>CAWCOV010000001.1:0-808303 GCA_963797255.1 uncultured Acidobacteriaceae bacterium
TGGTTTCTATTTCCGCCTCTGATGCTGCCTATTCGAGATATCGAAAACTGAGGGCAAAAGACGACAACGAAAAAGAAAATCCCGTTCGCGGCAAACACAACGGTCATCCAGAGTCGCTTACGTGTCGTTATGTTGATTCGCGTCAGGAAGCGAGTGCCAGGAACACAATCAATCGGGAGTTGGAAGCGCTCAAGCGCATGTTTCGGATCGGCTGGCAATCAACATCATTGAAAGAAGGTACAAAAGGCCAGCGCACGCTCCAGATATCTCGATCATTGTTTTGCTTTATCTGCGGATCGATCGTCGCCTTTTTCTGTTGGTTTTCGATTATCCAAGTGAGGATCAAACTGCCAGATCGATTGGCACATGGTCCCCAGGCAAGCGCCATTCACTGGCAGTCTTAACTACCAAATAAAAAGGAGATCGCTATGAAACGGATCGTTGCAGTCATCGCACTATTCGCTGCGGCAACTCTCGTCACAGTGACAGGTGTTTCAGCACAACAGACCAGGCTCCGCGCAATCGTGCCCTTTGAATTCAGGGTCGGAAATAGAACCATGCCGCAAGGGACATACTGGATTGCCTCAGCTGGAAGTCATGAAGTATTGCTGAAGGGCAACCGTGTTGCCATATTTGTTGTGGGCAGTCCACGTGAGATGTCGGCAGATGGACGAGAGAAACTCATATTTGACAAAGTGGGTGACCAATACTTCTTAAGTGAGATTGTCACGACATCTTTAGGTACTAGCGTTACTCTTCCCGTACCCAAGCTGGAAAAGAGAACCCAGATGGCACGACGACCATCCCTTGCGGGCAATACAATGACAGTCGCTTTGCTCCACTAGGAAGACTCTTCGTCGCGTAGCCGGTGGAAGTCCCTTAAGGGTTGTGAGCTTGCCCAGAAAAGCAAGGTCATTCACCGTGGTCACCCGGGCGAAATGCTTGGGCGTGGATTGTTTCTATGAATCTGATTAGCCACCCACGACTCTCCGCGAAGAATTACTTTCCGGTGACAAATATGTGACAACTGGCTATGCCGCAATCGATATATTTATTTCGTCGACCGGAGCATAGCGAAGGTTGAGCGTAACAAGAACGCGGACGGGTGTACGGAGTTACCTAGGTCAAGCAGTTGTGGAACGCTGCGACATGACCCGAACATCACTGGTAGCTCATTTCCATTTCTGCCTTCACTCCGTCTTCGACCGGTCCCGGGACAATTCAGTCAAAGGAGGACATGGCGTGGAGTCGATATTTTCCTCGCTCGTCCAAGCCGCGAAGTGCGGCGACGGCGTGGCCATGGATACACTTTTCAGTACTTTGTACTCTGAGTTACATCGGATTGCCAAACGAGAGTTGGGGCGTCAGTGGGCTCCCAAGAACCTAAGTGTGACCACGCTCTTGCACGAGGCATATCTCGATATGGCTGCTCTAACTGAGCCTACCTTTCCAGACGGTGCACGCTTCATGGGGTACGCATCGCGCGTGATGCGTGGACTGATTATTGATCATGCCCGAATCCGAAGCACCAAAAAGCGCGGTGGCGAGTTTGAGATCACATCCCTTGCGACTGAATTCCTTGAGCGACCTGCCGACCCGAAGGAACTCTCACTGATAAGCGATGCCTTGGATGGACTCGCTGGGTTCGACCCTGACCTTGCCAGCCTTGTTGATCTTAAATTCTTCTGCGGCTTCTCCTTTGCAGAAATCGGTGCGTTGCAGAAGATCTCGGAACGCACCGTGCAAAGACGTTGGGAGAAGGCGCGGATTTATCTTCGCCAAAGCATTCAAGCGGATCTTTCGCTTTGAGAAATCCATGCCCACACTAAGACCTGATCAATGGCGGGCACTTAGCCCTTACCTGGACGAAGCTCTCGAGCAGACTGACGACGAGCGTGCGGTTTGGTTGAGTTTGCTTCGCGCTCAGAATCCCGATCTTGCGAGCCTGTTGGAAGAGTTGCTCGACGAGCACCGTGAGCTAGTCGACGAAGGATTCATGGAGAGGCGTTCTATTGAGTTGCCAGCTGCGCCGATGATTGCCGGCAAGTCACTTGGTCTCTATAGGTTGGTTTCTCAACTTGGTCAGGGGGGCATGGGGACCGTTTGGCTCGCGGAAAGGAACGATGGACGTTTTGAACGTTGCGTCGCCGTGAAGTTTCTGCACATCGCACTTGTGGGCAGGGGTGGTGAGAAGCGATTCAAGCGAGAAGGCAGGATACTTGGGTTGCTTACTCATTCGCACATCGCAGAGTTGATAGATGCTGGGGTTACGTCAACGGGGCAGCCTTACCTGGTTCTCGAGTATGTAGAGGGTGATCCCATTGACCATCACTGTGATCACCGAAAGCTGAATATTCACGCGCGCCTCCGGCTATTTCTTGACGTGCTGGGAGCCGTGTCCCACGCGCACGCAAACCTGATTGTGCATCGCGATCTGAAGCCGTCAAATGTGTTTGTGCGAAAAGACAATCAAGTAAAGCTGCTCGATTTCGGTATTGCCAAATTGCTGGACGGCGATGGCGGAAAGATTACTCAACTCACTTTGGACGGAGGGCGGGCCCTGACGCCGGAATACGCCGCCCCCGAACAGTTAAAGGGCGATGCTGTTACCACCGCCACCGATGTGTATGCACTTGGTGTGCTCCTCTATTTGCTACTCACTGGACATCATCCAGCCGGTAGTGACGTGCAAGGGCCGGCGGGAATAGTGCGAGCCATTGTTGACACCGAGCCTGTGCGGCCGTCGGAAATTGTATCTTCCTCGAGAGCAAACCTGGATGATGCCAAGGAGAATGCGTTCCTTCGCGCCTCGACGCCCGACAGGTTGCGCCGTGTTCTGCGTGGAGATATCGACACGATTGTTGCCACGGCACTCAAGAAAGAGCCATCGGAGCGTTACTCCTCGGTGACCGCCTTTTCGGACGACATACGACGATACCTGAAGAACGAGCGAATCGGGGCCAGGCCGGATACTCTTGCATATCGTGCGGCTAAGTTTACACGTCGCAACCGCGTTGTGGTTTCTGTTGCTGCGCTCGCCATGTTTGCATCCATCGCTGGCACTGCAGGCACGTGGATGCAGGGGAGAGCTGCGCATACGCAACGCGATCGCGCTCTCTACCATTTGGCGCGGGCCGAACGGATCACCGAACTTAATGAGATCCTTTTGACTGATGTCGCTCCAATGGGCAAGCCCCTAACCGTCAATCAGCTGTTGGATCGCGAGGAGAAGATTGTTGAACGAGAGCACTACCACGACGCTGCCAGCCATGTGGAATTGCTGCTTTCCATTGGCGATCAGTACTCCGACGAGGACGAAAATGCGAAGGGCCTTCGGGTCTTGGAAAAAGGTTACCAACTATCTAGGCGCCTGAAAGAACCATCGACACGTGCGAAGGCCTCTTGCGCACTGTCGGGAGCTTTGGTGCGTATCGGAGAATTGAGCCGGGCGGAGTTGCTCTTTCAGGAAGGTTTGCACGAAGTCCCAAACGAACGGCAATTCTCTTCTGACCGCGCCTTCTGCTATCTGCGAGGAAGCGAGGCGGCCCATCGCAACGGTGATTCCAAGAACGCTATTGCGCGAGCACAACTGGCCGAGCAGACACTCAAGGAGTCGCCTGTTCATTCAGATCTTCAAGATCTGAATGTATTGGAAAATCTCGCTGGTGTTTATGGAGATACCGGTCAGTTTCGTGAATCCAACGTATTATTTGAGCGCGCAAGCAATTTGATGACATCACTCGGATACGACGAGACCCAAAAGGCGGTAAAGCTCTTCAACGATTGGGCGCTGATAATGATGTATGCAGGAAGACAGGTTGAAGCGGAGAAGATTTATCGGCGGGCGATAGACATCAGCCGAACCAATCAGACGGAAGACGCGGTCTCGCCAGTCCTCCTATACAACTATGCCGGCGTGTTGAGTGAGTTAGGGCGCTTTCGCGAGGCGGCCGACTATGCGGGGCGCGCCTCAGAAAAGGCGAAGCGGGTCGGCGATCAAATGCTTATTGATCAAACAGATTTTCAACTAGCGCGAATTTATCGCGATGAACATTCATTCGCACGGGCGGACGCGCTGCTGACAGGATTGGAGCCGAGGCTTCGGCTTAAACTTCCACCGGCCCACTATGCATTTGCGTTTCTGACATCCGAGCGGGCGCTTTTGGCACAAGCTGCGGGAGAGCAATCGGCTGCCTTGGAGCTTTCAAATCGAGCGGTGGACGAGGATGAGAAGTCAATCAGGGTTGCGGGACAGTGTGCAACGATCTTGCCCGTTCTCCTCACCCGGCGCTCATCCGCTGAACTCGAAGCGGGACTTGAAAAGCGAGCTGTCGCAGATGCGTCAAGGGCTTTGGGTCTGCTACAAGCTGCGATGGAACCTGGGACGCATTCGAGCTATCTGGGGCGTGCCTACATGGCACTTGCCCAGGCTCTGAAGCTCCAGGGAATTGACGACGAGGCTCGCAAGGCGTTCCGGTCGGCGGCCGAGCATCTTGAGATCAGCCTTGGCCGAAGTAATCCCGATGCACGCAGAGCGCGAGAGCTTGCGGAATCCGAGCAGGTTGGCCGAGGGCCCACCAAAGGTATGACAAGTAACTTAGATCCGCCAGTCGCGAAGCAAAGGTCGTCGCGGAGCGGGCGCTAGCTCGCTCGTACTTGGATTGCGGTCGGATTGTGGGTTACTCGCCAGTGACCACTAAGTAAATGAAGGATAGACGATTGTCGTTAGCACATGATATGTCCGGTGTTTGTAGCAAGTGAAGTGTCCGCTTAACGGGCGGCGAAGATGGAGCCATGCATAGAGCATGGAGATCTATCGAGGACCGCAGCGGAGCGGGCGATGAAGTTACAGGAAGTGTTGTTGCGCGCCACATCGGGGAAGATCAAGTGGTGGCAGGCAGCGGAGTTGATCGGCATCAGCGAACGGCAGATGCGACGATGGCGGAGCGGCTATGAAGTGGAGGGTACCGAGGGCCTGCTGGACCGACGACGACGGAAGCCGAGCAGCAGGCGGGTGCCGAAGTGCAGGCGGAAGAGGTTCTGAGCCTGTACCGGGACAGGTACTTCGATCTGAACGTGCGCCACTTTCATGAGAAGCTCGTCGAGGAACACCGGATCGGGTTGAGCTACACGTGGGTCAAGCAGGCGCTGCAGGCAGCTGGCCTGGTGAAGCGGAAGGCCAGGCGTGGCGTGCATCGCAAGCGGCGTGAGCGCCGTCCACTGCCGGGGATGATGCTGCACATCGACGGCAGCGATCACCAGTGGTTTCAGGATAAGCGCCGTCACGACCTGATCGTGATCCTGGACGACGCCACAGTGAGATCTACTATGCGCAGCTGGCCGAGGAGGAAACAACCGCTACAGTGATGGCCGGCTGCGGGCGGTGATTGAACAGAAGGGGCTGTTCTGCTCGCTCTATTCCGACCGCGGAGCCCATTTCTGGTATACGCCGAAGAGCGGTGGCAAGGTCGACACGAGCGCCCAACACAGGTAGGACGTGCCATGAAGGAACTGGGAGTGCATATGATCCCGGCCTACTCTCCGCAGGCGCGGGGACGCTGGAGCGCAACTTCTCCACCTGGCAGGGACGGCTGCCGCAGGAGTTGCGATTGCGCGGGATCCGATCTCTCGAAGCGGCCAACGAGTTTCTCAGGAAGACATACATCGCCGAGTTCAACCGCCGCTTTACCGTTCCGGCAGCGCAGCGAGGAACAGCGTTTCTATCCTGCCGGCACAGGAACCTGGAAATGGTCTTTACACAACGCTACGAGCGCACCGTCGATCGGGACAACACAGTGACCTTCTACAACATGATCATGCAGATCGAACGTGCCGAATGGCGTCCCACTCTTGCTGGATGCAAGGCGATCATCCACCAACACCTGGACCAAACACTGACCCTGATGATTGCAGGACATCGCGTCGGACAATACAGCGCAGAAGGAAAGCTGTTGACGCCGCTGACCAAAAAACAAATCAAGGCCGTGGAAAAGACGTGGGAGTGGAAAAGTCAAAAAGCAGACTTTCCCACCCCACTTGCAAATCCCGCAAAGAACGCGGGATTCACACTTTCCCACCGCCTCTGCGACTACTAACTTATGAAAACGGACATTTCACTTGCTCTCAAAAGCGGACATTCATTGCTAACGAAATGAAGGATAGACGATAGTCCACTCGTAACTTTAGTTAAGGGTTGCGGCCACACAGAAGCGTGAATTGTGCTCTGCGTGGTCGATGAGTGCAATGGCGATTTTTCATAAAAGAGAGATTCTCATCGAGGCATGGAAAGACCTCTTCCGCGATTAGCACAATTTCTGCAACTTGCTCACTTTGGCTCTTTTACTTGTGGCCGTTCTTCGCTGGTAACGCGATGCAGAACGGTAATTGGAATGGAACCGTCGGGACGGGGTGAAACCTTCCAAGAAAGTTCGTTGCCAATTATTTCGTATGGGCGAACTTGCGTGGTGTCATCCTGATTGGGAAACGAAGATCGATCGATGTGAAACGTGATCGTGGCTTCGGCGGCCTCGAGAGTGTAGCGCCCGAAGTGGACACTGGTGCTGAGAGATGCCTCCTTGTACTCTTCCGGAGTTCCCTTCAGTTTGTCTCCGGAAGAGAACTTGAGACGCTCGGCACGGTAAATCTGCACAGAGTAGTAACCATCGCTGGTGAAGATGACAAGCCCATGCGGACTGTTGCCGTAATCCGACACTCGTGTGCCGTCTGGAAGAAGCTTTTCGGCCTTGGTAAGAACCCAAGTGCCGGCGATGGAAGGCGTTTGAGCAGTGGCCATTATTGAGCCAAACAGCAGGACAGCGAGAAGTGGGAGACACCTGATCGACATGAGGCCAATGTAGCAATCGAACAGCTGGCGCACAATTTGATTGTTCTCACCGCACTCGTGAGCGCGGCTTATGCATTGCTACACCGGCGGCGGCCACTCCGGCGAGACCGTTGTGGCGTTTGCGGGGAATCTCCGATTTTGATCGCGGGGCGAGGATGAATTTCAGAGCCTCAAGGAGAAGCGTCGCCATGCGATCAGCGGCATCTCCGATCAAGTGCGCATTGCGGTGCAGGGAGACGGGCAGGCTTCCCAGCAAAGGCAAACCATAGAGCGAAGCGGCGAAACTGAGGCCTTCGGAAAGGTTGAATGAGGTACGTGCCGTGATGCCGAGGCCACCAATCAAGGCCGCCTGCAGGCCATCGAGGCTGGGGCTGCTGGCAGCAATGCGATACGGCATGCCTATCGCCTCGAGATGTTGAATTGCGCATTTCCGGAAGGCACACTGCGGCCCCAATACGGCGAGGGGCAGAGGTTGTTCCTGCGGCGGCACGAACGTGGAGGAGGCGATCCAAACGAGGTCCAGTTGGCCCACCGTCTGCGCGGCGGGGCGGTGTTCGTGACCAATGACCACAGCGAGGTCGATCCGCGATTTCTCAATCGCCTCCGCGAGGGCAGCATTGCCTTCAATGAGGAGTTCGACTTGCATGCGCGGATACAGCGTATTGAATTGCGACAGGACTGAAGGCAGAAATGAGGCAAAGTCTTGCGGGCAACCGATTCGGATGTTGCCGGCGAGGCTACCTCCATGGATCGTGTCCAGCAACTCGTCATGCATTGCGAGAATGCGGCGCGCATAGGTGAGGGCAACTTCTCCAGCTTCGGTGAGGACGAGACCGCGGCCGCGTTTGCCAAAGAGCTCTGTTCCGAGATCATCCTGCAGCCGTTTCATCTGGAGGCTGATGGCGGAAGGAGTACGGCCGAGACGGTCTGCCGCTTGTGCAAGGCCGCCCAGGTCGTGCGCCACTACGAGAGTGCGCAAGGTATCCAAATCGAGGTTGGTGCGCGTTGCCATGACTGTGCGTAGTGTAAACGATTGGATTCGCTCGACGCGAAGCCACAACTGCATAGAGTCGGCCAATGAACCGTGAACCGCTATCGATGCGCCCGGTCATTCTATGGAGTCTTTGTGAGAAGCCGTATGCCGGGACCATCCTTTGTCATGACAATGGGTTCGATGTTGCCGTCCTTGTCGAAAACCATTTTGTCGATGGCCATGACGCGCTTGCTGATGCCTGTGCTATCCATCGGGTGGCGATGGTAAACGATGTACCAATCGTCGGTGTCCGGAATGTGGAGCACGGAGTGATGGCCCGGGCCTTTGGCAATGGCGGGATCGGTCTGCAGAATTTTCCCTGCGCGTGTAAAGGGGCCGACGGAGCTTTTGCTTTTTGAATAGGCAACGCCGTAGTCAGATCCACCCCAGTCGCCTTCCGACCACATGAAGTAATACGTGCCGTTGCGCTTGAAAATGAAGGGGCCTTCGACGTAGTGCTCGGGTGTGATCTCCTTGTAGAGTTCGCCATCCGGCATGGGGATCACGTGCTTCAGATCTTTCGACAGTTTGGCTACCACGCAATGGCCTTGCCCACCGTAGTAAAGATAAATCGAGCCATCGTCATCCTGGTAGACCATGGGATCGATGGGCTGCGCGCCATGTTGAAAGTTGCCGACGATCGGCTTGCCAATCGCATCGACGAAAGGTCCACCGGGCTTGTCACTCATAGCAACGCCGATGCCCCCATCAAAGGTATCCGTCTTCTGAATATCGTTGGCCGCGAAAAATAGATAGTACTTGCCGTTGAGGTGAATCGCCGACGGCGCCCAGATGGCATACGCCGCCCACGCGACATTCTTCACGCTGAGCACGGAGTTGTGCTTTGTCCAGTGAACGAGGTCGAGAGATGAGAAGGCATCGAGCGACGTCTGCAGCAGGTAGTCCTTGTGGATGACATGCTGCTTGCGCAGTTCGGTCTGCTGCGCGTTGAAGGTCGGTTGTCCGATCGCTGGATCATCGGCAGATACGCTGCGCGTGGGGTAGATCCAGTACTGATGGTCGAAGACGCGAATCTCGGGGTCGGCATAGTAGCCACGTGACGAGAGATTTGCTGTTGCCTGCGAATGCAGCGACAGTGTCGCGCATGCGATACCAAGCGAGACGAAGAAGGCTAGAGCGCGAGAGAGAAACATAACTTAGATCCTATGGTGTGATTGCCGCAAATCATGATACCGACCACAAAAGATTGCCGCTTGATGTGCCTAGTCTTGAGCGCTTTGACAGCGATGATGGTCACATTCGGTCTGCTGTGGTGGATAATGCACCTTTAGAGTGACCGGGCTGCAAGATTTCTCTCCAAAAGTACCTCGCCATTGCGCTCATTGAGCGAGCGACAGAGGGCTTCTCCGAGTTCCGGTCGGACGGTGTTTCTATTCCGTTATTCCGGAGTAACTGACGAGTGACCAGTGATACAACCGCGACCGAAGGTCGGCCGATATCTATGCCATTCGGCGCTCGGTGAGTGACATGGCGATTTATCACCAACTGACCTAATCCGCCTGATCAAATTTCCGAAATCAAGTTCCTGGGTACTATGGCGGCGTGAACAAACAACCCTTCGATTGGGGACATTGATGGCGCGAATAACCGAGACAGGAAAGAAAGGACACCCATTTGCAGAGAAGGCAGGAGCGGCTAGTGGAAGTGATCGACGAGCATGATGTCACTGTTTTCATCACCGACTAGCGAATACATGATCCAGCGGCCATCTGGCGAGATCGACAGGCTATCGAAGTCCTTCTCCACTTCAAAAATTGGGCGTATCTGCCTGGTGGCGAAATCAAAGTAGCGGAGAGATCTCGGCGCCTGGTAAGGAACAAAATAGATGCCCCCTCGAGAGAGGGTCCACAAATCGGCGTCTCTAATCAGGGGCATTCCATCCACTTTGGACTCCGTACCGGGCTGCGCCGGCAGAGCGACTTGCTTCAGCGTCGATTTGTCGTGCTTGCTCCCAAAATATACCGTCTTCCCATCAAAAGACTCCTGAGGACTGTACCCATCGATATCTTTAGATACTGCAATGGCGTCCCCCCCGGATGCCGGACAACGATAGATCCGCCGCCAGGTAACTGTGTTGTGAAATAAACCCACTTTCCATCGCGGGACCAGTGAGGCCGAATTAAGCCGGAAATATTTGTGATCAGTTTTCTGGGCTTCCGTTCGGCCACGTCAGCGACATATATTTCCCAGCGGTTCCCGGAAAGCGAGTCAAACGCTATCCTGTTTCCGTCCGGCGACCATCGCGGACTGCCGCTCGGTTGAGCGGGGTTTGAGATTTGCACCAGGTTGCTGCCGTCCCCATTGCTGATCCAAACTCCCTGCAAACCAGATCGTAGAGATGCAAAGGCAATGCGCTTTCCGTCAGGAGAGTATTGAGCGTCGAACTGTTTCCGCGAGGAAGGGATGAGTTCTACCGCCGGTGCTTCCGGGTGAAGCAGGTCTCGGCGCCAGATCCCTGAGCGAGTGAAAGGAGAGCTGTAGGCAAGCTTGTCGCCCTTAGACGAAACTGTGGGCAGAGATGCACTTCCCGCGAAGTCAAGCTGGTTCGTCAAACCATTGGCGACACTAACCTCGCCGAGTACGTATGAACCGTAATTCCAAATGGAATATATGAGCTTCTTGTCGTCGTCCGACCATGTCAATCCCTCTTGAACAGCACGGAATGTCGCAAGCGTTTTCGGCTCTCCCTTCAGAAGTGGCGAAGAATATATCACGGCATCAGCACCTCGATCACACCAGTATGCGAGGTACTCGCCATCGTGGGAGAACGCCGGCGCCCCTTGGTTCGCGCACGCTGGAGGGATTGGAATCTGCCTCGCCTCCAGTGTTTCAATGGAGAGGAGATTGATCTTTATGACTTCCCCTTCTCCCGGCAATTCTTCGGCGAAGGCGATCCACTTGCCGTCAGGCGACCAAGCGATAAGAGAAAACGCAATAAGCATGTTCTGACCCCAGGGCATTCGGGTGGACCGTAATTTTCTTTCCGGCCCGCCAAGTGCGGGGACAACATAGATGCCGGTGTCGGCGCCAGCCATGCGGTGAAAGGCGATCTGTGTGCCGTCGGGTGACCATGCCGGACTGATCCATTCCGAGGGATGCTGCGTCAGGCGAAGAAGCGTCTCGCTCCCGAGGGCCTTCACGTACAGGTCGAAGCCTTTGGCCCCGCTCGTTGGATCACCGTTCCACGCGAATGCGATTCTGGACCCATCGGGAGAGAAAGCCGGTGAAATCGCCCGTCCAGGCAGAGCCGTAAACGGAACGGCAGTCAAGGCAGCCTGCTTGTCCAGACTTCGCGGTCGGTGCCATCGATACCCAACTAAGCCTGCCAGCGCAATGACCGCAATGGCGAATATTCCGACTCCGATCTTCAACCAGACTTTATCTGAGGTTGACACGCTCTCTGATTTTGGTGGCGCGGGCGAAAGCTTTTCCCCGAGTTGCCCGGGAGAGGCGGCGCCACTCTCCACAGTGCGCAATCGCTTCTTCCACACCGGGAGCAGGCAAACGCTGCGAGCGCTGGCCTCGCCTGAGATCCACAACCATCTCCCGCATCGACTGGTATCTCTCCGCCGGACTCTTCTCCAATGCCTTCTCAACCACGTTGCGGTACGCCTCGGGAACCTCTTCGCTCAACGGCGGCAATTCGCCGTGGATGATGGTCTTCAGTACCTCCAGGTCCGTCTGGCCGCCAAATGGCCGCCTGCCCGAGAGCATTTCGTAGAGCACCACGCCGAAGGAAAAGATATCGCTGCGCGAATCCAGCGGCTGGCCCGAAGCCTGCTCCGGAGACATATAGGCGATCGTGCCCAGGATCAGTCCCGGGCGAGTCGGCCCTTCCGGCGACCTTGTCGCGAGATCTATCTTGCCGTCTTCGGCAAGCTTCGCCAGGCCGAAGTCCGCCAGCTTGGCGTAGCCGTTTCTGGCCACCAGAATGTTCATCGGCTTGATGTCCCGGTGCAGGATGCCTGCTTGATGCGCTGCAGCCAGACCGTCGGCCACGCCGGTCAACAACTCGGCGACTTCTTTCGGCGTCCTCAGCTTGTCCTTAACCCAGTCTTTCAGCGTCCCGCCGTCGACATATTCCGTGACCAGGTACTGCCGCCCCTCGAATTCGCCGATGTCATACACGGTAACGATGTGTGGATGATTCAGCGAAGAGGCCATCTGCGCCTCCCGTTGAAAACGGCGGCGGGCCTCCGCGTCGGCAAGATCGTCGGAGAGAAACTTGATCGCGACATGGCGTTGCAACTTTGTATCGAGCGCGAGATACACCGTGCTCATGCCACCCTCGCCGAGCTTCGACTCGATGCGATATTGGCCGACCATGCAGTCCCGCGATGAAGTGCGCAGGCCGTGTGATGGTGTCATCGGGCTGAGCACGTCTTGTCGGGAATCAATCCAACTGGATGTTGCATGAACCGACCCATCCGCTCTTCCGACGAGAGTTCATCCGCGATTTCACTCCGAAGATCTTCATCGCCCTCGCAGGCAATCCGCAAGTAGGTCTCCCGCTCGGACGATGGCTTCTGGCGTGCAACCGCCAGCAACTGCATAAATCGATCGTCTTGTTCGGGGCTGTTTGTCATGGTTTCCCTGTGAGTCTGTCGAATAGCCAGCGGCGAGCGCGGGACCACTCTCTCTGAAAAGTGTGCAGGGTGAGATCGAGCGCAACAGCCCCTTCCTGGTCCGTCAGCCCGAGAAAGAATTTCACTTCCACTACCGAGCGTTGAACTGGCGATGTCTTTTCCAAGTCATTCAATAATTCATCAATCGCGATCACCAACTCAGAAGGGGTGCGTGTACCAAGAATTTCTTCCGGAACTCCATCCATCGGAAGACAGATGATGTCAGGGCGGACTCGGGCGCGTTCAATTAAAAAACGACGCATGATCCTCGCAGATATTGCGAGGAAATGACCTCTGTCCTGCCAATCGATGGCCTTGGATTTTGCCAGGCGAATGAAAGCTTCGTTGACCAGCGCAGTTGGCTGAAGCGTGTTTCCGGCGGGCTCCCTGCGAAAGCAGCGTTCGGCAATCTTATGCAAATCCGGCGTCAGAAGTTCGAAAAGTCTGGCTTCGACCTCGGCGTCACCAGTCCGCCATTGCCGTAACAGCTGCGTGACTTCACCGTGGTCGGATTCCATAACGGCCTCCGTCTCCAGATTTCGCGATTATAGGCAGAAAATCAGCAACGCGTGCGACCAAATGACTGCTTATCCAGTCGATGCCCAGAAAATATTTCCCGGAGAAGTGGCGGGGAATTCTCCGAAACCTCACTTAACAGTGTGAGAGCGATTTTGTAAGGCAACGGGGCCATACAGAACAAAAGGAGGACTACCGTGAACAGGAATCTATTAGCATTCGCAATGTCCCTGGCGCTGCTGTTGAGCGCAGCCGCCCATGCCCAAACCACACAACTGAAGGTAACGGTGCCCTTCGACTTCACTGCTGGCGACTCAGTGCTTCCAGCCGGTGATTACGATGTTCAATCCCTTGGCCCCTGGGGAGGGAAAGCGCTCTCGATCCATAGTGTGCATTCGAGCGCAGGAACTGTTGTGCTGTCGAACTCGTGCCAGTCCGCGAAACTATCCGATCGTGGCAGGTTGGTTTTCTATCGCTATGGCAACCTATATTTCCTCGCTGAAGTCTGGACCGCGAACAACCATGTCGGTCAACAGATGCCGATCGACCAGCGCCAAACGGAGTTGGCCAGGAATCAGCCGAAGCGCGAAGTCGTGCTGATGGCGTCGCAGAAGTAATAATGCTTGCTCAATCCCAATTCAGGCCCGGAGAGATTTCTGAGTTTCTCCGGGCTTGGTCTGCTGTCGTGCCGCCGCAGAACACGCAGATCGGTAAGCATGTTTTCAAGTCTTGACCACGTCTTTCTTCGGTGCATGCGTACTTACGGCAGTTCGCATGTTCGACAGGACACCTAGACCGAAACCCCTCTCGCCCAAATCGAGAGGGGTTTCGTAGTAACGCGCTCTACATCGTTTAAGTCGACTCGATTTTGAGAATGCTAGTCCTCTGGTTCTTGTCCACGTCTCGTGAAATTCTGCGTGACGAAGGCCCCATTCCCAAGAACGAGGCTTGGCTCACGCTGTTCATCAGTAATCGCCGTTCCGAGAAGTACTCCTCGAATCGATCTACTCCGGGTGATGACAAAATCTTCGGTCGCCGTCTTGATTGATCCGTCAGGTAACGTGACCTCCAAATAAATGGTTCCCGCCCCATCTTGATTCATGGTGAAGTACTAAGGAAGTATCGTCGTTGGTTGGAGGAAGGGAACTCACCGTCACCTAGAATCTGTTCAATAACAAGCGCGCAAGCTTCAGGGACTTCAGCATTGGTTTACTTACTCCAACACTTTTGACGGCCGCAAAGTGGGACAGGCTATTATCTTCACGACCGGACTCATGTACCTTACCCTTATCCACTTTGATACTTACCGATATCCATCGTCTTCCGGCTGCCAGGCAGCCAGGTCATATGGGAAGTCTGCCCACGACAATTTCCGTTAGCCACTGCTACCACTAGGGCAGGGAGCCAACCCACGAAATCGCGTCGAACCCCAATCTGAGAGCGTTCAAAGATTCGGCTCCACCAAACGGTTGAGCAAGTACCCCATCGATCGGTGCAGGACAAAACATAGACTCACAAACTATGGTTCATCCGTGCAGACCGCATCGCGATATCTTCCCTGACGCGAGTGGACCTTGTTCATGGCTTTGACTGTACGGCATGTTCTCAGGTGCACGTGTTACGGATTTCTTGTTTAAAGAGTGGATGCGGAAATTACCCGCAACGCCTGTTCGTAGTGTCAAGTCTTTTGGAGGCTCGAAAACAACATGGATATCGTTCGCAATGTGCTGGCATTTGTAATGCTTGCTTGCCTCAGTTTGTCCGCTCAGCAGATCACGGGAAACATTCGCGGAACCGTTACAGACCCAAGTGGCGCACTTATTCGCGGCGCTGCGGTGACTGCACGGCAGGCGGAAACAGGCCTGACGCGGGAGGCGATAACCGATCACGACGGTAGCTACGTTCTTCTGGAACTCCCGATTGGACATTACCGCCTTCAAGTCTCGGCGACAGGATTCCAGGAATACGTGCAAGAAGGTATCACGCTCAACGTGAACCAGACGGCTTCGGTCTCGGCACGTCTCGCGGTCGGGTCGGAAAAGGAGCAGGTATTGGTGAGCGCCGATGCCCCGCTGATTGAGCCAACCGTCACCAGCATGGGCAAGGTAGTGCAACAGCATGAGTTGGAGGAACTGCCGCTGAACGGACGCAATTTCTCGCAACTTGGCCTCTTGCAACCAGGAGTCGTTCCTTTGACGCCCGGGATAGCCGAAGCGGGGGGAGGGTTGCGCAGCGGGCAGGCTTATTCGGTCAATGGCCAGCGACCTGAATCAAACAGCTTTCTAATCGACGGCGCGAACAACTTCAACGGCGTTGACGGCGGATTCGTGCTTAAGCCGCCGGTGGATGCTATCAGCGAGTTCCGCATCATCACGCATAGCGCGAACGCCGAATTTGGAGGCTCTCTAGGATCGACGACGAACATCGTCACTCGGTCGGGCACGAACCAGCTTCACGGGACGTTATGGGAGTTCCTGCGCAACGACGCGTTCGACGCCAACAACTATTTCGCGCAGACGCAGGAGCCCTTGAAGCAAAACCAGTTCGGCGCTTCGATAGGTGCGCCGATCAAAAAGGATAAAACGTTCATTTTTGGCTTCTATGAAGGCTTTCGCAATCGCCAGGGCGTGTCAGCGCTCACTACAGTACCGTCGGTGAAGCAGCGCGTCGGCGACTTCTCCGAACTTTGTCCGGAGGGCTTCACGGAAGGCTTCTGCAACAACCCGCAAAATCAGCTTTTCAACGTCTTCGCCAATGCACCGTACCCGAATAACCAGGTACCGTCGAGCCAGTTCAACTCGGTTTCACAAAATTTACTGCCCTTCTTCCCACTTCCGAATGCCGGCACGAATCTATTCTCGACAACGCAAATCTTAACCAACGATACCGATCAGTTCGGCATCAAGGTTGACCAGTACCTCACTCCGCGAAATACCCTGAACTTCCGTTACATGTTTTACCAGCTCTCTCAGGTCGATCCGTTATCGGCGGGCGGCGCCAGCGTGCCGGGCTTCCCGGTGGGCCTTGACCAGCGGGCACAGAACTTCGTCGCAGAAGATACGCACTCGTTTTCACCAACCCTAATCGCTGTGGGGCGATTCTCATTTCTGCGCAACAAGTTCCTCTACGGCGAGCGTGAGAATCATCAGCCGCCCTCAGACTTTGGATTCCAATACACGCCGAGTCTCGAAGTCGCCACTGGACCGCCCTTCATCCAGGTGAATGGCTATACCCTCGTTGGTGATCCGATCACCGGCCCGCGCAATACCTACGAAAACGTCTTCGATTACTCTGGATCGGTGAGTTGGGTGCGTGGTAAGCATGCGCTGAAATTTGGCGGCGGCTACCAATACCAGCAAATCAACGTGCTGCAAGGGATTGCAACCAACGGCTTTTTCGTATTCGCTCCATTCCCGGTAACTGACGCGTTTGCCAGTTTCCTCACCGGGCAGCCGGTTGTCTTCCTACAAGGTATCGGCGATTTCTCGCGCAATATTCGCGGCAACAATGCGAACGCGTACGCGCAGGATACGTTCAAGCTCAGCCCGCGATTCACAATCAATGCCGGACTGCGCTACGAACTGCCCGTGCCTTACACCGAACTTAAAAATCGGGTGACGTTGTTTGAGCCGGGGAAGCAGTCCACGGTCATGCCACAAGCTCCGGTGGGTCTGTTGTATCCTGGCGATTCCGGAGTTCCGAAGGGCCTGATCAACACGGATTACAAGGCGTTCGCGCCGCGCGTGGGCATCGCGTGGGACCCCACCGGTTTAGGCACAACGCTCCTGACTTCGGCGTACGGAATCTTCTATGAGCCTTATTACACCGGGCAGGGTGGGCCTTTGCAAGCGCCGATCAGTGCGCCCCCGTACCTGGGCACGCCGCAGGTGAGCCTGCCGAACTTCGCGGATCCGTTTAACGGAACTCCCCCGGTCCCGGGGACTTTCTCCAAGCCACTCACGAACCTGACTCTGTCGCCGGCGTTGAAACTTCCTTATACGCAGGACTGGGACATCAACGTGCAGCAGTCGTTCGGATCCGATTTCCTGTTCGAGATCGGATACGTTGGCACCAAGGGGACACGCCTGCCTCGCTTTATCGAAGCGAATCCGGCCGTGTTCGTTCCCGGATACGTGGACGGGCAGCCAATTTCGAATTCCAGCAATGCCGACCAACGGCGTCTTTATTCGGGCTGCACGCTCGCCGACGCGCCGAGCGACTGCCAGTATTCGTCTACCGGGGAGATAGCGGGAATCGCCAATTCGTCGTACAACGCGTTAGAAGCGTCACTGCGCAAGCGATTCAGCCACGGGCTAGGATTTCTCGTGTCATACACATGGTCGAAGTCGATCGATGATGTTTCGTCATTCAACATAACCGGATCAGCGGCAAAGCCGGTCGCTGGCGAAAACGATCTCGCCCAGAATCCGTTCGATCTCAGCGCAGAGCGTGGGCTGTCACTCTTCGATGCGCGCAACCGATTGGTTGGAAGCTATGAATGGGTACTTCCTTTCTGGAACCAACCCGAGCACTGGTACCAGTCAGCGCTGGGAGGATGGCAACTGGTTGGCATTGGAACCTTGATGAGCGGCACGCCGTTCACCGTGTTCGACTCGAACGACGTTGCAGCGCAAGGCAGCGCACCGGAGATTACCGGATTCTCCGCTCAGAGACCCAACCTTATTGGCAACCCCAATCAAGGGCCCCGCTCGGTCGGCCAGTGGCTTAACACCGCCGCGTTTCAACGGCTCGATCCCACTGCCGACGCGGGGCAGTTTGGCAACGAACGCCGCAACGTAAATTTCGGTCCAGCTTATGCCGACTGGGACGTAGGCGTTCTTAAAAATTTCAAGGTGACCGAATCGAAACAGTTCCAGTTCCGCGCCGAGCTGTTTAATTCTTTGAACCGCGCGAACTTCCATTTGCCCGACTGCGACATCAGTTCGCCAACATTCAACCACATCCTCGCGGCGTCGGCCCCACGCCAAGTGCAGTTTGCGTTGAAGTTCATGTATTAGCAGCAGGTCAAAACGAAATGAGAGGGGAACGCCAGCAGAAGACGGCCCCCTCTCAGAAAGCTCGTTGTCGAATCCAGATCTCATCCCGAGAGCGCCACACCGTAGCCAACGGAAACAGTGATGGACGGGATGCATACCCGCTTGCCTGGCGAAGCGATCCCGCGCTGCAAGATTGCAAAGCATGGACGAGAAGGCTGGCTATATCGGCGTTTATTAGAGTTTATAGCGTAAAGTTCAGAACTGCTCTCACACGATTTCGGTTTGTTTGCGGGTGTAATATCCTTGCGTCGCCATTCGCTTGCCCATTTCACTGTACATGCCCGGATCACGCGGCTGCCATGTAGCCAGGCCATCGACATACCGGTTATACATACAAAAAGCAGCGGCGATCAGTATCGTGTCATGGATATCGACGTCGGTAGCTCCTTCGACCTTGGCTTCAGCGATAAGCTCCTCGGTGACACGTTTGCCGTCGATCTGAACTTGCTCGGCAATCGCGAGAAGCCCTTTCAACTTCCTTGAAATGGGTGCCGATTTGTAATCCCGTGCAGACCGCTTTTACGACGTCCTCACCGCCTTCTTGAAGATATGCGGCTGCTGCGCCATGGCTTGTCTGGCAAAAGTAGCAGGCATTGCGAGATGAAACGAACGACGCAATTAGCTCCCGGTCGGCGGAACTAAAACCTTCGTTGCCTGACGTGTGCAGCAGTACATGTGCGAGTTCGCGCATGGGATTTGCAGTCTCCGGACGGAAGGCGAAACCGGCGGTGATTCCAGGCATTTCTTCGGCGAGTTTGATGTGCGGCATGTTATTCCTCCAATGAAATAGGGCTCGCCACCAGGTTTGCTCCAGAACCGTCCGGACTGGACATGTTCTTGCGTGGCAACAGCAGGGTTACGCCGGCAGCTGCAAATGCGACCGCAGCAAGGAAAACGATAGAACGGTGGTGATAAGCTCCAGCGACGTCATACATGTGGCCGATGAACATTGGACCAGTGGCCCCACCAATGGCATAGGCCGTCCACGTTAGTCCGTACAGGACGGAGAAATGCTTTCGACCAACGTAATGCGCGAGCATGTAGGGCAGGACATCTGCCTCGCTTCCCAGTCCCACTCCGAGGAGCGCCGCTCCAAGGAACGCCATAGCGGCGGATCCTGCGTAAGCGAGCAACAGCGTTCCTACAGCTGCGACCACGAGGATCATCGTTTGGATACGTTGAGGCGAGAAGCGATCGATCAGGAGACCGACACCTAGCCTGCCGAGAATACCGGCTCCACCTCGCACGGATAGAGCAAGCGCCGCGCTATGCGCGGTAACACCATGATCGGTAAGGATCGGGGCCAGGTTGGTCACAAGCCCGTTCTCGCTGAAGGAGGAAAGAACGGTGACGCCGCACAGCAGCCAGAATGCCGAACTAGCGAATGCGCCCCTCAAAGAGACACCTGAAGCATCGGACTCGCGCCGCATTTCGGCGGCTGGGCGGTTGCGGACAAGTAATGCCGTGAGAGGCAATCCCAGCAACGCGATCCCACCTAACATCAGGTATGCATTACGCCAGCCGTGATATCCGATGGCCCATTGTGTGGCGGGCGGTATCAGGATCGAGCCAACGCCGCTTCCTGTAAGAATCAACGCCAGTGCGAGGCCGCGATGTTTCTGGAACCAGGTAAGAATAGTGCGTGTGTACGCGAACTGCGCCGTTCCGTTCGCCACGATGCCAAGAAGAAAAAACGTGAGATAGAACTGGCTGATATTACCGTTCAAGCGGCTGAGGGAGGCTAAGGCCAGAGCGAAGATCACAATGGAGGGAAGGATAATGCGCCGGGGTGGGAATCGGTCGAGCAACATCCCGATAAATGGAGACACGAGCGCCACCGTGATTGCAGCGATCGCGAATGTTCCGTCCATCGCGGCACGTTTCCAGCCGAAAGCAGCGTGCAGCGGATTCAGGAAAAGGCTAAATGTGTACGGCACAATGGGCGAAAAACTCGTCATCACGCCTGCGAAGGCAGCAGTCGCGACACCCCAGCCGGGATAGCGAAGCGTACTCTCTTCGCTCGCTATTTGTGGATTTCGCTCATGCAAGGGCATCACCGTGTTTTTGATTCTGCGGCGCTTGCTCGAATTGTTTTAGAAGTCCTTGAGAAGGTAGGCCAAACGCATTCACAACACGATTGAAGCTGGCGAACAGCGCAGTGACGTGGATCGCTTCCGCGATTTGCAGATCGGTCCATTCGGTCACTCGCATGTCTTCGATATCGGCAGCAGTGATGGCATGCGAATCCTCAGTGATTTTCCATACAAACTGAAGGAGCGTCCGCTCATTCGCATTCACTGAGTGGGAATTAGAATCACGAGCAAGCACCGCACCGAGCGCAGACGCCGAGCCGCCGTGTACGCGATGCCAATAGAGTTCCTGGATCTCAGGGGAAGCCCTGTCCTCATTGACGACATTGAGGTTCGCAGCGCGAATCTGCTCTGAATCTCCGCGCTGCGGAGGTTGTTCGTTTTCAGGAAGTTTCATCGGTCTTGAGGGTGCATTTTAATCGCCATCACGCGAATGCTACGCATCCCATTCGATCTTTGTCGTCCATCTTTTGGTTGAGAGAAGCTTCCAACTATCGCCGAACTGTGGCTTTATCTAAATCTCTTTTCCCTTGACCATGACAGTAATAAGGCATCACATGCAATCAGCTTCTCGCAATTCCTAATGACTTCATCAAGCATGGGTCATTCTGTCCAGTACGATCACGTGAGGCGTGGCTGGCGTTGTTTCAATTCCTCCAGGAGCGCCTCAATCTGATCGTTCTGTTCGAGATTTGCGAACCGCTCGTCGAGTGTTTCCGAGGACGTAATGGCGAGTAATGCACGCGCAGCCTGGCTGCGAGATTCTCCCTCCTTGACCGAGGCCGACAGCCGTGAGATCTTGGCCTGTGTGGCGCCACTGTTCAGCATTGCCTGCGCGGCGTGAGCCTTCTGTGCGACCCGATTCCGTCTGTGCTGCGTGGTAAGGAGTTCTACGCGAGCCTGGGTCTCGGAAAGTTTCTGTTGAAGCCGTGTGTAAGCGGCGCGCAAAGTGTCAGCCTCAGATGTTTGATCCGAATGCTGCTCTGCAAGACCTTCGGCCATTCTCTGGTGCGATAACGCTCGCTCAAGCGCGGCGCGGGCAAGATCGTCCTGTTGCTTATTAACCGCCAGTTCCGCTTTTCGTAGCCATTGTGCTCGCAGCTCTTCCTGCTCCGTTTTCTTCTTGAGCAGGAGATGCTGATCTGCAATGGCGATCGCGACTTGCGTCTTGACCTGCATGAGCTGGTTTTCCATATCAAGCACCAATTGACGGGCAAGCTTCTCTGGATTCTCCGCTTTGGAAAGAAGGTCATTCAAGTTGGCGCGAAGCAGTGTAGAGACACGTTCCAAAAGGGCCATCGAAGTTTTCCTTTCGCCGATGAGTTTGTTGCAATCAATTCTTGCCGAAGCGTGGTGAAGAAGCCCACACCGATTCAAGTCGTCTACTTCTTATCGTTAGTTTCGTCTCTGGGTTTCATCGCCTTCACATTCGACATCAGATCCTGCATCTTCATGCCGGACAACGCTTCGAACAGTGCAGGAACCTGTGCCGCGATTTTCGTCATGTCGCCAGTGATTTTGCTTGCGCCCGTTTGTTGGTCGCCCCCCGTTGAAACGATGGTGATCTTGTCCACCTTCGAAAGGGGCTCGGCCATGGCGCGAACGACGTCAGCCATATTGCTAATCAGCTTGTCGACGACCGCAGCCTGAGACCACTCCTGGTAGGCCTCGGCCTTGACGTTCATTGCCTTTGCTTCCGCCTCTCCTTTGACGAAAATGATGTTGGCTTCAGCCTCGCCTTGGACTCGCGTAATTGCTGCCTGGGCCTCGCCCTGGACGCGCGTTGCAGCGGCGCGGCCTTCAGCTTCGATCGTCAGCCGATTTTTTTCGGCCGCTGCAATGTTCTGGATTCTTAATGCCTCAATCTCCGAACCTTTCAGAATTGTCGAGATTAATTCTTTTTCGTGTCGCAGGATTTCTGCTTCTTGTACTTTGACTTGCTGTTCTTTTTCAATCTGTTGGACCTTCACCTGTTCAGCGATGACCTGCTGTTGCATGACGTTGGTCTGCAATTCATAAGCCTTGTCTGCCTGAGCTTCCTGGCGACGCGATTGCTCGGTGTACTGCGCCTTTTGAATAGCGAGGTCGCGTTGAGCCTCCGCCTGTTTACCTAAAGATGCAGTTTCAGCAATTACACGATCTTGATCTGCTGCAGCCTTCGCGATTGCCGCCTCACGCAAGGCATTAGCGCGACGGATTGCTGTATCGCGCTCCGCTTCCGCAGCAGCAATCTCAGCATCTCGCTTGATCCGAGCGACGTCGGGACGACCCATGTTCGTGATGTATTCGTTCTTGTCTCGAACTTCGCGGATTGTGAAGCTGACTACTTCAAGACCCATCTTCGACATATCGTCCATGCATGTTGAGCGCATCCGCTCGGCGACCATCTCCGGCTCTTTGACGATTTGCTCTACGGTGAGCTGGCCGATAATGCCCCGGAGATGTCCTTCCATCACGAGTCGAATCAGACCTTCCCGCTGGTCGGGATTCTTTGAGAGGAACTGCTCAGCGGCAGTAAGAATCGATTCGTTGTCCGACCTTACTTTTATCTGCGCAACAGCCTCCACTGTCACAGCTACACCCTGCTTTGTATAAAGGTCCTGTTGCGGGGCAACGTCGAAGCTCATCAACTCGAGCGTAAGCTCGCGGTAAGTTTCAATGACCGGGAAGATCACCGCGCCACCGGACCGGATGACCCGAGGCGTACGAAAACCGTAGACGATGATGGCCTGGTTTGGGCCGGCTTTGCGAAACATCTTCGCGATCGAAACAAACAAGGCGAGAGTGGCGAGTACAACAAGACCAACGATGACGACGACCGAGTTCAACATGCGTCTTTCCTTTGAGATTCCGGGTTAGGAGTTGAAGTTGGGGACGATGAAGTTTCAGAGATGAGCTCATTGAGCGGACTGACGTAGGCAATGCCCCGCGCGTAGCGCAGAACGACAACTTCCGTGCCGTGCGGTATTGGTGCATTGCTTTCGCTGCGTGCTGCTGCGTGCCGGCGTGCACCAGTTTGAGAGAATATGATTTCGCCTGTCCCTCCACCAGCGCGAATTTCACCCGACACGTAAGCAAGTACACCCTCCATTCGCGTATCTTCAGGGGACAAAACGCGCTCATGCGGGAGTAAGAACTTAAACAGCAACAGGTACAAGATGCCTGCACCAAAGAATCCGGATAAAGTAGCTAGCAACAAGACCACAGACGTGAGAAACGGGCTGTAGTTATGAAGCAGGTATCCTGCTCCTCCAAACCAGCAGAGAAATGCTGGGAGAGTAAACCCATTCAGAGCGGAGATATGACTTTGAGGGCTTGAATGAGCGTGCCCGTGGAGATGCGAATGCCCAAAATGAAAATGCCCAATGTGCAAATCTCCCAATCCACTCAACGCAGCCAGCAGACTGAGCACCAAGCCGAGTACAAAGCACACGAGATACAAAGTATTCACTTTGAGTCCTTCTTCTTACGAGGAGCACGCGGAGTCGTGTCAAACGGGTTAAGTGCAGCGCCGAGCCGGTCGACGAGAGTAGGCGTTTTCAAAATTGACTCGAGCAGCAGCAGGCACCGGCGGGAATCACTGTGATGTGCGACTGCTAGTAGTGCTCGGCACAGTTCAGGATCTTTACGGCCGAATCGCTCCGCCCCTGCAATCAGCCACAGATCCAGCTTGTCGTCATTGATCTCTATCGTGCGAAGCTCTGCCTGGTAGTCCTCCGGGTCTTCCACTAGATAACCCGGATGTACTTTGAAGAAGCGAGCCAGCAAGAGACGAGTGGTGTTTGTCAGGTGCGGACGAGCGCCAGACTCGATCTGCGAAAGATAAGACTGTGAAATGGTCTTCCTGGGGGACTTCGCCCTGGACTCGTCAGCGATGGCACGAACCAGTTCCTGCTGGGTCATTGCGCGATTTAGACCGCGCAGCGATCCCTCTACCTCGCGCAGGTAACGAATTTTCTCGGCAAGCTTCATCGATCAAAACTGCTGACTATCGCAATTCGCAATAACATTATCACTAATTGTGATAGCACGCAACAGGATAAAATTTGTACGTTCCAACCGTACGCCACCTGAATGGAAGGGTTTTGGAGTGCGGGCAAGTTGGGCCACTCCTCCTATACTCATTAGACCGCCGGATGGCCGGTAACTCTCCCGCAAGGGCTATGTAGCTCGAAATTCATCCGATAGCGAAGATCCCGGGCTTCATTCGCAGTCGATGATTGCGATGACGACATTCGTTTAAAGCGAATCACCGATCGCAAACCCGGTTGCGGTTTGGGGACTATTCTGAGAATCGACCTACCAGTTCAAAGTCCGTCATTGAGCCATAAGCAGCAAACAAGCGCCCTCATGTGGGCAACAATTTTTTGTTCTAACCAATCGTGAAGCCTTCTCCTCCCACAGCGTTCAATACAAAGTTGTTTGTCCAAAAACCGTTTGACGATATACTCGCGACGATGAAAGCCCACGGGACCTCCTGCACGACTTCCTGCATTTTTGCTTTTTCCTTCCTGCTTGGTTCTTTCCTTCTCGCTGGCTGCGGGGGCGGCGGCGGCGCTGCATCTTCCTCCAGTTCCGCGGGGAACACTCAGGCAGTGCCTAAGGTCAGTTCGATCAGCCCAACCAGCGTGCCCGCCGGCTCAGGACCGCTTACGTTGACGGTGAATGGAACGGGCTTTGTTAGCACGACCATTATTCAGGTAGGCGGAGTGGCAGAACCCACGACTTATGTAAGCAGCAAACAAGTAACCGCCACAGTTACATCGCAGCAGATAATGAGTGGGGCGTTACTCTCCGTCGTTGCGGTGAACGGAACGTCAAGCAGCGGATCTACCACGACATCCATCCATCTCCAAGTAGACAATCCTCTGCCCACCATCACTTCGCTCGCCCCAGCTGTGACTATGATCGGAACACCACAGACAATTACGGTAAATGGAACAGGGTTTCTTCCTACAACCGTGATCGATGTGAACGCCACGGTTCGGACAACGACTTACGTGAGCGCGACCCAAGTCGCTGTGACGCTGACTGCAGCGGATGTGTCCACCGCAAACAGCCTTTCTCTGACCGCAATCAATGCCCCGCCAGGCGGAGGAACCTCGTCGACTGCGACATTTGCTGTGAGCAATCCAGCGCCGACCGTCAGCAGTCTGGAACCCAGAGTTGCGGTGATCGGGGTCGGATCTCCCACAATCTCTATCGCGGGTACAAACTTTTTAGCCGATTCCATCGTGCAGGTTAATGGAACGGCCGTCGCAACCACGTTCGTGAGCCCGACGCGGTTAACATTTTCCATTGCCAATCAGACCGTCGCACAGGTCGAAGCAATCACGGTGTCAAATCCAGCTCCAGGCGGTGGCATAACAACGGCGGGCGATCTCCTTGTACTTCTTCCACAATCGACGCCGGTGATATCGTCGGTATCTCCATCACAGATTAACGCGGGGTCGCTTGCTTCGACCCTGTATGTTGTCGGTACTAATTTGACGGAACCGATCGCAGGGTACCCCGATGTAGCTACGGGGACCGTACTGTGGAATGGAACGCCATTGACGACGAGCAACATTGGAAACGACAGCCAGGCACTCCTGGCGCAGGTTCCTGCCAGTCTGCTGGCGAGCGCGGGGACTGCAACCATCACCGTCAGCAGTGAAACGTCGACACCAGCTATATCGAATGCTCTCACCCTCACTATTTCGAATCCCCCGGTCCCGACGCTTACATCCATCTTTCCGAGTTCTGGTCCGATCAATACAGCGACAACGGTATCGCTGAAGGGGTCAAATTTCACGGGAAACTCTACCGTGGCAATGAACGGAACAAACCTGCCCGTAACGTTTGTGAATTCTGGGGAGCTTACAGTGTCGGTCCCGGCATTAGGTGTTGCACTGCCAGGAAATGTGAACTTCACGGTGACGACTCCTGCCCCCGGCGGCGGCTCGACCGCGCCCCTTCCGTACACTGCATACATCGCGATTCCGAACAATGGTATGGCCTATAACCCGGTGAATGGGCTGCTCTACATTTCCGTGCCAGGTTCGGTGGGGGCGCCGTACGGTAACTCGGTGGTGTCGGTTGATCCTGAGACGGGAGCGCTAGGAACTCCGATCTATGTGGGCAGCGAACCGGATCAGCTCGCGATCAGCTCCGATGGAACGACTCTGTGGGTTGGGTTGGACGGAGCATCTGCGGTACGCAAAGTCAATTTGACAACCGGTACGGCCGGAATGCAGTTCTCCTTCAACAACAATAGCGGAACCTACGCTTTCCCTCCTGTAGCGCACGCAATAGGTGTGCTCCCCGGTTCTCCGAATTCGATTGTCGTAAGTTCGGCCGTCAATCCCGACCTATATACGGACGGGCTGGCGATTTACGACAGCGGGGTACGTCGGACAAACAGTATTGACCTTTCATCTATCTCCTCACTGCCAGCGATCTTCATCAACCCTGCAAAAGCAGAGATCTACGCCACCAGTTATGAAACTGGGTACCAGGTCCTCAGTTACAACGCAACTGGACTGCAGAACCTTGCCGGCAATACGGGTACAAACAACTACCAGGAACCGTATGGGCGGGCAGTGCAAGTGGACAACGGCGTAGCTTATCTCGACAGTGGAATGGCGCTCAATGCCGAGACTGGCGCGCTGTTAGGAACGTTTTACAGCAGTGGAACCACAGTGGCGACCGGTCCCATGGTGTCAGATCCAAAGCTGGGGAAGCTTTTTATTCTCGAAAATGCGAACCCGTTTGGAACTTCGACCTCGATACAAGCGTTTAACGAATCAAATTTCACCCCGATCTCATCCGCCACGCTGCCAGTGAATGGAGCATTAGCAGGTGGCAAATGGGGATCGTCATACAGCACTCAAACTGAGTTCGATGGATCCAATCTCATCAACACGATGGTGCGGTGGGGTGCCGATGGACTCGCGTTCCGGGCGGCCAATGGCGTGTTCAGCTTCCGCACCAGTATTGTGCAGGACCTCTCGACCGTATCTGCAGATCTCGGCGTCACCATTGTTTCTTCGGGATCTCTTATCACCGGCGCAAATACAACCTACAAGGCTACAGTCAAGAACTCGGGACCATCCGCTTCAACAAGCATCGCGTTAACAGGCATCGCTCCAACTACTGGAATACTTGTTTCTTCTACATCCTCATCCGGTAGCTGTTCCACGTCAGGCGTTTTCTCGTGCAATCTGGGCAGACTGTCGAGCGGTGCAAGCGCCACCGTTACCTTCATTGTTTCGCAGAAGACGGCCGGTGGATCCACGCTCAGCGTTAAAGTCGCAGGATCAGAGAATGATCCAATCCCTGCCAACAATCAGGCTAGCTCGACCGTCATCGTCACTGGCAGCGACTACAATCCGGTTCCAACCATCGCGTCCGTTGAACCAGCAGCAATTCTTGCCGGATCGAGTGACACCCAAATCAGCGTAACTGGTACCGGATTTACAAATACATCTTCGATATTGCTTGCAGGCATATCGCTTCCCACAAATGTAGTGAGCAGCACACAACTTACTGCTGTGGTTTCGGCAGCAGACCTCACCAACCTGGGCTGGTCTACTATCAGCGTCGCCACCCCAGGACCTGGCGGAGGAAACACCGCCGCTTTGCCACTAAGCATATTCAACGTCATCTCGCTTAAAGCCAACCACATCCTCTACGACCCCTACTCGCGGAAGATTATGGCGAGCGTGGCTTCGGATTCCACAACGGTAGCTGGCAACTCGATTGTGGCCATCACGCCGGAGACTTCAACGGTTGGTAAGCCGGTTGCGATCGGTAGCCAGCCGACCAACATGGCGCTAACGTCGGACGGGCAGCTTCTTTACACGATTCTGAGTGGAAGCAATAGCGTGGCGCTGTTCAATATGCTGACGCAAACTCCAGCATTCACCTATGCGATTCAACCCGGGACGGGCACGGATACGGACCCTGCGCCACGCGGAATCGCGACACAACCTGGGACCGAAAACATAGTAGGAATCGATTTAGGGTCATGGGCAGGCAGCGCGCTTTATGCCTTTGATCTGAAAAACAAGACGGCGGCAATGGTTGGTCAGAACTCCGGTCCCTACAGCGGTTCCTGCATCGCATTCCTCGATTCAGGCAATATGTTGTCCGTCGATACAGACACAACCGGCGCAACGTTTGACCACTACACTGTAACCTCATCTGGATTCACCTCCTTTAACTACAGCACGTCCTCGCTGAACGAATTCGGCTGCTTCAAACTGAGCGGCGGGTTGGCCTTCGGCATCGGAGGCGGTGTCGCGAACCCGGCAACTTCACCGGCCACTCAGGTTGGGCTCTTTCCAGTCAACGGAGGCGGTGAATTCAATGCAAATACCACGCTGGCGCCCGATGCGTCGCTGCAGAGTACCTTCTATCTCGTCAATACAGAGTCCGAAGGCACATCGAATGCCGGCGACCCCGTGGATGGTATTCAATCCTTCAACCAAAATACCTTCCTGCCAACCGGCAGCCTGAATCTCAACATGGGGGCGATAGAGGGCAACATCTCCTACGCAGGCTTGGATCTGATTCGATGGGGGCAGGACGGACTTGCTCTTCTGATGCCCGGCGGACATATTTTCCTGGTGAGAGGAGCGTTCGTGGTGCCTCAGATGCTTAAGGAAAACACCGCGGCAAGTCTGACCTCGAGTTCGGTAACATCAGTCGCGCATGGTGTGGGGAATACGCTGCTCTCTCTCACGGGAACGAATTTCATTCCGGGGATGGCAGTAACCTGGAACGGAAGCTATCGCACAACGACGATCGTAAGCCCGACCCAAGCGACTGTCGCGATTCCCGCCAGCGATCTATCGGGTACCGGTAGCGGAACGCTGGTTGCAAAGAATCCGGGAGCATCGGGCTCGAATGCATTGACTGTGACGATCAACTAGGGAAGGGAATCGCGATTTTGGCCCTTCGCCTGTTTTAATGCGGGCATCGTAGTAGGCGAGGTCATGACCACAGAACATTGCAAGCACTGCTTCGCCAAGGCCTCAACATAGTCGTTCTCCTTACCTGTCCATCGCGTAGCAGATAGTACGCGTTCCTCCGATCATTCCGGGGTACTTCCGGAGGTCGGTCATCTTTCCACAACGGTCACAAGCACAACCCGAAATTAATGAACGTTACAGATAACAACATGACGTCCGATATGACTCCTGCGAGGTCGCGATGAGCCCCCGGCTGAACTAAACCTTGCAGATGGCTGGACGAATGCCTTGGCAAATGCGGCACCGATCGAGAACCATCCCAACAGGATTGCTTTTCGCTAAAGCGCTTCGTGTCGAATTCCGGGCTAGTCAGGAACTGAGCGAAATTCACCGAAGGCACGGCTCCTGCATTCCGGCCTCGGCGAATTTCAGTATTGCCAATCGCACTTCTCTGACTTATGGCCCAACCACAATCGTGAGCGTGGAAGATGAACCGGGATTGAAGTTGGTGTTTCCTGCATACGAAGCCAGAATCTTATGAGTCCCGGCAGCGAGTTTGGTGGTGATGCTGGCTGCCCCCGCATTCAGGGACACGGTGCCCAGAACGAGTGAGCCATCCTTGAACGTGACGTTGCCGGTGGGCGTGCCCGTCTCACCGTAGCTGGGCGTCACATGGGCGGTGAATGTGACCGATTGATTTGCCGCTGGCTTACTTGGGCTGCTCGTCAGCGTGACGTGATTTCCGCCCTGGTTGTAGACAATGACGAGACTGCCAACGTCATTGAACCAGGGAAACCGATACCCGTAGTCGCGGGTTGAGCCGCCGCCGACGAACGCGAGGTCAGTCGCGCCGTCGTGGTTAAAGTCTCCGGCCACCATCTGCCAGGGACCGCGATCGAGGGGATAAAACACAGGAGCGATGAAGGTCCCGTTCCCCACTCCGGGCAACAAAACGAAACGTGCCGTTGCAGAGTTGATGCCGATGATGTCGCCGATTCCATCCCCGCCCACGGATGCCACCGCAAGGCTCGTCAGCGGGCCCGTCGCCGCGTAGGTCTTTTGTGTCTGGAAAGTGCCGTTGCCATTGCCCAGCAGCACCGAGACACCCGCGCTGCTTGCCACGGCGATGTCGATCTTTCCATCGCGGTTAAAGTCGCCAGCCACCACGGAAGCCGGAGCCGTTCCAGCAGCGAAGGTCTTTTGCGGCTGGAAGGTTCCGTTTCCATTTCCAAGCAATACACTCACATCGTTGCTGCCTTGGTTGACGACGAGGATGTCTTTCTTTCCGTCCCCGTTAACGTCGCGCTGGAGCACAAATACCGGATTCGCGCCCACCGAATAGGTGACCGGAGACGCAAAGGTTCCATCTCCGATGCCGATCAGGATCTCGAAAGTCGAGCCATCCAGGGAAGCAAGATCGGCCTTCCCGTCGCCGTTGAAGTCCCCTGCCGCCAAGAAGTTGGAAGTTATATCGCCGAGTGCCGGCCCGGCCGTGGGAAAGTGGCCCTTGCCATCTCCAAAGAAAACCTGCACGTAGGGCGCGAATACTCCCGTCGCTTTGCTCTGTAAAGACACCCGTCTCGGCGATCGCGACGTCCAGATAGCCATCGTGATTGAAGTCGCCGATAGCCGGAGGACCCGAGCGGCCGAAATCCCGATGGAATCGTCGCCATAGAACCCACAACAAAAGGCAGCCGCTCTTAGTGAATGCGATTCTTTGCTCCGCCAAGCAACACGTCAACCTGCGGGCTCGAAGTACCCATGGTCATCAAAAAAACCCACCACCGCCAGGTCGGCATATCCGTCGCCGTTGAAATCGGTGCTGTTCATTATCGCTGAGTCGGTAAACGCCGCCTGCTATGTCATACATGGCGAGTGGCGCGCGAAGAACTCCAGGCGCGGAATTGACTACCACCTGCACGCCACCCACAGCGCCCGCGGCGATGTCCTGTCTGCCGTCTCCGTTGAAATCGCCCAAAGCCATGGGCCCGCCGCCGACCCGTAATTGCTTGGCGTCATAACTCCTGAGCCATTGTTGAACTGGACCATCATGGGACCAGATGCGAAGACAAGATCCTGTTTGCCATTCAGGTTTCCCGCCAGCATCTCCCCGAATATGTACGGCGTCGCCGAACAAGTCGCCGCATTCAGATTGAATGTGCCATCTCCGTAGCCGGGAAGAATACACGCCTGGCCTAAGTACCAGATCGGGATAGTCAGTAGGAAAGCCCACAGCAATATCCAGTCTGCCGTCTCCGGTGAAATCGGCAATCGCGATTGTCATCGGCATCGGCATGTTGTCTGGAGGCTGGTTAAATGTAAAGACGGATTTCAGGTTGAAGTGCCCCGTGCCTGTGCCGAGCAAAACCTGGGTTCCGCCGTAGGTATCGTTGGCGGCGATATCCAGGTGCGAGTCGCGATTCATATCGCCGACCGCCAGAGCCAGGAAAGTGGGCGACGTGAGGCCCGTCTTCGTCACGATCGCCGTCTGGAGTGTTCCGCCCGACTTTCCCAACAGGACTGAAACCGACGTACCGTTTGCCAACGCAACGTCTGCCTTGTTGTCTCCGTTGAAATCTCCAACTACCATGTCGCCCGCAGTCAAGCCGGCCGAGATGCTGACAGGCGCGGCAAACGTGCCGTCTCCGTGGCCGAGAAAAACCCTGACGAAATTCCCCCCGCTCGGCAACACCACCACATCCTGGTTGCCGTCGCCGTTGAAATCTCCAGCCACCATCCGGGCCGCAATGCTTGCGGTATTTGCCGGCAAAGTAACGATGGTCTTCGACGCCGCGAACGCGCTGTTCCCAGTGCCCAGCAGGATGCTGAGAACATTGTTGCTGTTCATCGCTACAACATCGGGCTTGCCATCGTGATTGAAGTCGGCCGTGACAATCTTCACCGGAGTGCCGCCCGTAGAGTAAACGGGCAACCGGTAGAACTGGTTGGTATCAGAGGCCCGGCTTTCCGCTGACCAGAACAGAAAGAGGGAAAGCAGTGCGACGGCCGCAAATCGCGGCAGGGGTTGGCTGGTAGCGGGAGAGCACTCTGATTGCGCAAGACGATTGAAGATGCATATAATGCTCCTTGGCCAGCTGCGGAATTTATTTGCTATGTGAAAATGGGCCCGGTGTTCGTGTGGGAAGGTCAGGATTCGACAGACAAACTAACAAGCTGGGCAGAACAATTTGTCCAATGAATTCGGGATCTGAAGAACAATAGCCTGAAGGTTCAGTCACCATGTACTGCAATTTATTGAGCGATATCTCCGCAGCTTTTGAATAGCCGTCCTTCTCAGCTACGGCATTAATCTACGTCCGGGAAGTGCATAGCGTCAATCCCTTTCCCGCGATTGATATTCCCACGTGAAGATGGCTTCCTAATCGCCGACGACACGAAATTGCGGCTTCGGGATTGCGCACCACTGTCTGTAGCTTCATCGCCCGCTCCGCCGCAGTCCTCGGATAGTTCTGCATGCTCATATGCGGGGATCCATCTTTGCACTCTCTATGCGGACAAATCATTGGCTACCGACAGTGGGCATCTCGGTAGTGTCGTTTTGGTAGACAGCGTTTTCTGTGGCGGGCTAGGACGCGATCGCAGCGTGGGATAAGAGGCGACACAACGGTGCCGGTGGCGGCACAACAATGTAATCGGCAATTGCCTGCTTTTATTGCCCGCTATCGGTCGTAAGACTGCAGGTTACTTGACAGATAACACAGACGTGACCAATGTCACATTCACCTCCCAGCGGCAGGTGCAATATGTGTGGCGAACATGTTCGCTCGGCTACATGTCATCGGAGCGAGAGTGTTATTCATGTCTTAATCCATATCGTCGTCAGAAATGGAGTAGTTGCTTAGCCTCGTCTTGGGGGATCATCGCTGACTAGATATACACGCAACATCACGACCGTCGTTTGCGTGGGAGCATCGCGGCAGGAGAAATTGTATGTGGCATCTCTCTCATAGTTCTCTTCGATTTATATCTTTGATCGCAGCCTTTGTCCTCGTCACCGCATGGAAATCGGACTTGGCACGCACGTCAACAGGACAAGCCCATGGCTCCGACTCCGTTGCTGCCCGTTCAAAAGGTAACTCGACTTCTACAACCTCACGTCTTTCCAGCGCCTATGGCACGCTGCCAATCAGCTTTGAGATGAATCAAGGACAGACCGATGCATCGGTTCAATTCCTGGCACGGGGAGCAGGTTACATTCTGTTTCTTACGCCGGGCGAGGCCGTGCTCTCCTTGCACTCGCCGCATGCTAGTACGGCCAAACTCGGCAGGCTTGCCACGCCCAACCCTCTAAGGCCGTCGCCGTCGCAACTGAGCGCGGGAACTCCTACCAGCAAAGTTCGACTGCAACTCATCGGGTCGAACACTGCGGCTAAGGTGGAAGGAGTCGATCCACTGCCCGGCAAAAGCAATTACTTTGCTGGTAACGATCCTGCGAAATGGCACACGGACGTGCCGACATATGCGAAGGTCCGCTACACCAATGTCTATCCGGGTATAGATCTGCTCTATTACGGCAATCAGGAGGGCAGGCTCGAGCACGACTTTGTCGTGGCTCCGGGAGCCGATCCGAGGGCGATTGCGATTGGCTTGCGCGATAGCGATGGAGCGGTTCCAGACAAGAACGGCGGGCTAACTCTGCACACCAAAAACGGAGATCTCACTTTGCAGAGCCCGACCGTCTACCAACACATCAGCGGCCAGCGAAAGACAATCACCGCAACCTACTTGCTTGCTAATAACCAGATCAAATTTCAACTCGGCAGCTATGATAAAAAAGCTCCGCTTGTCATCGATCCGGTGTTGCGGTACACCGCCGTCTTCGGTGGAACCGGCGACGACGTTGCTCAAGCAATCGCCGCAGATGGCTCCGGAAATGCGTATGTCACAGGCTATACCTATTCCTTAGACTTTCCCTTAGCCCACCCGTTCCAGCGACCTCCGACCAACAATGCTTATCCGGTCGCCTTTGTTTCCAAGATCAACGCTGGCGGCACAGCTCTGCTGTATTCCACCTATCTGGGCGGCGCGGGTGGTCCTGTTCCCGGGCTGTGCTGCGGTTCCGGAGGTGATGTAGAGGCCTTCGGGATAGCCGTTGATAATTCTGGGCGGGCCTATGTCACTGGGTCGACGTATGGGGGCCTTCCTACCAGGAATGCATACCAGCCTACCAAAGCCGGTTTCGATGATGCCTTTCTAACGGTCTTGAGCCCCGCAGGAGATAGCCTGGTGTTCTCGACCTACCTCGGTGGTACTTCCCCGGACCAAGGTCGTGCCATCGCACTCGATGCATCCGGGAACGCCTACATAACAGGTAGCACCTATGGCGGCTTTCCAGCGCTAAACAGCGTCCAAAAACAGGGTCGTACCTTTGTGGCGAAGTTCAATAGGTCGGGTGTTCTGCAATACTCCAGCAACTTTAGCAACGGCGTAACAGTGAATGCCATTGCCGTCGACATCTCGGGAGCGGCCTACATCTCGGGATTCCAGCAAGGCACCGGCAGTATTTCAGTTACGAACAACGCCTTCCAGAAGACCTGCCTGAGCCCGTGCGGATTCATCACCAAGTTCAGCCCTTCGGGAGCCAGACTGGCATACTCGACTTACTTCCCAAGCTTACCCACCCACATTGCGGCCGATAGCTCCGGAAACGCCTATATCGTGGGCGGCGCCGGGCCAGGATTCCCAGTTACCAAGAACGCTTTCCAGAAAACGTTCGGCGGCAGCAACATCGATGGCTTTGTCACAAAGCTGAATCCTTCGGGGAGCGCCTTGATCTGGTCCACTTACCTAGGCGGAAGCGGTGGCGATGCGGTCCAGAGCATCGCGCTGGACCAGTACCGGACGGTGTACCTAACCGGCTTTACAACCTCGTCGGATTTCCCAGTGAAAGCGCCGGTGCAGCCTTATAGAGGCGGGATCGCGGGATTCGTGACGACGCTTTCCGGTTCGTTAGGCTCAATTGAGTACTACTCTACCCATATTGGCACCGCCAATGACGCAAACTTTATCGCGGTGGATAAGGCACTGAATGTCTACGTTAGCACCGGGATCAGTTCCACACCCGGAGCACTGTCCACGGGCACGTCAGGAAATCCAGGCGGCCTCCACGACGTCTTCATCTCCAAGCTTGTCATCATGGATGACCTGGCTCTCGGTGTAAGCGGATCTTCCAGCGCTGTCGCGCACGGTGGCAAACTCACCTACACGATCGCCGTCACTAGCAAGGGGCCTGACTTCGGCTATAACGTCCGTATCGACGATCCCTTACCTGCTGGCACAACTTTTGTTTCCTACAATGCGGTCGGCGGTACATGCACCGCGCCTGCCGTGGGTGGCACAGGCACGCTTCATTGCGCGCTGCCGCAGCTGAACAAAGGGCAAACTTACACCGTCGCACTCACCGTCAAGGTAAACGCTGTCGCGGGCACGACTCTTTCCAATACCGCTACTACCGTTTCCAACATGCAGGACTTTGTACAAAGCAACAATAAGGGGACCCTCTTTACAAGGGTGAACTAATTACTAAATCACGGAAGCTCCACTGCGCGCTGGAATCTCGATCAGCGCGCAGTGGAATCTGTGGTCCCGTTACGCACATCTTGAAAATGGCGTCCGGTGTCCGATTCATGGTTCGATGACACTTTACCGAAGCCGTCCGATGCGTGCATTCTGACCCACTGCAAAGGGAAGGAAGAGGCTGTTCAAGTTGCGATCAGCGTCAGCTAGTTCAACCGAGGCACTTGGAAAATGGTCTGTGCTTTGAGACGGTCCACTTGCGCCAATCTGGTTTCGCATGCGATCCACACCAAAACATCGCAAGACGAGCGACCGGGCCAGGGGAATAACCTTGCCTTGGGGTAAGGCATGCCGCTCGCACCACCGCTCAACCAGATCAGCGGAGCGGAAAGGAAGAACCATTGCACAATGTACGTTGTCCCATGCTTTGGCAGGTGACACGGCGAAGTGCACTACGACGTCTTCAAGGCCAGTTGCTTCCAGACGCTTACTTCTCCTCCAAAGTAAGAGCGTAGATGTCATCTGTTCCAACATCGCGCAGGAACAGCGGCGCGTCTGTGGGATCCAGTCCCATCCAATCGCCCCACCAACCCGTCTGTTGAAATCCGTTCAGATCCACAACCTTGATTGCTTCCCCTCCAGAGACGGGAACCCGAAACACACCATCTCCCATGCGCATGAAGTAGATAAATTGGCCGTCCTGCGACCAGGTGGGAAGGTCGATCGGACCTTTTTGAAGCACCGACCATTGCTTCGTCTGAAAGTCGAAGACTCTTAGATCTGCTGAGGAGCGAAACATCATTCCAGCGATGTAACGGCCGTCGGGCGACCAACGAGGCGACCACATGCGCTCCGACCCGGGGACCACAGTGACCTTACGGCTGGCGACATCGAGAATCCGTAATTCTACCCTGCGATCAATTTTCCCACCCAACGTGGAAAAAACGATCTTTTGGCCGTCGGGCGACCAGTTGGCATCGGTATAGGGTCCATCCTCTTCTGGCAGAAGCAGCTTTGGTTTTTTACCTCCTTCGGAAGAAAGAATGAAGGTTTCGTCGAAGCCACGCGGCGAGACGTCCATGAACAGTATCTGGGTGCCATCCGGCGACCAACGGGGCAGCTTTGGATAGCTGGGAGGGTCGCTGAGCTGAACCCGTCCACTTCCATCCCGGTTGGCTCTCCACAGGATGCCGTCGGGGAAAGAAACGTACGCCACCGACCGGCCATCTTTGGAGAAGGACACATACTCTGAGGAAATGCCATCGAGATAGGGCTGGAACTGCTTGGACTGAGAGTCAAAGCGGACAAGTTCTCCTCGCCTGGTGACCCCCGCAGCAAAGATCTTCTTCCCACTCCGCGCGGGGATAGGTATACCCCAGTGGGTTGGCCCCGAAGTCAATTGAATGGGCCGTGAAGATGGCCGGCGAAATATCCCGCGACGCTCGTCGAGAGCCCAAAGCTCGCCTTCGGGTGAGTAAGGTGCGCTTGTCAAAAGAGAGTCTCCAGACAAAAAGAGGAAGAATTCTCCATCGGAGGTCCAACGCCCGCAGCACGCTAGGGACGAACGCTTCGATCCGGTCAGCAGCTGATGAAGACCTGATCCGCGTGATGATACTTCCCACAACAAGTGGTCCTTGGAAAAGCGGATCGTCCTACCGTCCGGTGACCAACTGAGGTCTTCGACCCGCCCCGTCACGGAGACCAATTTCCCAATGTCAGTACCGTCAGATCGAATCAGGTAGATGTCTCCATTCCCGGTGCAATACGCTATAGACCTTCCATCGGGAGCCCATGCGGCGCTCGCAACGTAGGTTCTCGCGACGGGATTGTCTGCAAGGTGACGGAGAGACCCCCCTGGTACTTGAACACTCGATAGGCTCCATTTCCCAGCCTCTCTCGAGGAAACGAGAAGCTCAGACCCGTCTGGCGAAACATCCAGAAGGATGGGAGCAGGCAACGCAACCTGGACTCTCTCGATTTCTCCCCCGCTTATGGCAACTTCGGCAATGGATAGATCTGAGCGCGTGAAATAGAGTCGGTTGCCATCAGTTCCGCCAAGAAACTTTCCTTGGCCATCATGGGTGATCCGGATGTAGCCGTTTTGGGCGATTCGCGGCGGAGGCAGCGGTCGGCGTAGATACCAGATGGCAACGGCGAGGCCTATGGCAATAAGGGCCGGAACAACCAGCCATCGCCGCCGAAATTCTTTCACCCCGCCGCCGGGCGCACTAGCCGGGACTGTTTCACCCTGCGTCACCAGCTGGATTTGCGTCTTAGGGTCGGCAACCGCACTTACTGCGCCCCCATCCCGGTTCGCTGCGGCTCCATTGCCGCTCCCCAAATCATTCGGCCCACCAAGCCCACCGACGTTGCCCGAGCCGTCTTCAGAAATCTGCACCTCTTGCAGGAATCGATAGCCGACGGTAGCCACGGTTTCGATGTACCGCGGGCTGCGGATTTCATCACCGAGAAGTCGACGGAGCTGCGCGATCGTGCGTGTCAGGGAGCTCTCCGTTACGGCGGCGTCGCCCCACACCGCATTCAGCAACTCCTCCTTCGCGATGAGCTTTTGGGGATTGCGCAACAAGAACAAGAGCACGCGGAAGGTCTTTGGTTCGACCGGCAGAACCTCACCAGCCTTGACGAGACGGAACTCCCGCTCGCGAACCTCCACGTCACCGAACTTGAAAACAATGGACTTATTCACAGTCACGAAGCTCTCTGATTCGCCCCTCTGAAATTCATCCGGTTGCTCCGAAGTTAATCCGGAGTCCATCAAGACCGTGCAGAGCTACAGGCCCAGAGTTCCTCCAGCCAAAACGGCTCAGGAGCTCTCGAGATGGCAACTTTCAGGTGGTTCGCTTCCATCGTTCTTGCGGCAACAATCGTCCCTACGCTCACGGCAGAGGCCCATTGCCCGGGAAATGTTGCAAGTGTACCCCTTCATCTGGTGAACCGCTATCAGATGATCGTGGCCGTATCCGTCAACCATTCCGGCCCCTACAACTTTCTGCTGGACACAGGTAGCCAGCTCACGATGATCGACGCATCTTTGGCGACTACGCTTCAATTGGAGATCCACGGGACCGCAGTGGTGGCGGGCGTAGGCTCTCAGTCGGCTGCTTCCTTTTCACAGCTTGACGAGATTGCGGCGGGCTCCCACACCGTGGCCAATCAGAAGGTGCTGGTGTACGACTTTCAGAAGCTCAAGTCTGCCAATCTCGAAATTCGAGGAATCCTCGGCGAAGACTTTCTTGAACATTTCGACATGCTCATCGACAATGCAAATCGTCTTCTGTGTCTCGACGACTCGGCCAGCATGCGAGCCGGCATTCATGGATCGCGCATTGCGCTGCTCGCGCCGGCTCGGGAATCCGGTCAGGAGCCATTGGCACATTCGCTCATTGTCTCGGTTCATCTCTCCGACGGAATGAGGCCGGTGCAACTCAAGCTCGACTCTGGCACGAACAGCCCCTTCCTCTATGACACTTCGAACTACATGGCGCTTGGACTGTTCCATGGCGCTTCGTGGCACGGGAGCGGGGCGAGTGGAAAGCAACAGGCATTTATAGCTCTGCCACCGCAGAACGTGAAGCTCGGCTCCGTTGAACTGACCAGAGTGCTTTTCGTCACTCTGGTCGGCGCGCAGAAGGATTCCCACTCCTCGGACTTCGATGGACTGTTACCAACGGGAACTTTCAAACGTGTCTTCATCAGCCATCGAGATTACTTCGCTGTACTTGACCCGTGGTAGGACAAGAGTTCTGGGCGGGTTGTGGATCACCCGTCATTAACGGAAAAGATAACGTCAGGTTAGGCGTTGACTAGCGCGAAAATGCCGATTCCTAACAGACTCCCTTTCCTCAAACGACCACTCGGGGCGCGAATCACACAGCAGAATGCTTATCGATGCGGACAGCCCGGCCAGCAGCACGGTCGCCGCATCCCTCCTTTGAGCTCCGAGCACACCCTTTCGACATGCTGCCGCCTTGTCTCATCTTTCTTGACGGAGACGGTCCAGCAGATCCACTCGTTGCGCGCAAGCGGCGTTATGTCTTCCCAGGCAGCCAATGCCTTCTCGTCGGACGCGAGCGCCATTCTGAGATCAGCCGGAAGGGTATGTACGACTCCTTGGGAGATTCGAATCGTTGTCATAGAGTTATCTCGCAGGCTAAAGGATCAAACATCTGATAGGCGAGTACAACTCAGATTCGGGCACTATCGTGGGACATCCGACAGTAATCAATTAGGAATTGCCGGATTGCCGGTTATTCGACCGTTACGGCTCGAAATGCCACCGCGCCATCAATCGCATTGGAGCTGATGTTGTTGAGTCATGATCCTTTGGTACATGCCGAGGTTCGTTCCGGATGCTTACTTCTCTTCCAAAGTGAGCGCATAGATGTCGGCGCTGCCAACGTCGCGCAGCAACAGCGGCGCGTCAGTCGGATCCAGCCCAAACCAAAAGCCAATCGATCCGGCTTGATGCATATCCTTTAGATCGGCCACGCGTTCTGGCTGACCTCCCGTGGAACGAATTCGAAACACGCCATGGTCAGTGCCATTGTGCAGAAAATATATAAATCGGCTATCCCTCGACCAGGTGTGATACAACGCGTCCGTGTTGGTCACGAGCACTGACGACCATCGCTGCGTCTCAAAGTCAAAGATTCTGATGCCGGCGGGGGGGCCCGGGACGAGCCCGGCGATGAAACGGCCGTTTGGCGAAGATAACGGGTTCGCTATGCCTTTCGACCCGGGAAGGGCTGTAATCTGGCCGCTCGCGATGTCAACCACTCTCAGCTCTGGCGATTTTCTGTCTTCAAAAATGATCTTTTGTCCGTCGGCCGACCACGTCGGACTACTCTGTTGTCCGTTGTCTCCGGGGAGAAGCGGCCGCGGTGCGCCACCTTTTGAAGAAACAATGTAGCTTACAACATGCGAAAAGGGATTCGACACATCCGTGAACACAATCTGGGTGCCGTCGGGCGACCACTTTGGATTCCAAGAATGAATGGGCGGATCGGTGAGTTGCACGGAGTTGCTTCCATCGCTGTTGGCTTTCCAAAGAATACCTTCGGGAAAGGATACGTAAGCCACGAACCGGCCATCTTTGGAGAAAGACACCGATTCCGCCGAAATGCCACCCAAAAAGGCACTGATCTGTTTGTTCCGCGTGTCTAAGCGGGAAAGTTCGCCCCGAGGGTTGATGCCCACGGCAAAAATCTTCTTCCCGTCCTTGCTGGCGACTGGGCTATCCCAGCTGGTAGGGCCTGAGGTCAATCGAATCGGTTCCGTTGGTGAATGCCGAAGCGGTCCGCGCCGCTCATCGATGGCCCAAATCTGCCCTTCAGACAAAAAGAGGAAGAACTTACCATCGGGACTCCAACGACCAGCCCACTGATCGGAGTTATGCCAGGCTGGGAGTATGGGATGGCGATTCGATCCGTTCGAGGATATCTCGCAAATCCCATTGCAAATACCGTTGTCATTACCTCGAAACCGGATCGTGCTGCCATCAGGCGACCAGTTAAGGAAGTAGGGTAAACCTCCTGGCTTTGCCAATTTGTGGGCTCCGGTTCCATCGCTCCGAACGACGTAGATGTCGCCTTCATAAGTTGAATAGGCCACGGAGTTTCCATCGGGCGAAAAAGCCGCGTTCAAAGAGCCGGCGTCGGACAATCGGCGAAGGGAACCGCCAAGAATGCGGGCGCTCCACAGTTCATAGCCCACTCCTTCGGTGGCTGAAATGATGAGGAAACTGGAGCCATCAGGTGAAACGTCCACCAGGCTATCAAAATGAGGTACCGTGAATGGGATCTGAGCAGTCTCTCCGCCCGTCACCCCGACTTGAGCCATAGAAGCCGGAGAACCCTGATTGAAGTAGAGCCGGTTTCCGTCGGTTCCCACCAGGAATTTCGGGCGGCCGTCGTGGGTGATCTGGGTGTATTTTGTGATGTGCGGCAGCGGCAACGGGCGGTGCAGGTACCAGATTGTCCCTGCGATCCCGGCCAAAAGAATCGCGGCAAACGTCAGCGCTCCTCTTCGAGCACGGAACCCTGCTCTCGACTTATGACGCTTGCTGTTCCTTTCCGTATCGGCGGATTCCCGGAGCCCTGCGGTTGCCCTACCGCTTCCTTCTCGCCGGAAACAGGAACTGCCCCAGGCAGGGCACTCAATCTTTGGTCAATAGAGCCAGCCTCGCCTACCGGCGTGGCCACCGCCGCCGGATACTCAACCTCAGCCAGGTGTCCGTTCCCATTTAGCACTGGGCAGATGAAACGATAGCCGCGGCCGGGGAGGGTCTGAATAAACCTGGGATTGTCGGCCTCGTCTCCCAATGCAATTCGGATTTTTTTAATCGCCGTATTGACGGCTTGGTCGAAGTCGACAAAGGTATCTTCGGGCCATACCTTCTGGCGCAACTCCTCCCGAGTGACCAACTCGCCTGAGCGTTTCAGCAGGATGGCGCAGACTTGAAACGGCTGGCTCTGCAAAGGGACTCTTGCGCCATTCTTGCTCAATTCCCCAGTTTCTAAGTCCGCTTCAAACACCCCGAAACGAACAATCTGCCGAGAACGGTCTCTCTTGTCCATCTGCAGCCCACGCCTGTGACTCGAACTCTAGCACCATTGGTCAACTTCGAAAACTGGTCAAGTACACACGCCGTATCCAACACGCTTACTTACCACAGTTTAGGTGTACAGGACAAATACAGAAGCGTTCCATTAGCCGTTTCGTTGAGGTATCTGCTTTTGTGTTCATCGTTTGGTCAACTCCTGGGATCCGGTCGCGAACGTCATCCACATCGCGAATTCAGGGGACCGGAAAAAGAGTCCCAGGAGAACGCTCCTAGCAGTGCCCGCGACTTTTGGGATTTTCGTTCCGCTGGCAGGAATACCGATAACTACCTTGGGCCAAGCGATTCGGTGACACAAATCTACTTAGGAGTTACAACATGAAAACAATTTCGCTCCGTTTATCGACGCTGATCATGGTTTTGGCAATCGGCTTAACGCAGTCAGCCTCGGCTTCGAACCCGATCATCGACTGGAATCAAATCGCCCTGGCTACCGCCCTGACGACTCCCGGGACACAGATATATATCACCTACGTTGATCTCGCCATGTACGACGCAGTGAACGCAATAGACGGGAAATATCAGCAGTATGCACCCGAATTCCACGGCCCTAAGAATGCTTCCAAGGAGGCAGCCGCAATTTCGGCAGCTTACCACGTCTTGTTGAACTACTTTCCCGCCCAGGTGGCGGCCTTGCAAATCCAATATGACGCCGCACTTGCTGCCATTCCCGATGGTGAAGCGAAGTCAAACGGCATTACGGTCGGGCAAGTCGCAGCCGCGAGCATCGTGGCCTTGCGGACAGGGGATGGAAGGGGTGCAAACGTTCCCTATAGCTACCCTACCTCTCCCCAACCTGGAGTCTGGATCGCCACGCCGCCAGCTTTTGGACCGCCAGTGACACCATGGGTAGGGCAGATGGTTCCTTTCACCATGAAGAGCGCCTACCAGTTCCTGCCGGTGAACGGTCCACCAGCCTTGGGCAGCCGGCAATGGGCGCGGGAGTACAACGAGGTCAAACTACTCGGCGCGGCAAACAGCAGCGTCCGGACGCCGGCACAAACAGAAATTGCCTTGTTCTGGACGGCGAATCCAGTGGCCACGTATTTTGGCGCCTTCGGTCAGTTGGCGGCTGATCGCCATCTCAACCTCTCAAAATCCGCTAGATTACTTGCGATGCTATCGGTAGCCTTTTCGGATTCAGGTATTGGTTGTTTTAACGCCAAGTATCACTTCAGTTTCTGGCGTCCAGTAACAGCAATTCCAAATGGCGATATCGACGGGAATCCGGAGACCGTTGCTGATCCCGCTTGGCTCCCGCTGGCACCAACCCCGCCCCATCCGGAATTTCCCGCTGCTCATGGGTGCGCCACCGGCGCGATAGCCAGGACGTTGGAGAATTTCTTTGGCACGCCTAATGTGAAATTCTCTGTGAGTAGCGCTGCCACCCACACGACTCACACGTACAACAACGTCGGCCAATTGGAAACGGAAGCCTACTGGGCTCGCATTTACGCCGGGTTTCACTATCGGCATTCGCTAGACGAAGGTTTCAAGCTCGGGCACCGGGTGGCGAAACAACTCAATGAAAACTTTTTTCAACCTCGCCACGAAGATGAACAGTGAGGTCTTCTGACGCTATATTGTCCGGTATGCTCCGCTCAATCTCATTTGAATCGGCGAGGTATGAAAAGCTTTGCCGATTCTCCTCGATCGTCTCGCGAGTGGGCAGCAGGGCCACCGGCGCGTCGCGGTCTAATTCACATCTGGAAGTTAACCATGACTTGCAAGACAAGAATCCGATCCCGCATGAACGAGTTACTGCCGGAACTCGATGCTTAGATCGCGTATTTGCGAGCCTCAAGAATTGGACTAGTTTCAGGTTCCATTCTATTTCGCGAGTTAACAGGGTAGATGGCTGCCGAGCGGAGAGTATTTATGCGTTAAACAAGTATGTCTATCTCAATAAGGTCAGGAAAGTCTTCGCCAAGCTCAGCGATCTTAACCGGCATTCGATCCTATCCACTGCTTGTTGCAATTTGAGCTGCAACGATTTACGGGCCATTGAGTTCTCGTCTAGACTGATTCGACAACGGGCCGCACCTTTGGCCGATTCTTCTACTTGCAACAGAAAAGAGCTAACTATGTGCGATGACTTTATTCACCAGGGGCTGACGCATGATCCCACTGTAACGCGCAGAGCGTTCGGGGCTGGACTGGCAGCGACTGTGGTGCTGAGTTCTACGGGAGCAGCGGCGGCTTCGAAGGTGGTTTCGAAAGATGTGGACGTGCCTATGGCAAGCGGGGTTTCCGACTCGGCGCTTTTCTATCCTGAGGGAAAGGGACCGTGGCCGGCGGTGCTAGTGTGGACTGATATTCTCGGGCTGCGGCCGGTGTTTCGCGAGATGGGCCAAAGGCTGGCAGCGGAAGGCTACGTGGTGCTGGTGCCAAATCCTTTTTACCGGAATGCGAAGGCTCCGGTAGTGGATGGGTCATTTGACTTCAGCAAACCGGAAGATCGCGCCAAGGTGATGCCAATGGCACAAGCGTTGACAGCCGACGCGAACATCAGCGATGCGAAGTCGTACGTCGCTTTTCTGGACGCGCAGCCGCAGACCAACAAGAAGAAAAAAATGGGTGTCCAAGGATACTGCATGGGCGGACCGCTTACCTTCCGCACAGCTGCTACCGCACCAGATCGCGTTGGCGCGGCGGCGACGTTTCACGGCGGTGGCCTGGTAACGGACAAGCCCGATAGTCCGCACCTGCTGATTCCGAAGATGAAGGCCGAGGTTATTTGCTGTGTTGCGGACAATGACGACAAGCGCGATCCTACGGCCAAGGACACGCTGAAAGCGGCTTTTGTGGCGGCGCACCTGAAGGCAAATGTCGAGGTCTTCGAGGGTTGCAATCACGGCTGGACCGTGCGCGGCAGCCAGGTCTACAACGAAGCGGGAGCAGAGAAGGCGTGGGCCGAACTTCTAGCACTGTATAAGAAGGACCTCGGCTAGACAACGCCGAAGTGATACTCACTAAACGATCACATTGCGGGAAAGAACGAGTAATACGGCTCGTCTTTCCCGAACTTTATTTGTATTGAAATCGCGTTCGTGAACACTAAGCTCCGATCGCTGCACGATTCTATCCTGCGCCCCTTCGTGGTAATTTCCTGCTGAAAAGAGTACATGTCGGAATCGACGGTAACAATTTCATTCAACACACTGCCATGCCATCGTGAGTCTCAGTCGAGAAGGTTGAGTCCTTAGCTGTGGCGAGCCGTTCTCTTCATCGACAAGACCCCTGAATCGACGGCGTAGATGCGATTCTCACCAGCGACACGGTGTGAGTTTAAGATTTGGTGCATGACTGCTTGTCTTTTGAATCAGCTTTCTGCTGCTCTTCTCTTTGTCACGCTCTGCACGACCTCTGGAATTGCTTGCTGCAATGCGCCAGTGGGACCCAACAAAAGCGAAGTAGCTGAGGCTGCCCAGCCCGAAAATGCCCAATCAGGTCAGCATTGGGCGATCGCTATCCATGGCGGGGCGGGCGAGAGTGAGTGGGAGCATATGGACGCCGCGACCGCCGCAGCCTATCACGATTCTCTGGCGAAGGCGCTGGCGGCTGGTTCAGCGGTGCTCCAGAAGCACGGCAAGGCGCTGGATGCGGTTACGGCGGCGGTGAATGTGCTGGAAGACGATCCGTTGTTCAATGCGGGCCGAGGCTCGGCGTTCGATGCTGATGGAAAAAATGAGATGGATGCGGCACTGATGGATGGTGCGACGCTCTCTGCCGGTTCGGTCGCGAGCGTGCGCTTTACGCGGCATCCAATCGACTTGGCGAGGGCGGTAATGGAGCACACGCCTTATGTGATGATGGTCGGCCCAGGAGCAGATGAGTTTTCAAAGGTCCAGCATTTAGAGCAGGAGCCGCCCTCGTTCTTCTTCACGGAGATGCGCTGGCAGGAATTTGAGGCGATCATGAAGGCCAGTGGGCGAACGGTTCCTCCGCGACCTGCCGGGATTCCGGCTGCAAGCGGCGCGAAAAGCGAGTCGGGGACGTTGTCGCTGCGCTCCTTTTCGCATCGGTTCGGAACGGTGGGCGCGGTGGCTCGTGACAGCTACGGTCATCTGGCTGCCGCCACGTCCACGGGAGGCATGCAGGGCAAGCTTCCCGGCCGCGTGGGAGATTCTCCATTGATTGGCGCCGGGACCTACGCAAGCGATAAGTCCTGCGCGGTCTCAGGCACGGGCGTTGGCGAATATTTCATCCGGCTCACGCTGGCGAGAGAAGTCTGTACGCTGGTGCAGGAAGGCAAGTCGGCGCAGCAGGCGGCTGATCAAATGATTCACTCGGAACTTCCAGCGTTGAAGGGAGGAGAAGGCGGAGTCATTGTGATCACGCCGAGCGCTCAACCGATCTGGAGTTCGAACACCCTGGGCATGTTTCGCGCGCGGCAGTCGGAGGGAAGCGAGCCCGAGGTCTATGTGAAGTAGAGTTAACTTGGGTCATGCTTTTAGCCTAGTCAGCGATAGATATCCGGACACATCTGTTACCGAAGGCCGACTTTGAAAAGATATGGAGCCAGAATGATCCTCGAAATCTGCGTGGACTCTGTGGAATCGGCGATTAGCTCTGACCTGGGAGGCGCCGACAGAGTGGAACTCTGCAGCGCGTTGCGCGAAGGCGGAATCACTCCTAGCATTGGGCTCATTTCAGAGGTGCGAAGCGCAATTTCGATTGGCTTGTTTGTTCTCATTCGTCCTCGTGGCGGCGACTTTGTCTATACCGATCATGAGTTCAAAGTCATGCGGGAGGACATCCGCGCGGCCAAGAAGGGCGGAGCAAGTGGCGTCGTGCTCGGTTTGTTGACCCTTGATGGCCACGTGGACGTAGAGCGGACCCGTAGCCTGATCGAGTTCGCCCGTCCATTGGAAGTGACCTTTCACCGCGCCTTCGACGTTTCGATCGATTTAGACCGCGCTTTGGAGGACGTAATTGCCTGCGGGGCAGACCGCTTGTTGACCTCGGGCGGCGAACCAGACGCCATACGCGGAACAGAGAGGATTTTGCGGCTTCGTGAAGCCGCCGGTGATCGTATTCGCATTATGGCGGGGGCCGGCATTCGCGAGACCAACGTTCGCACTTTCGTCCATCAGACAGGAGTCCGTGAGGTTCATACCTCGCTGCGGTCTAGGAGCAGTGCACAGAATAGCCAAGCGCGGCATGCCGGAGCACACGTTAAGATCGGGTCTGATGAAGATGAATTTTCACGTTTTACGGTCTTCGAGAAAGATGTAAGAAGCTTCAAATCTGTCTTGCAAGGCACGCATAGCGAGGATGGGCTGGAGTAGTCATCAACTCCGCAGGTCCACCCAGTTCGTGACATCGATATGATCATCACTGACGACGGAATCTCGCCCTGAACTTCGCATGGCCTTTGCAACAAAAGGTGTTCAACTGGTCTAGGTGTGGCTAGCAGATGCTCCTGGATATTAGCAAGACAAAGGGAGACTTGACGTCGACTCTCGCGAGCGGCTTGCCGCCTGACCAACAGGAAGTCTGCATGAAATACTATCTTGGCGTCGATGCTGGCGGAACAAAGACGGAGTTTCTCCTTGGCGACGAGACTACTGAGTTGGCGAGAGTCCAGGGCGGCACGATCAAGCGAATGAAAGCCAGTGAGGAAGCTGCAGAGTCGAATCTCGCCGGTGCCCTGAACGAGTTAAGCGCAAAAACGGGCATACCCATGCAGTCAATCTCCCGTTGCTGCATCGGCACAGCGGGCGAAACCGTTCCGCTCGTCGTCGATTGGCTGCGTGAGGCATTTGGACAAATGGTCGGCGGAGAACTGATCCTGCTTGGCGACGTCGAAATAGCCCTGGATGCCTCATTCTTCGGGAAGCGGGGCGTCGTTGCTTTGTCCGGCACCGGATCCAACGTTGCCGGAAGAACGGCCAACGGGAAGATCGTGACAGCAGGCGGATGGGGACCGTACATGGCCGACCAGGGCTCGGGACATTTCATTGGCATTGAAGGGCTGCGGCGTGGATTTCTGGCCATCGATCAACGGCGGGATAGCTCGTTGTTGCACTGTGTGCAAGCGTTTTGGGGATTAGATTCCGTTGGAAAATTGATCGAGTTCGCGAATGCGAACCCTCCACCCGATTTTTCTAGATTAGTGCCACTCATCGTGCGTCTGGCTGAGCAAGGTGACCCGATCGCAAAGGAGGTCCTCGATTCAGCGGGAGTCGATCTGGCGTATTTAGTGAGTTTAGTGATTGAGAACGTCCGGAGCGTGGAAGCAGAACCCGAGGATTTCGCCGACACCCGCTCGCAATTTCAAGTCCCAAATATTGCGGTTGCAGGCAGTATCCTGAAATACGTCCCACTAGTTCGCGAGACAATGACTATGTCGTTGCAACGTCAGCATCCAGGCGTGGTAATTCTTGCAACTCCAGCGGATCCGTGTGTCGGCGCACTTTGGAACGCGCGCTATCGATCTTAAACCCGTTCCGATGCTTTCGTGGACTGGCCTCGACCTTTCGCATGAATTGGGTTACGACCACGTGCACATCGGGATGCAAATTTCTCGTGTACCACAGCACGATAGGTTCTATTTGAGGCGCGAAAAGCTCCCCAACTTCAAAACCAGGAGCTGCATGCAGAGATTGCTAGTCGGATTATTCAGGATGTGCCGATCATCAGGCTCTTCACGATCAGTTCGTACTTTTGGGGATGTTGGAAAGCAGAGTTGGACCGCGATGAGATGGGCAAGCACAGAGTTTCTAAACAGTCACATCGAGTGCCCCGTCGACAAGATGCAATTAAGAATATTCATGCGGCATGGTTCATCAGGCCCTACATTCTTGCTTCCAACAATTAATTGCACATCCGACTTCGCACTTTTCTGCGATAGCCAACCCCCTGCAAAACTTTTTGGCCCTTGGCGTGCAGATTCTCTCTTGAACATGTGAAGGGTTTTGGTACACCTTTGAAAATGTTTCACCACATATAGTGAACGGCGTATTCGAGTTACTTAAACACAGATTTTGCATGCTTAGGTTTTCGTCACTGTAGAAGATTTTTGTTTTTTTGTTCTCTTTCTACGCATGTTTTCTTTCTCCTGCCATTCAGCTCTTGGACTTTCAACAACATTTTTATCTGAGGTGCAATTTGATGCGGGCACTTTGCGTTTCTTTGTGGATCTCTGCTTGCCATCTGTTCCCAGGTGAGTCTGGCGGCGGTGACTGCTTCGCCCACCAGCCAGAGCTGGGCCTCGGTTGCGATCGGAAACAAGGGTGGACAAAAAGTCATCACGCTGAGCAACGGTAATGCGGCATCGATCAGCATCAGCAGCATTACATTTTCGGGCGCGAATGCCGGCGATTTTTCCGTGTACAGCAAGACCTGCGGCTCGACGCTCGCGGCCGGAGCCAGTTGTACCGCCAACATCCTCTTTGGGCCTACCGCGGCCGGCACGCGCACCGCGACACTTAACTTTCTCGACTCCGCCAGCAACAGCCCGCAGACGGTCGCAGTTTCCGGCCTGGGTACCAGCGGTGTCTCGGCCAGTCCCAGCAGCCTCACTTTCGCGGGCACCGCGGTAGGGTCGACCAGCGCATCTCTCTCGGCAACGCTGAAAAACGGGCTCGGCACGTCCATCACCGTAAACAACGTGGCGATCACCGGCACGAATGCGGCGGATTTTGCAATCTCAGCCAACACCTGCGGAGCCAGTCTCGCGGCGGCAGCCAGTTGTTCGGCCAGCGTTGTGTTCAAGCCGAGCGCGGCGGGAACGCGCAGCGCAATCCTCAGCTTCATGGATTCGGCCAGCAACAGCCCGCAGTCGCTATCGCTTTCAGGAACGGGTGCGGCGAGTTCCAGCGCTGCGTCCGTGTCACCGGCAAGCCTCTCGTTCGCAAGCACGGCAGTGGCTTCAAGCAGTGCGCCGCAGACGGTAACCCTGACCAACGGCGCCGGCTCATCGATCACCATCAGCAGCATTGCCATCAGCGGCGCGAACTCTTCCGACTTCTCCGTTTCCGGCACGAACTGCGGCTCCGGCCTTCCGGCTTCAGCCAGTTGTTCGGCCAGCGTTGTGTTCACGCCGACCGCGGCAGGCACGCGCACTGCGACCCTCACGTTTACCGACACCGCAACCAATAGCCCGCAGACGGTCGCACTGGCGGGAACGGGCCGCACGGCGGCAGGGAATACCACCGCCTCGCCCACAAGCATGAGCTGGGCAGCGGTGGCCATCGGCAACAAGAGCGGACAAAAGGTCGTCACCCTGACGAACGGAAACGCGAGCCCGATCACCATCAGCAGTCTCACATTTTCCGGCGCCAATCCGGGTGACTTTTCGGTCTTCAGCAAGACCTGCGGAGCAAGCCTGGCTGCGTCTTCTAGTTGCACCGTGAACCTGCTCTTCGGTCCCACTGCGCCCGGCTCGCGCACCGCCTCATTCAATTTCAATGACTCCGACGGCAGCAGCCCGCAGACGGTCGCGCTTACAGGCCTGGGAAGCGGCGGGGTTGGAGCCAGCCCCACCAGCCTTGCATTCCCCGGCACCGCGGTGGGCGCGAACAGCCCCACCCAATCGGTCACGCTGACCAACGGGCTCACCACGTCGATCACGATCGGCAGTGTCGCCATCGGCGGTGCCAACGCAGCGGATTTTGCCATTGGCAGCACAACCTGTGGGGCCAGTCTTCCCGCGTCCGGTACCTGCACGGCGACGATCGTCTTCCATCCCAGCGCGGCAGGCACCCGCACTGCCACTCTCAGCTTCAGTGATTCGGCCAGCAACAGCCCTCAGAACGTGGCTCTCTCCGGTGTGGGAAATGGGAGCATGACCATCTCGCCCACGAGTGCGACTCTGAGTGAAGGCGACTCGAAACAATTCACCGCCAGCGCAAGTGCAACGTGGAGCGCTTCCTGCGGATCGGTCTCAGGTTCCGGCCTGTACCTTGCGCCACTGGTGGCAGGTGCCTGCACCGTGACCGCCACTCCTACTGCTGGAGGCGCTGCGGCTTCAGCCTCGGTGACGGTAACTTCTCCCATCGCCATCACTCCGCAGACCGCCAGCACGCCGCAGAATGCAACTCAGCAATTCACCGCGAATATGCCGGTTACCTGGGCGTCTTCGTGCGGATCGATTTCGGGCTCGGGACTCTTTACCGCTTCTGGTCCCACCGGCACCTGCACCATCACGGCCACTGCCTCAACCGGAACGGCCTACACGGGAACGGCTTCCGATACGATCATCACCCAGACGGTGCTCGAGATTACTCCTGCCAATCCTTCGCTGACTGAGGGACAGGATCAGCAGTTCTCCTCCGGCGCTGCGGCCACGTGGTCAGCGTCGTGCGGATCCATCACCGGTTCCGGCGTCTTTACGGCTCCACTTTCTGAGGGTTCCTGCAAGATCACCGCGACCGCAACCGATGGCAGCGGAGACACAGCGAGCACGACGGCGACCGTGACCTCTCCCATCACGATCACTCCGTCCAGCGTGAATCTACACGCTCTCAACACGCAGTCTTTTACCGCGAGTCAACCTGTTTCCTGGGCCATCTTCGTGCGGCTCAATTACAGGTGCAGGTTTGTTCACGGCGCCCGCGTCGGCTGGCACATGCACCATCACCGGCACTGCATCCAGCGGTCCGGCGTACACGGCTACCACGTCCGTCACGGTGGACATGGTGAACCAAGTTCGCTGGAGAAACACTACCGGCGGAACCGGACTTCAGTCCAAAGAATTGGCACTGACACCCGCGAACGTGAACGCCGCCAATTTTGGACAGTCCTGGTCCTCGAGCGTGGATGGGGGAGTCTGGGCGCAGCCTCTCTACATGAACGCGCTGACCATAAATGGCGCCTCCCATAACGTGCTCTTCGTCGGCACCGATCACGACACCATGTACGCGCTGGATGCGGATACGGGAGCTCAGCTCTGGAGTACCAGCCTGATCCCGGACGGAGGCAGCGCCGTAGCGGGCACAATGGTGGACGATCCTTACATTCCTTACATCGGGATTCTGGGCACTCCTGCAATTGACAACGGCACGCTCTACGTTGTGGCCGAAACGGCGGAGCAGAATGCGACAGTGTTTCCGCATCGCCTGCACGCGCTCGATCTCGCCACGGGCAACGAGAAGCTCGGAGGACCGGTGTTGATATCCGATCCCAATCTGCCCACTGCTCACAAACTCCAGCGGCCCGGGCTAACGGTTGCCAACGGCTCCGTGTATGTGTCCTTTGGAAGCCTCGGCGACAAGGCCCCTTATAAAGGATTGGTATTCGCGTTCGACAATACTACCCTCGCGCAGCAAAACGTTTGGATCAGCACGCCCACGGGCAACGGGGGCGGAATCTGGATGGGCGGCGGCTCTCCCAGTGTCGACAGCTCCGGAAATATCTATGTACTGACCGGCAACGGCTACGCCGATGGCGTTAATAACTTCGGCGAAAGCGCCGTCAAGCTGAGCCCCGGCCTTCAGAGGCTGAGTTTCTTCACCCCTTACAACGCAGCTTCATTGACAGCATCTGATCTTGACCTCGGCGCGGCGAGCGTGCCTGTCATGCCGGATGTGAACGGGCAGTTCCCGCATGAACTGATCTTCTGCGGAAAATCGCCCGACATTTACGTTATCAACCGCGATTCCATGGGTGGCTTCAACACTACCGCCGATAACGTCATCCAGAAATTGTCTAACGCCGTTGGCGGCACCGCAACCAGCCGCAACGTGGGCACGGCCTGCTACACCAGCCCTTCTGCATGGGGCGCCAACTTGTATTTCATCGCCAATGGCGACGTGCTGAAGCAGTTCACCCTTGATCCCGACACTGGTTTGCTCTCCACAAACCCTGTCCACCAAGGCTCATTCGGCTATGGATGGCCCGGATCGCAATCCATGATTTCGTCCAACGACAATTCGAACGGAATCATCTGGAGCTTCGATCAGATCGGCAAAAAGTTGCGCGCCGACAATGCAAGCGACGTGAGCACTAACTTGTTCGTGAGCCCGGCTATCAGCACCGGCTATGTCAAATGGGTCACGCCTACGGTCATCAACGGACATGTCTATGTAGGAGGACAAGGTACAGTCGTAGCCTTCACATTGAAATGATGACAATCCTGGCGGGTGCCCGACGTCTCGCCTCTGAGACGTCGGATGCCTTGCGTCACTCAACTTTGCTCTCTTACGATTCCAGCTTCTCCCATACGCTTCTCTCCAGGCTGTAAGGATCGTCGACAACTTTACATTGCGCATTGATCTCCATCGTCGCGCGCTTATCTGTGTTGTAGGCGGGCCATGACGGTTGCCCTTGCGCTCCCGGATGCCCGGTTTTCGCGAAGGTACTCCACATCTCGCTCATGTTGTGGGCGGCCTTGATGCCGTCCGGATCGGAGATAGCCATCATGTCCGGCTGGTTTCCATTCGACTCCGCGTTCTGGCGCTGGCTCGCAGGCTGCACGAGGTCGAATTTGTAAGGAATCTCGAGAGCGTGTGCAGCCCCCATCTTGTGCTGCGTTCCGGGGATAAGCATGTCGGACTCGTGCGTAAAAATGTACATGTAGACCGGCGCGGCATGCTGCGCGTATTTGCGTTCTGCAATTGTGATTGCACCGAGACCGATCATTCGCGCGGTCGATATGGCGACGTAGAGGTCGGGCGCAGATGCATTGGGCCGGCTCTTGCGATAGGCATCGAGCACCACATCCGCATTCGCCCCCAGCTCCTTATTCAGCCGATCTTTCAGTGTCGCATCAGTCAACTCGTAGACGTCCGTGCTGTGATTCTGCATGAAGAAGAAGTTCGTCTCATCGCGGTTCGAACCGACGATAAGCGGCTTGTTCTTCGAGATTGCAGGCGCCTCCGGATCGAAAGGATGGTGCGGAAGGATTTTGCCGTCTACGACCGGCCCAAAGCCCCCTGGCCGTCCACCTCCACCGATACCTTTCCTCCCGCCACTCATGGTTAGCGGGCCGCCGGGGCGTCTGCCGAGCTCCACTTGCGCATCCACGAGCTTGTCCGCTGGAACCTCAAGCAGTTTTTTCCAATCGTTTTTCTCCAGGCCCAGCTGCTTCAGCGTCATGATCGTGGTCTCGACTGCCGCATCCCGTGGCATCATGCGGATCCCCGGTCCGCTTTCGATGGAAGCCTTGTTGAAGAACGGTGCGGCTGATGGCATGGCATACAGGCAGGAGGTCTTTGCGCCTCCGCCGCTCTCGCCGAAGATCATCACGTTGTTTGGATCGCCACCGAAGGCCTCGATGTTCTGATGAACCCACCTCAGGCCATCGCGAATATCTTCGAGTCCCTGATTGCCCGAAGTTGCATATTCCTCTCCACCCAACTCGCCCAGATAGAGATAACCCATTAAGCCAAGCCGATGATTAGTGGCAACTACAACAACATCCCAGATTCGTGCAAGGTTGCTGCCATCCTGATAGGCCGCACCGCCCGATCCGCTGGTGAAGCCTCCACCATGGCTGTAGAACATGACCGGACGTTTGCGCCGATCGGCCGCCGGAGTCCAGACATTCAAGAAGAGGCAGTTTTCTTCAGGTGCGGGCTCATCTCCACGTGCCCCGCGTCCGGGCTGAAGTGAAGGGGGGCCGAATTGAAGCGCGTCGCGAACACCCGTCCAGGCCTGAGCCGGAGGCGCAGCCTTGAATCGGTTGGCCCCGCTGACAGGGCCGCCATAAGGGATGCCTTTAAAAGTGGACAAACCGGCGCCCTTCAGTCCACGCAAACGCCCGTTGGCGGAACGTACTTCTACAAACTCCTGCTTTCCAGCGTCGGCGAAAGCCATGCCGCGTGGAAAGGCAAGGGCGCCAGCGACTGTTATCGCGCCTTGCGTAAGAAAGTCGCGCCGGGTCAACCTCTGTACCAGATAGTTCGACGACAAACTCATCTTCTCCTCTTCCGTGAATCCCGCATGCAAATTGAAAATGCGCTTGACCCTTGCTTTACATAACAGTTGAGACACGATGAGTCTCACGCCAATCGCTTGGAGGTACGCCCTCCCAGGCGCGGAAGGCTCGACCAAACGAATTCGGGTCTTCAAAGCCAAGCATGTAGGCAGCTTCATTCAACTCCAGCACGGAGTTGGATAAGTAATACCGCGCCATCTGGTGGCGGGCTTCATCCAGAACTCGTTGAAAACTGTAGCCTGCTTCTTGCAACCGGCGCTGTACCGTACGGGGACTCGTGTGCAGTGCCTGGGCGATTACATCAATCGACGGTCGATGTCCAGTTAACCTGTCTTGAATCGCGCGACGCACCAATTCCACGAATGTATCTTCAGCCTTGAATTGTCTCAGTTGTTCTTCGAACTGAGGCGCGAGAAGCTCGAGCAATTCCGCATTGCGGGTAACAAACGGCGCAATGGCGTCCGATGCACGGAACACGATCGCGTTGCGCGGAGCGCCGACTTTCACGTCACAACCGAAGTGTCGCTGGATGGCGCGAAGGTTCGTCCGAGGCTGAAGGTATTCGACCCGGAGCGGCGTCAATTTCTCATTACCCGTGCCAACCCGGGCAATCGTGAGCATCCACGCATGGCAATAATCGGTAAGAACCTGCGGTTCCGAATCGACAGAGAGGAGCCAGCGGAAACCCACGCGGAACTCCGCTTCGTCGAGTTCATGCAGGATTTCCTCGGGTGCCGTGAGTTTCTTATATCGCGCCATTTGCTTCACTCCGGCGGCGAAGTTCTCCGTTGAAAGCGCGGCGATGCCCATGGGATGGAATCGCTCTGTCCTGGTCTCGACTCCTAGTCTGAGTCCTATGAGCGGGTCGGTACTCACGATTCCAATGGCCATCCAGAGCGCGAAGAGCTCTTCAGTCGAAACGAGTACGCGCGTCTGTTGGAAAAGATCCAGGGGTAGGCCCGCTCTGCGAAGCACTGCGGGAATTGAGATTCCGAACTCGGTGAGCTTTAATCCCAAGCGGCCGGCAACACGGAAGTGTTTAAGCATTGAAAATATCCTTTCGCACCTTGAGGGTAACTCCGTCTCGACACGTTGGGGCACGCGGAACGCGCCAATATATCTGCCAATCGCGCCAATATGGGTTCGGAGGTGGCGCTTTTCGTCGGAAAAGAGAATGGCGGAATCCGCCGTGATATTGGCGCGTTCAGCAGGGCGGCGCTTTCGGGGTGCGGCTATCTTCGAGACATCACTGAACGATTTGATCGCAAATGGGACAGGAAAAGCCCAACACGATTCAGGCCGCATTAGTCCGCACTCCAGTTCACGGTGCGCGGTTGCTGCAAATGAGGCTGTCGCTCTCCGGCGTCGAAGCGCCCCCAAAACAGGAATGACCGCAGAGCTGAGCAATCGTTTAGATAACCGAAACAGAGGAGAAGGAACAATGATGAGGAGTGATGATATGCGCGCAGAACGTGGCCACAACGTCAGGATGCTTTCCAGGGCGCTCAAGCTTCTGTTGTGTTTGCTGACGGGGGTTGCGGCCATGGGTGTTAGCGCGGCCGCGCAGCAAGCGCCCCCTGTGGTGCGAGTGGACGGCGGCCAACTGCAGGGTGTGGTCGCGGACGGTGTGGTTTCCTACAAAGGCATCCCATTTGCCGCGCCACCTGTGGGTGACAACCGCTGGCGCCCGCCCCAGCCCTCGTCTCCGTGGGACGGGGTGCGCGATGCGAGCAAGTTCGGTGCGGATTGTGCGCAGGCGGCATTTCGTCCCGGCGCCGTTACGATGTCGCCCACGTCCTCGGAAGATTGCCTATTTGTCAATCTGTGGCGACCTGCCGCCGCCGCTCCGGGGGCAAAGCTGCCCGTGATGGTGTGGATTTACGGCGGCGGATTTACGGGCGGCTCGAGCGCCATGCCCTTTACCTCGGGGACCCAGTTCGCGAAACAGGGTGTGATCCTGGTCGCTGCCAATTACCGCGTGGGGCGTTTCGGATTCTTCGCCTTCCCGGCGCTCAGCCAGGAACATCCTGATGAGCTCAAGGGCAACTACGCTTATATGGATCAGATTGCTGCCCTCAAGTGGGTGCAGAAGAACATCGCCGCATTCGGAGGCGATCCGAACAACGTCACAATCTTTGGATTCTCCGCGGGCGGTGTCTCGGTGCACAGTCTCCTGACTATGACGATGGCGCGCGGCCTGTTCCAGAAGGCGATCGTTGAGTCTGGCGGTTCGCGTGACAGCGTGCTTACGGCGCGTCCGATGAGCAAAGACGGTATCGATCCGAACTACCCGGTGTCAGCCCAGACGATCGGGATCAACTTTGCGAAATCGATGGGGATCGACGGAACAGATCAGGCCGCGCTGGCCAAACTGCGAGCCCTCACTGCCGAACAGGTCCTCGGCGGGGCCCCGGCCCAGGCAGGGGGTAGCGTCCAGTCCTACGAGACGACGCCGATCCTTGACGGCAAGCTAATTACTGAGACGGCAGAGACCGCCTACAAGGCCCACCGTGAACCGAAAGTTCCTCTCATGCTCGGAAGCAACAGTGCCGATACGGCAGGCAATCGGATAAAAGCGACTTCCAAGGAGCAGCTTTGGGCCAGGTACGGCCAGCGGAGCGACCAGGCGAAGGCTGCCTACGATCCCGACGGGTCGACGGATTTCGCCACGATTGTATCGAGGGCCAACGACGACTTTGGCCAGGCCGAGCCGGCTCGTTTCGCGGCAAGTGCGTTCGCGGCCAACGGTTCGCCCGTCTATCTCTACCGGTTCTCCTACGTTCAACCTGCGATGCGGGAAATGTTTCGGGGAGGGACACCGCACGGAGGGGAAATCGGCTTCGTGTTCGGCACCTTGGGTACTGCGATGTTCGGGCCGCCACCGCCGCCGCCGACGGCCCAAGACCTGGCAGTCTCTCGCATGGCGCAAGGCTACTGGGTCAACTTTGCCAGAACTGGCGATCCGAATGGTGCGGGCTTGCCTGCCTGGCCGCGTTACGACCCGAGCAAGGATTTGATCTTCGAATTCCATCCCGATGGCACGGCCGGTGCAATCCCGGATCCATGGAAAGCGCGGCTTGATGTGACACAGTTGGCCACCGAATCGGGAAAGCGCGCCGATCTCTGAGAGCCGGCGCGGCGGGACGGCAGTCGGAATTAGCGACACCTATCTTCTGCTGCCGAATTGAAGGAACTGAGCGCCGTGTGGAGAAGTAGTATGGCAATCACGCTGAACGTGAACAAAAAAGCCCGTACGGCCGAGGATGCAGTATTCGCGAGCAACAGGCAAGCGAATCCGCATACGGCAACTCAAACGCAGCGGATACTCGTTTGCGTAGAACCCAATAAAGGAGAAGCAATGCAAAAACGTACGCTCGGACAGAATCTCGAAGTCTCTGCTCTTGGGCTTGGATGCATGAGTATGAGTTCGGCTTATGGTCCTGCAGCCGACAAGGGCGAGATGATCAAAATGCTTCGGGCCGCACATGACTTGGGCGTCACCCATTTCGATACGGCCGAAGCCTATGGGCCGTTTGCAAATGAGGAGTTAGTGGGTGAGGGACTGCAGCCCATCCGCGACAAGGTGACGATTGCCACGAAGTTTGGCTTCGACATCGATCTTAAAACTGGCGCTCGCACTGGCGGGACGAATAGCAAGCCGGAGCACATCAAGGGGGTGGCAGACGCTTGCCTGAAGCGCTTGCGAACCGATCACATCGATCTCTTTTATCAGCATCGTGTCGATCCTGGCGTGCCGATCGAGGAGGTGGCAGGAGCGGTCAAAGAGCTGATCGCTCAGGGCAAGGTCAAACATTTTGGTCTGTCAGAGGCTGGCGTTCAGACGATTCGCCGGGCACACGCCGTACAACCGATTACCGCGGTGCAGAGCGAGTATTCGCTGTTCTGGCGGGGTCCGGAGGCCGAGCTTCTGCCAACCTTAGAGGAGCTTGGTATCGGCTTCGTGCCGTTCAGCCCGCTCGGTGCAGGCTTCCTTACGGGCAAGATCGATGAGAATACAAAGTTCGATCCCACCGATTTTCGCAACATAGTGCCCCGCTTCTCGCCTGATGCCCGCAAGGCCAACATGGCTCTGGTTGACTTGGTCAAGAGCGTTGCGGAACGCAAAGGCGCAACACCGGCACAACTTGCTCTCGCCTGGTTGCTGGCGCAGAAGCCGTGGATCGTGCCTATACCGGGAACAACTAAGCTGCACCGGCTCGAGGAGAATCTTGGCGCTGTGAAGGTTGAACTTACCGAGTGCTGACCTCAAGGAGATCGATGAAGCTTCCTCCAGTCTGAAGCTCGAAGGAGCCCGCCTTCCTGAAGCTGTGTTGAAAATGACAGGACTCTGAGTTCATTTCTGGCGGGAGACATAGAAGGGACACCATGAAGATCTTTCGTTGCGATTGCGATTTCGCTCGGGACAATTGCATCGGGTGCGCAGAGTCAAAATACCAATCAGGATTCGATACGGATCATTCGGAGTGGCTCCCATCCATCCCAGCAGGGGTCATCGCAGAACTTCACCGGCTCCGTGCGTGTCGATCCTCTATTTCAGCCGACTGCTCCGGCGCGCGCGTCAGGATCTCTCGTCACGTTCGAGGCTGGCGCGCGCACAGCCTGGCATACCCACCCGCTAGGTCAGATACTGATCGTGACCGCAGGTACGGGCCGGGTGCAACACTGGGGCGATCCCGTAGAGGAAATCCGGCAAGGGGACGTGGTCTGGATTTCTCCCGGTCAGAAACATTGGCACGGGGCTGCGCCGAATAGTTCCATGGCGCATATCGGCATCGTGGAACAGCTTGATGGCAAGTCCGTCGAGTGGATGGAGAAGGTCAGCGATGCGCAGTACGGCGCGCCGGTGGGGGCTCAGGGTGCGAGCACAGACGCCAGCGCGAAGCCAAAGCCTTCTCAAGCGGCGATCGGCGACTTTGCCCCGAAGTTGGCTGAGCTGACGGACGATGTGCTGTACGGCGACGTATGGGAACGCCCCGAGCTTTCAAAGCGCGACCGAAGTCTGGTGACCGTGTCCGCGCTGATTGCGTTGAATCGCCCAGAGCAGCTTCGATCTCACCTCATCAAAGCGCGCGAAAACGGGGTGACGCAGGAGGAGTTGATTGAGACCATCACTCACCTGGCGTTCTACTGTGGCTGGCCAAACGCGGTAAACGCGATCAGCGTAGCGAAAGAAGTCTTCAACAAAAAATGAGCTTCGAAAGACGAAGCTCAGGAGAAGTATGCAAAAGCAAGAATTTGGAAACAGCAATTTACAAGCTTTGGTTCTTAACGCCATCAGGGAGAACTCCAGCCTGAAGCATCGGACGTTTCTCGTTACACTCGCATTGGTGGCAGCCTCTTTTTTGGGTGTCGCGAGCGCAGAGGATGCTGCCACCAGCAAACCTGAACAAGCAGCAACGTCGGCCACGCCTAAAGTCATCAACATCTGGCCGGGCGTCGCGCCTGGCTCCGAGCAGTGGAAGCAGCCAGAGACTGTGCTGGATCCAGACCGAATCGTCAACGTGACTACACCCACGCTCACAGCGTACCTGCCGGATCCTTCCAGTACGACCGGCACAGCGGTCATCATTGCCCCCGGTGGCGGCTTCGTCTGGTTATCAATTAACTCGGAAGGCCACGGTGTTGCGAAATGGCTGGCCGCGCGCGGCATTGCGGCCTTCGTTTTGAAGTACCGGACCTTTCAAGTTCAAGGCCGAGACTCCGCACAACTCCGCCAAGCTGCATTCACGGCTCTCGGCGCTGTCATGAGCAATCACAGCCTGGTTGACGGGTACGGCAAGTACGGCATTGCCGACGGAATGCAGGCGGTCAAAGTCGTGCGCGCCCATGCCGTCGAATGGGGAATCTCTCCTGAACGTATAGTCCTCACAGGGTTTTCAGCAGGCGCGATCCTCACCTCGGCCGTCGTACTGCAGCCCGATGCCCGCCCGAACTATGCGGCTCCCATTTATGGCGGACCGTTCATTGAAGTGCCTCCCATTCCGCCGGGACTTCCGCCCATTTTTTTTGCAGTGGCGCAGGACGATACAGGCGGAGAGCCGCTTGTACGCACTTTTACGACGCGCTCAAGGCCGCTGGGTACAAACCTGAATTACACATCTATGAACACGGTGGTCATGGCTTCGGCATGCGCAAGCAAGGCACGACAAGCGATCACTGGATCGAAGAGTTCTACTGGTGGCTGGAAGCGCAAGGCTGACAAAGCCGACCAGGAATTCGCCAAACGGTATCAGTGATATCGAATTTGCAGTACGCGCTGAAATAAGAAGCAGTGAAGGAGACGATATAAACATGCGAACAAAACTTCTAGTCCTCGCTTTCGCGGTGAGCTCTCTATTCATCTTCCAGTCCCAGGCACAGACAGTGGATTCAGGTTTTCCTAAGGGCGAACTGTCCATCGCCAAGAATCACACTGGGAATATCTGGCTTAGTGAGCTAAGTGTGGGAGACAGTACATTCGATCCCACGATTGCTATGGCAACCTATGATGCCGGGGCAAAGCTGGATTGGCATATTCATCCAGGTGGTCAAGTTCTGCTTATCACCGAAGGCCCTGGCTATTACCAGGAAAGGGGAAAGCCCATACGGGTCGTTCACAAAGGAGATGTGATCAAATGCCTTCCGAGCATAGAGCACTGGCACGGCGCATCCCCGAAAAGCGGCTTTGCCTATATCGCGGTCACACCGACTCAAAAGGGTAAGACAGTTTGGTTAGAGCCTGTCAGCGATAAGGACTATAGCAGCGCGAAATGAATCTTCGAGCCAACGAGCAGTGACACACCGTCTGCTGCTTTGTCGGCTTTCTGAGATTTCTGAGGAATGCGTTCAACGAAGTCGGGCGAATATCTAGCAGGAGATCAAAGATGAACATCAGTTATCGGAACACTTTTGCGACGGCCTCGTTGATGGCGGTTTTACTCTTCATTCCAGCAGGCGCTCAACAGACCACGAAGAGCACGTTTGAACCCCTGACGATGCACCTGCCAGAAGTTGGCGTCAAGGGAAATACGCACTTTCCATTCTCCGACTTGAACAACCAACAAGCGGCCGACATGATGTCGAAGTTTCTCGTGGAAAAGAAACTGGACTGAACTGCATTTCAACAATCGTGACGATTCTGCTCAAGCCTGAGTGCTCGCGGATTCAACATGCAAGGGAGTTCGAAATGGCGAATCACGTTGTGAATGAGACGAGACGCGAGTTTCTCAAAATGTCGGGCCACGCTCTTTCGGGAGTAGTTGTGGCCGGTTCCATTGCGGCCGCGCTGCCGGAGCAATTGTCGGCGCAGTCCACGTCAGTAAAAGAGCCGGCGGTGATTGGATACCCCAACAGGAAAGGTGTGACGATCGAGCGTGTCACTTTTCCTGCTAGAAACATGGGTACCGGGATCGTCGGCAATCTCTTCAAGCCAGCGAGTTTCGACGCAAGTCGAGAGTATGCGGCCATTGTTGTAACCCATCCCTTCGGCGGCGTGAAAGAGCAGACTTCCGGACTCTATGCCCAGCATCTAGCCGAACAGGGGTTTATCACGCTCGCGTACGACGCTTCGTACCAAGGCGAGAGTGGCGGCGAGCCGCGTCTGATGGAAGTGCCCGGACAGCGACTGGATGACATCAGTTGCGCCATCGACTTCCTCGTCAAGTATCCGCATGTGGATGCAGAACGAATTGGCTCGCTCGGCATCTGCGCTGGCGGCGGCTATGCCCTGTGCAGCGCCGCGACAGAACTGCGCGTGAAAGCTGTTGCTGCCGTCAGCACTTTCAATCTCGGCGAAGCACGCCGCGAAGGCATGGACACGATCTCCTATGAGGAGAGGATGAAGCGCCTGAAGGCATCCATCGAGGCGCGTTCCCGAGAAGCGCGTGGTGAAGCCGCGCAACTGATCACGGTAGTGCCGACAGCCCGGCGAGTTTCACGGAAAAAACTCCGCAGCTCTACCGAGAGGCTACGATTATTACCGCACGCCGCGCGGTCAGCATCCAAATTCTCCGAGCAAATACATGTACTCAAGTCTTCCGCAGCAGATTGCCTTCTTCCCATTCGAGCAACTGGATACGATCTCGCCACGGCCGCTGCTTGTCATCGCCGGCTCCAAGGCCGACACGCTGTTCTGGAGCGAGGACGTGATCGGAAAGAGACTGAGGAACGCGCACGTAAGGGAGCGACGTAATACTTCTGCGCTCCGCACCGATCGACAAGATACTCACGCCGCTGCAGGCCGACTCGCATGTGATGTCGATGTCGCCTTCATTTAGAACGGATAATGCCGTCCGCCAGTTTGAATGGTTATCCACCTTAAGACTGTGAACTCATCAATCGCTGCTTTGCCACCAAACCGCCCGTAGCCCGATGACTTCACGCCTCCGAACGGCATCTGAGGTTCGTCATGGACGGTTGGGCCGTTGATATGGCAAATACCGCTCTCCACACGACGGGCAAGTGCCCATGCTCGTCCGACATTCTGACTAAAGATCGCAGCCGATAATCCAAACTCAGTGTCATTGGCAACACGCAGCGCCTCTTCATCGCCGTCAACTCGAACTACGGTGACAATCGGACCAAACGATTCTTCGCCATAAATCCTCATGGCCGGTGTAACACGATCAAGAACAGTAGCCTGCATCATCGTTCCTTCGGATTTGCCTCCGGCTGCGAGTTGTGCGCCCTTTTCTACAGCGTCTTGCACTAGATCTAAGACGCGATCAGCGGATCTCTTGTCTACGATCGATCCCAGGACGGTCGGTCCAAGGGAGGGGTCTTGCAGGGGAAGGGAAGCAGCTTTCGCGGAAAGGCGCTCTACAAATTCGTCCGCAATTTTGGAATCCACAACGATGCGTTCAGTAGACATGCAAATCTGTCCCTGGTTTAAGAACGCTCCAAATGCGGCTGCATTGACTGCTGCATCAAGGTCCGCGTCGTCGAGAATAATCAAAGGCGCTTTGCCACCTAATTCCAAAAGTACGGGCTTCAGGTGACGTGCGGCTCGTTCGGCGACAATCCTTCCCACTCGTGTGGACCCAGTGAAGTTGATATGTCGCACGGACGGATGATCGATAAGTGCTCCAACTATCTCGGCAGCATCCGCGGGATCGTTCGTAAGTACATTGACAACTCCGTCAGGAAAACCGGCCTCCATGAACACAGTGCCGATGAGTCGATGCACGGCAGGGCATGCTTCAGAGGCTTTGAACACAACGGTATTGCCGCAAGCAATAGGGATCGCAAGAGCACGAACGCCGAGGATGACTGGCGCATTCCACGGAGCGATTCCGACACAAACGCCATGAGGCTGACGAATTGCCATGGCAAGGTTGTCAGGTACGTCAGTGGGAATGACCTCGCCTGAAATCTGGCTCGTCATCGATGCAGCTTCACGGAGGATGGAAGCACCGATGGCGACGTTGAATCCCGCCCAGCCTTCTGTCGCGCCCGTTTCAGCAATCATGTACTGAACAAACTCGGCTTGATGGGAAAAGAGCACGTCAGCGGCCCGCAACAAAAGTTCGCGTCGGCGCCCCGGTCCCGTCGCGGCCCACGATTTGGATGCAGCGGCCGCGGACCTGACTGCAAGATCAACGTCAGAAGCACTTGCGGCTGCGGCTTGCGTTGCAGGGCGCTGTTTAACGGGATCGATTCGATGGAATGTTCGCTGGTTCTGTGCAGGTAGAGATTTCCCGTCAATCAGAAGTGTCACTTCGTTCATACTTGCCTCACTTTTGGTTCTGCGGCGCAAAATTCCTCGTACCGACAACAATTAGCGCATCAAGGGCGACCGCGCCAGCTCCTCTGGGATAAACGATCACGGGGTTAATGTCGATCTCTGCAATCTCGGGAGAGGAGCGAATTAATTTGCCGAGCACGAAGAGGATCTGCGCAGCTGCTTCAATGTCGAGCGGTGATGAGCCGCGGAATCCGTCGAATAGCACGGAACATTTCAGTGAACTTAGCTCTTGGACAAGTTGCGGTACGGAGAGATCGGGTGGCATGAGTCGCACGTCGCGCATGGCTTCAGCGAGGACGCCGCCAGAGCCCGCGAGCAATACGGAACCCCATTCCGGATCGTTACGCGCTCCAAAAATGAGCTCGGTGCCGTCCCGTCCCATGCACTCTACTAGGACTCCTTCGAGTTCAAGTCCTGGTTTGTTTGTTTTGATGTTTCGTTGGAGCGTGAACCAACCTTCAGTCAGGGTGGTCTCATTTTCGATTCCTAGGATAACTCCGCCAACATCGCTTTTGTGCGGCAGTTTAGCGGCTTGTGCTTTCAAAACGACAGGAAAGCCGATGCTGTGTGCGATACGGATCGCATCCTCCAGGCTCCTTGCCAATTCGCCTGTGGGAATGGGAATCCCTATTCTCTTCAGAAGCGCTTTGGCCCTGTGTTCGGAAAGAATCCCTTGCGTGATCGGTGGCACGAATCTTGGAGGAGCGTCGACGACATGGGGTAGGGACTGCCTGCCGAGCCAAGTCACTCGCGACAGTGCGCGCAGCGCGCGCTCTGGGGAGGGGAAGCACGGAATTCCGAGCTCTCGTAATTCTCGAATGCCTTCTGCATCGAAGGGCGCGCCTTCGTCCAGGGCTGCAAAGATAAGAGGTTTCTGGGGCTGCAGAGTCCGGATTGCATCCAATATCGGCGGCAGTTTGAGCGCGGTAGTGGCCGGATCAGTCAAGATGATTCCGAGCACGACACTTCCGAACTGCGCGTCCTCAAGGACTGCAGGGAGAGTACGGCGATAAAGTTCGGGATCCACCAACCCCTGGGCGGTCAGATCAAGGGGATTGGATGGAGGAATGAAGGCCGGCAATGCCTCCCGTAAAGCCAGCTCTGCCGCCGGGGACAAACTCGGCAATTCAAGTCCGATCTGTTCACAAAGGTCAAGCGTAAGGGCTTTGAAAGCACCGGATTCAGTAAACATGGCAGCGCCTTTGCGAGGCAATTCGCGAATGCGAAACAATATCTGCGATACGTCTACGAGTTCCTCCAGACTTTGGACGTGAATTACTCCAGCATGTGTGACGTGTGTGTGCATCACCTGATAGTCGCCTGCCATAGCGCCCGTGTGTGTTGTAGCAGATACTCGCGCGGCATTGCTGCTGCCGGGATGAAGGAGGACGATGTACTTACCCTGCTCTCGAGCTCGACGCGCCAGTTCAAGAAATCGTGCCGGTTTTCGGAACTGTTCAACAACGAGCGCCAGCACACTAGTCTTCTCATCGCCAATCAGACGTTCAAGAAAGTCTTCGATTCCATGCGAAGCTTCGTTACCGGTGGAGACTGAATAGGTGAGCGATATGCCGTGATGGCGCATGTTGACTGCAATGACGGCTGCGAGAGCACCGCTCTGCGAAAGGATTGCAACTCCAGGCGAGCTGCTTTGCGCCTGCGGCGGTGTCACTACAAACGTGAGAGGAATCCCTTCAACGTAGTTCACCATGCCGAGGCAGTTTGGACCCTCAATGATCATGTTGTGTTCGCGAGAGATGCGCTCTAGCTCACGTTGCGCATCTTTGCCAGCCTCGCCACTTTCTGCAAAGCCGGCTGAGAATATGATCACGCTGCCAACCTGTTTTCGAACACAGGCCTGGGCTGCTTCCAACACGGCAGCTCCTGGTATTGCGAAGACAGCGCAGTCGACCCCAGTCGGTAGTTCGTCGATTGACGCGAGACACGCTTTGCCGTGGATCAGAGGGCGTTTTGGATTTACGAGGTAGAGATCACCTGCGTATCCGGCGTTCTGCAGATTGAGGAGGACGCATTCGCCAAGCGACCCCGGAGTTGATGACGCTCCTACTAGCGCAATGGAGCGCGGCCGTAACAGACGATCGAGGCTAGCTCGAGTTGTGCTCGAACTTTCGAAATGAATCAAGTCTTTCTCCTGGCGCGGGTTCAGCTGCGGTAACTCTCGAGGCCGGGCTTAATGCTCTTCTCATCAAGGAACTGTTTCAGCCCTTTTTCACGTCCGTGCTCAGGATCGCGCAGTTGTGCCTGGTCGAGCTTGGCATAGAGATAGTCTTCACTCTGCTCCCAGGTGAGTTCGCGACAGCGTTTGAATCCGTGTTTTGCTGCGCGGAGTACAACCGGGTTTTTCGCTGCCAGTTTGCGGGCCAGCACCACAGTCTCCTCACGAAGGTTTTCGAGTGGGACTGCGCGGTTTACTAGACCCATCTCCGCCGCTTGCCGACCAGTAAAGGTTTCGCCAGTCATGATGTACTCGAGAGCTTTGCGATGTCCTACTGTATCTGCGAGTGCCTTGCTAACAAGGTTGCCGGGCGGAATGCCCCAGTTGATCTCAGAGAGACCAAAGACGGCTGTTTCTGATGCAATCGCCAAGTCGCACGCAACAAGCGGCGAGAATCCACCGCCGAAGCACCATCCATTCACCATCGCGATAGTTGGTTTCGAATACATTCGAAGAAGCTTCCACTGCCAAGTAGATGCGTCACGACGGATCTTTTCTTGAACGATTTCTGGAGACTGATCTATTTCTCGGAAGTATTCCTTGAGGTCCATGCCGGCAGTCCAGGATTCTCCAGCACCCGTGAGGACGAGCACCTTCATCTCGCCGTCAAGTTCCAACGTCTCCAGGATGTCGCGCATTTCGCGATTCAAAGTGGGGCTCATCGCGTTGCGCTTCTCAGGGCGGTTGAACGTTACCCAGCCGATACCCTCTTCCACCTCGACGCGGACTGTTGTCCAGCGACCTTCGTAGTCTGACATCTCAAGTCATCCTTTCTATGGTTACAACCCAGACTGCTCTTAGTCCCCGTTGAATGTCGTAAAACTGATCTGAAATTTCAATCCAGCGGCAAGTCTACGTAATTTTCTGCAAGGGGAGGTTAGGTGCAGTGAAAGAGAGCAGAATTATTACGCAATTGACCGTTGCTGTACAAGATGTGCGATAATCGGCCACCGAAAGGAAACCATGCCCGACAAGACGATTCCGCCGCAAAAGTCTGGATCCGTCCTTGTCGATCCGTTCGCAACGGGCGCGGGAAATCCCGATTTTGTTTTATCCCTTGCTCGAGGCTTAAGCGTCATTGAGAGCTTTGAAGGGTACCGGGAGGGCCGCAGCATCGTGGAGATTGGCCGAGCTACGGGACTTTCACGCGCGTCGATTCGCCGGATCCTCCTCACACTTGAATTGCTTGGGTACGTTGAACGATCAAGACAGGTATACCGGCTCAAGACTCAGGTATTGCGACTGGGATTTTCCTTCCTCTCATCCTCTTCGGTGATCGAGGCGGCAAGGCCTGTGCTCGAACGGATTACTGAGGTGCTGCACGAGTCGTCTTCCATGAGCATGCTCGACCGGGGCGAAATCGTCTATGTGGCACGCTCTGCTGCGAGTAGAGTGCTCGCCGCCGGTCTCTCTGTAGGTAGCCGTTTACCGGCATACTGCACATCCATGGGGCGCGTACTATTGGCCGCTCTTCCTGATGAGGAACTCAATGCTTACCTCGGGGATCTAAAGCCGAAAGCGTACACTTCCAGAACGATCGTCAAATTGCCGCAGTTGCGCAAGGCAATCCTGGAGGTACGCAAGCATGGATACGCAATTGTGAATGAGGAACTTGAAGCAGGATTGAGATCCATTGCAGTGCCGGTTACTACTCGGAGTAACCGTGTTGTGGCTGCGATCAATGTTGGCACACATGTTTCGCGGGTCGATCCGAGTACGCTTGTGAAGGCATGCCTGCCCGCGTTGCAGAATGGCGCCCAGACGCTTCGCGATATCTTGATTTGAGTCCGTCGTCGAAAGGCTCTGGCGTGTTTCGTAGAATTCACGACGTGTTTAATTTCTGATGGAGAGGGTTAGAAATGTCCTCTTTATATCGAGCGGATCATGTAGGAAGTTTTTTGCGCCCTCCAGATTTGCTTGAGGGACGCCGTGCTCATATTTCTTCAGAGGAACTGCGAGCGTTGGAAGATCGTCATATCTCTCGAGTTCTGAAGAAGCAGCAGGAACTCGGGCTAAGTCTGTTCACCGATGGCGAACTGCGTCGAAGCAATTTTATGAGCGATTTTACCGACGCAGTGGACGGGTTCGATCCGGGCGATGCTGTGCCCCGGAACTGGAGCGACAATGCTCAGAAGTCCACAGCACCTGCACCGGCAGTGAGCAGCATCAGCGGTATTGTGACTTCGCCGCTCAAGCAACGCCAGCCTTTGACAGGACGCGAGGTCCCATTTCTGCTCGAGCATTCGCCGGGGCCTATTAAGATCACTTTGCCCAGTGCTACGCAGTTTCCGGCAATATCTTTCAAGTACGGTGTGTCGGATTCTGCTTACCGGGATCCATACGCACTGCTCGATGCAATTACAGCGATAATGGCAAGAGACATAACATCTCTTGCCGGAAGCGGGATCTCATATCTGCAGATTGATGCGCCGCGCTACAGCTACTACCTCGATCCCAAATGGACCGCATGGATGGAAAAAGAACTGCGGGTAGATCCGGCGCAGATGCTTTCCGCCTCACTAGGTGCGGACAATGCGTGTTTCGCCGCTGCCCGCAGACCAGGACTCACACTCGCGATCCACCTGTGTCGCGGTAACAATCGCAGCCACTGGTATGCAGAAGGCGGTTACGATGCAATCGCCGAACGACTCTTCCACGAACTAGCTGTCGATCGGTTTCTTTTGGAATACGACGATGAACGCTCAGGCACCTTCGAGCCTCTGAGATTCGTTCCCAAGGGAAAGATCGTTGTGCTGGGACTGATCAGCACCAAGCGTCCCGATTTGGAGCGTAAAGAAGATTTGTTAAGGCGAATTGACCAGGCAGCCAAGGTGCTTCCTCTAGAGCAATTGGCACTCAGTCCGCAGTGCGGCTTTGCTTCGACCATGGAAGGGAACTTGCTGATGGAAGAAGATCAGTGGGCCAAGTTACAACTCGTCGTAGACACGGCCAGGGAAGTGTGGGGCTGAAAACTGACGTTTGTACTTTCAAGACTGCGAGTCGAATCGATGACATCTCCTGACCTTGAGTTTGTCTTTGAGCTAAGTGTCGAAATCGGACCCACAATTGAGGTTGGGAAGACGCCGACCGGCTTACAGTGCAATGTGCCTATCATCGGTGGGACCTTTACCGGACCGCGGATGTCTGGCCGCGTGCTTCCGGGCGGCGCGGATCGCCAGTTGGTTGAGGAAAGTGGGCTGACCGTAGTTCACGCACAATATGCGATCGAGACTCAGGATGGGTTCCGTATAGAGATTGAGAATCGTGGCGTGCGAACTGGCTCGGCGGCTGTCTTGCGGCGACTCGCGGCTGGCGAATTCGTCGATCCAAAAGAATACTACTTCAGAACGACACCAACGTTTAAGTCGCCAAACGGGCCATACGAGTGGCTCAAGAGATGTGTCTTTGTTGCTTCATGCGAGCGATACGCAGACCACGTTCTTGTGAAAGTTTGGAAAGTGTTATAAATCCGGTGTTGCAAACCAGATCTGGCCGCGCAGCGTCTATAGCACCGACGAGATTGACCGTTCTCAACTTTATAAAGTGGATGAAAGTTTCTGTTGGATGCCAGCTATTCATGGTTCTTTTCGAGGGTATATACGCAAGTCCTCTAAGCCCAACTGAATCCGCTGCGCTGAAGCGGCAATGTGCGAATCCTCTTGCCAGTAGCAGCGAAGATGGCATTACCAACTGCAGGTAGAATTGGCGGCAGAGTCGGTTCGCCAAGCCCAGTCGGCGCATAGTCGGTCTTACGCCAATAGACTTCCATCTTTGGTACCTGGCTCATGGTCATCAGTGGATGGTCATGAAAATTTGACTGCTGTACCCTGCCATCCTTCAGCGTGATTTCCTGAGCCATGTGGCCCATGCCTTCCATGATTCCACCGTAACCCATGCTCTCGGCCGCGTTAGGATTGATAATCTGGCTGCCCACATCTCCTACGGCCCACACCTGATGTACTGTGACCTGCTGTTTCGCGTCCACGCTAACGTCGGCAACCTCGGCGAAGTATCCCAGGTGGCAAAACCATGCGGCTATACCCATCCCCCGGCCAGGTTCCTTCTTGCGCTTCGCCCAGCCTGACTTTTCTGCGACTAACTCCAACACGCCTTTGTATCGCTCCGGGATAAGAACTGACGGTCCCGTCGGTTCGTGATCGCCCACTGCGTCATGCTCACCGGAAGACCAGGGCATTCGGTTATTACTGAGTAGGGCGAGTTGGAATTCGAGCGGATCGCGCCCCGCAGCATAAGCCACCTCGTCTAGGAAGGACTGTGCCACCCAGCAATACGCGTTGTCGCCGGGCGCGCGCAACGCTCCAGTGCGCAGCATGAGCGGCTGCATGGATGTGTAAAGCGCGTAGGCGGGAGGGAAGCCTGCCGGATAACTGTCCTGCCCCATTCCCCCACCGGAGGTCGCGTGCTTGCCGTCTCCAAAGGTGACGAAATGCTGGCGCCAGGCACTCATCTTTCCTTGCGCGTCAATACCTGCTTTCAAGCCAACCGTTCCGCCGGGACGGAAGGGGTCATGGACGATGTCATCTTCGCGGGACCAGAGCAACTTGACTGGCGCGTCCACGCGCTTCGCGATCCACGCGGCCTCGACCAGATAATCGTTCTGCAGCCGTCGGCCAAAGCTGCCTCCGGAGCGCACCAGGTGCGTCGTAATGTCGCTTTCCTGGATGCCAAGCGTCTTCGCCACCAGTGTGCGACCATCTGCCGGGAGCGTGCTGGTTGACCACATCTCCAGTTTTCCGCCTTTCCAATGTGCAGTGGCGCCTTGGGGCTCAAGTGTGACATGGGCAATGAAGGGAAATTCGTACGTCGCGTCGACAACCTTCGCCGACGACTTGAACGCAGCGTCCACATCTCCGTATCGGCGCACAGTATTCTGCGGCGGCGCCTTGCAGCAACTCAGCCGCTTTGGCTGCGAATCCTTGACTGCTCTGCGTTGCTGCGGGGCCGAGATCCCAATCGACCTTGAGTTTCTTGCGCGCCTCCTGTATTTGCCACCAGGTGTCGGCAACGATGGCGATGCCAGGTTCCATACCCGGCTCCCATGGAGTGAAGGCTGCGGGAGTGATGCCGCCATCGATAATCAAGACGTGGCGCACCCCGGGCAGCGCTTTGATCTCATCGAGGTTGGCGCTCTTCACCTTGCCGGCAAATACGGGCGCCTTTTCGATTCCGGCGTACAACATTCCAGGCAACTCAACATCGATGCCGAAAAGCGGCTTGCCGGTGACAATCTTATGAGTGTCAACGCTCTGCTGCGAGTGGCCAATGATGCGGTAATCCTTGGGATCTTTGAGCTTCACGATACTCAGCTCTGGCGCAGGCAACGCAGCAGCTTTGGCGGCAAATTCCCCATAACTCGCGGAGCGCCCCGAGCCGGCGTGCATCACGCGGCCGGATTGAGTTGTGCATTCAGACGCGGGCACCGCCCAGCTTTGCGCCGCAGCCGTCACCAGCAACAGCCGTCCCGCTGCGCCCACGCGGCGCATCGGGTCCCAGCCCATCGGCGTGTTCGCGGAGCCGCCGGAAAACTGTCGGCCGTACACCTTCTCGTTCAGGTCGGCCTGTTGGACGCGCACATCCTTCCAATCGACATCCAGTTCCTCGGCAATCAGCATCGGCAGCATGCTCCGCATGCCTTGGCCTGACTCCGAGGCGCGCGCCATGATCGTGACCGCGCCATCGGGAGAGATGTGGATGAATGCCTGCGGTGTCAGCTCCGGCGGCTTCTCCTGACCCTGGATTACAGCCAGAGGGGATCGATAAAGACCCAGAGCAAGCCCCCCGCCCGCAAGGGCCGTCAATTGCAGAAACGATCTCCTGTCCATGCGCATAGGTATGCCCGTCCTTTATTTCTTATTGGGTGCAGCGCCCGCTTGTGCTGCTTCGTGGATCGCCTGGCGAATACGCGTGTACGTTCCGCAACGGCAGAGATTCCCGCTCATCGCATCATCGATTTGTGCATCGGTCGGGTGCGGCGTTTGCTGTAGCAGGGCGGCGGCCGACATGATCTGGCCCGCCTGGCAGTAGCCGCATTGCGGCACGTCGATTGCTTCCCACGCCACCTGTACCGGGTGCAAACCATCCGGCGAAAGTCCTTCAATCGTAGTGACGGGAAGACTCACACTGCTTACCTTCGTCAGGCAGGAGCGGACGGCCTCGCCGCCAACGATTACCGTGCAAGCTCCGCATAGCCCCATGCCACACCCGTACTTGGGACCTTTGATGTTCATTACATCGCGCAGCACCCACAGTAGGGGCATATCCGGTGACACGTCCACCGTCGCGGCCACATTGTTGACAGTCAATTTGGTGAGCATCTGTTTACTCCCCGATCTCGTGTGGCAGAGGATCTATCTAAAAACCTAAGTCTGGCCCGGATACTATCAAAAGTTTGCTTCTTATTCATGTAAGAAGCGGTGCACAGCAAGTCCGCAGCAGTGACGAACTCCTTTCAATGATAAGACCAAGCCCACGTATCCTACAATTTGCATGTTTCAATCACTATTCGACAATGAAGTCCGAAGACGTACACCTGTCCGAGTTCATGGTTCGCCGTCAGAATGGGCGTTCCTTGGATCATCTGGATCGGCATAAAACATAGGACGGGCATTCGGCTTCACCTCAACGAGGTCAAATCGCCCATTCACACATCGACGACAAGATTAGTACTGAACTGTCGGGTAATCGGATGTGACTCTACCCTTTGATTGAGTGATTCGGCCGGTCAACTCTTATGCCGAAACTTCCACCGGAAATCCGAGTCGTCTCCAGAGGGGAAATCCTCCCTCAAGGGCATGTATGAATTTGACGCCGTTGCGCTTCAATCTCGCGGCGGCTGCGGCTGCACTGGAAATCTCATTCGGGCATGAGCAGTAGAGAATCAGCGTTCCCGTTTCAGTGATCGCGGAGACAAATGTGTCCAATTCTTCGTCATCGATTGAGAAAGCGCCGGGAATTCTGCCTTCCCGCCACTCGAATGTGTTTCGCAGATCAACAATCGTAACGGTCTCGCCAAACTCTATCCGTTGTCTTAACTCATGCGGTGCGATGCGAGTGATGTTGAGCGAACGATAGACGCGTCTCTTCTCCATCCACTTGAACAGAAGATAGATCACCAGGGCACTTGCCAGGCCAAGTCCGAGCCAAGCACCGAGCTTGTCCACGTAAGTTGCAATCGCGTCTGTTTGGTTCCTGAAGCACCATCCGGCAAACATGAAGACACCCGCCCACAGGCCCGCGCCAGCGCCATCCATGGCGAGGAACTTCCATGGATTGACCTTATATACTCCGGCCATGGGCGGCGCTACTGTGCTTACACCAGGAATAAACTTGGCGAACAAGAGCCAGCGAGTGCCGTGTTTGGAATAGGCAGAGTTTGTTCTTCGAACGCAGGTGTCCGGTTCCAAAGAAATTTTGCAAAGCAAACGCAAAACCGACATTCCCTGCGTCTTGCCCAGGTAATACCAGACGGAATCTCCTATCAGTGACGCCGTGATTGCCAGCAGCAATGCGGCCAATGGGTTCAGCTCGCCCAGACCTGCGAGCGCGCCTGAGGCAATAAGCACAGGAGTGGCAGGCAGGGGTAATCCGAGTTGTTCCGCCAAAACGCATGTGAATACCGCGGCGTAACCATAGTTCGTTAGCAATTCCATTGTTCCATTCATAGTCTCCGCCTCCTATTGATTCGTGCCGTAAGTGGATTGCCAGCGATGGTCTTTACGGACTTGTCCGAGGGAAATTACTTGTTCGGCACTTGCCATGAACTGAAGGTATCGTGGATGACCGTCCTGACGATTGAATGCTTCCGCTAAATCTCTTGAATAAATCAGCTACAGTAGGGAGCGGAGGATACCGTGGGCGAACCGGCCAACGATGCTTCATACCGGTGGCTAAGCGTGCCACGCTGGTTCCTTTGGGATGGTGGCTTCCTGCTGATGGGTCGAGCCCAGGGCGTGGTGCCCCCGCACGCGCATCACGCGATTCAGATTGTCATTTCACTCGACGAACCCGTTGCTGTTTGCGGCAATCATGAGCACTGGCGGAAGGGGCGGGGAATTATTGTGCGGCCTGACGTCGTTCATTCTTTTGATTGCAGCGGGGCTTTTGGGGCGATGATATTTGTCGATCCGGAGTCGAGCGAAGGGGCATGGCTGCTTACACTGCTCGCACAGGGCATCACGACGGTGCCCGACGAGCGCCTTGCCTCCTCGGTTTCGGAACTTCGCGCATTCGCGGACCAGCCGTTCGCAAGCATGGAAGTCGGGGATCTAATCCGCCATTGTGCACTTGCACTGAGCCCCGGCGCACCGCCAATGCGTCGACTGGACCCGCGAGTCACCAAGGTGCTGAATCAGATCCGATTGTCCGAGGACCTGCGCATTTCACTGGATACTGCCGCTGATATGGCTTTTCTTTCTCCCAGCCGTTTTGCCCATCTCTTCAAAGACCAGGTGGGCCTTCCGTTTAGTCGGTATATGCTGTGGCGTAAATTGACACGAGCCATGCTTGCGATCGGCTCCGAGCGCACGATTGCGGATGCGGCCCACGCTGCGGACTTCGCCGATGCGGCACATTTGACACGGACGTTCTATCAAATGGTTGGTATGGCTCCATCGGTTTTGATGCGTGGCAAGTTTGCCGAAATCGCTTCACCCTTCAACATCTCTGAATAAGCAGTTCAGGCGCGGGAACCTTGCTGAAGCACTTGGCGTTCCTAAGGGACGTTTGTACCACTCTACGTTCTGAAACGGCTGACCATACTCGAAGACCTCTCCGATTCGGGGCGTGATTACATCCACGCCGTTAGCCCTAGCTGCTGCCAGGGTTCGCAAAATCGGCTCATCCCATGCGTGATAGGACAGATCGAACGTCGCCCAGTGAACTGGCAACAGCACCTTGCCACCCAAATCTTGTTGCGCTTTTATCGCCGATTCGGGATCCATATGGATGTCAAGCCATGTCTCTCCATATGCTCCGACCTTCATCAAGGTGAGGTCCATGTCTCCGAATCGCTTGTGAATTTCGCGGAAATGATTCGCGTAGCCAGTATCGCCGCTGTAGTACACCGTGTGATCGGCTCCTTTAATTACCCACGACGCCCATAGTGTTGGATTGTTCATCCATTTGCGTCCCGAATAGTGGCGGGCCGGTGTGCAATTGATGGTCAGTCCCTTGAAAGGAAGCGACTCCCACCAATCCATCTCATGAATCTGCCCATTTGGAACTCCCCACCTTTCGAGATGCGCTCCCACACCGAGACCAACATAGAAGTGCGTCCCCTGAGCGGCTAAGTGCTTCACGGTTGCCATATCCAAGTGGTCGTAGTGATCATGTGAAATCAGGACGGCATCAATATGGGAAAGATCCTGAAGCGGAATCGGCGGTGGATGCATTCGTTTGATTCCGTAGAGGAAGGGAACAGGTGAAATAACGTCGGTTAGGACGGGGTCGGTCATGATCCGCACTCCTTCAATCTCAAGCAAAACGCTTGAATGCCCGAACCAAATTGTCTTGAGTCCCTTGGAAGCGGGTAGGTTCAAGGTGCGTGGGTCGAGTTTGATCACCGGTATCTCAAACTGAGGCTTGCGGATTTGACCTTGTCCGTAGAGCTTACGAGTCTTGCTCCAGGAAGGATCGTTGTTCTGGGGTGGGACGTCCTGAAATCGTCCTTCGATGAATTCAGCAGAATGCTGCATCCTTTCAAGGCGCCTCCCTGAGTATCTGCCGCCGAAAGCCGGAAGCTGAAAGATCAGAAACACAGCAATCGTGAGCACGACTACAAGCGCAGCAAGGATCTTAAGAATGTTTTTCATCAGGCTCATGGTTGGTCCAACTTTGGTCCGAACTTGACCTTCATTGTGTTCCTCATGCCGTCGAGGTATTTCATATCGTGTCCTTCCATTTCAAATCCACGTCGGCGTTTCGCTTAAATATATTCCTGCCTTTTGTGGGTCGGAGTCGACCAACCGAGCGATCAATTTCAAACTTGAATTTCGCTCTTCCAGGTTGCAATCCAGAATCAGCATGAACTCGTCCCGGCCCCACGATGCGTCTGTCGCCACAGGTTAGGAGGTATGCCCTCCCAACTACGAAACGCTCGTACAAATGAATTGGCATCTTCATAGCCTAAAAGACAAGCGGCTTCGTTCAACTCGAAAGCGGAATTGCTGAGATAGTAGCGCGCCATTTGATGTCTCGCTTGATCGAGTACGCGCTGATAACTCGATCCTTCTTCCTGCAGTCTGCGCTGTAATGTGCGCGAGCTCATGTGGAGATCACGGGCGACGTCTTCCACAGCCGGACGGTGTCCGGTGAGACGCTGTTGTATTGCTCCACGAACGAGTTCCATAAGACTCGTCTCCTTGCATTGTTTCAATTCTTCGTTGAATCGTGGAGCAAGCAGGTCAAGCAATTCAGCATTGCGTGTAACGAACGGGCAGTTCCTGTCACTCGCGCGAAAGATAATGGCATTCTGTGCGGCACCGGTAGTGATGGGGCAACCAAAGTGTCTCTCGAGGAGCTTTAGGTGAGTCCTGGATTGCACAAGCTCAAGACGCAGAGGAGTTATGGGAGTGCCGCTACCATGGCGCGCTATCGATAGTAGCCAGGCGAAAGAACACTCCGTCAGAATCGGGGGTTCATTCTCTACGGCCAATGTCCAGCGAAGCCAGATACGCCATTCTTCCTGATCGCTGCTTTGCACCAATTCCTCGGGGCAGGTCAGTTGCTTGTATCGCGCGAAGTGGTCAATGGCTGAGCCGAAATTCTCGGTCGAGAGAGCCACTATGCCGCTTGGCAGAAAGCGTTCGGTCTTTGTCGCGGTGCCGAGCTTGATGCCAATACCTGGGTCTTTGCTGAACTGCCCAATTGCCCGCCATAAGGCAAAGAGTTCTTCTGTGTTGAGAAGCAGGCGAGGTTGTTGAAAGAAGTCCTGACGAAGCCCGGCTTGACGTAACACGCTCGAGACGGAAACTCCCAGTTCCTCCAATTTGAGAGGAAGGCGGCCTGGCACTCGAAACTGTCTGATCATTTCAACCTTTCATTCTGAATTCTCGTATTGCGTTCATCGCCGGTCGACGGGCGAGCAAATCACCTCGACGTGGCCGAACACCTTAGTCGGTGGCCTCGGTCCGGCCGAGGTCGATTAGAAAATTCCGCAGCCCACCTGTTCTCAGACTTACGTTAGACCTGAAACACCGGTATGGATATGCAAAGAACGCCAAAATAGTGACGGATCGCGCCAATCTTTAGGACCTTCTTCTTGAGTCGCGGCGAGCGAATTCAATGTCGCGGTAACCAGTCAGCGAGCGACCTGAGCGCCAAAGAGTGCACTCTCAAACGGAGATTGAGTGCAAACGACTGCTTTTGTCCGCTCCTAAATCTACCTGCGGAACCTGCCAAGTATGTTTGGCGCAATCGGAAAGCATATTGGCGCATTCGGCAGAGCGCACCAAATGCATGCGGGCTACATTAGGGACGCTGGCGCTCGGCGTACAGCAACCGCTGCAAGCAAATGCCGCAAATTTACGCACCTAAAGTAAGAAAAAAATCGGATATGAGAAAGAGTCTGATATGCAAGAGCTCGAAAACGATGTCCCAAAGCGCAGCGGCGGCCTGAATCGTCGCTCCTTCCTGAGCGCCACGGGATTGGTGGCCGCGGCGACATTCACCGGCGCCCTTCCAGTTCCAGCCATAGCAGAGCAAAGCACGCAAGCGCGCGTGAGTGGACGACGCAAGCTCGGTTCGCTCGAGGTCTCGAGCTTAGGCCTCGGCGTGCAGAACATGGGACGCGCCTATGAAACGACCGTGCCGTACCGGCCAGAGATGATCAAGATCATCCGCGCCGCCTATGACCACGGTGTGACGTTTTTTGATACCGCAGAGGCTTACGGACCCTTTGAATGCGAGCGAATCCTGGGCGAGAGCATCGCGCCCTTCCGCAACAAGGTCGTGATCACGTCCAAGTTCGGCTGGAACATCGACCCCGAGACTGGTCAGTTCCAAATGGGACTAAACAGCAAGCCTGAGCACATTAAGCGTGCAGTCGAAGGGTCGCTAAAGCGGCTTCGGACCGACCACATCGATCTTCTGTATCAGCACCGCGTCGACCCGCAGGTCCCAATAGAGGACGTCGCAGGTGCGGTGAAAGATCTGATGTCGCAGGGCAAGGTCCTGCACTGGGGCTTGTCTGAAATGGGGCCGAATACGCTGCGTCGCGCAAATGCGGCGCTGCCAGTAACCGCTGTACAGAATGAGTATTCAATGTTTTGGCGCGGCCCCGAAGAGGTGATCATCCCGCTATGCCAGGAACTAGGCATTGGCTTTGTACCGTGGAGTCCGTTGGGTGTCCAATTCCTTACCGGAGCCATCGACGAGAACACCCGCTTTGCGCCTGGTGACATCCGTGGGATGGAACCGCGCTTCTCGCCTGAAAATCTGAAGCACAACGTTGAGCTCGTAGGCCTCGTTAAGAAATGGGCCGAACGGAAGCAAGCCGCTCCCGGCCAGATTGCCCTGGCCTGGCTGATGGCGCAGAAACCGTGGATCGTGCCAATTCCGGGCACGACGCAAATGTCGCACATGATCCAAAACGTCGGGGCCAGTTCGATTACGTTCACGCCCGGACGAACTCAAAGAGCTGAATGCCTCGTTATCAAATATTCAGATTCAAGGAAAGCGCCTGCCGGACATGGTACTTGCGCTTTCGGGCGTCGAGGCGCCGCCGAAGAGTTAGAAGGTAAACGATGCACACACATATTGAAGGAGAGCCATGAAAACCTTAATGATAGGTCTGTTTCTATCAACACTGATTGCGTCATCGTCCTACGCACAGCAATCGCCAATGCCACCAACGGAATCAATTAAAACTGCCGAGAATCCTACACCCGAGCAAAAGGAAGTCATCAACCTCTCAAACATGAAATGGGATTGGATGGCAGACAAGAAGGTCGATTCCTTAGAGACACTGTTTGATGACAAAGCCATGTTCACTCACATGGGAGGGACCTGGGGAAAAACCCAGGAACTAGCTACCATCAAAAGTGGTGGCATCTGGTACAAAAAAGCTGCCGTTTACGCAGTTGACGCTCGCATATTTGGTAACACAGCCATCCTGCTTGAGGACATTGATTTGCAGGCAGCGGTCGGTGAGCACGAAGTCACCAATCCTTTTATGGTGACCGAGGTTTATATCAAGGAAAACGGCAAGTGGAAACTCGCCCAACTCACGTTTTCGCATCTGCTTAGGCCGGTCAAAATGAATAGCAATAAGAATTAGCCACAAACATCGAGAGAATCTGCGATGAAATTTGGCGCTCCTGGAGTTTGTGAAGAGATGGGCTGTGCGGGAACAAGCTGTTCCCGCAAATCGCACTGTCATGGCTGATGGTGCAGAAGCCCTGGATCGTGCTCATTTTCGGAACGACGCAGATGACGCACATGGTCGATAACATCGGTGCGGCTGCTATTCGGATGACTCCCGACGAAGTCGCCGAACTGCCCGCAACCGTCAATCAAGCCAGACTAGCGGGGGACGCCTCCCGTCCTCCATGCTGGCCTTATCCGCGTGGAAGCACCACCGAACGTATGGGCACGGCACGTGATTCGGCTACGCAAGCAGTGGAGACGCGGCAATGACGGGGGCTTAAGGATGATGAAACGTAGAGCAGCAGTTCTTTTGCTTGCACTCTCGACAGCCCTTTGTTTTCTTTCGAGCTTTTCGGGAGCGCAGCAATCACCCGCAAATTCTCAGCAGCTACCGACGGACAAGAAGATTCTGATCGTGTACTTATCCCGTACCAACAACACCAAGGCCATCGCGGAAATTATTCATCAAAAGGTCGGTGGCACACTTGTTGCTCTCGAACTGGAAACGCCTTATCCGGCTGACTACAGGGCAACCGTGATGCAGGTCGTCCGAGAGAATGAGACCGGCTATTTGCCGCCTTTGAAGACAAAGATCGACAAGATTGAACAGTACGACTATCTGTTTCTAGGCTTTCCGACCTGGGGGATGCGACTGCCGCCGCCCATCAAGAGCTTTCTGCGCCAATATAACTTGAAGGGAAAAAAGGTTATCCCATTCAACACGAATGGCGGCTATGGCGTTGGCGGCAGCTTTGACACCGTTAAGGAACTATGTCCGCAAAGCACTGTGCTGCAAGGCTTCACCACGAGGGGCGGATCGGAAATCGATGGACATAATCTTGTTATCAAGGACGCAAAGGCAGAAGAAGCACAGAAAGCAGTTGAAAGCTGGCTCAGGGAAATAAAGATGTTGAAGTGAGGCCTGCTCCACCGCCCGGTCCGACGAATCGGTAAGCGAATTCGAGCTATTCATGTGTCTTCAAGACTTTGAGCGGTTCGTGAGCAAAGAGTTCAGTTAATCCTGAGTTGCTCCCGAGTGCCGGTCAATCGACCGGAACCCGTAATACTCGTTTGAACGAAGCCGCTGGCGCGGCGGACGCTACCGCGTGGGTGATCCTTAGCATTGGTGGCGGTGTAAGTTGTGGGTCACAAGGAGGTTCCTGTGACCCAACTTCGTCAGCTGATGCTGGATGAACTCCAGCGTCGTAACTACTCTCCGAACACCGTGCGCTCTTACATCCACGCCGTGGAGGAGTTCGCCCAGTATTTCCATCGCTCACCGGAGCAGTTAGGTCCGGACCACATTCGTGAGTATCAGGTCCATCTGTTTCGGGATCGGAAGCTTTCTCCGGGCACTATCGAGGGACGTGCTGCGGCTTTGCGATTTCTCTACGTCAAGACGCTCAGACGAGCCTACCTGCCCGACCATATCCCGTTTCCGAAGCGTAATCAACGTCTACCCACGGTGCTGAGCCAGGATGAAGTAGCTCGGCTCATCGGCGCGACCAGCAACCTGATGCATCGCGCTATGGTCATGACGCTGTATGCCACCGGCCTGCGCCGTGCAGAACTATGCCGGCTGAAGGTCGCAGATATCGACAGCGAACGCATGGTGATTCACGTCCTCGAAGGCAAGGGCGGCCGCGACCGGGATGTACCACTGAGCCCTAAGCTGCTCGATACCTTGCGAGAGTACTGGCGCTGGATGAAGCCTCGAACGTTTCTATTCCCAGGCATGGCGAACAACTGGCGTGCAGATGTTCCCGTCACAGAAAAGATCGTCTGGACGGCAGTATCTGAGGCAAGGCAACGAGCCGGTATTACAAAGAGGGTTTCGCCGCACACGCTTCGACACAGCTTCGCTACTCATATGCTGGAGGCCGGTGCTGATCTTCGTGTTATCCAGGTTCTTGCTCGGACATGCCAAGCTCGCCGATACCACGGTCTATCTACATTTGTCGCGACGCCATCTGCAAGCGATCGCCAGTCCGCTCGAAGCCCTCCAGATGGTGGCCCCTGTCGCCGAGCTAAAACGACTGAGGAGACGCGTGCAGCGATGAACCGGCCCACCCTTGAGGTGGCCGATATCATCCGCATAGCTGGGCGGCGGATTCTGGGAACGGCATAGCTCGCATCTTGCCTGGCAGCATCGCAAGGTGCTCGATGCGATCGCGCGTTGTCGAACGGCAGCTCTCGGTGGTCATCGCGACCAGTGTCTTCGCTGCGGCCATCAGGCCATCTCTTATAACTCATGTCGTAACCGGCACTGTCCTAAGTGTCAGAGCAACGCGCGGAACAAGTGGCTCGCCGCGCGCTCGGCTGAGTTGCTGCCTGTGCCTTACTTTCACATCGTCTTCACTCTGCCGCATGAGTTATCCGCATTGATGCTCCAGAACAAGCGACTGCTCTACGATCTGCTGTTCCGCTCAAGCGCTGCCGCACTACTTGAGGTCGCTCGCGATCCGAAGCATCTCGGAGCCGACATTGGTTTGCTGAGCGTGCTCCATACCTGGGGACAGAACCTTCGAACATCATCCGCATGTCCACTCGATCGTTCCGGCTGGCGGACTTGCACCCGATGGCTCACGCTGGATCGCTGCTTCTTCAAGCTTCTTCCTGCCGGTGCGCGTGCTCAGTCGTGTCTTCCGCGGCAAGTTCACGGAAGGACTAAGACGGTTGTTCGAGCAGGGTAAGCTCCAGTTCCACGGCTCGCTCACTCAGCTTGCTGAGACCGCGCAGTTCCGTCGCTTCCTGCGTCAGCTCTACCGCCAGGACTGGGTCGTATACGCCAAGCCGCCCTTCGGCGGGGCGGAACATTTGCTTCAGTATCTCGCTCGCTACACACACCGCGTCGCCATCTCCAACCATCGCTTGGTCAGCTTCGAGCAGGATCGTGTCTCCTTCCGTTGGAAGGACTACGCCCATGGTGGCAAGCAGAAGGTCATGACTGTTTCCGCAGAGGACTTCCTCCGCCGCTTCCTCATCCATGTACTTCCAAGAGGATTGGTCCGCATCCGTCACTTCGGACTGTTCGCGAACCGCCATCGCGCTGCTTCTCTTGCACGCTGTCGCTCCCTGCTCGGAGTATCCGCATCCGCTGCTCTGCCAGATGTGACTGCTAACCAGCTGCGCTGCCCCGTATGCTCCGGCCCCATGCTCATCATCGAACGGATGACAACCTCGCACTTTCACTTCCGTTCAGACCGGATGCCGCACAACCAGCCAGGGTATGTCTTCGACAGTTCCTGATCTTCGCCTATGACTCACTCAGCCTTTATCCCCGTCAACCGTCCACGTGCTCTCGCACATAAACCACTCCTATGCTCAGTCGCCTTCGCTGACTTGCAAATAGGCTCACTGCTGTCACCTCTGCAATCAGCGTTTCACCACTGCGCTACGGCTCTATGGCTCGGATTGTCACATTCCAACCTCGCAATGCCACTCCAGAGCGAGATCTCACATATTGAAATCCCATAGCTCTCACCGCATCCGCCGCAAACGCCAGCCGCTTCCTTCAAACGGCCCTATCAAAACTGCCCCGAACAAATCTCGCGAACATCCTCGCTTCTTGGACGGGGCAGCCCTGATAGGGTCCTATCGTTTATCGTTACTAACGAGGGGACGCGTATGAAACTCCGGATAGCGATCGCCATTTGCTTGTTGATCGCCCCGATCGGGCTATCGGCGGTCGTGCAGATTGGTCCGGCCACAGGCCGCGCGCTGTTGCTCTCCGACATCCACCTCGATCCGCTGGCAGATCCAGCGATCATCAAGCAACTCATCGCAGCGCCCCTCAACCGATGGGATGCCATCTTCCAACGGTCACGGAAAAAGTCGTTATCGCCCTACGGCTCGGACACGAACTATCAGCTGTTTTCCTCCACCTTGGCCGAAGTCGCCGAGCAAGGGCCTTTCGACTACGTGTTGTTCACCGGGGATGCACTACGGCATAATTTCTCGCAGGCATTTGCCGCAGCAGGAGGTACATCCGATCAGTTCCCGGCGTTTGCCGCCAAGACCGAGGCATTCGTGGTTCAACAGTTGCAAAACAGACTTAAGGTCCCGGTGGTGGTTGCGCTCGGAAATAACGACTCGCCTTGCGGAGACTATCAGGTTCCTCCGAATAGCCCGTTTCTCGGCGCACTGGCGGATCAACTGAAGGTCCTCTCGGCCTCCCCCGAAGGGAAGAGCACATTTCATGTGGGAGGGTTTTTTATGTTGGCTCATCCGACAGTGGCGAATCAGGACATCATCGTTCTGAACACCATATTCTGGTCGACCTCGTATAAAAGCTGCGCTCCGAATAGCGGTGATCCCGGCGAAGCAGAGATCGAGTGGCTCAGCTGGAAACTCTATACCGCCGCCCTCCTTCATCGCGGTGTGACGCTCGTGATGCACATTCCCCCGGGCATGGATGCGTACGACTCGTCGCACGGTCAATGTCAGGATCCGTTATCTTTCTGGCAAGACAAATACCAGAACAGATTCAACGCTCTGATGAGCGCTTATTCGAACGTTGTTCAGTTGGCCTTCGCCGGCCACATTCATATGGATGATTTTCGCGTAACGAACACCGATCCACCCCAGTTGCCGCTCCGAATCACGCCATCCGTGAGCCCGATCTTTAAAAACAACCCAGCCTTCTCCGTGATGACTTACGACCCGACGACCGGTTCTGTCTCGGACATTACAACGTTCTTTCTCTCGCTTTCGTCGCCGACGCCTTCATGGTCAAAGGAATACCAATTCACCAGCGAATATAACGTCGGCTCTTTCAGTGGCGCCAACCTGTCCACCATTGCCATGGCCATACGGAGTGGCGGCGTCGCACAAGCGACATTTGAAAAGAATTACGCTGTATCTGCGTCGTCGCCGATTCACTCGTCCAACTTGTCTTTCTATTCCTGCGCGCAGACCGATTTCACTCCGACAAGCTACAGCGATTGCGTCTGCGGGGCGGCTCAATCGGTGCCACAACAACCTGCGGCAAGCCAAGTTCGCTAGTTGGCGAATTACATTTAAACGTTCGTTGGAGCTATATAGTTAGCTAAATGACCAAATGGTATTTAGTCCTCCTGGTTTCGGTTGCAATTGCGATCAGCTATTTCGATCGGTTGACACTGCCAGTTGCCATCGCGGCCATTCAGCACAGTATTCCTCTCTCGAACGAGCAGTTTTCCTGGTTGCAAACAGCATTCCTTCTGTCCTACGCCGCGCTTTATGCCATCGGTGGAAGACTGCTCGACCGTCTCGGTACTCGTAGAGGTTTTATTCTCATCATGGTGTGGTGGTCGCTTGCCTGTGCAATGCACAGCCTGGCAACCGGATTCTTTCTGCTCCTTGCTGCGCGTTTTCTTCTTGGCATGGGAGAAGGCGGCGCTTTCCCGGCAGCGACCCGCGTGGTGGCTGAGTGGATCGAGCCTGCGGAGCGCTCCACTGCAATGGGCCTCATCAATGCCGGGACCGCCATTGGCTCGCTGCTCGCTCCTCCCATTATTGGGTTCGTGCTGCTGCACAGTGGTTGGCGCGCCGTCTTCCTTGTAGCAGCGGCGGGTGGCTTAGGGTGGGTAGTCTGGTGGGCTCTTGCCTATCGGGGGCATGGCCCAACGGTTTCCATCAATCCTTTGGATACTGGCATGGTCGCCGAAAAATTGAACTGGCTTCAAGTCATCCGGCTCCAAAATGTGCAGGCCTTCGTCTTTGCCAAGTTCATGAGCGACTCGGCATGGTACTTCCTTCTCTTTTGGCTGCCCAAATATCTTTACGACGCACGCGGGTTCGATATCCGCCAGGTCAGTTCCTACGCTTGGATTCCATACGCCGCCTCCGGAGTGGGGAGCTTTCTGGGCGGCTGGTTCTCTTCAGCCTTGTTGCGTCGCGGAAAATCTCTCGACGCGGCGCGCAAAATCGCGTTAGGTTGCTGCGCCGCCGCCATGCCTGTGGTTATGCTGGTTTCACTAGCGCCTGTTTCGATGGCTTTGGTCCTGTTCAGCATCGCATTTTTCGCGCAGCAGGCCTGGTCCGGACTGGTGATGACTCTGCCTGCGGACATTTTTCCCCTGTCGCTTGTCGGCACAGTTGCCGGACTCATTGGTTTCGGGGGAGCTATCGGTGGAGCCATCTTCGCAGTCATCGCAGGATTTCTGCTCGGTCATGGAGTCTCGTACGGAGCGCTATTCGTCTTAATTGGCACTTTTCACCTCGTCGGCTTTTGCGCCATCATGCTCCGGGCCGGCAGAATTCAACCGATTCGCGCCATCGACATAAATCACACTGGGAGCGTTGTATGAAAATCACCGAAGTCCGTACTCGTGTTGTCCAATGGGAAGGCGAGACGGTCCCGCTTCCTGCCAACTTCTGCACTAATCCTATGGACCTGGTCTCCTTCCGCAAGGCGTCGATGGGGAACTTTGCTTTTCATAACTGGCTGCTGGTCGAGATTTTCACAGACACCGGCCTCGTTGGACTTGGCAACGCCGCGCTGGCGCCCTTGGTTTCAAAGCAGCTTCTCGATATCTATCTCAAGCCAATCCTCATCGGAGCGGATCCTTGGGATGTTGAATATCTCTGGCAGCAGATGTACCGGCGCACGCTCGCGTTCGGCCGCAAAGGCGTCGCACTCGCGGCAATTTCCGCCGCTGACATTGCCATCTGGGACATACTCGGAAAAGACGCGAAGCAACCGGTGTTTCGCTTGCTCGGGGGACGGACGAAGGAGAAGATCCCGGTGTATGCGAGCCGTCTGTATGCGATGCCCCTCGACGAATTGCGAGAGGAGGCGCAGAAGTACAAGGACCAGGGCTACACCATGATGAAGCTGCGTTTTGGCTATGGACCGATGGACGGTCCCGCGGGCATGCAGAAGAACATTGACTTGGTTCGCACCGTTCGCGAGGTCATCGGAAACGGCATCGATCTGATGACCGACGCCTATATGGGGTGGACCCTCGATTATGCGAAGCGCATGCTACCCCTACTCGAGCCCTTCAACCTGCGCTGGCTTGAGGAAGCCGTTATCCCCGACGACACCCGTGGATACAGCGAATTGAAGAGCTATGGTCGAGTGCCTATCGCAGGCGGCGAGCACGAGTTCACGATTTTCGGTTTTCGAGAACTGCTCGAAACAAATTCGCTCGATTACATCCAGTTCGACACGAACCGGGTCGGCGGCATCAGCCAGGCACGCAAGATCTGTGCCCTGGCCGAATCATTCCAGGTTCCAGTGGTTCCACACGCCGGCCAGATGCACAATTATCACGTGGTCATGGCCAGTCTCAACTCCCCCATAGCAGAGTTCTTTCCCAAGGTGGACGTGGAAGTTGGGAACGAATTGTTCTGGTACATCTTCGACGGCGAGCCGACGCCCGAGCGCGGTCACATCAATCTCGACGACTCGCTCCCTGGGCTTGGCCTTACCGTCAACGAAGAGTCGCTGAAGCGCTTCCACATTCTTGAGTAGAGAGGGATATCGGTGCATCTGGTTCAGATTGCAAACTCATCACGAAGGCGGGTCGGTGTGGTCCGCGAGCCGGACCTGATGCTGCTGACCGAAGTGGATTCCGTACTGGCGCTGGCTCAGCGATCGCTGAAACAGGGGAACAGCCTGACCTCGACCGCACAAGAACTACTCTCCGGCGAGACCGTCAGCTACGACGCTGTCTGGGAGCAGAAGTCGGAATGGAAGCTGCTCGCCCCCATCGACTGGCCCGGCGAACCGCAACGCGTCCACGTCTCCGGCACGGGGCTCACCCATCTCGGAAGTGCGCGCGAACGGCAGGCTATGCATCTCGCATCGGCCCCTCAGGCCGAAGCGCAGATGACCGACAGCATGCGCATGTTTGAGTGGGGCAGGCTACATGGGCGTCCCGCAGATGGAAAAGTCGGGATCGCACCCGAGTGGTTCTACAAAGGAGATGGCTCGATCGTGAAGGCACCTTTCGGCCCGCTGACGATTCCCGGATATGCTGAAGACGGCGGGGAGGAGGCCGAAGTCGCAGCCATTTATCTCGTCGCGGACGACGGGGTGCCGTGGCGAATCGGAATGGCAGCAGGCAATGAGTTCTCCGATCATGTCTTCGAGCGGCGTAATTATCTGAATCTCGCCGGATCGAAACTGCGTATGTGCAGTCTCGGCCCCGAACTGATCGTGGCTCCGGATTTCGAGGATGTATCGGGCGCGGTGCGCGTTCTGCGCGGCGGCCAGCCGTTGTGGCAGAAGATGATCCACACCGGCCAGCGCAACATGTGCCATAGCCTGGCGAACCTGGAGCACCATCACTTCAAATTCGCCGCTCATCGCCAGCCGGACAGATTGCATATCCACTATATGGGCGCGGATTGCCTTTCCTTTGGAGAAGACATTCGCCTGCAATCCGGAGATGTGATGGAAGTTGAATTTCAAAATTTCGGCCGCACGTTGCGCAACGTCGTCACGCAGGAAGACCCCATGACGACTCCCGTGCGCGTGCGGACGATGGAATAGGTGAGTCATGGAAACGAAACCGATTGTCGCCCTGCTGGGCCTTGGAACGATGGGCCATGGCATGGCCCTGAATCTGCTCAAGGCCGGCTTTCCCCTGACGGTCTACAACCGTACGCGTGCAAAAGCCGAGGCGTTGGCCACCATGGGCGCGACCGTGGCCGACACGCCCGCTTTCGCGGCCCGCGAGACATCCGTGGTTATTGGCATGCTTGCGGATGACGACGCTTCGCGCGCCGCCTGGCTTGGGCCTGAAGGAGCGCTCGCCGCCATGCAGGCAGGCAGCCTCCTAGTGGAGTGCAGCACGTTGAGCCCGGAGTGGGTTGCAGAGCTGCATAGCGCAGCAACCGAAAAGGGATTGCGGATGATCGAAGCGCCTGTCACCGGTAGCCGCCCACAGGCCAATGCCGGACAGTTAGTCTTCCTCGTCGGGGCCGATGAAGGCGGACCTTGCTGCCATAGAGCCTCTCCTGCGAGTGATGAGCCGAGAGATCCTGCATCTTGGCCCCATTGGCAGTGGCACGCAGTTGAAGCTCATCAATAATTTTCTTGCTGGAGTTCAGGTCGCCTCTTTCGCGCAGGCCCTGGCGTGGATCGAGCGAAGCGGCCTCAAGCGCGAAACCGCTCTTGAATTTCTGAAGAAAGGGGCGCCGGGAAGTCCTATTCTCGCAACGATGGCCGACCGCATGACCGCTCGAACCTATGAAGTAAATTTCTTGCTGCGGCTAATGGCCAAGGATCTTCGTTATGCCCGTGCTGCCGCCGCCGGCCAGGGAATTGACCTTTCGATGTCCGCAGCGGCAGAAGAGCTTTTCCGCAAAGCCGAGCAGAAAGGATACGGAGAGAAAGACATGTCGGCTATTGTCGAAGGCGTTCGCGCGGACGGGAATCAACAGACAAAGTAATCCTTCATTTGTGGTAATCGACATATGAGAACTTATGAATTCTGACATCGCGCGCAGGGATTTCCTGAAGTTGGCCGGAGGGGCCGCCGCATATGGACTCTGCCCCGAAGCTTTCGCAACCGGTGATGGCCGCTGCTGCATAATTCTTGAGCCCGAAAATTCGGCTGCTTCGAGCAAACCCGTAAAGAAAGCTGCGGAGCGGCTTTGCCTGGAGCTTGAGAAAAAGGGTGTCCCTTGCGCGATAGTGGTTGCAGCAGAAGCATCCGTGGGCGCTTCCATCTGCGTTGTTGCGGCTGCTCCTAAATCGCAATTGGCGCGAGGATTTACGCGAGACACGCCACTCGCCGCTCCGGAGAGTCTGCGCTTATCGCCGGGGAAAGTGGGGCCAGTCACTGGAGTTCTGGTATCCGCCGGAGATGTACGCGGCTTTGTCTACGGTCTGCTCGAACTCGCCGAGCGAGTGCGCTTCAGCTCTCAGCCCCTGACAGCTCTGCACCTGAAGCAAATCCTCGAGGAGAAACCTGCAAATGAGGTGCGCGGCGTAGGCCGATACTTCTGCTGCGAGATTGAAGATAAGCCCTGGTACTACGACAAGGCATTCTGGAGCGGATACCTGGATACGTTGGTCGCCTGCCGATTCAATCGTTTTAACTTCGCCTATGGACTTGAGTACGATTTTCCCAGGGGAGTCACCGACGATTACTTTCATTTCGTTTATCCGTATCTTGTCGACGTGCCCGGTTACCCCAATGTCTGCGCGATGCAGTTGGCCACTCCGAATGGCGCGAGGCTGCCCTCACCGGTACCAATCAGCAAGGAGGAACGGCAGAAGAATTTCGAGATGCTTCGCTACATTGCATCCGAAACGGGAGCTCGCGGCCTTCACTTTCAACTCGGCATCTGGACCCATGCCTACCAATGGACGGACAGCCCGGATGCGTATCATCGCATCGAGGGGCTTACTCCAGAGATGCATGCCCGCTATTGCCGCGACGCACTCGCGATCATTCTGAGAGAGTGCCCGGAGATCCACGGGTTGACCCTGCGTGTTCACGGAGAGAGCGGAATTCCGGAAGGAAGCTACTCTTTCTGGAAAACGCTCTTCGAGGCGATTTCAGCTGCCGGCCGTGAAATCGAGATCGAGATGCACGCAAAAGGCGTCGATCAAACCATGATCGACATTGCCACCGCGACGGGCATGCCGGTAAAGCTGGGGGCCAAATATTCCGCTGAACATCAGAGTCTCGGCTATAACCAGGCCGACATTCGAGCGCTTGAGATTCCACACGCGGGGCTGACCAAGACCGAGGCTGCTCTCTTCAGCCTGAGTAGCGGTTCGCGGAGTTTCACCCGGTATGGTTATGCCGACTTCCTGCGACAGGGAAGTCGCTACCGGCTGATGTTCCGGTTGTGGCCCGGTACCCAGAGGCACCTGTTGTCCGTGGATCCGGAGATGGCTGCCGGGTATTCGCGTACATCCAGCTTTTGTGGCGCTAGCGGTCTGGAACTGATGGAACCCCTGACCTTCAAAGGGCGGGAAGGTTCGGGCGCCCCCGGAGGCCGTTGTGCCTATGTCGATCCGTCCTTGAATCCCGACGCGGATTGGAAGAAGTACGAGTGTTACTACCGCGTATGGGGGCGGAAGCTCTACGATCCGGATGCTGATCCTGAAGTCTGGCGTCGATTTCTCCGTTGGGAGTTTGGATCGGCGACGGCAGCCATCGAGACTTCAACGGCGAATGCCAGCCGGATTCTTCCGCTACTGACTTCGGCACATTTGGATTCGGCGAGCAATCACGATCTCTGGTACGAGATGCCGACGAATATGCCAATCGTACTTGGCAGCGAGCCTTCTCCGTACGGGGATACGCCTGTGCCAAAGTGCTTCGCCACGGTGAGTCCCCTGGATCCGCAGTTGTTCTCTACGGTGGTCGAGTACACACAGGAGTTGCTTGCGGGTCAGTCAAGCGCCAGGTATTCACCTATCGAGGTCGCACAGTGGGTTGAGGATTGCGCGGCCGCGTCGCTGGAGGCGCTGAACGAGGCTCGCCGAACCGTGGGGTCGCGCACCTCATCCGAGTTCCGGCGAATCGAAGAAGATGTACTCATTCAGATCGGGCTCGGCGGCTTTTTTGCGCATAAGCTTCGCAGCGCGGTGCTTTTCGAGATTTATCAGAACACCGGCAATTCCGAATCCGCCAGGCTCGCTCTCGCGGAGTACAAGGAAGCGCGGGAAGCGTGGGCGGCCATGGCAGCACGCGCTTCCCGTGTGTATCGCTCCGATGTTTCTTATGGACACATCCCGAAACGGCGCGGCCATTGGAGTGACCGCCTTCCAGCCATCGATGTGGATCTAGCTGCCATGCAGGCCAAAGTAGAATCGGCTTCGCCATGGATCGGCCCAGAACGCCGCGGAAGCGACTCGGGCTGCGACCGCCCGACCAAGCCGTCCAATCGTCCCGTGTATTCATAAGCCAGCGGAAATCTTCCAGCCAGGGCAGCCACTCACACTCACTCTTGGGATTGCCACATCAGCTGAAGGCCCTGCGCCAACGTCCATGCGTCTCTACTATCGACATGTAGATCAGGCAGAACGCTGGACGTCAGTCGAGATGAGCCATAAAAATGGTCACTATGTTGGAGCTATTCCGGCTGAATACACAATGTCTGAATTCGCTCTCCAGTATTATTTTGGGTCGGATGACGGAAAGGGCAGGCCGTGGTTGTACCCGGGCTTTAATAAAACGCTATCAAACCAGCCATACTTTGCGGTTTACAAGAGAAGGACATGATTCTCGTCGTCGTAGTGCGGCTTCCGGTCTTAGCTGTGTCGTCGAACTGGCAGTATATGCCACGTTTTCTGAAAACGGCGCTAATGTGGGCCGCTGTGTTGTGGAAGAGGAGGCGGGGAGAAGCGGTTCGATTTCAAGTGGCCGGCGTCACCGGCTTCGAAGCAGCTCTTGCGGTTGCGAGAGCCGCGAGGTTTTTTTTCATGATCTGCAGCCGCGAGCGTCCTATCTCGGACTCTTCCACGAGACGTTCAATGCCACTCATCCATTCGGGAAGGTTCATGATCCTGCGGAACTCCGCAAGGTAAGGCTGTATTTTGGCGTATTGAAAGTACATCTCCTGGCAGGTGTTGTACACCAGCCTGGCGTCAAGGGCTCCACTCTCGACGAAGGCCGCTACCATATCCCAGTAGCCGTATACCTGCAGGACAAATGCGCCATGTTTATCTCCGCCGCTGACGATCGCGACGAGCTCTTCCGCAGAGGTGGGAGCAAACTCACCCCCAATATAGGACCGCGCCTCGCGCATGGTGGTCTCGCGACGCAGTTCATAGAGCTTTAAGATGAGCTCAGCCTGGCGGATGGAGATCTCACTGGAGAGTGATGCGTCCATAGGTGTCCCTGAGTATAAAGGCTGGCTGATCAACAGGCCAACTGACGGGCGGAGGCGTTAACCTAGAGCGCGATGTCGGCGCTTGGCGATGCGTGCCGCTCGAATGCCAAATGGGAGAGAGAGGGATATGAAGAGCACGAAGCTTCTTATTTCAGTGCTGCGAAAAAGGATTCGAAAGCGGAAACCCAAGCTGGTTGTGAACGCGAAGCGGATTCACGTTTTCTCCCCGCAATGTGTGCCCCCCTTCCAAGCAGCTCATCAAGCGCATTCAGCAAGTTCTGATTGAAGCCGCCAAGCTTGCAGCGAGGCAGCGCCGTGAATTGGCCTGATCTACCAAAAGGAGATGATCTTCCGCATGATTCGAAGCAGCAAACAACTTGCTTACATTTTCGCTCTTTAGCGGTCGGGTAAATATTCTCGTCCAAAACGTGCGGTGGACTCGTTTCTAAAGTCAGAGATCAACGACATGAGTGCCGTTGTTCCGCCATCGATCACGAAGGTCTGTCCCGTGATGAATCCTGCGTCGTCCGAGCATAAGAACGCGGCCAATTTGGCAACATCCGAAGGATCTCCGAAACGTGCGAGAGGGACCGAATTTTTCGCCTGTTCCTTTGCTTGATCAAGGTCAAAACCGGGGATTGCTCCGTAGTAGCTGTCTACCGTGATCCAGCCGGGCGCAATGGCGTTGAGTCGTATTCCCTTATGCCCCAATTCAACCGCAAGCGCGCGAGTGGATGCAATAATCGCCCCTTTGGTCGCGGCGTACGCACTATGCTCGGGTGCTCCTTGCAGGCCATGAATCGATGAGAGGTTACATATCACTCCCTGGCCATGTTGAATCATGTCGGCAGCAATTCTCTGGGTAAGAAGAAAGGGAGTGCGGAAGTTTACATTCATCAGCACGTCGAGTTGTTCGCTTTTGATATTTAGAAATGGACTGTTAAATGTAATTCCGGCATTGTTTACCAGGCAATCAATCTGACCAAGAAATTCGAGAGCAGCATCCGCGAGTTTTTCCGCCGCGTCAACGTCATTGAAGTCAGTCCGGACGATCGTTGCTCGGCGCCCCATAGACAGGATTTCTTTAAGAGCCGATTCGGCGCCTGCCGAATCGTGGCTGTAATGCAGTACAACGTCGGCCCCCTGAAGCGCAAACTCAAGGGCGATCTGCCTGCCAATTCCGGTCCCGGCTCCAGTTACCAAGAGCCGCTTGTTAGCTAATCTGCATTTGGTGTCTATCATCCTGTTGGACCTCTCAGATCCTCTTGTAGATGATGATTGTTGCTCCAGGCGCGTCAGCGATTTCTACATGAAGGCCCTTCTGCATTAAATCTGCGCCGGAAATCGTGGTCGTAACTTTTCCGTCGAGATCTGAAACTTTGTAGGTCGCCGCCGGATCGAGACCACGCAGTCGAAATTCGTTAGCCTGGTCATGGGTTTTGTCTCTGCGAAAGGCCTGGATCATTCCGTCGCCCTGCTCGGGGCGATTAAACTGCCAGGCAGCCCACTCGAAAGCTGCGCTGTGTTCTTCATTCCAAGCCGTATTGCAATTCGTATTCTCACTGCATGGTGAAAGAGGATAGTAGTCGCCATAATAATAGGGGCGTATCTGCTTAAGTTGCTCTACCTGGGTGCGGAGCCAATCAAAAGGGAAGTCAGGCGGGATGAACTTCCCGATTTGATCCTTTGTTCCGGCTACATTGAAAAGAGCGAACCCAAGCCCGGGAGCGAATCCGCTGCGAAAGTGATAGGTATCCTTGAGGACGAATCTGCTGGAGTGTTCCATAGTGTGGCCGCCAATAGGAGAGGCCCTCTGTGCTGACCTGGTTGCCAATTGGATCCGCGTCCGGCGATACAGGATAGTCTGCGCGGCTCAGATCCACGGCTCGTGAAATAGTTTCGAGATCGCCGCGCTGGACAATGTCCAGAATGAGTTGCGGGTGTCGCCGCCTAAGCTCATCCCAGAACTCCAGCAGCCCCTCTACATAGCGAATTTCGGTGATTCCTTCACGGTCATGCGAATCATTCTTTGACCAGAAAGGGGCAAGCGCGAAATTGCAGTCCTGCCGATAGATATCGATGCCCTGGCTTGTAATAAGGTCCGACATCAAATCGATCATGAAATGTCCGAGCTGCGGGATTTCCAAAATTAAAAAGGCGGAACTTAACGAATGGTCTGGCATCATTCCCTTCGAAGTTCGTTCCTACTTCTCCGATGAACCATTCAGGATGTGAGAGGGTGAGCGGCGTTCCAACTACAGCGCGCTCCGGTTCGAACCACAGAAGAAATTTCATGCCCTTTGCATGGACGGCATCACTGATGGGCTTTAACCCGTTGGGATGCGCTACTGTGTTGACTCTCCAATTGCCCGCATGGAGGAACCAGTCCTCTCGGCCGAAAACCTGGAACTCTTCGACCTCGCGATCCGCGCCATACCATCCGGCATCCATCCAAAACGTTTCAAAGCCAATTCTCTCCTTCGTGATCTGATCGAGAAGACGAAGGCTTGTCGAGGTCTTCATTCCGCCCCATCCAAGATGGGACACCGGCAAAACGACAGGCTTTCCGTCGTATTGCGGCGTGTGGTACTTGAGGTTGTGTGCTCGCAGAACATTATGGGCATCGATGTCATCCCCGCTCCAGGGCAACAGCAGGACTTGCGGCGCTCGAATTTCCTCGCCTGCGTGGAGGACGAGATGTGTATTTTGCATTCCCGCCGTGACTGAAATGGCTCCTTCGGTTGGACGAGAGAACGAGATAGCCCACGTTCCTGGCCATCCGACCGCGCCGATCATTCCGCGTCCGTCCATTTGAATATCGAAGAAGGGAATCGTATCGCCGGTCTTGCCACCGCCACGGTTCGAAAGGTGAAACGACTCGAGTTGATTCAGTGGCTGTTTTCGCAATGCATAGGTATCCATGCCACCGCAGCCCCGGGAATAATTGATCGTCGGGATCCTCTGGCCTGTAACAGGAACTGAAATATCAAGGGCTTGAATATCTTCAAGAACGGGCGTGTCAACTTTGCCATCGTTGGCAAAATGAATGTTCCATTCCACCACATGAGAGTCTGCATATACCAAAGTTGAAAGTTGAACACGGAGATGCGTCTTCGGGTCAGTCCAGACAACGGTGTGCTCTGTGCGGTCGCTGTCGAGTTGTTTCGTTGCCGTCGTTCTTGGCCACTCTTTCAGCAAGGACTCGGAGGCATGCCGGCCATAGACGAATGAGAACGGAGGGCGAGCTTCGGGGTTCAGCAGATGTTCTTGTACCCATGAATTGATCTCTTGCGCGCTATCGGGTGTGCCTCCATATGCTGGTTTCCCGCTGAGAGTGAGAAGCGCGATTAGACCTGTGATCCAAAAGGTCGACTTCATACGGCACGGCCATTGATGCATGCGTCTTCTCAGCATTCGCATTTTTTAAGTGGAACCCGTGATCTACGTCGAAATGCGGAATCATTGTTAGTGCGCAGCCTCAAAGTACAGAAGGTCGCTGGTGTACCTGGCAGGCAACTGTATGGTCAGTCCGGTGGTCATCAAATCTCTGCCAGAGTAAGTCGCGTCCGGAGTTGAATGATCTTCCGAGCGGACTGTGTACTTCGTATCTGCTGCCAGTCCCTTAACCGCAATGTGCTGAATACCCTCGTTGCTATTAGGGCGGAAGATGTACAGAGTGCCGCGCTTAAGGCTGGGGCTCCAATAGAACATTCCATCCCAGTGGTACCCATCTGGCCGGGGCAAAATGTGATGCACCTGGACATCCTGCAGGATCGGTCGGACCCAGGATTTATAAATGTCTGTCGCTTTTTTGACATTCGCGCGTTGTTCCGGCGTCCACGACACACTGTGTGTGGGATCAATCTGCCACTGGTTCATCATGGAAGATCGCCAGAAGTACGGCTCTGGAGCATCAGAGACAGTGTCGTAAAAATTCTCATAGGTGTAATCCATGAGAACCGAGGGCGGGAAGGCGAAGGTATTGTCGTATATAGCCTGCCGATTTGGCAGGGACGACAGCGTGTCGTTGATGGCTATCATGTGGACACGCTGTATATCTCCGAAATCCTTTATGTGACCCGAACCGGAACATCCCTCATTGATTAGATTGGGAAAGTGTTCAAGGAGAGCTTCCTGGACGGCATAGTAGCCGAGCGTAGACCAGTAACTGACATCTACGCCGTAATGATGGCGATGATTCGTTTGCACACATTTCGTAACGATTGGCGTGTAGTCGGTCTTGAAATAATCGACCTTATATTCCGACACCACTCGCTGTGAGGATTTTTCGGCCCAGTCTCGAGCTGGATCGTAGCCCAGGTCAATTTGCGCGTCCCAATTTATGTGACCCTCGGGATCCAGCTTGGGCGGTGCATTAAACCAATCGGGATGCTCCTTGATGTTCAGGGCTCTTGGATCCACTAAGCTTGAACCTTGTGTGTATGCCATCCAGAGTCCAAGCTTCATTCCCTGTGCGTGCACATACTCCTCGATCGGCTTATGCCCATTGGGAAAGCGCTTTGGGTCCCAATACCACGCGCCTGATTGTGGGAACCACATCGCATCGACGACGAATGTTTCAAAGCCCAGCTCTTTTGCGAACGCGGCACTCCTTAGCACGCCTTTCTCCTCAGCGTTCGGGCCACCGCTATCCAAATAGAGGTTGTAAGCCAGAGTGGGATGCTCATATCCCGGGGGAAAGCGGGGGACAAGCTTTTCAAGAATAAAGCGATGCAAACTGTAGCTGCCGTCGTCGATATCGCCTGAATAGCAGCCAACAAAGGCAGGCGGCACAAGAAATGTTTCTCCGGCTGCGACATCAGTCTTGAAATCCTTCAGGTTGCCGACTTCGATTCCTAACTCGCCAGCTGTCGTCGCAGGGCCTATCACGGGCTGACTCAGCGTGCCTGAGAGGCTATGAAAGCGGATCCGCCCTACGCCTGAAAACTCCCAGCCAACATATAGTCCGCGTGAGACTCCAACCTGTAGCGCCAGCCACGGTACCGGGCTCGCGCCATCGATAGGATCGCTGGTAAGCGTCTCGTCGGAATTTTTCCCGACACTGCGAGTTACAGTTCCTCCTTCAAGGGTGGCATTGGATGCTCCACGTTTGATTGACCAGGCGTCCAGAGAATCGTCTGAAGGAATGGCCAGGTGGCTCAGGACCAGGCTGTCCTGATGGCCAATCGTAATCACTGCTCCAGAATGATTGGCGATGGTTAACCAGTGCTCTATAGGACCGCGTCCAGGACGGGCCCGCCAAATCGACTCCAATACCAACGCCGGAGAGGAGTTGGAAAATCGCAATACCAGTTGTCCGCTCTTCGGATCCAGGGCGCCGCTTTCATACTTCCACTGTGTCGGCAGCGAAGACCCATTCTGAGTGACCGACGGTAGAAGAGACTCCGGCACGGGTGCCAGCAGCCAGTTAAAAGCGGGCTCGACCGATCCAAGCTGCGTCACGACAGGCACGCCTTGTACCACAGCTACAGTCATTGAAGTATCAGCTGAGGACAATCGCCAGGAGCTCTCGCTATCAGAGCACCAGCCGGGGTTGCAGAAGCCAACGATAGCTGCGACGGCAATCGCAAGATACTTCATCCTGACATATCTCCCTCGGTTCAAGCAGCCTGAGCAGGCTAGATGATCTCCGAACTCATTGTCAACAGTAATGTCAACAGAATAGACTAGGTCGCGAATGGTCAAGGTGCTCCCGGCAGTTCTTTCGCATTGGGAGGTTTAGGACATGCGATCAGGTGAAGTCTTGAGGCTTATGAAGGCAGTGTTCAGACCGCGAGCAATTGGGATCAATCTTGTTATGAAGGGCTTTGATTCGATGCATTACAGCTTTATCCGGCGGATCGGCAGCGGACTGAGGCGGTTTGGGGCCACACTCCGCCTGCCAGCGACGGTATTGTCTGTCCTGTGTTCGGTTGTATCATTCGCATCCTCGCAAACCAACATACAGAGCAAAGATGGCTATGTGCGTCGTGAGAACGGCGGTTGGGTGCTGGGCTCGTCCGTCGCTGAAAAACACATCCGTCTGAAAGATGGGCAGCTTGTGCTCGCTTCACTTATCAACAAGAAAACGCGGCACGAATACCAAAATTCATCGAGCGCCCCACCTGAGTTCCGCTTTGTCGTAAACGGTCAGGATGTAACCGCACCAAATTGGAATTGGTCACTGATCAACGATAAAGCGTTCACCGGAAAACAAGGGGAGATCCAACTCGATATCGAACTAGCGTGTGCTGGCATAAACGTAATCAAACACTATGTGGTTTACCCAGGAACTCCGATTAATCGTGAGTGGCTGACGATAAAAAATGGTAAGAACGAATCGATCAGAATCAGTCAGATAGATTTTCTTCATACCAGCATTCTTGTTTCCAACAACCAGGATCTGAAATTCAACTACGTGACCGGCGGAGGAAACTTCAACGGAAGCCAGCTTCTAAAGTCGGAGCCCATGAGTTCGACGTATCACCGCATCATCGACTCAAACGGCGGAATCCAACCGGGAAGCTACAGCGGATTCCTCCCCTTAATTTTTCTGCACAATTCGACTGCGGCCGAAGGCTTAGCGCTGGGGTGGGACTATCTTGGCCACTGGCGGTTCGAAATCGGAAATGAGAAAGGACAGCCACTGACGATACGCCTGGAATTGGTCGGATTCGAAAAGGATTTATCACCGGGCGGCCTGGTTGAAACTCCAAAGGCTTTTATTGCGCCGTTCTCGGGTGGGATAGATGAATTAGGGAATCAGCTGCTTGATTGGCAATACGGCTATTTATGGGATTTCACAAATCCAGAATATTTTGCCAAAACTCGGTGGGCGGTCGATTGGCCGAATCCATGGGTAGGCGATGGAGGAACTCCCAGTGCAGATAATTGGGGACGGCGTTTGTCATTAGACCTACGCTACGTCGATCTCCTGCGGGAGACGGGCACGGATATTCTTTGGGACGATGCCGGATGGTATGACCGATGGGGTACCTGGAACGGCCCCGAATGGCGGCGTACCAACGACTATTTACGGAAGCACGATATGCGATGGGTGCTATGGTACCCAACCTTCCTGGCAACGCCTGAGTCGAAAGTCGCACAGCAACATCCTGATTGGATGATTCGAGGGCAGGACACTCTTGAACAATCGATTCCAGCAACAGCGGACTGGCAATCGCAACTTTTGAACACATCGATAAACGCCTGGGGAGAGTTTCAATGGCGTTACGATATCGCGCCGGCGGCAAGTGCTAACGACACGGATTCTCTTGCCGCGGATCAAAACTTCCGAAACTTGCTTCAGCAATTCAAGAGCGCTCATCCGCAAAGCGGAATCGATGCATGCGACGGAGGAGGACGATGGATAAGCTACGACATCGCCCGCTTCGCGGAATCGGGCGAGTATACCGATGGAGGCGTTGGACCATACAGCGCCTACTACACTTCGCTGCTTGTTCCGCCGGACAAGCTTCATAACGTCGTTGACTACGACCAGACCTATTACGCTGCCGTTGATCGCATACATCTCGCAATGAATCCGACATGGTACCGGGATCCTGGTGACGGTACGGATGTGGAATCAATCCGGAAGGATTGGGAGATCTACCACTACCTCGTAGCGCAAGGGGTAGCTGGCCGCTGGAGTCATGTATTTCGCCCGAAGGTAGATCACGATAATGAAATCTGGTACTTCCAGCGAATGAACCGGGAAGGAACGAAAGGCATCATTATTACGAAGCATGCAAAGCATGCTCCGACCTATTTTGTAACCAGCCGGCTGACAAAGCAGTCCACCGATTCGACGGATCGGTATCTTGGCGGAGCGGGCGAAATGAACACGGTATCGACCACCGCGGCAGCCAGTCTTGAGACCGGAGTCTATGAGGATCCGGTAGACGGAGCTGTTCGGTTTTATGGCGTCCCCGGGCAGGAGTTCGGTCCACTCAATGTGAAATATCAAAAGGGCGCTACCGACGAGTCGTTTGTCACTAAGGTCGTTAAGCGTGGGGTGGAGCGGCGGGCGGAGGATCGCTTCTTCGGAATGGCACTTGCAGCCTGATGAACCCATGACGATTACCCAACTCGGCCAATTCGATCCTGGGTCCAATCGTGGAACGTATACTCTGTCTCTCGTGCGTGCTGAAGATGGCGCAGTTCTTGCCACTGCCGACCTTGATATGAGCCGGGCCCCGATAGACGCGATGGGATTTAAATATGTCCAGTTATCCCATCCCGTTCGCCTGGAGACTTCTGATCAACCCGTGGTGATTTATCCGCGAGGACTCTTGCCAGCGGAGAACTACGAGGTACGAGGGAGCGTCTCCGGAATACAACTTCGGCAAGCGGGATCTAAGCTAATGTCGGATGGCATTACTCTCGATAAGATTGCCGCCGGAGAACTGATCTTTTTCAACCTTTCGGACTTTCCCGGTTCCGGGACCGATCACGTTCCTCCCAGCCCACCCTCCAAAGTAGAGAAGCGGCTGGGAACAAATCTTGGAGTGCAGGGAATTGAACTTTCATGGTTGCCTGGCGCGGATGATCATTGGATCTCTTACTACGAAGTCCTGAAGAACGGAAGGCTGATCGGAAGAGCGCGATAGGAACTTTTTTCTTCGATCACTCTGACTCAGCCCGCAACGAAATGAATGCGGTCTTTGAGATAAGGACAGTGGATGGCGATGGAAATCGCAGTCAAGCTGTGACCGCGCAGCAAATCGGAAGCCAACTAAAGACATACGAAGCATTGGGAGATTTCTCCTCTACCCAATCCGGAAAACAATGGAGATATGAGGAGACACTAGAGGATGGCGCTTACCGGGACTTGCTCTGGGACAACGGAGGTTATGAGGGGCGTTGGACCGGATCAGGGCTGGGCCGGATCGGCAGAATCTGGATGCAGCCTTCTGCCCATGACGATCTGTCACGGACATTCATCGTGCCTGCGGAGGGCATGGCGAGCGCGTCCGGCGTTATCCGCAAAGATCCCAGCGCGGAAAATCAGGCGCCCGGCTTTGTCCGAATCCTGCTGAATGAGAAGCAGGTATGGCCGACGGACGGATGGGCGGAAGTTAGCCCCAGTTACGATACGTCCAACAAGTATGAGATTACCGGCATGCACGTATCGCAGGGCGACAAGCTGCGATTCATCGTGAAGCACAACGGTCAGAATCGTGCGGATCCAATTGTGTGGAATCCATCCGATCATCTTCGAAGTCCCTGACAGTCATTGAGGACTCCATGTCATCCCTCAGTTTGCGCGACTCATGTCCGGGCCGGCATTAATCGATGCGCTTGAGGAAAGGATGTCAGAGCCGATCTTGTAGCTGGTCTGCAAATTCGCCAGTTGCCGCGGTGCCGTCACCTTTGGCCAGCCAATCGTTGGGCAGGTGCTCTGCGATGCCGTTTGTGAGTGCTTCGCCAGTGAGGACTCGGTCTCGTCCCGGGCGATCATTAAGGCTGGTAACAAGATACCTGGCTTTTCTATCCAGTCCTCGCAAGGGAATCGAAGTATTGGCGACTTCTGATTTGTCGCGGAAAATAAAGACGACGGACTGCGCGGAATCCGGCTTTACATATTGAATCGAACTCCAGCCTGCGGCCTGAGGCTTGGGACGATATACATCCTCGAAAAGAAGGTGACGGTATTCTTTAAAATAGAGTAGGTTTCGCTGGAAGGCCTCAGCGTAGCCAGCGGGGGCAGCGGAGAGAAGCTGCGATGACATGCCGTTGATGTTTCCGAACGAAATGCCATGCGTGAGATGTTTGCGCTGGTAATAGTCGAGAGCGGAAGCGCTGTACCAGCGAGCCGTCAGGCTGTCGCCTTTGGCGTCGCCGACTCCGGCAACAGCGAGCGAGCCCCAGACATTTGGGCTAACCATGGGTCCGGTGATGAACTCGTTGGTGTAGCCACCGGGCAAGAGTCCCTGAGGGCCGGGATTGACGCGTGCGTAAAGGAGGGAGGGATCACATTCGAATCCTGAGAGCTTGGGAAAACGTTCCATGAGGTATTGCAGGATCTCTTGCCGGCCACGATAAGCCGCATAGGCGCCATCCGTTTTACCGTGACCATGATCGAGACGATTGCATTCATAACTCACCGTGGAAGAAGGGTCCCACTTAATCCATTCCAGACCGTATTTTTCTATGAGGTCTGCCAGTTGCGTTTTGATCCAGGCGACAACCTTTGGATTGCCGAGGCAAAGCTGCCTGGTGGGGGAGAGTGACGGATGAATTGTCTCCAGGGGTTTGCCATCGATTTCTGCCAGCCAGTCTTTGGGTATCTGACCGGACTCTACCAGTTTCGCATCCACATTTCCCGGATCAACCCATAGTCCAAATTTCATTCCCCGCGCATGTACTTCGTCGGAAAGATTTTTAAGCCCGTGCGGAAATTTGACCTTGTTCTCTTGATAATTGCCAAGTCCCGCACTCCAATCATTCATGCCTGGAACAATCGATGCGCCTTCGCTCCAGGTGGCATCGTGGTAGAAGACGTCGAATCCAACACGCTGCGCCAGATCCAGTTCGCGCAGGATGGGTACTTCGCTGTTCTTCTCCGTGAGCCAGATGCAATAGGTAGCGAGTGGCGCATCCGGCAATGGTGTAAGAAAGATGTACGCCTTCAAATAACGAAAGGCTTCATTTGCGACTTCGTCGGTGTCTCCCTTTGCAAGGGTAAGAAAGGTTAGAGGAGTTTCAACGGACTGACCCGGAGCAAGCTCAAAGACGGGCGCAGGCGCGTCCTTCTTGTCCTTTAGCAGAACAGTTCCTGCCTGCACAATGGTGCCGCCGGGAGAGGGATGAGTGGTTGCCTTCCATCCGAGAACGCCGAGGCCAGGCTCGCCTCCAACGAGTACGGACTCCCCGGACGACTCATTGCGAAGCACTACCCAATCAGGAAAATCTCGCGCACTTGACACGCCTGCCAACCGACTTGAAATCCAAACTGACCCTGAATGGAGGAATAAGCTTTGAGGTCACCGGAAGGATCCTTGAGCGTGAGCGACAACGGGATATATATGGGAATCGAGCAGAAGAGATTTTTGGCCAGTGTTTTCAATTTTCGCTTTCATCTCAATGACAGTGCCGGTCGGATACAGCGTAAGCATCAGGGAGAAAATGCCGCCAGAACTTGATTTGAAGCGCAGAGTCAACTGTTGTCCGCCCTTCGGTACGTTGGCAGACGGCGCTGATCCAAGAAAGCGATAGTCTTTGCTGGATTTATCAGGAACACTTATAAGAGGTGAGCCTGCGATGGCCAATTCGGTGCCACCTACACGCCTCAAGGAGGCTAGCTGCACGGTGCCAGAGGAACGGCCTAACTCGATAGAGATATTCCCGTTGGTGGCTTTCCAGCCGGCAGAAGAGTTTGTGATGGATACTTGTGCCCCGGAGTAACAGATTGCCGAGAAAATAATGACAAATCCGAGCGCTAAGAGTCGACTCGCATGTTTGCCTGCAACGAGCGCGTCGATTTCTCTGTCGAAAGAACAGGGAGATCATGGCGTGATACGAACGCTAAGCGGGGTTCGATTTAGAGATCCTGGCATATTAGCTCTCAGTCTTGAAGCCTCAGTAATTTGACCCAGGTCTGAGTTGGGTGAATCAACTCGTCTTCAATAAGAGTACTTCTGACATCTGGGGGCCGCTCCAGGGAGACAGCAATTCCTCGTGAGAGGAGATCCTGACCAGTCATCTTGAGGTCAGGATGACTTCCGTTTGCAAAAGTTATGGTGTAGAGCAAATCAGGCTTCAATCCCCGAAGCTGTAGCTGTTTGGTGTTCTGCACACTTTCAGCTCGAAATATTAGGAGAACAGCCTCTTGACCGGAGGGAGCTACAAACTGCATGGCCTGCCATTCCTGCTTTTCTTCCTGCCTTCGCCGGCAAGAGATCGTAGCAGTCATGTTGCAAGAGATGACGGTACCGCTTATATAAGGGCACATTTCTTCGCGCTGCCGCGAGAACAGGCTCGGGATACAGAGAGACTCGTTCCTTCAATTGCCCATTGATGGTCCCGAAGCCGAAGAGACTGATCATGCGACTTCTGTAAATCGTATCGAGCAATGCGGGATCGTTCGCGTAGACGGTTAAGGTCAGGATCTTCCGAAACAATCCACGCACCGTTGTACGCGCTGGGATAGAGATGGCTGGCAACTATCGCGTTATTGCGCACATGGTCTGACGGAAAACTGGCATCGCTGAGCCAATTCGACCGTATAGTCCGCGCCAGGCCATAGTCGAGCCGGCTGCCATATCCGCACTGCTCCAGAACTAGATTGGGGAATTTCGCGTGAAGATGATTGAAGATCTCGTATTGCCCGACAAGCGCTGCGTAGCTTCCATCGCCTGCTTGATGGCCATGGTCTGCTCGATTGCAATTGGCTGGACTGGCCGGAATTCCCGAGTTGTCCCACTTGAGCCAGTCGAGGTTGAATTCCTGAACAATCCGAGTCAATTCACTCTTCAGGAAATCAAGATAACCGCGGCAACCGAGACACACTTGATGTACTGGGCTCTCCCAGCCTTCTGGCTGAAGCGTCTGGTCCTTTCCATCGACCTGGGCGGTCCACAACTTTGGGACGGCGGTGCCGACGATCCGACTGTCAACCACGTTCGGACCGACCCACAAGCCGAATTTCATTCCTGCTTCATGCACACGATGCGAGATGCTGGCGAGCCCGATGGGATACTTCTGCCGGTCGTCTGTGTAGTGGCCAAGTCCGCATCCCCAGTCGCCGTTCCCTTTTTTCGAGGAACCCAGATACCAGGAGGCATCCATATTGAAGACATCGATGCCGAGGTCGCGGGCAAACTCTATTTCATGAAGAAGTGCTTCTTCGACTCCCTGCGCTTCCGTCGCCCAGAAATCGTACACAATCCATGGATCGTTCTTCAGTGGGTCAGGAAAGACATGCTGACGCATGTAATGACGCACTGTAAAGAAGGCCTGTTCGAGATCTCCATGCGCCAAGCCCAGAAATACTCGTGGCGCGGAGAGCACGTTCTCCGGGTGACATGATCGTAGGTCAGATCGGCGACACTTACGCTTAGCCATGTTCGATCGCCCTCCCTCTCGATGCGGTAACGCCAGCCACGCTCCCACTCGATTCCTATCAAGAGAAATTCGTTTTTGCCCACGGCCTCCAGGAGCAACAGTCCACCATATTCAGGCGCATTCCAGCGTCCTCCAGACACTGCCATTGGGCCGTTGACAGGGAGTGACTCCAAACGATACTCGTTACGGCGGACAGCATGAACCTGCAGAGGCCCAAGGTCGTCCCGCAAAGGAAAACGGAATGGTCCGAATTCCGTGATGCCGGCTACCGGGGTCTTCAAAGCATTGTGAAATTCAGCTTGAACCTCGAGAATAGGGAAGCCGGTAAGGGCTTGCATCGCGATGCTCGCACTGACGCCTTTGTTGTCCTGAGAAGTGAATCCAAAGTGATCGCCGACTTTCTGCCGCGTACGCGCGCCGGGCGATGACGTCCATCTCTCAGTCGCTCTCCCTGTCGCAGTGAATACCGGCTCGAGCGGGGACTCGGCTCGGACCCATTCAAATCCCGTCTTCGGGTTCCGCAGCGAGCGGAGTTGCGCGGCACCTCCGGTTGGGAAATGCAACGTGAGCGAGAGCCCATCCGAAGTGAAAGTTACATCCTCGTGAGCTATTGCCCATGAGGTTTGCGCAGCAAGCGTCGAGACCAGTAGGCCACTGCCTGCGGTCTGGAGAAATTCGCGCCGAGTAATGTCGAACGGTTTTTGCGGCATCGGCACTTTCTGATCGGCTCGGAGACTTCGTTAAAAATGAGACCTGCCTCAACGAGCAGACGAGGCAGGTCAGTAAACGGGGAGGCCCGAAACTCTAGAAGATAAACTGAGCTCCAATCTGCATACGCCGCTTGAAGTCCACAATGCCAGTGATCTGTCCTGCGGTGCTGCTGTCAACACTGGAGTTGGGATTTGTGAGATTGGTGCGGTTGAACGCATTGAACACATCCCACTTGAGATCGAGGTGCATCTTCTCGGTGAATGCGAAAGTCTTTTGCAACGATAGATCGGCGGACGAGAACTTCGGTCCCGAAAGGATATCGCGGCCCGAATTGCCATAGGTGTACAACGCCGGGACTGTGAAGGCCGTTGGGTCGAACCACAGATTTCGATCTGGACTGGATACTTGCCCACTCCCAATTCGATTTGGTCTTAGGCCAATGGTCGAATTCAGAGAGGCATTATTGTCGAGCCCCGGTGTAAAGTAGAAACCGCCTTCAAAGTTATAAATCCCACTGAGCGTCCAGCCTCCGATCAAGGCTTCTGCCGCGCGATTCATACCACCTGCAAGTGCTTTGCCTCTGCCGAATGGCAGATTCCAGACGGCCGCGGTCACCCAGGAAAAGGGGCGTACGGAACCCGAATTTCCATAGTTGCTGGCAAAGTCAAAAATATTTTGCGGGCCGAAGGTACCGATATCAAGAGATTTTGCCCATGTGAAATTGCTCAACAAATAGAAGACGCTCCCGAAGCGTTTTTGAGCAGTGGCCTGCAACGAGTTGTAATTGCTTGTCGAATCCGGATAACCGCTGAGCTGATCGTTCCGCTGAGTTTGCCCGGTAGTCCATCCGAACTTCGAGAAATAAGGTCGCCGCGGATTGAAATCGCCAGGTCCGGGAACGGGGGCATTCACATCGACGTTGGTCCACAGGTGACGGCCTATGTTTCCCAGGTAAGCAACCGTGAGGGTAAAGTCCTGTGGGAACATCTGCTCCCACGTGACATTCCATCCGTCAGTGTAGCTATGAGGATAGGTTCCCGTACCGGGGAAGTATTGACTGAAACCATCGGGAAGAGGAATCAACCCGTCGGAAGGATAAGGAGGCAGTGGTGAAGGCAGCCCAGGGCCCTGATCGAGTGTGAAGGGCAGCGCCGCATACGGCGGTGTCAGGACTAAATGACTGACTCTGCTTGATCGGCCAGCAGCAGCCTTGGGTGCCAAAGGATGCTCCGTATGGATTGAGAAAGTAGCTGCGACCGTATCCACCGCGAAGGACCGTTGTGTCGGTCAATCGATACGACGCTCCGACACGCGGTGCAAACTCCGACTTCAAGGTCTCAACACCTGCATACTTGCCGGCTAAGCCGGTCAGTTCCACGTTTCCAGTGTTCAGGTTTAGATTTCCGACGCTCTGCCCGTCGGGCGTGTAGATCGGAGTTGTGTAGTCCCATCGCAGTCCGATCATGATGTTAAGTCTCGGCGAGATCTTCCACTTGTCTTCGCCGTAGAAAGCCAAGCTCCACCGCTTCTCCTGTGGCTGAACCAGCGTTATATCTCTGCCAAAGCTATTGCTAAGGCCGAGTAAAAAGCCTGCCATGCCGAGGCCCGAGTTTGGCACGTCCGCATTGCCCGTAATATTTTGAGAGAAATTGAAGGATCCACGACCACTGACATCCGTCCGGATTCCGTAGAACTTTTGGTATACCCCACCAAACTTGAAGGCATGGTGGCCCATTGTCTTGGTCCAGGTGTCGTAAAACGCCACGTTCTTCTCGTGTTCAAAGAACGGCAGTCCTATATCTCCCATGGTGAAACTGCTCGTGGGTCCACTCACCGCCAGTGTAGGCAGGCCGCTTGTATAGACCGTGCCGAGGTTGATATCTGGAATGCCAACCTTGGTCGCGGTGTCAAATGCCGCATCCAGTTGTAGTTCTGAAATGTCGATTTGCGAATAGGCGAAACGGAAGTCCTGCTGCAAGGATGGAGAAAACGTGCGCTGATAATTGACCATGCCGCTGTAGACGTCGTCAGTCGAGTCCCCCGAGTTTGGTACGCCTCCCAGCGGTGGACCGCCTCCCAGAACACCGAATACGTTGTTGGTGAGGAAGTGCGCATGGAAGTAGCTGAACTTTCCAAAGAGGAGCGTCTTTTGAGAGGCGGAAAAGTCCAGGCGTCCATCAACCTGATTCTGGTCGAAGATTCCCGGACGGGAAATCGTGTAGTTGTTATCTGCAACATTCGGGGTTGTGGGATCCGGCAACAGGGCTAGAAGATTCGTCGTGGCCGGACTGATGCGATCAGGACAAATTACGTTGAGAACACCGTTGCACGAGAACTGCTTTCTGCCGGTTCCGTCCGGATTTCCGGTGGCTGGATCATAGATGGGATTCGTGGCTGCAACCGAACTGAAATCTCCAATACGAAACGGAGCAATGGGGGACGTGTAGAGACTGGAAGTCGAAAGATTGTTCCGCATTCCCTGGTAGTCGGCGAAGTAGAATAGCTTGTCCTTCTTAATCGGACCGCCAACGCTGCCGCCGAATTGATTCCAGACGTTACCAGGCACGCCATTGGGCTGGCTAAAAGAATCTGCGGCAAAGAAACCGGCGGTGCGATAGTACCAGAACGCCGACCCATGAATACTATTCGTGCCCGATTTCGTGGTGGTCTGGAAGACTCCACCGCTAACGCTGCCGTATTCTGCGTCGTAATTGCTGGTTGTGAACTTTACTTCCTGGACTGAGGCGTTTGTGGGGACGAGGAGAGAGTAGCCCTGGATTACCTCGGTATTGTCAACGCCGTCGAGTATGTGTGAGTTGTTATTCGGCTGACCTCCGTTGATATTCACGTTGAAGTCTTCGCCTGAATTTTCCGGATGAAGATCGAGTTGACCACCCGGCATGGATACACCTGGAGCCAAGAGTGTCAACCGAGTGACGTTATTGCCAAACGTCGGGAGGTTGTCAATTTGCTTTGCCTGGATACCTACGCTAACTTCCACACTGTCGGTCTGGAGAAGAGGGGCATCACCAGTAACGGTGACTGTGGCGCTTGATGCGCCGACTGTTGCCGTGGCGTCCACCGTGAGGGCTGTCCCGGCCTCGACCGTTACACCCTGCCGGACGTATTTTGCGAAGCCGGTCTTTGTGATCGTAATGGAGTAGGTGCCTGGCAGGAGGCTTGGAAATCGATACAGCCCCGCGGCGTTCGTAGTGGTCTGATCGGTCACCTGGGTGTTCGTGTTTGTCGCCTCCACTGTCGCATCAGTGAGCACGGCGCCGGAGGAATCCTTCACGGAACCTGTAACGGCTCCGGTGACGGCTGTTTGCGCGTGCAACGAGCCAGCGCACACCAGCAGCAGCACCGCGATTAAGATCTGGAGACGATATCTTGTCGTCTTCATTGTGGCCTCCTTTGAAGATCGCGTCCTATTTGATCTGCCCATTACAGGCTGTGCCTTGATTTGCTGCGCTTTCGAATCTGGAAGGCCGCATTAAACGTGGTGCAGGCCAGATGCCGTTCTCGGTCCCAACGCGTCAGGAAGTTAAACTTACTACTCAAACGGGTGTCAATATAAATTTTGTCAACACTACTGTCAACAGTCCTGTGATCTAGAAATCGATGCGGCCGATTACAGAGGGAGCCGCATCAACAATGTGAGACCGTTTGCATACGGTGCATGCACTGGCGGAGCTACTGCGGGCAACTTCTCCGAGCGGAGAAAAGGGCCTATAGTGTCTCTGCTGTGCTGACAGTTGCCTCAATCAGCCCTTTTCTAAGCAGGATGCTGACGAAGGTGTCATCCTTTTCGTCGACGTAGTGATAAGTAAGAGTCCATTATCGCTAGTCGGCAGTAAACTCGTTGAAGTAGGGAGGAGTACTCCCGTACTGCCGTATGCTAATCTGGCATTTCTATGGGAACCGTAAAGACGAAGACTTCTAAGAAAGAGCAAGGGCTTCCAGCAGGGGAGCGAGTGGAAGCGCATCTGCGAAAAGCCATCTATGCCGGCACGTTACGGCCGAGGCAGCGAATCATTGAGGAAGATCTTGCCCGCGAGTTAAAGGTGAGCCGGGGACCCGTGCGAGAAGCGTTACTAAGGTTGGAGCGCGATGGCCTTGTGACAACGACATCGCGCCGCGGCACATTTATCCGCGATATCTCTCTTACCGAAATCGCGGTAATCTTTCGCATGAGAGCCAAACTCGAGGGTCTCTGTGCTCGTTATATGAGGGAGGATGCATCCGTTGATCCCGCGAATTTGCTTGAACCCGTGCTGAAGAGATTGAAAGCGGCCGCCGAAAAGAACAGTGAAGAACGATTTTTTCATGCGGACATGGAACTTCATCGCACGATCTGGAAGGCGGCCAACCAGCCCCTGCTCTATGTCACATTAAATCTGGTGATGAATCCCTATATTTTTATGATTGCTCGGACCTATTCTACTCAGGTTGCTATCCGCAGCCGTTTTGAGCATCATGAGCGTTATGTGAAAATGTTGCTGAAAACCCCTATAGCCAGGATTGAAGAAGAGGTCGAGCGATACTTTTCCGCGATGTACACACAGACATTTGATCGCATTTCGCCCTTGCCGGCTTTGGGATTGCATGGCTGGTCGGGCGATTCCGACAACGGCAGTACAACCCGGAAATCCCGTTTACGCCAAACGTGAGCGAAAGAGGGAGCTGTGAGCTTCGAGCCGCATCCTCTGTGCAGTCCCCTAAGCCCTCTTAACCAGCGTGGCCCCGCCATCGATCAGAAGCGTTGAGCCCGTCATGTAATCGGAGTCCTTGCTGGAAAGGAAAGCGAATCCATCGGCAACAGACTCCGCAGTTTGCATTTCATTGAGCGGAATTGCTGCGGATACGCGTCCACGAAAATCCGGTTGAGCATCGTGCAGCTTTTTGCTGAGACCCGCATATACGATGCCTGGCGCCAAAATGTTAACGCGTATGCCTTGCGGTGCAAGCTCCTGAGCCATGACCATAGCCATCATCTTGACTGCCGATTTGCTGCAAATGTAAGACGTGCCTTCGGGGAACGGCATGTCCTGCACCCAACTTCCGGTGAAAAGTAATTTTCCTCGGACGCCGCGTACCGACTCTTGCGTGACCATCACCCTTGCAGCCAATTGAGCCAGATTGAACGCCCCGTAGAAATTGACCTCCATTGTTGCTCTCAGATTAGCTGGGTCTATTTCGAGAAACGGCGCGTTGATCACGATGCCTGCATTTGCAATCACGACATCGATACGATCGTGGCTCTTCAAAGACTCTGTCAATGCTGACTGAACGGCGTCGCGGTCGGTAACGTCACAAGCGAGATAGGTCACGTTCTTGTTGTTGAGAAGATCAGCGGAAAGCAGCTCTCTCGGGCTTCGATCCAGAAGAATGACTCTTCCGCCTTCCTCAACAAGTCTACGCGCGGTAGCTTGACCTATGTCCCCGCATCCTCCCGAAATTGCTACCGTTGTTTGCGCTAATCTCTTCAGTTCAGTCACTTGAATCCTCAGATCAGTATTGGTTGTGGAGTATAAGACTAATACTTTAGACGTAGTACGTACGATCGACGTGGACTATATCCTCAACTGTTAACCAGATCCAATGCTTGGTCTCTAGTACGTCAGCGAATCTAAATACCGCCCTCGCGACTGTCAACAAGATAGTTGACATTAAGACAGTGGTGCTGTGCTAGCATTTGCTGTCCTTGGCGCTGGACTTAGCTCTTATTGGGATCCACATGACTTCTATGACTCCAGATTCGACTTTATTCGCAGGTCAGACAGTGCTCGTGACGGGAGCGGCCCAGGGACTAGGCAAGGCGTCATCTTCCGCATTTGGCCGTCGCGGAGCAAGAATTGCCATGGTTGATTTGAATGAACCCTTGTTAAACGGCGCTATATCAGAGCTTCGCGACCAAGGAATTGAATGCGCAGCAATCGTTGCGAACATCGCAGAATCCGGGGCGCCCCAGACCATCGTGGAGAAGACGATGCAGCTCTTTGGAAGCCTCAATATCTTGGTCAATAATGCAGCGGTATCTTCAGTGGAGGCTCTGTTAGACGTCACTGAAAGCGAATGGGACAAAGTATTTTCAGTAAACGTAAAGGCATTGTTCTTCCTGTTACAAGCCTCAGCACGTGTGATGAAGACAAGCGGAGGGGGGAGAATCATCAACGTCTCCTCGCCGGGTACACGAATGACATTGACGAACTACACCTCATACGCGACGTCGAAGGCGGCTGTGGACTACATCACCCGCACAGCCGCAGCCAACCTTGGGCAACATGGAATCACAGTCAACGCAATTGCGCCCGGCCGGATGGATACTCCAATGCAGCGCATCACTGAAGAGTCGAATGCGGCTTCCATGGGACTCGACTTGAAAAGCTATATTCAGTCTCGCACTATCGATATTCCGCTGCGAAGACGCACCACTCCTGAGGAAGTTGCTGAGGGAATCGTGTGGCTTGCGACTCAGGAAGCGTCGTATGTTACTGCGAATCGCTTGAATATCTCCGGCGGATTGGAACTCGATTAATGCGGTCGCTACGGTGTCCAGGTCAGCCCTTCCCACGATCCGGAAATGACGGTCGTCGGCATAGTATTTTCGATAGCCAGGTTGGTGCTGCTTGAGAATAATTAAGGTTGAAACAATCCGTTACGCTGCGTTGCCGAATCTTCTGTGGGTACAACTCTATTCGGACGACGGGTTGGTCGGCCTGGGGGAAACGTTCTATCTTCCGGCCGCCGTCGAATCAATCATCCACGATGTAACCGCAGGCTTTATTCTCAATCGAGACGATTGCTCTCCCGAGAGCGTTTGGGATCAGGTCTTTAGCTATTGCAATTTTTTTGGCCACGCCGGGGCAGAGATGCGCGCGCTTTCCGCGGTTGATATCGCCCTTTGGGATCTTCTAGGACAGACGGACTGGCCAGCCAATCTATCAGCTTCTTGGTGGCAAGCTGAGAGAAACGATTCCCATCTACAATACCTGCGTTGACACTGAGCTTTACCGGGACCAGGAAGGTTTTATGGAGCGGCCCGGTGCGCTGGCCAAGGACTTACTCACGCAAGGTATCAAGGCCATGAAGGTGTGGCCTTGGGATCGCTTCGCGCCTAAATTTGTAACCACAGCAGTTACTGGACCTGCTGGATACTTGTCCATGGGGCCTTCCGGTTCATTTCTATCTTTGAAAGATCTGGACGCCGGGCTGAGTATCGTCAAGGAAATCCGGGATAGTGTTGGCAGAGATATCGAGATATTGATTGAAGGGCACTCTCGCTGGGACCTCAACTGTGCCATCAAAATCGGCCGGGCTGTGGAACCTTATGACGTGCTGTGGATGGAAGACATGATTAAGCCGGAAAGTGCCGCCGATCTGGCCAGACTCGCTTCCGAAACCCGCGTTCCGCAAAGCGTTAGCGAGCGTCTTTTTACAAGATTTGCCTACAGGCAAGTCCTCGAGGCACGCGCCGCGCACGTTATTATGCCGGACCTGGTGTGGACTGGAGGAATCACGGAAGGCCACAAGATTGCCATTCTTGCTGACGCCTTCCATCTCCCAATTGCGCCTCACGATTGCACCGGTCTCGTAACGATTTTTGCAAATCTACATGTTTGCGCTGCGAGCCCGAACGCCATGATCTTAGAAACGGTACGCGGCTTCTGCGAAGGCTGGTACCGGTCGGTCTACACAGACAATGTTCAAATCGAGGATGGTAAGGCCGCCTTCCCAGATGTTCCGGGTCTCGGCACGCGTCTCAAACCGGAGTTTTTGGCGAAATCAGGAGTTTCAATGCGAACCAGTGTTGCCTGATATAAACGGAGGAAGTAATTGATGCGGCGATGACTCTGTGAGGCGGGCGGTGTTATTTCAAGCTTCGAAATCAAGCTCTTCGCCCACCTGAGGGATAATCGCGGTCCCTCGGCCTCCTAGAGACATGTAAGTGTCGACAAAAAGATTAGGATCGAGCGTTTCATCGGCATCGTTACTCCTGTCGGCCCAAAGTAAATGATGAATTGGAATTACCTGTGCAGATCCCAGTTGCCATGCGAGCAATGCGGACTCGTATGCATCCATGTTTCCTCCAACGCCATTGATGCAGAGCATTGCTACTTGGGGTGCGAGAGATTTGAGCTTCCGCAGTCGCACGTCATATTCAGTATCGCCGCTGTGATAGATTTTCAACTGTCCAACCTGAAGCAAAACCCCGACAGCATCAGGAACCTCCCAGCCACTTACGCCGGCTTCATGCCGTGCGGGCGTAGCGTCAATCCTTACATCCTGCAGATGTATCGGTTCTCCTGGCACGAAGGGAATAACTTGTCCTCGGGGGACGCCCCAACTCAGCGCTCGCGCCATCGCACTGGGTGGCATGATCAATTTTGCGTTTCCGTTATTGCGCGCAATCGCAGGAATGGAACCGGGGTCTAGATGATCTTCATGCCAGTGCGTGGAGATGATCGCATCGGCACGGAGATCGTCCGCCGTAATTGGCGGCGAAAATGCGCGCTTTCTGCCGAACATGGCTTCCACGCAATTTGAAAGATATGGGTCAACACAGATGACAGTGCCCTGATGTGTTTTGAATACAAAACCAGATCCGCCCAACCACCATGAGGAAACATGATTTTCAGCAACTTGCTTCGACGCAATGCGTTCTGCCAGACCTGCGTTTTCTTTCATCAGATAACTTCTCCCAGCCATGTGCTCAAGCTATTTAGAAACCCGGCTATCACCTGCCGGCGGACAGAACGTAGTTTGGCCCAGACGCCTTTCCCACCCTTCCTGATGAACATTGAGGTATGCGTACGGATCATACGGATGTTGCTTGGCCACATCTAAATTCAGGTCCAGTCCGAGCCCGGCTCCGCTCGGCAAACTCAGATGCCCGTTTTTAGCGTCGATTGTTGGAGCCCAGGTTACCAACTCCTTAGTCCAGGGTTCATTAAAGGCATCAAAATGTTCCTGTATCAGAAAGTTGGGTACGCAAGCGGCGAGTTGCAAGCATGACAGCGGTTGCGACGGGCCCGCCGCTTTGGTGAGGTGCGATAACACTGCCATGTGCCATAGCAAGATGCGCAACGGTGAATGTATTGGTGATTCCGCCCAAGCTCATGGGTTCAGGCTGGAAGATGTTGACCGCACCCCCCGAAGCGAGGGTATAGAACTGCCCCACGGTATCATACATTTCTCCGGTGGCAACACGGATGGGGCACTGTGCCGCTACTGAGTTCGCCGGTAACTCCCGCTCGCGAGTAGTTGGCTCTTCCCACCAATAGATATCAAGAGGTTCAAATTTCCTCGCCGCACGTAGAGCGTCAGCTTCGGAAAACCTCGCATGGACATCGATGAGGATTTGCATGTCACGGCCGAGGTGAGAGCGTAGCGCTGCCACGATCTCATACGAAAGCTCGAGCTCGCGACTATCGATGAAGTCACGCGCGGTGCCAAAGGGATCGAGTTTAAGTGCATGAAAGCCCTTGCCAACTGCCTCTTCTGCGGCAGCTACAAACGCTTGAGGAGATCTCTCCGTACGGTACCATCCATTTGCATAACTCAGGATTGACTCTCGAACCTTTCCCCCGAGTAGCTGGTAAATCGGAACATTCAGCGATTTGCCGAGGATATCCCAACAAGCTACCTCGATTGCAGCTACTGCAGTTCGATGTATATGACCCCCATCTAGGGAAACGCTGTCCATCAGGCGTCTTGAGAGAGCATTCACCTGCAGTGGATCCTGGCCTATTACGAGGTGCTCCAACTCGCGAATTGCAGCTTCGGTTGTGCGAATGAAACCGTTCAAAGTTCCTTCACCGATGCCATGCAAACCGCTGTCGGTGGAGACACGGGCAAATAACCAGTTTTTCCAACCAGCATTGACCGAGATCGTCTCAATCGAGGTGATCTTCATTAGATTACCTAGTCCGAAATAGAAGATCCGCCGCTACTCTCGACGGCCCTCTCCGCGCATCAGGTCAGAAGCAGCATTGACGATGTCTTCTGTGTCCATTCGGTAGCGGCCCACAAGGTAGGGGATGGACCCGCTCTCACAGAAGCAATTCGGGATTCCGATGCGTTTTAGTTGGACCGCCATTCCAGCATCCACTACCGCGTCCGCAACTGCACTGGCTAATCCACCCGTGGTGAAATGGTTCTCGGCTGTGACAACCCGCGGGATCTTCTTCACAAGCGCTAGAACAGCCTCGGCATCAAAGGGTTTGAGTGTGCTCACGTGCAGCAACGCGGCGTTCACACCGCTGCTGTTGAGTTGCGCTACAGCCTTGAGAGCTCTCGCCGTCATAAGGCCGGTGCTGATGATCGCAACGTCGTTGCCTTCACGCAGAAGTTTGGCTTTGCCGATTTCGAACTGGTATGTGTCCGGATCCAAGACGACCGGGACTTGTCCCCTCAGCAAACGCATGTACACCGGTCCTTCATGACGGGCGATAGCTGAAACAGCCTGGCCCAATTCGGTCGCGTCGCAAGGATCAATCACCGTAAGGTTGGGTATTGAGCGCATCAAAGCGAGATCTTCTATGCCTTGGTGTGTGCCGCCGTAGCCGGTGGTCAAGCCCGGAAGGCCGGCAATAATCTTGACGTTTGCAGATCCCAATGCCGCCCCAATTGCTATAAAGTCGTAGGCCCGCCTAGTCGCAAATACGCAATATGTCGTGGCGAAAGGTACAAATCCCGTCCGCGCGAGACCTGCAGCGACACCAATCAGATTTTGTTCGGCCATGCCGATTTGAAAAAATCTGTCGGGAAAACGACTCGCGAACAGATGAATATCGGTGTACTTGCCGAGATCTGCGGTTAATCCCACAATCCGTGGATTGGCTTCCGCCTCACGGATCAGTGCTTCTCCAAAAGGCGCAGTCGCCGTTTGCTCCGCTCCATAGACATCGGAGCTAAGGATGTTGCCCGTGACTCCTGATTTAGCCTGTGAGACGCTCATGCATTCCTCTCGGCTTTTTGTTGGGTATTTTCTTCAAGCTGTTCTCGAGCTAGCCGCCATTCATCGGGCTCGACTCGAATGAAATGATTCTTATCCCGTTCCTCGAACGTGCGCACGCCCTTCCCCATCAAAGTATCGAGAACGATCGCATGAGGCTTGCCGGTATTTTCCTTGGCTGCATCGATAGCGTCGACAATCGCGCGCAGATCGTTGCCGTTAATGCGCTGCGTATCCCAGCCAAAAGCTTTCCATTTCTCCTGCACAGGCTCGACATTGAGGACCTGTCTTGGCGGCCCGTCGGCTTGCTGATCGTTGCAATCGATAAAAGCGAAGAGATGGTCAAGCCGATGATGGGCAGCCGCCATTGCCGCCTCCCAGGTCGAACCTTCCTGAAGCTCCCCATCCGAAAGAAGGTTGAATATACGGGAGGGTCTTTTATCGATGCGTACACCCAAAGCCATTCCCACAGCTTGCCCCAGGCCATGCCCCAGCGAGCCCCCAGTCATTTCGAATCCTGGAGTAATTTCACTGCCAGACATTTCAAGTCTGGATTGATCTGCACCATAGGTATCGAGTTCATCGAAGGGGATTACACCAGCCTCTGCCAATGCGGCATATAACCCGATTGAATAGTGCCCGATAGAAAGAAGGAAGCGGTCACGATCCAGCCATGCAAGATTTTGTGGATCGTACTTCATTTCCCTGAAGTAAAGGACGGCTAACAGGTCGGCTATTCCGAGGCCCTGCCCAACATAACCCTGACCCACCCGCTCTGCCATCCGGAGAATATGCCGTCGCAGCGACAGAGCATGAAGCTCCAGCGGCTCAATACTTGTTTCCTTTGCGGAGGCATCTATTTCATGACTCAAGGTAAACCTCATGTCTCGCTAGCCTGAAAATCATTTCAACAACCGTCGCTCTACTGGACCGTCAGAACGCATATTTGATGCGCCGATTGCCCGCTGGGAGATAATGCAAGCATTTTTATAGAAGAACCTTTCCTTTTCTGTCAATACAAGACCGATGACACAATTGTTGACATTATTAGCCTCAGATTCTTATGTCTCAGTTCGATAGTTGTCAATTTCCTCTGATCCATAACTGCGGAGCCGCCGTGCGCTATCTAAATAACGTGCGCAATTTGCCGTAAAGCTTCTAGATTCGAAACATCTATCATATTTTGGCGATGTTGTTGGAAATCGCCAGGCCTTGCTGTAACGTGCGAGTGCTGCCAGAATTTAAAAGAAAATATCGCGTCCCAGAACTCCGAACAAACTTCAAGTCGATTGTGCCAGCCGCAGCCGGGATGCGATCGGTGTGGATCCGAACTTCGTAGTGTTGCCAAAGATGAGGCTGGACACAGGCAAGGCACCGGTGGGAGGACTTATGACAATGTGGCTGAAAGAGAAAATGGCTAGGTGGGCTTATCGTTTTAGTCGCGATGCCAATCGCGGCGCAAGTCTTCGATTTATCGGGCGATTTCTCCATCGCTAAGAATCCAAATGCGGTCTGGGAATATGGCTTTTCCGGTACAAGCTCTTTAGCAGCCGACCAGTTTCAGCTTGATCAGAAATCGCTGATGATAGGCCCCATTGGGTTCTGGCATCCGACGCAAGGTGATGCGCCTGGTCCAGGTTACTACCCTTACATCGCCTACAACAGCACGAAAGATACCCAGGTGGGATCAAAAGGATGGGCCATCTCCGACGGCCAAATCGCAATGGAAGGCAGCAACACCGGACAGTACAGTCTCGTTCGCTTCGTGGCTCCGCGTACCGGAAACTATGCTGTGACTGCCAAGTTTGTTGGAATTCACTACGGCCTGTCGACGACCGATGTCCACGTATTAAAGAACGGCAGTTCTGTCTTCGACTCGGATATCAACGGTTATGGAGGAGATCCGGCATTTCACGCGGTACAAGGATCAAATCCTCGAGCGGAGTACTCGGGGCAGATGCACCTGAATGCCAATGACAGAATCACATTTGCTGTGGGATATGGTGAGAACAAAACGAACTATGGCGATACGACAGGATTATCGGTGAGAGTAGTGCTGCTCAGCGAAACCACATCTGGAAAGCGATAGTCGGCTAAACCTCTCCAAAGCGCAAATTAAGCTAAGTCAAATCAGAGATATGTCGACAACAATGTTGACAAAACTTGAATGAGTAGGGCAAGCTTGTCTGGCTTCACGGCTCAGTAGCGCATAGCTGATGAATGACCAAATCGGCGTCGAATAATCCAGGAATAGTGCGTAAATGGGAAGCGAACTAGGTATCTTGTTAGCGGTGGGCGCCGGGCTAATGGTCGGCAATTGCATGCTCCCGCTTAACTATCAACGCAGGTGGCGCTGGGAAAACACATGGATCATCTTCACACTGGTTGCGCTCGTGCTGATGCCATGGACTCTAGCCTTTCTCAGAGTGCCAAGTCTTATTTCGGTTTATAGTCACGTCAATTCTGCCAGTTTCCTGACTCCTTTCCTGTTCGGAGCCGGGTGGGGGGTTGCGCAGGTGCTTTTCGGGTTGGCAGTGATTCGTGCTGGAATGGCCTTATCCTTTGCAATCACAGTAGGGCTGAGTGCCGCATTGGGCAGTTTGGTTCCTATTCTCTTGCGTCATCCGCAAGCTCTTGTTACCGGACGTGGATTAGTACTCCTGCTGGGACAAGTGCTGATGGTGACAGGAGTGATCGTGTGTTGTTGGGCCGGGCGCAGGAGAGAGAAGGAGCAGAAGGCGGAGGCAGCAACATCGCCAGCCAGATCGTATGTGGCCGGAATCTCGTTGGCGGCGCTGGCTGGTCTTCTCGCGCCGATGCTAAATTACGCGTTGGCCTTCGGCGACAACCTGATCCTTGAGGCCATTCGTCAAAATACCCTGCGTGCAGATGCGCCGTACGCTGTTTGGCCGATTGCCTTAGCAGGGGGGGCGGTGCCGAACATGCTCTATCCTCTGTGGTTGCTCCGGCGCAACAAGACGTGGGCGAACTTTTTCCCTATATGGCCCGAGATCACTCTAGGTATGATCATGGGACTTCTGTGGATGGGTTCCGTCGCGATCTATGGGATGGCCACGACATTATTGGGAGTTCTCGGCGCGGCAATCGGATGGAGCATATATCAGATTTGCGTCATCGTAATGGCAAACGTCTCAGGTTGGATTGCCGGTGAATGGAAAGGTGTGAGCCAACTTTCGAAAGTCATATTGTGGAGTGGCTTACTACTGCTCGGATTCGCAACCGTGGCGATTACTTATGGCAATCAGATCCAATAATCGGCTGTGAAAAAGCGTGGTTCTGAGGATTGAAACGGAGGATCTATATCCATTGTTTTCACGCGATATGAATCCTTGGGGGAGAGCCAGGAAGTTTGTCTATCAATACTCTATTGACATTTTAAAACCGCTATAAACCGCGGAGTGCTCGAGTTCCAAAATGGCAAGTTACTTCAGCGCTTCTTAAGAGTCACAGCCATGCCGGCGCCTTCCTTATAAAAAATCGTCTCCAAGTCTGCATTGGTCGTTACCTCCTTAATGTAATCCGGAACCATCTCCACATTGTGTGCGAGAATCAGCCCACCCGGGCGCATCATCGGCAAAAGTTTGTGCAAGTAATCGACGTAGCCGCTTTTATCCGCGTCGATGAACGCAACGTCGACAGGGCCTTTTAACTTCGCGATTTGCTCGTGAGCATCCCCTTCGATGATGCTGACCATCTTTTCCACCCCAGCTTCTTTGAATTGCCGTTGAGCCATGGATGCCCTCTGGTGATCGATCTCAAAGGTAGTCAGGTGACCATCGGTTCTTTGTAGTGCCAGGCAAAGCCATAGCCCCGAATAGCCGGTGGATGTGCCGATCTCGACCACATCTTTTGCTCCCGTCGCTTGCGTGAGCAGCCGCAGCGCCTTCCCGTCTTGGATGGGAACGCTTAGGTATGTCTTATGCGACGTGACCATCTTGTTGAGCACAGCGAGGATTCTCTTCTCTGCGTCCGTTTCAGCAACGTGAGTATTCGGTTTCTGGGTTTGGGCTGCTCCGTATTGCTGAGAAAAACCGACAAAGAAGAACGGCAAGAGGAGACCCGCGATGATCATGGTCCGTTTCATTGCTTCCTCGATCCTTGGCTATGCGACTGAGTCATCTTTAACTATAGATATGTGAATGCATCTCACCTCGAAGTTCGAATCTGGCGATCAAACCGGAAGACATATCGCAGCAAGCCCGCGTTTACGCAGAGAAGAACGGTTGAAGCTGCGGCTGCGGGCACGAGCGTGCGCATCTCGCCGCCCAAAAGCGCTTCCATCGAAACGGTCAGGAGCCAGAGTTGGATAACAACCGTTGTTGCGACCAGGAAGAGAATTCCGGTGAAAAGAATTGTGCCTTGTTGTCTTGTGCTCACTATGCCTCCCGCTCGGTTGCGTAGATTCGACCATCCGCCTCTTCAAGCCGTATGCGCGGCAATGGCCGCGTAGGTGGCCCTGCAATCGGAGAACCTTGTGCCAAATTGAACCGCCCGTTATGACAAGGACAGAACAGACTTTGCTCATTCTTGTCATAAATCACCGCGCACGAGAGGTGGGTACAAACTTGAGAGTATGCAACCAGCTTGCCGTCCGAGGTACGCACAGCAATGCAGGGATCCTTTTCCGTTGGATAGCGAAAAAGGGCCGAACTGTTTACTTTCAAGTCGCCTGATAGTCCAAGTAATTTCCGATTATGTTGATCCACGACGGAGAATTTTGGAGCCGAGCACCGTTAGCCAATTGGCTACGGCGAGGAATAGAGACCCGAGAGTGAGGAACTTAACCATCTCACGTCGGCTAACGTAGTTGTCGCCTTCCCATTCAATGGGAAAATCGTCCCGCCACTTCTCAGCTTTCTTGCACCAAACGCAGGGCTCAGTATCGGTGCTCATGCCATTCCCTCCAGCATCAACGCCACATCGTACGGATCATTCTTTGGAGCCAAAGGCGTCGTATGAATTTGCACCAAACTAATGTCCACTCGTGTCACTTCGCGAGGAACCATAACGTAAACTTTGGTCTTCACTTCCTCCGCTCCAAACTTCCAACTATTCACGGGAATTCCTTGTCGCGTTCGTTGAATCTCTTCCATGGAGGTGTATGTCAATGCGCCGGAGGGGCAAACCGTTGCGCACATGGGCTTCTTGCCAACGCTGCTACGGTCGTAGCACATGTCGCATTTCATCATCTGGTCGATGTCACCCATGTATTTCGGGACGCCGAAGGGGCACGAAAGTACGCAATTTGAACAGCCGATGCATCGCGGCTTCAACGAACTCTGAACGACGCCATCGGGCGTCTTTTTGATGGCGTCCGCAGGGCACACTTGAGCGCAAATCGGATCGTCGCAGTGCATGCAAATTTGCGGCGCGGTTTGGACGCTGTCTCGGCGCTCGATAGTTTCGAGGTGAATCATGCTTATACCTCGATGCGTGTCGCACTCGGCACATGCATTCACGCAAGCCTCGCAGCCGATGCAACGGGAGTAGTCTATGAAGAAGGCTGCTTCGCTCATCGAACTCCCCCTGCCTGCACTTCCAGCATGGCAATAGCGTCCGTGGGTTGATCGACTTTGCTTAGGCGGACCGCGCAGATTTTGAATTCCGGAATATTGGAAACAGGGTCAATCGCTCGATTGGTGCAGTTGTTTGCCGAGCGATCGAGAGGCCAATGGTATGGAACAAAAACCGTGTCTGGCCGAATGGTCTTTACGACTTTCGCGTGAACAACGACGCTACCTCGTCGGCTCTCAACCTTCACGAAATCGCCATCTGCAATGCCGTACTTTTCAGCCAGTCTAGGGTGAATTTCGCAAAATGGTTGTGAGGTTTGATCCACAAGAGCGCCAATTCGGCGCGTTTGGGTTCCCGAGAGAAATTGAGAAACAACGCGGCCGGTAGTAAGAATGACCGGATATTCTTCATCGGGGATCTCGTCTGAGGGTCTCCATTCCACTGGCATGAAGTGGGCTTTGCCGTCAAGATGACCAAATCTTCCATTTTCATAGAGACGTGGGGTTCCCGGGTGGTCCAACTCCGGACAAGGCCAGAACAGACCGTTCGTCTTATCAAGCCGCTCCCAGGTCATGCCATAGTAATCCGAGACGCCGCCTTTGGATGCAACCCGCAGTTCTTCAAATATCTCCTTGGGCGACTGGTAATTGAACTTTTCCGTATAACCCAGACGGCTCGCAATCTCGCAAATGATTTTCCAATCTTCGCGCGCCTCGGCGGGAGGAGTGATCGCCTTGCGATGCCGGATCACCCGGCCCTCGACGTTGGTCGTCGTCCCTTCATCTTCTTCCATCAACGAGCCGGCAAGGACGAGGTCCGCATAACGAGCCGTCTCTGACAGGAAGAAGTCAATACATGTGTAGAACTCGAGCTTCTCCAATGCCTCCCGCACGAAGTTCGCGTCTGGCAACGAAACCACGGGGTTAAAACAGATGGAGATGAGACCTTTAATCTTGCCGGCATGAATCGCTTCTACGAGCGGTATCGCCGACAAACCTTTTTGTGGAAGTGACTCCTCGGTCACGCCCCAGACGCCAGCGATGTACTTGCGGTGCTCCGGGTTTGAGATGTCGCGGCTTCCCGGAAGTTGATCGCATTTTTGGCCCTGTTCACGTCCACCCTGGCCGTTTCCTTGACCAGTAATCATGGCGTATCCGCAGCCCTCTCGGCCGATCCGCCCAGTCGCTACGACAAGGTTGATAGCAGCCATGCAATTGTCCACTCCCTTGGTATGGTGTTCGATCCCTCTGGCGTGCATCAGGAAGCTGGTTGGCGCGGGACCCCAGAGTTCGGCAGCCTTCACAATCATTTCTGCAGGAACGCCAGCAATCTTTGCTGAATATTCTGGTGTGTATTTCTTTACAGATTCGGCGAGTTGTTCGAAGCCGGTAGTGTGTTCATCAATGAACTTCCGGTCGATCCATCCGCGTTCGATCAGGATGTGTAACATGCCGTTAAATATGCCAATGTCGCCACCGGGTCGAACCGGAATGAACAGATCCGCGTTTCGAGCGATTGGTGTCATGCGTGGATCGAGGATGATGAGCTTGGCGCCATTCTCGCGTGCTTGCCAGATGTAATCGGTGGTGATCGGCGCGCATTCGGCGATGTTGGCTCCTGCAGCAAGAATCACTTTAGCTTTCGGAATATCGCTCCATGGATTCGCGCTGCGGTCCATGCCGAAGACTTTTTTCGATGCAGCGCCCGCGGACACCATGCAGAGTCTTCCGTTGTAGTCAATGTTTGCAGTCTGCAATGCGACCCGCGCAAATTTGCCCATAAGGTAGGCTTTTTCATTCGTGAGCGATGCACCTGTCAAAACCGCGAAGGAGTCTTTCCCGTAAGTCGATTGAATCCGCTGAATCTCGCCGACCACTCGCTGCATGGCGAAGTCCCATGAAATGTTTTCGAAGCCAACACCTTCTACTCTCTGGATGGGATGTTTCAATCGATCAGGGTGCTCGTCCTGCATGTAGCGCTTTACGCCCTTGGGGCACAGCTTGCCGCGATTGAAAGGGAAGTCTTCCCAAGGTTCGAAACCGACTACTTTGTTGTCCTGCACGCGAAGTTGAATTCCGCATTGTTGTCCGCAAAAGCAGCAATGGGTCTTCACAAGTTTCTCGTCTTCTGTGGTCCTCGCCCACCCGCCAGCGGGCACATGATGAAGAGTGGGACCAAAGACGCGGACTAATTCTGGAGCTTCAACTGGAAGTTTGGCCATTACAGAAGACCCCTTTTCGACATATCCGTCGATCTCCACAGAGCGTCTTGCGTGAGCGCCAGATTCTTTCGCCGGCACTTTGGGCACACGTCTTGATAGTGAGAACCATCCATCATCTGAAATCTGATCTGAAGCGCTGCCTGGATGATCTTCAGGTCCTCAATCTGCAAAGCCGATCCATACTCTTGACCGCAGCGTGAGCATTTCGCCTGAAGGCTATCCACTCCCGCTCTTTTGTAGAAGTCCAGTCCAAGTTGCGCTGGGCGCTGAAAGATGTGGAAGAATTTTCCAAAGGGCAGATAGAGCAGAGTCAGAATGACCGTGATGGCGTGCAATTGAGATAGGAAAATGTAATGAAGGCCATGCATCAGATGCGTTGATATGGTGAGAAAAAGACCCGTGACGCAGATGGCAAACAGCATGATCAATGGAGTCAGATCGTTCGAGAATTGCTGAACACTCATCGCTCCATGATCTCGGCCACGCCTCCAGAGCGCAAAGAAAACTCCGATCAATACCATGATGGCCGCAACGTCGAGAATGTTAAAGGTCAGCGCGGCAATCCAGGTCCCCAGGCGAAAACTGCCAAGGGGAATGCCGAACATGAAAGCGCGGTAAATCTGCTGATTATCGACGGCTGTCTCAAATCGTACCCATCCGAAAGAAAGCGGGAAAGTCACAGCGCCAGCCAGCAGACAACCCCAGGCGAGAAACCAATGTGCTATCCACCGCTTATGGGAACGCCGTTCGATAAAACGCTGTAATACGATGTTGTTCCAGACGATACGTCCGAGATGGAAAACATTGCGAGTGAAATGTTTCCGATCCATGAAGATGTGCCAGCCGCGGTACCAATACAAGCGGGTGGGAGGACGGCGCAGCCACATTGCGTAGCGATAGCCGAGCCCGAATGCGGAGAACACGCACGCACCGGCGTAAGAGACAAGCGCGGGATCGAAGTCCCGCAATCCGCGGCTACCGACGACGATGCCAACAACGAGCGAATCGCGGCGATCAGGCCCCAGGTCATCGCATGCACCGAGTCGGAACCCGTCGTCGGAAAGATACGCTTTTGCATAAGCTCCTAGGAAACGGGGACGGGCACGCTCTTCGGAGCTGAACGTACCAGAACGGCGAGACAAATAAGGGAAAATACTCCGAGGAGAACGAAGCCCATTGTAAAACTTCCGGTCTGCTGTTTGATTACTCCAAGAATTAGAGGAGGGAAGAAACCACCTAATCCTCCGGCCGCTCCAACGATTCCTGTTACGCTCCCCACAGATTGCGGAAAATATTCGGGGACTAATTTGAAGACAGCGCCATTCCCGAGACCGATGAAGGCGGCAACTCCCAAAGCACCGATCGTGAATGTCAGGATCAAGGGACAAGCAAGAAAGATGCTGAACACCGCGGTTGCCGGGAACACCCACTTAAGTATTGCCCGACCGCCAACCTTGTCGGCAAGAATTCCGCCTAGGGGCCTGGTCACCGTCGCAAGTACAACAAATCCGGCGGTCCGGAGGCCAGCTTGTTGCGGAGTTAACTTGAAAGACTCGGTTAGAAAGATCGGCAAGTATATTGCCATCGCCACGAAACCACCAAATGTCAGGAAGTAGTAGAGGCTCAAAATCCAACTGCGGGAGCTTGCAAGGGGACTTATCGTGTCGGCGAATGACTTTGGCGGAGCTTTCCGGGGAGCATTTCGCGCAAACGCGGCGAAGATCAGGAACCAGACCGACAGCAGCAGACCGAATGTCCAGAAGCCCCATTTCATGCCAAAGGCAGCGGCAATGAAGGGCGAGCCAAAGGCTGCAAGTGATTGCCCGATATTGCCGGCCCCGTACACTCCCAAGGCCGTGCCTTGCTTTGCCGCGGAATACCAGCCACTGACAAACCCGACGCCTACCGAGAAGCTGGCAAGCCCAATCCCGATGAAAAAGCCGTAAGTAATCAGCTGCGAATAGCTGTGTACGTTACCCATTAGCACTGCGGGCAGAATTGTCAGAAACATGACAATGCTGAAAATGATGCGTCCCCCGAACCGGTCCGTAAGCATGCCGAGCGGAATGCGACCCAGGCTACCCAGGAGGACGGGAACAGCCACTGCGATACTCTTCTGCATGGGCGTGAGGTGCATCTGCTTACTCAAGATTGGCATCATCGCAGACAGAGAGCCAAAGACCGCGAAGCAGAGGGCGAAGGCTCCGGTACCCAGTGTCAGTTGCGTGGAAGCGGAAGGGTGATTCGTCATATGTCTAACCAATCTCATAATCCTCTGCAGGTTTTGGTCAGGGCTCAGAGGGTTACTCACAGTATCAGAAATGGTCACGCTGCGATCCGCAGTGACCTAAGTCGCTCTGCGGATTAATCATTTGTCCTGGCACGCGGCGAACTTCGGAGTCTTCGCCTTTGTGAGAAGCTTGCACTTCATTCGCATTGCCTAGAACGAGATGCGCCCCGTCGCGATTACGGCGTGGTTGTACGTGTGAAATTCGGAAGTTGCGATCTGTATGCCGCCTCCGAAGATGAACGCCAGGCGGCTATTTGACTCGCGGCTGAATTTGATTTTGCTGATCATGAGGCCCGGCGTAACAAAGGCCTGGATCCTGCCGTCGTTTGGACCGCCGCGATAAAACGTTGAGTTGAATTCGACCTCTGGCCAGAAGAACCGTGTAGCCCTGTACTGCGCAACGGTATTCCATGCGATCGGTCTTCCGGTCCGGGCGGTGTGCCCTGTCGGCAAGGTGATCGCAACGCTGGATTGAGCGTCGAATCGACCAAAGCCCTTGCCACCATAAAGGGTTGGGGCAACGGAACCGTCCGAACTTCCATTCTTGTAGCTGCCCGTTGGCGCAGTTCCATTTAAAGATCCGCTGAAGGAATAATTTCCATGCTGAGGGCCGCCTGCCAGAAATCTATATTTGATCAGCATGAGCCAATCGCCTGCGCCGTCCCTCACCTTACTGTTGTGTTCAATGTACGAGGGCAACGTGATATCCACTTCCGTTTTGTACCAGGGGATGAGGTTGAAACCTTTACTGTTCCCATAGATCCACGTCTCCGTACGGGTTGACGTTGTCTGATGAATCGCATCAAAACGAGCTAGCTGCACTAGCCCCGACGAAGGCGTCACAACGGGAACTGGCCACGCTGGTTGCTCGGCCACTGTTTTCCGTACACGCCCTTCCCACGAACTAAAGAAGGCCGCCTGAGCCTTCGCGGAGGGAATGCAGGAGCCAAAAGAGATTCCAAGAAAGACTAGGGCGACGCATCTGACTGAAGTTTTGCGACTGGACAGATAAGTTTCTTCCGGTGCTGAGGTTTGAGCGTATTCATTGGAGAACATTGTGGGGCCACTCCGTCCGTGTTCTAAGTCGAAGATATGAACTAACGGGCGGCAAAACAGCGACTTTAGTTACAAGATGCGAAAGAATTCGGCTTTTTTGTTCCAATGGAGAGTGGAAGTTCAAGGGTGAGCTTTTGATGAGAGGCCAAGAAATCCTGCTAAAGATACGTTTGTGCTATTGGTCGCGCATGGGTATGGTCGTCTCGGTGTTCTGGGTCAGTTGCTCAGCGACCTGGTGCAATCATCTGGGATTGGGGGATAGGTCCTTAGCGTTTGCGCCTTGGCCCGAAATCCTGCAGCGGGATTCGGTGGCACTTTACCTCGTTGTCTAATCACGTCTAGACTGCGCCCGGTGAAACAAGCATAATGTCGTGGTCGAAGGAGCTGGCGTACGACCCCCGTTGAAACCAGCATCCTTGAGATGGCGGCGTTCCGAAGCAATTTGTCGCGGAGGGCGGATTAGCAACGGCCGCTGACTTTCGTTTTCCGCTCTCCTCGGCATGGTTGCGTTCGCGCGAGGATAGTATCCGGGCTGAACCGGTTCTGACTTGCTGGACGGAAAAATCTGACTTGGTTCGCAAAATTCACGGATGCCAGGGAATCTGGGCGTGGAGGGAAAGAGCCATGGAACATGAAGTTAAGCGTATTTCTACAGCAGGGATCGCCGCGGCCATCGCGAAAGCGGAACACTATCGGTCGCTGAACGAACCGGAAGAGGCAGAGTCGATCTGTCGCGATATATTGGCCATCGAACCACAGCATCAGTTCGCATTGCGTTTACTGGGTCTCGCCCTTACAGACCAGTTCACTGGCGGCGGGTCCGATCATTACCGGGACGCTGAAGAGATTTTCCGACAGCTGAAGGATCCATACGAACAGCTCTACTATACCGGGATTCTGCACGAGCGACGTGCAAAGGCGCAGCTCAAAGCTGGGCAGCTACCACGTTCATTGGTAGCGCTTTTCGACCAGGCTCTACACGCTTTCGCGGAGGCGGAAAAAATCCGTCCAGCCGGAAACGACGATGCCATCCTTCGCTGGAATCGTTGCGTGCGGCTGTTGCAAAATCGTGCTTATGAATGGGGTGAGTTGGAACAAGAATTGGTTCCTTTCGATGCACAAGACACCCCGCCAAGATAGCGAATCTCCTCAGTTTGAGGAATCCGAGATGCAGTCAAAGGATGCGGAATAGTCGCTTCAGAGGATCGAAATAACGATCCACCACCCGCTCTTTGAGGGGAATGATCGCGTTTTCCGTAATCGTTATCGACTCCGGACATACCTGCCGACAACAAGTAGTGATGTTGCAATAACCGATATTATGCTGGTGCCTCAAATCGCTGACCCTGTCTTCGGTGTCAAGCGGATGCATTTCGAGTGCAGCGGCATAAACGAGCAGACGTGGACCGATAAATTCGTCATGCTTGTGGTGTTCTCGCAGGACGTGGCAAACGTCCTGACAGAGAAAGCACTCGATGCACTTGCGAAACTCCTGCACGCGCTCGACGTCGGTCTGCTGCATGCGCCATGTGCCATCGGCTGCGTCGGGTGGGCGGGGCTTGAATTGCTTGATCGTCTTCTTTGCCCGAAAATTCCACGAGACATCTGTGACCAGATCGCGTATGACCGGAAACGCATGCATTGGCTCAATGATTACCGGCATATTCAGATCGATGGTGCTGAGTCGAGTCATGCACATGAGCCGGGGCATGCCGTTAATTTCAGCAGAGCACGACCCACACTTGCCGGCCTTGCAGTTCCATCTCACCGCGAGGTCGGGTGCTAGCTGCGCCTGAATGCGGTGTACCGCGTCCAGAACAACCATGCCCTCCTCGACGAGTGTCTTGTAATCCTGGAATGCGCCGCCCGCGGAGTCTCCGCGCCAGATGCGAAATGTCGCTGGTGTGGACATCTATTTCGTCTCCCGGCTACTTCATCTCTTCAATTACTTTCTTCAACTCATCCGGCATCGGCGTAAGGGCGCGCCTCTCGACTCGCATCTCTTTGTCCGCGCCGCGATTGATAACGATGTTGTATTTCCCCCATTCGGAGTCTTTGCCTGGGAAGTCTTCGCGGAACTGCGCGCCTCGGCTTTCTTTTCGCAGTACAGCAGCACGGGTAATTGCTTCAGACACGACCATCATGTTTCCAAGATCAATCGTTGTGTGCCAGCCGTTGTTGTATTCGCGATTACCTGCTACACCTGCCCGTTCAGCCCGCGCGCGTAATTGCCCGATCGCGTCGAGCGCCTGTTGCATTTCACTCTCAACTCGCACTATACCGACGAGATCCTGCATCGTCTCCTGCAGATCGTATTGAATCTGATATGGGTTCTCGCCGGAAATGCCGCGGTCGAAGGGAACGAGGGCCGCTGTAGCCGTGGCTTGCAGTTCCGCCTCGTCAATCTTCACTGCCCCGCTGGCCTTGGCGAATTCCGCAGCAAATCGTCCCGCGCGCCGCCCAAAAACGACAAGATCGGAAAGGGAATTTCCGCCCAGACGATTCGCACCATGCAATCCCGCCGCCACTTCCCCGGCTGCGAAAAGCCCGGGAACAGAGGACATCTGCGAATCGCCATCGACACGGATTCCACCCATCATGTAATGAGTCGTAGGACCGACTTCCATCGGCTCTTTCGTGATGTCCAGGTCGGCAAGCTGCTTAAATTGGTGATACATGCTAGGCAGTTTGCGCTTGATGTGCTCGTCTGACTTCGACATTCGCTCCTTGATCCATGAAATGTCGAGGAAGACGCCACCGTGCGGTGAGCCTCGGCCTGCCTTTACTTCACGATTGATGCACCGTGCAACATGATCCCTGGTGAGCAACTCAGGCGGGCGCCGCGCATCCTTGTCTCCCTGTGTATACCTCCAGCCCTCTTCTTCAGAGTCAGCAGTCTGTTCTTTGTAAAGGTCAGGGATATCGTCGAACATGAACCGACGGCCTTCGTTGTTGCGTAAGACGCCGCCTTCGCCGCGGACACCTTCGGTTACGAGAATGCCGCGCACACTAATCGGCCAGACCATGCCGGTGGGGTGAAACTGAACAAATTCCATGTCCTGAAGTTCGGCTCCGGCCCGATACGCCAATGCAAGACCGTCGCCTGTGTATTCCCAACTGTTGCTGGTCACTTTGAAGGCACGCCCGATTCCGCCGGTGGCCAGCACTACTGCCTTCGCCTCCCACAACTGGAAGCGGCCCTTCTCACGGTCGTAGCCGCATGCTCCAGCAATTCGATTTCCGTCGAGCAGCAGGCTGAGCACCGTGCACTCCATGTGGACTTCCATCCCAGTGTGGATGCCGTGATCCTGGAGCGTGCGTATCATCTCCAGCCCCGTTCGGTCGCCGACGTGGGCTAGCCGGGGGTACCGGTGTCCGCCGAAGTTTCTTTGCAGAATTTTGCCGTCAGTCGTGCGATCGAAAAGCGCGCCCCATGCCTCGAGTTCGCGGACGCATTCCGGCGCTTCTTTAGCGTGGAGTTCGGCCATGCGCCAGTTATTGAGATACTGACCGCCGCGCATCGTATCAGTGAAATGGACCCGCCAATTATCGCGATCGTCGACATTGGCGAGCGCTGCCGCAATGCCTCCTTCGGCCATCACGGTATGCGCTTTTCCGAGCAGCGATTTGCAAATCACTCCAACCGTCGCTCCGTTGGCCCCGGCTTCGATGGCGGCGCGCAGGCCTGCTCCGCCTGCTCCAATGACCAGTACGTCGTACGAGAAACGTTGGAATTCCGGCATCTAGAGGATTCTCCAGTCATGCCAGATACCAATCGAACAGAGGCGGATGTAGATGTCGGAAAACGCAACCCAAAGGAGACTCGCCCAAGCCCACTTCTTGTGCCCCGCGTTCAACCAACTCACGCAATTGTAGAGTTTTTGCCGTACAGGATGATCCGAGATACGGTCGAATGTTCCCCCGATCAAATGACGAAATGCATGACATCCGAATACGTATCCGCCAAGAAGAACGACGTTCACGACGAGAACGAGGCTTCCAATTCCTATTCCAAATCCGTCCGGAAAAAAGAAAGACCTTAACGCGTCGTAGACCAGAAAGCCCCAGACAATGTAGGAGAGCCTCAGAAAATAGCGATGAAAATTCTGCAGAATCAGCGGAAAGGTTCGTTCTCCGAGGTAACTCTTGCGGGGCTCACTCACGGCGCACGCAGGAGGATCGGCCCAGAACGATTTGTAATATGCGCCGCGGTAGTAGTAGCAGGTCAGTCGGAACAGGCCGGGTATCCAGAGAATAAGCAGAGCCGGAGAAAACGGTAGAAAGTTTGGGTACCAACTCGGTTTTGGACCAAACAAGGCATGGGGCGAGCTGCCGAAAAGCTCGGGCGAATAAAACGGCGAGATATATGGACCATAAGTGTAATGGCTGTTTTGAAATGCTGCCCAATTGGCATAGATCAGAAACGCGCCGAAACCTAAAAAGACTGCCGTCGGAGAAAGCCACCAGGCATCGCGCCTCGATGTTTGGCCAAACTTGCCGTTTTTCCAGACTATATCGGGAGCTGACATTCTCCCTCCAGGGCATGGGAATTCGCGGACCTTGGCCTTCATGCCCGATGGCATCGGATTGTATAGCAGAAACTGTTCCGTCAGCCACCTGTCTCCGGTCTTGATTGTTGAGAATATTTGGAGCTTTGATGCCGGGTCGCGCCGTTCAGACCGGGCGGCATCCCTTCTCGCCTCTCCCCGGCGGAGAATCAGGCATCAGAAGAGACCAGCGACTTCCATCTTCTTGCCGACCGCAACAAGGGCATCAACTGACGCTTGGGCAGGGGATTGGCCGGATTATTTGTATCGGGAATGCTGTCGTTGAGCGGAGCGACAGCTCAAGCGAAACTGCAAAAGAAGCAACTATAAAACCAAGCTCGGTGTCAGACGGAATGGCCTGCTGAATGGAAGAGGACAGCGGAATGATCCAGGGGGAGGCACCCGCGAGTTCAATCGCCCATACCCTTCAAACCCGATTCGATGATGTCCATCAAGTTATGCATCAGGAAAAGGTGGGCCTCCTGAATTCGGGCTGTATCCTGATGATCGACCACCAGCGCATAGTCGCTAAGAGCAAGTGCAGAGCCGCCGTCGCGGCCTAAAAATGAGACCGTTCCCATGCCAATCGCTTTTGCCGCTGTCAAGGCATGGGTAATATTGGGCGAATTCCCACTGGTGCTGAAGGCGATAATCACGTCACCCGGTCGTCCGAGTGCTCTCACCTCCCTCGAGAAGATCTCGTCGAAGCTGAAATCATTTCCGATACAAGTTAGCAGCGATGAGTCTGTCCCCAGGGTTACGGCGGCCAGCGGGTCGCGCTCCCTCTTGTAGCGGCCGACTAGCTCAGCGGTAAGATGCTGCGCCTGGGCCGCGCTTCCGCCGTTGCCGCAAATGAGTAGCCTGCCGCCGGCCTTCAGCACGGTGATGCAAAGCTCAGCCGCGGTTTGCACCGATTCTGACATTCTTCGTAACGAGTCCATCACCAAAAGAGACTCGTCGAGCGCCAGCTCAAAGTTGTTCATGCTTGCTGCGTCTCCTTCTGCGGATATTCTCCATGCGAGGCCACATCCATCGCGATACAGAGCGCCGCGACGTCGCCAATACTCTCGCCGAGCGCCGCAGGAACAATCCTGCATGCTTTCAGCGAATCCTTCAGAGCCTCTTTCTGCAACGATGTGGATGCAGGTCGAAGGATCAGATCGCCGAGACGCATTGCAAGCCCTCCAATCACGATGCACTCCGGATTGAGGATATCGATCAAAACGGCCAGAGACTCTCCCAGCTTTCTGCCACAAATCTTCGCAATTCGCTTAGCCACTCGATCCCCTGCAAGCGCTGCCTGGGCGACATCGCGCCCATCCAACCGACGCCCTTCAATCGCAGTCAAGGATGTCTTCTCGCCCCTGCGTTGAGCAGCCTTTAGAGCTGTATCGGCAATTTGTGACATGCCCGCACCGCTTGCCCACCCCTCGGCTGAACCGGTCTTGTTATAGCCCACAGGTCCAGTGCGAGTGAGGCGCACGTGACCGATTTCCCCGGCCATGTCATTTGCGCCCCGATACAGGCGGTCATGGAGAATAATGCCCGCCCCCAGTCCGGTGCCCATTGTCAGAAAAACAATGTGATGGAATCCACGCCCTGCGCCGAAACGGTGTTCAGCAACCGCTCCCGCATTGGCATCATTTTCCAAGTTCACGCGACAATCGAACTCCTGCGCCAGTATGGCGACGATCGGCACATCGTTCCAAGTAGCAAGATTTGGAGGTGACTGGATTAAGCCGGCCTTGCGGTCCAGCGGACCACCGCAACTGATACCGATTCCCCTTAGCGCGGCCTTCGTCGCACCTTGGGCTTTTAGCATTTCGTAAAGTGCCGATTTGATGCAATCGATCGCTCGGTCGGGGCCATTGTCGGGCTCTGTGGGGAACTCGATTCGGTTAAGTACATCGGGAACCACGCGAGATAGTACTACCGCCGTCTTTGTACCACCTATATCTACGCCCGCCCAAATACTGTCTGGCATTTGCCAACATTCTACCGCCTGTGATCAAGACTCCGAAATAGTTGAAGACGCATTTGTTTATCAGCGAACATGCTCAATCGCTCACTGTTTTTGTTCTGTATCATAGCTGCGACCTTATCTGGAGTGTGGAATGGGCAGGCAGGATCAGGGAGTATCTCGGCGCGCTTTTCTCATTCAGGGAGCAGCATCTCTTGGAGCGTTAGCTTCCGTTCGATCCTTTGCGCAATCGGCCGCGAAGGAGCCCTCGTCCAAAAGGAAAGTTGTACACATCATCGGCCACTCACATATTGATGCCGCGTGGCTATGGCCATGGCGCGATGGTTCCGATACTGTACTGACCACATTCCGCAGTGCCCTCAACCGGATGGATGAGACCCCGGGATTCTGCTATAGCCATTCCTCTGCGGCTCATTATCGTTGGGTGGAGCGCACTGATCCCGTGATGTTTGCGGAAATTCAGCAACGGGTGCGAGAAGGCAGATGGGAGGTGGTCGGAGGTTGGCCGGTTGAGCCAGACTGCAACATCCCCTCAACGGAAAGCTTCGTTCGCCACTCTCTTTATGGCAAACAATATTGCCAACGTGCGCTCGGAGTGGATGTAAAGATCGGCTTCAATCCGGATTCCTTCGGGCACGCGGCAGGTCTGCCGACGATCTTGAAGCGCGCGGGCTATGGGTATTACGTCTTCATGCGGCCGCAGGAACATGAAATGGATTTGCCTCTGCTGTTCTGGTGGGAGGGCGGGGATGGCTCGCGGATCCTTACGTTGAGAATCTGGCGCAATTACGATGCGGACGCAACACTTGTTCGACCGGCGGCAATCGGCGCGTTCGCTCCAGGGTTCGATCATGCCGCCTTATTCCTGGGCGTGGGTGACCACGGCGGCGCAGTCACAAAACAACAGATTCGCGCCGTTGTCGAAATGCAGCAAGATCCGGGTTTGCCCGAACTTCGTTTCAGTACAGTTGGAGCCTTTTTTAAGCAGATTGAAGAATCTCCGGCATTCAAATCGCTTCCAATCGTCAAGGGAGAACTGCAGCATCACGCGCGTGGATGTTATTCCGCACATGGAGAAGGCAAGTACTTGAACCGTCGCGCTGAGATTTCGCTTGGAAATGCCGAGACCATCTCGCTGATAGCTAACCTTGGTTACGGCCACAACTATCCCGCTGAAGAGTATGCCCAGGCTTGGTCGAAAGTTCTGTTTTGCCAGTTCCACGACATGATGGCTGGGACCTCTCTGTATTCGGACTATCGGGACGTGAGAGACAGCGTCGGATATGCATGCGAGGTGGCGCAGACTTCAAAAGTTGAAGCCCTGGAGACAATGGCGAGAAAGGTCGATCTAAGCGGAGTGGAAGAGAGCGCCGTATTTCTGTTTAATCCGCTTCCATGGAAACGCACAGCGCTCGTGGAGTATTACTGTGACAAAGACCCATCGGGCAGGGCGCCGATCACGCACCTCGTTTCGAAAGATGGTAGCAAGACACCCGTGCAGTGGAGGCCTTCGGCAAGCATGTCAACCTTTGTCCCGCGATTGTCTGCCTGGGTCGACCTTCCTGCCGGTGGATACAAAGTATTTGAACTGGCACATGGCGAACCACCTGCTCCAGAGAACTATCGGGAATTCGTTACAGTTTCAAATTCAGGCTTCGGAATTTCCTCCTTGAAAGCGGAGGACGGCACCGAACTGCTGTCGGGTCCAGTTGGATTAGTGGTAATCAGTGATACCAGCGACACGTGGGCGCATGGCATCAATCAATTCCGTCAGGAAATCGGGCGCCCCATGCTGGTATCGTCGACGGTAATTGAGAACGGACCTGTCACACGCGTCACTCGTCAACGTGCGCGTTGGCAGGATTCGGAGATTGTTCTCGACATTGCACAATTCGCTGGACTTGATTTTGTCGAGCTTCGATTCGTTATTGACTGGCACGAGCGAGAGCAGATGCTGAAGCTCGAAGTTCCAACCTTACTGACACATCCGAAAGTTTATGCGCAGGTGCCCGGTGGGGTTATCGAACGCCGGCCGAACGGTGAGGAGGAACCTTATCAGGATTGGGGAGCGGTTCAAGGAAAGATTGGGAATTCTGACTATTCCGTGGCGATGGTAAACAATTCGACATATAGCTACGACTGTCTCGGCGGATTGTTTCGCACGGTTTTGATTCGGTCTGCGCCATTCGCCCGCCATAACCCTGGCGAGGTACCACACAACGATAACAATGCCTGGCAGGACCAAGGCCGCCAGGAGCACGCCTTCTGGCTGATGGGTGGCCGCGGCGCGTACACGGAATTCGCGCTCGATCGCCGAGCCGATGAATTGCAAACGCCGGCTGAATACGTGATGGATTCCGCTCACAAGGGAACGGAGGTATGGGAAAAATCATTCTTCGAGATCATGCCTCGCAACGTTTGGGTAGTGGCGATCAAGCAGGCAGAAAAAGAGCAAGCCGGGACAATAATTCGCATCCAGGAGCGTTCTGGGAGCGACACTCAGGCAACGCTCAAAAGTTCTGCGCTGGGTCTCAACAGCACGATTCAGCTTGCTCCATGGGAACTCAAGACCTTATTGGTGAAGGCTTCGAAGGACGGCCATGGGGAGATTCACGAAGTATCTCTACTCGAAAAATAAACGAATGTTTTCCCTTGTCCGAAAAGACAGGGAGGAAACCAAGTCTTTTTTGAGGGCTTTTTGCTCCGGCAAGGACCAAATGAACTTTCCGGAGATCCTATAGGTAAGACCGCGAATTTGAGTTGTTTGACGTGGCGCCGCGGCGAAACGGCTCTCCATACAGTTAAGATTCGAGCTGACCAAGTAAGACAGTCGATGCCCAGGCGGCTATTAAGTAGGTCTTTCTGCCTGGCGACGTTGGCGAATCAGCCAAGTCCATATGACCATGATTGCGGAGACTGCAACGAGCATCTCTGCCCAGATGAAGGAAATATAGTCGCCAAGCACGCCAAGCGGCGGTACCGCAGGTTGTGCGTTCCGAAGCGCTGGCAGGCCGAAGAGAAGGGAGACGCAGAGTGACAAAGGTAAGAGTTCCATCCTTTTCTCCGACATCAGCGCGCGGAGGCTCATTAAGAGTATGCTCAAGGCCAGGCCCAGCATCAGCGCCATGGTTAGAACGGATACCGCGATTACCTGGTCCGCCCGCCGCAGAGCCAGGTTGAATCCTTCTATCCCCTCGCTGGAGCCCTGCACCCTCTCTCCTTCAAACTGCCGATATCTTGAAAAGCGCCATTAGCCCCACGTGGACAGAGATCGGCCAACTTGCTGCTATCGCTTTAATTCGAACGTTCCTCAATTACTCCCTGGGCCATGATCTGCGGCGTACTCCGGAAATGAACAGTTGAGAGAGATCAGCCGCAAGGCGCGGTCCAGAGTTAGCGCAAACGACCGCTTGAACCACATTCGTTCCGAGCTTACTTATCAGGAACTGCTTGTTGCCGGCAATCGGCTGCAGTACATCAGCCGTTGGCGGTAGCGGAACGGTTGCGATGGCCTACCAGGATGCGAGGCGTCTTGGGATGTGGGCGTACCAGCCAATAGAAAGCGGCGATATGCGTGATCATCAGCATTGGTACGTAGAGAATCGGGATCGCGTATGCTGCGCCCAACTGCCCTGCCAGCGCAGGAAGTCCGACCTTGATGGCATGGTAATAGTTGAGGAGGAGGTCGGCTGTTCCAACGAAATTGAAGGTCACTACGAACAACCAAAAGAGCGGACGTACCCTCACGGTGAGCAGGGTCAGGATGGCCAGTACTCCGGTTACAAAGTCGCCATAAGCTGCGAACGTGGCGAAGCCAGCGGGCAGGCTAAGACCGACGACGCCTGGAAGAATAAAAACAAGCCCGAAGAAGCGAAAGCTATGGATAGTAGCGATGACACGTTGCGTTTCAAACCTTTCCATCGACCTAAGCCTGGGCAGAACATACACGCAGAAGCAGAGCAGGCACGCGACATAGCCTAAAACTAATTGCATTTGGAAGAGCGTTGTGTGGCGACATATTGCCTCCTGTACGCCATAGGATTATAAGCATCATCCCATCGATTCATAATTTCTTTGGCGATGAGTAGGAAGGCGGATTAGTCGTGAAATGATTGGCAGCATCCTATAATGAGGCTATGCGCTACCGGCCAGAACACAAAGTCGAAATCCATCAGAAGATTGTGAAAGACGCGTCGCGACGCGTTCGAACTGAGGGCATTACTGGCGCCGCCGTTTCCACTGTGATGCGAGACGCCGGCCTGACCCACGGAGGCTTTTACAAGCATTTCGGAAGTAAGGACAAACTGCTCATGGAGGCACTTAGCGAGGCATTCGAGGAGATAGCCGACCGTCTTGCTCGCGTAGCAGAGCGGTCTCAACGCGAGACGGCATGGAAGGCGATAGTGAAGACCTACCTGAGTCTCGAATATTGCGACCACGTCGAGTACGGATGTCCTTTGACGGCACTTGCGCCCGAGTTGGCACGGGCCGATCAGGCGATGAAGCCCCAGATCTTTGAGGAACTAAAGAAATACAAGAGTCGTATGCTTCCGTTTATGCCTGGTCGGCGAACTGCGGACAAGGAATGCGCTTTCTTTTCCATCTTTTCAACGATGATCGGGGCAATCGCAATCGCTCGGATGCTGCCAGAGCCCGCGATGCGAGAGAAAGTGCTGTGGAGCGCAAGAAAACTTCTCTTGCGTAGCTTTTAAAGTTGCAGTTGAACTGGCAGTGGGGCAGCCGCGAATATCCCATACATCAAAGATCGGTTCTCGAGTGGTGCCAACTGGCTAGAGTACTCAATGAGGCGGGCTGAAGAGGACTTTCTTAGTTTCGGTTGATGGCCAACCAAAGCCAGACGACAAGTCCGGTCTTTTTACAAAGGTCGAGATTCAGTTTCCATACTTAAATATTGGGCGAATAGTGTCCAGCGCGGCCTGTTATCCGCAGCAAGATTATTCCTTGTGGATGGCGACGATGGGTTAATGCTGGCGAGCGCAATGCAGGCAGAAAGGATGCGGCGCAGGCAATCACCGTAAGAGATCCAAAGGGTCGCGCAAAGAAGTGCCGTAAAGGAAGCTTGACAAGGATCGTGACGGCGGAAGTGCACCAATGAGCCCCTGGGTCGTGCCCGACGAGGGCCATTCGGGCAATATGCACGAAGACCAAGGCCGCCACCCGCGCCCGGCGAGCACCGAGCGCCATGCGGATGCCCTCCTGAAGAACTGGCCAAGAGGGTCTCGCTCCGGAAAGAGAAAGGTGGATCACGGCGCTAGTTGAGGCAGCCATCTGTGTTTCGGCGGGCTAAGCCTTTTGTTGAAAGGTTGGCAGCTTGGTCATAACAACTAGAAAGTAGCTAGCCACACCGACGAGGCACAATCCGAATCCACCCACAGCGACTGTGATACCCAATAGTGGAATCAATTTCCCGAGTATCAGGGCACCCAAGGGTATCCCGGCGCGAAAGGCCAGATTGTAAACGCTCATCACTCTTCCTCGCATTGAATCAACAACAATGAGTTGGACGACCGACAACATCAGGGAAGCAGATGCCATTACAGCAGCGCCTGCAAGAAAAATCAGGACACATGAGATTGGAAGCCATTTGGATACTGCAAATCCTGCCGTTGTGAGCCCAAGTGCGACTAAAGCAAGTACCGCGAGACGCGCCTGTCCCTTCAGCTTTTCCATCGCCGCAACGAGCAGGGCTCCGCAGATTGATCCGGCACCTGAGAAAACAAGCAAAAGCTCATACGTTCCGGGACCCCCGTTGAAGATCGTCCGCACGATCACTGGGAGAAATCCAGTCAGCGAAAAACCAAGCAGAGTTGTGCAAAATGCCAGCACTACGAGCGGCGTCAAACCTTCCCGATCTCTAATAAATCTGATTCCTTCCTTCATGCTTTTCAAGACGGACATTTGTGTCTTCGGCGCGATGAACTGCACATGGATCACGAACAGAGAGACGATCACCGCAACGTAGGAGATACCGTTCAATGCGAAACACCAGGTCGCTCCAAAGGCGGTATACGCGAGGCCGCCGAGTGTCGGGCCGATTATGCGCGCAAGGTTGAACTGGATGGAGTTCATCGAGATTGCGTTGGCCAGGTCTTTAGGTTCCACTAGCGTTGGCAACAGCGCGGAATAGGCGGGTCCGCCAAATGACTGCCCAAGCCCAACGAAGAAGGACAAACTGAGGATGTGCCATACCCTGACGGTGTGAGTAGCGAAAAGGGCCGCCAATGAAAAGGCGCAGATCATCTGGATATACTGCGACGACAGCAGCATCTTCTTCCTGTCCATGCGGTCAGCAAAGACACCACCGAAGAGGGAAAAGAGCATGATCGGCAATTGCCCCAGGAACAGATCCAGTCCGAGATAAAAAGGATCTCTGGTGAGGTCGTAGACTAGCCAGCTTTGCGCAAACTGCTGCACAAACGTGCCTATGGTAGAAACACACGCTCCCAACCACATGATTCGGAAATCACGGTACCGAAACGCTCGAAAAATTCGAATCAGAAAGGACGAGGGTTCAACCAAGAAAGCTGGGCTCCGTTCGACGATATGACCAAACCCTCGTTGAGCTTTGCCAAATCGAAGGCAGAGTTGAGAGACGATTTATAGAGTAGATGAGAATCTCCAGGTATGGTCGCAGTTTCTCTGGGACGGACAAGCGACTCGGTAAAGTATCAGGTAGTGGAAAAGCCGATGATGGCTCCTTCTAGTGTATTGACCTTTTGGAGACGGCCGTTCTCAGCTTCCTGATAAAGTCCAAATACTTCACAGCGCTCGTCCGTATAACAATCAGTGTGCAAGCATCAGGCGTCTTCGCGGAATCGAAGCAGACAGGGGATTTCCAGTCCTTGGGGATTGCCGAGAAACGGTCTGCTAGTCGCCCGCGGACGGGGAATCGACGGCACCATTTTGCAGAGCCCATTGTACGAAGCGATCCGGCGCGTCCTTCACGCCGGCGATGTTGGCCATCTTGACGCTTCGAATCTGATTCCACTGGATGTTTTTCAGACTGGCAGAGCGCAAATCGGCCGAGGTGAGATCGACGCCGTCTAATTTTGCGCCAGAAAGATTCGTTCCCACTAGATCTACGTCCTTCATGTCCGCGTTTGAGAAGAAGGTGTTCTCAAGGTCGCTGCTGCGAAAGTTTGCAGAATGCAGGTCGGCGTAGGCAAAGTTGGCGAAGCGCAGATCGCTCCCACGTAAGTCGGCGCCGCTGAAGTCGGCTCGCAACAGGTTGGCACGCTCGAGACGAATCCCCTGGAGAAAGGCAGAGGAGACATCTACACCAACGAGTTGAACTTTATCCTCGTTCAACTCTTGGAGAGCCTCGATGCGGCCTCCGCTGCCGCCCTTGCCCTGCGCGGTGTTGATGACTTGCCACGCTTGGTAATGCCGCTGCTTGATTCGATCGCCGGATTCGCTGAAGTAGAAAATGACGCCGATCAGCACCGAGAAGCTTCCCATGTATTCGAGGACTTCGAGGAAGCTCCAGTGGCTGAGGGCGTAAGCTACCCACTCCCAAAGCCATTCGAAAGCTCTGAACGGGACCATCCAACGGTACTTAAGTTCTGCGACGACAGTTGCCCACTTCTCGGGGCGCCTCGTGACTCGGTTGGAAATCATATCGTTCCTCCTGCTGCAAAATGAGGCCGATTTCCTGTTGCATGTACGGGACCGAAAAGCTTGCTGTAAGACATAAGGTTGAGGAACTCGCGATTGCAAGGGGAGGAATGTAACTCAAGCCGAAGGAAGAATTACAAGGGAGAATGTTGTGATGCAATATAAATCGAGGCCGTCCTGTGTATCGTGAGCCGCCCGCGACAGGTCGGGATGCCGATCAATCGTGAAATGTGGCCTAATCGGATGTCGCTCTACCGCCTTGATTCAGGGATTCGGCCGAGCCGAGGGTCGTGTTGCAGCAGAAGGTCACATGCATGGAGGGCCTCAGTCTCAAAAGTAGGACTGTCACTTGGAATAAGAAGCCAATGGCGAATCTTATTTCCTAGCAGCTCGATAGATCGGATAGAGGGAAATTCACGGCGAAGCTTTGGGTCCGCGGGACTAGTAGTATCCGAAAGAACAAGCCAAACGCCATTGTCCCTTGGAGATTTGTCATGATCTCGGAGCATGCAAACGAGGCGGTCAGCCAAGTACACGGCAAAACCGGAAAACATCCGTCGTACTTCCGGATCCAATGGTGCGAGCGCCTCCAATACAAATGCGTGTGGGGGCTTCTTTCTTAGTTTGGTGGGGCGTGACTTGACCATTCAGCATCGACCATATCCGATTTGATCGGAATTTGTCTCGGTTGGCGCAAGATCCCGACCTATTCCGAACGCAATGCTTCCACGGCGTTCACTCTCGCTGCGCGCGCTGCGGGCACAGCCGACGCGATCACCGCTGCGGCGAGAATGACGAAGGCCGACGCAACAAAAGTGAGCATTCCGGGCAGGTGCACCTCCGCCACATACCTGCCGATGCCGCGTGCGAAGGCAATGCCAAAGACCACGCCCGCGGCGACACCGATCCCGGCAATCGTCAGGCCCTGCAACAGCACATCGGTCAGAATGTTTCGTGGTTGCGCGCCAAGTGCCATCCGAATGCCGAACTCGCGCGTGCGTCCGCTCACCGAGAACGCCAGGACACCCGCAACACCCACCACGGAGATCAGGAGTGCGACCGCCGCGAATCCACCGAACACAACTGCATTCAGCCGGTCCGGTGTCAGAACCTCGGCGCGAATGTCTTGAAGCGTGCTCGCACGCTCCACCGGCTGTTCCGCCGAAATCTCGTGGATTGTGCGCGTGATGGCCGGAGCCAACGTGTACGGATCCTTTTCCGTGCGCACAAAGAGACGCCCCTGCCATCCCTCCTGATCGGTTGGCTGGTACACCGTCATTGACGGCGACGGGATGATGTTCTCGTCATCCAGATCGGGCACCACGCCGATAATCCGCCGCGGTTCCATGCTGATGCCGATAAACTTCGTCACTCCGTCCGTCCACCGCAACTCGCGGTTCAGCGCTTCCTGCCCGGGAAATAACGTTTGCGCCAGGCTCTGGCTCACGATCACCACACGGTCCGAGCCGTTCTTATCCGTTTCTCTGAAATCGCGTCCCTTCAAAACCGGAACGCCCAGTGTTTCGAAATATCCAGGAGATACCGACCGGAATTTCGCGCGCCAGTCGTCCAGTTCGTTCTTACGTACTGCTCCCTGGGCTGCAAACGCAAAACTGATATCCAACCCTTGATTGTCACGCCACGGGACGCTGAAGCCGGTCGATACGTGGGCCACACCGGGCAGTGTGCTTATTCGGCGCTGCACTTCGTGGTAAAAATCCTGGACCTGCGCGGGTGTTCGCCCATACGTCATCACGGGTAAATTCACGGCCAGAACACGCGTGGTGTCAAACGGCGGACGCGTTTCCTCGAGCGTATAAAGCGTTCGCATGAGTACAGCTGCTCCCGTCAGCAACAGGAACGAGGCTGTGATTTGCATAATGGCGAACATGCGAAGCCGTCGACTGCTGCTGCCCGTACTGCTACGTGTTCCCGCGCTTGTGAGGTTCGCGCTCAGCTGTGCGCTGCCCGAAGGCATCCGGGGAATGAACGCCAGGAACACGGCAGCCGTCAGCGCCAGCGCAATGCCAAACCACACCATATTGAAATCGAGCGCAAGCCCAGCGGCGCGCACCGAGAACCGCGCAGCATACCGCCCCAGCACGGCCACCATTGGCCACGCGAGGATCAGCGCCGCCAACACTCCGCTTCCGCACAGCACCAGGCTTTCCGCCAGCAGCGAACGCCGCAGCGCCCTGGTGCTAGCCCCCAGCGCCGCGCGCACCGCCAGCTCCGATTCGCGGCGCACCGTGCGCGCAAGCACCAGATTGGCCACATTGGAACACGCAATCACAAACAGAAGCCCCGAGGCCGCAAACAGCACCCACAGGATTGTGTTAGCACGTGCATTGATCTGGTCGTGCATACGCGTCGCATCGATTTTGAAATGATCCGCGGACCTGTATACCTCAGGATGTGCGGCCAGAATAGCCCCGTAGCGCGTGCGCAGCTCACCTCGCGCGCTATCGAGAGTCGCGCCCGGTGCAAGCCGCGCGAAGGCCTCGGTCATACGATGCTCTCGACCCGTGACCATGGTGGCGGACAGATGATGCGGGCTGGTAACGACATTGGCAATGATCTCGGTTGCCACTGGATACGGCACCGAGGGTTCGAGAACCCCTACGATCGTCGCGACGCGCGGTCCGCCGAAGCTCTCCAGACGCACGGTCTTGCCGAGCACGCTTGGGTCAGCGTGCAAAGACTCTTTCCAGAATCGATACGTCAGCACTATGGCGCCAGGTGCATTGGGGCCGTCGTCAGCCGTAGTCAGCAGCCGTCCCAGCACTGGGCGCAGCCCCATCACCTCGAAGTAATGACCGTCTACCACCCCCGCGGGAATCTCACGCGGCGTTCCAAGTCCCACGAGCGTGAAATTGATTGACGAAATTGTCCCCAGTTCCGTGATGGTCTTCAGCCCCTTGCCCAGGTCATCGATCTCGGGTATCGAGAAAGTGGCGTTCTCAACGCCTATCCCCGGAGCGCTTTGCCGCAGATAGAGCAGGCGGTCTTCGTCGCGATTGGCGAGTGGGCGCAACAGGACGGCCCGCACCACGCTGAAGATGGCGGCATTGGCACCAATGCCCAGAGCCAGCGTGAGAGCGACGGTGATCCACAGGGCGCGAACGCGCCACAGCGATCGCGCCGCAATCTTCAAATCACGAAGGAATGACATAGCGGTCCTCCATTCTGGTATCTTCTGCCATCAGTTCTGCAAGGAAGTATCCCAGGCAGATGTACTTCTTGAATCGCTTCCCAAGTGCTCCTTCACCACATTAGTCGTTGGGAAAACGGGAAAATCGACAGGTTCTTCAAGTTTTTTAACCAATTGCCGAAGCCGCTGTTCCAGAAATCTCCGATCAGACTCCTGCCGCGTGAGCGCCAATGCCTTCATCCAGCAGGAGTTGGATGACAGAGCCTCAGCCATCCATCCGAGCCGGCGGCACAAATCTACCCGTGTGGAATACGCTAGGCGGTAGTCCCTTAGTTCGCCAAATGCCAGGATGGCATAAACTGCTGCGAGCCTACCTCTTGCGTGGCCGTAACGCGATGGTAACGGCCCGGCTGAGATGACGGCCGGAGGGGGCTGGTTGACTATAGGGCAATTGCGGCCATTCGGGCGGAGGCGGAACCGACCACGGTTACGACTGAGGGGTAGTCAATTCACTCCGCCTTACGGAGTAGTTGGCGATCGCGTTCCGCGCCGTCTTTCGACTCAGCCTGCATCAGGTCGACAATCGTCTCGAACAATTGATTGCGAGTTCCCAGTCTCACTCCAGCCCGGGTGATGTAACGGACGACGACGTCTACACCCGCTCCGGCTGGGCGCAGGTTGACCGATGGCATCGCACTAAACTGTGGGGATCCTTCTTCTTGTGTCACCCGCTTCCATTCCTCTTGCGCCATTTTGGCGTCGGCCTCCGTCGCCTTCACCGACGACTCATAAATCTTCTCGATCAGTGGATGAATACTCGTGCCTTGCGGAATGTTGACCTTGATCTCGTCCCACATCCACTGTCCCACCGTGGAGAAGTTGAAATACTTTCCCCGAATGGCATATCCATTCAGAAAAGAAACGCTTCTTCCCGTGGGATGGCCATTCGCGGTCCAGTTTCCCGTCTCCAGCAGCCACGTGCGGAACAGCCCCAGTTCCACTACCTCTCCGCCGACGCCATCGATTTCAACCCAGTCGTGCGCCCTGATTCCGTTCGGCCCCATGAGAACGAACCAGCCGCAGAACGCCAGGATGAAGTCCTGGAAGACCAATGTCAATCCTGCGGTGGCCAAGCCAAGAATGGTCGGCATTTGCTGCGGAACACCGAACACGACCAGCAGAACAAGCAACAGGCCTACGAGCTGCGTACCTAAATTCAGAACTGTCTTCAGCGTTTGTTTCTGTCGGCGATCGCGGAACACCCGCTCAAGCGCCACTTGAAGTCCCCAGCCAGCAAGCATCGTCAGCACACAAATCGCCGCAATGATTGTGAGCGATTGCAGGATGAGATGAATGACGATCTTGTCCTGTATCTCGACTTGTTTTCCCCATCGTCCGTACAATGCGACAAGCTGTTGCTGCGCTCCAAGGCGATCGTTCAGGATGCCTTGGATATTCTGTAGCGCCGCCTGCCTTTGCATGCGCTCCATCCGTTCCGAACTCGACAGGGACGACATTGTTACAGAAGCATTGGCAGCGGCGGCCTCGGCCTTCATTCTTTCCAGATCGCCGGTCAGGGCTGCTACATCCGCTACGGCCAGCTGTTCGGCCTGGGCAATCAGCTGCTTTCTGTTGCGGTGCGACCACCACGCAGAGATCTGTTGCGCCAGCGTCTTGTACTGTTCCGCTGAAGTGACGGCCGTCTGCCCTTCGTCCTTCGATACGCTATTGTTGTACTTCTTCATCGCGGCCTCGCGCGCCGCTAGTTCTTGTTGAATCTTGACCCGCTGATCGCCGCTCTCACGCGAAAGATCCACGATGGAATCATCCAGCGCATTCTGATCGAGACCAAGCTGCGCCTTCGCAATTTCAAGTTCGCTGTTCTTCGAAGTATCCGGCGTCGATCCGGCATCTGCTGTGAGCGCCGCGATCCGCGCCTGATCGCTCTTTACAGTAGCTTGAAGCTCCGTCACTCGTTGCTGCAGTGTCAGGGCCTTGCCGGTCAGCTTCGGCTTATCCAGACTCGCCTGCCTTAGCCATTGCGAGAAGGCCTGATCTACCTCGTGATCGGCAAGCCTTTCCGCCTCGCGCGCGAACTCTTGCTCTTCCGCAGATTTGGCCATAGCCGCCAGAGTCGACGCCGTCTGCCACGGCCGCTGGTCAACGATTCCGTGCGAAACATAGTCTCCCGTCCAATTACCCTTCTTAGCCTGCAAGAATGGGAGATATTCCATTACCCCGCGGGTCATGAAGGAACCTGCCATCGCGGTGATAAGTAATACCAGCAAGACAGCGATCGTTAGCTTGCGAACCCGAGTCATGTGCATACCATTTCAGATGGTCCTTCCCGATCTCTTAGATGAACCTTAATTCAATTTAAACCTGTAGCGTTATCCGTAGTGGATTCCAATAATGTCTCCGTATCGGGTATTTCTCTCAGCCCGCAAAGCTCAGAAACTTCGCGGAAAATCAGGCCCCAATCCAAACCATCGGAGGTCAAGAATGCCGAGTGCTTTCGATTGAATGCTTGCACGTCGAACGAATCTACAAGCTAAACATTAGCATTCAGCCAAACATATCGTCAGGACGGTGATGTCATCTTCCTGTCCGAATCGTTGTGCAGTCTCGGCGATTACCTGTGCCGGTAATTGCGTAAGGCCAGGGAGGCGATCGAATCCATAAAGCTCTCCCCTAACTGAGCGAGCTTCGGGTACTCCATCTGACATCAGCACGATACATTCTCCCTGTGCCAGAGAGCCACGGACAAGTTCGTAAGACTGTTCTCGAATGAGACCCAGCGGCAGAGCTGGAGGTGTATCAATCTCAATTCCAGATTTGTAGGGAGCGATGTGACCAGCATTCGCAAGCAGGTACTCGCCGGTAAGGGAGATGCGGATGCAGCAGGCGGTAGTGAAGCCTAGCTGATCGTGGGTGGTCAACGCGTTGTTCATTTCGAATAAAATCTCGGCTGGGTCGTGCGACGTTTCGCGCCGCAGGACGCCAAGGATGAGGGCGACACGCATAGCCGCGGTCAGGCCCTTACCAGAAACGTCTCCTACGATTGCGGTGAGCGAACCGTCAGGTGCGGGAGACACAAGAAAGAAGTCACCACCAACCTCACTTGCGGGCAGGTATACGGATTCGACTCGAAAACCTGGCGTGGAACGAGATGCACTCTGAAGCAAGAGCTGTTGCACCGTACTGGCAGCCTGGAGCTCTGCTGCGAAGGCAGCACGTTCGCGTGCCGTATTGACCATCTCCGCGCAGAGAAGAGCATTTTCGAGAGCGGCGGCGGTTTGCAGCGCGATTGTATTTAACAGTTTGAGATTTGCAGCCGAGTAGGATGCGCTGGCACCGGTGTTCGCTAAGGCAATGACGCCGACCGTCCGCTGACCGGCGCGAAGCGGAGCGCAGATGACCGCGTTTAGTTCGCGCTCTGAGTCCAATGCGCGTGGATCAGATCCGCAATTATTGATGATCTCTGCTACGCCTCGATCGAGAATGGATGTGGCGAAGCGGGAGCCTGGCGTCAAAGGGCTAGCATGGTCCAGTGCAATTGAAGTATCCGCGGTTGAGTGTCCGAAAGAGGCAGCGGTGCGGAGTGGACCGTCCGCTTTCTCCATGATGAATATGCTGCCATGCGTAGCGGGAATCAGTCTCTGCGCTTGAGCCAACGCAGATTGACTGACTGCCGATAATTCGATGAGAGGCGCGAGCTGTTCCGAAAGCTGTTCGATCAGGTTGATTTCACGATAGAGGTGAAGGACTTCCGATGCGAGTGCCCGGCCTTCAGACTCCCGGGCCGCAAGATGTGTCAGAAGCGACGCCAAGGCTCGAGCTGCATCCGATGATCCGGTGACGTATCCCAGAACCGCATCTTCCAAATGAATGGGCACACGGGTGTGCGTGGAAGTAGGTTCACCTAGAAGTGGCTTGCCCGATGCGTCGACAACACACAGGTCATTTCCGAGTGTTTCTCTAAGCGCTGTTATGGCCGCAAAGCTTCCTGATCGCTGACTGACGAGCGCTCTGAGGGAGATGCCGACCATTAGATTGTCACAACCCGGATGTGGGGAGGAGACCCAGTACTTCGCGCGCCTTGGCGAGCAGGGCATCAGGATCGAATGGCTTGGTCATGTAGAGATCGGCGCCGACCTCCTGGCCTCGCTGACGATCGAACTCCTGTCCCTTTGCCGTGAGAAGAACGATGTGAATGTGGCTCATCCCCAACTCATTCTTTACTGCGTTGCATACATCAAAGCCGTTTTTCTTCGGCATCATGACGTCAAGGAAGACAAGGCCAGGTTCCTGCGCGCGAATTGTCTCCAGCGCTTCTTCACCGTTGGTTGCAGTAAAAAGTTCCACGCCGTCATCTTCGAGCTCTGCCAGGGTCTGCTGGATCAGCGTGCGCAAGTGTGGTTCATCATCGACGATCAGGATCTTCATAGTTTTCATTGATAGATAAGGAAGAGGACGTTCTCCATGCCTTTCTCGAAGCGCAGGGCACGGACAGCTTCGTCACTCGACAAAATTGAATTCAGAATGATTATGTCCGGCTTGGACAGCACAGCCCTTGATACCAACTCAGAGCCATTGCATTCGACAACCTGATAACCGCGAGTTTCGAGCACATCAGTGATCGACCGGAGCGTAGAAACATCTTCATCGACGACCATTACTTTCTTTTTGGACTTTCCCTGGTCGAGGAGCGTATCCACTTCATGGAAGAGAGTTGCGGTATCGATAGGCTTGGTGAGATAGCGATCCACGCCCAGTCGGAACCCGCGTTCCTTATCTTCAACAATGGACAGGATGATGATTGGAATGTCCATTGTTCCGGGGTCATTCTTGAGCACGGCCGCCACGTCGAAGCCATTCATCTCGGGCATCATCACATCCAGGATGACGAGGCCGGGAATCTCTTCGCGGATCAAGGCGAGCGCTTTGCGGCCATCTTCTGCGAGCCGCACGATATGACCAGCTTCTGTGAGTTCCTGCTGCAAGAGTGAGCGGATATTTGAATCGTCATCAACAACCAGAACAGACTTGTCACGCGATTGATGGGTAGCCACTTTTTCCCGCAGCTGCCGGACAAGGGCTTCGATATCAACGGCGCGTCTGGCGGGAAGCAACTCGAGTTGAGCGGCATGTCCGATCACTGGAATGGTGAATGAAAAGGTGCTGCCCTGGCCCGGCTCGCTTTCAACCCAGATGCTTCCACCGTGGTACTCAACGATCTCCTTGCAGATGGGAAGGCCCAAGCCAGTTCCTTTTGGCTTGTCGGTAAGAGTGTCGCCCACCTGCTTAAATTTCTCGAAGACTTTCGACTGATCCGCGGGTGAGATACCGATGCCGGAATCCTTCACGCTTACGATCACGCCGCCACCCTGAAGCTTTGCTGAGCAGACAACCGACCCATCATCGGTGAACTTAACAGCGTTCGAAATGAGATTGATAACGACCTGAATCAACCGATCCTGATCTCCGTTGACAGCAGGCAGCTCTGGATCAATATCCCGGATGAGTTGAAGTTTTTTCGCTTCAAAAAGTGACGCGGTGGCGGCAGTCGCGCGTTCGATAACGTCAGACATCGAGACATTTGCCATGTTCCACGTAAACTTGCCCGCCTCGATTTTTGCCAGGTCAAGCACGTCATCAATTAACTTGGTGAGCCGCTCTCCTTCACTGACCACAACACCGAGATTCTCAATCACCTGAAGTTTTGCTTGTTCCACTTTCCTGTCTTCATTTGGAATAAGAGGGAAGAGGCGCTCTTCAAGCCTGCGGCGGATGATTTTTGCGAAACCGAGAACGGAGGTAAGCGGCGTGCGAAGCTCATGACTGACTGTGGAGAGAAAAGAGCTCTTGGCGGCATCAGCTTCTTCTGCGGCTGCTCTCGCCTGTCCGGCATCTTCAAAGAGTCTTGCGTTATGGAAAGCTACCCCGACAGCAGAAGCAATCGTGGAAAGGAGCCGCTGATCCGCCTCAGTGAATCGACCTTCCTGGTCGGTTGACTGAACGCTGATCACGCCGATCATCTGGCCGCCTGAGGGTATTGGAACTCCAAGATACGAGGCGGTTGTAACACCAATTTGTTCGATTCCTAACCTGGCGCGGTTGCGCTCCATATCCTCATTGATGAGCAAAGGCTGACCAGTGCGGATTATCTGAGATGTAAGACCGGTACCAAAGGGCCGCGCCTCCGCTTGTTCGCCGAAGGTGTAGGGGAACTGCAGCATCATCGTCGCGCGATCGAGAATCGACACGTAAGCAATGGGCGCGCCGAAAAGATCGCGGACCTGATCCCCAACGAGCTTGATCAACTCTTCCTTGTCTAGTTGAGTTGCGAGTGCCTGGGTGATTCTGTTAATCGTGACAAGCTCAGCCGCGCGTTCGCGGACGGAATGCTCCTGCTCGTTGATGACCTGGTAGGCATTTGCGTTGTCGAGAGCAATGGTTGTGTATGCGGCCAGATTCTCCAGCAGGCTAAGATGACCCTCGGTGTAGGCATTCTTCTTGAAGCTTTGAATGCTGAGCACGCCGAGAACGCGCTCCTGTGCAACGAGTGGGAGATAAATCATGGAAACCGGCGGTTTGGCCACGCTTCCATCTACGAGTTGACCTCCGCTGTGTTGGTAGTGCGGGATGTACCGATGGGATTCGGTGTCCACGTCATTGATGAGGATTGGCTGACGATTCTCTAAACACCAGACAGCGAACTGGTTCTTGTCGTTGGTGCTACGGGTGTAGGGGGCATACCGTTTGCCATCTTCAATGGCTAGGCTGTACTCAATTAGATGTTTCTCAGGCTTGTAGAGACCAACTCCAAAGATGCTCGCATCGACGATCTGGTTTACACGCTCATAGAGTTTGAAGAGAATCGTGTTGAGGTCGAGCGAAGCAGTAATCTCTTTTCCTATTTCGCTCAGCAACTCGATGCTGTCCTTCTGTGCCGCGATCTCCGCGGCTTGTGATCGAATCTCCTGGGTACGCTCGTTCACCGTGGACTCCAGGACTTTTGCCTGGGCTTCCAGAGCTTCAGTTTTACATCGCGCTTTTGCTCTTTCGTGTTTGATTACGAGTCGCCATGCTGCAAGCGCCAATAGAAGGGCGAGGAGACTATATAGAATGTACGCAATCCTGCTGCGGTACCACGGTGGAACGATGGTGAAGCTGAATATCCCTTCCTCGCCGGGGCGACCATCATCCGTTCGTGAGCGAACACGAAATCGATACTTTCCCGGACTCAATCCGCTGTAGTTTGCTTCTTTTTGTTTGCCCCATGTTGACCAGTCGGTATCGGCACCCTCGAGTATGTATTGATAAGTGGTGTCGGTTGGATTGCCGAAATTTATCGCCGCGAATTGAAAACGAAGGGAGTTACTTCCAGCCGGAAGACGAAGCTCCGATTTTGCGGGAATGCTGGTTCCACCAAAAACCACTGTGGATCCGACGTTCACCTGGCGGATCAAATTTGGAAACGATTTTGACGCCGCTGTGTCTGTTTTGGGAGCAAAGCGAAGAAGGTTTTCACCGGCCGCCCAAATCACCCCATCCGGGTAGGAGTGCAGTTGGAATAGCCGGAAGCGGCTGAGTTGACGAAACGTATCTTCGTCCGCCGTCCATTTGCCATGGGGATTTTTATGGAACAGCGCTATTCGCCGAATCTCCGAAGAAACAGTCTGCGACCATACGTCGCCGTTATAGCCGGGAGATAAGAATGGTGTTGAGTCGGGTGCATCAATCTTGAGCAGAAAGCGATTATCAATCACCAACTGTTGCGATGCCGCGTCCCATCGAAGTATGTCCTTCGAACGATCGATCGTGACGAATATCTCTCCGGCGACAAATTCGACGTCGTTCGTACCTTCGACCAATCCTTCTTTTTGCGAGATCACGCGAACCTTGGAATCGCGAAAACCAGTAGGAGTAACTTCCACGCGCAGTAAGCTGGTGCTGCCCCCGCTGATCCAGATAACTCCATCCGCGTCTTCGACTATATTTCTGGCTTCGTAAACAGCGTTCGGCAATCTTCCTTCGTCGATCCACTTTTTGCCATCCCAGCGCATGGATCCGACACCGTCGCTATGCCCTATAAACACTCGGGATGGCGTTTTTTGTGAGTGGCTAATCGTGTAGGTTTGCTCGTTCAGACCTCTGAGTGCCGGCATCGCGGGAACAAGAGAGTCACCCACGACTCGCATGACACCCTCGCTGGTGGCTGCGAGCAATTGTTCAGAATTAGGATCCGCAGGATCTTTAAAGTCAATCAGAGTCCAGGCCTGGGTCGCGCCACGAAGTGGGATCAGGCGCGAATGACGCGTATCTGGGTCGATGACGAGCCTGGAGACTGCGGCGCCTCCTCCTCCAGTAGACGCATAGATCGAGCCTTGAAACTCGATTACATCCAGGTAGGCCGCTCTTGAAAGTATTGAAATCGGAGAGTCCAGCGCGACACGAGCCACGCCTTCATCATGGCCCAGCCAAAGCGAACCTTCTCGATCAACGAACGCGGTCAGAATATCTGAACTTGGTAACCCCGCGGCTACGTCGATAATCTGGCGAAGCTTTCCATCGTGTTCGATGACGATTGCGCCGCCGCTGAGGGTGGTGATGCAAAACCCTCCATTCTTGAGCGGCGTAGTGGTATAGAGTTTGTTCTTCTTCAGATATTCGTCTGCCTGAGTGACAAAGGGCGTGATGGTCCTGCCGTCGTACAAAGTGAGTAGCTGATCCCGTGACGAAACGAGTATGCGAGTTTCATCATATGGATGGAGGAAGCGTTTTAGGGCGTTCTTGTATGCATCTCCGCCGGGAGCGGGACGAAGCTCATCCCCTACGATTTCCTCGAGGCATTCCTTCCTGGTCGGTATAAATATGGCCGCGGACCGCTGAAAGTGCCTGAAAGCGAGATCCTTTTGCGGCCCGCCATACCTGCATCCAGGTGACGTCCCAACGGAATAAGCGCTCGAAGGATCGGAAGAAGACGCCCTGAGGAGTGTTGAGGGTCTGCCAAACATCCGTGAATGTGCGTTCCTCGACGGGGACCTTATCTAAAATGGAGGAGTAGTGCAGCAAGCCTGCGGCGTCTGGCGCTAGGTAACCGAGATTCCCGTTCGCGCCCAGCCAGATAGTCCCGCTGCCGTCCATCGCGAGAGATCGGACGACGCTCGAAGCCAGAAAGATTTTGCGCCAGGTAACGCCATCGAACTCGAGGACCGCTCCTGTCGAGACGCCAAAGTGCATGAGTCCACGACGGTCCTGCAAGATCGTCCAGACTTGACCGGCGCTGTTGTAATCCTTGGCCGAATAGTTCTGGAAAAAGGGTGTTCCTACTACAGTATTGGAACCAACTTGTGATCACGCAGGTAGGCTTGCCTGTGCAAAGGACAGGGAAGAGAGAGTCCAGGCAAATAGCGCAACAAGAATATAGCGTCTACAAACGACGTACCGTTGGGCCAAGGGGATTTTTCCAAAGTTTACGTCTGGGACAGGAGCGATAGTACCGTAGGCCGGCCGAAGTTCAGCACCTGTTCACCAGCAAACACTCGAAATCGCAGTTTATTATTCGCCGAAAGCACGGGATCAGTGATTGCCATTCACTTCTGGTGTCAATTTCAGGATTTGCCTTCGATTGGTTCGATTTCGAAGTGGATCGGCCTTCGTGGCTGGGTTATTTCCTACGTGTAATCGAGTTTGTTTCTGCACTCGCACGTTTATTCCATCCGTGGAAACGCGAGTGGTCACCGGCCTTCCACGCCGCTCGAAGTTCAGGATTACTCAGGTCCCAGTCCGGACGGATTTCGCTGGTTACCGCGCGCAGATCGCGCCAAAGATCGATGATCGACGGACGCCCCCAGAACCAGTAGCCGTTATAGATGCTATAGATCACGAGGCCCGGCTTTAGCACCAGCGTGTGTGGGATCATCGGATTGTGCTCTGGGTCGGTGTACTCCTGGATATCGAGATCTTTCTGAACAGTTCGGTCTGGGTCTGAAAGAAACGTCCACGCGGCACCGACTGACGCACGGAATTCCTGAAGAGTATGGTGATCGTCGGTGGTGATTGTGGCGATTTGAGTGTACGCCACCGCGATCTTCGGGTAGAACGTTGCGAGTTCCAAATGCTGCTGGTGCTCCTTTGGGCAATAGTGCCCGCGTGACAGCGTGAGGATTAACGGATCGTCGCCTTGCAACTCACTGAGCTTACGCAGTTCATTCGTGTGATCGGGTAGCTGGTAATCGGGGAATATACCTCCGGGCACGATATCAGAACGCATACTTTCACTCCTCTCGTATCTCTTAAAGATCCAGAATGACACCCGCGTTTGGCTGGGAACAGCATACGAGCACATTCCCGGGAGCGGGCCTCTCCAACGGCTCAGGGTCATAATTAATCGACCCGCCAATCAGACTAGTCATGCACGTGTGACAGACTCCAGTACGGCATGAGTATCTAACCGGGACATCGCACGCTTCCGCCAGTTCAAGCAAACTCCCGAATTTCGTATCCCAGGCGGCGGTAATCCCACTTCGCGCGAATGAGACCAGGGGGCCAGAACCGGGCGGTCCCTGTGGCAGGTGAGGAGTGTGATTGACCGGCGCCATACCGGGCGTGATGCTCTCAAGTGCACCAAAGATTTCCGCGTGTACGTTCTCGTCGAGCACCCCCCAGTCTCGCAGCCCATCAGACATGTTCTTTAAGAACAAAGCGGGGCCACACAGATAGAAGTCACTACCTTGTGACACGCCAATTCTCTCCAGCAAAGATATGTCAATGTGTCCGAGAGCATCGAAATCTGTTCCAACCTGGTCCGTTGCAGTTGGCCTGCTGTACACAACATATTCGCGACCGCGAGGGAGCTGTTTAAGTAGTGAACGTGATTCCTCTGCGAATGGATGGTCGACGCGATTGCGCGCTCCATAGATCCACCATATCTCCCGTTGCGATTTCTCGGCAGCGAGTGTGTGCAGCATCGACATCACCGGCGTTGCGCCGACCCCAGCGCTCAACAGAACAACAGGAGTCTGGCCGGGACCCAGAGTAAAACTTCCGTGCGGTGCGCTAACTTCCAATAGATCTTCCTCTCGCGTTCGATTGCACAAGAATGAACTTCCGATCCCGTTCAATTCGCTCTTTACGCTGATGCGGAAATGATCGTGCACCGGCAGATCGGATAGGGAATAGCTGCGAAGAACCGGCGGCTTGTCCCGATCGAGATGCAACCGCAAAACAACAAATTGCCCGGCCTGAAAGATAGGAAGAGGCTGTCCATCCATTGGCTTTAGAATGAAGGAAGTTACGTTATCGCTCTCCTTATGAATTTTCGCGACTCGCATCTGCCGAAAGCCACGCCATGCCGGAGCCTGTTCCTCATTTGCAAGGCCGCGATTTCCCTCGACGGCTTTCGTGCTTGACTCCTGGTCGAGTATCGCCTGAAAAGAAAGTTGCCAACCCTTACTCAGTGCAGGAATCCGGAGCGCCCGTTCCAGCTGATCGTGAGAATGTCCTGGCAAATACAAAAGACCATCGATGTCGGCCACCGTGATCCGTTCCGGACCAGCGCCAATTTTCACAATGTCGTCGCCTGCCCCAACTTCTCCTTCCTGCAACACGCGAAAGTAGAATCCTGGCCTGTGATGCGCTACGAGCAGTGCTGCCATCCGAGGATCATTCATGCGAATACCGACGCGATAGCAAGTTACGCGCGGTTGAGACACTTCGAATACCGCATCACCAATCCGGTATATATCGCCGATGCAGACCTCGTCATCGGTCAGACCCTCAACAGTGAAGTTTTCTCCGAACTGACCAAAAACAAAGTCATTGCGTCCGAGAAAGCGTTCCCAGTAGTGATAGGAGTTCATCTGATAGACAAAAACTGCACGCTGCTCCCCTCCATGACCGCCGAGATCACCCTGCGCATCACCATCAATATTGAGCTTGCGCACCATTCTTCGGCCTTCGACTGGAGATTTCCAGATCGCGGTTCGCACAGTCTGACCTCTCCAACTCACGTCGCACGGAAGGCCGACGTTTACTGAAAGCAATCGGGGCATTTGTCCTCCTCGAAGTCCAGGCTCTGACCTACTTATAAAAGGAATCTAGCGAGTTCTCAATGCGGTATCGCGTCGTTAAAAGGATGCACTCAAATTCAGGGTTGTACACATGCCTATTGCCGCGCATCCTAATTCATCGAATACGAGGGATTACAGCATGAAATTACCTGATGCGCCGATTGCACACGATGGCTTTTCGCAACTCACTTTTTCACTGTGAGCGATCAAGACAAATCGAAGGACTTCTATGTCCGAATTCTTGGCGGGGAAGTGATCAAGCCAGACAATCCCTGCTACATCAAGCTGGCTAATACGTGGATCATTCTCAATTCCGGCGGCGGACCGACTCCAGACAAGCCAGAGGTCATTCTTGAGACACCGTCGGACCGAAATAGAATAAATAGTTTTCTTAATTTGCGTGTCGCTGACATCTGGGCTTGTTACAAACAATGGGCCGACAAAGGAGCGTTTTTTCTTACGGAACCATTAAACAATCACGGCTGGGAATGGCGTTGCTACATTGCGCGACCCTGACGGTTATCTCATCGAGGTCTGCCAATATACTCAAATCGCCCTCGACTGGTTCAACAACCACAGTTAATTTGGTCTGCCAAAGTGAAAGGACGCTCCCAGCTTCTCGGGCTCTGCCCATGAATCGATTCACTTCCGATTGAGGCGCGCATTCAAGAGTTGCGATATACCAAAACTACGACGCGAATCATTTCATTCCGACTCTTGTCGGCATCCTGAACGTTTGGCATAATCGCAACCATTCAAGATCACGTTGATCGTCCGTAGAAGACTTTTGGAGGAAGAGAGCCGGTGACGATGCCTATCGCGAAGAAACAACCTGAGCGGAAGATAGAAATACGCACTACTTTGGAACGTCTCATCGCTTTCATCATCGGTGTCACGACCGTGGCGGTGCCCGCCGTCCTCGTCGCCTCGGCCGTTTACGCGCAGGAAAAATACTCGCTGAAATCGCCGAGCGGTATCGCGTTCTCCGATTTCAGGGGATATGAGGACTGGGCTGTCGTCTCGTCCGCCCGGACTGACGATGTGCTCAAGGTAATTGTCGCGAATCCAACTATGATCATGGCGTATAAGGCCGGCACTCCCGGCAACGGTCAGCCTTTCCCGGATGGCTCCATGATCGTAAAGCTCCAATGGAAGCCGAAGAAGAGCACGGAGGCTCCTTTTGTTGTGGATGTGCCAGACATCTTCAGTCAGGCGTTTGTCATGGAAAAGGACAGCAAAAGATTTCCGAAAAGCGGCGGATGGGGGTACGCGGTGTTCAACTACGAAGCCGCAGCGGATAAGTTCACGGCCGATTCCAAAAGCCTCTCAGACTGCGGAAACGCATGCCATTCAGCCGTGAGGGCGAAAGACTACATCTTTCACCCCTACCAGAAGCGTTGACCACAAAATGTGTCCCGCAATGCTGTGATCATCGCCCACCTCCGAACATAATGACCAGGCGCTGCACCGTCCAAAAAGCACCGAGAGAACCGACCGTGTATCCGGGAATTGCCTTCGCCCAGCGCGGCCACTGCACCTCGAGAATGCGAAATGCTCGTTCCAATAGAAGGATCAATGCGACGAAGGAGAGCTGTCCGATCTCGACTCCAACATTGAAAGACAGCAGCGCCACAGGTAGTTCAGCTTTAGGCAGGCCTGCACTTGTAAGGGCGCTCGCAAAACCGAAGCCATGCAACAAACCAAACGCGAACGCAACAACCCAGGGGTGCCTGATCGTGAAGCTGGTTTCTCCGCGCCATGAACGCACGATCTCTGGGCCTAGAAAGAGGATGCTCAATGCGATCGCCACGTTTAGCGGAAGCATGGGGGCCTCCGCGTAACCCAGCGTAGCAATCGCGAGCGTGATGCTGTGTGCAACAGTGAAGGCCGTTATAGTCTTCAATAACATCCAGCGATCTTTCACAATCAAAAGAAGGCCCAGCACGAAGAGCAGGTGATCGGCGCCGAAAAGAATGTGCCGAATACCCTGCAGGATAAAGGTTCCCATGACCTCCATCCGCGTTTGTGCCGCCGTAATTTCAATCCAGGACTGCGACGGGTGAATGATGGCCGTCCACTTCCTGCCGTCCAACATTTCGACCCGCACCAGTACGTCAGTGATGGTCAATTGCAGACCCGGAAATTCGATACGTTTACCGGCCAGCCCTTTTGGCCCTGCGTCGATCCAACGACGTTCTACGAAGGAGTCGGCAAGTTCCTGTACATTTGGTTCTCGCAAATTCTTTACATCTTCAGGAAGCTTAAGCACAACCGGCAGACGCATGCCCGCAAGAACAGGTGTGCGCCACAAAACGTCGAATTTTCCGGGCGCGGTCTCCTTAACCTCAAGGTATGCGGGGCGAGCTTCGTGTGCTACGGCAACGGAGACAGTAAGTAACAAACAGACGGCAAGCACGACGAAGCGCGCGCGGAGGGAAATCACAGAGGTCCCTCGGCGGACGGAGCTGGCACTTGCTTCGTGGCAGGAGGAACGGGCGCTTGAGCGGCTTCCTTATCTGAAGGTGCAGGCACAAGCACATTATATTTGGCGCGCATATCCCGATACGCCTTTTGCCAGGCTTGCTGTTTCTGTACCCCTAGCCATGTTGTTTTCACCTCTGGCTCGATCTCCTCGAATGCCGGAATACGCCCGGGAATCACGGTGTCGACGAATACGAGATGCCACCCGTATCCCGATTCAATCGGTCCCTGCCACGAGCCGGATTTGAGTTTCTCAAGAGCCATTACAAATTGAGGACCGAACTCCTTGGCCAATGCTTCTGGGGTACGATCGCCATAAAAATCTTGAAACATAAACTGATCGGCGAGAGAGATCCCAAGCTTCGAGTCTTCGGGCTGACCAGAAATCCTCTCGAGCGCCTTGGCCGCATCGTTCTGTGCATTCTTGCCGCGTTTGTCCGGAGAAAAATAGAGGTGGCGGAAGCTGTAGCGGCTGGGCAACGCGAACTTGTCGCTGTTCTTCTCAAACCATGATTTGAGTTCCGCTGTAGAAGGCTCGTGGGCGGCGGCCACATCTTCTGCGAGAAACTGCATCTTCTGCGCCATGCGGCGCTTCACAATTGTGTCGTCCTTTTCCAGGCCCATGGCCATCGCCTCGCGATAGAGGACTTCTTCACGGACCTTGTCTTCGACAAGAGCTTGAAATTCAGCGGGAGTTGGCTGGCGATGCCATTGGGATTCGAAATAGATCTCCATTTGTCGAAGTTCATCGAGGCTCAAGGTGATTTGGCGCGAAGATTCGAACCCGCCACGACCGCGATTCATATACGTGTAGACAGCAAATACCGCGATACCGATCAGGAGAAAGTGCAGCAGCGGCTCTCTCAGCCATCGCTTCAACATCGGAACGAGGGAACCCCGTAATCCAGAACTCGGCGGAGTCCTTTGCCGATCTTGGGAGGGTTCAACAGAAACCTCATTCATTGGAACAACTCCTGGTGGTCTCAGCCGTCGGCTGAATGGTCTTTATTGCCTAGTGTAATTGCGCAGGTTATTGAAACACCAAGATTCGATTAGCACTATGTTGCCGAATTCTTTCGTTCTTTCCACCAAGCGCCCCACAGGGTAACTGTCAGGAGTGCATGAAGCACAACCGCTGGCCACAATAGAATCCCACCGGTGCCTCCTATTCCAACGACAATCAAATAGAGAGTGACGAGCGCGCCATAAGTCAGCATGCCGTAAAGTGGCTGAGCGTGCCCCCCTGGCCAGCAGGCCACCGCGAGCGCAACCAGACTGATGCCGAAGATCCTGCATACCAGGACCAGGGAGTCAGTGACCTCCAGACCGAGCAAAAGCCGAACAACGATGGGTGGATAGACAATCAGCAACAGGCCAGTAGCCGCCTCAAGAGCCGCTGCAACTGCGAGCACCTTCTTCATTGTGCCTTCTCTTCCGCTACTACATTACTTGCTTCAGCTCGCTTTCGGCCTTCTGCATTACTTGGCTCGACATCTTCTCGATCAACTCACGGCGATGCTCTTCGCGAATAGCCTGGAACTTCTGCTGTTGCTGCTGGTCAAGGAGCGGAGTGACCTTGGAGTCGACATCGTCGGCGATTTTCTTCAACTGCTCCAATTTCTCGGTGGGCTTGAGCGAGGTGTTCTTCTTGAGGGAACCGAGCTGTTTTAGCTCGTCCTGAAGGAAGGGAAGAATCTGGTGTCGCTGTTGTTCGGTCAGACCCAGTTCAATCGCGAACTGGTTGAGCATTGCGGTCAACGGATTCTGGACGAACTGCGGAGTCGGAATGATCTCGTAGTTGGCGTAGCCGAATTCATTGCTGCGCGCGCCGTAATAGGTGTCACCGAGTTTGTATATTGTGACTGCAAACGGATCTTGCGAGATCGATGTCACCACTTTGCCATTCTCAATCTTGTACGGCGTGGTAACTCCCTGGTAGCCGTCGCGAATTGGATTCCCGACGCTGCTTGGGGTTGTAGAGGTAGAGCCGACATGCCAGACATTGCTATAGCCTTCGGCTGTGTAGGACATGCTGAACTGGTCGCCCGTGACGTTGTTGCGCACCCAGAAGGCCTTGCCAACGATCATTGCCTTCAATTGTGCATCGCCCAACTGGGTTGCGCCCTTTGCCTTCAGGCCGGTGACAGTCATGCCGGCGGTTGCATTCTTGCGGGCATCCGCACTCGGCGTGTACCAAATGGGTGAAGTCCATGCGCGCTCCTGTCCCGTGAGCGGCACCATGTCCGGCGGCGGAATTCCTGCTTTTACGGCTTGAATGAGCGTCCAGCGCGGCGTGGGAATCTCAAGTACTCGGGCGTAGTAGAACGCATGCAGGCTGGCATCAAACTCGGGATCGGTCCAGACCTTTTTGAGCTCTGTGGTACCGACGGAGTTGGTGTAGGTAGCTTTTTCCAGATCTACCGTGCTCTGGATCGCCGGAACACGCCCTGTCCACTTATTGGCCTTCCGGTCGCCGGACCAAACCACGTCGAAGATCTTCTCGAAGCTTTGGCCGTTCTTGGTCCATCCCTTAATGATCTGGATACGGTCAAGATTTCCGGAGGTAGGGTCTTTTACGGCCCAAACGACGAACGTTGGTGCCTGACCCTTCATTGGAGGGAGATCAGCACCCATTGCGACGCCGTTTGCATAAGACTGATGTACCCAGTCTTTTGCATCGAGAACGTTGTTGTTATATCCCCAGCCGCCGAAGAAGCGCACTTTGATGTGGGGGCCGCTAACGCCGAACGTTTCCTTGCGATACATCGCGTCCCAGAGGGAGGCGCGGGTATTCTCTTCCGCCCACACGCCGGTAAGACCGCCCGGATTCTCCAGGCGCACATCAACTGTGTCTCCCAGCATGACCCCAGCCAGACGCCTATCAACGGTTCCGTCGGGCGCACCGTGTCCACCAAAGAAATTGTCCTGCCGGTAAGGGCTGCCGGTGTTGTGGGAGTCAGAGCCGCCAGCCATGCCCAACTTGTAAGGGTTATAGCCGCGGGTGTCCTGCATGGTTATGCCATCTTTCAGGGCCTGGCGGGCGTAACTGCCGTGAACGTGATCAATTCGACCGTTGTCTGGCGGTAGACCGAGAAGTGCACTGAAAATCTCATAGCTGGAGTACTCATCATTAGGAGACAACAGAGGATGGGTTTCGGATTGTCCCTTGATCTGTTTGATCTCAACCAGGCGTTCGTTGCGGTCGCGGGATGACGCCCAGGCCGCGTCGATCGGTCTGCCGAAACTGTCAACGTCAGTGGGATACATCCACCCGTCACTCAGATTGGCGTTATGCGAAATGGCCAGCAATTCGTTGCCTGCTTTGCGCTGAGTATCCATCCACTTCCACAAGTCTTCCGGATGCCAGGAGTCAAGCATGCTGAACGGCAATGCCGGCAGATGAGTGCAATCGCGGAAGAAAACGTTGCGGTGGAGATTGCGATTGTCGTACTGCGAGGTGTACTCGTACGAGCAGAACGCAGTGAACTTGCCCGGATGATTGTTCTGGTCAGCAATCTTGACGTTGTCCTGCCAGATTGAGCCTGCCACCTCGGGGCTCATGAAAGCCTTGATCGGGGGCTTGCTGGTAAGAGACAGCAAATAGAGGAAGACTTTCTGCTGATCCGCCGCACTGTTGGGATCCTTGAGGATCAACGGCTGAGCTTCCGGAAGTTTGCTGAGTGCCGAACCCGGGGTGTTCGCCATCCGGGTAACGCCGACGTACTCTGAGTGATCCGTCACGCCCATAAAATCCATGGGTGTGTCGATCTTGATGTCGTAGCCCAGGGGGTGCTTGATTGTCTGGCCCTGGGCATATTTGAGAGCGTCATCGGGCCCTGTGATGCGATTGCCCATCACCCAGGCATCCACCGACCAACTTGTGTGGATGTGTTCATCGCCAAAATAGGCGTTGCGGTCAGGGTTGGGCGGCGTCGTTTGCTCATTCGACGTTTGATTGGCTGATTGTGCCGGTTGTGGTCCTTCCGCTTTCTTGCAGGAAACCATTACGCCAAAGCTCAAAAGAACCAACGTCAGAACTGCCGTTTCAGCAACTCTCGTCTTCATGAACGTGCTCCGTCTTACTATGTGTCACAACACCGTCCCGCCATTGTGGATGCGGACGTGATGAGACTGGTCGTAATCCTAATCGCTTGACTAAATAGCGAGTGGATTGATCGAACCAGGCTACCCTCAACATTCCTTTTGTTGAACGTGCGAAGGCTACCAACTAAATCCCACTTATGTAACTGGCAAAATTACCAGTAAGCAAAGTGCGAGCGTAATGCTTCTGTTCATGGTTTTAATCAACCCCAAGCCGCTAATGAACTCTCGATGTTTCGTTTCGGGCGAAATTCATGACGCGTGGGTCACTACTCCAAATTTCGCAGGTGGTCCTACAGACTCATCGTTGTCTGCTTGATTCAAAGTTTCTATCTCTGTCCCGTCACAGATATGTTTGACAAGGTATCTTGTCTGCCTGGAACCATGTTATTTCTCATCGCGTACTGCAGGAATTCCGCGTTGCTATCAATCCTAAGTTCTTTCATCATGGTGTACTTGTGAAAGGCGACCGTTCCCGGCGAAATGGCAAGGATGTCGGCCACTCGTTTCATGGAATTCCCCTCAACAAGTAACTGGAGAATTTCTGCCTGCCTAGGGCTGAGAGATTTCTTTGGTCCTCCCTGCGGCCATCGATACAACAAATAATCGACGGTTTCACGCGCGATCAGATCGCTTAAGTACGATCTCCCGTCCATCGCAGAGCGGATAGCCCTTTTAAACTCGTCGGCGCCAGACTGTTTAAGCACATAAGCGGATGCCCCACGCCGGAAGGCTTCAGCCACAACCCGGGGATCAGAATTCGCGGTTACAAAAATAAGCTTCGGAGTAGACGAGCTACTCTTAATCAAATCTGCAGCCTCGATGCAGTTCAAGTGCGTCAGCATTATCTCGAGAATTACCCCGTCGGGTTCGAATTTCCGCACCGAGTCCAAAAGGGCTCTTCCGTCCGTGACGATGCTGACGATTTCAAACTCTGGCTCCAACAGGTGCTTGTATGCGTCCGCCAGCATCCGATAGTTATCTGCGATCAGCAGGCGCGTCTTTCGTTTCATACTCGATATCCTCATCATGCGTTTGGAAATCTGCGATGGCAGATCACTCCATTTAGGTCTTGAAGCTCGTTCTTCCGCTTAGTCTTTGGCGCAACGTCAACTTCTCAACTGTTCAATCAGTTCCAGGGATTGTGTTTCCAGGATTTCGTAAAAGCTAATCTTCGGTTTCTCAGAAGCGAATTCCATGGCGTTCAGAATGCTCAAATACAGGCTGGACCGAATGTGGGTACTCAGGTCTTTGGCGCACGTCCACTGCTCTACGTAAAGAACCCTTTTTCTGTGATCTGCAGCTTCGAAGACGCCGCAGTCCAGGCATTCTCGATTTCTTTGCACGCGTTCCACTACAAAACGCAGAATATCGAGCACCGCCTGTCGGTTGCCGGTGCGGGGAATTAGTTCCATGACCGCCATGATCATTAAGAGATTGTCTCCCTCCCAATCGATGATCCTCGCCCGCAAGCTCACCTCGAGCACGGCAAGTGGGGACACCTCTTTCCTGCACGACGGTTGCCAGAGCAGAGAACAGGGATCGTGTGAGATGAAAGGTAATGGCTTGAGGAGCTTACGTGAAAAGGGGATCCACGGATCAGAGAACGTGGCGGCGAGAAGTAGTACGGCGAGCCGTACTTAGTCTGTGATGCCGTACTTCTCTCGGCGGGATGGGATGCTCAAGCGTTGCATTGCGGTGTAAAGGGTGTTCGGATTCATACCCAAAAGCTCAGCAGCACCCCCAGACCCTTTGACGCGCCATCCGGTTTTCTCCAGCGCCGCAAGGATAAGGCCACGTTCCACGCCCTTCAAAGTTGGCAGAACGGCCGCTTCCTGAAATTCGGGAACCTGCAGGTTAAGTTGGTTGCCGGAAGTGAGTATAAGTGCTTGCTCGACAGTGTTTCTTAACTCACGTATATTTCCCGGCCATGGATGACGCTGAAGTCCTTCCATCGTCTTTTTAGGGATGGACTGTATATTCTTGCCCATCTTTCTCTCAAACTCGCGGACAAATGCCCACGCCAAAAGTGGGATGTCTTCGGCGCGCTCCCGTAACGGAGGAACGTGAATGGGAAAGACATTCAGTCGGTAGTAAAGGTCCTGCCGGAACGAACGATTCTTCACGCACTCAGCTAAGTCGCGGTTGGTCGCTGCAATGACACGCACGTCAACTCGGATGGTTTTCGGGCTGCCAAGGCGTTCGAACTCTCCGTCCTGGACAACCCTCAGCAATTTGGCCTGAAGTTCCAAGGGCAGCTCACCCACCTCATCGAGAAACAGCGTGGACCCATTGGCCAATTCGAATCTGCCTACCTGTTTCGTGAGCGCGCCCGTGTAAGCACCTTGTTCGCGGCCAAACAATTCATTTTCTATCAAGCTCGCTGGCAGGGATGCACAATCGACCTTCACCATGACCCGGTGCTTGCGCCGGCTCAGGTTGTGGATAGCCCGTGCCACCAGTTCTTTGCCGGCGCCAGTCTCTCCGGTTATGAGCACTACTGAGTCTGTCGAAGCGACCTGTTCGATGCGCGTGAAAACCTTCTTCAGTTCCTGGCTTTGCCCAACAATCTCATCAAATCGGCCGCGTTCTTGTATCTCTTCTTTTAGATAGTCCGTTTCTGCCTGGAGGAGTTCGCGGAGTTGAGTCAGCTCCGCTTCGATACGCTTGGGCTCGGTAACGTCGATGCTGACACCCATCAGCCGGTCTGGCTCGCCATCCCTTCCATATTGTCGGCTGCCACGTGACGAGATCCAGCGCAGATTTCCATCAGATCGTTGAATACGGTATTCAACGACGGACTCTTCACCTGAAATCATGGCGTCGTGTATGGCTTGGCTTAGCCGTCCACGATCCTCCACATGAACCACGGATAGAATCCTGTCTAAATCCATTCCCTCCCTTGGATCCAGACCGAGCAAGTCGAAACCTTTCTCTGTCGCCCAGACCTGTCCGGATTTCGGTTCCAAAGTCCAAAGTCCCGCGTTTGCGGATTTCGCGGCCAGCCTAAGGCGTGCCTCACTCTCTCGAAGCTTTTGGTCAGCATGTTTGCGGTCAAGCGCGTTGGCAAATACTTGAGCGATAAGTTGGAGCCTCTTCAACTGCGGATCGGGCCAGTCGCGCTCTCGGCTGGTGGCATCAAAGCTCAGAACGCCAAACACTGCGCCACCGCCCGCCGACAATGGGATGCCCAGAGTCGACTTGATACCGAAATGTTGCCATGTTTCCGTGTCGATGGCTGACTCCGCCGGGGCATCGGCGGTTTTCGGCACGCATATAATCTCTCCAGCCATGAGCTTCTTCCAAGCCCATGGGAAGTACTCCGTAGCAGTCATCCGTTCAGGTGGCGGAGGTAAGTCCAAACGCCGAAAGAGATGCGTCAGGACTACTTCGCCGGGATTGTCTTCCGAGCTCTGCCAGAGCGAGGAGTGCTCAATTGACAGGCACTCGCAGATAGCGCGCTGGGCGTCTTCGATTTCGCGATCCACTCGATCTGCCGGAACGCTGACGAATCGCGAGCTGAGTTCCGCTATCAACGTCTCGAACCGCAGGCGCTCTTCCAACTGCTCGCTAAAGTTCGATGCCAAATCTTCGATCACACTCTTACCTCGAGCTGCCAACAGGCACCGGTCCGCACGATTCTGAATTGGAGAGCGGTGAACTCTAAAGGAGGCCTGGGCAGATTCTACTAAAAGGAAAGCACCTGCGATACGAGTTGCTGATCCTCGAGGGGAGCCAGTTCTTTAGAAACTCGCTCTGGCACGAAAGGGAACTCACGCTCCCTTGCTGTGCTAGTCCGTAGCTGACAAGCGACGGGCGCATTGCCCAAATCCGCAACTACGCCAAGAGTAAGAGCGGTTCTATTCATACCGCGGTCGGACGAACGAAACTACACTGGTTCACCTATTGCACTTTGAGGGCAACGGTTCCAGTAGCTGTGGATGAGCCAGCAGTGCCAGTGATGGTGATGGTATATGCACCGGCGGTTGTGCCTGGATTGCCGTTTCGTCCACCGCCGCCCCCCGCCGATCCGCCGACAACAGAGAATTTCTGAACACAAACAAAGTGATCACTGAACTTGAGAACGACTGTTACTAAGTTGGCATGACCCGAAGTACTAGATCGATGAAACTTTAGTAATGATCAGTGTTAGCCAAATCTGCAACAGTATTCGTGGCTTTTATTTTTGGATAATGACACGAAATTGATTTCCCGATTTCCCGAGAAAGATGCGTAAGAGCGATTCAACGAAGCTGACCATCCTTTCGCGACATTTTTTACGCCGAAATGATTGGGGCCCAAGCAACGGTGTCCCAATCGTGTTTGCTATAGTCAAAGGACGTTTTTCAGACGCATCTGGTACGGGGGCCCGGTTTGAACCGTTACTTCTTGCTGTTTCTTTTTTCTCTGCCTGTCATCACAGTTGCTTCCGCTCAGTCTTTTCAGAATCCTCGGGCAATCCACGTGGATGGACCAGGGCTAACCGCCTCGGTTGCCGATATGAATAACGACGGCCTGCCCGATCTGATCGTTCAGAGCGGTGATATAGTTACGCCCACCACCATCACGATTCTTTTGGCCGATGCTGCCGGCAACTACACCGCGGCTGGCCAGATCAACTCAACTGCTTATTTACTGCTCCCATGCGTCCCCGCTGACTTGAATGGGGATAACAAGATGGATCTGGTCTGCGCCGCGTCCACGCCTGGCGGCGGGGTTGCCAACGTTATCGTCTATCCAGGAAATGGCGACGGCACGGTTCAGGCTCCCATCTCAAACAGTCTTGGCTACTTGGGCGTGTCCGGCTTGCAGTTCGATGTGATTGCCGTGGGCGACTTTAACAACGATGGACATCCTGACCTGATCGTTACATCCGGCTCTTTCTCGGGATTTACCGAATATAATTTCGCACTGCTTGGAGATGGAACTGGACACTTCGCAGTAAGCCGGTTTCCGGGCAACTTGTCATGGGGCCGAGCCACCGTAGCCGACGTAAATGGTGACGGTAAGCTCGATCTGCTTATGTCTTCAGGGCCGACTATCTTTCTCGGCGATGGAAGCGGAAACTTCTCCGCAGGATTTCAGTATTTGACCGGAAATTGTATTTTCGCTGATTTTGAAAAAACGGGTAAGCTCTCTGCTGCCTGCGGAAATCATAGTGGCCCGCTGAAGTTTTTTCGCGAGAGCGCTGATGGCTCCTTCAACACCGCTTCTCCCATCGCGTCGGTTTCGTTTCAAAGTTCGGCGGAGTTTCTCGAGCCATTGGGAGCCGTCGATCTCAACGGCGACGGCATCCTCGATCTCGCCCTCAGCATAGGGGACGGGTTGATGGTGATGCTGGGAAAACCGGGCCTTACTTTTGGTGCTCCGATGCCATATATCGCCGGCAGCACCAGGTCGCTTTACGCCACAACCGGATTCCTCAGTGATATGGACGGCGACAAAAATATCGACTTTGTCGCCACTGGTCCGAACACCGTATACATCAGCTACGGCACCCCCGCGGGGACTTTCGGCGCACCAATTCCAAACGAGTCCAGCACTCCCTTCGCCACCGCGCGGGCTGCCGACTTCGATGGCGATGGATTCTCAGATGTAGTGACAGCCGATCTCTCCGGTATCAACTTCCTTCGAGGAAACGGTGACGGCACATTTTCGAGTCCCGTTGTCAGCCCGTTACCTGGCGGCCTCACTCCTGGCAATGGGACGTACAAGAGAGTTCTTCTACTCGGAGACTTCAATGGTGACGGAAAAAAAGATGTCCTCATTCCGGCGGGCATGTTCATCGAGAACGTGCTTTTCCCCGCACGGCTGACGGGACCTTTGGCCCCGGCATCGTGATTTCGCCACAGTCGCTGCCTACCTCGGAAAATCTCGCTACTGGATTGGCCGTCGCTGACGTCGATAAGGATGGCAAAGACGATGTTGTGCAAATGGGGTTAAACACGGTGAGTGCCTTTTTGTCACAGGGAGACGGAAACTTCCGTCGAGTCAACTCCAGCGTTGCCCACAGTGAATTTAGGTATCCCGGAATTGCATTGGCCGACTTTAATGGTGATGGAGTTCCCGACGCTGCGACGTTCTTCGCCGATCAGGAACTTATTTTAACCGGCAATGGGGATGGTTCCTTTACCAACACATCGACTTCGCTGAACATTCCTTCCATCGACGGACTTAGTTTGGCCCTGAATGTTAGTCCGTTCCCTACGGTCGGTGACTTTGATGGAGACGGCAAGCAGGATGTCGCGTTGGCTGGAACTTATTTCAACTACACGCCTGACCTTTTTCTAGGTAGCACCACGTCCCGTGCCAGTACAGGCGTTTGGGTCTACTACGGCAATGGAGATTCAACCTTCTCCCAACCTGTTTCTGCAGGATTCTTCTATGACATCTCCGGATTGAAACTCATTGCAGCGGCTCTTGATCCGGGCGGCCCATCCGATTTGATGTCATCTACAGAGGGCTTGCGCGGCAATGCGCTGGCTTCCTGGCTCAATGTGATCCCCTCACACCCCGGACGTACCTTCGGAAAGGCGCTGTATCTGTCCGGTGGAACAACAATCGATTCTCTCCAGGCGGCGGATTTCGATCACGACGGGAAACTAGATTTGCTCGCCTCGAATGGCGCGTCAAACTCGTTTGTGGCACTCCTCAACCAACCTGCTCTCAAACATCCCACTACTGTAGAGGGAACACTCATCACCAGCCCGCAACCTTCCTTGGCGGGCGAGCCGTATACCGCCACGGCCACGCTTTCTCCTACTCCGTCACAGGCTGGGACGATCGCCGGGACCGTGAGCTTTATCCTCGACGGGACCCCGATCGCCGCAGCGACCCTTAGTAGCAACGTCGCAACCCAGGCCATATCCACGAACCTCACAGGCGGCGATCATCAGATCACCGCGACCTGGGCTGGTGATGCGAATTTCGCTTCCGTAAGCGTCAGCACTGTTCAGCACATTATGGACTACACGCTGACGGCCGATTCGGGCGTCGGCATCCAAACCGGACATACAGGATCCATCGTGATCCACCTTGTATCGATTGATGGCTTTGCCGATACGCTGGCTCTCTCCTGCGGAAATCTGCCTCTTTACGCCACATGTACTTTCACCAACTCTGCGGCCGAGTCTCTCATCCGGCCAGACCATTGACGCTCAGATCACATTCGGTACTGTCGCTGCCGCAACTGCCCAAAACCGCGCTACGACCGGCTACATACCGATGGCTCTCGCTTTTGTGCTGCCGGGATTATTTGCTGCTGCAGCGGCGGCGCATCGCTAACAGCTTGCTACTCGTCATTGCATGCGTAGTCCTGACTGCAGCCCAGGGATGCGGCGGCGGAGGCGGTAGAGGCAACGGAAGTGGTGGAGGCAGCGGAGGTGGGACCGGCAATCCGACCCAGGTGTCTACGCCTCCCGGGACCTACAAGATCACCATCACGGCCAATAGTAAGAATACCCGACTCCAGCACACGGCCAACGTTGCCGTGACAGTCACTCGATAACCAGGAGGGACCTGTGCCGCATGGGGTGATGATTGCCTAAAATCGCCCCACTTCGGCGTTGAATAAGTAACGTTATGTCGGCTACTTTCGGCCTATCTGCCTTAGTATGATTCGCGCGGATGACACCTAACAGCGCTCATTGATCATGCAGATCATCCGTCTGGCTCTGGTTCAGGTGCATCGCTCAAGACCTGCCATCCTTCGAGGCTATCCCACGTTGGTTCCGTTCTGCCGAGCAACTTGAGGTGGCGAAGAGTGCGGAGAGTTGCCGCGTTTCGGTTGAGGAGCTGACGAGTTTCGATACCCCGAATTTGTGATCGAAATGGATCAGGGTCTTGGAATATTATTTGAACACCCAAAGCGATTCGGACTCCCAGAAGTCTGCATGAGCAGTTCGGTTGTTTCATCGGAACTTCACGTCGACAGCCCAGACAGACCTCCTGAACCGCAGCACTTAAGTATCGGCGAGCTAGTCTGCCTTGTTGCTATTGCTACTGCATTCCTGTTTGCAGAAATACATAATGCTCGCTTACGTCCTTTCTGGTTTGATGAACTGTGCACTCTTTTCGTCTCGTCGCAGCCCACAGTCATGGAAATGTTTCAGAAGATGCCAACGGACGGAAATCCGCCGCTGTATTTTCTGCTTGCGCGTTGGTTCTTACATCTGCCTGTCAGTACCGAACTTGGATTGCGCCTTCCGTCGGTTCTGGCCCTGACTGCGAGCGCGCTGGCGGCGTTCGTATTCGTTCGCCGAATTAGCTCTTTTCGGTTTGGACTTCTATCAATGTGTCTGCTGTTGGGCTCAGAGATCGGTGTTCGCTATGCCGTCGAGGCCCGCCCCTACGCTCTGCTACTGTTGTTTACAGCTTTGCTGCTTTGTATCTGGCAGTCTGCCAGATACGGCCCAAATCGTTTCTGGGCCTTGCCAGGCATCGCTCTGTGCACTTCGGGAGCAATCCTGTCTCATCAATACGGAATCATTTATGCCGTTTTACCGATCTTCACAGGCGAAGCCATCCGGGGGTTTGTACGAAAACGACTTGACGTTGGGGTCCTCTTTTCTGTTGGACTGGGATCACTGACAGCTTTAGCTACCTATCCGCCGATGTTGCACGCCCAGGCGCTGTTGCTTAGTACCATACGCAACTCGCCTATCTTCTGGGGGCGCCCAGGATGGGCTGACCTTGGCTGTTACGAGAAGATGCTGCCAATGTTTGTTCCTTCGCTCCTACCTTTCGTTGCACTTGCGTGGGTAGTGATCTATGGGTGTGTACCGCGAATGAGGATGGTCTCCGAACGTCCGTTTTGCGCGCAGCCTGAGGATCTTGCAGTCGCAGACGTGCTCACTATGTTCGTACCGATCATGCTCCTCCTTACTCATTTCGGAACGAACTATTTTGTACCTCGATACGCCATAGGCTCAGCGTTGGGGGCAGCATTGTTGGCGGGTATTCTGGCTGCATATGCTGGCGCTCGATGGCGAATTGTCAAGGGACTTGTTCCACTGATCGTCATATACTGCGTCACGGTTGGGTTAGTGACCTCCTGGAGGTCAGCCACGCCTAAACCGCCGCTTGATTACGGAGAGTCCCTGTTCGCGGCCGTACCTGGTGCGGAGCCGATTGTCGTTGCATCGTCTCTCGACTTTATGCCTTCCTGGTGGTACGCAGATGGTCCTACTCGTCATCGTTTGCATTATCTCTCGGACTTACAATCCGCTAAGTCAACTCCGGATCTGATCCCCGAATATTCCCTTTACCTTATTCGGCACCAAACTCCGATGCAAATGGAGAACTACAGTTCATTCCTGAAGACCCACAAAACATTTCTGGTCTTTTCGGTTGGGTCACCTGGGTTAGAGTGGCTGCAACCGCGATTAGTGCGGGAAGGATGGGAACTTAAACTGATCGCCTCAGACGCGAGAGGCAAGCTGTTCCGGGCGACGGCGCCTTTTTAAGCTTCCCGATTGCCAGTTGTGCTGTATCGATAAGTCGTCGATAGAGTGCTTAGTCCGGAAGAGTTCCAGCCTAAGAATCCTGCATGACTAGTATTGACGTGTGTCTACTGGTGCAGGGCAAAGCCGATGATTGCATCGTTGATAGCCTTGTCTATCCGCAGGCGGTCTGGATTGGTAGATCCTTATCCTTACTGCAATACCCTAAGAATTGGAGACGCCAGTTCTATGAAGAATCGATCGTTTGTCATCGCTTGCTTCTCGCTACTTTGTACTGCTCTTGTGGAGCAGGCCATGGCCCAATCCCCCATGCCGTCGATCACCGCTATGAAGGATGGCAGATTTCATGTCGACGTGCGCGGCGTGATCGGGCGTTCCGACATCGTCCTCGAACGGCCAAACGTGCTATCCGATGAGGCGATGCCGCTCGGCAATGGAAGACTTGGCGTTGCCGTCTGGTCTGCCGATGGGTTGACTGCGCAACTCAATCGAGCCGATACGATGCCGAGTCGATTGTCGACGGGACAAGTTGTCATTCCGGGAATCGCCGCTCTTACCAGTGCGAAGAATTACACGGGACGCCTTGATCTCTTCAACGGCGAGTTTCGCGAGCAAGGCGGCGGCATGAGTGTGACAGCCTACGTTGAGCCTGGCACGGATACCTTGATTGTCGAGGTGACGGGCGCAAACCCGAACCAGATGCAAACGGCGCTGTTGAAGTTGTGGGCGCCCCGAGCACCGCAAACCTCCGCGCATGGCAACGTTGGCTTGCTTTACCATTCCTGGCTGGACGACAAATTCCCTGAGTCGTCTGGTCGGCCTTTCGGATCGCTTTCAGCGATTATCGCGGATGGCCGCGACGTGGTCGTGACAGTAACCGACCCGCTCACAATTACAGTTTCGTTTAAGCCTTTTGCCGACGGTCATTTCCGAATCGTCGCGGCATCCCCGCATTACGACGGGTCAAGCGATACGCAGACGATCGCTGGTCCATTGCTGGCGACGGCATCGTCCGATGCTCATCGATCCTGGTGGAATGCATTCTGGAACCGCGCGGGCGTACTGAAGATCACTTCAAAGGACGGTTCCGGAGAATACATGGAGAACCTCCGAAACATTTACCTGTTTGTCGCTGCCATTGAAAAGGGAACCGAGTTTCCCGGAACTCAGGCGGGAGTCGCAGACATGATTTCTTCAGCGCAAGACTTGCATCGTTGGGATTCATCGGCATTCTGGCATTGGAACCTCCGAATGCAGGTCGCAGCAAATCTGGGCGCGGGACTCCCGGATCTCAACGAGCCGTATTTCCGTCTCTACAAGGGCAATCTGACCAACATCGAAACCTGGACAAAAACGCACATGAAGGGGCTTCCGGGCAGTTGCGTTCCGGAGACAATGCGCTTCAACGGGAAGGGAATTGAGTACGAGTCCACATGGACCCCCATCTCAATCGGCATGAATTGCGATGCTGCCTTTAAGCCTTATTACAACGCGCGAACGCTTTCCACCGGAGCCGAGGTGTCGCTGTGGGTATGGAAGCAATTTCTGGCGACAAACGACCGAGCGTTTCTTGCCGAAAACTATCCCCTCATGGCTTCTTCGGCACGGTTTCTTCTTGCCTATCAGAAGAGGGGCGCAGATGGCCTGCTGCATACCAGCCCAACCAACGCCCATGAACAGCAGTGGGATGTGATCGACTCCACGACGGATATTTCGGCCATCAAAGCGCTGTATCCTGCGACCATCGAGGCGGCGAAACTCCTGGACAAAGATCCTGATCTCGTAAATGGGTTGCAGGCTGCTCTGCCGAAGATACCGTCTTTTCCGCGCACACAGCCGAACGCTCCCCACACGTTGCTGGATGCTTCTGCGGACGCCGAAGGCGTCGATGTGCTTGCAGAGTCCTATCGCCCGGAAATGGAGGAACACAATGTCGAGAACATTGGACTCGAGCCAGTGTGGCCCTACGATCTTATCGGGGATTCATCTTCGCTTCTGCCTCTCGCGCAGCGCACGTTCGAACATCGCCCGGCCAAAGTGAGCGTCGACTGGAGCTACGATCCGATTCAGGCTGCGCGCCTTGGACTGGGCATCGACGTTCGCGCCACGTTGACGGAACTTACGCAGAAGTTCCAGCATTTCGTGAATGGTATGGCGAAATGGGAAGAAACGGGCAAGGAGTTTTATGTCGAACAGACTGGCGTTGTCACAGATGCTCTGCAGGAGGCGTTGGTTCAAGACTACGACGGACTGATTCGGGTAGCTCCCGCGATTCCGCCAGGATGGGATTTCGATGGCACCGTGCATGTGCGGGGAAAAACAAAAGTGGACGTTCAAACAAGGGACGGCGCAGTGATCGCAGTTCTTATCGAAGCTGGATCGACGCAGCCACTCAAGTTGCGCAATCCCTGGCCGGGAAGGGCTACGGATGTGATCTCGGAACAGACCGGCAAGAGAGTAGTGCAGGGCATGACAGGAACGGTTATCGAATTCACGGGAACAGCCGAAACGAACTACCTTATCGTGAGACAAGACGACCACATGTCAACAGAGCGCTTCGCACCAGTCGACGGCTTGCCAGCATCCGCTCCCAAGAAGCTTGGAAATGTCCAAATCGGACTATTCGACGAGGGGCAATGACCACCAGCTCATGCAATCTCCCGCAACGTTTTACAAGTTGTGAAGAAAGCCTAAGTTTTGCCATGATCAAATTGAATTGTCCAACTCACCACCTCGCCTCCGCCGTGGAACGAGATGCCCAGAAGTTCGCCCTCCGCTTTCTGATTCATGAGTACCGTTTTTCCGCTGACGGTAGCTCCCTCCACTTTCCGCACTGAGAAGCCCTTTGGACAATAAATCCACGTGGTATACGGATCATCACCCACAGTCTGCGACTTCACTCTCAGCACCAATCTCTCACCACTCCAATCGTTTGCCAGCACGGAGAAGGATCCCGAGATGTGCCGGGAGTTCCCGATCAGTTGCGGATGGCCCTGCAGAGGATGAATCGCGAGTACCCGAGTATCGTGTGGTTGGACTTCAAGTTTAAGATCCTTTTCGACAACGCCGACTAGCTTCTGATTCCAGAAATCGAATACGACATACTGGAGGCTGGGATCAAGCTGTAGTTTCGAGACGAGATCGAGGGTCCGAGTGGACGGTGTACTGCGCCAGTTGGTAAGGCCCACCAGGTCGTACCGGCCTGAGACTGCATTCACCTTGAGATCGAGAATTTCCGGGTAGTTATGGATGTAGTAATCGGGCTGCTCATGGCGAAATGTATCCCAGTTATTGTCATTCCCTCGGCTGAACAGATCGACAGGCATGATCGGGAGAGTCGGCATAGTTGCCTTCAATAGCTGCACGCGCGAATCAGGCAGTTCGGGCATAACGCTTGCAAGCGGGTAGACGACGCCAGTCATTGCTACGTAACTCACCAGGGTGCGAGCCTCGGCATCCGTCACACCGAAACCGGTCATGGGGTCTTCGCGGCTCTTCTCCGTCTGTACCACGGCCGCCGGCCGCTTCCGGCCCGCTTCCTCAACTGTCATCGGTTCGCCCAGTTCAATGCCCTCGCCGGGCATCACGTACACCAGCAGGTGATTCAAGAACAGGTTGGAAGCGATCGAACTGAACAGGGGATAGCTGCCCTGCCAGTTGTTGTAGAGATCGTCTCCGTTGAAATAGGAGTCGACAAATCCAATGCTGTTCAACGGCGTTCCAGCGGGGCACGACTCGATGAAACGATCCGGGCCAATGGTCTCGCGGATGAGTTTTACCCTGTCGCGATAGTTCTTTAACAAATCCGCTTTTGGATCGTGAAGCCGGCTCGCGTCGACCGTCGGCACATATTTCGGCAGCGCATGCTCACCATCAAACTTGTAGTAATCGAAGCCCCATCCGTCGAGCACGTCGAACTCATGCCTGAGCCAGTCAAAGGTCGCGGGATTCGTCTGATCGAGCGCCGGCGTGCTGTAGTCCTGGACCACAGCGCCCTTCTTGTCGTAGAGATAACGCTCGGGATGACTCTGCAGTGCGCCCGCGTAGGAATTCGGTACAAGCCATATGCCGGCCTTCATTCCGCGATCGCGAATATACTTCGTCAGCCAGGCGGCCCCGTGGGGAAACTTCTTCTCATCCCAGTTCTCGATCCAGTAGTGCTCACCCTTCGATCCACGATCGTATCCGTCATCGAGTTCGACATACCCAAATCCATACGGCTTAAGGTGTGCGCCGAGCCACTCTGCGTTCAGAGTAATGTCCTGCTCGCGAACAGCTTCGTAGTAACTGGTCCAACTCGACCAGACGATCGGAGCCGTGGGAAATCTCTGATCGTTATAGCTGGCGTAGTACGGTACGCCGAGCACGCGCGTGTAATAGTCATGCTCCACACGGATCACCGCGTTGCCCGCAACCGGAATCGTGATCTTGAGCAGGTCGCTGTTCGATTCGTCGCGATGCAACGTTGTGTCTTCGGGAAAGTCGACTGCCGTATCGGTACTTGCGATCAAACAGGCTGTGGAATCCACTGCCCTCCAGTCGGCCGAGCCGAACGTACATCACGTCGGGATTGGTGCGGGGAAGGAAAGATGCATTGCGCGTGTAGCTTCCGCCGTACCCGCCCTCCACTTCTCCAGTTCCTGACCACACCACTGGCGCGCCCTGCCTATCGAGCAGGCGGCCCAGGATGCGATCGATCTTCGAAGGAGCCTCGGCAGTCAGCAGGCTGCGATAGTGCGTGCCGGCGATATGAAGTACGTCTCCGATCACACTCAGCTTCCACTCCATCTTTGGGTCGCTGGTGCGGATCACGAGAGCGTCTTTGTCCGCCCGGACGATCCAGCCATTCGCTTGGCGAACCCCACTCTCCTCGCGAACCCAGAAGCGTCCATTTTCCAGGAGCCGCCCAAGAGGACCTGCATCGACGGAAAATGTGCTGGTGGATGCATCCGCAGAAAGCACCCAATCTCCACTAGTCACGCGCACTTCGCTTGCCTTCGCTCGGCCGCAACAGAACGCGAGGATCAAAAGTGGGATCGATAGTGAAAATGCCTTGCTCCGTTGCACGAATTACCCCCCGGCCGCATCAGCGGCGCAATTCAAAACCACTCAGCATGGAAAGCATGTCCGCAGGAATTCTAGCAATCCTCGGCCGACTCGAAATCGACTGCTTCATTGTGACCAGTGCTTGCAGGCGCCTGATCACGACTGCGTGGTGGACGACGTCTCATCACCTTGGCGCCGGAACTTTGGCAATCCTGACAATAGCCCATTTTTCAGTTATGCCCGGATGCCGGTAAACTAGAAAATGCCAACCTCCTGAAGCCTGTACTATACTTTTCAAACCGGAATACGGAGCCGACCCGAGTGGTAAAAATCTATCCGAACCGACTCGGTTTAAATAGGATAGTGCAGTACAAGCCGCGTCAATCTGCTGTGACGATCGGATCTATTTGCGCGGGCTTATTGCTCAGCGGCGCGATTGGCTGCCGTACTGGGCAATCAACCGGAGCGATCGGACACAGTACGCAACAACATCTCGATTTCAATCAGGATGTGCAGCCGATTCTGGCCAGTAATTGCTTTAGTTGTCATGGGCCTGATCCCGAGATGCGTAAAGCAGGGTTGCGGCTGGACTTGGAAGAATCGGCATTCCGTAAGAGGCCCGGCCATCCCGACGCCATCGTCCCCGGCCATCCCGACCAGAGCGAACTCATCAAACGGATTGAGTCCACAGACCCGCATCACCTCATGCCGCAGTCTCCCCAGGGCGAAGCCCGGCCCATGAAACCCGCCGATATCGCAGTCCTCAAAGAGTGGATCAAAGAGGGTGCCGTATATCGGCCGCACTGGGCGTTCGATAAACCTATCCGGCCTGCCTTGCCCGCCGTGGCACAGAACGATAGTTGGGCAAAAAATCCGATTGACGACTTCATCCTCGCGGGCCTGAAGAAAGCTGGCATGCATCCGTCGCCTGAGGCGAGCAAAGAGGTAATGATTCGCCGCGTTACCCTTGACCTCACAGGCCTGCTGCCAACCCCCGCGGAAGTCCAGGCATTCCTGCAGGACCAGTCACCCGATGCCTATGAACATCTCGTAGACAGGTTGCTTGCCAAGCCCACGTATGGCGAGGAGCGGGCGCGGCATTGGCTGGATTATGCGCGTTACGCCGATACCTACGGCATTCATTTAGACAACAGCCGCGATATCTGGCCCTACCGTGATTACGTGATTCGATCCTTCAACAGCAACAAACCGTTCGATCAGTTCACAGTGGAGCAAATCGCCGGAGATCTACTCCCGGCGAAGACCATCGATCCTTTGATCGCCAGCGGCTATGTTCGCCTGGGCGCGAGCAGCAATGAAGGCGGCGCAATCCCGGAAGAGTTGCGCGCAAACATCGCGCGCGAGCGTGCCGAGGCCTATGGCGCCACATTTATGGGGCTGACCGTGGGTTGTGCGGTTTGCCACGACCACAAATACGATCCGACTTCGCAGAAAGATTTCTATGCGCTGACTGCCTTCTTCAACAACATTGACGAGAAACCCTTCAATGGCGACCGGCCAGTCTGGACACCGGTGGCGCGCGTTCCCAAAGCTCCGCACCAGGAAGCCTACAATCGCGTTGTTGCGGAACGATCGGAGCTTGCCGGTCAACTCGCTTCTTTGCGTTCGCAGGAGCGTGTCTTGATTTCGCGTTGGCTTGCATCGCGGCAGAACCTTCCACAGTCTGTTTCCGCCGATAAACTCGACCTTCGGCTTCGCCTGGATGAAGGCGGCGGAGAGGCATTGAAGAACAGTGCGCCCCATGCGCAGCAGGCCAGTTTTCCCATTGGAAAATTCAAGCCACAATGGGGAGAGACGACCTGGCTCTGGCCTGATTTTCGGATGGACGCCAGCACGCACATCGTGCTGGGACAAACCGGCGATTATGAAGGAAACCAGGCATTCTCTTCGGGCGGATGGTTCATGGTGCGCTCTGCGCCGAACTACACCCTGGACAACGCCACCGGTACTCTTCTCTCGAAAATGGATACCGAACCAACTCAACCGGGGCTGGGATCTTTCCATCGAAAAAGGGATTGTCAGCGTTGAGCTTGTTAACGAAGCACCCAAAGGCCTGAAGGTCCCCAAAACAGTCGCGGTCGCAAAGCCCATTGTCAAAAAAGAAGCCTTCGAGTATCCAACGCCGGTAGACCTGACGAAGAAGGACCTGGCCCCAAAGAAGCCTCCGGAGAAGAAATCTCCTCCTAAGGACAAAAAAGGAAGCTGCCAAAACTGAGAAGCCTAAGGCGCCCACATCGAAGCCAGCGAAGGACACTACGCCATGGATCGGCATCAAAGTTTCCGCGACCGAAGCTTTGCCCGTCGATGGCCATTGGAGACATGTCTTCTTTACCTACGACGGATCGGGCACTGCGTCTGGGGTCAAGATCTATGTGGATGGTGCAGTCGGTTGGAACAACGGTAGTGATGAACAAACTCGCTCAGAAGACAATCCGGACACAGGCCCCAATGCAACTGGGCTGGCGATATCCGGATGCCGATCCAGCGCGAGAGACTCGTTACCAGGACATCCGACTGTATGGACGCGCACTGACTCCGGAGGAAGCGCAAAGGCTGCCCTTCGAGGACTATATCGCCGAGGTGATCAGTAAGCCGTCCGAGAAATGGAGCCGGGACGAGCGGCATGCGGTCAGCGATTTCTACTTCAATTATGTAGACCAACGCGCCATTGCCCTTCAGGAACAGATTCAGCGCCTGAATGCGAAACTCACTAAGCTCTCGGAAGGCGGCGCTCTAACTCTCGTTGCCTGGGAAAAGCCTTCGATTCCCTATGCCAACATTCTGACGAGAGGCGTTTATTCCGCGCGCACCGATCGGGTGGAAGCGAACACTCCTCACTTTCTCCCCGCACTGTCCCCAGGTGACGCGCATAACCGGCTGGCGCTGGCTAAATGGACAGTGAGTGGAGACAATCCGCTGACCGCGCGTGTGACGGTGAACCGGATGTGGAACGAGTTATTCGGCGCCGGCCTCGTTGAAACAACCGAGGACTTCGGCATCATGGGACAGCGGCCATCGCATCCCGAACTGCTGGACTGGCTGGCTGTCGAGTTCCGCGAAAGCGGTTGGGACGTCAAGCACATGTATAAGCTGATGGTCATGTCGGCTACGTACCGGCAAAGTGCGAAATCGACGCCCGAACAGCTGACCTCGGATCCTAAAAATCTCTTGCTATCCCATGGGCCGCGGTTCCGCATGGATGCGGAGACTCTGCGCGACATCGCACTCGAGTCGAGTGGGCTGCTTGTGAATACAATCGGCGGCCCCAGCGTAAAGACTTACCAGCCTGCGAATATCTGGGAGCAGTCAAGCCACAACGCAAGCGATACCCTGCATTACACACAGGAACACGGCGACGCGCTCTACCGGCGGAGCATGTACAGCTATTGGAAACGCATGGCCACCATGCCCGATATGGATGCCTTCGACGCGCCCATGCGCGATGCGGCATGCACACGCAGGCAGCGGACGAATACACCCTTGCAGGCGCTGGTGACTATGAACGATGTGCAATGGATCGAGGCCGCGCGTGCGCTGGCTGAGCGAGTGATCAGGGACGCAGGGAACAGCCCCCAACAGCGCCTCCAACTGATGAGTGAGCTCTTGCTTTCACATGAACCACCGCCGCGGATGGCGGCAGTTCTCGAGAATTCGCTCGCGCAGATGCAAAAGCACTATGCGGCAGATCCGAAAGCAGCACAAGAGTTGGTGGGCGTGGGCGAGAAAAAGAGAAATGCATCGATCCCTCCTGCGGAACTGGCGGCATGGACGATGGTCGCAAGCGAAATGTTGAATCTGGATGAGACGCTAACGAAGTAGTGGAGAACACCCAATGAAGCAACATCCTCTTTGTACCGATACAGAGTGTGAACCTGATGTGCTGAATCTTCCCGTCCCTTCTGAGTTGAAGCAGGAATGGGCGGCGTTGCAAACGCGGCGGCACTTTTTGGGGCGCACAGGAAAGGTGCTGGGATGGGCTGCCATGGCGAGCCTGCTGGGTGATCGCGCTCTCCGGGGGGATACTCGGCAGCCGAGTGCAAAAGGCCCTGCGGTTTCTGAGGTTGCGGAAACGCTGAAATTGCCACACTTTGCTCCCAAGGCGAAGCGGGCAATCTACCTGTTCATGTCAGGCGGCCCACCGCAAATCGATCTGCTGGACTACAAGCCAAATCTGGCTGCTCTCTATGACAAGGATATTCCCGATTCCGTGCGTGGCGGACAACAATTGACGGGCATGACGGCGGGACAGGCAAGGTTTCCCATCGCTCCCTCACATTGGGCATTCAAGCGATATGGAAAGACGGGCACCTGGGTTAGCGATCTGCTGCCGAATACGGCAAAGATCGTCGACGATCTCACGATTGTCAAGTCCGTGAATACGGAAGCCATCAACCATGAACCGGCGATCATGCTGATGAATACCGGCAATATGAATCCCGGCAAGCCGTGCCTCGGAGCGTGGCTCTCCTATGGGCTGGGCAGCATGAACGACAATCTGCCTACGTTCATGGTGCTGCAGAGCAAATTGAATATGAAAGAGGACAATCAACCAGTCTCTTCACGGCTATGGGGCAGCGGGTTCCTTTCTTCGGAGTACGCCGGTGTGGGATTACGTTCCCAGGGCGATCCGGTGCTTTACCTCACAGATCCAAACGGGGTGAGTCATGAGGTACGCCGCAACATGCTGGACGCGGTGAACGCAATCAATCAGCAGACTTTGCAAGAACTGGGCGATCCCGAGACCCATGCCCGCATCGCTCAGTACGAGATGGCGTATCGCATGCAAACGTCGGTGCCCGAACTTGCCGACCTGAGCAAGGAGCCAAAATCGACCTGGGATCTCTATGGCCCCGACGCCAAAGAGCCAGGCACCTTTGCCTATAACTGCCTGATGGCCCGCCGGATGGCTGAACGCGGTGTGCGATTCACGCAGGTCTACAAGCGCGGCTGGGATGTGCACGGCAACGTGACCGGTACGCTGCCGATCCTTTGCCAGGAGACTGACCGAGGCTGCTACGCGCTGGTCACTGACCTCAAACAGCGCGGGTCTGCTGGACGACACGCTCGTTATTTGGGCAGGCGAGTTTGGCCGTACTGTTTACAGCCAGGGAGGACTCACACCGGAAAATTATGGTCGCGATCATCATCCGCGCTGCTTCACCACCTGGATGACCGGCGGAGGCGTGCGGACCGGCATCACGTTCGGCGAGACAGATGAATACAGCTACAACGTAGTCAAAGATCCCGTCACGGTTCGGGACTTCAATGCAACTATCCTGCATTGCCTGGGAATCGACCACAACAAGCTGACCTATAAATTTCAGGGTCTGGACCAGAAACTCACAGGGCCGACTCCGGCAAGCGTTGTACAAGGCCTGCTTGCGTGAGCAATCGTCCACGGCCTGCCGTGCTGGTCGACAGGTCGATCCCTGAGAAGAAGCCGGCAAGATTACTAAGTCTCGCGGCCCTCCTTCTCAGTGCCGCGCTTCTTCTTCTGCCCTGGCTTGTCAAGCTGGACGGCAAACCACACGCCGACTGGCAGCAGTTGCTGGGCCGATTCCATCCACTTCTGGTGCATCTTCCTATCGGCTTGCTCGTGCTTGTTCCCGTTCTCGAAATAGCAGGAGCCTGGCGTCCAGTCCTGCGCGAGGCTGTTGCCTTCGTGCTGAGCCTTGCATTCATCACAAGCCTTGGCTCGCTTACACTCGGGTACCTGCTGGCCTACGGCAGTGGCGAAGCAGGTTCCACCGTCACTCGACACATGTGGGGCGGAATCGCACTGGCCATCGGTATCGCCCTCTGCTTACTAGTCCGTCCACCCTGGTCCGCACGAACGTTGCCCTTCGCATATCCGCTCCTGTTAACCTGCACGTTGTTAACACTGGCGTGGACAGCCCACCAGGGCGGCTCAATCACCCACGGCAGAAACTACCTCACGGAATACCTGCCAACCTCACTCAAAAGCCTGATTCTCGGGAATTCAACCCAGGTACAAGTGGCCAACCCCACGTCGTTTTACGCCAAACACATCCACCCCATCTTCGACGCCAACTGTGTTTCCTGCCACGGTGAATCGAAGAAATCCGGGGGCCTGCGCCTCGACTCTTACGATCAGTTAATGCGGGGCGGCAAAGATGGCAGAACGATTGCCCCCGGCAATCCAGACGAGAGTCTTCTGCTGCATCGCGTAACCCTCCCAGCCAGCCATAAGCAGTTCATGCCGGCCGAGGGTAAGCCACCCCTCCGCGCAGAGGAGATTGGATGGATCCGAGCATGGATCCAGCAGGGAGCATCACCTACGGACACCACCGTCGCAGGAATTTCGATTCGCGAGCCGCAGCCGGACGCACCGCTCATCCCCGTAGGGGACTATAGCGCGCTCGAGCCCGAAATTCAGCAAATGGAAAAAAGCCAGGGTGCAAAGCTGATGCATGTGTCGGGCAAGCCTTCCGACGGCCTTGTCCTCTACACCGTCGATGCTGCCGGTAGCTTCGGGGATGCGCAACTGCAGCAGTTCGAGAAATTCGCCCCCTACATCGTAGAGGCAGAGCTAGCGCGGACAGCAGTCACCGATGCAAGCTTCGACACATTGGCAAAATTCACTCATCTTCGTGCGCTCCATCTTGAAGGCACAAAGGTCACAGGCAGCGGTCTTGCCAAGCTCGCTTCTCTATCGCAGCTCACCTATCTTAATCTCAGCAGTACACCGGTCACGCAGACCGCTGTAGCTCCTCTGGCCTCCATGAAGAACTTGCATCATCTTTATCTCTACGACACGCCAGCCAAATCAATACCCGACAGCGGGTCAACGCCGCCGATCGCGAGAAATCCTTAGTAAATCAGACAAGCCATCTATTCCACGCGTGCGCAGACGCACGTTCGTTGCAGCCGGAGGTGCATCTATTACAGAATCCGATGCAAGCGCCGAATCAAGGGGCTTTTTTTGGCGTGCCGATTTCGAAATGAAGAGCGGATGTGAGTTTGGCTTAGGTAAGGTCATCGCGTAGGCACGCATTCTTTGGACTCTTGGTATTTTTTCCCTGTACTATGCTGCTCACCTGAGGAGCGTCGGATCTGTGATGGCGGGCGATGGTATATTTGCGATGTTCGTCGCCGCTGTTCCGGGGACACCCAAACCTGTAGGCCTCAAGGAGAATCTCATGTCTGAGAAATTTACCTGGGACGACGCAGAGAAGATCGGAGTGCTTCTCGCAAGAAAACATCCTGAACTTTATCCACTCTCGACTAGCTTAGAGGAGTTGCATCGTCGGGTGGTAGATTTGGCCGAGTTTGAGGACAATTCCGAAGCGTTCGACAACAATAAACTGGAATTGATTCGAGCTGCCTGGAACGAGGAGTTCCTTGATCGCACGCAATTAGCGCCATAGTCACGTACTCGCATGCTGCGAGCACGAAAGGACGCGTGCCCATTTCAGCTTGGAGCGGAGGTCGTGAGCGCGGGAAGGCCAACCCGCTGCAATATGGCTTGGAAGCTTGGGTTGTCCCGCAATGCGTCCATGCTCGGATCTATATGAAGATAGATAAGCCAGTGGGAATGTTCTTCATAGCATTTCTCCAGGTATTCGATCGCGCGTTCGTTTTCTCCCAGGCCAATGTGTATTCCGGCGAAAAAGTAGGGTGCGACATACTTTTGCTTCGCTAGTTTTGTCAGATCCTCGAGTATCTGACGTGCTTCTTTGGTCCTACCAGCCGCGCCGAGAGTGTGCGCAAGTGCCGCGCGCATCAGAGGACTGCCGGCTGACAGCGTTACCCCCTTTTCACCCTCAGTAATGGCGAGCTCATAACAACCCGTTTTCCTGAGCAGCAGACCAAGAATCCAGTAAGTGACGGGATAGTTGGGGTCCAAATCGACAGTTCGCCGGAGATGTTCGATGGCTTCATCATGTCGGCGGGCAAAATAGAGGGCCCATCCGACTGCAACGTTAATAATGAGTGACAAAGGATCTAGATCGAGCCCCATCTTCATCCTGGTCATCGCTTCCGCATGTCGCCCCACGGTCATTGCATACTCTGCGTACCAGTGGTTGGCGGTTGCGTAGGTGGGCCCAAGTTCGAGGCTTCGTTTGAATTCCACCTGCGACTTATCCCACTCCCAATCGTGAAGCCACAACAGGGCCGCAAAAGCCGTGTGGGCTTCGGCGAGATCCGGGTCGAGTTGCAGGGCGGCCTTCGCAGCCGACTTTGCCCTTAGGGAATGCCTCCTTCGGCGGAAGGTAGCTGTTCCATCCCAGCAGCACGTAACAATCGGCCAAACCAGCGTAGGCCAATGCGTAGCTGGGATCGTTCTCGATTGCCTGCTGAAAGTGCTCGATTGCCTTGTAGAAACCCTCTTCCGTCCAACGGTTCCAGTGGTGACGACCCTTCAGGTAGAGTTGGTACGCCTCGGCATTCTGCGTGTGGCGCTTTGTCAGTTGCTTCTTTTCTGCTCGGGTCAAATGTAGCCGCAATTTCCCCGATATTTCGCTGGAAATTTCATCCTGGACCATAAAGATGTCGCCAGGCTTGCGATCGTATTGCGCGCCCCAGAGTTGAGAACCAGTGGCCACATCGACCAATTCGGTTCCAATGCGTAACGAGCCGCCGCTTTGCATAATTCTTCCGGTGAGCACAGCGCGCACTCTAAGCTCACGACCTACGGCTTGAGGGTCAATTTCGCGGGACTTGAACCTTGAGACGGTGCTCTGAGCCATCACTCGAAGCTTCGGCAGTGTCGCCAGAATATTAATGAGACTTCCGGTGATACCTTCACTGAGGTATTCGTGTTCAGGATCGCCACTCGCATTTCCGAAGGGCAAAACTGCCAGCGAGTCAATCACCCTGGCAACTCGTTGCTGGCGCAGAGCAGTGTTTTGCCCGGAGGAACCCTGGACCCGCTGCTTGCGGGTTGAAGATGAACGACCTGTTGTTGGTGTCAGGGGCGACCCTGTTTCTATCTCCACAACCCTGCTACCCGACTCCGTTTGTCGCTTGAGCCGTTGCAACTCAGCCCGCATGTCTGACGCGTTCTGATACCGCAGGTTTTTGTCCTTCTCTAAGGCTCTCCAGATCACCTCCTGGAGTGCCAGAGGAATGTTGGGATTTACTCGCATGGGAGCAACCGGATCGCGGTTGAGAATCGCTTCGGAGATGAGGCCGGAACTGGCTCCTTGAAAGGGAACCTTCCCCGTAGCCATTTGGTAAAGAACGATCCCGAAAGAGAACAGATCTGAGCGACCGTCCAACTCTTCTGCCCTCACTTGCTCTGGAGACATGTAGGCGGCGGTTCCCAGGGCTATCCCCGGGGTTGTGAGTAGCTCGTCGGACTCGATGTCCGAAGTGCTCGTCGCGATCCCTTCAGGTTTGAGCAATGATTTCGCCACACCGAAGTCGAGAATCTTGGCGCGGCCCCGCTTGGTGACAAAAATATTGGCAGGTTTGATGTCGCGGTGGATGATGCCCTGTGAGTGGGAAGCTTCCAGAGCATCAGCGATCTCGATGCCCAGATCAAGCACCGTCTCGATGTCCAAAGGCTTGCCGCTGATCCGGTGTCGCAGCGTCTGGCCTTCGAGCAATTCCATGGCTATGAAGGTTTTCCCATCGGCCTCGTCAATCTCGTGGATGGTGCAAATGTTCGGATGATTCAGTGCAGAAGCAGCTTTGGCTTCGCGCTGAAAACGGCTGAGTGCCTGCGGGCCCTTGGCTACGTTATCGGGCAGAAACTTGAGAGCGACAAAGCGGCCGAGCTTAACATCCTCGGCCTTGTATACGACCCCCATCCCGCCAGCACCGAGCTCTTCGATGATGCGATAGTGCGAGATGGTTTGCCCAATCATTGGCGCGAATCTTACTTCTGCAAAACGGGCAAGTCAATGAGACCTCGGGAGTTGGCAGGAGACAGTGCCATCGGCGGAGCTGGAAAATTGTAGCTAAAAGTTGCAGAGTTCATAATTGCGGCTTCTTCCGTCGCCAAAGTTCGCTAACGAGGATTCCTCGTATGTTGGTGGTTTGTTTTTCCAGACGAAATCCTCGGCTTCGAAGTATTCGCCGATAGTCCGGTAAAGAACGAACCGCAAGGCCTGTTAGTAGACCGAAGGACGTGTAGAGAAGCCTGATAAGGATTCGCGCGCACATCCGTGGTCCCGCGGGAGGAACGTCGAATTCCGAAACGATCCAGATCGATTCGTGCGCCAATCTGGGGATAATTCGATCGACAATCCTTTCAACTTCGCGATCCGTGAGGCAGTCAAAGAAAAAGTGCGTTACTACAAGATCGTAACCGCTTCCGACAGGGTAGAACTTCTCGTCAATAACATCGGCCTGCGTGAGTGTAACGCGATCTGCCGCCCCAACTTTACATACCTTGGATTGTAGGAGTGCCAGCATGCTGGCACTTGAGTCGACGGCTTCGGCATGTAGCCCTCGATTCTGACCCGCCAGCCGCGCAAGGAATCGCCCGTCTCCATCGCCAAGGACCAAAGCATGCTTCCTATCGGTAATGCGAGGGATGTGCGCGAACCTGACCCGCTCCAGCAATCGGCCGAATGTAATGTACTCAAGCCAGCGATACGGCCGTGCAATGGCATCGAAGTTTGCGGCCCGGCGGTTGTTGGTTCGGCGTAACACCAGGTCGTCACCCATGTCAGAACGTACACGATTGATTTCATGCCAAAGGGCCGCTGCCGCACGAGTCATCGCACTCCGCAGATGCTACCGCAGTAAAAAGATCAACGGGGTAAGCAGGGCTGCGTCGGCGGCAATGCGCAACTGAATTGATGAGAGTTTTCTGCGAAAACGATCCAGCGCGAAGAGCGCGATTGCGCTTAGTGCAGCAGACAGAAACACAGACTGAAGCGAGAGTGTTTTGGGGAGCATCGTTGTCGCTGCCGCAATTTCCAGTGCGATTACGCACACTGCCAGTGCAATCCTGGCGAGGTTCCGACCTGCCCATTTAGTCGTTGCATGCATGTGTTTGAAGGATGGTTCAAAACCCTTCGTCGTCTCCCAATGCTCAATCGCTACACAATTCAGCCAGCAAAGAACCGCAAAACAAATGACGGCAAGTGACATCTCTGCGTAGTGTCCAGCGGCGTTACGACCGATCCGCGAGCAGGCCGGAACAGCGGTTGCGACAGCAAACAAGATAGCGACGGCCACTTCTTTAGGCAGCCTGGTTTTCCTGCCGGATGAACCGTTTTCAATTGGGTTGGTTTCATTTTGTACTGGCGGATTGGCTGTCTTACCCATTCTGAGGGAGGAACCGTGTATCGCTGCGAAATAGACCATTACGACGCCGAAAACGATCGTGTCGTCTCTGCGAGTGAAGGATGGCATGCGCGTTGCAATCAGCCAGAGCAGGATCGTACAACCAGTCAGCGCAGCGAACAAGAAATGTTTGCAGTTTCTCGCATAGAAGTGGTGTCGCTCCCGCATCGGTTTCAACTCATCATGAGAAATGCCGTCCAGCAAGCGGTCGGCGATATAGATTAGCCAGGTACCCAAAGCAAGAATTAACGCTCCAAGCCAAGGAAGGCGCACATGCATCACACTTGCGAAAAGATATGCCCATACGACCGCAACGGTCGGCGCATCGAAGCTGAGCAGATGCCACCAGCGAATCAACCTCAAAAAAGATCACCTCAGCTGTTGGGTTGGGCGAAATGGGACGAGATCTTCACAACAATGTTTGTAATTACAAATCAATAAAGAGATCATAATCGGCAACGTCCGAAGACTGCGGATATTTCTAAAAGATGACGAAATTGCCCGAATTGCTTGGGCGCAAAACTGGAAAATCATTGACCTATTAGAGTTGAAAAAGGAACATCTCAAAACTTCGTTCAGGAGAAAATCGTGGCCGCGATATCCATCTTTTGCAAGCAGTCTAAGATGTCCGCTCTCTTTATACTTGGTGGGCGCGCGTTCCTTCTATGTGCTTCTCTCAGTCTAAGCGCACAGACGCAGATCAACAAAAAGAGCACCCCGCTTCACATCGATGTGCAGGATGCGCGGGGAGCGCGTGTAGCAGGACCCGAGAACGGCCCTAAATCTTCTGGGCGAACATCGGCAACCCTCGCCTTCAGTCGCGAGTATCAAGCCGGAGATCGCATCGTCTTCAGCGGACCGAAACGGATGGCGATTCAAATCGACGAGAACATCCCAGAATGTCTTATTTATAACTCCGGTGCTTCGCAGGATGAAGTCGTTTATGAGATTCCTTTCGGTCGCGCGGAAGCTCAAACCGGAAGCGCGTATGCGCCCGAAAGCTTCGCTGGCCAATCCCATCGCGTGACACTCCGAGCTTTGACCGCGAAGGAGATTAAAGGTTATCGCAATCTCGCGCTTAATCCATGCGACCTGCTGCGGTCTGGTGAAAGCTCTCCCGGAATTTATCCGCATGCAAGCTCCAACAGTGTTTCTAGAAACCTGTTCGACTTTGAATCGCGTAATGCGATCGATGGGGTTACGTTGAATGGTCATCACGGCGTTTGGCCTTATCAATCCTGGGGGCCGCAGTTGCGCACGGACATCTGGTGGAAAGCGGATTTCGGCAGGCCCGTCGAATTGGACAAAATTCGCCTGATGGTCAGGGCAGATTTTCCGCACGACAGCTATTGGAAGAAGGTAGATGTAGAGTTCTCCGACGGTAGCCACGTTCCGATTGACATAGCGTCTTCTGCCGACTTCCAGGAGTTCTCGTTTCCAAAACGAAAGAGTTCATGGGTGCGCATCATCAACGTGGTGCCAGAAGACCCGGCAAAGTGGTGCGCACTAATTGAGTTTGAGGCCTGGGGACACGACCTGCCATAGCGTCCGTAAACCAAACTGAAATGGAACTCACAGCACATGGGATGCTCTCTTGCACGAGGTGCCGGCTGGCCTCCCAAGGACCCTGACAGAAGCTGCTATAAATGTTGGTTGTTCCAAATCGAAGGCGCCTGGAGTTCTAGCGTTCGCGCCAGCGGAACTTGATTTGGGTTTCGACTGCAAGGGAGTGCGATGAATCTTTTCAATGGATCCACGCTGTTCACAGTCATTTTCGCAGGGGTATGCGCTATGCAGGGTCAGGCTGTCACACCGCCTCCGTCATTTTCTACACGGTGCGGAGACCTGACAAAAATACAGATCGAAAACGCAACGATCTTGGAAGCCATCGAGGTTCCTGCCGGGCAGCCAGTTTCCGTGGGAGGTACTTATGGTCCTCCGGTCGTACTGAAATCCCTTCCCGCTCACTGTGTTGTACATGGCGAAGTAAATCATCACAAGAGCTCGAGTGGGAAAGAGTATGGCGACAAATTCGAGATTCGTATGCCGGAGGCGTGGGAAGGCAGGCTTCTGTTTCTGGGTGGAGGTGGACTTGATGGAATCCTTAACCCTGCGTTGGGTCTAAAGGGCCCCGTTACTACACCCGACAGCAAATCTGCCATGCATTTTGGATACGCCGTAATTTCGACGGATGGCGGTCACCAGGACAAGAACCCAATTACACCAGACGGCTCCTTTGGCTCTGATTCTGAAGCCCGTATCGACTATAACTATCGTTCCACCAAGCTCGTCACGGATGTAGCCCGTAAGGTCATTGTGCAGTTTTATGGTCAGTCTATTCGGCACTCCTACTTCCAGGGATGTTCGAATGGCGGACGCGAAGGCTTGATGACCGCCGAGCGCTATCCCGAGTATTTTGATGGGGTCGTTGCCGGTGCGCCCGCCTTCAACCTGACGAATGCAGCAATCGCCGAAGCATGGAACACCATGCAACTTGCCTCGATTTCGCCGAAGAAACCGGATGGTTCTCCAGATCTGGCGCAATCGTTGACTGAGGCCGACTTAAAGCTCCTAGTCGCTCGTGTTCTGGAGAAATGCGATGCACTTGATGGCTTGAAAGATGAGATGATCTTCAACCCCGAGGCCTGTCATTTCGATCCAACCGTGCTGAAGTGCGCGTCTGGACAAGGGGCCTCCTGCTTGTCGGCTGAAAAGGTCGAAGTGATCAGGAAGATTTTCGATGGTCCTCATGATTCTAGCGGCAAGGCACTCTATTCGCAGTGGCCGTACGATTCCGGGGATGGTGCCGAAGGATGGCGCGTGTGGATGACAGGGCTTGGACCGGTCCCCTCGATCAACGTACTGATTTTCCCATCATTCTTCAACGGGCTTGCGCTTGCAGGCACCCCTCCGCCCATCGATATCTTCAAGTTCAACTTTGATACGGATCCGGCGCGAATTGACAAGGCATCGGCGGAGATCAATGCAACGGCGGTGGACTGGTCCGCATTCAAAAAACGTGGAGGAAGACTCTTGCTTTATACCGGGGTTAGCGATCCAGTCTTCTCCGCACTTGACCTTATTCGTTATTACAAGCAAATAGTGCAAAAGAACGGCGGAGAGAATAACGTACTGGGCTTTGCTCGCCTGTTCCTGGTGCCGGGAATGAACCACTGCAGCGGTGGGCCCGGATTAGATGACTTCGATGCATTGGCGGCTATGCAGGAATGGGTGGAAAACGGCAAAGCGCCAGAAAGCCTGCTGGCGAGCGGAAGAGCGTTCCCCGGCATAACCCGTCCATTGTGCGCTTATCCCCTTATTGCAAAATATGGCGGAAAGGCCAATCCCCACGACGCCGCGAGCTTTAGCTGCCAGATGCCCTGAAGTTTGCGGGTTATTGACATCGCGGAGTATGCTCATGGGCGCCAATTGGACTTCTCAACCGACGAGTTCGAGAGTACGCTTTCGCAAGCCCGCACAGGTTTAATTTGTATTTTCCCTAAACGGGAACTCGGGCCCCACAAAAGCGTGTCCTGATCAATTAAAGGGAACTACATCCCAGTCCAGTCGTAGATTCAGTCAGGGCATTCAAATGACTAGCGATTTGAGAATCGTTTTCCGGCAGTTAATGAAGTCTCCTGGCTTCGCGGTGACGGCTATCATCACCCTGGCCTTGGGGATAGGGGCCAACACGGTCGTCTTCAGCATCCTCAATGCCGTTGTACTCCGGCCCGTGAATGTGCCCAATGCGCAGAATCTTTACACGGTGCAGCGATTCCCTCAGACACCCTCGCAGTCTTATGCCGACTACCTCGACCTGCGCGATCGCAACCGTACCTTCGAGAGCCTTGCGCTTTATAACATCGGTAGCCCAGTGGGAATCGATACAGGGGCCAAACCATCCATCGCGTGGCCTTACATGGCCAGTGGAAACTACTTCGACGCCCTTGGCATTCAGCCGCTTATGGGGCGTTTCTTTCACGCTTCCGACGAGCGCGGAACCGGCAGTGCTCCCTTCGTGGTGCTCAGCTATTCCTATTGGCACAGCCAATTCAGCGGCGATCCCAGCGTCATAGGGCGCGGCGTGCTTATCAACAAGCACCCATTCACCATCATAGGTGTGGCTCCGGCCGGCTTTCGTGGAACCGAGCTGTTCTTTGCGCCCGCAATGTGGATTCCCATGGTCGAACAACCCGCCGTGGCGGGTTTTGACTCCCTCCAGATTCGTGGAGATCACTCTGAATTTGTTGTTGGGCGCCTAAAGCCCGGGATCACGCCCGCTCAGGCAGTCGACGACCTGAATTCGATCGGAAGCTGGCTGTCCAAGACCTATCCGAGCGACGATGAAGGGCTCAAGTTCACCTTGGCGCGCCCGGGGCTCATCGGCGACGTGCTCGGTGGACCTGCGCGCGCATTTATGGCGGCTTTGATGTTGCTGGCGGGCCTGATCCTGCTCGCAGCATGCGCCAATCTTGGCAGCCTGTTTGCCGCTCGTGCGGCAGATCGCGCCAAGGAGATTGCACTGCGTATGGCCCTGGGTTCGCGGCCCGGCCTGGTTCTGCGCCAGATGTTGACCGAGGCGGTGGTGGTTTCTCTAATAGGCGGCGCCATTGGCATAGCCGGCGGTGTCGTACTTCTTCGCTTTCTGAGTGCCTGGCAGCCAATTCCCGATACGCCGATTAATGTCCCGGTCAACCCGGACATGGGCACCTATGTTGTAGCCCTGTTGCTGGCCTTGGTGAGCGGTCTAATCTTTGGCATGGTCCCGGTGCGTCAAGTGTTGCGGACCGATCCATGGCAGGTCATCCGAACTGGTGCGCCCATATCGGCGGAGTTCGCCGACTTACCCTGCGCGATGTCCTTCTCGCCGTCCAGATCGCCATCTGCGCTGTGCTGGTCACCTCTTCGCTGGTGGCGGTACGCGGTCTGGTGCGATCCATGCACGGCAATTTCGGATTTGAGCCCCAGGACGTCATGATCGTCGGTGCCGAGTTGCACATGGCGGGCTACACCGGCGACAAGGTGCCGCAGATGCAGCGCCGCATGCTCGAGGCAGTCGCAGAGATTCCGGGGGTCACAGCGGTGGGCTACACCGACCACCTTCCTCTAGGCCTCGGCGGTGGCGATTCGTATGTTTACACCGACACAGCCACAGATTTCCGGCCCACAAACTATGCCGCTGACGCCATGAACTATCTCCTCTCTCCCGGATACCTTAACGCCGCGGGCACCGGGCTCCTCGCCGGGCGCGATTTCACCCTGCGTGACGACAAGCAGGCTCCAACTGTGGCCCTCGTCAATCGTCAGTTTGCAGTCAAGGTATTCGGCTCCGTACAAAAGGCGATTGGCAGTCACTTTAGATATTGGAATGGCAAGCGAGCCGAGGTTGTGGGAGTCATCGAGGACGGTAAATACCGCACCATGACGGAAGACCCGATGCCCGCCATGTACTTTTCATTTCAGCAGCAGCCGTCCAGTGGCACGTGGCTGACGGTCAAGTCACAGCGTAACCCACAGGAGCTTTCCAAGGCTCTCGCGACAACTATCCACAGTCTCGACGCTGGATTGCCCATCAGCATCAAGACGTGGAATCAGGAAATGAGTTCCGCTTTGTTTGCTGCTCGGGTGGCCTCCGTGGCTCTCGGTGTTCTCGGGCTCTTGGGCGCGATGCTCGCCGTGACTGGAATCTTCGGGATGGCTTCCTACACTGTGAGCAAGCGGCTGCGCGAACTGGGCATTCGCATGGCACTTGGTGCGCGATCGACTGAGGTGCTTAGAGCGGCACTGGGGCGTGCGTTCATTCTGCTCTCTGCGGGCTCGGTGGCGGGGATGGGGATGGGCCTTCTTGCCACCAAAGTTCTTTCCCATATCGTCTACCAGGCAGCCCCCAACGATCCAGTGGTGTTGGCCGGGGTGATTCTCACCATGCTGGCGCTGGGGCTGGTAGCCGCCTGGATTCCCGCTCAGAAGGCCCTTTCCGTCAACCCCACGATTCTCATGCGGGAGCAATAGCGCCATGGCAGGTCGCAGATTAATTCGCCCCAGCAAAGGATGCGGGCGAGGAATCGCTCACGCGTGATCGACCTTGGCCACAAGGCGAAACTTCGAGCCACCGAGGGCGATCCAGTCACTTCGGATCAGTCTGCAGTTGCGCGCGGAGCAACTAGTTCTGCTTTAGGGGTGTCCAGATCCGTTCGCTCCTGAAGTACTTCAAGATGATCGCCGTCATCCTTCATCGCATAGATCTTCCCGCGTGCGTTATGGAAGGGTCTATGCAGAATAAGCATGAGCGAGCCATCAAAAGCATGGAATAGCATGCCATGGCCACTGTCTTCATATACAAGTGGCGCAAGCTGCTCCCATGGACCCTCGATTGAACCGGACTTCGACCGCGCGATGGTCTGAATGTACTTGTCATCGTGCGAGTAGCTCGACCACAGCATCAGCAGATGCTTATCGCGTGTGCGATATAGTTCGGGCCCGTCCGTCACATACTGCAACGACATCGTCGAAGGAGTCACTCCTTTATCCAGCCAGGGAGCGTCCGATGCCTTGAACAGAAAGACCGGATCGCCTACGCGCTTGGAGAGATCATCGGCAAGGCGCACGGCCTCCATGGTGCCGTCCGTCTTCTGCAGCCACTCATGCGCGTACACCAGCCACGGCTTCCCGGCGGGATCGACATAGAGGCTTCCGTCAAGCGTCATGAAGTCATCAGGAGCCAGCGGACCTTCAGGATTGAGCGGATGGAACGGTCCCAGCGGCGTATCGCTCACCGCGCTGATCGTGCCTCGGCGATACGTCGGGCGCACGGCATTGCGGCCCGGTGGCAACGGCTTCGTGTCGTCATGCACTGTGGTGAAGAGGTAGTACTTACCTTTCCAACGATGCACCTCGGGAGCCCACCCACCCTTCTGCGCCCACTGCATCTCCGATGCGGAAAAGACTGTCACCGGCTTTTCCCAATGCTTCAGGTCACGGCTTCGATACACCATCGTTCCTGCGCCGCTCACACCGGACATAGCAGAGACGTTGGACGTGTAAAGGTAGTACGTTTTGTCCGTCTCGTTGGCCAGTATCCACGGATCGTGCAGCGGCATGTCAGGCAGTGTCAGCGTTGTGGTATCAGTCGCTTGTGAACGAGCCTGGCCTCCCATCAGGAGCACGATGACCCACAGGCCTAAAATCATTTTTCGGCTGCCTCGTAGACAGGTTCGATTCAACGTCTTTTGTGCTGCGGTTGGCATGATATCTCTTTCGATGTGGCACCCAGTATTGTCGAACTTCACCCATTTCTTTCATAGTATGAGTCTTTTGAGTCGGACTTAAGCGGCGGCGCGCGCATCTCGCCACCGAGCGCCATACATGAAAATCTGCAGACATCTACGAACTCTTTCAGCCCCAGCTGAGATACTCATTGAGATGTTGCGGTTCAGCGCTCAACTCGAGCGTTGTAAGACCTCCCAGAATCTCAGATTATAGAATCGAGATTTGAGGGCACACCTTCTTTCGATTTCGTTGAAAGAGTTGGACGCCCGCTTGAACGATCTCTCATTCCAACGGGTTTGCAAAACCACGCAAGGGTGTTTTCTGAAAAAACTGATCGCGTCTCTTATCTTTTTCGGAATTTCAGGGTGCTTGTATGCGCAAGCCAATGAAGCGATAACGGAGGAACCGCGACCGCGGCAGGCAGACGGGATTCTACAGTCAATAACAAATGCCGCCCTGACAACTGCCGGAGATCATTTGGTGGCGACACGAACAGACCACAGCGCGCCGGTGGAGATGGCCTTCACAGGCTGTCAAGGGGTGGGCGTTGACCGCAAGGACAATCAGTGGTGGATATTACCAGTCAGCACGACGGGCGCCCAGATCGATGTGAACACCAACTTGTGGATTCTTCCGTTAGACGCCACTTCGGCGGATCACTCCTGGTATCTCCAATTGCATGGCGGCGCCGGGAGCGCGACGAAGACAGAGAATGGATTGAAAGTTCTCATACAAGATGACCGTTTTGAGATCTACAAATCGGAGCCGCGCCCTCACAGCGATCCCTTCCATCACAAATTCTCTTTCAAGATCGACGGCGGCGAGCAATTAGAAGACGCGCTCGCGGCCTTCTATTGGGGAACCATGCTGCCCTCGGTAGTCGAGAAGACGATGGCAGCGAACTTTCCCTATAGCAGCGGTTATGTTCTCAGTACGTTGAGGACCAGTTCGTATGCGGGCTCCTATCCAGCCGTCGATCACGAATTCCAGATCAAAGGAAGGCTCGCAATGGCGTCCGATGTCGATCTGGACATTGTGAAGCGCATGATCGAACTCCAATTCAAGCTCATGAACGATGATCCCGAAGGGCTCTATCGCTTTCCTTGCTCTGTGCAGCCAGATGGAACGCGCGAATATCACATACGCAGAAACAGCTTGGATAACAAGCAAAACGCGGCAATGTTTCCAGTCACAGGAAACATTGAAGTGATGGAAGAGGCTTGGCACTACTACGAAGCCCGGAAAGAAGTTCCGTGGCTCCGCTCTAATATTCTCAACCTGGAGCACGCCGCTTCCTGGACTCTTGCACATGTGGATAGCTACGGGCGTCTATGGTCAGACGTCTATTACGAAGACCAGGTCATCAAGGACGGACGCGTCACGCAGGCTCAAGCATTCGCGGCCTATTCGTTTGGCTTGTTGGCCAACATGGAGAATGCTCTCGGCCGGAAAGAACGCGCCACCTTTTATTCCAGTATGTCGAAGAAGATCTCCGATGCTCTGATTCAGCCTCTTCCGATGGGATATTGGGATGAGAAGAACCTGCGATTCATTGATTGGGTTGACCGAAATGGCAAGGTTCACGATCACATACATCTGCTGGCCAATGCGCTGCCGGTGACGTTTGGGTATGCAACAGCAGCACAGGCAGATGGCGCGCGCCATCTGATCGATACACACGCGGATCAATTTGAGAGATTCCCCAGCTATGTGGCGGCAGACATTGCCGGGTATGACAACTCTGAGATTGGCAGCGGTGGACCGTACGATCTTTGCGCGGCTGGGAGGTATTGGTATTGGGATGCTGTCTTCCGTGAATCGCGCAATCAGACCGACGTGGTTTTGAAGCAGTTGAAGGCCGTGGCAACGGAGGGCGCAAAAGACAACTACTTTCTGGGTGAACGATACGACATGGATTATGTCTTTTACGTGGATGGCAAGAACGCCCACGGGGCAGAGAAGTATTACGAATATCCCAACGTCTACACGGCAGTATTGATCTCGAAATATTTGGGTCTGACAATTCCCGTAGATGCGGATGTTTCGGTAGCGCCACACATCAAAGGTTATGGTGCCGTTGAGTTTGGAATTCCCAAGTTTGCGTTGCGATACAGCTATGACCAGGGTGGGTTTGCGCTAAAGAACCTCTCCGACAAGCGGCGGCGATTCAAAGTGGATTTATCAGTTCTTGACCCAGGAACCGCGCAATACCGGATGAGAAGCAAATCAAGAAGCGGGATGGTGGGTACGAACTCCACAGTGGAATTAATGCCGCAGGAAGAGGCACGCTGGGTTCCAGTGCGATGATAGCCTCTTAATCACTGTGATGGCGATTGGAACCGTCTCGCGTTTCCAGGGTAACCGCTGTTGCGGTCTGTGCCTGCAAGTAAGATGAATCTGACGAGCACGGCCCGGACGGAGGCCGTTTTGTTTGCGTTACTGGACCGTTACCGTAAGTCCAGGTGAGACGTGAGAATTGAATGTGCCGCTGCCGTTATAAGTAGCAGTGATCGCGTGGGCGCCTCGCGCAAGAGACGCGGTGCTGAAGACAGCTTTTCCTCCGCTGAGAGTGACTGTTCCGAGGTATGCCCTCAAGGATAAAAGCAGGGGGATAAGGCGTACTGCCAATTCGCTGAATTGTAAGATAGGTCTCGCCGGCGAAGTTATCTCCTAATGCCAGGATCTCTAACTGGCCGTCGTGGTAGAAGTCTCCAATGCCGATGTCCCAAAGCTGGCGGCTAGGCAGCGGGATGTCTGCGACAAAGGAGAGTGGTTTGCCCACCTGGCTTACAACGTCGTACTCCAGTTGGTCAGGGTGAGAGGTATGACAATTTCCAAAATCCCATCCAGCAAATCCGACTAAATCCGGGTATCCGACACGGTGCATATCGGCTGCATACGTCTGAGTCGGCGTGGCCCCTTCCAACAGGTCAATCGAGGTCGGAGCAAACAGGTGTCCGCTACTCGCGTTGCGCAGGACTTCAATGCCGGTCTGCGAAGAGATTGTCAGATCCAACTTGCCATCCCCATTCAGATCGCCGGTGACGAAGTTTCCGTCGACGGGCTCCGGGCTGCGGTAATTTGTCGCGGTAGCGAATTTGCCTGCACCCGCATTCAGCAATACGCTGTAGGACGCTCCTAACCGATTTGCTGCCACGATGTCGGGTTTATGGTCGCCGTTCATATCTGCGATGACAGCGCCGTACGTGTGTTCTCCTGCTGAGTAGTAAGTTGCGTTCGCCGGAAAGGTTCCGTCGCCATTGCCGAGCAACACGGCTACTCCACCACCTTGGCACCCTCCGATAGCCTGAAGCGATGGGAGCGCGGCAACCAAAACGAGATCTGTGGTGCCATTGCCCCGCAGATCAGCCGACAGAAGCTGGCCGACCACACTGCCGAGAGTTTGAGTGGTGCCTCTTCTAAAAGTACCGTTGCCATTCCCGAGCCAGATTTGTAATCCGCTGCCGCCCGCAGTTGCGATGTCGAGCAGGCCGTCTTTGTTGAAGTCGCCGGTCGTAAACGCATTGGTTGAAGTGTCAAGGGCGTCGACAGCTGTCGGCGCACGAAAACTTCCATTCCCGTTTCCGAGGGAGGCGGAGAGCATCGCGTTGTACGGTCCATTAATCGCCAGTACAAGCAGATCGGGATTACCGTCCTTGTTCAGGTCAGCCACTTGAATGTTTGATGAGGTACACGCGTAGTTGACAGGACACGTGGCTCCTTTCGACGTGATCCCTGTTGACTGGAAGCCTTGGCCCGAGGCGAGGTAGACCCGCGTTACTTGCGGAGTGCCGGACGAGAAGATCAGATCTACATGGCCATCGCGATTCACATCGGCTGCCAGTGGAACCCCATACGACACGGGATAGTACGACATCGTCTTCGGTGCCTGATAGCCTCCGGTTCCGGTGCCTGAAAGCAGGCTCACGGTTTCGAGCTTTGTCGATGGAGTTGACATTCATGACGATGAGATCTTGCTTCCCGTCTCCGTTCACGTCGTGCTGGGAGAGAAGCGTTGGTAGCGATCCTCCGGCGGCATAAATTGGAACGTAGATGAAGCGATTTTGGGCATTGAGCGAAAGTGAGACGAGAAGAGTAAACGCAATCAGGAGGGCTAACTTGGGGCTACTCCTGAAGGATGTGGGGAAAGGAAAGGAACCAGGCTTGAGCATCGACGACTCCCTCGAGTTTGGAGGCAGAAGAATTGCCCGGTGAAGTACGATGGGCACAAGGAATGCCCTTTGCCCGGGCGATGGTATGTGACCATGGTCACGTCGGCGTTGTCCAGTTGAAAACGTCGGCGAGGTGAACAACATTTTTTTGATCCGGACAGTGGATCGCCAGCGACTTTGCAAAGTTAGCGATATACATAATTTTCTTCTGAACACGTGCCAATAGTTAGATTGGACGAGACACCCAGGTGAAGCCTTCAAGGCGAATCAGGAGTTTGTGGTTGCGATCAAGACCAACCGCCTGCAGGCTAAGCAGAAGGTGCAATCTGCAATCGAACCCGCCGAAGACGGTGGACGCACAAGAACTGACAAGAGAAGAGAAGTGTTGGAGATCAAGCCGCGCATCCGGGTGGTATGTGCGCGCTGCAATACATCACCACTACCATTTATTCGACGCCGTCGCTTGCGCGGTCTAAAAAGCTATCTCACGCCGAGCGTTAGCGCCGTGGCCGCAACCAGAATAGGTCTCAATCTTCGGCGCAGGCATGGCTGTAAGGTTGCGCTACACCTTAAAAGTCTTGCGACGTTCGCTCAGGTCGTGCGAGATGGTGAGGTTGAGTTTCATGTTGATGCCGTAGAACATGAGACAGCCAGCTGCTGCAAGGAAGGCCGCGCCAGCGTACACAGAGGCGATCAAACGAATCCCCATCAGAGCATGATTGGTCTGGAGTGCATTGGACTGATAGCCATATAGCGAAAGCAGCCACCCGGCGATCGCTCCGCCCAGCGCCAACCCGATCCAAAGTGCGAAGACAACTCCAGCGGTCACTGTGCCAGTAGCGCGACGTCCCGTCTTCCATTCGCCATAGTCGGCCACATCGCCCATCATGGCCCAAAGAATCGGGCCTGAGCAGCCGTAAACGAACTGGCGTACGACTTCAAGGACTATGATGCCGTTCGTCGCTGTCGGCGGTATAAAGAACAGCGCGATGCAGAAAATGCCCGTCAACAGCATGCTCCAGATGAAAAGCGTACGCTTGCCCATCCGCTTGGCCAGCGCAGTTGAGCAGGCAACGCCGATCAGAAGCGCCGTCAGTCCAAAGCCGTTGAACCAACTGAAGAGGAGTTGGTTGCCGGCACAGTATTTGAAGTAGGGCAGCATCAGGCTACCGCGGATCATAAGCGCGATGAAGTAGAAGGTTGTCACCAGAAAAAGAGCAATCCACGGTCCATTCCTCATCAGATCGCCTAGATCCTGCCCAATAGAAGACTTTTGCTTCGGATCGGGCTGGATCCGCTCTTTGCTCACCGCAAACGCAATCAGGAACATCGCTACGCTCGTCACCAGGAAGATCCCCATCGTTAGCTGGTAACCGCGGGCGCTACTGCCACGGCCCAGATACACCACCATCGGAATAGCCAGGCTCTGCACAATGAATCCGGCAGCGTTGGCAAAAAGTTGACGGTAGGATGCAATGCTGGTGCGTTCGTTCGGATCGTCCGTCATCACTCCAGTAAGCGATGCATAGGGTACGTTGTTGGCTGTGTAAATCAGACGCAGCAGCAGATACGTCACCCAGGCGTACATCAGTTTCGCGCCGGCACTCCAATTCGGGGTGGTAAACGTCAGCACTCCGATCACGCCAAAGGGCACCGCGGTCCATAGCAGCCAAGGTCGAAATCTGCCCCACCGCGTAGTTGTGCGATCGGCAATAACGCCCATCACCGGATTGAAGACTGCGGCTCCCAGCCCGACAATCAGAAACATTGTGCCCGCCTGGGCCGGCGTCAACCCGAAGGTGTCTGTGTAGAAGTTCAGTTGCAGGGCCATCATCGCCTGGAAGACGAAGTTGGCGGCCATATCGCCAAGGCCGTAGCCAAATTTCTCTGAGAATGCAAGACCCTTGCTATCGCCGCTCATCGTTCCTTCTCTCTTCCACCTTTGCGGAAAGCGCTCACCGCTGTTCGGCTCGACGGAGCTGCGAAGCAAGGGCGATGTTGATCCTGTCTTGAAATCCGTACCTAGTAAATACTCCAGAATCCTGATCTGTCACCTGCAGATCAAAATGATGCAATGGGCGCGCACATCATTCGGACCACTTCCTATCGGACGCGTTTTGCATAGATCGCAAACCGTCCGATCAGATCTTCTAAGCACGTCGGACTGACTGGCTGTGACTTGTGTCACGCTACTATATCGCTTTACTTGCTAAGCTTGCGACTGCCTCGGCGGGATAAGCCCACTTCCGTCAGACACGTATAATTCGCTGCGGAGAACAATCGTGACTAAACGTGCATCGCTCCCTTACCACCTGAGCTTCAATTCCCAGCATTCGCCGATGGGCGCTTTCATGAGTTTTACCTGCGGCAACTTCGGAACCCGCGGTGGCATCGGCCTGCAAATCGGACAGCCCGGAGATCAGGATGTGTTTATTGGCTTCAAGGACGGCGATCGCTATTCCGATGCAACGTTAAAGTGTTTGCCTTTCTACACCGCTGCAGTCAATCGCTCCTCTGATGCTTTTCTGGTGGAGCAGGCTGGTCCAGCGGAGCAGAATGTCAAGCCAGACGCCGTGCCATTCAAGGATGACGAAATCTCGCGCTTCTATGGATGGGCCAGCGACCAATGGGTAGCCGAGGGACTGAGTTTTACGGTCTATTCTCCCTTTGGAGCGATCCCCGATCCCGATGCCGAAAGCGACCAAAGGATGCGCGAAGGTCTGCTGCCCGCTGTAACCGCCCGCCTCGAGTTCGATAACACCTCCGGCACCGCCACTCGAACCGCGATGTTTGCACTGAATCATGCGCGACCCGGCAGTCGGATTCTGGAGGAGGATCTGGGTCAAGGCCGATTGGCTTTTGCCTTCCGCCGAGAGGCTGGTGCTGCCGCCGAGCTGTTCGATTTCACATCCTCGGAGGAAGGAGTAAAAATCGATGCCGCCCCCTTCATCTTTATGCGTTGGTCGGCCAGCGACGGCGTGCGTGAACGGCACAATCCGGTTCATCTGCTGGGTTCCTGTCCCGGGTTTGGATTCGAGGTTCCGGCCGGCAAAAAGTATGGGATCACAATCGCGCTCGGCTCTTATCTGGAGGGTGTCCAGACCAACGGACTCGATGGCCGATATCTCTATACGCGCTATTTCAAAAGTCTCGCGGATGTGCTCAAGACCGCGCTCGACAGCGCAAGCGTGACCGTGGCGTCGGCGCAAGCGCTCGACAGCAAATTGGACGCCGCCGCCATCTCAGACGATCAGCGATTCCTGATCTCACACGCCACGCATAGCTACTACGGAAGCACACAGTTGCTCGAGGTAGAAGGCCAGCCACTGTGGGTCGTCAACGAAGGTGAGTATTGCATGATGAATACGCTCGACTTGGCCGTCGATCACGTATTTTGGGAACTGGAGCACAATCCATGGCTGGTCCGCAACCTGCTAGACACGTTTGTTCGGCGCTACAGCTACACAGATGAAGTGAAGGTCTACAAATCAGAGTTCTCCCCTTCGGTCGACTCTGTGCAGTTGGATCCTTCTCAGACTCCGCCACCGCCCGACGAGGCGCAGCTCAAGCGCCCCTATGACATGAAGCCCGGAGGGCTGAGCTTCTGCCACGACATGGGTGCTCACAACAACTTTTCGCCACAGGGCCGTAGCAGCTACGAGTTGGCAAACCTCACCGGCTGCTTTAGCTATATGACGGTAGAGCAACTCTGCAATTGGGTTCTTACTGCGGGATGCTACGTGGCCAAGACCCGCGATTTCGCATGGCTCAAGAGAAACAAGTCCGTGGTGGATGCCTGCCTGGCTAGTATGATCAACCGCAGCGGCGACGTTGGATTCGCGCAGTTCGACAGCACCCGGTGCGCGGGTGGTCAGGAGATCACGACCTACGACTCGCTCGACCATTCGCTGGCGCAGACCCGCAACAACATCTACATCGCCGTGAAGAGCTGGGCAACCTACGTATCTCTGGGGCTCATGTTCCGCGAACTAGATGATGCGGCAAGTAAGGCTCACTGTAGTGAACTCGCCGCCAAGGTTGCCGCTGTCGTATGCACCCAAGCCCAGGATGGAGTTTTGCCGGCTATATTCGAAAAATCTAACCCCGGCTACTCTTCGCGCATTCTGCCTGCGATCGAAGGCTGCGTGTATCCGCTGTACTTCGTCAAGACTGGCTTTGCTCGCTGTACTCCTGAACAGATCTACGGGACGGAGCCGGAACAGCAAATGTTCGAAGTCCTAAAAGAGCACACGCGCAATCTGCTGCTCGACCCCAAACGGCGCAATCTTTTTGCGGACGGGGGAATTAAGCTCTCCTCAACGAGCAATAACTCGTGGATGAGCAAGATCGCCATCTTCATGCATGTCAGCCGCAAGGTTTTTGATTTGGACGCCGATCCTAAGATCGCCGAAATCTTCAGCCAGGCGGATGCTGCTCACGTGAAGTGGCAAACCGAAGGCAGTTCGTACTGGGCCTGCTGTGACCAGATCGTTTCAGGAGAAGGCAAGGCAAGCCGCTACTATCCGCGGATCATCACGAGTGCGCTCTGGATCGATTAAGGAAGAATGCGCCGTCAGAGCCGCGACTCATCACGAAAAGTCGATGATCCTGGCAACACGCAGGACAGGAGGCGCGCTTGAGCCTCGCATCTCCGCGCAGTCGGCGGTGAATTCAAGGTCTACGGCGATGCAGTCGACAGTTTGATTCTTACGATGATTGCGGTCCCATTTCAACCTTGAGCAGGAACTGATATGCCTGGCGCACGACCCCCAGTTCATCTCCGCTTGCTGTCCCATCTTGCTCGATGAAGATCTCCTTCACTCCAGCCTTATTCAGCGCATTGAGTAGCTTCTTCCAATCTGTAGTTCCCTGGCCGAACGGAACATACTTTGGAAAATTGCCAGTGATGGTGGGCTTAAAGGGTGTGGCCCATTCCTTCACATGGGCGAGTTCGAATCGATGCGGGTATTTTTTAAAATAAGGATATGGGTCGCCACCACCGGCAATGAAATTGCCGACGTCGAATTCGACGCCCACCACCGCCGGATCCGTGAGGCGCAGCAGTTCATCGAACGCGACGATGTCGCCGTACTTCTGCGCTTCGATGTTGTGGTTGTGATACGCAAACCGCATTCCTGCTTCGCGCACACGTGCGCCGATTGCATTGAATCGCTCCGCGCTCCATCGCCAATCCTCAAGCTCGATGTGGTCGAATGGATTGCCTGCCTTGTCCTTGCTGGCGCCCGGCGAACTCGCGGGTTTGATCGATGGCACGGCGGCGATCATATACGGCATTTCGATTTCGTGGCAGAAGTCGATCATGCGTCGGACTTCGTCGTCGGACATGTTCGCCAGCAGACAATGCGCACCGCCTGCCGTGAGGCCGGCGTTCGACAGGCTCGTTCGAACCTCTTTCGCCGTCCGGCCATAAAAGCCCGCGAATTCAACATTTCTGATGCCCAACGCCGCGACGCTGGTCAGTGTGCCGTCGAAATCTTTGGCTAGCAAATCGCGAAGAACATAAAGTTGAACGCCGAGTCTAATCGGGCTTTCGGGCAACGCCCTGGAGAATCGAGCCGATGCCACGGCGAACGCTCCCAATGCGCCCGTTGCAAGGAAATCGCGTCGCGATATCATTGTCCCTCCCTAAATCGAAGCACTCCCGGATGATATCGGAGTGCGTTGCAAATTCATCGGGTGCAGCCGAGCGTCATCTCCACTCCACGTACAAGCCTGCGATTGCACCAGATCGGAAAACTTCGGCGAAAGAAACGTAGGTGGCATGTTAAGGCACCACAGCCAAGAACAGGAAGGCTGCCAGAATCACCAGATGCACGATTCCTTGCAGGACCGAGGTCCGTCCCGTTCCCAGCGTGATCACACTTACCAGCAGCGTCAGGTACAAGAGCACCATGTCTTTCGGTGTCAGGCCGAGCGACAACGGTAAATGCAACATAATGGACACTACGGCGACGGCTGGAATCGTCAGTCCGATACTGGCCAAAGCCGAACCCAAAGCGAGATTCAGGCTCGTTTGGAAGCGGTTCTGTCGCGCTGCTCGCACCGCCGCCAGTCCTTCCGGCAGCAGTACTAGTCCCGCGATCACGATGCCTACGACCGCTCGGGGTACTCCCGCAGCCTCGATGCCTTTTTCAATGGTCGGCGTCAGCAGCTTTGCCAACGCAACCACTGCTACGAGGGACAATAGCAACAAGCCGGAACTCAATGCCGTAGTTTTTGTTGAGGGAGGCGCGGCGTGAATCTCTTCGGGGCCGCCCTCGGGCAGAAAGTAGTCGCGATGACGAACGGTCTGCACAAAAATGAACGCGGAGTACAGAACCAGCGAGGCGGCACCCGCGAACAACAGTTGTGCAGGATTAAATACGGGGCCGGGTTTACTGGTGGTGAAATTAGGCAGCACCATGGTGAGCGTGGTTAACGACGCCAATACTGCGAGTGCTGCGCTGGCTCCGCGTAACTGAAAGCCTTGCTCGAAGTGCGTTACACCACCGACGAGCAAGCAGAGGCCGACGATGCCATTGCAGACAATCATTACCGCCGCAAACACCGTGTCGCGTGGCAAGCCGACGCTCTCCGTGCCACCACTGAACAAGGCGGAAACAATGAGCGCAACCTCAATCACCGTAACGGCAACCGCCAGGACGATCGTACCCATGGGCTCGCCGACTTTATGCGCCACGATTTCCGCGTGGTACACCGCCGCGAAGACGGTCGCCATCAGCACAACTCCCGCGATCACGCTGAGCACCGGTGCGGTGCCGATGAAAAGTTTTACGCCAAGAATGGCGAACGCGAGCACTGGCCACGTCCACGACCACCACGGAAGCCGCCCGCTTAATTGACCTGCCATGCCCCTCCTGATGCTATTTCCTGCGTGCGCATCAGCCTATCATGCCTTCGCCCTGGGAGCAGCAGTTTGCGCTTCGTGCACGAATTAGAATGGTTTGACGTTCGGAGTTCAGAGAGGAACGTGGATGGTAAAGAATCCAACGATCGCAACTTTGGGGCTAGCGCTTCTGCTGTGTTTCGGAAGTTCATTTGCCTTAGGGAATGCAGGGGCACGAACAAGCGGGCAGGCGGCCGCACAAACAGCTGCGCCCATCGAGAAGCAGGCTGAGAGGCCAACAAGCACCCCATATACGGGCGACCTCTCGATTTTTGAATACCCCGACAGGGATAAGAAGTTGCAGGTGGATCGGGTGATGGATCTGCTTGGAATGGCGCCAGGAAAAGTAGTGGCCGACATCGGTGCAGGCTCAGGATGGTTCACTGTGCGGGCTGCAGCACGTGTCGCACCCAGCGGCACGGTGTTCGCCGAAGATATCAATCAAGAGGCAGTCGACTACATCGCCGCGCGGGCATCCAGGGACAAATTGGAAAATGTGAGGCCAATGCTGGGATCAGTAGATGATCCAAAACTCCCGGCAAATAGCGTAGATGCCGTTCTGATCCTTAAGACGTATCACGAATTTGAGCATCCGATCCCGCTAATGGAGAAACTAAAACTCTCTTTACGGCCCGGTGCAAAGATTGGCATTATCGACCGCAATGGCAATGGAGCCGACCATGGGATCATGCCGGATGTTGTAGAACGCGAGATGGCGAGTGCAGGATTCAAGCGCGTCGGCAAATATGACTTCACCAAAAGTGATGGGCAGGACTACTTCCTGATCTTTATTGCAAAGTGAAGTTTTCGAAATATCCTCCCTTGGTGTAAGTATCGAAAATGTGCCGGAGAAAGTCCGTACACCTCTCGATAATCCCAAACGAGCAAGACGGAGAGGAATCGATAAGCTATCGCTTATGCGGCTTCTTTCCCCAAGATGCGACAAAAGTGATGGCACTTGTCCAAAGACGGGGATCGGCGTAGAGGCGATTGAACCGGGTGACCATGGGACGAGTCATGTGGCCGGATTCAAGTAGCTGAGGTCGTAACTCCTTGATGGTTTCTAGCCAATACTTCGCCCAGAAAGACTTACCGGCGTAGAGGGCGGTCGTGCCTTCGGCTTCCACGCAGTCGAGGCCGGCTGCGGCGAGCAGGCCAGGCATGGTGCGACCGATGAAGTAGTTGATCCCGACGGATTGCGACCATTGCAGCCATGCCTCCCAGAAGTCGCGGAGCGATTCAGGCGTAACCGCTGTTGCGGGTAGGAAGTCGGGCTCAATGCATAGCATGACGCCGCCACGCTTGAGGGCCTGCGTCATGTGTGCGATAGCCGTCTTCGGTGATGCAATGTGATGCAGGATGGCACGGGCGGTTACGAGGTCATATTCGCCCGGTTCGGGTTTTTCTTTGAGGATGTCGAGATGGCGCACTTCAAGATTGGGTTGGCGCAGATGCTTGACGTATTGGAGATCGAGGTCGGTTGCGATCACGTGGCCGGTCGGTCCGACTTTGCCGGCCATCCACTGCGAGATGGACCCATTGCCGCAGCCGACTTCGAGACATCTCCATCCCGGACGGAGGCCTAGGTTCTCAAGCAAACTGCGGTGCAGCGGATCGAGAAGTTTCGACATCAAGTCGAGACGTTCGCGCTCACCTTTGAGAGTGTGAGGGAGAATGTAGCCGCTCTTCATTTCGCATCCTTAGGTTGTCGTTTGCCGTTCATATTCAAAAAGAACTACGACTCAGCCGATCGCCAACGTCGACGAACGCTTATTAGCTTATGACACTCCAGCAACAGCAGCAGTCCTTCGCGGTTAGCAGACCCGGAAGAGGGTTCACGAATCCCGCAGGAGAGCTAAAGTCCTCAGTCTGCCGTTGCCGTAGGACAATACAATATTCCCCGGAAGCGGGCTAATCTCCGTTAAGAAAGACACAGCCGTTCGAGGTTCGTGGCGGTATCTGCCATCCTGGCGAGGCTTGTCGTGAGCACCGCACTTCAGAACGCAGTTGCAATAAATATATATATCGTGGCACGATATATATGTGAGTTCCCAAATTGTCACAGACGCTCCCGACCCTCTTACTTTTGGCACTTGCTGAATTTCGCTTCGCGTTGCGCAGCTTTTTACACTTCAGTGAATGCGCTGCGCAGGAAGCCGGATTGCACCCACAGCAACATCAACTTCTTCTGCAAGTCGCGGCTGCCCCTCGCGATACAGCAGTGACCATTGCGTATGCGGCCGAGCGGCTGGGGTTGAAGCACAATAGCGCCGTGGAACTCGTGGACCGGTCCGAGCGCGAAGGTCTCCTCGAACGAACTGCAGATACAGTGGACAAGCGCCGAACGATTTTGCGAGTCACTCGTAAAGGGAGGAATGTGCTGGGTCGGCTTACTGTGAGCCATGCGCGGGAGCTAAACGAGCTCGGGCCTCAGTTGGCGCAAGTCTTGAAACGCATAAGCATTCACCGGCCTGCCGGATCTAACGTGGAGGTCCAATGAGGTCCAGGCCCTCCGCTCTGCGCGATTTCACCGTGGATCAACGCGTCTGGATGTTGTCTGCGGTCGCGCTCGGGATCGGCGCAGGTGCAGCAGTTTTGGCCGTGCTATTGCTTCGAGCTATCGCTTTGGCTACAAATGCCTTCTACTACCACCGGCTGAGTTTGGCTGCGGTAGGGCCTGCTGGATCGCCGCTGCCACGATTGCTCATGACGACAGTTCCGGTCGTTGGCGGACTTCTCGTAGGATTGATGGCGCATTTCGGGTCAGACAAGATTCGCGGACACGGAATTCCCGAGGCCATTGAGGCGATCCTTCTTCGTGGCGCGCGTGTAGATCCGAAAGTCGCTCTGCTTAAGCCGCTATCCGCGGCAATTGCAATCGGCTCGGGCGGACCATTCGGTGCAGAGGGGCCGATCATCATGACCGGCGGAGCATTCGGCTCGCTGGTTGCGCAGTGGCTCAAACTGACGGACGCAGAACGTACAACGCTGCTGGTGGCAGGTGCCGCCGCGGGGATGTCAGCAACATTTTCGGCCCCATTAGCAGCGATTCTTCTCGCTGTTGAGCTGCTGCTCTTCGAGTGGCGTCCGCGCTCCCTCGTGCCGGTGGCGGTTGCCAGCGTAGTAGCGGGAGCCCTGCGGATCAGTTGGCTTGGAGCGGGTCCGCTATTCCCGGTAGAGTTGCACTCGTCGATTCACCTGGATCAAACGCTACTCGTGGCTGGTCCATTGGGAATTTCGGTTGGACTTGCTTCGGCGGGGTTGAGCAGGTTGATGTACGGATTCGAGGATGGTTTTGAGCATGTCTGCAGCCGACTTCGAATTCACTGGATGTGGTGGCCTGCGATTGGGGGAGTCGGAATCGGGTTTGGCGGATTCTTCTTTCCCCGTGGTTTGGGCGTTGGGTACGACAACATCGCGGAATTATTACGCGGGAATGCTCCGGTGAATCTACTCGTGGGACTGCTGATCGCCAAGTCATTGATGTGGGCGTTCTCGCTGAGTTCGGGAACGTCCGGCGGTGTCCTGGCGCCACTATTAATGATTGGAGCGGCGATCGGCGAATCGCTGGCCAGGTTTGGCCATATGCCTGGCGAGACGCAAGCACTATGGGCATTGATGGGGATGGGCGCGATGTTATCCGGTGCGCTTGGTGTGCCTATGACAGCGATTCTTTTTTCGCTTGAACTGACCCACGCATTAAATGCAACTCTGCCACTCATCTTTGTATGCATTGCGTCATATTTAGTGACGTCGCTGGTGATGCCGCGGTCGATCCTAACGGAGAAGCTAAGTCGCCGCGGCTATCACTTGTCTCGTGAGTATGGCGTTGACCCGCTGGAAATGGTCAGTGTGGCAGAGGTGATGACCGAGCCGTCGATTACTGTCGACGCAAGCAAGGGAAGAGCTGCGCAAGCAGGATTGCCTGACGTCCTGGCATATTCGGACGAAACCTGCCGGGCCGTTGCCGAAGAAATGGCAACGACTGGGATCACCAGCATGCCTGTTGTTGATCGAAAGTCGGGACTTATTTGCGGTGAAATCAGCGCGCAGGAACTTTTGGTGGGACGGAGACGAGCCGTGGTACGAGAGTCTGAACGCAACAGCTCCTATCCGCTTGCGATACGGCAGAAATAGTCTGACCATGTTCTGTTTTCGTAGCAAGACACGGCGTCTTTGGTGGTGAGAGTACGATCAAAGACGCCGCATGAAATGTTGCTAGATGGATCAGCGACCAGCGAGTGCTTCGACGGGCTTTTCGTTGATATCGCGCAACGAAGCGTCCGTTTCCTCTGGTCTCCCCTTGCTGTACGAATGCCCGGTGAGCAATCCAAGTACGAACCAGGCGAACAGTAATGCTCCAATCGCAAACAGAATGTCTCCTGGTACTCTCATCCATCGCAGAGTCTGCATGGTGGCAGACTGCATGAACTCCGAGGAACGCGCATACCAGGTGCCGTGCTCGATGGATGCCCAGGCTTGCAGCAACCCGACGGGAAGCATGCTGAGGACAACCATGAAGATCAAGCCAAAGTTTAGAGACCAGAAGGAAAGTTTCAACGGAGTTTCCTTCCATTTACGGCCAGGCTTTAACGCTCGAAGGCAGAAGAGAGTCAGGCCCAGGCCCAGCATTCCGTACACGCCGAAAAGGGCCGTGTGACCGTGCACCGGAGTAAGGTTGAGTCCTTGAACGTAATAGAGCGAGATCGGCGGATTAATGAGAAAGCCGAAAAGTCCGGCTCCTACGAGATTCCAGAAAGCGACCGCGACGAAGAAGTAGATCGGCCACTTGTAATTGGCGATCCATTGAGACTTTTTTGTCGGTTGCGCGAGACGAATATTCTCCCAAGCTTCATAGCCAATTAAAGTCAGTGGCACAACCTCAAATGCGCTAAATATCGCGCCCAGACCAATCACAGCTGGGGTTGCACCGGAGAAATAGAGATGGTGGAACGTTCCGATGATTCCGCCGGACAGAAAGACGACCGTAGAAAAGAGCGCAGCTTTGGTTGCCGTCCGAATCTCGATCAGCCTGAGACGCGTGAAAAGGAAACCGATCACGACGGTCGCGAATACCTCAAAGAAGCCTTCAACCCAGAGGTGAACTACCCACCAGCGCCAGTATTCGGCGGTCACGAGGTGGCTCCGCTGACTGTACATCAGGCCGGCAGAATAGAAGAGTGGAATGGCAATGCTCGAGATAAGGAAGAGCGTTAGGAGTGCGCGGTCTTCGCTCTTGCGCATGAGTGCTGGCTTGAGAGCCGCGACCATCAGGACAAGCCAAAGAACTAAGCCGACAAGAAGAAGAATCTGCCATAAGCGGCCGAGATCGACGTACTCATATCCCTGGCTTCCCAACCAGAACCACATGTTGCCAAGGCGCTGCTGGATACCGAGCCACTCGCCTGCGAGCGATCCGCCAACCACGAGGATGAGCGCTCCAAAAAGTGCATTTACGCCAAGCCGCTGATATTTCGGTTCGTGTCCACTGACGGCCGGTCCAACATAGAGACCCGTCGCCAACCATGACGTCGCTATCCAGAAGATAGCGATCTGTAGATGCCAGGTTCGCGTAACCGCATAAGGCAGGTATTTATCGAGAGGGAATCCGTAGAAGCCGTGTCCTTCGACTCCGTAGTGAGCCGTCAGGACACCCATAAGAATCTGAACGCCCCAAAGAATCACCACAACAAAGAAATACTTCAACGTCGCGCGCTGTGATGGAGTCGGCTTGAACCCAAGGAATGGATCCTGTTCGGGATAAGGTCCGTGAACGAGTTCCTTCTCCTGCGACGCGGACCACCATACAAGACCACCGATTCCCGCCAGCAACCCGACGAAGCTGAGAACACTCCAAAGGACCGCTCCCGATGTTGGTTCGTTGCCGATCAGGGGTTCATGAGGCCAATTGTTCGTATATGTTGTCTCGGATCCGGGACGGTTCGTACCGCAAGCCCAGGATGTCCACCAGAAGAACGCAGCGAGTTGATGCTGCTTGGCAACGTTTGTCAACGCTCCGCCGGGGATGGCGTATGCCGATCGCCCAGTGGCAAAGACATCGGTGTAGTATTCGCGAAGCTGCTCAAATGCCGCGGCACGGTCGGCGCTCAATGTGACTCGATTGAGCGCGGCGTCATAAGTATTGGTCCGCATCTCGCGAATCAAGCGCGCCTTCAAGATGGCCTGTTGGTCCGATCCAAGGGACGCGAAATTCGCCGCCCCAGCTCTGACTGCCCAGGTGTTTAGCAGGATCTCAGATTCCCGATGCAGCCAATCCGCGCTCCAATCGGGTGCAACATAAGCGCCGTGACCCCACACCGTACCGATTTCCTGTCCACCAATGGACTGCCATACTCCTTGTCCATCCGTGATGGAGCTGCCAGTGAAGAGAAGCTGCCCGTCAGTGTCGTACACATCTGGGATGGGCGGAGCTTCGCTGATCATCTTTCTGCCGACTCCTCCGAGAACAGCGAAAGATCCAATGATAACGATGGCAAATGCCACCCAATACTTCTTATAGGACATGATTTCTCCTCAATAAATTCCGCTCTCTACGCCAAGCTCGAACCACCGTACCGTTCCGCGATCTTCGATTGCAGGGACTTTAGTCACTCGGTGCCGGGAATTTGTGCGATGTTCAAGGCGAATGCTGAGCGACCGATAAGCAAAGTGATCGAAAGATTTGCAGCGAAAATCAGCACTCCGGACAATTCCAACATCCCTGACACAGGCAGCACCTTCCACGCGAACGACACAATTCCCTCGTACGCCAGCGGCTCAGAAGTAACCCGGAGCAGGCACCCTGTTTGGAGACAAAGCAGACTAAGAAGCATCAAACGCTTGCTAAAGATACTCTGAATGCCCGCGAAGTGAGGAAGGATGCGCGGTCCAATTGCGAACACCATCGTTGCTGCAAACCCGACGGTAAGCGCATGTCGCGAGGCGCCCCATATTCCACCGTGCACATCGGAAAATGCAGCCCATGCGCTCATCGATCCGGCCACAATCAACCATGCATAAGACAAACGGATGAACGTCGGGAAGCTTGGATGGATACCCTGAGTTTTAGGATGGCCATGCGGCCTTTCTGCAATGTGCAGTGCGCATCCAATCGTAACTGCGCTAAACGCGAAGAGGATCGTCGCAGGCCTCGGCCATCCTACAACGCCAAAGAGTACGCCCACTATAACCGTGTATAAGGCTGCACGAAACCATCGAACATTTGGCTTCGAGATTGCCAAGAAAGGCTGGCAGCCATCGCGCGGAGAATCCCCATACCACCGGGACGACAAATCCCCAGCCGAGCATTACGAGATATTTTTGATCGAGCGAGTGCGGAAAAGAACGCAGTCCGCCCTGCAAGCCCAATCGAACACACTCGACAAAGTTAAAGGTCACTGCGGACGCCAGCCCCGCAGTTCCGATCAGGACGGCGACCATCCAAAGTTCCATCGGAGGTCTTACTTTATTTTCTTGAGTCGATGCAGGGAGCTTATGGTGCGAGGCTGCGTAGAGAAACAGAAAGACAGCGACAAGTTCAAATCCAGCTGAGACCGGCAGGAGCACGCGCCAGTGCCATCCATAAATATTTGCGAACCATCGCATCGCCACGCCCGATGTCCACAGGAGATAGCACGACAAGGGGAGGCGAACCATCGATCGTCCTTGCGCGGGTTGTGAATAAAAACCGATGCCTAGGATGAAACTGCCAATCCAACCAAACATCTGAGCGTGTCCGTGGCCTTCCATCCATGCGGCCGGTAGTGTGCCGAGACCGTGATGCACACTGATCGCCATCAGGTTCGAAAATCCTAATAAAGTCCCAGGCAAAGCCATAAAGAAGAGACCGCTCAGGATCCACACGCGGAGCATCAGGCTCTTCTGGCGTTCGCGAGCAATGTTTTCAAAGTTGTAATGGATCGTAACGTTGGAGACAGATTGTTCGAGCAGCGGAAGCGAAGTCATAATCAACTCCTCGCTTTAAGTTCTGTTTCCAGTTGAATGGCACGGGGAAATAGCAGGTCATTCTCGAGATGGACGTGCTGTCTGAGGTCGGCCTCAAAAGTTTTAAGTCCGGTAAGGAATGCAACATGCGTTGCACACGCCCACGGGGGCGGTTCAAAGTGATTTGTCAGGCGGATTAACTCAGCCATAATATGGCCGGCAGACTCGTGTTCCTGTTCCATCATTAAGAATTGGATGGGCAACAGAACGGAAGCATGCGTGCGCAGGTGGATAAGCAACGACTGACTCCTGGTCCATCTGCGAGATGAACGGAAACAGGACCTGCTCTTCCTTCTGAATATGTGCGTACATTTCGCTATGAAGCGCTTCAATCAACTCGGCTACTCTTGCCAGTTCGTGTGCGAAATCGCCGCGTTTCGCTGCAACTCTGCGGGCCATTTCGACGAGTCCTGGAAGATCCCGGCGAACGCGATGATGATGAACGCGCACGATGTGTTGAACCAGACGCGCGAGCGATAAGAGTCTCTGGATCCAAAGCCGCCCCGCCGCCTTCCTGGGCTTCAGCATCGGAGAGTTTTTCGAGGACTTGATCGACCGAGAGTTGCAGTTCCTTACACGCTCCTTCCAGCGATAGATCGCCTTGCAGGCACAAGTCGATATCGAACCGATGAAAGATTTGGATCGCGGATGGCTGCTTGGCTATGATCTCGCGGATGGACTGTGTTGAGGTGGGCATGAGGAATCTCCACCTGCAACCGTAACGATCATCCAGGAACAGAGCAGTAACTTATGTCACTGGGAGTCGACAAAACTAAGAAGTTGTATCAAGAAGGGCCTTCAGGCCTTCCAGATCCTTCACGACAATCTGTCGCGCGTCCACATCCAACAGGCCTTCGGCCTGCAGGCGCATCAGGTTGCGGGATACCAACTCACGCACCGTTCCGAGCTGACTGGCAAGTTCCTGATGGGTTGTTGGAAGTTGAAACTCAATTCCGCGAGCTGTTTTTTTACCTTCATTCTGAGCGAGTTTCAGTAACGAAGAAATCAGTCGTTGGCGAATCGTTGTGAATGATAATTCCTCAATAATTCCCACTAAACGCCGCAACCGAGAGCCCACTACCTGAAGCACTTTAAGTGAGACTTCCGGATGTTCCATGCAATATGCCTGAAAGTCGCGCCGCGAAATGAACGCAACTTCGGCATCGTCGATCGCTACTGCAGAAGCCGGAAATGGTCCACCATCAAAAACAGGCAATTCCGCGACCGATTCGCCAGGAACATTCACTGCTAGGACCTGTTCGCGGCCGTTCGGTGAGGTCTTGAAGATGCGAACTTTACCTTGTGCGATGATGTGAAGGCCATTGCAAGGCTCGCCTTCCGAAAAGAGCAACTCGCCCGATGTGAATAGCTTGCGGACAGAGCGTGCCGCGAGGGTTTTCAACTCCGTGGGCGTAAGACTCGACAAAAGCGCCGTCTTACCAAGGGCAGCAGCGAGGTCGGTGCGTTCAGCGTTCACTCGGGAATTCTAGCAGCTTGAGACTTTGGTCACTGCGCAGGGAAGGCGCGGCGCAGTCTTATAAGGTCATGAATCCGCAAATCAACACGATCGATTTCAACGAACAGCCGTTCATTGCCATCTGGGAGGTGACGCAGGCTTGCGATCTCGCCTGTGTACATTGCCGCGCTTCCGCCCAGCCGGAACGAAATCCCATGGAACTCGACACAGATGAGGGTAAACATCTGATCGATCAGATCGCGGCCTTGAAGGTCCCAGTCTTCGTATTGACCGGGGGAGATCCAATTAAGCGGCCCGATCTTTTCGAGTTGATCGGTCACGCACGCTCCGTGGGAGTCAGAGTCTCGCTGACGCCCTCTGCAACTCCATTGTTGACCAAGGATATTGTTGTCAGACTCAAAGAGGCTGGCCTTGCGAGGCTTGCCGTGAGTATGGATGGCGCAAGCGCCGACACCCACGACGCATTTCGCGGGATGAGTGGATCCTTTGCGCGAACTCTTGACGCCGTTCACTGGGCAAACGAAATCGGACTTCCTGTGCAGATAAACACCACATTCAGTCGCCGGAATATTGCTGAGATCGATGAGATTGTCGCGTTGATGGGGAAGCTAAATATTACGCTTTGGAGTGTTTTCTTCCTTGTCCCCACGGGACGTGGGAAGTTGAACGATCTATTGAGTGCTGAAGAATTCGAATCGGTCTTTGCCAAACTTTACAGCCTGTCCAAGACCGCGAGCTTCGACATCAAGACGACTGAGGCGCAGCATTACAGGCGCTTTGTTCTGCAGCAGAGAGCTGCCGAGCGGAGGTCTGAAACTGGTGCTAGTGGTGCGCATAATCGATCGGTCGATGCAATCGGCCGTGCGCCGCGTGGTCTCAATGACGGCAAGGGATTCCTCTTCATTTCGCACAAAGGCGAAGTTTTTCCAAGTGGGTTTCTTCCGTTTTCAGCCGGCAACATCCGTGAACAGGAATTGGCCACGATCTATAGGGAATCGCCGCTGTTCCGCGATTTGCGAAATACCTCGAAGCTGGAAGGGAAGTGCGGAGCGTGCGAATTTAAGGAAATTTGCGGTGGATCCCGAGCACGCGCGCACGCTTTGACCGGCAACCCACACGCGGAAGAACCGTGCTGCGTTTATATTCCGAAGGGATATGTTCGACCTGTTCCGACTAAGAGAAGAGAAACAAGTTTTCATGTTCTGCAGGGAGCATGAGATCTCTAAGTTGGATTCCTACCTCGAAACCAGAAGCTCTAGAAACTGCAACAAGACCAACGCGGAGAGACAGGAGCACAGTTCATGGCAATACAAATAGGTGCGAAGCCCGACAGCGGATTTGATGATCCAATTGGCATGCTCACGGATTGTCATCGCAGGATAGAAAGGTTCCTTGGCGTTCTGTGTAAGGTCATCCAAGGCGCCGGACGCAGAAGCCTGACAGACGAAGAGAAGAGTGCCGTCCAGGCAGCAATCAACTACTTTCAACAGGGCGGCCAACGGCATACCAGCGACGAAGAAGAGTCGTTGTTTCCTCGCTTACGCGGCAAGTTGATCCCGGCGGTTGAGGCAATAGCACAACTCCAAACGGACCATCGCAATGCGAACCGGCTGCACAATTCCATCGAGTGTTTATATCTCTCCTGGATCTCCTCCGGTGCTTTGAGTGCAGACGAGGAACATCAGTTATTGGCAGAAACGAAGCAGCTAAAAGAACTCTATGAAGCTCATATCATGGTGGAAGAGAACATCGTTTTTCCATATGCGGCGCAAACACTCGACATCGAGACGCTAGCTTCCATCGGGCAAGAATTCAACCGGCGCAGGAAATTGACCTAAGAAGAATTTACGCTAAGGCTATGCGGATGTTTAAGAGGACCGACTGCCATCGCGCCGGCCAAGTTTATTTTTGGTCCGGCATTCTAGTGGTAGTGAATGCGAAACAAGGTTGGCGCTAGCCGCGCGCTCAATTCATATACAGTCGCTGTGGGAATGTACGGTGTGCTCATCCAATGAACACCGTGGATGCTCCACCTGCAATTGCATTGGGAGCGCTCGCCTCAATGACAATGTCACCTCGGCGTGCAGCCGGGAGACCACCGATCATTACAGTGGCGCTGCCTACCGCGACGATTCCTCCGACGTGCGGCTTTGGTCCATCAAACAATGGGCAAACATGCGTATCGGAACCGATGCGCCAAGCTGGCTGACCTGCAATCAACACGGTCGGGCATCCTGGTCCGGGGCTCAGAGGGGTTCCATGACTCGTTATGTCTCCTAATCGTGCGGCGGGCTTTCCCAAACTCTCCTCCTTCGTCAGTTGATTTTGACCAGCGATCCAAGAATAGTCAGTGTCGCGCCAGCTTTCACTTCTATCGTTCCAGTGGCCTCAATTGAGATAGACGCTGCCTTGATGCGGATCTGTCCCGTCGCCTCGAGTGTCATTGCGCCTGAGCTGCTATCGACCTTGACCGCGTTTCCATTTTCGTCATGGACGGAAAACCCTTCATCGTCGAAGGTGATCTTGCGTCCTTTTTCATGCGCTAGCTCGACGACTCCAACATCGCCGTCGTCGAACAGCAGGTAATGTTTCTTTCTTGAACGTAAGCCACGTTTGTCGTTTTTGCCATCGTCGTTTGAATACGGAGGCCTGTCTTTGCCGTTCCACAGACTGCCCAGCAAATACGGAAAACGGAGGTCGCCGCGCTCAAATGCGACCAGCACTTCGTCGCCGACTTCGGGAATTAGAACGACTCCCCGTTCATTGCCCGCCATGGGCATTGCGAGACGCGCCCAGTAACTTTCCAGTGGTTTTTCATGCCACGGATAACTAACTTGGACGCGGCACTGCCCCTCGTCGTCTTTGTTCTGCGTGACGAGACCGATCGCAACTCCTGTGATGTAGCCGCTATTTTCTGGCTGGGTTTTTGTGGGCCCGGTGCGACGGATGGGACTCATAGTCCAATCTCCTTTGCCTCGACGCGGGAGCGAAAACTGTTCACGTCGACGTTATTGTCACCTATGGATATATAGATAATCTTCGAGAAAGGCTAGCTCAGCGAAATCTATTATGGATCGGGTTCGCTGCGGACACACTGCGAGCGAGTGTTCCAGATTAGCCGCGAAAAGCCTGGAAGGCCATGAAGCGGTCTCCGGGCAGCAGATTTGTTGCCTTTACTCTACTGAATCCGGCCTGGCGTAACTGGTTGACGAGTTCGTCTTCAGCCGGCAGTCGTCCAGCACCCTTCGTGGCTGCGCCCCACAGGTTCAGAGCTTCCGTACCAAGGCTGCCTCCCTGGCAGCAGGTCGTCAAAAGCAGAAATCCGCCCGGCCTCAGAAAGCTGCCGATGCGCTCGAGCAAAGCGACGCGTTCATCAACAGGGAAGTAGTAAATGTTGTTGTAAAGCGTCGCGATGTCGAATATTTCACCGGGCGCTCTTTCGCGGAAGTCGCCATCCTCAACCTTTACCCGGTCCTCCAGATCCCAGCTTCGGAGATTCATCCGCGCCACATCGGCCACAGCCGGTTGAAGCTCCAACCCAAGCGCAGTCAGCGAAGGATTTCTCATGGCCGCGTATCGCAGGTAGATGCCGGAGCCGCAGCCGATTTCGAGCAGACGCAGCGCGCCACGCTCCGGGAAAGTTCGTTGAATGACTTCCGCTTGAAAAGCCTCGAGCACACGGGAGGAGCGGGCGATCAGCTCGCCGTCCTGGTCGTCAAGGCTCCAAAGATCGCCGCTTCGGAGCTTGGGGATCGTCCCATAGATGAGCTTGTGGTGAAGGCCTGCCACCTCCTCCACCATGGCCAGCGCGGGGTCGTTTTCTGCACGGGCAAGTGCTTTGGCAAGTCCGCGGAGTGCGTAGCCGCGCTGCCCCAGGCTCAGCAGTCGCAGTCGGACCCCCATCTGTAGCCAGGCTTCGAGCGCCTCTCTACCTTTGCCGTCAGCGGCGAAGAAATCGGCCAACGAATCGAGAGTGGCTGGCCCGGTTTGCAAGCGGTTCAACAGCCCGGCGTCTCCGGCGGCAGCAAGGTAGGTGAGCTTGTAGAACGACTTTAGCCCGGCGCTAACACCCAGAAGCGCGGTAAGCCGGCCATCGCGTAGGAGATTGAAGAGCGGTTTGAGGGACATTGTTCCTATTATCTATCCCTCGATTCCTCCCTTACACCGACACTAACCGAAAAATCGTTCAAGCTAAGTCTGTAGTCCCGGCCTCGTCCCCAATACCAAGTAGGCAACGAAGCACTTCCACGTCAGGCGATCTCCTGAACCCATTTGCGCCTCCAGGCAGGCGCCTCAAATGGATCAGCGAAATATTGTGTCTCGTGCACAACCTTACCGTTGCGAAATTCCATGATGCTCACTGTGAAGGCAGATCGCTCCTGGTAAGTGATCATGTATTCCGTGATCCATAGATCACCCTGTCCGAGAATTCGCTTCACGGTAAAACCCGACGGCTTACCGGGATGGTGACTTCGCAAGGCCTGCAAATTCCGTCGCCCGAGGATTCGCTCGCCTGATTGGGGATAGTCGCAAATGGCATCGTCATCGTAAATATCGTGCTCTGCGTTTGCATCGCCGGCAGCCGACGCGCGCCAATGCAAATTCAGCGCTTGACGTACCTGATCTTCTTGCATCGAGTTCTCCGGATGCTGCTCGGTTTTCATGTTGATTTTCCTCGTGGAATGAACCCCGGGATGCCTGTCCTCACTACTTCATTCAGCCTCTGTCTAGTTTGAATGTGATTGATTTCGTTGAACGCGTCTTCCGGTAGAAAAGAGATGTTGAGATTCTCTCCCGCGCGTTCCGCAGTCTTTGGCGTGGTAAGCAACGCCGTGCCACGTTGCACCGCCCATGCAAGCAGCACTTGCGCGGGCGTCTTCTTAACTCGCGTAGCGATTGCCGCGATGACTGGATCTTCGAGGAGTCCCGGCCTCATTCCGTGACCCAATGGCGCAAAAGCCAGAAACACAATGTCATTCTCATTGCAGAATTCGAGAAGCTCGGTCTCCGGCAGGTACGGATGGGACTCGACTTGAACCACAGCTGGCTTGATCCTCGCCGATTCGTAAAGAGGCATCAGTTCATTCAAGCCGATGTCCGACAGTCCAATCGCCCGGCACTTTCCTTGATCCGCGAGACTCTCCATTTCCCTCCAGGTATCAAGCAAAGTTACATCGTCGTCATAAAGGACTTTGCCATCTTGATCCCGTGGATCCTGTTCGTCTCCCGGTTGAAACGCAAACGGAGTGTGGATGAGGTAAAGATCCAGATAGCTGAGCTCGAGTCTAGCGAGACTCGCCTCGAATGCCGGTCCGACGCGCTCGGGTCGATGATTTGAATTCCATAACTTTGTGGTGACGAAAATTTCCTCGCGCGCTATCGCCGCTGCGGCGAGTCCCGCCTGTAATGCTTCGCCGACCTCGCGTTCATTCCCATATCTCTCTGCACAGTCGAAGTGTCGAAACCCGGCTTCCAGTGCGTATCTGGTCGCAGTTTTCGTCACGGCTGCGTCCGGAATCAAGGTGCCAAAGCCGAGTGCCGGAATCTGGCCACTGCCATAATTCAGAGGTATTCTTTTCGTGCGAAGCTCAAGAGATTGATTCAAGGAATGCCTGCTTTCAGTGGGCCAGCCTGCATTTTTAAAATTGGATGCCCGACCCGGAAGAAGGTATCAACAAAACTTACAGCTAAGGCCACAAACTCAATAGGTGCTGCCGGAACCAAACGTCATAGGCCAGAAAAGGAATGGTTTGATGCTAAACAGCATAAAGGCTATCTCTCTCGGGGGACATGACCTTGGATTGGTTCTCGAGATCATCAACGATGCGCTAACGCATCGTCTCCCTCAGTCGGTCCCAACAGAACAGTTTGGTTCGAAGTCGTGACCTCTATGTCGTCCTGTCCAGCGAACAGAGGAGAGATGGTTTCCACGTCATTCTGAAAATTACTCAGTCCCACACCTACGAGACGGTAGAGCTGTTGCGTACCAAGATCAACGCGGAGACAAAGCGTCAGTGCTATTGTTGTGAGCTCTTCGCAGGAGGATACCGGCGTGCTAACAGTCTGGCTACGCGTCAGAGAACTAAATTCCTTGGTCTTCAACTTCAAGACAATCGTCTTTGCTTGACGCGCATTGTTCCGAGACGAGACCCAGATCTTCTCCGCCAGACGGCGGATATGACCTTCGCATTGCTCCAGAGGGATATCGTCTGGAAAGGTATCCTCCGCGGAAATCTGTTTGCATACACGATTTGAGATGACGGGACTGTGATCGATCCCCCGCGCTAACTCGTAAAGCCGTGAACCGTACCGTCCGAAATGTTTTTCGAGAGTAGAAAGTTCCATCGCATATATGTCACCGATGGTCTTGATCCCGACCTGGGCCATATGGCGTTCTGTGACCTTACCCACGCCGGGAATATGACCTACGGGAAGTGGAAGCAAGAAGGCCTGTACCTCGTGCGGCTGAATCACGAATTGGCCGTTCGGCTTCTTCCAGTCTGATGCAATCTTCGCGAGAAATTTGTTGGGTGCCACGCCCGCCGAGGCCGTGAGGTTCAGTTCCTGCTGTATTTGCCGTCGAATCGTCTTTGCGACGAGTGTCGCGGTAGGCAAGTTGAGCTTGTTTTGCGTAACGTCAAGATAGGCCTCGTCAAGGGAGAGTGGTTCGATAGCGTCAGTGTGCCGTTGAAAAATTTCACGCACAGATTGCGAAGCGGCTTTGTAACGCGTGAAGTCGGGAGGAACGAAAATCGCATCTGGACAAAGACGTTCAGCACGAATCGCGGGCATCGCCGATCGCACTCCATAGCGTCTCGCTTCGTATGAAGCGGCACAGACCACAGACCGTTTGCCCTTCCATGCGACAACAACAGGCTTACCTCGCAGAGAAGAATCGTCACGCTGTTCGACCGACGCATAGAACGCATCCATATCGACGTGCACGATCTTTCTCGAACCCAATGCGGAGTTCGGCTCATCCGGAGAGGGTAAAACGAAGTCGGCAATTTCAGGCATTGCGCATCTCGCAAGAACTGTAGTGCTGCTTTGCCATCTGATCCTCGAAAAGAGATCACCTACATATTCTTTCATATTCGCCTTGTGTTCGCCTAGCTGGTCGTGGGACAGAGCGTTCCGCTTGGTGCCTGGGACAAACGAAGAGACCAGGACCATGTCGAAAGCGACCCTCCAAGTTAAGGACGTTCTGCCACACGGATCAGCCTGAGGCATAAGGGCTGCCTAAGAGGTCGCAAGGACCTAAGGAGACAGCTATGCTGGGTTGTCACCCCGCAACTCTGCGGTATACGCCTGGAGAACTATGACTGATTGTGGATCGATCTTTGCTCGAAGCTTGCGTCTTATTGCGACACTGTTCGGGATAGCAACTCTTTCCATTCCGTTGCTTGGGCAAACTAGTCAAACGCCGAAGCTGCCCGATACGGTTCTATTCGGGGCAGCTTATTACGATGAATACACGCCAAACGATCGACTCGAAAAAGATATCGCCATGATGAAAGCAGCGCACATCACGGTTGTTCGCATCGCCGAGTCGACTTGGGGAACCGAGGAACCTGAAGAGGGCCACTTCGACTTTTCCCACATTGATCGTGTGCTGAACGCCACGGATAAGGCCGGCATCAGCGTTATTGTCGGGACACCAACTTATGCCATCCCAACGTGGCTTGCTCGTGAGCATCCAGACGTGCTGGCGATCACCCCTGAAGGCCAAAACCGGTATGGACCCCGCCAGAATATGGACATCACCAACGATCACTTTCGTGCCGCGGCGAAGGCAATGATCATCGCTTTGGTGGAACACGTCAAAGATCATCCTTCAGTAATTGGCTATCAAATAGATAACGAAACGAAATCGTATCGAACAAGCGGTCCCAATGTTCAAGCGGCTTTTGTGGAACAGCTCAAGAAGGATTGGCCGGACCTGAATGCCTTCAATAAAGAATTTGGTTTGGACTATTGGAGCAACCGCGTTAATGATTGGCGTGATTTTCCGGATGTGAACGGCACAATCAACGCCAGCTTGTCTTCTGCATTCGCGGAGTTCCAGCGAAAACTCGTCACAGAATATTTACGCTGGCAGAGCGATCTTGTTCACGCCCACGCCCGCCCCAACCAATTCGTGACTCACAATTTTGATCTCGATTGGCGTGGGTATTCTTACGGGGTGCAATCGCAGGTGAATCATTTCGATGCGGCTCGTTCCCTGGATATCGCTGGTGTCGATATCTATCATCCGACACAGGATCACCTGACCGGGAACGAAATTGCGTTTGGTGGTGATCTCGCTCGGTCAATTCGCCACGGGCAAAATTTCCTCCTCATCGAGACCGAGGCGCAAGGTTTTCCTGAATGGCTGCCGTATCCCGGACAACTTCGGCTCCAGGCTTTCAGTCATATCGCTTCTGGAGCAAACATGGTCGAATACTGGCATTGGAGCACTACGAATAACTCCGCCGAGACCTATTGGAGAGGCCTGCTGAGCCAGGACGGCGAGGCTAATCCTACCTATGAGGAGGCACGTACGATCGGCTCTGACCTCGCTCGTCTCGGCCCCAAACTTGTCAACATGCGAAAGCAAAACAAAATCGCTATCTATGTGAGCAATCGTGCCCAGGCAGCGTTTGACAGCTTCAAATTCGGATGGGGTTCAAAGACAGCTTACAACGACGTTCTGCGACCATTCTACGATTCTCTGTACCGCATGAACGCGGAAGTGGATTTCGTCGATCCTTCAGCCACCGACCTGTCCCAATACAAACTGATCATTGTGCCCGCTCTGTACGCCGCGACTGACGCCGAATTACAAAGGCTCAATGAGTTTGCGAAGAGTGGAGGCCACGTTTTTTACACCTTCAAAAGCGGATTCTCCGATGAGAACGTAAAAGTCCGTTCGACAGTTCAACCTGGCATAGTCACAGAGAGCGCAGGTGTGAGGTATAACCAGTTCACTCTACCCGACAATGTTTCGATTGAGGGCGATCCATATGGAGTAGGAGCGCAGTACAATCAGCCGCGCTGGTGGATGGAGTTACTCACGCCCACCACATCAAGCGTAGTGGCGCGCTATAGGCACCCCGTGTGGGGCAAATACGCGGCTATCACGCGGAATGTTTATGGACAAGGCGAAGTAACGTATCTCGGCTTCATGCCCTCAGATGCCATGGCTGAGAAACTGATGGCTGAAGCCGTATCACGTGCAGGCTTGTCTACACCGGCGCAACAAGCACACTTTCCCATGATCATCCGGAGCGGAGTATTGCAGGACGGTCATCTCGTTCACTATCTCTTCAACTATTCTCCGGATCCTGTAACGGTGCCGTATGGCTTCCCAGCGGGCCGAGATTTATTGGCTGACACCGCAGTCCCGTTAGGAGCTCAGGTCCCACTCGGCCCATGGGGGTTTGCAATCGTAGAAGAAGACGGCTCGAGTCTAAAGCATTGATGGAGCACGGAATTCCTCAGGCGGGCGGCGGTCCCTTCGGAAGCGTGACGAGGGAAATGACGAACATTGCAATCAGGGCCAAAATCGGAACGAGCCACGCTACTACCGGCCGAACAGTGGATGACTCAGGATTCGGTAGCCTGCGTGCTGACGGACGCAATGCCCATGACGCTAATGTGAAACCAGCGATGACAAGAGGTACGACCCACCTCGCTGCGGGGTCGCCTGCGAAAAGATGGGAGGCGGCTGCACCTGTGTAATTGAAGAAGGCGCCGGCGTAAGCCCATTCTTTGAGCCGCAAAAAACCTGGTATAAACAACGCGATCGCACACGGAATCTTCCATGTGCCAATGATCGTGAGGACATACATCGGATAGCCGAGATGGGACATGATGACTCGGACGTATTCGATTCGCAAGAGATCCCAGATTCCTCCTGCCATCATTTCGAATGCAACGAGGAAAGTGATCGTCCAATACGCAATCACGCGGACACTAGCCAACCTCCTGCCCGCACTCCATGCATTTTGTATTTGTGCTGCAAGTCCACTCGTGGATGTTGCCATGATTTTTAATCTCCTTCCCGACGCCGCTGTGGCTCTCATTCACAATGACGTTCGAGATCGACAGAATGAGACAGTGTGCGGCGGAGAGAATGGACAATGTTTCATCCTTCTCTCCGTATTCGCCAGCGCGCCGGTGATCGCCTTGGCTTAGCTCGCCTTCGCCTCTTCGTCGCGCCTTCGAGATGCGGCTCCCTGAGGGTCTGTGATGATATCGACCCACTTCGCGTCAGGCGTGGGCTCGGCGTCGTAGTTGTCGTGCCAATTCCACCACTTATATGGCGGGGTCTGGGGATAGCCCTCCGGCGAATCTTCCCAGGTCTCCTGACGGCCGAAAGGCGTGATATCGAGGTAGCTCCAAATGCTGCCCATTGCCTCGTCGCCGCGGTTGTTGATGAGGTATGTGCGGAACACCCGCTCGCCGTCGCGGATAAATACATTATGGCCGTGCCACTCGTTCACGCCGAAGTCGGTGTCGAAGCTGTCTGTGATGGTGTACCACGGCATCTTCCAACCCATTCGCGCCTTCAGGCGCTCGATGTCTTTTTGTGGCGCGCGCGAGGCATACGCGAGCGTGGTGTCTCGGGCGTTCAGATGTGCCAGGTGGGAAACCTGATCGGCACCGAGTGAGCAGCCGCGGCAGGCATGGTCGGGCCAGCCGAACACTCCCGGCTCAAAGAATGCGCGATAGAGAACTAACTGCCTGCGGTCTTCGAACAAGTCGAGCAGGCTCACCTTGCCCTGAGGCCCATCGAATTTGTACTCCTTCTCGATGGCCATCCACGGCATCCGGCGCCGTTCGGCCGCCAGCGCGTCCCGCGAGCGCGTGAAGGCCTTTTCCTTCACGAGGAGTTGCTGATGCGCGGTCTCCCAATCCTGCCGCGACACAACCGGCGGTGTTTTCATTGCGAGATGATTTTTCCCTTTTTCCTTGTCTCTCTCTTTGCTTGTTGCCATCGTCTTTTTCTCCTTCGTAGGATTTCGGATTTTCATTCCTAGTGGATACGAGCGGGGCTGCAGCTGACACGGACTTGTCCGCATACATACTGATGCCGATTTCACGCTGCGGTTTCGAGAAGCTTCTGCCGATGGCATGCTCCCTCGACGCGTCGCGTAGCAAGCGGAATCCGGGCATCGCGAAAAGGGCCAAGTGTCTGAAAACGCGTGCTGGCAGATGAGTGTGAATTGTAATGTCGAGTTGGCCCCGAGCAATCACTTTGCGTCGAATGTATTCGTGCTGACTAACTCGTTGAAATCGCCTGCAATTGTGAGACTCGCGCCGTATTATGAAAACGAACAACTTCCTTGCTCTCAGGAGTCTCGATGTCCGGAATTGACCGGTTTGCATGCATCACAATTGCGGTAAAGAATCAGGACGAAGCCCTCTCCTGGTTTACTGAGAAACTTGGCTTTGAAAAACGAGTAGACATGCCGGGACCGGGAATCCGGTTCCTCAGCGTCTCACCAAAAAATCAGCCAGATTTGCAGGTAATTCTCGCTTCGTGGTTCCCCGAGCTTGTTGGCAAGAATCCGACGGCCGTACTCCACACCAGGACTGCCGTAAGACCTACGAGGAACTCAAAGAGCGCGGAGTCGAATTCACTGAAGCGCCGGTACAAAAACCATTTGGCGTCCAGGCAATCTTCAAGGATCTCTACAGCAACAGTTATGCCTTACTTGAGCCGGCCAACGCGCCTGATGTGGACGTTTCGTCAGCGATTGCGAACGCGAAACTCAAACCTTCCGTGGCAGTCGATGGATCTGCTGAGCACACGACTCACCTTACATCACGATAGAAGCGCGATGAGTCTCTCGCCAATCGCTCGGCGGGACTCCTTCCCAGGCACGAAAGGCACGGCCGAACGAGTTTGGGTCTTCAAAACCCAGCAAATACGCGGCCTCGTTCAACTCCAGTACGGAATTCGAGAGGTAATAGCGCGCCATCTGGTGCCGGGCTTCGTCCAGAACCCGTTGGAAGCTGTAACCTGCGTCCTGCAAGCGGCGCTGTATTGTGCGAGAACTCATGTGCAGGGCTTGGGCAATCATGTCAATAGATGGGCGATGCCCGGTCAACCTGTCCTGAATCGCTCGACGCACAAGTTCGACAAAAGTGTCCTCCGCTTTGAACTGCCGTAATTGCTCCTCAAACTGCGGAGAGAGTAGATCGAGTAGTTCCGCATTGCGGGTAACAAACGGGGCTGTTGCATCCGACGCACGGAGTACGATCGCATTGCGAGACGCACCACAAATCACTTCGCAGCGGAAGTGGCGCTCGATGGCGCGGACGTTTGTCCGGGGCAGAAGGTATTCGATTCGGAGCGGCGTTAACCCTGGTTTCCCGGTCCCATGTCGAGCGATAGTGAGCATCCAGGCGAAGTCTGGCGAAATCTGCCGGGAGAATGGCGTATTCAGAGGGACGTCCCTCACGAAGTGCGGCTTTCGTCGAGACATTCCGAGCTAAAAAATGATTACGGAGCTTAGCGAAGTTTCGTCGCTGCCGTTTCCGAATAAATATTGACAATGCTCAATACCGACGCGAAACTCACTAAGCGGCTTAATCGCCATTCCGCTCATTCGGGTGTTACCAAACTCCCATTCTGCAAGGGAGAAACACACCGGTGAGCGCAGAATGCGGAATTTACACGCGTTTTACCTTTTGGGCGAAAGCCCTTGAACGAACTTCAGGACGGCCATGGTTAAGTTTGGGACAAAGGTACCAGCGGTACTCTTAGCAGCACTTTCTGTCTTCGGTTTTGGGTTCTTCACTGCTACCGCATCCGCACAGGCCACTTCGGCTGTCCAGCCGCGTATCGTTCGTCCCGTGGATGACACCTCACGAGTGACGCTGCCCGGAAGTGTGCACCCCCTCGCCCAAGCCAGGTTTGATCAAGGCGCTGTCACAGACTCTTTCGCTGCAGAACGCATGCTTTTACTGCTCAAACGTTCCACCGAGCAGGAAAACAATCTGAAGCAATTCGTCGAAAGCGTGCACAATCCATCTTCGCCCAGGTTTCACAAGTGGCTTACTCCCGCCCAATTTGGCGCCGCCTATGGTCCAGCCGATTCTGACATAGTCGCGGTGACCTCTTGGCTCCAGTCGCATGGCTTCTCCGTTTCCAATGTGAATCAGGGAAGAACGGCAATCGAATTTTCCGGAACAGCGGGTCAAATTCGGAACGCGTTCCAAACGGAAATTCGAACCTATCGTGTGAACGGTCAACTGCACCATGCGAACAGCAAGGAATTAATGGTTCCGGTGGCACTTTCTCCCGTGATTGCTGGCATCGCGTCTTTGAATGACTTTCATGCCGTGCCCCAAATTCGCGATATTGGTCCGGCGAAATACAATCCCCACACAAAGGAAGTTGTGCCCGAGTGGACCTATCCGGTTGGGCAGGGTTTTTATTTTGTAGTCTCCCCTGCCGACTTTGCAATTGAGTACAACCTTGCCCCGGTCTACAGCAAATTCAAAGGGGACGGTCAGACCATCGGCATTATCGGTGCGTCAAACATCGACTTGGCGCTGGTCAAGGCCTATCGCGGCCTGTTTGGTTTCTCCGTTACAAATCTCCCCACCGTCGTAGTTGATGGTACCGATCCCGGCATCAACAGCGCTGCCACCGAGACCTACCTTGATTTGGAAGTTGCAGGTTCTGTTGCACCCAATGCAAAAATCATCTACTACACCTCCAGCAGTTCGGCAGTATCGGACGGTCTGGAACTCGCAGCATTGCGTGCGGTGGACGATGATGTTGCAGGTGTATTGAGCACGAGTTACGGGCAATGTGAGCAGTTCCTGGGAGCGGGCGGAAATCTGTTCTGGAACAATATCTGGCAGCAGGCCGCTGCACAGGGACAGACTTCCTTTGTCTCCTCGGGAGACGGTGGTTCAGCTGGATGCGACGATTTCAATGTCTTCCCGACAGCCGCCATACAAGGAAAAGCAGTCAGCGGCCTGACATCCACCCCCTACAATGTGTCGGTCGGCGGAACGGATTTCTATTACTCGCAATACGCGGGTGGAAGCACTGCCATCGGTCAGGAACTGTTCAGTTACTGGAAGTCGACCTCGAGTCAAACTCCGTCAGCCTCTCTTGCCAGGCCAATCCCTGAACAGCCGTGGAACGACTCTATGGGCCTGAACGTCACGAATGGCGGATATTTCAGTTCAGGGAGTTCGAGCATCCTTGCTGGTAGTGGAGGAGCAAGCAGCGCCGGACTATACGATGCGAGCGGAAACCTCCTGGGAGGCTATCTGAAGCCGGCCTGGCAGAACGGCGCAGGCGTTCCGGCAGACAAAGTCCGCGATATCCCCGATGTATCGCTCTTTGCATCCGGTGGCACCAACTACAGCTTTTACCCCATCTGCGCGAAAACCGGAGATTGCACCACCAATAATTCCGCCAGCGATGGCGGAGCTGTTCTGATTTCGGGAGCAGGCGGTACCTCGGCCTCAAGTCCAGCCTTTGCGGGCATCCAGGCATTGGTGAACCAGGCAACAAGCTCGCGTCACGGTCAGATCGGATATGTGCTGTATCCGTTGGCTCAGCAGTTTCCCGCAGTTTTCCATGACATAGCCGTCGGTAGTAACAATGTAGGTTGCCGACCGGGCACGGCGGACTGTGTTTATTCGACGAGACCTGGCGATCCGTCCAACAACAATTACACGCTCGACGCCTACTTCGCGACCCCCGGATACGATCAGGCAGTTGGTTTGGGCACGGTAGATGTCGACGCACTCATCAACAATTGGGCGAAGATCACTTTCAAATCCTCGACTACGACATTGACCGCGACTCCCGTGTCATCCATTCACGGAACATCTGTGCGTTTAACAAGCGTAGTTACGGGGACGGGCGGAACACCTTCCGGCACGATAGCTCTGGTGATGGATCCGACACCTGGCCCAACTCACGGAAGCATCGGCCCGTATGTCTCCACTCTTGATGCTTCCGGTTCGGCCACCACCGATCTGACTTCACTGCCGGGTGGCTCCTACGATCTGTATGGGAACTACTCGGGCGACGGCATTTTTTCGGCCAGCAAGTCTAGCCCGCAGCATTTGACGATCTCTGCCGAAGCCAGCGCCATCAATCTCACAGGCAATTACTACTCCTGCGTTTTCTCGGTTGGCTGTGGCCTCAATTCCTTCACAAGTGGTGCGGCGATCCCTTACGGTTCTTTCATCGCAACGTTCATCAAGCCGTCCGGATTGATCGCAAAATCGGGGCAAGCGGAAGGCGTTGCCACCGGGAGCGCATCGTTCACCGACGGTACTATGTCCGCGACAGTGAATCTTGACAGCGGCGGAAAAGCAGAATGGGATTCGAATCCGGTAGGAGCGCCGACTGGCTTCGCAACTGGCGCACATAGCGTTGCAGTGCGGTACTCCGGAGACAAGAGCTACAACGCCTCGGCAAGCACCATCCCGCTGAATTTCACGGTGGTAAAAGCAATCCCGGCCGTTGCGATCACCGTTTTTCCCCAATATGCCCTTCCAGAGTCTCCATCAAATTTCGAGGCCGTTGTCGATACCAGGTCTTACTTTGCCGGACCGACGGGCACAGTGGCGTTTTACCTGGGGGCAACGCTTCTGCCCGGGACTACCATCACTCCCGGCTTCGATGCGAACGGCTTTCCGCAAATTACAGCCAAGTTATCGACAACGCTATCGGTACCGGGAACCTACACGGTCAAAGCAGTCTATAGCGGTGATGCCAATTTCGGCTCCGTCACCTCGGCGCCGATAGCAACCCAGGTATCGCGCTTCCAAGTCAAAATGACTACCTCGTTCCAACCTGGCACCATCACGGTTGATCAGCCAACTCTGTTGTCGGTCACGGTGGCGGGTCAGCCTGGGCGTCCGATTCCAACTGGAACTGTCTTACTCAACAATGGACCTTATGTCGTACCGGCGAAGCCCCTGGACGCCACCGGCAAGGTTACCTTCGCCATTCCTGCGAATTCACTGCCAGTCGGCTCGGATACGATCCATGCTTTTTATTCGGGTGACACGTATTACATCGACGACAACCCCTCAACTGATATTTGGGTGACGGGATCAAGCGGCACTCAAAAAGCAGTCGTTACATTCGCGGGCCGCACGGGCAGTGTGGATCCACACGATACCTTCACCGTCACCGGAACTGTGAAGGCAGCTTCTGGTGCGGCAATTCCGACCGGAACGCTTTATCTGTATGGCAGCGGGAATTTCCAGCGTCCAACTCAAATTGACGGGAATGGGAATGCCACTTTCTCGGTGAACGCTCAGTATTTGCAGTTGGGCACGAATTCCCTCGTATTGAACTACAGCGGTGACACTAATTTTGCCGCGCTCGTTTCGGAACCGGCGAATGTGAACGTAGTTGGAACCCTCAAAATGAGCGTGAACCCACTAAAGTTCACTACTCAAAGTGCTAATGGAACGGCCCTGGTGACGCTGACAGATTCTACAGGCTATGTGGGTGCCGTTAAATTAAGTGCAGCACTGATCTCCTATCCTGCGGGGGCGACAAAGATGCCCTTGATTACCCTTAAGAGCGATTCGATTGACATGGATTCGTCGGGAAATGCTTCTGAAGCAATATCCGTAAACTTCTTAACGAACACTGCGGTTAACTCCACTGGTACTTTCCGTCACCGACTGGGTTATACGTTGGGCGGGGGAGCATTCCTGGGTCTCACTCTTCTTTTCGGGATTCCTGCGCGGAAGCGTAGCTGGAGGGCCATCCTGGGCCTTCTGATGCTGTTCACGACGCTCGGGGGGATCGGTTGCGGAGGAGGGGGTGGTGGAGGAACGACTGTTCCGCCTCCACCCACATCTTCGATTGTGAAAGGCCTATATGTGATCAGAATAACGGGCACACATCCTGACAACATCACAGGGAGTACAGATCTTCAGGTCACTATCCAGTAATTCAACCGTTTTATCCTCCTCAACGTCGAGAATCGCGGCGCCCGTGGTGCTAGTGGTCGTCGCTTGACCGGCGGGGCGCGGTTAGCTTTTGCTGCATCTAGCTGCACACATCGGCCCTCTCGATCGATGTGCGACTCTCTCCGGACGCCTCGACGTTACTCAAAAGGCAATAGTGGTATACACTTGGGGCAATTCCCGGACTGCTCTCAGAGGGCTGAGCCTTGCAATTTCATACTTTCGACGCCTCCTATGTTGAGAAGCTCAAAAATGGAGATGCTTGGACCGAGGGCCACTTCGTCAGCTACTTCAGCGAACTCATCCACCTCAAGCTGCGCTCGCGCCTGAAATCCCGCGAATCCATCGAAGATGTGCGGCAGGAAACCTTCATTCGGGTGTTTTCCGCGCTCAGAAGCAAGGAAGGAATCCGTCAGCCCGAACGCCTGGGCGCTTATGTCAACTCGGTTTGTAACAACGTTTTGCTGGAACATTACCGGTCCGGGAAGCGAGTGGATCCCATCGACGAGCAGACTGAGAGTACCGCAACTGCACCCGAACCCAACGCCCTCAGCCAGCTGCTTACGAAGGATGCGGAGAGAGTTGTACGTAAGATTCTAGGGGACTTACCCACGCGCGACCTGGCATTGCTTCGTGGTGTACTGCTGGAGGAGAGAGATAAGGAAGAAGTCTGCAGGGAATTAGGAGTTGACCGGGAATATTTACGAGTTCTCCTCCACCGCGCCAAGCTTGCTTTTAAAAACCTCTACCTCAAGAGATTTGGCTCCGAAAAGCCTTATTAATCATTGAGGAAATGTTATCTGTTACGTTTTCCCACTTGCCGCACTATCTCATTGAGGCCCTACGAAAATGGACCACCCACACGTCGTTAAGAACCATGACATTGAAAAGTACCTATTGGACGAATTAGCTCCAGAGGAGCGCGAAAAGTTTGAAGCACACATCTTCGACTGCGAGGAGTGTGCCTTGGACCTCCGACTGACCGACGTGTTCATGCAGCAGGCCCGAAAGGAGCTGGAGGCGATGCCCGCCAACCGGCCGATCTCCGAGCCCTCTCGTGGGAAGCTTCTGGATTTCTTCCGTCCCATGTGGGTGGTTCCTGCCCTTGCCGCAATGCTCATTGTTGTTGCGTATCAAAATTTCGTGGTGTATCCCGGACTAAGGCAGCAGGTAGCTACGCTCAGCCGACCGGAGATCCTGCCATCTCTTGCACTCGTGAACGGTAACAGCCGCGGAGGAGATCTGCCTTCGTTCTCTGCCATCGAATTTCACGCTTTCCTTCTCTCCGTCGATATTCCTGCCGAAGACGGCTTTTCAAGGTACCTGTGCAGCCTGTATTCTCCGTCCGGTACGTTGATTTGGCGTAGCGAGGTCAGCACCGATCAGGCCAGGGACGCCGTCTCTATTCGCGTTCTGCCCACCCGGGAGATGAATGGTGTGAATCTACTGCTGGTGCAGGGAATCGCAACCTCAGGTCCGCAGAAAACCCCAGTAGATCTTGTCCGCTATCGCTTCAACTTGCAGGTTCAAAACTAAGCTAAGAAAGCCCGAGGAACTTATGGAAGAGACCAAGAGAATTCACTATTTCCACGCGGATGCAAGCTCCTTTGGCGGTGCTCTTGACCACCCTGTTCACAAGATTGTTCCATCCCAGGCGGAGATTTCGTTGCCTGCGACTGGTGGATTCACTTCGCGTCGCGGTGATGCCTTCAGCTTCGAGGAGATCGTTTCCTGCGAGGGTACGTTTACCCGCGCCTCAGGCGGGAAAAGTCATAAAAACGGTGCATGGACAACATCGGTCACCTCCGCAGTCGATAAATTGAATATTCTGGAAGTGGTCACAGCAGATCGTGTGGTGTCCCAGGTTTCCGTCGAGCATCCCTTGGAAGGGCACACTCCGAGGGTCACCTTTGTCGGTTCGCAGTTTATCAATCTGCGTATCGGCGGTGTCCTGGTGGATGCCGTGTTCAACAAGGCTTTGCTGACTCCTGGAAACGGCGAGTACCCCGGCTGTTCCTGGACTAAGCATGGCGGTTTTATGAAAGATGTTCGGGCGCAGCACGCGACTAGAGAGAAAGCTCCCAAAGTACCGAAGTGGGCGCAAGATCGCTACGCATGGGTGTCCGACGATAAGGGCGTTGAAGAGAGAGGCCACGTAGTATGTTCGCTGGTCGACAGCCTGATTGGAGACATACCGGGGAATGTCTTCGGGCACGTGGTCGAAATTCCGGAATTCGGCAAGTTCTTCTTTGGCGAAGTCATGTTCGACCAGGGCACATACCAGCTGACTATGGTGCGGGCAGAACTCGGCTGCGCAGTTGGTGGTTCCGTTGCTGCGGCCACAACCCGCGCAAACGGACATACTGTTCCATAGCCGCTATCCTCCTTGCCGCCTCCGGTTTTCTTACTGGATGTAAGCAGCATCCGGCGGAATCTCTTCAGGCGACACATGACCGCATTCAGCGACTCGTTGAAACGGGAAGGCTTCCGGCCGCGCAGGAAGAAGCCGCAAAAGCGGTGGCACAGTATAAAGACGAGTCAGCGGAGTGGAGCTGGAAATTTCGGCTCCTCGAAGCCCGAGCCCTGGTATTGAGGGGCCGCAGTGACGACGTTCTTTCCTTATTAGCTACCCCGCCGCCCCCAAACCTCGCAAACGGGGATATTGCAATTCAGCGCAACTTGCAACGTGCTGTTGCCCTCGCAAGGCTTGACCAGATACCCGCGGCGGTTCAAGCCTTGAAAGAAGCCCAGCTACTGGTTGACGACACCCATTCAGCGCTACGCGCCGATTTTCTAAATATCCGCGGCGTCGTGAACGTTGAACGGGGAGATTTGGAGCAAGCCGATTTAGATCTCAGGGAAGGGTTAGAACTGGCAAAGCTTCAGCAGAACAGGTATTTACTGGCTGCGATTCAGACCAGCATAGGTGTAGTCGCTCTCCAGAAGGAACACTATGACGAAGCTTTATATTGGTCCGGAGTAGCGTCAGAGACCGCTAAAAACATCGGAGCAGATCTAATCCTGGAAAGAGATCTCGCAAACGAAGGTTTCGCGTACTACCAGTTAGGGAACTATGAACGTTCGCTAGAAGACTCTCAGAAGGCGCTCGCCCAAGCAGAAAAAGTCGGCTCCGCGTACGACCAAGTCTCGTGGCTGAACAATTCCGGCCTTGCCATGTACAAACTTCATGACTATAAGGCTGCTGAAAATTACTACACCCGAGCGCTCGCCATTGCCAAAATAATCCAGAATCAGGAAGAGATCGTTATTGCCCACGTCTCCCTCGCCTTTCAACAGTTGCAACTGGGGCAGGACGAGTTGGCATCAAGCCACATTCAGAAGGCAATTGAGGTGGCACATGCAACGGGTGGGGGTGACTCCGATCTTGACCCGCTCTACCTCCGTGCCTTGCTGGAAACTCGCCAGAGACGCTTCGATGACGCGCTGAAAACCCTGAACACCGTCTATACATCCCCCGATCTCCCCCCATCGCTCCGTTGGGAAGTGGAAAATGCGACGGCGAACGTCTATTCCGCGCAAAACAACGTGTCCCAGGCGGAGACGTGGTATCGAAAAGCGATCTCTACCTTCGAGCAGCAACGCTCCTCTCTTCACGACGAAGAGACACGGCTGCCGTTCTTCAGCAATGCCAATCAGCTTTATTGCGACTATGTTGACCATCTCATCCGTCGCGGACAAGTCGAACAGGCTTTGCAGGTTCTAGACGCTGGCCGCGCACGTACTCTTCGTGAGGGACTCAGCCCTCAAAGCTCCCAGACCGCTGCGCTAGCTTACGTGGCAGCAAAAAAGTCGAGTCTAACCGCGATCAATCCGAGTGCCATTGCACGCGCTCTTGGCGGTGTAGTCATCGAATACTCTCTCGGTCAGAAGCGCTCTTACCTGTGGGCCATTACTCCAACTCAGGTACGGCTCTTTGAATTGCCAGGCGAGGCTGAGATCGATAGCAATGTAATCCAGTACCAGAAGGCGATCCGCAGTTCCGTCGACGTACTTGCGCGCAGGGAAGAGGCTGGTATCTGGCTTTACGACAAACTGGTCTCGCCAGCCCAATCCATGATCCCGCAAAATGCACGCGTGGTTCTTATTCCCGATGGCAGCTTGAACGCGCTTAATTTCGAGACCCTTCTTGCGTCGGCTCCTACGCCTCACTTTTGGATTGAAGATGTAACCCTCACTACCGCCGCCTCACTGCAAATGCTTCAATCGTCCCGCCATCAGCCGACGGACGTTGCCGGATCAAGCCTGTTGTTGATTGGTAATCCGCGCTCCCCGGCGGATGAGTTCGCCGATCTTCCCAATGCGTCGGAAGAAGTAACCAGCGTGGCAAGTCACTTCCGCGAAGAGAATCGCAAGGTGCTCACTCGCGACCAGGCGTCCCCCAAGGCATATTCCGAAAATCGACCGGGCCAATTTAAATACATCCACTTCGTGGCACACGGGACGGCCAGTCAGACCAGTCCTCTTGATTCCGCCGTGCTCCTCTCCCGCACTCCGCAACATCCGGACGACTTCAAGCTGTATGCGCGCGACATTGTGCGCCAGCCACTGCAGGCGGATCTGGTCACCATCTCCACCTGCTACGGTTCAGGCACGAAGTCGTATTCGGGCGAGGGACTGGTGGGCTTGTCGTGGGCTTTTCTACGCGCCGGATCCCATAACGTAATCGGAGCCCTCTGGGCTGTGAGCGATGCATCTACCCCGCAGCTCATGGATCAGCTATATGGATCGCTGGAGAAGGGAAGCAAGCCAGATTCAGCCTTGCGGCAGGCAAAACTGTCGATGGCTCACTCCTCCGGGATTTATCGCAAGCCCCTCTACTGGGGAGCTTTTCAGCTTTACGCGGGTTCTTGAACCACGTAACTCCTTTTCCTTGATACGAATTCGGTTCCAATCTCACAACTATTTCAGAGGCTGGACGCGACTGATTCCCAGTCCCAGACCATGACGATGTCAATCTGCCGCGGTTCCGCTGGAAAACGGGATGGCGATAGCCATCCCGTACCTGCGTACAAGCATCGAAGTCAGCATCGGGAGGCACTCTGTGAATTATCCGGGACCCAAAAGGGGTGTGCTTCGGGGATCAATTCGGGATGGCAGAGCACGCGGGGATGGTCAAGACGACATTGCTTGCACGCTTTATACCGTGTCGGATCCGACCTTCGTTGAAAAAATTGGTAAGTTTCTGGACGGCTACCGTTCCAGTCTAAAGCCTCACAACTATTTCCGACCGCACAAAGTCGATCGACGGACGTTACCGATTAACTAAGAATCAATCGTTCCACCGCGGCCTTTCGCCAGCGCATTTCTCAGATTTCCCCCTGCAAGCCGAAGTTGTCTTTCAGCGTCTTCACGTGCCATTCCACATGCATGCATGAGAATTGCGATCTTGGGCGATCCTGCGTTTGCGAGCAGCTTTGAGGCTGTTTCGCTGTCCATTCGACAAGCCGCTTCAATAATCCTGCGGGCGCGGTCCACCAACTTCACATTTGTCGGCTGCACATTCACCATCAGGTTCCCGTACACCGCGCCCATTTTCACCATCGCGCCGGTAGTAATCATGTTCAAGACCATTTTGGTCGCGGTGCCCGCCTTCATGCGGGTCGAACCAGTCAGAACCTCCGGGCCAACCGCCGGACTGATGGCCACTTGCGCCGCTTGCGCCAACTCCGAATTCGGAACGCAACTTAGTCCGATCGTCACCGCGCCGATCGACCGAGCGTAATCGATCGCTCCGAGGACATAAGGAGTGCGGCCGCTCGCCGCGATGCCCACCAGCGCATCCTTTTGCTCGAAGGCACGAGCTTTCAGATCCGCCGCGCCCTGCCCCGGGTCGTCTTCCGCCTTTTCCGCAGACATTCTCAGCGCCGAATCTCCGCCAGCGATAATCCCCACAACCAGCGTTGCGGGGACTGAAAATGTTGGAGGGCACTCCGATGCATCCAGAACGCCAAGCCTGCCGGAGGTGCCGGCGCCGACATAGAAAAGGCGTCCGCCCGCGTTCATTCGCTCGACAACTAAATCCACCGCTGTCGCAATGTTCGCCATCTCCCGCTCAACCGCGAGTGCGACTTCTTTGTCGGCATCGTTTATCACCCTCAAAAGCTCCACCGTGGACAGCGTGTCCAGATTTTCCGACGCCGCGTTCCGGGCTTCCGTCAGTAATTCTCCAATCTTTGGCAACGAGGCTCTCCTCGTTCATGTTGGCTTCTCACGTCAAAGCAGTCCCTGATGTACGCTGCCGGAACCACGCTACTCAGTAGACAAAATGCTGATCTGCTCTACACTAATCGCTGGCATTCGCATTTTTCGGAGCGGGAAAAATGAATACACTGGCGATTCTCGTGGGCGTTCTCTGTATCTATACGCTCGCCTATCGATACTACAGTGCCTTCATCGCCGCTCGTGCCCTGGTGCTCGACGACACCCGCCTTACTCCCGCACATCGTCATAAGGATGGTAGCAATTTCGTCCCGTCTCCCAAGTGGGTTCTGTTCGGGCATCACTTTGCCGCCATTGCCGGCGCGGGTCCGCTCGTCGGCCCTACACTCGCAGCGCAATTTGGCTTTGCCCCGGGCTTTCTTTGGATCGTCGTAGGCGCAGTACTCGCAGGATGTGTGCAGGACTTCACGATTCTGGTCGCCTCCGTTCGCCACAACGGCCGCTCCCTTGCCGAAATTGCTCGCACGGAGATCAGCCCCTTTGCCGGAATCGTGGCGATGATCGCCGTTCTTTGCATCTGTGTCGTGTCGCTTGCTGGACTCGGAATCGTTGTCGTAAATGCACTCTCCAACAGCCCGTGGGGCGTGTTCACCATCGGTATGACCATCCCCATCGCGCTTGTCATGGGTCTGTGGATGTTCAAGAGCACCCCCGGACTCGTGCGCGTCAAAGGACCGAGCATTTTCGGCGTAATCCTGCTGCTTGCCTCCGTCGCTGGCGGCCGCTGGTTTGCAGAGTCTTCCGCTTCACACTTTCTTATCTTCAGCTCACACCAGATCACGCTGTTGATGGCCACTTACGGATTCATCGCGTCGGTGTTGCCTGTGTGGCTGCTGCTGGCCCCGCGCGATTATCTCTCGACCTACGTGAAGCTCGGAACTATCGGACTGCTGGTGCTCGGTGTTTTCATCGTGCATCCCACGCTGCAATTTCCCGCGTTCACGCAGTATGTCCATGGTGGCGGCCCCATCATTCACGGGAAGCTCTTTCCATTTCTTTTTGTCACCATCGCCTGCGGTGCAATCTCGGGCTTCCATGCGCTGGTCTCATCCGGCACCACGCCCAAGATGCTGGACAAGGAAACGGATGCGCGCTTTATCGGCTACGGCGCTATGGTGGCGGAATCGCTTGTCGCAGTGCTTGCTCTGATCGCCGCGTGCTCTCTTCATCCCGGCGACTACTTTGCCATCAATGTTGCTCCTGCGGCTTTTCAGAAGCTTGGATTGCATACGGTTGAATTGGATATGCTGTCGCGTGAGGTCGGCGAGAATCTCGCAGGAAGAACCGGCGGCGCAGTCTCGCTCGCCATCGGTATGGCGCACATCTTCCGGGGTCTCCCGCGCATGGATCAGCTTGTTGGCTACTGGTATCACTACGCGATTATGTTCGAGGCGCTGTTCATCCTCACCGTGATTGACGCCGGCACGCGTGTCGCGCGTTATGTTCTGCAGGAACTGCTCGGCCACGTATATAAGCCGTTCGCCAATACTGCATGGGTGCCCGGTAGCTTGATATCCACGACCGTGGTCGTCGCCGGATGGGGCTACCTGATTTACACCGGATCCATTTCCACCATCTGGCCGCTCTTTGGAACAGGGAATCAGTTGCTCGCGACCATCGCGCTCTCGGTCGCCTCAACCTTCCTCGTCAATATGGGCAAAACAAAGTATGTGTGGATCACTGCGGTACCTATGGTCTTCGTCGTCTGCACCACGCTCTATGCGGCAGTGCTGGGAATCCGAACCATCTTCTGGCCTATGGCAATGACGCCCGGCACGGCGCTGCAAGGTTATCTTGAAACGCTGCTGATGCTCATCTTTATGTTGGGTGTGGTGTTGGTTGTATCTTCTGCGCTTCGCCGCATCCTCATGACGCTCCGCGGCGTCCCCGTTCCCGCAGAAGCGTTTGGCCCACCAGAAATTGCAGACGTGAAAATCCGCTGCTGTTAGCGCTACTCGATGCGTTCATGGCGATAGCCTTCCGCCGCCAGCGCTTCCAGGATTTGTGTAATGTGCGAGACACCGCGAGTCTCCAGCGTCATATCGATCACCGTGTCACCCAGGTTAACGCCGTAGTAAGCACGGTCGTGCTGCGTCTGCACGATGTTTGTCCGCTGATCCATCAGTATGCGGGTCAGCAGGTGCAGCGCGCCGGGCCGATCGGACAAATGAATACGAAGCCGCATACGCCGCCCATCTTTCACCAGGCCGCGTTCGATGATCTTCGACAACAAGCTGACGTCGATATTTCCGCCGCACACCAGCACCGCCGTCCGTTCATTCTTGAGCGAGGTTTTCTTTTGCAGCAGGGATGCCAGCGCAGCTGCACCGGCACCTTCGGCCAGCATCTTCTCGCGCTCCAGTAGCACCATGATCGCCTTCGCGATTTCCTCTTCGTCCACCGTCACAATTTCGTCGACATACTGCTTCACCAGCGGGAACGTGACGTCTCCAGCGCGCCGAACCGCAATGCCGTCGGCGATGGTTGCTTCCGCCGGCAGCGTCACCGGCGATCCACCCTGAATGGCTCGCAGCATCGATGGCAGCCGTTCTGTCTGCACGCCGATTACGCGAATTGAAGGATTGGATTCTTTGATCGCGCACGCAACTCCGCTGATCAAGCCACCGCCGCCGATGGGCACTACCACCGCTTCCAGTCCCGGAACCTGGTCAAGCATCTCCAGGCCAATTGTGCCTTGGCCATTGATGACTGCTGTGTCATCGAAGGGATGGAGAAAGGTCAAACCGTCTTTGTGGCAGAGTTCCAGCGCCTTGGCACAAGCTTCGTCATAATTTGCGCCGAATAGGATCACCTCAGCGCCAAAGCCACGTGTTGCCGAAACTTTTACAAGCGGCGTCATCATCGGCATCACGATGATCGAACGAATGCCACGTTGCGAGGCGTGATACGCCACAGCCTGCGCGTGATTCCCCGCGCTCGCCGCAATCAGCCCGCGCTGCCGCTCCTCCTCCGAAAGAGTGAGGATGCGGTTCAGCGCGCCACGCTCTTTGAAAGCTCCGGTGCGCTGCAGGTTGTCGAGCTTGAGATAGACCTGTTGCCCGGTCAGTTGCGAAATCTCTTCCGAATGGGCGCAAGGCGAGCAGTAGATGAAACCGTTGATGCGCTCTCGTGCGCGCTCGATCTCAACCAGGCTGACTTCTGCTGCCATTTTCTTCCCACACTTTCTTCAGAGGATTGGCTTGAGTGTATCAGCCGGATCTCTAGCGAGACGCGCCTTGTTTTGTCATGACACTGATTTATAAAGGATTGCTGGCGGATCCCGGCCTGCATCTCACGATTTCTGATAGCCTGCTTCGGAAAGAGAGCGAGAAGAATGAGCATGAGACCGGGATTTCTGTGCATCCTGCTTGCGAGTGCCGTGCAATTAGGAGCGACTGCGCTTTTTGCTGCCGATGTTCAAGTGCCCTCAACCTGTACTCCCCAGGTAAATCAGAAACTTGGCGATTTATTAGCCTCGCAACAGACCGAGAAGATCGACAACGTGATGGTCTGCGGCATCACCGTCAGCGCCTCTCGCGCCCAGCACGGAGGCCCTCACGGTGACCATGAAATCTTTCCCCTTCGTGTCACGATGCCCGATGGCGGTGTGAGGTTAGTAGAAGTTGTCAGCAATGATGAACTGGATGGCCAGGTCACTGCCGGTCCTAACACGACTGTCTTCGCGTACGGACAGGCATTCTTTCCAATAAAGGGCAGATTCGCCGCAGGTGTGCACGACGTCCATTGCGCAACCCATCGCGGCGCGGACAATGGATGGATCGTCGTCGACGGACAGAAGCATCCAACCACCTGCTCTCGCTGAATGATCGCTGCCTTCATTCAAATGGAATTGACAGATCCCTCACACGATTGATTTATCCCCGTTGCGACTCTTTTCATTCTTCGTCCGTCTCTCCAAGCAGGGAATTGCTCTCGGACAACAGATGATGCAAGAGTTACTTAGGGGACCAGGAAAATGTTTGAGCAAATCCAACGTTGTTCCCGAGAACCGCGAGCCCTGAAGGCCGCGATTCTGGGTGCAGCTTTGTTGCTTCCGACGCAGGGGGCTTTCAGCCAGGCGGTTGCTCCGACAGCAAACCGGCAGATGGGCACGGTCAAATCCATTAGTGCGGATGGGCTCGCACTGGCGACCGATGCGGGCCAGCAGGTCCAGGTCAAGCTGGATGCGGATGCCAAAGTTGTCAAGCTTCCAGCGGGCAGTAAAGACCTGAAGGACGCACAGCCTATTGAATTGAAAGATGTCACGGTGGACGACAGGGTATTGGTGCGCGGAACCACTGGAGAGCAGCCCGGAACCTTTCTCGCGAACACCGTCATTGTGATGAAGCGCGACGACCTGCAGCAGAAACGTCAGCAACAGCAGGAAGATTGGCAGAAGCGCGGCATCGGTGGTCTGGTCGCCTCAACCGATGTTCCCGGCAATAGCGTCACGATTTCTTCTGGCGCAGCTGCGGCTGTCAAAAAGACGGTGGTCCACGTCTCTCCCACTACGATCATTCGCAAGTATTCACCCGAGTCTGTGAAGTTCGAGGACACACAACCGGGAACGCTGGCCGCGATCAAGCCAGGCGACCAGCTGCGTGCACGAGGGCCCCGCGCCGAAGATGGAAGCGTGAACGCGGAAGAGATCGTGAGCGGATCGTTCCTGAATATCGCAGGTGCGGTTATCGCGGTCGACCCCAAAGCAGAAACCGTTGATATCAGGAATGAAGTTACAAAGAAAACAGTCGTGCTGAAAATCTCCAGCGATTCTCAATTCAGGAGACTGCCCGCGATGATGGCGCAAAGGATGGCCGTTCGCGCTTCTGGTGGGGAAAACGGAAATGGCGCTGCTCCCTCTACCGCTGCCAGCGGGCCTCCCGCAGGCGGTGGACCACCCTCCGGCAATATGGGAGGAGGTGCGCCCCCGTCTGGCGGAATGCCCGGTGCGCAGAGTGGAACGGGCGGTCAGGGGCATGGAGCGCCGGATCTGCAGCAGGTTCTCGGACGACTCCCCAAGATGCCAATAGACGAACTCCACGTTGGAGACACGGTCATGATCGTGGCGACGCCAGGCGCCGACGGCGGACATGGAACCGTCATCAATCTACTTGCAGGAGTGGAAGCAATCCTCGCTGCGACTCCGAAGGGAAGTCAACCGATGACGTTGTCTCCCTGGAACATCAACGGCAGTCCGGGAGATGCTTCACTCTCCCAGTAAGCCAACGGATCAGAGCAGTAATTATTACGACACTTTCGAACTGCCAACCCGATTGGCTGGAGCAGGGATGTTCTTTTCAAAAGCGCTAAAGCTCTTTGTACTGATGACTGCCGTAGTTCTCTCGCCGATCCTTCCGGCGCTGGCCCAGCAGGGCGCCGGCCTACGCGGACTTGTAACCGATCCCACTGGCGCGGTGATTCCCGATGCCACTATCACGCTCACATCGGCGACGGGTGAAAAGTCTACGGCCACTTCCGGCGCGGATGGCAGCTATGTATTTCGCAGTCTAGCTCCTGGTGTGTACCAGTTAAATGTTTCAGCGGCGGGCTTCGCCGCTTATCTTCGCCCCGGAGTTCAGGTCACCGCCGGTGCGACTCGCGCACTCGATATCAAGCTGCAAATCGAAATACAGCAGGAAGAGGTCAGCGTATCGGAAAACTCAGGTGGCCTCGATCTCACGCCGGGAAACAACGTCAGCGCCCTCGTGATTAAGGGCAAGGATCTCGACGCCCTCTCAGACGATCCGGATGAACTGTCGAATGAATTGCAGGCACTCGCGGGTCCATCCGCAGGGCCCAACGGCGGGCAAATTTATGTGGATGGATTCAGCGGCGGTCAGGTGCCCCCTAAATCTTCCATCCGCGAAATTCGAGTGAATCAGAATCCATTCTCGGCGCAATACGATGCCCTGGGTTACGGCCGCATTGAGATTCTCACCAAGCCCGGTACTGACAAATTTCACGGTCAAGTGAATGTGAACGGGAATGCTTCCGCGCTCAATACCATCTGGTCTCCGCCAACTTTTTCCTCGCAGGTCGTTCCGATTCTGCCTCCGCCGGATTACCACTCCACAATGGTGATGGCCAATCTCAGCGGGCCCATCAACAAAAAGTCCTCCTTCTTCGTCTCTTACAGCCGTCGCGGAATCGCCGACAACAATCTCGTGAACGCCACGGTTCTTAACCCAAGTTTTGAGCCGGTATCGTTTGTGCAATACATCCCGAATCCCCGCACGCGCCTGGAATTCTCGCCTCGCATCGACTACCAGCTATCCGCCAATAACACTCTTTCCATCCGCTATGAATACAATTCGAATTCCGAAGAGAACGATGGTGTCGGTCAGTTTAATCTGCCATCGACTGGCTACAATTCGAGTCTTTCGCAGAACGCCATCCAGGTAAGCGATACCCAGATATTCGGCGCCAAGGTTGTGAATGAAACTCGCTTCCGCTGGGTGCGGGCTGTTACCGAATACAATCCGCTGTCGACGGCGCAAACCGTCTCCGTGCAAAGCGCATTTACGGGAGGCGGCAACTTTCAGGGCAAGCTGAACGACACCCAGAATCGCTACGAATTCCAGAACTACACCTCCATGGCTCTGGGCAGCCATGCCGTTAAGTTCGGCGTTCGTCTACGCGACGGCATCGACAACAATACTTCGTATGAGAATTTCAACGGTACATACGTCTTCACTTCCATCAACACCTACCAGATCACTCTGCAGGGAGAAGCGGCCGGTCTCACTCCGGAGGAGATCCGCGCCGCCGGTGGTGGCGCATCACAATACAACCAGGTCGTCGGTACTCCCACGGCAAAGGTGAATATTTTCGACGTTGGCCTCTACGCGGAGGATGACTGGAAATTCCGTCCGAATTTCACGATGAGCTACGGCCTGCGCTTTGAGTCTCAGAGCCAGATTGCCGATCACGCTGACTGGGCTCCGCGCGTCGGTATGGCGTGGGGAATCGGCAAAAACAAGACTGGCGCGCCGAAAGCCATTGTGCGCGCGGGTTTCGGAATCTTCTATGACCGCTTTCTCACGGCAAATGTGCTTCAAGCTCAACGTCAAAATGGGGTCAACCAGACCAGCATCGGCGTCATCAACCCTGACACATTTACCGACACTGCGCCGGTCGGCGACGCGACACCAGGCCAGCCAAAGGCGACCACGGGAAGCTCCGGTCCCATCCCCGGCCGTTACCAGATCAGCCCAAATCTCCACGCTTCCTACACCATGCAGACGGGCGTGTCCGTTGAGAAACAATTGAGCAAGTCCGCAACTGTATCCGTCACATACCTCAATTCGCAGGGAGGAGACAGCTACCTCACCCGCGACATCAACGCGCCATTGCCCGGTACTTTTAATCCCAACGATCCCAGCAGCGGTGTCCGGCCTAACGGCAAGACGGAAAACGTCTACCAGTATGAGTCGATGGGAAGATTTAATCAAAACCAGCTCATCACTAACATGAACCTGCGGGCCACCAAGGGCATTTCACTTTTCGGCTTCTATGTCCTCAACTACGCCAACTCAAATACCGCAGGAGTCAACTCGCAGCCCTCGCAGCCCTACAACATTGACGCCGACTACGGCCGCGCCAGCTACGACATTCGATCGCGGCTCATTATGGGCGGTAATGTAACCCTGCCGTATCACTTCACGCTCAGCCCGTTCATCGTTACGACCTCCGGCAGTCCCTTCAACATCACCACAGGCACGGATCTCGTCGGCGATCTCCAGTTCAACAATCGCCCCACCTACTCGAACGATCTTTCCAGCCCAACGGTAGTACAGACCAAATACGGCACCTTTGACACGCAGCCCGCCACCTCGGCGAATACCATTCCCATCAATCTCGAGACTGGGCCGACCCGTTTCACGTTCAACCTTCGTTTCGGCAAGAATTTCGGCTTTGGACCGGAGGCGAAAAGTTCCGCAGCTGCCAATGCCGGACAGGGCGGCGGTCCCGGTGGTCCGGGCGGCGGTGCCTTCGGGGGAGCCCGAAGTGGTGGAGGCGGCGGTGGTGGTGGTCGAGGAGGTCCCGGTGGCGGCGGAGGAGGCGGCATGTTTGGTGGCCCCCCGGGAGCGCAGTCTTCCCACCGTTACAATCTCGCCTTCAGCGTCCAGGCATTGAACTTATTCAATAATGTCAACCTCGCCAATCCGGTGGCCGTGCTCACAGCCCCGGTCTCTCCCCAGTTTGGCGAGTCAAATGCCCTCGCTGGGCAAATCTTTTCATCATCGACGGCCACCCGTCGAATCTTCCTGCAGGCAAACTTCACCTTCTAAATTCTTCGTACAATCGGGCCCTTTGAAGGGCCCGGCGAATCCCCATGCCTGCTAAATCCAGCCGCTTTCTGCGGTGCTCTGGCTCCGTTTTCGTGCGATTTCCGCCAAGATGAGAAGCTTTACCTATTCCCGCCGCCATTTTGACATGCAAAGCTATCGACACAACTGAGCGCAGCATCCAAAGGAAATCAGCCGTGGATTTTGGGCGTTGAATTATGAGGGGCGTACACGGCTTTTCACATTCGTGTACGAGAAGCATCCCCCGCTGGTTTGCTGTTCTAACAGTGTTGACCTATTGACTTCGATTTAACATACTGCTAATGCGAACGTCGGATGATATAAAGGGTTTAGCTCTAAGTACCCTGCCGTAATGATCCTTTAGGCATCGTTTGAAATGCGGCCGTACAGTGCCGCCTAATTCGTCAGCTCTTTGAATCTTCCATTTTCGATTCCGTACAGAACGTCGATCAGAAACGTGTACTCAGCGCTTGGCGGAAACCCGAGATTCCATCAGCTTCCGCCACCGAACGAACCTTGTTTCCCGTTTAAGGAGCCCAGCATGCGCAACAAAATACTGTCGCGAGTCAAATCCGGATTCTTGGCAAAATTCCTTCCAGCCACTCTCATCCTCGCTGCCGCGCCGGCCTTGGTTGCGCAATCCAGCCCCATCGTTTTTACCGGCCTGGAGACTTATAACTGGGGCACCGGCGGCGTAGCCTACGCCTCTGCCATCGGCCTCACGACGGATTCCGCAGGAAACCTGTACGTCTCGGAACCTGGCCAAACGCGGATCAGAAAAGTAACGCCCTCCGGTGTACGGAGCGATCTCCTGAATACGAGTCCCAAGCAGCCTAAAGGCATGGTCATCGATTTGACCAACAACCTTTGGTACACAGACAGCCGCCCTTTGAGTGGCAGCCAGGGTTCGACGATAGTTATGCATCCCCTGAACGGCTCGGCCGAGGTCGTCTATAGCGGATTCAATGATCCCATCAGCATGACGGTGGATGCGGCAAACAATATCTACGTCGTCAACCAGGGTAATAACACAGTGCTGAAGGTGACGGCCGGTGTCGTTAGCACTTTCATCACTGGCCCGGCACTTCCAGCACAATTGCGTGGCATCGCTATCGACAATAACAACAACATGTACATCGGCGACGTTGCGACGAATAAGGTCTATCACTACGACGCCACGACGGGCACCCTCATCAACACCCTTGTTCCAGCTGCCACGTGCCAGGTGAGAGATGTTGCCCTTAACGGTGCAGGCGATCTGTTCGTCGGCTGCCAGACCACTCCTTCGACAATCTATCGTGTCCCCTTTGAAGGAACCGCGCTGAATATCGCTCACGAGAGTCTCGTTTCTGCGGTCGGCATGGCCGTCGGCGTTCACGGTCTCGCATTCGGTAACGGCATTCTCTTCGCGGCCAACGGTACAAATACCGTCGACAAGATCCAGATCGACGCCGTGGACGTGGGATCGTTCGCCATTACACCCGACCCGACGCTGGCAACCTCTGTAACCATGACCTTCACTTCGATTTCTGACACCGCCATCCCGATCAGTGCAGTCCTCGCCTATTCTGAGGGCATAGCTTTCGATCCCGGCGGTAACGCTCCCAATGACTACCAGTTCGTTGCACCTGCTAGCGGTACGAATTGCGCCACACTCTCATCGCTCGGCCCCATCAACTCCGGGTCCGCTACCTGCTCGGTAAAGGTCAACTTTTTGCCGAATGGCGTTGGACCCAGGCATGGAGCGGTCGTTTTCAATAGCGGAAACGTACCTGTATTCACTCAGCCGATCGCGGGTGTAGGCCTCGGAAGCCGGGTTGCGTATGGGTTGAACACGCCACAGCAATATGATGTCACCGCTTCGGCGGTAACCCTCTCAATTCCGGCTGCCATCGTCGCTGATGGTGGAGGAAATCGCTTTATAGCGGATACGGGAAACAACCGCGTCGTCATGGTCGGACCGGGGACCTTCACAGGTACAGTTGTTGGCAGCGGCTTTGTCTTGCCGGTGGGCCTTGCTGTCGATGCAGCCGGCAACCTGTTCGTCGCCGACGCCGCCTTTGGAATATCTGAGATACCGAACGAGAACGGTATCCTTAACACGGCTCATCAGTCAGTGATCAAGTCAAACGTATTCCTTCCGACGGGTATAAGCTTCGACAAATATCAAAACCTCTATATTGCCGACAGCCTCAACAATAGGGTCATTAAGATCCCCTACGTATCTGGAAAGGTAAACGGCTTGCAACAGACAGTTGTCGGTTCCGGTTTTACCAGTCCTGAAGGTGTATACCCGGATGCCAGCGGAAATGTCTGGGTGGCGGATACAGGGTTCAACGCCGGAGATCTTACTGGCGGCCGCATCGTAAAGGTCGCTCCCGATGGAACACAGACAGATGTTCCCATAAATACGGCGGAGATTCCTGGAGGTTTGGGTTTCCCCACCGATGTTGTTCTCGATCAGGCCGGGGACATCTACATCTCGGACACGAACAACTACCGGCTGCTCTACGTTTCAGCCGACAATTCTATCCAGACGACGATTTTCTCCAAACAGGACACGGTTGAGCCTGGATTCGGCGCATTCGGGGGATTGTGGATTGACCCTTCCGGGACTTTGTACATCACCGACAGTTTGAACAACCTGGTCGTTCAGATCAATTCCGGAACCTTCGATCTGACTTTCCCCACCACCAACGTTGGCGCAACGAGCGCAGCACAGACAATCCAAACCAGCAACATCGGCAATCAGTCCGTTGACGCTGGAAAACCTCACCTTCCCCACAGACTTCCAGCAGACTCCGGTTGGCTCAAGTCCTGTCCTGGATTGTGCCGCGGCAACCGTTCTGCAAGGTGGCCAGAGCTGCGTTATCGGCGTAGCGTTCAAGCCAAACAGTCCCGGCGCCAAGGACGAACCTCTGCAGGTTGTGAATACGGATTTGAATGCGAATCAAACGCCGTTCAACACTGACATCTTCAACCTTATGGGGACTGCTACCGGAACCATAAGTTTGACTCCGACGTCGTTGACCTTCCCGGTCACCATCGACAACGTGGGCCCATTCACTCCGCAGACTATTACGGTCAGGAACACAGGGGCAGTTGCAAGCGTAATCACTGTCGCTCTGGGTGCCGGTACCGCAGCGGACTTCCATATTTCTGCTTCTACCTGCGGGGTCAGCATTCCGGTGAATGGCACCTGTACTGTCAGCATAATTTTCCAGCCAACCGCCGGGTCCGGCGTTCGCACTGGAACAATGGTTGCAACAGATGGATCCGGAAACCATGCCACAGCCACCTTGACTGGCACAGCTACGACGGCGTCACTTGTTACCGTGCCATTCGGCTTGAACTTCACCAGCTCGGTTGGTGTTGCGTCGCCCGCGCAGACATTCACGGTGTTTAACTACTCCAGCAGAGATCTCTCGATCAGCATCTCTGGCGTCAGCGCGGATTTCGTCGTGACATCCGACTGTCCGAGCGCTCCCAATAGACTGCCGGCTAGGACTGGCACTTGCCTCGTGACGGTTTATTTCAAACCGCTTTCTGCGACCCCGACGCCCAAAACCGTCGTAATTACCGTGAGAGGTACCCCAAATTCGGACCAAACTTCGACCGTCGTGACCCTTACGGGTGTCGTGACATCACCGGCTTCGACCGGCCCCGCTGTAACAGGGGGTAAACGACATCCCAACGCAAATATTGCTGTGAGCGCTTCAACCCTGAGCTTTGCGCCGCAGCCCACTGCCAGTGTCTCAATGGCGAAAACCTTCACCGTCACCAACCAAGCCGGCGTGGCAAGCGATGTCCGTTTGACAGTTCCGGAGGGTTACACCGCGTTGACCTCTTGCATGGGTCTCCTCCAATCCGGGGAAACCTGCAAGGTAGAGTTGGCGTTCAAGCCAACCAAGCCCGGAGTGACCGAGGGCGTGGTGACGACAACCCTGTATCCAGTGGATGGCAGCGAGAAACTTGAATCGCTTGTCACCGTACGTGGCACTGGCAAATAACACCGAGACAAGTAAATTGAGAAGGCCTGCTCACAATCGAGCAGGCCTTTTCATTTGCACAGTGCGGGGCTGAGATGTAGAACCACGGTTTCCTTTGCGAGATCCATTTCAGATGCGCAAGATCCAACGCGGATGGAAAGTAAAGCGGTCCCAGTTGCATGCGTTTGGAACATCGCGCACGCATTTGGAAGGAAGTGCATTTAGAGGAGCGAACTTCAGCCACGAACGGCATCTTTGCTATGTTGCGGAGGGGCCTAAACAGGGCTTCTCAATTCAGGCGCGAAGGGAATTCAAATTCGGATACGCCGAATCGAACGCCCGATCGATTTTGGTGAGATAACAGAAATACTTGAAAAACCAGCGCTCTTGCGATCCCAGCGGTATTACTTATTCAAAGTGGCCGTCCGCAAGAAATCGAAGTTGGCGGAGCTCGACGGGTGTACGTTTTCAAGCCGACGATTATGTACAAGCACGGTATCCAGATACCAGAGATTGATGGCCGGCAGATCGCGCGCAACGATCTGTTGCACCTGTTCATACTCTTGCCTGCGCGTATTCTGATCGCTGGATTTCGCAGCGTCGTCTAACAGGCGATCGAGCGCAGGATTTAGATAGCGTCCGCGGTTGGCGCCGTGCGGAGGCACACTGTTGGAGTGATAGGCATATCGGAAAATATCCGGGTCTTCATTCCCGCCCTGCCAGCGCAGCGTGTACATCTGGAAGGCTCCGCGCGTTACGTCTGCATAAAAACTCGCGAACTCAAAGCTGCGCACTTCCAGCGCAATGCCCACGTGCCTAAGCTCCTGTTGCAAAATCACAGCCAGCAGGCGGCTCGTTTCATCCGTCGAAGTCTTCAGCGCAAGGTGCAGTCGTACGCCGTCCGGCCCGCGCTTAAGTCCCGCCGCTTCCAGCAATTCTTCCGCACGACGCGGATCATAATTATAGTGCTGCAGATTCGCGTGACCAGGCCCAGTGATCCGGAGGCAGCAGACTGTTCGCCAGCCGCGCCCTGCCTCGCCACAAAGAGCGCAAAATCAAAGGCCGATCAATCGAATATGCAATCGCCTGTCGGACGCGAACATCCCGCAGCGCGCGATCGTTCAGGTTGAACGAAATGTAATTTAGAATCGTACCGGGCGAAGTCTCAACCGCCAGTTGCGGACGAGTCTGCAGCACACTCACCATGTCCGCTGTAAGGCAATTGATGCAGACATCTGCCGATCCCTTTTCCATCTCGAGCGCGCGAGTGATCGCGTCTGGCACAACCGCAAATTGAATCCGCTCGATTGCAGGCTGAGGCTGCCACGAATCGTTGTTACGCTCCAGCAGAACATCCTTATCCAACTCGGCGCTCACAAAGCGAAAGGGCCCGCTGCCCACCGGATGCTGCCCAAATGTTTTTCCGCTGCCTTCAGGAATAATCCCAATCGCCCCATCCGACAAGTTCCACAGCAGCGCCGCGTCCGGCTTCTTCAAACGCATCACCACGGTCTCGGCGTCCGGCGCATCCACGCTCGCGATGCTTTGAAATGCGCCCGCCTTCGCCGTAATCACGTCTCCGTGAAGAATCGTATCCATCGTCCACTTCACGTCACGGGCGGTGAGCATCTTTCCGTTATGAAAACGCACGCCTTCATGCAAATGAAAAATGTAAGTCAGCGGATCAGGCGTATCCCAACTCTTTGCAAGCCATGGCTGTACATTGAAGTGCTCGTCACGGCGCACCAGTGCATCGAATATCAGGGAATCGATATGCTCCGATTGACCGTCCGTACCAATTCGCGGATCGAGATTCGCGGGGCTGCTCTCGATCAGCATCGTCACCGTATTCGCGTCGCGGAGGCGCTTGCTTGCAGCCGGCACATCCAAGAGTCAACGCCACGCCCAGCGAAATCCACATCCGCCTAGACATAGCTGATCTGCCCTAATAACGCTGGTTTGCTCGCTCCCGTGGCTACAGGAATATTGCCTGGGCGATGATGCCACGTTTGCCATGCAAGCAAAGCAAATGCGACTGCCTCCTTCGCTTGCGAAGGCATTCCAAAGTGATCGCTGCTCGCGATCCTGCATTTGTGAGGGGAGAGAATTTCTTCGAGCATCGACATCAATGTCCCATTTTGCGATCCGCCGCCGGAGACAATCATGTCGACTTCCGCATCGCCCATTCGCGGCTTCACAAATCGTTCGTATGCGATGCCAATGCTACGCGCAGTCAGCGCCGTGGCGGTGGCGACGATGTCCTCGGAGCTGCCGGCAGTCTTCTCACACCGCGCGATAAATTTCTTTACGTACTCTTTGCCAAACTGCTCGCGCCCCGCGCTCTTTGGAGGAGTTGCCGCGAAGAAGGGATCTCGCAGCAATGTTTCCACGACTTGCTCAAGCACGCGCCCTCGCGCTGCAATGCGTCCACCGCGGTCGAACGATTTGCCGAACAACGCCTGCGTCACTCCATCGATCACCATGTTCGCTGGGCCAGTATCGAACGCGAGGATGTCAGATAGATCGCATCCCGGCGGCAGCACAGTCATATTGCCGATGCCGCCCAGGTTCTGCAGCACACGCCCCCATTTTCCATCACGAAACAGAACGTAATCCAAGAGCGGCACCAGTGGCGCTCCCTGTCCTCCAACCGCCATATCGGCAGGTCTGAAGTTTGAGACCACGGGCACGCCCGCTTCTCGCGCCAACATCGCCATCTCCCCAATCTGCCAGGTGCACGCAAAATCGCGCCCAGCATATCGCGCAGCCTTGCCTTGGTGATAAATCGTCTGCCCATGGCAGCCAATCAGATCGAGCTTCACCGTGTGCGTGGCAAGCGTCTCTCGAACGGCCTCGGCGTAAGCGATACCGAGTCTCCAATTCAATCTCGCCAATTCTGCTGTTGAAATTTCCTTCGCATTCATCGAGCCAAGAACCGCACGCCGCAAGCTCGGCGAAAATGGAAATGAGCAATGCGCAAGCAACTTGAGATCGACATTCAAATCGGAATCACGCGGGCGGATTCGCACTAGCGCCACGTCCACACCGTCGGCAGATGTCCCGCTCATCAGCCCCGCAACAATCATTGGCTTGGTCGCGGATAGCACCGCGCTCATGCGGTCCTCCAAGTCTTCTCCACATTCGCAGCGAAGTCTTGCACGTTCTTTCGTATGCTCTCTACCTGTGCTGTATTTGGCAGTCGCGAATTTGTCGATAGCATTTTCTTCTTCGCGAGCGTCACTCGGCTGTTTGTGGCTGCAAGCAGCTTGCGGAAAGCGGCTGAGCGTTCTGCCTCGGACAGCAACGCCTCAAACGCTCGCAGAATTAACTCAGCACTATGGCAGATCTCCAGCAGATCATTTCCCGCCGCAACTGCGGCTATGGCCGCCTCTTCCATCGGTGCATGGTTCAATACGCCGCCCATCTCCATGTCGTCCGTCAGAACCAGGCCTTTGTAGCCGATTCTCTTGCGCAGCACATCCTTTATCCAGTACGACGACACTGATGCAGGCGCATTTTCGCGGCCCGCGTATGCCGCGTGCGACACCATCACCATCGGCAATTCCCGCGCAAGCTTGCGATAGGGAAGCAAGTCCTCGCGCCACAACACCTCCACGCTGCGATCAATCAGCGGAGTGGCGATGTGCGAATCCAGGGTTCCTCCGCCAAGGCCGGGAAAATGTTTGCCGCATCCCAGCACGCCGGCCTTCCTCAGCCCTTTCAGAAAAGCGCTCGCATATTCGCTTACCACTGTTGGATTGGCCGATGCGACTCGCGTCTTCATCACCTCTGCGGAGACGGGCAGGGCCAGATCAAGCACCGGGGCAAGTGTCACGTTAAAACCGAGCGCCGTCGTCTCGCTTCCGATTAGCTCACCATGCTTCTGCCACATGCGTTTGGATCCCGTTGCGGTAACGGCTGCCGCTGAAGGCATGGCGGCAATAACATCGCGCAGCCTGTCTACCAGTCCGCCCTCTACATCCACGCAGCGGAAACCTGCCGAGGGTGAGATCTCCGAAACCGCATTCAATAACTCGCGCGTCTGTTCAACCGTATCGATGTTCCTGCGAAATAAAATCACGCCACCCGGTTGGATAAGCTTGATCCATGCGCGCTCCACAGCGGAGAGTTGCGTACCTTCAACGCCCACAATCAGAATTTCGCCAACCATGTGCCGCAACTCTTTCGCCGCCATCGTCAGCCTTTCTCCGTATGTGCGCCCTGGATCTCGTTCTTCAATTCTTCCAGCAGGTTCAGCGCCTGTAATGGAGTGAGCGAGTTAATTTCCGTTTGTTCGAGCCGGTCAACAATTCGTTGCGAAAGAGGAGTAAACATTGTCATCTGCAGCGGCGACTCCGTTTCCACGGCCACGTTGCGGCGCTCCGAGCGTTCATGCTGGCGCAGCACTTGCCGCGCCCGCTCCAGCACCGGTCCCGGCAATCCCGCCAGCCGCGCCACTTCGATTCCGTAACTCTTGTTCGCAGCTCCCGGCTCAATCGTGTGCAGAAAAAGAATTCCCTTCGGCGTCTCTTTCACTGTTACGTGCAGATTTTTGAGTCGTGGGAGTTGTTCCGCGAGCATCGTGAGCTCGTGATAATGCGTAGCGAACAATGTTCGTGCGCCAACTTCTGCATGCAAAAACTCCACAGTCGCCCATGCCAGGGATAGTCCATCAAACGTCGCCGTTCCTCGCCCCATCTCATCCAGCAGAATCAGGGATCTGCGTGTCGCCGTGTTCAGAATGCTCGCCGTCTCAATCATCTCCACCATGAACGTGGAGCGTCCGCGTGCCACATTGTCGCTGGCGCCAATGCGTGTAAAGATGCGATCCACCAGGCCCATCCGCAACCGCTCCGCAGGAACGAAGCTCCCCATCTGCGCAAGAATCACCAGCAGCGCGGCCTGCCGAAGATACGTTGACTTGCCGCCCATGTTCGGCCCTGTAATCAGCAGCAGGCACGGGCCTTCCACGTCGAGGTAAAGATCGTTTGGAATAAAGCGGCCCTCGCCGCTCGTCTCCATCAGCCGTTCCACTACCGGATGCCGTGCTGCAATCGCCTCGAACACGAGAGAGTCTTCAATCTTCGGTCGCGCATAGTTGTGCAGCGCCGCGAGATGCGCAAAGTTCGTCAGCAGATCCACTTCCGCCACAACCGAGCTCGAGCGCCGGATGCGACTCGATGCTGCGAGCACCGTCGCCCGCAATTCTGCGAACAGCCTTTTCTCAATCTCGATGCAACGCTCGTGCGCGGTAAGCACGCGCACCTCGTAATCCTTCAATTCCGGCGTCGTAAATCGCTCTGCGTTCACTAGCGTTTGTTTACGCTCATAATCGGCAGGCACATTCGAGAGATTCGATTTCGTTATTTCGATGTAGTATCCGAAAACAGAATTGAAACGAACTTTCAGCGAATTAATGCCGGTGCGTGTGCGTTCGCGCTCTTCGATTGCCGCGATGGATTGACGTCCGCTCTGGCTGATGCTTCTCAGCGAATCCAGTTCCGCATCTACACCCACCGCAATTACGCCACCCTCCGCCAGCGTCAAAGGCGGCTCTTCCAGCAATGTCGTCGTGATCTTCTCTGCGATGTCCATTAGTGCGTCAAGACGGCTCGCGCAGTCACGCCACTTCTCCGAAGCAAGCTCCCCGACTGCGGTCTTCACGCCCGGAATTCTCGCCAGCGAATTCGCGAGCGCGAGGACATCGCGTGGCCCGGCACTATCCAGCGAGATGCGCGCGAGCAGTCGTTCCAGATCAAGTATGCCCCCCATCGTGCGTCGCACGGCTTCGCGGCGAATCAGGTCGTGCCGTAGTTCTCCCACCGCCTCATAGCGTGCTTCTATTTGTGTCGGGTCAATCAGCGGTCGCAGAATGGAACTGCGCAGCAACCGCTTGCCCATGGGAGTCAGGCAGCAGTCCATCGCATGGAACAGCGTGGTCTCCTGCGATGAATCGGAGAACAGTGGCTCGGTAAGCTCCAGATTGCGCGCCGTCACCTGGTCCAACTGCAGGTATTCCGAGCGTTCGTAGAAGCGAATGCTGTCAATGTGCCCAGCATCGAATTGTTGTGTACTGCGAACGTAATGCAGCACTGCACCAGCCGCCGTCGCTGCTGTCGCATGTCCCGTCAGCCCAAACCCATCAAGCGAGTGCGCACCGAGCTGCCTCTCCAGCAGCGGAATGGCGTACTCCGATGAGAAAATCCAATCGTCCATCCTCGTCTTGGTCGCGATCCGTTCCAGCCCTCGTATCTCCTCACCAGCCATTGGATCCAAAAGCGGCTGCGTGCTCGCCAGCAGCAGTTCGCTTGGCTGAACCTTGGTGAGCTCATCGATCGCCAGCACCATCGCCGACGGCCCCGTAAACTCCGCCGCGCGAAAGTCGCCAGTGGAAAGGTCCAGCAGCGCAACTGCCGCAGTGTTTCCATCCGAGTGCAGCGCCCCTAGAAAATTGTTGCGATCGGAACCTAGCGTCGGATCGATAGCGGTTCCCGGCGACAGCACCCGCGTCACCTCTCGCCGAACAATCTTCTTGGTCAGCTTGGGGTCTTCCATCTGCTCGCAGATGGCCACGCGGTAGCCCTTTCGCAGCAGGCGCGAAATGTAGCCCTCTGCTGCGTGGTAGGGAACTCCGCACATCGGCAGGGAACGTTCGCGATCGCGGGCAGTCAGCGTAATTTGCAGCTCGCGGGAGGCCGTCTTCGCGTCATCGAAAAAAAGCTCGTAGAAGTCGCCCATGCGGAAAAAGAGCAGGGCGTCAGGGTTCAACGCTTTCGCGCTGGTGTACTGGCGCATGAACGGAGTCAGGACGGGAGCGGAAGCGGCGGTCAGGTCGGGCGCGCCTGCCACCGGAGATGGGCTTTCTTCATGCACTGGAAATGCCAGCATACCGCGAACGGCATGCTGGCGAAAGTGCTACAGATTTGGCCCAAATTGTTGTTGGAAGGGAACAGTCGTTCCTGTGGTCTCTGCGGCATACATCCGAGCCGCCGCAGGGTCGCAGGAGAGCTAGATCTCACCGCCCACGGCAGAGCTATAGCTGCGGTCTGCGTTGTGATTCTGGTCGGCGTCGGAGCCGTGCTGCTTCACCATCTTGTTATAGGTTCCCAGGATCAGGAACGGTGCGGCCCATTGGCCGACGAAAAGCGCCGCATGATCTTTGCCGCTTGCCTTGAACGCCAGTGAAGCCAGAATGGACGCGGCCGCCGCGCCCAGAAAGAAGCTCGTTGGCCACTTGGCTGAGTAGCTCTCCATCATTGCTGTTACCTGGTCTTCCGAAATTTCACCTGCACGAACACGATGATCCATAGTTGCTCTCCTCTTTGGTAGAAGCTAAAAATTGTCGGCAGGGGCAGGGTTTATCCGTCATTGCACGTTTATCGAAACCTTTTGCCGCGCCTTTGAAGCGTAGGATGCCGCACAGGCAGCCGTAAGCCGGTTCGTGGCCGAACCTGGAAGCGGCTCGATCAAACGAAGTGATCAGAAGTTGGGTAGGATGAAAGAGGGGAGGGAAACACGTGCAATCCCTCGCTTTGAAATGGCTCCAGCCTGCCAAAGCGACGCACTTTTTTTGAGCACTCAATCGCGCTAAGTCTTGTAGATCTGGTGTCCCATCGTTCGAAGTGTGATCAGGATCACTGTATACTGACCATTACTCACCTAAGGTGAATGGAATGTTCCTTCTATGGCTTAGGGTCGCTGCAGCGTTGTATGGGGTGGCAAGTCTCGCCGCTCTGCCCGCAGTGCTCTATGGCAAAGTCAAATGGAACAAGCTGTGCGTCGGAGCGGCCATCGGCGCGGTGTTCTTTCATTTTGTGTCACTTACCGAGATGATGAATGCTGCGCATCATTGGATCCCGGTAGGCATGCACGAAGTGCAGTCACTGCTGGCACTGCTGATTGCGCTGGCATTCCTGTGGATCACGCTTCGCTATAAAACATCTTCTTTTGGAATGTTCGCCCTTCCGCTTGTTTTTGTACTGGTGCTCATTCCAGCCATTGGTCAGGACAAGTACACCTTCACATCGCCGTTGATCCGGAACGGCTGGGTGACGGTCCATATTGCCGCCGTTTTGGCAGCCTACGCTGCCCTTATTTTCAGCCTGCTCGCCAGTTTCCTTTACCTGCTGCAGGAGCAACGCATCAAGCGCAAGCATAAGGTCGTTTTTCTGCCTTGGCTGCCACCGCTGGAAACAATGGACCAGATCGCTCATCGCACGCTGCTCATCGGTTTTCACACCATGACCATCGGGCTCCTGACAGGGTCGCTAATCGCACAATCCATGATGGGCCCAGCCTATTTCCGCGATCCCAAGGTGCTGTTGTCCTTCGGGATGTGGCTACTGTTCGTGGTTCTGCTCATCATTCGTAGAAGCCAGGGACTGCGTGGGCGCCGAGCCGTTTATCTCTCTAGCCTGGTCTTCCTGGTGATGCTTAGCGTCTGGGCGGCAAATCAGGTGAGTTCCTTCCATAGGTTTACGACCCCATGAGCGAGAACCCAAATTTCGTTCTGCTCGGGGTGAACCACAAGACTGCTCCGATTGAGCTGCGCGAGCAGCTTGCCATTCCAGCCCATCGGCTGGGATCCGCAACCGAACGGCTGCTCGCTTGCTCCGGCATACATGAAGCGATGATCGTCTCCACCTGCAATCGGGTTGAGATCCTCACCTGCCAGGAATCGACCGCCGACCTGCTTAGCTTCATGAATGATTACTTTGCAGTGGATCCGGCGTTGCTGCGCCCGCACATTTACGAATACCGTGACCGCGAGGCAGTCCGGCATCTCTTCCGCGTAGCCGCGAGCCTGGACTCGATGGTCGTCGGCGAACCCCAGATCCTAGGCCAAGTGAAGGAGTCCTACACGGTCGCGCGTTCCGTCGGAGCCATCCATTCCAACTTGGAAAAGCTTCTCCAGTCCGCCTTCAGCGTCGCGAAAAAAGTGCGGACGGAGACACAGATCGGCAGTTCGTCCGTCTCCATAGCATCCGTCGCCGTGGACCTGGCACAGAAGATTTTCGGATCGCTGGAAGGCAAGACCGTCTTTCTGGTCGGCGCTGGCAAAATGAGCGAACTGGCCGCCCGGCATTTGCTTCAGCAGGGTGCCGGAGCAATCCTGGTTGCGAACCGAACTCACGAGCGCGCCAAGCAGATGGCCGAGGGCTTCAAAGGCCGTGCGATCCAGTTCGATGACCTCTACGCTACGGCGGATCAGGCCGACATCATCATTACGTCAACAGGCGCACCGCACCCCATCTTCCATCCCGAGCATGGGCACGTTTTCATGCAAAAGCGCCGCAACCGTCCCATGTTCTTCATCGATATAGCCGTGCCACGGGATGTCGATCCCCGGATGAACAGGATCGAAGGCATTTTCGTCTACGACATTGACGATCTGCAGTCCGTGGCTGCTTCGCACCTTGCCGAGAGATCACGCGAGGCGGAGCATGCCGAGAGCATCGTTGCGGGTGAGGTGACCCGATACCACCAGAAGCTTCAGACGCTGAACGTAGTTCCTGCCATCGTTGGACTTCAGGAGTCCGCCGAGGAGATTCGCCAGTCTGAAATCCGCCGCGCTCATTCCCGGTTGCAGTCCTTGACGCCGGAACAATTAGCCGCCGTAGATGCCCTCACGCGCGGCATGATGAACAAGTTTCTCCACGCTCCTTTGCAGGCTCTCAAGTCGGCAGCCCGCGAAGGAGACACTGCCAGGATGGACGCCATTCGCCAAGGATTTGAAGGCCTGAGTGAACGATCCGCAACGCAGGTTGAGGCAACCAAAGACCCTCAGGTAGAAGCCCCGCCGGAAGCTGCAGTGGAACAAAGTGCCATTGAAGAGGCGGAATCTGTATCTTCACTCAGATCGAGGCGCTCGTGATCCGGATCGGTTCCCGAGGATCGCAATTGGCGCTCTGGCAGTCCAACCACATCGCGGATGCGCTGCGCCAGGCAGGCCATGAAGTCTCCATTGAAATCATCCGTACCACCGGCGATCGCCTGCAGGACGTTGCGTTCGGGCAGGTCGGTACGAAGGGCATGTTCACTAAGGAAATTGAGGAGGCCCTCGCGGAGGGCAAAGTCGACCTTGCGGTGCACAGCCTGAAAGATCTTCCGACGGAGTTGCCAACTGGTTTTGCCATCGCCGCGATTCCGCCACGCGTCGATCCTCGCGATGCTCTCGTGTCCGTAGAGTTCGCCAGATTCGCCGATCTCCCTGCAGGCTCCCTGGTAGGCACCAGCAGTCTTAGACGCCAGGCGCAGTTGCGTGCGGAGCGCGGCGATCTCCAGTTCGTGGAGTTTCGTGGCAATGTCGATACTCGTCTGCGAAAACTGGCAGAGGGCCAGGTGCAGGCCATTGTTCTCGCATCGGCTGGCCTTGAACGCCTCGGAAAAACGGAGTGGGTGCGCGAGCGTTTCGATCCCGCTATTGTCTGCCCAGCGGCTGGACAAGGCGCTTTGGCCATTGAGTGCAGGGCAGACGATGCCGTCACTCACAACGCCGTGCGTTTCCTCGACGATGCGGATACTCGATTCGCAGTCACTGCTGAGCGGGCAGCCTTGAACGCCCTCGGCGGCGGTTGCCAGGTTCCGATCGGGGCATATTGTTTCAAGGATGCTGCCGGATTCATTCTCCACGGCGCGGTTGCCCAGCCAGACGGTGCTCTTGTTTTGCGCTCGGAGTGTCGAGGCGAGGACGCAGCCTCGATCGGTCGCGATTTAGCGGCATCCCTGCTCAGCAAAGGTGCAGCGGAGATTCTCGCCGGCGTGAGCGAATCGAAATGAACGCGGCATCCCCGGGTGGTCCGCTCGGCGGAAAATCCATTCTCGTTACGCGCTCCCAACAACAGGCCGGTAAGCTAAGTGATGCGCTTCGAGAACTAGGTGCATCTGTCATTGAACTACCCGTGATCGAGATCGTCCCCCCGGACTCGTTCGACCCGCTGGACAATGCTCTTCGTCAACTGGACGAATACGACTGGCTCATTCTGACCAGCGCGAACACTGTGCAAGTTTTGGTCGAACGAAGCCAGTCCATCGGACTAGGGCTCTCTCCCTTCAGTAATCTCAAAACCGTGGCAATTGGACCAGCCACAGCATCGGCTATGACTGAGCAGGGAATCACGGTCGATCTTATTCCTGATCGGTACGTAGCTGAGTCGGTGGTGGATGCGCTCGAGGACCGCGTTCACGGTTCACGAATCCTGTTGGTCAGGGCGCGGGTCGCACGGGATGTAATTCCTGAAGCGCTGACCGCCGCCGGAGCGCGGGTGGACGTTGTTGACGCCTATCAAACCGTTGTTCCAGCGGGATCTGAGCAGAAAGTCCGCGAAATATTTGGCGCGACTCAATATGCAATCGACGCTGTTACTTTTACCAGTTCTTCTACCGTAAAGAACTTTGTAATGCTGCTCAAGCGTGTAGAAGTAGCGATTCCGCTGCCCGGAGTAAAGGCGTGTTCGATTGGACCGGTGACGAGTGCGACATTGCGCGAGTATGGCTGGGAACCCACCATTGAAGCAGAGCAAGTACGATATTCCCGGATTGGTCGCGGCGACCGTGAAGGCGCTGACTAGTTAGTGCGTACTCCAGGTTTTGTCAGGAGCATTGCAGAGCTTTTCGAGCGTGCAATCCGCACAACGAGGCTTGCGGGCGATGCAGATCTGCCTGCCGTGATGGATCATCTCGTGCGAAAACGCGATCCAGCGATTCTGCGGAATGATCTTCATCAGATCCTGCTCCACCTTTTCAGGCGCGGTATTGCGGGTGAGCCCGAGGCGCATGGATAGACGTAGGACGTGCGTATCCACCACCACGCCCACGGCCTCCTTGTATGCCACTCCCAGAACAACATTGGCGGTTTTGCGAGCAACGCCCGGCAGCGTGAGCAACTCGTCCATCTTGCGCGGGACCTTGCCATTAAACTCGGCGATGAGTTTCTTCGCCGCTCCCGAGATCGATTTCGCCTTGTTGTGGTAGAAGCCGGTCGACCGAATCTCCGTCTCAATTTCCGGTAAGGGGGCCGCCGCAAAATCAGCGGGCGTTGGAAATTTCTTGAAGAGGGCAGGCGTAACCATGTTGACGCGCACATCCGTGCACTGTGCCGAGAGAATCGTCGCGACCAGCAATTCCCACGCATTCCTGTGGTGTAAGGCGCACTCTACGTTGGGGTAGGTATCCGCAAGAATTTTCAGGATCGCAGTGATGCGCCCCGGGGCCAGGTCGACTCCTGCCTTCATGGATGGAGTCGCTTTGACGTCCGTAGCTCGGTGCCGCCACGGGCTTCTTTGCCGCGGCTTTATTCGGCGCAGATTTCGCCTCCGTGGGCTTGCCGGATTTCCTGGCGGGAACGGATTTGTTCGAGGGCATCATCGTTTCCTTGGCTGAAAGCTCTAGAGTTTGCCACTGAGCCAGTCGTGGAACTTGTCAACTCGCAACCGCAGGCCAATGAAGAACTGGCCGAAGAGCGCGTACTCGGCGCTCACCTGGTCGAAGCGCATCTCGTAGATCAGCTTTTTGAAAACAAGCGGATCGTCTGCGAAGAGATCGACGCCCCATTCCCAGTCATCCATGCCGATCGAGCCGGTGATGATCTGCTTCACTCGGTCGCCGTAGCGGCGTCCGATCATGCCGTGGTCGTGCATCATGCGCTGCCGCTCGGCGAAAGGCACCATGTACCAATTCTTTTGCTCGTCGCGCTTGCGATCCATGGGGTAAAAGCAGAGGTATCTGGTGTCGGGCACGGCCGGACAGAGGCGCGTCATCATGGCGTCGGCCTGGCGCTTGAGCGTGGCGGCCACCTCGGCATTCCATTCGGGCGAATGCTCTTCGAATCCCTTTGCCGCTGCGGCCTCGTACGTCTTACGGCTGGACTCGTAGAGTCCAAGCTCGACAACGGAAACATAGGAATGGCGCTGATCGAGGAAACCGTAAAGCTCCGTTTGCGCAAGGCTCAACTCGATCTGGTTGAGGGCCTCGAGCGAGTCGCGAAAGTGGACGAAAATGAGATCGCTCTTGTGACCGAGCTCAGAAAACAATGCGGTCTGGATAGGCGCGTCAGGATTGGCTCGCTCCAGTTCGCTCAGCGTTGCTTCGGCCTCGGAGGCGATCCGGTCGCGATCCGCGGACGGAGTGGCGCGCCATGCCTTCCAGTCGAAGCGGAAGAACTGATGGAGGACGCTCGAGCCTTCAAGCGTAAGGGGAACGGGCGGGAATTCAGACAACTGGCCACCTCTTGGGAATGTCGTTCCCAATCCTAACAAAGTGGCGATTGCGACGCTGATAAGGCGAGCGACAACAGACCGGATCCCGTGCAGTCAGTCCGCTCACCGCAAGTTATACTAAGACGGAATGATAGAGAAAATAATTGCTGTTCTGGCAAGTTTCATAATTGCTGTAATCTCGGCTGGCGGATACGCCGGTATCGCACTTTTAATGGGAATTGAATCGGCGTGCATTCCGTTGCCGTCGGAAATCATCATGCCGTTCTCGGGCTACCTGGTCTACACGGGTCGCTTCAACCTTTTCTGGGTGGCTACAGCGGGCGCAATCGGCTGCAATCTCGGCTCGGCTGTCGCCTATTGGATCGGCGCGTACGGCGGCCGGCCCATGGTCGAGCGGTTCGGGAAGTTTGTCTTGCTGGACAAGAAGGACCTCGAACGCACCACCCGCTTCTTCTTCAAATACGGCTCAATTACCGTTTTTGTCGGCTAGATTACTGCCAGTTGTGCGGACATTTATCGCCCTGCCCGCAGGCATTGCCAAGATGCCGCAAATCCGTTTTCACGTCTACACGTTTCTGGGATCCTGGCCGTGGTGCTTCGGCCTGGCATATGTCGGCATGAAGCTCGGCCAGGGCTGGGAAACCGATCCGCGATTCAAAGCCGTCTTCCACGAGTTTCACACCGTCATCGTGGTGCTATTAGTTGTTGGAATCGCATGGTTCCTCTGGTCGCATTTGAAGGGGCGTTCTCGCGCGGAAGAAGCATAGCCACCACTCGGAGTCGAAAACCCACCATTCAGCACTGCCGATTTGCCAAAGCCGTGTGTCAGGGGTGATTCTAGGCAGTCTCCATTTGACGAAATTCTGTGTTGTATTTTGTTTGTGAGAGGAAGGACTCGTAAGAAATGTCTACAGTTAAGGATGGCGGCCAGAGCGCCGCTCCAGGTTCAGAGATCCAACCAGCCACTGGAAAACTGGGAGTCATGGTTGTCGGTCTCGGCGCAGTTGCCACCACATTGATCGCCGGCGTTGAGGCCGTCCGCAAGGGCATTGCAAAACCAATAGGCTCCATTACCCAGATGGGCACCATTCGACTCGGCAAGCGTACCGAGTCGCGTACCCCGCAAATTCACGACTTCGTCCCGTTGGCAAAACTTGAGGATGTGGTCTTCACCGGGTGGGACATTTTCGAAGACAACGTCTTCGAGGCGGCCAGCAACGCCAAGGTGCTCGACAAGGATCTGCTGCAGCAGATCAAGCCGTATCTCGAGACCATCAAACCGTTGCCTGCTGTATTTGACCAGTACTACGTCAAGCGGCTGCATGGAACCAACGTCAAGACCGGCAAGAACAAGGCCGATCTCGCCGAACAGGTCCGCGAAGACATTCGCGCCTTCAAAAAGACTGTAGACCGCGTCGTCATGATCTGGTGCGGATCGACGGAAATCTTCCTTGAGCCGCAGCCTGTGCACGCATCGTTGGCCGCTTTTGAAAAGGGCCTTGCAGATAGCGACATCAACATCGCGCCCTCCATGATCTACGCCTATGCCGCCCTGCAGGAGGGCGTTCCCTTTGCTAACGGAGCACCGAACCTCACGGTCGACCTGCCGGTCATGCTGGAACTGTCTAAAAAGAACTCCGCACCCATCTGCGGGAAAGATTTCAAGACTGGCCAGACCTTGCTCAAGACCGTCCTTTCCCCCATGTTCAAGGCGAGAATGTTGGGCGTCAGCGGTTGGTACTCGACAAATATCCTCGGAAACAGGGATGGAGAGGTGCTGGACGATCCTGAGTCCTTCAAAACAAAGGAAGAGTCCAAATTGGGCGTTCTTGACTTCATCCTTCAGCCTGACCTTTACCCTGAGCTATATGGCAACATTTACCACAAGGTAAGGATTAACTACTATCCGCCGCGTGGTGATAATAAAGAGGGTTGGGATAACATCGATATTTTTGGATGGTTAGGATATCCCATGCAGATCAAGGTTGATTTCCTCTGTCGGGACTCCATTCTTGCCGCGCCAATCGCCCTCGACCTCGTCCTCTTCATGGATCTGGCAAAGCGTACGCCGGACCTCAAGGACATCGGAATCCAGGAGTGGCTGAGTTTCTTCTTCAAGTCGCCGATGTCCGCTCCTGGGCTGTATCCGGAACATGATCTGTTCATCCAGTCGATGAAGCTTAAGAACACGCTGCGGTATATCAAGGGCGAGCAGTTGATCACCCACCTCGGTCTCGAATACTACGACTGAGTTCTAGACTGATAGACAAATGGCGGGGCCTCTATGGCTCCGCTATTGCTTTTGAGCTAATGTGTCAGCGGAATCTACGCCAGGGCGGCTATAGGAACCAATTCGACGGCCACAACCGTGATGTCGTCTTCCTGGCCAAAATCCTGCGCAATTTGCGCGATTTCGTTCGGCGAATGGACTGTTGAGAGCCCCGCCATGAAGCGGTCAAAGCCGTAAAGCTCTCCGTTGGCGTTGCGTGCTTCAATCACACCGTCGGACACAAACAGTAGCCTGTCTGCAGAATCCAGCGCAAAAGACTGATCCACGTATTCCACGTCCGCCGTCACCCCTAACGGGAGACCACCGGCAATCGGCAATTCTTCATCGTTCCTGTAAGGCGAAGGATGTCCGGCGTTGGCGATGGTGATGGTCTGATTCGGTGAAAAGTGCGCGCAAACGCAGGTCGTCAGCGAAGAATGGCCCTGGTCCAGCAGAACCTGGTTGAGCTCTTCCAGAACCTGCACTGGATGGTTGGTTCTGCCGCGGCGAAGTGCGCCCACGATCATCGACACGGTCATAGCCGCCTGCAGACCTTTGCCTACGACGTCCCCGATTACGACAAGCAATCCGCCATTCGCGGTTGGGGAGAGATAAAAGAAGTCTCCGCCCACTTCGCGGGCCGGCAGATAGGCGCTCTGTACCGAGTACCCGGGCGTCTCAATGTTCGTGTTCGGAATCATCAGCGACTGCACGCCCTTGGCGGCTTCCAGCTCGGCAGCGGAGCGTTCCCGCTCCCGGCTGACGCGGACAAAACGTAGGCCAATGATCAGCAGAATCACCATGAAATATGGCAAATCGATCAGGGTGCCAACTGCGACAGGCACAGGTCCGAAATGGATCAGCGGCAACACGCTGGTAAGGTCTTTCTTCAAGTGAAGAAAGAAGGCCAAGCTGCTTACTACATCGATGAAAGATGCGGCGTAGGTGATTGCTGTTGGGATCAGCAGCAACCCTGCCTCGCGGTTTCCGCGGATAAACCAGACGAGTAGCAGCAAGATGAATAGAAGGCCAAGTGAACCGATCAGAATTGCGACAATGCCTTGGGTGAAGGCGTTTACGGCTGGATTCATATAGCCGTAGGTCACGATAAAGCTGAATCCGAAGAGCAGAATAAATGCCTGGAAACCCCTTACCCAGCGGTTCGGCTTGACGCCGACGAAGCTGAAAAGAAACTCGATCTGCAAAACGCCGGCGATGACTTGAAGCGGTATTCCGACGCGATACTGCCACCAAACTGGAAGAAAACCAGCTCCCTGGATCAGTCCCAGACCACCTGCAAACGCTCCAACAACGTTGGACGCTCCCAACCAGAGGTACTCCAGGTGGTCTCTCTGGGCGAGGTAAAGCATGAGCAGCAGCACGCCGAAGAGGAACGTGACGGCGCCGTCGATCGCCAGCGGGGAATAATCGTAGACATTCTGCGCCTGGATCAGTTTTTGCTCTTTTTGGATGGCGGCTGCGTCGCCGATGCAGGAGGGCGTTGGCCGACAATCCAGGAGTCGCTGTTATGGTGTTTGCCCAGACGCGAATCGCCAAAACCACGGTCGTCGTCTCAGGTGCTACCTGTAGCGAAAAGGTCTGCGGTGCTGAGTTGTATCGCGCTCCGTGCGGAGGCATCGCCCCGTATTCCGCCACTTCGCGGCCATTCGCAAATACCTGGTAGCTGGTGTAGGTATCCGCCAGCCGCAGTCCTACCGCGCCATGATTCGGTGCCAACTGAATCTTCACCCGGTACCAAAGCATTCCATGATAGTTCCGCAAGCCATAGTCAGCTAAGGTTTTATCTGCGGCTACCAGCTTCCATTGGGAGTCGTCGAAGCTTGGGTTCGCCCAGCTCATATCGTCTCCGGTCTGCATTCGCAAACTCCCAGACAAAAGGAGGGAATTCCCGATCTTGGTAGCATCAAAAGTCTGGGCTGGCGCAATGGGATTAAACAGGTTGGCAGATGTGAGCAGTACGATCCAGAAGAGTCGTTTCATCATGGGTTTGGCAGACATTCCGTCGCTTGACTGTACAAGACCGGGGCCCGGAGGGAAAAGCTGAAAGTCGCGCAGTGTTCCCTATGCCAAAATTGATGCAAACCGGGCAATTTGAATTGCTGAATTTCACTCAGCACGACGACACCAAACAAGCGCATACTACGTCAAAGGATTGAGGGTTGAGTTGTATCCAGCGGCACAGCTCAAAAGTCCGGGGGGATACACGATGAGCAATCGATGGAAGTATGCAGTAGCAGCGACAGTGTTGTCGGTACCTTTGGCCGGATGGTCACTCGACGGCCAGGCAACCGGGGCGCCTGCCGCCGGTAATCCCCCGCAGAGTACCACTGCCTCACCGCAAAGCACGGCCCCCGACACGCCCGGTGCGACCACACCTCAGACCACGCCACAATCCGCCCCGATGCCGCCAACGGATCCTACAGCGGACACGAGCACTCCTCCGCCAAGTACAGCGAGCCCGGCCAAAGGCTCAACCCAACCGACAGTGGCGCCTGGTCAGACCGTACCGGGTGTAAAGCCGGGAAGTAAGGCGGACATTAACGCAGTCGGAAATCGTGATATCGGTGGTCGCGGTGTGGGCAACTGGTACTCGACCGAAAGCGAAATCAAGATGGGGAAGGGCTACGCAATGGAGCTCGAGAAGAGCACCCGCCTCATCAACGATCCTGTGGTCACCGAGTACATCAACCGAATTGGCCAGAACCTGGTAAAAAACTCCGATGCCAAGGTGCCATTCACGATCAAAGTGATTGATTCGGACGAAGTGAACGCGATGGCCCTCCCCGGCGGATTCTTCTACGTGAACTCAGGACTTGTTCTTGCCGCGGACGAAGAGGCCGAACTTGCGGGTGTGATGGCCCACGAGATTGCCCACGTAGCGGCCCACCACGCAGCGCGCGAACAAACCCGTGCGAACTACGCACAGTTGGGATCCATTCCGCTGATGTTCGTTGGCGGCTGGCTTGGATACGGCCTGTACGAAGCCATGTCCATCGGCGTGCCCATTACATTCCTCCACTTCTCGCGCGAGTTTGAATCGCAGGCAGATTACCTCGGCGTGCAGTACATGTACCACGCCGGATATGATCCGCAGGCCTTCATCTCCTTCTTCGAAAAAATTCAGAATCTCGAGAAGCAGAAACCTGGGGCAGTGGCAAAGGCATTTTCAACGCATCCGCAGACGCCCGATCGAATTGCGCATACTCAGGAAGAGATCAACAAGATCCTTCCCACGAAGGAAGAGTACGTGGTCACCACGTCAGAGTTTGACGACGTAAAGGCGCGGTTGGCTCGCATTGAAAACAAGCGGAAGCTGAATGACAAGAAGGGTGGCGCAGCACCGACCTTACGCCGTGCCAGTACCAGTCCTAACAGCACCAGTTCAACCGATCCATCGCAACAGGGCGGCGATGACGCACCAACCCTACAACGTCGCGACAACTAAGAGCACTGAAACAAACCAAAGCCCCGGACCGTGATCCGGGGCTTTAGCTTTGTACGGCTGCTCACGATTATCACTTTGCGCAAAAGAGAAAGGCGCCGATACTTCAGCGCCTCATCTCTTTTCTTTCAAGGTTAAATTTGCTACGGGGTCGGCACGACGCGGTAGTAGACGCCGTTCGCTCCGTAAGACGGCTGGAACCACGTGCTGCCGCACATGTAATAGGTGACTCCGCCGACGTTGGGAGTTACGCAGCCCGAGGGTACCGACGCAACAATCTCTCCAATCGAGTAGGAGGCGCTCGCTTGTCCCGCTGCAACGCCCGCCGCATAGGCATTGGAGGTTGCTGCAGCGCTGTTCGAGGAAGCGATTGCAGCGCCTGCCGCCATTCCGATTACCGCGCCAGTAGCCACGGCGGCACCCGTCGACCATCCACCGCAGTTGTAACAGCCGGTTGAGTAGGTGTTGACGACGACCGGCGGATGATATCCAACCGGATATGCCGCACCGTAGTAGTGTGTGGAGCTGACTGCGGTCGTTCCGTACGCAGTGGTGCCGACCGTGCCGTATCCGGCGTAGTGAGTCGCGCTGCCACCGCCCGCGCCATACATCTCCGTTGTTCCGGAGCCTTCCGCATGGTAGGCGCTTCCGCCATAAGCGCTATTTGCTGTAGTGCCTTGCCCGGCGTAATGCGTTGCGCTGCCGCCATAAGCGTTGCTGGCGGTCGTGGTGCCTGACCCCTCAGCATGGTAGGCACTGCCACCATATTTATTTTCGTACGAGGTTCCTTGCCCCGCCGTATGCGTAGCTTCTCCACCATAGCCATTGGAGCGGGTAGTTGTTCCGCCGTAATGGGCCGTTCCACCGCGTCCGTAAGCGTTGGCATGAGCCCAACCAAAGGCAGGCGCGCAAGGGGCCAATGTAAGAGACGCGCTTAGCAGACCTACGATAATTTCTTTCATGGCGTCCTTCTCCTCGAATTACTGTGCCTTTGATTGTTGAGCCGGTTTAGCAGCCGCTTTGGATTTCGCCGGGGCCGGGGTCGGATCCGGTGCTGCAAACTGTATGCGCTTCGCGGTTGCGGCCTTCGCAGTTGTGAACGAATCGTCGGACGGTGATACTTCCAGCTTCCAGTTCAAGAGCTCCAATTCATGTCTCAACTGAAGGGGATCGTTCGCGTAAACAGCGCGAAGCATGCGCGGAAGTTTATCGTCCGCTCCAATCCATGCCTCGATGAAAACGCCACCGCTATCGTAGGCCACAATGTCTGTCGTCACACCGCCGACAACGTTGGATTGGCCAACGTAAAAGGCCAGGCGTAAATCCGCAGCTATGTCCTTGTAGGGGTCCGTCACCAGCACATCATCAAACGGAAAGTAGATAGCGGCTTTGTGGTATGCCGTCTCGAGTGTGGCATCAACTGTGGGGGGCGCATCGGCGATGGCAATCATGTCCGCTGCAGGAGAGTAGGCCATCATTTGTTTTCCGTCGTAGTAAAACTCCGACGCGGGGCCGTCCCCAAGAGTAATCACGCGAAGTTTGTTGGGGCGCTGGAGAACCACTTCCGATTTCGTTGTGTACGAAAGGGGGAAACCAACGCGCGTCGGACTCTCGTATGTCACCACCGCTGTGAATGACATTGAGCTGGCAGAAGCCAGCTTGGCGCTGGAGGACTTGAGAATATCGATGGCCTTGGGCTCCAGACCGGCGTGAGCTTCCGTGGAAACCGGCTTTTTGGCGGGAGCGGCTTTCTTTGTTGCCGTAGGAGCCGGCTTCGAAGGAGTCTGCGAACTGGCAGCTCCTGCAAAGGCAATTACGCCAAATGCAAGAAGAAGTGGCATGGTACCGACGAACCTATTGCTGGTCATATAGCCCCGAATCTAAATTTTTAAACAGCTACTGACTGTTGGCGACCTACGGAATCATTCCGCATTCAAACATTTTGTTTGCGATGGGAGCTGCTACTTTATTCAGGAAAACCGTGCGCATTTGCGGATCACTCTTAAGGAATGCAATCACTTTTTGTTCTTCAGGTGAGGGCGGCGCTTTCTGCATCTTTTCCTGAATCAATTGCTGGCAGGGTGTGGTTTGGTATTTCGTGATCACTTTCGCAGCAAGCTTGTCGAGGATCGGATATTGCTGCTGCTGCTGTGCAAAGCTTCCACCGGAAAGAGCGAGTAGACAGGCGGAGGTCAACAAACATGCGGCCTTTGTCATCGGATTCAGTAACATCCTGCAGTCTCCTTGAGTTTCCATTTAGATTGGACTTCTAAATCGGACCCATAATCCTGTCTCGAAGAACACATTCCCTGCGTTTGTCGCTCGGATTACGACCTGGCACGCGCCTTCGATTTTGGAAATGCGGATCGGTAATTCAGGCGGCATCTCCTGCCCGACGATCAATAAAGACGTGTGGCTGCAAGTCCCAAGGTAGTCAGGGCAACTTCAGTGGTCAACTAGGAGTTTTGCTAGGGATTAGCGGTAGATGTGCAAGTGCGGAAGAATTCGGGGATGTGAAAGCCAGTGGGTGAAGTCTAATGAACTTCCGGGCCGTTAAACAACAAAACCGGGGGCGCAGGGAATGGTATTTAATCGCTGGAGATTTTCACCATTAGCACTTTTTGCATTTCGCCATGATCGCCGCGTGGAGACGGTCGCGGAGCGCACTCGGCAACTCGTACAACTCGTGCCGCTGGTAAATTTCAATCGTCTTGCGCGTTGTGCTGTAGGTTATAACGCAGTGCTCGCATTCGCGAAGATGCTGCTCGAGATCGGCACGCATCGTACCCGGAATCTTTTCATCGAGCAATTCGTCCAGCTGGGCCAGAAACTCTGTGCAAGTCACTTCTCATCACCTTCCGTATTCTTCTTGCGGAAGTAACGGCTGAGCCGCTCCCGTAATTGCAGTCGTGCCCGAAGTAGTCGCGACTTTACCGCCGGAACACTCAACCCCAAAGCTTCGGCCGTCTCTTCTGTTGAAAGGCCTTCCACATCTCTCAACGCGAACACGGTACGGAACCCCGGTGGCAATCCCTGGATCGTTTTGCGTAGTATCTCGGCCAGTTCGGATTGCCCGTACATCATCTCTGGATCGGGACTCCAATCCGCAAGATCGCGCGGCATGGAACCCTCTTCCGTCTCTACATCTTCATCAATCGAAACCATCCGGCCGGTACGACGCTTGCGCAGTCGCATCAGCGATTCGTTCACAGCGATCCGCACCAGCCAGGTGTAGAACTTCGAATTACCCTGGAACTGGTTCAGCTTTTCATACGCCTTCAGGAACGCATCCTGCACCACGTCTTCCGCATCCTCGCGGTTCTGCGTGATGTGCTGAGCTATCCTGAACACCTGGCGATCGTACTGGCGCACGAGCTTTTCGAAGGCTTCAACATCGCCTTCCTTTGCCCGCGCTACGAGCGCGACATCCGGGTGGACCTCTTCTGTCCCTAATGGTTGGATGTTTGTCATGACTGACGGCTTCAGAAATTCCGACCTTTCCTTCGATACTTGATACGCAGCGTGAAGCTTAGGCGGGTCTTCGTCCTGAATCATAGTAAATGGCTGGCGAATTCCATGCCAGTAATCGCCCCAAACCGCGCTATATCTAACAAATTGACGGTAAAACTTATTCCGCGTTGCAACAGCTTCCTGTCTATTCCGAAGACCGTCGAATAAGCAGCGAATGTGGGTGCGGACACTCCTCAGTGACGGATTGGATTCGGTTTTCGTCCTTTTCCATGCCAGAACCCGACTTTAAGCATAAATTTGTAAGAGGAGTACTTTTGTTGACGATAGGCGTTGCAAGTTCTTTTGAGTGGTTGGGTCATTACTCTCTGCTTCGTGGCAAGTCCAAAGCGTTTGCGCTTCTCGCGATTGCCGGAGTTTTGTCTGGCGGCGCATATACCAGATCCCAATCGTCTTCAACCGATACAAAGAAGACGAATCCCTCTACTACTCATAAAAGTTCGAGCAGCCCTGCGAAGAAATCGGCCCCCACAAAGAAGTCCTCAACGGCCAGCGCGAGTCATCCCTCCGGACATTCAACGAAGACTTCTCATAAAAAGAAAAAGGTACTTTCCGCTCGCGCTCGCGCACGGAGCAAGAAGTTGCAACATGCTTTTGTAGCTTCCTCGCAGCTCCGTCCCATGGCTCAGCAACTCGTACAGATGCGAACTCCATCCGCATATGCTGGAATCACCGCATGGGCGCATTCGCATCCCGGTGAAGGTGCCTCGGCGGCCTACCTTGCGCTTGGGCACGCCTACCTGCTGGACAGAAAATATCCGGAAGCCGTCTCCAATCTGCATAATTCCAAAGTTCAAGGCGAGTCACTGGCTGATTACGCGGACTACCTTACTGCGCAGGCGAATTTGCAGGCAGGCAAGCTGCCGGAAGCTGAAAATGCGCTCAGCGGATTCATAGAAAAATATCCTGAAAGTATTTTTGTGAACAGCATTCCAGTGCTCCAGGCGAATCTATGGCTGCAGCAGGGGGATCCGCAGGCAGCACTGAAAGTGCTCAGCCCTAACCTCACACAGCCAATCGCGAATCACGCTGATTTTCAGCTCGCTCTCGCGAAGTCGTATCAACTCGCCGGACGACAAGAAGAAGCAGCTAAAACATTTCGTCACGTGTACCTCGCCTTCCCGTTGAGCGGTGAGGCGCAGCAGGCCAAGACGCAACTCGCTACGCTGAGCTCTATGGCGCCTCTCACCGTCGGGGAGCGCCGTTCACACGCAGACGCGCTGTACGCTGCCGGCAGGTTCAATGATGCCGCAGACGATTATCGGGCACTCGCCGCAGATCCGGCAGCCGATGAAAATCTGAAGAAGGAATTATTGATTGCCGCTGCAAGTTGCGATTGGAAGCTTAAGCGTCTTTCCGCCAAGGCCCTCGACCAGATCCCCGACACAAATGACGAGATCGGCGCCCGGCGCATGTATCTTGAGATGGAACTTGCGCGAAGCAAAGACGATACTGAGAACCAAAAACAGATTGTCGAGCAGATGGAGACGCGGTTCCCCCAGAGCCAATGGCTGGCGGAAGCCCTTTATTCCAGCGGCAACATGTATCTCCTTCGTAAAGATCTGCCCCAGGCAATCATTTATTACGGAGAACTTTCGAAGCGCTTTCCGCGAAGCACCTATGCTCCCAGCAGCCACTGGAGAGCGGCGTGGCTGAACTATCGAATCGGCCAGTACGCTGAGGCAGCGCGACTGTTCGACGAGCAGATCGCCGTTTATGCCGGAGGCAAAGAGATTCCCGCAGCCCTGTACTGGCGCGGAAAAGTTTACGAAGAGCAGGAGCAAAAGCCCGAGCTTGCCGCCGCCTACTACAAGATTCTGAGCAATACGTTCCTGCATTACTACTATGCGCAGATTGCCCGCGACCGTCTGGAGAAAATGCCCAGCGTAGTGCCGGCTTCTCTGCCACTTCTTTCGTCTTTCAAGCCGGCCACTATTCCTGCGCTCACCGATGACGTGCCGGACGATGATCCGCACATGGTGAAGGCCCGACTGCTGGCTAACGCCGGATTGAATGAATACATTCCCGCGGAGATACAAGCCGCTGAAGATAGTGATGGCTGGAGTGCGCTGGCAGAAGCCGGTATTTATGCCTCCTACGGTGAGAATTATCGCGCCATGCGCGTGATGAAACGGGCAATCCCGTTCTACACTTCCGCGCCTATCAACTCGATTCCAACTGCATATTGGAAGATCCTTTTCCCGCAGGCCTACTGGACGCAAATTAAGGCAGAGGCTGCGAAGAACGGGCTCGATCCATACATGGTGGCTTCGCTCATTCGCCAGGAATCGGAATTCAATCCCGGTGCGATTTCCAAGGCCAACGCGTATGGCCTGATGCAGATGCTTCCTTCCGTAGGTAAGCAGATGGCTAAGTCCGAAGGCATCCGTCACTTTGATACCTCCCAGTTGCTTGATCCTTCCACCAACATCCGGCTGGGCACCCGCTATCTCAGGCAGACGCTCGATAAGTTTGGCGGCCACGAAGAATACGCATTCGCCGCATATAACGCCGGCGATGATCGCGTGTCGGATTGGCGCGCGGCAGGGAATTACCACGGCTTCGACGAGTTTGTGGAATCGATTCCTTTCACTGAGACGCGCGAATATGTTCAGGCCATCGTAAGAAATGAGCAGATTTACCGTGAGCTCGATCGCACCGCTTTTGCAAAAGCTTCCGCTGCACCAGAATCCCAAAATTAAACCAGCGTGCATCTACCAAGGCAACAGGCGCTGGTTTTCGCGTTGACATAAAGCCACACTCCAGAGAAACTTGCAGCAACATTTCGACATCGAAATGTTTTAAGGACAATACCTCCTTCGGCCCGGAGCTGTTTTTGGGGGCCGGCGAATTCTTATCGTGACGCAAGGGAAGCAGCCTCCAGATGTTAAAAGACGGCTTCAGCACACGTGAGGTTCAGAGGTTGACCGGCACTACTGCGAGGCAACTGCAGTGGTGGGATGAGAAGCGGATCATCGTTCCCACGCGCGACGGTCGAAACAGGCTTTACTCCGCTGACGATCTGGTTGAAATCCACGTCATTGAAGAATTGCGGCGCAGGCGCATCTCGCTCGCCGCGGTGCGGAGGGTACTCCGTTTTCTACGACGTGAAACGGGAGTCCGACTCTCCAAGCTCGCTCTGGGTGCAACGGATTATCACCTTTTGCTCGACGGCAGAAACCTCTATCTCGAAACCGATTCAAAGCAGATCGTCAACTTGATTCGAAATACTACGCAGCCGGTTTTCGTGATTTGTCTCTCCGAAGCCGCACGACGGGTTGAAGTTGCATTGCCGCGTGTAAAAGATATGCCGGCGATTGCGCACACAAATTCTGGAGTTATCAAGAGACCAGCCACGAAGGCTGGCGCTCGCACCAGGAAAAGGGAGGTCAGGGCATCCGCGAGCTAAAAAGCGCGGCAAAGAAATCACATCCACAAAGGTTTGCAACAGGGATAGAGAGCACGAGCACCAGCAATAAGACACCCTAGGAGGTTGGCATGTTGGCGGAATTACAGTTGCTTGAAGAGTGGATCCCCGAACAGATGGAACCTGGAACGTTGTTTCTTCTGGAAAATGTGGCTGGCATGGGCGAGGCACGAAACCCGTTTGTCGCCGTGCTGGCATGCCCCTGCTGCGGAGCTCTCGGCCTGATCACAAAACATCAATATGCCGGGCTCGAATCAATGATCTGCGGAGGCGATAGCTGCTCCGCCGAGTACTATCTATTCGACGAATCCATTCACTATCGAAAACCAAATTAGCCAAACCAATTCGCTTCGTGATCCCGGCGCGTGCTGCTCTCCCGAGTAGTTCGCGCCTTTCATTTGTCGGCGCATCCCCATCTCGCAGCTCATGTGACAACTGTCATACTCGATTGCTGACATTCTCCACTGTGCTCTCGCACTGGGTCGATTCATCCTTGAAATCGAAGCTCGAGACCATGTCGAGCTGAGGAGGATCCAATGTCCGCAGCGACAATCCCATACGACGCGGCCACAGATCGGCAGAATATCGTGAAGCGTATCGGCGCCATCGCGTCGATGCAGGCGGTGACCAAGCGATATGGATCGGTGGTCGCGTTGGACAATTTCTCTTTCAATCTAAACGCGGGCGAAGTCGTGGCTCTGCTAGGGCCGAACGGAGCGGGGAAGACCACCGCCGTCCGTCTCCTTCTCGGCCTGCTCTCGCCATCTAGCGGTACCGTAAGCGTGCAGGGCAGGGATCCTCGAGATCGCCTTGCGCGCATCAGAACGGGCGCCATGTTGCAAGTCAGCAAGGTTCCGGAGACGCTCAAGGTACGAGAGCACATCGATCTGTTTCGCAGCTACTATCCGCGACCGTTGCACGCCGCTGATGTCGTGCGGATTGCACATCTCGAAGGACTCGAGAACCGTCTCTTCGGATCGCTCTCCGGCGGACAGAAACAGAGAGTTCTGTTCGGCCTCGCTTGCTGCGGCGACCCTGACCTTGTTTTTCTCGACGAGCCCACCGTGGGCATGGATATTGAGACACGGCGAGCGCTGTGGGAGCAGGTTCGCGCTCTAGCCTCGCAAGGAAAAACCGTGCTGCTTACCACACACTACCTTGAAGAGGCCGATGCGTTGGCCAATCGCATCGCGGTCATGAACCAGGGAAAGATTGTTGCGGAAGGTACTCCGGCGCAGATTAAGGCGGAAGTCTCCGGTCGCAGAATTCGCTGCGTCACCCGCCTTGACTCGAACTTTCTGATGCAGTTGCCGGGCGTTTCCAGTGTGGAGGGGGATCGAGACGCAACCGTCGTTCTCACCTCGCACGCGGAGCAGGTGATTCGCGAAATGCTTGCGCAGGACCCTACGTTGCACAACCTCGAAATTTCGAGCGCTGGACTGGAAGACGCATTTCTGGCGTTGACCAAACGAACGGAAAAAGCCAGCTGAGCTGGGGAGGATATGGATATGGCCGCGACAACAGTATCAATGCCGAATACCGCTCTGCCGATCGCATACACCGCTCGGCTTTACAGCAATGAAGTTAAGTACGAGTTCCTCAAGCTTTTCCGCAACAAGGGATTCACGCTTTCGACCATCGGCTTTCCCATCATGTTTTACATCCTGTTCGGCGTCGCCAATCGCCATCTCGGCCCGGATGGATTCAGCTTTGCCCGCTATCTGTTGGCAAGCTACAGTTGCGCGGGAATGATTAGCGCATCGCTCTTCGGCATCGGTGTAGGGCTGGCAATGGAGCGCTCTCAAGGATGGCTGGAAGTGAAGCAGGCAAGCCCCATGCCAACCATGGCGTATATCCTCGCCAAGCTCGTTACGTGCATGGCCTTTGCAATCGTGATTGTCAGCGGACTTATCCTTCTCGGCACAGCATTTGCCGGAGTGCATTTGACCGCAGGCGAAGCTCTTCGGCTGTATGGCATTACCATGTGCGGCGCTGTCCCATTCGCAAGCATGGGCTTGCTGCTGGGTCTGATCTTACCGTCTAGCTCAGCTCCCGGAATCGTGAACATGATTTTTCTTCCTATGTCGTTCTGCTCGGGGCTCTGGTTGCCCATCGAAATGCTTCCGCGTTGGCTGCAGAAAGTGGCTCCGTTCCTGCCCACGTACCACTTCGGACAGCTCGGGCTGAACGTCGTTGGCTATGCCCGCAAAGGCGCGATGATGCCACACTGGCAAGCCTTGGGAGGCTTTACCATGCTCTTCCTCGGTCTAACCTGGCTCGTATTTTCCCGTCGCGCCGCAAAAGCTTGATGTGCTTCCCTCCGGTGCTCTGCCAAAAGCGAGCACCCTTCTTTTTACTGAGATAAACTTTGTGTCTTGAGGGCTTCATGAACAACCCGACGATCCGAATATCGGGCAAGTCGCGCTTCTGGTGGATGCGCTACATCTGGATCGTATATTCAGTGTTCTTCGTCATCGACCCGATCCAGCGAAAATCGGCGTTTCACTGGATGCTGCTGGCGATTGTATATCCAATCTTTCTTACGCTGTATCTCATTCCGCATTTCACCACTGGTCGAAAGCAACTCGCTGCAGTAGCAGCCATGTTTGTTCTTGGTCTGGTTTACGTCCCATACAATTACTCTGCCTTCGGCATTTTCATCTTTGCCATTGCCACCTTGCCTTTTTGCTTTAAGTCCCCACGGACAGTTCTACTTCTGATAAGCGCCGCCTGTGCGGTAATTCTTGTAGAGGGTCTCCTGCTCCACATGAGCATGTGGGTCTGGGGAGGGGCAATATTCTTTTCATTCATTGTTGGCGGCGCAAACACCGCAATGGCGCAGGAGAAGGCCGCTAATGCAAAATTGCGGCTCGCTCATGAGGAAGTGGAGCATCTTGCAAAAATGGCAGAACGCGAGCGAATAGCCCGCGATATGCACGACGTGCTGGGACACACCCTTTCCGTCATAGTGCTCAAGGCCCAATTGGCAGAGAGATTGATAATCCGAGATCCGGAAAAAGCTGCTGTTGAGATCAAAGATCTGGAAAGTATCGCAAGGAAGGCCCTTGGCGAAGTCCGCGAGGCCATTCGAGGGTATCGGTCCGAAGGGCTAGCTGCGGAACTGGAACGCACCCAGCGCACTCTCGACGCCGCAGGTGTCAGGTTCGAATGCAATTCCGCGCCTCCGCAAATATCCGCCGCAAGGGAGACGGTCTTATCCCTCGTATTGCGGGAGGCCGTGACGAATATTGTGCGCCACGCGAAGGCGAGCCATTGCAAGGTAGTCTTTTCCACCGAGGGTGAATCTCACCAGCTATGTGTCGAAGACGATGGTTGCGGCGGCATCCTGAAGGAAGGCAGTGGATTGAGAGGCATGCGCGAGCGGATTGAAGCGATGGGCGGAAAGTTGACGATCGACTCACAAAACGGAACACGGCTCACCGTCAATCTTCCTACAATGGAGTTGAAGCCGATAGCAGTAGCATCAGAGACGGTAGCCTCGTGAATAAAAAGATTCGTGTTGTGCTGGCCGAAGATCAGGCAACAATTCTCGGTGCGCTGGCTGCATTGCTCGAAATGGAGAACGATATCCAGGTCGTAGCGCGTGCCGCGAACGGACGCCAGGCCCTGAAGGCCGTTGCCAAAGAGATGCCGGATGTTCTGGTGACTGACATTGAAATGCCGGAAATGAGCGGTCTCACCCTCGCAGGTGAAGTTCACCAGACCTACCCGCAAACAAAAGTCGTGATCCTCACAACCTTTGCTCGTGCGGGATATCTTCGGCGCGCAATGGATGCGGGAGCGCTTGGTTATCTTTTGAAAGACCGCCCCGCCGCCGAACTTTCTGAGGCCGTCCGCCGGGCTCATCGTGGCTTGCGTGTCATCGATCCAGACCTTGCTGCGGAAGCATGGGGTAGCGGCACCGATCCACTTACCGAGCGCGAACGGCAGATTCTCTGGCGCGCAGGCGAAGGCAAAAGCAGCAGCGAAATAGCTGCTGATTTGCGGCTCTCAGAAGGAACCGTGCGCAATTATCTTTCCGACGCCATCAATAAACTCGGGGCTGCAAACCGAATTGAAGCTGCGCGAATCGCTCGCGCCAAGGGATGGCTGTAATGACTCCACGATGTTGCGCCGACCCGCCCCTCATGGTGTAGCCTCAAATCAGAAGAAGTATTCTTGAGGTGCACTATCATCGTGAACGTCGGACAAGCATGGGGATGATCGAACGATCCAAACGGTCAGGAAAGCGATTCCTTAATCCGGTCCCCAGCACAGTAGGCGGATTCTCTTTATTCTTCAAAGTCCTATGGCGCTTCCTCACGGACGGCGGGGAGCGAATCCCGAAACGGAAGTTGGGCCCCTTCCGCACAGATGCGCGAGTGTACGAGACTGCCCCGGCAAGTGGCCTGAGAGTCACGTGGATGGGCCACTCGTCTACCTTGCTTGAGATTGACGGGGCGCGAATACTCATCGATCCAGTGTGGGAGAAGCGAGCAGCGCCGGTCGAGTGGTTCGGGCCGGAGCGTTTCTTTGCTCCACCTCTGGCTTTGGAAGACTTGCCGCCGATCGACATCGTAATTGTCTCTCACGATCATTTCGATCATCTCGGCGCAAACACGATCAGACGATTGTCCTCTCTGAAAGCGGCCGCGAATGCTCAGTGGCTGACTCCGCTTGAAGTTGGCTCGCTCCTCAAAGGCTTCGGCGTGAATCCATCTCGCATTACAGAGCTTGACTGGAAAGACGGCATTCGTGTGGGCAAGTTGGAGATTACTGCGCTGCCTGCGCGGCATTTTTCTGGGCGGACGCTCACTGCACGATTTAAAACACTGTGGGCCTCCTTCGCGATCGCGGGTCCGAAGCACCGCGTCTATTACGGCGCGGACTCGGGCGAATGGGAAGGCTTCAGTGAAATCGCCCGAGACTACGGTCCATTCGATTTAACCATGCTGGAGATCGGGGCCTTCGATCCACTCTGGTCTGACATACATATGGGGCCCGACGGTGCGATCAGAACTTTTCGTGCCATGGGAAACAATGGCGTGTTGATGCCTATCCATTGGGGACTATTTAACCTGGCCCTGCACGCCTGGCGACAGCCCATCGAAAAAATGTTTGCCGAGGAAAATTTAAAGTTATGGACTCCAGAACCGGGCCTGCCGACGGAAGTGGTCAGTGGCGAAGTGCTTCGTTCTGCGTGGTGGCGCTAAACTACTCAACTGATAAAACCTCCAACCTTTCCGACTCAAGGAAGAGCAGCTAGAATGTCCGCACTCATGTGGACAACTTCGCTACGTGAGCCTGAGACAAAACAATGCCAAATGTGAGAATGGACAAATGGCTGTGGGCTGCAAGATTCTTTAAGACTCGCGCTCTCGCCGCGCGCTCCTGTGAACTTGGCAGGATTATCTCCAATGGCCAACCGGCCAAGCCCTCGCGCGAAGTGCGCATCGGAGATATGCTGCAGGTGAAGAACGAGGGAGGCGATTTTCAAATTGAAGTCCTGCAGTTGAGCGAGATGCGCGGCCCCGCTGCCGTCGCGCAGACCCTATATCGTGAGACAGAAGCAAGCCGTGAACTTCGGATCAAAGCAGCTGAAGAACGCAAGGCAGCAATGCAGTTTGAGTTCTCGCACGAAGGCAAACCTTCCAAGCGCGATAGACGTGAGATCGACCGTTTTCGCGGACGAGGATAGATCCAAAGCATTGCAGGCAGCAGGGAACCAGCCACCCGGCGAGATATTCCTGCTTACTCGTGGAAGAAATATCACGGCAGAGCCGAAGATGATTTCGGCCCGCAGGTAGGTTCAGGCTGCGGGCCGATAATTCATTTTGTACTGATTTAGCGACGAGCCATCTTCTTCGGCTTGGCTTTTGTCGCGGCCTTCTTCGTGGGCTTTGTTGGTGGCTTCGGACCAGTCACCTTTTTGGGATAGATCAGGTGAGCGAATTTGAAATCTGTCGGATCGATATCCGTTCCACCAATAATGGGCTTTCCGTCCTTGGTGAGTTCGCCCGGTATCTGATAGCACATAATCGACTTTGCATCGGCTGCAGTACCGCGCAACGTCGACTCTTCAATCGGAGTCAACACTTGTGCGCGAACCTCCGCCTCTGTCCAGCCCTGCGTGCGCTCAAAATAAGCGATCGCCTTTGCAGGATCGATCTTTGCCACCAGGGCGCGCCGCATGTGCTCGTGTGGGAATCCCAGCGTGTGACCAGTCTCGTGACGAACAACCCTGTGGTATTCCGATTCAGGCGTGCTCATCGTGAATGCTTCGAGATTCATCGTCTGCTCGTTCTTCGGGATGTGCAGAATGTCTGTTCCGAGGTAAGACCAATACCCCCCGTCGGCACCTCCCTGGCGGGCAATGCGCACCTGCGGATCGGTCTTCGTCTCTACAAACTTCACATTCGCAGTCTTCGCCCACGCGTTCATGTGTTGCAGGATCCGCTTACGCAAGGCCGCCTCTTCGTTATCCATGAATCCAACGGTGAGGTGAACGCCTTGCAGACCCCAATACTTTGTCGTCATTACCGCAATGCGCTCCGGCGTCGCGATAAATCCGGGCATTACCCTTGCCAGCCGTTCTACTGGCGCATGGTTTAAGGGATTAAAATCGAGAGCTGTCTTGGCGGCAGCCACAAGCTTGTCGACTGGAAGGCGTTTGGGAGTACAAACCAACGATATCTTCAAGGTCAGTTCCTTTCCGTAAAGTTAGATCCGGTTGCACGTTAATACCCTTGAACGCAAGACGCAAGTTTATTCAGACCATGCGCCGTGCAACTAAGGGCGTTTGGGTTTGCTGGCAATTGCCAAGGTCACGCTCCGCGAAACTCCGTCGGACGTGTGGTACTCCTCGGTCGAGCTGAAATCGCTCTCCGTTTTAAGATCATTCACCAGGGGAATCCTGGGAACTTCGGTGCCGGAATTCACGCTTCCGTGTTTACCGGACTTCGTTGAACACAGCGTTTCCAGGCGGTCATGGACGTGTTCGTCTCCCTTGTGCCTGAAAAGCTTCCATAGCGACTTCGGAGTAGCGTTCAAACTGCCGTGGTGTCCAACCTTGTACATGTTCACGTCTTTAAGCAGGTCGCACCATGCCGTATTTTTCAATGCATAAGACCAGTTTTCAATCTGGGCATCTCCGGGAAAAAGAAGCTTACGATCACCTGTCTCAAAAAGAAGAATCACGCTGGTGTTATTGAGAACACTATCCAGATCGCGGACCAGCTCCAGTTTCTGCTCTGAATTGATCTTGCGTGATTGCTCAATAAACCAGCGAACGCTTGCCGTACGCGCTGTCCTCGGATGACTCGACACATTCGTAAAGAGAGAACCCTTGCTGGCTTTCGATGCAGACGGTCTGGATTGGCCAATGTTTTGGGATGCCCAGAAGCTCCGAAACTGCCAAAACTCATTCGGGTCCCTCGCCCGTTCTGTCCGAATCGATTCCGTCTGATTCAACGTAGGCGGCCCAAGCACCGTGATCTTCACGCCGGGCAACAGGTCGTTCAACGTCATACCCGCATTCACGTAGTGCGCTTTCCCGGTGCCGGCCATGTCCATCAGATTTCTAACTGCAGACAGGTTCTTGATGTTGTTTTCGCCCAGAAATGTAAGCTGGTCCCGTTTCTTTTCGCCCGCTGAAATCGCGCCCTTCTTAGCCTGCTCGGCAATCGATCCGGCAATGCTATGCATGTCTTCCAAAGACCCCAGGAACTGCGATATCTTCTGTCTGTCGTTGACTTTAATGTTGGTCGTCGCGCTGAGCGCTGCAGGTTCCGCGGCGGGATCTTCCGTCCAGGGCTGGATCACATGGTCCGGTTTAAGCGCTGCGATAATCTTCCCAGTGGCGCTGCCCGCCGTGGAAAAGCCGCTGATATGGTCCTGGTGCCGATGAGTCGCGACAACAACGTCCAGCTTGCCATTGCAGGCCCGCTGGATATCCTGTGCAACATCCATCATGTAGTTTGCAGTGCCAACTTTCGGAGCGGACGTGCTTCCGTAATCGATCAGCACGTGCCGGTCACCGGAAGCATAGTGGAAACTCATAAGGAAGCAGTCACCGAATCCTACGTTGTACATCCGGATCGTGACGGAGGAGGGACGCTTGCCACGGGCCGAGGCGGTGCGTTGTCTGGCTGGCATTCGACTATTCCTCCTCATCCTGTTCGATATTTCCTGCGCGGTACCAACTCGTGCGCAGCATTCGGTGCAGACGAGCAAAAGCTCTCATCTGTGAAGCGCCGGGACTGAACGCTCCATGCTCCCATAGATACTGCAGCCGATCGCTCTGGCGTTTCTGCGATTTATCGTCGGGCGCCAGAATTGAGTTGCCAATGTTGTACTTCACCCGCCCGAATTCATCAAAAATTACCGCGTTTCCGCCGTATAGAGTCACCTCAGTCTCATCCGGCATGTCCTTCGGCTTGCGAATGTTCAAGCGGGCTAGTTCGCGCGCGAACACTGTCAGCGTCTGGTGATACTCGGCAACCGTCTCGTGGAGCACGAATCCGTCACGCCCCGTTCGCAGGCACGGCCGAACCGATAGAACTCGCGTATGAGCTTCTTCATTGAGTCGGAATGCCGCTCGATTCTCCCATAGAAATCGAAACAATTCGTCTGGATCCGACTTCATGGAATCGCTGTGCGTTCGGTCATACACAAACGCATCGCTCTCCGGCGGAGGATCCCATGATCCCGGCTGCCGGCCTGCTTTTCCTTTCGACCTGGGGTCAATACCGAATGCCTTGAACCACGTCAGCAAGCTTTCGCGGATGTTGTATTTATCGTCTTTGGGATTCAGTTCCCAATCCGCGGTGAGCAACCCACTCGCAAAGTCGCAGAACTGCAGATCGGTGGGTGGACAATAATCAATCGCGCGGACAAATACAGTCAGCAGTCGGTCCGCCAACTCCGCGCCTTCCTCCGCAGCCCGTTTGCGATCCAGTTTGGCTTTATCGCCAATGGCGCGAAGCCGATTGATCCATACTTCCAAATATGCGTTTAGCACGGCCGCAACCAATACCTCCCCGCATGTGTGGGGCTCATGGTATTCCGGTGATGGAAGATAGTCTCTGCTCGGCTCCAGTGAAACCGAGCGCCGCAGCGCCTGCCCATGGATGCCGGAAAGCTCGGATCCCATTTGCTGCGCCAGCCCCAGCAGCGCCGAATTTCGGAGCCTCTCCGGTGTCATGTCCTTCCGCCAAATAGTGTCCGCATTCACATTCGGCATGCCCAGGTCCACCAGTTTCTCCACCACGGACTGGGCTGACAAGATCGACAGCAGCGCGATAATGTCAGCAAATCCTTCGTGGAATCCCGCCTGCTGCGGAGACGAAGGATCCATGTAGCGCTCGCGCAAACCGTCCAGCAGCGCGTGTGTGGTCTCGTGTACGACGATCTCGTGGGAGAGGCAGGTAAACACGACTCGCTTTCCATCCAGGCTCGGAAAATATCCAAAGAACAACCCCTGCGCGCGATCCGAGTAGAACGCATTTGCATCCGTAAATGCGTGCGGAGCCACCATGATTTGGTGTCCCGGAAAGCTCCATCCGATTCGTCGACCGAGTGCAAATTCAAACCGCGCCAGGGTCTTCATAATCACCCCGTAGGTCATCCACCCGTGGAACTCCGAATTTCGCAGAATCTCCCGGTCGGGTACGCCTTCCCAGGGATCTACAGGGGGGTCATCGCCACGATTGACCCCCGCATGGATCTTCGCCGCCGGGTACAGCACATCCGTCGTCGAGTCGTAGTCGATAATGTGAACCCGATACCCCTTGGGCCCCGCATCCAGCGCTTCGTTCGGGATTTCGATCTGTGTTCTCAGGACCTTGTTTCCATCTTTAACGCTTGGGTCCATGGCGAGAATGGTGAGCTTTCGCGTCGGGTAATATGGCACGGGCGTCCTGTCTAACCCCTTAACGTATAAGACTCAATAAATTGCCAAGAATCATGGCCCGCGAACGGATAAATGTCAATCAGCCTGAGCTGGCGCGCCCATGCGCGTCATTCTTTTTTCTCCTGTGGGGAGCGTCGCATCGCCTTCTCGATCGCCTTCCACTTGGCTTTTGTCTCTCGCGCCGCTCTTCCGTCCGACTTCCTCTCAACGTAAGCGAGTTCCTTCTGCATTTTCAGGTAATTCTCCAGTCGCGCCGCGTCCACCCCGGAGTCCCTTACGGCGCATCCAGGCTCATTCGTGTGCGCACAGTCGCGAAACCTGCAGCCTTCCGCCAGCGCCTGGATATCGTCGAAGCTTTCGGCAAGCGTTTCCTGGGACGCCCAAAGCTGCACCTCTCGAAGTCCCGGAAGATCGATCAACAGCCATCCGCCCGGCATCTGGAACATCTCGCGGCTGGTGGTCGTGTGCCGTCCGCGATTGTCGTTTGTCCTCGTTGCCTGCGTAAGCTGCCGCGCGTCGCCAATCAACCGATTCAGGATCGTAGATTTCCCAACACCCGAAGAACCCAGCAATGCTGCAGTCTCTCCGTTGGAAAGAAATGTCGGAATCACATCGAGAGCCTCGTCATACAGGGCGCTCAGTGCCACCACCGGCGCTTCGAGATCCATCTGCTGCGTCTTCCTTATGACATCCGCGATATCCATGCCATTGCCATCGGCCAGATCCGATTTATTCAATAGAACCACCGGGCGCGCCCCACTCTGCTTCGCCACCACGAGATACCGTTCCAACCGGCGCTCGTTGTAGTCGCGATCCAGTCCAGTCACAATAAACAGCACGTCGATATTTGCAGCCAGCACTTGCTCGCGGATTTCACGATCAGGCTGTTTACGGCAAAGCTTGGTTTTCCGCTCGAGCACTTTCACGATCACGTCGGCGTCATCGCGCAAAACCACCCAATCACCCACGGTCGGCCATATCGGAGAAGTGCGCCGCAGGGTACCGCTCACCCCAACGTCAATCTCACCCGCTTCGGTCCAAACCAGAAAGCGTTCGTAGAACACCGAGGCAACACGCGCAGGAATGCCCGCTGAATGTTGTCCGGCAAAGAACTCATTCCATCCAATATCTTCTAGTGGCACTGGTGACCATCCTCTCTGCGTAAGGAGAAAAGACACATCCCGGCGGAATCACGGCAACGGGGCAGTGTGAGAGGACGATTTAGGCAAGGACGTTCAGTGGCGCTCCGTTCAATTTATCTGATCTTGCCTGAAAAAGTCGCCTTCAGGCAAGTGAAGTTGCGCCGTTCCTTCGAGCGCCGCCCCGCTGTTTCAAATGCGGAATTGTATTCGGTTGACACTCGTTTTCACGCTCCGTTACTGTTCAGCGGACCGAACAATCGTTAAAGTTCAAGAATAAAAGAGGTTTCGCAGAATGATTCGCATCCTCCGTTCGTTAGCCGGCCCGGCAATTTTATCCCTCCTTCTCATGAGTTCTTCCTCACAACTTCAAGGCGCGAATGCATCCTCAAAGCCGGCTCACCTCACCTGCGACTCACTGGTTGAGCCCTTGGGCATCGACACGGAACAGCCGCTGTTTTCGTGGCAACTCCAGGACCACTCTTTCGGCGCACATCAGACGGCGTACCGCCTGCGCATCGCCACGTCTCCCTCTATCTTGAAATCAGGTAAGCCCGATGTGTGGGACAGCGGCACGGTCAAGTCCGACCAGTCAGTCGGCGTGAAGTATGCCGGAGACCCGCTCAAGCCGCAGCAGCGCTACTACTGGCAGGTCGAATCGTGGGACAAGGACGGAAAAGCATACCCGGCCAGCGACGTAACCTGGTGGGAAACAGGGCTGATGAATTCCGGGTGGACAGCGAAGTGGATCGGCTACGAAGTCGAGGAACATCGCCGCATTCGCGAGTCCGGCGCCAAGTGGATCACAAATGTCGGGCGACGAAAATTACAAAGGCAGCGGCGAAACGCGCCACGACTTCCGTTTGAACTTCAACGCCACGAAAGCTGTCCAGCATGCAACCCTTTACGTCACCGGAAAAGATACGGTGGCAGCCTGGGTCAACGGAAAGCAGGTACTTACCAAGCAGCCCCTTCCGCCGTGGAAGCAGATGCCGTGGCAGACCTATCTCATTCAAGACGTGACCCCGCAGATACAGCAGGGAGCGAACCTGCTGGCAGTTGAAGTCACGCTCTATGCCGCTAATCCCAATGGCATGGCGTCACCCGATGATGATCACACTCCCATGAGCGCCTGCCTCTACCTTGAGATGACCGACGGCTCCGTCGTTCTCTTGAAGTCGGGAGATGCGGGATGGAAAGGTGCACTGAATCCGACGGGGAACTGGCAGGCGGCGGAATTCAGCGATTCATCTTGGAAGGACGCCGGCATTTACACTCCTCCGGCATCGCTTTTTGGAGCGGCGCCTCCGGGCAATCCGTGGCCAACTGGACCAGTGAAGATCCTGCGGCGTGGCTTCAACGTGCAGAAGGCCGTCACCTCGGCCCGTCTCTACGTTACCGCTCTTGGCGCGTACCAGGTGCAGCTCAACGGCCATAGGGTCGGCGATCAGGTTCTCGCTCCCGGCTGGATGGACTTCCGCCTCCACGTGCCCTACCAGGTCTACGACGTTACGGCGGATGTAAAGACGGGATCGAATGCCATCGGCGCCTACCTCGCGCCCGGCTGGTACACTACGCCGCTGATGTGGTTCCGCCAGGGATACAACTACGGCAACACGCCGCCTGCGTTGAAGGCGCAACTACGCATCGCGCATGCCGACGGATCAGTTGAGTGGATCGCAACCGACGAAAGCTGGAAGGCCGACGTATCTCCGTTTCTCAAGGCAGAAATTTACGATGGAGAAACCTACGACGCTCGTCGCATTCAGCCCGGCTGGGATACCGCTTCGTTCTCTGACGCGAAATGGAAACCTGTTGAATTAGTTCAGCCCCTTGAACCGCGAATCGTGGCGCAGAGTTTCGAACCCATCCGCGTTGAAAAATCGATCGCGGCAAAGGAGGTCACTTCTCCCAAGCCGGGAATCTATATCTATGACTTCGGCCAAAACCTCTCCGGCTTTCCGAAAATTCGCGTCAAAGGCCCCGCTGGTACGGATGTTCAACTGCGCTTCGCTGAGGTCCTGAATCCCGACGGCACCATGTACGTTGATAACCTGCGTACGGCCAAAGCCACCGATCACTTCATCTTGAACGGAAAGGGAATTGAGGAGTATCAGCCCACCTTTACATTCCACGGCTTCCGCTATCTTGAGATCACCGGCCTCCCCGACAAACTTCCGGACGAGTGCGGTTCAGGCTCTCGTCATTCACACGGACGCGCCGTTTACGGCACAGTTGAAAACTGGCAGTCCGATGCTCAACCAACTGTGGAGCAATATCCTGTGGGGTCAGCGATCAAACTTTGTTGGCGTGCCCACAGACTGTCCGCAGCGCGATGAGAGGCTGGGATGGACAGCAGATGCCCAGGTATTCTGGCGAGCCGCGTCTTACAACATGAACCTCTCGCAATTCTCCAAGAAGTACGGAGGCGACTTGCTGGGTACGCAGGCCGGCACACCGATGTACGGCATTTTCGCTCCGGGCGCGCTTCAGCCCAATCCCGGCTACGGTGCAGGTTGGAGCGACGCAGGCGTCATCATTCCCTGGACCGCCTGGATACAGTCCGGCGACACCCGCATCATCGATGAAAATTGGACCGGGATGGAGAAGTATCTGGACGCCATCCGCGACGCCAATCCCGATTTTCTATGGAAGAAGGAATCCGGCATCCCATTCGGCGACTGGCTCTCGCCTGAAGGAAAAACGTTGCAGCCAATCGTCGCCACTGCTTACTGGGCCTACGACGTTACCCTGATGCAGCAAATGGCTCATGCCCGAGGGTAAGGCGGGCGACGAAAAGAAGTATGCAGATTTATTCAGCAACATCCGGCAGGCATTCATCAAGGCATTCGTTAAGCCCGACGGCACCATCAACGCGGCAGATAACAGCGCGTCGCCCTTCGGCCAAATCAACAATCCAGACGCAATGGCCGTCGGCGGATCCACACAAACCGGATACGTCCTCGCGCTTTACATGAATCTGGTGCCCGACTCACTGCGAAGTGCGGCCGCCGACAAACTCGTCGAAAAAATCAAATCCAATAATTGGAGACTCGGTACCGGATTTCTCGGCACGCCGTATCTGTTGGCCGTCCTGGAAGACACGGGCCATTCCGATGTCGCCTATCGCTTGCTTCTCAACACCGAGTATCCATCGTGGGGATATCTCGTCGGACACGGCGCCACAACCATGTGGGAACGCTGGAACGGCGACCAGATGCGCGGCGACCCCAGCATGAACTCCTACAATCACTATGCCTATGGAGCCGTTGCCGATTGGATCTACCGCTATAGTGCGGGCGTCGATACCTGGCCGACCGACGCAGGATTCCACACCATCTATCTTCATCCCAGCTTCAGCAGCAAGCTCGGCAGCATCGACTTCAACTATCAATCGCCCTACGGAGAAATCAAGTCGGCTTGGGCTGTGAAGGGTTCCGATGTCGATTGGGCAGTCACCATCCCCGCCAATACCACGGCGCGTCTGCCCTTGCCTGCATCCCGTCTGAATGCGTTCACGATCAACGGCAAGCCACTCGCGGATAATCCCAACGTCAGCCTGCTCAGCGAAGACGGAGGAACAAAAGTCTTCAAGCTGGCGGCGGGCACCTATGCGATCAAGACAACAACGCCGTAATCAAAGTGGGCGGCACACTCTCTCTCTCTCTGCATTGAGTGCCGTCGCCCTCAACTACCAGACAGTGGCTTCGACATTCACTTCTGTGCGCCCATCTTCAGGCGCGCGAACAATGTTGCCATCCACCGGCGCGCCATCCACCACCAGCGCAACCGAGTTTCCATCGCCCTTACGGCTTACCTGGATGTTGTAAGTAACTCCGCGGAACTTGCGCGTCGCCTTATATCCAGGCCACGACCTGGGAATCACCGGCGCAATCTCAAGTCCTTCGAGCGATGTCCTCACGCCGAGGATCCACTGCACGATTGCGTAGTAATTCCAAGCGGCTGTCCCCGTCAGCCATGAGTTTTTCGCCTCTCCATGCGTCGGCGCATCCTTGCCCGCAATCATCTGCGAATAAACGTAGGGTTCCGTTCGATGGAGATCGCCGATAGACTCGCGAGCCGACGGATTGATCCTCAGGTAGTAGTCGTGTGCCGCATCGCCATTGCCAACCCGCGTCTCCGCGATAATCACCCAGGGATTGTTGTGGCAGAAGATCCCAGCATTTTCCTTGTATCCCGGCGGATAAGAAGAAATCTCTCCAAGCTCGATGTAGTACTTCGAATAAGCAGGTTGCTGCAACACGATGCCATGCTTGGTAGCGAGATGCTTCCGCACCGAATCGAGCGCCGTCTGCGCGCGACCGTCCTTCAAGCCCACTCCAGCCAGCGGACAATAGCCCTGCGTCTCGATGAAGATTTGGCCCTCTTCGTTTTCCTTCGAGCCTACCTTGCGCCCGAAATCGTCGTACGCGCGAATGAACCATTCGCCATCCCATCCATGCTTGCCGATCGTCTCTTCCATCTTGGCAACCTGGCACAGAATGATTCTTCGCCTCACCGTCATTATCGACGATGTTTCGCAATCGCAGCCAACTCCTGACCGGAATGCACAAACAAGCCCGCAATGAATACTGACTCCGCAACCTTGCCTTCTTTATTCGTAGTCGTCTGGAAGCTCTGCCCCGGCGTGTCAGAGAAGCAATTCAAGTTGAGGCAATCGTTCCAATCGGCACGCCCAATCAGCGGAAGGCCATGCGGCCCCAGGCGATCAAGAGTGTATTGGAAACTCCTTTGCAGATGCTCGTAGAGCTGCGTTTCTGATCCTGCTTCGTTATCGTAGGGAACCAGCTCGTCGAGAATGCTCCAGTCGCCCGTCTCTTTGATATATGCCGCGACGCCGATGATCAGCCAATGTGGATCGTCATTGAATCCACTGCCTACATCGTTATTGCCGCGCTTTGTGAGCGGTTGGTATTGGTGGTAAGCTCCGCCGCTCGGCAACTGTGTCGCGGCAAGGTCCAGTATCCTCTCGCGAGCGCGCGAGGGAACCATGTGTACAAATCCCAACAGGTCCTGGTTGGAATCGCGGAAGCCCAATCCGCGACCAATGCCCGACTCATACAACGACGCCGAACGCGACATATTGAAAGTCGCCATGCATTGATACGCGTTCCAGATGTTCACCATCCGGTTGGTGTGAAGGTCCGGAGTTTCCACCTTGAAAATTCCCAGCAGCCCGTCCCAATATTCGCGAAGCGCGATGAACGCAGAGTCCACAACCTTCGGTTGCAAATACTTCGCCAGCTTCGCTTTTGCCGGCTTTTTATTGATGATCTGCGAATCCGCCGGATCGAACTTCTCGTTCGCAGGAACTTCTTGATATCCAAGCACGAAGATGATCTGCTTGCTTTCGCCCGGCGCTAATTGAAACTTCAGGCAATGAGAGCCTATCGGAGAAAATCCATGGGCGATGGAATTCGTTGAGGCTCCAGCCTCTACAACTGCCGGACTCTCCCATCCGTGATAATTCCCAAGGAACGCCTGCCGCTGCGTATCGAAGCCGTCAATCTTTTCGGAACACGCAAAATACGCGTAGTGATCGCGGCGCTCGCGATACTCCGTCTTGTGGTAAATAACGCCGTCTTCCACTTCAACCTGCGCCGTTGAAAAGTTCCGCTGGAAGTTCGTCGCATCATCCTGCGCATCCCACAGGCAAAACTCGATCAGCGAATAGGTGGAAAGAGTCGCCGCTGTCTCTCGATGATTCGTAATCGTGAACTGCCAGATCTCCAGGCTTTCGCCCATCGGCACAAAGTATCTCGTGCTGGCCTCAATGCCTTTGTAAGTCGATCCAATCACGCTGTAGCCCATGCCGTGACGGCAGCTGTAATCGTCCAGCTTGGTGCGCGTGGGCTGCCATGTCGGAGACCAGAATTCGCCGCTCTTGTCATCGCGAATGTAAATGTAGCGGCCGCCAATGTCCGTCGGAACATTGTTATAGCGGTAGCGCGTCAACCGACGCAGGCGCGCGTCGCGATAGAAAGAATATCCACCGGCAGTGTTGGAAATAATGCCGAAGTAAGCTTCGCATCCGAGATAGTTGATCCACGGCGAAGGCGTGTCCGGCCTTTCAATTACATATTCCCGATTGGCATCGTCAAAATGACCATATTGCATTTTTTAACGTCCCTTGCGAACTAAAACATCGCTCCCGTCGCACGCAGTAAATTCTCCGTTACCGGATGCAGTACACGGATGAGATACACTCTCGTGGCGAAAGCAAAGTATACAGGAATAATACTTGCTCAATCGCGCGAAAGGGCGTAAATAAACGTTTTAGCTAATCTTTCACAAAATCGTGCATGCTGAAGTCTTGTGCTCTCGACCGGTGGTTCGTAACCCCTCTGGCAGTTCCCATTCCGGTCCGCTTGGCAGACTGCTTCTTGCCTCTTACGGTTTCGTTTTTGTGTGAAAGCTTAGCCGGGGGTTTCTTCTTCTATGTTTGCGATTCATATAAGTTTCAGGCCCAGTTTTACTGCCGCTCTGGTAATTTTTTTCGGCATAACTACGCTGGCTTCCTCGCAATTTTCATTCGCCGCCGACTCCACTCCAAAAGCAATCAAAGTCGACCAGGTGGGATATTTACCTACGGCTCCAAAGGTTGCAGTTGTCAGCGCCCCCGGTGAGAAGTTTCAAGTAAAGCGCAGTTCCGACGGCACGATCGTCTATGAGGGATCGCTCAAACCCGCTGTGGTCGATCACGACACCGGTGACAAAGTCTCTGAGGCGGACTTCACGCCTTTTCATTCCGTTGGCAAGTACTACGTTGAAGTCCCTGGCGTCGGTCGCAGCTACGATTTCGCCATTCAACCGGATGTTTACTCGCATTCCTACTACCTGGCCATGCGCGCGTTCTACGGTCAGCGATGCGGAACAGCGGTCGACATGGGCAGTGAATTCCCTGGCTATTCCCATCCTATTTGCCATCAGCAAGGAGAATTTCACGGCTCTTCCGGCAAAAAAGGCGAACGCGACAACATTGGAGGCTGGCACGACGCAGGCGACTATGGGCGCTACGTCGTCAACTCCGGAATCTCGACTGGGTCGTTGCTCTGGGCGTGGGAACTGAATGGCAAGAAGCTCAACAGCATCTCCCTCAATATTCCCGAGAGCGGAAATGGAACGCCGGATATCCTCAGCGAAATTCGCTGGAATCTTTCGTGGATGTTGAAGATGCAGGATGATGACGGTGGCGTGTGGCACAAGCAGACCAGCGAGCACTTTTCCGGCTTTGTCATGCCGCAGGACGATAAGCTGCCAAGCGTCGTCATCGGAACCGGCTCCGCGCCGTTCAAGAGCACTTGCGCCACTGCCGACCTCGCGGCCGTAGCCGCGATTGCAGCCCGCGTCTACAAACCCTACGACCCCGCTTTTGCAGCGAAGAATCTCAAAGCAGCCGCTATGGCGTGGACATGGGCATTACAGCATCCTGATGTAACTTTCAAAAATCCTGCAGGCATCAGTACTGGAGAATACGGCGACGATAAATGCGGTGACGAAATTCTGTGGGCATCGGCGGAACTATGGCGCACTACTGGCGACGAAGTCTACAACAAGTATTTCCTTGCGCATGCACCTGAGTATCATGGGCACGCTAAAGGTCCTCTCCCCGGAAAACTGGCGCGAAGTCGCTCCTATGGGGCTCTGGACATACGCCTTAGCAAATCGCAAGGGAAGTGACCAAAAGATCGTCGATCAAATTCGCCAATCAACAGTCGCGGCGGCCAACCAGATCGTTCACCAGACCAAGGACAACCCTTACCATGTAAGCCTGTTAACGAAGGATTATGTGTGGGGATCGAACGGCGTCGCCGCTGGATATGGAATGGAGTTAATCATCGCCAACATCTTTTCCCCCAACCCGGCATTCGTCAATACCGCGATGGACAATCTCCACTACCTGCTCGGCCGCAATACATTCGCCATCTCTTGGGTTACGCAGCTTGGCAGCAATCCCTTTAGCCATCCTCATCATCGACCCAGCGGTGCCGGTCCCGATCCGCATCCGTGGCCCGGAATGTTGTCCGGCGGACCAAATGCCGGCAGGCAGGATGATGTCTTGAAGAAACTTCCCGCTGACTTGCCTCCCGCGAAAAACTACGCCGATGCCCTGGGTTCCTACGCATCGAACGAGATCGCGATTAACTGGCAAGCCATGCTCGTGTTTCTTACTTCGTCGCTTCTGCAGTAACGTTTACAGGGCACGAAGGAATGCGCGCCGCCTATCCTGCGGCGCGCATCTTTTTTTGATGACATTTCTACTGAGTTGGAGAGTGCAGCCCGAACACCTTTGCAGCCTCTTCGTCTGTCGTAGATTGCGTGCGCCGTAGCAACGTGTAGGTGCTACTCCAAGTGCTCACATCTCCCGCCTTCATATTCGAGAGAGGCCCCAATGTTTCCATTTCGATATACGGCAGCGGATCAGCGTTGGTATAGATTTCCGTGCGGCACCCGTTATCGGGAAATTCACCGGTACCGTGCGCCGCGTCAATCCTAAGACTATTTTCCTTGCCCACCCACAACATGCTCCGAGCGTCCATTCCAATCTTCACGTTCTCGGTTTTGCTTCGCGAAAGGGAAATCAATTGCCCAGAAACCTTCAGCATTGTCGGAGCCGCCTCGGACAACTGAAATTTCTTCTGGTCCATATGATTATTGGTCGGTAGCAGGGCGTAAAGCCGCTCAGCCTCCGGCACCTGCGTAATAATCCAGACGCCGGTCTCGAGCGGTGTACCGGCTACTTTGTGAAATTCTGAAACGATCGTCAGCGTCGGCGAATCCGCAGACAAGGAGATTCTCCGCACTGCCTGAATGCCATAATGCGGATCAACCGTCGAAGTCAGCACAATAGAATTGCCCGTCACCTCTGCCGTGTACGGCAGGGAATCAAATCCAATAGGCGGCGGCCACGCGCTCGTTGTGACCTGGCGCCATTGCGACTGCGGCGATGGCCACACCTTGTCGCCTCCGAAATTCTTCCACGAGCCATTCACTCCCGCTTCATTGCTTCCATCCAGCGACGCATTTTCCCAAAGCATATTTTGAGCGTCGCCCACCCAACCGAACCGCATCACTCGTCCAATGCAAGGCACCACGATCACTTCTACTCGTCCATTGGTGATTCGCAGCGCCTTTTGCCAGCCACGGTAGGGAAGCGCCTCGATCATCACGCCACTTGCAGTAATCTCCGATCCGAACATAGCTCCCCATGGGCGCTTGGCGTACGTTCCGTCGCAGATTGCGCCACGATGAAATGAGGCGTACGAAAGAACCCAGCTCCCGCTACAAACATCAGAATGACAACGCAACTACAAAGCTTTCTCATTGCTGCTAACGGATATCTGCAGCACCCGCTAATGCAGGCTTTTCCGTATCTTTTGGTTCACGTTTTACCAGGTTGTCATACCAGGTGAACTTCAAGATTGCCGACGTTACAAGAATGATCACCAGCGAAATTACAGCCCGCTGGTAGGCTCGAATCACCACGAAGATCGGAAGCGCCACCAGGGTCGTCTGCCAGATCACGCCGATCACGATGTTGAACATATCTTTTCCGAAGTCGCGATTCGGCTGAATCCCTGGCGTCTCGGCCTGCACCTTTTTTAGGATCGGCCCCCAGAATCCCCACGGCCTCACGCGGCGATAGAAGTCCTTCAAGACCTCATCGTCCTCCGCCTTGGTCAGCAGGGTTCCAGCGATGCACCCTATAAGCGATACGCCGAACACGAGCGAAAAGCTCAACGACACATCCAAATTCAGCGAGTGCGCATGTGCGAAAGCCTGCAGTGGCACAATCTGTCCCAGTATCCACGGTAGCGTTAGCGCCGAGCTGATGCCTGCAGCCATTCCCCAGAAATATCCGTATCCGTTGAACCGCCACCAATACCACTTCAGAACATTGGAGGCCATATAGCCGCCCCAAAGACCCGTCACAATCCACTGCACCACATTGCCCACCGACGTTACGAACCATCCAATCGAAACTCCAAGCACAACCACCGCGAAGGAAGCGAGATAGCTGAGACGCACGTAAGTCTTCTGGCTCGCGTTTGGATTGATAAAGCGTTTGTAAATGTCGTTCACGAAATAGGGAGGGGCCGCATTTACTGTCGCTGCGAAGTTCGACATGAAGGCCGCCAACAGCCCCGCAATCAGAAAGCCCAACAGTCCCACTGGCACGAAGTGCCCCAGCGCATACGGCAGCACAAGCTCAAAATCCATGTTCGTCCGCATCCCGGGATTGTCGGCGACGTAGAACACCAATGAAAGTATCGTCAGCCCTGTAATCAAAAAATAGCGCGGCGGAGTCAGCACAAGGTTCACCCACGCGCTCATCATTGACGCTTCCCGCGGATCCTTCGCCGACAAGATGCGTTGCATATCGTAGTTGGGAGCAGGGCCGGCAGCGCTGATCAACACTCCCTTGAAAAGCAGCATCATCACAAAAAATCCGAACAGACCATACCCATCCGATGCTACTTTGTCCGTCGCTGATGGCATCAGTTGCGACCAGTTCAAATTCAAATGCCACCCGAAGAAGATGTTGTCCCATCCCGCCGGAATAAAGCGATGCAGTGTCTCTGGCGAAACCTTTGACATGGCAATGATGCCGACAGCGAACGACGCAATCGACAGAATGCAGAACTGGATGAACTCCGTAATCACCACGCTGATCATTCCGCCCTTGATGACGTAGATCGCCGTAATGCCCACAAGGATCAGCGCATATTCATTGGGCGACAGGTGCCATGGCAGAAAGCTAGCCGCGAATTTTCCGATGCCTTTAAATCCATACGTGAAGAAACCGATAATGCTGATGAATGCATATACCACCACGATGATGTGCGCCAGTTGCGCGCCGCGGCCCTTGCCAAAGCGCGTCTCTATCCACTCGGCACCGGTCATCGCATTCGACCGCCGGAGCCACGCCGATAAATACACCATCAGAAACACCTGGTTAAACGTCGGCCACAGCCACGGTATCCAAACGCTCTTCAGCCCGTAAACGAACATCCAATAAACAAGCAGCATCGTCCCGCTGATGTCGAACATCCCCGACGCATTCGAAATTCCCAGGATGTACCACGGCATCGTATTCCCGCCGAGAAAGTAGGCCTTCATGTCGCGGGAAGCGCGATGCGACACCCAGTAGCCCACAGCCACCGTAGAAAGCAGGTAGACAACAATGATCGCGATATCAATTAAATGAAGATGCAAGAAACACTCCTGATCGGCGATGCCAGTCTACTTTGTCGGGCCGCTGGCTAGTTCGCGGATTTGCTTCCGACCACCAGTTGTTCGGCGGCTCGTTCCTCCTCTGCAAGACTGCTTTTCCGATCACCCGAAAATCGCGGTTTCCTGCCTGATCAATCGTTTCAGCACGAATTTTGCAGAACTTGGAAATTGCAAGCAGCATACTCCTCGAAACTGCCGAAAGACAGCAATTTCAAGATCGACTGCCCAGCTTTTTCGTTGTCTAGAAGGACTTCAGAATCTCCAGATTTTTTCGGATCAGGGCCGACCGCTGTTCCACGCATAGACTGCTCCGCAGCGGATCTTCCGGAGTATGCAGCACGTACTCCAGCAGCCGGTCCGTCGTGGAACTGGCAACGTGCAGTCTTGTGTCGGACGAAGCATAGTAAATCAGCACGTCGCCATTCTCGCGCTGCACCCACCCATTGCTGAAAACCACGTTGGACACATCACCGATACGCTCCTCGCCCACAGGGGCAAGAAAATACCCTCCCGGGCGATGCGTAACCACCCAGGGCCGCTCCAACTCCGTCAGCATCAGGTACAGCACGTAGCGCAGCCCCGCCGCCGTGTTTCGCACGCCATGCGCCAGGTGCAGCCATCCCTTTTCCGTCAGGATGGGCGCTGGACCAAGCCCGTTCTTTACTTCCTTAATAGTGTGGTACTCGCGACTGTCGATCACCTGCTCGTGCTCGATCACCGCGTTTTCAATGCTCGCCGAAACGCCCCAGCCGATCCCGCCGCCCTTGCCCGCTTTGATGAAGTCATCCTGCGGTCGCGTGTAGAACCCGTACTTGCCGTCAACGAACATCGGGTGCAGCACCACATTCCGCTGCTGCGGAGATTTCGTTTTCAAGTCCGGCAGCCGTTCCCACGACTTCAGATCCTTGGTCCGCGCAATGCCGCATTGCGCAATCGCAGACGAGGTATCGGACGCCGGAGCATTCTTGTCTTTTCTTTCCGTGCAAAACAAGCCATAAATCCAGCCGTCTTCGTGCCTCACAAGCCGCATGTCATACACGTTCACATCAGGATCCGCTGTCTCGGGCATCGCTACCGGATAATCCCAGAATTGAAAATTATCAATCCCGTTCGGACTCTCAGCCACCCCAAAGAACGACTTGCGGTCGGCGCCTTCCACCCGCGCCGCCAGCACCACGTTGCCGTCGAACTCCATTGCGCCGGCGTTAAAAACTGCGTTCACGGCGAGCGTCTCAATCAGCGAAGGATTCGATTTCGGGTCAAAATCGTAGCGCCATACCGGTGGAACATGTTCCGCCGTCAGCACCGGATGCTCGTATCGCTCGAACACTCCGTTCTCTTTCTCCTGCTTCACGTTCTTCCGCTGGATCAACGCCTCGTGGTTCGCAAACAGGCTCCGTACTCGCTTCTTGAACTCAGATTCCCTCATGTCTCTCGGCCCCCTCACGCAAACTCGCCAACCTTCGGATCGCTTCCAGGCACGCGCGGCTATTGTGGTACGGACACTTCCACGCATCCACTTTGAAATCTCCATCTCTCACCGCACCATCGCGACTCACTTTCCAAAACCACTCCCCGTTGACGTGGTCCACAATGCGCGTATCAATAAATTCCCAGCTCCGTTCAGCAGCCTTTAAAAAATGCTCCCTGCCTGATATCTCGTATGCATTCAGAAATCCCACCACTGCCTCTGCCTGCGGCCACCAGTGTTTATCCGTATCAATCAAGCCAGCAGAATCGGCCTCGTAGAGCAATCCTCCGTCACCATCCAGCCCTTCGTCATAGACAGCCTGCGCCATGCGAACTGCCTCTGCCTTTGACTCCTCGAGCAAACTCGCCTCTCCCAGCGCCTCGGCAGCTTCAACCATCAGCCAGCTTGCTTCAATATCGTGCCCATAGGAAATATGGTCAGATTTCGGCTGCCACTTCTCGTCAAAAAACATCAGCAGGTGATGGTTCGTCTGGTTGAGCATTCTACCGAGAAAAATCTCGATCAACTCGCGAAGCCGATTTCGCAGCGTGCCATTCTCCCACACCTGCAGCAGCAACGCATACCCCTCCATCACGTGGAGATGGGTGTTCATGGATTTCTTTTCGTCCATATCCACTTCACTCAACCGCTGGTCGTGGGCGATCGTCCAGTCGCGCTCAAACGTTTCGAAGTAGCCGCCGTTCTCCGGGTCGTAGCTGTACTTTTCAATCAGTTCACACTGGTGGATGGCAATCGCTAGCGCACTCTTGTCCTTCGTTGCACGGTAATATTCCGCCATCGCATAAAGTGTGAATGCCTGCCCATAGATGCGCTTCTTCGTATCAGTTGGCGCACCTTGGTAGTCCACCATCCAATACACGCCGCCATGCTCCACATCGCGAAAGTGCTCCGCAATGTATTCATAGGCGCGCCGAGCGACATCCAGGAACTGCTGTTCGCCGTATACCTCGTATACCCGGCTAAACGTCCACAAGAATACGAGCATTCAGAATCAGGCCTTTTTCCGACAGTGGATCGATTACCAGGTCATTGCTGATACGGCCACGAAAGCCGCCAAACTGTTCGTCGATTCCATGCCGCATCCAAAAAGGAAGGATATTCGACCGCAGTTCCGCCTCAATCTTCTCCAAAAGCGTAGGCACCAGGTCCCTCTTCTTTATTCAAAAGACGAATCATAACGTTTTCAGACGCACACGGCAGTGACAATTAATTTCGCGGCCAGCCATTCACCGCAAAATGGGTTACTGCCGAATCGGAGTTTTGTCCTGATAGAGGGCTAAACGCTCATTGAGAGTCTGAGCGAGGGCAGTATTGCCCTGTTGCGTCGCAAGTTGGGTTGCGAGCTGCTCAATTTCGATTGCCTTGTCGAAATGGCCAGTTTCAGCATACGCCGCAGCAAGAGTCCCCAAAATTGCCGGCTCGCGCGACGAAGTAAGCTTCACCGCGCGCTCAGCGAGGGGCAATGCAGCACTGCCGTCCCGAAGTGCGGAGTCGGGCGATGTGGCAAGCATCAACGCCATATCGTTCAGCACGTGGAGATTGTCTGGGTCCTTGTTCAGCGCCTGCTTCCAATATCCGAGACCTTCCACGCCCCGGCCGCTCAATACAAGCGCCTTGCCCAGATAGTAGTAGGCGTCCACGTCGTTGGGCGAAAGCGCCAGCGCTCTCTGGAAATGTGGAATGGCCTCGGCAATCTGCCCCTTCTTCGCGAGGGCAATGCCGAGATTCGTTTGGTACTCAGCAATTTCCGGTCCGATATCCAGCGCTTTCTTGAAATGCGCAATCGCCTCGTCAAAATTCTCTTTTGCCATCAGCGCATGTGCCAGGTTGCCTTCCGCACCGGCATTCGTTGGATCGAGCTCCACTGCCTTCGTCAGGTACGCGACGGCCTCGTCAAGATTTCCCTTCATGGACATTGCCAGTCCAAGATTGTTGTAAGCGAACGCAAACCGGGGATCGAGTTCGACAGCCTTCCTAAAGTTCGCGATGGCTTCATCAATGTTTCCCTTCGAAGACATCACCAGGCCAATATTGTTGTAAGCGATCGCATACCTGGGATCAATCTCGATAGCTTTGCGATATTCTGCGAGCGCTTCGTCGACGTGCCCCTGCTCTTTGTATGCTGCGCCGAGATTGTTGTACGCCTCTGCATAATCGGGATTCGATTCGATCGCGGATTTGAATTGGAGCACCGCCTCGGGAAGGTGATTTTCTCCGAGTAACGCGGAGCCCAGGTTGTTGTGCGCTTCCGCGTAGCTGGGATCATCGTCCAGAGCAAGGTGAAATTGCTCCACGGATTCGCTCGTGTGTCCTTCCCGGCCGAGCGCGACACCCAGCGCATTGTGCGCCTCGGGATAATGCGGCTGCAGCCGGACAGATTCGCGAAGCTGAATAACGGCATCGCTGGTCCGGTCAGCGCGTAAAAGCGTCTCTCCGAAACCGAAGTGAGCGCGTGCCTTGTCAGTCTCCATGGCCAGCGCTTTCTGCCATTCCGCAATTGCCGCGTCGTATTGGCCCTTATTAATCAGGTCAACAGCCAGGTCGAATTGCTTGTAGAAGTCCACTGCGGGCGTGTCTATGTGTTCAATGCCGCTGGGATTCATGTTGACGAACTCAGGAAGGTTAACGGCACGATTCGCTGCCGTTGAGTTCTCAATCAGAATGGCCGGTGTGTCATTGCCATTCTCGTCGATGTGCGTCAAGAACATTTGCGTGTATGGCGACCGGCTCTTCGATGAGAAAACCAACCACCGTCCGTTGGGTGAAAAGCTATGCCACGAGTTCATCAGAGAAGTATTGCAGTTCATTAGCCGCGCTTTGCCACCAGCAGCCGGAACGATATAGAGTTTGCCGTCTGGCCGCATCAACTGGCCATTGCGCGCTTGCACAAATACGATCCACTTACCGTCAGGAGAAACCTTGGGAAAGCTGTTGCTCATTCCATTCTGCGACGCGCCGACGATTGGCTCGGGCGTCCCACCTCTGCCGCCGTTGAATGGAATACGATAGAGATCGTATTGGATCTGCACCTCGGCCGGATCGTTCGCGTACGCCGCCATCTTGCCGTCAACCGGGTTTGGATCCTTGGCACCCGCGTGCGCGAAAACAAGGTACTTCCCGTCGGGACTCCAAACCGCACTCGCTTGCACGAACTTCGGATCGTCCGCCCCAGGGAGCGGTTGCAGCTTTTTGGTCTCCCGGTCATACCACGCCAGGATTCCCCGCGTTGGGTAGAAAACCTGCAGGAACCGGTAATCCGTAAAGTTGGTCAGATAGTAGAACTGCCAACCTTTGATTCCCGGAGGCTTGATCGTGGTCATCACGTACTTACCATCAGGCGATATCTGCGACATGAAACCAACGCGCAGCTGAGGATCTTTTTCTCCGCTGAACGACGCCCACGAAATCATGTCCTGCGTGCGCACAGACATCTTTTGACCGACAGGCACTACCGCGTAAAGCCCTTTGTCGTTTTGCGGACCATCCATGTCCAGGCCCATCGTATTGCCGTCGCGGCTGAATGAGTGGCAGTTCGCGCAGGAGTGCAGGTCTGTCATCACAACGTGGCTCGACGGCTCTGAGATGTTGCGCATGCGCCACTCGATCAACGGAATCGCGCTCGTCGGAAGCGGCTTGATGATCCCTTTCTCTGTGGCCGAAGGCATCAGCGGCACGTCGCGATAGAAGATCGGCGCTCCCACGGGATCGCGCGAAATCGTGAGCTGCATGGTCCCGCGTGAGAGCGGCTGACTCTGATTGCCTTCCGCATAACCGGCAATGGTGATGTTGGCCGGCTGCTCGACCGCATGTTTGCGGATTTCGGCCCACGTGGTTGCGTCCGGCTTCCACGTGTGTGCTGCTGCCTGTTCGGGGGTAAGAGTGGGTAGCTTATTGTTGCTTGATATGGTGCGAGGATCGATCTCTCCGATCTTTAATCCTTCGCCCTTCGAGGCCACGTGCAGGACGGGAGATCCATCATTAAACGTGATATCGATCTGCCAGGCGACAGCGCTCTCGGCGGGATCACGCCACTCAATTGTAGGAGGGGCCATGTCGGGTGGAAAGACGGAGCCGTTGAGCGGGTAATCGACGATGATCTTGGCGGGTGAATCGGTTGCACCAGCGACTGTCTTGTTCGTCCCCGCCCACCACAATGCGCAAAGAATCAGACAAGTCGCCATCGCAACGGCCAACGCGCGGATATAGCGGCTTAACCTGCTGGCTCTAATATCCCGACGGCTCAATCCGGCTATTGTTGGATCGTCGGGGCCTGGTGGCCGATCGCTGCTCTCATTCACAAGAATTATTATGCCAACTTAAGCTGGTTCGTTCTACCAAGCAGGGAATTCCTACCAGCCTGCAAAATCAGTGCTGAAGATATGCTCCCCGTCCCCCTAGTTGACGAAGAGCAAGTTGAGGTCGCTGAATGGTCCAGTTCAAAGCAAGTCGTCATATGTAAACGACATGAAACGTCTTAGTTGTGTGCATAAAGGAGGGATATCCAATGCAGCGCCTATCGACTGTTCTTACGATCCTTAATCTTGGGCTACTGACTTTCACTCTCTCGCAACAAGTAAGGCCGGTTTCAGCAGAAAGTGCACCGATGATACTTCGAGGCCGAGGGCTGGAGATCGTCGATTCCGCGGGAAAACTTCGAGCATCGATAACGGTGATTCCAGAAGGCCCTGCGCGCAGAGCGGACGGCTCGCTTTCCGATAAATCTGGAAAGATATACCCCGAGGCGGTCGTACTTCGTCTGATCCGTCCAGACGGTCGGCCATCGGTGAAAATTGCGACAACTCAGCAAGGAACGGGGATCGATCTTAGCGGAGGAATTGATCCTACCTACATGATCCTGAATGCAGATGGCGGGGAAACATCGATTACGCTGATCAATAAAGACGGAAAGCGACAGCTTATCAAGCCATAAAAATCAAAGGAAGCCTTCTCGATGAGTAACGCGGCTGTCGCCAACAGTTTGACACTCGCGCTGCAGAAATTGCTGCAGCGCTGGCCGCGGTTTTCTTTGCGCGTGCCAGCGCTTTGTCGATTCCGTCCGTACAAACTACACCCGTCTTCAACGTGCGGCGTTCTGTCTTCGCCGCTCCTCGCTTGCCTTGATGATTTCGCTCATGTCCCCCGCTGGCCGAATCTCGAAAATGTTGCCATACGTCAGAGCCGGATGCTGGCCGATGAGCTGTACAGCATGATTCATATCCCGCGCCTCAAGAACGAGAATGCCGCCGAGTTGTTCTTTGGTTTCGGCATAGGGACCGTCGGTCGTTGCCACCTTGCCGTTCTTCCTGGATAGAGTCAAGGCGGTTTCCGGACCCTGAAGCGCTTCTCCACCGGCCCAGTTCCCGTTGACGCGAAGATGGTCGTCGTATTCAAAGCATGTGTCGAACATCGCGTTTCGCTCGCTCTCAGTCATGCCATCGAATTTGCTTTTGTCGTAGTAGCCAAAACACAGGTATTTCACTCTTCTTCTCCTTTTCCTTCCGGGCGAGCCAGCGGCGTACCTTCGCGCCGGCTCGTTGCTGTGCGCCTGCGGACAGGGGTCCCACGAATGGGTGTTTGTGGGGATGGGACAATTCTTCGTCCGTGCGGTGCTTCATCCCATGGTCAAGATGGTGCATATCGAAAGTCGCGCGGGTGAGACTATTTCGCCGCGTTCTCCGGGGCGGGGAAGAATAGAAGCTCGCGGACCTCGCCCACCACATCGCAGGCGATGGCACCCTTCTTTGCCCAAGCCAAAGCCTCGTCCATATCAGCGCATTCCAGTATCCAAAATCCCCCCATGTGCTCCTTTGTCTCGGTGTACGGCCCGTCCGTGACGAGTACCTTGCCGTCGGGCTGGGCCCGCAGCGTCTTCGCGCTGCCAGCCGGGGAAATACCGCAGGCGAACTTCCTCACGCCGGCAGCAATCATTTCGCGGTTGAGCGCGTGGATCTCTTCCATCATCGCTTCGGTTACAGTGGACGGGTCGAAGTTGTCGGGGAGGTAGTTCGCAACCAGGTACTGCGGCATGATTTTTCTCCTTGGTTTCTGCGGCTCGTTTCCTGTTCACCCAGGAACCGTAGCTCATCGTTCTTTCGTCCTATAGTCGTAGGGCAGACGGAAAATCGACAGCCACCCAATTTTTTTATTGAATCTGCTGTTTTTTTATTTCAGCTGGCGAATCCGCTCCTGCAGGAATTGCCGCTCCGGTTCCTGTTGGGTCAGCGCCAAAGCTTTCTCATAAGCGGAACGAGCCTCAGCTGTCCTGCCGAGCCTGCGGTACATTTCGGCACGCGCTGAATGCGCCAAATAGTAGTTTGCCAATTCGCCGTGTTCCAGGACCGCGTCGATATGCGCCAGACCGGCCTCAGGACCATCTCGCATGGCAATTGCCACGGCACGATTGAGATGTGCTACTGGCGAAGGGTGAATTCGTACCAATTGGTTGTACAGTGCAACAATCTGCCGCCAGTCGGTCGCAGCGGCCGATTCCGCTTCAGCATGAACGGCCGCGATCGCTGCCTGCAGCGTGTAAGCACCGAAGCGGCGGGACTTCAGGGCTTTCTCCACCAATGCCACTCCCTCCGCGATCTGCTCGCGGTTCCATAGCGAGCGGTCTTGATTTTCCAGCAAAATCAGCTCTCCGGTTGGAGAGGTTCTCGCTATGCGGCGGGATTCCTGGAGCAACATCAGGGCAAGCAGCCCCACGATTTCCGGCTCGTTGACCCCCGCCTCTGGCTGCAGTTCAGTCAGCAGTCGTCCCAATCGAATCGCCTCGCCGGTTAGCTCGGCCCGCGTTACCTCTGCTCCCGCCGCAGCCGAGTAACCCTCGTTAAAAACGAGATAGATGACCTGAAGCACCGCACCCACGCGCTCCGGCAACTCCTTCGGCGTTGGCACCTCATATGGGATCGGTGTCTCTCGAATCTTTTCCTTGGCGCGTACGATGCGTTGGGCGAGCGTTGCCGGTGTAACTAGAAATGCCCGGGCAATCTCTTCCGTGGTCAGGCCGCAAATTTCTCGAAGCGTGAGCGCGATACGTCCCTCCGCAGGCAGTGCGGGATGGCAGCAGGTGAAAATCAGACGGAGGCGATCGTCCTCAATCTCATCTCCAATCTCAACATTCCCGTTCGGAGCGTCGTTGAAGCGCGATTCCATATGGGCAACAAGATCTCTCTGTGCTCCATCGAAGCGCGCTCGCCGGCGCATAGTGTCTATTGCCTTGAAGCGTGCCGTAGATATCAGCCAGGGACGAGGTTTGTCCGGAATGCCCGTCCGGGGCCAAGACTCAAGAGCGGCAGCGAATGCCTCGTGCATCGACTCTTCGGCCAGGTCCAGGTCTCCCAGCAGGCGCACGAGCGTCGCCAGAACCCGGCCCGATTCCGACCGGTAGAGAGTCTCAATAGTCTTGCTGAAATGTTCGGGCAGAGGCGCCATCTACGCCAAACTAGCAAACGAAATGTCTCGACACAACCGCGCTCGGCTATCCCTGTCACAGTTAGGTGACCCTTTTTTTGTGTTAACGCGATTCATCACCATGTCTTTCGTGGCGGAACGTCCACCGGGCGCTCAGGAGGAATGGATTCCGGAGCAGGGAAGTCTGTCCTCCTCAAAACCACTCAGTTTGACTCATCATCCCAAAAACTGGAATATACAAACTCTCAGGAGCAAGAATGTCTACCCGTTATGTGATTGCCCTTCCCGACGACACGGCGCAGCCGATTCTCGATGCGATTAACCATGCCGCCTCTTCTATTCGCGTCAAGATGTTCATGTTTTCTGATCCCTCGCTTATGCACGCCATCATCGCGGCCCAGCACCGCGGGGTTAAGGTTCGGATCATGTTGAATCCTGCGAGAAGAAGTGGCGAGAAGGAGAATGATGACTCCCGCAAGAAGCTCACTGATGCAGGCGTGGAAGTCATCGACAGCAATCCTGCCTTCGACCTGACGCACGAAAAATCCATGGTCGTCGACGATTCCACTGCCTTCATTCAGTCCCTGAATTGGGAAACCAGGAACATTACGGAAACCCGCGATTACGCAGTAGTCACCACCCATAAACATGAGGTAGGAGAAGTCATAGAGTGTTTCGACGCGGATTGGGCGAGGACACCATTTAAGTCCGATGAGAAATCTCACCTGATCTGGTGCACAGGGAACGGACGACAGCGGATTGGCAAATTCATTGATGAGGCCAAACACACTCTCTGGGTGCAGAACGAGCGCTACCAGGACCCTGTCATCATCGAACATCTCGTTCGCGCAAACCGCCGCGGGGTCAAAGTGCATGTCCTCGCCCGCCCGCCCCATAAGCTAAAAAAAGCCAAGCTGGTTGAAGCGGTGGGCGGTATGCGCATTATGGACGACGTCGGTATCAAGGTTCACAAGCTTAAGGGTCTGAAATTGCACGCCAAGCTGCTTTTCTCAGACGATCTCAAGGCAATCATCGGCTCCATCAACCTTGCCCCCGGAAGTTTCGATAGCCGGCGAGAATTGGCGATTGAGGTTCGAGACGAGGAAATAGCCGATCGACTTAGGGGAGTTGTTCACAAGGATTGGGAAAACTCCCGCCCCTTGGATCTCTCCGACGAAGGACTCCTAAACGATCTGGAAGACTCAGATCCGAGTGCTGCAGAAGACCTGGGTCTGTCTCACGACGAGGAATAAGTTACCGTTCGAAGTGCCTCCAGCACGTCAAATCGCTGCATATTTCGCGCATTTGAATCCGTATGATTTTCAGGCGGGTTGTTATTCTATGCAGGGTTCGTGGCATACGTGTAACCATTGCAAGTTATTATTCATCAATCATGTAGACTGGATATATCAACAAAGACTTTACCTGAATCTCGAAAAGTAATATCTTCCTGAGAACTTGGCCTCCACTGACCTGGTCCATTTCAAAAATCTGAAAAAACCAAACCTTTGGATTCGTAGAATCAGTAGTTTACAGGACCCTTTGACATCGGCCAATTAATCGGGTGATTCTATAGCGAAGAAAAGGCGAAAACGCCTAGGTCGCCCATGCCCAATGCTGCGCTCCTGAGAAAACAAATTGAAGCTGGCCTCGCGTCGCGTATTCCATCCGCGCTTACACCAGTTACTCGAACTATTCGCGAAGTACAGACAACTGGAATTACTGATATTGATCGAGTTCTCAATGGTGGTCTGCCTATTGGGAGCGATCAGCGAGATTGTTGGTCCGGAATGTTCTGGAAGAACCAGTCTTGCTCTCGCGACACTTGCCCAGGTAACGCGCGAGGGACGCGCATGTGCGTGGGTCGATGCCAATGACTCCCTCGATCCCGAATCCGCAGCGGCAAATGGAATCCTGTTATCTCAGCTTTTGTGGGTGCGATGTGGTGCCAAGAACAAAACGCGCACTGGGGATCCGCAAATCATACCAACAGCCGCTTACGCGAATCCGAACTCGAAGTCGTACCAAGGCGGCGGCGCAGGATCGCATCCACGTAACGAAGTCAAGGGATTGGATCGTGCGATTGAAGAGCTTCTTCATAATCCAATTCGTGATGCGAAACAGCAAAAGGTGGGTACGCCAGGCGCTCAAAATCGTAGCTTCAGCAAAGTGCCACGAAGTGAGCAGGCGCCCACTGACCGCGCACTGACGCGTCGTAAAGAGTTTCTGATGGCGCATCATGAGCCCCTGTTTCCACGAATCTCTGCGCCTCAGCGACCACAGCAATCTCAAGATTCCCCTAATCAACCTGCGTCATTGTCGCGTACAACGGCCAGTACCTCACAGCCATGGAAACAACTTGACCAGGCATTGCGGGCTACCGATCTACTGTTGAATGCTGGCGGATTCGCAGCAATTGTTCTAGACCTGGGAAGTGTCGCGCCCGAATATGCAACCCGCATACCTTTGGCAACATGGTTCAGGTTTCGTGCGGTTGCTGATAGTACAAGGACCAGTCTGTTATTACTGACCCAAAAGCCATGCGCTCGTAGCAGTGCGGCGTCCTTGATCAGGCTTGAGACCTCCTCCATTCAAGGCAACACCGTTGTCGAATTGATTGAGTACAAGCTTGAAGTTGAGAAGGAACGATTTCAATCCTCTCTCATTGATATAGCGGGCAGGCGCAAGCCCTCGGCGTCAACCTGGACAGAGCGAATGCCCTGGGCTGGTCAGCGATGAGTATTTCTCTCTTCGCCTGTATTTACGCTCCAGAATTTCCTGCTCAGACTGCACAAAGACTTCGTCCGGAACTGCGCGGCAAGCCGATTGTGGTTCTACAAGGTGAGCCACCTCAGGAGACCGTTTGTTCAAGAAACAAGCCTGCACGCAGTCTAGGCATAAACATCGAAATGACTCGTCTTGAGGCGGAGTCTTTTGCGGGGGTGACATTCATTCCTCGATCCATACGGGAAGAGGAAACAACACGCGCAGTTGTGATGGAGTGTGCTGCTGGTTTTTCTCCACGTATTGCAGATTGCAGTAATGATTTCGCCTGCATCTGCATGCTGGATATCGCAGGAATGGAGAGGCTTTTCGGGCCGCCTGAATTTCTCGCGAGCAAAATTCGCGCACGAATACTAGCCGTTGGCATTTCATGCGTAATCGCAGTCAGTGAGAATCACCATGTTGCTCTCTGTGCTGCTCGCGCAGGAAAGGGAATAATAGTCATCGCCGGCGGACAGGAATCTTCCTCCCTCGCACCGCTGCCACTCGGAGTACTAGACCTCTCTCCGCAGCAAGCAGAGACCTTTTCCATCTGGGGTATTCGTACACTTGGCGAACTGGCAACATTACCAGAGGTTGAACTTATCTCTCGCTTGGGACAAGATGGTTCACGCCTGCGCGGCCTTGCGCGCGGAGAACATTCCCATTTCTTCCAGCCGATAGAGGTCGCTTTTGAATTGAAGGAGTCTTACGAGTTTGAACAGCCAGTAGAAATTCTCGACTCACTACTTTTTGTAGTATCTCCCATGCTTGACCATTTAATTGCGAGAGCTCAAGCGCGCACTCTGTCGCTGGCATCCGTAACAATCGAGTTACGGCTTCAGGATAATGCATTTCACAAGCGAACCATTCAACCTGCAATGCCAACCGATAATCGCAAACTTCTGCTTAAGCTCATGCATCTTGATTTACAGGCGCATCCACCGTCAGACTCTGTCACTGAAATTATCATCACTGCGGAAACCGGGGATCCAAGTAAAGTGCAGCTTGGATTATTTTCACCACAGCTCCCTGAAGCAGATCGCCTTGACGTAACCTTGGCGCGCATTGCCGCAATGGTAGGGGAGGACCGTGTCGGTTCACCTGTCCTGAAAGATACTCACCACCCTGATCGTTTCGCGATAGCCGGCTTCAACGTTAATGAAGCAAAACAAACCAGCAAGGCAATCATCCAACGTCCCGGTATTCGCAGATTACGGCCTGAAGAAACCATCGCAATGTTTTTGCACAATAACCAACCTGTTGAATTTCGTTTTCGATCCATCTCCCATCGAATTGAGCGTGCATGGGGTCCATGGCAGATGAGCAGTTGTTGGTGGAGTGAAGAGTCATGGTCGATTGAGCAGTGGGATGTGGTCGCACAGGCGATGAACAAAAGCAAGATTTTCTGTCGTTTAGTACACGACAGGATGAACTCTGAATGGCGCATGGCTGCTTTCTATGACTGAATATGTCGAACTGCACACAGCAAGTGCATTCAGCTTTCTTGAAGGTGCATCTCTTCCTGAGACGCTCATTGAAACTGCCGTTGAAAAATGTCTTCCATCAATTGCTATTACGGATCGCAACGGAGTTTACGGAGCAGCGCGATTTCACACGATGGCTAAGAAGAACGGCATTCGTGCGCATATCGGAGCCGAAATCAGTGTGCGGGATTTTAACAAGCGGCTTTCGCCACCCCACTGGTTGCCTCAAATACAAGTGGATGAGCCATCTCGAATAACTCTCCTTTGCACGTCGCAGAAGGGATATCAGAACCTGTGCCAGCTTGTTACCTCTTTCAAGCTTCGTGAAAAAACAAAGGGAGAAGGATGCCGCAACACTCGATGAGCTCGAAGAATTTTCCGAGGGTCTCATTTGTCTTACTGGTGGGGATGAAGGTGCATTGTCTTCCGCCCTCGTAAACAGCGGCGAGAAACAAGCCCAGGTCGTTCTCGACAGGCTGGTGAATATTTATAAAAAAGAGAATGTTTACGTCGAATTGCAACGTCATGGATTATGCGATGAGGAATGGCGAAATCAGTCTGCGATTCGAATAGCCGACTCTTTCCATCTGCCGTTGCTTGCAACAAATGGAGTACGTTATGCGACTCCATACGATCGAGAAATTCTGGACATATTCACAACGATCCGCAATCATGTTCAGCTTGAATCCGCAGGACGCCTTTTAACGCAAAACAACAATCACCATATACGTACCTCAGAAGAAATGGTCTCACTATTTCGCGACTATCCATCTGCTATCGCGAACACAATTCATGTCTCGCAAAGACTTCAATTCGAGCTAGATAATCTTGGCTACGAGTTTCCACGTTATCCCGTTTCTGAAGGGGACACCATGGATTCGTTTCTCAGGAAACGAGTCGATGAGGGCGTCCGTAAGCGATATAACAATGCTGCGAATTCTCACTTACTCACTCGTGCTCGTAAGCAGGTGGAAAGAGAACTTCTGCTAATACAGAAACTAGGTTTCGCCGGATACTTTCTTATTGTCTGGGACATTATCCGCTATTGCCAGAAGCACGACATCCTGGTGCAAGGACGAGGAAGTGCTGCGAATTCCGCAGTTTGTTATGCGCTTGAAATTACAGCAGTCGATCCCATTGGAATGGAACTACTTTTCGAACGCTTCCTGAGTGAGAGTCGTGGAGAGTGGCCTGATATAGATCTTGACCTTCCTTCTGGCGACAAGCGCGAACAGGCTATTCAACACATCTATGAACGATATGGTGAGCTTGGTGCGGCAATGACTGCCAATGTGATTACCTATCGCGGACGTTCTGCTGCAAGAGAGGTGGGCAAGGCCCTCGGCTTTGAACAGGACACTCTCAGTAGGCTAGTAGGACTGGTGGGGAACTGGGAATGGAAAGGGCCGAACGACACTCTTGCACATCAATTTCAACATGCTGGTTTCGATATCTACCACCGTCGGATTTCAAAGTATCTAGAAATATGTATGCGAATACAGGATCTACCTCGCCATCTCGGTCAACACTCTGGAGGCATGGTTATTTGCCAGGGTCAGTTAAATCGCGTTGTTCCGATTGAGCGTGCGTCCATGCCCGGCAGAAATGTTGTCCAGTGGGATAAAGAGGATTGCGCCGATCTTGGAATCATCAAAGTCGATCTTCTAGGTCTGGGAATGATGGCCGTTCTAAAAGATTGTCTTGACCTTGTTCCTCAGCACTACAACAAACAAGTTGATTTGTCGTCACTACCGCAGGATGAAGTAGTTTATGAGACGTTATGCAAAGCAGACACCGTTGGGATGTTTCAGGTAGAGAGTCGCGCACAGATGGCATCATTACCACGGAATGCACCTAAGCGATTTTATGATTTGGTAGTTCAGGTTGCGATCATTCGGCCCGGGCCTATCGTCGGAAAAATGATGCACCCATATATGCGGAGACGGCAGGGAAAAGAAGAGGTGACCTATGCTCATCCTTCACTCGAGCCCGTGCTTCAACGCACACTCGGCGTGCCGCTCTTTCAAGAACAGTTGTTGCGAATGGCGATGACAGTCGCGAATTTCAGCGGATCTGAGGCGGAAGAACTTCGACGCGCTGTGGGGATGCGACGATCAATGCAGAGAATGCGCGAGTTGGAAGGGAAGTTGCGAAGTGGGATGACCGCAAACAAAATAGATACAGCAACACAGGACAACATAGTTCAAAGTATTTCTTCATTTGCACTGTACGGATTTCCAGAGTCGCATGCAGCCAGCTTTGCACTCATCGCGTATTCTTCGGCATTTTTGAAGGTCCATTACCTAGCTGCTTTTACGTGTGCAATGCTGAACAACCAGCCAATGGGATTCTATGCACCTGCTGTGCTGGTAAAAGATGCGCAGCGTCACGGATTGCGTATCAGACCTATCGATGTTCAACAATCCGATTGGCAATGCACAGTTGAACACGAAGAGGATGGTAGTTTATCGCTTCGGCTTGGACTTAGATATGCGAAGGGGGTCCATCAAAATACAGCTGATGCTTTGGTCGCTACGCGCAAACTTCATGGTCCTTTTAGAGGAGTAGAGGATCTTGCCCGTAGAGTTCCATCACTCAATCGAAAGGATATGGTTCAACTTGCACGTATTGGAGCAATCAACAAACTTGATCGAGTAGCTCATCGACGCGACGCGCTCTGGCAGGTAGAGCAGGCGGGCAGGCCAGTTGGTCCACTGCTGCAACAGTCTGCGAGCGGGTCGCAAGAAGTTCACTCCTCTCCTTTGAAAAAGATGTCAACTGAAGAGAGAATCGTTTCTGACTACGCGGGCACCGGGCTCACAACAGGACCTCACCCGATTTCTTTTATGAGATCGCATTTGAAACAACGGAACATACTCTCCGCGAGCGAGTTGGCAGAGATGCCAAGTGGACGTTCTGTGCGGACAGCTGGATGTATTATCGCGAGGCAGAGACCTGGTACAGCGAGTGGATTTGTCTTTTTGTCGATGGAAGATGAAACAGGTATTGCCAACATCATTGTTCATCCCGATCTTTATGAGCGTGAGCGGATTTTAGTGTCGCGAGGGAAATTTCTTCTGATTGAAGGTAAATTGCAGAACGAAGATACGGTAGTCCACATTCGAGCTGAGAGGGTACTGCCGTTAGCCGTAACTGCAGCCAAAATTGACTCTCACGACTTCTACTAATCCTTGATTTCATTGCCGATATTTGAGTCCATTCCAGCCGGAAATCGAATTGCTTTTCCCATGGCAATTCACCTTATAATCCGCAAATAAAGCGATTTTGTTGGTGTGACAACCTAAGCTGTCTGTATGATTCATTCGCGGCGAACGGGTGCTCCCCCTCGCTGGTGTCTTTATGTGTAGTCTGATCAATTTAGAGGAGAACGGCATGTTAGCGGAGCGGCATTTTCGGATAGGCGCGATCTCGATATTTGTAATCGGAATTTTCCTTATGGGCTGTACATTCGCGAAAGCTCAGCAGCAGACCGCAACTGTCGCGAATGCACCCTACATGGATACATCTTTACCCATTGAGGTGCGTGTCAACGATCTCATCTCAAGGATGACTCTTGAGGAGAAGGCGTCGCAACTTGTAAATCAATCGCGTGCAATTCCGAGGCTTGGTGTTCCTGCATACGACTGGTGGAGCGAGGCTCTACATGGGGTAGGCTTCGCCGGAGTGGCTACCGTTTTCCCTCAAGCGATTGCGATGGGATCTACCTGGGATACACCACTGCTGCACGAGGTTGCAACGGTGATCAGCACAGAGGGACGTGCGAAGCATCACGAAGCCGTCCGCCAGGGGCGCAGGGACATCTTTGAAGGGCTCAGCTTCTGGTCGCCCAACATCAATATCTTTCGAGATCCTAGATGGGGGCGTGGTCAGGAAACGTATGGAGAGGATCCATATTTGACAGGGCGGATGGGCATCGCATTCGTGACCGGAATGCAGGGAGACGATCCGAAATATTATCGCGTGATCGCAACGCCAAAACATTTCGCCGTCCATAGTGGCCCGGAACCGCAACGTCACTTCTTTGATGTGGACGTCTCGAAGCACGACATGGAAGACACTTACTTGCCAGCGTTTCGCGCTGCAGTTACTGAAGGCAAAGCTGGGTCGGTAATGTGCGTCTACAACTCGGTAAAGGGACAGCCGGGTTGCGCGAATACATTTCTTCTCCAGGATCAGCTGCGCGAAAAGTGGGGATTCCAAGGCTATGTCGTATCGGACTGCGACGCCGTTGCAGACATCGAGCGTGGCCATCACTATACAAACACACAGGCAGAGGCCGCAGCAGTTTCTCTGCGAGCTGGAACAGATAACGAGTGCGCAGACTTCACACAGAAGGCTCCTAACAACAACGACTACGTGAAATACATCGATGCGGTTAAGCAGGGACTACTGAGTGAAAACGAAGTGGATGTATCTCTCCGCCGTCTTTACACGGCACGCTTCAAGCTCGGACTTTTCGATCCACCAGACATGGTGAAGTATGCACAGATCCCATACAGCGAAAACGACAGCGATGCACATCGCCAACTAGCGCTGAAAGCTGCTCGCGAGACCATGGTTCTTTTGAAGAACGATGGGGTTCTTCCGCTCGCCGAGGGCACAAAGAGGATATTGGTCGTCGGCCCGCTTGCTGACCAGTCGCTGGTATTAGCTGGGAATTACAACGGAACACCGTCCCGCTCCACTACAGCCCTGGATGGAATCAAGAAGCAGTTTCCGAATGCGAAGGTCACCTACGAGTCGGGTACAAATTTCTTGCGCGGTCCGGCAGTTGTTCAACCGGCACTTCTCTCCACGACTGACGGAAAGCCCGGATTGAAAGCTGAATATTTCCAAGGCAAGGAGTTCAAGGGTTCGCCAATTTTGACGCGTATCGACCCAAACGTGAATTTCGACATGGCATCGCATGCACCAGCACCTGAAGGCGTTGCGGAATACTCCGTCCGCTGGACAGGCTTCCTCACGCCGACTGAGTCAGGTAAATACACCATTGGTCTTGACGGTCTTTCGGATCAACTTTGGATCGATGGAAAACTGGTGGTAGACGATAGTGGCTTACACGCTCCCACACCCAAGACCGCCGAAATGCAGTTTGAGAAGGGACACAAGTACGCCATTAAAATTGAGCAGAACCTGGGCATGGGAGTCATGACGAAATTGGTGATGGCGCCCTTGCTTACCGATCCGCAAGCCGCTGCAGTGGCTGCCGCCAAGCAGACAGATGTTGTAATAGCTGTCGTTGGAATTACCGCGCAACTTGAAGGCGAAGAGATGGATGTTTCGGTTCCGGGATTCAAGGGCGGCGATCGTACCAGCCTTGACTTGCCAAAGGATGAAGAAGATTTGTTGAAAGCTGTTAAGGCATCTGGAAAGCCATTGGTTGTAGTGTTGATGAACGGCAGCGCGCTGTCAGTGAACTGGGCCAAAGAACATGCGAATGCGATTCTTGAAGCGTGGTACTCCGGTGAAGAGGGCGGCGCGGCCATCGCCGAAACGCTGGTGGGCGTCAACAATCCGGCTGGACGTCTTCCTTTAACCTTCTATACAGGCGTTGATCAGCTTCCGATTTTCGAAGACTACTCCATGAAGAATCGGACGTATCGCTACTATGAAGGCAAGGCGCTTTATCCTTTTGGATACGGCCTGAGCTATTCAAAATTCTCCTACGAAAATCCAAAACTCTCTGCTTCCACAATCAATGCGGGAGATTCTCTTGGCGTCGATGTGGATGTGAAGAACACTAGTTCTCGTGACGGAGACGAAGTTGTCCAGGTGTACGTGAGTTTCCCGAAGACGCCTGGTGCGCCTATCCACGCTCTTCGCGGCTTTACGCGCGTGCATGTCCCCGCCGGCCAGGTGCAGCACGTCCATATGGATCTCACGCCGCGTGACTTAAGCGAAGTAAATGTCAATGGCGATCGCTTGGTAGTTGCCGGCAGTTATACGTTGCACCTTGGCGGGGGCCAGCCGGGAACAGATGCCGTTACCGTAGATCTCCCATTAACCGTCCAGCAAGAGTTGAAGTTGTCGGAATAAAAATGCTGAACTGAAAAGGGCCATCCCTCAGTCGGGGATGGCCTTTTTTTCAGCGAGTAATAGGTGTCGATATCGTCGTGACTCATCCTTTTGGTGGATGCGCGACACAAAGTCGCACGTTACGATCAGCCGCGTGGCGAAGGAAAAAAGGCAGCTTGGTCTATGGTCGGCAATCGCGGTCGTAACCGGTGAGTCAGTTGCGCTCGGAATTTTTCTAACTCCTGCCGCTATGGCAAAGTCACTGGGATCGCCCTTGTTGTTGGGCGCAGTGTGGTGCGGTATGGCCCTCATGGCAATCTCCGGCGCACTCTGCTATTCCGAACTTGCCGTTCGCTTTCCTGAGGCTGGCGGAACTTACGTCTATCTGCGGCAAGGGTACGGCGAGCGGATTGGTTTTCTGTATGGCTGGATGAGTGCCGCCGTGATGGATCCCGGTCTTGCAGCTGCCTTGGCAGTCGGAGCCACGGCATACCTCCTTGCGCTCGCGCCGCTCTCGCCGGTCATCGCGAGCATCGTTCCCGCCGCAATCCTCATCACGCTTGCCGCCATCAATTACTTCGGCACACGGCTAAGTGGAACCGTCATGACCACGGCCAACCTCTTGAAGCTAGCCGTACTCTTCGGGCTGGTTGTGTGGACCTTCCTCTCCGGTAAGGGAAGCATGCAAAATCTTGTGCCACTGGCAGCTCGTCGCGTTGGCTCGGAAGCACTATTCCCGGCCATCGCCAGTGCGGCCGTGAATGCATTCTTCAGCTTCGGAGGATGGTGGGAGGCGGGCAAGCTGGCGGGTGAAATTCGCGATCCTGAAAAGAATTTGCCGCGCGCTTTCCTCGGCGGAGTTTCTCTGGTAACGGCTATCTATGTCCTGCTGAGTTTTGCATTCTTATATGCTGTGCCGCTCGAACGAATCGTTTCGAACACAGCCTTCGTCTCGCAATTCGGCACAGTGCTTTTCGGATCATTCGGAGGCAAGGTTCTATCGGCCTGTGTCTTGCTGTCAGTGCTCGGAGGCCTGTCTGCCCTGACCATGGCATGCCCGCGCGTCTACTACGCCATGGCCCGTGACGGAGTTCTGTTTCCGGCATTTGCGCGGTTACATCCACGCTATGGAACGCCTGCTTACGCGATTCTTTTGCAGACCGGCCTGGCGCTCGTCATCCTGACGCTCGGAGCCTTCGATCGCATTCTTTCCTTCATCATTTTTTCCGCGGTTCTTTTTCTCGCATTGTCAGTCACCACACTCTTTCGCATGCAGACGCCCGTGCTTCGGTGGTGGTACCCCGCCGCTCCAATCATTTTCTTTACGGGATGCCTTACCATCGGGACGCTAATCCTCCTCCACGATCCCCTTCCGGCGCTCCTCGGCGTCGGAGTGGTGTTATGTGGCGATCTGCTTCGTCGTTACTTATTCCCGCTGCGCAGGCAATTAGAAACACAGGATGCCAAAATCCCTTGAGCCAGCAAGTGCTGGGCGGTGGAATCTCACGGGATGATTCAAATTGACCGAAATTAGGACTATAAATGTCTGTCCTCAATTTTCAAATTTGAATACCCAGGGAGCGTGGGCCCCGTGTTCGACCGTAGATCGTTTCTAAAGACCGCATGTACATCAGCCGCTGCAGTAGCCGTTTCCAATCGATTTACCGCTTTCGCCCTGTCTGCCTCTGATTCAGGGATTCAAGCCTTCGTAACGGATGCCAAGCGTAGGCACGAGTCTCTGCCTGTGATCGGATGGAGTTCCAAAAGTGATAGCGGCGAGAAAGAGGAAATCATCATCGACGAAAGTGTGCGTCACCAGCCACTGCTCGGCTTTGGCGCCGCCTTTACAGACGCCTCCTGTTTCCTGTTGAGCACCATGCCGCCACAGACCCGTCAGAAGGTGATGAATGATTTCTTTTCACCAGCCGGGCTGAACTTAAGCGTGGGCCGGTGCTGCGTAGGCGCGAGCGATTATTCGCGCGACGTGTACAGCTACGACGACGTACCCGGTGACGTGGCGCTTGAACACTTCAGTATCGCGCACGACGAGGCCTACATTCTTCCAACTCTGCGCGACGCGGCTAAAATCAATCGCGATTTGTTTCTCCTTGCCAGTCCGTGGAGCCCGCCAGGTTGGATGAAGACGTACGGGTCCATGCTGGGTGGCTGGATGAGTGCGAAATATCTCGATCCTTATGCCCGGTACCTCGCGCAGTTCGTGCGGGACTATGCCAAGGCTGGCGTGAAGATTCACGCGCTGACTTCGCAGAATGAATCAGAGACCGATCAGCAGGGACGCATGCCTGCCTGCTATTGGACGCCTGAAATGGAACAAGATTTCGTTCGCGACCACCTGGGCCCACTCTTAAAGAAGCAGAGCCCTGATACGCAGATCTGGCTGCTCGACCACAATTACGATCTTTGGAAGCGCGTGAAATGGCAGTTACAGGATGCCGAGCTTCGCAAATATGTGGACGGCGTCGCGTGGCATGGTTACGTCGGCACACCGGACATGATGAGTCGCATGCACGAGAGCGCTCCTGCTCTTCCGTTTTACTGGACGGAAGGTGGGCCCGATATTTCCGATCCGCACTACGCGACGGATTGGACAAAGTGGGCGTCGTCCATATCGGAAATATTGCAAAACTGGTGCCGTTGCGTGATTGGCTGGAACTTTGTGCTGGACGAACAAGGAAAGCCGAATATCGGTCCTTTTCCTTGCGGCGGACTGGTTACCTACCACGCGGATGGAAGCATCTCGCAGAGCGGTCAATACTGGGCGTTGAAGCATTTCTCACATCACATTCAGCGGGGCGCCGTTCGCATCGCGAGCCACTGCGACGCCACCGGTCTCTCGCACGTCGCAGTCAAGCAGAGTGACGGGAGCATCGTTTTAGTGCTTGCCAACTCGGGGGAAGACCGTAACACAAGTCTGCGGGTAGGTTCAAAGACCGCAAGCCTGACGATTCCGAAGGATTCAGTGCTTACCCTTAAGTGGAGTTGAGGCGTGAGCCTCGCGACAAGAAGAAGTTCAGGCAGGTGGTGAAGAAACCAATGAATCGTCGTCTCGTTCTATTTTCCGCATTGTGTCTCGGGTTCGTAATACCACTCTACAGCCAGTCATCGACCGGCAAGATTCATGGCCGCGTACTGGATCCAGCGGCCATGGCGAAGACGTCCGGCAACGTCGCGCTGTCGGTCGATGGAGGATATAACTCGCGTTACACCCTTCCCGTGAACGCAAATGGCGACTATTCCGGCGAGGGAATTGAGCCCGGCACCTATTCCGTCATATATCGCGCAGCAAAGTCTGTATCAGAGAAATACGTTGACCAGATAAAGAACGTGAAGATTGTGGCTGGCGAAGATACGTTGCAGAACATCGACATGTCGCGCAAGGAATACATTGACTCCATGTCCCCGGAGCAGCGGAAGCAACTGGATGAGTTCAAGGAGAAGAACGTTGGTGCAATGTTGCAGAACCAGACTTCCAAGGGCCTGAATGCCGACCTCACCACCGCCCGCGCAGCTAACAGGGCGGCAAAATTCGTCGAGGCTGAATCGCTGATGTTGAAGGACACGATCGCTTATCCCGATGCGGTTCTTCTATGGCTCGAATTGGGTCTCGCGCAACTTGGTTTGAAAAAGTATTCGGATGCGGAACTATCTTTCCAGAAGGCACTCACGATTGATCCCGCTTCCCGAAAGTCTCTCCGTCAAGAAGACTTTTATGCTGAAGAGGGTAGAACTCATTCTTCCCGCAATACGGCCGAACACACGGCAACTACTGAAAAGAAGCTGACTCCTGATGTGCAGGGAGTCGGTTACGCCTCATTGGGTGAGGTCTACATACGTTCCGGTAAAGTGGCCGACGCGCAAGCCGCATACGATACCGCTGCAAAACTCAATCCGGCGCAGGCAGGCTTTTATTTTAGTAATGAGGCGGTGTTCTTTTCCCAGGTCGGTAATACGGAAGCTCAGCTTGCAGCCGCCGACAAGGCAATCGCTGCGGACGCGACTCGGGCTCTCCCCTATTATTTAAAGGGTCAGGCTCTTGCCGCGCAAGCGACGATCGACGCTAAGACACAGAAACTGATCATGCCGCCGGGCTGCATCGAGGCGTATCAAAAGTATGTAACACTCGAACCGAACGGGAAGTTCGTAAACGATGCAAAGGGCGTAATTGCAGCCGCCGGAGAACAGCCCAAGCCCGGTAAATCCTGAGGAGAATGTATGAATCGCATTGTGTCGTATGTGACCGGACTAATTCTGGCGGGATCTATTCCTTGCATTGCCCAATGTTCGGGCGCATCAGAGGGCATGCTTACCGGCCTTACCAAGCCTCACGACTACGTGCAGAAGCGTCTCTCCAGTTACGACCGCACAGGAGGCAATGCTGACGCACGGCCCATTCCCGCAGGCGAAACTCTAACGCTCATGGATGATGCTGGACCGGGAGTGCTCACGCATATCTGGATCACGATTGCCTCGAACGAAACCTACCATCTCAAAAAGCTGGTGCTTCGCGCCTATTGGGATGGGGAAGTGACTCCGAGTGTTGAGACGCCGGTCGGCGACTTCTTCGGGCTTGGTCTCGGCGACTACATGCTCTACCAGTCCCTGCCGCTCCAAGTAGCATCGGACAAGGCTCTGAATGCGTTCTTCCCTATGCCTTTTCAAAAGCATGCGCGCATTACCGTGACGAACGAAGGCGCGCAAAAAGTCGACTCCTTTTATTTCAATATTGACTACCAACGCTGCAATCAGCCTCTTCCGCAGGACACCATGTATTTCCATGCGCAGTACCGACAGGCAACCCCGGCAAAAGGCTGGACGAATAATTGGAAGAACAACGGCGATTCCACGGTCAACAACAAGCCCAATCTAACCGGCGAGGACAATTACACCTGGGTTGACGCGAAGGGGAAGGGCCACTTTGTAGGGGTTACCATGTCCATCCTTCAAAACCAGGATGATTGGTTTGGCGAGGGGGATGACATGTTCTTTATCGATGGAGAAAAGACGCCCTCCATCAACGGAACTGGGGCTGAAGATTATTTTCTAGGCGCATGGGGTTATGGCGAGCACCCCTTCGCCTATCAACTCTACGGTGCGCCAGTGAAACAGGGGGACAGGGCAGGGGGACGCACATCCGTCTACCGCTTCCACCTTGATTCGCCAATTCCGTTCACGACGTCTCTAGTAGCCGGCATCGAACATGGGCACGCCAACCACCGCTCCGACAATTTTTCTTCAGTTGCGTACTGGTACCAGACGGAGCCCCACGCCAAATTCCCAGAGTTTCCTCCGGTAGACCAGCGCGTGCCAAAACTCTATCCGGTGGGCGGACCGGGAAATGCCGGAAAGTAGATTCGAGACATGCGTGCCGCCACATGTTCGGCACGCATCTTCAATGCGACTCGCCAAGTGCGGCCTCACACAATAGAATCATTCGGACATCGTGCCGACTCCGACTGAAGCACCCCCAATTGAGCAGCACATTCCGCGCCGCCGCTGGCGCATCGCATTCCTGTTGGGTCTGGGAGTGCTGGTGAACTATGTCGACCGCGTTAATCTCTCAGTCTCGCAAAGCGCGCTGCACGACGAGTTTGGCATCTCCACAATCACGTTTGGTTATCTGCTGAGTGCCTACAGTCTTACCTATGCCATGCTGCAATTGCCGGTTGGCGTTATATTGGATCGCTTCGGCGTTAAGATTGTCGGCCGCATCAGCACATTTCTCTGGAGCGTCGCATCCTTCGCCGCTGCACTTTCTACCGGAGTGGCGAGCCTATTCTCAGCGCGACTTCTTCTCGGGATAGGAGAAGCTCCAACCTTTCCCGCAAACGCGAAAGCGACGGGATACTGGTTTCCCAAAGAAGAGCGGAGCTTCGCAACCTCCATCTTCGACGCTGCTGCCAAGCTCGCACCGGCCCTGGGAGTGCCCATCATCGGAGTGCTGCTTCTGCACTTCGGATGGCGCAAGAGTTTTGCCTTCACCGGCCTCGTGAGCTTTGCCTATTTTCTACTTTTCTATTGGGTATACCGCAATCCCAGCGAAGACACAGAGCTGACTAATTCTGAACGACGCCTGATTGCGGAAGGCGGCGCCCAGCCCGAAGTTGCGTTTGCAATCCGGGAGAAGGGAGCGTCACTGTGGTACCTTCTGCAGCAACGCAAAATGATTGGCCTGGCGCTCGGTTTCGCGTCGTATAACTACACATTTTATCTGTTGCTCACATGGCTGCCGAGCTATCTTTCCTCGGCGTTACACATCGACCTGCTACATTCGGTCGTTTACTCGAGCGTGCCATGGCTCGTCGCTACCGTTACCGATTTATTCATCGGTGGCCTGCTTGTGGACTCTCTGGTACGCAGTGGACGCAATGCATCGCGCGTCCGTCAGATCGTACTGGTCACGGGGACGGCGTTGGGCATGGGCATCTTTGGTGCAGCCAGCGCTCATACGCCAGCCGTGGCAATCTTCTGGATCAGCGTTTCTATTGGAGGATTGTCAGCTGCAGCGCCGGTGGGGTGGTCCATTCCTACGCTCATCGCACCGCGTGAAAGTGTGGGACGCGTCGGCGGTATCATGAACTTCTTTTCTCAGTTCTCCGCCATCTCCGCGCCCATCATCACCGGATACATCGCGTCCCTCACGCACTCGTTTTACGGCGCATTCGGAGCGGCTGCTGTTTTCCTTTTATCGGGGTGATGGGTTACGTCTTCCTTCTCGGTCGCATCGAGCCAATCCCGGAACCTATAGCAGGTCCGGGAACAACGCTTACTTCCCCGGGCCGTAGTGACGGGATGCCTGTGTTCGAGAATTAAATACATCCATGCTGCCGTCCTGGTTGCCCGTCAACTTTATGTAGTTTCCTGCGTCAGGGCCGGCGAGATTCGCGATGTACGGAGGCATGGTGTTATGCGCACTGCCACCTTCGTCGGAATAATGCAGTTGCCAGAGATGTTCTAATCCCGGCGTCGCCTGGATCGTATCAATCACAATGGGCGATCCGCCCTTCTTTTCGCCGTTATCCATAATGGCAACCCGAGGCGCAATAGCATCCACCAGCAGGGGACTACTGCTCTGGTACCAGCCGTGATGCGACACAATGTACACATCCACTTTCCCCAGCTTATTAATGGGGCACATCAGCTCTTGTTCTTTATCGGATGTGAGGTCGCCGAGATCCAGCAAGGTCAACTTGCCAAACGTGAACAGGACGCCCAGGGAGCGCGAATTTTCAGTTGCGTCAGCTGCATACTTCGAAGTCGTGGCGCACTCGTCATTCGCTGCGCCGCCACCATTCACGGGCTTATCAATGAGCGCGCCATCCGCGCTGATCACCGTTGCGTCCACACCTTTGAGGGGGAGCTTGTCGCCCGGCTTCAGAGTTAGACGCTTCACCTGCCCGCCAAGAACCTTCTGGTATTCGTCCCAGTTGTGGACAACGTTCGCATCGCCAGTCTCCCGGTTCGGACCGTGATCGATAAAGGTCATTACCGGAACCTTGGCGACGAGCTGCGGCACTCCACCTACATGGTCATCGTGATAGTGAGTAATGAGCACGTAATCCAGCTTGACCAATCCTGCTAGTTTCACGGCTTTTACGATGCGGTCTGCGTCACGGCCATTGTTGCCGGGCCATCCGGCATCGATGAGTAGCGATTCTCCCGCGGGTGTCACGAACAGTGTGGCCTGGCCGCCCTCAACGTCAATGAAATAGACCTGCAGACCATCTCGCGAAGCAGCAGCTACAGCGGGATTGGCGCCAGCCAGCAGAAGAACGGCTGCGATCCAAAGCAAAGTTCTGAAACAAAAGCTCGCAAAACGACAAGATTGGTACATTTGGCCTGGATCCTCTTTCGGTGTTATCGACTGCCATACTACCTTCTGCGACTACTAAGGTGTAAGCACAACTTTCATCAGGTTTGGTTCATGTGCATACAGACGCTCAAACCAGCGGGGGCCATCTTCGAGCGGAGCCACCGCGGTGATCAGCGGCTTTACGAGGATGGCGCCGCTTGTAAGGAGTTCGATTGCGCGTGGATATTCTCCTGCAGAGGCCGCCGAGCCTTGCAGACGGATCTGACGCGAAACCACCACCTGCAATGGAATCGTCACCTCGGGAGTGATGTTTCCCACAAGCGTTACCGTTCCACCTTTGCGAACGCTGCCGATCGCTGCCCGGATGGTCACATCCCGACCCACTGCTTCCACCGCCGCATCCACGCCCTGGCCATTGGTCAATCGCAAGACTTCGGCCACCAGCTCCTTGCCTGAGAGCGGTATGGTTACATCGGCTCCAAGCTCTTCGGCGAGCTTCAACCGCGAAGGATCGACATCTGCAACGAATATCTTCTTGAAACCTTCTGCCCGCATGGCTTGCAACGTCAGAGCGCCAATCATCCCGGCGCCAATCACCAGGGCTGTGTCCTGCGATTCGGTATGAGACAACGCGGCTCCATGGAGAGCGACCGCCACCGCTTCAAGCATCGATGCTTCGGTGAATGACAGGCTGTTCGGCAGTCGATACAAAATGCGCTCAGGAACGAGAACGAATTCCGCAAATGCACCAGCGCGCCGATATTCCTCAGTTGAAACGCCAAGAACCTGCCTGTTGTCGCAGAGGTTCGCTTGTCCTCGGAGGCAGTATTGGCATTTGCCACAATAAATCGTGGAGTCAAATGTCACCCTGTCGCCAACCGCATAATCGCGAACGCCATCACCTACGGCTGCAATGGTTCCAGCTGCCTCATGTCCCATCACGATGGGAGGAATTCGTCGGCCGGACGAGCCGTCGTAGCCATGTACGTCGCTGCCGCAGATGCCGCAAGCCGCAACTCGTACGAGAACTTCGCCATCACCCGGTGTGGGCTGGGGACCGTCTGTGATTTCTAATTGCTTATAAGCGGATAGAAGGAGCGACTTCATTTTCAGGCCTCACTATCTGCAAGTCTGCCATATAAGTACGGAATAGAGCTACGGCCTACTCATCCAGCGCGGAGATCCTCCGCTACTGCGATGAGTTTCGGCGGTCATTACTCCAGAAAAGTATTTGGCGGATTCTCCACAGCCGGACGTTTTCGCTTTACCATTGGCGAGAGGTCGGGCACCGATGAAAATGCCGTCCACCGAAATACCTTTCCGCATGCTCGCGTGGTGCGAGCAATGAGTACCGTCTCCAATTTTCTTGCAGTCGACCTGGGCGCTTCCAGCGGTCGAGTGGTGGTTGGACACTGGGATGGCAGCAAATTTTCTCTCGAAGAACTGCATCGCTTCTCAAACGGTGGTGTCACACTTCTTGGCCATATGCATTGGGATGTACTGCGTCTCTGGTCGGAGATTTGCGACGCGCTTGACGAAATACTGCACTCATCATGACGGAATTGCCTGCAGGCATCAGCGTGGATTCCTGGGGCGTGGATTTCGGCCTTCTGGACAGTGACGGCTCACTCATTGGCAATCCATTTCATTACCGCGACTCTCGCACAGACGGAATCGCGGAATTAGTAACGCAGAGTGTTTCCGCACACGAGATTTATCAGCAAACTGCGATTCAGACGCTGCACTTCAACACGATTTTTCAACTCTTCAGCATGGCCAGGTCCAAGAGCGAGCAACTCGCTTCAGCTAAAACTCTGCTGATGATTCCGGATCTCTTCCATTATTTTCTGAGTGGAGAAATCGCAGTCGAATATACCAACGCGACGACTTCGCAGATGTACTCAGCTGCAGCCGGAGACTGGGCGCGCACACTCCTCGACCGCCTGGAAATCCCTACGCGCATCCTCCCGCGCATCGTGCAGCCGGGCACCATTCTTGGGCAGGTTCGCCCGGAAATTTGCCGCGCTGCCGGATTTGAAGCAACATTCCCGGTGATCGCGGGAGCGACACACGATACGGGCAGTGCGGTCGCCGGAATCCCGAATCTCGATGCCGAGAGCGTCTATTTGAGCAGCGGAACGTGGAGCCTGATGGGAGTAGAGGCCGACAGCCCAGTCACGTCCAACGAGGCGTTCGAACTGAATTACACCAACGAGGGCGGTGTCGCCGGTACCATCCGTCTTCTAAAAAACGTCACTGGCCTATGGCTCCTGCAGGAATGCCATCGCCAATGGACCAAGGAAGGCCATCATCTGGAATGGAGCGAAGTCATGCAGCTTGCTGAAGCTGCAGAGCCAATGCGTTCCTTAATCGACCCAGACGATCCCGCATTCCGCGCGCCAATGAACATGGTGGACTCGCTCCAGAATTATTGCCGGGCAACGTCTCAACCGGTCCCAGAGTCGGTCGGGCAGCTGGCCCGCACTTGTCTTGAAAGCCTCTGCGTGAAGTATCGCATTGTGTTGGAGCAGCTTCGGAGCCTTACCGGAAAACACCTCGAGACCATCCGCGTGGTCGGCGGTGGAAGCCAGAATCGGCTTCTCTGTCAATGGACTGCCGATGCCTGTGCATGCATTGTGATTGCCGGCCCGGTCGAAGCGTCGGCCCTGGGCAACGTCATGATGCAGGCGGTTGCCACCGGACTAATCAAGGGCGTAAAAGAGGGCCGCGAGGCCATTGGCCGCTCAGTAACCTGCGAGCACTATACTCCTGGAGATTTTCAGCCTTGGATTGGGGCGATTGCTCGATTTCGTGAGCTTGGGGCACCTCGAGTGGTCTAGAATTCAAGGCGCCGAAATTATCGATTTACTTATGTTGTGAGCCAGGAGATTTCTACCATGTCCTCATACGCAGTACCGGTCCTTGAAAGTCCCCAATCCCTCGCCGCCGATGAAATTTATCTCATCTCCAGCGGTGATCTCCGTCAGTCGGCCAACCAGGTCTGCTGGGCAGCCCAGGCTGAGGTTGAGCGCCAGGTGACGGAGGCATTTGCCGCCGAAGGTATCAAAATTCGCCGTGCCAATCCTTTCAATAAGGAATTGGGACATGGATTTGTTTACAACCAGCGCATGGGCATGGATGTCTTCATGACACTGGATCCGGATGCGCCCATCATCGTGGTGGAGGCGGTCTGGCAGTACAGCCACAACGTCCTTTCCGGACTGGAAAGCCATCGCGGCCCGATTCTGACCATCGCCAATTGGTCCGGCCAATGGCCTGGTTTGGTGGGAATGCTTAATCTGAACGCCTGCCTGAATAAGGCCGGAGTGGAGTTCAGCACCATCTGGAGCAAGGACTTCAGGGACGATTTCTTCCGGAATGGCATCCGCGAGTGGCTAAAAAACCAGCGCATTACGCACGATCAGACCCACGTTCGAGCGTTTAACACCGCAGCCATCGGCCAGGCTGAGAGGGAATTAGGGCAGGCTTTGGCGCGGGATCTGAAAATGCGCAAAGCCATCCTCGGGGTCTTCGATGAAGGCTGCATGGGGATGTATAACGCCATCATTGAGGACCATTTGCTCAACCGGTCGGGGATTTATAAAGAACGGCTTAGCCAGTCGGCGTTAGTCGCCGCAATGCGAGATATTCCTGATGCCGAGGCCCAGGCTGTCCGCGACTGGATGGATAAAAAGGGCGTCACGTTTGTCACTGGCCCCAATCCAGAAACTGACCTGACTGACGGCCAGATTCTGGATCAATGCAAGATGTATATCGCGGCTGTGCGCATCGCGAACGATTTCGGCTGCAATGCGATCGGCATTCAATACCAGCAGGGGCTGAAGGACATCGCTCCCGCGTCCGATCTGGTCGAGGCACTGTTGAATAACGCCGACCGGCCTCCCGTCCTGGGCAAAGACGGCAAAGAACTCTACGCCGGTGTGCCGCTTCCGCACTTCAACGAAGTCGATGAGTGTGCCGGATTGGACGCAGTTGTGACCAATCGAGTGTGGACCGCCATGCACCTTGACCCGGCAACAACGCTCCACGATGTGCGCTGGGGTGAAGATTACAAAGGGTTAACGACGGATGGACAGGCTGTCGATGAGTTCGTCTGGCTCTTCCAGATTTCCGGAGCCGTGCCCGCTTCACACTTGCAGGGAGGATATGCGAAAGCCGTCAGCGAACGTCAGCCGGCCATGTATTTCCGTCTCGGCGGGGGGACCCTGAAGGGTGTTTCAAAGCCCGGCGCCGTGGTCTGGAGCAGGGTCTTTGTCGAAGGGGATCAACTACATGCGGACATCGGCCGTGCCACGGCCATCGATCTACCCGCCGCAGAAACGCAACGTCGGTGGAGCGAAGCCACCACACAGTGGCCGATCATGAATGCGCTGTTGCATGGCATTACACGGGATCAGTTCATGGCGCGGCACCGGGCCAATCACCTGAATGTCGCCTACGCGCCGACCCCGGAATTGGCGGACAAGGCCCTCGACGCAAAGGCCGCTATGATGACAGAAATGGGTATTCTGGTGCACCGGTGCGGGAATTGAGTGCGATTTCCCGGCTGATGTGATCTGATGAAGTAGAAGCGTGAACAAGGTGATGCAATTACAATGGGAAATAGTTTCGTATCTGAGAGAGTAGCCGGAAGAATGAACCGTATCAGCAATGAGCAGGTGCGCAGTATAGTGCTCCGCGCCGTAACGGAGTGTCTGCCCCAGGCCAATGCCGGAAACCTGAGCCTCGAAGAGGCGAAGGAATTGTTCCATTCCCCCAAGGCACTTGCAATCAAGCACGAAATTATCGACGCGGGCCGCAAACTCTGGGCGCGACAGTATGTCGATGGGAACGGCGGCAATATCTCTGCACGCCTTTCGACGGAGTACGTAATCTCCTCGCCCACGCTGTGCAGCAAAGGTGATCTGCGCGTTGAAGATCTTTCGCTTGTCGATCTCGAAAATAATCGCATTTGTGGTGACCGCCCCCACACCAGTGAAATACGCCTGCATCTCGAGATCTACAAGGCGGTACCGCGTGCCACGGCCATCATTCACTGTCATCCTCCTTATGCAACTGCCCATGCAGTTGCCGGCGTAGTGCCTCCTGGCAACCTGATTCCTGAGCAGGAAGTATTCATCGGGCCGGTGGCGATTTCTCCGTACGAGACCCCCGGCACCACGGCATTCGCGAAAACGGTATTGCCCTTCGTCAAGCACCACAACACCATCCTGCTCGCCAATCATGGCATCGTCTGCTGGGCGGATACGGTCACGCATGCGGAATGGTACACAGAGGTCATCGATACATACTGCAAGACGGTCATGATCGCGTCGCAGCTCAAGAAGCCTCTGAATGAAATTCCGCCAGACAAGATCGCCGATCTGTTAGCCATCAAGAAGACCCTCGGATTGCCTGATGCTCGTTTTGCCAACGACGAGGACGAAGAGCCAGTTGCCGAGATAGTGAAAGCTGCTTTGAACGGCGCCTCGCTGACCAAGCGGCCTTCCCAGCGCGAGATCGACTCGTTGGTTGAGACGCTTAGCTCAACCATCGCAGATTTCCTGGAGAGGCACGGCGCCGAATAGTCGCCTGCGTTAGACGCGAACTGAAATTCGGTTGTGCCATTCGGTTGTGCCATCAGATGCGGAAGGTTGCGTCATGTCCTGACGTACTCCCTGAGCAAAAAATTTCAGGCACTCTCGAATTCAAAACTCCACGTATAACTTGGCCTGTCTTCCTCTATGATGGAGGGTCTTCCGGACCGCATCCAGCGAGCTTTTCAAACGGGTGCCGTCCGGCTCTGATAAACAAATTACAGGCGGTCGACTATTCATGGTTCTTTGCAAGCGTGGCAGGCTTTTGTCCCTTCTTGGACTTCTCGGAACTATCTCAACAATCTCAGCATTTTCCGAAGTAAAGGTGCCCTCCTTTTTCGCAGATCACATGGTCATTCAACGCGATCAGCCCGTGGTCGTGCGCGGTAGTGCGGATGCGGGCGAGGCAGTCTCCGTAACATTTCGTGGCGCAACTCGAAAAACAGTTACGGATCCGTATGGACTGTGGGAGGTAGCTTTACCGATCGGTGCGGCTGGTGGCCCTTTCACTCTTCAAATACAGGGCTCAAACACATTGTCGTTTTCCGATATTTTGGTGGGCGACATTTGGGTAGCATCGGGTCAGTCAAACATGGAATTTCCCACCAGCAAGGTTATCCATGCCACTGAGGAAATTAAGACAGCGAATCGACCAAACATCCGGCTGTTTCATATCGACAAGAAGACTTCGCAATACGCGCTTGAAGACGTGTCCGCACAACCGTGGGTGGCCTGTACTCCGGAAAGCATCGTCGATTTCTCCGCTGTCGCATTCGTATTTGCCAAGCATGTACAAGACGACCAGAAAGTTCCCATCGGTCTGATAGAAGCAGATTGGGGAGGAACTCCTGCCGAGGCGTGGACCAGCGTGCGTGCGATCTCCGCAGACGCTGGATTGATGCCCGTTTTCTCCGTGTGGGCAGGGATGACCGATGCACAGTCGCATCGAGTGCGCGAGCAGGAGTATGAGGATCGTCAGAAGGCAGAGGCCAAGGCAGCAGGCAAGCCGGAGCCCAAGTTTGGCTGGCATCCTGACATTCGCTCGTATGCTCCCGGCGAGCTTTGGAACGCGATGATCGCACCCCTTACGCACTTTCCCATCCGCGGGGTGATCTGGTACCAGGGCGAGACAAACTCGGGACCGGGTCGCGTCAATATTTACGCCAGCTTATTTCGCACAATGATTCGGGACTGGCGCGTGAGTTGGGGCGTTGGAGATTTTCCCTTTCTGCTGGTGCAGTTATCCAGCTTCAACTCTCCCGGCGAGGATTGGCCGAATGCGCGCGAGGCACAACGTCGCACCCTCGTTCTCAAGAACACAGCGATGGCTGTGACCATCGATATCGGCAATCCCGACGACGTTCATCCAACGAATAAGCAGGATGTGGGAGCGCGGCTAGCCCTTGCTGCTCGTGCGGTTGCCTACGGTGAGCCCATCGAGTATTCCGGGCCACTGTACCGCATGGTTACGCCAGATCAGGACGGAATACGCGTTTGGTTCGACCACAGTAAGGGGATGGTTGCCAAGGGTGGCGAACTCAAGGGATTTGAGATTGCGGGCGCTGACAAGAAGTATGTTCCCGCGACGGGCCGCATCGATGGCGACACCATCGTGGTGTCAAAGAGCGGCGTGGCGTATCCCGTGTATGTTCGCTATGCATGGGCCTCTGTACCCGACGCAAATCTTTTCAACGCCGTCGGATTACCCGCCTCTCCATTCACTTCCGAGCCGTAGTTAAAACCTTCACTGCAAAAGAATGGGCAGAACGATATCTTCGTTCTGCCCACCTTTTTCTGCTAATTTACTCGCTTAGCCGGTACATCACCGACGCATGCGGCTTCAATGGCACGCTAAGCGAACTCGCACTCCCCAGATCTTTATGCTGCCAAAGATCACGGATTTTGTAGCTGCTTCCTTTCAATTCCAGATCTTTCCAGCCGTACGAAACTGTCTGCTCTGTATCGCCAATGTTGAAGACCGCGAGATAGTGCCCGCCTCCCGTTTCCGCCTTTGCCAGCCACACAACTGTGGTCTGCGTTTTGACGACAGGGCGGTTATCGCTGGAGTGCTGATCCACATCGATCACTTCCTTGTTCGTCAGCAATGGAGTGATCAGCGTTGCACTCTCGGGCAGGTTAGCCCCAACAAACAGTGGCGAGCGAAAAATGGTCCAAAGATTCAGCAGAGTGTGCTGTTCATCGTCGGTCAATTTTGAAATGCGTTCCGTCCCCCATGCGTTCCCCAGTTTACCCACAGGCAGCATATCCGCATCGGGCCAGTGGCCGGGCTTCGCGTGTCCTGCCCATGCCGCTGTCAGGGCAAACAGGTCATACACGCCCTGCGGATTCCACTCCTTGCTTTCAGTGTGCTTCCACACGTCCCACACGTCGTTCGAGATGCGCCACATGTTCGCGTACTTCACTAGCTCATCCTGCTTATCCAGGGGAGTAGGTCCGGGCGAGAGGCTGAATACGATTGGTCGGCCACTCTTCTTGAGAGCCGAGCTCATCATGCGGATCTCATCATCCTTGTAAGGCGATGAAATGCAATCCACCTTGATGTAATCGAGACCCCAGCCTGCGTACAGCTTCGCGATCGAATCGTAGTAGGCTTGGCCCGCAGCATTGGCTTTCAGGCCGTAGTTATCAGGGTTCCAGGCACACACGTCGCTTTTTTCGGCAGCATCCGCAGCGTGGAACTTCGACCCCGCGATGGGCAGATTCTTCTCCACAGCTTCTTTCGGAATACCGCGTATGATGTGGATCCCAAACTTCAGTCCCATCGCGTGAACTGCTTCCGCCATCGCCTTGAACCCTACGCCGTTCGCCGAAGAAGGGAAGCGGCTTTCCGACGGTATAAAGCGACCATCGTTGTCGAGGTTGAATTCCCAGGCTGGCTTGCCCTGATTTTCCGGATGGTTCAGATACCATCCTTCATCGATCACCACGTACTGCCAGCCATAGGCCTTCAGATTTTCGTTGAACCATGCGGCATTGGCCTTGAACTGCGCCTCGGTAATCGTCAGGCCGTAGGAGTCCCAACTGTTCCAGCCCATTGGTGGAGTGACCGCCAAATTTTGGCTGAGTGCCGCCAATGGCGTGATTGCAAATAGTCCGCTGACGATAAGGCAAAGAGCGAGAACAAAACGTCGCATGTGTCGCGCCTCTTGGATAGAGTTTGCCGCCGGGCAGTTAGCGTAAACGTATACTTTGGCGACCACCCATAGTAAACGCTAACGCCCATGCCGCGTCATACATTTGCAGACGCAACCAGATTTCTGAAACTGGCTGCCTTAACCCATCACCCGCAGGAGCTTTTCGATCTGCTGCTTTATCTCCGCGACGTCGGATTGTAGCGCCGCTACGTTCTCTTCCAGCACCGAAATTCGCTCGTCTTTTCCCGCAGACCCCGCAGTCGCTGGGACTGCCGCAACTTCGAAAGTCGCCACGTCGCCGGAGAACAGATGAGCATAGCGGGCCTCCTTGGTTCCGGGTTGTCGGGGCACTATCTTAACTAGCGGAGGCTCTCGATCCATCAATTTCTGCAGGGTAGATTGCACGTCGCTGAGTTCTTCAAAATGGAAAAGGCGATCCGTACGGCCACGAATCTCACCCAGCGTCTGCGGCCCCCGTAACAACAGGATGCAGATTGCTGCGATCTCCCCGCGGGTGAAGTTGAACGCCTCCTGCAGCCAATGCTCGTATTTCGTCACGCGCCCGTCGGAGGAACGCGCGCGACCTCCAAGGCGCTTCTCTTCCAGACCGTGCAGAGCCTGTCGAATCTCGTCTTCGTCCAGATCCATCGTTGGTTCACGATTTGACTTCTGATTGCACGCATTCATCAGCGCATTCAGCGACAAAGGGTAATAGTCTGGCGTTGTCACTTCTTTTTCCACCAGTGCGCCGAGCACTCGTGCTTCCACAATCGTGAGCAGGGGATTCATAAGGGCACGCCTCTACGAAATCAATCTAGGTGTCGATGTCTCCCATTGTACGAAGACACGACAGGGCTGTCTTGCGACCCTCGATCAATTGTCTGAGCTTCGCGTGTGAGAATCACGGCCCCGGCAGTATAAGATTCGTTGGGACGAATCATTATGCTGCTGTGCGTAGTCAACTTTGTACCCGTGCTGCGGCAATCGATTGTTCAGGCCATCAAGGAGCAGGTATGTTAAAGCGCTGGATTGCAGCAGGTGCGGTAGCCGTTGGAGTAATCGCGGCATCATCATTCGCAAAGGCGGCGGAGTCACCTTTCACTCCACATAAGTTCGCTGTAGGACAAGGCCAGTTTCTGCTGGACGGCAAGCCTTTCCAGGTTATTTCCGGCGAGATGCATTACCAGCGAATTCCACGCGCTTACTGGCGCCAGCGTCTGCAAATGGCGCGGGCTATGGGTTTGAATTCCATTACAACCTACGTCTTCTGGAATCTGCACGAGCCTCAGCCCGGAGTCTTCGACTTTACCGGAGACAACGATGTTGCAGAGTTCCTGAGGGAAGCGCAGCAGGAGGGCCTCTTTGTAGTCCTCAGGCCCGGTCCGTATGTATGCGCGGAATGGGAGTTTGGCGGTTTCCCGTCATGGCTTCTGAAAGACCGCAGCATGGTCATCCGCAGCAAAGACCCAAAATTTATGGCTGCCACGCGTAGCTGGTTCAATCGGCTTGGCAAGGAGGTCGCCAGTTTCCAGACTGCGAACGGCGGACCCGTCCTCACTGTGCAAGTGGAGAACGAATACGGCAGCTTCGGCGACGATCACGAGTACATGAGCCAGATCCATCAGGCGCTGATCGATGCAGGGTTCGACAAGACTCTTTTCTACACCGCCGATGGCGAGGAACAAGTGAAGAATGGCAGCCTTCCGGGGATCCCGATAGGCATCAATTTCGGCGGTGGCAATGCGCGCAAGGATTTTACTGCCTATAAGCAAACTCATCCCACGGGCCCGTATTTCAACAGCGAATTCTGGGCAGGATGGTTCGATCATTGGGGGGGCAAGCACGCCTCGACCAATCTGAAGGTGGAAGCAGCGGACCTGAAATGGATGCTTGATCAGGGCTTCTCGGTCAGCATCTACATGTTTCACGGCGGGACAAGCTTCGGGTGGATGAACGGGGCCAACACGAATGGCACCAACTATGAACCCGACGTTACCAGCTACGACTATGACGCGCCTCTGGACGAGAGCGGTCGCGTGACCGACAAATTCCGCCTCTTTCGCGAGATTATAGCCAGCGTTACCGGCGTTGCAGCCCCTCCTCTGCCACACGTCGTACCGCCCATTTCGGTGCCAAGATTTACCCTGAAGGAGACTGCCTCCCTCTGGAAGTCTCTCCCAGTCCCGGTGCATTCCAAGGAAGTGAAGTCGATGGAGGACCTTGACCAATCCTATGGCTACATCCTCTATCGCACGCACTTGAAAGGACCGGTATCCGGCACTCTTGTCCTGGATGACTTGCACGACTACGCGCAGATCTACCTTGACGGAACACTGATCGGCACGCTCGACCGCCGTCTTGACGAGAAGCAGATGAACCTTGAGGTGAAAAGCGCAAAGGGGCAACTCGATATCCTGGTAGAGAATTCAGGACGCATCAATTTTGCGACGATGACCTCCGTCGCAGTGTTGCGCGGAGAGCGGCAGGGAATTACGAAGCAGGTTACTCTCGACGGAAAGACATTGAGCGGATGGGAAATCTATCCGCTCCCAATGAAAGATCCGTCAACTATGACCTATTCGGATCGTCCGTGCGAGGGGCCCTGCTTCTATCGCGCCACCTTCAACGTGGATAGTCCAGCCGACACCTTCCTCGACACGACTTCTTTCGCCAAGGGACAAGTCTGGCTGAATGGCCGTGCCCTGGGCCGCGTGTGGAATATCGGCCCGCAGAAGACGCTCTATGTCCCGGCGCCGTGGCTCAAGAAGGGCACAAACGAAGTGATCGTCTTTGATCTCAAAGGGGAAGCGACGCGGACGCTCGAAGGGCTTAACAAACCGATCCTTGGCGCTCCTAAACCTTAGGCGAAAATTGTGCGGGGATGGTTCTACATACGCCTCATCCAAAATCGGCAGGTCCGTCGACGACGCAAAAAAATCCCATCCGTCACATTTTTTGCGGCGGATGGGATGTGTTTTGACTTCTGACTACGATTACTGAGGTTGCTGTTCTGCTGCGGGCGCTTCTTCCTTCGGAGTGACGGTGACCGAAATGGGCGCAGTCAGGGTGAAGGTGACGGTGGATTCCGCCGGGATTACGACGTTCTTGTTTCCGGTATAAGCTGCCCCTGCGGTTCCGGCACCAGCTCCGACCAGTCCGCCGATGAGCAGCACCTTTACCGCCGCCCGCCAGGCCGCCGATCAAAGCACCGGCACCCCACCGCCGGCGATCATAGCCGTGCTGCGTTTGCCTTTGCCGCTGACAGATTTCTCATAAGCGCTAGTAGATACGGAGCGGGAACCAATGGCGGTGAGGGAAATTGCCAGGGCGCCTTCGCCCTTAAACTTGCCTTGCCCCTTGGCAGCCGTGACCGTTCCGGAGACTGGAGCACCGGCGCGAATCAGCGAGACACCCTTCGAGGAGAGCGATTGCACCAGGGTTCCGCTAAAGGAATCGCCAACATTGTTGTTCTTTGCGCTTAATTCAGAGCTGGTGCGGATTACAACATGCGTTCCGGAAGGAATGGTGTAAGTGACGGGTTCCGGAGGCGGAGCGGGGGCCGCTGCCACGGGAGCTTCAGCTACGGGAGCGGTGGCAGTGGCGGCCGGCGGGGCACCGGGAGAAGCTGCATTGCCGGGCTCAGAGGTAGCCGGCGCGGGCGTGGCGGGCTGAGCGGCAGAGGACTGCGGAGACCCTGCGGGCGCGGCGGGCGTTTCCGGCTGCTTGCGGCAACCTGCGAGTAAAACGAGCCCCATAAGGCCCATGGCCAGGATTCTGCCAGGAACAAACGTCGTCCTATTGGAAGCCTTCTTGGAGTTTCTTGTGTCCATCATCGTAATTCCCCTTCGTTTGAGCTTCGTGATCTTATGAGTTCCGTGGTGGTTTCAATGGCGCAAAACTACTAATTCGTCGTCTCCAAACATATAACAAGAGGAGTTCGGAGTGCGCGCGAATTGGATCGGGGGCTTTCGCGCGAATTGTTCAAACTGTCGGAAGTGTTGTCTTAAGTGATATCTGCGTTGTCAAACGCGCCATCCTAAACCCACCATCTGCACGCTGATGTTGGTCTTTTTCGGCCGGACTGTCTTATGGTCGAGTTGTTCGGTAAGCGGATCGACTTTTTGTTCCAGGGACGCCACTTCGTCGTCGAATTGCTTCTGCAGATCCGCCAGTTGCTGTACGAGTTGATCCACATTCTCCTTGGCCTGGCTGACGTCCTGCGACTCCTTGTACGTCCGGCTGGCCTGACGTGCAGCGGTCGCCGCGCGGCCCATGGTTGAGGCACTTAGCGCCTTGCGGCCTAGAAACGCACCAAGAATGCTTGCGCCGACGGACACCGCAGTTTGAATGGTAGCAGCCTGTTGTTGCGATTTTTGCTGCTCTGTGGCGAGTTCGGCGCGGCGTTTCCGTTCTTCGAGAGCGGCAATTTTCGGTGCATATTTTCCGCGCAGGGAATCGGCGAGTTTGTCCCGCTCTTCCCGCGCAGCTTGCTGCAGGCGAACGCGAAAATCACGCTCATTCTCATCCGGGTTGGAAACCGCACCCAGACTGGGGCTCGAAAGAAGGTCCAGGGCCTGCGTCTGGAAAATCCACGTGGCGAATGCTTTGTTCCACGCCGCATAGCTTTTGGCCTGCGCTGCCACGGATGGAAGGTCTGCAAACAATGCTCCCTCCTCGGGTGCTTTCTCGAGATCACCCAGGGCGACATCGAGGGCCTGTGCCTGTACCCAGTCGCAAGGTGTGGCAGCGTCGGTTAGAGGGGTAGCAAAAAGCAGGTCGCGGCCTTCATTGATCTTGAGCTTGTCGTCAGAGAAAAGAATACGGGCGGCTCCGATAATAGCTGGCTGATAGGTCACGGTGCCGGTCTGCCGAACTGGTACAAAGTACTGCGGTATTTCCGGCGGAAGGACCGGTGCGGCCGCGGCAGCGGATGATACGGGCGCGGAGGCGGCTGCTGCCGATTCAGCAGGCGCAATCGAAGATGCCGAGACACGCTGCTCCCCACTGCCAGAGAGGAGACGGATCTGATCGCGAGTAATGGGACCTCGGAGGTAGGAAAGCGTCCATCTCGTTTGGAAGAGCACGGGCGCATCTTCATGGACGTTGTTAAGCAGGAAAACCCTGTTTCCGAGGCTGGAAAGGATCTTGTTCATTTGCTGGCGGTCGAACTTGGCTCCTGCCTCGGACATCGCCCCTTCCAGTCCGTCGAGAACGCGCATTTTGTCACGATCTGTTTGCAGACGGCCAATAAACCACGTTCCGGCATTCGAAAGTCCCTTGTAGTCGAGGTCCATGGGGTTCTGTGTCGCAAGAACAACGCCAAGGCCGAAGGCGCGCGCCTGCTTGAGCAGCGTAAGGAGCGGCTTCTTTGAAGGCGGATTGGCTACCGGCGGAAAGAATCCAAAAATCTCGTCCATGTAGAGGAGGGCACGCAAGCTCGTAGTACCGGACTGTGCGCGCATCCAGCTAAGAACCTGATTCAGGAGCAGCGAGACAAAGAACATGCGTTCCGCATCGCTCAAGTGGGCTATGGAGAGCACGGACACACGCGGTTTTCCCTGAGGCGTATGGAGCATGGCTCCAATATCGAGAGGCTCGCCCGTAAGCCACGTCTGAAATCCTGGCGATGCCAGAAGGTTGTTGATGGAGAGCGCAAGGGCGAAACGATCCTTCGCCGGGAAGAAGCTTTCCAAATCCATGACGCCAACCTTGGTGAAAGATGGCTTCTGAATCTGCGTAATCAAGCCCGCGAGATCGAGGTCCTTACCCGAGCGCCACGCACCGTCGAGAATGGTCGAGAGTAGGGTGTGTTCTCGGCTTTGGATCGGGTCTGCATCAATTCCAATGAGACCCAGTAGGCTGGTAGCGGTGGCGTTGATGCGGTCCAGGAATAGCTCCCGGTCATCGACAACAGCTTTACCGGGCGCGGCGAAAGAACTGAGAATCGAGATAGGGATTCCGGCGTCGCTGCCCGGAGTGTAGATTGCGAATTCTGCCGCATCTCGGAGGCGCTGGATGCGTGCCCCATCTTCACCGGAGGAAGCCAGACCCTTGGTCCACAGCTCCGCCTGCTGACGCGCAAAGTCGTCAGCGGATACGCCCTTGTTTCGGGCGTCGTCTTCGTTGATCCATGGACGGAAATCTTCCGGCGCAAGCTTTGGAAAAGTGAGCAGCAGGTTGGTGAGATCCCCTTTGGGATCGATGGCGATGGCAGGAATTCCATCGATTGCGGCTTCCTCCAGCAGAGAGATACAAAGCCCGGTCTTGCCACTGCCAGTCATGCCGACGCAGACGGCGTGAGTAACCAGATCCTTTGAGTCGTACAGCAGGGGTTCGTCTTTAGCTTTATTGGTTTCAGGGTCGTACGGCTTCCCCAGGTAAAACACTCCCAGCTTTTCGAAATCCTGCATGGTCCGACACTCTCCTAAGCCGTTCATCATACCGGAATCGCGGTGTTTTCAACCCGGAGACGCGCCGAGTTCCGTTTACCCTTCTGCGGGCCGCCACGAGCGTTCACACGCTGAATTGACATGCCTCCGCCCATGGACTAAAACCGATTCGATCCTCCATCGAGCAATTTCCCGTAGCCAGAGATTCTGGGTGGGGAAAGGTGTGCTGGTCGACTTGTAGATCCCTCGATGCTGCGAAAGCGACAGGATCAAATCTGTTTAGCGCTGGAGCCAGAGAAATGCAATTGTTGCAAGTGAAGTCTTTCGGGCCATTGATGGCCATATTTATGTGGGGTCTTATACCTATGAATTTGTCTGCGCAGGATAGTCAAAAACTAAGCGTGCCATTGAATTCGGGCTGGGAGTTCCGACAGGTATTACCGGCCGTCGCTGCTGAGACTGCGCCGGCGGCAACCAGTGGCACTTCCACAGCAACGCCGGGCGCGCCAAAACCCACCACGTCGGCAGCGGTGCCCGCAAACGGAGCACCGACACCCGAGTGGCACCCTGCAACGGTCCCCGGCGATGTGCACCTTGACCTGATCGCAAACAAGCTCATCCCCGACCCGTTTTTTCGAGATAACGAAGGAAAGTTGCAATGGATTGAAAACGCGGACTGGGAGTACCGGAAGACCCTTCCTGTCACAGCGGAAATGCTTCGCCATCAGCATCTCGATCTCGTATTTGACGGACTCGACGCGTACTGCGAGGTCTATCTGAATGACAAGCTCGTGCTGACAGCAGACAACATGTTTCGCGGTTGGCGAGTAGATGCGAAAGGGTTCCTTAAGGCCGGAGACAATCAGCTCCGCGTCCTGTTTCCCTCTCCGATCAAGGCAGCAGAGAAAGTCGCAGCAGGAGATCCGTGGCGATTGAAGACGAAAGTCGAAGCGAAGACTTACATCCGCAAAGCCGCGTATGAGTATGGATGGGACTGGGGGCCGCGCTTCGTGACGAGCGGAATCTGGCGGCCAGCGCGACTGGAAATGTGGGACAAAGCGCGCATTGCCGATCTTTATGTGCATCAGAAAGACGTGAACGCGGCGGTGGCTCACATCTCCATTGAGGCGGAGGTAGTTGCAAACGACGATACGACGGCGACCTTTTCCGTGGATTACGGGAACAGCGGAAAACGGTCCACTGCTTCCCGAAGTGTTTCGCTGACAAAAGGTGTAAACCACGTAGCATTGCCGATTGATATCAACCAACCGGAGCGTTGGTATCCCGTGGGATACGGGTCACAGCCAATTTATAAGTTCAATGCCAAGTTAGCGATCAACAAGAAAGTTGAGGGAGAACTTCAGGCAAAGGCCGGGCTCCGAGCTATCGTTTTGCGACGCGAGCTTGACCAATGGGGCAGGTCGTTTGAGATCAACGTAAACGGCATTCCAATCTTCGGCAAAGGCGCGGATGTGATCCCATTCGATTCCTTCCCCAGCCGGGTCACGACTGCGCAATACAGGTCGGTAATGGAATCGGCGCGCGAAGCCAACATGAACATGATTCGTCATTGGGGCGGCGGATATTACGAGACGGAAGAGTTCTACGACATTTGCGACGAACTCGGAATCATGATCTGGCAGGATTTCATGTTCGGCAACGACTGGCAGCCGGGTACATACGCCTTTAAGCAGGAGGTGGAAAGGGAAGCGGAGTTCCAGGTGAAGCGCCTGCGCAACCATCCGAGCATCGTTCTCTGGTCAGGAAACAACGAGACGGAAGCGGCGGTGGCCTGGAAGGGAAGACCCGATCTACCGGCGGACATACGCTACAGGATGTGGCAAGACTATTTGACGGTGTTCAGCGGAGTGTTGGATCGCACCGTAAATCGACTGAATCCGGAGACACCCTACTGGCCGAGTTCGCCATCCGCGGATTATGAAGAAATTTCTGACACCTTTCAATCCGGCGATATGCACGACTGGAGCGTCTGGCACGGGCGGGTGCCGTTTACGGAATATGAAAAGCACTTTCCTCGATTCATGACGGAGTTTGGCTTCCAGTCATTCCCTGAGATGCGGACCATCGACACCTTCACGCAGCCAGAAGACCGTACCAGCATCTTCACCCCGGTCATGCTCTCACATCAGAAGAATGATGCCGGCAACTCGATCATCCGCGACTACATGACGCGCTACTACGGCACGCCGAAAGACTTCAGTAACTTTCTATACGCCAGCCAGGTGTTACAGGCCGAGGCAATGAAGATTGGTGCGGAACATCTGCGTCGCACGCGGCCGCGCGCGATGGGCTCCATTTATTGGCAACTAAACGACTGCTGGCCAGTAGCCTCGTGGGCCAGCCTTGACTACTACGGGCGTTGGAAGGCACTGCAATATTATGCGAAGCGCTTCTATAGCCCATTGCTGGTCTCTCCCCATTTAGAGGACGCAATGCTGGCCACGTATGTGGTTTCAGACAAGACGACACCAACAGCAGCGCAACTTCGCATTCGCGTGATGGGGTTGGATGGCAGCATGATCAAAGAGGAGACGCAGGCGATTGAGATTTCGCCACTTTCGAGCAAGAGTTATGCGAACTGGGCACTCACGCCGTTTCTAAACAGGGAAGGAACGGATTCCGCCAAGATCTTCGCCGTGACGGACCTGATGGTCGGAGGCGAAAACGTCTCGAGCAATCTGACGTATTTTGTCGCTCCGAAACTTGTACACCTGCTCCCGGGGCCGATCGAATCGACTCTCACCAAAGTGGGCGACGGGTATGTGTTACGCCTTTCGTCCAAGGTGCTCGCGCGCAGCGTCTACGCTTCTTTTGGGAATGTCGAAGTGAAATTGTTGGACAATTTTGTCGACCTTATTCCGGGAGAGGCAAAAGAGATCAAGTTCTCGAGCAATGCATCTCTCGATGATCTACGCACGAATCTGAAGATAACGTCGTTAGTGGACGCTTTCGCGCCGGAGGATGAAGTTAAAGCTGCAATCGGCGCTCATTAAACATCACGGCAAAAGCTATAGGCGGAAGATCAGCGGGCACAATGCTGATCTTCTCCCGCGCCCGTGACCGTCCGCGAGCAACCTGCCTGAGTCTTCCTGCACCTATATTTCGAGGATGACGAGGGACGAGATTCTGATTGAAGTTGAACTCGAGCTTGCGCGGCTGCGGCAAGTTCGTCGGCTGCTGACCGAGAGTGCGAAGTCTCTTAAGAAGCTCGAGAGAATCACTCGACCCAAGATTGCCTTAGCGATTAGGAATTCTCTAAAAAAACCTGCATCTCCAAAGACCACGATGAAGACGCGCCAACTCAGCACCGAGGGAAGGCACCGGATCATCTTGGGTCAGAAAAACCGCCGGGTTCGGCAACGCGCTAACAAAAGATCGTGAGACGGAACCTGTTAGTAAGCTGGCTGGCCCTTGATGCGGCCCAGCCAGCGGCGCAAAGTCTTTATCATCCAGTGCGTCATAACCACTGCGATCAGTAGGAGAATAGCGGCAATAGTCGCAGCGGTCCACGGATGTTGCGTGACCAGCCAGCTTAGACCGATGGCGACAGCGTCTTCCGTTGTGCTAAGGGCGATGTTTGAAATCGGCTCGGGGCTCGGCGTAACCGCTGCACGTAGAGAAGTCTTGGATCCGTGAGCGACGAGCGCGATAGAGGCACCGGCGGCAGTGGCCAGGACCTGCATTCCGGGCGACAAATGCGACGATGCCCCGTATGCAATCAGCGCCGCGACCGGGATGCGGACCGCAGTATGCATCGTGTTCCATACGAGGTCAAAGCCGGGGATTTTGTCAGCGACGAACTCGGCAGCAAACAGGCAGGCAGTCACGATGATGACCCACCATTGGGACAGAATCTCCAAGCCCTGGGGAAGTTCCACCCAGTGAGCATGCGCCAGCAGGCCGAGGGTCAACACCGTAGCGTACACATTCAGTCCGGCAGCAAAGCTGGCAGCGATCACCAAAGCCGCAATCGTACTTGGAGTGAAGTTTGTCATGAAGCTCTCTCCTGTAGCACCTGAACGCCATAATCAGCGGTATTCCGCGATTCGTCGGTCAACCTGTCGGGGGGAGTGATACGTTTCGCGGCCTCGGGTTTTCGACCTCTGCCTGAATGAAATTAAAATACGGATTCCGATTCCTAAAATTCTCGTTCACTTTTAGTTCTTTGTCGAATGCGATCTCGATAGGATGAAAGAAACGCCCTCTTAAAGTACAGGTAAACCGGGGCCAACTATTTGGAAGGTGACTGTTCATCAATGCGGAATTCAAACCGCTCGAAGTTCTTCACTGTGACTACATTCCTGCTGATTTCAATCGGGGCGATCGCACAACAAAAGCCCGACACACCCGCAGAGGATTACGTAAAGGCGCACTACACAAAGTACGAATATCGCATCCCCATGCGGGACGGAAAGAAGCTGTTCACATCCGTCTATGTGCCGAAAGATACTGCGCAAACTTATCCCATCCTGATGGACCGCACTCCCTACAGCGTCGCGCCTTATGGTGAGGATCAGTACAAGACCACGCTGGGGCCATCGGATGAATTTGAGAAGAGCGGATACATCTTCGCATACCAGGACGTGCGAGGACGTTACATGTCGGAGGGAACATTTGTGGAGATGCGTCCCCACATCGATGTTAAAAAAGGGCCGCAGGATGTCGATGACGCATCCGACACCTACGACACGATCGACTACCTGCTGAAGCACGTCCCGAATAACAACGGGAAGGTCGGAATCTGGGGAATTTCGTATCCGGGATTCTATACATCGGCGAGCATGATCGATTCTCATCCGGCTCTAAAGGCATGCTCTCCGCAGGCTCCAATGACCGATTTGTTTCTCGGTGATGATGGCTACCATGGTGGAGCCTTCATGCTCGCGGCGAACTTTGGATTCTATTCGTCCTTCAAGCCATTCCCCGAGCCGTCTCTTCCTCCGAAAGAACTTCCGTTCGAGTTTGGTACGCCAAACGGTTACGAGTTTTATTTGAAGGCGGGTTCGCTTTCGAATCTCGACAAGAAGTATTTGCAGGGAAAGAATTTCCTCTTCACTGACCAGGTGACTCACAACACCTACGACGCGTATTGGCAGGCACGGGATCTTTCACGCCACATGAAGAATGTGAAGTGCGCGGTGATGACGGTGGGTGGGTGGTTCGATGCAGAGGACCTGTCCGGTCCGTTCAAAACATATAACGCGGTCGAAGCGAACAATCCAGGCACACCGAACACACTCGTGGAGGGTCCCTGGGTGCATGGTGGCTGGTCGCGTTCGGATGGCGATCATCTCGGCGACGTTACCTTCAATGCGAAGACGGGAGATTATTTTCGCAAGGAGATTCAGTTCCCGTTTTTTGAGCATTATCTAAAAGGCAAGGGAACGGAGCCTCCGGAGGCCTACGTCTTCGAGACGGGAACGAACGTGTGGCGCAAGTATCCTAACTGGCCGCCAAAAGCCGCGCAGGCAAAGATGCTGTACTTCCACCCGGAAGGCAAGCTGTCGTTTGATGCGCCGACAGGCGAGTCAGCAGCGGATGAATACGTGAGCGATCCGGATCATCCGGTACCGTTCGTGAATTACACCACTGAGGCGGTTCCACAACGGTACATGGTGGACGATCAACGTTTCGCGGCAACGCGCCCGGACGTGCTGGTTTATACCAGCGATGTGCTCGACGAAGATGTGACGATTGCCGGGCCGATATCGCCGAAGCTTAATATCGCGTCGTCGGGAACGGACTCAGACTTCGTCGTCAAGCTGATCGACGTGTATCCCAACGACTTTCCCAATCCCGTGCCAGACACTACCGGAAAGCGCGTAGTGAGTGCGCCGCCGGTATTGATGGGCGGTTACGAGCAGTTGCTTAGAGGCGAGCCGATGCGGGCGAAATTCCGCAATAGCTGGGAAAAACCGGAGCCGCTGATTGCGGGAAAGATGACGGCGGTGAACTTTACAATGCCGGATCTGAACCATACATTCCGCAAAGGCCATCGCATCATGGTGCAAGTGCAGAGTTCCTGGTTTCCGTTGGTCGATCGAAACCCGCAGACGTTCGTAGACATTCCAAACGCGAAACCAGAAGACTTCCACAAGGCGACGGAAAAGGTATTTCATGGAAAGGGTAGCGAGTCGGGGGTAGAGGTACTGGTACTTCCACAGCCCTGATCGAGAAATATACGAAAAAGAAAAGGGGACGCGCGCAATTGCGGCGTCCCCTTTAAACGTTTTACGAATTACTTCACAGTGACCGTGAAGTCCGTGCTTGTGGTGATAGCGCTGTTAGTGGAATCGGTAGCAATCACGGTAACAGTGTATGTTCCCGCAGCCGTTCCGCCTCCAGTGACGGGAGGGGGGTTGCTGCTGCTGTCGCCGCCTCCTCCGCAGCCAATTCCCGCAATCGCTACGCCGAAGAGGAGCACACTCGCGAGCACGTTCCAACGACGGCGGCGGATTCCAGGGATAAGCAGGAATACGCATCCCAGCGCCGCGCCGCTGCCCGCAATCACCTTGCTCATTCCGCCGGTACGACGGAACTTCGCGCCGGGTGTAGTCTGCGCAGAGGAGGCCACAGTGGTAATGGTTATGACGGCTGTGCCTGCTCCACCGCTCGTGAGCGTAACGCTTGCTGGAACGATTGTGTAGGAGGCGACGAGGTTAGCCGCTGTTGCGGTGAGGTTCACCGTGCCTGTGTAGCCTCCCGTGGATGTGAGCGCGATGTTTGCAGTTCCGCTGGTTCCGGGAGTAGTCGCAGCAATCGTCATGTTGCTGACGGTCATGCTCAGTCCGGGACTGGTAACCGTGACGGTAGCAGTTCCGGTCGAGGAAGCGAAGTTTGCATCTCCGCCATAGGTCGCGGTGATCGTGTTCGCGCCAAGAGCGAAGGCAAGTCGTGGAATCGCATTCACCGTCAACGTGGCAACACCAGCACCGGTTGTATCTACGGTGACAGGTGCTGTGCCAATGGTGGTCGAACCATTGCTGAACGTGACATTGCCACTGATAACCGCGCTGTTATTCGACGGCTGAACCTTGGCTGTGAGTGTCGTTGATCCGTAGAGATAAACCGATGCGGGGTTTGCCGTCACGGTTGTAGTGGAGGAAGCCGCGGACGCGGGCGGCGTGACGGAGAAGCTCGTCGAGCTTGAGGATGGTCCGAAGGTCGCGTCGCCGGAGTAGGAGGCTACAAGAGTGTGGGGACCTCCGCTTCCCAGCGTTGCTGTGAGTGTTGCCGTGCCAGCTGAAAGGTTGGCAGAGGTGGGCGTCGCACCATCGAGAGAAAACGATACCGTGCCGGTGGGAGTGCCTGAGCCGCTGGTCGGTGCAACCGTGGCGGAAAGAGTAACCGATCCTCCAACCGCCGGGCTGGAAGGCGAAACTGAGGCGGTAGTGGTGGTGTCAGTAAGAGCGAAGGCAGATGCTAATGCATTCGCATCCACGGATCCAAGTCCTGTCACCTGGTCGTAGCCGGTTCCGGCGGTGTAGCCGAATTGTCCGTTCACGCAGTCTGGAGTGCCCGCTCCGCAGGGCACGATATTTGTACCCGAGGTGATGTCGTGAAATACGGCGCTATAAGAAGTCGGATTGGCGGCGATGGCATAGAGCATGGGATTAATATTTCCCTGTGCGCCACCAACTTTCTGTTCGATCAACGCGAGGATGCCGGCGAAGGTTGGTGCAGCCGCCGATGTTCCACCCACCGCCTCAAGAGAATTGTCACTGTAGCGGAAGCCGTTGGTGCAGCTTGAAGTGTAGGCCGCGGTGGATGAAGGTTTGATCTGCGTGCAAAAGAGATAAGGATCGTGGCTGGCAGAGGCGTTGAGAGAGACATCCGGCAGGTCTCTGGCGTTATCGTTGGGAATGCCGGGTACATTTGCCTGCCATGTGGGCTTGGAGAAGAGAAAGCTGGCGCCGCCGCCGCTCGACGAGAAACCGCCGCCGGCGGCAATCGAAGCAGGAGTATCGTTCCATGTCATTTCCGGTATGTAAGATTTCGCGGAACTGATGACATCGCTGGTGCCGTTGGCCGACCAGTATTGCGTATCGCCTGTCGCCGTACCTTCGCTGAACTCATTTCCGCCCGCGCCGGTAGCATATGCGCTGCTTGCCGGGTAATCCACGCGGAGTCCGCCCTTGGCGGTGTTGAGGACGGTGGTCGCGGAAGAATAGTCGCAATCCGCCGCGCCGCTGTCACCGGAAGCCGTCACGAGTGTTTGCCCCTGCACGTTGGCTTGCTTGAGAGCTGTTTCCAGTGTCTTGATGTCGGCGGCTGTAAAGTTGGTTTCGCAGCTTCCGTAGCTGTTGCTGATAATGGGAATGGTAATGGAGTTTCCGTCAACAGTGATCTTGTTCTGAATGACGTACAGCATCGAATCGAAAATGTTGGCCGAGTTAATGAACACGATGTTGGCATCTTTGGCGACACCACCGGTCCATTCCAGATCCAGATCGGCTTCAGTCATATCGCCGCCACCCGGATTATTCGGCGGGGTGGTGCCGGGAACAACAACGATCGTAGGGTCATTAACCGGGAGGCCTGCGGCCGCGCGGAAGGCGGTGATGTCGGCCATAACGACGGCTGTTTGCCCCAGGACAGCAATGCTCTGTCCCTTGCCGGTATAGGTCGCCGTATACAGGGGCGTCACGTTATAGATGGTGGCAAAATCGCCGGGCGTAAGGAAGTGGCTGCCGGACTGGCCGGAGGTGAATTCCGGATGGCTCAGCGCAGTGTTCGCTGTGGGCACACGGATATTTTGCGGCCGTGGCTTGAAATCATTCAGCCCGCGGATGCTGCTGATCGAAGGCGCAATGGCGGCGGGCAGAGAAATCTCGCTGGAGTTGGCAAAGTGAGTCTCGCCATCCAGCGTGTAGTTATGGATCTCTGTGCGCAGAGCCCTCTCAACCGTTGCGACAGAACCGCTGAAGCGGATGGAGTTCCGGCTGTCAGAAACCCCGTCTACGCTGAATCCCTGGGACTGTAGCCAGGAGGAAACGCGACTGATGTCCTGTTGACTCATCCCGAAGCGGTCGGCGAACTGTTGCGGCGTTAGCCAACGATGGTAATCAGGAGATGAGGGCTGCTGCTGACTGACGAGCAATGCCTCCAGATCCGCCTGCTGAGCCGAAGTCGGCGCAAAGTTTAACGTAAGCCCGTGCAATACGGTCGATGCATCTTTCAGGCCCTGATCGGCCTCCGAACGAAGCATGGGATGAACGGAACCTTTGACCGGGCTTACCGAGTCATTCGTGATGTTCTTGGCGATCCGATTCGCGGGGCCGGTCTGTGCGAATGAGAACGAGGCAGAGGCGAGAAGGGCACCTGCCAAGGGCAGTACCTGGAAGAGGCGTCGAAAACTAGTTTGCATCGTGCTTTGATTCTCCACTTAATTCCTTCTAAGTCGCAACCCGCTTACGACGGTATAGTTTCGGCTCCAAGGCACCCTTGCCTGTAATGGGATAAACGGGTGGCAGCCAATTCCAGTCAAAAACTACTCTACAATCCTCAGTCCCGTCAGAATTCCTGGAGACTTTCGAGACACAGATTACGCCGCAGACCGGTTTTCCTCCGAATTACCGGTAAGTTTCTATCCGGTTCAGCGCTTTCGTTCCTTCAGAGGCCGGTCACGCGCATTCGGAATCTGAAAATGATAGCGAATGCTGCGAGATTGAGTTTGAGCGAAGCCTTAGTTTTGGACGTGCCCAATATGCAAAAGTCAGCAACATTCAGGTCTTTCTAATTCACTTTAGGTCAGCGCCGTAGGTCAGGGAACTGCCCGGAGGTGGTAGGAAAGAGGGATTTATCACTAGATTTCGTGGCGCCCCTCCATTGCCCGCGCCATCGTGACCTCGTCCGCATATTCAATATCACTTCCGGCAGGAACCCCAGTGGCGATTCGGGAGATGCGGATTCCGGCGTTTCGCAGTTCTCCGGCGAGATAGACGGCGGTGGCTTCCCCTTCGACCGTGGGGTTGGTGGCGAGGATGATTTCATCGATTTCTCCAGCTTGGGCGCGAGACAGCAAATTGTTGATTCTTAAGTGCTCTGGACCAATTCCGTGCAGCGGAGAAAGGGTGCCGTGGAGGACGTGGTACACGCCGTTGTAGCTGCGTGTCTTCTCGACGGATGAGATATTCGTCGGCTCTTCCACAACGCAGACAATACGTTGATTTCGCGCGGGGCTGGAGCAATAAATGCAGGGATCAACATCGGTGATGTTGTTGCAGTTCGAGCAAAGCCTCAGCTTCTCTTTAAGCTCGCGGACGGCGTCAGCAAGTGCGCTGGCATCCTCAGCGCTGGATCGCAAAATATGAAAGGCCAGCCGCTGGGCGTTCTTGGCGCCGATGCCGGGCAGCTTCTTGAGTTCTTCAATGAGCCGCGACATGGGCTCGGCAAATCTCGACAATCTCGTCTCCTCTGAAACTGCATCGCGTTCCGCTGAAAGAAGTGCTTATGTGAGGCCGGGAAGGTTAAGACCGCCGAGCATGCCGCTGAGATTTGACTTGATGGCTTCGTCCGCACGGCGGCCAGCCTCATTGCAGGCTGCCGTCACCAGGTCTTCGAGCATTTCAACGTCCGCCGTATTTCCGCTCAAGCTGAGCACTGCGGAAGGATCGATCTTGATTTTGAGGACTTGTTTTTGCCCGTTCATCGTGACCGTCACGGCACCGCCACCGGAGGTTCCTTCGACGACAGTCTGTCCCAGCTTCTGTTGGACCTGCTCCTGCATTTGCCGGGCCTGCTCCAACATTTCCTGCATCTTCAGTGGATTCATGTTCAAAACTCCGAAGTCCTAGGATTTCTCGCTCAGGTCCATAACGCTGCGCACTTCTGCGCCAAATAACTCCTGCGCCTGCTGGACGAGCGGATGGCTGAGGGCCCGCCCTTGGGCACTTCCGGAGGTGGGCTTCCGTTCAGCAGGGGCTTTCGACGCTGCGTCCTTCAGTCCGGTTTCGCTGGAAATGACGTTGAACTTCTGATTGAATCCACTCGCGCGCAGTGCATTACGGCTTATTTTCTCAGCCTCCGCATTCATAGTGAGGCCGAGCATGGTCTTCTTAATCGCTACTTCTACCTGAATGGCGTTCCCCGCATCCGTCCAGTTGCCAGCGGAGAGAAGCGCGGCTGCGGTGTGGTGGCCCTCATTTTCGAGTGCAGAGGTGATGACCTCGCGAATCGAATTGAGATCCAAAGCCGTGGTAGGCGGAGCAACCTCTACAGCAAGGGCTAGAGATCCAACTGATCCGCCCTCAACGTCGATGCTGGATACAATCGGTTGCGGGCGAGGTGCGGCGGCTTCGGCGGCTGAAGCGAGGGCGGACCGCACCGCTGCCAAAACAGGAGGAACGGAGGAAACGCTCGCCGGAGTAGGTGTAACAGCCGCTGTCTCGGTCACAACGGGGCTCTGCATGGATTCGCCACTGGACTTGCGGCTGCGGTCTGCCTCGAATGGAGAAAACCCTGGAGCGGGCTTTTGCGGGGCAGAGGGAGCATAGGACGGCGCTCGTGACGGAGCAGTCACCACTGGTGGCGGCGTATTCCTTGCAGCCGCGGGTAACGCTGCAGGAGTCTTAGCGGCACCGGACTTTGCGGCGGGGGCAGTCGGCATCTGGCTGAGGAATTCTTCGATAGGCAACAGCCGCTGCAGATGGACAAGCTTTAACAGTCCAAGTTCCAGATGGAAGCGCTGCTCCTGCCGGTAATTCAGCTCGTCGAACGTTTTCAACATCATCTGCAGGAACCGCGCCAGGTCTTCTTCGCTGAAAAGGGAAGCGGAGCGTGCAGCGCGGGCTCGCTCATCTGGAGAAAGCTGAATGAGCTCAGTAGCTTCTCCTCCCAGTCGCGCCATCAGGCAATTCCGAAGGTAGCGGACAAACTGACGTGCCAGTTGCGACGGACTATGTCCTGCGTTCAACAGACGATTGATCTCTTCGATCACGGTGGTGCTGTCGTTTGCATTTACCGCTTCAAGGAGCCGCTCGAAGACGGCATTCGGAACAGTCCCCATGAGCTCCCGGATTTGCTCCGCGTTGAGATGAGGACGCCCGTTTTCCTGGGGAGCACTCGCGATCGCCTGGTCCATGATGGAGAGAGCGTCGCGCATGGAGCCGTCTCCAGCCTCGGCGAGCAGCGCCAATGCGGCGTCTTCCGCCAGAATGTCCTCTGCCGTGGCAATGGTGCGTAGCTGGGTGAGTATGTCGTCAAAACGTACAGCATGAAAGCTGAAGTGCTGGCAACGAGAGCGGATGGTCTGAGGAATGTCTTCCGGCTGGGTCGTAGCCATCATGAAGATCACGTGATCCGGCGGCTCTTCCAGCGTTTTAAGCAGGGCATTGAAAGCCGCATCGGTGATCTGGTGGGCTTCGTCGAGGATGTAGATCTTGTAGCGATCCCGTGCAGGAGAGTACCGGGCAGCATCACGGAGTTCCCGAATTTCATCGATACCGCGGTTCGTAGCGGCGTCAATCTCGATCACGTCGACAGCATTTCCTGCTCGTATTTCGGTGCAGGACTCGCAAATGCCGCAGGGCTCTGGCGTCGGGCGCTGCTCCGTTCCGATGACTGTTCGACAATTCAGAGCCATGGCCAGAAGTCGAGCGATGGTCGTCTTGCCGATGCCGCGATGCCCGCTGAAAATATAGCCGTGAGCGATACGGCCCTGGCTCAGAGCGTTCATCATCGTGCGAGTGACGTGGTCCTGCCCGGCAACGTCTGCGAAGCGCTGGGGGCGATATTTGCGAGCTAGAACGAGGTAAGCCATTTTCTCTCGATGTCTTTGGTCAGGAGGCGCTCTTCTGCGCGTGAGGAACCCCTGAAGGCTGATTGTATCCGCTTGGAAGCCTGTGAATCCGTGAGAGTGTTCCGGGTGAAGTTTTCGCGGATATTTCAGCTTCGGAAGAACATCCATGCCAGGAACCCGGCAAAGATGATGAGTCCCAGGGTTATGAGCATCTGTATGCGTTCGGAGCGATCGTCGGACCCTTTGGAGAGGTGTGGGCCGAGAAACGCAATGGAGTTGACCAGTCCGAAAGCAAGAATCCCAGTTACAAAGTAAACGCTCAGCGGCAAGTGTCCCGGAACCAGCGTGAGTAGAAGCAGGCAGCCGCCAACCGACACAACGTTCATTAGAACCAGCTTCTGCCACAGCCGCATGCCATTTCCATTCCGTGTTGCGGATTCTATTGCTGCTTTTAGAGGTTTCTTTCTTATACCTTGTCGCCAGCAATGTTGCGAGGGCCGCGTTTTTTCCGTTGGCGGCGATTCTTTGAGGGGGAAGATCGAAGGCTTTTCTTGGTGGTTTTCCTGGCATCCGCAGCCTTGGCGACGCGACGACGACGACGCATTTCGTCGTGGGAATACATCGTTCGGCGACAACGCACGGAGCCACAGTTGCAGCTCGCATCACTCTCGTCCCCGTCATAGAGGTTGTAATCGTAGGTAAGCTCTTCATTTGCCGCGATGTTGCGAATCGCCTTGATCCAGACGCGACCCTTGATCTCATCCGTTTCGCAATTGGGCTCACAGGAATGATTGATGAACATGGCGGTGCCATGACCGTCGATCACGATTTCGCCTTTGCCAAGTCCAAAAAGATAGGTGGTGGGTGAATTCTGGTATTTCTCGTCAGCAACTTCCTTGGTTATGCGCGGGCCAGTGTATTCAACAACGCGGGCGCCCGATTTTATGGGCGTCGTGGTGTAACAACCCGCAGCATGAATCGCAGAGGAACGAATTATTAGGGCCATAAGTTTCAATAATATCTGGCAGTGTATATCAATGCAGCGGGCGCGCTGCATCCCATTTCGCGCCTTTACCGTCTAGACTAGAGAAGAACATGACGCGAATCCTCCATTTCGCCTTTCTTCTTGCCGCATTGGTCGGCCCGACATGCTTCGCTAGTGCGCAAGATCAGACGCATCCCGCTACAACGAACAGCGGCTCCTCCTCAGACAAGATCTTCTGCTAAAGACGCTAAGTCCCCGCAGGACAGCAAGAACTCCGCGGGCGACACGAGCACACCCAAGAAATCCAGCGCCAGTGATAATCCTTTTCCGGAAGAAGAATCGCAGAAGGCAGCCAAAGGTTGTAGAGCAGGGTGGTACTGCTCCGGCTCCGGCAGATATGCAGGGTGATCCTACGCCCGCTCCAAGAGACGGCGACGAAGCGAAGGGTGGGAGCAACGATGACGAAGGCGTAAGTTCCAGCAGAACACGGCTGGAAGGAATGAACGATACCGATCCGGACGCTTCGCGCTCCAAGCGCGAAGACCACGATCACTTCAGTCGCCCACAATCCAAAGCTGGCAAAGGAAGACGTAGCTATCGGAAAAATGTACATGCAATCGGAAAACTACAAAGGCGCTTATATCCGGTACAAGGAAGCTCTTACGCTCGATCCGGAAAACGTGGACGCGGCCTTTGGAGTTGCCGAAACAGCAAGGAAGATGAACCAGACTCAGGAAGCGATTGCAAATTACAAGCTTTGTCTTGAACTTGATCCGGGTGGACCACGCTCGAAGGCCTCCCGCAAGGCGCTTTCCCAGTTGCAGTCCGCCCAGAGCCAGTAAGTTGAGCAAAACCATTGCTCCTTGCTCAAAACAATGAAACAGGCTCTACATCAACGTTGACTAACACCTAAGTCGCAGTTGCCAAGACGTTTAACAACTACAACGTTTGTAACACCCATTTAACTCCGCCGTACCGTTTTCAGATTCAGATTCGAATGCTAGTCTTCGCTTGATACTAAAGTTCCGCTCAGACGGAACCATTCGCATCGACGGGGAAAATCGCTCTCCGTTTGCAAATCGCTCATTCCTTGGTTCTGCGTTGTACCCTCAGAAAATTTGATCTCGGTTTGCTTCTGTGCGTCCGCAAAGGACGCACATGGGCACGTTCAAATTTAAGGGGGTAGCGAATTAAGAACTGTCATTTTGTATCTCCGGCAGTCTAATGTTGCGACACACACCATTAGCTCCGATTTTTGAACGCCAGTCAGTTGACATCAATCAAGGGTGAAGGAACCCAATGCATCCAATTCTGCAGAGAGTCGAAAGCCAATTTCATTCTGTTCTTGGGCCCCTGGACTTTGACGAAACGCAAGTACACCCGGACGGCAATGCTTTGCGGTGGAATACGCAACAGGTTGTCGAACATTTGATTTTGACTTATCAGCTCACCAGTTCCGCATTGGAGAAGCGGCTGGAAAAACGCAGACCAACCTCCGCGAAGTGCACCCCTCTTGAGTGGTGGCTTCAGCTGATCGTATTAAGTCGTGGAAGGATGCCCAAAGGAGCACCTGCTCCGTTGGAAACCGTTCCCGGTCACTCTCAACCACTTAGCGGGCATGAACTCGCCTGGAAGCTATCGTCTGAAGCGGAAAAGATGGATGAATTACTTACTCGCTGCCGGACTCAATTCGGCCTTCAGCGGGTGGCAAGCCACATGATTCTTGGACCACTGCGCGTCGATCAATGGCGGCGCTTTCACGTGATCCACGGGACGCATCACCTGGCCCAGGTACATCGCATCCTTCAGACAATTCCGACTAGCGTTCGTTCCGTACCGAACCGGCAGATTGTTTCAACATGGGATTCAAAAGAAGTTCATATACCAGCGAATCACACTACCGCCTGAGAATAGTGAAAAGAGTGAGGCGATACAGAGAAAGAATCCAAGTGGAATTTTGTCATTGAGAGAAAGACCCCTGTCCCCAGATATCTGCCTGACTGTAAGCATGAAGATCGAATAGAATGCCGCTCCTACGACGGCTAGAAAAAATACCAGCAGCGCATTGGCAGGCCCCTGCCAGGCGGCAATCATCGCCATCAGCTTCGCATCTCCCAACCCAATCCCTTCCTGCTTTCGAACAACGAGATAGACCCAGCGAATTAACCAGATGAGACTTGCTCCCAAAAGCGCCGACGCGGCTGTGAGCAGCATTGCGTGCATCGCCTGATGAGGGTGCGTCAGTAGAAGGCGATCTGTCGGAGTTGGGCCTAGATTGAATGCAGGGTGAGGGAGAGTAGCGTCCATCCATTCTGGCAAACGTACTGCAGCGAACAGAATTGCAATCGCCGTTCCGGGACGCGTGAAGGAATTCGGTAGACGCATCGTCTCCAAATCCATAACAGCGAGGCCAAGCACCAAGAAACAAAATGTGGCGGACGCGGTGAAAAGAATCGCGGACTGAACAGACTCGAGCACCGGACCACTCTTGAGAAAACAAAGTACCCAAAGAGCGGGCAGAGCAATCTCAACAAGTGGGTACCGGATAGAAATGATTGCCTGGCAAGAGCGACACCGGCGGTTGAGCAGGATCCAACTTAAAACCGGAATGTTGTCCCAGGCGCGAATCTGTGTTCCGCAATGGGGGCAGCGGGAGCGCGGCGTCACGATCGAGTCATGCGCAGGCAGCCTGGAAATGCAGACGTTCAGGAAGCTGCCGAAGAGCAGCCCGAGTATTACAACGACCAGCAATCCGAACACATTCATATGGGTCCAGCGGCAGTATACGGGTTAGCACGCCGGCCACTCGGTTTAAAGTGAAGGCATGGATTCACAGAAGACACAAAACGAAGATCCGAAGTCCCCGGGAGAGTCATTTTCTAAGTCCGTTGAGATTATGGCCAGACTTCGGAGCGCCGACGGCTGTCCCTGGGATCGCGAGCAGGACTTCAACTCCATCCGCAAATTTACGTTGGAAGAGACATACGAAGTGCTGGACGCGATTGAACGCAAGGATTGGCCACATCTGAAAGACGAGCTTGGCGATCTTTTGTTGCAGGTGCTTTTTTACGCGCAGATGGCATCAGAGGCGACCTACTTTACGATTACCGATGTGACAGATGGTTTGAATCGGAAACTCATTCGGCGCCATCCTCACGTCTTCGGGGATGCCGCGGCTGCGGCAGCGGGCAACGTTGCGCCGAGCCTGAAGATCGATGGTATCGACTCTGCACAGGTTCTTCGGAATTGGGACGAGATAAAAGCTTCCGAAAAGCCAGTGGATCAAGGACAGACAAATTCGCGACTCGATTCCGTCCCCCGGTCGCTGCCGGCAATGCTCGAAGCTGGAAAGCTAGGATCGCGCGCGGCGAAGTGCGGATTCGATTGGCCGGAGGTAGAGGGGCTGTTTACAAAGCTGGCCGAAGAGACATCGGAATTGAGAGAAGCGATTTCGAATTCGGGATCCATCTCTGCTTCGCAGAAGCAGCATGAAATTGAAGGCGAGGTTGGTGATTTGCTGTTCACAATGGTAAATCTCGCACGACGGCTGAAGGTAGATCCCGAGATGGCGTTGCGCGGAACGAACGCGAAATTCCGCAGCCGGTTTCAAGCAATGGAGAAAGAGGCAACGGCGCCACTTGAATCTCTTTCCCTTGAAACTTTGGATGAGTTATGGGTATCGGCAAAAAAGAGCGACGTAGGATGGAAGGCTAGTGAATAACGTACTTGATACAGTTACAGATAATATTATCATTCGTCCCTGTGAAACATTTCAGGAACTGACGGCATGCGTTGATCTCCAAATCGAAGTGTGGGGCTACTCTGATGGAGATGTCATACCGCGGCGGGTCTTCATAGTGACGAAAAAGATTGGCGGCCAGGTTTTTGGGGCGTTCGATCTCACATTGCCGGGAGCCGCGTTGAACGGGGATGCGGAAAGTCTAATCGGATTTGCGATGGCACTCCCCGGTATACGTAACGGTAACGGTTACTTACATTCGCACATGCTTGCCGTCCGAGATGCGTACCGCAACCGAGGGATAGGAAGGAAGCTAAAACTGGCCCAACGGGCGGAGGCCTTAGGGCGGAGCATCCAGCTAATGGAGTGGACATTCGACCCTCTGGAAATAAAAAATGCCTATTTGAATATCCGTCGGCTGGGGGTGGTTGTCCGGCGGTATACCCATGATTTCTATGGGGTATCTTCCTCTCGTCTTCAGGCTGGTATGCCCACGGACCGGCTGCATGCGGAATGGTGGATGAATTCCCCTCGCGTTCAGGGGGCACTCTCGGGTAATCTTCCATTGACAGAGGTAAAGGAAACGATTTGTATCCCGGCGGAGATCGGCAAATGGAAGAAATCTTCCGATCTTACCCAGGCTTTGGCAGTTCAATCGAAAGTCCGCGAACAGTTTCAAAGCGCGTTTGCACGCGGGATGGCAGCAATTGGTTTTGAACAAGACGTAGAAGGCAACGGAATTTTTCAACTTGGAATCGCTGAGGTGGAGGGTCTGCGTACCGCACCCGCCTCATAAAGGTGAGATCCGAATCAATGAAGATTGAATCCATTACACTGCGCGAGATCCGCGTTCCTCTAGTAAAACCGTTTGAGACCAGCTTTGGCAGCACAACAGATCGCCGTATCCTGCTCGCGGAAATTCGAGCGGACGGTTTGATCGGATGGGGCGAATGTACTGCCGGCGAACATCCCTACTTCAGCGACGAGACGGTTGACACCGCGTGGACCGTAATTCTTGGTGAGCTTGCACCTTCCCTGGCGGCTGCAGATGTTGCCCATCCCGGAAAGTGTCCACAAATATTTGGAAGAGTGCGTGGGCATCGAATGGCCAAAGCGGCACTTGAAAATGCAGTGTGGGATTTGCAGGCGCAAATGGATGGCGTTCCACTAGCTCGGTTGCTTGGCGGGGTGCGCGATGTCATTCCATGTGGAGTCTCGATCGGTATTCAATCAAGCGTTGAACAGCTGATGGCCGAGATTGAGAAGGAACTTGCTTCCGGCTACCAGCGAATCAAACTGAAATGCAAACCGGGTTGGGACGTCAACGTGTTCAGCGCAGTTCGGGATCGTTGGCCGGGCATCATGCTAAGTTGCGATGCGAATTCAGCCTATCGCCTGCGCGACACGGATCACCTGCTGAGTTTCGATGAATTTGAAATGTTGATGATCGAGCAGCCGCTTTGGGCAGATGATTTCTACTTTCACTCCATGCTTCAAAAACAATTGGAGACGTCGGTGTGCCTCGACGAATCTATTCGTAACCGTCGCGATGCCTTGGCGGCGATCGACATGGAGTCGTGCCGGATCATCAATATCAAAGTTGGTCGCGTAGGTGGTTTCAGCGAAGCAATCGCTGTCCACAATGCTGCGCACGAGCGAGGAATTCCGGTCTGGTGCGGTGGAATGCTTGAGACTGGAATTGGGCGGGCACACAACATCGCATTGTCCTCGTTGGAAAACTTCAGCCTGCCGGGAGATGTTTCCGCATCCCGCCGTTACTGGGCGGAAGACATCATAGATCCTGAAGTTTCTGTTTCGGCTGCGGGCGAAATTCAAGTACCGGAATCCGTTGGGCGAGGATTTGAAGTGAGGGCCGACCTGGTCGAGAAACTCACCGTTCGCAAGGAACAGATTCGCGCGTTGGAACTGGTGTCCTAGGGCGTTACTGCCCAGCCACTTCTCTAGTAATCGGTGCTTTTGATTGCAGGAGGCGGATGCCATCCTTGTAGCTCATCTCTCTCGGCACCAATTCATAGCCGCTGCCGTTCTCCGTGATGCGGAAAGTTAGCGTCTTGAGCATGAGAGCTTTTCCCGTCAGGTCGAGTTTCATGCGCTGCAATTGCCAGTTGTGATTGCCGACATCGGCGTTTTCAATGCGGATGTTTCCTCCCTTGTAAAGTCTTCCTAGAATGCCCCATCCAAAGTCGACATCCTCGAAGAGGTGAGCGTCCAGGCGAACCATTCGCTCCTGAGCCTGATCGATCCACAATTCACCCTGGATGCCCAAAGCAACTCTCGTTTCCTGGTCGGGTGGATCGAACCCGGGCTTCGGTTTGAAACTGAGTCTGATGGCCGGACCGTTCGGGCCCGGAACGATTCCTTCATACGCATAGAGGAACGCGTCTGGCATAACGTGAACGATTTTCTGGGCGCGCTCCGCGTCGTCTTTTTCGCGCTTTCGCCGACGAGCCTGTAAGTCCGGTTGCTCGATCAGACGTTGTAGACGATCGGCCTCAATACGCTCCTGTTCTTCAGTGAGAGGCTTTCCGTTGATGGCCACAAGGCGCGCCACACTACCGTCGCGAGTCTGAACAACTTCCTTGCTGGTGGAACCTTTCTCGTCTTCTTTGAAAAGGAGGAAACGCACCGGGGCGGGGCCTTGCGCCACTCGATCGTCGATAGCGCGTAACTCGTTCGCAGCCGCCCTGCGAACCAGTGCTACAGGATCGGCTGCTGGAGCTGTCTCCGCCTGGGAGGACTGCGAGACGCTGGCAGCCGGACCCGGGAGCACGGAACCGATAAAGATTGCCGTCAAAAGGATGAAAGCGCTTTGATTCATTTCTTTATGAAGCCAACTCCCGATATTGCTTATTCTAGTTCGAATCCTATCCTTACCCGTGCCGCAACTCACGCCGATGGCGTCTTTCTTAAATTTCTTTACAAGCGAGCGTGACTTTGATCGACTGCAGATTGCACGTTCGGAAGTTTGCCCACCCCGAATGCTAGGCGAGGAAGTTTGTGCGGCATTTGCATGGCTGGCAGTATTCGGGGCGGTGCCGAGGAAGGTTCGCTAAATAAATCCTTTCTTTGCAGCGTGGTTGCGGCATTCTCTAAACCTCTCGTATAGTTCGTGTAAGTCCCACCAGAATTTAGGAGAAGGTAATGAATCCAGGCGAAAGCGCGGCAGCGGTAATCGGCAAGTCGGTCGAGATTCGTGGAGAAGTGAAGGGTAATGAAGACCTAGTGGTCGACGGGCACTTGGAGGGCACGATCACTCTATCCGATAGTCGACTGACGGTGGGCCCGAATGCAAATGTTCAAGCAAACGTCGCGGCTCGGGACGTAATTGTCCTGGGAACCCTGACCGGAAACATTACAGCAACCGGAAGGGTTGAGCTCCGCCAGGGAAGTCAACTCCTGGGAGACATTCGCGCTGCTCGACTCTCGATTGAAGAGAACGCGAACTTCTCAGGCAAGGTAGACTTAGTGCAAACGCCACCCGCTTCAACCGAGAAGGCCTCAGCGGGGGCGGCGGGGTCACATCCAGCCACACCGGCTCGCAGCTAGTAGAGTCGGCGCGGCGATAGCCTCAAACTTCTGCCGCGTGGGGAAGACGATATCGTGCTGCGTAAGCTGTTCGGGAAAAGTAATGCTGGGGATGCTCGCTCGGGGAGTCCAACAATACTCTCCGGCCCACGTGTGCCCAGACATTCGAGTGCATGGGCGACCATGCACAAACATCTCCAGCAAGAGACAAACCTCCGCATTTTAGACATTGGTCCCACTTCTCCTTCCAACATCAACTTTCTAACCAGCCTTGGTCATAGCGTCTACATGGCGGACATTGTCCATGAAGCGATGAAACCAGAGTGGGTGAAGATGGTGAAGGAAGGAGATGGACCAGAAGTAGAGCAGTTCGATACTGAAGGATTTCTCGCACACAACCTTGAGTTCTCCGGAAGGTTGTTTGACGTGGTGCTGCTGTGGACAACTCTCGATTACCTGCCCGACGCTGTGATCGACCAGGTGATCGATCGCTTTCACGCCAGTCTGCTTCCGGGCGGTAAGATCCTGGCATTGTTCCACACCAAGAAAGTGGGGGACGATACAGCCTACTGCCGGTATCACCTAACCCCGACTGACAATGTCGAGGTACAAGAGAGCGAACGCTTTCCGGTCCGCCGAGTGTATACCAACCGCAGCATTGAGAAGCTTTTCAGTGACTACAGCAACTGTAAATTCTTTCTCGCCAAAGATAATGTCTACGAAGTCATCATCAGTCGCTGATCCAGAATTTCGATCTACTGTTCAGGATCTTCGCTCGACGACCAACGGCAATCCGCCCTTTGGCCTCAGAGTAATGGCTGGCGTCACCTTTAAGGATTTGCTGCGTCCCGGGACCTCGCGGATTGTCCACTGTTGAACGATCGCGGCAAGCACCAAAACACCTTCCATCCAAGCCAGTCCTTCTCCAATACATTGCCGCGAGCCTGCGCCGAAAGGAAAGTAGGAGAAACGCGGACGCAATGTCTTCTCATGCTCAGAGAAGCGCTCTGGGTTAAAGCGTTCAGGCTCGTCCCAGAAACGAGCATCGTGGTGCAATGCTATTTGCGGTGCCAGCAGGATTGAGCCCTTAGGTATGAGAAATCCCGCAATCTCGTAAGGCTCTGCGCAGGTCCGAGCAGTAACCCACACCGGCGGATACAAACGTAGCGATTCCGCAAAAACCTTCTCCGCATATGTCAGCCGAGGAAAGTCCTCTGCAACCGGAGGACGTCCACTCAATACCTTCGAACACTCAGCGTGCAAGTTTTCCTGAATCTCAGGATGCTGTGCAAGAAGCCACAGAGCGAAACTCAGCGCGTTCGCAGTGGTTTCATGTCCGGCGAGCATCAGCGTCAGGCACTCGTCGCGTACCTGCTCATCCGTCATCTTTCCAGTGTTATCCTCTGTGTCGACCGCAGTGAGCAGAATGGATAAGAGATCGCCGCGGTCGACATTGTCTCGGCGGCGTTGGCGGATAATGCCATATATCAGACTGTTGAGTTCCTCATGTCCCCGGTGTATGCGCTTCATGGATGGTAAGGGCAGCTTCTGTATCTGCTCGGAGAAGGGAAGAAAGGCAAGCGGCATAAAGCCCATAAAGGCGTCTACCGCCGCCGCAATTTTGCGGACTTCCGATTCGACATTTGTGTCAAAGAGACACTTGCCTACAATACGCAGTGCCAGAAGCAGCATTTCGGCGTGAAGGTCAATGACCGCCCCATCTTGCCATCGGGTCGTCATCTGGCTGGTGTAGTTCGAAATCACTTCGCCGTAGGCCGAGATTCGCTGACGATGAAAGGCCGGTTGCATCAATCTTCTCTGACGCATATGCATGGGCTCTTCGCTGGTTAACAGCCCATAGCCCAGGACGAAGCGCGACCTTTGCATAACGATTCCACGATTATGGTGACCGACATCGCGGAGAAAAAAATCGTGAACCAGGTCAGGGTGATTAAGCTGGTAGACGTGGCGGCCGACAGCGGTGTAGTGCACAAGATCGCCGTAGCGCGAGGCATTCTGCACCATGAAATCAGCGGTGGTCTCGCGGAAAATCCTTCCCGTTACCAATCGGCCCTTAAGTGATGGACCGGCGGGGAATTTTGAGTTGTTGCCGGCGCGTATGTCGATCTTGGGAAGGTCCATGAATAGTTGTTAGTTTAGATCAGAGAAAAGTTCCGTGTTGATCGGATGAATGCGAAACGCTCATGCACAAAGTACGGCGGCATCATAAAAACGCAACGTTCAGTTCGACTGCACCGTCAGTTAAGTGAAGAAAGGGAAATGCAGAATGAGCAATCTGAAAGGAACTTCGGTTACCTGGCTCGGCCACTCGTTTGTTCACGTTCAAACGCAAGTCGGAACGTCTATTTTGATCGATCCATTCATGGAGCAGAATCCATCTTTTCCCAAGGGATATACCATGCCGGAAAAAGTGGACCTCATTCTAATTACCCATGGTCACTTCGATCACATAGCCGATGCCGCGCCTCTTGCCAAAAAGTACAACTCGATGGTCGTGGCCATCTTTGAAGTTGCTGCGTGGCTTGAGTCAAAAGGAGTGGAGAAGACAACTGGCATGAACATCGGCGGCTCGTTCCGATTCCAGGACGTCGTGGCGACAATGGTTGAAGCCAAGCACTCCTCAGGCATTAGCGATGGAGACAAAATCATTTATGGCGGCGAGCCCGGCGGTTTTGTGATTACTGTGGATAGCGGGCCGGTCTTATATCACGCGGGAGATACGACCGTCTTTTCCGATATGAAATTGATACGCGAATTGTATGCACCGGAATTTGCCATGCTCCCGATGGGCGGGCACTACACCATGGGTCCCAAAGAGGCGGCTTTGGCAGCAAATTACCTGGGCGTGAAGACTGTACTTCCCATCCACTATGGAACTTTTCCGCCTCTCACTGGCACACCAAAAGAACTTCAATCGCATTTGAGAGGCACGGGGGTGGAAGTCGCGATAGTCAACGCAGGTGAGACCCTACGATGATTCACAACAAAAGAATGAGGGCAGATCGTTTGGTGATCTGCCCTCATTCAGCATCGTGAGTTCCCAGAGATTTATTTTGTAGCCTTCGAGGCCTGTTGCTTCTTGCGTTCTGCCCAGCGCCGCTTCATCGCTTCCGCAATCCGCTTACGGCCCTCGGGACTAAGCTTCCGTTTTGCAGCTTTTTTAGCCGGTGCCGAAGCGCTCGTAACTGACTTCTTGCGACCACGGCGAGCCTTCGGAGTTTCGCCTGCCAGTAGGCCTCGGACTTGTTGCAACCTGGCAATTTCCTTATCAATCTCTAGAAGTATTTCAGAAACCTGCACTCTTCCTCCTCTTAAGCGCTAAATCTTCAAGAAGCCTAAGACTTGCACATCACTTACGATACGCATGTGGCTAGACTTTGACAAATTCTCGAAGTGAGTTAGTTCACAAACTAGAACCTATTATCAATGCACGAAGAAACTCCGATGATTAAAAGTAGAGATTGTCGTGCAAGAGATAGTTAGTTACCGGAATCGGAATCAGTTGAATCGTTATACGGTTTTGGCGCTCGCATGGTAAGTCCCGATGAGCTCTCAGGTAGCTCTGGATAAGAACCCAGACCACGCATCTGATGCCCACTTAGTGCTGACCGTCGCATATCTTTCAAAGTTTCTTGCTTATCGCGCGCATATTCACTCGCAAGTCGAGTCAATGCATATGTGACGATGTCACTATGATGCAGGCCTTGCATATCCGGATCGCGATGGAAATTCAACCAGAGCCGGTGCACAAGTTGCACGTCATCTGCCTGCAAGGTAGGAACGTGCGGGCCAATGTGGAATGCCTGAGCCTCGCCGTCGGGTGAGATAACGAAAAATGTGAATTGCCTCTTGGGCTCCGGGAGTGCCTCCCACGCTTGACCAACGTGAAATGCCTGGTCTTGTGCCGTCATGCGACTTGACAGGCCAGAAACTACCGCATCGGCTTCGAGAGAATACGCTGTCTGCACCAGCGCAGCGAAAATATCTCCAGCCGGGACTACCAGCAGTGAGATGTGCTTTCCAAAGCTCTCTGCAACGGAGACTGCCTTGGTGAAGACCATCTGTTCATGTTCACTGAACAGTTGCTCAGACGCTTCAAGAAATTCGCCGCCTCCAGCACCGAGCACGCGGGCGGTAAGAACGACAATGTCTTGATCGTCGGTATTGGTTCGAGCGAGTGCCCACTTCAATGCTGCAGGATTGGCGGAATCACGCATGGTAACCATGACGGAGCCCGGCTTGATATTCAGCGTCTCACGAACAACGGTATCTTCGTGTTCCAACTGAAAGTGCTCCTTCATCTGTTTCGCAGCTAAGGCATGTCTCTTCTTATTCTTATGCTCTGAGAAGCTGAAGATGCAGAAGAAGGTCGCAGCAAATCCCACGCCTGTAACCGTGGCAACTTCTTTTGTGAAGAAGTTAACGATGGCAGTGGTGATAAGGACCATGAAGACTGACGCCAGCCCCAGGGGAATTTCTATCTTTCCTATGCGGATGTTGGGAGGAACTTTCCACCCTCGCTCGCCCTTATATTTATTGCGAAGCACGAGCATCGCCAGGCTATTGAAGGTAAAGCTCCAGATGACACCGAAGGCATACGCTTCACCCAGGGTTATAACGTTTCCTCGACTGGCTACGATCGTGACGATCTGTAGTATCGCGACCATGTTGACGATACGATAGCTCGTGCCGAAACGCCGATGCGGTTTGCGGAACCAGTCGGTAAGAACGCCATCTTCCGCTACGCGCATCAGCACGCCGGTGGATCCAATCATTGAAGTGTTGATTGCACCGGAGAGAATAAGAAAGCCGACTACGACAACGAAAACACGGAAGATGATCCGCAGGACTTGCGGTCCCACCATGTACATCGCCATGCCGGAGATGATGTTATCCCGATAGATCGGTACGCGAACGGCATCCGGAATCAGCATCACCGCGAGCATGGACGCCATTCCCGTGAACAAGCAGCTATACACAGCTATGACGATCGCAGCGCGCTTCAGATTCTTAAGTTTTGGGTGCTCAATTTCACGATTCACCTGCGCGAGCGACTCTTCACCGCTCATCGCCAGAACGGAATGTCCGAATGCGACGATAACTCCGAAGAGCCCGAGCGCTCCGGCAAACTTGGTATGACGGAAGACACCCAATGCATCCGGGCTGAAGTGCAGATTTGACGGGGTGGGGAATGGAGGAAGCTTCGCACCAACATGGATTGCCGAATAAATTCCCCAGATCAGCAGAATAACCACCATGACGGTAGTTATCTTCATGACGTCGAGGGCGCGGTCGCTGGACTCCTCGATGCCCTTGATATTCTGCCACCAATAGAAGATCGTGACAGCCAATGCGAAGAAGGCAGCCGTGCCGTTCATGGGCATTTGCGCAGCTAGGTGCGGGCCGCGCATCAGTGCATGAGGCAGCCAGCCGTGAACGGCTCCCACCATCATCAATTCATTTATAAGGCCTGTAATGTATTGTCCGGCAGATACACCTGAGATCGGTCCGGTAAGGATGTAGTCGAACATGAGAGCGGAGACGCTAAGCTTGGCGAAGGTGCCTCCAAGCGCCTCTTTTACCACGCGGTAAACTCCGCCGCGGGTAAACATGCTACAACTCTCAACGTAAACAGCCCGAACAGCGAAAGAGAAGAGAACGACGCCGAGAATGAACCAGGGTGCCGCTTTGCCTACTGCTTCCTCTGCAATTCCAACCGCGTAAAACGCCGACGAGCCAAGGTCATTCAGAACAATCGCAGCGGCACGCCAGAACGAGATGAAGGTGAGCATCACCGAGGATGCGACCACCAGCCTTACACGATTTGATGGAGCCTGGGTGGTAGATCGATCCATGAAAAATGTTCGCTTCAACCCCGGGCGCTAAACGGCACGTAACCCCTTACCGCCCAGCGCTGAGTGTATGTCTGATCTTTAACGTAGTCAACAACGTCTTTAAACCTCAACGTAGACCACTAGTCGTCCCCGAAGAAATCCTTCAGCTCTTCCGAGAAACTGATTACGACCAGAAACGACACCAGGAAAGATCCTGCCATCCCCACAATGAAAATGTAGGTCAGGGCGTGCATGGCAAATCGAAGCAATTGCTCTCCCATGATGCTGAATTGTACCGCGAAGCTCCCAGGCGTAACGGATTAATGAACGACGGCAGGGATGGTAGACTCGGCGCGATGAAGAAAAACGCACTTATGCCTTGGCTGCTGGCAGCCTTGTCCGCTCTTTTGCTACTGCTGCCGTTTTCAATTGCTGGTCCCGTTCCCTGGTGGAGAACCGCGTTTTCGTGGGTCGCCCTGATTCCCCTTATGCTGGCTTTGCTCGACGAAAAGGGAATTGAACCCAAGCGGCTTTTGCTTCGCGGTGCATTATTGGCTTATCTCACCGGGGTGCTCTGGTACCTGGGAAATTGCTACTGGATTTACCAGACAATGTTCTTTTACGGCGGGATATCTGCCATCGCTTCGGCAGCTATTTTGCTGGGGTACAGTTTGGTACTCGGACTATATTTTGGCTGTTTTGGTTTTCTTATCTCCCTCATCCGAAAGAGTTCTCGAGGAGTTCTGCGTCCGCTGATCGTGGCGCCATTTTTATGGGTAGCACTTGAGTTTGCCGCTTCAAGAATCACGAGTGTGCCGTGGGATCAGCTGGGCTACTCGCAGGTGGACAACTATTGGCTAACCAGCCTTGCGCCTTACACGGGCGTCTATGGACTCTCGTTCATTCTCGTGTCAGCGGCATCGCTCATCTCGTTTACCCTGATCGACCATGCAGCATCCTTACGCTATCGGATTGCCGTGCTCGGTTCGGGAGTGGGAGTAATTATTGTTTTGCAGATGGGACATCTGTTTGCTCCTCCAGCCCAACCGACCCAAGCAACCGCCGTCCTCATGCAACCAAATCTCAGCGTCAAAAGTTCTTCAGCCTGGGACGAGACTCTCTATGACGCGAACGTTGCGGAATTTTCAAAGCTGAGTAAGCAAACTTGTGGGACCTATCTCGGAGGTCTGCCGGAAACGAATGCTCCGGCGGTAGTTACGCCATGTACAGACCCCATGGCGAAGCCCGATCTGATTGCATGGCCGGAAGCGCCAACAGCCTTCCATGATATCGACCCCCGCTTTCAACAGATAATGCACGACCTTGCTACGGAGACGGGCGCTTCAGTCATCTCGGGCAATGTAGGGATCGAAACCAAGGGCGGCGGCTACACCATCTTTAACTCCGCAGCGGTCTTTTCACCGCAAGGAGATTTCGTCGGCCGCTATGACAAGATTCATCTTGTTCCATTTGGCGAGTATGTTCCCTTCAAGGATCTGCTCTTCTTCGCCGGGCACTTGACGCGCAACGTGTCGGATTTCGGAAGAGGAGCGTACCGCAAAGTCTTTCGCACAGGAGGACATCGCTACGGAGTCTTTATCTGCTATGAATCCATTTTTGCAGACGAGATCCGTCACTTCGCGGTGAATGGTGCCGAGGTGTTCGTCAATATCTCTGACGATGGCTGGTATGGAGAGACCAGCGCGCCGTGGCAGCATCTCAACATGGCAAGGATGCGCGCCATTGAAAATAGGCGCTGGATTGTGCGTGACACGAACAACGGCACTACCACAATCATCGATCCTTACGGCAGACCTACGGTGAGCATTCCGCGGAACATCCGCAGTTCACTTTCCGGAAGATACGGCTTCCGCGACGATGTAACCTTCTATTCTGCCCACGGAGACGTCTTCGCTCTCCTATGTGCCATAATCGCCATAGCGTTAACCGCACGGGCGGCGAAAACCGTTGTACTCGCCCGGAGCTGATTTCTAGAAAAGACAGGTTTTACCCGTGACTCTGAATGAACTTGAGTTCGCCTATACCCAGGTAAGCGAGAAAGTTCGCGACCTGCGGGAGTATCTTTGACCCCGCCAGACAGCGCAACGACTTAGCCTCGGTCGAGGCTAAGCTCTCCGACCCAAATTTATGGTCTAACCCGGCAGCCTCTCAGCCACTTATGCGGGAGCGTAAGCGAATTGAGTCGAGCCTCGCGGATTCAGACGAACTTTCGCGCAGAACAGGGGACATCGAAGCATACTTCGAACTCGGGCGCGAGGGGGAGTCGGTCGAGCCGGAGCTCGAGCGGGAAATGCAGGCGCTCGAGGAGTTTGTCGATGCCCTGGAAGCGCGTACGATGCTCTCGCAGGAAACTGACCCGCTGAATGCCATCGTGACGGTTCATCCCGGCGCAGGTGGAACAGAGTCGCAGGACTGGGCCGAAATGCTGATGCGCATGTATTTGCGATGGGCTGAGCGCCAGGGCTTCAAGACTGAGATCAATGACTACCAGGACGGCGAAGAGGCTGGGATCAAGTCGGCCACGTTCACCATCACCGGTGAGTTTGCCTATGGAATGCTCTCGAGCGAAATCGGTGTTCATCGCCTCGTTCGCATCTCCCCCTTCGATCAGGCTAAGAGGCGGCATACCTCCTTCGCCAGCGTGTATGTCTCACCGGAGATCGACGACTCCATCGAAATCGACATCAAGCAGGACGATCTTCGTATCGACACCTATCGATCGGGCGGAAAGGGCGGCCAGCATGTGAACACCACCGACTCCGCTGTGCGTATCACCCACCTGCCAACCAACATTGTCGTGCAGTGCCAGAACGAGAGATCGCAACACAAGAATCGCGAACGAGCGATGAAGATGCTCCGCTCGCGTCTGTATGAATTCGAATTGGAAAAGAAGCGTGCGCTCACCAAGAAAGTCGAAGACTCTAAACTGGAAATCAACTTCGGCTCGCAGATTCGTTCCTACGTTTTGCAACCCTATCGGATTGCAAAAGATCATAGAACCAAGGTGGAAGTGGGCGATGTAGACCGCGTGTTGGAAGGCTATCTGGAGCCGTTCATTCGCGGCTACCTTCTGATGCGCAGACAAGGCGGAGTACCTGCAGCCGTGTCAGACGATCTCGATGTCTAGCTTCAACACGCGAACTCGACGGGAGAAAATATGAACGAGCCACTGACAATCGACGAGATGCTGACGAAGTCGAAAACTATTGCCGTTGTCGGCCTATCCGATAACTCTGGCCGGGCGAGCTTCGGTGTCTCGCATTACATGCAGAGAAATGGATACAAGATCATTCCCGTCAACCCGCAATGCAAAGAAGTTCTCGGTGAGGTCTCCTATCCCAGTCTCGATGAGGCTGTCGAAGCTATAGGCAAGATCGATATGGTGGACGTATTCCGTTCACCTGGCTTTGTGCCTGAAATCGTGAAGGACGTGATCCGCCTAAAGATTCCTTACCTGTGGCTCCAGGAAGGCGTTGTGCATGATGAAGCTGCCGGATGGGCCGAAGCGGCCGGCGTCAAGGTCGTAATGGACCGCTGCCTATACAAGGAACATGCGCGAGCGGGTCTTTAGCTTCATCGCTCTAAACTTACAAAGGTGACCACTGTCTCCGATATGTTCCCAGCGTATACTTGCTGGCGAACATAGGACTTTTCAATTGGGGATGGGAATGAGAATGACCGTGGGTTCGCGCATCAAGCTGAGCATGTGTCTTTTTCTGGGGCTTCTTTCAACAGCGATTTGTGCCGCAGACGACACTCATCCCACGCTCGCAATCGGCTCCCCGGCGCCGGATTTCTCCCTGCCCGGAATCGACGGCAAAACGCACACACTCGCCGACTACAAAAGCGCTCAGGTCCTCGTCATCGTATTTACCTGCGACCACTGTCCGACGGCGCAATTGTATGAATCGAGACTTAAGAAACTTGTATCGGACTACAAGGGCAAAAGCGTTGCCTTCGTAATGATAGAGCCGAACGATCCTGAAGCGGTGCGGCTGGACGAACTGGCGTGGACCGACGTCGGCGACGGCCTCGATGACATGAAGGTTCGAGCCGCCTATCGGCAATTCAATTTCCCTTATCTATACGATGGCTCGACGCAGGCTACAGCGAACGCCTACGGCCCGAAGGCCACTCCGCATGTGTTCATCTTCGATTCCCAACGGAAGCTTCGCTTCGAAGGGCGTGTCGATAGCAGCCAGCGCGAATCCCTGGTAAAGACTCAGGAAACTCGGAACGCCATTGACGATTTGCTGGCAGGGAAGCCGGTGACGGTCGATCACACCGGCGTCTTCGGCTGCTCAACCAAGTGGAAATCGAAATCCAGCAGCCAACTGGAATATTTGAAGAAGGTTGAAGCCGAGCCAGTAAATCTGGAGGATGCAAACGCCGACGTGCTTAAGAAGCTGCGCGCGAATCCCACGGGCAAAGTCTTGCTGGTAAATTTCTGGGCCACATGGTGCGGCCCATGCACCGTGGAATTTCCCGACCTGCAGACCACATGGCGAATGTTCCGCACACGAGACTTCGACATGGTGACGGTGTCGGCTAACATGCCGGATGAAAAAGCCGGAGTTCTGAAATTCCTGCAAAAGCAGCACGCGGGCACACGCAACCTGATTTTTGCATCAGACGATACATACGCCATGCAGGCCGCGTTCGATCCCAAGTGGGAGGCTGGCGTTCCCTTTACAATGCTGATCGCGCCAGACGGCAAGGTCTTGTACCAGAAACAAGGCGACGTGGATGTACTGGAGTTGCGCCGGGTAATTCTCGGCAATTTGCCTGATTCTGACTACATTGGCCATAGGGCGTATTGGGCCTCCAAGTAACTGTCTCCAAGTCACGGCGATTCTGATGAATCGGTTACGATAGAAATTGAAGCTGATTCATTTCCCCATGCGACTGCGCTTCCCTAGACCGCTAGCCCTTTTGCTTCTGCTCATTGTGTGTCGGGCAGGGGTGCTGCACGCTGCTCCAGTGAAGGCGCCGCACCTGACAGTAGAATTGCTTACGCCCACCCCGGTGATCGCTTCTCCCGGTGAGTTTAAGACAGGTGTTTACTTTAAGCTCGATGCCGGGTGGCACGTCTACTGGATCAATCCCGGCGACTCGGGTCTTCCTCCCACAGTCAAGTGGAGCCTTCCCGCTGGCATCACTGCTGGCCCGTTACAATTTCCCACGCCCAAGCGCTTGCCACTCGGCCCCCTGATGGATTTTGGTTACGACAACGAGGTCCTCTTTCCCATCGCAATGCAGGCAAAATCTCCTCTCACGCCGAAATCCAAGTTGACGCTCGCCGCGAAAGTGGATTGGCTGGTTTGCCGGGAAGTATGCATCCCGGGCAAAGCAAACCTGACGCTGGACATCACCGGCGGTGCAAAGCCGGAGACAGACACTGCGGTCCAAGGCTTGTTCGATCGACTCAGCAAAACCTTGCCGCAGTCAATGCCGTCCTCGTGGAACACGGCATTTGCAACCACGGCCACCGGCTTTCGATTGGCGGTTCTCACCGGCAAGAAGGAAACTTCGGCGCGATTCTTCCCATTCGATGGAAATCAAATCAGCAATCCGGATCCGCAAAAGGCGCTGCCGCTTAAGAATGGGTTGCTCCTCGACTTGAAGCGAGATGAGAATCTCAAAGCCACCCCGGAATCTTTAAAGGGCATCGTGGTTCTCGAGGATGGGACCGGCTACACGATTGACGCGCTCGCGGGCTCCGTTCCTGCGGCTGCGCCTGTTGTCGGTTCTGCGAGCATTCGGTCGGTGCTGCAGTATGCCGGACTGGCCTTGCTTGGCGGACTGCTCCTCAACCTCATGCCTTGCGTGTTTCCCGTCCTCTTCATCAAGGGATTGTCGCTCGTGCAATCCTCCACCAATGACCGCCGACGCATGCGCATGCACGGGTTGGTTTACGCCCTGGGTATTCTCGTGTCGTTCTGGGTTGTGGTAACCGCGCTACTGTTGCTGCGCGCGGGTGGACGCCAGTTTGGCTGGGGATTCCAGTTTCAATCCCCGATATTCGTTGCATTGATGGCCATGCTCCTCTTTTTTCTGGGCATGTCCCTCGCGGGCCAATTCGAGATCGGACTGTCTCTCACCAGCGCTGGCGGAGACCTCGCCCGCAAGTCCGGCTACACCGGTAGCTTCTTCACCGGGATACTCGCGATGGTCGTAGCCACTCCATGCACCGCGCCATTCATGGGCGTTGCGATAGGCTTTGCGCTCGCTCAATCAGCCACAACGACATTCATCATCTTCACTGCGATTGCCATTGGGTTGGCACTCCCTTACGTGTTGCTCGCATACAACCCGGGGTGGACGCGACTACTGCCTCGCCCCGGCGCATGGATGGAAATTCTCAAGCAGGCAACGGCCATTCCCGTCTTCGCGACGGTGATCTGGCTGGTATGGGTCTTCACGCAATCCGCAGGCGTGAATGCGTTAGCGGGTCTTCTAGGCGGACTCCTGTTGCTCTCTGTGGCTGGATGGATCCTCGGCCGCTGGCCGGCAAAGCGACTACCGCTTGTATTCGCCGTGGTCGTTGCGGCCATCGCCATCGCAGTACCACTGTATGCGGTTGCGTCAGGTAGCCCCTCCGCCATCGCCGCGAAATCCAGCGGCCTGACGTGGGAACCCTTCACGCCGGCGGCAGTGGAAAAATATCGCAGTGAAGGGAAGCCTGTCTTCGTGGATTTCACCGCGAGCTGGTGCCTTAGCTGCCAGGTAAATGAGCGCGTGGTATTGAACACTCCCGACGTGCAAAAACGTCTGAAGGATAGCGGCGTCGTCTTGATGCGCGCCGATTGGACGCAGCACGATGAGGTGATTGCGCAAACGCTGGCACAACTCGGCCGCAGCGGTGTTCCAACATACGCACTTTATCCCGGTTCCGCTTCTGAGGCCCCAAAGCTTTTGCCTGAGGTGCTTACCAGCGGTATTGTTTTTGAAGCATTGGATGGGTTGAAGCAGAAATAATCAGCGCTTCGATCCATGCTTCTCTTCGCGAATTTTGCGGATCTCATCCATACGCTGCGCCAGTAGCTTTTCGCGTCCTTCGTGCGTCGGATGGTAGTACGTGTGTCCCTTCAAACTCTCCGGCAGGCAATCCATATCGGCGACTCGGCCTTCTTCGTCGTGCGCATACTTGTAGCCCTTACCATAATCCAGCGATTTCATCAGCCCGGTCGGAGCATTGCGCAGGTGTAGCGGCACAGGTTCAGCGCGGGTCGCCTCAATATCCGCCAGCACAGCGCTGTAGGCGGTATAGACGGCGTTGGATTTGGGCGCCAGAGCGAGATACACCACGGCCTGGGCCAATGCGAGTTCTCCTTCCGGGGAGCCAAGAAAATCTACCGCATCGCGCGCGGAAAGCGTCAGGTTGAGCGCCTCAGGAGAGGCCAGACCAATGTCCTCAACGGACATCCTGACCACGCGCCTTGCAACATACATCAAATCTTCGCCAGCCTGCAGCATACGGCCCAGCCAGTAGAGGGCCGCGTCGGCATCGCTGTTGCGTACAGACTTGTGCAACGCTGAAATCAGGTTGTAGTGCTCTTCACCCTGCTTGTCATAGAGCAGCACTCGCTGCTGCAACGCTTCTGCTGCCACGTCCTTCGTGATAGTGCCGATGGTGGTCATTCGGGCAGCCATCTCGAGCGCGTTGTATGCATTGCGCGCGTCGCCGCTGGAGTAGTCGGCAATCATCGAAAGAGCATCCGCATCTGCCTTCAGGTGCAGGGATCCGAGCCCGCGCTCCTCATCCGCGAGGGCACGTTGCAGCAGCGCAATCAACTGATCCTCTGCAAGCGGCTTCAAGGTAAAAACGCGGCAGCGGGAAAGCAACGCGGCAATCACTTCGAAAGAAGGGTTTTCCGTTGTCGCTCCAATCAGGCGGATCGTCCCTCGCTCAACGTAGGGCAGAAACGCATCCTGCTGTGCCTTGTTGAAGCGGTGGATTTCATCGATGAACAAGATGGTGCGTGAACCGTACGCCGCCGCCTTCTCCGCATCGACCATCACCTGCTTGATTTCCTTTATGCCCGAGAGCACCGCAGAGAATTCAATGAAACTAGCCTTGGTGGTATCGGCGATAATCTTGGCCAATGTGGTCTTGCCCACGCCAGGCGGCCCCCAGAAGATCATCGACGCCATGTCATCGCGCTCAATTTGTACGCGAAGAGGCTTTCCCGGGGCTAGCAAGTGCTCCTGCCCAGCGAACTCCTCCAGTGTTCGCGGGCGCATTCTTTCTGCCAGTGGCGCTGCCTGGGATTTGCTGTGCCGTCGAAGATCGGGCGTCTCACCGAAGAGGCTCATGATTTAGCCGGTTCATTCACCAGATGACTCCGCTGCCGCGAAGCCTCATACAACAGGACGCTGGCGGCGACTGCGGCGTTGAGCGATTCCACCGGGCCCGGGCAGGGAATTGTGATGCGGAAATCTGCCGCAGCGATAAGGACAGAGCGACAATCCCGCTCCCTCGTTGCCGATAAACAACGCCGTCGGCCGGTCGAAATCGATGCTGAGTGCGGGTTCGCCCCCGTCCACCGTCGAAGCCAGCAGTTGCAAACCATGTCTCCGCAATAATGCGATGGCCGCATCTTTATCGAGAGAAATCACGGGCATTCGAAAAGCCGAGCCGGAAGACGCTCGAAGAGCTTTTGGATTCCATTGACTCACAGTCCCGGGAAGCAGAATCATCCCCGTCGCTCCAAAAGCCTCGGAGGAGCGCAGCAGCGTTCCCAGGTTGCCCGGGTCACGCAGTTCGGCTGCAACCACAACCAGCGGAACTCCCGTGAACAGATCTTCCGCATCGAACTCCGGAGGGGTGGCCAAAGCCGCGATTCCTTGCGGCGACTCTGTGGTTACGGCGCTGTGGAAGACATCCTCGGTGAGGATGAGAATTTCGGGATCTGAAGTCAGAATCAAACTGTCCAGCAGCTTCTCACTGCCTTCGCGCAGAAAGACGGTCGTCAGTGTCAGGCCGCTTCGCAGAGCCTCGGCAACGAGGTGGTGACCTTCCAGAGCAATCGCGTCGTTAGAACGACGTCCCCCATGACTCAGGGCATATCGCAGTTCTTTTACCCGACTATTCTGCCGACTCTGTACAATTCGATTACGCGTGCGGTTGTGGGCAGTCTGCATCTGTGCGATTTTACCCCGTGCGCCTGCGCTGGGTTTGCGCCAGTCTCTGGCTGTATGATAATTTCCGTCATTCGCTAAACATTTACCTTATTTCGGTACGGAGCCACCTTGTCTGCGGAAATCCTGCGAGTTCATCCCGACGAACCAGAAAAAAAGCACATCGAGTACATCGTTTCCTGTCTTAAAGCAGGAAAAGTGATCGGGATGCCCACTGATACCTTTTACGGCCTTGCCGTTGACCCTGTAAATCTGCAGGCGGTCGAGCGAATTTATCAGATCAAGGGTCGTTTGCGGCACAAGCCTCTTTCGTTGCTTTTAGCCAGCGTTGCCCAGGCCTTTGAGTTGGCCCGTGACATCGACGCGAATTTCGACCGGCTGGCCGAACGCTTCTGGCCTGGCCCGTTGACGATTATCGTGAAAGCGGGCTCTCGTTTGCCTCTTCGCAGCACGGCAAACACCGGCAACGTCGCGCTTCGAGTGCCGGATTGTTCGATTCCGCGGGCTGTGGTTGAAGCATTTGGCCTCCCCATTACCGCAACTTCGGCAAATTTGCAGGGCGCGCCCGAGTGTACCTACGCAGCAGGCGTTCGCGACCAGATTGGCGAGCGCATCCCACTCATCGTGGACGGCGGACCGACAGGACGCGCCGTTCCAACGACGATTGTCGACCTGTCGGGCGAGAAGGATTCCTGGAAAGTTCTGCGCGAGGGCGCAATCCCAACACACGAAATTGTGATGACCCTGCAGCGTTAGCCCGGTGCAAGTAAGCATGATCGTTCCTGAAACCAATCTCCGACCCGGCGCGGCTCCTTTGCGCAGGCTGGTCCGTTCGCTCCTGATTACGGCACTTGTGGGCGGACTGGGATGGGGAATCTGGGTTTATTCGCAGATTCGATACTTCGCCAATCGCGACGATGCTCGAAGCGCAGATGCTATCGCCGTTTTCGGCGCTGCCGAATACGACGGACGGCCGTCACCAGTACTACGAGCGCGTCTCGACCATGCACTGTCTCTATACCAGAAGGGAATCGCTCCCCTCGTCGTCACTCTTGGCGGTCCGGGTGACAACGTACATTCCGAGGGTGGTGTAGGCCACGACTATCTGCTCGCCCACGGAATCCCGGAGAGCCAGATCATTGCGGAAACTCAGAGCATGAATACTGAGGAGTCGGCGCGCCGCCTCGCCTTGATTGCCCGCGCCAATCACCTGCAGCGGATCGTCATCGTGAGTGATGGAACTCACTTATTCCGCATTCACGCTCTCTGTTCCGCCGAAGGGCTCGACGTCTACGGATCGCCCCGCGCACCCGGCAGAAGCATCACGAATTGGCAGGAAATGCAAAGGTTATTCCACGAAATCGTCAGTTACACGGCATGGCGGCTGCGCCTGCCGCACTAGCCGGCTATTTCGCAGCAAAAGCTGGTATCAACGCTACTGATCCCGCAAAAACAGCCGCTGCCAACGTTGACAGAAAGTTAACAGCGTCGTTATTGATCCAGCTTTTTCGTTCCAGTGTCGCTCCAAGCAGGCTGTCAAAAACGAGCCCGAAGACCGCGCCGCCGAAGGCAAAAAGGCCTACCCTCGACGACATTTGCAGCACCTTCATCGACACTAGAACGATAAGAAGTGCTGCCGCCAGGCCTGCCAAAGTTCCCTTGAAGCTGACGGCGCCGTCGGTCCCCGCAGGTACTTCGTTCCACGTGGTGACCATCCTGGGATCGCCTCCGACGGCCTGACCTACCTCCGATGACACAGTATCGGCCGCGGCTTCTGCCAGCGCTGCAACCATGGCGGGAAAAATAGCTGCTCCTGCAAGCTGCCAGCCGTGGCTTGACCGCAAAAGCCAGTTGGGCGACATCAGGACCGGCATCACCAGCGAGGCGACTCCTATATTCGCCGCAACTTGCGCTGCATTTCTCCCGGACTTAGACTCCGCGTTTCCCATCTTTGCCTTGCCATCCCGGCGAAACCGGGTGGCCAGGTAGGTGAGAACAAAGAGTATGAGCAACGGCACAAGCGACGTCCGACCCCACGACCGATCGCTGGCAAGAGTGGACAGAAACAACGAGAAGGACAGCACGGCGCCAGTAACGGCAGCGAATACAGTGACGGAACGAAGCAATGCGGCGATGATTGCCAAGGCGCAGCATGCAAACAAGCCGTACTGAAATCCGCGCGTGGAAATGGCCCAAAGCGCGCTGAAAAGCACGTAAATCGATGCCAGTGATAGCACCAGCGACAGGATCGCGGTCGATTGCCAGTGAAGCCGGTCGTGTTGTAGGCGATTCCTCACTCTGTTGTTCCTGACCGCTAACAGCCCGGAGTGCCTTCCGTGATTTACAATCAAGTATCTAAGAGTATTCGATCTGCAGACGAGGTATCTACGAGTGTTGAGTATTGCAGGGCCGAAGAGCCCAAAATTGGCAGCCGGTGGGCTGCTGATGCTGGCAGTTGTGTGCGGTTGCGGTAGCACTTATCGTCCCGTGGTCACGCCGATTAGTCCGACGGGGCCGCCTCCTCAGCCCACCGTCGCAATTGCTGTTGTTTCTCAGCAAAACGCTCCTGGACAGATCCCGTTGCCGACCACGGTCGGCGTCGCAACCATTGTCGACTTTGCCGGCGACAGCATTATGGCCCAGGGGTATGTTGGCCCCGGCCCAACCGCTCTCGCCATGGCGCAGAGTGGAAGTACAGCCTACAGCATCAACACTGACCATACCCTGAGCACTTTTCCTGTTTCAGCAGCTTCAGGCCAGGCTCCGCTCAGCCCCCGCGTTCTGACCACAACCCTGCTTCCTACGTCGAACCCGGTCAATGTCTTGTCTACAAGCTCTGTCTACCTCGCGGATTCAGCCAACAACGAGATCGATTTTTTAAGCGGTAGTCCTGCAGCACTTAAGCAGGCCATCCCTGTTTCACTTGGGCCAGTGGGAATCGTCGGCAACGCCACAGGTCAGCGGGTTTACGCGATTACGCAGCAATTGCCGCCGAACACCTGCGATATACCTACCCAAGGCGTGAATGGGGAGGTCGATTCAATCGAATCCTCAACAAACTCGGTTTCCGCCAAGATTCCCGTCGGTGTTTGCCCCGTGTTTGGTGTTCAGTCTTCTGACACCCGCAGAGTCTTCATTCTTAACCGTGGCAGCGGGACTGTAACGGTGATCGACGGTCAAGCGAACGCCTTGAATTCCCAGACCTACGGAGTATCTCAGTTGCCGTGCAATACGGTGGATCACCCGTACAATTGCCAGACCTTCACTGTCGGAGGCGGGCCTGTGTATGCGGAGATGTACCAATCGGCAAGCATTCTCGTCACCGCGAACTACGATTCCAACACTGTGAGCTTTATCGACGTATCGACCGACGTTTATGGCAACAACTCCGCTAACTTCGGTCATGTACTAGCCACTGTAGCGGTGGGCAAACATCCCTCCTCCGTCACGGTGTTGCAGGATGGCACTCGCGCCTACACGGCGAATCAGGGGGACGGCACTGTCAGCGTGATTGATATATCCAGCTTTACCGTCAAGCGAACGATCACGATCCCGGCGGATGCTACCAGCACCACCGGCGTCTCTACACCGCGCTCCGTTGCGTCCGTTACAAACAGCCTGTACAGCAAGGTCTATGTAACGTCTCCGGATAGCCCGCGTGTAACAATCATTCGGGCTGACACCGATTCAATCGCGGCTACAATTCAACTTCCGGGCAACGTTGTGGGTTTGCGGACAGCATCGCAGGTTCCCGGGGGGGCTAACGCCATCAATGCCAGCAACAGCATCGGCTCCGGAACCCCTTAGGCTTTCTCCGATCGAATGAAAATAAGGCTGGATAAGCTGCTCGTTGAACGCGGGGTAATCAGCACCCGCGAACGCGCGCAGGCCATGATTCTCGCGGGCCGCGTGCTCGTGAATGAACAGAAAATTTCCAAGCCAGGCACCTCCGTGCCTGAAGATGCAGTCTTTCGATTGTTGGGTGAGGAAATCCGATACGTAAGCCGCGGAGGCCTGAAATTGGAAGCCGCGCTCGCGCATTGGAACATCGATCTAAAACGTCGCTTTTGTCTCGACGTCGGAACGTCGACTGGAGGATTCACCGATTGCATGCTTCAGCACGGAGCAGCGCGCGTGCTTGCGGTGGATACCGGCTACGGCCAGATTGCGCAGTCCTTGCGCTCAGACACACGCGTCCAACTCATGGAGCGCACCAACGCGCGTCTTCTGGTGCCCGGCGACCTGCCCGAAGGCATCTCATTTATTGCGATGGACGTTTCCTTCATCTCTGCAACCCTGGTACTTCCGCCCGTGGTAGAAGCGGCTCTCCTTAACAGAGAAGAGCCTGCCGAAGCCGTCATCTTGATCAAGCCGCAGTTTGAAGCCGGGCGGCAGCACATCGGCAAAGGTGGCATCGTGCGCGACCCGGCCGCACATCAATTCGCCATCAGTCGCGTGCGCGAATGCATCGTCGAACTCGATGCGAAAGACGTGGACGTCATCGATTCGCCGATTACAGGCGCTGAAGGAAATCGCGAATTTCTTCTGCACGCCCGATTTTCTTAATGCAATATTCCTCTCGTTCGCGAACTCTCGTACACTGAAGTTCCATGCGATCCATCGCCATAATTTCCAAGCCTCAGAAAGAAGAGTTGTCCACGCTTTTGCCGGAGTTGATCCTGTGGTTGCGTGGACACGGCTACAGTCCGATCCTCGATCCGGTGAGCGGCAACTACACGCAGGACGCGCCCATTGTTCCACGGCAAGAGATGGCCGCTACAAATCCTGAGTTGGCCATCGTTCTTGGAGGAGATGGCACCCTCCTAGCGGCAGCCCGAGTCTTCGCAAAATCAAAAGTTCCCATCCTGAGCGTTAACCTCGGGTCACTCGGATTTTTGACCGAGGTTCGTCTCGCCGATCTTTATTCGACCCTCGATGGATGGTGCCACAACTGTTGCGCCATTGAGTCGCGCGCAATGCTTCATGCTGAACTTTTTCGCGATGGCAAGCTTCATTCCGAATACGAAGCACTGAACGATGTGGTGGTATCCAAAGGCGCAATCGCCCGCATGGGAGAATTCACCATCCGGCTATTCGAGCAGGTGGCAGCCGCATTTCGCGCCGACGGAGTGATTGTCTCCACTCCAACAGGCTCCACTGCCTATACTCTGTCCGCAAACGGGCCGATCCTGGTTCCTGATGTCGACGCAATCGTCATTACGCCAGTTTGTCCCCATCTGCTTACGATTCGCCCTATGGTTGTTCGCGGTGATTGTCAGATAAGGGTCAGCATCGAAGGTGTGCCCGATCAGACGTACCTCACCATCGACGGACAAGAAGCCATCCTGCTGCGCGTTCGTGACGAGCTGCTTTGCCGGCGGTCGGAATTCAACGTAAATCTTGTGCGCCTTGGCGAGACCGGCTTCTTTGACGTCTTGCGCTCTAAATTGAAATGGGGCGAGCGGTAACGACTCTTTTCTATCCCGACACAGACTTCCTTACTGCAGCAAACCGAAAACAGCTACACCGTTCTGTGTGCCGACATATACTTTGCCATTCACAATCATTGGGGTAATGAACTTATTTCCGTTTCCAAAGCTGTCACGTCCGTTGGCAGCCTGGCTGCTGTTATATAGTTCATGCGCCAGGTCCGCGGGATCATAGGCGTGAAGAATTCCCGCGCTGTTCAAGCTGGATTCGAGAGCCCACACGATACCATTCTGTGTTCCATCCGAGGAGATGGATGGCGTTGGCCCGGGATGCGGAAACTTGACTACCGATAGGCTTGTCGGAGTCGTCGCCATCAACGCATTCGTCAACGGAAACGCTTTGAGCGCATCACCGTCCGCTGAATAGTAGATCACTCCATTAAAGTAGGCAGGGGTGGAATAGACGAGCCCAGTTAGTGCTCCCGTGAGCTTCTGATAAATGTTGCTGTCAGGAGATGTGGTCGACGGGTTGAATTTGCCCAGGTTGTCACGATCGGCGAGAAAGATGTTTCTATCCTTTCCGGCGCCAACAATCAGATGGCGTACCGCCCCATGCGAGTCGATCTGGTCTGGAAGCAGCAACGCGCCGCCCGAACCAAGGTCGAGATCGCCGTTTGACTCGGCGACGGTGTTATATGTCGCGAAGTAGTCAGCCACCGCCAGCTTGCCGCTTGCCGATGAGAGCTTCACCATGGCATTGCCGTAGTCGCCCTTCGAAGGGAATCCGTTGGCATCGAGCGTTGTATCAAAGGTGCCATTTGCATCGAGCAGGTAGATGTTTCCATCGCCGTCCGCTGCCAGGCCATTACCACTCATCCAAATTGAACCCTCGTGGCCGTTGGGTGTCAGATTTAGCAACTGGGTTTGCTTCAAAGTCGATTCGCTGTACGCCATCACCCATCCGGTATACAGTCCCGCGTCGCAGTGTGAAGTCCAGGCAGTGTAGATGTTGCCATTGAGCAGAAGCAGCGCCGCGCGTTCGGCATACTGGGCAGGATCGAAGACAACACTCCCATTCTGCGTATTATCGCCCGTACCGGGATAGCTGCCGGTGATCTCGGTCGGGCTCGCGCCTAGCTCTCCACCCGTCGTAACGTCGAGAGCATGAAGACGCTGGTGATACGCCCCCGCTGCATCCTTGCTCATGCCAACAACAAAGATCGTACCGTTCGTTCCTTGCTTGCGATCGATCACCGGCGTTGAACTGATCCCGATCTCAGGCGAAATTTGTGAACAGGAATGGTTGTCGCTTGTAGTCTCATTGCTTCCGAGAACGGATGTCTTCCAGATCTGAGCGCCGGTGTCAGCGTCAAATGCATACACGCTGCCGTGTTCGGTGGCCACGTAAAGCACATTGCGAAATTCGCTTCCGATTACCACACTCGCGAGATAGAGAGGCTGAGCGTCAACCTTGCCATCCACCGCAAAAAAGCCAACCTTCCCGAACTGCGTCGCATTCACGTTTTGCGGAGTCAGGATGGTTTCTGCCGAATTGAGCCCATCGCGCGCGACGTTGTAGTGAAACGTGGTTACATCGGGAGCATTCGCTTTTGCCGCAGCCATGACTGTAAGTGCAAGGGAAGCGGAATGCGTGAGACTGCCTGATGTTCCTGTGAATGTAACGGTCGATGTACCGCCAGGCGCAGTAAGAGCTGTTGTCAGCATTATGTTTTGCGGAGTTCCGGGAGTTAAGCTCAGCGTTGAAGGAGATGCAGCAGTGCCAGCGGGAAGTCCCGAGATGGCGACCATCACAGAACCGTTGAAGCCGTTCACGGCATTCGCTGTGACGCTCAACTGGGAGGCAGGCGCCCCGGCGGTGACGCTGAGAGACGTCGGCGATAGTGTCAGCGTGTAATCCGGCGGCGGGGATGAGACGGTCAGCATTACGGTGGAGGTATGGTTCAGCATCCCGGAAGTGCCGGTCAGCGTGAGCGTGGCAGATCCCGCTACGGCAGATGATGCGGCTGTTATCGTGACACTCTGCATCGCTCCCGGAGCCATAGAAAGGGTGGCCGGCTGCGCCGTAACGCCGCTGGGCAAACCAGAGATCATGACGGTAACCGTACCGGTCATACCGTTGATCGCCGAGACACTAATCATGACCGGCTGTCCTGGTCCACCCGGAACGAGTGTGATCGTAGTTGGATTTGCTGACAGGGAATAGTCCGGGACTGGTTTCGGCATCGAAGACCCGCCACAAGACAAGAGAACAAGGCATAGACTGAGTGCCGCACAAGCGCCAAAAGCTTTCGAGAACATATCCATAGCAGGCTCACAAACGCGGGGACGGAAGTTTTGCTTCATGGAGATATACACTCATCGCTCTGGATAAGTTGTCACTGGAATGTCTTTATCGACTGTAATTTTCCGACGTTGAGCAAATCGAATGTATGAGCCGCACGTTCCAACAAGAAAAGCGAAGCCAATCCGTTGATTCTAAGGTTTTAAGTGGGCTTGGTAGGATTATGGCGGAGAGAGTGGGATTCGAACCCACGTTACCTTGCGGTAAACACGCTTTCCAAGCGTGCGCCTTCAGCCACTCGGCCATCTCTCCGCTTGATTAGTCCTACTGACTTTAACACATTCGGCATGGTGGAGCTTGGCGTGCCCATCGTCGTTACTGTTAGGTTGAAGGCTGCATAGTCATAACCAAAATGCGTGAATTACGACCCAATCCTGAGTCGGTATCCGTCGTCAACAAGGGTGCCGAATTCCGCGCCTTGCTGGCGCTCGCCATTCCGGTCGTCTTCTCGGAGCTTGGCTGGATGTCCATGGCTATCATCGACACAATCATGGTTGGCCATGTGGGTCCGGTCGCAATTGGAGCCGTCGCTGTCGGTAGCTTTGTGTATTACTGTCCCGCGCTTTTTGGCATCGGCATTCTCCTCGGTCTGGACACCCTCGTGTCCCAGGCGCACGGCCGAGGCGATTACGACGAGTGCCATCGCTGGCTCGCCCAGGGAGCCTACATCGCGATTGCATTCACACCCATCGCCATGCTGACCGCTCTCGCGGCTGTCCACCTGTTTCCGTTCTGGGGCGTAAATCCACTTGTCGGCGCGGAGGCCACCAGGTTTCTGCACGTGCTCAACTGGAGTACTTTGCCGTTGCTTTTCTACGCGGCAGCACGCCGATATCTGCAGGGCGTTGGACGCGTTGGCCCTGTCATGTTCGCATTGCTCTCAGCGAACCTGGTAAACGTGGCAGGGAACTGGCTCCTCATTTACGGCAAGCTGGGATTCCCGGCTATGGGCGTGCGAGGATCGGCCCTCTCCACTTGTGTCGCCCGCGTCTATATGGCTGGGGTGCTGATCTATGCCGCGTGGCGTTACGAAGCCCAACGTGGGCACTCGCTTTTCGAGCATTGGCCCGGACCGGAGATTCGACGATTACGCAGGATGCTCGCTTTAGGTATTCCCGCTGCGGGACAGATTCTAATGGAGGTAGGAGCCTTTGGAGCAGCCACAGTGATGGCCGCACGGCTATCGCCGGAAGCCCTGGCCGCCCATCAAATCGCGCTGAACAGCGCCAGTCTTACGTATATGGTTCCACTGGGGATTTCAGCCGCCGCTGCAGTCTCTGTCGGGCATGCGGTAGGCGCTGGCAACGGAGCCAAAGCTCGTCGTGCCGGCTGGATGGCGATGGCAGCCGGGATTTCATTCATGTCCTTGGCAACGGTCGCTTTTTTGGTCATCCCGCGGCCCATCTTGTACGCCTATACAAAGGATTTTGAGGTACTCCGGATCGGGATCCCGCTCCTTGCACTTGCCGGCGCATTCCAGATCTTCGACGGAATTCAGACTGTTTCAACTGGCGCTCTGAGGGGCCTGGGGCAGACCCGTCTTCCGATGGTGGCCAACCTCTTGGGATATTGGTTTTTTGGATTGCCGCTGGGCTACGCACTCTGCTTCGTCGCGGGCTGGGGTGTCTGGGGCCTGTGGCTCGGGCTCACGCTGGCGCTTATCGTAATCGCGTTGGTATTACTGGCCAAGTGGACAAAGGAATCAAAGAGATTGGATCTCAACCTGCGCCGCGAGACTTCGCATTAGCGGACCTGGGATTAACCGGCTCCCAGCGCCTGTGCCGAGGATTCAGACGATTCGAGGGCCGCGATGAATTGCTCTGAATTCGAGACCACACCAAACAAGCAGTTGAACAAGCAATAAAGTCGCGGGCCGGGGCTGGGTGGTGCCTCTCCGTGAGCCTTGTTAGGACGCTTTGCGGTTCAGTGCGGCTAGGGCCGCGAGTTCAACTTCCATCCACATTTGCCTACTCGTCGGGCATTCGAAAGCTCTCGCGGGTGTTTCGATGATTCGTTCGATCAATCGCACGTGATGAACTCTACAAGTCGGACGGGAAATGTGGGGATCCTTTTGACATATCAGTTCCATTGGGTCCATTGGGCCGATTCACCTCTACAGTGTGTGAACGAAAAAATGTGAGATGAGATGTCTCGGCGGTCCACATTGTTGGGAGCGGAGTGTAGTGTCAAACGCAATTGAACATAACTCATGTCCGATAACGCATATTCTGTATAGTGCAAGGCTGGCTTGACGTTGAAGCCTCTAATAGCCTCCCTTCCTCCATGGAAGCTCTCCCGCAATTGGCTGGTTACATCTTGTAGCGGCCGAGATCTTCGTCGTTCAGGCCTTCCAGCCATCGCCGCATCTCTTCAGCGGACGCGTTGTCATTTGCTGTTGGTGCTAGTTTTGCAAGTTGCAGGACCTGGTCGCTTACGTAAATTGGACAATCTGATCGCAAAGCTAATGCCAGCGCGTCGGATGGGCGGGCGTCTAAAACTACGGTTTCGCCGTCCTGCTCCATCCATACTACGGCGAAGAAAGTGTCGTCTCTAAGCTCTGTGACTACAACCTTATGCACGCGCGCATTCAAGCCCTGGATGAGGTTTCTCAGCAGATCATGGGTCATGGGCCTGGGTGGCGCTATCTTCTCTATTTCCAATGCGATAGCGTTAGCCTCATATAATCCTACCCAGATGGGCAAAAGGGTGTCGCCGTGGACGTCTTTTAGCACAACAATGGGCATATTGGTGGAAGGATCGACCATTAAACCCCTTATTTTCATCTCAACTTCCATGTTGCACCTCGATTCGGCACGCCTGCACTAGACTGCCTCGCCCACCAGGCTATTGGGAAAACTATTGATTATACGTACGTTAACGTAACTTCCCGGCGCAGGTAGAATCGGTTGCGTGGTGGTGAAGTTTACCGTCTTGTTTTGGGAACTGCGCCCATTCACCTGTCCCCTTTGCGGATTGCTACCCTCCACCATCACTTCCAGAATACTTCCTATCTTCTTGTTGTAAATAGACCTCTGCGTTTCTCTTTGCTGATCAAGTAGTACCTGAAGACGCCGGGATTTCTCTTCTTCCGGGATGGAATCCTCCATAGAGATGGCCGGAGTATTCGGTCGTGGAGAGTATTTAAACGCGAAAACAGCATCGAAATCGACGTTTTTGAGCAGCTTTAGCGTGTGATCGAAATCACTTTCCGTCTCTCCGGGGAAGCCAACTATGATGTCGGTGGTCAAACTGATGGGTCGCTTCGCTGACTGGATCCATGAAATGCGCTCGAGGTACTGCTCCCGGGTGTACTCGCGGTTCATTCGGCGAAGCACGTCCGACGACCCGCTTTGGACCGGAAGGTGGACATGGTCGCAGAGGGTGGGATAGGTCTCGATCGCCTGGACGATCTCGCGGGTGAAATGACGGGGGTGCGAGGTCATAAAGCGGACACGGCGGATACCCGGAACCTGCCCGACTGAGGCCAGCAATTCCGCGAAGCTTTGCTTCCCTTCCGGGTCGAGGTAGGAATTGACGTTCTGGCCCAGCAGCTGAATTTCGGTGTAGCCGGAGTCGGCCATCCTGCGCGCTTCCGCCAGCACGGAGGTGGAGGTGCGGCTGCGTTCCTTGCCGCGGGTATACGGCACCACGCAGTAGGCGCAGAACTTGTCACAGCCCTCAATGATGGTGATGTAGCCGCGATGCGGGTTGGTCCGCGCCGTGAACTCGGTTTCGAAGGTTTCGTCGGTCTGCCGGTCGTCGAGGCCTGTAATACGTTTTCCGCCAGCTTCGAGCTGAACCAGCATTTCCGGCAGTTTTCGGTACGAGGCCGAGCCGGAAACGATGGAGACGTAGGGGGCGCGGTCGAAGATCTTCTCGCCCTCCTGCTGGGCCACACAGCCCAGAACGGCGAAGCGCTTGCCCTGCTTGTAGAGCTTTTTGTAGTCGTTCAGGCGGTTGAAGACCTTCTGCTCCGCCTTATCGCGGATGGAGCAGGTGTTGTACAGGATCAGATCGGCGTCGTCTTCGGTTTCGACGCGGCGGTAGCCTTCGTGTTCCAGTGTGCCAACGACCTTTTCGGAGTCGTGGGCATTCATCTGGCAGCCGAAGGTTTCGAGAAAGAAGGTCTTATCGGTTGCCATAATATCGCTGAGTATAACGCAGCGCGGGGTCCGATTTCTTGTGCGGAAAGAACGCCTGGGTGAGAAGAACCAAGCCGTTCCAAAAAAATCCTTGCTTCCTCTGCCATGCTCCGGGAGCCAACCACACTCCACAACATCATCGGCCATGGAAACGACTTTAGAATTTTCTTGTTCCGAGCAAGAACTTTCTTGTTCCGAGCAGCCTAGTTACGCATCGCGCCGTTGACGAGATACTGTCATCTGGTCCGGTATGCGAGGTATAATCCGCGTCACTTATGGCGTTAGCAGCCGGCTCGAAACTTGATAGCTATGAAGTTCTCGGCCTGCTAGGTGCCGGCGGCATGGGCGAGGTGTACCGCGCCCGCGACTCTGTTCTCAAACGTGAAGTAGCAATAAAAGTCCTTCGTGCGTTCGTTTCACAAGACCCCGACCGGCTGAGTCGATTCGAGCAGGAAGCACAGGCGGCGGCTGCACTGAATCATCCCAACATTCTTGCTGTTTACCAGTTCGGCGTCTTTGCGGGCGCTCCCTATCTGGTCTCCGAACTGCTGGAGGGCAGCACGCTGCGGCAGTTGGTCCTACGCGGACCGATTCCGATTCGCAAAGCGATCGATTACGGCGTTCAGATCGCGCATGGATTGGCAGCAGCGCACGAAAAAGGAATCGTGCATCGCGACCTGAAGCCGGAGAATCTGTTCGTTAGCAAAGACGGACGGGTCAAAATTCTGGACTTCGGCCTCGCGAAATTGATGCAGCCCCAAACACAGCCCGACGGGGCTGCGGCGACGATGACCCATAAGACCGACGCGGGCATGGTGATGGGCACCGTCGGATATATGTCTCCCGAGCAAGTGCGCGGAAAGATGGTCGACCATCGCACCGATATCTTCGCCTTCGGCGCGATCCTTTACGAGATACTGACGGGCAAGCGGGCATTCCATCGGTCGACGTCGGCGGAGACGATGACCGCCATACTGAACGACGACCCACCCAACATTTCGCAGATTGCGCAGACTACGCCTCTGGGGCTACAGCGCGTGCTGCATCGTTGCCTGGAAAAGAATCCCGAGCAGCGTTTTCATTCCGCGCATGACTTAGCGTTCGCGCTCGAAGCTTTATCCGAGTCCGGGAGCTCCGCGGTGACGGGCTCCCTCGTACCGGCGAAAACGGTCCGCAAGTGGACTTGGGCGACAGCTGCCTTAATTCTCGTGGCGCTCGCTATCGGATGGTATCTACGCCGCCCGCCGCCACCTCCTCGAGTATCTCGATATCAGAAGATCACCAACGACGCACACCGCAAGGCTTTTGTCGGCACCGATGGAATTAGGCTTTATCTCAATCGCTATACCGATTCGCAACCGCTCGCCCAGGCTGCTGTAGTCGGCGGCAGGGTCGAGCCAATTCCTGTCACGCTGCCCGACCCTTGGATGTTGGATGTTTCTTCCGATGGCTCAGCCCTTCTCGTTCGCTCGACGGACGGCGAAAAACATAGCCTGTGGAGCATGGGGACACTGGGTGGTTCGCTCCGTCATTTGAGCGATGATAATGTTGCGAGCGCGGTGTGGTCAGCTGATGGAAAGCAAATCGCTTACTCCACCCTGAATGGACAAGTACATGTTATGCGGAGTGATGGAACAGGAGCTCATTTGGTGCCTGGTCCCGGCTCTACGGGGAATTTGGTCTGGTCGCCGGATGGCCGTTCCATCCGGTTTACCAAGGACGGCAGATACTGGGAAATGTCTTCAGAGGGCTCCAATCCCCATCCACTACTAACTGGATGGCATCCCACCGCCATCCAGAGCGATGGTCGTTGGACTCCCCAAGGGTTCTTCCTGTTCGCATCACGAGAAGTTAACGCAGGTTCCGTTTTCATGCCGGAAGCTGCCTCCCAAATATGGCTTCTTGATGAGCGTCGCCAGCCGTTGTGGCAGAAACCAGTCACGCCGATTCAATTGACCTCGAGCCCGATGGGCTTGAGCAGGCCGTTTCCCAGCAAGGACGGAGCGACAATTTTTGCCAGGGGAGTCAACCTGCACGGCGAGTTGAACCGCTACGACAGAAAAACCGGTCAGATCCAGCCCTACCTCGGAGGCATCTCTGCCGAGTCTGTCACATTCTCCCCGGATGGCCGGTTTGTGGCATACGTCGGTTTCCCCGAAGGAATTTTGTGGAGGGCCAACCGCGATGGAACAAACCCAATGCGTCTGACTGACCCTCCCTTATACCCCATTGGGCTTCGCTGGTCGCCGGACGGTAATGAGATCCTGTTCGCGACCAATATAGAGGGGCATACGAAAAGCTACTCGATTTCCGTTCAGGGCGGCGCTCCGCAACCAATTCTTCCTGAAGATAAGGGAACACAGAGTAATCCCAATTGGTCCCCCGATGGCCACAAGATTGTTTTTTCTACAGCGGAAGCCGGAGGATTAACTGCGGGCCCAGAACGCATATTGGATCTCGCAACTCATCAAGTCTCAACTATCCCAGGTTCGGAAGGCACAAGGTCACCACGCTGGTCACCCGACGGTCGATTCATCGCTGTAATCTTCGGTTTTAATGGCCTGAAGATTTTTGACTTTAAAACGAAGAGTTGGACAGTACTGGAAAAAGGGCAGACCGGCTACCCTACCTGGTCGCGCGACAGCAGGTATATCTATTTCCTCCGCTGGGGGGAAGATCGGGGTGTGTATCGCGTTCACGTTTTGCGTCGCGAAGTGGAACGCGTTATCGATCTGAAAGGGTTTCCGCTTACCGGAGTATTCAAATTCTGGATGGGTCTTGATCCGGAAGACACGCCGATATTGCTGCGCGATGCAGGAACAGACGAGATCTATGCGCTGCCTCTGGGCGAGAAATAGAGATGTCCTTAAGTAGCACTCCATGGCACGGGGGATTTTAGCTGCAAAGGATTTCGTAAGCTGATAGAGGTGGCGATCTGGATGAAGAGAGCACTTTTTCACAATGCCCATTGGACTAGTCAGGTTCTACCGATGTGGCTCGAAACGGCACGTATGGCGGCTTCACGATTCTTTCGTAGGCTACGTAGGTTGATATGATTTGATCGCCGCTATACCGGGCCAGGGTGGCCCGTATATAAGTGGATTCGCGGCTTGGCAACATTATTTGCCCTTCCCCCTTGGCCGCCTCCGACCTTAAAACAGCGTCAGAAGACGGATCTGAATGCCTACTTATCGCAATCAGCTGTTTGAATGGTCTTAGCCATGCGGGAGGATTATCTTCTTCGACTGGGTTTAAATTGAGGAAAAACATCTGTTGATCAACAACCTCGCGAAAAGATGGACCCTCAGGCAACATCTCGATCAAGTTCGTAAGTATGCTTTGCTTATTTTCAAAGTTCACGAGGGCACTGTTGGTCTCAGCGTTGGACATTCCCCGCAGGGCAGATAGTACATCGGACACATCTTGAGGCTCGGGTTGGATCATGTGAAGGTTGTCGCCAGATCCGTAACGTAGTTGTTGGTTGGCGATAAATACCTGGGCAATGGCAGCCATCTGTTGTTTGATGGAGTCAGGCATAGAGATCAGTTCGTATCGCGCACTTCCCCCGAGCCCGTTAGGCTTTATTTCTGAAACGGATAAGTATGTTCCGAGATGGTCTGGGTCCGCACTAAATTCTTTGACGAGCGAATTATAACGTCGAACTTCATTGTCTCTGTCTAGTGAATAGTCGCTGCATGCTTTCCCGCGCAAGTTGTTGCGGAGAAATACTCCGTATTGATTTATTAGTGACATCGGGTCCAATTTCTTAGATCTTGCACGTCGCGCCAAGGCGCCTATCGCATCTGTCAGTAGGCCTTCAGCTTCAACTCCCGACATCTCTCTGTCTGACGCGGACATTTCAGCGAACTTCGCTGCTAATTTAGCTAATATGGTCGCCATCTCCGACTGGTCGATATCGAGACCGCCGAGGCTTTTCGTGAGCGCCAACAATGCTGCCACGTCTGACACCGAGTCAATCAAGTTCAAAACATATAACTCACGTGAATGCGCTCCCCTCCACGCTTTGGCATCCTGACCATTGATAAGAACTCTTAAGAGTTTGTAGTAGGAACGCATGTCAGCCACACCATAATCGCTACAGTCTGAATTGTGGCGAGGCAGTATTATCTTTTGAGCCATGTCCCAAGCAGTTGACTCCGATCTCTCGCGTACCATAGAAACCGCTCGGACCTGTATATCCAACGTGTCGAGGTGCGAGATTGAAAGGTTAAGCGCCATCTGGCTCTGTACAGACATGTTATGAAAAGATCCGTCTAGTATTGCCGAAGGGTAGTGGGCTTGTGGTGCCGCCAGAAAAAGATCTACAAGCATACGTTGCCGTGTTGTGGGACTGAATGCTTCGGGTATGTCATGTAATGCTGCAAATGTTAAGTCAGCGCGGAATTCGACGGGAAGGCTAGCGATGCGCTCTGATAGGAGACGTACTTGATCAGGCCTGACGCTTCTTGAAGTAGTTTTGGATTTTGGCTGGGCTAATGCGGCTGCCGTTGTGCCTAAAAGAAGACACGCCAACACCGTTCTAAATTTTCTATTTCCAGACATGCCCGCCCTCCCTATCTGCAAATCAGTTGGCGGAGTTCTTCGAGCCACGGTTCGTTCGGTCAGAGTAAAGGACCGACGACTCTACAGAACGACGCCCAGGTCACTTCAGTACGGTCGTGGGATCATTGTCCGAGATATTCTTTATCCGGTTGTAATTCTGAAACCGCATGTAGGCTCTGATTGCTATGAGGGTTGTTCTCCTGTTAGCGCGTGGGAAATCCGGATTTCCGCGAGTGTATGACGTGAACGACCGGCTTGCCAATATCCGACCGTACCGACTTTTTTGTTTTGTGCATGATTTTGTTGCATTGAGTGGCGTAGAGAGGCAATTTCTCCGAGAAAGGCGTCGAGGCGCGCAACTCTTGTCGGTTGGCACGGTACATTAGAAGGTTGGACAAGAGAGAACGGAGAAGAAGCGGAAATGAAGTTGCCCACGATTGAGGATTTGAACCTGGCCGCGAAGGTCGTTTACCAGACGATGCCGGCCACGCCACAGTATTCCTGGCCGCTGTTGAACGCACGGACGGGCTGCGAAGTCTGGGTGAAGCACGAGAACCACACGCCGGTGGGCGCATTCAAGATTCGCGGCGGGCTTGTCTATATCAACGCGCTGCGGAGGGACCATCCTGAGATCACGGGTGTGATCGCAGCGACCCGAGGCAATTTCGGTCAGGCGGTGGGATTCGCTGCCCGGCAACACGGACTGGCGGCAACCATCGTGGTTCCCCAGGGAAACAGCCGCGAGAAGAACCGTGCCATGCAGGCGCTGGGTGTGGATCTCGTGGAGCAAGGCGACGACTTTCAGGCGGCCAACGAAGCCGCCGTTGCGTTGGAACGGGGGCGGGGATTTCATCGCGTGGCCTCGTTTGGAGAACTCGCTGTCCACGGGACTGGCACCTACGCGATGGAGTTGTTTCGCGGAGCGCCTGAGTTGGATACGGTGTATGTTCCCATCGGGCTGGGATCGTCGATCTGTGGAGTGATGGCGGCTCGCGATGCCCTTGGGCTGAAGACAAAGGTTGTGGGAGTGGTGGCTAAGGATGCTCCTGCGTATGCCATGTCCTTCCGCGCGGGCGAGCCCGTTTCTCATTCTGCCACTACTCAGCTTGCGGATGGATTGGCTTGTCGAACTCCTGTGCCGGAGTCGCTGGAGTTGATTCTGCGTGGCGCGGAGCGAGTGATTGAGGTTACGGAAGAGGAAATTGCGGGCGCGATGCGTGCGTTCTTCGAAGACACACATAACGTGGCCGAGGGCGCAGGCGCGGCGGCACTGGCTGGGCTGATGCAGGAGAAGGATCGCATGCAGGGCAAGCGTGCGGGAGTGATTCTTACGGGTGGCAATGTGGACAGCGAGATTTTTTCGCGCGTGCTGATGGGGGCAGAGAATTCTGTAGAGGCCGCTTCCCTCTCGTACGCAAGTGCCGAGCGTATCCGAAGATGAATCTGCGAGGCCAACGGTTCTGGATTTTTCCTTTCACGGCCAGGTTGATCGCGGTCGACCAATCGCTGGAGTTAGCATTAGTTGGACTGTTTCACGTCTCCTACCCCAAACATGAAGCAGTCGTTATTGTCGGTGGGACTAAAGCTGAACTCGCCAGCCTCTAAAGGTTTTTCAGGAGTAATTTTGAAACAGCCACTTTCCGCGCTCTGAGTAGAGACGGGAATTTCCGACTCCGAAAGTGTGTCCTTGGGATCTGCCATCCACCTGATTTTTGCCATGTCTAAAGTTCGGGCATCCTTTTCCGACTGAACTCTATACAGTTTTAAGTGGCTTGGATTAACGCCGCAAACGAGAAAGATCTGAGGCTGGTCCGCTGGCAAACGAACCGTCGCATGTGCTCCTTGAACCTTCACCGTGTACTTGCTCCATCCATGACCCACTGAGGCTACTTCTTTATTGAAAGATTTGAAATTGCCGTTGTCCGCGTAATATACGATGCCATTCTTGTAGTGCGGACCCTTAAGTTGGGCCTGCGCAAGCAACGATAACGGTGACATAAGACACGCTAGTACCAGCGCGATACCCCAGCCGGTTTTATTGATCATTGAGAGTGCCCCCAAAGCGATTGCGACAGAAATATGCAAGGTAACAGAATCGCGCGAACAGATCGAGTCGCGAGAATTCTGTCCCACAAGTCTTGCAAATTCTTGTCAGTGATTGTCCTTAAATATTTCTTAACCTGCCCGATACCGACTCGTCAATGGATCTCTGCCTATTGCGTATAGCGAGGTTGACCAAGAGTATCTCCTCCCTGATGCAAGCTGGGTTTGCATCTTCATGGTTGTGACATATAGAACTTTGCTAGCATCTCCTGTCGGCCTCTCGGCATCTGTATGCCAGTTACCTGAAGCAAATAATAATTAAACCGGATTTATGGGCTCCCAAACTTCTATTGACAGGGGCGATTCCATGCTCAATCGCATCACTGCCTTCCTGCCGCTGCCTGGCGTAAGACCGATGTTCATCCTCGCTTCACTCACAACTGTATTGGCCGCGTCCCCATTGCTGGCCCAGGGCAATCCCGTAAAATTCGTCGCTCCACCGACCATAGCCGGAGGTTCGATCCCGGGTGCCTACAGGGCGTTTGCAGGCAAGTTCAACCGGGACGGCCGACTCGATGTGGCTTTCGGCGGATTTCATCCCTTCCCCTTCGATACAAGCTTCTCTCAGCTTGCCCTCAATCAGGGTGGGGGTACCTTCACCGCTGTTAATAGCGGCGCGGGGCGTAGCGCAGATCAACCCGGCGGCGCGGACGCCGGAGCTGATATGAACGGCGACGGCATTACCGATTTTCTTACCATGGATTCTCCGGGAATCCGGATCCAGCTCAGTGCGGGTGACGGCACTATCAGCAACGAGATCGATTTCACGCTTAGTGGAGACTCTTCCCCGGTGGCGCTGACTACAGCCGACTTTGACGGCAACGGTAAGATCGACGTTGCCGTTTTGACGTCGAACTGGAATGTGATGATTCTGCTGAACGACGGCGCGGGACATCTTCATACGGCGTTTACGTACGCAGGACCTGCCCGTCCTGCCGATCTCCTCAATTTCGCGTTGAACACGGGCGACATTAACGGCGACACGCTGCCAGATGTAGTGGTAATTTATGGCGCGAAAGGAAACGATGGAACCGTGACGCCATACCTATCGACGCACGGCGCTGCCCTGACTCGCGGCACGACCTATACCGTCGGGGCTTCAGGATTTCCGGGCGCTATCGCTGACATCAATCACGATGGTCACGGCGACGTTGCGATACCTACAAATACCGGAGTGAAATTCATGCTCGGCAGTTCGAGCGGTCAACTTACATCCGGCACCAGCATTTCCGATCCGAAAGTATCCGCAGTGGTGCTTGCGGACTTCAACAAAAACGGCGCAATTGATCTTGCGGTAGCAGGTACCCTGCCACTGCCGTCGCCATCCGCGCCAAATACGGTTTCGATTTCACCCAGTTTCGTGAACGTCTACCTGGGGAACAACAACGGAACCTTCCAGGCTCTTGCCGTCTACGGGACCGGCAACTCGCCTGTCTCCCTGATCGCCGGGGATTTTCTCGGCGCTGGAAACACGGATCTCATTTCATTCAATGCGGGGGATGGCAGCCTTTCGCTCTTCCAAAATATCGGCGGAGGTCGCTTTCAGGCGGCGCAGGTGACACACTCCAACAATGCGACAGGGATCGTTGCGGGAGACTTTAACCGGGACGGAAAGCAGGACATTGCAGTCGTCAATACACCGAACTGCAAATCTCCGTGCAAAGGAACAGTGACTGTATTTCCGGGATCAGGTTCGAATTACTTCAATGCAGGCGTGACTTATCCAATCGGCATGCATGGCGCGGCAATTGCGACAGGAGATCTGAACCACGACGGTATTTCCGATCTGGTTGTGGTCAACTCCATTGCAGGGGATGCGGCCGATACGAGTGTGCTGCTCGGCAACGCGAATGGGACCTTCCAGGCGGCGCACAGCTATACATTCGGTTCGCTCAGCAATGACGTCGTGCTGAGCGATATGAACAAGGACGGCAAACTCGACCTGGTGACGGCAGGTGGTGTTGCGCTGGGCAAAGGCGACGGCACGTTCGCGGCAAGAAAGCCCTTCCCGGGATTCAGCTTTGATCCAGATCTCCATTTTGCAGTTGCTGACGTGAATGGCGACGGGAAACTCGACGCGGTGGTGGTCGATTCCGCAGATTGCAATACGCACTTCCAGGTGTTGCTGGGAGATGGCAAGGGCGGATTAACTCCGGGCCAGAACGTATTCGACGACGTAGGCCAGCCAGTATCATCGATTGTCCTGGCGCGGCTTCGAGTGGGCGGCGCATACGACATCCTCTACTCTTACCAGGGCGGTTGCGGCGCCCAGGTTGGCGGAACGACGTTCTCCGGTGTTGGGGGATTCATTGGCGATGGTCACGGCACCGGAACATTTACCCAGGAGTTCACTGCCGTAACCGGGGATCGGTTTAGCGATCTGATCGCGTTTGGTCCGGTAGTAGTTGCCGATTTCAATGCAGACGGAAAGCCCGATGTCGGTGTAGGTACGATCGGTCACTTCGTCGTCGCGCGCGGCAATGGAAACGAAACCTTCCAACCGCAGCAAGTCTTCACCGTCGATAACTATCTCGAAAATTTCTACGATCCGACTAGCGCGACAACTACTCTCGTGCCAAGCGGAATAGCTTATGGGGATTTCCTGAAGCGATGGAAAGGTGGATGTGATGCTCACTTCCGGACTGGGTGTGGCACGGCTTTACAACGCTACGCCGTAGTTTAGATGGATGGCATTCGGCAGTCCGAAACACAAAATCACCGGCGGGCCCTCTTTCACGGGGCCTGTCATTTTCTTCTGCGTGCTCGCACTGCAATTGGTCTCTGCAATGAAGTGCTGCTTCGTTTCGCGGCATTGACCATGCAATGCGCCCTCCTTGATATTCGATACGTAGGGCGCTATTGAGTTCAGCACTCCGCTTCGAACGGCAAGGATGAAGGCATGAAGGATGTTCTAGCGAAGACAGGCCGCGAGGTTCCATTAGCGCACACCGCGTCGAACCACTGTTTCGGTTGTGGCGCGGCGAACAAGACCGGGCTGCGGTTGAAGTTCTTCACGGATGAATCGGGCCGGATTCTGAGTCGCGTCAAGGTTTCCAAGCGCTTCGAGGGGCCGCCAGGACACATGCATGGGGGCGCGATCGCCACGCTGATGGATGAGGCGATGAGCAAGGCGAATCGTGCACGCGGCGTGACCGCTATGACGCGCCACATGGAAGTGGAATATCTTACGGCCTGTCCCGCTCGGAGTTCCCTTGCTGCTGGAGGGTCGGCACACGCGCGCGGATGGACGGAAGCATTTCTGCGAGGCGGAATTGATGAACGCCGAGGGCCGGGTGCTGGCGAAAGCGAAGGGCGTGTTTCTAGTGATCGACCCGGCGCTTCTGAAGCGGGCTCAAGCAATCGACGGCGTTTTCGGCAGGCGTAGCTAAGGCTGAAGGGCTGTGACTGGAAGGGTGACTGAGCCGGTGCGGCCCGAGTTCTCATCGAAGACGATCAGGCGGATGGAGCCCACTTTCGGCATCGGATTAAAGGACCTTTGATAGGCGAAACCGTCGGCCAGCATGGATGCGTAGGTAGCGGGCTTGAGATCGAACTTCACCGCTTCGCCGGACGAATTTGCCCGTCCGCCATACTCCTCGCGCTGGATTAGGTAGATATCGACTTTGCCGGTGCGACGATCCCCTTGCGTGTCCATCGTGAGGTCTTTGAGGGCGATCATAAGCTGCACTTTGGCCGGAGCATGGGAGACGATCTTCGCGGTGAGGCCGATTTCCGTGGGATCGACGGGCTGCCATACTGCCTGTTGGAACTTCGCCCTGGGGTCAGTGGACTCCTTCTCAAAGTAGTAGCCAGAGCGGTAACGGAGCGTGATTCCCTGCCTGCTGGTGACCTTCAGAGTGATCTTGTGGAAGGTGCCGTCGGGAGCTGAATCGGGCGTGAAGCTGGCCATGTAGGTGGCCTGGGTGTCGCGCAGAATGGAGTCGAGAGTGCCTCCAATGTCGCTGGCACGCCGCAGCGCTTTGCCGCCGGTGGATTCGGCGACGCGGCGAATGGGCTCCTGTATGCCGTGCATGTCGTTCTGCATTTGCTCGGATGCGCGGGCATTCCCGGGAACTGAACCCATGTGGCCGCTTGTGGGTGTCGCTCCCAGCCCTGTGGGAGTGGTTGGGTTAAGGCTGACGGCCATGCCGTAGAGGCTGGCATCCACGCCACCTGCCTCAATCGCCGAGGCATCGAGGGCATAGAGTGCGACGTGCGCCTGGTTGAGGGCTTCTCCCGCCGAATTTGCGATCTCGTTGAGGTACTTGCTCTGATTTTTCTCGGGGCCGGTGAGCGATACTTGATCGCCAAAGTCGGCCATCGCAGCGTCACCGGAGACCCAGATGAGACTCTTGTGACCGGGAACGGGCGCCAAATGCCGGGCAATTGCGATGAGCACCCGCAGGGACTCCCGCCCCGGGTTCGCTCCAAAGTCGCGTAGCTGCGTATCGAGGGGCATGGTAACTCCACCGAGGCTGGCGGAATCACCCGCGCTGTCCGCATCCGCCGCGCGGTTGCCGTTCACGGTCTGGAGGTCGGAGGGGTTTTGCACCTCGTCGATATGGCGGGTGTTTCGCTCTTGAGCCTCCTGTGCGTTTGAGACGGTGGCGGCAGACGGTGTCCACGATTTGAGCTTCGCGGCGAGGAGCGAGTGATCCTGCGTCATTTCGACCAGAACGTGGAAGCCGATGTCATCCATGGTGTAGATCGCCACAGGTTGAGCGGGATTGAGCTTGTTGAGGAATTTGATGGTCGCGTCGCGTGCGGCCCGCAGGTCGGCCCACGGCAAATGTGCGGCATCGATAAGCAGCACCGTGGTTGAGGGAGCAATTGGGCTGGCGGCGGTGGCAGAAACGCGCAACTGGCTGGTTGGAGAAGCTTTCTGGGGTGACAAGAACGGGCACCGCCGCAACCACCGCGGAGGGAGTTGCCGGCGCAGCCTGAAAGAAGAGCCGCAACTGCTGCCGGACTCCGTTATCGAAAACTGCGACTTCATCCTGCTTCAGATCGGTGACTGGCTTGCCGTGCTTGTCATAGGCCACGAATCCCACGTCCACGAGGCGGGCGGTCGTCTTGATCACGAATCCGTCAGGAGTGGAAGTGGTGAACGGAGGTTTGTCGAGTGGCGCGAGGCTGTACTCCGGAGGTTCGACGACCGCGGGCGGCGGGGGCGGCGCTGTGGGAGCGGGAGCCAGAGTGGTTTCGGCGACTGCCGAGTCGGCCGCGGGCGTCGGTGCCTGCTCGGCAACCGATGCCGAAGCTACGGCAGTTTCGCCGTTGCCGCCAGCAGTTGAGGCTTTCTCTACGGGGACGATCTTCGTGGTGGCGTGGAAGAGGTGGTACTCCTGGAATTGGACGTCGTTGAGGTAGGTTTGCCAGACGGGGGTGCGCAACGAGGAGCTTTCATAGCCTACCGGTGCCGAGATACCGGAAGATGTATCGAGTAGCGCGCGCGAAATTGAGATGCTTTTCGCTGGGCAGGTATATGTGAAGCCACCGATATCGACTGGGGCATATTCGACGAGGATGTCCGCTTTGCTGAGAGGGTCGGAGGGTTTCAAGTCAGCCTGCATCGTGATGCGTCGAATGACTCCGGTTGCGGGCTCCACTGCGATCTCTCCGTGGTAGCCGACAAGTTGTCTGAATTCCTTCTGTGGATTCGCGAGATCCTTTGGGTCCGGGACACAGCAATATGTGACTTGATAGCGGGACTTTTCCTGCGGGACGGAATAGCCGAAGACGGCCAACTGACCGGCGTCGGCTTGCTCCCAGTGGCTCCACGCCAGCTTGTTCTTGGGCGGCATCGATGAGCACGATTTGAAGGATGGGGCCGAAGACTCCCTGAGTTTTCAGATGGACCACCGGCGCCTCGGACTTTTTGACCTTTACCGGTCCAGGGTCGATGACCTCGCGTCCGTCGCTATAGAACACATTGGATACTGTTGACGCCCCAGTTGCGTGGAGCGGTTTGTAGATTGCGGCGGGCGAGGCGGCCGTCGACCTCCTCATGGGTTGATCTTCAAAGTGAGTGGTAAGTTGACGGGCAAAGAAATTTGGCAACTGGTGGATGGTGTCGGCCACGTAGGTGGCGACAAGGCTCATGATTTGGCGCTGGATGGCCAACCTGGGCGCTGGCGATTCCGCAGCAGGAAGCTGGAGAAATGCCGAGGCATCGGCGATGGCAAGAATGGATTGACGCGCCTTGGTGCCGGGAAATTGTTGTTGCCAATGAACGAGTTGGGCGGTGCTCATGCGCTCAGTGAGTTCAAGGTCCGATAGCATGCGCGCCACTTCGCTGTCGGACTTCCCCTGGGCTGAGGCCAGCACCTGTTCCAACTCTGCCAGGGTGACTTGCCTGGCATAGACGGGCAACGCGATCCCGATAAGCAGCAACAAGAGCGCTATTTTGCGCATCACGTAATCTCCACGTGCGCCGACGAGAATGTTATACCGGCTCCGTTGCAGGGGTTAGGTTTTAATCTCTGGAGAGCCGTTTGAGGGAGATTTCAGCCACAGAGCTGTAGGCTTGGTTCTTGTTTGCTGTCCGCGCAGGTTGGCATGGCGCATGGGCGCCGCCGAAACTGTTAAACTTATCCTTGACGAGTCATCGCCCGGTAGGCGTTCGCGAAGGCATATGCACCGCGATTTACGCAGAGGGCATCCCCGAGGAGGCACGCAATGGCAGAGGTTAACAGCAAAAACGGCAACTACTCCAACTCAACTGGGCTGCGGTTGAAGATCGGCCTGGCGGAGATGCTCAAGGGTGGCGTGATTATGGACGTCATGAGCGTGGAGCAGGCGCGCATTGCCGAAGCGGCAGGCGCGACCGCCGTGATGGCGCTGGAACGCGTTCCGGCCATGATTCGTGCCGAAGGCGGCGTGGCCCGCATGGCGAAGCCGAGCCTGATCAAGTCGATTATTGAAACCGTGTCGATCCCGGTGATGGCGAAGGCGCGGATTGGCCACTTTGCCGAAGCGCAGATTCTGCAGGAACTTGGCGTGGATTTCATTGACGAATCCGAAGTGCTGACCCCGGCGGACGAGACGCACCACATCGATAAGCATGCCTTCAAGACTCCATTTGTATGTGGCGCGCGCAACCTGGGCGAGGCACTCAGACGCATCGCGGAAGGTGCTGCAATGATCCGCACCAAGGGCGAGGCAGGCACGGGCGACGTGGTGCATGCGGTGAAGCATATGCGGCAGATAGTGGGCGAGATGCGCGCGCTTACCGTTCTGGACGAGCAGGAACTGTACGCCGCGGCGAAGAACCACCAGGCTCCCTATGAATTGATCCGCATGGTTGCGAAGACGGGCAAACTGCCGGTGCCGAATTTCTCCGCGGGTGGCATTGCCACTCCTGCCGACGCCGCGCTGATGATGCAGTTGGGCGCAGAGGCGGTGTTCGTCGGCTCCGGCATCTTCATGAAAGAAGGCGCAATTCCTTTGGATGTGGAACTGGATGCGGAGGGCAGTGTGCGCAATCCCAAGGAGCGCGAAGAGGCAGAGTCGCGCGCCAAGGCCATCGTGATTGCGACGACGCACTACAACGATCCCAAGATCCTGGCGGAAGTAAGCGAGCAGGTCACCGGGTCGATGAAGGGTCTCGCGGTCGCGGGGTTGGATGAATCTCAGCTACTCCAAACTCGCGGCTGGTAGGCACTTGCCGTGCGGGCGGAACCGCCTTCGGCGCAGGATCTGTCAGGCAGAACGCCATCGCGGAAGTGATCTGCAATTGACGCGCTTGTGATGGAAGTTCAAACTTGCATTCTTCGTTTTCGTCTCGCCTCTGCAGTCTGAGGGCAGGCCTACGAAACTGAATCGATTTTGCCATTGACGAACGAAACCGAGATCCCGCAGCAACCTCGCATCGGAGTGCTCGCCATTCAGGGCGACTACGCGGCGCATGCGCAGGCACTGGAAGAGAGTGGTGCGCGGGCGGTGGAAGTTCGCAAGCCGGAAGATCTTGACGGCGTGGATGGCCTGATCATTCCGGGCGGCGAATCGACTACGTTTCTCAAGCTGCTGGAACGGGGCGGACTGCTGGCGCGGCTGCAAACATTTGTGCAGCAGAAGCCAACGTTTGGCACTTGTGCAGGATGCATTCTGCTGGCGGATGAAGTGCTGCATCCCAAGCAGGAAAGCCTGGCCGTACTGCACGCCACAGTTGAGCGCAACGCTTACGGACGGCAGATCGACAGCTCCATTGAGAATGCCCAGACGAAGCTTGCGGGCGGTCCGATGGAGATGGTGTATATCCGCGCACCGCGCATAACCAAGGTAGCCAAGGATGTTGAGGTGCTGGCTGAGCGCGATGGATTCCCTGTGCTGGTGCGGCAGGGAGAGTTGCTGGCGGCGACGTTCCATCCTGAACTCTCCGACGATCGCAGGGTTCACGAATACTTCGTGGAGATGGTGAAGAGTTCTCGAGCCGCGAACGCACGGAGCTGAGAATGGAATCGCAATGTCCCTGACGTTTGCCTCGACGGCTTCTCCCAGAATATGGGCTCTGGCTGCGGATTCGCGCTTCTGGATGCCGGAGAATGCTTCGCTGCACGGCGCGTCGGTGGATTGGCTGATGCGCGTGAATCTGATCGCGCTCGGCATCTGCTTTCTGGTTTCTCACCTGCTGATCGGGATCGCGATCTTCCGCCGTAGCCGCAAAGCCCATGTTCCCACCGCATTCTGGATGGAAAGCGTACCGATGGTGCTGCTGTGCCTGCTGTATGCGTGGATGGCCATCTCTGCGCAACGGCTGTGGGCACTGAATCGCTTCGAGGGCGCGTCGCCGGGGGCGCTGCAGGTGGAAGTGGTGGGCGAGCAATTTCAATGGTATTTCCGTTATCCGGGAGTAGACGCGAAGTTCGGTACGGTGCGGCCGGAGTTAGCGGAAGCTGCTGCCGGGAATCCGCTGGGGCTGGATCGCCGCGATCCCTCGGCTGCGGACGATGTTGTGTCGAGCGAGATGGTGCTGCCTGCCGGGCGCGAGGTGGATCTCACGCTGCGAGCTGTCGATGTGATTCACGGATTCTTTGTTCCGGCGATGCGGCTGAAGCAGAACACGGTGCCGGGGATGGAGTTGCACGTTCACTTCACGCCGGAGAAAGTGGGCGAATATCCCATCCTCTGCAGCCAGGTTTGCGGACTTGGACATGCGAAGATGCAGGCACGACTGCGCGTCGTGTCGGCGGGAGATTACGCTTCGTGGCTGGCAATGCGGGAGGCGAAAGTGCGCGCGGTGAACTCCGCCATGGAGGGCTCGCGATGAAGGAATCTTCCGCCAACGTGAGCTCCGGCGCGGGGGACGCGGCTTCCCTGCCGCTGCGGCGCTCGTGGATGCGGCGTTGGGTCTTCACGACGGATCATCGCGCCATTGGCGTGCAATACATGGTGCTGGCTCTGGTGGCGGTGCTGCTGGGAGCGATGCTCTCGCTGCTGATGCGGATTCACCTGGCATGGCCGGAGTTGCCGATGCCCTTCTGGGGCGTGGTGAAGCCGGAGGATTATCTTGCGCTGGTGACGATGCACGGCACGCTGATGGTCTTCTTTGTGCTGACGACGGCGCCGCAGAGTGGCTTCGCTAACCTGGTGCTGCCGGAGCAGATTGGCAGCCGGCAAATGGCGCTGCCTGCGCTGAATGCTGCGTCGTTCTGGCTGACGGCGCTTTCTCTGCTGGTGCTGACGTGCGCGTTCCTGGTGCCGGGTGGTGCGCCGATTTCGGGATGGACGAGCTATCCCCCATTCAGCGCGATTGCGAGTTCGGGGCCGGGGCAGGCGCTGGGGATGGACATCTGGCTGGTGAGCATTGGGCTGTTCTGTATAGCGTCTTCAATGGCCGCGGTGAACATGCTTACGACCATCGTCGCGGAGCGATGCGAGGGGATGACGCTGGATCGCATGCCGTTGACGGTGTGGTCGTGGCTGGTGTCGTCGATGATCACCGTGCTTGTCTTCAGCGTACTGCTGGCCGCCGCGGTCATGCTGCTTTGCGATCGGCACATGGGAACGGCTTTCTTTGTGCCGATGGGCGACATGGTGAGCGGGAAGATTGTAGGCCACGGCGACGGCACTCCGCTGCTGTGGCTGCACCTCTTCTGGTTTTTCGGACATCCCGAGGTTTACATCGCAATTCTGCCGGGCATGGGGATTACATCGACACTGCTGGCGAATTTCAGCCGGCGTCCGGTGTTTGGCTACCGACTGATGGCGTTCACGACGGTGCTGATCGGGCTGCTCGGCTTCCTGGTCTGGGGCCACCACATGTTTGTGAGCGGCATGAATCCTTATGCGGGAACCGCGTTTGCTCTGACGACGCTGGCTATCGCCGTGCCCAGCTCGGCCAAGGTGCTGAGCTGGATCGGGACCATTTGGGGAGGCCATCTTCGGCTGACGACGCCGATGCTCTTTTCGCTGGGATTTCTATCGCTCTTCATCGCCGGAGGCCTGACGGGGCCGCTGCTGGCGCTGCCCATCCTGGACGCCTACCTGCACAACACATTTTTCGTGGTGGCTCATTTTCATCTGATTATGGCGATGGCCGGAATCTTCTCAATTTTTGCCGGTATCTATTACTGGTTTCCGCTTGTATTCGGACGTCATCTGAACCAATCGTGGGGCAAAATACATTTCTGGGTGACTTTTCTGGCCGCATACTCTACCTTCTTCCCCATGCACTTTGCGGGATTGGCGGGTGAACCCCGGCACTACTCGCAACTGACGGGTGGGGTTGCCGCCATGGCGGCGCTGGTTCCGCTGCAAAGATATATAACGGTTTCCGCACTCATTCTTTTCGCCGGGCAGCTTGTTTTTCTGGCAAATATTTTTTGGAGCCTGCTGTACGGAAAGTTGGCTGGAGCCAACCCCTGGGAAGCGACCACACTCGAATGGTCAGCCGCAAACGGTGAAAAGACGGTAGTTTACCGCGGTCCATACGAATACGGCATTCAATCGGGTCAAGGTGATTTCTTGGCACAGGATGATTCAAACGCAAATCGGGAGTAATCTCTTCGATAACGGAGTTGATATGCCAGTCACCTTCACCCGCACCCCGATCGATACCGAGCGAAAAGATACTGGCATCGGGGGAAAACCGCCTGTTTCCCGCCGTCCGACCGGTGGCGGAGGAGACGGGGACAATTGGGATGGACAGCGAGGCCGGAGCGGCCCACGCCAGCTACTCACGCGGTGGCGTCTGGGAATCTTCTTTGCCCTCGTCGGCGACATGCTGTTCTTTGTGGCCATTGTCAGCTCTTTCTTTGTCAGCCAAGGCGGAGGCCATCTGGATCCGCGCACACACGACTACGTTTCCACTTGGCACCCAATTTCAGTTCCGAGCATTCTCTGGCTCAACACTGCGCTGTTGCTCATCAGCAGTTTGACAATGGAGATGGGCCGCCGCCAATTGTTTCGCGAGATCGACGTGATGGAAGAATGGCTGGGGCTGGGACGGCCCGCACTGCGGCGTGCGATTCCATGGCTGGCGGCAACAGCGGTGGCAGGTTCCCTATTTCTTCTGGGGCAATGGGTGGCCTGGAAGCAAATGTGGACGGATAAGGAACTGCTTGCTTCCGATCCGGCACGCTACTTTTTCTACCTGATTACGGGAGCCCACGGCATTCACCTTATCTTCGGAATCCTGGCGCTCTTCGCCGCTCTGGGGTCGCTGTCGTTTCTTCGACGCGTGGAATATCGCCAGATCCTCGTGGATTGTACGGGCTGGTATTGGCACTGCATGGGTTTGTTCTGGATCTTCCTGTTCGCCCTGTTAGTCTTCGCACAATGAAGAAAATCGTTCTCGGAATCGTGCTGGCGGGTGCAATTCTGTCCCCTGCACCGGCACCTGCACAGGGTTGCAGCATGTGCCGCGACACCGCCGCAGGAAGCGCTCCGCGGATGCGCCAGAGTTTGCGGCGAGCCATCCCAATCCTTGGCATTCCCGCGGGTGTACTGTTTCTTACGATGTTGACGGTTGCGTGGCGCTTCGACCGTCGATTCGAGTCCTAATCATTCGCGGGCAACCAACGCAAAACGATCTTTTACTTCGACACTCATCGTGGGAGCGGCCGGGTCCGCGACTCGGTACATGGTCGCGTCCATGCGCTTCTCCTTCAGCGTAAAGACGATGTAGTGGAAGTTGGGGAATCCCGGGTCTTTGTAAAGATCCTGCGGTCCGCGAACCATAACCGGATAAGGCCGCGCGCCGCCCCCACCGCTGATAAGGTACGTGATGCCGCCGTGCTGGAAGCGTTCGTAGTTGTGAATATGGCCGCTGACGGTGATGAATCGAGCGCGGGAGTGGGCGGCCTTCTCCTCCAGGTACGTGCGCAGATCCCACATTTCTGGCGATGGCAGACTGACAACCACCTGCGACTGCACGTCGTCCATGAGCGGCATGTGGAGCAGGAAGAAGATGAAACGGACCTGCGGAGGAATATTCGCCAATTGCGCGTCAAGCCAGGCGAATTGCGGGCTGGCGCGGTCGATCTTTGCGACCGAATTCAGTGCGATCAACTCTACACTGCCTGCGAGGACCGAATAATAACGATGGTTGTCAATCTGGGGATAAGCCGCAAAATAGTGTTCCAGATGGCCGCCGTTCATCATCTCGTGGTTGCCGATGGTGGGGTAGACGCGGAGGTGATTCTCTTTCCATGAGGCGGTTTCTTGCTGATAAACGCGCCAGTCGGCCGGATCGGAGCCGTACAACGGCATATCTCCCGAAAGAAACAACAGGTCGGGCTTCTCTGCACCCACCTTTTCCGCCAGCCACTTGCGGACGCGCGGATTCGTGTCTGAAACGTTAGCCGGATCGGTGAAACGCATGTCGCCGTAAGCAACAATTTTCAGAGGTGTATCGGGCTTGATCTCAGGAACGACAAATGTCGGTTTGCCGTCCGCAGCGGGCGCGGGTGGCGTGGCCGTCGTCTGGGGTACGGCCACCCCTGTTGAGACAAGCAGGATGGCAGCGAATAAATGCACGAGCGCGTGGGAAATCTTCCGGCGGAACTTAGGGGAAATGGAAGTCATCACTGGGTTGAATATACCGCAGGCAATGCGGCGGTGGAGAGATGGCGGACGCTGAAACGCGGTGGCTCTAGCTCCGTCCGCCGCCGACGAAATGAACGATCTCGAACTTGTCTCCCGAGGAGACCGGCGTGTCTGCCCAGCGCGAACGTGAGACGATATCGCCGTTATGCTCTACGGCAATGCGATCGCCTTTGAGTTCGAGTGCCTCGATCAGCGCTTCCAGCGTCGCTCCAGGACAGAGGGCGGGAAATTCGCGCGGTACTCCATTAATCGTGAAGTTCATTGGAATTTCAGGTTAACACTGCGAAGGGTAGAGAAGTTTTGTGGTACCGGGGGTCGTGGACGGGGAGACGCTACTTGTTCGGCGCGGGCAATCGTTGCTCGGTGAACGAGTATCTCGATGATCTGATAATTCGGCGTCGCATTGCTCAGTCGAGCGAGTATCGCTTTGCTATTGTCGAGTTAATGTCTCGTTCCTCCATTGCGATGAAAGAAGTGCGCAAAACGTTCCGAGATCGTGGGGACTATGGGACATTCGCCATAAACCTGGCGGTTGAGCGACATCAAAAGCTGAATCGCATCCACGCGGGGACCCTTGAGTCCGCCTTCACAGCCGTCGTGAATGAACTCGTCGGTGAGGTACTCGATTGCGTGCCCCAGTCTTTCCAGAGCGCGGCCACTCTCCGGCGTCATCCGACGTCGCACAACGGCCGGACGCGGTTCCACGCGGGTGGCTGCAGGAAGTCCGAAGTTTGTGAATATTTTCGGAAGATGGACGACGAGGCCGCGATGATGCACAACCGGCACTTCAGCCTTCTCTACTGCGGGTGCATCTAGAACGTGGGTCGACATCGTTGGTGTTCTCCCGTGAACACTCTATCGCTTATTAAGCAGGTAGACTCTAGGGCAAATGTCTCAATTTCACTACGAATTCTGTTTTGGGACGCCTCTATCATCCATGTTCCACATCGGGAATCGTCGTGACGGCGCGCACATCGCTTGCGGAGCCTGCCCTGATATTCAAGTAGACGGGACAAAGCTGGGGCGTGGTTCTTAGGAAATTGTGCGGCCCAGGTCCTTTTAGGCAGTTGTTTGCAGGGGGAGCCGAGACGTGGAATCGCTGGAACTGGGCGGACGAGTAATACTTCGCGATGGCTCGCGCTGCGCCTACTTCATTCCTGCAGAGATGCGGCTGTTCTCACTGGATGTACCTGCCGACTTTCCACTCGAAGAGCTTGCGATACTGGCCGACAGAAAATACTCCGCCGAGCATTCGCGCGCCACACACGACTTTCAATATGCGGACACGCAGCGGGAAGCAATCTTTCCGATCTTGAACGAGGGGGATCCTCCGCCGAAATCGGGACACGAGCCGCGGCTGGGTAGGTTGACGCTGAACATCAGCAACCTCTGCAACCTGGCGTGCAGCTATTGCTATGCGGACCAGGGACGCTATCACGGGCCGGAAAATCTGATGTCGATGTCGCAGATGGAATCGGTGCTGCAGCGAATATTGGAGCTCTACGGCGAGATTGATGTTGTGCATTTCTTTGGTGGCGAGCCACTGATGAACCTGGCGGCGATCGATGCTGCCGGAGTGTATCTGCAGACTGCCGTGGCGGATGGTGTGTTGCCGCGCATGCCGCGAATGGCATTGACGACAAACGGAACATGGTCAAATCCGGCGGTGATCGACACGCTCACGCACTGGAATATTGCGCTGACAGTGAGCTGGGATGGGAGCCGCGAGATTCATGATCAGTGCCGGCCGATGCTGTCGGGTGGATCGAGTTATGAACTGCTCGCCGACTCGCTGACGCGCTTTCGCGAGAACGGAATCGAATTCGACGTCGAGTGCACGTACAACGGATATCACCGGCTGAACGGCATTTCGATTACGGACCTGATGGATTTTTTCTATGAGCAGACGGGGAAACGGATTCTGCATATCGCGCCGGCGTTTCTTCCCCGCCCCGATGCGAGAGAAGTAAATGCGCGGAACGATTACCTGGAGCTTGCGACGCTCGCGGAAGACTACCGGATGGCAGCGCGTGTATCGATTGCGAATCTGCAACGCGGCGAAGGGCCGATCCTGCAGTTCGCGTATCGCGTTGCTGAACATATTGCCACGCGAATTTCAGCGCAGACCTATTGTCCGGCTTTCTTCTCGCAGATTACGGTGGCGACGAATGGGACAGTGTATCCCTGCTTTATGTTTGTGGGCGATGCTCGCTACAGCATGGGCAACGTGATCGACGGAAGTTTTCCGGACAGCAATGCAGCGACGGTGCTGCGCAGATATTTTGAGGAGTTCAGTGCTCGTCCGCAGGCCTGGTACAACTGCCTGTCAGAGGGATGCGTGGCGGGTGAAGCAATTGTTGCGGGAAACATGAGCGAGCCGGTGCTTGCTCCGATTCAGCAGGCGATTGCGGAAGAGTGTGTGTTGCAGTTGGCGGTTCCTTTTGCGGGCGAGGAGTCGCGGAGTTCTGGTGCGGTTTAACTCAAAGGAGAAACAAATGCTGGTTGAGGAAGTGGAGTTGCAGGAAGTCTCAGACGTAGCGTTGCGGGTGTTGTTGCACCAGGTTGGCAGCTACAACGCGGATGCGTTGGGCGACGCGTGCGGCGGCAGCTGTGGTCGCGGTGCGAGCTGCCATCCGCGGAGCGCAGAGATGGAAGCCATGCTTTCGGGCGCCGACTGAGGCTGATTTTTCTGCTGGGTATTTTGCAGAAACTTGTACAGGTTTGCGGTTTTTTCTGCGCGGGAAAATTGAGGGTGTTTTCGCCGGTCCGCGATGGGGATGGACCGGGATGTTGGACTGCCATCGTCAAGAATGACGCGGCTTTTGCGTGGTTTTCACCCTGCTGAGGTTTGTACCATTCAGCAGGGTTTTTCGTGCCTTAATTGCGTAATTTCGACACGTTTTGTTGGGGTTACATTTTCTCGATTTTGTAACCCCAACGGTTTGCGGGATGGCGGGAAAATGGACATTTTTGAGTGAAACTACGCCACACGGGCAGCTAAAAAACGGTTAGTAAAGAGAGGTTACCGAGACAGCGGCCCCCGGTAAGTGAAACAAAGATTCGCTCCGGTCGGGATAACAAAGGCAGCGGGTTACCAAGTCAGCGGAACAACCCCACTCAAGCCAACTGCAGGCTTGAATGGGCCACCCTTCGGTCTGCGGGATTGAATCTGCGGTGTCCTCTATCCCACCTTTCGCAAAGGCGGCGAAGGATGGGGCACCCTCATCGTTAGGATCGTAAGGGTGGGCTACCTGCCATGCGATCATCGTCTCCCATGTCTCAAACGCGAGACATGGGGCACCCGGCCCAATGCGAACACGAACGCGAAACGTTGCTCGGACCAGCTTTGATATCCTCCCATTGCGGCCCTCCTCTTTCGAGGGATAGTCACGCTGACTCGCGCGACTTAGAGTGACAGCGGAGCCGAGCCCCGCTTCCGGGGAAAGATCAAATGGCCAATACAAAACGGTTTATACGCGTAGCGGTAATCGCCGCAATGTTTGGTGCGCTGATCCTCTTCATCGCAGTTGCCAGCAAGCCTGCAACCAAGGATTACATCGCCTACTGGAGTGCGGGTCAATTGCTGGCGCAGCACAGTGATCCGTACGCCTACGCGCAGGTGCTTGATGTCGAGAGGACAGTGGGATATACCCCGGCGAAACCAATCATCATGCGCAATCCTCCGTGGGCGCTCTTTCTCGTGCGTCCGCTGGGATGGGGAAACGCTGTTGCGGGGCTTATTTTCTGGATGGCTGCCGGTATGGGATGCGTGGTCATTTACCTCTCTCTGCTCAAGGTTGCCCCTGATAATCGCTTGTTCGTGTACCTATTCGCGCCGTTGATTGCCTGCCTGTCCTCCGGCCAGAGTTCTCCGTTTCTGCTGCTCGGCTTCGTCCTGTTCTTGCACTTCAACCGAACGAAGCCGTTTCTCGCAGGCACTGCGTTACTGCTGATGGCGATTAAGCCGCATCTCTTCCTTGTGTTCTGGCCAATCCTCCTGGTCGATTGCTTATACCGCCACAACATCCGGCTGCTGGCGGGTGGCGCTGTCGCACTCATCGGAGCATCGGCGTACGCGACGTATCTCGATCCACACATCTGGAGCCAATATCTCGCGATGCTGCACGCATCAAACCTTGACAGCGAGTTTCTGCAGACGCCCGCTTACATCCTGCGGTACCTGGTCGCGCCGAAGACTACATGGCTGCAGTTCGTCCCGGCTGGCGCGGCGATGGCATGGGCGCTGTGGTTCTATCTGCGCAACCGGGGTGAGTGGGACTGGGCTATTCACGGGATGCCCCTGATGCTGATGACGGTATTGGTTTCTCCGTACGCGTGGATGAGCGATGAAATCGTCCTGCTTCCGTCGTTGATGTTTGCACTCGCCAGCCCGAACAAAGCGAGGCATTCGACAGCCATTTTCGTGGTTATCAATAGCGTGGCCATAGTGATGATCATGGCGCAGATTCAACTCTCGTCCGGTGCCTACATCTGGACGTCGAGCGCGTGGTTCGCTTGGTATCTCTACAGCCTCCATGGAAAGTCCAGTCAACCGGACGGGGCGGTTCCTAAATTTTCTAGTACTGCGCCGCCTGAGTCGTGACGCGGATTTCTTCGCGTGATTCGCTTCGGTCGGGAGACAAAGCAGCGAGTTAGGGGAACAACCCCACTCAAGCCAACGGCAGGCTTGAATGGGCCACCCATCCGGGAAGTGAAACACAGAGCCCTCCATTTCGCTTCGGTCGGGATGACAAATTGGATGTGAACGATCATCGCTATCCCACATCTCAAAGGCGAGATGTGGGGCACCCGCATTTGTTAAGAGCTGGGCCACCAGCCTAGTTTGCGGAACAACCCCACTCAAGCCAACGGCAGGCTTGAATGGGCCACCCATCCATCGTGGAAATGAAACACAGATCCCTCCACTTCGCTTTGCTTCGGTCGGGATGACAAATTGGATGTGAACGATCATCGCTATCCCACATCTCAAAGCGAGATGTGGGGCACCCGCATTTGTTAAGAGCTGGGCCACCAGCCTAGTTTGCGGAACAACCCCACTGAAGCCAACGGCAGGCTTGAATGGGCCACCCATCCGTGAAACTGCTGCGCTTGATTGGCGAAGGGATCGAAGGTTCTACTGCGATTCGCTTCCCTTGAAGAGGAGTGGCGCGTAGACGTTCAAGTAGTCTCTCCAGTTGTTCCATGCGTGGAAGCCACCGCTCTCATGATCTTCAACGCTGATTCCGGCCTTTTTGAGTACGGCCACGGTGGCATGGCTGTTTTCGAGTGCGATGTCGTACTTCCCTGCATCGACCCAAAACAGACGGAACGGTTTCCCGGAGGCGCGGTACTGCGCGACAACGGTATCTTCCTCTTCCTTGATTATGTTGGGGAACCAACCTGAACTGAAGACACCGACATACGCAAAGTCTGCTGAGTTCGTGAGAGCAATTGTCAGAGTCTGCACGCCGCCCATGGAAAGCCCGGCGATGGCGCGATGATCGCGGTCGGCGACAGTGCGGTAGTGTGTGTCAACGAATGGAAGGACGACCTTGACGAGATCGTCGTTGAAGGCATCGTGGCCCATGCGGAAGCCCGGCGTGAGACGGAACTCGGTGGAGATGTGACCGGCGGGCATGACGATGATCATGGGGACGGATTTGCCCGCGGCAATCAGATTATCGAGAATGGCGCCGGCGCGGCCCACGGTACTCCACGAGTCGTCGGAATCGCCGCCGCCGTGGAGCAGGTAAAGGACGGGCAGGCGGGCTGTACCTGTTTCGTAGCCGGGAGGCGTGTAGATATGCATACGACGCTGTCCACCCGTGACGCTGGAGTCGTAGTAGACAGTGGCGATTGCGCCATGGGGCACGGCGGCTTTGTATTCCATGAATGCGGCGCCGGGAACTTCGTACATGCTGCGCGCGGAGGTGAGCGACTGCGAGGTGAGCGAATTGCGCGGGTCGGTGGTGGTGACTCCGTTGACGATGAAGGTGTAGCGATAAATGCCGGGCTCAATGGGTCCGATGGTGACCTCCCAGATGCCCTGGTCCCCCTTGACCATGGGTACACCGCCCATGTTTTTATACGCCTCTTCGGGGGTGATGCCGGGAGTGGACTCGGGACCTTCCGCCTGCAACTTTACATCTGTCGCGTTGGGAGCCCAGATTCGGAAGCGAACATGGCGATCGGGTTGCACCTCGACTGACTTGAGCGTGTCGTTGGGTGTAGGCGCGGGCATTTGAAAGGCTGGGCGCTGGGGCTGGGCAGCGGGTTGTTGCGGCGTCTGCTGCGCGAAGAGCGATAGCGATGCACATAAAAAACCAACTGCAGAGAGTTGGCGAATAAATCCAATTCTGAACTGCATGATGAAGCTCCTAACCAAGGACGTCCACACGGATCGCACTGTTCTACAGGCGTGGATTCGTTCGAGCGCTGAATCAACTCCAAGTGCGCAACCCGATTCGCGCCGTTATATCACGCATGGATGATTTGCCAAACATACGACGATACACGCGATCGATCGCATGTGCACTTTTATAGCGCGACCGATGCAGCGTACAGTTCCTCGGTCATCTTAGCGAGCCAGCGAAAGAACCCACTCAAGCCAACGGCAGGCTTGAATCGGCCACCCGTCCATCGCGGAAATGAAACACAGATCCCTCCACTTCGCTTCGCTTCGGTCGGGATGACAAATTGGATGTGAGCGAACATCGCTAACCCACATCTCAAACGCGAGATGTGGGGCGCCCGCATTTGTTGGAGGAGTGGAGATGGTGGCGGGTCGGATACTGGGAGGGAAAGAAAGCCCGGTCTCTTTCGAAACCGGGCTGATTGTGAAGGGCTTGCTAGTCGTCGTCTCTGTCGCCCCAGCGTCCTTCTGATTTGCTGTTGGACTGGATGATTTCCCAGGTGTTGTTGTCGCCGTGTTGCTGGGTATAGAAGAGGCGCCAACCGTCTTTGAATGGCGTAGGGATCTTTGCGCCGAGGAGTCCGTCTCTACCCGGATCGCCATCGGACAAGTGCCAACCGGTGAGTTCGTTGTCGCCTTCGTTTTGAAATCCGGAGAAAGCGCCAAGCGCGGAGTCGAGCGTCGCGGATGCGTCGCGGCCCTCGGCCAATATACGAATCGGCTGAATAGCGGGGTTGGAATAATCTTTATTGAGATTGAACATCCATGCGGAATCCAACGCGTTGCGCTGTGAGTGCAGACCGTCACCCGCATCTTCGACAAACACCACGCGATCCTGATCCCAGAAGGCTACATTGTCGAATCCTGCATGTACGGCATCCCCGCGGTAAACAAGGCTTAACTGGCCATGCGAGCCGTGGAATTGGAGACGAAAGACGGAACCGAATCCGCCGTAGTCTATGCCCGCTTCTGTAAGAAGATTCGTGTCGCCGGTTTCTGCGAAGACGAATTCGGAGAAGTCCTGTGCCTGGACGAAACTGTCCATTCTCCGGTCGCTTGAACGGCGTTCCTCCCTTGATTTTTGCAAGGGCGTTTGCGTCGAAGGAAACTACGCCATCTTTGACGGTGTCGTGGATGGTGATCCATTTCGTTTCGAAGCTGAGGCCATAAGTATGCAGATCCTTGGTGTCGGGCGATTTGATGGCTGCGTCTGGATCCGTGAGAAACGTGATTGCTCCAGAGTGCCGCAGAGACATGACAGCAAGTACCTGCAGTTTGCCGCCAGCTTTCAGATTCCATGAGTCATACGGAACGAATCTGAATACAAAGCTGTTGGGCTGCTTGGCGTGAGGATTGGCTGGGCCTGCGCTGCCGCCCGTGTCTTCGACGATGATGAGGTTGCCTTGATTGTCAGACTGAATGCCTTCATAGCCGGCACGACCTATGACGCCGAAGAGGTCTTCGACTGTGGATGGAATATCAAGAGTTGCCTGATAGACGCCGCCCTGCGAGCCGTTCTCAGAAGTGAACAATAGGCGACGGGAGAACGGATACCATGTTGAGCCGTCGATGGTGGGAAGCGGATTGCCAAGGGCATCTGTGTCGGCGAGCAAGCTGACTTTGTGAGGACCATCCGCATCGAGGTTCACGCGGGTGAGGTAGCAATGTCCGTTGAGGCCGGTCTCGTGTCCCTGAAAAAGAAAATGTGTGCCGTAGTTGTAGTTGGGGTCGGCGCCGTGCTGGTCCTCAAGGATGAGATAAGTGTTTTTGTCGGGCTCGGTTTTGTTGGCTTCAACGAGGTGTCCGGGAGAAGGGAGATCGCCGGGAGCTGGAATGAAGGGGCCGTTGGCGTCGTAGCCGTAAGAGTTCGTGAGCGCCGATGGGTTCTCCAACTTAACAGAACCCTGCACAAGCAGAACTTCAGCAAGTTCCGGGGAAAGGATATTCGGTGCAGAGTACCCGGCCACTTTGGGGTTGGCAGAGGGTACCGAAGTTGGCGTCTTGTCGCCAGCGTAGGCGGAGCCGATTAACAAGACGGGGAGGGTAAGTCTGAGGAGATGGGAGTGCATTTACGACCTCTCGTGTTTGAGATAGGCATTACGGCGAGGACGCTAGCACCGGAATGTTTCGGAACATTTACAAGTTGTTGAATAACTGTGAAGGGGTCGGCGCTGCATAACTTGCGGTGCTGGGTTGTGATTAGAAATGTGAGGACTGGACTTCACGATTTACAGACTGAAACTGGGCTGAACTTTCCTATCCCACTCAAGCCAACAGAGGGCTTGAATGGGTCACCCTCATTTGCATGACCGCCACAGGGAGCAAGTCAGTCGCGTAACGCAGATCCCTCCACTGCGCTTCGCTTCGGTCGGGATGACAAAAGTAAGTGGGCGGAAACAGTCTCAGGTAGCGTGAGAGGCGTTCACGGAAAATTCATCGAACTTAGCGCTGCCATTTACATGTACGCTGATGCGGCCCTGCTAACTTCTTGGGACAGACACGTCCCCAGGAGCACATTGCATGAATACAGTTGACGCCGTAGTCGCGCGATCCCCGCAGGCGGCGGGTTCTCTTCTTGAAAGAAAGATGCAGAGATCGTCTCCGGGAAAATGGGGGATGATCCTGTTTGCGACCGTGCTGGTGGCGGGCTTCGGCTATGCCGGAGTTCAGCTAGGCGAAGACCTGATGGAGGCTGGGCACATCTCGAGCGTCTGGCCATATGTGCTGCTGGGCGTGGCTCTGTTATGCGCGCTGGGCTTCGAGTTCGTGAATGGGTTCCACGATACGGCGAACGCTGTGGCGACGGTGATCTACACGCATTCGCTGGAACCGCATATCGCGGTGGTGTGGTCGGGGATCTGGAATTTTGTGGGTGTGCTGACTTCGACGGGCGCGGTGGCGTTCGCGATCGTGTCGCTGCTGCCGGTGGAGCTGATACTGCAGGTGGGCAAGGGGGCGGGCTTCGCGATGGTATTCGCGTTGCTGATTTCCGCGATCTTATGGAATCTGAGCACATGGTACCTCGGGCTTCCCGCATCGAGCTCGCACACGCTGATTGGATCGATCATTGGCGTGGGTGTTGCGAATCAACTGATGTCTGCGCGGACGGGAACGAGCGGAGTGGATTGGGCGCAGGCGGGTAAGGTGTTTCAGGCGCTGCTGATTTCTCCGGTGGTGGGATTTGTGTTCGCGGGCCTGCTGCTGCTGTTGCTGAAAGTGATGGTGCGTGACAGGCGGCTGTACGAGGCTCCTGTAGGTGAGGCTCCGCCGCCGTTCTGGATTCGCGGATTGCTGATTTTGACGTGCACGGGCGTGAGCTTTTTTCACGGATCAAACGATGGGCAGAAGGGCATGGGCCTGATCATGCTGATCCTGATTGGCACGGTGCCGACGGCGTATGCGCTGAACCACGCGGTGGGCTACAACCAGGTTCAGGATTTCGCGGCCGTGTCAGAGCAGGCGGTGCGTGTAATTGATTCGCACGTGGTGCCGAGCGCGGTGATTGGAGATGCGCGGACGGACCTGACGGACTTCATCCGCACGAAAGAATTTACGCCGAACACGATGCTGGCACTGCGGCAACTGATTATCGACACGACGCACGAGGTGCAGCTTTACAAGGGGCTGGCCCTGATTCCAGCAAACGACCAGGGTAACGTGCGCAACGACATGTATGTGATCGATGAGTCGTTGCGGATTATGGCGAAGTCGAAGACTCCGGCGTTTGCGGCGAGCGAGATGGCGGTGCTGGCCAACTACAAGAAGAAGTTGGATCGCGCCACGAAGTTCATTCCTACATGGGTAAAAGTCGCCGTGGCACTGGCGCTGGGCATGGGCACGATGATCGGCTGGAAACGGATTGTGGTGACGGTGGGCGAGAAGATTGGGAAAGAGCACCTGACGTATGCGCAGGGCGCGTCTGCAGAGATCGTAGCAATGGCGACGATTGGGGCCGCAGATATGTTTGGACTTCCCGTGAGTACGACGCACGTTCTTTCGTCGGGCGTGGCGGGGACAATGTTCGCGAACAAGAGCGGGCTGCAATGGTCCACGATTCGCAACATCGCGCTGGCGTGGGTGTGCACGCTTCCAGCGGCGGCGCTGCTGTCGGGATGCTTGTTCTGGTTGCTGCGACGATTCGTCTAGACAATAACCATACGGCTGCGGGTCATGGTTATCACTATCCCACCCTTCGCCAAACAGCGAAGGATGGGGCACCCTGCGATGATTCGTTTAAGGACAGTCAAGATAAAACGCAGGTCCCTCCACTGCGCTACGCTCCGGTCGGGATGACAAAATGTGGATGAGTGCCATCGTCTGATCCCACATCTCAAACGCGAGATGTGGGACATCCGCAGATATGGCGGAACTACCCCACTCAAGCCAACGGATGGCTTGAATGGGCCACCCATCTGCTAGTACGCACTCAAGCCAAAATGGGGCTTGAATGGGCCACCGCCCTGCATTTACCCACTATTGGATGGGGTATCGTTGGCCGCCGATTTCGACGTTGCCTTTTCCTGTTTCGCTCTATCGTTATCTGCGTGCGATGATTTATCCGACATCTCTAAAGCGAATTTTTTATCGCTTGGGATACGGAGATTCGATGACGACGTCGCGGCGGGAGATGTTGAAAAGTGCGGTTGCGGTGGCGTCCAGCATAGCTTTTGGCGGGGCTACGCGGGCGTTTGCTGTTGATGATATCGCTGCCCAGGGGAAGGAATCGCCCAAGCTCAAAGTGCTGATTACGGGCGGCCATCCGGGTGATCCGGAGTGCGGTTGCGGCGGGACGATTGCGCGATACACGGAGATGGGTCACGAGGTTACGCTGTTGTATCTCAATCGCGGTGAGGGGTATTGCGGTGATCGTCCTGCGACAGAGTGCGGCGCGGTACGCACGAAGGAAGCGGAGAAGGCTTGCGAGATTTTGAAAGCACATGCCGTGTTCGCCTCACAGGTTGACGGGCAGGCTGTGCTGGACAACGCGCACTACGACGAATTTCAAAAACTGTTTGACGCGCAGAAGGCGGACATTGTTTTTACGCAGTGGCCGATCGACAGCCATCGCGATCATCGCGCTCTCTCGTCGCTGGTTCTGGATGCGTGGCTGAAATCAGGTAAAGTGGCCGCGCTCTACTACTACGAAGTGGCTGAGGACACGATGACTTTTTCCCCGTCGGTGTATGTGGACATAACGGGGGTGGAAGCGCGAAAGCGTGCTGCGTGTTTTGCGCATGCGTCGCAGAATCCTGAGAAGTGGTATCCGCTGCAGGAGCAGATTTCTCGATTTCGCGGGACTGAGAGCGGGTATGAGGAGGCGGAGGGATTTACACGGCATGCGCAGAGCAAGGGTGGGATGCTTCCGTGATGGCTGCAGCATATGTCACTCCGCTTGGGTGTGCGATCATCCCTTCGCAAACAGCGCGAAGGATGGGGCACCCACATTTTCTCATTATCGAATGGGTCGGCCACTTCGCCTTCGGTCTGGAAGAAAAGTGTTGAGGGTGCGATCATCTTTTCCCACATCTCAAAAGCGAGATGTGGGGCACCCGGAGAATTGGAGAACTACCCCACTCAAGCCAACTTCGGGCTTGAATGGGCCACCCGTCCTCTGCACTGTCGGGATGGACATGTTTTTTAATCTGAAAATTCGAATGGTGGGCCACCTGCGAATTCCCTGCTGTTTGTGAGCCGCGAATTTCGCTTACGCTGGGGTATCTGAATTGCTGGTTTGGGTTGGAGACTGGATGCTGACCCGGATGCCTTTCGGTTGCGGTGGATTTGGGAAGCGTTCCGTGGGGACGGCGAGGCTGCTGGCGTCGCGGTGCGACAGAATGGTCGGTGTCATGATCTCTACACCTGCATCCGCGAAAGTATCGAGCACGTTGCGGCGCAAGTTAGCATAGCTCTCGAAGATTGCGTCGGCTGTTTTGCTCCAAACGCGAAGCTCGTAATCGACCGAATAATCGTCGAGGCTCTTTTCCATCACCCTGGGTTGCGGATCGGTGGCGACCTGCTCCGTGCGGGTGGCTGCGTCGATGAGCAACTTGTGGACGGTTCTCCAATCGACGTCGTAGCCGATGGTGACGGAGACAGCCATGGCAACCGAGTTCCCTTCTCCATGAGCGCTGTAGTTGGTGACGGACTCGTTTAGTACTTTGCTGTTGGGAATGCTGACCTGCTCATTGCCGGTGGTTACGAGGCGGGTGACGAGGAGAGTTTTTTCGGCGACACGTCCGTACACACCTTCAATCTGCACCACGTCTCCTACGCGGAAGGCACGGGCATAGGTGAGGAGGATGCCTGCGAGGAGATTGCCGATTGCGCCGCTGGATCCAAAGGTTACGAGTGCGCCGACGAAGAGAGAGAAGCCGCGAAAGAACGCCGTGCCTGCTCCGGGTAAGTAGGGAAAGCCCACCATGAGAACGAAGAGGAAGAGGATGGAGCGGCAGAGCTTGTAAGTGGGATCGGCCCAATCAGCGGGGAAATGTTCGAGGACGATGGTGCCGCCGCGAATGGCGTTGAAAAAGTATTTGAGCGCCACGGAGCACGATCCAGCCGAACAGAAAAATGACAAGCAAATAGCCGAGGTTGGGGATGTAGTTCTCTACTTCGTGAATACCTTTTTGGATTGGCGGCCCGAAGACCCGGCTCATTTCGTTAGTGATAACTTGCGTGAGGGGGAAATGCATGAAGCCATAGAAGACATAGGCGACGATGAGTGCCGCCGTGACTAGGTTGCGAACGACGCGGTAACTGACTTTAAGGATTCGGCTGGCGTGAAATCGGGGATTGGATTGGACTGCCTTGCCGCTGGCCTGCAACTCCTCGAGCGTGGCGTTAATGCGATCTTCGAAAAAGCTATAGGTGAGGCCCACGAAGCGGATTGCGAGCAGCAAGAGCGAAGTGGCGATGAGTACGAAGTAAATTCCGACCAACATGTGGCCGGCCCACGCGAGGTCAGAACCTGCGCTGAAGTTGGCGATGGCACCGCCAAGAATGAACAGCAGCCTTTCCGCCGGGACTCGCAGGAGGAGAAGCAGAACAAGTACAACTACGTTTCCTACGGCAAATGGATCGGGAAAACGAGGCGGAGTTCCGCTGCGGCGGAGAATGAAGCGGCGTACTCCCCAACGGGCGGCGGCCATGCCCGCGCCGAAGAGGAGGACGGCAAGAGGGTTCGTAAGACTCGGAAGCCAGATTCGGAAGCGTCGCTGTCGGGTCAACTGCAAACATGCGTCCCTCTTTTTCCTAGCTTGTTGGTATTTGCTCCGATCGAAGCCTTTTCATTCTAGACCGGGATTGGGGAAACGCCGGTCCTCCCCATACAGGTTTGCTTTCCGTCAGGATGACAATCGTTGGATGCCGCGTGGGTCGCAGTGGTCTAAGAGAAACTGGGGTGCTGGATGGGGCGAATGTCCTATGGAGAGGAGCGGTGTTGACGATGTAGACTTCCGCTCAGGTGGCGCGCGTGACTTTGCAACGATTTCTCTCAAAACAATTTATTGATGTCATCCAGTGGAATGAACCGGAAGACGGCATTCTTGCGTATCGTTATCCCATGCTGGACATGGAGATACAGAGCGGGGCGCGGCTTACGGTGCGCGAATCGCAGATGGCTGCGTTTGTAAACGAGGGCAAGATTGCTGATATTTTCCGCCCGGGACTGTACACGCTGACGACGAAGAATCTGCCGCTGCTGACTGACATCAAGAACTGGGACAAGGCGTTCGAATCGCCGTTCAAGTCCGATGTCTACTTCTTTTCTACACGGCTGCAGATTGATCAGAAGTGGGGCACGGCCACTCCAATTACGATTCGCGATAAGGAATTTGGCGCGGTGCGGCTGCGGTGTTACGGGATCTATTCGTATCGCATCGTGGATCCGCGAACATTTTTCACGCAGATCAGCGGGACTCGCGAAGCTTATCTTGCGTACGATCTTGAGGGCCAGTTGCGCGACACGATTGTCAGCCGCATGACGGAGATTTTCGCAACGAGCGATGTGCTGTTCCTGGACATGACAGCGAACCAGGCGGCGCTGGGAGAAAAGATCATCCAGCAGATGAAGCCTGCGTTTTCTGCGCTGGGACTTGAGCTGGATCAGTTCCTTGTGCAGAACATTTCTCTGCCGGAAGAATTGCAGAAGGTGCTGGATCAGCGCATCAGCATGAACATGGTGGGAGATCTAGGACGATACACGCAGTTTGCCGCTGCAGAATCTTTGCCGATGGCTGCCGCCAACACCGGCGGCGCGGCTGGAATGGGCATGGGGCTTGGCGCGGGCGCTGTGGTTGCGCAGGCGATGCTTTCGTCCCTCAAGCCGGGAGCTGAAGCGACGGGCCCGATTGCTCCTGCACAGCCCGCACTTGCCGGTGGCGGCGAGGTGCAGGCGGCGCACGATACAAAGTTCTGCATCGAGTGCGGACACGCGATTCCGCAACGCGCGAAGTTCTGCACGGAATGTGGGAAGGCACAATGAACTGTCCTTCGTGCGGCGCGCCCATGCACTTGAAGCCGGACATGGATTGCCTGAAGTGCGACTACTGCCAGAGCGTCTATTTCCCTGAGAAGGATGACGATGGCGTGCGCGCACTCGGCGAGACATCCGATGAAAACTGCCCTGCATGCAACGTTCCGCTGATGCATGCCGCGCTGGCGAAGATCCGAATTCTATACTGCACAAAATGCCACGGGATGCTGGTTCGGATGGAGGTTCTGCAATCCCTCATTGAAGAACAGCGTGTGTTGGAGGGCGGCACGTTTATACAGCCGGCAGCCGATGACAGAGATTTGCGCAGAAGGATTATTTGTCCTCATTGCCACAAGCCGATGGAGGCGCATCTGTACGGCGGGCCGGGGAATGTGTACATCGACTCCTGCGAAACATGCCTGCTGAACTGGCTGGATCGCCGTGAATTGACGCGGATGGTGCATGCTCCGGATGAACGTGGGGCGATTGGTTAGCGAGATGCGTTAATTAGTGCTTGCCGCACGGGCATGCCTAGAACGCTGGAAATGTTTGAACGACCCCACTCAAGCCAACTGATGGCTTGAATGGGCCACCGTTGAGAGTTCGAAACGCAGGTCCCTCCACTTCGCGTTGCTTCGGTCGGGATGACAAGTGCCGGTTGCACGGGCATTCCTAGAACGCTGGAAATGTTTGAACGATTCAACCCAAGCGAGAAGATGACTTGAATGGGCCAGTCAACGTAGCAGAACCCCACATCAAAAACTTGTGATGTGGGGCATCTGCCTAAGTGATGGGAATGCCGGACCGTTCCTTGCTGTCAGCCTCCCAGGTTGAAAACTACATTGATTTCGGTCTCCACTTCGACCGGTTCTCCATTTAGAAGGTACGGCTTGTACTTCCATGTGCGGACTGCTTCCATTGCCGCCTGCTGCAGCATAGGTGGGCCGCTGAGCACGTGGAGATTTTCAATTGATCCCGTCTTCGAGATAGTCGCCTGCAGCACGACTTTTCCGGAGACGTGGGCCGCTCGCGCGATGGCTGGATAGATGGGGGTGGTTTTGCTGAGCACATATCCCTGCATTACGCCGGAAGACACGGTTGTCTTTTTGGGCGTGGCCTGCCTGACAATGGGGCTTGCCGCGGAATTGTTGAGGATGGTGGTCACTGCCTTGATGCCATCTCCACTGCCCTCGCCCATTCCAACAATTGCAACTGCCAGTGGCTCCTCTGAATTCATGATCTTTGCGTGCGGCGGTATTTTGCTGGGCGCCTGGATCGAGTGCTCGAGTAATTCCGATACGGCTTTGTTTTTCGGCTCGGCCGGTTGTGTGGGTTGCGGCGTTGCTTGTTGAGGAGGAGGCGAGGGCGCTACCAGCAACATCGACATCGCCTGCCTGGGGAGAGCTTCTGGGTAGACCAGGGGGACGAGGATCATCATCGCAAGAACGGAAGTGTTCAGGAGAATGCCGACGATGGTGTAGTACCTGCTCTGCGTCTTGATTCTGCCGGATGAATCGATGAGGCTGTCTTCGAACATGGTGGCCTTTCCCGATCTAAAAAATATATTTGCTACCGAGATAGACACCAATCGCGCGCGTTTTGCTCCCGGGTAAAAGCAGCTAAGAAGCGGCTAGCTAAAGAGCGGTCAGCTAAAAAAGCGGTTAGCTAAAATGCGGCCAGCGGAAAGATGACCAGCGAGTTTGACCTGCAGATACATTCCACCGCTATTGCTATCCCACATCTCAAACGCGAGAGATGGGGCACCCGGCAGATGCATTCGGTCGCCGCGATTGCACTCCTGAAATTTCAAAAGTGAATGATGGACGAAGATCAGCGTCCGCTGGCTAGTCTTGCCTGATTTATTTGGTCGAGGAGGCGTTGGAAGCTGGCGGGCTTGAGTGCTCCGGGTTCGCTGAGCGGATTGGAGAAGGCATAGATGAAGAACAGAATGAGTCCGGTGAATGCTCCGAAGAGGCACAGCAGCACGAGGTTCGCACGTGTTGGGGGATAGGTGTAGTACGCGAAGGCGACGAAGATTTCGCCGGCAATCGCGGCAAACCAGAACATGCCGCTGATGGAAGAGGCTCCGTGGTTTTCGCGCTTGACGCGGTTCTCTGAGATGGTGTGAATTTGCGCGATCATGTGGTCGCGGAGAAGACGTTGACGATCGGTTGTGGGCGCGAGGTTGAGAATGCTGGAATAGGCGGCGTCCCATCGATCCCATGCGGCCTGACGCAACCGGCCTGAATTTCCTAGCCCGCTCCATTCTTCCTTCACGACAATTCGAACATAGTCGGCAAGCTGATCCTGAATTTTTACTTTGTCCGCGGTGCCGTAACGATCGGCATCGAAGTAGACATCGGCAATCGCATTGGTCTCAATGGCGCTTTCGAATTTCAGTTCCTGAAATTCGCGCATCTCCTGTGCGAAGACGAGGGCGAGGAGAAGGCCGTGGAGCGCGGAGATGCGGATGACGACGGAGTTTCCGAGTTCGTGAGTACGAGGCTCTGAACTTTCGCCGGAAAGTTTCCTCATCAAAAAGTAGGAGGCAAAGGCAATGCAGGAGGTCGCGAACATGAACGCGATGCCGAGAAGCACGGTTGCAATCATCAGTCATCCTCTTTTGGGTTGGTGGCGTCGCGCTTCTGACAATTCCTCGTTGCATTCTACGTGGTGGATTCGCGATGGGAAGAATTCGTAAACGATCGCATGACATTTTTTTGACAATCTGCTGACGCTCGCGTGACAAACGCGAGGACCCGGAAGACTTACTGTGAGGGTGCAATTCATCGCGAATGCAGGGCGCGCCGGGAAGGAGACGTGACCAGCAAGAAGTGGAGTAAATGGAATGGCGGAAGGAAGAGGCTGGACGTTAATAAAATCATCAACCAACAACACGGGCAATGGGAAAGAGCCCGGAGAAGAAAACCGAACGATCGAACGCCGCTCCTTTTTGAAAGGGCTTGGAGCAGCGGGCGCCGGTGCTGCGATGTTGCCTGCCAGTGCAATTCTGACCACGGGAACAGTCCACGGGGAAGAACGAAGCGGCAGATTGGATAAAGGGGATGCCGCCATCCTGAGATTTCTGGCGGCAGCGGAAATCATCGAAACGGATCTTTGGCAGCAGTACAACGAACTGGGAGGAGTGCAGGATAAGGAAGTGCCGGGTGGATCGGGCAACGAACCGTACACGGCCGCGTTGGAAGTGCTTGATGAAGATATGCCGGTCTACATTCACGACAACACCGAAGACGAGTTTACGCACCAGGCCTTTATCAACGCGTATCTTGCTTCGAAGGGCGCAGACACGGTGAATCTGGATCACTTTCGCACGCTGCCGAGCAGCAAGGCGAGTGGCGCGGAACAGATTGGCCGCATCACGAACCTGATGCAATTGACGGTGGATACCAGCTTCTACACTCGATACCGCAGCAGAACGAAAAATCCTGACCTCGATCCGACCTTCAAGTTTGCGCAAGCTGTTCCGGGATTGTTTGCTGGGAAATTTCCTGCAATCCCGAGAACGAATGCAGACCTGGCTCCGCACGACCACATACAGGCAATCGCGAATACTGCGGGGTTCCACTTTGCGTTTATCGAGGGCGGCGGCACGAGTCTCTACCCTTCGCTGGCGCAGCGAGTTACGGATGCGGAGGTGTTGCGCGTGTTGCTAAGCATTGGGCCGACGGAGATGGCGCATTTCCAGACATGGCACGACAAGCTGGCCAATGCTCCTGCGCTGAAGGACCCGACGAACGGGCTGGTGTTTCCGGATCTGAATTCCGCGCCGTTTGGAGGAGAAGATTTCCAGACGAACCTGATTATGCCGGAGCCTGTTCCGTTCTTGAACCGAAGGTTCCCGGCATGTTCGATTATTCGGCCGACGGAGACGAGGGGTGCAGCGATGGGAGCGATGAAGGCCCTGGCTGCGGATGGTTTGTTTATCGGCCAGTCGAAGGCGTTCTTCGAATACATCCAGGACCTTGCGGAGGATGCGGATGACGCGCGACGGCTTGTGCCGGATCTGGCTTAGCTAGCGACTCTGCCAACCAGCGAGTTCGCTAGCTCGTGAGTGGGCTAGCAAGTAACTTGGAGACTTCTTCCCATCCTTCGCTCGTACTCACGGAGGATGGGATTTTTTTCTGAGGAGGGAGACGGACGCTCCTCCTCGCACGGTCATGACAAGAGAACTCGGCGTCCTCATCGCGATACTTACTGGTTGAGGATGATGGGCAGGCCGCTCTTGCCGCCGCCGATCACGATGATCTTCGAATTGGAACTGGATGCCAGTTTCTCGGTGGCCTCAATTCCCTTCCATTGCAGCAGTTCGGGGCTGATGCCCTGACTGACGATGGTTTGGAAGTCCTTGATGCCTTGCGCTTCAATCCGCTTGCGCTGAGCTTCCTGCGTTTCTTTCTGGAGTTTGAAGGACATGGTCAGTGCTTCCTGCTGTGCCTGTTGTTTGAGCTGAATGGATTCTGACAAGCTCCTTGGCAACTCAACATTGCGCATGAGGACTTTTTCAACCAGGATGCCTCGGGGGCCGAGGGCGTTCTTGAGGGAATCTTCAATCTCCATTCCGACCTTTTCCCGCTCAGAGCTGTACAAAGCTTCAGCCGGGTGGGACGCGGTCGCTTCGCGAATGGATGAACGGAAATTCGGCTCAACCACTTTGGCCTGATAGTCGTCGCCGATGAGGCGATAGACGTCGGCTGCCTGAGCTGGATTGAGATGGAAGAGGAGCGACACTTCGAGGGTCATGGTGAGGCCCTCGCTCGACGGAACGGTTGCTGATTCCTTTAACTCTGTCGTCTGGATGCTCAACTTGTTGACGTCGGCCAACGGGTTGATAAAGTGCAGTCCATTGGGCAGCACCTGACCCGTGAGGCGACCGAACAAAGCGACGACGCCAACGTTTCCGGTTGGAATGCGCGTCATGGACATGCAGCCGACAAGCACGAGGCAAAACAGCCCGAGAGCGATTGCAGCGCTGCGGCCAATTGATTTCGCCAATCTTGATTTCCGATCCGCATCAAATTCCTGGCTCATTGTGTTCCTCTTTCAAAACTCTGGAATGCCGGGTGAGTTCTGTTCACCCTTTTGCAGATTGAAAGAAAAGCCGCGACGGCTCACGGACATTTCCATTCAGGTCTGGTGATGGCAGTAAATTAGTCTGCGAGCATGATAGGCCATGTGCAGTGCGGTCGGCTGTATTCCGTGTTCGCCGCGCGCGCTTAAGGAACGCGGGTCCCTCCACTCCGCTTCGCTTTGGTCGGGATGACAAGTGCGTGATTGGACTGGCTAAAGCGGAGCTTTTCGAAAATGACTATCCCACTCAAGCCAATAGAGGGCTTGAATGGGCCACCGTCAGATACAGACCTGAATGGGCCACCAAAAATCCTGACTTCCCTGCTTTTGAGAACTGCTGGGGATAGAATGCTTGGGATTGTTTGGATGGGGGATGAGCGGGCATGAACGATAGTTCGAGGCGGATGTTTTTGAAGCAGCTGGGTGCGGCGGGAGCGGTGGCTCTTACAGCGACTGGTTCCGATGCGAAAGCTGGAACGGGCAACGCGGGTGGAGTGGCCGTGGGCGGAGGTGCCGGGGCGCAGGCTTCAGCAAGCGCGAGCAAGCAGGCGGCGACGCGAGCGCAGCGCATGGCATGGTGGCACGAGGCGAAGTTTGGGATGTTCATTCACTGGGGCCTTTACAGCGTGATCGGGCAGCAGGAGTGGGCGATGGAGGTTGAGGGGGTTCCGATTCCGCAGTATGAGCTACTGGCGAAGAACTTTAAGCCGAAGCCGAATGCGGCGCGGGACTGGGCGCGGCTGGCGAAGCGGGCCGGGCAGAAATACATGGTGATGACGACGAAGCATCACGAGGGATTTTGCCAGTGGGACACGAAGCTGACGGATTATTGCGCGGCCAAGCAGGGACCGGGGCGCGACCTGGTGCGCGAGTACGTCGAGGCGGCGCGGGCCGAGGGGCTGCGGGTGGGGTTCTATTACTCACTGATGGACTGGCACCATCCTGATGGCGCGAAGTGCAAGACGGATGAAGCGGCGCGCAAACGGTTTGTGGCTTATACGCACGGGCTGATCCGCGAGCTGATGACCAATTACGGCAAGATCGATGTGCTGTGGTACGACGTGGATTGGCCGCTGACGGCGGAGCAGTGGGAATCGGAACGCATGAACGAGATGGTGTTTGAACTGCAGCCGGAAATTATTGTGAACAACCGCAATGGGCTGGAGGGAGACTTCTCTACTCCCGAGCAGGAGATTCACGCTGCGGCCGCTGGGCGCGCGTGGGAAAGCTGCATGACACTGAACGACAGTTGGGGATTCGATCGCGCGGACGATAGCTGGAAGAGTCCGAAAACAATTGTGGCGAACCTGGCGAACTGCGCGAGGGGCGGCGGAAATTATCTGCTGAACATTGGTCCCAAGCCGGATGGGTCAGTGCCGGAAGAGTCGGTGACGACGCTTGAGGCCGTGGGCAAGTGGCTGGATACGAATGGCACCGCGATCTATGGGACGGAGCGCGGCTCGTTCAGCTGGAACACGAATGCGAACTACACGCGGCGCGGGAACACGTTGTATATCCACCAGCAGTATTGGCCGGGAGCGACTCCCGCGGCGGAGTGGCTGACTTTCTATCAACCGGCATCGGTAATTGCGATTGGCGGATTGAAGGCGAAGGCGATCTCAGCGAAGATGCTGAAGTCAGGGGAGAAGGTGGAGTTCAAGCAGGACGAATTCTGGCTGCGGCTGACGGGGCTGCCGGTGAGTGCTCCGGATTCTCCCGCGACGGTGATCGCGGTGGAGTGCGATGGTGATCCGGTGATCGATCACGAGGCGATTCGTTCTACGTGGCCGCGGTACAAGGTGGGCATCAGTTGAAGAGCAGTTAAAGGGCGGTCAGCTAAAGTGCGGTTAGCAAAGACCGGTCAGCTAAAGTGCGGTTAGCGAGGAACAGCAAGTCAGCGGGTGAGCAGGTTAACGAGAGCCAGGCGAACTTGTTATAGGCCGGTGGCGGAGCCGCAGGCGCTGCTGTAGTCTTCTTCCATTGCGGCGCCGTCTTCGTTGTCTTTGAGGCGTTGGGCTTCGTTTTCTTCCTCCCGGCGGAGACGGGCTTCCGCTTCCCGCTGGTAGCCCGCTGATTGTTGCTCGTCTTCAATCTGCTGGCGATGGATGCGCATTTCGTCCCGTTGCTGGTCTAACTCATCGTCTTCGTCGATGGCTTCCTCCGTGTCGAGGTCTTCGTCGTCGGCTTCATCGTCCTCATCTTCTTCTTCGTCGTCGATTACGAATTCGTCATCCTCGTCTACGGGGCCATCTTCTTCATCTTCATCGTCCAATTCATCGTCGTCGAGATCTTCATCGTCATCGAGGACGTCGTCCATATTCCGGGCGTGCAGGGGCAGCCGGGTAAGTTCGTCGGCGGGAATTCTGAGTGATGACATTTGCGTTCCTCCATTCGCTATGAGGGTTAGTTTTCTGTCCCGGTTGTACGGAGTGGTTGCGGTGTCGGGCGGATGCGCGTAATGGCCTGGGTGATATGATGCGGCAACTTCTGCATGTTGGGCACCGCCGGACAACGAATTTATTTTCGAGGGAAAGATGGCAAGCAACATCGTACGAAGTGGTGTTCGCCGACTCGACAATTTCTTTTTCAGCGGCATGGCGGTGGTGGTTCTTGGCGTAGTCTTCCTTGGGTTCGCGCATACGTATTACATGGCGGGTGTCTTCCACGCTCCGCTGCCCAATCTGCTGATTCACATCCACGCAGTTGTCTTCTCCCTCTGGATCGTCATGTTCATTGTGCAGATCTCGCTGGTCAGCGCCGGAAGGACGGACGTCGCCGACTAGGAATGCTGGGGTTTGGCCTGGCCTGCACGGTGGTGCTGCTGGGACTGATGGCCTCCGCCGACCGGTTGGAGCGCCACGCTGAACCGGGTAGCGACACGGCGGTCGCGGCGCGGGTCTTCTACGCTATTCCGACGGCAGACATGCTGGCGTTTTCCGTGCTGATCTACTTCGGATTCCGCGAGCGCTCGCACCCCGCGGCCCACAAGCGGTTGATGATGATTGCCACGATAGCCTTGCTGGACGCGGCGTTCGTCCGCTGGCCCGTTCCGGTTGCGTGGTGGCGGAGCACAATGCACGCGGCAGATGTGTGTTGCTACATTTTGCTGTTGATGATCATTGGGTATGACCTTTGGTCGACGAAGAAGGTACATCGGGCCACGCTCTGGGCAACGGCGTTTCTCGTCGTGCTCCACCAGTTGCGCGTTCCAATTGGGCGCACGGCCGTTTGGCAGGCCTATGCCGCGTGGGTAACTGGGCTAGTACATTCGCTGCGCTGAGATGGAGGGGTTGTCACTCTGCGGCGGGGCTGCTCTGCGCAGTTTTGGAAAGATGGGTCTGAACGACCTCTCCCATTCTGAAGATAACAAACCAAACCATTGAGAACAAGACTGGTTCTTTGGGCTGTATCGGGGTAGTGTCAACAGCCGAAGCATCCTTCGAATCGTTGCGAAGCAATACTTCCCGGAGATCTTGCCGTGGCATTGATGTGCGTGCTCGGCGCTGGGAGGATTCTTCGTTTCGAATTCCGATACCAGTGGAGGACCACATGATTCCCGAAGAGAAGATCGCGGCGGTCAACCGAGCGTTGCAAGAGGCGTTTGGAGTCACAGAGTTTGACGACATCCGAATGCTGAAAAATGGCATGACCTCGGCACTTGTCTTTCGCATCGTTGTGCGAGGAACGCCGTACCTGTTGCGGATCATCATGCGGACGGATTCGACAACGGATCGCCACTTCGCATGCATGAGGGCGGCGGCTGAAGCGGGGCTGGCACCCAAGGTCTGGTACACCAGCACGGAGGATCGGCTCTCGATTACTGATTTTGTGGGGGCTGTGCCGTTTCCGGCGGCGGAGGCGCTTGTCCGCATACCCACTGTGCTGCGGAGGCTCCATGCCCTGCCGCCATTTCCCCGCGCATTAAATAACATCAACACCACTTGCACTTTTCTGCTGAATAAAGGGCCTGCGCTGGACGGATTTTTTCAGATGATTCAGGCGGCGAATTTTCTTCCTGAAGATCTACGCGAAGAGGTTTTTGCGCTTCATGAGGAAATTGCTGCGGTTTATCCGCATGACGATGCGGACATGGTGTCGTGCCACAACGACTTTTTCAAGCCGGACAACATCCTTTTCGACGGGGACCGCGTATGGCTGGTGGATTGGGAGGCGGCTTTCCGGAACGATCTCTATGCCGAATTGGCGGTGGTTGCGAATCTGCTGGTGAGCAGTGACGAAGAGGAAAGGACTTATCTTCAGTCGTATTTTGGACAACCGGCTGACGAGTACCAACTAGCCCGGTTCTTTCTGGCGCAACAGGTCGCCCACATTTTCTACGGCCTGGTCTTCCTGCTGCAGGGTTCACCGGGTGTGCCGGTGGATCTGAACGCGCAGGCGCCGACATACGGAGATTTCCAACGGAAATTCTGGGCGGGCGAGGTGGTTCTGGAGGACAAGGCGGCGAAGACCGCCTATGGCAGGGTTCATCTGGAACGGTTATTGAAGGACACGCGAGAGGCACGGTTCCGAGAATCGCTGAGGGTTGTCTCTGGTTGAATCGGGCAGTCTGGTTTTCGTTGCTTAGATCGTATCCCCGGTCCCCAAAAGCGAGGGACCGGGGGCACCCTCATTTGCTGGGAACTCATTTTGTTCATCTGGGATCGGGGCGACCCGCCGATCAGGGAAATCCCATGTCTCAAACGCGAGACATGGGGCACCCGGCCCATGGCAGGGTTCATCTGGAACGGTTATTGAAGGACACGCGAGAGGCACGGTTCCGAGAATCTTTGGGAGTTGTCTCAGGTTGAATCGCGGCAGGCTGGTTTCGTTGCTTAGATCGTATCCCCTGTCCCCAAAAGCGAGGGACCGGGGGCTCCCTCATTTGCTGGGAACTCATTTTGTTCATCTGGGATCGGGGACGACTCGCCTCCGTGGAAGTTAAAAGATAGAACTGCGGTATTTGGTGTCTTGGTTAACCCACCCTTCGCAAACGGCGCGAAGGATGGGGCACCCAGCGAGTGTCCGCGTCTCAGGGCCGAAAATTACGGGCGCTGACGCAGATTTTTGGCACGGAGTTGCTAAAAGTCTCGGTTTTGGCTGGCGCAAGGAACGGTGGGACTTAGCTTGACTCTGGAGGGGCGAAAACCTAAAGTCGAGGGGTAGGGAAAATTCTATCTCGGTGAGATTCCGGGGATGAGGAGCGGGCGCGTGCCGGCGATGACACCGTACTTCTGGAACTATGGGCCGCTGTTGCTGCAAGTGCTTGTGGTAGTGGCAGTTGCGGGCGGAATGGTGCTGGCATCGTGGTTCGTAGGAAGACACCGAAACTCGCGGGTAAAGCTGGAAGCCTATGAGTGCGGGATTGTGGCCCAAGGCGATGCGCGGGGACGATTTTCTGTCCGCTTCTATATGGTTGCGATGCTGTTCATCCTGTTCGATGTGGAAGCGGTGTTCATGATGCCGTGGGCGGTGATCTACAAGCAGCTTCCGCACCTTACCGGCTCGAGGATGTTCGGATTCTGGGAGATGCTGGTGTACATCGGTTTTGTGTTTGTCGGATTCTTCTACATCGTGAAAAAGGGCATTTTGGATTGGGCGACGGACAAGGCGGATCTGTAGGCCATGACTTCTTCCCTGATGGGCAAGGACCGGGTTTTCGCGGAGATGGCCGACCATGCGGCGGTTTCAGCCCTGCTTGGTTGGAAAGCCGAGGCAGTGAAAGACGCGAAGTTCGAATTTGACGAACTGACGGTCACGGTTGAGGCGGATGATATTCGAGGCGCGTGCCGCGCTGTGCAGGCTGCCGGATACAACTTTCTTTCCGATGTAACTTGCGTGGACTGGTTCCCTGCCGAGCCTCGCTTCCACGTTACTTACCACATCCTTTCGCATGGCCTGAAGCAGCGGATTCGCCTGCGGGCGGAAGCGTCCACGATGGACGCGACGGTGGACAGCATTACGGACGTGTGGCCTTCGGCGGACTTCTACGAGCGCGAGATTTTTGACCTGTTCGGCATTCGATTCAACGGGCACCCTAACATGCGGCGCATTATGATGCCGGACGACTGGGAGGGCCATCCTCTACGCAAGGATTACCCGGTGGAGGGCTATCGCTGATGACTGAATTTCTGAGTGCACCAATCATCGAGAGCCGGCCCGACGATCCTGCGCACGACAGGACGATGGTTCTGAACATGGGTCCGCAGCATCCTTCGACGCACGGCGTGTTGAGGCTGGTGCTGGAGATTGACGGCGAGACGGTAAACCGGGTGGTTCCGGACATTGGCTTTCTGCATACAGGGATTGAGAAGACGTGCGAGGCGAAGTTCTATCAGCAGGTGGTTCCGCTGACGGACCGGATTGACTACCTGAGCCCCATGTCGAACAACCTGTGCTATTGCCTGGCGGTGGAGAAGCTGCTGGGCATTGAGATTCCGCCACGGGCACAGTGGACGCGCGTGCTGCTGAACGAACTGACGCGACTGAATTCGCACCTGGTATGGCTGGGCACGCACGCGATGGATATTGGCGCGCTGACGGTGTTCCTGTACACCTTCCGCGAGCGCGAAGAAATTCTGAAGATTTTCGAGATGGTGGCCGGTCAGCGGATGATGACTTCGTATTTCCGCATTGGCGGGCTGGCGCTGGAGCCGCCGCTGGATTTTTATACGCGGGTGCAGTCGCTGATAAAAATTCTCCCGGAAAAGATCGATGAGTACTCGAACCTGCTGACGGGCAATCCGATTTTCTACAACCGGCTAAAGGGTGTGGGACTACTGACGGCGGCGGAAGGAATTGCGCTGGGAGTTACGGGGCCTCCGTTGCGCGCGAGCGGCGTGGACTGGGACCTGCGGCGGGACATGCCGTATTCGAGCTACGAGAAATTTCAATTTGAAGTGCCGATCTCGCAGGATGGGGATGTGTGGGCGCGGTACATTATCCGGCTGAAGGAAATGCGCGAGTCAATCAAGATTTGCCAGCAGGCGCTGGATGGAATGCCGCCGGGTCCGATTAAGGCGGATGCGCCGAAGGTGGTGTTGCCGGATCGCGAGAAGATGAAGACCCAGATGGAATCGCTGATATACCACTTCAAGATTGTGACTGAAGGGTTCGCGGTTCCTGCGGGCGAGGTGTACCAGGCAATCGAATCTCCACGGGGAGAGATGGGATATTACGTGGTGAGCGACGGGACGGCAAAGCCGTATCGCGTGCACATGCGTAATCCCTCTTTCGCAACGCTACAGGCGTTGCAGACGATGTGCCAGGGACGGTTGTTGGCAGATGTAGTGGCAGTAATTGGTTCCATTGATATTGTCTTGGGAGAGATTGACCGGTGAGTGTAGAAGTTGCTGCGGTAGTAAGTCTGAGATGGGAAATTTGGAAATCGATGCTTACCATGTTGCGCTCGTACAGCGCGCTGGCGGGGCTGAACGACGGTGTCGCGATCAAGGTGATTCCTGTGGAAGCGGAGCAGAGTGGTTCTGTAAGCTTCAACAGCCGGCATGCGACGCTGAGCTTGAGTTTTCAGCCGGAGACGGGAAACGGGACGTGGACGCTTCGCGAGCGCGAAGAAAAGGTTGAGCACGGCACGTTGAAGAAGCACGGATTTCCGCAACTGGGGACGTTCCTGATGGTGGAAGACGGCTCGCTCTTCATGAAGCAGGAATTTGTTGAGCTGGACATGATGTCGATCGACCTGGTGGCAAAGCTGGTCGCTTTTGAACATGCAGTGGAAGGCTGGGGATGAGCACGGTATCCAATACGATCTTTTCGCCGGAGCTGGCGGCGCGATTCGACAGGCTGGTGACGATCTATCCACTGCGCCGGTCTGCGCTGGTGCCGATGCTGCTGTATGCACAGGACGAGAAGGGTTACATCTCGGATGCGGTGATTGCGGAAATTGCGGCGCGCATTGGCATAACTGAGCTGGATGTGAAGAACGTGCTGAGCTACTACTCCCTGCTGCGGACCGAGCCGGTGGGCAAGTATCACGTGCAGGTGTGCACGAACATTAGCTGCATGCTGCGCGGTGCCAACGAAATTTTCGATCACTGCAAGCGCACGCTGGGCATTGGCAATAAACAGACGACTGCGGATGGAGTGTTTTCGCTGGAAGAAGTGGAGTGCATTGGGGCGTGCAGCTGGGCTCCCGCTGTGCAGATCAACTATGACTTCTATGAGAACCTGACGCCGGAAGAATTGGACAAGGTCCTGGAGAAATACCGGACACAGCCGGAAGCGAAGCGGAGCTAACGAGACCAATGGCGAATCTTGTCACCCATCCCGATGTTGTACCGCTGATCTCCTCCCGCTTTGGCCAGGGTGCGGCAGCCATTGATAAATACATTGAGTTGGACGGTTACAACGCTGCGCGCACGGCCATTGAAAAAGGGCCGGAGTGGATTATCGCGGAGATGAAGGCATCGAATCTTCGCGGACGCGGAGGCGCGGGATTTCCTACGGGAATGAAGTGGTCGTTCGTGCCGAAGCAGTCTGAAAAGCCAAAGTACGTGCTGGTGAACGGTGACGAAAGCGAGCCGGGCACATGCAAGGACAGGCTGATCTTTGAGCACGATCCCCATTCGGTGATTGAAGGCGTGATTATTGCGGGGCTGGCGATCAACGCGAAGATGGGCTTCATCTACCTGCGCGGTGAGTATCGCTACCTGCTGAAGATCATGGAGCGCGCGATTGAAGAGGCGTACGCGAAGGGCTTCCTGGGCAAAAACATTTTCGGCAGCGGCATTGATTTTGAAGTTGTGTCGCACACCGGCGCGGGCGCTTATGAAGTAGGCGAAGAGTCGGCGCTGATGGAGTCGCTCGAAGGCAAACGCGGGATTCCGCGCATTCGTCCTCCGTTCCCTGCAGTGGTTGGGCTGTATGGCGGGCCGACGGTTATTAACAACGCGGAGACGATTGCGACGGTGCCTCACATTTTGCGCATTGGCGGGGCGGAGTATGCCGGGATCGGCACGGAACGCAATGGCGGGACGCGGCTGTTCTGCATTAGCGGGCATGTTGAGAAGCCGGGCGTATATGAACTGCCGATGGGCTACAACCTGAAGAAGATGATTTACGAAGTTGCCGGGGGCATTCGCGGCGGCAAGGAATTAAAGGCCGTGGTGCCGGGCGGATCATCGACTCCGGTGCTGTTGCCGAGCGAGATTGATATCGGCATGGACTTCGACCAGGTGGCGAAGGCTGGCAGCATGCTTGGCTCAGGCGGCGTAGTAGTGCTGGACGAGACAGTATGCATGGTGGAGTTCGCGCTGCGCACGATGAAGTTCTATGCGCACGAAAGCTGCGGCTGGTGCATTCCCTGCCGCGAAGGAACGGACTGGCTGAAGAAGACGCTGACGCGGTTTCATGCAGGGGGCGGCGAAAGCAAGGACATCGACAACATTAAATATCTCGCGGAGAACATGATGGGTCGTACGTTCTGTCCGCTGGGCGACGCTGCGGCGATGCCAACGATTGCGTTCGTTAAGAAGTTTCGCAAGGAATTTGAAGATCACCTCGACGGCAAGCCGTGCCCGCAGGCGCATGCAATTGAAGCAGCGTTAGTTTAGCGGGAACAGATTGCAAGTTAGGAAAAGTTGAAGATGGCGGAAGTAACGTTCACGGTGGATGGGAAGCAACTGAAGGCGCCTGCGGGCACGCTGCTGATTGATGCCTGCCGGGCGGCGGGAATTGAGATTCCCGCATTCTGCTACTACCCGGGGCTCTCACTGCAGGCCGCATGCCGCATGTGCGTGGTGCGCATTGAGAAGATTCCGAAACTGCAGACCGCGTGCACGACTCCTGTGGCGGAAGGAATGATTGTTGCCACGGAGACGGACGAGATCAAGCAGGCGCGCAAGGCCACGGTGCAGTTGCTGCTGGGGAACCATCCGCTGGACTGCCCGGTGTGCGATGCGGGCGGCGAGTGCGAACTGCAGGACATGACGTTCAAGTATGGCGCGGCTGATTCCTTCTACACGGAAGTGAAGCAGCATCGCGACGAGCAGCAATGGTCACCCGTGGTGTACTTCGACAGGCCGCGCTGCATTCTGTGTTATCGCTGCGTGCGCATGTGCGGCGAGGGCATGGATGTGTGGGCGCTGGGAGTGCAGAATCGCGGCGTGACCAGCGTGATTGCGCCGAATGGCGGCGACCATCTGGACTGCGAAGAGTGCGGCGCATGCATTGACATTTGCCCGGTAGGCGCGCTGACTTCAGGTACGTATCGCTACAAGACGCGGCCGTGGGAGATGAACCACGTGGGCACCATCTGCACGCACTGCGGCGATGGATGCAAGACGACGCTGGGCGTGCGCAGCGTTGACGATGGTGTGGAGATTATTCGCGGAGACAATCGCGACAAGAGCGGAATCAACGGCGACTTTCTCTGCATCAAGGGGCGCTACGCTTTTGACTTTGCGAATCACAAGGATCGGCTGACGAAGCCGCTGGTGCGCAAGGCAGATGGCAAACTGACTCCGGTGACGTGGGAAGAGGCGCTGGACTACGCGGGCAAGCGGCTGGCGGAGATTCGCGATACACGCAGCGGCAGCGCGATTGGCGTGGTCGGTTCGAATCGCACGACCAACGAAGAGAATTACCTGTTGCAGAAGTTCGCGCGCAAGGTGCTGGGCACCAACAATATTGACCATCACAGGACAGCGGATTTCGCGGCGTTCTCACGCGCGCTGGCGGGACAAAAGGACCGGACGGCTACTCTACGCGAGCTGGGCAACGCTCCGGCAATTCTGCTGATTGGGAATGATCCAACGGAGCAGCATCCTTTGCTCGCGTGGCAGCTGAGAACGAATCTTCGGCATAACCGCGCACGGATTTACGTGGCGAATCATCGCGAGATCAAATTGCTGCGGCAGGCGAAGGCATCGCTGACGATTGCAGCGGATGGTTATGCCGGGCTGGTGAATTATCTTGCAGGCGACGACCAGGCGCTGGCGGCGAATGAGAATTCTGCGGCCTTCCGCAAGGCGGTATTGGCGGAAGAGAAGCTGGTGATTGTATTCGGCGCGGAGTATCGCGGCCGTGATGTGGATGCGCTGGTGAAGTTTGGTCTTGGGTTGCCGGGTGCGAAGTTCGCGTGCCTGGGCGATTATGTGAACTCGCGCGGCGCGGCAGATATGGGGCTGCTGCCGGATATGCTTCCGGGGTACGCAGCCGGTTTCGCAGGCAGGGCCGTTCGCGGAGGAGTACTCGATTCCCTCCACTGCCGGGATGGACATGATTGCGATGTTCGATGCGGCGGCACGGAATGAACTGGCAGCGCTCTACGTGGTGGGGTCGAATCCGGTAAGCCGCTACAACATTGATCCTGAGACTTTGAAGAATACGTTTCTTGTAGTGCAGGATATGTTCCTGACGGAGACGGCGGTGCTGGCGGATGTTGTGTTGCCGGCGGCGAACTTGTATGAGAAGACCGGCACGGTTACGAATACCTACGGCGATCTGCAGATGGTAAAGAAGGCAGCGGACAAGGCTGGCGTTCGCAGCGATTTCGAAATCATCGTGAGGCTGGCGGACCGGATGGGCGCGAATCCGCGAGAGCTTGTTCCTTATGGTGCGGGAATGCGCGCAGACATGGGACAAAGCCGTGGAGTGCAGTCCGGTGAAGCGGACCGTCACGCGGTGTGGCTCTCTGCAAACAGCCTTGAGCCGAAGCTGAGCCCGTTCGATCCGTTCGCAATTCTCGATGAGATTCAGCGACTGGTGCCGGGCTACCACGTGGAACGCATGACGTTGCTGGCGGGGCAGGACGAGCATACAGAGACTGCGCTGGTGCAGATAGAAACAGCGGCGACGCGGGCCGATGGCGTGCTTGCGGCACAGGATACACTCTTTACATCCGGAACCCTTGGTAGATACAGCAACATTCTCCACCAGGTAATTGAGTCGAGGGAGACACGAAGTGCAAGCGCCGCAGAGTTGACGGTGAAGGACGATAGGAACGCGTGAGCATACTGACGTTTCTGCTGTTGAGCCTGGTGAAAGTGGCCGTCGTAACGGTCGTTCTGTTGTTGGCGGTGGCCTATACGGTTTTGCTGGAACGCAAGCTGGTTGCGCGTATCCAGAATCGTTGGGGACCCAGCCGTGTTGGTCCATTTGGCCTGATGCAGCCGTTGGTCGATGGCCTCAAGTCTTTCCTAAAAGAAGACATTATTCCCTCGGGCGTTTATCGGCCGCTCTATATTCTTGCGCCGATTATTGCATTGAGCTGCGCGCTGCTTTCGATTGCGGTAGTTCCCTTTGGACCCGAGATTCGTTTTCACGGTGTGGATCTGTTTCAGATTACGGATCTGAACATTGGGTTGCTGGTGATCCTCGGCGTGACCTCGGTCGGCATCTACGGGATTGCGCTGTCGGGGTGGTCGTCGAACAACAAGTATTCCCTGTTGGGCTCGCTGCGGGCGAGCGCCCAGGTGATCAGCTACGAGCTGGCGCTGGGGCTTTCGCTGGTGGGCGTGGTGTTGCGGGCTGGATCACTGAGCCTTCGCGACATTGTGAATAACCAGTCGGCACACGGGATATTTTCCTGGAACATCTTCGGCGGATTTCAGTTTGTGGCGTTCTTTATCTATTTGATGTCGGCGTATGCGGAGACGAATCGCGCTCCCTTCGACCTGCCTGAAGCGGAGACGGAACTAGTGGCCGGGTACCACACGGAATACAGCTCGATGAAGTTTGCGATGTTCTTCATGGCGGAATACGCCAATATGATTACGGTGGGTTGTGTGGCGACGCTTCTGTTTCTGGGTGGCTGGACGAGCCCCTTCGGCAACCTGCTGCCAGCGACCGGAGGATTTCTCGCGGGGTTTATTCCGCTGGGATGGTTTGTACTTAAAGTTTTCTCGTTCCTATGTCTTTATGTGTGGGTGCGCGGTACGCTTCCGCGTTTCCGTTACGACCAACTGATGGCTTTCGGCTGGAAATTCCTGCTGCCGCTGGCTATCGCGAACATCATTGGAACGAGCTTGTGGCTGGCGCTGCGCACCAGTTAGTGCGTTGATTTACAATGCACCTTCCGGTCACAAGTTCTCCGATTGTCTTACCAGTGCCGGTGAGCGACCCACGAACATGCAACTAGTTCTCTTCTTCATCTTTGGCGGGCTGTGTGTGGCGGGGGCGCTGAACCTTCTGCTGACACGTCATCCTATTAACAGCGCGCTTTCGCTGATCGTGGTGATGACCTCACTTGCGGTTCTGTACCTGACGCTGGGTGCGGAGTTCCTGGCGGCGGCGCAGGTGATCGTGTATTCGGGCGCCATCATGGTGCTGTTTACATTTGTCATCATGCTGCTGAATGCGGGCGAAGAAGTTCGTACGCGTGGAAGCCGTGCGGCCTACCTAGTAGGCGTGCCGGGAGTGGCTATATTGCTGGGCGTGCTTTGCTTCGTGTTTCTATCGCAGGGCAAGGGCCTGGGCGGCGCGAGGCTGCAGAATCCCACAACGCTTTACGACTTGAGCACGGTGTTGTTTCGCGACCTGCTGCTTCCGTTTGAAGTGACCTCGGTCTTGATATTGATAGCCATTCTCGGCGCGGTTGCGCTGGCGCGGAAGGAGCACTGAGCCGATGGTTCCTATCTCGTACTACCTGGTGCTGAGCGCAATTCTGTTTTCAATCGGCGTCGGTGCGTTCCTTATTAAGCGGAACATTATTACTGTCTTTATGTCGATTGAGCTGATGTTGAATGCAGTGAATCTTTCGTTCGTGGCATTCGCTTACAAATGGGGCGCAGTTCGCGGGCAGATCTTCGTCTTTTTTGTGATGGTGGTTGCGGCGGCGGAAGCGGCTGTGGGACTTGCCATTATTATTGCTATCTACCGTACGCGCAACACATTGAATGTCGACCAGATCGACCTGATGAAATTATGAACGGTTCTATGCATCTCTGGGTGATCGCGTTGTGTCCGCTGGCCGGCTTTGCGGTGAACGGGCTGCTGGGGCGAAAGCTTCCCCGCGTGGCGGTGGCGGCGATAGCGCTGCTTGCAACGTTAGTCCCTGCCCTTATGGTGGCGAACATCGCGATGCATCTGGATGGGACGACGCTTCCTCATATAGAGAAGCTCGCGAGTCCGTGGATCCAGACCTCTACATTCACGGCAGACTTTGCGTTCTCGCTCGATCAACTGACGCTGGTGATGATGTGCGTAGTGACGGGCGTAGGATTTTTGATCCACGTATATTCCGTCGGCTATATGGCGGAGGAAGAGGGCTACTGGCGTTTCTTCGCGTACCTGAATCTGTTCATGTTCTTTATGTCGGTGCTGGTGCTGGCGGAAAACTTCCTGCTGATGTTTGTGGGTTGGGAAGGTGTGGGGCTGGCGTCGTACCTGCTGATCGGATTTTATTTCACGAAGAATTCGGCAGCGGACGCGGGCAAGAAGGCCTTCATCGTTAACAGGATTGGCGACTTCGGATTCTTGCTGGCGATGTTTTTGCTGATTGCGCATTTCGGGTCACTGAGTTTTTCCACCATCTTTGGGCAGGTGGCTGCTCATCCTGAATGGCAGGGCGGGTTTCTGACGGCGATTGCGCTGTTGCTGGTGCTGGGTGCGACGGGCAAGTCGGCACAGATTCCATTGTATGTATGGCTGCCGGATGCGATGGAAGGCCCTACGCCGGTGTCGGCTTTAATCCACGCGGCAACGATGGTGACTGCGGGCATTTACATGGTGGTGCGCACGCACGCGATCTTTGACCGCTCAACTTTCGCGCTGGGTGTAGTCGCGATCATCGGTGCGGCAACTGCATTCTTTGCCACGACGCTGGCGATGGTGCAGACGGACATTAAGCGGGTGCTGGCCTACTCCACCGTTTCGCAGCTCGGATACATGTTCCTTGCGTGCGGAGTTGCGGCGTATTCGGCGGCAATCTTTCATTTGGTGACACATGCCTTCTTCAAGGCGCTGCTCTTCCTGGCGGCTGGTGCGGTGATTCATTCGCTGGGTGGCGAGCAGGATCTCAGGCACATGGGCGGATTGCGAAAGAGCATCCCGGTGACATGCTGGACGATGCTCGCGGGCGTGCTGGCGATCTCCGGCATTTTTCCTTTCGCAGGATTCTTCAGCAAGGACGAAATTCTTTTCGAGGTGCTCCGCTCGCCTTACGGCGGAGTGACGTTGTGGTTCGTGGGGCTTTTTGCGGCGTACATCACATCGTTCTACATGTTCCGGCTTTGGTACATGGCGTTCCTGGGCAAGAGCCGTGCGCCCGCGCATGGTGATGCACATGGGCACGCGCCGCATGAGAGTTCGTGGATCATGCTGGGGCCGCTGGTGATTCTCGCATTGCTGGCGTTGACGGGCGGTTGGATGGGTTGGCCGGAAGCGTTGCACGGAAGCAATGCGTTTGGGCATTTTCTTGAGCCGGCGTTGAACACCTTTCGCGATGTGGGAAATGGCGCGATGGTGGGAACGACCAAGGTGGAGTTGGTGACCAGCTCTCGTCTGGAGTTAGGGCTTAGCGGACTGGCTATGCTGGTCGCGGCGCTCGGATGGTTTACCGCGCACATGTTCTACGTGACCAACACTGAGCTCCCGGAGAAAATGGCCCGGAGCTATGCCGGAATACGGACGATGTTGGTGAACAAGTTCTGGGTGGATGAGATTTACAACGCGTTGATTGTTCAACCGTGGCTGTTTATTTCGCGCTATGTGCTGGGCACTGTGGTGGAAACGGGAGTGGTGCAAGGCGGCGGGTTGGCGGCCTCCGGCGCGACACTCGGCCTGGGCGGATTGTTCCGTCGCATTCAATCCGGCAACATCCGCTCTTACGCGGGATGGCTGGCGCTCGGCGCGGCGGCGGTGTTGCTGATTTCGTATTTCGGATTCGGCCTTGGCGCGGGTTCACTCTTAACAAGTTTTGGCAAGTAAGGGAAAGCGACTTTGCAGATTGATTCCATATTGACGCTGACGACCTTCGTACCCCTGGTGGGTGCGGCGGTGGTGGCTGTACTGCCGCGTCGCGGGCGCGTGATCCAGGGATTTACGCTGCTGGTTACGCTGATTACGTTCGGGCTCTCGTTGCACCTGCCGGCACACTTTGTATATGGGCAGACGGGATTTCAATTCGAACAGAATGTTGCGTGGATCCAGTCCCCTACGATTCGCTACCACGTTGGTGTTGACGGAATCTCGATGTGGCTGGTGATTCTGACAACGTTCCTCGGGCCTTTCGGAGTGCTGGCTTCGTGGAATGCGATTGAGAACAGGACGCGGGAGTTTTACCTTCTCTTTCTGGTGCAGCAGACGGCGATGATCGGCGTGTTCGTATCGCTCGATCTCTTTTTGTATTACGGGTTCTGGGAGCTGTCGTTGGTGCCGATGGCGATGTTGATTGCGATGTTCGGGCGCTCGAAAGGTCCGCAGGCCGCACTCAAATTTTTCGTTTACACATTTCTTCCGTCTGCATTGTTGCTGGTAGCAATGCTGTGGCTCTACTCGCATACCGGGACATTTGATTTTGTGCAACTGCAACAAGCGATCGCGACCGACTCGGCGGGCTTCACAGTACGTGGATTGTATTGGGCGTCGTTAGCGTTCCTGGTTGCATTCGCGGTCAAGGTGCCGGTGTTCCCGCTGCACGGGTGGATTGCAGACACATTCAGCGAGGCGCCAACAGCAATGGGCATGGTGGTAGCCGGCAAGTTGGGACTCTACTCAATCTTGCGATTCAACCTGGGGCTCTTCCCTGCCCAATCGCGGCAAGTTGCGCCTTGGATGATTGTCCTGGCTGCGATCGGAATTCTGTATGGAGCGTCGCTGGCGCTGGTGCAGAAGGATATGAAGAGGCTGCTCGCCTTCTCGACGGTCAGTCATTTGAGCTTTTGCACGCTGGGGATTTTCTCCTTCGCAATTGCAGGGGTGGATGGTGGGGTGTACCAGATTTTGAATCACGGAATCTCCGGCGGCGCACTATTCCTGCTGCTGGGCTTTCTGTATGAGCGTTACGGAACTTATGACATCGCGGCATACGGCGGACTGGCGACGCGTTTGCCGTGGATGGCAACACTGTTCGTAATTACCTCGCTGTCGCTGGTGGGATTGCCGATGCTCAACGGATTTGTCGGGGAGTTCCTGGTGCTGAGCGGAAGCTATCCGTCGCATGCGCGTTGGACAGCGGCGGCAACCATTGGGGTGATTCTAAGTGCGGCGTACATGCTTTGGATGGTGCAACGAGTATTTTATGGAACAGCGTCGGAGATGGTAACGGCGAATGCCGCCCAAGATCTGAATGGGCGTGAGCATATTGCGCTTTGGCCTATGGCAGTGCTGATGCTGGTTATGGGTGTCGCTTCGCCGTACTGGATGCGCGCAATCGACGGACAGGTTACGCAACTTGTGGGGGCACCGGCGCCTACCCAGACGCATACGATTGAGAGCGGCCAGGCTGCTGCCGTCGCGGCACAAGGACCGGAGAAGCAATGAACTCGACTCCTGATATTCTCCGAATCTTGCCAGAGGTGATTCTTACGATCACCGGTGTTGTGGTGATGATGATCGAGGCCGTGCTGAAGCGGACAACGAACAGAGTGCCGCTGGGGTGGTTCGCGATCGGCGGAATTGCGGCCGCGCTGTGGGCGAGCGTGGTCCAGTTCGGGATGACGCCGGGCACGGCGTACACCGGTGTGATTCAGACGGATGCTTTCAGCGGATTTTTTCATATTCTGATTTGCGGCATTGCGCTGGTAGCCTGCCTGATTGCGCTGGACATTTTTCCGCCGCAATCCGAAAACATGGGCGAGTTCTTCGCGCTGGTGCTGTTTGGCACCGTTGGCATGGTGTTGATGTCGAGCGCTGTAGAGTTGCTGCTGGTATTTATCGCGCTGGAGATTTCGTCGATCTCGACGTATATTCTCGCGGGATTCCGCAAGCACACGGCTAAAGGGCCGGAATCATCGATCAAGTATTTTCTGCTGGGGTCGTTTGCAACTGCGTTCTTCCTTTATGGCGTGGCTCTGGTGTTTGGTGCGACCGGGACTACAAACATTCACGAGATTGCTGCAGGGTTAGCGCAGACCAGCACGCCATCACTGGCGGTTATTGCGCTGGCGATGATGCTGATCGGCATCGGTTTCAAGGTCTCTGCCGCGCCGTTCCAGGTGTGGACGCCCGATGTGTACGAGGGTGCTCCTTCGGCGGTGGTAGCACTAATGTCAACCGGACCAAAGGCCGCGGCGTTCGCAGTGCTGGTGCGAATTGCATACGGAATATTTCCGTCGCTGCATGTGCAGTGGTCGCTGCTGCTTTGGTTGATGGCGGCACTCTCCATGACGGTGGGCAACCTTGGCGCGCTGCGTCAGCAGAACGTAAAACGTATGCTGGCCTACTCCTCGATTGCACATGCGGGCTATTTGCTGGTTGCCTTCTCCGCGCTGTCGAATGAAGCGATTGCCGCAGCGAGCTTTTATGCTGTGGCATATGCAGCGATGAACGTTGGAGTGTTCGCCATTGTGAGCCACGTGGGTGGCTACGATGAACGCGTGAACTCAATTGGCGACTATCGCGGCCTCGCGTACAAGTCGCCACTGCTGGGAGCAGTGCTGGCGTTTTTCCTGATTTCGCTGATTGGGATTCCCTTCACCGGCGGCTTCTTCGGGAAGTTCTACGTGTTCACGGCGGCGGTCCACGGCGGTGCCGTCTGGCTGGCGATCATCGGCCTTCTGAATAGCGGAATTGCTGCCTACTACTATCTGCGATTGCTGACGACAGTTTACACGCGGCGCTCCGAAGAATCCGTGAAGCTGACGGTCGCTCCAGTGAGCCTGGCACTGGCGTTCGCACTGGTGCTCACGGTGGGCGCCACGCTGGTGCTTGGAATTATGCCGGGACGCGTGCTGCGCTCAGCCCAAGCGGCAGCGCAGACGTATGCGGTTGACTCCACCGTATCAGCACATGCGCGTGTGGTGACGGCTCCGCTGCAAGCGCATCCCTAAGCTTTCAATCCCCACTTAAATCAAGATCGCGTTGTGAGAACAGCGCGCAGGCTGCTGCGAAGACAACGGCTGAGAGCGCCAGGGTCAAAGCTATCTCGCGTGGCGCTGCAATGTTAGCGGACGCGACCGTAGCGTTCGCCGTGTCAGAAAGCAGACGGCCGGGGCCTCTGATCGAGAGATAAGCGAGCGCGGCCATGGTGCCGCCGCTGGCGAGCGACGCCAGGATGGACGGCAGGAAGACAGAAAAGAGAATGCTAAGCGTGCCAGTCCACAAGCCCACGACAAGCTGAAGAAACGCCATGTCGAGCGCCATTTGGATGGGCATGCCAGATAGGTGGAGCATGTAGCTTCCGGATAGGACGAAGCCGACGAGGTAGAGGATCAGCGGAATCCACGCAGCCAGCAGGAGTGCGAACAGGTACTGCCAGCGAGGGATGGCGCGGGCAAGCACGGTGATGATGCGGCGGGAGCGCTGCTCGTTACCCAACAAATATGCGCCGGTAAAAGCGACGAGTGCGATGCCGTAGAAACATTCTTCTTTCAACAGCGAGAGGATCTCGTCAGGAGCGGGACGGCCGGCACCGATCAGGATGAGAGCTGCCATGGCGTACGGCCACAGTAGGAGAAGAAGGAGAAGCCAACGGTTTAGGCGCAAAAGAGGACGCACGAGGTAGAGTGCTTTCACGGGCGTGTCTCCGATGCGACCGGCGAAGGTTTCGCGGTGCCTGTGCTCCACTCGATAAAAAGATCTTCGAGAGTTTTCCGCATCGGTCGTGAATAGACCAGTTCCCCGCCCGCGCTCCATGCAGCCTCAATGGCGGGGCGAGCGACTGCAACGGGAAGGATCAGGCGAAGAAGACTTCTATAGGGATCTCGAGCGGCGATGAAGCGAGCGAATTGCTGTATAGCGGGTGACGATGCGTCGAGGCCGCGTACGAGAATCTCTGTCGTGCCCGATGTGGACATCAACTCGTCGAGGTTGCCGCAACGCAACAGGCGGCCTTCGTGGAGAAAGGCTACACGGTCGCAAATTTGCTCGACCTCGCTGAGTTGATGAGAGCTGAAGAAGACGCTTTTGCCTGCAGCCCGAGCCTGGCGAAGAATGGCGCGGACTTCGAGGACTCCGGGAGGATCCAGCGCCGACGTTGGTTCGTCGAGGATGAGGAGCTGAGGATCGTTGGCCAGCGCCTGCGCGAGCCCGAGGCGCTGCTGCATGCCTCGTGAAAACTGGCGCGCATCGCGTCCGTTGGGCGGCAGGCCGAGACTGGTGATCAGCTCCTGCGTGCGCTGGCGCAGCGGTGGGTCCTGCACGTTGTTCAGACGCGCGGCAAGGGTGATCGCGGCTTCCGCGCTTCCGGTGAAGACGGTTGGTGCATCCGGAAGAAACCCCATGCGAAGACGACTGGCCGTGTCGCCGAAGGACTGGCCGAGCATTTGGCCGTGGCCGGAGGTGGCGCGGATAAAGCCCATCGCAAGATGGATGGCTGTCGTCTTGCCTGCTCCGTTCGGACCGACAAAGCCGACAATCTCCCCGGGAGCGACCGCGAGCGACAGCCGGTCGAGCGCAAGGAGCTTGCCGTATTGCTTGCTGATTTCGTGGAACTCAAGCGGATGCGTCACTAAGGGATTGTCTCAGATGAGCGGCGGGCGCGGCGGAACAAGTGAGGTATCGATTTAATGCGGTGCACATGGATGCTGCCGACCGGTGAGTCTAAACTCGCACCGCGTTCAATATCGCGAGGAGCCTTGGCTCATCGGCGGCTCTTGCGCTTGGCGTCAATTCGGGTCCAGTATTGCATTTCGTCAGCGAAAAGTTCGCCGTTGAGATCGGAAACACGTTGCTGCATGCGCGTCTGCGCATCTGCGATGGCGCGGTTGTAGATTGCCGGACCGACTTCCTCGAGAAAATAATTGAGCAGCAGGCTTGCTGCAAGATCGCCGATGGGCTCGGGCATCTGCTCGTCAAAGTAGCGCCGAATCGACGCGATTGCATCCGCGCGCATTTGCTTGGAAATTTCGATCGTTGTCATTGTTTGGCTGCTCCTGCGACTATTCGCTGTTTCTGAAACGCTTTAAGCGGTCCAACATTCTGCGGCCTTCGCTCGTCTGCCGGGCGTTGAGAAGGTCGGAGAAGGTGAAGACACACATTCCGTCTACCGGGCTTTGCTCGAGAGCATCGACGGCGCGGATGAATTCCTCTGCTGAGAGTTGCGAGGATCTGCCTCTACCAGCGTGCATACCGTCAAGGTACAGGGCTTTGGCTTGCAGCGTGCAAACCACTTTTCGACTGCTTCGATGCTTGATATCTGTGCCGATGGCGGCGGGCCAATCCGTTTCACGGCGCAGGATCTGGTGATAGGACATGACTTCAAATATATCGACGACCTCGGATAATCGCGCGATGTCCTGGCCGAATACTTCTTCCACGGCATTGTCGAAATCCGATTGAAAGAACGGCAGAGTGTTGATGGCGATTGAGGTGTCAGCGCGACTTCTTTGCACCACGGCGCGAATGCGACGAATCGCTTCTACGGTGACGCCGCACTTCCAGTCTCGCCATTCTCTTCGGTATCGTTGCGCAATCAGGATTGCGGCGCGTGGTGCATCGTCAAACGGGACATCCGCGCCTGTCTCCTCACAGAATCGCCGCAGAGTTTGAGGAGCATAACAATAGTCGGGCATGGATGCGCGTTGTACACCGGGCAGCCACGTCTCCCAGAATCCTGGCCAGCGAATGAAGCCGAGATGCACACCATCGGGCGAAAGAGCCGGGATGGCGTTCTCGAGCATCGCGATCTTGTGCTGGAGATTTGCCGCGCGGTCCGGCGGAAGGCCGATGTACCAATCCTGCATTTCTTCGACTCGTCCGAACTGATCGATCGGAAGCAACTCCGGATGCGCGGTAGTAAAGGCAGGATCGAAGCAGATGTTGAGGCACGCGAAATATCCTATGCCTCGTACCGACAGTGCGTGGCGAAACGCTACGTCATCGAGAGCGGCATAGTCCGATGCCTGACTATCGCGCACATTGCTCTGTATGGCCGAGTCCTGCATGGGGAGAAAGCGGCTCTGTGCGATGACGAAGGTCGCGCCCATTTGTGCAAGGATGTCCGCGGCGCCCTCGGGGGAATGGCGATGGCGCAGGAACCAGTCGTTGTCGTAAATCTTTATTCCGAGACGCAGATCTGCCATTTTTCTCCAGAGAGATGGACGTTCAAGTCTTCAGCAGGGTCATAGCCTGAGCCTGTTGGTTTGGCTCGTCAAATAAGCGTACCTGTCGCGGCGGATGTTGGAAAATGAAGCGAGAACTGAATTATTTTGACGAAATGTATTGGATACCTGAATCAGTAGAATGAAACTCCGGGAATTTCATAAGAGGTCCGCCGGTGCAATCTCCGAAAACATACAGCGAAGTCGAACTTTTGCAGGAGCGTCTGCGCCAGATGATGCTGCTGCAGGAAGCGGCACATAAGATCAATTCGATTCTGGACCTTGACACGCTGCTGAACGCGATTGTTGGCGACGTGGCGCAGACGTTTGGGTGCAGCCGCTCGGCGGTCCTGTTGACGGACGAGGCGTCGAACGAGCTTGAGTTGGTAGCGGTGAAGGGATGGACGGACGATATTCATCCCAAGGGATTTCGCTTCAAGATCGGCGTACAAGGGTTGGTTGGACGCGCCGCGGTGAGCGACAGGCCAGTGTATGCGCCTAATGTGCACGAGGTTCCGCACTATCTTGTGAGCGAGGAATCGACGCGATCCGAATTGGACATTCCGCTGAGAATTCGCGGCAAGACGGTTGGTGTATTCAACGCGCAGCATCCGGAGATCGATGCTTTTCCGCAGGCGCAGCGCAATCTGCTGGAGGCGCTGGCGGAGCATCTCGCCATTGCCATTGAGAATGCAAGGCTGTTTGGACAGGAGCGCCTGGCCAAGCAGCGGTTGGAGAAGGAGCAGGCGGATGCGCGTCGCGTTCAGGCCAGCCTGCTGCCTCGCGCGGCGCACGAGGCCGATGGATTTTCCATCAGCGGAATGTGCCTGCCGGTGAGTGGTGCGGGTGGTGATTGGTTCGATTATTTTCCGCTGAGCGATGGGTTGGTGGGCTTTGCGCTTGGCGATGTTGCCGGCAAAGGAATGCCGGCGGCGCTGCTGATGGCTTCCACCCGCAGCATTCTTCGGCAACAGGCGAAGAGGTTTACATCTCCGGCAGAAGTGCTGGTGCAGGTAAACGACATTCTCTGCGACGACTTTCCGCCGGGGAGTTTTGTGACGATGATCTATGGGACGCTGGATACGCGGCGAGGAGTGTTGAGTTTGTCGAGTGCAGGGCATCCGCCGGCACTGGTGGCGACGCGAAACGGAGTGAAGGCGTTGGAGATTTCAGACGGGTTGCCACTTGGGCTTCTCACGTCAAAGTTTGGGGAGCGGGTGATCGAACTCGGAGCGGGTGACTCTGTGCTGCTGTATTCCGATGGAATTCTTGAGGCGTGTGATTTGCAGGGCGAAGAATTCGGAATGGAAAGGCTGCGGCAGTCTTTTGGCGGGAAAGATGTTTCGGACGAGAGCGTGATTGCGGCGGCGCAAATGTTTTCGTCGCCGGGATTGTTAACGGATGATGCTACTACGCTGATTGTTAGGCGGGCTGGGTAGCGCTTTGGGAACGTCGTTTTGAAAAGAACGACCTCGAACTGACGCTCAAGGCAGGTTCCCTTACACTTGAATCATGCCAGACAATGATCAGAAGGCGGGAAACATTTCGTTGCAATCGGCAGCCAACGTGAGCCGGTTTATGTGGCAAGAATTTGCGTCTGGGCACGACATGATCTTGCTCGCAAAGCATGTTGGTGGTAACTCTTGCCAATCGGGTACGCTCACGGAGTGGGAGTCCTTTCGTCAATCACACCCATGTCTTTGATATGTTCGGCGCTAATTCGAAAGCCGTGAAACAAACGACTGTAGATCATAACGAGGTTCTGGATGCGATAGAGATCACTTACGATGAAAGTCATCCAGACTTCATTGCAGCATGTGAAATTGGCAAAACCGCGGCGAAACTCTGGGCGTTAAAATTGAAACAAGATTTCCCAAATGACGGATTTCGCGTGTACTACACCGAATTCGATAGCCCAATCGTGCGCTTTCACAAAGTTCGTTCCGATGAGCCACTGTGGCGTACAGACGAAGCCATCAGTCAAGGAATTCAACTGGACCTGCGGAATGCGTTAGTCTTCGATACGTCATGGTTCGAAATTTCCGTATCTGGAACGATTCAATGAGCTATGAACAAATACACAAAAGCCCCCGAAGATCCGGGGGCTTTGTGCTGAATGCGTTTCCTGAAGGTGAGTTACTTGACCTTGAGGAAGATGATGACGAGGGTGAAGAGTGAGAGGGATTCCATGAACGCGAGTCCGAGGACGAGCAGCAGCTGGATGCCTGCGCGTGCGCCGGGGTTGCGGGCAAGGGCCTCAGTGGCGGAGGCGGTAGCGCGGCCCTGACCGAGGCCGCAGAGGCCGGCGGCGAGTGCCATACCGATTCCGGCGCCGATTGGCACCATGCTGATCGGCTGGTTGGTGGCCGACTGCGCGTATGCCGGCATCGCCATGAATAGCGCTGACAGCGTCATAAAGAGGTACTGAAGTTTACGCATTACACTCTCCTTGCTTCCGTAGGAATTGCCGAAGGAGGTGGTTGACGCTCACCGTGCTGGCGCCCTCACACTTGCGGCCTTCACTGGCGGAGTGGAAGCGTCTCCGTCGGAAGATCTTGTTGCGCCCCGGACTTGCCGGGTACTGAATCCTTCCCTGCTATCTGCCACCGGTGCGGCTCAAGCCAGCAACATCGAAGTGGTCTCTACAGGAATAAAGCTCTAGTGCCCTTCTTCGTGCGTGACGGCGATGGTGAGATAGATCATCGACAGCAGCATGAAGACATATGCCTGAATAAACGCGACGCCGAAGTGCAATGCAAGAAATACGATTGGAATGCCGAGGGGAATCAACGAGAAGAAGACCAACACGAGCAGATCGCTGGCAAACATATTCGCATAAAGACGGATGGTGAGCGACATGACGCGAGCGAGGTGCGAGATGATCTCAATCGGGAACATGAGCCACGAGATCCACCAGATCGGTCCCAGAAAGTGCTTTGTATAGCCGACGGGCCCCTGCGCGCGCAGACCGTGGTAGTTGTAATACAAAAACGTGAGGATCGCGATTCCGAGCGGCACCTTTGGGTCTGCCGTGGGGGTCTCAAGGCCGGGATAAAGGCCGAGCATGTTGCAAATGAGAACGAAAAGAAAAATGCAGGTGACGAAAGGCAGATAGCGCTCGTAGCCGTGTCCGATGATCTGGTCTGCCTGACCGCCAACGAAGTCGTGGACAGACTCGGCGACGAACTGGGCTGGGCCGGGACTCTCTACATTGAGGGTGAGCCGGACGATCAGGAAAAATCCAATGAGGACGAGCACGACGGCCAGTTCGAGAGCAAAGACGTCGTTGAATGGAGCTGCGGTGTTGAATCCAAGCGGGCTGGACACCCCGGGGACCGCTGCGTGAAAACCGATCTTCTGCAGCAGACTTGAAACTGCTCCGCCAAAGACGTGATTCAGGAAATTAGTAAACGCGAGAGACTCGTGCATAATCCTTTTTCAGCCACCGGTTCCGCTCTCTGGTCAGGCTAGGCCCGTACCAGGCGTACCGCTTCAATTGAGAGTCCGATTACTGCCAATCCCAGACCCGCCAGCAGTGCGTAAATAGAGCCGTGGAAACATTTTAGACTAACATAGACGAAGCCCGCGGCGAGCAGTAGGCGGAGGAAAAACATTGCCACTACTGGTCCCGCGGAGCGCGGATTCTGGGCGTTATCGAGGCGCTCGTTGACGACTCCGATGAGCCGCTGCCACTCGTAGACTCCGCTGGCGGAGACTATCGCCCCTACAATCAACAACACGCCGCTCTGCCAGCCGGCAAAGAGGCTGGTGGCGATGGCGAGAATTACAGCCAAGATTGCAATGGTGCGCATGCTGCGGCCCATGGCCGCTTTGAGATCGGCGTCTGTAAATTCGAGAAATGGGTTGGAATCGCTCAACTGTTCTTGTCAATATCCTTTCCTGCGCTGGTCACCATGCGAATAACGCTGATAAGGCCCGCAGCGCCGCCCAGGATGAGCCCTACGATGCTGATCCAGCTCTGATGCAGGGTTTTGTCGAGCCAATAGCCGAGGATGTATCCGATGAAGACAGCCGCCGGCAGCAGGATGGCAATCTGGATCATCTTTTCCGCTTGCACGAGTGTCTTCAGTCCCCCGCTATCTTGTTTCTGCTTGGGGTCTGGGGTATGAAAGGCCATGACGGGCTCCGTGGATCAGCATCTGCGATGTTACAACAGTGTGGGCGGTTGCCGGGTGATGACCGACAGGGCAGTTTGCACAGCTATACTGACAGAAGTTCATTCGAAAAGGCAGAAGAGGCAGAACGTGTTCGATTCGGAATTTGAGCGGAATCTTTTTGCGCTCCGCCAGGAGAAGCTGAGTCAGATTGTCGGGCTGGGCCAGAGTGCGTATCCCAACCAGTTTCTTACCACGGCGACGGTGCCGGAGATCCTGGAGAAGTTCGGCGATTCCTCCGCTGAGGAGTTGGAAGCCAGCCACGCGAAGGCGACGGTTGCCGGCAGGCTGATGGCGATTCGCGGTCAGGGCAAGGCGGGCTTCGCGCACCTGCAGCAAGGTGGAAAGCGCCTGCAGATCTATGTGCGGCAGGACGCGGTCGGTGAGCAGACGTTCCAGATGTACAAGCTGCTGGATCTGGGCGACCACATCGGCGTGAGCGGATACCTCTTTCGCACGCGCACGGGCGAGCTGAGCGTGCACGTGGAGACGATTACGTTCCTGGCCAAGGCCATGCTGGCGCTGCCGGAGAAGTATCACGGGCTGGCCGATGTAGAGCTGCGCTATCGCCAGCGGTACGTCGATCTCTTCATGAATACAGACGTGCGCGAAGTTTTTGTGAAGCGCGCAATGATTCTGAAGGCGGTTCGCAGATTTTTCGACGACCGCGGCTATCTCGAAGTGGAAACGCCGATGATGCAGTCGATTGCGGGCGGCGCGGCGGCAAAGCCGTTTGTGACGCACCACAATGCGCTGGACATGGACTTGTTTCTGCGGATTGCGCCGGAGCTTTATCTCAAGCGGCTGGTGGTGGGCGGGCTGGACCGCGTCTACGAGATCAACAGGAATTTTCGGAATGAGGGAGTTTCGACGCAGCACAATCCTGAATTCACGATGGTGGAGTTTTACCAGGCGTATGCGAACTATCACGACCTGATGGATTTGACGGAGGCGCTGGTGATCCAGGTGGCGATGGAAGTGAACGGGACGACGCTAACGAATTTCGGTGGAGAAGAGATTGATCTCTCGAAGTGGCGGAAGTTTTCCATGCGCGAGGCGATCATTCACTTCTGGCCGGAAGGAAGTTTGGGCCCGCGCCGCAAATGTTGGACTTCTCGAATTACGATTCGCTGCACTCCTTTCTAACGTCTGCAATTTCAAGGATTCCAGATGACAGAACGCAGGTTTGCCTACGAATCTGCCTCTAGAGGAGCAGATGAAGGCTGACGTCCCCTGAGGACCGCCGAGAATCAACACACCGTGGCGGAAGTCTCAATATTGAGAGCCTTCCTAGGAGAACTTGAAAAGTTTCAAAACTACGGCAAGTCCATAGCGAGCATCTTCGAGGCTGTGGCGGAAGATCATTTGATACAGCCAACGATCATTTACGACTTCCCTATCGCCGTGTCGCCGCTTTCGAAGCAAAAGCCGGATGAGCCGGAGTGGGTGGAGCGCTTCGAGTTTTACATCGGCGGCTTCGAAGTAGGCAATGCATTCAGCGAGTTGAACGATCCGGAAGAGCAGCGCAAGCGCTTTGAACAGCAGTTGCACGAACGCGAGCGCGGCGATGATGAGGCGCACCAGATGGATGAGGACTATGTGCGCGCGCTGGGCTATGGATTGCCGCCGACGGCAGGCGAAGGTATCGGCATCGATCGCCTGACCATGATTCTTACCGGGGCAAAATCAATTCGCGACGTGATCCTGTTCCCGCTTATGCGGCAGGTGGCGTCGCAAGGCGATGCCGCGCAGAATGGGGATGCACCGGCAGAGGGCACAGGCGGAGAGCAGTCCTGATCGAAGGGATCCCTGCTACTTCTTGTTCTTCGAGAGCTTTTTCACGAGCTGAGCAAGGGTGGTCTTATCCAGTTCCTGCTCAAGAGCGCGCTGCGACTCTGAGAACACCTTGTCGAGGGTGGAGGCCACGCGAAGGGCCGCGGAGCCAGAGAGACTGGGTGCATGGAAGACGGCACCGTTCTCGACAGCGCGATAGATATCCCGCAGGGTGATGGACTTGGCTGGACGCGAAAGCCGCGAACCCCCACTGGGACCTTTCTGGCTGCTAACCAGTTCGGCCTTCTGAAGGGACGCCAAAACGCGACGAATGACCACCGCATTGGTATTGAGCTTGTCGGCGATGTCGTTCGATGTCTGCAAGGTATCGGGCTCGGCTGCAAGAAGAACGAGCGTGTGGACCCCGGTAGCGAAGCGAGTATTGACGGCCATGCGGAAAAGCTACCACAACTTGTCCAAATCAGTACCCGTGTTTCTTCATCAAAGTTACGTCGGGAGACTTATCTGCTCGTATTGCGGCGTGCAATGTGCGCGGAGCACCAGCGGCAGCATGCTACGATCATGGATTGCATTGAAGATTGCGTTGAGCCTGTCGACATTCCTTTAAGGCTGCCGGCCTGGAGAATGGAGCGTTTGTACTCTTGCGGATACTTTTTGTAGGCGATGTTTTTGGAAGTCCCGGGCGTCGCATTGTGCGCGAGCACATTGGCCACGTGCTGGATTCGCAGAATGTGGACCTGGTGGTAATGAACGCTGAAAACGCTGCGGGCGGCTTCGGCGTAACCCCGGCGATCTCAGACGAACTCTTCGACCTGGGCGTGCATGTGCTCACGACTGGCAACCACGTGTGGGATAAAAAAGAGCTGATCGAGTATCTGCAATCTGTTCCTGCAGATAGCCATGCGCGGGCGCGCAGGATCATTCGTCCAGCCAATTATGTCGCGGGCACACCCGGATTCGGCTACTACGAGGGCGCGCTGCCCACGGGCCAGACATATGCCGTGATCAATCTTCAGGGACGAGTGTTCATGCACTCGAGCGACGATCCGTTTCGCGTGGCCGATGCGCTGCTGAAGCAGATCAAGGCTAAAGGTGATTCTTGTTGACCTGCATGCCGAGGCAACTTCAGAGAAGATCGCGATGGGCTGGTATCTCGATGGGCGCGTGACGGCGGTACTGGGCACGCATACGCACGTTCCTACGGCCGATGAGCGGGTTTTGCCGGGCGGCACAGCCTACCAGACCGATGTGGGCATGAGCGGGCCTTACGACAGCGTGATCGGCGTGGAGAAGGAGCTTGTGCTGGCGCGTTTCCTTACCGGGATGCCGGGCAAGTTCGAACCGGCACGGGGAGATGCGCGCATGTCTGCTTCGTTGATTGAGTGCGACGGAGCAACCGGACGCGCCTTCTCAATCCAGCGGATACAACTCGGAGAGTAAGCTGCTATTTCGCGGCCGTTTGCGGCCCGAGATCGGTGAGTGTCTGCTGAGTGCGTACCCGCGTATTCATCTTCTGCGGCTTTGTCTCCACCGCAGCAAGTTGCGCAGTCTTATCGAACTTCAGGCTCCAATTCACGGTGGACTGAGGATCGTTCACATCACTGAATTGCAGAATGAAATGGCCTTTCAACGCGACGATCCTTAACGGCATGGAGACGTTGCGTTCGAAACTTTCGCCGTACAAAGTGTCGGTGAGAAGCGTGGTGGGATGGTGTCCGGCAAGCTCGGCATAGCATAGCGCGAGTTTCACCCAGTTATCGTCCTCGTTCATGTACGGACTGTGAATATTGATGCCGGACGCCGAGACCAAACTGTTGAAAATACCGATGGTGCTGGCATTCTCGTCAGACTCAGTGAACGGTGAGTTGCCACGGCGCTGAACCGGAACGATCCGGATATCCGCCGAGTTGCGCGGTACAACGGCTACGAAGCGACTCGCGGTATTGGTCCCGGCACCCATTTCATAACGCAACAGCACAGCCGAAGAGAATAGCGGACAAACCGTTTCCTGATAATTCCAGCCAGCTTCCTGCAGATCGAATCCCGCCGTGGCGGCGCTGCTGTTGAGCTGTGTTTGCCTGGACGCAACGAGCTGCGAATCCGGCGAGCTCATTTGCGCGGGATCAATGTGATCCAGTTGCAGAAGGATGCGACGGGGCGCTTTCAGGGTTCCAATCAGCCCAGTCGGCTCCGACTGCGCTCGCAGACTGGCAACCGCGCACAGCATGGTGATGGCAACGACGAACCGGGGCAAAATTCTCTTCATTCTGCTTCAACCTTACCACTTTAGGGTATGAATTCGTGCTTTTGGCGGGAGTTTGCGACAAATGGAAAAGGACAGCGCCAGGCTGTCCTTTTCCGGGTGACGGTAACACTACTTCTTCTTAGCCGGGGGACGTGTTGCAGCGGGCTTCTTGGCTGCCGCAGGCAATTCCCCATCCTTCAAGGTGATCATTGCAGGATTGGGTGTATAGGAGTCGTATGTTGCGACCAACTCCACGTTGGCGCCGACTGCGGGAGGCGTGGCGAGAGGCGTCTTCATGTTGACCGTGAAGTCGGCAACCTTACCGGTTTTCGCTTCTTCGCTGACAGCGAGCTGTACCTGCGACGGTGTTGCGGCGATAACCTGTCCGGGGATCTTGGTGGTAACTCCCTGGAGCTGAGCCCAAAGCTTGTCCGCGTCTTCCTTCTTGCCGTTGGCAAGGATGAATTCCTTATCGGAGAGAGCCAGGGTCTTAAGGTCGGGAGTTTCCGCTACGATCTTGGCCACAACGTCTTGCGGCGAAGGAGCGGGAGCGATCTTATAGTCAGCCGTCGGGAAAACGCTGGTCTTGGAAAGAGCCTGGATCTGTTCGTACCCGTCCGTGCCGCCGTGATAGCGGTTGTACCAGTATTTGGCCTGGTTATCGATCTGGGTCTTGGCTGGCTCCGGAGCATAAGCGGCTGCGCGGGCGAGATACCAGATGCCATTCAACAGGTCCTTCGGATCCATAGAGATATAGGCGGTTCCCATCTGGTAGGTATCCATGAGGGAGGGGCCCGCGGTGGTCTGTTCCGGGGAAACTGACTCGAGTTCCGCCTTGTATTCGGCGACCGCACCCTTGTAGTCCTTCTTGGCAGCGTCGTCCGCAGCAATGGCGCTATGGAAGATTGGAGTGGTGGCTTTCTTCAGCTTGTCAAAGTCGGCCTGGTTCATGCTGGCAGGCTTGGTGGCTGCAAGACCACGCTGGGCCAGGGCGGCTGCGTCATCGAGCAGGGGCTGTGCGCCGGCCGGATTCTGCGCGGCCTGGGCCTTCTTGATATAGACGGTGAGCGCAAGGGCTCGAAGATTGTTCGGGTCTACCTGGAGAAGACGGCCAGCTGCATCGACGGTCTTGTTCAGATCGCCGGAGGCCTGGTAAGCGGCCATTAACTGCTCCAGCATGTCAGTCTTTACGACACTCTGCGGGTATTGGGTAAGGAAAGCCTCAATCGCTGCCGCCTTCCCCTTCGGATCGGCCTGACCAATGGCATTGGTATACGCGTTATATTCGGCAGGGTCCTTAATTGTTACTTGGCCAGCTGCCGGGTCCTGCGCCATGACGTAGGGTGCGACGCAAAGGGTAGTGCTGGCTAGGGCCAACAGGGATGCAAATACGAACTTCTTCATTCAACGCTCCTAGGAAGACCGGAAATCAAACTTGTGCTTCACTGTTACCAACCCGCCCACAAACATAATGTAGCGCCCATCAAAAATCGAAGGGCACTGCGATTGAGATGCCCAAAGCCGAGCGACGCGAGTTTTGCTGGATTATAGAAATGGCTGGACGTTGTAACAAGTTCGCACTTTCTAAGTCGCTCTCTCCGTCGGTTGATCAAAAGTCCGGATCGATCCTGAAGAGAAGCCCGGCAATACATCGTCGTCGAGTCAGCATACACTCTGAAGACGCAATTGACATCTTAAAACGATATCGTAAAAGAACAAGGGATAAAGCACAATGAGCGGTTCACCAGAGGGGTTCGAATCACAGGTTGCGATTGTAACGGGAGCCGCCCGGGGTATCGGCGAGGCCATCGCACGGCGGCTGGCTGGCATGGGCATTCGGGTTGTGCTCGTGGCGAGAGACAAGGTCCGGCTGGAATCGGTCCGCGCTGCGATTCAGGCGGCTGGGGGCAAGGCCGAGGTCTTTCCCTGCGACCTGCGGGACGAGAAGGTTGTGGCGGCGCTGGGCGCGCATCTGCGTGAGAAACATGGGCGATGCGATGTGCTGGTAAACAACGCCGGGATCGGCAAAACGGGAAAACCGCTGCATGAAACTTCAATAGAGGAATGGGACGATCTGATGTCCACTAATCTCCGCGGACCATTTCTGACAATCAAGGCCGTGGCTCCGCTGATGATTGATCGGCAAAGCGGCCACATCATCAACATTTCTTCCCTGGCCGGAAAGAATCCCCTGCCCAACGGCGCGGCTTACTCGGCGTCCAAGTGGGGACTGAACGGGCTGACGTATTCCGTCGCAGAAGAATTGCGGCAGTACAACATTCGCGTGTCTGTGGTGGCTCCCGGATCGGTAAACACCGGGTTCGGCGGCCGGGGCGACGGCTTCAAAGAAGAAAGCTGGAAGGTGAAGCCCGACGATGTAGCCAGCGTGGTGGAGATGCTCGTAAAGCAGGCTCCGCAATCTTTTGTCAGCGAAGTGCTTTTAAGGCCAACGAGGAAAGAGCAGCTAGAAGGGCGGACAGCCAAAGAGCGGTTGGCTGTAAGTCGGTCAGCTGGTAGCGTGAATTCTAGTTTCTATTTGACGCTATTTGCTCGAGACCGAAAGTTAACAGCATCTCCAACCTCTTCCAGGATGACTTTCCAGACCTGAGCCGCATCGCCAAATTCCATACGAAGCTTGATGCCTCGCATCTCCTATATTCGAGAATGTCCCATGTATGGCCCGCTGCATTTGCCCTCGGCGTCAAAACGATAAAGGAAAATCCCGATCATGAGTTATCCTCGATGACCAGGAAAGAAGCAGTTGGGCCAAGTCCTGCCTCGAGTTCTCGCCTTCCGTTGGACCGTGAGGCAGGCCAATGTAGTGCTTTGTTCGTGATGGAGAAGTTCCATCGATGAGAATCGAAATTAGCCGCATTTTCGTAGATCCGTCGCTTCCCTACTCAAACACTGGCGTGAGCAGTCGCACCAACTGCTCCGGTTCGGCGAGGAAGGCGTCGTGGCCTTGCAGAGAGGCCATCTCTCTGTAGTCGCATTGTGCTCCAGCGGCGCGGATGATTGCTCCAAGCGAGCGCACGTCCTCTGGCGGGAAGAGCCAGTCCGTGGAGATACCAACCAGCGTGAGATGTGCCTGGATGCGGCTGTAGGCAGTGTAGGGAGACTCGTGCGCACGCACCGGATCGAAAGTGTCCATGGTGCGCGTGATGCAGATGTAGGAATTCGCGTCGAAGCGATCGATGAACCGCTGGCCTTGGTAGTCAAGAAATCCGGCGATATCGAAGCGGCCATTTTGTCCTGCTGCCTTTGAGATCCAGGGATTCTCGCCGTTGCGGTTGGGTTTGCGGGCGAAGCGATGTTCAAACAGTTCGACGGACTTGTAGCTGATGATGCCCAGCGAGCGTGCTAGGGCAAGGCCTCCAATCGGCTGCTGATCCGGTGAGTAGTAGCCGCCCTTCCATGCCTCGTCCAACTGAATCGCCTGCCTCTGCAGATGGTTGAGGCCAAGCCCCATCGCACCTAAGGGTGCGACGCCAATGCTGATGGCGCGCGAGACGCGCTCAGGGTAATGAATGGCCCATTCGAGAACCTGCATGCCCCCAATAGAAGCGCCGATGGCCAGCTTGAGTTTCTGGATGCCGAGAGACTCAATCAGCATGGCCTGCGCATGCACGATGTCGCGCACATTGATGAGGGGAAAGGTTGGGCCGTACATGCGGCCGGTGTCGGGATCGACGGAGCTTGGCCCGGTGGATCCATAACACGAGCCGAAGATGTTGATGCCGATCACGCAGTCGCGTTCGAGATTGAGCAGGCCGCCGGGAGCGAAGAGTTGCGGCCACCACATTGCCACCTGGGCCGATCCGGAGAGCGCATGACAGGCAAGCACGGCGTTGTCGCGGGCCTCGTTCAGCTTGCCGTATACCGCGTAATGCAGCGTGGGGTAAGCGAGAAATTCACCGCTCTCGAGGGAGAGGACTTTGTCGATGACAAAGTCTCCCTCGAAGCTCGGTGTGGGGATGGCGATCACGGGTCTACAGTCTTCCTGGGTGCTCATCGTGCCGCTAGCTCTTCTTTCGGATGCGAGGATGCGCCGCTGGCCACTTCGAGTGCCTGGTCCAGATCAGCTAGGATATCGCGAATGTCCTCAATGCCAACCGACAAACGCACCATCTCGGGAGTTACTCCCGTTGCACCCTGCTCCTCCGCGCTTAACTGCTGGTGCGTGGTGGATGCGGGGTGGATGACGAGAGACTTGCTGTCGCCGATGTTGGCAACGTGCGAGAAGAGCTTCAGCGCGTCGATGAGTTTCTTCCCTGCCTCATAGCCGCCCTTGATGCCAAAGGTAAGCAGCGAGCTTTGTCCATCGGGGAAATATTTCTTCGCGCGCGTCGTGATACTTGCTGGATTGGAGGCCGGGATAGTTCACCCAATCCACGCCTGCGTGCCCTTCAAGATGCTTGGCGACCGCGAGTGCATTCTGCGAGTGGCGTTCCATGCGCAGGTGGAGCGTCTCAGTTCCCTGCAACAGCAGGAACGAATTGAATGGCGAGAGGGCCGCACCGGTATCGCGCAATCCCTGCACACGCGCTTTGAGGATGAAAGCGAGCGGGCCGAAGGCGTCGGTATACGAGAGTCCGTGATACGACGGATCGGGCGCAGTGAATTCTGTGAAGCGGCCGGATGCCTTCCAATCAAACTTTCCAGCGTCGACGATGATGCCGCCGATGGTGGTGCCGTGTCCGCCGATAAATTTCGTTGCCGAGTTGACCACAATATCCGCTCCCCACTCGATCGGCCGGACGAGTGCCGGAGTCGCGCAGGTGTTGTCAATCACCAGTGGCAGTCCATGCTCATGCGCGATTGCGGCGAGCTTCTCGATGTCAGAAACATCCAGCTTGGGATTGCCCAGCGTTTCGGTATAGACGGCGCGTGTGCGCGAATTGATGGCCGCTTTCAATCCATCGAAGTCGTCCGCATCCACGAAGCGGACGGTGATGCCGAGGCGCGGCAGCGTGTAGTGGAAGAGATTGTAGGTGCCACCATAAAGCGATGTCGTCGAGACGATCTCGTCTCCCGCAGCGGCCAGCGTCGTAAGCGTCAGCGTCTCCGCGGCCTGGCCGGAAGCCGTGGCGAGTCCGGCGACTCCGCCTTCGAGCGCAGCGATGCGCTTCTCAAAGACATCGGTCGTCGGGTTCATGATGCGGGTGTAGATGTTGCCGAATTCCTGCAGGGCGAAGAGGCGTGCAGCGTGGTCAGAGTCGTTGAAAACATACGAGGTGGTCTGGTAGATGGGCACAGCACGGGCTCCGGTCGTGGGGTCGACCTGCTGTCCGGCGTGAACGGCAAGAGTTGCGAGGTGCTGTTTCGGTGTTTCCTCTGACATTTCCCTGCTCCTTCATGTAGTGATTAGGATGTGACTGCGCGCGCAATGAGAACGGCCCGGAATCCTCTTGGGGACCGGGCCGTCTGTGGATCTTGAAATCTGCTTATCGCCTCAGCGCTTCAGCATGTCCCCACACGCACCAACAGTCCCATTTGCATACACATGCACATGGCCATGGTGAGAACTGGGGTGGAGTGCGACGACATAACTCGCATTATTCTCGAATGGGGGCCGGACTGTCAAAAATTTCGCATGTACCAATCCCGGAACATCTGCCCGATTTCAAGGCCGAAAACGGGGTATATATGTAGTCAGGGCCCATTTCTTAGACTTACGGACGGCTTATCCACAAGATGTTGGGGTGAGCTTGTTGACCGTGTCGGCGCTACTAGCTAGAGTTTTGATTGATGCAGTGTTTCTAAGTTGGATTGGGCATGCTCTCCTGTAGGTAGGGCCCTCGTCAAAAATAGGAGTGTCCCCTTGCTGAAACTAAAGAAAATCCAGATCCTGGGCTTCAAGTCCTTTTGCGATCGTACCGAAGTCACGCTGCCTGGTCAGGGTATCGCCGTGGTGGTTGGGCCCAACGGTTGCGGCAAATCCAACATTCTTGACGGCGTGAGCTGGGTGCTGGGCGAGCAGAGCGCCAAGTCCCTGCGCGGCGGCAAGATGGAAGACGTGATCTTCGCCGGCTCCCGCGACCGCAAGGCGCTGGGCATGGCGGAAGTGTCCCTCACGTTAATTGACCCCGAAGCCTACATCGGCGGCCCGCTTACGGACGAACCGGAAGTGGTGATCGAGAACGAACTCGACCACGACTGGGACGAGGACAAGTCGCGGCAGGAGAGAGCTACAGAAGTCGAAGAGATTATTGCCGAGTCGCAACCCGGACAGGTAATTGAAGAAGAGGTTCATGCGGCACCACTCCCCTGCTTGACGATCCAAACGCACCGCATGCTGACAATGCCGTGGTGCTGAAGATTCGCCGCAGAAAGTTCCAGAAGACTCCGCAACAGGGCGAGATGGTAGTAACGCGGCGGCTGTTCCGCACGGGTGAGAGCGAATACCTGCTGAACGGAAAACTCTGCCGTCTGCGCGATATCCAGGACATCTTCATGGGTACGGGCCTTGGCCCGGAGTCGTACGCAATCATCGGGCAGGAGCGCATTGGACAGCTTCTGAGTTCGAAGCCCTACGATCGTCGCTCGATCATTGAAGAGGCTGCTGGCATTACGCGCTTCAAGACGAAGAAGAGGCTTGCCGAGCTTCGGCTGGAGCAGGCCAAGCAGAATCTCGCTCGCGTGAACGACATCTTTGAAGAAGTAACGCGGCAGATGGGTTCGTTGAAGCGTCAGGCAGCGAAGGCCGAACGCTATCGTTCTCTGCGCGAAGAGATGCGCTCACGGTTGCGCGTCGTACTCGCCAGCCGCATTGCGCAGATGGATGCGGAACAATCCAAGCTGGCTGCGGAGATCGCAACGCTGGGCACACAGATCGATGAGCATAGCCAGCACGTAGAAACGCTTGGAAGTCGAACAGGCTGCGGGCACCACCCGCGGCTATGAACTCGAAGCCAGCGCCAAGGAAGCGACCACGCGCGCGAATCAATCTGCGCTGGAGTTGGAACGCGCCGTTCAACGCCGCCACTCCAACGAAGAGCGCATTGCGGAACTGGAAGCGCGCAGCGCAGCGGGAACCGCAGAGCTCGAGCAGGCGAAGCAGCATCTGCAGGGGCTGACTGCCGAGCGCGATTCGCAACGCAGCTTCCTTGAAACAGCCGCAGCGGAAGCTGCTGCCTTCCGCGAGCAGGCGCAGCTATGCAATCAGAAGGCGCAGGCCGCCTCCCGACAGGTGAGCGAAGCCGAGCAGGGGCTGGAAGCCAGCCGTCGCGCCACCATGCAACTCTCCACGCTGGCCGGGCAGGCCCGCAACCAGACGGCACAGGCGGAAGAATCGCTTGCAGTGCTGGAGCGCGAAGCGGAGCGGCTGGAGAACGAACGGAACGCGGCGAAGCGCGAGGCAGAGCATCTCGGCGCGGAGCGCGGACAGGCTTCCCTCACCTTTGAATCTGTAACCGAAGCGTTGAAGCGGCTCGAAGGTGAAATTGAAACGCTGCGAGCGGAGATTGCCGCCAAGCGCACGGAAGAGTCCGAGATGCGCCGTCGCGGCGATCAACTGCGCGCTGACCTTGCCACGCAGACAGGCCGCAGGAATTCGCTCGATGCTTTGATCCGCGAGCACAGCTATTCCACCGATACGGTGCGCAAGCTCTTCCATTCCAATTCACTCGGCGGCGGCCTTGCGCCGGTGGGAATGCTCGCCGACTTTCTTGAAGTCAACGAGCAATACGAAAGCGTGGTGGACGAGTTTCTTCGCGATGAGTTGAACTACATCGTGGTGAAGAGCTGGGAGTCTGCCGACGAGGGCATGCGGCTGCTGAAGTCCGACGTGGACGGACGCGCGACATTCCTGGTTCACCCCGATGATTCGCAGGCGAAGTTTTCGTTTGCGGGAGACAATCGTGAAACTGGATACCGACAGCAGCACGGCGTGGTACGCCTACGCGACTGCGTTCGCGTGCTGGATGGATTCGGCAGCTCGCTTGAAGTGATTCTTCCCAAACTGCGCGAAGGTTACGTAACTCCCGATGCGGAAGTCGCGAGATCGCTTGCGCTTGAAAATCCGGATGCATTTTTCCTTGCGCCTTCGGGCGAGTGCTTCCACAACGTGACCGTGACCAGCGGCAAGCCGCGTGCGGAAGGTCCATTGGCATCTGAAGCGCGAGCTTCGCGAAACGCAGGCCCGGCTGGAGCAGTTGGAGAAGGCGCTCGCAACCTCAGAGGCTGCCGCGACTACGCTCACACACTCGCTGACCGAACTCGCGCGCGTGCTGGAGTTGAAGAGCGAGGAGCGGCGTACAGCGGAGCGCGAAAGCGCCAACCAGAGCGCTGCCCTGCGGCAGATGGATGCCGAAGTTCAACGGCTGGAGCGGCGGCTGCAGGAATGGCTTCTGCAGGCTGAGCGGAATCGCGATCAGCGCATTGCCAAGCAAACGCTGATTGAACAGAAGAGCGAAGAAGCAGCGCGATTGGAGAGCGAACACGAAGCTTCCGAAACACGGCTGATGGAGTTGCAGCGCGCCATGCAGGAGCTTCGCAACCTTCGCGAAGATGCCATGCAGGAGGCGGCGCAGGTCTCCGCGCAGTTGGCCGGGCTGGAAGAGCGCCGCAGCGGTGCGCAGGCTGCCTTCGAGCGCATCGACCGCATGTACGCCGAACTGGAGCGCAGAGTCACCCACCTGCAACAGCAACTGGCATCGGCAGGCGCGGAGAAGCAACAGCGGGCAATTGAAAATACCCGGCTGGAAGAGCAGCAGAAAACATTGGCTGCCCTTGCGCGAAGAAGCGCTGCAGCAGTCCGCACAGTGGACCGAAGAAGCGGTAACGCTACGCGCCGCACTGGCCGAGACCGAACACCAGTTGAAGGGACTTCGCGCGGAAACCGACGCCCTACGCGAGACCCGATCGGCACGCGGTGCAGCTGCCGCCAAGCTCTCCGCCGATCTCGAACACATTGAGGCCACCTGCATCAACGACCTCGGCGTAGAGTCTGCCGAGCTTCGCATGCAGGAAGATATTTCCCGGCTGGAAGACGACGCACTGGTCGGCGAAGAAGATGCCTGCCGCGAGTTGAAGAATCGCCTGGAAGCGATGGGCCCGGTGAACATGATGGCGCTCGAGGAATACACCGAGATCGCCCAGCGGCATGAGTTCCTAGAGACACAGCGTAAAGACCTGCTCGACTCCATCGAGAACACGCAGTCGACCATCAAGGAGATCGACCAGATTTCGCGTACCAAATTCGACGAGGCGTTTGCGCGCATCAACGAAAACTTCAGCCTGACATTTGCCAAGCTCTTTGGCGGCGGTCAAGGCTTCATGCGGCTCACCGACGAAGAAAACTCCGCCGAAAGCGGCATCGACATCGTGGCGTCGCCTCCTGGCAAGAAATTGCAGAATGTGTTGTTGCTATCTGGCGGCGAAAAGGCACTCACGGCACTGGCTCTGCTGGTCGGCATCTTCCAATATCAGCCCAGCCCATTCTGCGTGCTGGACGAAGTGGACGCGCCGTTGGACGAGAGCAATGTAGGCCGTCTGGCCGAAATGCTGCGCGGGATGAGCCGTGACACGCAGTTCGTGATGGTCACCCACTCCAAGCGCATGATGACTTCCGCTGACATGATCTACGGCGTCACCATGCAGGAGCCGGGCGTGTCCAAAGTAGTAAGCGTGCGTCTTGGCAATGGACAGCCTCGGCAGGAAGAACATCGCAGGGCGACGGCATAAGCGACATCGTTCCCTGCTCGCCCGCAGATCACCCAATGTAACGCGACATTCGCGACAACTCTTTGTGCAGAGGTTTGTGATTCAGAAGAGTTAGGGACGAAAAGAAACCCCCGGAAAATATCATCTTCCGGGGGCTATAACGTATTGCAAGAAACGAACAGGCTCACAATAACCGACGCCGGAGGTCGGTAGCATCTGGCTATTGGAAGTCCCGGTAAATCAAAGAAGAGAGTTTTGGCTTCCCCTTTCCAAAACTGCCTTCCGTCCACTGCACCCGAAACTGACTTACTCGCTTCGTGCAGGTTGACAAGGTGAGTTTCTCGCAGCTTTGAAAATCTTCCAGTGACCGCTGTCACAGAGCTTGGTGAGCGGTAGCACGATTCCCAGATCGGTTGCGACGACAAGAGGAACACTCCGCTGCACACTGATAAACGGATTTCATCTTGACAAGGATTCGACGTGCGTGGCAGGTCGCGAGATTTGAGCCTTTAGTTGCAGAATACTGCGCGTTGACAAAGCGCTTCCGTCACCGGACAATCGGTGAACAGTCGCATCTCACGGAAGGTCTCACCCGTTGCCCACTTTACTTCAGACTGAATTCTCCGACCTGCCCCTTTACGCCCGAGGCAAGGTAAGGGATCTTTACGCCATTGGCGAATATTTGTTGTTCGTAGCGACCGATCGCATCTCTGCTTTCGACCATGTGCTTGGATCTGGCATTCCCGGAAAGGGTAAAGTCCTCACACAGATTTCCCTCTTCTGGTTCGATCACCTCAAAGATATCGTTCCCAATCATCTGATCACCGCGAACATCGACGAATACCCTGCCGAGCTTCAGCCATATGCGGATGAACTACGCGGAAGATCGATGCTGGTTGCACGGGCTCAGATGTTTCCCGTCGAGTGCGTGGTGCGTGGTTACCTTTCTGGTTCGGGGTGGAAGGATTATCAACAGACGGGCAGCGTGTGCGGCATTGCCCTGCCGGCCGGGATGCAGGAATCCGAGCGTCTGCCTGAGCCGATCTTCACTCCCGCAAGTAAGAGCCTTGGTGGCGAGCACGACATCAACATTTCCTTCGCCGATATGCAGGCGAGAATCGGCGAGTCTGCTGCCGAGAGCCTGCGGGCCTTGAGCCTCGCTATATACAACAAGGCATCCGAGCACGCGGAGAAGCGCGGTCTTATCCTTGCAGATACGAAATTTGAATTTGGGCGGACAGCCAAAGGTATTGTGCTGGCCGACGAAGTGATGACTCCGGATTCTTCCCGCTTCTGGCCGCGTGAAGGCTACAAGCCGGGAGGTGCTCCACCATCCTTCGACAAGCAGTACGTTCGCGATTATCTGGAAAGCATTCACTGGAACAAGCAGGCACCTGCTCCAAGTCTTCCCGAGGATGTTGTTCGGCACACGCAAGAGAAGTACCTGGAAGCATTTCGACTTCTCACCGGAAAAACACTGGAGTTGTAGCAGGTACGCATGGCTCCGGCAGATTGGGTAATACTCGCAGTTCTCGCTATATCGGTATTGGCAGCATGGAAACAGGGATTTTTCCTGTCGGTGTTCTCGTTTTGCGGAGTGGTGTTAGGGTTGCTGCTGGCGAGTTGGAATTACCAGAGGTTGATGCCGCCACTTGGCAGGTTCATTCACTCTGACGGTGCGAAAGAGGTCGTAAGCTTTCTGCTCATCGCATTCGGTGTGATGATCATTTGCGGTTTGCTGGGAAGGTTGTTGAGAGCGTTGTTTCATATGATCGGTCTGGGATGGGCGGATCGTATACTTGGGGCCGGCTTTGGATTGTTGCGCGGAGCGGTGATTGTGACGCTGGGAGTGATGGCGATCGCGGCATTTCTTCCGCAGAAGACATGGTTGGAGCATTCGCAGTTCGCAACTTACTTTTTGAATGCCGCGCATCAGACGGCGGCGGTAACTCCGGCGGATTTCGCAAGCCGTATCCGGTCCGGGGTTAAAACAATTCGAGAGGCGCAACCGGATTGGTTGAGGCCACACGCTTAGCTGCATGTTAAGTTTTACAGCCTGACTTTTGGGATAGAGAAAAGAAAGACAAACATCTCCGGGTATTTAACCAGGAGGGAAAGAGGATTCGGTGAAACGCGAACTGGAGAGTCTTGTGATGCAGATGCACGAGGGCGGCATAACCTACACGGAAGCGGTAAGGGAGTTCAAGAAGCGCTACCTGATGCAGGTGCTGGCAAGTCACAGGGGTAACCAGTGCAAGGCGGCCAAGGAATTGGGCATGCACCGAAATACGCTCAGCCGCACAATTGCTGAGCTGAACATCGATCCTCTACAAATTCGCGCGGGGCTCAAGCGTCCGGTGCGCAGCGAACGTCCTGTATCTGAGAACAGACAGGTACGCCAGTCCTGACCGGGGACGGGCATCTTCAGGAGACCAATTCGCAAATGGCAGACACAGCCCCGGAAGCGCAGCGCAATACGGAGCATGCAACTCCAGCGCCTTCCGGCAAAGTATTTATCCGTGACGGATTCCTATGGGACCGCCAGGACGCCTATCTATTCGACATTGATGGCACCCTGCTGCGCAGTCACGATCGTGTCCATTACAACTCCTTCGCTCACAGTGTGAAGCGTGTCATGGGCCATGAGCTTGTGCTGGAGGGCGTGAGCATTCACGGCAGCACCGATACCGCGATCCTGCGGGATGCCTTCAAAGCCGGCAACATCGACGAATCGGAGTGGAAGCCTCAGCTTGAGCCCGTGCTGGAACTGATGAGAGCCACCGTGACCGAACAGCGGGAGTCACTGCGTCCCTACCTGATGCCCGGTGTAGAGGCGACTCTTCGGCTTCTAAAAGATCGTGGCGCCTTGCTCGGCGTGGCGACAGGCAATCTCGAAGTCATCGGCTGGTTGAAGATTGAAGCGGCCGGCTTGAAGGAGTGGTTTCGCTTTGGCGGATTCAGCGACAACTACCATATTCGCGCCGACATGATCGGTCACGCGGCCGCCTTGGCGCGGCGCATCGCGGGACCGCAGGCCACAGTCTGCGTTGTAGGGGATACGCCGTGGGATATTTCGGCGGCAAAGGCCAATTCCCTTCCCACCATCGCAGTTGCCACCGGCCATTACTCCTACGAAGAACTGATGCAGCATGGGCCGGAAGTCTGCACGACCAGCCTTGTCGAGTTACTGAACGCGCTGTCCTCTCGAGCGCCCGAGTCCGCATGAAGAGCCTTCACTGGATTCGTAACACGCGAAGCAAACTCTGCCTCACCTGCGTACTTTCCGGCGCATTGGCAGCATCTCCGCTCACTGCGCAGGAAACGCCCGCGTCGTCCACCGTGACGCCTGGGGCGTCTCCGGCCGCATCCAACACGGCTCAGCCAACTAGTGCGCCGGTATTGACGAAGACCGTTTCCACTAAGGACAAAACCCACGCGTCAAAGCTCTACGCCAAGGGTCTGAAAGCGATGGACACGGGAGATCCACGAGAGGCCACAGAAGATTTCTCTCAGGCTGCGGAACTTGATCCCGAAAATCGCGACTACCAGGGCGCAGCCGAAGTGGCGCGGCAGCATCTGCTGACGCAGTTGGTGCAGGAAGCGGCAAAGGCCAAGCTCTTGCTGCAGAATGCCGTTGCCCGCGACAAGCTCACCGAAGCGCTGAAAATCGATCCGCACAACATGGTCGTGACCCAGCACATAGCGGAACTTGCAGATGTGGTTGGTGCAAGTGCTCCGCTGTCACCCTACACGGCGAGCGAGTATTCCAACACCGTGCTCGCGCCCAGTGGCGGCAGACGTGACTTTCATGTCCGGGCCAACGCCAGTGAATTGCTGCGGCAGATCTTCACTGCCTATGGCATTACGGCGATGATCGATGATTCGGTGAGGCCGCAGACCGTGCGCATGGACGCGGACGGCATTGGATTCCGCAAGGCCGCTGAGCTGGCTAATTTGCTGACGCGCACTTTCTTTGTACCGCTCGATCCCAAGCGTGTCCTTATTGCAGCGGACACCAAGGAGAATCGGCAGAAGTACGAGCGCCTGTTCGAAGAAACCGTTTATCTGCCCGGAATGACTGCGACAGAACTGACCGACATTGGCAACGTGGTTCGCAACATCTTCGACGCGCAGCAATCCATCGTGCAGCCCTCAGCTGGAACCGTAACGATGCGTGCTCCCGAACCCACACTGCGCGCCGTGAACAGAATGATCGCGGGGCTTACCGGCGGCAAAGGGCAGGTGTTGCTCGACGTGCGCATTTACGAAATCGGCAAACTGCGTGCGCGCAATATCGGCATACAACTGCCGCAGCAGGTAACCATCTTCAACGTTCCGACAGAGGTCAGCAAGATCCTCGCGGAAAATCAGAACCTGGTGAACCAGATTATTACCAGCGGCTTGGCCGCGCCCGGAGATTACGCCACGATCGCTGCACTTCTGATTGCCTCCGGAGCCATCACCGGCGGGATTCTGACTCAACCCTTCCTGGTGTTTGGCGGAGGCATCACGCAGGAAGGACTGGTGCTGGGCACGACCACAGTCAACCTGAGTTTCAACACCTCTGATTCGCGAATGCTCGACACGATCCAATTGCGCGCCGGCGACCAGGATGCAGCGACTCTCCGCGCAGGGACGCGCTACCCCATCACCACATCCATTTATTCCACCTCGACAATTGGCAGTAACATCCCGGGAATTACAAGTCCGGGCCTCTCGAGCACATTGGCAAATCTTGGCATCCAGCTGCCAAATTCTCCGGGGCCGACGGTGACGCCGCAAATTCAATATGAAGATCTGGGCCTCACACTCAAGGCGACGCCGCGTATTCAGCGTTCGAAGGAGATCACGCTGGCTCTGGACATGAAAGTTGAAGCTCTTGGCGCTGGATCGTTCAACGGCCTGCCGGTGCTGAACAATCGTGTCTTCACGGGAACGATCACCGTACCCGAAGGAAAAACAGCGGTGCTCGTCAGCGGTCTCAGCCGCCAGGAGTCACGCGCTGTGAGCGGCATTCCCGGCGTGAGCGAGGTGCCCGGATTCCGATCGACGACAAACCTTGACGTTCAACTGGACGTATCGAACCTGATGGTGATGATCACGCCTCACCTCGTTCGCATGCGCGGAACCGAATCAGCGGATCCGATGGTCATGTTGCCCAAACATTAGACCGAAATGCGACTGATCAGAAACCCGATGCAAACAAAACGAGCGCCCCCTGTGGGCGCTCGTTTCTTTCGCGGCGGATCGCTATTTTGCCGTTGGCGTTGTTGCTGCTCCCGGGCTGGGAGCAATTGTTACTGCCGCACCCGTCTTCACGCCGTCTTCTTTCGCTTGGAATGCCACAAGTTGGCTCAGTGCTTCAACCGGCAGCGAGCCGATGGGTAGCACGCGGCCATTTACCACCAGGATCGGGGTCTGGTTAAGATTCAGATCCTGCCCAAGCTTCAAGGAGGCGTCCACTGCGCTCTTTGCTTCGGCCGAGGTGGAGCAGGCAGCGACCTTCTCGGCGTCGAGGCCCACCTTCGTGGCGGCGGCCTTTAGAGCGGCATCAGAGCCCTGCGGCGTGAGTTCGCCCTGCGCGTCAAACACCAGGTTTGAATACTTGAAGAACGCATCGTTGCCGCCCATCTTGGCCACGCACACGCTGTAGGCCGAAGCCTTGTAGGCTTCCGAGTGGATCTGCACGAGCGGAAAGTTCTCGTAAACAAAGCGGGCATTTGGGTATTGCTGGAGCAGCTTCTCGATTGCGGGCTGAACTTCTTTGCAATGCGGGCATTGGAAGTCAGCGAACTCAACCAGCAGCAGATCTTTTGAAGCCGGGCCTTTGGAAGGGCCATCGGCGCGCTGTTCAAGGAGCGCGCGGTATTCCTCGAAAGGCTTGGCGCCAAAGGGTAGAACGTCATCCGCAATCAGGTGCTTGCCATCGGGCAAGGTAAAGAATTGCAGGGATGCCATCTGCGGCTTGCCGGTCGCAGCCTTCTGAGCCACGAGCACAACTACCTTAGAGATTCCCGGAACTGGAGTCTTTGAAATCGCCTGGATCTGCCAGATACGCTGCGTGTCATATCCCCAGGAAGCATGGAGGAACGCGTTCACGGTGTCCATCGTGGGAGTATCGGCGGTAAAGTTGCGGGGATCAGGCTTAGGGAAAGGATTCGCTGCGTCGCCGGAGGGTGGAACATCCAGTTGTGGGATCGGCGCATTGGAGCGAGTAGTCTGCGGAGAAGGATGCTGAGGCTGCTGCGCCGCTGCTGGGGCACTCGTGCCTGCCTGCGCTGACGCGAATGGCGCAGTGATGGGCGCAAATGCAACCAGCGCCAGCACCGCGGTAGTGAATGTTGAACGGAAATACATTGAATTCCTTTCTTCTTCTGTCCTGTTGGGGTCTGTCTTGCTTATACCTGAACCTTTACGGCGATGGGAAAGCGGCGCCCGTTGCCGAATGACTTCTGCGTAACTTTCAAAACGGGAGCAGCCTGCTGTCGCTTGTACTCGCTGCGCTCCACCAGCTTAACAACCCAGCGCACCAGGTCGAGGCTGATTCCATTCGCACGAGCAATCTCTTCCGGAGTCTCATATCGCTCCACGTACCCTTCTAGAATCGGATCGAGCACATCGTAAGGAGGCAGTGAATCCGTATCCTTCTGCTCAGGCCGCAATTCGGCCGAAGGCTGCTTCTCAATAATGGCGCGCGGGATGCGTTCGCCCGCACGGTTGGCGTGATGGCAAAGCCTGTAAACCTTGGTTTTGAACAAGTCTCCTATCACGGCAAGCGCCCCCACCATGTCGCCGTAGAGGGTGCAGTATCCAACCGACATCTCCGATTTATTTCCAGTGGTGAGCACCAGCGCGGAGAATTTATTCGAGAGCGCCATAAGCAGGTTGCCGCGGATGCGCGACTGTATGTTCTCTTCCGTGATGTCAGGCTCCAGCCCGGCAAACATCTGCGCCAACGACTTGTTGTATTCCTCGAAGAGGCCGGCGATGGAGATAGTCTCGAATCGGATGCCGAGGTTCTTCGCGAGTTCGCGGCTATCATCTATCGAACCTGCGGAAGAGTAAGGACTCGGCATGCCGATGCCCGTCACGTTTTCGGCACCGAGCGCATCCACGGCAATGGTGGCAACCAGGGCAGAGTCAATGCCGCCGCTCAGACCAACCAGGACTTTCGAGAAGCTGCATTTGCGAACGTAGTCGCGCGTACCCAGCACCAGAGCGTCATAAACTTCCGCATCTTCAGCTTCCACGACTGCAGGCAGAGGTGCCGACGGTGATTCCGTATCGACGATAACGAGATCTTCTTCGAAGGACCGCGCCCGCGCCACAACGGTGCCGTCATCCGCAATCGCAAGACTGCTGCCATCAAATACCAGGCTGTCGTTGCCGCCCACCTGGTTCACCATCAGCACCATTGCGTGGTGCCGCTCAGCAATGGCCGATAGCATTTTTTGCCGCAGTTCGCGCTTCCCTTCAAAGTAGGGAGAAGCGGAAATGTTGATGATCAGCGTCCCACCCGCCTGCGTCAGCTCTTCAACGGGGTCGCGCTTGTACAGCCGATTCGGCCAGAAGTTCTTATCGTTCCAGGCGTCTTCGCAAATCGTAATGGCGAGTTCGTCGTCGCCGAACTTCCAAAGCTTCCTGCTTTCAGCCGAGGAGAAATAGCGCTGCTCGTCGAAGACATCGTAGAAAGGCAAAAGCGTTTTGGACTGGGTAAACTCCACGCGTCCGTTGCGGATGAAGGCGGCGGAGTTTAAAACTTTCTTTCCCGCGCCTTGAGGAGCCGGGGTGACGTAGCCGCACAGGATCGCAATCGGATCGTCGGCGGTGGCTGCCGCGATCTCATCAACCGCCTGCTGTGCGCGCGCGACAAAGGAGTCCTTTTCCAGCAGATCGGCCGGCGGATATCCGCACACGCACAGTTCCGGGAAGAGCACGAGTTCGGCTCCTCCCTCAATCGCGCGCCGCGTGAATGCGAGAATCTTCGCAGTGTTACCTACGAAATCTCCAACTGTTGGGTTGATCTGGGCTAGTGCGACTCTCACATTAACAGTGTAACAACCAGCGCGCCAAGGCCGCCGCTACGTGCCCGTCCCGCGGATTACAACGCCGAACGTCCGCAGCAAAATCTTTAGATCGAGAAGGAAACTCCAATTCTCGATGTACGCCGTGTCGAGAGATATGTAGTTGTCGAACGAAGGATCCTGCCGAGCTTCCACCTGCCATAGCCCCGTAATTCCCGGGGTCACATCCAGGCGGCGAAGATGACTGAGCTCATACTTCTTCACTTCGCTGGCCAACGGAGGACGCGGTCCAACGATGCTCATCTCCCCAAGCAATACATTGAAGAACTGTGGAAGCTCATCCAGAGAATACTTGCGGAGAAACCGGCCCAGACGCGTAATTCGCGGGTCGTTCCGGACTTTGAAGAGTACGCCGTCGCGCTCATTCATGTGAAGAATGTCCGAGCGTTTACGCTCGGCATCGCGAACCATCGTGCGAAACTTTATGCATTCGAAAACGCGCCCTTTTTTGCCTATCCGTTCGGAGCCGTAGAATATCGGACCCGGCGAATCAAACTTCACAGCGATCGCGATTGCCAGAAAAATCGGCGAGACGATAAAGAGACATGAAAGCGAAAGAACAATATCCATCAGACGCTTCAGCAAATGCCCAATCTCATGGCCTTCGCTGCGATGGAGCGGGATCGTAGGAAACTGGCCGATATATTCGACAGAACTATTCCAGGCGAGCCCATCGTACAAATCGGGAACTACGCGGATATCCACGCCTGCGTTCCGCGCCTGCTCTACGATGTGTTTCACCAGGCCGCGCTCACATGGGCTCGCAACAAAAATCTCGTCCACGAAGTGCTCGCGCGCCAATGAAAACACTGAATCGACTCCGCCCAGTACGTCGCCGCTCATCGAGGGCATGTCCAAGTCCAGACCCGGAACATGGATGAAACCTTTAAACGTGTAGCCCAGGTGGCGAATGCTGTCGATGTGATGACGCAGTGCCTGGCCCACGCGGCCGGTTCCTATGATAAGGATGTTACGCATCTCAATGCCGCGCTCAAAGCGTCTGTGGATGATGGCACGCCAGCACAGGCGGCGAATGCACAACATTCCGGTCGTCAAGCCAATCGTGAACAGCACCAGCGCCCGAGAAACGATTTGTCCGCGGATCACGTACAAGCCGCCGGTCAACAACAGCCCTGCGGTCATGCACGCCTGAAGAGTAACTCGCTGCTCATGCAGCAGGCTCGTGACACGCCGCGGCTCGTACAAGTGATAGCGCTTGCAGACGATCAGAATTGCCGCGATAAACCAGATTAGGAACCCAAGAATTAGGAGGGAGGGATGACGGAAATTAGGGAGATTCGATGGCCAGTTGCGGACGACTTCCCAGCCGATACGGACTTCCCCAAAGGCCAGTTTGAGAGCGAGAACCAGTGCCAGAAGCACAGTCATCACGTCGGCCAACATCCACATGATCATGGTGGCGCGCGTTGACCGTCCAGACGACGTGGCTTTGCCAGAATGCTGCGGGCCCCTTGTCTCAGGAGCTTTCACTGCGAGGCGTTGTAAGAATTCTGATGTGGCCATTGTTCGAGTCGCTGACACCAAGTTCCATTTCAGTGACGTTCGGAACGTTGATCCGCCAATCGCTGAAAGTCGAACACCCCAGGTGAATGTTGCGTTGTTATTTCATGTTGAATCTTCTTGCAGATGGAGAAGCACAGTGACACACAATATCAGCTATAAAGGCGCTCTCTCATGCAGCAACATTGAGAACCGGTAAGCTGTTCTTCCTTGCTTAACTGTCCGCTAAGGAAGACTGCAGCATTGTCCTTCACAACTCGAAAGACCCGAGGGGGAGTGGCTTTCGTAAACTAGCGACGTGCGTCAAACTGCGGCTATGTTTGTCCGACGCGGAGTATCACCGAGCGTAGGCCGAACAAACTGGGTTAACTCACATTATAACAGGAGATTGAAAATTCATTCGCAAATAATATCTAACGTGGTTACGAGAAAACAGACCTAACCGGGTCTCATTTATCTCATTAAGACTTTACATGCTTCATTTGAACGTCAATACAATTTTCACTTAAGACTTGTGGAAACCCCCCGAATGTTCGTTACACCTGAGGTACCTCCAAAGCATCCAACTCCAGAAATTGCTTCACTACTGGATCCTCACACACCCGAAACTCCGCGAGCGTACCAAAGAACCATGCTTTGGCCTGGTGTAAAAAAAGCACACGATCCGCAAGCCTCTCCGCGAACCGCATATCATGCGTAACCACTATGCTTGTTAATCGAAGCTGATGCTTCAATTTCTGAATAAGGTTGCCTAGAAGTCTCGCCATCAACGGATCCACCATCGTGGTCGGCTCGTCATATAAGATCGCTTCCGGTTGAGCAGCCAGTGCACGCGCAATGGCAACCGATCGCTTCATGCCTGTGGATAAGTCCGATGGCAGCAGGTTCGACATACCGGCCACGCCAACCATATCCAGCAATCCATTCACGACCTGCTGGATTTGATCCTCTTCCAATTCACGGCGCTCCCGCAACGGGAAAGCAACATTTTCTCCCACCGTGAGCGAATCAAAGAGTGCTCCGTTTTGAAACACCATCGTCACCTTTTTGCGAATCGTCTCCATCTGCCGCTCGTCGTAGCCGGTGATGTCCTCACCCGCGACATAAATATGGCCCGAATCCGGCTTCAGAAACCCCATTAGCTGCTGCAGCGAGACTGACTTTCCCACGCCACTGCGGCCAAGTATGCAAAGTGTTTCTCCGGCATTCACAAAAAAACTCACATCATCCAGAACCTGCAGCGAGCCAAACGACTTCGACACCTTATCGAAAGCGATGTACGCCGCACCGGCAGGAACCTCCGTCGGTTCTGGCCGTGTTTCAACCAGCAATTCGGGGACGTCGGGAGTTTGCTCTTCAGTGACCCTTTCTTCCGCCACGTTGTTAGGTTTCGTCTCATCCATAGATTTCAAGCTTATTGGATGCCGCCCCGCTCTTCACAAAATTTCATTCGTTTGTGGGGTCCCAATTGCTAGAAAGTCGATTGGATTGTTTACGTTTTCGAACCATAGTTGAACCGGAAGAGGGACTGCAATAACACGGAAGTTCCCTGCCGCCGCCAAAGACTCCACGTGGAAAGTGTCTATCCAAGGGTTCGGCCCGTCTACGCGACTGGCGGCCGACCGGACACCCTCAATGGTTCTAAAGCGGCCTGCGGTCAGCTCTTCTCTTAGGGCGGGCTCCATCGTGCGGTGATAAACAGCGCAAAGCGGCTGTGGCAAACCTGCCACAATCGGAAAGGTCGCAACAGCCTCCGTAAGCGCCACGCGTTCAAGCATCCACGCTGGAAATGCAGCAGGAAGCAGCGGCAGATCAACCGGGAGAAACATGTTCCAATCATGTGTGGATGCGGCTAGTGCAGCGTGGATTGCCCCGAGCGGCCCCGCTCCTGGGAACGTGTCAGTCACCACCGGCGCAAAGGCGGCAAAGTCCTCGCGGTCCCCCACAATGCGCACCGTCGAGCTGACACCACGGAGACTTTGCACTGCCCGCTCTATCAGCAGGGAGCCGCCCCACTCCAGGAGAGCCTTATCGCGGCCCATGCGGCGGCTGCGGCCTCCAGCGAGCACAAACGCCTCAACGGGCAGTTCTCGCCGGCCCTTCATCCGCAGAACCTCACTTCCCTACTTCGGCGAAGAAATGGATAAGTGAATCGATCCCCCGATCGAAATTTGCGATATGGAACTTTTCGTTCGGAGCATGGAGATTGTCATCCGGCAGCCCGAATCCCATCATCACGCTGGGTATATGCAGATTGCGCTCGAAGTCGCCGACAATCGGAATGGATCCACCGGAGCGAATGAAAACGGTGTCTTTGCCCCAAACATCGTGCAATGACTTCTGCGCTGCCTTGATATACGGGTTATTCGTGTCAATCACAATGGCCTCGCCGGAGTGGATCAGGCGAACTTCCAGCTGAATGCCTTTCGGACACAGTGACTCCACATATTTCTTGTAGAGCGCGAACGTCTCCTGCGGTTTCATGTCCGGCACCAGCCTCATAGACACTTTCGCGACGGCCTTTGCCGGAATCACCGTCTTGGCCCCGGAGCCGATAAAGCCGCCCGGCATTCCGTGCACGTCGAGTGTGGGCCGCGCCCACGTCCGCTCCAGAACCGTGTAACCGGATTCGCCGGTCAGAACGCCGGAGCCAACTTCGTTTTGCCGGTATTCTTCTTCGTCGAACGGCAGGCTCTTCCACGCCTTCAGCTCATCGTCACTGGGACGCGTCACCTTGCTGTAGAAGCCGGGGATCATGATGTGCCCCTCGGCATCCTTCAACTGGGCAATCACCTGTGCCAGTGCCACGAAGGCGTTCGGCGCTGCGCCGCCGTACATGCCGGAATGCAGATCCGTCTTCGCACCACGCGTCTCAATCTCGGTGTAAATCATGCCGCGCAATCCAACGCACAGCGTAGGTAGATCGGGCGCAAATAATTCCGTGTCCGATATAAGTGCGAAGTCCGACTTCAATTCCGAAGGATTCTCCGCGACATACTTCGCAATCGATTCGCCGCCAACTTCTTCCTCGCCTTCAAGCAGCACGCGAATATTCAGCGGAAGCTTGCCCTCCGTTTGCAGAATGGACTCGAGCGCCTTCAGGTGCATGTACATCTGCCCCTTGTCGTCCACTGCTCCACGGGCATACACATTGCCGTTTCGCACCGTGGGCTCAAACGGCGGAGAAAGCCATTCGTCCAGCGGCTCAGCCGGCTGAACATCATAGTGTCCGTAGCAAAGGCAGGTCGGCTTGCCCTCGGCATGCAGCCAGTCCGCGTAAACCAGGGGATGGCCTTCGGTATCGATCAACTTCACATTTTCCATGCCGATGCGCTTCAGTTCCTCTACCAGCAACTCGGCTACATGGCGCACGTCGCCTGCATGTTCCGGCAAGGTTGAAATGGAGGGCACGCGCAAAAGGGCAAACAGTTCTTCAAGAAAACGGTCTTTCTGGGAATGTGCATATTCAATTGCTTTTGAAGACATTGGCAGAACTTCCTCTCCGTTCAGGAACATCAGTGTGGATCGGCTGGGACAAATAAACCGCAGCCGAACTCACGAGTATATGCGCTGTAAAGATATCAGTGAGTGGAACCAGGAGGGATCAGTACCGAGGAACCTTGGGATCCACCATGGTGGACCACGCGTCGATACCGCCCTGCAGACTCTGTGAATTTTCGAAGCCCTGGTTCCGCAGCCAAACTGCCACGTTCATCGACCGGATACCGCTATGGCAGATGGCGACAATGTGGGCCTCCGGGTCAAGTTCCTGAAAAGCTCGAGAAGGAATGTCGCCCATCGGCATTAAAACGCTTCCTTCCACATGAGCCGTCTGGTACTCCCAGGGTTCGCGTACGTCTAACAGAACAAATCCCGCGGAATCGGGCGAACGAGCGTCCAGGAGCGATTTCACCGCAGGAGCGTCAATCTCATAGGGGAGCATTGGCTTAGAATACACTTTGGCACTCCGCAAAACGACGCTCCCGGCAGCCCCTGGACATTACCTTGCCGGGTTCGACGTGATACAAAAGGGGTTACTAGAACGCAACTGGGTGAAATGGCCACACAAGAGAAAGTCCTGATCGTAGAAGACGAAGTTCACGCCCTCGTCGGTCTCGCCGAACTGGTGTCCGGCTGGGGATATCGCACCGAAACTGCACGCGATGGCCTGGAAGCCCTGGACCAGGTCTCCGCATGGTCCCCCGGCATTGTGGTGACCGATCTCAAAATGCCGCGTATGGATGGACTCCAGTTGCTCGAGCGCCTGAACGAGCTTAATCAGAATTTTTCCGTCATCGTGCTCACCGCTCAAGGCAGCATCGAGCGCGCCGTGGAAGCGATGAAAATGGGTGCATACGACTTCATTCAGAAGCCGGTGGACCCAACTCGCCTGCGCAACATCCTCGCCAACGCCTGCCGACAGCGCGATACCGAGCGCGAACTTGAAGTTACGCGCCGTAAGTTGCGAGATACAGGCATCTTAGGGTCTCTCGTCGGCGCCTCGCGCAAGATGCAGGAAACCTACGCAATGATCGAGCGCGTGGCTCCCAGCAATGTCTCAGTGCTGATTACCGGGGAAAGCGGTACCGGCAAAGAACTCGTCGCTCGTACCCTGCACGAACTCAGCCCTCGCAAGCTAAAGCCTTTTGTTGCTGTAAATTGCGCCGCAATACCCGAAACGCTTATCGAAAGCGAGATCTTCGGCCACGAAAAAGGAGCTTTTACCGGAGCCGCCGAACGGCGCGCAGGCTGCTTTGAACTCGCCGAGGAGGGCACGCTCCTTCTGGACGAGATCGGTGAAATGCCAATTGGCACCCAGGCAAAACTGCTGAGGGTCATTGAGGAGCGCAAACTCCGCCGCCTCGGCAGCAAGGTGGAAACTTCGATGGACGTGCGCGTCCTGGCGGCCACCAACAAGAATCCCGAGGAGGCCGTAGCCACCGGCTACTTGCGTGGAGATCTCTATTACCGCCTGAATGTCTTCAACATCCACATGCCGCCGCTCCGCGAGCATAAAGAAGATATTCCTGCGCTCTGCGAAGCAATCCTGAACGACATGAACAAGAAGCACACGCGAAATGTGAGCGGCGTCGATGGCGAAATGCTGGCGCGTCTAATGATGTACGACTGGCCAGGCAATGTTCGCGAGCTTCGCAACACCATCGAGCGCGCGGTCATTCTCTGCAACGAGGGCTACCTCACTCCTCAACAACTGCCGCCAAGCTTTGGCAAAGGAGTACGCATGCCCCGGCAGGATAACGGGCCGTCGAACAGTGTCTCTCTTGAAGTGGGCACCACCGTGGATGAGGCGGAGCGCCGCCTGATTTTGAAAACGCTGGAATCCACGCACAATAACAAGACGAAAGCTGCGGAGATTCTGGCCATTAGCCTGAAGACTCTCCACAACAAGTTGAAAGAATACGGCGGCTCCTCGGTGGGTAGCGAAGTGATCGAAGGGTAGCACCATGCGCCTGAAGACAAAGCTTGTCCTCGCTATTACAGGCCTGGTGTTCGTAGTGGTCACTGTGCTTTCGCTGCTCTTTCTCACGGAGCTTCTTCGACAGCAGATTGCCCAGTCTTACCTCAACACCGAGTTTGTTGCCAATCAGGTCCTCTTTGCGACGCGCCACGCCATTGAGACGGGGATGAAGAACCCTCCACCGGATGTGAACGATGCTGCGGCGGAACGCGCAGCAGTTTCCGCGACCCTTCGTAAGGATGAGGCCCTTACTTCTCTTATCAGTTCCGTCATCCGCTACTCCCCCACTGTTTTCGACATCTCGGTTGCCTACTCCGACGGTCGCGCGCTCATCAGCTCTGACCCATTGGTCGGAGATAAAGTGCTTCCAACTCGCCCCGCGTATACAGTCCTCAGGGATGGAAGTTCGGTAACTCTTCTGTTGATGGTTTTCGGGCCTCCACGGGTGTACAACGTCGTGCTGCCGCTGGGTCGTAACGGCCAGCCATTCGCCAATGTCCGGGTGGGAATTCGCACCACCTTTCTGCGTAATCTCTTTGAGCCGTGGATGATTGCGGCGCTCACTTTCACCGGTCTTGCTATTGGTTCTTCTCTCCTCGTCGCGGCCCTGCTTGCGAATCTCGCCCTGCAGCCGCTGACCGAGATTGGCGAACGCCTGGACGCCCTCACGCGCGCTGAGGCGGAAACGGCTGGAGAACTCGAGGCTTCCAACCCCTCCGAGGATGCTGTCGTGCTGGTCTCGAGCAAGATCGAGCGCCTTGGCCGCCGCATGCGCAACGTTGAGGAGGTCTTCTCCGCCTTAAAAGAAAACCTCGATCAGATTCTCACCAACCTGCAGGACGGCATTATGCTGTTCACGCGTGATGCCCGTGCCGTGCTCGTCAGCTCTTCGATTGAGCGTTTTCTGCTGAAGGACCGGGACGCCATTCTTGGATCCGAAGTCCACGAGATTTTCGACCGCGAGAGCATGCTCGGCCGCACCGTCCGCGAGGCTTTCGACGGAGGCGTCGCGCTGGTCCAGGAGGAAATCAGCACGGAATCCGGCAGGCGCGTTGAGATTTCGCTCGATTTTATCCACGACGAACATGCTTCCCCCAACGCTTTGGGCGCGCTGTTGACCCTCCACGATCTTGAGTCGGTCGAGGAAATCGAGAGCGAACTGGAGCTCTCCCGTCGCATGGCGGCTATTGGGCGGCTGACCTCCGGCGTCGGTCACGAGGTCAAAAACCCCATCAACGCCATCGTTGTGCATCTGGAATTGTTACGAAATAAGCTGGACAGCTCCGATGCCAAGGCATTGCGCCACCTGGAGATCATCGAGAGCGAAATCCAGAGGCTGGATCGCGTGGTGCAGACGCTGGTGGATTTCTCCCGGCCCGTCGAACTGCGCCTGCAGGAAAGCGACCTTCGCAGCGTCGTCTCCTCTGTGTTAATGCTGGCTTCCGCCGATCTTGAAACCCGGGATGTGCGGGTGGCCAGCATCCTTCCGGACCGGCCGGTCATGGTCAAGGTCGACTCTGACCTGCTCCGCCAGGCCCTGCTGAACGTCGTCTTGAACGGTGCCCAATCTATGTCGCAGGGCGGCCAGATCGAGGTCAGGCTGGTCGAGGATGGGCGCACCGCCATGCTTAGCGTCCGGGACCAGGGCGAAGGAATCCCCAAAGAATTGTTGGAAAAGATTTTCGATCTCTACTTCACAACGAAAAAAGATGGCAGTGGTATCGGCCTTGCAATGACATACCGCATCATCCAGTTGCATAATGGTCGAGTGGACGTGGACTCGGTGCCAGGAGTAGGCACAACCTTTACATTGCGGATACCACTGAGCAATCCCCCGGATGCAAGACTGCGCGGCCAGTTGGCGGCAACCATCGCGCCCTCAGAGGAGCCACGGGGATGACGCAGGTGGGCAAGATCGTTTTAGCGGCCCTGATTTTGACCTTAGCGCAAGGGTGCGCTGACAAGAAAACAAAGGCGAAAATACCTCCCCAGGCGCAGGCACCTGCGACGGAGGAGTCAGGCGCGCTATATCCGCCGCCGTTCCCTGAGAAAACAGAAACTCCGCCCGTGGTTCCGGAACCAACGAAACCCGACGTCGTCCCTGCCCCAAAACCGGCGCCTCAAAAGAAGCCGCCGACGCACAAGAAGACCACACCCACTACGACTACCGCGGCCACATCGAAGCCGAAGCCCTCTGCCGCGAAGCCCACCGTCGCTGCACCTGCTACAGCATCAGATGCTCCCTCTACTCCGCCTGCTGCTTCACCGGCGGTTTCAAACACTCCAGGCACGGAGCAGGCGGTCGCGAATGTCGAGCCATCCGCCGTCTCACCCATCGGTCAGCTTTCCAGCGGTGAAGGTGCATCCGGCTCACAAAAACGGCACGAGACAGCTGACCTGATAAATAACACCGAGCAGGGCCTGAATAACATCAAGCGGACTTTGAGCCCCAGCGAGCAGGAGACGGCCGCGCAAATCCGCGTATATCTCAAGCAAGCGAAGAAGGCTCTCACCGTTGACGATCTCGACGGAGCCTCCACGCTCGCCACAAAGGCCAAGGTCCTGCTCGAAGAACTCACCAAGCCTTAACCGCTAAGCGGCTTCCATCTCCTCGGATTTGCCCTTCCCAAGTTTCTCAACGAACCAGGGCAAAGTCAGTTGAAGTCCTTCGCGGAGGTTGATCTTCGGAGTCCATCCCAGGATCGCCTTCGCCTTCGCAATATCCGGCTTGCGTTGCTTGGGATCGTCGGTCGGCAGAGGACGGTAGGCAATTTTGCTGGATGAACCAGTGCCCCGGAGAATTTCTTCGGCGCACTCCAGCATCGTGAACTCTTCCGGATTGCCGATGTTGACCGGCGTGTGTTCATTGCTCTGCGAGAGCCGCAGGATTCCCTCAATCTGGTCGGAGACATAGCAGAAGCTGCGCGTCTGGCTTCCGTCTCCGTAGATTGTGAGATCCTCACCCGAGAGCGCCTGGCTCAGGAAATTCGAAATCACCCGGCCATCATTCATCTGCAGGCGCGGACCATATGTGTTGAAGATTCTCACCATATGAGTATTCACACCGTGATAGCGGTGGTACGCCATGATGAGAGCTTCAGAGAATCTCTTGGCTTCGTCATATACCGAACGAGGCCCAATCGGATTCACATTCCCCCAATAGCTCTCCGGCTGCGGGTGAACCTGGGGATCCCCATAGCACTCCGAAGTTGAGGTATGCAGGTAACCGGCCTTGTAGCGCTTCGCAATCTCGAGAGTCTCGCGAGTGCCGTACGACCCCACCAACAACGTCTCCACGCCATGCACCATGTAGTCCACTGGACTCGCTGGGCTGGCTAGATTGAAGACATAATCCACCGCGCCCACATCGAACGGCAGCGTGATGTCCTGTAGTACAAACTCGAAATCAGTGTTGGATTGAAGATGTTCCAAATTCTCTTTCTTGCCGGTAACAAGGTTGTCCACTCCAACTACCTTGTGGCCCTGGCCTAAAAGAGAATCAACTAAGTGTGAACCAAGGAATCCTGCAGCTCCAGTAACCAGTATTCGCATTCAACGCACCGTCCTCTTAACGTCTTCCTTTGTTTGGGCGGCATAAGTAGGACGCCCAACGCAAAGATAGGTAAAGCCGAGACTCGCCATCCGCTTGGGATCGAGAAGATTTCTTCCGTCCAGCAATATCGGATACTTCAATCGGCTCTTGATCTCTTCGTAGTCCAACTGCGCGAACTCTGCCCAATCCGTAAGAATGACCAAAGCGTCTGCGCCATCCGCAACATCAATCGCTTCGTCTTCGAACGAAATGTTTTTGTCGTGGAACAAACTGCGCGCATTCGGCATGGCCGCGGGGTCATGCACTGCAACCGTGCAGCCCTCATTCAGGAACGCCTGCACCATGCTGACCGCGGGAGACTCGCGAATATCGTCGGTGCCGCCCTTGAATGCGAGTCCCAGTACGCCGAGGTGCTTGCCTCGCAGCGTCCAGAGTGCCGAACGAACCTTCTGCAGGAAGCGCGCTTGCTGGTTGTTGTTGATCCGTTCCACGTCAGCGAGCAATTGAAGATCGAGTCCCATCTGCGTACCGACCGCACGAAATGCTTTCACATCTTTTGGAAAGCAAGAACCGCCGTAACCAAGTCCCGCTGACAAAAAGCTTCGGCCAATCCGGCGATCCGTCCCCATGCCTGCAGCCACTTCGGAGATGTCTGCATTCGCCACTTCGCACATGTTTGCGACGCAGTTGATGAAGCTGATCTTCATCGCCAGGAATGCATTCGACGCATGCTTGATCAACTCAGCACTCTCAGCGCCGGTGCGAATCAGGATTGCGGGTGAATCCGTATTGCACATTCCCGGCACGCATGCGCCTTGTCCGTAATACTCGCCCGACGTCAGCGGCTGATAGATGCGATGAAGCAGTGCGAATGCGCGATCGCTGTGTGTACCCACTACGATCCTGTCAGGATGAAGAAAATCACTGACCGCAGTCCCCTCACGTAGAAACTCGGGATTGGACACGACATCGAAGTGGTCCACCGGCACCTGGTTCCGGGCCATAATGCGACCGATCCAGCCGCTCGTGTACACCGGCACAGTGCTCTTCTCAACGATCACCTTGTAGTCCGTCATCGTGCGCGCAATCTCCGCCGCCACGGACTCAACGTAGGACAGGTCGGCATCGCCATTCTCCGTAGAGGGCGTACCGACAGCAATGAAGATGACTTGAGATTTCCGGACAGCGTCGCCCAGTTCGGTGGTGAACGACAGTCGTGTGCCGTTATGCTTTTTCAGCAGCTCAGGCAGCAGGTCTTCATGAATGGGGACCTCGCCCTCTTGCAGCAAACGAACCCGCTCGGCATTGTTATCCACGCAGATTACTTGATGCCCAATCTCAGCGAAGCATGCCGCCGCCACTAGGCCGACATACCCTGATCCGATCACCGCTATATTCACGACCTCCTCGTCAAGCGGTGCACGCTGCGATGAAAAGTCCATCAGTTCAGACATTGAGTCCCCCGTCAGTTTGTTTTGGAAATGAGATTTAGATCGCAGTTCTTCCGAGCTTGCGGAACAACAGGGTCCGTCATAGGAGAGAACACTGGATTGGATGCAGAAAACCCAGAATCAGTTTGTACGTAACGATCAATGCCGCTTAAGAGAACCTCACTCCACACGGCTAAGAAGCCTCGCCGACCCGCCATCAAGTGTTAGTCAAATAACTTTCGTGGTAGTTTCGTCCGCGCATACAACTGTAATAATGCCACTTAGTTCGGAAACACTATGTAATTTGGCCCACTTTCTGGGCCACTCCAAGGCGCAATTCTAGCAAGAAAAGTCGGGTCAGGATGGGAAATCTCCCTACCAGGATTGTGATTGCGGACGGGAATCAATCAGGATGTGAAGTGCTGGGCCGCGCTCTCTCGCGCCACTCGGAATTCCGCCTCGTCGGTTACGCCACAACGTCACCTGATCTCCTCAAAATCGCCGCCGACCATCACGCCCAGGTAGCTATTGTGCGGGAGAATTTGAATGACTCCCCCCGTAGCGGTCTCGCAGCCATCCAGCAACTGGCCCGTTTTCACCCGGAAACTCGTTCCCTTTTACTGGCTGACCGTCTGGAACGCGAGGACGTCGTGAGTGCCTTCCAATCCGGTGCGCGTGGCATCATGGCCTATCCCGAAGCCGATTTCGAAATGTTGGCGAAAGCCGTGCGCCAAATCGACAACGGCCAGATCTGGGCCAACAGTTTGCAGCTTCAATACCTGGTTGAGACGCTCTCGCAGATCAAGCGCGCTCCCGTTGTCACAGCTGAGGCGGAAGCGAGATTAAGCAAGCGCGAACAGGAAGTCCTCATGCTGCTGGCTGAAGGCTACAGCAACAAAGAAATCGCGGCATCCCTGCGCGTTAGCGAGCACACCGTTAAAAATCATCTGTTTAGGATGTTCGAGAAGCTGGGCGTATCCAGCCGGATGGAAGCAGTTCTGGCGGCGTTCGGATCAGCCTCTTCTTTGCCGCGCGTCACCATTCAATAATTCAGCAGAAATTTTCGACTCAGCGAGAACGCCGCATTCCATCCACGCGGCGATTATCTTTAGTGCACCATCGTCGATTCCGGAACCAATGCTTCCAGCGCGAGGCACGAACGCACGTAATCTGAAATCACAAACTCTGAAGCAAGCAGATGCAGTTCATGCAACAAGGTGAATTCCACCTCGCCGGATTCGCTTTGATCGAGAACAGTCGCAAGTGCCGTCAACCGGGCGTTGATTCTTCCTATATTGGTATCGGCTTCGTACCACTCCAGGCTTCGATAAATGCGAAATGCTCCGCGATAGCTCAGTCGCGTGATCTTCTCGTCTTCATCGCACTCGCCGCCAAGACCAAAGATATTCTCGAATTCATCCACCATCTCTTCCGAGTCCATCAGCAGGATCTCGAACGCAACCTTCAACAACCAGAGCTTCAATATCTCGACAGTGAATACAGCCTGGTGGATCCCTGCCCTTCGCGAAGGCCTTTGCTTTTCGCCAGTCCACGAGGCACTGAAGTTGTCGAAGAAGAGCCCTCGATTAAACAGAAGATAGTTGTGAATAACACTTCGAATGCCATCGGGCGGACGATTGACACGAACCATAGCAGTGCTCCAATGCACGGAACCAAGTGCTCAGCAAAGTAACTCGATTCAGCTTTAATGAATGTTTATAGGTCTATTTTAGTCCAGTAAATCCCACGAGAGTGCAGTTTTCGCCGTGACACACATAGGTGAGTGACTATGGTCACATTCTCGTGCGGAAGCCCCTCATTTCATTGCTGAGTTATTCTGGAGGTTCATGAACTCCTTTGCCCACACCTCTGTTCCGCCACAAACCCTGCTCATCGACGCCGACGATACGCTATGGGAAAACAACATCTATTTCGAACAGGCAATTGCGTCTTTCATTGCATATCTGAACCACCACGCATACAGCCGCGAACAGGTGCGTGAACAGCTGAATCGCGCGGAACGGGAGACGATTCAAACTCACGGCTACGGCCTCTCCAGCTTTCGACGCTCCCTGGTTGCCTGCTTTGAGCAGCTAAGCACCGAGCCCATCACGGAAGAAAAACATCAGCAGATCCTCAGCTTTGCGCAGGCCATTGCGGACCAGGAGATCGAATTGCTCCAGGGTGTCCGCGAGTCGCTTCCTGCACTCGCATCGCGTCATCATTTAATCCTCATGACGAAAGGCAACAAGGAAGAGCAGGCCGACAAGCTTTCCCGTTCTGGGATTGCCGAATACTTTTCAGCAGTAGAAATCCCGCACGAAAAAGATCTTGCTTCCTATATCGAAGTTTGCGATCGCCACAGTCTCACGCGTGCCAACACGTGGATGATCGGCAACAGCCCTCGCTCCGATATCAATCCCGCGCTCGCCGCCGGATTGCATGCCGTGCTGGTGCATCATCCCCACACGTGGATTCTTGAACACGAAGTCGTGAATCTCGCGCCCGTTGGACAGCGCTTTCTAGAACTCAGTGGATTTGCTTCCCTTCTCGACCATTTCTAGCCGCAACAAACAAGAGCAGTTTTCGCCAAGTCGCAAGTGCATGGCCCTATGCGGGAAAGCAGCCACCGCCTCTCAAGACAGCGTGCCATCCGCTCTGGCAAAATACTTGTAGAGGTGCCCGAGATGGAGAGACGTGATTTTCTGAAACAGAGCGCACTCGCCGCCGCAGGGTCGGCTACGGTCCACGGAGTTTCCCCGGCGAATGCTGCCACAAGCACAGGTCAGCCCATCGCGCGCAGGCCGCTCGGTAAAACGGGTGAGAGTCTATCGATTATCGGCATGGGCGGCATTGTCGTCATGAATGTCGATCCCAGCCAGGCTTCCAACTTCGTTGCTGAAGCAGTGGATCGCGGCATCAACTACTTCGACGTCGCGCCAAGCTACGGCAATGCACAGGAGCGCCTCGGTCCCGCACTCGAGCCATATCGCAAGAAGAGTTTCCTCGCCTGCAAAACCGAGGCACGCGACCGCGACGGCGCAACGAAGCAACTTGAAACCTCTCTTAGATTGCTCAAGACGGATCACGTCGACCTCTATCAATTCCACGCCCTCACCAAGATGACAGAGCTCGACCAGGTTCTCGCTCCGGGCGGCGCAATGGAAGCAATGGAAGCCGGCCGCAAAGAAGGCAAGATTCGCTTCATCGGATTCTCCGCGCACTCCGTCGAGACCGCTCTCGCGGCCATGGATCGCTATCCCTTCGACACCATCCTGTTCCCGGTTAACTGGGTGCTGTTCTCACGCGCGAATTTCGGCCCACAAGTCCTCGATCGTGCCCGCGAAAAGAAGATGGGCATCCTCGCACTCAAAGGCATGGCGAAAACCACGTGGAGCACGGAGCAGGCCAAGACCCATCCTCAGCCGAAATGCTGGTATCAGCCCGCGGGTTATCCACAGGAAGCCTCTCTCGGCCTGCGTTGGACGTTGGGCCACCCCATCACCGCAGCTGTGCCTCCCGGAGATGAGCAGTACTTCCGGCTGGCAATGGATGTCGCGCAGAACTACAAGCCCCTCGATCAGGCAGAAGAGCAGGCGTTGCTGGGCCGCGCTCCCGGTGTCAACCCAATCTTCCACCTGGGCAATTCGGCATAAGAGAATCGGGAGGTGCTCAAAGCAATGACCGACCCAGTCGAACTGCTAACGGAGGCATACCGAGCCTTCAACGCCCGCGAGATCGACGCGGTGCTGGCCATCATGCACCACGACGTTGACTGGCCCAACGGCATGGAAGGTGGTCGTGTACACGGGCACCAGGGAGTCCGCGATTACTGGACGCGTCAGTGGGCCATTATCAATCCTCGCGTTGATCCGGTGAGCTTTGAATCCCCCGATCGCAACCGAACAGCCGTCCTCGTCCACCAGGTAGTTCACGACCTCGACGGATTGCTTCTAGCCGATCAGATGGTGCAACACGTCTACTTCATTGAGGATGGCCTGATCCGCCGCATGGAGATCCTGCCGGCGGAACCTGAATAGGCAGCGCAATCCGCCCGGGCGCTTTTGGATTCTGCGAGTTGCTTTGGTATACTCAACAACGGATCGTTCCATGTAATGCGGAAGTGGCGAAATTGGCAGACGCACTAGCTTGAGGTGCTAGCGGGCGCAAGCTCATAGGGGTTCAAGTCCCCTCTTCCGCACCACACGAATAACCCACCCATTTCCCGGAGGATTTCTTCCGGACGAGGTTTTCAAGAATACCAATGAATTTCCTTCTGTATTTCGTGATCGTGCTGCACGTTATCGTCTCGCTCTTTCTGATTGGTGTCGTCCTGCTGCAGCAGGGCAAGAGCGCGGATCTCGCCGGTGCTTTCGGCGGCCAGGGATCGCAGACGGCCTTCGGGCCTCGCGGCGCAGCCAACCTGCTCACCCGGCTTACTACCTGGTCCGCGATTCTCTTCACCATCACTTCCATCAGCCTGACGATTCTCATGGCCCGCCACCACGGCGGCTCAAATTCCGTGCTCGAAGGCACCACGACCTCCGCCCCGGCAAAATCCGGCAAGTAGCTTCGCTCTCCGATACACCAAAGGCAGGCCCTCCAGCCTGCCTTTTCTCATGCCCGCAACTGGCAGAATTTAAAGCTTACCGACGTCGGCGAGCCGGAAATCATGTATCAGAATTTGCTCTCCGGGCATTTGATCCCGATCCCGCGCCATGACTAAACTTCTGCCCGCGATGTAACGTTGGGGCCATCCTTGCCACCATCCATTCGGAATTGGACGGCCGGCTGAGCGAACGCGGCTCGAAAACCCAAGATGTGATTTACCTCTGCTTGAATCCAGCCTCGGCAGAGTTCCCGGTTAAGCAAGCCAATGAATCGGTTCCCCGCTGACGGGCCTCAGAACATCCTTCGCACTCCATGAGGAAGATATGACCTCGCCGAAAATCAAAAACTTCAATCAAGGTGTCGCCTCAAAAACCCTTGAAATCCACGATGCACTCTCCGAAGTCGTGAAGGGAGTCAATCGCAAAGTCTCGCACCGGTCTGATCTTGTCGCCGCAATCCTGTCGGTTTCTGAGGATCGCTCCTGGCTCAAGGTGAAGCTCTGCACCGGACGCGTGATCGATGTCCCAGTCTCTGTCTTGAAGAATGTCGTCCCCCTTGGAACAGCAAAGAGTGACGATGAATCTTTTGGGATTGCATCGGGTGAAATCGACGTATCCACCGATGCCGGTAAGTTAATAAGGCAGATGGCCGACGAAGTCCTGCGAATGTCCCGGTTGCTCGAGACTGCACATCACAGGCTGCGCTTGCATGAAGCGGGCATAACTGCAGGTCAGAACGGCGCGAACAGTAGTCAATTGAATCGCCCCTCTGTCACGCTCGCGTCGTTCGACACGGTGTTACCCGAGACAATTATCAAAATTCCATTTTCCGGCGTTGCTGGTTTTCCCAAGTCCGTCTACTACGGAAAGCCAACCTTTCAATACATCCAGCAATGGAGCGTCTTTCAGCTCTTGAATTGCTATCTCACGCAACCGCCGATCGTTGTTGCCACGGGCCACGATGGAAACCGGCCCGACAGGGTCACGGAAATTCAATTCGTTTTAGACGCCGCCGCAGGCACTCCGTTGGGATCTTCCTACAACGCGACGCTAGAACTCGACCTGGTCCTGGTCCAGGAAACCACTTAATTCGCTTCGAGTGGAACGCATGGATCACCAAACAATTAAAAGGAGTAGAGGTGCTTTATGAGTGTAGGAGTAATAGGCAATCCCCAGACTGAATGGGCGCAGCAAGCGATCGATGCCAAGGCGGCGCAGATGAACCTCGGCGCACCAGCCTCCGACTTACAATCGATCGATTTCTATACCTACATGCAGTCATTTCAGAGTGGCTCCGATGTGTATTGGACATTGCAGACTGGCGCATTCGAGGTCCACGGCGAAATCAAAAGAAAATATGCCCAGTGGGGCGGAGCAGCCGGATTCCTTGGCGTCCCGGTAACCGACGAGAGTGGAACACCGGATGGCAGGGGTAGATTCAATCACTTCCTCAATGGTGGTTCCATCTACTGGACCCCACAAACCGGACCTATGACCGTGAGCGGTGCGATTCGAGACAAATGGGCGTCCCAAGGATGGGAGCAAGGCCCGGTCGGCTATCCCGTCACCGATCAAGTTCGATGGCGCACCATCGATCCCACCGTGGATCAGTTCATCACTTGGAACAAGTTTCAGAATGGAGCCATCGTCACAACCAAAAATGTGACGGATTTTGCGGGCTTAGCTCACATCACGCCCGATCAGCTTCAATACCTGGTGCACAGAGCCGTGGACAATGCCATCCACCAGCTTCCCGACAATATCGGTCTCTATCCCGAAATTCTGACGACCGGAGTTACCGACTGGGGCTACGACTTCGAGGCCAGCACGGATCGCACTGTCAGCTTCAAGCTGCATGGCTTCCACGACAACGGGGTATTGGGTGACGCAGAGTTCCACTTCTGGTTCGCTTTGAAGTTTTCACTTTCGGTCGATCCTACCTCGTTTACCGATCCCTGGTTCCGGAGTCTGCAGGTAGAACTGGTTCCCGGTTCCGTTGGAATCGATGTCGACGGCATCAGCGGCTGGTTTGCGAACGAAGCAGAGTACAAGCAGAAGATCGAGGCTGGATTCGCTGCGCACGCAAACATCCGGTCCTTCCCGGTGACGACGTACCTTGATCAAAGTCAGCCGGCTCCTCCTCACGATCAGGTCAACCTCATAGTCATTGATCTCATCACGACAGCAGCAGGAGGAATCGATTTCCTGATCACACCGGAGCCGCCGTTCGCGGGCACCGACGGAAGCTGGGTGCCGCTGATTCAATCCAAGCTCGATGATTTCGTAAGCAACTTCTAAACCGCACGGGATCGGATGACCGAACGATCGTCCGGTCCCGTCGTTCCTTAAGCGGCTGATCCAACACGCGTGGAATCTCAATCGCCAAAGGCAGGCCATTGCGCCTGCCTTTTCTCATGCCCTATTTTGGGCGCGCTCCGCAGCCGAACATCCACGATTACTCTTCCTCGAATAATTTCCTCATGAATCCGATCCGCATTGTCTATCCTTATTTGTTACGTGGAGAAAAAAGCATGTTGCGATGGAAGTGTTCCGGCTGGTGTTTTTTGTCTGTTTTGGCCTTTGTTGGTGCGCCTGTGTGCCGCGCTCAGTCAACTCCCGTGGAAGTTACTTCTCCCGATCATCGAATCACGCTGCGCTTTACAGTGCAGCCTGTCAAAGGGGCAGGAGGCCGGGCACGACGGACAGCTTGTGTATTCTGTCGCGTTCAATGGAAAGGCTGCCTTTGAGAATTCTGCTCTCGGCCTGGAGTTGGCCAACCAGCCCACACTTGGGAGCGCTGTTCATATTGCCGGCAGCACCCCAAGCTCAGGCGTGGACGATTACACGCTGATCGCCGGCAAAGCCTCCGCGATCCACGACGCCTATAACAGCCTGACTGTCCACGCCGCGGAGAGCGCATCTCCCGGCACGAAATTTTGATATCGAAGCGCGTGTTTATAACGGTGCAATCGCTTTCCGATATCACGTCCCCCAGCAGGCGGCGCTGTCGCGGTATCAGCTCACACAGGAGGACACGGAATTTCGCCCAGTCATGGACGCTTACGCATGGGCATTGCGTCTTCCGAACTACGAGAGTGCCTACGAGAGCGAGTATGTGCCCATGGCTTTGAGCGCACTGAGCAATCAGGGAGGCGTAGCCAGTCATATTCTCAACGGTGCGCCAATGTTGATGCACCTGCCCGGCATAGCCTGGGCCGCGGTGGGAGACGCCTACCTTGAAGGAAACGCCGCGATGTATCTCGAAAATCCTACCGGCAGCTGGATGGGCCATTACCTCGTCAGCAAGATTTCGCCTCGGCTCGACGGGAAAGGACCCGGCAGTGGACGCAAGCCTTCCTCACGACAGCGCGTGGCGGGTGATCCAACTCGGGGATACACCGGGTGAGTTGGTCGAATCGAATGTGTTTACCGATCTCAATCCTGCGAATCGTGTTGCGGACACAAGCTGGATTCATCCTGGCAAAGCTTCATGGGACTGGTGGAATGGCGATCTTGGTCCGGATGGCAAGTCCGCGTACACAACAAAAAACATGGAGTACTACGTCGACTTCGCGGCAGAGTCGGGATTTCCGTACATGATGCTGGACGCAGGCTGGACAGGCAAAGACATCACCAAAATGCGCGGCAATGTCGATGTGCCGGAACTGGTGCGGTATGCCGCGAAGAAGAATGTGAAGGTATGGATTTGGCTGTACTCAAAATACGTCGCCACGCAGATGAAGGATGCGTTCCCGCTGTATGAAAAATGGGGAGTGGCCGGCGTGAAGATCGACTTTGTCCTGCGCAACGATCAGGAAGGGATCAACTGGTATTACGACGTGGCGAAGTTGGCCGCCGAACATCATCTCATGGTCGATTTTCACGGCGGCACGCAGCCCTGGGGCATCCAGAGAACTTATCCCAATATTCTTAATTACGAATCGGTCCTTGGCCTGGAGCAAAACAAGGCAGGAACCCGCGACGGTCCGATCAACCGCACAACGTTTCCATTCACGCGCATGTTAAGCGGCCCAATGGACTATACGCCGGGAGGCTTCGACAACGTTACGCCGGAAAATTTTGTAGCACGCGACGAAAGACCTATGGTCACGGGTACTCGCGCGCAACAATTGGCGCTGTACGTTGTTTTCGAAGAACCGCTGGCAATGGTTTCCGATGTACCTTCGGCATATGCCAACGAGCCGAGCTTCCAGTTCATTAAGGATGTTCCCACTGCATGGGACGCGACGCGCGTAGTCAATGGAACGCCGGGTGAATTCGTAACGATTGCACGGCAGCACGGCAATGAATGGTACCTGGGAAGCCTGACTAACTGGACAGCGCGCGATCTGCGTGTTCCATTGAGTTTTCTCGGGAGTGGGAAATACGAGGCGCAGATCTACGAAGATACCGCCGATGCCGAGCAGAATCCAAAGCATGTGTCCATTCGCCGGCAAAATGTTCAGGGCAGCGATACACTCACGTTGCATTTAGCCGGTGGGGGCGGCTGCGCGATTCGGTTTGTGCCGAAAAACTAACAGCTACTAACGCCGTTATACGTGTTCGAAGTTGGAGAGCGTCGGCCGGTCTTGTCGCTCGTCTAAGTGCGGCCAAATGGAGCGAACCATCGTCTCCTGTGCACTGACTGCTCGCGCATCGATGGTGGCTGATTCCTACCGCGACACCCTGGCTCGCCGTGAATAGCTCTGTCCCGATCGTCATCCCTCTTAGGCTCGATCTTCAAGTACAGCGGAAGCCATGCCACTCGCAAACGCGGAACTCAACGCTATACTAGTGAAGCTTCAGCGGAGCTCCCGATGCGCGTGTGGCCTTTGCTTGCTGGATTCCTCACAACATTCGCCGTTTCCATCTCTCTTGCACAGCAACCAGACAGTAAAGACAGTACGCACGTTGTCAGCGCGCCAGACGGTGGCCAGAGCAGCGTGATGGAAAGCATTTTCGTTCCGCCTAAGGCCGGCGCTCCATTTAGCTTCACGCTTTACGCCGAGTGGACTCGCACACTAAGCAACGGAGGCACCTTCACCCTCATCAATGATCGACGCATTCTTCGCGATGGCCGAGGACGCATCTATCAAGAGCGCGTTGCTCTTAGCCCCAAGGGCGAAAACACCACGAAGACCGTCACCGTCATCCAAATCACTGACCCCGAGAATCACACGTGGTACAACTGCATCGTCCACACCAGGATTTGCGACCTCTACCACTACCGCCACAGCAACACAGACAAGTTTGTGCCTGCACGTAAAAGCGATACTGCCCATGCCCCCGGAAGTATCCGCGAAGAAGATCTAGGGGTTTCAAACACGCTGGGAGAGGACACGCATGGCTACCGTGAAACCCACACAATCAATCCGGGAACCGCTGCCAATAATCAGCCGATGGTCAGCGTACGCGAGTTCTGGTATTCGCCGCGCCTCGCCCTTAACCTTATTTCGACAGTAGACGATCCGCTTTCAGGACACCAGGTATTTACCGTGCGCGACCTTTCCCCTTACGAGCCTGATCCAGCAATTTTCGAAATTCCTTCCGGCTACACCGTTGTGGACCACCGCGCGGAAAAAGAGTAGCGCTGTCCGGCAATCGTCAATCCTCACAATTCAAAACTACAACGATGCGGTGCGACCTGGAGTCTCCACGATGATCTCCTAAACTTTTAGTTGACAGCTGATATCCAACGCGCTAATCTCCTATTCTCTTAGGAGATGCCCATGGCGAAACAACCCGGCAAGCATGGTTTGACCAAACTTGAGCTCCGCGTCATGCAAGTGATTTGGAAACTTGGCAGTAGCTCCGTCACCGCTGTACAGCAGGCCTTGGACCCACCGCTCGCCTACACCACTGTGCAGACAATGCTGAACATTCTTGAACGTAAGGGGAAACTCCGGCGGGAGTTGCAGGGCCGCGCCTACGTCTACACCGCCAGGATCAGCGAATCCAAGGCGATGGGACAGGGCGTGCGCGATCTGATTGATCGGATGTTTGGCGGCTCGAGCGAGGAACTGGTGATGAGCCTCCTCAAGAACCGGCAGATCGATGCGAAAAAATTGGCCCAGCTGACCGAGCGATTCAATCAGGAAGCGGGTGAGCCATGAAAAACTTCGAGTCGTGGATGCTTTCCTATTTCGTTAGCTCGTTGTGGCAGATCCCTCTGCTCTTTGCCGGCGGTTGGCTCGCGGCACGAGCGCTCCGAAGCGTCTCCAGTGCCGCCGAACACCGTGTGTGGGTCACTGTGCTTTTAGCTCAGAGTCTCCTGCCGGCGTGTTCGAAATTGCCGTGGGGGTGGTTGCGATCCATCCTCCTCTGGGGCCGTACACCTTTTCACGCCGGCGATGCTCACGTATCTGTCTCGATGGGCCCCGGAATTCCTTTGGGCATCCTCCATTTACCGCCGCTCCTGCTTGCCGTGATCGCGATTGCATACGGTGCAGTGAGCGCCTACTTCGCAGCAAGATTTCTCTGGAGATGCCACAAGCTTCATACGATACGACTGCATGCGACTGAGTTGGTGCTTACCGGGGATGCGGCGACCTACTGGGAGCAATGCTCAAAGCGGTTCGGAATTAAAACCGCATCCATCGCCACCTCCTCACAGATGTTCTCGCCCGTCACCATGGGCCTTGCACGCAAGCTCGTGCTGCTACCCGACGCCATGGTTTCGGGGCTGCCCGCTGCGGACATGCATACTGTGATCGCTCATGAATTCGCACACATGCATCGCAATGACTTTCTGAAAAACGTGGTCTATGAGTTTCTGTCCCTGCCGGTGAGTTTTCATCCAGTCTTCCTGCTCACGCGCAAACACATCATGGAGAGCCGCGAGGTGGTCTGTGACGAAATCGCATCTCGAATTGACGGACGGCAGCAATACGCACGTTCCCTTCTCCGACTGGCGGCTCTGCTTATAAATGGACGCCTCGCCGGAACTCCACACGCCATCGGAATCTTCGATGCCAACACCTTTGAGAGGAGAATTATGAGGTTAACCGAAAAGCAATCCGAAATGGGGACCACGCGGCGAGTCGCGACCGCGATAGCATGCATCGCACTCGGACTCATGACTTGCGTCACGGCGTGGGCAATGCGCATGCAAGTGGATGCGGCCTCTGCTTCCGCTAGCAGCAACGCGGCGCAGTCTGCCGGGCCTCTCTCCGTTCCCGCGTCGGAGATGCAAAAACACAAACTGACCGGGGCTCCTCCCACCTATCCCATCGAGGCCAAGAAGGCGGGAATCCAGGGGATTGTGCAGCTAAGCGCAGTCATCGGCAAGGACGGAACCGTGGAAAACTTGAAGGTCGTCTCCGGTCCCAAAGAATTGCAGCAGGCGTCGCTGGATGCCGTGCGGCAATGGACATACAAGCCCTATCAGCTGAACGGAGATCCCGTGGAGGTTGCAACCACGATCAACGTGACCTACGCCCTCGCGAAATAGACCTCGAACGCGCAACGCGAAAAGGAAGACTCCCGTTTCGAGTCTTCCTTCTCGCACGCTCTCCTCAGGGCATGTGCAGTCCAGGAATCTCGACTACCCTTCTCAAATGTCTCCTGCTACCACCTCTGGCTCAGGTGCGATCCCTTCATCCAGCCACGCAGTAAACAGATTAAATCCGACGGATATAACAATCGCGCCGACGAAGAGACCAAAAATTCCCATCGCCGCAAAGCCGCCTATCGCGCCCAGGAAAATTACAAGGATAGGAACAGGAGCGCCCCTTCCAAGCAAGATCGGCTTCAGCACATTGTCCAAAAGGCCGACGAAGATACACCAGATCAGGAAAATTACCGCTTTGCCAGTTGCCATCGTCGCAAAGACGTAGATCACTGCCGGGATAAGCGTAAGAACTCCTACCTGGAGTACCGCCGCAATCAGGAATACGAGTGCCCATAGCCCCGCGCCGGGAAGTCCGACCACAAGGAACCCGAGACCGGCCAGCACCGCCTGGATGAACGCAACGCCCAGGATGCCCATGGTAACGCTGCGTATGGTCGCCTCAACCATTGCTTCAACCTCTTCTCCCCTGGTACCAAAAAATTGAACAGCGAGCCTTCGTGAAAATTTCGCACACGCGCTGGAGTTGGCGAGAACGAATCCCGCAATCACAATCGAGACGAAAATCTGCAGCACGCCAAGACCGACACTGGCAGACACTGCGAGGAGTCCGCCCACGGCCCCTTTGAGTTGCGGAGCGAAGGTTGCTGCAGCAGCGGCGAAATTAGTGGAAGCGAGGTTCCAAAGGTCGCTCAGCTTTTTGCCTATGATGGGCCAGGTTTCGACGTTCGCTGGTGGCGGAGGAATCCTCAGGGTTCCATCCTGAATGTGGTCAACGAGACCCTGGATGCCTCCAATCAGAGTTTGAGCAAGCAATGCGATCGGCACTATCAAGATCAGGAGTAGAACAATGCTAAAGACGGTCGCCGCAAGCCCTCCTCGCCCGCCAAGCCACTTCTGCAGTTTGCGGTATGCCGGGTAACCCGCAACGGCAATGGTGATCCCCCACGCAGCGATGGCGATGAAAGGTCGCAGAATGAAAAAACAGGAGATGACGAGCAGAGCGATAAGGGTAAGGTGAATGGAAACTTCGAGGGCTCGGTTCAGGTGCGACTTGTCGCGCGTGATAGCGGTCACGTTGGTTTCTCCTTTGCGTATCAGGATTGCTACTTGTCCAACTGTTCTCTGCCCATCTGTGCCGTCATGAACTCGGCGAATTCTTGTCCAAATTTAAATCGCCAGATCCTGAAAAATCGGCAGGCCCGAACGGATCGTGAAGCTGAGTAATTGAATTGGTCCAGTTTATATGGAAGAGAATATTCCTCCCATTCGGAAGCTAAGTCAACTATTCACAACTCGCCAAGTCACAGGCCAAAGAGGGTAAGAATGAGATCGCGCCATCGCCGTTCCTTATTGCGCCGACTCAAGAACCAAACGATACTGTTGCGAAATGAAGCGGAGGCATCATGAAGGCAGCGTTACTCGATCAATTTCTTTTCACGAAGTGGAGCACGACGCGGGCCCAGCGAGTCACACTCTCAACGATTGCGCTCACAGCCTTGGCTGTTGGATTAATCGGATGTTCCAGCGAGAAACCGGGCCCGGTTCGCGAAGCCATCTCGCAAAAAGACGTGTACAAGCAAGCCTACATCTACGGTTTTCCCATGGTCATGAGTTATGGCGTGATGTACGAATTCTCGGTTGACCGGAACTCAGGTCAGTTCAAGGCCCCGTTCAACCAACTCTACAATGACTCTCATGTAGCCACGCCCAAAGACACCGCAGTCGTCACACCGAACAGTGATACTCCGTACTCACTAATGTGGATGGACCTGCGCGCAGAGCCCATTGTTCTTTGCCTTCCCAGCGTGGAGAAGCGCCGTTACTACTCCGTACAGCTCATCGACATGTACACCTTCAACTACGGATACATGGGCAGTCGTGCCACCGGGAATAGTGCAGGTTGCTACATGGTCGCAGGCCCGGATTTCAAGGGCGAGACACCGGCCGGAATCAAGAAGGCCTTTCATGCGGAAACACAGTTTTCCCTGGCCATCTACCGCACGCAGCTTTTCGGCCCTAGCGACATGCCGAACGTGAAAAAGATCCAGGATGGTTACAAAGTGCAGACGCTCTCGCAGTTCCTCAAACATCCCGCCCCGCATGCCGCAACGCCCATCGATTTTCCGCCCTTCACCAAAGACGACATGAAGCTCCCCTTTCCGAAAATTCTGAATTTCGTGCTGCAGTTCTGCCCCGAAGTGCCGGAAGAAAAGGAACTGCGGGCAAGCTTCGCAAACATCGGCATTGCTCCCGGCAAACCCTTCGACCTGGCGAAGCTCTCTGAGGAGCAGAAGGCTGAAGAAGCCTTGGGTGTGAAGGAAGGCTACGACGCAATCGACACTGCGAAAAAAAATATAGGCAAGGATGAAAACGGCTGGCTGGTGGGAAACATCATCGGCGACCGCAAGTTCATCAATAACGACTGGTTGAAGCGTGCCGCTGCATCCCTCGCCGGAATCTACGGCAACTCGGCTGAAGAAGCGATATATCCCATGGCCAAGCACGACAATACCGGCGCAGAGTTGGATGGCAGCAAACACAACTACACCGTCACCTTCCCTGCCGGTCAGCTTCCTCCCGTAAATGCCTTCTGGTCGGTCACCATGTACGACGGCAAAACTCAACTACTCATCGAGAACCCCATCAACCGCTACCTCATCAATTCGCCTATGCTACCCGGCATGAAAAAGAGTCCCGACGGTTCCGTAACGATCTACATCCAGAAAGATGCACCCTCGGCAGACAAGAAGGCCAACTGGCTCCCCGCTCCCAACGGCCCCATCTACATGGTCATGCGTCTCTATTGGCCCAAGGAAACGCCGCCGTCAATCCTGCCCGCAGGAGAAGGCACCTGGAAGCCACCAACAATCGTCGTCACCCAGTAAATGCAGCTCAATCTGAGCAAAGACGCGAAGGATAGTTCAGGACAGGCAGTCTCCTCGGGGGCTGCCCACCTAAAGCGTCTTCGGGCAGGGACCGTGCTTTTCAAGCAGATCGTCAATATCCGTGGAAGTTTTGGAGCGCCACGTCTCTTCCGCCAAATTGGTCGCCCCGGAAGCCGTCTCCTCTTCCTTGCATTGAAAGCTCAGAACCCGATCCTCGGGCTCATCCTTCCAGTTGTTCCTTCCCTGGGTTCTCATCGAGCCGCGCTCCCAGCCACGCGGCGTCAGGTGCCATTCTGTCCATTCCGGTCTCGCTGCCATGGCCAAATGCTAGCATCCCGAATTGAGCCGTAAAATAGACCCATGATCCGCGAAACCTTCCCTGTCGGCCCGCTGCAATGCAACTGCACCATCCTCGGCGACGAAAACACCCTGGAAGCCGTCGTAATCGATCCGGGAGATGACATCCCTCGCATTCTTGAGCGTATAAACGCGCATAAATTGACACTCAAGCAGATCATTGTGACCCATGCGCACATCGATCACGTCGGCGGAGCACTGCGGCTAAAGCGTCTCACAGGAGCTCCCATCCTGTTGAATGAACGAGACTTACCCTTGCTCAAGATGATGGATATGCAGGCGGGATGGCTGGGAATCGCGCCTCCGGAGGTTGCCGCTCCTGATGCAAGCCTGGAAGATGGACTCGTGGTCGGCCTTGCCAGCCATCCCGCGCAAGTCCTTCATACGCCGGGACATACGGAAGGCAGCGTTTGCCTTTACCTTCCCGCAGAAAAACTTTTGTTAGCCGGAGACACATTGTTCGCAGGATCAATCGGCCGAACAGACCTTCCAGGAGGAAATTCCCGCAAAATCATCGAGTCTATCAACAACAGAATCACCACCCTACCGCCAGAAACTGAAGTGATACCTGGACATGGCCCGAATACTAAAATCGGAATAGAGAAGAGAGTTAACCCTTTTCTTCAGTGAGCTATGAAATGCATCTATTGAAGTAAAACATCACCTTGACCCAATTTACTGTGCAATTATCCGATTTTAATTGAATAGCATACAGAATATAGCTGAAATTTCACTTTAACGAATCCGCCTAGGGAGTACCTTTATTGGTTCCTCCCGTGCACAGCCCTAATACCGTCTCGATTCCGTCGTAAAACGTTTCTTTTGTGCAGAGTAGGCTTACCACCAGCCACCCCGCCCCGGGGAACCCAAAATAGTAGCCAGGATGCACCGAAACACCACGATTTAGCAGCTCTAGAGCCGTTTCATCATCCCCTTTGACAGCAGGAATTCGCACCACGGCGTACCATCCCGCCTCCACCACGAGCCTCGAAACCAACGACTGCTGACCCAGCAATTCGTCCAGTGCAGCCAGATTCCCCTGCACACGCTCCCGAATCTCTTGCTGAATTCCCTGCCTCGATCCCAGCCATGACGGCAGCGCATGCTGGATGGGTGCGTTCATCGACAGAAATGTGTCCGCCACAATCTCCAGCCGGGCCTCCGCTTCGCTCCGCTCCTTCTCCGGCCCCAGACACGCAATCCACGCAGCCTTCATTTGCGGGAGACCAGCCACCTTGCTCAGTCCGCTGAGCACAAATGTCGGCACAGTTGCCGCGCCAGATGCAAAACTGCAATTCACCGCCTCACTCGAACTACCCAGCGGATAATCGAGGAAAACTTCATCCACGATCAACGCGAGGCTGAACTCTCTGCATAGCTCTTCCAGTGCCGCGCGCTCCCACGGTTTGGTGTAGTGCCCCGTGGGGTTGTTCGGATTGACCACAGCGATGGCGCGCGTGCGAACAGTAATTTGTCCGCGCAGCGACGCAATGTCGATTTGCCATCCATGGTCGTAGACCAGCGCATAGGGCACAAGCCGCACATCGTCGAGCGTCGCCAGAAAGTCGAAGAGCGGATAGCTCGGCTGCGCAATCAGCACCTCGTCCCCGCTGTCGCAAAGCAGGCGGAAGACGAAACTGTAAGCCTCGCTCGTGCTGGTCGTAAGAAAAATCTGCGACGGCCCCAACCGAATATCGAGATCCGCGTAGTGCCGGCACACCGCCTCTCGTGCCGACAGCATGCCGCGTGGATTGGGATCGTAGCTCATCGCAGCCGCATCGGCGAGCGGCGCCAGAAGCCGTTGTGCATCGTACGTGAATCCGCAGTGCGTGGGATTCGACGCAGTCAGGTCAATGAGAGGCAGCCCCGCCGCAAGATGCTCTCGCAGCGCGCGCGCGAGGGCCGTTTCTGTCGTGTCCCACGAAGTTCGTCGCGAGAACGGAATGGGAGAATGTTTCATTGCAGTTTTTTCCAGGGCAGCAGTCGCTAACGATCAGGCCGCTCCCGCATAATATTGAAGAAGAGATCAGTTCGTTTTCTATCGGAGTATTTCATGGATCTTCGCGCGGTAGTTTTTGATTACGGAATGGTGCTGAGCCATCCACCCGATAAAGTTGCTCATGGCGGTTTGATTGAGACCACCGGCCTTTCGGGAGATCTCTTCGATCAGTATTACTGGGCGAACCGCGAGGATTACGATATTGGCATCTGGGGCGGCACTACCTTCTGGGAGAAAGTCGCGAAAGACGCGGGCATGACCTTCTCGCCCGAGCAGATGTCACGTCTGCTGAAGCTGGACGCGCAAATGTGGATGTCGCTCAACGAGCCGGTGCTGGCGTGGTCGCAGCAGGTGCGCGCCGCCGGATTCAAGATTGGAATCCTCTCCAACATTGGCGACGAGATGGTGAAGGCAATGGAACGGCAGTTCAAGTGGCTTGCGAACTATGACCATTGCACGTGGTCGTATGAGCTGGGAATCGTAAAGCCGCAACCCGAAATCTACCTGCACACGCTGGACAAGCTGGGCGTCGAACCGCATCAGGCGTTGTTCCTGGATGACAAAGCGGTAAATGTTCGCGGCGCGGAATCCGTGGGCATGCACGGCATCGTGTTCAGCACGATTGAGAAGTTGGTCGATGACCTGAAAAGTCGTGGCTTCGATCGCGTTCTACCGTTGCCAGACCTGCTGCAGGAGGCGAAGGCTGGACACTAGCGCGCGTGATGCTCGCGCCACTTCAAGGCCCGGAGGCCTCGCTATGCAGTGATCTGACTCTCTGCAATGCCGTGGCTCTCCATGAGATGAACTCTGAAACTCTCACTCCGTTTTTTCAGCGGCTCCGAAATTTGTGTAAGCAGCACTGTCGGATGAAATGGCTTGTTGAGAAACACGAAATCGTAGTTCTCCTTACCCGATAATTCCGTGAGGTCGATCGAGGTTGCTCGCCCAGACACAAGGACGACATTGCAATCCGGTGCCGTATTCGTAATTGCCCTCGCAAGTTGGAAGCCGTTCACTTTTGGCAACGCCAATTCACACACCAGCAAATCAGGCGGTATCACCGCAGCGATTTCGAGCGCCGTCTCCGCATCGTATGCAGTCATGGTCGCGAAGCCGTATTGATTCAAAATCAGCGAAAGCGTGTCTGCGATCACTGTGTCGTCATCCACCACCAGCACCATCGGCCGATCCTCATTTGTGTTCTGAACCAATTCAGTGGTCGGAACTCTCGAAAGCGGGGTTGTGGAAAAGTTCATCTTCGCAGCCATGGGGACTACCTCAAAACAAACGGTAGCACCGTTCTCGCGATACGGGCTAACTCTTTTGGAATGTGGATATCAGCACGATTTCCCTAGCTTCCCGTGAGCATTCTGGTAGCCCTACTCCACGATTCCTTAGACCCCGAAAATTTCTATTGCTAGTGGGTTTGTTTTACCCTAAGCTATTTTTACGTCAGTTTAGCGTTACGTTAAGAATAGAGAGCGCATCTGATTCGTTGGGAGGGATATTCGCTATGGCAAAACATTCCGATAAATCGACTCCTATGAACTTCCAATCCATTCAGAAGGTTGATGTTCCGAAAGGAAGAGACGGAAAGCACAAGGGTATCGTTACGCAAATTCTCAGTGATATTCACCAGTTGCGCGACGGTTCCGCCCTCAAAATTCCCTTGGTCGCGCTGCCGGATACGAAGGAAAATATCCGCTCGGCCCTCAACCGCGCCACGCGGCAGTTGGGAATTGAAGTCGCAACTTCGAGCGATGCTGAGTTCCTTTATGTGTGGAAAGCAGATTCCGCAATGCCGGACCTGGACGAACCAATGCGCCGCTCCGGATCCTAGGGCTGAATACAATTCAATTCAACCATTCGACACATTGAAACGCCGCGGGGCGGGGCAGGGTTATGTCGCCACCTGGTATCACATAGGTCCGCCAGCGCACGAGTTTACGAAAAGCAGCATCAACTCATCCAAATGTATTCGGGATTTCAATTCGAGAATTACTTCCGGTTTACCGGTGATCCACTCGCAACAACAAGAATGATCGAATTGGAAAGCTGATCAGGGACTGAAACTCATTCAGGCTAAGGACTCCTGATGTTCTGGTCGCTGCTCGTTCGACGTCGGGCCGATCCGGATCGCAAAGATCAGGGCGGTGGCCATGAGAAGCCACGGCCCGGTCAGCACAAAGAGAGCTACATCAGCGATACTTTGAAGAAGTGCCTTTTACACTTTCTCATGCCGCTGCGGTTATTCCATTTCGGCGGACTCGCTTTATCATGTCCGCACTCGTCATGGGATGCTTCGCGCCCGATTCTCCCTATTTGCTTTCCTTGTCGCCTGACAAGTCTTATACCCATACGTACTCCGGCATGTTTCTGCTCGATTTGCCGCTTGCATTCGTAGCTCTCCTGTTGTTTCACACGTTCATCAAGAAGCCGATGCTGATGTTTCTGTCGGATGGATTCCGGCGCAGGCTAACGACCAGCATGGCCACTCTTTCTTTTTGGCCTTCAGAGCGTCTTTCGCTGATTATTCTTTCCATCCTGGTCGGCACGGCGACGCACCTTGTCTGGGACTCGGTCACTCACAACACATCATGGATCTATCAGAACTGGTCTTTCCTGCGGATATCTCTCGAATTGCCGGTGACCGGTGAAATCCAGATGTACAAATTGCTCGAGTATGGGAGCAGCGCCTTTGGGCTGGTGGTAATAGGCGTTTGGATCTGGCATTGGTACCGCACAACCAAACCGTCGGCCTATCCGGTCACTCCGCTCTTTGAAGGGGTGCAGAGGCGTATTTTCGTGGCCACCTTGCCGGCCCTTGCGATTCTCGCTGGCGGCCTTCGCGCCTATCACGCACACGGACTCCACTTGGGGATTCGGCCTTTGGTCCACTTCACGGCAAGCATGCTGATTTCAGCCATCACGCTTTTTCTGCTGGGATTGCTCGTCTGCGGCGTCTTCGAGCGGTTTCTTCATCGTCGGCATGTTTTCTATTAGGCAACCTTGATATCGAATCCATATCCGACGTTCTGGGCGGATTGTTTGAATGCTAAATCAGTGAGGAGCACGGGGGTGTTGCAAAGGCTGAACTCAGCCGTGAGGCTGATTGAGAGAACGACCCACGGAGGCTCCTCCGGCTCGATTGGAAGATTCCGCCATTGTTCAGACGTGAGCAGTCAGGTAGGGATGCAGTCCGTTGAAAGAGATGGCACACTGTTGATGCTGCCTTGGAGAATGGCGTGACAATTTCCTCAGTTTCCAAATCACCGAAGGTCTATGGAGTTGAACCACGCTGGCCGGCGCTCGTCGCGCTGTTTGCCGTCGGCGGCCTTGCACCTCTCGCTGCCTCCAGCGCTCAGCGTGGGTCCGGACTGGCTGGTGCTGGTGATTGTCGTAGTGCTGAGTATTCCCGCCGTTGTTACGCACCGTATCCGCCAATACGCGGCCAACCAGATGATCGGATTTGCCCTGAGCGGCGTGGTTACGCTGGCCCTTATCGCGTCTCTCGTGCTACTGGTACATGCCCTACCGCAGCATAAACAGGCGCCGATCGAGTTGCTGCGATCTGCGGCTGCACTGTGGCTCACGAACATACTTGTGTTTGCTTCGTGGTATTGGCGGCTCGACGGAGGAGGCCCGCACAAGCGCATGTTCCGGGAAGTGCATTCCGACGGAGCATTTCTCTTTCCGCAGATGACCCTGGAGCACAATTTGAAGTCGAAGACCGATGCTTCCGGCTGGCGTCCAAATTTCATCGACTATCTGTTCATCGCCTTCAACACAAGCACCGCGCTCTCGCCCACGGATACTTCGGTGCTGTCACGCTGGGCGAAAGGGCTCATGATGATCCAGTCACTCATCTCGCTCTCAACCATCGTGTTGCTCGCCGCCCGCGCCGTAAATATCCTCTGAGTGCCGCTGCTATTTTGCGAGCGGCATTGATCGTCGCTGAATAGATCTGGCAATCGAAGCCCGTGTCGTTCTTTCTGCAGATGGGGAAATAGATTGACTTGCCATCTCGCGCCCACTGCGGATCTGTCGCCCTTCCCTCGGTCGTTGCCACCTTCTGCACCGCGCTTCCGTCGGGATTCATGATGTAGATCTCATAATTCTTGCCACCATCGCGATTTGAGGCGAAGGCAATCTTCGCGCCGTCTGGCGACCACGCCGGCCACCCGTCAAACGCAGCATCGTTCGTAAGATTGTGCTCACCGCTTCCATCTTTGTTCACGAGAAATACTTCAGAGTTGCGCTCGCCCAGCATGCGGCGAAACGCCATCTTTTTTCCATCTGGAGACCACGCCGGATACGTATTCACGCCACCCGAAATCAGCTTCGTAATCTTGCGGCTCTCAATGTCGATGGAATAAATCTCCGACGCATTTTTCTTCGGTGGCTTGAGATCATCGTCCGTACAGTACGCAACGCTGCGGCTGTCCGGCGCCCAGTTGGGATGGATCGTTTTCACATCGCTCGGCGTGAGCGGCTCAACCCCGGAACCGTCCGCATTCATCATGAAGATCTTCTCGGTCCCGTTCTTCATCTCGACATAAACCACATGTCGACCATCGGGCGACCATGCCGGATCTTCGTGGTCGGCATCGTCGTGCGTCAGTTGTATTGGATTCGAGCGATCGATTCTCATCCTGAAAAGCTGTTCTTTCCCAGCGACCACCGTGATCAGAACCAATTCCCTGCCATCGGGAGAAAACGTTGGCGAGTCATTGATCGAGTGAGTGAACTGGGTGGCAGTGCCAAGCGGCTTATCCTGCGCGGACGCGAAAAGTGCCGCAGCAAATACGAGAGCCGTCGACGAAGATCGCAACACGATCAGTCTGTTCTTCATTGAAGCATTCGACGAGCGGAATAAAGGAACGTAAGTGCTGGCGAAGAATTTTTAGACCGGCTGGTGCGTGTCCGGAGTCTTCTTGCGGGCCAATTCGCCGGGAATCGGAATCTGCTCCACAATTTCCAGGTCAAAGCCTTCCAGCGCCGGAATGTGCGTCGGCGTATTCGACAGCAGGCGAATCTTGCGGATGTTCAGGTCGGATAGGATCTGCCCACCCAGCCCCACCGCTCGCAGGATGCGATGGTTGCGCTCTTCCCGCTGTTCCAGTGCGCGCAGCTCACGGTGGAAGACCAGGCGCGGCTGCGGAGCCGTGCGGTCGATTTCAAATCCGCGGCTGGTATTGTGCAGGTAAACCAGCGCGCCGCGTCCAGCTTCGGCGATCGCCTTCAGCGAACGCTGCATCACGGAGTAGCAATCGCAGGTCGTCGCGGAGAAAATGTCGCCCTCGGTGCAGCGCGTGTGCACGCGGACAAGCACCGGCTCCGTAGTGGTAGCGACATCGCCCTTCACCAGCGCGACGTGGCTTTCGCCGCCATCCACTTCGCTTTCGTAGGCAATCATGCGGAACTCGCCGTAGTCGGTTGTCAGCGAGCTCTCGGCCACGCGATAAATGTAGCGCTCGTGTTGCAGCCGATAGCGAATCAGCTCGGCAACCGTAAGAATCCGAAGTCCATGTTCGTTGCAGAAATCAATCAGGTCGGGGACGCGGGCCATGGTGCCGTCGTCCTTCATAATTTCGCAGATCACGCCTGAGGGAATCAGACCAGCCATCCGCGCAAGATCAACCGAGGCCTCCGTCTGTCCCGCGCGCACCAGCACGCCTCCGCGACGCGCGCGCAGCGGAAAAACGTGCCCGGGACGAGCCAGGTCGTTCGCCGACGACCGCGAGTCGATCGCCACCTTGATGGTCAGGGCGCGGTCGTAAGCTGAGATGCCAGTCGTCACACCCTCGCGCGCCTCAATACTCTCCGTAAACGCGGTGCCGAAGCGGGAGGAGTTCTGCTGCGTCATCGGCCCCAGGCGCAGATAATCTGCGCGCTCTTCAGTGAGCGTCAGGCAGATGAGGCCGCGGCCGTGCATGGCCATAAAGTTGATCGCTTCCGGAGTCACAAACTCCGATGCCAGCGTCAGATCACCCTCGTTTTCGCGATCTTCGTCGTCCACCACTACGATCATTCGTCCCGCACGGAACTCTTCCAGGGCTCCGGGAACATCGATGAAGGGTGGTTTCGTGTGCATGATCACCATTTTATGCTTTCAACGGTGAAACGCCAGTGAGTTCCAGCACACCATTGCACAAGCGGCGGAAAAGTGTCCATAGAACGCAAAAACGCCGCCCCGGTTAGGAGCGGCGTCTCATTAGCTTGGTGAAATCGAATGAGAATTAAAGAGTAGATTCGATCTCAAAACCCCAGGCTTCCAGCAGCGCTTCAGGAATGTACTTGGAATTCTTGTTCCTGCGGGCCCATTCACGGAGCCGGGTAGAGCGGATGTACTGATCCGGGGTGAGCTTGAATTCTTTCACGATCTGCTCAAATGAAGTTACAGTGGGAACTACCGGGCCAATTGGCTCCGGCTTTCCCCAGTTAGGATTGCCTCGACGCTTTGCCATTTGATCAATTCATCCTTTTGGGTAAAAGTGACGTTCGAAAGTATCGCGGTAACTGCCTAGGATTGACAGGTAAACCGGTGTGTCACAAACATCTAATTATAAGGATTTTTTATCCAAAAAACAATAGCAAAACTGTGAGCTTATGCTATGGAATCCGTTCGTAATATGATCCCCACCGCACTTTGAAAATTCCACCTAAATAACACAATCTACAAAGCTTGTATCCATCCTCCCCCGGCCGGGCCCATTCGAGACTATTCTATGGGGTGGAAAGTCAGCAGGGTCTCGGGGACATTATCGCGAATACGGTTACACACGGCTTGGGTGCCGTGCTGGCAATCGCAGGCGCAGTGCTCCTTTTGTGGAAATCCTCCAGCGGCACCGTCACCCTCATCGCCAGCTGCGCCGTCTTCAGCATTACCCTCGTCCTGGTCTACGTCTGCTCCACCCTTTACCACTCCCTTATCCGCACCCGCGCCCGCCACGTCCTCATGATCCTCGACCACTCGGCAATCTACTTGCTCATCGCCGGGACCTACACTCCCTTCACACTCGTCTCATTGCATGGCCGCACAGGGTGGATCCTTTTCGCCGCTGTATGGATCATTGCCCTGCTGGGAGTAGTCTTCAAAGCCTTCGCGGTGGAGCGCTTTCACGTTTTTTCGGCGATAGCCTATGTGGCAATGGGATGGCTCGCCATTTTCGCTACCGCCCCGTTAATCCGCGCTGTCACCTGGCAGGGCGCGGCGTGGCTGCTGGCGGGTGGACTCTGCTACACCGGTGGCGTCTTCTTCTTCGCCATGGACAAGAAGACTTTCTTCCACGGCATATGGCACGTTTGCGTGCTGGCGGGCAGTGTATTCCATTACTTCGCGGTCTGGTTCTATGTGCTCCCGCGCACCGTCTGACACCTCGTAACTGGGAGGTAAACCATGCGAAACTTTTGCGGAGCAAGTTCCGCGATTACGCCAAGAATGTCTGTCAGCTCAGCCGCGACACAATATATCCTGTCGTCACAGAAACAACACTGAAATACAGGCAGGTATAGGAACCATGGGACGTGTAGCAGTAGCAAAAATCGTTGTGCAGGTCCACATCATCTTAACTGCGTCGTTGAGTGTATTCGCACAGACAGCAGCCAAAACGGAGACTCCCGGACAGACGAAACAAATGAAGATGTCCGGCGGGGTGGCGCGCCTGGATAAGAAAGTCGACGCCAAGAACGCCAAGGTTGGAGATCCGGTCACGGCACACTTGATGGATGCGATCCCTTGTGAAGACGGCACGACGCTGCCCAAGGACGCCACACTCACCGGCAAAGTAGTGGAGGTCCAGCCCTCGCAGAGCAAGAGCGATTCCAAGCTGGTGTTGTTATTCGACCAGGTTGTCGTAAAGGGTAAGGCGGCTATCCCCGTCAAGGTCACATTGATGGGCCTTGTCGCGCCCCCAGTGCAGGGCCCGGACACCACCACCGGAAACCGCGCTACGGACCAGGAAGGCGTACCGGCCGCGCAGGGTGGATTGCGCAATGGTGCTCCCGGAGCGGCTACTCCTGCGCCTCAAACGCGAGCGCAACAGACTCTCCCCAATGAAGGGCCGCCGAAGCCGGATTACTCGACTGTGCCCGGAGTTACGCTCACCGGCACAATCCAGGATCCCAACTCCGGCACGCTGACTGCAACCGGCAAAAACGCAAAGCTGGAGATATGGACGCAGTTGCAGATCGCCATCATCCCCATTCCGCCCAACGCGGTTATTAAGTAGGTATCGCCCTCGCTGCGACTGATAACCAGCACTCCCTGTGACGATGGCCGTCACTGTTTGATCTCCCATCACCCTGGGAATTGATCCAGTGAAAGTTGCCATCCACGCAGGGATTGCTTGATTGTTGCCCCAGTCTCGTAATATGCATGAAGTGTCAGTTCGGAAACTGAACAGATTCCAGCGTGCAGGTATTCAACGATGACATGCGTGGCGCCGAGAAGAATCGCTCAAATTCTCATCCTTGTCACATCGATTGGCGCGAAGGCGCAAGCCCCACAAACCGACGACCCACCCAAGCCCCCACCGAAGGTGGAAACCCGCCAGGTGCAAATGGCTGCGGGTAAAGCGCGCCTGGATAAAAAGGTCGACTCCAAAAACGCCAAGGTGGGAGATTCCGTTACCGCCAAGCTGATGGAGGACATTCAATGCGCCGATGGCCTTCTGATGCCGAAGGACGCAACGCTGACCGGTCGCGTACTGGAAGTACAGCCCTCCGAGAACAAGGGCGACTCCAAACTGGTACTGATATTTGATGAGTTAGTACCAAAGGGCAAGCAGCCCATCCGCGTCAAAGTGACCTTGTTGGGGCTGATTTCCCCTCCCGTGCAGGGACCAGATCTGGTGAGCGGGAAGCGCGATCTTGACCTTGAAGGCCTGCCTGCAGCGACAAGCACCACCCGCCAGGGCCCCGGGGGTGTAAGCGCCAAAAACGCGCCGCCTGGAGCAAGCCGCACCGTTCCCGTAGCCTCCGTGCCTGCAACCCACGACCAGCCTAGTCACTCCGGCGGCGAGTTGAAGGACTCGTCCGTACCCGGAGTGGAATTGAATTCCTCAATCCAGGAACCAAACTCCGGCACCGTGACCGCGAAAGGCAAGAACGCGCAATTGCCACTGTGGACGCAGATGAGAATCGCCATCATCGATCTGCCGCCCAACGCCCTCATCAAATAGCGCCTGCGGCGTGGTCAACAGATGTGGAGTGCGCTCGGAACAGGCAGACGATCGATCGGACTCAACCACGAACCGCCGTCGTCATCGGACACATAAAGCCGGCCCGACCGGTCGATCAATGCGACCATCGAATCACGCGTCGCAATACAGTCGGTATCGGCCTTGCCATCAATCCACCTCGGCATGCCTCCGCCCAAGGGCTGCAGCGGACCCTCACCGTCGATCGGGCGTCGATACACTGCCCCTTGAGCCGCAAACGGATCAGTAGATGCTGACACAAAAATATCGTTTCTCCCAAACGCGACGGCGGAGCAATGAGGGGCATGAAGTCCCTGTTCTTCGATAGTCCATGACATTCCAGCATCACGGCTCACGCAAAGACCCACCGCCGCCGCCGCGATCACGAGCTCGGGCCGCGAAGGATGGGCGCAGACCTGGTGAACATCGCTATCGATATCGATCGTGGGCCGCCAGCTTTGCCCGGAATCCGTGGATCGCGGAATCCCGCCAACATGGACGTTGGCCAGGAGCACGCCATCGCAAGTCGCCGTCATGGAACGAATTCCAAGCGGCGGCCCCATCCGTTTGCCGTCGACGATCGCCGACCCCGCGTACCACTTGTCGCGGCCCTCGACTGAGTCAAATCCCGTCAGCCATTGTTGTGCGCCGTTAGCATCAACCCGCAGGATGCGCGCGTCGTCCGTCCCAACAAAAACAGCATTCCCAATGGGTACGCAACAGGAAAGATCAGATTCGTATTTTGCTATTTCAGTCCACTGGCCAACTGCGGATCGCCGACACACCGAATGCCCGCCAACAATTGCGAGCACTCCTCCCTGTCCATCGTCTACAAGGCTGCGAACCGATTGACCGGCGAGTTCCTGACGGACCATCGTCCCAGTGACGCTGAATAGCCCGTCGTCCCAAGTCGCTACCAGGATAGGAGGCGTTGGCATCAGGCGGATCCTATTAGCCTCGGATGAGTCTCGAGCCTAGTTCGTGACGCTCATATTTGTGAAGCCGACTATGTTGCTCGACGTTGCCTGAATGCTCGTCGTGCCCACGCTGCGCCCGGTCGCCAGCCCGGTAGAATCAATCGTAGCCACCAGCTGTACGGTCGAAGCCCATGTCACCTGCGACGTAATATCCTGCGTCGTGCCGTCGGTATATTTGCCGGTCGCCTTAAACTGCTGCGTTACCCCGCCCGAAGACAAGCTAACCGTGGGATTTGTCGGTGTAATCGAGATCGACTGCAGCGGAGCCGTCTGCACCGTCAGTGTTGCCGTGCCGCTCACCGTGCCGGAACTTGCCGTAATTGTCACCGCGCCCGCTGCGATTCCCTTTACCAATCCCGTTGTGCTGATGGTCGCAGAAGTATTTGGAGACGACGACCATACTATCGACGAAAGTGATTTCACGCTGCCGTCGTTGTAAGTCCCTGTTGCCTGGTACTGCTGCGAGGCGCCTACCAGCAGCGTCACTCCGGCTGGACCCACCTGCACCGACGTCAACACTGGATCGACGAAGAATCCGTCGCACGCCGTACACGCTGCCACGATCACTGTCGCCAGCAAGGCGCACAGGATGGTTGTTTGGATCTTCCCCGTCCCGCTCCCCGGCACGTTCGTGTTTCTCGTCATTTTTTCTGTCCCTTACTCTTCAGGCCGCTCTGCCAGGTCCGGCGTCTGCCGGAGTTTCTTCTTCAAGGCTATCACTACAGGCATTCTACCGGTCAGTCTTCCAGGGGCCGCTGAGTGTATGACGATCCTTGCCCCGGAATCGCTCGCAAAATCCCCCTCCTGCGATAGTCTTGTTGCGCAACCGAAATCGAATCTCCAACTTTCCGCCGACTTGGATTAGCACTTTTCCGCGGCGGGAGATCAAAATTATCGCACTACGCATTGGGGATAAGGAATGAATGAAAAGCTAGCCACCCTGCTCGGTACCGACAACCCCGATATCTACGAGGTTCGCACCCACGCGCCGGGTCCGCAGGGCATAATTCCCCTCACCGAAGACATGCTCCGCCAGCGCCCCTCCGGCGATCTTTTCGGACTCTCGCAGAACGCCGGCATGGGCTGGGAACCCGCTCTCACCGGCGGGCCTGACTACCTCATCCTCAGCACCCATGGCGGCCTCCGCGCCCCCGACGGCTCGCCCGTCGCCCTTGGATACCACACCGGCCACTGGGAGGTGAATCTGCTCGTCGCCGCCGCCGCGAAGGAACTCAAGGCCTCCAAGGCTGTTCCCTTCGCCGCCTTCTGCACCGACCCATGCGATGGCCGTACCCAAGGCACCACAGGAATGTTCGACAGCCTTCCTTACCGCAATGATGCCGCTGTGGTTCTTCGCCGCCTCATCCGCTCGCTGCCTACGCGCCGCGGCGTGCTCGGCGTTGCCACCTGCGACAAGGGTCTGCCCGCCATGATGATGGCGCTCGCAGGCAGCCGCGATCTTCCCAGCGTGCTCGTGCCCGGCGGCGTCACCCTCATGCCGACCGAGGGTGAGGACGCGGGCAAAGTCCAGACCATCGGCGTCCGCTTCGCTCACGGAAAAATCAGCTTGCAGGAAGCAGCCGAGATGGGTTGCCGCGCCTGTGCATCGCCCGGCGGAGGCTGCCAGTTCCTCGGCACTGCCGCCACCTCGCAGGTCGTCGCGGAGGCCCTCGGCATGGCGCTTCCCCACTCCGCGCTCTCGCCCTCTGGCCAGCCCATCTGGCTGGAGATGGCCACGCGATCCGCCCGCGCCGTTCTTGGGCTACAGCGCCGCGGTCTTCGTTCCTGCGACATCCTCACAGACGCGTCTATCCGCAACGCCATGGTCGTTCACGCCGCGTTTGGAGGATCCACCAATGTCATCATGCATCTCACCGCCGTGGCCCACGCCGCTGGACTTCGCCGGCCCACCGTGGCCGATTGGACCGCCGTCAACGCCCAGGTGCCGCGCATCGTTGACGCTCTCCCCAACGGACCGCGCAATCATCCCACCGTGCAGGTCTTTCTCGCTGGTGCCGTGCCCGAGGTCATGCTGCATCTTCGCCGTCTCGAGTTGCTGGATACCCGCGTCCTCACCGTCACTGGCGAAACGCTCGAAGAAGTCCTCGACTGGTGGCAGACTTCGCAGCGCCGTACCTACCTGCGGGAGCGCCTGCAAATGCTGGACGATATCAACCCCGACGACGTCATCGCCTCGCCCGAAGCCGCGCGCCGCAAGGGGTTTACTTCGACCGTCTGCTTCCCTACCGGCAATCTCGCTCCCGAAGGATCGGTCATCAAGAGCACCTCCATCGACCCCACCGTCATTGATGCTGACGGCGTCTACCGCAAGACCGGCCCAGCCCGCGTTTTCACCAGTGAGACAGCCGGCATCGCCGCCATCAAGCGCGGCGAAATCGTCGCCGGAGATATCGTCGTGCTCATGGGACGCGGCCCCATCGGCTCCGGCATGGAGGAAACGTACCAGCTCACCTCCGCCCTCAAGCATCTCGATGGCGGCAAGCACATCGCGCTCATCACCGATGGCCGATTCAGCGGCGTCTCCACCGGAGCCTGCATAGGACACGTATCTCCCGAGGCCCTCGCCGGTGGCCCGCTCGGTAAGGTCCGCGAAGGCGACATCCTCGAGATCGTCATCGATCGCGAACATCAGACAGGCTCAGTTAATTTCATCGGAACCGGTGGCGCTCCGCTCAAGCCGAGCGAAGCCGCCCACGTTCTTGGAGCGCGCGAGCTTTATCCCGGCCTGGCGCCCGATCCCGCATTGCCGGACGACACGCGACTCTGGGCTGCACTGCAATCCATTGGCGGCGGTAGCTGGGGCGGATGCGTGTACGACACGGATGCCATTCTGCGTGTTCTGCAAGCAGGCCAAGCCGCGCTCAAAGCCAACGAAGCTGTTACCACCGAATCCACACATTCCTCACCTGAGAAATCCTAGGAGCCTTTTTTGAACACGTTTGATCTCAGCGGCAAAACAGCCATCGTCACCGGCGGCGCAAGCGGCATCGGCAAAGCCATCTCCAAACTCTTCGCAGCCCACGGCGCGCGCGTTCACATTGTCGATCTCGATCCCGCAGCCGCAGCTTCGCTCGAGTCTGAAATCGCAGCCGAAGGAAACACCGCCACTGCCCAGGTCTGCGACGTCTCATCCCTAACTGAGGTGGAGAAGCTCTTCCAATCCATCGGCGCCATCGACATCCTCGTCAACAACGCAGGCATCGCGCAGATCGGCACATTGGAGTCAACCAGCAGCGTCGACTTCCAGCGCATCTTCGATGTCAACGTCAAAGGCTACTTCCATTGCATGCAGGCCTGCCTGCCCGGGATGAAAGAACGCAAACGCGGTGTCATCCTCAACATGGCATCCATCGCCGCCATGGTCGGGCTCTCCAGCCGCTTCGGATATTCCATGTCCAAGGGCGCAATCCTCGCCATGACCTATTCCGTTGCCAAGGATTATCTCGACTACAACATTCGCTGCAACGCCATCTCTCCGGCGCGCATTCACACGCCCTTTGTCGATGCCTACGTAGCGAAAAATTATCCCGGCAAGGAAGCCGAGATGATGGAGACGCTCTCGCGCGCACAACCCATCGGCCGCATGGGCGAGCCCGACGAAGTCGCTGCACTCGCCCTCTACCTTTGCTCAGACGAAGCCGGCTTCGTCACCGGCACAAACTATCCGCTAGATGGCGGAACCATCAATCTCAGCGTCTGATAAGTCAAGGGCCGTTCCTTCAGCCTTCTGACTCTTCAGCGTGTGCTTGTTAGAGGCTTATTGTTGAGCGGCCATTGGTCAGCATCTGCTTGGTGGCAACCGATTGGGGCCACTAGACCAAACGTCAAAAATCGTACACTGGTGCCCCGGAGCCCAGCGTAGCCAACTTCCACAAATTGCGGGTTAAGTCACCAAATGAAAGGCTTGTGAAACACTGAAAGCGATCGCGGTTGCAAGCGGATGTCTTCCCAGCGCTGTGGCGAGTGCGGTGTATACATTGCCGCCGCAAGCGGCCACCCCCACCTTCAGCTTGCCCGCTGGGACTTACACATCCAAACAAACGGTAACGATCTCCGACAGCACTACCGGTGCGACCATCTACTACTCGACCAATGGAAGCATACCGACAACAAGTTCGAGCGTGTACCACGGACCAATCAGCATCGTCGATCCAACTACGACGCTGCAGGCGATCGCAACGGCCAGTGGAATACACAGGATGTCGAGGGACTATACATACCGCTCGCAAGCGCGCCAACCTTCAGCGTAGACAGCGGAACCTATGCCACGCCTCAGACGGTGTCCATCACCGACTCCACTCCCGGGGCTATCATCCAGTACCAAACCGGCACATTTCCGACGGCGAGTTCTCCCATTTACAGCGGTCCGATCACCGTTTCGTCGTCCGAATATATTTATGCAACGGCGACCGCCAGCGGCTATCTTCCGAGTGAAATGTCGAATGCATTTTACGAGATCAATCCGCTCGCAGAGCAAACAGCCGCTCCATCATTCAGCGTTCCCGCGGGAACGTACACCACGCCACAGACGGTGGCAATTGCAGACACGACCGCGGGAGCCTACGTTTACTACACCACCGACGGATCTACGCCAACTGCGCGCTCAACTGTTTATGGAACTCCAATCACTGTGTCCTCCACGCAGACGCTGAAGGCAATTGTAAGGGCAGGGGGCGATACCGTCAGCGCAGTCACAAGCGCCGTTTACACCATCAGCCCGCCAACGCCCAGTTTCTCCATCACCGGCACAGCAATCAGAATGGCTCGCGGAGCGACTTCAGGAAATACCTCTACGATCATCTTGACGCCCACGGGCGGATTCACGGGCGCGATCCGTCTGAGTTGCGCGATTTCTCCCAGAGCAGCGAACGATCCTGCGACATGCAGCATTCCAACTTCAGCGACCATCAGTGGCGCTGCAGCGCAAACCACTCTTACGGTGAACACAACTGCGGTCGCCTCCATTTCCAACCCATCGGAAAGTCTTGTTCGGACCATTTGTAAGCGGCACGCTCTCGTGCATTCTGCTTGCCGGCATTCCAGCCCGTCGGCGGAGGTGGCAGAGCATTCTCGGTATCGTCGCACTGCTTTTCTCCATTGGGCTATCGAGTTGTGGTGGGGCCGGTAACGTTGGCGGAAGTGGCGGTGGAGGGAACACCGGCACCACTCCAGGACTCTACGACATAACCGTCACAGGCACTTCCGGTTCGGTTACGCAAACGGGGACGGTGTCTCTCACCGTGCAAACGCAATAGCGAGGTCGATACGCAGGTTGAGAGAGGCTTTGACCTCTGCACGGTCGCGCTGGGAAGATGCCGAGTACAAATCACGATGAAATCCTTTTTGTAGAATCGCTTCGGGTACAGTTTCAATTTCGGAAGCGGCACCGCAGATTAGTCTTTGCCGGATTTTCCCAGACGGCCACTTCGGTACTGCGGTTGAGTGACCGGCTATCCGTAAGTTACTACCTGAAAGACAGCTCGAGAGGGTCGATCTCGTCGTAGATCCCAGTATTGATATCTCCGCGCGGATTCTGCTTCAGCGTTGCACAGCGTCCGTTGCTGCATCCAGGCGAGGTCTTGTACAGTCGACGCATGGCGCTCAAACGAATGGATAACGTAGGAATCGTCGTCGAAGACCTCGAAGAGACAATTGATTTCTTCCGAGAACTCGGCCTTGAGTTGGAAGGGCGGGCCACGATCGAAGGAGAATGGGCAGGACGCGTCACCGGACTTGCCGACCAACGCGTCGAGATTGCCATGATGCGCACACCGGACGGCCACAGCCGTCTCGAACTCTCCCGCTTCCTCACGCCGCCTGTCGTCGCGGATCACCGCAACGCCCCGGTGAACGCTTTAGGCTATCTCCGCGTTATGTTCGCCGTGGACGACATAGACGAGACGCTTGCCAGACTTCGCAAGCGCGGCGCACAGCTCGTAGGCGAAGTAGTCCGCTATCAGGAGTCGTATCGGCTTTGCTACATCCGCGGACCCGAAGGGCTTCTCATCGGACTTGCCCAGGAACTCAACTGAGCGCGATGGGACTCGGCTATTCGAAAGTTGAACCGGATCGGTCCTCGGAAGTCGGCAAACCGCTGCGCTTAAGCTAGATGCTCATCTTCCACGGGGCGCGGTATTCGCGAGTCATCAGCTTGCTGGCTTCCTCGTCGCCGAGGATCTTCTCTTCCTTGGCGTCCCAGCGGATCTTCCTGCCGGTGAGCATGGAGATCAGACAAAGGTGTCCAGGGATGGTTGAATGATGTCCCACCTCTACCGGAGTGACGGTTGGCTGACGCGTCTTGATGCAATCCAGGAAATTTTGATGGTGATTCTCAGAGGTGTAGAGCTTCACTTTGCGCAGCTCTCTGGGTAGGTATTTGCCCCGTTTCCACGCGGGGTTCGAGACCTCGAATCCGTCGCGGTCGATCCATACCCAGCCCTCGGTGCCAATCCACTTGGTGCCCATCTTAATGTCGGGATAGCCGCCGGCGACGGTCATGGTGACGCCTCCCGGATACTTCAGCTCGAAGCGGTAATGCTGCGCCGTGTTCCAAACCGCGTTGGCCGGCGGAAGCTCGCCGCTGCCTTCCACCTCCAGCGGCCCAGTGTTGTCGAAATCCAGGCCCCAATGCGCGATATCGCCGTGATGGCCAATCCAGTCAAGAAGCTTTCCGCTGCCCGTGTTGTAGTTCAAGCGCCAGCACTTGTGGGAACGCGCTTTGATGTAAGGTTCCATCTTCGCCGGTCCCACCCAGGTCTCGTAGTCCAGTTCTGCCGGCGGGGCACACACCAGCAGATCCCATGCCTTGGTTCCAGGGACGATCTGCTCGAGCCCGCCTTTCAGACCAGCAGCTGCTAGTTCTGCCGCAGTCTCCTCACGGATGTGATCGTAGTTGGAGTTTTCTCCCGGCAGGCCAACCTCGACATGCGTTACTGTTCCGATCAGCCCGTTGCGGACGATTTCCGCCGCCTTGCGGAACAACGCACTCGAGCGCTGCCAAGAGCCCATCTGCGAGACGATATTGTTCTCTTTCGCCGCGCGAACGATGCACTGCTGCTCCACGATGGTGTGGGCCAGCGGCTTTTCCGTGTAGATGTCCTTCTTGTGGCGGGCGGCTGCGGTAGCGACAATCTCATGCCAGTGATCGGGAACGGCAATCATCACGGCATCGATCTCTGGGCGGGACAGCAACTCGCGGTAGTCGTGGTAGCCCTTGCAGTCTTCGGTGCCATAGGCATCGTTGATCATCTTGACCGCAGCCTGCAGGTGATTCCGATCCACGTCGCAGGCGGCCACCACCTGGCAATCTTCCAACGCCAGAAAGGCCTCCGTATTAGCGGGACCCTGCCAGCCCATACCGATGACACCGATGTTGATGCGGTTGTTGGCCGTCGTACTGCTCTTCGCCGTCTGAGCTTTTGCTCCAGCTTTGAAAACCGAAGGCAAAACGGCCGTGGCTCCGGCGATTTTCAAAAAATCCCGACGGCCTAACAGATTTCCAGCAATCTCCACACCAGGGCGGCGTGCCACAATCTGGATCCCTTCTTGCTTCTTGTTATTGGTACCTGCCATTCTGCCACATCAGTGAGCACAAGGGATGTGCGCACCAGATCATTGCGGCGCCGCCGGAGCAGTTGACCCGCAATCCGGATGGGATGATTCGCGCGCGGCAGAGCCGCCCATAAAAGGGGCGCACCCTCATTCCCCAAAAAATCAATCGCGGGATGGAACAAAGGTAAAGCGTCGTTTGAGACGGAGAAACCTGCGCTCAAAATACTGATAGGAGAGATGGGCCAAAAGAACCGTGGTACAGAAGACGATTATCGTTCCGAGGGTGCCGGTCCACGCTGCGAGGTGGAGAAATTCGCTGAGCCGGAAAAGCTGTACCTTCCAGGTGTGAAAGACCAGCGTGTAAATGAGTTGATGAAAAAGATAGAGCCCATAAAAGATTCGCCCGAGATAAACGATTGGCTTTGGAAGATAGTGTCCAGGGGTTCCGAGCAGACTGAGAAAAAACAATGTTGTTCCGGCAAGCACGAGAAGCCAGCCCAGAGGGGCCTGCTGAACTCTTGAACTCGGCGTATCAGCTTGCACGCCAGGCACACCGATGCGACAAACACCGTTATCGATCCAAATCACACTGGCGGTGTCATGCCGGAACCCTCAAGAACCTCTACTACGCGAGCAATCATGGGGCGGGTATATATCTCCACCGGGTCTGAATCTCGATTGTTACCGTGGTAGAACTCACCTTCATCGAAGGCTAGGTAAACATCCCAAAACAGTTCCGACTTCGGCTTAGCTGTATCGATGTAGGGGCCAAAGAGGTCGTTCACAATCGCGTCGCAGAACTCAAAAGACAGTTCCGAAGCGTTGAAGCCAAGAGCCAGAAATTTAGCGATTTCCTCAAAGACTTGAGATCGAGAACAACCATACAAGGTGCTCCAGCGTAGGATATCCCCCTCCGTCAGATGTCGATCAAGCGCAGAGTAAGGAACACCGTCCTTATAGATCGTCTTCAACTCGCTGATGATGTCAAACGCTTCCATGACATAACCCTAACGGATTTCTGTGATGAACCGTCCTCAAAAGTCCGGGCTTTCGGCGACTTCTAGACTGACGTTTGCGGCCACTCCAGCCACAAACTTCCTGAACACTTCGCGACTTTTAGACGATGATCCGCCAGCACGCGCAAGTCATCGCGTCCACTCTACTTGATCGCGCGAATGACCTTACAGGGATTTCCCACCGCGAGCATGTCACCTGGAAGACTTCGAGAGACCACGCTTCCGGCACCGACCACCGTGCGCGATCCGATGCTGACACCCGGAAGAATAATTGCTCCCGAACCAACCCACACGTCGGACCCAATCGTGACGGGAGCACCATACTCTTGTTTCCGGCGCAGCGCAGCGTTAAGTGGGTGAAGCGGAGTCAGGATTTGGACGCCGGAACCAAACTGGCTATAGTCCCCGATGGTGATCTTACAGACGTCCAGCACGGTGCAGTTGAAATTGAAAAATACCCGCTCGCCAAGCTCAATGTTTGAACCATAATCGCAAAAGAACGGTGGCTGCAGCCAGGCTGTGTCTCCACCCTTGCCGAATATCTTCAGGAGCAACTCCCGCCTCAGTTCCCGGTCCGCCTCGCGGGTGGCATTTAACATTTGGCACAGATCACGAGCGCGGGCACGCTCCTGCACGAGTTCCGGATGAAGTGCATCGTACAATTCCCCGGCAAGCATCTTTTCACGCTCGGTGCTCATTCGTGCGCTCCTTCGGTCCTTGTCCAGAGAGATTAAGTTGACGTAATGCGCGTTTCGCCGGGCCTCCACATCTTGCTTCTGAGATGTGGGTTCCTGATTGAGCTACAGATTCCGCATATTCGCAGTCTGCTTGGCTGGTGAACTTCGAGGCTGGGTCACTTTTGCCATCGGCGCATCAGAGTGCCAAATTATTTTTCCGGCACAAATGGCCACATAACAGATTCGGTGTGCCCGCCATCCACCACGATCACTTGCCCGGTAATGTAGTCCGCCTATTTGCTTGAGAGGAACACCGCAAGCCCGCTCAAGCCACTGAGTTGGTGCGGATGACCTCCTTATAGAAGTCGAAAGAGAGTTTCGGGGTGCGCTTCTGGGTTGCGAAGTCGACATAGGTGATGCCGAAGCGCTTCGAGAATCCGTCGCTCCACTCGAAGTTGTCGAGGAGGCTCCAAAGGAAATATCCCTTTACGGGGACTCCTTCCGAGACGCCACGATGGAGTTGGCCGAGGTAGTTGCGCAGGTAGAGGACGCGATCGGTGTCGAGAACGCGGCCATCGGGCCGGAGAACGTCGGCAGAGGAACAGCCGTTTTCTGTGATGTAGATTTCCTTTACGCCCCAGATTTGGGAGACCAGCTTCGGGGTCCAGTAAATGGCTTGAGGAGTAAAGAAGAGCCAGTCTGACGCCGCATGCGGATAGCTGGCCGGACGGGGGATCAAAGCGAAGCCTTCAGGCCCGTCCACGGGCTCCACCTCCCTGGTGGTGTAGATGTTGATACCGACAAAGTCGAGGGGAGAGGCGATGATCTTCATCTCCTCGGGCGTGAAGTGCGGAGCATCGGGACCGAGGTCGCGGAGGTAGCGATCGGTGTAGCGGCCTTCAAGGATGACAGTAAGGTATTGGGCATTCATTTCGCGGATGGCCTGTTCGGCGGCGCGAATGTGAGCGGCATCTTCGATGGCGGGCATGGCGCCGGAAATGTCTTCGGCAAGACCGACCTTGACGGGCCGCTTGGCGGCGGCGCGAATGGCCTGGACGCCCAATCCATGGGCGAGAACGGCATAGTGGCGCGCCTGCATAACTTCCTTGCGGGACAATTTGAGGCCGGGAGCGGATATGCCATCGGCGTATCCGGCGTCAATGAAGGAGTCGAACTCGTTCATGGTCATCCATTGAGTGACGCGGTCGGAGAGCTGGCCGGCGGTGTATCCAGCGTAGTCGGCGAAAGCTTGCGCTGTAGCACGGCTGGTCCAGCCTCCCTTATCCTGCAGGGCCTGTGGCAGATCCCAGTGGAAGAGCGTGGCGTAAGGCTCGATGCCGGCTGCCTGCAGTTCATCAAGTAGGTGTTTGTAAAAATCGAGGCCTTTGGGATTGGGTGTGCCCGTGCCTTGCGGGAAAACTCGCGACCAGGCGATGGAGAAGCGGAATACCTTCGTACCCAGTTCCTTCATGAGCGCGATGTCCTGCTTGTAGAGGTGAAAGAAATCGTCGGCGACGTCGGCAGTTTCGTTATGCCAGGTTTTGCCAGGAGTGTGACTAAAGGTGTCCCACACCGAGGGCCCGCGACCTTCGGCATTCACGGCGCCTTCGACCTGGTAGGCTGCAGTCGCGGTACCCCAGAGAAATCCTTGTGGGAATGAGCGCGGAGTGGGCGCAGAAATCTTGGGCAATTCCGCTGCGGCGGCGCTGGTGGTGAGCATCGGCTGAACGGCTGACGCGGCGGTGAGTGCTAAGGCAGATTTCAAAAAGTTGCGACGTTCCATGGAAGCCTCGTGAAGTTGCGGTCAGCACTAAGAGTATCCAGTGCAACCGATTTATGCATGATTTGCGGAACTTTCGGAGTTTCCGGTTACTTTCCCGGCACAAATGGCCACATAACGGATTCGGTGTGACCGCCATCCACCACGATCACCTGCCCGGTAATGTAATCCGCCTGTTTGCTTGAGAGAAAGACAGCGAGCCCGCTCACATCCTCCGGCGTGCCCACTCGCGGATTCGGCTGGTTCCCTTTCAGCCAGTTCTGCAGCTCAACCGATTGCCACATCTCGCGATTGAGATCCGTGATGATGAAACCCGGAGCAATGCAGTTCACCTGGATACCGTACTTGCCCCACTCCGCGGCAATGCATCGCGTCCACTGCGCAATCGCGCCCTTTGAAGCCCCGTAGATCGACACATACGGAAGCCCGATCATCGAAGTCAGGCTGCCGATGTTCACAATCTTGCCGCCCTTTTTGCGCGCAATCATGTCGCGGCCAACAATCTGCGTTAGCCGCATCAGCCCTACGAGATTTGTGTCGAGAATCTTTTCAATCTCGTCGCGTGTGAAATCCTCGAACGGCTTGCGGATGTTCATCCCCGCTACGTTCACAAGAACATCGATCTCGCCCGCAGCTTTCGCGGCCTTTTCAATCGACGCGTCGTCGGTCACATCCAGCGCCACCGCTTCGCCGTTCAACTTCGTCGCCGCCGCATCGAGCGCTTCCACGCTGCGCGCCGCCAGGATCACCTTTGCGCCTTCAGCCGCTATCGCCGTCGCAATCGCCAGCCCAATGCCCCGGCTCGCACCCGCAACCAATACCCTCTTGCCTTCCAGACTTCCCATAACCGTCGCTGCCCTCCGCGAGAATCAACATCATCCTACACGCAGGTGCGCGACCCGCCCCGGCAAAGCATTGCCGGAAGCATCCATTGAATCCGCGATGTTCGTATCAGACTTAGACCCTGTCATCCCGACCGAAGTGGAGGGACGTGCGTTCTAGCCAATGTCATCCCGACCGACGACTTTGTCATCCCGACCGACGACTTTGTCATCCCGACCGAGGTGGAAGGATCTGCGGTTCTCTAACTGCGCCGCATGGACGACCTTGTCATCCCCACGTCGACCTTGTCATCCCGACCGAAGTGGAGGGATCTGCGTTCCCCATTCCCCACTCTCGACCAACGTTGTTGCGGATCTTCAGTTCGCGTACTTCACCGAGCAGCCGTACGGCCGTGTCACTGCCGTTCCCACCTGCTTGCCCGCCATCGCTTCGGTCAGTGCTTCGGAAACATAGTTCTTTGACGTCTTGATATCCTCTGCGTCGGTGCTGGGATGATCGTCGATCGCACCCGCATAAATCAGCTTGCCTTCAGGATTGATCACGAACATATCCGGCGTCGTCTTCGCGCCGTACTCTTTGCCGATCACACCCGTGGGATCAAGAATCGTCGCCGTCGGAACAGCATTCACTTTCTTCATGTAGCTGTTTTCTTCCGCCGCCGTCATGTACCCTTCCTGCCCCGGCGCGGACGAAATCACGGTCAGCCACACCACGCCTTTACCCGTCCACATTTTCTGCAGCGACTGCATGTTGCCGCCCTCGTAGTGCTTCTTCGTGAAAGGACAATCATGGTTGTGCCACTCCAGCACCACGTACCTGCCGCGATACTGATCGAGCGACTGGGTCTTGCCGTTGCTGTCTGTGCCTTTGAAGTCAGGGGCCGCATCGCCCACCTTCACGGCCATCGCCGACGGCGCCAAAGCCAGCAGCCCGGCCAACATCATCACGCCTGCTTTCATCCTTGAAGCTGTTTGCCTGTCCATTCATTTACTCCTGCTGGGGAATGTAAGAGGCCCATGCAACATCAGACGCAAGTTACGCCGATTAAGCTTTGTAACATTTTGTGTCGGATTTCCACCCGGATTCACTGCTTGCGCGGAATGAACAAATCGACCGGCGGAGAAATCTTGTACGTCTCCGCGAAGTTCTTACGATTCAGTCCGATACTCAGTCTTCCGCGGGAGTCGATGAAGAAAAGCGGCTTTCCCTCCGCCACATCGCTGAACGTCTTAACCAACGGAAAAGAACGCGATTGCGCACCGAGCGTAACCGGAACGTCGTCTCCCAGCCTGTACCCCAGCTGAAAAAAAGCCTCCGCCGAAACATTCAAAACCAGATTCCCAAACGGCCCATCCGTCCCAATCACCTGCCCGTGCAATCCGGTTGCATCGATGGTTGCAACAAGAAGATCAAGCTTCACCAAATGAGCAACTTGCAACGCCGGACCCGCCGTCGTCCAGTCATCTCCCCGAGCCACATGCGCGCCCGCCGGAGAGAAAATATCCCGCCCATGAAACGTCGAAGAAAGCTTCGAGCCAATCATCCAATCAGGATTCGTAATCTCGCGAGCCTCCGCAATCTCTCCGCGCTCCAGAAACAGGGTCAGCAGGCCATTATCCGGCAGCACGAAGTACTGTCCCATCACCGACTTGGCGATGATCGCCTTGCGCGTGCTCCCTACCCCCGGATCCACCACAACGACGAAAACCGCGTTCTTGGGAAAATACGGCGCCGACCCCGCAAGATACCGCGCCCCCTGCGCGACATCAAACGGAGTCACCTGGTGCGTGATATCGAAGATACGCACCCCCGGCGCAACCCCATCCATTACCCCGCGACATATTCCAACTGCATCGTCTTTCGTATCGAAGTCCGTCATAAACACAATGGGACGCATCGCAGTTTGCGCCAGGCCCTGCACCGAGATCGCGATTACAAAAAGCCACGCGAGCATCCTTGGAAAAATGCGCGCTCGATTTTGCGTGCGGACAGCGGCAACGCGAGCCATGGAAGTGTGTGAGGTCATGCGCATCTTCCTTGTGTCTTCTGAATCTCAATAAATTGAAAGTTAGAATCGCAGAAAAGCCGAATGCGCTCAAGATGGAATGGTCGTCGTAAAGCCCGCAGAGTATTTTCGTTTTTATCGATGGGTGAACATCAGTGGGTGAATTGCGTCTGAACATCTCGGTTTGCAGCGGGAAGAACGGAACTTCCCCTCCGCACCCAAAGAGACAGCAAAAGCATCGTCGCAAAGACTGTGTCCATCCAGGCGAACCAGTCTCCGTTTCTTGCGTAGAAGGTTCGCTGGTTTGCGACACGCACCGTCGCCACCACACTGTTGAATGTCGACAGACCCGTTTGCTGCTCAGCGAGTACGCGACCTCGACTGTCGGTCACGGTCAGAATTCCTTGCTTCGGGGCGCGCGCAATGCTGAAGCCGCTCTCCACGCCGCGCAGAATTGCCATGCGCCCATGCAGCCATCCATCCTGCACAAAATCCCATGCAGGAACAATCAGCAATCCCGCTCCGTCTCTGCCGTACTCGCGCGAGAGTTTCGGGAAATCCATGTCCTTACAGATCGTGAAACCCCATCTTCCACTCGGCACATCCATGTTCACCCGCGTCGTGCCCGGCAGCAGATCTGCTTCAAACGCAGGCAGCATGTGATGCTTTTCGTATGCTGCTTCAAAGTGCCCCTGCGGCCCATATACTCTCAGCTCATTCAAATTAGGAAGATGCTGCAAGCCCGCTACGATCGTCACTGTATTTAACTTCGCTGTATCTCCAAGTATGCGATCCGTCGCGGCGACTTCGACTTCGCTGAAGATACCGATCTTCTCCGGGATCACGATGACCTCCGCTCCTCTCTCCTTGAGCGACGGCACCTGCGCGGCATAAGCGCGCACGAGTTCAACGGCCGCCGGACCCCGCGGAAAAACTGTGCTGTCCGTTGCAAGCAGTCCCACCGTCACGTTCTTCCCGCCTGCGTCCGAATGCAAGCCGATAGAACTCCGAACAATAAAACGCCACAGACAATCGTCAGCGTCGATATAGCGATGATGGTCTTCTGCTCACGACTCACACCCGGCGCCGTGATCGTCGCGATGCTCACTGGCACAAGGAACAGCAAAAATGAGATGCTCCAGATTCCAGTGATGGATACGACTTGAAGTATCGGGAGAAAATCCATCTGCGTGTACGCGAGATTTCCAAAAGTGCTGTGCGGCGAAATTATCGCGGACAAAAACTCCATGGCGACCCATAGCGCCGGAACGGCGAAGGTGGCTATCAACAGTTGTCCACGCCTGGCAAATGTCGAGAAGACAACTACGATACCCGCAAGGAATACCGACGGAGCAAGCAAAATCAGCAGCGTGACCGGAAGCGGAGTTACCTGCCGGAAGTAATGCAACATATTCAACCCGCCCAGGCTGTAGGCGAGAAACGCCGCTGCTGCCGCCCATTTGCGCGAGCTACGCAGCGCAAACATCAGGACAGGAAGAGTCGCAATCCAAGTCAAATACCAGCGAGGATGCAAGCCCGTCCCGTAGAAACACGCAACCGCGCTCATCGCAGTCGCTAAAAATCCGAAGACGAACGTCCTAAGCTTTGAGTCCATGAATCAACCTCTTTAACGAACACTGCACGAGCGCACGAAAGTCATCTTCCTTGAGAGTGAACCGGCCCGCGCGATACAGCGCAACGTATCCATGAGTGTGCGCCCACAGTTCGAGAGCAACCTCCCATACATCGTCCTTCTTCAGGTATCCAGATTCCATTCCCTTCGCCACAAGATCTGCAATGGGATTCAAAGTCGGAGAGCGTCGAGCGCGAAAGTCGTCTGGATAACGGCGCGCTCCCGGTCGCGCCTCTGCGAACACATAGTCAAAAATTCGCGGACGATCAAATGCGTAGTCGACATACGCCTGCATTGCACCCATCAGCCGGGCCGCGATGGCGCCCCTTTGCGGACGCTTCTCAATGTATTCCAGAAACTTTGCGAACTCCCGATCCGTAACGAAGTCAAGCAGCGCTTCCTTGTTGTCAAAGTGATGGTAGATTGCCATCGCAGTAATGCCTGCTGTCTCCGCCACACGCCGCATGCTGACTGCGTTCGGCCCTTCCCTCTCAAGAATGGAAAGAGCCGCCTCGGCAATGCGCTCCTGTGTCGCTTTCTCGATCATGGGTATACAGTGTATACCAACTAACCATACGCCGTATAGTACCTACCGGGTAGCCGCCAGCCTCATGTTCGGGAAACGTTTCATCCAAACCAGTCTCCCTCCAGCAGTGGCGGTACAATTGCGGCGTAGGAATTTCTGCCACAGAACCGAGGTCTACCCCATGAAGCAGCCGACTTCCCCAGGACGCCGGAATTTTCTTAAGACCGGCGGTGCCGTAGCCGCAGGGTTTCTAACGCAGGCGGCCCTGCCGTCCAGTGCAGCGAACGCGACGCTCCCAGCCTTGCCAGCCAATCCCAAGACAACAGCATCCATGCCGACGCGCAACCTCGGCAAGACCGGATACAAAGTTGGCATCTTCAGTCTCGGCGGCCAGGCCGCTCTCGAGCGCCCCAACAATTTTGACGTCGCGGTTCCCATCATCGAGCGCGCTCTCGACATGGGCGTCAACTACATTGACACCTCCTCGATTTACGGCGGTCCCGACCGCTGGAGCGAGCAATATGTAGGACGCGTGATGAAGACGCGGCGGCAGGAAGCATTTCTCGCAACCAAGACCAAGCAGCGCACCCGCGATGGATCGATGCGCATGATTGAGAAGTCGCTGCAATTACTGAATACGGATCATGTAGACCTGTGGCAGTTGCACGATATCGGCCTGCCCGAAGATGTTGACGCGGTTTTCGCCAAGGGCGGAGCCATGGAAGCGCTCATTGAAATGAAGGAGCAGAAAGTCGTCCGCTACCTCGGCGTCACGGGACACTACCGGCCTGAGGCGCTCATGGATGCGATCAACCGCTATCCGTTTGACACCATTCTGATGGCAATCAATGCGGCAGACAGTCACATCCACAGCTTCTCCGAACAGTTGTTGCCGCTGGCCGTCGAAAAGCAGATGGGAATCATCGGCATGAAAGTTCCGGCTCGCGGCAGGTTGCTCGCCTCGTGGACACCGCCTTCGCTCGAGCAGCAGCAGCATTCGTGGGAGGGCTCAGCGATTGCCACGCGGCCCGGCGTAATGAACATGCGCCAGGCTGTGTACTTCACGCTGTCGCACCCGGTCAGCACAGTGATCATTGGCTGCGACAATATCGGGCAACTTGAGGAAAATGTACAGATCGCACGCGACTTCACGCCGTTGAACCAGGCGCAGATGGCCTCGCTGAACGAACTGGCCGCCCCCGTCGCCAAGCAGTCGCTCTTCTTCCGGTTCACAGACCGCAGCAAAGGCTGACCGAAGATTCCTCGATCCATGGCGGGAGGAATCCAAATTCTTCCCGTCATTTGCCCACAAATCCTGCAGGATCAACTCGCCCCTAGTCAGTCCTTCTGCTTCGGTGTTAGCGTATCTCTCGGCGTGAAGTTACCGGTATGTGATCCCGCAAAATTTTAGGTGCGGGAATCGAGTTCGTGGTGGAACCCCTTGTCCCCCGAATTGAATCGCCGGTTGCGCCGGAGGCAATCCCTATGGCAACCCTGCCCATTGATTCGAGGGTCAGCGCGCATGCTGCTGACTTCCTGACACAATCACAACGCATGTTCGTCGACGGCCGATTCGTGGCTGCGGCCTCAGGCAAGACCTTCCCCGTTTATAACCCTGCTACCGGCGAAATCCTCACGCATGTTCCCGAATCGGAAGCAGAAGATGTTGAGAGAGCAGTTCGCGCCGCCCGCCGTGCTTTCGATGAAGGTCCGTGGCCGCGCATGACCCCCTCCGCACGCGGCCGCATGCTGTGGAAGCTCGCGGACCTGCTCGAAGAAAATCTTGAAGAATTCGCCGAGCTGGAATCGATCGATAACGGAAAACCGCTCAGCGTAGCGCGCGCTGCTGATATTCCGCTCGCAGTGGATATGTTCCGCTACATGGCTGGATGGGCGACGAAGATTACTGGCTCGACCCTCTCCCTTTCCTTCCCTGGCGATTTCCATTCGTACGTACTGCGCGAGCCCATCGGCGTCGTCGCGCAGATTATTCCGTGGAACTTCCCGCTCTTGATGGCCGCATGGAAATTGGCCCCTGCGCTCGCCACCGGTTGCTGCGTCATTATTAAGCTGGCCGAGCAAACGCCGCTAACCGGATTGCGTCTCGCACAGCTGATCCATGAAGCAGGATTCCCCGAAGGCGTCGTCAATGTGTTGACCGGCTATGGAGAAGGTGCCGGCGCGCCCCTTGTCGCGCATGACGGTGTCGACAAGATCGCCTTTACAGGATCAAACGAAGTAGGCCGACTTATCGTCAAGGCTGCCGCCGGCAACTTGAAGAAGGTCACGCTGGAACTGGGGGGCAAGAGCCCCGCAATTGTCTTCCCTGACGCGGACATTGAAAAGGCAATCGCCGGAACCGCAAGCGCCATCTTCTTCAATCACGGTCAGTGCTGCTGCGCAGGTTCGCGCCTTTTCGTGCACGAGCGCATCTACGACCGCGTGGTCGAAGGTGTCAGCAACATCGCCTCCGGCATCAAGCTGGCGCCCGGGCTTGATCCTTCCTGCGAGATGGGTCCATTGGTCAGCGAAGAGCAGTTCCACCGCGTCACCAGCTATATACAGTCTGGTGTGGATCAGGGTGCCAAGGTCGCCGTTGGTGGCGGCGTTGGCGGCGATCGTGGATACTTCGTTCAGCCTACAGTTCTGACTAACACCAATCCGCGGATGAAGGTTGTCAGCGAAGAGATCTTTGGACCCGTTGTCTGCGCCCAGTCCTTCTCTGACGCCGACCTCGACAGCATCGCGAGCCAGGCGAATGAGTCGATCTACGGACTTGCTTCGAGCATTTGGACGAAGGACATAAGTACTGCTCATAAAATGGCGAAGCGAATCCGTTCAGGAACCGTCTGGATCAATTGCCACAATGTGTTCGACGCCTCGTTGCCCTTCGGCGGATATAAGCAATCCGGTTGGGGCCGCGAGATGGGCGAAGAAGTTCTCCACAACTACACCGAGACAAAGGCCGTCACTATTGCTCTCTAATCGCATCTAAGCCGCGTCCATTCGATCGGGAGTTCTCGATCGAGTGGACGCACCACACACCGCAACAAACATCTGCAAAATATTTCTCTCATCATCCCTGTGCTGTGAATGCTTTGCGCGCGATCATAAGAAAAACTCCGTTTCGCTGATGCGTTAAGTGCCTCTTCTGCGTCGAATCATGCATGGGATCCTCCAAAGGTGCAGCCGGTTCCGGTCGTAAGTTCAACTACGAATCAGGATTGAACAGTCTTTGAAAACGCTAGGCAAGATCAAGCTCCCAAAGTTGTCCCGCATGCCGGAATTGGACGCCCTGCGCGGCCTGTTCCTCGTCTGGATGACGCTCACGCATTTGCCGACGCGTTTCAGCGAGCTTGTGAACCAACCCTTTGGCTTTGTTTCGTCTGCAGAAGGATTTGTGTTTCTCTCCGCCTTGTTGGTAGCGCGCCTTTATATCCGCCAGGCAATGGTCGATGGACAGGGATTGCGCGTAAAGCTTTGGCGCCGTGCCCTCAAAATTTACGGCTACCATCTCATTTTGCTTGCACTGGCCTTTACCCTGGCTGCACGCCTGGCCATCGTCACGCACCGGACAGCTCTCTTGAATCTGCTCGACTTTTATCTGGCACACCCGGTGGTCGCTATCCTCGGTTCCCTGTTGCTCATTTATTGTCCGCCGCTGCTGGATATCCTTCCGCTGTATGTCATCTTTCTTGTCGCCACTCCTCTGCTTCTGTCCGCTGCTTTACGCTATGGTTGGAGTCGCGTTATAACCGGCAGCCTCATTATCTGGACGCTTTCCCAGTTCGGCATGCGCGGGGCCATCGATTCGTTCGTCGTGCATGTCACGCACCTTCCCATACCTCTGCAGGAGTCTGGTGCGTTCAACCTGTTTTCGTGGCAGTGGGTCTGGGTTGCGGGGCTATGGATCGGCGCGAAATCCGCCGAAGGCCCACTGCCACTCAGCCGTATTCCAGGATGGGTGACTGCAGTGTGCGCAGCTATCTGCGCGTTCTTCATCGGCGTGCGGCATGAGTGGCTCGGCTATCACCTGAGCACACAGGTTCTAGGGATCTACCTCGATAAGTGGAACATCGGCCCATTGCGGATGGTCAACCTGGTCGCACTCGCCGTCGTGTTTTACTGGCTCCGAAAACCGGTGCTGCGACTAGTCGCGGTCGAGCCATTTCTTACCCTGGGCAAGGCGTCGCTCGAAGTCTTCTTTGCACACATTATCTTCGTCTTCATTGGACTGGCCTTGTTGTATGGAGAAGTTACTGAGCTTCAGGGATATGCGGCCGTCCTGCTTGTAACTGTCACGTTATCCGGCATGATGTTGGTAGCCGTCCGCGAGGTGCGAAAACAGAAGGAGAAGCTGCACACGCAGCCGAAAGCTCCGCAGAGCGTAGTGCCGCCCGCGACCTCCATTAAGCAATTCGCTGAATGATCTGGTTACTTTGCTGGCCCGGCCGCCATCTTCTCGCGAAGATCCTTTTCCGCATCCGTGCTCCAATATTTGCAGTTCAGGCGGATGAAGACCGAACTATATGGGATCGTCATCGTCGTTTTCAAAATCAGAACGCGGAATGTTTTCCCCGCCTGGTCGATATCGCCAATGATCTTGTCGTGCGGCAGCGATTCAACATTCTGGCCATGAAGCAGGTCTCCAATCTGCGTTCGATACGCGGAGACACCCTTCACTTCGTTTTCCGGAACATATGGCAATTCCGCATCCATGATGATGTCGGGGCGAACATGAATCGACCCTTGAATCGACTGTAGTACGGCTCGAACAACGTCAAGTTGATCCGCTCCCGTCTCCACAGTTTCAATTCCCGGAGCCACCTGTAGCGGGTATGCAGAATCCACAATCAATATCCAGTTCCGGTGACCAAGCAGAGGCATGGCGCTGTTCACCTTCGCCTTCCAGTCCGTTACTGCAACCGGACTGGCCGCATGCAAAACCGGCACAATCAAACACAAGCTTAGAACCATGAAATATTTGTGCATGTCGCTTGAACCCTCAATGAGAACGCTTGAAGCATATCAAATGCACTCACTTAAGCTCATGGTGTAGATCGCAAATATCAGGTGCCAAACTCCTCGCCACATGGATATAATCGAGTTCCCCCACCCTGGAAGTTTCCTATCCGGAATGACTGGTTTTTTTGCGCAGACACAAAACTGCCCTTGCCGGAACAATTCATGTGCCACTTCTTTTCTAAGGAAACTGCAGGAATTAGTATGATGCGATTGGTTCAGCTTTCCATCGCTCAATCGCTTCCAGGTTTCGAGGCCTAACCACGCTGATGTCTTCGAAGGAGCACTTGCTATGAAACCCGTTTTGCGCGCCAGCACTGCACTCATCCTCAGCTATGCCGTGTTTACCATGAGCGTCTTGACTGGATGCCGGTCAGAGAAACCAGTTCCCACAACGGCCCCAGCCACCGGTCAGGCAGCCGCCCCCGCTGCAGCACCCGCGGCCTCAACTGATCAGAACCAGGCTCCTTTACAGATGAGCCTCGATGACGTTGTAGCGCCAATCGCACTTTATCCTGATCAGTTGCTGGCGCAAATTCTCACCGCCTCAACGAACGCGCAGGAAGTCCTCGATGGCGGCAATTGGATTTTGCAAAATCAGAACCTGAAGGGCGATGCGCTCACCAATGCAGCCAAGGCCGCAGGATTCAGCCCCAGCATGCAATACCTCATGGCCTTCCCCCAGGTCCTCGACAACATGTGCCAGCAGATGGATTGGACGCGCACCCTCGGCGCCGATTTCCAGACCGACCAAAAAGGCGTGATGGATGCCATTCAGCGCAAGCGCCTGCAGGCGCAGCAAACGGGAAATCTCAAGTCATCGCCGCAAATGGTCGTCGATACCAAGCAGTCTGAGAACGGCCAGCCCTACGTAGAAATTCAGCCTGCCAATCCGCAGGTCGTATATGTGCCGCAGTACAACCCCGTCACCATCTACAACACACCCGCGCCTACCACCGTTGTCGTCCAACAGGCCCCTGCAACCACAACAGTTGTCGAACAGAGTTCCGGCGTAAGCACGGGCACTGCGGTTGCCATAGGCCTGCTTTCATTTGGTGTCGGCATGGCTGTCGGCGCGGCCGTCAGCAACAACAACAATTATTATCCCTACCCATCGTGGGGTTACGGCGGCGTGTATTACGGAGGCCGCCCCTACTATCCGCCTCCCTACCGCCCGGTGTATCCCGGCTATCGGCCCGCGTACGGATATCATCCGCCGAACAACTACCAGTGGAACCAGTACAACCGTAACGTGAACGTAAATGTGAACAACAACTACTACAACAAGTTCAACAACAACACTGTCAACAATCGCCCCGGATACAACGGGAATAATCGGCCAGGAAATAGCGCGAACAATCAACTTCCCGATGGCAACAATCGTCCCGGTCAACCCAACTGGAAAGGCCAGTCCACCTATCAAGGCGCTCACCCCAACTCGCCAAATCAACGGCCCGGGTCGTCGATGGCAAATGTGAATCCGCAAATTGCAAACAGGCCTAACAATGCCGGGAATCCGGGCGCGGCCAATCGACCCAACAATAATCTTGGAGCGACGAACCTTCCCAACAACACCAACCCATCCTTTAACAACCGGCCAAATAACGGCACTCCCGGCGCAGCAACCCGTCCCAGCCCCGGTGCCAACAATCCCGGCACGCGCGATCTCAATCGCCCAGCGAACACTGGATCCATGGAAAGGCCATCCACAACACCAGCGAATATGAATCGCGGCGGCGATCGTGGATACGCGAATAACGCTTCTCGACCCAGCGCCCCCGCGTCCCGTCCAGCGCCTCAACAAAGGCCGCAGCAACAGGCGCAGAACCGCGGAGGCGGCAACAGCGCATTCAGCCAGCAAGGCAGCGCGAAATCAGAGCACGCAGCCAGCAGCCGCGGACAAGCCAGCATGGGTGGCGGTGGCGCACACGGCGGTCGTAAGCGCTAATCAACGCTAATCAATTTGAATGCTGAGCCAATTCACTGTGATTTTTTTTGAGGACACAAGGTATGAATCGGATTCTCAAGGTTGCCAGTCTTTCGCTTTTCGCTGTCCTGCTCATCGCAGGTTTTCGCACTCACTCCGTCGGAGCTCAGGCCTCCAGTCAAAAGACCTTCGCTTCTTCCAAGGAGGCTCTCAGCGCCTTCATTGATGCGATCCGCAGCGGTAGCACCGCCGATATGGTGGCCATCCTTGGCCCCGGAAGCGAGCCCATCGTAAACTCCGGCGATGCAATCGCCGATGAGAAAGCACGAAGTGCATTTCTGGCCTCCTATGCCGCCGCACACTCGCTTGTCGCCGACGGCGAGAACGGATACACACTGCAGATCGGAAAGAACAATTTCCCAACGCCGATTCCGCTGATTCACTCCGGCGACAAATGGTATTGGGATGGCACGGAAGGCAAAGAGGAAATTCTGTATCGCCGCATCGGCCACAACGAGATCGACGCCATCAATGCCTGCAAGGGAGTTGTCGGGGCGCAACATGACTACGCTGCCTCAGGCCACGATGGCCAATCTGCAGGAGCATACGCAAAACGTATCGTCAGCACACCCGGCACACAGAACGGTATTTATTGGGAACCGAAAGCGGGCGAGCCCGAAAGCCCCGCCGGCCCAATGCTTGCTGCCGCTGCGGAAGAAGGCTACGACACATCCGGCAATCGTGTCCCATACCATGGCTACTACTACCGGATGCTTCCAGTCGCCAGTGGATTCGCCCTCGTCGCTTATCCCGCCGAATACCGCTCAAGCGGAGTAATGACATTTGTTGCAACCGAAAAGGGTGTCATCTACGAAAAGGATCTTGGACAGGACACAACGAAAACCGCCCTGGCAATGTCGAACTTTACGCCGGACAAGACCTGGCGCCCCGTCAAATGATCGCGCTACTTGTGTCATGAAGAGGCCGCGAAATCCGGCCTCTTCACTTGCTATCTATTGTTCATGTTGTCCAGGATCGATCCCACGATCCCTCCCACCACGCCAGCCTGTGCGGTCTGCTCTGCTCTGTGCGCCGGCAGATATTCCATCAGCTGATGTGCAAGCTTGGAAATAGGCAGCGTCTGCAGCCAGATCCGCCCCGGCCCGGTGAGTGCCGCGAGAAAAATTCCATCTCCGCCGAAGATCATGTTGCGAATACCGGGTATCCGCGAAATCTCAAAAGCAACGTTCGAGTGAAACGCACCCACATGCCCCGGATGCACAAAAATTGTTTCGCCCGCAGCTAAATCTTTGATGATGACTTCGCCGGATAATTCCAGCCACGCCGTTCCCTGTCCGCCCAGCTTCTGCAGCAGAAATCCATTTCCGCCGAATACTCCCGCCCCGAGCGACTGCTGGAATCCGACACCGATTTCAATCTGCGGAGTCGCGCATAGAAATCCGTGCCGATGAACCATGTACTCATGTCCCGGGCTAATCTCCACCGGCAGAATGTGTCCCGGAACCTGTGTGGCAAATGCCACTTGACCTCGCGCGCCAACCGCAGTGTACTCGGTCATGAACAGCGTTCCGCCGCCGGCCACGCGACGCAGCACCCCGAACAAGCCGCCGCCCCCGCCCAGTTGCGTATGCGTATTCAAGCGGATGTTGCTGCTCATCCACGAAAGCTCGCCCGCCTCCGAGATGATCGATTCATTCGCCTCAAGACCTATTTCGAGCACGGGCATTGTTGTGCCCACAATTTGACTTTGCATGTCCACTCCTTCCGATTCGCGTCCACCAATTCTCAGGCTTCAAATTCTACTGAATGGTCGCGCTCAATAGGTGTTCATTTGAGACAACTCGGCACTTTAACCGTCATAATAGTTGCATTGCACTCATTTCTAATTTCACAGGATGAGTTGTGCCGACAGCATCTCCTCTTTCTGGAAGACTGCCGACACTCAGTACGCACGCGCTTGAACTTTTTTTGAATGACAACTCTTCGCAAACAATCCGCGCTTCGCATCTCTGCGGTCTTTCTGACTACACTACTGTCTGCTCAAACTGCGTTCGCGCACGTCTCCCGTGGAGAAGCTGGAGGCTTCACCACAGGATTCCGGCATCCTCTCTCCGGGCTCGATCACATTCTTGCCATGGTCGCCGTAGGACTGTGGGGAGCTCAACTCGGTGCCCCCGCCATCTGGGTTCTTCCTGTCGCCTTCCCCATGGTAATGGCCTTTGGCGGCATGCTCGGACTCATGGGTATTCCTCTACCCGGTATCGAATACGGTATCGCCGCATCTGCCATTCTTCTTGGGCTCGCGGTGTTGTTGGAACTTCGACCGCCCATCGCAATCGCCGCCTGCCTTGTCGCAATCTTCGCTATCTTTCACGGACACGCCCACGGCACCGAACTGCCTCCCGGTCAGAGCGGAATGCTTTACAGCATGGGCTTCGTCATCGCCACAGGTTGCCTGCATGGAGTGGGAATTTCTATTGGGACAGTTCACCGCTGGAGTTGGGGACAAAAGTTTCTCAGGCTGGCGGGCGGTGCCGTCATGTGCGGCGGCATGTTCTTTATGTGGAAGGCCTTCAGCGGCTGAACGCGTTGAATTCACCCTGCTCCGCAAAAATGATCGCAACAACTCATCTGCATTACGAAATCCGAATTCATTATCGTGTGCAGGCCGAGGGTTGCTCGTCCTCTCTTATTATTTTGAGCATTACGACGCGCTGTCATTCGTGTCGCGCTCATTGGCAACCCAGCTTTCTTCGCGCGAATCTCTAAGAGAGTCATGAATACGAAGCGAGCTACCGCATATCTCTCCACCTCAATCGTTGCGTCGGCCCTGGTATTTTCCACGGGATGGATGCTGGCATCACAAACTGCAACTCAAGACATGAACCAGGCCGGGCACGATACAAAGAACGCCGCCAAAGAAGCAGGCAATGGTGTAGAAAAAGGAACCACGTCGGCCTATCACGGTACAAAGCACACCGCGACGAAGACCGCCGATAAGACCAAGGAAGGCACCACCAAGGCTTACGACAAGACGAAGGAGGGAACCCAGCATGTTTTCGATCCTTCGGCTGAGCAGTCCACCAAGGCTAAGGACCACGCAAAAGAAAACAAGCAGAAGGCTCACGATACTGCAAAAGAAGAGAATCAGAAAGTGAAAGACGCAACACCTCAATAAATCGCGCAATCAGCGAAATGTTCCTACAGGAGCACTCTTAATCGTCATCCGAACGATTGGGGGTGCTCTTTGCAGTATCCTCATATGTAACTTTCCGCGATGCCGCGACAGCTTCCGCTCTCAATCACATATCGTTGGCAACCGGGCCTTCCCTGAGGAGATAGCATGGCGAAATGGCTTTTGAGCGACATCGACGGCACGCTGGTCGATAGCAACACACTGCATGCCGAAGCTTGGCGACGAGCTTTTGAAGAGTTTGGAATTCAAGTTGGCATGGATGAAATCTGGCGGCAGATCGGTAAAGGCGGAGACCAGCTCATACCGGAATTTGTGCCTTACTTCGATCGGAAAAAGATCGAGGAGCCTCTCACAGCACTTCGTAAATCCCTCTTCCAAAAGGAATACATGCCCAGGGTTGTGGCCTTTGAAAAGTCACAAGAGTTGTTGAAGCGGGTCAAAACATCGGGGAAGAAAATTGCACTGGCAACGTCCTCCGAGGAAGAGGACGTTGCGACGTATAAGAGAATTGTTGGAATGGAAGATCTCGTCGAGAAGACATCGTCCCAGGCGGATGCGGCAGCCTCAAAGCCCGACCCTGATATCTTCGTGGCTGCGCTCAGAAAAGCCGGAATCGAAGCGAATCAGGCAATCGTCCTGGGCGACACGCCGTACGATGCGGAAGCTGCTGGCAAACTGGGCATCCGCGTAATTGGCCTGACTTGCGGGGGATGGAAACGGGACGATCTTTTGGTCGCCGGTTGCAGCGAAGTCTACAAAAGTCCCGCCGACTTGTTAGCGAATTTCAATTCGTCCCTGCTCGCGAAATAGAAAGGGGCAGATTTGTGCAATCCGCCCCTCATCCTCCTACGACAGTAAAATTAAGCAGCCGCTTCTAGATTTACTCGCTTCGAAATGCCAGTAAGAATCTGATCAGCATTCTTCTCTTCACTCTCGATGGACTCCAGAGTCGCCGCATCCTGTTCGAACCCTAGAATTTCAGCCCACCTTCTAAGCGTGCCATACACGGCAATTTCGTGGTGCTCCACCTGTTGCGCCGCGCCGATCAGGGCGATGTCGCGTACCGATGCATCTGTCACGTCCGTGATCGTATCGGACGCTTCCGTCGTAAGCCCATCGATTACCTTGCAAGTCTCCGTCTCCGCTTCTCCGGCGCGCTTCTGAAGCATGCCGCCAACTTTGGTTACATGTCCGCGAGTCTCTTCCAGGTGGGTGCGAAACGCATTCGTTAATTCACTATCCGATGATTTCTCAATCAGGTCTGGAAGGGCCTTCGTGATCTTTTGCTCCATGTCCAGAGCCTTCTTGAGGTTGCTGATGTAGAGGCTTTCCAGATTCTCGATATTTGCCGAAAACAACTTCATTGGTATTCCTCTCAGTGAAAGATTGTGGATACTCCAGCTAAAAGTCGTGGATGCTCCAGCCACTGAGGGCCGAGCATCTTGAAATGGTGTGAGATCTGGAATGCGCGAATCGCGGTCGTGCATCTTTCAAGGATTGCGTCCCGGAATTCGCTTCTCGATTCCGGCGAGAGTTCCAGACTGGCTAGTGAGATTGTCCTCGCCCTTGCCGGGTTGCCCTAATTCCCCAACGCTGCAACCGAGCGGTTTCATCCAAATCATAACGGCGCTGTGCATCGCTTTATACGCCAGGCGTTTGATGACGGCTCGCATGCCTCTCCATCCATTCCGCCCGGATGTGTTCGTATCGCGCGTGCATTTCATCCAACTCAAGATCGCTCAGATTTTCAATATCGATCATCTGATCGCGAGCCTTGTCGATCGCTCGAATCAACTCGTTCAGCTTCAAGTTAATCGCTCGCGCATCGCGGTTTTGCGTGTTTTGAATCAGGAAAACCATCAGAAACGTGATGATCGTTGTGCCGGTATTGATCACAAGTTGCCAGGTGTCAGAAAATTTGAAAATCGGGCCTGTCACTGCCCACACCACGATGACCATCACGGCAGCCGCGAACGCCCGCTTCGATCCCAGCCAAGCCGAAGCCCCCGCGGCAAATTTGCCAAACCAATCATTTGTAGTTCTGGTCTGAACTTCAATTGCCTGATCGCTCATTCATACCCTCGTTTTTTGGCTGGCTGGAATACACCCTCACCCACACCTACGCCGACTTGGATTTCTTTTCGGCCCGCGCGCGAACCTTCGTGCTCTTGGGCTTGATCCTTCCGCTCGCCTTTGCTTCCGCAGTCCTCGAACGCTTGCCGCCAGCCCGCTCCTCCCCTTCAGCTTCTCGCGAAGAAGAGCCGCGCTGCGCCAGGCTGCGGCGCAAAGCATCCGTCAAATCAATCACCTTGCCGCGTTTCTTTTCCGGCTCTTGAGCAGGCAACGGCAAGTGCTTGATCTTCGCTTCAATCAGTTCCTTAAGTGCTTCTTCGTAATGATCCACGTATTTGCTGGCGTCGAATTCCGCCATGTAGGCATCGATCAACTGCTTCGCAAGCTTCAACTGCGCGGCGTCCACATTTTCGTGCTCCGTCGATCCCGCGTATTTGCGGACGTCCCGCATCTCCGATGCAAAACGCATCGTATAAATCATCATCCCGGGCGCCTTCGAGTCATGCGGCGGAGCCAGCACCATCAAGTGTTGTCTGCCTCCGAAAACAATCTCGCCAACCCCCACCACACCGCCATTCACCATGCCCTGGCGCACAACCGCGAATGCCTTCGCCTGTGGCCCACTTTTCGGAATTACGAAATAGGGCTTTTCATACAATGCCGGATCAATCTCTTCGAGCTTTACAAACTCTGAAATCTCCACCGTCTTCTTCCCTGCCAAGCGAAGATTCTTCAACTCCTCCGGCTCCACAATGGCAAATTTGCCCTTCGCGTATTCGTAACTCTTCACCACATCCGACTTCGCTACGCTGTGCTGCTCGGATTCGTCCTCGCCCCGCACTTCGCCATCGCCGGACCTCGCAGCAATGTGCATCCCGCTGGCGTGCTTCGCGCTCTTTTTCTCCGCGCGAGCGTCTTCATCCGCGGCCTCTTCCACCCCCGGACCAGACGATACGTTTTGATGGTGAATGCGGCCCATCGTCTTCCGATCCACTTCGTGAAATGAAATCGGCCGCGTCGCATTGACCGCAGGAAAAACATCGACGGCAAAACTTACCAGGGAGATTTGGATGGTCCCTGACCACGAAGGCCTTGGCATGTTGACTCCTTATCAGAGGTTCAGCGAAATTCTCCGCACCAAGTACGATGCTCGAAGGCCAACAAGGGATTAGCCTTCAGCAACTTTGGGTGATTTCACGAACCGGAATCAACAATCGGCGCGCCAATCCCTTAGCCCTGCGCACTCACAACGGCTAACCGGTCGGCATTCGATTGGAGCGAATGGATTCATTAACTTTCGGTAAGGTTCGCCGGATTAGTGCTTTGCGGCGGCATGAACGGTCAGAACGATCCGCCGATACGATGTCAGGGATGGCGTGCCCTCGTCCGTCACCGCCAGAATAACGTGCGCCGTTCCCGGATCCGGCGGGCACGTCTTTCGGATCGGCAGCCAAAGAGGCCCGCAGGTGGCCGTCGCCGTCACCGTGACCTTTGCCGTATCCGCATTCTCTATAGTGATGGTCGCAAGATTGACGTCGGCCAAGCCGGCCTCGCCATAGTGGAACCACGAGTAGTGAAGCTTCTGCCCATCAGGATCCTTACTATTGCTCGCATCCAGTTCAATGCGCTGGCCTACTTCCGCGTCGATCAGAAGAGGCGCAGTCCCCGTGTGGCCATTCACGTCAAGTAAAGGATTGTGGTTCGCATGCGCGAAATCCGCGACCGTCCAATCCATTCGCGCCGCGAAGTCGTGTTGAAACGAATTCCGCCAACGCCATACTGTCGCCTGGTCCGATACATGCTTCTGCCCGTCGCCGCCCACAACGGTGTCCTGCGAAGTTACCCGCGCGAACTCATCGCCGCCCTGCGTCCAGATTGCGTGAGTCTCGCCGTAAGGTTGCCGATAAACGTAGCGCCCTCCCCAACCGCCCCAATCGGGTCGCCTGTACGCATTCAGACCATTGTCAATCAATCCAAGATACGACGGCGTGTCCCCTTCCATAATGAAAGCGAAGCGCGGATACACCTTTCCCAGCGGGCCCTTGCTGCGAATATTCGTATCCAGCCATTCATTGGTTACAGTCGAAGAGTCCGCCCCCTCGCCATTGCGATAATAGAAATCTCCGCTGATGCCGGTCCACGTCGCATAGTAGTATTCGCCGCTCGTTGGCGTGGATGGCTGAACAACATAGAACAGGCTCGGAAACTCCCGACGGATCCACGGCCCCGCATCGTCCTGGTCGGAGATGGAAGAGACGCGCAAGTTCCCCACGAATTTCTCAACCTCTTGCGGCGTCCGCGTAGCGCGCACCGTCAGCAGCGCCTCTGCAAGAGTATTTGATCCGCCCCAAAGACAAATCCAAAGTGGACGACGGTCATCGCGGTCGTTCGCTCGAATGATCGCCTTCGCGCCGTCGGATAATTTATCGACACCCGTAGCCGCCATGCCATACGCAGTCTGACCAGTAAAAATGCGGCTATCCAGGTACTCGGCCTCGGGCCAACCCTTGGCATGCAGCAGAAGATTCGGCCGCACCAACCCATACGCGGCAACCAGCGAATGCATCGTCTCAGGATGAACAGCGGTTTTCTGCCACGTCGACGTAGTAGCGATCAGCGCCTCAATGTCTAGCTCATTCGAATACAGCAGCAATCGGACAAGCGACATCTGGTCATCGGGCTCATTGCCAATATCGCTGAGGATCACGACGCGAGGATGCCCAGTAAAATTGGCGACATGATTTGCCGGAAGTGTTTCGCCGAACAGAGGTCCACTGAACATCCCGGCCAGAACCGCCAGAATTACGATCACCCCACGCCAGTTCGATTGCATGACGCCCAGTGTAATCCCTCACTTGACGTATCGCTAGCCGACTGCGACAGTCAGCAATCGCTATCGGTTCGCGAAATCTTATCGCCGAAACTCGGGCGCACCAGCAAGCATCCTCATCAATCCGCTTGACGGCAGATCGGCGCGGAGGAATTTCTTCGCCTCGCCACTCGCAACGCTCAGCGCCTCCGCCGCGAGATAGCCGCTGCGTGCCGCGCCTTCCATCGTCGCGGGCCACCCCGTCGCCGTCCAATCTCCTGCCAGTGCCGCATTCGGCCACGGTGATTTGGCACTGGGCCGATACTGCTCCAGCATTGGCCGTATCGAATACGTCGCGCGAACTTCCTTCACTACCGCAGCCTTCAACAAGGCCGCATCTTCAACTCCAGGGAAATATCTGGCAAGCTCGCTCATCGCCATCGAAAGAATCTCTTCCCGCGACTGATCAGTTAGTGAACGAGACGCACTGATCACCAACTCCATATAGCTGCCCTTCCTTCGGTCTCGTTGAGGCTGCAGGCGGGAGGTGTGATACATCCAGTCGATTTTTGAATCCATCAGCGCCGCGTGATCAATATCTGTGATCTCGCGATCGAACCAGAGATGAACGCTGGTTATGGGAGAATGCTCAAACTTGTTGAGAGACGCCGCGAGTGCCTCGACACCCGGCACCTGCGGCATCTTTGGAAGCATCTTTGCCATAGCTTCGAATGAGAGCGCCATCACCAGCCCATCACTCGAATGCGATTTCCCATCCGCGCCGATCGCGAGAGTCCAGCTTGCATTCGCCTCGTCACAACTCGCCGCCTCGACATTCACTTGCAAATGTACTTCCCCACCGCGTTCGCGAATGTACGCATGCGCGCGCCCATACAACTCGCTTAACGGAATCATTGGCACGCCCATGCGCCCCGCTTCGGGAGATCGCAAGAACATTTCGCGAATCACCATGCCCGCATAGTGCAGCGAAATGCGATCCGCATCCTCATTCAGCGCACTGATCAATGCAGGCCTCCAGAATCGCCGAATCGCGCCTTCGGTCTGGCCGCTTCGCTTCAGCCAATCGCCAAATGTCTGTTCTGTGTCATCCGGAATTCCCCGCACAAACGCCATCATCCCGCGCGCGATCGCCAACTTATCAGCGAATGAAAATGCGTGTGCCTTGAGGAATGCGGGAGCCGTATGCAGAGGTGCCGGCAGCATCGATGGCGTCAGCGTACTGCGAATGCCACCCGGCTCAAGAAAGGTGATGCGGTCGAACCAGCGAATCTGATCCGATGCTCCTATGCGACGATAAAGATCGATCAAATTCGTGCAGCATCCCACCAGGATGTGCTGGCAATTGTCGATCACTTCGCCCGTGCCCGCATGCTCATATGAGGATGCACGACCGCCCAGGTACGTTCTCCGCTCAAACAGATCAACGCGATATCCAGCATCGGCAAGCGCGCAGCCCGCAGCCAGACCAGCTACGCCTCCACCCACAATGCTCACAGATTCTATGCGGCGTCCAGTTGTTTTGCTTTGAGATATGCCCATCGGTTTCGCTAGCTGCCGAGCCCCTGGAAAACCATGCGGCCAAATCCCTGGGTCAGGATCCACAATTTTTCCCGCGTAGGAACTCGTATCCTGCTGGAGAAGACGTCGAATTTCGCCGCTTCCATGTGATCCAGCAGCCTGCTGTAAATCTTCACCAGCACCCACATCGCCGGTCTGCTATCGGCAGAGAGCAGCGGCAGCAGTTTGTAGGCCGAGCGATAGTAGTCACGCGCCCTAGCCGCCTCAAATTCAAGCAGCTCACGATGCCGCGGCTGCAATTCGCTTCCTACGTGCAGCGAAACAATATCTTCCGGCCGAACATCGAATCGCCGCAGATCTTCCAACGGAAGATAAATCCGGTCACGCGAGGCATCCTCCTGCACATCACGCAGAATGTTCGTCAGTTGGAACGCAATTCCCGTCTCTTCCGCAAGGCGTTCCGCTTCAGAATTCGTGTAGCCGAAGATTCGGATGCACACCAGGCCCACCACCGACGCGACTAAATAGCAGTAGCGATACAGCTCGCCGAAAGATTCATACGTGTCCACCTTGCCCTGCGTATGCTCCTCGCGAAGGTCCATCGTGGTCCCATCCACCAGCTTGTCCAGCAGTTCCGCCGGGATGTTGAACTTTCTCGCGGCATCACGTAGAGCCAGGAAAACCGGATCGTTCGTCGCATTTCCAAGTTGCGCCTCGTGCCAAGATCCAATCCATTTCTCAAGATCGCAACGACGCTCCGCATGAGTCCTGCTCTCATCATCGGACAAATCATCCGCGTGTCGCATAAAGGCGTACACGGCACAGATCGCATCGCGCTTTGCTTCGGGCAATGCGAGGAATGCGTAGTAGAAGTTCTTGGCTTCCCTGCGTGCTATGTTCCTGCATACTGCGTACGCCTCGCTCAGGTCTTTCACGCAGCACCCCGCTGCAATCGAAACCACGGCAGCAGCTTCCCACTGATGGCACGCGCAGCCAGCGCCATCTTTGTAGCCTTGCCAATTGATGGCCGCGAAACGAGAACGTCATATTTCTGACGCTCAATCGCCCGCAAAATCTCCAGGCCACCGCGAGTAAACAGATCCAGATCCAGCCTCAACTCGCGGTCCACCATCCCCAGCAGCGGCATTCCCTGCGCAAACATTTTCCGCGCACCTTCTACTTCGTAACGAATCAGTTCGCGGAATTCCATCGTCGCCGCGCCGCTCGCAATCACCTCTTCGCTCACGCCGTAAGCACGCATGTCTGCAAACGGAATGTAAATGCGGTCCTTTGCGTAATCCACGCGAACATCCTGCCAGAAGTTGGCCAGTTGCAGTGCGGAACAGGTGAAGTCCGAAAGCCGAAACATCTCAGCATCGCGATAGCCACTCGCATACAGCACCAAGTGTCCAACAGGATTGGCCGAGTAGTGGCAATAGCCGAGCACATCGTTCATCGTCTCGAAGCGTGTCACCTTCTGATCCTGCCGAAACGCCACCAGCAGATCCGCGAACGGCTCCTTCGGAATCTCGCAGACCTTGATCGTTTCAGCCAGCGCCACGAACACAGGATGCCGCGTCTCTCCGCGATAGCAGGCATCCAGTTCCTCGCCCCACATATCCAGGAGCGCAAGCGATTCTTCGCGATCGCTCACCTCATCTCCGAGATCATCGGAGATGCGGCAATAGGCATAAATACTGTGGAAGTGAGGCCGCAGTCTTTCCGGCAAAAACCACGAAGCTACGTGGAAATTTTCGTAGTGCGACTCCGCCAGCTCGCGGCAATATTGGCGCGCCTCTTCAAGCGAAGGCCGTCGCTCGGGCATGCGGTATTTCGCGGGAAGATGTGCCCAGCCCCGCTCCACCAGCAATTCCTGGGATTGTTTGCCGCTCTGCACCGAAGTCACTTCTCCCTTACGGAATAATTGCAGTCTTGATATCGGTGGAACGTTCCATCAATTGATGAAAGACGTTATTCAGATCCATAAGCGGCGCGCGGCCCGTAATGTAGTGGCTCGCGTCGAATCGCCCGCTCCGAAGCAGTTCGAAGGCCCTGCGGCATGTCGCCGGGGTATGGTGGAAGGTCGCCCGCATCGTGATGTCGTTATAGTGCAGCCGGTTCGTGTCGAATTCCACTTTCGTCCCCGCCGCGCAACCACCAAAAAAGTTCACCACTCCACCGCGGCGAACCATGTCCACCGCCCACTGCCATGTCATGGGAGTAGCCACTGCTTCAATCGCAACATCCACGCCGCGATGGTGCGGAGTCATCGCTCTTACAGCCGCCACCGCATCCGCAGTCGCTCCGATTTGAACAATCTTCTTGGCGCCAAATAGTCTGGCCGCCGCAACCTGTTCCTTTCGCTTCACCACGGCGATCACATTCAGCCCCGCCAACTCCGCCGCGTGCATAAACATCAGCCCAATAGGCCCGGCTCCAATTACCGCAATCTGGTCGCCCTCTCTGCAGCGCGTTTCTTCCAGCCCCTTCAGCACGCAGGCCAGTGGCTCCGTCAGTGCAGCGTGTTCCAGCAGCATGTCGTCCGGAACATCGAGGGTATTCTTCTCCACAATCCGCGATGGAATGCGAATGTACTCTGCGTAAGCTCCGTTATTAAACAGCAGATCCTCGCAGAGATTCTCCTGTTCCCGCTTGCACCAGAAGCACTCGCCGCACGGCGCGGAGTTCAACGCCACAACTCGCGCACCCTCTTTGAATTGGGTGACGCCTTCACCAACTTCATGAACAATTCCCGCCAGCTCGTGACCAAACAGTGCAGGAGGCACAATCATCTTCGCGTGATACCCGCGCCGGTAAACCTTCAGGTCGGTGCCGCATGTCAGCGCCGCGCGCACCCGTACCACAATCTCACCCGCCTCAGCCTGCGGAATCGGAATGCGTTCAATGCGGATGTCGTGTTGCCCATAGAGCACCGCCGCATTCATCTCATCTTCCATCAATGTCACATCTTTCGACATTTTTCCTCAATTGCTGGCTAAACGACCGCCGGTTCAATCATGATCTTCATCGAATGAGCCTGCGGATGCGAAGCGAGCTCAATAGCTTCTACTGCCCGATCCAGCGGAAAACGATGCGACACCAGCCGGGTTAAATCATAGCCCTCGCCGTAGCCATTGAATACGATGGCCGCTGCTTCATCCTGGATCTCCGCCGACGAGCTATACGACCCGATCAGGTCCTTCTCGTCCAGGCAAATAGCTCCGGGATCTATCACCGCTTCCTCATGCAGCGTCTGCGCAAACAGCATCACCTTGCCGCCCGGCCGCACCGCGTCCAGCGCCAATCGGATCAGCGGATTCCCAGCCACTGCCAGGATCGCCGCATCCGCCCCCCGCCCTTCCGTCATTTCCTTCACGTAGGCCACCACGTCCGACTTCTGCGCATTGATCGGATGGTCCAGCCCAAAGGTCGCCGCGACTTTGTGCCGTTCCTCATATAGATCGGATGTCAGAATCGTAGCGTCCGAACGCTTTGCCAGCGAAGCCAGCAGAATCCCGATTGGACCCTGCCCAATCACCAGCACCGTCTCATCTGGCTGAAGATTCAGCAGTTGAACGCCCTTATAACAAGTATTTACCGGCTCAACGAAGGCCGCCTGCTCAAACGGAACGCCGTCTGGGATACGCACCACCCCGCCACGCTCAACAATCCAGTCCATCACGCGGACATACTGCGCAAAGCCGCCCCCAGCCGCCTCAAAACCAGCGGTGCATCCCACTTTCTTATAAACCGGGCATTGAGCGAAAGTTTTCTTCCTGCAGTAGTAGCATTCCCGGCAAGGAATGTGATGAAACACCATCACCCGGTCTCCGGCGGCAAACTTCGTCACGTCCGCGCCAACCGCTGCCACAACTCCCGCAGTCTCGTGTCCAAAAATTCGCGGAGCAGAGTGCGACCCGGTATGGATCTTTTTCAAATCCGTCCCGCAGATCCCGCACGACCTCACCTCGATCAGCAACTCGCCTGCGCCGATCTCCGGAACCGGCACCGTCTCCAGGCGCACATCGTTCACGCCCCGGTATACCGCTGCCTGCATCGTTGCCGGAATCGAGCGGACATCCTGTGTTTCCATGGCCAATGCTTTTGTATTCATCACGCCTCTGCCGTGTTCGCCCTAAAAGCGGTACTCTTTAAGATAGTCCTCGTTACGCAGAAACTCACTCACTGACTTGCCAAGTTCCACCGCCGCCTTCCGGCTGTTCTTCCCAAACCGGCTCAAAGCGCCCCAATATTGCGGCCGGAATGCCACGTTTGCTGCAAATCTTGCCACCTGGAATTGCCCTTCGGCGTCCACATACGCGTTCATATCCGGCAGCCTGTCTTCCAAACCATCCGACACCGCCTTGAAGCAAAACACCGGAATCCGACGCATCGAGGCCAACCGCGCGACCGTAGCGCCTTCCATATCTACCAGTGCAGCCCCGGGATAAGCGGCAGCCAATCTCCGCTTCTCCGCCTCTCCCGCAATCCGCGCGCTCGTCACCAGCCCGGCCCGCTCTCCGCCCGATACCGCCTCAAACTGCTCCCCGGTCTGCGCATTCACGATCTGGCGCACCTGGTACTCATTCCCGGCAGAAAACCCCTCACGGAGCGCCCCAGCCCAGCCAATCGTTAGCACTGCCGATAGCGCACCATCCTTCTCTGCCTCGGCAAACGCCTTCGTCGCCCGATCCCGCCCAATGCCGGCGCACGTCGCAATCCACCTCGCTCCGCGGTCGTCCTTTTCCCACCGCCACACATGCTTCGCGGTTGGCACCCGCTCCCAACCCTTCACCAGCGGTGCAAGCTCTCCCGGCATCGCCGCGATAATCCCCACCCGCGTCATGCCGCCGGCGCGTATCCGTGCGCTCGAAACCATTCAATCGCCGCCCGCAGCGCCTGGTACACGGGAGCCACCGTGAACCCAAGGTCCCGCTCTGCCTTCGCTGAGGACGCATACATCTTCTTCTTGCCCATGCGTACCGCTTCAACCGTGGCCCTCGGTTCCTTGCCCCGCAGCCTGCCCGTAAAGTTCTCGTCGAAGAACGCGAACGCCAGCGCCACTCCCTGCGGAACCTTCATCGTGGGGGACGGCAGCCCGGTAATCGCGGACATCCTGTCCAGAATCTGCTTCAGCGTAAGATTCTCGCCCCCAAGGATGTACCGCTCTCCTGCGCGGCCCACCGTCAGTGCCGCAACGTGCGTCTTTGCCACCTCGGCCACATCCACCAGGTTCAGCCCCGTGTCCATGTATGCCGGAAATCTTTTGTTTAGGAAGTCCACGATGATCCCGCCCGTCGGCGTCGGACGAACATCGTTCGCGCCAATCGGAGTCGTGGGATTCAGAATCACCACATCCTGTCCCGCCTGCGCTGCCTTCAGCGCTTCCTGCTCAGCCATGAACTTCGATCGCTTGTAGTGCCCAATCATGTCGTCGATTGAAACCGGCGTACGCTCATCCACAATCGTGCCGTCTGCCTGGAAGCCCATCGTGGCCACGCTGGATGTGTACACCACGCGCCGCACACCCTCTTCCCGAGCCACTCGCAGCAAATCGCGTGTGCCGTTCACGTTCGCTGCATACATCGCTGCCGGATCGCGAACCCACAATCGATAATCCGCCGCCACGTGGATCAGCGCCTCGCACCCCGCAAGCGCCGGACGCAAGGCTTCAACATCCCGCAGATCTCCCACCACGGTTTCGCCTTGGATCGCTGCCAGGTTGTCGAGTCGGCTTGTCTTCCTCACCAGGAGCTTCATGCTCGCACCTTGCTCCGCAAGTGCGCCCGCGACATGACTGCCCACAAAGCCTGTCGCGCCAGTTAGGAAAACTTTCATGTGTGAGTGGTGTCCCAGGCCCTGCCCGGGCAAATGCGGTTCAAGTCTTACTGCTGGAGCGGTTCAATCAATCCCACTCGCCATTCAGAAAAACTCAGTTAGTCCAATGCCTCAGGATGAAGCCCAACTTGCTTCTCGCCCGCAGCCTTTCTTTCCTTGTACTGCTTCACCCAGGCTTCCCAGTGCTTGCCAGCGGCACGATCCTTGCCCGTAAACTCCAGTCGCGCAATCTCGCTGTACGCCAGCGCACGCTTCTGGTTTGAATTCACCGGAAACAGATTTACATACGAAAGCGACAGCGATGCACCCGGCCTGCGATCGAAGATGTACGCCTCGAAACGCTCGCCGTTCTTCAACGTCAACGTTACGTCTCCGCGATAATCGAAAGCCTTGTCCAGCGCGTCGAATATCTCTTTCTCGCTGGCAAACTCCGGGATCCATCCTTCGAGATATAGGTGTTCTGTGCCCGGCGCAATTTCCAAGGCATTCGGATCCACTATCTTCGTCTCCGTCATGCCCTTGTCTCCTCAAGTGCTTCCTGCTTGGCGTTATCGATCTGAACCAGCGGAGCAGAATTCGCAATCGGAGCATTCAACAACTCCAGTGCTCCGCGATCGGCATAGCGGCTGAATAGCGATGCCTTCGCCATCGCGATAAATCCGCGCAACGATCCAAAGCCGTCATTCACCGCAGAAGCTTCATAGCCGCAACTCACCATGCAATTCGCGCACTTGGGATTGCCGCTTTCCGTGCCGTACTTATCCCACTCCGTCGTTTCCAGCAGTTCCTTGAACGAATCAGCATAGCCATCCTGCAACAGGTAGCAGGGCTTCTGCCAACCGAAGATGTTGTATGCCGGCATGCCCCACGCCGTGCACTGGTAGTCGCGCTTTCCCATCAGAAATTCCAGGAACAGCGGCGACATATTGAATTTCCAGCTAGGCTTGCGATTCGACAGAATGGCGCGGAACAAGCGACGTGTGCGAGCACGTCCCAGGAAGCGATTCTGATCAGGAGCCTTGTCATACGAATAGCCCGGCGACAGCACGATCCCTTCCACGCCCATCGCCATCACTTCGTCGAAAAAGGCGCGAACGCTGTTTGGATCGGTGCCATCAAAGAAGGTCGCATTCGTCGTCACGCGGAACCCGCGCTTTACCGCTTCTTTAATGCCTTCCACCGCGATGTCGTAACCACCTTCGCGGCAAACTGAAAAATCATGGTGCTCGCGCTGGCCATCGAGATGCACCGAGAACGTCAGGTACTTCGACGGCGTGAACTCCGGCAGTCGGCGCTTCAACTCCAGCGCATTCGTGCAGAGATAGATATATTTCTTGCGCTCAATCAGCCCGTTCACAATTTCAACGATGCGCGGATGCAGCAGGGGCTCTCCGCCTGGGATACTCACCATCGGCGCGCCGCACTCTTCCACCGCCGCGAAGCACTCTTCCGGCGTGAGTTCTTTCTTCAAAATGTGTGGCGGATACTGCACTTTGCCGCAGCCCGCGCACGCGAGGTTGCAGCGGAAGAGCGGCTCCAGCATCAGGACAAGCGGATAGCGCTCGCGTCCGCGCATCCTTTGCTTGACCACGTAAGACGCCACCGTCCACATCTGGGAAATAGGAATTGCCATTAAATCTGATCTCCTTAACCGCTGGCCATTACGGCTGTTATGCGGTGCGTTCCATTGCTCGGCGATAACTCGTCAACGCCAGCAACGGGAAGTAATTCCGGTACAGGTGATACGCAAGGTAAAACACCCGGGGGAAGCCGGTGCCCGTAATAATTGCCTGCTTGGTCGCGCCCGAGCCAATGCTCTCGTCCCACGATCCATCTTCGTCCTGCGTCTCCAGCAGCCAGCGAACGCCCTTTGCCACGGAGTCGCTGCGTGTGTCTCCCGCAGCCAGCAGTCCCAGCAACGCCCACCCCGTCTGCGATGGAGTGCTTGCGCCGATGCCGCGCGTAATCGGATCGTCGTAGCTATGGCACGATTCGCCCCAGCCGCCGTCCGCGTTCTGGATCGAGCGAATCCACTCCGCCGCCTGCTGCACCTGAGGCTCGTTGTGATCGATGCCGATAGCTTCCAGCCCTCGCAACACCAGGAACGTGCCGTAGATGTAATTCACGCCCCAGCGGCCAAACCAGCTTCCGTCCGGCTCCTGCTCTGAATAGATGAACTTCACCGCGCGATCGACGCGCTTATCCTTCGCCGTATAGCCGTAAGTCGCCAGCATCTCGAGCACCCGGCCCGTAATGTCCACCGTCGGCGGATCCAGCATGGCGTTATGGTCAGCGAACGGAATGTACTGGAACACCATCTTCGTATTGTCTTTATCGAAGCTGGCCCATCCGCCATTCCTGCACTGCATCGCAAAAATCCAATCCAGCGCGCGTTTGGATACGTCGTACTGGTAGCGCTCCCGCGGATTGTCGATCTTGTTCAACGCCAGCAGAACCTGCGCTGAGTCGTCCACGTCGGGATAAAACTCGTTGTTGAATTCGAAGTACCAGCCACCCGGCTCCGTGTTCCGAACCTTTACCGCCCAGTCGCCCTTGTGGCGTACTTCCTTCGACAACATCCAGTCGGCAGCCTTCAGCAGCCGAGGATCGGTACGCGCAACACCCGCTTCGCCCAACGCAAACACAGCCTGCGCCGTATCCCATACCGGCGACATGCACGGCTGCATGCGAAACGTAGGCGTCGGATATTCTTCCGTGCCATTCGGCTCGTCGATGCCCAGCTTCTCAAACTCGTCCAGCGCGCGAATCAGTTGCGGATCATCCAGCGAATACCCCAGGCAACGCAGGGCGACAATCGCATTCAACATGGCGGGATAAATTGCACCCAGCCCGTCGCTCATCTCCAGCCGCTCCAGCATCCACTTCTCCGCCTTCTTCAACGCAATCGCACGCAGCGGACGAATATGTACGCGTTCCGCCAAATGCGCTACACGATCAAGCAGCAAGAAGAAATTACGCCAGCCGACTATCTTGTTTCTTGTCCCATCGCGGACGAAGATTTGCATTCGCCCTTCCCCCGACGAACAGCTCATCAATGCACTGTTCCGGAGGAAGCTTCTTGAACGGCTTCTTCGCATACGCAATCGACAACGGCACAACGATGTCGCGCGACCACGACGAAATTTCGTAAATGTTGAAGTAGAACCAATTCGGAAAAAGCACCATCTCCGGAGGAACAGCCGGAACAGCGTCGTACTCATACTGCCCCAGCGAACAGAGATAAATTTTCGTGAAGGTGTTGCACTCCACCACGCCGCCATGTGCAAGAATCCACTCTCTCGCCTTGGCCAATACAGGATGCTCAAGGTCCGTGATCCCCATCAGCTTGCATGCGAAATAGCACTTCACGGAGAGGCTGATGTTCGATGGTCCGCCGGGATAGATACTCCATCCGCCATCTTCGTTCTGATAGCGGAGAATCTCGTTCAGGGCCCGCTCCAGCTTGCCCTGATCTCCCGTGCCCAGCAGGTGGTGCACGTAGATGTAGTCCGCCTCCAGCATGGCGTCTGCTTCCAGTTCGCCACACCAGTAGCCTTCAGCATGTTGCTGCGCGAATACCCAATCCTTGGATCGTTCAACGGCCGCGGCCACCTGGTCCAGGCCGGCGTCGATGCGTCCAAACTTGGGTATCCCAGTTCTTCTGCTTCCCAAAGTAGTCGTGCTCATGTTCTCAATGACAGCTTTGTTTTGTCCCATAAAATGCGGGCGACCGATCGATTAATTCGAAACACTCGCGGGTGCGGCTGCAATCGCCTGAACAATTTCAGGCGGCAACCCAAAGCGAACATTCTCCGGCATGACTTCCACTTCTTCGACGCTTCCAAAACCAATTTGTTGCAAATACTTCACAACATCTTCCACCAGGATTTCCGGTGCCGAGGCCCCGGCCGTCAACGCAACTGTGTTCACTCCCTCAAACCAGTTGTTGTCGATGCTTGCCGAGTTCTCAATCAGATAACCACGCGTGTCCAGGTTGCGCGAAACCTCAACCAGGCGATTCGAATTTGAGCTGTTCGTCGACCCCACAACGAGCACAAGGTCGGCCATGTGAGCAACATTCTTGACTGCGACCTGGCGATTCTCCGTCGCATAGCAGATGTCCTGCGAATGCGGCCCCACGATCGCCGGGAACTTCTCCTTCAACGCGTGAATAATGTCGCGCGCTTCATCCAGGCTCAGCGTAGTCTGCGTCAGGTAAGCCACGCGGTTCGGATCGGGCACCGTCAGCGTTGCCACTTCCTGCACCGTGGACACAACCTGCGTCGCTTCAGGAGCCTCGCCGAGCGTTCCTTCAATCTCGTCGTGATCGCGATGCCCAATCAGCACCAGCGAATACCCCTGCTGCGCGAACTTCACCGCTTCCACGTGCACCTTGGTTACCAGCGGACAAGTCGCGTCGATCACCTTCAACTTGCGCTCACGGCTGGCCTCGCGCACCGCTGGCGACACGCCATGCGCACTGTAAATCACGCGCTTGCCTTCGGGCACTTGATCTATGTCATCTACAAAGATCGCGCCCTTCTCCGCCAACTCGTTAACCACGAATCGGTTATGCACAATTTCCTTGCGAACATAGATGGGTGCCCCGAATGTCTCCAGCGCAATCTTCACAATGTCGATCGCGCGCACAACTCCGGCACAAAAGCCGCGGGGTCTCAAAAGCAAAATGCGCTTTTCCTGCACGGGGGGAACCTCTTTGAGGGCGTTAGGATGGGTTTCAATTCCGTTAATTATCACAGCCTTCAGTATACCAAGATCAGGCCCGTTACCCCACCTCACCTTGGCCTTGGTTCATCTTCCGGTCGACAAGTAATCAACAGGTTACGTGGATACCTTTGTAGTAAATAAAGAAACCTGCCGGTAACCTCTTGCATCGCCGCCTTAACGGCTTGTTTTCAGCATTTGCTCGGCATGCCGCATGGAAGTCTCCGTCAGCTTAGCGCCGCTTAGCATCCGGGCCACTTCTTCCGTACGTGACGCCTCATCCAGTAGACGAATCGCAGTCTTGGTCCTCCCCTGCTGTTCCCGCTTATCTACCAGGAAGTGCTGGTCAGCAAATGCTGCGATTTGAGGTAGATGCGTCACGCAAAGCACCTGCTGCGAGCGCGACAGAGCCTTCAGCCTGCTCCCCACAGCCTCCGCCGCACGCCCCCCAATCCCAATGTCGATCTCGTCAAAGACGAGTGTCCGTGGAACCGCCGTTTTCCGGCTTCCGCGAACGTGGCCGGCACCCTCTTCCACGCTCACCTTCAGCGCCAGCAGCACCCGCGACATTTCCCCGCCGGACGCAATTTCATCCAGAGGCTTGAGAGGCTCCCCGGCATTTGTCGCGATGCGGCACTCCACCTCATCCCATCCGCTCGCGCTCCACGCCGTTTCCTGCTCACGCGCCGCCACTTCCACGCGAAACTTCACCTTCATCGCGAGATCGTTGATCTGCGCCTCGGCCAGCTTCTCCAGCTTCTTCGCCGCCGCCGTCCGCTCTTTTGAAAGCGCACCCGCCGCCGCCTTGTAGCTCGCTGCCGTCTTCGCCAATTCGGCCCGCAGATTCTTCAAGATCTCGTCGCGATTCTCAATCTCCGAGAGCCGTTCCGCCACCTCGGCCCCGTGCGCGATTACTTGCTCCAGCCCCGGTCCATATTTGCGCTTCAACCTGTCCAGCACCGCCAGCCGGTCCTCAATCTCCGCCAGTCTCTCGGGAGAAGCCTGGATGTTCTCGGCATACGCGCGCATCGTCTCGCCGACATCGCCAACCACGGCCCGTGCAGACACAAGCTGCTGCGTCGCCTCTGCAAAACGCGTGTCGTATCGCGCAATCTCCTCCAACTGCTTCAACGCCGCCCGCAGCGCCACTTCCGCTGAACTGCTGCCCTCGTACAGCAGGTCGTAAGCGCCCATCGCCGCGGTGTAGAGCTTCTCAGCGTTCGCCAGCACACTGCGCTCGTTATCCAGGGACTCGTCTTCGCCCGCGGAAATCCGCGCCGCTTCGATCTCCTTATATTGAAAGCTCCACAGGTCCGCCATGCGCAGCCTGTCCTGCTCATCGCGCTCCAGGTCCGCCAGCCGTTTCACTACTTCGCGCCACGCTGTGTAAGTACCAGCCACCGCATCCAGATGGCTCCCGGCAAAGCGATCCAGCAGTCCCCGCTGCTGTGCCTGGTCAAACGCGCCCAAAGTCTGGCTCTGCGCATGCACCAGCGCCAGCTCCGGCGCAAGATTCCGCAACACTGCCACCGTTGCCGGCTGGTTATTCACATACACGCGGCCCTTGCCGTTGCTCTGAATTTCCCGCCGAAGAATAATCTCGCTGCCATCGGCGTCGATCCCGTTTTCCTCGAGAATCGCCTCCGCGCCGTCCGTGCTCTCGAACACACACGCGACCACAGCCTTTTCCGCGCCGTGGCGCACTACGTCCGAGGAAGCCTTCTCGCCCATCAGCAGCGCCAATGCGTCCACCAGGATCGACTTGCCTGCGCCCGTCTCTCCGGTAAGCAGATTCAGCCCCGGACCAAAGACCGCAATCGCATGATCGATCACCGCGTAATTCTCAGCTCTTAATTCGAGCAGCATGGTTCGGCCTCAACATCCATTACCATTCCGTTACAAAGCGGAATCCGAGCGAAGAATAGCACGCGCATTTTCATCACTGCGGCCGGATTCCCACAGGTCCTCACCAGGCCACCGCGCCTCTCGCAGCCGGGCATCCCATCAATGCAGCCATTTACGGGACAACGTGCCCTTCTGGACACCCCATAAACTTCGCTCCAGCCATTGGTTCCAACGCTCGCGTCTGCTAACGTTGATAAGAGGCAATGACCAACATTTCAGCAGTACTCCTTGTGTACCTTCAGGCCGACCCCGCCGTTCCAGATGCTCCCAATGGCGGTAGCGCTATCGTCGAAATGGTCCAGCAAAGTGGGCCCATCGCACTCACAGTTCTGGCCATCCTCCTCATCGCCAGCCTTTACTCGTGGGCCATCATCTTTGGCAAGTGGAGCAGCTTCCGCAAGGCACGTGCCCAGAGCCGCCGTTTCCTGCGCGCATTCCGCAAGGCCACGCGCCTGCAGGAGATTGCCTCAGCCAGCGATCAGTTCAAGCCCAGCCCCCTCGTCAATGTTTTCGATGAGGTCTATGAGACCTACCGCCGTCAAACCGGAGGCTCAGGTCCGCCGCGCAACATCACCGCCCTCGAGCGCGCCGCGCAGACGGCCTCCAGTGAAGCTCTGACAGTCATGGAGACCCGCCTGCCATCGTTGGCAACCATCGGCGCGGTTTCGCCCTTCGTCGGTCTCTTCGGAACCATCATGGGAATCGTAGACGCCTTCCACGGTCTCGGCACTGCAGGTGCGGCAACCCTGCGCGCCGTGGCTCCCGGAATCTCCGAAGCCCTCATCACCACCGCTGCTGGCCTTCTCGTCGCTGTCCCGGCCGTCATCGCCTACAACAGCTTTGGAGCAAGCCTGCGCGAATTCGGCGCTCGCCTCGACGACTTCTCCCGCGAATTGCTCAACAGCATGGAAGAAATCACCTTGCGCCCGGGCGTTGACCCGATCGAGAGGGAGGCCGTGCGTGGCCTTCACAAGTAGCAACGGCAGAACGCAGTCATCGCTCGCGGATATCAACATCACTCCGCTGGTCGACGTCGTGCTCGTGCTTCTCATCATCTTCATGATCACAGCGCCCGTGCTGCAATCCGGCATTGACGTCGCCGTGCCCAAAACTCGATCCGTAAAAGAGATCACTGAGACGCGCCAGGTGCTCACCATCAATCGAGATCAGCGCGTCTTTCTTGGGGATCAGGCAGTCAACGTCACAGATCTGCCGCGGCTCCTTCGCGTACCCCGAGGCGGCGATCCCAGCAAGAAGATCATCTACCTGCGCGCCGACGAGCGCGTCCCTTTTGGAGCTTTCGCTTCCGTCATGGACGCCGTAAAGCAGGCAGGCATCACCAACATCAGCATCGTTACCCAGCCGCTCGATCAGGGCGGTCCTAAGTAGCGGGATGGCATCAATGGCAAACCAGGAAGACCTGTTGGACCGCAAGGAAACTCTCCGAGCTCCTGCGGTCAGCTCTGTCATTCTGCATCTCGCAGTCGCAGGAACATTCATCGGCCTCGCCTTTGTTTCCGGCCTTTTCAAGCACGCCACATGGGGAGACACGACCGCCGGTGGTGCCATCTCTGCCACCCTGGTAAGCTCCGCCTCTCTGCCTCTACCGCAGGATCACCCGCCCACCGATAGCGTTCTCGCGACCGAGAGGCCCAGCCCCGAAACCGCTCCTCCGCAACCCAAGGCAATTCAGCAGCCCGACGATACGGCTATTCCAATAGCCACGAAGCAGGACAAGGCCAAGAAGGCTCCAGAGAAGAGCGAAGAGAAAACGCAGGCTCCGCCTAAGCCCATACCCCCCGGCAAGCAGACGCCTCAAAAGCAGGACAACCGCGCGCAATATGGAGAGGGCGCCCCCAACATGGCGCGCTCTACCGCCGGAGGGGCCAACGGCAACGGCAATCCCGTGGCTGCTTCTGGAGATTTCGGTTCCCGCTTCGGCTGGTACGTCGACATCATCAAGCGCAAAGTCAGCGAGTCCTGGTACAAGGCTGAGGTCGATCCTTCCACCGGAGAAGGCAAGGAAGCCGTCATCACCTTCATGCTCTCCCGCGATGGCAGCCCCAGCAGCATCCGCATCGTCACTTCCAGCGGATCCTCCACCCTCGACAGCTCCGCCATTCGCGCCGTGCAGAGGGTTGACACCTTCGGTCCCCTCCCTCCCGGGTACACCGGAAGTAACCTCAATGTGGCGTACACTTTTAGTTACACGCATCCGAACCATTAGCCATTACTTGAAGAGGTACAGCACATAGCTCCGCTCATGAAGAAGACGACCCCCAAAAAGATCCAATTCCTCGTCAGTGCATCCCTGCTGCTCCTTTCCATTTTCCTTTTTACGGGCTCTGTAAACGCCGTTGCACAGGATTGGGTAAAGACGGGCACCAACCTTGGAGTGGAGCGCATTCGCCTCGCTGTCGCAGATTTCAAACCGGCATCCAACGATCCGCAGACGCCTTCTCTCAAAAACACCTTCGACGGCACTCTCTACTCCGACCTCGCCGCTGCAGGCATCTTCGACATGGTCTCGAAGAGCATGGCGCCCACCTCCGTTCCCGGCTCGCCTCAGGAGATCGTCCTCAAGCAGTGGGCAGACGCACCATCGAATGCCGCCATGGTCGTCTTCGGCGCACTCGCCGTACGCAGTGGCCGCATCGTCGTCAATGGCTTCCTCTTCGACGCCAAGAATGAGCAGTCTCCGCAGGTGCTGGGCAAGCAATACACCGACATCGCGAATCAGGACAATGCCCGCCTCATCGCCCACAAATTCGCGGACGAAATCATTCTGCGGCTCGGCGGCGGCATTAACGGAATCGCCGAAACAAAAATCTATTACGTGTCCTCCCGCTCCGGCAGCAAAGAAATCTGGGTGATGGATTACGACGGTCAGGGACAGCGCCAGATCACGCGTCTCGGCCAGGTCTCCCTCTCACCGCGCATCTCGCCCAACAACACGCGCATCGCCTTCTCCTCTTTAAGCAAGGAGGGCTGGTCCATTCGCATGTTCTCCATGGAGCTCAGCCGCCTTATCAACTTCCCCTCCGGCGGCGGCACCACTCTCTCGCCCGCATGGGCGCCAGATGGCAACAGGCTCGCATTCTCCTCCAGCCGCTCCGGCGACCCTGAAATTTGGATCGTCGATGCCAACGGCTCCAATCCGCGTCGACTGACAAATTTCGCGGGGCCGGATGTTTCCCCTGTGTGGAATCCGAAGACCGGAAACCAACTCGCCTGGTGCAGCGGTCGCACCGGGCTTCCGCAAATCTACATCATGGACTCCGATGGCGGAGACATTCAGCGCATGACCGACGGCGGATATGCCACCTCGCCTTCATGGTCTCCGAACGGCCAGTTCCTCACCTTCGCGTGGGATCGCAAGTACGGCCCCGGTGCTCCCGGCGGGCAGGACATCTACGTCATGGACATTGCCAGCAAGCGCTGGCTGCAGCTCACGCATGACGCAGGACGCAACGACTTTCCCAGCTGGGCTCCCGATGGACGCCACATCGTCTTTGAGCGCGCAGAAGGCGGTCGCACTGAGATTTGGAGCATGTTGGCAGACGGAACCGAGCAGCACGCGCTCACAACCACCGGCAATAACACCATGCCGAATTGGAGTTGGAAGTAACCAAGGTAACTGGGCCTACGTAATTTGTGTTATTAGGAAGTTATTTAAGTAATCGAACTTGGTCGTAAACTTATGTGACTCGCATTTGCAAGCAATCAGTCCGCGGCGCAGCAGTGCACTGGTGAGGTCAACAAACTAACTACTCTCCCTAGGAGGAGAAAATCGTGATCGCAAAACAGTTGAGGTATTTGGGTTCGCTCGTATTCTTTGCATTTCTTGTACTCGCAGTGGGTTGCGGTAAGAAGAAGACTGAACCGCCACCACCGCCGCCTCCGCCGGTCCTTGCACCCGAGCCGACTGCTGAGATCACGGCCACTCCTACCGTCGTCACTGCTGGCGACAAGGTCGTCCTGGCATGGCGCACCACCAATGCCACCGAAGTTATGATCGAAGGCCTCGGCACCGTCAGCGCCGAAGGCACGCAGACCGTCAACCCCCTCAACTCCACCAACTATCATCTGGTGGCCAAGAGCGGAACAGCTACAGCGGATGCAACTGCTCGCGTCACGGTCAACACGCCGCCGCCTCCGCCGCCCAGCAATCCCACCAGCGCCGACATCGTCGACGAAGCGTCATTCCGCCAGAATGTGGCCGACATCTTCTTCGACTATGACAGCTACGAGCTCCGCGCCGACGCCCAGTCCATCATTTCCAAGGACGCAAGCTTCTTCGTGGCGCATCCAACTGTCAAGGTCGTCATCGGTGGATACTGCGACGAGCGCGGTTCCACGGAATACAACCTCGCACTCGGCGAAAATCGCGCCAATGCCGCCAAGCAGTCACTCGTAACCGCCGGCGTCAGCCCGGATCGTCTACGCGTCGTCAGCTACGGCAAGGAGAAGCAGTTCTGCTCTGAGCACGATGAAAGCTGCTGGCAGCAGAATCGCCGCTCGCAGTTCTCGCTCGATAAGTAGCGAGCAGTAACAGTGTCAAATGCGGCAGCATCGCCTCAGGCCATGCTGCCGCAAAGTACTTTCAATTAACACGGGTACATTACTGATGAAAATGAAGACCTTCGTTACGCTTGCTGTTCTTGCATTCTTTATTCCTGCATTTCCTGCTCACGCCGTCTCGAAGGAAATCATCCAGCTTCAAACCCAGGTGCAGGAATTGCAGGATGCCATCGCGCACTTGCAAACCACCAACGATGAGCGCATGGGAGTCTTGCAGCATTTGATCGAGCAGACCGCGGACAACGTCAACAAAATGTCCGTCACGGTTACACAACTTCAGAACAAGCTTGGATCGCAGACCGACAGCCTCACGCAGAAAACCGAGGGCGTCTCCGGACAGGTACAATCGCTCAACGACTCCATCGACGAACTCAAGTCGCGCATGGGTCGCATTGAAAAGCAGCTCTCTGACATGCAGAGCCAGATGGCCGCCGCTGATGTCAATGGCGTGCAGGGCGCTTCCACGTCCGGACCCACAGACAACAACACGCCTCCGGGACCCGCCGCAAATGCGCCCCAGGCGCCTCCCCTGCAGCAGCTTTATCAAAGCGGGCTCCGCGACTACAACTCCGCGAAATACGACCTTGCCACCTCTGAATTCAGCGACGTCGTCAAGTTCTATCCCCGCGAAGAGCTCGCCGGAAACGCGCAGTATTACATCGCGGAAATCTCCTACCGGCAGGGAAAATATCCCGCGGCCATCAAGGGATACGACGCCGTCCTTGAGCAGTTCCCCGGTAATCCTAAAGCCCCCGCAGCCCAGCTTCGCAAAGGCGAATCCCTCATCGAGCTAAATCAAAAGGACGCCGGCATCCGCGAAATGCGCAGCCTCATCCAGCGATATCCGCAATCACCGGAAGCGCAGCAGGCGCGCAATCGTCTCAATGCGTTGGGAATACGCATCACACCGAAGCCCGCCGCCGGACAGCCACAGTAGATCGGACGAACCGCGAAATCTTTCCGCTTGCTATTAGTGGGCAACAAGCGGGAGAATTCCCGCATCTGTACTACGACTGCCATGACTAATTTCATAAAGCATGCCGATGCCGATGCCGGCAAAGGTGCAGTAGAGAATGACCGGCCATCCAAGAGCGAGAATGTTTCGCTCAACGGTCAGATAGTTCACCGCGGCATCAACAGGCCCGACGACGGCGAAGACTCGGACTTCCCCGAACCGGGTTCAAGTCCTGAGCACAGTGGCCAGCAGGATAAGAGCGAGAAGAAGTAGTCTCCCTCGCTCAACCTCCGCCCTGCTCCGGCCAGTGCCCGCTCCAAAAAGAAAAGGCTCCGCGTCATGCGGAGCCTTTCTCTTTCCCCTCAACTTCTTATCGATGCTTTGCCATGATCTCGTCGAAGACCGCCTTGGACGGTCGCGTACGCTCTTCAGGCAGCGTGCCCAGCGGAACATCCACCAGGTTCAGCTGGTCCGTGAAGCTCGGCTTCTCCGTATCAACGTAGAAGATGCCGGTCAACACTTCACCCTTGGCGTGCGAGTCCATCAACTGCGTCACCGATGCAATGCGATCCGTCGGATTGTAGTTCTCCTGCAGCTTGCGCAGCCGGAGCGAGGATCCGTCGTGCATCCTCACTTCGTACGTAGTCCCCGGATCGTAGTCCACAGTGATGTCTTCAAAGCTGGGTACAAATCCAAGCTCGGAGATCGGCTCGTCGTGCTCCTGCATGTACTTGTAGCTCTTCGTCGACCCCTCGTGATCGTTAAACGTCACGCAGGGCGAAATCACGTCGAGCATCACCGTACCTTTGTGAGCAATCGCCGCCTTCAACATCGCCAGCAACTGCTTCTTGTCGCCGGAGAAGGAGCGCCCGACAAACGTCGCGCCCAGCTGAATCGCCATCGCGCAAGTGTCGATCGGAGGCAGATCGTTGATCACACCCGTCTTCAGCTTGGAGCCGATATCGGCCGTCGCTGAAAACTGCCCTTTCGTCAGCCCGTACACACCGTTGTCTTCAATGATGTAGATCATCGGAAGATTGCGGCGCATCAGGTGAACGAACTGGCCCATGCCGATGGATGCCGTGTCGCCGTCTCCGCTTACGCCGAGTGCGACCATGGTGTGGTTCGCCAGCAATGCCCCGGTTGATACCGAAGGCATACGCCCGTGAACGCTGTTAAAGCTGAACGAGCGGCCCATGAAATAAGCCGGGCTCTTCGATGAGCATCCAATGCCCGAGAGCTTCATTACCCGCTCCGGCTGCACACCCATCTCGTACATCGCGTCGATAATGCGCTCTGAGATCGCGTTGTGTCCGCAACCCGCGCAGAGCGTCGTCTTGCCGCCGCGATAATCCAGTACCTGCAGTCCAATACGATTTGTCTTGGGCGCCGGAGCATTTGTAACAGTAGTGGTTGCCATTTCTTAGAGTCCCTCCTGCTCAACCACTGCCCCGGTTACGCTCTCAGCGTCCATGGGAAGCCCGTTGAAGTGCAGTACGCTTCTCAACTTTGTCGTTTCCGCCGCCGGAAGATCCAGCTTCAACAAGCTCTGCATCTGGGCATCGCGATTCTGCTCGACCACGTAGACCCGCTCATGCGAGGCCACAAAGTCGTGAACCGACTGCGGGAATGGATACGCGCGAATACGCATGTAGTCCGTGTCCAGACCATGCTGCTTCAGCAAATCGTCGCGGCTTTCCGCAATCGCAAAGTCCGACGAACCAAAAGCCAGAATTCCAACCTTCGACTTGCCGTCCTGTACAACGATCGGAGCCGGAACCAGCGTTCTCGCCGTGTCGAACTTGCGATCCAGCCGCTCCATAATGTTCTGGTAGTCGTCCGGCTTCTCCGTGTAGAGAGCCTTGTCGTCATGCCCTGAACCGCGCGTAAAATACGCCGCCTTGGGATGATCGGTGCCCGGCAGTGTGCGATACGGAATCGCGTCGCCGTCCACATCCCTGTAGCGAGCAAATTCGCCCAGGCGTGTCAGGTCTTCGGCCGTAAGCACTTTGCCGCGATCCAGTGGCTTGTCGGGATACGTGAAAGGATCCGACATCCAGTTGTTCATGCCCAGATCGAGATCCGACATTACGAACACTGGAGTCTGCAGCCGCTCCGCAAGATCAAATGCGGCGCCGCCAAACTCGTAGCACTCCTTCACTGAGCCCGGAAGCAGCATTACGTGCTTCGTGTCTCCGTGAGAAATGAAGGCGACGGAAAGAATGTCTGCCTGTGAGGTACGTGTCGGCATACCGGTAGATGGGCCGGTACGCTGCACATCGAAAATTACTCCGGGGATTTCGGCGAAGTATCCCAGTCCCGCGAATTCCGACATTAGCGAAATTCCAGGTCCTGAAGTTGCCGTCATCGATCGCGCACCTGCCCAGCCTGCGCCAAGCACCATGCCGATAGCTGCCAGCTCATCTTCTGCCTGCACCACGGCAAAGCTCGCCTTGCCGTCCGGCTCCACGCGATACTTCTTCAGAAAATCAATCAGGCTCTCAACCACTGACGACGACGGCGTGATCGGATACCACGTAACCACCGTGACGCCCGCAAACATCGCGCCCATCGCAGCAGCTTCGTTGCCGTCGATAATGATCTTGCCAGCCGTGGCATTCATCTTCTCCACGACGTAGGGATCATTCTTCGTCAGGTTGTCGACAGCGTATTGGTATCCCGCTTGAACCGCGCTCCAGTTCAAATCGGCTGCCTTCTGCTTCTTCGCAAACTGCTGGCGAACCGCGTGCTCCACCACCGCGACATCCATCTCGAGGATCTTCGCAACCACGCCCACATAGATCATGTTGCGAACAAGCTTGCGCAGCTTCGCCTCAGGACATACCGCGGCCGTCAGCTTATCAATCGGCACCGGATAGAAGGACACATCGTCGCGATACTGATCGAGCTTCAGTGACTCTTCGTAGATCGCGGCCGCGCCGGGATGAAGGGACAGAACATCGGGCTTCGCTGTCTCGGCATTCAGCGATACAAGAATGTCGATATCTTTCTTGCGCGCCACATATCCGTTCTTGCTCGCACGGATCGTGTACCACGTCGGTAGTCCTGCAATGTTGGATGGAAAAAGGTTCTTGCCGCTCACCGGTACGCCCATGCCGAAGATGCTCTTCAGTAGAACGCTGTTGGCGGATTGCGATCCAGAGCCATTTACCGTAGCTACCTGGATGCTGAAATCGTTAACGATGCGCTTGGATGCTGAGTACTGCTGTGTCTCTGAGCCTTGCTGCGTTGCTGACGCGCTGGTCGTGCTCAGGACAACGTCTCCTGTCGCCATTTGGCGGGATCCCTTCAGAGGAAAGTCGGAAAGATCAAGAGTCTCTCGTCTACGTGATTATAGTCACTTACCCATCGATGATGCGCTTCTGATACTCGGACGACTTCCATTTAGCAACAAGCAGCGAGTTTTTCACCTTGAACGGGGAAATCCTCCACATTTGCCGAAAGTTCGCCCATCAAAAGCTCATCGAATCGCAGGTCTATGACCAGATATCACCCTTGAATTGCAACACAGATTCAGTCGCGCTTCTCTGCACCTGTTGTGTTACGCGCGCACATTTTCACGCACCTCACACTTTAGCTATCCGCTCATTCTCTAACCGCCTCTTGGCTAACCGCTCTTTAGCTATCTGCTTCTTAGCTAAGAATGTGGGTGCCCCATCCTGGCTCGCCGTTGGCCAGGGTGGGATAAACAATCGCTCGCGTCCTCGCCTTAAGCTATCCGCCTTTAGCTATCCGCCTCTTAGCTATCCGCCTCTTAGCTAACCGCCTCTTAGCTGCTTTATCAGCTCCGCATCGACGTCATCAGCGCTTCCACTTCCGCCTTCTCATCGGCCGGGTGGCCCACATCTCGCTTTTGAGATGTGGGATTACGATGATCGCCCCCAAAAAGACGACGAACGAGCCGAGGGCCCATTCCCGCACCAATAATTGTCATCCCGACCGGAGCAAAGCGAAGTGGAGGGACCTGCGTTCCCTTCCCCTCAGCTAACCGCCCTTTGGCTATCCGCTTCTTACTACCCGCTTCTTGGCTAAGAATGTGGGTGCCCCATCCTGGCTCGCAGTTGGCCAGGCTGGGATAAACAATCGCTCGCGTCCTCGCCTTTAGCTAACCGCTTTTTAGCTAACGGCCCTTTAGCTAACCGCCTCTTAGCTGCTTTATCAGCTCCGCATCGACGCCATCAGCGCTTCCACTTCGGCCTTCTCATCGGCAGTGAGCGGCAGCAGCGGCAGTCTGGGACGCCCCCCGTAATACCCGTTCAGCTCACACGCATACTTGATGCCCGCAATCCCCAGTCCGCCCGCCACACGCCGAGCAGCCTTCGCCAGGCGATCCTGTTTTTCCCCCGCCAGCGCCGCATCCCTGTCTTTCCATGCGGTATAGACCTCAATGCAAGACTGCGGCACACAGGCCCCCATAGCCAGTACGCACCCGCTCGCACCCGCCTCCAGCGACGCCTTGGCCATTTCCGCCGACCCTGAAAGCACCTGGAACCCAACCTCCCGCGTCCGTGTCGCAGGACGCGCCAACGGCGGCGCAACCGCCAGCGCCGTAGCCCCCGCACCCAGCGATTCCGCCGAAACAAAGCTCCCCGAGGCCTCAACTCCCGCGGCGGCCAGCATCCGCCCCGTCACCGCCTCAAATATGGGAGTCACCGTCACCGTCCGCTTGGCCACCTGCCGGGTAGCCTCCACAAGCCCCGCAATCTGTTCAACATTTCCGCTGGAGTCCTTGATTCCAATGATGTTACGGTGATTCGCAAGCTCCGCCACCACCGCCACGGAGATGTCGTAATGGGTGAACTTGGGAATGCTGTAAATCACCACCGGAAGCGCCGCCCGGTCCGCGATCGTCCGGTAATAGTTCAGCATCACCGCGTCGGTCATCTGCGGGCCGTAAAAGTTCGGAGTCCGCACCAGCACCGCGTCATACTGCTCCCCCGCCGCAAACTCGGCCAAACGCAGCGTTTCCGCCACGCTTTCCCGCCCCACGCCCGCCAGCAGCACTTTTTCCTTCGCCGCCGCCCCGCGCGCCGTCCGCAGAACCTCTCGTGACTCCTCATCGCTCAGCATCATCGCTTCGCCCGTGGAGCCCAGCACCACCAGCCCCGCCGCCGCAGTCAGCGAATAACGCGCCACATTCTGTTCCAGTTTGCGCAGGTAAATCCGCCCGTCAGGATAAAACGGAGTAGTAACAGCAGGAAAAATGCCTTCTAGCAGCATGCTCTAGATTGTAAATTGAAACCGCCCAGCCGAAGGAAGGCGGCCCATCCAAGCCGCATTGGAAGGTGGCCCATTCAAGCCCTCCGTTGGCTTGAGTGGGGGTAGTTTTATTCCATCGCCAGCTGCCCACTCGTCGGTCAAACAAATGCGGGTGCCCCATGTCTCGCGTTTGAGACATGGGATTCTGCATAAGATGAAGATCATCGGAAGGTGGCCCATTCAAGCCTTCTGTTGGCTTGAGTGGGGTAGTTTTATTCAATCGCCAGCTGCCCACTCGTCGGTCAAACAAATGCGGGTACCCCATGTCTCGCGTTTGACACATGGGATTCTGCATAAGATGAAGGTCATCGGAAGGTGGCCCATTCAAGCCCTCCGTTGGCTTGAGTGGGGTTTTACCGTGGGTGCCCCATCCTTCGCGCGTTTTTTCGCGAAGGGTGGGATCAGTGATCTTGTCATTCCGACCGAAGCAAGCGCGGTGGAGGAATCTGCGTTTCCTGCTCACGATGAAAAGCTGGAAGGCCCACTCTTGGCTTGGGTGAGTTAGTTTATTTCCATCGCAGCAAGCCACCATACGATCAAGAGATGTGGCTGCAGGTCCAGCGGCAGCGGCGTAGAATACCGTCCAAGAACAATCGGATTATTGACTGCGTATGAAACTCTTTGCCGTGGCTGCATTTTGCCTGCTCGCACCTGTTCTATGCCCGGCAGAACCACGCTGGTGCGCCGTTTCACAGAAGAATTCGTCGTACACTCTCGTTTACCCGCCTATTGCGCGTGCGGCCCGGGTTCAGGGCGTTGTCGTCATGCGCATGATCTACGAACCCAATGGGAAAGTCGGACGAACAGAGCCCGTTTTCGGCCCTGTAATGCTTGCTGACTCAGTGACTAAGCAGTTGTTGAACCGGACGGTGAAGACGGACGCAACAGGGAATGAACAATGCGTGACCCTGGTTATCGCCGAGTTCCGTATTCTCGATCCCGATGGAGTTCCCCAATTCGTTCCGGCTCAGCCGAGCAGCCCGGGAATATTGCGCATCTTGATTGAATCCGAGGTGATTATCATTTCAGATCCGGCAGGAACATTGACAACAGCAAATCCATTCCGAGCGTTCGCACATAAAGTCGGGAGATTGGCGAAGCGCTTGTCAGGTGGCTGATCGTCGAATTACGGCCCGCGAACTGGATCAAGCTACCGCAACCCCGCCATCAACGTGCCCTTCAACTTCTTCGGAGCAATCAACACCCAGGCCTCGCGAATATGCAGCGCCAGTTCTTCCTCGCTCACCGCATCAATCTCCACGCCCACCCATCCCTTCACCCCCACATACGGCGGACGAAAATATTTCTTCGCCGACAACGCAATCAGCGACTCCTGCATTCCCGGCTCCGCTGGAATCCACACCGCTACATGCCCGTCGTCATGATGATTGTTGGCGCACATCGTATACACCTTCTTGCCCACAAAAAACGTAGGCTCCCCATGCGACAACTTCTCTTCCGTCCCCGGTAACGACATGCAGATGCGCCTCACCCGCCCAATCTGCTCCTCGCCATTTCCGCCCGCTCGCTTCTTCGTAGCCATGCGCAATCTCCGCTCGTGGATTCGCCGTTCAGCACCAGCATGCCGCACAATTCCCCCGCGCACAAATCCTTGCAACTACGCTAGCCTATCCACGGGATCTGAAATTTCCATGCGAAAAGCCATGCACTCGATTTCCGAATTGATCGACAAGCTGGAGCAGTTCTACGGCAAGCAGGAGCCCTCCTGGCCCGTCGATCCTTACGAGTTCATCGTGTGGTGGCAATGCGGATATCCGGCCAGCGATGCAGCGTGCACCAAAGGCTGGGACAAGTTAAAGAGCGAGATTGGCATTGAGCCGCATAACCTGCTTTCCGCTACACCGAACAAGCTTGCTCTCGCTCTAAAGGCCGGAGGCATGGTGCCGGAATTGCGCGCTCTGCGGCTGAAAGAGATTGCCATGCGCGTCAAGGACGAGTTCAGCGGCGACCTGCGTGCTGCTTTAGTGGGGCCTCTTCCCAACGTTCGTAAGACCTTGAAGAAGTTTCCCTGTATCGCAGATCCGGGCGCCGATCGCATTCTGCTGTTTGCCGGGATCGTGCCCATCGCAGCGGTTCCCTCGAATTGTCCCCAAGTCTTGTTCCGCATCCTTTATGGCCGCGAAGGCGATAACTATGGCGTCACCTATCGCGACGCACAGCAGGCTATCGAGGAAGAGATACCGCAAACCTGCTCCGCGCGCGCCCGCGCCTATCTGCTGTTAAAAAAGCATGGACAGGAAATCTGCAAACGTACCAAGCCGAAGTGCAAAGAATGTCCCATAAGATCGAACTGCCTTTACTTCGATAGGAAAGTCACTTGACGCAAGACAGTCTGTTTATGGACTGAGCCAACATTATCCAACCGAAATGTCTTCAACCGGAGGGGAGGCTGCGGCTCCACCGTACTCCCCTATAATCTCGTACCGGATAACAGCAGAGCAGAAATCACACTCCGCTTCATTGATCCCTTTCGTAGCACCGGTCACCGGAAAAGTCCGCAGGCACTCCGAACAAGTAACAGCGATCGTCCCTTTGTCATTCTTTACCCACACAGCCGGTTGATGCGGCTTCCCTGTCTTCGGACGCGTGGGCAATTCGTTCAGCAGGTCGATCACCTTACCAAACAGGTCCTCGAGTTTGTATTCACCCTTTGTAAAGAAGGCGTCCGCCAGTACGCTCTCCGGCAATGACAGCCCGGAGAACTCTCCCGAAATAACGATGACCGGAATAGTGGGGAAACGACGACGCACGACGGACAGAAACTCGAAGCCGTTCATGTTCGGCATCCGCAGGTCGGAGATGATGATGTCCGGCAACGACTGCCTCAGCGCAGCAAGACCCTCGAATCCATCTTCGGCGCACTGCACCTCGTACCCTTGGGCCTCCAGCAGCATCTTTCCGACCATCCGCAAAGTGGGTTCATCATCGACGATCAGGATTCTGTATTTAAATGGACTGGTGGACAAAACGGAGCCCCTCTCCCTGTAACGCGCCTTTGAGGCTACCTTTCTCAAGAGGCCTTAGCAAATGCGGTCCATTCCGACAACCGAAACGCGGAAGGCAGGCCAAGCATGCCGTCTACCGTCGAAGACGCGGCCGGCGATCAACCTCCGGGAAATAGTAGGGAGTTGAAGGAGCAGAGAGAGACCAAGGCTGGTAATCACCGATCTGCTGAAGTATTTCGCTCGGAGCCTCGCCGCCGAGACTCTTAAAATCATGAACCATGTGCATCTGATCGAAGTAGCCTAACTGATGGGCTATGGTCAGCCAGGATCGCTCTGGCGACATACGCTTTGCATCGAGCGCCACCTCGAAACGAATCATCCTCGCGAAGAGTCTTGGCGTGAATCCGATCTCAGCCGCGAATCGCCTTTCATATTGCCGAAGACTCAAGGAACTATCGTTTGCAAGGGCCTGAATTCTGACCGCGCCATGGCGCCGATAGGTGTGCTGGGCGGTTTCCATGACCACGCTTCTGGGCAGAGCTTTTCTTGCAAAAGGCAACAAAAATTCTTCCGCTACCTGGATCCTCTCTTGGAACGTGTTCTTCTCCGCTAAACGCAGCCAAAGAATATCAATGCCGTTTCCCAGTAGATCTCTTCCATCGCCGTTTTCGTTTGCGAAGACAGCAGGCGGTATTCGAAACAACTGCCATGAAGCAAGAGGCTTGAGGAAGATCCCGAATCCATTGTGGCGTCCTTTGTAGTGAGCGTAACCGGTAGAAGCGGTCTGTGATCCGACGACGTGAATACGCGGAACAAGTTTGGTCTGGCCTTTGAAGTCGTAGATCGTCGATAGATCACCAAAGTCAAACGACAGAATATGCTCCAGCGACGCCATGTTGTATTGTCTGAAACCATCGCCCTCGCACGAGACGTCGCGTTGAGCAAAAACGCGAACAAAGTCCTTGAGTTCGTGGCGCGGAAGTGCCGTCTGGATTCTGTGCACGAGGCCCTCCCATTCCGAGGCTCCAACGTAAAACCCCAATTGCCAACGAATTGTAGGCTCTTCGTCTTACCTTTAGCGCAAAGTGTCGAATTTTTACTAGGCCAGCCGATTTGCACACCGCTAGTGTGCAGCAAGGATCGGGATTGATTGTACGGGCGAAGGCCGATGAACATTCGACTTAGGCGATCCCCGTCCAGGCAGATAATCCCAGGCGGCCAAATCAAATTCAGCTAAAGGAGAGATCAAATGAAATTCACTTCTGACCCACAGATTGCAAAGGGTAAAGTTCTCCGCGTCGTCTTCACCACTTCGCTATTGGCCCTGGTCTTGTCGGCAGCGATTGCACCTGCGACCGCACAATCCAGTGCGAATACTGATAGAGTCGGCAATTCCTCCATCGAGGGCTCATGGATCTTCGATATCGATGTGTTGCTCGCCGAACAGCCTATTGCGACTTTCAATTCACTCATCTCTTTCGGTGGAGGCGGGATACTTGTGACAACCCCTTCAGCACCTCCTATGGGGACCTTTTACGGCGCATGGAAGTGCAAGAACGCGGACAGCTGCACCGCAGTCTTTTATGCCTTTAACCCTGATTCCACTGGCAACGTTTCACTGCAAAAGCTAAGTATTCGGTTACACCTTACGGGCCGAAACAGCCTGGCCGGCACCGGCGCAGGTTTCTCGTGCAATCTGCAGGGTGAAAACTGCGTTGCCGACCCAGGTGGTTTCCGATTTACAGGCAAGCGCATAACAACAAGCGAGGAGTAGAAGATTGGTGTAAATGGGCGGGGCTTCGGCCCCGCCTTTAAGAAGTAGCGGAGAAGGGCTTTAGCCCTGAGGGTTGCAAGATTATCGGAAACAACAATCGTGACGCCGGCTTATCGCCTACCCCCTCAAACCCTCAACACCGCCCGCGAGTACTCCTCCAGATCCATCTCCCCCTCAACATACCGAGCCGCCAGCACAAGGTGCATGGGAGTAGCCTCCCTCCCCTCCGCACCATCCTTCTTCAGCAACTCCACCACCTCCAGAAAACGCCGCTTGCGCTCCTCCTCCGAGATCACATCCAGCGGCTTCCCCGCAGCCTCTCGCCGATTCCGGATCCCCTGCCCCACCTCGAACAGCAACTCCTCCAGCGGCTTCACCTTCGCCGTTGCAAGATCATCCGCGTCCACCGGGATCTGCGCCTGCGCCTCATAAAACGCCATCCCCTCCCGCCACTCCTTCGTCATCTCCGTGGGCTGCGGACCACCCGCAAGCACCCCGTCCAGCCACACCCGCAGCCGCTTCGTCCGCTCTACCGCTTCCTCGAAATACGCCTGCGCCTCAGCGTCTCGCTCCACTCGCTCTTCTCCGTCATCTGCCATCCAGCTATTGTGCATCATGCCAGCCGCATCTCACGCACGCACGATCAACCCGATATCCATCCCGCACGCGTCAGCACTTCCATCGCAACCTCGGTCAGCGTGCGATCCTCATTGGCCACCGCAAAGTCCTCCAATTTCGCGCGATCAAGAATGGCATTCAATATCGCAACCCGCGCAACGTACTGCTGCTGCGATATCCCAAGTTCACGCCCCTCTACGCGTCGCTCCATCGTCTCGATCCCCGCAGTAAGACGGCAGACGACCGTATGTGCCGCGGGAATGATTTCGCGACAGAGATCCAGTTCAGCAGCGTTTTCAATGGCGCGCGCAAGTATGAAACGCTGCACACCCATCGCGGCATAATTCCCGCAGATCGACCGAAGGTTGTCGTTCATCACCGCATCACAGGGAGCCGCAGACGGAAGATACGCAACCCCCAGCACATCCACGTCGATCGCCGCATGGACGATGCCTCGCTGCGCAAGAATGTCCGTCGCTTCGTTCAGGACAGCAGTCTTGCCCGCCCCCATCGTGCCTGTAATAATCAGCAATGATTCCGTAAGCCCTCCACCGCACTTCGGTTTCTTTCATTCTTCCGAGGCAAGCGCGAATTAGGAAGCGTAACACTCGCTGCGTCCCACACCCACTGTCCACGTTCGAACAGCCCTTACCCTCATCGAACAACCCGCCACGTTTCCCTCACGCAAAATCTCGCGCAAGCATCCAGAATCCCGCCACTTGCACCCGAGCATCAATGGCTGTCCAATTGCTCCAAATACAGCGGGGAGAGTGCATGACTTCGATCATCCAGGACCTTCGACTCGCGCTCCGACGCCTGCGCATGTCGCCCGGTTTTGCTATCACCATCGTCGCCACCCTCGCCCTCGGCATCGGCGCCAACACCGCCGTCTTCAGCGTCATGCATGCCGTCCTCCTCCGCATGCTGCCCGTGCACGATCCCGAGTGGCTCTTCTACCTCACGCACTCCGACATGCCGTCCAACGTTGGCAGCACCGGCGACTCCGGAAACGTATACGGCATTAACGTCTACAACCGCCTCAGGGAAGATCGCTCCGTTTTCTCTGATGTCATCGCCTACGTCCCGCTCGCCGAGCACAAGACGGCTGTCCGCTTTGAAACCGTCCCGGAAGACATCCAGGCTGACGCCGTCAGCGGAAATTTCTTCTCCGCCCTTGGCGTACCCATGGCCCTCGGTCAGCCCTTCAACGCGTCCGACGAGGATCACCACTCGCAGCTCGCGGTCATCAGCTACGCCTACTGGACGCGCCGCTTCAATCAGGATCCCAATCTCATCGGCAAAGCCATCTTCGTCAACGGAATCCCCTTCACCATCACCGGTGTCAGCGCGCCCGCGTTCTACGGAGTCGAGTCTGGAGGCACCGCCACCGACCTGTGGCTGCCCCTGCAAAATCGCCCCGAACTCAATTCCTGGGGCATGCCCGCTACCGAGCACAACACGCTTTACACCAGCCCCAACTGGTGGAACCTGATGTTGATGGCGCGCCTCAAGCCCGGTGTCACCCCGGCACAGGCGATCGCCCGCATGGACCCCGTCTTCGAGCACGCCGCCTACGAAACGTTGGGCGCGGAAGACAAGAAATATACTCATAAGCTCGGACTAACGCTTCTGCCCGCGCAAGGCCTTGGCACTTCCAACAGCGACTATCGCGAACCCCTGCGAGTGCTCATGGGCCTGGTCGCACTTGTACTCGTCATCGCCTGCGTCAACATCGTCATGCTCGTGGTTGCGCGCAACTCCGTTCGCGAACGCGAATTCGCCCTGCGTCGCGCCCTCGGTGCTGGCCGCTGGCCCCTGCTGCGCATGCTGCTGGCAGAGAGCGGAATCCTCGTCGCCGCAGGCTCTCTCCTCGGCTGGCTCTTCGCATTTCAAGCTACACGCCTGCTCGCCTCATGGTCGCAGTTAGAGGTCAGCCTCGCGCCGGACACAACCGTCCTTCTCTTCACCCTCGGCATCTCTGCCTTCGCCGCCATGCTCTTCGGATTGGCGCCGCTCCGCACCGTGGCTCGTCCCCAGGTCGGCCTCGTGCTCAAGTCCTCGGGCACGCAAGTCACCGCCACTCGCAGCCACATCGCAACTGGAAAAATCCTTATCGCTTTGCAAATGGCCTTCTGCGTCGTTCTTCTCTTCGCTGCCAGCCTGCTGCTCCGCACCCTGCGCAATTACCAGCAGGTAGATCTCGGCATGCAGGCGAAAAGCGTTCTGGGCTTTGGAGCACATCCGTTAGGCGCGCACGACTACGCGCAGTCTCTCGCCTTTTATACGCAGCTCACCGACCGCATCAAATCCCTTCCCGGTGTCAGTTCTGTCACCGTTGCGGAACTGCGTCCTGGCACAGGATGGTCCGACAACAATCTGCTCACCATCGACGGCCACGCCTATCCTTGGGACAACGCCAGAAACATGCTGCGCAGCAATCTTGTCGGCCCGGACTTTTTCGCGACATTCGGAATTCCAGTGATATCCGGTCGCGATATTCGTGCCACTGACACCAAATCCTCGCAGCGAGTCGCAGTAGTCAATCAACTCCTCGCCGATCGCTACTTCAAAGGATCATCGCCCATCGGCCACACCCTTGGAGACGCAAACACGCAGCCACCATCGTGGGCATCGTGCGCGACAGCAAGTACACGTCCAGCGATGAACGTCCCATGCCCATGGCGTGGCTCAGCTACCAGCAACAGGACGCCATTCAGGAGATGGATGTGGAAGTCCGCGCACAGGGCGATCCGCTCGCTCTGCTGCCCGCCATTCGCCGCATCGTCCGCGACATCGATCCCAACGTCCCGCTCTACAAGCCGCAACTCATCCAAACTGGATTCGAAGAAACCTATCTCATGCCCGCACTCTTCGCCCGCCTCGCCATCTTCTTCGGCGTGCTCGCAGCACTGCTGGTTGCAGTGGGGCTCTACGGAACACTCTCGTATCGCGTCAGTCGGCGCACCCTCGAAATCGGCCTCCGCATGGCGCTCGGTGCCGCGCGGCCTGAAGTGCTTTGGATGATCATCCGCGAGAGTCTCTACCTCATCGCCGCTGGCCTGCTCATCGGACTGCCTCTAGCCTGGATCGGTTCCCGGCTCATGGCGTCCATGCTCTTTAAGCTGCCGACCCGCGATCCGCTCAGCTTCTTCGCCGCCGCGCTGGGCACGCTGCTGGTCTCCTTCGCCGCCGCCTACATCCCAGCCCGCCGCGCCGCGTCCGTGGAACCAGTGCAGGCCCTCCGCACTGAGTAGTACGGAGAGCCAATTCAGCCTTCTGTCGGCACGAGAGAGCTCACTGACGCGCCGCCCATTTTTTAGCTGCGCGCTTTCTCGCTGGCCGCTTCTTAGCTGCGCCTTAGCTGTCCGCTTCTTAGCTGACCGCACTTAAGCTGTCCGCTTTTTAGCTGACCTCAGGGCCCTACCTGCAGACAACGCTTTGTGTGGTTACTGAACTCCTGCTGCAGCAAGTAGAAGTGCCCGTTCCACATCTGATTTGCCTTGCCCGCGTCCCAGCCGAGTGAACCGTATTGATAGGCGCATAGATCGCCGTTCTCATTGCCCGAGGCTGTAAACCATGCATTGAGCTTCGGGTCTGTGATCGCTTCCGATAGCTCATGGCTGGCAGCAGTGGCGGCAGTATCGGCTGCTGCATCAGCGTTCGGCGATGGTACACCGCCAATTTGGCAGACGCTGGCGTTCCCGTACGGCTCGTTTGCATAAACCACCGGGGTTGTTCCCACGTTGAAGTAGCTGTGATATGCGCAATATTGGACATATGCACAGGAACCGCTGCTGGAATTGAAACAGGAGCCTTCGCCGAAGGACGTAAAGACCAGGAAGATTTTGTTCAGCCCGCCCGTAAGGCCCTTAGCGGCCATCACCTTTTTCACCTCTGCCTGAATCTGCGCGTCCGTCAGGCAGTTCCCCGGAGTAGCGGAATCGTGGCAGCCGGATGCCGGATACGCCGACGTATCAATGTACGCTGCACCCAGTCCACCCTTGTTCTGAATGTAAGTCGTGGTCGTTCCGGACTTCTGATAGTACTGGGTATTAATGTTCCCTATTCCGTGCCCCGCATAGTCGGTGAGCATGTTGATCTGCACACCCTGGTAGTGCGTGGACATTGCAGTCGATGCTCCGCTCTGCAGCTTCGCAGGTACCCAGAAAATCGGGTACGTGGTCACCGAAGGGTTCATCACGACGCCGCCGGAATGGTAGAGCAATGGGCCGGTGTCTGCATTTGCCAACATCGTCTTGGCGACCGGGATCGTCGGCAATATGTGAATGTAGTGGCCGTTCTCTCCGACATTCAGCAAAGACTGCGGTGCCTCCGCCGGAGCTGCGTCCTGAGCCATCAGACTTATTTGGAACAGCAAACATGTTGTCCCCAGAATCGCGACATACGTCAGCAACTTGTTGATCTTCATCATTGCCTCCCATGTAGCCGGGATAGTTACATACGTTACCTTCAGTGACAACTGCTAATTGGCAATAATCAACTCCAATGGCTTGGTTAGCTGTTTTGGTCGATCACAGCTCGCATTGACAATTTATTTTCAGGTCGCCTTGACCGGACTATGCCCGCCGCGCTGCATCCGTGGAACCAGTGCAAGCCGGGTGCCCCACATCTCGCGTTTGAGATGTGGGATTCAATATCCGCAAGATAGGCGGGGTGGCCCATTCAAGCCTTCCGTTGGCTTGAGTGGGGTCTTACCGCTGAGCATACGAATGGACAAACACTGAGGGGGTCCCTATCCTTCGCGCGATTGCTGGGTGCCCCATCCTTCGCCGCATTTGCGAAGGGTTGGTGAGTGAAGTGATTCGTAGTGGGAACAACCCAGATCAAATCCTGAACAAATGCCGGGTGCCCCACATCTCGCCTTTGAGATGTGGGATTCATAATCCCCAAGATAGGCAGGGGTGGCCCATTCAAGCCTTTCGTTGGCTTGAGTGGGGTCTTACCGCTGAGCATGCGAATGGACAAACACTGAGGGGTGCCCCATCCTTCGCACGAATTGCGAAAGTGGGTAAGTTGAAGGATCAGCCGCAGTGGAGACCGCGCCTTTGGCCAACCGCTAACCAGCCGACCATTCTTGAGCAAATCCGCAGCAGCCCCCATCCTCCGCGATGTTCACGAAGGGTGGGTGACTAATGCGCTCAGCTAGTCGAGACAAGTCGTACCGCTAACTCACTGACGCGCCGCCAGCGAGTGTCCAGTCGGGCCTAGGATGCCTTGTTCAGGTCGTCGTCCTTGTAATACTTCGTGCCCTGCAGCGTCAACTGGAGTGCGAGGCCATTCTTGGTAATTTCATAAACCCAGACGCCCGGAGAAACCTCGACAGCTCCCGAGAAGGCGCCACCCTTGTCTCCGGCCTTCGCCGCAGCATCCGCCTGTGCTGAACCCGACCAGCCGGAACTGAGGAATGCGTCAAACGCCTTTGCGTTCTCGAAGACGAAGATTACTCGATAATCCTTTACTCCCATGCCCAAGCCGCCGCCGGCCGAAACCATCTTCATGAAGGTTTCCTGCTTGCCGGAACCTACCGCGATGCCTGCGCCCCGCGCCGTGCTCAACAGCAAGAGGTTTGCCCCCGTGTTATTGAAAACGGCATATCCCGCAGCCTTTGAAATAGCTCCCTGGGCCGCGGGTTGCAGCTTGTAAAGGTCCTGCAGAGTTTGATCAGCCATCTTACGAGTCTTGTCCTTCTTCTCGGCCGGGGATTCACCAGCAATCGCTGAACTTGTAGCCAGGAGGATCACTGCAAGGCTGGAAACGATCTTTCTGAATTTCATCGACGCTCTCCTATCTTTATTTTGGGTAGCCGATTCCAGGGCGCATCGCAACGAGACGTACCTGCAATCGTTGAGCAATTTACAGGACCCTAGAAGTTTTTGCTACTAGCATTATTGCCAGTGGTTTATCACGACGTGTCCAAAGCTCCGGCCACGGCGCGAGCACTTCAAATAAACCGCTTGCATCGCAAAAGCGCTCCCCATAAGCTCCCAATAAAAGGAACCTTCACGACATGAACAACGCCCGCGATCTATGGCAGATGCAGCGTCTTCCACGTAAAGTCGTAGCGGAAGCCCAGCGCCGCCGCGTTGTAGCCTCCCTGCCCTTCGGCGCCGGTGGTATCTCCAAGCCGTGATTCGAAATACGCGAAGCCCGATGGTGAGAAGTGCCACTCGGCCCCAAGAATTGCATATCTTGTCTTGAATTCCGGATTGATGAGAGGACTCAGGTCGAAAGGCAAATAGTCATCAAAGCCGCCTGTGACCGCAAACCTTCCAAACTTAAGCTTCGAATACAACTCGACTCCATTCGCGGAAAATCCGTCTGCTATTTGCACGGGCCCGCCTGCGGGATCGGGAATGAATGCCAAATCGCCGTTATTCTGGCGCACATAGTCGGCACCCCATTCAAGGTTGCGCCACGTGCCCATGCCTCCAAACGCCCAGTAATCCGTGCCGCCGCCATGCAGCACCGTCTCTGTGAACAAAGGATTGAAATAGGTCTTGTTATAAGCGCCGCCGAGCTTCAATCCCGGAAGCACTTTCGCCTGCAATGAGAAGCCAAAGCCGTTAAAGGCCTGCAAAGTGTCTGCAGTGCGCAACTGCCCCTGTGTTCCAAAGTCGAAGATCTTGGCAAACTTGAGATGATACAGAATCGTCTGATCCGCACGGCCCGTACCAGATTGACCGCCGTCCGTGCCCGCAACATAAGTGGCCGTGGACTGGCCGCCGAAAACATTAAACCGATCCGTCGTGTAGCTCGTAATGTCGTAGTGCGTGGAGTTCTGCTTACCAAAAGTAAGATTTCCAAATCTTTCCGATGCGACGCCAAAATAACCAAGGCGCGCACCGAATACGGGTTGAGTCACTTGTTGTACTACGCCGAAGCCAGACGCAGTCGTCGCGCCCGCATTCAACGAGGTTTCGCTCTGAACCAGGTTCACTCCCCATTCCGCCGTGCCAATTACCTTCACCGATCCAAACGTTGTGAAATTAATGCCAACGCGCGTCGCGTTATCTTGCACCTCCGCCGATCCGTTGGCTGGCATGGAGATGATGGTGCGAAGACTCCCATAAGGCTGGAAGACTCCCGTGTAGGTCAACGTAGGATTCGTTCCGGTAGTAGTAGTTTCAATCGCGGATTTTTCACCCTCAGCCTCAACCAGTGCCGCTGCCGTCGCCGTTGCGGATGGTGCATCCCCGCGCGTACTTCCAGTCCCGAAGTCGCCTCCGCAGCCTTCCGACACCCAGACCCCCTGGTCATCGTAGCCCCAGTTTCTGCCCAGCAGGCAGGTAGCCTCACCCGTGGGACGCAGCATCACCACGCCCGCACGAGTATCGGCCGTACATGTTTGTCGTTCCTTGCCTTTCGAAACGCAGCTAACGACAGACGAGACCGACGCTGCCACAAAGTTTTGTTGGGCGTTTAGAACTGCAGCCCACTCCAGGGCCATGGATGCAATGACTAACCAGGTTCTTAGTCTCATACTCCTCCATTCACGGGCGTGCACCCGCGTCATCTGACCGGACTTGCGGCTTTCCACTAAGGAGGCCCAATCGCCCTGCATGCGTAAGCTATGTTTTGGGAACTATGGCTGGGAGAGATATGTCAGCAAAAAGACGTACCCACATCTTTCCCCGGAAGTGAACACAGGCATAGCCACGCGCGCCTGTCCCCACTTCCGTTTCCGCCTACGCTATGTATGGTCGAAAGGCATCCTAAAAAACCCGGGTTCTGAGCCGCTGTTCCGGTATCGTACTCGGGTACGACTCCGTTGTCCCCAACAGATATTCAGCTGACCCGTCGATCTCCAACTCGCTGACTCGCCAATTTGTCATCCCGACCGAAGCGAAGTGGAGGGATCTCTGTTCGCTTTTCCACCGACGATGGAACAGTGGCCCATTCAAGCCCGCCGTTGGCTTGAGTGGAGTTGTTCCGCTGATTCGCCGACTCGCTAACTCGCTGGCTTGCTGCCTTCAAGCCCGTTCCAAACCATTTGATGAAATAGTTCGTCCATCTTCTCCGCAGGCTCGATCGATCCGCGTACAAGCCACCATCGCAGCAGTGACAGCAAGCTCCCAGCTAGCGCGGAGGAGCGCGCGGCAAGCTCTCGCTGCGACAGCTTTGGCAGGCGATTCGATTCCCTCAACCTCACCTCGATCCCACGTTCAAAATAGCCCTGTGCTAGATCGTAGAAATCATTCAGTCGTCCAGCGTCGCCAAGAAGTCGGTACATCTTTTTTGCACTCGCAATGTGGGCAAACATCTCCGTGACAGGGACGACTCGCTGCGACTGTTCCTTCCGCACGATCAGCATCGTGCTCATGGTCTCCAGAAAAAATTCCAGCTGACTTAGAAGCAGATCGTTGATGTCGCGGTAGTGAAGATAGAATGTCGAGCGTCCAACCAGGGCGCGGTCCAGAACATCCTGCACCGTCACGTCTTCAATTGCCTTCTCATGGAGCAAGCCGAGGTATGCATCGCCGAGCCGCTGGCGTGTTCGCTTGGTGCGCGCGTCCAGTTTGCGGGGCCTGCCTGATCGTGCTCGTTCGGCATCCTGCGTCGTATTGGATCGCTCAATCCTGGACATCGAAGCCTCTTTGTTCAACAACGCAGAACTCGTCCTCGACCCAGCAGCGTACGCCCGTTACAGTGGAAATCATAAAACACGGTAGCTCACGTTGAATGGCTTCTCTATTCATAACGTGAGATACCGAATAGGAGGAAGAATGAACCTCTACCGCTCATTCGCAATCGTTGCGATGCTGATCGGGACACTCGCCGCAACAGCGCAACAGCCCTCTACCACACCGTCCGCTACGGAGAACCGTCATAACCAGGGCAACACACAAACCGGTCTGCCGAGTGTCGAACAACAGCTGAAGGCCATGACAGCGAAGCTGGATCTCACCAGCGATCAGCAGGCCAAAATCACACCCATCCTTCAGCAACTACATGACGTGACAATCAAACTCATGCAGGATTCAAGCCTGTCGAACGAAGAGCGCCTAAATAGAATCAGGCCCGAACGCTACAAGACAAGAGATGAAATTCGCGCCGTCCTGAACGAAGATCAAAAGCAAAAGCTTGATGAATATCTGCAAGGGCCGCACTCTGAGATGCATGGAAGCATCAACGGCACCACACCACGACCGCAACCTAACAATTAAAGCAGCGACTGCCCATTCAAGCCTTCTGTTGGCTTGGGCGGGTGGCCCACCCTAACGTTCACAAACAATCTGGGTGCCCCATCCTTCGCCTTCTTTGGAAGGTGGCCCAGATCTGAAATACGTCACCCGTGCGGGTGCCCCACATCTCGTGTTTGAGATGTGGGATACGATGATCGCACGCCAAAAGGGCTCATCCGATACCAGAATTCAGGCGATCTCCATTTCCCGGGTGGCCCATTCAAGCCTTCCGTTGGCTTGAGTGGGGTTTTACGCTGACTCGCTAACTTGCTAACGAGTTGACTCACTAACTTGCCAAGCTAAAATCGATTCGTGCCATACACCGTACAAACAATGCAAGTGCCTGAACAGCCGATCGCCATCGTCCGAGGACGCGCGAACAGCGCCAACCTCCCCGCCAAAATCCGCGAATCGTTTGACCAGTTCTACGCGGGCTTCAAGGGCAAGGGAGGCTTGAATATCGTCTATTACCCCGGCACCGGCGTAGCCGGAGAATTCGATATCGCGTGCGGCGTTCAACTGGAGCAGGGTGGCAATGCGTCCACTCCCGCGGGCACAGTTGCCACCACAATTTACATGGGTCCGTACAATCAAATGAAACCCGCGCACCACGCAATTCACCAATGGGCGCGCGAAAACTGCCGCCAGCTCGCTGGACCATCCTGGGAAGTCTACGGTCACTGGAACGACGACCCATCGCAACTCCGAACCGATATCTTCTATTTGCTTTCGTAATCGAAGGTGGGTGGGGTTGTTCCGCTGGCTAGCTACCTTGTCATCCCGACCGAAGCGAAGCGCAGTGGAGGGATCTGCGGCCGCGTAACCCATTCAAGCCTGCCGTTGGCTTGAGTGGAGTTGTTCCGCCAACTTGCTAACTCGCTAACTCGCTGCTTTAGCGCAAATGATAAAGTCTCCTTACCTCAGGGGGCTGAATGGCGCGACTGCTTACTCGCTTCACCACATTCTTCACAATGGCATTCATCGGCTTTACCAGCGCGCTCGCGCAAACGGCCCCGGCGTTTCATTTCGAGTTTGTCGAGAAGCCTGGTCAATACTCCGTCGGACTCAAGGTAGTCGAGCAATACGACAGGTCGCGAAGCTTTCAGGCCTCGACCGCGTCAACTGGGAATCCCGTCGCAACTACAGGCCCTCGCCCTCTGCAAACCCTTGTATGGTATCCGGCGGAGAAGTCCAGCCAAGCAACGATGACTTTTGGTGATTACGGTGCCCTGATTAAAACCGAAACCAGCTTTGGCAAGCCCGTGGAACAGGGTAAGCCGCAATCGTTCGTCGCGGCATTCATGCAGGGCACAACCGATCTCCACTCTTGGGCAATTCGAGACGCGACAGTGCAGCCGGGACATTTCCCTGTCCTGATTTATGCACCCAGCGTGAATGCACCTGCGACGGAGAACATTGAACTTTGCGAATATCTCGCCAGCCACGGCTATGTGGTCATCGCCAGCCCGAGTATGGGCGCCACTTCCCGCGAGATGACGGTCGATCTTGCCGGAGCGAACGCGGAAGCGCACGACATCTCTTTTCTAGTTGACTTCGCCGCAACCTTGCCAGACTCGGATATGACGGAAGTCGCGGCCCTCGGATATAGCTGGGGTGGCATGGCGGCGTTGTTCGCCTCCGCCCGCGACAACCGCATCGATGCACTCGTCTCTCTCGATGGTTCTTTTCGCTATTCTCCCGCGACGATAGTCGAAGCCGGTGACATCCATCCCGACCGGATGACGATTCCATTATTGGTCTTCAGCAGGACCGAGGAACCGCTCGAAAGCTGGGATGCAATGCGCAAGGACAAAACCAAATGCGACACCGCGCCGAATGTTCTGAATGAATGGACTCACGGCGACCTTCTTCATGTGCACATGCTTGCGATCTCACACATACAATTCAGTTCCTTGTATCAACGCAGCGAACGGTTCAGGAAAGAAGCATTGCAATTCGTTCCAGCGGATTATTCACTCGAAGATGGAGCGGAAAGTTACAACTGGATGGCGCGATACCTGCTGGAATTTTTGAATGCGTACCTGAAGCACGATCCAACAGCCGCCCAGTTCATCGCTCAAACACCCACCCCGAACGGAGTGCCAAAGCACCTGATCTCCGCGAAACTGCGACCCGCGTCGACCACTCCGGGCAAGGACGATCCTCTCCCGAAGAAATGATCACGCCATGCGACCTTGCCGGTAAAGAGACGACGGTGGAACCGGATAGAACATTTGCGCACCAAATGACATGTCAAAGCTCGTCATTTAAGCACTCTAACGGTGCATTATCGCGCAAAATACGATGCATTCCCGGACTCGAAAATCAACACTGAAAGTCTGTATTCCGAGCCTTCAATTCAGTGCCACTTCTCGCTTGTAAAGCGATTGTAATGAGTTGACTGCGGTCACATTGCGATGCATATCCGCGATCCCCTCGGCCGCTGCCCGAGCCGCCGCAATCGTGGTAATCGTGGGAATGCGCTGCAGCACCGCCGCCCGCCGTATTGCCTTCTCATCGAAGAAGGTGTCCTGGCCTCTGGGGGTGTTTATTATCAATTGGATACGGCCGCCCTTGATCAAATCCACCACGTTCGGACGACCCTCTTTCACCTTGTAAACCCGCTCCACAATCAGCCCCGAACGCTCCAGCACATCCGCCGTCCCTTGCGTCGCAACTATATGAAAACCAAGGTCTAAGTAGGTGCGCGCCAAGTCAACCAGTACCGGCTTGTCATGATCGTTCACGCTGAAAAACACGTTCCCCTTTTGCGGCAAAATCTGACCGGCAGACAACTGAGCCTTGGCAAAAGCCTCGCCGAATGTGCGAGCTACGCCCATTACCTCACCCGTTGATTTCATTTCCGGACCGAGCACTGTATCCACTCCGGGGAACTTATTCCACGGAAATACTGGCGATTTGACGAAGAAATGCTCCCCTGTCTCAAGGTCCTTACCGGAGTTAAGTACTTCAGGAAGAAGCTCTTGCAGCTTTCTCCCCGTCATCAGCCGCGACGCAATTTTCGCCAGCGGAATACCCGTAGCCTTCGAAACATAAGGAACCGTGCGTGATGCACGCGGGTTAACTTCAATGACGTAAACACTATCCGGCTGTCCCGCCTTGCCGCGCTGGATAGCAAACTGCAGATTCACCAGCCCCACAACTTTCAACGCCAGCGCCAGCTTGCGCGTGTAGGTACGTATCGTATCAAGCGTTTGCGCGGGTAGATCGACCGCGGGCAGTACACAGGAAGAGTCGCCGGAATGAATTCCAGCTTCTTCGATATGCTGCATAATCCCAGCAATTACAACATCTTCGCTGTCGCATAGAGCATCCACGTCCACTTCCACCGCGTCTTCCAGGAAATGATCGATCAAGATGGGCCTATCATGTGAGTATTCAACAGCTTGTGTCATATAGTGCGACACCGCGGCGGCGTCGTAGGCGATCACCATAGCCCGTCCGCCAAGCACATACGAGGGCCTTACCAGCACCGGAAACCCAATACTCTCCGCACCCGCCAGTGCCTCTTCCACGCTGGTGGCCATAACCCCTGGAGGCTGAGGTATTTGCAGGTCAACAAGCAGCTTCCCAAAGCGTTTGCGGTCCTCCGCCAAATCGATCGATTCGGGCGAAGTTCCAATGATCGGAACGCCCGCTGCCTTCAAGCGAAGTGCAAGATTCAAAGGGGTTTGCCCGCCAAACTGGACGATCATTCCCACTTCCGCCCCACCTGACGACTCGTGCTCATACACCGCCAGCACATCCTCAAGCGTAAGTGGCTCAAAATAAAGGCGATCGCTGGTGTCATAGTCAGTAGAAACCGTCTCTGGATTGCAATTCACCATGATGGTTTCGTAATCATCCTCGCGGAGAGCAAAAGCCGCATGGCAGCAGCAATAATCGAATTCAATTCCCTGCCCGATCCTGTTCGGCCCGCTGCCTAGAATGATGACTTTACGCTTCGCGGTGGGCGCGGATTCGTCTTCATCGTCGTAGCAGGAGTAGAGATATGGCGTCATGCTTTCGAACTCTGCGGCGCACGTGTCGACCAACTTGAAGACGGGCTTAAGTCCCATCTTCTGCCGCAGATCTCGAACCACGGCGACTCCTTCGTGGGAGGGAGTTCCCCACACCTCAGCGATGCGTTCGTCGGAGATTCCCATACGCTTAGCTTTACGTAACAGTTGCGGTGACACATTCTCCGCTGTGGTCTCGCCCACCTTGGCGATGGTGTCGGTGATCTCCTTGATCTGGTACAGGAACCAGGGATCCATCGACGTCATGCGAGCAACTTCGCGGACCGAATGGCCCAGGCGGAACGCGTAGCGAATGTAATTGAGCCGCTCCGGCTGCGCGGTTACAAGACGCTGTGTGAGCCGCCGAGGCTCAAGCACTTCTGCGCCCAGCTTCTTGCCGGTTTCAAGCGAGCGCGTGGCCTTCATCAACGCTTCCTTGAAAGTCCGTCCAATCGCCATCACTTCGCCCACTGACTTCATCTGCGGGCCCAGGTTTTCGTCGCTACCCGGAAACTTCTCGAATTGCCATTTCGGAATTTTCACGACGACGTAGTCAATCGTCGGCTCGAAACATGCAGGCGTCTTCTTCGTGATGTCGTTGGGGATTTCGTCGAGCGTGTATCCAACGGCGAGTTTTGCCGCAATCTTCGCGATGGGAAAGCCCGTCGCCTTGGAAGCCAGGGCTGATGAACGCGAGACGCGCGGGTTCATTTCAATCACTGTCATACGTCCCGTGGTGGGATGTACGGCGAACTGCACGTTCGATCCACCCGTCTCGACTCCAATCTCGCGCATAACGCGGATCGCCGCATCGCGCATCATCTGGTACTCGCGATCCGTGAGTGTTTGCGCGGGTGCGACTGTGATGGAGTCGCCTGTGTGGACACCCATCGGATCCATGTTTTCAATCGAGCAGATGATGATGACGTTGTCCGCGAGATCGCGCATGACCTCGAGTTCGTACTCTTTCCATCCGAGAACTGATTCCTCAATCAAGCACTCGTGAACTGGGGAAAGGTCGAGGCCGCGAGCGAGAGTCTCCATCAATTCTTCGCGGTTGTATCCAATGCCGCCGCCCGATCCGCCAAGCGTAAAGGACGGTCGAATGACTACGGGGAAACCGATCTTGCTCGCGAAGTCGAGGCCATCTTTCAAATTGTTGACCAATGCCGAGCGCGGCATGTCAAGGCCGATGCGCGTCATTGCGTCTTTGAAGAGCAGACGATCTTCCGCCTTCTTGATGGCCTCGAGTTTCGCGCCGATCAGCTCCACGCCGTATTTGTCGAGGATGCCTGCGTCCGCAAGGTCAACAGCAAGATTGAGAGCGGTCTGTCCACCAACGGTCGGCAGCAGTGCGAATACGCCGGTGCGTCCTTCCTCTTTGAGCATCTTCGTTTCGACACGAATAATCTCTTCGACGTATTCCTTGGTGAGGGGCTCGATGTAAGTGCGGTCGGCGAGGTCAGGATCGGTCATGATCGTGGCCGGGTTTGAATTCACCAGCACGACTTCGTAGCCCTCGGCCTTGAGCGCCTTGCAGGCCTGCGTGCCGGAGTAGTCGAACTCAGCCGACTGCCCAATCACAATCGGCCCCGAGCCGATCACCAGAATCTTCGTTATGTCATTTCTGCGTGGCATGTCTTCGTGTTTCTTTCTTGTTTAGCTTCTGGTTTTCATGGCAACTTCGAAGCGCTGTGATTTAGGGCAATTCAAGCCGGGCCGATGTTGTAGCTATTTAGATCCCAGTTAAACCTGGAAATTGGTGCCGATGAAAAGTGCTTCTCAACGAGATGGTCGTACACCATGCTTGGAACAACAAACTTCGCCAGCGTGATGGGCGTGAGTTCACGCGTCAGACGTAACCGTGCCAGTTGGGCTTCCAATATTTCTCCGGCCTCGAAACCGTTTTGATTGAGCCACACCTTATAAGTCTTCTGCCCTTCGATCCACACATCGCAATAAAGGAGTTGTTCGACTTCATAGAACTCACTCGCGGCGGAGTCGTTCAAAGTTCCGTGTAATTCGAGGCTCCAAATCCATTTGAGCTCAGGCGTGACTTCCAGTTGAAGTTCACGCGCTGTGTATCGAACGTAAGTCAGCACCCGGCTTCTGACTTCTTTGATGAACCAGAAACATGCCTCTGCAATCGACTCCGCGTGATATTTCAGACCATGCAGCCCGTTCAGAATTTCAACGAGACCCTCGCGACAGATGCGGTCATAGCGGCTAAAATCCTGGTTCAACTCTTCTAAAGCATTGTGTTTCTTCGCATCGTAATCCCCACCGGTAGCCCTGCTCTCCTGGAGTAACAATTGCTGGCAGTGAGCTTTCAGGCGGAGAAACTCCGGCTCATCTCCGAAGACAAATTGATCTTCTTCGAATTGATAGCCGGCCGGGACGCGGGGAAGAATTTTATTCAAACGAGCCTTCAATCCGGCGGAGAGCAAGTGGATTCCGTTTCGGATTTCAATGGCGATCAATTCGTTTTCAGGATTCGGAACCAGGTTCTCCGCGCCCGATTGGATCAAATTCGTAGTCAGCCGGTCGAGGCTTTCGTAATAGGAATCCGGGTCTCGGAAATCGGCGTAGAGGCGGCCAGATATCAGCAGGGGGATCTCGCAGTCGTCAAGTCTGACGGGGAGCAGAAAAATGCCACCGGCTCGTTCTTCTTTTTCTAACGCGATCATAAGTTCACGCTTTACCCAGGACGATCCGATGGAGTTATTCGAAAGCACAAGAATGAGACGCGTCGTGTCTGAGATGCCGTCGGCGATGCTCCCCAGGAGCGAATCGCCTGCGTCCATTTCCCACTTGTCGAACCACACGGGAATGCCGCGATTCAGAAGATCAATTGCAAGCCGTGTGACAAACGGCTTGTCTTTCGAAGAGTGACTCAAGAAAACGCCGGCGGGAGTTCGTTCTTTCACAAACCCTCCTTGTCTTGAGACGTCACTTCTTCCACTCCTCCATCATCTTGCGGAAGTCGTGGAACAGGTAGTTCGAATCGTGCGGACCAGGGCTTGCTTCCGGGTGATATTGCACGCTGAAGAGTGGCATCGATTTATGCCGCAGACCCTCGAGTGTGTTGTCATTCAGGTCGACGTGGGTCAACTCGACTTCGCTCTGGTTGATAGAATCCGGATCGACGGCGAAGTTGTGATTGTGCGCGGTGATCTCTACCTTGCCGCTGTGCACGTGCTGAACGGGATGATTGCCGCCGTGATGTCCGAACTTGAGCTTGTAGGTCTTGCCGCCGAGAGCAAGGCCGATAAGCTGATGGCCAAGGCAGATGCCGAAGATGGGCTTTTTCCCTGCCAACTGGCGGATGCTCTCCTGCGCGTAAGTGACCGGCTCAGGATCGCCGGGGCCGTTCGAAAGGAAGATGCCGTCGGGTTTGAGAGCGAGCACGTCGTCTGCCGCAGTTTGCGCGGGAACTACTGTCACGCGGCAACCTTCCCGGGAAAGCATGCGCAGAATGTTGTGCTTGATTCCGAAGTCGTAGGCGACTACGTGCAGATCCGGACGACCGTCAGAAAGAGCCTCAGGGCTCATGGCGTCGTTGTGATTTCGCGGATCAGCCGCCGTCCATTCGTAGCTTTCCTTGGTGGAGACGACGCTGGCGAGGTCGGTACCGTCCATTTTGCGAATGGCGCGGGCCTTGGCGACGAGCGTGTCGGAATCGAGCTGCTCGTCATCTCCAAACGTCGCCATCACGCCACGCATCACGCCATAGGTGCGAAGATGGCGCACGAGCGCGCGAGTGTCGATTTCCGAAATTACCGGGACGTTGTAGCGCTCCAGATATTCGTCGGCCACCTGCTGCGAACGCCAGTTGGAGCTAATGGCGGAAAACTCGCGGGTGACGAGCCCTTCGATATAGGGTCGAACCGCTTCATTATCTGCAGAATTGGTTCCGTAATTGCCAATTTGAGGGTTGGTCAGGACAACGATCTGCCCGGCATAGGATGGATCTGTAAAGATTTCCTGATAGCCGGTCAGCGATGTATTGAAGACTACCTCGCCAGCACATTCAACCTTGGCGCCGTAGCCCTCACCGCGGAAGATGCGCCCGTCTTCGAGCGCAAGAATCGCCTGCATCGCTTCTCCGTCGAGTGGATTCATACGATGTTACCAAAGAATGGCCCCATAAGCAGCAAGGAACTGGAGAGCGGCGGATAACGTAATGAATTTTCAGTGAATGGGGGAAAGAATGCCCTTTGCTGGCAGATTGACCACATTATTTGCCGCAGCTTCGCTGGCGGCATCAACCACTTGTGCGTTTCCACAAGAGACGGTTTTCAAGGCGGAGGTGCATCTTGTCAACATCAGCTTTAACGTGCGTTCGGCGGACGGCAAGCTGGTACCGGGGCTGACGGCAGACGACTTTGACGTCTATGAAGATGGCGTGCTGCAAAAAGTGACTTCTTTTGCCAACGAGGGGCAACTGCCGCTCACGCTTGGCCTGATCGTGGATGCGAGCGACAGTCAAAGCAAATTTATCAAGCGTCACGACAAGGACATTGAGTCGTTTCTGAAAAAGACCGTCCAGCCACAGGACCAGGTGTTCGCGGTTTGCTTCGGCAACCATCTCAGGCTGGTTAGCGATTTAACTTCATCCACGCCGCAGGTCATCGATGGACTGACGCATTTCGACAAGGGAGACAGAGATTTCGTCGAGATCGCTCCGGATGAAATCCGAGAGTCGGGTACAGCGCTATACGACGCGGTCTTTGAGACATCCGTCGGAAAACTGCGAGGAGTGGACAATCGCCGTCGCGCCCTGATCCTGTTCACCGATGGAGAAGAGAATGCGAGCGCGCACGATCAGCTCGACGCGATTGCAGCGGCGCAGGATTCCGACGTCATCATCTACGCAGTGCGCTATTCCGACATCCACCACGGACATTTGACCGCACACAACAAATTCGGAGCGCAGTCGCTGAATCATCTGACGTCGCAGACCGGCGGTGTTCAATTCGACGGGCTGCACACTAACCTTACGGACGCGTTCGAGCGCATTGGCGAGGAGCTTCGCTCGCTGTATGTACTCTCGTATCACTCAACGAACAAGAGCCGGGATGGAAGATTTCGCAAGGTTGAGATCCGGCCGAAAAACTCGGCACTCGTGGTGCACGCCAAGGCGGGATACTTCGGTCAGTAGCGGCGAATGAAGAGGTTTAGTGAACGACGCCCATCTTTTCCGTAGGCCAATAAACAAAGGCTGCTTTGCCGTAGATGAGGCGGCGTTCGACGGGGCCGAAGTCCCGGCTGTCACTTGAGATCGACCGGTGATCGCCCATTACGAAGTATTCGTGGTCAGGGATGACAATCTTGTCGAGCGAACGGCCATCGACAAAGCGGCGCGGGACGTAAGGCTCAGCGATGGGCTGACCGTTCACTAGAACCTGTCCATGATTAATCTGAAGCTGGTCGCCGGGCAGCGCGATCACTCGCTTGATATAGCTCTTTTCTGGGTCACGTGGGTAGTAAAAGACAACAACGTCGCCGCGCTCAATCTTCTCGAAGCGATACACAAATTTATTAATGAAGAGACGATCCTGATCTTCAAGGCGGGGCAACATGCTTGTGCCCTCCACCTTTACTGGCTGATAGAGAAACGTAATGATCAGCACCGAGGCTGCGACCGAGACCAGAAGATCGCGAAGCCACAGGCGTAAATTCCGAGGCGTCATGGAATCGTCAATCGGCGAAGGCGAGATGGATTCTGGCTGCTCCTCGCATGCGGGATCAACGATTCGTACTGTAGGCTGCTGCTCGGAGTTATTTTCCACGCGAAATAGATCCTGCTATCTGTCTCTTGTAACCAATTACAACAATACATGGCAACGTCAATCGCAGCCAAGCGTTCCGACAGGGCAAACTACTCCGGAGTTACTAGGCTTGCGCAAGGGCTTCTGGGCTGAGGGCGTCAGCTTGCTCTCGTTGGATGTGATGTTTTCTTCCTGCAGTGTGAGTGGCCGCTGCAAAACCATCTCTACGAGGGTCCCCTGGGGAATATCCACGTCGGCTCCTCTTTGAAAGAGGGTGTAGATGCCGCCAGCAATCGCTCCAGCTAGGGCGCCGTAGCCCATTCCGGCTCCGACATTTCCAGCCGCAGCCCCTCCCATTGCTCCGATGCCAGCCCCGGCGGATGCGCCTTTCAAAATGGCACCGGCGTCTACGCCTTTTCCGCTGGACTGCTCGATGGTTCCTTCCCCGTCTTTCACTCGCTGGTTAGGCGATCCGGGGAGGCTGTCGACGTGTCCGGGAACGTTCACGATTGTTCCGTTGGGAAAAATAACCGTCGTGAAGTGCATAGCGATCTGGGCATTTCCCTTCACGTGCCCCGGGTGCACAACTTGATCCAACATCCCTTGTACTCGAACGCCGACCGGGATAAGTACGCGATTGTCTCCGGTGACGGGGAATTTGGAGATGAGATAAACGCCGTCTCCGGGCTTGGCGGTCTTTGTATTCACCGCGTTCGTTAACTCCAGGAGGATCTTCGTCCCTTGCGGAAGCACAAACGTCTTTGGCGCGCTACTAACCGGCTCGGATTTGGATGGCGTATTCACGACAGCGGCGGTTGTAGCCTGCTGGGTCTGCGCGGGGGATGTCGACGCTATGTTCGCCAGAACTGCGCATGCCGCGCAGAAACCAAGCCAACGCATCGGAGCCCTCCTCGTAAAAACAGTCCTGGCAATGACAATCGTCCTAACAATATAGACGTCTGCCAAGCTTGGCCGATAGCCGATTGAAGCCGTCTGTCCACGATTTGCATGCTACTTTAACGCGCCAAGGTAGAAGGATGGCGTTACGATTAGTCGTTGACGAAAGCGAAACCGGGACCATGCCAGAACTCTCTCTCAATACGCCGATCTCAGTGGACGAGCAACGGACACGTTTTTCCAGCGCGTATGCGGTGCTTGAGGAGGCGATGGAAGCGGGTGCGTTCCCCGGCGCAGCATTCGGCGTTGTTTCACACGGCCAGGTTGTAGTTTTGGATGCAGTGGGAGCCTTTACCTACGAGGAAGGCGCTCTCGCTGTCACCTCCGATACTGTGTTCGACATCGCCAGCCTGACTAAAGTGGTTGCCACCACTTCAACGGCGATGATTCTTCACGACCGTGGCCTGCTCGATCTCGACATGCCTCTAGGCGAGGTGTTGCCGGGCTTCGTGATCGGAAAGGCTCCGGGAAGCCAAAAACAGCTGGTAACGATGCGTATGCTGCTAGCGCACTCCTCCGGCTTGCCCGCGTACGCCCGACTTTTTGAGACGGCGAAAACACCCTCCGATTTACTGCGCGCCGCCCTGCTAATGCCATTGGAATCTGCTCCCATGGAGCAGGCAGTGTACTCCGATATCGGTTACATCCTGCTTGGCAAGGCTTTAGAAGTAGTTGCGGGAGAATCGCTCGATGATTTCTGCAGACGGGAGATTTTCACACCTCTTGCCTTGAGCAGCACAATGTTCCGTCCCGCGAGGAACTTGCGGTCTCTGATCCCACCCACGGAGATTGATTCGACTTTCAGGCGTCGCACCGTCCAGGGCGAAGTAAACGACGAAAATTGTTCGGTGCTTGGGGGTTGCGCCGGGCATGCGGGGTTGTTTTCTTCGGTTCCCAACCTTCTTGCCTTTGCCCGGGCAATCCTCGAAACCAACGGTTCAGGTTCCATCTTCCGTGCGGAAACCGTCTCACTTTTCAATACGAAACGAGTCTCACCGGCTGGAACAACTCGCGCACTGGGCTGGGATACGCCTTCCGATCCGAGTTCTTCAGGCCGATATTTCGGGCCGAGATCCGTTGGGCATCTTGGGTTTACGGGTACTTCCATGTGGATTGACCCTGATCGCAAATTGGCTGTGGTTCTGCTTACCAACCGCACATGGCCGGACCGGTCCAGTCAAGCTATCAAACAGGTTCGCCCTGCTTTTCACGACGCAATCGTCAAGACCCTGATTGGCTCCTGATTTTGGCCTTCTGAACAGAATCTCGTAATGAAAAATGTTCCCGATAAAGTTCTCATTTGCAAATTCATCTTCAAGGCAAGACAACTTGACGCTAGAATTGTAAATAGGCAGAACTGGGGAACAAATCAACATGGCTAGCATCTTGACCTCACATACGGATACCGGCAGCGCGGAAAAACCACAAGATCCGACGAATAACCTCCAGGGCCTCACGACAGAGAGCGCCAATGAGGCATCGCAGGGATTTGACACCAAATCCGCCCTCGAGATCGCACGGATCATTAATCACGAGGACTCCAAAGTAGCGGCCGCCGTCAAAAAAGCTTTGCCGGAAGTTGCTTTAGTCATCGACTCCGTTGCGCGCAGTCTGCGGGATGGCGGGCGCCTGATTTACATCGGCGCTGGGTCCAGCGGCCGCATAGCCGCTCTTGACGCGTCAGAGTGTCCACCGAGCTACTCCACCGCCCCTCAACAGGTGCAATACATCATGGCCGGCGGCCCCAAAGCCCTTGCATCGGCAGTGGAGGTGAATGAAGACTCAGAAGAACTCGGCCAGCGCGATATTGCCCGCCGGCGTCCGACGCGGAAAGATATCGTCGTAGGGCTTTCCGCCAGTGGTCGCACTCCCTACGTTGTTGCCGCGGTAGCCTATGCGCGAGCACGCGGTGCAAAAACCGCAGCCATCACTTGTAATCACAACACCGCCCTTGCCGCTGTCGCCGACATTACCGTCGTTGCGGAAGTGGGTCCTGAAGTGGTGTCCGGTTCCACGCGAATGAAGGCAGCGACCGCGCAAAAGATGATCCTGAACATGATCACGACCGGCGCGATGACTCGGCTCGGTTATGTGTACGAAAACCTGATGGTCAACGTGCACATGCAGAACTCCAAGCTCGTCGAACGCGGCATTAGCATGTTAATGCGCGCTTGCAACATCGATCGCGAAAAGGCCGTGAACACCATCAAGTCCGCCGGCAGAAGCGTTCCAGTTGCGCTCGTGATGTTGAAAGCCGGGGTCGATAAGCCGGAAGCAGTACGCCGCCTCGCTAAATCTGACGGGAATGTCCGCCTCGCAATTGAAGATACAACTCTCGAACTCTAGCAGCGCTGGACGCGGGCACTCGCTCGCGTCACCTAACATCGCCGCATCTGAAGAAACGGCAGATCAATGGATAAGTTTGTAATTCGCGGCGGAAATCCGCTGATTGGTACGATTCGTGTGAGCGGTGCCAAGAACTCCGCACTACCTTGCATGGCAGCCGCCATCCTCACCGAAGACGAAGTCATACTCGAAAATATCCCCCAGGTACAAGACATCGAGACCGAACGCAAGCTGCTTGTATCGATGGGCGCTGAAGTTGAACTAGGTTATGGACGCGCACAACATCGTACGACCATCAGTTGCCGGCTGCTGTCTGATCCAGTTGCGAAATATGAAATCGTCAAAACGATGCGTGCGTCGTCCCTCGTATTGGGACCACTCATCGCCCGCACAGGCCTTGCAAGAGTTGCGATGCCCGGTGGCTGCGCGATTGGCGGCAGGCCCATTGATCTGCACATCAAGGCGTTGGAGGAGATGGGCGCTGTGATCACGCAGGAGCATGGATATCTTGAGGCTCGCGCAGAACGCTTGAAGGGTGCGCACCTGCTGTTCGACAAAATCACAGTCACGGGCACTGAAGATCTTTTGATGGCAGCCGTTCTTGCCGAAGGCGAAACCCTGATGGAGAACTGCGCGCGCGAACCTGAGGTTACAGATCTCGCACTCTTGCTGACTGCGATGGGGGCACAGATTGAGGGCGCCGGCACATCAACAATCCGCGTGAAGGGTGTGGCCAAGCTGCACGGTGCACGTCATCGCATCAATCCGGATCGCATTGAGGCAGGAACGTTTCTGGTTGCAGGAGCGATAACCGGCGGCGATCTTTGCGTGGCCAATTGCAATCCGGCTCACATCACATCGGTCATTCGCAAACTCGAGGAGTGCGGCGCTCGCGTCGACATTCTGAGCGGCGATTCTATCCGCGTGCGCAGTGAAGGGCAGCTTAAGGGTGCCGATGTTTCCACAGAAGAGTATCCCGGCTTCCCTACCGACATGCAGGCACAATACATGGCGCTCGCGACGCAGGCCGAAGGCACCTCGATTGTGAAGGAGAATATTTTCGAGAACCGCTTTATGCATGTGCAGGAACTTGTGCGCATGGGAGCAAACATCAAGTTGGATGGACGCACCGGGACCGTGCGCGGAAAGACTCCGTTGTCCGCGGCCGCCGTGATGTGCTCCGATCTTCGGGCTTCTGCATCCCTGGTGCTGGGTGCGCTCGTGGCTGATGGAGAATCGATCCTCGACCGCGTTTACCACATGGACCGCGGATACGAACGCATTGAAGAAAAGCTACGCGGCGTTGGCGCACAGATTCGTCGCATGGGAAATGTCTTCAACACAAAACGCGAAGTGGTCGAGGTTGAAGGATAGTTTCCAGAACTTTGCCGGTGTTGATCGCATCTGATCGTGTAGGAGAGATCAATGCCAGCAGAAGACCACTTGTTACGCGAACAATTGACCGAATTGCTTCGAGGCGGAGAAGCCCATACCAACATTGCCAGTGCACTCGAAGGTTTCCCCGCAGACAAACGGGCTGTGAAGCCGGCGGGATCGCCACATAATGCGTGGCAACTTCTGGAACACATGCGCCTGGCACTCGACGACCTCTTGGATTTTTGTGAGAACTCCAACTATCTCGCGCCAAAGTTTCCTGAGGGATATTGGCCCAGGAATGAAAAGCCGAGCACGGAAGAGTGGGACAGATCGGTAACAGCTGTGGTCGCCGCTTTGAAGCAGTTCGAAGATATCGTTGCAAATCACGATTCAAATCTCTACGCGAAAATCCCCTGGGGCGATGGGCAGACTCTACTGCGAGAAGTTCTCATTGCGGCAGACCACACGAGTTACCACCTCGGGCAATTCGTGCTCCTGCGCAAACAACTCGACGTCTGGAACGAGTAGTGGAAATTGAAATTGATGTGGATAGAACGGCTTAAGATTTGGTGCGGACTTGTAGCTATTTCCAACTGACAGCGAGCTGCCATCGAAGTCGCTTGGCCGCTGTTTTTCTCAAGACTTTTTCAAACTCATCCAGTTCCTGAACCACACCTTTCGTTTCACTTCCTAGAGCGGTTGAGGAAAGTCGAAGGAAGTCAAGCAAAGTACAGATGCTTATCAATCCGTCTTCGGGAGAAAACCATTGCGGCGGTGGAAGCGTCTTGGCCCATTCTGGATCGCCTGCGCCTTCTTCCAGCAGCAGGGCCATGGAGTTTTGGTCAGCCGAAAAAAATTCAAGGAGCGGTTTCACTCCGAGTTTTTCCGCGAGCTTTTCGAGAGCGTCCTCGTTGCGCGCTAAGGCGTGGCCATTCACAAAGATGTCGAACCCGGGATCATCGCCCTGGACGACGATGTACATGGATGCGCTCATTACTGCAAGTCTAACCCAGTACCGGAGGGGCTTTGCAAGTCTCAAGGAATCGATCGGTTAACCGGTTATCTGAAGGGTTACGGCTTCATTGTCCTTGGTGCGGGCTGTCATTACCCGGATCACGCAGACGATAAGAACGACGGAGCCGCCAACCATTCGCCACGAAAGAGGCTCCCGAATCAGCAATGCACCTTCAAAGATGGCGATCATTGGCTCGAACCATTGGATGGTCCCGATCTGCCACGGCTCCATGCCCTTAAATAGCGAGAAATAAATAGGATAGCCAACGGCGCTGGAGACGATTCCCAGGAATAACAAGGCTCCAAGGTTGAAAGGTGTCCAGTGCGACGCTTGGCCGCGTTCGAGGAATGCACTCAACAAGGCAAGTAGAATCGCCGCTCCAAAAACCTGAAACACGGTGCTGACCATTGGATGGATCTGGGCCAGTTCTCGCTTGACGTAAACAGACGATATCGCGACGCTGACGACCGCAATCAAAATGGCGACAACTCCGACGGATTGATCGAGCGAAATGGAAACGGCGCTCGATAGCAATAGGACAACGCCTGATACGCCCAGTATTAGCGCGTACATTGCGTTTTGCGGCAATGACGGCCCACCGATGAAGTTGCTGAATAGGCCAGCTATGAGCGGTGTGAGAGCAAAGAGAACTGCGATCAATCCCGGCGAAACACGCGCCTGCGCCCAGAAGATGAGTGAGTATGGCAATGCGATCATTGTGCCGCTGAGAATCAGGTTTGCGGCGAGTGCCCGCCCTCGTGGGAAGGTGAGATTTCGTGCGACTACGATCGGCAGTAAAACAATCGCGCCAATGAGACATCGAATGGACGCACTCCGCATAGGGGGAATCTGCTCTACCAAAATGCGGCTTCCGAACCAAGTAGATCCCCAAATGAAACAAAGCGCCGCGAAGAGAAAAATTCTTTTTGATGTCATGGAAGTGAATCTTTGGAAATAAAGAGGGCTGCGTTCGCACGCAGCCCTCTTTGATCGACCCTACTCAACGGATCAAATTACCGTGGTCCGCGATTGCCGCCGCCGCCACTTCCTGCCGGTCCACGTCCCCGGCTACGACGACGCCGTTTGCGCTGTCCGGCCGGTCCGCCTGCACCGCTGGCTGCGCCAGGAGCACGACCTGCGGCAGGAGCACCTGCGGGAACACCGTCAACCCGATTGAAGTTCGGCTCTTCATCGCCTTCTTCAAATGGACCATCTTCCTCAAAGTCGTCTCCGCCTTCGATGGTGATGGTGCTGGCGTTGGAAGCGGGCTGTCTCTCCACCGGCTCGCGACGGCGAGGAGCCGCTGCCACTGGCTCTTCTTCGTCCCCTGCACCCGGTGCGGTTGGCTCAGGCAAACCAAGCTTTGCGCGCTGTTCCTTCAACAAGGCCTTGCGGGAAAGCTTGATCCTGTTACCTTCGATGCCCAGAACTTTGACCAATACCTGATCGCCTTCGCGAAGCTCGTCTTTCACTTCTTTGACGCGGTGCTCGGCGATCTCGCTGATGTGCAGCAATCCGTCGGTGCCCGGGAAGAGCTCAACGAATGCTCCGAATTCAGCAAGTCGCACAACCTTACCGAGGTAGGTCTTCCCTACTTCTGGCACGGCTGTGAGGTTGCCGATAATTTCGAGCGCCTTTGCCAACCCGACTTCATCGCTCGAAGCAACATTGACGCGACCGGTGTCGTCGACATCGATCTTTACGCCCGTCTGCTCGATAATTCCGCGGATGGTCTTGCCGCCCGGCCCGATGAGATCACGGATCTTATCCGTCGGGATCATGAGGGTGTGAATCTGAGGAGCAAACTTCGACTTCTCTTCACGAGCGCCGGTCAATACTTCGTCCATCTTGTCCAGCAGGAAGAGACGTCCATGGCGAGCCTGTTCGAGGGCCTCGCGCATGATCTGTCCCGTGATGCCGCTGATCTTGATGTCCATTTGCAGAGCGGTGATGCCCTTGCGAGTCCCGGCAACCTTGAAGTCCATATCGCCGTAGTGATCTTCCGCTCCGGCAATGTCTGTGAGGATGGCATAGCTATCGCCTTCCTTCACCAGACCCATGGCAACGCCAGCCACCGATGCCTTCAACGGCAGACCTGCATCCATCAACGCAAGACTCGCGCCGCAGACCGAGGCCATGGAAGAAGAACCGTTCGACTCCAGAATGTCGGAGACGATGCGGACCGTGTAAGGCGACTCTTCCTCGCCGGGGAGAACGGCAGAGATAGCGCGCTCGGCCAATGCTCCGTGACCAATCTCACGACGACCAGTTCCGGTCATGCGACCTGTTTCGCCGACTGAAAATGGCGGGAAGTTGTAATGCAGCATGAAGCGCTTCTTCTTCTCACCTTCAAACGTCTCAAGCCGTTGCGAATCGTCTGTTGTGCCCAGGGTTGCGGTTACAAGTGCCTGAGTTTCACCACGAGTAAAGAGTGCCGAACCGTGTGTACGCGGCAGCACTCCAACTTCGATAGAAATTGCCCGAATCTCGTCAAACGCGCGACGGTCGGGACGAATGCGATCCTTCGTGACCTGCTCGCGGAAGATTGTCTCGCGAAGATGCTCGTAATACTTCGCAAGCTTCTTCTTCGCGTCGGCGTCGCCTTCCGGCAGTTCCTTCGCCAACTCGTCTTTAATGTTCTTGACGAGCTCATAGCTCTCGATCTTGGCATGCGTCTTGGTGTCTAGCGCATCTTTCAAGCGGTCGCTGATCTTGGCCGACAGCGCATCGTAATATGCCTGGTCGAACTCAGGAGGAGTGACCTTGCGCTTCGGTTTGCCGGCTTTGCCAACCAACTCTTCAATGACAGCGACAATCTTCTTAATCTCAACGTGGGCGAAATCAATGGCATCCGCCACCGTCTCTTCGCTCACTTCGTTGGAACCGCTCTCCACCATCACGATGCCATCTTTTGTTCCGACGACCGTGATGTTCAGGACGCTGTTCAGGCGCTCCGCGTATGTCGGGTTGACAATGAACTGGCCGTCTACCTGCCCAATACGAACCGCGCCGACTGGACCACCGAAAGGAATGTCTGACAATGCGAGCGCGCAGCTTGCCGCGTTGATACCGACAATGTCGGGATCGTTTTCCTTGTCCGCGGAAAAGACGAGAGCAATGATCTGCGTTTCGTTGCGGAAACCTTCAGGAAAGAGGGGGCGGACAGGGCGATCGATCTGTCTGGAGGTAAGAACTTCGCGCTCACTGGGGCGACCTTCGCGCTTGATGAACCCGCCGGGGATGCGACCACCAGCGTACGCATATTCGCGGTAATCCACCGTAAGGGGGAAAAAGTCAATGCCCTCGCGTGGATCGGGAGAGGCTACTGCGGTTCCTAGAACTACCGTGTCACCCACGGTGACGAGTGCAGCGCCAGAGGCCTGCTTGGCCATGCGGCCAGTTTCAAATGTCAGTCGCTTGCCACCGGCAAGCTCGACTGTGACGTCCTGTTTCATAAATTCCTCGTTTCTTGATGTCTGCTTGGTGCGAATACACCTGCGGAGAATGTCGGGAAGAGCGCTGTCCGGTCCAGCTCGGCAGCCCCGGATGCGGAGTAGTTGGCGTGGCTGATGTGGTTAGGAAGTATCAGCAACACTCTCTCGCACCAAAACGCAAAAGCGCCGCACAGACGCCGGTAAGATCCGGAGCGCCCGTTGCGGCGTTTGTCGCGCCATATTGACTGGCCGACATTTTGGCCAGCATTACCCAATCTCGTGGCGTAAGGTTTGGGGACAAGGTTCTCGCTTGCTTACTTGCGGATGCCCAGCTTCCCGATCACATCGCGGTAGCGGTCAGAGTCGTTGGTCTTCAAGTAATCCAACAGGCGACGGCGCTTGCTTACCAGCATCAATAGTCCACGCCGCGAAGCGTGATCCTTCTTGTGCGTCTTGAAATGCTCGGTAAGTTCGCCAATGCGCTCGCTGAGAATAGCGATCTGCACTTCAGGACTTCCGGTATCGGAGTCATGAGTGCGAAAACGCGTGATGATATCGATTTTCTTTGCAGGTGCCAGCACGAAAGTGCGTACTCCTCTACTTTTCTTCTAGTCCACTCTCTAAGTGTCTGACCTAGAGTAACATGACCAGAGCGCCCGCCGCAATTTGGTTGCAGCAAACAAACGGCGAATTCCTGGAGCCGCAGGCCACAGAGGATTTCGTATATCTATAGAAGCATTCGTCATTGCAATGCTCTGTCCCGAGACCTGTCCAATCCAAAAGCTGGAATTCACTGTTTCGAAACCGCATCGCCTTCTTCCTTCACAGCCCAATAGCCAGTTCGTGCGATAACGCGGGCACCATAATCCTCTTTCAAGCGAACTCTCAAGGTATGGAGTCCGGGGGTACGGTCCGTGGGCTGAAAGGTCAAAAGATATCGATTGCGAACATGTTTGGAAAGCTCTGCAATCCGGTTCTGAAAAGCATTCTCTTTCGTAAAAGGTGCGTATTCTCCGCCGCTCATAACGGCAATTTCCTTGGCAACATTCTTGTGGACTGCGGCGATCGCCATCTTCAGAGGAGTCATGAAATTCATCGTCGTGCCCACGCCTTTGTCGCCCTTGAGGTCATTCATAAGCTCGGCTTTGGAAGCGGAATAGGTGACACTTAGAACGAGGGTGTTGCTGGTCCCGAGGCGTTCAATCAGTTGTTGCGAGTTGACGTGCCGACTGCCATGGTCACGAGACTCACTGATGAGGAGGAGTACGCGCCGCCGATTGCGTGGCTGCTGTTCAAGCAGATCGATGCAATAACCCACCGTATCCAGAATTGCGGCCCCGCCATCGCCGGGCTGTAACTTCTGCAGATCACTTGAAATTTGTTCCGTGCTGCTTGTGAAGTCGGTAAGCAGCTGCTGTTGGCTGTCGAACGTAACAACGGCGGCCTCGCCATGCCCTTGCCCAAGGAACAAATCGAGCAGTGGACCGATCCTGCTGAACTTTTGAAATTGGATAAGGCTCGTGCGGCCCGTCTGGATGGCAACGATCACGGATACCGGTTCCTGATCGAAGTCTTCGTCAGACTGAATCTTCTGTGCGACACCATTGTCTTCCACAATAAAGTCGTTAGCTTTAAGCGTGTAAACAACATCACCGGACGGCATCGCGACCAGGGTGGGAACCAACACGACGGTGGAGTTCACACGGAAGGTGGGTGCGGTGTTTGTCTGCGCCAAGACGACGTGGGTCGCACAGGTGGCCAGCATCAGCGATGTAACGAACTTGGCGAACAAACGCGGCCTCGGAAGAATCGGGCGGCGCTTCCATCGAAATCTGTGCGCGGGGTGAATTTGAGTCATGCGAGCAGACACAATCCGCGAATGGAAACGATCGGCTGGGGGAGAGACAATGGAGACTGGCTCATCATAAGGGAATCAAGCGCGGGAGTTGCGGCGCGTCTCGGCATCTAATTTATTGATCCAATTCAGGAAGCGCAGGAGTTCCCATTTCTGCTGCCATACAAATCCGGAGATTTTGCGAAAATCCAGCGTTTCAGCCTTCATGCCGGAGTAGGTTTCTACGCGCCACTTGAAGTATTCACTGCGCCAAGGCGCCAGCCGATGACCTCGGGTAGAGTTCCAAAGGAACCTAACGGCTGCCAGCATGCAAACCTCCTGCCCAAGTATAAACGAGCAGCATCGGCGGTCTGCAGCAGGCTAGAAGTAGTCGAATAGACTTCCCTTGCCCAGCTTTGAGATCACCTGTGCGAGGGCAGCCTGTTGTGTCTCGGACGCGCTCAGAGCGGTCGCGAGCTTTCCATAATTGGCTTGAATAAGGTCTGTCTGTTCGGCAAGCAGTTGCGTCGATTGCGACTGCACCGAACTCTGCGCGGCAGACAACCGGGACATCGCGTTTCCGATCACTACTCGCTGCCCGCTCACGTGGTTGAGGGCCGTGGTTAACTGCGTTGTATCTGCTGCTGAGGTTCCTGCCGCAGGATACGTCGAAAAATCAGCGATGAGTTTATTCAGAGTGCCAAGCACATCACTGCCCGGCGCCGTAAACACCTGATCGCCCGTCACATTCAACTGGATGCTTTGGCCGTTGGGAGTAACGAGAGAATTGACCGCAGATCCTCCCTGATACGGCCCCACTGAAGAAGGAAATGGAACGGCGTTGCCTTTACTCCCGGCAAAAACGTACACGCCAAGGTAGCTTGTGTTTGCCAACGCGACGACCTCATCGCGGATTCCTACGAGTTGGTCGGAGACTGCCTGAATGTTGTCGGCGTTCATTGTCCCGTTGTTGGCCGCGGTGGCGAGAGATATGGCCTGGTTCAGCTGAGCTGTTACCGCGCCTAAAGCCGTGTCGGTTACCTGAAGCATTGAATTCAATGATGAAGCGGTATGGGTGAACGAGTCGTTGCTCGATATCTGATCGCTTAACAAAACGTTTCGTCCTGAAGCTACGGGATCATCGGAAAGGACATTGACGCGACGGCCACTGGCCAACTGCTCGCTCAACGATTGCTGCGTTGCTGTTGCTTGATCGAGAGCATTCACCAGATTCGATACATAAAGCGGATTAACACGCATCTTTTCTTCCTCGCTGTGCGAGTTTCAGAAACTGCTCGTAAATCTTAAACATTGCTCACTTGGCCAAGATTCAGTGCTGAAGACATGACCGAATTCAGAATGGAAAAAACTTTTGAAGCAGCCTGGTAGGACCGCTCTAGATTCATCATCGCGGCGGCCTCCTCACTCAGATCTACAGTTGACAGCGCATTTCGCTGGTTTTGCACCTGCGTGAGGGACGCCTGCTGCGCGGCATTCTGCGCGACAAATGACTGTATTTGAGTCGCGAGTCCCGTGATGAAGCTAGAGTAAAAACTCGTTGCCGTTTGGCCGGGCGCAACCAGTTGGCCAGTGGGATCTGCCATACGGATTGCGTTCGAGTTGTCGGTTGAGCCGAGGCTTACTCCGGGAGTAGCGCTTTCGCCAGCCGCGGCGATGCCTGCAGGATCGACCATAACCACGGACATGTTCGCGGCGCTGCCAGCAACAGTTGCGAGCGGTTTGAAGATATCTCCGCCGGGTGTCCCAGACATATCGTACCCGGCGCGATTGCTGACGTTCGCCGCAGTTGAGATCCCATACGCCAAAATGTCAAGCGAGTTCTGGAGGCTTGGAATATCGATATCCCTGGCCGCGAGCAGTCCGCCCAGCTTGCCGCCTCCCCATGCTAGCTGAGCGAGTCACGTCTGTTCCGTCGGAAAGAAAATGAGTAACTCCACCAATCAAGGAACCTGTTAGAGGGGTCACCCTGTCGTCCGCCACAAGAACGGCACCACCAGAGGTCGTTACGTTAATACCGTTGCCACCGGTGGAGATGATGTGAAGACCAATCAACTGCGACAAATCCTGAAGGTCCTGCTGCCTTTGATCTTCCAGGATTCCAGGATCGGTGTCCGATGATATTTGCTGAATGCGATGGTTTAGCGATGCAATCGATTTTGTGAGTTCGTTGACCTGCTGAAGAACGATCAGGCTCTGACTCTGCAGCGATTCCTTCACGACCGCAAGACTCTTCGCAGCCCCTTGCATCGACTGTGCAACCGTATTGGCTGCGCTTAAGACCTGCTGTCGAAGGGAACTGCTGCTGGGGGAGCCCTCCAACTGCGCCAGGCTGTTGAAGTAGTCGCTTATTGCAGCCGCGATGCCGCCAGTAGAGGTGCTTGAGCCACTCTGGCTAAAGACGCCCTGAACACTGTTGAGCGCGTCCAGCCGAGCCTTCCCTGCTTCTGCTTCCTGATTTTGCTGTTGGAGACTCTGTTCGAGAATACGATCCCGCTGCGAGGCGGCACCCACCATCCGCACACCCGTCCCAACGGCAGAGACGTTGACCTGCACCGGATCGCTCTCCTGCCACTTGGCAATCTCGCGAGTGTAGCCAGTGGTGTTCGCGTTTGCGGTATTGTTTGCAACGATGTTCAGCGCAGCCTGATCGGCTTGTAAAGCTCCCGTGGCAATATTCCATGCCGTGCTCAATGTTCCCATTTAGTACTTTCCTTTGATGGAGCTTTTGCCCGCGACTCAAACGTTGATGTGCGGTGGACTGGGATACTTGTCGAAGTTTCGCTCTTGTATTCGTTCGAATAACTCAAGGTTGCGACACGTTTGCTGCAACAGACAACCAAGCACAAGGTGCGCCGATCTGGCGCGTTGCAATTCAGCAGAGGGTATCGATCCTGCAGAGATTTCCAATTTCTGAGAAAGAACTTCAAGGCATTCGGCATCGAGAGAAGTCAACGCATCGATCGCCCTCGTGAGGACCACTTCGAGGTTCCCTGTTGGGTCTGGTATCTCGGCGGATACAGCTTCATTCCCGATTGTTGGGCTCGACGTTGCTCTCATGACTGGACTCTCCTGTTCGAGGAGCGTACTGCTTACGAACCCTGCAGCATGTGATCGATCAGTTTTGAAGCCACGACCGTCGGGTCGACACTATACGAACCCCTGTCGAGAGCCTGCTGAATCGCATTCACCTTATCCATGCGTACGTCTGGGAGCGAAGCTGCCAACTTTGCCAGGTTGGCGGCAGTGGATACGTGCGCCTGATCCGAAGTCAGTGCGGAGTCGGGAGTCACCGCTCTCTGTGCTGCCAATGTGCTCTTATGGGCTGCAGCCTCTACCTTGCTGCCATTGAGGATCTGTTGCAAACCTTTAAGCCCGTCGCTGATGTTCATTGATGCCCCCTACCATCACCCTATCGGCAGAACTTCAGGGTTCTTTATCAAGAATCTGCTTTCTCTGTAAGCCCGGCCCATCTGGCTTATCCCTAAGCCGATCAATAATCTGGCGGGCAATCCCTAAACCGCCATGGTCGGAGAGGGAACGGGCAAATGCCTCCGAGGCGAAGCCCATAAGTGCATTGCTCCCAACAGATCCCTGGCCAGTCAGCGCGCTTGGTTGATCTTCATCGAAGAGCGAGTTCTCCATCATTGGCTTCATCAATTCGTTCAGCATGCTCGCCTCAAACTGATGTGCTGCTGAGATCAGGCGTGAATTTCGTGGACTCTCGACAACCGGCGCCGCAGATTTCGAAGTGACGTTCCAATCCATTTAGAGCACCTCGATTTCTGCCTCTAGCGCTCCGGCTTCCTTCATCGCCTGCAGTATTGAAATCACATCCCGCGCTGTGGCGCCGATTTGCTGCAGGTTCTGCACCAGGTCGTCGACAGTGGCGCCCTGCTTGAGTTCAATGCGATTCACTACCGCGTCGTGGGCCTGAATGGACGTCTGTTCAATCACTTTCGTGTCACCTGCGGCATAAGGGTTCGGCTGCGAGACATTGAAGTCGGTCACAATGTTCACAGACAGTCCGCCGTGCAGAATGGACACAGGCTGCAAGCACACCTCTCCGCCAATGACGACCGTTCCTGTACGCTCATTCACCACCACCTTGGCGCGCGGATATACGTGAACCTTGACCGCTTCAACGCGAGCGAGAATTTCAGGAATGTCTTCGGTCGAGGCGACATTGAGGGTAATCCGTCGACTATCCGCAGCATGCGCCAAAGGTCGCGCCAGCTCGACGTTAATGGCTTGCGCGATCCCCTCTGCAGTGCGAAAATCCGCATCATTCAATAGCAGGGCGAGACCAGGCATTTGTTTCAAATCAAAGGCCACAGATCGTTCGACGATCGCTCCGGAAGGTATCCGGCCGGTTGTTGGATGATTCTGCTGCACCGTGTTGCCGTTCGTACCTACTGAATAGCCTCCAATGACCAAGGGCCCCTGAGCTTCCGCGTATATCCGTCCGTCCGGACCATAGAGCGGCGTCATCAGAAGCAGTCCACCGACCAGCGTTCGCGCGTCACCCGCGGAGGAAACCGTAACATCCACTTTGCTTCCCGGTCGAATAAACGGTGGCAGGGTTCCAGCTACAAAAACCGCAGCCATGTTCTGCACGCGAATGGGGGAGTTGCCAGAAGTTTGCGGCAACGTAACTCCCATTCTTCCCAATGTTGAGATAAGCGTCTGGATTGGGAATATTGTTTGTGAAGTGTCACCCGTGCCATGCAGGCCTACCACAATTCCGTATCCGATCAGCTGGTTATCACGGACGCCTTCGACTGTGGCTACATCTTTCACGCGGGCAAGGCGTGCGTGACTTTCAGAAATGAACGCGAAGGCTGGCCCCACGACAATTCCAAGCTGCAATGAGAAAATTCCTGTCACGACGCCGATGGTACGAATCCAACTCTTGAACAATACTCTGTCATTTGTGCGTTTCATAACCGGCCCTTAGAAGATGAGGAGTCTTTGAAAGAGCCGAACAAGCAAGTTCGGCCGATATGTGTAGTCGTTAATAATTCCCCGCCCAACAACCTCCAACTCGAGATCGGTGATTGAGGTGGAAAGGACCTGGTTCATTGGGGTGACATCCTGCGGTCTCACCAGCCCTCGCATGCGAATGATTTGCGTCTGCTGATTAAACGCGACCTGACGAACAGCCTGCACCACCAGCATTCCGTTCGGCAGCACATCTACCACCTCTCCACCCAACTTTGTGCTCAGGCTGGAGTTGGTGACACTCTGGCCCTGAGCATTCAGGGCGGATGCCGAGTTCTGTGTGATCAGGTTTTGCAGCGCATTGGCAGCGGGAACACTCCCGAAGAGTCCAGTGATGGCGGAATTAGCACTCGAACCGCGAGAGTTTTTTACCTCGCCATCTGTCGAGGCTGCGAGACTCTCTGATACAACAATCGAAATTACGTCGTGGATATGTGTCGCCTTAAGATCACTGGAGAGGCGCGTCAGGCGTCCATCCTCGCTCCAAATTGATCCGGGAGTATGTGTCTCGGCAGCGCTTTCCATTCGCACTCTATCGATGTAAGCGGATAGTGCGATGTCCGGTGGCGTTGGCTTTACCGCCGGCCTGGGAAAACCGTGTGCGGCTCCAGCTAGGTTTGGAGCAACGAGAAGAATAAGCGCGAACACCAGCGTTCGGTTCACCGCATAGATCCTTGAAACTTGCTGAAACGTTTGGCGATCGATTGCAGCCTGACACGATGAGGCGAAAGAGCGATCCCACTCAAAATCGCTCCTCCCTTTACGAGACGAACGCGCAGTCGCCCGCCCTGCGCCGCACTCTCGATTGCAACTGCCGCTAGTTGCAGATGCAGTGTCGGCGAATCGTCAAGGAGAGTGAGGACGTCGCCGGCATGAATCACATTTTTCGAACCATCGGAATTCGGCAGGTTGTTTTCTCCGTGGGTCCGTGAGATCGCAGAGTCCACGGGCACCAGAGTGCGAGGCGCTTCGGGATGTGTGTCGTCCTGCATCACAGCCCAGCGCTTTGGCAGAATCGAATCGTCGAGATAGCTGACCACACGCTTTGTACCCTGGTTCAATAGTTCGGATCCCATGGAATGCGTGGCGCCCCAGGAAAGTACGAGGGTGGACACAAATATCACATCCAGAAGAAATGACTTTGTCATGTCAGCGCGCCATGTTGTTGACTTGCGCATACATGTCGTCTGCTGCGCGAATTACTTTCGAATTGCTTTCATAAGCGCGCTGCGCAAGTACCATCTGCACAAATTCAGTTACAACATCAACGTTTGAGTTTTCAAGGTATCCCTGCATCACGGTTCCTAGCCCTTCCGTGCCTCCGGGATCGGCGAGAATTGCGTCACCGGAAGATAGCGTGGACTCAAGTAGATTGGAGCCTATGCTGTTGAGTCCCCCCGGATTGACAAACGTCGCCAGTTGTATCTGACCAAGCTGCGATGGATTTTGTTGCCCTGCCACCGTAGCGTTGACAACGCCATATTGAGTAATAGTTACGCCAGTCGCATTCATAGGTATGGTGATGGTGGGAATGATGGGATCGCCGTCCGAGGTCACGAGAGATCCCTGATTGTTTAAGTGAAAGGATCCTGCGCGCGTATATGCCGTCGTGCCATCGGGCCGCGAAACCTGAAAGAAGCCGTGACCTGTAATCGCCAGATCGAGCGGGTTTGCGGTGTTGTTCAGCTCACCCTGTGTCATGATGACTTCAGTTGCCGAGGATCGTGTGCCCAGGCCGACCTGCAAGCCAGCAGAAATGGTCTGCTGGCTCTGCGCCGCACCTGGCGTAACGAGATTCTGATTCACTTTCTCATCGAACTCTGATCCAACCCAGTTCGGTTTATCGAACAGCTCGAAGCCCATCCGCCCACTCTTTGGTCCTCCTTTTACGGTTGTCTGTAGCCTTGCCTTGTCGATAAATTCGGCTGCTACCCGGAGCGACGTGCCATCGGGTGAAACTTCGAATGGAATCCCTGAAGCAGTTAGTTGCGCTGAAATTTCCCGCGCATCCTGGGGGTCGAGTCCCGCGAACAAAGTTTTCCAGTCGGTTCTCGATGCGAGAAGAATGATCGCGACAACTGCTATCGCGACCACGGCGAACAAAGAATACGCAATCTGTCTTTGCCGCGCGCTCAACTGCTGGAAGGCACTTGTCAGCGGCTCAATCAACTCGCGAGTGCGCTCCACGAGCGTCCTCTCGCTTCGAATTGTTTCGAGTTGCCGGTTCCCTTCCATTGTTATTCCGATTCCGCCTTAGAACTGCATGTTCATGATTTGTTGGTACGCTGCGACTGCCTTGTTTCGCACCGATAGCGCCATCTCGAACGCAAGATCCGCTTTCTGAGTTGCGATCATCGCGGTGTGAATATCCACTCCATCCCCCCGCAGCAGCCCTTCCGTTGCCTGGGATGCTTGACTCTCCAGATTTTGGACACTGCCGATTGCATCCCGTAGCAGATTGCCAAAAGGCGGGTTCGAATCCAGTGGTCGTGCGGGCTGTGTGCCACGTGCGGCCTCGACAGTTCCAGACTTGAGCAGATCAGCAATTTGCATTCCGGTTTGCATACTTTGCCCCTTCGCTCCCGCGAGGAAAATCGTTCCTACTTCAATATGTCCAATGAGGCGGAGATCATGCTTTTCGTGGCTTGAACTGCGGAGCTATTCAGACCATAGGCTCGCGTCGCTCCCATTAGATCCACCATCTCAGTGAGAGGATTAATGTCAGGAAACGCCACGTAGCCGTCCTGATCCGCGTCTGGATGCTGTGGGTCGTAACGCCGCTGCACCGAGGCCGCGTCCGTCACCACCGCGGAAACATCTACTCCGCCGGACACACTTCGCGCTGCATTTGGCTCGTTCGAGAGCATCGGAACCATCTGCGGTATTCCCTGATTCCCCATCATGCTCGAAAAGCTATCCGGCTGGGCCGCTGAAAAGACAACATGCTGCCGGCGGTATGGGGTTCCATCCGCTGTTCGCGTTGTTTCAGCGTTGGCCATATTCGCCGCCACCACTTCTGCGCGAATACGCTCAGCCTTCATTGCCGAACCGCTTACTTCCATCACTCCGAAAAGATTCATGGTCTAGCTCTCCTACGTTGTAAGGGAACTACTTCCCATCTATTTGAATTGCGCTTTGAATTCGAGTGAATTCACGGCGCAAGAGCTCAACACCGGTTCGAAAACGCAGCTGCGCTTCAGCCATATTCATGCCCTCACGGTCCATCGAGACGTTGTTGCCGTCCGGACGCTCCAGCAGTCCGTCTACCTGGCGTATGGTTGATTGATTCGCTGGATCGGCATGCTCCCCGGCCTCGCGTGTAGTTGTAGACGCAGCCATAGCTCTTTGCATTTCTCCGGCAAAATCGATTCCAACCGTGCGGTATTGCGGCGTGTCAACATTTGCCATGTTGGCGGCGGTCAGCTTTAACTGCTGGCTCGAAATATCCAGATAGATTCCAAGATGATCGCTGATCGGAGTTGTGATCTCCATTGATTCGTCCTCACCTTCAGATGTGCAAGAATCGTTCCGCTAAACTTCGGGAAGTCTTAGTGAACTCTTATGCAGCGGAGAATCCGAATTCGATTTCGTTCGCTGAGATCTCCATGCGATCCTCGGCAAGAATTGTTGCGCACTCTAGGACATGCTCAAGCTCCCTTACGTTGCCCGGCCATCCATGAGATAAAAGCTTTTCAATCGCCGACCGCCCGATTCTTTTTGCAGGTGAATCCACAGCGAGCCTGCTTAGGAAATGTTCCGTGAGCAGCGGAAGATCTTCCAGGTGATCCCGCAGCGCCGGCGTCCGTATCGCAAAGACCGCGAGACGGTAATACAAATCCGAGCGAAATTCCCCCTTGGCCGCGTTCTGTCCGAGCGCCTGGTGCGTTGCCGCCAACACCCGCACATCTACGCGTACCGGCTCGTTTTCTCCCACTCGCTGCAACTCTCCACACTCCACAAATCTCAATAGTTTGGATTGCAGAGAAAGGGGCATTTCTCCGATCTCATCCAGAAAGAGTGTTCCGCCGTGCGCCGCCTCGATTCTTCCCATTCTTCCCTGCACTGCTCCTGTGAACGCGCCGCGGGTGTGCCCGAAGAGTTCCGCTTCAAGCAGCGCTTCCGGAATGGCCGCGCAGTTCAGCGCGACGAATGGTTTGTTTGCTCGTTTACTCATACGGTGCAACGCTTGAGCTATAAGTTCCTTACCCGTTCCCGTCGGGCCTTCGATCAACACGGGAGTCTGACGCTGCGCAACCAGACGCACGCGTCGGCCGATCTCGATCATGCTGCGATGATTGCCGATAAGCTCCGGCAGTCTTTGCGCAAGATTCACAGAACTGATATCGGAACCATCGCGACGCTCGGCTACCGATGTCGCCGGCATAGGCATCGGCATATTCAGTAAAGTCCTGCGAGGATGGTCTCCAACGGAGTTCTCTAACACGGGGGCAGTATTCCAGATTGCTCCGTCCGCATCCTGGCCGCGCCGAATGGCGTATAGCAATTCGTGCCTGCGCGGACTGCGAGGCTCGCTGTCTCCCGTCTCCATTCCGTTCACCACCACAAGTTCGACCTCGGGATGCTCCCTGCGAAACTCCGCGACAAACTCACCGATCTCAAGGTCAGGGAGCCAGGAGTCTAGGATCACTGCCTCCGGCGGATTCATTTCCAATTCGAAGAGAGCCTCGGCGCCGCTTCCTGATTCGTGAACATTCCACCGAAGCCCTTTCAACGTTTCGCTCACCCGGCGACGGAAACATATGTCCGAGCTAACTAGAACCGCGGTTCGCGAGGAAATTTTCACAGAGAGTGCTGGCATGAGTGCTTCTCCTACGGGCTATTTTGCTGGTGCAATGCGAACTTGAATGCTTAGTGCTCGATACCGGTTGGCGCGCTGATGCAATAACCCTGTCCCCGAATTGTGCGGATCAGGGCTCCTTGCGGATGATGGCCCAGCTTTTTGCGTAAGTAGTTAATGTAAACATCCACGACATTTGTTCCGTCCCCGGGGTCCATCTTCCACACTTCTTCAAGCAGGGTGACGCGGCTCACGCAACGTTGCCGGTGCAGCAGCAGGTATTCCAGAAGCGCAAATTCCTTGTTGGTGAGCGAAATTTCCTTATGATCCTGTGTCGCAATTCTGTCCATGCGGTTCAGTTCCAGTGGCCCGCAGCGGAGAGTCAGCTTCAGTTCACGGCAGCGCCGCAGCAATGCCCGGCACCGGGCGCGCAGTTCGCTAAGCGAAAAAGGCTTCATCATAAAATCGTCCGCTCCCAGGTCCAGGCAACGAACGCGAACCTCGAGTTCCTGGCTGCCGGTCAGAATCAGAATTGGCAATTGGTCATTGTCAGCCCGTATCGACCGCAGGACTTCCTCACCGCTCCTGCGCGGAAGATTCAAATCAAGTAGCGTGAGGTCGGGACAGTCTTCCCTGAAAGCATCAATCGCAGTTTGCCCATCACTTACCCATCGGAGCTCGTGTCCCTCCGACTCCAGACCCCGGGTCAGGAATTGTCCTAGGGCCTTGTCGTCTTCCGCTACCAGTACACGCATTGCCTGGCCTTCCTAAACTCCGTCGGGAGCGTTTGTTTTGAGACCAACTTCTCCCTTCCTTCGCCTGGTAACAAGAGAAAAACGAATCGGTAACTACACTGAAATTCCTTGAATGGGACCGACTAGAGTACGCGTCCCGGAATGGGACGTCGGACTAACACTTTTGGGGGGATAAATTGGGCGATTTCAGTGATGAGGTTCAGGCTACCGGTCGATTAGGACAGACCCAGCTTCGGGCAGGTCCAATAGCGTTCCCAGAGTACAGTCCATTGACGTTGATTCTGCCCGCTTCTCAGGAGCCACCCTTTCTAGTTGGAATGTGACGGAAAGTGTTGATGAACTGACGAGCGAAACGAACCGAGGGATCAAAAGCGCTCTTTAAATCTCAGAGAAGCTGGTCGGATGCCGGGCGAGGCAGCAGACATGTTTCCCGAAAAGAACATTTGGACAAGAAAATAGCTTGCGGTTCGCTTTTTGTTCGCTACAATTCAGGAATGGCCATCACTAGAAGGCAAAAGGAAGTTCTCGATTTTATTTCCGGCTTTGTTCAGCGAAATGGCTATTCGCCTTCGTTCGAAGAAATAGCCCGTGGTCTTCAGTTGAAGTCGTTGGCAACCGTTCACAAGCACGTCACCAATTTGCAGACGAAAGGGCTGCTGCAGCGGTCGCATAATCGCAGTCGATCCATCGATGTGCTCCCTGCCCGAAGCAGCAAGAGCAGATCGTCGGATCGCCTTCCGTTGATGGGGCGCATCGCAGCGGGCCTGCCCATGGAAGCAGTCGAGAATCCCGAGACTATCTCTATCGGCGACATGATTGGAAACCGTGATGTTTTCGCCTTGGAAGTGCGCGGCGATTCCATGCGCGATGAGCACATTGTGGACGGAGACTTCGTTCTCGTAGAGAAAACAAATACAGCACGCGAGGGCGAGATCGTCGTCGCACTGGTACGCGGTTCGGAGGCAACCCTCAAGCGATACTACGTCGAAGGAGATGTGATCCGCCTTCAGCCATCAAATTCCGAGATGGAACCAATCTACGTTCCGCGCTCCGATGTCGCGATTCAGGGTCGCCTATTAGGGATGTTGCGCAAATACTAAAAGTAGTAATCTTCGGCAAGAATAAAGCCCGGCCGCAGCCGGGCTTTTCCATCTCAAAACCAGAGTTTCAATTACGCGAGAACGCGATTCAAACTTTGGTCAATCTTGTCCTTGGGAACAAATCCCACGATCTGATCTGCAACCTGACCACCTTTGAAGAGGATGAGCGCTGGGATTCCCCGGACGCCGTAACGGCCCGGAGTGGCGGGATTCTTGTCCACATCCATCTTCATTACCTTGATCTTCCCTTGATATTCGGTCGCGATCGAATCCACGGTCGGCGCAAGAGCACGACACGGACCACACCAGGCTGCCCAAAAATCTACCAACACAGGCTGATCCGACTTCAGGACCTCCTGATCAAATGTCGCATCGCTTACTTCAAAGACCCCTTGACCCGCCATGTTCCTCCTTCAGAAAAGTATGCCGTAATTAGTGTATCGGCTTCTTTAGTACAGATGCGGATAAAGACCCGAAAGTCGCAGAAGCGTGCGACAGGCGCCCAACCCGTGGTGAATGAAGCGCTCGGACTCAACTTACCGCCCAGGCGCTGAAGCAGTCCGCCCCAAAAACTGCCGTTGGAAGGTTGCACACACTTACGGCCGATGGCCAGCAATCTTCCTTGTCTGTAACTCGCTCATTCTGTTATTGATGGACCTGAGTTTTAGATCACAACAGAACTACGCCACTTCCCTCCAGATCGCACGGGAGCAGTTCTAATCCCTCAATGCCAGTCGTCACTCCTCGAACCTGTTCTATCGCAAATTGCAACGCATCCCGCTCGATAAGCAGCAGAACAGCTGGGCCAGCGCCACTCAAAGCCACCCCGAAAATGCCCTTTTGTCCGGCCAGGGGAAGAAGAATTGGCAACAAAGGACAGATTTCCTCGCGATATGGCTGGTGGATCCGGTCCTGCATCGCGACACGAAGAAGCTCTCCACGCCCCTGTGAAAACGCAATTGAAAGCAGCGTTGCGCGCTGCAGGTTCGCCACAACATCTTCGCGCGAATAGTTTTCAGGCAGAACCGCCCTCGCCGAGCTAGTTGCGAGTGGCTTATGCGGTATAACCAACAGCGCGCTCCACGCTGCAGGTGGAAGAAGCGAGGCGGCGTGAACCTCTTTGCCCTCGCATGTCGCCGCTACATATCCTCCAAGCCAGCAAGCAGCGGCATTGTCCGGATGGCCCTCCAGCTCACATGCAACTGCCAGTATGCGATCGTCATTCCACTCTAACTGCCCAAAGTGCGCAGCCATTGCGACAGCGGCGATGCGAACTGCGGCGGACGATCCGCAGCCCATCCCGAGCGGGATTCCGTTGTTCACAGTCAACGCAAGTGGTCGCACATCCCTGCCTTCAGACTGGAGAATGCTGCTATATGTGTCGATCAGCAGATTCCCCTCAATCTTTCCGCAAATTTCAGGATTGCGGCCGAGAGCCTCGATTGAGAATTCCTGCGCACTCGTTGCTCGAACGTCGAGATAAAGTGCGATAGCGAGAGCAGCTGCATCGAAGCAGGGTCCGAGGTTCGCGGAGGTAGCCGGCACCCGCAGATGCAATCGGTCAGGGTGCGAAGGCGTAGAGAATCTCAACCGATTCACTTGCCCATCCACTCTTCGAGCGTGCGCAATACGGCGTCGACGGAGGGATCAAGTGTCAGAGTGCCGCGCTCATATTCGGAGAGTTCTTTCTCCAAGCCAGCCGATTCTTCCGGCTTCAGCAAAGTACGGCGGTGAAAGTCGATCGTAAAATCAGAGTCCTTCAGCGTGTGTCCGGTAAGCAGCAGCACCACGCTCTCAGACGAATGTACTTTCCCCTGGCGAACAAGTTTCTTGAGACCGGCGAGTGTGACTGCCGATGCCGGCTCGCAACCAATGCCTTCGCGGCCGATCTCCGCCTTTGCGAGCGCGATTTCAGCTTCGGTGACCTGCTCGCAGAATCCGCCGGTCTCGCGAAGAACGCGGACAGCCTTGCGCCAGGATGCAGGATTACCAATCCGAATCGCCGTCGCGCGCGTCTGTGCCTCCACCGCCTGCAACGCATTGCCGCCATTTTCTTCAATGCTTAGGAACAGCGGATTGGCCCCTGCCGCCTGGATGACAGAGATGCGCGGAAGTTTTGTTGTCAAGCCAAGATGCCGCATCTCGAGAAAGCCCTTGCCGAGCGCCGAACAGTTCGCGAGATTTCCACCCGGAACGATGATGTGGTCGGGCACATCCCAATTGAGTTCCTCAGCAATTTCGAATGCTGGTGTTTTTTGGCCCTCGAGCCGATAAGGATTGACGGAATTCAGCAGGTAGACGGGAGCCAGCTTAACAATCTCATTTAATACGCTCACGCAACCGTCAAAATCGGTGCGGAGTTGGCACGTCAATGCGCCATAGTCCATTGCCTGCGAGAGTTTCCCCCAGGCAATTTTTCCTTCGGGGATCAGCACCAGACTGTTCATTCCCGCGCGTGCAGCGTACGCGGCCATGGCGGCTGAAGTATTGCCCGTTGAAGCACATGCAACCCACTTGAAGCCAAGTTCGCGGGCAACAGACAACGCCGACGTCATGCCCGTATCTTTGAACGAGCCCGTCGGATTCATTCCCTGGTGCTTGGCAAGCAGATTTTCAACACCGGCGCTCTTCGCGCATCGCGGCATCGTGTAGAGAGGCGTATTTCCCTCCCGCAGAGTTACCGCTTTCGCAGGATCGCTGAGGATGGGCAGCACTTCCCGAAAACGCCATACGCCGCTCTGGTCGAGAGGCTCCGTGGATTGGCAGCGCTCCTTCCATAACCACCGCAGAGCACTCGCGTTCGGCATCCACGTTTTCTCCGCGGGATGCACTCCACGGCTCCAGCCTGGATACTCAACTTCATACAACTCTCCGCAATCTGGGCAGCGAAAGTTGCTGGGCGTTCGGTCTTGTGCAATCGTGCTGGCGCAGCCAATGCAACGCAGTTGGTAGAGACTCTCAATCATGGATATGTTTAGCCTAGCAGCAATCTTCCACTGAGCGAATGGAATTTGCCGAAGCTACGCACAGCGAAAGAGTTGTGGCAGATATGCTGGTAGTCTCATGGATGAGGGAAGCAGATGATTTTTATCGGCGAAAATCGTATAGCAGAAGCCTCGCGAATCTTTTTCGTCCTCGGGTTCCTTGCGCTGTTGCCTGTCGCAATGTTTGCTCAGCAGACGCTGCGCATTGCGGCGGCTGCTGATCTGCAACCAGTCCTACCCGCGCTCATTGCCGACTACGCCGCGCAGAGCAAGCAACACGTCGAAGCTTCCTACCAATCCTCGGCCACACTTTCAGCGCAGATTGAAAATGGCGCTCCATTCGATCTGTTTCTATCCGCCGATATGTCCTTTCCGCAAAAGCTGATCGCCGACCGGCTTTGTGATTCGGACAAGCCCTTTCCCTACGCGCAAGGGACGCTCGTACTCTGGACAAGAAACGACTCCCACTTCGCTCATCCCTCGCTGGCTACCTTACGGAACCCCGCGTTAAAACGGCTGGCCATCGCTAATCCTCAGCACGCACCTTATGGACGCGCAGCCATGGCTTCTTTAACTCGTTTGGGACTGGCGGATGTGCTAAAGGGCCGCCTGGTTACGGCCGAAAACATCTCGCAGGCAGCCCAGTTTGCCGACTCAGGAAATGCGGATGCCGGGCTACTTTCCCTCACCTCGGCCCTCACGGACCGGTTGCACGCATCCGGCAGCTATTTTGAAATGCCTGCCAATTCCTACCCGCCTATCGTTCAAGGGGCGGTGGTCTTGAAGAAATCACCGCAACAGGCGGCAGCGCATCGCTTTCTCGAATACCTCCTGTCTCCAGCAGTGAGAGCCAAGCTTGCCCAACGCGGCCTTAAGCCGGTGAGGTAAGTCATGGACATTGAGGCTCTTTGGCTAACCCTGAAACTTGCGACCATCACCACGCTGATCCTGCTCGTAATCACGATCCCGCTGGCCGGATGGCTGGTACTGAGCCGCGCGCGATGGAAACCTTTGATCGAGGCCCTCGCCGGACTGCCTTTGCTATTGCCTCCCACGGTCTTGGGATTTTATTTGCTCGTGTTGCTGGGTCCGCGTACCGAAATTGGTCGTGCATATTCGGCAATCTTTGGACATCCCCTCACTTTCACGTTTGCCGGCCTGGTCGTTGGATCGGTGATCTATAGCTTTCCTTTTGCGCTGCAGCCTCTCACATCTGGATTCGCCGCGATTGATCCGGCCGTTATGGATGCGGCAACATTACTTGGCGCAAGCCCGGTGCGCTTGCTGTTGCGAATCCTGCTGCCACTCGCAAAACGTTCGATGCTAGCCTCCGCGGTCCTCGCTTTTACTCATACAGTCGGCGAATTCGGAGTTGTGCTGATGATTGGCGGAGATATCCCTGGCGTAACCCGCACCCTGTCAATCTCGATTTTTGATCAGGTGCAGGACTTCCGCTACGCGCAAGCGAATCACACCGCGCTCGTTTTACTTGCCTTTTCTTTTGTTGCCCTTCTGTTGTTGTATTGGCGGCGTAGCGGAGTATCGAATGCCTGAACGCATGCCGGAACCATTCCTTACAGTGCGATTGCACAGCAGGCTTGGGAAATTTTCGTTGAACGCCGAATTCGGTCTCTCCGCCCCTTGGACTGTTCTTTTTGGACCCTCAGGAGTCGGCAAAACATCCGTGATGCGAATGCTCGCAGGCTTGATTCGGCCGGATGAAGGCCTGGTCAAACTCGGCGGACGGATTTTGCTCGAAACCCGGAATGGCATCTTCGTTCCTCCGGGATCGAGGGGCATCGGATTCGTAACGCAGCGTCCTGCGCTGTTTCAACATATGAACGTCACGGAGAACGTCGGTTTCGGCCTCAACTCTGTGTCATTTGGCGAGCGGAAAGAGCGTGTTGAGGCAATCCTGGAATTGCTCGAAGTCGCACCCTTGGCATCTCGCAAACCGGCGGACCTCTCTGGCGGAGAGCAGCAGCGCATTGCCCTCGCCCGTACGTTGGCTCCGGAGCCCTGGATGGTGTTGCTGGACGAGCCATTTTCGGCGTTGGATGCGAGCCTGAAGGAGAGAATTCTGCCCAAGTTGGCATCTTGGCTGAACGAACGGAAAATCCCTGCTTTCTACGTCTCCCACGACCTTGCGGAGGCCTACCAGACGGCTGCGGATGTGATCGTTATGCAGGATGGAAGTGTGGCGGCGCACGGCTCTGCGAGAGATGTTTTGGCTGACGAGCGGGATCGCCTGATACGCCAACTCAAAGGTCGCGGTTAGCCCACGAAAACGGGTTCCGGTTCAAGCCGAATACCAAAACGCGATTCCACCGCATCCAGGATCTTGTCCCGGAGCGCAATCACGTCTTCTGCACTGGCCCCCCCTCGATTGATGAGCGCAAGCGTGTGGCGGCTGGAAATACCAGCGCGGCCCAGCGCATATCCCTTGGGGAACCCGGCATGTTCCAGTAGCCAGGCCGCTGGGATTTTGGTCATGTGAGGTCCGGCCTCATAGTGCGGTACCGGAGCGTCGCTCTCAATGGCAATTCTTGCGAAGACCTCCTCCGGCACCACTGGATTCTTGAAAAAGCTGCCAGCGCTACTGCAATCCGGATCACCTTCAACCAAAAGCATTCCCTTCCCGCGCCGAATCTCTCGCACTGCAGCCGCTACCTCGGCAAGGCTGGGCCGCCCCTCCCATTCTTGAAAGTAACGCTTTAGATCTGCATAGTTAGTTATTGATTCTGCATTATTTACTAACTTATATGTCACGCCGCTCACAATGTGCTTTCCGCGCTGAGTGCTGTTGAAGATGCTTCGGCGATACTCGAATCCACAGAGTTCAGTCGGAAGGTCCACGAATTCATTGGAGCGCAGGTCCAAGGCACGCACCGAAACGATGGTCTGCGACACTTCCTGGCCATAGGCACCTACATTCTGCACTGGAGTGCCTCCCACGCTGCCGGGGATGCCGGCGAGGCACTCAATGCCGCCATAATTCGCCTGCACGGCGGTTGAAACGAATTGATCCCAATCCTCGCCCGCTGCGGCGACGAATGTACCGTCCGGCCGACGTTCTATGCCGCGCAAGGCAATATGGAGCACCAGGCCGGGAAAGCCTGCATCAGAAATAAGAAGGTTACTGCCGCCTCCGAGCACGAAAATCGGTATTTCCTGCTCGTGGGCAAAGGCCACAGCCTCCACGATTTCGTCTTCGGTCGTTGCTTCAGCGTACCAGCGGGCCGGCCCGCCGATGCGAAACGTGGTTAGGGGTGCGAGGGGAACATTTTCTTTCAGTTGCATTTTGTAATGAGGGTACACCACGAGAGTCTGGCGTAAGTTCGCTTTGGTCCTTATACAATAGAGTCAGGTCGGTAGTTTTCTGCCGGAGGAGATTCAAATGTATCCAGAAATAATGGTAATCCCCATGCGTGAGGAACTGACGCGCGCTGGAATCAAGGAAGCGCGCACGGCTCCCGACGTGGATAACGCGCTCGCGCAACCAGGCACGACTATGGTGGTTGTGAATTCAATTTGTGGCTGTGCCGCCGGAAAAATGCGTCCCGGTGTCCGCCTCGCGTTGCAGAATGCTGTCGTCCCCGACAATTCCATCGCCGTTTTCGCAGGACAGGACCGCGAAGCTACTGAGCGCGCTCGTTCCTATTTCGACGGCAATCCACCCACTTCCCCGGCGATCGCCATTTTGCGCGATGGCAAGCTTGTTTACCTGATGCAGCGTTCCTCGATCGAGATCAGCACCGCCCCGGCAATTGCAGCGGAGCTGTCGCGGGCATTCAACGAGCTTTGCAGCAAAACGACTGCGTAGAACAATCGAATTTCGAACAAACGAAAGCCTCCGGTGAACGGAGGCTTTTATTTTTTAGTGTAGGAATCTCTTTAGGAATGTGCGCGTCCCTTGGTCATTTCCCCGGGCATTTTCTGTACTTTGCTGTGCTTAACGCTGTATCCAAAATAGATTGCCAGTCCGAGGACAAGCCAAATGATCAAAACGGCCCACGTGAGCAAGGGCAGTTTGATCATCAGGTAGAACGCACTGATGATGCCGCAGATGGGAACAAGAGGAACGAGCGGCGTTTTAAATGGCCGATGCAGTTCTGGTTGGCGTACCCGCAGGATCCATACCCCCGCGCAGACGATGGTGAACGCCAGCAAGGTGCCCATGTTGACCAACTGGCTGAGCCGGTCAATCGGCAGAAGTGCAGGAAGGAAGGCCACGATCGTTCCGACAATGATGTTCGAAATCCACGGAGTACGAAACTTGGGGTGAATGGCACTTGCCCACTTGGGAAGCAATCCGTCGCGGGACATGGAGAAGAAAACGCGGGACTGGCCTAACAACATGACCAGCATCACGGTTCCGAGACCGAAGACGGCACCGATCTTTACCAAAAGGCTTCCCCATCTCACGCCGGTTACGTCAATTCCGAGCGCCACGGGATCGGCCACGTTTAGCTGGCGGAAGTTAACCAGCCCTGTAAGAACGAGCGAGACCATGATGTAGAGAATTGTGCAGACGACCAGCGATCCGAGGATGCCGATGGGCATATCCCTTTGCGGGTTCTTCGCCTCCTGGGCAGCCGTCGATACGGCATCGAACCCAATATAGGCAAAGAACACCGACGCAGCACCAGCGGCTATGCCGCCGAATCCGAATCTTGAAGAGCCCTCCGCAGGAGGAATGAAGGGGTGCCAGTTCACGGCGGTGAGTTCGTGATGTTGCAACAGGTAAGAGATGCCGAGATAGAGGAAGATACCGACGATCCCCAACTTCACGATCACGATGGCGGAGTTGAGATTGGCAGATTCCTTGATGCCAATCACAAGGATTGCAGTGATCGCGAGAATGCCGAGGAATGCGACCAGGTTGAAGATTCCTGTGGCATGTGGCAAAGCTGAGACATCGATTCCCATTGGCAATGCAGCTAACGGAGTCCACTTGTCGTTGTAGAGCACCTGCACATTGCCGTAGGTGGTGGTGAGTTGGGGCGGCAAGTGAATGTGCAATTGTTCCAGCAGGCTGACAAGGTAGCCGGACCATCCGGAAGCGACCGTCGCGGCGCCAAACGCATATTCCAGCACAAGGTCCCAGCCGATGATCCACGCGACGAACTCGCCAAGCGTCGCATAGCCATAGGTGTAGGCGGAACCTGCAATGGGGATGATGGAGGCGAACTCGGCGTAACAAAGGCCGGCAAAGGCGCACACGATTCCTGCCAGAACAAAACTTAACGCGATGGCAGGGCCGGCATATTTCGCCGCAGCCTGGCCTGTGAGGACGAAGATTCCGGCGCCGATGATCGCACCGATCCCGAGCGTGATCAGGTTAAGCGCGCTCAGCGACCGCTTTAATGTATGCTCCCCCTCTTCATTCGCTTCGGCGTTAAGAACCGAGAGGGGTTTGGTTGCAAACAGGTTAGCCATCTAAGGCGGTCCTCCTCAAACTAGTGGTCGTTCGCTGATGTTAGATTCGGGCCCCGGCGGGACCACAGCGCAAATACTGGAATACCGAGAAGGACAAGTATCAGTCCCGGCCAAGTGTACTGAGGCTTGTATCGCAATAATACGATACATACCCATGTAGCCATCGCGAGATAGATGGCAGGCAGAACGGGGTAACCAATAGCTTTGTATGGACGCGGAGCGTCGGGCTTCCGAACGCGAAGTACAAAGAGGCTGGCGATGGTGAGGATGTAAAACAGCAGCGCCGCAAAAATTGTGTAGTCCAGCAACTGTCCGTAGGAACCGGATAGGCACAGCACGCACGTCCATACGGCCTGCGCAATCAGGGAGGCTACCGGGGTCTTGTACCGGGGATGGAGGTCGCCCGCAGCTTTAAAGAAGAGGCGGTCGCGACTCATCGCGTAGTAAACGCGAGCCCCGGCCATGGTCATACCGTTGGCGCATCCGAAGGTTGAAATCAGGATTGCTGCCGCCATGAGATACGCGCCGCTTGAGTGGAAGATCTGCTCCAGCACCGCGGTTCCCACGCGGTCCTGAGACGCGTATTGGATGCCCCGCGCGAAGTTGGTAGTACCAGCAGGGTCTCCATGCAGGGGCAGCACGCAGAGGTAAACAAAATTCGCGAGAATATAAATCAGCAGGACAAGGCCGGTGCCCATCGCGAGCGATAGCGGAAGATTCCGTTTTGGATTGCGAACTTCGCCCGCTGTAAAGGTGATGTTGTTCCAGGCATCCGCGGAGAAGAGCGAACCTACCTGAACCACTGCAAGCACGGTGAAGAATCCCACCATGGCGGTTGGCCCGCCCACTCCAACCTGAACGGGATGCAATGTTGAGAAGGATGCGTTACGCCAAAACTCGTGCCACCCTGCGCCAAAATTCGCAGCGATTGCAGCTGGGTCGCGTCCAATTGTGAAGCCAAAAAGGACGAGCCCAAAGAGAGCCGCCGTCTTTGTCGTGGTGAAAACGTTCTGAACAATGGCTCCGGTCTTTACGCCGAAGATGTTCACTCCCGCAAGCAGTACAACGATGATGACGGCGGCAAGATTAGCAGTGTTCAGCCCAATGTCCATGTTGCCCAGCACCATGGGACCAACATGCCATGGTGGGACATGACCGATATGCCAGATCCAATTCGTTGCAGAAACTGAGGGGAAAAATATACCGAGAAATTTGCCGAAGGCGACGGCTACCGCTGCAATCGTGCCCGTTTGGATGACGAGGAAGAGTGTCCAACCGTAAAGAAATCCCCACATGGGCCCGAGGGCCTCTCGCAGATAAACATACTGCCCTCCTGCGCGAGGCATCATCGCGGCAAGTTCGCCGTAGCTCAGAGCACCGATAATCGTCATGATGGCGGTTACGATCCACGCTCCGATAAAAAGAGCGGGGGAATCGACACCACGCCCGATGTCGGCGGCAACAATAAAGATCCCGGAGCCGATCATCGAACCGACAACAATCGCGGTCGAACTGAACAGTCCTAGACCCTGAACAAAATGAGGAGTTCCTGTATCTACGGCGGGGGTCAATGGAGGTGTTCGGCTGGTCGTCACTTGTTGTCTGTTCTACCGGAAACGCACGAGAAAGTCTCTAGCGACTTTCGCAGGCTGTTCACCTGAGGGACTCTGGAACACACCCGAGATTAATGCAACAGAATCAGCGCCGGCTTCCCTCACCTGCCGGCAGTTCTCAAATGTGATGCCACCGATTGCAACCACGTGTTTTGTGGTGGAGGCGCGCGCCAGGCGAACGCCATCCAGACCAACCACTGGGTCTGCGTTCGCTTTTGATCCGGTTGAAAATACTGGCCCAATCGCGATGTACTCGACCGGCATAAGTGCTGCGGCCTGTAACTGTTTTTCGTTATGTGTGGAAATTCCGACGATCTTTCCTTCGCCAACGATTTGTCGGGCTGAGGTCGCAGAGATATCCTCCTGTCCGACATGCACGCCATCAAGACCTGCAAGCATGCACAGGTCGGCTCGATCGTTCAGAATAAGCAGACATTTTCCATAAGGCATGGCTACGCGGAGAACCTTCGCGTCGTCGAGTATCTCGCGGTCGTTGCCGGACTTGTTTCGATATTGCAAAAGCGTCACTCCTGCATCGAGCAATTCGCCCCCAAGTCGTTCTAAAAATCCAACACGAGACTCGTTGGGGATCAGGCAGGAATCGAGGATTGGATACAGCGGCGAGAACAGCTCCATAAAGCCAGTATCGATCCTATCGGCGCTTAAGTGGCTAGGCACCGTCAGATATTTCGTTCTCCGCCCGCAGCTAGAGTCGGACGGTCGGCTCCGCCTTGACTCGCGGCTTCGGACGAAGAGTGTTGCGATGATAAATCCCTTTAGACATGGTATTCTCAGTGTTATCAGGCGAAAACTTATTTTGCCTCCTTGGATCGTTTCATCCAGTGAGACTTACGCATTTCAGTGCGTTTCCGCGCGCATCCGGGCGCGATGATGGCCTTAGTGCGTCACCATGTCTCCTCCTTCTCACAAAAATTGCATCGAAGGCCTACCACTTCCTACTCCTGGGTTCCTTACTGGCGTCGTTCGTTTCCCCTGCATTCGGCACTCCGGTCCCTTCTCTCCAAATACCCAAGGTCACGCGCCCTCCAAAGCTCTCCGAATTTCTGGAAGGAACGCCACGCGAAGCCGAGATGGTGGTTACAGACTTCCATCAGTTGGATCCCGTCGAAGGTTCGCCGGCTAGTCAGTCTACTTCCGCATACCTTTCCTACGACGACCACAATCTTTACGTAGGCTGGATATGTAAAGACGATCCGACGAAGATTCGTGCGAGAGTGGCCAAGCGGAAAGATATCGCCACGGACGATCGCATTTCTGTCAACCTCGATACATTTCACGATGGCAAGCATGCCTATTGGTTCGACGTAAATCCATACGGCATCCAGTTCGACGGGAAAACTACGGATGGCATCGGCGACGACGTCACCTATGAAACTCTATGGTTCACGGACGGACGCCTGACATCGGACGGATACGTTGTCTTAGTAACAATTCCCTTCCGCAGCCTGCGTTTTCCCCAGGGACAAAAGCAGGTTTGGGGCGTGGGATTGTTCCGCTTCATCATGCGGAACAACGAAGTGGACGCATGGCCATCGTTTACTCACAAGCGCGATCCGCAGTGGGTAGGGCAATTCGGCGAAATGACGATTCCATCGGGCACATCGCCGGGCCGAAATATTCAGATCATCCCGTACGGACTCTTCTCGAACGACAAGTTCCTCGATCCTGTACTTCGTTATCAAAACCGAAAAGATTTTCGCGCCGGTGTGGATGCTAAGTTCGTGATCAGGGACTCCTTCACGCTGGATACGACTATCAATCCTGACTTCAGCCAGATAGAGTCCGATGCGCCACTCGTTACGGTGAATCAGCGCTACGAGGTCGTTTACCCTGAACGCCGACCGTTCTTCATGGAGAACTCCTCGGTCTTCCTCACACCGCAAATACTGTTCTTCTCGCGACGAATTGTGAATCCTCAATTCGGCGCAAAATTGACAGGATCAGAAGGCCCCTGGAACGTGGGAGTGCTCACAACGGATGACCGCGCGCCGGGCGAGATACTCGGAGAGGATGATCCCCAGCATGGAGATCGTGCGGTGGACGGAGTAGCGCGCGTGGAGCGACAGTTCGGACACGAGTCTCATCTGGCCGCAGCTTTTACCGGCTTCCAATTTGGCTCAGATTACAACTGGGTGGGATCTATGGATGCGCGTTTGCTCGCTCCGCACAATTGGTATGCTGTCGGCGAGGCTACCACCAGCAAGACCCAGCATCAGGACGGCACTTCGTTTGCCGGCCCCGCTTACGCTGCATCGCTTGCCCACATGGATCGTAATCTAAAAGTGGACACGTACTTCTCTGACCTCAGTCCGGGCTTCAACGCTGTCCTCGGGTACATCCCTCGCGTCGATCTTCGCGAATGGGACAACCGTTTCGGCTATCAATGGCACCGTGAAGGCAGCGTGATGAACAGCCTCGGTCCCGGCATCTATCAGACGATTGATTGGAACCATAAGGGAGAGTTAGAGGACTGGGCCATCAAGCCAAACTTTTCCATGACCATGTCGCGACTGACCTATGCGCAGTTCACTCATTCGGAAACTTACGAACTCTACCAGAACATTGGATTTCGGAAGCATCGGAATGATGTTTATCTTTCGAGCGAACCGCTGAGGTGGTTGGGGTTCATACTCGACTACAACTACGGTCTGTCTGTGAATTATTATCCGCCGGATGGCGTTGCGCCCTCCTTGGGAAAATCCACCAACGCCTCAGCTTCGTTTACCGTGCGTCCAACTCCACGGATCAAGATCTTTGAGTCTTATATCTACGCGCGGCTAGGGACGCTAGAAGAGTATTTCGTTAACCGTGAGCCCGCATCCATGTTCAACAACCACATCTTTCGTTCAAACGCGAATATCCAGTTCACACGCGAGATGTCATTCAGCGCCATCATGGACTACAACGCTGTCCTGCCTAATTCTTCACTGGTCTCGGCAGACTATTCCAAAATTGCCGACGCAACTTTTCTGTTCACTTACTTCCGCAATCCCGGAACTGCCCTGTATGTCGGTTACTCCACGACGTACGACAACACTAATGTTGGTGGTCCTACCCGGCAGATTCTGCGGACCCAGTTTCCAAACACGCAGACCGACCGCCAACTCTTCGCCAAGCTAAGCTATCTCTTCCGGTTTTAGATCAAGGCAACGTCTCTGAAGGGAGCTCGTCGATAGGGAGATTCTTTGCCTCCGTATGGGGCAGGATGATTCCGTCCTGCAGCAGCAACGCTTCATAAACGGAAGTGCGACGCCAGTGTCGCGCCAGGGTATACGCGATCATGTTTGAAACCATGAGTGGAAGGATCAGCTCATAGGATCCTGTCATCTCGAAAATGATGAGTACGGAGGTCATTGGCGCTCGCACGATCCCGGCGAAGACCGCGCCCATGCCCACCAAAGCAAACGCCCCCAGGGTCCCACTCGCGTGATGGAACACGGCTACATCAAGAAAACCGATGGCTCCGCCCAACATGCCACCAATGAACAGTGAGGGCGCAAATATTCCTCCTGCCCCTCCACTGGAATACGAGCAGACGGTAGCCACTAATTTGAGAACGCAAAGAATCAGAAGCACCCGAACCGCTAACGATCCATTCAGCGCAAGAGAAAGTGTGTCGTATCCACCGCCGGCGATGCCGCGTTGCTTCACCCAAAGAAGTGCGACGACAGCGAGAGCACCGGTCATCGCTCCGCCGATTGCCGGGTGAACCCACTTCGGCACAGCAGTTAACTGTTTGAATCGTGCACGCAATCCCAACAGAGAATCAGTGAAGGCTACCGACGCAACCGCCGCAGCAGCGCCAAGAAGCACATAGAAGAGAAGAGAGCTTGCGGGGACCAGTGGGTCTACGTACTTCAGTTCGAAGACGGGGTGGCGACCAAGGATCATGCGCTCCACTGACGCAGCGATTGCAGCAGCAACGATCACACCGGAGAGCATGGTTTGATCAAGATCGCCAATCACTTCTTCGAGTGTGAAGGTCACGGCGGAAATGGGAGCGTTGAAGGCTGCGGCGATTCCAGCAGCAACGCCAACCGCCGCCATCCGTCGCTGGTTCCTGGTTGATAATGCCAATGTCCGAGCAAGAAAGCTGGAAATGCCGGCGCAAATTTGTACCGTCGGGCCTTCCCTGCCGAGCGAAGCTCCGCTACCAATCTGGATAATTCCGAGAATGAATTTTCCGATGGAGTCGCGCATTGGAACATTGCCGGCGTGAAGAGCATAAGATGCCTTAACCTGAGGTATCCCGCTGCCCGCCGCCCCGGGGAAAAAGTAATAGATGCCAATTCCTGCTAGAAGACCGCCAAGGGTTGGCGTAAGGATGGCCCAGAATACCCACTGATACCCCGGGGCCGCGAACGCGCGGTCGATCATCAGGTGTCCGGCCTTCTCGATCCCAACGTGGAACACCACCGCGGCCAGGCCACAAACGGCCCCGCTAACGACGGTGAGTGTCAGTAGCCTGTGGCGTTGATTGGGAACAAGTCGGAGAAGCAACCGATGCAAGAAATTTCGAAGCGAATTCGCCAACACGCGGGGTTGTAAATTTCCCATGTCCTTATGCCGGGTGACTCTGCGGCCCGGAATCGCAAGCTCCGAAGATCAATCGAAATGAGCAATCTGCGGACGCGCGCTGCCGCGGCCCGTGAGTTGTTGTTGCAGCATGAAGTTGCTTATTCCGTCAGGGCTTGTGCGCGTTCTTTCTCGCGCTCGAAGAACCGCTCCATGAACTTCGTGTCGAAGCGGCCGGCCTTGAACTCCTCGTCTTGTAGGATTCGCCGATGCAGCGGAATGGAGGTATGGATTCCCTCGACAACGAACATCTCCAGCGCACGGGACATGCGCGCCATAGCCTCCGGTCGGTCCTTGCCATAGGTGATGAGTTTGGCGATCAGCGAATCATAATAGGGCGGCACAACGCCTTCTGCATATTGAGCAGTATCCACACGAACTCCATTGCCTCCCGGCAAGTTGTACGCGGTAATCTTTCCGGCGGAGGGAGTGAATTTCTCAGGATGCTCTGCGTTAATACGACACTCAATTGCATGACCGCGCATGATAACGGGATCGGGGATAATGCTGGAAAGCTTCTCGCCTGCCGCGATGCGCAACTGCGCCTTCACGAGGTCAACACCGGTGATGAACTCCGTAACTGGGTGCTCAACCTGGATACGCGTGTTCATTTCGATGAAGTGCAGGCTGCCATCTTCGTCCATCAAGAACTCAACCGTGCCGGCGTTTTGATATCCAATGTTGCCCAGGCTGCGACGAAGAGTTTTGCCGATCTCTTCTCTCAACTTCGGGGTTACCTGCAGCGACGGAGCCTCTTCAATGAGTTTCTGGTGACGACGTTGAATGGAGCACTCGCGTTCGCCCAGTGACATCACGTTTCCGTGCTCATCGGCTAGCACCTGGAACTCAATGTGGCGTGGCTGCTCGATGAACTTTTCCATATAGAGATCGCCGTTGCCGAAAGCATTCGCCGCTTCGCTCGATGCTGCCTGGTAGAGTCCCGGCAACTCATCCTTGCTGCGAACAATGCGCATCCCGCGGCCACCGCCACCTGCGGCCGCCTTCAGGATTACGGGATAGCCGACGGTACGGGCCCATTCAAGCGCTTCGCCTTCCGACTCGATGATTCCATCCGAACCCGGAAGAATAGGCACCTTCGCGCGCTTCATCGCCTGCCTCGCCTTGTCCTTTTCGCCCATCAGGCGGGTCACTTCAGGCGGAGGTCCGATGAACTTGATATTTGAAGCGCGGCAAACTTCAGCGAAGTTCGCGTTCTCACTCAGCAGGCCATAGCCGGGATGGATGGCATCGACGTCGGCGATCTCGGCAGCGCTGATCACGGCTGGAACATTCAGATAACTATCTGAGGCACGAGACGGGCCGATGCAGATGGCCTCGTCCGCAAAACGGACATGCAAAGAATTGCGATCGGCTTCGCTGTAGACGGCGACCGTACGGATGCCCAGCTCTTTGCAGGCACAAATCACGCGGAGTGCGATTTCGCCACGATTGGCGACAAGGACTTTTCGAAACATGGTTACCGTTGCCGAATTGCGAAGAGGGGCTGACCGTACTCGACCGGTTGGCCGTTAGCGACTAGGCGCCTGACAATCTCGCCAGCCGCGTCCGACTCAATTTCATTCATCAGCTTCATCGCTTCAACTATGCAGAGTACCTGGCCGTTTTCAACCTGGTCGCCGGTCTTCACGAAAGCCTGCGCACCGGGTGAAGGAGACTCATAAAATGTACCGACGATAGGCGATTTCACGATATGGAGGCCCGCGTTTTCATCTACCTCAGGGGCAGGAGCGGGGGTCGGAGCAGCAACCGGGGCCGATGCGGGTGCGATTGGTGTCGCGGGAGCCGACACTGCGGCGGCGGGCGCTGCGCTCAGCAGTCGAGTCAGTCCGGCGAGATCAGCCGCCGAGGTGCCTTCCTGCGCGAACTTAATACGCACTTTCAGATCGCCGCGGTCCAGATCAAATTCGCCAATCTGGTTGTCTTTCAGGAACTCGATGAGTTCCTTGAGTTCTTTCATGTCTTCAGGATTCATTATCGGATTTCGTCCTTGGTCCTTATTCTCGCCGTCTGCTGCTCGCCGGGGTGGACCGTTACAACTCCACCAGGGCTTTGGTTGCGGGGGTCAGAGTCTCTCCTGACCGTTCTGTTACCAGCACCATGTCCTCAATACGGATGCCGAATTCGCCCGGGATGTAAATGCCCGGTTCAATCGTGATCACCATGCCAGGCTCAAGAACCTGGCTCTGTGCGGCCGCAACGCGTGGCGGCTCATGAATTTCGATTCCGACTCCATGTCCCGTGGAATGAGTGAAATACTTCGCCAAATTTGACTTTCGGAGCACGCTTCGTGCTGCCTCGTCCACTTCTCCGCAGGTAACACCTGGACGTACAGCCTCGGATGCGGCCTGCTGAGCTTCCAGCACTGAATCATACGCGAACCGCTCGCGATTGTTCACCTTACCCACATGCACGGTGCGGGTCATATCAGAACAATAACCATTGAGGATAACACCGAAATCAAGCACCACAAACGCCTTGCCAGGGAGGATGGCGGAGGTCGCATGGCCGTGCGGCAGGGCGGAACGCGGTCCGGAGGCGACGATGGTTTCGAAAGACATCCCCTCCGCTCCAGCACGCCTGGCATCATATTCCAACTCGGCGGCAATCTCCGTCTCCCGAACTCCCGCACCAAACTTAGGGAGGATCTGCTCGAAAAGGCGACAGCCCAGCAGCGCCGCTTCTCTCATCCGATGGAGTTCGTCCTTATCCTTCACCATTCGCTGATCAGCGACAAAAGAAGATTTGGCCGCAGTGAAGAAAGATCGACGCAGCTTTGCCGGAATGGCGGCTCGCATGGAATCGAGAGCGGCAAAGGTTGTAAATGATGGGTCGTAAGCAGCGTGAGCGACGTCGGTTCCCGCCAGAAATGTACAGGCTTCCCGCAATGCCGACTGTTTGGCAATGACTACGCGCGCCGACTGCGTTTGCTGTTTTGCCTGGACGATGTATCGGCCATCCGTGAACAAAACAGACTTCGAGCGAGTGACGGCCAATGCAGCGTTAGACCCGGCAAACCCGCATAAGTAGCGGACATCAGGAAGGTGGGTAACAAGCAGCGATTCAACATTCGCAGCAGCCATTCTGCGGCGAAGGTCGCGCATACGTCTTGCGTGGTTCATCTTGTTCTCAGGTATATCAGGAACGGAGCGCGCGGATGCACGCTCGGTACGATTTTCGGCGACTCATCGGCCCGCTGCGCGAACCGGCTTCTTCCGTTCCGGCACTATCGCTTCTCTCACTTCCTGGGGAACCATGGAAGCCGAAGACTGCTGGTCCATCCAGTCATCCAGACGAGACTTTTTGAAACGCCAGCGATTTCCTAACTTGAATGCCGGGATGAATCCCTCAGAGGCGTACTTGTAAAGCGTGTCGGCGCTGATGCCGAGGTAGTCCGAGGCCTGACGGATATCCATGACTTCCCGCACTTCCACTTTCGCGGCTGACGCTCTCATCGGGGCTCTCCTGAGCAATTCGAAATGAAGAGAAGTTTCGTAAGAATCCAGCGCCTTGTATATACCCTGTTTTGACCATCGCTTTCAAGAAGAACCTGCAAGCTTATGGTTATGTTAGGGATTCCTGCTTGTTTTGCTGGGTTTTACGGCCAGTGGAAAACCTTTGAGGAACGAGCGCGAAGGGAAATTCGGATCATGTTCGAGACTCATTCTGAGGCCAACTTTGCGAGGAGGCTCTAAATTCTTCTTTTAAGCCCGCAAATAAAAGACCAGCCCAAGGCTGGTCTTTTATTTAATTCAAACACATATGGCGTACTTCTTAAACCGTTGGTTCAAGTCCTTTAAGGATTTCGAGGAAGTGATCATCGACAGTCCGGTTGCGGGAAACGGCTTCGGCGATCGTTATGCTCTTGATCTCAGTCCCTCGCAGAACAACCATGCGGCCGAACTCGCCTTTGTGGACGAGATCGATGGCTGCCTGGCCGTAGCGCGTGGCCAGCATGCGATCGTAGGCCGTGGGAGTGCCGCCACGCTGGGTATGCCCCAGGTTCACGGAGCGGGTTTCGTAGCCGGTTCGCTCTTCGATCTTCTGTGCCAGCAGCTCACCGATGCCGCTGAGGATGGCGTGACCGAAGGAATCCACCTTGGACCCTTTGATGACCTGCCCCTCAGGCAACTTGGCGCCCTCGGCCACTACGACGATGCCGTAGTTCTTGCCATGGTCGTGGTTGTACTTGAGCAGCGCGCAGACGTGGTCCAGATCAATCGGCTTTTCCGGGACGAGGACGACGTGGGCATTTCCAGCAACACCGGCGGTGAGGGCGATCCAACCAGCATCGCGGCCCATAACTTCGCAGACGATGACGCGGTTGTGCGCGTCGGCGGTGGTGTGCAGCCGGTCGATGGCCTCGGTGGCGATCATAACGGCGGTATCGAAGCCAAAACAGGCGTCGGTGCCGTTCAGGTCGTTGTCGATGGTCTTCGGCACGCCGACGCCCGGGACTCCGGCTTCAATGAGCGCCTTGGTAACGGATTGGGTGTCGTCTCCGCCGAGAGCGATAATGGCGTCGATCTTATTGGTCTTGATGACCTCAACGCACTTGGCGATGCCGCCTTCAATCTTGCGGACATTGGTGCGCGAGGAGTGCAGGATGGTGCCACCCTTGGTGATAATGCCGTCCACCGACTCCAGCGTGAGCGGCATGGTCTTGTTCTCAAGCACTCCGCGCCAGCCTTCGAGGAATCCGATAAATTCATCGTCGTAGTGCAGGATGCCTTTTTTCACGATGGCGGCAATCACCGCATTCAAGCCAGGACAGTCTCCGCCGCCCGTTAAAATTCCGATGCGCATTGCAAGTCTCCTAAAATAGAAAATTATGCCTGGACACGTCGGTCCGGGCGGAACGATAGAGGTTCATCGGTGCCCCGAATGCACCGCTTCCCCGGGGATATCCGCAAAAATCACGCGGATTTCGGAGCAGGCACAGGTGTCGTGGGATCCTCATTGGAATGATACTGGCGAGCGGCTTGGGATTCAATACGAGGGATGGTTGAGCCGGAAATGGCTCGCCGATAATTCGCGAGCGAAGCTGAGCCACAAACGATCAGTAATACTTCCCGCAGTTGCCAGAGACTATGCGATGAAGGTGCGCTGCAGCGCCTGATTGTCGAGATGCCTCCTATGCTCCTACAATGTCCCTTCGCAAGGAGCCCTCTTAAATGAAGATCTCTCGCCGTCGAGCACTGTACGGATTGGCTGCGCTTCCCATCGCCTCACGTCTTGGCCTAAATGTGGCTTGGGGACAGGTGGCTGCATCCACGCTGGCGAACGATCCGCAGCGGCCGCAATACCATCTGCTCCCGGCGAAGAACTGGATGAACGATCCCAACGGCCCCATCTACTGGAAGGGCAAATACCACCTGTTCTTCCAATACAACCCGAACGCCGCGGTGTGGGGAGACATGCACTGGAACCACGCGGTGAGCGAGGACATGGTGTATTGGAAGCATCTGCCGATTGCGCTGGCTCCCACTCCGGGTGGCCCGGACAAAGATGGCTGCTTTACCGGCAGCATCGTGGTGGAGAAGGGCGTGCCGACGATGCTCTACACCGGGGTGAATCCCGAGGTGCAGTGCTACGCCACATCCACGCGATCCCATGCTGGGCAAGTGGGACAAGGATCCCAAGCCGGTGATCGCCGGGCCTCCGCCGGGACTGGATGTGGGAGGATTTCGCGACCCATGCCCGTGGCGCGAGGGCGATACCTGGTACATGGGTATCGGCTCCGGCATAAAGAAGAAGGGCGGCAACGTGCTGCTCTACAAATCGGCGGACCTGAAGAACTGGGAGTATCTGCACCCGCTCGCCTCCGGCACGTGGAACGGAAAGATTACTGAAGACACTGTGGACAGCGGCGAGCAATGGGAGTGCCCTGATTTTTTCCCGCTGGGCAAGAAGTACGTGCTGCTCTATTCAACGGAGCGCAAGGTGTATTGGCAAAGCGGCGAACTCGATAAGAAGGAGATGGTCTTCCACAGTGAGCATCAAGGCCTGCTGGACGATGGTGCCTATTATGCTCCGAAGAGCTTTACGGACCCACGCGGCAACCGCATATTGTGGGGATGGCTGCCGGAGACCCGTCCGGTTGAAGAGTACAAGCGCGCCGGTTGGGCAGGCTTGATGTCTCTGCCGCGCGTGCTGACCCTAGCCAGCGATGGGCAACTTGAGATGAAGGTTGCGCCCGACGTGGAGAAGCTGCGTGGAGCGAAGTCGAAGATTGGCGGAGCGAAGCCACTGATCATCGAGAATTATTGTGGTGAAGTGCTGTGTTCGACCAAGGAATTGAAGAGTTCGGCCAGGCTTACGTTGACTGCTGAAGGGCAAAGCGGATCCTTTTACAGCCTGGGCTACGATCCTTCAAAAGCAGAAGCTCCTTTCACCGTGAATGGAAAACCGACCGAGGGGAAGATCGAAGGCAGCAAGCTTAACATCAGGCTATTTTTTGATGGCTCGGCGGTTGAGATTTTCGTCAACGATCGCATCGCGAGTACGCGACGAATCTACCTGCCCGGAGAAAAGGCGGTCGCGGTGAAGGTGAACTTTGAAGGAGACGATCCTGCCCCCGATATGACGGTTTGGCAGTTGAAGCCCATCAGTAGAGATCGCCTGACGAGTTAATTCAACTACAACTCGGGCTAGAATGCTTTTGCGAAGGCGTGCTATGCGCGGGAACTTGCCTCGTCTGCATAAAAGGCGGCGATTTGGGACGCGTAGCGTTCTGCGATCACTCGGCGCTTCAGCTTCAGGCTGGGAGTCATTTCCCCGCTATAGATTGTCCATTCCTCGGCCACCAATTGAAACCTCTTGATAGTCTCGAAATTCGCCAGCGAGGAGTTTACTTCGTCGATGATGGCCTGGTATCTCTCCACGACTTTGGGATGTACAACAAGCTGCCGCCAGGTCTCCGATTCAATGTCATTCGTTTTAGCCCACTCCTCTAAAGCCGCAAAATTGGGAGCTATCAACACGCTTGCAAACTTGTGACGATCGCCGACCAAGGCAGCATGAGCCACCAGCATGTTTGCTTTCAGCTTATTTTCAATTGGCTGCGGCGCGATGAGCTTCCCGCCAGAGGTTTTCAGCAGTTCTTTTTTGCGATCCGTGACGTGGAGAAAACCGTCTTCATCGAAGTGCGCGATATCGCCCGTCCGGAACCAATGGTTTTCATCGAACGCTTCTGCCGTCGCCTCAGGCTTTTGCCAATAGCCTTGAAAGACAGACGGACCGCGAACAAGCAATTCCCCGTCTCCGGCAACTCGGCACTCAATGTTCGGCACGGTTTTCCCGACGGATCCAATCCTGTACGCAACCGGCGTATTGACTCCGATAAGCGGGGATGTCTCCGTTAACCCGTAACCCTCGAGAATACGAATACCGACATCGGCAAACCATTCCGCTGTATCAAGTCCTAGTGGTGCTCCTCCCGAAACGTAATACTTTACCCTGCCGCCAAAGGCCTGCTTTACCTTGCTGAAGACGAGTTTATTTGTGAGTTTCCATAAGCGGAGATCCCGGCGTCGAACCGTCCAGTATCGATTCGCGATGGCGTTTTCCAACGCTGAGTGCCCAGTGGAGCATCTTCGCTTTGACAGGGGAAAGCGAGGAGCGCCGCTCGACTTCCTGCCGTATTTTTTCATACACACGCGGGACGGCAACAAAAACGCTGGGCCTGAACGTCGTCATGGTTTGCGGCAGGCGCTCGAAATTGGAGCAATAGGCGACCGTCGCGCCGCGGCAGGCTAACGCATAATCAAGGTGCCGAGCGGTGATGTGGGAGAGCGGGAGAAACGATATCCATGAGTCCGAGTTATCGAATCCAAATTGATCGGTAGAGAGAGAAACGTTGGACGCAATGTTGCCGTGCGTCAGCATGACGCCTTTCGGCTCACCGGTTGTGCCTGAGGTGTAAATAATGGTGGCGAGATCGGACGGCTGCACCTCATAGGCGCGGCGGTCGAAGGCCGGGTCTCGCTGCTTTCCTGCGGAATCGGCGCCCTTCATCAGGCTGGAAAACAGCACCGCATCCGCAATAGCTTGATCGTCCATCATCACAATGTATTCAAGCTTCGTTTGATGGCGGATGGACGCTACCTTTTCGAATTGCGCTCGAGTGGATACGACGGCAACCCGGCAACCGGAATCAAGCAGCAATTCACTGATCTGGCTAGCCGTGAGCGTGGGATAGATTGGTACGTCGACAGCACCGATTGCGAGCACCGCAAAATCGGCAATTGCCCACTCCCACCTGTTCTCCGAGAGAAGCGCTATGCGATCCCCTTTCGCAATTCCCCATGAAACAAACGTTTCACCAAGTGCACGCACTCGTTGATAGATTTGCGCCGCGGAGATTGTCTCCCATTGGTTGTTCGCGTTTTCAAAGACCATTGCTCGATCGCGGTTACTGGATGCAATGGTGAAAAACATGTCGTTGATAGTCTTTAAATCAAGCATGATTGGGGGCAGTGCGGATGCCGTTCAACAGGATATCCAATACTTGCGCTGCAGTCTGATCGGGATCGATCGGCTTGCCGGTGATGAGCCAGGAGCTGATCATTTCGTCGAGTGACCCGAAAAGGCATAATGCTGCGACACGATCGGAGACTTCCGGACGGATGAGACCATCTCTCTGGCCGTTGCGAATGGATTCGCGGACCAGGTTAATGTAGTCAACGAAAGAATGATGGGAGAACTGTTCGAGAAACTTCTCGCTCTGCCTGATCTGCGTCTGCAGGATGACGGCAAGATTGCGGCGGTTGACCAAGGTCTCAATGTGCAGTCGCGCAATCGCTCTGAGTTGCTCAATCGGATTGGTGTCAGCTGCCATCGCAGCCCGCACCCGGGAAGAAAACTGCTCGAAGGCGCTGTCAATTGCAGCTCGGAGAATGTGGTCCTTATTGTCGAAATACAGGTAGACGGTACCGTCGGCTACACCAGCCCGGGACGCAATGTCCGCGATACGGGCATATTGAAAGCCCTTCTCGGCGACGACCTCGATGGCCGCTTCAAGGATGCGGTCATACTTTTCTCCACCGCGCGGTACTGGTATTGACTCGTCCATGTTTCAACATTCCACGCCACTTATCTGAACGTGTGGCATCCGCATTACTCTAAGCGACCGCAGTGCCCTTGCCAAGTGGAACCAGAAAACCGGGGAAAAATTGCCAATTTTCGTTGTGCTTTTATGGGCGCGGCGTCTGAAAACGTCATCCAACCATGCTTTATGGAAGCCCCGAATTCAGCCCTTTTCCACAAAGAAAATCTAAAGAAATAATCTCCCAATTCCTTGACATTTATAGTCTGCATATTTATACATATATATGTATTTTTATGCAGAAATGCTGCGCGGCTCCCTGGCCGCGTTTACTTTTTTCGATGAAGATTGACCGTCACAATGCGATTCGAGACCTGATAAGGTCCGCAGCTGTTCCAAGCCAGGATGAGTTGCGCCGGAAGCTTCAGCGACGGGGATTTGATGTTACCCAGGCGACGCTGTCTCGGGATATTCACGAATTGAATTTGTACAAGGGACCGAACGGTTATGCGCTGCCGAATGGGCAGGCAGGTGAAGAATCGGATGGAGACTTCACTTCCGTCGCGCGGGTACTTGGCAGCTTCGGATTAAGAGTGAGACAGGCCTTGAACCAGTTGGTATTAAACACCACCAACGGAAGCGCACAACCGGTAGCTTTGGCGATCGATAAAGAAGCATGGCCAGAGGTTATTGGGACGATTGCGGGTGACGATACCGTTCTGGTGATTTGCCCCGACAACAAGCGGGCCACACATTTACGCAACCGTCTCGAAGAGATGATGGGCTGAGATGCAGCAAAAGAATATACAAACAGCCCTGGTGGGAGTGAGCGGCTATGCGGGAATGGAACTCGCAAAATTGCTCCTGAACCATCCTCGGCTTCAGGGAACGCCGCCGGTGTTCGCGGGACGCATTGAGGAAGGGCGCGAGTCAGTGCCTTTGGCCAGTCTGCATCCGCAACTCGCCAACAATCACGGCTCTCCTGAACTCAAGCTCGAGCACTTTGAGTGGGACTTGCTCAAGGATCGCGCCGTCGATTTGCTATTTCTTGCCACACCGCACGAGATGTCGCGCAGTTGGGTTCCGGAAGCAATCGCGAGAGGATTGCGGGTGGTCGACCTGAGCGGCGCATGGCGGCTGGAAGAGCAGGCAAATCGTGACGTCTATAAATTTGTCGATCACGAGCCGCTGGTTGCGGAAAGCCTGCAGTCGGAAAGCGTTTATGGAATGCCCGAGTTGCATCGCGAGCGAATTCGGAGTGCCCGCCTGGTAGCGAATCCGGGATGCTATGCAACGTCGATCATTCTCGCGTTGAAGCCATTACTGGCATCCGACTGGGTTGATACGGACCGCGGCATTGTGTGCGATTCAAAGTCAGGAGTCTCTGGTGCGGGCAAATTGCCAACCGCAAAGACTCACTATATGTATGCCGCTGACAATTTATCGGCTTACGGCGTGTTCTCGCACAGGCATACTGGGGAGCTTCTCGAGCAATTGGAACTCGACAGCGACGACATAACATTCACTCCGCACCTGTTGCCAATTCCGCGAGGAATTCTTTCAACCATCTATGTACGATTCGCGGAGCCGAAAACGCCCGCGGAGGTTCACCATTGCTATCAGAAGTTTTACGCGAAGAGTCCTCTCGTCCGACTTTTCTGCAACCAGCTGCCGCAGATCCAGTATTCGGTGCGCACCAATTATTGCGACATTGGATTCCAACTTTCAGCTGACGGGCGGCGCGCAGTAATCGTCTCCTGCCTGGACAATCTCTTAAAAGGCGCTGCAGGCCAGGCCGTGCAGAATATGAACCTGATGTACGGCTGGAAGGAAGAGGAGGGGCTCGCATGAAATTTGTCGTCAAGCTCGGAGGCGCCACCCTTGAGAATACTGCGCTCATGCATCAATGTTCCCAGGCAATTGCCGACCTTGTGCGCGACGGAAACAAGGTCGCGATTGTTCACGGCGGCGGACTGCAGTTGACGCGCACTCTGAAACAGCTAGGCAAACACAGCGAGTTCATCAGCGGCTTGCGCGTAACGGACGCAGAGACTCGCGACACGGCACTCATGGTCCTCGGCGGCAGCGTGAATAAATCTCTGGTAGCCGCATTGGGAGCACACGGGCAATCCGCGATGGGACTTTCCGGCGGCGACGGACTTGTGTTCCGCGCGCGGAAGAAGCGCACCGCTCCTGATTTGGGCTTTGTCGGAGAGATCGTCGCGTCTGATCCCCGCTGGCTTGAAGCAATCTGGAAAATGGATGCCGTGCCCGTACTATCGAGTCTTGCCCTCGGATTCGACGGCGAATACTACAACATCAATGCGGATGAGATGGCAGCGGCGTGTGCAATTTGCTGTGAGGCCGATGCGCTCGTATTTCTTACCGACGTGCCCGGAGTACGTGGATCGGACGGAGAAGTAATGCGCTGGCTGAGCGTAGATCAGATTGCTTCGCTCACCAAGGATGCGGTCATTAGCGGCGGCATGCTGCCCAAGCTGAGTGCCTGTCGAGAAGCTCTCTTGCATGGTGTTGGCCGCGTAAGAATATTGCCGGCAGAAGCTGCGGCTGTTCTCCCCGATCTTTGCAGTTCGCGTGTGACATTCGGAACAGAAGTGATGGTGGCATGATGACTCAACCCGATAAAAAACTGGAATCAATACAGGCAGCGGAATCCAAGCTGCTCTTGTCAACCTATGAACGCAATCCGATTCTCTTCGTCGGAGGCGAGGGCGTTCACCTCATCGATGAGGCAGGTGTGAAGTATCTCGACCTGCTAAGCGGCATTGGCGTAAATGCTCTCGGATACGGGCATCCCGCAATCCTGAATGCAATTTCGCGTCAGAGCCACAAGCTGATTCATACGTCGAACCTCTACTTTCATGATGGACAGGCTGAACTTGCAATGCGCTTAACGGAGATGACGGGACTCGATCGCGTCTTCTTTACCAACAGCGGGACGGAAGCATGGGAAGCCGCAATGAAGCTTGCACGCGCCTACGCGGGGCTGCGTCGCAGCGAAGGGCACGAGATCGGAACAAAGTTTCTAGCTCTCGAAAATAGTTTTCATGGAAGAACCTTCGGATCAGTATCGACGACCCACAAAGCAAAATACCGTGAGCCGTTCGGCCCGGTTGTGCCGAACGTAGAGTTCGTTCGCTTTAACGATGTAGATGATCTGAAAGCGAAGTTTTCCAGCGATGTTTGCGGCGTCATGCTCGAAGCGGTACAGGGGGAGGGCGGAATACGCCTCGTCTCGCAGGAGTTTTTTGAGGCTGCGCGGAAACTCACGGCGCAAAGAGGTTCACTACTGATTGTGGATGAGATTCAATCCGGCCTGGGACGCACGGGCAAGTGGTGCGCCTATCAACATTATGGAGTTCAGCCGGACATTACGACTCTGGCGAAGCCGCTCGCTGGCGGCCTTCCCCTTGGCGCAATGCTGTGCACCGAAGAGGCAGCGCGCGCTATTCACGCCGGGATGCACGGAACCACGTTCGGTGGGGGACCTCTCGCATGCGCTGTGGCGATTGCCGTAATTGACGCGATGCGCCAAGGTGAAATGCTCCAGCGCATTACGGAAACTGGTGGATACTTCAAGGCTCAGCTCAATGGATTAGGCAGGAAGCACCCCTCGATCATTGACGTACGGGGTATGGGCCTGATGTTGGCGGCGGAACTCGACTCGGCAGACATGGCGAAGGACGTCGTCGCACAAATGCTGGAACGGCACATCCTCATCAATCGAACCAGCGAGACTGTTTTACGTTTCCTGCCGCCCTACATCTTGAACACGGCAGATGTGGACACCGCGATCGCAGCTTTAGACGAAATACTCACCGGGCTTGAAACGACGGCTACGGGAGCACATCCTGCGACGAGCTCGCATGAGAGAAGGAACTGATATGGCAACTAGAGACCAGGGTACGGCCACTTTGCAGTTGGAACGGGAACATCCCGCGATATCTTTGCGCGGTCGCGACTTTTGTTCCACTTCAGATTTATCGCCTGCCGAAATTCGCGCAATTCTTGACCTTGCTCACAACGTGAAAGCGAACCCTTCCAACTATCGCTGGTCTCTTGACGCGCTGCAGATGGTGATGTTTTTCGAGAAGGCATCGCTACGCACGCGCCTGACTTTCGAGACCGCGATCAATACGCTTGGCGGATCGGCGATCTTTGTCGATCAAACGAAATCACCACTTGGCGAACGCGAGTCTCTTGCTGATATGGCACGGAATCTGGAACGTTGGACGAGCCTGATAGTCCTGCGCACTTACTCGCATGAAACGATTACGGAAATGGCTCTCTATTCTAAAGTGCCCGTGATCAACGCACTCAGCGATCTTGAGCATCCCTGCCAGGCGCTTGCCGACTTCATGACGCTCGAGGAACGTTTTGGAACGGCGAAGGGATTGAAGTTCACCTACGTTGGCGATGGCAACAATGTATGCCATTCGTTGATGCTGACCGCAGCTCTACTCGGCGCACATTGCACCATTGCGACTCCTCGCAAGTATTCTCCGAAGGCGGAGATTGTTGCGCAGGCTCAGGACATTGCGAACGCCACCGGAGGCACGCTGACGTTTACACAAGATCCGGTCATCGCTGTCACCGGGGCAGACGCGGTGTACACCGATGTCTGCACCAGCATGGGATTCGAGCACGAAGAAACCAAGCGCGCTCCTATCTTCAAGCCATACCAGGTGAATGAAGCACTCATGGCGTATGCCAAGCCAGAAGCTGTCTTCATGCATTGTTTGCCGGCGCGCCGCAACGCTGAGGTCACCGATGCAGTCCTCGATGGACCGCAGTCGATTGTCTTCGACCAGGCCGAGAACCGTATGCATGCGCAGAAGGCACTTTTGCTAATGCTGGCTGGTGGACAAGTTAAAGAAGCGGAATAACGCCGCCACTCATTTGCAACTGAACTTTACCCGGCCATCTGGCCGTCAAATTTAGAAGGAGTTCTTGATGTCGAAAAAAGTTGTACTTGCATATTCGGGAGGTCTTGATACCTCCATCATCATTCCCTGGATCAATGAGAACTACGGCATGGATGTAATTGCCATGGTCGCCGATGTAGGACAGGGCGAGGATCTCGATGCCGTCGTCGCAAAAGCCTATGCAACGGGCGCTAAGAAGGTAGTCGTGAAAGATCTTCGCGATGAATTTGTGCGCGACTTTGTTTTTCCGACCGTGAAGGCTGGAGCGATCTACGAGCACAAGTACCTGCTCGGTACCTCGATTGCACGGCCTGTTATCGCGAAGCATCAGGTTGCGGTTGCTCTTGAAGAGGGCGCTGAGGCTGTTGCCCACGGCTGCACCGGCAAGGGCAATGACCAGGTTCGCTTTGAGCATGCATACCAGGCGCTCGCCCCTGAATTGAAAGTCATCGCGCCCTGGCGTGAGTGGACACTTAAGTCGCGCGAGGACTGCCTGGATTATGCAGAGGCGCACGGCATCCCCGTCGCGCAGAGTCGCGAGAAGATTCACAGCAGGGATCGCAACCTGTGGCACGTAAGCCACGAGGGCGGTGAACTGGAAGATGCCGGCAATGCTCCGTTGCCCACTACCTGGACCATGACGCGCAGTCCGAAGGAAGCTCCAGATCGCGATGAAGTTGTAGAGATCGGATTTGTGAAGGGCTGCCCTGTGTCCGTCAACGGAATGGTCATGGAGCCAGTTCAGTTGGTTGAATTACTTAATGAAATCGCTGCGCGCAACGCAGTCGGAAGAATCGATCTGGTCGAAAACCGATTCGTTGGAATGAAGTCGCGCGGCTGCTACGAAACACCGGGTGGAACGCTGATCACGACAGCTCATCGCGAACTTGAAGCGTTGACACTTGACCGCGAAGTAGCACATTACAAACAGCAGGTTGCTTTGCGTTACGCAGAGATTGTGTACAACGGCCTGTGGTTCACGCCTCTTCGCGAGGCTTTGGATGCATTCGTTGAGCAGACACAGCACAATGTCACTGGCGCCGTTACACTTTCGCTCTACAAGGGCAATGTGGATGTCGTGAAGCGCACAAGCGAATACTCACTCTACTCCAATGAGCTCTCCTCGTTCACCATGGGAGACACTTACGACCAGATGGACGCCAAGGGCTTTATCCAGATTCTCGGCTTGCCCGCACGCACCCACGCACGATTGTTGAGCTTGAAGAAAGAGGCTGTTAAGTGAAGATGTGGTCAGGCCGCTTTCGCGAGCCTCTCGACCCGGCATTCGAACAATGGCAACGATCCATCGTCTTTGACTGGCAGTTGCTTCCACAGGAGGTGGCTGCCAGCAAAGCGCACGCCAAGGCCCTTTTGGCCGCTGGAGTTTTGACTGCGGAAGAACAAGGCCGGATTGCCGGTGCGCTCGATGATGTCCTGAACACATTCTGGAGCCCGGAGAAGCATGGTGCGATTCGCGATCATGCTTCTGCAGAAGACATTCACCATTTCGTCGAATTGCAGTTGGTCGAACGCATTGGAGATGTTGGGCTGAAGCTTCATACCGGGCGCAGCAGAAATGAACAGATCGCGACTGACCTGCGGTTGTACGTTCGCGAATGCATCACGGTGCTTGCAGGGCAACTTTTAAAATGGTCCGCGGCGATCGCAAAGAAAGCGCACTCGCTGGATGATGCGGTGATGCCCGCTTACACGCATTTGCAGCGTGCCGAACCGGTCCTTGTGGCGCATTGGCTGCAGGCCTATATCGAGATGATCCTCAGAGATATTTCGCGCCTGATCGATTGCCGTGATCGGCTAAATGTTTGTCCGTTGGGATCCGGCGCGGTAGCCGGTGCCACGCTTAAACTCGACCGCACAATAGCCGCGTCAGAGCTTGGATTCTTCGGACCCACGCTGAATAGTATGGACGCGACCAGCGACCGCGACTTTGTCCTGGAATATCTGCACGCACTCACGCTGGTGGGGCTTCACGTAAGCCGTTTTGCAGAAGAGATAACGCTCTATGCGACTGCAGAGTTTGGCTTCATTGAATTGCCGGAAGCATTTTCAACTGGATCCAGCGCGATGCCGCAGAAGAAGAATCCAGACCTCACCGAGTTGGCTCGAGCCAAAGTAGGTCGAATCAGTGGTGCCGCACAAACTGTCACGTTGCTCTTGAAGGGACTTCCTCTCGCATATAACAAAGATCTGCAGGAGACGCAGGAGCCGGTCTTCAGCGCCTCGACGGCCGCGATTAGCCTCGTAAGTCTGCTAACCAGGTTCACTCTCGCTCTTGAGTTCAAGACCGAACGAATGCGCGATAGCTGTAAGGCAGGATTTCTAAACGCGATGGCCGCCGCAACTTACCTGGTGCACAAAGGAGTTCCCTTCCGCACAGCGCATGAAAAAATCGGTCAGGCGGTGAGATACAGTTTGAGCAAAGGCTGTGAGCTCGAAGATCTTTCACTCGAAGAATTGAAAGAATTTGGTCAGGAATTCGAACAGGACTTCTTCGCGAGCATCACACTTGAGGCCACTGTCAACTGCCATGATGTTTCCGGCGGTACGGCAACGGCCAGAGTGATGGATTCCCTGCTGGCACTCGAGCCACGTCTCGTGGAGATTACAGGATTAATCGATGGTCATTCGTAAAGCGCGTCTGCAGGACGCCTCAAACGTCCATGAAATCGTCAACAGCCTTTCGTCGGATGGCACTCTGCTGGGCCGCGCCTTCGCGGAGATCTGCGAGAACATTCGCGACTTTACAATCGCCGAAACTGAAAGTGGCCTGTTCCTCGGATGCGGTGCCCTTCACCTGTACGGTCCGCATTTGGCGGAAGTCCGATCAATCGTGGTGAAGCCTGAAACCGCTCGGCAGGGTGCCGGCAGCAAGCTGTTGGAGGCACTTCTAAATGAGGCGGAAGAGAATGGAATTCGCTCCGTGTGCCTGTTCACGCGCATCCCTGAATTCTTCTTCCATCACGGCTTTCGTGTCGTGGAAGATCGTGCCGCACTGCCCGACAAGATCTACAAGGATTGTCAGACGTGTCCAAGACTTTACAAGTGCGATGAAGTCGCTATGGTTCGAGGTCAGGTGCCGAAGGTTTCCATTCTCGGCCCAAAAATCGACGCTGAGCAGCTTATCAAGATTTCAGTTTAGCCATTTCGTATCTATTACTGTGGCGTAGTTACGCTGTATCCTTCAGTCTCGCTGCAGAGACAACTGCCTGCCCATAGCTAATGCCGCCGTCCCCAGGACTGACAATGCTCTGCGAGTAAACTTCGAAGTTTTCGTCCCTGAGTCCGCGATGTAAGAGCTCGTGAAGCAGCGCGTTGTGGAAGACTCCACCACTCAGACACACCGCATTGATCCCGGAAACCTTCCGCGCCAGCACGGCGAGCCTTACATAGGCCGCAGCTACTCCCACATGGAATCGCATACTCATTTTTGCGGGGCCTATTCCCTCACGTTTGTCGGCGAGCAGCGACGTCCACATCTCAGCGACGTTTAGCGTGGATGGCTGCTTCATATTCCAATCGCCTTCGACAGGATAAATCGGATAACCATCCGCCATCGCGAGGTGCTCCCCGTATGTCGCAAGTCCTTCGAGTTCAATCGCGGCCTGCGCCTCGTAGTCCACAACCCGCCGGCCGGTAATCACTGTTGCCGCGGCGTCGAAGAGCCGGCCGCAACTGGATGTCAACGGACTGTTCACCCGGCGCTCTACCATGCGTGCCAGCAGCTTCATCTCTTTCTCCGTGGCTCCGAGAATTCTGGCCATCTCGGGAGAGAAAGCCTCTTCTCCGAGTGCCGCGAGCAAATGTCCAAATGCCATGCGCCACGGTTCTTTGATTGCCGCAGCCGACCCGGGCATCGCGACATTCTCCAGGTGGGCGAATCTTTCGAAAGACGAGTGCGTTGAGAGGAGCACTTCCCCGCCCCACACGTTGCCGTCGGTTCCGTATCCAGTGCCATCGAGAGCGATGCCAATCACGGGATCAGTAATAGAGTTTTCCGCCATACAACTCACGATGTGCGCATGGTGATGTTGAACCGCGATCAGCGGCAACGACTGCTGCATTGCCCACTGCGTCGACATGTATCGGGGATGAAGATCGTGAGCGATGAACTTCGGCTCGATTTCAAATGTGCGCTTCAAGTGTTCAAGAGCCTCGCCGAAGAATTCAAGACTCGTAAGGTTTTCAAGATCTCCGAGATGCTGACTCTGGTATGCATTACTGCCTGACGCCAGGCAGAATACATTCTTCAGGTGCCCACCGACAGCGAGAAGAGGCGGCGACGGAGCAGGCAGCAAAATTGGCAGTGGCACGTATCCGCGGGCACGTCTAAGAATTTGTTGCTTGCCACTGACGATCGACACTACCGAATCGTCACATCGCTGCAAAATTTCGCGATCGTGAAATAGAAAGGCGTCAGCAATTTCTCGCAATCGGCTGAGCGCTTCGTCGTTGTCGATTGCAATCGGTTCTTCGCTCAGATTCGCGCTCGTCATCACGAGTGCGTTCAGCCGTCCGTCGGCAAACAGCAGATGCTGAAGCGGCGCGTAGGGCAGGAAGGCGCCCAGCCACGGAATGCCCGGCGCAACAGGCTCTGCGATGTTGCTGCCCTTTCTTTTTTCCAACAGCACGATGGGCCGCTGTACGCCCGTCAGCAAGTTCTCCGCATCGCCGCAATCACAGTAAGCTCTCGCTGATGCCAAATCCCTGAACATGACCGCCAGCGGTTTTCCGTAGCGATGCTTCCGCTGCCTCAGCCGTACGACCGCATCGCTGTTTGTTGCATCCACCGCGAGGTGAAATCCGCCGATACCTTTTATCGCTACAATCTCACCGGCGGCAAGCTTACCAATGGCATCGCTGAGAGGATCGTTCGACTCGATGCGCTTTCCATCAGGACCGGTAAGCCAAAGTTGCGGTCCGCAGTCCCAGCAGGCATTTGGTTGCGCGTGAAAACGCCGATCCAGCGGGTTATCGTATTCGGCATGACATGCAGGGCACATACGAAACTTCGCCATCGAAGTTTGAGGCCGGTCATACGGAATTTTTCGCGTAATAGTAAATCGCGGTCCGCAATTTGTGCAATTCGTGAAGGGATAACGAAAGCGTCGGTTCGCAGGGTCCAGCACTTCCTTCAAACAGTCGTCACACGTCGCTGCGTCTGCCGGGATCTGCGTTACAACATGACCCCGCACATCGCTCTTAACGATGGTGAATTGATCATCGCCTTCGCAGGGAACTTCTTCAACTTGAACCGAAGAGATGAAGGAGAGTGGCGGCCGCTCCAACGGTAACCTTGTCAGAAAAGTTTCAACCCGGACTGGCGCTCCTTCAATCTCGATGGTTACGCCGGCTGTATCGTTGGAAATCTTTCCAGTGACGCGTTCTTCCGTCGCGAGGCGATAGATATATGGACGGAAACCGACTCCCTGAACTACACCAGATACCCTGATTCGTCGTCGAATCAAATTCACTTTTAGCGGCCTGCCGCCGCCAACGACTGCGATCCTTTTGCGAGGATCATCCGACGCTCAAGCCACGCAAGCCATGCGTTCAGGCCACCTTGCGCGACAGCAGATGCTCGCACAATCTCCATACCGGGGTGTACGCGGCGAGCGTTCTCTTCCGCCAGCTCAGCACTGAAAGGGACATAGGGAAGCAGGTCCACCTTGGTAAGAACGAAGAGGTCAGACTTGAAAAATATCGACGGATATTTCAGCGGCTTGTCTTCTCCTTCTGTGACGGAGAGCAAAACTATCTTGGAATTTTCGCCAAGGTCGTAGCTCGACGGGCATACAAGATTTCCAACGTTTTCAATAAACAACAGATCGAGATTTGAGAGCGGCCAGTCTTCGAGATGCTTCTCGATCATCTTGCCGTCGAGGTGGCAGGTTCCACCAGTCGTGATCTGCTTTACGGGAAATCCAAACCGCGCCAGACGGCGTGCATCGTTATCCGTCTGAATATCTCCCGTCAGTACCGCAACGCGTGTTGAAGGATCGAGGTGGGCAAGTGTCTGCTCCAGCAATGCAGTCTTTCCAGAGCCCGGAGAGCTGATCAAGTTCAGGCAAAGAACACCGTTGTCGCGGAATCGTTCTCGCAACGTCTCAGCGATGCGCTGGTTCTCATTCAGCACCTTGGATTTAAGCGACAGGCGTTCCTGCATTTTCAACCTCCAGGTATTCCAGATCCAACTCGTCCCCTCCGTCGGGAGTCGTTTCGCCGCTCGAACACGCGGGGCAAATCGAGTTGTAATCCTCGACTACAAATACGTTACGGCAATTGTTGCAAATACGGGAGGCGAGGATCACATTCGTATCCAGCTTCAGCTCCGCCCAGTCCGTACCATTCACTATTGCATCAAAACAAAACTTGAGCGCTTCAGGATCAATGGCCGCCATGGAGCCGATCTTGATGCCCACCCTTGTAGGTACCGTGCCAGGATGCAAAGCGATCTCCTTGCGAACTGCGTCGAGAATCGATTCCGCAATGGATAATTCGTGCATACTCCCTCAACAAATGCGCGGCAGTTGATCACCAGCGAGCATATCCACCACTCGCATGGTTCCGAGTGCTGTCCGCATGGTGACGAGTCCGATGTGAGTTTCTGTTGCCACTCCAATATCCGTGGCCTCTGCGCCTGCCTCGTTAGACTTCATCGCGGCGAGGGTTGCCGCCGCTTCATCCGCGGGAACAATCGCAACCAGCTTTCCCTCGTTAGCAACATACAGTGGATCCAATCCGAACAACTCGCATGCTCCGCGGACTGTCTCGCGAACAGGTATTCTGCGCTCATCAATTTCCATGCCTACGCGGGCGCTTCCTGCAATTTCATTCAGCGCACTTGACAGGCCGCCGCGTGTCAGGTCTCGCATGCATCTTGCATGCGGGGCAGCACGAATAATCGCCTGGGCAAGCGAATGCAACGGGGCGGCATCACTTCGCAAATCGCCATCCACTTCAAGGCCTTCTCGTTGCGAAAGAATCGTGATTCCGTGATCACCAAGTGGACCGCTCAGCAGAATATGGTCGCCTGGCTTCACGAATGAAGCCGACAGTTGCAGGCCTTGTGGAACGCATCCGATACCAGAAGTATTGATGAAAACCTGGTCTCCGCTTCCCCTTTCGACGACCTTGGTATCTCCCGTAACAATCGAAACGCCTGCACGCTTCGCCGCTGCGCTCATCGCGTTAACAATTTGCGACAGTATTTCGAGCGGCAGCCCCTCTTCAAGAATAAACGAGGCGCTCAGGTATTTTGGTTCGGCTCCGCCGACGGCAAGGTCGTTTACGGTTCCAAAGACGGCGAGTTCGCCAATGTTCCCGCCGGGAAAGAAGAGTGGCTTTACAACAAACGAATCCGTGCTGAAAGCGATTCGTCCGCTTCCCATTTCCAGGATGGCCTGATCGTCCAACCTGTCGAGTGCGGCATTGCCAAAAGCGGGAAGAAAAATGTCACGCATCAATTCGGCGGAGAGTCTGCCACCGCTACCATGCCCTAGCACAACATGAGTGTTCGTTGAGATAGGCAATGGGCAAGCCAACGCGGGATACACCGAGCTGGCCATTAGTTGCCCCCTATCGAAACCAGGCTTGCGGCCTCGTGCCGGCGGTAATGATAGTAGGCTGCACACGCGCCCTCAGCCGAGACCATCGGCGCCCCAAGCGGCGATTCCGGCGAGCATCGAATACCAAACGCTGGACAATCCGTTGGACGTTTCATCCCTCGCAGAATTTCTGAGCTGATGCACTCGGTCGGTTCATCGACCGCAATGTAGTGGAGATCGTACTTTGCCTCTGCGTCGTGCGCCCTGAAAGCCTCGCGCATTTTCAGTCCGCTCGCCGGCACAAGGCCCAGTCCGCGCCACTTTTGATCGCACACCTCAAAGACATCCGCTACAAGCTGTTGAGCGCGAATGTTGCCCGCCGCCGCGACCGATCTCGAATACTGATTCTCAACCTCGGCGCGACCCTCCTCGAGTTGTGCCGTTAACATCACAATGGCCTCAAGCAGATCCACCGGCTCAAATCCCCCGACTACGATGGGAATGTGAAATTGTTTCGAAAGCACTTCGTACTGGCTCACACCGACGATGGCACAAACGTGTCCGGGTGCGATTAACCCTTGCACTCGATTTTCGGCCGATGAGAGCAGTATGCTGACCGCCGGTGGAACGAGCACGTGGGATGCAAGCAGTGAAAAATTCTTGATGCCAAGACGTTGTGCCTGCCACACGGCGGCCGCATTGGCCGGCGCTGTCGTTTCAAAACCGATGCCGAAAAAGACAACTTCGCGGGTTGGATTTTCGCGCGCAATCTTGAGACTTTCGAGCGGCGAATACACCATGCGAACATCGGCGCCACGCGCTTTTACATGCAACAAATCCGTAGACGAGCCCGGTACACGGAGCATGTCGCCGTACGAAACGAGGATCACTTCGGGGCGCTCTGCTAACGCAATAGCCTTATCTATTGTTTCTAGAGGAGTTACGCAGACTGGGCAGCCGGGGCCGTGTACCATCTCCATTTTCTTCGGCAGCATCTCGTCAATGCCGTAACGCATGAGCGTATGTGTTTGACCACCACAGACTTCCATCAATACCCACGGCTTTGTGGCTATGGTTTCTAACTTTGAAATTAGGGTTTTTGCTACTTTTTCGCTGCGGTACTCGTCGATGTACTTCATAGCGTATCCAATTGAATCGAAGCGGGTTGCGGCTCGGTTGAGCCCAATTCTTCGCTCACAATACCCATTTTTTCTAGATATTCGTAGGTTTTGTGAGCCTCTTCTTCGTCTATGCGACTGATTGCAAACCCAACATGTACAAGGACATACTCACCAACCTGGGCCTCGGGAAGGAAGTCCAGACAGGCTTCGCGGGTGATGCCTCCGAATTGCACTTTGCCGGTTAACATGCCGTCGATTTCGCGCTTTTCAACCAGCTTGCCGGGGATTGCGAGACACATAAGCGACCTCAATTCAATTACTTCCGGATCGAAAACCGGTCCTGCGAATTTTCATTCCTGATCGTCGGATCAATACAAATAACGCGTCGCTTTGACACGCTGGAGCCTCTTAGCGACGAGGAATGACGTGATTTTAGCCCTCTGGAGCGTTTTGATTATGTGATTTGTATCACCAAGAACAAGTGGCCTAGCGCACATCCAATCGACGGCGTCGCGCATAAGATTTAAAAATTGGTGTCACAATATTGCAGGCTACACGGCCGGGCCCGGCTTCGCGTTTACGCTACGGGCTTGATCGTACGCGAAAGCAAGAACGCATGAACTGGCAGCTCGAACTCGCTCTTCTCTCCTGTGCGCTGCTCGGTCTGCGCCATGGGTTTGACTACGACCATCTTGCGGCGATCTCGGACATTGCAGCCGTTCAGACTTCGTGGAAGAAAAGCATGCGGCTGGGAGTGACCTACGCGCTGGGTCATGCGCTGACTGTGGTCGTGCTGGGCGCGGCGGTGATCCTGCTGCACATCACCTTGCCAGAGAAGCTCAACTCGTGGACAGAACGCCTCATCGGTATCACCCTTATCGCGCTGGGGGTGGGTGTGGTGGCGAGCCTGAGGTCGCGAAAGCACTCGCACACACGAATGCAAAGCAGACTGGCGGTGCTAATTTCAGGAGCCAACTGGGCGTGGTGGAGAGTCTGCCTGATATTCCGCCCGCAAGCTCCACGGCCAACGCCATTCAATTGGAATTACAGCGGGAAATCGGTCTTTGGGATTGGCGTCATTCATGGTCTCGGCGCAGAGACCCCCAGCCAACTGATGCTGTTTCTGCTAGCGGCCTCGCTGGGCGGCACGGCCAAGGGGTTCATGGGGCTGGCAGCTTTCGCTATCGGATTGGTCGTGATGAATACCCTGATGACCGCTTCGCTTGGGGGAATTTTCGGAGCAGGAAACAGCCGTCCGCATTTGTACCACTGGGTGGCTTGGGCGGGCGCTGTGTACAGCGTCGCGGTTGGGGTGGTCTTCCTGGTGGGATCTTCGGCGTGGTTGCCTGCTTTTAGCTAGGCGCTTGGCGCGAGGCGCTCGCACAGCTAGGGCGGTTAGCTAAAAAGCAGTTAGGGTAAAACCCCACTCAAGCCAACGGAAGGCTTGAATGGGCCACCCGTGCTTGGGGTTTACGAGCACAAGTTGGTTGCGATCGCAATATCCGCTATCCCACATCTCAGACGCGAGATGTGGGGCACCCGGCGAGGCGCTCGCGCAGCTAAGGCGGTTAGCTAAAAAGCAGTTAGGGTAAAACCCCACTCAAGCCAACGGAAGGCTTGAATGGGCCACCCGTGCTTGGGGTTTACGAGCACAAGTTGGTTGCGATCGCAATATCGCTATCCCACATCTCAGACGCGAGATGTGGGGCACCCGGCATCCGGCTCGAGAACGAAACGCAGTTCCCTCCACTTCGGTCGGGATGACAACACTCAAAAGAATTCCGCTTGGGATGAGAGCCCACTTCTCCGCTTTGACAAGGTGAATCGTCGGCAAAAGTTGACCTGAAGGGGGAGTCACTCAGGCAGAAATGACGAGCATCCGTATCTGTTTTCCACGGCAAAAGTCTGTGACGGCGGCAATAACACTATTTTAAAAAGCGTGCTACAACAGATCCGGATCCTTGATGGCCTCGTTCCGCTGATGGAGTTCCGTTTTTGCATTTCTGCTCCAATTCGCGCCCAAGATTCCGCGCTGCGTGCTTCTCCATTGCGCTTCTGCTTGTTTCTGTCCATTTGGCTCTGGCTGAATCCGCTCTCGTGTCGGGGAGAATTCTCGATCCACAGGGAGCGCCCGTTGTGGGGGCGCATCTGAAGCTTGTCTCCGCTGGTTCTATTGTCGGGCCTGAGGTGATCAGCGACGTGGATGGAATGTTCGCGTTGCGGAATGTGGAATCGGGCTTATATCAGGTACAAGCCGACTTTCCCTCTTTCGTTTCGGTAACGAACGACATTGAGGTAAAGAGCGACGGCAAGACAGACTTCACGATTCAGTTCCAGCAACTGGTTTCTGTGCTGCAGCAGGTTACTGTCGTCGATTCCACTCCTTCGGCGTTCACGCCGGATCCTTCCCGCAGCATCATCATTCACGACCAGGTGCTCGATGCCAATCCGGGACGGCCGGGTGCACCGATCTCCATTCCAGGGCTGCCAATTGAGACGGCGTCGGGAGGAATTAAAGCGCCGCAGTACTTTGCGCCCGGCGTTGCGGGAGACCATGGCGAGCCTATCGCGCAGTATTTTCAGATCGGCGATTTTCTGTTTCCAAATAACCTGCCCGCGAACGCGCACGGGAATGGGTATGCCGATCCGAATTTTCTGATTCCTCCAACAATTGAGGCGGTAAGCGTTAACGGCGGCGCGTTCAATGTGCGGCAGGGAAACAACTCTGTCGATCTGGCTGCTTCCTACTTGCCGCGCGGCCGCGTGATCAACTTTCTGCAATTGACGGGCGATCTGCATGACGGTGATGTGATGGCGGCCTGGAGCCCGCCGAATGAAACGACGAACGCGTGGATTGGCGGAGAATTCTCGTTCGGCAACGGATTCCTGGAAAGGCCGGAAAACCGGGAGCAATACAAGTTGAACGGGCTGCGCGAGTGGAAGCCGGGAAATCACGACCTCACGTTGTTTGGCATTGGCTATTACGGATTTTCACGGATGCCGGGACTGATTCCCATTGATGAAGATGTTCCGAATGACACTATCGACCCGCGCCAACTCGACCGCACGCACACGGCGATCCTGGTAGCCACCGACAACTGGAAACTGGAGGAGCGAAAGCAATTTTCCTTCTCCGGTTTTTATCGCAATTACGGTCTGACGCTGCGATCGAATTTTGGCGATGGATTAATCCAGCAGAGCGAGACTCGAAATGTGTATGGCGGCGAGACCACGTATTTCCAAGGCTTGCGGCCTGGAGCTTCCATGCTGGCCGGAGTAGACTTGCGACGCGATGTGCCGAAGAACCTGGACCTGAAACGTGCCGATGAGGAAGGCGTGTTCCACCCGGTTACAAGTAACGACCTGGCGCTCTCGTTTGTGGAACCATTTCTTTCACTGGACGGGGTGCTCGGCGAATATGTGCACTATGACGCCGGTGTGAGAGTTGTAAACGTGTGGATGAACAATCAGGACCTGATTCATCCTGAAAACTCGTTCCGCAAACTGGAAACGCTGCCGTTGCCAAAAGGAACGCTCACGCTGCTTCCTCCCGCGCACTGGCACACGCCCACGGTGGCGTTCAGTTATGGCGAGGCGTTCCACACGGAGGATCCGCGAATTGGCAATGGCGATGCGGAGCCGTCGGTGCTATCGCCGTCGCGGGCCTATCAACTGGTGCTTTCGCAGGTGGTGAAGCAGGCGCAGATTTATGTCACGCTGCGGCGAGTATCGAATGCGCAGGAGTTGGCGAAGATTGACGCTGATACCGGCTTGCAGGAGGTTGTAGGGCCGTCGCTGAACAAGGTGATCTCCGCTTCGCTGCAGCGAAACTTCAGAGCCGGGAGCCTTTATGTTTCCTATGCACAAGCGGATGCGCGCGATTCGCAGACGGGCGAGGCTATTCCGGAGGCTCCGCGGCTGATATGGGATGCCGTGGGGACGGTGAATCGGCTGCCGCTGCATTTGCAGGCGCGGGGCGAGTTTGAGTATGTTAAGGCGAAGCCGCTTGGAGAGGGCTTCAGCGGCGTGCCGGTGACGGAGGTTCGTGGAGCGGTGCTCAGGCCGTTTCTGGATAACCGGATGTCGTTGGCCGCAAATTTCCTGATCGCCAGCGGGTATACGGGACAAACGACGGAAGTGCTTCCCTTTCCGCCGGATGCGCCTGCGATGGAGAGAGTGGTGGGCGTTCCTCTGAAGTCGTATGTGAGCTTGAGCTGGACCTGGTATTTCGGGAAATAGCTTAAAGCAGCTAAAAAGCGGTTAGCTAAAGAGCGGTCCGCGAAAGAGTGGTTAGCTAAAGAGCGGTTAGCAAGTCCAGCTAACTAATTTGTTGGCGTCGGCGGGATTGTTATCCCACATCTCAAACGCGAGATGTGGGGCACCCGGCACCCGGCGTCTCTTGTGGGCAGATAAGTTCTGAACTCGCCTCGGAAAGCGAAACGCGGATCCCTCCACTTCGGTCGGGATGACAATCTGCGTTGGGTGACAATCTGGTCGGGATGACAATCTGGTCGGGATGACAGTGCATGTCGGATGAAAATCCACATTGATGACAATCCATGTCGAATGACAATCCTCCTGGACGGTGTCTCCGATCTGGCGGAAAGGCTTCTCTGAACATTCTGAAGCTATTGGCTCGACTTATCCTGACGTCCTAAGAAAAACCTTTCCAGAGCCCTTGACGGCGAGTAGCATCATGGCTCATTCCCTAGCCCCGTTACAGCCGTGACAGCGGTCACCGATCATCGTGTGGTTCTGCGGCTATAAACATCGCAGATCTTGAAAAGCATGTACGGCCCCGGGCTCCTGGTTCCTTTCCTTTCCAAGAAAGACAATAGGCTGATTCGCCGAAGTCACGGAAACGGGGGGACACACGTCCAGGCGGGCATGCTAGCAGGTCATCAGCAGGAGGAAACGTGCCAGCTTATCAAATGCCGCCTCTGCCATCCACGGACAAGCGATGGAAGATCGTTAATGGAACCATGCGCCGCCACGGTTACGCCCGGCAGGCGCTCATCGAGACACTTCACACGGTACAGTCCTCCTTCGGATTCCTGGATGACGATTCCATCAAGTTTGTAGCCAAGTCGCTGCGCGTGCCGTTGAGCCAGGCGTATGGAGTGGTCACGTTCTACCACCACTTCAGCCTGAAGCCGCCTGCGGATCATACCTGCACCATCTGCACGGGAACAGCGTGCTACATCAAGGGCGCTGACAAGCTTGTGGCTGAAGGGGAGAAGCACCTCAACATCAGGCAGGGACAGACTACGAAGGACGGCAAGATTGCATTGATGACAGTCCGCTGCGTAGGCGCATGTGGACAGGCCCCGGTGGCGCTGATTGACGGCGAACTGGTGATACGCATTGAGCCAGAGGGCATGGTGGATCAGCTGGAAGTGTGGGAGGCGCAATGAACATTGAAGAGTTAGAACAGATAGCCGAAACCGCGCTGCGCGAGCATGACAAGTACGACTACGAAGTGAATGTCTGCATGGCGATGGGCTGCATGTCGCAACACAGCGACAAGATCAGGGAATCGCTGATCAAGGAAGCCGAAGCCTCGGGCAAGAGAGTGCTGGTCCGCAGAACGGGATGTTTGGGACCATGCGCGGCAGGTCCGCTGGTGCTGGTTGAATCGTCCGACGTTCTCTACGGCAACGTGAAAGCAGAAGATGCCGGACGCATTATCGACAGCCTGGACAAAGAGCCGATTCCCGAGTTGAAGTGCGATCTGCGCGAATACTTTGAGGACCAGGTTCACGTGGTGCTGGAAAACTCCGGCCACATCGATCCTGAAAAGATTGACGAATACATTTCTCGCGACGGCTACAAGGCTCTGCTGAAGGCACTGACGGACATGAATCCTTCGGCGGTTGTCGATCAGATTTCGAAGAGTGGTCTGCGTGGGCGTGGTGGCGGTGGATATCCTGCGGGCCTGAAGTGGGGCACCGTTGCGAAGGCTGTTGGAGACATGAAGTACGTGATCTGCAACGGCGACGAGGGCGACCCGGGCGCATTCATGGATCGCAGCGTCCTTGAGAGCGATCCGCAGCGCGTGATTGAAGGCATGACGATAGCCGCATATGCAGTGGGCGCGAGCCGCGGCTTCTTCTATGTGCGCGCTGAATATCCGCTGGCGATTGAAAGATTGACGATCGCGTTGCGCGAAGCACGCAGACGCGGATTCCTGGGCAACAACATTGGCGGCACAGATTTCAACTTCGATATCGAAATCAGAATCGGCGCTGGCGCGTTTGTCTGCGGCGAGGAGACTGCACTGATCGCCTCAATCGAAGGCAAGCGCGGGACCCCTCGCCCGCGTCCCCCCTACCCCGCTGTATCAGGGCTCTTCGGCAAGCCGACGTTAATCAACAACGTTGAGACGTTCGCAAACATTGCACCGATTATTCGCAATGGCGCGGAGTGGTTTGCGGGTATGGGCACGGAACGCAGCAAGGGAACGAAGGTCTTCGCACTGACCGGCAAGATTACCAACACCGGGCTGGTGGAGATTGCGATGGGCATGACGCTTCGCCAGATTATTTTCGGCATCGGCGGCGGCGTTCCGGACGGGCATAAATTCAAGGCGGTGCAGACGGGCGGCCCTTCGGGTGGTTGTCTGCCGGAAGAGCATCTCGATCTGAACATCAGCTACGACGCACTGACCAGCGTGGGAACGATGATGGGATCGGGCGGCATGATTATCATGGACGACACTTCGTGCATGGTGAATGTGGCGCGCTTCTTCGTTGAGTTCTGCATGACGGAATCCTGCGGCAAGTGCATTCCCTGCAGGGCAGGCACGGCGCAGATGTTCGGCATCCTGACCAAGATCTGCAACGGCGAAGGCACCTACGAGGATCTGGATCTGCTGGTTGATCTTTGCGGCGTCATCAAGGACACGAGTCTTTGCGGTCTGGGTATGACGGCTCCGAATCCTGTGCTCAGCACGCTTCGTTACTTCAAGCACGAGTACATCGATCATATTGAGAACAAACGTTGCTCCGCAGGCGTATGTGCATGCTCCGCCTCGGCCGTGGAGGTGAACGCATGAGTGCTGCCGCCGTTGAGATTAAAACACTCACCATTGACGGAAAAGATGTAAGCGCCCGCGCAGGCCAGACCATTCTGGAAGTGGCGCGGGAGAACGACATCGCGATTCCGACGCTCTGCCACCTGGACGGACTGAGTGACGTGGGTGCCTGTCGCTTATGCCTAGTGGAGATCAAGGGCCTAAACAAGTTACTGCCAGCCTGCGTTGCCACAGTAAACGAAGGCATGGAAGTAACCACCAACTCAGAGAAGCTGCAGAAGTATCGCCGCACGATTCTGGAGATGCTGTTCGCGGAGCGCAACCACATTTGCTCAGTATGCGTGGCGAATAACCATTGCGAATTGCAGAGCGTGGCGCAGTCGCAGGGGATGAATCATGTGCGGCTTCCCTATCGCACTCCGACGTTTACGGTGGACGCCTCGCACGAACGTTTCGTCGCCGATCACAATCGCTGCATCTGTGCTCGCGTTGCGTACGCGTTTGCGCCGAGGTTGAAGGCGCGCATGTGTGGGACGTGATGGGTCGCGGCATCGATTCGATCGTGATTACGGACTTGCATGAAGAGTGGGGATCGTCCAGTTGCACCCGCTGCGGCAAGTGTGTCCAGGTATGTCCGACCGGCGCGTTGTTCGACAAGAGCAAGGTCGGTTCCGATCATCCCAAGTATCCTGACTTCCTGATTAACCTGAACGTGATGAGAGAAGGACGATGAGCAAAATCAAACTGGCAACGGTCTGGCTGGATGGCTGCTCGGGATGCCACATGTCGTTTCTTGACATGGATGAGCGTCTGATCGATTTGAGCAGTCAATTCGACCTCGTGTTTAGTCCAATCGTGGACTTCAAGGTATTTCCTGAGAATGTGGATATCGCCCTGGTCGAGGGAGCGGTTTCAAGCGACGAGGATGAGCACAAGATCCGCCACATCCGCAAACACACCAAGATGCTGATCGCGATGGGAGACTGCGCCGTCGCCGGCAATGTTCCCTCGATGAGAAACCAGTTTGGTGTTCAGGCTGTGAATGAAAGGGCCTTCTTTGAAACGGCCAGCCTGCAGCAGCAAGTGCCTTGCAAACTGGTGCCCAAGTTGCATGCGAGGGTGCGCCCGGTGCATGAGTTTGTGCCTGTCGACGTCTTTCTGCCGGGATGTCCTCCATCGGCAGATACCTTCTACACGGTCCTGACTGAATTGCTGGCCGGCAAGACGCCGGATATCTCCAGCCTAACCCGCTTTGGTGCGTAGGAGAGATAACGATGTCGCAAACCATAACGATTGATCCAGTCACGCGCCTCGAAGGTCACGGCAAGATAACGCTGAAGGCCGACGATGACGGCGTGGTTCAACAAGCTTTCTTCACGGTGACCCAGGTACGCGGGTTTGAGAAGTTCTGCGAGGGGCGTCCGTTCTATGAGATGCCGAGCCTGATGGCGCGCATCTGCGGCATTTGCCCGGTAAGCCACTTGATCGCGTCGGCGAAGGCCTGCGAAGCGATTATGTCGGTTGAGATTCCGCATACCGCTGCGCAACTTCGGCGGATGTTGAACCTGGCACAGATGGTGCAGTCGCATGCGCTGAGCTTCTTCTACCTGTCTTCGCCTGACCTGCTGCTGGGCATGGATGCCGATCCTGCTACGCGCCACCTGTTCGGCGTGGTGGCGGCAAAGCCGGAACTCGGCCGCGGCGGCGTTGGACTGCGGCGTTTTGGTCAGCACATTATCGAATTGCTTGGGAACAAGCGCATTCATCCCGGCTGGGTAGTGCCGGGCGGAGTGACGGAGCCGCTCGCGGGCGCCAAGCGCGACGAGATCCTGGCGATGATTCCGGAAGCGTACAAGAACATCAAGTACGCGCTGAACTGGTACAAGCAGATTGTTCCGAACTTTACGGAAGAGATTGGGACATTCGCGAATTTCCCGTCGCTGTTCCTCGGGCTGGTGAATGAGGATGACAGCATTGAATTCACCGACGGCGCGCTGCGCCTGATCGATGCCGAAGGCAATGTTCTTGAAGATGGAATTCGCGCGCCACAGTTTGAAGACCATTTTGGCGAAGCTGTCGAAGAATTTTCGTATGTGAAGTTCCCGTATTACAAGAAACTTGGCTATCCGCAGGGCAGCTACCGCGTAGGACCTCTGGCCCGATTGAACATCGCCAAGTCGATGGGCACTCCGCTGGCCGACGAGGAGTTGAAGGAATTCAAGAAACTATCTAAGGGTCCGGTGCTGGGTTCGTTCCATTATCACTACGCAAGACTCATCGACATTCTTTATGGCATTGAGATGATCGAGCGCATTTTGTCCGATCCACTTATTCTCGACAAGCATGTACGCGCCACGGCAGGCGTGAACAGGCTTGAGGGCGCAGGTGTGGCAGAGGCTCCGCGCGGCACGCTAATGCATCACTACAAGGTGGATGACAAGGGGCAGATGCAGTTTGCCAACCTGGTGATCGCTACGGGACAGAACAACAACGCGATGAATCGCGGCGTGCTGGAAGCGAGCAAGAAGTACATCAATGGCAAGAAGCTGGAACAGGGCATGCTGAATCGTGTGGAAGCGGTGATCCGCACATTCGATCCCTGCCTTAGCTGCTCGACGCATGCTTTTGGACAAATGCCGCTATCGATTGAACTGGTCGCTCCGGATGGTTCGAGGATCGACGAGATTCATCGCTAGAGATTCGTATGTAGTTTTGAGTGATACTTGAGCAGCCGTTCTCATCCAGGACGGCTGTTCTTTTGTTTGGCTGAGACTTGCGCACTCAGGAGAAGCTCAACGGTGGCCCGAAAACTGGTGCTGGCATGCGGCAACACATTGCGTGGAGATGACGGAGTTGGGTGGGCTATCGCGGAACGGCTGGATGGCGACTCCTCGCTGGCCGATGTCGAAGTGGTGGTTGCGCATCAGCTTACGCCGGAAATGGCTGAGCCGATCAGCCTTGCGGAGACGGTGGTCTTCGTGGACTGCTCGGCTGTGTCGCATGCGGGCGAGGTTTCGGTGTTTTCTGTTGAGGCCGCAAGCAAAGACAATTCGAGCCTGACGCACAATGTGGATCCTGCGAACCTGCTGGCACTTAGCAGAGAGATTTTCGCATCTGCACCGCATCGCGCTTTTGCTGTGACGGTGGGAGGCGGATCGTTCGAGTTAATAGAAGAATTGACTGAGGCTGTGCGCCTTGCCATCCCTGAAGCGGTTCTCGTGATCAAAAAGCTGCTGAACGAGGAAAGGGCGGATCCTTAGATCCACCCTTATAGTAATTCTTCAGCCTATCGGTCGGTGCAGGAATAGCAGGGATCGATGGAAGCCTGGATCAGCGGGGCATCGGCCAACTCCGCACCCAGAACCGAGAAGCGCACCGTTGGCATGTTCATGAAGGTTGGGGTGCGCACGCGGACGCGGGCCGGAGTGTCTGTGCCGTTGGAAGTGACAGAGTAAAAGACCTCCCCTCGTGGGGCTTCGATGCGTGCCAGCGCGTTCCCTGCCGGAACCTTGACGCGAACCGGATCAGGACCTTTGAATGAGCCTGCGGGCAACGTGGTGAGTGTCTGACGGATGATTTTGCAGCTTTCGAGCATTTCCAGAGCACGAACGACAAGGCGGGCGCGGACATCGCCATCCTGCTGCACGGGAACGGAAAACTCCATGCGGTCGTAGGCAAGATAAGGAGCATCGCGGCGCAAATCCTTATCGACTCCCGAAGCGCGCGCGAGGGGCCCGAGGATGCCCATGGCAACGGTCTGCTGGTTGGTGAGGACGCCGATTCCGGCGCAGCGGGACGCGACTGTTTTATCGGTAGTGAAAACCGGGATGATCTCGCGAGTGATTTCTTTTTCGAGGACGTCGATGATGTTGAGAACGGCTTGGGGGTCGGTGATGTCGCGATTGACGCCGCCGAAGCAGTTCATGCCGTAGTTGACGCGATTGCCGGAGATGACTTCGAGCGCATCCATTACTTTTTCGCGGATGGCGAAGCAACTCATGAACATGGTTTTGAAGCCCATGAGTTTCGCGGCGATTCCGGCCCAAAGAATGTGCGAGTGCAGGCGCTCAAGCTCGGAGACGACCATGCGGATGTAAAGGGCGCGGTCCGGCGGGGTGAGGTTCGCGAGCTTTTCAACGGCCAGGCAAAAAGTGAGCGAATGAACGTTGGAGCAGATACCGCAGACGCGCTCGACCAGAGTGATGGCCTGGAAATAATTTCGGCGCTCGGCGAGAAATTCGATTCCTCTGAAGTTGAATCCCACATGCAGGACTGCTTCTTTGACAGTCTCGCCTTCGCAGACCAAGTCGAGTTTGTAGGGCTCTTCGAGGGCCGGATGATATGGACCGATGGGGATGCGATAGCTCATTCTGTGCCGCCTTTATGCAGGTTAATGCCGAGTTCGTCTCCCATCCTCAACATGAGAGGCATAGTATCCACCCGCCCAGGAAATTCCACGGCGAAGTATTCGTGGATCTCGCGTTCGGCCCAGTCCGCGGCGGGGGAGATGTCGGCGATGCTTTCGATCAACTTGTTTTCTGCGATCACGGCCAGCGTTACGATCTGGCCGTTGATATCCCAGTGGTAGTCCATGCGGACTTCGTGACTGGCGAGCTCGATGGCGGTGATGGTGATGAAGCGCGCATGAATGGCCAGCAGTTGCGACGCAGCCGAGCGTACGAGTTGTGAAGAGAGCGTCGCCCACCAGGTTCCATTCCGCAATTCCCAGTTTTCGCCCAGTCCCAGATCGACGAGTGATTTATCCAGAACAGCGCTCGTAGTTGCCACGATTTGTTCCACCTTTCCTGCACTTCAACCCTGAAGGATGAAGCCCTGGTCAGTTCCCTGTTCGCTAAATCGTCTGCTCGGCCGGGCCGCTGGTGACCGGCGGCGTTTCGATTTGCGCTTCTTTGACCGCCTCATTCACTAACGCGGCGGATGCTACTTCTTCTTTTGCGGTTTCGGTCTTCATTGCCGGCACTGCTACTTCCGGTTTGGCCACTTCTTTGTTTACTGGCGCGGCTGGCCGCACTGGACGCTTGCGAACCATGTTGAATTCCTGTTTCAAATCGCCCTGATGCTCATACACCGGCGGACGTTCGGTCGCCATGGTGAGCAGGTGAAGTTTGCAGCGATCGATGCAGCGTCCACAGAAGGTGCACTTACTCGCGTCATATTTCCACTGATACTTGTCGCCTTCACGATGCACTTCCATCGCGCAGGAGGGGCAACTGTAGGCGCACTGGCCACAACCGACGCACTTCTCGGAATCGATGGAGACCATGCCGCGATAGTTTGGGCTGACGGGTTGCTTCTCCGGGAATCTGGATGTCAGTGTTCCGCGTTTTAGATTGTCGAGAATGAGGCGCAGGATCTTCATGGTTTCATCCTCATGTAAATCGCGGAGCTTGCGGCCAGTACCACCAGAACGATGGCCCAACGCCAGTAGAAGCGGATCGCCCGATTGAGGGTGAGTCGCGCTGTTGCCGCGGCAACTGCGGCTAACAGCAACACCAGGCCGAAGGAGACGAAGAGGAATACAGGGGCATCCACCCACCATGCACCGCTGTGCGGAAGAACGAAAGTTGCTACCAGGCCGGTGAGGGCCAGCCATTCCATGCCGTGTGCGAGTTCCCACATGCCGAGCGCGGGGCCGGCGTATTCAGTCAACGGGCCAGCGTAGATTTCCTGTTCGGCGCTCGAGGTGGAGAAGGGGTTGAGATGGAGTTTCGCCGGTATGCAGAGCAGAATTCCTAGTACGCCGAGCCAGTGTCCGGGATTGGTGGAAGGCCCTGCGAGATCATTCAGGCGGAAGGTGTGCTGCGATACGGCGATCATGACGACGGCCACGAGGAAGACCAGGTTGTTGGATACGCTGAGGACTGCTTCGCGGGTAGAGCCGATCTCGCCGAAGAGTGATCCGGAGGTGAAGCCGGCGAGGATAAGGCAGATGGACGGCATTTCCAGCAGGGCGACGAGCAGAATGACGTCTCCGGAGAAGCCTGCGCTGCCGGGAAGAACTGGGAGCAGAACGATTGCACCGACCATCGAAACAACTGAAATGGCGGGCCAGAGGTTCATCATTACGCCTTCGATTCCCTGGCGCGCAGGAGCCCGTTTGCCGAGCAACTTCACAAAATCGTACATGGGCTGCAGCAAGGGCGGACCTATGCGCCGCTGCATCCGGGCTATAGCTTTGCGTTCGCCCCACAAGAAGAGCCACGCTGCCGGAATACAAAACAGCAGGCCGGGAAAAATGAGGAAGCGAAGCAGAGCCGAAGTCAGCGTCATTGTTGTGGCTCTCCTTTGCTGGATTCAGGCACGCCCCGCGCAGCGAGGATGGCTGCTGCTTTCGCGATTCCAGCAACAATCGCGTCTGGGTGTGGAGGGCATCCCGGCACATAGACATCGACCGGTATGTGTTTATTTAGCGGACCGGCAACTACAGGGCTGCCGGCAAACACGTTGCAGGAGGCCGGGCATGATCCCAGGGCTACGACTGCCTTGGGATGACACACTTGTCCATACACAGTGCGAACTGCCTCAAGCGAGTTGCGGGTGACGGGGCCGGTGATGCAGAGAATGTCCGCGTGCCGCGGGCTGCCTTCAACGTGGATGCCCAACTGCTCGACGTCGTAGCGCGGCGACAGGCAACTGATGAGTTCAATGTCGCAGCCGTTGCAGCTCCCCGTATTCATATGGAAAAGCCAGGGGCTTTTTGCTCTGCACTTGTTAACGAAGCGTTTAAAGATGCTCATCATAACCCCCGAACCAGTGCCGCTGCGGCGTCAGGCCAGAGACCGGCCACCAGCAGGATTGCCACCATGGCACCTACCGTTACGCACAACAGAAGCGGCTCTCTGTGCGCTGTTGTCTCGTTGTCATCTCGCGGACCCCACCAGACACGACTGAGTGCGAGTACGTAGGACAGCAGCGCGAACATTGACGAAAGAACGAAGGCAAAGAGCACCCATCTTCCGGATTGTGATGCTGTCTCGAAGAGTCTCCAGCGGCCGGCAAAGCCCAGCGTGGGAGGGATGCCAAGCACGGCGAGCATGCCTACGAGAAAAGCAGTAGCACTCAGCGGATAACGGGCGGCCAGTCCACGACTGTCGGTGGAAAGAGCTCCGTCTGCTTCCGGGGCACTCAGCGAGATGAACAGCAGTGCCTTCGCAATAGCGTGCACGGCTGCGCCGATGATTGCGCCTTCCATGCCGATCTTCCCGGCAGAGACGACGCCGAGAGTGAGAAAGCCCATGTCCTCAATGGTGGAGAGCGCCAGCAGGCGCTTCAGGTTGCGCTGCGTGAGCATCAGAATCGACGCGAGCAACGCGGACGCGATGGCTGCTCCCAGCCACAGTCCATTGGGAGACATCAACCACGGATCAGACTGCGAAAGTAAGTAGAGTTCGCCGAAGGCCGCGATATCGAGCACGGCGATGACAAGCCCAGTGACCAGTGCCGGCAGGGCTTCGGCGACGACCGGCAACCAGAGAAAAATGGGTACGATAGCCAGCTTAAGGAAGAATCCGGTGATGAGGAGCGCACGAGCCCATTCCAGATGACCGGAATTTATCAGCAGATGACCGCCAATCAGGCCCGATGCCGAAAGCACCACGACGGTGAGGTAAGTCCACCTGACCATTTTCGATCCGAGGCATTGCCAGATAAGTAGCACCGCGAAAACGGCGGACAATTCAAGAAGATCGAGCCGCAAGGAAGGCGATGCGACAGACATGCCTGCCACTGCGGTTGCACCGCTCACGAACATGAGGGGCGCGAGACGACGCCATTTCTCAATCGCCAAAGCGCTGAGACAGAGCGCGCCAAGCGCAATGGCGCAGGCCACAGGCAAAATCACAGGCATGTGAGGAGAGAAACTCACTTCCGCAGGGACGATTTGAGGAGCGAGCCAGCGAACACCGCAAAACACAACCGCGAACAAAACGACGGTCCAGGCAATTGCCTGCTTCTCCGCCATGCGAATGAGGCCCGCCATCGCTTCAGAGGCGGAGCGCAGCACACCCCAGCTTGCGAGGTAGAAACGATCGACGTCCGCGACATGGAAGACGGGCGCGAAGTGCTTTTTCAGGATCGCGGAAAATTCGTTTGCCGGAAGACGTCCCGGTCCCGGCATTCTTTCGCCGCCGGTAAAGACTCCAACGCCAGAGCCGCCGCCCGATCCGGCTAACGCCATTTGGCCCTGCACGACGACTGCCTTGGAGGATCCGGCCATGGCGTAAACGAGGGTGCCTATCGCAGCCGAGAAGACAACGAGAATCAGGCCACCGGCCGTCCACCACCCGCCTGCGGAACTGGTGAGGCCGAACCAGGTGACCCGAACCGTTTCCATTCCGAGTACGGGGAGAATGGGATTGATGACGAAGCGAATGGCGAGTTGCGGAGCGACACCGAGAACAGCGCTACCGGCAGCGAACAGGCCCATCGCCCAGACCATGGTGCTTGGGGATTCATGCGCTTTTTCTGTACTGGCGGTAGTTGGTCCGAGAAATACTGCGCTGGTGGCCTTGATGCACATGAACACCGTGCCGACGCTTGCAACCCAGGCTAGAAGGGCAGGGATAATTTGCCCCGCCTGCAGTGCCGCCGTGTAGAGCAGCCACTTGCTGGCGAATCCGCTCATGCCGGGGATACCCATCATGGCTCCGGCGCTGATCAGCCAGAAGACTGGTAGTGCGAGGCATCTTCTTCGAGAGTCCACCGAGGAGATCCATGTCTCGCGTGCCCGCGGAGTGCTGCACGGCGCCCGCTGCCAGGAACAGGCCGCCTTTGAAGAAGCTGTGATTCAGGCAATGCAGGAGTCCTGCGGCGATCGCGAGCGGCGTGCCGATCCCGATGCCCATGATCATGTAGCCGATCTGGCTGACGGTGGAGAAGGCAAGCATGCGCTTGAGGTCCTGCTGCACCATGGCGTAAATTACGCCGACCATCATGGTGACGGTGCCGGTCCACATCATGATTTCTCCCCACGATGCCGGCCAGGGAGCGAAGCTGTGCATTCTCGCCGCGAGGTATACGCCGGCTTTTACGTAGCAAGCTGCATGCAGCAAGGCGCTGACGGGAGTGGGTGCGGCCATTGCTTCGGGGATCCAGGTATGCAGCGGAAATTGGACCGACTTAGCGGCTAGTGCTACCAGCATCAGGACGAAAACGCCGCGGGAGAAGGCCACCGCAACTGCGGGGTCTGTCCACAGGGCGCTGCCAGTTCTGCTGTAGATCATGAGTATGGCGACCAGCAGTCCATAGCCCGCGAGGTGCGTCATAAGCAGGACCTTGCGCGATCCTGCGACTGCTTCCTTGTCCTGATACCAGAAGCCGACAAGGCTGAAGGAGCAGAGGCCCATCACTTCCCAGCAGAGATAGAAGACGAAGAGATTTGAGCTATAAACCAGGCCGACCATGCCACAGATGAACGTGAGCATGAGAGCGTAAAAGCGTGTGGCGGCAGGGTCCTTCGCCATGTAGTCAATGGAGTAATACAGGACGATGAGGCCGAGGCCGGTACCCATGAGCGCAAACATGGCGCTGAGCGCATCCACGTGGAGTACGACGGAAAGCGGTCCATCCCACGGCAGGGCTGTGAAGTCGATTGCCGATCCATCGCGGACCTTGGGAAAGATTGCAAGAACTGCTCCCAGGCTCGGGAGGCAGCTCAAAACGGCCAGAATACCCTTCCCTCTCGGGGTAAGCACTCTCGCGAGCAAGAGCTGAAGCACAACTCCCGCAAGTAGAACGCAGGGAGCGATGAGCACCAGCATCTCGGGTGTCAGCTTCATGGTACGTAACTCCAGACCGCAAGTTGGTAAAAGAGCAGGCCCACTATTAAGAACAACCGGTAGTTAACGCTTGTGATTTTCGTCCCCTGAAGAGGCGCTGGCTGTGAGGACCATCACACACCGCGTACGTCGGCGTGCAAATCACCATCAATCTCGGGAATGGCGTTGGCGATGCAGCGCACAAAAAGAACCACCACGAGCTTTATGGCATCGTGGTGGTGATAAGACCAGCAGGTTTGCTTTGTCTTTTACTGCAGAGTTGTAGGCTTCTCCAACGTGTAGGAACTGAGAGTCTTGATATAGTTTCCGCGCTCAAACGCCGACGTATCCGGCACGGAACGGCGGCTTAAGCTGCCGCGCATCTGGCGGACGGAGTCGTATTCATGGCTCGTCATCCAGCGCACCACCTCGTCGTGCAGCGTAATGAGGTGATCAATTCCCTGAACATGGAGCGCCGACGCCACCATGGCCACCTGGGAGCCCGCCATCATGGCCTTCAGAACGTCTTCTGCTGTGTGGATGCCGCCGGTGATGGCGATATCGGCTTTGACATGGCTGTACAGGATTGCTGTCCAGTGAAGCCTGAGCAGAAGCTCTTCCGAGGTGCTGAAGTGCAGGCTTGGCACGACGTCGAGATTCTCGATGTCAAAGTCAGGCTGATAGAAGCGGTTAAAGAGCACAATGCCATCCGCGCCAGCCGCGTCCAACTGGGCTGCGAGGTTTGGAATGCTGGTGTAGAAGGGCGAGAGCTTGACGGCAACGGGAATAGTGACGCTCTGCTTTACCTGCTTCACCAATTCAACGAGGCCCTTTTCGACGTCGGCGCTGGAGACGAGCGGATCCGTCGCGAGAGAGTAGGTGTTCAGTTCGAGCGCATCTGCGCCGGCCTGCTCCAATTCTTTCGCAAAGCGGGTCCATCCACCGGCGGTCGCGCCGTTAAGGCTGGCGAGAACGGGGATGGAGACAGCGGCCTTCGCTTTCCGAAGGTGCTCGGCGTAGGTTTCGTGACCCTGGCGATAGTCCTCGAACTCTGGAAGGTAGTCGAGCGACTCGGCAAAGGAGTTGGTTCCACGAGAGAGATCGTTGTCGAGCGCGCGGCTCTCCAGGATCAACTGCTCTTCAAAGAGTGAGGAGAGGACGACTGCAGCAGCGCCGCAGTCCTCCATTCTCCGGATTGTAGCGATGGACTGCGAGAGCGGCGTCGAGGAAACGACGAGCGGACTCTTCAGCTTCAGTCCCAGATACTCTGTTGTCAGGTCAATCATTATTCCTCACCTCCCTTTCCGAGGACGATTACTTCATCCGGTTTTTCCGGTGGTGCGATTTCGGGGGTAGCAGCGCGGCCAGCCATGGCAGCGCGGCCGGAGTAGACACGCCACTGGCGCTCAACGTCATCCTGCGCTTCGCGGAGAAGAATCTTCGCCGCCTCAGGATTGCTGCGAGCCAGCATGGTGTAGCGAGCCTCGTGATAGGTGTATTCCTTTAAGGCGATCGATGGTGCCTTGGAGTCAAGCAGGAACGGGTTCTTGCCCTCTTCGCGCAGCATAGGGTTGTAGCGCATGAGCGGCCAGTAGCCGGAAGCAACTGCTGCCTTCTGCTGATCCAATCCATGGGACAGGTCGTAGCCGTGAGCGATGCAATGGCTGTAGGCGATGATCAAGGCTGGACCGTCGTAGGCTTCCGCTTCCTGGAAGGCCTTGACCGTGTGCATGTCCTGCGCGCCGATGGCGACACGAGCCACGTACACCGATCCATAACTTACGGCTTCCATCGCAATGTCCTTCTTGCTGGTGGTCTTGCCGGCAGCGGCAAACTTCGCTACTGCTCCACGAGGCGTCGCCTTCGACATCTGTCCGCCTGTGTTGGAGTAGGTCTCGGTATCGAGCACGAGGATCTTGATGTTCTTGCCTGATCCAAGCACCTGGTCAACGCCGCCGAAACCGATATCGTAGGCCCATCCATCTCCGCCAACGATCCACACGCTCTTGCGAACGAGCGAATCAACAATGGATAGCAAGGAGCGAGCCGGTACAGAGTCAACGGTCGAGAGCTTCTTGCGAATCTCAACGACGCGTTGGCGCTGTTCCTTGATCTCTGTTTCGGTCTTCTGATGAGCTTCGAGTGTCTCTCTCACCAGGGTTTCACCGAGGATGGGTGCGAGGCTCGCGACTAAACCCTCTGCGTAAATCTTTTGCTGATCAAGGGCGAGGCGCATGCCGAATCCAAACTCGGCATTGTCTTCGAACAAGGAGTTGGACCACGTTGGGCCGCGGCCCTCCTGGTTCTTGGTGTAGGGAGTGGTTGGCAGGTTGCCGCCGTAGATCGAGGAGCAACCGGTCGCGTTGGCGATGTAGAGGCGGTCGCCAAAGAGCTGGGTCAACAGCTTGATATACGGGGTTTCGCCGCAACCAGCGCAGGCGCCGGAGAATTCAAACAACGGCTCCAGCAGCTGGATGTCCTTTACCTGGGAGTGCGAGAGCCTGCTGCGATCCACTTCCGGAATGGAGAGGAAGAAGTTCCAGTTGTCGCGCTCCGCTTCACGCAGCGGCGCCTGTAATTCCATGTTCAGCGCCTTGTGCTTGGCTTCGCTCTTGCTCTTTACCGGGCAGACTTCCACGCAAAGTTTGCAGCCGGTGCAATCTTCGGCAGCGACTTGCAGGTTATAGAGATCCTGTTCCATGCCGCGCCACTTCGCCTTCGCTGTCTTGAAGGTTGCGGGCGCTCCGGCAGCCAGTGACGCGTCAAATACCTTGGCGCGGATGACTGCGTGCGGGCAAACCATGACGCACTTGCCGCACTGGATGCAGAGATCCTTATCCCATACGGGGATGATCTGCGAGATGTTGCGTTTCTCCCACTGGGCGGTGGATGTCGGGAACGTTCCACCGGCGGGAAGAGCGCTCACCGGAAGATCGTCGCCGTGGCCGTCTGCGATCATGCCGAGCACGTCGCGAACGAATGCTGGGGCTCCGGCAGGAATTGCGGGCAGGATTTCGAAGTTGGCTGTGACGGTTGCGGGGACCTGCACCTGGTGGAGGTGAGCCAGGGCAGCATCGACTGCGTCAAAATTCTGCTGTACTACTGCGTCGCCGCGCTTGCCGTAGGTCTTCTGGATGTACTTCTTGATCTGCTCGATGGCCTCTTCGCGCGGCAATACTCCGCTGATGGCGAAGAAGCATGTCTGCATGATGGTGTTGATGCGGTTGCCCATTCCGGCATCCCGCGCAACTTTGTATCCATCGATCACGAAGAACCTGAGTTGCTTCTTGATGATCTGTTGCTGCGTTTTGCGCGGAACATGCTGCCAGATGTCTTCTGCACTGTAAGGCGAATTGAGCAGGAAGACTGCGCCCGGTGCGGCCGCGCTGACGACATCCATGCGCTCGAGGAAGCTGAACTGGTGGCAGGCAACGAAGTTCGCCTTGGTGATGAGGTACGTCGAGCGAATCGGATCCGGTCCGAAGCGAAGATGCGATGTCGTCAACGCTCCTGACTTCTTGGAGTCGTAGACGAAGTAGCCCTGTGCGTAGTTGGGAGTATTTGCACCGATGATCTTGATGGAGTTCTTGTTCGCGCCAACCGTGCCGTCGGAACCCAATCCGTAGAAGAGTGCGCGGACTGTGCGCGGGCTCTCCGTCGAGAAGTCGGGATCATAGGCAAGACTGGTGTGAGTCACGTCGTCGTGGATGCCAATGGTGAAGTGGTTCTTCATCTGCGGCTCGCAAGTTCGTCAAATACAGCCTTCACCATTGCGGGGGTGAATTCCTTGGACGAAAGTCCATAGCGTCCGCCAATGATGCGCGGCATGGTTTCAAACTGCGTCTTGCCTTCGGCGAACGCTTCCGCGAAGACGGTGATGACATCCTTGTACAGAGGCTCGCCAACCGCGCCGGGTTCCTTGGTGCGGTCGAGTACTGCGATCTTCTTGACTGTCTTTGGCAATGCGCCGAGGAAGGCTTCTGCGGAGAAGGGCCGGAACAACCGGACTTTCAGCATGCCGATTTTTTCGCCCTGCGCGACGAGGTTTTCGATTGCCTCTTCTGCCGCTCCTGCGCCAGAGCCCATCAGGATGATGACGCGCTCCGCATCGGCTGCGCCGACATAATCGAACAGCTTGTAGCTGCGGCCGGTCTGTTTGCCGAAGCGGTCCATTACGTCCTGCACGATTGTCGGGCATGCCAGGTAGTAGGGGTTGCAGGCTTCGCGTGCCTGGAAGAATACGTCGGGATTCTGTGCCGTGCCGCGAAGGATGGGGCGATCGGAGCTGAGTGCGCGCTCGCGATGTGCGACAACAAACTTGTCGTCCAGCAATGCGCTGATGTCTTCGTCCGAAATTGGAATGATCTTGTTGACTTCGTGCGATGTGCGGAAGCCGTCGAAATAATGCAGGAACGGCAGGCGCGATTCGAGCGTGGCGATATGAGAAATGAGCGCCAGATCAGCAGCCTCTTGCACGGAGTTGGAGCAGATCATCGCCCATCCCGTAGAGCGGCACGCCATGACGTCGGAGTGGTCGCCGAAGATGGAGAGAGCGTGAGTGGCAAGCGTGCGAGCTGTAACATGCATGACCGCGGCAGTGAGTTCGCCTGCGATCTTGTACATGTTGGGGATCATCAGGAGAAGTCCCTGGGAAGCGGTGAATGTGGTGGCGAATGCTCCTGCTTGAAGGGCACCGTGGAGAGAACCGGAAGCGCCACCTTCACTCTGGAGTTCTTCGACGATGGGGACTGCACCCCAGATGTTTTTCTTGCCTTCGGATTTCCACTGATCGCACCACTCCGCCATCGGGGACGATGGCGTGATCGGATAGATCGCGACAACCTCGGCGAGTCGATATGCGACTGACGCGGCTGCCTCGTTTCCGTCGAGAATGACCGTCTTTGCTTCCTTCATGCTTCTCCCTTCACCCCGTTCAGTTTTAGCCGCGCAAGTGTCTTCCGACCTCACCCTTGGCTTCCATCTTGTCTGTATTGGGGCCCTTGTGGACAGTCTCCTCCTCGAGCAAACACAGCGCTGTGATGGACGACACACGCCCGGCCGGAGCATTCAACTTTGTGAGTGAAAGGTACGCCAGCGAACATGAAAAAAGCGAATGAAATGAAGCATGAATTCGCGGCAAATGAATCTGCACTCACGAGAGTGAGCGAGAGTGCCTCGCTAGGCTTCCGATGCCAAATCGCGCTACTGCTGATAAGTGGAGACGCGATGAGCACTTGTAAGCTTGTTGAATTTGTTCGGCGATCTACGACTTGTTCGATGCGGAGAGAAGTTCTTCGAGTAGCGCGGACCATTCGTCGGCGAATGAGCGTTCCTGAGAGGGACGGCCTGTGCGGTGATACCAATAGGTGGCGTTTCCTGCTTCGCCGTTCTTGCGATGCAAATACGCATGGACCATCATCCCGGGGCGCGTCTCCAGTTCATCGACTTCCGCATGAGCCCGCTCCCAATTGCCGCGTGCGTCCCACCAGAGCGCCCGTAACGGTGCTTCCAGTGTTGTGGGTGGCTCCTGTTGAGCGAGGGATTCCTTGAACTCCAATGCGTTCACGAGGGTAAGTGTAATCCAGTTGAGGTGTGAGCCTGATCACATGCTGATCAAATTTCTTCTGGTAAAAAAGGAAACAACACTAGCGAATGGAAATAGAGTTGTTGGGAAGCCAAGTACAGGGTGGATGATCCGGAAGATTCCATTCACTTCAGAAGAGGGCTTAGATTAAGTTGGTTTGTAATTCAGACTCATTCGGTCGTATACTTGAAGTCGGACCAAACGGGTCGCATTTGTAGGCGATCGGGGCAAAACTGACCAGATGCAGAAGCGCAAGTTACACGTGCTCAGTGAATTGAAGGTTGGGCAAACGGCTGTTGTGAGCAAATTGAATCTGCCGCCAGCGGTTCAGCACCACCTGATGCACATGGGCATTATGCCGGACGCGAGCATTCTGGCATTGCGCCGCGCACCTGCTGGAGATCCGACGGTTTACGCTGTAGATGGGATGGAAATTGCACTTCGCCGCGAAACGGCGGAGTCGATCGTAATGCGGCCCTCCGCTAAACTGGTGAAAGAGGACGCTTTGTGAGTTGCTGCACTACTCCAACGGTTGATTTGCCCCTCACTCCGCGGGTACCGGGTGAGATACATACCGTTGCGCTTATTGGTCCTCCAAACTCCGGTAAGACTACTCTTTTCAATCGCTTGACGGGTATGCGGCAGAAAGTCGCAAATTATCCGGGCGTGACGGTTGAGCAGAAAATTGGTCGGTTAAACGGCATTGGACGAGGCGATTTGACGCTGATCGATCTGCCGGGAATTTACAGTTTTGACTCCTATTCCGAAGATGCCCGGGTAGCGGTGGATGTCCTGAAGGGCAACATGCCGGGAACTCCGACGCCCGATGCGGTTCTGCTGGTGTTGGATTCGCTGCACCTGACGCGGCAATTGATGCTCGCGGCTCCGATTCTCTCGTTGGGATTGCCAACGCTTGTCCTGCTGAATATGACGGACCTTATGGAAGAGCGCGGGGGCCTGGTGGATCCGCTGAAGCTGGCGCAGGAGCTTGGCGCGCCGGTTGCCCAGATAAGCGCGACAAAGGGACAGGGCTTGCAGGCCGTCAGCCTTTTTCTGAATCAGCAGTCCGAGGTCATTCCATTTCAGCTGCCGGTAATTGGCAACGCCGCAAGCACTCGCCAATGGGCAGCACAGGTGAGCACGAAAACCGGTTATAAGGCTCCCCTATCAGCTGCGACAAGCCTGAAGATTGACAGGGTGTTGCTGCATCGCATTTGGGGACCGTCTGCTGTTTCTCGCGGTCGTAATCGCTGTGTTCCAGGCGGTTTTCAGCATTGGGCAGCCCATGAGCGATGGCTTCGGGCTGTTGCTCACAAAACTGGGAGCATACATTCGTCCGTGGATTCCCTTCCCCCTGCTTCAATCCTTGCTGATTGATGGCGTGTGGAAGGGCGTGCAGTCGGTGCTGGTGTTCCTGCCCCAGATCCTGCTGCTGTTTCTCTTCATTGGAGTACTGGAAGACTCCGGCTATCTTGCGCGTGCTGCGCTGATTGCGGATCGCGCCATGCGGGCCATTGGATTGAACGGCAAGGCCTTTATTCCGCTGCTTTCAGCGTACGCGTGCGCGGTTCCGGCCATTATGGCGACGCGGACGATTGAGAACAAGCGGGACCGCATTGCGACGATCCTGGTAGCGCCATTTATGACGTGCTCGGCACGCCTGCCGATCTACATGCTGATCATTGCGGCGTTCATACCGAATCGTCCGATGCTGGGACACTTTTTCGGGCTGCGGGCATGCGTGATGCTTTCGCTGTACCTGCTGGGATTTCTGGCGGCACTCGGCACCGCCCGCGTACTGAAGTCGTCTGTACTTAAGAGTTCGGCAACGCCATTCATACTTGAACTGCCGCAGTACCGCTGGCCTACGCTGACTTCATTGGGCTTGCGCCTCTACGACCGGGCTCGCGTTTTTCTCTACCAGGCGGGAACGATCATTGTCGGCGTTACCATCGCGCTGTGGATTCTGGGCCATCTGCCGATGCACGGCGGGAATTTTCCTCAGCTTGCAGATAGCGCAATCGGCAAGCTTGGACAATTTATCGAGCCGGTCATCCGGCCACTAGGCTTCAATTGGAAAATCGGTATTGGGCTGCTGACGTCGGTGCTGGCGCGCGAAACGATCGTCGGGACATTGGGTACGCTCTATGGAGCTGATTCTGCAACGCAGTCTCTGACGCTGCAGAATGCACTGCACCAGGACATTACCCTGGGCGGTGCGATTGCCTTGATTGTTTTCTTCGCTTTTGCGATGCAGTGCACTTCGACCATCGCGGTTGTAAGGCGGGAAACCAACAGCTGGAAGTGGCCTGCACTGCAGTTCAGCTACATGCTGGTGCTGGCTTACACGGCGGCATTTGCCACAAATCAGATCGTCTCGCGCCTGTTTTAACCGCAGATCAATCGTATTCCGGGGCGATACGTTTCCTGCCTCGGCGATTCTGTGAGAACCTATAGATATAGCGTTTTACGCGCAGTTTGACCTGGTGTGTGAGACCGCTCGGAGTTCCACCGCGTCAGCCGCATCCGACACATACAAACAAGTTTGGCAGCAAGGGACCGCGTCGTCGCTGGGCCTCGCCCCAAAGGGCGCCAACCAAGAGTTAACAAGAATTGTCAAAAGAAATTTAACAAGAGATAAGGGACGATGATTTCAGTCAGCAACGTGAGCATGCGCTACGGATCGAAGGTTCTCTTTGAGGATGTTTCGATCAACTTTATTTCCGGCCGTCGTTATGGTCTTACCGGGCCGAATGGGTCGGGCAAGTCCACTTTCATGAAGATCCTGACCGGCGAACTGGATGCCCAGAAGGGCTCCGTTGTGCGCCCGAAGAAGGTCGGCGTACTGCGCCAGGATCAATTCGCATTCGACGCGTTCCGCGTGATCGATACGGTGATCATGGGCAACAAGGGCCTTTGGGCTGCGCTGGAAGAGCGAGACAAGATTTACGAGAAGTCCGAATTGACCGATGACGACGGCATGCGCCTGGGCGAGCTCGAGGGCATTGTGGGCGAGGAAGATGGCTACACGGCGGAGACCGATGCGGCCATCCTGCTACAGGGCCTTGATATTCCGGACGAGATCCACGAGCGCAAGATGGGCGAGTTGCAGGGCGGTCAAAAGGTGCGCGTGCTGCTGGCTCAGGCGCTGTTCGGCAAGCCGCAGGCACTGCTGCTCGATGAGCCTACGAACTATCTCGATCTTGACTCGATCCACTGGCTGCAGGATTTTCTGATTCATTTTGAGGGATCGCTGATTACGATTTCGCACGACCGACACTTCCTGAACAGCGTCTGCACACACATTGCTGATATCGATTACGAGACGATCATCACCTACACGGGTGGATACGATGAAATGGTGCTGGCCAAGACCGGCATTCGCTCTCGGCTTGAGTCAGAGAATGCGCAGCGCGAAAAGAAGATTGCTCAGCTGAACGAATTCATCGCGCGCTTTGCTGCAGGCACGCGATCGAGCCAGGTGACGAGCCGCAAGAAAGAAGTGGAGCGGCTGCAGACGACTGAGCTGGCGCGGTCGAACATTGCGCGTCCCTACGTGCGCTTCGACATGCTGCGTCCTTCCGGCAAGCATGTTCTCGAGATTGAAGATCTTTCGAAAAGCTACGGCGATCACAAGGTGATCCAGGGCTTCAGCTCCGCGGTGATGCGTGGAGAGAAGGTCTGCCTCATGGGCCGCAACGGGCTTGGCAAGTCCACCATGTTGAAGTCTCTGCTGGCGAATGTACGCGAGTTAGCGGAGCCGGACTTCGCGATCGATGGCGGGCAGGTGAAGTGGGGACACGAGGCGCAGATCGGCTACTTCCCGCAGGACGTTTCCAACGTCATTGAAAAGGGCATGACAGTCTCTGACTGGCTGCACCAGTTCGATCCCAAGGCTACGAAGGAAGACATTCGCGGGTTGCTGGGGCAGATGCTTTTCAGTGGTGAAGAAGGGTTGAAGATGACCGATGCCCTTTCCGGCGGCGAAGCTGCGCGTCTGCTGTTCTGCAAGCTGATGTTGGCGAAACCGAACATCCTGATTTTCGACGAGCCGACAAACCATCTTGACCTTGAGGCCATCAATGCTCTGAACATTGCGGTGCAACGTTACGAAGGCACCGTGCTGCTGGTGACGCACGATCACGACCTGATTGATGAAGTGGCCACGCGCATCTGGCATTTTGACAACGGCACGATTGAAGACTTCAAGGGACCGTATGAGGAGTACATGTCCTTAACCAGCACGGCTCGTTGAAAGGCATAGATTGACGCCGATCCTGAATGGCCAGGGGCTGGAAAAGCGCTTCGGCGCCACCACGCTCTTCCAGAACATAAGCTTCGTAATATCCGAAGGCGACCGCATCGGAGTGATTGGACCGAACGGCTCCGGTAAGTCAACGCTTCTCGGCATTCTGGCTGGCGATATTGAACCGGACAGCGGAGAGCTGTCGCGGCGCAAGCATACACGCTTGAGCTATGTGGCCCAGGTCTCCGATTTTGAGCCCGGACAAACCGTGCGCTCAGTGCTGCAATCAGCGTTGAAGAAAGCGAGCGTGCCGGAGGCGGAGTGGGAAGGCCGCGTGGCGGAAACGCTTGGACGCGCGGGCTTTGAGGTATTTGATACAGAAGCTGTTACGTTATCCGGCGGCTGGAAGAAACGGCTGGCCATTGCCGAAGCGCTGGCCCTACGAGCCGACGTGCTGCTGCTGGATGAGCCTACGAATCACCTTGACCTCGCCGGCATTGAATGGCTGGAAGGACTGCTGACGACGGCGCAGTTTGCGAGCGTGGTGGTGAGCCACGATAGATATTTTCTTGAGAACGTTGCGACGCAGATGGTGGAGTTGAGCAAGGCCTATCCCGACGGCCTGCTGCGCGTAAAGGGCAATTACAGCCAGTTCCTCGAAAAGAAAGAAGAATTCCTGGAGTCGCAGGCCAAGCGACAGGATGCGCTTGAGAATCGCGTGAAGCGCGAGATGGAATGGTTGCGCCGTGGGCCCAAGGCTCGCACCACCAAGAGCAAGGCACGCATTGACAAGGCCAACGAGCTGATTGGCGAACTGGCTGAACTGGGATCGCGACGAAGCACATCGTCCGCGGGCATTGATTTTACGGCGACCGAGCGACAGACGAAGAGGCTGGTTGAAGTCGAGGACATAAGCTACACCATCGGCGGACCGACAGCTTTTTGAAAAGCTGAACTTTGCAATTCTCGCTGGCATGCGCGTGGGGCTGGTTGGTCCGAATGGCAGCGGCAAGACTACTTTGCTGCGTTTGTTGCTCGGCGATGCGGAGCCAACTTCGGGAGAGATTCGGCGAGCGAATTCCCTGCGCATTGTGTATTTCGATCAGAATCGAGTACTGGATGCTGACGTAACGTTGCGGCGTGCTCTTGCTCCCGACAGCGACTCAATCATCTACCAGGATCGCGTGATCCATGTAGCGTCTTGGGCGGCGCGATTTCTCTTTACTAGCGAACAACTGAATCAGCCTGTTGGGCGTTTATCAGGTGGCGAACGGGCGCGCGTGCTGATTGCGAACCTGATGCTTCAGCCAGCCGATCTGCTGCTGCTGGATGAGCCAACGAACGATCTCGACATTCCTACGCTGGAAATACTTGAAGAAAGCCTGCTGGAATATCCGGGGGCACTGGTGCTGGTGACCCACGATCGCTACATGCTCGATCGCATTTCGACGACGGTGTTAGGACTTGATGGACTGGGATCGATTGAGCGATTTGCGGATTACCTTCAGTGGGAGGCGTGGCAATCCGAGAGGAAACAAGAGAAGACGAGGAGCGCAAATACTCCCGGGACACGGGCTGCGGCGAGCGGCAGCAACGCTGCGACCGGGAAGAAGAAGCTGTCCTACCTGGAAGCACGCGAGTATGCAGAGATTGAGGATCGTGTCGCGGCTGCGGAAGAGGTCTTGCAACATTGGCGGGCGGTACTTGAAGATCCTGCGGTGAGCACGGATGCTGCTCGATTGCAGGAGGCGCTGGCCGAGTCGGCAAAAGCGCAGGAGCAGGTCGATGTTCTCTATGCACGATGGGCGGAGTTGGAAGCGAAGCAGAAATAGCGGATTACCGAGTGCAATAAAGAATGCAGCCCCGAATGGAGGCTGCATTTTTATTGCGTGTCGGAGTGAGATGCTGGTCAGACTCGCCAGTGATCTGCTCGCCAGTTTTGCACTGCTTGCTTGATCTGTTTACGCGCTAAATTCTCGGTCAACGTTTTTTCGACGAGAGCCGGCAGTTCGCCATCAGATGCGAATCGCAGACCGATCAGTTGATCTGTTGTGAGGGCGAGAGCGCGAGCCTTTAGGGCTTCGGGCAAGATAGCGGCAAGACGTAAACGCTCTTCGAGGGTAATGACCCTGTCCTGAACTTTGAGAGCGTAGGTTCTTGCCTTGGTAGCGAGGACAAAAATGGCGATTGATGGGAGCACGAGCCAATAATTGAAGCGGAACGGCTGGCGGTATGCGTGCACGATGTGGGCGATTACGTTGAGGGCGAGAATTCCGAGGACGAAGAAGTGGAACCAGGGATCAAAGCGGGCGTGGTTGGAGAGATTCTGCTCTTTCATAAACTTGCACAGCCTCCGGACGGCGTCACATCTCAACGCATAAAGGTACAGCCGTGAGAGTAGCACTGGAAGGGCCTGAGTGCGAAGCAGGAATTTGCGAGGCCGGGCCAATCGGCCACCATGATTCCGGTACCCACAAACGCGAAACGGTCGTTGCCACCGATATTCACTGCATTTCTCGACCGCCGATCAGGGGCGCGATGCGTGGTCGAGCAGGTGAAGGAAGGAGCGATAAACCTTACCTGTTGCGCGCGTCATACCGATTTCGCAAGTGCGACTGCTGGAGTAGTAGCCTTCGTAATTCTCTCCGGCAAGATCCTCCGCTTCACTGCTGGTCGCAGACGCGGTAAGCTCCGGAAATAGAAAGCCACGGTCGCCCGCGAAGGCGCAACAGCCGGCGTTTTCCGGCACGACTACAGCCTCACTGCAGGCATGGGCGATTTTCACGAGCTTTGCTGTGATCCCCATTTTTACGGCGGAACAAACTGGGTGCAATGCAACGGTGTGGACCTTACGGTGGATTGGCAGTCGCGGAAGAATTTGATCGCTGGCGAATTCTACGGTGTCCAGTATTGTGAGTCGATCGAATTTCGCTTGATTCTCAGGTGTGAGGTACGGACGCGCTGTCTTCAATCCATACGTACAGGGGCTGGTGTCTACCAGGATGGGAATTGCGCCGTCGTCGGACCAACGGGAAAAATTCGCGATTGTGTGATTCAGCGAGGCGCGGTGTGCGTCTTCAAATCCTTTCGATGAGAAGGGCACGCCGCAGCAGTTTCCACGCGTGTCCGGCGGGAGATAAAGAGAAATGTTGGATCGTTGTGCAATGTTGAGAAACGCCTGCATGGCGGTGATGTCGTCCGGTTCGCCCGGCAGCGCACCCATGATGCGAGCTATGCAGGCCGGGAAATATACAGCCTGAGCATTTTGCCGAGGAGTTGTGGGTATCGAACCGCGACGAGGCTTCGGCATCTCTTTCGACCATTGCCAGAAGGGCTCGTCCATCACTTTTCTGGTGACGGCGTTAAGAAGTTTTGTAATTCCGACCATCGTGGCAAGTCCGAAGACATTTCGCACGAGGTGGCCAGAAAAGAGCGCTATTCTTGCGCCTATTTCTGCCAATCCAAAATTTCTGGCGATGAGGGCGGCGGATGAATTTGCAAAGCCGGTGTGACGCAGACTGCGGAATCGTTTCGTGAGCGTCCCGGTATCGATGCTGACGGGACACTCGAGGGCGCATAGGCCGTCCACCGCGCATGTATCCAACGCCATATAGGGGAAATCGTGATCGAGGGAATCGTATCGCGCATCGCTCCCTCCAGCGTCTTTCAGCCGCTGCATTTCGCGGCGCACAACAATTCTTTGTCGAGGGGTAAGGGTGATGTCGCGGCTCGGACAATTGTGCTCGCAATATCCGCACTCAATGCACTTGTCCACTTCCGCCTCGACAATCGGCAGGTCCTTGAGATCGGATATGTGAGCCTCGGGATTTGCATTGAGGATGACGCCGGGATTCAGCAATCCCTGCGGGTCTGCAAGAGCCTTGATCTGGCGCATGATGGCATAGGGTTCAGGACCCCACTCGGTTTCGACAAACGGCGCCATGTTGCGTCCGGTGCCGTGCTCCGCTTTCAATGCTCCGTCGTAGCGAGCGACAACAAGCTCCACGATATCGTCAATGAATTCGCGGTAACGGCGAATCTCCGCCTGATGCCGAAAGCCCTGTGTGATGACGAAATGGAGATTGCCATCCTTGGCATGGCCAAAAAGGATTGCGTCCTTGTAGCCGTGCTTGTCGAGAACAACTCTCAAGTCCACGGCCGCGTCGGCGAGCCGATCCACAGGAAATGCTACATCTTCGATAATGACCGTGGTGCCGCTTTCGCGCACTGCTCCGACGGATGGAAACATTCCCTTTCGAATTTTCCATAGCTGCCCCTGCACGACAGAATCGCGCGTGAGGATTGGGGGATGAAGGAGATCGAGCCCGGCAATGGCGGCATCTGCTTTCGACTCTGCGTCTTCACGTTCGCGCTCATTAGCGCACTGGAATTCCACTAGCAGGCCAGCGGCTTGCTCCGGCAAAGTACGCAGGAGTGGCGAGACGCCGGGCTTCTCCTCGACAGAACGCATGGATGCGCGGTCCATTAATTCAAGCGCCGCGGCTCCCGCATCGCGCAAAGGCGCAATTGCAGAACATGCCGCACGCAGATCTGCGAACAGAAGCAGGCCGGTGTATTTCACGGGATTGTCCGGCACGGTATTGAGCACTGCCTCGGCAACAAATGCAAGCGTTCCCTCGGCACCGATCAGCAGATGGCTAAAGATATCGATGGGGCGATCGAAATCGAGAAACGCATTGAGTCCATATCCCGTAGTGTTCTTTGTAAGGTACTTGCGGCGAATGCGGCCGGACACGGCGGAGTTATTTACGATCTGAAGTTTCAGCTTCAACAGACCGTTATAAAGCTCCGGCTCCAACTCGCGAAACCGTAAGTCTGCATCTTCCCGCGCGGTATTGATTTCCGTTCCGGAAGGGAGCACAAATGTAAGCGAACGGAGCGTGTGATAGGCATTCTGCGATACGCCGCAGCACATTCCACTGGCATTGTTGGAAAGGATTCCGCCGAGCCGGCAACTGCTGATGGACGCTGGATCGGGTCCAATCTTGGCACGATACAAACGAAGAGAATCATTAGCGTGTTGACCAAGAACACCCGGCTGCACGCGAATGGCTTTGCCATTCTCCTCGACCCGGCTCGAGCGCCAGTATCGACCAACATCGACGAGAATGCCGTCGGTAATGGATTGCCCTGAAAGGCTGGTGCCGCCGGCTCGAAAGACCAGCGGAACTCGGTGCTCGTGGCTGAACCGGAAAAGATATCGGACTTCTTCCGCATCGGAGGGCTGCACGACTGCGCGGGGAATCAGGCGGTAAAAACTTGCGTCAGAGGCGAAAGCAATGCGGTCAATTTCCCGAATCAAAATGCGTGTTGAGTCGATGCCGTTTTTCAGCACAGCGAAGATTTCTTCTGGTGAGAGATGCGGCGCTGTAAGCGCTTCGGGATGCATCACATCTGCTTTCACTGCTGGCACCTCGTTGCTTATGAGAAATCTTTCGCGGCTATTTTTCAATAGCGTCCTGAAACAAATTCATTTGATAAACGCGTGTTTCACTTGAGGTTATGAAGTCTAATCAGATTTGCCAGTGCTGGTCGTCACGTAGCTTAGTTGGCTCGTCATTTTCATAGCCGCGAGGCCGGTTCAGGGAGACGCCGATAAGCCGATAGGCCAAATACTAGTATGGCCGACGAAGTTGATGCAGAAAAACACTTTTCAAGGCGGACAATATAAGCTGGGTTGCGGGTCTGGAATCCCAGACAAACCGAAATAGATGAGATGGGTGAATGGGCGAAAACAAAGAGATGACTGAAAGCTCAATTAAAGACCGGACTTTCGAACACGCGATGCTGCGGGAAATTTATGAGCAGCCGGTTGTGCTGGCGGAGACGATTCGTCGTTATATGCCGGGTGGGCGACTGAGCCAGGAGGCCTTCAGTACGTTTCCTGAGGCGATGGGCGGCAAACAACGGCTTGTGATCGCCGCAAGCGGTTCAAGCCGCAATGCCGGACTCGCTGCGGAGATCATGCTGGAAGACCTGGCGGGCCTGGCGGTTGACGTGGAATATGCTAGCGAATATTGCTACCGGTCGACGTATACGCTTCAGGATCCGGGAGTTGTGGTGGTGTCGCAGTCAGGTGAGACAGCCGACACGCTGGCCTCCTTGCGAGAGGCGCGGCAGCGGGGTTTGGTGACGCTGGCCATCACGAATAATCCCGGCTCAACCATGGCTACCGAGGCGGATTGTTCGCTGCCGACCTATGCGGGCAAGGAATTGGCGATTCCGGCGACCAAGAGCTTCAGTACGCAACTGACGGTGCTATACACGCTTACCTTGCTGCTTGCCCGGTTGAGAGGACGGATGACCGCACCGACCATCGAAGCGCATGGGGCGCAACTGACGCGAATTCCCGAGTTGCTGCGGGAGGCGCTTCCGGCGTGGGAAACTCAATGCCGCGACATTGCAAAGGACTTGAAGCACGCCCAGACTTTTCTTTACCTCGGACGCGGAGTGCATTACGCCATTGCGAGAGAGGGCGCGCTGAAGCTGAAGGAGTCGGCCTATTTGCAGGCCGAGGGATATCCTGCGGGAGAGCTTAAGCATGGGCCGAATGCACTCGTAAGCCAGAACGCCCCTTTGGTGATATTGGCGACGCGCGACCGCTCGGATCCTGATTCAGTTCTAAGATATTCAAAGACTCTCCAATTAATGAAAGACATGAAGCAGCAGGGGGCGCAAATTATTGCGTTGGCAACTCATGGAGATGAAGATGTCGCTGCTCTTAGCCGGCATTGCATTTCCATTCCAGAAGCCGTGGAGCATCTGCTGACGATTCTTGAAGTGGTACCGTTACAATTGCTCGCCTATGCGTTTGCGATTCAACGTGGAATTGATGTAGACAGTCCGAGGAACCTGGTGAAGGCGGTGGTACAAGAATGAAGAGTGCAGAGGAGGCCAGCATGAGGGCCATTGAAACCGTTGAAGCGCCGGTAGTTGTGTCGTCGGCGCGGGTTATCTCTGTGGATGTGCTGCGGGGATTCACGATTGCTTTCATGATCCTGGTCAACAATGGAAATCAGTACTCGTACTGGCCACTGAAACACGCGCAGTGGAATGGCTGGACACCGACGGACATGGTGTTCCCCACTTTTCTGTTCCTGATGGGAGCGGCGATCATCTTCTCGTTTCGGGCGCGACTGGCAAAGGGCGGAAACCCTACGTCCGTCATCCCGCACATTTTCCGCCGCTTCGTGATTCTCTTCCTGCTCGGCCTGTCTGGTGAATACGTTCCCCCTATTCAACATGCATACGCTGCGGATCTTCGGCGTGTTGCAGCGATTTGCGATTTGTTACTTGGTGGTGAGTTTACTTTTGTTGTGGAGTCATAAGGTTTCGGTCAGGGTGGCGGCGATTGTTGTGATTCTCCTCGCATATTGGATCCTGCTGAGGTTTGTTCCGGTTCCGGGCGCTGGAGTGCCGGTTCGCGATATTCCATTGCTTCATCCGGATCTGAACCTCGCTGCGTGGCTGGACCGCTTTATTCTTCCAGCGCGACGACTCTACGAGGGAACACGCGATCCAGAGGGCTTGCTGAGCACCCTGCCTTCGCTGGCGACTGCAATGCTTGGAACTCTGACTGGCGAATGGCTAATTTCAAGCCGGTCAAAAGTGGAGAAGGCATGGGGGATGTTCGGCGCGGGGGTGACCGGATTTATTCTCGCCGAGATTTGGAATCCGTGGTTTCCAATCAACAAGAAGTTGTGGACCAGCAGTTATGTGCTGCTCGCGGCCGGTTGGTCGCTGGTATTTTTGGCGCTCTGTTATTGGGCCTACGAGATCAAGGGTTGGAAGAAGGGCTGGACGTATCCGGCGCTGGTCTTCGGCAGCAATTCGATCGTTGCTTACGTGTTTTCTGAATTGCTTGCTCCGCTGGTCTGGTTCCCCATTGGCGAGGCGGGGCATAAGACAAGCATTGGAAAGATCACAAACGCCGGGTTGGCGAGCCTGCATACGTCGGCTTCGTTCGCGGCGCTGCTCTATTCGTTATTATTCGTCGCGGTCTGCTTCCTGCCGGTGCTGTTCCTTTATCGCAGGAAAATCTTCGTCAAGGTATAGATTCGAGCTCAGACTGAATGTCCATTCATTCGGCTAGTGTGTAGCCGAAGGTGAATCTGCCGAGTTGGATGACGCCCTTGTCCGACGGAGGCCAGATTCGGAATGACTCGACCCGGTTGATTGACGGGGTTGAGTACTGCTTCGGTCTGCCCCAGTTCCCTGCCTGTAGCCGCATCGTAGAAGTGAACGCGCAGCGTTTCATCTTTGCGTGTCCAGCCAAAAACGTACTGCCCTGCAGGAAGCGATAGATTGCCCAGTTTCATGCGGACCTGCGTGAGCAGGTAATGGGAATATTTGCCCTCCGCTGAATAGCCCGCGGTGATGAGAACGACTCCTGCTACAAAGCGCCCGCGACCGTCGGTAATGCCGGAGGCGGTGCGAAACTCTGTTTCGATATGCTCTGCGACAACCGGGGCTCGCGCGGGGATGACAGACTTCAATTCATCTTCACTTGTGACGCGCCAAGCCTTGCCGTTCTGAGCCTGTGCGCAGACAGAGACAGAGAGAACCGCAAATACAAGCAGGCCCAGGAACACACGCATACGATTGCAACTTCTCCAACTAGTCAAGGTGAACAATCCCTCTCTGCAGCGCGGTGGTAGCCGCTTGCGTACGATCGCTTACTCCAAGCTTGCTCAGCAGACTGTTCACGTGGGTTTTCACAGTCGCCTCCGAAATGTTCAGCTTGCTGGCGATTTCCTTATTGCTGTTGCCTTTCACAATGAGGCGCAACACATCTGTTTCTCGATCGGTAAGGACTGGGCCGCTCATTCTGCCTGCCAACCTCTCAGCAACAGCCGATGGGATACGCGACTTGCCGGCGTGGACAGCGCGAATTGCGTCCATCAATTCATCGCCCTCCATACCTTTGAGAAGGTAGCCGCGCGCTCCGGCTTGTAGAGCGCGATAGATATCTTCGTCGCCGTCAAAGGTAGTGAGCACGATAATGCGGGCCTGCGGAAAGTCGGAACGGATGCGGCCAATTGCATCAACTCCATTCATCTTGTCGAGTCGCAGGTCCATTAAAGTGATGTCGGGTTTGTGCTCGCGAAATAGCTCCACGGCCTGGCGCCCGTCTGATGCTTCTGCAACCACGACGAAGTCCGGCACTGTTTGCAACAGGGCCACGAGCCCCTGCCGAACGATGTTATGGTCTTCCACGATCATGATGCGGATCGAATCCGTCATTTCTTACCCTTTCGAATAATGCAAATGCGTAGTGTTTCATGAAACCGGCAACTCTACTGAGACTCTTGTCCCCGCCCCCGGCTCACTTTCAAGTTGGAGGTTTGCCTTGATATTTGCTGCGCGTTCCCGCATGCCGCGAATGCCAAAGTGCCCTTCCGGTCCCGAATGATTTGTGCTGCCGGCGAAGCCTCGACCATCATCCGTAATACTCATGCGCAGGAGCGACGCATCGTATAGAAGTTCCACGTCGATCCTGGTTGCCTCAGCATGGCGCGTTGCGTTGGCTACGGCCTCTTGACCGATGCGCAGTAGCTCCGCCTCAACGTGTTTGTCCAGCGGACGATACGTGCCCTTCACCTGAAGATATACCTTCGCAGATGAGTGTGAAGATGCCGTCGTTACTGCTTTCGTGAGTCGCGCGGGAAGATCTTCATTCCCCTGTGAGCGAAGATCCCAGATTGAAGTGCGGGCATCTTCAATTCCCTTTCGCACCAGGATCCTGGCTTCGTTTAATTGCTTTCTTGCCGCTTCGGCAGACGTGGTCATGAGACGCGAGACGACTTCGAGTTGAACGGAAACGCCCACGAGGTCCTGCGCAAGGGTGTCGTGAATTTCGCGGGCAATGCGGCCGCGCTCCTTGAGGACAGCGCCAAAGCGCGATTCCACTTGATGAACGCGATAACGATAAATTGCGTAGGCAAGCAGGGCGATCGCGAGGCCTATTAACAAATAGAACCACCAAGACTGGTAGATATGGGGCAGCTTCCGCAGCTCAAACGATGCTCCGGTTTCGCTCCACACTCCATCCTTATTCGCGGCATATACGTGAAAGCGATACTTCGCGGGAGGAAGATTCGTGTAGAAGGCATCGCGTCGAGTACCGGCATCAATCCACTCGGGATCGAATCCCTCAAGCCTGTAGCGGTAATGAACATTCTGTGGAGCCGCAAAGCTCAGGCCTGCATATTGCAACTCCAGCCGATGGGATCCGGCCTCGAGTTTGAGATCACCGGAGAGAGGCATCTCATGATCGTCGACCAGAACTTTTTCCATCGCGATCAAAGGGGCGAGTCCCACTCGCGATGCTCGCGCAGGATCAATGAAGCTTACTCCGCGAAGCGTGGCAAACCATAGAGTGCCATTCTTCATTGACCATGCAGCGGGATGACCACCGCCGCTGCATTCGCCGATCTTCATTCCATCGGCAGTGCCATAGCTTACCACCTTAAGTGTGGCGGGCAATTCTCCTGCAGCATCCTGAAGGCCGCCTTTTGAAACGCGAAAGATTCCATTGCGCGCGCTAAGCCAAAGATTGTTTTCCTTGTCTTCGAGAATTCCGTAAATGGTGTCGGGGAGCCTGCTTTTACCGTTCTTCAAAGCCTGTAGCTTCCCGTTGAGACGGCGATTTAGACCCCCGCCATTCGTCCCTAGCCAGAGAGTTCCCTGAGCATCTTCATAGATCGCAGTCACAACGTTGGTGGAGAGGCCATCCTTCGTGGTGTAGTTGGTGAAGGTGCCGTTATTAAAGAGCGACAAGCCGCCGGAAGTTCCAATCCACAGACCACCCTTTTGCGACCGACTCATTGCGCCGATGAAATCGCTTCCCAATCCATCCATCCGCGAATAATTTACAAAATGGCCGCTGATGTAATGCGCGAGTCCTCTACGCGTTCCAATCCATAACGAGCCATCGTCATCGGCGTGCAGCGAGCGCACGAAGTCGTCCGGCAAACCCTCGGCCGAGGTGAACGTGTGTACTTCTCCATTGTGAATCCGCGTAAGGCCATCCGGAGTACCAACCCATAGCTCTCCGTTCGCTGTGCTTGCGAGCGCCAGTATTACGTTACTGGCTAACCCATCTGAAGTTGTCATAGCGCGAAAGCCATCGGCGGTCAGACGATTGAGTCCTGAGCCGTTTGTGCCTATCCACACGGTGCCCGCAGCATCCTGCAAAACGCTGCGCACGAGATCGCCGGAAAGGCCGTCGCTGGTCGTGTAGGTGGTGATGGTTTGATCTCGAAGAATTGTAAGGCCGCCCGCGTCCGTTCCAAACCAAAGGTCTCCTTCGCGGTCTTCGAGAAAGGAAAGAACCGTGTTCTGCGCAATGCCATCTTTTTGTTTCAGAGATTGCACTGCGCCATTAAAGTAACGCGCAACTCCTTGATCCGTGCCTATCCAAAGAGCGCCGCTGCGATCGTAGGAAAGCGTCTGAATACGGTCACCCGGAAGACCTTGAGCGGTTGTCAGCAGAACGGGCTTCGAGTCGGTGTAATGGATAAGTCCGGCGGAAGTTCCTACCCACATTCCACTGCGGTCATCCTTTAGCAGCGCGGTGATCTCGGCCTTTGGCGTCGCGACGATCAGAGGCATGTCAGTCAATTGCCCTCTCGAGAGCACCATCAAGGCTTGTCGTGTCGCAATCCACAATTTACCGGACGCATCAAAGTGCAGAGCGGAGGCCTCCGCGTATTTAAGCGCTTCGGCGGCAGGTTCTATTTTCCGCGAACTCTCGTTGATACGCACCACGCCTGCGCCGGTGGCGATCCACAAGGAGCCATCGGAATCTTGCGCGACCGCACTTCGCGTGAGGATATCGATGCTTATTGAGCCAGCGACGACTTCAAACTTGGATCCCTGAAATACCGAAATACCATCGGCGGTAATTGCCCATAGATTTCCACGCTTGTCCTGAAATGTGAACCACACGGCGTTGCCGGGCAGCCCGTCCGTCTGTGAGAAACGCTGGAAGGATCTCTGCTCATATCGGAGAAGTCCATCGGCTGTACTTACCCAGAGCGCCCCGGACGAATCCTGAAAGAGATCGTAGATGGTATTGCTCTTCAACGCGGGAGTGTTCTCGGTATTGAAGGTGTTGAAATCGACACCGTCAAAGCGAACAAGGCCGCCCTCTGTGCCGAGCCAAAGAAATCCGTCGCGCGCCTGAAGGATGGAGTGAACCGTGTTTTCGGGAAGACCATTATCTGTTTGCCAAGTCTGATGACCGTATTCCTTCAAGGAGCGGTGGGGATCGAGGGCGCATGCAGAATGAATGGCTGTCGCACAGAGAAGTATCAGGACGAACCACCGTTCAAACGCAAGTCGAATCATTAGACTCCCACTGCTGCATTGAAACAGCTTATCGATGGTCTGCACAACTTTTGTTGAGCGACCGAACCTGCGGGAGAAATATGCGGACAAAAGAAAGGCGCCCTGTGTGAAGGGGCGCCCGGGATAGTCGAACTTTTAGGAGGCAACGCAGTAAGAATGTCATTCGTACTGAATTGTGTCTTGGACACTTGGATGGGTTATTTCCTAATCACTTCGATTGACTACGTTTCTTATGCCTGACGGCCGCGCGTCTCCACCTTTTGGATGAGTGCTTCTCATCCTTTCGATGGGTGCATTTGTCCAACCCGGGATGTGACAGATGTCACGCCCCAACTGAGGTTCAACCTCTATCATCAGCCTCGTTTCCACAACTTAGAAACAGGCGACTGTGAACTCTAACTGGACCCGATCTTTTTCGCAGTTTGGACTCGTCTTTCGAGCTGAGAACCAGCCGCGCACGATTGTGCGTGCGGGAGATATTGAGATTGGCGGCGGAGAATTTGTCGTCATGGCTGGGCCGTGCTCGGTTGAATCCGAGCGCCAGACTCTTGAAACCGCGGAATCAGTGGCAAGGGCGGGAGCGCGCATTCTACGCGGAGGCGCCTTCAAGCCCCGTTCGTCGCCCTATGCTTTTCAGGGACTCGGCCGGGAAGGCCTACGGATTTTGTCGAAGGCGCGAGCTTTGACCGGGCTGGCAATCGTTACAGAGGTGATGTCGGAGTGCGACGTGGAGCTTGTGGCGGAATATGCGGACATTCTGCAGATCGGCGCGCGCAGCATGGAGAATTATTCGCTGCTTGAGGCTGCGGCCGGCGCTGGGCGACCGATTCTTCTCAAGCGGGGCTTGACTGCCCGGCTGGAAGATCTTCTTCGCTCCGCGCAACTGATTGTTGAGTGCGGCAACCCGGACGTCATTCTGTGTGAACGCGGCATTCGCACCTTTGAGACGGCTACTCGAAACACTTTCGATATCGCAGCGATCCCGGTGTTGAATGCGGTGACTCATCTGCCAGTCATTGTGGACCCGAGTCACGCGGCCGGCGTGCGGGAGATTGTTCCAATTCTTGCGCGGGCATCCGCCGCGATTGGCGCGGATGGTCTGCTTGTTGAAGTGCATCCTAGCCCCGCAGCCGCGCTGAGCGATGGAGATCAATCTCTGACACTTGAGGGATTCGACGACTTGATGCGCGACCTTGATCCGTTTCTTGCACTGCGTCGGGCAATTGCGGAAGCCGACCTGATGGCAACCGAAGGGGGCGATTAGGTGCGGTTGAGGGCAGTCCTATTTGTCGCGGCACTGGTGGTACCCGGCATGATCGCCGGGTGTGTTGTGCTTGCGGCGCCCGCAGCGATTCAAGAGAACGTTGCAACGGTGACTGCGTCTGCAAGTGCTAAAAACGTGATCGACGTTCCGGTGATTTATACCGCCGCAAAACAATATGTGCCGTTGAGCTGGCTCCATGGCGGCGGGCGCTTCCCGCAGGGCGCGATGCTGATGGTCCACGATGGGAATGGTGAACGACTCCTCAGCGACAAGTTCGCGGCGTCCGCGGATGCGAATGTTTCGTTCGACGGAGAGTCAGTACTCTTTGCCGCGAAGCAACACGTCGGAGATGCATGGCAGGCTTGGATGCTCTCGTTCAAAGATGGGCAGCTGACGCAATTAACTAAAGGCACTGACGACATCATCAAGCCGATGTATCTTCCCGCCAACCGCATTGTCTATGCGCGGAAATCGAGGAATCGATTTGTTCTGGAAGCTCTCTCACTGAACGATGGCAAGGTGATGCCCTTGTCCTATGCGCCAGGGAGTTATCTGCCGACAGATGTATTGCATGATGGCCGCATCCTGTTTTCGTCCTCCTATCCGCTCGGCACCGATGGAGCACCAGAAATCTATGCCGTTTACTCGGATGGGACTGGAGTGGAGTCTTACCGCTGCGATCACGGAACAGGGCGATCTGCCGGCCGCGAGCTAAGTTCCGGAGATATCGTATTCCCCGTCGGAAAAGGCCTTGCACGGTTTACATCTCCACGGGCACAGCAGGTTGCATTCGTTTCGCCAGCGGGCGACTATGCCGGAGACGTTGTAGAAGCTAACTCTCATTCCTTGCTTACAACGTGGCGGCAAAATGGCAAGCAGCCTTATCAGATTCAATTGCTTAATACGACTGACAACCAAGCTAGCGTGTTCCTGTCGCAAGCCGGAACAAATCTGCTTGACCCAGTGCTGGTGACACCCAGGCCGATTCCGAATCGCCATCCATCTACTTTGAGAGATTGGACTGCGGCTAATCTGTTGGCGCTTGATTCCTATACCTCGAAATATGTGTTCGCGCCGGGATCGATTGCGAGTGTGCAGGTGTTCACGGTGGACGATGCCGGACATCGGAAGCTTCTTGGTACGGCTCCTGTCGAGAAGGATGGCTCGTTCTATGTCCATGTTCCCGGGGACGTGCCGCTGCAATTCGAATTGATGGGCAGCAACGGAAAAGTGTTGAAGAAGGAAGCCGGATGGTTCTGGGCGCGCAAGAGTGAACAACGAATCTGCGTCGGGTGCCACGCCGGCCCGGAGCATGCTCCTGAAAATGCGGTTCCTGCCGTGCTGCTTCGAACGACTACTCCCGTGGATATGACCCCGACGCAAGTTGCCGGCAGCAAAGGAGCCAAGTAATGCACGTTTCTTCTCTTCTCCTCGTTCTCTTGTCTAGCACGCTGGCCGCGCAAAACATACCGCCTGCATCAACCGCTACGAATACGGTTACGGGCTCGAACATCCGTCTTGAAGATGCTACCGGCTCGTCCGGCATCGATTTTGTTCACAGCTTTGGTTCGCGTCAACTTGGTTCTTTGCTGGAAGGTACCGGCGGCGGCTGTATCTGGTTCGACTACAACAACGATGGCAAACCGGACCTTTACGTAGTTACGGGCAAGCCACTCGACGATAGCATTCATCCATTTCCTCTGAAGACCAAGCCTCTGGAGATGCCGCACAACCATCTCTACCGAAACGATGGGAATGGGAAGTTTACTGACGTTACAGACAAGGCCGGCCTCGCGCCTGATCTCTACAGCATCGCGGTTGCTGCAGCAGACTACGACAACGACGGCAACATCGATCTGCTTGTAACTGGCTATGGGCAAGCCATCCTTTACCACAACAATGGCAATGGCACCTTTACGGATGTTTCAACAAAAGCAGGAATAAAGGTTGATCGCTGGTCCATCAGTTCAACATGGCTTGACTATGACAAGGATGGCTGCGTTGATCTCTTCGTAGGACGCTACGTGCAGTTTGATCCCAAGTATCGTGCCTTCTATTCGGCAGACAACTATCCCGGACCACTGGATTACGAAGGGGACACGAACAAGCTTTACCACAACAACTGCAATGGCACCTTCACGGATGTCAGCGAGAAGTCCGGTATAGAAGCACTGCGCGGCCGCACGATGGGCGTGACTGCCGCCGATTACGATGGCGACGGCTGGCCGGATATCTATGTAGCAAACGACAAGACTGAGAATTTTCTCTTCCACAATAAGCACGACGGCACATTCGAGGAGGTCGCCAGCCAGGCCGACGTTGCATACGGCCAGAGCGGCGAATCCACTTCAGCGATGGGACCCGTGTTCGCGGATGTTGATGAAGATGGCCAGCTTGATCTGTGGGTGACCGACTCCAAATTCAACAGGCTAATGCACAACGCCGGCAAAGGCGTGTTCGACGACGTGAGCGCGCAGTCGGGCATATCGCAGGCGACAGCTCAATACACAAGTTGGGGATCAGGCATATACGATTTCGACAATGATGGCTGGTCGGACATTCTTACATTCCACGGTGGACTTATTCACCTCATTCCGCAGGAGCATTCGCTTTTCAAAGGACTCGGAAAGGGTAAATTTGCGGATGTCTCGCGTGACGCTGGTCCGGTGTTGGATGAGAAAAGTGTGGCCCGCGGTGCCTGCTTTGCCGACTACGACAACGACGGAAAGGTGGATGCGTACCTGGTGAACCTTGGCGCTCGCGGCACGCTGATACACAACGTCACGGCCAGCAAGGATCACTGGATTGCCATTCAGCTGAAAGGTACAAAAAGCAACCGCGATGGCATTGGAGCCCACCTTGAAGTAATCGCCGGCGGCCGCACTCAAGTTTCCGAACGAGTGGCAAGTTCTGGCTACCTTTCGCAGGATGATGCGCGTGTTCATTTTGGATTGGGTTCTTCCGCAAAGATTGACAAGCTCACGATCCAATGGCCGAGTGGCAAGCAGCAGATTCTGGAGAATCTGACTGTCGATCGCGTGCTCCTGGTCGAGGAGCCGAAGTGAAGGCGAACCTTTCCATAGCTCTAACACTAGCGCTGCTTACTTTGTGTCTCGCAAGTGGAATGCGAACAAAAGGAGTCGCTGGTTCGGTTGAGCCTGAGTCAGGGTATCTGTCGCCCAGCGAAATGGCCTTCTCACTCGATGGACATTCTCTGTACCTCGTTTGTGAGCGTAGCAATGAACTGCTGATCCTCGACACCGCTACAAACAAGGTCACCGCACGCATCCCGGTAGGCCGATTCCCACGCAACCTGGCCCTATCGCCCGACGGGAAACAGGTTTTCGTGGTGAATTCCTGGGAGGACACAGTCTCGGTGATTGATCTCGCGACTCTATCGGTCGTGCGAACGATCCCTACCGGCGCCGAACCGTGGAGCGTCGTATTCAATCGCAACGGATCTACGATTTACGTTGGCAACCGAGTCAGCAATGACATTTCCGTCATCGACGCGGCTACCGGAACAGAGAAGAAGCGGCTTGCGGGTGGACGGGGTGCGAGCTATCTTGTTCTCTCCCCCGACGGCACACGAATATATGGAACTCATATTTATCCGAAGCTCAATGGGCATCGCACGCCGAACCAGTCAGAGATAACTGTCATCGACACTGCGACGGAGGCGGTGGTTGACCGCATGCCGGTCGCAGGCGTAGCGGGCATGTTCCACGTCGCGTCGTCAACCGATGGCGGTCTTTATGTAAGTCCGGGAATGCGTCCCAAGAATCTTGTGCCGCTCGCGCACGTTGAACATGGCTGGACAATCACCAACGAGCTCATGCTCTTTGGTCCCGACGTCAGTGGTGTAGTCCAGGTTCCACTCGATGAGTTGGAGAAATACTCCTCGCTGCCATTTAGCGTAGCGATGCTGCCGGACAAGTCTCGACTTTATGTTTCGACAGCAGGCTCAAACGCCGTGCTCGTACTCAATATCGCCCACCTTGTGCAATTTGCACGTGCACAAAAGAAGTCCGCTGTGAATGACCTTTCCGCCTCTTCCAATTATGTTGAAGCGCGGATTCCGGTGGGAACCAACCCTCGCGGACTCGCTCTGTCGCACGATGCTTCCCGCTTATATGTCGCCAATCGCCTTGACGATTCGGTCACGATCATCGACACCCATACGAATACTGTGATCGCAACTGTCGACCTGGCAAGCACGAAGAAAGTAAGTCCACTGCGTCGTGGAGAACAGGTCTTTTACACGGCGAAGTATGGATTTCAGGGACAGTTTGGATGTGCCAACTGTCATATCGACGCCACTTTTGACGCACTTCAGTGGGATCTTGAGCCAGACGGATTTGGCGTCGACATAGTGGACAATCGCCTGCTTGAAGATGTCAGAGAGACGGAACCATACAAATGGAATGGCGGAAATCCTAATCTTCCCACTGAATGCGGGCCGCGCACTGAGAAGTATTTCTACCGCTCACAGATCTACTCGGCCAGTGAACTCACAGACCTGGCATTGTTCGTTCGCAATATGGGACGGCGGCCAAATCGCCTCCACCCCGCGAATGGAGCGCTCACTCCGCAACAGGAGCGAGGGAAAGATATTTTTGAACGCGTGAAGGATAAGCGTGGTCATCCGATTCCGCCGACAGACCAATGTGCTTTTTGCCATAGTGGCCCCAAATACACCAGCCAGAAAAGCTTTGACGTAGACACGGGAAAATGGACTGACCGCTCCCCCGTGTTCGACACACCGCAACTTGTGAACATCGCGATGACCGCTCCTTATCTTCATGATGGATCGGCGCAAACGCTGGAAGAAATCTGGACCGTGTTCAATCCCCACGACAAACACGGCGTGACCAATGACCTGACGAAAGATGAGCTGAACGACCTGATCGAATACCTGAGGACTCTATGAAGCTACGCACCTTGACCGCTCTGTTTTTGTTATTCGCGCCTCTTGGCCTTGTCGCCGCGACGCCGGACATGCCGCGGTACAAGTGGGAGAATTTCACGACTGCAAATGGTCTTCCGAACAGCCATGTGTTCTCGGTCCTCGTAGATGGAAACCGCATCTGGGCTGGTACCGAAGAGGGACTATCCGTTTACGAAGCGGGCAAGTGGAAGACCTATACTACGACGGATGGACTGGCGCACCGGGTGGTTCTCTCACTGGCCCTCGACGAGCGAACGGGTGATGTGTGGGCAGCCACAATGGGCGGCCTGAGCCATGTGAGCGGCGGTAGAATCGATTCCTACACGCAGCTCAATTCGGGCCTTAGCAACGACGTCGTATACGGTGTTTCAATTCAAGGTGACTATGTCTGGGTCGCAACTGCCGCCGGTGCCTCGCGGTTCAATACGCGGACTTCGCAATGGGATCTCTACAACGAACGAAATACGCCGATGGCTGAAATTTGGACCTATGCAGTGAACGCTGGTACGGACAAGGTCTATTACGCTGTATGGGGTAGCGGCCTGCTGGAATACGACGTTAAGACCGAACGCTGGAAGGGATACGACGATCCTGATGGTGAAACAGAAATTGTTCTCTTCAAAGACGAGGGTCTCATCCATGAAATCACGACCTCAGTCAGCTATGTCGACAAGATCGTTTGGGTTGCAACCTATTTTGGCGACAGCCGCTATGATGGGCGCAGCTGGCACAATTTCCTCACGAAAGACAGTGGCCTGCCCAGCAACTTCACCAACACTATCAAAGGAGTCGATGCTAACCGCGCCTGGTTCGGAACAGACAAGGGGCTGGCTTATTACGACGGTACAAACTGGTCGGTTTATCGGCCTTCACTGACGACCGGAAAACCGGAGATGTATGTCCGCGATGCGGACGGAAAGATCACGCCGGTTGCAGTTGAGACAGCGCCGGCACACAATTACATTCTCGGAATCGATTTCCAGGGAGATGACCTTTGGGTCGCTACTGGAAAGGGACTGAGCCACGGAATTCGACAGAAATAATTTCAAGGAGCGTCATCATGAACATACAAGAAGTTCTTAACGCGATTGCTACCGCACCGGCTACTGAGCCAATTCAGAAACGCGCCGTGACAAACCTCAACGTGCTGAACGAAGCCTACGACTATCAGAAGCCCAGTTCGTTTGTTCGGGCCATGCGTATCGATCTCAACGGAATTGTCATTTTGCTCATTTCCGGAACGGCCAGCATCGATGAGCACGGAAATACCGTTCACGTCGGAGACTTCCGCGCACAGTTAAAGCGCACCTACAAGAACATCACGGGCTTGCTAGAGGCAGAGGGTGCGACGTGGAAGGACATCGTCCGCACAACGTGCTACCTGCGGGATATCGAGCGCGACTACGAAGCATTCAACGAAGAGCGCACGGCATTCTTCGCACAAGAGGGTCTTGATCCAGTGCCGGCTTCTACCGGTATCCAGGCGATCCTTTGCCGGCCCGACCTGTTGATTGAAATCGAAGCCATCGCAATGTTCCGCCAGCAAAAAGCATAGGAGCTTTTAATGATTCGACCCATTCTTACAATTGCGCTCTCGCCGATGCTGGCGCTTGCAGCCTGGGCACAGCCAGCGGAGCACTGTTCTTGTGGGAAGAATCCACCTCCTCCTCCGGTCATGCGTACTGTCACTCCTTACGCAGGTGAACCGGAGGATCTACGGCCCTACTCCAAGTTCACGGCGCCTTATTTTCAGAACTACATAACTCCGAATATTTATAGCGGAGCTGCTCGCGATGTTGATTCACCCGAACTAAAAGATCTCACCGAGATTCGCATCGGCTTTCTCGGCCCGATTGGTAATAATCCCGATCACGTGTTTGGGGACCGCATGCTGCACGGTGTACAACTCGCAATCGATCAGGCAAACGCGGCGGGTGGGTATGGAGGGAAGCCTTTCCGGCTGATGCTCCATAACGATTATGACAACTGGCAGGCTGGCCAGGTTTACGGATCCGATCGGCCTACTGATCCCGAAATCTGGGGCGCTGCCGCAAGTGCTGTAGCCAAGATGGTGTATGACGAAAATGTGTGGGCAATTTTTGGATCGATCAGTTCAGAGACAACTCACATCGCCCTGCGCGCTGCGCTGCGCGCGGAAGTTCCGATCGTTAACAGCGCTTCCACCGACTTCACTATCCCAGAGACATTAATCCCCTGGTATTTCACTAATATTCAAGATGATCGCGTGCAATGTCTTACGCTGGCGCGGCGTATCTATACCGAGGTGGGACTTAAGCGTGTCGGCATTCTTCGCGTAAACAATCGTTATGGCCGTTTCGGCGTAATGAAATTGCGCGACGCATCTCGTCGGCTCGGGCATCCCATCGTCATCGAACAAAAATACCTCCCGGGCACCACCGATTTCCATCATCAGCTTAAGGTTATTCAGGAATCCCGTACGGACGGAATCGTTCTCTGGGCAGACCAGGAGCAGACTGCAGCCATCTTGAAGCAGATGCACGAGATGGGGATGAAACAACGCGTTTTCGGAAGCTATCGCACAATTGGCACGGAACTTCTGCAATCGGCGGGAAAAGACGCAGAGGGATTCGAGGCTGTCTTCCCGTACGATCCGACGCGTCAGGATCCGCGGTGGATCGCTTTTCAAAAGGACTATAAGGCGAAGTTCAACGAAGAGCCAGAGCAATTCGCTTCCTTGGCCTACGACGCGGCCCAGGCAATGCTTGACTCCATCTGCAAGGCCGGCCTGAACCGTGCGCGCATTCACGACGCGCTGGCGGACATCGAAACCTACCAAGGTGTTACCGCCAAAATGGTTTTCGACACGAACAGCAAAAACACGACGCCGATGTTTCTTGCCACCGTTCACAACGGAAAACTTTCTTATCGGGTTGCAACGATGGAAAAGGAGCAACCATCCGCACAGAAAGCTGAGATGCAGCCGACTCCATCGCCAACTTCGACGCCACCCTATGCTCGCGTGGGTGAAGAGGGTGTGACTTACTCCGGTCCAGCAGTTGCATCGGCAAAACCTGCGATAGTGCAGGTCGCTGTCTTTGGTCCGAACGCGGAACAGGCGATTCGCTCAGCCGAAACAAAGCACTCCATTGAACTAGCTCGGCAATCTGGAACGCCGATATCGCTGATCGGAATTTCCAGCGATGCTTCCTGGGGCAAATCGTCCACCGCCCTGGTGAATGCTATCTATGCGCAGCATGTTCTTGGCATCATCGCACTCGATCGAAACTCCAGCCACTTGTCGGAACAACTCGGCCTGAAGTCATTCATTCCAGTCATAGCACTATCGTCTGACAAAGGTCTGACATCCACAAATATTCCGTGGATTTTTAGAATGCCCAGTGGAGCAACTCTGCCGGAGGCGATCACTACATTCGCGGCTGCTTTACGGAAAGTCGGACCGAACAGTGAAAGGATTCGTGACGTGCTGGCATCTGGAGAATCTGTCGCAGGATTCCGCTTTCAAACGACGGGTGAACCAGCCATCGTGACGGCGGAGAAGTAGCTGATCTGAGCCTCAATCAACTAGTCGCGAGGGGCGGCGGAATGTATCCAAACTCACTCTCGACTGCTGCCGCAATGCCAAGCACAATTTCATCTTCGTAAGGACGACCGGCAATCTGCACACCAATCGGAAGTCCCTCTGGTGACGATCCAACAGGAACAACAGCGGCGGGAGATGCCAGCAAGTTGAACCAGACTGTGTAGCGCATCGCGTCAAGATAGTCGACCGCTTGGCCTTCCACCGTCCATTGGCGCTCTCCATGGCGAAATGCAGGGATGGCGCAAACGGGACAAAGCAGCACAGGGTATTCCCTCATTTCCTCAAGCAAGTGGGCGCGGACCGAATCGCACTCGCACCAGGCATCGAGCAACTCGTCGCCGGTTAACGGGCCGTCGCGTCTTGCGATTTCGAGGTATCCGCGAAACGTTGAACTCAATTGCTCTTCCTGCCCTTGAACGAGAGGCTCGAGCAACATCAGTCCGCAACGAATAAAAAACTTCCACCACAACCTGCGAGCAAGCTCGAGCGATCGGGGTCTGAACTTGCGCACGTGGAATCCCTGACCTTCCAAGGCCCTCGCGGCATCCCTTACCGCGGCCCTTGTTTCAGGAGTGACGGGTATCAAGCCATCATCTTCAAACACACCGATTGGATATTGCTTCAACTCGTCGAAATTCGGCGTCCGGTGAGGAATGGAGGCTCCAATGGGATCTGCCTCATCATGTCCGGACAGTACATCGAAGAGCAACTGCACATCTTTCATGGTTCGCGCCATGGGTCCGATGGCTCCAAGAATTGAGAACGGCCCGGCAGAACCCGCGAGATGGCCCGCCACCGGGATGCGGCCGGGAGTCGGCTTCAACGAGCAGATGCCGGTGAAATGCGCGGGCTCCCGTACCGACCCTCCGCTGTCGCTGCCGAGTCCGCATGACGAGAGGCCGGCGGCAATTGCAGCGGATTCGCCGCCACTCGATCCGCCTGCCGTGTAATCAAGATTCCATGGATTCGACGTGCGGCCGTATAACTTATTCTCTGTCTCGTAGGCCATCAGGAACTCTGGACAGTTCGTCGTGCCAAGGATTGTGGCGCCTGCCCGACGCATGCGTGACACCACCACGGCATCCTCCGTAGGAGTGTATACCCGCGATTCAGAGTGCTTCCTGTTTCGCATCGATACCCTGCGGTCGCAATGGATGACTTGACTGTCATTGGCAAGCCGTAAAGCGGCCCTCGACCAGCGGCGCTCCGCTCAGCCTGGCGTACATCTTCGCGAATCTGTTCAGGATCGAAATGCGCAAAAGCATTAAGTCGCGGATTCAACAATTCGATTTGTTTTATGAACTCGTCTGCCAATTCCATTGGCGAGATGATGGAGTTGCGTAACATGGCCAGCAGGTCCACTGCCGACTCAAGTGTGACGTTCTTCAACGTACTTCCTCTCTCCGCTTAGTCACCGATTATTTTCCAACACGCGACGAGGGAATTGCAGTCGGCGGTTCGGCTGGCGTGGGTACATAGTGGAGTTGGAAACCGTTCGGGGCCTTGCCTGATTCAAAGCGTTCGTTCCAATCCAAGCGATACCGGATCGCGTTCGCGTCATCCGGGAAATGCTCAGCATCGCTATATGGATAGCCGCTCATTCCATGGAACGGCATGTCAGCCACAGTGAAGGGCGACGCTTCGTAGAAATCCATATCCTTTACAAAGCCATTCGCGTAAAAGAAGTAGTCGCGTTTCCATCCCGCTGGAAGCGCCGGGAGCCCATCGACACTGAATTCGGCGTCGATCTCTTCGCCACTACCAAAAATCACAAAGCGATCATCCACTTTGTTCAAGAGATGAGTGACTTCGCCGTAACGCGTGTAGCTGCCGCGCTGCTTAATGAACGGTCCGGTCGCGCTAACGTTTTCGTAGTTGTAGGTGAGGTCGCCGTGCGTCTGTCCATCGATCTGTTGCGGATATCCGTGATATTGGACATTGGCCAATGAAAGCGGCATCTCAGTCTGGCGAATACCATTTGCGCGGTCCGGGCCATTGTCAACCAGGATCTGATCCCAGTAAATCTGCAGATTTGTTTTAATTCGGATGCGACTTGTTCCCGGCGGCAGCTTACCCGTCAAATCCGACACAATGGTGCGTGGCAAGCCCGCGGGAAATCCCATCTCATCCATTACTCGCTTCCAGCTTCCGTCCGGCATCTGAGCTTCAACGTACGGCGCAATCGGCTCCAGTCCCGCCTGCCACGCCGCATACATCGATGAGGCCGAGAAGTACTCAATGAATCCGTGCAGGAACAGACGCAGAGGATTCGCCGCGTTCCACTCGCCCAAATCGAGGGTTAGTGTATGCATGTTCGCGTAACCTGCATAATTCAGAAGCTTGAAGTCATAGACATATCGATGATCCTGCGTACTTACCAGATCCAGCACGTCGCGGCCTGAATCGTCCCACGCGCCGGCGGGCACATGCGCGCCAGAGGAGACTATTGTCTTCTCCGTCGGGAACGGCGGCTCATTCAAGAATCCCTCGTTCGGAAAAACTTCCGTGCCAGCCGGATGATCGACCGCGACCATTCGCAACCGGTCGATGTAGTTCACTTCTTCCATGGGCTCGGCAAATCGAACGCTCATATTGCCATTGCGCGCCTTGAGTAGATTGCCATCTACTTTGACCCATTCATCAGGGTCGGCCACATTTCTCGCAACGGGAGAAACCCAGTGCCCAACGACTGCGGCTCCGATGACGTCGGTAACGAATTGATAGTGGGAACCGTCCCATGCAAACAGTACCGGGCAGGAACTTCCGCGACGATCGAGTTCAGTGAAATTCGCTTTCTTTGTTGTGGCAACTTCAAGTTCGTCCTGCGGCACACCCGTCGGCCAAAGCAGACGAACGATGTCCGCGTGATCCGCACTGCCCAGTCCCGCAAGCAGTTCTGGCGGACCTTGGCTCATGTAGCCGGATGCCCCAACCATCTCCCACTTCTGCCAAAGGCCCCCGGCAAATACTTCAATCTCGGTACCGGTGCCCATTTTGTTGTCAGCGCCACCCTTCAACGCGAGCTTGAGGGAATGATTCTTGTTACCGCCATCGTTCCGCAGCCAGAGTGGTGCCCCTGCCAATTGCGTAATTACAAAATCAGCATCGCCATCGTCATCCACATCTGCAGCAATTACGGATCGCGGTTCCTGCAGCTGAATCTTGTTGAGGCCGAGGGTTGCGCTTACATCTTCAAAACCATCCGGCCCCATGTTGCGGAGCACACGGACTTCAGTTCCCTTTGCGGTCTCGACCACCATCGCGAGGTCGAGCCAGCCGTCGTTATCTACATCAACTGCTGTAATGCCCCATGCACGCTGAGCGTCTTTGATCGGCAACGGAACGCGTTCAAAGCGCTTGCCCTCCACGCTTCGCCAAAGACTTATGCCAGGCGCACCAGCGTGAGTAACCGCAATGTCCATCCAACCGTCTTTGTTGAAATCCAAAACGTAAATTCCGGCAGTTGCGGCGAGGCCGGTTTCGTCAAACACCGGAGTGCCTTTGAATTTTCCTTCGCGCGGATTGATGTACACAAGAGGCGCACTGCCAGATCCACCCACAACAAGATCAACGGCGCGATCGCTATTAATGTCCGACAAAACCGCGGCAGTTGTTTCGCCGCTACCGGAAAGCCCGGTTTGTTCGGTCCACTCGGTGAAGGTCTTGTTGCCGTTATTGCGCCACAACACGTTTGGACCCGCGCCGGGTTTCCCTTCGGAACTGCTCAGTGTCTTTCCGGTGACGAACAAGTCAAGATCGCCGTCATGGTCATAATCCACAAACGTGAGTGCGGCCGGTTGATTGCGTGGTTCTATTCCGCTCGCCTTCGTAACGTCGGCGAATTTCCCCTGACCTTCATTTCTGAAAAGCATGACGCGATCAGTGAATGCAATCGCCAGGTCGGGCAGACCATCATTATCAAAGTCTCCAACGGCACATGCCAAAGCTTCTCCGCTCGCAGCGAGGCCAGTGTCCTTCGTGTCGATATTTGTGAATGTGCCGCCACTGTTATGGAAAACGCGAATCGCCTGGTCGCCCGAAGTGGGGAGAATCAGATCGGCAACGCCATCTCCATCCACGTCAAGAAAACAGGCACCGCCGCCGACTTTCTGTTTTTCTTTCGGCACCGTCGTGATGGGCAGCGACGCGAATGTGATCGGAATCATCGGGCCGACTTTGGGTCCGGGAAGAAATACATCCGAGGCCTTTGCGAATCGCCCTTCCTCGCCGTAGGTATGTGTAATGGGCGCGGAAATTTTGTCACGTGAAAGATGCTCGAAGCGCTGAAAGTGCACTTTAGCTTCCTGTGGTTTTCCTGATCGCTGCAATGCGCGCGCAAGACCAAACTCTGACGAAGTGTGCAATGGGTTGATCGCCAGAGCCTTCTGATATTCCGCGATTGCCTTATCAAATTCTTTCAGCTCCAAATACGACGATGCCAAAAAGTAATGCGCGTCTGCATTGTCAGGCGCGAGCTCGACGACTTTCTGAAAGTGCTCTACGGCTTCCGCGCTCTTTCCCTGTCCGTGGTCGGCCAGTCCCAGGCAGTACCAGACGGCAGGGTTCTTCGGGTCCTTTTCGGCGGCTTCATCGAAAGCCTTCTGCGCCTCCGGCATCTTGTTCAGATAGAGGAAGCCGATGCCCTGGTTCAAAAGCGCCGTGACCATTGTCGAATCTGTCTTGTATGCGAGGCCGAACTGGTCAATAGCCTTCTGGGTCAACTGTTGATTCATCAGCGCAACGCCCAGATTGTTCTGCTTGGCTGCCTGCGCGCGAACGGCCGGAGTGTCTGCATAGGACACGCTGCTTGTGAGAAGCACAACGCTGAGAGCGAGAGACCGGGAAAGGCCGGCGCGCCGAATCGAACGACAAGAGAAAAGGGACATGGCTTCTTGATTATAGAGGGGTTTGACGAAGTGGCCCGAGCCCCGTCAAATCTGAGGCCACCCATTTTTCCACACGAACAAAGCCCGGCAATTGTCACCGGGCTTCGCTTTGATTGAGATGATTGGCTTAGAACCTTGCATCTGCCACGGTCAGGAGGGGTCCTTGGCAGATTGCTGGTTCAAAGATCTATAGAACTGGGATCACCAGGGATTGTCCGACTTTGATCAGATCTGGATTCGCCAGCCCATTTGCTGACGCAATCTTCTGATAGTTGTTCGGCGTTCCATAGAAGTGCTTGCTGATGTGGGAGAGATTATCTCCGGACTTCACCGTGTAGTTTTGATCAGCTGTTCCCGGTGGTCACAATCTCATGGTGAAGGTCGGCATACGTGGGATCCACTGCCTTGATCGCATCCCATACCCGATTGGCGACGACCTGAGAAGGCACCGTCCCTCTGAGGTGCAATTTGTCCCCGTCGAGACTGACATCATCCAAAGTCGCTCCGTCCGGTGCGAACTGCTGAATCGTAGCTATAACGCTCGCGTACTTCTGCTTCAATTGCTCTAGATCTGCCATCTTTTCTCCTGACGACGTATTGAGTTTTACTGTGCAAACAGTACAAAGATAGATGCTTGATATTACGGGGGAGTTATTCATGCATCTAAACTTCTCTGCACGAGTGCCATGCTACTACCGAACGGGCTTCTTCGGAGCCATTTGAGTGTTATCCAGCACCTTACCGTCGGGATTGAACGCGTTACGGACCCGGGCGTTCTTCCCTTGTTTCAGCTGAATGGCGGCGAATGCACGGGTTGAACCGCTCCCTTGAAAGCCATTGATGCTCAAGGTGTCAAAGCCGTCCGCGTGGATTGCGTGGGTGTAGTAGTCCGGAACATTTCCCTTCCATCGCACCTTAATATCGCTCAGGGATAGACCTGTTACGTTATGCACCTCTATGGCCGAGAGATCCTTGCGGGTAACTCCAAGGCTTTTCGGCGTCGTTGGCTGCAGATCGAGATTGCCACCCATAATTGCCTGCAGAGGATTGCCCTGCATTGTCAGAGATAGGTCATTGAACCGGACATCCTCAATGTGGCCTGGCTCGAGGCTGTAGAGCACGATCGGCGACTGGCTATTGGCGATCATCGAGTTGAAGCGCAGGTGGCGAATGAAGCCCATGGTTGGCGAATTTGTCCACGGAGGATATGCCCATCGCGCAACCGTGATGGAAACAGGTTCGCCGGAGCCCCACCATGGTCCGTCGATCAGGCGCGTCTCACTCACGATGTTGGTAAAAATCAAATTTTCGACTGTCTCACCCGCTCTTGACTGGATGTTAATCCCCCGGTTCGTGTCACGAATGACCACGTTTTCAAAGACCAGGTTGCGGACATCCTTCGCCGCAGGGCCAATGCGAATGGCCGCAGACCGGCTCCGCAAGACGACATTGCTGACCGTGACATTTTCCGTGGTCTGCTGACACCACCCGTCGGCGCATGGACCTCCGACAACCAAGGCATCGTCGCCTGCCTCAAGAAGTGAATTAGCCACGATCGCATTTTTTGAATTTGAGATATCGAGCGCGTCGTTATTCGGCACCAGGATGTTGTTGCGGACATCGATGCCGGTCACGGAAATGTGCTCGCTGCACATTAGCTTGATTCCCCAGTTCGGGCTGTCGACAACATGAATGTCCCGCACAATAATTCCATCCGAGTGCAGTACAAGTACCAGCACACCGGGCCTTGGCCGCATGAGCACTGGACCTTCCCGCGTCTGACGCATCCGATCGACCAGTGCATCCCCCTGCCTCGATTGTGCTGCTTCAAAGTAGGGATCGAAGTGTGGTTTGTCTTTGTCGGTAAAGGCGCGGCCATTCCCATCGATGGTTCCTTCGCCCACGATAGCGATATTGTGGACATGCTCGGCTATGATCAACGCGGTATCCCGGTCTTCGGAAGCCTTTGAAATCTTCGGGTAATCCGCCAGATCCTCGCTGCCCAAAATCGTCGACCCCGGCTCCAGTTTTAACGTGATGTTATCCAGTAGTCGGATGGTGCCTGTGCGATAAGTCCCGGAATCTACAACGACTGTTCCTCCTCCACGCTTGTTGCAATCGGCAACGGCGGCATTGATCGCATTTGTATTCAACAAGCGGCCATCGCCCTTCGCGCCATAGGCACCCACATGGCACTCGGAAGCAGCGGGCAAACCTTGGCTGCCCTGCGCGAGAAGCCGGAATGCTTCCAGCGAACAGAAAACACACCGTCAACCATTTACACCGAACAGCAAAAACGTTTGAGGAATTCACAGCGACATTGTACAGAGCCGCGGTGCCGGTGAATTGTGGGCAGACTCAACCATAATTCTGCAGTGTCCTGCGCCGATCACGAGCAGTCTTTAATCCCATACGGTAAACTTGCAGGTCGCCAGCCTTCCGGCGATTGCTGTGTTGAATGGCAATCCGCAAGCCGGCGCCAATACTTTCTGGAGTTCTCATGTTGCCTAAGATGTCCGATTTACTGACTTCGCTTCGCCGCGTGCCGGGGATGTTTCCGGCTGCACTCTTCGCATTATTGCTTCTTACGACTACTTCATTTGCTCAACAGATTTACAAACCTGCGGCTGACCCAAAAGCCGTGGTGGTAGAGGGGCAGGCCCGCTTTACGGTGCTCACTCCTGAGATGATCCGCATGGAATGGAGTGCCGACAGCAAATTCGAGGACCGGCCTTCCTTCGTCGCGTTGAATCGCGAGCTTCCGGTGCCGAAGTTTAAGCAGTCTACCGAAGGCCAGGATCTTGTACTGAAGACAAGCGCTCTTGAGCTTCGCTATCACAAGGATTCCGGCAAATTCACTGCGGACAATCTATCGATCAAGTACAAGCTGGACGGAGCAGAGAATACATGGAAGCCCGGTGCGGCGACGACTGGCAACCTGATGGGAACCACGCGCACACTGGATGGCGTTCGCGGCGACGGCACCAAGCTTGAACTGGGACTCGTCTCGCGCGATGGCTGGTCTGTCATCGATGACAGCAACACGCCATTGTATGACTCTGCCGATTTCCGCTTGAATTCCCCTGACAGCGTTCTTCCCTGGGTGGTGGAGCGTACGCCGGGCGATCGCCAGGACTGGTACTTCCTTGGATACGGCCACGACTTCAAGCAGGCCCTCGGAGACTATACACGCGTCTCCGGCAAAATCCCGATGCCTCCGCGTTTTGCTTTCGGCACATGGTGGTCGCGTTACTGGGATTACTCCGATGTGGAACTAAAGGACCTGGTCGGTCAATTCCACCAAAACAATGTTCCACTCGACGTGCTCGTCATCGACATGGGTTGGCATCTTTCTCCGGAAGAGATCAAAGCGAAAGGCTTTCAGGTCGACAAAAACAATAATGACCAGTCAGGCCACTCTGCTGGATGGTCGGGCTACACCTGGAATCCCAAGTACTTCCCTGATCCAGAGCCGTTCCTCACATGGGTGCATCAGCAAGGACTGAAGGCTACCCTCAATCTCCATCCCGCTTCGGGCGTGCAGCCATGGGAGAAGGCGTACCCCGAGATGGCCAAGGCGATGGGCGTTGATCCCTCGACCGGGAAATTTATTCCCTTCGACATTACCAATAAGAAATACGCACAGAACTACATGAACATTCTTCACCACCCGCTTGAACACCAGGGCATCGACTTCTGGTGGATCGACTGGCAGCAGGAGATGAACACGCAACTCGCGCATGTGAATCCCACGTTCTGGCTGAACTACGTACACTTCAGCGATCAGGAACGCGAAGGCAAACGTCCGCTGATCTTCCATCGCTGGGGCGGCCTCGGCAACCATCGTTACGTTATCGGATTCTCCGGCGATACCATTTCAGTTTGGGATTCACTGGCCTATCAGCCATATTTCACGGCCACCGCGGCTAACGTCGGCTACAGTTATTGGAGCCATGATATCGGTGGACATCAGCCCGGCAAGGTTGACGGCGAACTCTACTCCCGCTGGATTCAATTCGGCACCTTCGCTCCGATCCTGCGCACCCACACCACCAAAAATGCAGATGCCGAGCGCCGTATTTGGGCCTATCCCAAGCCTTACTCCGACATCATGAAGGACTCGTTCGTTCTTCGTTACGCCATGCAGCCCTACATCTATACTGAATCGCGAAAGACCTACGACACCGGCGTCGCGTTCCTGCGGCCTCTCTATTACGACTATCCGGAGGCGAAGGAAGCTTACGAGCAAAAGGGGGAATACATCTTCGGAGATAACATGATCGTGGCTCCCATTGTGACTCCCGCGGATGCCACTTCGCATTTGTCGACCAAATCGATCTGGCTGCCGAAAGGTGAATGGGTGGAGTGGTTCACCGGGAAACAACTCACAGGGCCCGCTACAGTGGAGCGCAATTTCACGGAAGCCCAAATTCCGGTGTATGTAAAAGCAGGATCGATCCTGCCCCAACAGCCGCCGATGAGCTACACCGGAGAAAAACCGGTCGATCCTCTGATCCTCGAAGTCTTCCCTTTCAGCAAAGACCAGCACTCCAGCAGCTATCGCGTCTATGAGGATTCAAGCATGGGCGAAAACTATCAGCACGGCGAGTATGCCTTCACCAACGTCGAAGTAAAACACAGCAGGACTCGCGAGTTCAGTGTGAGCATCGCGGCAGCGGAAGGCAGCTATCCAAAGATGCCCACGGCACGTGCTTACGAGGTTCGTCTCTGGTCTGCTGCCGAGCCCTCTGCGGTCACGATCGACGGTAAGAAGGTTGCAGCCGCTACAGATGCATCCGCCGTGGGATGGCGCTACGACAAAACGAAAGCACAGGTAATCGTTCGCACTGAGAGCCGTCCTGTAAATGCGAAAACCGAGGTATCTATTAAACTGGCTGGCGATCCGCAATCCGCAACAAAGTAAGTAGAGAGCGTGTAAAGAAAGAGGCTCGGCGAAATTGCCGAGCCTCTTCTTATTCCAAGCGATTTACGCACAAGGAATCAAGAATGCTGCGCCCTTCAAATCACGGCGCAGTCTAGATCGTCCGTGGGCTAGTCGTCTGATGGATCATCTCAAATAGCTTTCCACCAAGCCACGCTGTAGGAATTGCAAGCACGATGAGCGTCACGGGATACCAGTGCTGACCATACTGCGGACCTTTGTTCCATGTAAGAGCAGCCCCCAATATGCTGACGGTAAATCCAATGCAACCCAGCACAATCGCATGCAACATGGGCCTGTATGGCGCCAGCCAGGCCGCAACATAGGCACCCAGAATGCCATATATCGTTCGATATACTGTCGCCAGGAGCAGCATCTTGTCACTGGCTGGTAGACCTTGCACGATCCAGCCGCTTGCCCGCAAAAGCGCGTCCGTGCACAGGGAAAGAATGATGCCTGTAAGCGCACCTGCAACCACTGCGAGAATACTTCTCCCTACGCGCATGGGACTCTCCGTTCTGTCATAGCTCACCTTGCGTCATTCAATTCACGTGCGATTGAAGAACTTCATCCAGCCTGTTGTAGCCTGCCGACATGCCCTGTTCCATCGGAGACTTGATAACAACGTCGCGCGCTTCTCGCGATTCATATTGAATCGTCTGTGTGAGAAGAGTCTTTCCATCCTTCTCCGACAATACGATCGTACCCAGCGCTTCTCCTGGGTACCACGACTGATCAAACTTCTCCGTCGAAACCAGCTTTTCCGGAACGACGATCTCGCGAAGAACGCAGCTCATACCCATCTCAGTTCCGTCCGGACCACGCCATACGTAGCGAGACGTTGTGCCCACCTTCAGATCAATCTCGCACACCGGCATCGTCCAGCCCGGCGGCCCCAACATCCACTGCTGTACAAGTTCCGGCTTGGTAAGTGCCTCGAAGACCAGACTGCGCGGCGCATTAAATGTGCGAGTTATCACGATCTCCCTGTCGCCGCTCGTTGTCAGCTTTAGATTCCCAGTGCTCATCTTCATCATCTCCTGTGTTTCATTTGTGTCGCTTCTTGCTTTTGGCCTTCAACACATCCAGCAACGCATCCAGATGCTCGAATCTGTTCTCCCAGAATTTGCGATACTCTTCCAGCCAATCACTTGCCTGCGCAAGCGGTAATGGCTCCAGATGTCTTGGCCGGCGCTGCGCATCTTGTCCTCGCGAAATAAGGCCGGCCCGCTCCAGCACCTTGAGATGCTTTGAGATTGCCGGTTGACTCATCTCGAAGGGCTCCGCCAACTCCAGCACCGAAGCATCGCCCTCAGAAAGACGCGCCAGAATGGCCCTCCGGGTAGGATCGGCCAGTGCCGCGAAGGTTGCGTCTAAGACGGAACTCCGACTTTGATAACCAGATGGTTGCATAACTGATTGGTAATGTAATACGCATTACGATTTCCGTCAAGCCCAATTTGAAAAATTTCAGCCGAGAATATCTATCCCTTGAAAATAGTGTGGGGGATCAGTTTCCAGTAGTCTTCCTGGTTTGCGTCGTCCATGCAGGCCTGGATAATTTTTCGCCCAAGCGGATCGAGTTCCGGCGTATCGAACGCCCTCAATTCGCGTTTGAAGAATTCGCGCCACTGCCTCGCGCCTTCCTCAAACACTTCTGGGCCGCCCTGCAACTGGTCTTCGACGTGCAGAAATACCGGCGGAATCAACGATCCTTCTACGCGGATCTGCTGCGGCACATAACCCAGCAGCGGGAGGGAGCATTCACTCAGTTGATCGCGATGGAAGCGCGCGCTGCCGCGCCGGGCAAGGTATTCACGGGCAATCCACTCTCCCATAAAGCCAACCCGCCAGGCGCCAATGTATTGGTTCGGAATCAGCACATGTCGCGTGTCGGTATTCTCAAGGATCTGCTGCAGCAGCAAATTTGCCTGATCTACCCGCCTGCCCGTGCAGAAGGCCCAATACGATCCCACACCTTCTGACTGCATTCCGATCGATTCCTGAATGCTGGGGTTCGCATGACCTCTGGGAGCTACCATTCTCCACAACCACGCCAGCGCGGGGCTAAGAATGTGAAGCATACCGATGATGCCGTAGAGGCGGCTGTCTTTGTGAGTTGGGGGGCAGCGTACGCCGAAGCTTCGAATGCTCACGGATACCGGTCCGGTGCTCACCTCGGGCACAAGCTCACGCGGAATAATTACTCGCGGATTCGTATTCGCCTTTCCCGGTGCGTCTTCGATGTGCTCCCACGTCAGGCAATTTCCGCCAGGAACAATATAGTGATTCAGAAAGATAAGCGGCTTTGGCGGCTGAATGCACAACCTTTCGAGATCGGGATCCGTGCCGTATTTCTTGATGTGATCGACGCGCACAAACCATCCACTCTCTGCGTCACGAATGTTCAATTTTGTCTGGCCTTCGTTGTAGTGGGGATGAGCGCATGCCATATCGTCGGCCATGGGATTCAGGCGGCAAGCTTCCGGGAGCACCAGCGTCCGCTCTTCTCCGGTGACCATGTTCTTACCAATCAGCAGCCGCCCGTCTTCCATGCGGTGTATGTGTTCCGTCATTTCGCTCTTGCCGCCACCGGACGCCCCTTCGTGCATGATGACAATCTCGTTGTCATACGGCGTCACCACGCCGACAGCCGCGCAATGATTGGTCGTCCAACCCTCACGCTCGCCAATGTCCAGAAGAATCGAGTACACGCCCTTCTTCGCGCTCGGCCCGGGATACAGGTTGTAGGCGTAAATCTCCTGATGTGTCTGCGTGCGGAAATGAACGACGACCTGCTTGCCTTCGAAATTTGTGTGCCGAAAAGGTGGGGCAATGAACAGCACTCCGCCATTCAGCCGAAAATCGGCAGGGACCCGGTCACCCGGGATCATTCCCTGCAAATCCGCCAGCGCGCCGGCAAAGAAGCCTGCCTGCCGGGGAATAATCAACAACGATCCGTAGTGCAATTCGTCTGGGCCGGAGTAGAACGGGGTCACAATCAACTCTTGTGTCTTCAGCCAGCCGAGTGTCTTTTGCCGCGTCTGATCGAACGATTCACCAAAACGCTGCTGGTATGTTGGCTTATCCGTCGGCATGGTATCGCCAATCACCATGGCATCTGGATCGCGGCGGCGCATACGCGCGTCGGGAAAGTTCACGGCGAGCCCGTTGCGCGCCTTGGTGACCACCGCTTCAACAACGCGGCCTTTTCCCGGAACGTCGAATGCGACCTCAAATTCGCCCTTGTCTTCGCGATTGGAGTGGTTCCAGTTCGTGGTGCCTGTCTCGCGGCCAAGCGCCCAATCCAGCAAATCCTCGCGGCTATTCGGCACGTGAATACGCGGTGCCGCACTCAGAACTTCGATGACATGCGCGGGTAGACCAAGGCTGGTCCAATCAGACTTGAAGCTAATGGTTTTGCTGAAATTGTCGGCCATGATCTATCCTCTCAAACATTTCCGCAATCGGATGTGACAAAGGACATAGTCTTCGCGTGGCAAGATCATATTTGCCGCAGAATTGTCCGTTCGCCACGTAAAATCCTCCTGACTTCCTGACAAACCATTCTGGAGCTTGCTAAATGGCGCACGCTGTCCCATCCCTGCATAAGTACGCTTTCTTAACGGTGCTTGTGCTCTCTACCTTCTTGCCTTTAACCGCGCAGAAGATCTCAACCGCGCCAGTAGACATGGACCAGGCACGACTGGATGCCATTCACACACGCCTGCAGGAATTGGTAGACGATAAGCAAATTCCCGGTGCCGTTTACCTCATTGCTCATCATGGCCGCGTCGCGGCGTATGACACCGTGGGCTGGGCAAACATCGAAGACAAGAAACAGATGCGCAAAGACAGCATTTTCCAAGTGATGTCCATGACCAAGAACTTCACCGGCGTTTGCATCATGATGCTGGTGGAAGAGGGCAGGATCGATCTACGACGCCCAGTCGAGTACTACCTTCCCGAATTCAAAAATATTCTCGTCGAAGAAACTCTTCCTGACGGTTCGGTGATCACGCGCAAGCCGAAACTTCCGCCCACGGTCTGGCAGTTGATGGATCATACCTCCGGTCTCGATGGCGACCCCAGCGGCGCGCTCGAGGACAATCCCCGCACGCTCCGCGTTCCCCTTGCTGATGCCGTAAAGTTCTACGGTCAAAGCCGCCTGCTCTTCGAGCCCGGCACCCGTTGGAAGTACAGCAACCTGGGCATCGCCACACTCGGCCGAATCATCGAGGTCATTACAAGTGAACAATATGTTTCTTACATCAGCAAGCGCCTCTTGCAGCCGCTCGGCATGAACGACAGCTTCTTTTTCGCGCCCGCGGACAAGAAGGACCGCATCGCACTCGTTTACAAACACGTGGACGGGAAGCAGGTGAGATCGGGTAGTGAGGTGCTTGCTGGCGATCCCACGCTCTATCGCGCAGGAGCCAAGTATTCAGCCCCGGAATTTGGACTCTACTCCACCGCCGCCGATTTGTTGCGTTTTTACCAGATGCTACTTAACGGAGGCACATTGGAAGGCCATCGCTACCTCTCGCGGCAATCTGTCGAAACCATGACCCGGGTCTTCACTCCGGATGTAAAGCCCTCCGGATGGCTGGGTGGCACGGGATACGGATTGACCTTCGAGATCGTCAATCAACCCGAGGGCACATTGCTACTGCACTCTCCAGGAACATTCGGACACGGCGGCGCATTTGGCACTGAGGGTTGGATCGACCCGAAGAACGACCTTATCCGCATCATGCTGGTGCAATCGTCTGACGGCGGTGGCGCAGCTCCACGGTCTGTTGTCATGCAAATGGGCGAAGCTGCAGTTCTGGATGGGAGATGATCTCAGGCAGACAGCTGGGCATTCTGAAATGCACACGGCATCACGGGAAGGTGAAGATACTTCATATTCCCGTGACCCGGATGAGATCACTAACTGCGAGGGGACACAGCGAGCGTGGGTGGATGGAAAGATTAGTTATCGGTCTGAGAGACCCGCATCGCGAATCTTGTAGAGCAACGCGCGATAGCTGATATGCAACTCTCGCGCCGCCTTCCTGCGATTCCACTGGTTGGCCTCGAGACTCCGAAGGATGAGCGTACGCTCAGCCGCTAACGCCGCTTCCCTCGCCAGCACTTTGAGTTGAACTGGCCCTGCCGCGCGCGGTTGTTCCGCTTCTACTTGCTGAACACGTTGCGGTCGTACATCTGCGTTCATCACCTGTTCAGAGCCCAGAATGATGTAACGCGCGACCCAATTCTCTAATTCTCGTATGTTCCCCGGCCAATTCCATTTTTGCAAGAGTGCCAGCACGGACTTGGAAGGAGGCGGAACGTCCCGCTGGAATTTGTTGCTTAACTTCATGAAGAGAAAATCAACAAGCAATTCAATGTCTTCGCGGCGCTCCCGGAGCGGGGGAAGATGCAGGCTCACCACGTCGATGCGATAGAAAAGATCCTGGCGAAACGTTCCCTTCTCAATCGCAGCTTCAAGATCGGTATTGGTCGCACAAAGTATGCGGAGCTTCACCCGTAAAGTTTCCCGTCCACCTATTCGGCTGAAAGTGCCGTCCTGTAGCAGGTGAAGCAATTTCGTCTGGAGATCCGGAGCCATATCACCGACTTCATCCAGGAAAAGTGTTCCCTCGTTGGCTGCTTCCACACGTCCTGGTTTCGTATCAAGCGCACCGGTAAAAGCGCCCTTCTCATAGCCGAAAAGCTCACTCTCGAGCAACGGACCCGGAATGGCGGCGCAATTCACCTTGACGAAGGGTCCGTCCTTCACAAGAGAATGGATGTGCAGGTATTTCGCAATAACCTCTTTGCCAGTGCCACTCTCACCTCGAAGAAGGATCGGAATGTCCGTTGGGGCAATCCTTTCGGCCTTCTTCTTGATTTGGGCCATCGCCTTCGAAACTCCGAAGACGGTCGCCTCGTCGGGTATGCCTTCAGTTGCGAGCGATTCTGGTCGTGTCTCGGGGAAATCCATGAAAGATCATCCTCTGTGTATTCAATGCAAGCAACGCGGCTACCAACATCAAACCATCCGTGCGTTCACGCAAAAAATAGCTATTACCTTGAAAATAAGTCAGTTATAGAGAGGCACAAGGAGTTGGCGCCTTTTCCCGCATTAAGTGATGGCCCCGAACTGTTGCATACTCTTGCATTTATTTACTGTTAAGACGAAATTCCCATACGATTGAGTTGTTCGCAAGACTAACCTAAGTTGTCCAAATGGAACACATTGTGGGCCCTCTGAAACAATTTTTTTGAGCAGTAGGAACCCGCAGAGAGTCAGGGGAAAACGGGATGGCGCGCTACTTAATAACCGGAATCGCAGGCTTCATCGGTTCGACAATTGCCCACACACTGGTAGACCAGGGACACGAGGTACGAGGCATCGACAACCTCTCCACCGGCAGTCTGGATAACCTCGCCGATATTCAGCATTCGATCTCATTTAAACAGGCAGACCTCATCGATCTGGAAGCGTTAAAGCTTGCATGCGAGGGCGTCGATTGCGTGCTGCACCAGGCCGCATTGGCCTCGGTACCGCGATCAGTGAAAGATCCCCTTGGCACACACGAGTCGAATATCAACGGGACGCTCAATCTCCTGGTTGCGGCTCGTGATGCTGGCGTTCGCAGGGTGGTTTATGCTGCCTCGTCCTCGGCCTATGGCGACCAGCCTACCCAGCCTAAACACGAGGCGATGTTGCCTAATCCCCTGTCGCCTTACGCGGTCCAGAAATTGACGGGTGAGTACTACATGCAGGCATTCTGGCGCTGTTATGGGCTCGAGACAGTGTGCCTCCGATACTTCAATATTTTTGGTCCTCGCCAGGCCGCAGACTCACCGTATTCGGGCGTTATTGCGCAGTTCACATTCAAGATGATGGCAGGAGTTTCGCCAACCATCTTCGGCACTGGCGAACAGAGTCGAGATTTCACGTTCGTGGCGAACGCCGTGAACGCCAACCTTCTCGCCGCGGTTGCACCTGCAGCCGCTGTGGCCGGCAATGTCTACAACATTGGGACAGGACGAAGCCAGAACCTCAACGAGGTCTATGCGGCCATTGCGGGTCAATTGGGCTTCTCTGGCAGCCCGGTCTACGGACCACCCCGCGAAGGCGACATCGCCCACTCACTAGCAAGCATCGAACGTGCACAAAATGATCTTGGATACCGTCCCCTGACGGATTTTTCCGAAGGACTTCGCAAAACGGTGGACTGGTATTTGGAAACTAGACCCGCCAGTGCTTCAAAATCCTCCCCCCAAGGCTAAAACAGGAAAAATGCAGTGCGGTGGCGTTATCAATGCAATGGATGGAATTTCTCTCGATTTGTCACGGTCCTCGATGCGAGACCTTCGAGATGCAAAGACGTTCCATCTTTTAAATGAGTACGTGATGGTTACCAATGTATGGACTAGTAACTACCAGATTATTGTCCAATATGTGTGAAGCATTAGAAAAACACCATTACGGGATGTTTCATTTAGTAGCTCATTCCATTACACTTACATCTACTTTTCGAGCTGTGCAAAGTAAATGCACATGGCCTGCAAGTTTTTTGTTTGACACTTTGGAGGGATAGCGCTACATTCTGCGTGTTTCCGGGATGCATGTGCACTTTCATAGCATCTGGAGCAAAGGATCGAGTAACCGTAACAGCAGTTACGAGGAGAATCTGGAGAGCGTATTCCCGATCACCTCGCAATATTTTTTGCCTTTCGCCCCAAAGGCGTTGAGGCATGCAGCAATTTTTCTTTGGTTCTCTTGGCTTCCTGGACACCCGTAAGCGGGGTGCCACAGCAGCCTCGCTTTATAAGTCAAGAATCGTGTCCCGGCGAGTTCCGGGAGTCTGTCGCAGTCCATTTTATTGCACTTCTTTCTTCAATTTCCCCGAGGTATTCTCCATGACGCATGCGGTGCAGATCTTGGCAATCAGTGATGACGCGGAAGTTTGCAACCTGATCCAGACAACACTCGATTTGGAAGGCCATCAGGCCTTGTGTGTATCCTCCTCGTCTCAGGCGCTGGAGTTATTGAATCGCGGCGTAACCGCCGAATTTGTTCTTCTCGATGCGGCACGCAGCCGTTCGCGCGAAAACTTGTTCTTGCCCTCCCTGCTGGAGCGGGTTGGCTCGGAGAAACTCTGTCTGCTGGCTGAAATGGGTGACACGAGCAACCGTATCCACTTGCAGCGCTGGAACATCACCAACATTTTGACAAAACCACTGCTCCGCCGCGACGTCGAGAAGTTGACTTCGCGCCCGCGCGCAGCCGCTACGCCCATCAACTCGCACCAGCACCATCTAGAAGAGTTGGATGGCAACCGCTTCTTCCTCGCCGCTTCCCCGGCGATGATGCAGATCTATCGCGACATCCGCGTGCTTGCCCCCGTCGATATCCCGGTTTTGATTCTGGGCGAGAGCGGTGTGGGCAAAGAGATCGTTGCCATGTTGCTGCACAAGTACCATGCACGCTCTGACAAGAAATTTCTCAACGTGAATTGTGCGGCGCTTCCAACAGAACTTCTGGAGAGCGAGCTTTTCGGCTACGAGGCGGGTGCATTTACCGGCGCGGTGAAAGCGAAGCCGGGAAAATTCGAATTGGCACACAAGGGCACGCTGCTGCTGGATGAGATCGGCGAGATGAGCCCGCAAATGCAAGCCAAGCTGTTGCACGTGCTGCAGGATGGCTCCTTCAGCCGGCTGGGAGCCCGCACCACCACGCAAGTAGATGTGAGAGTACTTGCTGCTACAAACATCAATATGGACGACGCGATCGCCGACAAGCGCTTCCGCGAAGATCTGTACTACCGTCTCAATGCTTTCACCATTACGGTTCCCCCGCTGCGCCAGCGCAAAGAGGAGATCCCGTTCATGATGGAACAGCTGATGCAGCGCGGAGCTCTCGAACTTGGGCAGCAGCCGTTCGCATTCACTCCTGCAATCCTTGAGGTCGCACAGGAATATAACTGGCCGGGCAATCTGCGCGAGCTACGCAACTTCGTAACTCGCACGCTCATCCTCGGCGATCAGGAATCGGCAGTGAATGAACTTCGCAACAAGACGCGATCCTCAGCCAATGCAAGTCGCGCTGTGGCACCTGTTGAAATGCATGCTGTTCCAAATCCTTCAACTCCATTGCCCATCTCCGGGATGAAAGGTGTGGTCAACGGCGTCAAGAATCAGACCGAGATCAAAATGATCCAGGAAGCTCTTTCCGCCTCGGGATGGAATCGCAGACGCGCAGCCACAAACCTGAACATCAGCTATCGCGCCCTGCTATACAAGATTCAACAGCACGGACTCAGCGCGTAATAATTCGAAAGCAAACAATAAAGGGGCTGCGAACCTGCAGCCCTTTTTCTATGGAACGCAAATCCCCACTCGCTCCCTTATTAGCAGCGACGATTGCTGCAAATTTAAATGGAGTGATCCGCTCAGACTTGTCAGGCGATCCACTTTTGGAGTGCCTGGGCAAGCCGGTCTAGAGGGATCGCCGCGGTTTCGTCGCCAATGCTGAAGTCCGGTGGCGCCACCAGGTATGCCTGAGAAAGGCTAACCGCCACGCAGAGGCATACCGTGGAGTTTTGATACTCCTCGTAGCGGCGCGCTGCAAGCCAGACATACAGCGCAAGAATCTGCGCATCCAGCGAACTTCCGGGCAAATCATCTACCGCAGGCAGTGGATTGACCTGGTCGGGGTTGTCGAACACCGCTACGCCGGTAAAGGGTTTTATTTTGCTCCGCGTTCCGAATTGCACTGACAGGAATGAGGGGCGCGCGCGACGAAACGCTTCTGATGCAGCCCACTCGGCAAAGGAGTTTCCAAAAATTACGGCTCCATTGCCAGTGAGATAGAGAGAGCGCAGAAACTCCCTCACCGCGGGGTCTGCATTCACCTCCGCGGGGCACCACTGGGCTACCTCAACCTGGCGCAGCCGGTCGAAGACAGCGTCGGCATCCCCAAGGTCTTTATGCATGGTGTTCATCTCACGGGAGAAGTTTTGCCTGTATAGATCCAGTCTCTGATAGCTGAGCAGAATGGGCGTCGACGTTCTTGCACTGGATTCCGAACGCAGCACGGCATCGACAAGATGTCTTCCTGCATCCACAACCCACGTGTCCCCAGGCGAATTCTGGGGATTACGACAACATGCGTCCAGCAGTCCCCCCGACTGGACGCCGGTTAAGTTTGGCAGGCCATTGAGCAACAATTCCAGCGCACTATTTGACTTGGCTGCCAGCGATAGATCGAGTTGAATGGGCCGCCCAATTCCCTGCCAGCGGCGCCATGCTTTCGTAGCGTCGAGGGTTAGCGGCTGCGGTATTTCCATAAGAACCAGCCGATGTCGCGCTTTTGCACCGACGCCGCTTGCATTTTTCCCATGTTGGTCGGCCGCATCAAAAACGGTTTGAACGGCGCGCCTCCACTCCTGAAAATAGGGAGATCGCGCAAGCTGAGAAGAGTTCTGGATCGTCTGTTCAGCGGTAGAAAACTGCCACTGATGAACGCCCATCTTCTCTTCTAGCTGTACGATGTTGCGGAAGAGATCGGTCGATTGTTGCGGAGTTAATCCGGCCACGTACACAAGCAGACTCTCTACCGACTGACGTTCGCGAGGAAAAAGATAGTTCCACTGCTTGAGTTGCTGATTGACGAACGGTAGAAAGGTGAGCGGCAAGCGCTTGAGTACACCCTTGCTGAGTGCCTGCTGAACCTCATCGTTTAATTGCTCCTCAACTTTCATATTCCCTCTAACTGCGAATCTCCCGAAGCGTGGAACCTTGCATCGACATAGATGGACAGCCCAGAAGGCTCGCGAGGCTGGGACAAAGATCAATGTGACGAATAGGACGTTCGATGATTTGAGGCTTGTCGATGCCCGCGCCAAGCACCATCATCCACGTGTCCCGCGTGGACTCCTCGTTTGCCCGATGATTAAAGAATCCGTTTGTTGTCGAGCCGTCGGGATCGCGTCCGAACTCGGGAAGGATCACCAAAGTAGTTTTGCCTCGATAATCAGGATTCGCTTCTACTTCTTTCCATAACTCATGCGCCAACCGGTCTGCGGTTCGAATGCCCGAGACGTGAAGCGAATACGAGCCGAAGTGAGCCGCTTCCACATCAGAGAACGCTACGACCAGCAACTGTGGCGAAAACTTGCGCATGATTTCGCGGCTCATAAAAAAGGTGAGTTCGTCGCCCGAGGTCGGCCCACCACCTTGAACAAACCCCGCGATCGCCGCCTGAATGCTGCTTCTTACCCGCGGATCAAGCCGATCGGATGCGTCAAATACATTCCATCCCAGTCCTTCGTAATTGCTCCCCTCGAGCGCACTCTCCAATTCCGCTTCCACCTTGCTTCGATCCGCCATATTGGCCGTTCGACCTCCGCGAAGTGCATCCACTACGGCTGTAAGCATGAGTTGCTTGGGAAACACCACGTTGGCTCCAAAAGCCGCGCCAAAGTCTGCAGCCGAGCTTGCACCTATCTGACTAGTGAGCGCTTTGTTGCTCGCCACTACCCAGGTGTCGCTGCCATCTACGCCGAACCCTTTTCGAAATTGTTCAAAAATGGTAGGAGTAGTAGGCGCGAGCTTTCCCCAATCGTCAACCCGCTGCCAGTTTCCCGTCAGGATGCTCGAAATTGCGTTGAAATGCGCCGTTACTCCCTCGTTGCGCGTGTGCGGATAAAAGAGCGCCTTGGGTAGCATGTCAGATGAGAGGTGAGGGATGTTCTCCAACCCGTCTGGCGAAAATGTCTCGGCGCGGCGCACGCCTCCGATCACAACTACCACTACCTTGTGACCTGTACCAACGGCCGCTCGCGGAACAATCTCGGCATGTCCTTTGGGGAGTATTAGGCCAGCCATAAGAATGCCGGCGGCGCGCAAGAAACTTCGTCGGGAGCCGTCATGGGCGAACTCCGGATTATTTGCGAGAAACGTCGCAAGGGAGATGTCCGGAATGAGTTCGCTATTCACCCGCAAACCTCCGCGATATGACTTCCCGAGGGGAGGTTGCATACCCTACCTTGAAGAAAGGCTGGGGGGATTGTATTCGCCGAAATTGCGGTTTTGTATGACGCCCATCACACAACTGAGCGATCTGCGGATCTCAGCTGCCTAGCCGACTGCCAACGACAGCAGATCTGCAAGATTTAAAGCTGAATTCGACACTGTACCCCGAGGGAGGGTGGGAGAAACAACCAGCGCCTGCCCGTGATTTTCAAACCATACGAGGAAAGTAGATTGTTCCGATCCTGAGAGACGCTGCTGGTTGATCCAATGGTAGTAAGCAGCCATGTCCGCGTCGACGAGCGACCCGGCGTAGTCCAGCTCAGGAGCTCCCGTGCCGGCCAGGAGCTCGTTCATCGGCTTCTGCTTTTGTCGAGGGGCAAATCGCACGACAAGCGTCAAGGGCTGAGCCCGCCGCAGCGACTCACGCGTAGCCCACTGTGCGAATGTGGTGCTGAATATCTGGGTACCCGAACCCTCTGTGAGGAGCTTGACCTGGAAGCGATCCAATACTTCATCGCCTGCCTTGTTCATGCCGAGGTTCGATGGCGTCATCCGAGCCAGATGTGTGCGCAGTTCCTCTGGCCCCATGCCCGGTTTGCCAATCTCCGCCTGCATGGCCTTCAGCAACGCCGCACGCACGGGTTCCAACGATTGGTAGGAAACGCAGGTCAGTTGCGCACTATGATCAGTTTGCATTCCGCCGTCAATGTACCAGTGCCCGTAAGGAACGGGATGCGCCTTCGCCCGAGCGGCAGCCGCAGCTAGCAGCAACTGGAGTCCATTTTCGGAATTGATATTTCCAAAGTAGGTGCCGTGCTTTCGCAGTTTCTGAAAAAGCGGAGCGTCATATGAGGACACGCCCTGTCCTATTACTGCGATACCCAGCCTACGCACAGGTAATGGTTCCGCCGAAGATGCGTTTAGAAGCCGATCTCCATAAGCAGTTGCCGCCTGTCGAAACTCGTCTAATTGATGCGTCGACCACAGGTATGCCGATTCCTGTTCGACAAATTGTGCAGGCTGATTAACCCAGTCGAAGTGTTCGAGAGCGGGAGAAAGGGAAAGCTGCGAGAAACCTTGGAACCATTCCTTGATCTGAACCGCGGAAAGCGAAGTAAGAGTAGCGAGCTCTCTGTCAATGGCATCGCGCTCCGCCGGGAACTTGTAATCGTAGTCAATAACTTCACGAAGCAAACCCGGCAAAAAACTGAGCGGCAACTGGCGCAATGCGGGCAAGTGTTCGGCCACTAACTTCTTGGCTTGCGGTAGATATCCCGCAAACTGCTCGACTTTCAATTCGCCCGGAACCATGATTTCCGTACCTGTCAAAATTGCCTTACCTCAAGTCGTTCGGGACGATGTCATAAGTGGCTCAGGGCTTTGTGGAATTAGAACCCTTCGCCGAATAAATGAACTGTTGGACCTCTGCTCTTTCCTTATCTACCTCGGCAAGGTGCTCCGCGCGCAACTTCTGATAAACATCAAATTCCTTCTGTGCCTGTTCCTTCTGGCCGACGTGGACGTAGTCCGTCCCTAGTCGATAATGTGCATCAGGGAGATTCGGATCTAACTCCAAGGCACGCACGTATTCAGGAATCGATTTCTCGTATTGATGCTGATCGGCGTAGAGGTTTCCCAGCTGCACATGCGCTTCGGGAAACTTTGGGTCCAATGTTATCGACTTTTGCAGCAAAACTTCGACAGCGTGAAGATCCAGCTCCTTATCGCCAACCCGCCGGCCTTTCCACAAACTCATCGCGTAATAATACTGCGCCAAAGCGTTGTCGGGCTGCAACTCGGCATAGCGCCGGAACTTCTCTATCACATCTTCCGCCATGTTTGGCGAGCTGTAATAAGCCTTGGAAAGGAAGAAGTAACAGCGAGGATCGGACGGATTCAGGTCCGCGGCAGTCAGGAGAGCCTTGACCGCCTCGTTGTACTTACCGCGAGAATACAAAGCCATTCCCAACCCGATCATCAGGCGCGGTGAGTTTGGATAGAGCTGTGTCGCATGCTGAAAGACGTCAATCGCGGGCTCGTAAGTACGATGGAGGAGAAGTTCGCTCCCCCAATCAAACAGATTGCTCTCGCTCGGGTCGATGTGAGATGCAATTTCAAACTCGTTCGCGGCCGCCACATACTTGCCGTCTTTCTCTTCAATCTGACCCAGCAAATCGTGCAGTTCTCCGGTGTTCTTTTCTTTCACAAGGGCCTGCACAAGTTGCCGGGCCTCGCTCAGCTTTCCGGTGAGGAAATAAGCAAGAGCGAGATCGTAGCCGTTGTCGTAAGAGGTTGGATTGATCTGCTGTGCCCGCTCCAGAAACGGCAGCGCTTCTACGATCTTTCCCGACTGAACGTAAAACTGACCTAGATTGCGATTGGTGTCAAAATTCTTGGGGTCGAGTTCAACAGCTTTTCGAAATTGCTCTCCCGCAAGTTCTGTTTTGCCCGTTCGCAAAAGTGCGGTTGCAAGGTTCGTCCGCGCAGCCGAGGAATCCGGCTTCAGTCGAACGGCCACCTTCAGGTGCTCTACCGCCTTTGCCTCTTGCGATTGCGACGCGTATACGAGCCCCAACAGTTCCTGAACTTCAAAACTGTTTGACCCGTACGGGAGAATCTCTTCCAACTGGGCTGCTGCTTCTGCGTATTTCCCCGCGTCGTAGTTTGCGACAGCACCTTGAAACTGCCGATCCAGCTTCTGTTTCTGGCTTTCCTGACCTTCAGTGGAGCCGGCACACAGCAGTAGCGCAATGAAAATGATTGCGAAGTACTGGGGCCTCTTGCTCACACCTTACCTCCATTATTACCGCGTGAGCAAAAAGTGCTACGCAGAAGAAAACCCCGGAAAGGCACCTGGTGAGCGTGCCTTCCCGGGGTGTGTTCTCTATCTTAGATCAGTAGTACAGCTTTAGAGCAAATTGAATCTGTCGTGATTGACTACGAGTGGATCCAACCTGTCCGAAATTTGAATTCGTATAGTTGGTGGAGTTACCGATCGCCACCACACCGTTGCCGCCGAATCCCGGTGCATTGAAATTCGGGTGGTTGAGGACGTTGAAGAACTCTGCTCGGAACTGCATTGAGAAGCGCTCGCTGAGTCTGGAAAGCCTTGAATGCCGAGAGATCCAATTGGTTATATCCCGGCCCTGTTGTCGTGGAGGACGTTTCGCCTAGAGCACCCGCACCGGTCCGCGGCAGGCAACCCGGGACTGAAGCTGGATCCGGAGCTACAGTCGTGTTGCTCTTGTCGGTATAGACCAGTTTGCAAGGCTGGGTAAATGCGCCTGGATTTCCAAACCAGTACGGCTTTCCAGCGGAGCCTGCTGCCGTGCTGATTTTGATGCCCAGCTTTTGGTCTTGTCCCGGAACCTTGATGTCGTAGCAGTTCGTTCCGGAAGTCGTACCAGTCGGGCAGCCCAGGGTGATAGGTTGGCCACCCTGGAGCGTGTAGATCCAGTTTGCCGACCAGCCACCGAACACTGCATTCGCAAACTTCCCTGCATCGTGCATAAACTTCTGGTCCTTGCCAATAGGCAGGAGATAACTGCCGCTGGCGTGGAACACGTTGCGTATGTCGAAGTTTGCAAGTGCCCAGTCAAACGACGGACCAAGGCCCGGTACCGAAGGTGCACGGTAACCACTCACGCTGCCGCCATTCAGCAAATCGCCGGCATCTGAGAGGGTCTTCGAGTACGTGTAAGCAACGAGGTAGGTGAGATTGTGCGCGAACTGCTGTTCGAGTTTGGTTTGCAGGCCGTTGTAAATGCTGCGCCCCTGCGTGACATGGATAACTCGATTCCATGCCCGAAATCCGGGAATGGAACAGCATTGCGTGGTGCTTGCGGCTTGCGGAAGGATCTGCGAAACGTTGTTGGTTCCAACTGCCTATTTGCAGACTGCTGCCGTCCGTCATGACATATGCAGCCGTCGCAGACAGCGAATTGGTTAACGAATACTGCATTGTCAGGTTCGCGCTGAGAGTGCGAGGAGTGCTGTAGTCAAACTGCAGACCCTGCAAACCCAGACCCTGCGCGTTGACAGCTTCAGGACTCAGCGAAAAGCACGTGAAGCCGGACTGGAAAGTACCCGTTCCGCCCGGACCTGCAGTCGGGCATCCGGCGTAAGGAGTGTTGTAACTTACCGGAGCCACCTGCTGGAATCCATCCGGACTGCCGGCGGGCACCTGTACGTTGTATTCAAAGTTGATAAACAAAGGGATAATTCTCGCCAATGTTTGGTCCGTATCCCTGGTTCTCAAACGAATTGAAGAACAATCCAAAGCCGCCGCGTGTGACGAACTTCGGAGTTACCTGATATGCGAAGCCAACACGGGGAGCAAAGTTGAACTTCTGCGTCTTGCAGCAAGCCTTGCCCGTACTGGTCGGTGGACTCGAGTTTGATTCCATCCTTTGCCAACAAGCTCAGGAAGCTGGCAGACAAAGTCCGGTTGTCCTTGCCGGAGGCCGGGATCAGGTAGGTCGGCACGCCGTTCGGTGGGCCGCCGGGTACAAAGTTCGCCTGTCCGCCGTTTGTCTCATTGAATCGGTCCAAAGTAGTCATAGCGAAGACCGAGGTTGAGGGTCAACTTGGGAGAGACCTTCCAGTCGTCCTGGAAGTAGGCCGCGAAGTAGTTCTTGGCATCGTAGGTCTTGTTGATGTTGGAGGCGCGGATGTCGTCAGAACCGCCGGAATAGTCCAGACCACCCGCAACTGTTGACTTCTCTGGCAGCAACACCATCTGCGGAATGCCGGAGACATGGGAGGTGGAGCCCGGAACATCGGTAAAGCTGCCGTTGAAGTCAAACTGACCTCTCGACCACGCCGGCTGCAAGGTAGAAAACTTCACGTGCTGGTATTCGATACCCATCTTGAAGTTGTGTTGACCGTAAATCTTCGTAAAGTCATCCGTGATCTGGAGCGTCTGGCTGACTTCGTCCGAAGGCAGGAAGTTGTTGCTTCCCAGGTTGGCCAATCCCTGAACTCCAAAGGTGGGAAGACCGCCATTCTCCGGCACTTGCGGTATACCGGGAATTCCGTATTGGTCCGGGAGGCCGAGATTGTTGCCCTCAGGACCGAAGCGGGTCGTGTGCAGGTGGTTCCAGCCTGCGCGCGCCACATTGATCGTGGTGGGCGTAAAGACGTGGGTCCATGCCGTGGCAACCTGGTCGGATTTCGCGGTTTGGATACCCTGGGAGAAGCTGCCGCCGTCGGCGATGCCTCCGAAGATGCCCGGGATATATTGCGGGTTGTCAACATAGCTGAAGCGAAGGAAGATTTGTTCCTTCGCATTCGGGTTGTAGTCACCACGCACGTCGAATGCGTTGCTGTGCTGGTAGAGGTGTGGGCTGGATGCAAAGTTTGAAGAAAGATCGCCAGTCGTCGGCGCGGGATAGAGATTCAACAAGTTGACGGCACTTGCATCTACACGCTCGGCGGGAATGATGTTCCCCGGGAACGGGTCGCGAATATATTTGCCACCTGGACCCAGGCGAGTTGTCGCTGGGTCGTAGAGTTGGAACTCCGACGAGAAGCAACTCGGTAAAGTTGGTGTAACCGCTGCTCCGCATCAGGTTTGTGGGAACGGTACCAGTAGAAGTCGTGCCCTGTACGCGCTGGAGACCTTCATAATCGCCGAAGAAGAAAATCTTGTTCTTGATGATTGGGCCGCCGGCGGAAGCGCCGAATTGATTCTGATTCAGCTTTGCTTTGGGCAGTCCCTGGTTGTTACCAAACCAGTCACCCGCGTCGAGCACGTCGTTCCGGAAAAACTCCCAGGCCGCGCCGTGCAGACTGTTTGTACCGGACTTGATGGTTGCGTTCAGAACTGCGCCTGCAGAGCGACCTAGCTCCGCGCTGAAAGTCGCGGTCTGAACCTTGAACTCCTGAATCGCGTCCACAGGAGGCAGAATGACGAAGTTTGTTCCATTGAGGAAGTCGACAGCGTTCGAGTTGTTGTCGATTCCATCCAGCAGGTAGTTGTTCTGTGCGGGGCGAAGACCGTTGGCGGAGAAAGCGCCGGAGGCTGCGTTGCCTCGAGTATCTGCCTGCGGGGTCTGCGTGCCTGCACCGAGCTGGGCAAGGAACGTAAAGTTACGGCCATTCAGCGGGAGGCCATTGACCTGCTGCGAGTCGATCACCTGTCCAACAGAGGACTGATCGGTCTGCAGGAGCGGCGGCGCCGTGGATACCGTTACCGTTTCCGATGCTGCTCCAGGCTTGAGTTGCATGTTAACCTGGAGGACCTGCGAAACGTTTACCGTGATAGCTTCCTGAGTCGTCTTCGAGAAGCCGGATGCAGTGACGGTAATGGTGTAATGCCCAATCTTGACGGGGGAGAACGTATACCTGCCGCCACTGTCACTGATCCCTTCCATCGTCAGTCCCACATCGGTATTCAGAAGCGTGACTTTGGCACCAGGAATGACAGCGCCTGAGGTGTCTGAAACTGTACCCGTCACTGATCCCATATCGACCTGGGCTAGCGCAAAGGGACTCTGGATCAGGAGGAGGCACAAGCATGTGAGGGTTATGAATCCGAGACGAACAAGCCAGTTGCGGGCGTTGCGATCAAGGGCCATCCGAATAGCCTCGCTTTCTTGCGTCCGTTTCCCTTTATTTAGTGGTCATAGCCACGTGGAAACTGGACGCTGTAACGTGAAGTAACCGGTTACAGGTTGCAGAGCGAGGCTAGTGCAGTGGCAAACCGTTTGTCAACCAAAAGTTTGAGTATTTCTCCATCGAAAGGTTGAGTGGCCACGTACGAGTCAACCAAATGCATTTAATAGCCCATTTCTGGGGTTGGGAAGCAGGATAGCAGCTCTTCAAATGCAGAGGAATCTGATGTCAGAGTCCGAACGACAAGCAGAGAATCAGACATCGCGCGACGCCGGGTAGGCACATATCTGACCAAGATACGACGGCCTTGACCTCAGGAGATTTTCTCATTGAGACGAAGCGGTGACTGCGATGGATCACCCGCTTGGCCCGGTTTGGGAAGGGGGTGACCTAGCTGCTATCATGCGGACACCTTCCGGCGCGGAATTCTCAGGGATAATGCAACACAAAAACGAACAGCGAATTCTGTCCAGACGGGCCCTCCTCAAAAGTATGGGATTGGCGCCTTTGCTCCTCCGCCCTGCCCCTTTCTACGGTGCTTCTCTCTTTTTGGGCTCTTCAGATGCTCCGTCTCACCAGAAATCCTCATTTCCGCTCTCTGATGTCCGCCTGACACCCCGATATCCCACGAAGTCTCCTCTGGCCGACGTTATTCGATTCGTTCCACCGGGAAGCGATGACTACATTACCGAGAAATACGCGGTTGAGATTGAGCAAATTCTCCAGCAATGGGGCGACGGACTTAAAGTCAGCTATCCACGACCATGCCGCGTTGACCAAGGTGCTGGATGCCTCGTTTGAAGGCTCTGCGCTTGGCTCCGCGCATGAAACCACTGTCCGTACCGGAAACGGCATCGAGATCCTGCGGAGAACATTCGCGGCAGGAAATAACCATGGACCGCAGAAGTTCATTGCAGAGTTGCAGGCATGGTTGGGTCAGGTCTCGATGCTGGAAACGGCCGAATTCGAGATTTACGGTATCCGAGAGACAGCGGCCAATCCCCTGACCGTCGGCCTGGAAATTCGATATGACCTTGTCGCTAAACGGAACGATGAGAAGCGCGAGGAACGAGTAGGTTCGTGGCAGGCAGAGTGGTTCCGCAATGATTCAGGAGCGTGGAAAGCACGCAAATGGACTGCCACCGACGAGCTTTTGAGTGTCACCCAGGGGCCTACGTTCATCGATGTCACGGCGGCGGCACTCAGCGGTCAGGAATCGTACTCGAAGCAGCTTCGGCACGGAGTCGATTATTGGCGAACCGTGCTGGATGGTGCGATCGGGGTCGACGTTTACGGCAACAATGGCGTTGCGGCAGGCGATTTCGACAATGACGGTTTCGACGATTTCTACGTCTGCCAGCCGGCGGGACTGCCGAATCGACTCTATCGAAACCGCGGCAATGGCACCTTTGAAGACGTAACGGAGAAGGCTGGCGTTGGCGTACTCGATAACACTGCCTGCGCACTATTTGCTGATTTCGACAACAAAGGAGTACAGGATCTGCTTGTCGTGTGCGGCACAGGCCCTCTCCTTTTTCAAAATCAGGGCAATGGGACCTTCGTCCTCAAGCGCGACGCCTTCAATTTTGCCAGCCCGCCCCAGGGAACATTCACCCACGCTGCTATCGCCGACTACGATAATGACGGTCGCCTCGATATCTACTTTTGCATGTACATGTACTACCTCGGACTCGACCAATATCACTATCCGATTCCCTACTTTGACGCTCGCAATGGCCCGCCAAATTGCCTGATGCACAACGAAGGCGATGGGCGCTTTGTCGAGACGACGCAAGCAGCAGGGTTAAACGCGGACAACGACCGCTACAGCTTCGCTTGTGCCTGGGGTGACTCAAAATCGAACGGACTCCCAGATCTTTTCGTGGCGAACGATTTCGGAAGCTCTCAACTGTACAGCAACAACGGCAATGGAACCTTCCACGTCGCTTCGAGTGAGGCTCACATTGAAGAGGTGGGCGCCGGGATGGGCTGCAGCTGGGCCGATATCGATAACGATGGTCGCCAGGACATCTACGTAACCAGTATGTGGGAGGCAGCCGGGCAGCGGGTTTCAGAGCAGAAGCAATTTCATCCCGAGGCTCCGGAGAAAATTCGCGAACTCTACCAGCGCCATGCCAGAGGAAATGCGCTGTACAAGAATCAGGGAGAAGGAAAGTTCAAGAATGTCGGTCGGCAGGCTGGAGTTGAGATGGGCCGCTGGACCTGGTCCTCTGATTTCTTTGATTTCGATCACGACGGCTATTCCGATCTCTACGTTGCGAATGGCTATATATCCGGCCCTGAAGAAAACGAACTTGCCAGCTTCTTCTGGCGGCAGGTGGTAGCCAAGTCATCGGACGACGCAACTCCTGCCCTGCGCTATGAGCGCGGCTGGAATGCCATCAACGAACTCATCCGATCCGACAATACGTGGCACGGCTATGCGAGAAATGTGATGTTCGCGAACAACCGCGACGGCACATTCTCTGAGATCTCCGGGCCGCTCGGTTTGGACTTCATCGATGACAGTCGCACATTTGTTCTCGCGGATCTTGACCACGATGGGCGGTTAGAAGTCATTCTGAAAAATCGGAATGCTCCTCAATTGCGGATCTTGCACAACTCCATGAAAGATCTCGGCCACTCGATCTCTTTCCGACTGAGGGGGCACAAAAGCAACCGCGACGCCATCGGATCTGCTATTACGGTCGAGGCCGGAACTCTACATCAGACGAAATACTTGCAGGCCGGTTCGGGCTTCCTTGCGCAGCACTCCAAAGAAGTGTTTTTCGGCGTCGGGAATGCAGAGGGTACGGTGCGGGCGAAGGTTCGCTGGCCAAGCGGGCTGGTCCAGGAATTCGAACATCTGCCGGTGAACAACCGAATTCAAATTGAGGAAGGATCTGAGACTTTCGACGCAAAGCCCTTCGCGGCAACAGCCTCGGCCTTTTCAAACGCCGACACGCCATTCAAGCCGGAGCCGCTACCTTCACAAGTAGGTACGTGGCTCATCGATCCATTGAAGGCGCCGGAGTTTTCCTTGCCGGATCTTTCCGGGAACGCTCGCCAACTAAAATCATTTCGAGGCAGCTATGTGTTGCTCAATTTCTGGGCAACCACGGCTCCCATCTGCCGGGAACAACTCAGACTGCTGAATCAACACCGACGGGCTCTCGCGACCGCTTCCTGTGAAATTCTCGCGATCAACGTGGACGATGCAGGCAGCCTGCAAAGCGCAAAATCGTTCGTCACGGCAGAAAACCTCGGGTTCCCCATTCTCTTCGCGACCGAAGAACTTGCGGGTATCTACAACATCATCTATCGCTACCTGTTCGATCGGCGCAGAGACCTTGGAATTCCCACCTCCTTCCTCCTCGATAAACAGGGCATGATCGTAAAGGTGTATCAGGGCCGGATGGATGCGAAATACCTACTTGAGGATCTGAAGTCAGTTCCCGTCACTGTCGAGGATCGGACGAAAAAGGCCCTGCCCTTTCCAGGTGCAATTTACCGTAGCGTGTTTTCCCGGAATGAATTTACTTACGGCGTGGCGATGTACCAGCATGGCTACCTCGACCAGGCGGTCGAGTCCTTTCTCCAGGTTGTTGCCGCGAAGCCAAACGATCCGGAGGGATATTACAACCTTGGCACTCTCAGCCTTCGCCACAACGATTTCGCGCAAGCACGCCAATATCTTGAGAAGACATTAGAGCTGCGTCCAAATTATCCTGAGGCGTGGAACAATCTCGGCATGATGGCCGCGCAGGAAGGCCATCCCGATATCGCAATCCAGAACTTCGACCGGTCGTTGCAGCTCAGACCCGACTACGGTATAGCTCTGCTCAACCTCGGAAATGTCTACAGACGGCAGGCGAATTTTGCCAAGGCGCAGGAATGCCTGAATCATGCACTCGAGCTTCAGCCGGATGACCCTGAAGTGAATTACAGTCTCGGAATGTTGTACGCGCAGCAGGGGCAGACAAGTAGCGCGGCAGAATTTCTGCAGAAGGCGATCGATCTTCGCCCCGATTATCCTGAAGCTCTGAACAATCTCGGAGTGCTCTACGTGCGCAATCAGAATTACGCAAAGGCGGAAGAAGCATTCAGGGCCGGCATCCGCGTTGCTCCAAATTTCGATCAGTCTTATCTCAACCTCGCACGGCTCTTTGTGTTGCAGAATAATACAGAGAAGGCACGAGAGGTGATACAGGAATTGCTCCGTTTGCAACCCGAGAATCCCGGAGCGAAGCAAGCCCTTGGAATGCTGCAATGACCGCCCCTATGCGCACCTTCAACAGGAGATTTGGTGCTTCCACCTCACTGCGGACCATGACGCGCCGCCATATTGGCGAATGGATCTCTGCCGGTGTCGTCGCGCTATTTTTGTTGATTCCCTGCGCCCATGCGACTGCCACGCAGAAGCAATCGCCGAAGAACGAAGCGAAGTTTCCTCAGGTGCAAACGCTAATAGAGCAAGGCCGACTGGAAGAAGCGAAGGCACAGGTACAGGACGAACTTCGAAAGAATCCCGCAAGTGTGGACGCCTACATCGAGCTTGGCGTCATCCAAAGCGCCGAAGGTGACTTTACCAATGCAGTCGAGACATTTCAGAAAGCACTGCAGATTGCACCGAATTCCACCAAAGCGCATAACGATCTTGGAAACGCCTACGTAAATCTGAAGAAGATTGACCTGGCGGAGAAGGAATTTCGTACGGTTTTGCGCCTCGATCCCGCGAATCGCGATGGGAATTACAATCTCGGCGTATTGCTGATTGCGAAGGGTTCGCCCGCGGAAGCGATCCCGCACTTCGAACGGGTCCGTCCGGCTGATGTGGCCACAACATTTAATTTGATCACTGCATACTTCCAAAGCAAACGCGCTGCGGAAGCAATGCGTCTGGCAACGGAGCTATCGTCGCAGAATAAAGGTGATCTTAAGGTGCACTTCAACCTGGGAGTGCTGCTGGCCTCTCAGGCACAGTACAAAGCTGCGCAAGTCGAATTCGAAAAAGCAGATGCGTTGCAGCCGGGAACATTTGAGATTCTTTTTAACCTCGGCCAGACTTTGCTCCGCAGTGGCAACAATGCGCAGGCTGAACTTGTGTTGACGCGGGCGATGAAGTTAAAACCCGACTCTCCTGAGGTTCTCTACCTTGTGGCGCAGGTGTATTCGAATAAGTCGCGCCCTTTAGACGCGCTGGACTTGCTGCTCCGCGCACATAAGATCGCCCCCGATAATCCTGACATCATCCTGCTGATGGCCCAGATCAGCATGTCTCAGAATTACTATGAGGACGCAATTCCTCTTCTCGAAGCGGGACTTAAAGTTGCACCTCAGCGACCCGATTTGCTCGCTGCTCTTGGCCAGAGCTACTTCATGTCCGGCAAGGCCGACAAAGCTATCGAAGTGTTCAAGCAGTTGTTAGCGGTAGACCACTCGGCGCGTTCGTATGCCTACCTGGGACTCTCATATCGAAATCTTGGACGGTTCGATGAGGCAAAGCAGGCTTTTCAGGCAGGGCTCAAATTGGACCCGCACAACAGTTCCTGCTTGTTCAATCTCGGTTACATCGCGGAACGACAAGGAGACGCCGCGCTCGCTGAAACCATGTTCCAGCAGGCGCTGCGTGCGAATCCTGATTACGCAGACGCACTACTTGAACTTGCCAACCTCCGCATCACGGAGAAGAAATATTCCGAGGCGGAGGAGCTACTGAAGAGGTACGTAAAGGTCAGCCACAGCCCGGCGACTGGTTACTACAAACTGGCGATGGTCGAGAGGAATCTGCATGAGACGGCGGCGGCCGATCGCGACCTGGCCACATTTCAGACTCTGTCCAAGAATGTTTCCGCCGGTCCTTATCCTTACGAGCACCTGTTTGATTACATCGACAATCGCTCCAAGCTCGCGCCCGGAGTTCGCGAACAACTCGACATTACCGAACTTAGCGAGCAGATAAAGAAACATCCAGATCAACCAGAAGATTTGTATCTTCTTGCTGAGGCCTACCTGAAGGCTGGGAAAGTGGACGACGCGAAGACCGCCATCGCGCAGCTAGACAAGGTAAGCGCGAGTGACTTTAGAACCCTGACCGGTACCGGGGTATTGCTTGCCCGATATCACTTGTATGACGAAGCCATCCAACATTTCCAGGCGGCGTTGCAGATAAATCCAGGTTCCGACGAAGTGAAATTCGATCTTGCGAACGCTTACTTTCGCAAGCGCCTTTACCGCCAGGCGCTCGATGCAGCCGGCACGATTTCAGCAGAGGGTCAAAAAGATAACGCCTACCTCGCTCTGCTGGGAGATATCTACGCACACCTCGGCGAGATCGATCGTGCTGAAGAGATTTTCCGCAGCGCCATCAGCCGTAATCCCGACAACGACCAGTGCTATCTCTCGCTTGCCCTTCTTCAGTTCCGTACCAGCGATATAAAGGGGGCCAGGGAAACGCTCCTTCAAGGGCAAGCCCGCGTCCCCGCTTCAGGGAAAATTTTGTGGGGCCTGGGAATCGCTTCAGTTCTCGATGGAAATACTGCGGAAGCGGCACAGCAGTTTGAGCGTGCAGTGGAGATGCTTCCCGAATGGCCTGGAAGTTATTCGATGCTGGGTGTTTTTTATTTCCAGACGGGCCAGATTGCCAAAGCGAAAGAAGTGCTCAGTCGCTTCAAGAACAGCAATGCGAATAGCGTGCTGGATGTAAACCGAATTGAGCAAGTGCTGGCGCAGGCTCCTGAAACAAACTCGGCGGCAAACCAGCCCATGACGATGGCGAGCAGGGCGCAGATGCTGCAACTCGCACTCTCGCTCGCAGATAGAACCCTATGAGGAATGAGCTTCGCGTTCGTGAGGGACGACCATTGGCGGCTGCGCAATGCGCGCAAAATCGCAAGCGGGTGCTTGCATGGTCGCGACTTCCCTTCCGGCAAGTTCTCTCCACCTCACTCTGCTTGTTCATGATTGGTTTATGCGGTTTCGCTCTCGCGCAACAGCCCGCCAAAGCTCCGGATGCTCCAATCCCAGTTCGCTACACTGACATACGCAAGTCGGCGGGGATCACTTTTCTCCAGGACAACACTCGGTCGGAAGAAAAGTACTATCTCGAGACCATGGGCACCGGCGTCGGGTTTCTCGACTACGATCAAGACGGTTTGCTGGACCTTTACTTTGTGCAGTCCGGCGAAACTGACGCCTATAAGCCTGCAAAGCCGTTGCACTCTGCGCTCTATCGCAACAACGGCGATGGCACATTTACTGACGTCACGGCAAAGGCAGGAGTCGGCGGCGAAGGTCACTATGGTCAAGGTGTGGCCGTGGGAGATTTCGACAACGACGGCTTCCCCGACATGCTGGTAACCGGATACGGCAGCGCAATCCTGTACCGTAACAATGGCAACGGTACGTTTACCGACGTCACTGCAAAAGCGGGGGTTGCCGATGATGGCAAATGGTCAACCAGCGCCGGTTGGTTCGACTACGACAAAGACGGTTACCTCGATCTCGTCGTCACCAACTATCTCGAGTGGACGCCGAAGAACAATCTCTGGTGCGGCGAACGCGCTCCCGGTTATCGGTCGTACTGCAATCCTGGCAATTACAAGGGCCAAAAGACCAAGCTCTATCACAACAATCACGATGGCACCTTTTCCGACGTGAGCGACAAATCCGGCGTCGGTGTGCCTGAATCAAAAGGCATGGGCGTCGTCCTTGCGGACTTCGATGACGATGGCTGGCCCGACATCGCCATCGCCAACGACACCTGGCCGAATTTTCTCTTCCTCAATAATCACGACGGCACTTTCAAAGACGTTTCTCTCGTCTCCGGCGTGGCCGCAAGTGAGGATGGCAAATACGAGGCCGGAATGGGAATCGACGCTTCGGATCTCGACGGCGACGGTTTGCCGGACATTTACATTACCCATCTCGACTTTGAACAGAATCGTCTCTACCGGAATGGTGGAGACGGAACTTTTACAGATGACACGTATGCATCCCGCACGGGCAATAAGGGCATGGGACTGAGCGGTGTTGCCGTAAAGCTTCTCGACTACGACAACGACGGCTGGCCCGACATTGTGCAGGCGAACGGCGCGATGCTGGACAACGTGGCCCTCTACCACAGCGAGGTTTCCTACAAGGAGCCGCTTCTGATGCTGCGAAATTTAGGAAAAGGGCGATTCGAAAAAACATCCGAGTCTCTCGGCCCTGACTTCATGCAGCCCACCGTGGGACGCGGCCTTGCGACTGCGGACTTCGACAACGACGGAGACATCGACATTGTCCTCAATAACAGTGGTGATTATCCAAAGTTCCTGCGCAACGATGGCGGCAATGCAAATCATTGGCTGGAAGTTTTGCTTATCGGTACAAAATCGAATCGCGACGGCACAGGCGCTCTGCTCAAGCTGACGTCAGAAGGCGTCGTGCGAGTTGAACAGGCTGTAGGCGGTACGAGCTATATGTCGGCAAGCGATCCGCGCATTCATTTCGGCCTTGGCAAGCGGCAGAAAATCGAATCCCTGGTAATTACATGGCCAAGCGGTCAGGTAGACAAGCTCTCGAATCTGCCCGTCGATAAGATTATCGCGGTGAAAGAAGGCGTGGGAATCGTTCCGCATCCCTTCCCCAAAGTGCCGGCCAAATGAGTCTCATCAAAGCATCGCCAGCATGCTCTTTACTCGGCAGGCGCGTCCACTTCAACACTAACTTCGCTCGGTATAATCATCACAATCTATGAACACACCACGGCGGCGTTTTCTCGGCTCCTCACTCTTCGTGCTCGGCGGTACTTTGACCGAAGCTCTCATGACTCCGCTCTGGAAGTGGAAAGACTCCGTCGTAGTAGAAGCTGCAGAAACAGTCGCCGGCACATCACCGGTCCAGTTCATAGATGTGGCTTCGCGTGCCGGGCTGAACATTCCTAATGTGTGGGGCGGCGTCGAGCATAAACGGAGCATTATCGAGACCAAGGGCAGTGGTATCGCCTTCTTCGATTACGACAATGATGGATGGCTCGACATCTATCTCACCAATGGGAATCGACTGGATGCGCATTGGCCCCCGGGAAAAGCGCCGACCACACTGCTTTATAAAAACAACCGAGACGGTACGTTCACCGACGTGACGGAGAAATCAGGATTAGGGCGTACCGGATGGCAGACCGGCGTCTGCGTCGGAGATTACGACAACGATGGATGGGACGACCTCTTCTGCACTTTCTGGGGCCATAACATCCTCTTTCACAATAACGGCAATGGCACGTTCACCGATGTTACGCGTAAGGCCGGACTCTACCAGGAGCAGGGCCGCTGGGGTACTGGCTGCACGTTCCTCGACTATGATCGCGACGGTCACCTTGATCTGTTTGTATGCAACTTCATCAAGCTCGATCCTGACAAAATTCCTACCGCTGAAGAAACGAACTTCTGCCAGTGGAAGGGCGTGCCCACCATGTGCGGCCCGCGCGGTCTTCCCGGCGAGACCAACCTGCTCTACCACAACAACGGTGATGGAACATTTACCGACGTCACTGCCAAAGCAGGCATCCTAAAGCCCGGTCCGCGCTACTCCATCACCGCAACTTCGTATGATTTCGATAACGACGGATGGCCGGATATTTATGTCGCCGTGGATTCCATGCCCAGCATCCTGTTCCACAACAATCATGACGGGACATTCACAGATATTGCCGTGATGGCTGGCTGCGCCTACAACGACAACGGACACGAACAGGCTGGAATGGGGCTTGGCGTTGCTGACTACGATTGCGACGGCTCCTTCGACATCTTCAAGACCAACTTCGCCGACGATACCTGCAACCTTTACCACAACAACGGCGACGGGACTTTCAGCGATCTCTCGTTCAATTCGGGAGTAGGCATTAATAACAACTACGTGGCGTGGGGCTGCGGCTTTATTGATTACGACAATGACGGCTGGTCAGACATTGTTCAAATTAACGGCCACGTTTATCCCGAGATCGATAACTACAAGTTCGGCGAGCAGTTTAAGAATCCTCGCCTGGTATATAAGAATCTCGGCAACGGTCGCTTCAAAGATGTTTCGTCAGAGATGGGATCCGGCATCACCCAACGTTTCTCCAGTCGCGGCGCAGCTTTCGGCGACTACGACAACGATGGCGGCATGGACGTCCTGATTCTGAACATGAACGATCTGCCCTCTCTCCTTCACAACGAAGGGGGTAACAAGCAAAACTGGATCAAGCTCAAGCTGGTTGGAACGAAATGCAATCGTACCGCTATTGGGGCACGTGTACGTGTCACCACCGGCAAGCATGTGCAGATGGATGAAGTCCACAGCGGCACAAGCGTGATGTCACAAAGCGATTTGCGACTTCATTTTGGATTGGGGAAGCTCGACATAGTGGACTCGATCGAGGTGAAGTGGCCGACAACGCAGAAGATTGAGAAGTTCGCGCAGGTGAAGGCGAATCAGATTCTCACCATTCGAGAAGGCGACGGCATCGTGTCGACATTCAAGCCACCCACGAAGTAGATCCTATTTCTTAGTTTTCTCCGGCTTGGGCATAAAGTAGCCGCGACGAGCCTCAACGGTAATGTCTGCCCGGTCTACCTTCACTTTGAGTGGGTGGTAGGCGCCATCCGGCTTAACATCATTCAGCGAGATTTCCAGAAGGTAAAGGTACTCCGGCACCTCGGTCAGGCTCTTGAAGCCGGCATTCAGATCGTTGCTGTTGTGGAAATAAGTACCGCCAGTCCCGTTCGCGAGGGACGACATGGCGTTCTCGCTGTTCTCAAAGCTGCTTCGGCGATAGGCAGTGTTTAACTGCATGCTTTGGCCGCCCAATGATGGGCTGTGTTCACTTGCGCCGATTTCAGTTGTGTACAGGCCTCGCGGATCAAGCGAACTGATGGTTATGTCGGATTGTGCGGCTAGATCAATAATCTGAGACTCCGCCGTCAGAGCCTGCTGATCGATGCTGAGGAACCCTGCAGATACAAGTATCAAAGTGCGTTGTCCCGGCAGTTTTGCCATCCGCCGCACAATTTCCATGATCGTAGCGTTCGTGAGCTGGACATCCTGCTGGCCAAGGGTCACAACTCGCATAGCTGCGGAGTTAGCTAGCCGCTCAGCAACATTCAAGTCGCGTTGCTTATCCAGTCCGGGGTCACAATCGAATACTTGCTGTATCGCCGCAGCGGTAGCGGTGTTGTTGTGCTTGTTCACAATCAGATCTGCCTGGTAGTACCCGATATTTGGACACTCAGACCCCTCCGACTTGTAAAGGCTCCGAGGTTCGAGGCTCGATATTGCCGCCTCCAGTTTCGTCTTATCACGGATGAGTCCGCTGTTGGTTCGTCCAGAAATCGAAACCACTGCGGCCATATCCGAATCGCCTAGTGCTCCCGCCAGCATTTTGGTGCTCGCATCTTTAGCATGCGCCAAATCCTCGGAACTCAGGTGCAAATCGTCAAAGAGAAATACGATGAAACGAACGGGCGCGGTCGATGAAATTTGCGCAGGATTAGGAGCAGCAGCGGGAGGAGAAACGGATGGCGAGTCCTTGCCCTTTTCAGCGATGGCCACGATCGGTTCGCGCTTTTCCACGGTGAATCTGGTGATCGGTTGCGGCTTGCCGTTGTTGAAGACCTGGAAGTCTTCCTGCTTAAGGTCCGGCACCACGTGGCCTTGTTTATCTCGAACAACAACCGGCACAAACACCCGAGTCACGTTCACTACGAAAGTAGTAGTTGGTTGCGGTGCTCCCGCCGGCTCCTGTGCAACCGAGAACATGCAACCGGTAAGCAGCAGGCAGCAAAAACGAATTATCCGATCCAACTGGTAGCTCTCTTTCGTCTCAGTCTTCGCAGGCGGTAACGTCCAGTACGGCACGACAGCTTTTCCATAGTCACAATTTGGGTTCGGAACATTTTGGCGTTAGATAGGGATGACGTTCGCCAAGCGAATGAAGTTGCACTCCGGAATCGCTTCGACGGGAATGTTCCCAGAAGGGCACTTCGGTGGATCAACTATAACTTCCAACATCTTGGCAACAGAAGGACTTCGCATTTACTGCGTTTGCGCAGGGCTTTGCTTTTCCGGCTGAACCACGACGAACTGCTTCACCTCACGCCGCTGCTGATCGACAGCAGCCTGTTGTCGTCTCTTAATCTCGTCATGGAGTTGAAATTCTTGTTTCGCCTTGTCTGCTTCACCCGTCCGATCGTATGCGACGCCCAACCGGTAATACGCCTCCACCAATTGTGGGTTCACTTCAATTGCCTTTGTATAAAACCCAATCGCTTTCGAATAATCCCGTTTGGAAGCATTAAGGATTCCAAGTTGCAAATATCCGTCGCCACAATTGGCGTCGATTGTAACGGCCTTCGTCAAAAACTCCTGCACCTTCTCGAGTCTCGCGCTATCCACCGGCTGGTCAAGCCGCTTCCAAATCGTCATCGCGTAGAGATAATTCGCCAGGGAATTCCCAGGCTGTTGCTGCACAAACCGAGCCAGTTTTGGTTCAACGCACTCCAACGCGTTCGGCGACGCAGCTTCAATCTTGCCAAGAAATACATACGGTTCAACGTCCGCTGGATTCAGATCGGAGGCTTCACACACACGTGCTGCCGCCTGGTCGTAGAGCGCGCCAGCAAAGAGGGCCGTCCCCAACGCAACCAGCATCCTGGCGGATTTCGGATGTGCCTTCACACCCTTTCCGAAGACTTCCTGCGCCTGCCACACCGCGCGATGAAGCAGCAACTCAGAACCCCACACGAAGTAGTTCTCTTCGCTCGCATCCAGACGGACGGCCTGCTCATATTCATGAACTGCCGCCAGGGGATTCCCCTGCGCTTCATCGATGTCGCCCAATTGCCTGTGAAGGTCCGCGTCATCCTTGGCTGCCATCAGTTTTTGCACGTGATCACGCGCCGCTGCAAAATCTCCCGCGCCCTTGTAGGCAGCCGCCAGGGCAAACTCATTTTCCCGGTTCGAAGGCTGGATTTTATACGCTGTTTGCAGAAGAGGGATAGCATCCCTATACCTGCCGCTCCGCAGATAAAAATCGCCTAGGTTGTGATTGGCTTCGAATCTTTCCGGAGTTGACGAGAGGGCTGAGCGCAACTGACTTTCCGACTGGTTTGTAGCCGCAGCAGTTGAAGCAGTCACACCGCTCATTCGGCTCTCTGGTTTCAGAGTGAGTGTCTCGCGAGCGAGGGCTTCGCTGGCCCGTAGAGTCGTGTCGGAACCATGCCCCCCAGCAGCCGTCCAATCCGTTACTCCCGCGACCGTGAAATTCGGCTTATCGGCGAATTCCATAGCGCTTGCGGAAGTGGAGGAGGTACCGGTGGACTCCTGTGTGCTTGCCAAGGGCTCTAGCACCATATCCACCCGCTTGTGACCCCCTGCAACTGACGCGTCGAGGGATGTGGTGCGGCCTTGAAATCCAGCCTTATCCGCATTCAATATATATGTGCCAGCCGGAATAGCTGGAAATACAAAGGCGCCATCGGGGCCCGTAGTGGACGTCACGATCTCCGGGCCGCCCTTTTGAGCAAGTCGTACAGTCACGTTTGCCAAGGGCTTCGCGCTCACATCCGCGACGGTTCCCTGTATCGAGACAGCATCCGGATGATTGGAAGCATTTTGTGCGGCGAGCGGCAGGATGAGAACAGCAGTGACTCCGATTCGGAAAAACAGCCAACCTGTCTTAGCGAACGAAGAGAACGATCCCAATTTAAATGAATTACCCACTGGCCTACTTTACTATCCCGAGACCACAACCCGGCAATTGTTTCGGCGCTGGTGCAGGTCACCGACCCGATGTTAGTTGCGTTCGACCCTGCACGCGGACCGTGAACATCGCCAACCAGCCGCACGGCATTGCCATCGCGCTACTTTTGCCAGTAGACTCGTAGAGGACGGGTTTGCTCTGCTCACCTTCGCAGAATGGCTCCGCTACCAGTTGCAGCGAACCGGGAAAACGCTGTGATTTAGGAACTTTACTGGCATTTACCGAACGGAGAGGTGGCAGAGCCCGGTTGAATGCACCTGACTCGAAATCAGGCATACCTTTACGGGTATCGGGGGTTCGAATCCCTCCCTCTCCGCCATAAACTCCGCTGTCAATTTCCACACCCAAGAGGCCTTAAACGTAAGCAGGTCTGTCTCGGAGTTTTGCTCCAAGAGATAGCCGACGATAGGACCGATACCCTTGTTCCTCGGAAGTATGTTGGTCCCCTGATCAGCCTCCGGTAAGACAACGCTGTCAAATGGAGGCCGGAGGGAGTGAAGAGCCTTCAGCGTCTCGTTAGATCCCAGAGCAGCTAATTCTTAAAGGATGCGACGGCTTCCTTTTCATCCGAATAAATGTCGAAGATGGTTGCTAGCTTGGTGATCTGCATCAAGTCATCCACCTTTTTGGTCAGGTTGAGCAGCTTGAGTTCGCAGCCCTTGTTTCTAGCGGAAGTAAAAGCGCTGGTTAGCTCGCCCACTCCTGAGCTGTCCATGTAGGAGACGCCGCCCATGTCCAGAAGGAGCTTTTTTGTGCCCGCGTTCAGGGCTCCCTGGATGGAGTCACGGAGAGTAACGCCGCCTTCACCGAGGGTAATGCGGCCACTGACATCCAGAACAGTAATGCTTTCGATGTGGCGGATACTGATCTTTGCGCTCATGCCTGTCAATCTCCTTCATGTGTGGTTCGCTCGCAACGTGCCAACGCTATACCTATCTTCCGCAAGTTGTAAAGAATGCCAGCCCATTCCGGGGGCCCGTCGTCTGAATAAACAAGGGCGATGTTGAAGCTGGAGAGGCGAATTTGAAAATGAATCTGCCGGAGCGCCGCGGTTCCCGGCCGTCGGGAACTCCCGATTGTGCCCGTCGAAACGCCGTCCTGAATGCCAAAGCTAAGGTGTTTTGCTTTGAAGATTTCCTTGAAAGGCTTACAGCGCGTTCTTAACTTCCGACGCCAGGCTTCCCAACGGATTCGAAATAGTCTGTCGTGCAATGGAACCCAGCGACTCGCCTCTTCGATACATCAAATATGCCGCCACTACTCCCGAAACCACGGTCGCATAAAAAAACAGCTTTCCAAGCGAACCCTTCTCTGACCCCTTCCGATTCATTCCCACAATACCCCCAATCACCGCCGCATACTGAGATGCAAATTCTCGCCGCTACGGTTAGCAGACAGCAAACCCATCAAGTTGAGATGAGGCTCGCACCAGCTGTGAGCGCTTTCAATTTCCAGTGCGCCTTACGCCCCTTGGAGTGAGCACCAGCGCCATAAGAGCGCCCTTTTTCCCGCCGAAAGATCTCGCGTAATCGGCATGTAGATTGTCGTATTCCAGTTGATGGGATTCGTGAACGTCTTCATGTTTGTCGCAAACTGCTTAACGTAATCCGGATTATCAGGCGCATCCGAGGGGCCCCAGGGAATAACGCGGCTCATGATGGGATATAGCAATGCGAAATAGTTGAAGAAGTTGGCGTAGATGTATGACCACTCGTTGATCTGCTGATCGCTCACAGCACGATAATCGTCAAACGGCAAAATACGAAGGCAGCAGTAGTTGCAGTTATCCCATGCAAAGTTGGGCGAGACCTGGGGGATCGCAGGATCGGTGAATCGTATCAGGCTCGTTCCCGGTCGCAACGCGCTTAAGTTCAGAGTAAGTTGACCGTTCGAACTAGCAGGAATGGTTACTTGATCCGTAATCACGCTGATCGTTTTAGGACTGCTGGGGTCGTTAGCGTTATAGTTCGGGTTGGGATAGATTGTTGGCGGAATCGCAACCGCTTCGGCCACGGTGAAGTAGCGTGAGGGCACATTGACCTGCGGTTTACTGGGATTGATCTGCTCCTTGTCGCACATCCAATATTCCAGATTGACAGTTACCGCCGTCTGCACCGGTTTCCCCTGTCGAAACACATTGATAGTCACCTGCGATGTGCCTGATATTGGTTTCTCGTTCGGATCGTCCCAATTGGAAAGGGTTTGAGCGTCGAAGTACAGCGCGCGGTCTTCAGTCTGAATGTCGAGGCCCGGCGACTCAAGCAATACATCCTGGTTGAGTGTGGTGGAGTGGATCGCCAGCAGGCTGGATGCGTCAGCCGATTTTATCTCCGCAATCTGTGGATGGTTGCTCAGAGAAAGAGCCACCAATCCGCCCTGCGTCTCATAGGTGTTCTGGTCGTAAGGAATCTCGCCGAGCACGATGTGTGAGCCATCTGCATTCACAAGGTCGATCGTCATTGGTCCGAAGTTATATTTCGTATTGGAAGCCACATTGCATTCCGGAAATGTGCTTATGCAGTCGAGCGTAACGTTTTCGGCATCTAGATCAAGCTCCGCGAGGGTAATACCGAGGGCTGCCTTTCCGCTGTTATTGGTTCCGGTTCCGCAAGGTGCGGCCAGCGTGTAAGGAATTCTGCTCTGCACACTTAACTTGCGCCCAGGAGGCGCTGACAGTAGTTCTCCCGGCCCCAACACTCCGATCGTCCCTAGATTGCGGCCGATATACGGATTGGGCGTGTATTTCCCTGCCGCAAATTGCGCATAAAGGTCTTGCGGAGATATCTGGTAAATTGCGTCGTAGAAGCAGAATCGCATTTGTAATCCTGCTCCCTTTGCGACCGCAGTGGCGAGATCATTCAGCGCCGGCGAGTTTATGCTCGTATTGATTTGCAACCCCGGCCCCTTTGCCACAGAGAGACAGAAGATCGCGGAAACTCCCTGGAACCCAATCGCGTTAGGGTCTAGATTCTTGAACGGATTAATGTAGTAGGCATAAGCCCGTGATGTGGGATTGGCGGTAATAAAATTAATCGCATTTCCACTCGCATCCTTACCGGTTACCTGCATTCCATAACTAAAGATTTGGCTCGTGATAAGTGCATAGGGATCGTTGTCGACAATCACCGGGTCCTGGAATTGCATAGGAGAAGGAGTGCCAATAAGGCTAACCGTGGCGCCTAGAAGCGGATCGTCAAGTGGAACGGTAACTCCGGCACTGGCCTCATAGTTCTTGACCGTCGTATCGTCCAGCCGTGTCGCGTGATCTCCGTAATAATTCCAGTGCGCTTGCTGTCCATAGCCGTCGCCCTCGGGAACCTTGTCCATCAGGCCCATTATCCAAGTGCGACAGTCCGGCGCGCTGGTGGCGCCTTGGTAATGAAACGTCTGCTGCCCAGCTGGATTCAGTACCGTGGAGCCTCCAATCACATTCATCTCGGGAGTGAGTTCAAGAGTATCCACATCAAAAATGTCCGCCAGGTCGTTGTTATCCGCGGTAGAAGGATTGCAATATGCGACACCGGCAAAGGTGATCTGTGGACGGCTCAGATAACTCATGGATTGATTCTCCGTAACTTGGCTGGATTGGATAGTTCAACTAACGTCGATTACTTAACCGGCTTGGCGGAGATCGACTTATACTGCGCATTTCTTAACGACCAGGCAAAGTCCAAATCCTTAAAGGTTTGACCCGGGAACTGTTGGTTAGCAACCGCCTGGAAATTAACCGCACCCGTATATGGGTTCAATGGATAGAAAAGCAACAAACGAAGGTTTTTTCTAGGTCCAACACTAGCGATCTTATGGCAACTTATACAGGAGGAGTTAGGTTGAAAGTAAGTCTCCATTTGCGTGTTCGCCATAAGGATAACCTTTTGCGTTGCATCTACGAACTGCGTTTGAGTGGCCATTAGCGCATAGTACTGCCATTTTGTTCCAGCGAGCGCACCCTGCCACTCCTTGTTAACAGGGTCAAGAGCAGAGTTATAGTTAATGTTCTGTCCCACTGCCGCGCCCTTGTTACCGAGGAAGTACTTGTAAGTGGCGGTCGCATTATCTACCTGCTCAAAGGTAATCCAGACCCAGTTAGGCAAAGCCTTGCTGATGATATGCAGCCCGGTGAGGCCGATGCGCGCCGTGTGCAATACCCGGTTCTTATCGCGGTAGACACCAATAGCAGTCCAGTATCGACTGCCATCCTGCCCGGCACTCAGAATGCGCCACGACGCCTTCACCTCAAGTGCATCCGTGGCGAACTGAAATGTAAAATTGGAATCCGCAAGCGCGGCTTCCTGACCTTCAACATTGAAAAGTTCATAGCCCGCCGTATTGTTGACGACATAGTCGAAATAGGAACGATTTCCGCGAACGTCATAGCGAACAACGTTCGAACTGGAATCGCAGATTTGCTGGCCGTCAATCATGACCGGCTCCGCGAGATAGTGTACCCACGTGGAATCAACCGGTCCAAATGCAGCCAGTTGTTTGGCTGACGGATGAGTCATCTTCCCCGATGCTGTTGGTATTTCGTCATTCGTCTCCCAAGGCGCCGGACGCTTTCCGTTGGCAAGGTAGACCTCGCTCACGTTCTTATAGCTTTCCCAAACCGTTGCGCCGTGATCTCCAATCGACTTGCCACTATCCGGTATGCCGCGCTGTCCCGGCAGTTCCGGCCAATTGAGAAAAGCAAACATCTTCCAGCCAAATGCAGCAGCATCGGTACCCATCAGCAATGTCTTGTCCGCACGAGGATCTTCAAGCTTTACCGACGACATGGTCGCTTGGCCGCGCGAATTCGGAACGCACAGAGTGAGCATCATAATGAAGAGAACAGGGGATGCGGCAAGAACACGTGGGCATCGCATGGACGATCTCCTTACGGCTGAGCTTCGAGTGACGGCTGAGAAGATGAATCGACAAACGGAATCGCGATGGACCGCGTTCCCCACTTGGCATAGGCACAATCAGCAGCCTCGGCGTATTGCCTGGCTACATCGTTGAGCCCCAGGCTCGCAGCAAACAAGGATGCTCGCTGGTTCGCAAGGCCGAGCAGATGCCACGTCTCATACTGTTCTCCGAGTGCAATTGCTTTTTCGTAATGCTCCATCGCCAGATGTGTCTGGCTCTTGAGACGAGCAACCTCCGCGCTGAGCAATTCATGACGGAGCGTGAAGTTTGCCGGGCAGTCTTTCACCCAGCCTGCAAACTTGCGATTTGCCTTGGCGATTTTTCCGCTTGCAGCGCGAGGGTCCGTATCGCTCATCGCCAACAACATCGAAGACCAGAAATAATGTTCCGGCGTATTCAGCAGTCCCTTTGAATCTGGAAGATATGTCGCTGATCTGTCTGCGGCAGCAAGACCCGCCGTGGTATTCCCTTTTAGCGCATGCAGCATACATTGATTCAGAAAGTGAAAATGCGCGAAGTGGCGTGAACCAAAATTCGCAAGCTCCGAAAGCAGTTGCGGATTCTCCGCACCCTCTGAATCCCCGGCTGACGGAGCGGAGGCTTGAAGGATTCTGATTAGTTCGCGCGTACTCGCAAGACAGGTCAATGGCTCTCGAAGGTGAGCCTGCTCCATCACCGGCCAAAATTGTTCGATGCGGCGTTCGACTTCTGCAAGCGGAGCACCGCGCATGATCATGCTCTGGATGGTTCCGGAAACAGCACAGCCAGTGTGGAAAAGGTCGCCGGTGCGTTGCCCTTCTTCAAAGGCCGTCTCCCAAAGCAGCTCAGCTTCTATCGCTGGTCTCATCCACGAAGTGCCAAAATAGCCGACAACGAAGTTAACTTCGGCGCGTTGCTCATGATTTTGAAACTTATCCACCAGGTCGAGCGCAAGCCGCCCGTATTCGTAGCCGGTCTTCGCGCGGCCAACAATGCCGCCAAGAAAGATGCAGCCAAATACCATGTAGTTGATCGCCGCGTCCGGAGTATTCCCTCTCTTCAAGCAGATGTTCACGGCGCGCGTACAGATGGAAACACAAATCTCCGGGCGAACCTGGTACGCCGCCTTCCCCATAGCCGCAATCAGCCGAACGACAATTATCTGTCGCTCATCCGTCATTGCCGGCAAATCAAGAAGTTCCGAAGGCTTCCGGCGGCCCTTGCGGATCAATGCATAAAGAACATCCATGATCAGCAGGGGCGGTACGAACTTTTTCGGGAGTTTCACGCCAAAACGCGCGACGGCATCGCGGCCTGTTGAATATGCCTCCTTAAAGCGTGCCATGTTTGTATAGAAATGGATGAGTCTTTCTTCAACGCGGGCACGGTCCGTGGGAGTCGGTGCGATGTGTGCTGCAAGTTTGAAATACTCTTCCGCGCGGTCAAACGCCAGCACTTGCATCGCGCGCTGCCCTGCCAATTCGTAAAAGTGCGATGCCCGCGGAGACGCTGCGGAATTCAAATGGCTCGCTACCGTTTCCGGGGCCGCCTCGCCATTCGCCTCCAGCGCATTCGCAATCCGCAGATGATAATCGCGGCTTACCGGCGCGGACAGATGACTCGCAATGCTCTCGCGTACCCGGTCGTGGAACGCTTCAATCTGATCCGTCAATCGCGTGCCGGTACTGCGAACCAGGCGTGCCGAACGAAGTTGATTCACCGCGTGTTGCGGAACAGCCGCGAAGTCGCGAGCGTGAACCAACTCTCGAAATTGGATCGGTTGTCCGGCAACTGCGATCATCTCGAGTAGCTCGCGAGCCTCTTTCGGCAGCTTTTGTACGCGATGCCACAGAACATCATCAAGATCCCCGGAACTCCCCCGGCCTCGTCGATCTGTTGCCGATGTCGATTGCCAGTCGATGCCGCTGCGAGCATGCTCCGCCAGTTCCTGCACGAAGAATGCGCTCCCATGAGCCTGCTCCACAATGCGCTCTATCAGCCGGTCTGCGACGGGTGTTCCCGCCAGCAAACGCGTAGTCAACTCGCGGCTCTCTTCGGTTGAAAGCGGCAACACTTCCATTTCGTAATGCGGAATGGAGCTCGATTCCCATGCACGTCGAAATTCCCGAAGACATGCATTGGCGGCATACTCTCCGCGATAACTCAGTAGCACCAGCATTCTCGGCCGAGGCTCACTCGTGAGGAGACTTGACAGTAGCTGCGCACTATCCGTATCGCCCCACTGGAGATCATCGATATAAAGCACCAGTGGCTGCTTCTCTCCTATCGCTGTCAGTAGTTGGCCAAGTGCCTGAAATGCCTGTCGCCTTACAAGAATCGGGTCATTCGCAACTCCCGCAGTGCTCCCTCCAATCGACTTCACGCGTTTGAGCACAGGAAAAACGCGGGCCAACGCCTGGATGTCAGGCGGCAACACCTGCTTGAGACGCGCCGCTGGCATCTCCAGCAAAAGCTCGGTCAGTGCATCGATCAGGTTGTCGATAGCCTTGTACGGGACTGACTCCTGCTCATAACATCTTCCGGCAAGTAGAACCCCATTTCGAGTTAGAACGGTCTGCTCAAGAAAATGCTGGATAAGCGCCGTCTTACCTACACCAGAACGTCCATGAACACAGAGAACTTCAGACTTGCCTTTTTCAAGTTGGGCAAAGGAATCGTTCAATCGAGCGAGGTAGGATTCGCGGCCAATGAAGATGTGCTGGTTTAGCATGCCGTCTTCGACGACGGTGGACTCTCCGCTAAGCCGTTGAAGAACGTCCCCACCAACCGGACGCAATTTTGGATCGCGATTCAAAAGCTCGATGCATAGTTGGTCCAGATCAGGTGGAGTCTCCGGCGCAAAGCGAGAAGGAGGCGGCGCATCCTTCTCCAACTTTGCGCGAACCATCTCCGCGCCTCTGCTTCGGAATGGGAGCCGACCAGTCAGCGCCTCGAACAGCATCACGCCGAATGCATACCAATCACTGCTGTCCTGCAACGGTGAACCCGTGGCCTGCTCAGGCGCCATATAAGAGATGGTTCCCGAAATCATGTTGTCGGTAACCGCCTGGTATCTTGGCTGGCCGGTTGGCTCCTCAATGTCTGATTCGATCTGGGGTTTCAAATTGAGAATCAAGCCGAAATCCAGCAGCACCGGCCGTCCATCCGCACAGACCATCACATTCTCCGGCTTCAAATCCCGATGCACTTTTCCCGCGGTGTGAAGTGCCCGCACTCCTTGTGCAACCGCCAGGAAAGCTCGGCGAAGTGCAACATAGTCGAGGATGAGCCGCGCCGGATCCGCCACGGCTGGTGAAACTTCGACCAGCATTTCTCTCTCGGAATCCTCCACCTCAATGTCATGCCGGAAAGAATCGCTGTCCGGCACATAAAGCGCAGTTGGCTCCGAATAAGCAGAGTCTGATTTCGGAGGTTCAACTACCATTGGCGAAATCATTGATGGAGTGGCTAAGGCTGTCGCCTCCGATGCCTGCGAAGACGGTAATGGAGTCTGTAACGTTGGGGCATCCGAATCGACGCTGGCCCGGGGCACACTTTTGCCGGCTGCCCCAACATCCGTATCGGAATGGCGGTGCCGCGGCCGCTCCCCGCGTAGGAACGTCAGCAGATCTGTCGCGCCTTCGAGCAGTTCCATGGTGAAGAACCAGTGGTTGTCTTCGAAAAATAGCTCGTAGAGCGGCAGCAGATTCTTGTGCGAAAGTTCAGCCAGAGAGCGAAACTCCACTTTGAAGCGAAAGATGCTGGCCGGATCGATGTTGCGGAGAGTCTTTAGCGCGACTCGAGTCTGGCGCTCGTTATCCTGCGCCTCGTAGACAATCCCCATCCCGCCGGCACCCAGCCGCCGGATGATCGTGAACCGGTCATTTCCGGGAAAGTCTTCTTCCATGCCCGTAAAACCCAAGAGCTCCTCTTCGTTACTTCGGGACAGATTGTGAAAGAGGAATGCTGCCTGCCAAGGCCAGTAACCGCTCGATCTCCGTCTGCCCGATCTCACGCTCTTCCTGAAAAGCCACGCCGAGGACGGCGATCACAGAACCGTCAGCATCCTTCAGTGGCAGGGCGACCGCAGCCTGCGCGGACACGGCCTTAGCCCCCGGCTTCACGCGCCCGGAGTCGTCTTCCTTCAAATTGCAGGTCTGCACGGCTTCGCCACTTTCCAGCGCCATTCCCGCCATGCCCTTGCCCCATGGCACCCATCGAACGGCCTCTACCACGGGCGGTGGAATATTCACCGCTGCGGCAATAGCAAGGCCATCCCCCTGGCGCACGTGAACCGTACCCGCCACTGCTCCAGATCCTTGAATGTAGTCGGCCAGCCATTGCTGCATCGAAACTGAATCGGTACTCATGAATTGAATCGACCTCGTACAAAAATTGGACAATAAACTGTCTGTTTCAAAGACTCTGGCACGCACGATCACAATGGTCAATCGAATTTGTGGACAGGTAACTATCGCTGAGTAAATGCAAATTGTGGCGCGCGGGTACACGCGCGCCCGGCTCGTTTTCCTCAATACAATCCCGCACATTTTTCAGGCCGGAATGAGTATGCTGGTTCAATGCTTCCCCACTTCCGGTGCAACCTGATCGTTGCCCTCTTGCTTGCTGCCATGGCCAGCGGCCTCGCCGCGCAGACGACTCCCGCCTCATCGGCTTCATCTGCTCCCTTCGTGCTGGAAGGCCTTGGGAAAGGACTGATCGCTCTGGACGGTCCGTGGCAATTTCGAGTCGGTGATAATCCAGCGTGGGCCGCACCCGGTTTTGACGATTCGCATTGGCAACAGCTATCGACCGATAAGGCGTGGGATCAGCAAGGGCACGGTTCCTACGACGGATTCGCGTGGTATCGCCGGTCCATTGTGATTCCACCCTCGCTCAGCTCAACAATGGATCTGGGACTCTTCATCCCATCCGTAGGAAACGCGTGCGAAGTCTTCTGGAATGGTGCTCTGGTCGGCCACATCGGGACCATGCCACCCCATCAATCCTGGTATGCAGACAGTTCAGTAGCCGTGCCACTTGGACCCGTGAAGACCGGAGTGCTGGCTATCCGAGTCTGGCGTGCGCCGTTCCTGTCCATCGGCTGGAATGACTCTGGCGGCCTTCGCGCACCACCTCTTGTAGGCCTACGGGGTGAGATCGCCGCACACGTCGCCGCATTGCGAAACGACTCCTTCCGGTTCGACGTTACTTACCTCATTCTTCTTCCCCTTTACTCGCTCGCTGTCTTGCTCGGAGTGCTGGCGTGGCTCACCGTTCGCGGCAAAGCAGCATATCTGTGGATGGCGTGCTTCTCCCTCTCAATGGTTGTCATGCTTCTCGCCAATATTCCATTTGGCTGGAGACTCAGCGAGCCCCTGCTATTAGCCATCAATCGTGCGGGCATCGGTGTTCGCGACATTTCTCTCTGGTACATGCTGATCTGGTTGTTGGATCTTCGACACGTTAAGACGCTGCGCCGAATCACGAACATCGTTAGCGTAATCATGCTCGTCATCATCGCGCTCTACGTCTTTCTGCTGATGGTCGCGTGGCCCTCTTCACTGGCGCATTGGGCTCAAACCGCAGAAGGATTCCTTGCTGCTCTTTACGCCGTACCTGGATTTCTCTCGCTCGTAATTGTTGGCGTCGCGCTGGCACGCGGAAAACGACTCGACACCAGCCGATGGTTGCTCGCTGTCGCTACTGTTTTCACCCAACTTCTGGTCGTCGCACGCAACGTATCCATCGTCGGCCTGAGATTTACTCATTCGACGATGATTGATCGGCTGCTCACCCCCATCGCGGTCATTGATGGCATAGCCATTCATCAGCACACAGTCACAGATACACTTGTGCTCGCTACACTCATCTATGCCTTCTACCGGGATTCGGTCGAGAGTCGCCGCCGCCACACGCAACTCGAGCAGGAGTTCACGAACGCCCGCGAACTCCAGCAATTGCTCATACCGGAAACTCTTCCTGCACTCCCCGGCTACGCGCTCACAAGCGCCTACAAACCCGCCCTTGAGGTTGGCGGAGACTTCTTCCAAATCGTTCCCCTTTCAGGCAGCTCAACTTTAATCATTCTCGGCGACGTGAGCGGCAAGGGCCTGAAAGCCGCTATGACGGTCTCGCTTATCGTCGGCGCAACTCGCGTGCTGACAGAACTCAATTCCAGCCCCGCGGAAATTCTCGCCGGCCTCAATCGCCGGCTCCACGGCCGATTGCAAGGGGGCTTTACAACCTGCATTGCCCTTCGCATTGATGGCGACGGAGAATGCATTCTTGCCAGTGCTGGACACCCGGCCCCGTTTCTTAACGGACGCGAGATCGACCTTCCCGGGGCCCTTCCGCTCGGGCTGGTTGCTGAGGCCACTTTCGAAGAAACTTCCTTCCACCTGAACGAAAGTGATCACCTTATCCTCTTCACCGATGGACTGCTCGAAGCTCGCAGTGCTGCAGGCGATCTATACGGCTTCGATCGCCTTAAGACTCTTTTCGCTACCAAACCCAGTGCAGCAGAAGCTACCGAAGCAGCAGTCACCTTCGGGCAGGACGACGACATCACCGTCCTTGCGCTCACCCGCCTCGTCGCCCAAAGCGAATCCTCCGCCCTCAAGAACTCTCCAGCACTCACTCCGGCGTGACGAGATAAGCCAGCCAATCCACATCCAGATCCGCCGAGCATCTCGTCATCTATCGCGCAGTTCTGCAAAGCGAGATAATCTTTTCCTGCACTCCGTTTACAGTTGCTTTGTTCTCTGCATGCCAGACAATTCGATCCTTAAGGTGACCCCGTGACGATCTCCGCGCCCCCATCCGTCGATTCCAAGTCTCAACTGCGGAAGACCATGGGATTTTGGGATGTCCTGCTCTTCAACATCGCGACGGTGCTCGGACCACGATGGATCGCCGCTGCCGGACACAACGGTACTTCGTCAATCAGCCTCTGGATCCTCGCTGCAATTTTTTTCTTTGTTCCCGGCGCTCTCGTCATCAACGAACTCTCCTCCCGATTTCCGGAAGAGGGCGGCCTCTACGTCTGGGCGCGCGAAGCCTTCGGCGATTTTCACGGTTTCATCGCCGGCTGGACCTACTGGATCTACACCGTCTTCTATTTCCCCGGGCTGCTTCTCGCCAGCGCATCCATGAGCGCATACATCATTGGAGGCCGCGGCGCGGCCCTTGCGCAGGATCGCACCTTCCTGCTGTCAGTCTCGCTCGCCATGCTTCTCGTAGCAGTGATTCTCAACATTATCGGTCTCAACGTCGGCAAATGGCTGCAGAACGCCGGCGGAGTCGGAACGTATGTGCCCCTTCTCATGTTGGCTGCGGTAGCCGTTATCGTCTGCATGCGCCACGGCTCCGCCACGCATTTCACCCTTGCCAACATGATGCCCACATGGAATTGGGACACCGTGAATTTCTGGTCGCAAATCGCATTCGCGTTCACCGGCTTGGAACTCGTCTCGGCAATGAGTGAGGAGATCCGCGATCCTCGCAGGACCTTGCCGCGTGCAGTTTTTGGCGCTGGCGCAATGATCGCCTTCATGTATATCGCCGGAACTTTTGCGATTCTCTCACTCGTGCCTGCCGCAGATCTGAATCCCCAGAGCGGCGTGTTTCATGCCATCACTGTTGGATCGGTCGCTCTGAAACTCGGCTTCCTCGGCATCCTCGCCGCCATCCTGGTCACGGTAGGAAACGCCGGTGGCGTCGGCAGCACTGTCGCGGGCATTGCACGCGTACCATTTGTCGTCGGCATCGATCGCTACCTGCCCGCGGCTTTCGGTAAAATTCATCCCCGCTGGAAGACTCCTTATGTTTCCATACTCGTCCAGGCAATAGTCTCCGGATTTATTCTCCTCGCCAGCCAGATCAACGAAACAACACGCGGCGCATATCAATTTCTCATCGACGCAGCAATCATCCTTTACTTCATTCCCTTCCTCTACATGTTTGCGGCAGTCATCAAACTCTCTCGTCGAAAAGATCGCAGGGAGAATTCCCAGGCAGTTCTAGTGCCCGGCGGAGTTACGGGCGTTTGGATCGCTGGCGGCTTGGGTTTCCTTGTTGTTCTTGTCGGAATCTTCGTCTCGCTCGTCCCGCCCGGAGACTCCTCTGACAAGCTGGGATTCGAGATCAAGTTAATTGGGGGAACGCTGGCCTCGGTCATTCTCGGGCTCTTTCTCTATGTCCGCGGAGCAAGATCGAAAAGAGCGGAATCCTAAAGCCCTGCCAATCCGGATTACGCGTATTGATCAGCGAGAAGATTATCTTTGAATGCGCAGCACTGACATTGTTTGCATGTCGCGAATCGACACTCAGGACGGCAGGTCTGTCCGTCGACGAGGGATGCGGACTTCAACGATGAGACCGCCCCCGGGACGATTCGAGGCACCCAGTTGGCCCGCATGCAGGCGGATGGCGCGATCCGCAATCGCGAGTCCTACGCCGGAGCCTCCCGTGGAACGCTGTCTCGCATGGTCAAGTCGATAGAACGGTTGGAAAATCGCTTTCAGTTGCTCCTCAGATACGCCTGCACCGCGATCCATCACCCTCACGACAGCATCATTCTGGTTTTCGCACGTTAGAGAGACCTCTACCGTTGTTCCCTCTGCGGTGTAATTGATGGCATTACGTACAATATTTTCAAGCGCCCTGTAGAGCAGTTCCTCATTGCCTTCGACCTCGCAATTGTCGGCACTTGTCATCAACACTGAACAATTGTGGCTCTGTGCTTCATACTCTGCATCCGTCAGCAGCCGCGCCAGCAATGGCTTCATCGCAATCAATTCGGCATCAGGGATGCGTTGCGCCGACTCCATTTGGGAAAGACTCAGCAACTGTCCAATCAACTTGTTGAGGAGTTGTGCCTCGCGCTCGATGCGGGCAAGATGGTTCTCCATCTCCGGCCGATCCTCTTCTTTCGCCAGTTCCAGGGCAACACTCAACCTTGCTAGCGGCGAGCGCAATTCATGGGACACATCCCTCAACAGCAGGCGCTGCGCTGCGACAAGTGACTCCAACCGATCAGCCATGTGGTTGAAATCGTGAACCAGGCCGCTCAACTCATCCCGGCTTGGCGGTGAGTCGCTTCCGCTTGTTTTAACGCTGCGCAATCCTGCTCTGGCTGCTAAGTCACCGCTCGCCAATTTGCGCGCCGCAGATCGCAACATCGTAATTGGACGAGTGAGAAAGAGCGCCAGCGCAAACGTCACCAGGCCCGAAACAATGACGCTGATCAATAAACGAGGAAGGATATCAAACAGAGGAAAGTGTGGCTTTGGCGTTACTCCGCTGATGATGAAAAACCAGCGCTGGCCGTCGGATGCGCTCACATTCGCGCCCCACAGATATCGGCTGCCCACCTGGGTCCCAGCTAACCGACCGGGAAAGTCCCGCGCCCTTTGCAGAAGACCATTGAAGTCAGGCTGTTCGCCCTCAGGACAAAGCAATTGATTTTTTCCGTCCAGCAAGTAAGACGGCTCAGGCGACAAGGTGGTGAATTCACGCAGAGCCGTGCAACCACCTTTCTGATAAGCCGCGACCGCGGCATTGCCATTCATCGTCATCGACTGCGAAAGCGAACGATGTTGAACTTCCGGACTGTCAAAATGTCGTCGCAACAGGAAAGCAGTCGAGAAGAGAATCAAGATCTCTGCGATCCAGAATGAAACGAAAATCTTTGCGAACATGCTGCGCATACCGGCTCAGGGCTCCCAGGTGGTCGCATTGTTTCGGATATCTTCAGTACCCGTAGCGCTTTCGTTCGTTGCGACTGCGAGTTGATAACCAACCGAACGGATGGTCTTAATGCGATCGCCCACTGCCGCAACGTCGTCCAGTTTGCGACGAAGGCGGCTCACATGCATGTCCAGACTGCGATCGAGAGGATTGAATTCGCGACCGAGTACAGACTCTACCAAGTGCTCTCGTGTCAGCACCTGTCCCGGCGCCTGCATTAATGCTTCCAACAATGCGAATTCAATGTCCGTGAGTGAAAGGCTCACACCCTTATATTGCACACTCCGCGAGCCGGTATCCAATTCCAGTCCCGCAACCGCAAGCCTGTGAGCCGCCACCACTCCTTCAGATGCTGGTTCCGAAACATTGTTCCTGCGTAGGATCGCTCGCATGCGCGCGAGGAGTTCTCGCGGATTAAATGGCTTTGGCAAATAATCGTCGGCTCCAATTTCAAGACCGACAATCCGGTCAACGTCTTCGCCTCGGGCCGTCAGCAGTAACACACTCACCTGGGAAGTCGTGCGAAGTTTTCGGAGTACCTCGAAACCATCCATGCCCGGAAGCATCACGTCCAGCAAAACAATTGCAAACCTTCCGCGCTGGGCGCGCTGCAACCCCGTTTCTCCATGATGTTCCGCAGACACCTGAAACCCATGGCGGCTCAGGTAGTCACTCAGCATTGCGCATAGCTCCCGGTCGTCGTCGATCAACAGTACCGAAGCCACGATGATTTCCTCCGCACCACTATCTTTGTACACCCGCCACCAGGCACGAACGTAACAAAGTGTAACGGCTCCGTGACACTTCTCTACACTCCGTCAATCTTTGTGACCGCACTGGCGCCTCAACGCTGATGAGATGGGTTTACGACGCAGTTCGGGAGGCATTCATGAACGCAACTCACCAACGTCTTGTAGCTGTCCTTTTCTTAGTGCTCGGCTTCCTGCTTACGATGAATCTTTTCGCACAGACTGAAACTGCAAGCGTTCGTGGTCAGGTGACGGATCCATCGGGTGCACTCATTCCCGGAGCGATCATCCGTTTTACGGCCGCGGATGCGAAAGTCTTCTCCGCGTTGACAACTTCGTCCGGTACCTACGAGTTAAAGAATCTGCCGCCCGACACCTATTCCGTTACCGTCACTGCTCCCGGCTTTGAATCGTTCGAGCAGTCCGGCGTCGTGGTCACCGCCGGTCGATCCGCACAGCACGACTTTGCCTTGTCCATTGCAGTCGAAAAGCAAGACGTCACGGTCAATGAGCAAAGCAACACCGTCGATACCAGCTCCGACAACAACGCCAGCCAGATCGTTATCAAAGGTGCGGCTCTCGATGCGCTGTCGGATGATCCGGATGAATTGCAGTCGGAGTTGAGTGCACTCGCGGGACCTTCCGCAGGCCCCAATGGCGGCCAGATCTTTATCGATGGCTTCAGCGGCGGACAGCTTCCACCCAAATCTTCCATCCGCGAAATCCGCGTGAATCAAAACCCATTTTCCGCGCAGTATGACAAGTTAGGATACGGCCGCATCGAAATCCTGACCAAGCCCGGCACCGACAAGATGCACGGTTCGCTGATGATGAACGGCAACACCTCCGCGTTTAACTCGCTGAACCCCTTCGTAACATCCGAGCCGCCCTATTACTCAACCTTCATGATGGGAAATCTCAGCGGTTCGTTGCGCAAGAACGCATCATTTTTCGTCAGCGTTTTTCGCCGCAACAACCAGGACAACACAATCGTGAATGCAGATACGTCGCTCGACTCCAACGGCAACGCTGTGGCATTTACCGGTGCGTACAGTAATCCTCGAACCCGCCTCGACATCAGCCCGCGCATCGATCTGCAACTTACGCCGAACAACACTCTTACTCTTCGCTACCTGTACGACAAAGTCACCGAGACAGCGGATGGCGTCGGACAGCTAGCTCTCACGTCACAAGCCTACGACCGGTCGAGTACGGAGCAAAGCCTGCAACTGAGCGACACCCAGGTCCTGGGTAACAACGCGATGAACGAAACGCTCTTCCAATACATTCACAGCAACAATAGCTCCACGGCCCAAAGCACAGATCCAGCCATCCTCGTGCAGGGCGCATTCCTCGGTGGAGGAAACACCATCGGCCAATTGGTCGACAAGCAAGACCGTTTCGAGTTTCAGAACAACACCAGCCTCGTGCACGGCAACCACGCCATTAAATTTGGAACTCGCCTGCGCACGACTCGCGACGTCAATAGCTCCACCAGCGGATTCAACGGCACGTTCACCTTCGCCACGCTAGCGGATTACGAGGCCCTCAAACCCAGCCAGTACAGCGCAATGAAAGGCTCGCCCACATCGAGTGTCACAGTTTTCGATGGCTCCCTCTTTGCGGCTGACGAATGGAGAGTACGTCCAAACTTGACCCTCAGCTATGGCTTGCGCTACGAAGCGCAGAACCATCTCAACGACTACCTCAATTTTGCCCCGCGACTCTCCGCTGCCTGGTCGACGAATAAGGGAAAGACGGTTGTGCGCGCAGGATACGGTTGGTTCTTCGATCGCTTTGACTACAACTACATTCTGCAGGCAGAGCGCCAGAATGGCGTAACCCAGCAGCAATACATCGTGAACTTGCCCTCTACCGGCCTTACAGCGCCCTCTCTCGACAACGCGACTCTAAGTCCTACTATCTACCAGGTCGATCCCCACATGCGCACTCCCGTTACCATGGAGGCGGCAATTGGCGTCGATCGCCAGATTACAAAGAATGCCACCGTGTCAGTTACATACATCAACTCTCGCGGCGTTCATTCTTTGTTCAGCGATAACATCAACGCGCCGTTGCCGGAAACCGGCGAGCGCCCCAATGGAACGAATCAAAACATCTATCAATACCAGTCGGGCGGTGTCTTCCGTCAGAACCAGCTTGTGACCAACTTCAATGTTCGCTCGCACAATGTTTCCCTCTTCGGCTTTTACATGCTTAATATGGCGAACGGTGACACAGCAGGAGCAGGTAGTTTTCCTTCGAATTCCTACGATCCTGGCGCGGACTACGGCCGCTCTGCCTTCGATGTACGCAACCGGCTGCTCATCGGGGGCAACATACCGCTGAAGTACGGCGTGTCTTTCAGTCCGATGATGGTCGCCAATTCCGGCGCCCCGTTCAACCTCACATCTGGTATCGACTTCAACGGCGACTCCATCTTTAACGATCGCCCCGCCTTCGCCACTGACCTCTCGCGTCCAAGCGTCGTGCAGACTTCACTCGGTAATTTTGACACTCAGCCGATGTCTGGACAGACAATCGTCCCCATCAACTACGGCACAGGCCCCAGCCAATTCAGCGCCAACATGCGGCTGTCCAAGCGATTTGCGATTGGTCCGAAGACCGAAGGTGGATTTACCAGCGGAGGTCAAGGTGGACCGCCTCCCGGTGGTGGCGGTCCCGGGTCTGGTGGAGGCCCCGGCGGCGGTGCACCGGGCGGAGGCCTTGGCCCGGGAGGCCTGAGCGGTAGGAATGGTCCACCTCAACTCGACGCGCCCGTCACTCGGCGCTACAGCCTCAGCTTCGCCGTCATGGCACGCAATGTCTTCAACAACGTAAATCTCGCGCAGCCAGTGGGTGTCGTCACAGCATCCTCGTTCAACACTTCCACCGCTCTCGCAGGAGGTTTCTTCTCATCGCAATCTGCGAATCGGAGTATCGACCTGCAAATGAATTTCTCGTTTTAGAGAATGTTCAACCGTTGCGGGTAGAAGGCCCATAGAGCCGAACTACCCGCAGCTTGTGTTCCTAAAGTCGTGGCTTGGCACAAATCCTATGAGGCTCGGCCAGATGCAAAATGACTCGGAAGATTCAATGGAGACGCCTCTTCCGTAAGCCCGGTGCGAAAACCATCACGCCAACTCGGCCATTGCGGTTTCCACTGGAGTTCCCTTTTCGCCTTTGCGTTCGAAGCACCCCGTATTTCGGTCATCATCACGATTCCATGTTCGCCAATGGCAAACCGCGCGATGAAGGCCGGCAGGTGGCGCGGTTCCGGTGCTCCAACCGCTGCCGCGAAGGCTGGCAGCCATTCTGAAACTGGAGCCGGCTCATCGTCCACGATGTTATATATCCCCGGCGCGCCTCGCTCAACCGCTGCCAGCGTAGCTGCCGCCGCATCGTCAATGTGGATGAACGACCACATGCCGGCGCCGTTGCCAACGACGGGGAACTTGCGCTGTTGCACATCTTCCACGACGGACCCACCCGCGCCCATCGAAGTACCAGGGCCGTAAAATGCGCCATACCTGAGGACGATTCCTTCGATTCCCGGTGCATTGAGAGTCGCCGATTCCAAGTATTGAAGCGCTTCCATCGTGCTGCGGAGCGTTGCCGGCGGATTCGGATCGAATGGATCATCCTCGGTTTTCACCTTGGATCCCTGACGAATATACGGCCACGCAGCATAGCTCTGCGCAATAAAGCGTCGAACCCCGGCCAGCCTCGCTCCGGTAATCAGATTGTCTGTTCCTTCCATCCTTAACCGGTTGGTCAATGCGAAATCCTGGTCGAATTTTCGGACATTCAACCGACTGGGGATGGCAGTGAGTTCGTGCACAATTACTTCAGGACGGAAATCACGAATCGCCTTCGCTACGGCATTAGGATCGAGCGCATCGACAACGATGGGATCGGCTCCCAGTACGCTGACAAGGGATGCTTTGCCTTCTGTCCGGGTCATGCCAGCTACGGTATGCCCCGATCGCACCAGCTTGGCAACGAGTCGCCGCCCAATGGCGCCCGTCGCCCCGGCTACAAGAACCTTCATGGTATTGACCCTCCACAGTTATTGGAGTCTCCGCGTGGGCGCTTGGGTTCGACCACGCACCAAGAATTTGCTCTTGCAAACGGTCCCGGATTGCAAGAAAGGTCCCCTGCAAATTGTCCAGAAATGTACGGCGGGGACGACGAGTTCCGTAACCTACAGAAAATAAGTCTACGGATAGCATTTTCGGGATCAATTGGAACAGGGAGGAACGGTTATTGTGTCCCGATCGGCCGGTGACCCAGACGTCCCCGACCTCTGACGAATCGGAACACAAGAATCGTCCATTTAGCCTATTCTTTGTTACTGACGAGAGAGAACTTCACTCCCTGCGGATCCTCTCCCTGGATGATCCAGCTGCCTCCCGGTACCTGCATTGGCCCGTTGATAATCTTTCCGCCGCCGGATTGAACTCGTTTTACCGCTGCGCCAATCGAGTCGACATTGAAATAAAAATTCCACGATGAGACAGGGATATCCGGCGCTTTGGTCATCATCCCACCGTCTCCCATTTCCTTGTGCTCGCCTTCATCAAAAATGCGGTAGACACCCATGGGACCCATATCCATATCGCTGACCTTGGTCCAGCCAAAGAGCTTGTTGTAGAAATCGAATCCGCCTTCGAGGTCAGTTGTATAAAGCTCATGCCATCCGATCGTGCCGGGCGTCGGCGGTGTTGGTCGTTCCGGCGTCGGCATGCTGGGATTGGGCGTGAAGACCACAATTGCGGCACCCTGCGGGTCGGACATCACGGCGAATCGAAGCATTTCGGGAACATCCGTCGCGGGCTTCCATAGTTTGCCGCCGGCCTCGACAATCTTTTCGATGTGAGCATCAACGTCATCAACCGCGATATAGCCTATCCACGACGTATGTCCGGGCATACTCAGCATGCCGGCAACTCCAACTTTATCGATATTGAATGTGGTGTACTGGGGGCCGTCGGTACCTGGCATCTCTTTGGTAGTCCAACCCACCACGTCCGAATAAAACTTGCCGGCGGCCTTCGTGTCGCTGGTCATAAGCTCGTACCAGCCGAACTTTCCTTTTGGGGTAAACATTGCGAGAACTCTCCTTGTTGGCGGACAAAGTGACGTACCAGGCCCAGTGGACTGGTAGTTGATATCAACTCGATCAGAGAAGTGTCAATCGGCGGAGGTTAAATTTAGTGCAATGGGAACATAAGATCGGGATTTCGATCATTCCGGTTCAAGCGGCGTTGATCGCAACAACCTTGGCGTCTCGCAGGGCCTTCACGTCGCGCAGTGGCGGTTGGCCAAAGAAGCGGCTGTATTCACGACTGAACTGGCTTACGCTCTCGTATCCAACCTCGTACGCTGCAGAGGTAGCGTCAAGGCCGTCCATAAGCATCCGCTGCCTCGCAGTCTGTAAACGAATCTGCTTCTGATATTGAAGAGGGCTCATCGAGGTCAATGCACGGAACTGATGATGGAGCGTCGACACCGCCATTCGGGCAACGTCGGCAAGCTCCTCGATATGCAACGGCTTCGCATAGTTATCTCGAAGCCACGCGATAGCCCTTGCCGTTTTATGGCTCACATCGCTTGTCGTGGCGATAGCGCGAAGGCTTCCGCCCTGTGGGGTTAGAAGTATCCGGTAAACAATCTCACGCTGAATCAGTCGACTGAGGAAAGGAATGTCGCTTGGCGAATTCAACAGCCTTACGAGTCGACAGCACGCATCCAGCAACCCGACGGTGGTTTCGCCGACCCTGAGCCCCGCATCGCTCGACGAATTCTCAACGTCGGGCAATTCTTCGCTGATCAGAAGCTCTCGAACCATTGGCATTTCCAGGCGAAGCAGGAGTGAAAGCAACGGCACATCTTCTGAAGCCTCGACAATCTGACTCTCTACCGGAACATCGATCGACGACACAAGAAACGACGACTCGTCGCACAGGTAGGGAGCTCCTCCCAGGTTTATACTCTTCCGCCCTTGCGCAAAAATGTTGAGACTTGGCTCGTAAAAGCCTCGATAGCAAGCCGTGGGACTGATGCGTCGGAAAAGGGAGAGCCCGGGTATTGCTGTTGTGTTCTCACCAGCCATTGGTGCGTGCGATGCAATCTCCAGCGCCAGCTCTTTTCGCAGGATGACCAACGCCGAGTTGTCGGCTTTTTTTGAAGTTCTCGCCACTTCGACTCCGAAGACCACGGGATCAGCCTATCGCGAGAAAGATCCAGCCGAGCACAAAATCTGATGAATTGGCAGGATTAGGCAAAAAGTAAGCAGGATCGGGAAAGTAAAGTTCCGGTTGCTTTCCTATCGTTGGAATAGAGCGGGCATGTACGAATCGATCCGTCAGTTGCCCAGTTCGGGTCTGGAGGAACTATGCAAAAGCGAACCCTCGGAAAAGGAATCTCGAGGTGTCAGCCATCGGATTTGGCTGCATGGGAATGAGTTGGTCATATGGCCCTCCCAAGGACAAGCAGGAGATGACTTCCCTGCTCCATGCAGCCATCGATCAGGGCGTCACATTCTTTGACACCGCCGAAGTCTACGGTCCGCTGGTGAACGAGGAATTGCTCGGTGAGGCTCTTGCGCCTTTTCGCGGGAAGATTGTCATTGCGACAAAGTTCGGGTGGGAGGCCAACCCCAATGATGGTGGCAAGTGGAGTTCGTTGAATAGTCGCCCCGAGCACATCAAACAGGCGGCGGAGGGCTCGCTCAAGCGTCTGAAGGTCGATGCCATCGATCTCTTCTATCAACATCGGGTCGACTTGAATGTGCCCATCGAAGAAGTAGCAGGCGCTGTCAAGGATCTAATTTCGGAAGGCAAAGTGAAGCACTTTGGTCTCTCGGAAGCAAGTGCGCAGACCATTCGCCGCGCCCACGCTGTTCAGCCCGTTGCTGCACTGCAGAGTGAGTACTCGCTGTTCTGGCGAGAGCCGGAGGAGTCGGTGATACCGACTCTTGAGGAGCTTGGAATTGGGTTCGTTCCCTTCAGCCCGCTCGGCAAAGGCTTCCTCACCGGCAAGATTGACGCAGAGACGAAATTCGATAGCACAGACTTCCGTAGCAACGTTCCGAGATTCAGCCAGGAGAATCGCAAGGCGAACCAGGCCTTGGTGGACGTGGTGACCTCGTTCGCGGAACAAAAGAAAGTTGCTCCTGCGCAGATCGCGCTTGCCTGGCTTCTTGCCAAAAAATCGTGGATCGTTCCCATCCCCGGCACAACAAAGCTTGCTCGCCTGGAAGAGAATCTTGGCGCCGCGAACGTTGAACTCACGCCGGAAGATGTGCGCGCTCTCGAAGAGGCGTCGTCAAAGATCAAGCTCGAAGGAGCGCGTTATCCGAAGTTCCACGAACAACTTGTCGGCCGGTGAGCGGCAGGAGAAATCGAAAATGAAAACTCTGCGCTACGGCGTATTCGCCATGATGGTCTCGCTTGCCGCCATTGCCCACACCCAAACTGTAAAAGCCGGAGACCAGCTCCCCGCGAAAGAGCGGTTCATCGGCGCCTGGCATCTGGCGCAAATAGACTCCGGAAGCCCAGATGGAAAATCCACCAACGACCCGCAGCCCAGCGGCATGCTGATCTACACGCGCGATGGCCATGTGTCGGTCCAGCTTATGTATCCGAAGTCGGCGAACGCTCCGAACAATGAGTACGTGCAGGATGGATACGAGGCGTCGTTCGGAAGTTATGACGTCGATGAAGCCACGCACACGCTGACCCATCACGTGCAAGGTTCAAACACGCGTGATCTCCTGGTCGGCAAGAATCTGCCGCGCATCTACGAGTTCACCAAAGACGGCCGCCTAATCATCCGGTCAGCCAACCCCGCGGAACACTGGCGCGTGACCTGGGAGCATTACTGAGTAAACGGTTTGGCTTGAAACGCGCAGAGAGATGATGTGGCTCGAACCCGCGACCTCCGACGTATAGACCCCCGCCTGACAAGGGAATTGCGTCAAAGAATTCATTGGCCGGGTTATCGCCAACGAACCCCAAAACATGTAACTGCCGCTAGCGAGCGCGCGATTCAGGCCCTGCGGGAGTTCGTTAGCCCGTGTCAGCAGGTCTGAGGGAAGGGGTGCAGAGCCCCCGGGCTCTGTACCCCTTCCCCCAAAACAGCTCTGCGCTATTTAGGAACGGTGATGGTTTCAAAGGTGGTCACGGTCGCCTTCTCCTCCTGCAGCTTCTTTTCGTTCTTCGCTACCGGAAGAATCAGGTTGGTTGTGATCCCCGGGCCCTGTACTTCGCTCAAGAAGTACATGTCGCCGTATTTGTGGAATACCAGTTTACCGTTGTCCTTGCTTTTCGTATCGGTGGGCTGCGTCAAGTGGAAGGCGGCCACCCCTTCGTTGCAGTTGCGAACCACAACGGCGGTGTTGTTATTGCAAGGAGTGATCCGGTAGGTGCCGGAAGGCATCACTTGGGAATTCCCGACATAGAAACTGAAGGGAACCGTGGCCTGGACACCCTGCTGGGCGAACAACGGGCCAGCAAGGAACAGGCCTGCAACAGCGAGGGTCATTCTTAGGGTTTTCATGGGTTCAACTCCTTCCTCCAGGAGAAAGCGGAGAGAAAAGAGAGAGCAGAGAAAATTTCTCCGGCTCCTGGCACCATCTGCCCTGCTCGTACTCAGTGCGATTCGAGCAGCCGAATGTGCAGCGACTTAACGCTGTCACCAGGAATTTTCGTTGTGTCGTGATCGAGTTAGGCCGCGATCCAATGGCCGCCTCATCAATGACTCACAGGAGAAGTCGGCAGCCAGATCGAGGGGATCTGAGCACAACTTGACTCAAGTGTAACTATCTGGTGTCGAAATGCGGTGACGGGCAACACGCTTGCTGGTGATTAGTGGGCGGGCCCACCTCCCGCCTACTTCCTTTTCAAAGCCCCAACCGCACTGCGCTCCAGAGCTTTCGCCACAAACCGGTCTCATCGGACTAGGCGCCCCGACCGGACCAATCACAATCGACATAGCAAGCCGTGAACCCGAACAAGTGAGCCTCACAGAGCCAGGTTGTGAAGATGATGTTCGCAGCGAAGGGAACGAAAGGGACTGGCGTGGCACATATTGATTCGGCGAAATCATGCTAAAAAAAACGCAGGATCGAAAACCTTACGATGCCAGTATTGTGCCGGATTTCGCTGTCACTTTAGGTCCATACGTCCCGTAAGTCATTTGGAATGTATGGCGGGGACGACGGGGGCTCGAACCCCGCGACCTCTGCCGTGACAGGCTGTAAGTCTTAGCAGAATAAACGAGTTAGAGACGATTTACCGGAACCAAATCGGTCAGTAAGTCCTTTATAGAGCGACAGGGACGAATTACTGGACCCAAAGTTGGACCCATGTTTTGTGGATCCTCTGGACTCAACTCTGTACATCTGCGTCGCCGGGCTGGCACTCTGCGACTAAGAAACATTGGCGACCGGTCTGGACTTTTCCGAAGGGGTTGGTACATAGCAAGTCTTCACAAGGTATTCACCTGCAGGGTGGCCTTTCTTATTGCATCTGGAATAGGAGTAGAATCAGCCTCCAAGTCAATGAGGGGATCATGACCCGACTCACTGGCATCATGCTCGACTCGTTTCTCGACGGCTTTACTGGCGCTGGTATGTTTACACGGTTGCGTCTTCCAGGCTCGCCGGCACATTTGATCCATACTTTGCCTTTTGATGATCGCCAGCTGCAACGGGAGTACCGTTATGCGATCGGCAGTCTGATCCTTGGCCTGATGTCATTCCTCTTCATTGTGGGTGGATTCACGTAGCTTGTAATGGACGACCATCCAATGGCGGCCGGCGGCCTGATCTCAATCACAGTGATCCTCAGTGTCTTTGCGTTCCTCCGCACGAGACTCAGGAAATAAGGCTCCGAGGCAGAATCGTTCTATTCCCGGGCAAAGAAGTCGCTGAGGGATGAAGCATGAAAGGCATTAAAGACGATGAGATGTATCTCGATGAGCAATGGCAACATGTTTCGCGATCTCTAGGTCTGGGGTGCAAAGTCTGCAGCTTACCCAACCCAGACCGAGGCCAAAGTTGGTCAGATGATCTTTGCCCAGAACATCATCCTGATAATTACCGCGGTTGAAGGATCGTTTTCCAATTCGAACCACTCGCTTATTATCCTTCTTGCAGCCCTTCTGGAGTTTTCAATGAGAATTCCCAGCTGCTTTGGCTTTCCGGCTATGCCATTCAGGACCACCCAAATTCGGGCCTGCCATCTCAATTAGTGCCTCTGGCTTTTGGCGTCATTTTAAAATCCCTGCCCGTACCTTCGCCTGACAATAGATAGTCGAATGCCTACCATCAACTCCGGATTGAGGGTAGAACGTCCTCTTTGGGTAAAAAGGCACACCCACGCGGCTCACCCATCCCCACTGCTCCAAACGATGCAACGCAGGATAAAGTGACCCGTGCTGCATCTTCAGGAATTCATAACGCATTTCATAAGTCCACGGAGCATCACCGGTCGGATTCAAACCATCCAGCACTTCAAAGTGCTCTTTGCCGCTGCTGGTGCGGTCGACCACCACGGGTACACTCATCAGTCAGTTGCTCCAGGACATACGGCTTGCACAGCACTTTCATGGGTTTTGCAACGCCAGGCCGAGAATCTCAGTTTTCGGCCTGGAGAGGTTTTCTCAAGTCCCAGAGACTTCAGCGAACTACAAGACTCGCCAGTAAAGGCGTATCGTCCGAGGAGCCACCGACCATCACTTGATATTCGCCCTTCGTCATATTCCAGACATTCTTCTCTTCGTCGAAGGTTTGAAGGACACGATCATCGATCGCAATACTGATTGACTGCGATTCGCCGGGTGCAAGCGTTACGCGTTTCCACCCGGCGAGTCGTTTGTAGGGCTCGTCTGTACCTTTGGGGAGACTGGCGTACACCTCAGCAATCTCGGTCCCCGCCCGCTTTCCGGTGTTCTTAACGGTGAAGCGCACAGTTTTCGTCGCTGAATCGACGCTCAGGCCAGAGTATGCGTAGGTCGTGTAAGACAAGCCGAAGCCGAAGGCAAACAAAGGCTGCTTGTGCTGAACCTCGTACCACTTATAGCCAACTTCCGGACCTTCTTCGTAGTGAACGGCGTAACCGCTATGCGCAGAAGCACTCGATGTTGGTGCACCGTTGTCCGCTACATCGGCAGCATGTGCTTGACTCTCAGCAGGGATCATCGGACGATCCGGATGCGGAAGGTCCGCTTCGCTTCTCGGGAAGGTGAGCGGAAGTTTTCCTGCCGGGTTGACTTCGCCGACGAGTATATTGGCCAACGCTTTGTGTCCAGAACTGCCCGCGTACCAAGCCTCGACGACGCCCGCTACCTTGTCGATCCATGGCATGGTGACCTCAGTGCCGGTCTCAAGTACAACGATCGTGTGCGGATTTACTGATGCTATCTGCTCGATCAAGGAATCCTGGTTATCAGGGAGCGAGAGGCTCGGCACGTCCATGTCTTCCGAAAGCCACTGGGAAACGAAGACGATCGCCAAGTCGGCATTCTTGGCGAGGTTTGCAGCCGACTTCGGGTCCGTTCCCGGATCGAAGTCGATCTTCGCGTTCGGCATCTTCGCCTGCAGTGCTTTCAAAGGAGAGGTTGGGAACCAAACTGGTTTTTGCCAAATCGTTTTTCTCTTGCCGGGAGGCATGATGGCATTGCCGTCTGGAGGATCCACTTGCGCCGACCCTCCTCCCGAAATCATGCCAACGTCTGCGTGTCCACCTATGATGGCAATGCTGTGGACCTTGGACGGATCAATCGGAAGCACGGTCGGGCTGTTCTTCAAGAGAACGATGCTCTTCTCTTCCATGCGCTGCGCCGCCTCGAATCCTTTTTCAACGTCGACAACGCTCTTCTGCGGCGGGTCGTCGACAACCCCGGAAAGAAACTCGGCATACAGAACTCTGCGCGCGTGATCGTCTATCTCTGACATCGGAACTCGCCCTGCTTCCACTGCCGCTTTGAGCTTTGGACCGAAAAAGTCAGCCATCGGTTGTTCCTGGTCAAGGCCTGCGGCAGATGCCTTCTCCGTACTGTGGGTGCCTCCCCAGTCGGAGATCACAAAACCTTTGAAGCCCCAATCTTTCTTGAGCACGTCTTGCAGCGTGTAGCGATTTTCACAACCGAAGTCTCCATTGATCCGGTTGTAGGAACACATCACAGCGCCGGGATTCGCAATGGAGATGGCGATGCGAAACGCGAGCAAGTCAGATTCCTGCATTGCACGCTTCGAAATGACCGCGTTCACGAAGAAGCGTCCGGTCTCCTGATCATTCATCACGTAATGCTTGATGTCGCCAACCACGTGCTGGGCTTGCTCGCACTTCATCAGGCTACCGACAACGGTGCCCGCGAGGAGAGGATCTTCCCCGGCGTACTCGAAACTTCGACCACCACGGGGTTCCCTGATCAAATCGACTCCGCCTCCCAAGGTCATGTTGAAGCCCTGGGCTCGGAGTTCCTGGCCAACAATACTGCCAAATTCACAAGCAGAATCGGCATCCCAACTCGAGGTGGCTCCCAAGCTTGAGGGCATGGCCGTCGAGTATCTCCCATTCGCACCGCTATCTCTCACCCCGTAGCCCGCATCCGAAATCACCAGATGGTGGTATCCCAAGACGCGAAATTCCCTCCACGTATCCCGCTCCGCCATTTGTCAGAGGTGTGAGCGGCATCTGCCATTGATCGGCGTGAGCCATCCCATTCCCATGCAAGAGCGCCAATTTTTCATCGAGTGTCATCTGTTTCAGGACGAGTTCCGCCCGTTCCTGTGGGGCGACGCTAGGATTCATCCAGGGCCGGTCAGCATTTTGAGCAACCGCCGCGTGCTGCAGACACGACCCAAAAGGCCGCGACGAAGAACGAAAAGAGGCGAAAACAGGAGTCCCGATTGAACCTGGGTTTCCACGAGATGTTCAGAAGTGCGATGAGAGTCATTTGGAGCCTTCCGTTCTGTTTTGAATGACAAACCTGGCGTTCCTGGTATGAAGCTCTTGCAGGTACGTGACTCCGTTTATGACCGAAGTGACTACGCCAGTTGTGTCCTGCTTTCTTTCGACCATGCGCGCTAAGACCGTAAAGGTTTCGTCATGTTCCGTCTTGATGATCAACCGTACCCTGGATCCCAATGCGGCGTTCCACGACACTTCGCATATTCCGCGAGGCAGTTGTGCGTTTCCAGCTCGGACAGGCGTGGCCAGATAAATCGTCTGAGTGTCGTTGGCCGCCATCAGATTGCCCGGAAAGAGCATCACCAACAGCGCAAGCCCACGCATGTACCCCATGGGTAGTCTCCTTATTTAGCGTCGGGATTGTGTTGGATTCCGTATGGATGCAGGCTAGACAAGTCTGGACCTTGTTTGGAAGGTCCATCGTGCATCAGACAGGGCAAAAAGAGTGAAAGCTTATTTATTTACAGCTAGATATGCTCATGACGGAGGCGGCTCAAGGGAATGTATCATACAGAGTTTCGGCCCCCAAAAAGGAGGATCACCAAGTCCGGACGGCAACAACAGTGGGTGGGCCGGGATGACCTTCGATGACGTTCGCTTCAATTACGGCTTCAAGGTTCAGTTGGTCCCAGTTCTTCGGAGCTTTTTGCAGCACTGCATCCAGGTACGCTTGATTGGAGACGACCTCGCTTGCGGCTTCGGTTCCTTCTCCCAAAATGCCGGCCAGTATGATGACAGGCTCTCCGGTAACCTTGTCGTGAAGTCTCGCGACTACGGCGTAATCCCGCGCAAGGCTTTTGCCCGCGAACCTGCCATTGAAGCGTCCAGAATCTTTTGGGCGAGGACGTCCGATCTACCACTCTGCGAACGTGATTGTCGTACTCGAATCCAATCGGCAGATCCTGCGTGATGCGCATCGTCCAGGGGTTGTCGAAAGCGCCAATCAGAACGAAGGGTCCCTCACGCAATTGAGCGAACCCGGTGTCCGAAGCGGCCATCACGCGAAATTCCCCATTCTTCGGTACGAGAGGCGCTATGGAACGTGCAAGCGTAACAACATCATAGACATTCAGACTGCCCCTCTCTCCGGCGGGAACAGGTGGGACTGTCCTGCTTTGGAGATCGACAGAGTCTGTCGGCACGCCGAGACAATAGGTAACCCGACTTGACGTTGAGGTGATTGGCTCCCAGATACGCGCAGTGCTTGAGGGCACATGTACGCTGGCCGCCGAAGTCGGAGCTTTCATGCGACCGAAGCTAAATCCAATCCCCGCGGCGATGAGCAATGCGACGGCAACCAGGATCCAGCGGCGGTCCACGATCTTCCAGCGGTCATGTTCGGCATTTGCCAGCGCTAAGAGGGGACCGACATTTTCGCTCGGAGCGGTCTCCACTGTCCGTGCGAGTTGAATCTCGGCCGCAAGGCCCGGCTGAATCGCTGGTTCCCGAAAAGTGGGAACGTAGGACCCAATCGGCAACTCGATCACCAATTCTCCAGCGTGATCAGGGTTGTAATAGTACTGACTGAGCCTTTTGCGCACCTCAGCTGCCGCAGTGCGAACCACCGGATCGAGATTCACATCGTAGACGGGTTCACGCCCGAAAGCCTCGACGCCAATTGTCCGCTCCTTCAGTTCACTCGCATTGCCGAGCAGTGTTTGCTCCACGATATATGTGAGCAACACCGGGTATCGCTTGCTATTCATGAACAACGGGTGGTCAACGAGGCGTCTCAGCTGTTCGCGAACGATCACTGCATGTGGCGTCGGCTCAGCCCAAGTCGCGTCTTTGTCGGATTGTGACAATATCCCCATCTGCACTCTTTGACGTCTCTGAATGAGCCTTCCGCCGACAGCTCGAAACTATCTCAGCGCGTCGACGCCTCATTCCGGCGAATCCGCGCTTAAGGTATTGGCGTTTAAGACGACTTTTGCGCGAGAGAACGAGTTGGAATATCTACTCTGTTCGCCAAGGCGCAGTAGTTCATCGTACCTCCCTTTGAAAGTCGGACGTAATCTGGCTTAAATATTTGACCAGCAGGTGGCTACGATTATATCGCCCGTAGATTAGCCAACTTCGAATGTGACCCAATACGCTCGGCTGAGGTTGAGACGTAGGGCAAAGTCTGCCCGCGTCTCCTCTTTTGACCTTCGATTGATGGAAACAGGGCAATGCGCTAATTGAGCGAACGACGGAGGGGTTTTAGAGTTCTGGTCGTATGGTGGGCTGCTCGGACGTAACCCCGTTTTTGGGTAATGTCCGGAAAGCCGGTCTTCCGTTCGGAACCATGTCCTGCTATGCAAGCCCAAAATTAGATGGTTTCGGTAGAGTCTTATCGAGTTCGTCCAGATTGGGTAAAGACGTGAACCATGCGTAAAACCGATCGTCGAATCCGTATAGCTCCTCAATGTCCAGCTTTGGAAATCTATCGTCGTTCGGTTCAAGGACAAGATGCCAAACGTCGGGAGACGCTTCATCACCTCTACTGACGTATCGTCGTCGCCCTTTGATTTTGTCGAGCGGCAGAGCGCGTGCGCCGGAGAGGCCGCGCAATTCAATAGCCTGATCAGAAAAGCGAACTGAATTTCGAAATGCACGAAAGGTCATCAGGGCGGCGAACAACATAAATACGATTGGAAACATCATTTTGAAAAACGTGGCATCCCGAAGCCCGGAAAGCACTCCGCCCCAAATCGCAACGAAGAAAAATATGCCCGTTGTGAAGAGAACAGTACCTACAACCCGTTGCGATGACCTCATCCTGTACACGCGATCAGTCGTGATCATAGCTTTTCCTAACATCATACGATTCGTATAAAGCCATGATAACGGCTGGCGAATCATCAACGGGAGAGGGAATGTCCCGAGTAGTGGGCTTCTCAGACATAACCCCATTGGGGTATGTCGGTCAGCCGGTGATTCGCCATCGTTTATCGCTTACGAGGCCATTCTCTCAGGGAAAGCAGTCTACGGAATATTGCGACAGGCCATGTTCCGACAGTTCTATTAGTGGACACCATCTTTGGCTTTGGAAGCTGAACGTTCATCCACCACTTTGTATCCCTCCGGCGCGGTGAAATACTTTTGTTCCGGCGGCCGCGTCCAGTTAGGAATCACATCCGGCCGAATGTGCCATACGATCGCGCCGGTGGTCTTACCTGAAGGGATCAGCGAACGCGACGAACCAGCCGTTCTGCGCGCGATTGCGTCCATCGAACAGCATTAGGTCGACCGTGTCCGACGTAACGCTAACCCGGGCAAGCGCGTCATCGACGCCCAGGGTAATGTTCTTGCCCTCAGCGAACGGCAAAGGCTGTGTACATCCCTTCGCTTTGTCCCAGTCTTCCAGGTAGTACGCCTTTTTCGCCTCATCAGACAGCGGTAACACTTTGACCATCGGATCGTTAGGCGTTCGCGGGAAGATGCCGGCTGTCGTTCCATCCACCAGGTATGCTTTGCCCATGTAGATCGAGGGCAAGGAACTCCAGGTTGAAGGCGGCCTGCCCGGCCAGTTTCTCCGGCAGCGGCTTGTCGAGATTGATGCTGACCCTCACGCCGCCTGGTTCCGCCGCCATTTCCAGTGTGTATCTGAGATCGAATGTCGGGAAAGCAAGGTTGGCGGTGAGCCGGTTGTTCGCCTTATCGGCATTGCGCCCTTGAGGGTTGCCACCAGCTCCCACTGCTCAGGCGTCGGCATCAGGTGCACGTCGCCATTAGTGGCGATGCGCTGGCCGTGAAAAATCATCTCCATCGCTGTGTTCTTTTGGTCTACGAAAACGGGATGGTAGGTGCTGTCTTAGAGAAATACGCTAAAGCCTTGCGTACCGAGGTAATTCTTGTCGGTCGCGTTCATGGCAAAATCTGCGCCACACAGGCCAGGACCGGAGGTCAGAACTAAAAGAAGACATACCGCCGAGTAAGCATGGATTGAAATCAAATTTTTCTTCGCCCACAACCTTACATGACATGCACGCGGTATGCGCGGCAAGGGAATGGCGTAATTTCACTTTATTATTTACTGTATCCCTACTATTTGAGCGGCGAACGCTTTAGCCGGGACAGATTCAGACGGGAAGAAGCCTCGACATTCCAGTGCCGGCAAATCTCCATTGAGAGTTGAAGACCTTTACCTGCGAACATTCGGGAAACCATGGTTGAGCAGATCGATGCGCATCATCATTTCTGGAGATATAGCGAGGCAGAGTATGGCTGGATTGGGCAGGACATGGAGCAGCTCCGCCGCGATTTTCTGGCGACCGACCTGGAGCCCGAGATAGCCGCAGCAGACGTGCAGGGCGTGCTTACCGTTCAAGCGCGCCAAACCATAGAAGAGACAAACTGGCTGTTGTCTCTTGCCGAGCAATCTTCCTTTGTGCGCGGCGCAATCGGGTGGGCACCAATCGCGAGTCCCGAATTCCCGGACCTGTTGGAGTCCCTCGGTGAAAATCGAAAGCTCAAAGGATTGCGCCACGTCCTCCAGGATGAGCCTGACGAAACATACATGCTCCAATCTTGCTTTCAGCGGGGAATCTCTGCACTGAAAGGTACGGGGCTGGTCTATGACATTCTTATTTATGAAAGACAGCTCCCCACCGCTTCACTGCTGGTTGACTCCCATCCTGACCAGGTCTTCGTGCTTGACCATTTGGGAAAACCGAAGATCCGTGACCGGGAATTCTCCCCCTGGCGCGAACGCCTGCGAGAACTCGCGGCACGCCCAAATGTTTACTGCAAACTGAGTGGGATGGCGACCGAGGCCGACTGGAAAAGTTGGACAACGGACGATCTTCGGCCGTGTTTCGATATTGCCCTCGAATGCTTTGGGCCCGGGCGATTGTTGGCTGGCTCGGATTGGCCCGTCTGCACCGTGGCCACCAGCTATCAACGATGGTGGCGAACACTGCGGGAATTGGTCTCCCCATTGTCACCTGACGAGCGGGATGGAATCCTGGGCCGCAATGCCAAAAGAGTTTACAACCTCGAAGGTGAGATGAAATGAAGGCACTCGTAATCAGCGAACCGGGAAAAGCCCATATCGAAGATGTCCCGGAACCGGCGATCCGCCCCGGAGAGGCCTTACTTCGAGTACGACGCGTGGGCCTTTGTGGAAGCGATTTGAACTCCTTTCGCGGGCGAAATCCGCTGGTCTCTTTTCCGAGAATTCCCGGACACGAAGTGTCAGCAACGATTGTTTCTCTCAATGAGCGGCATTCAGACTTCACTGTAGGAATGGATGTGACTCTCTCTCCGTATACAAGTTGCGGCCAATGCGCCTCATGCCGGAACGGGAGAAAGAATGCCTGCAAAAGAAACGCGACGCTGGGTGTACAACGAAACGGCGCGTTGACTGAGTACATCTCCGTGCCCATCGAAAAACTATATGCGGCACGCCTCAACCTTGAGGAGCTCTGCCTTGTGGAGCCTCTCACTGTCGGGTTCCATGCTGTGGCACGCGCACGTGTCACGGAGGCGGATACAGTTGCAATCTTCGGATGCGGAGGCGTGGGGCTTGGCGCCGTGGCTGCATCCGCATTTCGTGGCGCCAAGACAATCGCGATTGATGTCGATGACGCGAAGCTTGCTATTGCGCAGAAGACCGGAGCGGCCCATTTGATTCACTCTCAGCGAGAGACTCTTTCCACTGCACTTGCTGAACTGACAAACGAATTCGGTCCCAGTGTTGTTATTGAGGCCGTCGGGACGCCAAACACTTTTCTTGCCGCCGTGGAGGAGGTTGCTTTCACGGGACGCGTTGTCTACGTGGGGTACGCAAAAGAACCGGTGGCCTATGAAACACGCCTCTTCGTGCAGAAAGAGATCGATATCCTGGGCTCCCGAAATGCGCTTCCAGAGGATTTCCAGGAAGTGATTTGCATGCTTGAGGAGCACCGCTTTCCAGTTGAATCGGTCGTAAGCACGTTGGTTCCGCTTGAAGAAGGTCCTGAGATACTGCGCGCATGGAGTTCCAATCCAAGTCGCTTTAGCAAAATTATGATCACTCTCGATTAAACGAAAAAGGCGACTAAGACGATGTCTACATTCAACAGAAGCGAAACGCGAACGATCGATGAGCCGGCGCAACTGGTACCGAGCGCATACAAACTTCCATTCGTGCTTGTTACTACTCTGTTCTTTCTATGGGGCATTCCGAACAATCTGAATGACGTGCTCATCCGTCAATTCCTGAAATCATTCGCCATCACTCGTTTTCAGGCGGGGCTCCTGCAGTCCGCTTTTTATATGGGATACTTTCTGCTCGCGATGCCTGCCGCTCTGATCATGAGGAAGCTGGGCTATAAATTTGGATTTATCGTCGGGCTTAGCCTCTTCAGCCTCGGAGCGATTCTCTTCTGGCCGGCGGCGATCATCACCAGCTATTCCTTCTTTCTGGTAGCGCTGTTCGTAATCGCCAGCGGGCTTGCGTTCCTGGAGACGGCGGCGAATCCATTCATTGCCAAGCTGGGTGATGAGCAGAGCGCAGCACGGCGACTCAATTTCGCTCAGGCCTTCAATCCCCTGGGTTCGATCACAGGTGTTCTTATTGGAACCGTGTTCATCTTTTCCGGGGTTGAGTTGGACGCGCACCAGATCCAGGTTCTGCAGGACGGTCACACCTATGCAGCCTATCTGCGGTCGGAGACGATGCGTGTTGTTGTACCTTACCTGGTGCTTGGTGGATTGACGCTGACCATCCTGATCCTGATTGCTGTCACCAAATTCCCCACATCGATCAGAGACACTGAAGAAAATACTGCAGAAGGTAATACCTTTCGGGCGATGCTGCATGCTCCGCAGTTCTTACTGGCTGTCCCGGCACAATTCGCCTGCGTCGGCGCACAGGTGGGATCCTGGAGCTACTTCATTCCCTACGTTCAGTCATACACCCATCAACCGGAAAAGGTTGCGGGATATATCCTGACTGCTTCATTGGTGGGCTTCGGAATCGGCAGATTTTTTTCCGCCTGGCTGATGCGTTTCATTCAGCCAGCTAAGTTGATGGGCATATATTGCGTCGTCAATACATGCTTAGCTGCTCTCGTAATCGCCTTTCCCGGTTGGATAGGCGTGGGAGCGCTCTCGCTGACGAGTTTCTTCATGTCACTTTTGTTTCCGACAATATTTGCGCTGGGTATACGCGGGCTCGGAGAGAATACCAAGCTCGGAAGTTCCCTTCTCATCATGGCAATCATCGGGGGCGCCGTACTAACGCCGATCATGGGCCTGATCTCCGTTCACGTCAACCTCGCATTTGCATACGTAGTGCCCATGTTGGCGTTCGTGTTTATCGCCTTCTTTTCTTTTGTAGAGTTGCGACGACTCAACATTCGAAACGAAGCGAAGGCATAGGATCCTTACGGGTGTGCCTCGCGCAAACCGGCACCAAGGGTTCGGATGATCTCGTAAAAGAAACGATAGTTTACCTGTGAAGGAGACGAAGAGCCGGAGTTTTTACTGGCTCATTTTCGCCAGATCGGGTTAATATCTCTCGACGCTGATGTTCCGAAGCACGTCGACGAAGCATTGGTTCTCACTTGAAGCCTGATTCTGCCCGTCCTGGTTCCCGAGTCAATCCGTTCGGATGTACCGGGCCAAATTCAACTACGGAGCTTTCCCAATGCATACTCCCCTTCGCCCGTTGATATTGGCGTTTTCTGCTTTCATTCTCTCGTCATTAGCTATTACTGGATCCGGGCCTATAGAGGCCCAGAACCGACTCGCCCGTGCTCCTGTTTACCCCGTGAGTGGCATTGTCGGCGACTTCAACGGAGACGGGCGAGCGGACTTGCTTTCAGTGGGCGCTGGCACACTGAAGCTGGCGGCGGGCACTACGTCCGGGAGCTTTGCGGCACCTACTTCACTGTTAGCGATTTCCGGTAGTCCCGTCGCGATCGCATCCGGAGACTTCAACGGAGACGGCAAACAGGACATAGTGCTGGCGATGAGCTCCACAATCAATGTTTATCTCGGGAACGGAAATGGCACATACCAGACTCCGAAGATCTCGAGTTATAGCGGGGGTGTGTCCCGTCTCGCAGTCGCACAAATCAACCGCGATACTCATCTGGATCTGGTTGCTGTGGTCAATGGTGCTCAATCTTCCGTCAACGTTCTTTTAGGCAACGGAAATGGGACTTTTCAGACCGCCAGGAAGACGCCGCTGACGGACGAACTCCCCCTCGACTTTGCTTTAGGCGACGTCAACTTGGATGGAATCACCGACATTACAGTGTCAGATTTATTCCAGTTCCAGGAGCTACTTGGAAATGGCGATGGCACGTTCAGAGTGCGAAACAGCTTTCTGATTGATAGCTATGAGGGCTACGGGCATATGGTCATCACCGACTTCAACGGGGATGGCAAGCCAGATTTAGTGGTGAGCAACCTAAATACCTTTCTTCCCTATGGATACTGCGGCGATGTAGAGATAAGTTCGGTCACTGTCTTCCCGGGTTACGGCGATGGAGCGTTCAACCTCTCCGCTTCTGCCACCTACGATGCCGGAAACGGCGGTATCAAAATGATGCTGGCGGATTTTACCGGGGACGGAAAGACAGATTTGGCGGTCTTGCACTCGCTCGGCGCTACAGTTGCGATTCTCCCTCGAACAAGTACGGGAATCGCGCATACCACCTCAGGCAGATACGCCGTTGCAGACACTTCTAGCGACCTTGGAGTGGGCGATGTGAACGGAGATGGCCGCAAAGACCTGCTCGTGTTCTCGAACCACGGTGTACAAGTTTTCTTGAATCGTGGTGCTGACGTCTTCGCCGCACCATCTGCCATCGACGTTGGCCTTGAATCCCTTGAGCTTCTAACGTCGAATTTCAATCGCGATGGATTTTCTGACCTTGTAATACTCACTCCTGACAACTCTTTCGGATGCAAAGATGACGGTCCCGCTGGCGCAGCCTTTGTATCTCCTGGAAGTACTGGCGGACTTGCCAATTTCAACTTACGTTTTGCCCTGCAAGACATGGATGGGTTCTCCGGAACGCCGCCTTCCTCTTTGTCCCTTGGGGATTTCAACGGCGATAAGAACGTTGATGTTGCCCTAAATGCAGCTGTCGGCTTCAACAACGGGGCAGCTCAGTTTCCTAATAGCTACCCTTACATGGACCCCCCGGCAGCTCTTTCTGCCTCGGGCCACACATCTGTCAACTACACGACGGCGGCTGGCGACTTTAATGGGGACGGAAAAGCAGACCTCGCCACGGTGGGGAACACAACACTTGAGACGCGGCGCGGCAACGGAAATGGCACATTCCAACCGCCAGTGACGTACAGCCTCGGCGGTACGGATGCCAATGCCGTTCTCATTAGGGATGTGAATGGCGACGGCAAGCCGGATATCATCAGCGCGAATTACGGGACCTCGACCGTGAGCGTTTTCCTGAGTAATGGCAACGGAACATTCAAACCGGCAAGCCAATTTTCAACAACAACGCACCCCGTCGTGTTAACTGCGGGCGACTTCAACAAGGACGGAAAGATCGACCTAGCTGTTGCAAGCGCAACCAAGGTCTCGATCCTGTTGGGCAACGGATCCGGCGGCTTTTCCCTTGCCCGCACCATTACGGGCGGCAAATCAATCCAAGGGATCGCAAGCGTCATCCTCCGAGGCAATGGAGTCGCTGATCTTGTGCTGGTTGACCGGACAGCGAATTCAGCGATCCTGCTCTATGGAAATGGCGACGGAACATTTGCAGCGCCTCTCTCTTTCGCTGTTGGATCAACGCCGACCTCTGTCACTGTCGGAGATTTCAACAACGATGGAGCACTCGATGTCGCCGTGGCTCTTAGGTCTGCGTCCGCAATCCCTGTCCTTTACAACCAGGGCGGCACACGCGTGGTGTTAACGAGCAGCAACAAGGTTCCTAAGGTGGGGCAGTCCGTAACCTTCACAACTACGGTTGCTGCGAGCTTGCCCGGGAACCCCGCGCCAACAGGTACGGTGGTTTTCAAGAACGGAAAAGCCACTATAGGAACGGTAACACTGAGCGGAGGGAAGGCCACGCTTTCCTATTCGGCACTTAGCAAGGGATCACATAGCATTACAGCCGTGTACTCGGGCAACACTAACTTCAATTCGCACACGTCAACGGCGGTGACGGAGTCGGTGCAGTAAGTAAAGCCGGGGCAACGTTTTAAACGCAGGTCACAAGAGCGCCCTGCAGTCGGGCGCTCTAAGTTGTTTTTCCGGCAGAGAGATTTGAATTTCGGTCGGTTGCTGTTGGGCAAAATTCTCTCCAGTCCACATGCCAATCCAAACTCGTGATCCTACACTTCATCTCATTGACAGCCGGGAGATGCCATAACAGCCAACCATCCGCGACGAATTGGAGCAAGGGCGATTAGTTCGAATACTTTCGCTCAGAGATTTGGACCCATCCTCGCGTTCCTGCTTGGGATCACCGCCCTGGCAGTTGGTTTTCTCCTGATATTTGCAGACGATGGATTAGAGGGATCCGGCGCTCCGTTTGGGGGGTTGTTTCCCTCGCAGCGGCGGTTGGTTTAACAAGAAAGCGCAGAGCGAAGAACTTAAGGAATAGCTATCACCTGCCGCTCCTCCCGTTACTCCGATGACTTTCGAACGCCAAGCAAAAGTGACGCGTTGATGGTGTTGGGCTTTCGCCCTTGTGGTCATCTGTGTTGTTTGGGGACGTCATAAGTCGCTGGCGATGGCTAGATGCTGCCACCCTTTATGGCTTTAGCTGCCAATTGTGCAGGTCTGGACAATGAAAGAATCTGTTAAACGTGCCAGATGGTACAGAACGTGCAATTTCTTTACTCCGGAGTTACTGACGGAAGGCCGGTCATCCACCAACTATCTCGCGTTCGACTTTTTCTGGTGCGCGAATGAGATGGTCGAACGTGAGGAAACTGTGGGGTTGGAGCCGTCCTCCGTACAGCGATGAGGTGGACGAGGTCGCGCCACGGCCGCCTTCCGAGCGTGAGTCTGGATGGATCCACGACATCACACGGATATAGTTGCGCTTGAAATTCTTGACACCAATGGAAACGTGATTGCAACCGGCTGCGGCACGACCGCCGCGAGTCGCATGGAATGAGTGGGTGGAAGATTGGTCAGAGTGAAGTCCCAATGAGAGTCAATAAAGGGGCGACGTGGCTCGCCTCTTTTTTGTTTCCACCAAGAGGATAAATTAGGCTCAATCGTGTGGAAAGCGTCTGCAATCCCGAATGGATCCTGCTTAAGGGTCACCGTGTCCCGTAGTTCTGTTCCCGGCTGGCGAGTACAGATGGGATGAGAAGTCCGGCCTCCAGCGGGATGCGTTAAGCTCCCAAGTTATCGACGCGCTCGAAGCGCAGGAGATAAAGGAGGCCGGCTATGAAGAAGCATACCGCTATGGCGGTGGGTCTGACACTCAACAGGAAGTGCGAACGGCTAACCATCGGTCTGGATCTGGGCGACAGGTCGAGTTGCTATTGCATGCTGGATGAGGCTGGTGATGTCTTGTTGGAACAGAAGTTGAGCACGACGCCGAAGGCTATGAGAGATGTTTTCGGAGCACTGCCCAAGTGCCGTATCGCAGTCGAGACTGGCACGCATTCACCCTGGATAAGCCGGCTGCTCACGGAACTTGGTCATGAGGCTATCGTGGCACACGCGCGTAACGTGCGATTGATCGGGGAGAGTAAACGCAAGGATGATCGTCTCGATGCTTTTACGCTCGCGCGGCTTGTGCGTATCGATCCGCAGCTTTTGTGCCCTGTTAAGCATCGAAGCGCCGAGGCACAAGCGGACCTGATTGTGATCCGGGCCCGAGCGGCGCTAGTCCGTAACCGAACAACGTTGGTCAACGCAGCTCGCGGCCTAACTAAGTCCTATGGAGAGAGGCTTGGCAGAGGTAATGCACGCAGCATGAAGCCGAAGGCTGCCCAAGATTTGAGTCCGGAGCTGAAGAACGCGCTGGGGCCGCTGATGAGGGAGATCGAGTCGGTCAGCGAACGCATTCGCGACTACGATGAGTTGCTCGAGTCCATGTCCCAGAACAAGTATCCAGAGGCTGAACGACTGAAGCAGATTAAGGGAGTGGGAACCCTGATCGCACTCACGTACATGTTGACGTTGGAAGATCCAAGTCGTTTCCGCAAAAGCCGAGATGCAGCCTGTTACGTGGGCCTTCAGCCTGGGAGGCGGAACTCGGGTCAGAGCGAGCCGCAGATGCACATCAGCAAAGAGGGCGATCCGTACCTGCGAGCATTGCTGGTGCAAGCCGCTCATCACATCCTGGGGCCATGGGGAGTCGACAGCGACCTGCGCCGGTGGGGGATGAAGTTGGCTGAGCACGGAGGCAAGCGTGGGAAGAAACGGGCAACTATTGCGGTTGCGCGTAAACTGGCCGTTCTGCTCCATCGGCTCTGGGTGAGCGGCGATGTCTACGTGCCGCTCCGGCAGATCGGTTACGCAGCAGTACCCACGGTTGCTTAGTTCAGCCAGATGTAAGGAGGATTATCGTTGGAAGCCGAGTTCCGGTGACTGCGTCATTGGCCTGGGCCGCCTTCCATCCTTCCGATGGAAGGAGAGGTCGCACTAACAGATGGCAGCACCGACTGAATCGAGAATACCCAACTTGCACCGAGCAATGAATGCTCACATCAGAGTGCGGATGGAAGGGTGGCGACAGAAATACTCGGCAGACGAAAGCTCGCGAAAGGAAAACATGGATATGAACTTACCCAACCACAAATGCCTTGACATCGGCCGGACTTCTCATGGAAGGCCAATGCACTCATCCAGCCCCGCTTGTCCAAATGGAAAGATCGGCAGAACGTTGCATGGAGTTTCCCTCGTTTTCGTTATCCTTGAACTTCAGGTACCAGAGGGTCTGAAATCCGCCTGAAGTAATGGGCGTTTCGTGAGATCTCTTCCGGACAGCATACTTTTGCTCTTTGCCGAAGACTCCAACAATGGCCTAGATTGCTAAGCATGGCTTTTAACGATCGTCGCTCATTCCTGAAGATGGCAGCCCTTGCCGGCGCATTTTCCTCGAACAGCCTGTTCCATCAGGCCCATGCCGCTGACTTGCATGCGGCAGCTGGCTCAGTGAGCCACCTCGACGAAGGAGCGGTGGCTCAGAACGAGGACTTCTGGAGCGTAATTCAGCGGGCCTACTCGGTTAGTCCTCAGATCATCAACCTCAATAACGGCGGAGTTTCTCCCGCGCCCATCGTCGTGCAGCAGGCTGTAGAACGCTACAACCAGCTGTCGAACGAGGGTCCGTCGTATTTCATGTGGCAGATCCTTGATCAGGGCCGCGAACCGTTGCGGCAGAAACTCGCCCACTTGGCGGGCACATCGGCTGATGAGATTGCGATCAACCGCAACGCGACCGAAGCTCTAAATACGATCATTTTCGGTCTCCCCCTCAAGGCCGGAGACCAAGTAGTTGGATCCATGCAGGACTATCCCAACATGATGAGTGCGTACCGGCAGAGGGCGGAACGCGATGGCATCGTCTACAAACAAATCAATTTTGACTTCCCGATCGAGAACAACGACGCGATTGTGAAGGCTTACGAGCAGGCCATCACTCCGCAGACGAAGCTGGTGCATGTGACGCACATGGTGAACTGGGTAGGCCAGCTTATGCCGGTCCGTCAGATCGCCGACATGGCGCATGCCCATGGCATTGAAGTGATTGTCGATGGCGCCCACTCCTTCGGACTGCTGGATTTCAAGATTCCAGACCTGGACTGCGATTACTTCGGGACCAGCCTGCACAAGTTTCTGTCAGCGCCGATAGGGTCCGGCATGATGTGGGTCAAAGGGGATAAGATCGAAAAGCTCTGGCCGCTTACCTGCGCCGGGAGCCCTCACAGCAGCGACATTCGCAAGTTTGAAGTGCTTGGGACGCGCAGTTTTCCCATCGAACAAGGCGTTGGGGAAGCGATCAACTTTCACGAGGCCATCGGCGCCAGGCGCAAGCAGGAGCGCATCTTTTATTTGAAGAATTATTGGGCGACACGTGTGCGCGAGACCGCAGGCGTGAAGCTGCATACGTCGCTCGATCCGAGATTCTCTTGTGCGATCTGCGGGGTCAGCATCGATGGCATGACCCCGAACGCATTGATGACGAATCTGTTCGACCGCTACAAGATCCACACGGTCGGAATCGACTATGAAAATATTCACTGCGTTCGCGTCACCCCGCATGTCTACACAACCGTCGCGGACCTCGATAAGTTCGTGGTTGCAATGGGGGAAATTGCAGCAAGTAAGAAGGCTTAGGCAGGAACGCCTCCGATTGAGGCGTGTTCCTTGTCTTCGGTAGTCTTCTGTGATTTGGAGGTCAGCACAGCAGCGGTCAATTGTGAATGAGGGAGAACGGTGATTTCGAAGGGGTCAACGCGAGCCTGAATCCTGAAGGAACAACGAAGATGGATGCGGAGTCCCGGTCTAGTTCACGTAGCCCCTAGGACGACCGTACGTCGTTCTCGGGGGAGAGGGAATTTCTCCATGAGTGCATCGGCGATTATTCGTAAATCGACATTGTGCGCGGCGCTACGCTGGCGGCGCGGCGGTCAGGAACCGCCGGTTCCGCGGCGCGCCGAGCTTCAACGGATCGCAGATCGCGCCATGAGTACCAGGCCATGAGGCCAATGGGGAGCAGCGGCGCACATCCGAACTCACCGACGAACCAGGCGGTGTGGGCCTTGGGCGCGGTGATATGGTCGAAGAAATTCTGAATGACCGCATTGTGGGTGGCGTGCATAAGTGCACTGGGCCACACGCTACCCGATTTCAAGCGAAGCCACCCCATAACGATCGCGGAGAGCATCACCATGGCCGTGATGCACGCGACCTGGTAGATCTTCGGCGTGCCGCCGTCAGCGCCGTAGCCATGCCACAGGATAGCGGGCATGTGCCAAAGCGCCCAGACCACGCCGCTGAACACGCAGGCGCCGCGTGCTCCGACCCAGCCGGCGAGTTCGGGCACGAGAAATCCGCGCCATCCGATTTCCTCGCCGAGGGCGGTAATCATGGATGGAGGGAGCATGAGGACTGAGATGTAGCCGAAGGCAGCGACAATGATCTCCCACGCCGGTTTGCCCGGCATACCGATGGTCATGCCTCCATTCACAATGAAGGATTCTTTTGGCACGCCACCAAGTCCGGTAATCCAGACAAGGCCATATGCAACGAATCCAAATGCAATCGGCAACAGCCATCCGATTCCCAGCCATTTCGGCTTGGTTGTCCATCCGATGGCCTTGAGGGAGCGCCTGGTGACCAGGCTGGTGATGATGGCGGCCAGCCCGGGGCACCACATGTAAACCAGGCTTCCTGCGCGTCCGAAGAAGCCGCGCGAGTCAACGATTGTGGCGATTGCACTGAGGATTGCGACGACGACGAGGAAGACTACAACTCGGTTCTTTGGTGCGCGGATACCAGGGTTCTGTCCCATGCCCGACCTCCATCCGGCAAAGAGTATGCGATCAATACGGCGCAGGGGTGAGAAAGGTTCCCTGCGCGGATACGCGATGTTGTTGATCGAAGTGAAAGCGTCGATTATCGGTGTGTTCGCGCGGAATTACTTCGCGAGCAGCCAGGCTGCGACGTAGGCGTTGCGCGGAGAAATGCGCCGTGCCCGCCTGCCACGTCGGCAATCTTCTTGAAAACTCCAAAGTTGTAAGCTTCAAGAAACGCCGGGGCGCACATCTCGCTGACGCTGGTCATCGCGTTGTTGAAGACGGCGGCCTCGTCGGCATTTTCCTCACGGCAGACCCACTTGAAGAATTGTTCGCCGTGGATGGAATCGAACGTCGTTGTGCCCGTCTTCACGCTATGTAGCAATTCACCATAAACAGAAAAGTGCAACGGATCGGTGAGCCACTCGACGGCCGCTGCAAGCGATCCAAGAGTGTCGCTCCGCAGCAACTCGCCTGCGGGAGTCAGGCCGAATCTGCACGCGCCATTGCTGTTAATGATCTGCGCCATTTCAAGCACCCGCAGCACACGAAACAGATAGTCCGCGTTCGTATTCGTCCGCTCTGCAAGAGCGCTGACGTCTTCCGCGCCGCTGCCGATCAAATCGGCAAGACGCAGTTTGGCCGCCACGCCAAGGCAGGCCGATACAATGAAGCCGAGGCCGGCCTGAAGCACAATCTCCTGCGGATTGGGCGCGGTCTTCCGCTCATGCAAATGACTATTTGCGGACAGCGCAGTGTCGATCGTCTTTGGTGTAGGCACTGAAGACATGAAAGCTCTCCTCATCGGATGGGTTGAAATCACTGTTAGTCGGGAGAAGACCCCGAAATTGGCTCAATTTGGAATTGGTTAGGATCCGGTTGTGGTTTTATCCGTCGCACAGCTTGCTGTCAACCGACGTTTCTAAGGAAGGCGCCTAGAATGGCAATCGTCAGTTCATCTTTTCATCGTGCGTGAAAATCAATCCAGTTCAAGACGGGCAATTGACCGCGCCCCGAGTGAAAATCGAACGAGAATCTGTCCCCGCGATCCCTGCGACTGGTACTAAAAAGCATCCATGCCAACGCTTAGCCAGTACCATTGACAGTGAACTTAGGAAAGCATAAGAGGAATTGCTCCGTCTGTTCGCACCAGGATTCCGAAGAAATCGAGCGTGCATGTCGTTGGCGAAGTCCGGCTGCCATTGCTGAGGAATTTGGATTCCGGATCGAGCGAGCATTTACCGTCACCGCGCACGCTTAAGGTCTATTCCAGAAACGTCAGAAGAACGTCCGAGCGGCCCTAGATCGCATTATCGAGAAGGCCGGGAGATGGATGTGACTGCATCCGCCGTGGTCGCTACAATCCAAGCGTACGCAAAGATCAATTCCGCTGGTGAAGGGATCGACCGGACAGAATCCGTCTCCCTGAATCAGCTTTTCGATAGAATGAGCACTCAGGAGTTAGAAGTGTATGCGCAATCGGGCGCGTTGCCGGAGTGGTTCAAGGCGGGTTCCAATTCCACTCTTTCCCTGATTGCCGACCCCAGGCAAAGCGATAACTAAAGCGAAGTGTAAGAAAGGAACTGTGCGGACACTCCATGGTTACGACTTCGGAAAGCATCTTCTCGCACTTTCCGACTCTGCGCGCGAACGGGTGTGGATAATCTCCCCTTATATCGGAAAGTGGCCAGCCGTAGATCGGCTCAATAGAGCCGGAAGGGGTCAGTGGTCTTCGGGTTTTAGGCCCGGAGTTTTTGACCGGCCAGCTGAATTCGGGAGACCTGCGGAATGAGTGTTGCCCTTCGAACCGATCGAAAAGGAGGCCACGCGACTCTAGTGCCCACTGGTCCGTTCGACTTGGCCCACGCGACAGAGGTGACGCAGGCAGTCAGGGACGCTGAGGCCAGTCTGAATGGGTGTCGCTCAGTCGAAGTCGACTTGGCTCAGCTGGATCGAATCGACGGCACCGGCGCAGTCTTACTGGCGCGGCTTCTCGATCGGCTGGACACGGATGGGCAGCATGCGTCAGTCGTTGAAGGCGATAACCCCGAAGCGGCGCGCCTGATCGCTCTTTACCGCGAACGCCGGGCTCTCCCTCCAACTCCTCAGAAACGAACTACGAATCCGCTCACGCGGATCGGCGCACTTACGGCTCACCTGCCTGGCAAGGCAAACGAAGCATTTGATTTCATTGGTCGCTGTGTCGTCGCTGTTCCGAAAGCGATCGTCACACCGAGCTCGATCGATTGGCGTTCGTTGCCGAGGCTGATGCAAGAGATCGGCGCAGACGCACTGCCGGTCACGAGTGCCGCCAACCTGCTGGTTGGTATCATCATCGGCCTTCTCGGCATCTCGCAACTCGGACGCTTTGGTGCGATTTCCTATGTTCCCGACCTCGTAGTGGTAGCGCATTTCAGAGAGCTCGGGCCGCTCGTAACAGCGATCGTCGTGGCCGGGCGATCAGGTGCCGGTCTCGCGTCGGAGATCGCTACCATGAAGGTGTCGGAGGAAATCGACGCTTTGCGATCCATGGGTTTCGACCCGGTAAGATGGCTGATCCTACCCCGCTGTCTCGCGCTCGTGGCAACTGTGCCGCTCTTGACCTGGGTTGGCGATCTGCTGGCCCTCGTCGGAGGCTTGGCGGCAACCATCGTTATGACCGACATGACGGCCCACGCTTATATGGAGGCGACCTTAAAGTCGATCACCGCTAGCAATCTGCTCACCGGTCTCATCAAAGCTCCTTTTCTGGCGCTCGCGATCGGGTTGATCGCATGTGGCCAAGGGCTGCTCACAAGAGGCGGCGCCGCCGCTGTCGGTGCGCGGACGACCACCGCCGTGGTGCTTGCCATCTTCAGCGCGATTGTGATCAGCGCGCTTTTTACGCTATTCTTCGCACTCATGGGAATCTGAGTATGCCGTCAAGGCCACACATCATCGTCGACGATCTGCGCATCGGTTGGGGGACACGGGTGCTCATAGAGCACACGACTTTCCAAGTAGAGCGGGGAACGATCTTCGCTATCCTCGGCGGATCAGGGTGCGGCAAGAGCTCGCTGCTACGACATTTGATCGGGCTTGAGGAGCAGCAGGCCGGGCGAATCGATATTGACGGCGTTGGAGAGCCGAGCCGCTACGAGGGCGTGCCGCCATTCGGCGTGCTCTTTCAGTCGGGTGCGCTATTCAGCTCTATGACGCTCGCGGAGAACCTCGAGCTCCCCTTGAAAAGATGGACCCCGATGCGCGGTGTGACTGCGCGTGAACTCGTCCAGGCGAAGCTCGACCTCGTCGGGCTTGGTGCGTTCGCCGACCATCTTCCGGGCGAAATCTCGGGTGGAATGAAAAAACGCGCCGGTGTCGCCCGTGCCCTGATGCTCGAAGCCGATCTTCTGTTCTTCGACGAGCCGTCTGCCGGACTCGACCCGATCTCGGCGGTCGAGCTTGACCAGCTTATCCTCACACTTAGCCGGGATCTGGGGATTACGGTCGTGATCGTGACCCACGAGCTGCCGAGCGTTTTTCTCGTGGCCGACAACTGCATCGTGCTGGACAAGGCCACGAAAGGGATTGTGGCACAGGGAGACCCGCGGAAACTTCGAGATGAGTCGGAGAATCCGTTCGTCCATGCTTTCTTCACGCGGTCGTCGTATGACGTGTCCGCAAATCCGGGAGGGTAACGAAATGGCCGTCGAGAAAAGTTATGCACGACTGGGTCTATTCATCGTTGTCGTAGTGGTTGTCGTGTTGGCCACTGCCGCGCTCTTCATTCATCGGCTGAGGAGCCGTGACGTTATCGCCATGGTCACCTACACCACCGAGAACGTCAGGGGCCTGGACGTTTCGAGCCCGGTACTGTTCAGGGGCGTGCACCTGGGCCAAGTCACAGAATTACGTGTGGACCCAAATGGGACCATCGTCGAAGTTGATTTCGAGTTGTTTCTCGACCGCCTCAGAACCATTGGCCTGGATGTCACCCGCATCAAGCGGATTAGTGATATTGGAGGCACCTTTCCACGTCTTCGGGCCCGGACCGTGGCTAACCCGGTGACGGGGGAGGCGTATCTACTGCTCGATGTACCGCAAAGTCCCCCGCCACCGATGAAACTTTCGTTCACGCCGCCTCTGCCCTACGTGCCGTCAATGCCCTCGACGTTTGCTACTGTGCAGGAACGGATGCCTGCGATTTTGGATCGTGCGGAAGCAACGTTGCAAACGATCAAGGATATTGTTGGCAGGGTTCCTGATAGCCTTGACCGAAGCGACCGATTCTTCACCAACGTCGAGCGCATTGTGCAAGAGAGCGATCTGCCAGGCCTGAGCGCCGACTCGCGGAAATTCTTTGCAACAACAAGTACTCAGATCGAACAGATGAGGTCCGATTTGGATGGCGTAATGGGCACCCAGGGGGCTTTGATCAAGTTCACTGAAGAAGGTCGGGCTGCTATTAAGGACGCAGACTTTCCGGCCATGAACCAATCAGCGCGCGACGCGGCGGATAATTCCAGGCTTGCGGCGGACGAACTCCGACGCTCCATGCCTTCCATTCAGGATTCGCTTGGAGAGATGCGCGAGCTCGCACGACTGCTCCAGGAGCAACCTGAGTCGGTGGTCTATGGTCCGCGACCAAGTAAGGGGAAGCGCTGATGATTCGCGTGCCCCGACCAGTGTTGTGTGTCCTGCTCACGATCGCCTGCCTGGGGGGAGTCGCCTGTCGCCTTCGGCGCCCCGAAACGACGCCCAGTCGCATGATCGAGCCGCAAGTGCTCGAGCCGCAAGTGCACGAACCAGCGAGCCAAGTTACCAAGGCGCCTAATGCCGCTGATGTGCGGCTGCTCGATACACAAGCACGCGGACACATAGGCCGCCGGTTACTGCACCAGCACCCGGATGGTGAGTTGACCGAGGATCCTGTTTGGCGATGGTCATCTGCCCCTCAGAGATATCTGGACACGGCAATGCGCATGGAAGTGGAGTCGAGTCCCGATATTCGCCTTGTCGATGCTGGCCGAGCTCCTGCGGTGGCCGCGACACTCCTAGTTTGGGATCTGGACTCGGCGGGAGGAGGGACGCGACTCGTCGGGGCTGCGGAGTTTCAGATAACCAGCACTGACCGCGTGATCCGTACACAGGTGGTGCGATCTAGCGAGCCCGTGTCTGCGGAGCTACCTGGGGACTTGGCCGCGAGCGCCGGTCGCCTTTTGCGCCGCCTCGCGTCTGAGGGGCTTAAAGGGGCGGCAAGCGAAAAGTGAGGGAAAAGAGTATGCTCTTGGCTCTTCTCCACTCACTAGTACGCCTGTAAGGTTCCCCGCTTCCAAACCATTTCCTGGAGAGATGCTGCTCTAACGGCACACGTCTCTCACAGCGCTGGTCAAATCAGAGATCCAGCACCTGCAGTTGGGTCGGGGAACCATTGGCAAAGTGTTACTTCGCCTTTTCCGCCTCCACAATCTTTGTTGGCGACGTCTGTTCCAAAGCTGCAGTCAGATCCGAAGCGGATGGAGGCGCCGGTACGGTTCCTGAAAAGATCTCTTCCGCTGAGACTTTCTTTCCATGCAGCGTCTCATTGTCGTCGTTGTCGGGGGCTAACGAGGTTCCGGAAAGGGAGACACCGCCAAACACGCCTTTCGAGCGAGAGTAGGAAAGCATCTGGGCCTCGCACCATTCTTGGTTGACGGTGACAGTCCACTGCGCTCATTGAACAAACGGCAGAGGGTTTTTCCGAGTCCGGTCGGATGGTTGACAATCTGGAAGTTGATATGGTGTGACCTGTCAATGTCCGGACATGGGTAGGTTGTTTTTGGTATTTCGAGGACAGGATCAGCAGCAGCCGTGGCAGGTAATGGCGACGATTGATCAAGCTGATATTCGCGGGTCGGAACCGCATAATCATGATCCGTCGGGAGCTGCCTCTGACTACTAGCGCGAGTCCGGCTGAGCCTGTCGCAAACTTCCGCCGAGGATTCTCCTTCGTGCTTGCTCCGGCTGCGGCTGACTCTGTCCTCGAGTTGGATAACGTTCTTCATGAGTTGATTTGTTTTTGTTTTTTCCTTCTTTGGAAAGCTTTTGCTTGTGTTCTTTAGGTTCTGCTCATGCCGCTATTCGTTGCTTCGAGGCAGCTTCTGCCTTGATGCCGATCGCCCAGATAAAGCCCAACAGTTCGCGTGCGATCGCGGTCATGGTCTTTCTCTGGTCCTTTCCTCGGGCCATCAACGTCATGTAGCGTTTGTGCAGCCGGTTCTGCGCCTTCCATGCAACCTCGGTGATCTCTGCCGGAAGCCCTTCCTGCCGTCTGCGCAATCGGGCTCCGATGGCTGGGCGGTGGCGATAGCTCCAGGCCGATTCGACCACGATCCGTCGGAGGTGTGCGTTGCCTGACTTGGTAATGCCTCCTCTGCGAATACGCTTGCCGCTGGAATCTTCACTCGGAAACGCTCCGCTATACCCCATCAGGCCCCTTGCGCTCTCGAAGCGCGAGGTGATGTTACCCAGCTCAACAGCAATCGTGACTGCGGAGAGACGCGCAATGCCGCGCAGTGCCTGTAGACCGCGGATCACTTCCTGCATCGATGCGGGAGCCAGCTGAATTACTTCCACAATCGACTGTTCCAGTCGCCTCACTCGTTCATCCATGTGCTGAACTTCGTGCAGACAATCGAGCAACGTGGCTTCCCGTGCCGGATGTGCGTAGCGGACCTTCTGGAGCCATTCCGCATGACGTTCCGTCCAGGCTTTTACTCCCAGCGGAGGACGCTGGCCGGTACGCAGCAGGAACTTCGTCAGTCGGTGGCGCGCTCGCAACTGATCCTGCTTGGCCGCTTCTCGCGCTCGGACAAGATCGCGCAATGCTTCCGATCCTTCATCCGGTACCCACACCGCGGTCAGGTCATCGGAGCGGTGACTACGTGCCAGCTTCAATGCATCCAGCCTATCGGTCTTGACCCTGTCCCCGGGCTTCGTCGGCACCAACGACGGCGCTACCACATCACACTTGACTCCCAGCTGCGTCAGTTGCCAGTAAAGTACGAAGCCGGTTGGGCCGGCTTCGTAGCAGGCTCGCAAATGCTCCGATGAACCTAGCCTGCGGATGAACTTGCGGATCGAATCTTCACGGTTAGGGATCGTTCCAAGGCTGCGAACCTCACCATCCGGTTCGGCTACGGCTACGGCTATCGTTTCTGCATGGACATCCAAACCTAGAAATCGTAACTTCTCTCTCATGACCGGCTCCTTCCGCTTGTGGCTCTGGACTAGTTCTTAACAAACTCAGCCTAACCCACGGCTAGCGTATCGAGCCGGTCACACCATAATGACTACTGAGTAGTTATTTCCGGATGGGCGGTTACACAACCAGAGCTAAAAGGTTCTCACTGTTCATGTGCGAACCAATCGCCTTTGAGGCTTATCCAAACGCCTTAACAATTCTTTACATCGCTTAATCAATCTTTATCGCACTCGTCCTCCTCTGCTGATCGACTGGGAAAGACCCGATATGCGGGTAGTTTCAGGAATCGCCGAGCCGCTCGGTCGACTCTCCCCGCGTATTCGGCACGAAGCACGGCAATAACCAGAAGAGGTGTGATATGAAGCCGGCCACCATCCTTACCATTAGAACGTCCCTCGCTTCTTCAGGCGTTCATACGGTCGCGAACGCATCTCGAATCACGGCAATCTGGACGGTGCTACTCACGGGTGCTGTGTGTCCTGCCCAAGATGCACTCGTAAAGCTCATCCCAGCCTATGCGCCGGTGCTTGCCGGGATGCAGCGCTCCAGCAGAGACCCCGAATATGACCGCGTGTGGTTCGCCACAGCGGAAAACCTGAACGACCTCAAAGACTTCATCTCACTCACTGACACTGATCCTTCGCGACGGTTCGACCGCGTCATCGTCGCCGCATCTCCTGCCGGCAATGACCTGCTTGGAAACCATCTCCTTCTCGCCCAGGGCCGATTCGATTTGACTGCCATCGCTCAACCCGCAGCGTCCTCCGTCGTTGACTTTCACGGCGTTACAATCGTCGTTCTGAACCAGCCTTCCAACCCAGGTGCTGAAGTTCGCTGGCTCGCAAAACTTCAGAACAGGATAGTCCTCTTTGGTTCTCCGTCTGCCGTCCAAAAAGCGCTGCTTCGTTACGAGAGCAACGAACGTGCAGACCCGGCAGTGATTGCGCGCCTCGGTCGCATCCCGCGCAGAGACATAGCCTGGTCCTCCATCACGCTGAATCCTCAGGTTCTCAAGTACCGTTTGCACCTCGATGCCTATGAACGAAACGCCGTTCCATGTCTCGCCATGGCCAGAGAGCTTGTGTTTGGAGTGAGATTTGACTCCCACGCCAGACTTGACCTTGTTGTGACGGCGGGTTCACGGCAAGATGCCAGCACGTCCATTGTCTGCCTGCGAAATCTCGCAGATCCCACGGATCGCATCGATATTCGCACCCGCCTTGACCCGGGCGCTCCGATTGCCACCATTTCTATCGCATCGACGCCTGACAGGTACAGCCGTTGGGTCAACATGTTCCGCCACCATGCTGGCGATCTGCTCCTAGCTGCTGCCACTCCCAATTGAATCAAAGGAGGCTCCAATCGTGACCGATTTTCACCTAAGCTCAATACCACAGGAGGCCACATGACTCTCAACGCGACTAGTTCACTCAACCCGGCAAGGCCGCCGGGAACAATTCTTATAGTCTTTTCAGCGCTTCACTTCGCATTCTTTTTTTGCAGCCTCGTTGCCATCCCCATCCTTGCTCCAGGGGTCAGAATTCCGAATCCCTTTAGCCTCGACGACGGAGGCGCACGCACATTCTTCCTTACAGCATCCACGGCCATTCGCGTGAGCGACTTTCTTCAACTTGCCTCCGCACTCTGCCTCGCTGCTCTGACCCCTCTTCTCAGTGACACGCTATCATCGTCCAACAAGCGAACCTCGTCCTCGTGGCTAACGCTCACCGGAGGCCTCGGCACCGCAATGATGCTCTCGCTTTCAGCTCTCTTCTCCTGGGCCATCGTGTCCCCCGGCGCGACCGATCTAGGTCCAGCTCTCCACGCCTTCCAGTTCTTACCTTTTTTGCTTGGCGGTCCGGGGTGGGCCGGATTCTTTGCTATCTTACTCGCAGGCGTCTCTCTGGGAGCGCGCGAAGTATTGCCTAGGTGGCTCATCGGCGCTGGCCTCTTCTTGTGCTGCGTCTCCACGCTGGCCACTCTAGTCCTCCTGACCATCCTTGTCTCCCCCTGCCTGCCGATAGCCCGCTTCCTTGGCTTCGTCTGGTTGATCGTCACTACCGTCTATCTCGCGCGCCGGCCTGCCACGACATGACGCTTCACCTGCCGTGGTTCCGACTCCAGTCGAGCACGCGGTGACCCTCCGCAAAACGAACGACCGCACCATGCAGGAGGACACAACTACCATCGAACGAGAAAGTATCAATGATCGAGCAGGCGACGATAAAACCTTTGCTGATTTCACCCGTCAGATTGTGACTCCCCGCCAGGAGTATGCGGTGTCACGATGAAGCCAATCAAAACCCTCCGGCAGTGAAAGAAGTTGGTGGCGCAGCAAAGACCAACTTGGTTGCGGGTTGAATGTTCTGAGATTTATCAAAGTCGCGTCGCGGATCGGCTCAACTTAGTCGAAATCCGAAGCTTAAGCGGAATGGAGATAGGTCGCTGAAGCATGGTGGGTAACTCGTCAGTTACCACTCAGTAATTGACGGTTAGGCGGTTGTCGTTAGCTAATAATGTGTCCGGTGTATATAGCAAGTGATCTGTCCGCATAGCGTGCGGCGAGGATGGAGCCATGCACATGAGCATGGAGATCTATCCGAGGACCGCGGCGGAGCGGGCGATGAAGTTACAGGAAGTTTTGTTACGCGCCACATCGGGCAAGATCCAGTGGCGTCAGGCAGCGGAGTTGATTGGCATCAGCGAGCGGCAGATGCGTCGCTGGCGGACGCGCTATGAGGAGCAAGGGTACCAGGGCTTGCTGGATCGGCGACGGCGGAAGCCAAGTAGCAGACGAGTGGCGAAGGCGCAGGCGGAAGAGGTTCTGAGCCTGTACCGGGACAAGTATTTCGATCTGAACGTGCGGCACTTTCATGAGAAGCTCGGCGAGGAACATCAGATCGGGTTGAGCTATACGTGGGTCAAGCAGGCGCTGCAGGCAGCTGGCCTGGTGAAGCGCAAGGCCAGGCGGGGCGTGCACCGCAGGCGGCGTGAACGGCGTCCACTGCCGGGGATGATGCTGCACATCGACGGAAGCGATCACCAGTGGTTTCAGGATGAGCGCCGGCACGACCTGATCGTGATCCTGGACGATGCCACCAGCGAGATCTACTATGCGCAGCTGGCCGAAGAAGAAACAACGGCAACCGTGATGGCCGGGTTGCGGGCGGTGATCGAACGGAAGGGGCTGTTCTGTTCACTCTATTCCGACCGTGGAGCCCATTTCTGGCTGACGCCGAAGAGCGGCGGCAAGGTCGATTATGAGCGCCCTACGCAGCTAGGCCGTGCCATGAAGGAACTGGGAGTGCATATGATCCCGTCCTACTCTCCGCAGGCGCGGGGACGCTCGGAGCGCAACTTCTCTACCTGGCAGGGACGGTTGCCGCAGGAGTTGCGATTGCGCGGGATCCGAACTCTCGAAGCGGCCAACGAGTTTCTCCATAAGACCTACATCGCGGAGTTCAACCGCCGTTTTACAGTTCAGGCAGCGCAGCGAGGAACAGCATTTCTATCCTGCCGGCACAGGAACCTAGAAATGGTGTTCACGCAACGCTACGAGCGCACGGTTGATCGGGACAACACCGTGCGCTTTCACAACCTGGTGATGCAGCTCGAGCGTGCCCACTGGCGCCCGACCCTGGCCGGATGCAAGGTCATCATCCATCAGCATCTGGACACCACCTTGACCCTCATGATCGCTGGGCATCGCATCGGACACTACAGCGCTGAAGGAAAACTATTAACGTCGCTGAGCAAAAAACAAATCAAGGCCGTGGAAAAGACGTGGAATGGAAAAGTCAAAAAGCAGACTTTCCCACACCACTTGCAAATCCCGCAAAGAACGCAGGATTCACACTTTCCCACAACCTCTACGGCTATTAACTTATGAAACCGGACATTTCATTTGTTCTCAAAAGCGGACATTTTCACTTGCTAACGACACTATGAAGTTAACCACGCTCAGCACTCCATTTCTGCCGCCAGCTCGGTGCGTCCGATCAACGACAACTCACAAAACTTCAATGACTGCAATCGAAGCCAGCAGAAGCGAGATTCGAGTCAATTCTTTCTAGTTCAAGACTCGAACGAAAATATGAGCGGGCAATGTCACTCGACGCCAATATGCGTAGACGGCAGCCTTCAACAAGATGGCAAATACGATCGTAGAGTGGCGCGGATAATTTTTGCACCCAATTCCGGTGGGACGCGTCTCAAGGATGGAGTACCAAACTCCTAATTCGCACTAAAGCATTCGCCTGTACGTCACGGTGGCCACGCCGCCACCAAACTGAGGATCGAATCCTTCCGGCGCAACTCAAAATGTCAGTGATTTCTCTGGTCGCTATCGGGGTTTCCCCCGATAGGCATTTGCCTTGCCATGCGAGATGCTGACTTCGGAAGGTCTTATGAAAGAGAACGAAAACGTGGCTTACATAATGAACGCCACTTCTCACCCGTTGAGCTTGCAGAGATGTGGGCCCTGTCGGCACCTGTCATCAGGGAATTATTCGCTGATGAGCCAGGGGTCATAAAGATCGGTAAACCATCGCGCAGAATTGGTAGATCGCTTAAGCGGTCATACTACTCGTTGCGGATCCCTGAATCAGTCGCGGAAAGGGTCCATCGCAGGCTAGCCGCTTAACGACAAAAAGAGGGGAGCTATGAGGCTACCCTCTTTTGCGTTCATGTGATCGTTTATTCGTTCTCCAATACTTCACGCAGATACGCGTTATCCAACGCCTTAACCCACGGCGCGTAGTTTCGGCGCAACATTTCCGTATCGACATGACCCAACATCTTGGCGACTAGCTCTGGTCGATGACCTGCAACCAGTTGCTTGACAGCGAAGCTGTGTCGGAACTGTTTGATGTTCGCTGGCTTCGTTCTTTGCTTACCGCTGTCGTCGAGTCCGGGTAGCAACACAGTCTCTACACCGGCAGCCACGATGCACTTGCGAAGCTTTCTAGACCATACCTGCAAATCCGAGCGAAGCTTATTCGATGAGTCTCTAAAAGGCATTCCAGACGAGCAGTGTTGAACGAGCGGAATATCACGGAGTCTTTTCGCTACATCGGGAGCCAATATGACGATGGCATCTACGTCGGTTTTGTGACGCTTGTATCGATAGACGGGAACCGTCCGGCCGACTATCGTCTCGTCTTTAATGCGTCCGGGCTGATGCAGGACAGCATCGATCAAGTCACACCCTGTCTTTAGAAGGAGGTCAAGGAACCTCTGAGTCCTCTCATCTGCTTTCGATGCGGCTCCGATGATCGCAGCAAGCTGCTCATTGGTGTACGGTCCTTGAAGGTGATTGGTCGGCGCTTTGCTTGGAGGGATTGCTGCGATCGGATTGTCCGTTATGACCTTCCGCTCTTGCAGATACATGAAGAAGCTGCGAAGGCACGTCCAGCTTTTGCGACGCGTAGATTCCGCGAATTGATCCCAGTGTTTCGATCCGTACCACGCTTCCAATTGCAACGTGGTTATGTCGTTGATGTATATGATTCCCTTCGAGCTAGCCCACACCCTCGGATGCTTAAGAAGCGCGCTGTATTGGCGCGTTAGTCCTCGTTGTTCATCATCGATGCGTACTGCTCTAGCCATCCAGAGTCCGCACGCATCCTCTATACTTGTCTTAGAGAGTGTTGTTGACCTAACCGCGGCTATCTCCGGATCATATCCGCGTAATGTATCGACAGCGATTCTCTGTGCCTCTGCCCATGAAGGTGTCACGAGAGACCGACGCAGTCGAGGCCTGCCGCGTTGGTGCTCATACAGCCACTTTGGGCAAGAGCAAGCATTAAAGCCGGGGTCATCACGATGTTTACATGTCTTGATATGCCGAGTGTAGGGTTTAACCGTCCCGTATGCGGATTTGTTGGCGCTCATGATGTCTCTGGCACCAATCATATCAATTGTGTACGTGGCGTGTACGTGAGATACCGCAGTTTTGTAACTTATTGATATTAGGAAACTTAT
>CAWCOV010000002.1:0-15116 GCA_963797255.1 uncultured Acidobacteriaceae bacterium
AACGAGGAGCAGGCCGCTCATGGCACGGCCGAACATATTCCAAATTCCTGTTGCCGTAAACATGGTTGCCGGCCCCTCGGGGAAAAAATATTATGTTTTGTTACACGCGCCGCCGAGTCTCAGTCGAAGAGTTCTGCGGCGCTCACCTCATGATGCCTCGACCAACTCAAAAAATGAATGTCACAGAGAATTCCAGTTGACGTGGGCTTTGTCCGATTGCCATCCCGGTGATGATCCCGGCGCCAGCGCAATCAACGCAATTGTTTCCTGGATTTCCCGGACTAATGTAGTTGAAGAAATTAAAGGCATCGAAGCGGAACTGGGCTGTGAGGTTTTCCCGTATCGGCGTGTTCTTGGCAATGGACAGGTCGGTATTGAAGAACGCTGGACCATTGTAGGTGTTCCGTCCATTGTTCCCAAATTGATCGAGGAAAGGCCTGGAAAACGGTCCCGAAATCGATCCATTCTGGAGCATTGGGCCAACTGGTTTGAAGTAGGTCCGGCTGTGGTTAGAGGTGTTGAAAGAAGTGAGATGCATCGGCAGAATGCCGCCCGCCTTGTTGGGCTGGCAGGGGCCGTTCGGAATGTCCGATCCGCACTCGCCATAGTTCAGACTAATGGGGAGACCGCTCGACCAGCTCAAATTCGGGCTCAGCTGCCACCCGCTGACCAGGAGATTCGCCACCTTCGGAACGCCGCTGAAAAACTTCTGATTGCGACCGAAAGGCAGAGTGTAGTTTCCATAGAACTGGAACTGTTGTGCCCGCAAATCATCGAATCTTCCGTAAACGACCTGGCTTGTCGATCAGGGCGTAATCGCTGTTTCCGTAGTTGAACGCCGCTTGCCACGTGTACCTCATGGTGAACTGCAAGCCTTGGCTGAAGTGCTTGTCCAATGTTGCCTGCAGGGAGTTGTAATGAGTGTCGAATCCATCGTGATAGTACGTCTGGCCTTGCGTCCAGCCGAACTGCTTGTAGTACGCCTTGAGTAGGTTCGTGTTGCTCGTCTCGGTAAGTGAATTCGCGGGCGCCGAAGGATTCCAGCATAGCGCTTGACCGGTAACACTCTCAGTTGCCGGAATGCAGGCGGCAACGCCATTCAGATTGACGGTCTGCCCGTCGCCGGCAAATGTATGGGTGCCCTTGCTGCCGACATAAGCGAGCGTAGCGGACACTGTCTGGGTTAGCTGCCTCTGGACGCTCAGATTCCAGGCGTCCACTGTGGGAAGTAGGCTGCGGGTTATCGCGGATTTTAGCACTCACTCCATTGGGATCGGGATCTGGCCGTTGGAGGGAATCGACGGGAAAAACAAATGGCGTCGGACCATCTTTGAGATTGAAGGCGATGGAATTCGCGCCCGAGTTGGTGAGACTCTGATTGGCGAGCACGGGGAGATTCTGGGTGACCACGTGACCAAAGAGCGTGCCGAAAACTCCGATATCGAAGCTTCGTCCATAGCCGGTGCGGATTACCGTCTTCGGGTCGAGCTGATAGGCGATGCCGACACGCGGAGCAAGATTCTTGAAGTCTTTCGCAGCATTCATCGCTGTGTCATACGGGCCGTAACCCGCCACGTGAAATGCACCGGTCGTCAGATCGGCGAGGCCGCCCTGCCCTGCTCCGTTGACCGTCTCGGGGAAGTAAACCTCCCAGCGCAGGCCCAGGTTGAGAGTCAGGTTGGGCGTCAACCGCCAAGTGTCCTGGACATAACTGAAGATGATCTTCTGCGATTCTTTTGCATTTGTTGAAGTGCTCACGTAACGCTGAGTAATTCGTGACATCGCCTAGAAGGAAGCTTGCAAGGCCCAGCCCTCCCGGTGTGCTAAGTGTTGTATTTTCGGTATCGGTGGCGCTAAACGTCACCTCGCCGGCTCGGTTGGAGTCGCTCGGCACACGCAGATTTCGGGCATAGCGCACATCCGCACCGAACCTGATGCTGTGATGGCCCACAGTCTTTGTCCAGTTATTCACGATCTGGTACTGGTCTTCCGTCTCAAGCAGATGGCAGTTGCACGCATTTACCTGCAAGCTCGAACCGAAGTTTGACAGTCCATCCCCGCTCCCGCCGCTCGTATTATTCATGAAAAAACCGGGGGCTCCGGAAGTGAAGGCTGTCCCAAGGTTCATTCCCGGGATGCCTGCCTCCGTTGCCAGATCCTGCTCGCCGTCATACTTCTCAGTTGAGACGTGATAGCGCAGATATCCCAAACGGAAGTCGGTGAGGAGCGTAGGGCTCAACCCGATGTCCATGCCCGCAACCGCGCTCTGATTGCGCCCGGTAGCCGAACCGCCGAAGTTGTTGGTGATAGAAGAGAATCCCGAGCCGCCGGCTGGTCCAAAGATCACGTTAGCCGAGTTTGCATTGCTGAAATAGCTGTAGCGGCCAAAGGCGTGCATGCTCTCGCGAAAGTTATAGTCAACGCGTGTATCGAACTGGTTCTGGTTCGTTACCCCGGTGCCGCCTGCATTGTAGTTACTGGACGTGCCATTCTGCGTACCCGGAGCATTCGGCAGCGGAATCAGGTTGAGGAGGTAAAGCGCCTGCGAGGAAACATATTCGCGCGGAATGACATTGCCGACAAAAGGCGCAGGGCCCGTAATCGGATTGATGATTCGGGGATTGTAGATCTGGCCCTGGAGTGGCCCGCGGCCCACCAGGTACTCACTCAGATCGCATCCATCTCCTGACAGACACGAATTGTGAGTGAGGGCGGTGGGAACCGTCTGTTGAGCGGAAGCTCCATTTCTCTGCCTGACAGCCTGGTAGTCGCCGAAGAAGAATAATTTGTTCTTCAGAATCGGGCCGCCAACTGACCCTCCAAATTGGTTATAGAGCGCCGGTGGAGTCAAGCGATCTGACGTGCCGAATACGGCGCGAACTGGGTATAAGGATTTCTTGCCAGCTGGGCCCCGCTGCGCCGGTACCAAAATGCGTCCCCATGGAAAGTGTTCGTTCCCGACTTCGTCTGCGCGCTCACCACGGCGGCGACCGATTGCCCGAACTCCGCCTCGTAGCTTTGCACCAGGATTTTGGCCTCTCCGACGGCGTCCAGCGGTGGATTAATGACGATCTGGCCTAAAATCGGATCCTGATTCGAGGCACCGTCGAGCAGATACCCAACACCGGAAAAGGACTGCCCCTGAATGTTAACGGTCGGGCTGCCCTGCGCGTTCTCGGCGTTGTTCTGCGTCCATCCCATCGCCTGGGCGCCTGGAATCAACAGTTGAAGGCTGGCAAAGTTGCGATTTGGTATAGGAAGACCATCAATGGATTTTTCATTAAAATTGGCACCCACTTCCGCTCTATCGGCTTGGAGTTGGGGAGGCGCGTCGGTTACAGTTACCGTTTCGCTAGTGTTGCCGACAGTGAGTTTCAGATCAATTTTTTGCGGGCTATCGGCAGCCACCTGGACTGCAGGGATAACGACAGCGCTAAAACCGGGCGCGGTCGCCTTGACCTCGTAAGCACCCGGAATGAGGCTCGGCACGGAGTATTCTCCCAGTTCGTTGCTGGTGACCTGATCCGACGTGCCCTTACCCTTGTCGGTTACCGTGATAGTGGCTTTGGGAACTACGGCACCGGTAGCGTCAGTCACCTGTCCATAGATTGATCCGTGGATGACTTGTGCCTGAACAGCGCTGTGGCACCCACAGATGAATGCGATTACCGCCAACAGGCGATACCGTAAGGCTTTCTCGCTTCTTTGCAGCATCACGCCTCCTAAAGGGTACGGGGATTGCCAACGGCACATCTTCTGGTAATCTCTGACGATGCAACGAGTATTGGTCCGTCGTTTGTTGCGATGAAATCCCAGGACCTCATCCGGCGATTGCTTCGGTTCGGGCCTTGGCGAACGCGCGTCCATCGCGGCTTTTAAACAAATGCTTTTCCGTTTATCTGGGCTCCCCAATTCCAGCTCTACTTTGCTCACCAACTCGCAGGAAACGATTTCGCCGGTGATCTGAAACGGGTGCAGGCAAGTCTCACAAGGTTTGCTACAGTAGCGAGCCGCAAGACGGGGTGTTACCCATTTATTTCCAACGGTTTGGCCGAGGTAAAATACCCCTCGGCTCTGCCCGGCAGTGCGTGAAGTCCTGCAAGGACGGAGACTCTTCTCAGGATGGGCGGCCCTAACAGTCGTTGATTTCGGAGCAGTGGCGCTTGAGGATATCGGCGATGCGCCAAGGATGATTCTCGGACGTTCATAGGTAAAAAAGAGCAAATCCTGCGCGGATTTTGAAGGAATAAATTGGGATCGACGCCGATCTTGAAGGGATGGGGACGCGGTCCGCAGGATTCTTTTGCTGAGGTTGAGTTCAGGCATCGCCATGCCGAACGCTTCGCCCCGATACCATGCTTCGGGTAGCATTCTCGTGAGCGTGAACTCAATTGACTACGGATTTAACCGAGTATTAAGAGGGAATCCTGGAGGTCACCAATAATATGTCGCGATCACATCCGCTCGGCCTGGAGAATTGTTTATGACGGTGGTATGCAAAAGAATCTGCATGTTCTTCTTCTCCCACCCCTCAGGCGCCCGGAGCATGACGGAATTCATAGCGCTCGGATTCGTTAGGAATTCTCCTGCGGCGCGCGTGCCCGCCTGACCAATGCCGGCAGCAGTGATCAGTATTTCGCCGGTCTTGGAGTTGAGTATTCTGGAGATGATTGCATAGTCCTCGGTAAAGTTCGGATCGACCGTGGAACTCGGATCCGCCTTCCAACTTTTTCGACTGTCGAAACGGTCTTGAATCTGGTACCCATAGGCGAAGACAAAACGCAGATTGTCGGTCATTTCCGAGTGTCCATGAATTATTGAAAGCTCCGATAAGAATTGCCGGTCGCTCTCGAAGATCCCCCACGGAGATGTCTCCTCCGAACCGCATGTCGTAAGCTCTCTTCCGTTGTGACAGAAACGAGGCAATCCGGGCAGTAGCAGCAACGTCTCCGACCGTTACGTAGGTGTCCCTTATTGGAATGAGATCACTGCCACTTACGATGTCATTAGGGCCGAGCGGCACTAAAATCTCGCGACCCATCATTTCAACTTTGCCGAGGCTATGCTCCTGCCGATATTTTTCGACGAAGGGCTCCGACAAAGAGTAAACAGCGTTACTGCCAACGTAAATCAAGCTATTGTTTGGATTCTTGAGAACGGGCGACCAGAACCGTTCAAACGCGGTCTTGCTCGTCGATTGCACCAATCCGTAGAAGATGGAGAGCAACAACACCGCTATGATTGGCAAGGCTGCTATTCGATAGCGCATGAGCCATGCTCGAATGCTCTTTCTTGACTCGGCGGATGATCTTATCACCACCGGCGGGCTGATCGGATGACTCTCGACGAGTGGAGGGGCAACGATTTCCGGCGCACGGCGATCGGTTAGGTGTTTGCTTGATTCAATAAACTCAAAGGAAGCTCTATAGGAGCCTGAAGGAATTGAGATCTTGAGATGACGCTCGACTACGTCAGTTGACTCATAATAAAGAGCAATCCGCTTTCGCACATCGGCCGCACGAATGCGTACGACTGGATCCTCAGACTGGTCATAGTCAGGGAGTCTACCAAAGACTTGGACTCCAATGATCCGTTCGCGAAGCGACTCGTCCTTTCCACTCATACTGTGCAAGACAATATAGCGAAGCAAATCCTGGCATTGGCGGCTTGTCCGAAAGGGAGCGGCGTTCACCATCTCCTGAAGGGCATTTCTTATGCATGTACTTTGCCTCTTCAGACAACGGTGCTGGCGGCGCTAATACCCGAGCTTTGTTATCGCTATTCACCAGTGACCTCCCTTGGAGATGGCCCGCTTAAGGCAGGTATTTTACCTCTCTATATGTGATTGAGGTCACAAGATTTCGTCCAAACTGCAAAGCGGGCTACAGTATCAAACCTTGCTAAACCTCCTGGCATACGTTCTTCTTGGGGCGACCAGTGATCATAAAGCGGCACTTACAGAGAGGTCACAGCGGTTCAAGGGCCGGAAGGGGCTCGCATTGAACCATCGACGAAAGCGGCACAAGCTCTGCTGCCTGGTTATCCTGGCATGTCTGCGTGTTTGGCCTGCATCTGGCAGTTCAACGGCGCAAGGTGGATTGGCGGACCTCGTCCAGGAAACTCGATCGGGTGTTGAGATAACAACCGCAGCCTGTTTACTGTCCATACGCCCACTGACGGCGAGTGCCGTGCGCATCCGATGCGCAAAGCAGAACGTGGCTGAGACCCCAAGTATCGTTCTAATTCAGCAACAATCAGTCCCCGCCTTTAAGGTCATCAAGAGTGAAACGAGCATAACCGTGGAGACCGAAAAGATGATGGTAATCTTTGGTCGCCGCGACGGCGCGTTGCAGTTTGCCGACTCTCGAGGCAGGACGTTCTTGTCGGAGATCGCCGGTACGCGCATATTGGACGCCGGCAATCGTACAAGGAACGTCGACCTATATTGCAGAACAGGCCTTCCTTACCCCACCCGCGGAACACTTATTTGGGAGCGGCGAGTTCCAGGATGGATTCCTTGACGTGCGAGACCTTCCCCGTCGCCTCACCCAGGTCAATAGTCAAATCGCAATTCCCTTCTTGCTGTCGAGCAAGGGATACGGAATTCTCTGGAACAACTACGGATTAACAGATCTCAACCCCGCAGACAAGCGCGTGGATCTCACTCCGTTGTCGACCGGCAAGGAGACGTCAATGGAAATCACGACGAGTGAGGGATCGAAGAAGGTCGTGCGGCGCGAGGGCGAGTTCGTGGGAGAACTTGAGGTCGCGCACGCCGGAAGATATGCGTTGATGTTGGACACAGGACAAAAGATGGCACGGAGATATTACGTGGAGATCGATGGTAAGGCGGTTGTCGATTTCTCCAATTACTGGCTGCCTCCGACAACCAGCTGGTTCGGTGATCTTTCGGCCGGGCGCCATAGAATTCGTGTGATCGGTGAGCAAGACGACAAACCCGCATTATTTTGGCGGTCGAGCGAGGATCGCACTGTACTGCGGTCCCCCGTAGCCGACGCGGTCGATTACATCGTTCTTGCAGGGCCCAATCCCGATGACGTCATCACGACCTATCGAGAGCTGACGGGGCAGGCGCCCTTGATGCCGGACTGGGCATACGGCTATATCCACTGCCGCGAGCGGTTCCACTCAAGTCAGGAGATCCTGGACACTGCAGCCGAGTTTCGAAAACGCGGTTTGCCGCTCGATGTCCTTGTGCAGGATTGGCAGTACTGGGGCAAGTACGGCTGGAATGCAATGAAGTGGGACGAAGCTTATTATCCCGATCCAGCGGGAATGATCAACCAGCTCCATGCGATGAACGTGAGGCTGATGGTCTCGGTATGGTCGAAGATCGATCCTGATACCGAGGTTGGAAAACAATTCGTAGCCAGGAGCTTCTACATACCCTTGACGCAGTGGGTTGACTTCTTCAATCCCGCCGCCGCACAACTCTATTGGAAGAATTTCAGCGAGCGTATGTTGTCGCTTGGAATCGACGCTTGGTGGCAGGACGCTACGGAGCCGGAAAACGACGACCTCGCCGGAAGACAAACCTTCGCCGGACCCGGCGAAACAGTACGGCTCCTTTACCCGCTCTATGTAAACAAGACCGTTTACGAAGGCCAGAGAAAAGATGCGCCAAACAAGCGCGTCTTCATACTGAGCCGAAGCGCCTTCCTGGGCCAGCAACGCTACGCCTCCGCGACGTGGTCGGGCGATGTCGGCAACAACTGGGACACTCTAAAAAGACAGATCACTGCCGGACTCGGGCTTAGCGCAAGTGGATTACCGTACTGGACGACGGATGCCGGGGGGTTCTTTCGTCCCGGCCCCACGCAGTATACGGATACTGCTTACCATGAGCGATTTATACGATGGTTCCAGTTTTCCACCTTCTCCCCTTTGCTGCGTGTCCACGGCTTTCAAACGGACACGGAACCATGGCGATACGGCGACAAAGTTGAAGAGAACGTCCAAACTTATCTGAATCTTCGCTATCAGTTATTCCCCTATATCTATTCTCAGGCGGCCGCCGTCACATTTCAGGGTTCCACCATCATGCGTCCGCTGGTTATGGATTTCGCCGACGATGACGAGGCATTGGCTCAGAAGTATGAATACATGTTCGGCCCCGACTTGCTGGTTGCTCCAGTGCTTGAAGCTGGAGTAAAGCAATGGCCTGTCTACGCGCCGAAGACGCCTGGCGGTTGGTTTAACTTTTGGACTTCAACACCAGTGCCTCCGGGCACTACGTCGGCCATCGATGCGCCACTTGAGCAAATACCACTCCTCGTGCGAGCCGGAAGCATTCTGCCAATGGGCCCTGCCGAACAATATGTAGGCGCGCAGCCGGCAACGGGCCTTGAAATTCGCATCTACCCCGGCGCAACGGGAGACTTCACTCTCTATGAAGATGAGGGCACGAATTATCACTATGAACAGGGGCAGCGGAGTACGATCCACTTCCACTGGGACGACCAGAAGAGAACGCTCCAGATAGCAACGCGCGACGGAGAATTCCCCGGCATGCTCAAGTCGAGGAGCTTCAAACTCGTTGTCGTTGACTCAAAATCATCAAGCACAGTTACGTATAGCGGCCAGGCAATCGCTCGCCGATTGCCCAAGTGATAATGATCTTTGCGCCGGCCCAATGGGCAGGTTCGCTGTCAACCTTGTATGGCAAATTCCTTCGCGGTTATACAGTCAGCCGCGGCTTAGTCTCTGGAACGGCCCATCTGTTTAGAGGTCGACCTGTATTCCTTCGGGTTGAACCGCGACCGTTATGGACGCAGAATCCTTCGATTGATCATTCTTGAGATTTCAAGCCGCCGGCAAACGGGCTTCTGCTTATGATGGGCACGTCATGAGACCGGCCCAGAATGTCATTCCAGGTGATGGTGTCAGTGCCTACGCTAACCAGGACTTCACGGCCAACTGTGTACTGGATAATTCCGGATGGTAATGGGGACGTGGTCACGACGACATAAAGTGTCTGATCTACTTTCATTGACACCTCGTAAAGCGCGTTATCGGGATTCGAGTTTCCCGCAGACGGATGCGGATTAACCGCGATAATGGTTGCCGGCTGCCATCGCGATGAAGTCGCCGAAGCTTGAGCAAGCACCGCGTTCGGCAAACACAAGGACAATATTGCTAATAGGACCTTCGACATCAGATTGCTCCTCAGGCGGCCGCATGCCGCATGTCTTCCACAACATGTAGTTCTGAACAGTTGATCGTGGTACCAAGGACGACTGCCGATCCGCTGCTCCGCAGCCAGACCAAAGAGGAAGAAGTTTTCTTCGCCCCCTCCTCAACCGTTTCAATCGTTGCGCCGACCCGTGTGCCGATCATCACCTTTCGCTGCTGGCATGATGATTCGCAACATGCCGTATACATTGCAGGCGATCAGCCAATCGTCATGGAAAGAGAGTGAGGCTGAATCCAAAGCAGATGCGTAGATTCTCGGCACCATCTAATCTGAAGAGTGTCGCCGCGGTTGCGGCAAGTGCCGCAGTTGCGGCACTTGCCGCGAGAGTGACCGTGCGGTGGAAGCGAAACCGCTGGAGTAATCCGAGGACAAATTCTCTTGGAACTCTGCAGTCGCGCTGCAATAACTCGGGTGGAATAGTTAATCGCAGAAGCTCTCGGCGCAGCTATTTGGACGGATTCCAACATGGCATTCGAGCATTAAGAGGTCTGAGAACGATGTCTTCTTGATGTGGATTGTAGAACTGCTTTACGAAATCACACCCCGATCTAAGACAATGGCTCTGTCCCCGCGGAACTCAATTCGGTAAAGCATCTGGCGAATGATGTTCGACTTGCCGTTGCCGGTGTCGCCCACGACAAAATGTACGCGAAGAGACCGCTCCCAGGGTGTACACGTAGCCTCGCGGCGGCCAGATAATTGCCTCTTTACGTCCCCATTGTTGAACGGTCGCCATCGTCATTTCTCCTTTTTCAGATTGCGCTTTGTCAGGAGTTCTTGGGCCTGCGCCGCCTTTGTTGTCTGGACTCGGCGGTAGAGGACAGCGAGTTGTTCTTGGGCCATCGTCTCACCCCGCAAGAGCGGGTCGAGCGCATTCATTAGGAGCATCTGGATACCGACCAATTCGGTGAAGATATGCATCTCCATCTCGACGCGGCTCTCGTTGACGGCGACGCGTAGCAGAACGTCGCGCGCCCATTCACGGAGATTCTGGCCATTCGCCTCAGCCCTCTTCAGCAACACCTGTTCTTCGGATCGAGTGAACCGCGTTGCAATGCTCTGAGTACGGGGTTCGCGTCCTTTGATTCGCCGAAATCCTGCATCCGTATCTACTGTGTTGTTTGTCATTTTTGTCTCCAATTTCGACGTAAGAAACACCGGTTCCGGGTGGAACCGCGAAAGTCGCATCTCCTTGATTTCTCGCAGTGGTCCCGAATGGAACCGAAAGGTTCCAAACGCAACCCTTTCAGGGGTGGAGTGTCACATTTCAGCCGGTGCGCAGCACCGAAGGGGTATTTTCGGGTGCCAACGACGCTTTCGGAGCTGGCTCACGACGTGTCTCCACCCCGCCTACGGGTGCCTTGCCATTGGCTACTGGCTCCGCTCCGATTCTGCGCACGCGCAGAGATGGAGACACGTTCGCCGACTGCGGGGACTTCAGATACTCCTGAAACTCGCGGTCCTTGGCGAACACGTAGTTGAGCGCCTTGTCGACGACATCGTCTGCCGATCCGTGGACAAATGCGGCGTACTGATCGACCAGGTTTGCTGTGGCTGATTCGAGGCGTATCGTGGCGCTCACATACTGGCTTTGGGTGACTTCAATCAACGGCATAAACGAACCTCCTTTGCGCCTGAAATCAGGCGAACTTCTTGCGGGCGATCATGCGCTGCGCCGTGAACGCGATCTCATGCGCTCGGGCAGAGCAAAGCTGGTCGGGAATCTGGAACCGGCGGCGAACCTGGAGCATCGTTACGACGTCCGCGATTGGAAGGCCATCCCTCAGCCAAAGCCACGCCGATGCGACGTCTACGGTTCGCTGCGCGTAGTACACGGGATTCGGCTTTTCCAGCCGCCTTTCAGTCAGCGTTCGGGTCAGCTTAACCGGGTCCTTTCCGCTCGCTAATTCCCGGAGAATCCAGGCCCAATCCTGCTCGGAATTGGAGTGCTTTCCGGTCGGCTTCGCGGGTGCGATCGGCACCCGCAAGAGCATCCGGATTAGGCATCGGATCGGCGAGCTTAAAGTCTTCCGAATGCGAGGTAGATTCGCTCGGATATTCAACCGATACCACGTGCGCCGGAGTGTACTTCTGGTTCAGGAATCCGGGCAGGCGAAGGACTCGGTTGCAGTCCGTGCAGGCGGGGTCTCCACCGAAGGTGAAGGCGAGCACTTTGAGCAGGCTTTCCTGCTGCTCAAGCGGGATGCTTTCGACCCGCCAGAGCACTTGGTATTTGCCCAGCGGAAGTAGAGACGATTGCGGTCGGAATCGGGACCGTATTCGAGGAGCGAATAGCTGCCAGTTTAGCTTCCCCATCAGTGTCGAGATCCAGGTACAAATGCCGGACTCTGGCCACGCTCTCTTTGGTCCGCTTCCGGCTGCCGGGGACCAGGGGATTGGCGGCAACATAGACGTTGGCTCCGGCCCCGTTCTCATGCCCAAGCCAGGCGAGATACCGGGGCTGAAGCGCGCGTTCCAGGGTGACGATCCGCTGGACGATCCTGGCCGGGGAAACCCGGCGAAGAACGATGGCAATCGTCTCGTTAGGCGAGAAGCATCGGTTCAGGAATTCGGCCGCGACTCCAGTATCAATCGGTTCTTTATGCAGCATGTTGCACCTCGAATACCGGCTCAACAAGGAACCGTTTGGCATCCCGGTCGTAGCCGATCATCCGCAGCACTTCGCGGATGGCACGGCCGCCGGGTTGACGCTCAATATCGTCAAGCAAGAGCGACTCGATAGGACGAAGAAACGGAAGGATCAATTCAAAGCTCATAGTCGAAACCTCAGACTGGTGGAAACCCAGCGATACGCCGGGCTTCCACGGCTGGATAAGGAAGGCCTAAGCGGCAGTTCCCTCTCCGGGAATATCGTCGTGCTCCTGCTCTTCCGGGGTGGCCGTCTCGGCGCGGTCCAGCTTTAGGATGGAGCTGACCCGAATCTCCCAGATGCGCTGCTTGGAGTCCGACTTTTTGCTGTCGTATTCGCGGCTGCGAAGCTCGCCCTCAACCTGGACATGAGCGCCTTTCTTGAGAGTGGCAGCAAACTCCGAAAGCTTGCCGAAGACCACGCAACGGTGCCACTCGGTATGCGAGACAAACTCGGTGCTCTTCTTGTCCTTGTAGGAGGACTTGGTCGCAATCGATAGGGTTGTGAAGCTGCGGATGTTTGCGCTGCGGACTTCTGCATCACTGCCGAGGAATCCGATGAGGGTAACTTTGTTCTGGTACATGATCTTGTCTCCGTTTGTTGAATTTCCCGATCTTGCTTGGGTCACACAGGGCGAAGCCAAGCGAGTGGGCCCGGCTCCCAAGTGCCGAAGGTCTGCTTTCCCGGAGGGGCCCGGAAGAAGTTTGAGCGGCGTAATCTGCCGCGTTTCTCAAACTTGTTTCGGGAGGAACCGGGACCCCGTAGGGGCGCTGAAAGCGAAGCAGAAGACCAAGTGCCGCCGGGCGACGGAAAGGCCCCGAAGCGGTGACCGAGCAAACGGCGGGATACACAATGGCAGACGTCTTCTGGGCCAAAGTTGTCATCTCGATCCCGGTCAAGAAAGCCCACCAAACTCACTGCCACATTCGTGCGCCCACGGACTCCGGAAAGAGCAGCGCGAATTGTCGGCAACGTTGCTTGTCTTCAGGCTCAGAATCGGTCCTTCCACTGTTTTGAGCGACGGACGGGTTTAATGCAGCCGGATTTGGCACCATGGTTCGGCTCATCCCGACTCTTAGTTGGCCCTGCCGTCTTCCTAGAGGCTATTAAACCCCGTGGGAGCTATGCGCCGCGTGAGCACCTCCAATGGCTCGAGCTTTGCCGTCATGAGCCGCAAGGTAGCGCGCGCAGACTTTCTCGTCCAATACTTTTCAACTATGGTGCGATAGTTTCTGTCTATGGAAGTACAAATCTATGCGGGGGAATTTAGCTGAAGTTGACGCTCCTCCCTGCTCGGACCCTCGGGCTGCAGTTGGAAACCGTCCTCCATCGGGATCACCATTCTATTTGTGAGCTCTCTGCAGCGACTTAGCATTTCCGAAAATAACCCTGAAGGTGCGACGATATCCAGTTGATGCTCGAAACGTATCAAGCTTGACGTAGAAGGTCTTGGACTTCTCGGAAGAATCAGATCACTATCCCTTCGTACCGCATACCTTGAGTTCGCTCTCAGCCATAGACAAAAGCTATGGTGTCATAGCTAAGAAGTATTGGACGATTGATCAAGGCTGGTACAGGCTCTCTGTATTCGGGACTGTGCACTGGGTTCCGAAGTTACTCCAAGCCGCCCGGAGGCACCCATGTCTTCTGAACTTATCCGCCCCCTCCCCGTCTCCTTGCCACAAAAGCCACGCGATATTCCAAGCAAGTCCGTGCTGTCGGAGAACTTCATCCCCGAGCCACTCCTGGATACAGTCGAAGCGGCATCCATTATGAAAATCCATCCCAAGACACTGCAAAAGCTCGCGCGGAGCGGCGTTATCCGAGGAATTCACATCGGAAAACTTTGGCGCTTCCGAGCTTCGGAAATTGAGCAATGGATTCAACGCCAACTTGCAAGTTGATTAAAAGTCATCGACCTCTGTCGGCCGTCGCGGTAGGCTGGAAGCAGCCATCCGTTGCGCCTTAACAAGGAGTATTCATGTCAAGGCGAACACGGTATCAGCAAGGAAGCGTGCAACGCGAAAAGCGGCAGAGTGGCCCCGATGTTTGGATATTTCGATGGCGGGAGACTGGACCAGACGGAAGTGGCAAGCAGAGAAAAGCCATCGTCGGGTCGGTCGAAAGTCTCACTACCGAGGCAGCAGCACTCAAAGCCGCTCATGCGTTGCGCATCGACGCAAACCAACAAACCCCGCTGGCGGAAGGCAGACCGAAGACAATCGCCGAGTTGATCGCCCACTACCGGCTCAAGGAACTGGCTGGCGAGAGGCAAGGACGAAAGGCGTTTTCCACGCGGGCAGGATACGAATCGTATCTGAAGGGTTGGATTATTCCCCGCTGGGGAGATCACAACATCGATCAGGTCAGGTCAGTCGCAGTAGAAGAATGGCTGGACAGCATCAAGCGGGCAAAAGGAACGAAAGCGAAAATTCGAAATATCATGAGTGCCATCTTCCATCACGCGATGCGTTACGAGTGGGTTGACCGAAACCCAATCAAGCTCGTCCGCCAGAGCGCAAAACGGGAGAGAACACCTGAGGTACTCGAATTGGCCGAACTCCAACTTCTTCTCAGTAAACTGTCGGTCCGGGAACGCACCTTGGCTCTTCTCGACGCGGCGACTGGGCTTCGGGTCAGCGAACTGCTAGCGCTTCGCTGGAGCGATGTCGATTTTGAGAACCTGGAGCTTCGTGTCACGCGATCGATCTGGCACCAAGTCGTAGGCAACTGCAAGACAGAGGCCTCCGCCAAACCCGTTCCGATGGACAGCTACATGGCAGAGGATCTTCTGCGCTGGCGCCGTCAGAGCACCTACACCTCTGACGACCATTACGTTTTTGCCAGCGAGACGATGAGGGGGAAGCAGCCCTATTGGCCGGACAATCTCATGAAGCGTCATATCAGGCCAGTTGCGAGATCAATTGGCATAAACAAGAACATCGGCTGGCACACTTTCCGCCACTCCTTCGGCACGTTGCTCAAGGCAAACGGAGAGGATGTCAAAACCGTTCAGGAGCTCTTACGGCACGCGAACAGCAGGATAACGCTCGACGTTTACACGCAAGCAGTGAACTCGAACAAGCGAGCCGCACAGAGCAAGGTTGTAAAGATGATGGTCTCGAGTGAGGGCACTAAGGCTGCAATTGTGGGCACAACTGATACAAAAAAACAGGCTCAAAATGCAGGTTGAGAAGCTTATTGTGCCTTTATTGTGCCCAGATTTCGATGTCACATTAGGTCCATACTTCC
>CAWCOV010000003.1:0-61949 GCA_963797255.1 uncultured Acidobacteriaceae bacterium
TACGAGTTCTTCGATGGCAATCCGATCAGACTCGTTCGTCAGAGCGCAAAGCGGCGATCCCCGCCGGTTGTGCTGACTCCTGGCGAAATCAGGATCCTTTTAGAAGGGCTAGAGATTCGCGAGAGAACCCTGGTGTTCATCGCGGCGTCAACCGGCATTCGGCGAAGCGAACTGTTCGCACTCAAGTGGGGTGATATCAACTTCTCTGCGAGAACAATGAACGTGGCACGTTCTATCGTCCACGGTTTCGTGGGACCGTGCAAAACGGAGTCCTCACAGAAGCCCGTTCCAATCCATCCCGCGTCTGCGAAGCACTCCTCAAGTGGAAAGAAAAGTCCCCTTATCGCCGGCCGGAAGATTGGGTTTTTGCAAGCCGGCATAGCCATGGAGTGCAGCCGTATTGGGGACAAGCAATGTCGCACAAGTACCTGCGACCTGCCGCTCGGGAACTTGGAATTGAAACACAATTTGGATGGCACACATTCCGGCACACCTACTCAACACTCTTGAGAAGCGTTGGCACCGAGTTCAAGGTGATGCAGGAGCGGCTACGCCATTCAACGATACGTTCAACCCTTGACGTCCACACGCAAGCAATCACACCCGCCAAGCAGAGTGCCTAGGCCGCGGTAATGTCGTTAGTCTTCCCTTCTCAGTGAAGGCTGAAGGCATATATGGCATATATAAGGATGCGTCATCAGGCAGATTTTGGGTGCAAACTGGGTGCAAAATGGACCCAATTTGCACCCAATTTCACTGATTTCTCTTCGCCAAATCATCCCGTAAGTCTTTTGGAATGTATGGCGGGGACGACGGGGCTCGAACCCGCGACCTCTGCCGTGACAGGGCAGCATTCTAACCAACTGAACTACGTCCCCACTTGCTTTTCAACCACTTGCCGCAAACTGCACGATCTACTGATCTTCCGTGCTGTCCACTACGTCTCCTGTTTCTATCATTTCTACCGGATATAACGAAATTCCGGGATTAATGGACAGCATGGACAGCATGAGAAACCGCCGTCAATGCTTGACCTTCAGGATATCCGCGACCCAGAACATCTGTCCCTGCTCTGTTCTTTTGATTGTAGCAAATAGTGTTGTCAATGGGTTTGACTAGCAGCGGAAAGTGAAGGAAAAACGCAAGACCCCCAATTCATTTGATTGATTACGGCACTTTTGGCTTTCTGCAATACACCGACGCACTGACGGGACTGCCGTGGAAGATCCACTGACTCAGCCGGATTGTGCAAGAGCAGCCTCCATCGCACCGCTTGTCGGAAGGCTGATTGCAGGACGGCGTGGGTAGATCGGATCGTCCGTGCTGAGAGACCTCTATCCAGCAACTCCGGTAGAGCGTCTGAATCTCGAAGCCGGTAATGGAAAGACAGAACCCTCGCGCCCACACGCGGACGAACATATCGGCACAACAGGCCCTCGCAATCTTGAAAGCTCTTGGCCCGCAGTCGAGGCTTCGCGCATACCTCGAGCCAACGGTCCAGATTCTGATTGAGTGTCTGCTTGGACGAGCTGATATTCCGTCCAAGATCGCGCTCACCCATCATCTTGATGAGATGAGTCTGCGCGTCGCGAAGGCCAGCATGGATTGTCTTGCTGATGTATTTGCTCTTTTTCGTTTCGGCATCGCGGCCAACACAGGTGCGCACCACATAGGTGCACGTGCCGCGGCCGATGATCTGGCCGGTTTTTCGGGCCATTGGACACCTCCGGTATTAGAACGGCACACATGTGGTGCTCGTGGCCGTGCTAAGGGATTGGGAAGTTGGGAACTACAGGAAGGAAGACTGATCGGGGTTCAGACACAAGATGGCCGATTGCAAGTTTTGCATCCGCCGCGCGCCGCTTTCACCTTGGCCTGGGAGCCTTCACCCCTTGATCACACTTGCAGTAGCGCCTTCTTACTTCTATGGATCGAGCATTTTCAACTTGATACCCGACACATCGCTCGTATTGAGCGTGACAAGCACAACTCATACACGACCTCTTGTGGCAAGACGGGTGTCGATGACTGGCCGCGGGCGTTGCGCGGACAATTCTCCGCACAGCCTTGCCGTGGCCGCATCGATGAAAGGATGGGGTCGGCGAAGGTTCAGCTGTCTGCACAGGGTAAGGTGAGTGAGGTTTAGACACTTGGTATGCGGTGGACAGAAACGCCGAGAGGAGCAAAAACTATTCGGCTGCTTCGCGAATATCCTCTACGTCAAGCAGGTCACGCCTTCGCCCTGCGGCGAGCTTGTTTCGAATCAGGTCATCTCTTGAGATAACATTCGTTGGTATCTCATCTATAAGGGCCGTAATTCGGTTTTCCCAGGCTTCCTCGAATGTGACCCCGGATATGCTTTGCAGAATATCGATGCGCACGGGCGGAACCCCAATTTGAAACACGGAGTCTGGTTTGTTGCTGAAGTCCGCAGCAGTCATGCCTTCAAGGGGGGCTCCGTATTCTGTTAAGGCACGATAAACGGCCTCGCCATTCTCTGGAGCTGGCTGGATGAAAATATCAAGGTCTTTCGTTGCACGAGGTTCGGAATAGACGCCAACCGCGTACCCTCCGACCAAGAGATACTTCACCTCATGAGTGTTCAACGCGGACAATATGTCTCTGAGATCGGGATCCAGCAAGGCCAACTCCTTTCAAACTGTAGGCCGTCTTGCTAAGTTCACAGATGGCGATGATGCGCTCACCAATTGGGACGCTCTGCCAATAGCGGTAGGTCTCACGCTTTTGTGCCTGGAAGTCGGTAATCTTGCGAATTGTCTTATCCATGCTCATCGCCTTATCTTCCATTTTACCAGTGTTCATGGAAGTTTCTATTCATGACCGTAATGCCAGACTCAACAAAGACGATGGACATAATATGCATCGAATACGCCGTTCATCGCTGCATATTGCATCGAGAAATCACGGATTGTGACCCTTGCCGTCTACCACGGAGCACAACATTGGCCAGAAACCTTAGGTAGCTGATTGCGGGCACGCTCGCCTGCTGTCCCGCCTTCAGCGGACGTATGGCGACTGAAAGAACCGACCGTCGGTGGACGCCCACAATACCGCATACGTTGGGGACTGATCCGGAAAAGTCCGCAGATCGGTACGGAAAACCAGCGTCTGGGGCGCAATTCCCCGCTCTGCGAGCCAGGTGAAGCGTGGCCGGAAGTCGGTTCCTCCGTCACGAGAAGACTATCGGTTTCCGTGCCGTTACCTAGAAAATCGACGCGCTTGATTGCTTGGCGGCCGCGCAGGACCGTCCCTGCCAGGTGTAATAGGCCCCGGTGGGCAGAGCCAATCGGTAGTCGTGACCAACCTTTACCGAAGTTGCAGACAGGAGCCGGCCCGCCGTCCGCTCCCCAACGATTGTGGCGAGCTTGTTTTCCTTAGCGAAGATCGTAATCATCTCCGCGGCGCTGGCGGTGTGTCGATCGACCAGCAGCACAATTCGGCCGTGATACGGTTGTGGGCCGAGGCCCTCTGTCTGAAGAACAACAGGTGACTCTGTAAGTATCGTTGGCAGATACCACAGCGCAAGCAGCCAGAGTGAGTTTTTGGAAGACGGGATCCGGTCGAAGCGTTTGAACGCGCCTTGCTCCTTCTTGAGATCACGCCCAGCCCACTTCTTTCCCGGAGAGTAACCAACGGGGAGTTTCACGGGAGTCAGCCAACTCATCACTCGCAGAGCGCCGACTCCGCCGCCTGTATTGCCACGCAAGTCGATGATGGCCACCCACTTCGAACACTGAGTCTCAGGATTGATGGCATAAAGACCGATGGTCCACCGGCCTGCGAGATGTCGCCGGATGGTCGACTCAGTGAGCACAAGACGCTCGTTGTTTTGGCGATCCTTCGGCTGAAAATAGTAGTGCCTGCCGCTACCTGGAAAGGGATGATCCGATTGGCGAGTGTAAGCTCGCCGGTTCACGAACCAGGCCATGTACTCGGCGAGCTGGTGCTCTTGGCATCTGCGACATTCAAGCGCAGGCGACGATGACGGGTGGAATTTGGGGCTCATGAATCAGAAGCGCCGCGCTGCTCTGTGGATTTCCGCCAGCAGGGCGGGGTGGATATTGCGGGGAGTCCCGAAGGAGCAGAACCGTTTCCGCAATCAGAGTCCCTTGAATGTTCTTCAACTGGACCCAGTTCTAGCGACCACGATCGCTTCGATCATCCGAGCGATGGCTAAACAGGGTCAACGGTAACGAACCAGCCATTTGCTCCCGACTGGGAAGTGATCCCCGTCACTGAGTTATCGTCAACAGGCCTGCTGAGGGGGGTGGCGGAGGACCGCTGGGCGCAGCCGGGCACGGGCCGAAGACGGGGAGGAGACCCTGCTCCCCACGTCTGCGGATTAAGAAAAACTAGTCTATTTGTTCTTAATGGAGGGTAGGTGTCGCTTCAAACAAACGACACGGTTTCATGAAACGCCTAAGCGTCGATGGATGAGATACCCGTAAGGACAACGGGTTCACGATCCGGAAACGCGGCCACAAGGGACAGGGTTCCACCTAAGGCTTCAATCGAGCGCCGCAGCGTCGAGATGTGCATGTCGGTACGCTTCTCGATTTCGGAAATCTGCTTCTGGGCCACACCGAGCTTTTTAGCCATGCTCACTTGCGTCATTGAACGTGCGTGACGCAACTCCTGCAAGGTCATTTCCTCAGCAATCAACTCACTTGCGCGCTTCTCAATCTTGCGGCGGCGGCTGGCTGGCAGATTCTCGATGATCTCGTTGACGTTCTTGGCCATGATCTATTTCCTTTCCTTCTTGACGCGCTCCAGGTGCGCATCGAACCTCTGATCGGCTTTGCGGATCAGCTCCCGGTAAAACCGCTTCTGGCTGCCGCCTGATTTGTCTCCGGCAACCAGTAGGATTGCCCTGCGCTTTGGATCGAAAGCAAAAGCCACACGCCAGACCCCGTCAGAAGCATCGAAGCGCATTTCCTTCATATTGGCGTGTTTCGAATCCTTGAGCGTATCCACATGTGGCCTGCCCAGATGCGGGCCGGAGTGCTGAAGGAGTCTGGTCATCGCCAGGGTCTCATCCTGCACGTCCTTTGGCAGCGCCAGGAACTCCGGCTCGAATTCATCGCCAATCAGTACCGTCCATTCCATGCCCAATATACCTCCTACGGTATATCCTGTCAAGAGTATATTGGCGACGCGCCTAGTCCCTGAAAAGTGTTACGCAGTCGGAGACGCCAGTAAAGAATTAAAAGCCCCGAATGCGTCCCTAAGAGTAGGGGACAAGTGTAACAATATCTGTGCAACTGCCTTAAAGCTAAAGTCACGTGCTAAGCGAATGCGCGGCATCGCCGTGTCCTCGGGGGAGAGCGGGCCTATGCCGGCCCGGCATGACTCACGTGCAGGTTGTGAGGTCTTCGAAGACGTTCTATCGTCCGATGAGCCCTTGAACGCGAGAACGCACTGCAAATAGCGGTGGTCGCAATCGGCCGAAGCTTTACCTCCGGTCTAGCGCGAATGAATGAGGGAATAGGAGATGTAGTTCATGCAATTTACAGCATCACAGCAGGCCGCAATCGGCCATGGCGATTCAAACCTTCAGCTGATTGCCTGCGCAGGTTCTGGGAAGACGGAGGTCATCGCCCGTCGCGTTGCCCACCTTATCAAGAACGGATATGTCCCTGGGAACATTGTCGCCTTTACGTTCATTGAAAAGGCCGCCGCTGAACTGAAGGAGCGCATCGTATTGCGATGCCGTGAGGAATTAGGGGAAATTGATGGTATGGCAGAGATGTACGTCGGAACGATACATGCGTACTGCATAAACCTACTGACTTCTGAGATCCCGAAATATTTAAAATTCGACGTGCTCAATGAAGTGCAGCAGTCTGTGTTTATCGACCGCCACAGCAACAAGAGCGGATTGACGGCTTCAACTGATCTCTCTGGACAGCCTCTGAAACGCTACGCACACCGAAAGCCTGGTAGGTCAAGGGATCCTCTTTGCTGGGCTCGATGTGGCTCAGCTTCAACATGGACATCGCCTGCTCATCCTCTAGCTTGCCCACAGTGTCCTCTTTCTGGAGCTGGCCGAGCGCTGCGTGGCGAAGGTTGCTCGTCATCATGTTCATCGCATCCGCCCAATTCTGGCCCAGCGTATGCGGGTCGTACGTCAGGTAGTGGTTGAGGAACTGTTTGATGAAAGCCTGCTTCTCATACTCATCCGATCCATCACTCCTGGCCGACACGAGCACCGCCGGCAGGATACCTCGATGCATACCAGGGGGTGTAACAAGCTGCGCTTCCCCATCCTTGTTCACGCGAATTAACGTCGGGGGCTGCATGCGCACGAAAAAGAACCCGACAACTGCCACCAGCGCGACCAGGCTCATCACTCCTGCCAGCAGGATGGAGCGATTCGAGTAGGCCCGTAATGCGCCATCCATCTCATAAAACTTCGGCTCTCGCACCTTATTTGTCTTTGTGTTCACGGTTCCCTCCATAACGCTCATTGGTTACGCCCCTCCCTCCACTGCACGTGGGGACGTTCTTGAGGCCGACACACTCATTTCCGGGGTCGCCCTGGGTGGTTGACTGGGCTGCGCGTACTGTCTGGTGGTCCACTCGCCCTGACTTCCTTGGCCAAGGGAACCAGAAGAATGGAAACTGCCGCCACCCCCGGCGCTTCTTCCCAAAGACGAGGCCATCCTGGTAACCTGCATGGTTGAAAGGGCCAGCCCAATGAGCGATCCACCCACAGCCCGGAACTCCGCCTTAAGCACGACGGCGGCAATCAGAGGGATCAACAGAATGCACACCGAGTACAGGATGCTCGTCAGTCCTAGGTTAAAGCAGTCGCTCATAAACCGCAGGATGTCTTCGCGGATGACTTCATCTACATAAGTCTTTGTGTAAGAGTTCCGGAGCAAGACATCTAGGGTTGGCCGATACGTCCTGTAGGTCCGCACGGAACGCTGCGCCTTGACGTATTCAAGGTACTGGTCGATAGCGGCCGCTAAAGTGAGGCGAGCTGATCCGGGAACCGAAGACTGTTCATTAGAAACCAGAATGCCAGCCTTGATCGCATCCAGTTCGATGGATTTTGTGCGAGCTGCATCGAGTACCTGATCGAAAGCGCCTATAGCTTGACGACGGCGTTTTCCGGCTTGATACCATTCGATGTAGTACCGGCCTTCGGGATGATGCTCATCCCTGCGCGAGACCCACACATGATCGCGAACGATTCTGCCGTTACGTTCGACGACTGGAGCGAATGGCCACTTGCCACCCACCTTCACTCGCTTAATCACGTTGACGCGATCCGCGTACTGTTTTGTCCTGGTCATATCCCGAGCTCGAAGAGCGCAGGGGACTTGTATCTTGGGAGGGGATTTCGGTCAAGTGGACAGCAGGCCGGACAGCAAAGCGGCTATGTTTATGAAAGCAAAGGCGGATAGTTTGAAGGCAGCATTCTAACCAACTGAACTACGTCCCCACTGCAACAAAACAACTTCGTTAGTCTAACAGACTTGGCAACCGATGTGTCACGACGAGGTGCGCGGAATTCCCAATTTGGACTTCTTTCTTGACATTCGCTTTTTGTTCGCCTAGCCTGTCCCTACGTCAAAGGAGGAAGGCATGGCTGTTCACCTTAAAATGGATTTCAGGGTCCTCGAGCTTTCAGGCAATCTCAGCGTCCTGCAGTGCAATCGTGGAGATGTTGAATGCCTGTACGAAGTCGAATTCAACCCTCGGCTCGCAGGATCCCTCGTTGCCGCAATTCGCCACCTGCGTCATCACACCTGCGTGGATTGCCTGAAAAAGCCTTCGCAATCGCATGCGACTCCGCGAATCCTCACCTACCCAAAAACTTCTGTACGCTAGCTTTCCACCTTCGTGACAGGCTGCTTCAGCGCGAAATACGCGCTGATCCACCCTTCATCACACGCTCCACTTCTGCAAGACTAGCCATGCTTGTATCTCCCGGCGTAGTCATCGCGAGAGCGCCGTGCGCCACACCGCACTCGATCGCCCACTGCGCCGGTCTCCCCGCAAGCAAGCCGTAAATCAATCCGGAGGCAAAAGAGTCTCCGCCGCCAACGCGATCCAGGATGTCTACCTCGCGTTGCGGCACCTGTAGAATGTCGCCGTTATAAAGAGCCATCGCACCCCAGCCATTGCGAGATGCCGTCGTCGCGGTCCTCAATGTGGTTGCGATCAGCTTTAGATTCGGGTAGGCGGAAGCAACGTCACGCAGCATCTTCTCGTATGCCGCGAGCGGCAATTCCTCGAAGTCTCCCGTGACTCCTTCGAGTTCAATGCCCAGCATGGCCGAGAAGTCCTCCTCGTTCCCGAATAGCACGTCCAGATTCCGCACCAATTCGCGGTTTACCTCCTGCGCTTTGGCCTTGCCCCCAATTCCCTTCCATAGTGAGTCGCGGTAATTCAGGTCATACGAGGTCACCGTTCCATGACTCCGCGCCGCGGCAACCGCCTCGGCGCACACTGCCGGCGTGGTCGCCGAAAGCGCCGCGAAGATGCCTCCCGTATGGAACCATCGCACGCCGGCTTCGAAAATCGCGTTCCAATCAATTTCGCCCGCGTTCAGCTGCGAAACAGCGGTATTTCCCCTGTCCGAACACCCCACGCCTGCGCGCAGCCCAAAACCGCGCTCTGTAAAGTTCAGACCATTGCGCACCGATCGGCCCACGCCGTCATACGGCACCCAACGAACCAGGGAACAATCCACGCCGCCCTGCAACATCAAATCCTCTACCAACCGGCCCACGGGATTCTCGGCAAGCGCTGTCACGATCGCGGTGCGTAAGCCAAAACAACGCCGCAGTCCGCGGGCAACGTTATATTCACCGCCCCCCTCCCACGCCGCAAAAGTGCGTGTGGTGTGCACGCGGCCTTCGCCTGGGTCCAGCCGCAGCATCACCTCCCCAAGGCTGATGCAGTCCCACTTTGTGTTCGCAACTTCCTTATAAATAAGACTCGCCACCTTCGCTCCATTTACCTTCGTTTGTGAAATAACAGCTTATCTTTCTGCCTGAATTCTGTCTGCATCCGGAGTCTCCCGCCTCGTTCCTCTACAGGATCGATCCTGCTATATCCCACACGTCATGTGCTGTCCATCACATGACCGCACGAATAGTCGGCATATAGTTCCTACCAGCCGGATTCGATTCTCCGGAGCGAGATCAGTGCGTGGTTCGTCGCCCTTCCGTCAGATGGAAGTGCACCATCGCGACGACACTCTCTCGCCATCAATCTTGGTTTTTGTGAAAAGGTGGCTGCTATGTTGAAACCTGTTTTGTTCGTCACTGCTGTTTTGGGCCTTGGACTCACCGCGTATGCCCAAAACGCTCCGTCCGCTGGAACCCCTGCTCCTACATCTGTTCCCGTTCAATCCTCGTCCCTCGTAAATCCCATCAAGCCAACCGCCGAATCCGTCGCAGCTGCCAAGAAGACATATGGCTATGACTGCGCGATGTGCCACGGCGCAAACGGCGATGGAAAGGGCGAAACAGCGGCGGACATGAAGTTGAACGTGAAAGATCTTCGTGATCCAGCAACCCTGAAAGGCCTGACGGACGGACAGATCTACTACATCATCGTCAACGGCAAGGGACAGATGCCAGCCGAAGGCGAGCGTGCCAAGCCGGATCGGGTCTGGAACTTGGTGGTCTATCTCAGGACTTTCTCCGAACCGAGGAATTTCCCGGCTGAAAAGGTTGATAAGTAGATCGGTGGTTCGCAGGTGGAAAGCGGTCCGTTTTAACGCCGCTCCCATGTCATGACAGCGGGACCTGTTGCATCCGTACGCTGACCGCCTCGCCACGTCTTACGCAATGAACTTGCGGGGCTGGCCTAACGGCGAGTGGGATAGGTTTTGCAGGGTTTGAAGATCTAGTGGCTCAGCTAAATGCCACGAATCAGGCTGAGTCGTTAGTCAAGGTCCGGGCACTGTTTGCCGATGATCAGAGTGAATAGCGGTCGCCATCCAGTTTGACGCCGCCGGTGCAGAGGTAAAGCGCGGTATCGCTGTAGCAGGAGGCCACGATCAAAGCCCGAATGCGGTTAGGTGATCTGCTGATCCAGGCAAAGCTGGTCACCGTGGAGGATGTAGCCAGGGCGCTCGATCTTCAGGCCGAAGGTGGAGGACGCCTCGGAGACCACCTCGTCGCCGCGGGAGCAATCGCCCAGGAATCGCTTGACGACTTCCTTCACCGCATGCCTTCTGAACCGGCGGATATCGCCGCCACCCATCTGCAGGTTCCCGATCTCCTCAGCCTGTTAATGAAGCTTGTTTACACCGGCCGGCTCGAATCCGTTCGACAATTCATCGATGCAATCAAGCTTCCCTACCACATCGTCATTGAGCTTGTGACGATGGCCGTCGACCGCCAGTTGCTGCGAACTCTCGGGTCGCGCGATTCCGCAAGTCTTATTGACATGTGCTACGTATTGACCGACGAAGGACGACGGTGGACTCTCGATGCTCTGCAGCAAATGCGCTATGTAGGTCCGGCACCCGTCCCTCTTGAAGAATTTGCAGACCAGGTAAATCTCCAGAAGATCACCAACGAATTGGTCACGTTCGAAAGAATTCGCGAAGCCTTCGGAGACCTCAGCTTTCACGACAGCATCATCGAGCAAAGTGGTCCGGCATTAAATTCAGGACGCGCCATGCTCCTCTACGGGCCGCCCGGCAATGGCAAAACATCCATCGCTCTCAGCTTTGCCCGCGTCTTCAACGACGTTATTTACGTTCCCTACGCTATCACCGTGGAAGGCCAGATCATCCGCGTCTACGATCCCAGCTTCCATGTCGTGCTCAATCCAACATCGCTGGATGACGAAAGCAGGATTACCTTCACAAGGCGAGAAGAGTACGACTCTCGCTGGGTTCCCTGCCGCCGGCCTTTCGTTTTTACAGGCGGCGAGCTGACATTGGAGATGCTCGATCTGCGCTACGACGAGGCTTCAAACTTTTACGAAGCACCTTTACACGTAAAAGCATTGGGAGGCTGTTTCGTCATCGATGATTTCGGCCGCCAGCTTGTCTCTCCAACCAATCTGCTCAATCGCTGGATCGTTCCGCTGGAAAACAAAATCGATTACCTCAAGTTGCATACCGGCACGAGCTTCGCTTTGCCATTTGAGGAGATGGTGATCTTCTCCACCAATCTTGAGCCCGAAAGCCTGATGGACCCCGCTTTCCTTCGCCGTCTTCCTTACAAGATTGAAGTGGGAGCGCCTACTCTCGACCTCTATAGGACCATCTTCGACACAGAGTGCGAACGAATCGGGCTGACGCTCTCCCCCGAACTCTTCGGCCTGATCGTTTATAGGATTACGAAGGAAAAAGAACTTGGCCTCGCCGCCTATCAGCCAAAGTTCATCATCGATCAAGTTGTGGCAACTTGCCGATTTATGGGACTGAAGCCCCACTTCGAGCCTCGTTTCATTGAGTACGCGATCGACAATCTTCGCGTTCGCCGATCTTCAGCGGAGCCTTCCACCAGCAACAACCAGAGCTTTTCCTGGGACGGTGTTCCCGCAATCAGCGCCTGATGTCGGCGACTCTCGCCGATCGAGACTCGGAGCGCCCGATCTTACGCAAAGGCGACTCCGATCGACTTGCCCACGCCACGAATGTATTCTCGCCCTTCGTCATATTCCGCAGCAGTCTTTAGGTGTTCCAACATCAAAGGAGTATCGACCTTGAGCTTCGCAAGTCCCCGCAGGTATGCCTTGTAGTCAATCTGCCCTCTGCCCGGAACCACTTCTTCGAAGCGCACATTCATCTCCACAATCCACTTCAAATCTTTAGCGTGGCAGGAAATGATCCACGGCCCAAGCTTACGAAAACACTCTTCGATATATGCCGTGTTCTCGTAGAAGCGCCGCGGAGAATTGATGCCGTTGCATATATCAAGATGGACGCCGAACGCCTTGTCGTCGACAGCGCGAATCAGCTCCAGATAAGAATCAGGGCCATCGGGCAGACTCCAACCCATCATCTCGATGGTGAAGAAAGTACGAGTAGGCTTGACCGCCTTAATTACGTGGCGGCAATTCTCCACAGTTGCGTCGAAGAATTCCTTCGAAAGATTATTCGGACTTGGACCGTACCAGGAATCGGGATTGTACGATCCCGCGATGTCAACGCAACAGCGCGCGCCCACCTCCTCAGCAAGTGCGCAACGCTCAACCACGTATTCGAGATTCTGCCGCCGTTTCTCAGCGTCCGGATCGAGCATATTCTTCCATGCTCCAACCTCGGCGATGCAGACGTTCTCCGCCGCGTAGGCTTTGCGGATGGCGCGAATAAGATCCGGGTCTTTCAACGTTGCGATCTGCGGGACGTACGCTGCGCTATATCCCAAACGGCGATGTTCCCGCGCCAGGGCTACGGGATCGTTGGAGTCAAGAAAGATCGGTCCGCCCAGGCGGACGGGAGATTCTGCGGCAGCAAACGCGGACGCGCCAGCCGCAGCAGCGGTCATCGCAACAAAAGTTCGTCTGGTCGTTTTCATTTCGGTGCCGAGTGTATCACCGACTACGAAATACGGGCTGCCCTAGGTTTTCAGCGATCAAAACAGCAGATTCCCGCCTCACTCACTTGAGATCGCTGCCAGTAGCCTATTTGGGATTGTTCTCGAAGATGTGGCCCATTTTGTCTTGCTTGGTCTGCAGATAACGTTGGAAAGATTCGATCTGCTCAACCTCAGCTGACACTCGTTCTACCACCTGGATGCCCACTGCCTCAAGCGCAGCCACCTTTTCAGGATTGTTGGTAATCAGCCGGACAGCAGTAACTCCAAGTTTCTTCAAGATCTCAGCCGGTAACTCAAACTCGCGGCAATCCGCCTTGAATCCCAACTCGACATTCGCTTCGACAGTATCTCGCCCGTTATCCTGCAGCTCATAGGCCTTCAATTTCGCCATAAGCCCGATGCCCCGGCCCTCCTGCTGCTCGTAGATCAGGATTCCAGCGCCTTCCTTGCTGATCAGCTCCATGGCAAGCTCCAGTTGCAGGCGGCAATCGCAGCGGAGCGACCCAAATACATCCCCGGTCAGGCATTGCGAATGGACGCGAACGATCGGCGGTGCGGACAATATATCGCCCATCACCAGCGCGACCGCGCCTTCCTTGAACTTGTCGCAGCTTAAGAAGTCCTCTGAGCAAGGACGCGGTTCCGGCAGTGTTCCCTCGAACCCGAGAATTCGGAAATGGCCCCAGCGGGTTGGGAAATCCGCATCCGCCACCTTGTCGATACTTACAAACGGCATAGTTTGATTATACCGGGACAGTCAACGTGGGCGCAGCCAGCGCTCCGTCCACGTTTACTGCACTCTCCCGTCCGCTATTTAGCCGCTGCGTCCTTGTCATCCTGCGACGGCCCGTACACCCCGGGCACCGCGATGCCATTCAATCGCAGGTAGACACCAAGTTGCGCGCGATGATGAACCATATGCGCAAGGTTGAAGCCCATCAGCACCTTCCATCTCGGCATGTCGAACATGAACTTGCCATCACGATACAGCGACCACTTGTCGTTTAGCCTATCGCCGTCAAGATTCGCCAGCTTCTCCCGCGCGGCTGCCACATTGTTGTCAAATCGCTCCACCAATTCCTTGCCACTGGTGGGATTAAATGGCGCAAACGCAGGCTTGCCGCCCGGCGCCACGTCAAACTTGTCGTCATCCACTGCGACGGCTGTCCATTGCAGCAGGTCGGCGATGTGGCCAGCCAGGCGACCCAGCGTCATTGACTTCGTGTGCGGCTGGTAGTCCATCTTGTCATCTGGAACTGCGGCAAGGATCTTGCGCGTTGATTTCAACTCATCTTCAAAATCAGTGCGGATTAAATCTGCTGCGGTCATTGGTTCTCCTTGATCTTTTTGAAGCTAGGAAATCATCCATGAAAGTAGATTGTGCTGAATGTATGGTGGATGCATTTTCGCCAGTGAAGTTCCGGCGCTGTAAAGTAGAAGCGTGCTCGATACCAAGATTACCCTCATCACGCTGTTGGTCAAGTTGGGAGTCGCCGCAGCCGTGTCTGCGGGATTGGCCCGGTCGAGGGTCTTCAAACGGTTGCTATTCTCGGAAAAGCGCACCACCGGCGAAACCGCAGGCTTGCTGGCGTTCATCCTCGTTCCGCTTACGCTGGGCGTGGGCATGCGCTTCTGGGTGCCGAATTGGTATGCGGGCGACATCGCATTCGAAACCGTAATTATCATCGGAGTGCTAATCGGTCCCGTGGCCGCGCTCGTTTCCGCTGTTGTACTTGCAGTCCCCACACTCGTCCATCACGAATACCTCACGCTGCCTTTTAACCTGGCAGTCGCAATTCTCGCCGGAATTTACGGGCGCTTCGTTGAAAAGGAAGAGGCCTGGTCGTTTTCGCCGTTCGTCGATCTCAGCATCTATCGCTGGATCCGCCGGAATATCCGCAAGCCACGCTTCGATCGCCAGATCCTTCTCCTCATCCTCATTGTTGCCCTCGAAATGTGCCGCGAGTGGATCGCCCACATCTATCCCCACCGGCTCTTTGCTCTCACCTCGGACCGCTGGGTCATCCGCCTGCTGATATGGACCTGTGCCGCCATGGTCGTCGGCATTCCACTGAAGATATGGAACGCGCTGCGCATTGAAGAGAAGCTGGAGGAACAAAAGCGTCTCCTCCTTGAAGCGCGCTTCGATGCCTTGCAGCGCCAGATCAACCCTCACTTTCTCTTCAACACCCTCAATTCCATTGCTTCGCTTGTGCGATTTCGCCCCGAACTTGCCCGCGAAATGATCGTCAAGCTCGCCAACATTCTGCGCGCTCTTCTGCGCGATCATGACTCCTATGTACCCTTGCATGAGGAACTCAACTTCACCGACGACTATCTCAGCATCGAAGTGGTGCGCTTCGGCGCCGAGAAATTAAAGGTGGTTAAGGAGATTGATCCCGACACCCTCGGAGTTCTCGTGCCCAGCATCCTGCTCCAGCCGCTGATCGAAAACAGCATCAAGCATGGATTGGAGCCGCGCGTGAGTGGAGGAACCATCACCGTTCGCAGCCGCATCACCGACTCCAGGCTCGTCGTTGAAGTTGAGGATGACGGGGTCGGTATCGGCAGCCGCACAGAGTCCAGCATTGTTCCCAAAGGCGCTGGCATAGGAATGCGCAATGTGCGTGAGCGTCTTGAAGTCCTGTATGGCGACGATGCTCAGATTACCGTGACCAGCCGCCCCGGCCGCGGAACGCTGGTTGTCATAGAACTGCCGTTGACCGAGCGAGCAGAAGCCGTGCGCCGCATCTGAAGTCACCGGAAAAGGCCGCTCGCCGTGGGCTGATTATTCTCGGGACTGACTGGCGTCAAACATCGGGTGAGTTTCCAGCAACGTAAAGCCAATGCTCTCCACTTGCTGGCTCATGTAAGTGGCGATGCGATGAGCTTCGTTCAGGTCGAGAGTCTTCAGGTTGAAGGATAGAAACGCATCGCTTCCCAGAAGACTGGTTTTAGTCACTGGTTCGGCCGCGATAAATAGCCGATATGGATTGGTTCCCTCTTTCACTGAAAACGAAAAAACTCCATATTCGGTCTTCGCCTCGGTTGCCATGTTTCCTTTCCTTTCCTGCTCGAACTCTAGTTCTTGGATCCGCCGCTGTCGGGATATCGCCTGTTGCTCAGGTTGTTCACGAAGAATCGACCGTCCGTCCGAACTGATCCAACCCACGGCTACAAGCTGAGCCGATGGTCCGCTGGTCCCAAAAAGTTGTGTCGCTGTATTTCTTCGATGCAAGTCTGTCGAACGCCGTTTCCGAGAATCAATATTGAGAATGCCCAATCGGAAGAACAACCGATCGGTTCATTCCCTGTATAAAATCACTCCATGCGAATTTCCGCTCTTTTTACGACGATTCTTGCGCTTTCTGCCGCATTCTCCGCCGCCCAGCAAATCCCCACTCCAAATCCCCCCATTGCCAAAAAGATCCGCGTCGAAAAGCCGATTCATGGTGCCACACTTGTAGACGATTACGGCTGGCTGCGAGATCGAAAGAATGCCGAGGTGCGCCAGTACCTCGAAGCAGAAAACGCCTACGCCGAAGCCATGACGGAAAGTCAAAAGCCTTTCGCCGAGGCACTGTACAACGAAACCCTGAGCCATATCAAGCAGACAGACACGACCGCGCCCTACCGCAAATATGGCTACTGGTACTACTCACGCACGGAAGAAGGCAAGCAGTACGTCGTACTGTGCCGCAAAAAAGGTGATCTCAGTGCACCTGAAGAAATCATGCTCGATGTCAACGAGCTCGCGAAAGGCGAGAAGTTCATGTCACTGGGTTCGACTCAAATCAGTGACGATGGCAATCTGCTCGCCTACACGACAGACAACGTAGGCTTTCGCCAATACAAGCTGCACATCAAGGACCTGCGCACCGGAAACCTGCTGCCCGATACGGCCGAGCGCGTCGACTCCATCGCCTGGGCCGCAGACAACAAGGCACTTTTCTATTCCACGGAAGACGCAACAACAAAGCGCCCGAACCTTGTATACCGTCACACCCTCGGATCAACCGCCGCGCAGGACCCCGTCGTATTCGACGAGAAGGATGAGCGCTACAGCGTCTATCTCAGCCGCACGCGAGACCGCAAATACATCATGCTCGCCTCAGAGAGTCATGCCACTACCGAAAATCGCTTTCTGCGGGCAAGCGCTCCCGCATCCGATTGGCAGGTTGTTGAGCCCCGCAAAGAAGGCATTCGCTACTACATCGACGAAGGCAACGACGTCTTCTACCTCCGCATAAACGACGTTGGCCCCAGCTACCGATTGGTGACATCGCCAGTTGCCACGCCCGGTAAATCGCATTGGACAGAATTACTTGCCATGCGCAACGATGTGCCGCTCGAAGACATCGATGTTTTCAGCACTTTCTACGTCGTTACGGAGCGCGTTAAAGGGCTGCCGATCTTTCGCGTCGTCGACACCAAAAGCAAAACCGAGCGCTCTATCAATTTCCCCGACGCCGCCTACTCCGCCAGCGGCGATGCCAATCCGGAATTTGAAACCGATACCTACCGCTACAACTACCAGTCACCAATCACTCCGAGTTCCACCATCGAATATGGGATAAAGACACAAGCATATGTTCTGCTGAAGGAACAGCAAGTCCCTGGCGGATACGACAAGTCGCACTACGCGGTTGAACGAATCTTCGTCCCCGCAAAAGACGGCACTGGCATTCCGACTACCGTCGTTTATCGCAAGAACAAGTTCAAACGCGGAGAGAATCCACTCTTTGTCTACGGCTATGGGTCCTACGGAGTAATTCTTTCAGACACGTTTTCTGTCGTCAGAATTCCCCTCATGGATCGCGGCGTGGTGACCTCAGTCGCGCACATTCGCGGCGGCGGCGAGCTTGGAGAAGCGTGGCATGACGCAGGCAAAATGATGACGAAGCGCAACACATTCACTGACTTCATTGACGTCACCGAAGGCCTGTTGGCAAAGGGCTACGGCAAGCGCGGCGAAGTCGGCATCGAGGGCGGCAGTGCCGGCGGATTGCTTATGGGTGCGGTCACCAACATGCGGCCCGACTTGTTCAAAGTGGTCCTTTGCGAAGTGCCTTTCGTCGACGTGATGAACACTATGCTCGACCCGACTCTCCCTCTCACCGTCGCCGAATTTGAAGAATGGGGCAATCCAAGTCACAACCCCGCATTCGATTACATGTTGACCTATTCGCCATACGACAACGTCACCGCAAAGGCGTATCCGTCCATCCTTGTACAGACGTCCTTTGACGATTCTCAGGTCATGTATTGGGAGCCGGCGAAATACGTCGCCAAGCTGCGTGCAGTCAAGCAGGATCAAAACCCGCTGATCTTCTTCATCAACATGCACGGCGGCCACGGAGGATCGAGCGGGCGCTATGACCGCATCCGCGAGCAGGATCGAAGATACGCATTCATGCTCACCCAGCTCGGAATAACGAAGTAGTTTCACCATGCTGTCACACCTCATTGCACGGCGGCACACGCACCTGGAGGAATATGGAAGACTTTCCCCGATTTGATCTGAAGCAACAAGTAGCCCTGGTCACCGGTGCCGCGCGTGGCCTGGGCCGGGCCATTTCTCTGGCACTCGCAGCGGCAGGTGCAGATGTCGCACTCGGTCTTCGCGACAAAAATGCAGATGGAGGCTTGGCAAAAGAGATCGAAGCTTTGGGCCGGCGTTGCCTCCCTCTGCAGATGGACATGACAAACCTCGACCAGATCGAGAAGGCCGTTGACGATACCGTCGCACACTTCGGTCACCTAGATATCCTGGTGAACAATGCAGGCGTCGCTCCTGGAAATCCTGCGGAGAGCGTGCGGGAAGAAGACTTCGACTTTACCTTGGCAATAAATTTGAAAGGCACATTCTTCGCCAGTCAGGCCGCGGGGCGCGTGATGATACGCCAGCACAGCGGCCGCATCATCAACATGAGCTCGCAGGCGGGATTTGCCGCACTGCCCGGCGAGTCTGTTTACTGCATGACGAAAGCCGGCATCGCACATCTGACAAAGTGCCTTGCGGTGGAGTGGGGCCAGCACAATATCACCGTCAATGCCGTCGCGCCGACTTTCATTCACACTCCCGGAACTCAGCCTGCGCTTGCCGATCCTGAATTTCGCGCCGAGGTAGTCGAGCGGATTGCCGCTCTTCATCGCATAGGCGAGCCCATGGAGGTAGCCGGTGCCGTCGTCTTCCTCGCATCCCCGGCAGCGTCCCTCATCACTGGCCATACTCTTCTCATCGATGGTGGATGGACGGCACGTTAAGCCGGCACCACGTGAGATTGCCGAAAGTCCCGAAACGGGGAACGAATCTTCCTCGATAGCGATCCTGCCACTTTCGTTCGCCGCACCAACCGCAAGTCGAAGACTCTTTTCGCTATAGTTGGAATCACGGCAAAACAGGGGCAGGAATCATGCTGTATCAATTGGGTGAAGTGCACCCGGCAATCCATATGACTAGGAGTGTCGGACTTCAATTCACCATCAACATGCTTTGGGGCATGTTTCACATGGGTATTCATGAAGTCGGTCACATTCTGGCCGCCTTGATGGTTGGGTGCCAGATCAAGCAGGTTGGCATTAGCAGACTCGGCCCTTATGTCCGGCGCACCTCCGCAAAAACACCATTGGGCAATGCCTTTGTCGCGCTCGCGGGGCCCGGAATCAATATCCTTACATCGATCGTGTTTCTCGTTTTTAGTCTCCCCTACGCGTGGATCCCTTTTTGTATAGGCGCCCTCAACTTGCTTCCCATCCCGAACTCCGACCTGTCAAAGAGCATTCAGTATTTGCGATCCTCTACATCATCGACCACAAAGTTCGAAGCACCCACCTACCTGGATTGATCCATTAAAAATGCCCCTCCGCCGTGCAGAGGGGCTTATGCAGTTTAGTCGCGGAATCCGCTTACTACCGCGGATCCATACCATAAGATGCACACATACTCATCGATAGCTCCTGGCTCCCAAGTTAACTGTTGAAAACCTCATAATGTTTGAGGCAAACTTGGATCGCTAAATGCTTAGTAAGCTGATACATGCGGCACATTCTTCAAGCTATATATCAAGTCTTTAAGTTGTGATTCTTGGTTCAGTCGCGTTGTCTTATTTCTTTCATTTTTCGTATCGCATTCAACCGGGATTTCCGCGAATGCTAGAATCGGCGCTCTAACATACGCTGCAGCAGAAACTTGCAGAATGAGGTACACATGCGCCTTGGGATCCGAATCCTTGCCGTCCTATTGATCTTCCTTGGAGTCATCTGGATTCTGCAAGGTATCAACGTGCTACCCGGTAGCTTTATGACCGGCCAGATTCAATGGGCCTACCGAGGTGGCGCCATAGCAGTTATCGGAATAGCCCTGCTTTTCCTCCAGAGTCGCCTGCGCAAATGATTCATTCGCAAATGATTCATTGCTAACACTCGCCTGCGGTACGGCACGAAATCGCCTTGTCAACCGATCCTCCGGGTAAGCTGTGGAGGCGCGAATCGTAACTCCTTCGAGGAATTACCGGTTGGTCTGGCGTCAGGCATAGTGTTTACACCATGGACGAATTTGAGCAACTTCGGGACTTTCTCATCGCCGCTAACGAAAACACAAACAAACTCAGCCTACTGAATGAACGGATGAAGGCAGTTCAGGTAGAGCCAAATCAATTTGAAGAGGCCGGTCTGAAAGAGTACGAGAGACTCTTGACCCAAACCAAAGCATTTACTGACTGGATCGATTCGGTTCTTCCAGCATATTGCGCAGCAGATTAGATAGCCGTCGCTCTTTCCATTCGGAGACACATTGCACAAACTGTCAGCTTGGTAGCCATCTCGCGTTTTCTCGCGAAATGAATGTTTTTCTGTCTCACCTCTTGCTGCGAGTCCCGTCTAAATAAATATCCCCTAGGATTTATCGACACTTCATCCGATCGCTCTCGCGATTGCGTGAGCGTGTAGACTGCGGGGAACTCCGCAACGAGTGGCAGAATGGCCTTTGGCTGTTCTGCCTTTTTTTTCGTTGCGCATCGACCTATTTGCCGACCGAAGATCACCAGTGTGGCCCAGCCGGTCTCCCGTGAGAACAACTCCATAGTCGCGGGTAAGTGCGCGCCAGTGATGTTGGCTCGAGAACGCCGCTTCAATTAAATGTCGGGTGAGATTTCTTCCTTGTGTTCGCCTCTCTCTTTTCTTGGGCGGTCGACATTCTCACGCGAATCTCGCGACTTGTCTGTTCAGTTGGCCTCAGAAACCGCGCGTGGGGAATGGAACCTGACGCCAGTCCAGATCTTAAGGCTTGCAAATGCGCGATCTCAGCATCGAGTTCCATCAGTACCTCGTCCAGGCGCGTTGTTACCAGATGGATGGATTTTTTGCGCTTCTCGTTCCAGGCGTCAGCTTCTCTCATGCATCACCTTTTTCTACATTCCAAGGTTCAGTACGGCAATCGGATTGCCACTTGAGGCGTCTTGCATCCTGGCATGGGATCAATGAGTTACATCTCCAGCTTGGTGAAGGTGTGAACTCCCGTATACAGGTCAAGTCGGAACAATGTGAACCATGCGTTCCTGGACTATGCAATCCATAGAGGTACCCTTTGGGTAGATCATCAAGCTCGGCTCAAGGAGCGCCCGAAAGCAAAGCGCGATCGGAGGTGGATGCTACTAGCCTGACTGGACTTTTGTTCCATCGTCCAACGGGGAGGATGACGGAACGAGAACGTTTTAGCTAACGTATTGTCTTTGACATCGCCGGAGCGGGAAGTCGCCGGAGCCAAGAGGAACTGAGGCAGAAACAGGAGAGCTTATGGTGCGAGAGTTGCGGTTTGCGATCCGAATGCTGCTTAAGCAGCCGGGCTTTAGTCTAATTGCAGCGCTTACTCTGGCGCTGGGGATTGGGGCTACAGCCGCCGTTTTCAGTCTGATTCAGGGCGTACTGCTCACGCCGCCGCCCTACCAGAAGCCCGAGCAACTCATGCTGGTTCCACCCGCACGCACAGACGGACAAAGGATGGACAGTCCGCGCGGCTGGGCGGCTCAGCAATGGATGGATTGGCAGAAGGAATCGAAATCGTTCCAGGGAATCGCTGCATATGACTGGACATTCAATTTCCTGATCCGCAATGACGGCAGCCAATCCATGCAGGGGATGGTGGTAACAAAAGATTACTTTCAGGCAATGGGGCTGAAGGCGACGGCAGGGCACGGTTTCGAGGATTCAGATTTCGGGCAAGGGCCGGTGAAGTCGATTTTGTTGGGATACGAGTTTTGGCAGCGGGCATTTGGTGGTGACAAAGAGATTATTGGAAAGACGGTACGCATCAGTCGCTGGGATGTGCCGCCGACCGTGATCGGGATCATGGAACCGGGAGTGCGATTCTTACCTTCGCCTGGTGCGGCGAAGGAGCCGAATTACGACGTCAACGCGATGGTGGATTTCTGGATGCCGGGGTATCCCGATCCAAAGTACTTGAAGGCACCGCGTTGGAACGTAGTCGCGCGACTCCGGGATGGTGCGACTCCGCAACAGGGGCAGCAGGAACTGGCCGTGCTGTCGGCAAGAGAGGCGAAGACGGAGAAGAGTTTCGAAGGGTTCGCGCCGCGACTTGAACCGGTAACGGACGAAATGAACCGCGATGGGAAACGAATCCTGCTGCCGCTGCTAGGCTCTGCGGCATTGGTCTTGCTGATAGCCTGCGGTAACGTGGCGGCGCTGCTGCTATTGCGAGGACTGCAAAGACAACAGGAATACGCAGTGCGGAGTGCCATGGGGATGGGTCGCATAGCCCTTCTCAGGCAAGTTCTTACTGAGAGCTTGCTGTTGGCGTTAGCCGGCGGGGTTATCGGAATCGGGCTCGCGGCGGGCGCTGTAAAACTGTTCAAGGTGATTGCGGGGCATGCTGTTCCGCGGCTGGATGGAGTGACAGTAGGCGGGGCGGTTTTGGGCTGGGGACTTGGAGCCGCAATGTTCGCAGCGTTTTTCGCAGGAGTTTTTCCAGCGCTGCGAGCGCTTCGGTTAGATCCGATGGAGGTGCTGAAGAACGCCGGGCCAAAGGGGACGGCTGGAGTCGGTGAGAGGCGGCTGCTGCGCGGAGTCACCATGCTGCAGACCGCGCTGACCCTGGCGTTGCTAGTGGGAGCGGGGTTGCTAATTCGCACCATGATGAAGATCGCGAGCGTACCGTCGGGGTACAACACCGGGCAAATATTGACTATGAGCGTTACGGAAGTGCAAGACAGGTCGAGATGGGGCAGCTTCCACCGGCAAGCGCTGGAGCGCGTTGGCGCGCTTCCCGGTGTGCAGTATGCGGCCTTTGCCTGGGGAGTTCCGCTGACCGGAAACAATTGGCCTGGAACTTTAGATATTGAGGGCCAGCCACCTGCCGTGAAAGAAAGCGACAAGGCAGCATTGCCCCTGCGCGCCGTGACGCCTGATTATTTTAAGTTGATGGGAATGGCGCTGACGGAAGGCCGGGAATTTCGATCGGCGGATGACGATAAAGCCCCGCCGGTGGCCATCGTGAACCAGGCATTTGCGGACCGGTACTTTTCGCATGGAAACGCAATCGGACGAAAATTCTGGTTTGACGGACGAGATAAACCGGGCACGGAAATAGTCGGGCAAATCGCGGATGGGCGCACGGACGATTTGACGCAGAAGGCATCGCCGGAGGTCTATCTGCCGCTGTGGCAGGCGAACGCGTTTTCAAAACACCTTGTAGTACGAACGACGGCGGATCCGCGCGCAGTGGTAGTTGCAGTAGAACGCGAATTGCGTTCCGTGGATCCAACAGCGGCGATCGAAAACGTGAAGACGCTGGAGCAGATTCGCGATGAATCACTGGCATCGCGAACGTTCGCGATGCATCTGCTAACAGGGTTTTCAGTAGTAGGAAGCGTGTTGACGCTGGTAGGAATTTACGGTGTGCTTTCGCTGTCAGTGGCCTCCCGACGCCGGGAGTTAGCAATTCGCAGTGCGGTGGGCGCGCAGCAAAGCGACATTCGCAAGTTGATATTCGGCGAAGGATTTAAGTTGATAGCCGGTGGCGTACTATTCGGCGTGGCGCTGGCGATTGTGTTGTCACGAGTGCTGCGGTCTTTTCTCTTCGAAGTGCAACCCAACGATCCGGCGACGTTAGTCATTGTGGGAGCTTTGTTCGTAGGAGTCGGACTCTTGGCTTGCTGGATGCCGGTGCAGCGGGCGGGGAAGGTCGATCCGCTGGAGGCACTACGATACGACTGAATCGTGTCAGCCTGCTTCAAGACCGTCCTTTCGTGGTCATCGGATCGAAACGGAGACGCCGCCGATTGGGTTCATAACAAGCGAGCTAGTTATGAGTTGTCTCTCGAGGCCGTCGTTTATAGACGTCGCTTGCCGTACAAATCTCCGCCTCGTCAGCCAAGCGAGCAATTGGCTGATGTAAACCCCATCCGGTTTCGAGAATGGCCTGCTGTGCGGAAGCCTCCGGCAGCGGATTAAGTGCAGCGCCGAAGGGCCAACACAGTCATGTCGTCGAAACTCGGAACGCCGTTGGTAAACGCCCGTACGTTGTCAAGGCAGGCGTCGATCAACTCGGAAGGTTGCCGTGCAGACTGTTGGTGCACCAATGTCATGATGCGGTCCACGCCGTACTCACCACTCTCGTTGCTGGCTTCTGAAAGACCGTCCGTGTAAAGAAACAGCGTGTCGCCTGCTTCCATTTGCACGGGCGTAGGGGAAAACGCTGTTTCGATGAACATCCCCAATGGCAAACCGGTAGGTTCAATACAAAATGCGTCGCCGCTCCCAACGACAATTGCGGGGCAGTGTCCAGCATTATGGATCTCTACCTCTCCAGTCGGCTTGGCCAACCCGCACACCAGCGTGGCGTACTGTCCCGCCAGCGCACACTCGCAGAAAAAGCGATTGACGTAAGTGACAATTTGGCCGAGCGGCAGGGACATGCCTGTGAGGCTGCGGAACAAGGCATGGAGCTGTGCCATCAACATGGAAGCGGCCACGCCCTTGCCGGAGACGTCGCCCAAAAGAAACAGAAGGCTACCATCGGACGGGATTAAGTCGCAGTAGTCGCCGCTGACGGCACCAACAGGCGCGAAATGATAGCTCGTCTCCCAGCAGCCCACGCGCAGGCCCTTTTGCGGCAATAAGTTACGCTGCACCTGGGAAGCCAGGTCAAGGTCCCGCTGCAGCGCGGCGCGTTGCGGTTGGGTCAGATGGTCCAGACAGTAGCGCACCAACGGGTCCGCGAGCAAACGGTCCCGTTCCACCGACTCGTGGCACTCCATACATAGGCCGTAGGTGCCATCGGTCATCCGGTCCAGCGCCGAATCTACTTCGCGCAAGAGGCCGGCAAGGCCGGAGTTTCGCGGCGCAGATGCAAGCGCAACTTCCAACCGGCGTTTGCGCTCCTCCAGTTGACCTTGCAGGAAACTAGTCTCTAGCGTGGTCATGAGAATCTCCTCAGTCGAAGTTCGGGTATTGGATTCCACCACGCCTGTTTTCGATGCGCGTTTCCCCGCATTCCGCGGATAATTCTCGCTGGTCGTATAACCATCCGCTTCCCTGCCCATGCAGCGGCCCTGTCCCTTAAATGTCTTGCACACAATGATCAAAAAAGGAGGACCAGGACCCCGCGCGGCAACGAGACATCCAACGTATCCAACTGCATGATCTGATTGGTAACAGTGTAGTGGCGCTTCCTGTGCCTGATCGTGCTGCGGATATGCCGACTTAGCACTACTAGTCCGTCCATCGAGCAGTGACTCGGCAATAATGGATCGACTGGCTTCCATTCACAGCGATGGCGGATGAGGCCACAAAAAGGTGGCAGCTTCGACTGGATTGGAAACAATGCAAACCACTATCTTTCTGCAGGCCGCTCTGAATGGCGACCGGATTCACCCTGCGGCACCACGCACTCCAAAGGACATAGCTAACGCCGCTCGGAGATCTGTAGACGCAGGCGCTCAATCGGTACACATTCATGCGTTTGATGATTCTGGTCGAGAGACTTTGGAAAGCGCCCCTTGCGCTGAGTTTCTGCGCGCAATCCGAACTCTCTGCCCCATAACTCCGATTTCTCTGACAACGTCGGCAACGATTGTGAATGATCCGGGCAAGCGATTCCATATTGTTGAGGCGTGGGAGGAAATGCCAGACCTTGTTACAGCAAATCAGGGTGAGCCCGGAATTGTAGAACTTTGTGAATTACTGTTATCCCGAGGCGTTGGGATCGAGGCTGGATTACTGAGTGTTGAAGATGCGCAGGCTTTCGTGCTTTCCGGATTGGCTAGCCGATGTCGCCGGGTCCTCATTGAGCCACTCGACGCCGATCCCGGCGCGGCTATTCAGCACGCTGCCAGGATGGAAGAAGTTATACATTCTGCCGGCATCACGCTGGAGCAAGTACACCACGGTTATGGTATAGCGTGTTGGGCAGTCAATAGGCGTGCCCTCGATAGAGGCCACGGTATCCGTACGGGGGTAGAAGACGTAACGCTACTGCCTGATGGTAAAGAGGTACAGGATAACGCCGATTTAGTCGCTGCATGCGTGCGTATGATCCGCGAGCATGTACGGCCTTCACATTTTTGATACTTGGTACATGCCCAGATCGTACGACACCTTTGTCGTCCGATTTCGCCGGGAACTTATCAAACCACAAAAGCTCTCATCAAGCAGATTAAGATAGCCCGCATATCCGGTAAAAAGTGTCGCAGGAGGGTGTTAGCATGTATTTCCGGAAACGGGTTCAGCGGCCCAACCCGCAGCAATCCATTTCGCTTGGGCGTGGCAAGAAACAAAGGACAGAGAAAGAGCATAAGAGCTCGTATGAAACGGTTCAACGGAGCAACACTGACGATTTTTCTCCCGTACCTGACAGTTCTGTGGGGCTGTGCGGACCTGACTCCGCATGACAGACCGAGCTTACTTGATCCACACATGGAGCGCTCGGAGGTCATAGGCTTGGTGGCCGGGTTTGGAACGACGTTTGCCGCTCTTCCGGATCTGATCGCAATGCTGAGGCGTCGGTCCACAGCAGGCATGAACCCACGCATGGCAGCAATTATGGGTCTCTTTCAGATCCTCTGGGTTTTCTACGGCTTGTTGATTGCCTCGCGACCGGTGATCATTTGGAACGTAATCGCTGTGTTGGTCAATTTCATAAGCGTCGGAGCGTATTTTTATTTCGCCCGTAAAGAAGGTCCCGCAAAGGTCTAAACGCGACACCAATAGGAACTTCGAGTATGACTACGCGGTGAACCAACAAAGCGTTTACCCGCGGGCCAATCAGGGCATGTTTCGCGAAAATTCATCGCCTAAATTTCATTGGCTACTTCCTTCACGCGCGGTTAGTATCTGTCCCAATCTGATTCTCTGAACTCGGAGCAGCCCGTGCGGGTTCCTCCAACTCAATGTCCGACCTCTTCCGAAGACAAATACCCGGCTCAGGGCCAAATTCACACTGGAGATCTCCGATGGTTTTCAACCCTCGCCGGTTGACGCTGGCCCTCATCGTAAAAGCTTTGCACCAAACTGCGATTTCCAAAATGCAGGTCTTGGATCCGAGAGTAATGACGTCTTCGTTGTTGACTTTCCATTCGTCGAAGACCTTGGTTAGTCACGCAGTCGTCGCGATCCTCTTAAGCTTCGGAATCTCGTCCCTGTTCGGATATCACCGGGCTGAGGCGGAGGCGGTTGCAGATGTTTCTTTGCCGAAACTCGAATCGCACGGAAGTATCGCGTGGCACAGTTGCGGGAAGGATCTGGATTGTGCAGAAGTACCAGTTCCGCTGGATTGGAATCATCCGGACGGGCCGAAGATCTCATTGTCAGTGGCTCGTCATCACGCCAGCAAGACCAACGAGCGGATTGGCTCTCTCTTCGTCAACTTTGGTGGGCCCGGAGTGCCGGGCGTCCCGGCCGTGCTCGCGGGGGGAGACGGTCTGGACCAGTTGGGTGGAGGACGGTTTGATGTGGTTGGCTGGGATCCGCGCGGTACGGGCGGAAGCACACATGTCAGTTGCTTTGAAAACGTAGAGAGCATGTCGCAATTCTGGGGTCAAAATTGGACGATCCCGTCGACGCCGAAAAGCGAGCGGCTTTATGTACCCAAGACCATCGCGTATGTACAACTGTGCGCTGCCAGAAGCGGCTCGTTGCTCGAGCACATCTCCACCGCGGACACGGTTCGCGATCTCGATTACCTGCGCCAGCTGGTCGGTGACGCTCAGCTTACTTACCGCGGCCTTTCGTACGGTGCTTTCCTCGGCCAGACCTACGCCAACATGTTCCCCAACAAAGTGCGGGCGATGATCATAGATGGCAACATCGATCCGGTCGCGTTCACAACGTCAGTTGAAGCGCAAATGTTTAACGCCGGGGCAGACACTGACTTGGTGTTTGAGCAGTTCCTGTCGTTGTGTCAGCAATCGGGGTCAGCAAATTGCAAACTCGCCGGTAATGGCGACGTGGCCTCTCGCGTGCGCACCCTTTTGGCACGCCTCCGTCGTGGGCCGATACCGGCGCCGCGCGGACCTGCACCCTACGAGCTGCGCTACGGCGATGTGGAGACAGGTATATGGTCTCTACTTGGTCAGCCAGCCCAATGGCCCAAACTCGCTGACCAACTCAACCAGGCGGCCAACGGCGACGGTTCCGACCTTGCGATCGCCTTTCGCGAAGGTCGAGACGTCTTGCAGGCAGTCTTCGTGCCGGCGGTGGCCCTGCAGTGCGCGGATAAGCCCCTGGTACCGCTCGGCACAGTCCTTACCTTTCCGAGGGTTATGCAGCATCTCACTAAAACCAATTTTCTCGGAACAGTAGAAGGTTGGTGGCTTTGGGCTCCGTGCGCTTCCTGGCAGGCGCGAAGCGCGGAGCGATACACTGGCCCGTGGAATGTCACTACCGCGAACCCGATCCTGGTTATCGGCAATAGGTATGATCCCAGAACGAAATACGCAAATTCCGTACTCGCCTCGCGTCAGCTCGGAAACGCTGTCTTGCTTACGCTTCAAGGATACGGGCACACCAGCGACGCCGATCCGAGCTCCTGCATCGACGAGGCTGTCGCAAAATATTTGGTCACCAAGACAACTCCGCCCGTGGGGACCGTGTGCCAGCCGGACCATGCTCCGTTCGACCCAGACTTCGACAAGGCTCTATCTCTAGAGCAGAAAACTATTGATTGACGAAGCGCGCGCGATTCCATGCGTGTTCTTGGTCTGCTGTAAGAAGTGTCAGCAAAACATTCCTGCTCCGGAGAAGCGATGAAATCATCCTGGCAACGACGAAGTTTCCGCTTTGTGGAGAACCTCGGGCGACCGCTAGTGTCTTGATACCCGGATGAACGGTCGAATGAATTGCAGACCGCGACATGATATCTCGCCCATCAATTGCCGCTGCCATTTCGGCCCTGGACTACGCCGCTGACCTCATCTCGGTGGTGGTCGCCCCCTTCTTTCCCACCACACCTATGGCGAGCGGAATTGTAGTCAGGCCGCCAACCAGTGCCAGAGCCAGCCCGGCAGCTTGCCGTTGGTCGTTGTTTAGTTTCGTGGAAAGCAGAAGGCCAATACCGACACCCAGAGCGACGCGCGTTCCGGCGATGAGGATGATTTCCGCTATAGTGAACTTCCGTTCTATCATTGCTCCACCTTTCCTCCTCCGAGATTCTGCTCGACAGAGTTATAAATCTTCGATGCATTATCCTTCTCGGAGAATAGTCGATGATTCTTCACTACATACACAGAATCTGTGGGCCACATTCCAGGGTCGTCGATGAACCAAGTTGGGGGCGCCCTATGTCTCGAGTTTTAGACAGCGGAGACGTTCTGGATTGACGTCTTGATTGAAATATCAAATTAAATGGGGAAACGAAACGTTCCCCCATGAGCACGCACAATACGATAATGTCGCTAGCGTCACGGGACGTAGCCGTTAGGGATGACTGAGTCGGCGTGGCAATGCTATCAGTGTCCGGACACCTGTTCGAGAAACTCCACAACGCGGCCTTGAGAAGGCACTCACCTGGGAGAACAGGTTCCTTGAAGACACGCGGCCCCTGAGAGAAGTGTCCGTGAGGAGGAATCATGGCTTGGATAGGAAGGAAGAAAATCGCATTTGTCCCGTTGTCGCGTCCCAACGCCCATCCACCCGATTTCATCCCGTCTGACTGGGAAAACGACATCCTGCGGCGGGTGCTGTACGATCCTGATCTCACAACTGGGAAGGACAAGTCGCTTCGTGCCTACATCCATACTGCATCGTCCGGAGTCGCCGACCTCGATGCGATCGTGACGGAAAGGCATAGCGTCGATCTCCAGGACGTGCCCCCCAATATTCTCGAAAGCGAGATGGGCGACCGGCTGCGTGCGGAAGGGTGCGATGCAGCGGCGATCGTGATGCTCGGCGGCCCTGGCGCGGGCACGAACAGTGGCTTTTGGTCCCGTTTCGTCATGCTCGAACCCGTCGGCACTTGGGCTATGGAGCTAATGCATGGTCTGACCGGGTTCACCGATATTTACCCGTTCGGCGACGATGTGGATCAACAGGACCCCGTGATGGGCCTTTATGACGAAATGTCGGCGGCATCTGCAACGCATCCGTCCGCCTACACCAAAACTGGTATCCAGTGGCTCGACCCGGCCACGGTTGCAAACCACGCGGGTCGAGTAGGCGAGTATGCGCTGCACGCGATCAGCCTCACCCAGCCGCCGCCTACCGGACGCATGGCAGCCGTGAAGATCGGGACTGACGTACCCTACCTGATGGTGGAGGCGCGTCTAATGGCCGATCAATTCGACTCGGGCATTCCCAAAGAAGGCGTGATCGTTTATAAGGTCCAGACGCCTGATCCGCTGGGACATCGCGTGAATCACCTTCGCCCCTTGATCCTCAAAACGCCGCAGGCGCTTTCTGTTGGTCAGGCTTTCGTTTCCGACGATGGGATCGGCATCAGTGTCAACGGCTCTATTCCGGGCGGATTCTCGGTTGTTGTGGATGACCGGAATGCTCCGTTCGAAGCTGGCCAACTGTTGTCCTATGGAGACACCGGAACCACCGGTAATGTCTCCGCTCCGGTGACCGTAGGATTTGGTGGATGGCAAGACTTTAAGTATCTCTTTTCTGGCACGAACGCCGCCGGTGAGAACCGCATCTACGCCGTCGATCAGAACGGCCAGCTGCTGTCCTACGGAGACGCCGGAACTCCCGGAAATGTATCGGACCCGATGGTCGTCGGCTTGGGCGGTTGGCTGCAATTCAAGTTTCTCTTCTCCGGCAGAAATGTCGCGGGCGAAAACCGCATCTATGCTGTAGACCAAAATGGACAACTGCTGTCGTACGGAGACGCCGCAACTCCCGGGAATGTTTCCGATCCGGTGATCGTCGGGTTTGGCGGATGGCAGGATTTCAAGTTTCTCTTTTCCGGCACGAACGTCGCCGGTGAGAACCGCATCTACGCCGTGGATCAAGATGGACAACTGCTGTCCTATGGAGACGCCGGAACTCCGGGGAATGTTTCGGACCCGGTGATCGTCGGGTTTGGCGGATGGCAGGATTTCAAATTTCTATTTTCCGGCACGAACGGCGCCGCTGAGAACCGCATCTACGCTGTGGATCAGAGTGGACAACTGCTGTCCTATGGAGACGCCGGAACTCCCGGAAATGTATCGGCCCCGATAGTCGTCGGCTTGGGCGGGTGGCTGCAATTCGGGTTTCTCTTCTCCGGCAAGAATGCCGCAGGTGAGAACCGCATTTATGCCGTTGTTGTCTGATCAGAATAAGGAGGATTTCACCGGCCTTGCGGATTGCGCCAAGCTTACAGCGGTGAGCTTTCTGCCTGTTTAGGCAGGAGGCGCTTCGACGGGAAGCGGAAGTCGGAGATCGATGCTTTGAAGTGTTGGCGGCATTTCTGCCTGAACAGCTCCATTATGGTTGCGCGCTGAAATACGTCGCGATGCTGCTCCTGCCTGAGTCCGAAAATATTACGGTAGAGATTTTCCGCACCGGGGCCTGTGACCTCATCTGCATCAAAAATGAGGTTCATCGCCTGGGCGTCTTCCATCGCTTTGACCGCAAGAAGCTTGGTTGCATCTGGATGAGGCTCCACATCCGAATTGTCCGCGGAACGGATGCGGTACGTTGAAAGCCAGTAATAACACCGCGCATTATCCCAAACATAGACAATGGCCGCATCATAGGAGGCCGAAGGGCCGTCATCAACTGATCGGCTCCGAGAATTTGGCTTTGCGGCAATGGCACGCGCCTGGCCTCGGGAAGTGGCTTCCTCGATCAGGAGTTCCAAAGTGTCAAGAGGCGAATAACTCCTCTTCCCTTTGGCATTCAAATTCGTTTTGTAGAACTGAACAAATTCCCTTGCGGTGACCTCCACGCAATCCAGTTCTTTTGCTGCTCTTCTAATGTGCCCTTTATGGTTCCTTTTTCGGGAACTCAGCACATCATCCCCTGATGGATGACGCAGATAGGTCATTTGAGTCGTGTGATCAAAGCCCACTTCTTTGAAAGCACTTCTCACAAGGTCGGCATAACTCAAATCAGGATTGCAGACAAAAGAAAAGGAGGCGCGGCGGGGCAACTGCTGAATCAGAGACCGGATCACTTCTGCTTGTTCTGCGCGGCTAAGCCGGTCATCTACAATCGGGCCGCCAAGATGCGACCAGTGTGGCTCTAGTCCCGTCACAAGGCCGAACCGGCTTTTCGACAGAATCAAGGGAAGCGTCCGACAACGACGTTTCGGTGAAATGCCTTCAACTCGTGATATTCCGAAGCCCCGCGAGCAATATTTGTCCACCCGTCCTGGCAGAAAATGGGAAGCCGAGATTGATCGATCCCTGCGACCTGCTCTAGCATGCACGGGCTCCCATAGATCTCCCGAGTTGTTCTCTCGCGCTCATCCTTCGCCGGGATCGCAGACCTCTTCTCGCTCCGTAAACATCGGAGGCCGCGCCAAAAATGAGGGTAGTATCAGCTTGATTTCCCGGGGTGCGCAATTGTAGCGCAACCGGCGCAAAAGATGCGTCAATAGGGAGAAAATAGAAGTTGCGGGAGGACTGTGGCCTATTCCTCAGTAATCAACTAGTTAGTAAGTGCCGAATTGCCGGCCATTCGCCAGTTACCGGATTTTTCGCCCTTGAACGGCTCGACGAATGCACGGGCGATTGACGTGAATCCACCAAAATTCCGGGGGACTTACACTTTTCCAGCGACGAATCATGCATGCTGACGGTTCATGGCACCGGCAACGCCTGCGACGCTTCGGATAGGTGGTAGATGGCGTCGACGCTGCGCCCTCCAAGCGCCGGGATTGCAGGATCCACTGTAAGTTAGTTTATAAAGACGCAGGGCCGGTGTCGGAGCTGCGCACATCGCAGGGATTGGACGATGCTCCAATCCCTCGAAGACGGTCCCGACTCGAAAGGTACAAATGCCAAACCGCAAGCTGAACTCATCTGCCATCGTCAATATCGAGGACCTTCGCCGACTGGCCCAACGAAGGGCCCCCAGATCGGTGTTTGACTATCTTGATGGCGGCGCAGATGCCGAAGTCACTCTGGCGGAAAACTGCCGCGCCTTTCGCGAAGTGACATTCCGTCCTCGAAGTGCGGTTGCGGTCTACAACTGCAAGACCACGGTAAGCGTGCTCGGCCATGAACTTGCCTTCCCCGCGATTCTCGCTCCCGTCAGCTACGCTCGCCTGATGCATCCGGGTGGCGAATTAGCTGTGGCCCGCGCAGCTGGAAAGGCAGGCATCGTCTACGCTGTCCCGACAATCTCTGGCCACAAGATGGAGGACGTGAAGGCCGCCTCCACCGGTCCGCTCTGGTACCAGCTATACCTGCTGGGAGGACGCGCAGCGGCCGAAGGCGCAATCGACCGGGCGCGCCGCGCCGGCTACTCCGCTCTGGTGCTCACCGTCGATACACCATTGGCAGGCAAGCGCGAACGAGACCCACGCAACGGAATGAAAGAGCTCCTCGGCTCTGCCCTGCTGCCAAAGGCGCGATTTCTCCCCAATATTCTCGCCCATCCCCGTTGGCTTGCGTCCTTTCTCCTGGATGGCGGTGTTCCAAAATTGGGAAATGTTGTTATCCCCGGAAAGGGGCCGATGCCCCTGACCGATGTGGGTTCTGCACTCTCTCACGCCGGGGCGAGTTGGGAAGACCTGCGGTGGATACGCGAGATCTGGCCAGGCCCGATCGTGGCCAAGGGCGTGCTTACCGGTGACGATGCCCGGCGCGCAGTGGATGAAGGCGCTGCGGCGGTGGTCGTGTCCAACCACGGTGGACGGCAATTGGACTGCGTCTCCCCCTCACTGCATGCGCTTCCCGAGATTGTGGCTGCCGTCGGTGGCCAAGTCGAAGTCCTGATGGACGGTGGCGTACGCCGGGGCGGCGACATCGCCAAAGCGATATGCCTCGGCGCACGCGCAGTGATGATCGGACGGTCTTACGCATATGGACTTGCCGCCGGTGGAGAGGCAGGTGTTGCTCGCGCGATCAAGATCCTGCAAGACGATCTCGATCTCACTCTCACCCTACTCGGGTGCCCGTCGATCGACCAGTTGGACGCCTCGTATATCGGTACCTCACAGCGCCAATAAGCGTCATTTTAAACATCGCCAATGTCCGCGAGTTATTGCTCAAGCGCAATCACAGTATTTGGTTTGAGAAGAAACGGTGGAACAATGGCCGGTATGTTGGAGAGAGGCAATACCTCATCCGGGAGCCCGATCCCGAGCACGTCCGTCATGAAACGTCGTCTCGCCTGGCAGCGTTTGTAAGTATCGGGGAATTGGCTCTCCAAGTCCTGCCTGAGAGTTGTATCGGCGATAACGATGCCATCTTCCATTCTGGTTGAAAAATAAACCGGGGAGGACGGAATCACATCAACTTGTATCGGCATTCCAGACCGCAGTGTCAATTTTGAGCTCTGATAAATCGGAGAACTCAGCCATTCGTCAAAGTGAATCAGGTGCCCTGGATTGAGGAAGATTCCAAACCGGTCACAGGGCAGCTTCTCCCGGACAAGACTCCATATCTCTCCGCCTTCAACGCCGGGCTTCATTCGCGCAAACCACTCAGCCATAACTTCAAAGTAGGGGCCGGCGAAAGCCGCGATGTAGTCCCGTGCCTCCTGCGGCAGGTCATCAGCGTTCTCAGCAATCCATGAAGCCCGGCAGATGTTGCTTCCAAAATATGCAACATTTGCGGAGAGAGGCTGGCCGCGACGGATTAGCTCGCCGCTCGGGCTCGCAAGACCAAGTGGGGCTGTCTTTCCCGTGCAGAACGTGGGATAGCAACTGAAGGGCTCTCCATTGAATCGAGCGAGCTCGACTACCTCAAAATCGGTCATTCCCTCATGCAGGCCGAAGATCATGCGCTTCATGCCCTCAGCGGCGAGGACGTTCGTATATTCGAAAAATGCTATGTCAGCTGCCGAACACGATGAACGGAGACCATAAGACGGATGCATCAGGATATCCGTTGCGTTGACGACATTCTCTCTTCCAGCGATTTCTCGCAGGGCATCGGCAAGGTAGGAAGGAATGTCCAGCGTATGGAGAAAATCAGTGGTCTCGGTTTCGAGAAAGTACTTCCAGCCGACGCAGCCCACAACGGCATGTTCATCAATGCCTTCGGATCTCAAGATCTCGCGCAAAGAACGACTGTTGTCTCTCGGCTGGCCCAGCAATGAGAAGGTTTGAAACAGTTCGGTGCGCATGAGACCCGCCTCGAAGAGAGGGCTAATGCCCAGGTAACCTCTGCATTCGTTCCCTGTAACGATCAGTGGCTTCACATTGGGTCCGACTATCAACAGAATTTCTTCGAAGCGCGGGTCAATATTCGTAAGGTAGGTCAGATTTGCGAAGTGCTCCCGATCCGCATAGACCACAATATGCGTGATGCCGCGCTCTTCCATGGCAGAACGGAGAGCATCGATCCTCGTGCTGAAAACAGAGGCCGGCTGTACCGGTGGTCGTACTGCCAGTCCAAAATCTGGCCAATCAATATCAGTCAGGCGATGCTTCTTTGAATGGTTTGCCACTCTGATTCCTCCGTTGATTCCAATTCCTGCAGAGCGAAACAGCAGAGGACGTGCCGACTGGCAACTACGGCTGAATGTCTGCGAAGTCGTCTGCTCTTTCCGCGACAATAGCCTCGGCGCTGCGACTGAGTGAGCCGGGGTGACGCCATTCGATCCACTGCATATACGCAAAGCCCGCGATCAGCAGCACAGCCACAAGGTACGGAGAAAGGTTGTACGGCCAGGCTGGGACCGGGTAAATCGTGACGAAAAGTACGGGCAGCAAAAACAGTGTTCCAAGCCATGGGAAAGCGAAGTGCCGGATAAAACTGAATTCACCCGGATGCTCTTTCCGCATATAAGAGGTGAGAGCCAAATTGGCCATGCCATACAGAAGGATGACCGCAAGAGTCGCGAGAGTTCCGAGAAAACCAAATACATCCGAGGGCTTCAACAGGATGCCCACGAGTAGGACGGGAATGATTCCTGCAGCCTGGAGAAAGGCGATCGCAAACGTTGGCGTTTTGTGCGTCGGATGGATAAAAGCAAACCGGGCCGGTAGGGCACCAGTCATGCCCATCGTGTACATAACCCGTGACGCGGAGTTAGTGCATGCGAGCCCGGTTCCAATCGCGCTGTTGATGATAGCCAGCACGATCAGCCACCAGGCGCCGCCCCAATACCGCCGGCCAAGAACATAAAAGGGATTCGGATCGGTCGCGAAGGACGCCATGTTGCCCGTGCCCCATCCAATTGCGCTGGCATAGGAAGTGAAGACGTAAAAGATTCCTATGGACAAGAGCGAAAGTGTAACTGCCGCGCTCACAAGCTTGGCCGGGTTACGGCTTTCCTGTGCCAGCGGCGCTGGAGCCTCAAAGCCGCTGAGCGCAAGGATGGAAAATACCATCCCCGCGATGATTCCGGTGTAGTGGTTGGACGCCGCCGAAGGAACGAGAGGAGCTACATAGTTGGAACCCGGCCCAGGGTGAATGAGAAATGAAAGAGACAGTGCGAGCATGATAAGGATTTCGAGGCCGCCAAATATCATCACTGTTCGCATTGAGAGCTTTACTCCGTAGTGAGTAAATCCCCAGATCATTGCAAAGGCGATTCCCGCGAAGATCCACCACGGGATATTTACGTTGAGCTCGGAGTGCAGGATTTCTGAGAGGAGATATCCGAGGAATCCTGTGCAGCCTGCCGGTCCGAGAATGTCATAGATCAGATAGCTCCACGTCGCCATGAAACCGACATGGCTGCCAAGACCACGGGTTGCAAAGGAGTAGTAGCCGCCACTGGAGGGCAGATACCGGGAAAACTGCGACACCGTGTTACCGATCAACAGGCAAACGAGCGTCGCCAGTAGGAAGGAAGCCGGCATATCCGGTCCGGCTTTGAGTGCGATGATTGGGAACGTGAAAACAATATTCGTTGCCGGCGCAATGTGCGTAACCCCGTGCAGAAGCAATTCCGGGAGACCAAGTGAATTTCGGCGGAGTTGATCTTTGGCAGCCATTCGGGTAGCGCTCTTCATCGTATGTCGAAAACCCGTTGTTCTGGAAGCGACTCTTTTGTGCCTGGGTTTGGGTCCGGCGGAAGATTCATCGTCAGTGGGTAAGCGGAGTCGAAACGATCTGCATTTCACCGAGCCGCAATCGCCGCAATCGAGGCGGTGGCCCATAACTCTCTGTCATGCTAGATTTCTAACGTCCACATTCAGGGGCCGCAGGTAGGACGCAACCTCAGGCAAAGATGAAGGGGTCTCATGAGACGGCAGACCGTTCTTGCCACTGTTCTGTTCCTCCTTCTTTCTTCCACCACGTGGAGCCAGCAACTCTCCACGAGGATCACCAACCAGGACGTCATCGACTTGGTGGGTCTCGGCCTCTCCGACGACGTCATCATAGCCAAAATCCGCGCCGCCAGTGCGGGAGGAAGCCTGCAGTTCGACACCAGCGTCAAGGGTCTGAAGGAACTCAAGGCGGGCAAGGTCTCCGATGACGTCATCAAGGTAATGATCAATCCTGCGCCTCCTGCCGGTCCCATCGTTGTGGCGGCCGCGCCTATGTCGAACGATCCAAACCTCCCGCCTCCAGAGGTCGGCGTCTACTGGAAGAATGGCTCCGCGTTCGCCCGCATCGAGGGACAAGTCATCAGTCAGGCCAAGGTGGGCGGCAAGGCCGGCAGCATGTTCACCTACGGCCTGCGAAACGAACACTGGGACGCGTATCTCGACGGTCCGCAATCCAAAAACGTCGTCAGCGACCATTTGCCCGTCTTCTACATCTACGTTCCTGATGGCGCCAGCGCTGCCGACTTCGCGCTGATCAGCCTCGAAAAGAAAGGCAACCGGCGGGAGTTCCAGATAGGAAGCTTCGGTGGCATCACCGGCGGCAAATCCGGCGTCAAGCGCGACAAGGAGATTGCCTTCGCCTCGGAGCACGCTGGAATCAGGACCTACAAGATCAAACTCGCTGCGGACATGAAGCCGGGAGAATACGCCTTCTTCATGGGTACCGGCCAGCAATCAACCATGGCCGGCGGCTCCACAGGCGGTGCCCGATCAGGGGGTGCCGCTGCGGGAAGAGTCTACGACTTCAGGATTCCGGAGTGACGTTACTTGCTCGATGGTCTTCTTCCTGAGATCGACGTGACGCCCTCTCGCAAAGAACGCATCCATTCTTGAAAGCTCCTCGTTCCGTCAGTGCGAAGACACGGAGGTTGAAGGGACCTTGACCGGCTCGAACACAATGTTGTCACCCTGCTTGCGTGCGCGCCAGGTTTGATTGGAGGGCAAAGATTTCATGGGCTGGTTGTTGCGCCAAAGTCTGGTCGGATGGCCGGGCTCAAACACCGCGTCATAGCGATCCCCCATCCATCTCTGATTGCGGACATATACCCGGCCGCCTGCGGAGCCGGGAGCCACAGTCAGATCGTCTCCACCCCAGGTCCGCAAACCGGCAACGTCCGGAAATACCATTGCATCGAGTGCGTCGTATCCCATGATCCGAACCGGGCCTCCGGCATGTTCGCCTGGAGGATAGGCCTTGGGGTCGACCGTCTCAGGCAGAAGCGGGCCGAGATTGGAATGAATGGCGCGCGCCAACCATGTGAAACCTTCGTTGCCACGTCCTGCCCGGGAAAGGGCCATGGACACATACGAGAAGATCCTGGGCCATGCCGGCCCACGCCAGTAGCCGCCCCAGTTGGGTGTATCGAATGCCATGGTGGGGAGGAGCGCACCGTTGAATTTTGCGGGGTCGTTGAGTCGCCGCATCATCGCATCGACGCGCAGCGGATCCGTTTCGAAATATAGCAGATAATAGGCGTCGAGATTCTCTCCACGTGTCCAGAGTTTTCCAGTTTCGATGTCGAGGTCCCAGTAGCGTTGGGATTCAGAATCCCACAGCTTGCCACGAACAGCCGCAAGGGCCTGCGAAAACTCCTGCTGCCATGGAGAAGGATCTTCGGCCTGCAATCGGGAAAGATAAATCATCTCCTGCAGGTTCCAGAGATTGAAAACCTGTTCATTGATGGCGCTCGTGGGATGTCCCTTAAGGTCGACGAATGGCGAGTTCTTGTCATCCCAACCCGTCTCATAGGTGTGCAGCCAGTCGATAAGGTGATCCTGATTGACATCGCGCAGCTTAAGGAGATTGTGCTGATACGCCAGCAGAGCCTGCCAGAGGGTGCGATCCCCGGCAGGACCGCCAAGCTTCTCATGCAGGATGCTTACATCGCCAGTCAGCCGAACATATTCACCAACAACCGTGGCCTGGACGGGAACGCCTTGCGTATCCTTTTCGGGTCCCTCGGCTGCGAACGTGTTCTTGCCGGACGGAAAGATCGTCCATGCGGTGCTACCGTCACCCTTTGCATTTACCGAGTAGCGAAACCAATTCAAAATTGCGGCGCGTGCCAGGTCGCTTCGACTCGTTGCCGTCATCGCCAGAACTTCTGCGATTCCATCATTGCTCCACATACCCATGAAGACATTCCAGTCCGCAATCATCATCGGACATGCACGCAGATAGCTGACCTGGCAGGTGGAGTTCAGGAGTCCACGCCAGAACCACAGTTCGCTACGAACAAGATCCTCCGGTGCAATGCTCTCCTGCTTGCCGGTTGTGCCGATGGTGAATCGAACAGGGTCTTCCGGAGCCACCAGCGGAACAGAAGACAAATAATCGTTCCACCGTTCATGCGTGAATCCATCAAAAAGATCCGAAGAGCTCTGAAGCTCCGCGAGACTTGCATCCGCCTCCTTCTCATCACCTCCCAGGGCGATCAAGAGCGCGGCCTCACCGCCCGCTGGCAGCTTCCAGTGAAAGCCGTTTTGCTGCGGATCCACTTTGGGCCTGGACGCGAGCAAAATGCGATAAGGCCACTTCGCATTGCCAAAATGAAGGGATTGAGTATTGGTGGAAGTGACAGGTTGCAAGCCATCGGCGTGGCATTGCAGAGTCACTTCGACCGGTCCGTCTGCACGTTCGACCTTGACGCGAATGACTGCGGCCGGCTTGCCATAGACTGGATAGACGGAGACTGACACCGTCGGCCCATGGTCGAATGCCGCCCTATATATGGTGCGGTCCGCGAAGTAGGTCATGTCGCGCCGTGCCGGAGTCTTATCAAATCGGTAGGCGTTCTGTTGCGTGTCTGTGATTACAGGAGCATCGATGTTCAATGCGCTCAAGCGCTCGCTCTCATTTGTAGGGGCCGCAGGCCCGGCGACGGGCATCACAATTTTCTGTCTGCCAAAGCCATCCTCCTGAAGCGCCAGGAAACCGTTCGATTGATAAATGAGAGTTCTAGGAGGAGCGGGCGCATCCATCCGCGTAAAAGCTGCGAAGTCAAAATGCTCATTCAAGTAGGGGGGAAAGGATGCAGGATGATTTCTGCGTCTGCGCAGATCCAGCAATGCCGTTCAAAAGAATGAGACCACAGATTATCGCGCGATTCTTCAACGTGCCTCTTTCCCGGGTCCTATGGTGCCCGCAACCGCACTCAAAAGAGCGAAGTTGATTCTCGTAAGGTTTCCAAAGAAAGAACGCCTGATTCCCCATCGCTGCGATCTCGTCGTCTCGGCATTTACGGTCCACAAAGCGGTCGCATACCAGCGCTCCAGTTGGAGCGTTGTAATTTCCTGCGCATGAACGATTCTTGGTACACGAGACTTGTACACGTCAAATCCCCAGTATTTAAGCCTGTCCCAGCACCCTCTCGTAATATTCGACGTACTTCGGAATAATTCGCGACGCGCAGAACCGTGCCTGCGCTGTTCGCCGGGCCGCGTAACCCATCTCACGAAGTTTTTCAGGATGACTCAACAGATCAATCGCTGCCTCAGCCATTCCATCCACGTCTCCCACCTCGAACAGGCGGCCGGTTTCGCCATCGTCGATCAGTTCGCTCACGCCGCCCACACGAGTTGCGATCGACGGAACCTGGCACGCCATTCCTTCCAGTGCCGCCAATCCGAACGATTCCATCTCGCTCGGCATCAGGATCAAATCTGCCAGCGGCAACAGTTCATTCACGCTTTCCTGTTTGCCCAGGAACTACCACCGCGTGCTGAATTCCCTTGCTGTGCGCCATCCACTCTGCCGCCGATCGGTCCGGCCCATCCCCCACCATCAGCAACTTGGCCGGCATCTTATGCACCACGCGCGAAAATACTTCCACCGCATCCACCACGCGCTTCACTGGCCGGAAGTTTGAAAGATGCAGCAGTAGCTTCTCTCCGTTCGGCGCAAAAGCCTTTCGCATTTCCTCGCGCCGGTCGCTCAGCGGCGTGTACACATCGCAGTTCACGAAGTTCGGAATCACTTCGATGTCGCGCTTTATTTCAAAATCCTGCACCGTCTTGTCGCGCAGGTAACTGGAGATGGCCGTCACCCCATCGCTCTCTTCAATTGCAAATCGCGTAATCGGCAAATAGGAGCGGTCCAGCCCCACCAGCGTAATATCCGTGCCGTGCAGTGTCGTCACGAAAGGAAGCTTGCGGTTGCGCGCGGCCAGCATCTGTCGCGCCAGCAGAGCACTCACGGAATGCGGTATCGCATAGTGAACATGCAGTAGATCAAGCTCGTAGTACTCCGCAACCTCCGACATACGTGTCGCTAGCGCCAGATCGTACGGAGGATATTCGAACAATGGATAATTCGAAACCGGAACCTCGTGATAAAAGATTCCCTTCTCGCGTCCCGACAACCGGAACGGCTGTGAGTACGTAATGAAGTGAACCTCGTGGCCAATGGTTGCCAGTTCAATGCCAAGTTCGGTGGCGACCACGCCACTGCCTCCGTACGTCGGGTAGCACGTGATTCCGATCTTCATTTACGCTCCGAAACTTCGCATTACATTCACTAAATCGGATGCCTTGAAAGACATTTTGCGCCTCGCTATACAGCTGCCGTTCTCATTGCCAGTTGGCCAAAATGGATCAGTGAAAAACTTCCAGCGGTCGGAATCACTTCCTGCAAAGCCTGCCGCTCTATCTCTCGCGACTGCCGCAGCCGCGTCCGCACCCCTTCGAGCGCCGAGTCCACATACCCGGGATGGCAGCAAAGCTCCCAGTCCCCATCCGGCATCGCCTTCAGAAACGCACGCAGTGTTTCCACATCCAGACTCCCGGTAGCCAGCACGCCAATCGCCCCATCGGTGGTCGTCAGTCCAGCTCGCTTCACTGCCTCAAGAAAACCCGTGCGCATGCCCCGCAGCATTCGAACCTGCATCCGTCGCAACCCGCTCGCGCCTCGAGTTACCGCAAGGCTCCAGTCCGGCTCGAATGGATTCCGAATCGCTCCAACCCCACAAGACCGCGCCGCACGAAGCAACGGGCGATACACTCCTGGAAATGCGTGAGCGTGTTTGTGCGTATCCACATGCGTCACCGTCACTCCGGCCGCCTGCAAATGTCGAATCTGCGCCGCCGCTTCCGCTTCAATCTCAGCCTCGGGAATCTCTCCAAGCAGCAAATCCCGCGCAAATCGGCCCAAAGTTTCCCGGAATTGGCCGCTTTGCCTCATCACAAGCTTTTTTATTGAGTCTGCATCCTGTAGGGGATTGCCATCCACAAGAGTGACATGGCAGCCTGTTCCCAGTGAAGGCTGCTTTACGGACTCGTGAACAGCCTCGGCAAAGCTCCTGGACGTAGCCATCAAAGTTGCCGAGGACAACGCTCCCGCGCCATTCAACTCGACGATTGCCCGGTTTACCCCGGGAGTGACACCGAAATCGTCCGCGTTGATAATCAGCCGTTTCACGTGGAATGAGTGTATCAAGCACCCATTTCACCCAATGGTAACTACCGCTAGTCATCTTGGCGGTAGTATTTGGATACCTGTATGGTGGTCAGGGATTATGCTAGTTGCGGAGCTTGCAATGGTCGTAGAGGGGTTCAAATTTGCTGTAGGCATCGGAATTGGATGCGTTCTGCTGCTATTCGCCGCGGTCATGATATCGGGCGTCATCTTTCGTTTGGAGGGCCTGGCATATCGCAGGGGCTGGCTGGAAGAGCCTCATCGCGCCATGCCAAAGACTCTGGGGACCGTGGTTCCCTTTGGGCCGCGTCATACTCCGTACCCAAGCCGCTCCAAGGCCGAATAGATAGAGCTTGAGCAGAATCGCAGCAGGGTTATAAAAGAGCGCGCCTGCCCGAAATGGCCCCACCCCGCCTCGGCCTCCCAAGGCCTGTTAGACTGTCTATGAGAGACGCGAGCAACTTCTCTCTCATTCCTGAAATGCGGGCTTAGCTCAGCTGGTTAGAGCACTTCGTTTACACCGAAGGGGTCGGGGGTTCGAATCCCTCAGCCCGCACCACTCCTCCCAATATCGCGCTATCCCAGCGCAACGCCCATCTTCTGCTCACGCCCTAATTCTTCGACGACGATGGAATCCCAAGATCGTTTTTATGTTTCTTCCCCCTACCCCAGTCAAATCTTCTGCCGACGATCGCCTTCACAATCAGGTGATCGGTGGCCTGTGTCCCGCCAATGCCCACGCCAAAGTTGAATTCCCAGTTTGGCGAAACATCTAGATCTATTGCCGGGAAGAACTCCTGCTGCTGGTCAGAGAATGACTGGATCTCGTTCAGTTGCCCAAAGGACGCGTAGTACTCCAGGCCGCCTGCCAGCACTTTGGGGTAGTCCCCTTTGCCCTTCCACCGCACCAGGTCGTATGAAGCCTTAAAATTGGGCGCGAAATCCCACCCATCGTTCACTCCCGGCCCATGCAGCGCCCTGTCGAATGTCGGATTGAAAGACAGATACCAACGCCCCATCCGCTTGTCGATAATCGGACGCAACTCCAGCGACCAGGTATCCGGCGAATACGTCGCCTGCTGATAGCCGACTTCCACCGAGAGGCTCGCGCCAACGGGCCAATGCCACGAGTCCGGAGCCCGCACCCGAGGCCGAATGTGGTCTCCAACCCATTGCCATCCAAGATTCGGCTGAATGCTGCTGAAAACATAAAATCCCGTCTCGAACCACGGAGTAATGCCTCGAGTGATCTCCAGCGTCTCGTGCATCGCGTGATTCGTTGGCACGGTTCCATCCGCCGTGTAATCACTTCCCGGCACAGCCATGCTGCCTTCAATCGTGAAGTTGCTGTGGATCTCCACCATCGTCACGCCGCGCTCAACCGTGTCCGATCCGTAAACCTGGATTTCATAATTGTCCTGGCCCTGCATCGCCACAGGCGATAGAAGGAACGCCGCAAAGAGCAGGCAGGCGAAGGCGATTATCTTGCGGCCACAGGGCAAATATCTTCCTCGAAATGCTACTTGGGTGATGTCTCTATCAACGAGCTTGTTCGACTTAACTTATCAAACAGGGATGGTCGAACTTCAATCCACAATTTCGATGGGCTCGCGGCATTTCTATCGGAGCCCGACGCGTGGCTATTTTATTTCCGCTCTGAAATCAAAACCTTAGCCGTAATAACGGCCTGTCCCACATGTCGCTGCGTATGGTCCGCCACATGAACTAACAAACCGCCGACCGAAGTAGGAAGTTGCTTCTTACCCACTCCTCGAAATGCTTCCAGTCCTCCGGCCCGTACCGCGCGCACGCGAAAGCAACCACTCTCCAGCGCCTGCTTTACCTCATCGAAGACGTCCTTGTGGCTCGCCCCAGCCTCCATCTCCGATTTCAAAGCCGCCACTTGCGCTGGGTCTAGTTCCCTTCCTTCAGCGTACGTCAGCAGCCGGTCGATGCTTCGGGCAATGTGCCGCAGATGGAACGCCACCGGAGCCAGTCCATGCGGCTTTGCATTCAGCTCCTCGTCGCTCAATCCGCCGCACCATTTTTCAATGTCTTCCCCCGCAAGTTCCAGTGCATGCACCACCGCGCGCTGCACCGCTGGAACTTCGTCGTGAGTTCCTCGCAGCCACGGTTCCGGCCCCGGCACGCTTCCATCCTTCAAGCTCAATGCCGGACTCGGCTCATTCTTTGCATCACTCATTTCAAGCGCTCCTTAACGTAACTCGTACGGTTACAATCCCTTTTTCTCTCGAAATTCTCGCACCACATCCGCTGGATCACGATGCCCGCCGTCCACAGCGTGATTCATCGCCCGCATCTCTTCCGCACTCACCTTGCCGCCCAGCTCCGCAAGTGCTGGACGTATCTGCGGCCACCGGTCCAGCGTAGCCTGTCTCACCAGTGGCACGGCTTCGTAAGGAGGAAAATAATGCTTGTCATCCTCCAGTGCCACCAGCCCGAACGCCTGGATCGCACCGTCCGTCGAGTTCCCCGCCACAATATCCACCTGGTTCGCCGTGAGCGCGCGATACAGCAGTCCCAGGTCCATCACACGCGGTGTTCCCGCAAATTTCAACCCGTACGTCGCCGACATTCCCTTCAAGCCATCAGGACGCTCCTGAAACTCATACCCTACACCCAGCCGTTGCGAAGGTGCAGCTTTGGCTTCATCGCTTAGCGTTCTCAGGCCCAGTCGCTGCGCATCCGCTCCGCGAATCACCATTGCGAACGTGTTCTCAAAACCGAGAGGCTCCGTCGCCACCACGCCAAATCGTTCTCGAAAAAGCTTTTCAACAATCTGTCTCACATTCTCTGCATGCTTCTCCGGAGGCTGCCTCAGTACCCCAGTCAGCGCCGTTCCCGTGTACTCCACGTAAGCGTCAATGCGGCCCGAGATCAAGGCCTGGTGCGCGATGTAGCTCCCGGCAAGATAAAAACGCCGCTCCACCTTGAGTCCGGTTGCATGTTCAATGTGTTGCGCCAGCAGTTCGCCAAGAATCACCTGCTCAGTGAAGTTCTTCGCGCCGATCACAGGATGATTCGGCCTCGGCGGCCCACACGCCGCCAGCATCAGCAGCCCACTCAGCAGAGCCGCGAAACTCACCTGTCTCACCTTGCAGAATTTCACGCCTCAGTCCGTCCCGGAACGCGAAACATCCGCTCAGCCAACCCCAGCAATCCATCCGCCGCCAATGCTAATGCCGCCGCAGGAATCGCCCCCGCAAGCACCAGCCGGTTGTCTACCGAGGCGACGCCGCGGAAGATGAATTCCCCCAGCCCGCCTGCACCCACCGCTGCCGCAATCGTCGCGATTCCCACACATGTAACCGTCGCTGTTCGGATTCCCGCCAGCAGAAATCCAGCGGCCAGCGGCAATTCCACTTTAAACAATCGCTGCATGCCCGTCATCCCCAGCGCATGAGCTACGTCGATCACCGCCGGCTCCAGCCCGCGAATCCCCGCGTATGTATTCCGCAGAATCGGCAACAGAGCATATGCCGAGAGCGCTACGATCGCGATCCGCGCAGCTCGCTCACCCAGCCACGGCAACGGCAGCAGCAGCCCGAACAACGCAAGGCTCGGGATCGTCTGGATAATGTTCGCCAGCCCCAGCACCCACCGCGCCCATCGCGGATTCCGCGTCAACCAGATCCCCACCGGCACGCCAATCGCAATCGCGAACAGCATCGCCGCACCTGTCAGCCACAGATGCTCAAGCGTCAGAGTCACGATCTCCGACCAGTGTTGCGCCACGAAGGCCCTCATTGCTTCACCACACTTCCGTCCACGTTTTCCCCAAATCTTTCCTTCGATACGCGCGCATGTACTCCAGCACCGCCGGATTCTGTGACTTCCCAAACTCCTCCGTCTTAAGATCCGCGTCAATTCGCCCCTTCTCTACCAGCACAATCCGCGACGCCAGAAAAAGCGCCTCATCCAGATCGTGAGTCACCAGCAGCACCGTCTTCTTCAACCGCTTGAGCAGATCGCGGACCATCTCCTGCATCTCCGAACGAGTCAGCGGATCGAGCGCGCCAAACGGCTCGTCCATCAGCAAAATCGGAGGATCTGCCGCCAGCGCCCTCGCCAGCCCCACTCGTTGCCGTTGCCCGCCGGAAAGTTGATGAGGATAGCGCTTCTCAAACTCGCCGCCCGTCAACCCCACCAGTCGCAGCATCTCATCCACGCGCGCTGCGATCTCTGCCTTATCGCGCCCCTGCAACTCCGGCACCAGCCCGACATTTCTTTCGATTGTGAAATGGGGAAAGAGTCCAGTCTCCTGGATCACGTACCCGATGCCCCGGCGCAGTTGAATCGGATCGGTATCTACCGTCGCCACCCCGCCCACCATCACCCTGCCATCCGAGGGCTCTAGCAGCCGGTTCACCATGCGCAGCAGTGTCGTCTTCCCGGAACCGCTGCGACCCAGCACCGCTGTCGTCGTGCCTGCTTCCAGTGAAAGATTCACGTTGTCCAGCAGAACGCGCCCCTCCGCAGTCCGGAAGCTGACGTTCTGGAACTCGATGGCCGCGATGATCGCACCTCGCAAAATCCATGCTGGCGCACATACTGCGCCAGCGAAATCTGAAAGAAAAAGCCGGAGGTTTATCCCCGGCTTCCTTCTCTACTTCGTTATCGCGCGACCTAAGCCTCCGGCGCTCCCAGGTCGGGCGGAGCAGCCGACGCGCCCTTCACGCGCACCACGGTGATCTTTGAAAACCCTTCTTTGAAGCTAGGAGGACGAAGCCGCTCTGCCATTTTCTGCATCGCTTCCGCGCTCACCACTCGTTCCCGACGGCTGTTCCGCTCCAGGCATACGTCCAGCGGGAACGTCGAAAAACACCGCCTGCACGTCGTACCCAAAGCTCTTGGCCATCTTGATCCATTGACGTCTCTCGTGCGGCGAGAGGTTCGTCGCATCTACATAATTCCACGGCATCTTCGCAATCAGCCGTGCCCGCAAAAGCGAACGCAGTGTTGAGAAAACCAGCCCTTGGTACCGCTGCTCTGTAATGTCGTCGAAAAGAATGCTGCGCAAGCATGTCGCTTGAGAGCGGCATCACTCCACGGCGCTTGAACCAGGTAGTCTTGCCGGACCCCGGCAATCCAATAGTCAGAACTACATAGCCGCGCGGTCCTTTTGCTCCCGTTGACGGAGCCTCCGGAGGAGGAATCGAGGGCGAATCCGGCTGTGTTTCCACTTCCAGCCTGCCTTCCGGCTCCAATCCACCTAGCTCAGGACCTTCCGCATCCATTTCGTCGTCGTGCTTCGGTGTTTCGTTCTCCAACACGGAACCTACAGCCTCCGGAGTGGCCGCCTCGCCGGAGTCGGCAGCACCATTCTCCGCTTCTTCTTGCCCTGCACCTTCAAAGGATGCGGGGATATCAGTTTCGTTGCCTTCTGGCTCCGCAGCTTTCGCCGCCGCCAGTCTTGCAGGTCTACCCTCCGGGTACATGGGACTCAGTGGTTTCGGCTGGTCCGACGGTATCTCCTGCCCTATCTTGCCCGTGGACTCCGAAGTGTTCGGCCCACGCTTCGAGCGTTTTCTCATCTGTTCGCGCATCCATTCGCGCATGTTGAGGAAATAACACACTCAGAGCTTCGTCGCAAATGCTGTGCAAAACCATCCCTCGAAATGCCCACTTCTACATCGAAAATTCACGGTTTTCTGTTGGTCCCACTTGACAAACCTGTTAATATCGCCTGTTTGGTGGTTTCGGGGAAAGTTACCGCGGCTATGTCGCGAACTCCCTATCCAGACAAGCTTAATTACATAACAGGAGAGTAACCAGTATGGCAGTCAAGGTTGGCATCAATGGCTTCGGCCGCATCGGCCGTAACGTGCTTCGCGCCGCGCTCGGCAATCCCGAGATCGACTTCGTCGCAGTGAATGACCTCACCAGTCCGAAAACGCTCGCACACCTTCTCAAATATGATTCCATCCTTGGCAACCTGAAGAACGATATCTTCGCTGGCGAAGACTTCATCTCCGTCGACGGCAAAAAGATCAAGGTCTTCTCCGAGAAAGACCCAGCCAAGCTTCCCTGGGCCTCCGTAGGCGCACAGATCGTCGTCGAGTCCACCGGTCACTTCACCGATGCAACCAAGGCGAAAGCCCACCTCGGCGAGACCGTAAAGAAAGTCATCATCTCCGCGCCGGCCTCCAACGAGGACCTCACCATCGTCCTCGGCGTGAACGACGAGAAGTATGACGCCGCCAAGCACAACGTCATCTCCAATGCCTCCTGCACCACGAACTGCCTCGCGCCCGTCGCCAAGGTTCTGCAGGATACGTTCGGAATCGTCAGCGGCATCATGACCACCATCCACAGCTACACCAACGACCAGGTCATTCTTGACTTCCCGCACAAGGATCTCCGCCGCGCCCGCGCTGCCGCCCTCTCGATGATTCCTACATCGACCGGTGCAGCCAAGGCCCTCAAGCTCGTCATTCCTGAGCTGGCCGGCAAGTTGGATGGATTCGCCATTCGCGTCCCCACACCCAACGTCTCCGTCGTTGACCTCACCTTCGTCACTGAGAAGCCCGTCACCATCGAGAGCATCAATGCCGCCGTCAAGGCCGCCTCTGAGGCCGGTCCGCTGAAGGGCTACCTGGGATACGACACCAACGAGCTCGTCTCCAGCGACTTCAAGGGCGACGCCCGCTCCTCCATCTTTGACGCACCTCTCACCAAGACCGTCGGCACCAACATGGCCAAGGTCATCTGCTGGTACGACAACGAGTGGGGCTATTCAAGCCGCGTAGTTGACCTCATCGGCTTCCTGGTCAAAAAGGGCCTCTAAGACGATCTGCACTGTATCTTCCAGGTTGGAGCATGCGCGGCTTTTCAGAAGCAGAAAGGCCGCGCAACCTGGAGACTCTTCTCCGTGCACTTCCAGTAATTCCTTTTGATCCTTTACGTGAGGTTCAACATGAGTTCAGGAAACGACAGGCAATTCATCTCAGGCCAGTCGCCCTTTGAGCCGATCATCGGATTCTCCCGCGCGGTCCGAAGCGGACGCTTCATCTCCGTTTCAGGAACCGCGCCCGTCAATCCCGATGGCACTTCAGCAGGCGGAAGCGATCCTGCCCTGCAGATGGCGGCCTGCCTCGAAATTATCCGGGAGACTCTCGAGAAAGCAGGCTCCGGTCTCACGGACATTGTCCGTACTCGCGTGTACCTCACCAGCGCCGCAGACTGGGAAGCAGTCGGCCGCGTTCACGGCAAATACTTCGCCCTAAGCCGTCCAGCCTCCACCATGGTCGTTGTGGCCGCACTCCTGCGCCCCGAATGGAAAGTGGAAGTGGAAGCGGACGCCATCATTTCAGAGGAAGGCTAATCATCATGTCCAAGCTCTCGATCAAGGACCTCGATCTCCAGAACAAGCGGGTCTTCATGCGCGTTGATTTCAACGTGCCTCTCAGCGACGACGGTACGGAAATCACCGACGACAATCGCATCCGCGCCACCCTGCCCTCCATCGAATACGCGCTCCGGCACAAGGCCAAGCTCATCCTTGCCTCGCACCTGGGACGCCCCAAGGGCAAGCCCAATCCCAAGTACAGCCTTCGCCCCGTGGCCGATCGCCTGCGCATGCTCCTCGATAAGCAGATCGGCGAATCCATCAACGTTGCCTTCTCACCCGACTGCGTTGGCGAGATCGCTTCAGAAATGTCGCGCCAGCTTGAGTCGGGACAGGTCCTGCTGCTCGAAAATCTTCGCTACCACGCCGAAGAAGAGCAGAACGATCCAAAGTTCTCCAAGGAACTCGCGATGCTCTGCGAGGTCTATGTAAACGATGCGTTCGGATCCGCGCACCGCGCCCACGCCTCCACCGAAGGCATCACCCACTTCGTCTCGCAGTCCGCTGCCGGCCTGCTCATGGACAAGGAACTTACCTACATGGGTAAGGCTCTTGAAGCCCCCGAGCGCCCCTTCGTCGCCATCCTCGGCGGCGCCAAGGTCTCAGACAAGATCGAAGTCATCGACAACCTGCTCGGCAAAGTCGATGCGATCCTCATCGGCGGAGGCATGGCCTACACCTTCCTCAAAGCCAAGGGTCAGGACGTAGGCAAGTCCCTGCTCGAAGCCGACAAGATCGACACCGCCAAAGAAGCTCTCGCCAAGGCGGAAGCCAAGGGCGTTCGCTTCCTTCTGCCCGTCGATCACATCCTCGCCGACAAGTTCGCCGCCGACGCTGCCACGCAAGCGTTCTCCGGCGACGGTCCCTTCCCCGCCGAATGGATGGCCCTCGACATCGGCCCCAAAACCATCGAGCTGTTTTCGAAGGAGATTGACGACGCCAAGACCATCGTCTGGAACGGCCCCATGGGAGTCTTTGAAATGCCCGCCTTCGCGGTAGGCACCACCAAGATTGCCCAGGCCGTAGCCAACAGCCACGCCATCTCCATCATCGGCGGCGGCGACTCCGTCTCTGCTGTGAAGAAGGCCGGAGTAGCCGACAAGATCACCCACATCTCCACCGGCGGCGGCGCCAGCCTGGAGTTTTTAGAAGGCAAAAAACTCCCCGGCGTAGAAGCCCTCACCAACAAGTAGCCGCAATAGCTACAAGCACCTTGCCCCACGTCTCCCTTCCTGATACGTGGGGCATTTACTTTCTGTGGAAATGCATAGAAACTTGTTTGAATTCTTGAGCCCACCATGAAAGTGCGAATGCTGATGATCGCATGCCTTCTGCCGGCCGTTTTCACCAGCGCTCAAACCGCACGGGAACAGCACTACGTCATACTGCCCGCGAGCAAGGCCCGAAATATCGCCCGCCAAGGTATTGCCAGTCAGGGGACTTGGCAGCCAACGCAAGAAGACATAGATCGATTAGAGGCCAGCCTTTCACAGATCTCAACTATGAGGATCGAAGGGTGGCCGGCTACTCTCCATATCGAACATCCGGAAAAATATTTTCGCCAGTATGTCCCAATAATCCAAACTGCCCAGAAAAGAATCTACGTCAATGCGTTCTGCGATGAAGGGCCTCTCGCCTATTGGCGGGATAAGCTTGTCGTTGTGATAGACGGAGGCACCTGTTTTTACCAAGTGCTCTATGACCCAGCCGCGAAGAAGTTCTCAAATTTGAGAATTAACGCTCGTGCGTAAAGAGTATTGCGGAGTAGCTAGTACCTGCCATCCGACGGACGGGTGGCCCATTCAAGCCTGCCGTTGGCTTGAGTGGGTTTCTCTTCAAAGGTGCACCTTTCCTGATCCGGAACAAATGCGGGTGCCTCACATCTCGCGTTTGAGATGTGGGATCGCAATCTCAGCAACCGAAATCAATTTTCAATGAGTATCGCGAATTCGCCGACTAAGCTCTCTTCCGACGCATCCGACGCTCCAACTCCAGACGATCCGCCAAAAACATCTTCATCAGCGATTGATACGGCACGTCCCGCTGATTCGCCATCACCTTCAAGTCTTCGATCATCGCCACTGGCAGCCTTACCGAGACAGTCCTCAGCGTCGGCTTCAACTTTGGAAACTTCGCGGGCTTTGCCTGCGACCAGTCGAGATACTGCGTCGAATCCGACTTTGACCAGAACTCAAACTCCTCGGCCTCGCTCTTGAACTCAGGGATTTTCTTTTTCATATTTGTCATACGCCTCGCTCTCCCGCTGAGTCATGTCTCTTGCGGAGATTACTCGAATCAAGTTCTTCCGCACCGCGAGAACCACAAACAATCTGCGCCCGATCGACGTCTCGCCCAGAACCTGGTAGCGCTTCTCCTTCGCGGAATGCCTCTTGTCCCCTTGAAACAGCAGCGGCTCATGAAAGAAGACTTCCTCCGCCTCTTCCGGAGTAACCCCGTGCTTCTGCCAATTCTTCAGCGTGTTTGCTTCATCCCAATCGAAGCCGACGCAAGAAGCTAGCGGATCACGAACGCTCACGTAATGTATATATCACATATATACAGGCAAGTTCCCCACATCTCGCGTTTAAGATGTGGGATTCCATCCTCTACAAAAATTGATAGAGTGCACTCTCCACAAATATGGGTGCCCCATCCGGAGGCCAGGGTGGGATCAACCAACGCCCGCATCCCACCGCTCTTCGCTGACTTGCTAACTCGCTGACTCGCCGGGTGCCCCTCGATAAGGACGGAGGCGTTGAACCGTAAATCGTTCGTTCAAAACGAGTGCCGCACATCCCCATTGCAGGGTGTGCGGCACTAAGTTTCAACCCTCACGTTCGTTGACTTCAAGCACTGCAACCGCGTCTACGGAGCGACTTCAAGCAAAGCGCTCACTCCTGCGTGGTCCGATGGCCACAGACCCTTCACCTTGTCGAACTTGCTTGCTCCCACCTTCCACGCAAACAGTGGCTGTGCCTTGGTGACTTTGGAAGAATCGCTTCATCTCCAGCATCTTGCCTACGGCATCAAAGTGCAACGGTCTGACTTCAGGCAAGAGTGAATATCTACGATAAGCTTGGGTCATCGCATCCGCGTCACAGATGCGTGGAGGGATACAGTGCCGGATTTTGGAAACGAGTCGGATCGGGCATCAATGACCCGCGATCCAGCCAGCCGCCATTGCGATGTACTGGTGGTCGGGGCAGGACCGACTGGACTGCTCCTCGCTTCGGAGCTAAAACGTCGTGGCGTGCAGTGCCATCTAATTGATGCTAAGCCCGCGCCGCTGCATTGGGATCGAGCGACAGTGGTGCATCCCCGCTCTCTCCAGATATTTGAGGCACTGGGGATTGTCGATAAGCTTCTTGACGCAGGCTGCAAACAGCGAGTCATTAAGGTTTTCTCCGGCGGTAAGTCGCTTGGGGAGATCGATCTTTCGCTTTCCGGCAGCGTTTACGGATTCAATGTTGGAGTATCTGAGGATGTCACCGAATCTATTCTCACCGACTATCTCCATGGACAAGGAGGGGAGGTGACCAGATCCTCACGACTCGTCGGTTTATCACCTTACCAAGGCGGTGTGCTTGCCGACGTAGAAAACAACGAGGACCGTTTTCAGATAACCGCCAACTGGGTGGTGGGCTGCGACGGCATCCACAGCGGCACACGCGAAATGAGCGGCATTGACTTTGAAGGTCACAAACTCACTAAACAGTGGGCTGTCTTTGATGCAACGGTAGAAGGCTGGTCCGACACATACGAAGGCATCTTCGCGTACCATGACATTCTCCCGATCATTCTTACGGCCATTCCCGGGGAAAGATGGCGAGTTTACATAAGGCCAAGTTCGGAGCAGTCGGATCTTGTCGTCGACGCAACCTCAACTCTCCGCACCTACCTGCCTGCAGCATCTTTCATCGACGTTGAGAATCCGACACGGTTCAATTGCTATACCAAGGTGGCGACGCGGTTTCGATCTGGAAGAGTTTTTCTAGCAGGTGACTCAGCGCATCTCTGCTCGCCCGCCGAAGGACACGGAATGAACACCGGTATCCAGGACGCCTTTAATCTGGCATGGAAACTTGCCCTCGTGCAGCACGGCGTCGCGGATGCAAACTTACTCGATAGCTACGAGGCCGAGCGGCGGCCAATCGCCGAAAGGATCACGCAATCCGGTGACGTGTTCGAGCAAGCTCAGACATTAACCGACCCAGTGGAGCGCGATAAAAGGGATCAGGCTATCCGAACGATGCTCTCGGATCCGGAGAAACTACGTCAACAGGTGATGTCCGAGACCGAGCTAATAATCGACTACTCTCTCTCGCCCATAGTGACTGGAAACGCCAACAATCAACTCGCTGCCGGCTTTCGCTTACCTGACACGATCACGGTGCAATGGAATGACGAGGTGACCTGTGGACTTCACCAGCTTGCTCATCGCGAAGGACATACTCTCATGCTCTTGGGAGGACCCGCCGCAGACCATGCAGCCTTCCTAGATCTATATGCCTTCCTGCGGGAGTTTGTCACGGACTCTCCTCTGTTTGGAGCGGTCATCGCACTAAGCACTCAATCCAATTCGTCCATTCAGATCGGACTTCTCGAGCCAAAAGCAGCCGATCTCCTGGGAGTTGAAAATATTACCTTGCTGGCGATTCGTCCCGATGGGTACATTGGACTGCGATCTGATAAAGATCACCACAGCGCCCTGCAACGATATTGGTCTCTCTTCCATAAGGAACCTGTCTAAAGGGCAGCCAGAAAAACTAAATCTGTGAAACAAAGGAACCGAATGAGGCCGGTACAGAGCCTCCGGCGCGGGACCACGCTAGGATTCAACATCAGATCATCATGCTCGCGCCACCACTGTACTCTCATCAACAATCTTGTAAACTCGTCCGGATGAAACGAGAACCGATTACCATCGAAAAATTAATGGACAAATTGCCGTGGCGTACATAACAGCTGTTAGCTGTCGCGAAACCGAAGTGTACCGCTATTGGAAGAGCCGAAGGCGTGCTCGTGACCATCGTCGGCCAAACCATGCTCGCACCAGAGGGATGGCTACCGCGAGTCTGGGACCTGACACCAGACGTGCGGTGGTGTTAGTCCTTCATCGAAGCAAGGAAGCGTATGTCATGCCCGTGGATTCTCCATCAGACGCACCACACGCCCACTGGGCTTCTGCCCAAAATAAGTGCACTCAATCAGGATTGTCGCCAAGCTGCGATAACGCGACGCCGGGTATGGATCCTTGGACGCCTTTAGCCACAAAGGGGAAATTCGAAGGATTTTGAGTGGTCAATAGTGACTTCTCCCTGGGTGGCGCATCCCAAGGCAATGAAGGTGATAACCGTTGCCACGCTTACTGATGCCGAGCAGCTTCTGCTTGCCTCCGGTGGAGTGTTCGCGCGGAACCAGCCCGACCCAGGCAGCAAACTCGCGCCCTTTGCGAAAGGCTTGCCGTTGCCGATGGCAGCAACCAGCCGAGCATAAGATGTCGTCTAGCCAATACTTTAAAAATTGAATTTTGCGGCCAGTTGAATCCCGCGAGGGCCGCCGCCTCCCAAAAACGGATTGCCGATACCAACGTCGCCTGTTGCGGTGATCGGATACGAACCGGAACTCACTACGCGATTCCCTCCCACCGTTAGGCCGTTGGGGGCCGCATCAGCAATAAAGTTCGGCAGCGCCGGACTGGAAAAGTTCGGATGATTCACCACGTTAAAGATCTCCGCGCGTAACTGCATCGTTAGGTTCTCTCGCAGGTGTATGCTTTTGTAGAGCGCGAGATCCCAGTTGGTATAGGGAAGGCCGCGCAACGAATTGCGGCCTAAGCCGCCGAAATGGCGAGTTCCAGGAAGACAGTCCTGTTCATTCCCCTGAACATTGCCGGAGAGTGCAACTCCGGTTGCAGTGCAAGGGGTTGCGAACGAACTGAGATCAAGGAATTGCGCGGGATTTCCCGAATAGCGAGGCTGGCCCACTATATCGGGGCGGTCAAAGCCTTCACCGCTACCGCTGAAGTCACCTTCGAAATTGTAGTTGAGATTGAAAGGCTGACCGGTCTGACGAGAAAATGTGCTGTCGAAACCCCACCCGTTCTTCAGGGTTGCAAACTTGCCGCTGGAATCGGGAAATGCATAGCTGAATATCCAGGTCACGCGGTTGCGGACATCGAAATTGGAATTTCCGTATTCTGCGCCCGGGTTCGTGCTGTTATTTGGCTGCGCTGCGTTGGGAATAAAATCCTCGCTGTCGCTTGCCGTGTCGAGTGAGTGTGACCATGAGTAGTTGAGGATGGAGGTCACCCCATGCCAATTGCTTATGCGCAAGCTTGCCTGCAAGGCGTTGTAATTGGATGTCGCCTTCGCCTGTTCCTGATTCACAACGAAGGCACCATAGGAATTATTGAGATAGACCCGACTGTTAGGGTTGTATCCGGGAATACAACCGGGGCCACCAACGACAAGCCCATTATCCACACACGGACCGGTAAGGGTGTGGCCTTCAGCATCCTGATACGAATAACTGGCCGTCTGCGCGTACGCAAGGTCGGTAGCTGTAATAACACCCTGGCTGGGTTGATTAATATCGATGAAATGCAGCAGGTGACGCCCCAACGATCCGACATAACCCAGTTGGAACACCATCTTGTTGGTGACCTGCTGTTGGACGTTGACGTTGAAATTCTGCATATACGGCGTGCTCAAATTGTGATCGACGCTAAAGACGTCACCGGCCGGAGTACCACCCGGCGTATCGAAAACGGGCTGCCCGCTGACTATTGTCCCTCCTAGCGCGCTCACCGAATAAATCGGCGCCGGACCGATTGGGTTATAGGCAGGGCCAGGATCGAAACTGCTGTTCCAAGGTAGGTGAGCGAGGAAGACATCCTGCGAAAACGAATCAAAGAAAATTCCGTAGCCGACTCGCAACACTGACTTTCCGCTGCCGAAGAAATCCCACGCTGCACTTACACGCGGACCGAAGTTCTTGTAGTCAGGCTGATAGAGGTGCTCCAGGCTTTGCGATCCAACCATGCTCAGCGTAAAAGTGCCGTTCGCTGGATCGAAGCTGGTGATGTTACTCATGAGATTGTTCTCTTCGCCGGTGACGCCATAATAATCCCATCGCAATCCAGCATTGAGAGTTAGGCGAGGAGTAGCCCGGTAGGAATCCTGTATGTAGATACTGTGACTATTTACAGCTGTGTGGCGGGTTGAATAGCCGGAGGATTGGCTGCCACCACTCACGTTGCCCGCGAGGAAGTCGACAAGCGAATCGAATGTAAGACTCCCACGAAAATTGGTTCCTAGGAATTGCCGGATGGTGGTGCGACGGAATTCGTAGCCGAACTTTATGTCCTGCTTATTTAGATCCCAAGTGAAGTTGTCGAGCGCCTGCCAATTCGAATCGACACGGGAACGCGGATCGGACTTGCTGGCGCCCAGCGAGGAATAGCCTGGAACGACCGTCACTGGCAAGCCCTCATCAGCAACACCAGTACCGGTGTTCAATCCTATGGAACTTGGTGCGAAGGATTGATCTTGCGGGAAGAAACCTTCTGCGAAACGGTTCCATCCGAATCGGACCTCGTTCACCATGTTGGGCGTGAGAACTGCGACGTCTGAAATCGAAACGAGTTGAACACGAGTTGGAGTATAGGTGTTAAAGCCGGGCAGGACGCCGCCGCCAGACAGAGCAAGAGGGAAGCTCTGCGTGCTGTCGCCAAAGTAGTAGCGACCGCTAAGCAAGTTGTAATGCGGAAGGTTCTGGTCAATCTTAGCGATGACGCTATGAATGTAATTGTTGGACGGAGCCACGATGGAGCCGTTCGCATTAGGCTGCGGCCATGGGTTTGTCTTTAGCAGATTCTGTATGACCGTGTTGGTTGCAGTTGCCAATACCGCGGGATCGGGCACAGACGCAACACTGACGGTTCCGACGGCTTCACGCTGCCCTTCGTAATCGACAAAGAAGAATGTTTTGTCGCGAAAGATGGGGCCCCCGAGCGAACCACCGAACTGATTGTTGTGAAATGGAGCTTGCGGATTGCCTTTCTCGTTGAAGTAGTTGCGCGCGTCCAGCGCGTTGTTGCGGAAGTACTCGAACGCGGTACCGTGGAATTTATTGGTACCGCTCCTCGTAACAATGTTAATTACGGCTCCAGCACTGCGACCGAATTCAGGCTGGAAATTCGACATCACGTTAAGGTCCTGCACTGCATCGACCGGCAGGATGGTGGCAGGCGCGCCAAAGACGCCGGGCTGGTTCACGGCGGGATCGTTCCGGAATCCGTCGTTCATATCTGTGCCATCGAGCAGGAAATTATTTGAACGACCGCGCGCACCATTCATCGAGAAGGTGCCAAAGGACCCCGGTGAATCCGTGATCTGATCGGGAGAGCCCGAGATGCCGGGAGATAAGTAAATCAGCTTGGTATAGTCGCGCCCATTGATCGGCAGGTTCTGGACCTCTTTGCTGGTAAGGGTAGCGCCTAATGTATTTGACGTTGTTTCCACCTGCGTCAACTCGTCGGCGCTAACCTCAACCGTCTCGTTCACCGATCCAGGATGGAGTGTCGCATCTACTCGCGCCTGCGCAGCGACACTGACACTGACCGACTTAGCCGTGAACGTAGCAAATCCCTCCTTCTCCACGGTGACGTCGTACGCGCCGATCGGCAGTTCGGGAATCAAATAAGTTCCGTCCTGGCTCGCTGTTGCTTGGCGATCAATTCCGTTTGCCCCACTGTGCACATTCACTTTCGCCCCCGGTATCGGCGCGCCGCTTTGATCGGTTACCGTACCCAGGATCGTGCCTCGAAATGTCTGAGCGAAAACGCTATTAGCAAACAGCAAACTCAGGAGAATAGCGCCTAATACTCTCATCGTTAAGACCCCCAGTTGGTTCTATGGCGTCAAGTGGTGGGTGCCTTGGCCCCAGTTTTAGTTTCCATGGAGCTTTCTCAGATTTATGCGTTTATCTTGACTGCATGTGACCGGGGTGGTTTCGCCGAAGTTAGAGCATCCGACAGGCATAAAAGATAATGCGAATTGGCGGATTGGCGCAATGTCCTGGCTCCAGTCCACGTTATTCAATCAAGTGGGGGAATGGTCAAAGCAAAACAAACGCTTCCATAAGTGCCTTCTATGCCGCCCATAAACAGAATCGTAGTTTGTTGCTCTTTTGAGTTCGTTCCATTCCAGCAGGCTTATTTTCCTTTCGAATTATCGAGATCTGAACGTGGCTTTGTCGAACCACTTTGGACGCTTTTGGATCTCCGCCTGGTGTCAATTGTGTGCCGCCTCCCTTCCCCCAATCGGTTTTCGTTGGTCTATCGAGTTACTTCCGGTTAGCCCACCTCTATGTAAGTCCAAGTCAAGAGAAGAGCACAGGATTTCTATGCGCGCTCCGGAGGGCGCGCGGTTGAACTGATCAGAATCTACCGTTACGCAAAAAGCGCCTCTCGGCCGATGATTCCTGCTTCAAGCAGAACCACACATCCATTTGCTGTCTAAGACTCCGAAGAGTCCGCACAGAAGATGATTTGCAGCTTTCGCGACTGGCGAATTCAGCATTTACAACAAGCACGCTATCCCAATGCTGCTGCAGGTGCTCACTCTACGGGCAACGGAAGGTGGGTCACTGCAGCAGAGTGAAGATGCCTGCTAGAGGAATGCGGACCCATGCCTGACGATTGTCGAGTTCGTAGAGTAATTCGTAGAGTGCTTTTTCCAGCAGGTAAGCATCGAGCAGATGCTGCACCCGTGGGGGCTGTGGAATAAGTTGCGGATTCGTTGCGTCGATGGCGATCCGGTAAGCGCGCAGAAACTCTGTTGAGACCACATTCTGCCATAGACCGGCCCAGAGTTCGAGACCCTTCGCCTCGTCCCCGCGGTTCTGAATATAGTCGTCCAAGGCTGCGTAAGCGGCATAGCTGAAGGAACGAAGCATCCCTGCGACATCCTTTAGAGCAGACTGCTTGGCCCGCCGTTCAGCAAGGGTTCTGGCGGGTTCGCCTTCGAAGTCGAGGATGGTGTAGTCGCCGCGGCAACGGAGAACCTGGCCGAGATGGTAGTCACCGTGGATACGAATACGCTGGCCGAAGTCGGTGGGGGAGGCAGAAGCGATGGCCCTGGCGCGAGACAAAAGATCGTCCTGCCGGCTGAGCAGGTGGGCTCCTCTATCCGCAGCGACCCCTGTGAGCCGGAACAAGCCGCGTTCCAATGCACCTAATGAAGAAAGGATCTGGGTCTCGATTCTGCCGGCATCTGCGACGAGATCTTCAGTAGTGAATGGCTCGGCAATAAACGCAGGATTATCGGTCGGCGTGGCCAGGGCCAGATGCATTCGGCGGTGCGGCGGCCGAGCAGAGCCGCCGCATCGAGGTAGGGGTAGGCGCAACTGGCGCGCCAGAGACTCTTTTTCCCTAAGAAAAGTGGGAGAGGCACCAAGATCAGGCGGTGTCGGTAGCGAGGCGACGCTGTTGTAGAAGTGGGAGAGTTCGTCCATGGTCCACCGCCATCCATCGCCTTCATTCTCGACCAGACCCTGCAGCATTGCGAAGGTTGTCGGCTCGCTTCTCTCTGAGTGGAGTGTGATGTCACCCACAAAGGGAGGTATCCGGGGAAAGTGCGCGGTTTCGGTGAGGAAGCGGCCAATCTCGGTGTTGGGATTTTCACCCGGTTGGAGACGCCGGAAGAGCTTCATGATTAGCTTGTTGCCGTAAAGGACGGATGTGTTGGATTGCTCGGCCAACCCGAACGCGGCCAGGGAGCGGACCAACTCCGCGGATTGTCGCGAAGGCGCTGCTTCTATGGCCCTGAAGGGCGCCAGTTCGAGTGCGAAGCTCGCCGTTCGTTTCGATAAGATAAAGGGCTGCCTGTCGCACTGCGTTACGCGCCACTGCGTCGTGCAAAATCGCGGTCCCTGCGGGAGTGCTGACGGTAGCTACGATGCTTGCGGGAGAGGATGCGCGGATTCTCCCCGCCTCCTCTCCACCGCTGATAGCGAGAGCGAGATGATAGACATCCTTGCCACCGTCATCGTAAGTAATTTGAAAGAAGAAGAGAGCGGCGTCGAGGCCAGGAAATGAGGCCGAGTCGAAAATCTTCGAGCTCTTTGATTGTGCGCGATTTCGCGCCGAACCATCGCTGATGCGGCAGATAAGTGATGAGGCGTTTCTGGACAATCTTTAATCCTGGAGCGGCCAACAGGTCTTCAATGCCGGCCACGTTAAGAACCGGATCGGTATTGCTTGGTTCACTCAAATTTTGGTCCTCGGCGTTTCTAGTCGGTGCCGATCGTCGTGCAACATCCCATCCGGCTCTTGCCTTCCCACGTAAGAGGAATGACTGCGGGAGATCGATTACTACCACACGATTTGGAGGCGCTGCAACCTCGCGGGGTTGCTGCTGTTGACCTCCTAGCCCTTGCGTTGAAGAAGTGGCGGGCTTGCACGCCGGCCTGTCAGCCAATACACTTGCGTGGAGCGTCTGCGTATCTCGGCAATTCGATGCATTGCTGTAACGTTCGAGTGCCCCACGCAAACGCGCATAAATGCACCGTCGATTCACCTTGAGGGCAAGACCATGCGAGTCGGTTTATTCACGCGAGAATACCCTCCGCAGTTGTATGGAGGCGCAGGAGTCCACGTTGATTATCGGAGCTCGCGAACTCGCCCGCGAGATCGAAGTCGAAGTGCATCGCCGGGGACCGCAGCATTCCGAC
>CAWCOV010000004.1:0-23462 GCA_963797255.1 uncultured Acidobacteriaceae bacterium
GCGACGGGCAAGATGGAACCTGATTCAAGTAAACGGGTATGCGATCGAGAGTGGTTTGCACGGTGAATTTGCGTCCGCCTTCCACGGCTTCGCCCGTCCAGTAGTCGCACCATGCCCCGCGCGGCAGAACGATGTCGCGGCTGGTTTGTTTCGCGAATACGGGTGCTACGAGCATGCGGTCGCCGACCATATATTCGTCTTCCAGCAGAGCGAGGCTTGCGTCGTCGGGCCAATCCAAAATTGGAGCGCGAAACGGCGGCGTGCCGTTCGATGCGTATTCTGCGAAGGCGGCACGAAGGTAGGGAACCAGTTGCATGCGCCAGCCGAGAATGTCGCGGCACTGCGCTTCGACCTTCTCCCATCCTTCATCGAACTTGCCGGGATTCTTTTCGCGTTCGTGGAAGGTATCCCATGATGCGTGGATCTGCTTCCACGGAGGATTCTGCACGTACCAGCCATTGATCATCGCCAGAGGACAGAAGACAACACTCTGCATGCGGCGGATGAGGTCTTCCGCACTCTCTGCATCGCGGACCTCCGGACAAAATAGCAGGCCAGTGAAGCCGGAGTTGATGAGGGCGCGGATGAACACGCGGTGATCGTAGAGATCGCTGTAGAGCACGAAGGGATATGGCGCGGCGAGCGCGCCGCTCGAGCGCACCAGGCCATAGGTTGGACGGCCAGCGCGATTGAAGGCTTCGAGAATCGCGTCCTGATAGCGAAGCCCGAAGACGGAATGCATTTGCTCGCCGTCAACGCCCGAAGGAAAGCGGCTGAATTCGGGGAAGGCCCATCCGCCGGTGAAATCGGAACTGTCGCACTCGTCAAGCTTGAAACCGGAAATGCCGATATCGAGAAAAGCGTGCGACTGATGGTCGCCAAAGATGCGGCGCGCCTGAGGAAGATTGAAGTCGGGCACCAATCCATCAAACGTCTCATAGTCCCCAGAAACAGGCTCGAGCTGGCGGTAGTTTGGCGCGGTGGAGTGGGTGTAAGCGTGCTCCCACAGATTGAGCTGGTAGTCCATCTTCTTCAGGCTGTTGACCGTCGTTGCCGGCTTCGGGAATTTCTTGGGGTCCCAAATAAAAGAGCAGGCGTAAGCATGCGTTTGCCAACCGGGCTCGAGGCCGAGAACATCGCAGGGAATTTTGCGATCGCGAAATTCTTGCGCCTGCGCGAGAAGTTGATCGGAGTTGGAGTTGAGATAGGCGCGATACCAAAAGCCCAATCCCCACTCGGGCGGATTGACTCCGCCACCAGCGAACAAGTTGTAGCGCTCAACGGCCTGAAGCATGGCCGGGCCGGCGAACAATAGATGTCCACACCTTTGGCGTGAGGGATCTCGATGCGCATAGTTGCTGGTTCGGCGAAGCGCGCGAGCGGAGGCGCCTCCGCGTATGCGGGCGGCGCTTCCTGCGCCTTTCGATCTTTGTGGAGATGAGTGGAGCCGCTATAGAAACTGGCGTAGCGAGCAGTATCAATCAACACTCCGTAGCCATGTGTCGTCACATAGAAGGGCACCGGCGCGTGAGCATCGCCCGCATCACCTTTCGGATCGGCATTCACCCGCAATGTCTTCTTTGAGCCGCGTTGCATGACGGAGTACATCTGCAATCCAAATCCGTAGATCAGTTCGCCAGCGGCAAGTGGCAGCGTGATTTCGAATCCGCGCTCAGAGGAGCATCCCTGCACGGCGGACAACGGAGGCGAACTGACGGCAGGCATGGACGCGAGTCCGTCCTGCAATGGTGGGATGGTGCGCAAGCTGACGGGGGTTGATTGCTCGGGCGTACCGAGTCGCGCCTTCCAAATGCCCGGCAAATGCTGTTGCCATTCTGCGGAAGTGAGGGTGCAGCCGGCTCCAACTGATTCGTTCTTCTCTGCTGCCCGCAAAGAGGGTGGGTCTAAAGCCGCGCCAACTGCTCCGGCGAGAAGGCCTCCGGCAAAACCGCGTCTGCTGATCACATTTGTCTCCGTAGGATTACCAGACAGTGTACGTCCATTTCCGAGATGTTCGTTGAGAGAGGCGAAATGAAAGTGGCCCTTGCGCGACGAAGGCAATTTGAGGCGGGTAGATGCGACCCGCTTTCTTTTCATCTATCAATTTTTCGGTCGTAGAATGATCGGTTCACGATAAAGACCAATCGCCGACACGGGGAAGAGGTTCCGCCGGGAGAATTCCATGCGCGGGTCGCTGTCCTGTACCGCTGAGGATTTCTCACGAATAAGGATGATCGATGAAAAATGAAGACACGCCGGGACCGCGCACACTGGACAGGCGAAGTTTCAATCAGTTGCTGGCTTCGCTCGGGATTTGTACCGCGATAGAGCCGAGAGTATTGTCAGCGGCCGGCTTAGAGACGAGCAAAACAAGTAAAAGCCGGAAGGACATGCCTCCCATCACTTTCGACAGAGTTTGTTATCGGGTCGAGGGGCGTCCGTTCTATCTCTACTCCGGCGAGTTTCATTATTTCCGCGTGCCCAAAAAAGACTGGCGGCGAAGGATGGATTTGTTTCGCGAAGCGGGCGGCAATTGCATCGCGACTTACATGCCGTGGATGTTGCACGAGCCTAAAGAGGGGCTGTTCAATTTCGGGAGTGCGGATGGATTGACCGACTTCGAGACGTTTCAGGAGACCGCGCGGCAGGCTGGATTGTATGTGCTCGCGCGTCCCGGCCCTTACCAAGGATCGGAGTTAAAGTATGGCGGACTGCCGGCATGGCTCTTTGAAAAGTATCCGGAGATACTGGCGCGCGATATCGACAACAAGCCAATTCATGCGGACTCGATGTCGTATCTGCATCCGATTTTTCTGGAGAAGACCAAGGCGTGGTTTAACATCGTGTGCCCGATCGTTGCTAGCCATACAGTCTCGAAAGGTGGTCCCATTGCCCTGGTGCAAATCGATAACGAGATGATGGGTGTTCATCTGTGGAATGGTAGCGTCGACTACAGCGCGGACGCGATGGGGATTGGCGGAAAGGACGGACGGTATCCGCGATACCTGCAGAAGAAGTACGGCGAGATCGGTCAGCTCAATGTACTTTACGGGACCCGGTTTTCTTCCTTCGAAGCAGTGCGGCCGATTGCTTTGACTGCAACGGCGACGCCTTTCGATATCCTGAGGGTCAAGGATTATTTTCAATTCTATTTAGCCTCCATTGGCGAGTATGCGTCGATTGTTGCCGGAATGCTGCGCAGTCATGGAGTGGACGTTCCGCTGGTGCACAACGCCGGTGGCGTGGATATGGACATGCTTTACGAGGATGTGGTGCATGCGCTTGAACCGGGGTTTTTGCTGGGGTCTGACCACTACTACAACCTGGATCAGAGCTGGGCGCAGAACAATCCCACGCCCCAGTACGCGCTCAACATTTTCTGTTCCCTGGAGAGTCTGCGGCTGATGGGATTTCCGCCAACTGTGATGGAAATGCCGGGCGGGAGCGCGTCCGACTGGCCACCGATTACTCCCGAAGATACGAAGGCGTGCTATTGGACGAATCTTGCACTGGGGATGAAGGGAACCAATTTCTATATTTTCACCGGTGGTCCAAATCCGCCGCATGCGGGGACGACTACGGACATTTACGACTACGGTGCGGCCATTAGCGCCACGGGTGAAATGCGGCCTTTGTACCACGTGCAGAAAGAGCTGGGAAATTTCCTGCAGGCGCATCCCTGGTTGAGCGAAGCGGAGCGGCAATATGATTTTCGCGTCGTCGTGAACCTGCATAACTCCATCGGGGACCGCTACTGGAAATCTCACGGAGATTTGCTGCTGAGTGATTTCGAAGCGTGGGACCTGGCGAAGCGTGGTGTTCTGAATTCGAGTTTCTGCGCGAGTCTTTCTCCCGTGCTTTGTGACTTGCGCGCGGAGGATTTGAGCCGGGACAAAACAACGCCGGTGGTCATCGTTTCATCGGCCTGCATGTCGGTCGCGCAGCAGCAAAGGGTGGTGCAATTTCTGCAGGGTGGAGGGAGAGCTATCATTCTTCCTGTGCTTCCGACCCACGATGAGAATTTCAAACCATGCACTCTGCTAGGTGATTTTCTTGGAGGCGTGAAGCTGCGCAGGAATGCCAGTGCTTTTCCGCGGATCACGGTGAATGACGTGGTGAATGTGGAGTGCAACGTCGGGAGTTTTGTGACGGAAACTTTGCCGCCACAAGCACGAGTGATTGGAAAAGATGAGAGCACGGGCGAGCCTGTGGCCTGGCGGCTCAAGACGGTGGGTGGCGGGGATCTGATCTTCCTGGGATTTGGGTGGTATCACGCGATGCACGAGCACGAATACCTCATGAAGAGTCTGCTGAAAGATATGGGACTGCAGCAGAAAGTAGTCTGCAGCAATCCCAACGTTTGGACGTCCCTGCGCAGCAACGGAGAGAAGTCGATGCTGTTCATTCTGAATTTGTCTTCGTCACCTATGGAGGCGCGGATCACGTGCTCGCCGGTCGCCGGACGCGCGAGCGTTACGGGCGATCACAAGTTGTCCGCCATGACGGTGGAGTGGGTGGAACTGTGAGGACGGCGTGAATTGATAGATTCCGTGACGGGGCGGAGCCACCGTCGCGGAGGACTTGCAATGCTAGAACAGGGTTTTGATGAGCGGGGAAATTGCGGAGTCGAGGTTTTCGAGAAGATTCTCTCCCGGCGCAACATTGACGTTTTGAAAGAGATGCCAGTCCTCGACAAGAGTCAGTGAATCTCCGGGCTGCACAACACTATGGGGGCCGAGGAGTTCCACTTCCTGGAACGCTCCCTCAACATAAATTTCGTTGTTCACGCCGTAGTCGGGATACTCCGCTTGTTCGTCGTGGGAGAAGCGCTTGACGAAAAGAGTATTTCCGACGAGATGAGAGCACCACTCTTGTTTGTTTCGCAGTCCGAATTTTTGCGAATTGGTTCGAGCAGGGTCGGCGCGTAGCAGAATGTACTTCAGTCCGAGTGTGAATCTTGGATCCTGAAGATCGGTGAAGGCACAGACGGCGATCGGCTGCGAGACAGGGACATATTCGTCATGCGTCTGAAAGGGAACGCGGGGCACGATGGCGGTTCCGCTTTGCACCACGGAAATTGCCCACGGTGCGATGTCCACCGGCCAGAGGTTGTGGCTCGTAATGGTCTGCTCGAGGCGAACCTTTGTGCTGGTTGGGGCAAGGGTGATGTGGATTTGCTTCTGAATGCCGGCACCATCGACTGACTGCCGCAGAAGAAGACTGAGATCGCCTTCCTGGGTATATTCGATTTGGTCGTTGTCAGGAGCATAGCTTCCAGGAAATAGCTCCGGCCACACCCAAAGCCGATGACCGCCATAGGCCTTCCACGTGCCGAGCGCCGTCTCTTTGGAACTATCGGGAAAATGCGCGAGGACGTTTTCGCCGTTTGCCGGCCCGTAATAAAGGATGCGTGGTCCGACGGCTGTAGTTGCGATGATGTCTACGACGCCATTGGACAGCTTGAGGCAATTTGGCAGCCCCATGTAGGAAATTGTTTCAATGCTCACGTGATGTGCCCCGATTTGGAAATGCGGGCTGGATTGCGGACCAGCTTCGTCGAGGATCATTGTATGGCCGGGGGGAAGACGCGTGAGCGGAAAGTAATGATTGGGCTATCTCGGCGCCGGTAGGTGAGTCATGGCTTCATCTCGCAAAGGGGCCTACGAGACGGCGCCATTTTGCGCGGATTTCAGCCACGTAGTCATCTGTTCGTGGTTCACTAATCCAGCCTGTTGCTGCACCAGCTTCCCTTTGGAGAAGATAAGGAAGTTTGGGATGCCGCGCACGTTGTAGCGGGCGGACAATTCGGGATACTTCTCCGTATCCACTTTCACGATAATCGCTTGTCCGGCCATTTCGGCGGCAGTGCGAGCAATCTCAGGAGCGGCCATTCGGCACGGCCCGCACCATCCAGCCCAGAAATCGACAAGCACTGGAACGCGCGCCTCGCGCACTACTTCGTCGAAGAGGGCGGGATCGGCGGCGATGGGTTCGTGAAGAGGCGGCAACGGCTCTTTACAGGATCCGCAACGGCCCGAGTCAGCAAGGTGGGAAATGGGAATTCGATTTTTGGTGCTGCACTGTTTGCAAGTTCGGATGATCGGCATAATTGGGCCCATTGCGTTAGATGTCTATTGAGCTAAAACGATCCGATGCGCTGAAATGCAGCGTTTGCAGCGAAAATCCGATGTGAAGCCCTTACGGGAGCCAAGACGCGGTTTCGTGGTGTGTTGGGAGTTGAATGCTCGGACATGCACCTGTCAGAACTTCGTTCCCGGGGGTGGATGATCGTGTGTGACTTGACACCCCTCAAGGCAGTGAGTGGGGGCTTCGATTGACATGGATGTTCAGGAGATGTCGCAGGTCGGCATAGAATGCGCGTAAGTGATTGATTCTATGGTGGGCGCTGCAGGATTCGAACCTGCGACTTCCACCGTGTGAAGGTGGCACTCTACCGCTGAGTTAAGCGCCCAAATTGGGCTTGACTTCAACGCTGAGCCTATCATTCGCGGCAGGTCCCTGCCAATCTGGGAAAGGCACCTGCTGTTCGCGATAGAATCCTTTGACGAAGTATGCCAAATCCTCTGCCCCCTGGTCGAAAATCGCCGTTCGGAGAGCTTCCCGCCGATGATTTAACGGGGGTTGAGGGCATCCAAGATAAATCCGGCGTTGGAGGGCAGAACGGGCCATTCCCAGCGCAACCATCTCGCGAAATTCGGGTTGGTAAGGATATGGCGACCATGGCGCTCGAACCCGCTCAACAATTCGCGTCTGGAGCGGTCGCGACACAGATGGTGGGGGTTCCCGTTGAGCTAAGTGACGCGGAGCTCATGCTTCGGGTCAGGGACGGGGACGACTCCTGCTATAACTTTTTGATTGAGAAGTACCGTAAGCCCATCATTCACTTCATGTTCCGGATGGTGCGGAACCAGGCGATTGCGGAAGAACTGGCGCAGGAGGTTTTCCTGCGGGTGTACCGCTCGCGGCAAACGTACCGGGCAGAAGCAAAGTTCAGTACCTGGCTGTACCGCATTGCGACGAACCTTGGCGTGAACCATGCGCGCGACACTAAACAGGAGCGGTCCGCGCAGACGGTATATCTGGATGAGCCGGATCCTGAGACGGGCAGCACTCCGGATGTAGCCGACTTGACGCCGTCGATCGAGCAGGACATGGTGCGGGACGAGCGGATGAACGCGATTCGCCAACATGTGATGGCCTTGCCGGAGCGCCAGAGAACGGCTGTATTGATGCACAAGTATCAAGGAATGGATTACAAGGACATTGGCGACGTGTTGAAGCTGAGCGAATCCGCCACAAAGTCCCTGCTGTTCCGGGCCTATCAAACGCTGCGTGAGCGGCTGAAAGAATTTGTTTAACTAGAGCGAGGGTAGCTATGACTTGCCGGAAGATGGAATCAAACATTGCGGATCTGCTGTTCGACCCGGATCGGGTTTCTGCCGCGGTAAAGGCACATGTGGCGGAGTGCGGAGATTGCAGTCGGGAACTGGCTGAGTTGCGGTCGACGATGAGCCTGATGGATTCGTGGGAAGCTCCAGAGCCGACACCTTACTTCGACACGCGGCTGCAGGCAATGCTGCGCGGGGAGCGGACCGCGCCGCCAGCGAACTGGCTGGAGCGAATGCGCGCTCGTTTGCTTTTCAATAATCGTGCGTACTTTAAGCCGATAGCCGCGACGGCGCTGACCGTGATGATGGCCGTGGGTGGCGCGACGTACGTCGGATTAGTAGGACACAAACAAACGCAGCAACAGACGTCCGCGACAGTGCGAGATCTTCAGTCGCTCGATAAGGACCAGCAGGTGTTTCAGCAGTTGGATTCGCTGGACCAGGATGACGACGATCCCTCGGCCAATTAGGGCTGAGCTGACAGTATTCTGCATTGACGTTCTCGAACAGGAGTGGCTCGGGACGGGAGATCCCGAAGATGAATTGCGATAGGAACATTCCGAACCCGGCTGCCGAAATCGGCAAGCGTGCGCATTCTTTCGCGCGATGGGAGAGGTTTGAGCCAGGCCGCCGTGGGCTGATCCTGATGCTTGGAGTCGCAATGTCGTGTGTACCGACGGTGTTCGCAGGCCAGCAGCACCAATCGGCCCCACCGCCGCCTTCGCACAACGCTCCTCCGCCGCAACATAACACGGCTCCGCCTCCACAGCACGGTTCTGCTCCACCGCAACAACGCACAGCGCCGCAGCCCTACAATGCACCCACGCAGCAGCGCGCTGCACCGCAGCCGTATAACGTGCCGCCACAACAGCACAATGCCCCTCAGCCTTACAATGTGCCGCAACAGCACAATGCTCCTCAGCCTTATAACGTGCCTCCGCAGTCCTATAACGCTCCGCAAGCGGCGCAGCCACAGAGGCTGCCACCTCCGAAATCATCAACGCCGTATCCGGGGCAGACGCAGCCACAGCATTTGAGTGACTGGCTGCAAACCCACCAGCACCTTCCTCCGGCAGAGCAGCAGAAGGCTTTGCGGCAGGAGCCGGGTTTCAACAAGCTTCCTCCGGCACAACAGCAGCGACTGATTACGCGACTGCAGGATTTGAACAATAAGTCGCCTGAACAACGGCAACGAACGCTCAACCGTGTAGAAGTATGGGAGAGACTGTCGCCTGCGCAAAGACAACAGGTGACCAACTCAACGTCTCAATTGCGTTCCTTGCCACCAGATCGTCAGCTCCCGTTGCGGAGAGCTTTCCGAGACCTTCGCGATCTGCCGCCCGAACAGCGGCAGCAGATGCTGAATTCGAGCCAGTTCCAAGGAGAGTTTTCGCCGCAGGAGCGTGGCATCCTGAGCAACCTGCTTACGGTGGAACCGTACCAGTCGAACAGACCGGCTCCGGCGGCACCGTCGCAGACGCCGCAATCCAACGTGCCGATACCTGCCTACCGCTAGCGCACGCCGACGACTCTCTAGTTCTTGAAGAAATTTTTCGCCAGGAAGATGACGTTCGCCGGACGTTCTGCGAGCCGACGCATGAAGTAGGGATACCACTCCGTGCCGAACGGTATATAAACGCGCATATTGAAGCCGTCGCGGACGAGGGACTTCTGTAAATCGCGGCGTACTCCGTAGAGCATTTGAAATTCGAAGCTCTTGGAATCGAATTTGCGTTCGTGAACGAAATGGCGGGTGGCCTGGATGATCTTTTCATCATGCGTTGCCAGCCCATGGTAGATGTTGCTGTTGAGGAGGATGCGCGTGAGTTTGAGGAAGTTCTCGTCCACATCCTTCTTGCTGGCAAAGGCGATATTCGGCGGTTCCTGGTAGGCACCCTTGCAGAGGCGCACGCGAATGCCCTCTGCCAGCAAGGTGTGCAGATCCTTCTCGCTGCGGTATAGATAGGCCTGGATGACGATGCCGACGTGTCCCGGGTTGACGGCATGGAGTTTGCGCACCATTTGCACGGTTGTCTCCGTGTGCTCGGATCCTTCCATGTCGATGCGAACGAAGTTGCCTGTTGAAGCCGCATGCGAGACGAGCTTCGAAACAATGTCATAGGTGAGATCGGGATCGATATCGAGGCCCATCTGCGTGAGCTTGACGCTCACGTTTGCGTGCAATTGCCGCGATTGGATCGAATCAAGAAGCTGATGATAGATGTCGGCCGCATGGACCGCTTGCTCGGGAGTCGTCACGCTTTCGCCGAGAGCATCAAGGGTAGCCGTGATGCCGCTCTTGTTTAGAGTCTCCGCTGCCCGCAGAGCTTCTTCAATCTCCATCCCGGCCACAAATCGTGATGACATGCGGCGTCCAATGCGGGATTGTTCGGAAAACTTTCTGACAGTCGGATTTCGGGACAGGGCGATAAACGTGGAACGCAGTATGGGCATCTTTCCTCGGGGGACACCGCCCATTCTCGCACACAGGGCCATGGTTTTGCTTCCGATTCATAGGCGCGAGATGCGAGAGCGTCCCGGTAATTCCCTATCCTGTAACCGACGGCATTTCCTTCAGGTCTATGATGTTGCCCATGTCCTTTTACCTTGGCATAGACGCGGGTGGTACCAAGACGGTTTGCATCCTGGGCGACGAAAGCCGCACGTTAGCGCGGGCCACCGGGGGTTCAATCAAGCACATGCGGGTGGGCGAAGAACAGGCGGCGTTGAATCTTCAGCAGGTGGTGAAGGAAGCTCTTAACCAAATTGGAATTCTGGGTGAGGAGGTCGCGGCAAGTTGTGTGGGGACGGCGGGAGCGCGGATTCCTTCCTTCGCTCTGTGGGTAAAGGAGTCCCTTTCCGAGCAGGTTGGCGGTTCAATTGAAGTTTGCGGCGATGATGAGATAGCCCTCGATGCGGCATTTCCCGGAGGCGCGGGCGTACTCGTGGTGGCAGGAACCGGATCCAACATTGGCGGCCGGACCAGTGCAGGCGTCGTGCTGAATGCCGGTGGCTGGGGGCCCGCTCTCGGCGACGAGGGTTCCGGCTACTGGATCGGCCACACCGCACTAAAGGCTGCGTTCCGTGCCTATGACTGGGGAGAACCGACCATGCTTCTGGCAAAGGTCGCAGCTTTCTGGGACCAACCGAATCTGGGTGAGATGGTGGCTTATGCGAACAAGATTCCGCCACCAGATTTCTCGCGGCTGACGCCGTTGGTTGCAGAATGCGCCGATGCGGGCGATGCAGTCAGTACTCAAGTATTGCTGGACGGAGGGCGGTTTCTGGCAGATTTTGCTTTGCTGGCGTATCGCAAGGTACGAATTGCCGAGCCTGATGGCCCCATTCCGGCGTTCGCGTTTACGGGCAGCGTATTGGCGAAGATCCCCATGGTTCTCGATCAGATGACGGAGAGCATCCGGCAAGCCTTGCCCACTGCAAGCATTGCGCGTGAGTCGGTAGATCCGCTGGAAGGCGCACTCTGGCGCGCCCGCCACGCGAAGATCTGATACCGCGAGGTTTCTCTACGCGCGGTAGGCGACGCGACCGTTCATCATCGTAGCGACGATCTGACCTTCCGGCGAGAGGACGATGATGTCGGCGTAGCGGCCCTCCTGCAGCGAGCCGATGCGGTTGTCGAGGCCTGTCATTCGCGCTGGATTGCGACTTGCCAGGGGAATCACCTGGGACCACTCTGCTCCCGTGAAATCGCGGAAGTTACGCACCGCCTTGTCGAGCGTGAGAACGCTTCCGGCCAGCACTCCTTCATAAAGACATTTTCCGTTTTGCACGACAACAGGCAGTTCTCCAAGCTTGTAGGTTCCGTCGGGCATTCCGGTCGCGCTCATGGCGTCGGTCACCAGGATTGCGCGGTCCGGTCCTTTTGCTTTCCAGAACAGCTTTACCATCGACGGGTCAACGTGAATTCCGTCGCAAATGATCTCGGCGAAGAGCTGGTCAGTAGTCAGCACGACTCCGAGAACGCCGGGGTGACGATGATCGAGCGGGCGCATCGCGTTGAAGGTATGCGTAGCGCTGCGAGCGCCTGCAGCGATGACGGCGTTCGCCTCCGCGCTGCCGGAGTCGCTATGACCAATGCTGACCCGCACCCCCAACTTGGTGGCGTGTTCCGCTAATTCCGCAGCGGCGTTCAGTTCGGGAGCGAGCGTCAGAATTTTGATGTGGCCCTGCGACGCCTGCCAAAGCTTATCGAAAACCTTCACCGATGGCGGCAGCAGGTAATCGGAGGGATGCGCGCCTCGCTTGGGATGCGACAGGAACGGGCCTTCGAGGTGGATGCCGAGAACGCGGGCTCCACGAGTCTTTTTATCTACCAGCTTGGCGATGCCATCCAGTGATCGCAACATGCTATCCATGGGCGCGGAAATTGTGGTCGGTAGAAATGCGCCGACTCCGCGGGTCACGAGAAAGTCGCCAATCACGGAGAAGGCTGTGGGAGTAGCCTCCATGACATCGTGACCGCGCGCGCCATGCATATGGATGTCGAACAGCGCAGGCACAAGCGTGCACCCAGGAAAGTCGATATGCTCGGCGGCGGAGGGGATGTAGTCAGAGTCGCGGGTGCGGATGGAATCAATGACTCCATCTTCGAGAATGAGCAACGGGTCCCGGATAAGTTTTTCCGAGCCTAGCATCACTTCGGCAGTAAGCACGGTAGCCATGCGCAACATTATCGCGCAATTGGAGAACAGGTGGTGGCAGGAGTACGGATAAACTTAAGCTCGATGCCAAAGAGTGATCTGAATCACAAAGTTTCCACGCCGAGGCGCGTAGGAATGCACCTTTCGACGGCGGGTGGGGTGTTTACGGCTGCCGACCGGGCGCACGCAATCGGAGCCAATACGTTTCAGATTTTTTCTTCGAGTCCGCGGATGTGGCGCCCAGCGCAATTGCATGCAGACCACTGCGAGATGATGAGGACGCTTCGTGAGAAATATGGCTGCGATCCACTCGTGATTCACGCCAGCTACCTGGTGAATGTGTGCAGCCAGTCAGATGAGGTGCGGGAGAAATCGATTGCCGCGTTGCATGCTGAGGTCGAGCGTGCATTGGACCTTGGTGCGGAGTACCTGGTGCTGCATCCGGGGTCGTGGCGGGGATTGACGCGCGAAGAGGGTTTGCGGCTGGCGGCGGAGTCAATCGATAAAGCGCTGGACGGGTTGAAGTGGCAGGATTGCGATTTCAAAGTGTTGATTGAGAACACTGCGGGGGCGGAATTCTCATTGGGCAGCTCATTTGAAAATGTGGCGGAACTTGTGGGGAGGCTTCGGCGCACGGCTCCGGTGGGCGCCTGCCTGGATACCTGCCACACGCACGTTGCCGGCTACGACATAGTGACGAAGGCAGGCTACGAAGCGACGATGAAACTGGTGGGCGAGACGATCGGGTTTGAGACCGTGCGCGTGTGGCACTGCAACGACGCCAAGGCCGCGCGCGGATCGAAGCTGGACCGCCACGAGCATATCGGCAAAGGCACGATGGGGCTGGCTCCGTTCCGTCGGTTGCTGAACGATGAGCGATTTGCGCACGCCGCGTTTATCGCGGAGACGCCCGTCGATGAGGTGGGCGATGAGCAGAGGAATCTGAATGCGCTGCGGAGGCTGATTCGAAATGGTTAGCAGGATGCTCATCCGATGAGAAGAATCGGTGAGTGCTTTCAAGCGAGAAGCCGACTGCAAGGGAAAATGGCGCTCCTTGTACAATTTATCTTTCCCGAATCCAGGAAGTGATTTTGCCTTTATAAAAATCAGGAGGATTCATGTCAAAGGTCTTTGCCGTACTTCTGCTATTGGTGGCTGGCATTCCCCCAATCTTTGCCAAGGATGTCGCATTTCAGACAGCAACCTGGCCGAATTCCGGTCAAACGATCCTCCGTTTCACTTTTTCGAAGTTTAAAGACATCGCCGGAGTTGGGAAAGAGCACACCTACGTCACCGATACGATCGCCGAGAACGTATCGGATAAGTCGATCGGGAATGGGGACTTTGTGCTGTACGTATTTGATAAGGCCAAGGCACGGATAGGCGAAGGTCACATAAGTTTGACCAACGTCGGCCCCGGCGAGACCGTGAAATTTCAGGTCACGATCCTTTTATCCGGCAGTCCTGCATCTTTAACTGTTTCGGCGAATGCGCCGCGCACACTTTCGATCACCATCAATTCCGTTCCTCAGGGTGCGCTTTTCAAAGTGGATGGGAAAGATATGGGTACGACCCCGAAAATGGTGGAGGTTGCCGTTGGCAAGCACATGCTTGAATTCAGCCGAGAAGGTTTCAACACCGGGAAGTTCCCGCTTGAGATGAGTTCGCGAGATGTGTCAGGCGGAAGCGTAAGCTACGAGCTTGGGAGCGCTTCCCACGACACAATCGAGTTGCGTGACGGTTCCGTTCTGACTGGCGATCTCATATCCGTAAACGGGATGCAGTTGGAGCTTCGGGTGGGCGGCAATACCCAGACTTTTGATCGTAATCAAGTAAAGAGAATTCTGCTAACGGAACGCGATCCAGTATCAAAGTAAGGTGGGTATAAGACGACCTCGCTTTCAGCACTGTCGGTGAGCTCGGTAAGTGAAGTCGACGGGAGGGTTGTAGGGAATAAGCGATTCAGCGCGTTCGCCGCGACCCCGGTTACACTAATAAAGATATGTCTGCTGGAAAACCTACAGAAGAAAACGTCCCCGCGGTGAATGTGCCCGCCAGCACGGAGCGTGCGAACGCCGCGCCGGAAGTGCGCTATAACGCTGCCGAGATTGAGCCGCGGTGGCAGGAGCGTTGGGCGAGCGATCCAAAGCTTTACGCTGCGGAGCCGCCAACCTCCGGTAAGCCAAAGTATTACGTGCTGGAGATGCTTCCGTATCCATCGGGGCAGTTGCACATGGGGCACGTTCGCAACTACTCCATTGGCGACGCGCTGGCCCGTTACAAGTGGATGGAGGGCGCGAATGTTCTTCATCCCATGGGGTGGGACGCGTTCGGGCTTCCGGCGGAGAATGCGGCGCTGAAAAACAACACGCCTCCGCGCGAGTGGACGTTATCGAACATCGCGGCTATGCGGCGGCAGATGCTTCGCCTGGGCCTGAGCTACGACTGGCAGACGGAGATTGCCACCTGCCTGCCGGAATATTACCGCTGGAACCAGTGGTTCTTTCTGAAGATGTATGAGGCGGGGCTGGCCTACCGCCGAAAGAGCCGGGTGAACTGGTGTCCGCAATGCGCCACCGTGCTCGCCAACGAGCAGGTGATCGACGGGCGCTGCTGGCGACATGAAGACGAGATCGTGGAGCAGCGCGAGCTGGAACAGTGGTTCCTCCGCATAACGAAATATGCACAGGAGTTGCTGGACGGGCTGGGCAGCCTGGATGGCTGGCCAGAAAAAGTGCGCACCATGCAGCGCAACTGGATTGGCCGCAGCGAAGGCGCGCAGGTCGACTTCGCTCTGGACGCGGAAGAGGCGGCGGACGGCGACGACCGGTCTGAGCGCAAGCACGGAACGCGTGTACTTGCGGCACGGAAAAACGCGGCTGCGTCCACCGGCAAAACTATCAGCGTGTTTACCACGCGCATTGACACGATTTACGGTGCGACAAGCGTGCAGCTTGCTCCCGAACATCCGCTAACGACAGAGTTTGCCGCGTGCGACGAGAAGCTTGCTGGGGAAGTTGCGGCGCTGAAAGAGCAGCAGAAGAAGGCGCGCGAAGCGGGCGACGTTGGCGAGATCGAGAAGCACGGAGTGTTTACCGGGCGGTTCGCGATCAATCCTTTCAGCGGCGAGCGGTTGCCGGTGTGGGTTGCGAACTACATCCTGATGGATTACGGAACGGGCGCGATCATGTCTGTGCCCGCGCACGACGAGCGCGACTATGAGTTCGCGAAGAAATATGGCCTGGAAATTCGCATCGTGGTGCTGCCGCGAAACACGAAGGATCAGAAAGAAGGCACGCCCGAGCTGCCGTTTTCAGAAGAGAACAGCCTGCTGATCAACTCCGGCGAGTTCGACACGCTGGGCTGCGAAGAAGCGCAGAAGAAGATGGCCGAGTTTGCCGAGAAGCACGGCTTCGGCAAGGCCACCATCACGTTCCGTTTGAAGGACTGGGGCGTGAGCAGGCAGCGGTATTGGGGCACTCCGATCCCCATGATCTACTGCGAGCGCGACGGCATTGTGCCGGTGCCGGAAGATCAACTGCCGGTGCTGTTGCCGGAGCAGATCACGATTACGCAGCAGGGTGGCTCGCCGCTCGGCCGCGTGCCGGAATTTGTAAACACCGTCTGTCCCAAGTGCGGTGGTCCGGCGCGTCGCGAGACGGATACGATGGACACGTTTGTCGATTCGTCGTGGTATTTCTACCGCTACACGAGCGCCAAGGATGACAAGGCTCCATTTGATACAGCGGCGGTTTCGTATTGGTTTCCCATTGACCAGTACATCGGCGGAGTGGAACACGCCATCCTTCACCTGATCTATTCTCGCTTCTGGACGAAGGTAATGCGCGACCTGAAGCTGATCACAAATGACGAGCCTGCGGAGCATTTGTTTACCCAAGGAATGGTGATCAAGAACGGCGCGAAGATGTCGAAGTCGAAGGGCAACGTGGTATCGCCCGACGACATGGTTGCGCGTTATGGAGCGGACGCTACGCGCATGTATGCGCTATTTGCTGCGCCGCCGGATCGCGATCTCGACTGGCAGGAAGACGGTGTTGCGGGCATCAGCCGATTCCTCTCGCGCGTGTATCGCTTGGTGATGAAGTATGCCGCAAGTGTGCGTGGCGTGGCACCGGGAAGCAAGGTTGCGGGCTCGCAGACTCCGGCAGAACAGGCTCTGTTGCGCAAGCTGCATCAGACGATTCTAAAGATCACGCAGGATTTCCAAGGGCGTTGGCACTTCAACACCTGTATTGCCGCAATCATGGAGTTGGTGAACGACCTCACGGCGGCAGATGCGACGCTGAGCAAAGGCTCTGTTGCGCCAGAAGTTCTGTCGGAGATTTTGCGTTCGCTGATTTTGTTGCTTGCTCCGTTCGCACCGTTCCTTTCGGCGGAGCTATGGCAGGAGATTGGCGGCCAGGGGTCAATCCTGCGCACTCCGTGGCCGAAGTTTGACGAGGCGTTGGCGAAGGAAAATGAGATCGAGATCCCGGTGCAGGTGAATGGCAAACTGCGCTCGCTGGTCCGTATTGCCGCAGGAGGCGACGCCGCAGGAGATGGAAAAGATAGCGCTCGCCGATGCGAAACTGCAGGCCTTCATCGCCGGAAGGCAAGTGGTGAAGGTGATCGTGGTGCCCGGCAAGATGGTTAACGTCGTGGTCAGGTAGCGGCGAAATGGCTACAAGTCCCGAGGTGCGGGGAACGCAGTCACTGGTGCACACGCTGGCGGATTGCTGGCGCAGACCATCATTACTGGCGCTTGAAGTGGCGTGGCGGTGGCTGTTTGGAATACCTGCCCTGTGGTTGTTGTATCGCGAGGGCACGCGCATTCTCGCTGCGGCTCCGTTGGAGTCGACCGGAATTCTGCAATTCTCGCTGCAGGATCCGTGGAAGGCTGCCGTCGTTTTATCCGATACCTGGGCGGTACTTCAGCCTCTCATTTTGAAGACGGCGATTTGGCTGGTGCCGCTGCTGGCGATCGCCTGGGCAATCCTCTCCGGCCTTGGCCGTTCGCTGGTATTGCGCCGCTACGATCCTTCGCTGCCGTCGGCTCCGTTCTCTCTCATCGCGCTGCAGGTGCTGCGCGTGGTGGCCGTGGGCGCGGTGTTCGCGGCATGGTTCTACGGCATACAAGCGGCGGCGAATTGGACCCTGAATGGCTCGGACGAGCCCAATCTGCTGATCTACCTGGTTACTGTCATCTGCCTCACCCTGGGATTGTTCACGCTCTGGTCGCTGGTAAGCTGGGTGCTCTTTATTGCGCCGCTGCTGGTGCTGCTGGAGCGCAGGTCCTCCCTTTCCAGCCTGTGGCGAAGCTTCCGGCTCGGGCGCACGTTCAAGGGCAAGCTAATGGAAGTGAATATGGTGCTGGGCATCGTAAAGCTGGCACTGCTGGTACTCGCGATGGTGTTGTCCGCGACGCCGTTGCCGTTTCAATCGGTGATGACGGGGGAAGCGTTGCACCAATGGTGGATCGCGGTAACGATTCTCTACTTCATCGCGAACGATTTCTTCCAGGTAGCGAGACTGATCAGTTTCATACAATTCTGGCGCTCCTTCGCGGAGGGCGACATGCGCCTGCGGCGTCTTGGCTGAGCTCCCTCATCGCAGCGCCAGTTTACGCTTTGCCCGAGCCAGGCGGACGCGACTTCGTCGCCTCAAGCCTGCGCAAAATCCGATATAGACCAGAAGCAATTCTCGAGAGCACAATAGCAGACGCTTTTACGGAGCAGCGTTCCGTCGCTCGAAAGGGCGTGGAATTTGTTTCTGCTCCTGGAGGTGGGTATGCCTGGTATTCATCATGTTGTTTTGCGCGGTCCGGTAAGAGAGTCGCACTGGCCGGCGGTAGTCGCATCGCTTGCCGTGGGGACCGGCTTCTTTGCGCTGTGGTTCTGGCTATTGCCGACGTGGCTAGGTTTCAACGTTGACGGGGCAAACTCACCGGGATGGCGCTGGATTGCGGCGTTGCCATCAGTACTTGGTTTTGCGGTGGCCATTCGTTGTGTTTGGGATTTTGGATGGACGGGACATGGAACCCCGGCACCGATCGCGCCGCCGACGAATCTTGTCGTCGTTGGGTTTTATCGGTACGTACGAAATCCCATGTACGTCGGGTTCATCGTGGGATGGATAGGGTTGTGGCTTGTTTTCGGACGGGCGAGCATTGCGGCGATCCTCGTCGCTTGCGCAGTTGTGGTCGGCGTCGCCTTGTTCGTGCAGTTATACGAGGAACCGACCCTGTTGAAGAAATTCGGCGCTCAGTATGAGGAATACAGGAGCAACGTGCCTCGGTGGATCCCCAGATTGCAGGCATGGCATAAGTAGGCTGGTTTTACGGGTCACACTTTGAAGGCAGCCTGCGAAATGTACTCCGGATGCTGGGGATAGCCCTGCGCCCGAGGACGGCTGGCCGGGCTTCGCGAAGTGCTTTACAGCCGCCAATAAGCCTGAAAAACTAGTGTGTGGACACCTCCTCGATCGTTATCCTGGACTTTGGTTCGCAGTACACGCAATTGATTGCGCGTCGTATTCGCGAGCAGAATGTATTTTCCGTCGTTCTCCCCTGCACCGCACCGTTGGAAGAGATACAGGCACAGAAGCCCATGGGCATCATTCTGTCCGGCGGCCCGTCTTCTGTGTACGACGCAGACGCGCCGCCGAGCGATCCGCGGGTGCTGGCGCTGGGGCTTCCCGTGCTGGGCATCTGCTACGGATTGCACTTCATCGTGCACCATCTCGGCGGCAAGATACGCCCAGCGGACAAGCGCGAGTACGGCCACGCGGAGATCACATTGGTGGACGATACGCCGTTGTTCGCCGGTCTTTCGCGCACCCAATCGGTGTGGATGTCGCACGGCGACGAGACACTGGAGTTGCCTGAGGGTTTCCACCTGACGGCGAAGACAGCGAACGCTGTGGCGGGCCTCGCGAACCCCGCAAAGAAGATCTGGGCAGTGCAGTTTCATCCCGAGGTGCACCACACCAAGGAAGGGACGGCGCTGCTGCGGAATTTTCTATTCAAGATCTGCAATGCTTCGCCGGATTGGACACCGGAACACTTCATTCAATCCACTATCGAGGCAATTCGCGAGAAGGTCGGGCAGGGTCACGTAATCTGCGGGCTCTCGGGCGGTGTCGATTCTGCTGTAGCAGCGGTCCTGGTACATCGCGCGATCGGCGACCAGCTTACGTGCATCTTCGTGAACAACGGAGTGCTGCGCAAAAACGAGTTCTTCAAAGTGCAGGAGAACATGCGCGACAAACTGGGATTGAACGTCGTCGCTGTGGATGCGAGCGGGCGATTCCTGGGCAAGCTGAGCGGGGTGACGGATCCGGAGACAAAGCGCAAGATTATCGGCAACGAGTTCATCGAGGTATTCGACGATGAGGCGAAGCGGATTGCGGAGCTTTCCGGCGGCGTCGATTGGCTGGTGCAGGGAACTCTTTATCCAGATGTGATCGAGTCCTCGTCGGTGAAAGGGCCGTCGCAAACGATCAAGAGTCACCATAATGTTGGCGGCCTGCCAGAGACCATGAAGCTGAAGTTGATTGAACCGTTGCGCGATCTTTTCAAAGATGAAGTGCGGCGGATTGGCCGCGACCTGAAGATGCCGGAGGAAATTCTGCAACGGCAGCCCTTTCCTGGTCCGGGCCTGGCGGTGCGCATTCTCGGCGAAGTGACGCCGGAACGAGTCTCCCTCCTGCAGGAAGCGGACGAGATTGTGGTGGCGGAGATTCGTGCCGCGGGGCTCTATCAACAGATATGGCAGAGCTTTGCCGTGCTCCTTCCGGTAAAGAGCGTGGGTGTAATGGGCGATCAGCGCACCTATGCCTACACCTGCGCAATCCGCGCCGTGCACTCAGAAGACGGCATGACTGCCGACTGGGTGCCGCTGCCGTATGAGGTGCTGAAGACCATCTCCAGCCGCATTGTGAATGAGGTGCGGGGCATCAACCGCGTGGTCTACGACATCACGTCGAAACCACCGGGCACGATTGAGTGGGAGTGAGCGAAGCGGCTCCCCTAAGCCGCGACAGTGATATTTAGAGATCGTAAACCAGATTGTACGGGGAGAGCGGTTTTGTTCGACAATGTTGCAATGCCATTCGACCCCAACGAAATTCGTTCCTCGGAGCGACAGCTGATCGCGCTGCTCGAGGACCCTGACACCGGCAAGCGCGTAATGCACTACACCGAAGATGCGGTGTTTATGATGCCGGGCGGCCCACCCATTGAAGGGCGAGAGCAGATGCGTCGCCAGACCAAGACGAGACTGCACTCGGTATCGTTAATACCACTCACAACTGAAGGTAACGAGCGGTTCGCCAGTGTCTACGCACGCTTCAGCTGTGTCGTGGGGAAATCGGAGACAAGTGAAGGCCAGTTTGTCGCGCTGCGCATTCTCATGGTGTGGCGCAAGGAGGACGATGGCGTATGGCGGATCTCTCGGGAGTTTCTGATTCCTGAAGTATCAGGCTAGCCTCATTCAAATTTGGAGAGACGCTGCTAAGAAGCAGAAGACTTGACGGCGGGCGATTCGGCCTTCTCTCACTTTGTCGTGCCGGGCGCATGCAAGCCAGCGAAGGTTATTTCGAAACCGGCCCGCCCTTGCGCAGGGTGATGGCGAGGTCAACTGCGTGCGTGTCCTCATGCTCGGACTGCTTATACGTCGCCGAAAAATCATCCAATGAATGAAGCTTTGCGGCATTCGCCTTGAGAAACGCCGGCGGGTAAGTTGCGTCGAAGACGTCGCCTGGATTCATCGTCCATACCTCAAGAAACTCCGCCTTCTGTGCGTCGTTGAAGCCTTCGAGCGTCAGCTTGCCCATGTGAAACACGTCGCCGGGACGTACATTGATGGCGTAATCCACGATCGCTGGAGGACCGGGATGCTGCGTCGCCTCGGCCGTGATATGGGCGCGAATGTATCCCTTTGCGCGGTATGGCTGGGCAACCATGTAGAGGGTATTCCGAAGTTTGTCTTCCTGGGCAATGTCCCCGGTGTGCAGCAGTGACTGCTTCTGAAAGTCGTCTTTGCTCATCAACACATCTCCAGCGAGAGTGATCGTTCCCAGCCGATACTGCGGGCCTTCGCGGATTTCCATGCTGATGGGCACCACCACTCTTCCGCTCTCGACTACGGGTTCCTTTGGTGAGAAGCTGGCGGTTGTTTCTTCGAGATATCCCTTGTTGTGATAGACGTTCTTGATCGATTGGCTGAGACTAGCCGGGGTCGCGATAGAGGAGTAGTCCTGGCTCGTTGCAGCTAGTGCAATCGGCTCAATGTCGGCGGAATTTCCAGAGCCCACTCCGGTGTAGGTGACAGCGCCTATGGTGATGGCGGGTGCGAGGATACGAAATCGAATCGCCGCAAGTTTGCCGGTCTCCACTTCTTCCTGCTGCGTTGCTTCCACTGTGGCGGTCACGCCTTTGGTCGCGACTAATGCGACCAAAGCATCGGTTACCTGTTGTTGAATCGTGCTGGTTGGGGGCAACTTTCCATGGAAGAGCGGCACGTGAGCGTGTACCTGGCTGACGATTTCCTCCTCTTTCCACCACGGAAAATTATCAAAGCTAACGGGCAGCAGGATCTCCGCCGGGGTCAGATCGAAGTGCAGCCCGGTATTGTCCGCCTGGAAATTGACATTGGAAAACAGGCCCGTTCCATTCAGCTTTTCGGCAGCGGCGCGAATGTCTTCCTGCGTGATAGGAGTTCCGAGATGAATGCCAGCAACCTGCTCCAGTTCTCCGCTGGTGGCATCTTTGTAACCTGCAAACGTGATCGTCTTCGGCTGATATTGCTGCGCCCCGGCGGCGCCGATTGCAAGATTGAACAGGAGAAGGACGAGGATCCCGAATCGCATACGCTTGCAAACTACTATAAACGGGCAATGCGAAACCGCCCCGGCAACGTTCGATGGGGCGCAAAGTTCAAACCGCCTAAGCCTGCGCCAACCTCCGTGCGTGACGCGACAACAGGGCGGCACCGAGGGCTAACAGGGCAAGAACGATGATCCAGCTTACGACGCTCAGGTGGTAAAGCAGGCTCTCCTGTTTCTCCACCAATACCATGTCCCGTCCCGCCAGCAGAAAGCCAGCTTGTGGTCCGGTGATTCGCTGGAGCACGGTTGCGATGCGGAGATTGTGCCTGGGTTGCCAGGTAATTGCGTCGGTTGGATGGGAGCGAAGGTACTCGAACACTCCGGCAGGAGGAGAGGGTAATTTCTGATCAAGATAGCCGGTGCCGCGCAAAGGCTCTCCGCGGTCGTTGTAGTAAATAAGAAATGGCTGCAAATCCCGTCCCAGTTCCACGTGTGCCGGGGGTATTACCTGGTCGGGTGTCTCTCCTTCTGCGAGGCGCGATGCCGCGAGGTTGACCATCTGTTGCTGTGGCTGGTCTGCTCCCCTGCGCAGCAGTTGCTGCGTCACCTGCATGCACAATCCTCCGAGCATGGTTAGAAGTAATCCAAGTCCAAGGGCATGAAAAGCGATAGCGTGTTTTCCAATTCTTTCCGGCAACATGGCTAAGTGCTCCTTTATGCAGGATTGGATCAGGTCGACAAAGAGGGTCAAGCAGAATGAATACCGACGGACACTTGGATCGTGAAACGCGTCGAGAACGGACTGCAGCATCTGTTCCGCATTGCGATCCCGAAAATCCCGTGGAAACAGCCCGAGACCGTAGCGATAGGTCGAATAAATGAGGTGACCGCTCGAGTTCATGCGCCACCTCGTTGATCGAGAAGACCGTGACGGCGGGCTGAGAGCACGGTTCGATGCAGGCGGGCAGTCTCAGCGCCCAGCACGCGGCGGCCAAATTCGGTGAGGCGGTAATAGCGACGGCGATCATTATCCGTTTCGCCAGTTTCTTCCACCAGTCCCCGTTCCATCAGCCGGTCAAGCGAGCCGTAAAGGGTTCCGGGGCCCAAGCGCAGAGCACCGCCTTCCTCCCGCGAAACATCTTTCATGATGGCGTAGCCGTGTTTCTCTCCAGGGGCGAGCGAGAGCAGGATGGCAAAAACTGCGGCGCTCAGCGGCAGGATGCTTTGGATGTCCGTGTTTTGTGGGGTGGAGTTCATCAGAGGAGGAATCCCTTTTGCAGAAGGAATATATATCGGATACGGATATATCCGCAAGAGGAATAGGCAATTGATCGCGTCTCTCGCGAGCCGCCGGGCGACGTTTCAAGGCATTGGGTCGCTGTCCCCGCAAAAAGCATCGACGCTGATAGGGATTGCGCCTTAAAAAGTGTGCCAAAGGGGAGTTAAATGGCTGACAGGGAAGGGAATGAAGAGTAACTCGGACTTAGAGGCAATTCCTGAATCTGAAATGAATATGCGGCGAATCGCAGCCCGCACTCTCGGAAAGAAGCGAAAGCAATAAGCTACT
>CAWCOV010000005.1:0-17495 GCA_963797255.1 uncultured Acidobacteriaceae bacterium
TTCACACGGTGGAAGTCGCAGGTTCGAATCCTGCAGCGCCCACCATCGAATCAATCACTTACGCGCATTATATCCGACCTGCGACATCTCCTGAAAATCCACGTCAATCGAAGCCCCCGCTCACTGCCTTGAGGGGTGTCAAGTCACACACGATCATCCACCCCCGGGAACGAAGTTCTGACCGGTGCATGTCCGAACATTCAACTCCCAACACACCACGAAACTGCGTCTTGGCTCCCGTAAGGGCTTCACATCGGATTTTCGTTGCAAACGCTGCATTTCATCGCATCGGATAGTTTTAGCTCAATAGACATCTAACGCAATGGGCCCAATTATGCCGATCATCCGAACTTGCAAACAGTGCAGCACCAAAAATCGAATTCCCATTTCCCACCTTGCTGACTCGGGCCGTTGCGGATCCTGCAAGGAACCGTTGCCGCCTCTTCACGAACCCATCGCCGCCGATCCTGCTCTCTTCGACGAAGTAGTGCGCGAGGCGCGCGTTCCAGTGCTTGTCGATTTCTGGGCTGGATGGTGCGGGCCGTGCCGAATGGCCGCTCCTGAGATTGCTCGCACCGCCGCCGAAATGGCCGGACAAGCGATCATCGTAAAAGTGGATACCGAGAAGTATCCCGAATTGTCCGCCCGCTACAACGTGCGCGGCATCCCAAACTTCCTTATCTTCTCCAACGGGAAGCTGGTGCAGCAACAGGCTGGATTAGTGAACCACGAGCAGATGACTACGTGGCTGAAATCCGCGCAAAATGGCGCTGTCTCGTAAGCCCTTTGCGAGATGAAGCGATGACTCACCTCCCGGCGCCGAGATAGCCCAATCATTACTTTCAGCTCACGCGTCTTCCCCCGGCCATACAATGATCCTCGACGAAGCTGGTCCGCAATCCAGCCCGCATCTCTAATCCGGGGCACATCACGTGAGCATTGAAACAATTTCCTACATGGGGCTGCCAAATTGCCTCAAGCTGTCCAATGGCGTCGTAGACATCATCGCAACTACAGCCGTCGGACCACGCATCCTTTATTACGGGCCGGCAAACGGCGAAAACATCCTTGCGCATTTTCCCGATAGTTCCAAAGAGACAGCGCTCGGCACATGGAAGGCCTATGGCGGTCATCGGCTATGGGTGTGGCCGGAGCTATTTCCTGGAAGCTATGCTCCTGACAACGACCAAATCGAATATACCCAGGAAGGCGATCTCAGTCTTCTTCTGCGGCAGTCAGTCGATGGTGCCGGCATTCAGAAGCAAATCCACATCACCCTTGCCCCAACCAGCACAAAGGTTCGCCTCGAGCAGACCATTACGAGCCACAACCTCTGGCCGGTGGACATCGCCCCGTGGGCAATTTCCGTGGTGCAAAGCGGAACCGCCATCGTGCCCCGCGTTCCCTTTCAGACGCATGACGAATATGTTCCTGTCTCGCAGCCGATCGCCGTCTGTGCCTTCACCGATCTTCAGGATCCAAGATTCACCCTCGGACTGAAGTACATTCTGCTACGCGCCGACCCTGCTCGAACCAATTCGCAAAAATTCGGACTGCGAAACAAACAAGAGTGGTGCGCTCATCTCGTCGGAAATACTCTTTTCGTCAAGCGCTTCTCCCACGACGAACAAGCGGAGTATCCCGACTACGGCGTGAACAACGAAATTTATGTTGAGGGAGCGTTCCAGGAAGTGGAACTCCTCGGCCCCCATAGTGTTGTGCAGCCCGGAGATTCACTGACTCTTGTCGAGGACTGGCATCTCTTTCAAAACGTCAATGTTGCGCCGGGAGAGAATCTTCTCGAAAACCTCGACACCGCGATTTCCCCGCTCATCAAAACCCTGTTCTAGCATTGCAAGTCCTCCGCGACGGTGGCTCCGTCCCGTCGCGGAATCTATCAATTCACGCCGTCCTCACAGTTCCACCCACTCCACCGTCATGGCGGACAACTTGTGATCGCCCGTAACGCTCGCGCGTCCGACGACCGGCGAGCACGCGATCCGCACCTCCATCGGGGACGAAGACAAATTCAGAATGAACAGCATCGACTTCTCTCCGTTGCTGCGCAGAGACGTCCACACATTCGGATTGCTACAGACTACTTTCTGCTGCAGTCCCAGATCTTTCAGCAGACTCTTCATGAGGTATTCGTGCTCGTGCATCGCGTGATACCACCGAAATCCCAGGAAGATCAGATCCCCGCCACCCACCGTCTTGAGCCGCCAGACCACAGGCTCGCCCGTGCTCTCATCTTTTCCAATCACTCGTGCTTCTGGCGGCAAAGTTTCCGTCACAAAACTCCCGACGTTGCACTCCACATTCACAACGTCATTCACCGTGATCCTCGGGAAGGCGCTGGCATTCCTGCGCAGCTTCACGCCTCCAAGAAAATCGCCGAGCAGAGTGCATGGTTTGAAATTCTCATCGTGGGTCGGAATCACAGGAAGAATGATAGCTCTCCCTCCACCTTGCAGAAATTGCACCACCCTTTGCTGCTGCGCGACCGACATGCAGGCCGATGAAACGATGACCACCGGCGTTGATTTGTCCCGGCTCCAATCCTCCGCGCGAAGGTCACAAAGCACGGGAGAAAGACTCGCGCAGAAACTCGAATTCAGAACACCACGCTTCGCCAGGTCCCACGCTTCGAAATCACTCAGCAGCAAATCTCCGTGAGATTTCCAGTAGCGGTCCCCGATGGAGTTATGCAGGTTCACGACGACGCGAAAATCATATTGCCGCTCCGCTTCGCTCAACCAGGGATGCGCCTGCAGGAAATTTCCCAGCTCTTTCTGCACGTGGTACAAAGGCCGCATTTCACCCGTGGCGCTAATGGCCGCACCGTAGTCATAGATGTCCGTAGTAGTCCCCGCATGCGGCGGATTTGGACCACCCGTAAAAATATAGAAATTGGTTCCCTTCATGCCCAGTGCAAGATTCGTCCAATAGCACGCCTTCGTATCCTCCGGTGTAATCGGCGGCCAGTCGGACGCGCTCCCGCCCGGCATTTCCATCACAGTTGGCGGAAAGCCCATCAGCCGCAGACTCTCCAGAGAACAGAAAATATTGAGCGCGTACTGGGGCGTGGGATTGTTCTGCGCCCAACTCTGATCCAGGTTGTAGTAGTGGTCAGACCCCAACATGAAGCCCGGTTCTACCCATGCACCACATCCTCGTAAAGCATGTCCATATCCACCCCACCCGCGTTATGGACCAACGGAACATCCACTCCATGGCCGCGCAGCATTCCGGCAATAATCGATGCGTACTCGCCAATGGAGGCCAAGTAAAATTCAAAATAATCCTTGGCTCTCAGGATTTCTGACGGCGTCGCCGTTGCAGTCACAGCAACGGGCCGCACTGCTTCGAAAGATGCAAACCGGGTTCCGTAAAGTACATTCAGCTGGCCGATGTCGCCGTATTTCTTCTGCAGGTATCGCGGATACCGTCCGTCCTTTCTGCCAATCCCCATCGCGTCCGCGCTGTAGTCAACACTGCCATTCCATAGGTGAACACCCATCATCTCGTTATCGATTTGCACCAGGGCAATGGGACCACCTTTCGAGACTGTATGGCTAGCAACGATCGGGCACACGATGTCAAACCACGCCTTGGTCTTCTCCAGAAAAATCGGATGCAGATACGACATCGAGTCCGCATGAATGGGCTTGTTGTCGATATCGCGCGCCAGTATCTCCGGATACTTTTCAAAGAGCCACGCCGGCAGTCCGCCATACTTCAACTCCGATCCTTGGTAAGGGCCGGGACGCGCGAGCACATACAATCCAGCCTGCCGCGCCGTCTCCTGAAACGTGTCGAAGTCGGTCAATCCATCCGCACTCCCGAAATTGAACAGCCCCTCTTTAGGCTCGTGCAACATCCACGGCATGTAAGTCGCGATGCAATTGCCGCCCGCTTCGCGAAACAAATCCATCCTCCGCCGCCAGTCTTTTTTGGGCACGCGGAAATAATGAAACTCGCCGGAGTAGAGATAGAACGGACGCCCCTCGACCCGATAACAAACTCTGTCGAAAGTGATGGGAGGCATGTCCTTCCGGCTTTTACTTGTTTTGCTCGTCTCTAAGCCGGCCGCGGACAAAACTCTCGGCTCTATCGCGGCACAAATCCCGAGCGAAGCCAGCAACTGATTGAAACTTCGCCTGTCCAGTGTGCGCGGTCCCGGCGTGTCTTCATTTTTCATCGATCATCCTTATTCGTGAGAAATCCTCAGCGGTACAGGACAGCGACCCGCGCATGGAATTCTCCCGGCGGAACCTCTTCCCCGTGTCGGCGATTGGTCTTTATCGTGAACCGATCATTCTACGACCGAAAAATTGATAGATGAAAAGAAAGCGGGTCGCATCTACCCGCCTCAAATTGCCTTCGTCGCGCAAGGGCCACTTTCATTTTGCCTCTCTCAACGAACATCTCGGAAATGGACGTACACTGTCTGGTAATCCTACGGAGACAAATGTGATCAGCAGACGCGGTTTTGCCGGAGGCCTTCTCGCCGGAGCAGTTGGCGCGGCTTTAGACCCACCCTCTTTGCGGGCAGCAGAGAAGAACGAATCAGTTGGAGCCGGCTGCACCCTCACTTCCGCAGAATGGCAACAGCATTTGCCGGGCATTTGGAAGGCACGACTCGGTACGCCCGAGCAATCAACCCCCGTCAGCTTGCGCACCATCCCACCATTGCAGGACGGACTCGCGTCCATGCCTGCCGTCAGTTCGCCTCCGTTGTCCGCCGTGCAGGGATGCTCCTCTGAGCGCGGATTCGAAATCACGCTGCCACTTGCCGCTGGCGAACTGATCTACGGATTTGGATTGCAGATGTACTCCGTCATGCAACGCGGCTCAAAGAAGACATTGCGGGTGAATGCCGATCCGAAAGGTGATGCGGGCGATGCTCACGCGCCGGTGCCCTTCTATGTGACGACACATGGCTACGGAGTGTTGATTGATACTGCTCGCTACGCCAGTTTCTATAGCGGCTCCACTCATCTCCACAAAGATCGAAAGGCGCAGGAAGCGCCGCCCGCATACGCGGAGGCGCCTCCGCTCGCGCGCTTCGCCGAACCAGCAACTATGCGCATCGAGATCCCTCACGCCAAAGGTGTGGACATCTATCTGTTCGCCGGCCCGGCCATGCTTCAGGCCGTTGAGCGCTACAACTTGTTCGCTGGTGGCGGAGTCAATCCGCCCGAGTGGGGATTGGGCTTTTGGTATCGCGCCTATCTCAACTCCAACTCCGATCAACTTCTCGCGCAGGCGCAAGAATTTCGCGATCGCAAAATTCCCTGCGATGTTCTCGGCCTCGAGCCCGGTTGGCAAACGCATGCTTACGCCTGCTCTTTTATTTGGGACCCCAAGAAATTCCCGAAGCCGGCAACGACGGTCAACAGCCTGAAGAAGATGGACTACCAGCTCAATCTGTGGGAGCACGCTTACACCCACTCCACCGCGCCAAACTACCGCCAGCTCGAGCCTGTTTCTGGGGACTATGAGACGTTTGATGGATTGGTGCCCGACTTCAATCTTCCTCAGGCGCGCCGCATCTTTGGCGACCATCAGTCGCACGCTTTTCTCGATATCGGCATTTCCGGTTTCAAGCTTGACGAGTGCGACAGTTCCGATTTCACCGGCGGATGGGCCTTCCCCGAATTCAGCCGCTTTCCTTCGGGCGTTGACGGCGAACAAATGCACTCCGTCTTCGGGCTTCGCTATCAGGACGCGATTCTCGAAGCCTTCAATCGCGCTGGCCGTCCAACCTATGGCCTGGTGCGCTCGAGCGGCGCGCTCGCCGCGCCATATCCCTTCGTGCTCTACAGCGATCTCTACGATCACCGCGTGTTCATCCGCGCCCTAATCAACTCCGGCTTCACTGGCCTGCTATTTTGTCCGGAGGTCCGCGATGCAGAGAGTGCGGAAGACCTCATCCGCCGCATGCAGAGTGTTGTCTTCTGTCCTCTGGCGATGATCAATGGCTGGTACGTGCAGAATCCTCCGTGGAAGCAGATCCACGCATCATGGGATACCTTCCACGAACGCGAAAAGAATCCCGGCAAGTTCGATGAAGGATGGGAGAAGGTCGAAGCGCAGTGCCGCGACATTCTCGGCTGGCGCATGCAACTGGTTCCCTACCTTCGTGCCGCCTTCGCAGAATACGCATCGAACGGCACGCCGCCGTTTCGCGCTCCAATTTTGGATTGGCCCGACGACGCAAGCCTCGCTCTGCTGGAAGACGAATATATGGTCGGCGACCGCATGCTCGTAGCACCCGTATTCGCGAAACAAACCAGCCGCGACATCGTTCTGCCGCGCGGGGCATGGTGCGACTACTGGACGGGCGAAGCCGTGGAAGGCGGACGCAAATTCACCGTGCAAACCACTCTCGATCGCATACCCGTTTACTTGAAGTCAGGTTCCATCTTGCCCGTCGCCGAGATTGGACCATCCAGCAATTCCCCCGAGTCACGACGCCTCACGGTCCGAGTCTACGGCGACGGTTCCATTCCCTTTTCTCTACACGAGAAGGGCAAAGCGCCGATGGAAATCTCATGGAACAACGCAACCGGCAAAGGCAGCTTTCAAAGCGGATCGCCGACTGGCCGACCGTACACAATCGCTGGATGGAAGAAAATGAGTTCCTGAGCAAAGCCTTGTCTCGTGCCGCTCTGCCCTGGAATGGATTTCAATCTTTGCTACAAAAAAGCTGGTGGGCATTTCGCCCACCAGCTTTTCCGTTCTGCGTATTAATTCGTCGGAGTAAAGGTCCAGTTGGTTACCTGCTGAACCGCCATTTGTCCACCCGTGCTGCCAGTGAATCCAACATACGCTGTGCTCGCGCCAACAATGCTGGGTATGTTCACTGTCCAGCTATGCGAATAGGTGGCGTTCGTGGTCTTGTCCTTAATCGTCATACTGAGCGTCGTTCCGTTGTACGTCATGGTGACGGCAAGAAGGTGGCCGCTCGCCAGGTTTACGCCAGAGCTGGTCATATCAAGAGCCGGCAGCCTTGGCATTGCCGCGTTGGTGTAGAGACCTGTCGAGTCGTGTCCAGAACCCACCGTGGTCCAGAGATCAAACTTCACGGCGATACTCTTTTTGATATTCGGAGCGGTGGTTGGACCATAGGAGTAACCCAATGCACTGCCATACGGGCCAAGAGCCTTTTTGCCGAGAGCATCGTTCTCGATCACAAAGGCCATTCCGTTTGCAGCACCCTTGTTAAGTTGCAGGGTGAATGTTGTGCTGAATTTTCCAATCGAGACGGGAGTGCCGTAGAAGGCGCTGCTCGCCTGATAGGTCGTGTTTGTATCCGTCAACTGGAGGATGCCGTTGACGAACTTCGCCTTTCCGTTGATCTGCATTCCAGTTCCGGTGCCGAACCCACCGCCATAATTGATCGGAGGGGCCCCGGTCGAGATGGTGTAGATAGCTTTACCCACCGCTGACGCCGTGTGACTCGGCGCAATTGCTATCGCCTGCAGTGTCTGGCTGGTGCTCACGGTGATGGGAGTGCTATAGACCGTGGAACCAGTCGTGGGGATGCTTCCATTCGTCGTGTAATAGATCACTGCTGCCGTAGTCGAGTCCGAAATGGCAACATGCTGGGTTGTGGTATACGTGCCCCCGGCAGGAGTAAACACCGGAGTCGCCGTAGCCGTTGGAGTGCCTGAGATGCTGACCGTGATCGCCGGCGACACCGACGAGGCGAAATTGCTGTCACCGTTATATGTCGCTTGGAGCGTGTCCGTGCCAGCAGGCAAAGTTGTGGTGGTAAACGTCGCAACACCTGCCGCAAGCGTCGCACTTCCAAACGCCGCTCCGTTCACCTTGATCGCGACAGTTCCCGAAGGCACTGCCGTTCCGGAAGTGGCGAATACGGATATCGGGAAGCTTACGGATGCTCCCAGACTAAACACGCTTCCAGGAGCAGACATGCTGGTTGCGGACTGTATCAATGGAGCTAACATTGTCCTTGTTTGAGCCGTCGACGCGGACAAACCGTAAGTCGTGTCGCCGTTATAGACCGCCATCAATGAATTCTGTCCGCTAGGCAGTTGGAAGCTTCCGCTCGCCGCACCGATCCCATCGACCGCCGCTGTCCCCAGCACTACGCCGTTCGACATAAACGTTACTTGCCCGGTAGGCGTCGGGGTTGCGGTGGTGGTCGACTTGAGCAGCACGGACGATCCGGTTCGCAGCGTACCACTGGGCACCGTCAACGTGGTCTGGCTCGCTTTCTTCCCGTTCAGCTGACCGTCAAGATAAGCGACCCGAAGCTGTAGCCAGTTCGTAAGATATGCAAGCTCGGCGTCATAGGTTCCCGGCGCCTGGATATTTGGCCAAACGCGTACGCCCAACATCGGCCAACGTGCGAAGTTGTTGGCTTGTGATTGCTGCAATCCAGCACCTTGGGATTTGATCGACGCGATCCACTTGTCAAACACTCCGTCTGCCTTAAGAGCGTTCCACTGCTTCACAAGATCCGCTTTGAAACCTGGATCCTTGAGCCACTGCACATACCAGATTGCCTGCGTCTGCATCCACGGAGCGGTTGGATTCGAGATCACGTGGTAGTTCACATTGCCGGCGCTGATATCGAAATCCCAGATCGGCCCCATGTAAAGGTACTGATTCGTTTTGTCTTTGTAGAAGTAATCACTGCTGAAGAAGTTCCCGCCATCCACGTTCCCCATCACATCATTAGCGATGTAAAAGTTGATCGCGGCTGCCTCATCAAAGTATTTACGCCAGCCAGTCGCAGGGTCAGTGAAGGTTGTAGAGAAGAGAGCGGTCTCTGCTTCGTTGACGTAGTTGCTGATGTACGTGGTCTGCTCCGGCACGTTTGGATCTGGACTATAGTCCGGGTCGTCCACTCCAATCGGCACACCTTTTGGCGTCTTCCAGGTGAAGACCTGGTCCGCACGGTTATCAATCACCGCGACAAAACCGCCGGTAACGTCCGTGACATCCGTCGGCGCAAGCTTCTTGATGTTCACGCGGTGAGTGTCAATTTTTATTTTTTCAATAAGTTGATAATTGCCTTGGTACGCGCCGTTTAGATACACCTCAACGAAAACGGAGTGCGGTGCCCATGGCATTGTGGTTGCAGTACCGCTGGGAGATGGCGCCACGGTACCATCCGTCGCTTTTTCGCTCAGATAGTTCCCACCAACGGGAATCGCGTTCGCAAGCGCGTCCGCGGCCCAGTTTCGCAGGAGAGACTTGTCGTCGTAGTTTGCCAGCAGTACGTAGCTCTTGCTTTTATCGCAAATAGACGCGCCCGTGCTGGTGACGTAAGGACAAGTTAACCCAAGCACAGATAGAAGGTCGAGGCTGGTCGTGAGTTTGATGTTGTACGGCTTTTTCGGCATCAACATCGTAGTGTTGCCGCGAAGACGAAACGTTCCAGTGTTGTCGGGATTGGTCGCACTCGGCAGATAGGCAGTTCCGTCCGGAGCGGTAATCGTAATCGTGCCCGGAACTTCAGTTACCTTGTCGAGGAGAGGCACTCCCCCCGTGTCGATCTTCACGATCGGCAGGTTCATCTTCGATGGAGCAAACGAAGGATTCGCCAGAGAAACCACTAAAGTAACCGTCGTAGTCTGCTGCACCGTTCCTACTGCACCTACCACAGTTACAGTATTCGACTTGCTGTTGGGATTGGCAGGGCCGCTGGCCGGAAATGCCTCCTGGTCCGCATTTAACGCAGCATTCAGAAAGACCGTTCCACTGCCGCCTGCGGTCAATGTCAAGGGAGTGAACGTAATACCGGAGGGTAGGCCCTTGAAAGTAATGTTGATTGGTCCCAGATAAGAACTGCTGCCCACGGAGACAGTGAGTGCAACATGCTGGTCTCCGGGATGAAGCGTTAGAGATTTAGGCGATGCTGTCAAGGTGAAGGATTGAGCGAATCCCAATACCGACACTGAGAGCAAGAGAATGGCGCACAGCGTTAGTCGCCACGCAAAATATGAATGCTTTTTCATGAATTACTCCTGAGTCATCGCGTTCGAACTACTACTCGCGAAAATCACTCAGTCGTGGAGGACTTGATGGGACGGGGGAATGCATACCCTGATCCGCGACGTGCAGCACGATAGGGGCCGATCATTCGTACCTCGATCGTCGGCAATACTCTGGCACACACTTTGTTGATAAGACAGCAAAATTTAGTACTCAACTCATTAGTAACTTGAAAAGGAATAATCCCGGTTACTAATGGATGAAGTCTGGCTGCCGTGCGCGTTCTCCTGGCGATCGCGGCAATCGTGTGGTTGCTCCTACGTGGTTCCGCCGAATATGCACGCGTAGGTTTACCCACAGCAACGAACGCCTCTGTAGAGCGTGAAGACAACCTCGAATGCCACATCCTCTTGTCCAAACGAACCTACTTTCATCGCCATAATGAACAGAAATTCATTCGGCGGAGATCTTGCGCCTTCACGTTACCGTGAAGAAAATAAGGAGCCCACCGTCGTCAACAGGCAGCTTTTGAGATAGCGTAGTAGTAACTAGTAGTTGACTTCGGAGGTACTAATGAAATTAGTGGTGACGGCAGCTCTGCTGTCCGTTCTCCCATGGTCATTTGCTCAGGCCCAGTCCACCCAGGAAACGGTTTTTCTCATCGTCATTGAAAATCACAATTGGCTCGGAACTGGCGGCATCGCCGGAAGCCCCGACGCTCCCTACATCAACAAAACTCTCCGCCCGATTGCCGCAGTTGCCAATAACTACTTCAACCCATCCGGAAACCATCCCAGCCTGCCCAACTATCTATGGATGGAAGCAGGACAGAACTTCGGAATCCACGACGATGGCCTGCCCTCACAGAATCATCAGAGCACTCACGCGCACCTGAGCGAGCTCCTGCAGAACGCGGGAATTTCTTGGCGGGCCTATGAGGAGTCCACCAGCGGTACAGTTTGCCCGCTCTGGCCGCAAGGGTCGAAAGATTCAAGCGGCACCCAGCTATACCAACCCAAGCATTTCCCGCAGGTCTACTTCGATGACATGACGCAGAACAGGAATTCCAAATCTACGTACTGCATCCAACATGCGAGGCCTCTCACTCAACTTTCCACTGACATCTCGAAGAACACCCTCGCACGCTATAACTTCATCACGCCCAATATGTGCCACAGCGGCCACGATCCTTGCGGTGGAAGTGAGATCGCACACATCGACAGTTGGTTGAAGGCCACATTGCCTCTCATCTTCAACTCCACGCAGTACAAGGGTGGACACGTCCGCATCTTTATCGTCGCCGACGAAGCGAGCAACGGCGACGGACCAATCCCTTTCATCGCGCTCGGTCATGGAGTCAAGAAGGGTTACACCAACGAGATCCGGTACACGCACAGCTCCCTGCTCCGGACACTAGAAGAAATCTTCAACGTGCGACCATTTCTGGGCGGCGCCTACCGGTCGAACGACCTGAGGGATCTGTTTACCATTTACCCCTAGATTCCGCCGGAGGCGTCTGCTGCAACGCAGCCGGATCGCTTATGGGTGCTCTGCGATCCGGCCACGCCTCATTGTTGAACACGCTGGATGCAAATGAAGGTCGGGCGTGCGTGCGCCGCAAGGCTTGAATCTCCCCAATCCATTCTCTCGCAGTTACATTCCTGTTGACGGACTGAAACTTAACTGCGAGTCTTGGAAACGTTTCGCGACTCACGCCATACGAGGAGATCCATGAAGAAAGTAATTCTGGCAATGGTTGTAAGCGCTCTGTTTGCCCCTGCCGGATTGTCGGCCGCAACTCCCGACGTCGCAGCACCCATCCGTCAGTTCATTGACGGCTTTAACACCGGCGACCTCAAGTCCGCCTTCGCCGCCTATTCCAAAGGAGACATCTCCATCATTGATGAGTTCGCCCCATACCGCTGGCTTGGTCCCAACGCTGCTCATGGCTGGGCAGATGACTTTCAGAAGATGGCAGATGCGGAAGGGTCAACCGACGGAAAAGTCTCATACGGCAAGCCCAGGAGAACCGAGATCAAGGGAGATACGGCGTACGTAATCATTCCCACGGTCTACACGTACAAGCTGAAAGGACAGCCGATGGTCGAAGAAGGACAGATGACCTTCGCCCTTCGTTCCGAAGGGGGTGCATGGAAGATCGGTGCATGGACCTGGAGCGGAGTTAAGCCACATCCCCCAAAGCCCAAGGAACCAGCACAATAATCTCGACCAACTCATTGGGGGCAGCGGCGCCAAAACATCAGCGTCCTGTCCCCGAATTCTATTTCGAGTATTTCCGAACGAAGAATGATATTGGCAGCCCGATAATCAGCATGTGAATCAGCAGGCCCTGAATAACATCACGCCGTGCTAACGGGGCACGGGAGTGCAACGCCGAGAGTGGCAGCACGATCAAGGTCATCACCAGGTAAAGGCCAATTCCGAAAAACAATCCGCTTACTACAAAGTTCGTCGTCATAAACTCGAGCTTCCGGCTGGCTGCATAAAATACCGCCGCCGCCGAGATAGCGATGAAGAAATGCAGCAGAATGCCAAGCACGTAAATCCCCGACCCTCCGTTTGCAATCACACCTCGCCCCAGCAGACCGGCAGCAATCACACGAGGAACTCCGCGCCCATAAAAATAGAAAGCGGATGTCAGGTCCAGAACGCCGGCCACGGTTCCACCGACCAGGATCGATTGAAGTGCCCGGTTCTTCAGACCGGACGATGAGGAGGAGAAATTCATGATGTCCTCACAATGGAAGATTGTTCGATCTTGCGGGCCGTCGATCGTGACGCTGCGAAGCCTCCACGACCAAATTGTCCTATGAGCCTACACCATCTTCTCCGTTAACAGACGGTTCCTACTCAGAGCGAAGCAAGCGACTTGTCCATCAAAATCGGTCCCCCATATTCGGCGATGCAAGCGAAAACCGCCTGCCCGTTAAACCGATGGTCGGCGTAGGAGCGATGCACGCGCGAAGCAAATCCCAGCTTGCGAAAGATATGCTGCGACACCTTGTTCGTGGCCTCCGCAACCGCCACCCGGTATCCGCGACGTGCACCATTCTCAAGACAAGCTTTTACCAGCTGCTGACCTACTCCATGTCGCGTCACTTGATCGGAGACGCCTAGTAGAAATAGATGGAGCGACTCTCCGAGAACCGGCTCTTTGCCGGCACGATATTCCGTAACCACCTCGCCCAGTAGATCCATAACCGGATCAAATTTCTTATCCAGCCTGCTCAACTCCTCCGGAGCAGGTGAGGCAGTATCCTCCGTCAGCAGTACGCCAACAATCTGTCCTGTATCCGAGCGCCGAGCGACGTACGTCAAGCCCTCGGCAGCCACCTTCGGACAAAGTGGATGGACGAAACTCTCGAAGTCGGAAGCAGTCACCCCAACCGCAAAGGCTAGCGGATCGTATCGGCTGAATGCGTCAGCCAACACCCTCGTCATGGCCTCCGCATCCGATGCGACGTAAGGCCCGTATTCAATCGAAAGCCGAGTCGGGGAATCTTCCATGGGTCGTCCTTCCTTGTGCTTCAACACCCGCTCACACCTGGGCCACGGCTACTCTACGACGTGCTCGCACCCGGCCGCTTAACCACCTTGTTTTCAAAGTAGGAGGCATTCGCCATGTGGCAGGCCGCGGCCGCGTGCTGGCCGAAGACCACATCTTCCACTACAGGTTGACGGCTGTTCACGGCATTGAAGAAGTTGATGAGATGAGGATGAAGATCATCCCAGCTTGGCCCATGCCATACCATACTCTCCATCAGCACATGCTCCGCTAGAAAGGGATCGTGCTCAGCGTGCCACTGCTTCTCCACTTCTGCATGCAGAGTTTTTGGAAAGCCATTGAGCCCGTAATCGGGCGAAGCATCCACTCCAAGCTGTGGCGTCAGAAAAACTGAGCTACTCGAAACCTCGATCACCCCTCGCGAACCGAGTATTCGCGTAATCTCTGGTGTCTCCGTGCCAAGCGTCAGTCGCACGGACACCGGCACATGCCCATACAGAAATGTAGTCGTCTGCACATCCGGCATATTGCGGCCATCCTTCCACCGGTAAATGCCCCCGATGCTGTACGCCTGATCAGGAACCGCGTTAATTCCGGTTATGCATTGCATCCCACTCAGCAGGTGCACCATTAAATCGCCGGCCATCCCGGTGCCGTACTCATGAAAGCAGCGCCAGCGCGTAAATGCGACGGCATCAAACGGCTTCTTTGTCGCAGTGCCCTGCCACGTCTCCCAGTCGAGCGTCGTGGTTGAGAGGTCCGGCAATATTGGATACTCCCACGCTCCTCCCGGTGAGTTGCGGCCAAGTTGCAGCTCCACTTGCAGCAAATCCCCAATGGCACCGGCATCGAAGAGCGACTTCGCCTTGAGAAAGAGCGGCGACGAGACGCGCTGCGAGCCCACTTGCACAAAGTTCTTGCTTCCCTGCACCGCCCGCACCATCGCCTCGCCATCCGCAATGCTGTGCGACATCGGCTTCTCGCAATAAACATCCTTGCCCGCCGCGATCGCGTCCACGGTGATTTGTTTATGCCAGTGGTCGGGCACAGCCACAATGACAGCCTGAATATTCTTGTCATCCAGAATCTCTTGGTATCGTCGTGTGGTGCGAACGTCCGGGCCGGCAATCTCCTGTGCAAGCGTGTGCCGGCCGTCGTAGAGATCGCATGCTGCCACACATTGGCACTGTGGCAGAGTGACCGCGGCACGAAGTAGCGACGAACCCTGGATGCCAACACCGATCGACGCAAATCGAACACGGTCGCCGGCTGGTTGCGCTGTCGCGGTTTGTTCGGCTGCCAGGGTGAAGTGGCGGCCGGGAATCATGGAGGTTAAAGCTGCACCGGTACCGGCCTGAAGAAAATTTCTACGGGAAAATGGGGACACGCCTTCTCCTCAATCAAGAACGTCCCTCAATATAGTGGAACTCAACGCATTCTGAGAAGCGGCGCACGTTGCCTGGGATGCATGCGCACAATTGGCTCGCCTCTACTTGTCTTTCCCTGGCTTGGAAAGATAGTAGCCGCGACGCGCCTGAACCTGTGTGCCTGCTCGATCCACTTTCACTTTCAAACTGTGGTAGCCGCTACCCAGCTTCGCATTTTCGAGCGAAAGTTCCAGCACATAAAGGGTCTCCGGAGTCTGAGTCAACCCCGCAAATCCTGCATCGAGATCATTGCTGCTGCGGAAGAATGTGCCGCCGGTCCCGTCCGTGAGTCCCAGCATTACGCTGTCGTTTCGCGTCATCGAACTCCGTCGCAGCTCCGTCATGTCTGTCAGAGACTTTCCTGACCTTCCCCGCGTGTCGTCACTGGCTTTCAAATCCGTAAGGTATACTCCGCGCGCATCCAGAGCGCTAATCCTTACGTTCGATTGTGCCGCAAGCTCAACGATGCGCGATTCCGCTGCGAATGCCTCCGGCGTAATTGTCAGGAAACCCGGCGATACCAGTATTAGCGTGCGCTGACCCGGCAGATCCGTCATCCTGCTCACAAACTCCGCGATTGCCGCAAAGGTCACATGCACGTCTTGTTGCCCCGCCGTCACCAACCGCCTCGCGGCCAATGTCGCCAGTTCCTCAGCAATGTCAGGCTTTGTAGGATTGCAAATCAGGACCTGCATGATTGCGTCCTGCAGAGCCGTAGGGTCGTGCTTGTTCTCGATAAGGTCGGCCTGGTAGTAGTCGATGTTAGGACAGTCGGCACTCTCGATCGGTAGAGCGCCGCTGGCCGCAGACCCATAATCGCGCCCTGCAACTTCGAACGATCTCGCGTCAATCCGCTATTCGTCTTTCCAGAGGTTGACACAACACCTGCCATATCGGAATCGGCCAATGCCCCTTCCAAAGCCTTCACGCTTGCCTTTTGCACGTAAGGCAGTTGATCAAGGCTCAGGTGCATGTCGTCGAAAAGAAAAACTGTGATCCGCTTCGGCAGGGCCGACAACTGCGAGGCAGCGCTTCCAGGTACCGCCACCTGGTCAACCGCAGTCGCTTTGCTCGTCACCACCGCATCCCGCGTCTCAACTGTGAATCCAGAGACGGCCCGAACCTTGCCGTTATCGAAGACCTGAAAGTCCTCCCTCTTCAGGTCATTGATAGCCTTTCCCTGTTTGTCGCGGACCAGAACCGGCACCAGCACCCGGTTGACATTCACCACGAATCTCGGCGGCACAGACTGCGACTCTGGAGTCTGTTCAGCAACGGCGTTTGCGCAGGCGGCGAGCGCCATGCAGCATAACATCATCGTCAGGCACAACCGAAGGGTCGCACTCATGCCAGGCTCACCGCAGACGCAGGCGTGCCTTTTACCCATCGATTTTCGCCCAACGAACACCTCGTGTAGATTGAAACACTAGTCTTGTTCACGTTTCACAAACCATTGCCTACGCGTCCATTTCTCGGTGGGACAATCGAGTTGGATGGCCGCAAGCGAGGGCTTGCACTCATATGGATTTCATGAGGCTCCTCAAATCGCTCGAAGAAGCACTCTACGAGATCGTCACCTGGCTCCTGTTCTATCCGCTCACGATGTGGCGCTCCATCTTCCATCCCCAGGCCATGATGCGCTACGCCGACGCTGAACTCTTCGACGCGACAGAGGAGCAGTACACTGACACGCTCAGCCCACCGATATTCCTGTTGCTCACGCTGCTGATCGCACATCTTATTGAGAATCACGTCACCCGGATGTCTACGACCATGCTGCCCTCCTTCATGGCCGAAGATAAGAACCTGCTCGCGTTTCGGGCAATCATATTCAGCATCTTCCCCTTGTTCATCTCGCTCAAGTTCCTCCATCATCGCAAGATTGCGGTCGATAGAAGAACCCTCAAGCTGCCGTTCTACAGCCAGTGCTATGCCGCGGCCCCGTTCGCATTCGCCGTCGACATGGCCATCGTCATCGGCAGGCTTCACAGCCCCGCAATGACGGTGACGGCATGGGTCCTCTTCGTAGTTGCGCTCACCTGGTACCTCGCTGTTGAAGCCCAATGGTTTCAGGTAGCACTCAACATGTCTCTTGGACGAGCCATCTGGACTGCAGTTTTTGTAACTGCGCAAGTTATGTTGCTGGTGCTGCTCATCCTTCTTGTCATTGCATTCGCGATCATTAAGAAAGCCTGAAAACCATCGAGTAATAGATTGCGGAAAATCGCCGTGTCCTCCCGATCTCAAATAATTTTGCAGTTAACCAATGTTAAGAAGAGAATTCTTCGCTCTCGCAGGCGTAGGGTTGAAAACGGAAGCCTTCTGTCGAATGTTCCCTCAACCATCAAAATATTTTCTGGATTCCCTCATGCCGAACACCAATTCCGGTTTTGCCCCAATCGGCCGCCTGCAACTTTATTACGAGGTCCATGGTGAGGGTCAGCCTATCGTTCTTCTCCACGGCGGCGTTTCCGCCAGTGAGGCCTTCGGTCCGAACCTTGAGGCCTTGGCGAAGACCAGAAAAGTTATCTCGGTACATCTGCAGGCACACGGCCACACCAAAGACATTG
>CAWCOV010000006.1:0-42077 GCA_963797255.1 uncultured Acidobacteriaceae bacterium
TGTGGATCGATTCATCCACGAGAGCGAGCGTATTCCGTCTGTGCGGGCACACATGGAGGAACACCTTGTCTCTGTTCAAGCCGCCCGATAGTCGCTATTGGTGGTACTCCTTCTACTTCGAAGGACAGCGCCACCGCAATAGCACAAAGAAAACCACGAAGACCGCAGCAGCGGTTGTCGAAGCCACAGAACTAGCTCGGCTGCAGGAAGGCCGCCCCAGCGCAGTGCGAAGAAAAAACCCGCCCATTTTGAGAGATTTCTCCGAACGTTTTCTCGAGTGGGTTAAGAACTCTCAGCGCCTGACTCCGAACGGAAAGCGGTATTACCAGTATGGCTGGCGATTACTGAGCCAATCAAAACTCATGGGCATGCGATTGGACCAGATAACGCAAGACGTTGCTGAGTCCGTTGTTTTCATGCGCCCTGCTCTGAACAGGAAAGAGAAGAACGAACAAGGAAAATATATCGCTGCAGACGGCAAGGAGATGATCGTTTGCTCCGGGCATTATTCGAATCAGGCTCTGCGTACGCTGAAGCGTATGCAAAGCAAGGCATTCGAATGGAAGGTGATCTACGAAAAGCCCCGCATTACATTAGCGGTTGCTTCAGGAAGAGATCGCCTCATCGATGAACGCACAGAGGATCACCTGGAAGAAGCGTATTTGCTGCCGACCAATCATCCTCGAACCAGGCGGCTGCGAGAACAAGCCTGGCTGGTCATGATCATCTTGCAGGATTGTGGCATGCGTCCAGATGAGGTCTTTCCCATGCGGATCGAAAACATTCATTGGGACATAAAGCGCATCTGGATTCCGGAGGGCAAAACGGATAAGGCGAGACGCTTCGTTGCCATGAGCGAACGCGTGGAGTCTTTGTTACGACCCTGGTGCGGTGAGCGAAAGGAAGGCTGGGTGTTTCCTTCACCCCGCTCGAGCTCCGGCCATCTCACCACGATCGCGAAAGGGTTTCAGGCGGCTCGCAGCCGAGCTGGCCTGAACAAGAAGCTGGTTCCCTATTCCGCTCGGCACACCTATGGCACGTACACGATGGAGAAGAGCCGCAATGCTTTCGCTGTCGCAAAATCCATGGGCCATGTCGATCTGAAATCCATGGAGCCTTATCAGCACCAGGAGCTTGAACAATTGCGTGAAGTGATCAACCAGCGCAACCGGCGAAAAAAGTTTGGTCAGGTTTTTGGTCAGGTTTTCGAAAATGCACGCTAAGGAGCAATCGAAACTGAATCGATATCTGCTTGATGGATTTAGGTTTGATTGGTGGACGCGGTAGGAATCGAACCTACAACCTGTCGATTAAGAGTCGATCGTCTTCCGATTGTTTTATAAGGCGATAATCCGTCTACTGAGATCTACCCTCCCGGCACCCGGCCTAGTTATCAATCGCTTGGCTCGCAATTCGAATGAGTTGGCAACGTTTTCGTCTTTGGATTTATGTCCGAACAAACGGCTTGAATCGAGTTAGGTACAACAAGGAGAAAAGGCGATTGTCTTCAAAGCTTTGTTGTGAAAGCCCTATTTGACTTCAACAGAGGTGACGGATCGGCTTTTGGCTAGCACTTCCCGGGATTGCAGCAGGTTTGGACCGTCCTGCTGATCCGGTCAGGTCCACCTCACCTATAAAGTGACCTTAGGGTAATCGAGTACAGCCCGCGGTATGGCTTTGCAGAGCTGACCCTAGCTTTAGGGTCGGCAATGTATCAGGCGGCACTCGCAGCGACCAGTTTTCTTCCTGCGCTTTCGGCATTCAAGAAATTCCTTCCGATACCGTAACTTTTCAACCAACGGGCGCGAACCTGCAATTGACCGTCGTAACTGTTTTGTACCATTCCCGGTTGGCAGGTCATCTAGCGGTGCCGACGGCAATCCCACACAAATGGAGAAACACATGAGGATTTTTCGTCAAGTGAGCGCGTTCGCTCTTTTTCTCGGCATCGCCGCAGGCATCGCTAGTAGCCAGGACCGGCACGGCCTGGTAGTAACCTCCTCAAATACACCTGCAAACAATCTACTGGTCTACAACGCTTCCAATCGTTTGATCCAAACTGTCGCCACCGGTGGCGCGGGCGGTGCAAGCGGCAATGCGGGTGGAATAGCCGCGTCACATGGCCGACTCGCAGTTGTGAATTTTGCGTCGCAGAATGTTTCGATCTTCGAACGGTCCGAGCGGGGCTTCCGTCTAAAACAGACCGTTCCCACGACGTCAAACCCGCTGAGTGTTGCGTTCGGACACGGTCACCTCTACATACTCGGATCAACAACGATCGAATCGCATCAGGTGTTTGATTTTGCCGTTGCTCCGGGTCCCGACGGCGTTGCCGAACTCGTGAAAGCAGATGGCTCTGCTGCGCAAGTCGGATTACTTGAACGGCAATTGATTATCAGCGAGAAGAGCAATGCCATAGAAACTGTGAATCTGAGCCCGGATGGCGCGGTTCATGGACCAACTACACTGGTCCGAAATATTCCCGCGAATGTCGACGCACCGTTCGGACTTGTGACGCGTAACAATGACGCGTACGTGACTATCGCCCATGCCAACGAGATCAGCCTGGTACGAAACGACAGAGTCTTAACGACTACCGGATCCGGCACACAAAACGCGCCATGCTGGCTTGCCTTGGACGGCCCGTTTCTGTTCTCTTCGAATTCCCCAAGCAAGAGCGTATCGCGCTACTTGGTGTATGGACGGACCATCACTCAAACCGAGGCCGTTGCAGCATCGTTCAATGGGAACCCAACGGACATTGCATATCGATCTGGATCCGTAGCAGTAATCGACGGTGCCGGGGCGATCTCACATCTTTCAATCTTCAAGGTAGACGGAGACGGCAACCTTTTTCTGAAAGGCGTTTCCACGATCAACAGTGCGGCCAACGGCGTTGCGATTATCGACACCGAGGACTAGGGGAAATTTCCTTTCTGGGGCGTGAACTCTTTTTCTATGAAGAGTTCACGCCAGCATTGAAGGGTGAAAGGCATAATGGACGTTGATGGTCACTTCGCTTTATCGCAATTGCGTAAGGATCCCGTAATGCCCATTCGCTCGGCACCGCATTCGACGCCGTCGCGGGCCTTGGAATCCCTGATGTACGGATATCAGCAGGCAGACGAGGATGCGACAAGGACTTTCATCGAGAAGGTGAGTCCCTTACTGCTTCGCTATTTTTGGGCACAAGCGTTCAACAGAAGATTCGCCGAGGACCTGGTGCAAGAAACGTGGATGCGAATCCATAAAGCCCGTCACTCGTATCGCATGGACGAACCCGTACTTCCTTGGATTTTCGCCATTGCACGCCATACGGGCCTCGACAATTATCGAAAGGCTAGGCGAAAGGAGATTCGCGAATCGCAGGTTGACGAACTGCCCGACACCGCCGCGCCGGATTCGGGTTCTTCGCACGATGGTCAGGACATGGACGCACTTCTCGCCGAATTGCCAGAGAGCCAGCGCGAAGTGATTGTAATGCTCAAGATTCTAGGGATGACGCTTGAAGAGGTAGCTCGCGCTACCTCTTCAAGCGCGGGTTCAGTCAAGCAGAAGGCACACCGGGCCTACCTGAAGCTAAGGGAGGTTCTTGCCTACCGAGTGAGGAATACATGAAGCCTGACGACATCGACCGAATTTTAAACAAAGCGGCAGGAGCCGCTGATTCGTCAGATTCAGGTCGAAGAACGATCGAGCGCGCACAACGCGCGGTGATGGTTGACTTGCACCCCGTACGGCCATTGGCCCCAATGTGGGCGATCACGTTAGTATTCCTTTCCCTATCCATTGCCCTTGCCGCAGTCGCGGGCACAGTTTTGGGACTGAGCGGAGTTAGCGCTCTGAACCAGAGCCAGCGTGCCTTGATCTTTCCGACGCTGCTTGTAATCGCATGGCTCGCCTCCGTCGCCTGCAGTCGCGAGATGCGCCCGGCTGCTGGTTCTAAATTGGGCACACCAGTTCTGGCGCTCGCGACAGTGGGTCTTCCTTTGTTGTTCGCAATTGTTTTTCAAGGCTATGATTTCAGAGGATTCATTGCCGAAGGGACTCCCTGCCTTCTCGCCGGAATGATCGTATCGATTCCCACGGCAATTCTATTGGCATATATTCTGCGCAGTGGATTTGTGATGGATTGGGGTATGGCAGGCGTTGCCGCCGGCACGCTTGCGGGGCTCACCGGCATCGGAATGCTCGAACTGCATTGTCACAACTTAAAAGCGATTCACGTCATTACATGGCACGTCGCCGTCGTTGTGCTAAGCGGCGTTTGTGGATTTGGGATCGGCCGGGCCGCGGATGTAATGCGGCGAAAAAAGACTTTCTAAAGGTATCCGCGGAGCCTCTCATATTCGCAACTGGACAAGTGAAAAGCGAAGAAGCTGCCATCAAGTCATCTACAGAGGTTCTATGAATAATACAAATCACGCTACGAGCCTGCGCTCAGCGGCAATCACGATCCGTCTGGCTGTTTCAGCTGACGCTGAGGGTATCGCAAAGACGTTTCTCGAGAGTGCTGAACATCACGCCAGACTTGATCCCCAACGCTATTCCGTCCCCGAATTTGACATGATCGCCGCACGTTACCGTGAGGGCCGGCAGCATCTGACTGGCGCTGGTGGAACCACTATGACCCTCGTTGCGGAGCTCGGTGGCCAGGTCGGAGGATTTGTGGATGCACGACTTGAACAGTCGCCGGATCCAATGCACCGGGAAATCACCTACTGCCACATCTCGGAGATTGCAATTAGTTCCCGACATCAGAACCAAGGCATTGGAGGCCGGCTCTTGCGAGCGGCTGAAGATTGGGGACGCTTGCATCACGCGGAGTTCGCATCTTTGGAGTATCTCGCAGTAAATAACCGTGCCAGCGAGTTCTATCGGCAACGTATGAGCTATCGGGAAGCGTCGATCACAGCGATCAAGCGTCTGTAAGCGAAGCGAACAGCAGGCATGTCATGTTCTCGGCGAAAACCGGGTGATTAGCAATGACTCCGTCCCACCCCCGTTTGAATGCAGTGGTTCTCTTTTGAGGCGGCACGAGCGGGTTAGATAGCTCCCGTGGAATCAGGTCAACCGTTGAACGGCCCACATTGGAATTCTGACGCCCCGAACGTTCGTTGAACGTCAAAGAAGAATGACCTTTTCTTCATCGCAAATGCTCAGGCCGTCGCGTCCAGATGAATCATCGCCCTAACAAGTGTGACCTTCAAGGCGATTAGGATTCGACTAGAGACGCCGTTGCCAAACGCGATCTAGGCTTCTAATTAGCTTCCGAATGGCTGTAGAATCGATTTTCAAACTAAGCAGTCGCCTCGACACCCAGTTACTACTACGCATGCAAACAGCAGAGGAGATCCCGATGAGAATACTTGGTTGCTCTCTGCTCCTCTCAGGCTGGCTTATTATCCTGGCAACCTTTGTCATGCTTGGGGGTGTTGCCGAGAGAGTCGCCTTTGTAACCGCTGGATTTGCAGTGGAACTGTTAGGTCTCTGCTTATTGTTTCTGGGGAACAGTGCGATCCACAGGAGCAATAGATGAGCTTTGTAATTTGCCTCATTTGCGTGATCCTTATGCCCTTAACATTCGCAGGGCTGTCCTTGATTCATCAGGGCTTGGGCAGATCTCGAAGCTCAGCTCACGCCATGCTTAGTACCCTCTGTGTTCTTGGAGTAACGGCAATAATATTTGTAGCCGTCGGATTTTCTTTAGCAGGTTTGGTTGACGGGCCTGCACTCTTATTTAGAACTGAGAGTATTCGTTGGAATTGGGCCGGTGCAGACCCCATCTTCGCTCGTGCAATTCATTTCGACGGATCATCCGGGCCCCTGGTACTTTGTTTCCAAATGTTCGCTGTCGGTCTCGCCGGCATAATTCCGATCAGTAGTGGCACAGGTCGATGGAGATTGGCTCCTATTTGCCTGTCAAGTGCCCTGCTTGCTGGCATATCATTTCCCCTTTTCTCCCACTGGGTATGGGGCGGAGGCTGGCTCTCGCGACTCAACGTGGATCTGGGTCTAGCTGCGAAGTTTGTGGATGCCGGCGGGAGTAGCACGATTCACGTTGTAGGTGGACTCTCTGCTCTGACGATCGTATGGCTTCTTGGGCCCCGGCAGGGTAAGTATGCCGAAGATGGCGCGACCAGCGCGATTCCAGGACACAATATCGTACTTGTCGCGTTCGGATGTCTTCTTGCTTTCGTCGGCTGGCTTGCTCTGAACTGTGCGGGGTCACTGCTTTTCTATCAGATTGATCCAATGCAATTGGTCCGTGTGGTCATTAACACGATGCTCGGCGCCTATTCTGCATGCCTTGCCGCCGTGTGCACCACAAGGTTTCGTTACGGCAAACCTGACGCGTCACTGAGTGCAAATGGTTGGGTGGGAGGCTTAGTTGCGGGAAGCGCAGGGTGTATCTACCTTTCCCCAGGAGCGGCTATAGTCACAGGACTTGTCGCCGGCGTAATGATTCCTTTTCTCGCTGAGTTTCTGGAGCTACGACTAGGAATTGATGACCCTGGAGGAGCAATTTCCGTTCATGGCGCCGCTGGGATATGGGGAGTGCTTGCGCTGGGAATATTTGCACACGTCGGTTCTAGCTCACGGATTGAGCAACTCCTTGCTCAATTCATCGGTGTAGCTACCCTCCTCGGTTTCGTCTTGCCGTTAATTTACGGCTGCAATTGGCTCTTGAATCTTGTGGTTCGATTTCGGGTGGATGAAACTGGGGATCGGAGGGGAATGGATATCCGGGAGCTGGGTGCCGAAGCTTATCCTGAGTACGTCATTCATTCTGAGGACTTCACGCTCCGTTAAGTTAATGCCTGCGTGAAACCAAGAGAAGCAAAGCAAAGACCAGTAATGGAATCATTGCGAGCAGCGCATATAGCAATATGCTCTTCGACCGGGTGCGGCCCTTCACCGTCCCACGGCTTCGTCCGCGGTCTGATACTCCCACACCTTCCTGGTGCAACAGGTCCTGTTGCGAACTCGCGAGCGTTTTTGTATCGGTTCCTAGGTTCCCGTTCCAACGCGCGATAGATAATCTCTTCCATTTGCGGAGTAATGTTGGCATCGATGCTGGAAGGCGGAAGTGGATCGTTAAGCAATCGATCATTCATCACTGCCAACAAGCTTGGTCCAGAAAACGGAACGGTCCCAGTGAGCATTTCATACAGCATGACGCCGAGCGAATAAATGTCGCTGCGGGCGTCGCCGCGTTTTCCGCGCACTTGTTCCGGAGATATGTAGTCGGGCGTGCCCAGGTTCTGTGAAAGGTTGGCGAAGGTCAGCCGCCGTGCACCGGCATTACTTGCGATACCAAAGTCGATCAACCGAATATTGTCGTTCGCATCGACCATAATGTTTTCGGGTTTCAAATCGCGATGGACGATTCCATTCGCGTGAATGTATTCGAGAGCGCTGGCAATTCTTGCTGCCAACCTTGCGGCGCGCTCCGACGATAACGTTTTCTCTTCGTTGAGAATTTGCCGCAGGAGTTTTCCTTCAAGCCATTCCATCACCATATAGGTTCGGGAACGGGTGGGATTGCTGAAGACCTTCATCACGCCAGGATGATTGAGCTTGGTTCCTATACTTTCTTCACGCAAGAAGCGATCAGTCAGCGCGGCATCGTTGTCGATCTGGGGATGTGGCACTTTGATCGCAACCGGCGCACCGGTAAGCGTGTCGACGGCGCGGAATACCGTGGCCATGCCGCTCGTTGCCACGACTTTCTCGATCTTGTAGTGATCCAGCAAGTCGCCAGAATGGACTTCTCCGGTTGCGATCATTTAGAGCAGCCGATACGGCCGACCTCGATAGAGACCCATTTGTTCCACCGAGCCAACGCGAATGATTTGCACGCTAACATTATCATGACCACCTGCATCATTTGCAGCACTAACGAGTGTAAAGGCAATGGCGTCTAGGTCAGAGGAGGCATTCATCAAGCGCAAAATAACTTCATCCGGGACTTGGGAATGCAAACCATCCGAGCAAAGAAGAATTAAATCTCCAGGGATTACGTTGACGGTGATCGTGTCCGCCGCGACGTATTGTTCGTTTCCCAAACTGCGCGTGAGAATGTGCCTGTTCTCTCCCACCGCCGCCTCCGCCTGGGATAGTATGCCGAGGCGAAACTGCTCCTGGGCCATCGTGTGATCGTGAGTAAGAGTCTTTCCAGCCTTGTTCCGAAAAAGATAGCAACGTGAATCCCCAACGTGGGAGATTACTGCGGAGTCAAACCTTAGAGCGCAAGCTACCATTGTGGTTGCCATTCGAGAACCATGCGCCTGTCGTTTGTGGCTTGCCGAAAAGACTGCAACATTAGCATCCTGAATAAGCCGGGGCAGAAGCGAAGCATGCATCACGCCTTTAGGGATCCTGCGGAAACCGTCGATAACGGTCTCAATCGCCATCCGGGATGCCACCTCACCCGCGTCCTGTCCACCTACGCCATCCGCAATAGCGAAAAGCCACCCTTGAGATTGGACCTGCGAAGGTGTGGCCGGGAGCACATGACCGATGAAATCTTCGTTGTGCTCGCGGGTAAGGCCTCTATCCGAAAGCTCCGCAAACTCAAGGTCAAGCATGGTTGCCCTTTGGTTACAGCGCGACAGCTATCATCAGAGCCGCTCAGCTACCGCAAAACTTAGTGCCCTCGGGACATCAAGAACAAAAGACCGAAGATCAAGAGTGGGATTATCGCGACAACGACGTAAATCAATGTCCGGTTGGACTTTGGTTTCTTATCATCGTCCTTACGAATGGGCTGCACCTTATCAGGGACTGCATGAGGTTCGTTTACCTCTACCTGCTCAGGGTGCCGAAGATCATGGGACAATGCGCGGGCACTAGCATATCTGTTTCTAGGCTCTCGCTCCAAAGCGTGAAGAATAATCGTCTGCATTTCCGGAGAAATCTGTGGATTCACGGTTTTGGGCGCGACCGGATCTCGGAGAAGTCGATCATTCATGATTGCGAATGCGTTAGCTCCTGAGAATGGCTTGGTGCCGGTAAGCATTTCGTACAATATGACTCCGGCTGAATAAATGTCGCTGCGGGCATCCCCGCGCGCGCCACTGACCTGCTCAGGAGAAATGTAGTCAGGCGTACCCAGGCTGGCAGACAGATTCGCAAACGTAAGGCGTCGCGCCCCGGTGATCGCAGCAAAGCCGAAGTCAAAGAGCTTTTCGTTATCATCCACATCAACCATGATCTTGTCGGGACCAAGGTCGCGATGTACGACGCCGTTCGCGTGAATGTATTCCAGCGCATTGCAGATGCCTACAGCCAGTTTCACAGCCCGAGCCGCCGGAAGCTTCGGATCGTCTTTCAGTATCTGTCCAAGGCGTCTTCCATCCAGCCACTCCATAACCATATAAACTCTGCTGCGGTTAGGGTTTGGGTAGATTTTCATAATTCCTGGATGATCCAGTTTGATCCCGATCTCCTCCTCCCGATGAAACCGATCTGAGAGAGTCGGATCGCTTTGAGTCTCCGCGTGGGGAACTTTGACGGCAACTCGCTGTCCAGTTAGCGTATCTATCGCGCGGAACACGACAGCCCGTCTGGTAGTCGCGACAATCTCCTCGAGCTGATAGTGATCGAGTTGAGTGCCGGGAAGGAGTGGAGACTCGGCGGTTGTCATCTTGCGTCAACACCATTGAGCTTCATCGATCAGCTTCCTTGCATTGTTCCGAGTTTGTAACGCAAATCATTCACTATCGAACCCGATTTATAACGTGACAACTTGGCCTGGAAATCCCTTCACTTATCCAACCTCCGACCGCAAATGCAAGTGCTCAGCCGTGTGCATTCGCGGAGAGATGTTTGGGTCGTTCCTGTTCAAGGCCGAACTTATCGAAGTCTCTGCCAACACATCCACATGATCGGCCTGACCGATGCCCGTGTCTGGAAAAGATCGGCCTTGACTCGAACCTCCGAAACCATCTGAGGAGTCTTCATCGTCCTCCGCGCACTTCAACTGGAAAGCGCCTCGCAACGCCAATGGAGTAAGCAACGTCGTTAACAGAACGACAGATACCATTACCGCTACTTCAGGTTGCTTGAAAATTCCTGTACTAGCTCCCATAGCGGTGACAATCAAACCTACTTCACCACGCGACACCATGCCGCACCCGATCCGGAAACTTCGTACGGTACCCATCCCGCGTGCATATGCGGCGATGCCGCAGCCAAGAAGCTTGCTCACAATTGCGACGATAGAAATAACGCCAAGCAGCAACCAATGGCCACCGAGTGCGCGAAAATTACTGGCAAGTCCAATTGATACGAAGAAGAGTGGGATCAGCAATCCGTGCCCAAGCGCATAGAAGGTTCGTTCAATGTCAGCTTTGAACTTCGAACCAGCGAACACATATCCAAGGAGATAAGCTCCCGTGATTCCCGCGACGCTTCCGAGCCATTCGGCAAAAATGGCATAGATGAGCACCAGTGCGAGAATGCAACTCGTCACCGACTCGTTCGCAGATAGCTTCCTCAGTTGCACGATCAACGGATCGAGCCAGCGCTTTGCTGCTGCATAGGCTCCTACAAAGAAGACCCCAACGCATACGGCGATGAGCAACATCTGGATCAATAGCGGGTGAGCGGCTGCGATGGGCATGTGCCGTTGCAACCAGAAGGACGCGTTATTGGCAACACCAAACGATTCCGCGGTGCTTGTGCTTGATGAGGCCGCGAGGAAGGCCAGAACAAACAGACCCATTACATCGTCAATCACAGCCGCTCCGAGTATGACCGAAGCTTCCGGCGACGACATCTTCCCGGCATCCATCAGAGTTCGAGCTGAGATTGACACGCTGGTCGCCGTAAGAGCCCCGCCCAGGAATAGAGCGCTATTCCACGGAAGTCCCAGCATGTGAGCGGCCCCAGCACCGAGAAAGAACGGCCAGATTACACCCGACAGTGCAACGAGAAAGGCGGTAACGCTGGCCTCGCGCATTCGTTCTATGTCAGTTTCAAGGCCGGCGATAAACATCAGAACAAGTCCGCCAACCTGCGCCAGAAGCATAAACGCATCGGTGGCTTGCCCGCCACGGAAGATACTCATATGAAGCAGATTGAGAGCTCCGGGACCGGCAACGACACCAACCAGCAGCTCGCCTAGAATTGCGGGGATTCCTATGCGCGTGCAAAACGACGCAACCAGCTTGCCTGCGGGCAACAGTATCGCAATAAGGAGTGCAAGTTGGAGTATGTGAGGCATACTACCGATGACTCACGGCCGTGACCTCATGGTGCGACTTCATTCTTCTGGTAAATCCACCGAGACGGGAGAAGATGCTCTTATAACCACCGCGCTCGATACCTTCACGCTGCATCGTTCGTATTGTCGCGGCCTGGCGTCGCGCCAGTTCAGACTGCACTGGGTTTACGGCGTTCAAAGCGGCTTGACGCGTTTGCTCTGCGGCCTGATCACAAATTCGCAAGCGCATCAGGATTTCGCCAAACTTCAATCGCGCCAGAAAATTATCTGGGGCGACCTCAACGGCCAAGCGAAGCTCTTCAAGAGCGGCCTGCGGGTTATGATCCACGCAAAGAGTCATGCCCAATAAAACGCGAAGCTGGGATACATTTGGCTGCGCTTTAACCATCGATTCGAGTTGTTCGAGGAGTTCAGTCCGCTCCACTTTTTCCAAAACATAGGGATCTCGAAACATCCGAATCATTTGACGCTGAATATGATTGGGAATGGCCCCTGGCAACATCACTTCTGAAGATGAGTCGGGCATGACGAGCAACTCGTCTTCCGTCTTCACTTCTGTGTAAAGTTTACGTTTCATTCCTATCCTCGAACATCTGCAGAGTTTCTGAGGCAGCTTTGAAAAGGGTGCGGTAAGGGGGAGCTAAAGTCCCTTACCGCGGAAGGGTTACATATGCACTACGCGATGGCGGCTTCTTCAGCGGCCAGGAGTACTTCCGGTTCCGGAACAAAGACGAACTCCGGATATCCGAGCTGGCCCATCTCTGGAATATCAAGACCGGCAACTTCTGTCTCAATCGAGACCCGATGGCCAAGAATAATCTCGAGCACCCAGTTGAGGGCGAAGCTGAAAGTGAAGACGAAACCGACCAGTGTGGCGATTCCCACTAGCTGTGCGACTAACTGGCTGGAATCGCCATAAAAGAGGCCCGTTACAGAACCCGTAACACCGTTCCAGGCGCCGCCGTAGTTGCTCTTGCCGTCTGCAAACAGGCCAACAGAAAGCACTCCCCAGAGCCCGCAAGCACCATGCACGGATATTGCGCCGACCGGGTCATCCACTTTGAGCGTGTTCTCAATAAACGTAACGCTGAGACAAACCAGAACGCCAGCGATGAGCCCGATGATCGCGGAACTGATAGGGTTGACGAATCCGCTTGGCGCAGTGATTGCTACAAGTCCCGCCAGCAGGCCATTCGCACTCATTGAAGCATCGGGCTTACCTTTGAAGACCCACATGTAAAGCATTGCCCCAAACGTCCCCAGGCAACCTGCCAACATTGTGTTGACGGCGACTGAGCCAATGCGCAGGCCGCCAGCGCCAGACGCGGCAAGCGTGCTCCCCGGATTGAAGCCGAACCATCCGAAAGCAAGAATGAAGCAGCCTATCAACACCGCTGAAATATCGTGACCGATGATCGCATTGCTTGATCCGTCTCTGTTGAACTTACCGACACGCGGACCAATGATCAGTGCCACCGCCAAAGCTGTGAGTCCACCTACAGCATGCACGACCCCAGATCCTGCGAAATCGCAATAGCCTTTGCCTAAGCCGAGGTTAGATCCGAGTTGAGAAAGCCAACCGGCGCCCCAGGCCCAGTTTGCAAATATCGGATAAGTGAAAGCCCCCATCAGAACGGATGAGACGCAGAAGGTGAGGAACTTCCAACGTTCAGCGCAAGCACCCGTGACGATGGTAAGTGCGGTGTCCATGAAGACCATCTGGAACAGGAAGATGACCATGACTCCGACATCGTACGAATGTCCGGCCAAAAACATCCCGTTCTGTCCAAAGATTCCCCAGTTCTTGCCAAAGAGACTGAGCGGGTGCTCCGTCATCAATGGACTGAGGCCGCCCAGGTTGGTATTGCCTGCTGCTCCTCCCATTTGTATTGCAAAACCGATAATCCAGTACGCGAATAGGCCACACGCGTACACCATGAAATTCATCATGTATGTGTGATTTGCATTTTTCACGCGGCACAAGCCCGACTCAACCATCGCGAAACCGGCCTGCATGAACATGACGAGAAAACCGCATACCAGTGTCCAGGTAAAATTGATACCAATCTTGTTCTGTCCCACCTGGTTTGCGACATCACCTAGCGTTAAACCTGCTTTTGGATCGGAAGGTGGAACGTCATTGATTGTGCCGGTGATCGAACCGCCAGGGTCGCCTTTCTGCAGATCGGCCGGTGTGGGCGCCTTTCCCGCCGCATCCTTCAGCTCGGCGGTCGATGCAGATGGATCGGCAAAAGCAACAGCACCTGGCAACAGGGGAAGAGCAAAGGCGCATAGACAGATAAAGCTACGGATCATCTTCATGAATCGGTCTCCATGGTCGCGAAGTTATCGCTGGGGGATGAAGTTATTCGATCTACGCCTTCCAAATCGCATTCTTGTTGCACGCCATTGGCAAGATGAAGAGCACTCCGCCAAGGCTAATGACAAGACCAATGACTGAAGTCGCCATTCGACCACCAACGCTATCGGTAAGATGAAGTCCAAAAAGCACAACTCCCCAACCGAGTAGCGTTACGACCAAACCGATTAACTTGGTTACGGCTGGTTGGGAACCGAGTGCTACCCTTCCTTCCGAAGGTTTAATTTGAAAAAATCTCCAGAATGATACTGCTAATAAGACGACGCCAACAAGCAGCACTAGTTTGCCCATGCCGCCGGACACGGCTACGCCTGCACACGCTACAGTCAGCCCCACGAGAAAGATTGTGAACGCCCCACCCTGTTGTTTCGTCGCTGCCATTGCTACCTCCTTGAGGTTGTCTTCAAAACTTCAAACCGCTCCAACCGGAGAACGAATCCAGTTAGCATATGGGAATGCCGTGACAGATCCGACAACTCTTGATGGAGTGACCGAGATCAGTGGTGTAGTTGACCCTGCTAGCTTGCTATTTGTGATTTTTTAACTGTCGGTCGATTTGTGGAACAAAACGATTTGGGCCCGACTCGAATATTCAAAGTCCGCTGGACTAAGTAGTAGCTATAAATGCGGCTTTCATCGAAAAATGGCAACCTTCTTATTGCAGTTTGAAAAGTCGCTTCGTCGTTCGCACTTTTTAATACCAAAGTCCTACTCTCGACAGATTGGGAAATCTGAACTTTGGTTTTGGAGCCAGAAGTTGAGATCGAACTCTCGCGTCAGTGTAAGCGGCTTTTGTAAAATCAATCCAGACTCAAACTCCCCTATAAATATCTTTTCTAACTCGCATAACTTGCGGAAGGTCAGCACGCCACAATCCGCAGGTCCAAGTTTGAAGGTTCTAAAGGGATAATTCCCGAAGCGGGGTTTCTTTCGGACCGACGAGGTGGTCGGAACCAATCATCAGTCGAATGGGAAGGCGGCGACCTTCCGCACACGAATTGATCCGCATCGGCCACTAAGAAAACGAATGGCGAATGGAATTGTCGATGCCTTGGAGAGATTCGCCAAGGGGCTAGTGCCTTGCGGAGGCGCGACTTTCTTACACTCGATTTTTACGCGGCGGGATGGCGAGGAACAAGATCAGCATGACTAGAAAAGTGATCTCGACGAATACCGGCAGTCTCCATTGCAGGCGAGCGATGATGAGAAGGAGCACTATCGAGCACCACTGCCATCGGGTCCTCTGCAATCTTTCGAGTCTGCTCCTGAACGCAAAAAGGTCCCTTAAGTGCGGAGCGTTCTCACCAACCGGCTCAACTCGTGCCCGCATGCACGCAACTGCAAAGAAGCCAGTTAGAAGCATTTCAAGCAGAAATCCCTTTAAGCCCATTTCGCCCCTTATCACGGCGTGCCGATGAATTTGAACTCAACGAATACCTCTCAAAGTTACACTTTTGCGGATTACGTAAGTGTTTCTTCTCCCAGGAGTTTCCATTCTAAGCTGGAACATCTAAATCGCATCAATCGACCGGGCACTAAGCGCAACAGCGCGATTTCAGCCTGAATTGGCAAGGCCTCTAATACCAATCCCAAGGTGCTGGGAAACGACCTGAGACGCCTCTCGACATGCACTTTAGAAGCCGTGGACGACCCGACGACATGGTGTTATCAACCTCGTTCTTCAGACAAAAGGGTTCACATGACTGATCTGCACCCCTAAATCCGCACATACGCCAGTATTCACCGGTCTGTAGCCGACGGAAGGCCATCTCGTTCGGTTTGAAAGCCATCTGAACTGACGCACGTGCGATTCTGGACAATTGGTACCGACGAACGCCGATCCGACAAAGCCGAGTGTCTTCGTAATTAATCTTCAATTGCCACATCTCACGATTGAAATCTGATTGATTGTGTCCTGGTAGCGGCTTTGCGCAATTCGAGTCGAATTACATCAACCCCCACGCACCTATGCTATAAAGATTGACTTAAGTTTCAGAATGGCTAACAGGTCAGATTTTAAGGCCGTTCTCGATCTTGCTTCCCAGCTCGCGCGTCAAATAGAAAAAGAATCTCCACGACTCACGTTACTTATTGCTGGCTCTCCATGAAGGAGATGTCGTGGGCATGATTTTCTGGACCCCTGACGCATGAACTTTACAGCGCAGGCACGCGCGTCTACATCAGTGACTTGTCTATCGACCGCGACGCCTGGAGCCAAGGGGTGAGTGCCGCGCTGATGGCTCAGGTTAAGCTCTGGGTCAGATGAGAAGTTAGGCGCGTAGATCAATAAAGAGGCAATCCCCTATGTATTGGCGCTTGAGGACGAAACCTTAGGTTAGACCGCAGCAAATCTATCTGCGAGACTTCAGAAGCGAGAGGACCATGCTTCTCTTGTGCTGGCACTTGTTATAGGCGCCTTGACTGCATTGATGGTCGTAGCATTCATCCTGCTGACAGAACATCCGAGGATGGGACTCTTATTGGACGAGCAAGTCCGGAGACGGTTGCAACTGGCAAACGGGAAGAGGACACTTGCATAGAAGAAGTGGCGCAGCCGATTGACGTGCACCGGATACCTGGCCCTATCAACTACGGCTTTCGCGAACGTGATTCGTTCACATGAGCAAGATCGATCGATTGCAGGATGGACCGCGGAGAGTGGAATGGGACTGCTAGCAAACAAGAAAATTCGAACCAAGCTGCTTCTCGCTGTCACCCCGTTGACGTTGATGGTGTTGCTCGCAACGATCTATTCGTCCTACGAGACGAAAGCGATCGATCACTGGTACAGCACCCTGATACAGCACGACGCGAAGACCCTGCCGAGCATCTCGGTGGCGCGATCAGATACCATGCGCTTCGGGCTCTACCTCTACGAGGAAATTACGGAACCGGACGCGGACAAGCGCCAATCCATTGACGTGGAGTTGGACAAAGTGTGGAGAAATTACAGGGCACGGATTGCGGAATCCCTGCAGCAAAGCCCGGAGCGCGCCAAGGAAATCCAGGCAGCCTCAACGCTGTTTGATAGAGCGGTAGCTGATGCGCGACCGGTTCGTGCGGCAGCGTTGGCGGGCGACACAAACAGGGCGATGGTGCTGCTGCACGGACGAGTCGCAACGGACCTCGTTGAGGCCCGGCAGGCAGTTATCGACCTGGTGGATGAGTTGCGAATGGCAGTTGACAAACAATCGGCCGATCTATCGCGAAGGACTAACCACGCTATAACAGTTACTTGGCTTGTCATCCTGCTGGGACTTTCCGCATCGTTGGCTATCGCGTTTGTCATCATCCAGAGAGTTGTTGTCGCAGAGCTATTGGGTATTCGTCACAGCATCCAGGAACTCGCGGATGGCCGACTGGACGGACAGATCCCATATGTAGATCAGCGAAATGAAATTGGTGAGATCGGGCGTGCGCTGCGCAAGTTGCAGCACAACGCGCGGGAGCGCGAGATTCAACATTGGGTGAAGGCGGAGGTTGCGTCGACCATAGAAGAGCTCCACTCTGCGCAGGAGTTTCCGGATTTCGCGAAGGCGCTGCTATCTCATATTTCGACATGCATTCCGCTGCTGTACGGCGTCTTCTACATCGGCAACGAGGATCGGACTCGCTTCAAACGTGCTGGTTCTTATGCGTCCGCGGAGGGGGAGAGCCAGCAAGAGTTTGCGCTGGGGGATGGGCTGGTAGGACAGGTGGCGGTAGAGCGGCGGCCGCTGGCTGTACACGGGAATGACCAGATAAAGATTGTTACGGGGTCTTTAAGCGCGACGCCGAAGAGCCTTCATTTTTACCCGCTGATCAATCAGGAAGACGTGGCGGGCGTGATTGAATTGGCTCCAATCTCTGCATTAACCGAGAGGCAACTTGCACTACTGGCGGACCTGCTGCCGATGGTCGCGCTGAATGCAGAGATTCTCTCTGGAAACATCAAGACGAGGCTGTTGCTTGAACACACTCGGCAACAGGCCGAGGCGCTGGCTGCCGTCGAGGAGCGGTCACGATTGATTCTTGAATCCGTAGGCGAAGCCATTTTCGGCCTGAGCGCGGATGGGCTGATGACGTTCGTGAATCCCGCAGGCGCCAGGCTGCTTGGATATAAGCCAGAGGAATTGATTGGACACCCGATGCATGCGCAGATTCATTACGCGCATCCCGATGGAACCCCCTTCCCTCGCGAAGAATGCCAGATGTACCGGACGACCAAGGATGGGCAGCGCCGCAACGTATCTGACGAAGTGCTCTGGAAGAAAAACGGTACGAGCGTGCCGGTTGAATACTCCACTACACCTATTTTGAAGGACGGCGAAGTGGTGGGCACGGTGATCGCGGCGCGCGACATAACGGAGCGACAGAAGGCGGAGAGGCGGCTGCAGTTTACGCAGTATGCGGTGGACAATGCGGCGGATGCAGTGTTTTGGATTCGTCCGCGCGACGGTCGCCTGGAATATGCGAACAACACCGCCTGCAAGAACCTGGGCTACACGCTGGAGGAGATGCGCACGATTCCGATCAGCCAGGTGGCAATCGAATTCGATGATGCGAAGTTGTCGGAACTGACGGACACCCTAAGGGAACATGCTGTTGTGACACGGGAGTCAAAACATCGCAAGAAAGATGGACGGGTTTTCGATGCGGAGGTGACTCTGTATCTTGCGGATTTCCTGAACCAGGAGATCATCGTCTCGAACGTGAAGGACATTACCGAGCGCAAGCAGGCGGAGACGGCAATACGACATGCGATGGAGGCAGCGGAAGCGGCAACGAAGGCGAAGTCGAACTTCCTGGCGAACATGAGCCACGAGATTCGCACGCCGATGAATGCCATCATCGGCATGAGCCATCTGACGCTGCGAACGCAGTTGGATACGCGGCAACGCGACTACGTTCGAAAGATTCAGCAATCGGGACAGCACCTGCTGGGGATCATTAACGACATCCTGGACTTCTCGAAGATTGAGGCGGGCAAGCTGTCGGTGGAATGCATCGATTTTGATTTCGAGAAGGTGCTGGAGAACGTCAGCAACCTGATTTCAGAGAAGGCGATTGCGAAGGGGCTGGAGCTTATCTTCGATATTGAGCCTTCGATCTCGAATCATCTCAAGGGCGATCCACTGCGCCTTGGGCAGATCCTCATCAACTTCTGCAACAACGCAGTGAAGTTCACAGAGAAGGGCGAGATTATCGTCAGGGCCCGCGTGAAGGAAGAAGATGAGATGGGGAAGCTGGTTTATTTTTCGGTGAGCGATACGGGCATAGGGTTGACCGGCGAGCAGATGGGACGCTTGTTCCAGGCATTTGAGCAGGCGGATACAGCGACGACGAGGCAATACGGCGGCACCGGACTTGGGTTGGCTATTTCAAAGCAGCTGGCCAAGTTGATGGGAGGCGACGTCGGGGTTGAGAGCGAACTGGGCAAGGGCAGCACGTTCTGGTTCACGGCGTGGCTAGGCAAGAGTGATGCAGTGACGAAGAGCATACCCCGGCCGGATCTGCGTGGGCGGCACGTGCTAGTCATTGACGATAATTCGCAGGCGCGCGAAGTGCTGGCGAGCATGCTGAGCAGCATGACCTTCGTGGTGGATGAGGCTCCGTCGGGGGCGGAGGGAGTGGAGATGGTGCGCCAAGCAGCGAACGCGGGCAAGCCATACGAGATTGCGTTCGTTGACTGGCAGATGCCGGGGATGGATGGGATTGAAACGGGCAAGCGGATTCGCGCGTTGCCGAATCTTCCAACGGCGCCGCACCTTGTAATGGTGACGGCTTATGGCCGCGAAGAGGTGTTGAAGCAGGCGGAGAACAACGCGTTCGGCAGCGTGCTGGTGAAGCCGGTGACGGCGTCGATGCTGTTCGATTCTGCGATACAGGTGCTCGGCGAAAACCACGAGAGCGTGGACGACGTCCGAGCGACAGCGGGTGTGGACCTGGAACAACTGCGCGGCTCGCGCGTGTTGCTGGTGGAGGACAACGAGCTGAACCAGGAAGTTGCGATGGGGCTGCTGGAAACGGCGGGCATGTCCATTGACCTGGCGGAAAACGGAATGGTTGCGGTTCGCAAGGTAAGCGAGAATGAGTATGACCTAGTGCTGATGGACATGCAGATGCCGGTGATGGATGGCGTAACAGCGACCAAGGCAATCCATTCGAATCCCCGCTTCCAATCGTTGCCGATTGTTGCGATGACGGCGAACGCGATGGATAGCGATCGCGAGCTGTGTCTACAGGCAGGGATGGTGGATCACGTTGCGAAGCCGATTGATCCTGACCAGATGTTTGCGACGATCAAGAAATGGATCACCGTGCGGCGTCCTATCGTGCAGGAGGAGACCGCAACGGTGAAAGTGGAAGCGGCGGCGCCACCTGTTGCGGAGGTTCTTGAAATTGAAGGTGTGGACCTTCAAGACGGGCTGAAGCGGGTGGGAGGAAATTCCCGTTTGTACCGGGACTTGCTGGTGAAATTTTCCGTGAAGTTCCAAAACGCGGATGAAGAAGTGGATGCCGCGCTCAAGAGCGGGGATCGCGAGGGAGCGCAACGCAGGGCGCATACCGTGAAGGGTGTCGCGGGGAATCTTGGAATCAAGGGCGTTCAATTCGCGGCGGAGAAATTGGAGAAGGCGATTCGCGAAAACGATGGGGCGACGCCGTCAATTTTGAAGGACTTCGCTTCCCTGTTGCATCAGCAGATCGCGTCGCTTGAAAGGGCTTTCGGAGAATCGCCGGCTCCCTCGTTGGACAATGGGGTGAAGAAGAACCTGGATCCCGTCTCGGTCGCTCGTGAGATTGAGCGACTGCGCCGATTACTCGATGCGAGTGATGGGGACTCCGAAGAAACATTTCGCGCGTTGCAAGGCACGTTGTCGGGGCATGTGGAGAAGGCACGGCTGGATGCGCTGAGCGCCGACATCGGAGAGTTTGAATTTTCTGGAGCAATAAAAAAGCTGGATGAGATTGCCAAGCAACTTGCCTTGAATGGGAAAGAGGTTAAGGGATGAGTGTTGAAGTAAAGACGGTAATCCTTGTATATGATGAGCCGGCAAATTTCCAGATCGTCTACAACCCGGGCTTATTGATTGGGACTGACGGTCCTGGATTGCAAACGCTGCCTTCAGCGAAAAGTCACAAACGATGAGATAAACACGGAATAAACCTAATCATCCGTGATCTAATCGAGTCGCTGACGAGTTTGCTAACTGTCAAAGGGACTTCGAGGATGGCCAACTTGAATAAACATGAAACGCCTTTTGTAAATTCAAGATCCCAAACCAATCAGAGGGTAAAAGCGTCCGGCCAGTTGAATGGCTAAAAAGAAGGGATATCGTCGGGATGGAAATAGTGTCGAATCTGATGCGTCATCCTCTGCTCGTTTTTGCATTGTCATTCCTGCTGATGTGGTCTGCGGGAAGGATTGGGGTAGCATACAGCGACAAAAGGCCGCTCATCGAAAAAGATCACCGCGACGACTTTGGAGTTATCTTGGGGGCGTCCCTTACTCTTCTCGACCTAATAGTTGGTTTTTACCTTTTCGATGGCTGTGACTCGGTACGACTTACGAAAATCCTTCGAAGAGGGAGAGGCCAACGCCATCGGCGCCGAGCAAGTCCGGGCGGATCTGCTACCCCCCGAGGCTGCAGCTAATCTCCGCATGCTCCTCGTGAAGTATTTGGATCAACGTATTCGCTTTTACACTGCGCCACAAGGACCGGACCTAAATAAACTCAACGCCGACACCGCTGAAGTGCAGCATCAACTCTGGATCGTTGTCCGATCCTCTGCTTTAACTAAACCTACGCCCGCGACGTCCCTTGCTGTTAGTGGCGCGAACGATGTTCTCAATTCCCAAGGGTATACTCAAGCGGCTTGGTGGAATCGAATTCCAGTTTCGGCATGGGGTTTTGTGACAACGATTGCGATTTGTTGCAATCTATTACTTGGATATAGCAAACATGCCGGTTCTGGGCGTCACTATCTCATCGTTTTGCCTCTCCTGATTTCCATCTCATTCCTCCTCATCGCCGACATAGACAGTCCCCGAGGTGGTCTGATTAGAATCCACACTCGAAACTTGGAAAGTCTTTATCAGTCCACCCATGCTCCTCTCGGACGTTAGAAATCGCGAAAGTTCATCTGTGAATTATTAGGCGCTTCCATCTGATCGTCGTTCACGGCGATCTACAAAGTCTTGAATTCGACTGACAGAGATTGGAGTAAATGCAGATGCAGCTCCGTGCATGGGATAGCCCTTGTCACGTTGACAACGGTCTGAGCAGATGCTGGAGGTTGCACTTGGAACTGCGCCGTTCGGCCATCTGAATTTGGGAGCCTAACATCTAGTATTTCATGAGGGTTGATATCGGGCGCGGGAATCGCAGGACCAACTCTCGCATACTGGCTTGCCCATTTCGGATTCCAGCCAACCATCCCGCTACTTATCACAATACACGGGCAAACTCAATTCGAGAGAAACTCGCCAGAGGTCGATTCCGGCGCGGGTCTATCAATACTGCTCCGGGAGTCAGCGTGATTCTCAACTAGAACCTCCTGAAGAACGCTCTCTATTGTGTCGACAGCATCTTTCACCGGGTCCGTCAGACTAGGGTTCGTGGCGTACATAACGAGTTCAATGGCTTGCAGCGAATTACGGATACGATCGTTCATCCACTTGATTCTCTCAAAACGTCGTAACATCTCAATTTTTCTTTCTCGCACACCGAGTTGCCAATGATAGACATATGCGAAGGTCAACGTAAAAGCGAACGCGCTCCCGACGAGGCGAAGTGGACCTTTGTTGTGCATCCAGTCGTCATAGATGAACCACTGCAGCAGGACTGCGACCGAAAATACAACAAGCCCCGAGACCGCAGAAGAGATGCAAATTGACGTGATCGAAGAAATTTGAGACGAAAGAAGAGGCTCAGCTTTGGATTTCATCAGAGTGCCCCACACTCCCATTTGACGATCCTTTTGGTTTCAAAGTTAGACTTGCACAAAAGAAGCACTCGACCGTTGCGACGGCCTCGGCGCATACGAATGCAGTTCAATCGCGAAGGAACACATTCAAGAGCGATTTCCGAACTCGAATTCTACTGTTGTACTCGATGAATCCAAGCTTGCGAAATCGATTCATAAATTCGTTTACACGAGGTCTGGTGCTGCCGATCATATTTGCGAGGGCCTCCTGCGAGACCGGTGAAATCAGCGTCTCATCTTCTCCCGGTTGGCTGTACTCTGCCATGAGCAAGAGGACTCGCGCCAACCTCTTTTCTGCTCGGTTAAATAACTGGTCAACTAAATCGGCCTGAGTTCTCATGCTGCAGGCTAGAAGAAACGAGGAGAACAAGTAAGAAAAAGCCTGTTCTTCGTGCATGACGCGGAGAAACTCCGGCCTGGCTATCCTGAGCGCGGTACAAGCGGTCATGGCTGTGGCGGTCGTCACGCGCAGGCCGGGTTCCGCGGCCATCGCCTTCTCTCCGAAAAAGTCATTTGTCGAAACCAGCCTAATTGTCGCTTCCTTGCCAGCGGCAGATGAGACTGAGATCTTGACGCGACCCTTCTGAAGAAAGAAGACGCAGTCAGCCGGATCGCCCTGACAAAAGAATATTTGCGTCTTTTTCAACTGGACGATCTTTCGCCCGGGCCCAGCAGTCGCCAGAAATTCGTCTACTTCGAATCCAGCCCCATGACCTTGCGCCATGACCGCGTCCAATCTAGTAAACGCCTCGCCAGTGACACCATGAGAACACGCGAGTTCATTCATTATAGAGAACTCACCTGACACGAGCCATCACGATAGCTAATGATTTGAGGACGATCACGTTCCAAAAGGAACAGCTATTTCCGAATCGCTTAATCTACATTATTTACGGTGCTGGGTCTGCCGGGCCGTTGGGATAAGGCTCGAAGAATCGCGACGTTCCGATCGCTTCGTTGCCCACGGTGAGAAAGAAGCTCGACGGTCCCTATGATGATTTTTCATGAACTCCTCAACGCCAGAAATTCTTTGGGGACGGTTACGCATTACTTCGGCACTTTCTGGCTCGATTGGGTGGCGTGGATTGCTTCTGAAAACTACACGCCCAAGCTACGTAACTTCAGGGAGTGGACATGCGCAGATGAAAAGGAGTCACACCGATAGCTCTTTCCAGGGACGACATCTCTGGATCGAGTTTTGATGACATGAGGAGCGAAACGTGGATTTGGTTTGGGTTCTCTATGCGATGCCTTTCGTAGGTCTAATATGCTTCGTTTGCATGCTCGGCCGCACGAAAAACAATCACGGAGCGTAGGATACGCCGCCGTCGACAACGTGGTGGCATTTATGACGCTCTCGGACAAGTCCTTGCACAAAACCGATATGGGCTGTTCGGCAATGAAGCGATCGGGGGTGTCGACATGACTTTTGGGCACCACGCAACCGATCAACCATGGCAGGGGTGCGGGTTGACTTCTGATGACGTAGTGGTGGGAATTGCGGCCTGTCGTGCACATATCATCTGGCGATCCTCGATTTACATTACTGACGGAGTCGCGGATCAAAACCGATCTATGTTTCTGGTCTCCAATGACCTTGGATTCCTGCCACCATGAAACCGCTTCAGCGAGATTTTGTATCAGTGCTTCGACCTCATCGGCTCCTGTTCGTAAGAAGCGATTCTGAGAAACGAAGGAGAATGCTATGCTGAAGAAACTATTCCCCGTCCTTGCGATTGCCAGTCTGATTTCGTGTTGCCCCATTGTGGCTCGTGCTCAGTGGGTGGTCCACGCACTATCGGGGACTGTGAAATCCGTCAACGCTACCGCAGGACTCATTAGCTTGACCATGGCTGATGGCTCTCGCGCACAATTCAAAACAACGCAAAAGACCGACGTTGCATTGGATTTCGATGACGATCTCAGAGTTCATACAACTCCGTCTTCGTCATTCCGATCGTTAGGAGCGCACGTTGTTGTGTACTACTTCGGGCTTGACAACGACAGAACTGCAGTTTCGCTGAGGGATCTCGGTCCGGGGCCGTTCAAGTATGTGACCGGTACTGTGATGCATTATGACAAGCACGGGCGAGTGCTCACAATACAGGTCGCTCCTGCCAAGACGATGACATTTCAGGTTAGCGACAAGGCCGTAGTTGACACCGGCACGGGCGTTAAAGAGGGTAATAAATTCGATCCGCATAAGGGGGACTCGTTACGTGTCACGGCAGTGACGGCAAACGGCGCGGATGAAGCAGTGTTTATTCGCCGCAGACGGGCGGGCTAGTTTTCGGTCGCCACGGAGCGCCGCCTGACGAAGGGGCGCCCCGACTTGATGCTCTCAGTGTCGAAGACTGCAAATTACCATTTGATGTCAATGGCGGCCGTTGCTAACGGCGCGTAGATCCTTGAGGTTTCTGGCGTGTTTCCGATTCCATTAACGCCTCAGCATGGCAACTCCTACACCGTTAGGAAAGGATTTCGCGGTGAGCCGACTACTGTTTTTTGAACAGAGATTGTTGAGAGGATGCCTCGCTCAGAGGAGCCATCTCTTTTGCAATGTGGGAGCTCTGCTTCGAGCGCGCTCAACAACCTGACCTGCCACAGAACCGATATTCCAAGGGCTATTCAGTGGGCTGCTTCGGCATTCAGGCCCGGCAGGGATTCGTTATCGCCTGGGTCAACAGGGCCGCCTCCGTGGGGCAGGTAGATGTCGTCCTGGGCCAGTAAAGCTTCGTAGATCGGGGTGTGCCGCCAATGGCGGGCAAGGGCGAACGCGCTCATGTTGGCGATCATCAGGGGCAGAACCAAGCCGTAACCGCCCGTCATTTCAAAGATGATCAGCACCGAGGTCATCGGGGCGCGAACGATGCCGGCGAAGACAGCTCCCATTCCGACCACGGCAAATGCGCCGATGGAGTCGGCCGAATGATGGAACACGATCACGTCCAGGTAGCCCACCGCGCCGCCCAGCATGGCGCCCATGAAGAGCGCCGGTGCAAAGATGCCGCCTGAGCCACCACTGGAGTAAGAACTGACGGTGGCAGCAAGCTTGAGGACACAGAAGACGGCCATAGCGGTCACCGTCATTTTGCCTGTGAGCGCCAGCGTGAGGGTCTTATAGGGATCACCAGCGATGCCATTGAGGTGGAAGAGCGCCAGCGCAACGACTGCCATGCCGCCCGTGGCTGCGCCGCCGATGGCACGGATGCACCCAGCGAGGCACGTCGGTGAGCCGCCGGAACCAGGCACGAAGGCCCAGCAGAGAATCGGTGAAGGCGACCGAGACAATGGCCGCGAGCAGGCCCAGCAACGCATACCATACCAGCGATGAAGAGTTGGTGAGCGTGTAGTTGCCCTGCACGTGAAAGACCGGGTTGGAGCCCAGAATCGAATGTTCGACAACGGCCGCCAGCGCGGCGGCAACAATGACGCCGGAGAGCATGGTCTGGTCGAGGTCGCCGATCAGTTCCTCGAGAGTGAAGGTGACGGCGGCAATGGGTGCGTTAAAGGCAGCGGCGATGCCCGCCGCCATGCCCACTGAAGCCATCCGGCGGGTGTTCTTGGGGCCGAGTCGGGCCAAGCGGGCCAGCATACTGCTGACGCCCGCACAAACCTGCACCGTAGGTCCTTCAAGTCCTAGCGAAGCGCCGGAGCCGATTTGGACAGCGCACAGAACAAACTTGCCGATTGTTTCGCGGACGGTGACTCTGCCGTGCCGCAGAGCGTAAGCCACCTTCACCTGCGGAATGCCGCTACCCGCAGCCGCGGGAGCAAAGTAGGTAAGGCCGACGCCGGCAACCAGGCCCCCAATCGCGGGGGAAAGGATGGTCCACCATATCCAGCTATGTCCCGGAGCGGCATTGGCACGTTCAATGAACAGGGTCTCAAGCCCCATGATGCTCAGGTGGAATGCCACGGCAGCCAGTCCGCAGAGTCCGCCGGCCAGAATGGTCACCGCCAGAAGGCGCTGGCGCTCACTTGGCATGCGGCGCAACAGCCAAGCGTAGAGACGCGAATATAGCCCCGGGAATCCTGTCCAATAATTACGTAGCATTCTCATCGTGCACATCCCCAGCGCACCAATTGTTGTCTACCAAAATGAGAAACAGAGTAAATGGTGAAAGGCGTGTTCACATCCGCCGGCTCATTTAAACAATGAGCCATTGATGTAGATATGGGTAGCGATTCCTGCCGCGTACCCCAGAAGAATTGCCCAACTCCATTTCAAATGCGAAAAGAACGTGTAAGTGTCCCTCCTTAGCCCCATGAGAGCTACGCCCGCCGCAGATCCAATGGACAAAAGAGAGCCGCCAATGCCAGCGGCGAGTGTGACGAGGAGCCATTGGCCCATATCCATCTGCGGCATCATGGTGAGGACCGCGTAGGTAAGCGGGATATTGTCGATGATGGCAGATAAGAGCCCGATGAGGATGTTCGCGATAGTGTTCCCCAGCCCGGTATAGAGCATAGTAGATAGGCCATTGAGATATCCGATAGCTCCCAGGCCTCCCACGCAGAGCATAATCCCATAGAAAAAGAGAAGAGTGTCCCACTCGACCATACGGAGAATGTTGAAGATGCTGAACGGCTCCCTGTGCTCGGATCCTTTCTCAAACTCGTCGATCTGGGCCGAATCAGGAATACTCTCTGCGAATACTTTCGATTCATGGCGATGCAGAAAGTATGAGTACAGATTGAGTGCTCCTAATCCCAACATCATTCCAAAGAAAGGCGGCAGATGCAGAGTGTGCTCAAGCAGAACCGTCACAACAATCGTGCTAAGAAACATCGCGGCAACTATGAATCCACCCTTCCGAACGGGAACATTGCTTCGCTCCAGCGGTATGCTCGCTCCACTGATCGTAAAAGAGATAATGAGGGCCGGCACGAGCCAACTGATCAGTGCCGGAATAAAGAGCACAAAAAATGCACTGAACGGAACGACGCCCTTCTGCCAGACCATCAGCGTCGTAATGTCGCCAAATGGTGAAAATGCCCCTCCAGCATTTGCCGCAACCACAATGCTGACGAGAGTTCCGAGAATCGCTTTCCTATCCTTGCCCAACGCGGAGATCGCAAGTGTGCCGTCGACCAGGGCTGTGGTCAGGTTGTCAGCTATCGGCGACAGCAGGAAGGCAAACATGCCTGTGAGCCAGAACACGCCCCGATTTGACAAACGGAATACCGTGAGACGCGATCGGAGAGCCTCAAATACATTCCGCTCCACCATCGCGTTCACGAAGCTGGTTGCGGAAAGAAGAAAAAGAAACAGCTCAGAAAATTCAAGCAAGACGTGACGCAGTTTTACGCTGACATCAGCACCTTGGCCCTTCTGTTGAAGGTCGATCGCAACCAGGATCCATATAAGCCCCGCTGCAACCATTACTGGCTTCGACTTCCGCAGACGAAGGAACTCCTCCGCGAATACAAAAATGTAGGCCAAGCACAAAAGCACTACGATCGCGGGGCCACAAAATGAGCTGATCAGCGGCATCAGGCTTATCCATCCTTAGTGTGCAGCGAGATTGTTTTGTCCAGCCTTACATCCTCCCATCGGAGCAACATAGCCAATCGTTCCATCCTGAACCAGTGTGGAAAACATTGTGACTATGAACGTAGCACCTAAATCCAAAATGAGTTGGCGACGGCAAACTGTGTTAGTTCGCTTGTCGAGGACTCCATATGCGCCGGCATTTGGCTAACACGTGCATATAGAGCCTTCGAAAGCTGGTGATTTTGGGTGAATTGTAATTCCGCTTGACGGTAGAGAAGGTCCACGGCGATCCAACCATTCAGCCACGACATCTCGTCGGCTCGCTTTAGCAGCGCTTCTGGAGATCCCGAAATTCCTCCACCGGAGGACTTGCCATCCGACGACACCGAACAAGACGGCCAACAGCAAACCAGCAGCGATGCGAAATAAGGAGGAAAATACGTTTCGCAAAAGGGCCCCGTGTCGTTAGCAAGTGGAAATGTCCGTTTTCATAAGTTAGTAGTCGTAGAGGCGGTGGGAAAGTGTGAATCGGACAGTATCGTTGCCAAGGATCCAAATGTGAATGTCGGAGGGGCCGGGGTTTAGGGCCGAGCTACCATCGCAGCGCGGCATCTGCACATTGGCTTAATCCTGTTAAGCCTGGCCTTGGATTGATTCTTAGCTTACAGCCTTGGAGAAACGACGAAGAAACTCACGCTGCTCCTCGCGAACGTATTCGTGAGCCTCTTGCAACGAAAACCATCGCCCGCGATCAACTTCCGGAATATAAATTCGCCGTCCAGATCGACGTGGCCATTCGATCTCGCATGTATTGCTCTTGAGTTCGTCGGGATCGCAATCGCCTTCAAATGCCAAAGCGGTAGTGATCTTTCCGCTGCGCTGACGGACCGAGCCAAGCTCAATAAATGGGCCTTTGGTTGAGAAGCCCGTTTCCTCGGTAAATTCCCTACGGGCAGCTTCCAGTGGCGGTTCATCTGGACTGTATTCACCTTTCGGCACAGTCCATGCCATATGATCCTTCTTTGCCCAAATCGGACCACCAGGATGAACAAGGAAAAATTCATATTGTCTGTCTTCCTGGCGTCGAAACATCAGCAAGCCCGCACTGGTTTTTGGCAATTGCTCACCTTCGCAAGCGTCCGATTTCCCTTTGACTACTGTGAGACTATCAAGCCCACGCTCGCAGTTTAGAAGCACATGATAGGGCTACGAAAGTGTTCGCCTCCCTGACCTTCGACTCTCACCTACTCTGGGTGTCTCTGCGGATTCCATCGCGGTACCTTTTCTTGCTTTCGTCTATACTTCGGTCCCCGCGAGAACAAAGGCCATTTGAGAACTGGGACTCTCAATGCAAATTAACTATTCGGGAGTCGAGATACGACGAATTCTCTTCTCCTGAGCAGAGTGCGCGCAAACGAAGTATCCCACGGATGTTCGCCTATTAGTCATTTTTTGGTGCTGACCTGACAGTGCTTCGCGAGAAAACTGATGGCGTGGCACAAACTAAGTGAAAACCTTCGCTATGATATTTCCCATGTGGATCGATTCATCCACGAGAGCGAGCGTATTCCGTCTGTGCGGGCACACATGGAGGAACACCTTGTCTCTGTTCAAACCGCCCGATAGTCGCTCTTGGTGGTACTCCTTCTACTTCGAAGGACAACGTCACCGCAATAGCACAAAGAAAACCACGAGGACCGCAGCAGCGGTTGTCGAAGCCACAGAACTGGCTCGGCTGCAGGAAGGCCGCCCCAGCGCTGTGCGTAGAAAGAAGCCACCCACCTTGAGAGATTTCTCCGAACGTTTTCTCGAGTGGGTTAAGAACTCTCAGCGCCTGACTCCGAACGGAAAGCGCTATTACCAGTATGGCTGGCGATTACTGAGCCAATCAAAACTCATGGGCATGCGATTGGACCAGATTACGCAGGATGTTGCCGAGTCCGTTATTTTCAAGCGTCCTGCTCTGAATAGAAAGGAGAAGAACGAACACGGAAAGTATGTCGCTGCAGCCGACAAGGAGATGATCGTTTGCTCCGGGCATTATTCGAACCAAGCTCTGCGTACTCTAAAGCGTATGCAAAGCAAAGCATTCGAATGGAAGGTGATCTACGAAAAGCCCCGCATTACATTAGCGGTTGCTTCAGGAAGAGATCGCCTCATCGATGAACGGACAGAGGATCATCTGGAAGAAGCGTATTTACTGCCGACCAATCATCCTCGAACCAGGCGACTGCGAGAACAAGCCTGGCTGGTCATGATCATCTTGCAGGATTGTGGCATGCGTCCAGATGAGGTATTTCCCATGAGGATCGAAAACATTCACTGGGACATAAAACGCATCTGGATTCCTGAAGGTAAAACGGATAAGGCGAGACGCTTTGTTGCCATGAGCGAACGCGTCGAGTCTTTGTTACGACCCTGGTGCAGTGAGCGAAAGGAAGGCTGGGTGTTTCCTTCACCCCGCTCGAGCTCCGGCCATCTCACCACGATCGCGAAAGGGTTTCAGGCGGCTCGCAGCCGAGCTGGCCTGAACAAGAAGCTGGTTCCCTATTCCGCTCGGCACACTTATGGCACGTACACGATGGAGAAGAGCCGAAATGCTTTCGCCGTCGCAAAGTCCATGGGCCATGTTGATCTGAAATCCATGGAGCCTTATCAGCACCAGGAGCTTGAGCAGTTGCGTGAAGTAATCAACCAGCGCAACCGGCGAAAAAAGTTTGGTCAGGTTTTTGGTCAGGTTTTCGAAAATGCACGCTAAAGAGCACTCGAGACTCAATCGATATCTGCTTGATGGATTTAGGTTTGAATGGTGGACGCGGTAGGAATCGAACCTACAACCTGTCGATTAAGAGTCGATCCTCCATCGAGTGCCTGATCGGGCGACATTCCATCCTCTGAGATAACGGGGAAAGTCAAATAGCGATGTCTCCGCCACGCTATCAGGGGATTTAAGAGATGATTCGGAATAGAAAACCACTAAAGAGTGCACAGTGAACATCCACAGGCGCGACATCTTGAAGTCGCTTTGTGCTGTTACAGCGGCACCGTAAGCTTCTTATTTCCGGCCTTTGTCCTCTACGTGCCAGGAGACACTTGAGGAATATTTGGCGCTTGATGCCGGTGAATGGCGGCCGATTCTCGGATCTAACGGCAGTTGGGATATGATGGTGGCCCTCAGGTAGGGCAGATTGCTCAGAGGCGACTATTGCAAGCTTGTAACTGAATTCTAGATCTCGTTGTTGATGGAGCCAACAGTAACATGGAAATCTCGCACGGCGCGGTGCAGCGTGGATCTTTTCGCCTCTCTGCGCCTCAGGCTCTTTCTAGTTATCAGTGGATCATTCTGAGCATTCTGCTTTGTCTTCTGGCCGGTCGCGCTTCCCAAGCACAAACGCGTGTAAAGAACGTCTTATTTGTATTCAGCATCGTTAAATACAGCGACGAGATGCTAAAAGTGATGCAGCCCTATATGCGAGCTCGCTATCCGGGGCCAATCAACTTCTATTACGCGTATTTGGAGGACATTCAATCGCAAGAGAACCCTTCTTGGGAGAGCCAGGCAGAGGTTTATCGTCGCAAGTACGCTGGCGTGAAGATGGATGTCGTGATCGCGAACGTCGCCCCATCGCTTCGTTTCGCGCTCAAATACCGGGAGAAGCTTTTTCCCGGCGTGCCGATTGTATTCGTGTCGGTAAACAAAAGGGAGCTGGAAGGACAGAAGATAGGGCCTGGGGTCACCGGTGTAACAAATCCTTTAGGTTTTAAGGAGACGATCGATGTTGCACTTCGGCTTCATCCAGATACGAAGGCGATCGCAGTCGTTGCGGGCGTAACGAGTTGGGACAGCTTCTGGTTGCAGGTCCTACACGCCGAGCTTGTTCGCTATCAGGACAAGGTGAAAGAGATCGATCTCGTCGGAAATCCGAGCCGTCAAATGCTCGAGCGGATTAGCGCCTTATCTCCTCATACCCTTGTCATGTTTCAGATGGCTCCGCAATTCTCAGATCAACCGGACTTCGGAACCTGGGATCTCTTGAGCGAGGTCGCACAACGTTTTCCAACCTATTCCGTGTGGCCAAGATTCTGTGTGAATGGTTGCGTTGGTGGAGTATTCAAAGACCCCGTACAAGAATGGAAAATGACGGCCGACCTGGCGATGCGGGTGCTCTCAGGCGAGCGAGCCGATGATATTCCCATTGTGCACAACTCAGATCTCCGGGCTATTGTGGATTGGCGGGAGCTGCAGCGATGGCACATCCCAGAGTCGGCATTGCCATCAGGCAGTATCGTCCGGTTCCGCGAACCTACTCTCTGGGAGCGGGGTCGGAAATACTTTATTGGCGGGATTACGCTTATTGCGAGTCTGGGCTTCCTGACCATCTATCTTCTCTTCGAGCGGAAGCGGCTGAATGCCGCAAGAAAGGAGCAGATGCGCCTCAGCGGCATGCTCATCGAAGCTCAAGAGCAGGAACGTGCCCGGGCGGTATCGGAACTGCATGAACTTCAGGTGATTGAAGAAGGATTACGCGAGAGTGAAGAAAGAATGAGACTGGCCGTCGAGGCAGCCGACTTTGGTATCTGGATTCGAGATCTACGGCGGAACGAGATCTGGGCGACAGAAAAGTGGCGTGCGATTTTCGCCTTTGAGCCAGAAGAACGGCTGGACTTCGACACAATCTTGCAGCGAATCCAACCGGAGGATCGAGATATTTTTCGTTCGGTCCTGACGCAGGCGATCGAGGGTGACGGTATTTATAATGTTACCTTCCGACTGGCGCTACCAACCGGCGAGCTTCGTTGGATCGAATCTCACGGTCGCACCGAGTTCGACGGCGCAGGCAAACCTAATATCGGACGTGGCTTATCGCTCGACATTACGGCGCGAAAGCAAGCTGAGCAGGAGAAGCAGCTTTTGCAGCAGGAAATTGCGCACGTGGGACGCGTCTCTTTGATGGGCCAATTGGCCTCTGCGCTGGCACATGAAATTAATCAGCCGCTTGGCGCGATTCTACGCAACGCTGAGGCTGCAGAGCTTTTTCTGCGGAATCCCTTACCAGATCTCGACGAAATTCGCGCAATTCTTGCCGACATCCGCAAGGACGACCAGCGGGCAGCTAACGTGATCGACCGGATGCGTGGACTTCTCAAACGGCGCGATCTCGTCAAGCGATCGCTTGATGTACGCGAGCTCGTCAGCAACGTCATTACCCTCGTGCAATTTGATGCTGCGGCACGGCAGATTCGACTTGAAGTGGTCATGGCAGACGATCTTCCGCCCATTCGGGGCGATGTTGTCCATCTTCAGCAGGTGTTGCTTAATCTAGTTACCAACGGCATGGATGCTCTGGGAGAGACAAAGCGTGAGAATCCGCAGATCAGAGTGACGGCGGCACTTGACGGGCAACAGACTGTCGAGATCGCCGTGAGCGACACCGGGAACGGCATTTCCAATGACAAATTTGCTCATATTTTTGATCCTTTCTTCACTACCAAAGCTAACGGCATGGGGATGGGTTTATCGATCTCTAGCACAATCATTGAAGCGCACAACGGTCGCCTCTGGGCAGAGAATAACAAGGATGGTGGAGCGACGTTTCGCATTACGCTACCGATTGCGGATAAGGGCGTTACACAATGATCTCGACCGAATCCATTGTTTATGTTGTCGATGATGATGCTTCTTTTCGTACCGCAATCTCGCGGTTACTCCGAGCGAGCGGGTTCGCAGTAAAGGCGTATTCGTCGGCCACAGAGTTTCTCGCCAGCCATGATGGTGATGCGTCGGGCTGCGTGCTGTCAGATCTGCAAATGCCCCTGATGAACGGACTCGACCTGCAATCTGCTCTGGCGTTGACGGGCAATCCAATGCCGATTCTCTTTTTGACTGGACAAGGAGATATTCCTTCGACCGTCCAGGCAATGCGGGGCGGCGCGGAGGATTTTCTCGAGAAGAACGCTCCCAAAACAGAGTTGTTGGACGCAGTGACGCGTGCCATCGCCCGCGATGGTCGTGAACGCAGTGCGCGTGTTCGGCAGAGCGAATTACGCGCGCTCTGCCACACGCTCAGCAAACGAGAGCTTGAAGTGCTCTCTCACGTTGTGAGAGGAAAACTTAACAAGCAGATCGCTTGCGATCTGGGCATCCACGAGCGGACCGTGAAATTGCATCGCACGGCGATTACCACAAAATTGAGAGTGCAGTCCGTGGCCGAACTTACCCGGCTAACGCAGGAGGCAGGCATCTTCCAGGAGGGTATGCCTACCTTCGCAAAAAGGTAGTAGTTAACTACTCTTTATCTGCCTATCAGTTGCTCACAGCAACACAGACCTGCGGGAGGGCCCTTAATTGGCCTTATTTTTTGTTGCCGTGAAAGGGTTCGAAACAGAAGGCATCTTCTAGGAAAGTACACCCACCTTCCCTAAAGGGCAGTAGTTAACCATCCTTTATCTGCCTATAGTAACTCACAGAATTCGCTATTTTCCCATTGCACCCGGGCCCACGGAATCATGAGAGTTGCCCATCATCAGCGAAAGGGTAGACCGCTCAGCGCCGCTACAATCAGGCTCTAGGGTGATGTTCTTCTTTTCGGTAACACGGGAGAAGCGGCATGGAATTTATGGATCGGGTACCCCCGAAGAGTTTCCAGTTTAAGGTTCGCGTATTCGTAGTGGACGATAACGCAATAATTGCTTCTACCCTCGCAGATATTTTGCGCCTGAACGGATTCGATGCGGTTTGGTTCACAAATTCGCACGAGGCTCTGACGGCTGCAAAGTCCGACTGCCCGGACTTAGTCATATCCGAGATCGGGATGTCGGGCTTATCGGGGATAGAACTTGCTATCCAACTCAAGGAACTCCATCTGGATTGCAATATTCTGCTCATCAACGGATACCCGGGTCATCTCGATCTGCTTGACCGAGCCGAAAAACTGGGGCACCACTTTCAAGTGCTCGAAAGGCCAATTATTCCCCGGACGCTCATTGCAGAAATACAGGATCGAGGCTGGGGCACTTCACCGCGGAGACGTGTTCTTCAATTTAGAAAGAGAGGTTGAAAGTGGGCAGATTTAAAAAGTCTCTCCGCCAAATCTCTGACTGCCTGAAAGTCGCGGGATGCCCTTCTGAATGCCTGATATGAAGGTGAATTATCGTGTTGGCTGTAAGCCAAGTCAGGCCCCAGCTACACCGGGTCCTAGAGCGTGCAGTCGCAAGGGTAAGGTGAAGGCGGAATTTGAAGACGAAGAGCGATCGCCAATGGTACTCCTACAAGCTGGCAAAGCCGGGAGAAATCCCGGTGCGCTCAGCGGACCACATCACGTAACCTCACATCGATTTTCGGTGTTGCCCGCTCTCGCTATCATTTTTGTCAGTTGTTTTTCCGTCCCGACTCATGAGATACTCCACCCGTCATTTTGCGAAGATCCAACTTTCCACGGTTAATTTCTGTTTGCGGAACACGTGAAATGAGCCACGACTACCCCTCAGCGGATACTCGCGACATGTGAATCCATCGCGACACTGTCCGTGCCCAATCACGCAATTGCCCAACCAAAGCAATCAAAGGAGCTTGCTCGTGATCACACGAAAAACTTGCAGTCGACTCGCAAAAGCTGTATCCGCCATTGCCGCTACTGCATTGTGCTCCGCCTCATTTATGGCGCAAGCAGAATCACCAAGCGAAAGAGTCGCTAGTGCCGCTAAGGTGTTTAAGGAACTTGCGGCCGACAAAGAGAACGGCCTGCCTATCAACTTGCTCAACAAGGCCGTCTGCGTGATTATTCTGCCCTCGGTCAAGAAGGCCGGTTTCATCGTTGGAGCCCAGTATGGCCAGGGAGTCATGAACTGCCGTAGTGGTGCGAATTTCGATGGACCTTGGAGCGCACCTATTATGATGCGGTCCAGCGGCGGAAGCTTCGGCTTGCAGATCGGCGCGCAGGCAACCGACTTTGTCATTATGGTGATGAACGACGCCGGGGCGCGTTCAGTGATGAAGGGAAATGCCAAGTTGGGCGCTGACGCCAGTATTGCCGCCGGTCCTGTCGGCAAAGCGGCGGAAGCTTCAACGACCGGCACCCTGCAAGCCCAGATGCTTTCCTACTCTCGCTCGAAAGGCGTGTTTGGCGGTGTCTCCCTTTCCGGAACCTCTTTAGCCCCCGATAACGACGACAATGAGACGCTGTATGGAAAGAAAGTCACAGCGGAAGAAATCTTTACAGGAACCGTACCGGCGCCTTCATCCGCTACGGACCTGACTGCAGCTTTGGAACAGACGTCGCCAAAAAAGATTGTGGAGGCGGAAAAGGCAAAGTAACACTTTGCCAATGGTTCCCCGACCCAACTGCAGGTGCTGGATCTCTGATTGAGCAGCGCTGTGAGGGACGTGTGCCGTTAGAGCATCACCGCTCCTGTCCAATAGCGGAGCCTGTAGATCTCCACGCAAGGGTGCCGTCGCGGACCCGCGACGTCGTCGACGATCTGCTGCCCCGGGTTCAGCAGGAATACTCCAAGGCTTTCGCCATCATGGCAGTGCAGACCAGATTGCCGATAGCTTTTTCCGCCAACATCATCACATGTCCGAAGATTGTCCCTTGGGCTGTAGAGCTTCCGCAGCTAGAATCGAGTGCTCTCTGAACACGGTGCTTGGATTACCGGCTTTCCTTCAGTTGCTTAGGAGTAACTGAAGGATGGCTCACCATACGAAGGGAATGAGCCATTTTCATTCTGGCCTGTACTTTGAGCATCCTGAACGCCATGGAACTGCTTCTGAGAAACGAGGATCAGCTTTACAAAATCTCAGAAACAGAATTTTGAAACTCATTGAACAGTTAAGAAGTTGATGTCGCGCCGAACGACCGAGCTTCACACCTGATGGAATTACCTGCACTCGCAGGTTTCCCAATAGGCATGATGAGGGTATTCATTATGAAACGCAAGGCACGCCTTCTGATTGCAGATAACCTGCGGATAATGGCCGACGCATACAAGTATCTGTTGGAGCCAGAGTTTGAAATCGTGAGCATCGTCACGGATGGCAGAGTGCTTCTGGACTCTGTGCAAGAATTCGCACCCGATGGGGTCATCCTCGAGGTATTTCTGCCACACTTGAACTGCCTTGATGCGGCGGCTCTGATTAAAAGTAGCCCATCTTCTCCGAAGCTGATATTTGTGACAGCGAATTCTGATCCCCAGGTTGCGGCTAAAGCGTTCCGTCGTGGGGCATCCGCCTATGTGCTCAAACAGTCGGGCATAGAGGACTTTAAGAATGCAATCCAGTCCGCAATGGATGGGAGATCGTACCTATCTACGGTGCTCGCGCATGAGGCTGTCGAATATCTGTTGTATCGAGGACCACAAGGAGAGCATGAAAAAGCAATTAGCCCCCGGCGAGCCAAAATCCTTCAGTTACTTGTCGAAGGGAATTCCATGAAACGGGTAGCGGAGACCCTCGCGATTTCGCCGGGAACAGTTGCCTTCCACAAATACAACATGATGAAAGAACTCAGAATTGATAGCAACGCAGAATTGCTGCAATATGCGATTAAGAATCACATGATTTCCTGATTCGGTAAGTAATCTCGACCCGCTGGTGCCAAAGGTGGCCGCATTCATCACTACGCGAGAGTCACGGCTGCTCGGCAGGCAGAGTCGATAATTCCGAGTTGATGAAGAGTCGCCGCTCACTGGGCAAATCATCAATTCGAGAAGGCCCTTCCGACATCGATGTTCACGGAGGAGCACGGTGATGACGAAGATGCCAGAAATCCGCGAAAAGCAGAAAACTGGTTCGCGGGAGCTAGAGTCTCCCGCGGCATCGCGCGAACCCCGAATGCCTCAGCGGTTACCTTTCCGGGAGCAACTCCCTCAGCCGCCTCTCGAATACAAGTCCGTAATAGGTAGATGGCTCGCGCGCGGCGAGTCTCTGGACGATCACATCGGTAGCGAGACCCCGACCCATCCATGGTGGAAGGCTATCTGGTTGACGGGAGTGGACTACTTCTCCACCCTTGGGTATCAGCCCGGCATTGCACTCCTGGCTGCAGGTGTGGTGGCGCCGCTTGCGACCCTGATTCTTGTTCTCGTCACGATGCTCGGTGCACTGCCCGTGTACTTCCAAGTCGCTGGACGAAGCTTCGCCGGGCAGGGCTCGATTGCCATGCTCGAAAACCTGCTTACAGGATGGAAGGGCAAAGCGCTGGTGCTCGTCCTGCTCGGCTTCGCGGCCACGGATTTTGTTATCACCATGACGCTGTCGGCCGCCGATGCCGCGAAGCATGCGGTTGAAAACCCTTTCCTGCAGGGATATCTCGGCGATCACCAGGTTCTCCTCACGCTGGCCATCCTTACTTTGCTCGCCGTGCTCTTTCTTAGGGGCTTCAAAGAGGCAATCGGACTCGCGACCTTTGCCGCCGTGCCGTATCTCGCTCTGAACTTAGTCGTACTCGGGCGTGGGACGTGGGTTGTAATGAGACACCCAACCCTGCTCACAGACTGGCACTCGATATTGGCTGCGAAGGGTGATCTGTCGCTCGTGATCGTGGGCGCGATCCTCGTCTTTCCAAAGCTCGCTCTCGGCCTGAGTGGGTTTGAGACCGGCGTCTCAGTCATGCCATTGATCGATGGGGGCGAGGCGGACCGTGGTTACAACCCGCGCCTCGGAGGACGGCCCAGGGGGAGAATCGGCAACACCAGGAAGCTGCTGGCGACCGCAGCTTCGATCATGAGCGTGATGCTGATTCTGTCGAGCTTCGTGACAACCCTGCTCATTGCTCCGGAGGACTACAAGATCGGCGGTAAAGCTAGCGGAAGAGCCATTGCATTTCTGGCGCACAAATATATCGGAGAAGGTTTCGGAACTGTCTACGATCTCTCCACGATTCTGATCCTCGGGCTCGCCGGTGCGTCGGCGATGGCAGGACTTTTGCACCTGATTCCGCGCTACTTGCCGCGCTTTGGCATGGCGCCCCGCTGGGCATCTCTCTCCCGACCGCTTGTGCTCGTGCTGCTCGCCATCAACATTGTAATTACACTGGTCTTCCACGCGAGTGTCGAAGCCCAGAGCGGCGCCTACGCGACCGGCGTTCTAGTGCTCATCTTGTCGGCCGCCTTCGCAGCGACACTTGCGTTGTGGCGAGAGCGACGTTGGTGGATCGCAACTTACTCCGGGATGCTGTGCCTGGTGTTTACCTACACGCTTGCCGATAACTGCCTGGAGCGCCCGGACGGGCTGATTATCGGCGCGATCCTCACATTGCTCCTGATGCTGGCGAGTGGACTGAGTCGCTCGTTGCGTTCTATGGAGCTTCGCATCTCCGAGGGCTGGTTCGCTGACATCGAGAGTTGGCAGATGGGACCGGATTTGCGGGGGAAGAAAGTTCACCTCGTTCCTATGAAGAGCTCCTCGGCCGATGCACGAAACAAGAAGAGAGAAGAGATCGCGAAATACTATAGCGTGCGAGGACCATTCCTGTTCCTCCATGTAAATCTGCTTGACAACCGCAGCGAGTTTTCGGCGCCGCTCGAGGCGATGATCAGGAAAGAGGGCAACGACTATTTCGCGGAGGTTTACGGCGCTATTGCCATCGCCAACTCGATTGCGTTCGTCAGCGAGTGCATCGACCCAATATCGGTCTTCATCGGGCTTACGCGCCGCGATCTGATGACGCAAGCACTGCGTTACATTTTGTTCGGTGAAGGTGAGACTGGGCTTATGGTCTACACCATCCTTCTTCGGTATTGGGATTCGACACCGGACGGGGACGTACGCCCGCTTATTTTCCTGATGAGCGACTGACCGGGATTGGTTGGTGGAGAAAAAGATCTCCGATGCACTCAACGGCGTGGACAAATTCAAGCTCTCGTGAGGGGTACTAATATGGCTCCGAGCAACAAGGTTCGTGACTACCTCAATCGGGATATGTGGGAGCATCCCATTTTGCGACCCTTTGCGAAGATTCTTATACCGATTCAACAAACAATCATCTTCGGCTCGGTTGTTTTTTTCTTGATCGCATTGCCGTTAGGGCTATACATGATTCTTGAAAAAAGCGGATGGGTTCCAAACAATCACGAAACGCCAGTCTGGATTCAGGGCGATTGGCTCGTGGGCGAGTCCCGCAGTTGTCAGATGCGAACCAAGACGGCTCCTGACCGGGAGAAAAAGCTAGATTCTGTAGATAAGTTGCCACGGCTTTTTTGTGGCGAAGATGCGAACGGGCTGTTTGATTTCCAAACCACTTTGGTCTCCCCTCCGGCAGATGTTCAGGTTCCAAAACAAGGGTCCATGTATTTCATAAGTGTGACTGGTGGCGAAACTGACAAGTACTTCCACATTATGCCGGTTCGCTACTTTGGTCGGATTGACCGGACAGACAAGTGGGTTGTCTCATGGCGGTGCCAACGTCACAGCGAATTTCTGGAATGCAGGGCAAGATTGAAACGGGGAAGAAAGTGAATTTCAATTAGGGAACGCGGCGGCTGGCCCTGCTCTTGGGAGTGGGGGTGGCAATTCTCGGCGGGTTTGTCTCAAACAGGGAATTACAAACCGTACTGGCTCAACGCTCACGACACAATCAGTGTGAAATGGTTCCGGACGAACGTGTTCCCGCGTTTTCAAGATAGGGCGAGCTCGCGGGCTTTCTTTATTCGCTCGGCCAAGCCCAGGTCGAAGGCGCCGAAATGGCTCAAGTCTACTGCCTGATGACGCCAGGCAAATTAGGGAAACTCCTGTTAGAGCCGTTGCGACGCGAGGCCTTCGTTTGATGTTCAAGTCATCGGGGATTCTTCGTCTCTTTTCGAGATTCGCCATCCACGGTATTCCGCAGTCCATCACATCTGTAACGATCGATGTCCACACGGTCCAGTGTTTGGTGTGCGTCACACAAATCTGATGATCCAAGAGGATGTGCACACCGCGATCCGGACATTCTGTTGCCCAGTTCGATGTCTTCCACGCTGGGTTTCCGATATCGCTCATCAAAACCATCGGCGTCGAGAAATGCGTTCTCAGTTTCCGGCTTGCTCGTCACTTGGGAGCAGCGTCCGAGAACAAGGGGACTTACTTGTCGATAGGACATCCATCCGGTTCTCCACACGACTTTCCGCACTCTAAGCAAAGTTAACTGGACGCTCGGCTAAGTGAGTGACAATCATACCGCGCCGTGGATAAGAGAGCCGGACGCGCGAGCAAATGCAAGCTCTTCTCTTAGCGCATAGTCAATTCAGCGTTCGGAGATGTCACAGGCACTTGCAGTCATTCCGAATGCAGAAGGAGCAACGCTATGTCGAAAGTTGTCAACGGTGTCAACGTCACCGACCTGATGCAAACCATTGATGCAGTCAAAGCCGACGCCACGGTCGCGAAGTTTCGTTTCCGCTTGAACAACGAATGGTTAGAAGGCGGCCACAACCGTTCCACCTTGAACGAGATTTACGGAGCAGGCCAACTGCACCACCGTGCCAAATCGTTCGTGATCCACGCCGATGAGCCCATGATTCTTCTCGGGAGCGACCAGGCGCCCAATCCTTCCGAATACCTTCTCACCGCTCTTGCGGCTTGCGTCACAAGCTCGCTCGTGTATCACGCAGCTGCGCGAGGCGTCAAGATCGAGGAGGTCGAGTCGCAGGTCGAGGGTGATGTTGATGTGCGCGGCTTTCTCGGGCTGGACCCAAGCGTGCGAAACGGCTTCCAGAACATCCGCATGACTCTCGCCATCCGCCCCGATGTCACCGACGAACAACTCGAGGAGCTCGCCAGTCTCGGGACAGGATTCTCGCCCGTCTTTGACAATGTCACAAACGGAGTGCCGGTCACAGTTCGAACGGAACGGATGAAAACAGAACAAGCCGCAGATGCAGCATGAAAACTGACGGGGGACGGCCCAGCGCTGCCTCCCGCTTTCTTCCGGATATGTCTTCCGCTCTCGAAAGGGTTTTATGTCAACAGTAACGTTCACAATACGCGAAAGAATCCAGGCGCAGGGCTTCTGCGGCCTGGAAGATGC
>CAWCOV010000007.1:0-159691 GCA_963797255.1 uncultured Acidobacteriaceae bacterium
ACTCGCGCCAAACGCTCGGTGCGCTCACTCTCATCATGAGAGAGCCGGGTTCGACGTTTGAAAGTAGCCTCGGGAACGATGCGAAACATGGCGCGACGGCGATCGCCGGTCGTCAAATAAACTCGTTCGACTGCGATCCGCAAAGCCCTCTTGGGAAGACCAAGGGAGATTGTCTTTTCCAAATCGCTGATGGACCGCACGCGGCGACCAAGAATGGCCGTCCCACCCATCACCTCCGCGATATTCTCTGGTCGAACCATACATTTTCTCCCGGGATCATTATAGCTCAATCCAAAGCTCATATGAGCCACCCATATTCGTGGCATTTTCGCTATGATATTTCGCATGTGGATCGATTCATCCACGAGAGCGAGCGTATTCCGTCTGTGCGGGCACACATGGAGGAACACCTTGTCTCTGTTCAAGCCGCCCGATAGTCGCTATTGGTGGTACTCGTTTTACTTCGAAGGACAACGCCACCGCAATAGCACAAAGAAAACCACGAAGACCGCAGCAGCGGTTGTCGAAGCCACTGAACTGGCTCGGCTGCAGGAAGGCCGCCCCAGCGCAGTGCGTAGAAAGAAGCCGCCCACCTTGAGAGATTTCTCCGAACGTTTTCTCGAGTGGGTTAAAAACTCTCAGCGCCTGACTCCGAACGGAAAGCGCTATTACCAATATGGCTGGCGATTACTGAGCCAATCAAAACTCATGGGCATGCGATTGGACCAGATTACGCAGGACGTTGCTGAGTCCGTTGTTTTCATGCGTCCTGCTCTGAATAGAAAGGAGAAAAACGAACACGGAAAATATGTCGCTGCAGCCGGCAAGGAAATGATCGTTTGCTCCGGGCATTATTCGAATCAAGCTCTGCGTACTCTAAAGCGTATGCAAAGCAAGGCATTCGAATGGAAGGTGATCTACGAGAAGCCCCGCATTACACTTGCGGACGCTTCAGGAAGAGATCGCCTTATCGATGAACGGACAGAGGATCACCTGGAAGAAGCGTATTTGCTGCCAACCAATCATCCTCGAACCAGGCGACTGCGAGAACAAGCCTGGCTGGTCATGATCATCTTGCAGGATTGTGGAATGCGTCCAGATGAGGTCTTTCCCATGAGGATCGAAAACATTCATTGGGACATCAAGCGTATCTGGATTCCGGAAGGCAAAACGGACAAGGCCAGGCGCTTTGTTGCCATGAGCGAACGCGTCGAGTCCTTGCTACGACCTTGGTGCGGTGAGCGGAAGGAAGGCTGGGCGTTTCCATCACCTCGCTCGAGCTCCGGCCATCTCACCACGATCGCGAAGGGGTTTCAGGCGGCTCGCAGCCGCGCTGGCCTGAACAAGAAACTGGTTCCCTATTCCGCTCGGCACACCTATGGCACATACACGATGGAGAAGAGCCGCAATGCATTCGCCGTCGCCAAATCCATGGGACATGTCGATCTGAAATCCATGGAGCCCTATCAGCACCAGGAGCTTGAGCAATTGCGTGAAGTGATCAACCAGCGCAACCGGCGAAAAAAGTTTGGTCAGGTTTTTGGTCAGGTTTTCGAAAATGCACGCTAAAGAGCAATCGAGACTCAATCGATATCTGCTTGATGGAATGTAGGTTTGATTGGTGGACGCGGTAGGAATCGAACCTACAACCTGTCGATTAAGAGTCGAATGCTCTGCCAGTTGAGCTACGCGTCCAGGATGGTTTGCCTTGCGGCAGGAATGCGGAAGTATCGGCGGAAGCGCGAATTGTCTCCTTCGCGCTCTTTGAAAATATAACACACCGCCCGCGCCCGGGCGTACCCGTCCCGCAAACTAAGTGGCCGCCATTTCCCATGCGGCCGTCACAGAAAATCTAAATTTAGAAAGTGAAGGAGAGTCCACCCTGCACAGATCTTTCGGTCTGCGCAAAATAGAGAGTGCTGCCGTCGCTCGTAACAAATGGACGATATCCCTCGGCAAGCAAATTGCGAACGTCGATCAACGCTTCCATTCCATTCGGAAATAGCTTTCCATAATGAATAGGTTGGCGAAGATAAATTGTCAGGAAGCCATCTGGAATGGTGTTGTCGTAGGGTGCGACTTCAGTGAGACTCTCTGACGGTTGCCAGCGATACGATGTTCGCCAGCGAGTGCCCGTTCGGTTCACCCTGCCGGTCACGCTCACTGCATACGCCTGGGCTCGCTGAGCATGAATTTGCTGCAACGTCTGGTCCAGTCCGACTTTGTCCTCAACCGTTGCCATCTCCAGCGCCTTACCGTCGGCGGCCGCGAATGAAATCCACGTGTCGCCAAAGAGCCGGGCCTTTGCGCTGCCCACAAATCCACTCGCGCTGAATTCCGGCCCTTGCACCCGCATCAAGCCGCTCGCGCCATCGTACAAAACATCGCCCTCCGCCAGGTCGGCAAGGGTCACCCGTCCGCCACCGCTTATCACGGGATTCGTCAGCTCATCGTGGTAAACCGCAACCTTCACGTGCACGCTGTCATCCGCATGTTCGAATGCGACCTGCTGGTGCAGGCCATGCTCAACACGCGCAACTCCGTTCGAGGTTGAAATCAGAGGAGCCGTGGCGTTCGATCCGTCCAGTTCATCCGCATGTTGCAACTGCCGCGATGTCGCCAGCCTGTATGCGACAGAATTCGCACCGTTGCTCCAGACCGCGCCGCCAAATGGATGGTTCGCGACCTGCATCTCGCCTAGCCGAATCGCTTGAAGCTCATTGCCAACTTCAGCGTGAAAATTCGGCGTCAACGCGAGAGTCTGCGAGCTGCGGACAACCATGGACTGCAAACCAATCTGGTTCGGTGTCCCAACAATGTCCGGCCTGTCTTCAATCGCGAAGACGGTCCGCATCGTGCGTCCCGGACCCAGATCCCGACGATACCCCGTGAGTGATTCGAAAGCCGAGCTGCCGCCTCCTGCAAAATTCGCACGCAGGATCAGCTGCCGATGGTCACTCTTCGAACGCGCAATTTCGAATGCATTCCCGACCCCAACTTCACCAAAGGAATGATCCGCACTGCTCAAGGTGAGTCGCGCTTTCATAACTGGGGCGGAAGCGCTGTCGGAGTCTGTCACCACCACCAGCGGCCCATCTTCCAGCATGCGGAGAAGCGGCCGATTCGACGACGACCGCAGCGTCCAGATCCAATCATCCTCGGGCTCACTGCCTGTGCGCTTCTGCGCAGGAAGCCATTGCACCGCCTCGAACAGGGTTGTCAACGTCATGTTCACAACCGTGTCCGTGCGAACTTTCAAATTTTCACGAAGTGCCGGTAGAAAGGACGTGCCAACTGCTTTTAATTTGTAAACGCCGGGATCGATCTCGCGGATAAGGAATTTACCGTGGCTGTCGGTAAACGTTGTGGCCAGAACGGCTGCGTTCGCACTCAGCAACTCGACCATCGCCCCAATTTGAGGAGTTCCCTCTGAATCGCGGACGACTCCCGAAATCGACGCCGTTCCGTCTGCCGCTCCAGCGTGCACTGCGCACAGTGCCGCGAGCAACGCGAGGGTGCTACCGAGTTTGAGGATGCTGCGGTTCACAAAATCAGTCGCTCTGTATGCTCCCTGGCCTGGATTTCCAAAATTTCCAACTTTTGCCGGACATCACAGATCTGGGTGCCTGCTCGTCCATTCCAACCACTCGCTATGCTATTCGACCGAAAACGGCGCCGATTGCACAATCTCCTGTTTGGACACACTATCGTTTATCTTGATCATTACTTTGTATTTGCCGGGAATCACATTCGTCAATGGGACACTCTTCTCAACAGTCAATTGATCCGAATTCGCTCCCAGCGCCTTGCTGTCTTCTGACGTATCAAGCACTATCTTGTTCGACTCTGTATTCGTGATCGTGTACTGAACAGTAGCTGAATTGGTCTTGCTCTTCTCGTCAATACCCAAATTATAAACCTGCATCCAGAAGTTCAACTTCTGGCTACGGTTAAAGCTGACCGGAGTCACCGCGTTGATAGCGACGCTCGGCCGGACATAAGTATTGCCGATGACAAAGTTACCCGCCCCAATCTGGTTAGATGGCACCCGGTGCATCGTATCCGCCAGTATCAGTGATGAAGTCTCCAGCTTTTCGTCGTCATACTTCGGAACCTTCACGCCTTGCGCCCACACCCCAACGTGATCCGGGTTGTTAACGTCTTTAATTACAATGTCAATGCGGTACATACCGGGACGCAGCGGCAGCGATTTCCAGTAGATTTGCCGGTTGTCCAACGTCTTGGTTAGTAACTCTGCTGGTACCGACACCTCTACCGTGTCCTCAAAGGTCTGTACTGGCCTCCGGGAGATCGTCGAAACACGGCCCAGGATGTTCACGATCCCCTTGGCCACGCCATCCTTCGTATTAAAAGTCATTTCCCGGTTCCTGATCTGGACGGTGATCGGAACCAGAACCGTATCGGCGGTGACTTTGATGTAGTCCGTCCGCACGTCGAAGGGGAACGGAGGGCCGGTGAGCAGCTTGTGTTCGCTCATGTAGCCTTCCATATCCTTGAACTTGATCGGCGGCGGAGCACTCAGTTTGGCGAATAACTGTAGTCGATCGAACTGTTTACTCTGGTTTCCCTGGGTTCCCGGGCCCTGTCCAAGGCTCTCAAGACCACCCGAGCTAAATCTGTCTGCCTTCGACCCCTTACCCATTGCCTCAAACTGCGTCAAGCCCATTCCGGGCGTGTGCAGCAAGGCGTCCTTCTCGGAGCGGTCGATTGTCATGTGGTAGTCCCCGCACATGCAGGTGTCCACAAACTCGATATCAACGTTGTCCTGGACTCCCTCGAGGTAACGGTAATGCCATTGTTCAAAGGGAAAAGTGGATGTATTGCCGCCACCCTCATCCACGGGCCGGTCGTAGGAACCGCCTGCGGGATGCGATTCAATGCTGTCGGGCTTGCCGAAGGCAATGTAGATATGGCCGCGATCCGTCTTCCAGCCCGGCTTACCAGCAGCAAAATGCTCGTTGGCGTAAGCGATTCGGCGATAGTGCTCTTCGCGGAACTCGTTCTCGGGGGAATCGGGATTGGGATTCCGGCGCAGCCAGAACTGCTCGATGAAAGCATCGCGCTCTTCATCGTTGCTCAAACTCTTGAAAGCGGCGCGCTCCTGGTCGGTGATGATCCAGGCAACGTCCTCGTTCAGCCAGGTCTTGTACGGCCCCTTCAACTCCTGCCGCACAGCCTTCTGCCGCTCGAATTTCTCTTTATCCGTCAGTTCTCGCTTGAGCGGATCGGGAGCGTCTGCTTGGGATGATGGGGAGTCCGCCGGACGCGGCTTGACCTCCGGGTCAGCCTGCTGTGCGTGAGAGACGGATGCGAAAACTACCATGGCACCCGAAACTACAGCGACATGCAGTAAAGAACGGCCCTTGAACATAAATTGCTGGTACTCCTGTCAAGCACCTCAATTTTAAGGGCTGGACATGAGGGAATCAAGCCAGCTGGGTGCTTATTTGAAACTCTCCGCCGCAGACAGACGTCTTCTGCTTCAACTGCCGTCCAGACACGAGTCAAACCCAGGATCCGCCTGCTATCATAGAGCGCTAGCAAACCCTTGGTTAGACACTCGTCCCAGCGGAAAGTAAGCGGCTGAAATCAACTATCTTCCGCAAATCTATCCCCATGGATGGGAACTTGTTGTTCGGCTTTACCGTACCTTAATTCGAAAGAAGCCTTGCGGGAAAATATCGAATGAGCTTAAAGAAGATCTTAATCATTGCTGGAGTCGTAATTGTCGCGGTCGCTATCGTAGCCTTCACAATTGTACGGGCCCAATCTGGTTACACCAAAGTTGTAACCGGAAAGGTTGTTCGACAGGACCTGAGTTCGATCGTCAGCGGCACCGGGCAGATCAAGCCCAAGACCTACGTCAATATCGGCGCCACCGCTTTCGGCCGGATCACCCACCTCAACGTTGTTGAAGGGGACCACGTCAAAAAAGGGCAGGTTCTGGCGACGATTGAGAACGTGCAGGCTTCATCCGGCGTCGAAGCTCAGAAAGCCTCCATCGCCTCGTCAAAGACCGACGTGAACTCCTATATTGCCGCCGAAAATACCGCCGCCGCCAACATCGAGCGCGGTAAGGCTGACCTCGAGCAGAAGAAGCTCGACTATGAGCGCGCGCAGGGCCTCTACAAAGAGCAGCTGATCGCCAAGCAGGACTACGACGCCAAGAAGGCCGCATACGATACCGCCATCGCTACCCTGGCCCAGTACAAGGCTGCGGAAGCCCAGGCACGTGCGCAGACTGAGTCCGCTCGCGGACACGTCGACGCCGCGCAGGCCAACCTTCGCAGCAATATCGATTCACTCAATAAGACCATCTCCATCGCGCCATTTGATGGCATCGTAACCAATGTGCCCATGCGCGAGGGTGAAACGGTTGTCGTCGGCATTCAAAACGCCGAGGGCTCCACTCTGATGACGGAGGCGGATATGTCTGTCGTTACCGCCGAGGTCAAGGTGGATGAAACTGACATCGTCAACGTCAAGATTGGCCAGGCGGCAGAAGTCACCGTCGATGCTCTTCCCGGCAAGTCTTTCAAGGGCCATGTGACCCTGGTCGGCGATCAGGCACTGCTCCGCTCCACCGGCATCGCTACCAGCCAAAGCACCAGCGGCACGGAAGAAGCCAAGGATTTCAAGGTTGTGGTTACCCTGGATGGTTCGCCGACAGACCTGCGTCCCGGCCTCTCCACCACCGCCAAGATCACCACCGCCCACAAGGACGGCGTTCTCGTGCTGCCCATCCAGGCTCTCACCATGTACGTGCCTGGCTCCGAAGACAAGGCACATGTCGAGAAGACTGTTGCCGCGTCGGGCAAGCCCGCTCCTCCAGTTCAAGGAGTCTTTGTCCTTGGCAAGGATCACGGCAAACTTAAGACGAAATTCGTACCTGTAACCACCGGCATTACCGGCGCGACCGATATCGAAGTAACCAGTGGCGTCAAGGAAGGCGACGAAATCGTCCTCGGCCCCTACAAGACGCTCAGGGTACTTAAGAGCGGCGCACTCGTGAAACCGGACAACTCACCGAAGCCGGTCAAAGAAGGCGAGTCCACGTCCTGATCACGGACATGACTCGCCGTAGTTGAAACAAGCCAGGCGGAGCGTTACTGCACTTTCAAGCCGCGGCCTTGCAACAGAACGAGAAATGCTTCGCAATTCAGTAAGGAAGAGCTTCGAGCGAAGTGACAGGAGTATCGCATGGAAACTGAGATAACGAGCGAAACGGCCACAATCAAACCTCCAGTCGTACCAAATGGAGACGTGATCGTAGTCGAAGATCTGTGGAAGACCTACGATATGGGCTCGGAGCAACAGGTCCATGCTCTGCGTGGAGTCACAGTTCGCATCAAGCACAACGAGTACGTTGCCATCATGGGTCCGTCCGGTTCCGGCAAATCCACGCTGATGAACCTCATCGGCTGCCTCGATTCCCCTAGCAAAGGCAACTACTGGCTGAACGGTCACCTCGTAAGCGAGCTGAACGACGACGAACTCGCCCGCATCCGTAACAAGGAAATCGGCTTCGTCTTCCAGACCTTCAACCTGCTCGCCCGCGCCTCCGCGCTGCACAATGTCGAGCTCCCGCTCATCTACAACGGCACCCCTGCGGCAGAACGCCTTGAACGCGCTCGCCAGGCCCTCAGAAACGTTAACCTTGAAGACCGTATGAACCACCGCCCGAACGAGCTATCCGGCGGACAACGCCAGCGCGTCGCCATTGCTCGTGCCCTTGTGAATTCGCCCTCGATCATCCTCGCCGACGAGCCTACCGGTAACCTCGACTCCAAGACCGGCGACGAAATCATGAGCCTCTTCGATGAATTGCACTCGCGCGGCAACACCATCGTCCTCGTCACCCACGAGCCCGACATCGCCGAGTACGCTCACCGCGTCGTCCATATCAAGGACGGCTCCATCGCCTCCGATGTCATATCCGCGCGCGCCCAGAGACTGGCCGCCGGTCAACCGGCAGAAGTACACAGCAAGAGCCACCACTAAACATCAGCCTCCGATTCCTGAAACGGGAGTGCCACAAGCACTTCCGTTTCTTTTTTGCTGATTGTTTGGCGATCGCTGCCGATAGATCCCACAGCCATGAATCCATCCGCAAGCACCAGCGAATTTCTGCGCGTCGTTCCCCGCATCCTCCTCCCCAGCCAAGATGGCGCGCTTTCTCAGCCGCAGCAGCCGCGGCCTGCGTCTGGAACGATTGCCACTCGCCCTGTACCCATCATCGGGCGTTCACCCGCCATTCAACGCCTGCTCGAACAAATGCAGCGCGCCATCCCTCACCTGCGCGTCTGCGCGATCGAAGGAGAAAGCGGCACCGGAAAAACGCTCGTCGCCTCCGAATTGCATCGTCTCGGTCCTGCCTGCGATGGACCCTTCATTTCCATGGACGCAGCCAGCTTTGATCCCGCTGCCTTGCCCTCCACCGGCGGCACGCTCGTTCTCGAGCGTCTCGACGAGATACCCTCCGACCGGCAGGCCTTGCTGTTGCAACTCCTTCGAAGTCTCGACGAAACCATCCCTGATCCCGCACAAATTCCGCTGCAGATCATAACCACCTCGCGACATTCCCTGCGCAGCCTCGTCGCCAACGGGTCCCTGCTCGCTAATCTTTCCTTCAGGCTCACCGCTGTTCGCTTCTCTCTCACCCGCCTGCGCGAGAGGCACGAGGACATCCCCCTACTCACCGACTACTTTCTCGCCCGCTACGCTGCGAAATACCATAAGCCCATCCGCGGCCTGGCCGCAGGAACCTTGGCGCGCCTACTCGCTCATAGCTGGCCGGGAAATGTGCGGGAACTTCAGAGCGTGCTCGAGTCCGCCGTCCTCTCGGTCGAAGGTCAGTGGATTCGCCCCATCGACATCATCCTCACACCCGCCATCGGCACGCGGCCCCTTGACCTGGGATCGCAAACCTCCGCGTCCGAAGATCTCTCGCTCAATGCCGTCACTCGCCGCCATGTCGCCGCGGTCCTCTCTCTCACAGGAGGCAACAAGAAGCGCACCGCCGCCTTGCTGGGTATCAGCCGCTCCACCCTCTACCGGCTCATCCCCTGACGATCCACCGCCACCCCCCGCGCTATACCTTTCGCGCCCTTTGCAGATAAACTGCGCTTACATCGATCTGCAATCACGACCACCGCGAAACCATGAAAACATTGAAATCCGTAGCCATTTCCCTCGCTGTCCTCGCGCTCATATCGCCTCTCGCTCTCCACAGCCAGACTGTTGAGATTCGCCGCAAGACCCTCAACACCATCTTCACCGAGATATGGGAAGACCGCCTGCGCACCTCGCCGGAGTTTGCCTCCTCCATCGGAGACAACCGCTACAACGACCAGCTCTCCGATTACTCCGTCAAGGCATACAACGATCAGCTCGCTCGTGGCCGCGCTTATCTCACCCGCCTCAGCGAAGTGGATACGACCGGCCTCAGCGATCAGGAAAAATTGTCAGCCGCGCTCATGATCCGCCAACTCGTGAACGAACAGGACGAGGCCCGCTTCAAGACCTGGCAGATGCCTGTGAATCAATTCAACGGCCTGCACACGGATCTTCCCCAGTTGGCACAGATGCTCAGCTTCAAGACCGTGAAGGACTACGACGACTGGATCGTCCGCCTCCACAAAATGCCCATCGCCCTCCAGCAGATCACCGACAACATGGCCGCCGGCGTCGACGAAAAACGCATGCCGCCCAAGTACCTGATGGAGAAGGTGCTCGCGCAAGTGAACGCAATCGCTGCCGTCAAGCCCGGCGACGGCCCCTTCGCCGCGCCCACCAAGAAGTACCCCAGCGCCATCCCAGCCAAGGAGCAGGAGCGCATCACCCAGGCCACGCTCGATGCCGTAGAAAAGGACGTGCTCCCCGCGTACGCCCGCTTTGCCCGCTTCCTTGAGAAGGATTACGTTCCCCACGGCCGCACCGATCCCGGAGCCTGGGCTCTGCCGGACGGTGACGCCTACTACGCCTTCGAAGTGCGGCAAAGCACCACCACCAACCTCACTCCCGATCAGATTCACAAGATCGGACTCGCTGAAGTAAAGCGCGACGAAGACGAGATGCTGGCCATCGCCCTCAAGCTCGGCTTCAAGGATCTGAAAGCGATGCAGGCTTCGATCCCCGCGAATCCCAAGCTTCATCCCGCTTCGAAGGAGGCTCTCATCGCCACCTATCAGGGATACCTCGACTTGATGAAGCCCAAGCTGCCCCAGCTATTCGGACGCTTGCCCAAGGCCCCGCTCATAGTCGAAGCCATGCCCTCGTATGTTGAGAAGGATCAGGCGGCCGCCTTCTACCAGCACGGCACGCCCGACGGATCGCGTCCCGGCAAGGTGGCCGTCAACACCTACAACGCCACCACACGCTCGCTCGTAAGTGTTGAGGCAGTCTCCTATCACGAAGGCGTCCCCGGCCATCACCTGCAAATCTCCATCGGGCAGGAGCTCGAAGCAGTGCCCGACTTCCGCAAGCACAGCTACTTCACCGCATACACCGAAGGATGGGCGTTGTATTCGGAGCAACTAGGCAAGGATGTTGGCTTCTATCAGGATCCCTACTCGGACTACGGCCGTCTCGAAGCCGACATCTGGCGCGCCATTCGCCTCGTCGTCGATACCGGCGTCCACTCCAAGCACTGGAGCCGCGAGATGATGATCGACTACTTCCGTCAGCACTCCGGCATCGACGAAACCAATATCCAGGCCGAGACGGATCGCTACATAGCCTGGCCCGCCCAGGCTCTCGGCTACAAGATCGGACAGCTAAAGCTGATCGCCCTTCGCGTAAAAGCGCAGGAAGCACTAGGCCCGAAATTCGACATCCGCGCCTTCCACGATGAAATCCTCGACTCCGGTGCCCTCCCCATGGACATGTTAGAAGAACGAGTAAACACCTGGATCACCCAACAAAAATCCGCGAAGTAACTGGAATGCGCGAAGGGTGGGATAACAAAGACCGCGAACCCCACTCGCGAATGCCAAATCATTGTCATCCCGACCGAAGCAAGCGCAGCGGAGGGATCTGCGTTTCCCTCCCGCACCGCACTGCACGACCACATAACCAGATCGTGCGCGACTTCAATCTCGTGCTTAAGCTGCTCCCACTCCTTATTCGCAGAACGTGGCCGAGGGACCGGAAGCATTCTGTTCCTGTGATGGGAACGTTTTGTTCATAGTCAGGCATTTCTGGACTTCAGCCAGCACTCCTGCATTCGACCAATGGACTTGCCAGCCAGGTCCAAACATGAACTTGAGACGGCCTGCGCAGTGATTTGTGCAGTTGACCGTACGGTCGTCCTTGATACCAGCGGTTGTGATTTTCAGTAAGCAGTTATTTGTGCAGTTGACCTTGAGTTCAACACGATCGTCTTTGATATCGACACTTGCGATCTTAAGAGCTGTTCCCGGTGGCATTTCTTCCATAGCCCATACGGGGCCCCGAAATATACCCGACTCCACGCGATATTCGACATGTCCGTCGGGGAAAACAAGAGTATTGACTGGATATCCTCCTTGGTACCCAACCGGAGCTCCCTTCCTGCCAATCCGGACGGTGGACACACCTTCAGCGTTCTGCAGTGCGTCTGTGAGGCTAGACGGTTGGATCTGGCTCAAGGCAATCGGTCCAGATAGGAAACCAATAACAAACGAGAAGCGAAGACACTTTAAGGCAGACAGCGCGCACATAGAATCTCTCCTGGTGAAACGGTTCGAAAAGATCATGCAAGGCTGTAAAGACGCGAACGTCGGCCAACAATTCTAGGCGGGAGAGAAGATTGAGGGTGTGACGAAGATCACGAAATCCTCACTTAGGTAACAAGCGCCGGGTGCCCCACATCTCGCGCTTGAGATGTGGGATACGATGATCGATCAACGCACACATAACGATTTCGCTGACTCGCTGGCCGCTCTTCAGCTAACCGCTCTTTAGCTAACCGCTTTTTAGCTAACCGCTTTTTAGCTGCTTTTTTATTTGCCCTTTGGCGCGTTTTCCTTTGAAAATGCCCTTTCCCGACCCCATCAGCAACCCCTTGGGGTTACAAAAACGAGAAAATGTAACCTCAACAAATCGTGAGTAAAACGCGCATTTAAGGCACGAAAAACGCCTCTAAAGCGTACAAAACTCATCGCGTCGAAAAACACACAAAACCCGCGTCATTCCTCATGATGAAGCCCAACACCCCAACTCCTCCCCACCTCGAACCGCCTCAAAAACCCCAAAATTTTCCGCGCAGAAAAAATGCAAACCCATATGAACTTTTTGAAAAATGCCGCGTGAAAAAAACAGCCTCCGCCGGAGCCGCAAAACACCATTCAAATTTGATCTGTGAAATTCCAATTCAAAGTTTGTCAACTCGCGACATACACGACAGCAAACCCAAGTCCGACTACACTCAAAACATCGCTCCATGGAATCAGTCGCGTGGTAGACGCAGCGGGAAGCCGCTGACTTGCTAACTCGCTGATCCGCTGACTCGCTATCTTTTTGAGGTAATAGATGAACGACACTGCGACAGACATCAGCAAACTCCGCATCGCCGTGATTGGCGCGGGCAAAATGGGCGGAATCCTCATCCAGGCTTTTTTGACGCAGAAACTCTTCGCGCCGGAGCAGATCCTCGCCACAGTCGCTCACGCCGACCGCGCAGCAGCGCTCAGTTCGCAATGGGGCATCAAGGTCACCACCGACAACGTCGCGGCCGCCGGTGCCGCCGATCTCATCCTCCTCGGCGTCAAGCCCTTTCAAATTCCCGATGTGATGGAGCAGATTCGTCCCGCCCTCACTTCAAAGAAGGCGCTTCTCTCTTTCGCCGCCTCCGTGAAAACCAGCGCCATTGAAGACGCCGCGGGAAAAGAAATCTCCGTCATCCGCGCCATGCCCAACACCCCGTCAATGCTGGGCGCTGGAGCCGCCGCGCTGTGTCGCGGCCGCTTCGTGAAAGACGAACAGATGCTGCTTGCGGAGCGCATTTTTCAAACCGTCGGCCGCACCGTCATCGTGGATGAAAAACACATGGACGCCGTCACCGGCCTCTCAGCCAGCGGCCCTGCATTTATCTACATCATCCTTGAGTCGCTCGCTGAAGCTGGAGTCAAGGTCGGCCTTCCCCGCGACATCGCGACGCTACTCGCAGCGCAAACCACGTACGGCGCCGCGCGCATGGTGCTTGAAACCGGATCGCACCCTGCCCTGTTGAAAGACCAGGTCACTACTCCGGCAGGCTGCACCATTGATGGAATTCTTGAACTCGAAGAAGGCGGCCTCCGCGTCACTCTCATTAAGGCCGTTATGCGCGCCGCGCAGCGCGCCAAGGAACTCGCTAACCCTTAGATTGCGCTGATAACGCACCGAGTCCGTTGTATCCATTCGTCCCACGCATTTGTGCGTGTGACCATCGTCACCCGGGAAAACCCCTCGCCGCGATATGCTTTTCTTTCAGCAATATTCTTGCGGCTCATCGGGGTATTCATGGATCGTGGAAGCAGCGATCTCCCGGCAATGCCTGCTTGCGAAGACATCGAAACGGACCCAAGAATTCATCAGAGGAATAGATGCCAAACAAACCCATACTTGTCCTGAACAGCGGATCGTCTTCCATCAAGTTCTCTCTCTTTCATGCTTCGGAGCACGAGCGCACCAAGTTATTCGAAGGTGCTGTGGATGGCATTGGTACCGACCGTGGCAAGTTCTGGATCAAGGATGCCGAGGGCAACAAGCTGCGCGACGAAACACCCGCGTTGCCCACGCGCAATGTGGCCTTCAAACTCGTGGCGGATGCTCTCAGCCAGCCTCCATTTCCCTATCCTTCTGCGATCGGACATCGCATGGTCGCCGGTGGTCCGCACCTCACCAGCCACCAGCGCATCACGCCTGAAGTATTGGATGAAATGGAGCGCAACGTTGCCTTCGCGCCGCTGCACACGCCCATAGCCGTTTACATCATGCGCGAGGCTGAGAGTTTGTTTCCCGGCGTTCCGAATTTCGTTTGTTTCGATACCGCGTTCCACACCAGTATTCCGGAAGTCGCGCAGCGCTTCGCCATCCCGGAAAAGTATTGGGAGCAGGGCGTTCGCCGCTATGGCGCGCACGGCATCTCTTATGAATCCATCGTCTATCAGCTTGAGAAGCAGAACGCAGTGCCGGAGCGGCTCATCGTCGCTCACCTAGGCAACGGCTCCAGCATCACCGCCATTCGTCGCGGCAAGTCGCTGGACACCAGCATGGGCCTGACGCCCACCGGCGGCCTCATCTCTGGCACACGCACGGGCGACATCGATCCCGGTGTGCTGCTTTATATTCTGCGCGACATAACTGGTGGTGCCGACGAACTCGAAACGATCGTCGCAAAGAAGTCCGGTCTGCTCGCCGTTTCACAAATCTCGAACGACATGCGCGAGTTGCGGGATGCCGTTGCTGCCGGAGATAAGCATGCAGCCATGGCAATTGCCCAGTTCGCCTACTCCGTAAAGAAATTCATCTCCATGTACATCGGCGTTCTTGGCGGCCTGGATATGCTGGTTTTCACTGGCGGTATCGGTGAAAACGACATTGCGACGCGCGCCGACATCTGCGCCGGTCTCGAAAATCTCGGCATCGTTATTGATCCCAAACGCAACGATGTTCGCGGAGAAGCGGTGATTTCCAGTGAAACATCGCCGGTTCTGGTCCGCGTCATCCCCCCGGCAGAGGACCTGTTGATAGCCAACCATGCCTACAAACTGATGCAGCAAAAGTAGCGTTATAGACGCGTTTGGAAGCACGATTTGATCGTTTTTTGCACGAAATGGAGGGTGATTTAGATCACACTCCATTTCGTGTCAGAGTGCGCGAAAATGAGGGCCATTCCTGCGCTGAATGACGCGTAAAATGCAGAAAAGAGTGCCTCGTTTTCTAGAGAACACGCAGTCAATCGTCCTGGGAGAATCTTTCATGAACGCGCACGCAGTTGCAGCCCCCATTCCCGCTCAGCGTCCCGCTTCCGGCAATTTGCCGCGCTTTGCCTGGGGCCTGCTGGCTTACAACGTTGCGGTCATTCTCTGGGGCGGCCTGGTGCGTGCAACCGGTTCTGGCGCGGGCTGCGGCGAACATTGGCCGCTCTGTAACGGCACCGTCGTTCAGCATTCACCGTCGGTTGAAACCATGATCGAAATGACGCACCGCATCACCAGCGGCATCACGGTTATCGCCATGTTCGCGCTCGTCGTGTGGACATTTCGCGGCACGGTTCGCAAGCACATCGCGCGGGTGACGGTCATTGCGGCGGCCATTCTGATGTTGAATGAAGCATTCCTCGGCGCGCTCATTGTGATTCTCGGCAAGGTGGCGCGTGACCAATCGCCCTCGCGCGGCGCATATCTTTCTCTTCATCTCGCGAACACGTTGCTGCTGGTTGCGGCACTTACGCTCACTGCGCACTTCCTGTCGCGCAGAGTTGGATTCCTGCGGGGCAATGTGAACTACCACTCGATTGGCATCGCGGCTTGCGGACTGGTGGCTACGCTCTTAGTCGGGGTCAGCGGATCACTTGCAGCATTAGGGGATTCACTTTATCCCTCGACTAGCCTGAAGACCGCGATTCAAGCCGACTTCGCGACTACCAGCACGCTGCTGCTTCGGCTTCGCTGGCTGCATCCGGTGCTGGGTTTTGCTGCCGGATTTTTCATCTGCTGGCTGATCTATCGCAGCGTCTTCCAGCGCGGTCACTGGAACAATAAGCATCTGGCGTTGAGCGTCGTTGGGCTATTGCTGCTGCAATATACCCTTGGCGTTGCGGACGTAATGCTGCTCGCTCCGGTGTGGATGCAGATCGTGCATTTGCTGGGCGCTGATTTGCTGTGGATTGCACTCGTAATTCTGGCCGCACGGCTTTGTGCTCAGCCGATGCTGTTGCCGGAAGGCTATCCTTCGCGAGACTAGTGCGATCATCGTCAGTGAGCAGTCCGACTTGCTCGGCTCCGGTGAGAATAGAACCTGAGCGAGTTGCCGCGCTAGTGGGGTAACATTGCACGCCATACCGCTCGCCATCCCTCGGGCCGCAGCGCGAAAACATAGACATCCTGCCCTGATTCGTCGAAGCGCCTGTCGTCCATCGTGTATGCGATTTGCCAGGCGCTGGTCGCGACTGCGGTGTCGCCGGCAACGTGGATCACCGGATCGCTAAAGGTGCAGGAGTGAACCTTTGCCTGGCGCTTGAAATCCACGTAGCTGGCGATGCTTTCCTGTTTGCCGTGGGCCATGGGCGCAAAGCTTGGACCGACAATTACGGCCTGTTCATCGAAATACTCTTCCAGTCCCTTTGCAATTCCGTCCGGATCCGCTTCCAGCCAGACTTCGTTGATACGCTCAAGTACTGTGTTTACTGCTTGTATCTGTTGACTGGATTCGCTCATCACTTCCCTCCCGGTTGCGAACATAGACGGGAGCATAGACCTGAAATGGCCTCAAACTCAACAGAAAGGCGAAGCGAAGCAGACCGGGTATTCGGTCACATTGCATAGAACTCTCCGGTGAGGGTGACAGCAGTCACTGATGGCGTTGATGATAGAGAAATACGATAGTGCTGTAGCGGTTTCTCGAACCGCCGATCGAATGGGAGCAGACGGTATGAATCTTGGATTTATCGAAAGCAAAACTTACGACGAGATTTCCGTCGGCGACATAGCGAGAACCGAGCACGTACTTACGCTGAATGATGCAATGGCTTTTGCCTCGATATCAGGATTCGACTCCGTGTTGAGCCAGGAGGAATTGATCGAGCGTGCCGGCGGCGTGCCTCCAACGGGGCCGAACATGTGGTGCGCTTCCCTGATCTCCGGACTTTTCAGCATGAATATTCCGGGACCGGGCTGCACCCTTACCAACGTCTCGTTGTCATTTCACGACCGCATTCGAGTTGGAGACCGCATTCTTGTCAGCGTGCAAGTAACCTCCAAGGACGACGCAACCAAGAACGTGCATTTCGACTGCCAGGCGAATAACGGTGACGGCAAATCCATATTTTCAGGAACTGCACAACTGATTGCGCCTCTTGAAAAGCTTCGCTGGTCCACGCTTCCTGTCCCTAGTTTGACGGTGATCGATCCGTATCGCAGGTACCGTGAATTGATCGCGCGAGCGACCTCAAAGCCGGCGGTGAAGACCGCGATTGTGTGGCCCTGCGATGAAGTATCGCTCGGCGGATGCATGCAGGCATTTAAAGACAAACTCATCGTCCCAATTCTCGTCGGCCCTGCTGCAAAGATTCGAAGCCTGGCGGAGACGATGGGTATTGAGTTGGGAAGCACGCAAATTGTGGACGTTGCCGACAGCCGTACCGCAGCAGCACGCGGAGTGGAACTGGCACGCAACGGCGCAGCCCAGATGTTGATGAAGGGTTCTCTGCATACCGATGAGATTATGGGTGCTGTAGTTTCGCGAGAGGGCGGCATGCGTACCGGCCGTCGTATCAGCCACGTCTTTGCGCTCGATGTGCCCGCGTATCACAAGACGCTTTTTGTGACGGACGCAGCCATCAATATTCAGCCGGATCTGGAAACCAAAGTCAGCATTCTGCAAAATGCAATCGACATGATGCGGACACTTGAAGTCGAGATGCCGAAGGTTGCAATTTTGTCGGCGGTTGAGTCAGTGAACCCGGCGATCCCCTCTACTCTCGATGCTGCCGCACTCTGCAAGATGGTGGATCGTGGGCAGATAACCGGGGCAATCGTCGATGGACCACTGGCATTCGATAACGCCATCTCCAGCGACGCGGCAAGGATCAAAAAAATCAAGTCTCCGGTTTCGGGCGACGTGGATTTGCTGATGGTTCCGAATCTTGAAGCAGGCAATATTCTCTTCAAACAGCTGCAATATCTGGCGGGAGCGCTTGCGGCAGGAGTTGTAGTTGGAGCTAAAGTTCCCATCGTGCTCACCAGCCGGGCGGACGGCGAGCTGGCGCGCATGGCGAGTTGCGCGCTGGGAGTTCTTTTGGCAAAGCCTGCGCCTACTTCCGTGTTGCAGTAGACGTTTACTGCTGCTGCGAAAGATAAGCGTGAATTTGAGGTAGCGGGGACGCGCTGTGCTTGCACATTACGTCCTCGTTGTCGCCTCAGGCGTGCCGAGATGATTTCTATTTAGATCCAGCCGCCGTCCACTACGAATGTCTGATTGGTAATTGCAGAGCTATCCTCTGCGGCAAGAAATAGCGCCAATCGTGCGACGTCCTCCGGCAAGATTGGACGGTTAATGCACTGATTCGAAAGAATCTCCTTCTTGTATTCCGGAGTCCACCAGAGCAGCCTCTGACGCTCCGTTAAAATCCCGCCAGGAAGAATGGCATTCACCCGGATCGGCGAGCCTTGCAGTTCCTGCGCCATAGTACGCACCAGGCCAACAATTCCGGCCTTCGCGGTGACGTACGCGGGAAGCCCCGTTGAGGGAATGATCCACGCGATGGAACTCATGCAAATAATTGACCCACTGCCGCGAGCGATCATTTTGGGGGCGATAGATTGGATCGCAAAAAAATGATGACGAAGATTGACGGCCATATTTTGGTCCCAGTCTTCTGCCGTGATCTCCTTCCAGGCATGGCGGTTGTCGTTTGCGGCGTTGTTGATCAGCACGTCCACAACGCCGAGTGAGTCTTCGATCTGCCGGATCGACTCTTTCAGCGCGCTTATGTCGGTGATATCGCAGCGTATGAAGACAGGAACATATTTTACGCGGGCGGAAAGGCCGGAAATCAACGTCTCCGCAGCTTGCGAATCAATATCGAGGAAGGACACCTTCGCCCCCTGCAGGGCGAAATGCTCAACGAGAGACGCACCAATGCCGGATGCACCGCCGGTTATGAGGACAATCTTCCCACCCAGGCTGGGATATTGGGCGAACTGAGAATCAGCATTCATGAGATTCCTTTTCGAAGATAACTCCCTACACTACCAAAAGTTATCTGCAAAAACTTGCAAGCCGCGCGATTCGTCTTTTACGCGTGCGGATCCGACGCACAACGGGACTTTAGCTGAAGAATGCAATGCAATGCGTTGGAGCCCATGGCCCTTCGGGTATATCCTTAGGTCATACAACCTGCTGCACTGCTGTTGGAGAATACCGCCTTGGGCTCCCAAATGAGTCGTCGAGAAGAACTGTTATTGAGCCGAAGGGCTCTGCTCACCTCACTTGGAGCAATGGGTATCACTTCCTTTTTTCCTTTTTCCAGTCCAGCATGTCTTCTCGCCCAGTCAGTCCCTGAGAACGCCGGCAATCCTGCGGCACTGACGAGAGAGCAGGTTGAAGAACTGATTCGTCCGTATTTTGTGTGCAACGATCCGGAGCTTTGGCAACTTACGGTTGACACGTTTCAACTCTGCATTCTGGGTCGATTGCGGCGTGCGGCACCCCCGCTCGCGCATGATTGGCTGGTACCTGGCGGAGGATATGTCGGTCAATGGATCTGGGACACGATGTTTGTTGTCGACCTGCTGAGCATTTTGCCAAATCAGCGCGACATTATTCGCGGAGTATTTCAGAACTACTGGGAGTTTCAAGATCGCTGGAATGCGGTGAAGCCTTCATATGCGCGCGGGTTTATCGCGAATTTCATTGCTCCGAACGGTGGACCCGCGGAATTCAATGGCAATAATTGGCAGACGTTTCCGACCTACTCGCAGGCGCCTTTGCTGGCGTGGGGAATGGAGCGCGTTTACAAACGCAACGGCGATGTTGAACTGCTCCAGACTGGCATTGGCCCGTTAGAGCAATTTCACGATTGGTTTTGGCGTGAGCGCGATCCACACGGTTGGGGGTTGATCAGCGTAGGTTCGTACACTGAGGTCGCCCAGCACGCACGCTACGAAACTTACGATAACGAAGTCGATCTCGACAGCCTGGTGATGACCGAGCATCCTACGCGAAAGGGCGCGAAGGAAGGAAAGTGGTACGGGAATATTTCTATTCCTGCAAATACCGCATACCTGCTTCAGTCGGAGGCGAGCCTTATTCGCATGGCGGAGATTTGCGGGAATCGCCCAATGGCTGAACGCCGCAAGGCGCATCTCGCCAAGGGAATTGCGGCGATGAGGAAGTACATGTGGAACGATCTGCAGGGATGCTTTGTCGCCGTGAATCGCGACACGCTGAAGCAGAGCGGCATTGCTACGGTGGGCGGATTTGTGCCGTTATGGGCTGGAGTTCCTACGACCAAACAGGCAGCCCGGATGGGCCAGGCACTTGCAGGACCAGAGTGGGCTACTCCATTGCCGGTTCCCACCGTATCCAGAAACGACAAGAATTATGTCAGCGACGGCTTTTGGCGAGGGGACGTATGGCCGGCGACGAACTACCAGGTCGCGAGCGGGCTGTCGCATTATGGGCAAACATCGCTGGCTGCGCATATTGCGGACGCCATGATCGACAACACAATGAAGGTTGGCATAAGCGAACACTACGACAGCTTGACCGGCAAGCCACTTGGCGTTCGCCACCTCGGAATGTCCGCGCTGGCGCTTACGATGGCACTGGATGACCTGAGCGCGGAGCATAAGATCCGCGTCGTGCGCTAAATTGCGCGAGGTTAGCCCAGCGCGTTGTTGACGATCTGGCGAGCCTCCTCCACAATCCTTCCGAGATGATTCTCATCTTTGAAACTTTCGGCGTAAATTTTGTAAATGTCCTCTGTGCCCGATGGACGCGCCGCGAACCATCCCGTTTTGGAGACAACTTTGAGACCGCCAATTTCCGCGTTGTTTCCGGGCGCCCTTGTGAGCTTCGCGGTGATTGGCTCACCTGCGAGTTCTGATTCCTTTACCGCGTCAGGAGAAAGCTTACTCAGCTTCGCCTTCTGCTCTGAATTCGCGGCAGCATCGATACGCGTGTAATACGGCATGCCAAACTCTGATGCGAGCTCAGCAAAATGCCGGCCGGGATCCTTGCCGGTGACAGATGTAATTTCCGCGGCAAGCAGGTTCATGATGGGGCCGTCCTTGTCCGTCGACCACACCGTTCCGTCGCGCCGCAGGAAGCTTGCACCCGCGCTCTCTTCCCCGCCGAAACAGCAGGTTCCATCGAAAAGTCCCGGAGCAAACCACTTGAACCCAACGGGAGTTTCAGAGAGTCGACGGCCAAGCTTGTTCACGACGTTATCGATCATGCTGCTGCTCACCAGCGTCTTGCCGACAAAGGCATCCTTAGACCATTGCGGGCGATGCGTTAGCAGATATTGAATGGCCACGGCAAGGTAGTGATTCGGATTCATCAAACCCGAGCTTGGCGTGACGATGCCGTGACGGTCAGAATCAGGATCGTTGGCGAAGGCGACTTGATATTGATCCTTTAACTTAACGAGGCTTGCCATGGCGTATGGGCTGGAACAATCCATGCGGATTTTTCCATCATGGTCCACAGTCATAAAAGAAAACGTTGGATCGATTACGGGATTGACGACCTTAATGTCCAATCCATAAACGGAGTTGATCGGCTCCCAGTAAGGGCCTGCGGCGCCGCCGAGCGGATCGACTCCGATCTTCAGGCCTGCGTTACGAATCGCATCCATGTCCACTACGTTGATCAGGTCCTTTACGTAGGGCATAACGTAATCTTCCTGGTGAGTAGTTGATGCCTTGAGAGCCGCTTCATACGGCATTCGCCGCACGCCGGAGTTCTTTGCGCGCAGGAGTTCGTTTGCGCGATTCTCCACCCACTTTGTAATGTCCGTATCCGCAGGACCGCCGTTGGTCGGGTTGTATTTAAAGCCTCCATCTTCCGGTGGATTATGAGACGGCGTAATCACGATGCCGTCCGCGAGATGATCCTTTCTGCCACGGTTGTAAACCAGAATTGCCCGCGAAATCACAGGCGTAGGCGTCACCCCGTCGTTCTGCTGGATGACGGTTTCAACTTCGTTTGCTGCGAGGACCTCGAGCGCCGTGCGCTGTGCCGGCGCGGATAACGCGTGCGTATCCTTGCCCATATATAGCGGGCCATCCGTGCCCTGCGTGCGGCGGTAGTCGCAGATGGCTTGGGTGATGGCGAGAATATGGGCCTCAGTAAAAGATCCGCGAAGAGACGAGCCGCGATGGCCGCTCGTGCCGAAACTCACCATCTGCGTGGGGTCGGCTATATCTGGCCAACGCTCGTAATATTCTTTTTCCAAAAGTGCCAAATCTACCAGCATGCTACTGGGAGCCGGCTTTCCGGCAAGAGGCGATATCTCTACCTGATTCGTTGTCTCACTCGCCATTTCCATTCCTCGATTCGTAACGTACGGCTGATGCATGCTGGAGTATCGAGCATTGCAGTAATTCTCTTTTTGATGCTCAAACGAGAGACCAGTGTATCAATCACCCACATGTCGCGTGTCGTTCCAGAGTTTGATGACTGGCTCAGTGATGCCGTGCTCATATCCAAGCGTGCTTAGGCTGGCAGTGCTCAGCAGAAAGTACCTGCCGCCTAGTGGTTCCAGTTGCAGCCATCGGGCAGCAAGCATGCGCAGAAAATGGCCGCTGGAAAAAAGCAACACGTCTGCATTCACTGCTTTCACTCGTGCGATAACGCGATCGGCACGGGCGGCGACTTGCGCGGGAGATTCTCCCCCGGGGCAGCCATCGCGAAACAATTGCCAGTTCGAATGATCGGCGTAGATTTCAGATGTTTTGAGGCCTTCGAAATTGCCGTAATTCCATTCCACTAAATCAGGATCGACCTCGGCCGACGTGCCGAACCCAGCGAGCTTGCATGTGAGAGACGCGCGTTGAAGCGGGCTTGTGAAAACCTTGGCGAAGCTCATACCCATCAGGCGATCACCCAGGCGAGTCGCATTGCGTTCCCCTCTATCCGTTAACGGCAGATCGGTGAGCCCCGTATGTTGGCCCGAAATGCTCCAGGCAGTCTCGCCGTGTCGCGCGAGGTAGATAGCCGGAAGTGCTCCACTCATGCCATTTCCTTTCGCGATAAAAACTCGATGAAGCAAAGTTACAAACTGAGGATGCTATTCGTGGATCATTCGATGTCTACGGCCTTTTGTTGACGGGTGAAAGCGGTACAGCGCCACCGAGGTCATGCAGATTCGCGTACAGAAGAACAGTCGAGCGAGAGCCAACAGAATATTTGAATCCGCGTACATAATCGGAATCCTGCCAGTCGACGATATCGTTTGGAGATTCGAGTCCGGTATCGATCCACCTCCGCCACGGGTTTTCGCGATCATCGCTGATAGGCGGCAATTCGAATTCGAGCGGCTCCCAGTATGCGTTGATCATCCAATGAAAACGGATATTTTCCTTCTGCAGCACCGCACTGATCGCAATGCTGTGCGAAGTGTCGCTCCAATCCGGCTCATTCAACTTCACGCCGTGCCACGCCTTATCCGCGTAGCGAATAAGATCAATCAATGAGTTTTGTCCTGGTCTCTCTTCCAGATCGCGCAAGATTCGGCGAGTATTCAGCAATTTAACAAATCTGTGAACATCCGCGTGCTTCTTTAAGAGCGACCAATCAAACCAGGACGTTTCATCGTCGCGACAATACGCGTTATTGTTTCCAAATTGTGTTTGTCGGACCTCGTCGCCCATCAGGATCATGGGCATGCCTAACGACAAAAGAGTAATCGTAAGGAAATTCTTTACCTGCCGATTTCGTAGACTCTCGATGGCAGGATCGTTCGTAGGGCCTTCGACACCGCAATTCCAGCTGTGATTATCTTGCTGTCCGTCGCGATTCTGTTCCCCATTCGCTTCATTGTGTTTCTCGTTATACGAAACGAGGTCATTCAGGGTGAATCCATCGTGGCAGGAAACAAAGTTCACACTTTGCTCAGCTTCTCGTTGATCGTGGCCGAATATATCTGGACTGCCGAGGAGTCGCTCTCCGAGATCGCGGACCGTGCAATTATCGCCGCGCATAAAGCGGCGCACACCATCGCGAAACTTTCCATTCCATTCCCGCCAGCTATCTCCGATAAACGACCCTACCTGGTACAGTCCAGCAGCATCCCAGGCTTCCGCGATGACCTTGGTGCCCGCTAACGCCGGGTCCGATTCGATGTCCCACAAAATAGGCGGGTGCGGCATCACATGACCGGACGCGTCCCGCGCAAGGATGGAGGCAAGATCGAAGCGGAAGCCGTCTACATGCATCACTTCAACCCAGTAGCGCAAGCTATCGAGAATCATTCTGCGCACAACTGCGTGATTCGAGTTCAGCGTATTTCCGGTTCCACTGTAATTTGCAAAGTGAGAACCGTCACCCTCGAGTATGTAGTAGGTGCTGTTGTCCAGGCCGCGATAGCAGAGTGTGGGACCTCTCTCATCACCCTCAGCGGTGTGGTTGTAAACGACGTCCAGGATCACCTCGATATTCGCCCGGTGAAGAGCTTTCACCATGTCTCGAAATTCGTCGTGAGGTCCAGACACATCCTTGTGCGAACTATATGCATGGTGTGGAGCAAAAAAAGAGATCGGGGCGTATCCCCAATAGTTGACCAGCCCGGGCGGACAATCCTGTGTGTCATATTCAAAAACAGGCAGCAATTCAATCGCTGTGATGCCGATTTCTTTGAGGTATGGAATCTTCTCGACTAAGCCAGCGTAGGTTCCCCGCTTCTCTTTCGATACGCCGGAATTTGGATTTTGTGTAAAGCCGCGGACATGCATCTCGTAAACGATAGTCTGCGTGACGGGCCTCGTCAGCGGAACATCCCCTTCCCAATCGTAGGCTTCGAGATCAGTAACTACGCTTTTCATCGCCGTAGCTGCGTTATCGCCCGGCAGCGTTGCAGCCTCTCGACTATATTTTTCAGGTACTACAACCGCACGGGAGTATGGATCGAGCAGGACCTTCTCCCGATCGAAGGCCGCGCCAAATCGTGGCAACGTTGGCTGGAGAGCACGATAGCCATACAACTGTCCAGGGGCCACACCCGGCACAAATACATGCCAGTAATAGTAAGTGCGATTCGTGTCTGGATCGAGTCGAATGATCCGGGATGGTTTGGCATCGTTTTCGCGGTCGAACAGGAGCAATTCAATCCCTGAAGCGTCGCGCGAGAACACGCTGAAGTTCACGCCCCCATCCCTGCAGGTGGCGCCAAGTGGGTGACTTTGACCCGCCATCTCAGGCATTTGCGCTGTTTCGGGATAGTCTGGAATCTTCATGTACGTTCACTTTCTTTACTTTTATCCATCAACAATAGTGAGATCAATCCTGTCCATCCCGTTTGGTGGTTCGCTCCGCAACCGCGGCCTGTGTCGCCATGAAAATATTCGTGGAATGGGATTAAACCGTTCCAATAAGGATCGCGTTGGAAAAGTTCATATTCGCCGAACACAGCCCGCCGTCCCTGGCCATCATGCATAAAAATTTGTATCAGCCTCTGTGTCAATTCGTCAGCAACTTGTTCCAGATTCATCATCTGGCCTGAACCAGTTGGGCACTCCACCACGAAGTCATCCCCGTAGTAGTTGTAATACTCTCGTAGCGAGGCAATGATCAGCATATTCACTGGCATCCATATTGGCCCGCGCCAATTCGAGTTGCCGCCAAAAAGATTCGTCATTGATTCGCCCGGCTCGTAATCCAGCCGATATTCCTGACCATCGAGTTGGAGGATTAAAGGATGGTCGCGGTGATATTGTGAGACCGCCCGAACGCCGTATGGAGAAAGAAATTCATCCTCGTCCAACATGTATCTCAGCATTCGCTGCAACTGCGCCGTCCGAACAAGGCCCAATATCAGCCGATTTTTGGGTCCAGGCGTAACAGCCGGCCCGGCGCAGTCAATGAGATCAGGGCGGTGTTTGATAAACCAGTCGCGACGATTTTGAAATGCGGGATACTGATCGAAGGTGTCTGCAGGCACTGTTGACGCGCCAAACATCGGCACAAATCCCACCATGGTGCGAGCACGAATTTTGATGGGCTCCTTATCATCAATCGATAGCTCGTCGTAAAAGAAACCGTCCTCCTCATCCCAGAGTGATTTTGAAATATCGCGGCGGTTGTTCAATGCGTGCGCGATGAAGACAAAGTGCTCCCAGAATTTGCTGGCCAGGTCTTCGTACGTCGGATCCTTTTCCGCAAGAAGGAGTGCTGTCGAAAGCATGCTCTTTGCATAAGCGGCCATCCAGCTTGTACCGTCGGCCTGGCCGAGCAGATATCCGGGAGGCAACTTGTCTCGATCAAAGATGCCGATGTTATCCATCCCCAAAAAGCCGCCCTGGAAAATATTTTTGCCGGTGACATCTTTGCGATTCACCCACCAGGTAAAGTTCAGCAACAACTTTTGGAAGACTCGCTCGATAAAGTCGTAGTCAGCCACGCCCGTATTCTTCAGCTCAGTATCGAATACCGCCCTCGCCGCAAACATCATGACCGGAGGGTTCACGCTGCCGAAATCCCACTCGTAGGCAGGTACTTGGCCGTTCGGATGCATATACCACTCGCGCATCAAAAGAATGAGCTGGTCCTTCGCAAACTGCGGATCGATGTGAGCAAGTGTAATGCAATGAAATCCCATGTCCCACGATGCGAACCATGGGAACTCCCACTTGTCTGGCATTGAAAGCACATCCCGCGTGAAAAGGTGAAGCCAGTCGTGGTTGCGCCCCTCCAAGCGCTCCGCAGGCGGCGTTGGTTCAGAGGGATCTCCATGCAGCCAGTCCGTTACAACGTAGTGGTAATACTGCTTTGACCACAACATTCCCGCAAACGCCTGGCGCGCGATCATACGTGCCTCGTCGCCCATGCTTGGCGTCAAGACGGCATTGTAGAATTCGTCGGCCTCTTCCTTGCGCTGCTTGAGCGACGCTTCAAAGTCAGCAAATGGATCTTCGAGAATATGCTGATCGATGACGGCCGCAAGCCTGAGACGAATCTGAATCGTCTCTCCGGCAGCAACAGTTCGATGGTACCGAGCTGCAGCTTTTGTTCCAATCGACTGCGGGTTTACGGCATCCTGTTTGCCCTCGATAACATAAGCGTGAAATGCATCCTTCACATATGGCGAAGCGGACTTCTGTTTAAATATGCGCTCGGTATTCGTCTCGTTTTCTGTGAAGAGCAACTCGTCGCATCCATGGCAATACAGCAGGTAATCGCCGAGTTGCCAGTGCGTAGCGAGCAGTCTTCGGTGAGTACTATCATTGGCGCCTTCGCCGGACAGCTTTATCGTGGGCCGACGATTGTCTCTGCCCCAGCTCCATGTATTGCGAAACCAAAGTGTCGGAAGAACATCGATTGCCGCTGCATCGGGACCGCGATTGCTGATGCTGATCTGTATCAGCAAATCTTCCGCACTCACCTTTCCATATTCGATCTCGACGTCGTAATACCGGCTCTCGTTGAAGATTCCGGTGTCAACTAATTCGTATTCCATTTCGAGGCGAGTGCGGCGTGCATTTTCCTGGATCAAGTCGTCGTATGGATATTCTGACTGGGGATATTTGTACAGATACTTCATGTAGGAGTGGCTGGGGATGTTGTCGAGGTAAAAGTAGTATTCCTTTACGTCTTCTCCGTGATTTCCTTCAGGGCCAGTAAGCCCGAACAGCCGCTCTTTCAGGATGGGATCCTTACCATTCCACAGCGCCAGTGCAAAACACATGTACTGATGACGATCGCAGATACCGGCGAGACCATCTTCGTTCCAGCGATACGCTCGAGACCGCGCATGATCGTGCGGGAAAAAGCCCCACGCATCGCCGTCTGCGCTGTAGTCTTCCCGAACCGTACCCCAGGCTCGTTCCGCTACGTATGGCCCCCAGCGATTCCAATTCCCTTTCTTCTGTTGATTCATCACCAGGCGAACGCCTTCCCTGGTGTCGTAAATACTCATGCAGAGATCCTCAGTCTTTCTACTCGCCGTTCTCTTTGCTGCAAAACAAACAAGCCGGACGCCTGAATCAAGATGAGATGATTACGGTCGTTGCGAAGCCTCTTGCGCGGCCACCTTCGCCAGTCTCCGCAAATGACGAGGCTCCTGGCTATATTGGGCCGCGAGGAAAGTTTGCACCAGGTCCCATGCAACGGCGGGACCAACTGTCCGGCCACCCATGGAGATGATGTTCATATGATCATCTTCAACGCCCTGCCGAGCGGAGAAGTGGTCGTGGATAAGAGCGGCGCGCACACCAGAAATCTTGTTTGCGGAAACGGATGCGCCAACTCCACTTCCACAGATGGCAATTCCACGCTCCACTTCGCCGGCAGCGACAGCCTTGGCTAAAGGCAGAACATAGTCAGGATAATCGTCGTCAGATTTCTCGGAGAGAGCGCCAAAATCTACAACCTCATGGCCTGCATCGCGGAGCTTAGAGACGATTTCTACTTTCAAAGCGAAGCCACCATGGTCGGTCGCGATTCCGACACGCATATTGCCTCCTTCTCAAACTCTTACGCGACAATCGTCAGCGAGTATCCATCTGCCCTGTCGCAGCGCGGTCCGCCAGGATGAGCGCCTGCGCCTGGCTGATTCGCCCAGCTGGTATGGTTGGATCGGCACTACGCAGCCGCGGGAACATCGGAACCTTTTCGCTCCCCGTTATCAACCAAAGAATACGTCGAGAACGATTGATTATTGGAAATGTAAGAGTCATTCGGCGCCGGCCCGCATAAACGCCTGTCAAGGCGACATCGGCGTCTGAAACGTCCAGCACCGGATCGTTGGGCACGAGTGACGCCGTGTGGCCATCGGGGCCCATTCCAAGATGAGCGAGATCGAGAACCGCCGGCGAACCTGCCACTCGCTTCAAAGTGTTGGCGTATGCAAGCACGGCTGCTTTCAAATCGCTTGCCTCTACCGGCATAGCGTAAATCTGATCCGGTGGCAACGGGGCATGCTCCAACAGGCTCTCGCGCAGATGCGTCAGGTTTCGATCAGGGTCTCCCGCTGGTGCTATCCGTTCATCAATCTGAAAGACGTGAACATCTTTCCATGGGACATCTTCTCCGGCGAGATCGCGCAACATCTGCCAAGGCGTTTGCCCACCGCTTACGGCCATTGCGAATCGCCCGCGCGCTTCTACGGCTGCACGTGCATCGGCTGCGATGGTGGATGCAGCCGCCCGCGCAACAGAATCTGCGTTGTCGAATACTTCAACATCCATCTGATTCTCCACACTCAATGCGATTTCGTGGGCCGCAGTTATTGCTTTTTGGGTGGCACTACTTTAATCACTTCCTCGTCCGGAAGATTTGGATCGTGCCATCCGCCGGGAGGAACCGCCTTTTTACCTGGATCCGGAGGTCCCCACGTGCCGGGATCGTAGACGGAGACGGGCGTCGCCTGGTCAAGGATTGGATCGACGATTCGCCACGCCTCATCGACATAATCCTGGCGTGCAAAGATGGAGGAATCTCCCGCCATTGCATCGCCCAGCACTCGCTCATATGCCTGCATTTCACCCACGAGAGGACGCCGGCTAGCGATCATTTCCGTCGATATGGCATGCATGTCATTCGTCGGATCTGGTGCCGTCACGCCCATTGCAATCGTGATCTCCGGGCTAATCCGGAAGCGCATGTAGTCATGGTCCACACCCTTCCTGCGGAACACCGACGGAGGTTTTCGGAAACGGGCAATGACCTCCGTGCAGGTAACCGGCAGACACTTGCCCGCACGGACGAAAACAGGGACACCCATCCAACGCCACGAATCGACTTCTAAACGCAGCGCTGCGTAAGTCTCCACCTGTGAGTTTGGCGATACGCCTTTCTCCTCGAGGTAGCCCTTGAATTGTCCGCGGATTACGTCCTCAGGCTTTAGAGTCTGGACGGACCTCAGCACTTTGACCTTCTCGTCACGAATGGCTTCACTGTCGATCCGCGCGGGTGGTTCCATCATCAGATTGCATAGCACTTGAAAGAGATGATTCTGTATCACGTCGCGAATAGCGCCGGTCTGATCGTAGAAAGCACCGCGACCCTGTACGCCGAAATCTTCAGCCATTGTGACTTGAATGCTCTGAATGTAATTGCGATTCCAGAAAGGTTCCATGAACGTGTTTCCAAAGCGAAACGTGATCATGTTATGGACCGGCGCTTTCCCCAAAAAATGGTCGATACGAAAGATCGACGATTCAGGAAAAGATGCGAGCAAAATGCGATCGAGATTTTCTGCCGAGGCGAGATCGTGACCGAAGGGCTTCTCAACAATGACGCGAGCACCCTTTGAACAGCCTGAGGCTACGAGTTGTTTTACAACTTCGGGGAAAAGAACCGGAGGTATGGCGAGATAGTGCGCAGGGCGCTCGGCACTTCCTAATTCTTTACGGACCGCTAGAAAAGTATTCAGGTCTGCATAATCTCCGTCGACGTAACGAAGCAACGAATTCAGCTTCTCCCACGCAGGCTGATCAATGCCGCCGTGTTTCTCCAGGCTGTCTTTCGCGCGAGCCTTTAGCTGATCGAGATTCCAGCCAGCCTTGGCGACGCCTATAACGGGAACGTTAAGATTGCCGCGTTTGACCATCGCCTGCAAAGCCGGAAAGATCTGCTTGTAAGCCAGATCGCCAGTTGCGCCAAAAAACACCAAGGCATCGGATTGTGAGCTGCTCATGTCTCTCTCCGTCTTACTTCTACTTTTCCGGCTTTTCTAAATGCCCGCCGAACGCGTACCGCATGGCCGACAAAATCTTATTGGAGAAATCAGCTTCGCCTCGGGAACTGAATCTTGAATAGAGTGCGCTGGTCAATACGGGCGTGGGCACGGCCTCATCAATGCTCGCCTTGATAGTCCAGCGTCCTTCTCCTGAATCCGATACGCGACCGCCGAATTTGGTCAGCTGTGGATCCTGCGTTAGAGCAGATGCCGTGAGGTCGAGCAGCCACGATGCAATCACGCTTCCCCTACGCCACACCTCTGCAACATCGGCGAGGTTGAAGTCGTATTGGTAGTGCTCAGGATCGCGAAGCGGCGTAGTCTCCGCATCGATGTCGTGAGTATGCTTGCCGACGTTGGCTCCCCGCAGAACCCCGAGACCCTCGGCATACGCAGCCATAATTCCATATTCAATTCCGTTGTGAACCATCTTCACGAAGTGGCCGCCGCCACTTTCGCCACAATGAAGATAGCCCTGCTCTGCAGTGCCGCCAAGCTTATCGCGACCCGGCGTCTTGGAAATATCTCCCGCGCCAGGCGCAATCGTCTTAAAGATTGGATCGAGATGCTCGACAGCATCATTCGGTCCGCCAATCATCATGCAGTATCCGCGTTCAAGACCCCAGACCCCGCCGCTCGTTCCTACATCGACATATTTGATTCCCTTCGCGGACAGATCTTTCGCGCGGCGAATGTCATCAATGTAATAAGAATTTCCTCCGTCGATGAGGATGTCGCCCGACTCAAGGTGCGGCACGATGGTTGCAATGGTGTCATCCACTACCGCAGCGGGAATCATGAGCCAAATCGCACGGGGCTTGGAGAGTTTGGCGACAAAGTCCTCGACGGAGGAGGAGCCCGTCGCTTTATCTTTCACCAGGTCTGCCACTGCCTGCTGCGAACGATCGAATACGACACATTCGTGACCACCGTTGATAAGCCGACGCACCATGTTGGCGCCCATTCTTCCCAGTCCGACCATTCCAAGTTGCATGTTCACTCCTCAGTTCAGATCGCGCGTTTCGCGCCTAATAGTAATTGTTTCGTCCGATGTGTCGCGCCTACTTACTTTTCCTATAGCGGCGAAGAAGATTATTCGTGGATGTGTCATGCGCCAATGTCGGCTCTGTCGCACTCTCGAGTTCTCCGATGATTCGCTGCGCCAGGACTTTTCCGAGTTCCACTCCCCATTGATCGAAAGAATCGATACTCCAGATTGTTCCCTGCGTGAAAACGGAATGCTCATAGAGCGCAATTAGCTTGCCCAGTGTTTCTGGCGTGAGCTTTTCAGCCAGAATGGTATTCGATGGGCGATTGCCTTCAAACACTCGATGCGGGACCAGCCAATCTGGTGTGCCTTCTGCCTTGACCTCTTCAGCCGTTTTTCCGAACGCCAATGCTTCAGCCTGGGCAAAAACATTTGCCATCAGCATGTCATGATGACGACCCAGCGGATTCAAAGTCTTCATAAAGCCAATGAAATCGCAGGGAATCAAGCGTGTGCCCTGATGGATCAGCTGATAGAACGAGTGCTGCCCGTTCGTCCCCGGCTCTCCCCAATAGATCGGTCCGGTCTCGTAGGTCACGTGCGTGCCCTCAAGCGTCACATGCTTTCCATTGCTCTCCATCGTCAACTGCTGCAGGTAAGCAGGAAAGCGCTTCAGATACTGCTCGTACGGCAGCACGGCGACCGTTTGTGCATTGAAAAAATCTGTGTACCAGACGGTGAGGAGGCCCAGCAGCACGGGGAGATTGCTCTCAAACGGCGCTGTTCGAAAGTGCACGTCCATCTGATGAAATCCGTCGAGTAGAGCGCGGAAGTTATCAGGACCAATCGCCAGCATGGTGGATAAACCAATCGCCGAGTCCATCGAATAACGCCCGCCGACCCAGTCCCAGAACTCAAACATGTTTGCGGTGTCGATTCCGAACTTCGTCACTTCTTTTGCATTCGTTGAGACGGCAACAAAATGTTTTGCGACAGATGACTCATCGCCGCCGAAGGCTGCCACCGCCCAATCCCGTGCGGTGTGAGCATTCGTCATCGTCTCCAAGGTCGTGAAGGTCTTAGAAGAAATTACGAACAGTGTCTCGGCCGCGTCGAGGCCCTGCACCGCCTCGGCAAAGTCAGTGCCATCGACATTTGAGACAAAGCGGAAGACCATGTCGCGCTGGCTGTAGTATCGAAGCGCCTCGTAGGCCATGACCGGCCCGAGGTCCGAGCCGCCGATGCCTACGTTAATGACGTTGCGGATTCGTTTGCCGGTGTGACCCTTCCATGCCCCACTGCGAATGCGGTCAGAAAAGCCGGCCATCTTGTCAAGAACGGCGTGAACACCGGGGACGACGTTCTCGCCATCCACCATGATGGACTCGTCTTTGGGTGCGCGCAGAGCAACGTGGAGGACGGCCCTGTTCTCGGTGATGTTGATTTTTTCACCGGTAAACATGGCTTCCGTGCGCTCGCGCAGTCCTGACTCGGTAGCCAACTGTAGCAGGAGTTTGAGTGTTTCGGGGGTGATGCGATTCTTCGAGTAATCGAGGAAAATTCCCGCCGCCTCAAGCGTGAACCGCTCGCCGCGCGCGGGGTCGTCCGCGAACAGGCGGCGAAGATGTAATTCGCGAATCTGTTGGTAATGCGCTTCCAGCGCCTTCCACGCTGGACGATCAGTCAATGCCGCTACCTTCGCCGCCATCTTCACCGCTCCTTTTTTTTGCTGGGTCCCGTGTTCACAGAATTTCCTCAGCCGGACGCGCCGAGGTGTTCGGACTTAACACCTGTGAGGGACGAAGCGGCCGCCCGCCTCGTCACTCAACAGCTTACGCACCTTTTGCCAGTTGAACACTCTTCGATTCGATAACGCCCATAAGCTCGTTCCACGACGACACGAAGGATTTGGCCCCTTCCTCCTGGAGTTGGGCTCCCAGGGCGTCAATGTCCACGCCGGCAGCTGTAAATTCGGCAAGCGTCTTTTCGCAATCGCCGCCGTCCGCAGCCATCACGGCACTCACATCTCCGTGGTCGGCGAAGGCCTTTAGTGTTCCTTCCGGCATAGTGTTCACGGTTGAGGGAGCGGCCAGCGCCTTGATGTACAAAATGTCAGACGCCTTTGGATCCTTCGTTCCAGTGCTGGCCCAAAGCAAGCGTTGCGGATTATATCCGGCCTTAACAATGGCTTGCCAGCGAGGCGTAGCCATTAAGTCGCGGTGAGCCTTGTAGATGCGCTGCGCGATCGCGATTCCGAGTTTTTCCTGCAATGCTTCGGGGACCTTTTTCGCAACCGCTACGTCCCAGCGGCTGATGAAGACGGATGCCACCGATTCAACATTCGTATCAAGGCCGGCGGCTATGCGGCGTTCAACACCCTTTAGGTAGGCCTCCGCAGCGGCAAGATAGTGTTCCCGTGAGAACAAAAGTGTGACATTTATCGAGACGCCGGCAAAAATCGCCTCCTCAATGGCAGGAAGTCCTTCGGTCGTGCCAGGAATTTTAATGAAGAGGTTTGGTTTTCCGGCGCGGTCGTGCAGGTCTTTCGCTGCTGCCAGCGTGCTTTTTGTGTCGTAGGCAAGCAGCGGCGAAACCTCGAGGGAGACCCATCCGTCCACGTGTTTGGTCTGGTCATAGACCGGACGAAACAAGTCGGCAGCTCGCGATAGATCTTCAATCGCTAATTCGAAAAATAGTGCTTCGCCAGCTTTGCCGGCATCCAGCTTTTCACGAATCGCGGCATCGTAGGCCGAGCTTTTCTTTATTGCCTGATCAAAAATCGTTGGATTGGAAGTCAATCCTGTAACAGAAAATTCATCGATGTAGCGCTTGAGCGTGCCGCTATCGAGCAGGTCACGAGTAATGTTATCGAGCCAAAGGCTTTGACCGAGGTTGTGAAGGGTCTGGGTAGCTCTCATGGTGTCTCCTGATGTGGTGGCCATAACAGTAGCAGCCGGTGAAGTTTAACAACAACCAGGATTCCGCTGGTTGCGAGAAGGCTCATTATAATAGTGTGGGTTTCCGACAATCTGCAGAATAACCGCATAAATCGGGCTTACAGTGAAATCGACGTAATTCATCAGGGAGCCGCAAATGACCGATGATTCGAAGTCCGTTCCTTCCGTGAATAACTGCTTGTCGTTTAAACAATTAATCCTGGACAACCTCTACTACGTCCAGGGTCGGGTGCCGGAACTGGCCACGCCCATCGATTGGTACATGGCATTGTCCCTCGCCGTACGGGACCGGATGATGAACGACTGGATCGATACGTTCTCGCTCATTCGAAATCGCAAGATCAAGGCGGTGGCGTACCTTTCTGCGGAATACCTGATGGGCCCACAGCTCGCCAACAACCTCCTAAATCTCGGTATTCGCAGCGAGGCGGAAGCGGCGCTCTCGGAACTTGGACTCGATCTGGAAAAGCTTATTCAAATTGAACCGGAGCCGGGCCTCGGCAACGGCGGCCTGGGCAGACTTGCAGCCTGCTATATGGATTCGCTCGCCACTCTAAGGATTCCGGCAATCGGTTACGGCATTCGATACGAATTTGGCTTGTTCCGCCAGGAGATTCGGGATGGCTGGCAGGCGGAAAAAACTGACAAGTGGCTGAGCTTCGGCAATCCCTGGGAGATCTGCAGACCGGAAATGTCTTACTCCGTTCTTGGCGGAGGCCATACCGAAAGGTATCAGGACGAAGACGGCATCTCGCGGGTTCGCTGGGTGCCCGCTCACATTGTGAAGGGAGTTGCATACGACACATTGGTGACGGGATATGAGATTGGTCTCGTTGACTTCCTGCGGCTATGGAAATCGGAGGCCGTGGACTCCTTTGATCTCCAGGCTTTCAATGTGGGTAACTACTACAAGGCTGTCGAAGAAAAGGTGTCTTCAGAAACGATCAGCAAAATTCTCTATCCCAACGACGAACCAGAAGTAGGCAAGCGGCTGCGCTTGTCTCAGCAATATTTCTTTACCTCTTGTTCCCTGCAGGATCTGATCAGAATCCAACACATGCGCGGGAACAGCCTGGAAACCCTTGACCAGAATTTCGCGGTTCAACTGAACGACACACATCCTTCGATCGCGGTCGCGGAACTAATGCGCCTGCTGGTTGACATTCATCGAATGGATTGGGATCTGGCGTGGGAAATTACGCAAAAGACGCTCGCCTATACCAACCACACGCTGCTGCCGGAAGCACTGGAGAAGTGGCCTCTGCCGCTATTTGCAAGCATCCTGCCTCGGCATTTGGAAATCATCTACGAGATAAATCGCCGCTTCCTCGAAGATGTTCGCAGCAAATATCCAAATGACAATGGCCGCATTGCTCGCCTCTCGATCATTGACGAGAGCGGAGAAAAGTATGTCAAAATGGCGAACCTTGCCACGGTAGGAAGCCATGCCGTAAATGGTGTCGCCGAGCTACATTCTGAACTTTTGAAGGCTACGGTGCTGCGCGACTTCTACGAGCTTACCCCGGAGAAGTTTCAGAACGTGACTAATGGCGTGACGCCGCGACGTTGGATGGCGCTGAGTAACCCCGAACTAACCCGGCTTATTAATGGCAAGATTGGCGAGGGATGGCTCACCAATGGTCTGGCGCTCAAGAAACTTGAGCCCTTCGCTGAAGACGAATCCTTCCGCGAAGAATGGCATGCGGTAAAGCAGATCCGTAAACAGGAGCTAGCCGCGTGGATCAAGCACCGTACGCGGATGATTGTCGATCCATCTACTTTGTTTGACATGCAGGTGAAGCGCATCCATGAATATAAGCGGCAGCTATTGAATATCCTTTATGTCATAAGCCTCTACAACAAGATTAGGAACAATCCATCGGCTGAGATACTGCCGAGAACGGTGATCTTCGGGGGCAAGGCCGCTCCGGGCTACGTGATGGCGAAACTGATCATTAAACTCATCAACTCCGTGGCTGACGTCATCGATCGCGATCCGGCCGTAGCCAACAGGCTTAAGGTCGTATTCTTCCCAAACTTCAATGTCACCAATGGTCAGATGATTTATCCGGCTGCCGACTTGTCGGAGCAAATCTCGACGGCAGGCAAAGAAGCTTCCGGAACAGGCAACATGAAATTCTCGATGAATGGCGCGTTAACCATTGGCACTCTCGATGGCGCAAATATTGAAATCCGCGAAGAGGTAGGTGCGGACAACTTCTTTCTCTTCGGTATGACTGCTCAGCAAGTTATCGATCTTAGAGCAAAGGGCTACTACCCTCGCGACATCTATAGGGACGATCCGATAGTTAGCGAGATTCTGGATCAGATAACATCAGGCGCTTTCTCTAGCGGAGATCGGGATTTATTCCGGCCAATTGTTGATTCCCTGCTTAATTCCGACACCTATATGTTGCTGGCTGACTTCAAGTCGTATTTAGAGTGCCAGGAGAGGGTCACGGATGCTTATCGCCATCAGGATCATTGGACACGGATGTCAATCCTGAATGTAGCTCGTATGGGCAAGTTTTCCTCTGACAGATCTATTCGCGACTACTGTACGAACATTTGGCATGCAACGCCTGTTGATGAACCGACCTTGGCAACCGCCAAAGTAAGCGTGTAACCAGGACTTTGAGATGACGTCAGAGGCTAAAGTGGACGAGCTACAGGCAACTCACGGTATTCCCGGCGTTGCAAACATTGTGGTCGGGAACGGCGGCCTTACAAGGGTGGTTGTACAAACACCGGCCTGCTCCGGGGAAATCTATCTGCATGGCGCGCACGTTACATCATGGAAACCCGCGGAGAACGAAGAGATTATCTTCGTCAGCAAGGAATCGCGATGGGAGGACGGGCGTGCCATCCGCGGGGGAATACCAATATGCTTCCCATGGTTTCGAAATAAAGCAGATGACCCAAGCGCACCGCAGCACGGCTTTGCGCGGATCAAGTCGTGGGAATTGACCTCGATTCGGGCCAAGGATGACACGGTCACAGTGGAGATGAGTATCGCAAGCGATGCGGAGTCGCGCGTCTGGTGGCCGAGTGATTTTCAGCTGACCTACCGTGTCACATTCGGGAAGGACCTTAAGCTCGACCTTCAGATGGAGAATACAGGTCCGTCAAGTCTTCGGTTTGAAGAAGCGCTCCACACTTACCACCGCGTTGGCAATGTCGCAGACATTCGAGTTGAAGGGCTGGATGGCATCACGTATCTCGATAACACCGATTCGAATAAACGGTGCCTTCAAAGTGGACCGGTGGAATTTGCCTCACAGTTGGATCGCGTCTATCTCGACACCAAACATGCACTTCGACTCATAGACCCGGAGATGCTTAGGCAAGTAAATGTTACAAAGAGAAACTCGCTAACCACTGTTGTTTGGAATCCTTGGAAGGAAGGCGCTCGCTCGATGAGTGACATGGCCGACGAGGAGTGGGTGCAGATGGCTTGTATTGAAGCGAGCAACATTCGCGACTACGCCGTCAACCTTCAACCTGGCGAAGAGCATACGATGCGGGTCGCAATCACCGTAGGCAAGTTATAAGACCACGCAGGATCGGAATATAACAGGCATCCAAAGGGCTCGTGCTACTTGCCGCTTTTACCCTTAACATGAGAACGGACGGCGACCACTTCTATCTCTACCAGAGCATTTGGGGATGCTAGATGTGCGACCTGCATTGCGCTTCGTGCTGGCTTGTTGGGCTGGCTCTTCGTGCCGAAGAACTGGGTATAGCCTTCCATGAATCCGCTGAAGTCCATCGCACCCTGTTTCCCTGGGTCTCCCACGAGGTAAACATGCATCATCACCACATCCGCCAGCGATAGCTTTTGTGCTTCGAGCGCATGCTGGATAGATACGATTGCACTCACCGTTTGGGTCTTGGTGTCGGACGTAATACCCTTGCCCAAGTTCGGGTCAAGCATTCCACTTAGAAAAAGCGTATCTCCTGCCCAAACGCCTTGAGAAATTGGGAATGTAGAATTTGGCAGCGGGATACGGACAACCTGCGCGGATAAAGACCCGCTGAGTACCACCATCGCAACAGCAAACAAGATTGGGGCAGGCAACGATTTGCCGCTTCGAGCCAACACTATGCATAGTTCAGCCTGCATGCGATCCACTGTCATGTACTCGATCTCCTATCATGTTTACCGCTCGAATTGCCGACAACGCCGCGCCTTCCTGCCAGCCAATTAGATGACTGGTATGATCGCCGGCAAAATATACTCGCCCATCGGGCTTGGTAAATTTTGCGTAGTCCTTCGGGCCTTCTTCCTCGCGAAAACCAGATATCCAGGCACCGAGGTTATATGGAATCTGACCCCAACTCATGTAGATCGGCTTGGTCAATTTCTGGGAATAGCCTGGATGGAGTTTCTCGATGGCCTGTCGAGATGCAGACAACTTTGCTTGAAGGTTTGGCAGCTCACCAAACGGAGTCCCATTTTCCAGCGCGTAGCCACCGATTAGAATTCCACTTGGGGAGAATAACTTGGCACTGGGATACCAGACTACATTGACGGTTTGCTGGAGATAAGAGAGGCCGCCATAAATGTGAAAATCCGATTCCCAAAAACGAGGAGACTCCCACGCAATCTTATACGCTGAGTCATAGGTCACCTCGTCAACCGCCTGCTTAATGTCGGGCGAAAGATTATTCTTCACGGACTTTAGCATCGTAAGAGGCACTGCACAAATACAGTAGTTACCTTCTACCGATTCTGTCTTACCCGTTTTTCTGTCCCTGTAATCCACAGACACACTGGAATTAGTTTGTCGAATCTCTGTGACCTCGGCCTCATGACGGATAACTGCGGATAGCTTAGCCTCAAAGGCTTTCGGAATTTGATCCATCCCGCCAATAGGCTGGAACATGGTTGCTTGCCAATCCAATGTGTCTTCCGCAAGCACTCCCGTCCAAAGATCCGCATCAAGTAGCGCGTGCATACTAAGCGGTGGATGGAGACTACCCGCGTCTGGACCGGCACCCGGATAAGCCATATACCCTGCGGAAGGAGACCCCTTATAGACCAGATCCGGATCAAGATTGCCGTACCCTCGTAAGAACGTAATCATCCGGTCGGTATCTTCCTTGCTGATTTCTTTATCGAGCGAACCCTGCTTAACACATTTGGCAAGCAGCTCAGATACATGGCCACGAGTGTCGTAGATGACCCGCCTTTGCTCGACGGCGGACCCCTTGTTGAGCGAGTCAGCCTGCAGAAGAGCGCTCCGCGACGTATTGATCTCTACCTCGAGCGGCACGCCCAGTTCATGACAATATCCCAGCATCGTCTTGTGAATGGATGGGAGCCGGGCAGGTCCCGCGTTGAAGTAGTTTCCTTCCTCGAATAAGCACTGCTGGCTAATACCATTTGCAAAGTCAATCGTATTGCCATTGCGGATTGTCCAGTTGCGGCCGCCGACACGTTTTCTTGCTTCTAACAAAGTGCAGGAATATCCAAGCTTGCCCATTTCCCAAGCTGCAGCGAGTCCCGCGATTCCGCCACCCAGGATGATAATTCTTGTTCCCTTTCCGTCTCGCGGTTTAACGGACTGCGCGTTCGTTTCAGGCAGCGGCAATAAGCCCAAAGACTGCATAAGTGTGAAGGCGGCGCCGTAACCTCCGGCTTGACCCACTCGTAACAGAAACTCCCGCCTCGTCACCGCCATGTGTTTCGTCCCCTGGGGATGGAGAGGGTAATGTAACATGCGTAGATACACTTGACAAACGTAAACATCATGCGGCGCCCCAATGATTCGCGGGTACCGCATGATGTCTGAGAATCAAGGCGATTAGAAAACCAATTTAAGAGCAAGTTGTGTATTGAACGGTTCACCGGGGCCGATACCTGGAGAGAAGTTGCCGGAACCTATGGTTGAAGGAATAGTTGCGAAACCCGATCCTGTGTAGTTCGTTCCTAACTGAAGTGAGGATGGGCTCGCGAAATTTAGACGATTGAAGACGTTGAACATCTCCGCGCGGAATTGAAGGTTAAAGCGCTCCCTGATGACAGTGTTTTTAAAGAGCGAGATATCGACGTCGTTGAAGCCCGGCCCATAGACATTGTTACGCGGTGTCGGGGACCAGGTGCCCGGGGCGGGATCCTGGTACGCATCCGGGTTGAGCCATTGCACGTAGGGAGAACTGCCATCGCTCGGGCTGATGATCTTGTGCGTGATGCCTTTAAGAGGGTTTGAAACTTGAACAGCGCGTTGTGTAAATTCGTCTGTTCCGCTCGTGTCGTTTCCAGAGAAGACGGTGATGGGTTGTCCACCCTTAATGGTTATTACGCCGTTTACCTGCCATCCTTGTGTAAGAAGCCTCGGCCCACGGAAGCTTGGTAAGTCGTAGTTGGCGAATCCTACAAATGTATTCCGAGTGTCGAAATCGCTATTGCCATAATCTCCCTTGAAGTTGGTGCTGTCCTGAGGTAAGTCACCTCGATATCCAGTTACCTCGTCCAGATTATGGCTCCATGTATAGCTGAATTGCGTTGTAATACCATGCCAACCGTTTGCACGGAACACCGTTTGAAGAGCGTTGTAGTTGGACGTGCCGATACTCTCGACTTGATTAATGTCGCTGTATTGGGGATAACTGTCGGCGAATGGTCTCGGGCCCCCGCCAAGTCCTGGCTGGTTGATATTAAGAAGGCTAAGTAGGTGCCTGCCTTCGCTTCCGACATATCCCACCTGGAATATGGCTTTTGATCCGAGAGCCTTTTCTACTTGAAAGTTGAAATTGATGTTGTATGAGTTTTTGAAGTTCTGATCCACGGAAAACACACCACATTGGCTGTCGGCCGTACAGGTCAGGGTTCCTGAGAATAGATCGGTGCCGGCAACATACGGCGTTGTTCTATAACTTGTAGATGCCGTCTGTGTAAAGACAGGGTTTGATCCTCCGGGATTCCCTTGAAACCCATTCGGGGCACTGTTGCCGGGGCGATTGTCGAGGAAAGGATTTGCGTTGGGCGTGTCGAAAAAGAGCCCAATCCCGCCGCGGAAAACGACACCTTGAGAGATTGACGGCCGATAACTGAAGCCCACGCGCGGGCTAATGTTATTCCAGTCGTTCGGGTAGACCGTCGGAATTTCCTGACCCTGAAACGCGAGGCCATTTCCGCCCAGCGAGGGTATGAATACCGATAGATCCTTGTAGTTGTCGTGCATTGGCTGCACGTAGCTGTAGCGAATGCCGAGGTTCAGGTTGAATGTCGGCGTCAGTTGCCACGTATCCTGCGCGAAGGCATCGAACGCACTAATGAAAACTTCTCTTTCCGCATCTCCTCGCGCAATCGAGCCATTATCTATATAGCCGGCGAGGAAGTCAGCCAACGAGGACGCACCGCTGCCGCAAATCTCTCCTTGTGTGCACCAGGGGCCGTTCGTGCCGGAGAATTTGAAATTGCCGACTGAGTGACGGAAGTAGAACTCATTAATCATGCCCTCGCGAAACTCTCCACCGAAGCGGAATGTATGCTTTCCGGTAGTCCAGTTGAGGGCTTCGTCCAAATGACCGGTGATGTCATTTCGCCCTTCCGGGGGAGTGTTCCCTGTCTGCTCAAAACCTGCTATCTGCAAATTGGGCGCGTTCGTGAATGGCGCATTTGTCACAAAGCCAAGTGCGTCTACATCGAAACCAGTCTGAGCATCACTGAAGGTCTGATTGAAGTAGTTCACACCTGCGGTGATTTGATTGGTGATAGTTGGAGAGATGACCCAGTTATAGGCCAACGAGAAGTTATAAACGTGAATAGGACCTATCTCGAAATACCATCGATTCACATCTGTTTGACCCACCGGTGCGGTTTGGTTTCCCTGGCCCAGAAAAGCACGAACGGAAATGCTGTGACGGTCGTTAAAGATCTGATCTAGCTTTGCGACGCCATTGTTGCTATAGCCAAATTCAGGTGCTTCACCGGTATTGTTCGGACTGGTGGCCGGGCCTGTCAGCAGGTTGGAGGGCCACAAAGTTTGAATCATGCTCTGCATGGCGGGATTTGTCGGAACGCCATATGTGTCCAGCAACGTCTGTGCCTGTTGTTGCCACGCTGGAGACGGCTCAGTACCCGCGTTGCCGGTAGAGATATTGAATTTCTGTTTCTCGAAGTTTACGAACCAAAATGTTTTGTTCTTCCAAAATGGGCCGCCGAGAGAGGCTCCTAGTTGAATGTTTGTTAGCGGTGGGTTGCCTTGTTGAAACGGCGAGACGACCGACAATGCTGCATTCCGTTCGTAGTAGTAGGCGGATCCGTGCAACGTATTCGTTCCGGAGCGCGTGACGAGATTCACGGTTCCGCCGGGATTGCGACCTATCTCAGCCCCAGATTGTGTTTGCAATGAGAATTCTTCCACCGAGTCGATGGGAAGAGTTACGCCTGCGATGTTTTCGATTCCTCCCTGATTCACCGCGGGAATGTTATGCCAGAGATCGTTGTTATCCGCACCATCAATCTGCCAGTTCACCTGGTTACCCCGAGTGCCATTTACTGAGCCGAATCCCCCCAGGGAATAGCCTGCAAATCCGGGTGCGAGACCAATCATCTGGGTAAAATCACGGCCATTCATTGGAATGTCCTGAACCGTCTTCACTGGAAGCACCGTCGTCTGCACGGGAGTCGTGGTGTCGAGAGCGATCCCCGCCGCGTCAACCTCAACGGTGGTAGCAGTTTGAGCCACAGAAAGCTTGACTGGAAGGCTGTAGGTTACTCCGGCAGTGATCGGTACTTTCACAGCTTTGGTGGTTTGAAACCCATTGCCGGTCACCACAATGGTGTATGAACCCAGGGGCAGATCCTGGAATGAAAACGCACCCGAACTGGAAGACACGGTTTCATGTATCGCGTCGGTCGCGTCATTCGTTGCTCGTACCTTAGCCCCAGGTACCGCTGCGCCAGATTGATCCGTGATAGTACCGTTTAGTCCGCCGCGGAAAGATTGGGCATTTGTGATTTGTGTCGTCATCACGATAAGCAAAAGCAGGCCGATGAAGAGTCTTATTTCTTTGCTGAGATTTGACTTCATTACGAAGACCTCCTGGAACAAAGTCGATCGCCACCGTGGGGAGTGCCGTTGGCGGGTAAGCCGAGGCGAGGTTTCTCCTCGCATCGACTATCTAAATTGGATCAACTGGATGTCAGGCTTCTTCGACTTGGAAGATTCGTGCTCGTGGGTAGATGGAGTGCCTGCTACTTGGAAGGGCCTCTACCCCGCACCGAACATGCTCAATAATGAAGTGCGTCCTTCATTAATCCCATATGTGGGCTCGAAATTCAATACTAAAGTGCCTTGAGAATCTGGCTGTGTCATGCAATGTTATGGCGCCTTAAAAATAGTAGATGGCTAGCAACACGATTATTAATTGAAGCCATTACTTAAACTTATAGGTTTCGACGAAGGTGAAGGATGCCGCTAAAGTAATTCTGGGATGTAATCGCGTCCAACAGAGTCATTGGGACAATTTGCATGGCCTTGAATTGCGCATGACGATTCCACGATGGGGGCCGTGAAGGTGACAGAAGAAAAGAGTGCGGACGCAAGGGACATTGATTTTCTGCATGAAATTGGAAGCCGAATGGCGGCTGCAGACCCGTTCCACGCAGTCCTTCAGCAGGTCGTAGAGTTTGTAGTTCAGATCGCACGATGCGATTCCTGTTTTGTTTACGTTCTTGAAGGCAATCAGCCTGGTGATGAGAGCCTCCAAGAATCCTCATGCCGAATCCGTCGATCATGTGCATATGGCTTTAGGCCAGGGGATCACTGGATGGGTTGCGCAGAATGTGCAGACGGTCGCGATTTCAACACGCGCCTTCACAGACCCGCGATTCAAGGCCCTTTCCGCTCTGCCGGAAGATCGGTTTGAGGCCTTTCTCTCAGTACCGATCTTGAGTCGAAACAAGGTCGTGGGCGTCATAAATGTTCAACATCGAAAGCCGCATCAGCATAGTGCCCGCGAAATTCGACTTATCTCGACTGTCGGATTTCTTGTAGGGGCTGAAATAGAACTGGCACGCATCGAAAGTCAAAAGGCTGCCCTTGAATCGCAACTAGAAACGCGAAAGGTTCTTGAAAGAGCCAAGGGAATCCTTCAACGCGAATTGAAGATAGACGAAGAAGCAGCCTACCTCGCGCTACAGAAGGAAAGTCGTCAGAGGCGAAAGACCATCCGAGAAATTGCAGAGGCCCTTATACTCAGCGACGAATTTCGCCGTCGTGCTAGGTAGCGTGGCGCGTCGAACCTGCTTCCATTGGAATAAGTGAAAGGCGCTCTCTAACTACACCAAGTTAGATATCGAGATGCTTGTGGAGGAACTTCTTCGCTCCGAGTCCAGAGTAGTCGCGAACTACTTGTCCAGATCCCCTAAGCTTGTATTTATAGGTCACCAAACCTTCAAGTCCCACCGGCCCGCGGGCATGCATTTTGCTTGTACTAATCCCGACTTCTGCACCAAAGCCATAGCGATAACCATCGGCAAAGCGCGTAGAACAGTTGTGATAGACGTTTGCCGAATCCACATCTGCAAGAAACCGTAGCGCCGATTTCTCGTCGCCGGTCACGATGACCTCTGTGTGGTGCGAGCCGTACCGTTCAATGTGATCGAGCGCCTCGTCCATGTTCTCAACAACACGGATGGCGACCGTCCGATCAGAATACTCCGTATGCCACTCCTCATCTGAGACCGCATCGACTGCGAAATCAGCCAATATCTTTCTGGTGGTTTCACAGCCTTTGATGTGAGCACCCTCTGAAGTGAGCGATTTCGCAAGCTCGGGAAGAAAGCTTTCCGCAATGCCGTCGTGAACAAGAATAGTTTCCGCAGCATTACACGCGGCGGGGTACTGCACCTTGCTATCAACTGCGATAGCAACAGCCATCGCAGAATCTGCTGCAGCATCCACATAAACATGGCAGACACCATCTGCATGACCAAGCACAGGAATCAGGGTGTTCTGTTGAATGTGCTGCACCAGTGAGTTTGATCCGCGAGGGATCACGAGATCGATGGTGCCATGCATGGTTAACAGCGCGGCAACGGCATCTCTGCCATACACTCCCATCACCGCGTCCGCCGGAATCACACCTTCGAGTGCAGCGTGAACGGCGGCAAGCGTCGCCTTCATCGTTCTCGTTACTTCGCTGCCGCCCTTCAGGATTACAGCATTCCCCGACTTGATTGCCAGCGAGGTAATCTGCGTTATGGCATCCGGCCGCGACTCAAAGATGATCGCGAGAAGCCCAAGCGGACAAGACACTTTCTCGAGCAGCAGTCCTTCATCGAGAAGTGTTCGCGCAAGGATGCGATTAGAAGGATCAGGAAGCTCCGCCACGGATCGAACTGCCGCGATCATTCCTTTCAGCTTATCCGGCGAAAGTAGAAGCCTTTGGTAGAGCGACTGCGATAACTCACCGCGCTCGACCATTGCACATGCATCTTTCGCGTCGAGTGCGTTCGCCTGCAGGATCTCATCAGCATGCTTCTCCAGCTGAAGTGCGATCTTCGCGAGCAGCAGATTTTTTTCTGTTTCCGAGAACTTCGCGAGTACGCGGCTCGCGCTCTTCGCGGCTTGCGCCTGCTCCAGTACAGAGAGACTCACCTTTGCACCTTTGGCAGGAATACCGTCCCAACGTCTTCACCCGAACAGACGCTCTCAAGGATGGCAGGAGTTCTTCCGTTCGCAATGACAGCGATCTTTCCTGCTTCGGTAACAATGCGCGCAGCCTCGATTTTTGTGGCCATACCGCCGCGGCCTCTGCCGTTTGTCTCTTTCGCGTAGGTGATCAATTCCGGAGTGATGGAATCCACGCGACCAACAAGCTTAGCATCTTCCTCAGTAGGATGCGTTGTGAAAAGGCCGTCAACATCCGATAGCAGGATCAGAAGATCAGCTTCAACTTTGGTCATCACCAATGCTGAAAGTTTGTCGTTGTCTCCGAAGACTCTATTCGAGCTACTCACGTGATCGGGACGATCCAACTCAATTGTGGAAACAGTATCGTTCTCATTCACGATCGGGATTACACCCAGCTTGAGCAACGTGTCCAATGTGGATCGAAGATTTGAGTAGCGCACCGGGTCGAGAAAATCATCTTCCGTCAGCAATACCTGAGCGGTGGTGATGTCGAAGTGACCGAAGGCCTCCTCATACAACGACATAAGCCGGCTTTGTCCGACCGCCGCACATGCTTGCTTCAGCGCGAGTTCAGCGGGCGAAGAGCGAAGACCGAGATGTTTTGCACCCAGTCCGATTGCACCAGAGGATACAAGCAGGATTTCTTTTCCGTCGCGGCGAATGTTAACGACAGACTCGATCAGCCCGTAAAGCAGGCCGACTGCGGCGGCGCCATCGTCGCGCATAATGACGTTTGTTCCCAGCTTGATAACAATGCGATGTGCATTCGCAACCTGCTGCCGTGTCTGGATTTCGAACTCCCCGACCGTGTCCATTGGCACCGATCTATTTCCCAGCGCGCGCGGCAGCATGTACCTGCTTGGCTTGCGGAATAGTGGTCAAGTATTGATGTACCGCGGCTGCCGCTTTTCGGCCTTCGGAGATAGCCCAGACCACAAGCGATTGTCCGCGCCGCATATCCCCCGCTGCAAATACTCCATCCACCGACGACATGTAATTCTCATCCGTCGCAACGTTGCCGCGAGCATCCAGCACCAACCCCAGCTGCTCGATCATGCCATTCGTCACAGGACCGAGAAAGCCCATAGCGAGCAGGACCAGGTCTACATCCATCGTGAATTCACTATCGGGCAGCGCTTCGAACTTTGGCGGAGCGCCCACGCGAAGGGCATGCAACTGCTTTACATTCCCGTGCTCATCGCCCGTGAATTTCACGGTGGAAACGCTCCAATTGCGATTGCCGCCTTCCTCGTGCGCGCTTTCAGTGCGCAACTGCATCGGCCAAAGTGGCCATGGAGTTAGAGGGGAACGCTCGTTCGGAGGTGTCGGCATAATCTCAAACTGGTCGACTGACAATGCCTTCTGGCGATGGCTGGTGCCGAGGCAATCCGCACCTGTATCGCCGCCTCCAATAATTACGACGCGCTTGCCGGTTGCCAGTATCTGACCGGGGAACTCATCGCCTTCGCAAACATGATTTTGCTGTGGAAGGAAATCCATTGCAAAGTGAATGCCCTTCAGCTCGCGACCGGGAAGGTTCAGATCACGCGGCTTCTCCGCGCCGCCAGCCAACAGGATCGCGTCGAACACGCGGCGCAAATCTTCAACGGCCACGTTCACTCCGACGTGCGCGCCGGTAATAAACTTCACGCCCTCGGCTTGCATCTGTTCCAACCGGCGATCGACTACATGCTTCTCGAGTTTGAAGTTTGGAATTCCGTATCGAAGCAAGCCACCAATGCGATCGGCCTTTTCATAAACGGTAACGTCGTGCCCCGCTCGACAAAGCTGTTGCGCTGCCGCCAGGCCTGCGGGCCCGGATCCAACAATCGCAATGCGCTTGCCGGTGGAGGTTTGCGGCAATTCCGGCTGGATCCAGCCTTCGTCAAAGCCTCGTTCCACGATGCTTTTCTCAATCAACTTTATTGAGACAGGAGGACGATTGATTCCCAGAACGCAAGCCGCCTCACAAGGGGCGGGACAAATGCGCCCGGTAAATTCTGGAAAGTTATTTGTGGCGTGCAAGCGGCGAACGGCTTCCTTCCATCGTCCGCGATACACCAGGTCGTTCCAGTCCGGGATGATGTTGTTGACCGGACAGCCCGTGTGGCAGAAAGGCACACCACAATCCATACAGCGTGCGCCTTGCGCCTTCTGCTTTTCTTCAGGGAAATCCTGGTAGATCTCGAACCAATCGTTGACGCGCTCTGCGACTGGGCGCCGCGATGGCAACTCCCTGGGAATTTCCATGAACCCGGTGACTTTACCCATGCTGCACCTGCCCTACTACTGCCAACGATGGTGTTACTTCTGGCACGGCTGCGACCGAAGCTAACTTCACACCGAGCACCCGCTTGTATTCGTGAGGGAATATCTTGATGAACCTCGGCAGATTTTCATCCCAGTTTTCAAGCAGCCACGCCGCTCTCGGACTTCCCGTCAAATCGCGATGACGTGTAATCAGGTCGCGAAGCAACTCGATGTCCGCGCCTGCGTCCACTGGCTCCAGATCTACCGACGCCGTGTTGCAACGCTTGCTTTGGAAATCACCCTTCTCGTCGAAGACGTACGCGATGCCGCCGCTCATGCCCGCTGCAAAGTTGCGTCCGGCTGAGCCCAGCACCGCAACCAGACCGTTGGTCATATATTCGCAACCATGGTCGCCGACACCTTCTACCACAGCCGTCGCTCCCGAATTTCTAACTGCGAATCGCTCGCCCGCTACACCGTTCAGGAAAACCTCACCACTCGTTGCGCCGTAAAGTGCAACGTTCCCGATAAGAATGCTTTCTTCCGGCAGGAAACCGGAATTGCGCGGAGGATAGATCGCGATGCGTCCGCCGGATAGGCCTTTGCCGACGTAATCGTTTGCTTCCCCTTCGAGCGAAAGTGTCACTCCGTTCGGCAGGAATGCACCAAAGCTTTGACCCGCTGATCCGTTGAAGTGGTAGTGGATGGTGCCATCCGGCAAACCCTTTGCGCCATACCGCCGCGCAATATCACCGCCCAGCATCGTCCCAACGGAGCGATTCACATTCCGAATGGCAAACGTTGCCTCCACCGGCTTCTGCTTCTCAAGCGCAGGCTTGGCAACCTGGATCAACTGATGATCCAGCGCCTGATCCAGCCCATGGTCCTGTGCCTGGATGCAGCGCCGCGAAACACGCGCCGGCAGCGGGGGATTATAGAGAATGGATGAAAGGTCGATTCCGCTCGCCTTCCAATGATCGGTCGCCAGCTTTGTTTCCAGCATGTCCACGCGCCCAACCATCTCGTCCACCGTCTTAAATCCGAGCTGTGCCATGTGTTCGCGAACCTGCTCGGCAAGGAAGAAGAAGAAGTTGATTACGTGTTCAGGCTGACCCTGGAACTGCTTGCGCAATTCAGGATCCTGCGTCGCGATGCCGACTGGGCAGGTATTCAAGTGGCATTTGCGGATCATGATGCAGCCCATGCTGATCAGCGGCATGGTCGCAAATCCAAATTCCTCCGCACCCAGCAACGCCGCAATTACTACATCGCGGCCAGTCTGCAACTTGCCGTCCGTCTGCACACGAATTCGATTGCGAAGGTCATTCAGCAAAAGTATCTGCTGCGTTTCAGCTAGGCCAAGCTCCCACGGAATTCCGGCGTGGCGGATTGAGCTGACGGGCGATGCGCCAGTTCCCCCCGTGTCTCCGCTGATCAAAACTACATCGGCGTGTGCCTTGGCAACGCCTGCCGCGACTGTACCAACACCAACCTCGGCCACTAGCTTTACCGCGATGCGCGCTGCGGGATTGACGTTCTTCAAGTCGAAAATCAGTTGTGCCAAATCTTCAATCGAATAAATATCGTGGTGCGGCGGAGGCGAAATCAACCCGACACCGGGAACTGAATGCCGCACTCGTGCGATGACTTCATCAACCTTGTGTCCCGGCAGCTGACCACCCTCACCGGGCTTTGCGCCTTGCGCCATCTTGATCTGCAACTCGTCCGCATTTACCAGGTAGTTCGTCGTGACCCCGAATCTTCCAGAGGCGACTTGCTTCACTGCACTGCGTCGAAGGTCTCCATTGGCATCGCGATTAAAGCGCTCCTCGTCTTCGCCACCTTCTCCTGTATTCGACTTGCCGCCAATGCGGTTCATCGCAATCGCGAGAGTCTCGTGCGCTTCTTTACTGATGGAACCGAACGACATTGCACCCGTTGTAAAGCGCTTGACGATTTCGGAAGCTGGTTCAACTTCCTCGATCGGCACAGGATTCTTCCCTGCCTTAATCTGCATCAGCCCGCGCAGCGTGCAGAACTGGCGATTTTCCAGATCGATCAGGTCGGTGTATTCCCTGAAGGTCTTCGCATTCCCTGAACGAACCGAGTGCTGTAATTTCGCAATCGTATTCGGATTCAGCAGGTGGTATTCCCCGCCAACTCGGAATTGATGGTTCCCTCCAACCACAAGGTCCGTCTCTGAATCCGTCAACGGCTGGAAGGCGTACTCGTGCTTCATCTGTGCTTCGCGCGCGAGCACGTCGAGGCCAATCCCCTCAATGCGGGACGCGGTGCCCTTGAAGTAGTCTTCGATGAGTTCCTTCTTCAAGCCAACCGCTTCGAATACCTGTGCGCCGCGATAGCTTTGCAGGGTCGAGATTCCCATCTTCGAGAAAGTCTTCAGCAGCCCTTTGTTAATCGCCTTGATGAAATTCTTCTGCGCATAGTCAGGCGTGATTCCTGCGGGCAGAAAACCGCTGCGCGAAAGATCGCGAAGCGTTTCGATGGCCAGGTAGGGATTCACCGCGCTTGCGCCATAACCAATCAGCAACGCGAAATCCATTACCGCGCGCGGCTCGCCGGATTCAACGATCAGCGCAACCTGGGTTCGCGTTTCTTCGCGAACAAGATGGTTGTGTACAGCCGCAAGCGCCAGCAGGCTGGGTATCGGAGCATATTGCGGATCCACGCCACGATCGGAAAGGATCAGCAGCGTATAGCCCGAACGAACTGCCAGCGAAGCGCGTTGGCAAAGCTCTTCCAGCCCGCGCCGCAAACCATCTTCACCTTCCGCCGCGCGATAGAGCGTGGGCAGCGTGGTGGCAAGCAGATCGCCACGGGAAACTCGCCGCAGTTTTTCCAACTCCGTATTGCTCAGCAATGGATGTGGCAGCTTGAGCGTGTGGCAATTCTCTGGCGTCTCATCGAGAATGTTGCGCTCAGTGCCGATGAAGCTGATGAGCGACATCACCATCTCTTCGCGAATGGGATCAATCGGCGGATTCGTAACCTGCGCGAACAATTGCTTGAAGTAATTGAAGAGCGATTGCGGCCGATCCGACAAACATGCCAGCGGCGTATCGATTCCCATGGAGCCGATTGGCTCTTCGCCCTTCGCTGCCATAGGCTCGAGCACCGCCGTCAGATCCTCTACCGAATATCCGAACGCCCGTTGACGGCGCAGCAGTGTGTCGTGATTCGATCCATGCACGCGCGACGGTTCAGGTAGCTGATCCAGGGTGATCTGGTTCTTGCCCAGCCACTCTCCGTAAGGCTGGCGCTCCGCAAGCCGCTTCTTGATCTCCTTGTCGGAAATCACGCGCTTCTCAACCGTGTCGACGAGGAACATCTTGCCCGGCTGCAGGCGGCCCTTCTTCTTCACGTTCTCAGCCGGAATGTTCAGCACGCCCTGCCTCAGACGCGAGCACCACCATGTCATCCTTCGTGATGACGTAGCGACCCGGACGCAGACCATTTCGATCCAGCGTCGCGCCGATCACTCGTCCATCCGTAAACGCAATCGCGGCGGGGCCATCCCACGGCTCCATCAACGAGGCGTGGTACTCATAGAACGCACGCTTCTCCGGCTTCATGTGCGGATTGCCCGACCATGCTTCCGGAATCAGCATCGCCAGCACATGCTCCATCGAGCGGCCAGACTGCACCAGCAATTCCACTGCATTGTCGAAGGCTGCCGAATCGCTACCACCCGGAGAAATAATCGGGAAGAGCTTCTTTATATCGTCGTCAAAGAGTGGCGACGAGAGAATTGACTGCCGGGCACGCATCCAATTCACGTTGCCGCGAACCGTATTGATCTCACCATTGTGAGCAACATAGCGGTAGGGATGAGCGAGCTGCCAGCTGGGAAAAGTGTTGGTCGAGAAACGCTGGTGGACAAGGCACAAGGCACTCGTCACTGCGGGATCAGCCAGTTCCCCGTAAAAATTCGCGATCTGCGGCGCGAGCAAAAGACCCTTGTAGATGATCGTGCGGGACGACAGAGAGGGGATATAGAAAGTCTCTTTGTCATCAATGTCCGACGCTGCAATTTCAATCTCTGTGCGCTTTCGGACAACGTAACACTTGCGCTCGAAGGCATCGGCATCCATTCCATCCGGACGCCCCAGAAAGATTTGCTGAATATAGGGTTGCGAGCCACGCGCAACGCGGCCGATAGCCGCTCCGTTACAAGGCGTATCCCGCCACCCAAGAACGGACAGGCCTTCTTCGCGAACAATCCGCTCAAAAACGCCTTCGCACTTCAGACGATCAAGTTTCTCAACCGGCAGAAAAACCATGCCGGCTGCGTACTCGCCCGGAGCCGGAAGATGAAAACCCAGCGTGGCGCACTCCCGCACAAAAAATTGATGGGGGATCTGGATCAGCAGGCCCGCGCCATCCCCGGTCTCTGCGTCGCATCCGCAAGCGCCGCGATGCGTCAGATTAATCAGGACTTCGATACCCTTCAGGATGATGTCGTGACTTTTCTCGCCACGGATGCTCGCAACAAACCCTAGACCGCACGCATCCCGCTCATTTGCCGGGTCATAAAGGGCATGAGCGCTGGGTAAACCCTTGATTGAAGGAACGTTGGACATTTCTTCCTCCCCTGCCGCCGCCACTCAAACTCGGAAAAAGAAATAAATAGACAGCTCCGCGCTCGGCGCGAAGACCGGTCTCAAATGTCTTCATCTTTCGAACGTTTAACTACGGATGGCCGCTGCAGTTCCTGATGGATATCTTTAGATATTAATCAAGATGGGGCCAAGATGCGAATGAATTTTGGCCCCTTCCCGTTTTCGAGTTTTGATCAAGCTATCAATTTGAGCCGGAACTCGTCGGCAGCCCATGGGCCGTGGAGATCTGATCAAGGTCGGCCCGGACTTTATTCCATCGCATTGTCGTTGATGAATCGAACTGGACCTCTTTCAATAGCCCTTCGATCTGATTGGCCGTATCGAGCACTGAAGGAAGGTAGTCGTTCGCCTCCTTCTTCTTCTTGAAATGATTCAAAAGCGTCTCGGTTTGACTCTCAAAGTTCTTGACCTGTGCCTTTGCATCCTTCTCGCGACTGGTCTTGCGAATTGTCGACTTTCCAATGCTGGAATCAAATGCTGATCGGAAAGACTTTGTGTCGTCCGTCAGGTTTTTCATCGTGGCTTCGACATCTTTATCGCTCATTCTGTTCTGGGCCCGCACGCCTGTAAGCGACAGTCCCGAAAACAGCAATGTTCCAACCAAAAGAACGCGAAGAAAACGACTCATCCTAGAACCCCTTTCCTCCTCATTTAGATGCTCGAGGCACCCATTGGGGAATATTTGAGTTCTGCGAATCAAGCCATCAATTTGCGATCTGCCACAAAGCGATTCCACCGGTCAAACCCTGCTCATTCTCAATCAACGTAACTTCCGGGCGCGCTTTCATTTCCAGCTTCCGTGAGTTACCACCGCCAATGTAAAGGCGGTCCCAGTTGAACAGCGCTTCAGTCTGTTCAATTGCTCGCTCTACCAGGTGGCTCCACTTCTTGTGTCCGATCTTTTCCATCGCTGCCCGGCCAAGCAATTCCTCGTAGGTCTTGCCTTTCTTCCATGGGTGGTGTGCGAGTTCCAATCCCGGACAAAGCCGCCCATCGATATAAAGCGCCGAACCGAGCCCCGTGCCCAGCGTAAGAACTAGTTCCACGCCGCGGCCACTGATCGCGCCATATCCTTGCACGGCTGCGTCATTGCATACGCGCACCGGCTTGCCCCACTTCTGCTCCAGCATCTGCTCGAGCGGAAAACCTATCCAACTCTTGTCGAGATTCGCCGCGGTCAGCGTTTCTCCTTGCTTAATCACGCCCGGAAATCCGACAGATACGCGATGAAAAACCGGCATCTGCTTCTTCATCACATCCATTGCGCTCAACATTTTTTGCGGAGAAGCCGGGGAGGGGGTGGGAATTCGCAGGCGCTCACTAATCGGTTGCCCGGAAGAGTCCAGGGCCATCATCTTCAAACCGGTGCCGCCAATATCGATGGCCAAGGTTGTTAGCCTGCGCCAATCTTGCGGTTTGGTTACTGGCTTCCTAACGACTCGCTTCTGCACCTTCTTAACGACTCGCTTCTTCGCTGCCCGCATGTTCACCCTTTCCAGTTCCTAGTAACGCCAGCTCTTTAGATCCGCTCCTGGAGGCGCAGTTTTCTCAATGCGCTCCATGATCTTCGGCAGGTACATCGTGTTGTAATGCAGCCGCGACAAATAGTTCGGCAAATCCGGATCGCCATTCCAGCAATGCTCCGCGCGCGGTCCGTACTTCACCTCGCCATCGTAGGGAGGGTTCGTGGTTCCCTTCAGAAAGTCTTCCATTAGATAGACAGCGTTGTTTAGGAAATACGTATCGGCGCTGCCGCAGTAAATATGAAGCTTGCCCTGCACCTTGGGCCCGAGCGTCGGCCAGTTTTTCTCCAGGATGTAGCGCAGGTCGTAATGCTCGCGCCAATATGCGGCGACCGTTGGATCAATATCTCCCGTCAGTTTGTCGAAGATGGTTGCAGGATATCCATCCTTGCCGACCGGCGAATAAACCGCTTGCCATATGTCGTACTGTTCGCCGGACCGCCCATGCGTTCCCAATGCAAGCTCATAAGCATTGTTGTCACGCTGTGCTGCCAGCGTTTGCCCAAGATAATTGCGCAGGGAGGGCTGCTCAATCCGCTTGTGCGCGCCCTGCATGTAAAACGCGTTCTTATCCTTGTAGAGATCGATCACCGTGAACTGACGAAAATCCACTGGGTCAGGACAAGCCACGAACGCTCCGTTGTAATCGTCGGGATAGAACATCTGCACCGCGAGCGATTCCCAACCTCCCGTCGATCCGCCATAAACAAATCGCGCCCATCCCTGCCCAATTCCACGAAACTGTTTTTCGATGACGGGCAGCAGTTCCTTCTCAATCGCGTCGCCATATGGACCAAGGTTCGCTGAATTCACCGCGTACGAGTCGTCGTAATAAGGATTCGCGTGCTGGATCTTCACAATCAGAATGCGCGGGAAGTTCGGACCCGACCACTGCTTGTAAAACTTGTAAGCCTCTTCCTGCTGGATCCTGTTGTAGCCGGAAATATGAAACCGCTCACTATAGTCAGGCTTCAAATTCGGATCGGGCGGTTCTGTGCGGAAGTCAGAAAAATCGCTGACGAAATGATCGTGGAAAATGGCCAGCGGATAACGCGCTTCGGTGTGCTCGTCAAATCCTTCCGGCACCAGGATGATGGCGCCCAGAAACATTGGCCTGCCCCAGAACTTCGTCAGTAACTCGCTCTGAATGCGGATGTGCCGAACATACTTCGTGTCCGCCGCAACGGGGATCGGCGGAATCTGCTGGTCAAGCACAACGGAAAAACTGCCGCCATCTTTGCCGATCGTAATTTTCTTCGGCGTGCTGTACAGGTTCCCCGGCGCGAGATTCCAGTGCTGGCCCTCACCGCGATCTGGCGGCAGCTTCACCGTCGTTCCGTCCGAACGATGAAACGTCTCGTAACGATTCAACACTGCCTGCACGGTGTATTCGCCGGGCGGAACGCTCGCGAAGACTCGAGATCGGATAACCAAAAGCGGATGCGTCGACAGTCATTGGATGATCAGGAAGAACTCCATCCACATCCATGCCAAACACCATCTGACTTCTCGCGGTGTCATCAATCTGCATGCGCGGCTCAGCGGAAGGGTCAGTCGAGAGCAGCAACAACAGGCGCCCATCGATAGCCTCGCTACTCTGCTGCTTTGGAAAGGACACAGCGAACCGCGGAGAGGCCGTGTTTTGCGCCTGCGCCGACACCACGACACACCCCAGAAGGAGAGCAGCAAGCAACATCTGCATGGAAATTCGCATTGGCAAACGTTTCACAGCCGAACCATTCATCGGTTGAGTGTAACCGCCTTCAGGATTTCCTGTAACCTCTGGATATCTGGATATCTGGGGACAATCATGATCCTTCGCAGTCTCGGCCAACAGCGCGATCAGACAGCGACACCCGATACGTCAGCCTGGACTCTGGTGGAACAAAGCCAGCTTCACACCGAGCCTCCATTGCTGCTGATCCCTCAGCCAACGCACGCGGTCCTCGCGGGTGAGTTGGCGGATGCGCTGCTGCCTGCGGCCTTCGGCGATCTCCCTGCAAACATCCGTCAGGCAATCCGGATGCACGACACCGGCTGGGGTCTTCTCGATGCCGACCAGATCCAGCGCCTGCGCAGTGTCGGCGCACCTCAAGGGAAAGGCGCTCACCGCGATCACTCCACCAAGCCGATATGCTTCCTCTCCCTGCCGCCCGCAGATCTTCTCTCGGCATGGAAAGCTTCCATCGATGCCATGGAGAAGATTGCCCCCGAATGTGCATGCATCGTGAGCAGTCATTTTTCTTTGCTGGCGACTGCGCAGGATCGCCCCCACGCATCTTTTCGAGCCCAGGAAGAATCTCGCCGCGCTGGCCTCATCAAGCGCGCTCGACTGGACCTCGCGAACCTCGAACGGTGGACGGACGCCCTCGGCTTTTGTGACCTGCTTTCGCTCTACATGTGCAGTGGCGTCGCCGCCCCAGCCCGGATTTCCCGAGTTCATCCCGCACGAAAATCTGCTGCACCACCGCTGCAGATCATCTCTACCGGAAACACACTCCAGCTCAGCGAGCCGTTCGTCACTCCCGGGTCCACTTTTCATATTGATGGGCTGATTCACCCATTTCCGGCAAGCGGGTCAGCCGCCCAGCGAGTCACCTGGTCCATCGGCTGACAATCCGCTGAGAAGTTCTTCTCATTTCAACGATTTGCGGCATTTTGCAGTCGCTATGTACCAGGATGGTTCACATCCATTTTCGCTGTGTGCATTTTTTTGCACATGTATTCGCCTCAAAATGATCGAGATAGTTACCGATTTACCGAAAAGTACCTAGTTTGTAAATCCCCAAAGTCACGTGTCCATAGGACACTGATCCAAGGCAATCATTCTGCACTGAAAATTAGGCAATGTTCGCGGGAACATATTGATTTTTCTCCGCTTTTAACGTTTGCCTCTTGGTGAGGATCCTTATAATTCGGGGCGTACTTTGTCAAAGCTCAATGGCAGCATCCTCGATCGTCGATTCTTCCCCTCTGGTCGAAAGATGATCGACCCAGAGATTTCGGCAATCCCGAGCGGTGGCACTCGTTCTTCCGGAAATTGGGCAAGAGCGACATTGAAGACACTCGCCTTTCGCCCCAATCGTTGGCAAATTCAACAACATTGGTCAATAACACACGTTACTGACCCGAAATTCATTCCGCTTGGCGGGTCGCTCTGCGGACGAAACGAGTGGCAAGGCAGTTGCAGACAACTGGTGTAAACAGTTGCTCACTGTCGATTGCAAGGGAAGAAGGTCACGTTGAGAAACCGAAATGCACGCACCTCCTCAACTGCATTCTTTGCTTGTTCTGCCCGGAGTCTGGGCACCGGCAAACACACACAGAATTCGACAGCGAGTGGACCAATGATCAGTAGCAGCAATCGCGGATGGAAGCAGACGATGTCATCTGGTCTTCGTTATGCAGCATTGTTATGTCTCACGGCTTCGTTGAGCGCGGTCGCGCATGCGCAAGCAGTACGAGCCGTCCCTGGCGCCATCAAGACAGCGGGAACCGGCGGCCACGGCTTCAACAACGATTTTGGCCCCGCTTCCGGCGTGGAACTCAACGCCCCGTCCACGAACCTTTTCGACGCGCAAGGAAACCAGTATATTTCCGACGCCGGCAACAACTGCGTCCGCAGAGTCGACCTTGCGGGCAGCGTCACCACGATCGTTGGGTTGGATCAGGCTGGTCCCGGTGACACTTGCAACGCTTCTCTGAATCCCACGCCCACCGCAGCGCAGGGCCTGCTCTCTCCCAGCGGCCTCGCGATTGATGCGGGCGGCACTCTTTATGTCGCTGACACCGGTCACAACTGCGTTCGCAGATTGGCTGGCGGAACCGCTGGCGTAATCACCACCGTGACTGCGGTTGGAAACTGCAACGGTGCATCCGTCTCCCCGGCTCCGTTTGGCCTGGTGATCGACGAACTCGGCAATCTCTACGTCTCAACTCACGATGCAGGCACCGGCGTAAACCAGGTCATACGCCATCGCTCCGGAGATCCCGCAGGTACAGTGTGCCGTCTCGCAGGCGACGCTTCAGCCTTGGTCCCCACCGCATGCTCTGCGGGTACGCTTCCCACGCTCAACAATCCTGCTGGCCTTGCACTCGATCCTGAGGGCAACCTCTTTATCGCAGATACGGGCAACAAGTGCGTTCGCGAAGTCACTCCCGGGGGAGTGTTCTCCACGCCTGTCGGACTCTGCACCAATGACGGTAGCGGTTCCAGCACCACCAATCCGGGAAACCCGAAAGGCCTTGCATTCGGACAGTCCGGCAAGCTCTACATCACCAGTTCCAGCCCATCCAACGTGTACGAACTGACAGCTCCGGGAACGCTCAATATCCTCGCTGGCCTGACGACCGGCACCTCGGCTCCCTATTCGCCTAGTCAGGACGGATCCCCTGCGGTTATCGTTCCACTCTCGTCGCCTGAAGGACTGGCGATCGACCCGGTCGGTGACGTCTCGGTTGTCGACACGCAGAACAACGTTGTGCGCAAGCTCGCGGCGGGTGTTCGCTTCCCTGACGCCGCTGTGGGCAACACCAGCCCTGCACAAACGCTTTTCTTTGAGATACTCGCGCCTGCGAAAATCACCACCACCGTCGGCACCGACTACAAGATCATCAGCAACTCCTGCTCCGGCAATTTGACTCCTTCCGCATCCTCAACACCCACCACCTGCGGTGTGTCGTTGTCCTTCGGGCCCACGTACCCCGGAGCCCGCAACTTCCCATTGGTGCTCGCGGATGCGACCAGCTCAAAGAATTACACGGTGGGTCTGACCGGCACCGGTATCGGCGCCCAGGCAATCTTTCCCCCGGGGACTATCAACACCCTCATCGGCTCGCTCTCCAATCCGACAGCTGTGCGCCTGGATGCGAAAGGAAACATCTACCTCGCCGAGGCTGGCACCTCCGGCAATGGAGACGTCAAATACATCGCCGCTGGCAGCACTACCGCCAGCACGCTGATTGCACCCGGAGCAGGTTTAAACACCCCCAGTGCGCTTGCATTGGACGCCGCTGGAAACCTCTACATCGCCGATAAGGGCGCCAATGTCGTTTTCAAGTACGACGTGAACGGCGTTCTCTCAACCTACGTCGCTGGCCTGGATACTCCAGTTGCTCTCGCGTTGGACGATTTCGACAACCTCTACATTGCGGAAGCGGGCGCGGCCCACTCCGTTGTCGAAGTATTCGCGGGCGGGCAGAAGATCGTTATCGCCGGCACGGGATCAATCGCAAATGCGAATGGTGTCCTCGCGGTTCGCGCCCTGTTCGTCAGTCCCGGCGGACTGGTCATCGACAACAATGGCATTCTTTACATTTCGGATAGCGGAGGACACCGCGTCTACTCCGTCGATACTGCTGGCCGCATCCACTACCTGGTAGGCAACGGCACCACCACGGACACTGCTGCCGGCACTCCGCTCGGCACCGCGCTGCAGGATCCTCGCGACCTGGCAGTCGATCCGGCTGGGGACGTCTACATCGCAGATGGAACCGGCAACCGCTCCATCCTGGTCTACAGCGGTTCGCAGCAAAACCCCGGAGTGACGACCATCGCCGGCACAGGGCAGCCGGGATACGCCGGCGATGGCGGACCAAGCGATCTGGCCCTGCTCAACAATCCTTTATCGCTCGCGCTCGACGGCAAGGCAGACATCTTCATCGTGGATGCAGGCAACAATGCGATCCGCGATATCACCTACAGCGAACCGAAGCTTGACTTCGGCAAGGTCAAGAAGGGAGAGACTTCCGCAACTCTCTCCGTCACCCTGTGGAACACGGGCAACACCAACCTGAACCAGATTGCCGCGATCCTGCTCAGCGACCCCACGAACTTCACCCTCGTCAGTTCCGGCAACGGGTGCGGAACGACTGTCATCCTCGGCGCCACCTGCGATTACCAGTTCATCTTCAATCCGACCACGATCGGCTCCGTCACTGCAACTGCCACCCTCACCGATAATGCCAATCCTCCGACGCAGGTTATAACCCTGACCGGCACCGGTACTGATCCGAACTCTGGCGGCACCACACCTTCCACTATCTCGACAACCACGTACGTCGGCACCTACGGAACTCCCTATACGTGGACAGCAGGCGTGGTCGGCGATGGAACGCATGCTCCAACCGGAACCCTGACATTTATAGTGAATGGCAATCCTCTCTGCCCGCCCGCCGCGCTTGACGGTTCGGGACACGCGGGATGCACGCCTTCCCCAACCGGATTGTCGGTGGCAAACTACACGCTCACCATCAACTACTCCGGCGACGGATTCTATGCTCCTCAATCTGTCACCGCACCGGCGCAGATTCTCCCGGCACATGTCACCATCACGGCCAACAGCTTCACGCGGCCCTACGGTCAGCCGAACCCGGTTTTCACCGGAACCATTACTGGCGTAGTCACCGGCGAGACGATCACAGCAACCTATACAACGACAGCTACACAGTTCAGCCCGCCGGGAGTCTATCCGATTACGCCTGCGGCCGTGGCTGGACCCGGAACATCCCTCTCCAACTACATCATCACGCTGGTACCCGGAACGTTGACGATTACGCAAGCCGGGGCGGTCACGATCACGGTCAACAATGTGAGCCGCATTTACGGCGTTCCCAACCCCACATTTACCTCGACCATCACCAACGGCGCGGCTGGCGACACTATCACTGTTACGTATTCGACGACGGCCACCCTCACCTCGCCTCCGGGGCAATACCCCATCACGGCGACACTGAGCGGTGCCTCCGCCGGAAACTATAGCGGCGCCACGGTTGTACCCGGCGTCTTGACCGTAACCAAGGCTCCAACCACCCTGGCACTCACCAGTTCGAACGGCTCCCCGGTTGTTGGGACTGCGATCACCCTTTCTGCTCATGTAACTTCGCCGTCCACCATCATTCCGGATGGAGCAGTCACCTTCACTGACGGCGCAACAGTTCTCGGCACCGTTACGCTGGATGCGGCTGGAAATGCGACCATAACTACTTCCGCGCTGGCAGCCGGACCTCATACCATTACGGCCACCTACCCGGGAACAGTTGATTTCCTGCCTAGCTCAGCGACACTCGCACAGAATGTGCTGCCGCCTCCACCAGTTGGAAGCTTTACGCTCTCAGCGACTCCCGCATACCAGGAAGTGAAGGGTGCAGGCAGCAATGTTTACGAGATCACGGTCACATCAGTAGATGGATTCACGGGACCTGTCGCCTTGACTTGCGCTGGCCTCGCGGCGGATGCGAACTGTGCCTTCTCGCCGGCAAGCGTCACTCTGACTACCGGTGGTTCCGCCAAAGTGACACTCACCACGACAACCACTTTGAACGATGCGCTGGCATCGGTTGAACTTCCTCCGCCTGGCGGCAAGGGCGTTCTCCCACTGCTCGCATGGACCATGTTCCCGATGCAATTCTCGGGTGCTGCCACACTCTTTGCCGGTGGACTTCGTCGCCGGAAGAACGAAACCATTTGGAAGCGTCTTCTGTTCCTGCTCCCCATCATCCTGCTGGTATTGGGGATCTCGGGTTGCGGCTGCACTGTTAGTCAGTTCCACACGTACACCATTACGATCACTGGAGCCGCAACGACGAGCGGGACTCCTTTGACGCAGACAACGACGGTCTCGCTCACCGTCATTCAGTGAAAAAATAAATCTATTAATGCCGGGTTTTCCACTTCGAAAGGCCCGGCAGAACAACAAGCACGATATATTCTTAGGTTCTTCAAGGATTATCCTTGCGGAGGCTCCCGGACATGCCAGTTCGTTCTACTCGTTCGCTTGCAATTGGGCTCCTTGTCGCGATCACCGCAACAGCAGGGGCACAAGAGACAGCGCCGACCAATAAACGAACGACCGTTCCTTCCCCGTACTCCAGGGTAGACCTCTACGGCGGTTATGCCTTCCTGCAGCCAAGCGGCAGCGTTGAAGGCTTCAACTACCAGAGGATCACCGACGGTGCGGTCACCAGCGCTTCTATCTATTTCAAGAAGCGCGTGGGCGTGCAAGTAGAAGCCGGATTTCATCCCTACGGATATGCGCCGCTCGACGACCCCTATTTGGTGGCGGGCCACGACTGCGTCAATACCGTTCAGGGCGGTCCAATATTCCGTTTCCCCAAAGGGAATCTCTCGCCCTTCGTCCACGTGCTGGCTGGCGCTGCTGAAGTTGGCGGCCCACGTTTTCAACCCTGCACCTGGGGTCTCGGAATCACAGCCGGCGGCGGACTGGACTATGTCTTTGGGTTCTGGAATAAACATCTCGCGGTGCGATTGTTCCAGCTTGACTACGAATACATGAACGTAGACTTCGGTCCGCCGGTTCCTCACGGCCTGGCGGGTGGCACAGCCAACATTAATGCATTCCGCGCAAGTACAGGTATCGTCCTGCGGCTGGGGGACCTCTCCCCGCTGCCTGGCCCATCGCTTGAGTGCACCACCAACCCGAGTGAGATTTACGCCGGCGCACCCGTCAATGTTTCCGCCTCCCTGAAGAACTTCGACATCAAGAAAGCCCTTCGCTACAAATGGAGCACAACCGGTGGCACGCTGAGCCCGGATGGCCCAAGCATCATCGTCGACACCAAGAACCTCGACGCCGGCACATACACGCTCACGGCCAACGTTTTTTATGGCAACAAGACCACCGCACTTGCCTCCTGTTCTGCCTCGTTCGTGGTCAAGCCAGTAAATCCGCCAACCATCTCGTGCTCCGCCAATCCCAGCACCGTGGCCCCTGGCGAGCCTTCCATGATCACCGCCGTAGCCGTCAGCGAATCGAATCGCCCGCTGACATACTCTTACACGACATCTGCCGGACAAATCGCCGGCGACACAGCCAAGGCTCGACTGGATACCAACGGTGTACCGCCCGGAATTGTTACCGTCCTGTGCGCCGCCACCGACGATATGGGCCACAAGTCGACGGCCCCTGTGGTCGTCACCGTTACCGCACCCCCGCTGCCTCCCGCTCCCAAGCCGGAAGCCCTCTGCACGTTGACGTTCTATCGAGACATCAAGCGGCCGGTACGCGTGGATAACGAAGCCCGCGCCTGCCTGGACGATATCGCGCTCACCATGCAGCATCAGCCCGAGTCGAAACTGGTCATTGTCGGAGAACATTCCGAGACTGAGCCCGCACTCTCCGCCGCGCAACGTGCTGTCAACACCAAGGCGTATCTCTCCAACGAGAAGGGCATCGACCCGGCTCGCATCGAGGTACGCACTAGCAGCCGCCCGGGCAAGACCGCGGAGAACTTCCTGCTCGCGCCCGGAACAACTTTTGAAGATACGCTGAGCGCTCCCGCACCGAACGTCCCAGTCAGCAAGGAAGCCTACAGCACCGCAGCCAGCCAGGCGGCCGCCGAAGCCAAACAGCAGCACAAAGCGCCCGCTGCGAAGCCAGCGCCCAAGCCACCCGCCAAACCAAAGACCATGGAAGGCGTATCCACCCCGAAGCAACCGTAACCGCGGGGCTTCGGGTGCATATCGAAATAAGGAACGGCCGCAAATTTCGCGGCCGTTCCCTTTTGTGGCTGTGATTTGGAAGTTCAAGAACCAACTAGCGAGGAGTCGTCAACTAACAATCCTCAAATCAACTCCGAAGGCCGCGCACGGCTGGCCTTTCAGAGAAAACGCGAGCCAACCCCGCATCCCGCGTTTCGACCCCGCCATCCATTGCGCCCAAATAAAAGCGGCTCTTCCAATCGGAAGAGCCGCTCTCTCATTCCATTGATACGCGTCGAACGCTAGGCTCTTACCCGCCGAGTCGGACGAGAACCTTTGAATCCGTAATACACGATGTACAGATAGCAAAGCACCGGCAGCACAAATGCGTGATGAATGCCGAGCTTGTCAGCCAATGCTCCTTGAATCCAGGGAATCACGGCCCCGCCAACAATCGCGGCCACCAGCAAGCCCGATCCTTCGCCCGTCAGTGGTCCCAGCTCTGCAATCGCCAACGTAAAAATGCTGGGGAACATGATGGAGTTGAACAGGCCCACGAGGATGATGCTGACCATCGCCACCGTGCCCATGCTCAACATGGAGAGGCACACCAGCAGCGCAGCGACCACGGCAGCAACTCCCAGCACCTTGCCCGTTTCCAGCCGCTGAAGAATCGCCGATCCGATAAACCTGCCGATCATCGCGCCCAGCCAATAAAGCGACACGATCTTCGCCGCCGTCTCCGCCGTTTTGATGCCGATGATTGGATCCGTGAAGTAATTCACCAGGAAGCTTCCAATGGAAACTTCCGCGCCAACGTATACAAAAATCGCCACCGCTCCCATCAACAGGTGCGGATAGTTGAACATGCTGTCCTTCTGGCCCAGGTCCTGCGGCCGGAAGTCTTTGGTCGCCTCAATCTTTGGCAGCTTGTAGATCGCCACCACCAGCGCCAGCAGGATCAACGTCCCCGCAATTCCGAGATATGGAAGCTTTACCTTCGCCGCCATGTCGATCCGGTATTGCTGCAGATTCGACATGTACGTGGAAAGCGCAGAGCCCGAAAGTCCGCTAACTTTCTCTGCCGAGAGAGCTTTGAACTGGTCGCCGGTCACCACCGACCGCAGGATCAACAATCCGCCGAGATACGGCGCAATCGTCGTTCCCAGCGAATTGAAGGCCTGCGTAAGATTCAGGCGGCTCGACGCTGTCTGCGGCGGTCCCAATACAGACACATAAGGATTTGCCGAAACCTGGAGAGCCGTCATGCCGGCAGCCAGAACCATCAGGGCCACCAGAAAAATTGGATACGAAGGAACGCTCGCGGCGGGAATAAAGATGAGCGCCCCGACAGCCATTACGATCAGCCCGATCACCATCGTCTTCTTGTATCCAATAATCTCCACCAGCTTGCCGGCGGGGAGCGCGAACACAAAATATCCGAAGAAGAAGAAGACCTGCACCAGCATCGCGCCCGCATAACTAAGGCCGAAAATGTCTTTCAGGTGCGGAATGAGTACGTCATTCAAAGCCGTGACGAAGCCCCACATAAAGAAAAGCGTGGTGACCATTGCCATTGCGCTCTTATTTGTCGCGGGCGCGGAAGATGTGTATGCGGTTGTGCTTCCTGCTTGGATTGCCATAGTTCTGTGAGAAACCCCGTTACGCTCGAAAGAGTGTGCCGGGATATTCTGATGCAGGAAGCAAGTTGGCGGCAGACAGTACTTCGTCCGGCCGAATTTCTTCGTTGCACACGCTCAATTACTGTCCCGGCTCTGGAACACATACCACTATACGCATCACAGACCACAGTTATCCCGGCATGGCATACTTCCACTCAACATTCTTTCGGTTCAATGCAAACGTGAATACGCGCCCTTCCATCCGGGGTGCAATGTAAACGTTTTAATCCCGACCGTGGCCTGAATCACTGCAGGCATTGTCCGCGCAATCCATACTGTTTCAAAGTTTCCATGGAGGATCCAGGCATTGAGTTCCAGTCCCGCCAAGATCAAAATCCAGCAACCAAACCGCAAGCTTATGAACGCCCTGCAGCAGAATTGGCAGGCGGAAATGCTGGGCTTCCATACCTACGGTGCGCTGGCGCAGCAAGAGCATGACCCGGAGCGTAAGCGGATTCTCGAGCATCTTGCCCAAGCTGAAGCACGCCACGCGGAGCTTTGGGCGGGACGCATCACAGATCTCGGCGGCCAACTCCCTTCCTACACCGGCGGGCACGGCGGGGAGACAGAGAAGCTTCACTTCAAAGTGGGAGGCCCCGACCTCGCCCTGCGCCGCCTCGAAATCGAGGAGAGCCGCGACATTGCAAAATACGGTGCCCAGCTGCGCGATCTTGGAGACGAGCCCAGCGTCGCCATCCTCAAGCAGGTCATCGAGGATGAAAAGGAACACTACTGCGAACTTAGTAACCTCATCCGAGGACGCTATCCGCAGCGGCCGCCAACCGAAAAACCCTCTGACCCGAAAAAGCTTCTCGAAGAGATGCTGGCACGCCGCAATGAAGGCCGCACGCAGGCTGGAGGATGGATCGGCGACGCCATTTACGGCGTAAACGATGGCCTTGGCTCGATCTTTGGCATCGTCTCCGGCGTCTCCGGAGCAACCCTCGGCAACAGCAAATTCGTCCTGCTGGCGGGCATCGCCGGCATGATCGCGAGCGCGCTCTCCATGGGTTCAGGCGCTTACCTCGCTTCCAAGAGCGAACGCGAAATATACGAAGCAGAGGTCGCCCGCGAACGACAGGCCATTGAAATGAACGGAGCGGAGGCCCGCGAGTTGCTCGCGCTCTACTACCAGGTAAAAGGGCTGCCCGAAGCCGACGCGCTCAGCGTGGTGGAACACATCGCGGCCCGGCCGGAACAGCTTCTGCGCGCACTCTCCGCCGAACGCCTCAACTCCACCGAAGAGGCGCTCAGCAATCCCGTGGTCTCCGCGCTCTCCGGCGCGCTCTCCACTGCGGTCGGGGCCTTCATCCCCATCATTCCCTTCTTTTTCATGAGCGGATACCGCGCGGTCATTTGGGCCGCAATCATTTCGCTCTTGGCGCATTTCGCCGTCGGCGCAGCCAAGTCTCTCATCACCGTGCGTTCATGGTGGTCCAGTGGAATCGAAATGACGCTCGTCGGCGCGATCGAGGGTGTCGTCACATTTGTGATTGGAATCGGAATTGGTCGTATCGCCGGCTAACTAAACGCCAAGAACAGTCGCTGCAGCCTGCTGTCCCGCGCGAATGCAATCCGGCACTCCGATGCCGAGATAAGCATTGCCTGCTAGCGCAAGCCCAGGCTGCTGGCTGACTGCCGTTGCAATGCGCTCCATGCGGGCCGCGTGCCCAACTGCATATTGAGCCATCGCCCGGCGCCAGCGGTGAATCCGCACAAAACGCGGCGCTCCGGTGACGCCAAGTATCTCTTTTAGCTCGGCCCGTACCAGGCCTTCAATCCGCTCGTCGGTCTCGCTCAGCAATGCGGCATTGCGCGCTCCTCCCAGGAAGCATCGCAACAGCCCAATGCCAGCGGGCGCGCGGCCCGGAAACTTACGATGCACAAACGTGCACGCCAGCATGTTGCGCTTCTCACTCGCAGGAACAAGAAAGCCAAAACCATCCGGCAGATCGCCAAGATCCGACTCCGCGTAGCCCATCGTAACTGTGATGGACGAAGAGTAAGGAATATCCGTTAGATCCTTAGCCAGTTGGGCGTCGAGATCCGCGAGCAATGCTCCCGACATCCACGCCGGAGTCGCCAGCAGCACCGCATCGAAATGCTGCGCCATTCCATCGATTGCGACGCTCCATCCGTTGGCCGAGCGCTGAAGACCGCTGACCGTTGTCGATTTGCGGACACTCTTTGGATCGAGCCGTGCCTCAATGCAGCTCACCATCTCCTGCATTCCGTTTTGCAGGGAACTGAAGAGCGAACGAGCCACGCGCCCATTGCCATTCGTGGGAATGGGGGCCTGTCTCGCTTTCGCATGAGCCGCGAGCATTCCCCGGCTGAGACTGCCGTATTTCTCCTCCATCTCCACCAACCGAGGCAGCACCGTGCGCGCGCTCAGCACGGCAGCATCGCCTCCGTAGATGCCAGAGAGCAAGGGGTCCGCCAGCCTGTCCACTACCTCAGCGCCAAAGTGCCGCTCCACCAACTGCGCAACAGACTCATCGCTTTCCATCGGACGTGGCGGTTTCAGTAGCTCCAGCCCCATGCGTATCTTCGTCTTCCAGCTGAATAAAGGACTCAATGCAGTAGGAACGAGCTTGGTGGGCACCATGAACATCAGCCCGTCAGGAAGCGAGACTAGGCGGTTATTCAGGAGAATATAAGTCTTGCGCGAGCTGTCGTTGGAGCCGACGAGATGATCCGCGATGCCGAGTTCAGCGCACAGCTTCGCTGCAGCCGTCTTCTCCGTCATGAACGAATCCGGGCCGCCCTCGACGAGGCACCCGTCAATCTTCTCAGAGAAAATCGACCCGCCCAGCCTGTCTGCCTTCTCCAGTAGCACGTACTCGAGATCCGGCCTGCCGGCGCGCGCCTTTTCTAACTCAAAGGCCGCACTTAGCCCTGAGATTCCCCCACCTACGACTGCAACCTTCATATGTCTTATTTTAGCTCGCCGTGTTCATCCATCAGCCACAAGTTCAAGCGTCGACAGATGTGAACTCAGTCCAGAGTATTTCGCCCTCGTCCCGCTAACATGTTCACTTTATTGACGAGGATACATCGAACCACCCGACGTGACTGCCATCACTGTGTCGGAAAGTATTCGGTCCTAGACTCCCGCCGGGTGTCGAGCATGTACCCAATCAGCTCCCACGGAATACGCATAGGGAGGTTATTATGCGAATTCGAAAATCATTCGCCTTTAACTTTCGAGCAGCTTTGCTTTCGCTCCCAATGCTTGCTTTAACCGTTTTTCCTTTACAAGCAAACAGTCAAGTTACCGTTCAGGGGCAATCTTTGCCGGATTTGACCCAGGTCGCGAAATGTACGTTCAGCGACTATTTCACGAATGGACATAGTTATGGCTGGTTGAGAATCAATCGCGCCTGGCACGTCTACCGGGGCCGCTATGTCCTCGATGGCGATTACACGGGCGACGTGAACGGGAGAGGTGGATTCACTGTTACCCATGTAGGCGACAAATCCTGTCGCAATTATGCCGTGCAAGCGACATTCGACATTACAAATCCTGCGGGTCTCCCAAGCACGGACGTACATAACGCGTTCTTCTTTGTTCGGGTTCAATCTCTGCCGCCGGACGGAACTTTCTACCGGATTACGATTTGGCAGAAGGGCACCCTTGATCCACGTGGTCAACCTCATTTCCTCCAGGTTCTCCCCGGGGGTCTCCTCCAGATTGAGAAATGGGTGAATGGAACCGTCGTCGGCTACGTGGATCGTGAATATTCCAACGCCATAATCGGCACGAATGCGATCACGGTAAAGTCCGAGGCAAATGTCATTCGTGTGTGGATCAACGGCGAATACATCACAAAATTCGTTGACAATGAGACGACCAGTCAGCCCCTCCGCTATGGCGGCATCGGCATGGGTGCCATCTGGGAAGCTCAGGCATGGTTCGATAACATCGTCGTCTGGCCGCTTGCAGGCAACTAGACCGCACTGCTCACAAACTAATCAGGCAACAAAAAAGGGCCGCTCGATAGTTGAGCGGCCTTCCTAATTGTTAAGCATTCGGATGAATAACCCAAGAGAAGCAGTCCTTCTGGCCTAACTCTCCAAACCAACAAGCACGGGATCCTGGTCGTGGTAATTCTTTGGCTGATAAATGCAGCATGGCTCTTCTGCCAGCACGTCACCAGTGAGTGCAAACGCCCGCGCACGGGAGCCGCCGCAGATCTCCTTGAACTCGCAGGCTCCGCACTTGCCATGCAGTTGCTTCAAGTCGCGCAACGTGCGAAATACGGGAGAGTCGCGATAAATCGACGCCAGGCTCTGCTCACGGATGCTGCCGCCACGCAACGGCAGAAAGCCGCTGGGGAATACGTTGCCAGTGTGAGAGACAAAGACAAATCCTCGTCCGTCATTCACGCGGCGCGTTGCCCACTGCTGCGTCTTGAACTTTGTCGGCGTTTCTTCTCCATCGGTGGCGCGCTTCCGCTCCAATTCAGCAATATGCTGCTGAAGAATATAGCGGCGATAATGCATGGCTTCCGTCGTCTTGATCTGGAAGGTGACTTCCTTCGATAGTTCGTACAGCTTGGCGAATACCTGCTCAAACTCCTCGCCGGTAAGCAAATCCGCTTTCTGTCCACGTCCAACCGGGACCAGGAAAAACACGCTCCACATCACGATGTCCAGTTCGTGAAGCAGCGCTGCCAGGTTATCCAGATCGGCGATATTGTGTCGGCTGGCAGTTGTATGCACCTGGATCGGCAGTCCCACCTCGTTCGCCCACTCCACCGCCTGCAGCGTTTTGGCATACGCCCCTGGCAGTTGACGGAAGTTGTCATGAATCTCCGCCGTGGAGCCGTCCAGGCTCACCGCCAGCCGGGCCAGTCCCGCCTCTTTCAGCTGGCCGATCACCTCCCGCGTCAGCAGCGGAGTGGCGCTCGGCGTCAAGGCGGCGTGCACTCCTTTCTCAGTTGCATAGCGGATCAGCTCAAATATGTCAGGCCGCTTGATCGGGTCGCCGCCCGTCATTACGAATATCGGGACATGCATCTCGGAGATCTGGTCAATCAGGCGCTTGCCCTCTTCCGTCGTCAACTCTTCCGGACTGCGGAGAGGCTGCGCGGCAGCACGACAATGTTTGCAGGAAAGATCACATGCCTGGGTTACTTCCCAGATAACCAGAAAGGGAGACTCGTCGAAATTCATCTTTGCGTGCGCGGGGATCATGACAATAGGAAAACAGCCTCGGAATCGCCGTGGCTGTGATCCAGATCACCAATCAAACCTATGCTTCGAAGTGCCTCTAAACGTACAAAACCGGCCCCAAACGAGAGGCCGGCTTTTGGGCTAAGACGCACGGAATCTACTTCTGTTTCGCGATGATCATCGAAGCGATTTTGCTGTATGTAGCTTGTGGAATGATCTTTTTCTGCACCAGATCTGTCTTCTTGGCATAGGGACGACCGGCAATAATCTTTGCCGAATAGGCATCGCCGATCCCAGGCAACGCAGAAAGCTGTTCCTTCGATGCCGAGTTGATATCCAGCAGGTCCGCGCTGGGCGTCGCGCTGGCAGTCTTGGCCGGGGCCTTAGCTGGTGTGGTTTGCGTTATGGCCGGAATACTGCAAATCCCAGCGGCGATGGCGATGGCTACTACGCGCTTCAGGGTACCCCATTGCTTCATGGAACTTCCTCCTGGATTTTCTGACGATTGAACTCTTACCTTACGCTTCCTTCTTACCAAAAATATTGCCGATTACCGATGAGAGCATACCGGTCGCTCCCGCATCCGTACTCGCCGTTTCTACAGCGGCAGGTGTGGTGGCGCCGCCGCCCAGATCGCCAACCAGTCCATCCACATGCGAAGCCAGTCCTGCCGGCAATTTCGTCTTCACAAATTCGACTACCGCCTTAACAATTTCGACTGCCTGCGCTTCGCTGAGCCCACTCTTCTGCTGGACAATTTGCACGAGTTCATTCATCTGTATTTCTCCTCTTCGAAATGATTTGCGTGATGAGCCCTTTGACGGGTGAGCCTGTCGTTTGTGCGAAGGGGGCAGGCCGGAATTGGGGAAGTCCCGCTATTCGCAGCGGGAGTGTTGGCGACGGAGACCTCAAATCTTACGCAGCAACCATTGCATCCTAAACTTCTCTGCCCATAGGCTGGCAAGTGAATTCTGATTCACTCCGGCCAATTGCCTGTATGCCGCGAAAACAGCAACCTCCGATTAGTCCTGAAGTATCGCCACCGAATCCGGCGGCAGTGATAATTTCCCGTCGTAAATAGCGATGTCCGAATCAGACTGAAGCAGCAGGCAGGTTTCCTTGCGCACCTCCCGCATCTGCATCTCCGTGCCGAAATTGCAAATCACGCGAATGGCACCGCGATGAACGTCGAAACGTCCTGTCATGGGATCGCAGTCAACCTGAATGATGTCCATTCTTCCGTTGGTTAGGTCCGGAGTTGTTCTGCGCAGCCGAATCAGTGCCTTGTACCAGGAAAGCATCGACGCATGGGGCGCGGTTGCAGCCTCCTCCCATTTCAACTTGGAAAGCTGCAGCGTCTCCGCAGATTGCGGATCAGGGAGTTCGTTGGACGTCCATCCAAAGCCGCTGAATTCGAGGCTGCGTCCCTCTGACACTCTTTTCCCCAACTCCTCATCTTCGTGATGAGTGAAATACAGGAACGGCGTCGAGGCGTTGAACTCCTCTCCTTGAAACAGCATCGGCACGAAGGGAGCAGTCATCACCAGTGCGGCCGCGATCTTCGCTCGGCCTTCTGTAGTCAGGTGGCCGAGCCGCTCGCCGCGTGCGCGATTTCCGACCTGATCGTGATTTTGCGCATACCCCAGAAACCGCCAACCGGGCAAATCATGGACGGGCCGCCCATGCCTTCTCTTGCGGTGAGATGAATGCTGGCCAGAGTACACGAATACTTCTTCGAGAGACTTTGCGAGATCCGCCATCGTGCCGAAATCGCTGTAGTAGCCTGTCTGATCGCCTGTAATGAACGTGACCAACGCATGATGAAAATCGTCGCTCCACTGTGCGTCGATCCCGTATCCTCCGGCGTCGCGAGACAACACGACTCTCGAATCGTTTAGATCGCTTTCGGCAATCAGCACGAAGTACTTGCCAAGTGCGGCCTCCAGCTCTTTTACCTCTGCCGATAACTGTTCCAGAAAGTGAACGGACGACCGATCAATGAAGGCATGGATCGCGTCCAGTCGCAATCCGTCGAAGTGATAATCCCGCAGCCACATCACCGCGTTGTCGCATAGCAATCTGCGCACCTCTGCGGAACCAGCCTCTTCGAAGTTCAAAGCGTCGCCCCACGGAGTGATGTGGCTATGCGTGAAATACGGACCAAATCTCTGCAGGTAGTTCCCCACTGGACCCAGGTGGTTGTAGACCACGTCAAGGAGAACCGCGAGACCCCTAGTATGGCAGGCATTCACGAGTTGCTTTAGACCTTCAGGACCTCCGTAGACCTGATGAGGCGCGAACAAATCCACGCCATCGTATCCCCAGCCACGTTCTCCATCCCACGCTGCTACCGGCATGATCTCCACGTGCGTGACACCGAGTTCAACCAGCGCATCCAGGCGGTCAATCGCTGCACGGAAGGTCCCTTCCGCGGTGAACGTGCCGATATGCACTTCGTAAATCACTGCGGCGGATAAAGGCGGAGCCTGCCACCCAGCATCGGACCACTGAAAGCGGCTGTGATCCAAAAGGCGCGACGCGTTGTGCACCCCATGGGGCTGCCATAGTGATCGAGGATCAGGCAACGCGACAGGATCGTCGTCCAGCAGATAGGCATAGTCGATGACGCCGTCCGTCTCGACGGCATCAACTTCGGCCGACCACCAACCGCTCGACTCGATCCCGTCTTCCTCCTGCGTAAGAGGAAAGACTTGCTCGCCAATCTTCACACTCACTCGATTCGCCTTCGGTGCCCACACTCTGAATCGATGCATCGTTCCTTTCATTTTTCCGCTACTCAAAGTTGATGGTTCGTAGATGAGATGCGTCGTATGCTGATGCCGATTCCGAGTAAATTTTCTGTGACGATCATCACATGTCAACCGCGCAAATAATGCGTCTTTACACGCTAAAAATGCACTCGGGAACGATAGTCGCGGTATATAGTTGGGACAATTCAAGCCCTTCAAATAGAGGTTGCCGATGGATGCGCTCGCGCTGCACCGTCTTCATTTCGCATTTACGATCACGTATCACTATCTCTTCCCGCAGCTCACTATGGGGCTCGCACTGCTCATCCTGATTTTGAAGACGGCTGCCGTGCGTCGCAATGACGAGCGCCTGCATCAAGCAGCACGCTTCTGGGGAAAGATCTTCGGTATTAACTTTGTGATGGGCGTGGTGACAGGGATTCCAATGGAATTCCAATTCGGCACCAACTGGTCGCAATTTGCGCGTGCAACCGGTGGTGTGATCGGGCAACCGCTGGCGATGGAAGGCGTTTTTTCCTTCTTCATTGAATCCTCTTTCCTCGGAATTCTGCTCTACGGAGAAAAGCGCGTCTCAAAATTCTTGCACTGGTTCTCTGCGTTCATGGTGTTCTTTGGATCGTGGCTCTCAGGCTACTTCATCATTGTTACGGATGCGTGGATGCAGCATCCGGTCGCTTACCAGGTAATGGCCAATGGGCAGTATGAGGTCACCAGTTTCTGGGGGCTGCTGCTGAACCCGTGGGCACTTCTGCAATATGCGCACAACATGTGCGGAGCCGTGATTACCGCATCCTTTGTAATGGCAGCGACCGGCGCGTTCTACATGCTGGAAGACCGCTTCCGCGAATTTGGCCGGATCTTCCTGAAGCTTGGTGTGACCGTCGGTGTAGTCGCGTGCATTGCAATCATCTTTCCGACCGGCGATCTGCACGGAAAATATGTTGCGCACCACCAGCCTGTGAGCATGGCCGCCATGGAAGGCCTTTTCTCTACGGAAAAGGGAGCGAACATTGTCCTGATGGGTCAGCCGGATTACGCGACCGGCAAGATGGACAATCCCATCGTGGTAAACGATCTTCTCAGCTTTCTGATCTATGGAACAACGAAAGCCGAAGTGAAAGGGCTTGACCAGTTTCCGAAAGATCAATGGCCGACTACCCTGCCGCTTCTTTTTTACTCGTATCACATCATGGCTGGCCTGGGCACATACTTCATGTTGTTGATGGTCTTGTCTGCAATTCAGTTGTGGCGCGGCAAGCTCTATACAACCAAGTGGCTGCTATGGCCGCTGATGCTCAGTTTTCCGCTGCCTTACATCGCGAACACCGCGGGATGGATGACAGCGGAAATCGGCCGTCAGCCGTGGGTTGTGTTCGGACTGATGCGCACTGAAGTGGGCTTCTCGAAATACGTCAGCGCAAGTAACAGCCTGTTTACGCTACTCGGCTTCATGGGGTTGTACTCGGTTCTTTCCGTGCTCTTCGTTGTGCTTGTCTACAAACAGATTCAAACGGGACCCGCCGTTGAGCCGGCAGAGACTCCTGATACAGCGGTAACGGTTTAAGAGGGAAGGCAACGCGATGGGATTTATCTGGTTCTGGCTGGTCGCAATCATGCTCGTCGGATATGTCGTCCTCGACGGCTTTGACCTTGGCGTTGGCGTTCTCCACCTGCTGCTCGCGCGCACCGATGCCGAGCGGCAGATGACGATTCGCTCCATTGGCCCGGTATGGGATGGTAACGAAGTGTGGCTGCTTGCCGGTGGAGGCACTCTCTATTTCGCATTCCCTCTGCTGTATGCCTCGGCCTTCAGCGGGTTTTATTTGCCGCTGATGATCGTGCTTTGGCTGCTGATTCTTCGCGGGTTGAGTGTTGAACTGCGAGGACACTCCACGCTTGGGGTCTGGAGAGCTTTCTTTGACGGTCTATTCTGCCTTTCGAGCACGTTGCTGATCATCTTTTACGGTGCGGCGCTCGCCAACGTAATCCGCGGCGTGCCCCTGGGGACAGACTCCTACTTCTTCCTGCCTTTATGGACGAACTGGATGGTGGGACCGAATCCTGGAATCCTCGACTGGTACACGGTGATTGGCGGGGTCGTCGCGCTTGTCGCACTCACGATTCACGGCGCACTTTACCTGGTGATCAAAACCGAAGGCGCCCTGCAGCAACGCGCACGTGCCACGGTGGGCATTCTATGGGGCGTACTCCTTCTGCTTACGATTGTGAGTCTGATCGCTACGATCTACGTGCGGCCGACGAGCCTGCACAACTACTACGCATTCCCGGTCGCATTTGCTGTACCGGTGCTGGTGGCTGCGTGTCTTGGAGGAATTCTGTATTTCAGCCGGGCGGGGAAAGCTACGGCCGCCTTCCTTTGTTCCGGCGGGTATTTGGCTTTCATGATGGTAGGTGCTGTGGCCGGGCTCTATCCGGTGATTTTGCCGTCTATAACAGATGCGAACCTCGACATTACTGTCAGCAAAGCACTTTCTGGGCCGCATACCCTGCACGTGGGGCTGGTGTGGTGGGCACTTGGCATGGCGATGGCAATCGGCTACTTCGTCTTCGTTTATCGCATGTTTCGCGGAAAAGTCGATATGAAGTCAACTGGATACGGCCACTAGGAGTGTGAGTTTTATCACAATGCCGTGTGTCGTGAGGCACTGAAAGATGCTGTCGTTCATGCAAACGTGACGTTTGTAGGAGGTAGTTATGACCCCTCTGACGAATCACCGCTGGAGCGTTCCTCAAGCGATTCTGTTTGCCACGGAAATTCCGGCAAATGAACAGGTTTTTGCCTTCGCGCTGGCACAGGCCAAGAACGCCCATGCCACCCTAATTCTCTTCCACGCATATGACACCCTTGTCGTCTCTGCCTCAGAGACCAGCGGCCTTCGTTATTACGATTACGCTACCGCAGCAAAGGCAGAGATCAAGCACCTTGAACCATTCGCAGAAAAAGCCCGGCAGGCGGGAGTTGACTGCGAAATACTTGTCCGCCAGGGCCTTGCGCCACGACTGATTGTGGAGTCTGCGCATGAGAAAAACGCGGACCGCATCATAATGGGCACCCGTTGCCCCGGCACCATTGGGAAGATCCTGCTGGGATCGGTTGCCGAAGAAGTCTTGCGCGCCTCGCCGATACCGGTCTGCATCGTGGGACCGGCTGTCATGGATAAGACATTCCAAGGCTATAAGATAAAGACCATTCTATCCGCTACATCTCTCGGCGAGGACTGTTTCGCGCCCGTAGCGCTGGCTGCACAAATCGCGCTCGAGGAGAGCGCCAGACTTATTCTTCTGCACGTAATGAAGGCTTCTGAGAAAGTCGATATTCTTGCACGCAGAACGCTCGAACAAATTGAAGAAGACCTCAAATCTCTTGTTCCAGCGGAGATACGTTCGCAGATCTTTATTGAACCCATGGTAATCCCGGGAGAAGCTTTCGAAGAGATCCTCTTCCAGGCCAAGTCTCAGCACGCCGATCTTCTCGTTCTCGGCGCGCAGGAAGCGTCCGTTGCTTCGACGCTCACGAAGTCCGGTGTTGTGTATAAGGTGCTGGCACATGCTCCATGCCCGGTACTCACTCTTTCACCCAGTGCGGCGGAACACTTGAAAGATGTTTCTCCGCTTCACGCGCATTTGACCGGTTCTATGTAGGTTAGCTTCTGACGATATCTCGTCCTTGTTGTGGCCCGCGTTTTTGCGGGCCACAACGATCACACCAAACCAAGAACCATGCTATGTTCACTACCAGAAAATGGGGCAAACATGAGAATCGTGCCGCGTCCTGTTTCAGCCGCCTTCAAAACGATCGTGGTAGCCACTGATTTTTCGGCGTTCTCTGAGCATGCGCTGCTCCGGACGGTTGGTCTCGCCGAGAGATTTAGAGCCAGGATCATTCTCGCGCATGTCATAGATCCCATCCTCTACTCCAACGTTCTTAATGGCGCTCCATTCGTTCCCATGCTGGTTGAAAAAGAGGTGAGAGCGCAATTGGAAGCGTCTGCCGAACGAGTGCGGACTGCCGGCGTACCGGTTGAGGTGAAGACTTGTCACGGTTTTATCCGCGAATCCCTTCGCCAGCTGATTAACGATACGAAGGCCGATCTGCTTGTTGTGAGCACTCATGGCGAACATCGCTTCAATCGCAACGTGTACAGTTCCGTGGCGGAGAAGATTCTTCGCATTTCGCCTTGCCCGGTCATGATCATGAGTCCGCTCATGGGCACGGAGGAGACAGACGAAACGGCCAGTCCACAACTGCTTTTTGCAACCGCATTCGCGACCCATTCCGATCGGTCGCTGCCCTACGCAGATGCTCTGGCGCATGTCTTCGGCGCGGAACTGAACCTGCTGCACGTTGTGCAATCGTCCAATTTGAGAACGGAAACGCACGGCGAGGCCCTTGAGAAGCTCAGGAAGATGGCGAAAGATCAGGTGCATCTCACGCAAACTGTGCACTGCCTGGTGCAAGCAGGACATCTTGGCGAAACAATTGCTTCAGTTGCGCGCGCGCTGAAACCTGTCGTGACCGTGCTAGGTGTCCGAGAAGAAGATCTTTTGCACAAACCCGCCGGCGGATTGCATCACGGACTTGTCTACAAGATCGTGACGCAATCCAGTTATCCGGTACTCACACTGAATTCAGCTGTTGACGTGATGGCATTACGAGCAACGGTGCAGGTTGCGGAGATGCTGCAGGCAACACGATAATTCACATTCTTTTAACAGGGCCGTGGCGCAGCGATCAGAAGTAACTATGTAGTTTTTCCGGGTCGTGAAGTGTGACCACGGAATCGCGAATGGAAAGTGTTCCTTCCTTGCGGAACTGACCCAGGGTGCGCGTGACTGTTTCGCGAGTGGTACAGGTCATGCTGGCCATTTCTTCATGCGTGAGCAGCAGTGGAACCTTGTATTCGCCGTCATTCCACTCGCCAATCTGCTGTGCCAGCTCGATGAGGAGTCGCGCTAATCTTGCGCCGACAGACTCTGTTAAGGCGATGCGGCAAGCATCCTGCAGTGCAAACCGATACTCTTGACAAACGCACTGGACGGCCCGGATCTGGCTTTCTTTATGGCGTCGCAGAAATCCCATGAAGTCTTCGCGGCTCAACGACCGCAATTGCACATCAGAGAGAGCCTCCGCAGAAACTTCGTAGGGGCGTTGAGACAATGCTGCATGAAGTCCGAGAATTGCGCCCGGGCCTGCGATGCGGACGATGAGGTTCTTTCCCTTGCTGGAACTCGCCGTCAGCTTTACGTAACCACCGCAAAGCACAAATACGTAGTCAGAGTCGTCACCCTGCGAGAATACGCGCCGCGAAGGGGCCGCGGTGACTGGGTTACTGACCACCTGAAGATCCGCCAAAACGTCGTGCCCGAGACTGCAAAACCACCCGGGTTTGCGATTGGGGCAGGCGGGACACCCTGCGAGCGCCGATTCTTCTTTTCCCAAACGCCGCGTGGAACGCCGTGCAGGTTTGACATTAGCTCTTTGAATGGTTTGGATAGTGCCCACTACATCTCTCTTCCCGGCGACCCCACCTAATTATCGTGGCCGACTGGTGACAGGTAATCACAAGAGTTGCAATGTTTGAGGGTCTAGTCTGTGACGACGCTCACAGATGACTTTTCATCAGAAAACTGTCGACTAATCACTCACAAGCGGCATATCCTTCCGACAATTCCCGAGATGTGTGACATGCATCACGTTACTGGGCCGGTGATTGCGTGCTAGTATCTGCCATTACCTCAAAGTATTAGGGCCTGTTTCGCAGGGGCGGCCACATGCGGATTCCTATGCCAAAGTCGAAAAAAGAGTCAAAGTGTCTTTTCCAGGGCTTGCTGCGTGCAGGCTTATTCAGTGCGTTCGCACTCGCTCTCGCCATATTTGCAGCCAGCGGTCCCTTGGCACACGCCAAGGACGCCCCCAAACAGGCAGCAGCCAAGCAGGCCGCTCCCGCAGCTCCCGAAGCAGCGAATCCCGCGGATTTCGCTGGGTCGGAAGCTTGCGAAACCTGTCACGCCGACATTGCGAAGGGCTTCGACAGCAATCCGCACACGCGGATCGCTCATATGCATGGCGGGAACGCAGCAACCTGCGAAGGCTGCCACGGTCCGGGCAAGGCGCACGTTGATTCGGGCGGCGATGCCACCAAGATCTTTCGCTTCACCAAGGCGACGCCTGATCAGATCGACGAAAAATGCCTGACGTGTCACAAAGGAAATCACGCCAACTTTCCACGCTCCGCGCATGGCGAAGCAAATGTAAGCTGCACGAACTGCCATAGCGTCCACGCCTTCAAGGAAGAAGCACATCTATTGAAGGCTTCGCAGCCGGCGCTTTGCTATGGATGCCATACCGACGTCAAGCCAGACTTCGCCAAGCCTTTTCACCACAAAGTTGATGAAGGTTTGATGAATTGCAGCGATTGCCACAACCCGCATGGAACGTTCCAAAAGAAGGGTTTGAAGTCTTCCACTTTCCAGGACGCGGTTTGCGTGAAGTGCCATACGGAGACAGCCGGGCCGTTCGTGTTTGAACATCCACCGGTCAAGGTAGAGGGATGCACTTCGTGTCACTCCCCGCACGGTTCGCAGAATGCGCGACTGCTGGCAAAGAGCAACGTAAACACGCTCTGCCTGCAGTGCCACACGGTAAACGACAACTTCAGCGCGCCCGAAATTCCGTCATTCCATAACCAAGCCGTCCAGTACCAGGCCTGCACAATTTGCCATACGCAAGTGCACGGCTCCAATGCAAGCGCTGTCTTCTTCAAATGAAGGCCAATATCATGACAAAGTCCTTATCCAACAAATCGCAGCCGCATAATGGACAGAAGAACCATGGCGGCATGAACACGGGAAGCTTACGGGTGGCAGTTACCGCCCTTGCAATCGGCCTGGTTGCGCTTACCGGGGCAGCCCAAAACGCAACGCCGACTACCACGCCCGCTGCTGCTGACAAAGAAAAGATCGTGGGCGGTTACGCCGTTCACCAGAGCACTGATCTGGGTGGACATATCGCCGACTATTCCGGCAGCACGTCAATGTGGGACACCCTTGTCAATATACAAAGCGGCCCCCGCATTCTCAGCTTCTCTTTGAACTTGCGATCGGTGGATCAGCACAAAACCCCACTGTTTGACACGCTGATGACGGCCAACTATGGCTATGGTGGCGACCCTATTAATACGACTGTGCTGCGCATGTCGAAGGGGCGGATATACGACTTCAACGGCAGCTTCCGGCGCGACCGTCAGTATTTCGACTACGATCTGCTCGCGAATCCGTTGATTCCGCCAAATGCTGTTCCTTATGCACCGATTCTGACCACTCCGCACCTCTACAACACGGTTCGCTACATGACAGATGCCGACGTGACAGTTATGCCGCTGTCACGAGTCAGTTTCCGGTTTGGGTACTCACAAAATTTCGCTCAGGGACCATCCAACAGTACGATGCATGTGGGCGCCGATGCCCTGTTGACGCAGTGGTGGAGCAACATCACGAACTCCTACCGCGCCGGCGTCGATTTCAAGCTGTCGCCCTACACGGTACTCAGCTATGACCAGTTCTATACGTATTACAAGGGCGACACGAGTTGGGCGCTCACCGGACTGGATTATCAGTTGGCGAATGGAACCCCGGTAAGCCTCGGCATAGATATCTTTACAACTGCGGCCAACACTTGTCTTCTACCTGGAACAACAAACACCATCAAGCCGGTTTGCAACGCGTACTTTGGTTATGCGCGTTCGCTGCCCACACGAACCAAATTCCCCACTGAGCAATTCCGTTTTGTCAGCCTGATCCCGAACCATCTTTCGATGAACGGCCGCTTTGTTTATAGCGGAGGAACCGGCAGTGCTGACCACTACAGCGATGTTTTCAACGGCCTTTCGACCCGTAGTACGCAGCGCGGCTATGTGGACGTAGGCAATCTGCCAGATGGACAACTGGCTGAAACCAAGCGCGTGAACGTGAACGGCGACGGCGGGTTTACATGGATCGTCAGTCCAAAGTTCAGTATCACAGACACGTTTAATTTCTGGGCTTACAGAATACCGGGCAACAACGATTTCACTGAAACCAGCGTTTTCGGCGCGAACCTTTTGACTACGCCCAACTTGTTCACTCCGACTACCTGCCCGCCTCCATATACGGCGTCAACATGCCCACAGCACACAACCAGCTCCGGTCCAGACGTTCTAAGCCAGCAAAACAACAATTTCCTGGGACAGAACCTCAAGGCCAACACCATCACGGCCGGCTGGGACCCGGCGCAAAAGTTGAAGTTGTCAGTTGGCTATCGCTACGTGACCAAGACGATTACCACCCGGTCGTCAGTAACCAATGAGGAACTCTATCAGCCGACCAGGGCCCTGCGCGGAGACTGCGCAACCGGCCACAAGGTAAATCCTGACGGCACCTGCAACGCGACGACCAGCGAAGAAGGTGAGGATGTCGTTCCGGTCCACGAGCAATGGGGCTTGTTTGGGCTCTTTTTTCAGCCGTCGAACACTTTCCGCTTGAATGCAAACGTCGAGGCAATGTACGCGGACAATTCGTACACCCGCATTAGTCCACGTCAGATCCAGCACTACCGTGTTCGCGGCGTCTACAAGCCGAAGCAGTGGATGAACTTTTCCGGTGCCGCCAACATCTATGAGAGCCGCAACAATGTAACCAACGTGAATTATCTGCAGCATGCCCGTGATTATTCGTTCGGGGCCTCGGTTACACCGAGCGAGCATTGGGGAGTCGACCTCGGCTACTCCTACCAGGACGTGTTCTCACGGATTGATGAGTGCTATCTGTATACTGACGCGGTGTATCCGTCTCCCATCGCACCCGTGCCCTGCACATTTGCCGGGTCGCCATATCTCCTGAGCAACGGACAGTACAACGCGCCAACGCAATTCGGACAGATTGCTATTATGCTGGCTCCGATCAAGAGGCTCCACACCCGCTTTGGATACCAGATGAGCGCGGTGAATGGAAATGAGACAACTGTCAATCCACGCCAGGTGCCGGGATCGTTGCAATCGCAGTATCAGCAGCCGTTCGCAAACGTCTCCTTCCTGATCGCAAAGCAGTGGACGTGGAAGGCGGATTGGAACTACTACAGCTACGGGGAAGGAACCCCGATCGGGCCAACGCTGCCTCGCAGCTTCCGCGGAAATGTCTATACACTTGGTGTGCGCTACGCTTTCTAGCAGCGCAGACCGTATATAGTCGTGTAGAGTTTTTGCTGTTACTGAATATGGAGGAGTCCTGTATGACGAAGGGTATTCAGAGGGCGAGCGTTCTGGGCTTGATGTTATTGTCCGCCGGGACAATGAGTTTTGCCCAGGCTGCGGGTGAAGCGACCTACAAGGCGAAGTGTGCCATGTGCCACGGAGCCACGGGGCAGGGCGACACGCCTGCAGGCAAATCGATGAAGGTAGCGCCGTTTGCCAAAGCGGCGGAAGCTGACATGATTGCAATCACTACAAATGGCAAAGGCAAGATGCCGGGATTCAAGGGCAAGTTGACCGACGCTCAGATCAAGGAAGTGAACGACTACGTCTACTCGACCCTGGTCAAGTAGTCCGATTTCGCAGCGACATTCTGAACTGGAGCGATTGACAACGTGGCCGGAAACAATTTCTTCACAGAGAAATGGCTAAAGCCATTTTTTCATCTAGGCAAGAATCCGATCAGTTTGATTGGCGGGGGAATAACAAGCGCTTCCGCTCTTACGCTCCTGGGATTCTGGGCCATTGAAGTTGTTGGCCACGTTGCCATCAATCCTTACCTGGGCATTATCTTCTTCCTGATTTTGCCTGCACTTTTCATTTTTGGACTGCTGCTTATTCCGCTTGGTATATACCTGCGCCGACGCCAACTCAGGGCGGCAGGGCAGTTGCCGACGGTCTATCCGAAAATCGACCTGGGCGACCCCTTGTTTCGGCGTGCGATCGACATGGTCCTGCTGGCCACGGTCGTCAACGTAATTATTGTTGCGATGGCAAGCTACCGTGGTGTGGCCTATATGGATACCGCCCAATTTTGCGGGCAATCCTGCCACGTCGTTATGACGCCGGAGTACACCGCATACCAAGCCTCAGCGCATTCGCATGTTGCCTGCGTGGCGTGTCACGTTGGAGAAGGAGCGAAGTCCTACGTCAAGGCGAAGGTAAACGGCACCAAGCAATTGATCGAGGTTACATTCGACAGCTATCCGCGGCCCATTACCTCGCCAGTATCGAATTTGCGTCCGGCCCGGGAAATATGCGAAGGCTGCCATGCGCCCGCAAAATTTATCGGCGAGAGGATGCTGGTTAAGACCAGCTTTGCCGATGACGAAAAGAACACGATGACCAAGACTCTCGTGCTGCTTCACCTTGGAGGGCGCGATTCTCTTTCACGTCTTACGGGAATTCATGGAGTGCACCTGGGGCACATCGAGTACATCGCAACCGACAGGCAGCGACAAGTCATTCCCTGGGTCAGCAAAAGAAACGCCGATGGCACCTCCACCGATTTTGTCTCCAGTGATGCTACTGCCGCAGTAAAGGGCGAAAAGCGCGTTATGGATTGCATTGATTGCCATAACAGGGCGGCTCACACCTTCCAGAATCCCGAAGACGCTCTGAACAGGGCGATGGCGGAAGGTGCAATCGACATCAGCCTGCCCTTTGTGCATAAAGAGGGCCTTGAATTACTGAAGGCCAACTACTCATCCCAGGCCGAAGCGGAAACAAAGATCAAAGGCAATCTAAAAGAGTTCTATCGCTCGCAACATCCCGAAGCGCTGTCGGGACACGCGGATCTCATCGATCAGGCAGGAGCGTCGTTGTTCACGATCTACCGGCAGAATGTCTTCCCTGACATGAAGGTGACGTGGGGAACGCATCCGAATAACGTCGGGCACAACGCTTACCCGGGATGCTTCCGCTGCCACGATGGCAGTCACAACGCCAAAGACGGCAAATCGATCACGCAGGATTGTGCTGCCTGCCATAACCTGCTGGCAGTGGATGAAGCGAAACCCAAACTACTTGTCGATATGGGTATACAGTAGGCGTACCCGAACATCGTTGTGAAGGCCTCTACAAACGGAGGCCTTCACAATTTGAATCAAAGAACAGCCAACCGCCAGACCGCGATATTGAATCTTCTCTTGGATGAACAATGCCGGAACGATTCGGATTGGCATTTCGGGTTGGACCTACATTCCATGGCGCGGCACCTTTTATCCTAAGAAACTGCCTCATAAAAACGAACTGAAGTTCGCCGCGGAAATTTTCAACTCTATCGAGGTCAACGGTACCTTCTACACGCTACAAAGACCGACGAGCTTTGCGCGCTGGGCGCAAGAAACTCCCGACGACTTTGTTTTCTCGCTGAAAGGTCCACGGTTCCTGACTCACATGATGAGATTGAAAGACCCGGTACGGCCCTTGGCGAACTTCTTTTCTTCAGGCTTGTTTGCTCTGGGACACAAGCTGGGTCCAATACTTTGGCAATTGCCTCCCAACTTCCGCTATCAGCCCGAACTCTTAGAGAACTTTTTCTCGCTGCTCCCACGCCACACCGATCAGGCGGCGCAGCTTGCTGAGAAGCATGACAGTCGCATGCAAGGAAGATGCATGAGTAAGCCAATCTTTCACCAGCCAATACGTCATGCGCTGGAGATAAGAAACGATACATTTGCGGTTCCAGAATTCATTGAGCTGTTGCGTACATATCAGGTCGCGCTGGTCTGCGCCGATACTGTCGAGTGGCCTCGACTGATGGATCTGACAAGCGACTTCGTCTATTGCCGACTTGCACGGCTCGGAAGTGCTCTATGTAAGCGGCTATTCCGATGAAGCACTCGACGGATGGGCCAAAAGAGTTACAGCATGGGCGAGCGGATTGGAGCCGAAGGATGCGGAGAAAGTGATCCATTCGCCGGCGCCTTCGATGCATGGTCGAGATGTCTTCGTCTATTTCGATAACGACGCGAAAGTGCGCTCTCCCGTCGATGCACAATCTCTTCGAAAGCGAGTGGAAGCCTCACCGCCAGCCAGGCGGTGAAAGCCCACTGGCAAATGTGCCCTCCCTCGCCGCATGATAGCCTTCTCCTTCGCACGTACCACGCAACTCCCGTGAGGTTACATGAACAGTCACACTGCCTTGCATTTCGATCTTCAATCCGCAGCATTGAACACAATGAATGAGCACGGCTTCCAGCCAAATTTTTCACTGGAGGCAATGCAGCAGGCAGATCAACTGAGCGTCGAAATTCCGGACATAGCGACCGAGCCGGTGAAAGATCTCAGAACGCTGCTGTGGTCCTCGATCGATAACGACACTTCTCGCGACCTCGACCAGCTAGAGTACGCGGAGGCTCTGCCGAACGGTGATACGAAGGTGCTGGTTGCTATTTCAGACGTGGACTCTTACGTGCCGAAGGGAAGCCCCATTGATGCCCACGCCGCGCGGGAGACTACAAGCGTCTACACCGGGGTGAGAGTCTTTCCGATGTTGCCGGAGGCTCTCTCAAATGGAATCACGTCCCTGCTGGAAGGCGAGGACAGGCGGGCAATCGTGATCGAATTCGTCGTTGACGGCGGCGACGTAAAGTCGAATTCCATCTATCCGGCTCTGGTCAACAATCATGCCCAGCTTGCCTACAACGCCGTCGGGGCATGGTTACAAGGAACCGCCGAGGCGCCCCCGAAGGTCGCCGCGTCGAAGGAGCTGCAGGACCAGCTGAAGTTGCAGAGCGACGTGGCACAGAGACTGCGCGCAGATCGCTACCGTTGTGGCGCACTCAACATTGAGACCATTGAAACGCATCCTGTCGTCCTAAAGGAAGAGGTCGTAGACATAGAGCGTCAGCAGAAAAACCTCGCGACCGAACTGATTGAAGATTTCATGATTGCTTCAAACGAAGTCGTAGCTCGAACGCTGGAAGATGCGAAGTTATCGTCAATTCGGCGCGTTGTAAAAACACCGAAACGCTGGAATCGCATCGTAGAACTCGCAGCGAAGACAGGAGACGTGCTTCCGGAAGAACCCGATTCGTCTGCTCTCAATGAGTTTCTGACCCGGCGGCATAAAGCCGATCCTGATCATTTTCCTGATCTTTCGCTGGCAGTGATCAAGCTGATGGGTCCGGGCGAATATGTTCTGGAAAAACCGGGACAGGATTCCGACGGGCACTTCGGGCTTGCTGTGCAGGACTACACACACTCAACCGCGCCGAATCGGCGATTCGCGGACCTCGCCACTCAGCGGCTGTTGAAAGCTCTGATCCACAGAGATCCACCGCCTTATTCTGACCAGGAGCTGACACAAATCGCTACCAATTGCACTCTACGTGAGGACCAGTCGCGCAAGGTCGAGCGGGAAATGGAGAAGCGGGTCGCCGCCGTTGCCATGAGCGGACGCATCGGCGCGACATTCAATGCTGTGGTGACCGGCGTAAATGAGCATGGCGTCTTTGTGCGCACGCTTCAACCACATATGGAAGGCATGTTGGTGCAAGGTCAGGCTGGATTGGACGTCGGCGACCGATTGACTGCGAAGCTGGTGAACACTGATCCAAGGCGCGGTTTTATAGACTTTGCCCGTTCGCCCAACCGTTGATTGTGGTGGAAACGGAGCGACAGATAAACACGCCCTAGCGGTTCACGATTGCCTGCGGTTGCGCCTCTTGTAGCGATCCATTCTTTTCGTGGAATGACGGTTGACGCTTGATAACTGGGACGCCCAGCAGGTAAACGACCGGTAATGGGAGACGCGTCCCGCTCACATAACCAGCGGACCAATTGAATTGGTTCAACCCCGCGGTCAACTGCTCCAACTCTTGTGGCGTGCGTGTGCGAGCGCATGACACAATGCCATCCCACAGGATTGTGAAAGGGATGAGTGGAACGAGGTATGTGAACAAAAGTCTCGATAGTCGAAAGGGACGCACAAAAGGAGTCATCAAGAGGCAAGCCCATGGCATGAGAAAAATTACAGCCAGCGCCTTAAAGGTGCGTGACGTAACCTCGGCTGTCCCAATTCCCTCTCCCGAAGAAACGGCATCCTCAAGAAGCCGCACTGCCGCCTCGTCGCTGAAGTGATGAAACGAAGCAAATATAGTTCGAAATCCGTGTAATTCAGGTGGGACTGCGGTGGCATCCACCGGTTCATCGACTAAGCGGAGAGAATCTCCGGAATCGTTAAGCCGGGATTTTAAGACGAAGGAGGGGAATTTGTCCGTCAACCAAACAGTAAGGGGCCACTCCCGGCTGAAACGGGCGGCGCGCCAGCCGGAGCTGAGCCAGGGGCCGCCACCGCCTGAGCATAGATCGACAACGCTCCTGGATCCACTCTCGCGAATAGCCCCAAGCAAGAGGGGACGGACCGGCGAGTAGAGATCGGTGAGATTTGTGATGAATTCCAGAAAGTCCGTTGCCCCGTCGCGTACTGCTTGCGGGCACCATGATTGATCGAGGATTTCGAAAAGCTGAAGACGTCTCACCAAGGAGAAGCTCCGCTAAGCGATGCGCAATTCGGCAAGAGTTGCCGGCGTTCGATTGAGGCCGCGGTCAGGATCGATGACAAGTTCGACGGTAACGACATCCGTGAGATTGACAAGGTAATTCTCAACCTGCTCACTTGAGCCATTCGGGCTGAAACTCCACTGCTGTCGGACGATCTCTCTCTTCGGCTCTCCGGCCCGTACGGAACTCAACAGAAACTCCTGTGCCCTCTCCTGCTCCCGTTCTACAAATCTCAGATGGATTAGACGGACGGCTTGCGGGTCGTCAAAAACGATGCGGATGGTTTGTGGACCCAGACTATCTGCCCGCCACCCGCCCGCCGAATTGCCCTCGGCGAGAGCATTTTCGATGGGTTGGGCGGGATCTTCAGACGTGAGCTCGACATGCGCCAGGTCATTCAAATCAAGCCACTTTTCGCTCGGCTCTTTACTTACGGTCTTTGTGTCTTGCCCCAGCAACTGCTTCCGCATCGATCACCTCGAGTCTGACGCGTGCTCATTCTATACGTAGATGCAGGGTTGTTGAAGCGTAACAGCCACTGCCACTTTTCGAACAGGGTTCAGGATCAAAGATTTCCGATCCAAAGATCGCGGATCCGGGGCGGCCAGAGGCGTCCCAGTATTGACCTTCGGATTGCACGTTTCTTGGTGCAAAACAGCCTACAAAACGTATCAGGAAGCCCCCTTAGATAACTTTCCTCGATGAAGCAGATTAGTTTTCTTAATAACAAATCTCCAATGGTCTCGGCGAGATAACCTCATTAATAACAACCAGCCGTCGCTATGGGCAGTCTGTCTGGGCTGGGCAATCACCGGATTGAGGAGAGGCATGTCGACAGAACTTCGGAATTATCTTTCGCTTTCGTATGGCGAGCTGGAAGAGTTGAATCTTTCAGCCAAGGAATCCCGCAAAAACCGGGTGTCGATCGACAAGATCCGGGAAGAGCGTCTGAAGTATTTGACGGACGAGAAGCGGATCAAGGCGGTGACGGTGCTTTTCAGCGATCTGGAAGGCCGTCTGCACATGCTGGATTACGACAAGAAGTTCCTCATCGCCAGCCACCAGAATCTTACGTTTGACGGTTCGTCGATCCGCGGCTTTACGGCGCAGCACGAGAGCGATCTTCGCCTGGGCATTGACTGGGGATCGTTCTACTGGGCTCCCGCCGACGTGTTTGGCCCGGGCAAGGTGCTGGTGTTTGGCGAGGTGATCGACAAGGACGGCACGCCCTATACCGGCGATCTGCGCAGCGTGCTGAAGCAGTTCGCGGGCGATCACTTCAGCAAGAACGGCTACACGCTGAACGCGGCCAACGAGATTGAAGGCTTCCTGTTTGCCGGCGTGGATGCGGAGCAGAACTACTACAAGACGCAGGGCTTTGAGTACGTGAACACGGGCGGCTACTACCACTCATTGCCGGGCGATCCGCTGCGCCTGTTTATTGACACGGCGGCGGAAGTGCAGCGCGCGATGGGCTTTGAGAACGAGAAGGACCACCCTGAAGTGGCGCCGTCGCAGTTCGAGATCAACTACGGCTACGGCGAATGCGTGCAGGCTGCTGACCAGATCCAGCTTTACAAGCTGATCTGCCGCCAGGTGGCAACGCGGATGGGGATGACGGCGTCGTTCCTGCCCAAGCCAGTGGTGGGCGTGAACGGCAGCGGCATGCATACCAACGTGTCTATCTCAAAAGAAGGCAAGAACATCTTCTGGGATCCGAAGGGGGAAGAGAAGATCAGCAAGTTTGGATGGGACTTCGTGGACCGCATCCTGACGCACGGCAACGATACCTGCCTGGCGCTGAATGCAAGTGTGAACGCGTTCCGGCGACTTGATCCACACTTCGAGGCTCCGAACCAGATCAAGGCCTCGGCCGTGGATCGCGGCTCCATGGTGCGTATCCCACTGGGCAACGAGAAGTCGTCGCGCGTGGAAGTACGCTCGGTATCGCCGGATGCAAACCCGTACCTGGTAATGCTGACGGTGTTCAAGACCGGGCTTGAGGGCGACACGGCGAAGATCGATAATCTGCGCCAGGCGGAGCGTTACCTGCCGGACAATGTCTACACGGCGATCGACGACTTCAACAATGCGGAGTGGACGACCCGGTTGCTGGGAGCCGACGTGAAGGGCCGTTACGCGGACTTGAAGAAGAATGCCGCCGACCGCTGCCCGCGCCTGCTGGGCACTTTCGTCAAGGTCCCGGAAGTGCAGTACCACCACGCCGTCTATAACCAGTTCCTCTGGAACCGCTTCTAGACACGAACAACACCTGCAGACCACAATGCCCTGGCGAAAAGCCAGGGCTTTGCTGCGTTGGGGGGCGTTGCTGAATCGGACTTACGTGGATAGGGCTAATTCAGAACAGCCCAGTTTTCTTCCTGCCTCATCTTTCGTGATATAAACGATTTTTATACGACCGCATTTGTTTCTCTCGCCTCTATCTCACCCGGGGCCAAACAATCAACAAATCGTAGATGCTTGAGAAAAGAAGGCTTAATGGATTTCGAACAGCTTAAGACGTTTCTGGAAGTTGCGCGACAAAAGAGTTTTTCCCGTGCCGCGGAACGGTTGCTGGTCACTCAACCCGCAATCTCGGCGCAGATTCGCTCTTTGGAAAAAGAAGTAGGGGCCCGGCTTTTCGACAGGGATGGCGGCAAGGTGACATTTACGGCCGCTGGCCGTGTCTTTGAACCCTTCGCGGAACATTGCCTCAATTGTCACAGTCATATCCAGGGCATTATCGCCGAGTTACACCGCTCACCTCGAGGTGCAATCTCAATCAGCGCAAACGAGGCTACATGTCTTTATGTTTTACCTGCTGTGTTTGCACAATTCCGAAAACAGTTTTTGCGCGTGGGACTTAGTATTGTCCGCGCGGAAAGGTCTCGCACGCTGGAAGCAGTGCTAAACCGCGAGGTCGATTTTGGCGTTGTCGCGATGCCAGTAAAAGATCCGAGGCTCACCGTTGAATTGATTCACAAGGACGAATTAGCGTTTGTGGTACCCATTAATCATCCCCTATCCGCCTGTCCGAGTGTAAGCCTGAAGGAAGTAGTTCAACATCCGATGGTGTTGATGAAGCAGGGCAGGCAGCGCGAGTTACTCGACAATCTTTTTCACATGCAGGATCTCCAGCCCAGAATAGCGCTTGAGGTTGAGTCGAGTGAGTTGGTCAAGAGACTGGTAGCAGCTGGACTTGGGACTGGATTCTTACCACGCGCGAACGTTGAAGCGGACGCAAGCGCAGGATTGCTAAAGATAGTGCCGATGGGAGAGGTCCGGCTATCGCGAGATCTGGCGCTAATCTATCGCAAAGGTAAGGAACTTACTCGGGCTGCGCAGGTTTTTCTGGATATAGCCAAAGGTCAGTTAGACGAGTAAACCGAATGTAAAAGCGCCGCGCATCTAAATCGATGCGCGGCGCTTTTTAGTTCTATGCGTAGAAGGTTAGAGAGCGGCGTCTCCTCTTTCCTGGTTACGAATACGGATAGCTTCTTCAGCTTTGTACAGGAAGATCTTTCCATCTCCAATCTTTCCCGTTGAAGCTGCCTTGATAATCGCCTGGACCGTTGGCTCGACAACTTCATCCTTAACCACTAGTTCCACGCGAATCTTAGGGAGAAGATCTACATCGTATTCTCTTCCTCGATAGGTTTCAGTGTGCCCTTTTTGTCGTCCATGTCCACGAACCTCTGACACGGTCATCCCTTCGACGCCGAGCTCTTTCAGAGCTTCCTTGACCGAATCGAATCGGTTCGGTCGAATGATCGCTTCTACTTTAGTCATCGAACCCTCACTTTGCTAAATAGGCTGATAGTCAACTGGCACTTATCCATGTTCTCAGTTTCCATGCGCACTACTTGTCCGCACGTAATGAGAGTCCCTGAGGAGCGCCCAGTTGAGTAATCACATACTCTGGATAAGCAGAGATACCGTGCTCGTGCAGATCGAGGCCGTATAGCTCGCCTTCTTCTGAAACGCGAAGGGTACCAGTAAGGTGAACGACGTACATTAGAGCCAATGCAACTAAGAAGGTGCTTGTAGTAACAATTATGCTACCGATGGCTTGTGCCTTGAAGAGTGTAAGACCTCCTCCGTAGAACAAGCCTTTAAGTGCCGTGGAGTTATCGGGTGAAATAGGACCGCTGGCGCCGAACTGACCGGAAGCAAAGAGCCCCAACGATAGGGTTCCCCAGATCCCGCACATTCCGTGAACTGGAACTGCACCGATTGGATCATCGATCCTCAGATACTCCAACAACTCAACCCCGCCAACTACAACAAATCCTGCTATCCCGCCAAGGACAATCGCACCGAATGGAGTTACCCAATAACAAGGGCAGGTAATAGCTACGAGGCCGGCAAGGAAGCCATTGACCGTGAAGCTTACATCCCACTTCTTACTCATAACATAAGCGCAGGCCATCGCTGTGAGACCCGCAGCACAGGCGGCGAGAGTTGTATTCGCAGCTACACGGCCAGTTCCTACGAAGTCCATTGCGGAGAGCGTGCTGCCAGGATTGAACCCATACCAGCCGAACCACAGGAGAAGTCCGCCCGAGGCAGCGATAGTCAGATCATGTGGAAGCATGGGGCCACCACCGTCGCGCTTGAAAGTACGTCCAATTCTCGGACCGAGAACAATTGCACCAGCAAGTGCGATAAATCCGCCAATTGTATGCACAACCGTCGAGCCGGCAAAGTCATGGAAGCCTGTGCCGAGTGTCGGAAGGAAATGTCCGTCACTGCCCATCAGCGCGAGAAATCCATCTGGACCCCAGGCCCAATGTCCAATGATTGGATACATGAAACCAGAAACACCGAGGCTATAGAGAAGGTCCCCCACGAAACCGGTACGTCCGATCATGGCTCCGGAAGTGATAGTGGAACAGGTGTCGGCAAAGGCAAACTGAAACAGCCAGAAGGCGAGGAATGCTACGCCGGTAGACTCATACGTTGCAGGAGCGCCTTGCAGGAAGAACCAGTGGTAGCCGATAAAACCATTGCCGTGGCTGAACATGAAGGCAAAGCCAATGGCGTAAAACAGAAGTCCGCAAAGACATGTGTCAACGATACATTCCATTAACACGTTGACGGTTTCTCTGGATCGACAAAATCCAGCTTCAAGCATGGTGAAGCCGACCTGCATTCCGAACACCAGGAACGCCGCGACCAAGGTCCACAAGGTATTAATCGGATTGACGACGTCAGCTGCTTTTACTTCGACATCCGCCGCGAAGACCTTACCGAATACCACGGTTGAGACAACACCGATCACTAGCAATACTGAAGCAATGCCCAGTGCCTTGCCCATGAGCAAGGTTCGTCCGTAGTGGCGCCACTCCGGATCTTTCAGTCGAAGGGCAAGCCTGGAGAGTTTTTGGGAATACGAGAGAGTTGACCTCTGCTGCGGTCTTTGGGACATTCTTTAGCTCCTTACTGAAATGAGGATCAATTTGAATTCCGGTGTAATGCTGGCTGGATTTCTCTGTGTATTCTCGGCTAAGTATCCAGCTGGTTTTTTGGCGATGGCTGTTACTAACGCTGGGTCTTTGGTAGCTGCAAGGTAACGCTTCCACTCACTGCGATCAACAGTTGTTCGACCCTATCCACATTTTTTATAGGCGGTATAAGAGTTGATTTCGACTGCTCAGAGTCGAAACTTGTTCATGTATTCATTTGGAACCTGGAGCGCAGCTAGTTCGCTCTTCTGACGAGTCACCCGACTACTGTAGCCAGTTAGTTTGACACCAAGAACAAGATTAGTTTCTTTAATGCCATATATAAGTTTGAGCGATTGGGCACTTTTGCATGCCTGTTCTTAGAAACGTGCGTGATAAACACAAAGTGAGTCATTGGAGTTGTACTTCATTCACGACAGGTACTCATCCCTGCGGCAATGCACCGGTGTACCTATTTCAAAATCAATTTGTCCGTAGAGACATTCATACCTTTTGGAGGATTAAGAGATGTCATTTCACCGCACCCGCACTGTGCTTCTGACAATCCCGATGCTTGTCGCTTGTGCTGCTTTCGCCCAGACGCCGTCATCGACCCCCGCGCCGGCACCTGCGACAACAAGCGCTCCTGCTCCCGACGCGACTCCTCCGGCTGCGCCTGCCGCGCCAACGTGGAGCATTGGAGGAATTGATTTCAGCGGGACTGTGGATGGCTACTACAACTGGAATAACAATCACCCGATCGACAAGTACAACCAGTATTACAACTTTGACGTGCGCGCCAATTCGTTCAGCTTGAACATGGCTGAATTAGCTCTCAATCACGATCCAGATCCGCTCGGGTTCCACCTTGAACTTGGCTATGGCAAAGCATTCCAGATCATCCACGCTTCCGAGCCGAATGCTAATGTTTTCGAGAATATTGAGCAGGCATATGTGAGCTTTAAGCCGCCAAAGGCAAAAGGCTTTGAAGCCGACTTCGGCGAATTCTGGACCTCCGCGGGTGCGGAGACGGTATACACCAAGGACAATTGGAACTATTCGCGGTCGCTGCTCTTCACACTCGCACTTCCGTATTATCACTTCGGACTGCGCACAACCATGCCTGTCACGAAGACGATGACCGCGGGTTTCCAGTTAGTGAACGGCTGGAACAACATTGAGGATAACAACAGCGGCAAAACAATGGGCTTCACTTATTCCTGGGCGAAGCCGAAGTACACCTGGAATGTGAATTACTACACCGGCCCCGAACACCCAGATACGAACAAGGATTGGAGAAACCTGATCGACACGACGCTGGTGCTTACTCCGACAAGCAAGTTCAGCGCATACCTCAATTATGACTATTTACAGGAAAGGCAGCTTGATACGTTTGTTGAAGACGTAGGTCTGGTGAAGGGACAGTTGGATCATATTCAAGGCTTCGCCGTCGCCGCTCGCCAGCAATTTACTTCGCATATAGCGCTTGCCGGACGCTACGAGTATTTCTATGATCCGCAGGGATTCTCCACTGGAATCTCACAGACGCTGAACGAATTCACGATAACCGGTGAATACAAGTGGCCTGAAGGGGTACTGGCGCGAGTGGAGTATCGCATCGACCATTCCGATGAGGACGTATACACACGCGGAACCACACCATTAGCCGGGCAGAATCAGAACACCATAACTTTCGGCTTGGTTGGCTTCTTCGGTCCCAAGCGTTAACGACCCGGTTCGGGTCTTTCATTCAGTACCAAGCAGGGCGGAGGCGAGTCTACAAACTCTCTCCGCCTTACGTATTTCTGACAGAGTCGTTTTGGTTAAGCGTTTCCGTCACTGACCTTTGTGAATCAGACATACTGAGTCACCGTTCAGCGAGTGATTTTAGGCGACAACGGAAGCTGTACTGATATGTGAACGACAGGGCAACAAGTGATGCGTTAATCAACAGGTAACGCAACTACAAATTTGGCGCAGGTTGAAAGGGAACTCGCTGACTCTCTCGCCCTAACGTTGGTATACTCCGAATACAGCAGGGTGGTCTCGCAAGCATCGTCGTTTCAGAGGTTTTGCGGGCTGCTGAAACGAACAGGCACATGCAGCAACAATTGATTTGAGACGAGTAGACCACTTTGTACTAGATCGGTAACTTCAGTCTGCCGTTGGGCCCAGAGTACCCCAGAATAGCAATGGATGATCACGGACGAATTCCGCCCAAGGAAACCCCTAAGAAGGGGGCAGGCGGAGTGCGCGCGCCACTGCCAGGGGAAAGTTCGTCGTCGGATGTTCGGATCCCGCAGGCGCCAAGCGACTCGCCCACCATCATTGGAACACCCGGCGGATTGAACAACGATGCTCGTCCCCGGTATAGCGCCCCGGTCCCATCGCAGCAGCCTCGTTCCCCGTTACCGCCGGTCGCACCGCCTCGCCAGTCAGCGCCTACAGTTGTAGGCTTCACTGATTCTGGCCAGGTGATCCTCGAAGCTGGCGTCGTTCTGGCCCAGCGATACGAGATAATTTCGATCCTTGGCGAAGGCGGCATGGGGGCGGTTTACAAAGCAAAAGATCTGGAACTGAACCGACTGGTCGCATTGAAAGTAATTCGCCGCGAACTCGCCGGCAATCAGGCAATTATTGATCGATTCAAGCAGGAGCTCATCCTTGCAACCCAGGTAACGCACAAGAACGTCATTCGTATTTATGACCTCGGCGAATCGGACAGCATGAAGTTCATCACCATGGAGTTTGTTGAGGGTGAGGACTTACGTTCTCTGATTACAAAGCGGACAAAGCTTCCTCCGCGCGAGGCAGTAGAGATCATCCAGCAGGTTTGCCGCGCACTGGAAGCGGCGCACAGTGTCGGTGTCATTCACCGGGATTTGAAGCCGCAGAACATTATGCAGGACCAGAGCGGCAGAATCCTGGTGATGGATTTTGGGCTCGCCCGTACTCTCGAAGGCGATGGTATGACGCAATCGGGCGCGCTGGTTGGCACGATGGAATACATGTCGCCCGAGCAGGCGCTGGCAAAGAGTCTTGATCAGCGTTCCGACATCTTTTCGCTCGGGCTCATCTTTTATGAATTGCTGACCGGGCGGGTTCCATTCAAAGCGGATAGCGCACTTGCGAGTCTCATTAAGCGTACACAAGAGCGCGTTGTTCCGATTTCCGAGTTCGACGACACTGTTCCTCCTGCTCTCAGCGAAATGGTGAGCCGCTGCCTTGAACGCGATGTTGAAGATCGCTACCAGAGCGTTTCCGATTTACTCGCGGATCTCGAGACGTGGAAAAACGAGGGCAATGTCGGTGCTCCCATCTATCAATCCAGCGTCTATCGACCAATCAAGAAACAAGGTCCGACTAAGAAGGACTACTTGTTAGTGTGTGTTGCTGCATTGGCCGTTTTAGCGTTTATTCTTGCAGGCTATTTCGGCATGCGCTCCAGGCAACCAAAGGTTGGACCTGCGGCGAAACAGCAGGCAGCGATAGTGCCCGCGGTATCGCTTGCAATTCTTCCCTTCCACAACATGACGAGTAATGCGAAGGATGACTGGATCGGGAGCAGCGTGGCAGACATGCTCAGCACCGATGTTGGCCAGTCCGCACATTTGCGCACAGTCTCCACCGATCGCCTGCACCAGGTACTCACGGATTTGCGGATCGGTCCGCAAACTTCTATCGATCCTGACACGATGCGACGCGTAGCAGAGTTCAGCAATGCGGACGTAGTTGTCTCTGGACAGTACGCACGCTTTGGCGATCAGATTGTTATCGACGCGACCATTCGCGATCTCAAACGTGACCAGACTGTTCCCGTAAAAGCACAGGCGTTAGAGAAAGATTTGCCCACGGCAATTGATGCTTTGGCGGAAGCTGTGCGTAAGAATCTCTCGCTCTCTCCTGACATCATCAACGAGCTGAAAGCGCAATCGTTCAAGGCCACCTCCAAGTCCGTCGACGCTCTTCGTGAGTACAACGAAGGTTTGACGTTCATGCGCGAGGGCAAAAACCTCGATGCCTACAAGAGCTTTCAGGCAGCTACTGCAGCTGATCCAGATTTCGCGCTCGCTCTCTCACGCCAAGGCGAGGTGCAATCCGAACTCGGATTTGAAACGGATTCGGAACAGTCCTCGCGTCGCGCGAAAGACCTGGCAGAGAGCCAGAATCTACCGCTCCCGGTTAAGTACCTGATCAGCGCCAGCCGTGCCAGAATCATGGACGACAAGCCTAAAGCGATCGAGGCCTATGAAAATCTCTCTCGCAGCGTACCGGGAGATACAGACGTTCAATACACATTGGGAAGTCTCTATCTGGAGAGTGGCGACTACGCCAAGGCTCGATCGGTGTTCGCGAAGATTCTTGAAACAGACCCCAAAAATATCAAGGCTCTTTGGGGAATGGGCGTAGTCGAAAATATTACTGGCTCACCGCAGGCCGCCCTCGATGCGCTGGGCAAAGGACTGAGCCTAACAATCCAGGTGGACAACCAGGAACAGAAAGCGCTGATGCTGCTATCTATGGGCATCTCGTACCGCTTGCTGAACAAGCCGGACGAAGCAATGCGCAATTACCAGGAGTCAATCGCCATCAATGAGAAGATCGGCCAGAAGCGAGGCGTAGCAGCAGCACTGGACGAGATGGCGAACTTTCAGGCAATGAATGGCAAGTCCGATGCGGCATTGGCCAGCTATAAGAAGGCGCTGGCACTGCAACGCGAGATCGGGATGAAGAAGGAAGCCGCGAACTCCATGATGGATATGGGCACTGTCTATCAGGATCGCGGCAATTATGATCAAGCGTTGGAAATGTACAAACAGGCCCTGCAGATTCAGCGCGAACAGGGCGATCAGCAGAACGAATCGCTTTGTCTGAATAACATTGCCGCTGTGTACCTCACGAAGGGTGATCCGGATAATGCATTCACCTTCTACCAGCAAGCGCTGCAACTTCGCCAGAAACTCGGAGTTGCCGGGGACATTGCTGAAATCATGGGGGGCCTCGGCGAGGCGTACGTTACGACGGGCCAGTATGAGCAGGCACTCAAATCTCTGATGGGCGCGCTTGAATTGGCGCGAAAGGCTGGCGACTCTAGGCGCGCTGCGCTCGTTTCCCACCAGATGGGCCTCGTCTTTGAATACCAGGGACGCTTCGGCGCCGCAGTGAAATCGATGCAGGATGCTGTCACTGCGTTTCGCGATCAAGGGGAGCACGGGCGAGACATGGCATCTTTCCAAAACGACCTTGCCGGAGCACTCGCACGTGCGGGTCGAGGGGACGAGTCGTCGAAGCCGCTGGATGAAGCTGAGACGATAGCGCGCCAGTTAAAGAACGATGCGCTAATGGCAATGATTTCGAACACCCGTGGAGATGTGGCCTTTTATAAAGGCGATATTGCGAGTGCCAATCAGATGTATCAGAATGCGCTGAAGCTCGCGTTTCGAATGAAAGATCCAGACGCTCTGCTGCTCTCAAAACTGAATGTTGCAAGAATCGCAATTGCTCAGGGACGTTCAAAGGAAGCCCTCGCGATGCTGCAACCACTCTCAGCACAGGCCGGAAAGGCTGGTGCGAACGTTGCCCTCCAGATTGCCATTGCCTTGGCACAAGCCGAAGTTGGCACGAAGGATTACGTCCAGGCTGAGCGCGATCTTGAGTCGAGTCTCACAAGGACAGAAAAGGCTGGCATGCGTATGGATTCCGCGCAGATTTATTACCTGCTGGCGAATTGTGTACGCCTGAAACAAGGAGAGGCTCAAGCCAAGAGCCCATACCGCGAGGCATTGCGAATGTTGAACCTGGTTCGCTATGAGCCCGGCGCCGAAAACATACTCAAGCGCGCCGACGTGAAAGCGATGTACGACGAATCCGTTCACTATGCCGGCGACACGGCCGGCAAAGGCTAAACCGCACCACCGACTCCTGCTCTACTTCATCATTCTCAATGTTGGAAGTTGCGCGGACCTCGGACCAGTGTTGCGGTGCGCGACCACCAGAAGTAGCCAACCAAAGCCTCCTCTCCAGACCTTGGAAAAGTCAAGGCTTCTTCGACTGGTCATTACTGCTCATATCAGAATGGCGTCGTAACCCACGATCATTCGGTCAACCTCCAATCGCGACGCAAGACCCTTTCCTCACACGCAAGAAGCCAGATACCGGAACCTTGATAGGCTCTGTACCTGGCTTCTGACTTAGCTCTTTGCCGGAATGATTTCCATCATTCCTTATGTCCGGTTACTTCACCTTGGTTGAAACGCTGGAACTGTTGTTTCCAGGTTTGGAGTCGTTGCTCGCACTACTTACTGTCGCGGTGTTCTTGATCGTAGCGCCGACAGCCGCCGTGGCACGTCCCTTGATCTGGATACCAAGTCCGGACAATTTACCACCGGTTATCGGAGCCAGTGAAGGTGCGGTACACGTTACAGTATTCGACGCAAAGGAGCAGGACGCCGAATGAATAGCACAGCCGGCCTTGCTGCATTGAACATAAGTGCCCGTTACGCTGATAAACGTAAGGCCTGCAGGAATGGGATCTTTCATTACCACTGAGGTAGCTGTGCCGCCGCTCAAGTTGGCAACCACAAGATCGTAAGTCACGACGTTACCGCGAGTGACGGACGAAGGTCCTAACTTAAGTATTCCTAGATCAACTGTCGGCGGTACGGCAACAACCTGGTACGCAACCGAAGCGGTCGTCTGGTTGCCAGCCGAATCGATTGCTAGCACGGTGTAAGTCTTCGCTCCCACCGTCGAAGTATCGACAGGACTCGTCAATATACCAGTATCCAGCGTAGTTCCGGGCGCAAAGGTTGACGCACCGCATTTAACGACACCAGATAACTCGTCTGTGCACTGATAGCTTGCGGTGACCAACTGGCCTTGCAGGTAGGCATTGCTTACGGATCCGATAGTCATCGGAGCGGGCGAAAGTGTCGGACCAGATGCCACAAGTGGAGAAACCGTGTCTACATTGACAGGAGTTGTGAAGAAGGAAGTCGACCAACTCGCAGAACCATCCTGCGTGAACTTCAGTTCTTGAGTTCCGGCACAGTCCTGTGCAAAGTAGTGGACGAGGTATCGGCCATCGTTCTGAACGCTAACGGTTTGATCAGGCGGCGTGAAAACAGTAGCTGTCGGAGTTAATGGGGAGGTGCTCACAGGGCAAGCTATCGTATTCGTGAGAACTGTATCAGTCGCAATCGGAGCGCCCGGAGTCGGAACGGAATCCGCCGGAGAAATGCCATAGGTGAGTGTGTTGATTGGCGAAGCGTGGAACGCTGCTGCTCCGGAGATTGTCGCAGGGACCATAGGCGGTTGGGTTAAGAGAGCCAACTGCGCACTGTGGCTATTGACCCAATTTCCTGGGCGGGCCCCAGAAACCGTAACAGTCGTCAGATCTTCAGGCACTGGCGCTACTGTAACGAAGGTTGAATTCGGATTCGTGGAGCGACCTGTGCTTGCATACGTGCCTGGACCACTAAAGCTTGTTAAAAGATTCTGCGGGCAGACCAGGGTGCCAAGTTTGGCATCTGGATCGAACGTGCAGGGGCCGCCGCCCCATCCTTCTTTGGCCATCAGGAAGCCGACGCCCTGATGGAACGTTGGTCCTCCAGGATTTGTGATATCGGGTAATGTGAATCCGGGACCGTCAAAAACTTCCTGGAATATTTCATCCGGCTTGGCTGACACCGGACAATTCGCACCAGATTCGGTGGTACCTGTGCCCACCTTGCACTTCAACGTATAGAACTTGCAGGCTGGTGCGTTATTGAGAAGTTCGCCCGAGTGAATCAAGCAATTCGATGTCGCAAACGATGTACCCGCAACATATTTGGACTGGAACGTTCCTGGGTCGACGGGGAAATCCTCTGTTCCAGGGATCGTGCCATCCTTCACGACCAAGTCAGCCGCTTCCGTCAGGTCGTACTTGAAGTTCACAAGAAATTCGGTATTTGAATTAAACGGGAAGTTCTGCGCGAGTTGGTCTCCCGTGGCGCCGCTTGCAGGAATAGGATTCCCTGTGATCTCGGCCGGCCCTGACACGCCGAGGAAAGCGCAGTTTGTCTTCAGGTAAAGAGAGGAGCTCGCCAGAAGCCCCCCGGTGTCAACCAAATCCAATTTCGCCTGAATCAGTCCTAACTTGAGTTTTGCGCTGATGTCGATTGGCAAAACTCCGCCGGTGGCGACGAAGGAATCGGGATTTTGTCCGTAACGATGGCCAGCATCTGATTGGTAATCCCGGTTAAAGCAGTTCTTCTGCCTGTTGTATGGACCTTCCGATGTTCCGCCGGAACAGATGTTTGTCGGCCCGGCCGAAGATTCTCCAGCCGTAACAGTCAGATTGACAAAATTATCTACGAGAACATTTCCTGTTCCCGTAGGTGACGAAGAAACAGTCGCCTGAATCGGACTTGCGGAGCAATTCAAATTCAACGTGGTGCTGTTAAAGATAGCTTCGTTTGCACCGTAACCAGTGCCAGCCGTTGAGTCTCTAACATTCACGGGATCGAACATCTTGATCGCGGTGGTTTGACCGTGTGATGCCAAGGCGCTGAAAGCCAGACAAGTGGCGATTGTGGAGTGACGCAGAAAATGATTCTTCACGTGGGGCGATCTCCTGTTGATCTAGCCTTCTAGAAATTTCAATACGCGCTCCCGATGTTTCAAGGAGTTCGCTGATGCAGGGGAAATAGAATGTCTACCAGAAAGACCACCGAGAGAACGCCCTCGGAATACAGCGCGGGCCCATACTATAGAGTGGGATTGTTGCTGAGACAAACCCTTGTGTCAAGTAATCGCAGGGTAGGTCCGATACTCGACGAAATGAGTTACGAGCGAGTGTTACCGCCGCAGAAGTGATCTACGAATCGCTTCATAGGTGAGACTTGCTTCTTGAAGATGTCGACTAAATCGATCCTTCACAAACACATCGTACTACGATGAAAGGATTGCGCTGACCGGAGCCATAAGATGTTCTCCAGTCAGCGTAGTGAATAAGTCCGAACTACATTCCGTTCTGGCTGCCCTGATCAGCAGGATGGATAACGCGATAGCTCGCGCCGCCATTTGACCAGACGAGGAGCAACAGATCCTTATCAGCCGGCGCGGAGTGCACTTCGTTTGCAAAGTGCTCAGCAGAGTCAACCGGCTTCCGATTGATCTCAACGATCACGTCGCCTCGGCTAAGTCCAGCTTCTTCTGCCGGGCTCGCTGGCCGAACGTTTTGGACGGCTACCCCTTGTATCTGGGTCGGAACCGAAAGCTGTTGGCGGATATCCGGCGTCAGATCATTCACCGCCAGGCCCAACTTCCCCTGCTGCTTTTCCTCCGGAGCGGTTCCGTCCGCAACTTCATTTCCGCTCTTGAATTCGCCGAGCTTCACGCTTACTGACTCAGATTTTCCTTCGCGCAGAATGCTCATCGACAGAGTGGTGCCAGGGGTACGTTCGCTGATCGCCAACTGCAGTGCGCTCGAGTTTGGAATCTTCTGTCCATCGAGCTTAATGATTACATCTCCGGTACGTAGACCCGCGCGGCTTCCCGGGGAGTCCGGTGTGACCTGTGTGACGATGGCGCCGTTTGCATCCGCAAGATTGAAGAACTTTGAGTTATCCGGCGTTACGTCTTCGATCCCGACGCCAAGATATCCGTGGTGAACACTACCGGTTTGGATTAGCTGATCCACCGTCGCCTTTGCAAGCTGCGCGGGAATTGCAAAACCTGCACCTGCGAAGGACCCGGTTTCTGAAATGATGAAGGTGTTGATGCCGATCACCTCGCCATGCGAATTCACGAGCGGGCCGCCGGAGTTACCCGGATTGATCGCCGCGTCCGTCTGAATATATCCGCCTGGTTTGCGTGGATCGTCGCGATAAGGATTGGGACGGTCCACCGCACTGATGATCCCGCGTGTGACCGAAAACTGGAAATATCCAAATGGGCTTCCGAAGGCCAGGACGGTTTGACCCGGCTTGAGTTGCGTAGAATCTCCCCAACCGATGCTCGGCAGATTCTTCGCGTCCACCTTAATGACCGCGAGGTCTGTGAGTTTGTCCGTTCCCACCAGTTTCGCTGTGAGGATTCGTCGATCATTCAGCGTAACGCGAATCTGTACGGCGCCATCGACCACATGGTTGTTGGTCACAATGTAGCCGTCCGGCGAGACAATCACGCCGCTGCCGATGCCGTGCTGGATCTGCGGCTGCTGGGGGCGTCCCCGTTGACCGAAGAATTGAGAAAAGCCCGGCGGTAGTTCCTGTTCAGGACCCTGAGCCTGAGCCGTTTCACGTTCTGTGTTTCGCGACGTAACAGCGACATTCACAACTGCTGGCGTTACGTGGGATGCCACTTCTTCTACAGCTTTATCCAGATCCACAAGAGAAGAAACGCTGGCATTATCGAGAGCTGCTCCGGCAGCCGCAGCAGCATCCACGCCGTGGCGGCCATAGAGGAAGGTTAGCGCGAAGAGTAAGGCAATAGCCGATCCGGCAGGCAGAAGGATTTGCTTGATCCTTACTCTTAAAGAATTAGTTACTGAAGACATGACTCACCTCAAAACGGATTTGTGAAGCTGCTTTTACAGTTGAACTACGATCCAGCTCGCCGGACCAGGTACGGGAGCATCGATTGCAAAACCGGAATCCAAATCGCGCAAGCGAGGATCGAGGTTATGCGACAAACGTGGATCGAAATTGATAAGTGTGTACGTTGCGCCTTCCGAGTAACCGTCGCTCCATCGAGTTACTACTAGCCATCCCTGGAGCCTATCGATCGGAGCTTTGTGTCGCTGTTGAACGGCGGCACGAATCGTCGACTTATTAGCGGGCTTTGTAGCACTTTGTGTGTCCGGGGCGATGTGCGCCGTAAGTTCGTGCGATTGTGCACGGGCTGCGTCTGGATGAAATACGGCCTCTCGATACATTGCTTTCGGAGGAGTGGAATGTTGCGCAACCGTCGGCGTCGTCGCGTCGACATCTTGCGATCTAAATGAAACAAGCTGAGGAGAAGCCGAAAGGAATATTGCCGCTGCGAATGTGCCTGACGCGAGTGTTGCCAGCAATGCACGGCCTCTGCGCGGATTCAGTGCTTTGTCGAATCCCAAAATCAGATGGACGCGACGAGCCAGGGATGACTGGTTCTCCCAAGCCGCAAGAGTCAAAGAAACGGCGCGCCGAGCGAGTTTCGTCTCGGCAAGATTTGTCAGGCACGTGGCATACGAAGTAGCTGATTTCGTGGATCGAACTACGCTTTCGTCACAAGCCAATTCACGTTCCAGGCATAAACGTCTCTCAATCCAGAGCAACACAGGATTGAGCGGGAATAGCACAAGACTGATTTTTTGCAACACGTTGAACCAGTCGTCGAAGCGCCGTAGATGTTCTATCTCATGCAGAACGATCTGCTCCGCCTCGACGGCGGTCAGCTTATCCAGTAGCCAGTCCGGAATAAGAACTCGAGGAGAAAAGAAACCGATCACGCAAGGTTGATCGAGATCGGAACAACTGCAGATCTGGGCGCGGCGTAAACCAGAAGTGAAGCCACGGAAGAGAGAAAGCCTATCGTCCTTGATTGGAACCGCTCTGTTCCAAAGAGCACGTAGTTTCCATGCGTTGTGTAGCAGAGTGAATGCACGATAGACAGACATCGTTACCCACAAAGCAGCGATGGCGATGGCCCATTCAGCGCGGAAATGCAGCAACGGGTGCGTGGCTGCGACGCCAGTCGAATGAGTTTGCCCGGTTGAATGCGAAAGAGAGAGCAATGGTAGGAAAGCGGACACGAGGAAGACCACGGTCCAAATCAGAAAGCGATGATTCGCGCTGATTTTTGGAGCAAAGCGCAAGCAGAGCCAGACGGCTGTAACGAGCAGAAAGCCTTGCCAGATGCTGGATGCGAGGGATTCCGCGGCGAAACGGGCGAGGACCTGGAAGATCGTGCTCATTTCCATATCGCTCAGCTTTCCTCCGCTTCTTTGATCGCCTTCTTTAGACGTTCCAATTCATCCGGGGTAATCTCTTCGTCCCCCAGAAGTGACAGCAATAATTTCTCGCGGGAATTTCCGAAGAAGCGCTGGAGGATATGGCGAACTTCCGATTTGCCGGCTTCGTCCTGGGCTACGGAAGGCCTGTAAATAAAGGCTCTTCCCTGCTGACGATGGCTGACATAGCCCTTTTTCTCAAGGATTCGAATGGTAGTCAGAACGGAGTTATACGCGAGCGGGTCTTCATCCGGCATGGCGGCTACCAGGTCGCCCACGGCGGATTCGCCGCGCTGCCATAGCAATTTCATGAGCCTTAATTCGGCTTCAGTAAGCGTAATGGATTTCTTTGGAGGCATTTTCTGAATACGCTGATTTGGATCGTAAAACGGAGATGGTAATTTGTCAACTAATCGATTAGTTATTAGGATTTTTTGGCATATCTCGTTGTTTATAATGGATTTATACCGTTGAGGAAGACAATTCAGTATGCGTCGATATGTCATCTTTAGTGTGCGAAATGCACACTAAACATGCTGTTTCTGCGTCGATTTATTGGGGTTACATTTTCTTGATTTTGTAACCCATAGTCTTCGTAGTTTGGCCCGCGTAAGTTGGGACACACGTTTCGGGAGCCACGCAAATCTGTGAGATTTTGCTGCGGGCGTGAAGCACGTCACATTGTTCAACTTTGGAATCTTGGCTGCCCAGACGAAAGTCGCGATTCGCATGAGCCATCATCAAGTTCTTCTAGGCTATATTCGTTTGCAGTTTAAAGTCTTGAAATGCCTGCCCACGACTGCGTGTTGTTCTCTGCGAGGGTTCAGGGCGGATCGAGCAAAAGAAATCGAAATGGAGACCGGATGAATCCCATGTCACGCCGTATGGTCCTGAAGAACGGCAGCCTCGCGGCTGCATCCATGACACTTCTCGCAAACTTCCCGAAGGCACTCCTGGCAGAATCGCTGGCAAAGTCGCCAGGAATTCAACTCTATACGGTTAGCAAGGAGTTGAATGAGGACATGCCGGGCACGCTGACGAAGCTTGCTGCGATTGGGTATCGAACAGTGGAAAGCGCGGGGTTGGCGGGCAAGAGTGCCGAGGAGTTTCGCAAAGCGCTGGATGGGGCGGGCTTGAAATGTCCAAGCTCCCATCTCTTCCCGAGCCCGGGAAAAACAACGCAGCAATCCTTCGAAGACGCGAAGGTGCTGGGATCGGAATACGTAGTTTCGAGCGTCGTGATCAATCCGAACGCTGGGCTCAAGAGTGTCGAGGACTATATCAAGTACATCAACTCGCTGACCCAGGATGATTTTAAGAAGATGGCCACGGAGTTGAACGCCATGGCAGTGCAGGCCAAGGCGCTGGGGCTGCAGTTTGCCTACCACAACCACAACATGGAATTTAAAAAGTGGAGTGACGGCAGCACCACGTACGACATATTGATGGAGGGAACCGATCCCGCGCTTGTAAAGATTGAACTTGATTGCGGGTGGGCGGAACTCGGGGGACAACCGCCTCTCTCGCTGTTGAAGAAATATTCCGGCCGGGTACGCATGCTGCACATTAAGGACTTTGTTGCAGTGGGACACCCGGTGTTCACGATTGGTGGAAACAGCACTCCGGACTGCACCGAACTTGGGAAAGGCCACATCGATTACAAGGCGATTCTCGCTGCGGCTCCGAAGGCCGGTGTCGAATACATCTTTGTGGAACAGGAGCCTCCGTTTGTGAAGTTCACTGCAATGGAAGCTGCGAAGGTGGATTTCGATTATCTTCAGTCGATCGGATAGGGTGCTGGCCGCAAGGGCGTAGCAAGTGCAGTAGCGACGGGAAAACGCACATCTCAAAAGCGAGATGTGGGGCACCCGCATTTGTTCAAGGTGGGATCTGTGACGCTGGATTGAATAGCTACCCACTCAAGCCAAAACAGGCTTGAATGGGCCACCCGCCAAGATTTGCGCAGCACAGCAACTTCGCCGACGATGGTCGCGCTGCTGAGCGAATCGATGTAAAGGGACTATTCCCACGATACGAAGGTCTCTGGTGTCAAGCCTCTTACCTGCTCCGCGCCGCAATCTCACTGGGACGGTGGTCTTTGTGGTAGCGGATCCTTAATGCTTTTCGGCATTGGCGGAAGGGCGGGTAGGCCTCCCGCTCCCGATTGAGTTGGTGCCTGCGGTCTCTGGTACTGCGGGACTTCTGTCTGGTCGTTCAGAAAGTTGAAGGGTTGGCCGATCTGGATGGTGAGTCGTCGGGTTATCTCTCTTCCATAAGGGGTGTCATCCAGTTCGGATCGCGGCATTCGAACTTGTGTCAAAGTCTCACGCGGACCGACATACAGCAGAGCGTCCGCCGCATCTGAAAGCTTCAGCGTTGTTGCCGGTGCCATGCCACCGGTAGCGACCGGTTCCGCCGGCAGATCACCAACCCAGTTGCCAGAAAGCGACACAATTGCAGGCCGTGGCCAGGAATCGAAGCGCTTATCCAGATTGTCGTAACCACCCGTCACGTTTGTTCCAAAGATAATCAAATATGGTTTAGCGCCAGCGAGTCGTATTGTACTTTCGACCATCCCCGGACCATTCCGGCGGAGGAAATGGCCAGAGCCCATGATCAGCAATGCGCGGTGATTCTTCGCCAGGACTTCATCCTTCACTATCTGCGCATAACACTCATCGCGGTGACCCAGGAAGGGCCCGAGGTCTTCGGCATTTTTGATCTTGTCCCAATCGCCGTAGGGGTCACCGAGGACAATACGCATCTGGTGCTTTCCACGGCGTTTCAGATTCGCCTCTCGGACAGCTTTATAAAACTGCTCATATACTGGCGACGGAGGGCCGATTGCCCCGATCACATTGCGCCACGCTTTCTGCACCTGATCCATCGGGACGTCTTCGCCCACAACATAGCGATCCACCGATTTCTGATAGAGCGAGTTACCGAACTCGACTACGATATCATCCACGCGATCTTCGAATTCGGGAGTGCTTATCAGTGTTCGCAGCCATTCATGTTCCTGTTTATTGCCGTGGGTCTCGCCGAACATCACGATGTTATGGGTGTCAAACGCTTCAATCGTCGCGCGAGTCGCATCCTTCGGCTTCGGCTCTGCAGCGGATAATTGCAGGGATCCAGGGCTGATACGAATTGAGATCAACTCTGTACTCAAGCTGTTTCGCTCGGTGTTTGCGGATTTGAAATCGACAACGGTGTTTGAGTTGCTCGCGCTTGTGAGCGGCAGTCTTTCTGCGACAACCGTGTTGGAGCTGATTCCCAGCGCGAGCGTCCACAGAACCGTCACTCCCACTCGCGGTGATCTCCGTATCTTCCCGAATGAGAATGGAACATCCTGCCACAAGTTCATTAGCCCTCCCTTCCCCCGATCAAAAGCTATTGCAAAACGGTATGGAAGGGGAACCGTTCCCCGCTGTTAGAGGAGCAATCCCTTTGCCAACTCCACATTCAAATCACGACGCAGAATGAACCACTTACCGGAAGTCTGAAAGGCAGTTCAAGCTAGACCCTGTTCTAATTTGGTAGATACAGTTCGAAACTGGACAAACACGAGTGAGGCAATCGTCAGGGCAATTCCACGCGGATTGCTTGAATGCTGAGTCAATGAGGAGCGGATTTTTAGACTGCAAGTGGATGTGTGGTGCTTAAGCTGGAATCATCGGACGAGAGGCGCTGTTGCGTAACGACAAATTCTGATCAGGCCAACTGCGCGCCCTCCGGAGCACGCCTAGAAATCCTGTGCTTTTCTCTTGACTTGAACTTACATAGAGGTCGGCCATCCGCCTTGAATGGAGTAGTTTCAGTGGCGGACAGAGTTATCCCACCCGTCGCGACGGCGCGAAGGAATAGGGCTCACCCTGATTTCTTCGATCCTCAATCTACGGACGCAGATCCCTTTACGCGCTTCGCTTCTGTCGGGATGACAATCATTGCTGCCGAGTAATTGGAGGCTATTTACTTGATTGCTCCATTGCCAATTGTTTGCGGAAGGTGGCTTCGTGTTCGGCTATGGCGCGATGGTAGCCTTCGGGGTCGATCCATGCGGCGGTTCCCTGTTTGGTTGAACGTTCGACTTTGGGGAGCATATTGAAATAGCCTCCGTGTGCGCCGAGGAAGATGTCGCAGGGCAGTCCGGAGAGGGTGACAAAGGTGCGCTCGAAGTCTGAAGCGATGCCGGGATAGGAAGCAGGTTTGCCGTTGCTGGCTACGAGGCGAACTCCGGGATTGCTTGCCCATCCACCAACGATGACCACGTTCAGAGTACGGTCGCCATCCCTGGTCTGCATGGTCCAGGTGGTGCAGCCTCGCGTGTGTCCGGCGGTTTTGTGCGCGGTGAGCGTGGTGCCGCCGAGGACGACGGTGTCGTTGTCGTGCAAGGTGCGATCGACGTGTGCGCGAGGGAACGGTGGAAGCGTTGGATCGAAGTCCGTCTTTCCACCCGATTCAATTACGTCGACATCTCCCTCCATGACCATGTATTGCGCGTGGGTCTCTCGCAGGATTAGCGCGGCACCGGCGGCGTGATCGTAGTGTGCCTGGCTGTTGAGAAGGATCTTTGTATCGGTCCAGCGAAAGCCTAGCTGCTCCACGCTACGGCGAATGAGCGCGGGCGATGACTCGAGATTGGCGTTGATGAGGATGTTGCCCTTGGGCGTGGTGATGAGGTACGCGGCGAGATCGCGTGATCCGACATAGTAAAGGTTGCCGGAGATATGGATGGGCGCGAGCGGAGTGGTCCAGTCTGCGGGGACGGCTGCGTGCGATGGTTTGAAACCGACGGTGAGGAGGAGAGCGAGGACGACGAGGCGGAAACTCATGCTAACAAGATTACGGCATCTACCAGTAAAGGCTTCTTTGTTCAAAGGGTGTCGAGAATGAGTCATCGTGACCAGAGAACCGCAGGTCCCTCCACTTCGCTTCGCTCCGGTCGGGATGACAAATCGGCGTTAGGCCGGATAACAAATCATCATTAGCCTGGGATGAAGATTCGGACTCGGTCCGGATGACTGCTCTGGCGAAACGTTGGCGCATGATCAGCGCCCGCTGGAGCCGAATCCTTTTTCTCCGCGTGCGGCATCGGTCAACGTATCGACGACTTCAACCTCAGCGGTCAATGCGGGGACGGGGACCATCTGCGCGATCTTGTCGTGCTTGCGGATGGAACTGCCCTCATGCAATGCAGAAAATAGAATCATGATTTCTCCGCGGTATCCGGGATCGATGACGCCTCCGTGGGTGAAGAAGCCCGCGGCCGCCATGGAGGAGCGGTCCTTGATGAGGAAGCCGAGTCCGCCGCCATCGACCGCGATTCCAGTACGAACCTTGTGCACGGTGCCGGGCGTGAGGGCGTGGTCGGACAAGGCGTAGAGATCGTAGGCGAGGTCTTCTCCGGGATGAGCGACGGTGGGGGCTTTCGCATCCTCAGACAACAGCTTGACTTTCAACATTCCAATCTCCTGCTTCGATGAACCAAAGATGAGTGCGCCTTCCCACAGGATCACATATCCCTGCACGAGATGTGGCATCAACTTTGTGTATTGCTGATTGGCGGCTTTATTGCGTGAGGCCGATCCGGTGCAAGAGGTGCTGCCAGCGTGGATCGGAACGAACGCTGTCCCACATGGGCATGGTGAGTTCGATGATGCGAAAGACCTGCTGCCGGCAGGCGAGTTCGAGTTGTTGGAAAGCTGAGTCGAGGTCACCGAGGCCGAGATGAATGACCGCGATGTCGAATGGAGAAACGTAGCGTTCCGCCGATAGTGCAGTGAGTTGATGGAGAATCGCGATTGCCTTTTCGGTTTCTCCCGTGAGCGCGCAGGCACGGGCGAGCAGCGCGTTGAAGAGTGGTCCGTGGGTGAGGTTGGCGGCAAATTCGAGTCTCGCGATGGCCCCGGGCAGGTCTCCTTTCTGTTCGAGTGAGAGAGCGAGGAACCACATCGCATTGACATAGTAAGGATCGATTTCGAGCGCTTTGAGACATTGCTCGATGGACTCGTCGTAGCGCCGTGCGCGGTAAAGGATCAATCCGAAATGGCCGATGTAGACGCGGGAAATTGGATCCAGTTCCAGCACGCGCTTGAAAACCGGAATTGCCTGATCGTGACGACCCTTGATGGAGAGATAGTCCGCGTAGTGCGCGTGGGTAAGAGCCTCACCCGGAGTGAGATCTACGGCACGCTTCGACTCGGCTTCTGCCGCGGCCCAGTTCCATTCGTCTATGTAAGCTACCGACAGAGCGATATGAGCGACAGCGAGGTTTTCGTCCAGCTCAAGTGCCTTGAGCGCATTTGCTTTCGCTTCAGGGAAAGTTTCCTGAGCGGGACAAACGCCGAAGATGCCGAGATAAAAGTGGGAACGCGCCAGTTCTCCATAAGCCTTGGCGTAAGTGGGATCGTACTCGATCGCCTGATGAAAAAGCTCAATGCTCTTTATAAGGTCGACGGGGTTCAATTTATCGCGAAGGAAAATGGCCTTGAGGCAGGCCTCATACGCCTGAGGATGAACCTGGGGAACGGACTCAGGAAAGGCATGCCGCGGGTCAACCAGCTTATGGATATGAACCGCGATGCAGTGAGCTACTTCTGCCTGCACTTGCAGGATGTCGCTCAAGTCGCGCTCGTAGCGTTCCGCCCAAAGATGCCGGTCATCGGCGGCGAGGATGAGCTGCACGGTGATGCGGATTCTGTAGTCTGAGCGCGCAAAGGAGCCTTCGACAACGGCGTCGACGCCGAGTTCTTTCGCGATCTGCGGCAGGGATTTCTTTGAGCCTTTGTAGGTGGCGACGGAAGTTCTCGAGATGACGCGCAATGAGCCGATGCGGGCGACGGCGCAGATGAGTTCTTCGGTAAGGCCGTCGGCGAAGTATTCCTGCGTGGGATCTCCGGAGAGGTTATCGAGCGAGAGCACTGCGAGAGAGTCGATGCGCGGCGGACTTTGCTGGGAGATTTGCGGCAGACATTCGACGGGTGCGATGAAGCGGTAGCCGCGCTGAGGGAGGGTTTCAATGAAGCGGGGTTTGTCGGCATCGTCCCTGAGCGCGGCGCGCAGCTTGTTGATGGCTTTGTTGAGGCCGCGTTCGAAGTCGACGAAGGTGTCTTCGGGCCAGAGGCGCTTGCTGAGTTCTTCGCGTGAGACCATTTCGCCGGGATGCTGCAGCAGGAGGACCAGGGCCTGAAAGGGCTGATCCTGCAAATTGATGCGGGAGCCCTGCCGGCGCAACTCGCCGGACCGAGTATCAACCTCGAACAAGCCGAAACGAATACGTTGCGGAGAGACGCGGTTCATGGGGGCCGATCCTATAACTGATCGACACATCTTTGCACGAAGTCTCTGTCACTGGCCATACGTAATCTGCTGATTCCGAAAGGGGTACTGAGGAACAAAGAGGGAACATGGCGGCCATTGCCGCATATGGAATGCAAAGGGCATAGTTCGCTTCGGATCTACAAGGAGGTCCCCAAATGCAAAGGAACTCAGTCTCGAAGCTATGCGTGGTCGCATCTGCGGTCTTGATGGTTGGCGGACTACTGATTTCGGCAAGCCCCGCGCTGGCCGATTCAGGGGACAGGCCCTGCTCCAACCAAACCCTTCATGGAAATTATGGTTCCACGGCCGAAGGGTCAATTCTGCCGGCCCCGGGAGTAACTCTTCCCTTCCGCTCTGTAGGCTTGACCCGTTTCGATGGACGAGGCAATTTAGCGTTCCTCGAACATACAGTGATCGATGGTGTCTCGGTCGATGCGACCTGGACAGCATCGAGCGGTACCTATTCAGTGAATCGGGACTGCACTGGAACAATGGTGCTCAACACTCCGAATAGCCCGGTGCCACTCCATCTTCACATTATTGTGGTGAATAGCGGCAAGGAGATGCGCTCTGTGTTGGACAATTTTGCGATCACCTCGGAGTACCTCAGGGTTGAGTAAATCTGACAGGTTCGCTCGTTGTGACAACGAATGGCCGGGACGTGACTTGGAAACGAGTGCGTGCCGGCCAACGTATTTGGCGCAGTGATTGTTTCAAACCTGCATTATCGATTTAGCCAGCTTCTGTGCGGCTTACCTCGGCGCGGGTACATCAACAACTTATTGCATGAGGCACCCGGCACATCGCGGGGAATTCGATAGACATGATTCAGAGGGACTGTATATGGTTGAGCTCAATCTGAAATGAAAGACGATACTTCTCTCGGGTCCTCGAAGGTTGTCCCAGACATCTTTTGAGGATTTTTCTCTGTCGTTTTGCGTTTCCGGTCACGAGAGTACAAAGCCTGAGGAGGCCAAGATCCATGAGCAAGCAATTTGGGTTGTTGGTAGTTCCATGCCTTCTGTTCGCGGGTATGACTATTGCCGGTTCGATCAACGCAGCGGCACAAGGCGGAACAACGCCCCCACCGAAGGTCCTGGTCATCCAGAACGAGCGCACCAAGCCAGGACAGAATGGAGCACCCCACCAGAAGACTGAGAGCGCATTTGTCCGGGCGTTCGCCGATGCGCATTGGCCGCAGCATTATTTCGGCATGGAATCAATGGCGGGCCCAGCGCGGTCTCTATTCTTTGTGAGCTACGACTCGTATGAAGCGTGGCAGAAGGACAACGATGCGGTTGGGAAGAATACGACACTGTCAGCGGCGTTGACCGCGGCGAACGTGGCGGATGGTGCGCTGGTGGAGGCGTTTGAACAAAGCGCATACAACTATCGCGAGGACCAGAGCCTGAACGCTCCGGTGAAGATTGAGGACATGCGCTACATGGAACTTACGGTCTTCAAGGTGAAGGAGGGGCACCGGAAGGACTGGGACGACCTGGTGAAGCTGTATCAAAAGGCCTATCAAGGCAAGCAGGACGTACACTGGGCAACCTTCGAAAAGATGTATGGAACGGAAAGTGGCAGCAGATACCTTGTCGCGACTCCGATGAAATCTTTGGCCGAGGTTGATCAGGAGCTGTTGACTGACAAGAGTGTGATGGGCGCGTTGAGCGGCGATGATTTGAAGAAATTCGCGGATCTTCAGGCGGCATGCCTGGATTCAGTAGAGTCCAGTATGTTCGCGTTCAGCCCGAAGATGAGTTACCCACCCGAAGCATGGGTTAAGTCGGATCCCGCGTTCTGGGGTCAGAAGTAAAAGACGGATCACTGAGTTAGGAATGGGACGAGTGATCGATTCGCTCGTCCCATCTCTAATTCTGGTTTCAAGGCCAGGCTTGAAATTAGAATGTCCACTCGCGTAAACAATTTCTGCTGGAACCATTCTTGGAACGCTTGAGGGAAAAGTTTATGGAAGATAACAGACGGTTGATGTGGCATGGCATGTTTTTGTTTCTGCTTGGCCTGTTCACGGGGTTTGCGGAGCAGCATTTCGCCAACGTGCGCATGGGGCTGGCGGCACATCTGGAAGGCGTGATGAACGGCACGTTCCTGTTGGCGCTGGGTGCGGTGTGGAATGAGGTAAGGCTTGCGCCTCGCGTAAAGACGGCTGGCTTCTGGATTACGCTCTACGGTACCTATGCGAACTGGTTTACCACCATGTTGGCGGCTGTTCTTGGGACGGGAGCGCTTTCTCCCATTACGGCTCCGGGGCGCACAGCGCCGCCTTTGCAGGAGAAGTTCATTACGGCGGGTTTCATGTCCGTGGGCATAGCGATTGTTGCCGCGACGGTAATTGTCCTCTGGGGATTGCGGGGCAAGGCTCGGAATGTTGCGGCATAACGCAAGCCGCTTTTGACGAGCGATCATGATGACCGATAATGGACGCTCCGCGTGAGAAATGGTCGCTCAGGCGTGGAGTTCCTGCAGCGAGCTCGTGTAAATAGCTGGAAGAAAGGCGTTATTGGTCCACGCGGAGTGGGCTTTTATTTGCTTGTTCTTAGGCGGGTGAATCCTTATGGAAAGCATTCTTCAAGACCTTCGCTACGGTTTTCGGCAGATGCGCAAGACGCCCGCTTTCGGAATTACTGTGGTCGCGACATTGGCGCTGAGCATAGGGATTACCGCCGCAGTTTTCAGCGTGCTGTATGCAATGCTTATCCGACCGTTGCCTTACCACGATGCGGAGCGCCTGGTCTCAGTGCAGCCGAGATCGCCGCAAGGCTACACGCAGCCGGCTTCTTATCCCGAATATCTCGACTGGCGAAAGATGAACCACAGCCTGGAGCAGTTGGCGGGATATAGCTCGTACGGGACAATCAATTTTGAAGGTCCGGCGGGTCCGATTGCGCTGCACTCGGTACAGGGGACGGACAACTTCTTCGATGTGTTCGGCGTGAATCCCATAGCAGGGCGCACGTTCGCACAGGGCGAGGACGAGGACGGCAAAAACGATGTCGTCGTGCTTAGCTACGAGGTGTGGCAACAGATGTTCGGAGGGCGCACGGATGCCGTGGGTCAGCGGGCAAAGTTGGATGGGCGGCCCTACACGATTATCGGTGTAATGCCGGCCGGCTTTCGTTTTCCGATCAGCCAGGTGGACGCGGTTTATACGCCGATGCACATGCCGAAGCAACGGAAGGATAGTCGTGGCACGCATTGGATGCAGACGGTGGCGCGCCTGAAGAGCGGAGTGACGGCGAAGCAGGCGCAAGCGGATATGGAACAGGTGCTGAACGACCTGGGACGCGCCTATCCGGATAGCAAGGGGCGCACGCTGCGACTGGTGGATCTCTCTACTTCCGTTCTTGGCGAGACGAGGAACTCGTTGTATCTGCTGCTCTATGCGGTGTTGGCGTTGCTGGCGATTGGCTGCGTGAACGTGGCCGGACTGCTGCTGGCGCGAGGCGTGAAACGGGAACGCGAAGTGGCACTTCGTTCGGCGATAGGCGCAAACAGGATGCGTATTGTGCGCCAGATATTAACGGAGGGACTGCTGTTTGCCGCGCTTGGTGCGGCGGGCGGCGTGATGGTGGCGTACGGCCTGCTGCGAGTGATCCGCCTGCTGCTGATTTCGGCGCTTTCGCGCGGCGCAGAAGTGGAATTGAACGGCTTTGTACTGGCAGTGGCGCTATTCGTATCTGTTGTAGTTACGATCCTTGCTGCATTGGCTCCGGCACTTCGGCTCTCAGGAACCGATCCAAACAAGGCTTTGCGCTCCGGCGGCAATGCTGGCACAACGCGGGGACAACATCAACTGCGAGCAGGGTTTGTGATTACGCAGGTGGCATTGGCATTGGCGCTACTTGTGATTTCCGGATTGCTGATGCGGATGCTGGGTGGATTGCGCAACACGGACTTGGGTTTCTCGCCCAACCGAATTCTCACAGCGGAGATTAACCTTTCTCCCGGCAGGTATGACGGGCGGGATGTGGTGACGAACTTCTACCAGCCACTTATTGATAAGGTGAAAGCGATTCCGGGAGTGGAATCCGTGGGCACGATCATCATTCTGCCGATCCAGAGCTACGGATGGAATTCAGATGTTCATGTGAAGGGGACGCCGAAGCTTCCGGCGAATGTTGAACAGCTCGCGGAGTATCGCCTGGTGTCACCGGGATATTTCGATGTGTTTCAGGATCGACTGGTGAGTGGACGGTTGCTGGATGCAAACGTTGACACGACGACATCGCAGCCAGTGATCGTGGTGAACGAAGCGTTTGTGAAGAAGTTTATTCCGGCGGGACGCGATCCGATCGGCATGCAGCTTGAGGATGACGACAAGACGACGATCGTTGGAGTGGTGAAGAATATAAGGCAAAACATTTATGAGCCGCCGATGGCGGAGACGGACTACCCTATCTCGCAAGTGAAGCTGAAAGACAGCCTGACCTATCTCGGCAACATGCAGTTGGTGGTGCGCACGAAGGTGGATCCGGAAAGTATTATTCCTGCGCTGCGAGCAGCTTTCCACGACGTTGATCCGACGCTTCCCTTCCGCACGCCGGAGACGATGCGCACAGTGATTGCCGATACGCTAATTTTTGAACGGCTGGAGAATTGGCTGTTCGGTACATTCGCGGCTTTGGCTGCGCTGTTGGCGATTGTGGGCATGTATGGTTTGATCAGCCACGAGGTGGAGTTGTCGACGCGGGACATTGGCGTGCGGCTGGCCCTTGGCGCAACACGAGGGCGAATCCTTGCCGGCATTTACCGGCGCGTGGGCTGGATGCTGGGCGGCGGACTTGTACTGGGACTACTATTGACCGGAGCGGCGAAGAAATACATTAGCTCCGTAGTTGCGATGAAGATAGACAAGGATGCAGGTAGCATTCTTGCACTGACGGCCGCGTTCTTTATCGCGGGGCTGGTGGCCGCACTGCTTCCGGCCCGTCGAGCTTCGTCCATTGAGCCGATGGACGCATTGCGGGACGAGTAGCAATTCCAAGTGGGCCTGGCGCAGATTACAAACGGATTAAGTTTGCGTCTAACGTTCTGCCTGGTATGAAGTTGGCTACGGTGGTCTGCCACTCCTGCGCTTTGGCGTTGTATAAAGAATGTGCAAAGCGCGGAGTTGTTCATAGTTATGGTGCCAGGCTCCACCATCTCCCACTACCGAATGCTCGAAAAGCTTGGCTTCGGCGGCATGGGCGTCGTTTACAAGGCTGAGGACACTCGCCTCGGACGCTTTGTTGCGCTCAAGTTTCTTCCTGATAATTTCCGAAACGACCGGACTTCTTTGAAGAGATTTCAGCTGGAGGCCAGGGCTGCCTCCGCACTGAACCATCCAAACATCTGCACAATTTATGACGTTGGTGAAGAGGCTGGGCTGGCCTTCATCGCGATGGAATATCTCGATGGCGTGAGCCTGAAGCACCTGGTGGAGGGAACGCCGCTCGACATCGACCGCCTGCTCAACATCGCTATTGACGTATGTGATGGGTTGGAAGCGGCACACGCGAGTGGCGTGATTCATCGCGACATTAAGCTGGCGAATGTGTTCGTTACGAATCGCGGTATCGCAAAAATTCTCGACTTTGGGCTAGCCATGATGCAGTCAGAGAAGAGCGTGGCGGCCGCGGCCGCAACTGGACCCGTAGCGAGAGCGGGCCAATTTGGGATGACCGATGGGACGAGTGGCGCGTTGGGGACTGCGGCCTACATGTCTCCCGAACAGGCCATGGGGGAAAGCCTGGATGAGCGCACCGATCTGTTTTCGTTTGGCGTGGTTCTCTATTATCTCGCCACTGGAAAGCAGCCCTTTTCCGGAGAGCAGACAGGATCGGTATTGTTTTCCATTCTTCGCGAAGTTCCCGCGGTACCGGTAACGCTAAATGCGGATGTTCCCCAACCACTTGCAGACACGATTACGAAGTGCCTGGAAAAAGACCGCAAACTTCGCTACCAGCATGCATGGGAGATCAGTTCCGATCTTCGGAAACTTCGTCAGAGTCGACTCGCGGTAACGAGCGGCGTGATGGCCGAAGTGAAGATCGACGATGTTCGGAACAGAGCCAAGCGGAGTTCCTCAAAGCGTGATCCTGCCTCGATTTTTGCGGTTCTTTTAGCAGTCTTTCTGCTTGCGGCTGCGGGGCTTATGTCTCTGACGTGGTTGCGTTCGCAGAAGGAGATTGTCCTGACGAACTACACGCAGCTTACCCACGACGGTGACATGAAAACGCTCGTGGAAAGTGACGCGTCGAATCTATTCATGAACCTCGGAACGTTTACGTCGCAGGGCATCGCCGAGATGCCGATGTCCGGAGGCGATCCAGTGCGAATGCCGATGCCTCCACCGCGGAAGGTGCTGCTGGATGTTTCCCATGACGGAAAGGAACTGCTGGTGGTGGAGTATCCGGGACCGGCGGTGGATTTGCCGGGGAGCCTTTGGCGAGTGCCGTTGCAGGGAGGGCCGGCGAAGCAGGTGGGCAATCTTGAAGTGACGGACGCATCGTGGTCTATGGACGGCAAGAAGGTGGTTTATTCCACGATGGGCGACCTTTATCTTGCGGGAAGCGAGGGAGAAGACTCGCACAAACTGGCAACATTCTCCGGCTTGATTCGAAGTCCGCAGGTTTCGCCCGATGGGATGCGGGTTCGATTCACGTGGTGGAACGTTGTCAACAACGATCGTTCCCTATGGGAAGTTTCCACCGACGGGAAGGGTTTACATCAGTTATTTCCGCAGTGGAAGAGCCCCTCGTTCAATTCCGATGGGAAGTGGACGGCGGATGGGAAGTTTTATTTGTTCCATTCGAACGGACAGATTTGGGCGTTGCCAGAGCGCAGGGGCCTTCTAAGCGGGAATGCGAACCAACCACTGCAATTGACGTATAGTCCGCTCACATTGGGCTCTCCGCTCGCGAGTCGAGATGGAACGAAGTTGTTCGTTGTTGGCCGCAAGGAACGCGGGGTGTTGGAGCGATACAGCGACCGCGACAAGACATTCAAGCCTTATCGCTCCGGTATTTCCGCTGAATCGGTCGCGTTTTCAAAAGACGGAAACTGGATCGCGTATGTCACTTTTCCCGAAGGGACGCTTTGGAGAAGCAGGATGGATGGCAGCGACCGGTTACGCCTCTCCGAACCACCGCTCACAGCGCTGAATCCGCGATGGTCTCCTGACGGCAAGCAGATTGCATTCTGGGGGCAGACCAAAGGCAATATCAACGAGATCTATGTTGTAGATCCGAAGGTCGGAAAGCCTGATCAGCTGGTTTCAGACCAGGCACTTCCACGCGCGGAGCCGAACTGGTCTCCCGATGGTAAGCAAATCCTGTATGAACAGAAGACCAACGATGGGGAGCATTCGCTGCGGATGCTGGATGCAAAGACGCGCCATTCGACGATGCTGGAAGGATCGCTGGGCTATACGTCGCCGCGCTGGTCTCAGGACGGCAGATACATTGTCGCGATGCAAAGTGGCGCATTGAATCTGAATCTCTACGACTTCGAGACACGCAAGTGGACGCGGCTGATCGACATGCCGGTGGGATTTCCGAGTTGGTCAAAGGATGGGCGCTGGATCTATTTCGTGCGCTATCCCGCAAACCCGGCAGTCATGCGGATTCGAATTGCCGACAAGAAACTGGAGCGGGTAGCGGACCTTCAGGACTTTGTGGCGGCGGGATGGTGGGGCATCTGGTTGGGGCTGGATGCGACAGACGCGCCGCTGATGCTGCGCGACGCTGGGACACAGGATGTTTATTCGCTGGATTGGAACGTTCCGAGTGCGAACCAGTAAGGATTAGTCACGTGTGCGAGCTGATACGCAATTCACCGCACAGAGGCGAGATGGATGAGCGCTAAAGAAGCGCTGCGCCTGCAGTTTGTTCGATAAGGGGCTATACTCAAAGAAGCAGTGGTTTTAATCCTCTCGCCTTCAGCTATTTATCGCCTCGCTCAAGACGATCCACGTACAAGCAAGCAACAGTAGACTGGAGCGTTTATGAGCCTTATCAAGAAGCGGGACGTGAAGGATTCCCAGCCGGAACAACCAAGAAGGAACATTCTGATTTTCAAGTCGCCGACATCTTCAGGTGTAGAGGCGTCGCCCGCTGATGCCACCAGGAAATTTTACGAGGTTATCCCAATCTCTCCGGCGCCCTCGGCAGTACGTGAAGATGCAACCGGAACTACAGGTTCAAGCAAAAAGCCACGATAGCGAAGAGTCCAGCTATTTTCCCTGCAGTTGAGCATGTTCCTCGGAGAGGAAGGACCTGAATGAGTATTGCGGGTCTGAACTGGCCGGGGCGTTTCCCACGCGTTCTTTGGTTTCAACGTCAGTGTCCACTCTGCAGCGGAGTCGAATTCAAGACTGCCGAGGCGAGTTTTGCAGATAGCCTGCTTAGGATTTTGGCGCTTCGTCCAATTCGCTGCGTGAATTGTTGGCGTCGTTATTACTGGTTTCATAAGAGCTAGCCATTACTTAGTTATTGCGCTCGGCGAAACATCCATTCGGCACAAAATAAGGGATTGAACCATTGAACGAGCATTCATTCTGTCAGACTTCCAACGACTTACTTTTTCGCCTTGCGCCAGATCGCGCCATGAAAACTCTGCACTACCAGGTGATCACCCAGAGCGCGGAGGAGCTGCAGGACGTAATGAATTCGCCTGCGGTGAGCATGGCTCCCTACCTCCTTGGGAAGGAGCAATCTGGACTGGCAATGAGAATTAGTATCTACAGCGAGAGGGGCAAAACCCGCGAGCATTTGCGACTGTTGTACATGAACGAAGAGGCATTGCGGGTGTGGGAAGCGATGGGGCGGCAGTCAACACGTACAGGTGCAATGCATCGTCCTCCGCATACGGCCCAGCTCTGCTTCGGAGTGCCTTTCAGCGAATAATGATATCGATCGAGATACCTGCATCGTGTCCTGACCGGGACAAAATCCGACTAAAGGCGCGCTGCTCCAACCGATTATCTTGCATCTGAAGTAAATCGTACCAAAATAACGATTCATGTACGGCGGCGTAAAAGACGTGCTCGGCATACTAAAATAACTTCGAGGGCTACCGAATGAAGACATCCGAAGTGTTGCAGGCCTGGTCTGGAATTCTGAAAGGCCACCGGCCGTCACTCTCCATTGAGATCACGAAAGAGTGTCCACTTCGCTGTCCGGGATGCTATGCGTTTGACCCTGCCCATCTTGGCGGGGAGACGGAGCTACGCCAACTCTCTGACTTTAAGGGAGACGAGCTCGTAAAGAATGTTCTCGCGGTAATCGACCGGGAAAAGCCCTTGCATGTTTCCATTGTGGGCGGCGACCCAATGGTTCGCTACCGGGAACTGCAAGTACTGATTCCGCAAATCGAAGCGCGCGGCATTCACACACAGGTAGTGACGAGCGCATTTCGCGTGATTCCGGCGGAGTGGAAGAACATTTCGCGGCTAAATGTGGTGGTGTCGATCGATGGGTTGCAGCCTGAGCACGATGTGCGACGGGCTCCGGCGACGTACGAGCGAATCCTGAAGAATATTGCCGATGCGAAGATCACAATCCATTCGACAATCACCAGCAATATCGCGGCGCGGCCTGGATACCTCGAAGAATTTCTGAAGTTCTGGTGCGCGCGGCCTGAGATCCGCAAGGTATGGTTCAGCTTGTTTACACCGCAACGAGGCGCCACGGATCCCGAAATCCTTTCGCCGGAGCAGCGTGTATTCGTGGTGCAAGACCTGTTGCGACTCCGTGAGCTTTACCCCAAGCTGGACATGCACGAGTCACTGATTCGTGAAATGCTGTCGCCGCCGCAAAGCCCTGCGGATTGCATCTTTGCGCGAACCACGCACACAATTACCGCCGACTTGAAAACGAAAATTACACCCTGCCAGTTTGGGGGCGATCCTGACTGTTCACAATGTGGATGCATTGCGTCAATGGGATTGGCGGCGGTGGGGCATCACAAGGTTGTGGGTTCGTTGACGGCAGGACAATTATTCTTTGTTTCCGATCGTGTTGGAGCCGCTTATCGGAAGGCACTTACTGTTTTCGATCCGCCGCTTCCTGAGCCGGAGCCTGCGGCTCCCTTCAATATCATCTAGTAAGTCGATTATCCAGACGAGATTTGAAAACGGCCCGGAGGCTAAAACGCTGACGGGCCGTCATTCTTTCAGCCCTGCGCTCCCCGCGACAGAGCCTGCAATTCTCTTTGTCAATGGATTCGCAGGCTTCAGGGTAATGGGCGAGATTGTCGTTGGCAAAGTTGGCGGAGTCCGCGGCCACGCTGACAGCCAATGGCGGCCGCGTGTGATCTTGAGCGTAGTATGCAAAAATAAAGGAGAAGGCTCCCATGTCCAATCCTCTCCTACCAGAATCGCAGCCCACCCCTGAATCGAACGAGTCGTTTGGCGATCTTCTTTCCCAGTTTGAGCGAAGTCACTCGCACAGAACCGCGGAAGGCGGAAAACAGCTGGAAGGCACAGTGATTGCCGTCTCCGCCGAGGCTGTGATCGTTGACATTGGATACAAAAGCGAAGGCCTTCTGCCACTGACTGCATTCGCAACGGGCGAAGAAGTTAAACCCGGAGACAAGCTTGCCGTATCTGTGAAGGGACGGGATGCCGACGGCTATTACGAGCTTTCGCGCTTCCGGACTGCGCTGCCGAAGGACTGGACTGCGCTGGAGCGGGCCTTTGCAGAGAAGACCACCATCATGGGCACGGTTACAGCGTTGATAAAGGGCGGTCTGAGCGTGAATGTTGGCGTGCGAGCGTTTATGCCCGCGTCGCGCAGTGGGACGCGTGAAGCTGGAGAGTTAGAAAAGCTGGTAGGAGAAGAGATTCGCTGCCGCATTATCAAACTGGATGTGGCGGACGAAGACGTGGTGGTGGATCGTCGGGTGGTTCTGGAAGACGAGGAACGCACAACCAAGGAGCGTCGCTACTCCGAAGTGAAAGAAGGCGACACGGTACAGGGCGAAGTGCGCAGCCTGACGGATTATGGCGCGTTCATCGACCTGGGTGGCGTGGACGGACTGTTGCACGTAGGGGACATTGCCTGGGGGCGCGTGAACAAGCCCGGCGACGTGCTCACAGTTGGACAACAGGTTGAGGCCCGCGTTCTAAAGATTGAGCCGGAGAAGCGGCGCATATCGCTGGGGATGAAACAACTGCAGCCGCATCCGTGGGATTCACTCGCGGAGAGATACAAGGTCGGCGAACGTGTGAATGGCACGGTGACGCGAGTGACGGATTTCGGCGCGTTCGTGGAACTTGAGCCAGGGATCGAAGGGCTCATTCATGTATCCGAAATGTCGTGGGTGAAGAGAGTAAAAAAGGCGAGTGATGCGGTGAAGACCGGTGACACGGTTGAAGTCGTGATCCTGGGAATCGACGTGCCGGAGCGCCGCATCTCACTGGGGCTTAAGCAAACGCTTGGAGATCCGTGGGAAAATGTGCCGCAAAACTTTCCCGTCGGAGCTCATATTGAAGGCCCGGTATTAAGCATCACCAAGTTCGGCGCTTTCGTACAGCTAGCCGAAGGTGTGGAAGGGCTGGTACACATCAGCGAAATTACCGGCGAGAAACGGATCAATCATCCGTCGGATGTATTGAAGACCGGGCAGGTTGTTAAGGCGCAGGTTCTCGAGATCGATCAGGCAAAGAGACAACTGCGGCTGAGCATGAAGCAACTGATTCCCACTGGGCTGGACGAGTTCATTGCCGAACACAAAGAAGGCGACGTCGTCACTGGGCGAATTATTGAAGTATCGAACGGAATTGCCCGAGTTGAACTTGGTGAAGGAATGCAGTTCCCCTGTAGGGTTCCTGTGGAAACTTCCGAAGTGCCACAGGCTGCAAACGAAGGGAAAGCAGATCTTTCGTCACTCAGTTTGATGTTGAAGGCGCGATGGAAGGGCGAAAGCCAGGGTCCCTCGACGAAGCCCGATGTCCTGAGCGCAGGTCAGATTCGTAGCTTTCGGCTTGCCAGTTTGAACGGCGAGACAAAAGAGATTGGGCTCGAGCTAACGAAGTAGTTTGGCTAGACCGGTACAACAAATGTGAAGTAGTTTGCGATTAGTTTCCTACTTACATTTCGAGATGAGTGCCGGTTCATTTTGTTCCCCCGCATGCATGGGTAATTTTTCTCAAACTACTAAGACGATTTACCATCACTCACAGAAACTAGTTCCATATTTAAACTAGATTCGAACTGACTGCTTCTACTTTAATCTCGATAACTTATCGAACTTCCAGCTTACTTTGGTAAGTATCTGTCGTCCAAGCAGAGGGTCTGAAAGCTGTTGCCAGTAACTTATGGGAACAGCGTCAAATCTATTAAGAGATTGGGTCACGAATTCGTTTTTCTGCAATTGGTTTGCTGGCACGCCCGAAGATTCACGTCATCCGAAAAGAAAGCGCTTGAAGAACACAAGCGCGAGTAGCTTCCTGACAGCCCTTCTGATCGTTGCCCTCGCGCAAGCGAGCGGATCTTGTCTACCTGCAGAACTACCAGTACCAACTCCTACTAGAAATTGATAAGAAGTTTTTCACGGGCCTTGGTAGGATCCAAAGACTGCACCTTAATTCAGGAGAGCCACTCATTGAGCAAGTTCAAGGGGTATAAGTACGTTGTTGCCCTGGCGTGTGTTGTATTGGGCTTAGCATCTGGCAAGACAATCGTCTCTCAAACCAGAATTCCCAATGCCGTCAGCAATCAGGAACGGGTGACTGTCAAAGCCACTTCTCCCAACCTTCTTTTAGCGAAGAGCAAAGATACCGGCCGCATTTCAAGCAATAAGAATCTTGGCCGAATGCTGCTCCTGCTTTCTCCTACCGCAGAACAAGAAGCAGCCGCAGCGCAGTTAGTGGCAGATCAGAATGACGCTTCTTCTCCGAATTACCATAAGTGGATCAGCCCGACAGACTTCGGTACGCAGTTCGGTGTCGCGGATGAAGATACCGCACAGGTGAAGCAATGGCTCATAAGCCAGGGCCTGACGGTCCATGCAATTTCGAACAGTCGCCGCTTCATCGTTTTCAGCGGTAACGTGTCGCAGGTAGAGAATGCATTTTCAACGCAGATGCACTCATACACCTATAAGGATAAGTCATTCGTCTCCAACTCGACCGATATCCAGATACCCGCCGCCCTTCGTCAAGTGGTGAAGGGTGTTGTGCGCTTGCACAGCGACCCGGTTGCTCCTTCGGTGGTGTTGGGTAAGAAAGTTCCCTTCCAAAAGAAAAATGGCCAGTTCACATTTGGCGATGGCACTCACTATATGTCGCCGGCGGACTTTGCCAAGATCTACAATGTGCAGCCGCTCTATGATGCTGGCATCGATGGCACCGGGCAGACAATCGCGATTGTCGGGCGCAGCAATATCGATGTGCAGAACGTGCATGATTTCCGGGCAAATCTAGGATTGCCGGCGAATGATCCTGAAGTGATCGTGAATGGCGATGATCCGGGACAGACGGGGGATATGGTTGAAGCGATGCTTGACGTCACCTGGTCCGGCGCCGTGGCTCCCATGGCGCACATCAAGTTCATCGTATCGCAAAGCAATTTTACCGACGGCGTTGACGTCTCTGCCGCTTACATCGTGGACAACAACCTTGCTCCTGTCATGAGCACCAGCTACGGCGCGTGCGAAGCAGATATCGGCCCAGTTGAAAATGCTTTCTACAATTCCCTCTGGCAACAGGCAGCAGCGGAGGGCATTACGTCTTTCGTTTCTTCCGGCGACAATGGCGGCGCAGGTTGCGACCAGCCCGGCGCAGGCTACTACTCAACCGGAACTTTCGGCGTGAACGGTATCGCATCGACACCATACAACGTGGCGGTGGGTGGTACGCAGTTCGACGAGGGCGGCGATCCAAGCAAGTACTGGAGCGAGACCACCGATCCGACCACAGGGCAATCCGCACTGGGATACATTCCGGAAATTGTCTGGAACGAAAGCAGCAACGATCCGAACTGGGTATCTCTCTACGCCGGAAGCGGCGGTGTCAGCAGCATCTACAAAAAGCCGTCATGGCAGAATGCAGCGGGTGTTCCGAATGATGGGATGCGCGATGTTCCTGACATCTCGTTCAGCGCAGCTTTGCACGATGGATACCTGATTTGCTTATTCACCTCCTGCAGCTACGGCAATTATTTCTACAGCGCGGGTGGCACATCGGTCTCAAGCCCCGCGGCTGCAGGCATGATGGCGCTGATCAATCAGAAGATGGGCGGCCAATCGCAGGGCGTGGCTAACTATGTCTTCTACAAACTGGCCAACGTTCCGGGCGTTTATCACGACACAATTCACGGGGACAACAAAGTTCCGGGGCCGAACGCGCAGTTTACGGTTGGCTATGACGCAGCCCCGGGCTATGACCTGGCAACGGGTCTTGGCTCAATGGACGTAAATGCACTTGTGAACAACTGGCAGGCAGCATCCAGCGGATCGAATTCGCTGGTTACTCTGAAGCTGAAGAATGGACAAAGTGCGACCGTGACTCACGGAACGCCGATCGCGTTCCGCGCGAAAGTAAGTTGCAGTGGCACCGCATCGTGTGCCACGGCGGCGACGGGGACTGTGGCACTCTCCGCGTCCTCATCAAGCGCTCCGACTGTTGCAGTTGGATCGGGATCGCTCACGCCGTCAACTTCGGGAAGTATTGTCGACATCGCGAGTCCGACGGTTCCAGGCGGCAACTATACAGTTACCGCTCGGTATAGCGGCGATGGGAAATATAATCCGAGCACCTCAACATCGATACCGGTTCTTGTAACTCCTGAAAGCAGTCAGACTTTCGTTGGTTCGCTGGGCGGAGGTTACATCGTAAATGCACCCATCACTCTGCAATATGGATTGCATTGGCAAATAGCCATCGCGGTGGCGGGCAAGTCGGGCAACGGTTATCCGACCGGACAAATGACGCTGCTTGCAGATGGCCAGCCGATTCAGACGGGGTCGTACGATGGGGGCACGGGCAACGTAAACCCGAATTCGCTTACGTTGAACTATGGTGAAAAGGTCGTCCTCGAACAAGGCGTGCCTGCAAGCAGCCAGTCCAGCACGGTGTCGTATGTGCTTCCTTCGGAGGCACTCGGTGTGGGCGTACATGCATTGGTCGCGAGCTATCCCGGAGATCCTAGCTTTGCTCCAAGCAGCGGCGCATACAGCTACAACGTGACGCAGGCGCAGGGGATGATTCAGGATTTCTTTAACATGGGATCCCTTGTTGCAAATACTCCGGTGAAGTTCATTGCGCAGATTGGTTTCGACAATAACGGATGGGCGCCTTACGGAGGGACAGCGACGCTGACTGACATAACCGGACCGACTCCGATTGTGCTCGGAACAGCGCCGGTGGACAGCCAGAAATATGGCGGGTACTGGGAATTGCCTGTCACCGTCAAGACGCCGGGAACACACGTTCTGCAGCTTACTTTCACAGGCGATAAGAATGTGAAGGGAGCGGTGGGAACTTACAATGTGCCGTTCGCAGGATCCAGCGATTCTTACCTGGCGATGGGCACGGATGTTACGAATTCGTTCGCGGGACAGCCAGTCACGATCACAGCGAATGTAAGTTCGGATGTGAGCCTGTATACCGCGAAAGGAAGTGTGACATTCCTCAACGGTTCAACGCCCATCGGTACTGCTCCACTGGATGCTACGGGCACTGCCGTACTTACCACGAAGGCTCTGCCTGCGGGCGTGAACAATCTTTCTGCGAGCTATGCCGGCGACGGTATCTTGAATCCGTCCATGGCTGGTCCTGTGACGGAGACAGTGTCTGACTATCTTGTTCAATCTCTGCCCACGACCTTGACAGTCAAAGATGGAGACTCCGGCACCGCGATCATGAACCTGATTCCCGTTGGAGGCTTTGCGCAGGTGGTCAACATAACCTGTGCCAATCTGCCGGCAACAATCAGTTGCAAATTCACCCCGGCAAAGATCACGCTGGATGGTACCAACCCCGGCACCGCAACATTGGTGATCAACACCAAGGGCTTCAACTCGAGCGAGTTGAAGAAGACTGGCCTGTGGGCAATTCCATCTGGCGCGGCGCTGGCGGGACTGCTGATACTTCCTCTTGGCAGACGCAGAAAGATACAAGGCATGTTTGCTGCGCTGGCTTTGATGGTGGTGGCGGTTGGCGGTATTGGTTGCGCAAGCTCCACAACCGATTCATTCGCCAACAGCAACAAGAGCAAGAATATTGGCACTTATAACATCCACGTGACAACAACCAGTGTTACGGGAACCACACCCAAGACGAGTGTCATTGTTTTGAACGTCACGAAGTAAGACTAAGTTTGTACTCCTGGCGGGCGTTGCCGAAAGGTAACGCCCATTTTCCTCCTCGTAATGTGGCGCGCTCATTCGATTCCCCGGAGTATTCTGGGTGAAATGAAAACTAACGCCAAGACATCCGATCGGAAGCTTGTGCTTCCGCCAGCGCCGCCGGAAGAGACCGGAGCAGTGAAGGCCTGGATTGAGCCGGTCACGATGGCTTCCTATATGCCGCAGGCTCCGGATCGCAATCCCATGTTTCTTGAGAAGCGCGTGTATCAAGGGAGCAGTGGAAAGATCTATCCCCTCCCGTTTATTGATCGCATCGCGATCGAGCCGGAAGACCATGCGTGGCAGGCTGTTCATTTAGAGAATGAGTATGTTCGCGTGATGGTGTTGCCCGAGATCGGCGGAAGAATCCACGTCGGCTTCGACAAGATAAATGGATACGACTTCTTCTATCGACAAAATGTTATTAAGCCAGCCCTGGTTGGACTTGCGGGGCCATGGATTTCCGGCGGCGTCGAGTTCAATTGGCCGCAGCATCATCGTCCGTCGACATTCATGCCGGTTGAAGTGGAAATTGAACGCGGCAACGATGGCTCGGTCACGGTGTGGTGCGGCGATCACGATCCCATGACCCGGATGAAGGGAATGCACGGCGTGTGTCTTGCGCCGGATCGATCGTATATAGAGTTGAAGGTTCGTCTTTATAATCGAACGCAATTTACCCAGACATTTTTATGGTGGGCCAACGTTGCGGCGCGCGTACATGAGCAATACCAATCCTTTTTCCCAACTGATGTGCGATATGTTGCAGATCATGCAAAGCGTGCCACGACTGCATTTCCGCTGAGCGATGGCGAGTACTATGGCGTGGATTATGTAGAGCGCGGCAGAAGCGGCATTCCTGAAGAGCAGCAGCCAGCGATGTTTCGGCCGGATCAGTCGATCGCGGCAAATGATCTTAGCTGGTACGCGAATATTCCGGTGCCGACCAGCTACATGATCACGGGGAGCAGGGGGGATTTCTTTGGCGGCTACGATCATGCTGCCAATGCGGGATTCGTGCATGTTGCGAACCACCAAATCGCCCCGGGAAAAAAGCAGTGGACGTGGGGCAATCATGATTTCGGTTACGCATGGGATCGCAATCTTACCGATAGCGATGGCCCTTACATTGAGTTGATGGCGGGCGTCTACACCGACAACCAGCCTGATTTTTCGTTCCTTGCTCCGGGAGAGACGAAAACCTTCAGCCAATATTGGTACCCGATTCGCAACATTGGTGTCCCGCAAATCGCGAACCAGAACGGGGCAATTCACCTTGCGATTGCAGATGGAGTTGCGCGAATTCGCATTTGCGTGACGCGCGATATTGCGACGGCCAGAGTACTGCTTAAAGTCGGTGACGAGGTCATTGAAGAGAGCGAACGTACACTTTCCATCAAAGACCCGTTCCGGTATGAGTGTGCGGTGCCGGATGGAAAGACCCTTGCGGATCTTTCCGTAACCGTGAGCGTAGCAGGAGAGACAATCCTAAGTTATGTGCCCGCGACAATTGTCGCGGCAGGAGCGCCGGATGTTGCAAAAGAGCCGATGGCTCCAGCAGAAATCAAAAGCAACGAAGAGCTATATCTCACGGGGCTGCATCTCGAACAGTATCGACACGCGACCCGTTCCCCGGAAGATTATTGGAACGAGGCTGTGCGCCGGGATCCGGGAGATAGTCGCGCTAACAATGCACTGGGGCGTTGGCACCTGAGACGCGGCGAATTCGATGCGGCGGAGAAACATCTGCGCCTTGCAATCGAAAGGCTGACCGCGTTGAATCCCAACCCTTATGATGGCGAAGCTTTTTACAATCTCGGATTAACGCTGGACTTCGAAGGACGCGAACAGGATGCCTACGATTATTTTTATAAGGCGACCTGGAATGCCGCTTGGCGCGGGCCTGCGTATCATGCCATTGCGGAAATCGATGTACGCCGGATGCAGTGGGAAGTGGCTCTCGATCATTTGCAACGAAGCCTAACGGCTGGAGGAGACAATCTAAACGCGCGCAACCTGGCGGTGATAGTTTTGCGAAGGCTCGATAGAGCCACAGAGGCGACTGAGTTGCTTTCAACAACGCGCAAACTGGATCCATTGGACGATTGGTCGCGTTTTCTCTCGACCGCGAAGCTGCCGCTGGAGAACCAGCGTCTGCTCGACCTCGCCTTTGCCTACAGGCGCTCGCACTTGTATGAGGATGCCATCGAGATACTCGAGAGCGCCGACCTTGAGTGCAAAGATGGCTCGCCGGCAATGATCCTCTACACATTGGCCGACACGTATTCGCTTGCGGGCGACAACCGGAAGAGTGAAGAGGCTTGTAAGCGCGCTCAACAAGCGAAACCATATGGTGTCTTTCCCAGCCGATTGGAAGAGATGATTGTGCTGGAGCGAGCCATTCGTGCCCGACCACAGGATGCGCGAGCACCGTATTACCTGGGGAACCTGCTCTACGACCGACGCCGATACCACGAAGCCATTGCGCAGTGGGAGCGTGCTGCGGAATTGGCGCCGGACTTTCCAACGGTATGGAGAAATCTCGGTATTGCCTATTTCAATGTCCTGAGGGATGAAAAGAAATCGTTGCAAGCTTTTGATCGCGCGCTGGAGATGGATCCGACGGACGGGCGAGTTTTCTATGAGCGCGACCAATTGTGGAAGCGAGTGGGCGAGACGCCGGAAAACAGGCTCGCGGAATTCAGTCGCCATTCGCAACTGGTGCAGGAGCGTGACGACCTTTCTGTTGAACTCGCGAGCTTGTTTAACCAGACGGGCCGCCCTGAAGCAGCATTGGAACTGCTGGAGTCGCGGCGGTTCCAGCCATGGGAAGGCGGAGAGGGCCTTGTAATTTCACAATATGTGCGAGCGCACATTTCAATTGGCGTAGGTGCGCTCGCAGAGAATCGACCGCTCGATGCAAAAGAACATTTTCTTGCTGCGCTTACATTGCCGGAGAATTTGAGCGAGGCGCGGCATCTGCTTTCAAACCAGAGTGACGTTTACTACTGGATTGGAGCCGCTTACGCAGCGGCGGGGCAGCACAATGAAGCGGCAGCTTGGTGGAAGCGTGGATCGAAATATCGCGGCGACTTTCAACAGATGAGCGTAATGAGCATCTCCGATATGACGTATTGGACCGCGCTGGCTTATAAGGCGCTTGGAGAGGATGCGATTGCGGGGGACCTGTTTGAACAGATATTGAATCGCTCGTTCGAACTTGAGAAAGAGACGCCCAGAATTGAATACTTCGCGACTTCCCTTCCCGCGATGCTGCTGTTTGAAGACGATCTCGTGAAGCGGAATAAAGTTGCGGCTCTCCATCTTCGAAGCCAGGCATGGGCCGGTATGGGGCGGCATCGAGAAGCGGAAGATGCGCTTCAGGCGCTATTGAGGATGGACAGCAATCATGCGGGCGCAATGGATCTGTTGCACCACATTGCTCGTTTAAGAAGTCTTACGTCCGGCGTGCAGTAAAGGGCATGTTCAGCCCGGCTAGCTATCCATAGATGGCGCGATAATATGCGCGAAGAATTTACTTCGCCGCGGCCGGGCTTTGCTGCGATTGCGTTTGCACCTTGTCGCCGGAATGGATGGCGTCTGTAGCGGCCTTCACCACCTGATCTCCAGCCTGCAGGTTTCCGAAGACTTCAATGGTGCCGTCGACTGTTTGGCCGGTTTGAACAGTAATCCATTCTGCTTTGTTTTCGTTCACGCGGATTACGAAGGTGTGCTGCTGATCGGTTGTGACGGCAGACGATGGAACGAAGAGGGTTGGATAACTACGATCAACAGGCCACAAAACATTCGCAAAACTTCCGGGTGACAGTTTTCCATCGGAGTTTGCAACATCGAGTTCAATCGGCATTGTCCTCGTGTTCTGACCCACTTCGTGCGAGACGCGCCGTATTGGCGCTTTGAACGTTTGTCCGGGATACGCGGGCACTGTAAACGAAACCTGTCGGCCGGGATTGATTTCGCCAATCTGCGCCTCGGGAACTGGCACAACTAACCGCAAGCGATGGACATCGACGATCTGAAGGATGGGCTGTTCTCCCGCCCGTCCAGAAGATGGGCCAATGAGCGCACCGGGATGGAGATTGCGCGTCGTAACGACACCATCGAACGGTGCGGTGATAGTCAAATAGGATTCAGTCTGGTGAACGCTTCGTGATGCATCCTTCGCTGCGGAGACATTGTGCTGTGCTGAATCGACCAGGTCTTTATCTGCCGCAACCGTCTGGCTCGCCACCATCAAATCATTCTCCGCGATTACTCCGGGAGACTTGGACGCAGCAACCATGTGAAGGTAAGTTCCATTATCCGAAGCGAGTTTTGCCTGCGCGGTTGCAAGTTGCGATTCGGCTGCTTTTACGGCGGCTTCGGCCTGCGATGTGTGGCTGGCAAGTTCCGGCGCGGTGATGAGAACTAACACCTGGCCACGGCGAACATTCGAGCCACGATCGACGGAAACCTCCTGCACAAAGCCTGTGACCTTGGGGTAAATGTCGACGGATTCATAAGGTACAAGTTGCGCGGGAAGACTAACAATCTTGTTGAGCTTATGCGATGCGACAGCAACAGTGCTCACCGTAGTGGGAGCCGCTGTTGCCTGTGCGGTGTTTTGCGACTGAGGCTTCTCCGAGGTACTGCATCCAATGCAAAGGAACATCAGAAAAAAGTAAGCAAGAAAAAGGCGCTTCATTGTGCGGCCTCCGGTTGCTGTTCAAACCATTTGCTCTGTGGGTCTTCAGGATCGAGCGACCGCGAAGTTGTCGAAGCGCGGCGTTGAGCAATACCGAAAATCATGGGAAGCAGAAGTAGAGTTGCGATGGTGGCAAAGAACAGGCCGCCGATTACTGCTCGACCGAGTGGCGCGGTCTCCTCGCCACCCTGACCGAAGGCAAGAGCCATGGGGATCATGCCGGCAATCATAGCGACGCTGGTCATGAGAACGGGCCGCAGACGCTCGACAGCCGCAGCGCGAGCGGCTTCATGCGAATCCATACCGTTGAGCCGGTTCTGCTCGGCGAAGGTTACCAGCAGAATTGCGTTGGCGACAGCAACGCCTACCGCCATGATGGTCCCCATAAAGCTCTCAATGTTAATCGTGGTGCCGGTGAGCAGCAGCGTGAGCACCGAGCCTGTGAGCACTGCGGGAACGGTAGAGACGACTACCAACGCAAGACGCAGCGATTGGAAATTGGCGGTGAGCAGCAGAAGGATGACACCGATTGCCGCTGCAAGACCAATCGCGAGTTCTCCGAAGATCTGCTGCATGGCGCTGACCTGTCCTCGTATTTGTGTGCTGACTCCGCGCGGCGGCGCACCAACTTCACGGAGCGCCTTCTGAATCGCGTTATTGGCTGATCGCAAATCTCGTGTTCCCAGGTTCGCTGAGAGTGCCAGCATCCATTGGCCGTTCTGCCTGTCCAACTCGCCGGGGACGGTGGTGGAGCGCAAGTCAGCGAGTTGATTCACCAGCGGTTGCGCGCCTGTCGAACTGCCTACAGGAATATTGCCAATATCGGCGAGCGTTGTCATTTTGGGTTGCGGCACTTGCACCTGAACCTGATAGCTGACGCCAGATCTTGGATCGCGCCAGTAGCTGGGAGAGACAAAGCGGCTTGATGCTGTTGCTGACACCACGGCCGCACCGACGTCGTTCGCGGTGGTTCCCAACTGTCCTGCCATTGCACGATTCAATCGAATATCAACGGTTGGGTAATGTTGAGGTTCTTCAAATTCAAGATCGCGCAGTGTGGGGATAGTGGCCAGCTTTTGCCGTACTTTTTCGGCGTAGCCGGCAACATCCGCGTACTGCGGTCCGGCAATTGTAACTTCGGCAATGGAGGATGAACCGAAGCTGAGGATCTGACTGATGAGGTCGCCGGGGTCGAAAGAGAAATGCACCTCGGGAAATTGATCACCGAGTTTTTTTCTCAATTGCTCTTCGAAATCTGAAAGCTTGAGAGAAGTACCTTGCTTAAGGCCGACGTTGATGATTGCCTGCTGGGGTCCGCTTGTCCAAAGGAAGACTGCGTTGATGGGATAGGAGGATGCCTGTGTTCCGACGTAGCCGAGGCTGATGTCGAGGTTGTTTTCGCCGGCAACATTTTGGATCGTCGACAGAACCCGACGCACCAGATCTTCGGTGACGGCCACGCGTGTGCCATCCGGCGCGTCGATGCGCAGGCGAAATTGCGTGGATGCAGCGGATGGGAAAATTTCCTGTGCAATGCGCGGAGCCACGAGGAGCAGTACAACTAGCACGATCACCGCATATACCGAGAGGAGCAATCCGGGTACGAGCATGACGCGATTCAGGATTCCCTCAAAGCGGTGACGAAAGCGATCGAAGGATCCCTCCTCATGTTTCTCGCCGGCACTTTGCTCTGTCTTCGATCTCAACATCCAGTTCGCCATTACGGGGACAAGCGAACTGGACAATAAATACGAAGCTCCCATCGCGAATCCAACCGCCAGTGAGAGCGGCAAAAACAATGATTGCGCCGGCCCAGTCATAAAGAACGACGGAATGAATACGGCCATGACACTAAGCATTGCGAGAAATCTGGGGATCGCGACTTCCCTGCTCGCCAGAAACACGGCGCGTGCCGTGTTCTCTCCGTTGTCAAGATGCACGTGGATATTCTCAAGCAGTACCGTGCCCTCGTCGACCAGAACTCCGACGGAGAGAGCGAGACCTCCCAGCGTCATGATGTTGATGGTTTGTCCGGCGAGTTTCAAAAGCACTACAGCTGTAAGCAACGCGAAGGGGATGGTAATCACGACGATGAGAGAAGAGCGCCAGTCGCGTAGAAATAAGAAGAGGGTCAGACCTGTGAGAAGGGCTCCGAGCAAACCTTCGCGCAGCACGGCCATGAGCGCATTGCGCACATACTGTGACTGATCGAATTCGTAAGTGATCTTGATATCTTCCGGGATGAGGGATTGAAAGCGTGGCAGGTTATCGCGGACCTGCTGAACGACTGTAAGGGTCGAGGCATCGGGGCGTTTGGTGACGGGGATATAGATTGTTCGCTTGCCATTCAGGAGGGCATAGCCTGCGAGAAGATCGGACGAGTCAGAAACGCTGCCTACGTCCCGAATGTAAACAGATGCGCCAGAACCGAGCTTCAACGGAATGTCGAGCAGATCACTGATCTGGGTGACTGTTGTGTCGGTGGTGACGAGCGAATGTGTGCTGCCGATGTCAGCATTGCCCGCAGGCTGGATGCTGTTGCCCGTGGTGAGCGCTTGGACGACTTTGTCCGGCGAGAGTCCGTACGCCTGAAGTTTTTGCGGATCGACATTGATTACGATGGTGCGCTGATTGCCTCCGAAGGGAGGAGGCGAGGAGACACCGGGGAGCGTTGCAAACACAGGGCGAACGCGATTGAGGGCGAGATCCTGAATTTCCGAAAGAGTACGAGATGGACTGGCGAAAACCATGTATCCAACGGGTAAGGTGCCGGCATCGTAGCGTATGACGAAGGGGGACACAGTGCCCGGAGGCATGAAAGCGCGCGCACGATTGACGTAGGAGATGGTCTGCGCGAGGGCCTCGCTCATATTTGTTCCAGGATGAAAGGCGAGGCGGAGCAGTGCCATTCCCTGGATGGACTTCGCTTCGACGCTTTCGATCCCGTTGATGTAGAGGAAGTGATACTCGTAATAGTAGGAGATGAAGCCTTCCATTTGCTGCGGACTCATGCCGCCATAGGGCTGCGCTACGTAGATAACAGGAAGATCGAGAGTCGGAAAAATATCGACACGCGTTCTTTTGACCGCAAGGATGGAGCAGAGACCGAGCGCAACCACGAAGACGATAATGGAGACGGGCTGACGGAGTGCTGCGCGAACGAGCCACATGGTTAGCTATCTTCCTCTTTTCATGGCTGGCTCTTAAGCAAGGCCTGGAATGGCTGTAAGTCTCCCTGAGCAATAGCAACACCGAACTGCGCGCGCCAAACACTGAGGTGCGCGATTCTATCATCGCTCTCGGCTTGTGCGAGGACCGCCTCTGCGGCAGAAACATCCACTACGGTTGCCAGGCCGGATCGATAACGCGCTTGTTGTTGCTCCTCGCTTGTTCGCGCGGCAGTCAATTCGTACGGAGTGTTCGCAGCGATGAGACGCGCTCCCGCCAACGTGGCCTCTGCCTGCTTCACGGCAACGGAGATGTTGTCGAGAGCCTGCTGATAATGGGCACGCTCCGATTCCACATTCGCCTGCTGAACTTTCTTTTGTTCTTTGATGGTGAAGTAGTCAAAGGCTGGAAACGTGACTTGCAGGCCCGCTGCCCAATTGAACGTGTCTGGCGCAAGTCCTGCAGTGCCGCCGGGGAATTGGCCATCCAACGCGGTACCAGCGCCGCGGCCAGAAACCGATCCCAGAGCAGTAAACACCGGAACATAGCTGCGGCCAAGAGCGCGTTCGTTCTCCTGCTGCTGACTGAGTAGAGCACCGGCCTCCAACGCTGCCGGATGCAAAGTCAGTTTTGCCGTCGCAGCAGGAGCGGCAGGCAACGTGGCCAGCAGTTGCGCGTCGTTGATCTCCGGCTCTAAAGCAGTATTTCCCATGTAGAGTGACAATGCCGCGCGACGAACCGCTTCCTGCGTTTGCGCCTGAACAAGCTGGTTCCGTGCCAACGCAAGTTGCGCATCAGCCAGGGAAGCGTCTGCTCCGGGGCGAAGAGTGTTGTCGACTAGAACATGCACCACCCTCGCGAATGTCTCGATGCGATTCACGTTCGCGCGTGCGACGAGGACGAGTTGGCGCGCCGCAGCCAGATCGAAGAAGGCACTCCCTGCATTGGCAGTCACTTCAAGCATCGTCAATGCTGCTGCCTGGGTTGCGGCCTCACTTCCCATTTGAGCCGCATTCACACGCGCTGCACGCGCACCGAAATCGAATGGCTGCCAACTCAAAAGCGCGGCGCCGCCGCTGCTCCATGCGTTGCGCGAGACATCGGAGGGCAGCACTGGGCCGGATATGGAAGGAATAACACCCTGGGGCAGAAGCAGACCATAGACATTGTTGGCGGTGGCGCGATTGGTCTGCCACAGCACGTCCGCACGTGGCAGATAAGCTGTTTTTGCAACTGCGACGGTTCCCTTTGCCGCGCGCTCGTGCGCCTGCGCTGCCTGAATGGCGGGATAATTTGTCGCCGCCGCTTCAAGGACCTGTTGCAGTGTCATTCCAGCATTGGCCTGAGCGTCAGAAGCCTGGGCCGACGCTACGAACGGAATGCAGACTGCCGCGAAGCAGAATATACCTGCTCGGACCATCGGAGTTATTCGCATAGCGAGAGGCACACTGGAGCCCGAAGGAGCCCTCCGTTTGACGGCATCATATCATCGAAAATCTAATTTTTGATTTACACTGTGCGGCCACGAGGCCGGTCAAGCCGACATCTAGCCCTTTGTTTCCACGAGTGTTCCCCCGTAGATACTGCGACGAATGCTGAACGGATCAAGTTTGGCAAAGAACAGCCTCGTAGCCTTATAGTCGAAATGGGCGTCCCGCTTTTTGGCTTGCAGTCTGCGGAATTCGCATGGAAGATAGTTCGATGCCGACCTCTTTTTCGACGCGGTTTAGGCTATTGCCAAAAGCGACACTCATTGGGTTCTGCTTGTTGCTCGCGAGCCTGGGGGCCGGAGCCTTTGCGGCATATCCCATGTATGTGATCTACCCTTTTCGAGAACAGACACCTGCAGCTTTGCAGCGGTCGCTATGGGTTTTGCTGCACAGTAAGCCCATTCTTCTGGGCATAGCTGTATTGATTACGGTTTTTGCCGTGATGCTGTTGCGGAAGGCCAAGTTGGGATCAAAGCTGCTTCTGGCTTCGGCAACAGTAATCGCAATCCTGGCAGCTGTCATATCGTGGATCAATCCCTACGAACACATGTTCCACCCGCTTGGCGCGCCAAGTTATGTCACCGCAAACCAGGCCAGTGTGGATCCGAACGACATGGTCATCGCGGTGACGATAGGCGGAGAGAGCCGTGCGTATCCAATTCGCGAGATGGGATACCACCACGTGGTGAATGACCGGTTGCATCAATTGCCGATCGCCGTCACGTATTGAACGCTCTGCCACACGGGTCTAGTCTGGACCCGCCGATTGAACGGTCGAGAACTTCACTTCCACCTCGCTGGAATCAACAACCAGAATTTTCTGATGCGCGATGAGGAGACGGGGAGTTATTGGCAGCAGGTAACGGGAACTGCCATCGCCGGCCCATTGAAGGGGCAGCACCTTTCGCTGGTCGCGCAGGACGAACTCACGTTCGCGCTATGGAAGAAAGAGCGCCCCAACGGAACAGTACTGGCTCCGATAGCGCGGTACGCCGCGAGATATGAAAAGGCTTCGTGGGAGCACGAGGTAGCAGAGCTCCCCACCGTAATACACGGCACGAAGGGAACACTCCCAGACCGCGAAACGATTATCGGCGTGGTCATTGATGGAGTTGCGAAGGCGTATCCGTTGAATAAGCTGACCGCACAATCTCCGGTGCTGCAGGATTCGGTAGCCGGCAAGCCGGTCATGCTGGTGCTCGGCAGCGATGGAAAATCTTTGCGCGTGTTCTCCCGCGATGTGGGAGGTAACGCGCTGGAGTTCTTTCGGCCAACCGACGCAGGTGCCAACGATCCTTACTCTCTGGTCGATTCGGAAACACTGGACAAATGGAACTTCGAAGGTTGCGCAATTGCTGGCGACAAGAGCGGCCAGTGCCTCGCCAGGGTCACTTTTCTGAAGGACTTCTGGTTTGACTGGCAGCATTACCATCCGCACAGCGAAATTTACCGGCACTGATTCTTTCCATCACTGCTCCGAGAAAGCGTGGATCTCGGAGGTGATCTTTGTTGCGCGTGTGATCGGTTTGTTACACTGTGCTTCACTCCATGGTTCGGTTCCTAATTATCGTTGCTGGAATTTGCGCTGTTCTAAGTGCTCCCGCACAGACGCCTCGTTCCAAACCGGGAACCACGAGTTCAGAAGGAAAGCCCGCAACAAATTCGCCTCCAGCAATGCACTTCCGGGATATCTCCGCGATCGCTGGCCTGACGACAAAGCCGCATTCTACAACCGAACGACGATACGTGGTTGACACGATGACGGGCGGTGGAGTGGCCTTCCTCGATTGCAACAACGACGGCAAACTCGATATCGCCGTAGTGAACGATTCCACCATCGAGCAGTATCTAAAGGGTGGCGACCTGATGGTGACCCTTTACCGTCAGGATAGTAAATCCGCGACAACTCATTTCACGGACATCACCAAATCTGCGGGGCTCGCAACCAAGGGTTGGGCAACGGGCCTCGCGGTTGCGGACTTTGATAACGATGGTCTGCCTGACATGTACGTGACTGGATACGGGCACAATGTTCTTTATCGCAATCTTGGAGGATGCAAGTTTGAAGATGTCACGGAGAAGGCAGGCCTGAAGGGTGGAGGGTTCAGCACAGGCGCAGCATGGGCAGACTATGATCGCGACGGCAACGTCGATCTTTTTGTCGCGCGCTATGTGAACACCGACGTGCACCATTTGCCCGATGCCGATTCATTCAGCTACAAGGGCGTGCTCGTGGAGTTGCCGGATGGTATGCAAGGGGAAACAGATTTCCTGTTTCGCAATCGCGGCGACGGGACATTCGAGAACGTGTCAGAAAAAGCTGGCGTTCACGATCCGAACAAACTGCATGGCATGGGCGTGACATGGGGCGATTACGACGGAGACGGATGGCCCGATCTCTACGTAACCAATGATTCCGGTTGGAATTTTCTTTATAAAAATAAGCGGAATGGAACCTTTGAGGAGATCGGCGTTCTATCGGGATCTGGTTCCGGAGCGGACGGACAGCCATACGGCAACATGGCAGCGGACTTCGGCGATTTCGATCGTGATGGCAAGCTGGATATTTTCGTCACCCGATTCGGCAACCAGCCCGCGAGTCTCTACTGGAACCAGGGTGACGACCTGTTCACTGACATCGCGGACAGGGCGGGACTGGCGAGTGATACGTTCGTTCCCGTGAAATGGGGCACAGGCTTTGGAGATTTCGACAATGACGGCTGGCCTGACATTCTGATGGTGAATGGAAACTTTTCCAGCCTGATGGATACGCTGCCTTACGACGCGCGCTTCGCCGAGCCGATTCAGCTATTCCGCAATCAAGGGGACCGAACCTTCCACGAGATCGACAAGGGTTCCGGGCTCAACGACGGCCCCCTTCAGTCGCGCAGGGGAACGGCATTCGGCGACGTAAACAACGATGGCAACCTGGATGTTCTCGTCTTTAACGTTGACGGTCCACCATCACTCTTTCTTAACGAAACGGAGAATCCGAATCACCGCGTTCTCTTCCGGCTCGTCTGCGCGAAAGGCAACCGCGCAGCAATCGGAGCACATGTTACTGTCACCACTCCAACCATGACGCAAGTGGACGAGGTTCACGGTGGAGGCAGTTATCTCTCCAGCAGTGATTTCCGGCTGCACTTTGGCCTTGGCAATAACACGAAGATGAATGTTCAGGTGCGATGGCCGAATGGCGTGAAGCAGGATTTCACCGACGTCGGCGCAGATGCAATCTACGAAATCAAAGAGGGAGAGACGATCAGAAAAACCGCGACCCTCGCTTCCGCGGTTGCAAAACCTCGTTAGTTATTCCGGGAGTGCGCGTAGCTTGCCTGTATCACAATCGATTGGATCGACGGTGAAAGAAGCGGCTTCGGCACACCGCCCATAGAGTCGTTGAGAAAAGTATCCAAACTCCTGCTGCGGCTAACATCACGCCAAATGCATTGGCCCTAGGTAGACCTATCCAGAGTACGAGCGCAAATCCGATGAGCGCGATGCAACCACGCGAAGTTCCCGCCGCTTCAACGCTCGCCGCCAAACGCCCGCGCGTCGTCCCGTCATAACCTAGTTTGGCCTTGCGTTTCTTCTCATGACTTTCAATCAGGCTGGCTCCGGCGGGAAAGATTGCCGGGAACGCAAGGAACAGACCACCTACGCTCGGCCCATATCGTTTCGCGATCAGACCTGCGAGAACTGTGCAGCTTCCGCCGAACAGGAACCTGACCGCGTACTCGTGTGGCTTTGTATCTTTGATGGAGGAAAGCTTTAGCTCAACCATCACAACGTCCTCGCCAGCAAGTACCACAAGCTGAACGACACTGCTACCCATACCGGCATAAGTCCCAGGGTGGCGACAAGAGTCGTTGGCTTGTAACGTATCAGCAACCAGCAAACGCACATGGCATAGGCAAGGAAGCCTATCGCTCCCAGCATCATGGATCGCGCTTCTATTGACGCGTAGTGTGGTCCGTCATGGGCGATCGTCAAACCGATCGTCGCCAGAGCAATCGAGGGCGCCGCACCAAACAGTCCGGCAAAACTTCTTGGACGCAACACATCACTGATGAGCGCAAACAGGCTGACAACGATCCCGCCTATAAAGAACCTGAGAACCAAATCGCTCATACTTCGGACCGGACTTAAGCAGCTTGGTGTGCCTGCTTGATCAACTTAAGAGCAGTGCCAGCGCCCTTACACCCGAGCAGCCGATATTCCTTGCCCTCGAGTTTGTGATAGTTCACGAAGAAGTCTTCCAGTTCGTGGAGAAACTGCGCGGGCAGGTCTTTGAGGCCCCGGATATTGGCGTACATGTGATTGGCTTCAGCAACCGCTAGGAGCCTGTCGTTGCGAATCTTTTTCTTGCCATCGAGTTGCTCCCCCTCAATGACACCGATCAGGCGAGCGCGCACTGAGCAACCGGGAAATGCCGGCTCATCCATCAAAAGAAGCACGTCGATCGGATCGCCATCTTCAGCGCGAGTCTGCGGCAAAAAGCCGAATTCGTAAGGAAACGTCATTCCCGCTGGAAGGACTTTTTTCAGTGCGAAAATATTTTGGTCAGGATCAAAGGCGAATTTGTTGCGGGAGCCTTTTGGTGTCTCAATGATCACCTGAACGGTGCCGTCTTTCTTATCTATCGGCCTCAAACTCGTCGGATTCGCCAGACCCTTTGCTTTGCTTCGCATTGTTCCCTCTTAAGTGCTCTGTTCCTCATTGAGGACAACATCGATGAGAGTGCAAATCGACAGCTGTGAGTTGCATACTGTCGAAAATACTCATGCGTTGTGCTGAACAAGAAGCCGAGTGTTCAATGAAGAGACCTTCACTGCGATGGACGATCATTCATCGATGTAACCCTGAGCGACGTCATCGTCTGCTCCACCGCAAAATGGGCAGAAGGCTGGAGAAGTCGTCGGTCCACAACCGAACTCTACCAGCCGTAGAAGATCGCGTCCGCCTTCCAGCAATTGGCTTGGCAACCTTCGCGATCTCTGGTTGATTCAGGAATGCAAGATTGTTCGTTACCAAAATCCAACTGCTGGCGAAAGCTCCCTTTTGCTCATTCGGAAGAGATTGAACCGAGACCGCCCGCAAGCCTTGAGAAGCAGCCAACAGTGCGACCTCAGGAGCCAGATCGAGATACTGATTCGACACATGGAATGCAAGCACACCGCCTGGCGCGAGATGCCGACAGTAAAGGGCAATAGCCTCACGGGTGAGCAGGTGCAGCGGAATAGCGTCTCCAGAAAAGGCGTCGACAACGAGCACATCGTACTGCTGCGATGGCTGATTTTCGAGAGTGATACGAGCGTCACCTTCAAGAATCTTCACGTGTGCGGCCGAGTCCCGAATGTAAGTAAACAGATTTCTAGCGATCGGTTCGACTCCCGGATTGATCTCGTAGAAGGTGAACTGATCGCCGGAGTTGCCGTAAGCCGCCAGCGTGCCGGCACCAAGACCGATGATGCCAACATTCTTCCGGCGAGGCGTGCGGATTTCCGCTCCCGGTTCAAAACAGCAATATTGCAGTGCGAGGCCCACACCGGAGTTCTGCGCATAGTAGGTCGTAGGAGTGCTGCGAAATTCGGGTGCAAACCATTGTGTGCCGTGTTGGATGGAGCCGTTCTGGAGACTGCGTACGGTGAGAGCGACGGGCGGGTTGTTGGATTGTCGGACACTTAAGGTGCCATAGAAATTGCGGACCAATACAAGGGAATCGCGATTGAAAGAGCGGTACATCAGGATGATCAGGCAGATCATAAGAACAGTGGCCGTAATCCACAGAAGTCGCTGCGGCCAAAGGTCACTACGGTTAGCTGGTTCGCCGGGCGCGGCGCCTGCACCGACCATCGAGCTCCCACCCCAAACCACCACCAATGCCGCTGCCGCTGTCGCAGCGAAGCTAATGGCGATGTCATAGTTCGCGTTGAAGATCAACGGGCTAGCTACGCCGATAAAGAAGGATCCCGCGACTCCACCGGCTGCAATCAGAAGATAAAAAAGCGTTGCTTCGGAGTCGCGCTCTGGCCTTAGGGCATAGGTCTCAGCATGGAGAAAATAGCAGCCAAAGAAAAGTTCGATCACGAAAAAGGCCACGCTAAGACCAATCGGCAAGCTCATGTCCATCTTGCTTAGCATGTATCCAAGAGCAGCGAGAAGGACGACTAGAAATCTTAGTATCAAGCCGCGGCGATAGAAGCGAGGCGCGTCAAATGCGGCGATGAATGTGAATAGATAGGTGGCGAGAGGCAGTATCCAAAGTAGCGGTATGGCAGCGATATTCTGTGAAAGAAAACCGGTCACCGCGCTCAACTGCATCGCGGCAACCATGGGAAGAAAGAACCATAACAGCTTTTGCCTTCGAGTAGATGAAGCGGCGAAAGTATCCGTCGGAGTTGCAGCAAGCTTCGATAATTCCGGGGTCTCAGCAACATGTGCATCGTTCTGACGCGCCACAACGCCATGCAACAACGCGACCAACACAAAGCCGATGGACCAAACCAGCCTTTGATGGCGCAGCGTCAAATATGGTTCAACCGCAACTGGGTACAAGATCAACGCAAGCAGCGACCCGGCATTTGAGAGGCCAAACAATCGGTACGGCACAGCGGTATTTTCTCTGCGCGCGAACCAAACCTGAAGCAAAGGGCTGCTGCAAGCGAGCAGGAGGAACGGTAGTCCGATCGTTGCGGCGAGATCGAGAAATATGGCCGAGGCAGGGTGTTGGGCGGCCCGTGTGAGGCTGGGATGGATGGCCAGTTGCGCAATGGTAAGAAGAGTGGCAGTAATGATGAGAACGAGATGAATCCGAGAAGCATTCATCGCGGACGCAATTGGGTTGGCCTTCAAACGAGTGAGCCAGTGGGCATAAAGATAGCCGGTGAGAAGCATGGCCTGGAAAAACACCAGGCAAGTCATCCAAACGGCAGAAGAACCTCCAAGCGCAGGGAGAATCTCTTTGGCCGCGATAGGTTCTATAAGAAAAAGCAGAAAGGCGGAGCAAAAGATCGTGGAGCCGTAGAGTGCGCGGTCAGAGGACAATGCGTGGCCTTAGAAAGGGATGATTGAAGAGTGCTGAACAACAAAGCAACTATACACGGGTGGGCAGGCCGGCCATCTGCAATTGCCAACTTGAGGAGAGCAAACAGTGTGCGGTCAACCGCTGGAATCGATGCAAATACAGTTGACTGTCCACCATGTACAAAGTAAATTCCTTTAACGCTCTGCCCTGCGCGGTCAGTCATACGCGCGTCGTTCAAATTCGTTCCTGAAGAGCGCAAGAACGGCAATGCACCACCTCGGAAGATCTCTCTACGATGGCTGATGGTATGCAAAGTCCGCGTACTCTAAGAGTGTTCATCGCGTCACCCAGCGATGTAGCTGATGAGCGAAATGCGCTAAGACGTTTGCTGCGCGACATCAACGACGTGCTCACGTTTCTCGATCCCCTTCGAAATCTCCGCCTCGAGTTAGTTGGATACGAAACAGATTCCTATCCGGATTTTGGATCGCCGCAGGATGTTATCAACCGGCAGATTCCTGTCGACTATGACATCTTCGTTGGAATTATGTGGAAGCGATGTGGCACGCCCACAAAGAACGCACCCAGCGGGACGATTGAAGAGTACCGGCGTGCCTGCGAGAAGCGGAAACAGGGTGGACTGCCTCGCATCATGTTCTATTTTTGCGATGAACCGATCGCGTTGCCGAGCGAAGAGGAGTTGATACAACTCGGTGAGGTTCTCCGGTTTCGTCGAGAGGTCAACGAACTCGGACTCACGTCCAGTTATCCCAGCCACGTTGAGTTCATCGAGCATGTTCGCGGAGGCCTGTTGCGGGCGATACGCGATATTTTGCAAGACGAAGCACTGCATGCACAAACTGCGCCGCCTCCCGCGGTGCAAAGAAACACCGTCGATACATCCGGGCACGAAGCGCTCACCAATACATCTCGCGCCAAGTTTGCTTCTCTCGCAAAGGAGTATGAGGCAACTCGAAGCTCCATGCCGTCCGGTTGGGAGAGAACCCGACAGATGGCAGCCGTGTTTGCAAAAATGAAGGCGGCCGCACCGGACGGGCAGGCACTCCTGAACGAGTTTATTGAGAGTCCCTCGACCGGCACGAGGCTGGCAGCGATTGCGATTCTGCAAATGTTTCCCCGTGAACAATACGTGGATTGGCTCGCAACCCGCCTGGACAACCCCGAGCTTGAGGCTCCTTTTGTCGGCTACCAGGCTGCGGTCGCGTTGGCTGAAGCAGTTCGCGCATTGCCGCGAGATAGCTGCCTGAACCTGAGAACTTCTTTCGAAAAAGCAAAAGCACTGGCCTCAAAACTCCCGAAGGATTCAGACAGGCTCACCGTACTTGAATCAGCAGAAGCAGAACTTGCTAGAAAATGCTCTGACGCACCTGCAGCACAGCCATGAAGTTACCTCTGTCTGCAGCACTCGATTCTTTGCGATTGAATTCTGTCAGCATGTTATGATCCACGGGCGCCGCTAACCTTCGGGCATCCACGCGCTATGGGCGTTGCAGAAGATTCACTGGATCGATCGACCGCACGCGCCCGAAGGAGATTGATTCCCTTCCTGCTATTCATGTACGTTGTATCGTTTCTGGATCGCGCCAACATCGGATTCGCCAAGCTCGCATTGCAGCAATCGACCGGTATCTCAGAGGCGGCCTATGCCCTCGGTGCCGGATTATTTTTCATCTCCTATGCCTTGCTTGAAGTTCCCAGCAACCTCATCCTGCACAGAGTAGGTGCGAAAGCATGGATGTCGCGCATCATGGTCACATGGGGACTTGCGTCCGCCACAACCATGTTCGCAACCGGCCCAATGTCATTCTGCCTGCTTCGCCTTTTGCTGGGAGCCGCCGAGGCAGGCTTCTTTCCGGGCGTGATCCTCTACATCACTTACTGGTTCCCCAACAATAAGCGCGGGCAAATTCTCGGCCTCTTTTATCTTGGAGCACCGCTGGCCTTCATCCTCGGCGGACCTTTGTCGGGCTCGCTTCTCCAACTGCATGGCGTCGGCCGCTTACAAGGTTGGCAATGGATGTTCCTCGTTGAAGGTTTGATGTCGGTTGTCGGGGGAATCTTGACGTTTTGGTATCTCGACGACAAGCCCGAGAATGCGCGCTGGATGCCCGCTCCCGAGAAGGCAGCCTTGATACAACAACTTCACAAAGAGGATCTGGAACGTCGAACTCATGGGCCGTCAGTCTTTTTCGCCGCGCTCGTTGACGTGCATGTTCTCCTGTTTGCCGCGATCTATTTCCTCATTCAGATGAGCGTGTATGGTGTGGTCTTCTATCTTCCATCAGAAATCGCTTCCGTGATGGGCAGGTCAGTGGGCATCGTAGTTGGGTTGGTGTCGGCTGTCCCATGGATCTGCGCACTCATCATGGTATTGTGGCTGCCACGAATTGCGGCTCGTTTCGGGAGCAACCGAATCGTCGCAAGCATCACGCTGGTCATAGCCGCTGTGGCGAGTGCAATTTTTCCGGCCAGCAGTCCCGGGAATTGCGCTGACTCGCAGCCTGCATTGCGGTTGCCGGCTTCCTCTCGGTCCAACCATTGTTCTGGACTTTTCCTACGAGCTATCTCGCCGGAACAGCGGCCGCGGGCGGCATAGCGATGATCAACGCAATCGGAGCGTTGGGCGGATTTGTCGCCCCCAATATAAAGATATGGGCGGATGTACATTTCGGGTCGCAGAGAGCGGGACAGTATGTGTTGGCGGGAACCACCCTGTGCGCCGCTTTGTTGATCGCGCTGGTAGATCGCGGAAGACGAGCTAATCAAATGAATCCACTGACACCTGACTAAACAAATTCGATTGAGGAGATCGCTACTCCAATGGCACAGAACACAATTCGTCAGGTCCGCGCCTATGTGGCGCGCGGCGGCGGCGGCGACTATCACGATCAAGGGAAGGACCATTGGATTGACGGCCACATCGCTACACCCATGGCAAAATATCCCGCCTACCGCGATAGCAGGCAGTCCTTCGGGTTGAATGTATTGGGCTCGTTGATCGTCGAGATCGAAGCGGATAACGGCGTCGTGGGCTTCGCGGTGAGCACCGGTGGCGAACCGGGTGCATGGATCGTCGAGCATCATTTAGCGCGCTTTCTTGAAGGTGCGAAGGTTGCGGACATCGAAGTTATCTGGGAACAAATGTACTTATCAACCCTGTTCTACGGCCGGAAGGGATTGGTCATCAATGCGATCAGTTGCGTGGACCTCGCCCTGTGGGATCTGTTGGGCAAATTGCGGCAGGAGCCCGTCTACCATCTGCTTGGCGGAGCGGTGCGCGATGAATTGATTTTCTACGCCACGGGTAGTCGGCCAGACCTGGCGAAGCAAATGGGATTCATCGGCGGGAAGATGCCACTGCTTCATTGCCCGGCGGAAGGCGATGATGGACTGCAGAAAAATATCGCGCGATTGGCAGAGATGCGCACAAAAACAGGCGATGACTTCTGGCTGATGTACGACTGCTGGATGAGTCTCGATCTGGATTACGCCGTCCGGCTTGCTCATGCGGCTGCGGAGTATGGCTTGAAGTGGATGGAAGAGGCTCTGCTTCCGGACGATTATTGGGGGTACGCAGAGCTCCGGCGCAAAATGCCGAGCGGCATGTTATCCAGCACGGGCGAACATGAGGCCACACGCTGGGGCTTCCGTATGCTCCTTGAAATGGAATGTGCCGATATTCTGCAGCCGGATGTGGGATGGTGCGGCGGCATCACGGAGCTTAAGAAAATATCCGCGCTCGCAGATGCACATGGAGTTCTGGTCGTACCTCATGGCTCCAGCGTGTATAGCTATCACTTCGTGATTACGCAACATAACAGTCCATTTTCTGAATTTCTAATGATGGCGCCGGCGGCGGATAAAGTCATTCCAATGTTTGCGCCCCTGCTGCTGGATGAGCCGGTACCCGAAAATGGCCGAATGAAGCTGCCGGATCGTCCCGGCTTTGGCGTGCGTCTTAATCCGGAGTGTGAACTTCAACGGCCCTACGACCGTTTGCCACAGGGCCGATAAGATAGATTGCTATTTTCGATAGAAAGCGTCAAAAGTATAAGCACGGATTCTGGATGAAGAAATAGTTCCGGAAAATCAGGCGCGAAATGAGTTACATCATCAGAAAGTCTCACCGAGTGATCGGGCGGTCGCAGGATACTCGTCGGCGGTCCGTGAGTCTTCGCGACCTTGGTCTTTGTATCTGTTGCTTGTGCGCGCTTGTTACTACCGGGTGTGGTGGCGTTTCTTCCACTATGCCCAATACACCAATGGTCCAAACGACGACCACGCTCTCCGCTACGCCAGCCGTTGTCATACTTGGCGCAACTGTTACGTTAAGTGCGAGCGTAATCTACCCTCCCGCTGAAACGGCAACTGGGCTGGTTAACTTCAGCGATGGCAGTGTCGCTCTCGGCAGCGCATTCCTCGACTCAAAAGGCTTAGCCACCTTGAAGGTGACAACTCTCTCCGTCGGCACACATGCGATTACGGCTCGTTTTGCGGGCAATGAAGCAATAACTGCTTCAATATCCAGACCGGCTGTCGTCACTGTATTGACTCCCGCAATGACCGGTATGTCCACGAACCCATCACAATGATCAGCCATTCGATCACGATCGAAACGATGCGAAACATTATCGTGTGACTTCAAAGTGGTAATTGCCAGATCCAACGACACACAGAGTCGAATCATCTTTTTGAACGCAGCTCCGAATGCCGGGAGCCGCATCGGAAGCGCGTCCGCTTTCCTTGAATGTTGCTCCATGCGCCGTCGGAATATAAACGTTACCAGTGGCACTCGGTGGGATGCGCACATCCAACGTAAAAGTATTTCCGGCGACATGCCAGCTACTCGAAATCGATCCCAGGACTGAGTTATAAGTTGCAGATGCTGATTGGATATCGCCAACGGGAGTTGGCCGGATAACAATCTGTTCTTCCTTGTTCCGACTCAAATCGAATTCTATCCCGGCTAAGCCACGATAGAACCACTCCTCACCATGTCCGAGCATAAAGTGATTTTGCGAGCTGTCAGGATTGGTGTCCCATGCTTCCGTCAGAGTAGTCGCTCCACGAGACAACTGATACCCGTAGCTCGGAGAATCAGTTCGCGAAAGCATGTCATTCAGAACATCCGACCGTCCGCCGTCGGACAACGCACGAACGACATAATGAAACCCGATATCGCCCGCAGTGACGTGATTGTTGTTCTTACGAATGTCCGCGACCAGGTTTTCCAGAACAGCCTGACGGTTAGCCTCAGGAACCAGGCCGAGTGCGAGCGGCATTGCCAGGGCTGTCTGGCTTCCGCGATCGTACTGGTTGGTTTCCGCGTGGAACAGGTGACGATTGAAAGCGCTCTTCGCTTCGCTAGCTTGCTGGGCGTAGTTGCTCGCTTCAGCATTTTTGCCGAGAAGATTTGAAATCTGTTCCAGTATCTTCAAGTCCTGGTAGTAAACAGCAGTTGCCGTCAGCCCCTTCCCCGTGAGTTGCGATTCGCCCGGAGCGCTGGGGCCGATGTCATACCAATCGCCCAGGCCGTAGGCAAGCATATGATCCTGCGATTTGCTTGTAAGGTATTCAGCGTACCTTCGCATTTCGTCGTAGTGATCCGCCAGCAGGCGTTTGTCACCATAGAATTGGTAAGCGATCCACGGGCTGATGATCGCAGCACTGCCCCACTCCGGCGAATCTCGAAAGTTTGTACTCACTCCGTTGCGATCGACAAACGCCACGTATTCAGGAGCGATGGCCGGGACCAGGCCATTTGCGAGTTGTGCATCTCCAATGTCATCGGCAATTTTCTGATAGAGATGCAGCGCATCGTAGTTGAACATGATGGACGTACCGGCCAGATGAGTTTGCTCCAGCCATCCCAGCTTTTCACGATGAGGACAATCCGTGAGCACGCTCATCATGTTGCTCAGGATCGCAGTATCAATCAGGTGATGAATTTGATTGAAAAGCGCCTTCGACGTAACAAATGTTCCATCAACCGGCGCATCATCGTGCAGGAATTGTCCCTCGAGAGCTACGAGTTCCGGCTTGCCATTGTCTGAGTGCGATCGCGTTGCACCCTCGACCTGAACATAGCGAAATCCCCAGTAGCTAAAGAGCGGATGCCAGACTTCCTCCCCACTTCCCTTGAGCGTGTAGGAGTAAAGATTGGCCGATGCCGGATCGGCATTCGCGCTATGCTGCGACACCGTTCCATCTGGATTCAGTAGCTCCCCAGCGGTCAACCTGACGGTGTCGCCCGCGCGGCCACGTACTTTGATCCGAGGCCATCCCGAGAAATTCTGCCCTAAGTCATATACAAGCATTCCTGGTTTGGGCTCGGAAATCTTAACTGGCTGAAATGTCTGTGCCGCTCGAATCGGCGGAATGATGTGGCCGGAGAGAGCGCCACCCGGACCATTTACCTCGAGAGCCGTCGTCCATTTCGAATCGTCAAATCCGGGAGAGTCCCAACCTTCAGGATCTTTACGAGCGTCGTAATCTTCCCCGCCATAAGTCGAGGAAAAAAGTATTGGCCCGCTCGTTGACTTCCACGAGCTATCGCTAAGCACCGTCGTGGAAGTTCCGTCGGCATAGGTGACATGGAGTTGCAAGATGAGCTTAGGTTGACCGAAAAAGCCTGTGAACTTCGTATAGCGTTCCTTATTGTTCGGAACGTTGTACATCCCGTTTCCTAACAACACGCCGAACGTGTTCTTCCCTTTGTGCAGATTCACGCTCACGTCGTAGCTGTTGTACAGGACAGTCTTGCGGTAGTTGGTCCAGCCGGGGTTGAGCACCGTGTCACTTACATTTTTTCCATTGAGATGCAATTCATATTGACCCAGGCCTGACACGTAAACCACAGCGCTGCGAACCTGTGCCTTGAGTTCGAAATCCCGACGGAAGATTGGCATGGGCTTTGCTGGATTTTTTAGTGAGTCGACGTGCTCGATCGCCGGAGTCTGCGAAGGGCCGTCAACTTCCGCTGCAATCCACTTCGCCTTCCAGTCAGCTTTTGCGAGTAACGCTGTGGTCCAGTTTGCAGGCTTGCTCCAGTTCGATGCGACTCCTTCCTGGTCCCATGTGCGTACTTTCCAGAAGTATCCGGTATGCGAGGACAGCGGCTTGCCGGCATATTCGATCTGGATGTAGCTGGGGGACGAGACTCGACCCGAGTCCCACGCATCGCCTTGATCTTTACTGAGCAACTCCGCCGACGAGGCAACAATGACCTGGTACGCCGTCTGAGAAAGCCCTCGCGCGTTTGGATCCGTCGACTCGAACGTCCAGCTGAATCGCGGACGCTCGCTATCCACGCCAACAGGGCTGACGAGAGATTCCACCCGGAGATTCCCGGGCATAAGAACCGAGGAACGCGGGCCTTCGGTAGCTCCGCGCATGGTGAGACAGGATGCCAAAGAGATCAAAGTCGTGCTCACAACAGTTGCGAAGCTTTTCCATTTCATCTTGTGGCGATCCTCGAAAGCTAAGATACCCGGAAATCGGCCTGCCTGCGAATTCGTAAACAATTTCAGCTACGGATTAGTTGGCGATTGACGGATAGGGGCACGGGAGATTACCTATATTCACACCGTCAGAGCTACGAATCCTGATGACGCGTAATTTTAAGACACTCGGAACCCACCACTCCGAATGAGTTAGAGCCGTGGTTCGACTCCTGCCTTGCAGGAAAAGGGAGAAAGCTAATGTCGCACGTATTCGTTCAGAAAAAGATCGCGGTTGCCGTCATAATGTGGAGCGGTGCATTTCTCTTCCCACTCGCAACCACACTATCGCTCGACGCTCAGGAATCCACGGCGACAGTTACGGTGAATTGGAACAAGGTGGATGCTGTTTCCAAAACCACTCCAACGCTGCAAGTGGTTGTCAATCCAATGCTCCGGCCCGGTTCTCCGATCGTAGCGAATTCCTATGCAGCAGTCCGCGACCTTGGTGCAGATTATGTTCGCTATGTGCCATGGCTGCCGTATCCCAAGCTTGGCGTCGCGGAACTCACGCCTCCCACAAGCCAGTCAACCTCGTGGGACTTCAGCTTGATTGATCCCATGACGATCGATTTTCTCAATGCGACGAAGGGTCACTCCACCATCCTAAATTTCAGCACCATTCCGCAGTGGATGTTCAAGACGGATAAGCCGGTGGAATATCCGAGCGATCCCAACCAGGTCACCTGGACATACACGCAGGGAACAGAGCTGCGCGATCCTTCCATGAAGGAACTCGGTGACTACTATGCGCGGCTCGTGAGTTGGTATACCAAGGGCGAATTCACAGATGAGTTAGGCAAGAAGCATGTCTCGGGCTATCACTATTCTCTGCCTTACTGGGAAGTGCTCAACGAAGTCGAATATGAGCACAACATGACTCCCGAACAATACACCGCGCGGTACGACGCGATCGTGAGTGCCATCAAAGAAGTTTCGCCGAACACACAATTCGTCGGGATGGCGCTGGCTACCCCGAGTATTGAGCCGCAGTATTTCGAATATTTCCTTAACCCTAAGAACCATAAGCCGGGTATTCCGCTGGACATCGTCTCGTATCATTTTTATGCCAACTCCACTCCGGACCAGACAATCGACGACTGGCAATACACGTTTTTTGATCAGGCCAACGGGTTCCTGAACACGGTTCGTTATGCCGAGTCGATCCGCAAGCGCCTGTCGCCTTCAACTAAAACGGATCTGGATGAGTTGGGAATCATCCTCCCCTCGGACGAAGGCCAGGATAAGCCAAACCATGTCGAGATTCCGATCCCGCCGAGATACTGGAACCTCGCGGGCGGCATGTACGCGTATCTCTACATGCAGTTGGCGAAGATTGGTATCGACATCGCGGGTGAGTCGCAACTGGTGGGATATCCCACTCAGTTCCCAAGTGTCTCCATGATGAACTGGACCGGAAGCGGAAAGCCGAATGCCAGGTTCTGGGTATTGAAGTTGTTGAAGGACAATTTCGGCCCTGGAGACAAACTCGCGGAAACGAAGAGTCAGAATGGTTCGGCGATTGAAGTCCAGGCTTTCGGCACTTCCGCGGGGAATAAACTTCTGCTGGTCAACAAGCGCAACAAGCCGGTTTCGGTGAAAATTCCGGCTGATTTCGCGAACGGCGCCGCGACCTTTGTCGATGAATCAACCGGCGACGATGCCCCGCACACAGCCACCATCTCGGGAGATACGACAACCCTCGCGCCGTTTTCAGTCATGGTAATCAAGGCAATCAAGTAAGGAGATCGCGTGCAGCGAGTCTGTTTCACACTTCACGTTAAGCCAGAGCGAATCGATGAATATCGCCGTCGTCACGCTGCGGTGTGGCCAGCCATGTTGGCGGCCTTAAGCGAATCTGGATGGCATAACTACTCGCTATTCCTTGCGCCAGACGGCCTTTTGGTGGGCTATGTGGAGACAGACAACTTCAACCTGGCTCTTGAGCGGATGAAGAACACTGAGGTAAATAAACTCTGGCAGGATGAGATGGCAAGTTTCTTCGTAGAGATGGGCGACTCAAAAGCCGACGACAACATGATGCAGCTCGAGGAGGTCTTCCACTTGGAGTAAGGATCAACGTCGGCTTTGTCGCGACTGTCTAAAGGCTCGGCTGGTCCTTGCTCCTGCGATGCCATTTATAAGCAGCAAGCGAGTTCTTCCAGAAAAATTTCTCGCGCGCCGTCGCGGTCTTGTGCGACATGTACTCGCGCACCAGCGTAAGCGTTTCAGTAAAGCCGACAACGTGATCAATGTTCGGCCAATCGCTGCCGAACATGATGTGGTCTTCCCCAAAAGTGTTCCAGATTTCGTCCAGGTGTTCGCGGTAATACTCGAGATCAAGCGAAACCTTCTGATTCACTATCGAGGGAATTTCAGACAACTTGATATACACGTTCGCGTTCCCTGCAAGGCGATGCAGGTCTGCGCGATACTTGTCCGCGTTGCTCTTTTCTGTAGGTATTGGCGAGTGGGGTAGGTGATCCACCACGATTCTCAGATTCGGAATCTTGTCTGCCACGTCGACAATTGCGGCGATCAATGCCGGGTTCGGATTCGCGCTATCAAGCACCAGTCCGTAAGTCGCAAGCTGTTTAAGACCAGCAATGAATCCCTGCTTCTCCTTATCAACAGCCAGGTCTCGGTCCCATATATTTCCGTAACGTATACCAAGAAACAGCGGATTCGCGCGCAGCCGCTCAATATCCTTCAGGTACGAATCAGACCCCGGAATAAGGTCACCCACCGCGCCGACGATCAGCGGACTCTTCGCAGCCACGTTCAAGAGCCAGTCATTATCGCTGGCTAGCGGACTTGCCTCAATCGCAATCGCGCCAACCACGCCGAACGGTGCGGCCATGCGTTGGTATCGGTCCGGCATAGCGGGCTGATATAAGGCGGCATCGCTCTTCTCAGGCCAGGGAACTCCCCCGGGCCGGCCCGTGTCGAACAGATGGATGTGCGTATCGATAATCGGAATCGCTGGATCAACGGCCGCGCCCGCTCCCCTCGCAGCCAACATCGCACAACCCGACAATCCGAATTTAAGAACTTCGCGCCGATCCATCTCTCTCCCTTCGCTCCGTATCGTGAGCGGTGCCGTTCTATGAAAGTACATGCAAACTACCCGTTCATACATCTCCCGAGAAAAATTGCCGAAATCGACGGGAATGGAAAGCTCTGACGTGACGCTTGTCCAGCAGATCCCAAAACGAGGTTCTCAGTAAGTTAGACTGTTTCGAATCGCTCTGTGCCTTTCGCTGCATCCAAGGTTTCCAGAGCGGGCGTTGCCCGATTTTTTTCGTCGTGGTATTACTTCGTAGCTGGCCCGCATTTTTAAGGGGCCATTTTCTTACCTCGATGACACTGGCTCTGGATATCAGTTCTTGCGTACCTCAGGACAAACAGCCGGATGTTGCTCACCCGTGGTTTAAGTTATGCAGCGCGCAGCACATTTCCATCTGCTACGAAATTTGAGGATTCAATATGACCACGACCGTTGCACTTCGCTACCTCGAAGACCGCTGGGATGACAGCGTTGCCCGCACCCTGGACGCTCCTGAACTGTTGCGCTACAGGTCGAACCTGCTGGGATCCGACCTGCGGATCACCAACTTCGGCGGCGGAAACACGAGCTCCAAAATCGTAGAGCCAGATCCTCTGGATGGAAAAGACACCTCCGTGCTGTGGGTCAAAGGCAGCGGCGGCGACCTGGGCAGCATCAAGCGCAGTGGCTTCGCCACACTCTACCTCGATAAATTGCTTCGGCTCGAAAGCCTCTATCGGGGCGTCGACTACGAAGACGAAATGGTCGACATGTATTCCCTGTGCAGCTTTAGAAATAATCCCGTGGCCGCCTCCATCGATACGCCGCTGCACGGCTTTCTTCCCTTCGCACACGTAGACCACCTGCATCCGGACTGGGGAATCGCGCTGGCAGCCGCCGCAAACGGCCACGAGAAGATGGAAGAGTTCAATAGCAAATTTCAGCATAAGTTTTTGTGGCTGCCGTGGCAGAGGCCCGGATTCGAACTGGCGATGATGCTGAAGAAAGCTGTTGAGGGTACCCCAGGCTGCGACGGAATCGTCCTTGGCGGCCACGGCTTGTTTACCTGGGGAGACACGCAGCGCGAGTGCTACTTGAACACGATTACCGCTATCGATCATCTTGGCCAGTTTGTCCTGGGTCATTCCGAATCCGCTGCAAAGCCAATCTTCGGAGGAGAACAACATGCAGCGCGCGGTGACCGCGAATCGATTGCCGCGCAGATCATGCCGTTTCTGCGGGGCCGCGTCAGCGCGCAACAACGATTGCTCGGGACTTACTCCGATCTTCCGGAAGTTCTACGATTTGTGAATTCCGCAGATGCGGACCGACTCGCGTTTCTCGGAACAAGTTGTCCTGACCACTTCATCCGCACCAAAATCAGGCCCATGTATGTCTCCTGGAAACCCGACGGATCACTGGATGACTTGAAGAAAGTGATCGACTCTTCCCTTGCGAATTACCGCGAAGAGTATGGCAAGTATTATGCCTCGCAGGCGACCCCGGACTCACCCGCCGTTCGCGACGCGAATCCGACAGTGGTCCTGATCCCCGGAATTGGGATGTTCACCTTCGGCAAAACGAAGACCGAATCGAGAATCACTGGTGAGTTCTACGTGAACGCGATTCACGTCATGGAAGGCGCGAGCGCCCTGTCCGGCAAAACAGTTCCGGACCCGCTTCCGCAGGCCGGCCCAGCCGCTCCCACCACGGCTTTTCAGGTTCATTCGAATTACGTGGCGCTGCCAATTTCTGAGGCCTTCCGCATTGAATACTGGAAGCTCGAAGAAGCAAAGATACGTCGTCAGCCGCCGGAAAAGCAGCTTAGCCGGCAAGTTGCGCTCATCGTCGGCGGAGGCAGTGGCATCGGGCGTGAGGTTGCTCTACTCGCAGCGCAACGCGGAGCCCACGTCGTCGTTGCTGATCGCGATTTCGCTGCAGCCAATGCTGTAGCGCTTGAGGCACAGGCAATCGCGGGCAAGGAGCACGCGACGGCTGTCGCGATCGACATACGCAATCGAGAGACAATTCAAGAAGCTCTCAAAGAAGACGGTGAGCCAATTTGGCGGTCTCGACATACTCGTCAATACCGCTGCTATTTTCCCCGCATCGCCCGATGGAGTTATCACGGATGCACAGTGGGCTCTCACGCTCGACGTAAATGTGACCGCGAACTACCTGTTGACCGATGAGGCGGCAAAGCTCTTTCGCGATCAGGGACTCAACGTCAGCGTCGTGCTCACGAGTTCGGCAAACGCCGTTGTGGCCAAGCGCGGAAGCGAGGCCTACGACGTAAGCAAGGCTGCCGTCAGTCACCTGGTCCGCGAGCTTGCTATCAGCATGTCTCCCGGCGTCCGGGTAAACGGCATCAGCCCTGCCACCGTCGTGAAAGGCTCCACGATGTTTCCGCGGGATCGCGTCATCGCTTCCCTCACCAAGTACGAAATTCCCTTCAGCGAAAAGGCCACAGACGAAGAACTGCGTGGCTCGCTGGCGGAGTTTTATGCGCAAAGGACTCTCACGCATCAGCCAATCGATCCCAAAGATTGTGCTGAGGCGATACTCTATCTCGCCGGCCCGGCTTCCCGCTGCACCACAGGACACTTGATTCCCGTAGACGGCGGCCTGACGGAAGCATTTCTTAGATAGCACCGGCAAACCTACAGTTCTGGGCACTTTAGGCCTCGTATTTCCATAAGGAATTGTTTCAAAGCGTAATTTCTTTCTTTCGACTGCATTGTTTCGCGTGCTATGATCCTCGCCGCCGGGGATAGGCCCGCCGCGGGGAATTCTTGCCTCGCAGAGCCCTTGCCGGTCGAGGAGCCCAGCCAGATGACCCAGGATCGAATTGCCACGCCTAAAAGACTATCAATGATGCTTGTTTCAGTTTTCGTGCTGCTGATTTTTGCCGCGGCAGGTGCTATCGCGCAAAGTGGGACAGATCCCCTCAAGAGCGGTTTCGACAATCCGCCGGAGGGCGCTCGGCCCCGCGTGTGGTGGCATTGGATGAACGGAAATATTTCCCAGGAGGGCATCACCCTCGATCTGGAGTGGATGCATCGCGTTGGCCTGGGCGGCTTCCAGAATTTTGATGCGGCCTTGGCCACGCCGCAGGTCGTGGAGAAGCGACTGGCTTACATGACGCCAGAGTGGAAAGCAGCCTTCAAACACGCCACCGAGCTCGCCGACAAGTTAGGCGAGGAGGAGGCAATTGCAGGTTCTCCCGGCTGGAGCGAAACCGGCGGCCCCTGGGTGCCTGGCTCGCAGGGCATGAAGAAGTATGTGTGGAGCGAAACGCGCGTTGAAGGCGGCAAGCCGTTTACCGGAACCCTGCCTCATCCGCCATCGAATACCGGAGCGTTCCAGAATCTTCCGATCGAAGACGCGGGCGCGATGGGAATTCAGTTCAACGCCCCACAGT
>CAWCOV010000008.1:0-26639 GCA_963797255.1 uncultured Acidobacteriaceae bacterium
TCCGTTGCCCCAAGTGCAAGCCGAGACGACGTACTTGGCGCATAAGCCGCAGACGACGTCGCGATCTCAAGCTGCGTATGTTTAACAAAGCTCGATACCCTTTATTTCGGTAGTTCCTTCCTGCAATTCCGAGTTAATATCTCCGTGCTTAACGCAAGAATTCAAGAGTAGGCCGCCAAAGAAAGCTTTGCTAGATTGCAAAGAATCTGATTTTGCCCTTCCCCGTTCCCAAAAATAATCCGTTCGGATGTACCGGGCCAAATTCAACTACGGAGCTTTCCCAATGCATACTCCCCTTCGCCCGTTGATATTGGCGTTTTCTGCTCTCATTCTCTCTTCATTAGCTATTACTGGATCCGGGCCTATAGAGGCCCAGAACCGACTCGCCCGTGCTCCTGTTTACCCCGTGAGTGGCATTGTCGGCGACTTCAACGGAGACGGGCGAGCGGACTTGCTTTCAGTGGGCGCTGGCACACTGAAGCTGGCGGCGGGCACTACGTCCGGGAGCTTTGCGGCACCTACTTCACTGTTAGCGATTTCCGGTAGTCCCGTCGCGATCGCATCCGGAGACTTCAACGGAGACGGCAAACAGGACATAGTGCTGGCGATGAGCTCCACAATCAATGTTTATCTCGGGAACGGAAATGGCACATACCAGACTCCGAAGATCTCGAGTTATAGCGGGGGTGTGTCCCGTCTCGCAGTCGCACAAATCAACCGCGATACTCATCTGGATCTGGTTGCTGTGGTCAATGGTGCTCAATCTTCCGTCAACGTTCTTTTAGGCAACGGAAATGGGACTTTTCAGACCGCCAGGAAGACGCCGCTGACGGACGAACTCCCCCTCGACTTTGCTTTAGGCGACGTCAACTTGGATGGAATCACCGACATTACAGTGTCAGATTTATTCCAGTTCCAGGAGCTACTTGGAAATGGCGATGGCACGTTCAGAGTGCGAAACAGCTTTCTGATTGATAGCTATGAGGGCTACGGGCATATGGTCATCACCGACTTCAACGGGGATGGCAAGCCAGATTTAGTGGTGAGCAACCTAAATACCTTTCTTCCCTATGGCTACTGCGGCGATGTAGAGATAAGTTCGGTCACTGTCTTCCCGGGTTACGGCGATGGAACGTTCAACCTCTCCGCTTCTGCCACCTACGATGCCGGAAACGGCGGTATCAAAATGATGCTGGCGGATTTTACCGGGGACGGAAAGACAGATTTGGCAGTATTGCACTCGCTCGGCGCTACAGTTGCGATTCTCCCTCGAACAAGCACGGGAATTGCGCATGCCCCCTCGGGCAGATACGCCGTCGCTGACACTTCTAGCGACCTCGGAGTGGGTGATGTGAACGGAGATGGCCGCAAAGACCTGCTCGTATTCTCCAACCACGGTGTACAAGTGTTCTTGAATCGTGGCGCTGGCGTCTTCGCCGCACCATCTGCCATCGACGTTGGCCTTGAATCCCTTGAGCTTCTAACGTCGAATTTCAATCGCGATGGATTTTCTGACCTTGTAATACTCACTCCTGACAACTCTTTCGGATGCAAAGATGACGGTCCCGCTGGCGCAGCCTTTGTATCTCCTGGAAGTACTGGCGGACTTGCCAATTTCAACTTACGTTTTGCCCTGCAAGACATGGATGGGTTCTCCGGAACGCCGCCTTCCTCTTTGTCCCTTGGGGATTTCAACGGCGATAAGAACGTTGATGTTGCCCTAAATGCAGCTGTCGGCTTCAACAACGGGGCAGCTCAGTTTCCTAATAGTTACCCTTACATGGACCCCCCGGCAGCTCTTTCTGCCTCGGGCCACACATCTGTCAACTACACGACGGCGGCTGGCGACTTTAATGGGGACGGAAAAGCAGACCTCGCCACGGTGGGGAACACAACACTTGAGACGCGGCGCGGCAACGGAAATGGCACATTCCAACCGCCAGTGACGTACAGCCTCGGCGGTACGGATGCCAATGCCGTTCTCATTAGGGATGTGAATGGCGATGGCAAGCCGGATATCATCAGCGCGAATTACGGAAACTCGACCGTGAGCGTTTTCCTGAATAATGGCAACGGAACATTCAAACCCGCTAGCCAGTTCGCAACTACCTCGCGGCCCGGCAGTTCTAACTGCGGGCAGACTTCAACAAGGACGGAAAGATCGATCTGGCTGTTGCGAGCGCAACTAAAGTCTCGATCCTGTTGGGCAACGGATCCGGCGGCTTTTCCCTTGCCCGCACCATCACGGGCGGCAAATCAATCCAAGGGATCGCAAGCGTCATCCTCCGAGGCAATGGAGTCGCTGATCTTGTGCTGGTTGACCGGACAGCGAATTCAGCGATCCTGCTCTATGGAAATGGCGACGGAACATTTGCAGCGCCTCTCTCTTTCGCTGTTGGATCAACGCCGACCTCTGTCACTGTCGGAGATTTCAACAACGATGGAGCACTCGATGTCGCCGTGGCTCTTAGGTCTGCGTCCGCAATCCCTGTCCTTTACAACCAGGGCGGCACACGCGTGGTGTTAACGAGCAGCAACAAGGTTCCTAAGGTGGGGCAGTCCGTAACCTTCACAACTACGGTTGCTGCGAGCTTGCCCGGGAACCCCGCGCCAACAGGTACGGTGGTTTTCAAGAACGGAACAGCCACTATAGGAACGGTAACACTGAGCGGAGGGAAGGCCACGCTTTCCTATTCGGCACTTAGCAAGGGATCACATAGCATTACAGCCGTGTACTCGGGCAACACTAACTTCAATTCGCACACGTCAACGGCGGTGACGGAGTCGGTGCAGTAACACTCAGAGCGAGAATGGATAGTCTCGCGGTCGTGAAGCCCCACGAATAACGGGTTGTTACGCATCGATTGCGTTAACATCAAGGAACTCAAAATTTGCGACGAGCTTCGGCTCTACCCAAATGCATTCTTTCATCTTTGCTGCAGTAAGACCCTGACCACATCGGCCAGGGGTCGCTTCCGGGAGATTGGCGAATGGGCAGTTCTCGACCATGAGCGGTTTCAGCTTGGTGTAGAGCTCTCGACGAGATCCAGGTACCAGACCAGACCCGAGAGGGTCAGATCAGATTGCGGTTTTCGTAATATCCCACAATTAGCGCGTCGATCCCGTTGCTGCCGGGCGTGAAGCCGCCGATGACGAACCGTTGTTCGGGAATGAGCCGAACCGATTCCGGTACTGAGAGTTATTCAAGGCGGAGGGCGTCTCTTTCCCCAAAGTTGCGCCGCGGTAATCATAATTCTCTGGTCCATTCTGCCTTCATGGGTGGACAACTTCGGTAACTGGATCGGATTGACGCGGCGCGTGATAGCTGTTGCCCGAATAAACGGCAGTCAGGGTGTGGCTGCCGACACTCAAACTGGACAAGCTAAGCGTGGCGACGCCGCTCACAACGTTCGAGCTGCCCAGTTTGTGAGTTCCGTCATAGAAGGTCACATGAGCGCCCGTACTCACGCTGCCGCTGAAATAAAGGCTCGGAGCCACCTTCGCCTTCAGACTGACCGGCTGCCCCTTTGGCACGCTGTTTGGCGAAACCGTCAGTGACACTGTGCTTCCGGCAGAGTTAAGGAGCAAACCAACACCCGCCCCATCGACACCAACGATGTCATTGGCTCCATCTCCGTTGAAGTCCGCAATGGACAAGCTGGGGTTGAACACGTAGACGCCGATTCCGCCTGCGCCGAAATCTCCCTTGGGGCGCAGCGTTCCATCGCCCGCACTCGTGAAAAGAGACAGGAGTGAATAGTTGCTTGGCGGAGTGACAGAGATTGCCCCGCTATTCAGCGCGGCAACATCGTCGAGCCCATCTCCATTGAAGTCACCTACTGCGATCTCCTGCAGGTCTTGCTTGAGTTGGTAGGTGACGGGTTGCAAAAGTGTGCCGTCGCCTTTCCCGCCCAAGATACTGATCTCACCGAGGTGAATTGCACCCGTCGGACCATCTTCTTCGCGGATGCCGGCAACCACCCCCAGCGCGCCATTCGTAGTGAAATGGCCAACGCGAAGGAACGTATTAAATGCGTCGCCATAGGGAAGCGTTACGGAGAACGAGGGGCTCGAATTAAACGCGCCTTTGCCGTCGCCATGAAAAATTAAGATCTCTGCGAATTCGTCGTCAGTTATGAAGGCGATATCAAATTTGCCATCGTCGTTAAAATCGCCAATGGCAAAATGTGTTGCGAAGATCCCATCTGTCGGCAATGGAATGAATGGCTGGAAAGTTCCATCACCCTTCCCCAGGCTCACACCGTCATAAGTAACAATGTCCAATTTGCCGTCGTTGTTGATGTCTGCAAGGAAGAGTTGCTCGCCACAGCAGGCAGTCGACTGAAGATGAAGGGGACGAACCGGTTGAAACGTGCCGTTCCCATTGCCCAGAAGCAAACCAAAGGTGGAGCCGATGCTGGGACTTCGCCCATATACGACGAGGTCGAGTTTGCCGTCTCCGTTGATGTCTCCCACGGCGACGGCAGTCCCCGTTGTCGCGGTCTGGTAATGCGTAACGAGCGGCTTGAAATGCGCGTTCCCTTGTCCCTGAAATAAACTCACTGTACCGCGAGGCTGGTCCAGGCCACCGGCGTACAACACTGCAACGTCTGGTATGCCATCGCTGTTGAAGTCCCCGCTCACTGTCGATACTGCATTGTTCCACCCCGGCCCCGTGCTCAGTTCCGCGTTGAACGTGCCGCCCGGCTTGCCGAACATTGGCGAAAATGTGCCGCTGCTATTCGTCGTGATCAGGTCCAGATAACCATCATGATTCAGGTCCGCCACTCCAATGCCGCCGGGACCATAACCGTTTGCCCCATCGCTGCCGTAGATACTTCGGTAGGAAAAGGTTCCGTCTCCACGTCCTGACAGGACGTTCACTTGTGCCTGAGGAAAGCCGGTGAGAACAGCCAGGTCCATGTGACCATCGCGGTTGAAATCTCCGGCGACCACCGAGGAACCACCATCAATCGAAGGAGACGGGCTAACCGGGGTGAACGATCCATCCGGGTGGCTCAACAGGATGTTCATTCTGTCGGTGGTAACGGCGGCATCGGGATAACCATCCTCGTTGAAGTCCGCAATGGCGACATCTATGACAACTACCGGACCGGAAGGATTGAACACCGGCCCAGCGTGGATGAACGTCCCGTTCCCAGCCCCATACAAAATACTGACCGAGTTGGTGTCCTGTCCGGAGGAATTGCCGACGATCAAGTCCAGTTTGCCATCACGGTTGAAATCCGCCGTCCCGAAAGGCACAAGATTGGGGGTCCGTTGCCCGGAACGGAACGTTCCATCTCCTTTGTTTAAGTAAATCGCCAGACCCAGTGTGATATTCGAGGAAGTAGTCGTTACCGCTACTGCCAGATCCACATGCCCGTCGCCGTTGAAGTCGCCCGTGTAGATAGCGCGTGGGTATGCACCTGGGATAACGTAGTCGACAGCCGCTACAAATGTGCCGTCTCCCTTGCCCATCAGTACTTCGATTTCGCCGACCGGCTTAACTATATCGTTCTCGTAGGAAGCCACCAGGATGTCGGGGTTTCCATCACCGTTCAGGTCGGCAATGCAGACGAATTGCGCATACTCGTTCGTAGCATAGTGAGCCACTGGGAGGAAGTTCCCGTTCCCTGCTCCAAGCAAAACTGCCACTCCGGCAATTCCACCAGTCGGCTCAAAGCTATCCGCCACCACCACATCGGGGATGCCGTCGCGATTCAAATCGGCGACTGCGGAAGATGCGGGAGTCCCACCGACGAAGAACGACTTCGTGGCTGCAAAGCCTGCGTTGGTCTGGGAAAGTGCAGTGGGAACAAATAATACGCTTAGGCAGAGAATCAGGGCGAGTCTGCAAGGGCTCACGGATGAAACCTCCAATACGTCATGTACAGAGGAATGGAAGAAACGTGCACATTGGGGAAACGCACCAAGCCCGGAAAAACGACTAGATAGTACCACGGAAAGGCCAGAAAAGGGTTTGACAATCGAGCCTTATATGGCTTGCGGGCGAATGACAAACTAACTGCACGGCCCAATCAACAAAGCGGAATGGGGCCCACGCAGTAGCCTGTCTTTGTACTGATCCGAGATAAGTCGGGGCGCCCATACGGTCCTAGGTAGATTGAAGAGCTTGTTGTCGGAATTCGTCAGGGAGACCACAATGCCGAGAAGAAGAATCGACCCAAAAAGCTTCGACCTGACTCATTCATGCGCGGCGTGTGGATACAAAATTCCACCTCGGGAGTTGTTCCGCATCGAGGTAGCCCATCTCGCCTGCGGCAAGGTCTACATGGTGCCGCTAGGAACTCAATCGAAGAAGCCCTGAGAACAAACAATTAGCACGAGCCACTCGGTCGAGTCGCTGACCCCGGCTCCTGTGTCGGCATCACTTGTGGATTTGGAAGCTGATAGGGCGTCGTGCCCGCGAGATTGGCGGCGCATTGCGCGAGGACCTCCGAAGTAGCCGCAACGGCGGATGGCCAATCCGGAATGGATTGGTCTGGTTTCGCAAAGTTGAATGCGCTCGTCATATCACCAACCGTGGCACGGCGCCATGCGCTCAGGTTGGGCACTTCCGCACCAAAGCGCGTCTCGAGGAATCGCAGAATTGATGTGTGATCGAAGAGATCGGACGATACAAAGCCGCCCCGGCTGAATGGCGAGATCACAAGCGTGGGAACTCGGAAGCCTAAACCGATGGGGCCGAGAATCGGTGGGTTGCCTACTACGGCGCTTGAAACTCCCGGAGCAGTGATGTATTCCCCAGGTGTTCCCGCAGGAGCTATCACCGGCGGCACATGATCAAAGAAACCGCCGTTCTCATCGTATGTCACAAAGAGAGCTGTTTTTGACCACAGGCCTGGATTCGCACTAAGGGCTGTGAGGATCGCAGATAGCGCGGCCTCTCCGAAGAGCGGAGGCGCCGGTGGATGATCTGAACTAAGCAGAGAAGCGAGTACCCACGACACTTGCGGCAAATTCCCAGACGCCACATCCGAAAGTAAATCAGCCGGAAACTGCGGCCCGAATGCGTTCTTGTAAAGCGGCGAGTTGGGATCCTGAAAGTTCTTGAAATAGGTGAGAACGTTATCAACTAGAACAGCGTTGAAAATATTCTGATCCGGCGATGTGTACACCTTCCAGGAGATCCCGCGAGCTTGCAATTGCTCTGGCATTGTCGAGTATGTAAGTTTCCCCGTGAGCGGAGACTGCTTGCTCACGAACGTTTGGATAACTGGCCCGCCATTCTCACCAGCTGGGTCAATCGAAGCCGCCATCGTGTAAATCCGATTCGGATCTGAGGGGCCCATGACCGAACAGAAATAGTTGTCGCAGATCGTAAATGCATCTGCTGCCGCATAGTACAAAGGAAGATCAGCGCGATTGTAATAGCCCATCGTGAGCACCGCGTCGTTTTGGTTGATGCCCAGCCGAGAAGTCACAAAGCCATCCATCGCTCCGTTGTTCCAGCTTTCATGCTGCGGAATCCAATCGTGGGAAATGTCATGTGTGCAGGCTGCGTTGGTCGTCGCCGTATCCAGATGAAATGGCAACAGCAGGCCGCCAGGAGGATACGTCGCATTCGCTGGGTAGGGCTGTTGAAATGCCGCACTGTTGTCGGAAAATCCACGCACTCCGCGGTAGGTTCCGAAATAGTGATCGAAAGAACGATTCTCTTGGATGAGAATCACCACATGCTCGATGTCCGTCAGCTTTGCGCAGGACGATGGCTCAGGACTGAAAAACTTTCCTCCTCCCCCGCATCCGGAGAGAAGCGATCCCATAAGTTCCGCCGCTCCCACGGCACCGGCACATTGCAACAATTCTCGACGTGTAATCTTCCTATCAGGCATAGCAGCGAAATTTCTCTTCCTGACATTGGATGCTCACTGTGCGACGTGCAGCGTAAGAGCCGTTTTCGCCTCAGTTTAAGAGAGTTAATTTTTTATGTCCTCTTCACAGTCACTTATTCTCTCGTGTCGGTTTGGTAAAAATTGATAGCAGGCAAATACTTATGTCACCCACCAAAGGAAATCGAATATAGCACCCGCGACACAACCGGCTTCTTAAGACGCGCGTCACACCCGCGCAGGTGACTTCGTTCGGGCTATTGCGGGTTACGTCACCAAATGAAAGGCTGCGGCAGCAGCGACAGCATGACTAGCGGCATTCGGCGGTACAGCCGCGAAAGCGAAGGCAGCTGTTACTTATTCGTTCTTGACGATGTTGGCCCGACACGAGATTCTTTTTAAAAGACAGTGACTACACTGTCGTGGGCGGGAGTGTAAACCGACCCAGCGCTAGAACTCAAATAACGATACAACTCAGTAAATCAGTGCCCATGGGGATAACCAGGATGCGATTGAAAGACTGTCGTATGCTGTCGGCCATTTTGTTTGTGAGTCTGATGCATTTGCAGGAATTGCCTTGCCAGCGGTGGCGCAGATAACGACCGCACCCAATGAGTGGACGTGGGCAGGCGGGTCTACCGACGGCGGTGAGCCGCCGGTGACAGGTACGCTGGGAACGCCCGCCACCGGAAATATTCCCGGTGTGCGCTACCAATCCACGAACTGGACGGACACGAATGGCAATCTCTGGCTCTTCGGAGGGAACGCCGGCGCTGAGTTCAATGACCTTTGGGAATTCAATCCCACGACGAATGAGTGGGCCTGGATCGGTGGGAGCAGTAAGGCCGGTCAGCCAGGAAACTACGGGACGATGGGGACAGCTTCCGCTCAGAACGTCCCGGGGGGCCGCGAAGACGCATCAGCCTGGACTGGAAGTGATGGCAATTTCTGGCTCTTTGGGGGCTACGGCTTCGACGCGAGCGGCACCCTGGGTGTTCTCAACGATCTGTGGAAGTTTAATCCTTCTACCCGCGAATGGACATGGGTGAGCGGAAGCAGCACGGTGGGGAGCAGCTGCTTCGCATATGACATTGGCGAAACAGTTTGCGCCCGGGCTGCTGTCTACGGCACGCGGGGAACCCCTGCTGCGGGAAATACACCTGGAAGCCTCGAAGGAGCCACTGCCTGGACCGACAAGAATGGAGATCTTTGGTTATTCGGGGGGTGGTCCTATGATATCCCCACCCAGGTCCGGTATTACTTTGACGAGGTTTGGAAATACAGCCCGTCCACAAATCAATGGGCATGGATGGGCGGCAGCAAAACCAGGTCTGGAAGTTCCTGCTTTTCAAATGTCAATCTCTGGTATCTCGTTTGCGGCGAACCCGGAGTGTACGGGGTGATGGGAACACTAGCTCCCGGGAATATTCCCGGAGGTCGCGCGGGCGCTGCAAAATGGACCGACAGCCAAGGCCACCTGTGGCTCTTTAGCGGTAGTGGATTCGACGCCAAAGGATACTTCGGCGATACCAACGACCTGTGGGAATTTAATCCCTCGACCTCGCAATGGGCGTGGATGGGTGGAAACAACTCCATTCCACCTTGTAGCGATTACTACTGCACTCCTCCCGCGGTCTTAGGCGAGTTGGGAACGCCTGCCGTTGGGAATCTTCCCTGGGGCCGCGATCATGCAGTCAGCTGGACCGACGACAAAGGCAATTTCTGGCTTTTTGGAGGAGGGGGTGGGGAGGTACCCAACTTTTTCTCCCTAGTGCAAAGCAATGATCTTTGGGAATTCAATCGCACAGTCTGTACCAAGGAGTATGACGCAGTGGCCAGGAGGGTCGGCATTGCAGTAGGCGGTAAGGGGCCATTGCGATGCGGATAGACCAAAGATCGTTTCATAGAGATATTTGCTTTGGATGCCAGTGAAGGTTGGCCCCGAACAGCCAGAAATTGCCATCGCTGCCGGGCCGGACCCGCAGCGACGCAATTCTGGCTTCGGGGCCGTCGCCTGAATCGACCCCAACAAATATGTCTGTAAACGCCTCTTTGGGTCTATCCGCACCTCGAACGGTCCCCTACCGACGACCGCAAGTGGCGACACCTCCGCGCCATCAGCGCCTACTCTTTGGTGAGAAGGAATCAGCGATGCTACGAACGGCGCATTTATCTATTACACGACTGACGGAACTACTCCCACCGTAAGTTCGACGTTATTCAATCCGGGTGTGGGACAGATCAGTATCCGGTACAGTCAGACGCTGAAGGCGATCGCGGTCGCACGCGGATGTTTTCCCAGCACTGTAGCGACGGCCATGTACACACTGCCGCCGCGAGCAGCGACTCCCACCTTTAGCTTGGCCGCCGGGATTTACACCTCGAAACAAGAGGTAACGATCGCAGACAGCACGCCGGGCGCAACCGTGTTCTATACGACCGATGGAAGCATGCCAAGTAAGAGTTCGAGCGTGTACCGTGGGCCAATCGATATCATCTATCCCGATTACGCCTTTGCAGGCGTTCGCAATAGCCAGCGGCTATTCCATCAGCGAAGTCGCCAGCGCAACCTACATGATCAATTTGCCGGTTGCAGCCCCGCCAACCTTCAGCGTTGAAAGTGGGACCTATACCACTCCGCAGAAGGTGACAATCTCCGACGCAACTCCCGGGGCGATCATCCATTACCAGATCAACACGGGATTTCCTATAGCAAGTTCTCCGATATACACCGGTCCGATCACTGTTTCGTCGAGCGAATACATATGGGCGGTGGCGACAGCCAGCGACTATAACCAGAGTGAATTCTCGACCGCATCCTACAACATTAATCCGCTTGCGCCACAAACAGCTGCTCCATCGTTCAGCGTTCCCGCGGGGCAGTACACCACACCGCAGAGCGTCGCAATCAGCGATGCGACCGCGGACGCAAACGTCTACTACACCACCGACGGATCAACCCCAACTACGCGTTCAACACTGTACTTCGGACCAATCACTGTGTCCTCCACGCAGACGCTGAAGGCAATGGCGGCGGCAAGCGGCTATACTTTCAGCGACGTCACAACCGCCGCCTATACCATCGCGTCGCCGCCGCCCAGTTTCACCATCACCGGCACAGCAATCAGAATGGTTCGCGGAGCGACTTCAGGAAATACCTCTACGATCACCGTGACGCCCACGGGCGGATTCACGGGCGCGATCCGTCTGAGTTGCGCGATTTCTCCAAGAGCAGCGAACGATCCTGCGACATGCAGCATCCCAACTTCAGCGACCATCGGTAGCGCTGCAGCGCAAACCACTCTTACGGTGAACACAACTGCGGTCGCCTCCATTTCCAACCCATCGAGAAGTCTGTTCGGACCATTTGTAGGCGGCGCTGCGCTCTCGTGCATTTTGCTCGCCGGTATGCCAGCCCGTCGGCGGAGGTGGCAGAGCATTCTCGGTATCGTCGCACTGCTTTTCTCCATTGGGCTATCGAGTTGTGGTGGGGCCGGTAACGTTAGCGGAAGTGGCGGCGGAGGGAACACCGGCACCACTCCAGGACTCTACGACATAACCGTCACCGGCACTTCCGGTTCGGTTACGCAAACGGGGACGGTGTCTCTCACCGTGCAAGCGCAATAGCGAGGTCGATACGCAGGTTGAGAGAGGCTTTGACCTCTGCACGGTCGCTCAACGTTTTGATCTGCCACTTTTCACGTCAGAATAGGATCGATATCTTATTTGATTGACATCAACGCTCAATGGTCTTGGAGACTTTTCTGACACTTAGTAGAGGAGGGCCATGAACGCAGCAGCAAGACGGAATAGTAAGCGCGTCGGCTACATTCGCGTTTCCACACTCGACCAACATACCGAACGACAGCTTGATGGCCAGGATGTTGACAAGGTATTCACGGACAAGGCGTCCGGTAAAGACACGAAGCGCCCGCAGTTGCAGGCTGCGCTAGATTACCTGCGCGAAGGCGATACCCTGCTGGTTCATTCGATGGATCGGCTGGCGCGCAACCTGGATGATCTGCGCAAGATTGTATTGGACTTCTCCCATAAAGGCGTTCTGGTGGAATTCATCAAAGAGCGTCTGACGTTTACAGGCGAGGACTCTGCAATGTCACAGTTGCTGCTCAGCGTCTTGGGAGCTTTCGCTGAGTTCGAGCGTTCTCTCATACGCGAACGCCAGCGTGAAGGGATCGCTTTGGCAAAGAAGGCCGGTGTTTACAAAGACCGCAAGCCATCTCTGACGATTTGAGCGGGCGAAGGAACTCCGCCGCAGAATCAAGGCGGGAGAGCAGAAGACATCACTGGCGAAGGAATTCGGCATTAGCCGGGAGACTCTGTATCAATACAGCCGAGCGAAGTAGGCAAACAACTGCAGAACTAAACGCACGCACGTTGTGTGCGATTCCGTTACTCCGGGGTTACTGAGAAGCCGGTCATCATACCGGAACGGCCAACAGCGCGACCCGTAGTAATCAATGTTATAGAAACAAACAATATGACCTCCGACATGACTTCCTCGAAGGTCGCGAACATACTTGAACCGAACTAAATGCAGGCAAATTTAGCCTGGAATGTTGTGCCATTTGGTCGTAAGACCGAGATGTTACTTGACGGATAACACAGACGTGACCAATGTCACATCTACCTCCCCGCAGCAGGTGCAATATGTGGGGCCGAATGTGTTTGCTGTAATGCCAAGTGTCCGGCAAGTCGGCCTGTGCAGCCGCTCACAAACTTCCCCTCAGGTCTAGCTACACATACAACATCACGACCGTCGTTTGCCCAGATGAGCTTCGCGGTCCTTCCTGCAGGAGGAATTCTATGTGGCACCTCTCTCAAATCTCTCTGCGACTAGCATCGGCAATCGCGGTCCTCGCTCTCATACCCGCCTGGAAGTCAGGCTCAATCCTCAACTTAACATCGCAAGCTCAAAGCTCAGGTTCTGCTCTCACTCTCGATGGTTCCAAGGCTCTGAGTGCTAAGAGCGATGCGGGGACCAGTGCCAGATTATCGGCGACCTACGGCAGGCTCCCCATCAGCTTCGAGGTTAATCAGGGACAGACCGATCGGTCAGTCCAATTCCTTGCTCGGGGGGCCCGCTACACGCTGTTTCTAAGGCCGGGCGAAGCCGTGCTCTCGCTGCACTCACCCCATCTCAATTCCAGCAAACGCGTCAACGTTCCTGTCTCGCCCACACACCCTCCATCCTCCGCAGCGTCAGTATCGGTTGCTCAATCCAGCACGGTTCGCCTGCAACTCATCGGGGCCAACACCGCGGCTGACGCCGTTGGCGTTGATATATTGCCAGGTAAAAGCAATTATTTCGTCGGCAACGATCCCGACAAGTGGCACACCGATGTTCCCACCTACGCGAAGGTCCGCTACATCAATGTCTATCCCGGCATCGATCTGCTCTACTACGGCAACCAGGAGGGAAGGCTGGAACATGACTTCGTCGTTGCTCCGGGAGCCGATCCGAATGCGATTGCGATTGGCTTCCGCGATTGCGATGGAGCAGTTCCAAACCAGCTTAGCGGCCTTACCGTGCACACCCGTAACGGAGATCTCACTTTGCAGAGCCCGACGGTCTACCAAATTACCGGTGGCCAGAGGCGGACAATTTCCGCGACCTACCAGCTAGTCAATAACCAGATCAAATTCCAACTCGGCACCTACGACCGCAACGTTCCGCTCGTCATCGACCCGATAATTCAGTACACCGGAGCCTTCGGAGGCTCTGGGTACGAAGCCGGCACCTCAATCGCCGTAGATATCTCCGGCAATGTATATGTAACTGGATTTACCGATTCCACGAACTTACCTGTTGTGAATCCTTTTCGAGGCTCTTGGACGCCGGGCGCTGGCGGCAATCCGACTTCCTATGTGGCGAAGGTCAACGCTTCTGGAACCGCTCTGCTGTATTCCAGCTATCTGGGGGGATCAATTGTCACCGCCAACGGAATTGCAGTCGACAGCTTGGGCCGCGCTTATGTGGTCGGACAGCTAGTGGCTGATCTTCCCACGAAAAATGCCTTTCAGTCCGAGCCAAAAGGTCCGCTGAGCGCCTTCCTCACGGTATTCGGTCCGACAGGCAACACGCTGATCTTTTCTACGTATCTTGGTGGTTCTGGATGGGCTGCTGGAAAAGCGATCGCTCTCGATAGTCTCGGGAGTGCTTACATCACCGGAGAAACTCTGGGCGGCTTTCCTACTCTGCATAGTCTTCCCACCCAGGGAGGTGCCGGGATCTTCACGGCTAAGTTCGACAAGACCGGCGCATTGAAATACTCGAGTGTCTTGGAACTTAAGCCAACAGAGGTTCAATTCTCAGAATCGAATGCCATTGCGGTCGATACAACCGGTGCGGCATACATTGCCGGGACGTTCCGATCCGCACAGTCCTTCCCAGTCACACAAAATGCATACCGGTTCCCCTGCGTGTACAGCGACGGTGGTTGGGGATGTGTGTTCGCCGTCAAGTTCAACCCATCAGGAAACAGTCTTGCCTACGCGAGTGTTCTCGGCCATGGACAGATGGTCGGAAACGCGATTGCCGTAGACAGTTCTGGGAATGCCTACATTGCAGGCATCACCGTACAAGGATTTCCGGTATACAAAAGCAGCTACCAGCCTGTTTTTGGTGGGGGGATCGAACGATGCTTTCGTCACGAAACTAAACGCCACCGGTTCTAATTTGCTCGCGTCCACTTACCTCGGCGGCAACGATTACGACCATATTATTGGCCTTGTCCTCGATCAGCACCGGCAGGTCTACGTGGTTGGAGTTACATGGTCGTTCAATTTCCCCTTGAAGGCCTCCCTCACCCCTTTTGCTGGCCCATACCACAGCTTTCTCACTACCTTGTCGGGGTCGTTGAATTCTATCGTTTACTACTCCACATTGTTTGATTTAACGCTCGGCCCACAGGCTATCGCGGTGGACAAGTTGCTTAATGTCTACGTTACGGGCGCGGCGGCTGCAAACTCGCCCGTAACGCCTGGAGCGCTGAACAGGCGGGGAAGTGCGGGAGACATTTTCGTCTCCAAACTGGTCATCATAGATGACCTGGCGCTTGGTATAAGCGGCCCGTCCGGTTCCGTCGCGCGCGGCGGTAATTTCAACTACACGATCGCCGTTACCAGCAAGGGCCCTGACTTTGGATACAACGTTCGTATCGACGATCCCATGCCCGCCGGCACAACTTTTGTTTCCTACAATGCGGGCGGCGGTACATGCACCGCGCCTGCCGTGGGTGGTACGGGCACGCTTCATTGCGCGCTGCCCAAATTAGAAAAGGGTGGCACCTACACCGTAACTCTGACGGTCAAGGTGAATGCTGTCGCGGGCACCACTCTTTCCAATACCGCTACTACCCTTTCCAACATGCAGGATTTTGTACAAAGCAACAACAAGGGAACACTCGTTACAAAGGTGAACTAATTACTAGAACGCGGACTCTGCACTGCGCTAAATTCTCTCGGCAATCAACGCGGGAAACCAAGAATGGAGCCTTGCGCACCCTCCGCTTTCCATTGCGGCCCTGCATGTGCTCGGGAGTCTGCCGCCCGGCGCAGCAAGCGAATTGGTTTTTGCCGGAGTAGACGCCGCGACTCTGTCCGTATATACGAAGCGAGTCTTCAAACGGCTGGGTATCCCCGATGCGAGCTTTCACACGCTGCGACACACCGCAGCCTCGTGGTTGGTTCAACAGGGAGTAGACCTCTATGCGGTGGGCCAGATTCTGGGACACAAGACGCCGCGCATGACGCAGCGGTACGCTCACCTGTCGCCGGAATACATGGCATCATGGGACCGATGCTCGCTATTCCGGACAGAGTCTGACCATAGCGAGCTTCGCCACAGTAGGGTGCGCCAAGCGCCGCCTGACCTTCGTTAAGTCACCTCAGAGTCACCGGCAATTGGTGACGAACCCCTGTAATCACTCTAAATTGTTTGTTTTATTGGCGTCCCCGACGGGATTTGAACCCGTGTTATCGCCGTGAAAGGGCTATTTTGGGCTTTTCGCATGGGCTTGCATGGGCTTTGCAAAACGTGCCAATGTCCGCGAATGGCGCATGGTTTCTGGTGTTTTCACTATTGCTCCATTTGCTCCCCTTTGGCTCCAAGTATCAGTTCTATCGTTACCACAGCGTTACCGAGTTTTGACTTCTCAAAACAGTTCAGATTCTCAATCGCGACTCCCCTGCCCTTGGCTCGCCAAAGCCTTGCGCGAGGACACTGAAATTCGAAAAGAGGTTGACCTGGATTAACAGTCCTGAAACATCAATGTGCGAGATTATGCATGTCACCAGCGACATGCGTCACAGCTAGTCCAGCACCTCCGGTGCATATTGCGCAGATGTGCCTTCTATCCGCCGTTCCTCTCCGTTCGGCAACCAGAAGACCTAAAATACAGGGCCACGCAGGCGGTGCCGCAAAGGTACGCCTGAGGAGTTTTCAGCTGAAGGTTCGCGTATTCGTAGTGGACGATCACCCATTAATTGCTTCAACACTCGCAGATATTCTGCGCCTGAACGGATTCGATGCCGTTTGGTTCACAAATTCGCACGAGGCTCTGACGGCTGCAAAGTCCGACTGTCCAGACTTAGTCATATCCGAGATCGGGATGTCGGGCTTATCAGGGGTAGAACTTGCTATCCGGCTCAGGGAACTGCATCTGGATTGCAATATTCTGCTCATCAACGGATACCCGGGTCATCTCGATCTGCTTGACCAAGCCGAAAAATTGGGACACACCTTTCAAGTGCTCCAAAGGCCAATTATTCCCCGGCAGCTCATTGCAGAATTACAGGATCGAGGCTGGGACACTTCACATCGAGGACGTGTCCTTCAATTTAGAAGGAGAGGCTGAGTTTGGATTCCAACTGGCCTTTACCAGTTCACTAGCAAAAAAAGCGAATACGTTTTTCACACTTTGAAGTGTCCTGCTGGTTCGCACCACTCGTCCGCATAAAGGAGGGGTTAACGACGGCTCGCGGGAGGCGACTTTCGCCACAAACGTTTCATGCGGTCCTGATAAATCCTCTGTTGGCCGGGGTGTGTAGTTTTCAGGAGGGACCGAATCAGCTTTTCATGGGCGCGTAACTTTACAGCTGGCGCCTTGTGGCTGCCTGACTATGCAAATCTACGCTCACGCGCGCGCGCGTACTGCGCAGTTAATCCTGCCTCAGACTCTGGAATCGACACATCAGAGCGACACAGGGCAAGAGGTGCCAAATTGACGCTCGCGCGCGCGCAATACGTGACGCAAAACCCAGGGATCGCATGCGGACCCAGACTGGCGCAAGTGGTCCGTCTCCGAAGCGCAGACCATTTTTCATGACTCTGGATTCACGGCTGAGTTTTGGGATCTGGGAGCTCGGAGCGGCAAGTTCTGATGGTCCTTTAGCCGATGCACTAACTCTATGGATTGCCACTAAATTTGATCATCACTTCGGCGTGGATCAAGAGTGGTACGGAAAACGGGCAGAAATGCCCACCATGCAGTGGGCATCGGTAATACCTGCCAACTGAAATCTTTCAGGGCAGCCTCAGCTATCAAGCAATAAGGAAGCCCGTGCGCGCCGTGACACGCAGCAACGATGTTCGATCGTGACGTGACTATTAGGAACTACGTTGCCGCAATTCGCATGAACGTTGGAGAGAATAATGCCAAGAACACGATGCGATCCCAAAAGCTTTGATCAAACTCGGCGTGTGGATACAGGATTCCACCTGGGAGTTGCTGCGCGTCAATGGCGTAAACATCCGTTGTCCAAAGTGCAAAGCCGAAACGCCATCAAAAACGCACAAGCCGCAGACGACGTCGTGAGTCAAAGTAACCACGGCAATTTCTGTTTACTGAGGTATAACTTCCGAAATGCCCACTTCTATGTAAGTCCAAGTCAAGAGAAAAGCACAGGATTTCTAGGCTCGCTCCGGAGGGCGCGCGGTTGAACTGATCAGAATCTGCCGTTACGCAAAGAGCGCCTCTCGGCCGATGATTCCTGCTTCAAGCAGAACCACACATCCATTTGCTGTCTGAAGACTCCGAAGAGTCCGCACAGAAGATTGAGTTTGTGTTATCTGCCAGCCCCGAAACAATTCGACGTGAGCCTCCGGAGTATGACCTCCATCGCACAGTGGGCAATCGGCGGGGCCTGGCAGTCTGCGCATCGGAACGATCCTGTGTTTTTATTCCTGGGCATGTTTTTACGCTGCCCGCGTGCCTACGAAATCCTCGGCAGGCACAAAGTTCCTGTTTTCGCGTTCGACTGCAACCAACCAGGCCACCATCTTCCGGGCTACGGCCAGTGTGGCGCGGTTGCGATTGCCTCTCTGTTTTTCCTTTTCGTAGATCAAGGCCAACTCATGGTTCTGCCTCTGGTGCAAGCTTGGCTGCTTCAATCAGCACTTGCTGAATATACTTGTTACGCTGCTTGGAAATGGGCGTGCGCATGACCTTGTCAGCCGAACTCTTCTCCGCTCCGCACAGTCCGCAATAAATGATGGCCTGTTTGATCGATTGGAAGCATGCAACATCCCCGATCTCCAGTGCCCAGGTAAGCGCGGTAATGCGACCGACTCCGGGAACTGTCCTCAACCGGTCAAGTCGCTCCGCAAAGCAACGGGTCGCGCTCCAGAGAACTGACCAGCGCGTAGTCCAGCTTCTGCGACCGAGTGATCGTCTCCCGGCTCAGCTTCAACAGCGGTCTGACAGAGTCGATCTCTTCGTTGCTCAACATCAACTCGGTGAAGTAGCCCACCTTGTGTAGTCGCTGTTTGTTGTAGCTCACACCAGTCTCCATCAACAGGCCCGAGATCCGGTTCTTCATCTGAACCATCTGCTTCACCAGCAGTCCACGATAACGAAGCGTTCGTCGCCGGTCACGGATCTCGGTCGAATTACTCATATAACACTCCGGAAGAAAATCACATCGAAGGCAGTCGGCTATCTTGCTGGCATCGATCTTGTCGTTCTTCCTCTTCGCCGCGGCAATAGCGCGCAACATCAGTGGATGCGCAACCTTCACTTTTTCGGCATGCGGAAGCAGGTAATCGTAGATCCAACCAGTGAAGATCGTCGCTTCCATAGCAATCATCCGGGGTTGGGGAAGCGTCTTGATCCAGGCATCAAGTTCGCGTTGCGTCGATCCGATCTTGCCTTCATGATGGATCTTGCCGGCAGCGTCCTTCACGCAATAACTGATCGTCTTCTTGTGAACGTCAAGTCCGATGTAATACATAATCTCTCTGAGGAGCCTCCGTGGGTAGTTCTTTGAATCAGCCTCACAGCTGAGTTCAGCCTTTGCAACACCCCCGTGCTCCTCAATGACTTAGCATTCAAACAATTCGCTCGTAACATAAGAAAATGCAGTCTCCATGAGTCCTCTGCACATTCTCCCGACCAAGCGACGTACACTTACTGAGTGAAATGGGTCCGGGAAATCGCAAAGCTTGTACTCATCAGTTCTATTGCAATTAGTCTCCAATCCGGTTATACCGCGGGACAGCACCGGGCAAGCATTCGTCTGAAGGATAGCGATTTTCAACGCTATCCCCCACGGGTGCTTTTCACATCGGACGGAAGGCTGGTCGTAGCATATCGCACCCCTGACTCCAAGGAAGAGTCGACTCAACTTCAAATCGTCGTTGTTGATGGCAGTTCAGGTGCCTTAATTGCGAAGCACTCTTACGCTGTCCCAGTTGCCGGCTCAATCAAGATTTCGGACCGTTTTGCGATTACCCAAGATGGGCACGCCTTATATTACGTGGAACAAACTGGACAGCCGTTCATGATCGAGATCGATACCTCTACCTTTGAGGTCTTAAACGAGTCCAATGCCACGGTCTTGAACGCAGTAGACTCTCTTCCCCGTGTGGAAGGCTTACCGGATGGCGATGCGACGCAAGTGGCGGCCCACCTCAGAAACCAGAGAAATGTAGTCGATCTGGTAGCCCTTCCGAATGGAAGATGGGTCACGGGAACAAATCGATCAACTGAAGGATCACTCCAGTCGTTCGACAAAATGGGAAACAGTGAAAAGACTTTGCCGGGTAAAGGCTGCGGTTTTGTATCAATCCAACTTACCCGAGACGGGACGTATGGTGTCTCAGTTTGCGAGAGAACTGGGACCACCGAATGGACCTTTGGAAAGACGCTTGAACGTAGCGCAGTCGTCTTTGATACGCAGACAATGACCTCTCTGAAGAGCATTCCCTTGTCAAAGCAGTGCCTCCAAACCTCTATTGAAAAAGATGACTGGCGTATCTGGTATCCTCAGCCGTCAATTTGGAACAGCGGCCAACTGATCCTCATAGCTGTACCCGATTTCTCCGGCTCCATCAACCTTCAAGAACTGCACCCCTGAGTCTCGATTTTGAGATATGGAAGTATCACCAGCATTCCGGAAGTTAATCAACACCGGGGAGTGCTGTTGCCAGACTTCAAACTAGCTAGGGGCTGAAGATCGCGTGTAGCAGATAGTCCCCAGACCATAGTGGGCGATGGAGTGAAGGAGACAAAGTGCCGCCGAGCACAAGTAAGATCACTCTGGCCCATAAAGGGAGCGCGTCGATCAATTTGATCGAGGAGAACGCGTCCGACGAGTGACGCCTTCAGCATCTGATCGCTCCGGCCGATATTCCGGGGGTTGGGAAGGATCGAGTCTCCTAGTTGGTTTTGTGGCCTGTATTGAGAACGCGGGTCACGCCTATTGTAGTTGTGCCGGCAATGTCGGGAGCTCCGTCACCATTCATGTCGAGCACGGTTGCTGCGGAAAGACCTCCCTGGTAATACTGGGGCGGTTTGATGAGCGTACCTCCCCCGGAGCCGCGGAAAAGTGCGATATTGCCACCGTTGAGGGCATCCACCAGAAGCACAACATCCATTTTCCCGTCGCGATCAAAATCTCCGGTCAGGATTCCATTCGTAAGGTAGTTGACTGGCAGCGAGTAGGTCGCCGTCGTGAACGCGTCATTCCCCTTGCTCAGGTCAATACCCAGGCTGAGGGTGTAAGTTGGGTTTCCGTGATACACACTCGTGGTGTAAATGATGTCTGAGAGACCGTCGCCGTTGAGATCGGCAGTGACCAGATTTTGAAGCACAGCTACGGACTGACGGCTCTTTACATGGAAGGAACCTGTTCCATCGCCATCCAGAACATAGACATACGCGGGGGTTGTAAAGTCTCCAAACACGGGATCAAGGCTATTTGTGGCAATGGCGAGGCCGGGATTACCACTGGCATTGAATTTGCCGGGCGCCAGGTCAACGATGGCGTGAATGGTAGCGGGCAACGGGATCGGAGTCTTGAACTGACCATTCCCCTCGCCCAGAGAAGTTCCCCAATCGCCAATCAGATCGAGTTTGCCGTCGTGGTTGACATCGATCAGGTAGGCCGACATGTTGAACGTGGTTGCGGCAGGCTTTCCAAGCAAAGTGTACCCGTGAACCGCTTCGATCGTGCCATCACCGCGGCCAAGTAGCACCGTCATATCCGGTCCTGAAGGCACCGTCCCGGTTTGATCGTGAATCATGCCGCCACTCCGGCTGACAACAGCATCGAGCCTCCCGTCGCCGTTAACGTCGCCTAGTGAGATCACGCCACCGTGCACAGGGATGGAGTATGTGTGTGGAGCTTGCAGATAGCCTTTACCCGTGCCGAGAAATATGGTGACGTTGGTTCCGCAGGTATTGCAAGCGGGCTCGTTGACGACGGCCAGGTCTTGAATGCCATCGTGATTAAAATCGCCGTGGGCGATGGAGCCTGGATATGGTGCAAGGTGTGATGGCAGGCGCAATCAAGCCTCCGTGACCGTCTCCGTACGCGATGCTAAAGCCAGCTGCGTCGCCCAGTGAAAGGACGTCGATATTGCCGTCATGATTGAAGTCCGCGAACAAACTCGGCGCCCAAGCATCCAGGTAATATGCTCCGCCGATGTTATAGATTTTGGGAGATGAGAAGGTGCCATTCCCTTTGCCGTAATAGATGGCGGCTTCTGCGGTGGATGATCCAGAAACCAAGGCGATATCAGGAATTCCATCCTTATTGATGTCATTTATATAAGTGCTGGTAGGCCCAACCACGTCGTAGCCGAGGTGACTGGAATTCAAACCGAAACTGGTGGGAAGTGTACCGCTAGGTGTAAGCGTGCCATCGCCCTTGCCTAAAAGAATTTCTGAATTCTGTGTAGTTACTACGACGAGGTCCTGGTGATGATCGCGATTTAGATCGCCAACGCCGACAAATCGTGGAAGATAGTTATACGTTGCCCCTGAAGCAAAAGCCCCACCTCCTTTGCCCAGCAGTATTTGTGTTTCGAAATTGTTCTCGATCACCACGTCCGATTTTCCGTCGCCGTTGAAGTCTGCTGTCGCCAGCAAGGTTCCGCCTATTACATTTGGGCCATAGGTTGGCCCGGCGCGAAATGTTCCGCCGCCATTATTCAGAAAGGTCTGAAGGGTCGAATCGTAATATTGATCGCCGGAAAAAACCAAGATATCCGGCTTGTTGTCGCCAGTGATATCTCGGACGAGGACAGACGTTCCTCCGTTGTCGCCCAGAAGATTGATTGCCGACTGGACCCGGAAAGTTCCGTCGCCGTTGCCCAGTGCGATGGTGAGTGTGGCGGGCCCGAGAGGATCGCCATGATCGTTGGACGGACCAGGAACCGCTGACACGATGTCCGCGTGCCCATCGCCGTTCAAGTCCGCTACAACGATGGCACCTATAGGGATGGAAGGGACATCGCGCCGCGTGAAGGTACCGTCGCTGTTCTGCAGCATCAGCGCCGATACAAGGTTACTATCCGAAGAATTGTTGGCGAAGGTAAAGAAATCCAGACGGCCATCGCTGTTGAAATCCGCCACACCGTAAGGGCCGGTGGGGAAACCAAAAGTGGAGTTAGGACTCACCCGGTGACTGGTGACGAACTGTTGGCTATTCGCCGCCGGCGCTAACGAGCAGAGCAGGACTGACAAAGAGAGGAAGGAGCTTCGCATCGGGTTAGACCTCGACTATGGAAAAGTAATTTCTAAGTTGCGGACTTATAGAAAAGGGTCGTTCCAAAATCCAGCGTCGATGGGTTGACAATCAGTTGGAGCACACATCGCTCCAAGCCCACCAACTAGAAGAATGGCGCCCAATACCGACATTACGCGGGCCTTGGCTTTCGCGACGAATTGAAAAGCCGGAGCAACAGCCTGGAGCGGGCACACAGTAAGGATCCCGTCGCTAATTCACTTTCACTGAAACCGTTCCTGAAACATGCGAATTGAACGTTGCATCTCCGCCATAGGAAGCTGTGACGGCATGTGTGCCAGCAGTTAAATGAGTAGTTGCGAAGACCGCTTTACCGTTTGCTACCTGCGCCGTCCCGATGGTCTTCGATCCATCTCTGAACGCGACAGTGCCGGTGGGCCGGCTCAAACCGGCAACGCTGGCGGAGATTGTCGTCGTAAGGGTAACGGACTGCCCCACGTTGATGGTTCCTGAACTACTTTTGAGAGCGATGCGTGTTCCGCCATGTTGAGAAGCAATTGAACGAAGTACTGTACTAGGTGGAAACCACAACATCCACCGCACCGTCGTCGTTGAAGTCTCCGATCGGCAAGCCAGTACGGATTGGGACCGCCGTCCGTATGCGACTGGCGCGGCAAAGTGCCGTCACCTTTCCCTGAAACAAGTAAATATTCGGGTGGAGGAGTATTTAAGCAGCTGAAGTCCGTACTCACGGTAAGAAGATCCTCAATGCCGTTACCCGCGAAAAGGGACTGCGCAAGAAAAGTTACGGGGCCGTGGGCGGGTAAGTAGCAGGTGAGCCGAAGGTGCCGTCGCCATGGCCAAGAAGAATCGTCACCTGTCGGCCCGCCGATCGCCAGGTCGATTTTTCCATCTCCGTTAAAGTCGCCTGTAGTGACTATATTCGGTTGCGTTCCCGCCGGGTAATGTTTGGCCAGTCGGAAGGTGCCATTCCCGTTTCCAAGCAAAACACTGACATCGTTGCTATCGTGGTTTGCAGAGATCAGGTCGATCTTCCCATCGTTGTTGATATCCCGAGCGATAATGAATTGCGGATTGACGCCCAGCTTATACGTCACCGGACCACCATATGTGCCGTTATGTTTGTTGAGGTAAATATCGACTTCATTGCCATCCACAAAGCGAGATCGGAGTAGCCATCATGGTTAAAGTCTCCTGCGCAAAGAAAGAAGGTTGGTTGAGAATATCCACACGAGGGACCATTTGTAAATGTGCCGTTGCCCGGTGTTGTAAATCTGGAAGATACCTTCGCGCAGCGAAACCATAAGGCGGCGATACCAGGTTTGCCGTTTCCATTGAAGCTGCCGTCCTACCAGCGAAGCGAATCCCCAATTCCTCTACCAGAGCGAAGAGTTGCGAGCGTATATTGCCTTTGCCGTCTCCAAAGAACACATCGATATCGCCTATGGCACGCCGGTAATACCGGCTGTTGTAATGGCGAGGTCCTCGTGGCCGTCTGCATTGAAATCGGTGGCGAAGATCTGTCCGTTTGTTCGTTGACTTCGATCTGAACCGGGTGCGTTCAAAATGCCTCCACCGAGATTCATCAGGACATTCACTCCGTTTTGCTGCCTAAGGTTACATCCGGCTTCCCGTCTCCATTGAAATCCGCGATACTCAACAATCCCGGTGTCGCGGAGAATTCATCCGTGGGCAAGAAAGCCAGATGGAGTAGTTATTCGGCGAGGGATTGAATTTTCCGCCCCGCGATTAATAAAACCGACAAGGAATTACTTAAGCCGTTACCCAACAACGAGATCCAACTTGCGGTCTCCGTTCATATCCGCTGCGCCAGCCCAGACAGGCATGAAGCCGGCTCGTCAATTCTGTAGCAGGGCTGAAAGTGCCGTCACCGTTTCCAGAAAACAGGAAATCGAACCTGGGCCACCTTCATATCCGAAAAAGCCAACCACAAGGTCGAGTTTCCCTGTTCCATGAAGGTCGGCAAGCAACAACTGGCTTTCCCCTCCAGATTTGTTCGGTCGTTGAAGAGGCTGTTCGCGGAAGGTGCCATTTCCATTTCCAAGAAAAACTTCCGCGTTACCGCCCAGATTGCAGGTCACAACATCGAGATTGCCGTCCCGGTTTATATCTCCGACAGTCAGGAGTCCCGTGCGGCCCCATTCTGTAGCCTTACCGTGACGGGAGCATGGAGGTTTCCTTTGCCGTCCCCGAGAAGTATGAACCGATGTAAACCCTAGGGATCGCGCTGTATAGGAACTTCGCGCTAACAAGCAGATCCGGATTTCTGTCGTGGTTCACATCGCCGACCGCCATAAATCGGGGATTCGCGCCGTAAAAAAGTATTTTGGAGGCTGAAAAGTTCCGTCGCCACGCCCGAGATAAAGGATTACGTGTGATTTTCCCGGCACGAGGATTGCAAGGTCCGGTTTGCCGTCACGGTTGAAATCAGCCGTAAGGATCGGATATGAGCCAGCCTGTGAAGAGTTGCGAGTGTTTTCGCAGACTGAAAGAGCCGTTGCCATTCCCCAACAAGAAGTGAAATGACGCCATTCAGGTCACTGGCGAAAACATCTTGCTTGCCGTCGCCGTTGACATCGGCTGATGCCGTGTATTGCGCCACTCCTCCTGACGGATACGTTGCGATTGTCGTAAAGCGGGGGTTCGCTCCGTGGCACAGCGCGACTATCAAAACAGGCACCAAGCCTGTGAGGATTGAACGCAGCATGCGGGAAGGAGCGCAGAGGTGACTTGCAGCGGGAGATTGTTGCCAAGGCATGTAGGAACTCCTATGAACTTTTGTTGGAGCCCAAAAGAAACTTGACTGGAGTCCACTGCAGCTCCAGAAGAATCCGAAATGACACATCTGTCGCAGCATTATGTTCGAGAATTCAAAGACTGTCAAAACTCAAAACGTACAGTCTTGCCGCCCATTACAGTGGACACTATGTGTCTTGCAGGAGCTTCTAACATAGTTCCGCTCCACTCATTGCGCAGAGTCTTCGAGGGTACAAACACCAACCGACACCACAGTGGACACTCGTCAAAACCTACCCCGAGGGCGACCGGCAATATCGCTCGCGAGTGTCCTGCAAATCTCACAAATGATCACATTTAGGTTGGTGCCCAGAGGGGGACTTGAACCCCCACGGCCTTGCGGCCACTGCAGACGATTGCAAGTGGCAGCAAGTTATCCGGGTACGAACATGCACCAAAACAGGCACCATGCAGCAAATCCGCTGCATTCCGTTTGCCTTCACATTCAAGTCCGATTTAACAGGCACCAGATTGGATTTACGACGACCTAGTCGGTCTCGGTCGGAGCATGATGCCAAGCCCACTCAATTGAACCTGGAGTACTGAGCATGCAAGGTGCACAGGTTTGTCTGTCTGCAAAGGGCATAAACGAACGCATGGCTGAACCAATTAGGCCGCCTGGGCGTTCGCTATGAGAAGCAGGTCGACATCCATGAGGCGTTTCTGTCCTTGGCCTGCGCCCTCCTCTGCTGGAACGTTTTGAAAGGCATGATGCAGAAGCAATTGGTCAAGGATGGCTGCAGTCGCGAACTGCACCTATCCGCTCCGACACGTATCCCTTCACGAACGCCTACCTGGGTGGTTGCGACGCAACATTTGGAAACCTATGTTGACAAAGCTGCCCCTGAAGCGCCTCGGAATATCTCCCATCTACCTGTTCCTTCCGAGTTCGAAGTGCAATGACGCCCAGGATAGCCCACGCTAAGAGCGAACCGGACGATCCTCCCAATTCAAAAT
>CAWCOV010000009.1:0-11618 GCA_963797255.1 uncultured Acidobacteriaceae bacterium
GGCAACTCGGAAGTGTCGTTAGCAAGTGAAAATGTCCGCTTTTGAGAACAAATGAAATGTCCGGTTTCATAAGTTAATAGCCGTAGAGGCGGTGGGAAAGTGTGAATCCCGCGTAGTGTGCGGGATTTGCAAGTGGTGTGGGAAAGTCTGCTTTTTGACTTTTCCATTCCACGTCTTTTCCACGGCCTTGATTTGTTTTTTGCTCAGCGACGTTAATAGCTTTCCTTCCGCGCTGTAGTGTCCGATGCGATGTCCAGCGATCATCAGAGTCAAGGTGGTGTCCAGGTGCTGGTGGATGATCGCCTTGCATCCAGCCAGGGTGGGGCGCCAGTGAGCGCGCTCCAGTTGCATCACCAGGTTGTGAAAGCGAACGGTGTTGTCTCGATCAACAGTGCGCTCGTAGCGTTGCGTAAAGACCATTTCCAGGTTCCTGTTCCGGCAGGATAGAAAAGCCGTTCCTCGTTGTGCGGCTGGAACTGTAAAGCGGCGGTTGAACTCGGCGATGTAGGTCCTCGTGAGAAACTCGTTGGCCCCATCGAGAGATCGGATCCCGCGCAATCGCAACTCCTGCGGCAGCCGTCCCTGCCAGGTAGAGAAGTTGCGCTCCGAGCGTCCCCGCGCCTGCGGAGAGTAGGACGGGATCATATGCACTCCCAGTTCCTTCATGGCACGGCCTAGCTGCGTAGGGCGCTCATAATCGACCTTGCCGCCGCTCTTCGGCGTCAGCCAGAAATGGGCTCCACGGTCGGAATAGAGTGAACAGAACAGCCCCTTCCGTTCGATCACCGCCCGCAACCCGGCCATCACTGTTGCCGTTGTTTCTTCTTCGGCCAGCTGCGCATAGTAGATCTCGCTGGTGGCATCGTCCAGAATCACGATCAGGTCGTGCCGGCGCTCATCCTGAAACCACTGGTGATCGCTTCCGTCGATGTGCAGCATCATCCCCGGCAGTGGACGCCGTTCACGCCGCCTGCGGTGCACGCCCCGCCTGGCCTTGCGCTTCACCAGGCCAGCTGCCTGCAGCGCCTGCTTGACCCACGTATAGCTCAACCCGATCTGATGTTCCTCGCCGAGCTTCTCATGAAAGTGCCGCACGTTCAGATCGAAATACTTGTCCCGGTACAGGCTCAGAACCTCTTCCGCCTGCGCCTTCGGCACTCGTCTGCTACTCGGCTTCCGCCGTCGCCGGTCCAGCAAGCCCTGGTAGCCTTCCGCCTCATAGCGCGTCCGCCAGCGACGCATCTGCCGCTCGCTGATGCCAATCAACTCCGCTGCCTGACGCCACTTGATCTTGCCCGATGTGGCGCGTAACAAAACTTCCTGTAACTTCATCGCCCGCTCCGCCGCGGTCCTCGGATAGATCTCCATGCTCATGTGCATGGCTCCATCCTCGCCGCACGCTATGCGGACAGTTCACTTGCTATATACACCGGACACATTATTAGCTAACGACAGTGGGCAACCCGTCAGTTACTTCAGAGTTACTGACGGTTAGCCGGTGACACGTCCGGAACCTCGGGAACTGGTTAGCGGGTGCTTTTTCATCTCTGGTCAGTTGAATGAACTGATCGTCAAATCGACAGCATGGGATGCTGAGTCGCTCTTGATCTCGGAGACAACGCCTTTCCCCTTGAGCAAGGGATCCCCGTCGCACTTAACCTGGAGTCCATCCACCGACGCCGCATTAAATGCGTCCCCCGTCTTCATTCCAAGCAGTTCACTAACCCTTAATTCCTGTTCGGCAGTTAGATTTCTGAATGCCAGTTGCCGCAGTCGATAAACTGGCCCCGGACTGACACTCAAGTGATTTGCAACTTTGGCATGCTCCTTGTCCAACGTCGGCTGGCTCTCTATTTTCACGTCGAGATAACCAGCGCCCTGGTAATCACGCCGCAGGGCGCTTTCGACGCGCTGGAACGGATTGGGTCCTGCAACGTCCCCGGCCCTGACGGTGAAGAGAGCAGACAGGTCCCGTCCGCGCAGCAACGGACCTCCATCAGCACTGATGTCCGAGACGGTGTATCGCGGCCCTGCGTTTAAGTTCATCGAGAGTGAAACAAGGTAGTCGTCTCCGGCCTGATGAACCGGTCCGCGATTTAACTGCACGTCGGCACTCAAATAGCCGCTTTGCCTCAGTACTTTTTCCGCCCTGTACTGCATGAAAGAAAAGACGAATGCACTGTACGGCTTCCCTTCGTTTTCACTATTCCCTCTATACCACCTTGACTCTAGTCTGGCATTTATAAGATAGGCACCGAATTGTCCAAGAGAGCCTCATCCAACGAAGTACCCACCGCAATCCTCGAGAAGAATTTATGAATGCATTGCGGCTGGTTAAAGCTACAATCAAAAGGCTTCACACGCCTCCATCATGATGCCGAAATATTTCAGAGACTCTTCAAGAAATTAAGCTTCCTCACCACATCGGAAGCTGGCACCTGATAGGGCTTGGAACATGGGACCGGAGAAAGAGCGCCGATGCAAGAGACCCTGAGGTGTGGTAATTCTGCCTTTTCCAGAAGATTTGAGAACAATCACCCTGGTCAGCGTCGCCGACGGCTGATTTCCTTTGCCCTGCCGGTTCTCGCCGTCCTTGCCATTGGAATCGTATGTCCAGCGACAAGAGCCCAGACAAACGAATGGACCTGGATGAGTGGCGCGGAGACTCCGCAGCCCCCTACATACGGTACGTTGGGCACACCGACATCCGGCAACTTGCCGGGCGCCCGCGCAGGCGCAATCAGCTGGACTGATAGCAGAGGAAAGCTCTGGCTGTTCGGCGGCCTCGGATTCGATTCAGCTTACCAATGGGGCTATCTCAACGACCTGTGGGAATTCGATCCAGTCACCAGCGAATGGGTTTGGGTGAGCGGGAGCAACGCCGTCGATTTTACCGGCGTTGCTAACGGAGTGCCTGGAAAGTTGAACACTCCCGCGACAGGGAACATACCCGCGGGGCGGGATGGCGCAGTCAGTTGGACCGACGCAAGTGGAAATTTTTGGCTCTTCGGCGGGTACAACCGCAATACCACCGACAATTACTTCAACGACCTTTGGGAGTTCAATCCTTCAACGAACACATGGGCGTGGATGAGTGGTAGTGCTGTCGAATCCTGCACAACCGCGAATTGCGCCCAAGAAGGGGTGTACGGGCAACTGGGAGTGGCAGCCGTCTCGAATAATCCCGGGTCCCGGCAGAATGCTATCAGTTGGACAGACAAGCAGGGCAATTTCTGGCTTTTCGGCGGACAAGGCTATGATTCGACCGACACCTTCGGTTACCTTAACGACCTCTGGCAGTTCAGTCCTTCCACCAAAGAATGGGCGTGGATGGGTGGAAGTTCGACCATCACATGCGACGGGATTTGCGGGCAGGCGGGCACGTACGGTACGCAGGGTACTTCCTCATCTACTAACATCCCCGGTGGCCGATTTCTCTCCTCCAGTTGGAGCGACGACAAGGGCAATCTCTGGCTCTTCGGCGGCTTCGGCTACAGTTCCACGCGAAAAATTGGATGGCTGAATGACCTATGGAAATTCAACCCTTCCACGAATTCCTGGACGTGGATAAACGGGAGCAACATCCGTCCAGACGAATGCTCCACGGCCCCAGGCCCGTGCGGTCTACCTAGTGTCTACGGCACGTTGCAGACTCCCGCGGCGGGTAACTTTCCGGGACAACGCGAGGGAGCAGCCACATGGACCGACGGTAAAGGAAATCTGTGGCTCTTTGGCGGTAATGGATTCGACTCGGCTGCCAAATTTGGGTACCTAAACGATCTTTGGGAATTCAACCCCTCCACAAACCAGTGGGCATGGATGGGAGGGAGCAGCACCTTAGACTGCGCAAGTGACTACTGTGGCCAGCCAGGCGTTTACGGCACATTGCGGGTGCCCGCTTTGGGCAATGCCCCCAGCAGCCGCACAATGGCTGCCACGTGGAGCGACAACAAGGGGAACTTCTGGCTGTTTGGCGGCACGGGCACAGATGCAGTCGACACCTTTAGTCCACTTCAAGACCTCTGGCAGTTTCAGTCGAATTCAGGAACCCTGCCGGTCACCGCCAAGCCTACTTTTACTCCTACCTCGGGGACCTATTCGACGGTGCAGACCGTGGCAATCAACGACGCCACGCCAGGGGCAACCATTCACTATCTCATCAATGGAATGACGCCGGCGGAAGAATATTCCGGGCCGATTTACCTCGCTTCTTCAACCACCATCGAAGCTATCGCGAGTGCGAACGGATACGCGAATAGTGCAATCGCTGTTGCAACATACACACTCAATGTCACACCTGTAGCTATGCCGACCTTCAGTTTGACTTCAGGAACTTACGCTACGAAACAAACGGTATCGATCAGTGATACAACTCCGGGGGCAACAATCTTCTTCACTACGGATCAGACGCTGCCGACCCCCAGTTCGACCGCGTACACTGGACCCATCACCGTCTCGTCGTCTGAAACTATTCTCGCCATCGCCGTTGCCAGCGGTTACCCAAACAGCGCTGTAGGATCGGCGGTATACACCATTGGTTCGAGTTCCACACTGGGACAATGGACGTGGATGGGTGGGAGCAGCCAGGAATATCAGTCAGGAACTTCCGCCGTATACGGAACTTTGCAGGTACCGGCCGCAGCTAATATTCCCGGCGCGCGCAAAGATGCTATGAGCTGGACCGACGCCAGCGGCAATTTCTGGCTATATGGTGGCTCAGGAGTCGATTCCAAGGGTGTCGCTGGATATCTAAACGATATTTGGAAATTCAACCCCTTGACGCACCAGTGGACCTGGATGGGCGGAAGCGACACACTGCGGTGCGGTCCGAGCGTCGGCGGCGTGAGCTGCAGTGGTCAGCCAGGTGTATACGGTACATTGGGTATTCAGTCTGCCGGGAGCGCACCCGGGGCACGCATGGACTCTGCAGGCTGGACTGACTCTGCCGGCCATCGATGGATCTTCGGCGGCTATGGGATTGACGTCAAGGGTGGGGAGATGGGACTTAATGATCTATGGGAGTTGGACCCATCCACGATGAGATGGACCTGGATGGGAGGAAGCCCTACTGGTTTGATTACTCCACTCAAAGTATTTTACGGGCAGCCCGGAGTATATGGCGAACTGGGCGTACCCTCCGTTTCCAACATTCCCGGCAGTCGCTATGGCGCAGCAACCTGGACCGATCGCAAAGGCAAATTCTGGCTGTTCGGCGGCACGGGAGTCGATGCCGATGGTTTTAATGTCAATTTGAATGATTTGTGGGAATTCGATCCCTCCACAATGAAATGGGCGTGGATGGGAGGGAGCAACCGAGTCAACGTCCTTGTTGGTTCTGAGTCCCCTATCTACGGAACGTTGGGAGTGGCCGCCGCCGGGAATGCTCCCGGCAGCCTCAGCTACGCGGCAAGCTGGACAGACAAATCCGGAAACTTGTGGCTTTTTGGAGCAGGCAATCTTTGGAAATTCAATCCCGATACGATCCAATGGGCATGGATGAAAGGCGCGCCGGGAACTTACTGCCCATTTGATCCACTTATCAACTTTAACGTGTGTACCCCCCGCCCTGCGGTCTACGGGACGCTGGGGCTGCCTTCCGACGGCAATGTGCCGGGAGGAGGAAATGCCGCCGCGGCCTGGGTCGACAAAGATGGAAACTTCTGGCTCTTCGGAAACACTGACTCGGACGTGACTGGACTGGAGGCGGGCTTTTACAAGGGCCTTGTCAATGTGCTCTGGGCGTTTAACCCTTCAACGAATCAATTTACCTGGATGGGTGGAGATTACGCTGCGAGTAACTGCAGTTTCTTGTGGATATATCCCATACCTATGATCATTTGCGACGGATCGCAGGGACTGAATGGAATTCGGGCGACACCTGGCGCGGCAAATATACCCGGAGCTCGAGAAGGAGCCGTCGGCTGGACTGACAAAGACGGAAAACTCTGGCTATTCTCCGGTGCGGGGCACAATCCCGTTGACTATTACGGAGACATGAATGATTTGTGGGAGTATCAACCATCGCTGACCACATTCCCACCTGCAACTGCGCCGATCTTCAGTTTGAAGCCCGGAGCATATACCGTGAGCGGTCCGCTGACAATCTCCAACGGCATGGCCAACACGAAGATCTATTACACAACTGACGGATCGACACCGACAACGGCCTCAAAGCTGTACACGGGAACGATCACGGTTTCATCCACCGAGACCGTGCAGGCAATGGCAATAGCCCCCGGATACCGCGACAGCAGCGTTGTGTCCGCGAATTACATCCTTGTCTCTACTCCGGCCACTCCGACATTCTCAGTTGCGCCCGGTACCTATTCTCCGCCGCAGACCCTGACGATTTCCGACGCAACGCCAAACACGAAAATCTATTACACCACCGATGGGACGATGCCGGTCTCGAGTTCGCCAGTTTACGACGGGCCGATCTTGGTGCCGGCGTCGGAGACGATCACCGCCGTCGCTGTCGCGTTCGGCAACACGGTGTATGACGGAATTGCGTTACAAGGCGGCGGAGCTGTTGTCAGTGCAACTGCCACAGCAGCGTATGTCATCACTGCGCCAACGACTTTCAGCCTCAATGCTTCACCTAATGCGCTCACCATTCCTACTGGTGGAAAAGGATCTGTCACACTCACGGTGTCGCCCCAGAGCGGATTCAATTCCACCGTAAGCTTCGCCTGCTCCGGAATGTCAAACGGGATCAGCTGCGCCTTTAGTCCGGAAACGGTTACGCCTTCTGGATCTCCTGTAACCAGCACCCTGACAATTTCGTCCAACGCGCAAGCGCAGAATCCGTCCTCCAGGCCTTATCCATTCATTCCCGGTGCAGTGCTAGTCATGGCCGGAACTCTCTTTATTCGAAGACGCGGGAGCAGCTTGTGCGTAGCCTGCGTTCTTGGAATTGCTCTTGCGAGTTTGAGCCTCATGACAGCTTGCGGGGGAGGCGGTGGTGGAGGATCATCACCGCCTCCAAATCCCACGGTGATCATATCCACGGTGAAGGTTACGGCTACGTCAGGATCAATCCAGCAATCCGCCAATGTGGTTCTTACGGTGAATTAGGAAAAACGCACGATAAAACAGAAAATCTATCTTCGTGAAACCGGGTCTAGGCAGTTCCCGAGTTGTTTGAATGCTAAGTCATTGAGGAGCACGGGGGTGTTGCAAAGGCTGAACTCAGCTGTGAGGCTGATTCAGAGAACTACCCACGGAGGCTCCTCAGAGAGATTATGTATTACATCGGACTTGACGTTCACAAGAAGACGATCAGTTATTGCGTGAAGGACGCTGCCGGCAAGATCCATCAGGAAGGCAAGATCGGATCGACGCGACGCGAACTTGATGCCTGGATGAAGACCCTTCCCCAACCCCGGATGATGGCGATGGAAGCGACGATCTTCACTGGTTGGATCTACGATCACCTGCTTCCGCATGCCGAAAAAGTGAAGGTTGCGCATCCACTGATGTTGCGCGCTATTGCCGCGGCGAAGAGGAAGAACGACAAGATCGATGCCAGCAAGATAGCCGACTGCCTTCGATGTGATTTTCTTCCGGAGTGCTATATGACTTCGACCGAGATCCGTGACCGGCGACGAACGCTTCGCTATCGTGGACTGCTGGTGAAGCAGATGGTTCAGATGAAGAACCGGATCTCGGGCCTGTTGATGGAGACTGGTGTGAGCTACAACAAACAGCGACTACACAAGGTGGGCTACTTCACCGAGTTGATGTTGAGCAACGAAGAGATCGACTGTGTCAGGCCGCTGTTGAAGCTGAGCCGGGAGACGATCACTCGGTCGCAGAAGCTGGACTACGCGCTGGTCAGTTCTCTGGAGCGCGACCCGTTGCTGGCGGAGCGACTGGACCGGTTGAGGACAGTTCCAGGAGTTGGTCCGATTACCGCGCTGACCTGGGCACTGGAGATCGGGGATGTCGCACGCTTCCAATCGATCAAACAGGCCATCAGTTATTGCGGACTGTGCGGAGCGGAGAAGAGTTCGGCTGACAAGGTCATGCGCACGCCCATTTCCAAGCAGCGCAACAAGTATATTCAGCAAGTGCTGATTGAAGCTGCCAAGCTTGCACCGAGACAGAGCCATGAGCTGGCCTTGATCTACGAAAAGGAAAAACAGAGAGGCAATCGCAACCGCGCCACACTGGCCGTAGCCCGGAAGATGGTGGCCTGGCTGGTTGCGGTCGAACGCAGAAAACAGGACTTTGTGCCTGCCGAGGAATTCGTAGGCACGCAGGCAGCGTAAAACCTGCCCAGGAATAAAAACACAGGATCGTTCCGATGCGCAGACTGCCAGGCCCCGCCGATAGCCCACTGTGCGATGGAGGTCACACTCCGGAGGCTCACGTCGAATTGTTTCGGGGCTGGCAGAGAACACAAACTCAATCTTCTGTGCGGACTCTTCGGAGTCTTAGACAGCAAATGGATGTGTGGTTCTGCTTGAAGCAGGAATCATCGGCCGAGAGGCGCTTTTGCGTAACGGTAGATTCTGATCAGTTCAACCGCGCGCCCTCCGGAGCGCGCCTAGGAATCCTGTGCTTTTCTCTTGACTTGGACTTACATAGATGTGGGCAACCCGGAAATAACCCCGTTTTTAGAGTAACGTCAGCATAGCCGAAAAACAAGAACTGACTTCCTGCCGGATCGCAATCGCGAATTGTTTGTGCAAGCTGGTCGGATCAATTGGTAAGATTCGTCGCCTAAGGATGAATCGTGGACAACTTTCTGAAGTTGGAGAACCGCCATACTGGGGAGATTTTGCTGATTCGCCGCATGCTCGACGCTCAGGGGCAAATCGTTCTAAGCCTCGATGGCACCTTGCCGCCAGGAACAAGGCGGACCGCCTCTGCACGTGCATTTCCATGAACACGAGGAGGGCATCGTGAAAGCGGGAACGCTCGGCGCTCAAGTCGGGACGGAAAAGATCGTCGTATCAACCGGGGGAACCGTAATCCTACCTAAAGGCGTTCCTCACCGATGGTGGAACGCGGGCGACGATCTGCTCGAGTTTAGCGGCCATGTAGTTCCAGCGGTGGACCTGGATCGCTACCTCCAGGCAGTGTTCGCTGTTCTGAATGCCGGTTCTAATCGTAGGCCACCGATCTTCTATCTCGCGCATGTGCTCTGGCGTCATCGCGACACACAGTTGCTCTCAATTCCGCCTCCAGCCATTCAGCGATTCGTCTTACCTGTCTTGCTGATCATTGGGCGCATCCTGGGCAAATACCGCGGTTCGAACTGGCCCGGTTCGCCCGAATCGTGCCCTGGGGCGCCGCTTGTTGACGTTATCCCCTAGGTCTGCGTGGTGATCTTTCCCTCTTCCGTTCCTAGGAAGCGGTGCCAAATATTACCCGCGTCGAATTGCCCAAGGTTCCCCCACGGTCGTTCACCGCCACTCCCAGACCGGCTGAGCCAAAAATGCTACTTTAGCTATTTGTTTCGCCCAAATCGCATGATTGGTGGCAAGATGTTTCCGGATTAAAATCGCTCTTCCGAAAGAAGGTAGATGGAGGATCAACGAATGCCTTTTCCCGCAAAGCCTTTTTTCTGGCTGGCCGCAATCGTGATGGCAGGAAGCTCTCTCAGTCTGTCACCCAACTCGTCGGCCCAGGAAACCACAACCACAACCACGACGCCGAAATCCAGCGTCAAATGGGTCACCATCGACACCGCCCAGGTACTGTACGTTTCGGGCGACGATGCCGTGCTGAAGATGCCAGACGGCTCCCTGCGGCTTTTCGAATTGAGTCCGGGAACCTCTCTTACCATTGACGGCAAACCGGGAACTGCGGCTGACCTCAAGCCGGGCATGACGCTCTCACATGCAAAGCTGAATGCGCGCACGCAAGCCGACGTGACCACCGTCACTCAGATAAATGGCACCATCCTCAGCAAAAGCGGGCGCAATTTGACGCTGCGCCTCGATGACGGCACATCGAAGATTTACTTCGTTCCCTACCATGCGACCTTCAACGTGAATGAGAAGGAAAGCTCGTATGACAACGTGACGAAGGGATCGAAGATCTCGGCAACGGTGGTCAAAACCGAAAGCATGGCCACTCGGTCGAGCAAGAGCGCTGCGGTAGCGCAGACGCCTCCGCAGCAGGGAACGCTGCTGATCATCAGGTAAGTTCAGGAAGAGCAGCTTAATAGGGGGGTGCCCCACTCCGGATTCTTCGGACGTGGGGAAACCGCCTCAAGCTAAGTGTTTTGCCAAATCCCGCTCCCTAATGGTTCGTTTTCAATCAGCAGGGTGGCGACATTCTTTTTCGCTGAGGGGAATCCACTTGGGCGAATAGTCGGCATTTCGTACACGTGCTGTGTCCTAATTCCCACTGGATGCAAAACTGCGCGCAAGCGGTCTCTGTGACCTCGGCTTTACTATGTCCTTATTCATTTCTGCACTGGCTTTCCCAAAGGGGGGACATGGCGAAGATTGACGCGATAGTAGCATTCTTAGTTTCTGGTAGCCTCGGAAGCATTCTTCTCGCGCGAGCTTGATGGGAATAACCCGCAAATCCCAAGTATCGAAAACCGATCAGCTGGCTGGCTACGATGTGGATTGCGGGTCTTCCGCGTCCGGGAGGGCTAACAAAGTTCTATGGGCGACTACATAGCATCGAAACCTGAAGAAGCGTCCAGTGAATTGAACTGGACAGCGGAAGATGAAAGGCTAGCCAAGTCGGCTAGCCGCGAAGAGAATTGGCAGCGATGGGGAACGTATCTGCCAGAGCGGCAGTGGGGGACTGTAAGAGAGGACTACTCAGCCGATGGTAACGCTTGGAACTTTACGCATGACATGGCGAGGTATCGTGCGTACCGATGGGGTGAAGATGGCATTCTTGGCTGGACAGACCGGGAGTGTCGTCTGTGCTTCTCAACATCGCTGTGGAATGGCAATGATCCAATTTTGAAGGAACGTTTCTTCGGTCTAGGCAATCCTGAGGGAAACCACGGAGAAGACGTCAAGGAGCATTACTACTATCTCGATGCAACGCCGACGCACTCTTACTGCAAAGCTCTATACAAATATCCTCAATTGGCGTTTCCCTACGATGACTTGATAAAAACGAATCGCAACCGAGGATATGATGAGCCGGAGTACGAGCTTCTGGATACCGGCATCTTCGAGCAGGAACGATACTTCGACGTACAGGTGGAGTACGCTAAAGCAGCGCCGGAAGACACACTCATCAAATTAACGATCACGAACCGTGGTCCCGATCCGGCGTCCTTGACATTAGCGCCTACACTTACCATGCGCAACAACTGGTCGTGGCGGAATCTGGAGCCGGGCGACGAGACTCGTCCCTGGATGCGGATCCTGAGGGGTAGCGACCGGACAATCATCGCGAACCACGAAACTCTGGGGCGACTTCGATTTTGCGTTGTCGAAACGCCGGAGCAACAGGCTGAAGAGATCATCTTTACGGAGAATGATACGAATTTCGCCAGACTCGTCCCAAACTATCAAGGGACGCAAGGCTATTCCAAAGACGCATTCGATCGCTATCTCACACAAGGTGAAGTGACGGCAGTCAAGTCTGATTTGCAGGGTACAAAGGCTGCGTTTGTTTATCGGCTGACGCTGAAC
>CAWCOV010000010.1:0-16231 GCA_963797255.1 uncultured Acidobacteriaceae bacterium
GCTACTCGGAAACAACCCCATTTTTGGATAATGTCCGGCTAGCCGGTAAACCAGGACTAACGACCTGCCGGATCGCAATCGCGAATAGTTTGTGCAAGCTGGTCGGATCAATTCGTAAGATCCGTAAGATCCGTCACTAAGGATGAATCGTGGACAACTTTCTGAAGTTGGAGAACCGCCAAACTGGAGAGATTCTGCTGATCCGCCGCAAGCTCGACGCTCAGGGACAAATCGTCCTAACCCTCGATGGCACCTTGCCGCCAGGAACAAGGGGACCGCCTCTGCACGTGCATTTCCATGAACACGAAGAGGGCATCGTGAAAGCGGGAACACTCGGCGCTCAAGTCGGGAAGGAGAAGATCGTCGTACCAACCGGGGGAACCGCAGTCCTGCCTAAAGGCGTTCCTCACCGATGGGGGAACGAGGGCGACGATCTGCTCGAGTTTAGTGGCCACGTAGTTCCAGCGGTGGACTTGGATCGCTACCTCCAGGCAGTCTTCGCTGTTCTGAATGCCGGTTCTAATGGTAGGCCACCGATCTTCTATCTCGCGCATGTGCTCTGGCGTCATCGCGACACACAATTGCTCTCAATTCCGCCTCCAGCCATTCAGCGATTCGTCTTACCTGTCTTGCTGATCATTGGTCACATCTTGGGCGAATACCGCGGGTCGAACTGGCCCGGTTCACCCGAATCGTGCCCTGGTGCGCCGCTTGTTGAGGTTAGCCCCTAGGTTTGCGTGGTGATCTTTCCCTCTTCCGTTCCTAGGAAGCGGTGCCAAATATTACCCGCGTCGAATTGCCCAAGGTTCCCCCACGGTCGTTCACCGCCACTCCCAGACCGGCTGAGCCAAAAATGCTACTTTAGCTATTTGTTTCGCCCAAATCGCATGATTGGTGGCAAGATGTTTCCGGATTAAAATCGCTCTTCCGAAAGAAGGTAGATGGAGGATCAACGAATGCCTTTTCCCGCAAAGCCTTTTTTCTGGCTGGCCGCAATCGTGATGGCAGGAAGCTCTCTCAGTCTGTCACCCAACTCGTCGGCCCAGGAAACCACAACCACAACCACGACGCCGAAATCCAGCGTCAAATGGGTCACCATCGACACCGCCCAGGTACTGTACGTTTCGGGCGACGATGCCGTGCTGAAGATGCCAGACGGCTCCCTGCGGCTTTTCGAATTGAGTCCGGGAACCTCTCTTACCATTGACGGCAAACCGGGAACTGCGGCTGACCTCAAGCCGGGCATGACGCTCTCACATGCAAAGCTGAATGCGCGCACGCAAGCCGACGTGACCACCGTCACTCAGATAAATGGCACCATCCTCAGCAAAAGCGGGCGCAATTTGACGCTGCGCCTCGATGACGGCACATCGAAGATTTACTTCGTTCCCTACCATGCGACCTTCAACGTGAATGAGAAGGAAAGCTCGTATGACAACGTGACGAAGGGATCGAAGATCTCGGCAACGGTGGTCAAAACCGAAAGCATGGCCACTCGGTCGAGCAAGAGCGCTGCGGTAGCGCAGACGCCTCCGCAGCAGGGAACGCTGCTGATCATCAGGTAAGTTCAGGAAGAGCAGCTTAATAGGGGGGTGCCCCACTCCGGATTCTTCGGACGTGGGGAAACCGCCTCAAGCTAAGTGTTTTGCCAAATCCCGCTCCCTAATGGTTCGTTTTCAATCAGCAGGGTGGCGACATTCTTTTTCGCTGAGGGGAATCCACTTGGGCGAATAGTCGGCATTTCGTACACGTGCTGTGTCCTAATTCCCACTGGATGCAAAACTGCGCGCAAGCGGTCTCTGTGACCTCGGCTTTACTATGTCCTTATTCATTTCTGCACTGGCTTTCCCAAAGGGGGGACATGGCGAAGATTGACGCGATAGTAGCATTCTTAGTTTCTGGTAGCCTCGGAAGCATTCTTCTCGCGCGAGCTTGATGGGAATAACCCGCAAATCCCAAGTATCGAAAACCGATCAGCTGGCTGGCTACGATGTGGATTGCGGGTCTTCCGCGTCCGGGAGGGCTAACAAAGTTCTATGGGCGACTACATAGCATCGAAACCTGAAGAAGCGTCCAGTGAATTGAACTGGACAGCGGAAGATGAAAGGCTAGCCAAGTCGGCTAGCCGCGAAGAGAATTGGCAGCGATGGGGAACATATCTGCCAGAGCGGCAGTGGGGGACTGTAAGAGAGGACTACTCAGCCGATGGTAACGCTTGGAACTTTACGCATGACATGGCGAGGTATCGTGCGTACCGATGGGGTGAAGATGGCATTCTTGGCTGGACAGACCGGGAGTGTCGTCTGTGCTTCTCAACATCGCTGTGGAATGGCAATGATCCAATTTTGAAGGAACGTTTCTTCGGTCTAGGCAATCCTGAGGGAAACCACGGAGAAGACGTCAAGGAGCATTACTACTATCTCGATGCAACGCCGACGCACTCTTACTGCAAAGCTCTATACAAATATCCTCAATTGGCGTTTCCCTACGATGACTTGATAAAAACGAATCGCAACCGAGGATATGATGAGCCGGAGTACGAGCTTCTGGATACCGGCATCTTCGAGCAGGAACGATACTTCGACGTACAGGTGGAGTACGCTAAAGCAGCGCCGGAAGACACACTCATCAAATTAACGATCACGAACCGTGGTCCCGATCCGGCGTCCTTGACATTAGCGCCTACACTTACCATGCGCAACAACTGGTCGTGGCGGAATCTGGAGCCGGGCGACGAGACTCGTCCCTGGATGCGGATCCTGAGGGGTAGCGACCGGACAATCATCGCGAACCACGAAACTCTGGGGCGACTTCGATTTTGCGTTGTCGAAACGCCGGAGCAACAGGCTGAAGAGATCATCTTTACGGAGAATGATACGAATTTCGCCAGACTCGTCCCAAACTATCAAGGGACGCAAGGCTATTCCAAAGACGCATTCGATCGCTATCTCACACAAGGTGAAGTGACGGCAGTCAAGTCTGATTTGCAGGGTACAAAGGCTGCGTTTGTTTATCGGCTGACGCTGAACTCCGGCGAACAAATCGACCTGCGACTCCGTTTGGTTCGCGAGGACATAGAGGAGCCATCAAACCTCGACGTGTCGGAGTTTGATACCAGTTTTGCGTTGCGGCAACACGAGGCAGACGCCTTCTACGCGCAGAGGATTCCAGAAAGCTTCAATGACGATGAACGAAACGTATCGCGGCAGGCGTACGCTGGCCTCCTTTGGACGAAGCAGTTCTATTACTACATCTCAAAGTGCTGGTTAGCGGGAGATCCCGTCCCAGCCTGTTCCCCCTAAAGAGCGTCTGACCGGGCCTAACTTCGACTGGCGGCACCTCTATTGTCGCGACATTCTTTCGATGCCAGACAAGTGGGAATACCCCTGGTTTGCTGCCTGGGATACTGCTTTTCACATGATCCCCATGGCAGAGATCGATCGTTTCTTTGCAAAAAGTCAGCTTCTCGTTCTTTTACGCGAATGGTATATGCACCCAAACGGCCAGATGCCGGCCTATGAGTTCTCGTTTGGCGACGTAAACCCACCGGTGCATGCCTCGGCCGTAATGCACGTTTACTTGATCGATGCACGGCGGAATGGCGGCGTGAAAGACATCGATTTTTTGGAGCGCGCATTCCAGAAATTGCTGCTCAATTTCACCTGGTGGGTTAATCGCATCGATCGGAAAGGTCACAATCTCTTCGGTGGTGGCTTCCTGGGGTTGGACAATATCGGCGTATTTGACCGCTCTATTAAGATGCCGGATGGAACGACCCTCGATCAGGCCGACGGCACTGCGTGGATGGGACTCTATTGCTCCTCTATGTTGACGATGGCTCTTGAACTGGCGCAGGCCAGACCGGCTTATGAAGACATCGCAAGCAAATTCTTTGAACATTACATCGATATCATCGATGCGATAAACGGACTTGGTGGTAAAGGTTTGTGGGATGACGAAGAGGGTTTCTATTTTGACCAGTTGACGACTGAACACCAGCCTCCAAGGGTTCTTAAGGTGCACTCGATCGTCGGCGTCCTACCTCTGTTTGCCATCTGCATCCTGCACAAGGAAGATGTGGAACGGCTACCCGGTTTCCAAAAACGCATGCGATGGTTTCTTGAAAATAAGTCAGACCTTGCAAGGCATGTTTCCGAAGTGGAGACCACCGATCCGGGGCTTAGAAGTTCTAAATTTATTGCACTTGTTCCCAAGGAGCGCCTTTTAAGGATCCTAAAACGCGTTTTGGACGAAACAGCTTTTCTTTCCGACTACGGAGTTCGTGCTCTATCTAAGTTCCACAAGGACAACCCGTACCAAGTGGAGATAGAGGGGAAAGTCCTGACGGTTAGGTACGTTCCGGCGGAGGGAGACAGCGGAATGTTTGGAGGGAATAGCAACTGGCGCGGACCGATCTGGTTTCCGATCAATGTTCTGCTCCTGGACGCTCTGACACGCTACCACGCGGTATACGGGAGCGATTTCAAGGTCGAATGTCCAACTGGAAGTGGGACTATGCTTACTCTGCAGGAGGTCCAGGAAGAGATCGCTCGACGGCTAGTTAGCCTGTTGCTGCGCGATTCGCGGGGCCGACGGCCTGCGCATGGTGACGAGCAACGTTATATCGATAACCCTCAATGGAAAGACCTCGTGCTGTTTAGTGAATATTTCTGCGGTGATACCGGCCGAGGTACCGGGGCGAGTCACCAAACAGGTTGGACGGCCCTGGCAGCTACCTGCATGGAGAGGATGCATCGACTGAAGACGACCGTGCGCTGATCCGTTCTCGCGAGTACCAATCGAAATCAGGTCGCAAATTGCCGAATCACTCATCGCGGTCTGACCCGCATGATAGGCTGATGCGCACGCGGGAAATAACATCAGGAGGGGCATGGCAGGTCAATTAAGCAGTCGGCTTCCTTGGTGGTCGTGGACGTGGCCAGTCCTCGCGTTCGCAATTCTTGGCGTAAAACTGTTCGTGGGCACCGTACCGGTGCTTAGCGTTATTGCGGGCATCGTGTTGATGGCCACCGTCTTCGCGGCGGTGTACCACGCCGAGATGGTGGCGCATAAAGTTGGCGAGCCCATGGGCACGATCGTCCTGGCGGTCGCCGTTACGGTGATTGAGGTCGCGCTCATTGTTTCCGCATTGTTTAGTGGCGGCACGGAGAGCGTCGGCCTGCCGCGCGACACGGTATTTGCGGCGGTGATGATCGTCTGCAATGGAATCGTGGGTCTCTGCTTGCTTGTCGGGGGCGTAAGGCACTTCGAACAAGGCTTTCAGTTGCGGGGAGCCAGCGCCGCACTTGCGGTACTGGCATCGTTAACTACGCTCACGATGGTGCTACCTAATTTCACCACCAGTAGACCTGGCCCCGTTTTCAACCCTGCGCAACTGTTGTTCGCCGGAGCTGCCTCGCTGATTCTGTACTCCGCGTTTATTTTTGTGCAGACCGTTCGGCATCGCGACTACTTTCTGCCTGAGAGCGGCCCCGAAGAGATTCATGCCGAGCCTCCTTCAACAAAAGCTGCAGCATTGAGTTTCGGGTTGTTGTTAGTATCCCTCGTCGCAGTCGTGGCGCTGGCGAAGTTACTCACGCCGGCCATTGAAAAAGGCATTGAGGCAGCAGGAGTACCCCGAGCGGTCCTTGGCATCGTGATCGCGGGACTGGTGCTGCTGCCGGAAGGATTGGCGGCAGTACGGGCAGCGCGACAGAATCGCCTACAAACTAGCCTAAATCTTGCTTGGGGTTCGGCTCTGGCCAGTATCGGACTTACTATTCCAGCCGTCGCCGTAGTGTCCATCATGTTGCACTTACCGTTGTCGCTCGGTCTGACACCGAGTGACATGGTGCTCTTGTTCCTGACGCTGTTGGTAAGTGTGATCACACTGGGAACGGGAAGGACCTCAGTCTTGCAAGGAATCGTGCACCTGGTGATTATGGGGGCGTTCCTGTTTCTGGCCGTCGTGCCTTAATAAGCCGCCAAACTGTCCTGTCCTCCATCCAAAGAGTATCGCGGAGAAGCACAACGGAACCATCACCTACCATAGTGAAAACTGTTCAGGAAAGACGGGAACCACATTCCGACTGACATTGCCAATGTTAAGGTGTCCAACCGAGCTGAGTTCAACCGAACTAACCCTCAACTGGCGAGATCAGGGCAATGCTCTCATCCGGCTTCAATCGAAGAGTTCTGAGTAGATTAGTCGCGATAAACGCCGTTTGCGACTGGAGTCTTCATCTGGCCGGATTCCAGATATCCCCGTCGCCATGCAGACTTATAAGGACGAATCCCAAGGTCAACCAGCGCTGCCTTTTTCGTATGACCATGAAGACTCGTCAGGGCCTGTCTGCCCTGACGCTACGCAAACTTCAAATTTGCTGTCTAGAGTCGACGGAGAATTCGCCTCCCGCTTCTGTTATCTCTAGCACTATCGGCTTCAGCAGGGGCCTGTGGTTTGAATCCATTAACGTTATCTCCGCTCTGCTGGGATAACCCTCGCTCAGTTTAAGATCCCTATCGCGCAGTCTGCCGCCCGAGTCGTGAGCTTTCCACCTCACGTAAGCCCTCGTTTTGCTTCCCCCACAGACAAGCACTGATCCGCCGCGCCCGTTCGGGATGAGATCGAATGTGTCACTTTGATGTCCGAGCCACTGAGCAGAAGAAAAGCCGGTCCCAATTTCCTTGCCCCTTCGGTCAAAAAGCTTCAGGTAGGCCCGCACGGCACGTGCGGCCTCTACATCTTGGCCGTAGATGGCCTCATTCCTAAAACGAGCTACCAAGCCGATCATATCGCCCGTACTAGCGCCCTCTACCTCACTGAAGGAGTGCATCCCATCCGTTCGATCACTGTATCCCGGGCCGGAATAAGCGATCTTCACGAACTCCGCATTCATGAAGACAACATTGTGCTTCCGTTCCTTCTGTGGTACTTCACCGTTCGACGGCGTGACGACAAGCCTACGCCGGTTGTTATTCCAGGTGATTCGGAAGTGTGCCAGGCGCGGTGACCGAAGACACAGAAATCCTCCACGCTTCGATTAAAACCGGTTCAATCGCACAAGTTGTGGTCGCGGTAATCGCCGTCGTAGGACTTCTTTATCTCCTCAAGTTCGTAATGGTTACGATACTTCTCGCTCTACTCCTTGCTCTGGTTCTCGAACCCATCGTTCAGCAGCTAAGCCGGATTTCTATTCCAAGACCAGTGAGTGCATTCATTGCAATCTTCCTGACCGCGGCATTGGCAATCGGTACAGGGTACACACTCTTGGGGCAGGTTAGGCATTTCACTAACGAACTTCCAAGATACTCAGCCAGCATCCATCACATCATCCAGTCCATTCAGAAGCCACTCGCGAAACTTGATCGAGGCACTCGCGCTGTCCTGCCATCTTCGTCTGAAGATAAGCAACCTGTCCCGGTGGTGATCCAAGATGGGAACGTGTTCTCTCATTTGTTAGTAGCTAATGGCGAAGCTTTGCGGGAAAGTCTTCTCGCCTGTGGCTTTATTCCCTTTCTCACGTATTTCATGCTGACGTGGAAAGAGCATACACACGCGGCAACGGTGAAGCTATTCCCGGAAGAAAATCGAGCGGTGGCTCACCGAACACTGGCCAGAATTTCAGCAATGATTCGGAGTTTTCTCGTGGGCAATTTGATAGTTGCTGCGATCGGCGCAGTACTGTGCGTTACAGTGTTCTGGGCCGTGGGTCTCCCGTACTTTTATGTTTTGGGAATATTGAGCGGATTCGCCAATCTGGTTCCGTCTTTCGGATTCTTCCGGGCACTCTTGCCGCCGCTGGCCGGGGGCATCGGAATTTTGAGCAAGACGGGGATTCTGATCGTAGTGTTAACAATTGCCGCCACCCACTCGTTGATGCTTAATTTCTTATATCCGAAGCTCATCGGCAAACGAGTGCGCCTGAATCCATTGGCTGTTGTGATAGCTCTGTTGTTCTGGCTCTGGATTTGGGGCGGGATGGGGCTAATCTTGGCTGTCCCGATTGTTGGGGCCGCCAAGATAATCTGCGACTACACAGACTCTCTGAAAGGGTTTGGCGAGTGGCTTGGCGAGTAGCCATCGTTTTCGGGAAGTGGATGATGCCGGCCGCAGCGCATCATCTTATTAGCCGACATTTCGAGGTGATCCGAAATGTGCTCGATCGGAATCCGGTCGGCCCGCAAACTCGAATGAGGCAACGTCGCTTCGGCAAACAAAAATAACCTTCAATATGGCGAAAGTAACTTGTTCTATTCAAGGACACATATCGTAACGCATGTTACAGTTAAATTAACCTTACGGAAAATGGCAACCTTAGGCGGATTTATCGCATCGCTGCGTTGGCGGTCGCGCCCTCCTTCGCCTGAAAGTAGCTAATCTCGCATCCTGCTTTGACTTGACCCAAGACCAGGTGCGAGATCTGCTGTTCTGCTGTCATTGTTCCGTAATAAACAGGGATTTGGGACTCTTCTGCCGCGTAATTCTCCGGAGGCTCCAAAGAACTTTTCCGGAGCTTCAACAAGATGAAGTTTCATCGCGTTTCCGCTGCAAAAGGGCTGGACATCAGTCGCTCAATTGGGAAATTCGTTGCCCCGCCCGAAGCCCGCTCGCCATGGCTGCGCTATGGTTTGGCATTTTTCCTGCCAGTCTTCGGATTCCTCGTCAGCTGGCAGGTGTTCCATCTGCAGAGGGCCCCATACTTTGCGCTGTTCATGGCCTCAGTGGTTGTCGCCTCGCTCTTTGGCGGAAGGGGACCGGGGCTCGTTGACACGATCATATCAACCATCCTGGGCTTTCTCGTCTCGCCGCCTGCGTGGACGCTTAGGCTGGCGGAAAGGGAAGAGGCGACCCGTATCGGACTCTTCTTTTTTCTCGGGGTTTTGATCTCTACGATTGTGGGTGTGGTGGGCGAACTACAACGGGAGTTGAATCGAGAGCGGAGTACGCTCGCAACGACTCTGCGAAGTATTGCCGATGGAGTCATCACCACCGATGGGAACGGCCAGATTACTTTCGTGAACGACGTCGCTCGACGGGTTATTAGCTGGCCGCTGGCTGACACGCTGGGGAAGTCTATCGAAGAGATTGTCCCACTAGCCGCACTGGATACCCGGTTGCCGGTAATCAATCCGGTGAGACAGGTACTGGAAACAAGTGCTGCCACTGAGCTTGCTGGTGACACACTGCTCCTTCGCCGAGATGGCACAAATATCCTGGTCAGCGGCAGCGCGGCTCCGATTCGAGACGATTCCACGAAGATTAGCGGCGTTGTGCTGGTCTTCCGCGACATCACGAAGATCCGCGCGGAAGCTGAGTCGGAGCGCCATCGCCTGCGGGAGATCCTGGCAAATGCACCGGCTGCGATTGGCGTCATGCGCGGCCCCGAGCATCGCTGGGAATATTTAAATAGCGAATATGTGCGCGTGACGGGACGGCAGAGCGCCTCGGAGTTTATCGGCAAAACCCTCGGTGAGAGTCTCCCCGAAATTGAGACGCAACCCTTCATAGGCTTGTTGGATGAGGTCTACAGAACCGGTATTCCTTTCGTTGGCTCTGAGATGCAAGCGACCTTGAACCGTGCTGCTAGTGGGCAGACGGATGAGGCGTACTTCGATCTTGTCTTCCAGCCATTACGGGATCGTGAAGAGCGCGTCGATGGAGTACTCGTTCACGCAATTGAGGTCACGGACAGGGTAGACTTGAGAAAGCACAAACAGGAAGCAGAAGACGCCCGCCGACGCTTGGCAACAATTGTCGAATCCTCCGACGATGCGATCATCAGCAAGGATCTGAATGGCCTCATCACGAGCTGGAATCCTGCTGCCGAAGCCATATTTGGCTATTCGGCGAGCGAGATCGTCGGCAAATCCGTCACTATGATCATCCCGCCTGAGTTGCACCATGATGAGCAACGAATCCTGGACACGATCGCACGTGGTGACCGAATCGATCACTTTGAAACAGTCCGATTGAAGAAGAGCGGCGAACGCCTTTCCGTCTCTTTGACTATCTCTCCGCTTCGGGATGAGACAAGAAAAGTCATCGGATCGGCCAAAATTCTGCGAGACATAACTCGTCAAAAGACGGCGGAGAGAGCTTTACATCAATCCGAAAAACTCGCCTGTGTTGGCCGGCTCGCGACAACCGTGGCACACGAGATTAACAACCCTCTCGAAGCGATTACAAACCTGGTCTATCTGGCCCAAAACAGCGCAACTCCGGAAGATGTGCGGGACTACTTGCGAATTGCAGATAAGGAACTGAGCCGTATCGCTTACATTACACGGCAAACCCTCGGCTTCTTCGGAGAGACAAAAAAGTCGGGTAGGGTCAAACTCGGAGATCTGATGGATACCGCAATCTCCATGGCATCCCGAACTCGAAACAAGGGGATCGCGATTCGCCCTGAAGTGAGGCAAGATCCCGAGATTAGTGCTGTGGCAAGCGAGATTCGACAGTTGATAGCTCATCTTATGAGCAATAGTTTTGACGCCGTCGATTCCAACGGGCACGTTCGAGTTCGACTTTCGGCCAGAAAGGATTTGATCACGGCCAACCCCGGAGTAAGACTCGTGATAGCGGACTCTGGTTGCGGTATCCAGGAGAGTGTGCGTTCAAGTCTATTCGAGCCATTCGTAACGACGAAGACAGACGTTGGAACGGGACTAGGCCTTTGGAACTGCAAAAGAATCGTTGATCAGCACCGCGGCTCGATTCGGGTGAGAACTAGCACTGTTCCGGGAAGAAGTTGGACTGTATTTTCGGTATTCCTTCCTTCGATTCCAGAAGAGGCAGCCGGAAGCAGCACAGCATAAGTGCGAAGTTCTGATGCGAGATTTCAAGTCGCGTCTCGCCATGCCGTGTAACAGCGTGACTAATTCATGACCAAACAGACCGTCACGGCCTTCGCGGAACCTCTCACGGATCAGATCTGACCATCGCATTTTGTGGCAAGCCCAGAGACTTGCCTGTTACCCTGCCGGAAATACTACCGGGCAGGGATGGTCACTACAGGCTGATTCGCTTTAGGACCCGACTCTGCCATCGTGAACAGTTCCATCAGTTGCGCGAACGCCCGCTTGGAAAAGAGGTCGTCATCGTTAATGAAGAACCAGGTGTGGCGGTAATTGACGGCGACAAAGGCGTCGCCTGGTTTCGTCTTTGCACTGTGGACGCGGATCATTGGAACCACGCCCGGAAAATCACGTCCCGACTCGAAGCCGGGGACCGCCCGGTGCTGGGCAATGTCCTCTGAAGGCACCTCAACCTGCGCTGCCGCATTCTGCAGCAGTTCGACGATAGAGCGGGTCTGCACGGCAACCTCGGTGTCGCTTGAGGCAAACGGGGCCGAAACCAGTCTGAGTTCGGTGGCTTCGGGGTTCAGGTGCAGCAAACCCCGCAATTCCCTGATGGCAGCCAAAACGTCGGGTGAAATATCTCTGGTGCGAAGCGTAAGGAGATTTGCCTCTTGCTTGTCGGAGTCTGCTTTGACCGCCAGTCTCAATGCCCCGGATGCCTGAATCTCTTGCATCAGTTCCCTGACTCGATGAAACTCCGGATCGGCAGGTGTAATTCCCTGCAGGCCCACCCGTTGGTTTCTCAAACCGTTGATCGACATGATGAGGGACAGCAAGATCGAATCGGCGGGAATGCCATTTTGGATGGCCGCGAAAACCACTGAGACCGGCAAAGGGGCCCTTAAGGCCTTTATATAGTCATTGCCTGTCAGCGGCGTGTACGTAATGGTAGGGCTATTGGAGAGCCCCAGCGAGCCAGCTACGTTGGCGCTGCCTGCTCCACTCGTCGGAATAGTGCCGCCTGCAGTTGCGTTTTGCGTCAGCGTGTAGCTGGCGACGATACTGCCGACGTCGACAAAGACTGGCGGATCGACATATCGGATCTTGACGATGTTCAACAGCGCCTGTTCTTTCCAGGAATCGGAAAGGGATGCACTGTATGCAGCACGATCAATTGGAAGCGACTGGGGACCAATCTTCGGATGAAGGCATCCGGTAGTGGCGCACATTGCAAGTGCTGCGCACCACTTCAAAAGAGCTACGGCCCTGGGCAACGAGGGGAAAATCCGTGCTGCCCGATTGTTGATGCTCGCCGACCGCATGATCGAGTCGTCGCATACGGAATTGGGACTCATGATTGATTTCTCCTCTATGTCTGCGAGGACATCCGAGGCTTCGTTCCATTCAGAATCGGATGCTTACATTTGCTGTCCTGTCGCTTTTTGGAAGTGAACATCCCACTCAGGGGGTATTGATTGCCTTTCCTGCGTGACAGGCTGTGTTCTATACGTGCCCACCGCAGGCTCGGAGCATGGCGCGGAATAGCTGATTGAATCGATCAGTGAGTCTCCAGCAATAAAACTTCTCTATTTCAAGGGGAGTGCAGTGGAGTCGCTGATGACTGTGAGTTCGACGGCACAACTTGAGCAGGCACACCTCAAGGCCGGTCGTGCAAATCACCTTCGCATGCTCATCCGGCGAAGCGGCTCAGATTCGAGCCGCTCCGTTCATCTAATGCGGTCGATGTGCCCTATCAGCTGAAGGTACATGAGGCTCCGAAGGCCAGCGTGCCAGATGTTGGAGGCGTGGGTGAATTCGGGCGTGCTCTTATTTCCGGTTTGAAGACCGAGTTGAGCGATATCGATGTTGTTGTCGGGTTCCGGGTCACTTTTTTGCGATCACGCATTGCTAAAGCGGATGAGCCGGCAGGGATGACGGTGGGTGATCCGTCCACAACGAGGTAAGATGGCATGGCGAGCCGAATCACCATGGAGGTGCAGGTATGAACCTCAGAAGAATCTGCATGACCGCGCTCTTTTGTTTTGCAATCATTGCGGTTTCTAGTCCCGTCCTCGCACAAACGATGACCAAGTCAGTTGTCGCGGATAAAATCCGCCGAGTAGAAGACGGCGTGGACGAGTTTAGGAAGTACTTGGAACGTCGCGGTGACAACGCTCGAGATACAGCCTCGACAGCCCAACAGAGTGGTCGTGCGTCGGGCCGCCGAAGTACGGCAAATAGCGACGCAGGAAAGTCCACTGCTCAGGCAAGCAAGGACGAGTTGGACGATGCCTTGGGAGATCTGAACAGTTCCACAAACCGGCTCAGACGTAAGTTCGACGCCACCGAAAAATGGATAGAGACGAAGAGTCAGGTCGAACGTGTGGTCGACGACGGTCGCAAGATCAACCAGGTTGTCGCGAGAGGGAAGTACGGCAGTGACGTAGCTAAACTATGGGCAACCCTCCGGAACAACATCAACGATCTGGCACGTGCGTACAACGTGGCACCGTTAGGGGTATGAGGGTGGCTCCGACTGATCGCTCGAACATTTAAACCATTCACGATACGTCTACGACTCTAGATTTCAGAGTTGAACTGGTCTCGCTTACGATTCCTACTAGAGGCCAAAAGTTCCCTTGCAATAGGTGCCAATCTTCTCCGTCGCTGAACGATTGGCATCAGGTCCTATTACCCAGAAGAGTATAGCCGTTCTTTGGCAGAGCGCTGCCGCTCTGTTCCTTCTGAAATAGCGCGCCGAAGGGCCCACCTTTTATTTTTGCCAGCAGAATTGAGTAGTAGGATGGTTTAACTTTTGTATCGGAGCGCACATCTCTGCCATCTCCGAAGCCGAGGATTGCAGGTTCGAGAGTTTGGCGTGGCTGCACTCCGGACATACGAAGACGGGGAGACGTGTCCATGTATCCGAAGAGAGTGGGCGAAACGTTCCGATCTGTGATCGCGACCCTCTGCGCTGTTCTACTTTTGCCCGGCGACATCGTTGCGCTTCCGGCGGCCCCATCGCAGGCTCCTGCCTCCGCGACCGCAAGCCATGCTGCAAAAATCCCGCCCGACCAACTCGATTCCCTGGTAGCGCCGATTGCTCTGTATCCCGATCCGTTGCTTGCCCAGACCCTTGCGGCGTCCACGTATCCTCTTGAAATCGTTCAGCTCCAGCAGTGGCTGGAGAAAAACAAGACTCTGAAGGACAAGGCACTGTCCGACGCCGTGGCGAAGCAACCGTGGGACCCAAGCGTCCAGGCGATGGCCGCCCTTCCCGAGGTGGCTAACCGCCTTGCGAACGACATTCGGTGGACGACGGATTTAGGCAACGCGTTCCTCGCGCAGGAGGGCGATGTGATGGAAGCAGTTCAGCGGATGCGCAAGAAGGCGCAGGACAAAGGCAACTTGAAATCGACCGAACAGCAGAAGGTGGAAACCACGGTCGTCGAAAGCAAGAGTGTCATCGTTGTCCAGCAGGCTAATCCGCAGGTCGTGTACGTGCCTACATACGATCCAGTGATCATTTACGGCCCCCCGATCTATCCTTACCCGCCTATCTATTACCCGCCGGCCTGGTACTACCCGGCTGGGTTGGCCGTTTCCTTCGGAGTTGGCGTAATGATGGGCGCGTTCTGGTCAGGCGGTTGGGGTTGGGGGTGCGGTTGGGGAGGCAACGACATCACGATCAACCGCAACAATAATTTCAACCGCAATTCCAACATCAACCGTCCCTCTCAACTTCCTTCCGGAGGCCGGGGAAACATTGGTGGTGTGGGAGGAGCTGGCGGCGTGGGGGGAGTTGGAGGCGTCGGCGGTGCGGGAGAAGTTGGCAACCGCCCCTCGCAATTACCCGCTGGTGGAGGCGGCGATCGATGGCAACATAACCCTCAACATCGTGGTGGCGCACCGTACAAGGACAGGGCAACCGCGGACAGGTTTGGGGGCACGATGCGCGGTGATTCGCTCGCGAACCGTCAGGCAAGTGCCCGTCAACAGCTAGGCAGTCAGGGCGGCAATGTTTCCGGGAACCGGACAGGCGGATCCAGTTTGAGCAATCGTTCCAGCGGCGCTGGATCGGGCGGTAGTGCAGGTGGTAACAGGACCAGCGCAGGCGGAGCGGATCGTATAGGAAGCCGGGATCTATCGCGAAGCGGAGGAGGAAACCGGGAAGCTTTTGCCGGAGGCTCACGCGGATATAACGGCGCAAGCGCGCGCAGCAGCAGCAGTCGTGGTTCCTCAGGCATGTCGTCGGCACGGGGAGGCGGAGGCTTCAGTCGCGGTGGAGGAGGGCGTAGGTGAGCGGCATGGGTCGCAGCGAAGTGTTCAAGAGAGCATTGCTATGAAAACGAAGCTGATTTTTCAGAATGGAATTCGCTTTATGAGTCTTTCGTGCGCCGGAGCAATGGCCTGTGCGTGTCTATGCGCGTCGGTCCTATTCGCCGCGCAGCAATCTCAAACGGCAAAAGCTTCCCCTTCTGCCACTCCAGCCTCCACGGCAGTCAAGTCTTTCGACAGCCCACAGCAGGCTGCCGATTCGCTGGTTGATGCGGCGGAGAAGTTCGACGTATCTGCGCTTGTTCAGATGTTCGGGATTGGTGGCGAGAATGTCGTCTTTAGCGGTGAATTCGCGCAGGACAGAAAGCATGCCGCAGATTTCATCACCCAGGCCCGTGAAAAGAAGAGTATTTCAATCGATCCGAAAACCGGAAATCGTGCATTCGTCCTGGTTGGCAACGAAGATTGGCCCTTCCCCGTACCGATTGTGAAGAGCGGTGACAAGTGGTTCTTCGACGCCAAAGCTGGCCAGCAGGAACTCCTCTATCGCCGCATTGGGTCCAATGAACTGGACGCCATTTCGATCTGTCACGGTTACGTGGAAGCTCAATACGACTATGCATTTCAAAAGCGTCAGGGTTACGACGTGAACGAATATGCTCAACGGATCATCAGCACGCCCGGAACACGGGATGGCTTGGCATGGCAAGACTCTGATGGCACCTGGGCAGGGCCGATAGGCGAGAAGATCGCCCGAGCGATTGAACAGGGCTACACCATCGGAGCAGATCCGTACCACGGGTATTTCTTCAAAATACTCAAAGGCCAGGGTCCGGCTGCTCCTCTCGGCAAAATGGACTACGTGGTGAAGGGCGTGATGATCGGAGGCTTCGCCCTTGCAGCTGCACCGGCAGAGTATGCAGTAACTGGTGTAAGAACCTTCATCGTCAGCCAGGACGGTGTTGTCTACGAGAAGGACCTTGGGTCAAAGAGCATCGATGAATTCGAGAAGATGGAGCGCTTCAACCCCGACAAAACGTGGGCTCCCGTGCAGGAAGAAGAAGAGAGCACCCGACAGTAAATATTTCAAGTACGAGTCATCCCTGTGAGTCTCAATCCATGCTCGTTCGCATTCCGCACTGCCCTGAAAGAT
>CAWCOV010000011.1:0-22255 GCA_963797255.1 uncultured Acidobacteriaceae bacterium
CGATTCCACGGCCACCGCTTGATTTTGTCCGAGTTTTGGGTCCGAATCCCGACAGCCAAGATCTCTACATCTCCGGCCTCTTTGACCGGGCCGCCTTCGCAATTCAATTGTGCAGGAAAAAGAGATCGACGGTCTGTGCGAATACAATCGCGAACGAGGCCTTGGCTGAAGGATTATTCACGAAACCCACACCTTTTGAAAGGGTCAGCTTCCCGATGGAAGCGTTGATTTGATCGAGTTTAGGAATGCGCTTTTCGCGACCCGTTTTGAAACAGGATTTCACTCTTCTAGACGGTGGAACGCGTGCTCGCATAGTTCTCAACTTTCCGCTTGGACGAAAAGTCGCCTTTCCGGACAAGTGCCGCTTGGCTCAACTGCCGCCAACTCACGTATCTCAGTCTGGAAGGGCCTGGCGTGTGTCTGTAGCTATACGTTTTGACACGGCCGGATCGATGAGATCCGGCCATTGATTATGTTGGGTTTAGGAAGGGCGTTTTTGGAGGCCTTTTGTCACAGCAGCGATTTGCTTGTGGATGTCGTTGATGACGCCGCGCTGACGTTGAGTTCCCGTTGTAGCGGCGTTCGCTGGCGCGGGCCTTCTCGAGCTGTTCGTGAAGATCGTCGTTGGCTTGCTCGAGACACTTCCGTGACGGGTGCTGTCGCCGAAAGCATCCCCGACGATGAAGCCGAAGGCGGCGGACATCAGCATCCATATAGGTAGAAGTGCGGCTGATTCATCGATCATGCGACCTGCTCCTCGTTGGTTGGCTGGCGGAGTACACGGTGAACCGTAGCCGTCGAGATGCGATGACATCGGGCGATCTGCCGCAGGCTGTGTCCGCTGGCGGCGATCGCAGAGGATGGCCTCATCGTCGAGTCCAGTGGATTGCGGCCGATGTGCCGGCCTTCGAGCCTGGCTCGGCGCATGCCGGCGCGCACTCGCTCGATGATCAGGTTGCGTTCGAGCTCGGCGATCGCACCGATGATGACGACGATGGCCCGGCCCAGCGGGCCGGACGTGTCGATCTATTCGCGGAAGCTGACGAACTCGATATTGATGCGGTTCAACTCGTCCAGGACTTCGAGGAGGTGCTTGGTTGAGCGTGCGATCCGATCTGAAGCCCAGACCAGGACAACATCGAACTTGCCGCGGCGGGCATCCAGCATCAGATCCCCGAGCCCTGGCCGGCGTGCCTTCACGCCGCTGATCCTCGACGACAGACTTATCGCCTTACCAAGAGAGAAGTCGCATCGCGTGATCCGTTCCCTGGAACGGCACATGAAGCGAGCGAACCGTGCCTTGATTAAGGCGGTTGGGAAAAAACAGCACACCAAGTTAACCGTGGGGTGGAAAGCGCACCTGCGATGGATGCGCTTGCACATTGTTTATTGCAAACCGTGGGTGAAACAGCTTTCCAGCCGTCGAGCACGCTATCAGCGGGACCTGGATGAGCTAATGGAGATTTCCAAGCGCGGTCTACGCGAAGAAGGATACGAACCACCTCAAGACGGGGCGCTTCGCAACATAGTGCGACTTTACGCTCGATATGCTCGGCAGGGTCACATTGGGATGTCGACGATCGGATTTCTCCACGAGAATAAGGAAAGATTTCTCAGAAAATACTATCTCGCACAATTTGTAATCAAACGTTCAAAACTTAAGGAGTTGTCTAAATCGTGACCAAGAAGAAAAACGCTGGCAACAACAAGAAACGCCGCAATGCAACAGCACATGACCGCGCCATGACAGATCCAGAAGTTCAGGAGGCCTTCCGCGTCCTCCAATCCAATTAGAACAAACTGACTCCTCGGCAGAAGGGGGAACAGGGCGAACAGCTACAGAAGCTGGTTGACTCCGGATGTTCTGTTCGTGGGATCGAGAGGGATTTGGGAGAACCAGCGTCGAATATCCGGAGGTACATCGCGCAGGCCAATTCATCGGACGAAAGTAGTGATTGGATCGCAATGATGGAGCGCACTCTCGCCAAGGAGCCCGAGAAGGAAGACGCAATGAAGGCTCACGCGGTTGCCATTGGAAAGCCAGCCAAGATTCTCGCCAAGCAGGGAGTGGCACCCGTTATCAAGCAGAAATACCTGGCACCGGATCATGCGCAACCTTCAGAAGCCGAACAGGAAAAGAAGATCACTCCCCCCTCATCGATAGCGGCGAAGGAACCTCCAGCTGTAAATGGGGCGGTGAATAAGCAATAAGATCGGGCCGGACGACAACAGGATCTCAGAATGAGTCTTGTCGATCGCGTCAATCTCAGCGAGCAAATCAGGCAGAACAAGATACAGAGATTGTTGTCTATATCCGAATCGTTCGAGCCTCCACCCTACCGAGATGCAAGATCGATGAAGCAGCAAGGCCGGCCATTGCCGCCCACAGATTGAATCTGAGCCGTCTCTTAAATCTCTGCTTTCTCTCGCAGCTTCCCTTCCCTCTTCTGCTCCATCGGATCGATGCCGCTAATAAGAATCTTCCGCGCCTCGGCGTGCTTGTCCCTAACCTCTCTCAGCGTGATTTCTGGATAGGCGCCAAACGACATTAGCTTCGGCGCACCGTTGAACCGGTATTGCCATCGCCAGAGCTTGCTGCCGGTTGGCGCGACATGCAGGTAAAGGCCATGTCCATCGCTAAGCTTGTATGGTTTGTCTTTTGATTTGGCTTTGCTGATCCTTGTGTCGGTGAGTTTATTTACGGGCACCTGCAGTCCCTTTCTTGCCCGAGACTGATGATGTAGGTATGACTCGGACGATACCTACATTCTGAGCCCGATACCTACATTTCGATCGTGATTGCCGCCACTCGATACCTACAAAATAGCTACATCGGGTCTCGGCTTGGGGCAGATACGATCAGACGCACTCAGACAAGTAATCGCGTAAGTTATTGATTTTATTAATTCGTTCTAGATGGGATTGGATAAGAATGGACACGCTCAGATAGGCCTTGGCTGCCCCCCAGGGATTCGAACCCCGATATGCTGATCCAGAGTCAGCACTTCTAAGCTATTGGAGATAGTTGCAAGTATTGCAGTTATCCTCTATGTGTTGTGATATCATATAGATGTAGCTAGACACTGCTTGCCACTCAGAGACACTCAAAGACACTCGCGCGCTCCCGATACGGACACAGTGCGGACACAGGAGGCAGCATGGCCACGCGGATTACTCAGAAACTGATCGCGAAATTGGTCCCTCCCCCGAGTGGAAACGAGATCGAATACGACACAGAGATTCCGGGCTTCGGCGTGCGAATTACCGCCGCCGGCGTCATCGGATTCATCCTCAACTACCGGATTCATGGGCGCGAGCGCCGGTATACGATCGGTCGCTACCCAGAGTTGACCGCTATCGCTGCCCGAGAGCGAGCGCTCCAACTGAGAGGAAGGATTCTTCAGGGCCACGACCCCTTGGAAGAGCGGGAGCAGGAACGGTCAGAGCCGACCTTAGGTGATCTGGCGACCCAATACCTGGAGAAGTACGCCGGAACGCACAAGCGCGCGAGCAGCATCCGGAACGATCGTCAGATGATTGAGAAGATCATTCGTCCCAAGCTGGGTAAACTGCGGCTGACCAGCATCGGCCCGAAAGACGTCGCCAGTCTTCATGCGAAGCTGAAGAAAACTCCCTATCGCGCAAACCGAGTTCTTGCCCTGCTTTCGAAGATGTTCTCTCTTGCAGTCCAATGGGGCTGGCGAACCGGCAATCCCGCAAGTGGCATTCCTCGATTCCAGGAGGACCGCCGGGAGCGATGGTGACGAGGAAGAAATCAGGCGGTTTTCAGATGCGCTTGACGACTATTCAGACCAGAACGCAGCCAATGCGCTGCGACTGATTCTGCTGACCGGGGCTCGTGCCGGAGAAGTGCTCAAGTCGGATTGGAGCCAATTCGATCTCGGACGGGGTATTTGGACTAAGCCCAGCCATCACACGAAACAGAAGAAGATCGAGTATGTTCCCCTTAGTGGTCCCGCACTGAACTTGCTCACTGACATGAAGTCAAAAAGCTCCACGACGCATTTGTTCCCCGGTTCCGGCGGCGATGCGAGAGTCACTCTTCGTCGTCCTTGGGTGCAGGCTTGCAAAGCAGCGGGACTAGCAGAACCGATTCAGCTAAAGGGCACAAAGCGGGCTGTCACACGATACCGTCCTGCGGTTCGTATCCACGATCTGCGCCACACCTATGCCAGCCATTTGGTTTCTGCAGGAATGTCACTCCATGTCGTAGGGCGATTGCTTGGACACACGCAGCCGCAAACGACGGCTCGGTATGCGCATGTTGCAGACGAAGCGTTACGAAATGCTACCGAACGGTTCGGTAGTATCTTCTTGTCAGGTGACCAAAAGCAAAAGCTATGAGAGATCCTGGAATTAATTGCAATTTAGTTGCAATTTTGTGGGAAAGCCCACTCCACTGAGCTAATTCGCGTTACAAATGCAACCGATCGTCTTTGGGAGCTCATTGATGCAAGTGTTCATCGACCGCGTCAACGGGTTTCAATTTGCGCGATTGATAGCTATCCCTCGCACTTCGAATCCAATGATATCTCTCCACGCTGTTGGCAAACTCTTAGTGCATATCCAGGCAGCGACGACGATGCGGTAAGCTTCACCTGCGGGATTAGGCATTACGATCCCCAACTAACTGGAGATATCTACTCCGACGCGACAACTCACTCTTCGGCCTCGTAATATCAGTAAAAGTAACCGTACTCGCATGTTAGTGTTGCTTATAAGTCGAGTAAGTGACTATATTAGATTTTACGTTGACATCTAGTCATATACGTGTAAATATTAAGACACGCATAACATTTTCGCATGGACAGTTTAGGTCACCGCTGAGTTGCACTTCTACCGGTGGCATCGACCTGAGTGAATCTCTTTCACTCAACTGAATTCCCGAAAATGCCGCCTTCCAAGGAGTGGAGCTAAAGGCAATTTCACGACATTGGAGGGAGCTATGTCCGATTTGCTACACGATCCACCTGAGAAATCCTGCAGGCCCACTTTCGATCCACACGACAAACCTCTTGCTGCGCTTGTGCTTGACGGCTATCTCCGTCGTGAACAACTCGCCCAGATGTTTGGTTTAAGTCCAAGAACAATCGCGCGCTGGGATCGTATTGGCCTGCCGAGAGTCTGTGTGGGGCGAACAATTCTTTACAACATGCAGTCTGTCGCGAGTGGTTAGCCTCCAGAGAACAACGGCCATTCCCTACCAGGAGGCGGCTCCGCTCTTCAGGTTGAAACCATAGCAAATGGGACGTCGATAACAAGCTGCACCGGTTGGCTAATGCGTGTCTCACTCTCGTATGAACCTACGGAGATTCAAAACTACATTCAGGCTTCCCTGGACTGACGTCTTATGTCCTAGGTGGCGGACACTCGAGTAATAGTGCGATTTTTCTCGTAAGTACCCACTCTATGTAAGAAAGGACGACCAATGCCGACTGGACGCGTAACAACTGTAACAACAACCGCTTCCTCCGAACTAACTCCTTCGCCAATTATCCCCCGGGTGCAGCCGCCCTCTCGCGGTCTTTCGCGCCGTGAAAAGCGCTCAACGCGTTTCCTAAGTGTTGAAGCAGACGCGGCTACGGAAGACGCCCTGCGCTGGCTGAGAACGAGTGCGAACAAGCGCGTACCTGAAAGTAAGCATGCTCGACGCATCTCCAAGCTCCTTCACGACCTTGATGAGACTCTCTGGAATTTGAGGTCGGGGGTCGATGATGCTCTGCGTAAGAGTTCGCCACGGGCACGGGTGGGGCGAACGATCCTTAACATTTAATCCGTGGAATGGCTGCATTCACGAAAACTCGATGTGGTCACTGCTTTTCAAGGTTGAGTCGAGAGCATCTCGTAGTTGAATTCCATGGTTTGCTCAAGTAAGTGCGAACCGCATATTTCTCCTAGGTCCTAAGGACCACAATTGTGGCGACAACGTGCCTTAGTGTTATTCCCCCTAGCGGGAACATAATCCTCCCAAGAGCGCGCCTTTGAAGGCGGAACTAAGAAGCAACCACGGCCCTCCATCGGGTGGCTTTCGCGCTGCAATCAAATTGCGTGACCAGCGGGGGGAGAAGTAAGGTAGCGGCTGTCTTTGCCATTGGAACACATGGCGATAGCTCGCTCGGACCTTTCCAGCAACTCCCAACTTCGTGTGTCGAGCGGAGATGGCTCCTCGTGAGCCAACGTGTCCCGCTCGCAGAAAGGAGACAACGATGGAACTTCCAAAGAGGTGGTACGAACGGGAGCGATGGGCATATCGAGCTGATCGAAGGATTGCCGACGCATACGCCGAATGGATCAACGAGGTTCCGTGGCAACTGTACTGTACATTCACTTTTGCTTGGCGGGTGTCCGATCAGCAGGCCAACAAGACCTTTGGCGCATTCATTAATCGGATCGAACGCAATCAAAAGTGCGATGTCGGGTACGTAAGGGGTGATGAAAAGAGATTTTCGGGTTGTGGGATGCCAGCGTCTCCTCGCCACTATCACGCTCTTTTGATATGTACGGCTCCTATTACGCCCGAGTTCGTAGAAGAACTTTGGATGTGCATGGCGGGTAGACGTAGCGGTGGCGCAGGTGCCCTGGTCGCGCAATACGTCCCTGGCCCCGATCCCAAATCAAAGCTCGAATGCCCGTCCTACGTAATGAAGTTCATCAACCAGGTGCATGGAGATTGGGCAATGAGAAAGATGCATCTATTCAAGCCGCCACCCGGTGAACAGAAAAGGAGGAGTCGGATGCATCGGCACTTGCGCAGACATCCTGCCCTAGAACAGTACCGGCATTGACAAGACTTCAGAGATGTGCCAGACGAGGATGGAACATCGGATGAACTTCCAGACTGGACCATCAGGGGATACCAGTTGCAATTGAGTGCAACGAAGGCTGAACGGGCCTGGACCGTTTATTGCGAGCGAAGCGAGTCCGGCCGTTACTCGAGCACAGCGGCTTTTGCAAGCGAGCGGAAGCGAAAGCTGCTGTTTATCGCAGCGAGCGGAAGCGAAGCTGCTGTTTATCGCAGCGAGCGGAAGCGAAAGCTGCTGTTTATCGCAGCGAGCGGAAGCGAAGCTGCTGTTTATCGCAGCGAGCGGAAGCGAAGCTGCTGTTTATCGCAGCGAGCGGAAGCGAAGCTGCTGTTTATCGCAGCGAGCGGAAGCGAAGCTGCTGTTTATCGCAGCGAGCGGAAGCGAAGCTGCTGTTTATCGCAGCGAGCGGAAGCGAAGCTGCTGTTTATCGCAGCGAGCGAAGCGAAGCTGCTGTTTATCGCAGCGAGCGAAGCGAAGCTGCTGTTTATCGCAGCGAGCGAAGCGAAGCTGCTGTCCCCTGCGAGCGAAGGTCGCCCGAGCAAAACGATACAAAGAGGAAGAGAAATGAAAACAATAGCAGCGCCAGCGATGAAAACTGAAGGCCCGTCTGTGATCGAAATTGGTAGTTTCTGGAAGTGCCGCGTAAAGCAGACTTTTGGGATGGATCGACAGCTAACGCCAAAAGAATTCGGACAGTTGAAAATGCTGAGGCGGTATCTTGGTGTAGCAACGTCACCGGTGATCCATTGGACAATCAGCAATTGGCAGGTGTTTTGTTCTAAAGCCGGTGAGGCAGGCGGGTTGCTCTCTACTCCACCCGTTCCTCACATCGGATTTTTCCTGAAGTACCACGGCGTGGCTGTCAATCTATTGCACACAATTGCAATAAGTGCGGGCGACACCTACTTACTAAGCAAACTAGACCACCTTTTTGAACAATGGGAGAAAACGTGGAAGGTGCAATAGTCGCATTAGAAAGCGCGGGAAAATAAATAGAACGACACGAACGCAACTGTACCTTGACCCGGACCCTCGTACAAGGAAGAGATTTTCGCGACGATGAGAGCTCTTCGGCAAAATCCAGATGATCTGATTGATCCCAAAGACCAGGAGGAATATTTGGCTTGGTTGGGGGATTGATAACCCGTGATTGCACGCGTGTGCAAATTTTGGTCATGGTACAACCACCCTTTGACGCAATCCACAATAAATTGCCAACCGTGCTGTGGCCCTTGCGGGGTTGAGTTGTGGACCGAATCACTCGCGATCCGACGATTAAAGCCCCTAAGAGAGCAGATGGAGCTTTGCCGACTCCGTGCCGCATCGCTGGATAACGACGCCGACCGTCGAAGTGAAATGGCACAGACAAGCTACGCGATCCAGCTCTTGCTCGACTTTCTGCAAAGAAAGGAGGGATGGCAATAGCACCATGGGCGGGAATCTGTCGAGACCTACTCAATGACGGCTACAGCAAGCTTTGGATAGTCGTAACATTGGGGCTATGGGTACCACTGTTAGCGGAGCTTACCCGCATCTCCAGCACCGATCGAAATTGAGCGTCCACGGACCCTCAAATTCGTTGCGCAAAAGCACACGGTAGAAGCCAAGTCCTCTGAGCTTTCCCATAAACATGTAGTCTTGGCCGATTCGGTAGGCGAATGGCCGTGACACAAGTGCATATTTGATTGTCAAATTGTATTGTGTGGACCTATCGCCCTAACGATGTAGTCTTCACCAATTCCGAGATGCTGTTTTTCATACTCCTCCGCAAACGTCAGTCGTTCGTGCCACGTTTCCTTCTCGGCTTGATCAATCATCTTGCGAACGGGGCCGGTTGCGATCCTCTTTTGAGAGTTTAGCTAGCGTTGCGACCACGTTCCCATAATCACCTTGCTCTAACTCGTTCTGTGCCTTTGGAATTGCAAACTCCGGCTTAAATTCGTTAAGTTGGGCTTCTATTTCTTCTGTTTCCTTACGAGTTTGTGCAAGTTTCGCTTTACCCTCAGCTAGTCGCGCATCCGATGTGGCTTCAGACGCCTTCCAATCGTTTGCCCGCTTGTTCGTTGAAGTAATCGCTGGATGAATTGCCCGACAGCCCGGTTGGGGCCGTGTAGGTTGTCGTTCGGCTTTGCAACCATGTGCAATCTTCTCGGCCTTGACGAACTATGCGGTTGCGACAAGCAGCACGCAAGCAGTTCGTTCGGAGTGTTGCTCAGCCCAGGATGGCAACAAGAGGGGGGGAACGGAATGGCGTTCGAGAGGCTAGGAGAGAAGGCCTGTCCCACGCCGCGTACAAGCTCCAAGAATCTGAAATTGAACATTGTTGCGACCCAGCCGACCTTGAGCGGATACGGCACAGTCACGAATGGGTAAGACGAAGGACGCTTCTCTCGGAACTAAGTCGCCGAAAATAATCCCTTCCAAGCGAGCCTAGGGGCGGCTGCTCGCTAGCGAAACTGCCAGTTGAACCCGACGCACCGCTCGGATACGTTTTGCGTAACGCGGCTTCTTCCTCCACAACACGCCCCGATCTACTTAATCCCTCCCCCCGAGACCCGCCCCACCCTTAACCACGATTTGTGTTGACCCCCGACTTCAATGGGGGTACGTTTGCGGCATTCTGGCGAAAGAACTACCCAGGACACACTGAAGGGCTCGGCCTTCTGGGGGGATTGACGGGCCCTTTGTGTGTCCGTTCTGCGTGCCGCCGCCAACTACCGTGGGAGTACACCGATTTACCGGGTAACTCCATTAACGTAAGCGTTTTGTTGTTACTTTTTCGCTGTTGCAATGGTCCATTAATTCGTCCTATAAGAGAGCAAGCCAACTTTCAATGCCATTTCAAAAGGACCCAATGCAATGGCTAATGAAACGAGAGTTCTCACATCGCCACAACCCGGACGGCACGGTGGATTCCATTTGCCGCGAATGCTTCCTCACAGTCGCAAAGGCGCAAAACGAATCCGACCTCTATCGAGCGGAGCGCTCGCATACTTGCGACCCCGGGATCGTCGCTTGGTATCACGAGCACAAGAGTCACCACGAACTGAACACGGCATAGAAACCTCCCCTACCCAGGACACAATCCGAGGGGTTTGATTCCCGCGGGGGAATCGAACCCCTCTTGTGTGCTTCTTCCCATCAATGCGAACGCCTAGAGGCTGCAAACTTACTCCAAAGCCGCACGTCTGCTAGTGCGGACTTCGCTAGTAAAGACGCTAGTTCCATCTTTCACGAGACCCTGCTACATTCAGCTCCACTTGATGTCTTATCTCAGAACGCCCGCTGGAACACTCCCCCCGTTTCCGGCGGGCACTTTCGCAACATGACAACACAACCACAAGCCAATCAACCCGATCTAGCCGTCACGTGCAAGAACTATCAAGCGCACATGCTGGTTGACCTCATCCGCGTCAAGGAACGCTTTCGTGGGAAGATACCGGTCCAGTCTGACCTCTGCGGCGAGGAGCACGACTACTGGCCCAATGAAATCCTGGTTGTTTTGGTGGGGGTGTAGGTGTCTACCAACTACCAGGGTCAGCGCCGCATCATGAGCATGTGCCAAGTTGGAGCGGTTCCCCGTCCGCGCCATTGCCGATTATGCTCGACGTTGTCGCGCACACTGGTCACGTTTCCTTTACAACGTTCCCCGCTTTCTTGTCCTGCCGCATTCCGATGAACGCCGCATGCCGCAGACGCTCATCGGGCATCCACTCTTCGAACTCAATCTCCGCGACCGAGGTTGGCCTGAGCCAGATGCAGTCCTTCATCTCCTCCTCTCGCGATTCCTCATACAACCAAACGAACAATCGTGTGCCTCAAATCGTAAAGAACGTTCGGGGCGAGCCATGATTCGGCAAAGTACTGTGGTCGAATGTCCGAGGTGCCATGAACTTCCGAGAGCGGACGAATGCGGACGGCCCTTCTGTCGCTTCTGCGGTTTTGATTTGTGTTGCAGAGTTGGTGTAGCGGGTAGTCCAGAAGAGCAAGCATTGCTGAAGCACCACGGCTGGTTCATGGTGAGGAAAGCAGAAGAAGTACGTTGGGTGGGTCCGTACCAGACAATCCTCTACCTATACGATGACGGTACTGGTTCGCTGACACAGCACCCAAGCGACTCACCAACCTTGTGGAATACCTGAATCTGGTACGCGGAAGTGACGCGATAGATTTCATTTATGGCTGCCTTGGGATAGATGAGCAGTGGTAGAAGGTTCCACCCCAAGCGAATATCACGCCGCGCTCGCCTGTCTCAAGAACATCATGCACTCCAGCAATTGTGACTTGCAGGCGGCTGCGAGGCATCAATTATGCGCTGGCTCGTTTGTAGGTGTACGGAGAGAAATTTCCAATTCAGAGAGATCGCTTTGATATCGAACAGACCCTAAAGACTCCTGACGGCGCACGCACCATGCTCGAATAGACCACCTCACCGGCTCTCTGTCGTAGGAGTTGAGCAACGGAGGTAGCATTCTCTCGGCTATGTCACTCGTCGCGATATCTCCGATGACTTGACAGCTATCGGTCACGAGCGGGAGCCTCCGGGCCGAGACGAATTGTCCAGCTTCGATCGGAACTTCACCCTGACCCACTAAGACTTGGGACTATTCTCATTTGCAAATCACGAGTCACTTCCTGGCTTTTCGATTTGTTTCTTGATCTGATTCATTAACGCATTAACCGATTGCGAGGAAATCGTGTGGCGAATGGTAGTTGCTGACGTCAAATAGAGATGAGAAACCCTGTCTTTGGCAATCAGAAAAGAAATATCCTAAGTTAATGAGCTGTAATAGACCGTCCAAAGGCCGCTAGCGTACGTAGCGCTTCCACTGGCGCTCGCAGTGTAAATCCAGCCACATAAACTAATTCTTACAATGAAGAGGACAATAAGCAAATCCGCATCTTCCTAGACGGTCTAAGATCTTCCAATGGCCCCACTCCTTCAGTTTATCCTCGGAGCTGTTCGAAGACCTTCGCATCAGGTACTTTGGTTTAACAGAAAGACCGTTTTTGGCATCTCGGATGCTGGCTAAACACAGATGGTTTGTTCGCCACTGCGTGCTGGTGCCTGCACGATGGCGAGGATTACATTGTCGGGAACACCAAATGATTATCAGCGCCAAGGCCAGCTTTACCATGTTTACAACGTCCTGATTCGTGATGAATAGTCGTCAATCGCACCATTTCCTTGCACTCCCGCAGCAACTCCCGGATGTGTGCTGTCAATTGCCGCGCCTCCTCTGAGTATCGTCCATGCTTCCAGTGCGCTTGTTTAGATCGGGCGAGTCCCGCCGCCGTCCGTGGCCCCGTAGAGCGCCCGCCGTGCAGTCGACAGTGCTTCTTACCTCGGATGGCTGTGGAGCCGCAGGGAACGCCTCTGCGCGTGCGTGCGCCGCATCTTGGCGCATGGCTCAATTTCCTGCCCGATCACCGTCGATGGTTTTCGGGGCCATCGGGGCCACTCTGTCTTTCTCAAATTGGCCTATTTGCTGCAGAAAGAAGCCGATGAATGCCTCGTCTCGGTGATTCAGTGCAGCATTAACCTCAAGCTCGACAAGAATTTCAAGCAGGACCTCTATCGATTTTCGGATGGAGAATGAGGTTCGCTTCGAGTCTTTATCAGAGCCAGGTTGAATATGAATAAGGTTCACGGATCTCCGCGTCTAGCCCAAGCTTCGAATATGTTCATCTGAGACCGGCATTTTGGCCTCGGACATAGAGGCAATTCCCATTCCAGATTGGTTGAACCGGGACAATCGGGCGGGGGGAGAAAATTGTGCAGTCTTCGGCACAATGCACAATTCGAGTTCTGTGATGCTGGCCCGGAGAGCACGCTTAAGTTCGCAAAGTGTGACGCTTTTTTCCATCGGGCCACTGTCGCAGTCCACCAGCGAGAGGGTTGCGCGAAGGACCTCCGCGAGGTCCTGTGGGTGCGGAGGATGCATTTACGGTTCTCCTAGCAGGGTCTGCTTCCCTTTCCTGGGCTGGAATCCGAGGGAATGGGGTAACCGACCACTTTGTACCGGGGATTCGGCTTTTGGGCGATCCAGTTTGCCTTGTATCGACTCTATACTCGCAAGTTTTTCCGACCTCCGGGACGCGACAAGAGTCCAAAGAATATTCAGGATCGTTAGACAAAGTTGGATGCTCAGCAAAACTTCCAATCTGGCAGGGTCGATGTAATGGCCCCGTGGGAGAGCGAAGACTGCGATTAGCCATGGCACGGAAAGAAAGAGAACTTCTCCCAACCAGAAAATCTGCCAGTCAAAGGCGCGCCGTGGATTTGGCATAATGCCCTCTCGGTTCGTGTTATCCATAGCTGTTGATATTTTCGGATCGCATCCGGAGTCGCACGTGCCATGCTCATTCGTCTGCAACTCAAGGTGAACAAGTCGATCCAACGTCGAAATCATTGAACGTAGACCGACTCAGTTCTTCTGTTGGATTTCAAAATCTTCTTCAGGGATCAAGAGGGCCGACTATCAAGTGCAAATGCCAACTGATTTCTGTTAGCAGGAAATCGCCGGGCACGGGCGGGTGCATATGGGCCAAGCGGAGATTCATGTTAACTCTGCTTCGGCAGCATTTCAATTGAGAAGTGGTAACCATTTACCTTGTTACATTCTCCGTCACGCGGCCTGTGCTATCGTGTCGGGAGTGAATCGGATCGGCTGCCCCGAGGTAAGTCTCAGCCGCAGCGTAAATCTGATCACAACTTGCTCGTGCCAGAAAGCCCCTCCATTTCCTTGCACTCCATAAGCATCTCCCGGAAGTGTGCGGCTTCTTGTCGTGCTTCCTCGGAGAGATTCAGTTTCTTCTGGGACATGTGACAACTCGTCCATGATCATCTCGGTTATTGTTCGACATTGTGCCGTCGGTGCGAAGATGAATCGATGGCCTCGCCAGAAAAACCAGACCCGAAGTGGAAGCGCTTCGAGAAGATCATCCATGACATGCACGCCCAACTCGCCCCGGAGGGTGCTGTCGTCACCCCAGACGACAGGGTGATAGGCCGTGAATCGAATACTGAACGGCAACTCGATGTCACGATCCGAGCGAATGTCGCTGGCTATGCGATATTCATGGTCATTGAATGCCGGGACGAAAGTCGCCCGATCGATGTGAATGGCATCGGGGAATTTGCGACTAAGCTCCAGGACGTCATGGCAAACAAAGGCATCATGATTTCTACGAGGGGATTCACTTCGTCGGCAATCACAATGGCAAAGGCGCGCGGCATCGTGACCAGGACCTACATCGATACCGAGAATGCAGATTGGCGACAGGACGTCGTCGATCGTAGATGTTGCTGCTCCGCGACAGCTTTACCTACCAGATCGGCTTCGTTAACGTTCCGGGCTATCCCTTTCCGACGTCGCAATGGAATGAGCCATATCAGAAGCTCAAGGTGCGTTCGCCCACGGGCGAACTGCTCGGGAGCATCGAATACATCGTCGACAGGATGTGGATCGAAGAGGCGATCCCTCACGATGAAGGTACTCATACCGTGCTTCTCGTCAAACATGCCGTCATGTCGATCGGTGGGAAAGATGCGCACGCCGAGCTTGAGGTAACCGTGCACGTCAAACACCATGCCTATCTGGGCTCGCTGCCGATCAAGATGATTGGATTCCGTGACGAACAGGGCAAATTTCTGAGCACCAATAAATTGACGACTGATGTCATCGATACCCCGGCGATCATTCAAGGCACCGCGCCCGGATGGACGGAGCTTCCCAGCGCAAACGATCTTTCGATTAGAGCGACGATGACGCTGAAGACCTGCGACTGTCTGCCCCCAGAGGGCGAAGAGGGTTGACAGAACGAGAGCACCGGGGGACGGAATCGCATCGTGGTTCCTAGGCTGCCGCCCCTTTGTGTGACCGCGATTTTCTTCTTTTGAGCTGCCTATTCGATTTGAGTAAGTCGGGAAACTACACAGTGTCAGCCCGAGCAGATATTCCCCTTCCCTATTCTGGGCCGGAAATCAAGTGGATCACCGTCATATCGAACAAGAATGACTTCTCTGTGAGGCAATAAGATCACACTACATCACAGGATGATTCGTAAGGGAACAGTGCTGTTGGTGGATCACCGCCTAACCGTCAGCTACTAAATTGGGTAATGTCCGGTCAGTCCACAATCCGACCGGAACCGTCACTCTCAGTTGTGATTTCTCGATTGCGGCCTTCGCTTCATCTGGCAAATTGTAATGCGAATACCAAAGCGTCAGGATGGGTTCGCCACCGATCAACGAGTCTCGCGGACCCTGATTTCTGGGCACAACGAATTTGAACGGAATCTCCATATGTCATCCGCAATGACTCGTTCCAACATCAGAAACGGGCACACTAAAGAGAACAGAATCCCCCGGCGCGACAGTGACTGCTCCTGAGGCCTCAGATACCCAAGAGGCATTTTGGACGACTCCGGCTCCTGCTCACGCTTTACTAGACCCTTATACAACTACTGTTCAACGAGGTCTTCGATGAAAGCACTTCAGCGTGATAGGCCCTAGGAGTCATTCGTCTTTTTGCACACGATTGCAATTCCAGAGAAAAGACAGTCGAACGTAGAGAGGTAGAGTGATGTAATCAAATGTCCAAATGGGAAGGATGGACTACAGAAGATTGCTTTCGAGAGGCTCCAGATTGGCCAAATACTTGAAAAAGCTCTACGCAGTAATTACAAATGCGCCTTCTTCGGCCGCCCTTTCACCTTATGTAGATATAGGACGTCTCCTCGTTCTACGTGTTCTGCGTGGGATGGAGCCATTGACAATCGATACTTCACTATTTTGGGACACGCCACGGGCAGACTGCTATTGAAATGTCCCGGGTATGAGGTCGACATCAATCGCGTAGTGGCTCACGCAAAAGAAAACGGCTGCTTTTTTGAGATTAACTCCAGTCCGGACAGGCTCGACTTATCGGCGGAAAACGCGAGAATCGCAGCAGCGGCAGGGTATCGATCGCGGTCTCGACCGGTGCTCAAAGTACTCATGAATTGGATACGATTCGCTATGGAATCGAGCAGGCCCGCCGAGCGAGTCTTGAAAAAACGTTGGTGCTGAATTGCCAGCCAATCGATACTTTGACGAAGCTCTTCAGACGATAGTTCGTCGAATTCTCTTCGCGGGCCAATTCAAGGCCAATGGTCTGTGGTCCATGGAAGTCTCCTTCTCATCCCTTTACCTAGCATCCGACCAATGATCTGCCATAGAGCGAAGACTCCAAGAGAACTTTTTCCAGCGAGTCGGGTGCCGTCGATTTCTGAGCAGTCTATTCGTCTCTCTTCAATTGCACATGATTGCAATTTCTTTCCTTCTATTTGCACATGATTGCAATCTTCCCAGCGCGTGGACCACATCATTCCACACGGGAAAAGCAAAAGCAGAAGCAGAAGGATAGTGCCAACCACACATTAGAGTAGGCAATCAGAGAACAACATCGGGCAGTTGCATCTCCATTGTCCTTTCTGCAACCGAAAGTGACGTCCATTGCCGACTGCTTGAGGTATAGAGGATTAGAGTTCTCCTCCAGCCAAACCCGGTACTCCTCGGCAAACTTTGGGTGATTTCGAATATCCTCCGGCTTGTGCTTCATGTACTCGAGGGTCTCGAAGAGTTCCAGCTTGTAGGCTGGATCGTTCTCATCGTGAAGTTCTGGATCAGCGAACATCTCGCGTGGTTTATTGGTTTTCGCCATATTTCCATCTCTATTTTCAGAGTACCACCAAGCAATGTCGCTGACTTAGTAGGTAGAGAAGTTACCTCGCAGCTGTTGACGTTCCCATGCCCTCGGGGTGACACATATCCCTGCACGCATGATTCGCTCGGTCTGCTGTTCTCTTCCAAGCGCAAAGCGAGAATGGATGGAACAAACCGTATAGTCCAACTCGCGCAGCAGATCATCCAGGTAATCCAGGCTTCCATCGGCGAGGATATCGACTTCGGCGGATTTCAGAATACGAATTCCATTGAGACGCTCGTTTAGCCGATCGATGATCCGAATTTGCGTCCAGAGACGCTCCGGCGGGAGACCGCCCGCAATTTTTAAGCTTTGAGAGTGGTCGGTGATCCCTATATACCCGTAGCCTTTGTCCTGCGCGGCAGTCACCATCTGCTCAATCGAATTCGACCCGTCACTCGCGTCTGTGTGTAGATGCAGATCGCCAAGTATGTCTTTCTTCGTGACAAGAACAGGAAGGGCTCCGCCACGCGCCTGTTGAACCTCGTCGATGCCCTCTCGGAGTTCAGGATCGATGAATTGCAGGCCAAAGTGATCGTAAAACGATTGCTCGGTAGGAAAGGACGCAGTTAACTTCAAAGCCGAGAGGTTCCCTGTTATTTTCCGCAGTTTCTTCAGATGAGCTTCGCTTCCTGTGCCCTGAATCAACGACAGGCCCCAGTTCCTTCTTTCAGCCAAATCGATCCGCAGGAGCGGCCCCGCAGCGAGAGAAAACAAGGCCGAATCATTGGTCGCTTCAATCAATGGTGTTCGCTCGCCATAGCGTTTCATGCGCTCGATTACCCGTTCAAAGTGATCTGCTAGTGCGATAAATGAAAGCTCTTCGATGGTTTCGACCCGCCGCCTATAATCACCCACGGCCTCAACGCGTGAGGCGGTTGACTGTTTAAGCAGATATTCCTTGACCGATCCGGCGAGATCATGCGCCTGGTACAAGAGAATAGCGCCGGACGCAACGAGCCCTTGTCGAACATGCTGAGCCATCCGAGAGCCCAACACCCTTTCAATCTCGCCATCCTCAAGAGCCTGACGTAAGGCCTCGATGGACGAGATCCGAAGTCTGGCATAGATGCGCTGAACTCTTCTCGGATCGAGTTTCGGGTAATCACTGATACTGAGCAATTCCGGGCTTGCATCGGAGCGCAGCTTTTCAAGAGTTGCCAGCGTCCCCGTAAGGACAATCTCTCGAATTGCTCCGCTAATCGCGTTGCCAATGCCCGGATAGACGGTCAGGTCCGCATTTCTGCGGACAAGTTCATCGACGCTTTCGCCAAGCCCTCGAATCGTATTTGCAGCGCGGCGATATGCCTTTTTCTTGTATAGATTTGCTTTGTCCGTCGAAAGCAGTTGGGCCAAGCTCGACAGCCGATCCGCGATCTCCGAATTAGAGTGAATTTGATTTTCGTCTGCCACGATAATCACGACACGTCACGCTCGTGGAACTCAACTAACGATGTATCTGTCACCACGATGGAGCACGATAGGATAGGTTCCTTCTTAACGGGAGCGCGATTTGTTGTTGCTTGGCCGCCTCGGATGGCTGGTTCGCCACCTGCGGATCGTTTTGAATACTAAATATGCTGGGCATCCCGTTGGTCCGAATACTGGCTCTATCCCTGTCGGCCTGTGATTCCACCATGGCAGAGAGCCGAGCATGACTGTTCTGATCGATCTGCTGGGTCGATCGCGTCCTTGTTTAATGACCCGGAATATACGGCGCTCAAGATTCATGGATCATGTCTTCCTCTCTGACTTGGTTTGTCAGGCCGTCCTTCGACGACGGTGTCGACTTAGATGTCCGGGACAGATAGAAAGGTTCCCTTCGCCATAACTGGCAAGACATTCCCAGGCTTCGAATCTCGATCGGGCAACCACTCGCGGTCGCTAAACATCTTCACGTTTGTTCTGTCTGTGTCCATAACGCGCGACAGGTAGGTGGTGGAATGACTATAGAGATAATGCAGGAGCTATTAGTCGAAGAGTTAAAGGACCTTTACCCGGCCGAGAAACACATCGTGCGAGCCCGATCGGTCCACCCCGATCAAACCAATCTGGAGGAAACCAAGGGACAGATCCGGCGGCGCTTGCATGAGGTCGCCGAAACGATCGGGAAAGAGCTAGCCTGGAAGCGTTGCATCGGAATGAAAGGCGTCCTCGCCGCCATGAGCCGGGGGTTGCAGGTAGTTGTCGTTCTAGTTTCGTTGGTTTTTGTTTTAGTCCCTCTGGGTTTCGGCCAAGCTCAGACCCCCACTCTCGCTCAAGCTCGCATTCAGAGGGAGGTCCAACATGAATTACTGATGCTTCCCTATTTCGGTGTCTTCGACAACCTCCAATACACAGTGAATGGCGATACCGTTACTCTTCTAGGCTCAGTGACTCGTCCGGACCTGCGTTCCGAGGCTGAAAACGCAGTGAAGCATATCGAGGGAGTGAATCGAGTAGACAACAAGATCGAAGTGCTGCCGCCGTCACCAATGGACGACCAACTCCGCCTCTCGCTGTTTCGGGCGATCTACGCGTATCCTTCCCTTGAGAAATATGCGCTAGGTGTTCAGAAGCCCATCCGCATTATCGCGAAGAACGGACACGTAACGTTGGAAGGAGTCGTTGACAGCAAGGCCGATAAGGACGCGGCCGGCGTGCGTGCCAACGGAGTACCCGGAGTGTTCTCGGTGACAAATAATCTTCAAGTTAGACCAAGTTAGACAGGGTTAGACCGAAGCCCGGGCCGGAGTGTACTTCTTGTGCGCATTGCGTTGATCGCCTCCCCATTCCTTGAGGTCCCACCTCCCCGCTATGGTGGAACGGAGTTATTCATCAACGATCTTGCTATTCATCTCCAAGGAATCGGCATCGAAGTTGTTGTCTACACGGTCGGCACTTCAACGGTTGCGGTTGAGAGGCGTTCTCTCTATCAGAAATCGCGTTGGCCACCCGCCAACACAACTGGCGAGCGATTACGGGAGTTGCGGCACTCGGGCTGGGCCATGGCCGACGCGGACCGGACGTGCGACGTGATACATCTGAATGACGCGACTGCGCTTTCGCACGTTCCGCTGGTACGTAAACCGGTGATCCATACTCTTCACCATCCTTTCGATGAGGACACGGCAGATTTTTATCGATCGCTGCCAAACGTTCAGTTTGTTGCCATCAGCAAATCTCAGGCGAGGCCATACCGGCTGCCTCATCTGAAAGTCATCCACCATGGAATCGATTTTTCGAAGTATCACTTTCAGGAGCATAAGCAACCGTACCTCAGCTTCCTTGGACGTCTCGTCCCTGTGAAAGGAGCTCACCTTGCCATTAAGGTTGCCCAACGGGTTGGTATGCCCTTAAAGATCGCCGGGGAGATCCAACCTGCCTACCGCGACTATTTCGAACGGGAGATCGAGCCACATTTGGATGGCAAGTCTGTCGAATACGTCGGCGAAGCAGATCTGAAGGCAAAGAACGATCTATTGGGAAACTCGACCGCTCTATTGTTCCCGGTTCTTTGGGAAGAGCCCTTCGGCCTGGTGGCGGTCGAAGCAATGGCTTGTGGCACTCCCGTTATCGCTCTAAGGGGTGGAGCTGCGGTCGAGACCATTCAGCATGGAGTCTCGGGGTTCCTCGCACACTCGATTGCTGAACTTGCGCAACTAACCCGCGATGCTACGGTGTTCTCTCCAAGTCAAGTAAGGCAATATGCTCAAGAGCACTTTTCTGCAAAGCGGATGGCCCACGACTACGCCACTTTATATGGTCAAGTCATGCGCCGCAGAAATGATCGTGCCCTCGCGACAGCTACAGTGCCAGCTTCGAGCTAGAAACGTATGAGAGCTGGAGTCACAAATGTCGAGCGTTCAGGACTAAATCGAATGAGAGACGGGCTCTGCTATCCGAATCCAAAAAAAGACGACCTGCGCAAAAGATTGTGCAGGCCGGTTTGCGAGTCTCCGTTTAAAGCAAGTTACCCCACTCTTCTGGAATCGGGGGAACGCGTCTCGTCGTCCATGATCTCGTCTTCGGTGGCGGACCCCTTCCGGAAACTCCGAACGCGGCTCCTTGGACCGGTACGCGTTGATGTGTGTCAACGGTTTCCGACGCCTCTACGCGTGGCTCCCTGGTCCTGTATGCGTTGATGGTGTCAGGGTCGGCGGCAGACGTCTCAACCGTATGGCTGCTCACAGACTTCTCGCCTGCGGATGAAACGTCATCTCCGCCAGTACGCTTCAGAACATCCTTCGCGCGGGAGACTTCTTCCGAACTGTCACAGTGAACTGATACGAGGATCCCTCCGTCTTTTACGCGGCCTTCGTACCGTTTTGCTTCATACTCGGGAATTCCCATTCCGACTAAAGCCCCAACCATGCCACCGACGGCTCCTCCCACCCCCAGTCCAGCGAGAGTTGCCATGATCGGACCTGCTGCAATAAGAGGGCCAACACCGGGAATCGCAATCGCGCCAATCCCAGCCAGAAGTCCAATGGTGCCACCGATCGTGCCACCGACACCCGCACCGGTCGTTGTACCCTCCGGCGCCTTCGTGTTCTTCTCCGTGGCAAAGTCTCTTGTCCCTGACTTGTCGGCCATCAGAACGGACACATCCTGGTTGGAAAAGCCCGCCGCGGTGAGTTCGTTTACTGCTATTTCCGCCTCGGACCGCGAGCGAAAGATTGCAAATGCTGCTGTATTTTTACCTGCCATACTGGAACTCCTGTTTCGATGGTTAACGCTTGCGTTGATCGATTACTGCTTTACGGTCAGCTGATTGTTTACCTTCCCTGTGCCAGCAACATCGGCGGCCTTGGAAGCGATTGTTTCCTTTTCATTCTGGTCTTCTACCGGGCCCTTGAGTGTTACCTGCCCACCTTGCGTGATGATCTTCACGTTATGCGCATAGGTGGAAAGAGACTTGTCCGCCATGATTGACTGACGAATTTTTTGCGTGATCTCACGGTCTGAAGTGTTCTCCTTCTGGTTGTCCGCCGTATTGGCGTGGTTCTTGTTTCGGGAAGAATTGTCAGGCGCCGTTGAAGACGGCGGATTCGCCTGATCCTGAGCGTGGGTTGCCAACGGCATGCCAATGATTAACTGAGAAGTCAAAGCGACCAGAGCCCATGCCCGGGAGCCTGACAGTTTGTTTTGCATTGTGTCACCTCGTCGTGTTAGCGGAACTACGGCGAATGGACTGTCTTCCCGAGTGGCGCCCTAATACAAGGAGTTACCTGGTCTAGAGCAGTACCGGAGCCCTGCTAGCACGTGCCGTCAGATGCCCGCACCTACCGGCGCGTTGCACGGGTGGAATGAGGATCAGACGGCAGCTGAGTGCCATACTTATCTCTTGATTTTGACCTACATAAGAGTGGGTCAAGTGGCCCAGGGATCTGTGGCGAGCAAAAAGAGACGACGCGACCCGGTCATATCAGCCCAATGCGCTCATTGAGCTATTCAAATCGACCAGTTTTCTCAGCAAGTGGACGTAAAACCGGCTTTCGGGACAACTGGCTTTTTCATCACTCCGAGTTATGATCTGCAGGAGGCAAATGTACGAGATGGCGACTATTCGCTCAGGTGGATTGCAGCTGCGAAATGCGACGATGGCAATACTAGACCTTCGGGGAAGCAATCATCGCCAATTGTGCTAGCGAGCTCAGCCAACTGCATAAAGAGGAAACAATTCGGTTCGGCAAACGAGTT
>CAWCOV010000012.1:0-662996 GCA_963797255.1 uncultured Acidobacteriaceae bacterium
TCAGGGACAATAAGAAGTCGTTTTGCCTTAATTGAACGGATTGGTCCGAGAACCGATTGCGCCAATTTTTGTGCGTAGACGTGATTTGTGTTTTCTATTTTATGAAGTCTCTCTTGGTAATCGCTCACGCTCTCACCAACGTTTAGTTGAGGAGGAGCGAGGGTCTCACGAAAGCCTTCAACTAACTTACGCAGCTGACTTGATGGTGGCAGTTCGTAAGTTGTCAGCTGACCTTTATTTATGACCCACGCGTAACTATGTTCGTCGGCAACGGCAAATTCAAGCAAAACGGTGTCATCCCCTTGGATTTCTGTTTTTACCTGAAGTAATGTCATGGTCTGAGGAGTCAAGGGAGTCGGTGGCTGCCTGGTGTCTGCCATCGGGTCTAGTTGTCTTTGCAGCAGCTCGACGCACGGTGCATCCTGGGCCGACGTCGTCAGCAAGTCGATCAAGGATCTCACTTTGCTTCTTTCAGAAGCTTCAAAGGCCAGCTCGGCGAAACCACTCTCCGGTTGTTGATGGTGGAGGAGCATGAGCACCTCGATGTAGAGCGCATAATATTTATGGACTGAAGCGAAATATTGGGCTCGGGAGTCGAACTGGGCGATCGTGACCCTCTGGTTCTCGATGAATTCAATAGACTTCTCGATGGATGACCGCGCATCTTCCAGACGATTGAGGCGGCGGTAAATATATGCAAGCTCATACTGAATCTCGGCTACCTCTACAAACGCGTCGGTCATCTCCATGAGCTTGTTCGCTTCTTCTAAAGAGGCTATTGCCTGCGAATACATTCCCTGTTTCGCTTGTAAGCGACCGAAGCGGAATAGGGCGTCGCCCTGACCATAGAGAGAATTTACAGCGCGATTAGCTTCGAGTGAGCGGCGGTAATATGTTTCTGCGTTCGCGTACTGTTTTCGAGCCTCGTAGGCACCAGCCATATCTGTAAAAGCTCGCTGCCACTGACACAGGATTCCCGGTTTGACGTGCCAGGATCAACCCCGCGGTATAGATTGGCATCAGTTGGCTGTAGTTCTTCATGCCTGCCATCGCTGTACCGATTCCTTGATTTGCCCCGAATTCCCCGAGTAGATCATGGTTACTCGCAAAGGCAGCTTCGGCGCGCCGGTAATATTCGAGAGATTTTTTCCAATCTCCAAACTCGCCACTTACCAACCCCATCCCGTTTAATACGCTAGCCTCCTTGCCTTTGTCTCCGATCTCGCGAAAGAGTGGTCGAGCTATAGCGTAGTTGCATTCCGCAGTTTCAAATGCGCCAGTAATAACTGCAAAAATCCCAAGAGCCTCATGCGCCTGGGCTACTCCGGAATGATTGTTCTCGAGGGTCCATATTCGCAGTGCCTGACCAGCGGACTGCAGAGCTTGCGAACGTTGCCCGTCTTGTGAAAAGAGCATAAGCCAGCCACAAGTGCGCCTGGGCAAGTCCGTTGTTATCATCAGCCTCTGAAAGTAACTGTAGTGCCCGCCTGAAAAAAGGCACGCTCTTTGCGTGCTCGCCTCCAGAAATGGAGAGAACTTCCCCACGGGCCTCCAGCGCATTCGCCTGGGCTCTGTCGCTCAAAGGTTCGCATTCATTTAACGCTTGCCTGGAATAGCTGTCTGCAATGGAATAAGGGCCCGTGTTTGCGTATGTTCGTGCGACGTTGCTCAATATTCTGCATCGCAATTCCGGGTCTCGACCGAGTCTGAGTGCGTCGAGAAAGTAGCGCCGGGCATTCTCGTAGCGGCTGGAAATGACAAGGATTTCACCGGCCTGAATATTTGCGTTCGCAGCCTCGTCGTACAAATGGGCCGCTGCAAAAATTTGCGCACTCTCTCGGAACAGCCGACTCGCAATCGTCAGGTTCTCATAAGTCTGTTCTTCACGATAGCTCGCGGCGTTCTGGGTAATCGCTTCAGCTTTTACACGCAGGGAATCTTGAACCCGATCCACAGCGGTCGAGCGATCGAGAGCCTCTATCTGCAGTTTTCGTTGAGCACCCGGGTGAAGACCTGCATGTAAAAGTGGGCGCTTTCGAAGATTGCGCCCACGCCAGAACTGGGAATGCGACAAGGGATCCAGCCAGCAACGCGAAATGGTATAAGCGTTTCACGTATCGATCCGCGAATCACCCCAATGTGAAATATTCAGAGGCTGCTACTTCTTCTTCTTGGGCGCCTTGCGCGTAGCTGTTTTAGCTGCTTGCTGCTTGGAAGCCCTGAGCACCTTGCGAGCAACCTTTTTAGCTGGCTTTTTCTCGTTCATGGAAACAGGCGCTTTGTGCTCCTGCGTTATGGAAAGAAGATTCTTTGCGCATTGTTGCGCTGAATAGTGCAAGTCGAGCGTCGTCAGGACACTCATTTGCCAGTATCACCGACCATATCTTCGTAATGAAATCGAGCCAACCCGTTTTCAGAAAATCATCGTCCTTGAGATCCGCAAAGTCTGCTTCTAGCTCTTGAATTCTCTGAATACGTACCTCGATGACGGCGCTCTTGGACGGGTTGATGGTGCGTACCCTTGGAAAGGTTGAGGTGCGTACCCTTGGAAAGGTTGAGGTGGGTACCCTTGGAAAGGTTGAGGTGGGTACCCTTTACGAATGGAACGTTTACAACTCCACCAGTTTGATCCGTGCCCAGCAATCTTTCCCATAGCTCCGTCTCGGTGGTCTTCAACAGGAGTAGGGGAAATAAATCGAGATGCCGTGAGTGTTCTTCCTGTTTCTCCCGCTCTTCGTTCAGTCCGATCTGATTAGCGATAACACATTCTTTTGTTTCAATCGCCGTGCGAAGAGCCTGACAGGCCGTCACAAGAGCGCCGCCAGCATTCGGTGTTAACATCTGGGTCCTTAATCTCTTCTCTAATTTCTTGCAGAAATCGTACAGATCTACAAAAATCCCAAGGACGAAATCCCGAGAGCCTTTACGAGCCTCGATAATCGCATTGACTAGAGAATTATTGCGAGATTGACGCACTTAAAATTCCAGCAAGCGCTTTGAGTGGGCCCGTAATCGTGGATACTTTAGCCAGTTGGAGGCTTGAGAGCGTAGTCCGCCGCATCCCATTGCCGGGCGTGATCATGGTAGTCCTGGAAGGACTTCGTATAGACCTTTGGGACCTCCTTACATATCTCGACTTGTATCCTCCTGGAGTTTCTGGAGTCAGGAATCAGGTCTTCATAGGGAAAGCTTGCATCGGGTACGTCTTCCTGCGACGCAATCATAAAATGGGCGCATTCTTGAAGTTCACTGGCAAGTTCAATCATGCTCATATTGCAGGCATCGAAGGCAACAATATCGAGTTTCTTGGACTGTCGTGGATCAGGTACATCATCAGGCTTCTTGCACTGTGCTGCCGTTTCAGGATTCTTTGATTTAGGGATTAATTGAGTGTTCATTAATGCCTTCCGCAGTTTCGCAGGGGTGAGATATCGGGATGTCCCGTCGGGTTCCTGGTCCAGCAATAGCTCCGTCCCATGTCCCCAGAAGATCAAACAGTGTTTCCTATCCTCCCATTCCGTGGGCTTACCACAAGCGTAATCGACAAATTTCGTCAAAGTATCTTCATCGGTCATGTCAACTTCGCGGTCGCGAAAAGGGCTGTCCGCTTCCAGATCGATCTTTTTGAGTGGAGCTCTAAGAGCGAGTGCAGCACTATCGCGAGTGCAGCACTATCAGCGAGTGCAGCACTAGAGCGAGTGCAGCACTATGATCGAGTGCATCACTAGGAGCGGGGGAGAGCGGGGGGCTATTACAGGAGAAGAACCTCGTAGGCCCCTTTCTACCTGTGGGATTGAAAAGCGCTCTCACCGCAATATCGGAGCCCGGAGCCGCAACCTTAGCCGCAGCTTGTCTGAGTTGATTCAAAGAATCGGTGGCGAAGTTCGCAAGAACATCGTCCGCGTTGATGTACACCATAACCAGCCACTTAGTCATCTTCTCATTGGCCGTCGTCTTCTTTTTGGTCGTCTTCTTTTTGGTCATTTTCTCTCCTCATTAATCATGCTTAGACGTGTCTGGTTTCTGAGCGCTAATGAGAGTGTGCTGCCAGTGGCCGATTCCAGATTCACAATCTTCTTACCTGGTGACCGAATCCTAGAAGGTTTACCTTGTTGAATCTCAACTTCAGAGTTACGACCCGACAGATGTTAAGCTGTCCCTTTCGCAGGAAAACAGAAACCTCTCAGTGTTGAGGCGGGACGAGTCGCTTGTCCCATGCCGTCTACGTTCTGAATGTCAACATGTTCGGAAACATTTCGCATTCCGTGCTACAAAGTTCCCTTCCAATGGCGACCTGACGCCGTATCTCCCAGTCGCATCCAAATCGTCGGCCCTAAACGTTCTTGGCTCGCGTTCCTCAAAAGGTAAATTTGTGCGGAGAATAACGACCGTCCAGTCATATAACTTCCTCGCTGGGGTCGGATTAAGAATTTAGAAACATCAGGGTACGCGTTCGAGCCCTCGGCATATTCTCATCCCTGACAAATTATTGCAGCTACGCTGGCCGATTTGCCGAGAGCGCACCTATACAAAGGAACCTTGTTAATCTACCGAATAGGTCGGGAACCCGTTTCAATCGTCGGCCAATCGGAGCTTCAATGAGTTGGCCCCTGCCAGTCTGCTTCATTCCAAGGAGCGAGGCTTGGACGGCAGAAATTTACCGCAGCTGTACCCTCTTTGCAAGCATTAGTTTGAGCCAACTCTGCTACAAGCTAAGAATCTCCCGAATTCACAAGGGGTTCCACGATGCTCTACAAGTTGCCCTAGCCCAAGGGACTTCAATGCTGGCGGCAAGTTGACTCTGGTTCTTCGACGCGGAAGGTAGCGTCCTGGAACAAAAGCCAAATGTAGTGAGACTCACCTCCCCTTGGGTCACACCAGCCCTATGCAGGGCGATGCGACTCTCAGTTAGCGGTGAATGTGTGTGCCTGAGCTGAAGGAAGATGCCTGCAGAAACGCGGAATGGAATGTATTGAAATACGAGCCCGAAGGAAGCCAAGAAAACCTTCGGGCTTCAATTAGAATCCGGGGAAAGAATCACTTTTTGTCCGACGCCGCCAACAACACGGTTTCGGTTTCACTCTCGGATTGTCTCTTAGCTAACTCCACTCGCCGCGAGCTGATTGGCATCCGGCACCCAAGATCATTAGCACCCCGAGCTTCAGCAAGAAAATACTGCTGTCCGTAGCGGTTGAAGACTAGCTCCGATCGTTTCGAATTCTTGGCAGTTTCGTACGAAGCTGAAATAACGAATGCCGATGCATTCGCTTTCCGATTGCAAATAGAAAGCACTTTACCACCCCCAAGAACCTGCAGGTGAATATCATACCCAGGCCACAGGTTCTTCGGGCGGGAAAGTGCTTTCTATTTGCAATCGGAAAGCGAATGCGTCGGCATTCGTAATTTCACCTTCGTACGTAACTGCCAAGAGTTCAAACGATCGGAGTTAGTCTTCAACCGCTACGGACAGCAGTATTTTCTTGCTGAAGTCTGGGGTGCTAATGATCTTGGGCGCCGGATGCCAATCAGCTCGCGGCGCGTGGAGTTAGCTAAGAGACAGTCCGAGAGTGAAACCGTATTGTTGGCGGCGTCGGACAAAAAGTGAGTTTTTCCACGGATTCCAATTGAGGCCCGAAGGGTTTTCTTGGCTTCCTTCGGGCTCGTATTTCAAAACATTCCATTCCGCATTTCTGCAGGTGTATCTTCCTTCAACTCAGGCGCACGGATTCATCCGCTAACTGAAAGTCGCATCGCCCTCCATATCGCTGGTGTGCCCCAGCGGACGTTGGGTCTCACTACATTTATTTTGTTCCTGGACGCTTCACTCCACATCAGAAGAACTAAAGTCAACTGGCCGTCAGCATTGAAATCCCTTGGGTCAGGGAACTTGTAGAGGACCGTGGAACTACTCGTGAATTCGGGAGAGTCTTAGCTCGTGGCCGACCTGGCTCAAAGTAATGCTTGCAAAGAGGGTATAGGTGCGCTAAATTTCTGCCGTCCAAGCCTCGCTCCTTGGGATGAAGCAGACTGGCAGGGCCAACCCTTGATGTTCCGATTAGCCGACGATTGAGACGGGTTCCCGCACCCTAATCGGAAGATTAGCAAGATTCCTTTGTATCGATGCGCTGACAAGTAAATTGGCCGAGTGACTGCAATAATTGTAACAAGAGCAGAACATGGCGAGGGCCCGAACGCGTACCCTAACATTTCGAGCTCTTAATCCGACCCCAGCGAGGAATTTATCTGACTGGACGGCCGTTATATTTGCCGCAACGGAAATTACCGTCTCGAGGAACGTAGGCCAAAACGATCGCCGTAACGATCGACAAGGTGACACAAAAAGAACCAGACCCCCAAATTTACGTGTAGCTGATTACGATCTGGACGCTGACTGGGAGATACGGCTTCATGTCGCCATTGAAAAAAGAAAATCGATGGCAGGGACTGCGAAATGTTTCGAACATTTTGCCATTCAGAGTTAGACGCCAACGGACAAGCTACTCGTCTCGCCCGAACAGCGAGAGGTCTCTCAGGGATGCGACCTTATATGCACAAAATTCTGTTTTTCTGCGAAAGCGGCCCCAACGACAGCTTGTCATCTGATAGATCGTAGCTCTGAAGTTGAGATTCAACAAAAGTTAAACCGTCTTAGGATTCCTTCCCCAGGGTAAGAAGACTGTGAATCTGGAATCGGCCACTGGTAGCACACTCTCTTTAGCGCTCAGAAACCAGACACGTCTTAGCTTGATTTAACGAGGAGAGCATATGACTAAGTGGACAGTTATGGTGTACATCTCTGCGGACGATGTTTTAGCGAACTTCGCCATCGATTCTTTGAAACAACTCAGACAAGCGGCTTGCGGGCGAAAATATTGTGGTGAAAGCGCTATTTACTCCCCAAGGCAAAAAAGGTCCTGCCCATCTCTTTCGGTTTCCTCCAGAAGCGGGCATGCCGAAGACAGTGTGAACAGCCAAGAGTGCTGCACAGCACTCATTCAAGAGGAGATTAAGGGCGCGAAAAAGACAACCTACTCAGAGAGATGAGCTTAAGAAGCGTGCTCATGAGGGCCCATACTCCCTAAGAGAGTGACCACGTCGACATGACCAATAAACACACACTCACAAAATTTGTTAATTGGGCTTGTAAAGGCGACGAAAAGGATAGGCGGCACTGTTTGATCTTCTGGGGACACGGGACGGAGCTATTGTTGGACCAGGAGCCAGGCAAGGATCCCCGGTATCTGCACCCCTGCGAAACTGCGGAAGGCATTAAGGCATTGAGATGTTGAAACGCAAAAGAGGACAAACGCTGAGATCGTATAAAAAAAGCAAGAAACTCGATATCGTTGCCTTCGATGCCTGCAATATGAGCATGATTGAGCTTGCCAGTGAACTTCAGGCATATGCCGATTTTATGATCGCGTCGCAGGAAGAAGTACCTGATGCAAGCTTTCCTTATGAGGATCTACTGAAACTTCGTCTACGAACACTCCCCTCCCTCCGCCCATGAGGGCGTACGACCCGAATGATAAAAGCGTCCTTCGCGATATGTAAGAAGTTTCCAGAAGTCTATAACGACACTTTCCAGGACTATCTGATCACGCCCGGCAATGGAATGAAGCAGATTACACTCTCAAGCCTCAACCTGGCTAAAGTAAATAAGATTACTGTTCCACTCACAGCCCTCGCTGATGCGCTTGACTTAGTTCAATATCCGATTCGAAGCTAGTCGATGCGATTATCGAGGCTCGCAAAACGTCTCGGGACTTTGTCCTCGGGCTATTTGTGGATCTGTGCGATTTCTGCGAGAAGTTGGCGGAGAGATTGCCGGACCGGTCATTCCCAACGAACGGTAACAGGCGGTCTTCTTGCGGCTGCTTGCAAGAAGCTTCGCGACGCGATCAATATTCCCGACGCGATCAATAAAGGTGTTGATGGAAAGCATGTGTTATCGCTAATGAGTTGGGACTGAACGAAAAGCGGAAGAAACAGGAAGACAGCCACGGTATCTCGATTTATTTCCCCTACTCTGTTCAAAACAGCGAGACGGAGCTAAGCGAAAAATTGCTGGGCAAGGATCAAACTGGAGTTGTAAGCATTCCATTCGTAAAGGGCACCCCCACCAACCATGCCAAGGGTACCGTGATCGGGGTACGTATTCAGAGAATTCAAGAGCTAGAAGCGGACTTTGCGAAACTCAAGGACAAGGATTTTCCGAAAACGGGTTGGCTCGATTTCATTACGAAAGGATGGTCGCCGATTCTGGCGCAGGAGTATCCTGACGATCTTGACTTGCACTATTCAACGAAACAATGCGCATTGAATCTTCTTAATTCCCTGTCACCGAAGCCTGCGAAGGCGTCGGCAAAGAAGGGAGTAGCGACGACTGCGACGACGGCTTCGGAGCAGAAAGCAAGCTAAGAGGCAACCGAGAGAAAATCATTCGTCGGCAAGCAACATACTTCACGTTTGAGGTGATCGGGGATCGATACGTGAGACGCTTATACCATTTCGCGTTGCTGGCTGGATCCCTTGTCGCATTCCCAGTTCTGGTGTGGGCGCAATCTTCGAGAGCGCCCACTTTTACATGCAGGGCTTCACCCGGGTGCTCAACGAAAACTCCGGAAGAGGCTCTCGATCACTCGACCACTTTGGATCGGATTCAAGATTCCCTGCGTGTAAAAGCTGAAGCGATTGCCCAGAAGGCCGCGAGCTATCGTGAAGAACAGACTTACCAAAACCTGACGATTGCGAGTCGCCTGTTCCGAGAGAGTGCGCAAATTTTTGCAGCGGCCCATTTGTACGACGAGGCTGCGAACGCAAATATTCAGGCCGGTGAAATCTTGGTCATTTCCAGCCGCTACGAGAATGCCCGGCGCTTCTTTCTCGACGCACTCCGACTCGGACGGAACCCGGAATTGCGATGCAGGGCATTGAGCAACGTCGCACGAACATACGCAAGCACGGGCCCTTATTCCGTTGCAGACAGCTATTCCAGGCAAGCGTTAAATGTATGCGAACCTTTGAGCGACAGAGCCCAGGCGAATGCGCTGGAGGCCCGTGGGGAAGTTCTCTCCATTTCTGGAAGTGAGTACGCAAAGAGCGTGCCTTTTTTCAGGCGGGCATTACAGTTTCTTTCAGAGGCCAATGATAACAACGGACTTGCTCAGGCGCACTTGTGGCTGGCTTATGCTCTTTCCCAAAACGGGCAACGTTCGCAAGCTCTGCAGTCCGCTGGTCAGGCACTGCGAATATGGACCCTCGAGAACAATAATTCCGGGGTAGCCCAGGCGCATGAGGCTCTTGGTTTTTTTGCGCTTCTTACTGGTGCATTTGAAACTGCGGAATGCAACTACGCTATAGCTCGACCACTATTTCGCGAGATCGGAGACAAAGGCAACGAGGCTAGCGTATTAAACGGGATGGGGTTGGCAAGTGGCGAGTTCGGAGATTGGAAAAAATCTCTCGAATATTACCGGCGCGCCGAAGCTGCCTTTGCGAGTAACCATGATCTTCTCGGGGAATTCGGGGCAAATCAAGGAATCGGTACAGCGATGGCAGGCATGAAGAACTACAGCCAACTGATGCCAATCTATACCGCGGGCTTGATCCTGGCACGTCAAACCGGGAATCCTGTGTCAGTGGCAGCATCTTTAACAGATATGGCTGGTGCCTACGAGGCTCGAAAGCAGTACGCGTACGCCGAAACATTTTACCGCCGCTCACTCGAAGCTAACCGCGCTGTAAATTTTCTCGATGGTCAGGGCGACGCCCTATTCCGTTTCGGTCGCTTACAAGCGAAACAGGGTATGTATTCGCAGGCAATAGCCTCTTTAGAAGAAGCGAACAAGCTCATGGAGACGACCGGCATGTTTGTAGGCGTAGCTGAGATTCAGTATGAGCTTGCCAATATTTACCGCCGCCTCAATCGTTTGCCAGATGCACGGTCATCCATCGAGAAGTCTATTGAATTCATTGAGAACCAGAGGGTCACGATCGCCCAGTTCGACTCCCGAGCCCAATATTTCTCTTCAGTCCATAAATATTATGCGCTCTACATCGAAGTGCTTATGCTCCTCCACCATCAACAACCGGAGAGTGGTTTCGCCGAGCTGGCCTTTGAAGCTTCTGAAAGAAGCAAAGTGAGATCTTTGATCGACTTGCTGACGACGTCAGCCCAGGATGCACCGTGTGACGAGCTGCTGCAAAGACAATTAGACCCGATGGCAGACACCAGGCAGCCACCGACTCCCTTGACTCCTCAGACCATGACATTCCTGCAGGTAAAAACAGAAATTCAGGGGGATGACACCGTTTTGCTTGAATTCGCGCTTGCAGAGGAACACAGTTACGCGTGGGTAATCAATAAAGGTCAGCTAACGGCGTATGAACTGCCACCGGCGGAGCAGCTCGGTAGATTGGTGGAAGACTTTCGTAAGACGCTCGCTCCTCCGCAACTACTAGCTGGCGAGAGCGTGAGCGATTACCAAGAGAGACTTCACAAAATAGAAAGCGCAAATCACGTCTACGCACAGAAATTGGCAATATCGGTTCTCGGACCAATCCGTTCAGTTCATTCAAAACGACTTCTTATTGTCCCAGACGGATCTCTACAGTACATTCCATTTGCGGCTCTTCCTCTTCCTGGTTTGGATAGGAACAAGGCGTTCCTCATCGATCATTTCGAATTAATCGTCTCACCTTCTGTATCGGTGCTCGGAAGTTTAAGGAAGGAAGGTGCGAAGAAACCTCCGCCTACAGCGACAGCAGCGATATTCGCCGATCCAGTCTTTCAATTGGATGATCCGCGAGTCTTGACTTCCCATGAGCTCAGCAAAAAAGGAATGCAAGAACGGCCTCCCGCTTTTGGCAGGTCTACCAGCGACTTACCAGGAACCGTCGACTTTCTGCGGCTGCCGGCATCGCGTGACGAAGCCAATGCCATCGCAAGGATTCTTCGCTCTCGAAACACCGAGGCGGTGCATGTCGCCCTCGACTTTGACGCTAATCGGAACTACATAATGGCAGACGGATTGAAGCGATTTCGCCTGATTCATTTTGCCACTCATGGGATCGTTAATTCGAGTCACCCTGAAATGTCTGGGCTGATCTTGTCATTAATAGACAGGAGGGGGCGAAAACAAGACGGTTATTTGCGGCTGGGGGACATTTACCAATTGAAGCTTTCAGCTGATCTTGTTGTGCTCAGTTCCTGCGAATCAGCGTTGGGGAAAAACTTGGAGTCTGAAGGAATTATTGGCCTGCCGCGCGGCTTTTTGTACGCGGGCGCGAAAGACGTCATTGCGAGTTTGTGGAGGGTGAGTGATGAAGCCACTGCTGGACTCATGGCAAGCCTATATAAGCGAATATGGCGAGGCGAAAGCCCGAGTTCCGCATTACGCGCCGCTCAACTTGAAATGTTACACGGTGGACGTTGGGCTAAGCCTTACTACTGGGCGGCTTTCGTCTTGCAGGGTGACTACAGGTAGAGTTTGCGGGCAAAGCGTTGACTTCATGGGATCTCTGTACTATTGTGGGCTGCCTATGACAGCGAGAGAAGCCAAAAGGGCGCTCACTCCGGAGTTATTCGGAAGGTTTCTGCGTTGGCTTTCTTCGAATGATGAGTTGGCTGTACGAGAGTATCAGGCAATTAGGGAAAAACTGGTTCGGTATTTCACTCATAAAGGTTGCGCTGATCCAGATGAGTTGTTCGACGAAACGGTGGACATAGTGATTCGAAAAATAGAGACTTGCGCAGAAGTCCCGGCCCCTCTCCCTTACTGTTATGGAGTCGCGAGAAATGTCTGGCGGTCGCAAAAGCGGAACCCTCCGCCCGTCGCTCTGATTGAGGACATTGCATCACCTATCGATGCTGATCGGGACCTACGCGAGCAAGAGGCAAGATGCCTGGAACGTTGTTTAGATTATCTGTCATCAGGCGACCGTAAGCTGATCGCTGGCTATTATCAAGGTGATCGGCGGGACAAGATTGAGACCAGGAGGATTCTGGCAGACGGAGCGGGCGGAGCGAATGCGCTGCGGATCAAACTGTGCAGAATTCGCAAGGACCTCCGAATTTGTATCGTTGAGTGCATGAAGCGATCGGTGAACTAAGTTTTTATCCGGGGTAATATGGCCATGAAAAACAGTCTTCTAGACCGCAACCTAGTTCGTCAGTACGTACTGGGTAGGCTTGATGACAATGATGAGCTCGAGAACGAATTGAGCGAGGAAATACTTATTAGTGACGAACTCTGCGAGTTTGTTGAATCGATCGAGGAAGAGATCATCGACGATTACCTCGATGGGGCGTTGGACGCGCCCGACAAAACTGCGGTGGAGAACTACTTCCTGCGGCCTCCTGAACGGCAGATGAAATTGAAGTTCGCCAAACTCCTGCGGCACCATTTCGAGACAAAACGGAATTACATGGTTGATCCAGAAATCGGCGCCCTGGTCGCGACAGAGCCTGACGCTAGATTCCATAAGACCAACTTTGTTCCGTCGTACCATAAATGGTCGAATGTTCTGATCTACGGCCAGATCGCTGCGTTGATTTTGCTAAGCGTCTTGAGCCTGACTTATATTTCCAGCATTCGCAAAAAGCAGGCAATTGTCGAGCACGCTCTTGTGCTGGAAAGGGAACGTTTCGCCAATCGTGCACCGGAAGTTCAACGCACAGATTCGTCGATGGTCGCCTTGACACTTGCGACCGATCGGTCGCGCGGCTCTAAGAACAACATTCCATACCTTGAGATCAGCCCTTCAATCCAGCGAATCATAGTCGAGATTGCGTTACAAGACAGCGCTATGAGGTCTTACAGCGTACGACTTGAGACCGCTGAGGGAGGGGAGCCGATTTGGTCGGCAACCCTATTCCCGATCAGGTCAGATTCTGGTGATGCCAGACTGCTGTTTGATGTCCCGGCGCAAAGAATCGAGTCGGGCGCCTACTCAGTCGTTGTTGCGACGATAGGTTCTGCACGGCCAGGGAGCGTCGCGACCGTGGGCTCTTCTAGTCACTATGACTTTCAGATCAAAGTCATTAAATAGTGCCCGAGGTAGGCAGATCCCTTAACAAGATGAGTCGCTTTTTGTAGGCCAGCGTGAACTATTTGTCTAACCCTCTCACCGGAGAATGGACAAATGAAGGCAATTTGGCAGATCCTACTCTTCGCAGTTTTTGTCGCGACCTGCAGCCTCTCCTGGGCCCAGAGTTCATCGACCTCTCTTCGCGGTACGGTGACAGATCCGACAGGCGCAGTCGTTCCCGGAGCAACGGTAACTCTCGAGAATAAAGAAAAGGGCTTAACCCTTTCGAAGGTCGCCGACGAGAGTGGCGACTACCAGTTTCCTCAGCTTCAGCCAGGCAAGTACACAATCACTGCGAAGGCAACGGGATTCGGAGAGCAAAGCAAAGTTGCGGAGTTGCTTGTCAATCAGCCGGCCACAGTGAGTTTCAAGTTGACCATCGAGTCAGTATCGCAGACCATCGACGTCAGCGCCGAAGCGCAGACGCTGAATACGACGGATGCATCGATGGGCAATTCGATGAACAACGCCATGATCGAAGCGCTCCCTGCAGAGGGCCGAAATGTGCCTGATCTGCTGAGCCTGCAGCCGGGCGTTTTATATCTTGGCCGCGGCGCCGATCCGAATTCAGACAGCCGCACCGGCAGCGTCCTTGGAGCACGCGCGGACCAGACGAACGTTACTCTCGACGGAGTGGATGACAACGATCAGGAGGCGGGATACGCCTTCACGGGCGTGCTGCGTTCTACACTCGATTCCATTCAGGAGTTCCGAGTAACTACGACCGGCGCGAACGCCGATGCGGGTCGATCCTCGGGCGGCCAGGTCAGCATGGTGACCAAGAGCGGAACAAACCAGATTCACGGCAGCGCGTATGAATACAACCGGAACACGTTCAGCGTTGCCAACAACTGGTTCAATAAGGCCGCACAAATCCGCAGTGGGCAATCGAATACTCCGGGAAAGTTGATTCGAAATACATTCGGCGCAGACGTGGGCGGCCCACTCTTCAAAAACAAGCTCTTTTATTTCGTCAACTATGAGGGCCAGCGCACCGCAGAAAACAGACAGGTGACGCAGATCGCGCCATTTGCCTCGTTCAAGGCGGGGAACATTGTGTATCCGAGCGGCGGGGTAAACGTCACGCTGACCCCTGCACAGATCAGCAGCAATGGATACAGAGCAATGGCAAATGCAGCACTACGGAACTTGCCCATGGGGTCCCGGGGTCAACCCGATATGTGCTGGATTACTTTAATCAATACCCGACAGCAAATGGTTCAGCGCAGGGAGATGGGTTGAATTTTGGATCCTATACGTTTTCATCCCCATACCCTGGCTCGCTGAATACCTCGATCGCCAAGATCGACTATCAGATCACGCAGAATAACCGGGCATTCGTGCGCGGCAACTTGCAGAAAGATACGCAGGCAGGGACTTTGCAGTTTCCCGGACAGGCTTCCATCCTCGGAGTCTGATCGACAACTCGAAAGGTATTTCCGCCGGGGACACCTGGTCCATCACTCCCAACCTCATCAACGATATCCGGTATGGCTACACCCGCCAGGGCTACAGCAATCGCGGAACAGGCGAAGGGCAGTACGTAGTTTTCGGCGATCATCAGCCAACTGGATGCGGAAACCCGCAGTACGATCGTCCACATTCCTGTCCACAACATAATTGACACGGTTACGTATACCAAAGGGCAGGCACACTTTTTCCGGCGGCGTGAACTGGCGGCTGATATAATAACAACCGAAGTTCCGATGTCAACTCCTTCAGCAATGGCAGCACAAATATCTTCTGGATCGATACAGGCGGAAGCATCGCAGGTACAGGGGGCGCGCTTGATCCGGCCAGCCAGGGTTATCCATCCGTTGATGAGTGGTTTCTCGACTTCCTACAGCATTGCGATTGGCGCGCTCACCGGCCTGGTTCCACAGACTACCGGCACTATACAACTTCGCGGTGGCGAAGGATGGACAGACAGGAGAACAGTTGCCTCAAGGCGCTTTTGTCAATAGGAATTTCCGGTCGAACGAATTCGAGTATTACATTCAGGACGCGTGGCATCTTCGGCCGAACGTGACGCTCACCTTGGGCATGCGCCAGTCGTTTCTGCAGGCACCTTATGAAACCAATGGCCAGCAGATCGCTCCAACCATCAACATGAATGATTGGTTTAATACGCGTGCCGAAAATGCCGCGAAAGGGCTAACAGTTCAGCCGGACATTCCGTTCGCTCCCTCGGGACAAGCTCGCGGCCTGAAGCCTTATTGGGACATGCAGAACAACGCCATCGCTCCCCGTATTGCGGTGGCATACTCGCCCACTCCTCTGATCTCCATCCGTGCCGGCTTTGGCATGAACTATGATCACTTCGGCCAGGGCATTGTGAATACTTTTGACCAGCAGGGCTCATTTGGATTAGGCACAAGCATATCCAATCCTGCCAGCACCTATAGCGTGAATAGCGCGCCTCGATTTACTGGAATTCACAACGTCCCGCCCAATGCTGGATGCTCTACCTCCAGTCGTTTCTATCCATACACTCCTCCCACCGATCCTCATGCCGGGTTCGCTATCACGTGGGGTATTGACGATCACCTTAAGACGCCATACGCAGAAACGGCGGATTTTTCTGTTCAGACACAACTTCCAAAAGGCTTCATCATGGAAACGGCCTACATTGGCCGCTTCGGTCATCATTTACTGCAACAGCTTGACCTCGCACAACCGCTCAATCTTGTAGATCCACAATCCGGCCTCAGCTATTTCCAGGCTGCAACGCTGATGTCCAAGCTCGTCGATATGAATGGCGGCGATCCGGATGCTTCTGTCCCTGCGATCCCCTATTTTGAGAATCTGTTTCCGTGGTGGGCAATAGATGGTGCTTCCGCCACACAAAACATTTACAGCACGACGTGGTATCGCGGAAATGAAACGACGTCGCACTCGCGAGTCCTTGATGAGTATTGCGACTTCTCCGATGCCGGGTGCGGACCCAACACGGCACCCGCTTTTATCAGCAGCAATTCTCTTCGCTGTATTCCTGGTCTTCCATCGGAAACAGCAGTTACAACGCGCTGCAGTTCACCATGCGTCATGCCATGAGCCACGGACTGCAGTTTGATGCAGGTTACACGTTCTCAAAATCGCTCGACTATGGGTCTGACACCGAACGTACGGGCGAACTGAATAGCGCAATCGGCAGAATGAGCAACAGCGAGATCCTGAATGCGTTCAACCCGCGGCTCAACCGCGGTATTTCGGACTTCGATATTCGAAGCCTGATCACGGTTGACTGGGTATACGCGTTGCCGTTCGGTCCCGGGCAAGCGCACGCGGCCCATGCCGGCAAATTCATGAATGCGCTCATCGCGGGATGGCAGTGGTCAGGACTTGGGCGCTGGAGCACAGGGCTGCCCTTCAGGATTTTTCAAAGCGCCTGGACCACGAATTACCAGATTGCTTCCAACATGGTGCAGACGGGCTATATCAAGACTCATAAGCATATCGACTCCACGGGAAGTCCGCAGGTCTTCGAAGATCCGGATGCAATCAACAATGGAATCGCTTTCGGCACCCCGCTTCGATTTCCGTATCCGGGCGAGGCCGGGCAGAGAAACAACTTCCGGGGCGATGGCTTCTTCGGAATCGACTCGGCTCTCGCCAAGAACTGGAACATCACCGAGAGGCAAGCTATCCGGTTCACCTGGGAAGTGTTCAACGTTACGAATTCTGTTCGCTTTGACACGAACCCGCAGAGTGCAGCGGGCGCATTTACCACCCAAGCCGAGAATGGCGGACTGGGCAAATACGCATCCACGCTGACGACTCCTCGTATTCAACAATTTTCCCTTCGGTACAGCTTCTAACAACGCGTGGGACTCTCTGGCGCACATTACCTTGCCAGCCGGGTCCCATTTCCTTTCCGAAATAAAAATCCCAAGGCTCTCCCCAGTAAATCAAGGGATTCATGAGCAGCGATCGGAACCAGCTTTTCCTCTCTGGGTCGCAAGTTTCTGTAAGCCGTAAGCGTACGCCTTTCCCCTCTGGCGATTGATGTAGCGATGGGCTGAAGATGAGCTCATGGTTGATGCGGTGGTGAGTTCACATCGAGTTCGTCGATGGCGTCCGGTATCGGAGAAGCTACAGATCGTGCGGTTGACGCAGGTGCCAGGCGCGAGCGTGGCCGAAGTGGCTCGGGCTCACGGTCTGAACTCGAACCAGTTATTCAAGTGGCGAAGTGCCTTCGAGCGCGGCGAACTTGTCGAGAGATGCGCGGCACTGATTCCGGTCACGATGTCGAGTGCGGATGAGTTTGCAACCAAGTGTGAAGAAGCGCCACGAGTATCCACTGCGGGCGCTATTCATGTCGAGCTTCCGGGACGAGCCATGATCAGCGTGGAGCACGGCGCCGATCCGATACTGGTGCGATTGGTCCTTGAGAGCCTGGCCAAGTGATCGAGCTTCGAACAGGAACGAAGATCTGGATCGCTGCGGGCGTGACGGACATGCGCCGTGGCTTCGACGGTCTGAGCGCACAGGTGCAGACCGTGCTTAAGGAGCAGCCATTCTCCGGACACGTCTTCGTGTTTCGCGGGCGCCGAGGCGACATCGTAAAACTGCTGTGGTGGGATGGCGATGGTCTTTGCCTGTTTGCCAAGCGCCTTGAGCGTGGTCGATTCATCTGGCCGAAGGCGTACAGTGGAAGCGTGCGGCTTAGTCGCGCACAGCTCTCGATGCTTCTCGAAGGCATCGATTGGCGAAGAGTGGAGCGGACGTGGACGCCTGAAGTGGCCGTGTGATGACCATCGTGATTCCCCTGTATTGATGCGGGTTTTGTGGATGCATTCGCATTCGGCCGATGGCATACTGCGTTCATGGATGGCGCTTCGCTCAAGGATCTGGACAAGCTTGATCGCGACGCACTGCTGGCGCTGGTCCATGCCCATCAACAGGAACTCGCATCACGGATCGCGGATCGCGATGAAGTGATCCGTCGCCTGGAAGCTGAGCTCGAGTCCGAGCGACAGGCACTCTCCGCACAAGGTGATGAGTTGCGCTCACGCGGCGAACGGATCGAGCACATGAAGCTCATGATCGAGAAGCTGAGGCATGTGATCTTCGGCACGAAGAGCGAGAAGATCGTCATCAAGCTCGAGCAACTCGAGTTCGGGCTCGAAGAGGAAGAGACAACACAGGCGGAGACGGAGGCTGCGACCGAGCGCGTTTCGCCGGTCCGAGAAGTGAAGACACGATCGGAGCGCAGGCCCCTGCCGGAACATCTCCACCGTGAACTGGTGACGCACCTTCCCGAGCGCGATTGCTGCCCTGTTTGCGGCAGCGAGTTACGACACTTCGGTGACGATATATCCGAACAACTGGAGTACGTCCCGCAGAGTTTCAAGGTGATTCGCCACGTGCGTCCGAAGTTCTCCTGTACAGGCTGCTATCGGATGGTGGAAGCGACTGCTCCATCTCGTCCGATCGAACGCGGCCTTGCCGGACCTGGCCTGCTTGCGCATGTGATCGTATCGAAGTTCGCGGATCATCTGCCCTTGTATAGACAGTCTGAGATCTACGCTCGCCAGGGCGTTGAGATACCGCGTTCGACCTTAGCCGGCTGGGTCGGAGCGGCGAGCGATTTGCTCAGCCCACTGGTGGACGCGATCGGGAAGCATGTTCTCGCCGGACGCAAGCTGCATGCCGACGATACACCGATCCCAGTCCTGTCTCCCGGCAGCGGCAAGACACGGACAGGTCGCCTCTGGACCTACGTGCGCGATGACAGGCCGGCTGGCGAACAGACTGCACCGGCAGTCTGGTTCGCATACTCTTCGGATCGCAAGGGTGAACATCCTCGTCAACATCTAAAGAACTTTAAGGGCGCTCTGCAGGCAGATGCCTATGCCGGCTTTCATCATTTGTACGGCGATGATATTTACGAAGCCGCCTGTTGGGCGCATGCGCGGCGCAAGTTCCACGAGATCCATGTCATCCACGCCTCACCCACAACAACAGCTGCCCTGGCTAGGATTGGCGCGTTGTATGAGATCGAAGATGAGATACGTGGCAAGCCTGCTGATCAGCGACTGAGCATCCGCAAGTCACGTGCCAGGCCGTTGCTCGACGACTTGCGAAGTTGGATGGAGAAGGCACTCCGTTCCTTGTCGTCGAAGAGCGAAACTGCCGGCGCGATCCGATACGCGCTCTCGCGGTGGCGCGCCCTCACGAGATACACCGAAGACGGATTGCTCGAGATCGATAACAGCGCGGCCGAACGGGCGCTGCGTGCTGTGGCTCTCGGAAGAAAGAATTTCCTATTCGCCGGATCCGATGACGGCGGCAAGCGTGCCGCAACCATGTACTCGCTCCTCGGTTCGGCGAAGCTCAACGGACTCGATCCCGAACTCTACCTGCGCACCGTACTGACGCGGATCGCCGATCATCCCGTCAACCAGATCCAGGACCTTCTCCCCTGGAACCTCGCGGCCTCACTCCTCAACCACTCTTCGAAAGCCGCTTAGACACACTCATCAAGTGTCCGCTAAAAAACAAGCGGACACTTGATGACACACTCTACATCTCCGTCAAGAGGGGCTTGGCGTACGCTTACGTAAGCCGGATACAACGGAAACAACACCGTGCAGCAATATAATCTGCCGAAGTTCACGGTGAAAAATAGCTGGAACCCCGGGGGGATCCGGACTTCGGGGTGACGAATGCGGTCGATCTGCGAGCGGCACCGGAAGCACCGCACACGATCGCGATTTCCGTGGGAGCGTTTGACGTTGTCTCCATCTGCACTGTTTCCAATTCGATAGGAACGATAGTCGAAAACTAGAAGCACAGTCTGCACGCCTTGATGGCTTGAAGAAGTGAGATGTCAGCATGCGTTTCCTCAGCATTGAACCGCTTCTCGAGGACCTCGGGGTTGTCTCCCTGGATGGCATCGAGTGGGTCATCGTGGTGGCGAGAGCGGGCATGGAGCAGGTCCAATGCTGAAGAAGTGGGTGACGCCTCTTCGCGATCATTGCAAATCTGCGGAGTTGCCTTTCTATTTCAAACAATGGGGCGGTTTCCCCTCGGATGTGAACTCGATGGCAAGGAGTACAAGGCTAATCCTCCCGTGCCGGGAGGGATGGCTCCATCCCTTGCTAGCGCGTCGCCGATCGAAGCTGAACTGAGAACAGTTCTGGTCTGTCGGCACAAGCAGCTAGCGCTTCCGGGCGCGCTCTTGATAACGGGAGCGCGCCGGGGCCTTACCCTGGAGATTGGAGGAAGTATGCGACAGGAACAAGAATCAGTTGCCTTAGTCTCGAAGAGTCACCACAGCAAACCAGACCTCCATTATGAGTGCCTGGCCTGAGCCGGCCCCCTCATATGGAGGCAATTCTTGTCGCAACAACGAACTCAACTCGCCGAGCCCCAGTTCTTGGCTTTTCCAGTACTTCTGTTCGATACTCAACTCGCTGACATTCTCGTAATGACGGGGTGTTGGGTGCGCGCCCACTCCCACGAATTCCAGGGTTTCAACGTCTGGGCGGCTACTTTCGCTTCCGTAGTCAGGCCGTTAGGTCGATCCTGAATATCGTAACCGGGGCAGGCGGCATTTTCTCAGCCGTACTACGGGGATCAATGGAAGGTGGTACGAGGAGAGGACTTTCACTCTGCCGTTCAGCACCAAGGCGGTCGCGGCCGCGAGGATGCATGAACTGACATTGGGAGCGGGAAAGATTTCGGAACATGCCCGAAGGACACTCTCAATCGTGGGTGGAGATCGTGGGTTGAAGACTCTCCTTCAATACGTGTAACCCATTGAAATAAAATTTGTTACGGCGATTACTCCTCAAGTTGATGCATGCCTTTTCAGGGCGTTAATAAATTGCACTTACAACTACTTCCATGACTTTGTGGGCTGCCTAAATACGCCGAAATACGTGTAAGACGGCCCAATCACGGGTGGACGAATGCGGGTGAACTCTCTGTGAGTTGCCAGTTCTAGGCATCCGCCGTATATAGCGCGGCAGGTTCCATCTCCTTTGCAGAGTCTATTAGGCGGCATGCTTCGGCCGATTCGTAAACGGCGGAGCTATCATCTGTTTTGAGCTGTTCGTGAACAACAAATCTTAAACGGCGACTTACGAGAGATGTGACTCTGGCCATGTATCGCCATGAGATACGCTCACGTCTGATTCGCGGCTCACATGAACGTTGATTCCCCCCGGAATCCTCAACGAGAAGTTGAGGATCTTGCCCTCTTTCTGCTTCGGAATGAGTCGCGAGAGAACCGCTGACACCGACTGTTTCGCGAATTCACTAATCGCGGCCTTGCCTAATTCCGCTCCCGCCCACGTTATCCCCGCAATAACAGCGGTATGGACATGCGGATTCGATGTTACGTAAATCAAAAGTTCTGCAAGTTCGTGGGAAGTCGTATCATCCGCGTCGCCCCAGTTCACTCTCCAGCTATCAACACCTGCTAGAGCTTCATGGAGCGCCTGTTTCCTCAGGAGGTGGAGTTCGAAAGCGCGCGGAGAATCGTCTGGTAGATTTTCAGAGCGGTTGTCGAGCCGTCTGTATACGAAGAGGTGTATATCGAAAGCAGAATCACGACTCTCCATACCTTCACCACCTTTGACGATTCGCAATAATAGATGACCTATGCATTACTCAGAGCGAATTCCCTACGATCATTAGATTTTTCGTCGCTTCTTGGCCAGCCCAGCCCCACGGCAGTTCAATTCAGGTCAGCGTAAACGCCGGATTCTTCGTCTTCCGTCAGCATAGATGATTTCGATGAGGCGAGCCGATGCTTTCTCTATCTCGCGCTTTGCGGAATCGGGTTCTTTTGTTGTGGCGACCTCGGTAATGTATTCGAGGATCAAGTCGCGTTCTTTGTCGATGGCATCTCAATCGGCAGGACTTGGGGCATTTCGACGTTAACCATCTCTCCCGAACCATCGAGGGTTTTTGGATGCTACGCAAAATGAAGTACTAGTGCACTCATTACTTCGTTTCCAGAGTGGTCGCATAAATTTCATTCGATCCGGTGTCGCGAAGCAACATCGGATCGTCTTTAGGATCTAGACCGAACCAAGAACTATAAAATCCAGTTTGATTGATTCCCTCCAGATTCACAACCCGCTCCGCATCGCCTCCAGATAGGCGGATTCGAAAAACGCCCTGTTCAACGCGCGTAATCAAGGTGAAATAGATGAATCGGCCATTATGCGAAAAAACCGGAAACCCAGCCCACCCTTTTTGCAGCAACGACCATCGTTGCGTCTCAAATTCGAAAACCTTCATATCCCAGGAGTTGGCATCCAAAGCCACAATTAGGCGACCATCGGGAGACCAGCGTGGTGACCACTTGCCAACCGATCCGGGGAGGATACTCACCTTGTGACTGGCAAGATTGAGAACGCGTATATCGCTCTTTACATCGAACCCTCCCCCCGTCGAAAAAACAATCTTGCTACCGTCGGGTGACCAGTTCGGATCAGTCTGGACTCCTTTGTCGTCCGGGAGAATGGGCTCAGCACTTCCGCCCAAGGATGGAACGATGTAAGCTTTGCTACTTTGATTCACCATGTCCGAGCCAAAGAAAAGGATCTTTGAGCCGTCAGGAGACCATCGTGGGAGTGTGGCGTACAAGGGAGAGTCAGTCAATCGCCGTGGATTGCTTCCATCCCGATTGGCATTCCACAGGAGTCCATCAGGAAAACTAACGTACGCAATCGAATTGCCGTCCGGGGAGAATGCAACAAACTCGATCGATTTGCCTCCCAGGTATGGTTGGAGTTGGTGAGATTGTGCGGCGTAGCGGACCAGTTCTCCACGCAAAAGGGTGCCCAGAGAGAAAATTTTCCCTCCATCCTTACTCGGAATCGGTGCTTGCCACTGGATCGCGCCAGACGTCAATAGAACCGGTTCGGTGTGTGAGGTCAGATTTAGGCCACGACGCTCATCGAGAACCCAAATCTGACCTCCAGAAGGTGAGCCGATTGTGCGGGAAGGTTCGGAAAGGAACAGATAGAATTTTCCATCCGGAGTCCACTTTCCGCAGCACTGCACGGACGCAAGGGCGCCAGCCAGGAAGCAACTCATGGAGTCCCGATCCGTCCGACGACATCTCAAACAATTTGTAGGTATGTGCCTTTGACCAAGCGTCAAACCGGATCTTGCTACCGTCTGGCGACCAGGCAAAGGCCCTAGGGGCAGAGTGCTCGCCAAGTGTCTCTGCGGAAAGCACTATGCGCGCCCCGGGCCTATCGCTCGGTGTGACAAAAACTTCTCCGTTCGGGGTTGAGTAGATCAGGGACTTGCCGTCAGGAGACCAGGTTCCGAAAACTCCATCGGGTGCCAAGAGACGAAGCCCGCCTCCCTGGATTTCGACACTCCATAGACTTGATTTGCCGTTATCCACCGAACTGACAAGAAGAGCGGAACTATCGGGTGAGACATCGATAACATAAGGATCCGGCAATCCGACCTGTACCGGTACTATATTTCCGCCCCCGATCTTTACCTGAGCGACGGAAAAAAACGGAAGATATTGATTGAAATAGAGCTTGCTGCCGTCACTTCCGGCAAGGGACGATAAGTGGTTGTCGCGAGTGATTTGGACAATATCGTTAATATGCGGCGGCACGGATCTGCGAACATACGAGACTGGGATGGCGAAGCCCGCGGCGAGAAGAGCTGCGCCAGATAACACCCGCTTCCATTGCATCTTGCGTGTCCTATCAGCCCGCTCCCTCTCTTGTCCCAAGTCGCTCACGCCTTCGTGAAGCGGCGACGGACGATTCACCGCGGACTCTGCGATTTCCCCAGACGCAGGTGTCTCGATTAAATCCCTCTGGTTGGAACTCTCCGCCGCAGGGACCACACTTGAAGGTGACTCGCCGTGGTCAACATAGTCCGGCGCGGTGCGAACTAGGCCGATGAAACGATAGCCTTGCTTCGAAAGCGTTTGGATGTATGCAGGTGAATCTACAGCGTCGCCCAACGCATGACGAATCCGGCTAATGCAATTATTCAGGCCGTGGTCGAAATCCACATAGGTATCTTCAGGCCACAAAGTGACGCGCAGTTCTTCGCGAGTGACAAGCTCACCTGCCCGTTGAACGAGAATGACCAGCAGCAGAGCCGATTGTCGGAACAGTCGAACTTGCTGGCCGTCCTTAAAAAGTTCCGCCGTTTCATTATTCAGTTCGAAGGGCCCAAATAGAGTCTTTCCTGCGAATTGAATGTGCAGTGACACTTTCAATTGGCCTTATCAGAATCAGGTTGCACGTTCGATAAGTTGAGGTCTTGCCTTGATCAGGCAAGAGATAAGCCCGTCCTCCTATGCTACTCACTCCCCATTACTTTTTTGTGATCTTTTTTTTACTTGGCAGGGATTGCGCTTCAGGCGCACTTTTCGCATTGTTCCTTGGCAACTCTCATTCCTTGCGAAGAGGTCGATTATGAAACTGAGGTTCGCAATTCGTGCAGGCAGGTGCTTCCCCGCTACGTGTAGCTCTCTAATTGACTACCGTCAATATCATCAACGAGATGCCTCAGGTTCGAGAGAGGTCAACACACGCCAGGACCTGTATTTGGCAACTTTCTTAATTATCTGCGCAACACTGTTTCTGGCTTGCGGCCCGGCAGCGGTCGCCAGAAGTTCCGATGGCAGCAGATCATGGGTGGCCGCATGGCAAGGAAGCCCCACACTTGGAGGGACATTTGATTCGTCTGGATGTCCTTCGGATGTCGGACTGAACAATCAAACTATTCGAAACATCGTCTACATTACGGCCGGTGGTCACTCGGTGCGGGCACGAATTTCCAATGCCGCCGGCAGCGATCCTCTCAAAGTGGGTGCGGCATCCATGGCCATTTCGGCGGGCGGAGCGGCGACGGTCCCTGGATCGTTGCATCGGCTTCATTTCGGCGGTAAGAACTCGATAGTTGTGGCAGCGGGCGGCGAAGTGCTTAGCGATCCCGTCGGACTAACTGTGCGAGCATTGCAAACTCTCTCCGTGAGTCTTTACCTACCAAGTAACACCGGGCTAGCCACCCAGCACTACTTTCCCCAACAGACGAACTACCTAGCTGTTGGGGACCAAACCGCGAGTGAAGGAAGTGGGTTCAATCAACCTATTTCTTGTTGGATGTTTCTCTCTCTGGCGTTGACGTACAGACAAACTCGCGAGTCCTCGGTGCTTTAATCACCTTGGGCGACTCGATCACCGACGGATGGAATTCAACGACCGACGGCAATGCTCGATACCCGGATTGGCTGGCTCGGCGTCTTGTCAAGCGAAGCGAAGCTACCCTGTCGGTTTCAAATGCGGGTATCAGTGGAAACGCACTGCTGAGCAACGCTTACCCAGACTTGCCTCAACTGGGCATTTCAGCACCCGCCCGAATCGCTCGGGATGTGCTAACGCAGCCGGGTGCTCGTGCGGTAATCCTGCTCGAAGGAACCAACGATATCGGCGGTAGATCGACCAAAGCCGACGACCTGATCGCTGTGGACCGGCAGATTGTTTTGCAGGCACATGGAGCCGGATTAAAAATCTACGCGGGGACATTAATTCCCTTCGGCGGTGCAAACCCAATCTGGGGCGGCGACTATGGCACGCCATTTGGCGAACAACAACGCCAAAAACTCAATCGATGGATTCTAACCAGCGGTGCCTTCGACGGAGTTATCGACTTCGACAAGGGAATGAGGGATCCTGCGGACCCAAGCCGCATGCTTCCCGCTTATGACAGCGGCGATCATCTGCACCCCAACGATTCTGGCTATGAAGCGATGGCCAACGAAGTCGATCTGGATGCGATCGTCAATCCCGACCGCTAAGAATTTTGAAGCCTCCGGGCCAGGATGTGTTCCCTGTCCAGTCAGATCCTCACCGCTTGGCATTCAACGACCAAGATCGCAACTGAAGCAAAGTCTACCGAAATGCAAAGGAGTTTCGTTTATGAATCCTGCAAAAACGATCGCAATCGCGCTAGTAGTAGTTGGAAGTTCAACGTTGTACGCCGCTGTGGACCAAGTGAGCAATTGGAACACTGTCGCAGTTCAGGCCACCCTGACTGCTGGAGGGAACGCTATTGTCCAGTCGCGCGCGCTCGCGATCGTAAATGTGGCTATTCATGACGCATTGAATTCCATCGATCCTCGTTATGAGCGATATGCCTTCAAGGGCGAAGTGCAAGCCGGGGCGTCAGTGGACGCAGCAATCGCGGCGGCGGCGAGGGACACACTCGTGGGCGCAATTGCGGTGGGTACCATTGCCGTTTCCCCAATTCGGAACGCCGGCACTGCAGGACGCAGCGGTGGCGCTGGTGAATACCGCGTATGCCACGGCTCTGGCGGCCATTCCCGATGATGCGGCGAAGAGCAACGGCATCGCCCTCGGGCAGGCGGCAGCGGAAGCGATTCTCGCACTCAGAAGCACAGATCATGCCACCACTTTCGTGACGTACACGCCGGGCACACAGCCCGGTGATTGGCAGCCGACTCCAAACCCCATTCCATTCGATCCTCCGGCGGCAGCCGACTTTTTGCGTGCTGCGCTCCCCGGCTGGGGACAGGTCACCCCATTCGTTTTGCGTCGAAGCACCCAATTCGAGCCGAATGGCCCACCGCGCCTCTCAGGAAAGCGATATGCACGTGACTACAACGAGGTAAAGGAGATCGGTGAAAAGAATAGTGCCATCCGGACGGCGGAACAGACATCCATCGCCCGCTTCTGGTACGAAAACGCGTCTCCCGCATGGAGCCGAATTGCCTTGGCCGTTGCGCATTCGCAGGGTCTCAATTTGTGGGATACAGCGCGTTTGCTCGCCCTGGTCAATCTCGCGATGGCTGATGGGGTAATCGCCGGATTTGAAGCGAAGTACCAATTCAACTTCTGGCGCCCGGTGACTGCAATCCGTGCCGGCGATACGGATGGCAACGATGCAACGATTGCCGATCCGTACTGGTCATCCTTGTTGAATACGCCCGCAATTCCCGACTACCCGTCAACCCATAGTGTCATCGGCGGCGCCGCTTCCGAGGTGTTGCGCCAATACTTCCGTAACGATGACGTCCCGTTTACAACCACGAGCGGAGTCCCGTTTGCAGGGCTGACGCGATCGTATACAAGCTTCTCCCAAGCGGCTGCGGAGAACGGCGAGTCCCGGATTTACGCAGGGATTCACTTCCGTTCGGCGGTGGAGGACGGGATCCAACAGGGTCAGAAGATCGGACAGTTCGTATTCACGCACGCTCTACAACCGCTCGAGCAAGTCGACGACTAGGATCGCGAACGATAAGGAATTACGCAGCGGTCACCGCTCTGCGGACCGCTGCGTCCATGGAACATAGCATTTTCAAACTTTAGCCAAAGGAGGAATTCGATGAACAATATCCTACGAAACATCACACGGGCTAGAACGATCGCCGCAAAAAGGGGGGCTCTTTACCTGTGCATGTTGACAGCAGCGCTGCTGTTCGGATCAGCCGTCGTAAAGGCCGATGCCGTGTTGGACTGGAACACAATTTTCCTCAACACCGCGGCAGCCGAGGGTCAGAATGCATTCTTCGAGGCGCGAACTGGCGCGATTGTGCAGCTCGCTGTCTTTGAAGCCGTCAATTCAATCACCGGCGACTATCGACCGTATCTTGGAACGATCGTCGCGCCGCATGGCGCCTCACCTGACGCAGCAGCTATTCAGGCGGCGTATCGGGTGCTCAGCATCACTTACCTAAATAGCGCCGGGCCGCTCGCCGCTGCGCGCACAAACTCGCTGGCTTCAATACCGGACGGCCAGGCCAAGACTGACGGCATAGCGACGGGGAATGCCGCGGCCATGGCCATGATCGCTCTTCGTGCCAACGATGGCGCGTTGCCGCTGCAATTCAAGGTACCCGGTCCTGTCGTTCCCGGCGAATGGCAGGCCACGCCGAGTTGTCCCTCCCCGAATGGAGTCGCCGTCGGAGTCTTCTTTCAATGGCAGAACATGACCCCGTTTGGCATCAAACATGTAAGCGATTTTCTGCTCCCATCCACCACCGGCGCTCACCAGCAATGAATACGCGAAGACCTACAACGAGGTAATGACGGTGGGGGATGCCGACAGCACGGAGAGGCCCCAGGATCGAACGGATGTGGTGCTCTTTTATGCCGTACCCTGGCAAATATGGTTTGGGACCAGGCGCTAAAGCAAGTGGCGCAACAACAGCAACGCTCGTTGTCGGAGAACGCCCGGGCCCTGGCCCTCTTGAACATGGCGATTAACGACAGCTTCGTGGCTTCAATGTTCAACAAGTATCAATACAACTACTGGCGCCCCGAAACGGCAATCCGTGCTGGAGATACGGACAGCAACCGGAAGACCGAGCCTGACCCGGACTTCGTTCCCTTAATCCTCACCCCTTGTTTTCCCAGTTATCCCTCAAATCACGGCACAAGCGCCAATGGAGCAGCCGAGGTTCTGAGACGCCTCTACGGCGAATCCGGACATTCGATCACGTTGTCAAACCCCCCAGTGCCAGGCACGGTCCTCCTATACAGCTCGTTTAAACAGATCTGCGATGACATCTCCGACGCTCGTGTCTATGGAGGAATTCATTTCCGAACCGACCAGGTAGCGGGTGCTCAGTTGGGCCGGGCTGTGGGAACGGCAGTCTACAAAAACAACTTGCGACCAATACACGGTGATGACTGATGGAACTGATGCAGCGGTCACAGTCCTGCGAATGCTGCGATTTCTATAAAACGCCGCTCTCATCTCAATTGGGGCGCGTGAATTGACGCAGATTGCACCTTGGGGATCAGGTCAGAAAGCACTTCTTGATGCTGGTCAGCACGGTGTTGGTCGAGAATCGTTTGAAGGATGCAGCACATCGGTGGCCTTTCGGAGTGCTTCGGTAATGGCCACCGATGGGAGCGGCTCTCGTGTGAATGTAAGTGCCCGAAGTTCAATCTCAATCGTGGGTGGAGATCATGGGTTGAAGTCTTCCCTTAAATACGTACAACCCTTTTAGATAAGGTACGTTACGAAGATTACTACTCAAGTTGATACATGCCTTTTCAGGGCGTTAATAAATTGTGTTTACAACTACTTCGACGACTTTGTGGGCTGCCTAAATACGCCAAAATACGTGTAAGACGGGCCAATCACGGGTGGACGAATGCGGGTGGAGGTTGTCGTCCAAGATTCGTTTCCGCTCAAAAGAATGACCTGACGCGTGTAAACGAGCCTAACAAATGACTATCGGGCTTTGTAAGGCGCGCTCCTTCTTCATGTAATCCGCGGTGGGTCCAGGCATCTCTCCGTTGGAGTAGGGCTAGAATCTAGGCCCTTTCCATTACCGTTCAGTGATCATCAACAAAGAATAGAGAGTCGCAGACGCCGATGCGCAGGTATAAGGCCGAGGATGCTTACTTTTTTACGAGCAAGCGGGATGGCTCCGTAACCGACACGTTTGATCCGGATGACCGCGATCTTTCGCACAGAATCTCGCCGAGTTTGAGTCCACGATCGATGCCCATTTTCGAAGAAATTGGAGCAAAAACGCGCGGAGGAGGAAAACTAAGAAAAGCGGGTTTACTCACATGACGGCGAAGAATAATTCGAAATCGCTGTTGCCTTCATCCAATTGATCGGCCACCTTTCCCGTCTCATTCATGGCGCAGGCGTGCCCGTAGGCTCCCCCGCCCCCAAGTTGTACACGACATGCACTTGGGTATGGACCTCCACCGGTTGGCCAAGCAGTAGGTATGGCTTGTATTTCCAGCTTCCAACAGCATCCATCGCTGACTTTTGCAAAAGGGGAGGACCGCTGACTAAAACCATATCCTCGATTGTGCCGGTTTTCGAGATCGTGACGTTGAGTACTACCGTACCCGAGATGTGCGCCGCCTTTGCGACTGCCGGATATTCGGGGTCCGTCTTAATCAATAGATTCGAAGCTGCGGCGCCGGGAGCGAGCGTAAGGTTGTGACCACGCTCCACTTTTCCGATTCCCATTGTTCCTGCTGAATGAGCCATATGGGTCATCATCGCCAGCGAGTAGCCTTCCTGGACGGTACATTCCGAATTGGCATGAGCAGGTTTTCCCATAAAGTCGAGAGGTGGACCAGCCGATGTTGGAGCGGCGCTCGGAACCAACCGTTTTGTCGACGTTTTTTGAGCAGTTTCGAACTTCTTCGCAACCTCAGACCAATCCGGGATAAGCGACGCACTGTCTTGGCTCGGCGATAGGCAGAAGGTGACTTGAAGTGCCTTGAATGCTTCTGGTGTAAGGACGCAGGAAGCTGAACAGGACGGGGCTGTGCCGCATTCGGCCTCGAGACTGATGCTCTTACAAAGCTGGTATTTTTCGTAGTTTTGAATACAGGACTTTGCGGGCTCAACACACGAGGTTGCGACCTTACGATTCATTTCGCCATACAGTCCCATTGCTTCTGGCAGATCCTTCACGGTCGGCTGGTTGCCCGGCGTTACCCCGACCCTCCACTGCGCCGCCAAATCGCTAATTCGTTTATGTACAGCGTCGAACTTTTTTAAGCTCTCTCCAAACTCGGTGAATTCAGAGTCTAGTTGTGCGGCCGATACGGGGGTGGCAGGACTGCCGGGTACGCAACCTTGGCAAAATGGCCTAAACGTGAACATATAAACTTCCCGCTTCGTGGTGACAACTCCCGTCTGCTGTCCAGCATTATGGAAGAAGACGAGCTCGGCTGCAGGAACCTCAGGAAGGAATCGTCCCTTGTTGGCAACATCGTCCGGGATAAATTGGGCGGTCGAAGCGGAGACCATCAATGTGCCATTGATTGGAACCGTGCTTTGTGGCTTACCCTCAATCATCTGAACCTGGCCAAGAATCACCGGCCAACAGAGTGCGGGCGGCGCATTTGCCGGCTTCGTATCCGGCGTCGTTGCCTTGTCGAGTTTCTGCGAGCAAGGAATGACGTAGTGATAAATGCCTTCAGACACTTCGTAACGCGCCACCATGCTTCCCGAAAGGAATGCTGGCTCTTGCGCAAATAAATTACCCATACCAAGGATCAAAAGAGAGCAGCAGCGGGGCACGAAAGTACCGTTTCATTGGGATCATCCCCATACGTAAGATTGCTATCTGATACGGGGCCCGACGAATTCGGCTAGCGTCGAAGACATCACATGCTGGAAAATGTGAGCCTCAATCTAGCACGTTCTGCGGTGACTTACTCCTGCTTTATCGAAGGACTTCCATGTCACGAGTGTTGTTTCTAAATGCAACCGCTCTCCCTCGGTGCGAATGCGGTGCACAGATGTTAGGGATGGCAAATATAGTGGGAGGCCACCAGATCCGGAAGAACTGCGATCACGAAGAAATCCGACAGTTACAACTCGCGCAATGCTGATAAATTTGATATCCGCTCTTGGACCGACCGACCCGACCGTCGGGAGAAAAGAGGAGACTAGGAAGGTAAACAAATATTTGCTCGCGAAAGGGGAAGGCGTGTAACTTCGCAGCGGGGAGCCCACCGGGTCGGAAATGGCCACACCGTACAGTTCCCCCGGATTCCTCGGAATCGAGAACGTTGCAAATGCCTTGCCGTCTGGCGACAGGCCACAGGCTCGGCAATCGGTGTCCATGATGGGTTCGAGGTCGCCACCAACTGTGGCCACGGAGAGAGCTTTTGGTTTGGCGATTCCTTCCTGTCTGTTTCTTCAACCACGATGAGGTGGTTTCGGTCGCTCGACCACCCCAAAGGCCTCACCGCGTCTTCCTCATGCTCAACTGCAAAGGGACCGGCGAATTCAGGTAGCGCAGAAAAACCTGAGGGATTCCGTTGAGCTTGCCCGAATAAGCCACCGCCTTGCCATCCGGAGACCAAACGGCGTCCCGTGCGACTGCTGGCGAAAACAAATCCGCACTCGCCCGCGAGTTCTCACTGAGTCGCCAGACGATTTACGTAAGCGTACGGCGAGTCCCTCTTGACAGAGTAGAGTGTGTCATCAGGTGTCCGCTTATTTTTTATGGTGGACACCTGATGAGTGTGTCTAGGCGGCTTCAGAAGAGTGGGTTTGAAGTGAGGGCGCCAGGTTCCAGGGCAGCAGTTCATGGATTTTGCTGACTGGATGATCGGCGATCTGCGCCAGCACGGTGCGGAGATAGAGTTCCGGATCGAGTCCGTTGAGCTTGGCGGAGCCGATCAGGGTGTACATGGCAGCGGCGCGTTCGCCGCCGGAGTCGGATCCCGCGAAGAGGAAGTTCTTCCGTCCAAGAGCGACAGCTCGCAGCGCCCGCTCGGCGGCGCTGTTGTCGATCTCGAGCAAGCCATCTTCGGTATAGCGGGTGAGGGCCCGCCAGCGTGAGAGCGCATAACGAATCGCAGCCGCAGTCTCGCTCTTCGATGACAGCGAGCGAAGCGCCTTCTCCATCCAGCTACGCAGATCATCGAGCAGCGGCCTGGCCCTTGCCTGTCGAATGCTCAGTCTGAGTTCAGCAGGCTTCCCACGGATCTCATCTTCGATCGCATAAAGAGCGCCGATCCTTGCCAGCGCTTCGGTAGTGGTCGGCGAAGCGTGCGTACATGGATGTCGTGGAACTTGCGTCGGGCATGGGCCCAGCAGGCCGCCTCATATATATGGTTGCCATACAGATGATGAAAGCCCGCATAAGCATCGGCCTGCAGAGCGCCAGTGAAGTTCTTCAGATGCTGGCGGGGATGTTCGCCCTTGCGATCCTCTGAGTAGGCGAACCAAACAGCTGGAGCAGCCTCTTCACCCGCTGGCCGATCATCGCGAACGTAGGTCCAGAGTCGTCCCGTCTTGGTCTTGCCGTTGCCGGGAGCCAGTACGGGCATCGGCGTATCGTCGGCATGCAGCTTGCGGCCGGCGAGCACATGCTTCTGAATCGCATCCACCAGCGGGCTGAGCAGATCGCTGGCTGCACCTACCCAGCCGGCCATGGTCGAGCGCGAGATCGCCACTCCCTGACGGGCATAGATCTCCGACTGCCGGAATAACGGCAGATGGTCCGCGTACTTCGAGACGATCACATGGGCCAGTAGACTCGGTCCTGCAAGCCGCGCTCGATCGGACGCGACGGTGCCGGCGCTTCGACTACTCGATCGCAGCCTGTGCAGGTGAACTTCGGCCGCACATGGCGGATGACCTTGAAGCTCTCAGGAACATACTCGAGCTGTTCGGAGATGTCTTCACCGAAGTGGCGCAGATCGCCACCGCAATCCGGACAGCAATCGCGTTCGGGCCGGTGCATGACCTCTTCGCGTTTAAGATGTTCAGGCAGCGGCTTGCGTTCGCAACGAGGCTTCGGTTCCTTCGGCGGCGACGCCCGATCGGCAATCGCTTCGGCTTCGGCTTGCGTGGTCTCATCCTCTTCCAGCTCAAACTCCATCTGCTCGAGCTTGAGAACCAGCTTCTCGCTCTTCTTGCCGAAGATCATGTGACGGAACTTCTCGACCATCAGCTTGAGGTGCTCGATGCGCTCTCTCCGTGAGTCGAGTTCTTCGGCCTGCTCAGACAACGTCTGGCGATGCGCATCCAGCTCTGCCTCGAGCCGGCGAATCTCTTCGTCCTGAGCAGCGATCAGCGATGCGAACTGTTGCTCATGCGCGCGAATCAGATCGAGCAGCGCATCCCGATCGAGTGCATCCAGATCCGGTAGAGGCGCGTGATCCATGGACGCAGTATGCCACTACTTCACGAAAGCACAACCGTGGAAAACCCGCATCAATACAGGGGAATCATGATGATCATCAGACTGCGACTTCCGGAGTCCACGTGCGTTCCACTCTTCGCCAGTCGATGCCTTCCAGAAGCATCGAAAGTTGCGCACGACTAAGGTGCACGGTTCCACTCTCTGCCTTCGGCCAGATGAATCGGCCACGCTCAAGACGCTTGGCGAACAAGCATAAACCATCGCCATCCCACCACAGAAGTTTTACGATGTCGCCTCTCGTCCGCGGAATACAAACACGTGTCCGGAGAACGGTTGCTCGTGCAACACGTTCTGCACCTGCGCACTCAGGCCGTCGAAACCGCGGCGCAGGTCCGTCACTCCTGCTGCAATCCAGACCTTGGTTCCAACCGGAAGCTGGATCACTTGCGCAGACTCTCAAGGATCGAATGCACCAGAGATGAATCAGCGCCACTCTCTACACTGATCGTCGCTCGACCAGGAAGCTCGATGTGGATCGCGCCTGTCGCCGGCCTCGCAGATACTTCTGTCTCTCTGCTCTCGTCTCGTGGGCTGTCCACCGTTACCGGGATCAGCGCCACACTCGACTCGCTCAGCTCGCCACGCTCAAATGCACGACGCCACTTGAACACCTGGTTCGCGTTCACACCGTGTGCTCGCGCTACTTCGGCCACACTGACGCCATGCTTCAGCGTCAACTGCACGATCTGAAGCTTCTCGGAAATCGATCGGAAACGGCGCACACGACGATCCGTACTCAAAACTAATGCGTCAGACATGAGCCGATCTTCGGCTCTGCAATACCACTCTCGCTAGAAGGGACTCGCCGTACGCTTACCTATTTACAACATCCTGTCAACTGGCAGCTGAGACCGGTATGGCTCCGTATGGGGCCGCGCGGAATCGTCCGCATGCCGGCGATCGAGCAAGGTGTACTTCAACAAAAGGAGGGCACCGTGACGCACTACCGGCGGGCTCTGTTAATGGCTAAGCGGGATTAGGCTCTTGGACGCGGCGTTGAGCTACACCCCAATTTGGGCGTACACAGCAGGATACCCTGCCCTTAGATGATCCAGAATCCGACAAATTTGGGAGCCCACATTTACATAGGCAGTGTCTCGGCCCTGAAATTTCGCATTTTCCAAAATTGCCCCGCGGTGCAGCGCGCGAACTTTCCAAGTGTCATCCAGTACGGGAGACCCAGAAGAGCCGTAGTCAGTGTCGGTGTAGTAACGTAAGAAGTCTCCGTCTGAGTGAACTGCTAAATTGTTTCGCAATGCAAAACGTTTTGCTTTACCTTGCGGATGCTGAATGATATTGAGCGCAAGATAGGTAGCTGCGGTTATGTCCGTTGGCACCCGATGGAGTGGCAACGCAGACCGACCAGAATCGCGGTCGATTCCGGTTACTTCGACGCCATGCACCGTGACCGGTTCGGTCGTCGTCAAGCGGACTTCTTCAAGCCAGATATCTTCTCTGCATTGATCCGCCGCAGTGTTGAGCTCGTCGCGCAGTCTTCCCCGATCCTCGTGCAGATGCCTGTGGAGTGTGGACGCACCGACGATCGTGATTCGGCAAATCAGGGGTAATTGGGGAGCGTTAGCTACCTCGTTTGCGATTGCTTGACGGTAGATCTCGAACGCCGCATCTTCCGTCTTGATGCTAGCGAGATCAATCGTCAGGGACGCCCAACGGACCCGGCTTACCGGAAGCCGCTTTAAACTCGAGACCTCGTTGTCCTCCACCTCGACCAATACTGCTCCCTTATCGCCACACTCCCGGGCATCTCGCCCCTGAAGATTGCCTGCATAGACGATGTAAGGGAATTCGTTCAAAACCTCGAACGAATGAACATGGCCAAGTGCCCAATACTGATAGCCACGCTGGACAAGTTCGTCCAGCGAACAAGGGGCATAGTTATCATGTCCGGGGCGATTGTCACACGACGTATGGAGGACGCCGACATTGAACCATCCCGGTCTGGCAGCCGGATACCCGGCAGCAAGATTAGACGTCACCGCCCGGTTTGAGAAGCTCTGACCGTGCAAAACGACCTTGAGATCGGAGAGCTCAAAACTTTGGACCTTATTGTGGTCAAACGTCTTGACCGCCAATGGTGAACGGACGGCTTTGGTAATAACGCTTTCGGCGTCGTGATTGCCGCGCACCAGGAAGACAGGAATTCCGACCCGCTCGAGACGGGACATCTGGCTGTGAAAGAACAAACCGATCGTCGTGTCCTTCCAGTCTCCGTCATACAGGTCGCCGGCGATGACAAAGAAGGCCACCTTGAGTTCAATCGCCTGAGAGACAAGATCGTCGAGTGCATCACGACTCGCGGAAGTCATCAAGTCGGCCAGCTTGGGGTCTTCTGAACGGAGACCTACGAACGGGCTCCCCAAGTGCAGATCAGCAGCATGGATAAATGAAAAGTTCATCGTTCTCTTCTTTCCATTCAATCCTGACAGATATGGCCTTCTCTGTAGGGAGAATTCGGACCTAGAGCACCAGTACGGGGGCCCAAATCGGGACTAGGGAAGGAAGAATGCGAATAAGGCACTGCCTTGATCACTTGGCGGATAGCTTGTTTCCCGCCTACAGACCAGCTTCCCGCGGGTTCCTGGATCTTTTGGGGATTTCGTATCTATTCTGAAAAGCCACCCTGCGAAGAAGTCGCTATTGCGGTCTCAGCAATCCTTGAAGCCGGTTGTCCGAATCGTGAAGGATCTCAAGACAGAGACATAATTCGATGTATTGACGCGGCCGGGTCGCGAGCCTCAGCGACCCCTTGAGGTATATGTTGACGGCGTCTTTTGCACCGTCTAGAACGGTGCAAAGAATCTCACCCGTGATCATCCAGGGTGAGAGGTGTTTTCTATGATTTCTTTGATTTACAGCTAAATTGTTTAGAGTGTGGTGGCCAGAGACGGGATCGAACCGCCGACGCCGGCCTTTTCAGGGCCGCGCTCTACCACTGAGCTATCTGGCCTTGGGATTCCAAGGGCGCTTGTCAGAGCGCAGGGTGTGTCTGAGTGAGGGGAGTAACTCCCGGCTGAGAAGAGCGCCAGTGCCTTGCCTGGTCGAGTCCGCAGTGCTTCGTCAAACAACCTCAAACAGTATAGCAACTGCTCTCACTTGCGCCAAACCACCGCCCTTTCAAAGGATTGGACACGTAAACACTCTTCGGAAAGACATGACATCTCTGCATTGACTTACACTGGTGCAGCATATTTCCTGAGGCCATCAAAATTAAGGAACCGAAATCCGGCAATATCTTCCGGAAGGCTTCTTCTAAAATTCCACGGCTCTGCGAGGATACTCTCTGACCATGAAACGCTCACATGCTCGGGAAACCAAGAGCTCACTTAACATCCTTCTTTTATCGCTCGCGATAGCCATCTACTCAGCTTGTTTTTCGTTGCCTTCTCCCGCCGCCAAGGCTGTGTCTCTGCCCGTGCTTACGCCTGGCGAAGCGAAAGCTTCTCGTGCATTTGAACAGGCGCGCAGAGAAGGTCCACTCACCCTGCGGGCATTTCTCTTCAACATGCCGAAAGGGGCTGATCTGCATAATCACCTCTCGGGTGCCGTCTATGCGGAGTCGTGGATTCGCGCGGCGGGTGAAGACGGACTCTGCGTCAATGGAGCTAAGCTCTCGTTTGAAAAGGCGTCGACCTCGACGATGAGCACGCCTCCCCAACCGGTGTGTGGGGCAGGTAATACCACGGCGATACTCGTCCCCAACAATTCCGCGCTTTACGACGCACTCATTGATGCCTTCTCGATGCGAAGTTTCGTTCCTTCGGCCGGTATTTCGGGGCATGATCACTTCTTCGACACGTTTTCGCATTTTGGAGGCACTTCGCACACTCACTTTGGCGAATGGCTTGACGAAGTCGCCAGCCGCGCTGCGTTGCAGAATGAGCAGTATCTCGAGTTGATGGAGACTCCAGACTTTTCGCATACCATCGCGATCGCGAAAGAACTGGGATGGAATCCTGACTTCGCGAAGTTGCGCACAGACTTGTTGGCGAAGGGCCTCCGCGACGATGTGACTGTGGCGAGTGAAGCGATACTCCAAGCTCTGAATCGCCGTAATGAGATCGAGAAATGTGGTACAGCCAATGCTGCACCCGCCTGCCAGGTGGAGATTCGTTTTCTTTACCAGGTCCTTCGAGGTTTCCCGCCTGAACGTGTATTTGCGCAGACGGTTCTCGCATTCGAGGTGGCTTCCGCGTTTCCCGAAGTTGTAGGGCTGAACTACGTCATGCCGGAAGACGGCTATCTCTCAATGAAGGATTACCGACTGCAAATGCAGATGCTGGATTATCTGCATTCCGTGTACCCGAAGGTGCACATCGCGCTTCATGCGGGAGAGCTTGCCCCGGGGCTCGTCCCCCCTGATGGACTTACGTTTCACATTCGCTCGGCTGTCGAACAGGGTCACGCCGAACGCATTGGTCATGGAGTGGACCTTATCTACGAAGAACGTCCTTACGATCTTCTTAAACAGATGGCCGCTCAGCACGTGCTGGTTGAAGTAAATCTAACGAGCAACGACGTAATTCTCGGGATAAAAGGCGCCGAGCATCCGCTGCCTCTCTATCGTAAATACGGTGTTCCGGTCACCCTTTCTACGGATGACGAAGGAGTGTCAAGAATCGATCTCACGCATGAATATGTGCGTGCCGCCATGACGTATCCGCTGAGCTACGGCGATTTAAAGACGATGGTGCGAGCCAGTCTGGAGCACAGCTTTCTGCCGGGGAAGAGTCTATGGAATCAGCCGGACGTCTATACGCGCGCAGCTCAGCCTTGCGCAGATCAGGCGTTGGGAACCTTCTCCGCCGTCGGAGCCTGCGCCAGTTTCCTTCAGGCAAATGAGAGAGCGAAGCAGCAATGGGAACTGGAACGCCGCTTTCGCGTATTCGAGGCGAAGCAATAGGCGACTAATCTAGCGATTGCGGTGGCTAGTTTGCAGCGGACTCTGGTACGGCACCGCGAAGCACGAAATATCCCACCACGCCTGCGAGGATGGAGGCAATGAAGATCCCTACCTTGGCATGATCGACGACAGAGTCGCTTGTAAACGCCAGATCCGCGATGAAGATTGACATTGTGAATCCAATGCCGGCCACCAAGCCAACTCCCGCCATTTGTCGCCAGGTGGTTGTCCCCGGAAGTTGTGCAACTTTGAAGTGCACGCCGAGCCAGGACGCCAATAAAACGCCGATCGGCTTCCCCAGCAACAGTCCGGCGAGCACTCCCCAGGTAGCAGGAATGCGCAGCGCAGCTCCCAGAAATCCTTGCTCAAACGGAATCCCAGCGTTGGCGAGCGCAAACAATGGCACGATCACGAAGTTCGTCCAACTGTGAAAGCCTCTTTCCAGCCGGTCGGCGGATCCTTCCGTTCCGAAAGCAATCTCCTGTACTTTGGCCAGAAAAAGCTCGGTACCGTAGGGGTTGCTGTCCGCCTGTTTGGGCTCGAGTTGAGGCTTGTTTCGCTTTATGAACCCTACAAATTCGTCAAAACTGAAACTCGGCTTCCTCGGCGTCAGCAAGCCCAAAATAACTCCCGCAATCGTGGCGTGAATCCCTGACCCTGCGATTGCCGCAGTAAACGCCACCGACAAAATTATGTATGGAATGCTTTGTTTCACGCCGATCCGCATAAGTCCACCCATGATGGCGAGGAACACGGCGGCAAAGAACAGTCCAGAAATATAGAGGTGAGGGGTGTAAAAGACGGCGATCACTACGATGGCCCCGATGTCATCCACAATCGCCAATGCCAGCAGGAATAGTCGAAGCTGCGAGCTCACCCTGTTGCCCAAAAGAGCAAGAACTCCCACGGCAAAGGCAATATCGGTAGCCATGGGGATTCCCCAACCGTGCCTCGTCTCCGGCGAATTCATATTGAGGAGGAGGTAAACTCCAGCGGGTACGACCATTCCACCAATTGCAGCGAGCACGGGTAAAACCGCGTTCTTCCGATCAGCCAATTCACCCGCGACAAAGGCTCGTTTAATTTCAAGCCCGGCGACGTAGAAGAAGAACACCATCAGGACGTCGTTTACGAGGTGGCGAAGATCCTCTGTAATCCTGAAGTTGAAGATGTGAAAGCCGATCTCAGCGTGCCAGAGCGCCTGATAACTGTCGCGAAGCGGCGAATTTGCCCACGCTACCGCCACTACAGCGGCACTGATGAGCGCAGCGCCACCCAGTCCAGCGGTGTGGAGAAAGTTCTGGGCAGGGAGCAAAACTCCCCTCAAAAGAGGCGCGTCGTGAGTTCTTATTTCGAGTAATGCACGGTTTCTCGGATGAACGGCCATAAATGTCGCGTAGGACTAGCCTGAGGCTCATGGCCAAAAAGATCAAGGGGTTCCAACTCCACAAACTACCGCACATGAGGGACATAGCAAAGGGCAAGGAGCACTGTCGTAAGCTTTCCGTAAGTCGGTGGGGGCAGAGCGCTTCTGCCCCACCGGCTTAGACGAGTCTTACATCGGCTGCACGTCTGCCGCTTGCCAACCTTTCGGCCCTTTTACGACCGTGAATTGGACGGCTTGACCTTCCTGCAAGCTCTTGAATCCATTAGAGCTAATGGCAGAGTAGTGCACGAAGACATCTTCTCCGTTCTGGCGAGAAATAAAACCGTACCCCTTGGCATCGTTAAACCACTTCACAGTTCCTTGTTCCATTGCTGCTTTTCCTGAATTGAATTGCGCCGGTCGAATCGGAGAGATTGCGGGTAGAGACTTGCTGCTGACGAGACACGCACTTGCCGGTTCTTGCAAACGCGAAAGCAGTTTAGCACTCTTTCTCTTGCCCAAACTTCGCAGTTCGGCCGCGAAAAGCTTCTATGCGGGGCACTTGGCAATTTGATCAAAAATTGCGATGAAGACATCAAAAACAGAGAAACAAACCACTTAGAGTGGACTTCGAAGGTTTCAACTCCGCAGTTCTACGTTGTTTCTTCGTCGAGTATCCTTTGCAAAGATGCCACACGATCCCGCTCTCGAACTCCTCGCCGAGTCGCTATCCGCCCTTCAGAGAAAGTTTGAAGGAATGCCCGCACTTTCTGAAAACGACTCCAGTTCAGACATGAGAGCAGTGCTTGAACAGGCCGTAGAGCGCATGGCAGACAACTACCCCTATTTCCACCCGCTGTATGCGGGGCAAATGCTGAAGCCGCCGCACCCCATCGCGCGCGCTGCGTACGGCTTGGCTATGTGGTTGAATCCAAACAATCACGCCCGCGACGGGGGCCGAGCCAGTTCCCAGATGGAGATCGAGGCCGTTCGTGAAATTGCCGCTATGTTCCATTGGGACAAACACTTAGGGCATCTGACCAGCGGTGGGACATTCGCCAATCTGGAGGCGCTTTGGATCGCCGGCCAGTTGGCCCCGGGGAAGCGCATCCTCGCGTCCGAACAGGCGCATTACACGCACTCACGCATCAGCAGCGTTTTGCGGCTCGATTTCGCGTCAGTTCCCTCAGATTCGAAAGGGCGAATGGACCTTGATTGCCTCGAAACAGAGCTGAAGAAAGGAGACGTTGGAACGGTCGTCGTGACACTCGGAACCACTGCAACTGGATCCGTAGATCCACTCGACAAGGTCCTGGAACTCCGCAATCGATACGGTTTTCGCCTGCATGTTGATGCGGCCTATGGAGGCTATTTCCGTCTGATAGCACCGTCTCTTGCCCCTGAAACGCGGCGGGCTTTCGAGTCGACAGTCGAGGCTGATTCCCTGGTTATTGACCCTCACAAGCACGGCTTGCAGCCCTACGGATGCGGTTGTGTTCTATTTCGAGATCCCTCGGTGGGCCGGTTCTATCAGCACGACTCGCCGTATACGTATTTCACGTCCGAAGAACTCCATTTGGGCGAAATCAGCCTGGAATGTTCACGGGCGGGTGCTGCTGCGGTGGCTCTCTGGTCTACCCAAAAGCTGCTTCCGCTTGTCCCAGATGGCAAATTTGCTGCCGATCTTCAGAAAAGCCGGGAGGCGGCGGGTATCTTTTATGGGTTTATCGAGAAAGACGCAAGGTTTTTACCCGCATTCCCGCCAGAATTAGATATTGTTATATGTTCGGTGAAATCGGTTTCACCAGATGAGTCTTCACGGTTGGCATCGGCCATTTTCCAACGGGCGGCTCAGCTGGATCTACATCTGGCCTTGGCGCAGTTGCCGGTAAGTTTTTTCCCGGCGGGAACCTGGCCAGAGAATAGTCACGTCCGGAACGCCAAGGTTACCTGCCTTCGTTCCGTACTGATGAAGCCGGAACATCTCGAATGGATAGAGACGATCTTGCAAAAGTTCGATCAGGCAGCGCAGGAGTCCTCTTGAAAGAATTTCGGCCTATTTCGTTGAGCAGCGATTCTCTGCAGGTAGAGACAATTCCCGAACTCGGGGCAAAGATTTCTTCCATCAAGATCTTGCCTAAGGGAGAGGAGCTACTCCAGCAACCGCTTCGCCCATATGCCGAACGAAGCCGCTCAATGGCCTTTGAGGAAGGCGATGCGAGCGGGTTTGATGAGTGTCTTCCGTCAGTGTCCGGCTGTCAGATTGAAACTGCCAAAGGCAAGGTTTCAGTACCAGATCACGGAGACTTCTGGCGCATCCCTTTCAGCAGTGAACTCCAAGGCAACACGCTCACGTTAAAGGCTACCGGATATTCCCTGCCTCTGGAGTTCACGAAAAAGCTGATCCTTAATGATAGTGAACTGGTCATTCACTACTCCGTTCGCAACGTCGGCACAACTCCAACCGAATTCGCATGGTCGGCCCATCCACTATTCCATGTGGACGTCGGCGATCGAGTCGTGCTGCCTCCAACTTCGAAAAAAGTCACGGTCGAGGGATCCGGCAAAGATCGACTCGGTAAGTCAGGTCAAGAATATTCCTGGCCACTTGCGCAACTGAATGATGGCACGTCCATCGATCTAAGCCGTTGTGGCGATGTAGAGGATGAAACGGGTGACAAGCTTTATCTGCCTGCGCCTCTCGAAGGCTGGTGCGCAATCGAGAGGAAGCGTCTCAACACGCGCATCGAAGTTAGATTCGATGCCGACGTGACGCCCTATCTCGGACTTTGGCTTTGCTACGGAGGATGGCCGCTTGATCAGGCTAACCGACAACAGTGTGTGGCTTTAGAACCATGTTCAGCTCCAGTGGATTCGTTGGCAATTGCAACAGCGAAAGGCTGGGCTAAAAAGCTTGCCCCTGGTGAAGGGGTCGAATGGACCATTTCCATTCGGGTGTCGTCGCAATAAAGTTTAGCCACTTTTCTATCGAAGGTTTATTCGTTAGACGGAATCGGAGTTCAGATGCAGGATTCGAAAATTGTACGTGAGTCTCACTTGCAGCATTTTCATGTCGAGCCGGCCTTATTCTCAGCTCCCGGCCGCGTAAACATCATCGGTGAACATACCGATTACGCCGAAGGATTCGTGATGCCGGCGGCAATCGATTTTACGACGGTGGCTGGAATCAGCCGACGCACGGATGATCGAATCGTTCTGTACTCAGTTAATTTTGCGGAAGAGATTTCTTTCGACATCCACTCCCTGCCGACCAAAGCAAAGCATCACTGGAGCGATTATCCGCTCGGAGTGATTACCATATTGAAAGACACAGGTGCAGAAATCCCGGCCTTCAGCATGTCGCTTGCCGGCGATGTACCGTTGGGGTCTGGACTAAGCTCTTCCGCCGCTATCGAGGTAGCTGTTTTTCTGGCGGTGCAAAGTCTGACTTCCAAGAAGTTTTCTCCGCCTGAAATCGCCAAGCTATGCCAGCGAGCCGAGAATGAATTTGTCGGTACGAAGAGCGGCATAATGGATCAATTTATTGCCTGCTGTGGGGCGGAAGATCACGCCCTCTTGCTTGGATTGCCGCGATCTGAGTTTTCGCCTCGCGCCGATTCCGCCAAGTGTCAGTATCGTAATCTCCAACACGATGGTGAAGCACTCCCACGCTGGCGGAGAATACAACACACGGCGGGCTGAGGTGGAAGAGGGTGTGGAAATCCTACGCAAGCATCGGCCCGAGATTCGTGTCCTTCGAGACGCTACCACCGATGATTTGGCGCGATGGGGAGGGGAAATGCGCCCCACTGTGCTTAAGCGATGCCGCCATGTAATCACTGAAAATCTTCGCACCGTCGCAGCGGCCGATGCGCTGGCTCGCCATGATATGGAAGAACTTGGCAGACTTATGGCTGAAGCTCACGCGAGTTATCGAGACGACTTTGAAGGCAGTGTCAAGGAGGCCGATTTACTGGTAGAGCTGGCAAATAAACTGCCGGGTTTGATCGGGGCGCGTCTTACCGGTGGCGGCTTCGGGGGCTGCACAGTAAATCTAGTCGAAAAAAACCTGGCCGCAGAATTTGCATCCAAGTTGAAAGAGGAATACCGCTCAGAAAGCGGGATCGAGGCAGATATTTATCTTTGTCACGCGTCGGCCGCTGCACACGCTCTATAGCTCCCAGCTACGCGATGACAAGTTATTGCGCACTTGTTTGATGCAATCAACCGGTATAACCAAATTATTCGGGGTGATCCGCAGAGTGTCTCCCACCGAAGTGGCACTTGTTTTCCATAGGGGATGATCACGCCCCTTGGTAAAATGTGTCCTGCTGCCGATGCCGGAATCACTCATCGTCGAGCAATGATTTTCAGCTTTCGGTTCGATCGGATAGTGGAAAGTCCAGGATGATGCAAGCATGACCACTGCGTGCGTGTAATCCTGAGAAGGCCAGTGCATGAAGTTGGGTAAGAGGTTCAGCAAGAGTTCGCCAATCCAAGCCGGGGAAAACCCACCAGTGGACATCTCAAATACTGAAAATGTAGTTGCGTATTTTTCTATGGAGATCGCAGTACTGCCTAGCATGCCGACGTATAGCGGCGGACTGGGAGTTCTGGCAGGGGACACCTTGCGCTCTGCCGCCGATCTTGGTTTGCCTCTGGTTGCAGTCACACTCATTCACCGCAAAGGATACTTTCGTCAGCATCTCGATGCGAACGGAGTGCAGTCGGAAGAGAATCAACCGTGGACTCCGGAAGAAGTACTCACGCTAGAAGAGCCGCGCGTGACTGTGATGGTGGAAAACAGACCAGTGCTGGTTCGAACATGGCGCTATGACATGGAAGGCGTCACCGGCCATACCATCCCAATCTTCTTTCTTGATACCGACATTGAAGAGAACGATCCTCGGGATCGCGCATTAACTGACCATCTATATGGCGGTGATAACGACTATCGCCTGGCCCAGGAAACAATCCTCGGCATCGGCGGGGCGAGAATCGTCGAAGCCCTTGATATTTCTCCAGTCGTTTACCACATGAACGAGGGGCATGCCGCTCTGCTGACGGTTGCGTTGCTCGAACAGCATTTGCAGGGACGCAGCCTTTCCGAGGCCAATGAGCGCGATGTCGAAGCAGTTCGACAACTCTGTGTATTTACAACGCACACACCTGTCCCCGCAGGCCATGATCGGTTCTCAAGAGAACAGGCGATTCGGATTCTCGGTCCAGATCGGGCTGGAGTGCTCGAAAGGCTGGGTTGTTACCACGAAGATCTTTTGAATGTCACGTACATCGCTCTTCGATTCGCACGTTTTGTAAATGGGGTGGCACTACAGCACGGTAAGGTCTCGCGGCTGATGTTCCCTGATTACAATATTGACTCCATAACGAACGGTGTACATGCAACAACGTGGACCTCTCCCGCAATCCAATCGGTCTTTGATCGCTCCATTCCGCGCTGGCGAACCGACAATTTGTATTTGAGGAATGCTATCGATATTCCTGAGGTGGAGATTGCCGCGGCACATGTCGAATCCAAGCGTGTACTGTTCCGCACGATTGCCGAGCGCACGGGACACTCGCTCGACGAGAAAGTATTCACCATTGGATTTGCTCGCCGGGCGGCAACATACAAACGCGCGGATTTGCTTTTCCACGACACTGAAAAGCTTGAGAGTATCGCGCGAGAGTTCGGTGGCCTGCAGATCGTCTACAGTGGCAAAGCGCATCCTCACGACGATCCAGGAAAGTCGATCATTCGTCGCGTAGTCGAGATCGCGTCCAAGTTGAACTCGACCGATCTGAAGATCATCTATCTGGAAAACTATGCGTGGGAACTGGGCGCGCAGCTTACCGCAGGAGTTGATTTGTGGCTGAACAATCCACAACGTCCCTATGAGGCCTCGGGAACGAGCGGGATGAAAGCAGCGATGAACGGTGTTCCCAGCCTGAGCATTTTGGATGGATGGTGGATCGAGGGTTGCATCGAAGGCTTCACAGGATGGGCGATCGAAGATCGCGAAACGGCAGTGGAGGAGAGCGCGTCACTTTATCAGAAGCTTGAGGAAAAGATACTTCCTCTCTACTATTCAAAGCCGGAAGAGTGGCAGCGGGTTATGCGCAATTCCATTGCATTGAATGGCTCGTTCTTTAACACGAACCGCATGCTGCAACAGTATATTCAGAACGCGTATTACCCCGAGAAAGTGATGAGTTACTCGGTAGCCGCTCTGGAAACCGCTCTAGCCAAATAAGACAAAGCGAGGAGAGCGCGTGCTCTCCTCGCTGTTCTTCTCTTACAGCAAATCGCACAATCCCAGTCTTAATCTCCCAATCCTTCCGCAGTCTTTAGCGGTCGACCACTGCGTCCGCGCAGACTGCGCAGCTTTGTTTGCAGCTTGTCAAAGAACAGGTAGACAACCGGCGTTGTAAAAAGAGTCAGCATCTGGGAGACGATGAGTCCGCCGACAATCGTAATTCCGAGAGGCCTACGCAATTCAGAACCAACTCCGTTTCCAAGAGCAAGGGGAAGTCCGCCGAGCAAGGCAGCCATTGTCGTCATCATGATGGGGCGGAAACGTAACAAGCATGCCTGGTAGATGGCTTCGACTGGAGTCTTTCCCTCAAGCCGCTCAGCGGCAAGCGCAAAGTCGATCATCATGATCGCATTCTTCTTCACAATGCCGATCAAAAGAATAATGCCGACCAGTGCAATCACACTGAGGTCAGTATGCGTGATCAGCAGGGCCAGGAGTGCTCCAACGCCAGCCGACGGAAGCGTTGACAGAATTGTGATCGGATGAATGAAGCTCTCGTAGAGCATTCCGAGAACGATATACACCGTGGCCAGGGCAGCGAGAATCAGCAGTGGCTCGCTCGCCAATGAGGATTGGAATGCTTGCGCTGTCCCTTGGAAGTTGGCATGCACAGTGCTCGGCATGCTGATGTCCTGTGCCGCTTTTTGCAGCGCGACTACGGCATCGCCCAGCGCGACGTCGGGCGCCAGGTTGAATGTAAGAGTTACGGCAGGGAATTGTCCTTGGTGGCTGACCGAAAGCGAAGTCCGGTTTCGCTCGAAATGCGTGATGGCTGTTAGCGGAATCTGGGCGCCAGTGTTGGATTGAACGTAGATATTCTTTAGGGCGTCTGGATCTCGTTGAAACTCCGGTGCCACTTCCATCACGACGTGATATTGATTCAGCGGAGTGTACATGGTCGAAACCTGACGCTGACCGAACGCGTCGTACAACACGTTATCGATCATCTGCGGAGTGATGCCGAGACGTGAGGCGGTGTCGCGGTCAATGACTAAAGATGCCTGAAGACCTTGATCCTGCTGATCGGTAGATACGTCGCGTAGCTCCGGCATGGTTCGCATCTTTGCCATCAGCCGTGGAGCCCAGGTGTTCAACTCGGTTAGATCTTCTGAAGACAACGTGTATTGATATTGCGCGTCGCTGAATCGTCCACCCACGTTCAGTTCCTGAGCGGATTGCAAAAACAGAGCCGCACCTGAGACCGCAGAGAGTGGCTTGCGCAGACGATTGATTACCTGGTCCGAACTTACCTTTCGCTCTTTGAGCGGCTTCAACGCAATAAACATGCGACCGGTGTTGGTCGTAGCCCCGCCGCCGCTTCCACCAGCGAACGCTACAACCGTCTGCACCGCGGGATCGCGCTGAACGATCTCGGCGAGCTGTTGCTGTTTCTGCTTCATTGCGTCGAACGAAATGTCTTGCGCCGCTCTTGTTGAGCCGCCCATGCGCCCCGTATCCTGCTGCGGGAAAAAGCCCTTCGGCACAATGGTGAACAGGTAAAGATTCAATATGAATGTAGCGATTGCAATTAACAGAACCGGAACCTGATGGCGCAGCACCCAACGCAACGCGTGGTCATACTCACTAGCCAGCCAGTGCAGTGCGCGCTCTCCAAGGATGTAGAACTTTCCATGTTTCTGCCGGTCATGCGGTTTCAAAAACTTCGCGCACATCATGGGAGTAGTCGTGAGCGAGACCAGCAAGGAGATTGCGATAGCAACACTCAGGGTAACCGCGAACTCACGGAATAAGCGACCAACGATTCCTCCCATCAGAAGGATGGGGATGAACACCGCGACCAGCGACGTGCTCATGGAAAGGACCGTGAATCCGATTTCCTTTGAGCCTTTCATCGCTGCGTCGAATGGAGAATATCCCATCTCCAGATAGCGGCTTATGTTCTCGATTACCACAATTGCATCGTCCACCACAAAACCGGTGGAGATTGTCAGCGCCATCAAGGACAGGTTGTCCAGCGTATAGCCGAGCAGGTACATCACGCCAAACGTGCCCACGAGTGAGAGCGGTACGGCAACGCTGGGGATGATCGTTGCCCATACATTGCGCAGAAAGAGAAATACAACGAGCACTACAAGTGCAATCGCAATCAGGAGCGTGATCTCAACATCGCGGACCGATGCGCGAATCGTCGTCGTGCGATCCATCGCAACGGATAATTTGATGGTTGGCGGGATTGCGGCCTGCAACTGAGGCAATGCTGCCAGCACACTGTCGACAGACTCAATAACATTTGCGCCGGGTGATTTAAAAATCACGATGAGAATGGCGGGCACGCCGTTGGCGAGTCCAGCAGTGTGTTCGTCGGCGACTCCATCCACGACCTGCCCGAGGTCCTGCAGACGGACGGGGGCGCCGTTCTTGTAGGCGACAATCAGCGGCGCGTACTCTTTCGCCTTGAAAAGCTGATCGTTATTGACGTTGTTCCAGCGCCTCTCGGCGTTATTGAATGAGCCTTTGGGTGCATCGTAGTTCACTGCGCCGAGCGCGGTTCTAACGGTTTCGAGACCGATGCCGTACGATGCGAGCTGCATTGGATTGAGTTCCGCACGGACAGACGGACTCGAACTGCCGCCGACAAATACCTGGCCTACGCCCTGAATCTGACTGATCTTCTGCGCAAGGATCGAATCTGCAAGATCGTAGATCTCGGACTTCGGCAAAATCTCCGACGTCAGTGTCAAGATCAGGATGGGCGCATCGGCAGGGTTGACTTTTCTGTAAGTAGGATTCGAAGGCAGGTTTGCCGGTAACTGTCCACGAGCCGCGTTGATGGCAGCCTGAACGTCACGCGCGGCGGCATCAATATTTCGATTCAAATCGAATTGCAGGGTCACGGATGTGCCGCCGAGTGAACTCGACGAGGTCATTTGCGTAACGCCTGCGATGCGCCCGAACTGGCGCTCAAGCGGAGTAGCGACCGAGGAGGCCATCGTTTCCGGACTGGCGCCTGGCAAGCCCGCGCCCACACCGATAGTGGGGAACTCCACGTCGGGCAGCGATGCCACCGGCAACAGGTTGTAGGCTACTGAACCCGCAAGCAACAGCGCCAGACTCAGGAGTGAGGTAGCTACTGGTCGTCGAATGAATGGAGCGGAAAGATGCATGGTCGCCTAATCCGCTGAGACGGCGCGCTCTTCAAAGCGAACGCGCGCTCCCCTGTGTGAAAGACGCTCACCCACACGGCTGAAGTACAGGTAGACAACCGGAGTGGTATAGAGCGTGAGCAATTGCGAAACGATCAGGCCACCAACAATCGTGATTCCCAGCGGCTTACGCAACTCCGATCCAACGCCGGTTCCAAGTGCCAGAGGCAGACCACCCAACAGTGCCGCCATCGTGGTCATCATGATCGGCCGGAAGCGCAGGAGGCACGCTTCATAGATAGCTTCCGCCGGCGACTTGCCGTGTTTTCGTTCTGCCTCCAGCGCAAAGTCGATCATCATGATGGCGTTCTTCTTCACGATGCCAATTAGCAGGATGATGCCAATTAATGCAATCACGCTGAAATCCGTCTTGCAGATCAGGAGCGCGAGCAGAGCGCCGACGCCGGCGGATGGCAAAGTGGAGATGATGGTGATCGGATGGATATAGCTCTCATACAGCACGCCAAGGACGATATAGACCGTGATAAGCGCGGCGAGGATCAGCAGTGGTTCATTCGTGAGTGAAGATTGAAATGCGGCTGCCGTGCCTTGAAAGCTTGCGTTGATGCTGGCGGGCATTCCAATCTGCTGTTCCACTCGCTGGATGGCCTTAACTGCATCGCCCAATGACGCCTCAGGTGCGAGATTGAAGGAAATTGTTACCGCCGGAAACTGGCCTTGATGGTTGATCGCAAGTTGTCCACTGCGCGGCTCAAAGTGAGTGAACGTGCTCAGCGGAACCTGTTCGCCGGTGGCAGATTTCACGTAGATCTTACTTAGATCATCCGGATGATCCTGGAAATTCGGCTGAACCTCCAGCACCACGTGGTACTGGTTCAGCTGCGTAAACATGGTGGAGATTTGGCGCTGTCCGAAGGCGTCGTAGAGGGTGTTATCAATTGCCTGGACCGTGATTCCGAGTCGGGACGCTGTATCGCGATCAATGATCAGATTGGCCTCAAGCCCCTGACTCTGCAGATCGCTGGCGACATCCCTCAACTCAGGCTGCTTACTCAACTCTGCCACTAGTTTTGGAGTGAAGTCCATCAACTCCGCAGTGTTCGGGTCTTCGAGCGAATACTGGTATTGCGTGCGGCTAACACGATCTTCCACCGTAAGATCCTGCATGGGCTGCAGGTAAAGCGTGATGCCTTCAACCGTGGCAAGGTTTGGCTGCAGACGTCGAATCACTTCTTGGGCCGTACTTGCACGCTGGTCATGCGGCTTCAGGTTGATCTGAATGCGTCCGCTGTTCAGCGTCGTATTCGTCCCGTCGACTCCGATGAACGAAGACAGACTTTCAACATCTGGATCCTTGAGAATCATTTCAGCCATGCGTTGCTGGCGCGCCGCCATGCTTGGAAAAGAAACTGTCTGTGGCGCTTCTGAGATACCGAGCAAAACGCCGGTATCCTGCAGGGGGAAGAAGCCCTTCGGAACAACAAAATAGAGGAAGATCGTGAGCACCAACGTGCTGATAGTAATGAGTAGAGTTGTCAGCTGATGCCGCAACACAAACTGCAGTGTTGCTCCGTAAAGATCGATCACATAATTGAAAAAACGCTCCGAGGCTCGGTAGAAGCTGCCCTGCTGCTCGGGAGACTTGTGACGCAGCAATTTCGCGCACATCATCGGGGTGAGAGTTAGCGATACGACTGCGGAGACAAGTATGGTGACCGCTAGCGTTATTGCGAACTCACGGAATAGACGGCCAACCACGTCTCCCATGAACAGTAGAGGGATCAAGACTGCGATCAGCGAAACGGTCAACGATACGATCGTGAACCCTATCTGCTCAGAACCTTTCAACGCTGCTTCAAGCGGCGACTCGCCGTCCTCAATGTAGCGCGAGATATTTTCGATCATCACAATAGCGTCGTCGACGACGAAGCCGGTTGAAATCGTAAGGGCCATCAGCGTCAGGTTGTTCAAGCTGTAACCGAGCAAATACATGACGCCGAACGTGCCTACGAGCGAGAGTGGCACCGCAACGCTGGGAATAATGGTCGCCGCAAGGTTGCGCAGAAACAGGAAGATCACCATCACGACGAGCGCTATCGTCAGGATCAAGGTGAACTGCACATCTTTCACGGACGCCCGAATCGTCGTAGTGCGGTCAGTTAGAACCGTCACTTTTACCGAGGCGGGGAGGCTTGCCTTCAACTGAGGCAAAAGCTTCTCAATACGATCCACCACGCCGATGATGTTTGCGCCGGGCTGTCTTTGGATGTTGACGATCACCGCCGGAGTCAGGTTCATCCATGCGGCCTGCTTGGTGTTTTCTGCGCCATCCACGACATTTGCAACGTCAGACATCCGAACCGGCGCACCGTTGCGATAAGCGATGATGACCGGTTTGTACTCCGCGCTCGTCAGCAACTGATCGTTGGCGCCAATCGTATATGTTTGCCGGGTACCATTCAGGTTGCCTTTTGCCTGATCCACATTGCTCGCCGCGAGCGACGTACGCAGATCTTCAAGGCTTAAGCCATACGAAGAGAGTTGCGCGGGATTGGCCTGGATACGCACGGCAGGTTTTTGGCCACCGGCAATTGAGACGAGTCCCACACCGGTGACCTGCGAGATTTTTTGCGCGAGATTGGTGTCCGCCACATCTTCTATCTGCGGCAATGGCATGGTGTCCGACGTAAGCGCCAGAGTGAGAATCGGCGCGTCTGCCGGGTTCACTTTGCTGTAAACCGGAGGATTGGGTAAATCGTCCGGTAGAAAGCTTGTAGCAGCGTTAATTCCGGCTTGGACTTCCTGTTCTGCGACATCAATATTCTCGTCGAGATTGAACTCCAGGGTGATGACTGAGCCGCCACTCGAACTAGTCGAAGTCATCTGCTTCAGGCCGGGCATTTGTCCGAACTGACGTTCAAGGGGAGCCGTCACTGACGAAGCCATCACCACCGGCCCCGCTCCGGGATAGAAGGTCACCACCTGAATGATCGGGTAATCCACTTCAGGCAACGCCGAGACGGGAAGCTGCCGATATGCAACAAATCCCGCAAGCAGAATCGCGGCCATCATCAGCGATGTGGCGACCGGCCTGAGGATGAATGGCCTTGAAGGATTCACTGCTGTCTCGCCTTCTTGCCCGCATGACTGTTGGATCTCAGCGACCGGTCAGTACCCGAAGTGGATCCCGCCGTTCCTTGCTGTGCCGGCGAGGTTGCGGTGCTGGGTCTTGCGGGAGCCTGGCGCGCATCCACCTTGCTTCCCGGTCGCAAACGATCAGCGCCATCTACAACAACCATTTGGCCTTCTGACACCCCGCTTTGAAGGATGGTTCGCGAACCTTCTGTCAGCAGGGCCTTGACCGGCTGCATAGCAACCGTCTTATCGTCTTTGAGCAGCCAGACGAAGTCGCCCTGAGTTCCATGTTGCAGGGCGACAGCGGGGATCACAAGTGCGTCCGGCTTCTGCTCCAGGATCAAGTGAATGTTCACAAACTGGTTCGGGAAGAGGACTTCATCCGAGTTCTGAAACACGGCCTTCAACTTGGCCGTTCCGGTTGTCGGATCGATCTGATTGTCAGAGGTCAGCAGGTATCCGGTGGCCAGATTCTGAGTGTCTCCGCGATCGTAAGCCTCGACTGACAATCGCTGCTGCGCGCTAAGCTTCTTTAAAACCTGGGGAAGTTGATCCTCCGGAAGGGTGAAGAAGGCCGCGATGGGCTGAATCTGGTTAATCACGATAAGGTTTGTGGTGTTTGCAGCGATCAGGTTTCCGCGATCCACTAATCGCAAGCCAATGCGGCCGTTGATCGGCGACGTGATGGTGCAGTACTTCACATTCAACTCGGCAGTTTCGATCGCGGCTTCATCCGACTTGATCATGCCCTGATACTGACCGAAATTTGATTCCTGGGTATCGAGCGATTCCTTTGAGATCACACCTTCTCTGAACAGGGCCTGGTATCGTGCAAACTCTGCGGTCGCATTCTTCAACAAAGCCTGGTCGTGTGCAAGTGTTCCTCGCGCCTGATCCAAAGCAGCCTGGTAAGGACGCGGATCAATCACCATAAGGACCTGTCCCTGCTTGACCTCCTGGCCCTCGGTAAAGTTCACCTGCGTCAACTCGCCTGAGACCCTCGCTTTGATGGTTACAGTGTTGTACGGGGTCACATTGCCGAGCGCGGTCAGAAAAATGGGCATCGGCCGTTGCTGGACGGCTGAAATCTGAACTGGCGTAGGCCTGTTCGCCATCGCGGTTTGCTTCTGCGCTGCTTCGGCGGCGGCTTGCTGGCGTCCGGTGCGGATACGCCACACCGCGAACCCCACGCCAAGAATCACCAGGACGAGGATCAGGTAGCGTACCCCCATGTTCCTTTTTGGAACCGGAGGAATACCGGAATTTGAGGAGGTGGAAGTACCCTCGCGCAGTCTGCTCTCAGAGGTAGGCGCTGTTGACATAACGTTTTTGTCCGACTTTCGTGGTAAATCAATTTAGACGCGAGGGACGGGCCAAAACTGGCTATATTGACGGACGAATGAGATATTAAAAAGTTTCTGCTAAAGCCCGCGATCTGGCCCCAGAAAATCCTTTACGTCTGGATTCCCTCGAAAGGCCATCTAGCTAGGATGCGCACAAGAACGCCCATGCCGGATGGGGAACACAAAACCAATTCGATCTTTGGCCTGTTTCCTTAAACTCGTCCGCAGGCCTCAATCCGCCCAATTGCCTGCGAACTAATCATATAACTTGCTACGCCAGGATTGTGTCCGATCGGGATTTTCAGTTTCCGCGCGCTCGGGCCCGACAAATGAACGACAATACAGTCGCGCTCACAAAAGTTTGGCATGTGATCCAAAAGGTTGACCTGCCCGGTTGACTTAAGGGCTCTTAGCGGGCGAGTCCGCCAATCTGCGACTTATTGGATCTGCATGGCGTCTAAGTGAAATGCGACGTACTTTGCTCGCATCTGCCCTTCGCGTTCGCACTCTCCGGTGGCGTGACACAAAACTGGGGAGGGCCGCAGCATTGAGAATCAGTAGCTTGAGACCTGCTAGTTGAGGATAATGGCAGGCTAGGGAAAGCCTCGCTCCGTCCTCGAGCCGTATAAACGTCCGGCCTTCACAGGTAAAGTACTCCGGGATTTAACGAGGAGAGATTTAGACTTTATGTGGATAGTTCGCCTAGCGCTAAGACGCCCATATACTTTCGCCGTTTTTGCGCTGCTTCTCTTGATCATGGGTCCGATCGCGATCATGAGAACGCCGACCGATATTTTCCCGAACATTAATATTCCGGTTGTGACGGTTGTCTGGCAATACGTAGGCCTTTCAGCCGAAGAACTGGCGAATCGGATCGTAACTCCCAGCGAACGGGCGATGACCACGACGGTCAATGACATCGACCATATTGAATCTCAGACCCTAAGCGGCATTGCGGTTGTGAAAGTCTTTTTCCAGCCCAGCGTCGAGGTTGCCAATGCAGTTGCTCAAATCACTGCCATTTCGCAGACTCAATTGCGTCAGCTGCCTCCGGGAACCAACCCTCCTTTTATCATCACCTACAGCGCATCCAGCGTTCCCATTCTTCAGCTCGGACTCTCCGGGCAGGGCCTGAACGAACAACAGCTCAACGATCTCGGGGTGAACTTTATTCGCACCCAGCTCGCCACCGTGCAGGGGGCAGCCATCCCGTTTCCCTATGGCGGCAAACAACGCCAGGTGCAGGTTGACCTTGATCTCTCCGCGTTGCAATCGAAGGGACTTTCACCTTCCGACGTTGTAAACGCTATTTCCGTGCAAAATCTGATTCTGCCGGCGGGCACAATTAAAGTGGACAAACTGGAATACGCAGTCGAGACGAATAGCAGTCCAACTTCAGTCCAGGCCTTGAATGACTTGCCTATTCGCACGGTTAACGGTTCTGTGATTTTTGTGCGGGACGTTGCACATGTCAGAGATGGATCTCCGCCGCAGACCAATATCGTTCGAGTGGACGGTCAGCGTGCCTCGCTGCTCACAATTCTAAAAACCGGTAGCTCTTCCACGCTCGATATAATCTCCAGCATCCGCAAAAAGCTTCCCCAGATTCAGGCGCAGATGCCGCCTGAACTCAAGGTCCAGCTTCTGTCGGACCAGTCCATCTTTGTGCGCTCCGCCATCAGCGGAGTTGTCCGCGAAGGCGTTATCGCCGCCTGCCTAACAGGCATGATGATCCTTCTTTTTCTGGGTAGCTGGCGCAGCACGGTCATCATCGCTGTTTCCATCCCGCTCTCCATCCTTACTTCGATCATTGTCCTCAGCGCATTGGGCGAGACGATCAACATCATGACTCTCGGAGGGCTGGCGCTCGCCGTAGGAATCCTCGTTGACGACGCGACGGTAGAAATTGAAAACATCAACCGCAATCTGGAAGAAGGAAAGCAGATCGAGCAGGCAATTCTCGATGGCGCCGCCCAGATCGCCATACCGGCATTTGTCTCCACAATATCTATCTGCATCGTCTTCGTACCCATGTTCTTTCTCGGAGGCGTCGCCCGCTACCTATTCGTTCCCTTGGCTGAAGCCGTAGTCTTCGCCATGCTCGCTTCGTACCTTCTCTCGCGAACCGTCGTTCCCTCCATGGCCGTCTATCTTCTTAAGGAGCACGACGAGAACGAACAGGAACGCAAACAGCAAAGCCGCAATCCCTGGACGCGCTTTCAACTAGGATTCGAACATCAATTCGAACGCATCCGCAGTTCTTACTCGCGTTTGCTGGAATTGTCGGTCGACCACGCTCTGATATCGGCTATTCTCTTCTTTGTCTTCTGTGTTGGATCTGTAGTGTTGCTCTCCGGCTTTCTTGGCGAGGATTTTTTCCCCTCGGTGGATAGCGGCCAGTTCAAGTTACATCTACGCGCCCCTACTGGCACCCGTATCGAAGAGACAGCAAGCCTTTGTGACCGAATCGACGATGTGATCCGGCGAGAGATTCCGAAGAACGAGCTCTCGAACATCATCGACAACATTGGCATTCCGTATAGCGGACTGAATCTCTCTTACAGCAACTCAGCTCCGGTAGGTCCTGCTGATGCGGATATCCTCGTTTCGCTGGCGGAGAAGCATCGACCGACTGACGAGTATGTGCAGAGCCTTCGAGAAAAGCTTTCCCGCGAGTTTCCGGGCGTGACTTTCTACACGCTTCCTGTCGATATCGTTACGCAGATTCTCAACTTCGGCCTCTCGTCGCCAATCGATATTCAGATCGTGGGTCCAAATCTGCAAGCCAATCGGTCATTCGCAGAAAAACTCCTAAACGAAATCAAGTTTGTTCCCGGGGCTGCAGACACGCGAATTCAGCAGCCTTTCAATAGCCCCAAGCTTTACGTCGCCGTGGACCGCACGAAGGCTCAGGACATTGGCTTAGCGCAGAGAGACGTGGCGGGGAATTTGCTGGTCGCCTTGAGCGGCAGTTTCCAAACATCCCCTTCCTTCTGGCTGAATCCGCAGAATGGCGTCAGTTACAACATCGCGGTTCAGACTCCGCAATACAGGCTCGATTCGCTGGAAGATTTAAAGAGCATTCCAATCACACGGAACAGTACTACCGCCGGCACTCCGCCCACCGCAACTCCTGTTGATTCCAACGCTCGCGGCGGCGCGCCTGTACAAATTCTTGGCAATCTGGCGACCATATCTCGTGGCTCTGAGCTGGCTACCGTAAGTCATTACAATGTGCAGCCGGTCATCGACATTTATGCCAACGTGGTGAACACTGACCTTGGCAGCGTAAATAAGCAGATCGAGAAGATTATTGCGGCACACCAATCGGAAAAGCCTCGCGGGTCACAGATTATAGTTCGCGGTCAGGTGGAGACAATGCGTACCGCATTCATCGGGTTGTTTGCGGGACTCGCGTTTTCGATCCTTCTGGTCTACCTGTTGATCGTGGTTAATTTTCAATCCTGGCTTGACCCTATTATCATCATCGCGGCTCTGCCTGCGGCCCTTGCGGGAATCGTCTGGTTTCTTTTTCTGACGCATACACGCCTTAGTGTGCCCGCGCTCACCGGTTCTATCATGTGCATGGGCGTGGCCACCGCCAACTCCATTCTGGTGATAAGCTTTGCCCGCGAACAACTAGAGGTCATGGTTGGAGATGCACGTCAAGCGGCTCTCAGCGCGGGTTCGACTCGATTTCGCCCAGTCATCATGACGGCATTAGCCATGATCATTGGCATGGTGCCGATGGCTCTTGGACTTGGGGATGGCGGCGAGCAGAATGCTCCGCTGGGACGCGCCGTAATCGGCGGATTGCTCTTCGCGACCTTCGCAACCTTGTTAATCGTTCCAACTTTTTTCAGCGCGATACATGGCGCAATTGAACGCAAGAAACGCCGCATGAAGGCCAACGAAACGGCCAGCGAAGCGGTCGGAGTTTAAGGATTGATGATGAACCAGCAGGACGGGAAAATGCCGCAGTCAGAAAAGCGAGATCCTGAAAAACTTTCTCCGAAGCGAGCTCTTATTATTCTCGCGATCGTGTTCTGTATCGCGATTGTTCTTGCTGCCTGGGGTATCATTCCACGTCTGCGCGCCCGTACAACGCTGCAGGATCAAACCAACGCACTTGCAGCGCCCAGCGTGCTCGTCATCAAGCCGATTCCGGGACAGCCGCATCAGGAGGTCGTCCTCCCAGGCAGCATAAACGCCTACACGGATGCTCCCATCTATGCTCGTACAAATGGTTATTTGCAAAAGTGGTATTTCGATATCGGAGCACGGGTAAGGCAGGGTCAGTTGCTCGCCATTATCAGCGCACCTGAGCTCGATCAGCAATTGCAACAGGCACAAGGAGAGTTGGCGACTGCGGATGCAAATGCGAAAGTCGCGCAGCAAAACGCGACTCGATACCAGGACCTCTTATCAAGTGATTCGGTATCGAAACAGGAAACAGACAACTTCACCAGCCAGGCAAGCGCCACCAGTTCTACCGTCAAAGCTCTGCAGGCGAATGTTCAACGGTTGAAAGAGCTGCAGTCATATACCCGCATCTATGCACCATTCGACGGAGTTATCACGGCGAGAAATGTGGATGTTGGACAACTGATCGACTCCGGCGCAGCAAAAGAATTGTTTCATCTCGCCGCTCTGCAGACATTGCGCGTTTATGTAAATGTGCCTCAAGTCTATTCGTTGGGCATGAAACCCGGCTTGATGGCCGATCTGGTTCTCGCCGAATACCCTGGCCGGAAATTCCCAGCACGCCTTGTCCGTACTTCTGATTCCATCGATCCGGCATCGCGCACCTTACTAGTCGAGTTCAATGTCGACAATCGTAAGGGCGAGTTGATTCCCGGCTCTTACGCAACGGTGCACTTCAAGGTGAAGCCGGATGGTCCAGCATTTATGATTCCGGTTTCCGCCCTCATCTTCCGGTCGGAGGGTCTTCGCGTCGCTACGGTGGTCAATAACAACAAAGCTCATCTAGTAGCTATCTCCATGGGCGAAGACGATGGCAAGTTTGTCCAGATTACCGGCGGCCTCGACCAGAATTCTCGTGTGATTGAGAACCCTCCTGACTCGATTATTGAAGGAGAAACCGTAAGCGTCATTGAGAAGCAGAATACGAATCAACAAGGGGGAGCCGCGGCACCGCAGCCAGCAGGAGACCAGAAGAAATGAAGGCTGTCGCGTTAAATACTCCCGGCGCAATTACGGGAAGAAAGATTCCTGACAAATGTGGCGATGGCACTCGCGGTCAACGCGGTGTCGCGAGTCTCTTTCTATCGCTCTCTTTTCTTGCTCTCGCAGGATGCACCGTCGGGCCAAACTATCATCGGCCCGATGCTCCCGCCCCCCCTTCATTCAAGGAGCAAACACCGGTATCTACACCGCCTCCGGGAAACTGGAAAGCTGCGCAGCCGGATGACGCAGCGCATCGCGGCAAGTGGTGGGAGGTTTATAACGACGCCAAGCTGAACTCGCTCGAGGAGCAAGTGGCCGTATCGAACCAGACGCTGCGAGCCGCGGCCGAACGGTATGCCGCGGCGCGTGAACAGATTCGCGTCGTGAGTGCCGATAAATTCCCCAACGTGACAGCGGGCCTTGGCGCACAGCGTGTGCATCAGTCTAAAACGCGAGCGACCTTTGTTCCGGGATCGACCACATCCTATGGGGATTTTCTCGTCCAAGGACAGGCTACATGGGAGCCGGATCTATGGGGAAGAGTGCGCAGAAGTGTTGAATCGGCGACGGCCTCTGCGCAGGCCAGCGCCGCTGAGTTGGCGAATGTGCAACTTAGCCTTCAGGCAGAACTCGCGCTGGACTACTTTCAATTGCGTGGTCTGGACACACAGAAACAACTACTGGATTCCTCGGTTGCCGCGTATCAACGATCACTCGACCTCACGAAACGGCGCTTTGAGGGTGGGGTAGCCTCCGACGTCGACGTAGCCCAGGCGCAAACGCAACTCGACAGCACTCGTTCGCAAGACATTGATGTGGGAGTGGCGCGATCACAATTCGAACATGCCATCGCGACTCTGATTGGTGTACCCGCATCTAGTTTTACCTTGGAGGCCGCACCACTTAATTTGTCGTTGCCTTCCGTCCCCACGGGCCTGCCTTCTGAATTGCTTGAGCGCAGACCGGACATCGCTGCGGCGGAACGTCGCGTTCAGGCCGCGAATGCTCAGATCGGCGTCGCCATTTCCGCCTACTATCCCAACGTCTCTCTTTCAGCAATTGGCGGATTCGAATCAGGCCAGATCGGCGCATGGCTGCAAGGCCCCGGCGCATTGTGGGCTCTTGGTGCATCCGCGTCTGAGTTGCTGTTTGATGCCGGACGGCGCCGAGCTATTACGCAACAGTCACGCGATAATTACGAAGCCACAGCAGCGGACTATCGCGAGAGCGTGCTCAATTCCTTCCAAGAGGTTGAGGACAATCTGGCTGCGCTGCGGATTCTCGAGGAAGAGGCCCGCAGTGAGAGGGCAGCTGTTTTCTCCGCGGAACGCTCGCTTACGCTTTCTACCAATCGCTATAAAGGCGGCGTTACCAGCTATCTGGAAGTGCTTACTGCGCAAACCGCGCAATTGAGCAATCAACGTGCCTCCGCCGATATCACCACTCGGCAATTCGCCGCCAGCGTGCAACTTATCCGCGCGATTGGTGGTGGATGGGATGTGAGTCAGCTGCCTAAGCCCTAATTCCTGCTTAGGGCATGCTGCCCGTTACGAAAACCTGATCGGCACGTCCGGCCGCGATGTTATAGATGGCAAACTGCCGCTCGCCTTTACCGCGAAGCTCGAAGACAAACTCGGCCTTATGATCGCCGTTGGTGTCGGCTGCATCAATCAGCCTCATCCGTGGAGTCACGTCGAGATGAGCCCCATCCGTCACTTGCTTTAGCAACACCCGGGGAGCACCGTAGAAATCCGGCTGCGCAATGATAGTGATGTATTTTGCCGCATTGCCCTCATCCAGCGTATGGGCCGTAAACACGAGCGTGCTTCCACCGCTGTATGAAATCTCAAACGATCGAAAGTCGTCGACCACCAACCCTGTTGGCGCTGGAGCCTTAGCCGCCTTGCCTGGCGTGCGGGTTTTGGGCGCGGCCGTGATTGGCGTCGGTGCGTGCTGTGCTGTCAAAGCGTCTCGCGCAATCTTCTCGAGTGAGGCTTGCATTTTGTGCTCATCCTCAGGGCTGGCCCATTGATAAGCGAACGGATGAGTTTCCTCGTTAGTCGTGGTCGACAGGCCCACCATCTGTTGCAAGTCAGCCGGCGTGCCCGTCAGCTTCTCTGCCTCCTGGCTCGATCCTGTTTTGCCTTTCTGCATTTTTGGCCGGTCTGGATCTTCGGATTCAGGCTCAGCTTCCCCCGCCGGTGCGGCGGCGATATCCGATGTAGGCCGCTTTCTCAGCTTTGGCCGGTCGGGATCATCGCTCGAACTGCTTACATGCGTTTCGCTCCCGGCCTTTGGAGCCGGAGCATTGGCGGGCTTTGCTGGCGGCGCGTCCGCGTCCGTCGTCGTGCTCTTGCCGCTATTGAGGTGAGGCCGGTCCGGCTCGCCAGCATCCTTGACCACCTCGGGCTTTATCCTCGACACGGTAAGGTGCGGCACGGGCGCTTCGATGAGCGGCTTCCATTTGCCGTAACCAAACCAGATTCCGTCCAGGCTGGCGGCGTTGTAAACATCAAACCGCCCTTTCGGCACGCCACCTTGCTGCAATTCATACTCGGTGTCATGTTGAACTGCCAACGGTTCTGGACGCGCAAGGTACACACCGGCATCCTGATATCGATCCCCCGTGAAGACAGCAACCGGGATAAGCCTGCTGGCACTCGGCTTGCCCGCCTCTCCAATCCACTCCAGCACCCCCACCGCGCGCAGTTCCTGCGGTTTTGAAGTCTTTGCCGCATGCGTTTGCGCCAGTGCCTGACCGCCAGCCAGAACGGCTAGTGCCAGCATCAGCAGGATGGACAGGCCGCTGCCTCGTCGGGGCGTGCAATAATCTCGTTCAGGCTGGCGGTGAGACAAAATTCCCGGCATGCTCGTAAGTCACTCCTCGTCGAAAAGGAAAGTCACAATGGAAGTCAATGACAAGGTCGATTTCACCCTGCAGGATGAGCAGGAGAACACGGTCCACCTCTCGGACTTCAAAGGCAAACCCGTAGTCCTCTTCTTCTATCCTAAGGCCGACACGCCCGGCTGTACGATTGAAGCCTGCGGCTTTCGCGATACCTTCAAGAAACTGCAGAAGGCCGGGGCCGTGGTGCTCGGCATCTCCCGCGACACTCCCAAGGCGCAAAAGAAGTTCAAGGAAAAGTTCGACCTGCCGTATCCACTCCTTGCTGATGTAGACGAAATAGTCTGCAAACAGTTTGACGTACTCAAGGAAAAGAATATGTATGGCAAGAAAGTCATCGGCATTGCACGGACCACTTTCCTCATTGGACCCGACCAGCGCATCATCAAAATCTTCCCCAAGGTCACACCCGAAGGCCATGCGGAAGAAGTCCTTGCCGCCATTAAGGAGCACTCCAGCGCCGCGAAATAGCCCTTGCCCGAAGAAGAAAGTCGCACCCGCTGGCACAACCTCCGGCAGAGCCACCACGCCCTTGCCGCGTAGCTTCTACGAGGGATCGCCAGAACGGGTTGCCCGGAAGATTATCGGCAAGGTGCTAGTGTCTACTGCCGGGAGCCGAATCCTCGCTGGCCGCATCGTAGAGGCGGAAGCGTACCACGGCGCGGACGACCCTGCCGCTCACGCTTTCGCCGGGAAGACCCTGCGCAACGCGGTGCTCTTCGGTCCACCCGGCTTCGCCTACGTCTACTTTATTTACGGAATGCACTTCTGCCTCAACGTCTCCTGCGAGACAGACGGCACCGGCGGCGGAGTACTCTTCCGTGCCCTTGAACCTTTGGATGATTTTGGTGGAGATCCAGGAGCGATCGCGGAGATGCGTCGGTTACGAGACTTGCCAGACAGTGCGCCAGTCCGCCTGATCGCCGCCGGCCCCGGACGCCTCTGCCAGGCTTTTGGCATTACCCGCGCCAACACTAACGGCCTCGACTTCACCGATCCTGCATCGCCGCTCCAGATTGTTGACGACGGATTTCACGCCAAAGAAATTGTCGCGACTCCAAGAATCGGAATCAGCAAGGCTGCTGAAAGGCCGCTGCGATTCTATCTCGCGGGAAGCCCTTTCATCTCCGGCAAACGCTAGATTTCGAAAGCGCTGATGGCCTCGATAATTTCCAGACAGCCGGATGCCTAGCTCACTCGCTGCTATACCCAACCAGCAGATTATCAATCAGCCGAGTAGTGCCTACCCAGGCAGCCACTGCTACGAGCGCGCCACCGCGCACCCCGTCCACATCTTCCAGCGTGTCAGGATCAACGGCAGCGAGGTAATCCACCCTCACCGCAGGCTCACTCGCCAGCACCGCACGCGCCTCCTGCAACAATGTGGCTGCAGACCACTGTCCAACGCTCACCAGGTCCTTAACCCGTGCCAATGCGCGGCTTAGCACCAACGCTTGCCCTCTCTGCTCGGGATCGAGATACACATTCCGCGAGCTAAGCGCCAGCCCATCGGCTTCACGCACAATAGGGCACACCACGATCTCCAGATTGAAATTCAAGTCGCGTACCATCTTGCGAAGCACGGCCACCTGGGCCGCGTCCTTTTGCCCGAAGTACGCGCGCTCGGGTGAAACAATGTTAAACAGCTTGCTCACAATCGTAGTCACACCGCGAAAGTGCCCGGGCCGCGACGCGCCATCCAGCCGCTCGCTGACGCCCTCCACTTCAACAAACGTGCTCGCGCCTGCGGAATACATCTCCTCCACCGACGGAGCAAAAAGCAGGTCAACGTTCTCTGCTTCAAGGAACGCGCAGTCCTGCTCAATCGTTCGTGGGTAAGTGGATAGATCCTCGTTCGGCGCAAACTGGGTGGGATTTACGAAAATGGAAACCGCGACAATGTTTCCACCCTCGCGGGCCGCGCGCACCAGGGATAGGTGTCCTTCATGCAGCGCACCCATCGTCGGCACCAGGCCAATGTGCTTGCCTTGCGCGCGCAGTTCCTGGCACGCACCCTGCATTTCTTTAGCAGTTGTTAGAATGAGCATCTTGCGGTTAGTACCCAAAGCATCTTCAGTATCGACGTCCAGCATGCTGCGAGGGCCCGGTTCTGTCAGCGTTTCCGCATAGCCGAAACCAATCTTCCAGGATAGGATGCAATTTCGACGCAAATACTATGCTTTGCGTCGAGCGACGTGCGTTGTTTCCAGCGCCGCCCGCGTCTCCTTCGTCAGGTGGTAGCTTTCTCTCTCATCCGGAAACGTGCGAGATTCCACGTCGCGCCGATAGGCAGAGAACGCATTGCGGAAGAGTTCGCTCGCGTCTGCATATTGCCTTACGAATTTTGCCTGCGGAGAGAAGGTCAGGTTTACCAGATCGTGCATCACCAGGATCTGGCCATCCGTATCCGGTCCGGCGCCAATGCCGATGGTCGGGACGCTCAATTCCGCGGTAATGTGCTGCGCTACCTCTCGAGGAATACCTTCCAAAACCACCGCGATTACGCCGGCGCGTTCCAGCGCCACCGCATCCCTCGTCAGCTTATCAATCGCCGTAATGGACTTTCCCTGCACCTTGTAGCCGCCCATGCGGTGCACGGACTGCGGAGTAAGGCCAAGATGCCCGACAACTGGAATCTCAGCATCGGACAGCCTCTCTACCAACTCCACGCGGTTCGCGCCGCCTTCGATCTTTACCGCCTCCGCCCCGCCCTCTTTGATAAAGCGGACAGCGTTCGCGATGCCTTGCGCCATGTCCGTATGGTAAGAGCCATAGGGCATGTCGGCGACCACCATCGCCCGTTTCACGGCTCGACGCACCGCCTTGGTGTGGTGCAGCATTTCGTCCACGGTCACGGGAAGCGTGCTGTCGTAGCCCATTACTACCATCGCCAGCGAATCGCCAACGAGGATAAGGTCAATACCGGCCTCATCCACCATGCGAGCCGTAGCGTAGTCATACGCGGTCAGGGCAGTAATAGGAACGCCGCTGAGTTTCTTGTCTTTGAGTGATTGGCTGGTGACTTTGGCAAGGATCTCGGCCAAGGCGGACGTGGGGACATCGGCGCCTCGGAAATGGCTAATGCTCATCGTGTTCTCCTGGTGCAGTTCCCGATACGTCAGGGATACTGCCCGAACGATTGTGAGTATACGCCGCTTCCAGCAAGACCGAAAGCCACTCGTAAGTGCATCATTCTGATGTGCTTAACCCCTAAGGTCAAAGGAATATGGTCGCTGGGGCTCACATATCCTGAATGCTTTTCGTCCGAGGATCCCGCACTCGTTGCATCAAGGCTGCGGCAATCAACATAAAGACCCCGCCGGCGATGATGGCGTAAATGCGGTTGTTTTGGAGAAAGCGGTTCATGATCCATCCAAAGAACAGGGACGCCAGGATCTCCGGTGTCACGATGAAGAAATTGAAGATTCCCATGTAGACGCCAGTTCTCGCAGGTGGAAGCGACGCCGCTAGCAGGGCGTAGGGCATCGACAACGTGCTCGCCCAAGCGATTCCGACTCCGAGCATAGTAAGCAGCAACAGATATCTGTTGTGAATGACAGAAACAGAAATGAGTCCCGCTGCTCCGCAAAGTAGGCAAAGACTATGAGTATTTTTTCTACCCAGCGCTCGAGCCAGTTTGGGCAACACGAATGAAAACGCAAAGCACACTACGGAGTAGGCAGCGAAGCAAATCCCACCCCATTCGACACCAGCTTTATACGTGGGCGAGTTGACGTCATTTGCGCCGAATACGTTGTGTGCGACCGCGACAGGGAAATAGAGCCACATACAGAAGAGCCCAAGCCACGTAAAGAAATGTACCGGTCCCAACTTTCGCATCGTCTCTGGCATTTCGCCTACCGCAACGAAAATCTCTTTTGCGTTGGCGACGATGCCAATCTTTTCGGCCTTCGATTTCCGAAAAGCCTCCATGTCTTCCGGCGGATATTCAGGAGTAGTAATGATTGTCCACAGCACCGCTCCCATGAAGGCTGCGGCTCCGAGGTAAAAGGAGAGGCGAACCGTCGTTGGGATCGCGCGCGTATCTCCGACTGCCTGAGTCATGTGGAAGACGTTTGTGAGCAGCCATGGAAGCGCCGACGCGATCACGGCACCCAGGCCTATGAATAAGCTTTGCATTGCGAATCCGCTTGTACGCTGGCCTTCCGGCAACATATCAGCAACAAAGGCGCGGAACGGTTCCATGCTCACGTTGATAGAGGCATCGAGTATCCACAACATGCCGGCCGCCATCCATAAGGCAGAGGAATTTGGCATCAAGATAAGCATGAGAGAGCTGAGAATGGCTCCAACGAGAAAGTAAGGTCTTCTTCGACCGAGAGCACCCCATGTTCTGTCACTGGCGTGTCCGATGATCGGCTGAATCAGCAAACCAGTAAGCGGCGCGGCGAGCCACAGAATCGGGATCTGATCGGGTCGGGCGCCGAGATATTCATAGATGGCGCTCATGTTCGCCATTTGCAAGCCCCAGCCAAATTGAATGCCGAGGAAACCAAAACTCATATTCCAGATTTGCCAGAAACTACGTTGCGGCTTGATCATTCTTGCTCTTTTCGTCTTTCACGTTCTCTCGTTCCTTCGAGCTTTGATCACCGCTCATAAAGCAACGTAAGTTCCTTCAACTGCTCGGCAAGTTCGGCTGTGAATACTCCTAACCGAGCGCGCCATCTCCAATTTCCACTGGATGTTCCGGGAAGATTCATGCGCGCCTCGCGGCCAAGACCAAGCAAATCCTGTAAGGGCACGATGGCAGTATTTGCGACCGAGGCCAGCACTGCACGGATGAACGCCCAATTCACGGGTTCATCATGAAAGTTCAGGTATTTGCGCGCGAAGTTGTGCTCATTCTCTATGTCTTGGGCAGTGCTCACGCTATCACCAGCGTCTCCTGTGCTGCGCCACCAACCCATGATCGTGTCGTTGTCATGCGTTCCGGTGTATGCCACTAACTCACGCACGAGCGCATGGGGCCGGAAGGTGGGCGCCTGCTCATCAGTGCCGAAGCCGAATTGCAGGATCGCCATTCCTGGAAACCCGAATTCATGCCGGATGGCTTCCACTTCCGGAGTGATCTTTCCGAGATTCTCAGCGATCACAGGCAGTGTTCCTAGCTCGCTCTCGAGGACTCTGAAGAGCTCTGCGCCAGGACCTTTGATCCATTGGCCATTGACAGCCGTTGTGTCGGTGCCCGGAACTTCCCAATACGCTTCGAATCCGCGGAAGTGATCGATACGCATGATGTCGTACAAGCCGCATCGCAGATCGAAAACGATCGATCCACCAGCGGAATCCGGTCTTCTCCAACAAAGGCCAGTTATAGATCGGATTTCCCCAAAGTTGACCGGTCGCGCTGAAGTAGTCCGGTGGTACGCCCGCAACTTTCAACGGAGCGCCGCGCTCGTCAAGGCAGAAGAATTTTCGATTTGTCCAGACATCGGCGCTGTCGTGTGCAACGTAAATCGGGATATCGCCGATGATTAGAATTCCGTGTTCATGCGCATACTTGCGCAGATCCTGCCACTGACGGAAGAACTCAAACTGCCAATATTTTATGGTTTGGATTTCCTTTGCGAGGCGACCGGACCACTCCGCGATAGCGTCGGGGTGTCGCGATGAAATATCCTCTGGCCACTTTGTCCATGAGACTCCACCCGTCGCATTCTTCACCGCCATGAAGACCGCGAAGTCGTCCAGCCATTGCGAGTTGTCGATGCAGAATTGTCGATAATCTTCCTGAGTTTTCGTCGAACCTGAGGCAAAGAATGCTGTTGCTGCCTTCGTCAAGAGATGCGTTTTGAAGTGGACGGCGGCCTCGAAATCGACATGTTCCGCAGGAAAATCAGGTGTCGCAGCGAGATCCTCCAAGCTGAGCAGTTCGTGATCCCGCAAACGATCGATGCTCAACAGCAAGGGATTTCCAGCATTCGCCGAAAAACATTGAAACGGGGAATCTCCATAGCCGGTGGGATTGAGTGGCAGCACCTGCCACAGCTTTTGTCCCGCTGCATGCAGGAAGTCGAGGAAGCGATACGCTTCAGGACCAAAATCACCTACACCATAGGGTCCGGGTAGTGAGGTCGGATGCAGTAAAATTCCGCTGGATCGGGAGAAAGGCATGCGGCTCTCCATTGCGTTCGGCGACCGGGATTGGATACCAACCGCTTGGCCCCTGGATTTTCCCGGAACATCGCAATAGGCAGAATAACCGTCGCAAGAACACCCGAAAATACGTTTGACGCGTCGCTACTGTCAAGATGGCTCGTTGGGAAACCCCTGAGCAAGCCCATTCGTGACGCGGCGACTCATTTCGAGGTAGACCTCATTATGCGCCCTGCCGAGACGCGCAGGCACTCTTCGGTCGGCGAGGTCGCCGTCTCCCCTACAAAAATTCACTATAGAAAACGTCTATGTTATTGCCGAGACCGGTTCTGCCACTTCGCAGCCGTTTCCTTGTCTGCCAGGGCCTTGATGTAGACGCCTCCAACGACAGAGCGTGCCTGAAACCCGATCATCTTGCCAGACTTTGTATCGTACCAGTCCGTCAGGGGGACGCGGGTAGGTCCCTCATTCACCCACTTCGGAATCGGGGCGAACAGTATCTGGAAATCCTCTGCTTTATCCGCAAGAGTTGCCGTCCAAACCTGCCAATCCAGCTTCGTATAGGTCTCGCGACTATCGAGTGGCAATCCAAATTCGTTCAAATGCTTCTCGTAGAAGGCAATCTCGGTTTCGCGAACCTTCGCCGGAAATATCGCCAGGCCGAGGAGTTGGTCCCAAACGAGGTTGTACTTTTGACTCCACGTGCCGGGCTTATCAAAGGCTAGTTTGTAATGGTCGCCATCAATTGCCATTTGCTGCCATTTTGCAGCCATGTCCCGAGCCGCCTTGCCATATTCATTCGCGATTGCAGGCTTTCCCAACGCTCCTGCCATCTGGGCGTAGGCAGCCAAACCGTCAATGGCCTTGATGGACAGATTCGCGTTGTGTGCGAGATGTCCCGCGAAGTCATCCGTCGATAGTTGATTTTCAGGATCGAGTCCTTTTTGACGGACATAGTCAGCCCACTTCGAGAGCAGCGGCCAATACTTCTCGGCAACTCTGTAGTTGCCCTCTGCCTTGCCGAGTGCGGCGACAAGGATAAGCATGTTGCCGCTTTCTTCAACAGGCATCTGGTCCTCTTCGGTGCGCTCCCCACCTCCATATACTTGTCCATTTGCCAACGGATACTGTCCGAGATCATGCGGTGCGAATGGCCATTTCCAACGGGGCAGTAGAGCATAGTCGAGCACGGGCCGCAGCTGAGCCTCGAGCAATTGCGGGTTCAGCAGCAAAAAGAATGGGGCGGAAGGGTACAAAATATCCACTGTTGCAATGCAGCCGTTGCTAAAATTCTCCTTCGGGAAGTAGGCCGGCGAACCGTCTATATCTGCGACAAGTTTGTTAGCAGCCAGAGTCTGGCGAAACGCGAGAGTGGTTAGTTGCGCATAGCCTTTACCACCGATGCGTTCCATATCCGCGGTCAATTCAGCATCGAAGGCCTTGGATTTTGCCTCCAGAGCAGGCAACTGAGACTCGGCCTCGGTTAGCATAGCCTGCACCGTCTGACCGTTCCGTTGCCAATACGGGCGAAGCTTACGGTTTAGTAATTCGATCGCGTACTCCTCGGTGTAAGAGAGCAGAACATGGCGGATTTGAGTGGTGCCGTTCACACCTTTCAAGGTGAAGACTACCGTGGGATTCGCTGCACCATCGCGAGGCCGCTTGGGCATATCCATGTCGTCACTGGTGGTTAGAGTGCCCGAATTTATGAAGCTGTCGAGGCCGCTATTCACATTCGCCAACGAAGCGCCCTGATCATCGGGCACGGCGAGGTGGAAATATCCCCAGTCAATTCGCAGGTTGTCGCCGGACCGATTCAACGGGCGCTGTTCCCGAGATCCTACGTTGAGCACGGAGAGTGAGCCGGCACGCGCGCGGCCCCAAACGACTTCCTGATCGTCAGTATTAACAGCGACGCGTGGATCCACATCGAAGAAGACAGAGATGTCGTGCGACTTGGAATCCACGGCCTGAACTTCCCATGTCAAATAGGTAACCGGTCTGGATATAAGATCGAGATCTTGCGGGAGCAGCGGACTAAAGAAGGTCAACGCTACCTTGATGCCGACGCCCTCGAAGTTATAGACAGTATGCGTCGGCGTCACTCGCACCGAGGTTTGGAGCAAGGCAGGGATCTGGCGCGGCTCTCGTCCCATAATGCGATACGAAGTACCATCAACGCGGATAACGCTGCGCAAAGCCTGCTCTGTTCCTGTCCAGTGTTTCGTATCGCCATCAGTCAGGTTGTCAGTCAGGGACCAGATGCTGAAGTAGGGATCGTGCGTTACAAGCGGGACAGCAGGAGGCCGTTCATGCGACTGGGCATTCGCCATTGCAGCGAGAGATAACGAAATGACAAAAGCACACTGACGCAACAATCGGCTCAAAGAAAGCATGACGATCCTCATCCTATTTAGGCTGCTGAATTGATTGATCTAAGAAACGGTTGGTGCCCGGCTCATCATTCCGGGTTCAAGACAAACCGCGAATTCGTTCAACAAAGACGATAATGCCGCTTGAACAAAAATGACAGCCTTGTGATAACAAAGCTCATATCGCAGTAGGATCTAGTACGACTGTACTATTCAGGGAGGTGAGAATCTTAGAGAGATCGGCGCAGGACCGGGACGTACCCCTTAAGACTTCGGCTGGGTTGCACGTCGAAATCCCTCAAATCTTGCCCGTCCATTGAGGCTGCGCTCAATTCGCAGCACCTCGTTCCACTTCACCATTCGCTCGCTCCTCGCGAACGAGCCGACCTTTAACTGTCCGGCATTCGTCGCAACCGCAAGGTGCGAAATAAACGAGTCTTCAGTTTCCCCAGAACGCGCGGAGATGATTGGCTGCCATCCGGCCGCTTGTGTGATTCGAATCGCTTCGATCGTTTCCGTTACGGTTCCGATCTGGTTCAATTTGATGAGCACAGCGTTGGCGATTCTTTCGTCTATCCCCGTGCGAATTCTTTGGGAATTTGTCGTAAAGAGATCATCTCCAACAATCTGAATAGAATTTCCTAATCGATTCGCGATTAGGTGCCAACCTTCCCGATCGGTGTCTGCCATCGGGTCTTCGATGGAGACGATGGGGAATCGCTTGCACCAATCAGCGAGAAGCTCACAAAATTCGTCCGACGTGAACTCGCGGTTCTCCAAACGGAATCTGTACCGTTTTGTTTGTTCGTCGAAGAGATCGCTTGCGGCAATATCCAAAGCAATAGCGGCATCGCGGCCCGGGGAATAGCCCGCACGACAGATTGCTTTCACCATCAATTCGAGCGCATCCTCATTTTTGTCGAATTCGGGCCAAAATCCACCTTCGTCGGCTACTCCGAAGTACTTGTTTCTCTCGCGAAGAATATCTCCCGCAGCGTGATAGACGTTGTGAGTAATTTCCATCACTTCCGAAAATGTCTGGGCGCCGGTTGCGATCAATAGGAAATCCTGAACATCGGTGCGCCAATTCGCGTGGGCTCCGCCACCAATAATTTGAATTTCCGGAACTGGAAGAAGGTTCCCTTGCCCTTCTCCGAGATAGGCATACAGAGGTTGGTTCAATGCGGACGCGGCTGCATTCGCGGCAGCCATTGATACAGCGAGCATAGCGTTGGCTCCCAGCCCGCTCTTATTCGGGGTGCCATCCAGTGCTACCAACTTCCTATCGAGTGAGGCTTGGTCGAGAACGTTGTCCCCAACGAGTGCGGGAGCGATAATGCCCTCAATGTTCGCAATAGCCTTGAAGACAGATTTGCCGCGAAATCTCTTTGGATCATCGTCACGTAATTCCAGCGCTTCAAACTGTCCGGTCGATGCCCCCGATGGAACGAGGCCCCTACCCCGAGCGTTGTTCTCCAGAGTCAGCTCGGCCTCAATCGTGGGTACCCCACGCGAGTCGTAAACCTGCCATGCTGTAACGGAAGCAATCTTCATATTCAGGCCTGGGCTCCTATCTCTTTTATCTGCGCGAACCATGACTCTGAGAGATCAGCAAGCGTCTGCGGAGATTCAGGGAGATACTTGCTGACAAAGTGGCGTATGAACAGCTGCTTTGCTGGTGATAGATATTCCACCGGGGACTTTCCATCAACTCGTGCCAGCATCAGCATCAAGAGTAAAGGAACGAGCTTGTTTTCTCTTTGATCGTCAGATTCTTCCGATCGGGTACTTACATACTCGCGCCAGAAACAACTCACCATCTCCTCCAGGCCGACGCGTTCCGGAGCGTGATAAAGAGCCTTGAGGAAAAAGTGATTCAAAAGAAACGCAACATCAAATAGGGGTTCACCGTACCACGCAACTTCACAGTCAAAGAAGCACCATGCGATTTTTGCTGATCAAAATGTTTTTGGGGCTGAAGTCACCGTGCACGAGTGTTTTTCGCGTGCTTTCGACTCGGTGGGCTTCCGCTTCAAATATTTCCTGCAACTGGGCATGTCGCACTCCGGTGGTAAGCAGATATGGTTCGATGCGCAGCTGATGAAAACAAGATGTTGTATCGAATTCTCGTCGGATTGACTCATTTCCCGTAGTGCGACGATGGATTTGTCCAATGATTCGTGCGGCAGCTGTTGCGTCTTCGGAGTTGCAATTTCCGTTCAACAGCATTTGCTTCCAATTCGCGAAGCCGTCGCAGATGAATTCCATGCCAAAATAACCGCGTTTAGCATTGGCAAAATATACTTTGGGCACCGACCCGGGCAGCATGGCTCCGACGATTTCGAGGAATTTTCGCTCAGTCGAATTTCGACTGACGTCCGCAAACCAGTCGTCTTTAACTTTCAACTTTTCAAGCGCACGTTTGATCACGAATGTAGTGGAACCATCTTTAATCAGATAGATTTCGCTTGAGACGCCACCACCCAACGGCTGGGCATCCGCGTGTGGATCCTGGACGTAGCCGTCTTCGCGCAACATATCGAGCACTCGCGCGGCTTCGCTCACGAAATACCTCCCATGGAGATACCCAGGGCGCAATCATCGGTCGAGCCGCAAATATGCGCGGAGCAATCTTCCAGTTTGGCCTTCAGGGAGTCATCGCCCATAGAGGATTCCACCGCGGGGATTTGGGGTCATCCTTGAAATCCTTGCTGCTCGAATTCGAGCGAATCGTTTTTAGTTTTCGCTCAAGTCTTAAAGTCATATGTGATCAGGATTCTACGTGTCGCCGTAGATCGCACGATAGAAGTGACAAATCCTCTCCCTTCATCGATTCCCGCGTGGGCAGATTGGAGCGTCCTCCGAATTTCAGTGCTACTTGGGAGGCAATCCATGAGGCAAATTCCATCCGAAGAGGCAATGGCAGTTCGTCAAGCAGCGCTGAGGCATAGGCACCGTGATAGGCATCGCCGCAACCCGTTGTGTCCAGTGCGTCTACCTCAAATGCAGTCTGATGGTAAATTCCTTCCGGCGTGTGTGCCCAACTCCCGTTTATGCCGTCCGTAGCGAGGACCTGTCCCGTGGTCCAGGCGCTCAGTTCTCGAAGAGCCTCTGCGACTTGCAACTTGCCGCTGAGCATTTGTGCTGCCGCCAACGGAAGAATAATGTGCGTACCCAGTTCGATGAGGCGCCGCAGCGTCTGTGCATCACCTGCCTCAATATCGAGAACTGAATGGCAGGCAGTTCCTTGGATCGCCTCAAGCATGGTGAGCGCGGCCTCAGTTTCATAGCCATCCACGAGGATGAGCTTCGCCCGCTTAACCTCATTCACCGGGATATCGCCGCTCTTCAGCGAGCCATAGCCCTTCAGGGAATACAGAACGGTCCGCTCCCCGCTTGTCGGCTCGATTTCCACGACAGAGATGCCGGGCGTCGACGATTCATCGTGAATAAAAAACTTTTCAAGCACTCCATGTCGCGTGAGCTCCGATCGCGCTATGCAGCTCATCGCATCGCCACCCATTCGGGCGATAAACCCGGTTCGCCAGCCCAGAGACGCGATGAGACTAGCCGCATTCCCTGCTGGTGCGCCTCCCTGCACTACAAGCTCCGTCACTTCATGCTTCTCGCCGCGCTGCACATTTTCAGGCAGCCGAACGAGAACATCGACAATGTTCAATCCGGCGACCAGGACGTCTACGGCTTGAGCGGAATTCACGAGAGGCTCAGCCCCGAGGCTGTTGCTTCAGGAACAGCGGCGATCTCCTCGACTCCGAGCCAATGATGAAGCATTGCCAGATCCTGCTTCCAATGGCCGAATCCAAGGCTCCAGTGATGATCCAATCCCCTGCTCATAATGGTATTCATGATTTGGCCGGCACTAAGAGGCAACGTCGGCTGCATCTCGCAATAGTTTCCACGGAAGAGTAGCGGCGTTTCCAGCAGTTCTCCTTCGAAGGCGAAGGCTCGATGTGCGGCCGGAGATTGATAACGCAGCACGGTTGCCGGGCCCAGTTCGAGAAGAAATTCCAACATCAAGCCAACAGCATTTCCCGATTCCGCATTTTCCAGGATCGAGTGCCGTCGCGCTTCGTATTTGGTGCCTTTTTTCAGCCATCGTGTGGGACTTGCACCGCAGTGCCATATACCAATTCTGTTCCGCGCAACATCCAGCTGCGACAAGTCCATCATTGTTGAGACTGTTTCACCTTCGCTCAAAAAGTTCATGGACAACGAGGAAAGCAATCCGTTCATTTCCCCTTCTTCAGCTGTACATAGGCCAAAATCATTGAGCATGGATACGCTTCCGTCGGTGGTGCATCCATATTGGTCAATCAATTCGGGCCAGCTCTTCACAACGCAGCCTAGGTAGTTTTTTGAGGCTGCCCAATCGAGAGCCGCCAATCCGATTCGCAGAGTTTGGAAGATCTGTTCGTCCGGTACATCGTTTCGAGCGCATGCCGGCGAGTTCACAATTACGTCTCGCAGTCTACGCAGATCAGAGTCAGAAAATTTGCGGGCGTGATCAAATGCCGCCTGCAAATCTATTCGGTCAAACCGCAGGCCAAAACATCGCATGACTGTGAGCTCGTCAACCTCGCCGTCATAGAAAGCGGTAACGCGCGAGCCTCCAATATGCAAGATCCGGCCGTGCAGGAATCGCGCTCGTGCCCGGGCACTCCGTGCAAAACGTATTATCAGCTCTTGGGCCTCCGGGCCCTCCGGAGCGTTGAGCCAAGCGTATTTCACTCCCAGTCTATGGAACATGTTGAGCAAAAAATTTTGGCAGCATAGACGATTACTTTCGAGGCGGCCGCTTTCCGTCATAGACTCCGGGATCGACCAACTCAGCAATGGCATTGGATGATCGATGAGCCATCGACCTAGCTGAGATCCTATTTCGCCGGCCGTGTACGCCGCGTGAAAAAGCACGATCCCATCAGTCCCTTCAGCAAGCATGCCATCGAGAAACGCGATCAGTTCATCCGGATCTTCCATAGGAGATGCTGCGGAGACGACCGTGAATTGCTCAGCATCCAGGGTTTCTTTTATCGAGCGAACCGCACTCTCGAAGGCACGGCAAGCGCGTCCCCACGGAAAGTGAATCTTCACACCACAACCGATAACAACGAGACGAGTCGCTCTCGGTTTCGGCAAAGGCTGCATCATCTCTTTCAGCAACTTGGTAGTAACGCCTTCGGCGGGCAGTTGAAGGTCGCCTATTCCTTCAGATGGGCTTGCTGGCCCTGAGATTAGATTGCTAATAGTTTTCATAAAAGTTCCTAGATGTTGCCAAATTCAATCCGCGAGTTCGCGTTCCAGCTGTTCAAGCGTTTTGCCCTTTGTTTCAGGGAGTTTGAAATAGATGAATACAAAGCCTGCAAAACAGATCGATGCGTATACCCAAAAACACCGCGCGAGCCCAAGTTGTTCGTACATGATCGGGAAAGTCTGAGAGAGCAAGAAATTTCCCAGCCATAACGCAACCACAGAAATGGACATCGCTGCACCACGGATGCGATTTGGAAATATCTCCGACAAAATTACCCACGTCACAGGGGCTAGCGAGCAGCAGTAACAAGCGATTGCCGCAACTACAAGGATCACCGGGATAATGCCGGTCACATGGCTGTGGTAAGCCCATCCAGTGGCAAAGTAGATGACCGTCAGACCAGACGCACCCCCGAGCATCAATGCGCGACGCCCCCAGCGATCAACCGTTCCGATAGCCAGGAATGTCATCACGACTCCGACCACACCGGTCACGATGATCGAAAACAAAATGCCACTCACGGCATAGCCAGCATCTGCAAAGATGCGCGATCCGTATTGATAGATAACGTTGATTCCGCACCATTGCTGGAACACGGCAAGCACTGCTCCCAGCGTTAATATCTTGAGCATTCTTGGGGTCAGCAGCTCTCTTGGATGGAAATCCCCAGCCTCCTGCAAGAACGTAGATTCAATCTCCTTCACCGTCCGAACAGCGTAGGAATGCCCGCCTATTTTCGTAAGTACTTTGATCGATCTATCAATTCGTTTTTTCTTGGCAAGCCAGCGCGGACTCTCGGGCGCAAACATCATCGATAGAAGAAAAATAAGGGCGGGAACCGCCGTTACGCCGAACATCCATCGCCATCCCGACTGAACATTCCAGGAGTCCAGCGGGATCTGGGATACCGTCGTTCCCTCGGGCATTGGTCGCGCAATTATCCAGTTCACGATTTGCGCCAACATCACGCCGGAGGCAATCGTGAGCTGATTTATAGATACGAGACGCCCTCGCATACTCGCGGGCGCTACCTCGGCAATATACAAAGACGACAGATTGGATGCGATCCCAATCGCAACTCCACCAAATACGCGATTTATGACAAATAGAAGGAATGTGGACGCCATTCCGGTGCCGATGGATGTCACCACAAAGAGGAGGCCGGAAGCAATTAACAGAGGTTTGCGGCCGAATTTATCGCTTAGTGCGCCACCAAACATTGCTCCAAATAGCGCTCCGATTAGAGCGCTGCTCATTGCCCATCCAACCTGGACCGCGCTTGTGAGATGAAAGTACTTCTCGTAGAAAAGTTCTGCCCCACCAATTACTACCCAGTCATATCCAAACATCAAACCGCCTAAAGCGGCGGTTAAGGATATGGCAAAAATATAGGTACGATTGAATTGTGAATCGCGGTTTTCGCTTACAACTGTAGCGGCTGTTACGGGTATCACTTCGGGGCTCCACGGTCGTTCCAAACGTTCGTGCAAGTTCTTGTGGTGGTTCGCAGGGAAGTCGGCCAGAAGCCCAGCAGGCTTATTGCAGCATCTTCACAGACACGTTTCGTTTGCAGCAAGATTCTACCGCTGAGTTGCCATCTGTCAACTTACCGCGGAGATACCTGTGACCTAAACAGCATTTCCATTGACGTTTCCGGCTGTAAACCGAAAGGGCAAACGTGGAAATTCGATATTGTTGAGCAAATCACTGGTTCGTATCCAACAAAATTCTCGTCACGCTCGCTCGCCGAAACGAATAGCGAAAGTGATCCGCCACGTGTGTCTGATGATTTTCTGGAATTACGGCTTCAGAATTGGCTTCGTCGTTCACGGCATACAAGTCATCTGATCGGAGTGTGGTTACATCTGCGCGCGACCCCACCGGTATTCCTTTCAGTGACACTTCTGTTGAAATATCTCGATCCAGGCTACGATTCACGACAAAGAGCGTGACATGTTTTTTATCGGCGCTCATTGTCGCGGTGACATCGAGGAACGGAACCTTCGCGATCTCTGGTAAACGCGTAATTCCCTGATGAACACCGTAGGCTCCCGATTCAACTAAAGACGGCAATAAACGATCGCTGGATGCGGTCGAGTACATCTGGAATATGTAGGACGCGGGAGTTCCAAAAACGCGGCCGCGCTTTTTCCATATCCCTGCGAACTCGATGACGCCGGTCATATCGGAAATCGGCACGTGAGCAGAGGAGCGCAAGAGCATGTTGTACATTGTGCCGGTAGTGATCGCGCCTGCAACGTTGTCCCATTTTGCAGTGGGGATGCGGCCGTCGGTTACCCACAACCATTCGGTAAACGCCAAGTTCAAATGACCCTTGTTCGACGTGCCATCGATTTGCGCCTGCATTTGCTTTAATCTTCGTTCCAATTCCGCGGACATGGCAAAGGAGGCCTCAGCGAGAAACGCGGCGGACGGGTTTTTTAGGACGACGTGATCCGTTGTCACTACAAAGTGGGTGGAAAGATAATTCGCAGTGCCCGGAGGGTTCGTCAACTGTGCAGCATTCCACTTTTGATAAGCGTCGGGATCCTGTCCAGTTGCGATCAGTCTCGCATGTGGGTCAAGCGTACGAATGGCGTCGCTAAACTCTTTGGTGCGTGGCGCCAGTTGTTCGAGTGCTGGCCATCCGGTATTCCAATTGCCCCACAGTTCATTTCCTAACTCCCAAAGCAATCCTCCCTTGCCTTCTTTCCAGTGTTGATTGACATACCGCACCCACTCGGCAGCCTCTTGAGGAGTGCCTGTTCCCAGGTTCAATGCGACCTGAGGTTCAGCATTTACAAGTGTGCAGAATTCGAGAAACTCGTCTGTGCCGAAAGTGTTGTATTCGGGAATTCCCCATGCAATGTTGGGCATGCTGATACGTTTTTCCGGTAGCCCTACTCCATCTCGCCAGTGATAGCCGGATGTGAAGTTTCCGCCGAATCGTATTAAAGGCGTCTTCATATCGCGGACCATGCGAACCATATCCGGATCCAGACCGTTGATTGCATCTGAAGGTACAAGTGATGCCTGGTCGATGAGGATGCTCTCAGCACCGTTGACGGAGACAACGAAATCAGCCGGGTCGAGCGGCGGTAACGCATCCTTTGCCAGGGTCAGAGCCACCGAGTATTTGGTCCACTCGTCTGCGATGTTCGGGATGTTTCCTTCTGCGTACACCGTGCTCGAATGTCTATCCTTCAGTTGAATAGTGAGCCCTTGCGCGCCACTAAGATGTTTTGCAAAGATGCTTGCCTTGTAACTAAGTTCTCGGTGCGTAGGAAGGTAGACTCGTTGCTTTATGCCGGTCGATTCGCCGGGCAGTCCCATTAAAAAGAGCGATCGATAGGAGTTGGCCGCGTCGCCGTACCGGTATTCGTACCGATTGCCTTGCTTTTCGTCGAGTACTTCCCAGGGGATCGGGATCCCCAGATTGGAGGAATGGCGAAGCTCTGGCCGTTCCTGCAGAAGTTGCCGCACATTCTGCGGACTCCATAGACCGGCCTCGAAACTTGGGTTCTCGAGCACTTCCGCCCAGAGTCCGTTGTAGGTCGAATTCCCAATTGGCTCAAGAAATGTTCCGAAGATGGATCGAGGAATCGTTCCCGGATCTGCGTTCGCCGCATCAACCGTAATTTTGGCGACGGAGGGAATGGGCTGCTCCACAACTGTCTGCGCACAGACCCAATGAGTTGAGAATATCGTCAAGATCGCCAGGCACTTCATTCGCGAACGACACTTCATCTTGTCTCCATTTGCTTTTCCAAGTCAGAGAAGCCAGTCAAACACGCCGGGCTACGAATTACGTTGGCGAGGAATGGTAATTTTCGGAGCATCACCTCAGGTATTCTCAGAACCTGTCCACATCCAGAACAAGTTATCGAAATTTGACCCTCTCATGGTATGCGCGAGGCTCATTACCGCCAAGTTTTGGTCTTAGGTTCGAGAGGTCACAGAAGGAACAGACCGTTGCCACGTCTTAAAGGGCGGATGCCTGCAGATGGCTGAACAATGTAAACTTACTTTCTCGAGTTTCAGCGGACATATGTGCCAAAAGAAGTCCGCAGAGTCGGTCTGACATGCACGCAGGGTTCCTGAAAATCCGATCGAAGTTCGGTATTGCCGGCACTTCTCGTCGTCCTCCTCACATCTCCGCCGTACGTGCAGGTTGGATTGTCTCTTGGGCTTGGTTCGTGCTCGCGGCGTTGCTCGCAGCCCCGCAGACGATACTCGCAATACAACCGGCTAAAGCCGCTAATCCTTTGGCAACCGCACCTGCGGCTTCAGGCACAACACAGCCCGCTACTCCGGTTGTCGCTTCGCCATTTGAAAAAGCGATTCCCTTAGCCCAGGTAGCCGATAGCGCGGAGGAATTGGATCGCCAGCTTGCTGACATTACGAAGCAGCTTAATACTTCGCCCGACTTAGCAAATGAGGAACGATCAACTCGCGCGCAAGCCGAAGCAGTTGGCCAACGAGCAGCGTCGGTGGATGAGTTACTGAGCGGCAAGCTCAATGCGTCGGAGCTTGCGGAGGAAGAACTCTATTGGCGAAATCTGAATCTTCAGTCCGTTGCGCAACGCAAGGTTCTAAGCGCACGTGCCGTTACCCTTGAAGGCTATCTACGGGTTATGGACGAGGAGGAACCAAAATGGCAGGCAACCTGGGACCAGATCCATGACCTTGTGGGGATCGACGAAGTCAACGCCAGGGTTCGGCAGGAGCTGGAATCGATCAAGAAGACTCGGGCGCTGGCCCAAAAGCAATTGAGGTTAGTGCTCACACTGCAAAATCTGGTCTCGCATAGTAGTCGGCAAATTGCAGAATCCCTCGCAAAACTGAGTGTCGCGGAGGAGCAGTTTCGCGGCCGTCTTTTTGAACGTGAAAGCCCCCCTCTCTGGTCGAAAAGTGCTTATCGGGATAACGGCCAAGGGATGGGAGAAATGCTGCGAAAGTCCGCGGACAGGGATTATTCAACTACCGCGGAATTCCTTGAAGCAAAGGCATGGGTCGTCCTCCTGTCACTAGCCGCTTTTTCCCTGGCGTTGCCTTTAGCTTTTCGCCTGAAACAGTATGTCGAGAAAGGAGCGCGGCCTGGCATCCCCCCCGGTGCCTTGGAAGTATTCCATCGTCCTTTTTCCGTCGCCCTGATGTTTGCGTTGATCACGATAATTGGCCAGACCTCGACTGCTCCGATCAGCATAGCTGCGGGGCTTTATTTATTGTGGATGGTTGTAACGCTCAGACTTCTCCCTACCTTAATCAAACCCAATCTGCGGCCATTGCTGTACGTATTGATTGCCTGCAATTTACTCGGCGGTGTGCGTGTTTGGATCCCGTTCTCGCCTCTTCTAAAACGGCTGCTACTCTCTCTGGGAATGCTCCTGGCAGTGATTATCATCGGCTGGCTCACGAGAGCTTATCGCGTTAACCAGGTGCAAAACATTACACGGAAAGCAATCCTCCTCGTTCAGGCGATTCGATTCTGCTTGTTTTTATTGCTCGTTGCCCTCGTCGCTAATGTTTCCGGGTACGTGTTACTCGCCCATTTTTTGGGTGCGGGCGTCCTGCTGAGTACGATGACGGCGACAACCCTCTATTGCACGGTTCGCGTTCTATCTATCGTGCTGTTGACAGCAATCCGCAGCCCTCTTGGAAAGAGCTTGTCGGAATTACACCGCTGGCAGGTTGAAAACTGGGGACGTCGAATTTTAATCTTTCTAGCCGTGATTCTTTGGCTCAGGCTCCAGATTTTTCTGTTTGCCATGAACGACAACATGACAAATGCTCTTTCTGGCTTCCTCGACTATTCAATTGGCTTTGGAAAGATTGAATTTACCGTGGGAAACCTGATAAGCGTCCTTATCATTCTCGGCGCAGGCTACGTCATCGCAAAAGGCAGCACCTTCATACTCAAGAGCTTGCTAACGTCTCGCCTTGCACTCCAGCGCGGCCTTCCTTACGCAATTTCGAAGGTGACGTACTACGTGCTGATGGTGCTTGTTCTGTTTGCGGCAATTACGCAAGCAGGGGTTGAACTTAACAAGTTCACGGTGATTACCGGTGCGCTCGGAGTCGGCGTTGGTTTCGGTCTTCAAAACATCGTCAGTAACTTCGCATCCGGACTCATCCTTCTTTTTGAGCGTCCCATCCGCGTGGAAGACACAGTGGAACTCAATGGCCTCGTCGGCACCGTGAAACGAATCGGCGGGCGATCCAGCACCATCCTTACTTTTCAGGGTGCGGAAGTTATCGTTCCGAATAGCAACTTGCTATCAAACCAGGTGATCAATTGGACATTGTCCTCTCCCTGGCGGCGAGTCGATATTCCAGTTGGCGTCGCATATGGCTCTGACCCAAAAGAGATCATCAAACTGCTCGTTTCGGTAGCGGAGAAAAACTCCGGTGTAATGCATGAGCCAGAGCCGATGGCATTCTTCCTTGGCTTCGGCGAGAGCGCTCTGAATTTTGAACTACGCTTCTGGTCGGCCCGGCAGGATACCTGGTTTCAGTTGAAGAGCGACGTTGCTATCGCGGTCGCACAGGCGCTGCAGGAAAATGGGATTGAGATTCCTTTCCCGCAACGGGATCTCCATATGCGTAGTGTCGACCCGCCGCTTAAGGAAACCTTGGCCACGACCGAAAAGTTGGCTGGAGGCATCCCAGCCGGACGCATGAAAAACCTCACATAACCTGCGGCTGGAGCACTCCCACGTATACTGGCGGTTCGGAGGAGCACGTGACGTCGCCTACAGCTTCGGTACTCGGCAAGATTGGACTTCCCTATGCCGATAAAGGACCTTGCAGCCCGACGCTGGGACGTCATTGTTGTTGGTGCCGGACACAACGGGCTCGCCTGTGCGACCTATCTTGCGAAAGCTGGAAAGCGAGTGCTCGTGCTGGAGAGTCGCGAGCGCGTGGGTGGTGCCTGCACGATTGAAGAGCCATTCCCTGGCGTGTATATGTCCCCGTGCGCATACCTCGCCGGACTCCTGCATCCACTGGTCATCTCCGAGCTAAATCTGCCGGAACGTGGCTTCCGTTGGACGCCCGCGGTGAATGGCTTGTTTGTCCCCTTCCTCGATGGTTCGAGCATCCAGCTATGGGATGACGATGATGCTTGCGATGCAGAAGTTCGCCGCTTTGCCCCTCGCGATGTCGAGGGTTGGCGCGCCATGAGCGACGTGATTCGCCGGTTGCGAAATGCCCTGCGGCCGGACGGAGACGGAGATATTTGGATCGGTGAGTCTCCCAGCCGCGAAGAGATCGAGCAACGACTTGGTGGCGACCAAGAGGCCCGGAACGTCCTTTTCAATTGGTCGATGGCGGAGTTCGTCGAACACTACCTCGAGGATGAAAATCTTCAAGTCGCCTATCTTGGGCAAGGGGTTATTGGAACAAACGCCAGCCCGTTCGATCCGGGCACGGCCTCCATTCGCTTTCACCACTCCTCTGGCCGCCTCGGCGGAATGCCCGGAATGTGGGGTTACGTCCAAGGCGGAATGGGCATGGTTTCGTTCTACTTCTGCGATGCTGCTCGCGAGGCCGGAGCCGTCGCCGCAGCCGGTGTGCCTGTTGCAAGAATCATCGCAGGCGAAGGAGTCGTACTTGAGAGCGGTGAGCAGATCAAAGCGCCAATCGTGATCTCAAACGCCGACCCACGGCGAACCTTACAAATGCTGGGCGACTCCGCAGACTCGGCCTGGCGCCAGAAGGTCGAGAACGTTCCGATTGAGGGATGCACAGTAAAGCTGAATGTACACCTGCGTGAGTTGCCCAATTTCACATCGCGTCCCGGAACGGATGAGCCGCATCACTATGGGCAAATCAATGCTCCGTTGACCAAGGCTGAATGGAAGTCAGGATTTGACGCTGCCCAGAGAGGCGAACTTCCTGACCACCTCTGGTGCGAGCTTTACTTTCAGAGCGTGCACGACGCGACAATCGCTCCTCGCGGGCACCACACGATGAGTATATTTGCGCAGTACGTACCCTATACCTTCACAGAAGGGAATTGGGACATGCGTCGCGAAGAGGTACTGAAACTTGCACTCGGTTCGCTCGGCCGATTCTGCTCGAATATTGACTCCGCTGTAATCGAGTCGCAGGTTCTCGGCCCTCCTGACATAGAAGAAAAAGTTGGATTAACGGGTGGTCACATCTTCCAGGGGGAATGCCTCCCAGGCTACATGTGGTCCAATCGCCTGTCGTCTCGCACTCCCATGAAAGGTGTCTACATGTGCGGCGCATGCACCCATCCCGGCGGAAGCGTAATTGGAATGAACGGACGAAACGCTGCCATGGCGGTCCTGGAGGACCTCCGCAAGAATTAGTTTCCGCCAACTGCATATCCTGGGTTATGCTGCGCGAACATGGCATCGCAACCTGGACTCAAACGGGTCCTGCGTTTCAGAGATCTCACACTCTTTTACATCGTGAGTGGGCTTAGTGTTCGGTGGATCGCCAGCGCCGCGGCCGCCGGCCCCAGCACTCTGGTTGTGTGGCTGCTCGCGCTCTTTTGCTTTTTCATCCCGTTGGCCGCTTGCGTCCTCGAACTCTCTTCTCGCTATCCCGATGAAGGAGGCCTTTACGTTTGGACGCGCGAGGCATTCGGCGGATTCGCCGGATTCATTGCCGCGTGGACCTACTGGATGAGCAACCTTCCATACTTTCCTGCCGTACTGTATTTTGGAGCGGCCTCGGTATTGTTTGCTTTTGGAGTGCGCGGCCAGAGCCTTTCATCCAACCCTGCTTATTACCTCACGTTCGCAATCGTATGGCTCGGAATTATTACTATCTTGAACATCGTGGGCCTGGATGTTGGCAAGTGGCTGAACAATGTCACATCCCTTGGCAGCATTATTCCGCTATCCGTTCTTCTAGTGCTTGCAGCATATTCCGCATCGCGATTCGGCTCAGCTACCCAATTCACAGTAGTGAGCCTGATTCCTCATTTGACGCTGAACAACGCCATCTTCTGGTCAACAATTTTTTTTGCATTTGGAGGCTGCGAAGCGGGTTCCTTCATGGGAGAGGAAATTCAAAACCCGAGACGTGTTATTCCGCGAGCGCTACTCGTCGGTGGCAGTGTCCTGGCCATCGGATACATCGCGGGCACCGTCGCCTTACTTGTTGCTATTCCCAGTGAAGCGGCATCCGGCGCCGATGGCTTTCTGAAGGGAATACAGGCGCTCTGCTCCGCGAATCACATGCCTTGGCTTTTGGCTGGTATCGCGTTGTTGGTTGGTCTCAATGCAGTCGGTGGTGCTGCTGCTTTTCTTTCGTCAACGTCGCGGTTACCTTTCGTTGCGGGCATCGACCATTACTTGCCGCCGATGTTCGCCCACATTCATCCTCGCTTCAGCACTCCGTGGGTTGCCATCGGCAGCTACGGTCTCGCCGGCATGGTAGTCGCCTGTCTTAGTCAGGCTGGGACCACGGTTCGTGGCGCATATGACGTGCTCGTGAGCATGTCGATCATCGCGTATTTTCTGCCGTATCTTTTTCTTTTCGCTTCGATGATCCGCTTGCAGAGTCGTCCTGCATCGCCCGAAGTCATTCGCGTTCCCGGCGGTCGTCGTGTCGCGATCTCGCTGGCCGTCCTTGGATTCACAAGCACTGCGTTAACGATTGCTCTGTCCGTAATTCCGCCCGCAGAAGAACTCAACAAGCCTCTCGCCCTAGCCAAAGTGCTCGTCTCAACGGCGGTCCTTATTGGTGCAGGTGTGGTGCTCTTCATCATCGCGAAGATTAAAGGCTCGCGTGTTTCTTTAAATCGCTAACGTCCGACGATCTCTACAATCTGTGAATCTGGAACGCTCCACGCCGCCTCTCCGGTATGGCTCAGCTTCGCCGCAGCATTGTCCCAGTGAAGCTTTGTGAGTTGGAATTTTCCGGTCTCATAGCCGTAAGTCTTCCCATCGTCCTGGTAGAGAGTAAAGTCTCCATCGGATCCGGGATACACGCGAAGCTTTGCCAGTTTCTGTGTTTGGCTGGTACTGTCGATTGCTTCGCCCATTGGAATGATTGATCCTGAACGAACGAACAACGGGATGGTATCAATTGGCGCCTTGACCGTGATCATCTGTCCGCCATCAAAAGGCTCGTTGGTCCAGTAGTTGTACCAACCTGTGCCCGCGGGCAAATAAACAGAGCGACTGGTCGCGCCCTGTTCCGTTACCGGCGCGACCAGGAACGCAGGGCCAAACATGTATTCATCACGAATGTCGGCGACCTTCGTGTCGTCAGGAAAATCCATAAACAGGGCACGCATGTTCGGCGCCCCCGTTTGGTAGACAGAGTAACTAAGCGAGTAAATATACGGCAGTAGCTGATAGCGCAACCGCAAATACTTCTCGAGGATTGGCTCCGCCTGCTTTCCATAGCTCCATGTCTCGTTGTAAATGCGGCTACCATGTGTTCTAAAAATGGGAAGAAACGCTGCGTACTCAAACCAGCGCGTGTACAACTCGGGAAAGTCATCGTAACCGCCAACGTTGTCCCTCGCGTCAGAAGGATCCAGCAAAGGCGGGTGCGCGGGGTGATGTTCTGCCGGCAGATACCCCCAGCCACCCGTGTCATTGCTCCAATTCGTAATGCCCGAGGCCGCCACATCCAGTCCGGTCGGTATCTGCCTCTGAAGCGTGTCCCAGGTTGGCGCGATATCGGATGACCAGACGATGGTTCCATTGCGTTGCACGCCGAGATACCCGTCGCGGGAGAGGATCAGTCCTCGATGATCTATGTCGCGGCGGAAACCATCGTAAAGTGCCGCCGTGTGAAAGAGCGGGTAGACGTTGAAGTATTGAGTGCCCGGTCCGATGGAGAAGTAGCTGCCATTCGGAGGCAGGTCAGGCTCAGTTTCGTCCGCCCAGATTGAGTCAAATCCCTTGCTCAGAATGTCTCGGTTGATTGTGTTCCAATACCATTTCGCCGCTGCTGGATTGGTAGTATCAATGTCAGAGCCAGCCCGATCATAGGGCAAGCCGTTCGTCGGAGTTCCATCGGCGAGGTGTTCGAACCAGCCGTTCTTCAGAATCTCGGCATAGTAGCGGGATTCCGGAACAAAGCGCGGCCAGACACTGATCATTGTCTGGAAGCCCATGTCGTGGAGTGTGCGATTCATGCCAACCGGGTCCGGCCACTTCGCCGGGTCCATATCCATCTGCCCCATCTTTGTGTAATAGAACCAGTCCACAACAATCACGTCAGCCGGCAGATGCCGCTCACGATATCCGTTTGCAACCGCAAGCACTTCTTCCTGCGAGGAGTAACGCTGCTTGCATTGAATAAAACCGTAAGCCGCCTTAGGCAGCAGCGTAGTGGCCCCGGTTAGAAGCTTGTATCCGGAATAGATTTCGTCAGTATTCTTGCCAGCGATTACAAAGAAGGACACGCGGTCACCCACCTGCGAGGTCCACGTCGTCTGCTCGTTGAATCCCGGTCGGATGGTTGTTTGCGATGGATTGTCCCAGATAAGACCGTAACCTTTGTTCGTAACCGCGAACGGAACACACCACGTCGGGCCACCCGTCGAAAGATAGTTGTTCCAGCATTCGACCGTGTGCCCACGATGATCCAGAAAGCCTTCTTGATTCTGTCCCAGTCCGTAGTAGTGTTCATCAGAAGGTGAGGCAAAGCTCGCGCCAACCTGGTAGAACGGAGCATCCGTCGACCTGCGCTCTGACAGAATGCCGGCATTTCCGTCCTTATAGTTAGGCACAGACATCGACCAGCCATTCATGTCGATTAGTGTTTTACCCTCCGGCGTGCTGATGCGGATGTGCGCACCCGGCGTCGACCCGTTGAAAAACTTCGAGATGTCAATCTGCGTTGCCAGCGCTTTGCCGGGTTTGTCCGAAACAAGCGCCACCACCAGCCGCGATGATTTGTAAACTTCTCCATCTTCCGTGTGTTGCTGACTCCATCCTTCAGACGCGGGCGAGGCAACAAAGCCGTATCCCGGACCCGCTAGCGCACGATCCTTCAGCATGCTTAGCGTTACGCGGATCACGTTCGGGGCGTAAGGCTCAAACACAATAGTGCTGGCGCCGCGCTCCATGACAACTGGTTTGTTTTGTGCGCAGGCGCCGGCAATAACGAGCAATGGCGCGAAGAGTCCCACTGAGATGCGAAGTCTCTTGAACATTTGATATATGGCCTAATCAATCGAATTAGCTGCAGGATGAGTCTACTCTCGCTTCCATCAGTGCCGGCAACGCAATCAGCACCCGATGCACCACGAAATGTTCAGCAATTGATAGCACATGCGTGACACTGGAGATCCAGTACAGGAAAATTTCCTCAATCAGCCGGTCAGAATTGTCTCGCAGTTTTGGGGAAGTTAACGTTATTATCAAATCTCTCCGAAGGCCATTTTCAGGATTTAGCAATTCTTTCAATTAGCCAGACTGTCGAAAACCATAGCAAGCAAAAGTGGAAGAACCTCTGCTGTTCGCGGCTGGGGAAAGCGCAAGTGTCTATGCTGGGAACTTTTATAGAAAGGCGAGGGCATGTCCGGTGAGCCAGTCCTTTGATGCACTTGACGCAGATTATGTGTTGACGCTGGAAGAGATCGCCAACCTGACGGAGGAGGGAAGCAAGCCTGCTGACACCCTCATGAATGTCGTCGCGCTCATAGCGACGCGATTCAAAACAGACGTCTGCTCGGCATATTTGCTTGAACCGGATCGGTCCAACCTGGTCCTAGCTGCCACCCTGGGTTTGCACCCTCGCTGTATCGGCACGCTCCGTCTCGCACTGAACGAGGGGCTCGCCGGGCTAGTAGCGGAACAGGTCCGCCCAGTGTCGGTTGCCGATGTAAAGAATCATCCTCGCTTCAAATTCGTGAAAGAATCGGGTGAAGAGGCGTACCATTCCTTCCTCGGCGTACCCCTGATAGACCGCGGAATCCTTCAAGGTGTTCTAGTGGTTCAGACCAAAGATTCGCGCGTGTTTCAGGAGACTGAAGTGCGCATGCTCGTTGAGGCGGCCAACCAGGTCGCTCCTGTTGTGAGTGAGGCCCGGACTCTAGATCGCTTTATTGCGCCTGCCCAGGAACGGCTCTGGTCGCTGGCGCGAAATCTGTGGTGGAGTTGGGATAACGACTGCATCAGCCTGTTTCGCGATCTCAATCCCACGCGATGGAGAGAACTGAATCAGAACCCAATATCTCTCCTCAGCGAAATCCCATTGGCAGAGATCGAGCGTCGTGCCACCGAGCTCATGCTCCATAGCAGGATTAACTATGCCTACCGCCGCCAGCAGGAGTATCTGCAGGCCGATCGCACCTGGGGAGCCGCGAATGCAGGCTGCTTGCGACCTCGGCCTGTAGCTTACTTCTCTGCCGAGTTTGGACTGCACGAATCTCTCCCTATCTACTCGGGAGGCCTTGGAGTTCTCTCCGGAGACCACATCAAGAGTGCGTCCGATCTAGGCATCCCGCTCGTGGGCGTGGGATTGTTTTACGGGCAGGGATACTTTTTGCAGCGGCTGGACAAGGATGGCTGGCAACGCGAGGAATATCTCCAGACCGACGTAAATTCGTTGCCCATGCAGCCGGCAATCGGCACGAACGGAGAGCCCGTTGTCCTGGAGATTGCCACACGAGGCAGTTCCATACGCGCAAAAGTCTGGCGCATTAAGGTGGGGCGTTGTGACCTGTTGTTGCTCGATTCAAATGTCCCTGGTAATGCCCCTGAAGATCTCGATCTCACCTCACGCTTATATGGAGGAGACGGCCGGACGCGCATCCGCCAAGAGCTGCTCCTCGGCGTTGGCGGTTTCCGAGCGCTCAAGGCGATGGGTATCTCACCGGGCGTGCTTCACCTGAACGAAGGGCACAGTGGCTTCGCGGTTTTTGAGGCAATACGAAACCGCATGCAGGAAGAAGGCCTGGAGTTCGATCAGGCCGCCAATCAGATTCCTCGCGAAGTTATCTTTACAACTCACACGCCTGTGCCTGCCGGACATGATCGCTTCCACTCTGATCTCATTGAGGAACATCTAGGACCACTGCGCGACGAACTTGGACTATCCCGAGAAAGGTTGATGAGCTTCGGTCGCGAGAATCCCTCGAACGATCAGGAATTGTTCTGCATGACCGTGCTCGGGCTAAAACTTTCCCGCCGCGCGAATGCGGTCTCTTCTCTGCACGGCGAAGTTTCCCGCAATATGTGGACCAGCCTGTTCCCGGGCAGGTCTGAAGATGCTGTTCCAATTGGACACATCACCAATGGTGTTCACGTACCGTCGTGGTTGGCTCCACAGATGTCCCGCTTATACGATCGACACCTAGGTACCGGATGGCAGGAAAACAGCGGGTCGGTTCGCACCTGGGAAGAAATCGAGAACGTCGACGACGGCGAATTATGGGAAACTCACCTGAGTCTCAAATCGCAGATGCTCGAATTCATTCGGCGTCGTGCGTGCGAACAGGCGGAGCGCCGTTCCGAGCCTCGTGAATCTCTGCAACGTTTATCAAAGGTGCTCAGCCCGGACGCGTTGACTATTGGCTTCGCACGCCGCTTCGCCACCTACAAACGCGCAAACCTCGTGTTGGCGGATATCGCCCGGTTAAATTCCATGGTGAACGATCCCAACCGCCCCGTGCAGTTTGTTTTTGCTGGTAAAGCGCATCCGCATGATGAGCCGGGCAAGCGAGTTTTGCAACAGATTGCCGAGATGATGCGCGACTCAGAGTTCGCCGATCGCTTTGTGTTTGTCGAGGATTACGACATCAATGTCGGGCGCCATCTCGTACAGGGTGTCGACGTATGGCTCAACAATCCGCGTCGACCGCTCGAAGCGTCCGGCACCAGCGGACAAAAGGTTGTGCTGAATGGCGGCCTTAATCTGTCTGTTCTGGACGGATGGTGGGCGGAGGCCTACGACGGTCTCAATGGCTTTGCCATCGGACGAGGTAGAACACATTCGAATATGGATGTGCACGACAATCGCGACGGAGAAGATTTATATAGCGTGCTGCGCGACGAGCTGATCCCTCTCTACTACATGCGCGATACCGACGGCCTGCCACGTGGGTGGATCAAACGGATGAAGCGCACGATCCGCACTCTGGGATGGCGCTTCAACGCCGATCGAATGGTGATGGATTACACGCAAAAATGCTATGTACCTGCGGCAGGCGGAACCTCCAGCGAGATGAAGGTTATCTCGTAAGATCAGTCAGCCGAAGCTAGGCAGCAAAAGAAAAGCGGATAGCGAGATATACATCGCTATCCGCTTTTTCTTCCGACGAACTTACGAATCCTCTACTCGTAACGCAGTGCTGTCATGGGGTCGGTTTCAGAGGCTCTCCGCGCCGGTACAGCGCAAGCGATCGTCGCCACCAGCGCCAGCAAAATCGTCGCAGCAATCAGCACCAGAGGACTTCGCGAGCTGCCCTCCGCCCAATGTGACTGAACGCGGTTCAACGAAATGGCCAGCAACAGCCCTGCGAGTATTCCACCCCCCACGCTCGCAACCGTCGAAGTGAACACGATTCGCAGAACGTGGCCCCGTTGCGCACCCAGGGCCATGCGGATACCGAATTCGTTGGTGCGTTGTGCCACGGTATACGAAACCACGCTGTAGAGTCCTACCGCCGCTAACGCCAGCGCCAGCACCGCGAACGCTCCGAATAGCCAGGTCACAAGGTGTCCCTGCTGGTACTCCTGCTCGTTCCTTATCCATTGCTCCAAGTCCTGCACATTTCCGCCGATCTGCTGGTCCGCGTCAATGGAATTAACTTGCGTTCCTACTGTGTGAATAAGGGTGAGGGGCGAAACTTCCGAACGAACCAGGATTTGTGTCCACATCCGCATTGAAAGCGTGAATGGCACAAATGCCTCAGGGAGTATGGGCTTTCTAAGTCCATCGTCCCGCTTGTCTGCGACCACGCCCACGATCTCCAGCCATGAGTCGGAACCCGGCACGGAAAGATTGAACGGTGGTTCGTCTTTCAACCGAGGGAGTCTAAGGGAGTGTCCCAGCGCATCGCCATTCGGGAAATAGCGCCGCGCCATCGTCTCATTGATTACCGCCACATGTGCCGCATTATGATTCTGCGTCTCATCCCAAATCGTACCCCGCAGCAGGGGAATGCGAAGCAGCGGAAAATATCCCGGACTCACAAAGTTGATTCGGACCTTCTGATCGTCCAGCGGCGTCTTCCCCAGCACCTCAATGTTGGTTGACCAGCCGTTGGAAGGTGGCGTCGCATTCGTTGAAATCGCAGCTATCGATACGCCGGGAATCGCCGCAATCTTGGTCCGTATTAGTTCGAAATAAGCAGAGCGTTCCGCCCACGTTTTATAGGTGCCGTCGTGAACTGGAATTCCTACCGACATTACGTTGTGCGGGTCATAGCCGAGTGGCGTTCGCATCAGCTTTAAGAATCCGTCCATGGCCGCGCCCGCTCCGGCAAGGAGCACCAGCGTCAATGCAATCTGTGTACCGATCAGGACATTGTGCATTCGTTTCCCTTGCACGCCTCCGGCAATCTTGCGAGTGCTCGATTGCATCACCTGGCTCACCTCAGGCTTCGAGAGCTGCAGAGCCGGCCATAGGCCGAACAGCACGCCTGTTAGCAGAGCTATCCCGACGCTGAATAACAGAACCGGAACATTGATGCGGATCGCTGCTTCATGCGGAAAAGAAAATTGCGGCAATAGACTAACGATGATGTTCAAGGACTTGTATGCCAGGAGTACGCCAAGTGCAGCCCCGGTGAGCGATAGGATGAGAGACTCGGTGAGCAACTGGCGGATGATACGTCTACGGCTCGCGCCGATTGCCGCTCTAACGGCAAATTCGTGCCTGCGCGCTGTACCGCGCGCCAGCAGCAGAATCGAAACATTGCCGCAGCCAATGGCGAGCAGCAAAGCAACCGCACTGAACAAGAGCGCCAACGTGCCGCCAAGATCGTGAATGAAGTCATCATTCAGTCCAACGACATGCAGTTGCAATTTGCCCGTCGGGAAGTGCGTCGGAGTCTCCTTTGCAAACTGCTCAATCAGCGGTTGCAGCGCGGCATTCGCGCCTTCGTGCGTTACACCTGGCTTAAGCCGTACTCCGGTGTAATAGTTCCGAGTCGGATCGAGCGTTACTTTCAGCGGGAGATAGACGCCACCGTCGTCCCAGGTAAATCGTGGGGCTGCAACTCCGACTATTGTGTAGTTCTTCCGTACCAACTGCAGGGTCTGTCCGATCACCGCTTTGTTCGAGTTGAAGTGTCTCTGCCAGAATTTGTAGCTCAGTACGACGACGGGTTGTGGATCTTGCCCATCAATTGCGTCGGAGGGAAGCAAGCCGCGCCCAAGAAATGCAGGAACACCGAAAAAATTAAATGCATTCGAGCTGAAATACGTTCCCTGTACATCTTCAGGGATATCGTGCCCCGTCACAGTCAGGCTCCATCCATCTGAGATGAATGAGTCCTCAACGACGGGCGATTTCCGAAGTTGCTGCCACTGCTGCGCTGTCAGTCCAAACCCCGCATTCTGGTCCGATTTGTCCTTCAGCCTCAAGTGAATCATCCGGTCGGGTGCGGCGTAAGGATAAGGATTCATCAGGATTGCGTAGATCACGCTGAAGACTGCAGTGGTGGCTCCGATTCCCAACATAAGGGAGATCACTGCCGTGAGCGCGAATCCCGGACTCTTGACCAGTTGTCGGAAGGCATATCGGAAATCCTGGAGCAGGGTCTGCATGAGTGAACTCTTTCAAGGGGGATGGGACCCGGTTACGGAGATAAGTGCACGTAAGTGACCAGCGGTTTTATCTAGTAAATCATTGATTCCTCTAAGCAAAATGCAGTGCTCTCGAACTTTATTGTTCATCGGCAAAGCTTCGGTGTTCACAATCGGACGAGCAAACGATGCCGCTCTTACCCTGTACCCCCGCCGTTGATGATCTCGATAATGCCGACCCTTTTCCATCAGAAAAGCGTTCGTAAATGATGTCCAATTCCGGACACAAGGCCCCTGATTCCGGACATAACCCCCAAATTGGTGATCCGGAACACTTGCAAAAAGAACTATTAAATCAGCCACTTACGATTCATGGAACAAATGGCGTGCTGCGTGCGAATCACTATTGCAATGGATATCGCTCGACCCGATCTCAAGGCCCGTAAACGCCGCAACCAAATCATTGGATTTGCAGTGCTGCTTGTCGTGGGTGCCGCAGCTACCGCTGCCGTGCTCCGTCTCAAACCTGCTGCTCCCACTGTGGAGCGCAGCACCGTGTGGACCGACACCATCAAACGTGGGCCCATGGTCCGCCAAGTGCGCGGACTTGGCACGCTCGTTCCGCGCGAAGATTCGATTCGTCAAATCCCTGCTCAGTCCGAAGGTACGGTCACTCGCATTATCGTGCTCCCCGGCTCGAAGGTGCACCCTGACACGGTCATCGTCGAACTCGGCGACCCTACTCTCACGCAGGAAGCACTCGACGCCGAATTGCAATTGAAGGCCGCCGAAGCTGATCTCAAGAATGCACGCGTCAAACTTGAAACTGAGCTCGCCACGCAACGTTCCACGGCGGCAAGTGTGAATGCCGACTATAGCCAGGCACAAAGACAGGCGGAGACTGACAAGTCTCTCTACAAGCTGGGAGTCATCTCGGGCCTGACCTATCGCGCTTCGCAAGGCAAGGCGGATGCGCTGACTACGCAAAACCAGATGCAGGGCAACGTCGTCACCATGAACGAGAAGGCACTTGAGTCGCAAATGGCCGTCTCGCAGACCAAGGTGGACCAGGCTCGTGCGATTGCCGAACTCAAACGCCAGCAGTTGGCTGCCCTCAAGGTACGTGCCGGCATTGATGGCGTGTTGACAGACCTCCCGCTGGCCGTCGGCCAGCGCGTCGAGCCCGGCACGATGCTCGCCAAGGTTGTAGAACCGGACCGCCTGAAAGCAGAACTGAAAATTGCGGAGACACAGGCTCGCGACATTCAAATCGGGCAGCCCGCGTCTGTTGATACCCATAACGGCATCATTGAGGGCATCGTCACCCGCATCGATCCCGCTGTGCAGAATGGTACCGTTGCAGTCGATGTTCAGCTGAATGGCCACGTCGAGGGTGAACGCCCTGACCTGAGCGTTGACGGAACCATCGACCTCGAGCGCCTTGCGGATGTGCTCTATGTCGGCAGACCCGCATTCGGAAATGAAAACTCCACGATCAGCCTGTTCCGTCTGGAATCGGACGGCAGCACAGCTCTGCGTACTCCCGTAAAGGTGGGACGCGCATCAGTCAACGCAATCCAAGTACTCTCCGGGCTGAAAGAGGGCGATACAGTCATCCTCTCCGACATGTCACGGTGGGATTCGGCCAATCGCATTCGTCTCGATTAATTGAGATCAAAACTTTTCAAGAGGACAGACACATGTCGGAATATGCTCAGCCACTCATTCAGATCGAAGCGCTCACCAAGATCTTCTATACGGACGAGATCGAAACCCACGCCCTTTCAGGTATCCATCTCAACATCGCTCGTGGTGAGTACGTCGCCATGTCTGGCCCGTCGGGCTGCGGAAAATCAACCCTGCTCTCGATCATCGGATTGCTCGACACGCCAACCGGCGGCAAGTATTCGCTGAACAACAAGGCGGTTGAAAATCTCAGCTTCTCGGAACGGTCGCGAATCCGTAATCAGGAGATCGGCTTCATCTTTCAGAGCTTTAATCTCATTGGCGATCTAACGGTCTTCGAGAACGTTGAGTTGCCCCTTACCTATCGATCCGGCATGTCGGCGGCAGAACGCAAACAGCGCGTGCAGCAATCGCTGGAACGCGTTGGCATGGCACATCGCATGCGGCACTATCCTTCGCAACTCTCAGGTGGTCAGCAACAGCGTGTCGCAGTGGCCCGCGCTCTCGCCGGTTCTCCCTCCATCCTGCTTGCCGACGAGCCCACGGGTAACTTGGATTCGAAGAATGGCGAAGCCGTGATGGAACTGCTCCAGGAGCTTCACAGCGAAGGCGCAACGATCTGCATGGTTACGCACGATCCTCGTTTTGCCCGGCACGCAGAGCGGGAAGTCCACCTCTTTGACGGCAAGGTTGTCGCGGAGGGCGAGCTCAACGCGCTCCTGAACGAGGTGCGTTAATGGGAAACGTCCTCCAGGATGTAAGGTTCGCACTTCGTCAGATCGTGAAGGCGCCGGCGTTCGCCGTCACCGTCATTCTGACGCTGGCACTTGGCATTGGTGCGAACACGGCGATCTTTACGCTGGTCCATGCGGTGCTGCTGAAGTCGCTGCCGGTGGCAAATCCTGCCCAGCTTTATCGCATTGGAGATACGGATAATTGCTGCGTCAACGGCGGCTTCGTCAGTTCCGCTGGCGACTTCGACATCTTTTCCTATGACCTGTACAAGCACTTGATGGCGGCGGCTCCCGAGTTCGAGTCGCTCGCGGCTATGCAGTCCGGCTCGAACACAATGAACGTGCGCCGAGGAAGTGGAACTGCCAAGCCGCTGGTCAGTGAATACGTCTCCGGCAATTACTTCTCGACATTCGGGATATCGCCGTTCGCGGGACGCTTGATGTCTCCCTCCGACGACGCGCCCAACGCACCGCCGGTAGCGGTTCTAAGTTATCAGTCGTGGCAGGCGGACTACTCCCTGGATCCCTCGATTATCGGAGCGACTGTTACCATCCAAGGCGTACCCGTGACCATCATCGGCGTCTCGCCTCCGGCATTTTTTGGCGACCGGGTAAGCAGCGGCTCACCAGCCTTTTGGCTACCCCTGTCCGCCGAACCATTGATCGAGCGCGAAAATTCGATCTTGCACCAGAAGTCTTCAAACTGGCTTTACGCTGTGGGCCGCGTTCGCTCCGGCACAAATATCACAGCGTTGCAGGAAAAGCTGTCCGCGTCGTTGCGCCAGTTTCTCTCGAGCGTGCCGGACTACACGCAAAACGGCGGCAATACGATTATTCCGAAACAACATGTCGTAATGAGCCCCGGAGGCGGTGGCATTCAGAGCATGCAGCAGCAAACCAGCAAAGGCCTGTATCTGCTCATGGCGATTTCTGTCCTCGTGCTGATGATTGCCTGCGCAAACATCGCCAACCTGATGCTTGCGCGAGGCACTGCGCGTAGATCTGACACCTCATTGCGCATGGCCCTCGGAGCAAGCCGCAAACGGCTGATTCAACAGACACTCACCGAGAGCGTACTCCTCGGCTGCATTGGCGGCTTGGCCGGTTTGGCGATTGCCTACGGCGGCGCGCGCATGATCCTCGCGCTTGCATTTCCTGACGCTCATAACCTGCCCATCCAGGCGACACCGTCTTTACCCGTGCTTGCCTTCGCTTTTGGTTTGTCCATGATCACGGGCATCGTCTTTGGCATCGCACCCGCGTGGATCGGATCACATTCCGAACCGGCCGAAGCACTTCGTGGCGTCAATCGATCGACCCGCGATCGCTCATCGCTGCCGCAAAAATCGCTCATCGTTTTTCAAGCCGCACTGTCGCTTGTTCTACTCGCTGGAGCAGGTCTGCTGACGCAGTCTCTGCGCAACCTCGAGCACCAAAGCTTTGGCATCCAGACCGCGAATCGTTACGTGGTCCACCTTGACCCCTATGGTGCTGGCTACTCGCCCGAGAGACTTCCCGGTCTCTATACACAGATGGAGCAGCGGTTCCGCGCGCTTCCCGGGGTGAAGAGCGTCGGCCTCGCTTTGTACAGTACGCTTGAGGGAAACAACTGGGGCGAGTGCGTATTCGTCCAGGGGCGTCCAGCACCTGGTCCAAATAGCCACTGCGGATCGTCGTGGGACCGAGTGAGCCCGCAGTTCCTGGAGACTGTCGGTCAGCCCGTAATGCGCGGCCGGGGAATCACCGAGCAGGATACGGCGACTTCTCGCTTCATCGCTGTTGTCAATCAGGCCTTCGTGAAAAAGTTCTTCCCCAACGAAGATCCCATTGGCAAGCACTTCGGAAATCACGGTCAAGAATATTCCGACAGCTTTGAAATCGTTGGTATCGTAGCCGACGCCAAGTACAACAGTCCGAACGACCAATTCCGTCCCATGTTTTTGAGGCCGCTTACTCAACGCTTGTCCAATCAGAAGGATGTGGTCGCCGAATCACGATCGATGTACATCAACTCGATCACACTGCAGATGAATGGACCGCAGCAGGATCTGGAAAGTGTCGTGCACCACACACTCACTGAAATCGACCCGAATCTCACCATCATTGATTTCCATTCGCTCGATTACCAGGTCGCAGGAAACTTCAACCAGGAACGACTCGTCGCACGTCTTACCGCTCTCTTCGGTCTGCTCGCGTTATTGCTAGCATCCGTCGGACTCTATGGCGTGACGTCGTACTCGGTAGCTCGACGCACCAGCGAGATCGGCGTTCGCATGGCGCTGGGTGCAACGCGCACCAGCGTAGTCTCGATGGTGCTCCGCGTCGCTCTCATCCAAATCGGGATTGGGCTGCTGATTGGAATTCCTATTACTCTCATCGGTGGGCGTCTGATCTCAAGTCAGCTCTATAACGTCCGCACTTACGATCCTTTCGTCCTTGGAGCAGCCATCGTAGTGCTCTCCCTCTGCGCTGCCGTCGCAGGCTTCATCCCTGCGCGGCGAGCCGCATCGATTGAACCGATGCAGGCGCTGCGCAGCGAATAACGCAGCTACGGCGAATCACTACTCGTGCCTTTTGAGTATCGAACTGAATTGAGGAAGTACATGATTGAATTGAAAGACATTGATCGGAGCTACAAAGTCGGAGTGGGACAAACCTATGTTTTACGGCGCGTCCGCATTAACATTACCCCCGGCGAATTCGTCACGATTATGGGCCCCTCGGGAGCAGGGAAATCTTCACTCCTGAATGTCATCGCCATGCTCGACGATCAATGGACGGGGGAATATTTCCTCAACGGTGAAGCGGTCCACCCACTCAATCGCAAGCAGCGCGCCGAACTTGCCAAACGCCATATCGGCATGGTGTTTCAGAGTTATCACCTGCTCGACGATCTAACTGTGGCCGAAAATATCGATCTTCCTCTTTCCTATAAAAACCTGCCGCGGACGGAGCGCCAGTCACTGGTAGCGGACATTCTTGATCGCTTTCAAATTGTTGGCAAGAAAGACCTATACCCCAATCAGCTTTCGGGCGGCCAGCAACAGCTTGTGGGCATCGCACGCGCTGTTGTACATAGCCCAGCCGTCCTGTTGGCCGATGAACCTACCGGAAATCTGCACTCATCGCAAGCGAAAGAAATCATGGAACTGTTCTCGAAACTGAATCAGGAGGGCACCACCATCGTCCAGGTCACCCACTCTGAGACGAACGCCGGTTATGGATCGCGCGTATTGGAGATGCGCGATGGATGGCTCACTGGTGACACTGCGAATCCCGAGATCGGCACTGTAGGAGCGAAAGCCTGATGCTCACCGCCAGTTCTACAGGCTCATCGAAGTGCGTAAATCGCACCAGGATAGCAACGGCCACTCTCGTTCTTTGCTCCATCTCATTGACAAGCGTTGCGCAGGTAGCTGCTCCGTCAGCCCCAGCGCCTGCTCTCTGCGGCGCCCACAGCGACCGTCAACTTTGCAGCACCGGAACCGTTTCGTATTACGTTGCCGCATTCTCACAATCCATTTAGCGCCTATGCGCCGAGCAGCATCCCCGATCCAAGCCTCATCAACTCTCCGCGGCTGGATTCATGCATCAAAGACGGGAAGCTCTACCTCTCTCTTGAGGATGCCGTCGCGCTAGGTCTGGAAAATAATCTCGATCTTGCCATCGCACGTTACAACTTGCCTATCGCGGAGACGGATATGTTGCGTACGCGCGCGGGTGGCACCACTTTGGGCGTCAACACAGGCCTCGTGCAAAATACCCCGGGCGGAACAGCGGGTGTGAGCGCAGGAGCAGGAGCAGGCGGCACGTCGGTAGGCGCGGCAGGCGCAGGTGCCGGAGCCGGCGGCCTGGTGCAATCCACATTTGGAGAAGGCACGCCCATCAGTTCTTACGATCCGCAGGTCGTCGCCGTGGCAAGCAATCAACACTCGACCCAGCAGGAAGCGAATACCGTCAACTATGGCGTGCCTCTGCTCAAGCAGAACACCACAATCGTGAATGCGGGTGTGACGCAGGCCTTTTCTACCGGCACGGCGATTCAATTCAATTTCAATAACCAGCGCGATACGATCAACAGTCCATATCAGAATCTAAATCCCGCGATCTTCTCAAACTTTCGCTTTCTGGTCTCTCAGCAATTGTTAGCTGGTTTCGGATTCGGACCGAACAAACGCTTTATCCGCATCTCAAAAAACAATAGAAAGATTTCAGACGTCGCGTTCAAGAACCAGGTCTCCTCCACCATCACGCAAATCGCGAATATTTACTGGGACTTCGTGAATGCATATCTCGACGAACAGGTGAAAGAGCGCTCGCTGGCATTCGCACAGAAATCGCTTGACGACCAGCGCAAGCAGCTTGAACTCCAGGCCGTTCCCGAAATGGACGTGATGAAGGCGGAGGCCGAAGTCGCCGTGCGCGATCAGGATCTTACGGTTTCCCGAACGAGTCTGGAATTGCAGGCATCTCTCGTCAAGAACGCGCTCACCAAAAGACTGGATCCGACTCTCGAAGAGATGCCGGTCGTTCCAACCGCCGCCCTGGATACGCTGAAGCAGGAGACGCTGCCACCCGTGCAGGACCTCGTTGCAGCCGCATTTCGAGATCGCACCGACTTGGTCGAAACCCAGATCACTCTCGACAACTTCCAGATTTCACGTAAGTCGCTCCGTAATCAGCTTCTGCCAACGGTTACCGCGATCGGCTATTACTCTGGTTCCGGCCTTGCGGGTCAGCCGAACCCCAATTACTCACTCGGCGATAACCCAGTCAACGTTCCCCCCAATTACGGTGGCGCACTTTCAAGCGCTTTCAATGGTACGGCTCCTGATTATTTGGCCGAATTGCAGATAGCGATTCCTATTCGAAATCGCCTGGCGAAGGCCGATCAGTTCCGATCGGAGCTCGAATACAAGCAGACCGAGCTGTTAGTCGAGCAACAGAAGAAGAACATCCGAATTGAAGTCAGGAATGCGGCCTATGCTCTCGAACAGACCGCGGCTCGAGTCGCGTCCGCTCGAAAAGCTCGCGATCTCGCTCAACGCACTTTCGACATTACCAAGCAGGAACAAACCCTAGGCGCGGGTTCAAGTTTCCAGACTCTGTCCGCAGAACGGGATCTTGCCGTCGCTGATTCCACCCTTGCCCAGGCTGAAGCAACTTACGAGAAATCGCGCCTGCAACTTTATCGCGTCACCGGCCAAACTCTGGAACGATTCGGTATCTCGATCGCCGAGGCCCTCGATGGAGTCGTCACGCACACCCCCGTTCCCCCTCAGCCCGCTCCCGTAGTCGTAAAACCTTAGAGTTAGAATTGAGGGGCTTAGCCATGTTTACTGCTTCCAAGCCGACCGCCGCTTCACCAGCAACGCCCACCGATTCTTGCCGCGTGCTGGTGGCGGATGATCAGCGAGATATCGTTGAGGCCCTCGCTCTACTGCTGCGTCCTCATGGATATATCGTGGACGCGGCCTACTCTCCACGAGAGGCCCTCTCACTTCTGGCCTCGGAAACGTACGATGCCGCGCTTCTCGATTTGAACTACACGCGAGACACAACTTCCGGAGCAGAGGGGCTGGCTCTCGTAGATGAAATCAGTCAGACCAACAGCCGCCTTCCTCTTATCGTGATGACGGCATGGGCGAACATTGATCTCGCTGTCGAAGCGATGAAACGTGGCGCTCGCGATTTCATCCAAAAGCCGTGGGACAACGCGCGCCTGATTACCGTGCTCCGAAATCAGATTGATCTTCATCGAGCGCATCGGCGCACGGAACTTCTTGAGGCCGAAAACTCCTTATTGCGCGCGCAAAACCTGCCGGAATTTATTGCCGCTGCTCCGGCCATGCGTCCTGTGCTGGAGTTAATGGCTCGTATTGGGCCCTCTGGAGCCAACGTGCTCATCACCGGCGAGCACGGCAGCGGCAAAGAAGTTGTCGCTGCCACTCTACATGCACTCTCCCCACGCTCATCACGCAGCCTGGTAGCGGTGAATACAGGAGCCTTGCCGGAAGGAACATTCGAGAGCGAGATTTTCGGACACGTGAAAGGTGCTTTCACCGACGCTCGCACGGACCGTATCGGCCGATTCGAACTCGCCGATCACGGCACACTTTTTCTCGATGAAATCGCAAATGTCCCAATACGGCAGCAGGCAAAGCTTCTTCGCGTTCTTGAAACAGGCGAATTGGAGAGAGTGGGCTCATCAAAAACGCGCAAGGTTGACGTTCGAGTCATTTCTGCTACCAACGCGAATTTATCGGAGGAGGTCGCCCAGGGCCGTTTCCGGGAAGATCTTCTCTTCCGCCTGAATACGGTCGAGATTCATTTACCGCCTCTGAGGGATCGACGTGAAGACATCCCACAACTTGCCGGATACTTTCTAAGCCGTTATTCCACTCGCTATCGCAAACCCCTCCAGAGTTTTTCACCCAAGACGCTTGAAATCATGCTGGCCTACAAATGGCCCGGCAACGTGCGTGAGTTAGACCATGCTACGGAACGCGCGGTCCTGCTGGCTCGCGGCAATCAGATTGAGCCGGATGATCTGGGACTGGTCGCTCGTACCACACAGCAAACAGGATCCCTGGATGAGATGAGTCTCGAGGCGGTAGAGAGCATCCTCATTCGTAAGGCCCTGCAGCGAAACCAGGGGAACATCAGTCACGCAGCGGAGGCGCTCGGTCTGAGCCGCGGCGCTCTCTATCGGCGGATGGAAAAGTATGGGGTCTAGGCCCACCGGTCGGGTCTTGGCGAAATCTCGTTCACTCAATCACCGTATCCCCTTTGAACGTCGATTACGATGGCTTTGCGTCCTCCTCTCCGCTCCCGGCGCAGTCCTCGCAGGCGTGCTGGCTTGGCGAGAACATCTTACCTCGGGAGTTGCATTCGCCCTTCTTGGACTGCTTGCTTTATTCGCACTCATCGTGACCGCCATTCTGCTTGAACAAACCATTCGGCCCTTGCAAACGCTCTCAAATGTGATTGGAGCTTTGCGGGAAGAGGACTTTTCTTTTCGCGCACGCGGTCAGCATAGCGGAGATGCACTGGGTGAACTCGCAATCGAGATCAATCAATTTGCCGACTTCCTTCAGCAACAACGAGTCGGCGGCATGGAGGCCACGGCTCTCTTGCAGCGAGTTGTCTCTTCTATGGACGCACCCGTTCTCACCTTTGATCCGAGAAACCGCCTACGCCTTATCAATCCTGCAGCGTTGCGACTTCTTTCTGCACAGATCGCAAGCAACGCCGCCGACCCCTCTCTTTTACAGATCGACGATCCCATTGGTTACACCGCGGCAGAAGTTGGGCTTGAGCCTCTGCTTCGTCAGGCCGATGGCGGCATCGTCGCGTTACCAGCAGCCGCGAATGCTCGGATTTCCCGCTGGCTCGTACATCGCAACACCTTCCGGCAACGAGGCGTCCCCCACACACTTCTCGTCTTATCGGATGTGAGCGTCGCTTTGCGCGAGGAAGAGCGGACTGCATTTCAGCGGCTTGTTCGTGTCCTCGGCCACGAGATCAACAACTCGCTCACTCCAATCAAGTCCATCGCGGGAAGCATGAGAGCGCTCGCCTTTTCCTCATCGTCGGAACCGCCGTCAGGCACATCGCTCGATTTAGATCGAGGCCTACGCATTATTGAGAGCCGTGCGGATTCATTGCAGCGTTTTGTACAAGGGTATCGGCAGCTTGCGCAACTCCCCTTGCCCAACCTGCGCCCCACTTCTGTGCGATCCCTTCTCGAGCGCGTTCGGGCGCTGGAAACACGTCTCAACGTTTCTCTCAACGACGGCCCGGACATGGAAGTGATGGTCGATCCCGACCAGCTTGAACAGTTGCTTATCAACCTGGTTCGCAATGCCGCCGAAGCAGCAATCGCGGCTCATCAGGAAAATGGCCGCGAAACCTGGGTGGCCCTTGAGTGGCAACAGAAAGAAGGCGCCCTCGCAATTACCATCGACGATAACGGCCTCGGCATCAGCAACGCGTCAAACCTCTTCGTGCCCTTCTACACCACAAAACCCGGAGGCACCGGCGTAGGACTATTGCTCGCGCGGCAAATTGCAGAAGGGCACGGCGGAACGGTTGACCTTCGCTCTCGCGATCAAGGAGGCTGTCGCGCAACCGTTCTACTTCCAACCTTCTCGTCGCACTAGAAGCCCCAGAATTCCATGCGGGTCAAGACTGTTTCATCGTTCCTGAATTCGGAGCATCGAGAAACGTGGGCATCACAGCTGCAGGCTGGCCGCGCATCAAGTTGATCACCGATTGGTAAAGACGATTTCGCATTTCGAAACGCCCACTGGCGCGCGTAACGTAACGCACAACAATATCAATGCCATTTGAGGCAGGACGCATATCCACGGCAGGAGCCGCGCTGAATTGGCTGAGATTGCTCTGTTTGGTTACGCGTTGCCATTCGTGTTCGGCGAGCGTTGCATCTTTTTCGGTTTCCTTCAGCACTGCCTTGTGAATCAGCTCGATAGTTTCATAGCTGTTCTCCGCTGCCGGAATATTGACTGTGATCTCGTCCCACATCCATTGGCCGCTTGTAGAGAAATTGAAATATTGTCCGGAGATGGCGAACTTGTTCAGGAAGGTTACGCGCCTGCCAGTTGGATGTCCCTTGTCGGTCCAGTTGCCGGTCTCGAGTAGCGACGTGCGGAACAGTCCAATTTCCACAACCTCGCCCCCCACTCCGTTGATTTCCACCCAGTCGTCGATACGTATGCCGTTCTTGCCCATCAAAACGAACCAACCAAAAAACGCGAGGATAAAGTCCTGAAAAGCCACCGTTAGTCCCGCAGTCGCCAACCCCAAAATCGTAGGAACTTGGTTCGGAGGTCCGAAGAAGACAAGCAAAATCATCAGGAGCGCTACAACCTGCGTCGCCAGAATTAATATGGTCCGCAGTGTGTGCATGCGGCGATGATCCATATTCGGGCGCTCCAACACGGCATGAATGATCGACGAAATTACACCGGCACAAAGCAGAATGGATGCAATCCACGCAAGAGACTGCAATATCATGTGACCCACGATCCGATGCTGCAGCTGGATCTGAGCAGCCCACTTTCCATATACGGTGGAAAGCTGCTGCATGCTCTGCACGCGATCTCCGAGTATGCCGAGGATGTTGCTCTGCGCCGAGAGGCGCTTAATCTGTGCAAGCTTCGCTGCCTTCGTCGAGGCAGTCACGTTCGTTGCGGGGGCAGGTACTTGCGCATCGCCTGCCTGTGCTTGGGAAGACTGCGCCTCATTGCCCTGCGCGGAACCGGGCATCTGCGCCGCGCTAATCTCAGCACGCAATCGCCCATATTGTTTGGTCAGCGACGCTGCATCTGAATCGGCCTGCTGCTGTGCTTGGACTACAGAGGAGTAACGACTGCGTTGGTCGAACCACGCATTCAGCCGGCGATAGAGAGTTCCATTTCGCCGCGCTGAAACGACGGCGATCTGCCCTCCGCTTGCGATGCGCTCATCGTAAGATTTCATCGCAGCTTCATGAGCTGCGAGTTCCTGCTGGATCTGGTTGCGGTTATCCCCGCTTTGCATCGCCAGGTTTTCAGCCGCATCTGTCAGCACGTCGCTATCCAGCGCCAACTGGGCCTTGGCAACATCCAGATCGTCAGTGAGAGTTACGCCATTCGGACCCTTCACCTCCTGCGTCAGTTGGTCGACCTGTGCCTGATCGTCCTTTACAATCTGCTGCAGCGTCTGAATTTTGTGCGAGAGCTCAAGTGCTGGCCCACTCAAAACAGGCGTGTTCAGGCTTGCTTGCCGAAGCGCAGTGGCAAATGCCTGGTCGACTTCGTGATCGGCAATTCTCTCTGCTTCGCGTGCATGTCGCTGTTCTTCTGCGGAAACCGCAAGTGCAGCAAGGGTCTGCGCCGTTGTCCATGGTCGCTGGTCAACAATGTCTCTGCTTCCCCTCGTAGCGCGCCGGAATTGCAAGTTCGCCATCGAATCGCGCGTCAAGTAGATGCCGACGAGGCAAGCAATCAAGGCAAGCGCCGGTAAAATAACGATAAGCCTGCGCCGATCCCTGATCATTTCAACGACTGGTCTCATACCTATTCTTCTTCCTTAAGATGCGGACTTCATAATCCTTATTGCCTCTGGATCATCGCATCGTTGTTTAGAATTTCTTTTCCCCGGATCATCAATGGCATCGACGCAGATCATCGAAACTCAATCATAGCCTCACCGATAAAGCATCCAATGACAGCGAGTGTCGCGCCGCAAGCAACTCATACTCAATCGGCTCGACCACGAAGTCATCTTTCCCTTTATCGAAATATTCCAGCCGGGAAACAGGAATCTGCATGGACACGTTCTTGCTCTCCGCGGGACTCAATGTCACACGCGTAAAACCGACAAGCCGCTCCAGAGGACGTTCGCTGGCCGACTTCGGTGCTCGAAAGTACTCTTGCACTAGGTCGTGTCGACCATCAAGCTGGCTTCCAAAACATCTCCATCGAGACTCACTGCGAAATCGCTCCATTCAAAATTTTGTGTAACTCAATCCTGACTCGAATGGAAACGCGAGCTCGGCCGAATCTTTGTCACGCTTGCGATACCAGTTCCAGAGGTCGTAGTTAATAGCCCCCGCATTCATGTCCTGCACTCCCGCGCGAGGGCTGCCCCAATTCGCCAACATGATGAGGATCCTTCACCCTATGTCTCCTGCGCGCGGCTCCAAGCTGGATGCCGAAGGATGTTAATTCAGACTTCGCCGAAAAGGTTCGCACCAAACGCTCGCGCTTTTATTCCGATTGCGTTGCCAATTCGCTCCTCCAGCTCCACATCCCATGTCGCGCCTCGTGCCATCGAAACGGGAAAAGGTGGCCGCTCCGGCATCCCATGTGTGCTTTGCATATCCACCCGATACCATGTCCAGCATTCCTGGATATGTGAGTATGCTGCCAGACATCATTGCAGCCTTTTCGGTAGGACGAAGCTGCGCCGGCAACTTGCGGGCAGCCGGCACTATATCGTCGATCATCGTGCAGCCATTTTTTTACCGAGCGGAGGAACCCGTTATTTGGCGCTGACATTCTCTGCATGCTGCACGGACTTTGGAATCTCTACGCAACGAAACCCAAGATGGTTTGTTCCAGTAGTGACCTCGCCTTTCCCGCGAGTTCCCACCATGTACCGCGAACAGTACTGATCCGTGCAAAGATACGAGCCGCCCCGATGGACTTTCTTTTTCTCCGTTGGCTCTGTTGGATCGTATGGAAAGGACGGTCCTTGCGGATTCTTCGCTACTCCACCTGCCGCCGCAAGTTGCTCGTAATAATCGGGACGATACCAGTCGCTCGTCCATTGCCAGACGTTTCCAGCCATATCAAACAGTCCGTAACCATTCGGCGCGAACTTCGCAACTGGAGAAGCCCCGACAAACCCGTCTATGCCCGTATCCTGGTTTGGGAAATGCCCCTGATGCGTGTTCGCCATCCACTTTCCACCCGGCTGGAATTCGTCACCCCAGACATATGGCTTCCCCGCAAGGCCACCCCGTGCCGCAAACTCCCACTCAGCCTCGGTCGGTAAACGCTTATGCGCCCACTTGGCATATGCCTCGGCATCTTCATAAGCCACCTGCACCACCGGAAAGTTGTCCTTGCCCACAATTGAACTCTTCGGTCCAGAGGGATGACGCCAATTAGCGCCCTTCACATACGTCCACCACTGCAGATGATCGTTCAGCGGAACTGCATGATCAGGCGCGCTGAACACGACGGATCCTGCTACGAGATTCTCCGGAGGAGCATCCGGATAATCTGCGGCCGATGGCTTCCGCTCAGCGACGGTTACGTATTTTGTCGCGCGAACAAATTCTGCAAACTGCGCATTCGTAACGTCCGTTTTGTCCATGTAGAAGCCATTCACATACACCCGGTGAATTGGCCGTGAATCAACAGTCGCTTGCATGCCAACCATATTCATGTGAGCCGCACTCTGCGCTCCCATTGAAAATTCCCCGCCAGGAATCCACACCATGCCCTTTGGAGCAACCCCAGGAGCAGGACCCTTATTTGGAACCGTTGGCCCAAACGAAACTGCCTGTCCCTGGCCTTCCGCGAACGCATGGTGAGGTCCAGCCTCAAAGCTCAGAAGCGCGATCGTAGTGACGGTTGCCAGCAATCCTGTGGCAATCACCCTGGCATTGAAGTCCATCATTTTCTAACTCCTCAATGTCTTTCGTTGCTGCCAGAACTTCGCAGCTTGTCTCGCACCCATCGTTTTCTTGAGTGTCTCGCAATTCTATCTTGATTGGCGGTGCGTGCGTTGTCTAAGGCTATTGCCTTGCGAAATACAACTCGAGCAGCAAACCTACGCCATTCAATTGCTTGTTGGAGGTGCCGCCCGTGTTGTTCTGATGCTCATAGTAAGGCGTGAACCCTATGTGTCTGCTCAGCGGCAAGATGGCCCCGACATAGAGTGCCGTTGTGCTCCACTTCCCATACTGACTTTCGTAGTAAGGCTCAGCGGCCACATAAGGTGTGAATGTGTATGAGCGGATCTTCAGGTCCTTCTCAACCGTTAGTCGGTTTCGATAACGCCACGTAAACTCTCCCTCACTCCAATCAAGATCCTCGCGGCATCGATTGGAAATCAGCAGCTTGCCAAGTGTCGGAAAATGGAAAGTCTCGTCGATCCGAATACGATTTTCCGCTGGCGAGTCAGACGGAAACAAGTATCGATATCCCGCGTCCACCACCAGAACAGTGCCCTTCGAATCATCGATATGCTCGTTCTTGTCACGCATGGAGGCTAGAAAGCGATTCACATAATACTCTATGGACGGGCCAACTTCGGCCTGCCCAGGCTTCGCATCTTCCTTTGTGTCCTTGGCCTGGACAGTCACCCTCCACGTAGGATTAAGCTTGACGTACGCATCGACCTCCGGCAGCACTTCTGCAGTTTGAGCCTGCATCACGCCACCACCTAGCAGCGCAAACACCACAACCACAAACAGTCGCGAAGGGGTCTTCGTCGTCAATGGAATCAGCATCGGCAGTCTACCCCGAAAATTCACTATATAGGGGAGACCTCCCAAATTGCACTCTAACTCTTGCGTGCTCAGGCCACAAAGGGCAATGACGGTCAGCCGCTTTCTGATCGCTCCAGCGACCACTCGATCTACCCACGAGATTTTTTTCTTAGCGATCTTCCGTTACAATCCAAATAGGTGGAGATACTTCTCAATCTTGTCTGGGTAACGCTCTCTGTTGCCCTTTCCGTTTTCTGGCTGTTGCGCCGCGTGCAATTTAATGGCGATGAGCATGCAATCAGCCTCAAAACACAATTGGTTTCGCTGGCGGTTATCCTCCTCATCCTCCTTCCCGTAGTCTCTCTGACCGACGATCTGCAAGCATCCATCGCCCCTGCCGAGGTTGAACATGCCTGCCGCCGTGGAGATACTCTTCCAGGTCATGATGCAACGCTTCGGTCACAATTTGCGATCGTTGCGACTTGGCTTATTGTTCTCCACGCGCCCAATTCATTCGCTGTCAGATCGACATCACAATCGTCTGAAGTGCTTCATCCGCAATCCGGATTTGCCCATCCGTTCCAAAGCCGACCCCCTCCCCGCGCCGCTTAGAGAGCTATCCCGCGTTCATAAAGTTTCTCTCATAGCTATCCGAATCGCCCCCGCGATTCATGGAATTGCGCATGAAACCAGCTTTGCTGCAAGGCTTTACCATTTTGGTGTTTGCAATGTGTTCGGCGACCTACTCCGGAGCGCAAGGTCCACCCGCCCCTATCACGCTACATCAGGCGATTGATCTCGCTCGAGCACACAATCCCTCACTCCTCTCTGGCAGGCAACACATCTCGGCCGCACGTGCGAACGAAATCACTGCCGGATTGCGCCAGAATCCGAACCTCAGCTTGAGTGGTTCGGATGTCACGCTTGGAGCGGACAATCCCGGCAACCCTTACTCTTACGTCGCCAATGTCTCCCGTTTATTCGAGCGAGGCGAAAAGCGTCGTTGGCGATTGGAGTACGCCCAAGCCGACACCCTAGTAACCGCCAGCCAATACAAGGATGCGGAGCAACAGGCGGTGCTCGCGGTCAAGCAGGCCTTCACGCAGATGCTTGCCGCAAAGGCCGCCGTCAAAGTCGCGGATGAGAATCTTTTAGAATATCGACGCACCGTCGAACTCAGTCGCCATAGGCTCGATGCCGGAGATATCAGCGCGACAGACTTTGAGCGCATCGATCTGCAACTCGTCGAATTCGAATCTGATGATGACGTTGCCCAGTTAAGTCTCACTCAGGCAAGCGATCAACTCCAGCTATTGCTCGGCGCGGAGATGACGGATCCCTCATTCGATATCGCCGGTTCCCTCGATCTTCCGTCCCTCCTTCTCACGCTGCCGGAGCTAGAACAGCGCGCAGTAACTAACCGACCCGATTACATGGCCGCGCAACACGCCGTTCATGCGGCAGAAGCGAACGCGAAGCTTGCCATAGCCAACGGAACGGCCGACCCTACACTCGGCGCGGAGTACGACCGCTCTGGGAACGACAACTCTGCGGGATTTCAATTCAACATCCCGCTCCGCATATTCGACCGAAACCAGGGCGAGAAGGAACGAACCCGCTTCGAAGCAGAATCCGCCCGCCTCGCCGCGCAAGCCGCTCGCAATCAGGTCATCAGCGACGTTCAGCAGGCGTGGTCGGCTTACCTCGCTGCAACAAGACAAGCCCAGCGCTACAACACCCGATATCTTTCAGAAGCCACCCGTGTCCGCGACAACCTTGAGTACAGCTATCGCCATGGAGGCACAACTTTGCTTGACTTCCTCGATGCGCTTCGCGACTTCCGGCAAATCAGTCTCGACACGGTGAATGCGAACGCGAAGGTCTGGTCCAGTATTCATCAACTGTCTTTCGTTACCGCGTCGGAGGTGGCACCATGAGCTCAGCACGTTGGATCGTCTTGCTTCTATTGCTCCCCGTACTCGGCTGCCAAGACAAGGCGTCGGCGCCGGCGGATTCTTCCACCACCCCCGTCAAATCTCCCGTGGAAGTCACTACGGTCCACTCGCAAGCGTCTACGGATCGACTCGAACTAACCGCGCGAGTCATGCCCGATCCCACGCGAGTCGTCCACATCTTCTCGCAGGTCGCAGGCCGACTCGTCGCGCTCTATGTTCGTCCCGGCCAAGAGGTAAAGGGGGGAGAAACAATCGGTACGATCCAAAGCAGCGACATCGCACAGGCGCGAGCGGATTACGACCGGGCTCGCATTGAAGTAGCCCGCTCCGACCGTCAGTTGGATCGCGCCAAACTTCTCGTTCAACACGAAGTCATGGCGCAGCGGGATTACGACGATCTTGAAGCTGCGGATCAGGCCGCTCACTCTGAACTCACGCGCACTGCTCAACGCATCACGATGCTCGGCTTCACTCCCGAAGGATCCTCTGACAACGTGCCTCTTCGGGCGCCCATCAGCGGAGCCGTCCTTGACATCGGCAGTGCCAGCGGAGAAATGCAACGCTCACTCGACAACGCAGTTGCCATCGCCACCATCGCAAATCTCGACTCAATTTGGGTTGTCGGCGATGTGTTCGAACGGGACCTGGCAACAGTACGAACTGCAAAGTCAGTGGATATATCCTTTCCGGCCTATCCCGGAGAAACATGGCACGGCGTCATCTCCAACATTGCCGACGCCATTGATCCCGCGAGCCGAACACTGAGAGTCCGAGTGGTCCTTCCGAATGCTGGCCATCGCCTCAAGCCGGAGATGTTTGCCACCCTGTCCATCGAGCGGGGAACATCGCAGGTTTTTGTGCTGCCCACAACGGCTGTCGTACATGAGGGTTCGTCCACCTTCGTTTTTCTTGAAGCAGATCCCGGCAAATATGAGCGCCGTCAGGTCACCCTCGGCCCTATCCACGATCAAACGGTCGTCATTACCGACGGATTGAAGAACGAGGATCGCGTCGTCACCACCGGGGCGGCACTTTTACGCGCACCGTCGGGAGACTGAGCATGAAGGCATTCATCGCCACCCTCATAAAGTACCGCGCCATCGTGCTCATCCTTTTCATAGGCTCGCTCGCAGTTGGCGTCTACGCTTTTCTTCAATTGGACATTGAAGCGTATCCAGATCCATCGCCGCCGCTCGTCGAAATCATTACGCAGAATCCATCTTGGTCCGCTGAGGAGATGGAGCAGCAAGTAACGGTGCCGGTCGAGACCGCGCTCAACGGCACACCGAATCTCGAACAGGTTCGCTCCATCAGCATCTTCGGTCTCAGTGACGTTAAGCTCTACTTCAATTTCGATAGCGACTACTTTCGCGACCGTCAGGAAGCGTTAAATCGCCTGCAAACACTGGTCCTTCCCAGCGGGCTGCAGCCCCAGCTTTCCCCATGGTCGCCCATCGGCGAAATCTACCGCTACGAACTCACCGGCCCGGGCTACAGTCTCAACGAACTCAAAGCCACACAAGATTGGCTCGTTCGCCGCGAACTCAAACAGGTTCCGGGCATCATCGACATCACCACCTTCGGTGGAACCACGCGTCAGTACCAGGTCGTAGTCGACCCAGATAAATTGCTGGCGATGAATATCAATCTTCCTCAAATTCTCTCCGCCATTCAGAACAGCAACGCGAATGCGGGAGGCAACTACCTCACACTCGGCGATCAAAACATCAATGTCCGTGCAATTGGATTGCTGAAGAACGCTGAAGACATAGGATCTATCGTCGTCACGGAACGAAATGGCGCTCCGGTGCTTGTCCGTGATGTAGCCCGCGTGGAAGAAGGCTTTCAGCCTCGCCTGGGCAAAGTGGGCCGCAACGCCGAATCGGATGTGGTTCTCGGCATTGTTCTCCTGCAGAAAGATGAGAAGTCTCTCCCAGCCCTCGGCGCTCTGAAGGCGAAGATCCACGAACTGAACACCGGCAGCCTGTTGCCGCCTGGAATGCAACTTCGCACCATCTATGACCGCACAAATCTCATCAACACAACGACGAAGACTGTTCGGCATGTGATCTTCACCGGCCTCTTTCTCGTCACTCTGGTGCTCATCGCCATGCTTGGAGACTGGCGCATCACTTTCATCGCCGCCGTCACCATTCCCTTCGCAGTCCTCTTCGCATTCTCCATGATGGTGCTTACCGGGCGTTCCGCCAACCTCATCTCCATCGGTGCAATCGACTTCGGAATTCTCGTTGATGCGTCCATCGTCGTGCTGGAAAGCATCTACCGCAAAATTTCTCGCCGCGTGCCAGGCGAGCAAACCGGCGACCTCATCACCGAGGGCGTCGGCGATGCAGCCAAGCCCGTCCTCTTCGCCACCCTCATTATTCTCGTCGCGTTCATCCCCCTCTTCACCATGCAGGGCGTCCCTGGTAAGATATTCGCACCTATGTCAGTTACATATGGATTCGCGCTTACCGGCGCCCTTATTTTCGCTCTCGTTTTCGCGCCTGTGCTCGGGTTTATCGCCGCGCCCCGCGAGCTCACGCATGAAAACCCCGAAACTCCTATCGGAGGATTCCTACGACGCCGCTATGACAGGGGACTGCATTTGGTCCTAAACCACCGAAGCGTCGCCTGGACAGCAGCAATCCTCAGCCTCGTCGCCGCTTTTGTCCTCTTCACGTTTGTCGGAGGCGAATTCATGCCGCCCCTCGAGGAAGGGAACCTGTGGATTCGCGCAACTCTGCCTCAAGACATATCATTCGACGCATCTGCACGCATCGCAGATGATCTACGAGCACAGATTGGACAATCGCCAGAAGTTTCTCAGACTTTCTCCCAGATGGGGCGTCCCGATGACGGGACCGACGTAGTCACTTTCAACAACATCGAAGTTTCCGCCTCACTCAAGCCAGCGGATCAATGGCGCGCTGGAATGACGAAGGAAAAGCTTATTGAAGAGATGAGCCATCGTCTCTCAACCATTCCTGGCATGGATCTCAATTTCTCTCAAAACATTCAGGACAACGTTGAAGAGGCGATGTCAGGCGTGAAGGGTGAAAACTCTCTGAAGTTATTTGGCGACGATTTTGAGACTCTCTCGCATCTCGCCGATCAGATCGCCCATACCATGCAATCCGTCAATGGCATCGCCGATGTCGGCGTATTCCGTGTTGGCGGACAACCCAGTCTCCTCATTCGTATCGATCGCATCAAGGCTGCGCGATACGGCATCGCCGCTGCGGACGTCAACGCTACAGTCCAGGCAGCCATTGGCGGTGCCGCGCTCACCCAGGTCATTCAAGGGGATCGTCGCTTCGACCTCACCGTCCGCTTTCCTCAGCAGTCGCGCAACAGCCCCGAGGTCGTGCGCGCTATTCTTCTGCCAACTCCAGACGGCTCGCGGGTTCCTCTCGCACAAATCGCAGATGTCGAGACCCGCGATGGCGCATTCATGATTTATCGGGAGAATGGTCGCCGCTATATCCCAATCAAGTTCAGCGTGCGTGGCCGCGATCTCGCCACCGCTATCCAGGACCTGCAGCAGCAACTCTCAAGCAAGATTAAATTGCCATCCGGCTACAACTACACCTGGGCCGGAGAATTCGACAGCCTGCGCAAGGAGCAGCGCCGTCTTGCCTTTATCATTCCTGTCAGTCTGCTCGTCATCCTCATCCTGCTCTACATTCAGTTTCGTACCTGGATGGATGCTCTCATCGTCCTCGGTACTCTCCCCTTTGGCGCCATCGGCGGTGTCTTTGCGCTCTTCATCACGCGCACACCCTTTAGCATTTCAGCTGCGGTCGGCTTCACTTCGCTCACCGGAGTAGCCACGCTCGGTGCCGTCGTCTTCCTCGCCGGCATTCGGCGAGCCCAGCGCGAAGATGGATTTGATCATGGACTTGAAAAAGGTTGCAGCGACGAGATGCGCCCAGTCGTTATGGCCTGCATGGCTGCCGGTCTTGGCCTTTTGCCCGCCGCTATTGCCAACGGGATCGGCGCACAGGCACAGCAGCCTCTCGCACGGGTCGTTGTAGGAGGAATGATCACGACAGTCTTCGCGATCCTTTTCGTCATGCCATTGCTCATCCGCCGCTTCCGGCCAGCGCATGGCCTGCACGACGAACGCGTCGAAGACGAAGCCCAGATGTCACCATAGAGGGCATTCAGTCGAGCTCGGATTCCGACAACGTAAAAGTAATTCGTATTCTTTCCTTACTCTTTACGGGAAGCCCCATTCACGCATTCCTCTGCGCGTCTTCCTCGCAGTGACAGGCAGGGCGATCGACACCGTTGAGGTCAAACCGGGATTCACCGCCGAATGCCAATAGCAATTTGTCGCGTGGCGGGACTTGAAACCTCCATCACTCTTGCATTCAAGCGTGTTCTTTAAGGACATGTCAAAAACACTATCCGGTCGTCCGCGCAGCATTTCTTAAAATCCATTGCGTCTTAACGGCCGCTGTTCTCGTCGACTTACTAATAGTTGCCGTGGTGGACCATTTTGTTTGGGAGAGAGAACCGTGAAGGGACTGGCGTTGCACAATTTAGGAGCAGGTCTGACTTTTTCCGTCATTTTTTCAGTGTGCACGCTGTGCAACGCCTCTGCGGTTGCCGCCGTTGCGCAAGCTCAGAGCGTTGGTTCTATCCCCGATATCTCCGGTACGTGGATCGCGAAGAGGACTTCTCCGATGGGAGAGATGGAGATTGTCTACAAGCTGAAAGTGACGAACGGAAAGATCACTGGATCTCAAGGATTGCCTTTTGGCGATTCACCCATTACTGATGGAGAGGTCAGCGGTGATTCTTTTCACTTCACAGTTGAATTGGAAAGTTTCGGAGACATTCAGAAGCGTGAAGTTACAGGCAAAATCATAGGCGACACCCTCGTGCTGACGCCGGTATTTCCTGCGCGTCCGCCGGGCGCTGGCGGCCCGCCAAATGGCGCGCCTCCTCCAGGAGGACCCGCTGGCAGTCCGGCAGGCCCACTTGTCGCGCGACGAGGAACGCCGACTCCCTCCTATCGCGCGCCTACGGTGGACTATGCCACGCTGCCAAAGGTGGAATTGCCGCCGCTTCAGGATGTCCCATACAACAGCCTCGCCAAGACTCCGCCAATGGGGTGGAACAGCTGGAATAAATTCCGCACAAAGATCGACGACAAGATTGTTCGCGGGATTGCGGACGCTGCGGCGTCGTCCGGAATGCGCGAGGCGGGATATCAATACATCATCATTGACGATGGTTGGGAAGACAAACGTGACGCCAGCGGAATGTTACACCCTAACCCGAATTTTCCAGACATGAAGGCGCTTGCGGACTATGTCCATTCCAAGGGACTGAAGTTGGGAATCTATTCTTCGCCTGGGCCAAGGACGTGCGGAGGATTTGAAGGAAGCTATGGCCACGAAGCCCAGGACGCAAAAATGTATGCCGACTGGGGTATCGATTATTTGAAGTATGACTGGTGCAGCGCCTCACGCGTTTGGAAAGACACTGACATGCAGGCCGCTTATCAGAAGATGGGTGTCGCGCTGCAAAGCACCGGTAGGCCGATCGTCTATGCGCTCTGCCAATACGGGCGTGCGCAGGTGGGCACTTGGGGTCAACAAGTTGGGGGTAATCTCTGGCGGACTACGGGCGACATTCGCGATACCTACGATTCGATGGCGAAAATTGGATTTGCACAAAGTGATCTAGCGAAATACGCAGGCCCCGGACACTGGAATGATCCTGACATGCTGGAGATTGGTAATGGGGGAATGACTACGGAGGAATACCGAATGCATTTCAGCCTGTGGTCGATGGTCGCGGCTCCTTTGATTGCCGGTAACGATCTGCGCAGCACTTCTTCGGAAATCTCAGAAATTTTGATGAACAAGGAAGTGATCGCCGTGGATCAGGACCCGGCGGGGAAAGGCGGATCGCGCATTTCGGGAGAGGGTGATGTTGAGGTGTGGGCCAAGCCGCTCGCCTCCGGCGATTATGCTGTAGCCTTCTTCAATCGCGGCGCGCAAGAAGCAAAGGTCACTGCAAATTGGAAGGACATAGGATGGACGGGCGAGCATAAGGCGCGTGATCTGTGGAAGCACGCCGATCTCGGCGAGCAGAGCGACGGATATTCCTCCGTGGTCCCATCACACGGCGTTGTAATGATCCGAGTCAGCAAATAGCGCAAACCTTAAGAGTTCAGTCTGAAACGCCGACCGGCCTGCTCCGATCGAGCAGGCCGGCCGGTATTCGGAAATTTATTTCTCTTCGACAATCACCAGGTCCCATGGCTCCAATGACACCTGCTGTCCGGGGGTTACGGCTTTGCCAGTCAGCAAGTCAGCGCCAGCGCCGTGCGTGTAAGCGAAGGCCTGCTTATCGCTCGAGTAATTCAGGTAATAGTGGATCTGTTTGCCCATTCCATTCACGCCGCTCTTCACATGAACGTGCGCTGGTAGCTGCTGTTCTGGTCCCGCCAATCCAGCGCTAGCCAATTCCTCACGAATAAGATTCTTTTGCAGCGTGTCACTCAGGTATGTGCCCTCATACGTAAACGTTCCTGAGCCATATTGATTGCGCGTGATTGCCGGCCATTTCCCAAAAAAGGGATGGTCGTAATACGCCACTGCTTTTGCGTGATCCGGAACGAGAAACTCCGCCCAAAGTGAGACCGTGTTTGCGTCGCCAGCCTTCAGCGGGTCTCCTTTAAGCGCGAGCGGCTTTTCAAGATTGGAGAACTCCTGGTAGCTGAAGCCCCCAGCCTCCCGCAGAGGTCCTGGCGCACGCACCCAGCGAACAGCGGAGTTCTCGTTGGCAAACCCGCTCTTAAATGTCATAACAACGTGTCCACCGTTTTTTACGTAATCAGAAATCTTGGTGAGCAGGGCATCGTCGGCAATGTAGAGGGCCGGAACAATCAGCAACTTGTATTTCGAAAAGTCGGGATCTTCAGGAAAGACAAAGTCCACGCCAACATTCGCGTCATACAGCGAGTGGTGCAATTGCGCGACGATGCTGTTGTAGCCGGCGGATACCTTTCCAGGTATCCAACCAGTCCCTTCAGCTCGCACAAACGGCATGAACTGCAGGGCGTTGGCCGAGTCCACGCTGTACAGAATCGCGACCTTGTTATCGATCTTCAAGTTCACAAGTCGCGGCCCAATTTTTTGCAGTTCGTGCGCTGTGCGTGTGACCTCGGCGTATGCGCGGTTCGGTTCGAGATCGTGGCTCAGCACGCCCTTCCAGTAAGTCTCCTGCCCAGCATGAATGGAATGCCAATGCCAGTACTCCACCATGTTGGCGCCGCTCGAAGTCTGCGTATACACATCGAGCCGCATCTGCCCGTCATACGGAGGGAACTGTCCGGCCGAATCCCAGCCCAACGTCTGCGCATTCGTTTCGGTTATCAAGAAGTTGTTGTGCTTCAGCGAGCGTGTGTAATCTCCCTGCTCTGCTTGAAAAGCTCCGTCGAGATGGTCCTGTGTGCCGTGATAAACGTTGTTCGCAACAATGTCTAAAACCTTGGCCTGCTCGAAGTCGTTCACATCCGACTTCATCATGCTGCCGTAATCGTGTGTCACAAATTGCTTGGGCCCGCAGGATGCGCGCACCAGGTCAGCCTGCCACGAAAGAAAATCTTTCACGCGCATCTGCGACCAGCGCGTCCATTCCAATTTATAGCTGGTGCTCGTGGCGCTGTCGCGTGTCGGCATATTTTCCCAGCCGTTCACATCCTGGCCCCAGTAGTTCAAGAACCATGCCTTGTTCAGATTGTCCGTGGTCCCATATTTCTTTTTAAGGTGACCAACGAAACCGTCAAAGACGTCCGCGTTGCTCGCGCCGTAGGACGACGTTTCGTTGTCCAACTGCCAGCCAATCACCGTGGGATTGTCGCGGTAGTGCCCGACCATGTTTGTAATTAGCCGTTGCGCATACTGCCGGTATTTCGCGTTATCGGTATCCATGTTCTGGCGCATTCCGTAGGAGGTCTCGCCACCGCCAAGTTGGCGGGCCAGAATTTCCGGATGTTGATGGGCCATCCACGTCGGAATGGAGTAGGTTGGCGTTCCCATCACGACTTTAATGCCGGCTTTACCCATCGCATCGACGATCCGGTCCATCCATGCATACTCAAATTTTCCGTCTTCCGGCTCCCACAGGCTCCAAGTCGACTCGCCCATGCGGACCACCGAAATGCCGGCTTCTTTCATCATCGCCACGTCTTTGTCCAGGCGATCGTAGGGCATGTATTCGTGGTAGTACGCGACTCCGTACAGAATGTTGTCAAATCGCACGCTGGAGGGCGGTTCAGCCTGGACAGTCTTGGTGGGAGTCTGCGGATCGGCCACTGCGGCAAAGGCTATCGAGCCTTGGTAGGCAAGAAGGGACGAAGCAATGGCAATAAGCAAGAACTTTCTGGCGTGCTGCTTTCTCATGATGGCCGGTCCTTAAAGAGATCTTTCAAGACGAGCCATCGTACAAGAACAACGCACGTCCGGTAAACCTTTTCTCAGAAGGTTTGGCATCCCCCTGTATTGCAATTTTGTATGGGGCAATGGCGCAATCTCTCCCGATGGCAGGGTGGCCTCCGCAAACTTCCGCTTAGAATGGCTTCATGAACGATGTCAAAACGGCAATACACACAAAGGATGCTCCAGCCGCAATCGGTCCTTACTCGCAAGCAGTTCGCGTCGGAGATTTGCTCTTCACGTCAGGCCAGGTCGCCCTCGATCCCAGCAGCGGAGTGATTGTGCCCGGAGGAATCGCGGAGCAGACTACCCGCGTTCTCGACAACCTCTCGGCAGTATTGGCAGCCGCGGGTTCCAGCCTGCGGAATGTCGTGAAGACCGTAGTTTTCCTCAAAAATATTGGCGACTTCGCCGCAATGAACGAGATCTATGGCAAGTATTTCGCTCCGGAGGGAGTAGTGCCTCCAGCTCGTTCTACAGTCGAGGTGGCACGCCTCCCAAAGGATGCGCTGGTTGAAATTGAAGTGATTGCTCGCCTCTAAAGGCACGTCTGGATCGAATTCGGCATAAAGTCCATCGAATAGATAGAACAGGAGAGTTACATGGCTGAGATCAGCAAGATTCAAAAGACAGAGGAAGAGTGGCAGAAGGAATTAACTCCGGAGCAGTACGCCATTCTTCGCAAGAAGGGAACGGAGCCGGCGTTTTCCGGAGCTCTCTACCGGAACCATGCCGACGGCATGTACCACTGCGCTGCCTGTGGAGCGGAACTTTTTAAGTCCGATACAAAGTTTGAGTCAGGCAGCGGTTGGCCGAGCTTCTTTCTACCGGCCGACCAAAGTGCGATCGAGACGCACGAGGATGTGAGCTATGGCACGCGCCGCGTGGAAGTGACATGCGCCCGTTGCGGCGGCCACCTGGGACATGTATTTCCCGATGGTCCAAAGCCGACAGGGCTTCGCTACTGCATCAACTCAGCGTCGTTAAAATTCGAAGACGGAAAGTGATAGGGACCCTCGCTGGCGAAGGGCCAGCTTCGACGTAGAAAAGGCCCCGCATGCCAGTGCTGGCAGCGGGGCCTTTGATCTTTTACAAAGCTTGTCGATTGCGAGTGCTTTTAAGACTAAGCCTTGACGACTTTTCCGCCCTTAATGCAGCGGGCGCAAACACGAATGCGTTTGTTGCCGCCCTCAAGCTTTGCCTTCACCGGACGCAGGTTGACACTCCAGCGACGCCGGGTGATGTTGTGTGCGTGCGAAACGTTATTGCCGAATTGCGGACCTTTGCCACAAACACTGCAAACCTGAGCCATGACTTACTCCAATTTTTTGAACTCTTCGCGCAGACATATTCCCAGGGGCTAAGTGCCTCGACCAGGTTCTCAATCGCCAGTATTTGCGATGGAAGGCGGAATAGAAATCAACTCCACCCGGCTGCCGAACCTCTAGTGTAGTCCATCTGCCGCAATTTTCGCAAGCCAAACAGCCACCTGCGCAAAACGATTAAAATCATGGGAAAACCTGGCGCAGGTCAGAGGAGCAGCCTTGTCAAACAGATCAGGGGACGGCGGAAGCACGATCTCAACCGTACCTGTCCGTATTGTCTGGATAGCGTTCCTGGTCCGAATCCTCTACATGACTGTGGCGCACACGTATCGCTTCCGCGCCTTTACTTTTGGCGAGCACTTCGCTTTTGGCTTTGAAATGGGCCGAATTGGCCGCGCTCTCGCCACTGGATACGGGTTCGCCGACCCGTTCAACGGCCACACGGGCCCCACGGCATGGGTCGCTCCACTGTACCCGTTTCTGATAGGCGGCGTGTTCAAACTGCTCGGCGTCTATTCGCTGAAGTCCGCATGGGTCTTGCTGGCGATCAATTGCGCTTTCTCGGCCTTGATGGTCAAAACCACCTGGGAAATCGCGATCCGCTGTTTCAATCCGAAGGTAGCGCTTTGGTCGGCTTGGATATGGGCGCTCTACCCGGCGGCAATGCAATACGCCGTTCGCTGGGTGTGGGAAATGACCATCACTGCGTTTCTCTTCTCCTGGGTAATCGTCCTGGCATTGCGGATGCGCAACATCGGCGTCGATCCAACTCAGACGGGTAGTCAGATGACTATGAAGCGCTGGGCCTGGTTTGGCCTCCTCTGGGGACTTATCGCGCTCTGTAACCCGTCACTGCTGCTATTTCTGCCTTGTTGTGGCCTATGGATACTGTCTGGTGCTCAGAATTGGAAGCGCCAGATTCCGGCGGTCCTGTTGGCGTCCTTTCTTTGCGTGGCTTGTATTGCGCCGTGGTGCTACCGAAACTGGATTACCTTTCACAAATTCGTGCCTATGCGCGCGAATTTTGGCGCGGAACTTTACCTTGGGAATGGCCCGGATGCGAACGGTCTATTGCTCGAGTTTGACCACCCGAGTCAGTCGTTGGTCCAACTGCGCCTTTACAAACAGATGGGTGAAATCGCCTATTCAAAATACCGCGGCTCGCTTGCTTCGGAGTGGATCCGGAGCAATCCGTCAAGTTTTGCAGCACTTACTCTCAGGCGCATCTACTATTTCTGGGCAGGAGTGCCGCACTCCGCTGTTGATTCGCCATTTACAGAGTTCGCACGCGGCCTGAATTACGCTTTCGCTAGCGTCGCGGGGCTTTTAGGGCTGTTTTTGGCGTTGCGTCGCCATGTCGCTGGAGCATGGTTATTCGCAATGGCGTTTGTCACCGTTCCGCTTACTTACTACATCGTGGCGGCGCACGCTCGTTTTCGCCATCCAATCGAGCCGCTAATCCTCATTTTGGGTGTTTTTCTGTTCCAATCAGCGGGTAAACGCAGTGTTTTGGAGCCGGTGCCGGAGAGGCGTAATCTGCCGGATTTGGCGTAAAAGAGCAAAGAATCCCGGGTTAACCAGTCTCCGCAATTGACCCCGAGCCAGATCACCTTTACACTTATTAAGTTTGGCGATCCTGCCCGTATCTCCGGTGCGATCAGCTCATCCGCAAGCAAATCTGTGGGTTTGAGCGTTCGGTTCCGGTCAAGCATGTATCTGCCCAGCCAAGACATACGCATCGCGCCCGTTTACACGGCGTTTTGGGAGGAATTATGTACGCGGTCATCCGTACCGGTGGTAAACAGTATCGTGTCGCTCCGGGCGACGTGCTCAAGATTGAAAAGACCGAGCAGGAAGGCGACACCATCGAGTTCAGCGATGTGCTGGCGTTCTCCGGCGATTCGGGTTCGATCACCAAACCCGCATCCGCCAAGGTCATTGCCTCGGTTGTAGGCGAAGGTCGCGGCAATAAGATCCTCGTCTTCCACTTTAAGCGGAAGAAGCAGTACAAAAAACTGCAGGGTCACCGCCAGTCGTTCACTCAGGTTCGCATCAACGAAATTCAGGTCGATGGTACGACCTACGGCGCCCAAAAGTAGGCTCCGAAAATATCTAAGGGGAGCCTGCTCCCATTTGCGCGAGGATTCTTGAAATGGCACACAAAAAAGGATTAGGAAGTTCTAAAAACGGCCGCGATTCAAATGCACAGCGGCTTGGAGTTAAACGGTTCGCCGGTGAGGTTGTGACCGGCGGTTCCATCATCGTGCGGCAGCGTGGCACCAAGCATAAGCCAGGCCTCAACGTCGGACGTGGCAGCGACGACACCCTTTACGCCAAGATCACCGGCACGATCGAATTTATCGATCGCGGGAAGACTGGCCGCTTTGTGGCCGTTCACCCGGTTGTGGCAGAAGAGACCACAGCGAAATAGCAGCTTTTTGAAATGAAGAAGCCGGTCCACCAGGGCCGGCTTTTTTGCGTCTGAAAAACACTATTCAGCTCAGATCGTCGGCTCCAGCACTCCTCGCAACTAGCCTAGTCCTCTTAACGTTCTGTGGTGTTGGTTGCGTTCTTCACAAGTACGCGATCGACTGCCTGCTCGACGTCCGATAAAAAGAAATCCACTGCGGGGGTGGCGGGTGCAGTCATCTCACCGAAGGCGAGGCCCACTTCATTCCATCGGTTTAAGGTGGATGTTGGCGAGAGGCGGACAGGCTTTCGCGGAGAGTCAGGTTTCAGGAAATAGATGGCCCATACCGAGACCGCAAGCAGGCGCCCTACCTGCATGGCGACACTCACAGGTGAAAGAACATTGTGAATATCCAGCGCAAGAGCGCTGGCCATGAACTCCACCGTTGAGGCGATTCCCAGGCCAATTGCGATGCCGACCACTCGCGAGCCAATGGAAAGGCCGAGCTTGCCCGCGACAGCTACGACAAAGGCGAGCAGTGCCAACTCCATGATGCCTACACATCGCTCAATCTGGCGTTGAATGGCCCACCCGATCATCGTTTTTGATTCAAACGGCATAAAGCTTGAGGAAACGGCCACGATGATCAGAATGATGACCACCCAGCCATAGACAAGGATGCCAAGACGAACAAGCCCGGGAAGCGGCGACATGACTTCCTGCAGAACTTGTCGAATCGTGAAATACAGGAAGAGGCCACACAGAAGGTAGGTTGCCCAATAGCCCCAGAAATAGATCTCAAATCGGTCGACGGTCTCAACGGGCGGGGCAGTCGAGCGAAGAACACCAAAGGTCAATTCGAAAACGAATCCCGTAATCAGGATCGCAAATAAACCTGAATAGGCGCGATACGCTTTTGAGCGAACCATACCGTAGACCGCCAAAGCACCCGCGATGGGGGTAGCGATCGTAATGGCCTTTACAGTGTCGACTGCATTCATTGAAGCAGACCCTGATTGCTCATGCCAGCATAACTTGAAGCGATCGCCTTCGTTAAGCTTGGACAGAAAAAATCCGGACCTCGGTGAGATCCGGATCGGTTTTACATACGTTCTACCTAAGACTCCGTCGCTTTCAGCGAATTCTTGATGAGCACTCTATCCACGACATTCTCCACATCGGAGAGAAAGGTGCCGGAAGCAATTGCGGGAGTGGGAGCGACCTGCGCGTTGGCATCACGGAGAGCGAGAGCCACCTCATTCCAGCGAATTAGAGGCGCTGCGATTGGAAGTGCGGCTGAACTCCGCGCCGGCTCAGGATTGCGGAAGTATGCGACCCACATGACGAGGACGGCTACGCCAATTACCTGGCACACAATGCTGGTAATGGAGACCAGGGACTGTGCATGATAGGCAACTGCCGATTGCACGAAGTCGCTTGCCGCAGAAATGCCAAACCCGAGGGCGAGTCCAAAAGGGAGCGACTTATAAGAGAGCCCAACCTTCTGGGCAACCAGAGTGACGAAGGCAAGCAGGCAAAGCTCAAGAATGCTGACACAACGCATCAGGTCAATCAGGACAAGATTGAACGGACGATGACTAATCTCTGTAGGAATGTAGCTGGAACTCAACGCAATGATTGCGGAGATAGCAACTACCCAGCGGAACATGAGCACACCCAAACGGCTCAAGCCTGGCAGCGGCGACATAACTTCGCGGAAGATGGTCTGAATAGTGAGAAACAGTAGAACCGTCGAAATTAGATACGTGCCCCAATAGCCCCAGAAGAACAAGAGGTTCCTATTGTCAGCCGAGACAAAATGCTGCGCGTATGGCAGAAGTCCGAAGGTAGTGCAATACACCAGGCATACAGCGAGGTAACCGGCGAAGGCCGGATACTTGCGATGTGCCTTAGATTGCACCATTGCAGAAAGTGCGACCAACTGCGCGGCCGTGGTCGCAACGAAAAGTCCTAAACCAAGAGAACGTGCATCCATGAACTCACCCTTACTGGAAGTGAGGATATATGGATTCGCTTTCGATCTCAAGTCTAGATTTAACTATCGTTTGGCACATTTGTGGTACAAACTTTGGTGAGTTACTGACCTCGATCGCCAGGGCACCCATGAGGTCCACAAGGCACTGGGCCCGGCATGGCGGCCGCCTGATGGCTCACGAAATTAGCGCTCTTGGGAATCGAGTTTGCAGCAACTGCACCGGCTAGGACGATAGCGAGGGCGAAGGCACGGACGGCAAGTTTCATAAGTAGTTACTCCTAAGGGAAAATACCAAGATAGATTCCGGAATGCACTAACACTTTGGAGTATATTGCAGTTACCGCATAACGTCATTGTTTTCAACCATATTACATACTATTCAACAGTGTTGAGTACTAGAGTAACCCCTTTAACATTTTGCAATCATTCCACGAAAGTGTTAGGTAGCCTGAAGACGTCCCTTTTGGCCCCATTGGCGCATCGAAAAAGGGCCCAATCGTGGTAAACTGAGAGGGTATAAAAGCCCAGTTAAACCCGTTCGCTTTCAGCCGTTTATTCCCCCTCCAGCTCTTCGAGCTGTGAAGCGTTCCAGAGCCTGGCCTGACCGGAGTTGCATGTCCACCAAAGAAGTCGCTGCAGACGCAAATCTTCCCGTTCCTGATGTGGAACCAACAATAGCCTCCTCGACTCCCGAATCCCGTTCGGCGAATGGCAGCAAGCAATCGGCCACTTATACCGGCGAGAATATCAAGGTGCTGGAAGGTCTGGAGGCTGTCCGCCTTCGCCCAGCCATGTACATCGGCTCCACGGGCGAAATGGGCCTGCACCACCTGGTTTACGAGGTCGTCGATAATTCTGTGGATGAGGCGCTGGCCGGCTATGCAAAGCGGGTCCAGGTGACCATCCACTTCGACAACTCCATTACCGTCGTGGACGATGGGCGCGGCATACCGGTAGATGAAATGACTTTGCACGACGGCACGCGTATGTCTGCCGTGGAGGTCGTTCTTACCAAGCTTCATGCTGGTGGTAAATTCGATGCTTCGTCCTACAAGGTGTCTGGCGGACTGCATGGAGTGGGTGTTTCGTGCGTGAACGCCCTGAGTCAAGCTTTCGACGTCGAGATCTGGAAAGACGGACACACATACGAGCAGGATTATTCCTGCGGCATCCCCATTTCCAAGCTTCGGCAAAGTGGTACTACCAAGCGTTCGGGCACAAAGGTTCACTTCTTGCCGGATCGGTCAATTTTTTCGGTCACGGAATATAACTACGACATCCTGGCCCAGCGTTTGCGCGAGCTGGCCTTCCTGAACAAGGGGCTGGAGATTACGCTCACCGACGAGCGCGTCACGGACTCCAAGACCGGCGAAGCCAAACGCGCCGAGTTTCGCTATGCAGGCGGAATCGCGGAATTCATCAAGCATCTGAACAAGGGCAAGCAGGTTTTGCACGACAAGCCGATCTGCATGGAAGCGCTGAGGGATGGCGTCGAAATGGATATCGCGCTGCAGTACAACGATAGCTATTCCGAGACGATTTTCAGTTTTGCCAACAACATCAATACAGTTGATGGCGGCACCCATCTCTCCGGTTTCCGCACCTCGCTCACCCGCACCATCAACGTTGCGGGAGCGCAGCTCGGCCTGTTCAAAGACCAGAAAGAGAATCTATCGGGCGACGACGTCCGCGAGGGGCTCGTAGCCGTTGTAAGCGTAAAACTGCCGCAGCCGCAGTTTGAAGGGCAGACGAAGGGCAAGCTCAACTCCGATATCGCCGGCATCGTGCAGGCGTTTGTGAACGAAAAGTTGGGCATGTTCCTGGATCAGAATCCTTCTGTCGCCAAGAAGATCATCAATAAGGCGATTGAAGCTTCCCGTGCAAGAGAAGCAGCCCGCAAGGCTCGCGACCTTACCCGCCGCAAAGGCGCCCTCGACGGTGGAGGGTTGCCGGGCAAGTTGGCCGACTGCAGTGAACGCGATCCTGAACGTTGCGAGCTTTACCTGGTCGAGGGTGAATCCGCCGGTGGAACCGCGAAGCAGGGACGTGATCGGCGTTTTCAGGCCATCCTTCCATTAAAAGGAAAGATCCTGAACGTTGAAAAAGCCCGCTACGACAAGATGCTGGGACATGAGGAAATTCGCGCCATGATCACAGCTCTCGGCTGTGGCATTGGCAAGGATGACTTCGATGCCTCCAAGCTGCGATACGGAAAACTGATTCTGATGACCGATGCCGACGTGGACGGATCACATATCCGGACCCTTCTGCTGACATTCTTCTTCCGTCACATGACAGAGTTGATTCGCCACGGTCACGTCTACATTGCGCAACCTCCCCTGTATCGCATCAAGAAGGGCAAGTTTGAGCAATACATTAAGGATGACCGTGAATTCGTCAAGGTCATGGTAAAACGCGCTTCGGACGGCATGGTGGTTCACTGTGGTGCGGATGCCCACAAGATTGAGGGCGCGGCATTGACGAAATTCATGGGCCAGCTTCGAGACTACCTGGACTTCTTTGACAAGGTGGACAAGCGGCTTCGCAATGAGGAAGTCACCGAAAAGCTTGCTACGTTGGAGATCGTCCATCGCACAGACTTCGAGTCTGCCAAAGAGGGCGAGGTTCCGGCGAAGCTCGTCAAACTTCATAAGGAACTCGAGTCTCTGTCGAAGAAGTATGCCTTCAAGGCGGTCTTCGCTCCGACGAAAGATGAAGAACACCAGACCTGGTCGATCCGCTTTACCGATGCAAATGGCGCCGAACGCAGGATTGATTGGACGCTGGCGAGTTCGCCCGAATATAGGCAGATGATGGCGAAGCACCTGCAGATTCGCAACGACCTTCAACCTCCATTCGTAATCGAATATGCGGGCAAATCCGCCGCACAGGAGAAGGAAGAAGGCGAGGACGCTACCGCCGAGACTGCTTCGGATGAGGGAGCCGCCGCCAAGCCTGCCGCGAAGAAGACGGGTCGGGTCGCGCACGAACCGGTTACCAGAACGACGCCGCACGAATTGTTCGATTATGTAATCGAACAGGGCCGCAAGGATTACCAGGTGCAACGCTATAAGGGCCTCGGTGAAATGACGTCTACACAATTGTGGGAGACGACCATGGATCCTGAACGCCGAACGCTGCTGTCCGTAAAACTAGAAGATCTTGCCGAGACCGAAGCGATCTTTACCACCTTGATGGGTGAAGATGTGGAAGCTCGTCGCAAGTTCATTGAAGAAAATGCACTCGACGTAAAGAACCTCGACATCTAAACGGGATAAAAAAGGGGAGCTGGTTAGCGCAATGAGCGCTAACCAGCTTTTTGGTTTAGGAGCGTTTCCCGACTCCCGGAATTGATTCGAGCAATCTCACCCGGCATTCTATTTCAGGGTCTTCAACTCGCCCGTCAGCGATGTGAATCCTTCTTCGCGTGCCTTCTTGTTCTCAGGGGTTGCGTCCGGAGCCTCTCCGGCGCGCATGAATCCGTGCCCCGCGCCGTCATAAGTGACGGTCTCGTATTTCTTTCCTGCGGCCTTCATGTTTTCTTTCGTGTCGGGAATTGTAGCGTCGATACGTGCGTCGTTGCCTGCGTAAAAGCCATAGACGGGTGCCTTAATTTTGGGCATTGAAGCTTTATCCGGCGGAGGGCCGTAGAAAACGAAGGCGCTGCCTAGATCCTGGCGATGGGTCGCGAACGCGAACGATTTTCCGCCGCCCCAGCAAAAACCTACCACCGCAAGTTTACCGTTGGACGCGGGCAGCTTCTTTCCGTAATCGGCCACGGCATCCAGATCGGACATCACGATATCCGCATTCAGAGAGGAGACTGCCTTCGTGGTCGCGTCCTGACTTGGAAACTCGCTGCTTCCACCGCCATTCGGACCGAAGCCGGACAACAAATCGGGTGCAACAGCAATGTAGCCGGCGGCGGCAAGTTCATCTGCCATGCTTCGCGCCCAATCTGAGAGCCCGAAGATCTCGTGAATCACAATAACGACCGGAGCCTTTTCTTTAACCTCGGGATAAACGACAAACGTCTGTACGGTTCGTTCACCGTACTTTACTGGAACCCATTCGCGGTGACGGGGTGATTTTTCCAGTGACTGTTTGGCCCAATCCTGTGCGAATGTGTGCTGAGCGTCAATCGCCAGAAACGCGGCGATTGCAAGTCCAAGGAAAAAAACGATGGTTTGGGGAACTCGGGATCGTTTCATGGCGTAGAGTCTACTGCAAGCATTAGAGAGCGGCAATTCTGCTTAGCGAATGCGCCTATCGCAGTTGCATATGTCGGGTGTCCATCTTCGGACGATGCTTTGGTTTGCAAGTGAGCCCATATCTGGTTTCCATAGAATGAAGTAGAGAGACGAAATAAACTTGATAAACAATTTAGAACTTGATCCAGCGTCGACAATGCTGCACCATAACTGAAATACAGGTCCGTTCCACTGCGTTTCTGAAACGCCATTAGCAAATCGATTCGGCAAGCCCACAGTTTAGAAAATCTTACGAGCCTCTTCCAAGGCCAGCGTGAACTGTTTTTCTAACCCCCTCACCGGAGAATCGTACAAATGAAGGCAATTTGGCAGATCCTACTCTTCGCAGTCTTACTCGCGACCTGCAGCCTCTCCTGGGCCCAGAGCTCATTGACCTCTCTCCGCGGCACGGTGACAGATCCGACAGGCGCAGTCGTTCCCGGAGCGACAGTGGCTCTAGAAAATAAAGAAAAAGGCCTAACCCTTTCTAAGGTCGCCGACGCGAGTGGCGACTATCAGTTCCCGCAACTTGAGCCTGGCAAATACACGATCACTGCGAAGGCAACAGGATTCGGAGAGCAAAGCAAAGTTGCGGAATTGCTCGTCAATCAGCCTGCCACTGTGAGTTTCAAACTGACCATCGAGTCAGCATCGCAAACTATAGATGTAAGCGCCGAAGCGCAGACGCTGAATACAACGGATGCGTCGATGGGAAATTCGATGAATAACGCCATGATCGAAGCGCTCCCTGCAGAGGGCCGAAATGTGCCTGATCTGTTGAGCCTTCAGCCGGGCGTTTTGTATCTTGGCCGCGGAGCCGATCCAAATTCCGACAGCCGCACCGGCAGCGTCGCCGGCGCACGATCGGACCAGACGAACGTTACCCTCGATGGAGTCGACGACAACGATCAGGAATCTGGTTACGCCTTCACGGGCGTGCTGCGCTCCACCCTCGATTCCATTCAGGAGTTCCGCGTGACGACGACTGGCGCGAACGCCGATGCGGGCCGATCCTCCGGCGGTCAGGTCAGCATGGTGACCAAGAGCGGAACAAACCAGTTTCACGGCAGCGCGTATGAATACAACCGGAACACGTTCAGCGTCGCGAACAACTGGTTCAACAAGGCAGCGCAGATCAGCAGTGGACAATCGAATACCCCCGGCAAGCTGATCCGAAACACATTTGGTGCTGATGTGGGTGGCCCCATTTTCAAAGACAAGCTCTTTTTCTTCGTCAACTACGAGGGGCAGCGTACTGCTGAGAACCGGCAGGTGACACAGGTTGCCCCCTTCGCCTCGTTCAAGGCTGGGAACATCATGTATCCGAGCGGCGGAGTGAACGTTTCGCTAACACCTGCGCAAATCGCAGCCATGGATACAGAACCAAATGGTGAGAATTGCAGCTACTACGGAACGTGCCCTTCGGGTCCCGGTGTGAATCCAGGGGTGCTGGATTACTTCAACCAGTATCCAACAGCGAATGGTTCCGCACTCGGAGATGGACTGAATTTTGGGTCCTATACGTTTTCATCCGCGTACCCCGGGTCGCTGAACACATCGATCGCGAAGCTTGATTGGCAGATCACCCAAAATAACCGGGCATTCGTTCGTGGCAACCTGCAGAAGGATACCCAGGCAGGCACTTTGCAGTTTCCCGGGACAGCTTCCATCCTCGAGCCTGATTGACAACTCGAAGGGTATCTCCGCCGGGGACACATGGTCCATCACGCCCAACCTCATTAACGACCTTCGATATGGCTACACTCGGCAGGGTTACAGCAATCGCGGAACGGGCCAGGGAGAGTATGTGGTATTTCGCTTTATCAGCCAATTGGATGCCGAAACGCGATCAACCATAGTTCATATCCCCGTTCAAAACGTAATTGATACGGTTACATATACGAAGGGGCCGACACACCGTTTCGGGTGGAGTGAACTGGCGCTTGATTAACAACAACAGAAGCTCCGACGCCAACTCCTTCAGCAGCGGCAATTCAAATATCTATTGGATTGACACAGGCGGCAGTATCGCTGGTACCGGGGGCGCGCTCGATCCTGCCAGCCAGGGCAATCCGGCCGTCGACGATGGATTCTCGACTTCCTATTCCATCGCTATCGGTGCGCTCACCGGCCTAATCCCTCAAACGACCGGGCAGTATAACTTCGCGGTTGCCAGCGATGGTCAAACAGGAAATCAACTTGCTCCAGGCGCTTTCCTCAACAGGAACTTCCGCTCGAATGAGTTCGAGTATTACATCCAGGACTCTTGGCACCTCAGGTCAAACGTGACCGTTACTTTCGGCATACGTCAGAGCTTCTTGCAGGCCCCTTATGAAACCAACGGGCAGCAGATTGCTCCGTCCATAAATATGAACCAGTGGTTTAACACCCGAGCGGAGAATGCAGCAAAGGGCCTTACCGTTCAGCCAGACATTCCATTCGCACCCTCAGGGCAGGCGCGGGGGCTGAAGCCATATTGGGATATGCAGAAAAACGCGATCGCTCCACGCCTTGCAGTTGCATATTCGCCCACTCCGTTAACGTCGATCCGTGCCGGTTTCGGTATGAACTACGACCACTTCGGCCAGGGCATTGTAAACACATTTGACCAGCAAGGTTCGTTTGGATTGAGCACCAGTATCTCCAATCCAGCGGGTACCTATAGTGTCGATAGCGCCCCGCGTTTTACAGGCATTAATAATGTGCCGGGCAGTAGTTGCGCTCTTCCCCAGGTCGTCACCTATCCGTATACTCCGCCGACCGACTTCAACTGCGGTTTCGCAATCACGTGGGGAATTGACGATCACCTTAAAACGCCATACGCAGAGACGGCGGATTTCTCTGTTCAGACACAACTGCCAAAAGGCTTCATTATGGAAACGGCCTACGTCGGCCGCTTCGGTCATCATTTGCTGCAGCAGCTTGATCTGGCACAGCCGCTCAACCTTGTGGATCCACAATCCGGGCTGAGCTATTTTCAGGCTGCGACATTGATGTCCAAACTCGTGGATATGAACGGCGGCGATCCTGATGCTTCCGTACCTTCGATCCCTTATTTCGAAAATCTGTTCCCGTGGTGGGCCACGAGTGACGCCTCCGCTACACAAAACATCTACAGCCAAACGTGGGCATTCAATCGAGGGAATGAGACGACTGCGCTCGCGAACCTCGACGAATACTGCGTTTTCTACGATGCCGGCTGCGGACCCAACACCAGTACACGCTTCTATCAACAACAATTCTCTTCGCTGTATTCCTGGTCTTCCATCGGAAACAGCAGTTACAACGCGCTGCAATTCACAATGCGCCATGCAATGAGCCACGGCCTGCAATTTGACGCGGGCTATACATTTTCAAAGGCCCTCGACTACGGATCTGACACCGAACGCACTGGCGAACTGAATGGCGGTATAGGTAGAAGCAGCAACAGCGAAATACTGAATGCCTTTTTCCCGCGGCTCAACCGTGGCACTTCGGACTTTGATATCCGCAGTCTGATTACCGTCGACTGGGTCTACCAGTTGCCATTCGGTCCCGGGCAAGCTCATGCCGCACATGCGAACAAATTTGTGAATGGGCTCATTGCGGGATGGCAGTGGTCAGGGCTTGGGCGTTGGAGCACGGGGTTGCCCATCAGCATTGTTCAGAGCGGATGGACAACGGACTGGCAGATCGGATCGAACATGGTTACAACCGGTTATGTAAAGACGCATAAACATGTCGATTCCACGGGAAGCCCTCAAGTTTTTGAAGACCCGGATGCAATCAATAATGGAATTGCCGTTGGTACGCCGGTTCGGTTCCCTTATCCGGGAGAAGCGGGGCAGAGGAATAATTTCCGTGGAGACGGCTTCTTCGGAATCGACTCCGCCCTTGCTAAAAACTGGAACATCACCGAGAGGCAAGCCATCCGCTTCACATGGGAAGTATTCAACGTATCGAATTCTGTTCGCTTCGACACGAACCCGCAGAGTTCATCCGGCGGACTGACCACGCAGGCGCAAAACGGCGGCCTGGGTAAGTATGCATCCACCCTGACGAATCCTCGTATTCAGCAGTTTTCGCTTCGGTATAGCTTCTAGCAATGCCTGGGACTCGCCTGGCGCGCTTCACCTTGCCAGACGGGTCCCATTCCTATTCCCGATCAAAATTTCTTAGTGCTTCCCGGTAAATCATGAGACTTGTTCGACTCGCTGCCTTTGCATTCACTGCGTTCTGTTTTGCTTCGCCTCTTTCGGCGGAAACATCCAAGCCCGTCATCACGATTGATGAATTTTTCAATTCGACAGATTTCCATAAAGCTGCTTTCTCTCCCGACGGAAGCTCAGTCGTGGTATCTACCACGTCGCCGGATTGGCAACATGACAGGTTTCGCGAAGACTTGTGGCTGTGGCGGCAACAGACAGGGAAGCTGACTCCGCTCACTCAAAGCGGCCACGATAACGATGCACGGTGGTCACCGGATGGCAAGTATATCGGCTTCATTTCGGACCGGGCATTACCCGGTGAAGAGGAGGGCACCGAACGAGTTTGGTTGATCGATCCGAATGGAGGGGAGGCATTTCCTCTCTATCGTGAGAAGGAGGATGCGCATGCCTTCGCGTGGTCGCATGACGGGAGCGCCATTTACTTTGCGATTACAGAGCCGTTTTCAAAAGATCAGAAAGAGGCGATTAAGAAAGAATGGAAGGACGTCATTCGATGGAGAGAACAGGAGCGGGGTGATGCGCTTCTGAAGTCTCTTGTCGCCAGTGCGGTGGCGCAGAATATCGCAACACCGAATCCCGGGAAAAAGCCCCCTGAGCCTGCCGCAGCCTCCATTGAATATCCCCGAGGCGCAACTCTCTTCGCGCACAGCGATTATGAGATCGACGAAGTCAGTGCCGATCCGACAGGCAAGCTGATCGCGTTCAATACCAAGGCTATTTCGCATCGCTTCGAGAGTCCGTCGGCAAATGAGATTTACATCATGTCTGTTGCGGGTGGTGCAAGCCGGCAATTGACACACAACGATGCGATTGAAGAGGAACTCGAGTGGGCGCCGGACGGGCACATGCTCTATTTTTTAGTGCGGTCTGCGGGTGGCTCCCTTGGCTCGAAGTATCACGACGTTCAGGGCCGTATCTACCAGATCGATCCAATGAGTGGATCAGTCGATCGTCTCGGCGAAGAATTCAAAGGATCGTGGGAAGGTTACGCAGTTCAAGACAACGGCAAGATTGTAGCCGAGGGTGAGACCGGGACCGAAACGCAAATCTACATCGTAGATGGGAAGAACGCGAAACGTTTATCAGGTACGCCGGGCACATATGAAAACATCGTCGCCGCCACTCGCGGAGTCGCAATCCTTCTTACTCATTCGAGAATTGCAGAACCTACTGAACTCTACCTCGCCGAGGACGCATCCCACCTGGCCTCCGCCAAACCTCTCACCAGTTTTAACGCGCTGTACGCGCAACGAGCGACGATCGATTGGAAGCCGTTCAAGTGGACGGCCGATGACGGTGCCAATATCGAAGGCGTGTTGATGTACCCGCCGGGTAAGCTGGACGCTAAAAATCTTCGCATGCTCACACTGATACACGGCGGCCCCGCAGACGCGGATGGCGACCGCTTCGGTGCGAACTGGTATGACTGGGCGGCGTTGGCGGCGGCCAATGGTTGGCTTGTCTTCCGTCCGAATTACCGCGGTTCAAGCGGCTACGGCGATGAGTTCCTGATGCAGATAGCGCCGCATCTGGTCTCCCGACCCGGCAAGGACATTCTGGAAGGGGTAGACGCATTGGTGAAAGCCGGTATAGCCGATCCAAACCACCTCGTGATTGGCGGTTACAGCTACGGCGGATATATGACCAATTGGTTGATCACGCAGACCACGCAATTCAAGGCGGCCGTTACTGGCGCAGGTGCGGTTGAGCACGCAGCGAATTGGGGAAACGACGATCTCACCTTTGATGATGCGTGGTACCTGAGCGGAACTCCTTGGGAGAAGCCCGATCTCTACCAGGCCGAGGCTGCGCTCTTTCAATTCGATAAGGTGAAGACGCCAACTCACGTGGTCGCCGGTAACGCGGATGTGCGAGTAAGCTACCTTGAAGGAGTGCTGATGGAACGCGCTCTTCAGAGCCTGAACATCCCCCACTCTTTTCTTGTCTTTCCAGGAGAAGGACACCCTTTGGCAAAGAATCCATGGCATGGATACATCAAGGTGCGTGAAGAATTGAAATGGCTGGAGAAATATGGCTCCTAAGAGAATTTCTCCTGAGCGCAGTAGTGGCACACGAGGTTTGACGACGAAGTTTGCCATATGGGTTGTTGCATCTGTAACGCTCGCTGTGTGCACTTTGGCCCCTCTTTTCGCACAGCTTCCCAAAACCCACAGGAACTACCGCTGTCCTCGCGGGGCGACTCGTGGATGTTCGAACGGGCTCAGTAACGACACACAAATACATCATCGTCGAGAATGATCGGATCGCCAGGATAATGGATGCTGCTCCTTCCGGAGTGAAGGTCATTGACCTGTCGAAATTCACCGTCGTGCCTGGACTGACTGATTGTCACGCTCACACGTTGAGTGATCCAACATCGCAGTCATGGGCATCAGGCCTGCGCATGTCTTCTGCCGATGCTACGCTTTGGGGCGTTTATAACCTGCAGATCTGGCTCGCTCATGGATTCACGACGCTGCGGGATGCAGGCGAGGGCGACGCAGCCTATGGTCAAATTGCTTTAAAGAACGCCGTGGAAAAGAGAATCATTCGTGGCCCGCGCATATTTCCTGCGGGCAGCCTGATCTCTGTCACTGGCGGTCATGGCGATGGAAATCCGCTTGCGCCGGACCTTCTGTTCCCTGCGCAGCCGAACATCGCAGACACCGTGAATGACATCGATCGAGTTGTGAGGAGGGACATTAAGTACGGTGCTGATTGGATTAAGTTGATGGCGACCGGTGGCGTGATGGACCCGATCAGCGACTATCACGTGCAGGAGCTAAGCGAAGCGCAGATGGCGCAGGCCGTCGAAGTGGTCCACCGCGCAGGCAAAAAAGTGATGGCGCACGCCGAGGGTACAGTGGGAATTAAAGCGGCAGTCCGTGCAGGCGTGGACTCGATTGAGCATGGCACCATGCTGGACGAAGAAGGTGCGCAGATGATGGAACAGCGCGGCACCTGGCTTGTTCCAACACTCTATTGTTTCCAGCACGACATGGAGACTGGCCTCTCGAAGGGCCGTGATCCGGCAAGTTATGCCAAGGGAGTGGAGATTATGAAAGAGCAGGGGCCTGCATTCCGCCGCGCGCTGGCACACCATCTGAAGATTGCTTACGGCGTGGACGATTCGGATGTAGACGCATCCGTCTCAAAGGAATTTGGGGCTCTTGTTCGGGGCGGCATGACACCCCTGCAGGCATTGCAAGCGGCAACCATTAATGCAGCGGAACTGCTGAATCAGACGAAGGATCTGGGGACGCTCGAGCCCGGTAAATTCGCGGATATCGTTGCTGTCTCCGGTGATCCCCTCTCAGATATTGGTGCAATGGAACACGTCGTCTTCGTGATGAAGGGCGGAGAAATCGTGAAGCCGCTCGTGGAAAAGTAATACGCTAACAATCATCCTTATGCCCCGCGAATTCATTTTCCAGTCGCGCCCTCTGAAGAGGATTTGCCGAACACGGATTGGAAGAACTTAACAATGCGTTGACGCGCATCGTAGCCATGCCAAGGCTCCGGTTGCGGATTCCCCGCGAGCGAATTAAACAACGGCCCGTGATTCTCGCGAGGATATTGTACGAATTGAACTGGCACTCCCGCTTGTCGCAATGCCCGGTACATTTCCTGCGCTTGTCCTAATGGGTCCGTCGTATCGGATGCACCTTGAAGCAAAAGAAACGGCGTCTTCGCATTCTTCACTCCCGCGAGCGGACTCTGCCGCCATGCATCCTCCGAACGCTCCCATGGTTTGCCAAAATACCATTGGTCGTACCATGAACTTTCTTCCGTCCCGTACTCGCTGTACTGGTCGATTACGGGCGCGCCGCTGACAATGCCCTTGAAGCGATTCGTCTTTCCTTCAACAAAAGCCGCCATTTCGCCGCCGTAGCTATAGCCCATCAATCCAAGATTTTCTGAGTCGACGGGGAACTTCTTTAGAACAGCATCGACGCCACTCATGATGTCTCGATAGTCGCCGCCGCCAAGGTCATTCTTGTTCGCCGCGGCAAATGCGACCCCATACCCAGTGCTTCCCCTTGGATTTGGCTGGAAGACTGCCCATCCGTGCCCGACGATGAAGTTTGTCAGCGCAGAGTACCGATCGGAGAACGCCCAGAGTGGGCCTCCATGCACGTCTACAACAAGTGGAACGGAATGCTTTCCCGATTCTGGCGGCAGATACAACAACCCTTCAATGGAAAGCCCGTCGCTCTTCCATGAAACAATCTGCGAGGACGCCGCTCGCCAACTGGCAGGAATTAACGCCGGTGTCGATAAGACCTTCGCGCCCTGTCCTAATTTTTCAGCGAAGTAAAGCGTGGCCGGTTGCGTACTGCTCTGAGCGAGGTAGACCCAGCCGGTCTCATTCAAGTTGGATCCAGCGGCGTTGATGACGGGCCGTTCGAAATGCTCGAGAACAATGTTCATTTTTCCAGGAGCAAGCCGCGCCAGGGACATCCGCGTGCCATCTTGAACGGAAACAAAGACGTCACCATTCTTTGCCACGATCGGAGCGTCGGACTCAAGACTTCCAGCAAAGTGCTCGCTGTAGTTGCGGATCACGTGGTCCTCAACGCCGTAGCTATATAGATCGCTGTACCCCGGCGGCGCATCCAGATGCGCCTGTGCGAGAAAATAGATTTGCTTACCGTCTTTGGACCAGGCGGACTTTTCGATAGTTGCGGGTAGTGCAGAAAGTTTAGTCGGGATCGCAGGCTCTTTAACAGTCATCAACCACGAACTCGCGGCAGGCCCAAGATCTCCTTCATTGTTCGGCGCTTCGGCGCGAACCAGTAATCGATCGGACGCGGGAGCCCATGCCATACTTGAGGCATTCGGCGGAACCGCAACGGGTGTCAGTTTGCCATCCTCAGGATTCATGAGATAAACGCGTGTGCCATGCTGATCGTTGTTGACTCGCACGGCATCTGCCTTCTCGTCGCGCTGTTTCTTTTCTCCCGGCGTAACCGGGTCCACACCGAGAATTGCAATCGTCTTTCCATCCGGTGCGATTGAAAAGGCTGTAACATCCATCGCAACCGCTTCGGTTGAAGGTTTCGCGTCACCGGCCGGCTTTCCCGTATTGATCGGGATCGCATCGCTCGCGGTTGAAGTGTCTACCGTCGGAACAATCTTGAGATCGTATGCGTGAGCTTCGCCGCCGTGCATGGGCAGGCGGAATAGTTGGTCGTGTTCGCCTCGATGAGCCAGAAAGAAAATGCTCTCTCCGTCCGGCGCCCATTCCGCAGCGCGCTCGCCCGCATGATCAGTTGATGGGGAAAAGGTAAGCTGGCGCGACGAATTCTTTTCAATGTCTACAAGCCACAGGTGTGTCTTGCCGCCCGACGCTGTGTCATCGGAAATTTCCAATACTACCAACTTACCGTCAGGCGACAGACGAGGAGCACTCATCGTTCGGACGTGCCGCAGATCCTCGTTCGTAGGAAAGTGCGTAGTCTCATCAGCGCACAGATGTGCAGGAATGAATGACATCGCCAGACTGAGTCCGGGCAGGAGAATGAGTCTCTTCAAAAACGAAATCATGTGGGCTGATCTTATCAAAGCTTTAGTCGTGGTCAGCACGGGATCTTGCGCAGCCCGATTATTGCTTCGACATGAGTGAAGTCAAGATCGAAACAGCTTCATCCAATTCCTTCACAGGCACGCACTCTCGCCTGCTGTGTGCTGTGCGCATATCGCCAGGACCGAAAACAACGACTTCCTCTGCAATATCGTTCAACAGGCTCGCCTCCGATCCAAACGGAATCGAAGTGGCTTCACGATTCGCGAGATTACACAGTTGCGTTACGAGCGATGCATTGGAACCGGTCTCGAACCCAGGCTGACGCCGGAGGATCTTGATTTCGTAATCGAAGGAGGGATCAGACTTCCGCCGGTGATCGGCAGCCATGCGAACTATGTCGAGGAGCGCATCGGAAGATGGGCCGGGAAGTGGACGCCACTCCAACTGAAATCTGCACTCGCCAGCGATAATGTTTTTGGCTGTCCCGCCCTGGATTACACCTACGTTCAAAGACGTGAATGGGGGACTAAAGAAATCGTCCCGTATATGCGCGAGCTGCGCTGCGTACTCTTCAATCGCTGTGATCAACCGAGCTGCGCCGTAGATTGCGGAACGTCCTTCGCTCGGGTGAGCGCTATGAGCTTCCTTGCCCCTCACGGTTACTTCAGCGAGGTAGTAGCCCTTTCCTGCACGGGCGGGCTGCAAAGACGTTGGCTCCCCAACCACTGCGCGTCGCGGATGAATTGCGTTCGCAGCCAAAAGGTTCGACGCTCCAAGGCAGCCGATTTCTTCATCCGATGTGAGAACAAGACGCAAGCCACTCGTGAAAGATGAGGTGCTCTCAATCGCAGTCAACAGGCAGGCTAGAAACCCCTTCACGTCGCACGCCCCGCAGCCGTAGATAAATCCATCCTTGAGGATGGGCACGAGAGCATCTGTCCAGTCTGCTGCAAACGGAACCGTGTCGGTGTGGCAGAAAAACGCGAGATCGACCTCTGGATTCTCCACCTTCTGGCCCTGGGGCGCCGCCAGCATGTTGATTTTTTCTATTCCATTGCCGTCGAAATATATCTTCTCGGCTAAATTCCATCCAACATTCTGAAGAACCGCGCTGGAGTAATCAATCACGCCACGATTCGACATCGACGACACCGAAGGAATTTGGATGAGATTAAAAAGGTGCTCGCACGCGGTCTTCACCTATGTACCCTGCCAATCTGGCGGCTCTGCCACACCTTCTCGTGGACCTGTTGATAGCATCCGACGATCTCCTCCTGTAAGGCATGTTTCCCGTCGCGAACGATGAGCTTCCCATTTACCGCGACGTCGCGAATGGAGGATCTCTGAAGCGAGAATACAAGATTCGACAACAAGGACGTTTCGTTGTACCCGGCAATCGATACATCGTCGAGATCGGCAGTGAAGAAGTCGGCCATAGAGCCGTTCGAGAGTTCGCCTGTCGGCACTGACAGAGCGAGTGCACCGTTCAATGTCGCACATTGGAGGAGGCGGCTAGCCAGTGGTTCTCCAGCAATCTGATCAAGGATCGCGCGTTCCTGGTGAACAAGCCGCAGGTGATAGTCCAATTCTCGAGCATCCTCGAGCGGATCGATCTGTGCCTGGCTATCAGAGCCGAGCGCGACAGGTATGCCGGCCGACATCACTGCATCGGCCGCGAGCACGCCATCACCTAAATTTCTTTCCGTCGTGGGACACGCGCAGATGCTCGCGCCAACTTCAGCCATCGTTGCGATTTCTGATTGGCTAAGGTGGATGGCGTGTACCGCGGTAAAGTTCTGCCCCAGCAGTTTCTCCCGCTGCAACAATTCGATAGGCGTGCATCCATACTCGCGAATGCACGCTTCATTCTCTGCCACCTGCTCAGACACGTGCATGTGAACTGGCAGATTTACATCACGCGACCAATCGATGATGTTGCTGAGAGCATCTTTCGGAACTGCTCGTACACTATGCGGAGCAACGCCGAATCGCACCTGCGAACTGGCTGGATATTCGCGGATCAGTCGTTCCATATTCGCAAGATAGTCAGAAGTGGTTTCGAAAAAACGAGTCTGGCCGCCATCGCGAGGCAATTCGAATCCTGACCGGATATACGCAGTACGAAGCAGCACAATCCGAATACCGACGGATTGTGCTGCGGCAATGACCTCCTTCGCGAGCAGGTTAGGATCTTCGTAGGCCTGCCCATTCGGAGCAGTGTGAAGGTAGTGGAACTCGCCCACCGTTGTAGTGCCAGCTAGGGCCATTTCAAGAAAGGTCATGCGTGCTACGTCGAATACTTCCCGTGGATCAAGCTGGGCCGCCGCGTGATACATAGTGCCGCGCCACGACCAGAAATCTTTTCCGCTTACGACTCGCGACTCTGCTTTGCCGCGGATCAAACGCTGAAACGAGTGCGAGTGCGCATTGACAAAGCCCGGAAGCAGGCACTTGCGGGGAAGTTCAATGACCAAATCCGCAGTCAAATCGCGTCGGACCGGTATGTCGATCACTCTTCCGTCATCGCCAACCAACAGCCCGGCATCTCGAACGAAGGTACCCTGCGCAAACAGAAATTCAGGAAGAAAAAGTGTGTTCACGCCACCACCCTTTCTCCACCAGCCCAAACTTCTCTGACTGGATTTGTGCCCATTTCATAGACGATCTGCCGCCAGTCCTGACTTTTGAGAATCAGAAAATCCGCGCGCAATCCAGCTTCAATGCGGCCGACGTCTTTGAGACCGAGCGCACATGCTGCGTTCGCGGTTCCAGCGATTAATGCTTCTTGAGCAGTCAGTCCATTCAGCCGCACTGCAAGACCAAGTGCAGCCGATGTAGAGAACAACGGACTCGAACCCGGATTCAAATCCGTCCCCACTGTGACGGCAGCGCCTGCATCAATGAGTTGCCTACCAGGCGCAGCGGGAATTCCGAGGTGAAGAGACACTCCCGGAAGAATTGTCGCGATAGTGGAGCTTGCTGCGAGTGCGACGAATTGTTCCGGCACGCTAGCCTCAAGATGATCCACACTCAACGCACCCATCTGCACTCCAAGTTCCAGTCCGCCGATGCGTTGAAACTGCTCCGTATGAAGCTTGATAGCCAGGCCGTGTGCCTGAGCAGCCTCAAACATTTTCTCGGCTTCCGCAGGATGCCACGCTTCTCGCTCGACGAAAACATCCACCGCAGTCGCAAGCCCACGCTTCGCAACTTCCGGAATCAATTCCCGCTGCATCTGCTCAACATAGCCAACTCTGTCGTCCATGTTTATCGGGGGGATGTGGATGAGCAGAGTGGGGACAATGCATGGGGCACAGCATCTCGCCAACGCTTGAATAGCTTCCAGCATCGCGATTTCAGCCTCGACCGTAAATCCATATCCTGATTTTATTTCGATTGTCGTTGCGCCCGATCGGAGCAATGCGTCAAGCCTTGGCTCTGCCAGCGCTACCAGTTCATCCCGCGAAGCCGCAGATGTTGCGCGAACCGTGCTTCGAATTCCACCACCCGCAGCGAGAATGGATTCATACGTAGCGCCCGATGTCCGCGCCTCAAAATCCTTCAGCCGGTCGCCCGCCCAGACTGCGTGGGTATGAGGATCGACCAGGCCTGGTATGACGGCACGATTTCCCGCATCGAACACCGCTTCTGCTTCCCCGCGCCAGTCACTGCTCTTGCCGGTCCATGCAATCTCTCCATCGGAAATTGCGATGGCTGCCTGCTCCACGATGTGTAGATCGCGCATCGCAGTCCCGCGCTTCGGCCCTGGGCCGAGTGATGTTGCCAATTGCGAAATTCCCGTTACCAGCAAGTCCACTTTCATCGAATGCTCGGCAGGTCGAGTCCCCTTTGTCTGGCTATCGCTTTTGCGAGTTCATAACCTGCGTCAGCATGGCGCATAACCCCGGTGGCGGGATCGTTGGTCAGGCACATCTTCAGGCGCTCATCTGCTTCATCGCTCCCGTCGGCTACGGCGACCAGTCCTGCATGCTGGCTATAGCCCATACCTACGCCTCCGCCATGATGGAAACTCATCCACGCCGCGCCGCTCGCGATACCGGTCGCGAAATTGAGGAGAGCCCAGTCTGACACTGCGTCTGAACCATCCAGCATCGCTTCTGTTTCGCGGAACGGACTGGCAACAGAACCGGCGTCCAGATGATCGCGCCCAATCACAATCGGGGCATTCAATCTCCCATCTCGCACCATCTGGTTAAAGAGTAATCCCGCCTGATCGCGCTCTCTGTATCCCAACCAGCAAATCCTGGCCGGCAACCCTTGAAACGCAATCTGGGAGGAGGCGAAGCCCAGCCACTCATGCAATCGCTTGTCGTCAGGAAATAGCTGCAACAGAGCCGCATCCGTTGCCGCAATGTCTGCCGGATCCCCTGACAATGCTACCCAGCGAAAGGGTCCGCGCCCTTCGCAAAACGAATCTCGAATGAATGCCGGCACAAATCCCGGATAGGAAAACGCGTCACTCACTCCAGCCTGCTTCGCCTGGGTACGTAGATTGTTGCCATAATCAAAGGCAACGGCGCCGCGTCTCTGCATTTCGAGGATTGCCTGCACGTGTTCTGCAATCGAAGCCTGCACACGCCGAGTGTACTCTTCGGGATTCTGCGTTCGCAGTGCGCTTAAATCCTCATCGGCTCTGGCAATTGGAATATACCCCCACATTGGATCGTGCGCGCTCGTCTGATCTGTAACAATATCTGGCGCAAATCCTATCAGCACCATGCGCGGCAAAATCTCTGCCGCATTCCCGAGCAATCCAATCGACATCGCCTCATGCGCTTTTTGTGCATTGGTTGCCAATCGTATCGCCTGTTCAAGCGAATCCGTTGCCTTGTCGAGGTAACGCGTCTCAAGCCTGCGCTGGATGCGAGTCTGGTCCACCTCGACGCAGATGCTTACACCGCCTGCCAGCTTTACGGCAAGGGGTTGAGCGCCACCCATCCCGCCCAGGCCCGCTGTCACTGTAATTGTGCCCGATAGCGTGTCGTTAAAATAACGCTTTGCCGCACCGCGAAATGTCTCGTAAGTACCCTGCAAAATCCCCTGCGTCCCAATGTAGATCCATGAGCCCGCAGTCATCTGCCCATACATCATCAGCCCAGCAGCATCCAGTTTGTCGAACTCTTCCCAGTTCGCCCATCTCGGCACGAGGTTCGAATTCGCAATCAGAACTCGCGGTGCAAGCCGGTGAGTGTTCAACACCGCTACTGCTTTTCCTGATTGCACCAGGAGTGTCTGGTTGTTCTCCAGCCGGTCCAGCGTTTCGATTATGGTGTGATAGCACTCCCAGTTGCGCGCCGCCTTACCTCGGCCGCCATACACAATCAACTGCTCGGGCTTCTCCGCCACTTCCGGATCGAGATTGTTCATCAGCATCCGCTTGGCTGCTTCCTGAATCCATCCCCTGGCCGTCAAAGTGTTGCCACGCGGTGCGCGGATCGGAGTATAAGTCTCACTCATCGAGCCATCTCCACCGCGGTAGATGCTTCTATTGATCGCAGATCTGTGTCTGCAAGAAATTTCGCGGACTCTTCCATCCAGACCGACAGCACACAATCATCTTTCCACGCCGGAACCTGTAGGCGGAACAGCCTCTTCGCTTCTTCCAGCGCCGGAGTGCTGGTATCGCCGCGCAAATCCAGTGCCCGAGTCGCCGTAAGCAATTCAATCGCGACAACCATGCGCGCGTGTGCCACAGACTGCTGCAACTTCAGAGCAGCGGTCATGCCCATGCTTACAAAGTCTTCCTGGTTGCCGCTGGTTGGAATAGATCCGGTCGAAGCCGGGCTGGCCAGCACGCGCATTTCGGCAACCAGTGCGGCCGCCGTCACTTGTGCCATCATCAGCCCCGACTCCAGACCTGCGGCAGAAGCAAGAAACGGAGGCAGCCCTTCATTCAATGTGGGATTGAGCAGCCGCTCCGTTCGACGTTCTGAAATTCCGGCAATCTGGCATATGGCGATCGCGAGGTAATCCAACGCCAGGGCAAGGGGTGCACCGTGGAAATTACCTCCCGAGACGATTGCGTCTTCGAAGACTAGCGGATTATCGGTGGCACTGTTCAACTCAACGGAAAATACTCTCTTGGCTTCGACAAGCGTGTCCCATGCCGCGCCGTGCACCTGCGGAATGCAGCGAAGGCAATAGGCATCCTGGATGCGGCTTCCCTCTCCCTGCGTCCTTGGTATTCTGCTCCCATTCAGCAGCCCCGCGAGATGCTTCGCACTCAAAACCTGTCCAGGATGTGGCCTTGCCTCATGCAGTCGCGGATCGAGCGCCGCCGCCGTGCCACGGAGTGCTTCCATCGTCAGTGCCGCAGTCGTTTGCGCCGCATAAAACAATCTCTCAAGCGCGGCGAGTTGCAGGCACCCGATCGAGAGCATTGCCTGCGTTCCGTTCAGCAGGGAAATGCCTTCTTTGCCGAGAAGCTTCAACGGAGTTAGCCCGGCACGCTCCAGGCATTTTCCGCCCGGTAACGTCTCGCCACCGTACTGTGCGTAGCCTTCTCCAATCAGGACGAGCGCCATGTGCGCTAACGGTGCGAGGTCGCCGCTTGCTCCCACGCTCCCACGTGACGGAATCACCGGGGTGATGCCGTGATTGAGGAGATCGCAAATGCGCTCTGCGATAACCGGGCGAATTCCTGAAAGTCCCTTCGCCAGAACATTGGCGCGGATCAACATCATGCCCCGAACAACTTCCTTAGGTAGCGGCTCGCCTACCCCGCAGCAATGGGAGCGCACCAGGTTCACCTGCATCTGTTCGAGTTCGGCCTCGTTCAGCCGGATGTTGGCGAGCAGCCCGACACCGGTATTGAGAGCGTAAACAGGCTTTGACCCACACATCGCGTCCTCTACCCGGGCACGGGACGCGCGCATCCGTGATACGGCGAAGGACGAAATTCTCACTGGTTCCGCGTGCTCGGCTACAGCCACCACATCATCAATTGTCAGGCTTGACCCATCAAGAACAATCATGGATCGATGCTAGTGAGCAGAAGTGAGAATGAGAATGTAGTTTGAGGGGTATTATGTGCAAAAAACGATTGATTCAATCATCAAGCTTATTTCTTGCCGCATAATGGATGGCGTATCAGCGTTTAGGAGAGATAATCAATGCTCGACGCAGTCATGTTGGATTCCATAGGTAGGAAGATCCTCCTGGAACTCGCGTCGGACGCGCGGATTCCGTTTGCAGAATTGGGCCGAAGGGTGGGTCTGTCGCCTTCCGCCGCCGCCGAAAGGGTCCGCCAGTTGGAGAGTGTTGGCTTGATCAAGGGATACCGCGCGGAGATCGATCTCGCGGCCCTCGGCTTTCCCATTACCGCCTTCGTGCGCCTGACGTGCGATGGCACTCGTTATCGTCCGTTTCTGAAATTCCTGCAAACGCTGGATGCCGTGCAGGAGTGTTATCACCTCACGGGCGGAGATGCCTTCCTGCTCAAGGTCATGCTGCCTTCCGTCAGCCAGCTTGAAGAGCTCATCGAACGCATTCTGCCCTATGGAACTCCCACCACCAGCATGGTCCTCTCCACCCCGCTCAAACGGAATGAAAATGCTCACCTTCTGCAGAGCCTCTAGCCGCTGGTCTCGCGATCCAGTGCCAACTTCGCTCTCGGTTACCAAAAACAGAAAGCCCGCAGGCTTAGGCTGCGGGCTTTCTTCCCCAATTTAATGAATGGTCAGATCTGCATTACTTCCACTTCCTTCTTCTTGCACATCTCTTCGATCCGCTTGATCTCATCGTCCGTGAGCTTTTGAATCTCTTCCAGGGAGCGCTTCTCTTCATCTGCAGAAATGGCCTTGTCTTTCGCCGCCTTCTTGATGGCGTCGTTGCCGTCGCGACGCAAGTTGCGCAGTACAGTGCGGTGTTCTTCCAGAACCTTGTTCAGGTGTTTCACCACCTCACGCCGTCTCTCCTCTGTCATCGGTGGTACGGGCACCCGCACAAGTTTTCCGTCGTTTTGTGGATTGAATCCAAGATCCGAGGTCCGCAATGCCTTTTCAATATCGACAATTACGCTAGGGTCAAATGGCTGTATCAAAATGAGATTCGGATCCGGCGTCGTAATCTGACCCAACTGGCTGAGCGGCGTGTCAGTGCCGTAGTAGGAGACCCTCACCTGGTCAAGCATGTGCACCGAGGCGCGGCCCGTGCGAACAGAGGTCAAGCTCGCCTGAAAGCCCTGAACAGCTTTATCCATGCGGGTCTTGAGATGACTGTACGCTTCCTTGAGAATTGGAATTCCTGCCATTACCGAGACTGCCATGGTTGTCTTCTTCCTTGATTACGGTATTTCAAACTCAACATCTTACAATTTGCCGCCATGTTGCGGCCAAACCTTTCTTGGTCGGCATTTCTGCCAGTCTTTCTATGCCAGCATAGTAAGCCCGGTTGAAACCGCCTGCTCGTGCGCATGATAGGACGAACGTACCAGAGGACCGGATTCTACGTGTGCAAACCCCATCTTTTTCGCTTCATCGCGTAGAGAAACAAACTCCTCCGGCTGATAATAGCGCGTCATCGGAAGGTGATCCTTGGAAGGGCGCAGGTATTGTCCAATCGTTAAAATGTCGGTTCCCACCGCGGCTAGATCGCGGAAAACCTCCAGCAACTCCCCCGTTTCTTCGCCAATGCCGACCATCACTCCGGTCTTGGTCACGATCTTCGGATCGATTTCCTTCGCATACTCAAGTAGGCGCAGCGTCCTCTCGTAGCGTGCGCCGGAGCGTACCGCACGGTAGAGTCTCGGGACCGTCTCCGTATTGTGATTCAGCACTTCAGGACGCGCTTCCACCACGATTCGGATGGCCTCTTCCATTCCCTGGAAATCAGGAATCAGAACCTCCGCCCGGCAACCAGGAGCTTGCAAGCGGATCTCTTCAATCACCATCGCGAAGGCGCGCGCTCCACCGACGATATCGTCGTCCCGATTCACGCTCGTAATCACGGCATGTTTCAGTTGCAACTTGGATACTGCTTCAGCCACTCGTCGCGGCTCATCAAAATCAATCGGTTCAGGGCGTCCCTTCGGGACCGCACAGAATCCGCAACGGCGTGTGCACAGGTTTCCCAGCATCATGAACGTGGCCGTTCGATGGTTCCAGCACTCACCCATGTTCGGGCAGTGCGCCGATTCGCATACCGTATGCAGATTCAGACTGCGAGCCAGCTTTTTCAAGTCGTGGTAATTCTCGCCAGAGGGAGCGCGAGCCTTCAGCCATTCGGGCTTTGGCGCGGGGGGCTTTCGGGCGGTTTCGATCTGGATCAAATCCATTGAGCGTGTACCAGCGTCTATTGTATCGCTAGCGTGCCACCGAATCAGCGTAGACGGCTCAGCACTTCCGGTCGAACGAGATACAGAAAAAAGACCAGGTTCACCACCGCCAGCACCGCGGTTTGCAGTTGATGAAAACGAAAAATGCTGTATACGCCGAAGGTCATGGATAGGAAAGCTAATGCCAGGGCGAGAGCCCATCCCCAACGCCGCAACTTTAATAACCCCAGGCTGCCAATCGCGAACAGGGCGCTCAACACCAGAACTAGAGGTGGAAAATGGTGCAACACCACGCCGAAAGCGCCGATGGCCGACAACGCCATCATCCACAACGCAATTCCCGCCAGCCCGGGAAGAAAAGCAGGCTGGTTCGGGTCACCGGTCTGTTCGAGAGGCTCTTTCATAGCGTGTGCAGGTAAGCCATCAAATCCGCCAACTGCTGATCGTCGAGGACTTTGGAATATCCCGGCATCATGTTCCTTCCATGCAGAATTACAGCAGACACGCGATCATCGTTCGCCGGAGCGCCCGAGGGCATATACGGCTGCTTATAGAGTGCCTGCAGTCCCGGGCCGTTCAGCCCGTGGGTCGTATTTGCATAGTGGCATCGAGCGCACTGCGCAACGTAAACAGCATGTCCCGCCGATTCCTGCGGTGTCAGTTCACTAAGGGGCTTCGATGGTGGAAGCTTCTTGCATCCTGTCGATAAAGAAAGACAGCTGGCAGCGACAACAAGCATAAGTACGGCTCGGCGCAATTGGCACTCCTTGATCATTTCTGGATGTTCGTTGTGGCACATCAAGAATATCCCGGCCGCCTATCCTGTGGGGCGGACAGACTTAAATTCGGAGCCACAGCCTTTCACTCTCAGGCAGAAATCCATGGACCCGCCCTGCCGACACGGTCGTCTGCCTCCTATCGTTCCAGGCGTACTAGCTCACCCTCGCGAGTACCACCACATCGCCAGCACAAACAATTCGCTCAGCAGAAAGATCGTTCCAAAAATGGATTTGTTGTGCCTGGCTAACCACAGCGGCAGGTAGATATCGAAGTTTTCCCGGCGCTCTTCCGTGTAGCGGGCAGCCAGATCTGTGAACGGGCAGCGACCGCGATTTGCCGCCAGAATCGCGCACTCGAGCAGCACAATGCCGCTGAGGATTGCTGCGGCTCGAAAATTATGCACGGCTCCTTGGAGCGGAATTGCCAGGATACAACCAGCAAAGAATGCCCACGCGGCAGTGTGTAGTAGCTTGATTCCGACCAGCGCGTGAGTACGTTTCGGCTCGTTCCTTGCGTCAGCGTCAGTGGCCATCGGTCCCGCGGTCTTCCTTCACTCGCCCAGATAAATCGCCTCGGTGATTTTGTCCAACGTCTTCCGGGCTGCGTCGTTCCCCGGCTCTCGGTGATTGCAGTAGATGGCCACGATAACTGTGCGTCCACTCGCTGTCGTCAAATATCCGCTCAACGCGTGCACGCCATTCAAAGTTCCTGTCTTGGCGAAGAGTCTTCCCTTCGCGGACGACTGCGTAAAGCGATTCGCCAGTGTGCCGTCCACACCGGAGACGGGCAGCGTCGCGCGAAATGTAGCGCCCCATGGCTGTTTGGCGGCGTAGACCAACAAAGTAGATGTCGCGCGCGGGGTGACTTCGTCCTCGGGAGACATTCCAGAACCGTCATAGAAGAAAAAATCGTCCGGAAGAATGCCGGCGTTCACCAGGAACTGGCGAACCACACGCGCTCCCTGCACGAATGACCCTTCGCCCGTCTGTGATCGTCCAAGCTGCCGCAACAACAGTTCTGCGTGCAGATTCTCACTCACCTTATTAATCATCGCGGCTTCTTCGCTGAGAGGAGGCGATACGTGAATCGCCAGTATCTCCTCTCCCGGCTTCAAGTCCATCGGAAGAGCTGTCGTTCCCATTGCAAGGGGTTGAAGCGCAACCGGCTTGCGAACTTCCTCGTCGAACATCGCCGTACTCGCGGCCGCCGTGGAGTGAGCGAGAACCGGACCCGGCGCATGGACGCCATGCCCTTCGAGCGCCGCTCGAAACGCACCCGCCGCATACATGGCGGGCCGTTCTACTGCGAGACCGAGATGTATCGGCTTGCCGCCTGCAGGCGTTGATCCGAAGAGTCGAACGACCATGCTGCCGGGTTCGCGCTCCACGCCGATTTGTCTCTTCGTGCCCGGGCTCGTTGTCGTCCCCGCAGGGTCCCACTGCGTCGCGTAATAGGGAAATCCGTCGCGCCAGTTGCTGGCGATGGGGTCGCCAGCATTCACGCCAGCCTGTAGATCAAGAAACGTAATGTTGTCGTTGAACGTGAGTGCCGAGACCGGAGCGCCGTATTCCCACTGCAAATCATCCCATCCCCATCCCGTCCCGTACCGTTCATTTACGAAGAAGGAATCGTCTCCGGTAATCGGCCCATCCACCTCACGAATTCCATGACGCATTACTTGTGCAACGATATCTTCCAACAAAGTCGTTGCAGGCAAGATGGGCGCGGGGTTACTTTCTGCCTCTTTGGCGCTTACGTATCTGTATGGATACACGCGAAACGAGAGGCTGGGATCGCCCGTCCCCACTATTCTCAATCCCCCCTTGAGCACTCCCTTGTCGTCCAGCGAGCCATTTTTGACGACATAGGTCTTGCTCACAAAATCAGGACCGAGAATCGCTAAGGCTGCAGCTGTCGTGAACAACTTGGCGTTTGACGCAGGAGTGAAATATTTCCCTTCGTTCATCGCGAAGAGTGGCTGGCCATCGATCGTTGTGACAGATATCCCCCACTGCGCCCGGCTGACGGCCGGATCGACCAGCAGGGCTTCGATGCGCAACGCAAGCGCAGTCGGCGAAACCGCATTCGTGGCGAGCGGCTTATGCGGAGGCCGCTGCGCATTCAGCGGGATGGTAATGGTGCAAGCGCCAATTAGCAGCAGCGCGGCTAAAGAAATTCTTCTCGAGGAGCAATTCATGGCTTGCGCGGAGTGTAGCATCCCGCGCCATCTCGCGAGTCTTTAGAATGTTTGCAGGATGACCTTTGCGAATCGCGGCAGTTCCGTTTGGAAATTGAAAACCCGCTCGCTCCCTTTGGGTGGCCGAACACGTGTCATGGGCGTGCTGAACGTGACGCCGGACTCTTTCTCGGACGGCGGCCAGCACTTCAGCGCCGAGAAGGCAATTGCCCACGGCATCGCCATGATTCAGCAGGGCGCGGACATCATCGACATTGGTGGCGAGTCCACTCGCCCCGGCGATCGCTCGCCAATAAGCACCAGTATGGAGCAGGATCGCGTTCTCCCGGTGATTGCCGGCATTCTTCATTACCAGCAGGATGCGATCCTGTCGATCGACACGTACCACGCCGAAACAGCCGTCACCGCAGTCGACGGAGGCGCGGAAATAGTCAACGATGTCAGCGGATTCCAGTGGGATGCAGCGATGGCTGAAACCTGCGCCCGTCTGGATTGTGGTGTAGTGCTCATGCATACCCGCGGAAAGCCCGCCGAATGGAAACATCAACCCCGGCTTGAACCGGGCAAAGTCCTTCCATTAGTGCGGCGAGAGTTGAACGAACGGCTTTTGTCAGCCCTCGCGTCCGGCGTTGACCGTGAGCGGATCCTTCTCGATCCGGGCTTCGGCTTTGGCAAAACACTCGACGAGAACTATCCCTTGCTAGCAATGTTGGACTCTTTGCGTGACCTTGGACGGCCAATTATGGCTGGAGTATCCCGCAAAGCCTTTCTTGGCCGCACGCTCGCTGAACTGCACAACGGAGTGGACGCTTCAGTAGCGGAGCGCGGTACTGCCTCCTTGGCCGCGATGGTAGCCGCGATCCTCGCCGGCGCGGACGTTGTCCGAGTCCACGACGTAAAGCCCTCGGTCGAGGCTGCGCGCATTGCCGATGCCGTACTCGCGGCAAACCGGTCCGTAGCTACCAGAGTTCAGAAAGCTACTTTGAGGGAAGGTTTACTTCTGAAGGGAATTGGGATCGCGCATACGGCTGGTCTCAAAGCTGACAATCTTCCATTGTCCCAGGCGATAGTTATAAACGCGAGTGTAGCGATAATGGCCGCTGATATCGCTGGCGCCGTTCGTTCCGTTGATCTCAGCCCTTGAGGTCACGACGGCCGTGTCGCCGTAGATGCGGATCTTGCTGTCGCTGAGGTCCATCTTGGTGATTCGAAGAGACCCAGCTTTCCTTGCCGCGATCGCCTGCGCTTTGGTTTCAATGGTCCCATTCGCGGTGATGGCGATGTAATCATCCGCCATCAGTTTGTCCATGTCCCCAACGTTGTTGTTCAGCATGGCGTTGCGCCACTGCTCTTCAATATTTTCTATCTCTTTATGCTGCTTATCCTGGCGATGGGGCAGAACTCCCGCGTACGAAGGAACCGCACTCAAGATGAAGATCGTTATGAAGACCAAAAGAAAGGTGGCCTGTTGAGTTGTTAGGCGGCTTGGCGAATGGCTGCGCATGCACGTATCGGATGGTAGTCCGCCACGCGAGAATGCGTCAAAGAGAAATGACCCTACCCGCGATGGATGGAAAAACTCAATCGTAAATCCCTTTGCCGCTCCATTCTGTCATAGACAGAGTTCACTAACGCTTTCGTGGTAGTGAGCGGCAAATTCCGTCTTTCATGCGATTGCGGTCAAATTCTCTGAAGATCGCTCTCTCATCAATTGGTACAAGCCAGCGATCGCGTACTTTTGAAAGTGCGGTGAATTTCGGTGCGCCTCGAGCGCAGCCTTGTCGCGGTATTGCTCATAGATCAGGATCGTGTCCGGATCGTCCTCAATAAAGTGTGGAATGTAGGTGGCACAACCCGGCTCTTGCCGGCTGGCCACAGCCAGGTTCTTCAATATCTCAACCACTTGTTCCCGGTCTTCCCCGGCGAACCGCATGCGAACGGTGAAAGTGACCATAGCTCTCTTTCCGTGCTCAGACTTCCTGGAAATCGTGTTCGTCGTGGACTTGGATCATGCTCTCAGTTCGCCCAGCGCTGCTTGGAATTCGGGCAGCACCATCGTTTGATCGCGGTCCGGCCCGGTTGAAACCATTCCAATCTTGGCGCCACTTTCCCGTTCCTGAAAGCGGAGATATTCCTGAGCCGCTGCTGGCAGCTCTTCAAACTTCCGTATGCCATCCGTGGGCTGCTGCCAACCCTTCAACTTGGTGTAGATCGGTTTGATCGACTCCAGGCCCTGCACGTCTGCAGGAACAACATCGGTGACCTTTCCGTTGATCTCGTAGCCGGTGCAGACCGGGATTTCGGCAAGGTGATCGAGTACGTCCAATTTTGTCACCACCAGCCATTCTGTGCCATTGATCCGGTTGGAGTAGCGAAGGAGTGGGATATCCAGCCACCCACAACGCCGTGGCCTTCCTGTTACCGCGCCGTATTCCTGTCCCCGGTCGCGCAACGTGTCGCCGGCTGCGTCGAAAATCTCGGTCGGAAATGGACCTTCGCCAACCCGGGTCACATATGCCTTCGTAACCCCGATTACCGTGCCAATATTGGTGGGGCCAACGCCCGTTCCGGTCACCGCACCGCCAGCCGTGGCAGAGGACGACGTAACGAATGGATAGGTGCCGTGGTCGATATCCAGCATCGTGCCCTGTGCGCCCTCAAACATAACGCTGCCGCCCTTGCGGATCGCGTCATTCAACAAAACTGACGTGTCGGTGACGAAGGGTGCGATCTGTGTTGCCGCCTCTGCATACTCTTCGTACATCTTTGCTGCATCAAGCGGATCGCTACCGAACAATGCATGCGCAATCGCATTCTTCTCTGCGCAGGCAGCTTCAATGTGTGTTTTCAGTAGCTTTGCGTCCAATAGATCCACGACCCGCAGGCCGCTGCGCGCCATCTTGTCTTCATACGCGGGGCCGATTCCGCGGCTGGTGGTGCCAATCTTTTTCCGTCCCGGGGCGCTCTCCGCAGCCAATTCAATCATGCGGTGATAGGGAAGAATCACCTGCGCGCGATTGGAAATAAAGAGCTGTTGGTCGATGTTTACTCCCAGCGCCCGGAGCTTTCCGACTTCTTTTAAGAGCGCCATAGGGTCGAGAACAACGCCATTACCAATCACCGCCTGGCAATCCGGCCGTAAAACACCGCAAGGGACCAGCTGCAAAATAAATTTCTGGCCCTTGATGATCACGGTATGGCCGGCATTATGTCCGCCTGCATAGCGCGCCACCACAGAAAAATGTTCCGACAGAACGTCGACTATCTTCCCTTTACCTTCGTCGCCCCATTGGGCGCCAAGCACAACCGCAGTCTTTGCTCGCATGGATGTAGATACTCGATTCAATCTGGCACACACTTTTACCGGAACTTCTAGAACTGCTTGGAGTCCCTGCCGGGGATTGTTGTGCAGGAAGCCGCACAGGCTGGATTTTTCGTGTGCCAATTGATGATATAACGCTTGCTGCCAGTGAACAAAGATCGGACGCAACTGACCGTAATATTCGAATTATGGTCAGAATGACTTGTTGAGGGAAGCATGCCTGAGTTACCAGAAGTTGAAACTATCGCTGTCGGAGTCAACGAGCGGGTTCGCGGTTCCAGAATTGTTTCTGTATCGGTAAGTTCCAAAATTGAACCTTTCAAGACCCCATCGGCTGATATGCAGGAGCAACTGGCTGGGAAAACAATTCTCGGCGTGCGTCGCGTTGGAAAACACATTGTCTTTGATCTGGCGAGTGCAAAGCGACGGCCTTCTTCACCACCGACTAAGCCGGAAGCGCAATGGATTGTTCACCTTGGCATGACTGGTCGACTGCTTGTATGTTCCGCCGATGCCCCCCGCGCCGCGCACACGCATGTGGTGCTCGATCTCGGATCCGATCGCGAATTGCGATTTGTGGACCCTCGTCGCTTTGGCCGCGTTGCGTTCTACCCTCTCTTAAGCGACGATGCTCAAGGCTTCCAAGGGCCCGGAAAAGAGCCACTGTCCATCTCGCTGGATGACTTTGCAGCCCTGTTCCGCGGCCGCAAGACGCCCATTAAGGCAGCGTTGCTAAATCAAAAGCTGTTGCACGGAGTGGGAAATATCTACGCCGACGAGAGCCTGTTCCGGGCTGGGATCCGCCCCCGGAAGACGGCTGGCAGACTCACTCGCGCTCAACTGGCGCTTTTGCACGCCTCAATTCAAACCGTTCTCCGGGAGGCAATTACTCTCGGTGGATCCTCGGTCTCGGACTATGTGGATGCCGACGGCGTGCGTGGATTTTTCCAGCTTGAGCACCGGGTTTATCTCCGCGGAGGCGAGCCTTGCCTCGTTTGCGGTGCGCCGATTCGCAGGATTCTCATCGGAGGAAGAGGAACGCACTATTGCCCGATTTGCCAAGTGTAGGAGGCTGTTCGGATAACTCAATTTTTCCCGCCACATAACCGAAAACTATGGAAATTTAAAATTTCATAGGATCGAAGCTTCCATAAACGGGAGAATTGGCTTCACGAGGTTTTCTCAAGTGATGGAAAATAAAGGGGAAGAGGAACGGCATCGCGATTGCAATAAGGAGTATAGCCAGTGACGCACAGGCTACCGCATAAAAACAATAAGAAACGGTAGGTCGTGCGACGAGGTTCTGAGCAAAAGATTCGAATACCACGTCGTATTCGGGCGCAGCCAGACCTCCAGTACGGACGATTTCTGTAAGGAACGACCTTTTGGGAGGCCAGTGACATTCCACCAGGAATAGCGGGAAGAAGCCGCCCACGCTCGGCGGCTTTTCCTTGATTCCTTCCTCTGATTTGAACCCGTTTATATGGATTTGGTTCTCACGATATCCACAGAGCCGCTTGCCACGCTTCCTGAGAACGGGTAGTATCAATTTTGCCTATCGAGCGGCTGACGCCTCAGGACTTTGTTTCGAGGTTCGCCGCGGTTCTCGACAGTCAAAAGAACTCAGCTTTCGCTATTCACCCAGACTGCGACCGGAATGATCTGGACCAGGTAAGTACTGTGGGTGGAGCATTTGTTAAATTGCGAGTTGAAAAATCGGACGCTACGCTCCATTTGAAAACGAGTCTCTTCAGAACGGTTCCCGCTCAACGCACCCAAGGTGCGCAGAGTTGAGCCTGCGTTTTGAAAAAAAGTGATTTGCCGGCGCATCGAAAAGAGAGTCCAACTCTCGCACCGGAACAAGCGGCAACAACAGCATTCGCACCAGGAAGTGCAAGCATGACATCAGAGCAGAACGAACCCCAGGTCCCGCAGGCGCAAAGCCAGTCGGGGCAAGGACAGGCCCCACAAGGGCAGGCGCAAGGACACCGTCGCAGGCGTCGCCGCCGTAAAGGACAAAACGGAAGCAATGCCGCCAAGGGACAGCCCACTCCGCAGGCAAATGGCTCCGTTCCTCAGGGCAATCGCCCCGCCCCCCAAAATCAGAATCAAGGCCAAAAGCCGAAATCCCATGGCAAGTTCTTTCAGAAAAAGTCCGGCCAGGGGGCTAATAACAACAATAATCCGGGAAATGGGCAGGGTGGCCGCCGCAAAAGCAAGCCACGCCGCCAGCAGGTTTTTGTCGGCCCCATGGACCATAGTTATCGCACGGTGAACGGCAACATGGCCGACGGTCCGCCGTCTACGATCGAATTGCGTAATGGCAATGGCCACGCCTCGTTTTACGCGGATTCAGCACCGGTTCAAGCGCCGGCAGTCATCCGGGAAGACGCTCCAATTCGGATCTTCTGTTTCATCGATGACCTCTTCTTCCTCGCGAAAATCCAGGAAACTGCCCGCAAATTGGGCGTAAAAGTGGGATTCGTAAAAGCGGACAAGGACATCGTGGCCCGGCTAAGCGATACACCTGAAGATGCCCGGCCATCGTTGATCATCTTCGATCTGAATAACGCGAACGCAAAACCCCTCACCCTAATTCCCAAACTGAAAACCAAGTTGAAGAAGGGAACCTCCGTGATCGGTTTTCTGTCGCACCTTCAGGGAGATCTTAAGGCCAAGGCGATTGAAGCAGGCTGTGACACCGTGATGCCCCGCTCGGCCTTCTCCCAGAACCTGCCAAATCTGCTCCGTCGCCACGGTCAAACCGAAGAACTGGAAGCTGCCGAGGCTTAGGTTTTTGTCTGTGAGCGCATCGCTAACAGAAAGGACTCGCCTTGCGCGAGTCCTTTTCCCTTTTCGCCAAGGTTTTCTGGGATTCAAAGGAATACTTAAGTATCCGCTTGACAATCAAGACAGACCGTTCGATACTTAAGTTAATGCTTAACTAATCTCTTGCCAGAGAGGATATCCCGATGGAAAAACAACCTGTTTTAAGCCCCACGGCTGAGCAAACCGTCATCCACAACACTTTCGTCATCGAGCGCAGTTTTCCCAAGCCGCCCGAGGTTGTATTCGCAGCTTTTTCCGATCCAACCAAGAAACGTCGCTGGTTCGGAGAGGGAGACAGCCACGAAGTCGAAGCCTTCGAAATGGACTTTCGCGACGGCGGAACAGAACGGCTTGTGTATCGGTTCAAGGCCGGAAGCCCTCTCGAGGGCATGGTCCTCGTCAACGAAGGCAGGTATCAGGACATCATCCCGGACCATCGTTTGTTGACCTCTTCCACCATGGACATTGGCGGCAGGCGCGTCTCTGTCGCGCTGGTCACGATCGAACTCATCCCCACGGAAAATGGGACAGATCTCATCTGCACCCACCAGGGAGCGTTCTTCGAGGGTTCAGGCGGCCCGCAAATGCGCGAGATGGGATGGCGCAGCCTGTTCGAGAAATTGGCGAAGGAACTTGCGAAATAGCGCAATTGGAACGGCAAGAAAGGCAGCCTGAGATGCTCGATTCACCGCAGAATGGGCACGAAAAACAAGCCGCAAAAACGGACGTCCACAGAGTTTTTCAAGCGCTGGGCGATCCTACCCGGCGCATGATCCTGGAAGAACTGACTTCGGGACCGGTGTCGGTCTCGCGGTTGGCGACTCCGCTTGATATGTCTCTCGCTGCGGTCGTGCAGCATCTCCAGGTATTGGAGGAGAGCGGCCTTGTGCGGACAGAAAAACTCGGACGAGTGCGTACCTGCAGCATTGATCCGGCTGGTCTTGCGGTTGCGCAGGAGTGGATAAGTGAGCGCCACTCGACGTGGGAGAAGCGGTTGGATCGTTTAGGCGATGTATTGGCTGAGCCGTCCTAGATTGTGTTGCCCGTAATTGCGAAGGCATGTTGAGACCCGCTAACAACGGGTCTTTTCTTTGCCTCTATGCAGGGACCCACGATTGGCGAACGAGTAGCTACGAAACGCGACTCTATCCCGGGGGCCAATGCATCGTGCGGCCACCCAGCAGATGCACATGCAGATGATCGACAGTCTGGCCGCCATCCGAGCCGGTATTGATCACTGTGCGATACCCGTCCGTTAGTCCGGATTTCCTGGCTATCTCTGCCGCAACGGCATGCAGATGACCGAGAACCTGGATGTCTTCTGCCGACGCGTGGTCGAGCGAGGCAATGTGTTTTTTAGGCACGATCAAGACGTGTGTTGGAGCCTGCTTGTTGATGTCAGAGAAGGCGAAAACCTCTTGGTTCTCAAAAACCTTTCCCGAAGGAATTTCTCCGGTGATGATCTTGCAAAAAATGCAATCCATGAATTGTCCCACCTTCAAATTCGGTCAGCTTGCGTGGCTACTCCGCATCGTCTTTAGGAAAATACTTTGGCTGTTGACCGTCGGCCCAGGGGTTGTAATGCGCGGAAAAATCCGCGCGGTGCGCTGTCGACGGATGGTCATAGGTCCAGAACTCGAGAAACGCGGCTGGATTTGGATCTTCAAGATAAGACTCGCCCAGTAATTGGAATGAGTGCTGAGCCGTCGCCTGCGGATCGGGGACAATGCCGTGAAGAGTCTCCTGGCCATAAATATCTGCGTCGTGTTCCTGCGATCGACTGTATGTGTTGCCGATAGGATCCGACAGGAAACTCAGCACCGAGAACGCCACCAGCAACACACCCACGGCCGCCCAATCTTCGATGCTTCCGATATGCCATCTCTCGCCGAACCGCGCGATCAACCAGTTTACGAGGTGGTATCCGATCCACAGCAGCACCAGCATCATGGCCGAGTAGAACGCGATGCCTTTCCAAATATGGTTCAGCACGTAATGACCGCTCTCATGGCCGAAGATGAAAAGGATGTCGTCTGTCGGAGCCATCTTGATGGTGGTGTCCCACACCACAACCCGCTTGGTAGCTCCAATTCCAGTGACGTAAGCGTTCGGAACGGTGAGCTTCTCGCTGGCTTTCATCAGGAACATTCTTTCCGGAGGAATGTTCGTACCCGTTCGAGCAACCACGCGCTCCAGGTCGCCTACCAGGGCCGGGTTTGATTTCGTGAGAGGCTCAAAATGGTTGAAGATCGGATCGATCAACACCGGAATGACGAAAACTGTGAACACTACGAAGGGGACTGACCCCACCCAGAACAATACCCACCACTTTCTTGGGAACCTGCGGATGAGCCAGAAAAGAATCGACAGGATGAATGTGCCGACGGCAAGCGTAAGCAGCAGCGATTTGCCGTGGTCCAGAAACCAGCTGCCCCAATGCTGAACGGAGAGACCATAGCTCACCGACAGCCAATGGCTGATCATGCTGAAGGGAAGGTGCGAAATTGACATCATGAGCAACAGGATCGGAAGGAATATCAGGCCCTGCAGCCATCGTCTGCTGGTGATCGTCTCGGCCCAGTTTCCCAGTCGGCTTAGCACCCTTGTTCCCAACAGTAATAGCAAAAAGAGTATCTCCCAGGCCTGCTGAGCGAACTGCAGAATTGTGTAGTCGCGACTCAGCCGGATTGCCTTCGCAAGCTTCTCCGGAGGCAGTGAATATGCGGCTTGCGCGTTCTGTGGCGACGGCTTGCTGGCGGGCTCCGTTGCAGCAAAATGAGCGGGCTGGATGGGCAGCGCTGCCGCACCCGCCTGTGGAAAAGCGAACAGCCACACACACATCAGTGTTAGCGCGAACGAACCGAAGGTCCATTGCCATGTCGACAGTGCAGGGCGAAGCTTCAATACATGCCTCCAGCTTTATTTCTTACAAGGCTATCTGGCCATACTCGCCACGATCAGGGCAATGGAATTGCGATGCGTGTTTCGAATTTTTGTGGCGCCGTTCGATCCATCTTCTTGCAAAGTTTGGGGTCCCGGGCCAAGTTCGTCGTTCTTACCGCCTTATGCGTTGGGGCCGCGGGAGTGCGCACCTCTGAGGCAAAGGAGATCCCGACCACCGCGCCCACTCAATCTTCCGTGTTGATGGACGCAATGACCTCTGAAGTGAATCGGGCGATGACAAATTTAGGCAAGCAGTCGCCCGCTGATCCCGACGCTGTGGAATTGCCGCAAGCTCCCTATTTCCTCAGCTATTCAGCCACCGACTTGCAGTCGGTTGGCATCTCCGCCCAGTTCGGAGCGCTTGTTAGCTCGCAGGAGAACCACAAGCGGAGTGTGGATGTGCTGGTCCGCGTCGGCGACGTAAAGCTCGACAATACCCATGGCAATCATCGCGCCTCAGCCTTAAGCACAGTTGCCCTGCCGCTCAACGATGACCGGCGTGCGATTGAACGGACGCTATGGTGGGGCACGAATTCAGGATACGGTAATGCTCTGCACAATTATTTGCAGGTGAAAACGGAAACGCAGGTCCGCGCGAAAGAAGAAGACTCTTCGCCCGACTTCTCGCATGAGGCTCCTGAAGTTTCTATTGGCGGCGCAGTCTCCGCTCCGGCAGTCGATACCAAGCGTTGGGAAGCGCGTGTTCGCAGCCTGTCGATCCTGTTCCGCTCGTATCCGGATCTCTACGCCAACCTCGTGTCGTTGCAAGTGGAGAATGAGACGCGCTACTTCGTTTCGTCGGAGGGTTCCCGCGTCGTCGCACCCCGCCGCCTTGCACGGCTTATCGTTTACGCAGGCACACGCGCAGAAGATGGCATGGATCTCTTTCGCGCACAGACGTTTGAAGCAGAGACTGTAGATGGACTACCCACGCAGGCCGTGATGGAGGCTGCAGTGCGAAAGCTGTCCGCCAGCCTGGAGCAGCTTCGGATCGCGCCGGTTACCGAGCCTTTCGATGGCCCGGCGATTCTTTCGGGTCGCGCTTCCGCGGTGTTCTTTCACGAAGTGCTCGGCCACCGCCTGGAAGGTCAGCGCCAACGCGGAGATGAGGAAGGCCAGACCTTCACTCGCGATCTCGGCAAGCCAATTCTGCCGGATTTTCTCTCAGTGGCGGACGATCCAACACGGCAGATGTTCGACGGCACCTATCTAAGTGGCTACTACAAATTCGACGACGAGGGCCAGCCTTCCAAGAGCGTCAACCTTATCAACGACGGCGTGCTGGAAACGTTTCTGATGTCACGCCTGCCGATCGCAAGTTTCGGAGCCTCCAATGGACATGGTCGAGCCCAACCAGGCCGCATGCCCACTGGCAGACAAGGCAATCTCATTGTTTCCTCCAGTAAATCCGTGCCTGAAGCGGAACTGCGGCAAATGCTCATCGCGGAGGCCAAAAAACAACACAAGCCTTATGGCCTGTTCTTTGAAGACATCTCCTCCGGCTTCGCAATGACGACGCGCAATATGCCGCAAGCATTCCAGGTTCTCCCGCTGGTGGTCTATCGGGTTTACGTGGATGGGCGTCCGGACGAGTTAGTGCGCGGTGTCAGCATTGTGGGAACACCTCTTGCCGCTCTCAGCCGCATCTCTGCGACCGGAACCCGCCGCGATGTCTTCAACGGCGAGTGCGGCGCCGAGTCGGGCAGCGTTGCGGTTTCTGCCGTTTCGCCTGCGATGCTCGTCACTGAGATTGAGACACAGCGCCAGCCGCAAGGCACGTCGCGTCAGCCTATTCTTCCCATGCCGTCCGCGACGCAGACTGGAGCGAACTGATGCGCAGAATTGTTGCGTCTAGTCTGGCATTGGCTGTCGGCCTCGCAGTTTGTCCACTAGCGAATGCACGCCATACCTCGCAAGCTCCGCAAGCGGCTGATGTGGCGACGGAAGGCCAGCAGGATCCGGTGCTCACGGCGATGCTGGCGGAACTGGATCGCAGCAAGAAACAATTACAGTTACAAAACTTTCAGCGACCATTCTTTCTCCAGTACAGACTCGACGATATCGATGACTACGAGTCCGCCGCCAATTACGGCGCCATCACCGGAGACAAGCATGATCATCGCCGACTGGTTCGGGTCTCGGTGCGTGTGGGTGACTACAAGACGGATAGCTCCATGCCCCACGGCGATGGCACTTTGCAGGTAGCCTCCATTGACAACGATCCGCTTGCATTACGAATCGCTCTCTGGTCAGCGACCGATCTCGCATATAAGGCTGCGCTGCGCGATTACACTCAGAAGCAGGTCGCTCTCAAGGGGTACCAGACACAACCGTTTGCACAGGATTTCTCAAGACAGCAGCCTGTCACGTCTATCGCCCCACTCGCCCGTCTCGATCTCAACACGGCGGTATGGCAGCAAAGAATCACCCAGGCTTCCGCGATTTATCATTCCCGTCCCGCCTTTGAAAAAGTGACGGAATATTCGGCTGCCGGAATTCACGCTCGGGCTGTGAACCGCTACCTCGTCAACAGCGAAGGCACCGTTGTTCGTCAAGGCTCAAGCGCTTACCAAGCCACCATTGCTGTTGGCACACAGGCCACGGATGGCATGCACATTGACCGCTCTTACGCTTCCACGGGAACGTCTGCCGAGCAACTCGACCCCCCTGCGGCATTCAACGCTCACGTCGAGCAATTGATCTCTTCGCTGGAAGAATTGAGAAATGCTCCGGTCGTCGATGAGGTGGAGTATCACGGCCCCGTGCTTTTCTCCGGAGAAGCTGCAGGCGAGATTTTTGAAGAACTGCTTGCCCCGGCGATCGTGGCACTGCGTCCAGATCTAGGAACCGAAGCCCGCACCAAGGGTCCCTACTCTGCCAGCTATCGCGCACGTGTGCTGCCAGAGGGAACAGACATTACCGACGATCCGCATCTTCAAACATTTGCCGGCGTTGGAATCATCGGAGCCTACGATATCGACGAGGAGGGTGTTCCTGCACAGCCGGTGAATGTGGTCGAAAACGGCAAGCTAGACCAACTACCTCGTCGGTCGCATTCCGGTACGAGACTTTCCCGTGTCCAATGGGCATGGGCGCGCGGCCCTTGCGCAGCCTCCACGCCCCCAGATAGGCGTTCTCAAAGTGGAGTCTGCCCGGGCCGCAACATCTGAAGAGCTCAACGAAAAATTGTTGGGGATGGCACGCGAGCGCGGCCTCGACACCGTGTTCATGGCAGATAAAGTGGGCGCGGATTTAACGCCCCGCATGCTCTACCGAGTGAATGTAAAAGACGGGTCGCGCCAGCTTGTCCGTGGTGCGGTGTTTGATGACCTGGATCAACGCAGCTTGCGCTCCAACATCACTGCGATGGGGAACGATTTGTATGTTTCAAATTTCCTCAGCGACACGTCGACCACGATTCTCGCGCCTTCGTTGCTGTTTGACGACATTACTGTGAAGCGCGCGAACGCTCGCAACGAGAAACTCCCTTACTATCCGCCTCCCGGAGAGTAGCCGAGACTTGCCGCGTTAATCGAGCCGAACCAGGTACGCATTTCCTTCCACCGGATCCAGTTCACTCGCAATCTCAAAAGCTTTCTTCTTGTCGTCGGCCTGCGGACGAATGCGCACCCAATGTCCAGTTGGACCGGTAAATTCTATTACGTTGGCGGTGTGATACTTGTGGAGAAGGTGATCGCGCAATTTAATCGCCTCGTCTTCATTCTTGAAGGCTCCTACCTGCACACACCAACGGCCACCTTCCGCAATCGCCGATGGAGTCTGATAGACATCGATGCGGACCTTTGCGATGCCGGGTCTCCATACCCCGGCGGCTTTCGCGGATGCCATTGAGAGGTCGAGGACACGGCCTTGCACGAAGGGCCCGCGATCCGTCACCCGAACCACAACGGATTGGCCAGTCTGAATATTTGTGACCTTGATTAAGGAATTCAACGGCAGCGTCCGATGCGCGGCTGTCATCGCATTCTGATCGAAAACCTGTCCATTCGCGGCTTTGCGGTTGTGGTACGGAGGCCCATACCAGCTGGCCAATCCTTCTTCGCTTGAGATCGGGGTATGCGTAGCAACGAAGTCAATGTCGGCGCTGTCTCCCGCTGTCGCAATCGCCGGCGCTGGAACGGTCGGCCTGGATTCGGACGGCGGCGACTGCTTCGGAGCAGTGATCGGAGGTGGCGGTGGAGGAGCCGGGACGTAGACCACCTTGGTCTTTCGCGAACAACCCGCTAGCATCACCGCAAGCGGCATCACGATCATTGCCGCAAGCAAGCGTCGACCGAGCAGCGTCATCTATCGATTCCCATCTGGTGGTGGGATTGTGCCTTTATCTAAAGCTTCCGCGAGCTTCGCCAGGTGAACAGAAGCAATCTTCAATGCCTCCGATGAGTTGCGCCGCACCTGCGGAACTACTTCATCGTTCAGGTAGGTAATCACCCGACGAACCTCTGCTTCCACCTGCGGAATACCACTCAGAATGTGTTCATCGATCTTGCGTCCGAAGTCTTCCATGCGTCCGCGCTTTGGTTCTTGAGGGTCACCGCTCATGGCGAAATCTCCTGCCTTTCATTATCGAGGCGTTTCCGCTCATTTGGAGCGGCTACGCGCAATAGGTGCCCGTTTGATAACTCGCGAATCGCAAGCATCTGCGCCGTTCTCACATGGAAATCCGCACAATTCGACATTGATTCAGTTAGGAGAAGAGGTGTCTGAAGGGCTAAGCTGCTTATAGTTTCCGGAATTTTTGCGATTAAGGAATTGTTATGTTTAAGCGGATCTCGCTGCTTCTATCTCTGTCAGCCGCCTTTTTTGCACTTTCATTCCCATCTGCTTTGGCCCAGGAGGGTCACGACGCCAGCATCTCGACCTCCAATGAAGCCGTTGATTATGCGGCACTTCCCGATGCTCCGCAGCCGAACGACGGGATAGATTCTCCGGCGAATAGTCCTGTCAAGGCGACTGTGCCGGGTGTCGCGCGTACCAAACCTGCACCCCGCTTCGCACAATCGATCGAGCCTGACGAAACAACAAAGGTGCTGACTGTGAAGGAGAAGTTCCAATACTCCTTCGTAGAGCAGGTCAGCCCGTACGCTGTTGGTTCCTATCTGCTCTCCGCAGGATGGGAGCAGCTGCTCGATTCCGATCCGAAGTACGACAATAACAGTTGGGATGCCTTCGGCCGGCGCCTCGGCATCAGTGTGGTTCGCCAGACCAGCCAGGCCGTATTCACTGATGGCGTCTTTGCGTCTCTTTTCCATCAGGATCCCCGCTATTACCGGATGGGCGGCAATGACCTAAGCAATTTCTGGCCTCGGGCGGGTTACGTGTGTGCCCGTGTGCTGACCAAGCGGCAGGACAACGGAAAGATGGCTCCCAACTACTCGCTCCTCCTGGGGTATGCCGCCGCATCGGCTCTCACCATGGCCTATTACCCATCGGTGAGCGCGACCTGGCCTAAGACCTGGGAGGGTTACGGCTACTCCGTCCTGGCCAACGCCGGGGGTAATGCCGTGCATGAGTTCTTACCGGATGCAACGAGGATCCTGTTTCACCGCCACGACCACGATTAGGGGCTAACGGCCGGTTAAAAAGCCGGCTAAGCTTATTTGCTATTAGCCTTTTTGGTTCCGCAAGTGGTGGGAAATGGGCCTTTTCCCCGCTTGAAAAGCCCTGTTTATGCGGCTTTTTCCCCGTTCGCTGTGGATGGTTTCCATCCGCAGCCCGATTTTCCCCGTTCAGCCATAAACTCTTTGCTTTCAAGATGCCACCCTTTACGCTCAAGGTGGCAATCTCGACGCGCAATTAGGGTAGGTTTTCCGGTCGCTCCGGCTACCCAATTCCGTTGACCTTGTCGTCCCTGTGGCATGCGATCCCCCGTAAAGGCCGCATAGTAAACAGGTTCCAATTACTTCAGGAGAATGATTCGCAATGTCGATTGCCACTAAGTACACCGAGAAAGCGGTAACCTACGCAGCTAAAGGCGCGTGGGCAATTTTCGATAGGCTGAACTCTATCAGCCCGAACGCTTCCTTCACCCCGAAGTGGTCTGACAAGCCGCTCTTGAAGTCGTACCAGAAGGAAAAGCCTCCGCTAGGATGGCCCCGCACCACGGATTCGCTCTGCCCCAAGTGCGTTCCCGAGATCCGCAAGCAGATTCTGGACGGCAAACTGCCCCATGAAGTTCTGCTGAACGAGAAGGTTGGCGAGATCAAGGCGCAGATTATTGAGCGCGACGGCAAGATCCTGATGGTGAAGGATTGCCCCAAGCACGGTCATTTTGAAGACCTGATGGCGATGGACACGGAATTCTTCAAGCACCTGGAAGAGGTTTTCCCAGGTCGCGACATTCGTGCGCACAACGACGAGAAGCTGCACAATCACGGAACTTCGACCGTTACTCATGGCCGCGGCGCGGTTCTCACCATCGATCTGACCAATCGCTGCAACATGATGTGCGATCCCTGCTTCATGGATGCCAACCAGGTCGGCTTCGTCCACGAGCTTACGTGGGATGAGATCAAGACCATGCTCGACAACGCTGCGCAGATCAAGCCGCGGCGCCAGATGAGCGTTCAGTTCTCCGGCGGCGAGCCTACGCTGTCGCCCTACTTCCTCGACGCTGTCGCCTATTCCCGCAAGGTTGGTTACAACTCGGTCCAGGCTGCCAGCAACGGTATTGAATTCGCCAAGTCGAAGGAACTTTGCCGCGCCGCTGCTGAAGCCGGTCTGCGCTACGTCTATCTCCAGTTCGACGGCATCGGCAACGCAGCCAACTCGCACCGGAAGGTCGGAAACCTGTTTGACGTCAAGATGCAGGCGATCCACAACCTGCACGAAGCCGGCGTTGACATCGTTCCCGTCACCACCATCATCAACGGCATTAACAACGAGCAGGTTGGACGCATCATCCAGTTCGCTCTCGACAATCCCAAGACGATCAGCTTCCTTTCGTTCCAGCCGGTTTCGTTTACTGGCCGCGATGAGGACATCACGGAAGAGCGTCGCCTGGCGCAGCGCTACACGCTCAGCCACATGGCGCACGACGTCAAAAACCAGACTGGACTTGGCGAGCCTGCCCGCGACTGGTTCCCGATCAGCTTTATGAGCACCTTCTCCGATTTCGGCGATCTCATGCACGGACCGAATGCCGACTGGGGTCAGCTCTCCTGCGGATGCCACCCGAACTGCGGTATCGGCATGGCGTTGATGATCGATAAGGAAACCAAGGAAGCCGTCCCAGTGACAGCTTTCCTCAATGCGGACCGTTTGGCGAAGGACATTGCCAAGATCAACGATGCGTCGCGCGGGAAGTTCCTCTCCGGCCTCGGTGTCACTCTTGCCATGTTGCGCAACTACGATCCCAGCAAGGCACCCACTCACTTCAGCATCATGGACATGTTGAAGAAGTTCGATAAGTGCTTCGGTGTGACCGGCCGCAACTACGGCAGCGTCAAGGGCGACCGCACCATGGAAGACATCAAGTTCCGTCGTGCCGATCGTTGGAACTTCCTGTTTATCGCTGGCATGTGGTTCCAGGATCTCTTCAACTACGACTTCCGCCGCACCGAGCAGTGCATCATTCCTTACGCCACGCAGGAAGGCGAAATTTCCTTCTGCGCTTACAACACCGGCGTGGGCTGGCGCAACATCATCGAGAAGATGCACATGACCGCGACTCTAACCAAGTGGTACGAAGAGCACGGGCGTCATGAGATCTTCGCCGGCGGCAAGAAGGTCGGCATGGCATCCACTGAGCACAAGCTTGTGCTCAACGACGAGCATGTACACGCGGCCGCAAACGATTCGCTGGACAAGCTTGGCATCGCCAAGAACTCCCGTGAAGAGAAGCTCCGCGCACGCGAAGACAAGATGAAGGCCGATGCAGAAAACGCGCAGATGGCCAAGCTGTATCGCGAGCATGTACTCGGAGAGAAGCCGACCCCCGGGCTGGTTTCGCTCAACTCCATCGCTCCCGCACCCAAGCCCGCTCCCAAGGCGGAAGAAGTGATGGGGGACTAAGCCATCAGGCGAAACTTCTTCGCCGAGAAAGCAACAGAGAGGCTGCCTTCTGGCAGCCTCTTACTTTTTGCCGTGGCGCTTTTCCTTGCACGCATCCAAACTAGGAACATGCTGAGACGAACGGCTGTCATTCTGATCGCAGTGGGTCTGCTGGGCTCTTTAGCGGGCTGCACGTTGTATCCGGAGAAGAAACCACCCACCGTTGCCTCCGCCACCGGCGCGGAGCAGTTTGAGCGCATCTATTGGGAGGCTGTGAAAAAGGGTGATTGGCAGCAGGTCGTCGCGTTGCAGGGACCGAGCGTGCTTTTCACCAACCGCTCGGGAAATCACCTCAGCGGACCGGCGTGGATGGACTTTCTCAAACAGGATCCACCATCCGAATACATGATTGGCGCCGTTGAGGTGCGTCCGCAGGGTGCGGATACGGTCATGAGCTACTTCGCATCCGTCACGGACAAAAAATCGACTTCCCCGGTTGATCTCGCGGTTGTGAGTGTATGGCAACAGGTTGGCCAAAATCTCATCATGGTCGCGCATAGTGAGACGCCGCGGGTCTCCGCGTCGAAGTAGCTTGTGCAGAGACCTCGAAGCGCGGAGTACTTTAAAATCGCGCAATGGCCCCGGAACAGTTGAGCACAGCCAAGGCAGTGAATTTTCGCAAACGGCTGCTGGCGTGGTTCGACGTCCACAAGCGGGACCTGCCTTGGCGGCGCACGAATGATCCCTACAAAATCTGGGTCTCCGAAATCATGCTGCAGCAGACCCGGGTTGCCGCCGTACTCGATCACTACGCCGAATTTTTACGCCGCTTTCCAACCGTTGCCGCTCTCGCAGGCGCGCCAGAGCCGGACGTTCTCGCGGTTTGGAGTGGACTCGGATACTACCGTCGCGCCCGCATGCTGCACAGCGGCGCCAAGGCTGTTGTGGACGATCACGCAGGAGTGCTCCCAGGCACGTCGGTCGAACTGCGGAGCCTGTCCGGCATTGGAGAATACACTTCTGCAGCCGTTGCCAGCATTGCCTTTGGCGAGCCCGTGGCTGCAGTGGATGGAAATGTAGAGCGGGTATTGACTCGTGTCGCTGGACTGGCAGCGAGTGGCCCGGCTTCGGAGACTTCTCTTCGCGCAGCGATCCGGAAGGCCGCCGATCATTTTCTCGACAGGGCTCGTCCCGGTGACTTCAATCAAGCCATGATGGAACTGGGCGCGACTGTATGTCTTCCGCGCAACCCGCTATGTCTGCAGTGTCCTGTTACAGCGCAATGTATCACACGCGGAGAGCATCCAGCACCCAAGCGGAAGCCCATGATCAGTCAGAACGCGGCGTTCGCGCTCACGCTTCGAAGCCAGAGCCCGCATGGGACGCAGGTGCTGCTTTCGCAGCGTTCGGCGGCCTCTACTGTCATGCCGGGAATGTGGGAGCTGCCGAAGATCTCCGAACAGGATTTAGATAGCCAGGGCGCCGAGGTGTCCCTTCGACACGCCATCATGCAGACAAACTACATTGTCCATGTTCACGCCATTGATGCTGAGGCGCTCCCGAAATACCGTGCCGCCGCAGACGAGGATCAATGGGTCAACCTCGATTTGCTACCGTCGTTGCCTCTCACAGGCCTGGCACGCAAGGTGCTCCGCCGTGTTGGATTACTGGCGAATAAACTATCGCAGCCATAATTCTTGCAGGGTCAGCTCACAACTTCCCGGTTTGCGGTGTGTCATGTTTTGGCGTGGTTGTTATCACGACAACGCTTACCAGAACGAACAGTGTTCCGAGAATGGTTCGTAGTCCCAGGCTCTCGTCTGCCAGAAAATAACCCAGCAGCACAGCTACTACCGGATTCACATATGCGTAGGTACCGACCTTTGTCGGCGATTCATGATGGATCAGCCATACGTACGCGGTGAAGCCAATGATGGATCCTGCGATGATGAGATAAAACAGCGAGAACCATGCGCGGTTAGAGACCATTGCGGGATTGAAATTGTGGTACTCCCCCATCGCGCCAGCGCAGAACGTCAGCATCGCACCGCCGGCAAGCATCTGCGCTCCCGAACTCATCACTTTTGACTTGGGCAGTTGCAGCTTGCGAGAAAGCACGGAAGCTATCGCCCAACTCATTGACGCAACAATTAACGCGACTGCACCTACGGTGTCGATGGCAGCGCTGCCGAGATTGAATGAGTGGCTCATCAGGACGGCTACTCCGGCAAATCCAATCAGGAGCGCGATGCATAATCGAATCGTAAGCCGCTGTGTATGAAGGAAGATGATTTCGAACAGCGCCATGAATGCGGGGATTACGGCCATCATCACCGCCGCTATCCCCGACGGCACACGCTGTTCCGCCCAGAAGAGCAGCCCGTAATCAACAACGAAGATCAGGAACGCCAATAAAAAGACGGAGATCCATTGGCGTAAATTCGGCGAGTGCTCCCGCCTCGCGATTGTCCAGCCAAACAGAAGTATGCCCGCCGTCAGGAATCGCATCGCCGCGAAAAGCAAGGGCGGAACCTCGTGAACTCCAACGCGAATCGCAAGAAACGTGGAGCCCCACACGAAATAAATGATCGCGAATGCCGTCAGAGTCATCCATGCGGGACGATGTTCTTTCGCAGCAGTGTTCAGGCTGCTCTGCACTTGGTCGGCTCGGGCCATTTGCGAATGCCTCCTGAGGTTGATGGGTTGCTCAACGTATGTTCCGCAGGACCCGGGAGTGCAGCGAGGAGATTAGTGATGGATCAGAATTGCGATTCCACTTTTCTACATACAGCCTATAACGTCTCTTTTTGTGATGTAAGAGCGAGGTCGTTTGCTCCGCAGCGAGCTTGCTTTTAATGTAGAAGCTGAAGTGTTTTCAATGAATCCGTCTACAGCAACAGATCCCAGGAGCCAGAATGATCTCTCGTCTTAGTTTCGCCTGCACGTCTCTCGCAATGCTAGTGCCGGCCCTTATCCACGCGCAGGTCAATACAGTTCCGGAATTGCCGCAGGTGCCTGCGGAGGCCCGCCAGGCGGCAGCATCCATCAGTCCAGAGAAGATCAGCGCCCATGTGCGGTTTTTGTCGGACGATCTGCTCGAAGGGCGTGGCCCGGGGTTGCGTGGGGCCGAGATCGCGGCTCAGTACATCGCGACGCAGTTCATGCTCTCTGGTCTGAAGCCGGCTGGCGAAAATGGTAGCTATTTTCAAAAGGTGCCGCTCATAGCCGTTCACACGATTGAGGATCAAACGACTTTCTCCTTCGAGCCGAAAAATGGCGGGGCGACAACGCTTAAGTACGGCGAAGATTACGTTACGAAGGACGAGACGGGTGCGGCAACAGCCGACATCGATGCTCCAATTGTTTTCGTCGGCTACGGCATTGACGCGCCAGAGTACAAGTGGAACGACTACAAAGACGTGGATGTGAAGGGCAAGGTGCTGCTTGTCATTGTGAACGAGCCACAGTCCCAGGATGAAACATTCTTCAAGGGTAAGGCCATGACCTATTACGGTCGTTGGACTTACAAATACGAAGAGGCGGCGCGCAAGGGCGCGGTTGGCGTGCTCATCATTCATCGCACAGATCTGGCAAGCTACGGATGGGAAGTTGTCAGAAATTCGCAGTCGATTGAGAAGTCGTATCTGCAGAACGATCCACTTTCCACGCTGCAGGCGGCGAGTTGGATTCAGCTTGATGTCGCGCAAAAGTTGCTCGGGTCTGTGGGGATCGATGCGGAGAAGGCGATTGACGCGGCGGGCAAGCCGGGTTTCAAGGCAATTGAGCTTCCCGTGCGGCTGAAAGCACACGTTGCCAGCAAGGTTCGCAAGTACGAATCAACCAATGTTATAGCCATGTTGCCGGGTACATCGCAGCAGCAGGCGGTTTTTTATACGGCCCATTACGATCATCTCGGCATCGATCGCGACTTGAAGGGCGACAACATCTACAACGGTGCGGCGGACAACGCCAGCGGTTGCGGAATCCTTCTTGAAATTGCGCGAGCCTATGCCGAGGCCAGCGTGAAGCCTCCTCACCCTATCTACTTCGCTGCTGTCACAGCAGAAGAGCAGGGCCTGCTGGGTTCGCAATACCTCGGAATGCATCCGCCAGTGCCTGCCGCGCAGATTTCACTCGACCTGAATTTCGACATGCTTATGCCGCTCGGCATTCCCATGTCTGCGGAAGTGGCTGGCGCGGAGCGGACCACCTTCTATCCCACCGTCGAGAAAACCGCCGCAGCCTTTCACCTGGAACTGGAACCGGATCCCACGCCCGGCGCAGGCCACTACTACCGGTCCGATCACTTCAGCATGGCCAGATTCGGAGTGCCGGCCTTCTCCATTGGACAGGGAACGCTTTTTCAAGGGCACGACGCCGATTGGGGCAGGGCTCAGGCTAAGGACTTCGTATCCAAGCATTACCATCAACCATCGGACGAGTTTCATCCTGACTGGGACTTCAGCGGCGTAGCCAAAATAGCTCAATTCGGATTCCTACTAGGCTGGCAGGCCTCCGCGCTTCCCGCGACGGTGGGTTGGCAGGCAGGCGACGAGTTTGAAGCTCCACGGAAGCAGAGCATGTCAGCAAAATAGAGGTGTATGTGCGAGAGGAAGAAGGATTGCAGTTCTCAGGGCAAAACATGAAAGACATGCGGCATGGTGGAGTGGGTCGCAGGGTCCGCCTGGGCTGCTTTGCATTGCTATGCCTCGCTGCCGTCGCGGGAGCACAATGCGATCCTCCGTCTTCCTTACATCATCGAACCAAAGCGCCACTGGACAACAGCGCACCGCCTGTCACCAAGCTGATATCGCGGTCGACGATACCGGCTGAGGCCTCAGGGGAATACCTGTTTGGAAGCGATCCTAATGATGTTATTCAGATCTCCCTCGGAGACAACGAACTAGGTGGCTATATCTCCCGGCACGGGGAAGCGGAGAATGACCAGGGCGCTCCGCTCACACTCTTCTTTGCGCACACCTGGCTGGATGGACCGCGGCTCGGCTTCGACACGCACGAGATCCATGGCATCTCGTACACTTTCGACGGCACGATTGTTCGCGGCCCCGCCAAAACCACCACCGAAGCAGGCTACTATTTGCTGCAGGGAACGCTGGTCCAATTGGAAGGGGGCAAATCCCAACCACGACAAGTAAGCATGAAGCTGGCGCGGCATACAACTGGATGATTTTTCCCCGTTTGCGGACGCTAACCTACGGTAATCATTCTGTTTCCACAGTTTTTTTGGAGAGAACAGGGTCCAGCCCGCATCGAACTTTGAGCAGTTAAAAAATAACGATTTCGAGAAGACGAAGAGAGGTCATTTATGGAACGCACAGCAAATGCAGTTTGGCACGGCGGATTGAAAGACGGTAAGGGATCGATCTCCACCCAGAGCGGAGCGATGAAAGAGACTCAGTATTCTTTCGGAACGCGCTTTGAAAACGGCGTTGGCACCAATCCTGAAGAGTTGATAGCCGCTGCTCACGCCGGATGTTTCACCATGGCCCTTAGCGCGCAACTCACCAATGCCGGCCTTACGCCGGAGTCTATCGAGACGACTGCCACCGTTACCTTCGACCGGACAGATGCGGGTCCGACGATCACGAAGATTGCTCTCGTGACCAAGGCCAAGGTACCCAGCGCGGATGCCGCAGCGTTCGACAAGGCCGCTCAGGAAGCAAAGACGAATTGCCCGATTTCGCGGCTTTTCAAGGGAAATACTGAGATCAATCTCGATGCCAAGCTGGTTTAATCCCGGAACGCTAAAACGCCGCGACAGCAATGTCGCGGCGTTTGCATTTTATGAGTGGACAACGAAATCAACTATGCGACTGGATGAAGGTCCGCAGCTCCTGGTTAATGGATGTTGATTTCTGCACTCCCTGCTCGAGAAGGGTGACCCACGCGCGACTCTCCTCCGGGATCTCAGAGGTGCTAAGGAGGTAACTGCATTGGATAATGATCTCCAATGCGTTGCTAAGGTCGTGAGAGAGACGCCGGACTTCAATGGCGACTGCTGATGGAATTGTCGATTCTACCGCGAGCCTCGGGCGAACCGCATTTCGCGATTCCTCTGCGCCGATTTCTCTCGATGTGACAGGGGAAGGTAATTTGGTTACGCTTTTCATTCTCGCGGGCTCCCTCTTTTTAGAGCCTTTCTCATTCCGTCCTGTGTTGGATGCCAGTTTTTGCCTCCGCGCAATTCTCTCTGAAACAATATTTCCTCAGTTTGACACAAGGGGACGACTCAGAGAGACTAGAGATTCGTGCTCGTTCGGCGGACTTCGCTGGAAGGGTGGCGTGCCGAAGTGGCGGAATTGGCAGACGCGCGTGGTTCAGGTCCACGTACTCGCAAGGGTGTGGGGGTTCGAGTCCCTTCTTCGGCACCAACGAACTTCCTTTCATCAACCTACGCTCCCAAATATTACTTTCTGTTGCCGGCAGCAACCTGTCATATTGCGGCAAATCTCTCGGTCAATGAATTGATTTTGAGGGTGGTGTGGGGTAGTTTCAAGAGGAATGGAATTACTTTGTCATCGCTGTGGGAACCCTCTAAGCGCCGCAGGAAATTTCTGCCCAAATTGCGGATCACCTCAGCTTCGTCTCGAGATCGGCGACGAGATGGAAGGCAATGCCTCTATCCGCGACTTTTCCGGTGAAGCCATGGATGAGAAGGGGACGGCGTGGAAGCATGCGATTGCCGCTGCCGCGATTGTCGGTCTTCCCATGGGTCTGCTGAGTTCGTCTGTATTGCCGCTGGCAACAGCCTCGTTTGTGTGGCTGGTTGGCGGGGCGATGGCTGCAGTGGCGCTCTACCAGCGGCGATCCCAGAACGGTTTTCTCAACCTGCGCACTGGTTTGAGAATCGGCCTTGTGGCTGGCGTAGTGGCGGCGTTTTTCGCTACCGCCTGCAATGCGGCCGTGCTTCTGTTTCAACGCTATGCGTTGCACATGAGCAAGGCGATCGACGAATCAATGGACGGCAATATCCGGGAGATCGTCGGTCAACTCGGCGGAAAAATGGCCCAGGCCACGCCGGAGACGCAGGCCCAACTTCGAGCCTACTTCCAATTTCTGCTTTCCCCGGATGGGAAAGCCTTTCTCAGTCTTACCAGCTCTGCGACCGCAGCCTTGGCCATGGTACTTTTTGCAGCCTTGGGCGGTGCCCTCGGTGCCCGGATTTTTGTTGCTCGGCGCAGGCCAATCGGCCACTCCTGAGCCTTCTGAACTCTTCCCCTTGCTCGCCCGGCGTTTGACTCGTATCATCCCGCCAAGAGCCTTATGACAGATCACATAGCGAACTCCACTACTGCCCTGCGCGAAAAACACAGAATCATGTCGGCTTCCGAGATTGAAAGGACGCTGGTTCGCCTGGCGCACGAGATCATTGAGAAGAACAATGGAGCGAATAACCTTGGCCTGGTTGGGATCAAGAGACGCGGAGTTCCCCTGGCGCAGAGGCTTGGCAAGTTGATCGGCGGTATTGAAAAGAAGCCAGTTGATACTGGTTTGCTTGACATCAATTTCTACCGCGACGATCTTTCCACGCGCGATCTTCGGCCTGTAGTCGTTCCGGGTGCTGTTGGATTCGATATCAATGGCCGCAACATCATTCTCGTTGACGACGTGCTCTACACCGGCCGCACAGTCCGCGCTGCGCTCGATGCGCTCTTCGACCATGGCCGCCCCCAGAGAGTGCAATTGCTTGCGTTGATTGATCGCGGACACCGCGAATTGCCGGTCGAGGCAAGTTTTGTAGGCAGAGTTGTACAGACAACTGATAACGAAATTATCGAAGTGAAACTGCGCGAAGTTGATGATGATGAGCAAGTGTTGTTGATGGAGCGAATGGATTGACGCTGCCGCCGCGTTCCGCTACGGCAGACATTTAACAAAGAGGGCTGGACGACAGATCCAGCCAGGCGCCCGAATGTCGATAGCAAAGAAAGTTTCTGCAAGTTTGCCCCCGTCTTCTTCCCTTAACGGCCCTACCAACCGCGTTCCCGGCTCTGTTCTCTCAATAAATGACCTGACAATTGACGAACTGAGTTCCGTTCTAAATATGGCGTCTCTGCTGGAGCGCGAGGATCCTCTTGTCCGCGCACGAAGATTAGCCAAGCGCAGGGTCGCGCTGCTCTTTTACGAGTCCAGCACGCGCACTCGTACTTCTTTCGAATTGGCGGCAAAAAGTCTCGGAGCGGATACGGCTCTTATAAGTTCGCAATCCTCCAGCATTGAAAAAGGCGAATCGCTTAAAGATACTGGCATCACCCTGAAAGCGCTCGGCGCGGAATGCATCATTATGCGCCACCTCTCTTCGGGTGCGCCGTATCTGTTGGAAGAGTCCACAGGTCTGCCGATTTTGAACGGCGGCGATGGCATGCATGAGCACCCCTCGCAGGCGCTCCTCGATCTGCGCACGATTCTCACGCGCCTGTTTGGCGAAGCAAAGGCCAAGGCTGTGAATGAGAAGTCGCTGTCAGGTTTGACGATTTCCATTGTCGGAGACATCTTTCACAGTCGCGTAGCGCGCTCAAATGCGCTTCTTCTCCCGCGCCTGGGAGCGAAGGTAGTCTTCTGCGGCCCGGCGCCGCTGCTGCCCGAAATTGCTGCTGAGATTGGACCCGGCGTTGAGATCGATCGCGATTTCGATAGCGTGCTCGCACGGTCACAGGTCGTGATGATGCTTCGCATTCAAGGTGAGCGGCTGGCTGGAATGCATCTGGATCTCGAGGAATATAAAACGCGTTATCAACTCAGCGCGGAGAGACTTGCAACATATGCTCCCAAGGCCCTTATGCTGCATCCCGGCCCGATTATCCGTGGACTGGAATTGACAGCGGAAGTTGCCGATGGACCGCAATCCGCGATAGCCGAGCAGGTGCGACACGGAGTGGCAATCCGCATGGCGCTCGTGCTTCGTGCGCTTGAAGCAGGCAAGAATGTGTCGAGCAAGGTGGCGGTAAAGGCCGCGAAAGGAAAGCGCGCATGAAGACCATCCTGATTAAAGGCGGACGGTTGATCGATCCCGCGAATTCAGTGGACGCTGAGAAGGATGTTCTATTGCGAGATGGCAAAGTCGCCGCCATTGAAGGTCCGGGAAAGATAAAGCTCAGTAAGGATGAAGAAGTAGAAGTGATTGACGCGAAAGGGCTGGTCGTCGCACCCGGGCTGGTGGACATCCACGTTCACCTGCGCGAGCCGGGACAAGGATACAAGGAGACCATTGCTACTGGTACTGCGGCTGCGGCGGCGGGTGGGTTTACCAGCGTCTGCGCCATGCCGAATACGATTCCTGTAAATGATTCGCCGGAGGCGACCCGTTGGATGCAAAGCGCAGAGCGCGGCGCGTCCGTCCGGGTCTTCCCCATTGCGGCGGCCACGAGAGGCAGCTCGGGTGAGGCGCTTACTGAATATGGATCACTCAAAGCGGCGGGTGCCGTGGGCGTTACAGACGATGGCAAGCCGATCCTGAATGACGGAGCGATGCGGCAGGCGCTGGCAGCAGCAGCCCGTGCCGGGATCCCGGTGATTCAGCACGCCGAAGACACACGCCTGACCGGGGGCTGCTCGATGAATGCCGGGCCGATGGCTTTTCGACTGGGGCTGCGAGGAATGCCCACGGAAGCCGAGTCAGGGTTGGTTGATCGCGATATCCGGCTGCTTGCCGAGTTCAAAGACGCGCGCCCGCACCTTCATGTGGCACATGTATCTACAGCAGCGGCGCTGGAATCTGTGCGTCGTGCACGTCGAAACGGTTTGCGTGTGACTTGCGAAGTCGCACCGCATCATTTCCTCCTGACAGAGGAGGCGGTGGGACTTTACAACACCAATGCCAAGATGAATCCTCCGCTGCGTTCGAAGGCGGATCGCGACGCCATGCTGGCGGGAATTGTTGATGGGACAGTGGATGCCATCGCCACCGATCACGCTCCACACGCCGCACACGAAAAAGAGCAGGAGTTTGAACGCGCCCCGAGCGGAATTACGGGATTGGAGACAGCACTCGGTTTGTCACTGTCATGGTTACACAAGCAGCACAAACTCTCATTGGCTCGTGTAATTAGCCTGTTGAGCACACAACCGGCTGCGGTGCTTTCACTGAAGGGTAGGGGCAATCTTGCCGTTGGATCCTTCGCCGATGTGGTGATCTTCGATCCCACGAAGGAATGGGTATTCAAAGCGGATCAATCCCGCTCGAAATCAAAAAATACGCCGTTCGACGGATACACAATGCTGGGCAAGGTACACATGACCATCAGCGAAGGACGCGTGGTTTTCCGCGCGAATTAAATCGCGCCTATCCGAGCACACCGACCTTGCGCCCAACCGTCTCGATCGTTTCCAGTGCCTGGTCGATTTGATCGCGTGTATGCTCGCTGGTCATAATGGTGCGAATTCTGGCCTTGCCCTCTGGCACGGTGGGGAAAGCGATCCCTGTGGCCATCACACCTGCCTCAAACAGAGCCTTCGAAAAATCCATCGTCACTCGTCCTTCGCCAACGATGATCGGAGTGATGGGCGTCTCGCTCGCGGGCGTGTGGATGCCGCCGATGTCAAATCCAGAGCGCCCGAGCTCGGTCTTGAAGTAGCGCGTATTTTCCCAGAGCCGGTCGATGCGCTCAGGCTCCGTCTCGAGCAAGTCAAATGCGGCGATGCAGGTGGCGGCAACCGATGGAGGATGCGAAGTGGAGAACAGGAATGGACGGGCCCGGTGGTATAGATAATCGATCAGGTCTCTGGAGCCGCAGACATAGCCGCCCAATGAGCCGATCGCCTTGGAGAGCGTGCCCACTTGCACGTCGACGCGTCCATGACATCCGAAGTGATCCACGCTTCCGCGACCATTGCGCCCGAGTACGCCTGAAGCATGCGCGTCGTCGACCATCATGATTGCGCCATAACGCTCAGCGAGGGCGGCGAGTTTATCCACTGGCCCGATGTCACCATCCATTGAAAAGACGCCGTCCGTAATGATGAGTTTTAGCCCGGGCTCATTCTGTAGTTCGCGTAATAACTCCTCGCAGTGAACGGCGTCCTTGTGGCGAAAAACCTTGATCTTGGCTCGCGACAGGCGTGCGCCATCGATGATGCTGGCGTGGTTCAGCTCGTCGGACAAAATGAAATCATCCTTGCCTAGGATCGAAGACACGGTTCCGGCATTTGCCGAAAATCCACTTTGAAAAACAACGCACGCCTCAACATTCTTGAACTGTGCGATTTTCTCCTCCAGTTCCATGTGGATCCGCATGGTGCCCGCTATCGTTCGAACTGCGCCCGAGCCCACTCCGTATTTTCTCGTGGCTTCAAGTGCTGCTTCAATCAGCTTGGGATGCGAGGTAAGGCCAAGATAATTATTGGAGGCGAGGTTGATTACCTTTTTCCCGTCGTACGTGCAGACGGGGTTCTGCATGTCCTCGAGCACGCGCAGGTGAAAATAGGTACCCTTTCGCTTCAACTCATCGAGTTGTGCTGTGAGGTGCCGGAGTTGCGGGCGCTGAGAAAGAAGAGTGGACATTTCAAGTGCCTCCATCGCGAAAAAGCGAGAACAAAAGATGGTAACCCCTCAGCGGCAAAAGACAAAAGCGGCTGGCGCCGATCAGCTTTTGAAGACTGAAATGAACGTGCTACCAGGTTACGGTGACTTTCTTTTCAACATAGCCGGTACCAGGGCCGAATTCGACGCGCAACTTCTGCAGGGAAGTTGTGCCATCGGGTAACGCCGACGCCCCATCAATTCGGGGCTGTAATTTCTTGTCGTTCACTCGTATGAATATTGTTTGAATACTTTGCGCGGGCGCGGAGAGGGTCAGGTGTAAGGAGCCCGACGACGACTGCTGATCGAGCACTTTCAATTGTTGCGTCGTGGACCCGGGTTGGGGTAATCCGTGTCCAATCCCGGCTTCCACTGAGGGAAGCGGAATACGCAGCGCGCCATTGAGAAACTTCGCACCGTCCGCGCGCGACTTAAGATGCAGAGAAGCAACGGCTGATCCTGCGGCTCTAATGACGAGCGACGTTCCCTCTCTCGTCATTTCCAAGTCCACCTTGTTTGTCCCGAGTGGAAGATTGCGCAGTTTGGCCTGATCCCATTCCGCGGGAAGACTCGGAGTCAAGCTCAGAGAGTTTTCCGCCGCATCCCATTCCACGCCAAAAAGGCCCCGCATGACGGGCGAAATCACCATCGCTGATGACCATAGCTGGTGCGAAGTGCTGCGCCCAAGCGGCGCGAAATATTCGCCAGACAACAGCTCCGTGACTGCGCCAGGATCCTGCGCCCACGTCAGGTCTGCGTTTTGCATTAAGTGTGAGTATCCGGAGAGACTGCGGCCATTCCGATATTCCGAGAGAGACACCCATCCGGTGAAGAGCGGCCAAACAGTGCCCTGATGGTAGCTGATGGGATCGTAGAAGCTCACCGTAGGGCTTAGATCGCGCGTCCCCCAGTCCGTGGAAAATTCGCTCGACGCCCATCGATTGAGCACCGGCTGCATGTGTTGAAGATTGTAGGTGCCATCCCACGCAGCCACGGCGGGGTAAATCGTAGGGCTTTGATCCGTGGTGCCATCGGCGTTGCGGCTGAATGCGTAAAAACGTCCCCCGGGCAGCAGATATTCTTTCTCAACCTGCTCGGAAATGTGTTGAGCGCGCGTCTCAGCATCTTTGACGATGTCCGCGTGGCCGGTCGCCCGCGCAAGATGAGCCATCGCAGTGCTGGCTTGCTGGTAAAGTGTGGCGAGATAAATTTCCTGATGTGGCATTCCCGGCGGCCACGACTCCACCCATCCAGTGCCTTCGGTGTTCTCGTAGATGCCGTCCCCATCGGAGTCATGCGAAGTGGCGAAATTCCAGGCGCGTTGTAGAGAGTCCCAGTTCTTCTCGACGTAAGCCTTGTCGCCGCTCACGCGAAGATAATCGTCCATCGCCATCAGAAACAGCAGCGTGCCGTCCGCCGAGGCGTATTCGTAGGGCAATGATTTCCAATCGACAAGATCCGCGGTCTGCGACCACTCGTGCGGCATCTTGCCGTCCGCACGCTGCCGATGCATCAGAAATTCAAATTCATCGCGACTCAATTTGAAGTCGCCATAGCTGTTTACCGCATACAGGGTCCAGAGGGAATCCCTTCCGAAATACCAGCCAAACCCGGGTCGCGAGGAATCTCCCGAAGTGTAGAAGCCCGCCACCAGGGCGGTCTCTCCACGCGTCGGAGTTGTTTCGACGCGCAGTTGCTCAATCGCTACCTCAGCCCACCGGAATGCCTCGTTGAGCGTTGTATCTGGAGTCTCGATGCTCACTTGATCGGCCAGCGAGGTACGGTAGTAGGCTTGAGTGTCGTTATAGAGGTTGGCGAAAGTTGTCTGCAGGGCCGAGAGCTTTTCATGGAGCGATGTCGCGCCGGAGTCCTTTTCGGTCTCCGCAATTGTCATCAACAGAGGAAACAGTTTTTTCGAATCGCGGCTTGGATCGAAGTGAAGCACGAACTGCAACGGATAAATCTTTGGCCGTTCCTGGTAGGGTGGCAGGATGCCCGGCTCGGTCTGCGGAATGGCGAGTGCCCCGGTATGTCCCGGAGAATCCAAGTGCAGAATGTAGAATCCGCTCGGACCCGTTTGCACCCACTCAGCCGAAGGCCGATTGTCGGAGGGAGCCGGCCACATCCGCTTCATCTCCGGCGTGAAACTGAAGGTCAACGTGAGCGGGCGAACAGCTTGAATCTGGTAAAGCACAAGGGCACCGGCGCCCTCGGGTGCGTGCTGCGGAGTCAGAAGGATCTCGCGAATCGTGAAATTCGCATGCGAGAAAGTAATCGTCGTGTGATCCGGCTGCACATCGATCGTAGCCGCTTGCTCGTTAACATCGATGGGAACTGCGTAATCCTTCATCTGCGCGGTGATGCGCATGCCACTGAGAATCTTCCACGGAAAGATCCAAGCCTCGTAGGTGCCGTCCTGTTGCCCCAAAAGCGCCCCGCGGGGGCCGGTAACGGTAAACGGCTTAACAGGCAACGCCGGGGTCTGGATGGAGAGGGCGTCGGCGCTTCCAAGGGGGAACGGGGCCAGCGGCTCGAATGAATGTAACTGCGTATTTCCTGGTGCTTGTGCGGACAGCGAAAGCGCTGAGGCGAGCAAGAGTGCAACAAACAAACCCTTCGTCATTCCATCACCAAATGGCCACAGATATTGTTGAGCAGCCTCGTTCCTTCTGCAACAAAAGACTGGAGAAGGATCGATCCGCACACTCAACTTTCTTCATCCGATCACAACAGACTCTATCTGAGTCGAGCACTACAATCTGTGTCTAGAAACACATCGAGTTTATCTGTGCGCAAGTGGGCTTGCGATGTTTTTACCTTCGGTTGAAATGCTAACATCCGGCATGGCTTTGGTGGAGATGACCGGAGTATCGAAGAGTTATCCACGGCGCTTCGGGCTACGCAGCGAAGAACACCTCGTTGTAAGGGACGTCTCTCTGACCATCGAGCGCGGCGAGACCCTCGGCCTGGTCGGGGAATCGGGATCGGGCAAAAGCACGATAGCGCGGATTCTTCTTGGCCTGATTCCTCCAACCAACGGAAAGGTAGTTTTCGCCGGCGTAGACCTCGCCACCGCTGGACGTAATGAGATGCGCCTGCTGCGACGCCGCATGCAGCCCGTATTCCAGGATCCGTTTGCGGCGTTGGATCCGCGTATGCGCATCGGGGACATCATCGCCGAGCCACTGTTGATCCATCGCGGCGACGCGGAAGTGGATGCCACTCGCGAAGGCCTGCGACGACAGACACGAGAGTTATTGAGTGCCGTGGGCATGGACGAGTCCGCAATCACGCGCTTCCCCCATGAGTTCTCGGGCGGTCAGCGGCAGCGCATTAATATCGCGCGGGCGCTCGCCCTTCGACCGGAACTTCTTGTCCTCGACGAGCCTGTGTCCGCGTTGGATGTGAGCGTAGGAGCGCAGGTGGTGAATCTGCTGCGCCAGTTGCAGCGGGATTTCAGCCTGACGTATCTCTTCATCTCCCACTCCATGCCGCTGGTTCGCTACCTCGCCGACCGCATTGCCGTTATGCGTGATGGCAAGCTGGTGGAAACTGGCGATTCGGAAGTGATTTGCCTCCACCCTCGAGAACTCTATACGCAGACGTTGATGGCAGCGACGCCCGGAATTACTGAAGACCCTGTGAGCGGAGAGTCGTTGGCATAAATCGCAGCGCGAATGTCGGAGGACTCGGATGAAAGCTACAATCAAGTCACATGATTGCAGCATGGAATGGGCATTCGATCTGGTTGCTGTTCGCATCGTTTCTAGCCGGCGGATTGAATGCCGTGGCCGGAGGAGGATCCTTTCTCTCCTTTCCCGCGTTGCTTGGCGTGGGTGTACTGCCTATTCAGGCAAATGCAACTAACACTGTTGCATTATGGCCGGGACAATTCACTTCCATCGCTGGCTATCGCGAAGAACTCCGTTCCAACCTTAAGACGATCCTGCCCCTGGCCGTTGCAGCGCTCATCGGCGGCTTGCTGGGAGCAATCGTACTGCTGCGGACGGGGCAAGCCACTTTTCTGCGGCTGGTGCCTTGGCTTTTGCTCGTGGGAGCGTTGCTCTTCGCCGCCAGTGTCCCTGTCGCGCGCCGTTTGCAATCCATTTCCTCTCATCCCCACCATGCGCGGCCAAAGCACGTGTTCCTGTTTGTTTCCATGCTTGCTGTGTGTTTTTACGTCGGTTATTTCGGCGCCGGAGCAGGATTTCTCATCATGTCGGTGCTTGCCATCTTCGGCATTGAGGAGATGAATCACATCAACGCCATCAAAGTGGTCACTACGACCCTGGCGAATGGAATCGCAGTCGTGACATTCGTGGCACGCGGACAGGTGGAGTGGCGGTACTGTCTGCTGATGATGGTTACGGCCGCTATTGGCGGCTACCTCGGCGCGCGTGGATCTCGAAAGCTGGACGGCCGGATCGTGCGAGCCATAGTCGTCGTCCTTGGCCTGGGGATGTCCGCCTACTTCTTCTGGAAGCAGTCTTAACGCAACGCCTTCCATTGCGGGATTAGGCGTGTTTTCATGCGGTGAGGCACAATAGTACGTGAGGGCTTATGAGTCACGAAGGAATTCGTCTCGTATCAGAAGAGCAAGCGCGCAGAGACAGGGAAGCCGAGCGCGACCTAGCGCACGACGCCGTGACGCCAACCAAGGTTCGCGTTCACAAGAGCGACGGCAAGGGCATGGAAATTGATTGGAAAGACGGGCATCACAGCGCTTGGACCTTTGCCTGGCTGAGAAATGGATGTCCCTGTGCAACCTGTAACGAAGAGCGCAAGGCCACCGGAAGGCAACCGGGTGAGCCCAAGCCTGCTCCCAAGAATCTACTGCCGCTGTATGAGCCTCCCGTGAGGCCCCAGACGGTAACGCCGGTAGGGAACTACGCCATTAGCTTTCATTGGAGCGACGGGCACCAAAGCGGCATTTATTCATGGGACTACTTGCGGAGAACCTGCCCTTGCGACATCTGCCGCTCGGCCGATCTCAAGATTCCCTCGCACAGCCACTAGGCAATTGTTGGAGCTAAGGCCTTATTTCTGAGTCCAAACTGCGTGTCGACGAAGGATTGCCTGCCGCCTCTTCAATCAACGCGATGGCATGTTCCGCATTTCTTGCGGTCATCACCAACTGGCGGTTGTGGATTCGTACAAAATCTTCTTTCACAGCGTGGTCAAGGAATGAGAGCAGCCCGTCGTAGTAGCCGGCGGTGTTGATCAGGACGCACGGCTTTTGGTGAATTCCCAACTGCGCCCATGTCAGAATCTCGAGAAACTCATCCAGCGTACCGTACCCTCCGGGAAGTGCTATGAAGGCGTCTGCAAGGGCCGCCATCCGGGCTTTGCGCTCGTGCATGCTGGAAACGACATGCAGTTCGGTTAATTGATCGTGTGCAATTTCGCGATCGACCAGCGCCTGCGGAATTACCCCGACAACCTGGCCAAGCCTCTCCAGAACCGCATCGGCCAGTGCGCCCATCAGGCCAATGTCGGCGCCGCCGTAAACCAATCCCCAGCCCTTTGCCGCCAAAGCCCAGCCCAGTTGTTCCGTCTGCCGCAGGTATTCGGGATTGGCGCCATCGCTCGATCCGCAGAACACGCAGACCCGGAAATTCACCGGCGTTTTGTGTGAGATATCCATCCTTCTCAATAGGATACCGCCTGCAAGCGCGGCAGCACGATGGGCGATACACTATCCATAGGACGAATTTGCGGACCAGCAGCGTCAGCGGGCCACAACCAGCCGAACCGCCTCCCCATTGAGAGAAGGATTTTGCAGCACTTACTCCAGAAATTGAACCCCCAACAGCGCGCGGCAGTCGAGGCGATCGATGGCCCGGTGCTCATACTGGCGGGCGCGGGCTCGGGGAAAACGCGCGTCATCACCCATCGGATCGCTTACCTCATCGAGGAGCGCGGAGTTGCGCCTGATTCCATTCTCGCCGTCACGTTCACCAACAAGGCGGCTGCCGAAATGGCGGAACGGGTGGATCATCTGCTGGCTCACGGCTCGCTTGCCAAGCCGCTGCTGTGCACTTTTCATAGCTTTTGCGTGCGGGTACTACGGCGCGATATTGAAGCCCTGCGCGTAGGCGGCGAGGGATTAACCCGTGACTTCGCCATCTACGACGAAAGCGATCAGCAGTCTGTCGTGAAACAGGCGATGCGACGGCTCGGGCTGGACGACAAGCAGTTGACGCCCCGCGTGGTGCTCTCGCGCATCTCATGGGCGAAAAACCACATGCTCGACCCGCAGGAAGCGTACCTGCAATCCACAGACCCAACGGCGGAACGGGTGGCCCATGTGTACGAGGCCTACCGCAAAGAGCTTCGCAAGAATAATGCTCTCGATTTCGACGATCTCCTGCTGGAAACCGTGCGCCTGTTCCGTTCCTCGGCAGAGGTCCGGGAACGTTACAACAAGCGCTACCGCTATGTGTTGATCGATGAGTACCAGGACACGAACCGTCCGCAATACGAGATTATGAAGCTGCTTGCTGGCAAGGAGCAGAATATCTGCGTCGTCGGCGACGAGGATCAGAGCATCTATTCCTGGCGTGGCGCGGACATCCGCAACATCCTCGACTTCGAGCGCGAGTTCCCCGGAGCGAAAACCATTCGTCTGGAGCAAAACTACCGCTCCACGCAGATCATTCTTGAAGCTGCCTCTGCGGTGGTAGCGCGGAATTCACAGCGCAAGGGCAAGGACCTGTGGACCGAGCGGCAGGGAGGTGCCCTGCTGGGCTACTACGAGGCTCCTGACGGCGAGAACGAAGCCCTCTTTGTGGCGGATTACATCCAGAAGTACCTGAGGAAGGCGGGCGAGGAGCAGGAGTCGCCTCGTGTAGCCGTGCTTTATCGCACCAACTCGCAGTCCCGGCTGGTGGAAGAAGCGCTGCGCCGTTATGCCATCTCATACACCATGGTCGGCGGATTTTCTTTTTACGATCGGTCCGAGATCAAGGATATGCTCAGCTACCTCAAACTGGTGCAGAATCCAAATGATTCCGTGGCATTGCAGCGGGTTATCAATACGCCGCCGCGCGGCATCGGCAAGACGACGCTTGAGACCGTCGAACGCCTTGCCCTCGAAACGGGCGCAAGCACCTGGACTGCGATGCAGCAGGCCATCAAGGGGCGTTTGCTGCCGCAGCGAGCCTGCTTGGCCCTCGATACCTTTCGGCGGATTATCGAGGATGCCCGCGCAATGCTGGCGCCCGGCTTTGCAGAAAAGCTGACGACGGACATAGCTGGCGGCGATGCAGTGGAGCCGGAGGTCATTGCTTTACCGGATGAACCTGAGGATGCGGACACCAGCTTTGAATTTGGCGGCGATTCGCAGGGCCGCCTCGATCTGTCAATCGATGACGCCGACGAAGATGCGTTCTACTCGGCCGGCGAAGACCTTCCCATCAATGCCGTGGATTTCAATCCGTTTCTCGATGCAGCGCCGGTATCATTCCGCAAGGTCACGCCTCTTGAGCAGAATGAGAAGGCGGAGCCAGCAGAGCCTGCCGCCGTTGAGGGCTTCCGCAAACCGGGCGACGCGGCCACTCTGCCAGAATTGATCCGGTTTCTCATCGACCGAAGTGGGTACATCCGCTCACTCGAGGAAGAGGGGAGCCCGGAGGCGTTCTCGCGAATTGAAAATCTCAAGGAACTAGCTAATGCAGCCCAGGACGCGCAGGAGCGTGGTGAAACATTAGCCGAGTTTCTTGATCACGCTGCGCTTGTCAGCGATACCGATCAGTATGTCCCCGATTCGCGGGTCACGCTTATGTCGCTTCATGCGGCCAAGGGGCTGGAGTTCCCGCTGGTGCTTCTCGCAGGAATGGAAGAAGGCTTGTTTCCGCACTCGCGCACGCTGAATGATCCCAACGGGCTTGAGGAAGAGCGCCGTCTTTGCTACGTGGGAATGACGCGTGCGATGGACGCACTTGTCTTGACGCGAGCGCGCTACCGTCGTCGATACGGTAACGACATGCCAGAGGCGAGCATGCCTTCGCGGTTTCTCGAGGAGATTCCACAGCATCTACTTGAAGATCTGGGAGGCGGCATGCAGCGTCGAGCAGGCTGGAACGCTTACGCCACGCCTTATCCCTCTCGGGGACGCAGGAACGAGGATGGCATGGAGACAAGTCGCCACTACAGCTACGAAGACGAAGATCAAAGCGGCGGATCAAGGCCGGGCATTTCTGCGCGTAGCACCGCACGACGTCCCGACGTGGGATCATTGGACAACATTGCGAAGTTCTTTTCGTCGCGTGGGACTGGAAGCGCGCGCCCCAAAATGGATATTCCGGAGCCCACTGGTGCACGTGGCTTCGGCAAAGGGCAGCGCGTCCGCCATCCGAAATACGGAGAGGGCGTCGTGTTTCACCGGGAGGGCGACGGTGAAAGCGCCAAGATTACGGTACAATTTGCAAAATTCGGAATAAAAAAGCTGGTGGAGAAATTCGCCCAGTTGGAGAAGTTGTAGACATCGCCGCATGAGGTCCTATCCAGTCTTCAAGTGGAGATATTTGCGATAGCGGTTCGTTTCAGAAATTTCGTGACCATTCAGTCACGCAGGAAAGACGGAGAATTAAGGACTATGGCTGATACAAAGAAGATGGAAGATAAAGTTGAGCGCAAGAAAGTGAAGCGCGCGGCACGCAAGAAGGCAGCTCCAAAGGGTCCGCGCACCGGCGCACGCGGCGAGAACAAGCAAAAGGTTAAGAAATTGGCACGCGGTACCAGCAAGCGTTAGAAAAGCATTCGCTCTTCATCCTAGCGCTCTGAACTTTGCGGCCTGTCGTGCACAACGCGCGGCAGGCTGAATTGTCCTCCGAATCCGGCAATCAAGGAGCCTGGATCTGGCTAGTCAACTTTTCGCCCGAAAATCCATAGACAAGCTCATCAGCGACTCGGAATTACCCGAGCAAAAGCTGAAGAAGACGCTTGGACCGTGGTCACTGACCGCACTCGGAATTGGGGCCGTCATAGGGTCCGGCATTTTCACCGTAATCGGCACCGCTATTGCTGGTGAAAAATTCGACACCAAGTCCATCATCAATACGCCGTCTGCTCGATTTTTTGATTCACCACAAGGCCCTGATCGGCAGGCCAGGAGCGGGACCTGCACTTGCCGTCTCCATGATGCTGGTTGCCGTGGTGTGCGCATTCACCGCACTCTGCTACGCCGAAATGGCGTCCATGATTCCCATCGCAGGCAGCGCCTATACCTACACCTACGCAACCATGGGCGAGTTGGTGGCGTGGATCATCGGATGGGACTTGATCCTCGAATACGCCGTCTCCAACATGGCCGTCAGCGTGGGCTTTGCTGCCCATTTGGTGGACCTATTGGACTGGTTCGGCATACATCCGGCCCTACGATGGATTTCGCCTGCCTATTTGCCGTCAGGCATGTCGAACTTCGAAGGCGCGACACTCTACAGTCCCGGCTGGCATTTCGGCTTCAACATCCCCGCGTTTTTAATCGTGATGCTGATAACCGTGGTCCTCGTGCGCGGTATTCGCGAGTCCGCCGAGACGAACAATGTAATGGTGCTTTTGAAGATCGCGGCAATCCTCATTTTTGTGTTCGCTGCGGCCAGATTCGTCAAGCCGCACTATTGGCATCCCTTCTTTCCCAATGGCTGGTCGGGGATGCTGACGGGTGGCAGCATCATCTTCTTCACCTACATCGGCTTCGATTCCGTTTCTACCGCGGCGGAGGAATGTAGAAATCCGCAGCGCGACGTCCCGGTCGGAATTATCGGGACCCTCGTCGTCTGCACGATCCTGTATGTCGCAGTCGCCGTTGTACTTACTGGCCTGGTTCCGTGGGATTCGCTGGTCGGCAATGCCGCTCCCGGTAGTCAACACGCTGAAGAAGCTTTCCCTGCAGCCCGGCGGAGCCAATCTTCACTGGGTACGCCTGGTGATCCTGTTTGGCGCGATGCTGGGCATGATCTCTTCCATCCTCGTTTTCCAAATGGGACAGGCCCGCGTCTGGTTCTCGATGTCTCGCGATGGGCTCTTCCCAAGGTGGTTCAGCCGAGTTCATCCCAAATTTCGCACTCCTTCGGCCGCCACCTGGATGGCCGGAGTCGTAGTAGGCGTTCCTGCAGGCATGCTGGATATCGGCACGCTGGCGGACGTCGCCAATATCGGAACTCTCTTCGCCTTCGAACTTGTGTCGATTGGCGTGCTCATCCTTCGCTTCCGCGAGCCTGACCGTCATCGAACATTCCGTGCCCCCGGCGGCCCTCTGGTTCCTCTCCTGAGCCTGGTGTTTTGCGGACTCCTGATGGCGGGACTACCAATCTTTAACTGGCTTTGCTTCTTCGTCTGGATGCTGATCGGCCTGATGATCTATTTCCTCTACAGCCGTCAGCGCAGCGACTTTGCTCCTGGCCATGTGGACGACGTGACGCGAGGATGACGGACTTCGAAGAAACCGCCGAATGGCTGAGGCAAATGCCAAAAGCCGAACTCCACCTCCATCTCGAAGGCACAATTGAGCCACCCACGCTGGTGGAACTAAGCCAGCGGCAGGAATCTACGGAGGGAAAGCCTCCGCTGAACCTGGACGAGGCTCGTTCGCTCTACCTCTACAAGGATTTCAGCGGATTCATGCTTGCTTTCAAGGCGGTGACCGAGCGGCTGCGTACCCCGGAAGATTATGAATTGATCACCTACCGCATGCTTGAGCGCCTGGCGAAACAAGGGCGTCGTCCATGCGGAGGTGTATGTTTCCGTCGGCGTGATCTATTACTGGCGTAAGGCCGAGTGCGACCTCGACCCTCTTTTTCTTGACCGTATTTTCGCGGGGATGGAGCGTGGAAGGGAACGGGGCGAACGGGATTTCGGCGTCAGCCTCTTCTGGATCTTTGACGCTGTACGTCACTTCGGTCCCGAGGAAGCCGCCCGGGTTTTCCGCAAAGCGGCGGAATTGAAGGCGAATTTCCCCAGCGTTGTCGGGATCGGTATTGGCGGCGATGAGCGGCGTACCGGTTCTGAGCCGTTTCGTGAGTTGTACGCGGAAGCACAACAGGCCGGATTGCATCTGACCGCTCACGCCGGAGAAACTGTCGGTCCTGAGGGCATCTGGTCTGCTCTCAACATAGGCAGCGAGCGCATCGGTCATGCGCTTTCGGCGCTGGATGACCGCGAATTGATCGATGTTCTCGCCGAAAGGCAGGTCCCGCTTGAAATTTGCATTTCTTCGAACCTGAGGACGGGCTGCTGCAGTTCATTGGAGCGCCACCCCGTAAAGCAGTATTTTGACGCAGGATTAATGGTGACCCTGAATTCGGACGATCCGGCGATGTTCGGGAGCGATCTCGAAGGTGAATACATGCTCGCGCACCGCGAATTCGGCTTTACGGCGGAGCATCTTCGCGAACTTGCGGCTAACTCCATTGAGGCAAGCTTTCTGGGCCCCAAACGCAAGGTGGAACTTCTGCATCAAATTGAATCGATGCTATGAAATAAATCGGAAGTCCGCTCGTATGCCCCAAATGGATCAGAGCGTCCAAATCTGTAGCTGCGTTATGATGGGCTCAGAAAGTGGAAGATCGGATCGTAAATGCCTTCCGCGCGCAACGACGCCGCAGTATTGGAATCGGCGGGCGGAGGCCGTAAAGGATGTACTGTATGAATCTGCCTGAATCCAGAAACGAAAGTTACGCCATCAAGACCATAGGCTGGGCTTCGCTCGCTTTGGGCGTCGCCGCAATCGGCGTGTATGTGGGCCGCGAATTACGCTTGCGTTACAAGTTCAAGCGTCGCACCCCATACGATTTGTACTCCCACGCGGGAGACAGAATGCCCTCGGCTGAATACGGGATGGGTATCTAGTCACGGCGGAAAATTTCGCCCGCCGACGATATCCGGTCGCGTGCGGGCGTCAAAAAGGAATAGCGCCGGAATGCTCCAGCGCCTCCCCGTACCTCTGTCTCGCGATTGCCTCTGCTTACTTGGCCGCCAACTGCCTGAGAACGTACTGCAAGATACCGCCGTTCTCGTAGTAAAGAATCTCTTGCGGCGTATCGATTCGAACAGTGGCCTTAAACTTCTTCACCTTGCCATCGGCTGAAACTGCGCTGACTTCAAGAATTTTGCCACCGGCAAACCTCGAATCCAGAAGCGCCCGAAGACCGGGAAATTCAAAGAGTTCTTCGCCCGTCAGACCCAGGCTCTCCACATTCTGTCCGTCCAGAAATTGCAACGGAACAATGCCCATCCCCACCAGGTTGGAGCGATGGATGCGCTCATAGCTTTCTGCGATGACCGCACGAACACCCAACAGCCGAGGTCCTTTGGCTGCCCAGTCCCGTGACGATCCGGAACCGTATTCCTTCCCGGCCAGAATCACGAGCGGCACTCCACGCTCGGCATACTTTACCGACGCGTCGAAGATGCTCATGGGTTCGCCCTCGGGCAGCAGACGGGTAACACCGCCTTCCGTTCCGGGAGCAAGTTTGTTGCGGAGGCGAACATTGGCAAAGGTTCCGCGCACCATCACTTCATGGTTGCCGCGACGCGAGCCATAAGAGTTAAAGTCCGCGGGTCTTTACGCCATGTTCCGATAAATATTTTCCGGCCGGACCGTTGGTTTTGATGGAACCCGCCGGTGAGATGTGATCCGTCGTGACGCTGTCCCCCAGAACCGCGAGCACCCGCGCCCCATGAATATCCTTGATCTCGGCGGGCTTGGATGGCATGCCGTCAAAGTAGGGAGCCTTTCGGATATATGTCGAATCCGGCTCCCACTCGTACGTGCCCCCGAGCGGAAATTTCAGGTTCTGCCAGTTCACATCTCCGTTGAACACCGTGGCATATTCCTTGCGGAAGATGGAGGAGTTCATCGCGGAGGCGACCGTTTCGGAGATTTCCTGCTGCGACGGCCAGATGTCCTTGAGGTAAACCGGCGTGCCGTCCTTGCCTCTGCCAATCGGCTCAGATTCGAAGTCGTGATCGATGCGCCCGGCAAGGGCGTAAGCCACTACTAGCGGCGGCGACATCAGGTAGTTGGCGCGGACTTCCGAGTTGATGCGGCCTTCAAAGTTGCGATTGCCGCTGAGCACAGAGACCGCGACCAGCCCGTGATCTTCGATCGACTTGGGAAACATCCGTCGGCAGCGGTCCGGAGTTGCCGATGCAGGTGGTGCAGCCGTAGCCGACGACGTTAAAGCGCAGCTTGTCGAGATAGGGCAACAGGCCGGCATTGTCGTAATAGTCGGTTACCACTCGCGAACCGGGCGCGAGCGATGTCTTCACCCACGGCGGGACACTTAATCCCTTGTCGACCGCTTTCTTCGCCAGCAAACCCGCCGCGATCATCACGGAGGGATTCGAGGTGTTTGTGCAGCTGGTGATGGCTGCAATCACGATCGAGCCGTGATCCATGTACTTGTCGATGTCGAGGCCGAAGCGGCCCTTGATACTGGTGGCGTGTCCCTGCTCGGGCACTCCCTCGGACGCAGTTACCGTTCCTCCAAGCGACGGATGACCGCCTTCGCCTTCCCAGCGCTCTACCTGCCGAACGCCGTTCTTGTTGCCGTTCGGTCCAAGCAGGTTTGGCAATTGCTCCTTGAAACTCGGCCCCGCCTCGCGCAGCAGTACCCGGTCCTGCGGACGCTTCGGTCCAGCAACGCTCGGTTCAACCGTGGAGAGATCCAGCGCAATCGTCGTGGTGTATTCGGCCTCGGGAGATTGCGTGGTGTGGAACAGTCCCTGCTCTTTGTAATACGACTCAACCAGCGCGATCTGCTCGTCGGCGCGTCCTGTCAGTCTTAGGTAGCGCAGGGTCTCCGCATCCACCGGGAATATGCCGCAAGTGGCGCCATATTCGGGAGCCATGTTGCTGATGGTGGCACGGTCGGCGAGGGGAAGCTCGCTGATTCCCGGACCATAGAATTCCACGAACTTGCCTACGACGCCCAGTTTGCGCAGCATCTGCGTAACGGTCAGCACCAGGTCGGTCGCGGTAGCGCCCTCCTTCAGCCTGCCCGTCAGCTTGAATCCCACAACCTGCGGAACCAGCATCGAAACCGGCTGTCCCAGCATTGCCGCCTCGGCTTCAATGCCGCCCACACCCCAGCCCAGCACGCCCAGTCCGTTGATCATGGTGGTGTGTGAGTCGGTCCCGACCAGCGTGTCAGGATACGCCTGAAGGACGCCATCCTTCTCCGTCGTAAACACCACGCGCGCAAGATATTCGAGATTCACCTGGTGGCAAATGCCCATGCCCGGAGGCACAGCCGAGAAGTTGCGGAAGGCCGACTGTCCCCACTTGAGAAAGGCATAGCGCTCGCGATTGCGCTGGAATTCCAGCATCGCATTCAGGTCATACGATCCGCTGGTGCCGTACTCGTCTACTTGCACCGAGTGGTCGATGACGAGTTCTGCGGGCTGCAGAGGATTGATCTTTTCCGGGTCGCCGCCCAGCATCTTCATGGCGTCGCGCATGGCCGCCAGATCGACCACGGCGGGAACGCCGGTAAAGTCCTGCATCAGCACGCGCGCAGGCATGTAAGCAATCTCGCGGGAGGGCTCCGCCTTCGGATCCCACTTGGCCAGAAATTCGATGTCTTCCGCGGTAACGCTCTTGCCGTCCTCCTGCCGCAGCAAGTTCTCCAGCAGAATGCGCAGGCTGAACGGCAGGCGACCCAGCGGAATGCCTTTTTGTTCGAGGGCGCTCAGACGGAAAATCTCGTAGGTGCGATCGCCGGCCTGCAATTGAGACTGGCTGCCAAAACTGTTAGTGCTCATGCCAAACCTTCCCTTTCCCTTCTAACTTCAAGGTGTGCGGATGGACTAAAGGGTCGCGAGGCTATCTCCCGCGCGGGTACGACCGGCGGCGGGAAATCCTCAGAATTAGTAGCTTAGTCAGGCTTGGGCAGTTCGTCCACGGTCAGGACGCCCGCGGCGGAATCGCCTTAGCGGAACAACGGAAAGCGGGCTAGGGAAGCTGGGCTGGATATTCATCGCTCGCAAGCCTATTTTAGCGCTGTTCATCCCTTCCAGAAAACCGCAGGCTTGGACCCAACTTCGCCTCCTCTTATCCGGGGAACTTCCCAGCGTCGAATCCGTATACCATCACAATCCTGAGGTGACGCCTATGCGTTCTGTACGATTCCTGCTGGGCCTTTTCCTGCTTACGGCCTCTGCTGCCATCCCCGCGCAGAACGGCTCTGCCGCAGCACCCTACACCCCGGAATACAGCAAAGACGGCCGCCTGCAACTCCCAAAGAAATACCGCGAATGGATCTACCTCTCGTCTGGGCTGGGCATGAATTACGGCCCGAGCATGGCTGGGATGGATCACGTGATGTTCGACAACGTCTTCGTCAATCCCGAGGCTTACCATTCCTTCCTCGAGACGGGAACATGGCCGGAAAAGACGGTGATGGTTTTGGAGAATCGTGGAGCCGAGAACAAGGGGTCAATCAATAAGAGCGGACACTATCAGAGCACCGACATGATGGGTGTCGAGGTGCACATAAAGGACTCCGCGCATTTTCCCGGCAAATGGGCCTTTGTGACGTTCGATAGTGATCAAGGGGATCTCGTACCGCCGGCGGCAACCTGCTACTCCTGCCACGCCGACCATGCTGCCGTGGACACGACCTTCGTGCAGTTCTACCCCACACTGCTGCCCATCGCAAAAGCGAAGGGGACGTTCAGTGCGGCGTATCTGAAGGAGATGGCTGCTCCGGCGAAGTAGGTTGGAAAGATTCGCGAAATACTCCACCGATGTGATGGCTGAAGTGTCTCAGCTTCCCGTCGCCGTCATCCATAACAGCAGTCCGTTCAAGCTGAGAATGATTGCCACGGTAATCCAGCCAAGCCCGCGGGTAATCTTGCCGTTCACAAAACGATCCATCACTGCGGGGTTGTTGGTAAGAATCAGCAGCGGGATCAAAGCGAAGGGCAGCGTGAAGCTCAGCGCCGCCTGGGACAGGATCAGGATCTTCAGGGGATCCAGACCAATAGCGATGACGACGATTGCCGGGATCAGCGTTAAAAGTCTTCTCAGGAAGATAGCTGAAGCGCACCTCGAGAAAGCCCTCGAGAATAATTTGCCCGCCATGGTTCCGACGGTCGAAGAGGAAATGCCGGAGCAAAGTAACGCCACGGCAAATACCGTAGCCGAGATGGGGCCGAGCAGCGGGCCGAGCGTCTGGTGCGCCTCTTCAATCGACATTCCTTCGCGCCCTGTTCCGGCAAATGCGGCGGCAGCCACAATGATCATGGCCGAGTTCACCAGCCATGCTCCATTCATTGCAGCGAAAGACATCGATCGTCTCAAACCGCAGGTGCTTTAGCCTTTTGAGATACACGCCTTTCAGCGACGTGTGACTGTCAGAGCGGACACGCGGTTGCACGAGCGCGGAATGCAGATAAACAACATGTGGCATCACCGTCGCGCCCAGCATGGCCACAGCAATGTAAATACTATGGCGGTCAATCATGGGAACAGCCGCGTGAAAGGCGATCTGTTTCCAGTCCAGATGGACGAAAAACAATTCGACCATGTAGCAGGCGCCGATCACGAACACGAATGCCATGATCGCGATCTCGAGGCTTCTGAATCCCCACAACTCAAACGCGAGGATGAGAAAAACGCATACGGCGGAGGCTAGCGCAGCTATCAGCAGGATGGTCGGTTTTGCAAATCCCATCCGCGTGAACCATTGCCCGAAGAGCAGGTAAAAGCCAAGCGAAGCGCCGAGAAATTCGGCGAGGTCCGTGGCCAATGCCGAAATTTCCGCAGCCACCCAAAGCCCTATCGTCGTCCGCCGAGTGAAGTGAATTCGGCAATTCTGTGGAAGTGTGTGGCCCGTCGCGATTCCCAGTTTCGCCGACAGGTACTGAATGAGGATCGCCATGGCGTTCGACCACAGCAGCACCCACAACAGCTTGTAGCCAAATCGCGTTCCACCGTCGAAGTTGGTGGCGAAGTTACCCGGATCAATGTACGCAATGCTGGCGACAAAGGCGGGGCCAAAATAAAACCATAATTCGCCGGACCGCATTTTAGGCAATCGGAAGATCGATCGCAGTCGCGATCGGTGCGGGGACTTCATCGCAGGTGAAGGAGCCTGGGCCATGGGCTGATAATAGAATTCGGCACAACAGAACGATTCAAGCGGCGTTGTGACAGTTGCCCATCACCGATCAGTATAGATGGAACCCGGAAAACGGAGTTCCGTAAACATCCGCCCTCCCGGGTTTGACTTTGCGAGAGCCGTTTGCTGAGATAAGGGATTGGAAGAGGAGCGCGCCTTGCTATGAAAGTACTCGTAATAGGATCAGGTGGCAGGGAGCATGCGCTCGCGTGGGCCATTCGCAAATCCCGGCGGGTGGACGAAGTAGTTTGTGCACCGGGCAACGGTGGCATAGCTTCTGTCGCGCGATGCATCTCGGCAAGCCAGAAGGATCTCGGCGATCTTCTGCGCGTAGTGGCGTCGGAAAAGCCCGATCTAACGGTAGTTGGACCGGAACTGCCGCTTTCATTGGGGTTGGTTGATGAACTTCTCCGCCGCAGCATCCCAGTCTTCGGACCCACTCGGGCCGCTGCCATGTTGGAATCGAGCAAGGCTTTCGCCAAGCGTTTTCTGCAGCGACACAATATTCCGACCGCTGCGTATGCAGTCTGTTTGAGTGAACAGGAAGCACTTGCATCAATCGACCTGTTTCACGCGCCTATGGTGGTGAAGGCTGACGGTCTGGCTGCCGGCAAGGGCGTGATCATCTGTAAATCGAAGCGGGAGGCGCAGGACGCCGTCTCCGGCCTCTTCTCCGGCCGACTGCTGGGCACGGCCGAGCACTCTGTGGTGATCGAAGAGTTCCTTGAAGGAGAAGAAGTCTCATTCCTTCTGCTGAGCGATGGCAAGCATGTTGTTCCACTTGTCCCGGCACAGGATCACAAACGAATTGGCGAAGGTGACACCGGTCCGAATACGGGAGGCATGGGCGTTTATACAAACGACGGCATGCTCGATGGCGCTATGCAGGAGTGGATCATCAATCACGTGGCCAAGCCCACCATCGATGGCATGGCGGCGGAAGATACGCCTTTTGTCGGCGTGCTCTACATTGGCCTGATGATGACTGCCCGCGGCCCAATGGTTCTGGAATTCAATGCGCGCTTTGGCGATCCGGAAACGCAAGCCATCCTGGCGCGGCTTGATACCGACCTCGTCGAGGGCCTCGAAGCCTGCGTTGAACAGCGCCTGAGTGAAACCGAATTTCGCTGGCGTCCTGGCGCATCCGCCTGCGTCATTGCCAGTTCCGAGGGATACCCCGCCAGCTACACCACCGGGAAAATCATTACAGGGCTGAACCAGACATATCCCGGAGTCGAAGTCTTCCACTCCGGCACAGCCCTGATTGATGGCGACTATTTGACTGCAGGAGGTCGTGTGATTGGGGTCACGGCGGCAGCCTCGAACCTCGATCAGGCGCTCGGGCTCGCCTACGATGCACTTGCCAAGATCCACTTCGAAGGAATGTACTATCGCCGTGACATCGGCCACAGGGCCCTGAGGACCAGAAAATAACTGGTGCCTGCAGCCGAGCAGGGAAGAGGCACTATTTATGAGTTATCCGGGTATTACTTTCAAAGAGTTGCTCGCCGACAGTGAGGCCACAACGGCAAAGTGGCAGGCATGGTTTGAGGCGCATCCCCAGGCGCTGGAACTACTTTGCGATGTGGCCGGCTCGAAGACTGTAGCGGAATTGGTCCATCACATTTTTGTAGTGCAGTTGCGACATTCCCAGCGGCTGCTGGGCGAACCCATCCATGGTTACGACAACGATCCCGTGACAGATCCCCAAGCGCTGTTTGCCCTCGCAAAGGAGGGCGACAGCAATTTGCGGCGTTTTATCGCGCAAGCCGGAGATGCGCATGCCAACGAGGTGATCCATTTCACCATTCGCAATGGACGCCAGATATCCGTCAGCCGCAGGAAGCTTTTCGTTCACATCATGATCCACAGCATTCGCCATTGGGCACAAGTCAGCACGCTTCTGCGGCAGAATGGATTCCACCCGGGATGGGTATCGGATTTCCTGGGAAGCAGCGCGATGGTTTAGCCGAGCACGCGTTTGAAGTGATGCGCATCGATGTGCATGCCGTGGTTCAAATAGAAACGGTGTGCGCCGTGGCGATGGTGGCCTGAATCAAGATGCAGTTGCTCGCAATCCAGCCGCTTCGCCTCCGCAAACAGCCACTCCAGCAGTAGATGGCCGTGCCCACCGGAACGAAATTCAGGCAGCGTTACCAGATCATCCACGTAGAGCAGCTTGCCCCACGCAGTTGTATGCAGAAAGCGGAATCCGCCTACTGCCACAGCATCTTCGCGCCCCGGGACAAACGACGCAATCAGCCGAAAGCCCTCGGGTCGCGCACGCTCATTCACCCACTTCGTATAGCTTTCGATGGACCCCATCATCGGACGACCTGCGCGCAGGGCCATCATGGCCGCGTATGCAAGCGGGGTTTCCTCTGCGAGAAGTTCACGGAGCTGAGCTGATGATTTCGCCTCAGGCATCTAGCTTCTTCGTGACCAACTCGTTAAGCAGAGCAGGATTTGCCTGGCCCTTGGAAAGCCGCATCACTTGTCCAACGAAAAAGGCGGCGACCGTTTTCTTGCCGCCGCGATACTGTTCCACCTGCTTCGGATTCGCGGCGATAATCTCGTCGATCATAGTTTCAAGAGCTGCGGGATCGCTGATCTGCTGTGGCTTCTCTCTCTCGTAGACCACTGGAAAGTCTTCGTTCTTTTCAAACGCCATGTCGAAGATCTGTTTCAGCTGCTTGCTCGAGAGGTCGCCCTTCTCCGCTAGATCCGCCGCGAAAACAAGGCCATCCATCGTTACTGGAGACTTATCCAGTTCCAGCCCCGCCGCTTTCAGGCGTCCCGTCAATTCACTTAGAAACAGGTTGGTAAGCTTCTTCGGATTCTTAGCCTTCTTCGCGGACGTTTCGAAAATGTCAGCAAATTCGCGGGTCGCCGTTAGCGTCTGGGCGTCCTGCTCTGTCAGATCGTACTCGGCTCTCATTCTTGCCCGGCGTGCTTCAGGCAGCTCCGGCATTGACTTCGCAATCTCGGCCTTCCACTCCGCGCTTACGATGAGTGGCGGCAAATCCGGCTCAGGAAAATAGCGATAATCATGCGCCTGCTCCTTGGACCGCATGGAGTAAGTTCGGCCTTCCTGCGAATTCCATGTCCGCGATTCCTGGATGACGCGGCCGCCGGACTCAATTACTTCCACCTGGCGCTCGATCTCGTACTCCAGCGCGGCGCGCACAAATCGGAAGCTGTTGACGTTCTTAACCTCGGCCTTGGTGCCAAATTCCTTCTGTCCTCGCGGGCGCACGCTTACATTCGCATCGCAGCGCAGCGAGCCTTCTTCCATGTTGCAGTCGCTTACCCCGGTGTAGAGGAGGATCTCCTTCAGCCGGGTGAGATATTCGTAAGCCTCATCCGGCGTCCGCATATCCGGCTCGCTAACGATCTCAACCAGTGGAGTGCCGCACCGGTTCAGATCAACGTAGGTGCGCGTGGCGGAATCCGGAAAGCCATCGTGAATACTTTTCCCCGCGTCTTCTTCCATGTGCAGCCGCGTGATGCCGATTCGCTTGGTGCCGGCCGGCGTAGGAATGTCGATCCAGCCATGTTCGCCGAGAGGCTTGTCATACTGCGAAATCTGGTAGCCCTTGGGCAGGTCGGGATAGAAGTAGTTCTTCCGCGCAAAAATGGAGCGCTCCCGCACCTCGCAGTGGATCGCCATTGCAGCCAGTACGGCGAACTCCACCGCTCGGTAGTTTAATACCGGAAGAGATCCCGGCAGGCCCAGGCAATTGGGGCAGATGTGGGTGTTGGGCTCGGCTCCGTACGTCGACGAGCAACCGCAAAAGGCCTTGGTCTTCGTCAATAACTGCACGTGGACCTCGAGGCCGATTACCGGCTCATACTTCGCGAGAATTTCAGGGGCAATGCTGGTTGTGGTCGCCATACCTGGCTTTGATTCTAGCAGCGGTCCGCGGGCAAAATAGCCACAATCCCGCCCGCTCGCGTTCTTTCAGGCAGGTGCTTTCGGTCCAGCCTCCAGACTGCAGGCAGATTCCTTTGTGGCTATTTGTTGGTCGTGCCCGGAGACTTGGGCGTACGGACGGTAGGCGGCACATTCACCTTGGGCGCTTTAACTCTTTCGCCCTTGGGAACGCCGCTATTCACGCCGCCGGCTTTCCCGCTCTTTGGAGTTCTATAACCGGGTTTTCCGCTGGTTGGATTAGGCTCGAAATAGGGCATATCTCTGTTCCCCCTCGAACGATTGTAAGCCATGTCGCAATCCGATTGATTGCCTGTATTTGGAAGGCGATACAATCACATGCAACGGTATCGTCTTCAATTCCCCTTCAGTATCCTCTCCGGAGCCTGCATGAAATTTGCGTTTCTGAAAGTTTGCGCGGCACCTTGTTTTGCCGCTGCCGCCTTCGCGGCCACCTCCGTCGCCGCACAGCAGGCCGATCCAGCACAGCGTGAGTTCGACCGCGAAATTTTCAAGCAGTTAGTCGAGATCAACACGACGGACTCAGTCGGCAACATCACGACGGCCGCCGAAGCCATGCAGAAGCGTCTGCTCGACGCCGGCTTTCCCGCTGCTGATATGCAGATTCTTGGTCCCAATGATCGCAAGAAGAATCTCGTAGTCCGCTACCGGGGCACTGGCGCGAAAAAGCCGATCCTCATCATTTGCCACTTGGACGTCGTGGAAGCGCGATCCGAGGACTGGACGACAGATCCGTTCAAGTTTGTAGAGAAGGACGGATATTATTACGGCCGCGGCACGCAGGACATGAAAGTCGATGACGCAATCATGGTCGTTAATTTCATCCGCCTGTGGAAAGAGGGTTACAAGCCTAACCGCGACATTATCCTTGCGTTGACTGCCGATGAGGAGGGTGGCCACTCCAACGGAGTCAACTGGCTGCTCAAGAATCACCGCGATCTTGTAGACGCCGATTTCGTTTTGAACCCGGATTCCGGTGGCATCGACATCAACAATGGCAAGGCCCTACTAGTGGCCGTTGAAGCGACAGAAAAGGTGTATGCCGATTTCCAAATGACGGTTACCAACCCCGGCGGACACAGCTCACTGCCGCGCCCGGACAATGCCATCTATCATCTCGTCGATGCGCTCGCGCGGCTGCAGGACTACACCTTCCCCTTCGAACTGAATCCCGTTACCCGCACGTACTTTCAGATTTTGTCTGAGCGGACAAGCGGCGAAGTCTCGGCCGACATGAAAGCGATTCTTGCCGTCAAGCCGGATCCTGCGGCCATCAAGCGGCTCTCCGCCGATCCGCTTTACAACTCCACCATGCGCACTACCTGCGTTGCCACGCGCCTGAATGCCGGGCATGCCAACAACGCTCTGCCGCAGACCGCGCAGGCGCTCGTAAACTGCCGCATTTTCCCCGGGCATTCGCCAGAGCAGATTCGCCAGCAGTTGAGTACCGTATTCGCCGATCCCAAGGTGACGGTGAAATACATGAACGATGCGGGCGAAACGTTTGCCACTGCACCCGACCGCACGGTGATTGTGCCTCCGCCGCCGAGACCGGAAGTCTTCGAGCCGCTAACGCGCATCGCTGCAGAACTCTGGCCGGGAGCACCAGTAGTTCCCACCATGGAGACCGGCGCGTCCGACAGCATCTACACCGCGGCTGTCGGCATTCCCAGCTATGGTTTCTCTGGCATCGCACTGGAAAGTGACGATATGCGGGCGCACGGCAGGGATGAACGGATTCCCATCGCTTCGTACTATCAAGGTGTGGAGTTTTACTACCGCTACCTGAAGGCTCTAAGCTCCGCGCAATAGTTGACGGCGTCACTCACTGCTTTTCCGACGCGAGGTAAAGCACCACTCCGCTCAAAATCGCGAGCGCTCCGAGGGTCGGGATCAGGATCATCAGGTTCCAGTCCGCTCGCATGAAAGAGAAGGACCAGAGCGTCTCAAGGTGGAACGCGCGCATTTGCGGCGCCTCGTCGAACCACGACATCCACTGGATTCCATGTTTTGCCTGCGACGCCACCAGCCCAAAAGCGACGAGGATAAAAGTAAGCAGCGCGAAAATCTGTGCGCCGGCGATTGGCCGTCCTACGCTTGCGAAAGCAGCGTTCCGGCGGCGTAATTGTGCACGCCATAGCAGGACGCCGGGAGAATCAAGCCGAGCTTCACTGACAGCTTCGACCCTCAGGCCGTGAAGCGCTTGCTTCACCAGGACGAGGTCGCTGCATCGTCTGCAGGAGCTGACGTGCAAATCCAGCTCCGTGCTGCAGACTGCCGGCCAGCGTCCGCTATGCAACAGCTCGGCAATTTCCGGTTCTCTTGGGCAGGCTTTGAAAATCATGCTCTCCTCGCTTCCCCCACGGGCTGTTCCCGCAGTAATTTCGCCATCTTGCGCCGTGCCCGAAACAGCAGCAGCCGTATGCTCGCTTCCCCTAGACCCGTGATCTCCGCTATTTCGCGATGCGAATAATCTTCCGCATGCGCCAGCCACAGCAACTGCCGATCCCGCGGACGCATCCTTGCAAGAGCCCTTCCCAGAAAGGCCCGGGAATCCACCTGCATCGAGCGGTCCTTCTCAGCGAAAAGTTCTTCCGGAAGTTCTTCGATCGACGTGGATGTCGGCGTGCGCCAGTGATCGCGCAGCAGGTTCGTCGCGATTCGGAACAAATAACGCCGGCTTGCTATCTCACCATCATCCGGTCGCGATGCGCACAGAAAGCGAAGATAGCTCTCCTGCATAAAGTCGTCTGCCAGCGCTGGATCGCCCGAAACCCGCGCCAGGTATGCCCACAAGGATCGAGCCGACCGCTTGTAGAAGGCGGCGAACGCATCGTTGTCCATGGGCAATTCACTTGCCCGCGATGGTGCGCCGGTCTCTACGTTCGGGATTACATATTCCCAGGTCATATCGGAAGGCTCTTTCTCTGTCTCCAAGAATAACCGGGTTCACTGCTGCTCTTTAGAACTGAATAGAGTGTTGGTCCTATTCGGTTCGCCTGCATTGTCGGGCATCAATCCAAGGCGACCTGCCAGAGCCCACGTAATGCCTGCCGAAAGGATGAATCCCAGACCCGGCATCAATGCCACAACTCCCAACACAAGCAGCGGTGCGGCTGCATCCGGGATGCTATGCCGAAGAGCAATAAGTCCAATGCCGAGAAGCGACAACACCAGCCCGATCTGCAGCGGGGTCAGCACTCGTGCGACCGCACTCGGCATCTTCTGGTCGTGCTCAAAATCCACTGGTATTGGCGCCGCTTCGAGGAAGCGCTTGCCAGCTTCTGTCTCCATATAGACAAGTAGCTCCTGGTTCGTGCTGAAACGGTCGATGAGCTTTCCGTGAGCTTCCGTCTGCAACTTGAAGATGCGGCCCCAGCGGCGATTCTCCAGCAGTACATGAATCAGCCAAAGCAGCGCGAACAGGATAAATACGAACACGACGAATGGCCCGACCTCATTCATAAGGACCCGCAACATCGGGTCCGGCCTGGTATTGAAATTCTCCGGCCACACCCTGCGTTCCAACCGGTGTTCCGGCTCGCCTTCTCCATTCAATCCCGTAAACAAATAAAAGGAAGGATTCCTCGCGACTTCGGGATGAACCTCGAGGAACTGGGCCAACTCAGGATTGTTGCGGGTGACATACTCCTGATCGGAGAGGAGTGAGGGATCGCGGGAAATCACTTCGGTCATCGTGGGGCTAAGCCGCAAGAGCTTGATCAACTCCTCCTGCGTAGCAGCCACTTCCTTCTGGCTCGGAACCGATGTGCTCACTACCGGTCCGCGGGCTGGAACAGTTGGTTGCGATTGTGCTTCGGCAATTCCAGTCGACATCGCCGCCAGCACTACGACCGCGAGAATTGTTCCGGACAAAGTGCGTTTCTTGTTCCGCATCGCGATATCCCCTTACAGAAAACAGAGCTGTGAAATGTCTCTGCCTATACAACGGGGATTCCAGCGCTTCGTTAACAACTATTTTCGAAATCACAGATTGAATCTTTAGGTTCAGCCCTGCTCGGCGTGGTGCTTTACGCCCGCGCTCGGGACAATCCATATCACCGTCACCATCGCGACGATCAAGAGCGAAAGCGCCGGCTTGTACAAGGCAACGCCAATGGACACCAGGTACATCACCAGGCTCACGTCATGCTTCCAAAGCTCTTTGAGATCCATGGTGTGCAACGACCCACTCTGCCGTTGTCTGCGCATGACGGCGCGGCGAAGCAAGAAAAAGGTCGCGCCAGCCAGCAGCATCGCAACGTCATAAAGCACCGTTGAGAACGAGTCGAAGCTCTTCTCATCCAGGTACTCCACGAAGTACGGGATCAGCGAAAGCACGAATAGAAAGATCAGGTTCGACCACAGTACGCGGTAATCGACAGTCTCAATGCGGCGGATCAAGTCGTGATGGTTGATCCAGTAAATGCCAACCATTAGAAAGCTGAGCAGGTAAATGCCCAGGCGTGGCGCGACGGACCACAACCCTGCAAGCCCGTTTTCATGCGGGACGTGAAGCTCAAGCACCATGATCGTAATAATTACGGCAATCACTCCGTCAGAAAACGCCTCAAGCCTTGTCGCTCGCATCTCGGTACGATCCTCGGACATAGTTGTGCTCCGTCTCTTTCTTGAAATCCAAGTCGCAAACACAAGATTCGAAAGTATTACCCACAATTAGCCGGGAGGGGAAGCCTGCTCCTTTCATCCTGCTAAACTGGAAGCAGGCATGATCCTCCCGTTCGTCCGCGAATTGCTCGCGGATTTGGAGCATTCGGAATCTTTTGAGCGTGTCCGGCGGCATCTTGCCCTCGGCAGAGGGCGTCGTCGTGTCTCGGGACTGACATCCACCGCTCGCGCGATCTACCTCCCTCTCTTCGCGAAAGCAGCTAACGCTCCCGTCATCGTCGTTGTTGCGGACAACAAAGCCGCGGACGCTTTACAGATTTCCGTGCAGGCGGGCTGCGAGTTGACCGGGGCCTGCTCGCCCAATGCGGTGCTCAAACTTCCTGCGCACGACGTGCTGCCTTTTGAAAATCTTTCTCCACATCCCGATGTTCAGGAACAACGCGCCTCAGTCTTATGGAAGATATCCAGCGGCGCCGCCTCCATCGTTATCGCCCCGGTTGAAGCCGCCGCGATGCGCCTCTTCAGCACGGATTACTACGCCAACCTCGCCCGCACTCTGCGCCGCGGCGAAGAAGTAGACGTGGACGCACTCGTAATGCACCTTGCCAGCGTTGGTTATACGGCGATGGACGTGGTCGAGATGCCCGGCCAGTTCACGCGGCGCGGAGGCATTCTCGACGTGTACTCTCCGGAAGCGGACCGTCCCGTGCGCGTCGAGCTCTTTGGCGACGAGATTGAATCCATCCGGAAATTCGATCCCGAAACGCAGCGCTCCTCGACGCCTCTCGATGAGGCCGAGTTGCTTCCCCTTACCGAAACGCCGGTGAATGAGCGCCTGCTGGCGGCGGTACACACGCGGCTTTCCGGGGAGCGAATCGAATCGGCAGACGACAACCTCGTGGCGCAAGCCGTTGCTGCGGGAGGCGTCAGCGTTTTTCCCGGGTGGGAATTTTTCGCTTCCGTGTCCGGCTCACAGGGAACATTGCTCGACCTCTTCCCGCGTTCGCGTCTGTTTGTCGAAGAGCCAGCAATGATCAAGAACCAGGTAGATCGCTGGTGGAACAAGGTTGAGCAGCGCCACGATCGCAGTGGCATCGGCTCGCTCATCACGCCGCAGGATATTTATCTGCAGCCCGACCTGCTGATGGCGAATCTGTCGTCGCTCCCTGGTCTCGATCTCGATCAACTCGGCGCAGTCGATGTGCTCGACGAAGACACCACGCTCGGCGAGATTGCTTTCGCTACTCGCCCCACTCTGCGCTTCCACGGCTCCATTCCGGCGTTCCTTGAGCAGGTGCGTTCGCTCATGCAGCAGGATCAGCGCATGATCCTCGCAGTTCCAAATCAGGGAGAAGTCGAGCGTCTGGTTACGCTCCTACGAGAGTATGGATTGCCATACCGCCTCGGCAGCCGCACCCAACACCTTGGCAGCGAAAATATTTATGACGAATCAAGCTACCTGGCGGGCGACTATCGCACGCCCATAGTTCTTCGCAGTCCCATAGCCAACGGCGTCAATCTCCCGGATCACAATCTTTTTATCTTCGGCGCAAACGATATCTCCGACGAAGCCGACGTCACCGCGCGCCCCGCCCAGGCGAGATCCAAATCAAAAACAGCTGCATTCGTCTCGGACTTCCGCGACCTTACCGTCGGCGACTATGTTGTTCACGTTGAGCATGGAATCGCCCGCTATCTCGGGCTTAAGGAAATCGAACAGGATTCCGTCACCGTCGAATTCATGATCCTCGAATTCGCCGAGAGTGCGCGCCTCTACGTCCCTCTCACGCGTCTCGACCTGATCCAGAAATATCGTTCCACTGACGCCGGACCCGCGCCCGTTCTAAATCGTCTGGGTTCGCAGCAGTGGGCAAAAACGAAGGCCCGCGTCAAGAAGGCCATGCAGGACATGGCCGACGAATTGCTCAAACTGTATGCGCAACGCAAGGCGGCCCAAGGCCACGCGTTCCCCGCGGACAATCAATTCCAGCGCGAGTTCGAAGACGCTTTCGACTACAACGAGACTGACGATCAGCTATCCGCTATTGCCGACATCAAGCGCGACATGGAATCAACACTCCCATGGATCGGCTGCTATGCGGCGATGTTGGCTACGGCAAAACAGAAGTCGCCATGCGCGCCGCCTTCAAAGCCGTGCAGGACGGACGCCAGGTCGCTGTTCTTACTCCGACTACGGTCCTCAGCTTCCAGCACTACGAGACCTTCAAGGAGCGGTTCAAGCAGTTTCCAATCAACGTCGAGATGATCTCGCGTTTCCGCACACCGAAAGAGCAGAAGGTTATCCTGGAGCGCGTAGAGGCAGGCAAAATCGATATCCTCATTGGCACCCACCGCCTGCTTTCAAAGGATCTCAAATTTCAGGATCTCGGCTTGCTCGTCGTCGACGAAGAGCAGCGTTTCGGCGTGCGCCACAAGGAACGATTGAAGCAGATGCGCCGCGAGATCGACGTGCTCTCCATGTCGGCGACACCCATCCCTCGCACCCTGCACATGTCCCTCATCGGCTTGCGCGACATGAGCGTGATTGAGACTCCGCCCAAAGATCGCATGGCCATCCAGACCGTCGTCGCGAAGTTTGATGAAAAGCTAATCCGCTCCGCTGTCGAGGTCGAACTGGAGCGGGGCGGACAAATCTACTTTGTTCACAATCGCGTAGAGACGATCTACGAACTCGCCGCAAAGATCAACGAATTGGTGCCGTCTGCGCGCGTAGTCGTTGGCCACGGACAAATGGGAGAAGCCGAACTGGAACGGGTCATGCTCGCCTTCATGCACCACGAATACGATGTGCTGGTCGCTACAACAATTATTGAAAACGGACTCGACATACCTCTTGCAAACACCATCATCATCAATCGCGCGGATCGCCATGGGCTTTCGGAGCTCTACCAGTTGCGTGGCCGCGTAGGCCGCTCCAATCGCCGCGCATATGCATATCTGCTCATCCCGCCGGAACAGGAGCTTACCGAAATAGCGCGTCGCCGCCTCGCTGCGCTTAAGGAATTTTCCGACCTCGGGGCGGGTTTCAAGATAGCCGCTCTCGACCTTGAACTGCGCGGTGCCGGAAATATGTTGGGTGGTGAACAGAGTGGACACATTGAGGCTGTCGGCTTTGAACTTTATACCTCCATGCTCGAGGAAGCAGTCAGCAAGTTGAAGGGCGAAGAGCGCCAGGAGCATCCAACAACGCAGTTGAATCTCGGCATCAGTTTGCGTGTCGACGAGTCCTACATCGCGGAAGAGAACCAGCGTCTTCGTATCTACAAGAAGATTGCCAGCGCGCAGAGTGATGCCGTCATCGCCGATGTTCGCGCCGAGTTGGAGGACCGCTATGGGGATCTACCAGAGTCCGCCATTCACTTGCTGGATGCAGCCAGTCTGCGGCTCGAATGCGAACGCATCGGAGTAGCCCAGGTAGATCGCAAGCGCGATCAGTTACATATTCGCTTTACAGAAAAAGCAAATGTCGACCCCGGACGTCTCATGCAATTAGTGGCGAAAAATGCGCGTCGCGGAGCCCAATTCACTCCGCAGGGGGTGCTCCGATATCCGTTAGCCGCAGTCAAACCAGAAGAGGTATTCGCGGAAGTGCGAAGCCTGCTCGAAAATCTCGAAGTAGAAGAAGTCGCTTCATAATCAAATCCGTAGTTGTTGCAATAGGAAAGGGTTCATCTCTTGTTTCGCTATCTAATGACAGCTGTGTTTCTAGTTGGAGGCATCATGAACAACGCACTCGCCGCCACCGCCCAGAATGCCACGCCGGCATCCTCCCCGGCCGAGACTTCGTTTCGCGCACTTGCCGATCAGTATTTTGACGAGGCGGTTTTCAAGTTCTCTCCAACGAACGGCACCTTGGTAGGTTTCCATCAGTACGACTCGCTTCTCGAAGACTATTCGCGTGCCGGCGTAGATGCCCAAATTACTGCGTTGCATACTTTCGATAAAAAATTTGCCGCAATCTCCAACGACGGCCTCGACCAGGTTGCACAGGACGATCTGACACTGGTGCGCAATAACATCAAGGCTTCTTTGTTGGGTCTCGAGGTCATCCGTCAATGGGAAAAAAATCCCGACAACTATTCCGGCGGCATCACCAACTCGGCATTTTCCCTGATGGAGCGAAAGTTCGCATCGCCGGATGAGCGCTTAAAGTCGCTCGTTGCCCGCGAAAAGCTCATGCCCGCGGTCTTCACCGACGCCCGAAAGAACCTGAAGAATCCTCCGCACATCTACACTGAAATTGCCATCGCACAAATGCCAGGGGTCATCCGCTTTTTCCAGAACGATGTCCCGCTCGCCTTCAAGGATGCGACCGACGCAACTACCAGGGCAGCCTTCGCAAAGTCCAATGCCGATGTCATCGCAGCGCTCCAGAGTTATCAGGATTGGCTCAAGAACGATCTGCTGGCAAAATCCAACGGAGATTTCCGCATCGGCGCGAAGACGTTTCAGGAAAAGCTGAAGTATGACGAGATGGTCGACACACCGCTGGATCAGCTACTCGAAATTGGCTATGCCGATCTGCATAAGAATCAGGCCGACTTCAATCGCATCGCCAAGGAAGTGTCATCGACGAAGTCCGCGACAGAAGTGTTGGACGATCTCGGCAACGATCACCCAGCGCCCACGCAATTGCTACAGAGTTTCCGCGATACATTCGATGGTCTGATTGCATTCATCCAGGAAAAGCAGATCATCACGATTCCGTCGGATATCCGGCCCATCCTCGAGGAGACACCGCCGTTCATGCGTGCCACCACCATGGCATCAATGGACACGCCCGGCCCATTCGAGAAGGTAGCGCACGAAGCCTATTTCAACGTCACCCTGCCGGAAAAAGACTGGACTTCACAGCACGTTTCCGAGTTCATGCATAGCTTCAATGTCGGAACCACCGTCAGCACGTCGATTCACGAAGCCTACCCTGGCCACTACATTCAGTTCCTCTGGGTGCCAGAGGCTCCAAGCAAAGTGCGTAAGCTCCTGGGCGCGGCCACGAACGCTGAAGGATGGGCACACTACTGCGAGCAGATGATGCTCGATGCCGGCTATGGACAACCCGGTACTGGCGCGAAGAGCGAGCGGGAGTCGCAACTCCTCCGCCTCGGGCAGTTGCAGGACGCGCTCTTGAGAGATGCGCGATTCATCGTCGGCATCAAAATGCACACCGGCAAGATGACGTATGACGAGGGTGTAGATTTCTTTGTCAAAGAAGGCTACCAATCACGCGAAAGTTCGATTGTGGAAGCCAAGCGCGGCACCTCGGATCCCACATATCTCTACTACACACTCGGCAAGCTGGAGATCTTGAAACTCCGAGCCGATGTTCAGAAACAGCAGGGGGACAGCTTCACGCTGCGTAAATTCCACGACGACTTTATGCGTCAGGGATTTCCACCGATTGCCATCGTCCGCAAAGCGATGCTCGGAAATTCGTCACCAACACTTTAGTTGGTGACGAATGGTGTGACAAATCTGCGGAAATCATCATCTCAGTTGGTAATGGTCGGGCGGCAGGGGAGCGAAGTGTCCATTTTGGCGGCAACGCTACAACTTGGGCACAGCAAATTGACGACTCCCTGCGTCCCGAGCTTACGATTTCAGCGAGCGTTTTTAGAAAGGTTTTCATGAACAAGAAAGTCCGCAAAGCAGTCTTTCCTGCCGCAGGATTGGGAACCCGATTTCTTCCCGCTACCAAGTCGATTCCAAAAGAAATGCTGGCCCTGGTTGATAAGCCCATCATCCAGTACGGCGTGGAAGAGGCCATTGCCGCCGGATGCGAAGACATCATCATCATCACTGGTCGCGGCAAAGGTGCAATTGAAGATCATTTCGACAAGAGCTATGAGCTTGAAGCGCTGCTTGAGTCGCGCGGCAAGAAAGAGTTGCTCGAACTCAGCCGCGGCGTATCCGACATGGTGCGCATCATCACGGTTCGTCAGAAGGAGGCACTTGGCCTGGGACACGCCGTGTTCGTTGCTCGCGACCTCATCGGCGATGAGCCCTTTGCTGTCATCCTGCCCGATGATGTCATTGATGCCGAAGTACCCTGCCTGAAGCAGATGATTGATGTCTTCGATCAGGTGCAAGGCTCCGTTCTCGCGACGCAGGTTGTCGAAGGACCAGCCATCTCTTCTTACGGAGTTCTGGATTGCACGCCGCTCCCTTCTAACCCCCGCATCCACGCCGTGAAAGACATGGTAGAGAAGCCAAAACTCGAAGATGCTCCGTCGAAGCAGGCCATCATCGGTCGATATATCCTTACGCCTCGAATCTTTGAGATCTTAGAAAACATCACGCCAGGCGCCGGAGGCGAGTTACAACTCACCGACGGAATCAAAGGCCTGCTGGCGTTCGAAAAGGTCTTTGGCTACACCTTCGAAGGCACACGCCACGACGCTGGCGACAAGTTCGGCATGCTAAAGGCAACCGTTGAATTCGCACTCAAGCGTGATGATCTGGGACCGCAGTTCCGCGAATATCTCAAGACTCTTACCCTCTGATCCTCCCTTTAAGGGGCTGCTGTGTGGACGCAGCCCTTCTTCTCCAATCCTTTCCATTCGGTCGCGCGCGCAGATATACTTCTCGGTCATCTCAATTCCAGGTTTCACCCGCGCCCGCCAGTTGGAGAGGATCCAATGTCACGTAAAGCTTCAAGAGTGTCTCTTCGCCCGTCATATTCGGCAACCTTCTCGCTCGCCATTTTCGTATTCATTTTCTGCGTTTCGCAAAATCTGTTTGCGCAAGCTTCAGACGCCAACACTGGCCTCAATGACCGCAGCGTTGAAGTGATTCAGCGGCTGAACTCACTCAATACCCTGCCGATTAAAGGCTGGGTGTATCACGAAGGAGACGTGGCTCACGGAGAATCACCCACGCTGGACGATTCAGGATGGGCCAAGGTAGAGAAAGAGACGAATCTTCCCCCAGAAGCGATTTGGTTTCGCCGTTGGATTGAGGTGCCGAAATCCCTCAACGGATACGACCTCACCGGCTCGCGCATCTGGTTCCAAATGCACGCCGGTGCCAATGGGCCGATTCCGCAGATCATCTATTTCAACGGCCGCCGCGTCGCCATGGGAGATGACCTCGAGCCAATCGTCATGTTTGAGCCCGCACATCCTGGCGAGAAGATCCTGGTTGCCGTCAAGCTTCTCGCTACGGTAGACAAAAAGACATTTAGCGGAGCCACGGCCCGCATCGATTTCGTCGAGTCCCGGCCAAATCCCTCCGAGCTCGTGGCTGAAGTTCAATCTGCGACCGTTCTCCTTCCCGCATTGAACGCTTCGGCGAGTCTGCAACAGGTGGACAAGTCGCTCGCCGGGGTCGACCTCGCCGCTCTCGATCATGGAGATCAGGCAGCTTTTGACGCATCACTTCGTGCCGCGCAGGTCTCGCTCCAGGTTGTGAAGCCAATTCTTCAAAAAGCAAATATTCGTCTCACAGGCAATGCGCACATCGACGCGGCGTGGCTTTGGCCAGAGTCGGAAACAGTTGAAGCCGTTCGCCGCACATGGTCCACGGCCCTTCAGCTTCAGCGCGAATACCCGCAATACACCTTCACCCAATCTGCCGCTGCTTATAGCGATTGGATGTGTGATAAATATCCCGACATGTGCCGGCAGATGAAGGAGTCGTATAAGCAAGGTCGATGGGAGATTGTCGGCGGTATGTGGGTTGAGCCCGACCTCAACATGCCGGATGGCGAGTCTCTCGTCCGTCAATTGCTGATCGGCAAGCAAAGTTTCAAGGAGACATTCGGCGGCGACGTTCGCATCGGATGGAACCCGGATTCCTTTGGATACACCTGGCAACTTCCACAGATTTACAAGAAGTCCGGCATCGATTATTTCGTGACGCAGAAGATGATGTGGAACGACACCAATCAATTGCCGCTAAAACTTTTCTGGTGGCAGTCGCCGGATGGAAGCCGAGTCCTGACTTACTTCCCGCATGATTATGTCAACCAAATCGAGCCGGTACGGATGGCGCAGGATTTCGCCAACGCGCGCAAGCTCAATCCGGGTACAACGGAGATGCTCCATCTCTACGGCATCGGCGATCATGGCGGCGGTCCCACGCGCGACATGCTTGATTCAGGAATGCGTTGGACCAGCCCTGACGTCGTCTATCCCAAAGCGAGATTCGGAACGGCTCAGAGCTTTTTCTCCGATGTCGAAACCCATGTCGACACCGAACACGCACCCATCTGGAACTACACCACCCTGGCGGCAAAGTCGACTTCACTGCCCGCGCCACCAGAGGGCAAGGTAAGCCTGCCCGTTTGGAATGACGAACTTTATTTCGAATACCATCGCGGCGTAATGACCACGCAGGCAAACCACAAACGCAACATGCGCGAAGGCGAAGAAATTCTTCTCAACGCCGAAAAGTTTTCCTCTCTCGCATGGCTGCAGGGCCGAGAATACCCGCAGGCAAAGTTGAATGACGGCTGGAAGAAAGTCCTCTTCAATCAGTTTCACGATCTCGCCGCAGGCTCGGGCATCGGCGTCATTTATCGTGATGGAGATCGGGAGACGAATGTCGTACGGCTGGAAACCGCCCAGGCTCAGGAAGGCGCAATGCAGGCGCTCGCAGCCCACATCAAGACTGCCGGCACTGGAGTTCCCGTCGTCGTCTTCAATCCGCTCGGATGGCAGCGGTCGGACGCCGTCGAGTTCACTGTTCAAATGCCGGAGTCAACAGCCGCTATCCAGATCACGGATGGAACCGGCAAGGCGCTCTTCGCAGATGTAAAACAGATCAACCCCACCACGCATACCTTCCACGTGCAAGTCACCACGGATGTGCCATCGCTTGGCTATCGCGTGCTTTACGCGCGGCCGTTGAAGTCGGAGAGTTCGCCGGCCACATCGGACCTCAAGGCCTCCACGCAAACTTTGGAGAACGCCATCCTCCGCGTGAGTGTCGATCCTGCCTCCGGTTGCATTACCAGCCTCGTCGATAAAAAGTCAGGCTTTGAAAGCATCGCCAAGGGCGGATGCGGCAACCAGCTTCAAACTTTCAAAGACACGCCAAAAGATTACGACGCGTGGAACGTTGATCCCGGCACTTTCGACACGGTCGTTCCCATCACACAGGTCGACTCCGTCAAACTCACCGAAAGCGGTCCGATGCGTGGCACCATTCGCGTCACGCGAACCTGGCAAAGTTCGAAGTTCGTGCAGGACATTTCGCTCGAAGCCGGTTCGTCCATGGTCAAGATCACAAACAATATCGACTGGCACGAAACCCACGTTTTGTTGAAGGCTGCTTTCCCGCTCGCCGCATCGAGCGCCAAGGCGACCTATGAAATTCCTTACGGCACCATCGATCGGCCCACCACTCGCAATAACAGTTTTGAGTCGGCGCAATTCGAAGTTCCGGCCATGCGATGGGCCGACCTCGGCGACGGTCAGCATGGCTTCTCGCTCATCAACGACAGCAAGTACGGATACGACGCCAAAGACAATGTTCTTCGCTTAACGCTGCTTCGCTCGCCCACTTGGCCCGATCCGGATGCAGACCGCGGCCCTCAGTCATTTATTTATTGGCTGTATCCTCACGCAGGAGATTGGAAGTCGGCAATGAGCCTGCGACGCGGCTACGAGACGAACTATCCACTCACCGCCATGCAGGTTTCAAGTCATGCCGGCGACTGGCCAGCGGAGCACTCCTTCGTAAGCGTGACACCAGAGAATGTCGCCCTCACCGCCTTCAAGAAATCTGAAGATGGAAACGCATTGATCCTGCGCGTGTACGAATGGGCTGGAAAATCTGCAAACGTCACTGCTGTAATTCCACCGGGTGCAAAGTCCGTCTCTGCGTCAGACATGATGGAGCATCCCATTTCCGGCGGCGCTACCCTCGCCGCGGACAAAGTTACATTCCCCATTACCCCTTACGAAATTCAAACGATTCGCATCGAATACGGCCAACCCGTAACCACGAAGTAGTCCACAAACAGAAAGCCCGCGTTGCTCATGTCGAGCGCCGCGGGCTTCGTTATTCTTGTCGTAGTATTTCTATTTCCACTTGATATTGCAGCCGATACTGGGCTTCTGGTCGGTGGGGACTGGCTTGCCTGCGAGCGTTGCATCAATCGCTTCCCGCAAATCCTTGCCGGTAACCGGTCTCTCATTTCCTGGGCGGCTATCGTCCAACTGTCCGCGATAAACCAGCTTGCGATCGCGATCAAATAGAAAGAAATCCGGAGTGCAAGCGGCACTATAGCTACGCGCTACCTCCTGCGATTCATCAAAGAGGTAAGGGAAGATAAATCCGTACTCAGCGGCTTGCTCACGCAGGCCTTCGGGACCGTCTTCAGGAAATGTCTCTGCGTCGTTGCTGCTGATCGCCACAACGCCAATTGACTTATCCTGATAATCCTTTCCCAGCTGAGCTAGCTGTTTTTGCACGTGCTGCACAAACGGGCAATGCTGACAGATAAACATCACCAGCAATGCATCGCGACCTGCAAAGTCATTCAGCTTGTTGACGGCTCCGGAAGTCACATCCGACAATGCAAAGTCAGGTGCGGCTGTTCCCAGCGGAAGCATGGTCGATTCGGTCCGTGCCATGGCGAGTCTCCTTCCTATGGATTTCCTGCTCTGCGCAATACTCGTTCGATCCTTCTGCTAGAAGAGAAGTTGCTTGCGCGGCAGCGGAAGCCCGAAATGTTCGTACGCCAGCCGCGTCGCTACTCGCCCGCGGGGCGTTCGGTCCAGGAAGCCAATCTGAATCAGGAACGGCTCATACACTTCTTCGAGCGCGTCTTCTTCCTCGGCCAGCGTAGCTGCAAGCGTGTTCAGCCCGACCGGGCCTCCATCGTATTTCTGAATGATGGTCAGCAGCAGCTTGCGGTCGAGTTCGTCGAAGCCATGCGCATCTACCTCGAGCAGCTTCAACGCCGCCTGCGCTGTCGGCATATCGATCACGCCCGTGCCCTTTACCTGGGCATAATCACGCACGCGGCGCAGCAGCCGGTTGGCAATGCGTGGTGTTCCTCGTGATCGCAGCGCAATCTCCGCCGCGCCATCCCGGTCAATCGGAATCTGCATTACCTCGGCCGATCGCTCAACCACGAACCGTAGTTCATCTTCCGTATAAAACTGCAGTCGAAGCAGGATGCCGAATCGCGAACGCAGCGGCGAAGAGAGAAGTCCGGGCCGCGTAGTCGCCGCTACAAATGTGAAGGGCTTAATGTCCATCACGTGTGTGCGGGCCGCCGGGCCCTGGCCGATAATAATGTCCAACTTATAGTCTTCAAGCGCCGTGTAAAGTTTCTCTTCCAGCACCGGCTGCAGACGATGAATCTCGTCCAGAAACAGCACTTGCCTGTCCCGCAGGTTTGTCAGGATCGCTGTAAGATCGCCTTGTATCTGCAACGCCGGGCCGGAAGTCTGCTGATAGCCGACGTCCAATTCGTTCGCAATGATCGTAGCCAGAGTTGTCTTTCCTAGGCCCGGGGGGCCGAAAAGCAGCACGTGGTCCAACGCCTCGCCACGCGTTTTCGCAGCTTCCAAAGCGATTGCAAGTTGCTCCTTCGCCTTTTCCTGTCCGATGAACTCCGCCAGCCGACGCGGCCGCAACTTCAATTCGAATATTTCTTCTTCGGGTGCGCGCGCGGCGGAAATCAGCCGCTCCGGATTGTCTTCCGCCTTTGCCATTTGTCTCGGAGTCTATCGGCTTAGAGCCGCCAAAGCAATCGCTCTAAATCCGAAGGGATGTGTCTCGCCCGATTGCGCCTTTAACGGAAGCGCGACACCGCTACATAGAACGTATTCGTGTCCGTTCCCGGCCTGTTGAGATTCGTGCTTGCGCTCCACAGATGTTGATATCGGTAGCCAACCGAAACCGACTGGTGAAGCTTGCGAAAGACCTGGAATCCGCACCCGGCATCCAGGGTAAACATGAAATGCGATCCCTGCGGCGATAGCACGTGATTCCAGAAATAAATACCTCCACCGTTATTACTCAAGTAAGGCTGAAATCTCTTTGTCGGACGGAAGTTCACACGAAAGCCCTCAGGACTTATCCCGCTGCCGTAGGTCCTTCTCCTCAGAGCAAGCGGATCCGTTGCCCCCTCCAGCTGGTAGTCGATCATCGCCAGCGCTGTTAGCTCCGGCGCATAACGAATCTCCCAGTTACGGTTCAGCGCAATCAATCCAGAGTATGTGACGACCATCGGCATGTACTTCACATCGCCTGTTATTCCCCAAAGGTGGCCGGACATCAAGGAAAGACCCCACCATGCGCCAAGCTCGTGCTTGCCACCCGGGATGCCTTCCTCGGTCTCGGCACTCGCATTCGCAGTCTCGCTCCTCTTCTCTGCCGGCAAAAACAGCAGCGGCTCTTGCGGTTCAGGATCGTGCCAACGCGAAGACGCTGTCACATTGCGCGAATCGCGATACCAAGGTGGACGAAAGCGAAGAATGTTTGCTGCTCCCCGCGAGGGGTTCAGAAATTGATACGTGAACAGCAGGAATGGATTGCGGCTCTTCTCCTCCAGTCGTGCGAATCACGGATTTATCAAGCACATCCTCGGTTACAGTCCACGCGAATCCACCTAACGGCGTGCTCACCAGTTCCACCCAGCCAGTTTCGTTTGTCAGCGTTCCCTTGTCGTAGAAATAGTGGTCGCCGTTGTGGCCAATGGAAGCCTCGCCCAACGGTCCGAACTTCCACTCGAAGTGAACGACCGTGGAGAAGGCGAGTGCCCGTAGCCTGCTCACCCAGTATGGCTTCGTATTGGAGAAGGGAAGCGTCATCCCTTTGGGATCATTCTGGATCCACAGAAAATCAGTGATGGCGCCCATCATCGGGTGGCCGACCCAGTCGTCGAGAAACGGATTGTCATCGTTCCACTTGTTCCAGCGCCATCCCGTAACCGAGTTCACATACCTCTGCCACCAGTCATCGTTATTACGGATTTCGCTGTCCGGTGATATCTGTGCACCATGCGTCATCTCGTAGCGATACCAATATCCGGTGTACAAATTTCCGGCATTCAAAAAAGTCAGGAAGAGTGCCGTCGAAATGGTGAGCTGGCCCCAGTGCACACGACACGAACGCGCATGGGTCTCGTCGTAGGGACACTGCTGAAGCGTAACCTTCGGTGGTTCAAACTTGGGACCGATGGAAGCGTGCCACTGAAAAGTGTCAGGCCTGGGAACAAATGATGAAGTCGAAGAAGCCGCCAGCAGCCGATTCTCCGGCGGATGGGCAATGCGGCTTTCATCCGTGCCCATTCCCGGCGCGTCCGGCAGATCCAGCGTCTCGTTTGCGACCGCTGGTGGTACGGGAGGAACCGGTGAGGAGTCTGCAACTACGTTCGCAGTCGGCGAAGGCTCTAGAACAGCCTGCGCGCCCCCCTCGAGAGGAAAGCAAATGGCAAGAATTGTGACCGAGAAAAGAATTCGCTGAGACGCGTTGGTGAAAGCACCTCGGATGAAATGATCGGCCGGTCGTTCGGCATTCCTTGTGCTAACCCTTTGAGCCCAGTTCATATGACCTTCTGCATCTCAACTTTCAAACCTGCGCGGCCATTTCCGTGCGAAGGAAGTCATTCATCAATGACGATTATTTAGTTGTGAGTATAGGGGAATTGCATGGAGGTGTCGTTACGAAACAGACCCTTGAAAAATCCAAAACGTTCTTGGAAAACACGACGGGGAACCCGGAATACGGTTCCCCGTCGTCTGCAGTCGTTTCAATTACCGAATTTCGATCGCAGTTATGTCCACTTCCATCTTCCGCTTGGTCGCAATGTCGTCCGATGCAAACAGCGTGGTCTGCTTTCCCGGCGTAACCGTTGCTACCGCCATCCACCTGTTCTGCCGAATGGCAGGAGCCCGCATTGACGCCATCATCATATTCGTCCGCGTGCCCGGCGGCGGAGTCCGCAGCGGCTGCTCGCCATCCCCAGCCTGTGGAGGAGGTGGAGGCATAGGCCCGTCCTTCTGCGAAGTGGTCCCTCGCTCCCTGCTCGGCGCAGGAGCCGTCATGGGCTGATTACCAGCAACCATTCCCGGCCCTTCGCGGAAGGGCTCGACCGCCAGCGTACTCACCTCGGCTGTCACGGCCATCGTTATCTGTCCGTTAGTCATGCGAACGGCGCTGCAGTCAATGTTAACGCCCACATCCATATACTGAATGTTCGGTTCCTTCGAGTCCGGGCTATTGATGTTTATAGGAATCCGCGTGCCCGCACGGATCGAGCCTCCGTCCCGTCCATGCCCCGCTTCGGTTGAGACCATGGTGGAGTAGGCCCGGCTGCTCACCACCTTACCCAGATCAATCTCTTTCACCTCAAAATCCAGTCGATAGAATTTAGTTCCGGAGTCGCTGCTTTGCGCCATTGCGCTTCCGCAATTCGCCATGCCCGCAACAGCCAACATCCCTAGGAACAACCCGGTTATCTTGCGCATTCTTACTCCTCCTGTTGCTGGCCATTTCTGTTCAATGGCTCAATGTGAATTGCTGCGACGCGAACCGGCTCGACACTCCGCGTCTGTGCCTCGATCATCGCCTGCGATATCTCGGCCGGATGCTGGTCTACCAGCGCGATAATCCTGCTCTCTTCCTCACTCAACACTTGTGGACTCGGAAACATCTCATCCGCGCTCGTTCGCCTGCGGTTTGCCTGCGCTACCGCCTGTTTGCCTTCCGTCTCCCGCTTTCCGCTCCCAAGGTTGGTCTGCCCCACAACTGCTACTCGCGGCCTCACTGGAGCTTCGGGTGTCCCGATCTTCGATGGCGGAACGCCATGCCCCGCAGGAGTGCTCTGCACAACTTTAGGAGCGTGCACCGTGTTCCCGTGCGTCAGCGCAAAAATCACAATCGCCAACACGCACGCGCTTGCAAAGGCACCGGCGGCCCACTCCCACCACAACAGTCGCGGCTTCTTCTGCGCCAACACAGCTCGCAGTAACCTCTGCTCCATCCCCAGGCGCGGTTCAGCAGAAGAGTAGCTCGCGAGTCCGGCGTCCAATATCGCGTCCAATTCTCGTGCGTCTTCACTTCGCATAGCGCCCATCCAAAACAGCAGCTAATTTCTCCCTGAGAATCTCCCTGCCCCGCATCAACCGCGTTCGAACAGTTCCTTCCGGAATCCCAAGCACACCAGCAATCTCTTTCGAATTCATCTCGTCCACGGCGGAGAGCGCCAGCGGCTGACGAAGCTCCTCCGGCAGCGCATCCATCAGCTTGTGAACCAGCCTTACCGTATCCCCATGCACTGCCATCTGTTCAGGATCCGGCCGGTCGCTCGCTTGTTCTTCCGCCTCATCTTCGCCAGAAAATCTGCCGTTCCGTTCCGGCAGCCTGTCCACCGCCATCCGCCATGCAGTTCTGGCCAGAAAGGCCCGCTCATCCCGCATCTCCTCCCAGGCGCCGCTGCGAAACAGCTTCATGAAAACTTCCTGCACCACATCCTCGGCATCCTGAACGTTTCTCAACATGGCATACGCAATCCGAAACACGAACCGGGATTGGCGCTGAACGAGATCTCGAAAGCGTTCTTCGCGTAGCTCGTCCGGTTCTCGCAACCGCCATCTCCTGCGCCACTCGTTGTGTCTCTTCATTAGCAAAGACCCGCACTCTGGCGAATCCGTTCAACTATTTTTCAGAAATGTGAAATTGACCCGGCCCCAACCACTTCTCCGGCCTCGATCGTCTCTTCCGTTACACTGTCTGGTAAGCCGTCCACGCAATGAACTTTTCCCGGATCCGAAAATTCCGCTTCGAGCGCCCGCAGCAATTTGCCGCGCTCCTTTTGTTCATGCTCCTCGGCCAATGCCTTTGGGTGATCCAGCACCAAGCTCTCACCGACCGCGACTACCAGTTTGCGCGCTGTGGACGCGAAATGTGGGAGAAGCCTTCGCCCCTCGCCGGGTATTTCACCAGCTGCGGCAACATTCATGACGGAACGCTTGCCTACCGCGCCGTCGGGCTGCCTCTCACCATCCAGCGCATTCTTGCCGGCCTCTCCAGCGAAACTTCAACATGGGAGGCGCGCCACCAAATCGGCTACGTGCTTCTGCTTATGCGCCTGCCATTCGTCTTCGCGGGCTTGGCTCTAGGCGCAGCACTTTGGTGGGTCACGCGACGCCTCTACGGGAACGAAGGTGGATTCGTTGCGCTAGCTCTCTATTGTTTCTCGCCAGAGATTGTGCGCGCGTGCACATACCCGAACAATGAGATACTCGCCGCTTTCGGAATCTACGCCGCCATCTACACTGCCATTGGCGTAGCCCACGCCATGCAGGGGCCGCAGCACAAATGGCGCCCTCGCATCCTCTTGCTCATCGTTGTTTTCGGATTCACCGCATCCGCCCATGTCGCCGCCGCCATCATCGCATTGTTCTTCGCATTTGTTTATCTTGCTTATCTTGCCGAAGGCCGCCGCGCCTACATCATTCCCATCCTCATGCTCATCGGCTTTGGATCGCTGCTGATTCTTTTCGCCTCTTACGCATTTCAGCCGGACGCCTTCAGCTATGTCTTTCGCAGCGGAGCAGCGCGGCTCGGCCTCTCCTTCCTTCCCGCGCGCAACTTCTTTTCAAGCGTCTTGAACTCCGGCATCGCCCTCGCCACCGCAGCAGCCCTGGCACTCTATCTCGTCATCCGGCGCTCAAGATATTTCGGGAACACCACCCCTCTCATCGTCACCATTTTTCTGTTTCTGCTGGTCACCACAGGCGTGAATTCGCAGCCCTGGCTGTGGGCAATTCCTTTCCTGCTTACCTTCATTGCGGGGGTATTTGCAGACGTTTTAGAGAGCCGCCATCGCCGTATTTTCATCTTCGCGACGGGCAGTCTTTTGCTTGCTCAGGCGGCTCTTTCTGTGGCCGGTTTGCCGCTGCTCACAAGATGAATTGCAAGTACCTCGCATCATTAGGGTTACCGGGGCCGCCAGCCCTTGCCCCAGCGTAACTAATTGAGTATCATAGAGTTAGGCAAAATTTCAGGTCAGGAAGATCCCACCCCTTAGGGGCCATTTCCTTCCGTACCGGAGACGCGCCCCAACTACTTATGGCAGACGATCAGAATCCCCAGCTACCCCTCGGCGGCGATGGAAAAGACGGCATCCGTCCTAACCCCACCGGTGCCGCCAGCATCATCCCCATCAATATCGAAGACGAGATGCGCCGTTCGTATCTCGACTACTCCATGTCGGTCATCATCGGACGCGCTCTGCCCGACATTCGCGACGGCTTCAAGCCCGTGCATCGCCGAATCCTCTACACGATGCATGAGATGGGTTTGCAGTACAACAAGAAGTACACCAAGTGCGCCAAGGTCGTAGGCCAGTGCATGGGCGTCTACCATCCCCATGGCGACTCTGCCATTTACGACACCATGGTGCGCCTGGCGCAGCCCTTCAGCCTTCGCTATCCCATGATCGACGGCCAGGGCAACTTCGGTTCTGTCGATGGCGATCCGCCGGCCGCCATGCGATACACCGAGTGCCGCATGATGCGGGTGGCCAGCGAGATGCTCGCCGACATCGATCAGGAGACTGTCGACTTCGTGCCCAATTACGACGAATCGACGCTCGAGCCCACCGTGTTGCCCACGCGAATTCCGAACCTCATCGTGAATGGATCAAACGGAATCGCAGTCGGCATGGCGACCAATATTCCGCCACACAATCTCACGGAAGTCATCAACGCAACCATCGAACTCGTGAACGATCCGCACGCTGGACTCGAAACCGTTTTGAAGTATGTGCAGGGCCCCGACTTTCCTACCGGAGGATTTCTCTACGGTCGCAGCGGCATTGCGCAGGCTTACAAAACAGGCCGCGGACGCTTCCTCATGCGTGCCCGTGCCGCCGTCGAGACTCTTACAAAAGACAAGCAGGCGATCATCGTCACTGAGATTCCCTACCAGGTCAACAAGTCGAAGCTCATCGAGCGCATCGCCGACCTGGTGAACGACAAAATCATCGACGACATCTCCGACATTCGCGACGAGAGCGACCGCGACGGCATGCGCATCGTCATCGAGCTCAAGCGCACTGCGGAAGCGCAGATCGTGCTCAACCAGCTCTACAAGCACACGCAGATGCAGGAAAGCTTCTCCATGATCTTTCTTGCCGTGGTGAACAACCAGCCCAAGGAACTCGGTCTGGACGTAGCCATCCGCCACTTCATCGATCATCGCGTGGACGTCGTTCGCCGGCGCACCGCCTTCCTCCTGCGTAAAGCGCGCGAGCGGGAACACATTCTCGAAGGCTACAAGATCGCCCTCGACAATCTCGATCAGTTCATCAAGATCATTCGCGGATCAAGCAGCCGCGCCGATGCCCGCGAAAATCTGTTTCGCTTCAGCAAAGGCAAAGACATCATCATCAAGCTGGACAAGGATACGACCAACCTTTCCCAGGAACCCGGCCTCAGCTACCGGCAGATCGACGCTGTACTCGAGCTGCAGCTCTATCGCCTTACCCAGCTCTCCATCGACGAAATCCTTAAAGAGCTCGGCGAAGTTCGCGATCGCATTGCCGAGTACGAATCGATCCTTGCATCAGAAAAGAAACTTCGCCGCGTCATCGTGAGCGAGCTCGAAGAAGTTCGCAAGCAGTATGGCGACGAGCGCCGCACGCAGATCCTCGATGAAACAGCCGAGCTGCAACTCGAAGATCTCATCGCCGATGAACAGGTCGCGGTCACCGTTTCTCATTCCGGATACCTCAAGCGCACCCCCATCTCCACCTACCGCCAGCAGCGGCGTGGAGGCCAGGGCCGCCTCGGCATGAAGACGCGGGAAGAAGACTTCGTCTCCCAGCTAATCGTCGATTCCACCCACGCTTTCCTGCTCTGCTTCACCAATACGGGCCGCGTCTACTGGCTCAAGGTGTATGAGATTCCTGATGTGGGTGCGGCCGGCAAGGGCAAATCGATGGCCTCGTTGCTCAACCTGCAACCCGGCGAAACCGTGCGCAACATCCTCCCCGTGCGTGATCTCGAGGAAGAAGGCAAGTTCGTCTTCTTCGCTACGCGTAATGGCACCGTCAAAAAGACTCCCCTCAAGGACTTCTCCAACGTCATGGCCCGCGGCATCATCGCCATCGGCATCGATGAAGACGACGAGTTGATCGGCGCACGCATCACCGACGGCAAGCAGGTCATTTTCCTCGCCACTCACGACGGCATGGCCATCCGCTTTGACGAGAATGACGTCCGCTCCATGGGCCGTCCGGCTCAGGGAGTGCGCGGCATCGATCTGCAAAAGCAGGACTACGTCGTTGGAGTTGCCGTCACCCCCATGGAACGCAGCAAGGAAGACAGCGGCGCAGATTGCCCCTGCCTCATCCTCTCCGTTACCGGCATGGGCTACGGCAAGCGAACGGATGTCGACGCCTACCGCTTGCAGACACGCGGCGGCAAGGGCGTCATCAACGTCAAGACCACAGCCCGCAACGGCAAGGTCAGCTCCATTCAGCTGGTCGATGAGACATCAGAGTTGATGGTCATCAGCCAGTACGGCAAGATCATCCGCATCGATACCAAGACCATCCGCGCCGCGGGCCGCTCCACGCAGGGCGTCCGGCTGCTGCACCTCGAAGATGAAGACAGGGTTGCCGCCGCCGTTGTCATTCCGCCCGAGGAAGCGAAGATCGAGCCGGAGAACGGAACTCTCCTGCAGTAGTCGATTATCCGCCACTGTTACTGTGGCAATTACACAGGAAGGGCATCGGTCTATCGATGCCCTTCTTTTTATTTTCCGCCGCCCCGGCTATACTTCGTTCTCAAGCATTCTTCGGGGAGCAATCGGGCAATGAACGATCAGGCAACGGAATACCTGCAGCTGTCCAAGCGTTACTCCGTCATGTATGACGAGGAGTTGCTGCTGCTTGCAGGCGATTTTCACGATCTCACCCAGGTCGCTCAGCAGGCCCTGCGCGACGAACTCAAGCTGAGAAAGTTGAGTAGCTCCGCGCCCGGCGAGAGGCCGATTGCCGCCGCACACGATGGTGCCAACGTCGAAGTTTCCACCGAATGGGATATGGCTCCCGACGGAGACATTCTCCTCGGGAAGTTCTCCTCCGCCGAGGAAGCCGCAATCTCCTACTGGGCGCTCGAATTGTCCGGAATCCATAGCCGTGTTGTCACCCCTGCCGGAGGCCCAAGCCTGGCTCCGCGCCTTCAGGTCGCCCCGGAAGATGCCGCCCGCGCCCAGCACGTGCTCGCTCAGCCCATCTCCGCCGAGGTAATGGAGCAATATGAGTCAGCCAAGGAGAGCGGCGACTTCCAGTCCCCCGACTGCCCCCGCTGCGGCACCCCAGACCCGCTCCTCGAATCCGCTGACCCCGTCAATGAATGGTTCTGCGAGTCCTGCGGCCACCAATGGAAAGACCAACCCGCCAGGGCCTAGTATCTACTCGACAGTTACTGTCTGCTCCATCGCAATCGGCGACAGCAATGCCAATCTTCATCGATTCGCGGCGGAAGGCAGCGTCTCCGTAACTTCGGCGGATCGCGCACTCTCGTTCCCGCTCGTATCTACCGCGCTTACGGAGTAGCGATAGGTGTGACCTGCCTGCGCTGCTGCGTCGCGATAGGTCGGTGCTATCACGGGAGCGTTCGCCGGTGAGATGCGTTCGGCGTTTCCACCCGCCTCCGCACGATACACAACATAGCCGGCAAGGTCAGCCTCGGTGTTCGGAGACCAGGAGAGATCGATCGCCGCCTGGTCTGCCACGGCAACCGCCGCAAGATCCTCTGGAGGGAGGGGTGGAAACACATCTTTGGCGTCCACTCGGATGATGTTGCTCGGCCCACTTACGATATCGAGCGGCCTGCCTCCAACTACGTCGTGATTCAGCCTTTCAATCCAGTATTCGTAGCGATGGCCGAATACTGCGCTTGCATCCAGCGCCTTCCCCCGGTCCTTGCCATCCTTTGGGGTCACCAGCAGAGTCATATTTGCCGGCACTTCGTTCGCCCCCAGCGATGAGGACTTCTTCGTGGATCCCGCATCCAGCAGCGTCCTGTGAATGCGGAACGTCTCCGGCGCACCGAAACTTTCAAGCACCGCCCAATGCAGCAGCACTCCTTCATTGGTCACCGTCGCATTTAAGTCAAGAACCGCGGGCGGAGCCGAACCCGCAGCCGAATACGCCACATTCGACAGTCCCGCCGAGTGCCCCTGGTGGTTCAGCAGTTCCACGGTATACGTGATTAAAGTCGGAGACCCTTTCTGTAACTCTGGTGGAAGCTGGTCTGCGAACTCGGCGGGCTCGCCCGGCTCAGAGCTCGAATCGCCAACCAGTTCGCCCTTCCCGGTCCCCGGCTTGCGCCAGACATAGTAAGAAGTTTTTCCTTCCAGCAGAACGTTGTCCGTCGAGCGACGGGAGATGGTCCACTTCAAATGAACAGTATCTCCAACGCGGCTGGCGCTCAGGTCTTTTGCCAGTTCCGGAAGCTTGAGCGTGGGAGGCAATGGCTGAGCGGGTGTTCCGCAGCCGGAGATCATCCATCCACAGAGAAAAACAGCCAGCGCACCGGCGCGGCGCATCGCCGCCACAACAGCAGTCCTTCTCCCCTGAGGTCGGATCATGTTCTCTTCAGCCTAGCAGAGCGATCGCCCTAGCCGGGCACTTGCGAGCGGAACGCGGAATCAATATCGCCGAGTTCAAAGCGGAAACCCGACTCCACCAATCTCACAGGAAGCACCCTCAGGCTCGACAGCATGGTTTCGTTGGCCATCGTGCCGAACACAACCTTCAGCGCCGTCGCAGGAACCGGCAGCATCGTCGGCTTTCCCAGCACTTTCCCCAACGCTGATGTGAACTCAGCATTCCTTACCGGCTGCGGAGCCACTACATTCACTGCACCTCGCATGCTGTCCGTCTCCATGCAAAACTGCACAATTCTCAGCAGGTCCGGCAACGCAATCCAACTCGTCCATTGGCGGCCGTTCCCCAGTTTCCCGCCGAGTCCCATGCGAAAGAGCGGTAAAAGTTTGTGGAGCATTCCTCCGCTGCGGCTCAGCACCACACCAAAGCGCAGATGCACGACACGGATGCCCGCTGCCTCCACATCGCCCGTGGCGCTCTCCCACTCCTGGCAGACGTCGGCGAGAAATCCCTCTCCCGGTCCCGAGTCTTCTGTGAGGATTTCGTCACCGCGATTGCCATAAATGCCGATTGCCGATGCACACAGCAGCACTCTAGGTGGCTTCGGGAGCGAAATAAGCATCTCACCTAGTGAAAGCGTTGTTTGCACCCGGCTGTCTAGAAGTTTTTTTCTGTATTCCAGGGTCCAGGGCTGGCCAGCCACATTTGCTCCCGATAAGTGAACGGCTGCGTCCAAGGGACCAAAGGATTCGGGAATGGAGGGAGATTTCTCGCCCGCCAAAGCGGAATAAGGGTTCCAGTGGATCTCGCGTAACTCCGGACGACTGGCGTGGCGGGTCAGCCGTATCACTGGAATAGATTGATTCGAAAGGAATTGCAGCAGTGACGTCCCAATCATTCCCGACGCGCCGCTAATCAGAACGTTGCTGGGCGTCATTTAGCTCTCCCGATTGCAAGAATGCGGTTCTGCTTACTTCTACTACGCTCAGAGCAAAAAGTATTCACGGCAATGGAAAGTGTTTTTATTTTAGCAACATTTATTTCCCCAGCAACATCTATTCGATGAGGTCACAAAGGATCCTACTATGAACACCAAACCAGAGCTCAAAGACGATTTGAATGCTTCTTCGATCGACCCAAGCAGCGCTGAAAGCTTTATTGCCGAGAAAAGGATCGGGGAACGAATCAAGCGGCTGCGCCTCAAAAAGTCCATGGGACTCGTGGAACTTGGCCGTCACACCGGCCTCTCCGCCAGCTTCCTCTCCCAGCTTGAAACCGGCAGGGTCGTCCCCACCCTGCGCAACCTCGCCCGCGTGGCCATGGTCTTCAGCAAGGACCTCTCTTATTTCTTTGAGACTGAGCCGCACACTCTCTTCCGCGTGCACAAGAAGCGGGAACGAGTGCGTCTTCCTCAGACGGGCGTCGACGATCCCACGTACTACTTCGAGAGTCTCGGCTACATGGTCCCGGACCGGCAGCTCGATCCTTACTACGCCGAGTTCGTGCCCTTGAAGAAAACGACCGACGTCCGGCCGCACGTCCATCCCGGCTACGAGTTCCTTTACCTGTTGGAAGGCGAGCTTGAAATCCGTCACTCTGACAAGGTGTACGCGCTCGAAGCGGGAGACGGCGTTTACTTCGATGCCAGTACTCCTCACGCTTATCGATGCCTCGGCAAGAACTCAGCGGTCGCCATCATTGTGACGATGCATCAGCAGGCATCCAGCCAGCCGGCAATGAATCTCCGGCCCATGGGAACAGCGATTGGCACGCGTCCAGCGCCAACTCCGCTGAACTCAAAGCCGAGCGTTCCTCCCGGCAGCACCGTGAAGGCGGGACCAGTTCCGCTGCGCGCCATCTCGTCGGATCAGAACGCCGAGTAACGCACGAACACCGGTCTAGTTATCTGGATCGGAACTGTGTTCATGGATCGATCGGAAATAATCGGCTACCTGTCGCCAGTTGTCCACGCGCGGGTAGCCGGACACTCCCAGGTTATGCGGCGCTGTATACAAAATCCCCTGCCCAACAAATCTCTTGAAATTCCTCGAGAGATCATCGATCAGATAATTCGCCCGCACAATTCCCTTATCGCCACAAAAAACGTAATTTGACGCCGAAACAAAAGGGAAGTGTCTCTGCAGCCAGCGATACTTCGGACCGAAGGAGTTGGGAAACTCCATGGCAGCCGTTGCAATGTAGATGTCGTACTGTTCGCTAAGATTGGATAGGACACTTCTGGCTGTCCGCAACCACCGGCAGATCCTCGAAGAAATCTTCAGCGTGCAGATAAGCTGTCAGGCGCTCGTGGCGGTCGGCAGAGACAATGTCCCACATCCACTTGCCTTCGAGGTCCGCCTTGGTTACGGCCTCGCCATGCTCTCTGTTGTATCGGGCAATGTGCTCGCTCAGGGTATCGGCTAGCACTTCATCCATGTCGACCGCGATCCGTTTTCTCGCTTTTTGGGTCAACTGGAGAATCTCTCCTGCAGATTTGAATTCGTCAGAGGTGCTCGCGTGCAGTGGTACCTGCCCGCAACTACTCCAAGGGAAGCCCTTTGGATCAGGCTCCCGCGGCTTCTCCGGATTCGGTTGCCGTTTCGGCGGAGGACGTCTCTTCGGGAGCCGCCACTTTCTTCGCGCGCTTCTTGGGTTTTGTTTCCACCTTGGGGACCGGAACCGGTTCTTTCGAGTGATCGTAGTACATCAGCCGGCCGCAGCTTTCGCAGGTCAACAGTGCTTCGGCCACGCGGACCATGTTCCACATCTGCGGTCGCAGCCACATTTGGCAGGCCGTGCACTTCTGTCCCTGGGCGGGCGCAAGGGCTGTCTTCTTGGAGGATGAGATCCTGTCATAGTTGGCCAGCAGATCCTCATCAATACCGTGTCGGACGGAAACTCGATCCGCCTTCAACGTTGCGAGTTCGGTCTCTTGCATTGCCGATTTCGATTGCGCCGCAGACTTTTCCGCGTCGACGAGCGCGGTCTGTGCCGTCAGCTCCGTCTGTGCCTCTGTCCGTGTTGCTGTCAGCTTCTCAGCCCGGTCAATGCTTTGAAGCTCTGCATCTTCCAGCTTGCGGATCTGCTCTTCGGCGAACGTGATCTCATGTTGTAGCGCCGAATATTGTTCATTAGTCTTAACGCCGGTCAATTGATCGCGGTATTTGGCAATCTTCTGCTGCTGATCCTTAATGTCCCCTTCGAGACTGCGCTTCTTGACCTCTTCCGCCTTGATCGCTTTGTCAAACCCGGCGAGCGCCGTCTTTTGGCTCTCCAGTTTCTGTTCAATTGTTGCCAGGTGCCGGGGCAATGCGGCAGTGGCTTCCAGCAGAAGAGCAATGCGCTCGTCTACCGCCTGAAGACGTATGAGGCGTTCGGCTGTTGGATTCATGCAGTACCTCAAGTTTAGCACCTGTAGACCGATTCCCAACCCGTCCTCTGCCCCAAGAATCCATCCCTTCCTGAATCCCTGCTCAGAATCTCACTCCGGAACGCCAACTCACATGGGCCGGCCCAGCCGCCAATCGACTCCATCCGCACAAATTCGACACTCTGCAAACCGGCCTCGGCTGCATGGTTCCCACGCGCCTTTTTTCACAAAGAATCACCGGATAAATGGGTGCCTCTGTCCCCATACATGAACAAAATTATTGATTTCATAGCATCTGGAGACAAACCGCTGACAATCCAAATAATCCCTTGTAATAGACTTCAGGCTGAACAATGCGCCTGGGTTTGCCGTTGTATTTCATTCCGACCGCTATCGCCGTAGCTCTCGTCGCGGCTCAGCCCGTTCCCGCTTTCAGTCAGAATGCCGCTGCGGAACGGAAACTCACCATCCGCGACATCAATCGCGAGGGCGGCCTGACCGGCAAGCCTCCCGACTCCCTCGCCTGGGCCCCCGACGGCGAACGCCTCACCTACATTTCAGAGGACGGCGACCTCATGCAGGTCGACGCGGATACCGCCAAAACCACTGTTCTCGTGGGGCGCTCCAAACTCGCCGACCTGAACAGCGCCAACTCCCCCGAGAAGGACAAGGATCATCGCAACCGCTACAACATGGCGGGATACATCTGGGCGCCGGATAACCGCCACCTGCTCTTCGATTCCAACGGTCAGTTGTGGCTCTACGACCTGCATAACGGCACCGGCGTTTCAGTTGCCTTCACCGGCTCGGCCAGTGGTGACGATCCAAAGTTCGCGCCCGACGGAAAGGACCTCAGCTTCGTCCGCGATCACAATCTCTACGTTTGCCACCTCCGCATGCCCGGCACGCCTACCGTCTCCGTCAGCAATAACAAAGATCCAAACGTCTTTGCAGGCGAAGTGGACTGGCTCTACCTCGAGGAACTCGACACTCGCAGCAACTATTTCTGGGCCCCCGATTCCCACGCGATTGCTTATTTGCAGATGAACGAAATGGGCGTCCCTGAGTATCCGCTGGTCGATTGGATTCCGAATCACGCCATCGTCGACCGCCAGCGCTATCCCCAGCCCGGCGATCCAAACCCCAACGTGCACGTCGGCGTCGTCGGTGCCAACGGTGGAAAAACCGTATGGATGAAGATTCCCTTGCAGGAAGGGCAGGATTACATTCCCCGCTTCGGCTGGGTGAACGCCAGGAAACTTTGGATTGAAACTCTCAGCCGCGACCACAAGCATCGGAACATCTATTTCGCCGACCCCGGCAGCGGTGCAGCTACTCTCGCTCTCGAAATCAAAGACGAGAAATTCCTCGACGAGAATTACGACGTAACTTTCGGGCAGTCGCGATTCCTGCTCACCAGTTGGCAGGATGGCCATACCCAAATCTACGAGTATTCTTTTGACCCGAACAACCCCACCACAGCCAAGCTCGAAGGCCAGGTCACGTCCGGTGATTACGAAGTTAGCTCGATTGCCGGCGTGGATGAATCCAGCCACACCATTCTCTTTGCCTCCAACGAAGGCGACCCCCGGCAACAACATGTCTGGCATGTCCGCATCGATGGGAAAGAAAAGCATGAGCTGACGGAATCACGCGGATTCCACGAGCCCTTGCTCGCTCCCGCCGGGCCGCACTTTATCGACACCTACTCCTCCACCATGTCTCCCACCGCTATGAGCATGTGTACAACGAAGGGCGCCTGTAAATCATTCTGGAAATCCCATTCGCTCGACGCCTACAAGTTGGTCGCACCGGAAAACCTCGAGATCAAGGCTTCCAACGGCACCACTCTCTACGCCGACCTGTTGCTGCCTCCGCAAAAGATTGCCACCGCCACCGTCCCCCTCATCGTCAATCCATATGGTGGCCCACATGTACAGACAGTTCGCGATGCATGGACCAACAGTTTCCTTTTCGATCAGGTACTCGCCCAGCATGGATATGCCGTCCTGCATACGGATAATCGCGGCATGGGATCACGCGGCCGAGACTTCGCCCAGGCCGCTTATCACAACATGGGAGCAGTGCAGTTGGAAGATCAACTGCGCGTAATCGACGAAGTTCTCAAGCGCTATCCGCAGCTCGATACCAATCGCCTCGGCTGGTGGGGATGGAGTTGGGGTGGCACCTTCACACTCAACGCAATGACAAATTCCCCTCGATTTCTAGCGGGAGTCGCTGTCGCTCCCGTGACCGACTGGCATAACTACGACTCCATCTACACCGAGCGATACCTCGGCACTCCTGCTGAGAATAACGATGGATATCGCGACTATTCTGTTGTCAACACGGCGCAAAATCTAAAGGGTCATCTGCTCATCATGCAGGGCACCGGTGACGACAACGTGCACATGGGGAACACCATCCAATTCATTCAGCGGCTCATCGATGCCGATGTCCCTTATGACCTGCAACTATATCCGCGAAAGACGCACTCCATCGCAGGACCGGAGGCGAGAACGCATCTGTATCAAAAAATTCTCGCTCACTTTAACCTCTACCTCATGAACCGCGACGCAAACGTAACAGATGAAGATACAGATACCGGTACTGCTCCCGCTCCTGCAAAACCGGGAACCCCGAAGTGACCATCCCGCCGAGCAGACAGATTCGTATGACCTCATACGCGGCACCAGCCCACCTTCCGATGACTTGTCCTTCCGACCGAAGCGAAGCGGAGTGTTGGAATCCGTGTGCACATCGATAAATCGCACACGCCACTTAGCGATTGAAAATGGAAGGTGGCCCATTCAAGCCCTCTGTTGGCTTGAGTGGGGTAGTTTTCATCCACACGAGCTTGCTTCCGAAGTCGAGCTAAGAAAATTCCTCACCCGTGCTTTTAGTACGCCCGTGCGGCCAGCACCTCAGAGTGGAATGTTTCCATGCTTCTTCGCAGGATTCTTATCCCGCTTACCATCCAGCATTTCAAGGGCTGAAATCAGCCGTCGCCGCGTCTCTCGCGGAGCAATCACCGCATCCACATATCCGTGCTCCGCCGCAATGTAAGGATTCGCGAATTGCTCGCGGAACTCATCCACTTTCTGCGTGCGTGCCTGTGCAAGAATTTCTTGTTTCTGCTCTTCGTTCAACGGACCATCCAGCACCTCAGCCTCTTTAAGCAGCGCATCAAATTCTCGGCCGTACACAATGTTTACCGCGCCCTCCGGTCCCATCACCGCGATCTCCGCCGTTGGCCACGCGAGGTTCATATCTGTGCGCAGATGCTTTGAACTCATCACGCAATACGCGCCGCCATACGCCTTGCGCGTAATCACCGTCAACTTCGGCACCGTCGCTTCCGCGTAGGCGTACAGCAGTTTCGCTCCCTGCCGAATAATGCCGCCATACTCCTGTTCGACTCCCGGCAAAAATCCCGGCACATCTTCCAGCGTGATCAGCGGAATGTTGAATGCATCGCAGAAGCGCACAAAGCGCGCGCCCTTCACGCTCGCGTCAATGTTCAGCACTCCCGCGAGAAACGCCGGTTGATTCGCCACAATCCCGACCGGCGTGCCATTCATCCGCGCAAATCCCACCACGATGTTCCGGGCGAAGTGTTCGTGGACTTCAAAGAAGTATCCATCGTCCACAATGCGCGCGATCACATGCTTTATGTCGTATGGTTGGCTGGATTCCGCCGGAACCATCGAATCGAGAATCGCGTCCGCGCGGTCCGCCGGATCGCTCGGAACCCTGCGCGGCGGATCTTCCAGATTGTTCGCAGGTAGAAAACTCAGCAGCTCCCGCACCATTGCCAGACACTCAGCGTCGTCCTCAGCCATAAAGTGCGCCACGCCGGAGATCTCGTTGTGCGTCGTCGCGCCACCCAGCGCTTCCTTGGTTACTTCTTCCCCTGTCACCGTGCGAATCACGTCCGGCCCGGTCACGAACATGTAGCTCGTCTTGTCCACCATCAGCGTAAAGTCGGTGATGGCCGGCGAATATACTGCGCCTCCCGCGCAGGGCCCCAGGATCGCGGAGATCTGCGGAACCACTCCGCTCGCCAGCGTGTTGCGTAAAAAAATATCCGCATACCCAGCCAGCGACACCACGCCTTCCTGGATGCGCGCGCCCCCTGAGTCATTTAACCCGATGATCGGCGAACCCACCCGCATCGCCGTGTCCATCAGCTTCACAATCTTGGCTGCATTCGTCTCGGAGAGCGATCCGCCAAAGACGGTAAAATCCTGCGCGAACACAAACACCGTCCGCCCGTCGATCCGCCCATACCCCGTCACAAAGCCGTCGCCCGGAATCCGCTTGTCCTGCATGCCGAAGTCGGTCGAGCGATGCACGACCAGCTTGTCCATCTCCTCGAACGTGCCTTCGTCCAACAGCAGCGTGATGCGCTCTCGCGCGGAAAGCTTGCCCTCCGCGTGTTGCCGCTCCCGCCGCTCCTGCCCGCCGCCTTCCTCAGCCAGGCTGTTGCGCCGCTCGAGTTCTCTCAATAAATCCATACGCGGTAGCGTCTTTTCACTCATGCCTGCGGATTATAGATGCGGCAAGGAAAAAACGCGGATTTCTAAAAAAGGGCAGGGCAGGCAAGGATCTGCCGTAGTACGCGATCGATTTCAAAATTTGGGAGCAGTACTGGAACTTTCTCAGTGCGCGATGCGGCGCTGTTTACCGCCCAGATCCGGCGGTCTAGAACACCGTACGATGAAAAATCTGGTCCTTTTCCTTGCGCGGAGAGCACACGCAACCCATGGCACATCCAATCAACATTGCCGCGCATAGCGTCGCCAGCGTAGCCAGTGTCAGCGCTTCATGCTGAAAAAACCATTGCGAAAGGCCGTCCAGATTCGGGTACCACATGGCTAAACTCCTACGTACATAGAAGCTAAACATTAGCCTCGTGGATTACTATTCTGCGAAAAAAAGAATCCCCAGGCAACAGAAAGTTATCACCGCTCGAAATATTAATACAAGGGCATTGCCGTGGAACGAAGAAAAAGCGAAACTGCTATATGGTGACTACGAACGTCACACATCCCGCAAACGAGCCTTGCCTCAACTGGCTCTTTCTGGACCTCAATTCCTACTTCGCGTCCGTTGAGCAGGAGTTAAGACCGGAACTGCGCGGAAAACCGGTCGCCGTCGTTCCCCTCATGGCTGACACAACCTGCTGTATCGCTGCCAGTTACGAGGCAAAAGCTTTTGGAGTGCGCACCGGCACCCAGGTAGGCGAAGCCAAGCGTATGTGCCCCGGCATACTTCTCGTCGAAGCCCGCCACGAAGAATACGTGGACTACCATCACCGCATCGTCGAAGCCGTCGAACAGTGCATTCCTGTCTCCGCCGTCATGTCCATCGACGAGATGGCCTGCCGCCTCATCGGACGCGAGCGCCCGCTCCTGAACGCCCTCGATCTTGCGCGCCGGATCAAAATCAATATTCGTGAGCGCGCCGGCTCAACCCTGCGATGCTCCGTGGGCCTGGCGCAGAATCGCTACCTCGCCAAGATTGCCTCCGATATGGAGAAGCCCGACGGCCTCGTCGCCCTTACTCCGGACATCCTCAACGCGGCCCTGCTCCAACTCACCCCGCGAGATCTTCCCGGCATCGGCGCCCGCATGGAGAAGCGTCTGCAGGCCGCAGGCATCCGCACCATGCAGCAGTTGATGGCCCTCAGTCGCGAAGAGATGAGCACCGCCTGGGGTGGACTTCCTGGAGATAAACTCTGGCACTGGCTGCGCGGCGAAGATTTCAACGATGCCGACCTTGAACATCAGAAATCCGTCAGCCACTCCCACGTTCTGCCGCCCGAACTGCGCACCCGCGAAGGATCGTACGCGGTTGCCCACAAGCTCCTGCATAAGACCGCCATGCGCCTGCGCGCAGCCCGCCTATGGGCTCCCCACATGACGCTGTCCATTCGCTATACCGTGCCGAAGGAAACCGCATCCTCCAAACATTACTCCGGCATTCCACAATCCAACTGGTCGCAGGGCATGTCGATTGTTGAGTGCCAGGACAATCAAACCCTTGTCGAAGCTCTGAAGAAACTCTGGGCCGCGCAACCTGGCGGAGCACTCTACGAGAAGCCATTCTTCGTCGGTGTAGGGCTGGACAGTCTTGTGCCGGACCATCTTCACACCCTCAGCCTTTTCGCAGGGCTCGAATCAGAATCGCGGAGAACCCGCCTCTCCACCGTCATGGATTCTGTGAACGTAAAATATGGGACTGACACCCTTTGTGTAGCCAGTATGCTGTTGGCTAAGGCCGCCGCCCCCACCCGAATCGCCTTCACCAGCATCCCGGACCTGTTCTAGATCGCAGTCCCGCCCCAAGCTAGATATCAGTAGCAGTTACGATTAAGAAGTTACGTAACCGTAACCGTTACGTTCTATTATGCGTAATTTTAAGGGAGCCGGAATACCAGCCCCGTACTCAAAGTTTTGGGATGCAGCGTACCGTCTAGAAACGACAGCCCGCCATAGCTGAATTCCACCACCCGCCAGTCCACGTGAGGAAAGAACGTAAAATCCAGCCCGCCGAGCAGGGAGTATTCGAGGTCCGTAGAAGATCCGCCCCCCGCCTCGACGTAGCCCACGCCCACCACACCTTCCACATAGGGCTTCAGCGGAAGTACATGTGGCGTAAATGCCACTCGCGGCCCAGCCATGCCGCCAGTCAGTTTGGTAGATCCGTTTTTGAGGAACTGCCCGCGCGCATCAATTCCCAGGCTTATTACCGCGGCGTGCCATCGGTCGAAATACACGCCAATCGTCGGGCCATAAATTGTCTCGTCGTAAAGTCCCCCGAGTCGCGCCCCGGTGGCAGCGGCGTAAATCCCTGTTTGAGCGTGCGCCGAAATGCAAACCAGCAGAAATGTCAGCGAAAGGCCAAATCTCGGTATCTTCATGGTGTAGCCTCATGCCACGGAAGAATAGCGCCGATTCTTGAGATGCGCGAGTGAACATCCGGAGGCGTGTCGCAAGGGGTGCCTCTACCACTTTTGGGTCATCGACCAGGCATCCATTCGAAGTGTCTGAATGACCGCATTTCGTCTCACGGCGTGAACACCAGCCGCGTGCCGCGTTCCGGGGCGTCCCACAGCTTTCCAACCTCGCTCAGCGGTGCCGTCGTCACCTTGAAGTCAAAGGGCTCTTTAGCTGCAACTTTGAGAAATTCTTCAATCGCCATACGGATCTGCTCCATCGAAGCGCTGCCAAAGCCGCTCCCCAGCAACTCCAGCCCGGAACTGCGCAAAGCCGCAGCCGGAAGGCTAATCGTCCGCCCCGCACTCTCGCCAATTTGAACAAAGCGAACCCGCGACCCGGTCTTCCTCAGCCCCTTTTGCGTCAGCGCTTCCACCACGCATTCTGCCGGCTCGCCCCACAGATAATCCAGCACCACATCGACTCCCGCCTCTTCCTGCGCGCCTCGGAACGCAGCTACCGTCGCCGCATGTTCCTGCTCCAGTGAGATAACCACATCCGCGCCAAGTGCCTTTAATGTCTCCAGAGCCTGCGGATTCCGCCCCGCCGCCACCACTCGCCGCGCGCCCATCCGCCTCGCGATCTGCACCGCCATCCGGCCCGCAACCCCCGTTGCTCCCAGGATCATCACACTTTCTCCTGCCTCGAACTTCGCCCTCTCTTTCAGCGCCACCCACGACGACATCGCAGGATTCGCGATCCCCGCAGCCGTCGCATCCTCCAATCCATCTGGCACAGGGATACACATCCACTTCGCCGCCAGCGCACGTTCTGCGAACGTCCCGAATGGGCTCCGCGAAATCCCGAAGTAGACCCGCGACCCGTCCTCCAGCCGCCCCACCCCATCCACTCCCGGAACGAATGGAAGCTCTCCGGTACTGCCATAGTGCGTGCCATTTGCCAGCGACTTCACAATGGGATGAAGCCCAGCCGCCGTAACCTTCACCGCCATCTCGCCTTCCCGGGCCACAGGATCAGCGAACGTCCCGTACGCCGGCGCCACATCGAATGCACTCACAACCGCTGCGTTCATAACTCCCCCTTTGTTTCGCGCCATCGTGTGGCGTCGGCGTCGCAAGAAGTACCGATATCAGAATCGACCATGCGGCTTTCAAAACCTCAACTTTGGCCGACGAATAGCGGAAAGATCCGCAACCGAACAGAATCCTTCCCGCGGCTCTCCCATTAAACTAATCCCGTGACCTCCACCTATCGCGGCCGAGTAGCTCCTTCGCCCACCGGCCTCTTGCATCTCGGCCACGCCCGCACCTTCTTCAATGCGTTTCAACGCAGCCTCGCCGCAGGGGGCACCCTCATCTTTCGCAATGAGGATCTCGATCCGCACCGCTCCCGCCCCAACTTCGAGAAGGCCATGTTTGAGGACCTGCGCTGGCTCGGCATCCAGTGGCAGGAAGGCCCCGACATCGGCGGCCCCTTCGCACCCTACGCGCAAAGTCAGCGCCGCGAATTCTATCTCGCCGCCTGGAAGCAGCTACTCACCATCGGCGCAATCTATCCCTGCAAGTGTTCCCGAAAGGACCTCGAGCGTTCCGCCCAAGCTCCGCACGAGGGCCAGCAGATAGAAGACGACGAGCCACTCTACCCCGGAACCTGCCGCCCTCAGCCGGGCCACTTCCCTGATCCCGCCGTCACTCCCGCAGGGGTGAACTGGCGATTTCGCGTGCCCGACGGCGAATCCATCCCGTTCCACGACCAGCACTTCGGCCCGCAAAACTTTCGTCGCTGGCCGCGATTTCGGAGACTTCCTCGTCTGGCGTCGAGACGACGTTCCCGCTTACCAACTCGCCGTTGTAGTCGATGATGCCGCCATGCGCATCACGGAAGTTGTCCGCGGTGCCGACCTCATCAAGTCCGCCGCCCGCCAGCTCCTGCTCTACCGCGCGCTCGGTCTCGCCCCGCCGCTGTGGTATCACTGCCCGCTCGTCACGGACGCCTCCGGCCAGCGTCTCGCCAAACGCCACGACGCGCTCTCTCTTCAAGCCCTGCGCCAGCGTGGAGAAACGCCTGCCAATATCCTCACCGCGCCACCTGATACCCTCAGCCGTCCTTCGGGTATCCTCTGAGACGTACCCTTCTCCCATGTCGGATTTCGCTCAATCCGTGAAACAGCAGGCTGACATCGTCAAGGTCATCGGCGAATACGTGCGCCTCAAAAAAGCAGGCGCGCAAAATTACTCCGGCCTCTGCCCGTTCCATAAAGAAAAGTCGCCCTCGTTTTCAGTCCATGCTGTCCGCCAGTTCTATCACTGCTTCGGATGCGGCGTTTCCGGCGACGTTTTCTCCTTCGTCGGCAAAATTGAGAACGTAGGATTCCCGGAGGCCATCCGCATTGTCGCTCAGAAATGCGGTATCCCGCTGCCCAAGCGCGAGTTCAACAGCCCGGAAGAAGCCCGCGAAGGCCGTCAACGCGGCAAGCTCCTCGAAGTGCACGAGCAGGCAACACTGTGGTTTGAAGAGCAGCTACGATCCTCTGAGGGCTCCGTCGCCCGCGAATACCTCACCGCCCGGGGACTCAACGCTGAAGCCATCGCCAAATTCCGCATCGGATACGCGCCCGACAATTTCAATGCGCTCCGTGAACGTCTGCAGGGCGTTGCCGACGCCGAAATCCTCCGCCTCTCCGGGCTCTTCTCATTCAAGGAGCAGGAGGACGGCTCCTCTGGCCCGCTATATTCCCGTTTCCGCAAGCGCATCACCTTCCCCATCGCCAACGAGTCAGGCCGCGTCATCGCCTTCACAGCCCGCGCCCTCGACTCCGGAGACAAGGCCGGCCCAAAGTACATGAACTCTCCGGAGACTCCGCTCTATTCCAAGGGGCAGGTGCTCTTCAATCTGGATAAGGCCAAACAGTCCATCCGCCAGCACGACTTCGTCATCCTCGTTGAAGGCCAGATGGACTGCATCTCCGTCTATCTCGCCGGGATCCAGAACGTGCTTGCCACCAGCGGCACCGCCTTCACCGAGCACCAGGTCAACCTGCTCAAGCGCTTCACCAGCAAGGTCGTCGTCAACTTCGATCCCGACACCGCCGGCGCCAATGCCGCGGAAAAATCCATCGTCATGCTCACCGAAGAAGGATTCGAGATCAAGGTCGTCACTCTCGAAGATGGTCTCGACCCCGACCGCTACATCCGCGAGCGCGGCGCTCCTGCCTACATCGCCGCTCTTCGCGCCGCCCGCCGCCAGCAGGATTACCTCATCGAGCGCGCCCGTCAGCTTTTCCCCGGCCACAACCCGAAACCAAGGTCAAAGCCCTCAACTTTCTGCTGCCGCACATCCGCCGCATGCCCAACCGCCTTACCCGCGACGAGTTTGCCGCAGACGCCGCGCAAAAGCTTGGCATCGACTCCGCCGTCCTCCGCGAAGAACTCAAGCAGGCCGCCGCCCGCCGCCGCGATCAGATCGCCTCCCCTACCGCAGGAGTCAGCCAGGTAGAAAGAATTCTCCTTCGCGCCTTCTGCTCAGAGCAGAACGACCCTGTTCTGCTCGCTCTCGCCGCCTCTCTCGACACGGATCCGCATCATTTTGAAAGCCTTACCATCACCTCAGCCCTGCACGGCCTGCGCAATCGCGGAGCCTCCCAGCCACTCGAAGCCGTTCCCGAAGGCCGTATCCGCGCCCTCCTCGCCCAGATTTTGTTGGACGAGACCGAGCCCGTCTCCCAGCAGGAGGCTGACTTCGCCCTTGAAAATCTGCGCATTCGCTACCTTGAGGGCCGCCAGCGTACCCTCCGCGCATCCATCGCCGACGCTGAGCGCAAAGGGGATTGGGGTCTGCTCGCCACCCTGACGGCGGAAAAACTCGCGATCGACCGCGAACTGCGCACAATCGGTGCAGGATAGCGCCGCTGCATGCCCTTTTTGCTAGCCATCCGGCAGTAAACGCTTTTTGTAGGCCGCTTGCGCTTTTCCGCTAACCGCCTCTTAGCTGACCTGACTTTAGCTAACCGCTTCTTCGCTAGCCGCTTTTTAGCGAATCGTGAAGCGATTGAGGCCGCTCACACGTCTAATACTTGGCGGATTGTGGCACTCGACATGGAACCCCCTTTGCCTTCGCTCATGGCAAATTCAGCCGGGGGTGCTTCCGTGTGTTCGTGATATCCTGTAAGTCTTTGAAGGACGTGCGTCTACCTGCCCTGCGCCCATCGTGCGCAAAGGGATAAAGCCTTAAGTGGCCTGCCTCGCACCCTGTCCTCATCCGAGCACGGATCCGATCCGAACCACATTTCGCGGGAGAATAAAACCGCTTGGCCATAGAAGACAAGTACGAAGAAGACATCCAGAAGTTGATTGAAGCAGGCAAGGAAAAAGGCTACCTGACGTACAACGAGGTCAATGACCTCATTCCTGGCGACCTGCACTCACCCGACGACCTCGACGACCTGATCACAACAATCGGGACGCAGGGAATCGACATACTCGAAGGCGGCCCCAAATTCGGGGGCGAGAAATTCGAAGCAGAAGGCGAAGAGAGCGAAGATGTAGAACTCGACCTCACGCCCGGTACTCTTGAAAAAACCAACGACCCCGTCCGCATGTACCTGCGCGAGATGGGCACCGTCCCCCTGCTTACCCGCGAAGGGGAAGTGGAAATCGCCAAGCGCATCGAGCGTGGTCAGCTCCGCGTGCTTAAGGCGATCTCCCGTTCGCCCATCGTCATTCGCGAAATCACCGCTCTCGGCGAAGATCTCAAGCGTGGCGTTCGCAACGTAAAAGAAGTGGTCATCTTCGACGAGGAAGAACTCACCGAAGAAATCCTGCAGGCGCGCGTTCGTCAAACCGTTTCCCGTGTCGACGCTCTCATCAAGCATCAGAAAAAGACCGCTGTTCTGCTTGAGAAGCTGCCGACAATCAACATCAAGACCAAGGCGAGAGAGCATCGCAAAACTCGCTGGGCCATTGCCCGCGAGCGCGTCTACATTTCGCGCATCGTTCGCGAGCTGAAGTACACCAACCAGGAACGCAAGCGCCTGCTCGACAAGGTCAACAAGACCGTGGACGCCATGCGCACCCTGGAGCGCCAGGTCAAATCGCTCGAGGTCAAGCACGACGCCTCCAAGAGCGAAGAGCTGCGCAAGGAATATCGCCGCCAGCAGAAGAACTGCAGGACCGATCTCGAAAAGCTGGAATCGGATGCGGGAGTTTCCATTGCCGAACTGAAGCGCACACAGCGCGAAATGATTCAGGGCGACATGGATGCGGAACAGGCCAAGCGCGAGCTCATCGAAGCTAACCTCCGCCTCGTCGTCTCCATCGCAAAGAAGTACACGAATCGCGGATTGCAGTTCCTCGACCTCATTCAGGAAGGCAACATCGGACTGATGAAGGCCGTGGACAAATTCGAGTACCGTCGCGGTTACAAATTCTCAACCTACGCCACCTGGTGGATTCGCCAGGCGATTACCCGCGCCATTGCTGATCAGGCACGCACCATCCGTATCCCGGTGCACATGATCGAGACCATCAACAAGCTCATCCGCACCTCGCGTCAGCTGGTGCAGGAGCTTGGCCGCGAGCCCACCTCGGAAGAGATTGCCCGCCGCATGGACATCCCGGTCGCCAAAGTCCGCAAGGTGCTCAAGATCGCGCAGGAGCCCATCTCGCTCGAAACGCCGATCGGCGAAGAAGAAGATTCGCATCTTGGCGACTTCATCGAAGACCGCCAGGCCGTCTCTCCTTCGGATGCCGTCATCAGCGTCAACCTCAAGGAGTACACCTCGCAGGTGCTGCGTACCCTGACCCCGCGCGAAGAGCGCGTGATCAAGATGCGCTTCGGCCTCGAAGACGGATCCGAGCACACCCTCGAAGAAGTAGGACAAAGCTTCCAGGTAACCCGCGAGCGCATTCGCCAGATAGAGGCAAAAGCACTCCGCAAGCTGCGTCACCCCTCGCGTTCCAGAAAGCTGAAAGCCTTCGTAGACGGAGTCCGCGACTAAGGGCAGCAATTCTGGGAAACACAAAAAAAGGCCGCGATCAAAAAGATCGCGGCCTTTCCTTTTCTTGGCAATGCCTCTCGATCAGGAGCATAGTATGTGCAAACTAGTTTGTAATACGAACTAGTCTATGGAGAAAGGCCATGGATCCTAACCTATTTCAAGGAGTCGAGAGAAACCCAGACGCCGCCGTCGGACGCCTGATGCAAAGAGCAAATAACCGCGATGGATTACCCGAAATTGCAATCGGGATCTGTTTTCTGACGGTCGCGCTTCTCGTGTGGCTGGAACTTGCGTTCCAACCTGGATCGTTCCCTCATCGAGCATCATGGTGGGGAATGCTACTGCTGCTGTGCCCGATGATTGCTGCATCGCCGTGGGCAATCCGGTCGATACGCCGTCAGTTCTTGATAGAGAGAGTCGGCTACGTAGAACTGCAACCGGTGCCCCGAAAGCGGTCCATCCTCGTAATCACCATCGCCCTTGTGACTGCCGCTGGCACGGCATGGGCGGCCTATCGCGGAGCGATCCAGCCCGCCGGTTGGTTGCTCGCAGGAATAGGGATAGGAGGTGGCTTTCTAATCGCTCAGGCTGGTCTGTCGCCCCGTTTTGTCGTCGGGGGAGTAGTGATGGCAGCATTGGGCATTGCAATTGCCTTTAGCCGAGTCACGTTTGAGATGGGATCTCTGATTTTCTATGGTTCGATGGGGATGCTGTCGCTGGTTTCTGGTTGCGTCGTGCTCCTCCGTTTTCTGCGCACGCCGAAAGAGGATTCGTAAGATGGGCAGCGCAAAGATTCAGCGATTGGCGCAAATCGATCGTGTGATTCACGAGCCCGCTCGGCTGATGATTGTCGCCTTGCTGGCGGCCGTGGCAGAAGCGGACTTCCAGTACCTGCATCAATCTACCGGACTGACAAAAGGAAATCTCTCCGTGCACTTATCCAGGCTGGAGGAGGCCGGTTATGTCGAGATCGAAAAAACCTTTCGCGGCAAGTACCCGCTGACAATTTGCCGCCTGACGAAGCAGGGCAAAACGGTGCTGGATACCTACCGCAAAGTAATCAGGAACGCGCTCTGATTTGTGTTCCCTTTTTAGCCCGACGGTGGCCCATTCAAGCCAGCCGTTGGCTTGAGTGGGGTTTTACGTAATTACTGACTTGCTAACTCGCTGACTCGCCGCCTTTACTCCCGATCAAAAACAAAAACATTCGCCTTACTTTGACCCGAAGGGTACGAAGTCACAGTCAAGGTTTTAAGGTCGGGAGAAAGTTCGATCTGCTGCTTATCGACGACCCTGCCGTTCGTCTTGTCCGTCACTTCCACGGTGTGCTCGTTCACCCGACGCCCCGACGTCAATGTTCCCGGGAACACGTACTGACCCTGCACCGGATAATCCTTCCCGTCGAACTTCATGTTCTTCGTCGTCCCGCCCGGACTGATCAACGTCAAGCCATCGCCTTCCCATGACTGGATCTGAAACTCAAAAGTGTAAGTGACCTTATCGCTCTCGCTTTCCCATGTGCCTGCGAACCCCGAGCCTCCCGCCGTCCGCTTGTACACATAGTTCACGGTCGACATCTCGCCGTTTGCCTTGGTCGAGGAAAAGGCATCCGTGAGCGTTTTGCCGTCCTCTGAAAGCTTCCAGTTTCCCGTGAGTTGGATTTTGCCGTCCTTCTTGCGGACAACCTTCCAGCTATCCGTCCCTGCAACAGTGATGGATACAGTACTCCCGAAGGAAGCAGGCTGATCTGTTCCGTCGGCCACCACCGGCTCGAAATCACCGGTGTTGAAGATGAGGGCATACTTGTTTGCGCCCTCCGCTTCCACCCGCATCATGTCGGTGATTTTGCTTTTCGACGAGTCGAGCTGCCACTTGCCCACAAAAGAATCGCTCGCTGCCCTCAACGTGCCTGTAGCCAAACATGCAACCAGCAATAACTGAAGTCCACGCTTCAACAAGAAGTCCTCCTCAAAGCTGCTCGGGTTTTTTGGCGCCTTCTCCCCCGCTTTCGAAACGAGAAACTTCTCCGGAGTCGTACGCTGCTGCAAACAAAGCAAGCCAATCGCCAATCAGCGCGGAGATAAACCCGGTGAAAATGTCAGGCAGTCCTCGAAGCATCCCACGCACTGGAATCAACTGCTTTGCACTTCCATGATGTTCCGAAAGCCCACGACTCCGCGACCTGCCACGCGCAATGGGGATGTGCGTATGCGGACATTGCCTTCTAAAAGTGGACAAAAGGACTGGCGGTGGAACGAGTGCACTGAAGAATCAGCAAGGTATAGATTCAGTGGCTGAGGCACGCCGAAATACAGATCGATAGCGTCAGTCCGAAGGCGTGTCACCCGCATCGGCCCAATTCCGTGTGCCCTTGACGACATAGTAAAGTCTGTCGTCAAACTGCTTGATCCGAGCCATACCCTCATAGCCGGCAAGGTATTCATGGATGGCTCGCGCATAGCCGTCCCAGTCGGGGTAGCCATCCGCGATCAGAATTCCATCCTCGGCGAGATAAGGAAACAGGGCGCGAAGACATGTCATCGTGGATGCATACCAGTCACAGTCAATGCGCAGCACTGCGATCGGAGAGGGAGGCACAAACGTCGCAAGTGTGTCTTCGAACCATCCCTTAACCAGCTTATAGTTCTTGGCGCCCGAATTATTCATGGCAGCCTCCGCATCTTCGGTGCCCACGACAGCGTTGTTGAAGTACCAGGGTCCATTCTTGTCAGCTTGCCAAGCGATTGCGGCGGGGCCATCGATCGGTTGCGGATCGACGTGACCCTGAAAGCTATCGAACAAAAAATACTCGCGTTCAGGTCCAAGCACCTCCGCCATCCCGGCGCTGCTCCCACCTTTCCAAACGCCACATTCGATCACGCAGCCGGGGGCGTTCACCGTCGCCGTCAGTGCCAGGTTTCTCATGTATTCTGCTGGCCAAGCATTGTGTTGTCTTTGTACTTGCGATAGAGGTGTTCGAGACGTGGCGCGGAATCTCCGCCGCGAGGAACGCGGCTGACATCCAGGCCCATCCGGTTGAGCGTTGCTTTGATCAGACGCCTCGTCGAATTCATTTTTTGGTCTGTCCTCGCCTGTTCAGTTCCTCGACGTCACAATTTCAACCTTATATCCGGGCTTGAGATTTACGTCGCCGCCGTTGGTAAAGAAGGCCATCGTGACAACCGCAATCGGAATCGCATACCAGGACTTGTACACCGCTCCCGATATCCCATCGGTGATATCCTTTGCGCCAATCCCCACGCCGCCTGCTACTAGAACACTGGCAATCTGTTTGCCCCGCCCCGGCTGAATCTTTCCCTCGTCCGTCGTTGTCTTCGAGACCACCGTGATGGGCTGATCAAACTTAAGCATCAGGTGACCACGTCGAAAAAATCGACGCGCAGGAGTCGCCACCAATGTGCCCGGGTATTTTCCCGATGGGCACTTGATAGAAAATGGCGTCCCCGTAGCCATCCACGAAGAGGCGTAAGTTTCGAGAGTGCAGGACTCCGCAAGCGCCGCACTCGATATCAGAAGAATGGTCAAAGCGAAAAGCTTTTTCATGGATGCCGCCCAAAGAGGATCGCATTCTTATGATGGATGATCCCTGCACCTGCAATGATCGAAAGCCGATTATATTTTGGGCACCCGACCAACATCTCGCGATTTGGTCGGTGCCCAATTCAAGCCATCGGTCGGCTCGAGTGGTTGTGGCTCCAAAACATTGTCATCTCGACTGAAGCGAAGCGGAGTGAAGAGATCTGCGTCTTATTTCACGGCCAGCATTAGGGCTGCGAATAATAAGCCGTAAGTGTCCGCGCCTTCCGCCCCGGCTTGTCCATCTTGACCTCCAGCGCATGATACTCATCCAGCTTCTCCGCAGCAGCAGCCTCAAACGAGACCTCGTAATACACATCCGCATCGGCAATGCAGCGTGAAACCATCGCTGGCATGTCGCTGTTGGGATCGAGCGCCAGTCCGCCGCTCTGCACCGCCAGCACCTGCAGCGCGAGATTGCCGGAGTCGGCATCCTTCACGTTGGTTACGCCGCCAAGATAATTCTTGTAGAGAAACGTCCTTGCCTGTCCCTTACTCGGATCCAGCGGCGTCACGTTGTAAATCGTAATCTGCGCCTCGCGCAATTTCGTCGATACATCCACGATGGAGTTGAAGAACGCCTGCTGATCCTTCTCTCTCACGCGAAACGCAGATCCGGAAAGTATCGGCCACCCAGGCCCCACCCAGATCAGGAGCTTCCTCCCCGGCTTCGTCGCCTCGTAGGCGGATAGCTGCGTCAGCGTGCGAATAGATTCCTGGAATCGTTGCACCAACCCACCGAATCCCTGCGCTGCCCCATTCATCCGCATCGGCGTCTGCAGCTTCGCCATGTCCGCGGTCAGTGCATTGCCGTCGCGACTCGGCTTGTTCAGCTTCACCTCCGCATCCGACAGAAACACGATCGACACCGGCAAAGGAAGCTGCCCGCCATTCTGCCGCAGAAACTTCTCCAGCGCCTGCCGCTGGATGGCAACATCGTTAAACGGCGTGTTCACCGTGTCGAGCATCAGGATAACCTCAACCGGCGGCACAGCGGTTTTCCCCTCGACTCTGCGGAAAGTCGCGATCGTCTGTCGCTGTCCGTTATCCAGCACCGTAAAATCCTGCTGCCCTAAATCCTCCACCGGCTTGCCGGATGCATCGCTCACCGACACATCCAGCGTGATGTGGCGCTCCGCCTTGCGGCGCTCCTCCGCGTTCGCAGGTGTTCGCTGGATCAGCCCCTTCTTCTCCGCCGGTGCCTGCTTCGACGCGGGCACCTGGGCACCGCCATCCGGCATTGTCTGCGTAACTGTAGGAGTGGGCGTTACAACGGCGCCAGATTGTGCCATCAGCACCGGCGAACCCAGGAAGAGAAATGCAGCAAATGAAGTTGCGCGGAATGCCGTCAAAATTCTTGAGAGTTGCACCCATCAGTCTAATCGCTGGCGCGACCCGGACGTAGCGTCCCCACAATACGGGTGCCGGACATCTCGCGTTTGAGATGTGGGTTTCTCAAGCCGCGGCAAAGCAAAGTTGTCCAATGAGGGGCTTTCTTCGGTTGTTTGCAAAAGAGAAGGGTGCCCCAATGAACGGTTTTCTTCGGACATTGCTAAAAGCAGGTGCCCCATCCTTTGCGCATTATGCGAAGGTGGGGTAGCAGAGGCTCGCTCTCACTCCGACCACACGGCCAACACCTAGAGTGTCGGATTTCCCTCCGCAGCTTTCGTTTTGCCACTGCCATTACGGTCAGTACTGGTGTGGCCGGTTCCGCCGAGCTTCGAGTACTGCTCCTCGTTCAACTTCAAAAACACGCCGCCCCGGCCCGTTCGAATTGCGTACTCCAGCATCTGTCGGCTCTCCGCCGTAGGCAGCCCGTTCCCTCGCTGCACAATCTCGCGGATCTTGTCGTCCTCGGTGAACACCAGCTTGCAGGGCAGCGGAGTCTTCAAGTCCGCCTCTAAAAACTGGCAACGCCAGCCATCCCGCTGCTGAAAGTACATGTAGACCACTCGACCTGTCGGATTGGCGCGGCGGTTTTCCATCTCCAAAGCATAGGCGAATAAAAAGCGAAAGTCATCCACAACTTCAAATCTTTTTCTGGAAAATCTTCCCCCGCAGAATCCCCCAAGTCTCCAACTCCAGTCGCGCCTCTCCAACCATTAGAGAAACTTCAAAAGAGCCGCGGTTGTCGCCTCCGGCTGTTCTTCCAGAATCCAGTGCCCGGCGTCCTTCAGAACAATTGTCGTCACATCCGTCGCCACCAGCTTGCCCTGTTGCCCCAGCGGCTCGCCCAGCGACTTGTCCCCGCCAATCGTTAGCAGTGGAATTGTCAGCTTCGTCTTCGCCAGTTCGGAGAAGTCAGCCGCAGCCTGCAGAAACGAAACAAAATACGCCCACCCGGCCCGCATCCGCCCCGGCCGTGAGTACGCCGCCGTGTAAGCCTGGCGGTCTGCCTCAGGAATCGACTTATTCTTGTCTGCCGCGAGATCATTCCAGAAAAATTCAAAGAAGGTGCGCTCCCGCCCCTGCACCAGCGCTTCCGGCGTCGGCCCGTTGAAGCGGAAATGCCAGATCTGCGGACTGTTGTAGATCCCCTCCCATCCGCCCACTCCGGGAAGAAACGCATCCATCAACACCAGCTTCGTCACCTCGGCCGGGAACTGCGCCGCATACGCATACGCCACCATCAGCCCAATGTCGTGCCCCACCACCTCGGCCGACTTCACGCCCAGCGCCTTCGCCAACTCATGAATACTGATGGCGGCACTCTTCATGTCCAGCCCCTTCACCGGCACATCGGAATCGCCAATCCCCGGCAGATCCGGCGCAATCACCGTGAATCGTTCCGCCAGCAGAGGCATGATCGACATCCACATCAGCGACGTCTCCGCGTAGCCATGCAGCAGGATCAGCGCCGGGCCTTCGCCCGCGATTCTGTAATGCAGCTTCACGCCGTTTACCTCAAGCGTCTTTGAAGCGATCCCACCGTCGCCTTCAGCAGCAGCCGCCCCGGCGATCACGCTCATGGCTGCAACCAACGGCACAGAGCCTTCCGAACTCGAAACGAACTCCTCCATCCATCACCTCATGTACGCAAGATAATTTCTCAATGGGCCCGGCAGTTGCGAGGATTATTCTCCGGTACCGCAGCACGTAGATGCAATGAAAGCAAAGCGCCCACAGATTTAAATCAGATGCACTGCCGCCGATCGTCCTGCAGAATCGGCGGCAGTGCATCCGGGCCTACTGCGTTTTCGGCGTTGTCGCCATCGCCTTGATCTTCGCTTCGACGTCCTTTTCGATCTGATCGACCGTAAAGCTGGCCGGCGCCTGGCTAGGCGGATATTCCGCGAATGTGTCGATAAAACCTGCCGCGTGGAACGTCATCCAGCCCATAAGATAAGCGTTCTTGACGCGCCAATCGTCATACTGGTCGGAAACAATGTCCGCACGTTCGTATGGATCCATTCGCAGATTAAAGAGCTTGGGAATTCGCAGGCACTCAAATGGCTCATACCAGACCTGGAAACCACCCGGCTTCTTCATCTCGCAAAACACGGCTTTCCAGTCTTCATGTCTAAATGCGACGAGAACCCCGTCATCGTTGTAATACGCAAATTCCGTGCGAAGACTCTTCGGTTGCTGTCCCGTCAGAAAGGGCAGTTGATTGTAGCCGTCGAGATGCACCTTGAAAGTTGTCCCGCCAATATCAGCGCCCTTCAGCAGTTGTTCTTTAATCGTTGTGTTCCCTGCCGCCGCGAGCAACGTTGGAAACCAATCGAGACCGGAGAACATTTCGGTGGATACCTGTCCCGGCTGGATGTGTCCCGGCCATCTCACCATCGCCGGAACGCGAAACGCGCCTTCCCAGTTGGTGTCTTTCTCGCTGCGGAAGGGCGTGGTCGCAGCATCCGGCCACGAGAACTGGTTGGGGCCGTTATCGGTGGAGTAGACCACGATGGTGTCATTCGAAATCCCCAGCGAGTCCAAAGCCTTCATCAGTTTTCCCACATCGCCATCGTGCTCTATCATGCCGTCCGCATATTCGTTGCCCACCATGCCGCTCTGGCCAATCATCGAAGCGCGAACATGGGTAAACACGTGCATGCGCGTCGTATTCATCCATACAAAGAACGGCTTGCCTGCCTTTGACTGACTGGTCATGAAATCGATGGCCGCCGCTGTCGTTTCATCGTCGATCGTCTCCATCCGCTTTTTGTCGAGGGGGCCTGTGTCTTGGCAGGATTGCTTGCCAACTTTTCCCCAATGGGGCTCGTCTGTCGTGTCTTCCTTGGCGGTAGCAACGCACTTCATCACGCCTCGTGGCGAGTTCGTGCTGGTATAGGCCGTGTCATTCTTCGGCCAGTAGGGACGTTCCGGCTCTTCTTCCGCATTCAAGTGGTAGAGATTGCCGAAGAACACATCAAAACCATGCGCCGTGGGCAGATATTCGTTGCGATCCCCAAGATGATTCTTGCCGAATTGCCCGGTCGCATAGCCCAGCGGCTTCAACGCCTGCGCAATGGTTACGTCCCGCGCCTGCAGGCCGACCGGAGCTCCCGGTATTCCCACTTTCGACATGCCCGTACGCTTCGGAGTCTGCCCGGTGATGAACGACGAGCGGCCCGCAGTGCAACTGTTCTCCGCATAGTAGTCGGTGAACATCATCCCTTCTTTGGCAATACGATCAATATTCGGCGTCCTGTATCCCACCACGCCCAGGCCATAAGCGCTGATATTTGTCTGGCCGATGTCATCTCCGAAAATCACCAGGATGTTGGGCTTCTTGTTCTGTGCGATGCCACTTTGCGTAATGGCCAAAAAGGATAGAGCCAGGAGAACGCAGTTCAGGCGTCTCCCAGCCAGGTTTCTCTGCATGATAAAAACCTCCAGCGCGCTCGAGTTGATCTCGTTGGGGAAGCTAAACCGAAGTAAACAGTCTTCGGAAACGATGGCCCATGTTGGTAGTAGATATAGCTGAGGATTGCTTTATCGTTCGATACACAAAGTGGGATGGCGGATGGCCCAATATTTAATTTTTACCAAGCACTGGCCTCCGCGCATGTTGGCCAATGTTCAGATTGCTGTCTCGATCGCAGGAAATCGAAGTGAGATCCGCATTTCGCCGCTTGCACAAATCTAAAACAAATTCACAAATGCAACCGCAACCACCACCAAAGAAAATCGGCGAGCCCATAAACAAGACTCGCCGATCGTTATTTACCCTTAGCTTGACCTTCACAAAATCTCTGACTCAGTGATCGTCCGTTCTTAATTGTCGTCCTCATCCTCCCCATCGACGGGCTTCAGAATATGGGTGAAAGTAAACTGGCCGATTTTCTCTCCCTGCTTGGTGCCGTCTTCGACCGCAGTACGGAAGTGAATACCGGCGTAAACGCGAGACTCGCCGTTTTCCACGGCAGCCTCTGAAAAACTTGTGAACGATCGCGTTATGCCGGCAAATGGGATGCCGCTTGTAATTGTGAAAGGAACATTGTCGTTATGGAAAAACCGGCGCAACACCGTGGACGAGGCTCCGCCGAGAACACTGTGCGTCGAAGGGTAGTCAGGAATCGCCGGCGTGTTCAGGAATGTCGACCACACCGGATCGGCGACCGTCTCGTCGTTTCCGTCGGTGTCACCGGCACGGATTGCAGTCACCGGCCGCCAAAAGTTGAACGTGTACTTTGTCTCGAATCCCGCAATGTAACCATCCGCCATCGCAATGTTGAGAAGTGCGAGCAGGCGCGCTGTTTCCCATGAGTCCAAACCGCGAGTCTGCGCAACCACGCGAGCGATTCGACTCCATGTGGTGGGCGAGTTTTCATACCAGAAACGGGCAATAGTGCTTTGTTCCGCGGTTCGGGTCGCGCTGTTAAGCTCTCCGATCGCCTTCTCCTCATTGTAATCAGCGGCATATTGTTTTCCTCCCAGGCTGGGTGGCCCATTCGGTTCGAACTGATTGCTTCGGCGCAACACGAATGGGGTGACCATTCCCCAGCCTGGAAGCGAAGCCGGCAGCATATCGGCCGGCGCCGGCGGATCGAAGGGTATTGGATTGGGCGTTGGCCGCCATTGTCCGGGCTGCGTACCAGGCGTATACAAGACGAGCGTGGTGGCATGATCGGTACTTCTTAGCGCCAGAATGGCGGCGGCGGCAGCCTGACCGATCGCAATACCATTGCTCTTCGCAGCGCCGTCCGGAATGTTGCTCAACGCCGTCATATATGCGGCATCCACCTGCGCGACAGCCGTGGCTTGGAGCGCGGGCGTCCCGAATTGAGGAAACGGTAACGCGCCCACTGAGATGGCGCCGACGATTGCGTCTCGTGCCCCCGCCGCAATCGCTGCGTCCACCGAAGCACCGGCCTGCGCTTTACCCTTGAACGCATATCGCTGATAACGGGAGTCGATCGCATTCAGTGTGTCGTGAACCGCCGCTTGTGTGATAGCGAGCGTCCGCGACTCGGGAACGGCGCCCTCTCCCGCCGTCAAAGCCGCTTGGATAGCGATCAAATTCCAGTCGCTGACGGGGCCCTCAGCGGTTGCCGTAGAACCCGACCAGGTTGCGGCAACGGCAGCTATCAATGTGGCCCATACCAACCGAATTTTGCGCGTTCTATTCATGAGCTTCTCCTCTTGACCTTGTGTGAGTGCGGAAGGATTTCAATTGACGCACGAATGCGTCAACTGACGTGGGCACGTTTGGTGTGAGGCCTGACTCAATAACGAATTGGGTTCGTTAGCAGGACAGGTTTGTCCTGACCGTCTCAGGGGGCTGCACTTTCGAGCGGCATGGAAAGCTGCTTTTTCAGAGAGGCGATTGGCGAAGGATTGTGCTCTTGTAGGAATTGCAAGTCAAGGGCAATTTAGGCCGTCTACAAATGACTGACGTTATATCCGAAATGTGGCCAAGTAGCTGCCATACTGCGAATTCCAAATGATTGGATTGCGATGAATCGACAATCGTTCGTCGAATTGAAAATGGCGGAAGGCAAAGGGTCCATTTCTATCTGATGGATGCGGTCCCGCATCTCGCCATTGAAATGTGGGACCGCGACCCTTCGCTGACTCATTGACCGTTTCTTAGCTGCTACTTCGCTGCCTCTTCAATCGCCTTCCACTCTTCCTCGGACAACTTCAATCCCGCCGCCGCAACATTCTCTTCCAGGTGCGAAACAGACGACGTCCCGGGAATCGGAAGCATCACCGGCGAACGATGCAGCAGCCATGCGAGTGCCACCTGCGCCAACGTCGCGTCGTGCTTCTTTGCTGCCGTGTCCAGCACACCGCCCGGTTTCGCTAGTTTGCCGGCTGCCACCGGGAACCACGGAATAAAGCCGATCTTGTTTTTCTCGCAATACTCCAGCGTGTCCTCGTGTTGGCGGTCAGAGATGTTGTACAGGTTCTGCACGCTCACCACTTTGATCGTCTTGCGCGCGTTCTCAATCTCCGCCGGCTTCACCTCAGACAATCCAATCTGCCGGATCTTTCCTTCGTCCTGCATCTTCTTCAACTCGCCGAATTGCTCTTCTGCCGGGACTTTAGGATCGATGCGGTGCAGCTGGTACAGATCAATGCGTTCCAGTTTCAACCGCCGCAAACTCATCTCCAAACACTGCCGCAAATATTCCGGCCTTCCTACCGGCTGCCATTTGTTCGGGCCCTGTCGCGTCAGTCCAGCCTTGGTCGCAATCACCAGCCCGCCAGGATAAGGATGCAATGCTTCCGCAATAATCCGCTCGCTTACTTCCGGACCGTAAGAGTCAGCCGTGTCGATAAAGTTCACGCCGATCTCCACCGCCCGGCGCAGCACCTTCTTTGCTTCTTCAGGATTTTTCGGTTCGCCCCAGATTCCATCGCCCGTAATGCGCATGGCCCCAAAGCCCATGCGGTTCACTGTCATATCACCGAGAGAAAACGTTCCTCCCGCCGCTGCTGTCGAAGTAGTTTTCGTCGCCATAGAGACTTTGATTCACATCGGCCGGAATCGATTTCTGTTATTTCCCGTTATCTATGCGCAACTCGCAATCATGCCCCGGCATCGCCACCCGTCAACGATTTGCCATGGCGTAAAGATCGGTATACGCTTTAACTACGACTCATCATATCGGAGTTAAAATGCCCTTCATCAGTACCGGTGTCGAGTATGCCTTGCACTGTCTCCTTTTTCTGGTATCCCGCCCGGAAAAAAGAGTGGAGGCGAACGTCCGCGATCTGGCCGTCCTGCAGGGCGTGTCGGTGGACTATTTGGCCAAGCTCTTCACTAAGCTCTCAAGGGCCGGCCTGGTTACGGCTACTGAAGGTGCGCGTGGTGGCTTCGCACTCGCAAGGCCTGCTGAAAAAATCAGTGTCCTTGACGTCGTGGTGGCGATCGACGGACCAAAGCCTCTCTTCGAATGTCTCGAGATTCGCTCACGCTGCGCGGTGTTTGGCTCCAATGCGCCTTCATGGGCCACATCGGGCGTGTGTTCCATCCAAGCAGTCATGTTGGCTGCCGAAGAGCGTATGCGAGATGAGCTTTCAAGTCATACGCTGGCAAGCCTCGTCAGCCAGGTTGCCGGCAAGGCACCTAGAACTTTTGGCGTGCAGATAGAGAACTGGTTCGATGGCCGCAAGGTGAAATCGTCGTGAGGGCTCGCATGCAAATCGGAAGCCCACGCGCGAAAAGCTGACGAAACTTTGGGACGAAAGAACGTGCCATTTTATTCAGGCACTTTCACAAGAAGGCTGTGTCTTAAATTCTTATTCATTCATCGAGGAGCAGGGAATGCAACAGCGTTTTGATTTAACTACAGTCGCCGCCGGCGGGTACAAAGCAATGCTTGGCGTTCACGGCTATGTCCAAAAGAGCGGCCTCGATCTCGGTCTGCTGGAATTGGTCAAAGTACGCGTATCGCAAATCAATGGATGCGCCTTTTGCCTTGCAATGCACATACTCCTGGCGCGCACGAACGGCATTAGTGAAAACCAACTAGATCTGTTGGTCGCATGGCGGGAAGCGCCCGTCTTCAGCAAACAGGAACGTGCGGCTTTGGCCTGGGCAGAGAGTATGACTTTGCTTGTCGGCGGCGACGTCCCCGACCATATCTATGAACAAGTATGCGATCAGTTCTCCACCAAAGAGATTGCCGATCTCTCGTTTGCCGTGGCGGAAATCAATGCATGGAACCGCCTTATGGTTTGCTCGCGGACGCCCCCGCAATTCGCAAACGAAAAGCAGGAAGTCGCAGTGATTTAAGAACGGGCCCTTCCACTGATTTAGGTACACAGCGGAGGCGAACGCCTCCGCTCGATGCGCATAAACTTTTTGCCGAGGTTGACGGATTGGTTCCGGAAACGTTGATGGTTCTTGAGGCCGTCAGTTGCTGGGATCCCTTGTCACATGAAAAGTGACAAAATCGCGAAAATGTTACCCCGGCAAAAGTGACCAAAGCTCACTCTGAAACGCGTCTAACTACACCATTTCTCTTCTTTCGTTTGAGGCGTAGGATGGGCGCATGAAGCGCTCGACATTCTTAGTAACAATCCTGTTTGCAATCACTTGTGTAGCCCTCGTTTCTAGCGCGTTCTCGCAGACGATTACTCCGCCGCTGCACACCAGCGGTTACCAGATCCTCGACGCTAAAAACCATCCAGTGCGTCTTAACTCGTTGAATTGGTATGGTTTCGATGAGAAAGAGTTCGTCGCCGGAGGCCTGGATAAAGCTCCGCTCGCGACGATAATTTCGCAAATCCAGAAGATCGGAGTGAATTCCATCCGCCTTCCCTGGGCCAACGAGACGTTGGAGAGCGACCCGCAAGTACCTGATTATGCGCTGGTTGCTAATCCCCAGCTTAAGGGCAAACATTCCATGGCGATCATGGATATCGTGATTCGCGAGCTAAGCCGCGCCCACATCATGGTGATCCTCGATAACCACGTCAGCCATGCCGACTGGTGTTGCAGCGAGACCGATGGGAACGGGCTCTGGTACAACGATAAGTATCCGGAAACAAAATGGATAGCGGACTGGAGGACGATCGCCACCCGCTATAAAAACAACCCCTGGGTGGTTGGAGCGGACCTCAGAAACGAGCTTCGCAACGGCGCTGCGTGGGGCGGATCCGACCCAAAATTGGACTGGCACGCGGCTGCGGAACGAGGCGGAAATGCGGTGTTGGAAGCTAATCCAAAGCTGCTGATAATGGTCGAAAGTCCTGATTATTCAACGAATTTCATCGGTTTCGACAAGCTGCCGGTCAAGCTGAAAACAGTCGGTCGCCTGGTGTATTCGCCGCATGCTTATTACTCGGCCGAGCATCCGTTTGCGAATTACGAGGAATTGAAGCAGGCCTACGATTACCGGGCTGGCTTCCTGCTGCACTCGGAGCCAGCAGTACCGCTATGGGTTGGGGAGTTCGGCACTTGCCAGTCATTAGATTGTGGTGCTAACGCAGATTGGTTCCGCTTGTACATCCGTTATATGCAGGAAAATAACCTTGCCTGGAGCTATTGGCCGCTGAACGGCACTCAGTCCGGCGGCGTGGGGAGAAAGTTCGGCGAGTTGGAATCATACGGTCTCTTATCTACTGATTACAAAGAGATTGCAGCCCCCAAGGTCGTCGAGCTATTGAAGACGGTTGAAACCCAACCCCACTAAAAAGCGCTCAATCGTCGCGAGTCCTGTAGATGCGATTCAGGTGCCACTTTGACACGAAAATGAGCGTTTTTGCGTCCAATCGACATGTCAGAGATATAGCAATTCGTTTGGTGAATCGCCACTCAGCACTGGTTCTGGAACGAAAGGCAACCGCAGATCCTTCGCTTCGCTCAGGATGAGAGGCCGTGGAATCCGGAATCGAAATCCCACTCAAGCCAACCGCAGGCTTGAATGGGCCACGGGCCAGTGTTGGTAGCGGAACGAGGCGCGTTGGCATTAAGCGAAAGTTTACTCCCACCCTTCGCCAACGGCAGCGAAGGATGGGGCACCCTCATTGTTGAGAACGAAAGAGTAGGCCACCCGTCAACCGCAGATCCTTCGCTTCGCTCAGGATGACATCCCATGGAATCCGGAATCGAAATCCCACTCATGCCAACCGCAGGCTTGAATGGGCCACCGGGCCAGTGTGTTGGGAGCGGAACGAGGCGCGTTGGCATTAAAGCGAAAGTTTACTCCCACCCTTCGCCAACGGCAGCGAAGGATGGGGCACCCTCATTGTTGGAACGAAAGAGTCGGCCACCCGTCAACCGCAGATCCTTCGGCTACGCCTCGCTTCGCTCAGGATGTCATGCCGTGGAATCCGGAATTGAAATCCCACTCAAGCCAACGGCGGGCTTGAATGGGCCACCGTCATCGGAAGAGCGCGAGTGTGAGGTGGTGGCACGGCTGAAGCCGTGCCCTTTCAAATTAGTTGCCGGAGAGGACAATGGGCATGGTTGGCGAGGTTGCGCCGCCTTCATTTTCGATTGTCACGCCGAAGACTTTCGCGGGTACACCGACCGGGAGCGGCGGAAGAACTACGCTTGCTGATCCATTGGCGTCCGGCCGGAAAGTTCCTGCCGGAATGGGCGCGGAGCCGTTCGCGGGAATGACCCACAGCTCATAAGTCTTGTTCGCCGGTACTGGCTTGAGGTGGTTGGCTATGAAGACCAGTGCTCCGCGTGACGGCACGTAACTGGCGTGCGCGGTGGGAGCGGCCGCAGCCTTGCCCTCGGTCAGCGTTGCCTGCTGGGCATCGGGCGCAGTCAGCGTATCCAATACCTGCTGCGCGCGGGATGCTTGCGCGGATAGGGTTGCGATCTGCGAGCGATCCGCGTTCACCAACTCCTGCAAGTTTCGATTCTGAATTCCAAGGTATGCGGCGACGGCCAGCATGGCTGCGGCTGCGGCCCACGGAAGCAATGTCGGCCAGATGCTGCGACGTGGCGCGGTTGGGACCAGAACCGGTCGTCCTGGGGCGATGGGCTTCTCGGCAATCGCGACAGCTTGCTCTTCCGTTTGCAGGCGAGCGAGGAAGCGGTCGCGCGCACCTGCTGGGATCGGGACCTGCTCAACGCTGAGTGCCATTGTGGCCAGGTCTCCATTGATTTCGGCAAGTTCGCGGCGGCAGGTCTCGCAGGCAAAGACGTGGGCACGCGCCGTCGCAGCGTCCGCCGGTGACAGCGACTGCATGGCGTAGAGGACCAGGTCTTCCTGCGGGATGTGTTGACTGTCCGTCACGTTCCAAGGGCCTTTCTTAGCGTCATCATTGCGAGCCGAATTCGAGTCTTTACCGTGCCGAGTGGCTCTCCTGTCTTCTCGGCAATTTCCGTGTGCGACATTCCGTCGAAATATGCCAACTCGACAGAAGTCTTCTGATCGGGTGGCAACTCCGCCATTACCACGCGAACTTTTTCCATTAAAACGTTGCGCTCCGCTTCTGAGGCGGTGTCTGTCTTCGACGCAAGAACGACGTCCTCCACCGAATCGCTGGGACGGCGTTTGCGCAGCAAATCAATTGCGCGATTGCGCGCTACAACCGCTAGCCATCCTCCCAGCGAGCCACGGCCGGAGGCGAAGGAATCGGGTTTCCGCCACACCTGTATGAAGATATCCTGCATGATATCTTCAGCCTGGCCCGGGTCTTTCAAAACGCGAAGAGCCACGGAGTAGAGCACCCCGGAATAGCGATCAAACAACGCCGCCATTGCGCCCTGGTCGCCAGAGCGCACGCGAGAGAGAAGCGCGAAGTCATCGGGTGTGGATGCGGAGAGTGGGCTCACGGCCTCTGAATCACTGTTCAAGGAACGAGTGGGAGGCGGTATCGGATTTTGGGAATCTTCGGGCATCCGATCGGGAAGGGGCAGCGTAACGCTGGGTAAGCATACAGTAGACATCCGCGAGATATCCATACCTTCGAACTAATTGCTGGTTAAAACCGGATGCCACTATGAAAACAACGCTATGCCGTTATGCCGCCGATGGCGGTTTGCGAATTCACAATCATCCCCGGCGTAGGACCCAATTAAATTCGCCATGGGGAGATTTGTTTATGTGGTTATAACTTCCGAGATGTCCACAACTCACTCGGAGTCCCATCATTCGGAGCCGTTTCTTTTCTTTTGGACTGCAAAGTAAATCCAGCATCCCACGATCGCGCCGACTACGCCGGAAAGGACCCGGTGGATTACCAAATGCTGAACGACGAACGCAACCCTCCCGTCAACCGGATATGACACGGCTGATGAAGGGTCACTCGAAGACTCGTGAGTTTATCCGCGATCTCTCTACTCGTACCGCAGTGCAACGGTGGGCTCAACGTGTGCCGCCCGCAGCGCAGGAATCAAGGTCGCGACGGTCGCCGTCGCCAACAGAACGATGGAAACCACGCCAAACGTGAGCACATCCGTTCCACTTGTGCCGTAGAGCACGTTAGCGGTGAATCGCCCCAAGGCCAGTGCGAGGATAAGTCCGACTGCAATCCCTATGCCGGTCAGGGTGAGTCCCTGGCGCAGAACCATTCGCAGCACATTGCGTGGGTTCGCGCCTAGCGCCATACGAATGCCGATTTCGTGCGTACGGCAACGCACGGAATAGATCATTACGCCATACAAACCGATCGATGCCAGCGTTAGCCCCACCGATCCGAAAATTCCAAGCAACAGCGCCGAGATGCGCGGCAACAACAGCGACTTGTCTACGTGCTCTTCCATTGTCTCGATGTTGAATACCGCCATGTTCTGATCGAGTGCCGCGATCTGTTCGCGCACCGTTTTCGCCAGCGTGAGGGGATTTGTCGATGTCTTGACGATAAGCGTGGTGCCGAAGAAACTGTTCGCCTTTTCCGGAGCCGCATTGAGGAACATGTATACGGCGCCGCTTGTGTTCTCCCCAATCGTGCGGGACTTCGAATTGCGCGCCACGCCAATCACCGTGTACGAGTCCTTGTCCTGCCGAATCTGTCGCCCTATGGGATCCTGACCGGGAAACAGGTTCGCCGCCATGGTCTCATTGATGATCATTGAGTGCTGATCATCAATTTGAAGATTGAATTCCCGCCCGCGCAGCACCGGGATCTCCATGGTCTGAAAGTATGCCGTTCCCACGCTGTTCACATTGGCGTTCGCACTCTGCTTGGGATAACCCTTTGTCGCTTCAGCGTCAAAATTATTGCTGTTTCCGCCGAGACTGAGCGGCACAATGCCGACAAAACTAACCGACCGAACTCCCGGTAACACTGCAACGCGCTCACGCAATTGGGAAAGAAACAGCACGGTCTTGTCGTGCGAATAGTTCTGCAGTTTAGGGTCCATGCTCATCATCAACAGATTGCCTGGCTTGAAACCAATGTCAATCGTAGCGACGTTGCCCAGGCTGCGTAGAAATAATCCGGCCGTAGCTAACAGCACGAGCGACAACGAAACCTGCACTACCACCAGCGTATTGCGCAGGCCCGGCCGCCCGATGCGCCCAAAAAGCAGCGAACCGTCCTTGAGCGCATCCACCAGGTCAGGTCGCGAAGCGCGAAGCGCCGGAACCAGCCCAAACAGTAGGGCCGTAATCACCGAGAGGCCCAGCGTGAACATCGCCACCCTCATATCCACGTTGAAGTCGAAGACCACCGGGATCGGCAGGGGAAGTTTAAAACTCGAGATGGCTCGTGCAGCGCCTGCAGCGAGCACGAAACCCGCTGCGGCACCTGTCAGCGTCAGCAAAAAGCTCTCCATCATCAGCTGCCGCACCAGTTGAAAGCGTTTCGCTCCCAGTGCAAGGCGAACCGCAATTTCTCTTTGCCGTCCGGCCGCGCGCGCCAGCAACAGGTTCGCGACGTTGGCGCATGCCACGAGCAACACTAACCCGACAACCACCATCAGCACCGCCATCAACGAGTAGGCGGGAGTTGCGGAACCAGCGATCAGGCCGCCCGCTGGCTGCAACGTGACCTTCTCATGGACCTTTTCTTCTTTGCGGTAAGTGTCGTCGATGCGCTTCTTCACCACATTGACCAGCACAGCGGCCTGGGAGCGGCTCACTCCCGGCTTAAGCCGCGCATTCAACATCACCCACTGGTTGTCCCGCTTGTTTCGGATACCCCCTTCAGTTGCGAGGTCAGGCATGATATCTTCCGCGACCGCCAGCGGCACCCAGAACTGCGATACGATGCCGCGATCCACGCCGTAAAAACCCGGCGGTGCAATACCCACTACCGTGTAACTCTGCCCGTTTAACGCGATTTCGCGGTTCAGAATGTTCGCGTCGCCGCCGAATCGCCGCCGCCAGAGGTTGCTGCTCAGTACAGCTACGTGGTTGTGCCCGCCTGCCTGGTCGTCTTCAGGCAGGATGGAACGGCCCATCACCATCGCCACACTCGCGACCGAGAAAAAGTTCCCACTCACAGCCTGGCCCCAGATCCGCTCCGGATCTCCCTTGCCCCCGATGCTCGAGGGAATCACGGGAAAGTGGGCCGCAACGCCGCCATCGAATACCTCGCCGGTCTGATCTCGATAGTCAAGGTAGTCGGGATACGAAAAGGAATCGCCCTCTGAGAACATCACCATGCGTCCCGGATCCTTCACCGGCAGTACACCCCACAGCAGCCCATTGGCAATGCTGAAGACGGTGACGTTTGCCGCAAACCCCAGGGCGATGGAAATGATCACGACCATGGAAAAACTGGGAGCCCTGAGAAGGGTCCGAAGGGCAAAGCGCAGATCCTTTATCAGAAGTTCCATCCGGGTCCTTAATTAGCTGATTTGTCTCTCTGGGTGTTCATACGCAGATCTCTATTAAGAAGTTCTCGCCTTTTTCTTGATCCGTGAGAACCAAGCTCTTCGCAGGTCTTCGCCGAAGAGGAGGGGTCTATTTCCCGAGCTGGGCCGCTTTACGCACTACACCGTCCGACGCCCACCCAGCCTTCGCATATCCGGATGCAACGTAGGGAGCAGGTTACGGGTATATAGCCGGCATTCCGGACATTACCAAAATGGGGTCACTGCCGAGATGCCCACGATACGACCGCAAGCGTCTTCCGAGACCATAGATGTTTTTCGTCACTCATCGGGACCACTGTGCTCCAGTTCCCGTTCTGTTGAGGTTTAGGGCATCCCCGGTCCCCAAGTGCGGGGGACCGGGGGCACCCACATGAGGTTCAAGTCGGATGACAGAATTGCCAATGGATCCTTGGTGATAGGTCCGTAATACAATGTCGGGCAGAGGGGCAACAATGCGCAAACGGAATGGAGTACTGCTCGTTGTAGTTGCCGTCGTTCTTTCATCTGCGGCGAGCGCTGAGAAGCTAACGGGAACCACATCTCTCAAGGACTTTCAACCTGCCGGTACTACGGACAAGAAGAACAAAACGCAGCAGTTCGATTTCATATTCGACACGACAGATCAGGAATACACATGCCGGACAAAGTCGAAGATCAAGGCCACTGACTACCCGGTAGGGAGCCAGGTCAGGTACCAGGTCAACAACGATAAGGGCAAAGTGAAGAACGCAAGCGGGAAGGAAACCGATTGCACGATAGTCCGCGTGGAACAGTTGCGGACCACCCCAGCAGCGCCGCCTAAATAGGGCCGAGAGCAGCAGAAATGTTACTGACCGCTCGGCTACTCCGACGTAGGGGTGAGACAGACCCCCAAAACGACCGAGATGGACGCCCAAGGTTGAACGCCTTCAGGCCGTGGCCCCAATATATGCATCGAGAAGCCGGATCGGTCATTTTTTGAAGTTTTGAGGAACCAGGATTACACTGTCTCCGTATTGCCTCATCAGGGGGTCATCCCATGAGTTCCACGAGCCGTCTCACACTCTTCGCCGTCTGCTTGATCGTGATCGTAGCCATCGGTTCCCAACCACGGCACGGCATGAGCCAGAGTAAGTCCATGAATGATATATGCGTTTGCATGCCAACCCGGGCGGCATTACTGGTGAAGGCAGCGGTTGCAAAGACGCAGGGAAGATCGACACAACTAGCTTCCCTGAATGCAACCTCTGGCCAGTAACAGGGGCGGCCAAACGTCATCCCTTGCTCCCCAGGGGCGAAGAATCTCCAATGCACTTATCGTGCGCTGATCGTCATTTTCTATGATTTTCGAGCGCATTACCGGGTACTCGGAAATGACTCATAGGTAAAACACGCCCGCAGGTCTCTGGTGTGGAGGATGCTACTTTTTTCGTAAACTCGTGCTCTTGGAGAGTCCGTTATACCGGGTGGCGGCGTAACGCTGCATCGAGGGCGGCATCTTGGTGTAGCGTGTGGCGGCATTGAATGTATTCAGCCTTAATCGTGACGTTCGAGTTTACGAAGCGGGATTTCTGTCGTACACAAGTGTGGCGAGTTGCTTCCATCCTTCGCCCTGCTTCTCTGTCAAGGTCCAGCGGTACTGGTTGTTGGTTTTGCGCAGCACATCCACGCGCAAGGTCGCGGGTTTATCGTCGAAGTCTTCGCCTTCAAAAGTGATTTGCCAGAGATCGCCGTCGATGGTCATGGGGCCTTCGGTGATTGCGTTGGACGCGCTCATATACCAGACGGCGAGAGCCTTTTTCGTCGGATCCCAGTAGAGGTTGCCGTCGTAGTTTTTGAGTTCGCCGCGGTCGGTGATGAAGTGAGTGGTGAAGCGGATAAATTTGTCGTTGTCCGACCAGACGTAGCGCGTCTCGATGCGCATTTTGCCCTGACCTACGGCTCCAGCATCGGCTTTCCAGACTCCTCCCACGAGCCATGCCAGTTCGGAGAGAGGATTCTGGGGTAGAGCGTGCGTGGGGGTGGCGTGCGGTGCGGTCTGCTGTTGCGCTCCGCCGGGGAGGGCGAGGAGGCAGACGGCGAGGAGGGTGGCGGCTTTCGTTCGCATGGCGGGTCCTTTGTTAAGCCGGCCCGGTGGGTGCCGGCGACTTGGATGATCATCCAACTATCCTGAGATTCAGGAGGTCTGTCAATAAGAAGATTTTTAAAAAATTGTTAAATAAGCGTGTGGACAGTGTTATGAGGGTATACTTGGTCAAGTAACCAACATATTGATCATGAAGACCTCTTCGACAACCCGCGACAAGGTGATTGACTCGGCTTCCAAGCTATTTGCAGCGAGTGGATTTCGAGCTTGTTCGATGGCAGATATTGCCAACGAAGCGGGCGTCCATGGCGGCAGCCTTTACCACTTTTTCAAGACGAAGGAAGACCTGCTGCTGGCTGTGCTGGACCGACACGCAGAGATGCTGTGGCCGATGGTGATGGAGCCGGTGTTCGCGCGCGCCAAGGATCCGATCGAGCGGATTTTCGCGTTGCTGGCCGCATACCGCGAGTGGATGGTGATGACCGATTGCACCTACGTTTGTCCGATTGGACGGCTGGCGCTTGAGGTCGAGTCGCATTCCGAGAATGTGCACAAAAAGATTGCTGCCAACTTCGATGGCTGGCGCGCTGCCGTGAGCCAGTGTCTTGAAGAAGCGAAGGATCGGCTGCCGACGGGCACGGAGATCGATCCGCTGGCGCGGTTTGTTCTGACCGTGATGGAAGGCGGACTGATGCAGTCGCGCAGCCAGCGCGACATTGGGCCATATGACGACTCCGTCGCGCAGCTGCGAACTTATTTTCAATTGTTGCTGAAGCGGGCGGCGCAGTAGTACTTCCGACTAATATTAGAGTGACCTCGGTCGCTCTATAAAGAGTGTGCTCGATGGTCCGAGACTAGAGCGCGGCGAATTCTTTCTTGGCTTCGATGAGTTGCGGCAGATCCTGATCGGCGTTCTTCCAGGTAGTGAAGAGGGCCTGATATGCCTTCTTCGCTTCGTCCTTATTTCCAGCTTTGGCGTAGGCGCGCGCGAGTCCAAGCTGGGCCTGCGGATAGTTCTGATATGAGCCGAGGATCGTTGCTCCGCGATACTTTAGCGCCTGCTGGAAAGACTTGATGGCGTCCACCGACTGTCCCGCCTGGAGGAATGCCAACCCCCGTAGATAGGCGCCAGGGCCAGCGAAATCGTAAGGACGGTTGATCTCCAAATGTCGCAACGCCTCGTCGGGCTTGTGCTCATCGAGGGCGATGAGGGCCAAGGTTTGGGGGGCGGAGATCTGTTGAATGACAGTATCGGCGGGGTACTCTTTCATTAGATCTTCAATGAGGCGCGTTGCAGTTTTTTTGTCGCCACAGAGAGCCGCCGTAAATGCGGCCTGGCGCCTGCTTGGCTTGGATTTGTCGATTGCGAGCGATTCCTTGATGATCTTTTCGGAATCGTTGCACATCCCAGCAAAGCCCCGGCCTGACACTCCCAGGAGCATGTAGTTGGTCTGTGTGTCGGTCGCCCTTTGCGCGCCGGCTTCCCGTATGGCTTTTTCCCAGGCGTTGCGCGCATCGCGATACTTGCCTTGGAATTCGTTCGCCAGAGCCACCTGCGCGTCTATCAAATATGCATCGGCGCGTCCATCGGTGATGGAAATGGCGGAGTTCATTTCGTCCGGTCTGCCGGTGAGAAAACCATATTGGTAAACGATCTGCTGGAACTGCGTATTGTCTGCAATTCCCAATTTGCGAGTGAGCGCGATGGTCTTTCCTGCATCGTCAAATCGGTCCAGGATCAGCAAGTTGGAGAGCACATTTTCCTGGGCTACGGCATCATCCGGCTGCATATCGGCGGCTTTTACGCTGTAATCCAGAGCCCTGTCGACCTGACCAATGGCCGAGAACGCGGTTCCGACGTTGACGTAGCTGGCGAACTGACGCGGATAGGTCTTGATGGAAAGCTCGAGAACTTCGATGACCTTAGGAATATCCCCGAGGACGTTCTGATAATAGTGACCGGCGATGTAGAGGCGCTCGCTCTCGCTGACGTTGGCGGAGAGATTGTAGGCCTTGGTGTAGTACTCAAGAGCTTTGCCGATCTGTCCTGAATTGTTGTAGACGACTCCGAGGCGGGCCCATGCCATGGCGAATTTCGGATCGATGCTGAGCGCCTGACGATAATGTTCGGCGGCCTGCGGAAAATCCATTCCTCTTTCATGCTCCACGTCGCCGAGGGCATAGGCGCGGAAGGCTTCGAGTGAGGGAGTGGTGGCCTGACCGAGAGGCGTGTCGAGCTTTTGAATGGAACCGAGGGATTCGCCCAGGCGGCCTCGCATGGCGGTGGCTGCTTTGTCGAGAGCTTCGAGGACGTGCTCCTTATCAGGTGCTTCTGCCTGCTCGCTGGCAATATCGTCGCCGGTGGCGGTGGCTTGCGCAGCCAGGGTAATGATGTATTGATTGCCCAGCTTGGCGATGGTGCCGGTGAGAATAGCCTTGACGCCTTCGCGCTCGCCGATCTCACGGGCGATGGCGGGGGTGAGCGGATCCTCTTCTTTCTTGCCGAGGTACTTCATGCTCTGCCGCAGATGCTGCTGGCTGACGATGGAGAGCATGGGAGACTGCTGCAGCTTGATGGCGAGAGCCTGATTGAGCGTGGTGTCAAAGACAGGATCGCCGGTGTTGTTGACGAAGTCGGCGAGGATGATGGAATCCTTCATCGACAGAGGGGAGGAACCGGACGAGGGGGTGCCGGTGGCTGACAGGCTGGCCTTGCCCGCGTCGGAGTGGCGCCATCCGAAGTAGATGGCGACGATGAGGGCGGCAACGAGCAGAACGATGATGGCGGTGTAGATTTCCGGCCGGGTCCTGGACTTCTGGGCAGCGGGAGCAGGGGTCGCTGCGGGTGGTGGTGTGGCGGCGGCTACAGGCCTGCTTCCGGAGGATCCGCTGGGTGGTCCGCCAGCGAGAGCGTCGAGCGCGGTGCGGAATTCTGCTGCCGAGGCGTAGCGGTTATCGCGATCCTTCGCCAGCAGCCTGGCCATGATGGCGTCGATGCCGGAAGGCAAGGACGGATTGAGAGTGCTGGGAGGAGCTGGGTCCTTCATCAGCAGCGAGGCGAAGACCTCAGCGGTGGAGGCTCCCGCGCATGGAGAAGCGCCGGTGAGCATCTCGTAGAAGACGGTGCCGAGGGAAAAGAGATCGGAGCGGGCGTCGAGGGTTTCTCCCCGGGCCTGTTCGGGGGACATGTACGCGATCGTGCCGATGGTTGAGCCGGGAGTGGTGAGAGTGAGTTCGCCCAGATCGGCGCTGGTGGCGGTCAAGTCGTCCGAGCCAAGCTCGACGGTGCTTTCGCCTGCCTTCGATCCACCCTGCTGCTTGGCGAGACCGAAGTCGAGAATCTTAACCTGGTGCTGGCCGTCGCCGCGTTCGACGACGAAGATGTTTGCCGGCTTGATGTCGCGATGAATGATGCCGCGGCCATGGGCGGCCGCGAGTGCGCTGGCTGCCTGCTGGGCGAATTGGATCGCCTCGGTGGCAGGAATGTTGTGTCCCGCCATGAACTGCTTCAGGGTTTCTCCGCGAAGGAGTTCCATGACGAGATAGGGCTGACCGTCCTGCTCGCCGATGTCATAGATGGTGCAAATATTCGGATGATTGAGGGCCGATGCTGCGCGGGCTTCCCGCTGAAATCTGCTCCTGGATGCGGCGGTTGGGGGAGTGGCTGAACCTGACGGAGAAGGAGTGGCAGAGGCGCTCCCGGACTCGAGATATCGCTGGGAGACTACCTTGAGAGCAACGTCTCGATCGAGTCGAGTATCTTTGGCCCAGTACACCTCACCCATGCCGCCGGAGCCGATTTTTTCAACTATTTCGTAAGGTCCGAAACGCGTACCAGCCGCAGTGGACATATTGTATTGGGACCCTCGGGGGCAACAAGATATGTGGAGTGTAAAGGTAATAAAGAGGAGGGGCAAAGAAAATTTTTCAATGGCTGTGCAGATCGCAGAGTAATGTTACCCGCACTGTTACCTATGCGGAAAGCAGGGCTTACTGAATGGTGATGCGAAGCGCAAAACAAAACGGCCAGCTCGTTTGAGCTGGCCGTTTTCGTGTTTCAAGTGGAGAAAGCTATTTGCCGCCCTTGCCCTTGGACATGTTCATCGGGGCTTTGGCGGTGAGGGTTGTCAGCATGAGGTGTGCAGTGGCGGGTGCGACAACTTCGTGCTTGGTGATGATGTCGGTTGCAGTGAGCTTCTTGCCGTAGAGAATGGTATTCGCATCGTCGTCTGGTCCGAGCGAAGAGCCGGAGAGGGCAACGCCTGCAAATACGCCCTGGGCGCGCGAGTAGGAAAGCATCTCGGCGCTCATGGAGGCGTTCGTGGAAGCTTCCGCGGTGCGGCCTACTGGGCCGGCTGCAACGCTGGCGTCGCCGCCGAGCTTGACCTTGCCATTGAGAAGAGCGCGAGCGCCCTTATCGTTCATGACCAGAACTACGTAATCGGTCGCCTCGCCACCGGCCTGAAAGCCCCAGCTTCCGCCCATGGACTTCATCATGCTGGGAGCGCTCCACTTTCCATTGAACGCTTCGCCACCACGGCAGGTCATTACACCGCGACCGTATTGTCCGCCGACAATGAATGCGGCCTTCTTCACGGACGGAAGGATGATGACGCACTCTGCTTTGCGCAGAACGTCCAACGGGATGCCGCTCGAGCTGTTCGTCAATGCCTCGATAACGAAACCGGATTCCTTAACACGATCGTTAATCTTTGCAAGGTCGTCTGAGTCGGCGGCAAAGGCCGTGCCGAGTGATGCGATGGCGAGTGCAGCGCACGCCGCTGTCACTCTGATGTGCTTCTCACAATTCTTGAGCATTAAACTTTCCCTCTCTTGTAACTGCCTGGTTCGAAATTTAGGGCTATCTCATGAATAGCCTGTCGTTTATACGGATCTCCAACTGCCTGACGCAATACAAACTCATTCGCCTGCCACCGGCTAAAAATGTGCCGGGCTTTCCAGTTAACTGAACAAGAACGCTACTTAGGGGTACCGGAGTCAACCTGGGAAAGCTCGCGACGCGTGCTTTCTCGCAATCTAACTCAGGAAGTCAGCTTCTTGACTCTAATGTGAGTACCGACAACGAGTGTATAACGAGCGGCCTTTCTCCTCACATTTGAAACGCGAAAGTCGCTGTTCCCCCTGAAGGGAGAGTGTATTTGGGGGCAAAAGGTTGTATGTTGGCGCGCGGAGTTGGCGGGTACATTTGGAGACTTTAACGGCAGTCCCTTCTCGAATTCGGCTCTTGCGACCGCAATTCTGAACTGCCAACTCTCTGCTCTAAACGCGCGATGTGACACTAGCTCGTCTGTCTAAGTGCCTCAGTCGATGACGAGTGAGATTGTATGGAGACTGACTGCGCCGGGTGGTCAGGGCCGGAGAAGTGCAGCGGCCATCGTGCTCCAACCTGCGGTCAGAGCAAGTTTTTCGGACGTAATAAAGATGAGGACCATGACAGCAAGTCCTGCTGCGAGCCATCGGTCGAAGCTGCGGGTCAAAGCGGAGCGGACGAGGAGAAGCACCGCGCCGATACAGAAGATGGGACCGAAGAGCCCAATCCAGCCGGTGGCGCCAAAGAGCGGGTAAAGAAATGGCATGCGTGCCGTAGCGCCGGCTAACAGGCAAAGGCCAGCCAGGAGCATGGCGGCGCGATGGATCCTCGGCTTCTTGCGCGTGAGGATTGCTGTCGCTACGAAGCCGACATACAACGCGATCTCGGTATACATCACGAGCAGGAAACGGGAATATTGCATGCCAAAAAATTGGGAATCTGACGGCGCATTTTGCACCGAGTGGGTGGCGACCAACGGGCCCGTGACGGCAATCGCAACCGCTATGACGACAGCGCTCCAACCGAGTTTGAAATGCAGGCGGCGAGTTCGGACGGAGATCAGCAAAGACTGAATGAGAAAAAGCACGTACCACGCGGCAATGGCTGTGCCGTGTACCAGGTCGAGGCGGAACATTGCGGGGTCGAGCGGGCTGCCATCACTGGCCGCGCCGTTGGCAACGAAATGCCGGAAACCGACCAGCATGGTTATGAGAAAGAGAACGCCGGCGGCACTGTAGAACCAGCGATCCGCTTTCATTTTCGCACCCGACTTGACTCTTGCTGCGGGATTTGTCGTCATACGCGGTTGGAGGAGAATACCATGGCGGCCGCTCAAATCTCGGTACGGCAGCGAGTATTCCTCTTCTATAACTTGTTCTGATTTTCACGCAGAACGAGGGCGGAGGGTGGTCTCCCCCAAGAGTGTAGGTTCGCAGGACCTTCACTTTAGGGTAAGTTTGTTTTATGACTTCTTCGCAGTTAGAGCAGGGTGAATCCGTCCGTTCGCCGCAGCCCTCAAACGAGGGAAAGTTCGGAGACGTCGAGTTGCAGTCGAGGTATCCATCCGCCCGGGTTGGCGGTGATTTCTTCGATTGTGTTGCCGTGGGCAGCCATGTCCTGTTCGTGTTGTCGGATATTGCGGGAAAAAGGATTGTGGCCGATCCGATCGCCGCGGAGGTACAGGATACGTTCAGGCGAAAAGGCTCTGAACTGTTTGGGGCGGCAAATGTAAACGAATCCGAAGCCATCGCCGAACTGGTGCACGAGGTGAATGCGTCCTTGATGAGCGCGGCAGATGGCGTGCACTATGCTCCGTCATTTTTCGGCTGTTACAACCTTCCGATCTCCGTTCTGACTTACATCAATGCCGGTGGGCAGACTGCGCTCTTCCGAGATGGTGATGGCACTCGTCCGCTGGAAAATGGCGGGATGCCGCTGGGGCTATTCACGCACATGACGCATGAGCCAGCGGTTCAAGCCTTTGAGCCGGGTGCGCGGATGCTGATGGTTACCAAGGGAGTGATTGATAGCGCGCGTGGGCGAGGCCGCTTCGGAGCGGAACGGCTGACCACGCTGCTGAAAGAGAGCAAGACCGACTCCGCGGAAAAGCTGTGCGAGGCGACGCTTGAGTCGGTTGCTGCATTCAAGAAAGGTAACGATTCGCTGATCGGAAATTTGCTATCGAAAAAGCCAAAGAACGGCGAGGACATGACAGCGGTGGCGATGCTGCGCTCGCGGTCCTTGCCGGACGGGCGGACCAAGAACAAAACATAACCGCTTCTTTCAGTTGCATCGTTCATTGAGCTGCGATGAAAGACGACCAAACAGTGCCTGAGTAGCGATCAGGGTTTTTTGGGGCGATGCGCTACGAGGTGATCTTTCACCGCGGTGTAGAGGTCTGGCGGGAGGATTCCGCTGGTCTTGAGCTGGCCCTTGGTGGTGTAGGGGCGTCCGGTGACGATTCGCTGTGCATAGATCTGCGTGATGCCCGGAACTTTTAACAGCTGCGCAATGCTGGCGTGATTGATATCCAACTGCGGCACGGGCGGCGGATGGATGTGCGCGGGAGGCTGATCGTTGATGCTTTGAGCGCTAGCCGCGCTGCCGCAAATAAAGAAAACAAAACAAACGATCGGGAGGATGCGAAGGCCGTTGCGTAGAGGCTTTCGATGGCGTGCGCGCGCGAGTGCAGCACCTGGATTCGGCATAGCCGTCGCAGACATCCTTATTTCCTGGAATGCTTTATTCTAGCTCTCGATTGAAATGCCCCGATAAGAATCTGTTGACATGAAAAGGCGAAGACGTTAGGGTTTTAACCAGACATGCAGATCCGCTCACATCATCGTCATGCTCATCATCATCACGTGACGAACGTGTCAGCGGACTCTTCCGGCTTGTAGAAACAGCCAGAGTAAAGAGATCAAAGAAGCCCGCCGACGCGAACCACGCCGGCGGGCTTTTTGTTTGTCCGGCACAGAGCGCCCGCGCAGACACCAGCCGCATAACCGATAGGACGAGTGATGAACGAGAGTGAGCAGAAGATAGATTTCGGCAAGATGGACGGCCTGGTTCCGGGGATCGTTCAGGATGCCACGACGAAGGAAGTGCTGATGGTCGGCTTCCTGAATGAGACCAGCTACGCGAAGACGCTTGAGAGTGGCTTTGTAACCTTTTGGAGCCGGACGCGCCAGAAGCTGTGGATGAAGGGCGAGACGAGCGGCAACCGGTTGCGCGTGGTGACGGCGGCGACGGATTGCGATCAGGACACGCTTCTCTTCCTGGTGGAAGTGGAAGGGGATGGACTGGTGTGCCACGAAGGAACGGTGAGTTGCTTTACCCGTCCCATAGCAGTCGAAGCAGCCCCAAAGGAGAACGCGTAATGGCAAATAAACTTCGTCTTGGCATTCCCAAGGGCAGCCTGCAGGATGCGACCATCGCACTTTTTCAGCGGGCCGGCTGGAACATTTACGCCAATGGCCGCTCGTATTTTCCATCGATCGACGACCCGGAGATTGAGTGCATGCTGATTCGCGCGCAGGAAATGGCGCGGTACGTGGACCACGGCGCTCTTGACGCTGGGCTGACGGGCATTGACTGGGTGGTGGAGAGCGGGCTGAAGGTTGAGAGCGTGACCAGCCTTACCTACGCCAAACAGAGCCGTCGTAAAGTTCGTTGGGTTCTGGCGGTGCCAGAAGACTCGCCCTACATGAAGGCCGAGGATCTTGCCGACAAGATAATCGCGACGGAACTGGTGGAAGTGACGCGGAAATATTTCGCGGATAAGGGTGTTGCGGTGAAGGTGGAATTCAGCTGGGGCGCAACGGAAGTGAAGCCTCCAACGCTGGCCGACGCCATTGTGGAAGTGACGGAGACGGGCAGCTCGCTGAAGGCGAATCGTCTGCGGATTATCGACACCATTTTGGAAAGCGAGACGCACTTGATCGCGAATCCCGCGGCACTTCAAGACGAGTGGAAGAAGAAAAAGATTGAAAGCCTGGCGCTGATGCTGAATGGAGCAATTGCGGCGCAAGGGCAGGTGGGCTTGATGCTGAACGTGGAAAAGCAGAATCTCGACAAGGTGCTGGCGATACTGCCTGCGCTGAATTCGCCGACGATTTCGACGCTGAGTAATTCCGACTGGGTGGCCGTAAACACGATTCTTGAAGAGGGAAGTGTGCGCGAAGTGATCCCTCAACTCAAGGCGGCGAAGGCCACGGGGATCGTGGAATTTCCTCTGAACAAAGTGGTGCTATAGGGGAAGGTTTGAAATGAAGCTGGTTAAGGTAGGTGCGCGCGGAGCCACAGCGGAAGAGCTGCTGCGGCAACTGGAAGAGCGGAGGGTGGCGTCAAGCGATGCGGCGCTGCCTACCGTGCGCAAGATTGTAGACGGTGTTCGTCGCGGTGGTGATGCGGCTCTACGTCGCTATGCCGCGAAGTTCGATGGCTTGCCGGCGAAAGCGGAGCTTCGCATTTCGCGGGAAGAGATGCAGCGAGCGTGGGAGGAGACTCCTGCGGAGTTGCAGAATGCGCTGCGGAGTGCCGCGAAAAATATCCGAGCATTCGCGGAACGGCAGCTTCCGCAGGAGTGGAATTTTTCGCCGGTGCCGGGGCTGGAGACGGGCCAGGTGATTCGCGCTCTCGATTCTTGTGGATGCTATGTGCCGAGCGGACGATATCCGCTGCCCTCGACGCTGCTGATGACGGTGATTCCGGCACAGGTGGCGGGAGTAAAGAGGATTGTGGTGGTGTCTCCGCGACCGGCGAGAGAAACGCTGGCAGCCGCATGGATGCTGGGTGTTGACGACTTCTTCAGGATTGGAGGCGCGCAGGCGATTGCGGCGCTTGCCTACGGGACGGAGAGCCTTCCGCGTGTGGACAAGATAGTTGGGCCGGGAAACCAGTATGTGACGGCGACAAAAAAGCTGGTGGCGTTTGATTGCAGCATCGACATGCTGGCGGGGCCGACGGAGATTGTCGTCACGAGCGAAAAGGGGGAGGCGACGGCGATTGCCTCAGACCTGGTGGCGCAGGCGGAGCACGATCCGCAGGCGCTTCCGATATTCGTATCAACCAACGCTACACTTGCACGGGACGTGGCGGCGGAAGTGAAGCGGCGGGTGAAAACGAATGCAATCGCGCGCGAATCGATTGCGAAGAACGGCGTTGTTTTTGTTGCACCGACGGTGGAGATTGCTCGCGAGATCACAAACCGGCTGGCTCCGGAGCATCTCACCGTAGATTCCGAAGCGGATCTGAAGTGGGTGCGCAATGCTGGATCGGTTTTCATTGGGCGGTACTCTCCGCAACCGATGGGAGATTATATTTCTGGTCCAAATCACACGCTGCCGACGGGTAGGATGGCGCGTGTGCGAGGTGGACTGAGTGTGCTGGATTTTCTCAAGATCGTAACGATACAGAGGTATACGCGGGAAGGATTGCAGGCGCTCGGCCCGGCAGCGGTTTCGCTTGCCGAGGCAGAGGGATTGCATGGGCACGCGGAAGCCATCCGCGCACGAGGTGTTCGTGGCTGAGGACTCGATGACCAAGTGGCCAACGCCGCGGCGGGCTGTGCTGGGGATGAAGGAATATAATCCGCCGCTGGGAGGTCGCGATGCGATGCGCTTGGATTTCAATGAGAACACCGTGTCGTGTTCGCCGCGAGTGCTGGAGGCGCTAGCGGAAATTGCCGGGGAGCACTTGACGAAGTATCCCGAACGGCAATCGGTTGAGGAGCAGGCGGCGATTCACATTGGGCTGAAGCCGGAGCAGGTGGTGCTCACTAACGGCGTGGACGAGGCGATTCACGTGCTTTGCGAGACGTATCTCGATGCGGGGCAGGAGATGCTGCTGCCGGTTCCGACGTACACGATGTACGAGGTTTACGCTTCCGGCACGGATGGCCGGGCAGTACAGGTGCAGGCTGCGGCGGATTTTGCTTTTCCGTTCGAGAGGCTGATGTCGGCCGTTTCTGCGATGACGAGGATTATTGCGATTGCGAATCCGAACAGCCCCACGGGCACGACGGTGGGGCGGAGGGAAATCCTGGCGCTGTGCGAACGCGCGCCGCAGGCCGTTGTGCTGGTTGATGAGGCTTACTTTCATTTCTTTGGAGAGACGGTTGCGGATTTGATTGGGAAGATCCCCAATTTGATGCTGGCTCGGACCTTCTCCAAGGCCTATGGATTGGCGGGTTTGCGGCTTGGATTGCTGGCCGGGGCAGAGGAGAACATGCGCTGGATTCGGCGGGTGCTTTCTCCTTACAGCGTGAACTCGCTGGCGCTGGCATGCTTGCCTGCAGCGCTTGAGGACCGGGAATATCTTGAGACGTACGTGAAGGAAGTTTGTCTTGCACGCACTGCATTTGAAGGTGCGCTGGATGCGCTTGGCGTGCAGCGATGGCCGAGTCGCGCGAATTTTATTTTGACGCGCATTGGCGTGAAGCATCGCGAATTTGTTGCGGAAATGCACTCCCGCGGAGTGTTGGTGCGGGATCGCTCGGCTGATCCGGGGTGTGAAGGATGCGTGCGAGTTACGGTGGGCACGCGAGTGCAGATGCAGAAGGCCGCCGCGGCGTTCTGTGAGAGTTTGAATGAGATTGGGTGGACGAAAGAATTGCGGGAAGGACAGTGATGGCGGCGAAGGCGAAGAAGGAAAAAAAGCAGACGACAAAAGAAAAGAAACAGGCAACGAAGCGCACGGCGGAAATCGAGCGCAAGACCAACGAAACACGGATTTCGCTGCAGCTTACGGTTGAGGGAACTGGCGTTTACAACATTGCGACGGGGATCCGCTTCTTCGATCACATGCTGGAATTGATGACGCGACATGGAGCTTTCGATCTTGATCTGAAGTGTGATGGCGACCTGGACGTGGATCAGCACCACACCGTGGAAGATGTGGGTATCGCGCTGGGCGAGGCGTTCGACCGCGCGATTGGCGACAAGAAGGGGATCTTGCGCGCGGGGTATTTTCTGATGCCGATGGATGAGACGCTGGGGATTGCGGCTATCGACCTGAGCGGGCGCGTGGCCTGCACGGTGAAGACGAAAGTGAAGACGAGGCTTGTTGGTGACCTGCAGAGCGAACTGGTCGAGGATTTTTTCGAAGGTTTCGCGAGAGGTGCACGAGCCAATGTTCATCTGAAGGTGATGTATGGCCGTTCCAGTCATCACAAAATCGAAGCGCTGTTCAAGGCATTTGCGCGGGCGTTGCGCGTGGCCTGTTCGCGAGACAAGCAACTTGGCGAAATGCTGCCGAGCACCAAGGGCCTGCTGTAGAGATGGCTCTGCCAGTGCTTCCGGAGACCTTTGAATGATTGCAGTGATTGATTACAAGGCCGGCAACCTCACCTCCGTGATGAAGGCGCTCATCGCGCTTGGCGCTGAGGCGAACGTGACGGCGGAGCCCGAGGTGTTGCTGCACGCGAGCAAGGTGATTCTTCCGGGCGTGGGCCACTTTGCAGCGACTCGGCTCTTGAGAGAACAGGGATTGACGGAAGCGGTGAGAGAAAGCATCGGGCGCGGTGTGCCGTTTCTCGGCATCTGCGTAGGCTTGCAATGGCTCTTCGAAGGGAGCACGGAGGCTCCGGAGGAAAAGGGACTCGGCGTGTTTGAAGGGATGTGCGACCGCTTTCCGCCGGGCGCGAAGGTGCCGCACGTGGGATGGAATTCCATTCGTATCAAACCGCAGTCGCGACTGATGGCGGGGATTGATGACGATTCGTATGTGTACTATACGCATTCGTATCGTGCCCCAGTCATTCAAGACACCGTGGCGGTTACAGAATATGGAGACGACTTCACCGGCGCCGTGGAAAGAGACAATGTGATGGGTGTGCAGTTCCATCCGGAGAAATCCGGCGCGGCCGGAATGCAGATACTGAAGAACTTTGTGGAGCTATAAGCGATGCTGACAAAGCGGGTAATTGCATGCCTTGATGTACGCGGCGGACGGGTCGTGAAGGGCGTGCAGTTCGTTGACCTGATGGATGCGGGCGATCCCGCAGAGATGGCGGCGCTGCATGCGCGCAAGGGCGCGGATGAAATTGTGCTACTGGATATAACTGCGACGCACGAGGGCCGCGGCACGCTGCTGGAGACGGTGCGCAGAACGGCGCGCGAACTGTTTATCCCATTCTCAGTGGGTGGCGGAATACGCAGCGCAGATGATGCAGCAGCGGTGTTCGACGCGGGTGCGGATAAGGTCAGCATTAATTCCGCCGCACTGGATCGGCCGGAACTGATTGATGAAATCGGTCGCAGTTTTGGGGCGCAGGCGGTGATTGTGGCGATCGATGCACGGCGAAATCCCGCTGCCGCCGATCCCGTATCCGAGGCGGAAGTATTTGTGCATGGCGGCCGCAAATCAACGGGAAGAAAGTTGATTGACTGGGCTCGCGAAGCGGAGCAACGCGGCGCGGGGGAGATTCTGCTGACATCCATGGACGCTGATGGAACGCGCGAAGGATTCGATTGTGAATTGACGGCCTGCGTGAGCGAGGCACTGCAGATTCCTGTGATCGCATCCGGCGGTGCGGGGACGGCGGCGCATTTCGCGGAGGTATTCCGGCGGGGCAAAGCGCACGCCGCGCTTGCCGCAAGCATCTTTCACTTCGGCGTTTCCGATGCGCGAGAACTCAAGCGGGAGCTTGCGCTGGATGGAATTCCAGTGAGGCTCCCATGCTGATCCCATCCATTGACCTGATGGGAGGGCGCATCGTTCAACTCGTTCATGGCGAGGAGTTGAAACTTGCATTCGACGACTTCAGTTATTGGATCAATCGCTTCAAGGCGTACCCGCTTGTCCAGTTGATCGATCTGGATGCAGCGATGCGGCAGGGCGAGAACACCGCATTGATTGAACGGATCGCGTCCGAACTGCCGTGCCAGGTGGGCGGCGGAATTTCCAGCACGCAGAAGGCGAGAAGCGTGCTCGCGGCAGGCGCGAAGAAAGTGATCGTGGGATCGGCCTTCTTCCAATCGGCGTTGGAGACGGGCACGAATGATGCTTCGTCGCTGATCAATCTCGATTTTGCGGAGAAGCTTGCCGCGTCTATCGGAGTTGTTCGGATTGTCGCAGGCGTGGATACAAAGCGCGGCCGCGTGGCGGTGAAGGGTTGGACAGAGAGCATAGCGCTTACCGCAATTGACGCGATGCATGCGCTGGAGCCGTTCTGTTCCGCGTTTCTATACACGCACATCGATAAGGAAGGGACCATGGAAGGTTTTCCTTTTGACGTTGCGAAGGAACTGCGGGCAGAGACGAAGCGGCAGTTGATTGCCGCCGGGGGCATTCGTTACCAGGCGGAAATTGATGCGCTGGATGCGATTGGTGTGGATGCCGTAGCAGGGATGGCGATATACACGGGCGTTCTGAGCATCTAAGCCTAGCGGCGCGGCCGGTATTTCCACCGCATGTATAAGCCGACGCCAAAAAAGCAACAGGCGAAAACGAGTGTCAGAAGTGCAGGTCGGGCGTTGTGCCGGTAAAGGTCGACCACGGAGTTGAGGAGCCAAGCAAGAGCGATCAAATACCACAGGGTTTCCCGGCGCATGTGGAAAAGAATAGCACCAGCACAGTGGAGTGAAAGTGAACACGCTGGGATTGAATTCTGTATGCTGTAGAGCGTTTGAAGTTTGCAATCGAATTGGGAGAAAGCATGCGTAAGGGACACGTTCGGCTGGCCAAGAGGTTGGATGAGGTTGGATTTTCCGACATCGTTGTAGTTCGCAACAGGGTGATGGAATTGCGCGGTGAAGGGAAGACGATTCATGCCTTTCATGGTGGCGAACCTTTCTTTGATACTCCCGATCCGGTGAAGTTTGGAATGGTGCGGGCGCTGGTGGAGAACCGCACAAAGTACGCAGCCTCCTCCGGCCTTGCGCCGCTAAGGGAAGCGCTGGCGGAAAAACTGAAGAGCAAGAATGGGATTGCGGCGGAAGCATCCAATGTGATTTTGACGGCCGGTGGCGCGCACGCGATTTACGTGGCATTCCAGGCCGTGCTTGATCCGGGAGACGATGTGCTGCTGTTCTCGCCTTACTGGACGCCGATCCGCGACATGGTAACGCTGGCGGGGGCAAGGCCGTTGCTGATTCCCACGGCGGGTGCACGGCGCAAGGGAATTCGCGCAACGCTGGAGCAGTTCACGACACCGCACACGCGAGCGATTTACTACAACACGCCGCAGAATCCTTCCGGCACGGTATTCACAAGGGCGGAGGCGGAAGAGGTGGCGGCCTTTGCCAAGGCGCATAACGTGATTGTGATTGCGGACGAGGCTTATGAGGATCTCGTTTACGATGGCGAGCATTTCTCCATTGCTTCGCTTCCGGGCATGGCGGAGCGCACGATTTCTGCATTCACGTTTTCAAAAACGTACGCAATGACGGGTTGGCGCGTGGGATATGCCGTGGCCAACGAGCTATTTATGACGGGGCTGCGGAAACTGGTGCTTTACTCGACGAATGGAGTCTCGACAGCGTCACAATGGGCGGCATTGGAAGCGCTGAGCCTGCCTGAAAGTCACCTGACGGCGCGCCGAGAAGAACATCGCCGACGTCGCGATCTGCTGGTGAATGGATTAAACGAGCTTGGGCTGGAATGTCCCAAGCCAGCGGGAGCGTTCTACGCTTTTCCGTCGGTGACGAAAATAACCAAAGACAGCCGTAAAGCGGCGACAGCTCTGCTAGATAAAGCGAACGTATCCACAGTGCCGGGTGTGGTTTTTGGAGCGCAGGGCGAGGGCCATGTGCGCTTCGGTTTCTCCGTGCCAGAAGCCGCGATCGAAGCAGGTCTGGAAGCGCTGCGCTCGTTTATGAAATAGCCGCATCAGCGATCCTGCCCGCCGGTGGCATCCAGTGCTTCGTGGCGGGCGGCTCGGATGAGCCGTGCAATTTGCTTGAGGTGTAACTGCACTGCGTAGCCTCGGAGAACCTCGCTCAGGGGATACTCAACGCTGGTACGGCGAACGTCGGATACCTTCGCTTTCAAGGCCGCAATGTCGCTTTCGAGATCGAGCCCAGAACGACCGATATCGAAGCGCCAATTGGTAATGCATTCGGCGAGGTGCTTGAAGCCGTGGGTGATGTCGATTACCAGGTTCTCCAACTCCGGATTGAGGCGGTCCACGTAGGTATCGTCTCCGCTCTCACGCACGGCGAGTTCGAGGGCAAGCAGAGCGTCAAAGATGGATCGTCCAAACTCCGATAAAAGAGACAGTCCTTCGATGGATGCCGGACCGCTGGCGGGTTCGTTGCGGGCGGCGCGGAGCAACTGCTCGTTGGATTGAACGAGGGCATCGACGGCATCCTTGTTGACCTGAAATTCATCGGGTAAGGGGCTGCCGAATCCGTTTGAGATGGATTGCAGCAGACGCGCCTCTGCCTCAAATTCCTGGGTGAGTCCGGTACGGAGATGTTGCCGGGCGCGACGCGGCAGCACGACTAATGAAACCGCCAAAGCGACTAATATGCCCATCACGACTTCGACGACGCGGTCGAGAGCGATGGTCCAATGGGAGCCGTTGCGGTCCACCAGCATGACGATGGTGATGGTGACTCCGGCGAGCCGCGAACTGTTTTTGAGATTCAGCAGGCCGCAGAGAACGAGGGCGACGAGGATGGTGATGGCGAAGGCCACGGGATGCCGTCGCCAGGGGGAAGCCAGGAATCCGAGGACCGCGCCGATGGCGGTGCCGATGAGGCGGTCGCGCGAGGCGGTGACGGTGGAGCCGACGTTGGACTGCAGGACGATGATGGCGCTGATGGCGGCCCAGTAGCCCTCGTGGAGTCCGAAGCGGAGGGAGAGCCAGTAGCAGAGGCCTGCGGCGAGGCCGGTTTTGATGCCTTGAACGAGAAGTGTCTGGCGGCTGGGGGCCAGAAAATTGCTCAGCCAATGTGGCTGCGCGTCAGTCGAAAGAGCAGAGGATTGCGACATATTTACTACTAGGTCCGAAATCTGTAAAAGAGCGGTTAATCCATTATCGCCCCACGACCATCGCGGCTCAAAATGTGGGGTTCACGGAATGGCCCCAATAATTTCATAAACGCTGATTCATAAAGCATTGAAAATTCTGTAATGTTGAAACATGGGGATGTCTGCGGATAGGAGGCTTCGAGTGACTCGTGCAGCTCAACGCGGGTGGGTGGCAGCCTTGGGGATCCTATTCCTGACCGTGGCTGGGGGGCGGCTGGTGCGGGCAGAGGAGGTTCCTTTACCGGATTCGCCGGGTGCCGTTGCGGCGCAGGCGCAGCAGAATGCTCCTCCGACGAGTGCGGCCACGAGTGACGCTGCGGCGGCTGCCGCTGCCGCGAAGCAAGCGGAACTCAAGGGGCAGCAATCGAAACGCATTTTGGGAGTGATTCCGAACTTTCGTTCTGTCTCGGTGAGCGACAAGTTCGTGCCGATGACCCCAAAAGAGAAGTTCAAGCTGGCGTTCAAGAACAGTTTTGATTACTCCTCTTTCTTATCCACTGGAGCGGCCGCCGGCATATCGCAGTGGCGCGACACCTATCCCGAGTTTGGACAGGGAGGGGCGGGGTATGGCCGGCGATACTGGCACACCTTCACGACGCAGGTGCTGGCCAGCGAGACAACTGTATTCATATTGCCGGTGATTACGAGAGAGGATCCGCGCTACTTCACGCTTGGTCACGGCACGTTCAAGCAGCGTGCGTGGTACGCGATCTCCCGCGTAGGCGTGGCCCGCTCGGATACTGGCAAGTCGACGGCAAACATCTCTGAAATTCTGGGCAGAGGTTCTGCTGCCGCGATCTCGGTTTTCTACTACCCCTCGAACTACCAGACGTTTTCCGAAGTGGCGCAGAGATGGGGGACCTACATTGGTGGCGATGCGGGGCTCTTTGTGGTGAAGGAATTCTGGCCGGAGATCCGCTACAAGCTCACGCGCGGAAAGAAGTAAGCCACAACCTCGTCACGTTTTCCATTTCTGCCATTTCCTCAGCATGTAGTATCGGGAAGAAGAATCTCGATTATGAGGCTGAATTATGGTTCGCGTTGGTGTGCCTGAAGTGCTGGGTCGAGAGTGGCTGGATCTTTTTCCCAGGGAAGTGGAGATCGTGCCTTTACCGGAGGTTCCGGAGGCGGGAACCGAGGTGGAGTTCTGGATTGCGCCTATTTATCCCAAGCAGGTGAAGGCGATGTTTCCGCAGCTTGCAGGGGTGAAAGTTGTGCAGGCGCTGCTTGCCGGGGTGGATTGGGTGCTGGATGCAGTGCCTTCAGGCTTGACTGTTTGCGACTCGCAGGGATGCCACAACGTGTCCACTGCGGAGTGGGTATTGATGGCCATCCTGACGAGGATGAAATACGTTCCGATTTTCGTCGAACTGCAGGCCGAGCAGAACTGGCGCGGCAGGACGCGGGCGGACGCGGCGTACCAGAAGCTACATTTGCTAAACCAGGTGACGGACCCTCCGATTCTTCTCGAGGAACTGAGCGGCAAGAAAGTGCTGATCGTGGGATACGGATCGATCGGGCGATCGATTGAAGCGCGGCTTCTGCCATTCGAAGTGGAGATTGTGCGCGTGGCGCGGCATGCCCACGAGGGAGTTGAGCCGGTAGAGAGATTGAAAGAACTGCTGCCGTCGGCGGATATTGTCGTCCTGATCGTGCCGCAGACGCCGGAGACAAATGGGCTGATTGGCGCGGAAGAGCTGGGACTGATGAAGCAGGGAGCATTGCTGATCAATGCGGCGCGCGGGCCGGTGGTGGTGACGGACGCGCTGGTGGATGCGCTTCACGCGGGCAGGATTCACGCGGCGGTGGACGTGACTGATCCTGAGCCATTGCCCACGGGGCATCCGTTGTGGTCGGCTCCGAATCTTTTCATCACTCCTCACATTGCCTCTTCGAGCCCGCGTTTCATGGAGCGTCCCTTCAAGCTTGCGGCACAACAGGTGAAACGTTACGTGCAGGGAGAGCCGCTGCTGAATGTAGTTAAAAATGGTTATTAGAAATCTTTCTGGCTCGTGATTCTTTGAATTGAAAGTTGGAGGTACATCGTTTGTTCGTTCGCAGATTGAGAAAGTCTCTACCCCTGATGTGTCTTGGATTCCTGCTGCCGCTCACTTCCTCTGTTCTCTCAGCACAAGCCGACGACACTTCGAAGCCCGCCGCCAACAAGGAACAAGCACCACCCGCGAAGCCCGCTCCTGAGACGCCGCCGGTCGTTACGCACCATGAGTTGCGCTCCGGTGGACAGACTTTGAAATACACCGCGACCGTCGGACTGATGCCTCTCAAGAATGAGAAGGGCGAAGTTGAAGCCAACATTTTCTATGTTGCCTATACGCTGGATCTGCCGGAAGCGGAGCGCGCCAAGCGTCCCTTGATGTTCAGCTTCAACGGCGGGCCGGGATCGGCTTCCATCTGGCTGCACCTGGGCGCGATTGGTCCCAGAAAAGTACAGATGCAGCCTGAGGGCTTTCTGCCTGCGCCGCCGTACCACGTTGTCGATAACGAGAACACGTGGCTGACGAAGACGGACCTGGTATTCATCGATCCGATTGGCACGGGATACAGCCGCGTAACCAAGCCGGAGCTGCTTAAGAAATATCTCGGATTGAAGGGCGATACTTCTGCTGTCGGCGAATTCATTCGCCACTATCTCGACCGCTACGAACGCTGGTCCTCCCCGCTCTTCCTGGTGGGTGAGAGCTACGGCACGACGCGGGCTTCGGCACTTTCCGGCCTGATGCTGGAGCGTTATGGCGTGTCGTTCAACGGCATTGTGCTGGTGTCGGCGGTGTTGAATTTTGAGACGCTGGAGTTTGCGCCGGGCAATGATCTGCCTTACGTGATGTACTTGCCGACTTACACGGCGACCGCGTGGTTTCACAAGAAGCTCGATCCATCGCTGCAGGCAAATCTGCAGCAGACGCTGCGACAGGCGGAGCAATTCGCTTCAGGGCCATACGCGCAGGCGCTGGAGAAGGGCGATCGCTTGAGTGCGGAAGAGCGAGCCACGATTATCGATGGACTTGCGCGCTTTACGGGCCTTAGCAAAACGTATATCGATCAAAGCGATCTTCGCGTGGAAGAGAGTCATTTCACGAAGGAATTTCTGAGGTCTTCGCGTTTGAATACCGGCAGACTCGACAGCCGGTTCACCGGCATCGAAGTTCCGCTGACGGATTCCACGAGCAGTTCCGATCCCACGATGGCGGCGATTCGTTCGCCGTTCACCGCATCGTTCAATCAGTATGTGCGCACGGAGCTTGGCTATAAGACGGACGAGGAGTATTACGTGCTCGGCGGCGGTTTCAAGGAAGGGGACTGGGAGTGGGGATCGGCGGCTGACGGATTCCCGAACGTGGCTGGTTCGCTGCGCCAGGCCTTTGCCGACAATCCTTACATGAAGTTATATGTCGCGAATGGATACTACGACCTGGCGACTCCGTACTATGCGACCGAATACACGCTAGCACACCTTGGTCTTGAACCGGAGGAGAAGAAGCGTGTGACCACGGGCTACTACGAGGCGGGGCACATGATGTACGTGCGCGATGCGAGCCAGAAACAACTGCATCAAGACGTAGTGAAGTTCATGGACGGGGCACTGGCGCACTAGTCACGAGGACGGCCTTAGCGGAGAAGTCCACCGCTGGGGCCGGCCCACTCATCCACCACAATTCCGAGGTCGTTCAGCGTCTGGATGGTCGCTTCCACTTTGCGGCGAATTTCCGGGCGCACTGTCTTGTTCTGCGTGGGCGCTTCGGCGACGGCTACCACGCGGCCGTAGGGCCACGCCTGGGTGGGGAGAGCGGTCAGCGCATCCGGCAAATCGGAAAGCCGAATCTGCAAGGTCCGCTTCCGCGCATTTACGGGACGCAGCAGTCCGCCCTGTCCGTCAGGACTTGGGTTGGCGTCGGGCATGATGACGCGCAGGGTGAGCATGTCCTTGTCTACGCTGACAAACGGATTCGCCCATGCGTCCTGGCTGCGGACGGCCAAGTAGAGGCTCTTGGACGGAGGCGGAATCTGGTCCAATTGCATGCGCTCCTTGTCTCGGGATGCGCGATCCAGGCGGGCTTGTTGCGATCGTGTGGTCACGGTTTCGCTGGTGACTGGAGTATTGCTGCGGGTGCAACCGGTGAGGATGAGCGACAGCAACAGGAACGATCCGACGGCGACACTTAGCGTGCGATTGAGGCGTAAGGATATAGGGGACAAGAGCGGGTTCACGGACACAAAGGCAAGGATACCAACAGATCCGCGCGCCTGCACGGTCGGTGGGCGGGCATGGTTTATTGCCCCTTCCAGTGCGGGGTGCGCTTTTCGAGAAATGCGCTGGTTCCTTCCGCCTTGTCTTCGCTGGAACAGCAGAAGCGGAATCCCGCTGCTTCGATTGCAAGTGCCTGATCCAATGGAAGATCGTAGCCGCGGTGCACGACGTCAAGGCATGCCCGGACGGCGAGTGGGGCCATTTGCGCGATCGACGCTGCAAGCTTTTTGCCGCGCGGAAGCAATTCATCGGCGGGCACGACTTCCTCGACGAGCCCGATTCGGAGTGCGTCCTGCGCCGGTATGATTTCGCCGGTGAGGAGAAGTTTGAGGGCTACGCCTTTACCGACCAGACGTGGCAGGCGCTGCGTGCCTCCATAGCCGGGGATCAGGCCGAGTTTGAGTTCGGGTTGGCCGAGGCGGGCCGATTCGCTGGCGATGCGAAAGGTGCAAGCGAGGGCAAGTTCGCATCCGCCGCCGAGGGCGAAGCCGTTGATGCAGGCAATGACGGGCTTGCCGCAGTGTTCGATCTGGTTGAATACTGCATGGCCTCGAGTAGAGAGGCGCTCGCCATCAATCCCGGAAATGCCGGACAACTCCGAAATGTCGGCTCCGGCGGCAAAAGCCTTGTCTCCAGCCCCGGTGATGACGATGGCGCGAATGGAGTCTTCCGCGGCCAGTTGACGAAACACCACTTCGAGTTCGTTGAACATTTGCCGGTTCAACGCGTTCAATACGCCGGGCCGGTCGAGAGTCACGACGGCGATAGGTTGAGTTAGTTCGAGGTGAAGGGTCTCAAAGGGCATGTTTTCCTCTGTTTTTCGTGGCCCGTATCTATGCCTTGGTTCTGTCGCGCGCGATGGCGTCCAGTACGCCATTGAGAAAGTTGATGGACTCCGGCGAGGAGTATCGTCGAGCGATCTCCAGCGCCTCATTGATGATGATTGGGACCGGGGTGGCGGGAAAGCCGAGCATCTCCGCGACCGCGCTGCGCAGTACGTTGCGATCGACGGCGGGCATGCGCGTTAATCGCCAGTTGGCGGAATGACTCTCGATCAACTGATCGATTTCTTCTTCGCGCACAGAGGCGACGCGGAAGAGGTCATCGGCGAATCCACGAGTGTCGGCCTCGATTTCTTCGCGCGAGCCCCAGAAAGTAGTGCGGACTTCATCGGCGGTCTGCTTTCCGATGTCCGCCTGGAAGAGCATCTGCATGGCGAGTTCGCGGGATTTGCGGCGTGATCCAGTGGCGGTCATTGAGCCGACCCAGCGGAGATCCTGCGATGCAGGGAGACCATCTCGATGGCGGCGAGTGCTGCTTCAAATCCCTTGTTGCCGGCCTTGACTCCGGCGCGGTTGAGAGCCTGCTCCAGCGTTTCGCAGGTGAGGACGCCAAATGCGTGTGGGATGCCGGTATCCTGTTGCGATTGGCCAATGCCGCGGGACACCTCGTTGTAGATGGCTTCGTAGTGGGCTGTTTCGCCGCGAAGAAGGCAGCCGAGGGTGATGATGGCGTCGACCTGCTTTTTTTCCGCAATAGCTCGGGCGGCGGAAGGGATTTCCCATGCGCCGGGGACGCGGAGAATCTGGATATCGGATTTTTTTGCGCCGCTGCGAAGAAGGGCATCGAGTGCTCCCTGCAGCAGGCGGTCGATGATGACGGCGTTCCAGCGCGCGGCGACGATGGAGAAGCGCATGCCTTCGGCGGATAGGTCGCCTTCCACCGCGACGGGCTTGCCTTTCAGCACGTCTTCCCACTCCCAAAAGAGAAAGGGAATTCCGGGGACCGGCTCCACGGTAAAGCTGCGGGACTTCCAGTGGGTATCGGTGATGTCGGTGATGCGACTCGAGACTTCGGTCTCTCCCTCGTTTTTCGCCAACCACGACTTCGCGACTTCGTGCACAGAATCCAGGCTGGTCACTTCAACGAGAATCTCCGCCATGCCGGGCAACGTGCCGGTAACAAATTCAAGATTGCCGAGCGGCGCGAGAAATGGAACGGCGCGGCTCGATCCGTCTTCCCAGCCTTTTCCGGGCTCAAATCCCAGCACGGAAAAAAAGCTCGCCATCTTATCCAAGACGGCGGGTGTGCTGGCAGGACGCATGAACGTTACACCCTTAATCATTCCTTGACTTTACCATTTTGGCGCGCCGTTCCCACACGAACTGGCGCGCACTTTCAACAAAGTCAAGGGGATACCGGGCGAGGGTGATTCTAGACTCGCGTTTCGCTCAGTTGACCCAGTTCTTTCAACTGCAGACGGTAATCGACGAACAAGCCAATTCCGATCAGCAGCGGTATGATTCCGATCGCGGATCCGTTGAGGGCGTCGAACTCATGTTCAATGCCGGCGATGGCGGCAAAGCATAAAATGATGCCGATTCCGGTCGCGATCAGCATGATTGCAGTGCGGCGGGACTTGGCGACCTGGCGGGATGCATCGCCGAAAGAATCAAAGCTGCCGGACATGCCTTTTTCAATCGCCAGCATTCTTTCCTTGTTCTGCAGGCGTCGAACGCTGAACGCGAAATAGGTAGCGATGGCCACGATCCCGAGAATCATGGTAAAGAGTGCGATTGGAACCCCAACATCGTGCATGGTGAACCCCCATTTAATTTTCTGCCGAAGTTTGACCGGGAACCGCCGAGAAAGTTTCAACGTATTTTTCTGAAACTTCTTCATAAATCGGAGGTCTGACAGTCCTTGCACACGACGAACGACCAATTCGAGCAGATTGTGCGCGAACATCAGTCGATGGTCTTTCGCACGTTGGTTCGCCTGGTGGGCCGGAGTGACAGGACAGAGGACCTTGCGCAGGAGGTGTTTCTGCGGCTGTATCGCGGGCTGCAACAGTTTCGCAATGATGCGAAGGTGTCGACGTATCTTTATCGCATCATCCTGAACGTGGCGCAGGACGAATGGGCGCGTCGGAAGACGGATCGGCAGCGGATTTGCGCACTTGGTGAAGAGGATGAGGATTGGGAAGGGCGGCTGCCGCACCCTTCAGAAAATGCCGAACAGGCGCTCGAGCGCAAGCAGACCTGGAATGCAGTGGAAGCAGCGATGCTGGAGTTGGGCGCGCCGGAACGCGCAGCCATTGTTCTGTATCACCAGGAGGATTGCTCCTATGAACAGATTTCGATGGTTCTGGGAATGCCGATCGGCACGGTGCGTACGCATCTCCACCGAGGGCGGGAGAAACTGAAGCAGGTGTTGCGGAATCACATTAAGATGGAAAGGAGGCACGGATGGGCGAAGACAAGTTGACCTGCCTGAAGTTTCGAAGCGCGTGGCCCGCCGGCGAGGTAACAGAACTCAGCTGGGAGCAGAGTGAACATCTGCGCGGGTGCGAGGACTGTATGAGTGTCCTTCTCGACCGGCAACTCGACTCAAAGCCGCTGGTTAAGGTGCCCGAAGATTTCGCGGTGCGTGTCTCTGCAATGGCAGTGAAGCAAAGGCCGATGGTGTGGCGCCCGAAGTTTCACGGGCTAACTATCTCCCTTGTGTTGTCGAGCGTAGTACTGCTGGCGGGCGCTGCTGCCGTTTCTGCTCACCCGCTTCAGTTCAGTATCAGTTGGCTGGGATTGGCACTGGAAGCTACGGTCGTGCTGGAGGCTGCCGGGCTGGTGCTGTGGACCTTCAGAGAAACCGACGTCTAGCGCAAACATAACAACAAAAGGCCCGCCATTTTGAGCGGGCCTTTTGGTTTGTAGCTATGACGGTTGCTAATGACTTACGTGGTCGGTCTCGGCTTGACGGCGAGGAACTGTGGCGCCACCGGGTTGCCGTTTCCATCCAGCAGCTTGGGATCGATCTGTTGATAGTCCACCGGAACCTGCGTGGGATCGGCGACATTCAAATAGTGGACGAGGTTGTCGCCCGCGGTCCCCACGAAGAAGATGTTGTTATCCGGAGAGAACACACCGGTGATGGGAGCGGTTGCCGCGCCAACCAGCGGGATGGATGAGAGAGTGCTTGTGCCCACCTGGTAGTACGGCATTGGAGCACCGGCGGTTGCCGCCGAACTGTTGTAAGTGATGAATGCCAGTCCGGAATTTGGATCGCTAACGACTTGGTTCAGGCTGGCCACACTCGCCGGAATTGCCTTCTGCAGCAGGATGGAAGACGGAATTGTCTGGGCTCCCACGGGGCAGGCTCCAATCGGAACGGTCACGCCAATGTCATAGAAAGTTGCGGGCGATCCACCCACGCCAAGGATGTGCTTGCCATCGTTGGTGGCCGCGAGTTGCTCCGTGTCTGCAGGAACCGTTCCGGCCAGCGGATAGTTCGGATTGGCGGAATTGTCCGGGCAGAAGGCATGGGAGACGGTCTGGGATCCGGCGATGAACGCGCCTACGCTCGGCACGGTTACGGCAATGCCGGGCGCACAGAACGGGTTGTAAGGAGGCGACGGCGGTCCGGGGGACGTGTAGTTGTTATTCAGGTTATTTGTCGCCATACAGGCGGCGCTCGCCGATTGGCTGGCGGAAATGTCGTAGAGATTCCATCCGGTGAAGGCGCTGTAGATGTAGAGCGTGTTCGGTCCGGTGGCGTAAAGGGTTTCGCTGTCTGGAGTGAAGACCGCCTGGGTAGCAACTCCGCCAAACGTAGCGAATGTGCCATTCGCCGTGCTGTAGAGATAAAGCACCTTGCGGATTTGATCGTTGATGAGGACCTTGCTCCCGTCGGGAGATACGGCCAGCACGACTCCGGGAACGTTGGTATCTTCCTTGGTCAGCTTGTTGTCGGGGACGGAATAGATCATCATCTCGCGATAGCTGCCGAAATAAAGGCTTGTTCCGGACTGGTTCAGCACCATGGAATTCGGATAATACGGCATTCGAACCGCGGCTCCGACCGTTCCGGTCGTGAGATCGAGAGGGACAAAAGTCTGCGATCCTGTTCCGCTGATCCAGAGATAGTTGCTGGCTGTACCGGGTGTTACTACCTGCACCGAATTACTGACCACAGGCTTTCCGTTGCCGAAGACACCAATCTGGTTAATTGGAGACGAATTGCAGGTGGGCGGCTGGCATATTGCGGTAAGCGAGGAGCTGCCCGGGAAAGTTGAAGTTACTTGTCCCGCGCCGGAGACGCCGATCTGCGTCGGATTGGTGGAGGTGTAGTTCACGGAGATGCCGTTGAGGGTGAAGCCATTTACATCTTTGATGATGGCGGTGAGCGGCTGAGGCGTAGCCTGCTGAACAACCTTGGGAACGTTCGGATCGCTGCCATCCGCCCAGCCCAGTGAAATGCTTGCAGGGGGGCAGGTGTAGAAATATCCGGCGGCGCTGGACGACTGCGAAAGCGTTGCCGTGATTGCCGTTGAGCCTGGATTTTTCGCGGTCGCGATGCCAGTTGGATCGATGGAAACAATGGTCGTATCGACAGGAGCGAATGTCAGGTTGCCCACGTACTGGGAGTTGATCACGTTGCCAAGATCGTCCTTGACGATGGTCTCCTGGCTTAGAGGAAGAACGTTGCCAGCCGCATCCTTGAGAACCTGGTTCTGGGAGACGCAGGCTTGCTGCGTGGGAATACTGATACTGGATATTCGAGGATGCACGTACACGGCAACCGTATTGCTGGTGGCGCCGCCCGCGCTGGCCGTGATCTGCACTACGCCACCGGGAAAATAGCCGGGGTTCCTGGGGTCGAGTTCCGAACCCTTGGGAGGGGTGCAGATGGTGAAGTCGGGGGTTCCGCCTGCGCTGTTGCGGTTCCACGTTCCGCCGCAAAGATTTCCGGTAGGCGAGATGTCTACCATCTGGAAGTTGGTGCTGCCGTATGTGAAAGAAGAGACGCCGATGGTTTCAGCGGGTGGGCAACTGAAGGCGGTCGCCGCACCGATCTGCTGCATTTGCCCGTAGGCAAGAGAGATGCCCGTGATTTTCGGTTCCAGGTTAATGGTCGCGATGTCGGTACGCTTGGGCCCGTAGCCGACATTGTTGCAGTACGCTGCGCTCTTGTTGGAACTGCAGCCCGCAATGTTGATGACGGCCGGAAGAACAAGGAACAGCAGGAAGATCAGGATAAAAAAACGACGCATGAAACCTCCCCGCCAGACGCAGCCTAGCTGCAACCGGCGGTCGATACCGCAAAGATAGCGAGAACCACACGACCAATCCGCGGTCGAGCGGACTTGCCAGCAGAAATGCTCAAAGACTGAGTGTAAAAGGTGCAGGGAGCCTTGAGCAAATGCCGCATGGGAAAACACCTACATTTGACTGGCCGAGTGATGCTTTGTCATCGCGGCGCGGGTTGGGCGCTCACGGCTTCTCCGGCATGTACTGTTCGAACCAATCAAGCGCCCGCTCCATGACGTCGCGGCGGTGCTCCCCCGAAACAAAGTGATGCCCCTCGTTGGGATAGACCACAAGCTTGGTAGGGACATGCTGTGCCTTGAGCGCGTGCCAGAACTCAAACGACTGCGGTGCAGGACATTCCCCATCGCGATCTCCGACCACGACGAGCGTGGGTGTCTTAACCTGGCGAATGAAGTTGATTGCGGAACTCTTGTAGTAGACAACCGGATCGTCATAGACCGAGGCGCCGAAGTAGGGGACCATCCATTGGTCGATGGAGTTCTGACCATAATAGCTTTGCCAGTTCGAGATGCCCGCTCCGGCAACGGCGGCGTGGAAGCGATTGGTCTGGGTGACGGCGAACATGGTCATGAATCCGCCATAACTCCAGCCGGTGAGGCCGACGCGGGTTCCGTCGACGGGATACTTCGCGACCACGGCGTCGACTCCGGCAACAATGTCGTGCAGGTCGCCGTAGCCGAAGTCCTTGCGATTGGCGAGGGTGAAGGCTTCGCCTGATCCATAGCTGCCGCGCGGGTTCGGAAACAACACAAAATAGCCGAGCGGGGAAAAGGCGGTGGCGTTGAAGCTGACGCCCGGCCAGCGGGGAATCATAGCGGCGGCTGGGCCTCCGTGGACGGAGACGATCATGGGGTACTTCTTCGCCGGATCGTAGTTGGCGGGGTAGAGCAGCCAGCCCTGCACGTCGAATTTTCCGGTGGAAGCTTCGCTGGTCCAGGTGATGGATTCAGCCTTGCCCCACACGGGTTTCAAGGCGTCATTGACGTGAGTGATCTGGCGGAATTCGCCGCCGAATTTGCCGACGAAAATCTCCGGCGGTTGCGCCCACGAACTGCGAATTTGCGCCACTTCGCCATCGGACGCGAAGGACAGGCTGCCTGCCAGACGGCCATCTTCGACGGTCGCTGGAAGATCGAATTCCGTCTTGCTGTCCTGTCCGGAAAGTGCGCCGACGTAAGTAAAAGCACTATTGCCGTTCTTGACGAGGCTTATGCCGAGAGTCTTGTTGTCTTTCCAATAGATCCACGCGGGGGTGGCGCTGCGATTTGTAGTGAGGACGACGGGGCGAGGCTCGCCTCCGGCTGAAGGGATCACGTAGATATCTCCGCCGGTGGATCCCTGATCGCTCATCAGACCGCCGATCAGAGCAATGTATTTGCCATCTGGAGACCAGCGGGGCACGGCGATTTGCAGACCGTGGAGAGGAGAAGTGGTGTGGTCGGGATCGAGGATGGAGGTGGGCTGCGAGGCTCCGATTTGCTGGGTGTAAAGCTGGGCGAGCCACCAGTTGTTTTCTCCCGGGGGCTGGGCGGCGATATAGGCGATCTTCTTCGAGTCCGGCGCCCAGTCGAATTCATAGACATGCAGGTTGGCCGGAGTCAGGGTTTGCAACTGCCCGTTTGCCTGGGAGACGGCGGCGGCGTGCTGGATCTCGACTCCGTCCTCGCCAATCACGCCTGCCGGGGGCTTCATCGCATCGAGAGCTCCCGCCCGGCGTGTAGCGTTCTCGACATAGAGGAAGCCAATGTTTTTGCCATCAGGGGACCACTGAAGGGACGACACAAAGCCGCTTAGCTGGCTTTTCTGGATGGGAGTCGCATTACTGCCCACGGTTGCGACATAAATCTGAAATTGGCGTGAGGTTTGGCAATTCGACAGGAACGCCAGCAGCCTGCCGTCAGGCGACCAGGCTATGTCGCCTTCATCGCAGGAGGCGGATCGGTTTGGAACCGCCGTGATGGGTTGGGTTTGCGCGGGATTCTGCAGGTCCGCGAGCTGAATCTCCACGCCCCCGGCAGCAGTTTCGACGACCCAGGCAATCTGTTTTCCGTCCGGCGAGAGGGCTGTCTGGCGGAAATTACGCACCTTTGCCAGCTGGTCGAGGGTATCTGCGATGCGGGGATCGGGCTGGCGCGGAGGGGAATCCGGGGTGTTTTGAGCGTCCGCGGGGACCGAAATGCTGGAGAGGGAGAGAAAAAGCACCACGAGTGGGGCAAAACGGGGACGAGCGGCGACCAACGAATTAACGAACCTCATGGGTAGGGATGCTAGCATGTAGATGGTTCTGATCCGAGAGAGTTCTTCGGGCGTGAATTTATCGATTTTTCACTGAACAAACCGCGTTTTGATTGACGTTGGACCCTCCTCTTGCTATTGTAAAAAGGTTCCGCGAGTAAGCGTCCGCCTCAGTGTGCTTGGGGTAGACGTAGCAATTGAACCGCAGCGGCCGGCTGTTTGCCTTGAGTTTTTAGGGTAGCGCGGGCCAGGAAGTAAAGTTGCGGCCTATCGCATCGGTGCCTGCGACACCCCCCACCTCGGGAGGCTATGTGGGCCGGAAACACGAAACGGAGCTGGCTCTTCGGGCATACTCCTGGGGGATAACCCGGGAGAGAAATTTGCTGCGAGGACGCACGGCCACCGTCGTGGGTCATGTCTGGTAAGGAAGCTAGGCAGACGCGAAGCAGGATTTGAGGTAGCTTTGCGCGGATTTTCGGTGCGCAGTCATGCGTACTGATCTCTACGCGCGGTTCCCGGGTCACTGAGACCGCGTTGTTTGAATTCAGGATTGCAGTACACAGGCGTAAGGAGTCAGGTTTGCCTACATTTAGTCAGCTTGTCAGAAAGGGCCGTACCGCACCGCGGTATAAGACGGCCAGTCCGGCGCTGCAGGGTTCACCACAGCGGCGCGGTGTTTGCACGCGCGTATATACCCAGACGCCCAAGAAGCCGAATTCGGCTCTTCGTAAGGTTGCGCGTGTTCGCCTGACCAACGGGATCGAAGTCACGACCTACATCCCCGGCATCGGCCACAACCTGCAGGAGCACTCGATTGTGCTTATCCGCGGCGGCCGCGTGAAGGACCTTCCGGGCGTTCGCTATCACGTTGTTCGCGGCACACTGGATTCCGTTGGCGTTGCCAACCGCAAGCAGAGCCGTTCCAAGTATGGCGCCAAGCGCGCAAAGGGCGGAGCCAAGTAGGCTCCCCGGAATAAGGGTTGAGGAACTATGCCGAGAAAAGGACATATCGCGAAACGTGAGGTCGCAGCTGACCCCGTTTACAACTCCACGCTGGTGACGAAGTTTGTCAACTCCATGATGTGGGGCGGAAAGAAGTCGACGGCTCAGACCATCTTCTACACCGCCATGACCAACCTGGAGCAGCGCGGCGGCGACGAAGCGCTCAAGCTCTTCAAGAAGGCAGTGGAGAATTGCAAGCCATTGCTCGAAGTGAAGACGCGACGGGTGGGCGGCGCCAATTACCAGGTTCCGATCGAAGTTAATCCTGACCGGCGCACCTCGCTGGCGATTCGCTGGCTGGTGAACTACGGCCGGGCCCGGGGCGAGAAGGGCATGATCGAGAAGCTCTCGAACGAGCTTCTGGATGCGGCGAACGGCCGCGGCGCGGCGATGAAGAAGAAGGAAGACGTTCATCGCATGGCCGAAGCAAACAAGGCCTTCGCGCACTATCGCTGGTAGTTTCGCCTGGGCGAGACGTTTCCGCGACCTGGATTCGAGAGAATGTGCCCGCATGCACGCGAGCGGGCGGAATGAATGTGCAAGTGAACCGCAGGCTCGGCCTGCAAGAGTGAGAGATACAAAGTGGCTCGTCAAGTACCTCTAAATCGTTGCCGGAACATCGGAATCATGGCGCACATCGACGCCGGGAAGACGACTACGACCGAGCGCATCCTGTTCTATACGGGCATCACGCACCGTATCGGGGAAGTGCACGAAGGTACCGCAACGATGGACTGGATGGAGCAGGAGCAGGAGCGCGGCATCACGATTACGTCGGCCGCGACGACATGCACTTGGCGCGACATCCTCATCAACATTATCGACACGCCTGGCCACGTGGACTTTACCGCCGAGGTGGAGCGTTCGCTACGCGTACTCGACGGTGCGGTTGCCTGCTTTGACGCCGTTCACGGCGTTGAGCCGCAATCGGAAACAGTCTGGCGCCAGGCCGACAAGTACGGCGTGCCTCGCATTTGCTTCATCAACAAGATGGACAAAGCGGGCGCGGACTTCGAGCATGCGATCGACACGATTCGCAAGCGCTTGAACGCTCGTCCGGTTGCGATCCAGATCCCGATCGGCCAGGAAGCCGGCTTCAAGGGCGTTGTTGATCTCCTTGAAATGAAGGCCATTCTCTGGCACGACGAGACCATGGGCGCGAAGTACGACGTTGAAGAGATCCCTGAGAATCTGCGGAAGAAGGCGGAAGCCTTCCGTATGCAGCTGGTGGAATCGGTTGCCGAGAACGATGACGACATGCTGCACAAGTTCCTCGAAGGCGAGACGCCGACGGCTGCAGAGCTGCGGGCATCGTTGCGCAAGGCAACGATCAGCATGAAGCTGTTCCCGGTGCTGTGCGGATCTTCGTTCAAGAACAAAGGTGTGCAGACGTTGCTGGATGCGGTGGTTGAATATCTGCCCAGCCCGCTGGATATTCCTCCGATGGAGGGGCACAACCCCAACAAGATGGAAGAAGTCATCATCCGTCATTCCGATGATAAAGAGCCATTTTGCGCATTGGGCTTCAAGATTATGACCGACCCGTTCGTCGGCCAGTTGATCTTCATCCGCGTGTACTCGGGACAATTGAAGACGGGTGATTCTGTCCTCAATCCGCGTACCGGAAGAACGGAACGCATTGGCCGCCTGCTGAAAATGCATGCGAACAAGCGGGAAGAGATCACCGAGATTCTTGCCGGCGACATCTGCGCCTGCGTGGGCCTGAAGAACATGATCACCGGCGACACCATCTGCACCGACAAGGCGCCGATCGTGCTCGAGTCGATCACGTTCCCGGAGCCGGTTATCGATGTTGCGGTAGAGCCGAAGACGAAGACCGACCAGGAAAAGATGGGAATGGCGCTGGCGAAGCTGGCGCAGGAAGATCCCACGTTCCGCGTTCACACGGATCGCGATTCGGGTCAGACCATCATCAGCGGCATGGGCGAGTTGCACCTTGAAATCATCGTGGATCGCATGATGCGCGAGTACAAGGTGGAAGCCAATGTCGGCAAGCCGCAGGTGGCGTACCGCGAGACGATTCGCAAGTCCGCCGAAGCGGAAGGCAAGTACATCCGCCAGACGGGTGGTTCGGGCAATTACGGTCACGTAAGAATTCGTCTGGAGCCGAACGAAGCGGGCAAGGGATTCGAGTTCGTCAACGACATCAAGGGCGGCGTGATTCCCAAGGAATACATCAAGCCGACCGAGCAGGGCATCAAGGAAGCGTTGCAGGGTGGCATTCTTGCCGGATACGAAGTTGTCGATGTGAAGGCGACGTTGTATGACGGCAGCTACCACGACGTTGACTCCAACGAAATGGCATTCAAGATTGCCGGATCGATGGCATTCAAGGAAGCCGCACGCAAGGCCAGCCCGGTTCTGCTGGAGCCGGTGATGGCAGTCGAAGTGGTTGTGCCGGAAGAGTACATGGGCACGATCATCGGCGACCTGAATTCGCGCCGCGGCCGTATTGAAGGCATGGAGCATCGCGCAGGTTCGCAGGTCATCAAGGCGAATGTGCCGTTGAGCGAGATGTTCGGATACGCGACGCACATGCGTTCTTCGACGCAGGGACGAGCCAATTACTCGATGCACTTTGCGCGGTACGAAGAGGCGCCCCGGTCAGTGAGCGACGAGATCATTGGTCGCAACCAGGGCAAGTAAGCAGTGAGAGTTTGCGGGTCATGAGTTGCGGGGCCCGATGAGAGAAACAGTTTCGTAGAACGAGCGAGAGGGGACACGATGGCGAAGGAGAAGTTTGACCGGTCCAAGCCGCATGTGAATGTGGGCACGATTGGGCACATTGATCACGGGAAGACGACGTTGACGGCGGCGATCACGAAGGTGTTGTCGAAGCACAACCCGAAGAACTCGTTCCGTTCGTTTGATTCGATTGACAACGCACCGGAAGAGCGCGAGCGCGGCATCACGATTGCGACCGCGCACGTGGAGTACGAGACGGCGAATCGCCACTACGCGCACGTGGATTGCCCGGGCCACGCGGATTACATCAAGAACATGATCACCGGCGCGGCGCAGATGGACGGAGCCATTCTGGTGGTTGCGGCGACCGACGGTCCCATGCCGCAGACCAAGGAGCACGTGCTCCTGGCCCGCCAGGTAGGCGTGCCGTATGTGTGCGTGTTTCTGAACAAGTGCGATGCGGTGGAAGATCCGGAATTGATCGACCTGGTGGAGATGGAAGTTCGGGAGCTGTTGTCGAAGTATGAATACCCGGGCGACGATTTGCCGGTCATCCGCGGCTCAGCGCTGGGCGCATTGAACGGCGAAGGGCAGTGGGAGAAGTCGGTTGACGAGTTGATGGAAGCGGTGGACAAGAATGTGCCCATGCCGGCGCGTGCGATTGATCTGCCATTCCTGATGCCGATTGAAGATATTTTCTCGATCTCCGGCCGCGGCACGGTGGTGACGGGCAGGATCGAGCGCGGCAAGATCAAGGTGGGCGAGGACGCCGAGATTGTCGGCTTCCGCGAGACCCGCAAGACGGTTGTCACCGGCGTGGAAATGTTCAAGAAGCAGCTGGACGAAGGCCTGGCGGGCGACAATGCCGGACTTCTTCTGCGCGGCATCGCCAAGGAAGACGTGGAGCGCGGCATGGTTCTGGCCAAGCCGGGATCGATTACGCCGCACACCAAGTTCACCGGTCAGGTGTACGTGTTGTCGAAGGAAGAGGGTGGCCGTCATACTCCGTTCTTCAACGGATATCGTCCCCAGTTCTACTTCCGCACCACGGACGTGACGGGTACGGCGAAGCTTCCGGAAGGCACGGAGATGGTGATGCCGGGCGATAACGTGCTGCTTGAAATCGAGCTGCACACCCCGGTGGCGATGGAGAAGGGTCTGCGTTTTGCCATCCGCGAAGGCGGACGCACCGTAGGCGCCGGAACCATCACCGACATCGTCAAGTAGGCGTTTAGTAGACGAGCTTTCGTAAACGAATTTAAAAGCCCGGAGAGCCAATAAGTTCTCCGGGCATGAAAGAACACAACGATGGTAGGACAAAGAATTCGAATCCGGCTTAAGGCTTACGACTACCGGGTGCTGGACACTTCAACCGGCGAGATCGTGGACACGGCGAAACGCACGGGAGCCCAGGTCGCAGGACCGATTCCCTTGCCGACCGTGAAGAACAAGTATTGCGTGCTGCGTTCCCCGCACGTGGACAAGAAGTCGCGCGAGCAGTTCGAGATCCGGACGCACAAGCGCCTCATCGACATCCTCGAGCCGACCCAGCAGACGGTAGACGCGCTGATGAAGCTCGATCTTCCGGCAGGCGTTGACGTCGAAATCAAGGCGTTCGAAAAGTAAAACTTTAACCGCAGTACCCCGGCAGTGCGCGACGGTGTTCACGGCGCATGATGAGGAGGAGAGACGATGGCAGTTACAGGAATTCTAGGCAAGAAGATCGGCATGACGCAGATATTTGACGATAAGGGTGACGTTCATCCTATTACCGTCCTGCAGGCTGGTCCTTGCGTGATCACGCATTTGAAGACGCTGGCGAAGGACGGATACGACGCGGCCCAGATCGGCCTGGTCGAGTTCGTCAAGAGCTCCAAGGTCAACAAGCCGATGGCGGGTCACTTTGCCAAGAGCAACGTTCCCCCGGTCAAGCTGATGCGCGAAGTGCCTTATGAAGCCACGGCACCTGCAGCAGAAGGCGAAGAGGCGGGAGCAGCGGTTAAGGCCGGCGACAAGGTCCTCGTGGATATTTTCTCGGAAGAGAGATATGTCGACGTGATCGGCACCAGCAAGGGACGCGGATTTGCGGGCGTCGTTCGCCGCCACAACTTCGGCGGTGGTCCCAAGGCGCACGGACACATGTTCCAGGTGCAGGGATCGATCGGTGCATCGTCGTTTCCCTCGCGTGTATTTCCGGGACAGCGCATGCCGGGTCACTATGGCGTGGATCGCGTAACGGTTCGCAACCTGCGCATTCGCGGGATTGATCTGGAAGAGAATTTGTTGATGGTCGAAGGTGCGGTTCCGGGTCCGAGAGATGGATACGTCCTGATCTCCAAGGCCAAGGCTCCGCCGCGCGAGCGCCGTGGATTCGGTGGTTCGGGCACAGTTGATCCGTTGAAGGCTTCGAAGAAGGCTTCAGCCAAGAAGAAGTAGGGACTAGCCGTTCCGGGCAGAAGCGCCCAAGTGGGCGCGGGGCCGGGAAGGCATGGAATTGAGCCAGGGCGAACGCAGTATGCGCAGTCCGGCTTGAAAGAGAAAACGATGGCAAACTTTGACGTACTCGATCTCGGCGGAAAGAAGGTTGGCTCAATCGAGCTGGCCGATGAAGTGTTCGCGCCGAGCCAGGTAAATGACGCATTGCTCTGGGAAGCGGTGAAACACTACCGCGCCGCACTGCGCCAGGGAACCGCGGCGACCAAGAATCGCAAGCTGGTCGCAGGCTCGGGCAAGAAGCTGTGGAAGCAGAAGGGCACGGGCCGCGCCCGCGTCGCCTCTGTCCGCTCGCCGCTCTGGAGACATGGCGGAACGGTCCACGGACCTCAGCCCCGCTCGTATGACTATGCCTTCCCGAAGAAGAAGCTTCTGGGTGCGTTGCGCTCTGCGCTCGCGGCCAAACTGGCGGATGGCAAGTTGACGATTGTGGACACGCTGGAGCTGAAAGAACCGAAGGCGAAGCTGTACCGCGAAGCGTTGAACAAGCTCGAGGCGAAGCGCACAGTGCTGATCGTCGAGAACAGCCAGACGCTGGGCCGCTCGGTGATCCTCGGAGCGCGGAACCTGGCCGGCGTTGAGCTGATGCTGGGCAACGAAGTTCATCCTTACGATCTGCTGCGCCACGAACGCGCCATCTTCTCGGTGACTGCGATCGAAGGTCTGCAGGAGATGCTGAAGAAGACTGTGTCGAAGCGCAAGCTGGCACAGGCGGAGGTGGCCTAAATGCCTACCCTGTACACAGTAATTCGCAAGCCGCTCATCACGGAAAAGGGTCTGGGCGCGAAGGAGACCGAAGGAACGCTGGTCTTCGAAGTGGCCGCCAATGCGACCAAGACGGAAGTGAAGCAGGCCGTCGAAGCTCTCTTCAAGGTAAAGGTCTCCGGTGTACGCACCGCGAACTTTGTCGGCAAAGAGCGTCGCCGGGGCAAGTTTTCCGGCTATCGGCCGGACTGGAAGAAGGCATATGTCCGCCTGAAGTCGGGCGAAAAGATGCCGGATTACGTCAACAACCTGTAAGCGGATCTGCCGGAGCGAAGGCAGGCACGGTTGTAGAACGAAAATTAGTTTTGCCGGGCGGGAAGTTGGACGCCTTCGGGAAACTGGAAAAGCTGAAAGCTAGAAGCTAGAAGCTGAAAGCTGAGAAGAAGACGATGCCGATTAAGACATATCGACCGATCACACCAACGCTGCGCTTCAAGACCTCTCTGGTCAACGATGACCTGACGACGAATAAGCCGCACAAGCCGCTGCTGGCAGTGAAGCAGCGAACCGGTGGACGGCGCAACTCAGGTCAGATGACCATCCGCCACCACGGCGGCGGGCACAAGAAGATGCTTCGCCTGATCGACTTCAAGCGTGACAAATTCGGAATTCCGGGCAAGGTCACGACCATCGAGTACGATCCCAACCGTTCTTCGCGGATCGCGCTCGTGGCTTATGCCGATGGCGAGAAGCGCTACATTATTCAGCCCGTCGGCCTGAAGGTTGGCATGACGGTGGTAAGTGGTCCGGAGTCGGACATTCTTGTCGGCAATGCGTTGCCGCTCAAGAACATTCCGGCAGGCACCACGGTGCACAACGTCGAGCTTCGCCCGGGCAAGGGTGCGCAGATGGTGCGCTCCGCGGGCGGATCCGCCCAGCTGGTAGCCAAGGAAGGCGATTATGCGCTCCTGAAACTGCCCTCCGGCGAAACCCGCAAGGTGCTGGTGGAGTGCATGGCAACCGTTGGACAGGTGGGCAATACCGATCACGAGAACGTTTCGATCGGGAAGGCCGGCCGCAATCGCTGGAAGGGAATTCGTCCCACCAACCGCGGTGTCACTATGAACCCGGTCGATCACCCGCACGGTGGTGGTGAGGGCAAGACCTCCGGCGGACGTCATCCAGTTACTCCATGGGGGCAGCCGACACGGGGCTACAAGACACGCAACAACAAGCGCACGGATGTCTTCATCGTCAACCGCGCCAAAAAGAAATAGCGGACAGGCATAGAAGAAGTAAGCAGACAGGCATAGAGAGCGGAAGGCGAAACGCCGGAAGCCAGGAGCTACCAAGTTATGGCACGTTCTACAAAAAAGGGTCCTTTCATCGACGGGCACCTGATGGTCAAGATCAACGTGATGAACCAGGCCAACGAGAAGAAGGTCTTTCGTACCTGGTCGCGCCGCTCGACCATCCACCCGGACATGGTGGGTCACACGATTGCGGTGCACAACGGCAGAAAGTTCGTTCCCGTGTACGTGACGGAAAACATGGTTGGTCACAAGCTGGGAGAATTTGCCCCGACGCGCACGTTCAAGGGGCACTCGGCCAAGGCAGCCGAGTCGACGGCCAAGCCGCGCTAGGCTTTGCTGGCGGCTGGTAAATCGAGCGAAGAGTTTAGAGAAGATTTGGGAAGGCAAGCCAATGCAATTGGACACACGAGAATTCCGGGCTGAAGCGCGCTTCCAGCGGGTATCGCCGCAGAAGGCACGCCTGGTGCTGGAGCTGATCAAAGGCCGCAGGGTGGAAGAGGCACTGCAGACCGTGGCATTCACCAAGAAGGGCGTTGCCCCTTTGGTCGAGAAGGTTCTGCGGTCGGCATTGCAGAACGCGAACTACCTCAGCCAGGAGCAGGGTCTGGATGTAGATGTCGACAACCTCTACGTGAAGACGGCTGTGGCCAACGACGGACCGCGCATGAAGCGTATTCGCCCTGCCCCGATGGGCCGCGCCTTCCGCTACCAGCGCAGGCTTTCGCACATCGTCATTTCAGTGGCTGAGCGCAAGCAGGGCAACCTGGTAACAACGGCTGATTCCGGCGCCGACGCGCCCAAGGCCAAGGCCAAGAAGTCTGCAGCAAAGAAGGCTCCGGCAAAGAAAGCCGCGGCGAAGAAGACAGTTTCGAAGAGCGCAGCTAAAACCAAGAAAGCTGCGAAGTAGAGGAAGCTTATGGGACAGAAAGTCCATCCTTACGGATTTCGGCTCGGCGTCAACAAGCCGTGGAGGTCGCGCTGGTTTGTTGAGCGTGACTACGACAAGCTGCTGGTCGAAGATGTGCACCTGAAGCGTGAGCTGAAAGAGAAGCTCAAGGCTGCCGGTGTCAGTTCGGTCGAAGTGGAGCGCCCGGGTAACAAGCTGCGCCTGATCATTCGCACAGCCCGTCCCGGCATTGTGATCGGCCGCAAGGGCGCCGAGATCGAGAAGCTCAAGGGCGAGCTGCAGAAGCGCACAAACCGCGATGTCTTCATCGACATCCTCGAGGTGAACAAGCCGGAGCTGGACGCGCAACTGGTCAGCGAAGGTATCGCGCTGCAGTTGGAAAAGCGTGTCGGTTTCCGTCGCGCCATGCGCAAGTCGGTCGACTCCGCGCTGCGCTTCGGCTGCAAGGGCATCAAGGTTCGTGTTTCGGGCCGCTTGAACGGCAATGAAATCGCCCGTTCTGAGTGGTATCTCCAGGGTCGCCTGCCGCTGCACACACTGCGCGCGGACATCGACTATGGATTCTCCGAGGCGCACACCACCTACGGCATCATTGGCGTGAAGTGCTGGATCTACAAAGGCGATATCTACGAGCAGAAGCGCCGCCAGCCACAGCAGGTGGGTACGACAGCGTTCTAAAGATTTGCTTCTACCTGGGCAGTGGTTCGGATGGGTGGAAGAAACGAGTTCGGGGTCGCAAGGCCCCAGATTTCAGTTGAGATTTCAAGCTCAGGGCTAGAAGTGAATAGCCCGAGGCTGACAGGATTTCGCTATGTTGATGCCAAAGAAGGTCAAGTATCGCAAGCAGCAGCGCGGACGCATGAAGGGTAAGGCGTGGCGTGGAGCTGAGCTGTCGTTCGGAGACTTCGGCCTGAAGGTCATGGAGTGCGGCTATATCACGGACCGGCAGATCGAAGCCAGCCGTGTTGCCATGACGCGCTTCATCAAGCGCGGCGGCAAGATCTGGCTGCGTCTGTTCCCGGACAAGCCGGTGACCAAGAAGCCTGCCGAAACCCGTATGGGTAAAGGCAAGGGTGCTCCGGATCACTGGGTTGCCGTGGTTCGCCCGGGCAAGGTGCTCTTCGAAATGGAGGGCGTGCCGGTTGCGATGGCGCAGGAAGCCATGCGTCTCGCGTCGCACAAACTTCCCCTCAAAACGCGCTTCGTGCAGCGTCACGATGCCAAGGTTACGGTAGCGGCCAAGTAAAGGGCCGGCAGGACAACAGGGGACAAGACGGGGTGAAACGCCCGGCGGCCGCTCTCGAAGAGAACGGCTGGTCCAGAGAGAGATAAAGAGATGGAAACCGAAAAGATCAGGAATCTGAGCGACGGCGAGATCCAGCAGCAGGAGCAGAAGGCTGCTGAGCAGATCTTTCGCCTCCGCTTCCAGACCAAGCTGGGACAGAACGAGGGCGTCAAGAAACTGCGCGAGCTGAAGACCGACATCGCCCGCATGAAGACGATCGCGCGCGAGCGTGAGTTGGGCATCCACGGAGAGAGCCCGAAGGCCGAGTCCGCTGCGCCCGTGAAGGCAGCCAAGAAGACCAAGAAGGAGGCTCGCTAAATTATGAGCGACGCCACGGTAACGAACGCCCAGGCAGGCGAAAAGCAGGCACGCCGTAACGAGAAGGTTGGCAATGTGGTTTCGACCAAGATGCAGAAGACCATCGTGGTCGAAGTCGAAATGCGCAAGGCTCACCCCAAGTACAAGCGGGTCATGAAGACCAACAAGAAGTTCTACGCGCATGACGAGCAGAACTCGGCTCGGGTTGGCGATGTAGTTCGCATCCGCGAGACCCGTCCGCTGAGCAAGCTGAAGCGCTGGCAGTTGGAAGAGATTGTGCGCCGCTCCTCATTGGCGCAGGTTGAAGAAGCAGCACCCGCCGTCTAACAGCGGCATTGAGCGGCTGGCCGGAAGATGCCGGACGCCGAAGGAGATTGAGCTATGGCAGTGCAGATGAGGTCCATGCTGGAAGTTGCCGATAACAGCGGCGCACGCAAGCTGCAGATGATCCTGCCGCTGGGCGGCTCGAGCGGCAAAAAGGCCGGCCTCGGCGATGTAATTACCGCCGCGGTGAAGGAAGCTTCGCCGGATGGCCAGGTGAAGAAGGGCAAGGTCGTCAAAGCTGTCGTGGTGCGCACGCGCAAGGAGTATCGCCGCCGGGACGGGACGTACATCCGCTTTGACTCGAATGCCGCGGTTTTGATCAACGATGCCGGTGAGCCGGTGGGAACCCGCGTCTTTGGTCCAGTTGCGCGCGAGCTGCGCGAGAAGAAGTTTTTGAAGATTGTTTCGCTTGCACCGGAAGTTCTCTAAAGCCGGAAGCAGGACTTAAAAGGAAATCTTATGGCGAGTTTGAACATACAGCGCGATGACAAGGTCCAGGTCATCTCCGGGACAGATAAAGGGCAAGCAGGGCCGCGTTCTGCGCGTGCTGCCGGAAACCAACCGCGTGCTGGTAGAGCACGTGCGCATGGTGAAGAAGAATGTCCGGCCGAATCCGCAGAAAAACATCAAGGGCGGCATCGCCGAGCAGGAAGCGGCATTGCACATTTCGAACGTGATGCTGGTTTGCCCGAACTGCGGTCCCACGCGTGTGGGTCACAAGATCGAAGGCGACACCAAGGTGCGCGTCTGCAAGAAGTGCGGACAGACACTGGCCGGCAAGAAGCGATAACGGAACTAGCGTCACGCAACGGTATACGGGCGTTGCCCAATCCGGGACCGTGAGAGAAGAGAGAAGACGATGGCTGGAAAAGCAAGATTGCGTATCAAGTACAACGAGGAGATCCGACCGGCTCTCAAGAAGGAGCTGGGTCTCTCGAACACGATGGCGGTGCCGCGGATCGAGAAGATCGTCCTGAACATGGGACTGGGCGAAGCCACGCAGAACGTCAAGATCATGGATCCGCTGGTTGCGGACCTGGCCACGATTGCCGGGCAGAAGCCGGTTACGACGCGTGCCAAGAAGTCCATCGCACAGTTCAAGGTGCGTGAGGGCATGCCGATTGGCGCCATGGTCACACTGCGCCAGGACACGATGTACGAGTTCCTGGACCGTTTGATCTCGGTAGCTCTTCCCCGTGTCCGCGATTTTCGCGGCGTGTCGACCAAGAGCTTTGATGGACGCGGCAACTACACCCTGGGCATGCGCGATCAGCTGATCTTCGCTGAGATCGACTACTCCAAGGTGGACAAGCTGAAGGGCATGAATGTCACGATTGTGACGACGGCCAGAAACGACAACGAGGCGCGCGCGCTGCTGAAGGCGTTTGGCATGCCTTTCCGCCAGACGGCGTAAAGCGATCGAGGAAATAGAGGCGAAATGGCAACTACTGCAAAAAGAGTCAAGGACGCTCGTAAGCCCAAGTTCAAGAGCCGCCAGCACAATCGCTGCAAGCTGTGCGGACGGCCCCGCGCCTTCCTGCGCAAGTTCGGCGTATGCCGCCTGTGCTTCCGCGGACTGGCGCTTCGGGGAGAGATTCCCGGTGTCGTGAAGTCAAGCTGGTAACAGCTTGCATGGCAGCTTAACGCGGTCTCTGGCCGCATAGAGTTTTGGTAACGTGCTCAGACCGATTGAGCACACAGACATTCCCGCAGGTTCTCTGCAGACGCGGAGCGAACGGGGGATGAAGGAGATAGAATGAGTCTTACCGATCCCGTAGCAGATTTCCTGGCGCGTTTACGCAATGCGATTCGTGCGCGTCACCAGAAGTTGGACGTCCCGGCCTCGAAGCTGAAGACAGAGATTGCCCGCATTCTGAAGGAAGAGGGCTACATCGCAAACTACAAGGCTGCTGAAGAAGATGGACGCGCCGTTCTTCGCGTGTATCTGAAGTACGGAGCCAACAACGAAGCGGCCATCCGCGACCTGGCGCGTATTTCGCGTCCGGGATGCCGGGTGTACGTTGGCCACGACGACATCAAGCGCGTGCAGGGCGGTTTGGGGATTGCGATTCTCACCACGCCGCGCGGCGTGATGACCGGTCGCCAGGCAAGACGCGAAGGCGTTGGCGGCGAGATTCTCTGCGAAGTCTGGTAGTGCTGCGCGGACGGCGGGACGCGCCTTCGGCGCAGATATCGCTGGCAGTAGGGCAGGTTTAAGGGTTAAGCGTAGCGAAGGCTGCGCAGCTGCAGTGGAACGAGGCTTCAGGATACGAAGCAGCGGGACTCGCAAGCATGAAGGGTTTAGAACATGTCACGTATTGGTAAGAAACCGATTCCGTTGCCAGCAGGCGTGAAGTACACCGTCCAGGGCAACACCGTGCTGGTTGAAGGACCGAAGGGCAAGCTGGAAGCTTTGATCTCGAAGGGCATCACGCTCGAGACCAAAGATGGCGCTTTGAACGTCGTCCGCGAGAACGATTCGCAGGCTGCGTTTCACGGGCTCACCCGCGCGCTGGTTTCAAATGCGGTTGAGGGTGTGACCAAGGGCTGGAAGAAGGAACTGGACATCGTCGGCATCGGCTATCGCGCCGAGTTGAAGGGCAAGGGCACAGTGGTTTTCACGCTGGGCTACTCCCACCCGATCGAGTTCCCGCTGCCGAGCGGCATTGAAGTCACCATCGATCCCAAGCAGACTCACCTGACCGTAAGCGGCATCGACCGCCAGAAGGTTGGACAGGTTTCGGCGGATATGCGCTCGCTGCGCAAGCCGGATCCATACAAGAACAAGGGTGTGCGTTACTCCGACGAGAAGCTGAAGAAGAAGGTCGGCAAGACGGGCGCCAAGTAAAGCAGCTTTTGGAAACCGAACGGAGACCGCAGTGCGGCTCCGCTGATAGGAAAGAATATGATTCCGCAGAGACAGAGAAATGTAATTCGCCAGCGCGTCCACTCCCGCATTCGCGAGAGGATGGAAGGCACGACCGAGCGTCCCCGCTTGAACGTTTATCGTTCGCTGAACCACATCTACGCGCAGGTCATCGACGACTCGCAGGGTGTGACGGTGGCTTCAGCATCCACGTTGGCCTCCAAGCAGAAGACCGGCGGCAACGTCGCAGCAGCCAAGGAAGTGGGCAAGCTGATCGCCGAAAAGGCGCAGGAAAAAGGCATCAAGAAGGTAGTCTTCGATCGCGGCGGTTATCTGTATCACGGGCGCATCAAAGCGCTGGCGGATGCGGCTCGCGAAGCGGGACTTGAGTTCTAAGCAGCAGTAGCCGGGTTGAGTGCGGCATTGAATCGGCCGCCGGAAGGATCAGGAAGCGAATGGCAATGCAGAAAAGAAAACTCGATGCAGGTCAGTACAACCTGAAGGATCAGGTTGTGGCGATCAACCGCGTCACCAAGGTCGTCAAGGGCGGCAAGAATATGTCGTTCGCGGCACTGGTTGTCGTAGGCGACGCATCTGCCGGAGTGGTGGGTTACGGTTCGGGTAAGGCCAAGGAAGTTCCCCAGGCAATCCGCAAGGGGATCGAATCGGCCAAGAAGAACCTGGTCCGCATCCACATGACAGAGACCTCGATTCCCCACCAGGTACTGGGCCGCTATGGATCTGGCCACGTTTTGCTGAAGCCCGCGCCGGAAGGTACGGGAGTGATCGCCGGCGGCGCAGTCCGCGCGGTAATGACTTCGGCCGGCATCCAGAACGTGTTGACCAAGAGCCTGGGCTCGGCGAATCCGCACAACGTCATCAAGGCGACATTTGACGCACTGGTGCAACTCCGTGACCGCGAAGAAGTAGCCGCGATGCGCGGAAAGACCGTGCAGGAGCTATAAAATGGCAGATACCAAGGCAACAATCCGCATTGAGTACTTCCGTTCGAAGAACTCGACTCCGGACAAGCACCGCAGGGTGGTTAAAGGACTGGGCTTCACCCGCCTGAACCAGATTGTCGAGCGCGAAGATACGCCGTCGATCCGGGGCATGGTGAAGGCGATTCCGCACCTGGTGCGCATTCTCGACTAGTTTTTGACGGGCGGCACGACGGCCCACAACTGCACAGCTTTTAAAAGTGCACACAAGCGCGAGTCAGCCGAGTGCTGGCGTTGAGCGAGGGGAAGATGGCAAAGAATCTATCGAATTTACGGGCGCCCAAGAAGGCGAACACCAACCGCAAGCGCGTAGGTCGCGGTATGGGATCCGGCATGGGCAAGACCTCTACCCGAGGCCACAAGGGCCAGGGTTCACGATCCGGCTCCAGCCTGATGCGCGGTTTTGAAGGCGGCCAGATGCCGCTGCACCGCCGTTTGCCCAAGCGCGGCTTTACCAACATCTTCCGCACCGAGTACACGGTTCTCAACCTCGACCGCATTGCCGAAATCGGCGAAGCGGAGTTGACGGTGGAGAAGCTGGTGGCTCTCGGATTTATGAAGAAGCGCGATGGCCTGCTCAAGGTGCTGGCCAATGGTGAGCTGACGAGCGCTGTCACCATTCACGCCCACAAGTTTTCCAAGGCTGCCCAGGAAAAGATCGAAAAGGCTGGCGGTCAGGCAATCCTGATCGCTTAACCGCGTCAGGCATTAAGATGTCAGGGTGCTCCCAAAAGGGCTGCCCGATCGGATTTTTCGAAAATGTTTGAGAAGATCGCCAATATCTTCCGTATTCCCGACCTGCGTAAGCGCGTTCTGTTTACGCTGGGTCTGCTGGCCGTATACCGGCTGGGCGCACATATCCCTACCCCGGGTGTAAACACCAAGCTGCTGGCCCAGTTTTTTGACCAGCAGAGCGGCAGCGCTCTTGGCCTGGTCGATCTGTTCAGCGGCGGCAACCTGCGCCGGCTGACGGTTTTCGCCCTGGGCATCATGCCGTATATCACCGCATCCATCATCTTCCAATTGCTGACTGTAGTGTATGAGCCCTTGGCTCGTCTGCAGAAGGAAGGCGAACTGGGTCGTCGCAAGATCACCCAGTGGACTCGTTACCTGACCGTCGTCCTGGCCGCGATCCAGTCTTTCGCCATAGCCATGACGTTGAATAGCGGCGCGGGGGGCGTGTCGTACGTGCTCAATCCGGGACCAGGCTTCATTCTGATGACCATGCTCACGCTCACCACGGGCACCGCCTTCATCATGTGGCTGGGTGAGCAGATTACCGACCGTGGTGTCGGTAACGGCATGAGTTTGCTGATCTTCGCCGGCATCGTAGTCGGTATTCCCCGCGGTATCGCGGACCTGGTGGACAAGGTTCGTACTTCGGCCTGGGGATCGCTGACCGTGATCGTTGTCGCCCTGCTGATTGCGGCCATGATCGCCATCGTAGCGTTCATCGTTTTCGTGGAACGCAGCGAGCGGCGCATCCCGGTGCAGTATGCCAAGCGCATCGTAGGACGCAGGCTGATGGGCGGCCAATCGACCCATCTGCCTCTCAAGGTTAATTCCGGCGGCGTTATGCCGGTCATTTTTGCCAGTTCAATTTTGTCGGCGCCGTTGCTGTTTGCGAACATGAGTATTGTTCACAACAACAACTTCCTGACGCGGGTTTTCGAGGGCATGCGCCCCGGCGAGCCATGGTACGAGTTGCTGTACATGGTCGCGATTATCTTCTTTGCGTACTTCTATATCTCCATCGTCTTTCGGCCGGACGATATCGCAGACAACATGCGGAAATATGGCGGATTCATCCCCGGAATTCGCCCCGGTAAACGGACGTCGGACTACATCAACGACATACTTACGCGCATCACGCTGGTGGGCGCGCTGTACCTTATCGTGATTTCCCTGGTCCCTCAGATCCTGATCAGCGGCATTCACTTGAATAATTTATGGCTGGTAGGCGGCTTCTTCGAAAGATTGCCGGTATGGGTGACCCATGGACTGGGCGTCAACTTCTACTTCGGCGGCACCTCGCTGCTGATCGTGGTGGGTGTCGCAATGGACACGGTCAACCAAGTGGAAAGCCAGCTCATTATGCGCCACTATGAAGGATTTTCTCCCAAGAGCGGCCGCATTCGGGGAAGGCGGAACTGGTAGTGAGCTCGACCATTTCAGAAGAAGACACTGTGGAAGTGCAGTCGAAACATGTGATTCCCGGGCCAATCCTGTTGTTGGGTGCTCCGGGCGTCGGCAAGGGAACTCAGGCACAGGAAATTGTGAAAGCCTGGGGGATACCGCAGATCTCCACTGGAGACATTCTGCGTGGGAATGTGGCTCGCAACACCGAATTGGGAGTGCTGGCCAAGGAAATCATGTGCCGGGGAGAGCTTGTTCCGGACGGCCTGGTCAATCGGATGGTGGCAGCGCGCCTGACCGAACCGGACACCGTAAACGGCTATATTCTGGATGGATTTCCCCGGACAATCGGGCAGGCAACATGGCTGGATAAGCATCTGGCGGAGCAGCAAAGCCCGCTTCCAGTCGTTGCTGTAAGCATCAATGTGGGTTATACTCAGTTGTTGCGTCGAATTACCGGACGGCGCAATTGTCTCGCCTCCCAGCATATTTACAACATCTATTTCCAGCCGCCAAAGCACGACATGGTGTGCGACTTGGATGGCTCGCCGCTGGTCCAGCGTGCTGACGATACTGAGAAGGTTTTTGAAGAGCGGATGCGGAACTACGAATCGCAGACGGCTCCGGTAATTGAGCACTATCGCGCACTTGGCCGCTTCAGTGAAGCGAACGGCGAGCAGGCGGTCGGGCAGGTTGCCGCGGAGATTTTGGCTGCGGTTGAGCGGTTGAGGAGCTGATTCTCCGATGATTATGATCAAGACGCCGCAGGAGATTGAGAAAATGCGGCGTGCCGGCGATATTGTGCGCCAGACCCTCGAGTTGGTTCGTGGGCTGGTGAAGCCGGGAGCAACAACGCTGGACCTGGAGCGGGCGGCAGAGAAGAAAATTGCCGATCTGGGTGCTGTTCCAGCTTTCAAGGGGTATCACGGTTACCCGTGTGTATTGTGCACTTCGGTCAACAGCGAGGTGGTGCACGGCATACCTTCGGGGCAACGGATACTTCAAGAAGGAGACATCGTCTCGATCGACTGTGGCGCGGTAATTGACGGGTATTTTGGAGACTCGGCGATTACGGTTCCGGTGGGCGAGAAGGTGGCTCCGGAAACGTTGCGTTTGCTGAAAGTTACGAAAGCATCGCTTGAGAATGCGATCCGCACCGTGAAGGTGGGAGCCACTCTCGGCGATGTTGGCGCGGCAGTTCAGGAAGTGGTCGAGTCAGACGGTTTTAGCGTGGTACGCGATTTTGTAGGGCATGGCATTGGTACGCGGATGCATGAAGATCCGCAGGTCCCGAATTACGGCAAGCGCGGCATGGGATTGAAGTTGCGCGAGGGCATGGTAATCGCGATCGAGCCAATGGTGAATGCAGGCAAGCCGGGCGTCCAGGTGTTGAGCGACGGCTGGACGGCTGTGACGCAGGACGGCAGCATGAGTGCGCATTTCGAGCACACTGTCGCAGTTACGGCAGATGGCGCAGTAGTGCTGACATAGAGAATTTGGAACCCCGCCCGCAGACAAACGCTGCAGGCAGAATCAGGACATAGATTGTCGAAGGAAGACGCGATTGAAGTAATGGCGGTGGTGGTTGAAACGCTGCCCAATGCCATGTTCAAAGTAGAGCTCGAGAACAAGCACCAGGTTCTGGCTCACGTCTCAGGGCGTATGCGGAAGAATTTCATCCGTATCCTTCCCGGCGACAGGGTTGCGGTTGAGCTTAGCCCCTACGATTTGACCCGTGGGCGCATTGTTTACCGATACAAGTGATTGAGTAGTGAATCCTCGGGATTTGGCTTTCAGGGTTATCTTGCCGGCTTCCGGAGAACGTAGCGCTGGTTTATTGAGTCAGGAGCAGTAAATGAAAGTTCGGGCATCGGTTAAGAAGATTTGTGACAAGTGCAAAGTCATCCACCGCCGTGGGGTGGTTCGGGTGATTTGTGAGAATGCAAAGCACAAGCAGCGCCAGGGTTAAGCCCCATCGCTTCGAAGTGCATTGAAAGACGTGCCAACCGCCGAAGAGGCAGGGGCTAGTTAGCCAAAAAGGCTTGCGATGAACCCCGAGGCTCGTTTCAACAGGTAAACCGGAAAGATCCGGGGAACCACAACCGCCGGTTTCAGAAGATGGATCCCGGCATGAGAAGGAATCAGCATGGCACGTATTGCTGGCGTCGATCTGCCCCGCAACAAGCAGGCACGGATCGCGCTTACGTATATCTTCGGGATCGGCAACCCGCGTGCGCTGCGCATCCTGGGAACGGCCAATGTAGACCCGTTCAAGAAGGTCCAGGATCTCGGCGAAGACGAGGTCAACCGCATCCGTACGGCGATTGAAGACGAAGGCAATGTGGAAGGCGATCTCCGCAAGGATGTCTCCATGCACATCAAGCGCCTGATCGACATTCAGTCCTATCGTGGGCTCCGCCATCGTCGCAGCTTGCCGACGCGCGGCCAGCGCACCCACACCAACGCCCGCACCCGCAAGGGTCCGCGCAAGGGTACGGTCACGAACCGTAAGAAAGCAGTGTCGAAGACCTAATGGCGAAACCAGAGAAGGGTACTGCCGGAAAGGCCGGCAAAAACAAGAAGTTCAAGAAGCGCGAGCGCAAGAATGTGCCCTATGGATTGGTTTACGTCCAAGCCACATTCAACAACACGATCGTGACCATTACCGACGGACAAGGCAACACGTTGTCCTGGAAGAGCTCCGGTTCACTGGGCTTCCGCGGATCGCGCAAGGGAACTCCCTTCGCGGCCCAGCAGGCAGCGGTGAACGCAGCCAACCAGGCGCGTGACCACGGTCTACGTTCGGTCGACGTGCGCGTCAGCGGTCCGGGATCGGGACGGGAATCGGCAGTCCGCGCACTTGCGGCAGCCGGTCTCGATGTTCGCTCCATCCGTGACGTTACGCCGATTCCGCACAACGGCTGCCGTCCGCCGAAGCGTCGCAGAGTCTGATTTTCGCTTTATCGAGCCGCAAGCCTGCTTTGCAGGAGGGCTCGAAAACTTAACAGGGGATCGGGATGAAGGAGAGCCACTCCGTAAACCGATCGTCCTCTGAAACAGGAGAAAGAAATTGGCACGTTATACCGGACCAGTATGCCGCCTTTGCCGTCGCGAAGGCACGAAGCTCTTTCTGAAGGGCACCAAGTGTTTTTCGGAGAAATGCCCCATTGAGAAGCGCAACTTTGCCCCTGGCCAGCATGGCAAGGATCGCAAGGCGAAGATTGTAGGCTATGGCCTGCAACTGCGCGAAAAGCAGAAGGCGAAACGCATTTACTTCACGCTCGAAGGCCAGTTCCGCGCCTACTACGAGAAGGCGACCCGCACTCAGGGTGTCACCGGCGAATTGCTCCTGCAGCAATTGGAGCGCCGCCTGGACAACGTTGCTTTCCGCATGGGACTTGCCACATCGCGCCGCCAGGCTCGCCAGATCGTCCGCCACGGACACGTGGAAGTGAACGGCCGCAAGGTCAACATTCCTTCGTTCCAGGTGAAGATCGGGGACGAGATTCGCGTTCGCGAAAACAGCAAGAAGCTTGTGTTGCTTGAGGCTTCGCGCGAGTTTGCCAGCCACCAGGTTCCGCCGCAGTGGCTCACGATGGATGCCGCCAATCTGACAGGAAAAGTGATTGCGCTGCCGAAGCGCGAAGACATTAACCTGCCGGTGAACGAGCAGCTGATCGTCGAACTTTACAGCAAGTAAGCGTGGACGGCGAAAGTCGCCTGCGCTCGAACACCGGGCAGCGTAAGTTGCCGGGAGCAGTACCGCGAATCTTCGCGGAGTAAGTCAAAAATCAACGAGGGAGAACAGGCGCGGCCGTTGCAGAATGCTTCGCGACGCTTGCCGTGCAGGAGCGAGATAACGATATGCTTTGGAGAGGATTTCAAAAACCGAAACGTCTTGCAGTCGATACCGAGACGCTTACAGAGAAGTACGGGAAGTTCAGTGCTCAGCCTTTTGAGCGTGGCTTCGGTACCACCATCGGAAACGCGCTGCGACGCACATTGCTCTCATCGATTGAAGGCGCAGCTGTAACCGCCGTCAAAATCGAGGGCGTGCTGCACGAGTTCCAATCGATCACCGGCGTTGTCGAAGACGCGACGGACATCATCCTGAACTTGAAACAGATTCCTTTCAAGCTCAACGGTGAAGGTCCCAAGGCGCTCTATCTTCGCGCGGACCAGCCCGGCGTCATTACTTCCGGCATGATCGAAGCAGATGGTGACGTTGAAATTCTGGACAAGGATGTCTACATCGCGACCGTGAGCGAAGGCGGCAAGCTCGACATGGAAATGCGCTTGAAGCGCGGCCGTGGATACATCTCCGCCGACAAGAACTTTGATTCTGATCTGGGCATTGGCTTTATCCCGGTTGACTCCGTTCACTCGCCGGTTCGCAAGGTGAACTACGCAGTGGATGCAGCCCGTCTGGGTCAGATTACCGACTTTGACAAGCTCACGCTCGAAGTCTGGACCAATGGATCGGTGCTTCCGGCCGATGCGGTTGGCCTGGCGGCGAAGCTGCTCAAGGACCACATGAGCATCTTCATCAACTTCGAAGAAGAGATCGAAGAGTCCGGCACGGCAGATGAAGGCCGTCTGCAGTTGCGCAATGAGAATCTCAATCGCTCGGTTGAAGAGCTTGAGCTCTCGGTTCGCAGCTACAACTGCCTGAAGAATGCCAATATTCAGACCATCGGCGAACTGGTGCAGAAGACCGAAGCCGAGATGCTGAAGACCAAGAACTTTGGCCGCAAGTCCTTGAACGAGATCAAGGAAATTCTGGCTCAGATGGGCTTGTCGCTTGGCATGAAGATTGATGAGAGCGGAAACGCGGTCCCCGGACCGACGAGCGTACTGCCCGCGGCAACGCTGGCGGCAAGCTACAACCGCTTTGACGATGAAGACGACGAAGAAGGTCTGGATGCGGATATTCCGCTGCAGACCGAACCAGAGAACTTCTAAAGAAATTAGTCAGTTCTCAGTTATCAGTTGCCGGTGGTTTTGCTACCGGTAAACGGCGTGAAATCTCCGGCAACTGGATACTGATGACTGAGAACTCAAGATAGAGAGATTGACCATGCGCCATCGTAAAGCAGGATACAAACTCGGACGCAACACCAGCCACCGCCGCGCCTTGCTGCGCAACCTGGTTACGTCCATTCTTATCGAGGACCGGGTAGAGACCACCCTAACCAAGGCGAAAGCTGTCCGTCCCCACGTCGAACGAATGATCACGCTGGGCAAAAAAGGCGATCTTCACGCACGCCGTCAGGCGCTTTCGTTCCTGATGACGCGGGAAGCAGTTTCGCGCCTGTTTGACACAGTCGCTCCCCGTTACGGCGATCGCAACGGCGGTTACCTTCGCATCGTCCGCACTGGCTTCCAGCGCGGCGACGGCGCGGAAAAGGCATACATCGAACTGCTCGGAGCGGAACAGCTTCTCGACGAGAAGCGGCAGAAGCGTGCGGAAGTTCGCGCCAAGCGCCGCGCCGACATGGAAGAAGCCATGAGCAAGTCTGAACCTTCCGGCGAAGAAGGCAAAGCTTAGCCTCAGGCGTTTTGAGTAATCAACGAACGACCGCACCTCTATAAGGGGTGCGGTCATTTTTTGTTGCTGCTACGTTTTTCGTGAAGCGTAGCTTCCGCGATTTCATCCTAATGAGCGGCCTCTTTCTTCCACTAACTGCGGCGACCAATTTGAAATCTGAATGGGAGAGTTGAAATGAAAGTCACACTGTACGGAGCTACCGGAATGATCGGCAGCCGTATCCTGCGTGAGCTATCCTCGCGTGGACACCAGGTCACAGCAGTTGCACGCGACACCGGAAAAATTCCTGCATTGCCCGGCGTCACCACGAAGGCGGGAAACATCTTCGACACAGAAGATGTCGCAGGTACTGTCAAGGGTGCCGATGCGGTTATCTGCGCCTATTCTCCGGGCTATGAGGCGGTGGGAGATAAGCTTCATGACGCGTTCGCCTCCATTGTGCGGGCGCTCGATACGGCGGGCGTGAAAAGGCTGATCGCCGTTGGTGGAGCCGGCAGTCTTGAGGTTGCGCCCGGTCTTCAGCTTGTCGACAGTCCTGATTTTCCGGCCGCATGGAAAGAGATCGCCCTGAAGCACAGAGAAGCGCTGCAGGTCATCAAGAATTCCGACCTAGACTGGACCTCGCTTAGTCCCTCCGCAATGATCGAGCCGGGGGAGCGCACAGGTAAATTCCGTCTTAGCAACGACAGTCTCCTGACCGACAGCAGCGGTCAGAGCCGCATCTCGGCGGAAGATTTCGCCATTGCGCTGGTGGATGAATTGGAACATCCCAAGCATGTTCGGAAGAGATTTACTGCGGGATATTGATTCGCAAAGGATCGAGAAACAGGCGGCAGCTGAGGGGAGACTACGTGTTTGTCTCAACGGGAAGCTGCTGCCTTCGTCTTTCCCGATTTACGTAAAAGAGGCTGATAATCAACTGGACGGTGATGGCTCCTGCCATGTCGATCGCTACATCCATAGGAGAGCTGGTGCGGTTTGGCAGGAATTTCTGGTGCAACTCGTCGAAACTCCCAATCACGAATGTCGAGAGCAACGCGAGGACGGTACTTACCAGCACTCGCTGAGGGGTTCTCTCGTTAATCATTCGCAGTGAAAGGTACCAAGCGCGAAAGAAGAGCGCGTTGAGAATACCGTATCCGAGAACGTGACCGGCCTTGCGAATGTAAGTATGAATCTCCAACCATTGCGTTGTATTGACGGGACCAAAGAGCATGATCCACAAATGGCGCAGTGGGCCACTGGTGTTCGCGGACGAGAAGTAATCAGTGGATTCGATCATGATCACCAGCACGCCGAGTAACGCTGGTAACCACGCTGAAATCACTTGCTTAAAAAAACTAGTGTTACTCGACATGATAGTTAGGTGCTTCCCGCGTGATGATGACGTCGTGCACGTGGCTCTCACGAAGTCCCGCGTTCGAGATGCGAACGAAGCGGGCATTATCATGCAGGTCCTGAATCGTTGCGCAGCCCAGATAGCCCATGCCGGAACGCAGGCCACCAACAAGTTGGTAGACCATCGCTTCCAACTGACCGCGATAGGGCACGCGACCTTCAATGCCCTCCGGCACAAACTTGGCGAGACGGTTCTGCGAGTTGCGCTCGCGATTCACAACGCCTTCGCTCATGCGCTGCGAAGCCGCATCCTCGAAATCTTCCTTGCCCTGGAAGTAGCGTTCGCCTGAGCCTTGTGCCATGGCCGTGAGAGATCCCATGCCGCGGTAGGCCTTGAAGGTACGCCCCTGGTAGAGGATCGTTTCGCCGGGACTCTCATCTACTCCCGCGAACAGTGAGCCGATCATCACGACGCTCGCGCCTGCTGCAATCGCTTTCGTAATGTCGCCGGAGTACTTGATGCCTCCGTCGGCGATGACGGGGATGTTCAGAGGTTTCGCAGCCCGATAGACTTCACTGATGGCGGTGATCTGCGGCATGCCTGCGCCGGTCACCATGCGCGTGGTGCAGATGGAGCCGGGACCTATGCCTACCTTGATTGCATCTGCGCCCGCATCAATTAAGGCAAGCGCGCCTTCATAGGTCGCTACATTCCCTGCGACCAAGGCTACTTCCGGGAACCGCTTCTTCACTTCGCGAACCGCTTCCAGCACGCGCGTTGAGTGTCCATGTGCGGAATCGATTGCCAACACGTCCACGCGATAGCGAATCATCTCGGCCGCGCGTTCGAGGAAGTCACCGGTCGCGCCGAGTGCACCGCCTACCCGCAGGCGACCCTGCGCATCCTTGGCTGCGTTGGGATATTTCAACTTCTTCTGGATGTCTTTAACAGTGATCAGACCCTTGAGTTCGTACTGATCGTTGACTACCAGCAGCTTTTCCACGCGATGCTTGTGCAGGATCAGTTCCGCATCTTCGAGCGTGGTGCCCATGGGAACCGTGATCAGGTTCTCCTTGGTCATTACTTCGTCGATGGGAATATCGGTGCGCGTTTCAAAACGGAGATCGCGATTCGTAAGGATGCCGACCAGCTTTTTGTTCTTGGTCACCGGAACGCCTGAGATCTTGAAGCGCCGCATTACTTCAAGCGCGTCGGAGATGGGCTGCTCTGGCTCGATGGTCACGGGATCGACAATCATCCCGCTCTCAGAACGCTTTACCTTGTCAATTTCACCGGCCTGCTGTTCAATCGTGAGGTTCCGGTGGACGATGCCCATACCGCCTTGCTGCGCCATGGCAATTGCCAGCCGCGATTCGGTCACGGTATCCATTGCAGCACTCAGAAGCGGTGTATTGAGCGAGATTTCGCGGGTGAGGCGTGTTTGCGTATCGACCTGGGCAGGCACAACGTCACTCAGCGCGGGAACGAGAAGGACGTCGTCGAAGGTCAGAGCTTCCGGAACGGGAAATTCAATCATGGCGTTTTTTAAGAGACACTGCGGCCCAGCAAGGCTTTTAGTTGGCTCAGGCTGGAAGCGGCATTGTGTCATTGTAGAAGGGCCTTCCCTGTACGGCAAACGCGGGGACCTAAAAAGGCTTCGGTGGGTGGAGAAATGATCGTCGGGATCCGGGGGAAGGTACGCAAACCAAGTGGTTTTCTGGGACAGCTTCGGTTCGCACTTCCCCTTCCGCTCCTCTCCACTTGTCTTCTGCTGCCGGGTGTTCTTTACGCGCAGCATGATCCCACCCTGCAACATCGCGGCGATGACTCTGACAAGGTCATCCTGCAGAAACCATTTGCGCTGGGCGGCGAAGTGGACTTCAAGGTGAACTCGGGCGATCTTCGCATTGTTCGCAACCAGCAGCATGAGCAAATCCGGCTTGAAATTCACCTGCAGACGAAGGGATTCGACACTTCGCTGGCGCTGCAGAAGTGGGTCCGCACGTTCGAGGTGCAGGGGAATCACGCCATCATTTCTCTCCAACTCCCAAGCAGCAAGACGGTGGGATTGACCACGCTTTATCTCCCTGAAATAACTTCCATGGCGGTCGATCTGCATGCCGGCAAGCTGGTGGTTCGCGGCGTCAAGGGCAATAAGAATCTGCATGTTGGCGCTGGGGCTCTCACGCTAAGAGAGGCAGATTCAGCGACATACGCGAGCGTCAAGGCGGAGGTTGGCCTGGGACAATTGACCGATGGGGTGTTCCACGGCAAGGAGGGTGGAATGCTGGGGCGAGAAATGGAGGTGCAGGGTCCTGGTAAGTATCAACTCTACATGCATTTAGGCATCGGAGATCTGCAGATCACACAGGAAGACGGCAGCTTTTAGAGCATCGCCTACGCCATTGAATTCTCCGGGAAAACAAAGTATTCTAGTGGAGCAGACAAGTTTGTCCCTGGCCTTCATTTCTTCGGCCGGGAGAAATGAGTGGGCGAGAGCCCACTTTTCTTTTGCTGTAAAGCGCTTTCCCGCCCGGTGATCTGGGCGGAGAGTCGCACGTAACTTATGGCTCTTAATCTCGAAAAAATCCGCGCATTGGCTGATCGCGTCGCCACCTCCCACGGGTTGGAAGTCGTGGAGATTGAGTACCTTGGCAGTAGCAAGCAGCGCGCATTGCGGGTCTTCATCGAGAAAAACGTAGAAGGCCGCGCGAAACAGGCAGCCGCAGCGGCAGCAGAAACTGAATTGCCGGAAAAGCTGGCGAAGGGCGAACTGAATATCGACCAACTGGCATGGGTCACCCACGAAGATTGCCAGGCATTCTCGCAGGATTTTGGAACTGTCCTTGATGTGGAGGAGCTGGTTCCGGCGAACGATTACACGCTTGAAGTTTCGTCGCCGGGATTGGATCGAAAGCTCCACGGACGGCAGGATTACGAACGCTTTCGCGGCAGCATACTGAAGCTGCAGACGTTTGAGCCGGTGTCCGGCAACAGGCATTGGCATGGTCGGCTGACGGACGTAGGCACGGATTCTATCGTGTTGGATCTTTCGGAACTGAAGCAGAAGGGCAAGCGCAAGAAAACTGCAGCAGTTGAGACAGTTCAGATCGCGCTGGCAAATATCGAGAAAGCCAACTTGGTGCCAGAAATTTAGGGCATCTAACTAAGCAGGGAATGCAAGAAAAACGTGGCTGATGAAATCAGCTGCGGCAGGTCCAACCGAAGTGATGGCGACTGCTTCAAAAGCCACCACCGAGGCCAAGACCGCGGCAGTTTGCCGGAAACATCCGTACGGGGCGATAGAGAGAAAACTATGGCAAGTGTGTTGTATCAGAGCATCGAGGCTTTAAGTCACGAGAAGGGGATCGATCCCCAGATCGTCGTTTCTGCTGTAGAGGATGCCATTGCGTTGGCTACCCGCAAGTACTACAAGACGCAGGAAAACATGCGAGCCGAACTGGACCGGGAGTCGGGCGAAATTCGCGCCTACGTGTACAAGACCGTAGTCGATGCTCCGGAACAGATTGAAGATCCTGTGAATCAGATCGCACTTGAAGATGCGCGGGCACTGGCTCCAGAGGTAGAGATTGGTGGTGAGATTCGCTACTACAAGCCGACGGACGTTCTGGGCCGCATCGCTGCGCAGATGGCCAAGCAGGTCATCTTTCAGAAGGTGCGCGAAGCCGAGCGGGACACGGTGTTTCTCGAGTACAACCATCGTCTGAGTGAAGTGTTGACGGCGACTGTGAAACGCATTGAGCCGCAGGATGTGATCTTTGACATCGGCAAGACGGAAGCCCGCATGCCGCGTCGCGAGCAATCACGGTTGGAGCAGTTCGCCGTCGGAGAACGGGTTCGCGTCGTGCTGCTGCGAGTGGATCGCGCCGCGAAGGGGCCGCAGGTCATCGTCTCGCGTGCTGCGCCGGAGTTGGTGCAGAATCTGTTTCAGAGTGAAGTGCCGGAAATTTACGACGGCACCGTGGTGATTCGCGCCATTGCCCGCGAAGCCGGCGAGCGTACCAAGATAGCTGTCATGTCGCGCGACAAGGACGTGGATCCAGTAGGCGCCTGCGTCGGCATGAAGGGAATGCGCGTGCAGTCGATTATTCGCGAACTGCGCGGCGAGAAGATCGACATCATCGAGTACAGCGAAGAGATTACAACGTTCGCTGAGAAAGCATTGCAGCCTGCAAAGGTGAGCCGCGTAAGCATTGCCGACCTGAGCGAGAAGCAGATCGAAGTGATTGTCGACGACACGCAGCTTTCCCTGGCTATCGGCAAGAAGGGTCAGAACGTTCGCCTTGCCGCCAAGCTACTTGGCTGGAAGATCGATATCAAGAGCGAGGAAGAAAAGCGGCAGGAAGTCGAACAACAGATGCAGGCTATGTCCGGTGGTCCTTCGACGCCGATCGAGCAGGTGTCTGAATTGGGCGAAGCAATCATCCAGAAGCTGGTTGCGCACGGCATCACGACGGTCGAAGCGCTGGCTGACATGACTCCCGAAGAGCTGGAAGAAGTTCCTGGCATCGGCGAGAAGACTTTGGAAAAGATCAGCGTCGCTGTACGCCACTATTTTGGCGAGTACGAAGAAGGGGAAGACCGGCCGGCTGCGGCAGAGGTTGCCGAAGCCGCGATTTCCGACGAGGCGATCGCCGGGCTTCGCCAGGAAGACCACGATTCTCCATCAGAGGACGGAACGGGCCTTATTGAAGACGAGGTCGCTGAAGCTCACGTCGAGGAACTGACGGAAGCTGGAGAATATGCCGGGGACGAGGGCGTAGTTCCAGTCGATCCCGGCGGCGAAATTATCAGCAACGAAGTAGCGGTTGATCCGGAGGACCTGGCGGAAGCAGCAGAGGTGCCGGGTGAATTGAAAGAAGAAGATGAGGCTTCGGGCGAGCTTCCTGTACGGGAGGTCGCGGTTTCACCGGAACTGCCGGTGGAAACGCACGCGCTTGAGCCAAAGGCAAACAGGGATGAAGAGGGTGGCGCCTGAAATGGCGTCCGCTATCTTCACGAGCGCAGGTTGCGCGATTCAGGGGATAATAGCAACTGCATTGAAACCCGCCGGCGAGAGGGTGTTATGACCATCTAGGGCCGAAAGGGAAAGTGCTAAAAGGGGCGGATGAGTAAAGTTCGAATTAATGATTTAGCTCGAGAACTGGAAGTTAAAAGCAGGGAAATTCTGGACGTTCTGACCGCAGTTGGCGTAACGGAAAAGAAGACCCATTCCAGTTCGCTTGAAGGAGATGAAGCGGAACGCGTGCGCGTCCACTTCCATCGCGGGGGCCGAAGCACGCCCACGAACGCGCCGAAGGTCGAGTCTGAGCCGAAGCCCAAGATTGACTGGTCGCGCGTCTCCAAGCCCGGCGACGTTCTGAAGGCAATGCAGAGCCGCAACGACGAGGCTGCCGCAGCCCGGGAACATCGTCCTCCGACTCCGCCTGCTCCCGTTGCCAGCGCCACACCTGCAACTACAACGCAGGCGCCCGCGCGGCCGGCAACTCCGCCTGTTCATGTTGTGCCGCCGCAGGAAGCGAAGCCGGCGCCGCGCAAAATCGTGCCTCAGCCACGGCAGGAGCCCCGCATCGTCGTATCTCCTCCAGCCATTTCAGCCAAGCCTCCTGCAGGGCCTGTTGTTGCTGCTCCCCCGCCGGGGAAGGCGGCTACGCAGGAGTCCAAGCCGGCGATTTCCTCTTCGATTTCGGGGATGCCCATCGCCGCCAAGCCGACCGTGATCGCAGCTCCTCCGCCAGTTCAGGCGCCCGTTGAATCGGCGACTGCCGTGGTGGAACCGCCGCCGGTTGCGCCCGCAAAAGTTGAGGTTGATGAGGCTGCACAATCCGCCGATCTAAAGGCCGCATTCTCCGACGTTGTCAGGATTTCGAAGACCGGCGAAGACGATGAGAAGGAAGAGCAGCCGGCCGAGATGCCCGCAGCCAAACCTGCTGCTCCGCCCCCGCCACCGCCGCGGCGCGTGATCATGCCGCAGACTGGCCCTCGTCCAGTCTATACGGCTCCTCCGCCCCCGCCGACTCCGCCTCCCGCGCCAGCAAGTGCGCCACAGGCAGCGGGTCCTGGCGGCATTCAGCGTGGCCGTCCAATTTTCGATCGTGGCCGTCCCGGCGGTGCTCCCGGATTTGGCCAGCGTCCTCAAGGTGGTCCCGGAGGTCCCGGCGGGCCAGGTGGCCCTCCCGGTGCTCCCGGTCGTCGACCCATGCATCCCACGCGCAGTTCACCTACGGGTGCTGCGCCAGGCGCACGCCCAGGAATGGGTGCCCGCCCCGGCTTCAGTCCTCGCCCCGGCTTCGGCCAGCGGCCCGGCATGGGAGCAGGTGCTGCCGGTGGCATGATGCCGCCCCCAGGAGAGGCTCCACGGCCACAGCGGCCAACGGGGCCCAACCGGCGTCCCGGTGGAGGCAACAAGCGCTACGAGAAGAGCAAAGAAGGCCCAATGAAGGGCTTTGTTCCGCCGCCGCGCATGGGTGGATATTCCAATGAGCCGGTACCGATCACGCGTACGATTACCGTGACCGAAGGCGTGAGTGTAAAGGAACTCGCCGAAAAGCTGGATGTTCGTGGCAAGGACCTGATCGCCTCGCTGTTGATGCGGGGAGTCATGGTCACCGTCAACCAGTCTCTCGACGGTGAACTGGTCAAGGACATTTCCCGCCAGTTTGGCGCGGAAGCACAGGTCATCAGCTTCGAAGAGGAGATGGCGAACGAAGCCATTGAAGAGATTCTCGAACAGGAGAATCCTGATGAACTCGAAGTGCCCCGTCCCCCTGTCGTCACCGTTATGGGCCACGTCGATCACGGTAAGACATCCTTGCTGGATGCCATTCGTGAGACCGACGTAGCAGCAGGCGAAGCGGGCGGAATCACGCAGCACATTGGTGCGTACAAGGTTCGCTTCAGCAAGGAAGGCTCTCCGGCACACGGCCGCGAGATCGTCTTCCTGGATACTCCGGGTCACGAAGCCTTTACCCGCATGCGAGCACGCGGAGCCAAAGTAACGGATCTCGTAGTAATCGTGGTGGCAGCGGATGACGGTGTGATGCCGCAGACGCTCGAAGCCATCGATCACGCCAAGGCGGCAAATGTACCGATCATTGTTGCGGTAAACAAGATCGATAAGCCGGATGCAAATCCTGATCGCGTGAAGCAGCAACTGGGCGATCGCGGCCTGGTGCCGGAAGCGTGGGGTGGAGACACCGTCTTCGTCGACGTTTCGGCGAAGAAGCGGATGAACCTCGACCTGCTGCTGGAAATGATTTGCCTGGTCGCCGACTTGAAGGCGCTCAAGGCGACTCCGGATCGCAAGGCAGTGGGTACGGTGATCGAAGCCAAGCTGGATCGCGGTCGCGGCGTTGTCGCCTCCGTGCTGGTGCAAAACGGCACCCTGAAGTCCGGCGAAAGCTTCATCATGGGCAACACGTTCGGCAAGGTGCGCGCGATGTTCGACGACCGTGGCCGCGCTGTTGAACAGGCTGGGCCGTCCACGCCGGTAGAAGTTCTGGGATTGGAAGGCATGCCGGATGCGGGCGATACCTTCCTGGTGGTGTCTGACCGCGACAAGGCAAAGGGCATCGCGCAATACCGCAAGATGAAGGAGCGCGAATCGCAGCTTGCCAAGTCGTCCAGAGTTTCTCTGGAAGGACTGGCCGAGCAGATCAAACAGGCCGGCGTCAAGGAACTGCCGATCATCCTCAAGGGTGACGTTACCGGATCTGTCGAAGTGCTGGCCGATTCGTTGCAGAAGATGTCCACGGAGAAGGTACGCATCAAGGTGATTCACACCGGAGTCGGTGCCATCACCGAGAGCGACATTCTGCTGGCATCCGCCTCGAATGCGATTGTTATCGGTTTCGGAGTTCGTCCGGGACGCGAAGCCTCGGATCTGGCAGAGCAGGAAGGCGTGGAGATTCGTCTGCACTCGATTATTTACGAGTTGCAGGACGAGATGAAGAAAGCCATGCTGGGACTGCTTGAGCCGACCATCAAGGAAAATTACTCCGGCCGTGCGGAAGTGCTCAACGTCTTCAGAATTCCGAAGGTGGGTACGATCGCGGGTTGCCGCGTCACTGACGGCGTCATTAAGCGCGATGCGGAGATTCGCATCCTGCGAGAAGGCGAGCAAGTATTCAAGGGCAAGCTTTCGTCTCTGCGCCGCTTCAAGGACGATGCCAAGGAAGTTACCAATGGCATGGAATGCGGCATGGGCATCTCCAACTTCAACGACCTGAAGATCGGCGACACGATTGAAGCCTTCGTAACGGAGCGGATTGCAGCAGTTCTGTCGGCTTCAAGCTAACCGGGACGGTAGTCGAAACCAGGCGGGCGCACAGGAAATCACTGTGCGCCCGCTTTTTGTTTCTGCCGGCGCCAGTGAGTGCGGCGACCTCAAGAAGAGAACGCATCGCCAACAACTTTGCTGTGAGTTTTTTCATCACATGTGACGCAGGCGGTGTCATTTTTAGCGGCAGGGGCGTAGAATCCGTCTTTCCTAGTGCGGGCCAACGGAGTTGCAACTCAAAAATGCTCTGTGCAGGATTTCTCTTATTTGAGGTGGATTATGCGGAATTGGGTGTCGCGGTTATTGGCTGTCTCCTTCGCTGTTTCTATGGCTGTCCTGCTCTCGGGATGCGAGCGGCATAGCAAATCCGAGGGTTATTACCTCGTGGTTGTCAATTCAAAGCTGCCCTACTGGAAGACCGCTGCGGCGGGCCTCGACAAGGCGGCTGCGCAATATGGTGTTACTGCGGAATTGCGCGGAACCGATACATTTGATCCGCAGGGTGAAGTGAAGGAGTTCCGGGATGTAATCGCGCGCAAGCCTGCCGGCATCCTTGTGTCCGTTGCCGACCCGGCCTTGATGGGACCCGAGATTGACGCCGCGATCGCCGCGGGCATTCCCGTCATCACGATGGACTCCGACGCTCCCAACAGCCGCCGCTTGTATTTCATCGGCACCAACAATTTGGCCGCGGGAAGACTGGGCGGACAGCGCGTCGTGGAGAAGCTGAACGGCAAGGGCAACGTGGTTTTCTTCAGCATGCCAGGTCAGCCGAACCTCGACGAACGCCTTAAGGGCTATCAGGAAGCGTTTAGCACGCACCCTGGAATCAATGTGATTGAGGTTTTCAATATTAAGGGCGATTCCGGGACAGCACTCGATAAGGCCACCGAGTATCTCGGCCGCACAGGCGCAGGCAAAATCAATGCCTTGGTGTGTCTCGAAGCATCTGCGGGCAAGGACGTAGCAGAAGCCCTGAAGCGCGCGAATGCAAAGGACAGGGAACTGGTAGCAATGGATGTAGATGAGGACACGCTTCACCTGGTGAGTGAGGGAATCATCGACGCCACGATCGCGCAGAAGCCTTACACCATGGCTTTCTACGGGTTGAAGCAGCTGGATGACATTAAGCACTATCCGCTGAAATCGCTTTCGTCGTCCTACGCAGTTGACTCCTTCTCGCCCATACCGACGTTCGTCGATACTGGTACCTCTCTGGTCGACAAGTCGAATGTCGATATTTACTTGAAGTCCCGCGAGGACGCCCAGTCCGCTAAATAAAAAATGGGGAGTTTGCCTGAAAGGGCAGACTCCCCGTTTCCCTTCTGCCAGACGTTCCAGTTGACCGTTGTTTTCTGCCGGCGCTATGATCCCTTTCCCGAGGAGAGTTTGCGTATGGAATTTACTGACGCTATCGGTCCTATCCTGAGACAGAAGGGCGAAGTCTATTCCATGGCCCCGTCTGACTTTGTCTATGACGCCGTCGTGATGATGGCGGAAAAAGGCGTTGGCGCGCTTCTGGTGATGGAGGAGGGCAAGGTTGTCGGCATCCTTTCAGAACGCGACTACGCGCGCAAAATTGTCATCAAGGGCAGGAATTCAAAAGACACCGAAATCCGCGAGATTATGAGTAGTCCGGTGATCTTTGTTACGCCGCGGCACACGGTCGGCGATTGCATGCGCATCATTACGGAGAACCGCATCCGCCATCTTCCGGTGCTCGAAGGTGACCGCGTCGTCGGCGTGATCTCCATCGGCGACCTTGTGAACTGGATGATGCAGGCGCAACGCGAAACCATTCGCCATCTCGAGGCCTACATCACGGGCCTGGGCGGCTAGGAGTCGCACCGGTCCAGGGAAGTTTCGGGATGATTTTCGGCAAGCGCGTCGAGCGCTCACGATTCGTGTCGCAATCTTCTTTTACAATCACACCTACCCATGAACATCGACGCAATTCAATCCGCACTTTGCGAACAGAAGCTGGATGGTTGGCTCTTTTACGATCATCATCATCGTGACCCCATCGCGTACAGGATTTTAGGGCTCAGTGAAACCGTGCACGTTACCCGCCGCTGGTACTACTTCATTCCGGCGGAGGGCGAGCCACGCAAACTGGTGCACCGCGTCGAACAGGGCCGCCTGGATACGCTGCCGGGCGAAAAGGGCTTGTACTCGTCGTGGGGAGAGTTGGAAGAGGGTCTCCAGTTGATGCTGACCGGCTACGATCGCATCGCGATGCAGTACTCTCCGCGAAATGCAATCATGTACGTGTCCATGGTGGACGCGGGCACGATTGAAGTCCTGCGAGAATTTCGCAAGAGCATCGTGAGCTCGGCAAATCTTGTCAGCCAATTCGAAGCCGTCCTTTCTGAAGAGCAGATTCGCACGCACTACGAAGCGCAGGTGCTGATCGATGAGATCCTCGCCGAAGCTTTCCGCGAGATCGCAAGGCATCTGCGGCCACCGGACGGCGGCACTCCGCGTTCGCTCACCGAGTTCGACCTGGTTCAGTGGCTGCAGGAGGCAATGCGCCGCGCGGGACTTGAGTGGGAGAACGGCCCCAACGTGTCCATCAACGAAAATTCCTCCGATTCGCATTACGAGCCCACGGCGGCGACGACCAGGAAAATTCAGCAAGGTGACTTTCTTCTAGTGGACATCTGGGCGCGGCGAACTGTGCCTGCTTCCTGCTGGTACGACATAACATGGACTGGTGTCATCGGCCGTGAGCCTACAGAGCGCGAGGAGACAGTTTTCCAGATCGTGCGTGCGGCACGGGACGCAACCGTTAGTTTTGTCCAAAGCGCCTTCGCAGAGGGTTGGCCGATCGCCGGATGGCAGGCCGACGATGTTGCACGCGACGTGATCCGCAACGCCGGATTCGGGCAATACTTCACGCATCGCACGGGTCACAACATCGCTACCGAACTGCACGGCAACGGAGCTCACCTCGACAACCTGGAGACGCACGATGAACGGCTCATCCTGCCGCACACCTGCTTTTCCGTCGAGCCGGGAATCTACTTGCCGGAGTTTGGTGTTCGCAGTGAAGTCAACGTGATGACGTGGCCCGGAAAGGCCGCCACTACCGGTCGAATTCAGGCGGATCTGGTTCGCATCTAGAGGAAAAGATTTGTTCATCATGCCCTGCGAATTTTTCTGACTTCAGGCAGGATGCGGTGTTTGCGAGGGGCCATCCCGGCGTGGTTCCGGATGCGCGACTCACAGGCTGCCGTACTGTATATTCAGGAAGATGGCTTCAAAAGTTCAAGTTCCAGGAAAGGGAGAAGCGGGGCCGCGTTCCGGCTTCGTTTATCTCCCGTTGATCGCAGGCTGGCTGGTGCCGGGTGCGGGACACGCCCTGCAAAAGCGCTGGGGCCGCGCTGCTCTGCTCTTCATTTCCATCACCAGCATGTTCGCTCTCGGGCTAATGATGCAAGGCAAACTATACGCGCCAAATACGGGCGACGTATTGGACATGCTTGGCTTTGCCGGTGACTTTGGATCGGGTCTGCTCTACGTTGTTGGACGTGCGATGGATCTTGGACACGGCGCGGTACAGATCGCGACGGCAGACTACGGGACCAAGTTCATCGTGGTATCCGGACTGCTGAACGTGATTGCTGCGGTTGACGCTCATAACATCCGCGTCGGGAGGAAGTCATGATCTTCTCCCCTTCTCACTTCACCGCGGTGCTGCTTTTCGCAATGTTCGCCTCCGTGGTTTTTGCGATCACGCAGCGTTCCACCACTCGCGCCATGGTTCGCTATGGGCTCTATTGTTTCGCGATGTTTGTGGTGGCGGTGATTGCGGCAAGCTGGTTGATGTACTTTATTCGCCGCTAAGCCGGTCGTTCTCCCACACCATTGCATTGAACGTGTGCCGCGTTTCGAAGGCTCGCTTGCTATAAAGCGCAACTGCGTCGGCATTGTCTTTCGTTACCGTCAAGGTGAGGGCATGAAATCCGCGCCCGCGTAATTCCGCCGCACAGGCTGCGAGCAATAGGCTGCCCAGTCCCCGCTCGCGGAATTCGTGATTCACGCAAAGCTGCGTCACATGGCCAACATCTTCTCGCACGCGCGAGCAGAGCAGCAGCGCCACAATCTCCTTGCGCTTGCGGCTGAATACGACCCGCGAAGCGGCGGCGTCGAAGAGTCCACAACCCGGGAATCGCACGATGTTGTGAAGAAAGCGCAGCGCTCCCGCGCTGGTGCGGTACTGATCGTTGATCAGGCTATCCAGATGACCCTCGTAGGCCTCCACGATAAGCCGCCCGGCACTGGCGAAATCGCCATCATTCCATGGACGGATTTCAAGATCGTCCGGTATTCCGCCTTTGATAGAAAAACCACGGGGGAGCTGCGTTACGGAGGGTGAGTCGAGATTTTGCTCCATGAACAGCCGGCGAAACACGGCGAACCCATGTTTCTCGAAGACCTGTTGATGAACTCCGTAAGGATGCAGCAGCAACTGCGACTCAATGCGGTCGATCCCCGGGGAACTCTGCAGCAATTCGATGATGTGCTCAAGCAGGCGCAACTCGATCCTGGCTGCAGTGCCGGGCTCGGTCTCTGTAGATGTGGCGAACACATCTCCGATGACCGCCTTGTTGCCCTCATAGACACAGAACACGTATCCGGAGACTCGGCCGTTTTCCAGCGCGACGTAGCCTGGCAGAATGTGCGAATCGAGATATTGCAGAAGCAGCCTGGCGGATGCGCGATAATCCCAGTCAAGGCGTTCCGCCCAGACGCGGCTCTCCGCTTCCAGAACGGGCCGCAGGGTGCTCGCCGAGAAATGCCTGAGGTCGAGGATCTCAATTTGGACAGCGGATGCCATAGCGCTCTGATTCATTTCGCGACCCCGAGCAAGCCAATTAACGGGCTGCGGAGGCGCGCTTCCGCATCTTCTCACGGGAGACGCACTTTTGGCTGTAACGGCTTATTGGGGCTTCGAGGAAACTTTGTAAACGACCAGGTTCTGCGCCGGGTATGTGAACAGAGGGGTGTAGGTTCGGCCTTCGAGATAAGGCAGGATCTCGGCGGCGTAGGCCTCTCGCACGATCAGAATGTGCTCCTGCGACGGTACTCCTCCGGGCATTTCGTAGTTGTAAACCTCGTGATTGCGATAAAACGCGACGCCAAATTCCGCATCGCGTCTTACCCGGTAGACAGCAACCGTTTCAGTTGGTGGAGCGACCTGTTGCAGCAGGTTAGACAATGTTCGCGCCGAATAGCTGGCGTCAAAAAGGTGGATGTTGCGCTTGGTGACGGGCATCTCTCCCACGCCGAAGATCGGCCCTATGCCAAAGATGTAGAGCAGAATGACAACCATAGGGACCATGGTGGCCGTGCGCAGCCGACCCACTCCAAAGCGAAATACCACTACCAGGATCAGCATGGCAGATCCTAGTCCTGCCACCAACGCTGCAACCACGGCGCGCCTCGGTATGGGCGTCCCCGTGTGCACAACCAGCCACGGCAACAGCAGAACCAGCATCACCATCGAGCCGGTGATCAGCGAATGAACAATCAGCAGCGAGGTGCGCAAGCCGCGTGCGCGAATGCGGTTCAGGTAGTCGCCGGTCAGAATTGTCAGGGGAGGCAGTGCGGGAAGGATGTATCCGGGAAGCTTGGAGCGGGACAAAGAAAAGAAAATGATCGGTACGAGGGCCCAGAGCACCAGGAACTCAGGAAAGGCATCTCCTGCCCGCGGATGGCCGAGATACCTGTCTTTGCAGCGTCGAGCTTTCCACTCGGCGATTGACTCCTTTACCGCATCTACCAGGGCGGCAATTGAGATCACGGCCCATGGCGTTAGCGCCAGGAGCATGATCGGAATGTAGAACCAGAATGGCTGGTCGTGCTGGTATCTCCCGGTGGTAAACCTCTCGAGGTTGTGTTCCAGGAAGAAGACACGCAGGAACTGCGGATTGCGATGCTGCACGGCGATAAACCACGGCAACACCATGGCGAGGTAAAGAACGATGCCCGGAATCCAGATCGTTCGCCGCAAAAGCGACCACTCTCGGCGAAGAGCAATGAATGTAAACAGAATGATAGCTGCGAGGAAGGGTGCTACTGGTCCCTTTGCCAGCGTGGCCGCTCCGACAAAGAAATAAATGTCGAACAGCCAGAATTTACTGCCGGTCTCGTACCACGCGTACCACCCCAACATTCCTATACATAGCGGCGCGGCCAGTTGCATATCGGTGGAAGCGCCTCGCGCGAACGAGACGATTCCGGCGCAACAAGCCGTAATGAGAGCAGCGTCCAACTGGCCCCCGGGCCGGAAGCGTCGAATGTGCAGATATGTCAGCGTGATTAGAACAAAGGCGAAGCTTGCGGAGGGGATTCTAGCGGACCAGTCGTGTACTCCAAACTCCCGAAACGCGAACATGGCCCGCCAATAATAGAGGGCCGGTTTTTCCAGCCAGGGCTTGCCGTACAGAATGGGTGTAACGCAGGCTTCCAGTGCTCCCTCAACGCCTTTGCTATGGTCCAGCCGGGTGAGCATTTCGTGGGCTATCTGGGCATAGCGCGGTTCGTCGGCCCCTACGAGCCCAATGCCATCTCCTCCGAAGATTGGGACTAACCCGTAAAAAAGGAAGAAGGCCGTAAATATAAGAAGCGTCGCAGCTTCCAGCGCGGTAGCGAGCGCAGGATGGCGCATCGGCTTTACGGGCAGTCGGTCTTTCGGTGCATTCACGCTGAAAGGGATTCCCACGCTTTAAGCTGTCTCTGGAATACGCATTTTCCGGATCCGGATTTCCCCCGGATGCCGACGGGACAAATCTAACAGATTGGAGATGAAATGACCGAAATGCGGGTTGGTCAGGCAACATCATGCGCGGCTCGGCCAATTTCGCTGCGCAGGAAGGAAAGCATGGCATCCGCAGCCGTATGCAGCGGACCGGGCAGAGTACATCCACTGGCGTTCCTGTGGCCGCCCCCCCCAAAGTGTTCAGCCGCAATGGCTACGTCGACCTGCCCCTTGCTGCGGAGACTCATGCGGATCCTTTGATCCGGCAGTTCACGGAAGAAGGCGGCAACTTCAACACCGGCAATGCTTACAGCGTAGTTCACTATGCCTTCGCAATCCTCCTCCGCCGCGCAAGCCCTGACCATGTCTTTATGTGTCACCCACATCCAGGCGAATCGCCCTTCACGCTTGAGATTGGACAGTGCTGCTCCCAGCAACAGCATCTTCGAAGTTGGATTGTTGAAATAAATATCCTCGGCAATCACTTTGGGATTTGCGCCGTGCAGAACCAACTCACGGGCGAGCTCAAAAGTGTGCGCGTCCGTCCCCCCGTAGCAGAAGCTTCCCGTATCCGTAAGTACCGCGGTGTAGATGCAGGTTGCGATATCGGCGGTGATGCGAGCTCCGGCTGCCATTCCAAGTTCGTAGACCAATTCGGCTACCGCGCAGGCCTCGCAGTCGATCCAGTTGATGTCGCCGAAGGGTTGTCCGCTGGCGTGGTGATCGATATTGATGATCTTCCGGCCCTCAAGTCCCTCGATCCCTGTGCGCTCCAATCCGTCGCATTCAAGGATGATGACAGCGTCGTAATTACCCTCGACCCTGCTGGTGCAGCGAACGAGACTCGCACATGGGAGATCGCGGTAGATAATCGGCACGCGGTCGCTCGACACCATGTCGACATGCTTCCCCAACTGCATCAGCATGGCTCCGCAGGCGAGCATGGAGCCGATTGCGTCTCCGTCAGGCCGTGCGTGCGATGTCACCAGGAAACGCTGGCCACGTTCAATTGTTTCGAGGATTGCGCGGATTGGAAGGTAGTGCTCCATGGATTACGTTTCTGGGGGCCCAGTTTTCTCCCTGCTTTTTAGGTGGTTGAGTCCTTTGCTGGTTCGGACTTCGCCTTCTTTTTCTTTTCTCTGCCAAGTAGTTGATCGATCCGGTTCTTCATCTTTTCCGAGCGGTCGATGTGGAAGCTGATATCCGGCACATGGCGCACACCCATCAACTCCAACAGGCTGTGGCGGATGTGACCTCGGGCGTTCATCAGTGCTTCCACGGTTTCAGTTTCTTCTTTCAAGCCTCCGTCAACCGCGACATAGACGCGCGCGGACTTGCCGCCGGGGTTGAGCAGGACCTCGCTGATGTAGCAGAAACTGATTCGGGGATCGGACAGTTCGCCTTCGATGATCGAAGTGAGCTCTTCGCGGAGTGCCTCCGCAACGCGGTCCCGGTGATACTGGCGTGCGCGTGGTTCTGGCATGCAGGGACCTCCTCAGGTAAACCGTTGAGGATATCAGACGCGGCGGGAAATGCAGTCAGAATTCTCTTCGCGGTGGAAAAGCAGACGGGGAAGTGCGGCTGCGTTCGGCGAAATCATTCTTCATCAACAAAATGCCAGAATGAGTCGGAGACTTCGGCTCCGAGGTCGTTGACGATCCGGTTGGCGGCATTTTCCAATTGCTGCATCAGGCCCGCCAGGTAATCTCGCGAACGCGAAATGGCACAGACGCCGATAGTTGCGGACTGCCAGGTGACAGCTTCGTCCAATTCAGCCACCGACACGTTGAAGCCGGCCTTCAGTTTCTCTTTGAGCGATCGCACCACGTGGCGCCGGTCTTTGAGAGATTGCGCGTGCTCGATGCGAAGTTCGAGAGTGAGATTGGCGATGGGCATTTACTCCTCGTTACGCTTCCGGGAAGAAGAGCGCCACCTGTTCCGGCTTGGGAGGTTTGGTCGCGAGGCTGACCACTACCAGGCACATTAGAGAGGCAATCAGCGCCGGAAAAATTGCGTCACGATGGGCGAGCACTGCTGGCAGATGATGCTGCACGAACGGCACATCCCAGAAGAACGTAACCAGAGTGCCCGCGCCGATGGCGCTTACCGCTCCGGCAGCATTGGCGCGACGCGAATAGAACGCAGCCAGAATCACCGGCGTGAGCGCGGCGGAATAAATGGTGTAGGCGTAGAGCGTCTTCTTCAGCACCGATTCCGTGTGCAGGGCCTGGTACAACGCCCAAATGCCCAGCAGCACCACCATCAGCCGTGAGACCACGAGAATGCGCTTGTTGGAGGCATCAGGCGCGAGATAGCGGACGAACACATCGTTGACCAGATTCGTCGCCGGAGAGAAAAGATAGTTGTTGGCCGTGGAAATGATTTTGGCGAAGACCGATCCCATGAGCAGCGCGCCGAGAAATGCGGGCAGACCGTGTAGCGCCGTATAGGCAAGGATTTCCCGGGGACGCTGCGCGACTTCGCCTGTCGGAAATACCACCGACCCGACAACAGCGATAGAAACGATGAGCGTTTCGAGCAGCACGGTGCCGATGATCCATCCCACTACCGCGCGGCTCGCCGCCTGTTCAGACTTGGCCGAGAAGAATTTCTGGTACATGGATTGATTGCCGAGCATGAGCAGGCATGTCGGGATAAAGAGTTCAAGTCCCTGAAGCAGCGTGAAGTCTCCAAGCAACTGGAAGTGAGTTGCGGGAAGCGTCTGCGTGACGTGGCTCCATCCACCGGCGTGGTGCAGAAGTACGGGGAGCGTAAGGCACATGGCAACAATGGCAAGGATGCCGATAACTACGTCCATGTATGCGACGGAGGCCATTCCGGCGATGGCGGTGAAGAGAATGACGAACGCCGCGATGATGTATTTGCCCAGGTCAGCGGAGATCACGGTAGGGAAAACGAGGTGCAGGATGTCGCCGCCGCCGGTGAGTTGATAGCTGGTAATGGCAGTGAAGGCGAACAGAACGGCGATGACTCCCAGTACGCGAGCGGCCTGGTTGTAGCGCGCCTCGAGCAGATCGGGGATGGTGAACTGGGCAAACTTGCGCGCACGCGGCGCAATGAAGTAGATGAGGAGCAATCCCGCCCATCCGCCGCCTGCCTGCCACAGGGCAGCGAAGCCATGCTTGTACGCGTTCTCCGCGCCGCCGAGAAGGGATCCGGAGCCGATCCACGAAGACAGCAGCGTAAACACCAGGACGTAAGCGGGAAGAGATCGCCCGGCCACGAGATAGTCAGCCTTCGTCTTGACGCCGCGAAGCTGCAGGATAGAAACCGTGAGCAGCGTGACAACGATAAGGCCAAGAACGGCCGCGAAAAGGTTCATGTGCTTCCCTTCAACGGGGTTACGTAACTTATGGGGAAGTGTACCGGAAAGGCGGTAAGCCGAGTCTCGTCCGCTGCCGGAGTTGCGCTCCCTGCAAAAGCTTTCAGGCTCCTCTACTAGTTTTGCCAGTATCCCATTTCGCTCGTATCTTCGAATATCCAGTTGTCGGTTGGGGTGTCGTTTGCTACGCTGCAGTCGCGCCGCAGTTTCCTTTGATGGAGCCGTGAGCGACAGCCTGTCGGTCGCAGCTAACCGTCGTGACGGACCCCGCAAGAACTTTTCCCCAGTGCTTTGAAGCAACAAGAAATTAGAGGAAAGACAATGAAGATCGATCGACTCGCAAAAATTACCCTTCTTGCATCCACAGCGTTCTGCATTTTCATCCTCACCGGTAGGACTGCCTCCGCGCAAAGTGTGCAGGGAGTCATCAACGGCCGGAGTGGCGCCACAATGACGCTGCAAACCGCCGACGCTCCAAAACTCGTCGTGCTTCTCACAGCGACCACTGAAGTAGACGAAGTAGAGGGGATCTTTCATGGCAGAAAGAAGGCGATGGCCATGACGGCGCTAATCCCCGGACTGCCAGTGCAGGTAACAGGCAGCACGAATGCGCAGGGCCAATTGGTGGCAGACTCGGTTAAGTTCAAAGGCAGTGACCTGAAGGCGGCGCAAGATGCACAGGCTGGCCTGCAGCCGGTTGAGGCCCAAGCGGCGGCAAACCAGCAGAAGGATCAGGCCGCGCTCGCAGCGCAACAGGCTCAACTCAGTGCAGAGGATAAGAAGATTGCCGCCAATAAGGCAGCCATCGCAGCCGACAATAAGCGCTTTGGCGAATTGGGCGAATACAACATCATGAACAAGGTAACGGTGTTGTTCGGCAACGGCCAGACCACGCTGGACCAGCAATACAAGCCGCAACTTTTGCAACTCGCACAGGGAGCGCAGAAGGTAACCGGATACGTCATCCAGGTAAAGGGATACGCCTCCGCCGTCGGCTCTGCGGCTCTCAATCAGAAGCTCAGCGTGGAGCGCGCAAATGCCGTGACGGAATTCCTCGAACAGCAAGGGAATATTCCGTTAACTAACATGCTTGCTCCCGGAGCCATGGGAACCAGCCAGCAGGTTGCGCCGGACTCGACTGTAGAAGGCCAGGCGGAGAATCGCCGCGTGGTCGTTCTTGTTCTGCAGAACAAGGGCATCGCAGGGCAATAAGACAATGCGAGCCTCGACCACCGCTGGTGACGAGGCTCGCCTGTTTCTAGTTCGACATTCGTAGCGACAATTCTTTTTCTATGTCTCGAGCCGCGCGTCCAGATATCCGGACTACCTTATTGCGGGACTGAATGCCTGCAATCACGCTCACTGCCGATCGCGACACTCCGAACATCTCAGCAAAAATTCAATCAGCGCCTCGTTTGCGCGACCCTCCACCGGCGGGGCCGACAATGCAACTTTGATTGCGGCCTCTGGTCCTTCGCCAAAGATTCCAGTGACGGCAGTCTTTCTGGCGCGGGGATGTACCTTGACCGCGAATGTTGCGCCTTGCGCCGTCTCGCGCACGGGAATCATCGCGCGTATTTCCGCTCTCCGAAGAGCGCGGTTCCCAGGCGGACGACGGTCGATCCCTCCTCGATGGCCACAGCAAAATCTCCAGACATGCCCATCGAAAGCTCGTTCAGATGAATGCGCGGATGCGCCTGCGAAAGGCTCTCGCGGAGTTCTCGAAGCTGGCGGAAGAAGGGCCGCGCGCACTCCGCATCTTCATCGTAGGGCGGTACCGTCATCAAGCCACAAAGCTCCAGCGCCGGCATCGACGGAATTCGTTCCAGCAGATCTTGCAATTCATGCGAACACGGATCCATCCCGGTCTTCGTCTCTTCATGGCTCAATTTGATTTCAAGCAACACCGGCAACTTGCGCCCGCGAGCCTGAGCTGCTTCCTGCAGTCGCTCGGCAAGTCGCAGCGAATCCACTGAATCGATTGCATCGAATAGATCGACAGCCTTGGCGGATTTGTTCGACTGCAAATGACCGATCAGGTGAAACACAGGCGCGCTCCCGGAGGACGAAGTGCGGGATCGATAAGGTCATTTAACTCCGTGGACTTTTGCGCGAATTCCTGCACGCGGTTTTCGCCGAACAATCGGATACCGGCAGCGAAGGCTTCGCGGATGGCGCTCGACGGGTGCATCTTTGACACCGCCATAAGGCTGACGTCGTCCCGTTGTCGTCCGGCTCTTTTGCAAGCCGCGGCTATCTCTTTTTCAATGCGCTCCAGCCTCTGCACGAATGCGGACTGACTCTCCCCGCTCACGAACCGTGGGCCTGAAACGCAGACTCACTCCAGATCTCGCGGCCGAAATGAACAACGTCCTTAGCGAGTGAATCGAAGTCTTCCATGCGGCTGCGGTGGTTGGTATTCGCAACACGGATCGCATAATGCTCGCCAAGAACCGTGCCCGACACGATGTACAAGCCGGACTCCTGGATGCGAACGACAAGCTCGCGATTCAGGCGGTTCAACGTCTCCACATCGAGCTGCAACCTCTGGCCATCGCTCCATGGACGATACCGGAAGCAAACAATATTCATCGACGTAGGCGCGAGCAACTCAAGTTCGCGATCAGCCAACACCGACGCTTGAAAGATGCTGAGCCTGCTCCATGTTTTGCTCAATCAGCGCAGCAAAGCTTGCCACTCCGTGCGTCTTGAGCGACATCCATAATTTGAGCGCCTTGAAGTTGCGCGTAAGCTCGAGTCCGCGATCGCTGAATGCCATTCCGCCTGCCAGCATTCCACGCTCCGACGGCTCGAGATAACTTGCCGGCGCACTGAAGGCCGCGGTGTGCGCTGCGGCATCGCGAATCAGTACGCAGCCAATGTCGAAGGGTAGATACATCCACTTGTGCAGATCGAAGGCGAGGGAATCCGCCTGCTGCATGCCACGCAGCATGGGCGCGTAGCGCGGTGACAAATTCAGCAACGCGCCAAATGCGCCATCCACATGGAACCACAGATCCTGTTCGCGGCAGATTTCTGCAAGTCCCGCCAGGTCGTCCACCGCACCCGTGCTTACGGTGCCAGCCGTGCCGAGAACGGCGATCGGTCGAAAGCCGTCCGCACGATCGGCCGCGATCTGCGCGGCGAGGGCGGGGATGCTGATCCGGTACTCCTCATCCACGGCAATTTGCCGCAGAGACTGGTGTCCAAGCCCGAGAAATTCCATGCTCTTGCGCGCCCACATGTGCGCTTCCGTCGAGCAGTAGACCAGCAGCCGGGGATGATTGCCCTGCAGACCCTCTTCGCGGACGTCAAAACCAGCCTTGGCGTGCCGGGCCACACCCAGCCCCAGCAAATTCGCCATAGTGCCGCCGCTGGTGAGCAGGCCGCTCGAGCTGGCAGGCATACCCATCATTTCCTTCAGCCAGGTCAGTACCTGCTCCTCGACCAACGTGGGAGCCTGCTGACCCCCGCCCAAATGGGCGTTAATCCCCGACGCGAGCATGTCTGCCAGCATTCCGAGGGCAGTCCCATTGCCGCGAACCCAACCCCATGACCTCGGGTGCCGATTGCCACTGGTGTAAGGCAGCACATTGCTGAGGAACTCCTCGTAAACCTCTTCAGCGGGCTCTGGCTTCACTGGCAAAGGCTGTTCGAGGCTTGTCTGTACGGACTGCGGCACAGGCTGCCACGCAGGCTGCTGCCGCAGCGTGGCCATATGGTCGAGCATGTCGTCCACCATGCGGTGGCCGAGTTTGCGTAATCCCTCCCAATCGTCGGGATCCAACGTAAGTTGACGAATCTCTGCTTCAGTCAAGGTTGCCATTGCGGTATTTAAAGCCCCTGGGGTTGTTCTTTGCGATCGGATGAACACTCCATAAAGAACGCAAGCCCTTTCCCATCCTACCGAAACCGGGGATTGGCGTGTACATCGTCAAAATAAGCCTCCCGCTAACAATAAAAGGGGACCAATGTTAGATGAATGTGGCACACTAATTGCCACAAAAGTGTTATGACATTAAACGTCCTCAAATTGCGGCTTTTAGCGCGGTGAGGGCGAAAAACCGTAAGAGGCCAGATAGCTTCAGGATTTATAAACATTGGCTAAAGCTAACCAGTTTCCAGCCGATGAAGTGGGAAAGGACTTGCACTCATGAACGACTTACTTATGACATTGGAAAGTGCCCCGGAATGGGTTTGGATGATCGTACTGGTCGCGCTGGTGATCGCCCTCATGGTGAGAAATCAGCGGCAGGCATACGCCTATGGCGTATGGGATGCGACCCACACTCCGGCATCGCCCGCAGTAATTCAAGTATTGGATTCAACGGAACGGCGAGCATGGAAAGATGGCGAAGTGTCGCATCTTTTTGCAACAGATGTGCAATTAATTGGTACAGCAGGGAAGCGCCACTAAACCCAATAGATTCAGTCGTTCATCCCCGAACGGCGGAACGAAACGACGTGCATCGACGCCGTCCTAAGAGTTTTGTCTCTCCGTAGTTTCAGATCTATACATGGTCTCCGGATATCAGCGACCGTGCTCTTCGAGATATTTCTCCACTTCCAATGCAGCCATGCAGCCTGAACCAGCCGCGGTAATTGCCTGGCGATAACGCCGATCCTGCACATCCCCACAAGCGAACACCCCGGCAACCTTGGTAAAGACGTTGTCGTGCGTCTTCACATAGCCATCCTCGTCGAGATCGATCTGCCCGGCGAACATCTTGGCATTCGGAATATGCCCGATGCCGAGAAACAGTCCACTCACGGGAAGCAGGCTCTCTTCATTCGTGAGCGCATTCTTGATGCGCAGGCCGCGTACCTCCTTTTCATCGACACCGAGTACTTCCTCAACCTTTGTGTTTGTCAGGAACTCAATCGAGGGGTGAGCAATGGCGCGTTCCAGCATGATCTTTGAGGCGCGGAACTGCTCGCGACGGTGGATGAGTGTGACCTTGGTTGCGAAGCGCGTGAGAAAGAGCGCCTCTTCCATGGCAGAGTCGCCACCGCCGATGACCGCGATCTCTTTGCCGGAGAAGAAGAACCCATCGCATGTTGCACAGGAACTCACTCCGTGGCCAATCAGGGCCTGTTCCGACGGCAGTCCAAGCCACCGGGCGGAAGCTCCACTGGCGATCACGAGCGTGTGCGTGCGCACTTCCTCATTGCCCAGATTCAGCACAAACGGACGCTTGGACAGGTCCACCGAGACCAGGTGAGCCATTTTGAAATCCGCACCAAACCGTGCCGCCTGCTGCTTCATGTTCTCGATGAGCTCTGGCCCCTGGATGCCTTCGGGCCATCCTGGAAAATTTTCCACGAGGGTGGTGATGGAGAGCTGGCCGCCCGGTTCATGGCCCTCAAGGACGAGCGGTTTGAGATTGGCGCGAGCGGAGTAAATGGCGGCAGTCAAGCCTGCACAGCCTGACCCAAGAATGACGGTATCGCGAATCGTATCGGACATAGAATTCCTTCGATTGTAATGGCCGCAGCCACAGAACGAAACGGCAAGTCGTGCCGCATCAAGCTTTCGGGTCCCCAAATGTGTGTGAGAAGCGTTAGCAAGTGAGAGATGCGTCAGGGTTCAAAACGATGCGTTTCGCCGAAGTCCACACGATCTGTTCCAAAATCTCCAGAATTACGTGTCAGGCTTTAAGATGTGCCCATGGCCAATCTAACTCTGGTATACGGCATGCGACTTCTTCCGTCCGAGGAAGTCACGGAAGTGGGCGATGCACCCGTGAAGCTTAAAAATGGGCACGAAGCGCGGGTAACCATGCACATCCTCGAAGGATCCCGCGAAGAAATCGAAGCCCAGCTGCGCCAGAGCATCGATGCTTTCTTTGAGTTTTATCCGGAAATCTGACCCTCTCTAAAGAGATTTCAGGTCATAAACCTACGTCTCGTGTAAGCCGCAGAAACGCTTCAAGTGGTTGCCAGAAACTCGAGCTTTTTCAATGCCAAGTGGTTACCTGTGCCTTTTACTGGGTTCACCGCATCTGTTATATGGGTCAAGAAGAATTAATCCTGCAGTGGAGGGATTCCGCATGGCCACGTCTGCCCCGAGCAATAACGCAACTCCGACGACCCCGGGTGTGGTTCCCTGGAGGCCCGCGACAATGCACTCCGGCCGTCCGCGAGTGCTGATTCTTGGCGGGGGATTTGCGGGCATCAATGCAGCCGATGGACTCTCTAAGCTTCCGGTTGATGTCACGCTCGTGGACCGCCGCAACCATCACACGTTCCAGCCATTGCTGTACCAGGTAGCACTCGCCGTATTGTCGCCGGCAAACATTGCGCAATCTATCCGGACCATCATGCGCAACAAAAAGAACGTAGAAGTTCTGATGGACGAGGCTGTCGGGTTTGACATTGAAAAACGCCAAGTGCAGATGAAGAGCCGCGCCCTGCTTGAGTATGACTATCTGCTGGTGGCAACCGGTTCTACGCACTCCTATTTCGGCAAAGACGAGTGGGCGAAATACGCTCCGGGATTGAAGACGATTGAAGACGCCACCGAGATCCGCCGCCGCGTGCTGCTCGCGTTTGAATTAGCAGAACGGCAGATGCTGGAAACCGGGTCGCATCCTCCGTTGAATTTCGTCATCGTCGGTGGAGGTCCCACGGGAGTGGAGTTGGCAGGAGCCATCTCGGATATCGCGCGTCTTTACATGCGTCACGACTTTCGTCATATCGATCCAGCAAAAGCGCGAGTCACGATTTATGAAGGATCGCCGCGAATTCTTGCCGCCTATCCCGAAGACTTGTCACTCAAGGCGGTTGAGCAACTCAAGGGTCTCGACGTAAAAGTGCATACAAACGCGCATGTCACCGACGTGCAGCCGGGTTATGTAATGGTGGGCGATGAGCGCGTCGACTCTGTTGTCACGTTGTGGGCCGCAGGTGTGCAGGCTTCGCCGCTGGGTAAGCTTCTGGGCGTGGAGACGGACCGTAAGGGCTGCGTCATGGTCAACGAGTTCTTGAATCCCGCGGGCCATCCGGAAATATTCGTGGCTGGAGATCTCGCGCATGTCGAAGAAGACGGACATCAGATACCCGGCGTTGCGCAGCCTGCATTGCAAATGGGCACGCACGTCGCACGCATGATCAAGCAGGATCTTGAGAACAAGCCGCGGACAAAGTTTCACTACTTCGACAAGGGAGATATGGCCACCATCGGCAGACTAGCTGCCGTCGCGAAAATCGAATGGCCCTTCAAGGCCCACTGGGCAGGATTCCCTGCGTGGCTGACGTGGCTCGTGGTTCACATTTATTTCCTGATCGGTTTTCGAAACCGCATTTTTGTGTTGCTCGAATGGGCGTACACGTATTTCACCTTCACGCGTGGGGCGCGCCTCATCACCGGAGATCAACATCTTCCGGGATGGACAGAACAACAGGGTGTCGTGCCGATCGTTACCGGGCAATTAGACATGACATCGCCCGGAGTGCATGCCAAGCACGAAGCCGAGCGCGTGTCGTCGGGGGCGGGCAAATCAGCGTAGGACCCTAGCCGTCTCATGCGATTCTCCACCATTCATGCAATGGATTACCGCAACTCCAGCAAAATGAAACAGGGCAGCCAAATTGGCTGCCCTGTTTCATTTTCGATATTCGTCTTTCGAAACGCTACGCAGTGACCTGCTGCTCGGTGTTTACCTTTACCGGCGTGAGCCAACCGAAGCGGTCCGGATGCAGGCCGTTAGCAACTGCGAAAAACTCGTCGTGTAGCTGCTGGGTGATCGGCCCCATCTTGCCGTCGGCGACTTCAATGCGATCCACTGAGCGGATGTGAGTGACTTCCGCAGCGGTTCCCGTGAAGAAGACCTCGTCGGCAATGTAGAGCATTTCGCGCGGCAGTGCCTGTTCCACTACGGGGATTCCGAAGTGTCTTGCAAGCGTGAGAACACTATCCCGGGTGATTCCGGAAAGCACGGAGTTGGCCAGCGGGGTTGTATACAGCACGCCATTGCGAACGATGAACAGATTCTCGCCGGAGCCTTCGGAGAGATACCCATTCACATCCAGTGCGATGCCCTCCTGATAGCCATTGATGTCTGCTTCCATACGGATGAGCTGGGAGTTCATGTAGTTCGCGCCCGCCTTTGCCAGCGACGGCATGGTGTTTGGCGCGAGCCGGTTCCACGACGACACGCAAACATCCGCGCCATGTTCTCCTGCGACGTATTTGCCCCAGGGAAAATTCGCGATGTAAACATCGATCGGGCAATTCTTGGGATTCACGCCCATTTCACCATAGCCACGCAGCGCGATCGGCCGCACATAGCAGGGAGCAATGTTGTTATTCTCCACGACCTCTACGGTGGCGCTGCAGAGTTGATCGAGAGAGTAGGGCAGGGGCATCCGATAGATTTTCGCCGAGTCCAGCAGTCGCTGCATGTGTTCCGGCAGGCGGAAGATGGCCGCGCCCTGTGGCTGCCCGTAGCAGCGAATGCCTTCGAACACAGAGGAGCCGTAGTGGACCACGTGACTCATCACGTGGATCGTTGCTTTCTCCCAGGGGATGAGATTGCCGTTGTGCCAGATGCAGGCGGTGGGCTGGATGGCCATCGACGAGAAACTCCTTTCAAACGTGGAGTGCTCAGATTACAGCTTCTCGCATACTGGTGTCATCCCACGAAGGCTGGATCGGCTGAAACTCATCATCCCGCGCTTCCGCGCATGAATCGCCGTTCCCGCGCGCTACTGCCTACTGATTCGGATGCGCAGCGAGAAACTTTTTGTACTCTGCATCGAGCGAAGTCACCATCGCATTCAGCAACATCAGTTGTCCTTGAAGCACTTCAATGTGCTGTTTCATCTGCGTAGCTTCCTCCGCAGTCGGAACCGGATCGGAATCGCTCATATTCAAAAATGGAGCAAGGCTGATAATCGCATCCCTCGCAGCCTGGTGCTGGGCGACGTCAATTTCACTCTGCGTGCTGTAAATATCGGAATACTCCTGCGCCCTCGCATAGGGCATGTACGCAAGAGCGCCCGTCGTCTGCGCCGTCTGCCAACTCACGTTATTGAAGCCGCTAATGTGGAAGTTAATTTCGAGGCTGCCCTTTTCCGGCTCCTTGTGCGTGCGGATGATCTCCTTCAACACCGCGACGTCCTTGGCGAGAACTTCCTGTTGCTTGCGAACATCCTCCTGCGTCTTCACAAGTCCCTCGGAGTTGTGCCTGATCTCGTCGTGCAGGCTCACTTCTACCTCTTTCACGAGATTGCGGTGGTGCATCCACTCCACGCAGCCTTCCATCCCGAGAGCGATCAGAAGGCCGATTGTGATCGTAGCCAGGTGAATGAAAAAGTCGCGCCAGCCGTGAACGGATTCATGTGGCGGATGAACGTCAAGCATGGAGGCTCCCTCGCGAACTCCGTTTAACGTCAATAGCCTAGCAAACTTTGGGCTGCTGCTCCTGTTGTCTCTTTGCAAAGTCATAAGAAACATTGAGGCAATCCGTATCGTGGATCAAAAGCTGCTCCCTGCGATAAGGTCAATGGGTATGCTCGTTCCTCCAAATCTCGGCCTGAATCACTTGAGTTCGCCGTATGTGCGTTTCTCGCTGCTCGCCTTCAGCTCAGTCTTTTTCCTGGTTGACCCTTTCGCGGCCATTCCCTCGTTTATTGCGATCACTGCGGGGGCGGATGCACCTCGACGGAAGCGCATGGCATATCGCGCATCGGTCACATGCTTTGTCGTCCTTACATCCTTCGCACTCGCCGGCAAGCTTATCTTCAGCCTTTTCGGAATCACGCTTCCCGCATTTGAAATTGCCGGAGGCTTGATCCTGCTGCTCATCGGTATTGACATGCTGGAAGCCAAACGCTCGCCGACGCAGGAATCCACAAGCGAGACGGAAGAAGCTGCATCGAAAGAAGATGCTGGAATCGTTCCGCTCGGCATCCCCATGCTCGCCGGTCCGGGTGCGATTTCGAGCGTAATGGTGCTCGTGGGGCAGGCGCCGTCGCATTGGCCGAACTGGCAGATGGCGGCGATCCTGCTCTCCATTGCCATTACCGCTGCGGTCAGCTACCTGGTGCTTTCGGGGGCCGACAGGGTGCGGAAGATCCTCGGCGAGACGGGCATCCGTATTCTCGTCAGAATCATGGGATTGTTGCTGGTGGCGTTGGCGATGCAGTTCTTCGTGAATGGATTGATGGACCTGGGAGTGATCGCACATCCCGAATAGAGCGTCGCTGGCAACGTTGCCTCGCGGCTTCAACTCAGGAGAAAAGGGAAATGCGCAAGCATTTGGTTTTGCTGGTCGCCCTGGTCTTGGGCCTGGTAAATGGGCTGGGAGGAAAGCCAGCCGCTGCACGCTTCAATCCGCAGCCCTGCAAGAATGCCTTTTCGCAGGAGCAGGAGATCGCGGAAGGACAGAAGGTCAAGGCGGAAGTCTACAAGACGATGCCTCTCCTGCCTGCGTCCAGCCCGATTACGAAATATGTGCAGAAATTAGGCGCTCAACTCGTGGCGCAGGCGCCCGGCTATAAGTGGCATTACGAATTCCAGGTGGTTAACGAGGCGGACATCAACGCCTTCGCGCTTCCCGGCGGCCCTATTTTCGTGAATCTTGCTACCGTGCAGGCCGCGGAAACCGAGGCGCAACTCGCCGGAGTTCTCGCTCACGAGATTTCTCACGTAGTGCAGCGCCACGCCACCTGCAACGCCACGAAACAGCAGCAGCAAAGCCTCTTCTGGGGATTGGGCCAGATAGCCGCCGGAATCTTTCTCCCGGGCACTGCGGGCAGCCTGGCACAGACCGGCATTGGTGCTGTCGCTGGCCTGGGATACCTGCGAATGTCCCGCGATGCCGAGAAGCAAGCCGACCTCATGGGCACCGATATTCTCTACGACGCCAACTACGATCCGCGTGCCATGCCGCAGTTCTTCGAGATCATCCAGGCCAAGTACGGGCAGGGTGGATCGCAGTTGCTAAGCGACCATCCCAACCCCGGCAATCGCGTTGGCTACGTCCAGGATGAGATCGACACGCTGCCGCCCAAGACCAATTACGTCAAGACAACGCCCCAGTTCAAGACCATTCACCAGCAAGCTCTCGCGATGCGCCCCTACACGGCGCAGGAGGTAAAGAGTGGCGTCTGGAAGTCACAATCGCCCAATCCCTCGGCTGGCCAGGTGACTCCCGTCGTTAGCCAGCCCGTAGATTTTCGTCCCAGCAGAAACTGGAAAACGCTCCAGGCAGCGGACTACACCATCGCCTATCCCGACAACTGGCAGCCGCGAAATGGCGATGGCGGAAACGTCGCTATCACTCCCACGGGAGGCGCAAGCGGGCAGGGGATATCACATGGCGTCGTGATCCAACCAATCACAGCAGGGCAGGGAATGAGCCTCCCTGACGCCATGCCGCGACTGATTGAACAGATCACGCGGCAGAATCCTGGAACCACGCAGTCCGGAAACACTGTCGACGTCACTGTAAACAACCAACGGGCAAAGAGCGTTGAACTAACCGGGAAATCCCCCATCGTGCGCGGCGGTGCGCCGATCGCCGAGCGCGACTGGCTGGTGCTGGTGGAGCGTGGAGATGGGCTGTTTACCTCGATGATCTTCATCTGCCCCGCAGAAGATTCGCAGGCATTGCGGCAAACTTACGAGCAGATGCTTGGCAGTTTCCGCGCGAATTGAGCTTGGATCGATGCTGAAAATGCGGCACTTTCGAAGCTATATTCAGTTTCAACGTTTTGCGAAATCGCCAGTGAAGACGCGGGGCTTAGCAGCTTTTCAACAGCAGCGTACCCTTTTCAACAGCCCAATTGCCTTGCGCCCAGACGGACCGCTTGGTAGTATCCACCTTGTCGCAGTGAGCGAGAGTGGCTCTCGAGTAGAGAGTGCCTCGCAAAAAAGCGACAGGGCGGTTGGCACGATTCACCGCGCCGTGGTATTGTTGTAAAGCGATAGAGCAGTGGGATGAATGTGCGTCACCCCCGCGGATCGATTGTGATCTGCACCCGAAGTTCGGGAGTGAGCGACGCAGTATGTTCGACGGGCCATCCAGCCCCAGAAGGTATTACCTTCCAGAGCGAACAATCCTTTGCAGGACTGGGGAGAATTTCTCCTCGCGGGCTAAGTTGCCCATGCGAGAGCTTACGCTTCGCAAGAGTTCTTTCAAATTTTAGCGCTGCACCATCCCCGTAAGGGGTTGCGAACGAGTGAAGTAGCTGGCTGCCATAGGCGCCGTACCTTCATCGGCCCGCAAGCGATCTGAACAGGCATTCACTTGACGGCAACTGCGCCAGGCAAAATGCAAAAGTTCAGAAAAAGCTTGACAGGGTCATCAAACTCCGATAGTTTTGGAGAGTTCGCGTAAAAATGCTCTGCGACGAAAGTCGCGAGTCAAATGTAGCGCAACAAGTTCGAGGACACGTAGCCGTTTCGGCTGCGTTCCCGATCCAAAGCGGCCCGCTTAGGCGGTCACCGGCGTGGATCTTTGACAATCAGGTTGAACATGCCAGTCGTGAGAATAAGAGAAGTTTTGGTTTGATCATTCTCACAGTATTAAAAGTCTCGCAGACTTTCGAGCTCTGCGAGGCGGTTCTTCTCTACTCGACCTCCGTCGAGGGAGAAGACGAACAGTTTCAAACGAGAGTTTGATCCTGGCTCAGAATCAACGCTGGCGGCGTGCCTAACACATGCAAGTCGAACGAGAAAGTGGAGCAATCCATGAGTAAAGTGGCGCACGGGTGAGTAACACGTGACTAACCTACCCTGGAGTGGGGGATAACTGAGGGAAACCTTAGCTAATACCGCATAATACCTACGGGTCAAAGGAGCAATTCGCTCTAGGAGGGGGTCGCGGCAGATTAGCTAGTTGGCGGGGTAATGGCCCACCAAGGCAGTGATCTGTATCCGGCCTGAGAGGGCGCACGGACACACTGGAACTGAAACACGGTCCAGACTCCTACGGGAGGCAGCAGTGGGGAATTTTGCGCAATGGGGGAAACCCTGACGCAGCAACGCCGCGTGGAGGATGAAGTCCCTTGGGACGTAAACTCCTTTCGATCGGGACGATTATGACGGTACCGGAAGAAGAAGCCCCGGCTAACTTCGTGCCAGCAGCCGCGGTAATACGAGGGGGGCGAGCGTTGTTCGGAATTATTGGGCGTAAAGGGTGCGTAGGCGGTTTGGTAAGTCTTGTGTGAAATCTTCGGGCTCAACTCGAAGTCTGCACGAGAAACTGCCGGGCTTGAGTATGGGAGAGGTGAGTGGAATTCCCGGTGTAGCGGTGAAATGCGTAGATATCGGGAGGAACACCTGTGGCGAAAGCGGCTCACTGGACCATAACTGACGCTGAGGCACGAAAGCTAGGGGAGCAAACAGGATTAGATACCCTGGTAGTCCTAGCCCTAAACGATGATCGCTTGGTGTGACGGGTACCCAATCCCGCCGTGCCGAAGCTAACGCGTTAAGCGATCCGCCTGGGGAGTACGGTCGCAAGGCTGAAACTCAAAGGAATTGACGGGGGCCCGCACAAGCGGTGGAGCATGTGGTTTAATTCGACGCAACGCGAAGAACCTTACCTGGGCTCGAAATGTAGTGGACCGGAGTAGAAATATTCCTTCCCCGCAAGGGGCTGCTATATAGGTGCTGCATGGCTGTCGTCAGCTCGTGTCGTGAGATGTTGGGTTAAGTCCCGCAACGAGCGCAACCCTTATCACCAGTTGCCATCATTCAGTTGGGCACTCTGGCGAGACCGCCTCGGATAACGGGGAGGAAGGCGGGGATGACGTCAAGTCCTCATGGCCTTTATGTCCAGGGCTACACACGTGCTACAATGGCCGGTACAAACCGTCGCAAACCCGTGAGGGGGAGCTAATCGGAAAAAGCCGGCCTCAGTTCGGATTGTAGTCTGCAACTCGACTACATGAAGCTGGAATCGCTAGTAATCGCGGATCAGAACGCCGCGGTGAATACGTTCCCGGGCCTTGTACACACCGCCCGTCACATCACGAAAGTGGGTTGCACTAGAAGCCGGTGAGCTAACCGCAAGGAGGCAGCCGTCCAAGGTGTAATTCATGATTGGGGTGAAGTCGTAACAAGGTAGCCGTAGGAGAACCTGCGGCTGGATCACCTCCTTTCTAAGAGAGAACGTCATGGCACTCAACTGCTTCCGCGATAGCGGACTTCAGCGAAAGTTGAAGCGCAGGTGGGATGTTGCCATGTACCCCTCGAATAAGGCGCAAGCCAAGTTTGAGGGAGCTTGAATCAGGCCATCTCTGCTTTTCCTAAGTCAACACCGATGGTCAAGAGCGGCGTAGCTGCTCTGCATGTTCAGCCTGGTCCTCGAAACTTTCGAGTAAGCAAGACGAGAGCAGTCGGGCTCAGCGTAGCGTATTCCAGCAGATCGGAATGCGGGCTACTGGGCAGGAATGCGAGCCATGCCGGGCCTGTAGCTCAGTTGGTTAGAGCGCACCCCTGATAAGGGTGAGGTCGGTAGTTCGAATCTACCCAGGCCCACCACAGTTCACAACCGACGGGGCTGTAGCTCAGCTGGGAGAGCGGTGCCTTTGCAAGGCATGGGTCGCAGGTTCGATCCCTGTCAGCTCCACCAACCTTGTACTCGATCTGCTTGAAGTTGGAACTCCGTCGCAAGATTGGAATTCGAACTTTGAGCAGGGTTAAGTCATGAATCCGCGAGGAGGAAGGCTTGACCAGTTCATATCACCCCAGGGTGATAGTCAGCAGAAATGCTGGCAACTGGATGTTTGACAACGAAATCGATTGGGTAAATACATTACAAGGCTGAGCAATGCCTCGGGACTGCGATCGTATCGCAGGGCTCGAGAGGTTGTTTAGTTGAGTGTCTTTAGGATAGTGCAATGACAGCTGGTGTAAGCCAGCCCGATTGCACAAGCGGCGATTTAAATTAGGTTGATTCCAACCAGGAAGGCTTCTGCAAAGTTAGAAGCAATCCCTGCGAAGAGTTAATTCTATGGTCAAGCTACTAAGGGCGCACGGTGGATGCCTTGGCAGAAACAGGCGAAGAAGGACGTGGCAAGCTGCGATAAGCTTCGGGGAGCCGCACACAGGCGTTGATCCGGAGATTTCCGAATGGGGAAACCCACTATGGCAAACCCATAGTACGGCCCGCTGAATACATAGGCGGGTACGAGCGAACTCAGGGAAGTGAACCATCTCAGTACCTGAAGGAAAAGAAAGAAACCTCGATTCCGATAGTAGTGGCGAGCGAACTCGGAATAGCCCAAACCCGTTGCATTTCGGTGTATCGGGGGTTGTAGGGTCCGCAACAGTAGAGTTACCAATCTAGTCGTTAGTCGAATCCTCTGGAAAGTGGATCCATAGAGCGTGACAGGCGCGTAGACGAAAGCGATCTAGACTCGAAGCGGATACCTGAGTAAGGCGGGGCACGTGAAACCCTGCTTGAATCCACGGGGACCATCCCGTAAGGCTAAATACTCGTTTCTGACCGATAGTGAACCAGTACCGTGAGGGAAAGGTGAAAAGCACCCCTGTGAGGGGAGTACAAAGTACCTGAAACCGTGTGCCTACAAGCAGTGGGAGGGCTATGCCTCGAAAGAGGAATGCCTGACCGCGTGCCTATTGCATAATGAGCCGGCTAGTTATTCTTGTCAGCAAGGTTAAGCGTAAGCGAGCCGTAGCGAAAGCGAGTCTGAATAGGGCGAATAAGTTGGCAGGAATAGACGCGAAGCGGGATGATCTACCCTTGGCCAGGTTGAAGGTGGGGTAACACCCACTGGAGGACCGAACCGGTGTTTGTTGAAAAAAGCTCGGATGAGCTGAGGGTAGGGGTGAAAGGCTAATCAAATTCCGTGATAGCTCGTTCTCTCCGAAATAGCTTTAGGGCTAGCGTCGTATGATTTGCGGTGGTGGTAGAGATCTGGATGGACTAGGGGGCTTTCCGGCTTACTGAATCCAACCAAACTTCGAATGCCATTGACAACCAGTACGGCAGTCAGACTGTGGGGGCTAAGCTTCATAGTCGAGAGGGAAACAGCCCAGACCGCCTGCTAAGGTCCCGAAATTACAGTTAAGTGGGAAAGGAAGTCGGAACGCCCAGACAGCCAGGAGGTTGGCTTAGAAGCAGCCATCCTTTAAAGAAAGCGTAATAGCTCACTGGTCAAGCGGTCCGGTGCCGACAATATAACGGGGCTAAAACTGTATACCGAAGCAGCGGATGCACACCTTCGGGTGTGCGTGGTAGGAGAGCATTCTCAACAGCTGTGAAGCCAGACTGAGAAGACTGGTGGAGCGTTGCGAAGAGACCCTGCCGGCATAAGTAGCGATAATGAATGTGAGAACCATTCACGCCGAAAGTCTAAGGTTTCCTGAGGAAGGTTAATCCGCTCAGGGTTAGGCGGTCCCTAAGGTGAGGCCGAAAGGCGTAGCCGATGGACATCCGGTTAATATTCCGGACCTCCCATTCCATCGTTTGACGATGGGGAGACGCAGAAGGATAAGCAGGCCCTCCTATGGCTATGAGGGTTGATACGCGTAAGCTGGTCTGTCCAGGCAAATCCGGACAGGCTTAACAGTGAGGCGTAAAACAGTAGGGCGTATGCCCGAAAGCTGCCGATTCCACGCTGCCGAGAAAATCCTCTAAGGAGAGGGGATGGGAACCGTACCACAAACCGACACAGGTAGACGAGGAGAATATCCAAAGGCGCTCGAGTGAAGGCTTGTTAAGGAACTCGGCAAATTAGCTCCGTAACTTCGGGAGAAGGAGCGCCCCGGTAGCGTGAAAGCGCGAGGGGGCCGCAGTGAAACGCGTACGGCGACTGTTTAACAAAAACACAGGTCTCTGCTAAGTCGAAAACGACGTATAGGGGCTGACGCCTGCCCGGTGCCGGAAGGTTAAAAGGAGAGGTTAGCCGCAAGGCGAAGCTTTGAATTGAAGCCCCGGTGAACGGCGGCCGTAACTATAACGGTCCTAAGGTAGCGAAATTCCTTGTCGGGTAAGTTCCGACCTGCACGAATGGCGTAACGATCGTACGACTGTCTTAACGAGTTGCTCGGCGAACTTGTAGTACCGGTGAAGATGCCGGTTACCCGCAGCTAGACGGAAAGACCCCGTGCACCTTTACTACACTTTTACTATGAGTTATGGTTCTTGCTGCGCAGGATAGGTGGGAGGCTTTGATACCAGGTTCTCGGACTTGGTGGAGCCAACGGTGAGATACCACCCTGCGAGTGCTGTGATTCTAACCTCCTCCCGTGATCCGGGAGAGGGACATAGTAAGACGGGTAGTTTGACTGGGGCGGTCGCCTCCTAAATTGTAACGGAGGCGCGCGAAGCTACACTCAGGCTGTTTGGAAATCAGCCGTCGAGTGCAAAGGCATAAGTGTGGTTAACTGTGAGACCTACAAGTCGAGCAGATGCGAAAGCAGGCCTTAGTGATCCGGTGGTTCTGTATGGAAGGGCCATCGCTCAACGGATAAAAGGTACGCCGGGGATAACAGGCTGATCATTGCCAAGAGTTCATATCGACGCAATGGTTTGGCACCTCGATGTCGGCTCATCGCATCCTGGAGCTGTAGAAGGTTCCAAGGGTTAGGCTGTTCGCCTATTAAAGCGGTACGTGAGCTGGGTTCAGAACGTCGCGAGACAGTTCGGTCCCTATCTGCTGTGGGCGTAGGAGATTTGCGGGGGGCTGTCCTTAGTACGAGAGGACCGGGATGGACGAACCTCTTGTGTTCCAGTTGTCTTGCCAAAGGCACGGCTGGGTAGCGAAGTTCGGTTGTGATAACCGCTGAATGCATATAAGCGGGAAGCACGCCCCAAGATGAGATCTCCCAACCCAAAAGGGTCAAGAAGGGTCCAGGAAGACCACCTGGTTGATAGGCTGGAGGTTGAAGTGCAGTAATGCATGTAGCTTACCAGTACTAATCGCCCGTTCGGCTTGTCCATAGAATTAACTCTGCGCAGCAAATCGCTGCCTAGATACATTCGACTAGACACAGCCGCGTAATGAATTACTAGAAACACACCCAATCGGTTTCGTTGTGAAAAATCAGGTTGAATGGCGCCAGATTGCCACGATAGTCCGGGAGAAACTGCCCGTTGACGACAGTAGGCTGCAGAAAACCTCCTGCCAAGCGCCCTTCTCAAGTTTGCCGGTGACCATACCGCGAGGGTCACACCCGTTCCCATCCCGAACACGGAAGTTAAGCCTCGTTGGGCCGATGGTACTGCACGCGTAAGTGTGTGGGAGATTAGGTGATCGCCGGCATTAAATAAGCAAAGGCCGTCCAGCATTCCTGGACGGCCTTTTTGCGTTTGGGTCTACTTCCATCCCACTTTTCCGCCATTATTTTTCGCTTCGGATCCGCTTCACTTCAGGTAGGCTCAGCGTTGTGAATCCTTTGCACTTGTGTTCCAGCAAAAAGCTTCCCTGCCTTCTTGCGCTCGTCGTTCTTCTCTCCGTCCAAAGTGGCGGAGCGGCGGCCGCAAATCCCGAACTCCAGGTTGCTCCATGTGCACGCGTCTCTCTAACGGCCAGCTACCTCGCCGAGCTCAAGCCTGGCGCTGGACCTACGTATCACTTCCGCCTTACCAATGAGACGGAGCATCCCATCGTCCTGGCACGCCCAATCCCCAGCAGCGCGCACTGGTTCACCCGGGATGGCGAGCACTGGTATTGGAGAGCCTCTGCTGGGGGTGGCGGATCCTTGGTCGACGCCATGGTTCCTAATGGGAAGATGTTTGTTTACCGGGCGACCCAGCCACTCGCACCCAGCAATATCCTTAAGGTAGCTCCACATTCCACTACGGAGTGGGAAGAGGGTGCCAAGGATAACCCAGCACTCGAGTTCAAGCCCAGCTGCTCCATCTGCAATCATCCCGAGGATCGCGAGTTCCGGGCGGTTTTTGCCTATGCCTATCTGCCGCTCCCCGAAGACAAGGCACTCGGCCTTCTGCCTTGTGGCATCCGATCGTCGCCGGTGGACGTGCCACCCATCCGCTAATTTGAAAAGTCAGAATCAATCTACAACACGGAATCCGCAGTGGAGTTGCAGGAACTTCTTAAAATCCTTCGCGTCTATACGTACGTTGGAGGAAACACCCTATGCTGAAACCCGCAACCCATCTCGCGCTGACCGGACTGCTCTTCCTTGGAACATCCGCCAGTGTTGTACTTGCCCAGGCAGCCGCACCGGCAGCGCCGGACGCTCCACCACCGCCTCCCGGAATGCACGGCCATCACATGATGGCGCAGAATCCCGATAAGCAGCTCGCGCATATGACGGCCAAGCTGAATTTGACCGCCGATCAACAGGCCCAGATCAAGCCCATTCTGCAGGACCGCAACACGCAGATGATGGCTCTGCACTCGGACACCGCTCTTGCAGGACCCGACAAGATGGCAAAGATGAAGAGCATCAACCAGGACACTCACGCCAAGATCGAAGCGGTCCTCACTGATGAGCAGAAGAAGCAATGGGCTGAAATGCAGGCACAGCAGCGTGAAAGAATGCAGCAGCACATGCAGGAGCATGGCGGCGGCATGGGAATGGATGCGCCCCCGCCTCCTCCGCCCGCTCAATAACGAATCTCAACAGGGGAAGCAGAACAGAAATGGCCGCCTTCAACTTGAAGGCGGCCGTGTTGCTTTGGGCCGACGTCACTGCTTGGCTGGCTCTACAACCGTGACGCCGGTTTGCTGTACCGCGTCGGCACGGAATTTCTGGTAGCGGTCATTCTGAAAGTGGATGTTCTGGCGAACGCCCTTCATCAGCAGGATGCGCGCCGAGAACCGCACATCCCCGCCCGTTGGTAGCCACAGTTCGTGGTTCACCAGGCCCTGGTCGAAGGTGAAACTGCTGCCCTTCTGCACGGACGCGAGCAGCCCTCCGCCAATCTTAAAATTGTCATCAATGCGAGCTTCCATGCGCGCCACTTCGCGATCCTTCTCATCAATCCACACGGTGCCGGAGAGCTTCTTCGAGATATCCTCCGTCATCCCGTGCGTCTTCGCGTGCGGATCGCCCACGAAATCAAATGCAATCGTCGAGCGGTCTTTGTAAGTCACCCGCCGCGGATTGCGGATCGAAATAATCTCCAGCAAACGGTGGACGGAAATCGCGTCCCCGTTCAGCGGATCACCCGGCGCCGTCTTCATCGCCTTCTCCACTTCCTTGTTGACGCGGTCCTGCTCTTTCTTCTGCTCGTCGGCGCTTAGCTCCCTGCCATCTTTCTTGATCGCCCGCCGGATGGGGTGCCCGTTCACAAAGAACACCTCATGCTCCTCCGTCGTAACTTTCTTTACCTTTCCGTTGCCGTCTACGTCTTCAACGCGGGAGGTCTCCAGAAACGTGTAGTCCTCGCGCACCCTGTCGATGCGCCTCTGGTGAGCTTCCACTTCGCGCAGGAGTGCACCCACATCCGGGATGGTCACCCCCGTGGCCTTGTCGTCCGCCCCCGCAAGTCCAGCCGATAAGAACAAAACGCAAAGAAGCGGAATAAAGCGCAAACGCATTTCTCCCATTGGGTAAGTGGCCTTAAGATACCCTATACACTTAGTTGTTCCTGGTGTTCCCCCATCAGCAGGCGCCACGCACTCTGATAGTGAAAGTTGAGGTTCACCACATGGTTTTGATATTGCATTGGTTCGTAAATGCCATCGCGTTGCTGATCGTGGGACACTACGTCCCCGGTTTTGAAGTCAAAAGCTTTGGCTACGCGCTGCTCGCCGTCCTGGTGATTGGACTCCTGAATGCCACCCTCGGGCTGCTGCTCAAGATAATTACTTTTCCGCTTAGCATTCTCACGCTCGGCCTCTTCCTGTTCGTCATCAATGCGCTCATTCTCATGTTCGCGGGAAAGATTGTGCCCGGCTTTGAGGTTCACGGATTCACCGCTGCATTCATAGGAGCCGTCGCCCTCGCGATCATCAGCATGCTCTTCCACATGATCACGAAAAAGGTTCGCCGCGCCGGCTCTTAGCTGGAATGTCAATGAATTTTTGATTAGGGAGTAGTCGTCTGAGGAGCGTCAGCAGGAGGCGTCTCCTCGGCATCCTCAACCGGTTGCTGCGCGTGTGCTGCACCGTGAGGTAAAACGCTATGCCTCGCCCGTGAGTTCGACCGAACCCGGGCGGTGCGGCTTTCCCCGGTTGCCGGCGCTTCCACCGGCTTTACCGGCACACGGATCGCCCCGGCAGCCTGCACTCCTGCCGAAGGTACGTGCCTTACCGTCCCCGGAATCGACGCATCCGGAACCGAGCGGGAGAAGTGAATCGCAAGTCCCCCGGAGATCAACGCCACCACAAGAACCGAGGCGGCAATCCGCGTGCGAAACCATGGAGAGGGAATTGCGGTTTGCTGGATCAGGCGTGCCGCGCTTAGCCGTGCTTCCACTCGCTCATTTAGCCCGTACGGAACGTCCACCCCCCGGAGCAGGTGCAGCGCGTTCTCCACGTCGGCCTCTTTTGAGGATTGGGGCTGATTGCGAAATGGTCGAGGATCGGTCACATCTATACCCTCTCGAGCATGGCAGCCAACTGGCGTCGCGCACGAAACAGCCGCGACCTTACGGACGAATCCGTCGTGCCTACCACTTCCGCGATCTGCGGAGTGGAGAGTTCCTCAAAGGCCGACAGCAACAGGACTTCCCGTTCCTTCTGTGGCAATTTGTCTATCAGTGAAAGTACGTGCGCATGCTGTTGGGCGGCAATCACACGGTCATCCGCCTTCAGAGCAGAGGCGGCAAGTACATGAGTGAGCTGGGCAACGTCTTCGGTTTCCGGACGGATTTTGGAACGCCGCTTCTTGTCCAGCACCACGTTCCACGTAATGCGCACCAGCCACACTCGCAGGTCGCGGATCTCGCCCAGCTGATCCTGGTGCCGCAGCACGCGCAGGAATGTCTCCTGCACAGCGTCTTCCGCTTCCGCCGAGTTGCGGCTTACCGAGTAGGCCACGCGATACAACGCACCGGAGAACTCTTCCACCAGGGCGCTGATCATCTCGGACGCCTGCGCGGGCGCAGCAGCGGGTGCCAGAGCCGTTGTGGCTCCAATCCAATTCACGGCCTGGGCTTCAGATATCGTCATCGTAAAGAAACGCTGAATCTAATCTACAGACGAACCCGCCGTAAGAACGCTCACGAAATTCCGCCGGCATGTTGAATAAATCTGAAAAAGCCCGCATCGGCAATCACCGTTGCGGGCCATCTCGTATATCTCCTTCGTTACCGTGCGGGCTTGGCTGACGGACCGGCAAGTTTGGCTGCGGCAATCTGGCCTGCTGCACCCGTCTTGTCCTTGTCCTTCAGTTCCGCGTAAATCTTCTTCGCTTCGTCGGGCCGCGTGGCCTCGTACATTCCCGCAAGCTCCAACTGCGCCGTCGCCGCCGGAACTGTGGCAGTAGGCTTGGCGATGAGCTGCTTGTAGAGATCGATGGCTTCGGTGTCGCGCTTATTCTGGCGATACAGTCCCGCCAGTGCCAGCTTTCCAAGAGCCGCCAGGTTCGCGTCTCCGGAGTCAGCGGTCTTGCGAAATGCCTTCTCGGCATCGCCCGTCTGCGACATTTCCATGAAGGTTACGCCCGAAAAGTACTCCGCATTCTTGCCGGACAGCGTCCATCCATACTTTTTCGCGGTTTCCACAAACTGTTGGTTCGCAGCCTTGGCACGCTCTGGGTAGGAGGCGTAAGACTCCTTCGCCATCTGCTCCGGCATGCCCGCCTGGCGCACGGGAGAGCTGTAGATCGTCATCCCCTTGCCGAGGGCAATCTGGGCAGCCAGTGTCTGCGCGTTGTAAAACATCACTCCGGCAATAACGGCCACAATCGCGAGTACCGCGGGTACAGCGACCTTCAAAACCGTACTACGATGCGTCTGCAGCCATCCAATGCTGCTGCTGGTGGCGGTAACAAAACTGTCCTGCTTCAGTGCGTGACGTGTCTGGGTATCCACGAGATTCCTTCGAATTCCTTATGGGCGGGAGCTGACAGACGAGCACAGGATATGTGCTTCAGTCTGCGTAGAGATACTAAAAGTGTAGCAGCGCTGTATTTGGCTGGTCAAACGAAGGAAAATGACCCTTCAGCCCCATCAAATCAAACAGTCGTCCGAATCGGGCCACAAGACCTTAAGAATCTTCCAGCTTGCCGCAATCGGGGCGCCCCGTTAGGCTGGTAGTGCGATGTACGATGATTTTCACGTAACCGACCGCTGGACCGGCGAAGACCTCCATTGCACGTGGAAGGCAACCGTCGTCGCCATCTCCACCCGCCATGCGGATGCGGTGGACATTGGTTTTAACGTCAATGGACGATCCATTTGGATCGCCTTGCCCACCGTGGCCTGGGTGGAGCAGAAAAAGCGCACCGGCAAGGTCATCACCGACGCTCTCGCAGCTCAAACCGCCGGGCATTATCTCAAGAGCGCCATCGAGCAGGGACTGGACAGCACTCGCGAGCTCTACACCATCAGCGTCGAGGAGGTTCTGGAGCACCTCAACGCCGTGCTCGAGGAAGTCCGCGAGACTCATTGGCTGCCATCACTGCCCGTTATCTAAGCAGTTTTCATGGCTCCCGCCCTATTTTCCCGGGGGTTCAGCATCCAAATCAACGCCACTTTTGCCAACGCTGAGCCGTGAGTGGGACAATAATCCGGGCCGTCCCCCAATGGCCCGTCTGGCGTAAGGAGAATGCTCGATGGGCAGCGCTTCCGTTTCCAAAAGTCTCAATGATCTCGGCACCGCCCCCCGCGTGAAGAGAAATCTTTCCACCCAGCAGCTAGTTGAAGCCGCGCTGGCCAGTGGCGACACCATCCAGGCCGCAAACGGTGCGTTGTAGCCCTTACGGGGGCGCGAACCGGACGCTCCCCCCGCGATAAATTCCTGGTGGAAGACGACCTTACGCGTACCCGCGCAGACTGGGGCAAGGTCAACCAGCCCTTCTCCGCGAAAAAATTCGATGCCCTGCTGGAGCGCGTCATCGATCACCTTCGCCAGCGGGAATTGTTTGTGCTGGATCTGTTTTCCGGTGCCGACCCTGCGTATCAACTACCCATCCGCGTCATCTCGGAATACGCCTGGCACGCGCTTTTCGTAAAGCAACTCTTCATCCGGCCCACCGAGAGTGAACTCGCTACGCACGTTCCCGAATTTACCGTGATCTCCGCGCCCGAGTTTGATGCCGAGCCGGAACGAGATGGCACTCGCTCCGGCGCATTCATTCTCACCGACTTTACCCGTCACATCGTCCTCATCGGAGGGACCAAGTACGCCGGCGAAATGAAGAAGTCGATCTTCGGCGTCATGAATTATCTGCTGCCCGACAGCAACGTCTTCCCCATGCATTGCTCCGCCAACATCGGCGACAACGGCGAATCCGCCTTGTTCTTCGGACTCTCCGGAACAGGCAAGACCACCCTCTCCGCCGACCCGCTGCGCCATCTCATTGGCGATGATGAACATGGATGGAGTCCCACCGGCGTCTTCAATTTCGAAGGCGGCTGCTACGCCAAGTGCGTCGACCTCTCTGAGGAGAAGGAGCCGCAGATCTTTCATGCGATCCGTTACGGATCGGTGCTTGAAAATGTAGTGCTCGATCCCGCCACCGGCATCCCTGATTACTCTGACATTCGCTACACCGAAAATACCCGCGCTGCCTATCCTGTCGAGTTCATTGACAACGCTGTGATTCCCGGCGTTGGCGGCCATCCCAAAAACGTGCTCTTCCTTACCGCAGATGCCTTCGGCGTCCTTCCGCCGATTGCCCGTCTCACACCTGAGCAGGCCATGTATCACTTTCTCTCCGGATACACCGCAAAACTCGCAGGCACAGAAGCAGGTCTGGGCTCAGAGCCTGTGCCGGATTTCTCCGCATGCTTCGCGTCGCCCTTTCTGCCACTTGCACCACGCGTCTATGCGCAAATGCTCGGCGATCGCCTGCGTGAGCACAATGCGCAATGCTGGCTGGTGAATACAGGATGGACCGGTGGCGCATTCGGCGTTGGAAAACGCATGAGCCTCACCTACACACGCGCCATGGTTCACGCCGCAATCGACGGAGCGTTGAAGGATATTGAATTTGTAACAGAAGATGCATTTAATCTCAGCATCCCCGTTTCCTGCCCCGGCGTGCCTTCAGAGTTGCTGCATCCGCGCAATGCCTGGGCAGACAAACAGGCCTACGATCAGCAGGCGGAAATGCTGGCATCGAAGTTTGAAGAGAACTTCGCGAAATTCGATGCGCCCGAAAATGTTCGCGCCGCCGGACCTCACGGCAAACGCGCCTGAACGCATAGCAATTCACCCGGAGATGGAATGTTCGCACGCAGACTGCGCATAGAACGCATCGACGCATCGGGTGAGCGCACAGCCTGTCCCATCAAGTGGATCGATAACTTCGCCATGCGCAACTTCACCAACGACGCGGTCTTCGATGACACTCTTCCCGTTGCTGATGGCTTGTTGGAAGCGGGCTATCGCGTGCCGCTCGATCGCCTGCAGGTTTCTATCGAAGATTGGTTTCGTCGAAAAGGTTATCTGCGACCCGAAGAAAAAGTTGTCGTCACAGAAATATCGCTTTAACCTTCCCACCACGAATCCCCTTATTTTATGCGGCTGCGGGCAACGGTAAGGCGTCCGATGTGCTCTTACTTGCCGTGCAGATCTCGCGGCGAGCGAATCTTCCCCCACCGCTCCCCGTTCCTGCTGCACGGGCCCAATCGCAATGCTTTTTCAGGTTAGGGATACATTCAATTTCTGTGGGTGGATGGAGCAATCAGTCATGAAGATGGAATCGCTTAAAGAGTTGTACGTGGAGGAATTGCAGGACCTCTACTCCGCGGAAACACAGATCACCAAGGCACTGCCCAAGATGGCCAAGGCCGCAACCAGTCCGACTTTGAAAGACGCATTCGAAAGCCACCTCGAAGAGACCAGAGAACAGATCAAACGGCTTGATCAAATTTTTGAGAACCTCGGCGAAAGCTCCAAAGGTAAGACCTGCGAAGGAATGAAAGGCCTGCTCAAGGAAGGCGACGAGCTTATGAAGGAAGACGCCGATCCTGAAGTACTGGACGCGGGACTTATCTCCGCAGCACAGCGCGTTGAGCATTATGAAATGGCAGGATACGGCACTGTTCGCACCTATGCCGAGTTGTTGGGTGAAGACGAAGCCGTCGCGCTGCTCGAAGCAACCCTGAAGGAAGAGAAGGCAGCCGACTCCAAGCTCAGCAAGGTCGCCAACAAGATCAACGTGCAGGCGAACAAGGCTGCTTAAAAATCGAGGGTCGGAGTAAATCCGGCCCTCCCTCGGATCGGCGTCCTCAAGGGACGCGCAAAGTTCAAGCGCAGTTCAAACCGCAAGGAGGAAAGTACATGTTTCTAGGAGTAGGGTTCCTGTTGATACTTCTGTGGCTCGCCGGATTCTTCATGTTCCACACCGCCGGTTTCCTGATCCACATCCTGTTGCTACTCGCAGTGGCTTCGTTCCTATTTCATTTCCTGCGGGGCAACACCTCGACTGTATGACGCTGTAAATAGGGCCCGAATAAACAAAGGCAGATTCTCCGCCCTACTTCGCGGACAATCTGCCTTTTTGTTTCTCCGAATGGTTACTCGTTCCAATCTCTATTCGTCATAGTGCAGCAGGCTGAATACGTCGAACTCGCGGAAGCGATCCTTGCCTTTCAGGAAGTCCAGCTCCACCGCGAATCCCAGCCCGACAATGTCTCCACCAAGTTGACGCACCAGCTTGATCGTCGCTTCCATCGTGCCGCCCGTCGCCAGCAGATCGTCCACAATCACTACCCGATTTCCCGGTTGAATTGCGTCGAGATGGATCTCCAGCGTATCGGCTCCATACTCCAGGTCATAGGTAACCCGGGCGGTAGGCGCAGGTAGCTTGCGCGGCTTGCGCACCGGAACAAAGCCAGCGTTCAGCCTGTAAGCCAGCGCCGGACCGAAGATGAATCCTCGCGCCTCAATGCCCAGCACCAGGTCAATGTCCTTGCCAATGTAGTGGGCCGCAAGCGCGTCAATCAATTGCGCAAAGCCCTTCTTGTCCTTAAGCAGCGTGGTGATGTCGTAGAACAAAATGCCCGGCTTGGGAAAATCCGGCACCGTGCGCACCAGCTTCTTCAGCTTGTCGCAACTAATTTCGCCCGTCTCGGAATTCACTACGCGGTCACTGTCGACTGCCTTGATCTTGCCATCGAAACTCATTCTCTACCACGCTCCATCAATCTGAAATGATCCCAGCTCTTTGCCTTCTTCTTCCGCCAGTTCCTGCTCAATCACTCGATCCACACGGCTTCCGCGCGATCCCCGATGCAGCGCCGTGCGCAGTGCCGAGAGTTCTTCGTGGCTGCCCGCCGCCACCACTTCCACATCGCCGTCCTCGGTGTTGCGCACCCAGCCTTTAAGGCTCAGTGCCGCCGCTTCGCGATGGACGAACCAGCGAAAGCCCACACCCTGCACTCTTCCCTGTACTAGAAAACGACGGACCATAAAGACTTGAAAACGACGCACTACACAAACGAAGTTGAGTAAACCAGTAACGCTCAGTCCAGGATCGATGTCAGTGTTGCAGAAGCCCGCACGACGTGCAAGCGAGCTCACATCAATTCTCATCGCCGCCCCAATGAAAAGAGGTCCCGACGTGCGAGACCTCTTCCACTGCTCGCCGGAATCTATGCCCGCGACAAATATGCGCCTTCCGCCGTGTCCACGCGGATCTTTTCGCCTTCGTTAATAAACGGAGGCACCTGCACCACCAACCCGGTCTCGAGCTTTGCAGGCTTCGTCACGGACGACGCCGTAGCCGACTTCAATCCCGGCTCCGTCTCCACTACCGTAAGCTCCACCGTCTGCGGCAATTCCACGCCCACCGCAACTCCGTCAATAAACGAAACTTCGATCGTGAGATTCGGAATCAGGTACTCGACGGAATCGCCCAGCGTGTCATGCTTCAACACCGTCTGCTCGTAATTCGTAGGGTTCATGAAGTAATAATCGTCGCCATCGGCATACAGAAACTCCATGGCAACTTCGTCCACGATGATGCGCTCAATGGGATCGGGCGAGCGAAAGCGGTGCTCGAACATGGCGCCGGTGCGAATATTGCGCAGCTTTGCCTGGATGAAGGCGCGCAGATTTCCGGGTGTCCGGTGCTCGACAGAAAAGACCATGTGCATCTGGCCGTTGTGCTTAATGATCATGCCCGGGCGCATTTGTGTGGCGACCATAGGGAGACAGCTCCTTGATTGTGCTCTTAGTTAGAGGGTTCCGACGCCGGTCCGCAGCCAGAAGGCCGCTGGACAGTGAAAACGTGGCTTAAATGATTGTAGCTCAGCCCCTGGCTCAAACGCCCCGATCGCGCCGCGCGGCCGGTTTAGGCACCGAATATTTTGGAAAAGAACCGGCCAACGCTATGGAAAAACCCGCTCTTCTTCGGCTTCTTTTCCGGCGCAACAGCAGTAGCCGTTTCCGCGACCGGCGCCGGAGCGGCAGCAGCCTTGGGCGGCGGAGCGGGCGCGGGTGCAGCACTCGGCTCCACTCCTGCTGCACCAGCAGCCGCAAGGTCATGGGGATCGCCCGCTTTGCCCGTCGCGCCGTTATACGTCAGTGGAACCGTCACGCTGGCATGCACCTCTCCCGCCGGAACGTCGGGCTTTGCCGGAGGTGGAGCCAGCCCCTGGCTCACTGCCAGCGGAAATGTCGTGTCTTCTGGCGTTGAGGACGGCCCGCCCACTTTCGCTCCCACCTGCGCGGGCTTGTCCGAGGTCGTTCCCGCCGTCGCCACAGACACAGGAGCAGTACAGCCACAGGGCTCCGGCTCGTTGTCCACCACGTCGCGAAGGCTGCCATGCTCAAACAGTACCCGCTGGTTCGCCTGCACGCGGTACACGCCACCATCGAACAAGCTGCTCACCGTAACGTAAGGAGCATTGTCACCGTGATTGTCCACGCACGTATCGCCCTTGGGGCTCACCCGCACGCTCACATTCGCCGTGCCCGGCCCGGATAACAAAATGCGAAAATCCGGCGTCATCAGCACATCGGAATATTTTCCAGTGACGTAATTCGCTTCCAGCGCGCCGCGATCCAGCGCCATCATCAGCGCCGTGGAATCATCCTTCTCCACACTGCGATCCTTCGCCAGGTGCACCGTCGTCGTAGGGCATAGCTTCAGATCCCCGCCGCGCGTCAGCGAGATCTGCACCGCTTGCTCGCCCGCCGTAATCGCGCTGCCGTTGCCCAGTAGCATCTCGCCCGAGTGGACGTCCACTGCACCGGACACCTTTACTTCATGCGCGGAGGTGCGCCCAATCGGCTGCTGCGCCTGCGCCATCCGCCCAGTTGCTGCGGCCGCGACTGCTGTCAGCGTCCATACCTGCCAAGCCCGCAAAATTTATAGCTCCAGAAAATTCTTGATCAGTTGCTTGCCGTTCGTCGTCAACACGCTCTCCGGGTGGAACTGCACGCCCTCTACCGGATACTTGCGATGCCGCAATCCCATGATGATCGTGCTTCCGTCCGGCCGCGTCGTGCGTGCGGAAACTTCAAGATCCTTTGGCAGCCCCTCTTCCGCAACAATCAGCGAGTGGTAGCGCGTACACGTCATTGGACTCGCGATTCCGGAAAAGATCGTCTTTCCGTCGTGCTGTACCTCGCTCGTCTTGCCGTGCATAAGTTGCGGAGCACGCACCACATCGCCGCCAAACGCAGCGCCAATCGCCTGGTGCCCCAGGCACACGCCAAGAATGGGAACCTTTCCGGCAAAGTGCTGAATCAAGGGAATGCTGATGCCCGCTTCCTGCGGCGTGCAAGGGCCCGGTGAAAGCAGGATGCGCTCCGGCCCGAGCGCCTCCACCTCTTCGACCGTCAGCTCGTCGTTGCGGCGGATCACCATCCGCGCGCCCAACTCCCCCATGTATTGCACCAGGTTGTAGGTAAACGAATCGTAGTTGTCGAGGACAAAGACCATTCCATCCAGTGTATCGCTTCTTCAAATGTCCAATACTCCCGAGCGCCGCGAATCCGGGCGCAAAGAAAGAGCGGACGGCTGATTGGCCGTCCGCTCCCTGCTTTCAAAACGCCGTCCTTTGTTTTGAAAGCCTTACCGATTGATGTCCGTAAGCGCAGGCAGTGAGGGAGTATTCTCCATCTGCACCGCCTGCAATTCCCATGGATTCAGCCCCAACGCGCGCAGAATCGATGGCGCCACCATTCGGTTATCTACCGCTCCCTTGATCACCCTCTGTCCCAGCCCGGGGATCGAAAACAGCAGACCGACGCTGGTGTCATCGGTGGAGAAGCCTCCGTGCTCGGCAATCTTCGCCGTGTTCTTCGTGTAGATCACGCCCAGGTTCGGTTGCACAATAATGTCCGGAACCCGGCTATCCTTCTTCTTAGGATCGTTGAACAGCAACTGCAGCGTGTTACCGGAATAAATCTTCTCTGCATGGATCGCCTGCTGGTTCTGCTGCAGGATATCCGCGTTCACGTCCGTCAAGGCAGAATCCGTAAGCCAGATCAGCGAGACACTGTCTGTCATTTCGAATGCGACGGAGCTTCCCAGAAAATCCGCCGGGTCCTTCACCCCGGTATTCTTCGTCTGCAGTCGGCTTTTATCGATCGGCGATTGACCATGTTTCGTCGCCAGCACGATCAGGGTCTCGTCATAAATTCCTTCGCTCTTCAACGCGTTGATGAACATCCATATGTCCTGGTCAGCATGTGCCAGCGCTTTGCTCAGCTCCGCGCTCGGTGTGCCAACTTCGTCGATGTAGCCGGCATTCGTCACTTTCTGACCGACGCTCACTTCCTGAAAATTCGAACCGAACAAAGTTGGGACAATCCATTTCTTGCCGGTGTGGTCGAGCCCTTTAATCCAATTCAACACCGCATCCCGCTTCAGATCGTCGTACTTGATCGCCTCTTCCACGCTCGAGGTCGCCAGCGAGTCTCGCGAATCCACTTCCGGGGAGTAGTAGTCGTCCAAACCCTTGCCGCTCGGTCCAAACAGCATCATGTAGGCGCCCAGATGCTTATCGGACCAGGCGGTTGTCCCGCCGTGCTTCTTCACAATTTCGAATATGTTATTCACCCGGCTGTACATCCACGGATAAACCGGCGAGCAGCCTTTGGAAGGATCGCGCGGTAGGCGATCCTCATTGATGCCCCCACCGCCATCAATCACATTCGGATTCTTGTCGATGGTCTGATCCATCAAGACTTCCGTTCCAATCACGGAGCAGTTCTTGTCGCCCAGCGGAGTCACTCCATCCTGGTCCACCAGCGGAGGCGACAACTTGCGGTCATACGCGTCGTCGTACCACACGCCCGTAGAATTCGGCGAACCGCCCGTAACGATTGCCAGAATTCCCGGAAAGCTGTCACTGGGCTTTGACGACGTGGCATTCGAGTATCGAACCCCGTGCTTCGCCAACTCTGCGAACGACGAATTTGGATTCGACTGAATGTAGTTAGCAAGATCGATGGCGTGCAGGCCGTCGAAGCTCAGCACCAGCACGTGCTTCACTTCCGGTGAATTGTCTTTTGCCTGTGAAGGAAAGGGAACTGCGCAGAGCAGCATCGCGGCGGCTGCACTGCATTTCCAAGAAAAATGCGAAATCATCTAATAACTCCTTGAACGACCTCTGGATACTGCCCGAGGAACTTTCTCTGCAGGTCAGTCAAAGGCACTCTAGGAGTCCAATGTTTTCAATCCGGTTAACCGGATTTTAAAATTCCGCGCATCTCCATCCTGCTGTGCGCGGCATCGTAACGGGTTTCGAATCTCCACCGCTACATTCCACCATTGCAACCCGCCCCGCGCAGCCGTAATCTGACTAGCGAAGTGGAAGGAGACGCATCATGCTCGCCGTCTGGGTAATCCTCAGCTTCTTTACGATCTTCTTTACGCTGCTGATTTGGGCATCGCATGGCCACACGGAATCGCATAACCCCGACGAGGGTGAGTTCTAAAGCGTCCGCAGCCATCAATGCGACAAGCTATGCGTCGCGTGCCCGCTCAATCGCGCGCACCACTGCCTGTGCCTTGTTCAGCGATTCCTGGTACTCGCTCTCCGGAGAAGAATCCGCCACAATCCCCGCGCCTGCCTGGATGTATCCCTGCTTGCCCTTCAGTAGCATCGACCGGATCGCAATACACGAATCAAGATTGCCTGAGTAATCCGCATAAAGAATGCTGCCGCCGTAAACGCCCCGCCGCGTCGGCTCCAGCTCTTCAATAATTTCCATCGCGCGAATCTTTGGAGCGCCCGACAGCGTACCCGCAGGGAAGCACGCGCGGAACGCATCCACCGGAGTCATATCCTTCCGCAACTCTCCTTCAATCGCGCTCACCAGGTGCATCACGTGGGAATAGCGCTCCACGAACATCAGGTCTTTCACTTTCACGCTGCCGTACTCGCTCACGCGCCCAACATCGTTTCGCCCCAGGTCCACCAGCATCACGTGCTCGGCGCATTCCTTCTCATCGGCGAGCATCTCCGCTTCCAGCCGGTCGTCTTCTTCCTCATTTTCTGAGCGCTTCCGCGTGCCCGCAATCGGCCGATACTCCACCGTGCGGTTATGCACCCGCACCAGCAACTCAGGAGAAGACCCGAGCACGTGCGTCGACTGCGTCTCTCCCTTGTCTTCCAGATCCGTCCGCAGAAAGTACATATATGGCGATGGATTCACAATCCGTAGCGATCTATAAATCGAGAACGGATCCACATCCGGCACAACATCCAGTCGCTGCGAAATCACCGCCTGAAAAATGTCGCCCGCCGCAATGTATTCCTTCGTCTTCTCCACCGCGGATAAAAACCGCTTCTTCGATGTTCGCGGAGTAATCTTCAGTTTGCCATGTGTCTTCGCTCGCGGAGTTTTGGGCAGCGGACTCGCCAGCCTGCGTTCCAGCCTGCCCAGCCGCGTCATCGCCTGCTTGTACGCCTCTTGCGGCTTCAGCCGGGTCAGGTCGGCCGTCACCACCAGCAGAATCTCCTTCTTTACGTGGTCAAACGCCAGCACTTCATCAAAAAACAGAAAGCAGGCATCCGGCATTCCCAGGTCGTCTTTCGCCAGCGATGGCAGCTTCTCTATTTGCCGAACCACGTCGTAGGAGAAGAATCCCACCGCGCCCGCCGTAAAGGGTGGCAGTCCCCTCAGCCGCGCCGGCTTGTGCCCGCTCAACGCTTCCTTTAGCAGGATGAAAATATCCCCTTCCACCGTCCGCGTCCGCTTGCCCTCGGTAATCCGCACCGAAGTCCCCCGCGACACCATCTTGCGGAAGGGCCTCACCCCGATGAACGTGTACCGCCCCACCTTTTCGCCGCCTTCCACTGACTCCAGCAGAAAGCACTCTCGCTCATCCGCCGCCACCCGCAGAAAGGCGGACACCGGAGTCTCCAGATCCGCCGTGATCGTCCGGTAGACAGGAACCAGCGTGTGCGTACGGGCAAGTCGCAGGAATTCGGCGCGTGTAGGTTTGATCTGGTCGCGATGCGGCATGTGATGGTCATGTTACATCGCTCGCCCGCAATTCCTGAAGTGCGCCCCCCAACCTCCGCGGCGCGAATTTCCTCTCGGCCTCAGCGACTCACCATCTCGCCCCGCATCCTATCTCCCTGGGTACCTTCCCGCCCCGCTTTCACGGGATTCAATCAGTTATGACCGCATGTGACTCTTTTGTGGCACTATCCCCAACCGCACAGTGGTTGCCGGGCTTTCTGCGGCGGGCCTATACTCTGTGAGTTTGGCCGGGGGTGTCGGCCCTCGGTTAGAAAAACCCTGCCGTTTCTGGAATTTTCCCGTCAAACGGTAGGACGTTGTATTGAGGACTTTGAACACGAATCTTTCCCTGCCGCCCATCTCCCGCGCGAAACTCAAACCCGAGGGAAGTTGTGCGGTTCACGTGTGAACCGGAAGACTGGAGAACCTGTATATGGCAACCATGACCCTCGAGCAGGAAATCAATCCCTGGGAAGCGCAAGCTGCCCGCTTTGATTTCGCCGCTCGCAAACTCAACCTCGACGAAAACCTTTGGAAGGTCCTCCGCTATCCCTCGCGTGAAATCATCGTGCACTTCCCCGTGCAAATGGATGATGGCCGCGTGGAAATGTTCACCGGCTTTCGTGTGCAGCACTCCATCGCACGCGGCCCGGCCAAGGGCGGCATCCGCTACACCCCTGAAGTTACCCTCGACGAAGTCCGCGCCCTCGCCAGCTGGATGACCTGGAAATGCGCCGTCGTCAACATCCCCTTCGGCGGAGCCAAGGGCGGAGTCATCTGCGACCCCAAGAAAATGTCGCAGGGCGAACTCGAACGCATGACTCGCCGCTATACCTCGGAACTCATCGAATTTCTCGGGCCGGAAAAAGATGTTCCCGCTCCCGACATGAATACCAATGAGCAGACCATGGCGTGGATCATGGACACCTACTCCATGCACATGCGCCAGACCGTCACCAGCGTCGTTACCGGCAAGCCCCTCAGCATCGGAGGCTCCCGCGGTCGCCGTCAGGCCACCGGACGCGGCATCGGCGTCGTCTGCGACGAGGCTCTCAAGTATCTCCACCTTCCCCGCGAAGGCTGCCGCGTCATCATTCAGGGATACGGCAACGTCGGATCCAACGCCGCCGAACTCATGGCTGCCAAGGGATACAAGATCATCGGCATTGCCGAGTACGATGGCGGCATCTACAACCCCAACGGCCTCGACATCAACATGCTGTCGGACTACCGCCGCCGCAACGGAAGCATTCTGGGATTCAAAGGTGGCGAGCCATTCGATTCGCAGGAACTGGTCGTTACCGACTGCGATATCCTCATCCCCGCCGCGACGGAGAATGTCATCACCTCGCGCAATGCGGATCGCATCCAGGCCCGCATCGTCTGCGAAGGCGCCAACGGACCCACCACTGCGGTTGCCGACGAAATCCTTTCCGACAAGAAAATCTTCGTCATCCCCGACATCCTCGCCAACGCCGGAGGAGTCACCGCCTCCTACTTCGAATGGGTGCAGGATCGTCAGGGTTATTTCTGGAAGGAAGCTGTCATCAACGAGCAGTTGGACACCATCCTGTCCGAGAGCTTCGACGACGTCGTTCGATACTCTGAAGCCCACGACGTTAACAACCGCATCGCGGCCTACATGCTGGCCATCGATCGCGTCGCCTCCACCACCAAGCAGCGGGGAATTTACGCGTAACCCCTGCTTCCTCAGCACGCGAAAAGGGCGGTCTCGGCCGCCCTTTTTCCATTCCGCCATCCAGTCGCGTTCTCGTCAGCACTCTACGTTTTCCTGTGCTTTGTTTTCTTCGCGTCCGCTGCATCCCGGCGATGGGCCCACGCATCCTGAACATTTCACCGGAGCCGTCCTGAAAGCTCTATGCCCGGTGGTGCATAATGCTTAGGGGAGCACACGATGGCTACCCTCAATCTCCCCAAAGGGTTGGCCTGTGAATCTGCCGAACTCCATCACGATGAGCCGCATCTTTTCGGTGCCGGTCTTTATCTGGATGATGTCCCCGCTCTTCCCGTTCCGCGGGCACGGCGAGCAGGAGTTGGCAGCCTCCATCCTCTTCATCCTGGCCTCCATTACCGATGGTGTAGACGGCTACCTTGCGCGGCGTCGCAAACAAATCACCACCATGGGCATGCTCCTCGACCCCGTGGCCGACAAGCTTCTCATCTCGTCCGCTTTCATCACCTTGGTCGCCTACAATCCGCACATCGTCAAACCGTGGATCGCCGTCCTCGTCATCGGACGCGAATTCCTCGTCAGCGGACTGCGCTCCATCGCCACCATTGAAGGATTCACCATCGAGGCCAGCGACCTCGGCAAACTCAAGACCATCATCCAGATCGTCTCCGTCGTCGCCGCCATCCTCGCCCACGGCTGGTACGAGTGGCACTTCGGATACTTCATCCTCCCCGTAGAGTGGACCGCCCTAGTCTCCATCTACTTCATGGTCATCGTCTCCATCATCTCCGCCGTAGACTACTTCGTAGCCTTCTGGAAGAAGATCGACCACGCGTCCGTAAACACCCGCAAGAAATCCGACTTCGTCCTAAGCCGCAAAAAAATCTCCGACCCCACCAAAAAACCCCTAACCCCCCGCGCCTAGTAGCCGAACGCTGTCCACCAGGAAAGTAGATGCGATGAAGGCTGTCAGGTACAAAGCACCGGGAGGAATCGGGAATCTTGGCGTCGTCGAAACCGGAGACCCCGGACTGCCGGGTCCGAATGAGATTTTAGTGAGAATCCACGGCAGTTCTTTGAATGGACACGACCTCAACGTCGCGAAAGGCATTCTACCCGTCGAAGAGGGCAGGATACTCATGTCGGATGGCGCTGGCGTCGTAGAAGCTGTCGGCTCTGGTGTGAGCGAGTTTGCAGTCGGCGACCACGTAGTCTCCACCTTCTTTCCAGATTGGCAACGAGGAGATGCGCCGCGTGCAGGCTTCGCTCGAACGCCGGGTGACGGTCTCGACGGCTATGCGGTTGAAGCGGTCGTTCGGTCGACCAATTTCTTCACTCAAGTGCCACGCGATTGGAATTTCACCGACGCAGCAACGCTCCCAACCGCTGGCTTGACCGCATGGCGCGCGGTTAAGGTTATCGCCGGACTTCAAGCATCAAGCGATGTATTGGTCCTCGGCACTGGCGGAGTATCTATTTTTGCGATGCAGTTTGCAAAGTGGCTAGGCGCGAGGGTCATCGTCACTTCCTCCTCCGACGAAAAGCTGGAACGCGCACGAGCACTCGGGGCGGACTTCGGCGTGAACTATCGACAGCACGAGAACTGGTCAGCCAAAGTTATGGAGTATACCGATGGCCGCGGCGTCGATCTTGTGGTGGAAACAGGCGGGCCCGGAACTTTGCCGGAATCCATGAAGGCCACGCGTATTGGAGGGGATATCGTCCTGGTTGGCGTTCTGACTGGAATCCAAGGTCAAGTTCCAACAGCTGCCCTTATGGGGAAACAGCAGACTCTTCATGGAATAACTGTGGGCAGCAGAGAAAATCAGATGGAAATGATCCGCGCCTTGGACGAAATGAACATACGTCCTATAACGGATGCATGTTTTCCGCTCACAGAGATCCGGGAAGCGTTTCAATTACAGGAGAGTCGCCAACATTTCGGAAAGATCGGTCTTTCCTACTGATCATTGCGACAGGGTGGCCCATTCAAGCCCTCCGTTGGCTTGAGTGGGATTGTTCCAAATGCCAGCCCACATCTCGCATTCTGAGATGTGGGCTCTCGTCCGTTGCAGTTGCTCTTAGTCCGCCCGTGCGGCCAGCACCTCCAACTCATTGCATGCGACTAGCGGTGGTCGTGCCGCAGCCGGTCACAATCACGTGTCCAGTGGTGTCGAGAATTTGAAGCGCAACGATATCCGTGAAAGTGTTCCCGCCAACTCCGACATCGATCAGGCGTGTCAGCCTCTGTATCTGCGTCCAGGCCCCCGCGGTGTTAAAGACGAAGGCCTCGGACACCGCACTGTAGCTGTGGCCGGTCGTATGCCGCCAGACACCAAGACCGGCGGTGTTGAGCGCAGGCGGCTGGCCTGCGGTTGTTACGGTGAGCGTACCGCCTTGGGCGAAGGCAAACCGGGCCGGGAAGGTCCTCAGCACCGCTCCGGTCTGACAGTCCTGAATAGTAAGTTGCGCCCGCCATGTCCCTTGAAGGCCGTTATCGGATGCGGCGTCCGTCGCCTGTGCTCTGGCTGTAAATCCGAATCCCAGAACCAGCAGGCCGCCGAGAACCAGGCCTGCTGTTCCACGTGAGGCTGCAATGTGCCGCAACATTCTTGATGACATATGGTTTCTCCTTTTTGTTTTGATAACGCCGCGATAGCTTCTCCACCGCGGCAATTATTGGAGGAACTGTGACATTCGCTCGCGTTCACGACCATGGAGAGGACCTGAAGATAATCTGGCGCTTTTCTGGATAGGCGGGTAGCATGGTCGCGCGCGGAGGGAATCCACCCTATGTCGCAGCCCGATTCACGATCGACGTTTCAATTTGGTGAGTTCGAGCTAGACATATCGGCATACGAGCTGCGCCGGAGCGGGCAGCCGGTTCACCTTGAACGCCAACCGATGGATCTGCTCATCCTTTTAGTCGAGAGGCATCGCGAGCTCGTCTGGCGGGCTGACATCGTAAAGCGGTTGTGGGCGCCGGGTGTCTTCGTTGACGTAGAAATGGGCGTCAACACAGCTATTCGTAAGCTGCGGCAAGCTCTCCGGGATTCGAAAGAGTCTCCTCTATTCATCGAAACAATTTCGGGCAAGGGCTACCGTTTCATTTCACCTGTCACAACCTACGTGACTGGTGCGCCGCCCCAACATTCGGCCCAATCAGAACGCCGAATTATGTTGGCCGTTTTGCCCTTTGCAAATTACACGAATAATCCCGACCAGGAATACTTCAGCGACGGGCTGACCGAGGAGACGATCAGTCACCTGGGAGGCATGAATCCTGAGCGGATGGGCGTGATCGCTCGCACCTCGAGCATGGCCTACAAGCGCACCACCAAGAGCGTCCGCGAGATTGGTGCCGAACTCGGAGTCGATTACATCCTGGAAAGCAGTGTCCGCCGCGAAGGCGACCAGGTCCGGATCACCTCGCAGCTGATTCGAGTCGAAGACCAGACGCATCTCTGGACTACTAATTACGACCGGGATGTCACCAGCGTGTTTGCCATACAGCGAGAGCTGGGCACCGCCATTGCACGGCACGTCGGGTTGCAACTATTACCGGAACGTCTAAGCGTGCTCGAACGACGACAGACGGCGAACGCAGAAGCCCACGACCTCTATTTACGAGGCCGTTACTTCTGGAACTGGCTCTCGGCAGCGACAACGAAGCGTGCAATGGAGTACTACGGACGCGCGGTCGAACTGGATCCCGAGTACGCCCTCGCATGGTCCGGAATGGCCGACGCTTACGCTGCGAGCCCAGTCAATGCGGACAGGCCCCCGCTACAGGTTTGGCCACGCGCTCGCGATGCCGTTGCACATGCCACTACCTCCGGGCCGGGCTTGCCTGAGGTTTACACTTCGCTGGGGTTACTCAAATTCTGGCTTGACTGGGACTGGGTCGCCGCTGAGGCCGCCTTCCGCAAATCCATCGCGCTCGATCCGAGCTATTCCCTGGCACACCGTTTTCTGGGCATCGTCCTCTCGCACATGGCCCGGCACGAGGAGGCGTCGCTAGCTCTTCGTCATGCACGCCAGCTCGATCCGCTGAACGCAACGAATCATGCACTCTCGGCGCAGGTTGCGTTCGCAGCGCGCAACTATCCCGTTGCGGTGCAATTCGCACAGCAGGCGATCACGATCGATCCTGAATTCTGGGTTAGCTACATCCAACTCGCCCAGGCATCCGAACGGATGGGCGACTCAGACCAGGCCCTCTCCGCACTCAACAGCGCGGGGCGGTTCAATGGCGGAAGCAGCAAGGAGATTTCAATTCGGGGCTATATCTACGCGAGACTGGGAAAAACAGCAGAAGCGCACGAGGCGCTGAACACACTAGAGGCAGTGTCGCGCGAACGATACGTTCCGCCGTACGCGACCGCGCTGGTATACCTCGGGCTGGGGCAACACGATGCCGCCATCGAATGGCTGGAGCGAGCCTACGACGCCCACGATGTGCATTTAGTCTTCCCTCCAGTCGATCCGAAATGGGATCCCCTTCGAGCCGATCCTCGTTTCGCGGATCTCCTTGAGCGTTGCGGCTTTATCGCCCATCTCCCTGAGAAGGACGATGCCGGGGCGGAGCCACGTGCGTAAATTGAGATAGGAGTAGACATGGTGGCCCACTCAAGCCGTACGTTGGCTTGAGTGGGGATTGTTCCGATTCCAGCCCACATCTTGCTTTTGCGATGTGGGTTCTCTTCCCTTGCATTTGCTCTTAGCCTGCCGTGCAGCCAGCACCGCCCCTGCGGCCGGGATCGGAAAATTATAAGGAGTCATCGGCGTGCCGAGCGACCATGGCTGAAGATCTCCCATCTGCTGAAGCAAAAACGTCGGAGTGTTCCCGCCGAGGCTCTGAAAATCTCGAATCATGTGCATTTGATCGAAGTACCCAAGCTCGTAAGCAACGCTCATCCAGGATCGTTGCGGAGCCATGCGCTTTGCGTCTAACGCCAGCTGAAATCTTCTCACTCGGGCAAAAAGCTTTGGACTCATTCCGGTTTGTTCAACGAATAACCGGTCGTATTGCCGAACACTGAGTCCACAATCATTCGCAATGTCTTCAACCCGCGACATCCCATTCGAATTGAAAAGGTATCGGGCGCTTTTCATGATTGGAGTGGAAGCAAGAGCGTTCACTGCAAGGGGCAGCAGATACGCTTCCGCCCGGCACACGCGCTCCGCGAAGGATCGACACTCTGCCAATGCCGACCATAACATTTCCATCTCTCTTCCAAACACATCCACACTATTGATGTATTTGTTAGCCAGACTCCCCGGCGGGATCCGGAACAATTGCCACGGAGCAAGAGGCTTTAGAAAGATGACGAATCCAAGATGTTGCCCCTCCAGGTGAGAGCAGCCGGATGGTGAAGTCTGGAGTCCTTCGACGCGAATGTGAGGGAGCCGGAGACTTTCCCCATCGTGCACCGATATCAAGGGGTCCAGGAAGTCGAACACCAGGATGTGTTCCAGCAATGCCATGTTGGGCTGGATAACGGTTGCACTTTCCGAATGCAACTCCCTCTGGGCGTAGATTCGGACGAATTCCCTGAGTTCAGGCCGCGGCGATGCGGAGAAATTTCTACGCATAGTGTGCATCCCCTTTCGTTTCGGGATGGTCACTCGTGCGCCCAACTCCTCGCGTCTCTCCCGACGAGTTAGGAGAGTCGCATGAGGTTACCCCCGCTACTACATGCTTCGCAACGGCAAACTATATTTTCACGATGTCTCGTTTGTACTAGGTAGGCATCTTCACACCGGCTTAGGTTCACACAGTCCCAGCCAACGCTGTGGCGATCTGACCTATATGGAGGAACATCGATGACAACCAGGAACCAGCTGTCAACTTCGAGATGTACAAAGCTCAACATCCATCACACTTTGCTCGTGATGGCTGCCTTGCTGCTCCTCGCGATGCCCGGGTCCGTTCTCGCGCAAAATCCCCAGAAAAATAACAATAGCTGCCTGAAAGACATGCAGGGGACCTGGATTTTCACCATCGACCGCTTTACTCAGGGTGTCACTTTTTCGGCACTCATGGGATTTGCCGACGGCGGTGTCATCTCGGCAACGGGTTCGATCGGTCCTCCCATTACCCCGATCCTTGGAAGCTGGAAATGCACTGGCCCCAAGAATTTGGTTGCAACCTTCTTCTTCTATCCTTTGGACGCTGAAGGCAATTCGAACGCAACCATCAAAAACAGCGTGAGCCTTCATATCGATGATCAGAATCAGATGGTTGGGACTGGCTCCGGCTCCGTTTGCGATGTGCATGGTGAGAACTGCGTCGGTATCCCTCCCATTCATCTCACAGGAAAATTCGTAGTACCAGAGGGTTCTGGGGACGTATAGAGCAACCAGCATGGCCAGAAAATGGAAAGGTGCCCACTCTCGCATTTGAGATGTGGGCACCCTTTCGTTGTTTGCTGCTTTTAGTCTGTCCTTGCGGCCATCACTGTCCGCGACCGTCGGAGGTTATGTGTTCGAACCCTTCCTCCGGCTCACAACCCACCAGATCACGCCTACCAAAGCCAGAAGAACCAGCAATCCGATGAGCCATGTCATCGAAGAAGTTCCAGCCTCTGGCGCTGCTGCTGGCGGTGTTGCCTCTGGTGTTGTTGCTGCTTCTGCCGGAACCGGGGTTTCTTCGCCGTCTGCGACCAGGATAGGTTGATCCGCGGGCGGCAATGGTTGCCGTTCTGCCGCCGGTGTTGGCGCAGGTGCCGGCGCCGGTGTTGGCGCAGCCTCGCCCGTCACAGTCTGCGATTTCGTGACTGAAACGGAGGGAACCTGTACGACCTTGGTGGCGGAGACAATCATCCCTTTGCGCACCTCAAAGGCGTCCACCATCTTTCCTTCCACACTGAATTTCTGGCCCTCGGGAATCTTGAACTGCTGGTTCTTATTGTCCTCCATCGTCAAAATTATGGTCGACGGCGGATTGATGAACCATACCTTTCCTTTGACGGTCTGTACCGTTGTGGCGGTCATGGGAGTTGAGGTCGTGGTGATCGTCCGCTGCAGTTTCATGCCTGGCTTCAGATCGCGGAGACCGAGTTTCTTGCCATCTACCGTCACCCTTGCGCTATCGGGCACGTTTTCATAGTTGCGCATGGAGCCGTCCGCCATCCTGACGATCAGGTCATTGCCCGAGACAGCCATGACCTCACCACGCTCGACACTTGAAACCACGGTAGGATGCCCTGCCGTCGTTGTAGTTTTTGTATCCACCTGCGCGCTCATTGTCAAAGTAAAGGCCAAGCACACCATGGTCGTCGCAAGTACGAACCCCATACGCTTCCCACCAGATATGTTCATCGCCATTTTCTCCTTGCAGCGGATTATGAAGATTTTCTGACGCGCAAAGCATACTACTTCTTGTCGATGCTTGGAGAGAATTTCGTTTCAAATCATTCTCTTGGGAGTCGGGTGTTGGCACCAGGTTCCCCGAGCCTAACCAGCCACAAATGTTAAAACCCCACATCTCCTTTCGGGAAACAAGGTGCAGGACAGGTCTTCAGTTCGCCCCGCAGCGGGCATCCCGCGCACACAGCGCTATCGGAGTATATTCAATCACCCCCCAGTCAAAACCAGGCGAGGTTCAAATGCTACGAAGTCCCTCACTCGTATTAGCTCTGTTAGTCACTCTTGGTATTGGCACGGGCGGTGCCCAGATCCACAAACCAGTGGTCGGCACGCCCCCGGCGGCGGATGGCAATACCTTGGTAATGCTCACGTAGACGGGAACACGGACCACGACAAGATCAAGGTTCACGGAGACGATACTTATCACGTATTGCAGATACGCGTAGTTGGCAGCCCCGTCGAGTTCGATCACGTGGTTGTGACCTATGGAAACCACCACAGCCAAAAGGTTCCGACTCGGTTCTGGGTTCCGGCCGGCGGCTCGAGTGGGAACATTCCCCTCGCATGGGAGCGCGACATCGCATGGGTCGAAGTCTGGTATCGAAAAGCGAACTGGGGTAACAAGCCTGAGGTCAGGCTCTATGGAAGGCCCTAAAACGCCAAGGCAAAGGCCCCCGGCAACGGAACTATCCCACAAAATCGAGTGCCCACATCTCCTCACAAGATGCGGGCACTTGCTTTTAGTCCGCCCGTGCGGCCAGCACCCAGTCCGGCAAGGACCTTACCACCACGTCTCGGCTTGCAATCCAAAGGTTATTCCGCTGGTCTTGTCCTTGTAAGGCACGCCGCCGACATATCCTTTCAAACCATCCGACCAATTCGCATAGGTGAAGAATGCGCGCAACACAGGACGGCTGAAGAACTCGCGGCCCGCGCCAATTTGCGGAGCAATCGTAAACTTCCGCAACCATCCGTCGTAGAGCCCAACGCCACTCTGCGTTTTATCGAAGCCTCCCTCGAAGGCGAGGGACACATGTTCATTGAAGAAAATAACCGGACGTGCGCCGAACGACAGCCAGGTGTTCGTCCCATCCTGCGAATTACCTGAGAACTGTCTCTGATAAACGATGAGTGGCTGAATCCCGAAATACTGGTTTGGCTGTATCACCGCGTTATCGGTAACCCGGAAGGTATGCGAGTCCTTCATGTATTGAGTCGGAGTATCGATTCCCGTCGTGAAGTTCGACGCCGCTCCTTCACCGTATTGGAAAGATACGCGGTTATATCCGCCAAGAAATTCGGTTCGCACATGTCCAACCCCAAGCGCCCAACCGCCCACGGAAGGAACTTGAACGTTATCGACAGTTTTGCCGCCTTTTGAATACGCATAGTCGTACCACGCGCCAAGTCTGCCCCACGGCGTCTTGATGTTGTACAGTCGCAGATCCAGGTTGCTTTTCGCATAGTTGCCGTTGTCGGTCACAATGTCTTCCCGTGCGCCGCCAAGATAAGCCGCGGAGAATTGGGCGAACTTCAAATTCACATCCTCGACTCCGCCTCCATAGCCGCTCGTGTCGAGAATGTAGAAATCGTTGATATCAATGTTGAGTCGTCGGTAGTAGCGTTCACCGGCCCAGAACTTCGCATTCGGCTGGCTCTCAAACAGGTTGCCGGTCTGGACAAACGCTTCCCGCAAACGAAAATGATCCGTGCTTGCGTAGTTGGTGGATTGAGTTGTGTCAGCCTGGATCGTCACATTGGTCTTCATCCAGGCCTTTTCCGGGTCACGCTTCGAATTCACCCAGTTGTTGACAAAAATCAGTTCGCCGTAGGTATCGGCTTCGTTTCCCAACCTGTACTTTGCATAAGCTCCCGGAGCCTGGAAGGCCACCATCTGTCCGCCCTCACCGTTCAGGCCAGTGCCGGAGCGAATATAACCGTGGAACTCGAATACCTTGAGCTGTTCGGTCAACGCTGCAATGCGTTCTTCGGCATCGCGTATCAGGTCGTAGCGCGGCGTATTCGCTGTCTCCTCCTGCAGGATCTTTGTGCGCTCGTCTCTCGTCAGTTTGTCAGCGGGTGCCTGCGGATTTTGTTCCTCGGCCTCGGTCTTCAGATCCGTTACTGAAGTGGTGTTCTTCTCCGTCGCAGCGGCAATTGCGGCATTTTGCTTTTCGAGCAAAGCAATGCGGCCTTCCAGATCCACAATCCTCTGTTCGTATTCCTGCTTGAGTTGCTGCAACTCAGTCTGCAAATCCTTCGCAGTTTGCGCTCTTAATACGGGAGCACCCACAACGAAGAGTAAGCCGAACACAACCACAAGCTTCCAACGTTGAACGGACAAGGTAGGCCAACCTCGTAGATTCTTGCGTGGACAGTCCGCTGTTGCTGCAATCTGCCTGCAACTCATGTCTTCGACCTCCCGTGATGTGCTGCCTGCCCCTCACGTTGGGCACACTGAAAACCAGCATTTGTTCGGTGAACAAATATAGCGGAAGGGAATGCCAGCGGCCCATCGTTGGCTATTGATTACGGGAGTTCCATTTCCTTCGAAAGCGCAAGATCAAAAAAAGCGCCCCACGTCTCGCATTTGGGAAGCGAGATGCGGAGCGCCTGCTTTTCGTCCGCCGTGCAGCTGGCCTCAAGCGGACTGCGGACACCCGGTAATCAGGAGCCCTCGACTGCCCGAGAAGAGCAGCGTGGTCATCACAAACGTCCGCTGCAGCGGATCGTTGTTTTGGAACGTTGTGAGGAATGTTTTCACCACGTCTTCGAGTTGCTGCTCCACTGCCGGTCGTATTTCGTTGTCCACAATACGTTCCAGGAAGGCATAAGAGATCTTCGTCATCCCCGTGCCAATCGCACTCGTGCACCCTAGGGTCGCAAGGTTTGACAGCAGTGACCAACTCACTTGCGGATCGACAACGGGAGCCGCAACGAAGATATGACCGTTAGCCCCTGTAATAGTCAACTGAAGGTGGATATCCATGTCTGCATCGAACCAGTCGGGAACTTCGATCGTGATCGGTACGTGAATATCGATCAGCCCATCCGCGCCCGCGGTCACCGTTGACCCGCCATCCTTCAGCGTGAAGTTACCTCCGCCGCTAAAGGCCCCGTCCATTGCTTCCTTCAAAGGCACCGTCACTGCCGAAGTCGCCAGTCCCGCTTCCTGGCAATCGGTTGTCACCACAATCACTGGTATGCCTTTCAATATCCGGGCCGCCTTTGGATCATCAATCGTCGCCGTCAGCGAGACGTTTATCCGCTGGGTTGCGACGCTGATTGTCATGCTGCCGGTGTTCGCAACCGCTTGCCCGTTCAGCTTAATCACGATGTCGAATCCGGTATTGCTCGGCACCGTCACATCCCACGTGGCGGTTACCGTGCTATAGGGAGCGACCTTCAATGGAGTCACTCCAAACGAGTTCACTTTTACTTTGTCTAACGCTTCTTTTTCTGCGGGCGTTGGCCCACCGGGGCCTCCAGGTCCACCAGGACCTCCGGGAAGATTAGAAACACCAGGGCTGGTAGTTTTTGCCATAACGAACCTCCTTTTTTAGTCCGTTTCGGATGGTGTTACTAGCCAGTTCTCTGTTTCAGTTCCGCTCCATTAATTTTGTCGAGATCGCGCGAAGTCGCGCCAACACCTTGGATCTAAACGCGACGGCAAATTGCCCTGCGAACCCAAAGGTCGCGCTACATAACCAGTTTGTTTATTTGTCAGTCCGATCGGACAAGCCGCGACACGAAGACGCTTCACAGCAACGAGTCAAGAAAATGCGGGTGCCCCACATCTCGCATTTGAGATGTGGGTTTTCTTCTGCGGATGCTCTTAGCCCGCCCGTGCGGCCAGCACTTGTTTCTAGCCCGCCCGTGCGGCCAGCACCCGGTACAACCGAAGCATGCGTTCCTCATAATGCGACAGCGTGAATTCCTGCTCGATCCGGCGTCGCCCCGCCTTGCCCATCGCGGCGGACTCCTCGCGATGTTGAAAGTGCCAAAGAATTGACTCGGCCAAGGCATTCGCATCTCTCGCCGGGATAATGGTTCCTTCCTGCCCTTGCGTGATACAGTCCTCTGCCCCGGACTTGTCGGTCGCAATCACAGGAAGCTCCGTGGCCATCGCCTCCAGTAAGACGCGGGCCAGGCCTTCATTCACGGAAGGAAATACAAACAGGTCGGAATCCCGATAACTTTGCGCCACATCATCCCGCGTCGAAAATCCTTTGAAGCGAACGGTCGAGAGCGCATAGCTCTTGATCACGGATTGCATTTCTGGCGCAACATCTCCCACCAGCAAAAGTTCAGCGTTCGTTAAAGCCAGCCGCTTCCACGCCTCAAGCAAATACGTCAGTCCTTTCGCAAGTTCAACTCGCCCCACATAACAAACGCGAAATACCCCGCTCGTTTTTGGTGAGGCGGAAGGTCTGAAAAAATCATGGTCAACGCCCGCATGCACGACGACCGCCTTCCCTGAAATACCCAGTCTCTCAAAGCTACGTTGAGCAATCGCAGAGGGGACTACGATCCTGTCGCACAATTCGAATTCCCGCTCCATCCTTTCAATCAGCAGAGAAGGCAACGTCGCACGGCAGTCCCGCGGATTCACCCCAAACGCATCGCACTCCTGCAGTACCGCTTCCTGCCAGTGCCCTGGATGCATCGACGGATTCTCGACCAGCGTGACGGAACCATGCCCTTTCGCTATTCGCAGGCCTGCAAGGGAAAGGCCTGTCCAGCCGTGGTAGATCCTGCTCCGCGGGATCCATCGCGACGCAATGCGATCCGCAATCGAAGCGGAGAGGATGACGGGAAACTGCTGCGAATACTTGGAGAATGGCAATCGCCGCCACACACCCCACAGAATGCGATTCCCGATCCTGTAGCTTGGATATTTTCTTACCAACCGCAAGGTCTCCGAATCTTGCGGATCAAAGATTTCCAAATCGGGCCCGAAAGACACAACACGTCGCAACATGCCATTCCGCAGTAACGTCTTCGCGAGCCCCTTTTGAAACGACTGCGAGCCCAGGCATAGCGTGACCGTCACCGGATTGGTTGGTTCCATGTCGTGTGTCATTCCCAATCGTGTCGCCGCCCTAAACTACCACGTCCCAGACGACTCTCGAGTGCAACTTGAAAGCTCAATCATAAGTAGGGATCAATGGAGCAACCGACCCACCGAAGGCGGTGATGCATCCTGGCGTCACGAAACCAATGCTTTTATTCCACCCGTGTGGCCAGCACCCATAAAGCCAGCTCCCGCCCGCGCAGCCAGCTTTTGTCATTCCGACCAAAGCGAAGCGCAGTGGAGGAATCTGCGTTTTCGTCCCAACGCCGCCAGCCTACAATCATTGCGGTCTAAGCTGACTTCTATTTGCTCTTGCTTTTAGTACGCCCGTGCGGCCAGCACTTTTAGTACGCCCGTGCGGCCAGCACCACTAGTAAAATGGAAACAATGCATATCCGCGATATTTTTGCATCCGATCAGACGACCGTGTCCTTCGAATTCTTCCCGCCAAAAACCGCGGCAGATGCCGAAGCCCTCTACGAGAACATCGCGCACCTTGAGGCGCTCCATCCCTCATTCGTCTCCGTCACCTACGGTGCCGGCGGATCCACGCGGCAGTTGACGCACGACCTTGTTCTCCGCCTCAAGCAGACCACCACGCTTGATCCCATCCCGCACCTCACCTGCGTTTGCCAGAACGAGCAGGAGATCGACGAGATCCTCACCAAGTACGCCGAGGCTGGAGTCAGCAACACCCTCGCCCTCGGCGGCGATCCGCCCCGCGATGTTCAAAACTACGATCGCAAGGCAGACGCCTTTCAATACGCCGCGGAGCTGGTCCGCTTCATCCGCCGCTGGAACGAGCGCAACGATCATCCCAATCACCCCGGCTTCGGCATAGGAGTCGCAGGTTTTCCCGAAGGTCATCCCGCCACCCCCAATCGCCTCGAGGAACTCGACTACCTAAAGGCCAAGGTGGATGAAGGCGCAGACTACATCTGCACGCAGCTCTTCTTCGATAATCACCACTTCTACGATTTCCGCGAACGCTGCGAGCTCGCAGGTATTCGCGTGCCCATCATCGCCGGAGTCATGCCCATCACCTCACTCGCCGGCATGCGCCGCATGGCCCAGCTCGCACTCGGCGCCGTCATTCCTGCCAAGCTGCTGCGCGCATTGGATCGTGCCGCGAAAGATCCCGAGGCAGTCAAGCACGTCGGCATCCACTGGGCAACGGAGCAGTGCCGCGACCTGCTCGACAACCAGGTGCGCGGCATCCACTTCTACACGTTGAACAAGTCCGACGCTACGCGGAAGATATATCAAAGCCTCGGCCTGCAGGACAGCCTCATGCTCCGCCGCACGGCCGCACGCCAGGTCACTAGCTAAGCGCGCTCGGCAACCAGCCTCTGCACGAAAGAGGGAACGTGATTCATCGCCGCAAGCTTCTCGCGCAAATTGCAGCAGCCGCAGTGTCCATATTTACTTCCAGTCGCGGAATCGCTGCGGCCGTAGACGCTGCCGCGCCCTCAGAGAGTGCCGGAGGATGGATCAAGTATCCCGGCAACCCCGTCCTTGGCGGCCAATACGGTACCTGCTTCGATATCTGCGTACTTCGCGAGCACAACAAGTTCCGCATGTGGCTTTCGTGGAGACCGACAAAGTCCATCGCCATCTCCGATAGCTCAGACGGAATTCACTGGTCCGCGCCCGAGATCGTGCTCCCTCCCAACCCCGAGTCCGCGTGGGAAGGCGAAGTCAACCGCCCCGTCGTCGTGCATCGCGACGATGGTTATCATATGTGGTATACCGGCCAGACGTGGGACAAGCAGCGCTCCAGCGATGGACACGAAAACGGTCACTCCGTCATCGGCTACGCTTTCAGCAACGACGGCGTGCACTGGCAGAAACGAACTCGTGTCCTCGCGCCGCAGTCCGCATGGGAGGGCGTCGCTCTCATGTCGCCGCATGTTCTGTGGGACACAAAACAAAAGCTCTGGCGCATGTACTACTCAGGAGGCGAACAGTACGAGCCCAATGCCATTGGACACGCCACCAGCAGCGACGGCGTGCATTGGACGAAAGACACAAGCAACCCCGTCTTCCGGGCGGACCCACGGTATACGTGGGAAAAAGAACGCGTCGCCGGATGTCAGGTCATTCAGGAAAGTGGATGGTTCTACATTTTCTACATCGGGTATCGCGACATCGACCACGCGCAGATCGGCCTGGCCCGCTCTCGCGACGGCCTCACTGACTGGGAACGATGCCCAGCGAATCCCATTCTCCGCGCCACAGGAAACGGCTTCGACGCCGACGCCTGCTACAAGCCTTACGCGCTGTTCGCCGATGGCAAATGGATGCTCTGGTACAACGGCCGGAATGTCCACCTCGAACAAATAGGCCTGGCCACAAAACCCGGCCGCGACCTGAGCTTCCACGGATAGACCTGATCCGCCGGGTGGCCCATTCAAGCCCTCTGTTGGCTTGAGTGGGATGATTCCTCTGACCCGCTGACCGCTCCTTAGCTAACCGCTCTTTTGCTAACCGCTCCTTAGCTGACCGCTTTTTAGCTGCCTTTTTGTAATTGCCAAAATGGTTAATTAACTTTATAGTGAAGTAATGAGTAGCCTCGATCGCACCTTCTCCGCGCTCTCGCACCCCATCCGCCGAAAGGTCCTGGCGCGGCTTCAACATGGCGAGTTGCCCGTCAAGGACCTGACCGTGTCTTTGAAGATCAGTGGGCCTGCACTCACAAAGCATCTGCACATCCTGGAGCAGGCGGGACTCATCACGCGCAGCCGCGAGGCTCAGCGGAGACCGTGCAGGCTTTCTGTTCGGCCCATCCGCGAGATGGATGAATGGATGGAGAGCTATCGACGTTTCTGGGACGAAACTTTTGATCGGCTCGACGAGCACCTGAAAGGAATGCAAAGCAAAAAACGGGAGGAAAAGAGATGACGGTGACAAGCGAATACGAAGCAATCGTAAGCAGGGAAATCGTAACCACTCGCGTCTTTCGGGCGACGCGCATGGCGGTTTTTGCGGCATGGACCGACCCCGAGCAACTCAAGCTGTGGTGGGGCCCGCGAGGCTTTTCCAATACGTTCCATGTCTGCGAGATGGAACCCGGCGGCCTGTGGAGCTATACCATGCACGGCCCCGATGGGAAGAACTATCCCAACGAAGCAAAGTTCGTAGAGATCGTAAGCCCAGAACGCATTGTCATCGATCACACCTCGCCCCCGCGCTTTCAACTCACGGCGATCTTCGAAGAACTCGGAGCAAACACCAAGCTCACCTTCCGCCAACTCTTCGAAACCGCGTCCGTCCGCAACGGCGTAGAGAGATTCGCCGTACAAGGCAACGAAGACAATCTCGACAGATTGGCAAAATTCCTGGCAGAGAAATAGGGAAGTGGGCGAGGGCGCCCACATTGTCAAACAAAAAAATGTGGGTGCCCCATCCTTCGCGCTTTTCGCGAAGGGTGGGATAGCGAAGCTTGGATCCTTCCTAAGCACGATATCCTGTTTCTCATGATCCGCACCGTCGCTGTGCAAGGCTATCGATCGCTGCGCGACCTACTGGTTCCGTTGGGACAACTCAGCGTCATCACCGGAGCAAACGGAAGCGGGAAGTCCAGCGTCTATCGCTCACTCCGCTTGCTCGCCGATGCTGCGATGAATTCCGTCGTCGCCTCCCTCGCTCGCGAAGGTGGATTGCCATCCACCTTCTGGGCGGGCCCCGAGACGATCGCACGCGGCGTTCGCCAGGGAACCTACGCCGTGGAACCTCTCGCTCGCCGCAATGTCGCAAGCCTCAAACTCGGCTTCGGCGGAGACACTTACGGCTACAGCATCGATCTCGGTTATCCTCCGCCTCCTCCGCCCGCGACCATGTTCCTGCTCGACCCTCACGTGAAGCGCGAATGCATCTGGCATGGCCCGGTCTACCGAAAAGCCTCCGCACTCGTCGATCGCAGAAACAATTTCGTCTGGCTCGCCACCACGCAAGATGAGGAGCCGGTTCTGCTCACGCAGCATCTTTCTGACACCGACAGCATGTTGGCCAGCATTGCCGATCCGCAGCGCGCTCCCGAAATGCTGGCCGTTCGCGAAGCCGTTCGCGGATGGCGCTTCTACGACCATTTCCGCACTGACGCAGACTCCCCCGCGCGGGCCGCGCAAATTGGCACCTACACGCCTGTCCTCCACCACGATGGCAGCAACCTCGCCGCCGCCCTCCAAACAATTCTCGAGATCCGGTCAGACGAAGCTCTTTCCACAACGCTTGATGATGCGTTTCCCGGCAGCCGCCTTTCCGTCGAAGTACAGAATGGTCGCTTCGAGTTGCAGTTGCAGCAGCACGGATTGTTGCGCCCACTTTCCGCATCCGAGTTGTCCGATGGTACGTTGCGTTATCTTCTTCTGACGGCCGCTCTACTCACGCCGCGTCCGCCAGAACTCATGGTGCTCAACGAGCCGGAAACCAGCCTGCATCCAGATCTGCTGCCGCCGCTCGCACGCCTCATCCTCGCTGCCGCAAAAAATACACAGATCATCGTGGTTTCGCACGCGCCACTGCTCATCGACGAACTCGCGTCGTCTCCTCTTTGCACTCGCCTTCATCTGCAAAAAGATTTTGGAGAAACCAGGCTCGAAGGCTCCACTCACTTCAACACCCCAAAGTGGAACTGGCCCGCCCGCTAGCGTGCCGCAATTTGTGATTCCGACCGCAGCGCAGCGCCGTGGAGGAATCCGACCTGGCCCGTTCAAGCCCTCTGTTGGCTTGAGTGGGTATGCTATTCACCATGCGCGCCGCATACCCAGCAATTTGTCATTCCGACCGAAGCGAAGCGCAGTAGAGGAATCCGCGTTCCCAGCCACAATCGTGCCTGACATGGCAAATTTGAATGTTGTCAGAGGTCTAATAAGCGTATAGTTCGTGAGCCAGCGGTCCAAATCGAAATTCACGGTTAAACCTGAATGTCGGTTTAGGATCGCTTCGCATTTTCCGGCAAAGCTGGTTGCATCCTCGCCGCCAATCCATCGCAAGAACAAGGAGACCTTATGTCGCGAATTTTGCTGCTTGGCATCGATCCCGAGAAAGTAGATTTTTCTGACCCTGCGCTGCCGCCCGGCATGACCGCTGAAAAGGTCCACGGTGGCATCGCGGTAGCGCTGAAGGGGTTCACGGATTCCGGGTGGCAGTCTGACGTTTGTTTCATCCGCCCGGACGAAACCGCCGGACCAACAGTGGAACATCAATTGCATTCGACCAACTACGATTGTGTGGTCATCGGAGGCGGCGTGCGCCTGCCACCCCGCAACCTTGCATTATTAGAAGTCGTCATCAATGCGGTCCGAAAAGCCGCTCCAGGCGCGGCTATTGCCTTCAATACTCGACCCGATGACAGTGCCGATGCTGCCGCCCGATGGGTGGCGGCTGAAAGCCGAACTCAATAGTCAACTCCCAACGTGCTGTGGATGCCCGCTCCTTCGCGCTCTATGCGAAGGGTGGGATAGCAACGGCGCCGCGCGCCCCAACTCGCCCAGCAGGTATGCTTACTTTTCTGAATCATGGCCTGCGTTCCACAACACTTGGAACGTTGGCTACTCCGTGCGGATAGCTTCGACGATGGAAGTTCGTGCGGCGCGGTGAGAAGGCACTAAACAAGCGACGATCGACACAATACCCATAACGCATGTAACTCCGCTCAGAATCGCAAGGTTGAATCCGGGTACATGGAAGAGCAAACTCTGCATCGCTCGCCCTGTCAGCCACGCGCCCACTCCTCCAAGCACCACCCCATACGCAAGCAGGCGAAACGCCAGCATTAAAAATTGATTGCGAATCTGTGCAGGCCTCGCTCCCAGGGCCATGCGCACTCCAATCTCGCGGCGCCTCTGTTCCACAGCGTAGCTCAACACTCCATAGCTGCCGATGGCAACCAGCAGCAGCGCGATGGCGGAGAAGGAGCCAGCGAGCAGCGCCGGTGTACGTTGAGCCGCAAGGCTATCGGTAACGCGGGCTTCCATGGTTCGGACATCATTCACCGGCAGGTCAGGATCAACTTGCCGAACGGCCGCTTGCAGCGTCAGTCCAAGAGATTCCGGCGGCAGACTGGTGCGGACAACCACGAAGATGTCACCGCTGTGAAATGCGTAGGGATAATAGACGGCGCCCTGGGCTGCTTCCTCAGTTAGTCCCGCCTGTTTCACACTTCCAACAACGCCAACAATCGTAAAGGCATCGGCATCTTTGCCCTGCTCGCCGCCTTCGAACAAACGATGGCCGAGAGCACCCCCATTCGGCCAGTAGTAACGAGCGAAGTCCTGGTCCACGACGCACACTCGTTGCGTGCTCCGTGAATCGGCGGCGGTGAGGAATCGTCCTTCGAGCAAAGAGAATCCCATCGCCTTGAAATAATCGCCGCCAACCCCGTAAGAGTAATTCCCGCGCGGTGACTCACCAGGCTGCAGCGAGCGCCCCTGAATCGTCGCGGCACTTTTACCACTCTTGCCGCTGAGAGGCACATTTGTCACCACCCCGGCGGAGATCACATTCGGCAAATGCCCGATCTTATCGAGCAGATTCTCATTGAAGGCTACCCTGGCGGTATCGTCGGCGTAGCCTTTCAACGGAAGTGCCATCTTTCCGCTGAGAATGTGATCGGGACGAAATCCAGGAGAAACCTCCATCGAACGCTGCAGGCTTATGCCCAGCAACGCTGCACCCGCCAGCAGCATAAAGGCCAATGCAATCTGCGATACAACGAAACTTTGGCGCAACGATTGAGTAGCGCGAGCACTTGTTCCCGATCTGCCTTCGGATTGGAGCGCGTCCCCAAGTGGACGTCGCAGATTGAGCCATGCGATCGGCACCGCTAACAGAACGCCCAGCGTAATCGCCGTCGCCAATGCAACCACTGCCAGATGGCCGTCAAAGACAATCTGGCTCCCCAGCGGCAGACTTTCTGCGCCAAGCACGTTGATCAATCGAATTCCGGCGGCAGCAACCGCGAGCCCGAGAAGACCTCCGCCCACAGTTAGCAATGTCGTTTCAACCAGCACTTCGCTGGCAATGTGTTTCCGGCTCGCGCCCAGTGCCTGCCGCACTGCGCGTTCCTTGGCTCGACTACCCGCACGCACCAGAAACAAATTCCCTAAATTCACCGCACCGATCAGCAGAAGAGCCAGGGCACCGGCTTGTAGCAGGAGAAGTGTGGGTCGGATGCTCGCAACATGATCGGCATGCAACTGCACCACCAGCGACCGAAAGCCTGCATCCGCCATCATTTTTCCTTGGGGGTCGTCTACCTCCAATCTGGAATTCTGCGCGTCAATCTGCTCCTGCGCCTGCGCTAGAGGAATGCCCGGTTTAAGCCGGGCAATCATCTGGATGGAATTGCCCCCGGAATGTCGCTGCTTTGGCATGCGATCTTCCAGCCGAGATGCCAGCGGAAAATAAAGTCGCGCCTCAGAAGAGAGGAACCGAAAGTCCGGAGGCAGCACGCCAATCACTGTCGTGGGATTACCGTCCACACGAATCTTTTTCCCAACGATGTCAGGATCTGCATTGGACCGATTCCGCCAAAAGGCGTCGGTCATCATCACAACGTGATTGGTGCCCCACAAAGTCTCTTCTTCGTTGAAAGTGCGCCCCGCAACCGGGCCCAGCCCAAGAGTAGAGAAAAATTCAGGAGATACCTCGATAGTCTGCTCGCGTTCCGTCGATCCGCTCTCACCAATGATTGCAGTGCTATAGCGATAGATTGAAGTGGAGGCGAATGTAGGAATCTGTCCTCGACGCTCGTAGTAGTTCGTGATCGACGAACCGTCGCGATCAACGCCCGCTTTCGGATAAGTATTGAAGATGGTCACGATCCGGTCGGACTCTGGAAACGGCAGCGGGCGTAGAAGAACCGAGTTGATCACGGCAAAGATGGTCAGATTCGCGCCCAGGCAAACGGCCAGCGTTAGCAGCGCCGTTATCGTGAATCCTGGAGTCTTGCGCAACATCCGGCCGGCGTACCGCAACTGCCGGCGAAGTTCATCCAACAAGTGCAGCCCACGTGCCTCACGGCATTCGCCTTCAACAGAATTCATGCCGCCAAACTCAACGCGCGCGCGTCGGGCCGCTTCCGACGGCGATACTCCGGACTGAATGAGTTCTTCCGTGTATTGCTCAACGTGGAACCTCAGTTCTTCAGTCATGCCAGCTTCAAAATCACGCCGATGTGCAAATGCGCGAAACAAGGAACGAAAGCGTTTGAACATCTCACACCTCCTCCGCTCGAGTGTTCAAGGCTGACGCGATACCCGTCGCAAGTCGATTCCAACCCGCGGTCTCTTCGCGCAGTCGCTGCCGTCCAGCGGCCGTTAACGTGTAGTACTTGGCCCTGCGGTTGTTCTCACTCTGGCCCCATTCAGCCTCGATAAGAGCCTGGTGCTCCAGTCGGTATAGCGCCGGATAGAGCGATCCCTGCGGAATGTCGAAAACCTGCCCTGAGATCTGCCGAATGCGTTGCAATACAGCGTATCCATGCAATGGCCTGAGCGAGACAGCCTTAAGAATCAGCATGTCAAGTGTGCCCGGTAACAGGTCGATTGGTTTTGCCATTTCGCGCGTTCTCCTAGCCTTGCTAGGAGACTAACGCCAGCTCTCCTAGTTTGGCAAGGGGAGGCGAGATTTTTTGGGAATTTGTTGAGCCTGCCTCAATGAAGCATATAAGTCCCAACCTTGCGCACCTCGACACGATTTGCATCAAGCGCAAAGAGATTCCCACTAAACGTCTCATCGCCATTCATCCGGCGGCCCGGAGCCTGTTGGCCCTTTTCAAATACAACTTCGTCGATCGTCCCCAGGCGAGCTTTCGCATTCAGTATGACGACGCCCGATCCCACCACCACAAGCTCATTGGGTGCAGTGCGAATTACCAGGGCGAACCCCCGAGTATCTTTTGGACGTTGACCGAAAGCAGCTGCCGGCTGAGGCGGAGCTTCTTTCTTCTCATCAGTTTTTGCAGCGCTGGGCGGAGCCATGGCCGCACGCACGTCCCCAAACTTAATCGTAAGTCCCGTCGCGTCTTCAAACTCTTTGACCGACGCATCGTTCCCCTGCATCACCGCCATGACCTTACCCTGGGCTTGGTACTTCAATATCTCCGGCGCGAGAGCACCCGCAATGTGGTATGCCGCACCAAGCGCTTCATCGGAGATGCCATCAATCCCGAACGGTGAGTAGCCCAGCACGGCGTAACGCCCAATCGCCCAGAAGAGATTCGGCACCGACGGATACGTCTCCGGAATGAAGAGAGGATTGTCTGGACGCGCGTACTGTGCGCATACACCGTCGAAGTCCGGGGAGTAGACGTTCGGTGCAAAAAAATCAACCTTGGGAGCACCCGCGCGCCACACATCCAGCATGCCCGCCACCGGGCCGCCGCTGGGATATTGTCCCGGTTCTACCATGTTCGCTACCGGGCCTAACCATCCGTTTGTAAACATCGGAAGCGGCAATTCTGCTTTACCGGCTACCGCTATCGCTTCAATCGCACGCGCATAATGCCAAGCCATAAAAACTTCACCGGCGCCCGGATCTGTGCCGAAGACCTCGGCCCACGTTCCCTGCGTGCGCGAGCCCTGACTTCCCCAGACCTTCGAAAGAGCCGGGGTCAGCGTAGCTTTTTGCGACGACATATATTCCAGCAGTTCGCGCGGAACCGGCTTGGACCACGCCGCCTCCGCGAAAGGAGAGCGGTCGCGATTGTCGCCGAACATCCCCGGTTCGTTATCCACCTGCATCATCACGACAGTGTGCTCGGTGTCCGTCGTGCGAATGTGGTGCATTAATGCGCGAAACGCTTTCGCATCCGCAGCGACAATGTCCTTCCCGAATACACTGATGCCCTCGAACGAAACGCCAAAGGGCATCTTCTGGTGGCCGGATTTTGTCTGCACCATCGGGAACCGCTCGGGATTAGTTTTCACCCACATCGGTGCGTAGCTGCCTGAAGTGCTCTTCCACGTGCCAAACCAGATCAGGATCAATTTCAGTCCGTGCTTACGCGCTTCCGTAATCTGCATATCCGCTGTCGAAAAATCAAACTGACCTTCCACTGGTTCCATCAATTCCCACGAAACAGCACCGATTACCGTGTTCAGATTCATATCGGTCAGGTTCTTCCAGATGGGACGCATGTACTCGGCGTTCGAAGGGCTTGAGTTGTGCAACTCACCGGCCAGCATCAGCATGGGTTTCCCATCGACAATCAGCTGAGTTACCTGCCCTCTTTTTTCCAGCGCCGGTATGGATCCGTTGACCGCTGTCTGTGCGTTGCCGATCGCCGGGCAAAAAACCAGGCCGATGCCAACTGCGATGGACAACACCACGGACACAAAAGTCTTGCGAGTGGACATGCGATCTCTCCCGATTCAGCAGTTTGTTTTCAGAAGTTGACGAGTGGGCCTGCGTCCAAGACCCATGGAATTACGCGTCTGCAATACAGATACCGTACATTACGGAATTCCTTTTCTTAAGCAAAGAAACTGCAGCCGAGAAATCGCTCTTGCTCTTGGTCCGCTCGTGCGGCCAGCACCCCGGCACCTACACCCGCGCAACCGGAAGCAATACGATCCCAACATCCACAGCCCATGCATGGATAGCGTCCCAATCCCTTACATCCATCGCCTTCATCTTCCGCAGCGGCGGAATCAGCGTGAACGGAAATCCCAGCTTTGCCGGATCGAACTTGCCGCCGAAGATCCGCAGAGCCACCGGCGATAGCCAGGCATATTTCTTCAACTCCTTCTCCAACTGTTTTTGCGCTCCCGCCCAATCCTTCGCTTCCTGCTCCACCGGGCCCAGCACAAACAGCGCCACCGGCAATTTCATCAGCGCATCACGATGGACGTCCAAGAAGCGCCGCGCATCCTTGTGCAGTCTGGACATGTACAGCGGCACTCCCAGCACAACCGCCGCATATCGATCCAGCGATTGCACGCTCCCCACAGGCGCGCATTCCACCGCGAGTCCATTCTCGCGCAGAGTTTCTGCTACCAGTTCGGCAACCTCTTTGGTCGATCCATTGCGAGTGGCGTATGTAATCAGCACCATCGGTTCCATGGTTGGCTCCTTTCCGTGCCGCGGTCGCCACGTCTCACGCAACTGCACTCAGCATGGCGCCTGGGACACGCTCGAATTTCTTGCGGAGAAAGACTACATCCAGTCAGGAATTTGCGCTGTGACAAGCGCCACCCCCCTCGCCCCACCGAATCGCCCATTTCTCATCATCAGCTCTTCATAGGCGTAGACTGAGTCAACACCTGTGGGGACTCGAGGTTCATGAGAGCTATTTCTCTTAGGAAGAAACTCCACTTCTACCAGCGCCGGATGCGCCAGGCGCGCATGGTCGCGAGTGCCATCCAGTCCAGACATATTCCAGTGCTTGCCCACATCATCCCCATGCGGCGCTGCAATCTCTCCTGCGCGTATTGCAATGAATATGACAATGTCTCCGCGCCCGTACCCACAGAGACGATGCTGCGTCGCATCGACCTCCTCGCCAGGCTGGGAACAAAAATCATCACCATCAGCGGAGGAGAACCGCTGCTGCATCCTGACCTGGATGACATCATCCGCGCCATCCGTTCCCACGACGCCATCGCGACTATGATTACGAACGGCTTGCTGCTCACTCCTGAGCGCATCGAGCGGTTGAATCGCGCTGGGCTCGAGCATTTACAGATCTCAATCGACAACGTCAATCCCGACGAGGTCTCGAAGAAAAGCCTCAGGGTTCTGGATCGCAAACTCGAATGGCTCAAGGAGTTTGCGGAATTCGACATCAACATTAACTCGGTGCTGGGTGGAGGCATCCCCCATTCTGAAGATGCCCTCACGATCACGCGACGTGCCGTTGCTCTCGCCTTTGATACCTCGGTCGGCGTAATCCACGACCATGGTGGACAGGTTCAGCCCCTGAAAGATCAGGAGCGCGCGGTCTACGATCAGATCCTCGCGGAACGAAAGCCCGGGCTATTCGCGTTTGCCTACGACAATCTTTATCAGAAGAATTTGATTGGCGGTCAACCCAACGACTGGCAGTGCGGTGCCGGAAGCCGCTATCTCTACATCTGCGAAGACGGCCTCGTCCACTATTGCTCGCAGCAACGTGGATACCCGGCCATTCCTCTCGAAAAATATACCCGCGAAGATATCGACCGCGAGTACTCCACCAAAAAACCGTGCGCACCATTCTGCACGGTCTCGTGCGTGCATCGCGTCGCGATGCTCGACCTCATCCGCAATCAGCCGCGCGAGTCATTGCATCGTTTCTTCCCCCCAGCGAGCCCTGGAGGGCCGCTGTCCCTGCCGCCCGGCTTGCGCGTTCTCGCTTCCATCTTTTTGCCGGAGCCCAGCGGAAAGCCGCCGAGTGCAGCCCGCAAATTCCTGGGAGGCACAGTGCTGCGGATCCTCGGCGTCAAGCCCACCGCGAAGAACGGGCGCGCGAATTTATAAGTATCGGTAGCCAGCCAGATAAACCGCCCACGCAGTCGCCGCACCCAGCAGCACATCGAGAGCATAGTGGTATCGCCCCACCACGGCCCCCAGCGAGATGAGAACCGCTACAACCAGATAAATCACTCCGAGTAATAGTGAGTAGTGAAGAAAAAACAGCGCGATGGCGAAAGCAGACGCCACATGCGCGCTAGGGAACGAAATGGCGTGGATGCTTCCGCGCTTCAGTATCCAGCGATTGAAGATGCGGCCCTTGTTCGCATCCTTCTCGGGCACAGCGACATCGGCCTCATCGCCGATAGGACTACGCGGCGGAAACGCAGGCACAAATGGCGTAACCGCGTAGCAGATGTAGGTCGACACCAGCACAACAAGCCAGAAGCCGCCCACCCTTCCGCGCAGCCCCGCCATGTATACCGTAAGCAGACCGAGTGGCAATAGCGGATAGCAGAGCAGATACGCACCCTCGAGAATCAGGCCGACGAACGTGCGTTCCGTCCCCGACTTTGCGGAGATGCCAGGCAACAGCCATCGATCAAATGCCAGCAGCCGATCCTGAATTTTAAGATTTGGCCCGAGGAAAAACTGCCCTGTCTGCCAGTAGGGCACGAGAAACAGCGCAACCGTCAGGAAGTCCCGAAGAATCGGTCGGTGGTCAGGCGCAAGGAGACGCGAACTGTAACACCCAACGGTCGCAACCACGATGGCTGCGGCCGCAAGAATGGTAATGTTCCAGCGTCTGCGCAGCGGAAGCGCATGCGTGGTGAGCCCCGTGACCCAGGCGGCCACCGCGAACACCAACACAAACACAACTTGAATCCACTCCGACATCTGCATCTGTGGAATTCTCCCCGTTCAGTCTCCCACGTTACGGCAAAGGATGTTGCCCTCATTCAAGATCGGCGCCATCAGGCCGTGTCCGATTTTAGTAGTGAGCGGTTGCCGGTAACTCGCTCGGAAACCTGAAAGGCAAGGTTCTGCTTGCGGAAGAACTCGGGAATTATTCACTCACCGAAGTTCTTCAAACGGTTCATTCATGCGAACGACGTTGTATTGCGCGAGAAAATCCGTGACCTCTCTCAGGATTCGCGTCGGATGCTCTCGATGTGGAACATGCCCGCATCCCTCGAGGACGACAACGCGCGATGGCCCCAAGGTGAGTCGAGCAATCCGTCCAGCATGTTCGACCGAACCGTATTCGTCGTTCTCGCCGTGGAGGGCAAGTGTTGGGCAGCTCACTCCACTTAGATCATCGTCCAGGCACCAGTGACTGAAGCTTGGTGCGAGCCAGGTCTTGACCCATGCATCCAAAACCCAACGAGCCTTCGACCCGTGATAGCGCACCAGTCGCTCAAACCGATCCGGCCGCTCGAATTCAATCTCGCCGGCACGGACCCCCGTGAGTGTGCGGTCTTCAACAAAACTCTGGGCGGATTCGGTGATGAGCGCGGCACACCTGTCAGCAAGACGGGCCGCAGTTGCAACCGCCATCGCACCTCCGACGCTATGTCCGAAAGGAATAATTCGGGCAAGGGCCAAGGCTTCTATAAGACGGGGAACTACGTTTACCGCCTCATCGCGAATGAAATTCCGCGCAAGCGGTTCGTTGCAAGCGTCGGATTTCCCGAATCCAAATCGATCATAGGCCACGACGGCACGACCCGTTGCGATCGCAAGTTTCGCGGGGAAGTCCCGCCAGAGCTCCACACACCCGAGCGAATCGTGAAACAAGAGAATCGTTTCATTTCGATCGCTGGACTGAGCCAGCGGCTTCCATCCTCTGGCAAACAGTGCTCCCTTGTCGGTTGCGATCCTGAAATCGTCTATAGCAAGATCCATTCCTGCTCCCGGTCCGCAGCTGGATTTCCGCAGCACGTTGAAATCACCGCGTCGGTCACTTAGGATACGCTGCGTGCATAGATACATATTCCAACAAGTTCCGTGTGGAATCGGAAGCTGACATTCGAGCGTCAGCCCATATTTACCAGACCCACCAGGAAACGCCTAGTGCCGGAGGATCTTTTATGAAATCTAAGCAACAGCTCCCTCGATTTCTCTCTCGGACGACGATGACCTCTCTTTGCATCGCCCTCCTATCGGCGTTACCTGCGTCGGCCCAGCCTCCCACAACGCCGCCCAACACGATCGTTGTCGACTTCAATAAAACAGTCATCATTTCCAAGTCCACCCCAACACTCCAGGTGGTCGTTAATCCAATGATCGCGAAGGGATCGCCCATCCACGACGGAACCTTCGCGGCACTGAAAGATCTCGGCGCCGACTACGTCCGCTATGTTCCGTGGAACCCTTATCCCAAACTCTCGGTCGCCGAACTGGACCCTCCAACCGCCGACAAGACCTCATGGGATTTTTCTTTGATCGATCCCTACACCAAAGAATTTCTCGCAGCAACGGCGGAACAGGGTCACAGCACGGTGATGAATTTCTCCACCATCCCTGCATGGATGTTCAAGACGGATAAGCCGGTAACGTATCCGTCGGATCCTAATCAGGTGGTGTGGGACTATACGCAGGGTAAGGACTTGGTCGATCCCTCGGGCAAGCAGGTCGGAGATTATTTAGCCCGGCTGGTGAGTTGGTATACACAGGGCGGATTTACAGACGAATTAGGCAAGGAGCACAAGTCGGGATATCACTATAAGTTTCCCTACTGGGAGGTGCTCAACGAGCCCGACATCGAACATGAAACTACACCGGAATCCTACACAGTTCGCTACGACGCCATAGTAGAAGCCATTCGCAAAGTGAGTCCAGATACAAAGTTCATGGGTCTGGCCTTGGCGTACACCACAAAGGATCCCAAGTGGTACGAGTATTTCCTTGATCCCTCACATCACAAGCCCGGTATTCCGATCGATTACATTACTTACCATTTCTATTCGCTACCTGACATCAAAGAGAACATCGACAACTGGCAATACACATTCTTCAACCAGGCCGACACGTTTCTTGCTGGCATTCGTTTCATTCGAGAGACACGCGATAGGCTCTCACCTTCGACGAAGATGGATACCGATGAACTCGGCATCATTCTTCCCACCGACCATGAAGAAATAGCGGCTTCCAAGGCCTTGCCCGACCATATCCCTGCAGCGTACTGGAACGCGGCAGGAGCACTCTACGGTTATCTCTTTATCGAAGAAGCCAAGCTCGGCGTCGATGTAATTGGAGAATCTCAGCTCGTCGGCTATCCATCGCAGTACCCCAGTGTCTCCATGATGAATTACAACAACGGAAAACCCAACGCCCGCTATTGGGTGCTTAAACTCATCAAGGACAACTTCCATCCCGGCGACAAACTCGTAGAGACATCGATCGGCGGCATGGGCACCCCCACGCGATGCACAGGCCTTCGTAACGCCCACCGGCAAAAAACTCCTCGTGATCAACAAGCGAACCAGTGCAGTGGAATTGACGCTCCCCTCCGACGTGAAATCGGCGACCATATCTGCGATAGACCAGGCCACAGGCGACGGCCCGCCTCGAGTCTCCCAGCAGTCAGGAGACAAACTAAAACTCGATGCGTTTGGAGTAGCCGTAGTCACCTGGCAGTAACAAGAGTATTGCGTAGCGAAGTTCACGGCATCTCCCGCTCCGGACTCTTTTGCCGGAGCGGGCGTCTATTTTTGAGCCAACAGTGTCATCTGCGATGCCGTGGACTTGACTGTACAAGCACCACGTTTCAGCCCAAAACTTCTGCCGTGTTCAATTCACTCTGGAGCCTACGAATGTGATCGCATTCCCATCCACCTCTCCGCGAAAATCTTTGCCGTTGTTTACCACGACAAAGTGCGCGGGTATCACACCATTGAGGATCCCAGATGCGGTGCAATCCGGATTGATCGTGTAAGTTCCAGGGTCGTCCTGTCTCCAATCGGGAGTCAGCGGGGTCCCATTCAGTACGACGTAAGATTTTGAAGTCGAGTTCCCTCTGCCGTCAAAGTGAACCATGACGATCGTACGCAGAGGCACATTCTGGGCAAGGAAGGTGCCATTAACCTGCATTCCGTAATCGCCGAAGAGCGACCGGTTGGAGCAGGGGCCGGTTCCGGGACCCTCTGCGATGGCCGAAGCGCCATGGGCCAGTACGACAGAAGCAATCAGCAATGGAAGCGAGACCGTGAACAGATTCGACATCCGAGTGTTTTTCATTGAGACCTCTCATGATTGGGGATCGGAGTTTAAGTCCCCGGTTGGCGGCTCACACCCCGTATGGTCCCGAACCATCGCATTGCCTCCGCGGATGCACAATGCACGGAAGGTGAACCGCGAGGTGTGAAAAAGGTGAACTGCGGAACTATCAGGTATTGCGAGAGTTAGAGGCTGCCGGCGAACGCCTCCCTTCGATCCTTTTGAGCGTGAGCTGAAATCTGACGACGCTTTTTAAGATAGAATTCACGATCACGTAGCGAGGAATTCCCTGTGGAAAGCTCCAGTGCTCTTACCGTCATTGCTCGCTTTGACCGGTTTCAGGTCGATTTGAGCAGCGGTGAACTGCGCAAGGCAGATGGCACCCAGGTCCGAATTCAGCAGCAGCCATTGCAGGTTCTTCGCCTGCTTCTGGACGCCCAGGGGAAAGTCGTCAGTCGCGAGCAACTAAAAGAGGCGCTGTGGAGTGACGACACGTTCGTGGATTTCGAGCACGGGGTCAACACGGCCGTGAAGAAATTGCGTCAGGCGTTGGGAGATTCCGTCGAGAGCCCAAAATTCGTGGGAACCGTGCCCAAGGTTGGTTACCGTTTCCTGATTCCGGTGGAATGGGTTCCTGGTGCGGATGAGATACAGACGCCCCCGGATGAGCTAGGCGTCGCTTCAGTCAACGCGATTGTTGCTGAACCTTCGCATCGGCAGCGATGGCTAACAACGAAGACTGCGGTTGTGACTGGCATGATCGTAATGTTGGTCCTGGCCTCCGCCTTTCTTTATCGCAGTCCATTGCTCAGACCCAAAGTGCCAGAGCCGTCGCTCAGCCTTGCAGTTACCGCCGTAGGCGAGAAATACAGTCCCAGTCTTTCTCCGGATGGCAGAGAGTTAGCCTTCTCTTGGAATGGTGCAAGCGGGCCCTTCTTCAGTATCTATATGAAGCTAATCGGCACAGAAGAGCCAATCCGTCTTACAAAGCAGGAGTCAATTGACTTCAATCCGGTCTGGTCACCCGATGGCCGATACATCGCCTTCTGTCGCATTCAAAAGGGAGCGACCGGCATCTACATCGTCCCCGCACTTGGCGGAGCCGAGCGTAAAGTGCGGGATACTCATTGGGAAGAACGTGAATTCTACGAGGTCTTCTGGTACTACGGTCGGCTTTCGTGGTCGGCTGATGGAAAGTCGCTCGCGTTTTCCGATCGCGCGAACAGAGGCGAACCTACGTCAATCTACATGTTGTCGCTCGACTCACTCGCCGTTCGGCGCCTCACCTTTGCATCGGGATCTCCGGGTGACTACAACCCTGCATTTTCACCGGATGGCGAAACCCTGGCTTTCAATCGAGGCTCGCAAGGAATCACCGCCATTTATACGAAGTCGGTTGCAGGCGGCGAAGAACACCGAGTCACTGCGGGTTCGCAATTCGGGTGGGGTCTGGCGTGGACAGCGAATGGACGCGATATTGTCTTTGGTCGCGCTGCTTGGCTTGGAAGATCGGGTTGGCTTTGGAAGGTTTCTTTCCAGGGAGGCGAGCCTGAGCGGTTGCAGTTTGGTCAGGAAGGGAGTGAGCCCTCGATTCGAGGCAATCGATTAGCCTATGCCCGCCAGATCATGAACCTGAATATCTGGAAGAGGCAACTCGATTCTTCGCACCCGACTACTTCCGAAAAATTTCTAACTTCCACGACAACCCAAAGCGGTCCTCAGTTCTCGCCTGACGGTAGCATGATTGCCTTTGAGTCCACTCGCAGTGGTGCAGCTGAGATCTGGATTTGCCGCAGTGACGGAACGAACTTCCTCCAACTTACGCGCTTCAACACCGTAACGGGAACCCCGCGCTGGTCGCCCGACGGACATCATATTGCTTTCGATTCTCGCGCTACAGGCAATGCCGAGATCTTCGTCATGGATTCCGGCGGCGGCCTGGCGCGCAAGCTCACAAATGAGCCATCGACCGACGTGATTCCAAGCTGGTCGCGGGATGGCCGTTGGATCTACTTCGCTTCTGATCGCAGCGGCAACTGGCAGGTGTGGAAGATGCCCTCAGCAGGTGGGGCTGCGATTCAAGTCACGCATCAGGGTGGCTATGGAGGATTCGAATCGCTCGACGGGAAATTCCTCTACTACGCAAGAGGTGCGACCACTCCCGGATTGTGGCGCATTCCGACCTCGGGCGGTGAAGAGACCGAAGTCATTGGATCCCTGGAACCGGGCTATTGGGGCCACTGGGCGATCGTGGAAAAAGGCATCTACTATCTCGACACCACAGCGAAACCCGGAATTGTATTCTTCGACTTTGCTACTCGTCGAACCACGAGACTCTTCGATCTGGAGAGTCGCCCTGCTCGTGAAGCAGCTGGCTTAGGGGTGTCCCCGGACGGCAAGACGATTCTGTACACACAGCTCGATGCTTTGAGCAGGGACATCGTACTAGTGGAGAACTATCGCTGATTTGTGGACCCACCTTCAAGAGAGTGAGCCACGCAAGCCGTCCGTTGTCTTTGAGCGGGTGGCCCATCCTAACCATCACAACAATCTGGGGTGCCCATCCTTTCACACTGGTGCGAAGGATGGGATAGCAAAGACCCAGACTTAATTCCCTACTCGGCGGGTGGCCGAATCGGTAGGCACCTGCTCAAAATTCCCCCTCTAACTATTTGTTAGAAACTGGAATTCAGGCGGAGACCAAAGCTGCGTCCTGGCGCGATCGCATTCCCGGAAAAGAGTCCGCCAAAATCAATAACGTTCAACCGGCCATTGAGGTTATCCCCATCAGCCTGAAATCTCACGTTCAATCGTTCGCTCTTGTAAACATCGACACCAATTGAAACGTTTAAGGCGAGGGATGGCTTGACCCTTCCCCGATCAAAATTGACTCGATCTACGACTTCCGGTCCGTACTGCGCCAGCGCCTCGTCATAAGTGCCACCATATTCAAAGGGCAAGCCTGACCCGTAGGAGAGTCCGCCCGCCATCCACATCCGGCGGAGGCATTGATATTGAAAGCGCGTCCGCACCGTGTTGCGCTGGTCTTGAGAGTTGGGGAAATAGCCGCTGGTTTGCTCCAATGCGTTCGTAACGTCATCTCCCAGGAAAAGTCCTCCTGTAACGGGATACCAGACATTTCCCACCATGTAGGAATAGCTCACGTAGCCTGTGAGCTTACCCATGTGCACAACCTCAAGCTTGCCTTCAGCGCCATAGATAATCGCTTTGTCGAAGGCAATTGGATAGCTGACGCCGGTGTTTAAAAGTTGGTCGTCGTCCGCAAAATTGGTAATGTCGCGGCGATAAGCATTCACATCCAGGCGAACCTTATCCGCAAATGCCTTCGAAAGCCCACCCTCGTAGTAATTACCTTTCGATGGCGCAACCGGTAGTCGCAGCACTTGGGGATTTAGCGACGTGACCTCAGGCGAACTCGAAATAAGAATGTTCTCGAATGACGGCGTCTGGAAAATACGATCATAGGAAGCATGTACGACCATCTTGGCCGAAGGGAAGTACCGGCCGACAGACAGGCGAGGACTGAAGGCGTTCTCATTTAGCAGAAGTTGATAGTGGTCCCAGCGCAGGCCTGCGCGTACCGTCCATTTGCCAAGGCGAATCAAATCTTCAACGAATGCAGATTGCTCTAGGTCGGGGCGGCTTTGCTGGAATGTCAGGGATGGAGGAGTGCCCTCGTCAAAGTCATCGGGATTCGTAATGAGATAACTGAAATCTTCGTTCAGAAAAGTATTGTCTGACTCAACTCCCATCTTCCATTCCTGGTTCTTGTGGTGAATTGAGAGTGTGGCCTTGAAATAACCCTCCATAAAGTCGTTGTTCTGGGTAGCTATGACCGGCGTCGAAAGCAGGTTCGAATAGAGATTGTTTGAATTCGCCCGAACCATCCCATTCATGGCCCCCAGCATATCGGGGGAAAAGATGTGGCTATAGGCTGCCGTGCCCATGGTTTCGAAATTGTCGCCATTCTGCAATTGGCCAGCCTCTTGCTGGATCAATTCGTTCGGAATTTCAAACCGGGAAAGTTCGTGGCGAACTCCCAGGATCAGCCGGTCCCGTTCCGTGAAGTCTCTTTCATATTTCAAGGAAAAATCCCCAGTAGTCCCATCATTGGTGTAATTCTCGGGTACCACCGGATTCAGGTAATGCGAAGTCATGCTGCCGGAGGCTGTCGCCCCGATCGTGTTCTTGCCCCAGGTATCCTGCACACGGGCGTATCCCTGCGCGGTGTCGTAGCTCCCCCCTGAAAGAACGAGTTGACCGTGGAACCCAGGGTTCGGGTTGCGCTTGGTATTCAGTTCTATGACTCCGCCCATTTTCCTTCCGAACTCTGCGGGAAAACCTGCGGTGTACATACTCATGGATTCCAGGTCGTCGGCTTCAACCTCTGGACCAAAGCTGGGGGAGCGGTTGTCCGTGAGCGGCATTCCATCAACTACGAACTGCGTCTGGTATTCCGATCCTCTGGGATGCAATACCGCGTTTCCTTCGTAGAGCCAGCCGGGCTGGGTAGTCACAAGATCTTGTACCGATCTCCCGGGGAGCGATTGAACTCTATCCTCTATCTGCTTGGATCCTATCTGCATCACAGACGAGGGTCGGTCTGGGTCAATCAACGTTGACGCAGCATCTACCGTGACAGTCTGGCTGACACCGGCTAATTGAAGTTTGATTTTGGATTCGGTGGGCATCGCAGATCTTACTTCGACCAAAATCGAAGTTTCTGCGAATCCCTCTTTTCGTGCCGTCAATCGATAAAGACCATAAGGAAGAGTCTGAATCCGCGCTTTGCCACCTTCGTCCGTGACGAAATCTCTCTTGTATTGATTGCCTTGGCTGAGAAGTTCGATCGAGGCTTTGACCGCCAAGCCGTCCGGACCCGTAACGCTCAGGCGCAACTCGCCAGTGTTGACCTGTCCAACGGCAGGAAAAAAACATAGCAGGGCAAACGCAATGAGACCCAGAAATCGACGCATATTCTCATATTCTCTTTCGCCGATTTCTGTTCAACTTATTTCTGACGAAATCTGCAGGACGGATACTATGAATCAGGAGATCGAGTAGGAAGACTCGAAAAAGAACTATGGACACTCCTCAAGAGATTGCCCTTCGTCTTCCGGACTCCGACGCCATTCAGCGGTCGGTCTTTTCTCGCCAGTTTGCAGATTCCAGCGTTGAAGACCTGGTTGTTTTTCTCTTTGACCAATATAGTCGTCGGCTATGCCGGTATGTCCTTGCCTTCGGACTGTCGATTCATGACTCAGAAGATGTTGTTCAGGAAACTTTCCTGTGCCTTGTCGGACACTTAAATGCTCAAAAGGACTCCTCAAAAATCAAGAGTTGGTTGTTCCGAGTCGCCCACAACCTTGCGCTCAAAAGACGGGCTGCAATCAAGGTCAGCTTGAAAAGACACGACCACGAGGTTCCCGTAACCCGGATGCAGGATCGCTTGCACAGTGCGGAGCAACAAATGATGTTTCGCCAATCTCAATTCCAACTACGCGCAATCTTTGCTGTTCTTCCTGAACAAGATCAGCGTTGCCTTCATCTCCGGGCCGAGGGATTGAAGTATCGGGAAATTGCACAGATCCTGGGAATCTCCCTTGGAGCAGTATCCATATCACTAACACGATCCATCGCGCGAATGACGCGCGCGAATGGAGGTGAATGACTGTGCGTTATAAAACCGAACATCTGACGGATGAATTGCTTCTGCAACATGCCGACCGCGAGATAACTTCGCGCCGTGCAGTCGAAGTGGATACGCATCTTAATGAATGTGAAACATGTCGTAAGAGAAAGAATCAGCTTGAGGCGACTCTCACGGAATTCGTCAGCCTTCAAAACGAGAGTCTCGATACTGAATCTCCCGCGTCTATTGATTTTCGATCAACCTTCAAGTCTCGACTGTCTCAACAAGCCATGAGTAAAAGTAAGCGAGCCTGGGTCATTCCCAGAGTTCTTGATAGGTTTGCTTTCGCGACGATGGCAATAGCAGTTGTAGCCGTCGGAGTCTGGGTTGTGGACAAGCAGGATATTCATCAGACCATTAGCCATTTCATTCCTCAACACGATGTCGCTCTGCCCATACCCAGGCTCACACCTGGCGCTACCCAATCCGTCACCCTCTCTTCGCTCTGTGAATTGAAAGAGGATCCCACTCCCGCCGTTGACGATGCGATCGCTCGGAAAGTCTTCCAGGAATATCGGCTTCCGATTTCGTCGCGCAGCGCCTATGAACTGGACTTTCTTGTTACCCCCGAGCTCGGTGGTTCACAGGATGTCCGCAATCTCTGGCCTGAGCCCTACTATTCAACGTGGAATGCCCGGGTTAAGGATCAGTTGGAAGACTATCTCCACGAAGCGGTTTGTACGGGAGCACTTCCGCTCTCCACAGCGCAAAAGGAAATCTCAGGAGACTGGATTGCCGCTTATAAAAAATACTTTCAAACTGACCGACCGCTCGCCAATGCCGGCGAACTCTCGTCACCTTCCAATTTTCGCGAAGTCAGTCAGTTGAGATATTTCCCGAAACCCTTCGAATAGCCGCCTTCCAGAATGGCAGTACGCTGATTCGGCGCGTGGCCCAGATCTTAATCTTGAGTAAATGTGAGTGCCCCACATCTCGCGTTTGAGACGTGGGAGCCGATGATCGCTTCCAAAAAAACTCGCTGAGCGGGGTAGTTCTTCGTCTGCCCGTCCGGGTGCCCCATTCAAGCCTTCTGTTGTGAGATGTGGGACTCGGCGAGATTGCGCTCCCTGCGTGTGGCAGTCCACCGCGACTCAATTTTCAATGACTCCGGGATAGCCGGTGAAGATGTGTCGGAAGCTGGACCATGCCCACTCTTCCGGCTCCGCAACCAAACCGTGTGTCACAGAATTGTGAGCATGTCCTTCAGCTTCACCGCGCCGCTTTCGCTCAGTGTGGAAATCGTATTAGCGGGCTTGCCAGAATGGTCTCTCTGCTCGCTGAACTGCGACGGACAGCTACATGGTTCGGAGAGCTTTCGACAGAGCTACTTTCGCTGGCTCGCTAATGAGGAGATGGACGTGCTCCGACATAATTACGTCCTTCGCCAAACGTTTGGCTGACAACTACCCCATCGCGGGAGTATCACCCGCCTATTCGGAAGCAGGAGTGAGCCTGATCACGGTAAAGATATGGACAAGCGCGTGTAATACCCATAGTGCCTCGAGGATTCATAAAGCTGAGAGGAAATAGGAGATATACATGAAACGCTTCTTCGGATATGCCCTTATTCTTGCTTCGTTGTCGATTCCCGCATTTGCTGCCAAGAATTCAAAAGATGTGAACCTCACGTCGCCTGCGACGGTGGGTAGCACCAAATTGCCTGCGGGCCAATACAAAGTCTCATGGACAGGGACCGGTTCGACTGTACAGGTGACGATCGCTGCGAAGGGAAAGGCCACGGTGACGGTGCCGGCCAAGGCCGTTGAAACAAAGAACGGCCAAACATCAATGCGATTCACCACAGTGAACGGCGCCAACGAACTCAAAGACATCATGTTCGACAACCTCACGCTTGAGCTTTTGAGTGCAACTCCCGTCTCCGGCGAGTAATCGACGAAGTAGAACTGCAGAAGCCTCTTCTCTTGAAAGAGGCAAAGCCGGCTGGCGGGCTGCCCACCCTTTACGGTCACAAACAGTCAGGAAGCCCCATCCTTCGCGCTGTTTGCGAAGGGTGGGTGCGCGATCAATCCCGTCAAGAAAAGGTTTTTCGCCGACCGCGGGTGGCCCATTCAAGCCTTCCGTTGGCTTGAGTGGGATTGTTGATGTTCCACCGATGCAGCAGGCGGGTGCCCCTCGATAAGGACGAAGGTGTTGTCAAGGCGTACTTCATCGAAGCGGTCCGTGAGCACCGGGCGGGGGGCCCGGATCTTAATCTTGAACAAATGCGGGTGGCGGGTGGCCCGGATCTTAATCTTGAACAAATGCGGGTGCCCCACATCTCGCGTTTGAGATGTGGGAGCCGATGATCGCTTCCAAAAAAAACCTCGCTGAGCGGGGTAGTTCTTCGTCCGCCCGTCCGGGCGGGTGGCTCATTCAAGCCTTCCGTTGGCTCGAGTGGGGTTGTTCACGCGAAGAATCACAATCTAAATTTCTCTGACTCGCTGACTTTGTCAGGCCGCAACATTCAGCGCCACGGCGCCCTTCGAGTCAAACCACACCAGCCCATCTCCCAGCATCGCCTGACCATTTCGCGTGAACATGTCGTGAGGCACGGCTGAACGCAGCGCCGTCAAGTATGCGCGGGTGAAGATCTCACTCCATTGCGCTGTCAACGCCTGCGCCGAAGAAATCATTCGGCTCTTCCCGCCCTGGTTCACGCGAAGAGGAAAGCTGATGTACAGCGCTGCCGCCGACTTCTTTCCTGACAGCACGGAGTGCCAGAAGCCCTGCACCTTGGCTTCGAACGCCGCATCGCTCTCGCTGGTAACGGACTCGTACCTCCGCCCCGCAGCCACACTCTGTGATCGGTCGGTGAGGTTGAGCACAACCGGCAGCTTCTGCGATCCCTTCGACCACGTCCCCTCCAACCCAACACTGTTGGAGAAGTTCAAAGATTTGCCGCCCTCGCTGCCATTTCCCTTGAAGCGCAACTGAAACTTTCCGCCGTCCACCGCGTTCAACGTCACCTCGCCGCCCTGGATCGAGCCGGTCAACGGAATGTCCTTCAGGTAGTGGACATAGAAGTAATGTCCCCCGGTGATAGCGCTGTCGCCCTTCAGACCCAGCGACATGCCCACCTTGTTGTGGCCAACCGTCCCCGCAAGCCCCGCCAGCGACTCTCCGGTCGCCGCCCACCCTGGCATCGGTACAGAAAGAATCATTGCCAGGGCCGCCATCACAAACCACCGCATCGGGCCACGAATTAGCCCACCGTTCCAGCTCATTCTCGTACTCCCCACGCGATTCTGAATTATCTGGGATGCAATCTAGAATCCCCCGAAAGGGCAGAGTAGGTACGTGATCTGGGGCACACGTAGTTTCTGCCAAAGTGGCACGTCCAGAAGTTCCAGTCCGCGCATTCCGCGAAACTCCCATACCCGTGAGTTGGAAGTATCTACGTGATTTGCCACACATGCGTTTTCTGCCAAAGTGGCACTTCCAGACGCGCTAAACGCGCATTTCCGCGCGGAAATGCGCGCACGCAAAAGCCCCGGATTTCTCCAGGGCTTTTGCACGTCATCTGACTTATTCCAAAGACTATACGGCTGCCACAGCCTCGTGCGTTGTGCTCGTTGCCGCCACCGGTGTCTGGTGGCAAGGCCGGATCAGTTTGTGCACAAAATGGTACGGCGGCCACGGTCCAGAGAGCTGCATTTTGCAGTCGTGCAGCATCTGTGTGGCGGTTGCATACTTGTTCTGATACCGTTCAACGCATTTAGAATCAATTAAATGCGCGATGTCGAGAAGCATCTTGCCCGTCTCCGTGCGACGGCAGGAAATCTCCTCGTCGAGCGGCACGAACATGCGGTGCAACTGCACCGAAAGCGCCCGCGCCTTGGTCTGCCGCTCCCGCTGACGGGTAGCATTCTCCCGCAGGCTGCTAAGGTATTCCTTTCCTACACAATCACTTAGGACTGGTTTAGTGGCTTCGCGGCAACAATCATCCACCACAATTTTCAAATGCATTTCCGCTTTCCCGCGCAAACGCTCCATATTTGCAAGGAACTGACGCTGATTCGACCGGATTGATCGCCTAAGTGCTTCATCATCATTGAAAACCGTGCCAAAACGGAAGGGAAGAACCGTCGACAATTTAAAGCAATCCGCGATCACGCGAGCATGATCCACGCCTGCTTTCTGGTCATATTGTTCTTCGGGATTGTGTTCACTGACGATGAGGGCGAGATCGCTTGCGGGATAGAGAAAAACTTGATTTCCTGAAACACCCATTACCGATTCGAGGGGAACTGGCTTGCGGTGGCGGGCTAATTCAGGAAACGCCTGCTTTTCACCAATACAGTAGGCATACCATGCCATAAAGAGTCACTCCACGCCCGGGAGATTAGATTGACCCGGGTCACTTGCGATTGCATTTCGATGGGGAACGACTGCGTTTTGAAGAGTCCTGACACGTCCGCTCATGCAGGCTGTACCGGACTATCGCAAATAGTAGTCCTGCGAATGGACAACTGGCAATCGCAAAAATTGTGCAATCGCGAATGCAGGGAAACTCTGCTATATCGCTTTACGAAATGGTAACCAGAAGTTGATAACGTCAAAATATTGTGAATCTAGATTCACAGTGAGCTGGCGCAGATGGGGAGCCCAGCTCTGGGCTCCCCGCCACTTGCGAAGCCCTAGTGCCGTAGACGGACCAGCAGGAAAATGATCAGCCCGCTGTTTGCCAAAAGAAGCACCATCCCTATCGCAGCCAGCACCTTGATGGTCCCGCCAAACGATTTCAGATCTTCGATTAACTCCTGCTGTTCCAAAGTATTGCGTTCTGTGGCCTCGCGAAGTCTCTCCAATTGCTCTTCGACCCGTTTCAGTTCCAACACCTGGTCCGCAAACTGGCCTCGGATCTCGCGATGACCGGATTGCAGGTCCGTCAGGCTTTTGTGCAATTCCTGCGAGACGGCGGCGGACTGGTGAGCCGTTCCGTCCAGCAGAGGAACCAGCTTGGAAAGGTATGGAAGCAGGACACGAAGTTGTAACAAAACTCTCCACATAGGCGGGCTCTTGTCTTCTCTGTGAGTCAAATCGCGGATCGGTTCTTCCGCAACGGGTTCTAAAGGGTGGTCAAGGGCTTTGACCCGTGCACGCAATTCTTCGACGGAAGGTTCTTCTGCAGTATTCATGGAATCTCCAATTCCTTGATTAGCGATCAAGGCAGTCGGGGGAAAAGGGAGAGTGTGGCTGGCCTTTGCGTGCGCGTACAGCCTGGCCAAGAACGGCTCTCAGGACTTGCTTCGAGTCTCCATTGCCGCCTCAGCGCGCTGGCGCAACGCGTGGAGCACGACACGAAGCATCTCTTCTTCAGGAGCCGGTTTCCCGGTCCAGATCTCAAACTGACGGGCACCCTGATGAACGAACATCTCGACCCCTGTAACTACAGGAATCCCTTTTTCGCGCGCCATGCGGATCAGTGGTGTCTCTATTGGATTGTAGACGAGATCGAAAACCAGGCGGGCATTGATTTCCTTCGGCTCGAGAATATGCCCGGGTTTTACTCCCTGCATGCCAATGGGCGTGGCATTCACGATCACGTCGAACTGCGTCTTTGCCATCTGGTCGCGACGGAATGTCTTGGATTTAGACTCGCGAGCCAGCTTCTGGGCCGTTTGTGGAGTGCGGTTCAAAATAAAAACCTCGGCACCCTTATCCCGCAGCCCGAAGATAGCAGCCCTGGCTGCGCCGCCAGCTCCCATCACCAGCACTTTGGCATCTTTCAGCTTAAGGCGCTTTTCCAACGGACGCACCACCGCCGCCACATCGGTGTTGAATCCATAAAGCTTGCCATCCTGGGCCCTGACGATCGTGTTGCAGGCGCCAATCTTCTCCGACAGCGGATCGGTTTTCTCGAGATGCTTAAGAATGTCCTGCTTGAAGGGCATGGTGACCGCAAGTCCGCTGATAGGCACTTCCTTGATCAACGTAATCAGGTCAGTGAGTTTGGCAGTTTGCAGCGCCAGGAACACGGCATTCACCGTCTCTCTGCGGAAGGCGGTATTCAGCATCAGCGGAGAGAGGGAGTGCTTCACCGGATTTCCGGCCACGCCGAAAACACGGGTCGCCGCGTCAAGCTGGTCGATGCGATAGGTATCGACAAGCGTCCGAGCCGCAATCTGACCGGGAGCTGTTTCCGCGCCCTGGCTGGCCGCCGCAAATGTAAACACGCTGCCTGCGCGCAATCCCAGAACCCTGCTGATGATCCCTTGTTCGCCCATGCAGATGCCGACCATGTTCGCAAGATCGCGCGTCCGCTCAAGGAAATGGATCATGGTGACGTTATCCGAGAGCGACTTGGCCGTAGTCACGATCTTAAGAAACTCGGTATCGAACGGTTTCATTCGTCCAAAAACGCTTTCAAGATCTTTGGTGGTTTCGAAGTCGTGGTGTGACAGGATGACGCCTGCACCCTTGCCGCGCAACTGATCCAGGCCGGCCTGCTTCAGGCTCTCGGCCGTCTCCAATTCCACATCGATCAGGTGAAAACCCGCCGCGATGGCTTTGTGCAGGACTTCAACTTCATCCGCCACCTTGCCCTTGAACTTGCCGCCGTTAGCCAGTCGCCGGCAGGTCGCGATGGCGGTGACCTCGGCATGCTCGTGCAAAAACTGCTTCAGCTTGGGCAGCGCGGAGAGGGGTTTCTCGAGATAATCCAATCGAAACTCAAGAAATGTAGCATCATGCAGAGCAGCGTGGGCATTCTCCAGCACTTCTGCCGGCGTCGATCCAACGATGGCCACACACACTTTTCCCACGCGGGAGCGAAGGTGATGAGGCGAGAACCCTTGTGCGGAAACATTCATGTCTGCAATTGCGGCATCTTACGCATCATCGAGCCAGGATGCAACATAAGTCTCATGAGTGATTTGAATCACTAAAACTATAAGCCCTGTAAGCAGGGTCGCGGGCGGCAAATACTTTCAATCCAACCGGGATGATTTAAGCTGAAATCCCCTGAGAGGTTCGTGGAATGTCGACATTGGAAATGATTCATCCATGGGAAACGGCGATGAGTTCCCAGGGACTCGAAACGTGGGTGGACGAACGGCTGGCAGCTCATCACCAGCAAATTGCGGCGCTTCTGGCGGTGCCCGGTCCGCGCACCGCAGAGAACACCTTGCGTCACTTTGATAATGCGATCTCGGAGCTGAGTTCAACCTCTTCGCAGACCGGCGTGCTAAACAGCGTTCACCCAGACAAGTCGATCCGCGACACCGCCGAGGCAATGACGCAGAGGATCGCGGAAATCGGTACCGCCCTTTCGCTCAATCGCGACGTGTACCAGGCGTTGAGCGAGATGGATATCAGCGATGAGGACGAACCTACGCGGCATTACGTCAAGCGAACGCTTCTCGAATACCGCCTGGCGGGTGTTGATAAGGACGACGCAACGCGCGCCCAGATTCGGGAGCTGCAGGACAAAGCAACGGCTCTCTCTCTCACTTTCAGCCGCAACGTGCAGGACGGAACAAATCGGGTAGTCGTCGAAAATGTCGCCGAACTGGAGGGTTTGCCACCCGACTTCATCGAGAGTCATCCCGTCGGTGTAGATGGGACGATCACGCTGACGACGGATTATCCCGACTACATGCCCGTGATGACGTTTGCGACCAGCGATGCACTGCGGCAGCGCATGTTTCTGGCGTACAACACGCGAGCCTACCCGCAGAACCGGCAAATACTCCTGGATTTGATGAGTACCCGGCAGCAGATCGCGACAATTCTAGGTTTTGAAAGCTGGGCCGACTTGGCCACTGCCAACCAGATGATGAAATCGGCTGTCAACATGCGCGGGTTGATCGACAATCTGGAGAAGGTGTCGCGTTCGGGTGCGGAGCGCGAGTACAAAATGGTGCTCGATTTTGCCCATGCCCGACACCCCCAGACAACGGAACTGGACGCGGCCAGCCGAGGTTACTGGTTGGAGCAATATCGCCGGACAGCCTTCGATTTTGACTCGCAGGTAGTCAGGCCTTACTTCGCATACAAACGCGTGCAGAAGGGCATTCTGGAGACCGCGGCGCGCCTGTTCCAGGTGACATTCGAACCTGCGCACGTCAAGGTTTGGGATCCTTCTGTCTCTGCGTGGGAAGTCTTCGATGGTGAGAAGCATATTGGGCGCTTCTTTCTCGACATGCACCCGCGCGAAGGTAAGGACAAATGGTTCAGCGCAGCGCCCATGGTGCCGGGCGTGGCCGGGGAGCAAATCCCGGTTGCCGCGCTGATTTGTAACTTTCCCGGCGGCAAGCCCGATGATCCTGGATTGATGCAGTTCAGCGACGTGGTCACGTTCTTTCACGAATTTGGACACCTGATGCATGCCATTCTCGGAGGCCATCAGAAATGGGCTGGCCTCAGCGGGATTGCGACGGAGGGGGATTTCGTCGAAGTTCCCTCGCAAATGCTGGAAGAGTTTTTCCGCGACGCCCGCCTGCTCGCGGGGTTTGCGTTGCACTACCAGACCAATCAGCCGCTTCCTGCGGAACTGGTGTCGAGAATGAACCGGGCAAGCGCTTTCGGGCGCGCAGACTGGGTGCGCACGCAGCTGTTCTACACCAGCTATGCGCTGGACATGCACAGCCACCATCCCGACGGACTCGATCCTGATGCACTTCTAAAGGGCGACTATCAACGCTTTTTGCCCTACCGATGGATCGAGGGCAATCGCATGTATAGCGCCTTCACACACCTTGTGGGTTACTCCTCGAACTACTACACCTATCTTTTCGACAAGGTGATTGCGCTCGATTTTTTCAAAGAATTCGATTCTGAAAATCCGCTGGATGGTCCAGCGGCAATGCGCTACCGGCGCAGTGTATTGGAGCCCGGCGGATCCCGTCCGGGGAACCTGCTGGTTCTCGATTTTCTTGGCAGGGAACACAGTTTTGCGGCATTCGAGAAGTGGGTGGGCGAGGAATTCGTCACGGCGTAAGGTCGCCTTGCAAATCCGGCGCTCGGCCATTTCAGGACGGTGCGGTTCCTCCATTCGATTGCCGCCATGAAACGGCTTTTGGGTATTAGTAACCGCCTCAGTCAGAACTTAGTAAATTCCGGCAGGGAATCGCGCGAATTCCGATCTACAATGCCATTAACATGCCCGAACACAAGCAGCTTCGGGCACTGATGGCGTCCTCACGTGCGGAGGCCAGCAGTGCTCTCCGCGCATATTTCCGCGCGCGAGGCGACGCCGTCGACGAGATATCGTCGCTCTCGATGGAGAGTGTTCTTGCGCGCGTCTCGGCTGTGCGTCCTGACGTGGTGCTGTTAGAGCTGGACACAAGCGCAGAGTGCCTGGAAGAGCTGCATCGCTGTTTCCGCACACTTCCCGTGATTGTTTTTGCGCCAGCATCACCACAAGTTGCCTTTGATGCCGCGAAAATGGGAGCAACGGAGTTCCTGAGTCTTCCATTGATTAAAGAGGTAATGGGCCCGAAGCTCGATCGCGTGATGGCCCGGATTGCGGATGCCCCTTCAGCGGATGGCGTGGTGGAGCGGGGCGCAGCGAGCCGGTACCAGGAAACACTCCAGGATTTTCCACGGCTGTTCAGCTCTTCGCCGCGCATGCTTCGGATTCGCGAAACCATCAACAAAGTCGCGAATACCAACGCCACCGTCCTGATTCGGGGAGAAAGTGGTGTGGGAAAAGAGATTGTGGCACGCATGATCTTTGCGCTCTCTGAGCGTAGCCATAAGCCATTCATTAAGGTGAATTGCGCCGCCATCCCCGGTGAACTGCTGGAAAGCGAGTTGTTCGGATTTGAGAGCGGCGCCTTCACGGGGGCGGTTCGCAGTAAACCCGGCAAGTTCGAAATGGCGGATGGCGGCACGCTTTTTCTGGATGAGATTGGAGAAATGGAGCCAAGACTGCAGGCCAAGCTTCTGCATGTGCTGCAGGATGGTGAATTCTCCCGACTGGGCGCGAAGAAGGATGTAGCGGTAGACGTTCGCGTGGTGTGCGCCACCAACCAGATACTGGAAGAACGCGTGGCCGCTGGGCTGTTCCGCGAGGATCTCTTCTATCGCATTAATGTTGTCACCGTGAGCGTTCCCCCACTGCGCGAACGGCGGGAGGAGATCCCGGCTTTGATCCGCTACTTCACGGAAAAATATGCGGTGGTCTATCGGCGGAGCCTGGTCCCCCTGGAACCGGACGTGCTCGATTTTCTATGCGGTTACTCGTGGCCGGGCAACATTCGGGAGTTGGAGAATCTGTGCAAGCGGTACGTAATCGTCAGTGACGCCAACCAGATTGTGCGCGAGCTTTCCGCTCACACTGCGGAAGAAGCGGCGAAGTCTTCGCCGGAAGCGGCACCGGCCGAAGATGCCATTGCGCCGGCGGCTCCATCACTTTTGGAGATCGGGCAGCGGGCGGCGTGGCTTGCGGAACGCGAAGCTATTCGTGCAATGTTGGAAGATACACGGTGGAATCGGCGTGAGGCGGCGAGACGCCTGAGAGTGAGCTATAAAGCGTTGCTGAATAAGATCCAACATATGGAGCTGGACGCCAAGAATGGCATTTGAATACTTAAATGTGGTATTTGAATACCACATTGGCCAACTGGGTAGATGTGTGCAAGTCTTCGATGTGCAGAGTTTGTAGCATTCTATGTGTGTTCTCAGTCACTTGGATGATTTGGCTAAAGAATTTTCATTGGTGGCAACTATGGCAAGGAAAGTGCATCTATACCAGTAACACTAGAGGCAACTTCCATAGCTAGCCCACCTCAGAAGTCTAATTCTCGGTAGTTCCGTCTGCTTTTGCAGACTCTCGCCTCAACACCAATCCTTGGCTTCCCACCTCAAACGCCTCTGAGCGGGCCCGCTGGAAAGCGGGCCCATGTGCTTTCCGGGACATTCTGCCCGAATTCCAACCGATAGACCCTTCCTGGTCGGTGCGTGCCTATCTCACGGCTCTAGAATCGCTGTATGCGGAAGCCGGGAGAGAAATTGAGATACTTGGAACAGGAACAGGACGAAGTCACCCCCATCGAGATCGTTCGTGTTGCGGCATGGAACAAGTTTCCGTGGCTCCGACACGGCTTCAGCACGCGGATGGGCGGGGTCACAGAAGCATATCGGCAGGGTGAAGATGACAAGCGTCTCGACCTGAACCTTGGATTTACCTCACATGACAGCGAAACAAACGTGCTGGAAAATCGCCGCCGTTTTCTCTCGGCGCTCAGTGTCGTCAGTCGCGAAAGCACGTCCCCAAAGCTGGTAACCATTCGGCAGATCCATTCCACGCAGATTCTGCGCGTGGATGGAAAACAGGCTGCGGACCACGCGGTGTTGTCCGGAGATGGCTTGATGACGGACGAGCCAGGTGTCGTTTTGGGAATCCAGACGGCCGACTGCATCCCGGTATTGATCGCGGACAAGAAAAGCCACGCAGTAGCGGCCTTCCACGCAGGCTGGCGCGGCACGGTGAACCGCATCGTTGAGGCCGGAGTGGGGAAAATGCGCCTGGAATTTGGCAGCAATCCGCGAGATCTGATTGCGGCCATTGGACCGGGTATTGGTCAATGTTGTTACGCGATCGGAGAGGAAGTGCTGCATGAGTTCCAATCGCAGTTTTCCTACGCGGATGGGCTGTTCCGGGAAATTTACGACAGCGACCCGATCCGGAACAAATATCCGATGTTGTTCTTGTCAGCAAGGGCGCCAGGACACAGCGATATTGGCCCTCAGCTTCATCTTGACCTGGCAGAAGCCAACCGGCGTCAGCTTTTGGACGCAGAGCTTCCAGAGGAGTCGATTTCGGTAGTAGGAGAATGCACCAGTTGCCTTCGAAACCGATATTTTTCTCATCGGGGGGAGCGCGGATTCGCAGGGCGAATGCTTTCGGCGATAGGTGCGGTCTAAATAGCCAAGGCGCGGCTTGAGGCCGCGCCTGGCTACAGTTCCAAATGGATCCGTTTATGCTTCTGCTTCTTCGTCGTCGACTTCGTCCGCTTCGCCTGCGCCCTTAGGATTGACCAAATCGCGCAGTTCCTTGCTTGGCTTGAAGTAGGGGACTCTCTTGGCTGGAACGTCTACTTTGGCTCCGGTCTTTGGATTGCGACCGATCCTGGGTTTGCGCTGGCGAATCCGAAAACTACCAAATCCGCGAATCTCGATCTTATCGCCCGATTGTAGCGCCTGGATTACGGACTCAAAGATCGTGTCCACGATTACTTCTCCATCGCGCCGCGTCAGGTCGCCCAACTGGGTGACTTCCTCAACCAGATCTGCTTTAGTCATGGTCGGCTCTGCTCCAAAAGTATAGGATACCAAGTTTTATCTACTAGTTACCTAGAGTAGATGCTCCGGGGACGCCGTTATTTCCAAAGAAAATAGAAACCCGCATTTTTTTCCAGTAGCTTTCCCGGATTTGGGAATAAATCGTCAATATTGCCGTCGATTAAATCCAGAACTCCACGGCGTTTTACCGCTGGTTTTACCACATGTGGCTCCCCATTGATGCCGACTTTCTTTGCCGTTTCGAGCAATGCGACCCGAAAAGTGCCGGTCTGATCGATGAGATGAAGGGGAAGTGCTTGTTCTCCGGTCCAAACCTGTCCCGTGGCCAGAGGTTTAATTATTTCAGTGGAAAGGCCGCGACCCGCCGCGACATCGCTGATGAACTGGGCATGCATATTGTCGATCAGCCCCTGCATGTAAGCTCGCTCCGCGGGAGTCAGGTCGCGCATGGGCGAACCCGCGTCCTTCAAGATTCCAGCCTTCAGTACTTCGGGCTTGAGTTTCGCCCACTTGAGCAAGTCTCCATAATTAACCCACTCGGCGATGACGCCGATGCTGCCGACGATGCTGGCGCGATTGGCATAAATCTTCTCTGTGCCAGACGCGATGTAGTAAGCGCCACTTGCGCCCTCGCTCTCAATGGAAGTAATAATCGGCTTTTTCTTTTCGCTGCGTAGCCGGCGCACCTCCTCATAGACTTCCTGAGATGCTGCCGCGCCCCCACCCGGAGAGTTGATGTGCAGGATGATCGCCTTGATAGAGCTGTCATCCTGAAATTTTCGAAGCTGGTCAACCAGGGTATCGGCGCTCAGGATGACGCCGTCTATATCAATGACTCCTATGTTCCCGCCGCCCATTGCCGCAAATTTCGTATTTCCGGTGACATTACGGAGCGTAACAAAGATGATGAGCGAAACGAGCATGAGGAAAATCGCGAAGAGTCCACCCCCAATCAGGAGCCAGAATCCGAGCGATCGTTTGCGTTCTTCCATAGCCGGGAGTGTAGCACTCCATGGGGCTTCTAGGGGGAAGATGAGGGTTGGTAAATTCTGAAAAAGCGTATGATACTCAAGATTTCCAAAGAGAGAGTAAGAAGAAAATCATGCCAAACCCGCAGTTCAGCATCGTGATTCCCGCGTATAACGAGTCCGCGCGCATCGGGAAGACACTGACGGCTGTTCTGGAATGCGTTCACTCGCGAAACTGGTCTGCGGAGGTCATCGTGGTGAACGACGGTTCCACAGACTCGACCGCAAAAATCGTAAAAGAGTTTGTCCAACTCGATCCCGTGGTGCACTTGCTGGAAAATTCCTCCAATCGTGGTAAAGGATTCAGCGTTCGCAATGGAATCCTCGCGGGTCGAGGCGACATTCTGATGTTCACTGACGCCGACCTTTCATCGCCCATCGAAGAGGCGGAGAGACTTTTTGCAGCCATCAACGAGGGAGCGGACATTGCCATCGGTTCAAGATGGCTCGAGGTGTCGCGACAGACAATCAAGCAGCCAATTTATCGCCAGTTTTTTGGGAGATGCTTCAACGCGGTGACTCGTTGGCTGATGGGGCTTCCGTTTGCGGACACGCAATGCGGATTTAAAGCGTTTCGCAAAAGTGCAGCGCAAACCGTTTTTGGTTTGCAGCATATCGAACGGTGGGGATTCGACCCGGAATTGCTATTTATAGCAATTCGTCGCGGATACAAAATCAAGGAAGTGCCCGTCACGTGGGGCCACGATGAACGTTCTCGTATGAGTTATTTGCGGGACGGTCTAAAGATGCTGGAGGAGATACTCCGGATCCGTTGGAATGCGTTCACCGGTGTATATGACAGAAAACCATCTTTTACGTCGTCGGCGGAGTCGCGACATTGACCGTTCAATAAATCAAGATTACGTTTACACAAAAGCAAAGCGCTCCTCACGGGAGCGCTTTTTATGGATCATTTCGGCGAGGGGCCAATCCACCCCTGCCGTCGATCAGGACGCTAACGCGGAAGTCCTGACCGGCACCACATCCGCCGCACGGCGAGTCTCTCGCGAAGCAGGGACCCGGCGCGGAATGAGCTGAATGCTCCGATCACCGGCTTGCTGCAAAAGCAACGTCTGCGAACATTCCCCACAGAGCCAAAAATGCTCCAAGCGGTGAGATCCGCGACCGGAACCCTCTTCGGGCGTCCGATTGATGGGAACGTCGAAAACAAAAATTCGACCTTCGCGCAAGTATACTAGCGGTTTCGAGCACTTCGGATTGGCACAATTACTAACCATCAGTTTCTCCATTCTCCGTAGCCGCTCTCCAGGTAAATTGACGTTCGCGCGTGCTTAGATATGCCTGGAAAAGTGTCCAACAAAAATTCACGTTTTTCACGGTGTTAGTTGAGATGCTGACCTAGGACAAGCGAGTTTCCTTAATGTCCTCCTCTTTTCCACATTTTTCAATAAATTCCGCAAAAATATTCAAAGAATTCAACAAATCTCGAACTGTCTGGACTGCTAAATCGTTAAAGGGTGTATGACCACCAGTGCCTTCATAAATTAATTCTCCCGGCATAACGGATGCTTCATCCGACGCAGGGAGCACGAACTCACGTGGATCAATGATTCTTTCGCCATGCGACTAACCCCGGACTTTCTGATGCCGTGCCGTCATTGGCGGGATGTGTCGAGCATGTGGCTGAGTTTGATGGTTGGGCGAGCAATCAAAACGGCAGATGATCCTCACCAAACGCTGGGAATGAATGTGTCACGACGACACCGCTGCTGGATAAACGGAAGATTTTCTGAGGCTTTTATTATTGAGGAGAGTAGCGCTGGATTGAGGTCAGCTGGTAAGGGCCGTTTTTACGACTTCGAGGAAATCATTGATCGTGGAAGGTTTGTGAATAAAACCAGCGAATGGAATTTGGCCAAATCTGCCAATCGCCTGAGATGCGTCATATCCACTGGACAAGACGACTCTCAAATTTGGGGCCTCGGTTTTTATATGCTTCAAAGTCTCTTCTCCGCCCATCACCGGCATGGTGAGATCGAGAATGACGAGCGCCAACTCATTTTTGTGAGCGCGGACTTCGTCTAACCCGCGTTCTCCATTGGACGCGGTGAGGACTTTATAACCATAACGTTCGAGGATCGTACGCGTGGTCTGCAGCACTATTTCCTCATCGTCGATTACAAGTACAAGTCCCGATCCGCGCAGATCCTTGAACTTGGGTTTTTGATTTTGACGACGCGGAACGGAAAGTAACGCTGGCATGACAATCTGGAATACGGAGCCCTTCCCCGGCGAGCTTGAAACCCTGATGCCGCTGCGGTGGCCACGGATGATGCCCTGTACGGCTGCGAGTCCCAAACCTCGGCCAGTGAATTTAGTGGTGAAGAACGGGTCGAATATGCGTTCCCGGGTGGCCTCATCCATTCCGGATCCATCATCAATCACTTCGAGCACGATGTATTTTCCGGACTCGAGTTCAGCGGCCGGGAAATTCTGGTGCAAATAATCTGTCGATAATTCTTCGAGCCTCGTGGTGACCCGTACTGATCCCTTTTTCCCTTCAGGCACGGCCTCTGCGCCATTGATCACAAGATTCATGACGACCTGCTGCATCTGGCCGGCGTCCGCCTCCACCATGGGCAAATCTTCAGCGAGATCGAGACGGAGTGTCACGACTTTCGGAATCGAGCTTTGCACAAGCTTGCTGATCTCGCGGACCAACTCGGAGAGGTCCAATGGCAGAACGCTGGCTCGACCCTTTCCCGCATAGGCGAGCATTTGCCGCGTGAGGTCTGCGGCACGCTGACTAGCGTGAATCACATCCTTCAATGCGCTGTGGTAGGAAGATCCTGGAGGCGCATCTGACAACGCCAGGCCAGCATTCCCGAGTATCCCGGCGAGCAGGTTATTGAAGTCGTGCGCGATGCCTCCGGCAAGAATGCCGAGGCTCTCAAGCCGCGCCGTCTGCTGAAATTGCCGATCGAATTCTTTGCGCTCCGTGATGTCGCGAATGTTGAATTGCGCAACGCGACGCTGTCCCTCATCGTAGGTATTGCCCACGACTTCAAGCTCCAAATCGCGTTGATCGGTGGTTCGCCGAAATGTGATCTCAGGGAATCGGACGAACTTCTTCTCGCGCAATTTGTCCAATGCGACGTAAGAGGTCTGAAGCACTTCGAGAGCCTTAATCTCCCAGAATGGCTTTCCCAGTACTTCACTTCTGCGAATGCCTAGCAGTTCAGTCAGATATGGATTTACGTCGGTGACCTCGCCGGTATCGGCGCTAATGATGACGATGCCATCCTTAGCTGCTTCGAACAGCCGCCGATATTTGGCTTCCGCCGCTCTTTTGCGATCGCTGATATCCTCGAGAACCAGCAAAATGAGACCCGAATCGCGGCTTCGGTCAAAGTATCGTGCATTGAGCTGAAAAGTTCTGGTACCCAGCCGAGCAAAGTCGTCTTCTACTTCAACATCATGGACCGTTGACGTGTTTCCGAACATCAAGCTTTCAAAGAGCTTTGCGGTGCGAGGAGTCTTCCACTGTCCGTGGTCGAGCTCGTAAATGGATCTCTTCAGTGTCTCTTCTGATGTTGTCTGGAACGTCTCAAAGAATGCGCGGTTCGCGGTTTGAACGCACAGCTTTTCATCGAGAACGAGCAGCGGCTCCCGCATGGTTTCGATGATGGCTTCCGCATAGTCCCGCGCATGTTTTACCTCTTCCAGTGTCAGCTTCAACTGGTCAATGTCCAGCAGCTGAATGACAGCTCCACCGACAAGGTTCTGTGCTATTTTATACGGCTGAATCCGCAACGAGTACCATCGACCATTTTCGTGCTGCACTTCCCGTTCCACGAATTCGGCTCCGCTGATCACCTGGTGCAGCAACTCGTCGAGATCTGGCACCACGATTCGCGGCTTTAGGTCGGAGATGGGTCGACCGACATCGCTTGGGATCAGCCGCAACACCACTTCGGCCGCAGGAGTGAAACGGCGGATTTGAAGCTCGTTGTTCAGCATCACGATTGGCATGCGCATGCTACTCAGCAGGTTCAGCAGATCGTCGTTGAGCTGACCGAGTTCGATGTTGCGTCCCTGCATCTCGTCGTTCGTCGTGGTCAACTCTTCATTCGAGGACTGCAATTCCTCCTTCGCTGTCTGCAGCTCTTCGTTTGTGCTCTGCAATTCTTCGTTGGCAGACTGCGCTTCTTCGTTGGCACTGCGGAGCTCTTCTACCAAACGCTGCATGTACGCTCGCGTCGCTGAAAGCTCCGTGGTCAGCGACTCTTGTTCGACAGTGGACGAGTCGACTGGTGAATGTGTTGCTCGCGCGGGAATCGAATGCTGATAAACCTCCTCAAACAGCACCAGAAAATGGGGAGATGTCAGGGGGTCAGTAATGGGACGCACAACAAGATTGATTTCGCGAAAACCATCTTTGCGATGAACCTGAAGATTTTCTCGGCGGACCGGAATTTGCGATCTCGCAGCCTCCTCGATTGCGGATCTCAGGCTCATCACGATGTCTTCGTGAACCAGTCGCAGAACGTCTAACTCGGGATCGCCGGGGGGAGGTGAAAGATATGGGCCGACATCTCCGCGAAACTTGACGACTTGATACTTGTCATCGATGAGAAAGCCACTGGGAACATATTCTTCCAGCAGCATTCTGTCGGCGCGGCGATCAATCAAGGTGGCGTCGTCGATCTTGACTGCGGCAACGGAGGGGGATCCTTCACCTTGGTGCCGACGTGAAGGCAGTTCAAATTGCGGTCGGTTCGTTTGCTGATTTCGCCGGAAGATCCTGTTCTTGCTATCGAGCACCGTAAAGTATTCGCCCAATGGGCCAAGGCTCTCTGAGGCGCCCAGCAAAAGACATCCCGCGGGCTGCAATGCATAGATGAAAATAGAAAGCACGCGACGCTGGAGCAAGGCGCCGAGATATATCAGAAGATTGCGGCAACTGATCAAGTCCATCCGGGAGAGCGGAGGATCGCGGGTGACATCCTGCCGCGAGAACACGCAAAGGTCTCGAACGAAACGTGCAATCTGGTAGCCGTCTTCTACCTTGATGAAGAAACGATTTAATCTTTCCGGCGAAATCGTGGAAGAAATGCTCTCTGGATATCGGCCAATTCGTGCCTCATCAATCGCGCGTTCGTTTACATCCGTGCCGAATATCTGAAGAGGGATAGACTGCTGTTTCATCCTTTCCTGACATTCGATCAACGCGATCGCGAGCGAATAAACTTCCTTCCCTGTGGAGCAGCCCGGCACCCATACTCGGAATGGTTCATCGTTGCCGCGATCTTTCAGCATGCCCGGAATGACTTTTTCGGTCAGATAATCGAATGCTTCCGGATCGCGAAAAAATTGCGTAACCGTAATCAAGAGATCGTCGTGCAGCGCATCGATCTCCGATGGTCGGTCATTGAGAAGCGATAGATACGCCTCGGGCTTCTCCATATGGTTCAACAGCATTCGCCGAGATAGCCTACGGGCGATGGTAGGTTTCTTGTAGTGGGTGAAGTCTACCCCGGTGCGGCGGCGCACGAGGGCGATGATCATCTCGAGAGACGTGCCATCTTCGACGGAAGGAACAATTTGCGATCCGAAGTAGGAGTGATCAGTAACTGCCGCGAGCTCGAGAGCAATCTTTTCCGGAGGCAGAACAAAGTCTACGACTCCTGCGGCGATTGCATTGCGCGGCATGCTGTCAAATTTTGCGGAGCGATCCTGTGCGAACGTTATCCCACCGGCCGCCTTGATGGCTTCGAGACCAAGTGTTCCATCCGAAGCCGCGCCGGAAAGAATTACGCCGATAGACCGGCTGCCAAGATCTGCAGCCAGCGAAGTCAGAAAGTAATCGATTGGCAGATGCCGCGTGCGCTCATCCCCACGTGGGCTGAGTTCCAGAACACAATTTTTAATCGACATCTTGGTGTTCGGAGGGATGATGTAAATCCGATTTGCCTCGACCCTCATTCCCTGCTTCGCTTCATTCACGGGCATCGTGGTATGGCTGGCAAGCAGATCCACGAGCATGCTTTCGTGGCTGGGATCAAGGTGCTGAACCAAAACGAATCCCATCCCGGTAGTGGGGGAGAGATTACTGACAAGTTGCGTGAACGCATCCAGGCCACCAGCGGATGCTCCGATACCGACGACCGGGCAGCTGTCAACGGGAACTTGCCCTCCTTCCTCCGCCTCGTTTTGAAGGCGGACAGCCTCATTTCCGTCGTGGCTGTTGTCCGAGGGGCTAATAGAAACGGATTCGTCGTTTGCTTCGGACATGGATTCCCAAGTTCCTGATGTTTCCGACCCGCCTAGAATCTTGTGCGAGAAGGGTATGTCGCGTAAATAATACATCCGTCGCCAAACAGAAACGTGGATCTCTTCATTGGAATTATCAAGTTGGATGCGCAAAATATACGCACAGATAACTGCGACCCGGGTGAAGTTCCGGCGCGTGATCGAAATTAATTGGAGCGTCAAAAGAGAGCGCCAATCTCGTAAGTTTGACACTCTTCTGAGTCAAGAGTCTTTATAGAACAGTACGAACGATGCGTCGAACCAGCTCTGTTGTTCCCCCGTAGACGATATGTGCTGCAAAATGTTTGCTCAGCGCGGACTTCGGCTCCTGGCTCGGTGGTGGTGACAACTTGAGAGCGGGCACAGCAACCAGGTCTGCGCCAGCGTATACGACGCTTCCAAAACTCGTTCCGAAGCCTGCCCGGGCGATCGGGAGATATTCGGCCAACCCGCCGTAGATTCCTCCCATGAGTGCGCCGAAAGTGTAGTGAACTATTGGGCCGCCCCTTCTGTTTGCCTTCAAAGGAAAGATGCTGCCCGCCCGTCGCCGTGCTAACTACCGCGTCGGCTACTTTCATGGTTGAATCTTCCTGAGCCGCATCCTTTTGCTGCGCTTCTTCTCTTCTGGCATGTTCTTTTTCTTCGGGCGTTTGGATGGACTCCTCCAATCTCTTGCCCGGACCCGCCATGAATTCGTTCATGACCCAGGACGCAACCAGCCCGCCAGCGACGCCCGCGAGCACTCCTCGAACCAGATGCCTTTGACGTTGCCCTTCCATTTATCTCTCCTCATTTCCTTAGTCCACGTGCGGGAAACTGCCGCCGCAGGATGAAGCGCTGTTTTCGGCACCGCTTCATCACCTGGTAATTATTTCGCCGTCCCGTGCTTGGCTTGTTTCTCGTGCATGGCGGCTTTTACAGAGTCCGGCATAAACCGACCGGCGGTGCCTTGCAATTTTGTTCTGAAAGAAGCCGCAAAGACTTCCTTATCGCCCCGCATCAACGAGTCATACCCCTGTTTTGCAACATCGGCAGGATCGTTCTCCTCTTTGCCCTTGCTGCCAACCTCGGTATCTTCCATATCCGCTCGGCGGAAAAAATCGGTATCGGTGGCGCCTGGTTTCAAAGCAGTTACGGTGACGCCCGAATCTTTGAGTTCATAGTGCAGACTCTGCGCAAATTCCAGGACGAACGCTTTTGATGCGCCGTAGACGGCTTGCAGCGGCGTTGGCATAGTTCCCGCGATGGAAGCAGTGAATAGAATTCTCCCAGCGCCACGATCTACCATCTGCTTCACAACATATTTCGCCAGCTGCACAGTTGAGCGGACGTTCAAATCCACGATCGTCAACTCATCATTCAAATCTGTTTCTCGGGCAAAATCACCGCCCGCTCCCACGCCTGCGTTGATTGCAATAGCATCTACGGTTCGCTGCGTTGCCTCGATCTCTTTCCACAGGCGTTCGACGTCTTCACTCTTTGTGAGATCTGCCCGCACGCTGTAAATCTTGGCGCCAGTGTTGTTGAGTTGCTTCTCGGCATCCATGAGCCTTGCATCTTCTGAAGTTATAAGGACGTCGAAGCCGTTCTCTGCGAAGGTTCGCGCAAGATGAAATCCGATGCCGCTGGAAGCGCCTGTAACAACTGCGAATGATCTTTCAGTGGTTTTTGCCATGATGTACTCCAGGAAAAATTACGTGCTGATCGAGAGACTGAGATGCCCGTTGTGGATGGTGCGTTAGCCCAACGGCAATGGCGACCTTTTCTTCCAGCACATGGCAACGAAGTGGTTGGCGACGACCTCATAGCAACAGGAGCGCACGCACTCCGATTTATTCAACCTTTGACCATCCCTGCATCGCTCCATTCCAGAACGAAGTTAGGAAATGAGCAGCAGGGAACGTCACTCACTGGAAGGGAGCTTTTGTCGTGAGCCAAACACACACAAAGTTGTCGCCGTCGGAAGCTACAGAGAGATACGACGGAAGTAGGAGCCAATACAAGAATGGAAGCCGGAGAGACTTTCGATTGCCGTTGCTGATTGCCGGCAGCGCCATTGGTCTCTACGCGTTGATTCGTCAACCTAAAGGCAAAGCGGCGATGTCCGCGGCCGGAGTCTTCGCTGCGAACCAAATGGGAAAGCTTAAGGGCACCCGCAAACATGAAGTGAGCACCACGTTTGCCATCAACTGTTCACCGGAAACCGCTTATCGATATTGGAGAGATTTCGCTAACTTGCCCCGATTCATGCGGCATATCGATTCAGTAAGAGTTCTGGACGGCAATCGTTCGGAATGGACGGCACTCGGTCCGCTCGAAATGAAAATTCGTTGGACTGCTGAAGTTGTAGAGGACAAACAGAATGAGCGAATAAGCTGGCGCTCTCTTCCCGGGTCTCAAGTTGAAACGAATGGTTCAGTTGAATTTCGGCCCGGGGCCAACGGCAGAGGAACGCTGGTAACAGCGCGGGTAGAATTCCTTCCGCCGGCAGGAAGCGTGGGCAGAAGGTTCGCTGCTCTAGTCGGGAAGGATCCGAAATTCACTGTGCGAGAAGATGTACGTCGGTTCAAGGCTCTGATTGAAACGGGTGAAGTGCCGACTACGGTCGGGCAATCCGCCGGGCCTCGTGGATTGCATGGACACAGTCACCAGGTTTTGTTACGCGAAAAACAGAATTCCGCGAGCCCGCAGGCAAGCCAGCCTCTTGACCGTATTGCTTGAGATCAGCCGGGAACGACAACGAAATAAGGAGATTATCTATGAAGGCAGTTTGTTGGATGGGCAAAGAAGACATTCAGGTGCACGACGTACCTGATCCCAGAATATTGAATCCGCGGGACGCTATCATCCGAATTACCAGCACCTGCATCTGCGGTTCCGACCTCCATCTCTATGGTGGGTTGGTTCCCACCCTTGAGCAAGGGGACATTCTGGGGCATGAGTTCATGGGTGAAGTTGTAGAAGTGGGCCCGCAGGTCGACAAGGAAAAACTTAAAGTTGGTGATCGTGTGGTGATACCGTTCACTATCGCCTGTGGGCACTGCTTCTCCTGCGAAGAACAACTTTGGTCGCTGTGCGACAACTCAAATCCCAACGCATGGGTGGCAGAGAAGTTGATGGGATATTCTCCGTCGGGGCTCTTCGGCTACACGCACATGCTGGGTGGATACGCAGGTGGACAGGCACAATATGCACGCGTGCCATTCGCCGATGTGGGGCCGCTGAAGATACCTTCTGGCTTGAGGGACGACCAAGTCGTGTTTCTGTCAGACATTTTCCCCACCGGATATATGGGTGCGGAGAACTGCAACATCAAACAGGGAGACACGGTCGCGATATGGGGTTGCGGGCCGGTCGGGCAATTTGCGGTCCGGAGCGCCTTCATGCTGGGTGCGGGCCGGGTTATCGCGATTGACAGGGTGCCTGAGCGCCTACGCCTTGCTGAAGCGGCCGGAGCGGAAACGCTAAATTTTGATGAAGTTGATGTGAGCGATGCGCTGCGGGATATGACGGGGAATCGCGGTCCTGATTCCTGCATGGATGCTGTTGGGATGGAGGCGTGGGGCCACGGAGCATTATTCCTTTACGACCGTGCGAAGCAAGCGCTGAAGTTGGAACAGGACCGGGTAACTGTGTTGCGGCAATGCATACAGGCTTGCAAAAAGGGCGGCACGGTGTCGGTTCCGGGCGTTTACACAGGCTGGGATGACAAGATTCCGCTGGGCGCATTCATGAATAAAGGACTTGTGCTCAAGACGGGACAGACTCACATGATGCGCTACATGAAGCCGCTGTTAGAGCGCATCGAGCGGGCTGAAATCGATCCATCTTTCGTTATCAGCCACCGGTTGCCTATCAGCAGTGCACCCGATGCATACCGCATGTTCCGAGACAAAAATGACAAGTGCACCAAAGTCGTTTTGGATCCATGGGCGAACGGTGCGATAGCCGCCTGAAAATATTTTCTATTGAGGCGGGAGAATTCATTATTGGATTCTCCCGTTTTAATTGCGGCATGAAGACTTTGAAGTAAAGTAAGGACATTCCGACTTTATAATGCGGAGGAATCCTAGATATGTTTGTCGTAAACCAAAGAGGGCATTGCGGCAAACGAGGGTTCAAGCTTGACCCAAAGATAAGGTCACGTAGATCATCTGATTACAAAGCGAGCCGCGTGACTCGCAACTCAGTCAAATCGTAAGGCGGGCTGGCAGCGTTCTGACTGTCTTAAGCTAAGGGCGGTGTGGATGGGGCGTGACGGGGCCGGCTCTCTCGATGACACCCTGCAACCTGCGGCAACTGTGAGTCATGGCACGGACATGGACGTGCTAGTGAAAGCATTCAATTGGGCGTCCACTCCCTTGGGCGACTCTTCAGCCTGGCCTGACTGTTTGAAGACAATTGTTCGAATGCTGCTCTCCTCCAAGTTCGCCATGTGGATGGCTTGGGGACCGGAACTAACTTTTATATACAACGACGCGTACCACCGCTCAACACTTGCGCAACGGCATCCCTGGGCTTTAGGAAAGCCCGCCAGGGAAGTCTGGCCCGAAATATGGACAGAGATTGGCCCGCGCATCGAGCGTGTGCTTGAGACCGGCGAAGCATCGTGGGACGAAGGACTGTTTCTACTGCTAACCCGAAGTGGGTTTCCGGAAGAAACCTATCACACATTTTCATACAGCCCATTGACCGACAACGATGGTCAGATTCACGGCATGCTTTGCGTTGTGAGTGAGGATACGGCGCGCGTTATCGGTGAGAGGCAACTCTCCTCACTCAGCAAACTGTCCGCGGCGCTTGCGGATGCGATCACGGAACACGAAGTCGCCTCAGCTATTGAGCGCGGACTCTCAGCGAGTCAGAAAGATATGCCGTTCACTCTCACCTATCTGTTTGATGAGAGTGGATCTAAATTAGAGCTGATTTGCCGGACGGGGATTGAGGCTGGTAATCCGGCAGCGCCGCAAACAATAAATATCCATTCGAATAGCGCAGCGTGGCCGGTGGATCAACTTTTGGCCAATGGCGGCGGCTGCATTACTCTCAAGTCTTTCCCCGAAGGTTTTGGATCTCTACCCACGGGTGAGTGGGATCGACCGGCGAACTGTGTCCACATAGTTTCGATTGCCAAGCAGGGACAGGATGCACCCGCTGGAGTTCTGATCGCTGCGTTGAATCCGTATCGAGTGCTGGACGAGAGCTACGCGGGATTTCTGAATCTGATCGCGGGCCAGATCGCCGCCGGCATTGGCAACGCGAAGGCATACGAAGAAGAACGACAACGAGCCGAAGCGCTTGCTGAACTAGACCGCGCAAAGACCGCATTTTTTAGCAACGTCAGTCATGAGTTGAGAACTCCATTGACATTGATGCTTGGGCCCCTGGCTGACGCGATTGACGCTCATGTGTCGCCATCGTGGGACGAGATCGACATGCTGAATCGCAATGCGTTGCGTCTGCTGAAACTGGTGAATGCGCTGCTGGATTTCGCACGCATGGAAGCCGGCCGATCTCACGCCACCTACCAGCCGACCGATCTATCCATGCTGACGGCGGAACTTGCCAGCGTCTTCCGCTCCGCTATCGAGCGAGGAGGCCTGCAGTTGATCGTAGATTGTCCACCGCTTCCGGAGCCAGTCTTTGTCGATCGCGAGATGTGGGAGAAGATCGTCCTCAATTTGCTCTCTAACGCATTGAAGTCAACATTTCACGGCGATATCGAAGTCAGGCTACGCTCGACAGATGCTGGCGCACAACTTTCGGTTCGAGATACAGGGACGGGGATCGCTGATGAAGAACTCCCGCAGGTGTTTGGGCGCTTCAGACGCATTGAAGGTGCTGCCCGCAGAAGTCATGAAGGCAGCGGCATTGGTCTGGCGCTAGTAAGAGAATTGGTAGAGATGCATGGCGGCTCGATCAGCGTCACCAGCAAACTGGGAGAAGGCAGTACATTCTTCGTGTACGTGCCTTTTGGCAGCAATCATCTTGTTAAAGGACGAGTGAACAGCGATTCGCTGAGCCCGGTCGGCGCGCATAATTCGGCGATGGAATTCGTTCAGGAAGCTCTCGGTTGGCTCCCGAGCCCCAGCCTTCACGGTGTAGAAGAAACGAATAATTCGGCAACCGATGATGACGGTGAAAGTGCACGTGCGAACGATGAATGGAAAGCGACCATTCTGCTTGTTGATGACAATGCAGACATGCGCGGGTATATACAAAGACTCTTGAAGGAACGCTTTCGCGTCGTCTCCGCTGAAAATGGAAAGGCTGCTTTCGAGAAGGCGTTGCAGAGACGTCCCGATATGGTGTTGACGGATGTGATGATGCCAGAAATGGACGGCTTCCAGCTTCTCGCGGCACTGCGCAATCATCCTTCAACAAAAACAGTTCCGGTTATCATGCTTTCCGCTCGCGCAGGAGAAGAGGCGAGAATTGAAGGCCTTAAAGCGACTGCCGATGACTATCTCACAAAGCCATTCACCTCTCGAGAGTTGAATGCGCGAGTGGATGCGCATTTGAAGATGGCGAGGCTCCGTCAGCAGGCGGCGGAACACGAAGCAGTTCTTACGAACGAGGTCCGAAAAGCGCAAAGGCTGGCCGGAGAAACGCTGGAGCACATTCCCGACGCGTACTTCATGTTTGACCGCGACTTTCGTATTCTGCACATGAACCCCGCAGCCGAAGAACTCATGCGAGGAAGTGATCGTCCTCATATTGGAGAGTTGGTGTGGGAACTCTATCCCACAATCCTGGGAACAGAGGTTGAGATAAATCTTCGTCGCGTGATGGAAGATCGTATTGCCATTGAATTCGAATATTGCTATCAACCGTGGGGGAGGTGGCTACAGCATCGCGTTTATCCCAACCCGGGGGAAGGCATAGTACTTTTTGTGCGCGATACGACGGAGGCAAGGAAGACCGAACAGGCGTTGAGACGATCGGAACAACTCGCCGCCGCCGGACGCCTCGCGGTGAGCATTTCGCACGAGATCAACAATCCTCTGGAAGCCCTCACGAACCTCCTTTATCTAGCGAAAGCAGACCCCGGCTTGCCGTCGGATACACGCGAGTTGCTTGAAGTTGCGGATAAGGAACTGCAGCGGCTTTCGCATATCGCCGCGCGCAGTCTGAAGTTTTATAGGCAACGGACAGCGCCTGCATACGCCTCGTTGGAAGAAATTCTAGAGCAGGTGGTGTATTTCCATGAACAGCGAATTAAGTCGGGTCGCATTTTGGTGGAGCGTCGTTTTAAGAATATTCCCAACGTTTTTTGTTTCTCCGGCGAAGTTCAGCAGGTGTTTACAAACCTTGTCAGCAACGCTGTAGATGCTCTGTCGAAAGGCGGAAGGCTCGACCTTAGGATGAGGCCAGGAAGAGACAAGAGATCGCGCGATGGGGTATTTGTAACGGTCGCTGATACCGGCACAGGGATGGACGAACAGACGTTGGAACAGCTCTTCAATCCCTTTTTCACAACTAAAGGAGAAGAGGGAACCGGCCTTGGTTTGTGGGTATCAAAGGGAATCCTCGATAAACATGACGCGTTCATTGAAGTCCGGAGTAAGCCAGCAATCGGCACAGTGTTCAGGATATTCTTTCCTGTGAACGAAACCGAATTGCGTGTGAGTTGAGATCACCGGACTGCGATCGCGGAAGCCCACTGTTGAAGCAGTTTCCACGGCCTCTGCTCAACTCCGATTTAGCAGTCGCTAATTTTCTATTCGCTACTGCCGCTTGCGTCGGCTGGAAGCATTTGGAAGCTTACGAAAGCCAGGTGAAGGCTATCGGGAGCCCACGACGGTACATTCATTGATCCTGAACCACCGACGAAATTCACAAGCACTCTAACTTGTTTGTCATCGAGAGACAGGATGCGCAACGCTACGTCTTTATTGGGCGGGTGACCGGTGACGCCTTTTTCGTAGCTGATAAAAACTACAGATTGGCCATCGGGCGAAACGTGCGGAGACCAACTTGGAAGATCGTCGAATGTCATCTGTTCCGGGGCGCTGCCATCTGCCAACATTCGCCAGATCTGCATGTTTCCGCTTCGGTTGGAGTTGAAGAAAATGTATTTTCCGTCTGGAGAATAATCAGGATCATCGCTAATCCCAGTGCCGGTAGTCAGAGGTTTTTCCTGACCGCCTTCCGCCGGTATGGCCCAAATATTCCCAGAGCCGTTGCTCGGACGCGTGAACAGAATGGTCTTTCCGTCTGGCGACCAGCTATGCCAATACGAGAAAGGGTTCTCCGTTACAACGCGAGGCGTTCCACCACTCAAGGGCACTACGTACACTCGCGATTCAGGTTTACCTGGCATGCTGCATGTAATAGCCAGCAATTTCCCATCTGGCGAGAGGCCATGGCTCCCGTTGCAGTTCGTGGCAGCACCAATCTCCAAAGCGGTCGGCGTGCCTCCCGTTGCAGGCACCTTCATGATCTTGCCATCCTGATTGAACAGTAGCGTGGTTCCATCCTTTGTCCAGTTCGGAGCCTCGAAACGTCCCTTGCTCGTGTACACCATGCGCGCGGTGCGAAAGTTATCTTGAATTCCAATGGTTTGAAGTGTGCTGTACAAGGTAAGTTGCGCCGACGACGAATGAGTGAGTGACTGCAACTCCACGTTGGAGAAGATAGCTTTTTCCGTAACGTCCTTATTGTGAGAGCACACTCCCAGGCCAACGTAAAACGGTTCCTGCAGATGGAGTTTGATCGCCGAGCCCACCTGATGTAGCGGTTCGTCCGCCATGCTCAGGAACATGGTGATTGTGTCGCCACGCTTCTCCAGTCGCAACTTCTTTGGCGCTGAAATGTCCAACTCGATATCCTGAGTGGTTGCGCCGGGGGTGCGACGGTATTGCAGCGCTGTAAGGCCTGATCCGTGGAGCGCCGCATCGGCATAGACTCCATCCGCATCCAGCGTCTGACGAAACATGAGCAATGCTTTGCGATGAGGATTGGGATTACCTGTCTTAATTGGAAAATCGATATCTGCGGTTAGCGAAACGTCACCGGACATTTTCTTCCACACAAAGTGAAATGCGTCAGTTGTCGACCACAGGTTCTCTCCGGCTGAACTTATGGTGTAGGTTTTCGATGCAGGATCATAAACGGTGACGCCCGGCGGCACGACGCTGCCAACGTCGGTCTGACTTTCGAAAATGCCGAGTTTCCCAGGTGTGGCCTGAGACAGAAGCGGCACGCCCTGAAAGAGTAATGCGACGGGTAATAAGAGAATCGCCGGGACTCGCCACTTTGTCGATTCGAACATGCAGACATGCCTCCACCAAAAATAAAAACACAGTACCTATAGGGAGCTGCTTTTTATGTAAGAGCAAACTATATACTTTCGAACTGAATTTCGGTCGAAACAACTTTGCGTAGTGACAATGTACAGAGCTTCAGCGAATCAGAATCTCCTGGAGCGCATGTCGATGCAATGATTAAAATGCAAGGCAGAAGCAACTTCAGCAGGTCTTCTGGTCAACGAAGGGCGTCCAATGTACATGCTGATCGCGACCTCTTCCAAGGCGGCCAAATCAGCGGCGAAACACGCCGCTGGTGGGCAGCACCATTCGCTGCTTCCTCATTGGCTGACGCACTTGGGAGGGCTGGGGCTTTTCGCTGTTGCTATCCTTGATTCCTCGCCGATCCCGCTCCCAATGCCTGGTAGTACAGACCTTCTCCTGCTCCTTCTGGTATCGCATCGTGGAAACCCATTCCTGCTAACGCCTGTCGCAATCCTAGGCAGCTTGATCGGCGGCTATATTACCTGGAGTGCAGGCAAGAAAGGCGGAGAAGCGCTGCTGGAGCGGTCTCTCCCGCAACGCTTCCGCGAGCGGCTTCGGCGACTGGCGAAACAGCACTCTGTTTTATCCGTCGTTGTGGCCGCTATACTTCCGCCTCCCATTCCACTTACACCTTTTCTTCTTGCCGCTGGAGCCCTTGGAGTTTCGCGCAATCGATTTCTGGCGGCCTTCGCATCGGCGCGGATCGCGCGCTACGCTCTCATCGCGTGGGCGGCTGCCACCTACGGTCGAGTTGTTGTTCAGTGGTGGACGCGCAAGCTTGCGGGATGGTCGAGCGTAATTCTTTGGACCTTTGTCGCTTTGCTCGCATTGAGCATTCTCTTTGGAATATGGCGCTATCGTCGCCAGCGGCGACCTGAGACAGAAGAGCGAGCGTTTGCTTAGCAGGGAATTCTGAGGCGGACGCTGTTTGCTCCCAAACGGGTCAGAGTGTACGATCGCCACGGAAGATCAAGGCTTGAAGTCTTTACTCCCTATCGCGATTTTCGCAATGATGGTGTCGATCGGCACGAGCTTTCAAGTGTCCGAGATGTGGAAGATCCTTCGCCGGATGACATGGCCTTCATGGCTGGGTCTATCGCTCGCCGTCTTTATAGTGCCGCCGGCTCTAGCGCTAATATTGGCGCGCTTGCTTCACCTGAACATGGCGGAAACCGGAGGTCTGTTTCTCATTGGAGTTGCGCCGGGTGCTCCGCTGCTTACTCGCAATGTCGCGAAGCGAGGTTTTGACTCACAGCTAGCGGCTGTATACCAGGTATGTGTGGCCCTGCTGACTCCGTTGCTGATCCCACTGCTGGTCTTTAGCGCCGCCAAACTATACGACAGAGATGTATGGATTCCGCCGCGCGTTCTGGTTGAGCAGGTCGCCGAGAAACAATTCGTGCCGCTCATACTGGGCATGGTCCTGATGTATTTAGCGCCGGTCTACTCAGAAAAATTCAGGCCGATTCTCAATGGCGTCGGAAATGTGATCCTCTACCTGTTCATGGCCATCATCCTGTTTAAGATGAGAAGTGAACTAGGCAGAATTACGCCGTGGGTCATTGTGGCAACACTGCTGCTCGCGTTGGGTTCAATGGCGATTGTTCCTCTGTTGTTGCGGGAGGAAGCGCCTCTTCGTGAACGGACACTCTCCATTTGTAATGCAAACCGACACGTAGGTTTGGCTCTGCTGCTCTCTGGCCAATACTTTCATAGCAGGGGCTCGTTACCGACGGTTGCCTGCTACGCCCTTATTGCCCCATTGATGATGGCCCTGTACTCAAAACGCCTTCGACCACTGCCCCCGGATACAATCCGAGCCACGACGTAGCGCTATTCGGTCTTCTTCTCCGCAGGTATCACATGCAGCGCTTTTCCTACGCTGTGGGCAGAGGTGCCGAGTGCGTGGATTGTGCTGCTATAACCTTTCTCCAATGCATTTCCTGTCGAGTCTTGCGCCACGGAAATTGCTGCGCTCGTGTTTTCGCTTCCACTAGAGAGTGCGTTGAAAGTGGAGCCGCTGGCGGAAATCACCCCTTGCGCAGGATGTCGGCCGGGGTTGAACCACGCAATTTCTGTTGTCGGTAGTGCCTCAAGACGGGCCACAGGTTCAGCTGGGAAATTGGCTGTCCGCATCTTGGTAGCTAAGGGCCACTGTTTGGATGCAGTGAAGAGTGAGCCGTTCATGGGAGCGCCGAGTTCGCCAAGATTAATAAGTTTGCCCGGAGCCAGCGCGACCATTGCCTCACACTTGTCCGCTCCGCACCCAGCCTGGCAAAGTCGCTCATCCAGATAGGAAGCATGTTTCGCGGGAGAGATCCAAACCTTTGCACCTCGATCGGTTGCATCAATCGTGGAGGCGCGACTGATCTGGCTTACATCGCAAACTGTATTCTCGTGAGCGGCCGCATACCAGTAGACTGCATGCCACTTTGCTTGAGTAGTATCGCCGGCGGATGCGCGAACAAGAACAGATACATGCTCCGCATCGAGCGGGTGACCGTGCGCGCCGCAGTCCTTGCTCCATAAATGGAAGTAATGAATCTCAGCTTCTGGCGCGGTAGAAGTAGAGGACGTCGCAGGAAACACCTGGCCGTAAATCGCCCCGTTTTCTTCCTGCATTACAGGCGACGCTGTCGCGGTTCGAAACTCGGCAGGAAAGTTCGAGCAATCTTTGCGGCCGATCATGAAGCGAGGAGCAAACTGCGTCAGCAGATTCTGCTCCAACTGGTCGCCAAGCCCATCGTGGTCAGTGTCGGCTTGTGACTGCGATGCCTGGCCTGTCTGTTGAGCATTGGCCACGCCAACGGGCGAAGTTACAAGGAGTATCGCTAGGAGGATGGCCACACGCATGATATTCGCAATCCATCGGTCAGAGTTTGTGCCCATTTCGGTTGAGTCAGCAACAGATCAGGAAATTCAAGACTACCTTCATCCAGGGCCAAATGCACGTACGCGCCCCTCGCAGTTCAAAGTCGCGCGCGATTGAAGGAACTGCCGCTCGCAAAAAACGTATCATTGTCGAGCCTGAAAGAGCGGAGAACGAGTGAAGCTGCAAATTGACAATGTAAGTAAGACATACCGGGGCGGTGTTTTGGCGCTGCGGAACTTCAGCCTTGAAATCAAGCCCGGAGTTCTTGGCCTGCTGGGACCAAATGGAGCAGGCAAGACAACTTTGATGAGTATTCTTGCGACCATCACACGTGCGACAGAAGGTCGGGTTTTGTGGGATGGAACAGATATCGCCAGCAATCCGGACGCTGTGCGATCCGTGCTTGGCTACCTGCCGCAGGACTTCGGAGTATATCCGAATCTGAGCGCGGTTGAGTTCCTGGAGTATCTGGCCGCAATCAAGGGCCTCGACGCGACGACCGCCGCGCGCAGGATTTCTGAACTACTTGACCTTGTCAATCTGACAGATGTTCGCAAGCGTCCCCTGGGCGGCTACTCCGGCGGCATGAAGCAGCGTGTTGGGATTGCACAGGCACTGCTTAACGATCCACAACTCCTCATCGTAGATGAACCGACGGCTGGTCTCGATCCCGAGGAGCGTGTTCGCTTTCGGAATTTACTTTCTGAATTATCCGGAGAACGCATCGTCGTTCTGTCTACGCACATCGTGTCCGATATCGAAGCGACGGCCACCGACATCGCTATCGTCTCGAAGGGTGTGCTGGTTGCCCATGCGGCTCCCGAAAACCTGCTCCGGGAGGTCGAGGGCAAGGTGCGCGAGAGCGTAGTTTCCAGTGAGGATCTGAACGCGGCAAGACAGAAGTTCCTGATCAGCAGCACTACTCGTCGCAGCGATGGCGTTCATATACGAGTACTCGGAGAAAATGCGCCAATAGATGCAGTGCCGGTAACACCGACACTTGAAGACGCGTATCTCTACTGCCTGTCTGAGCATCGCGCGAGTGTTGCAGTATGAAAACATCTCGCGTCCTCTACCATATGGTGCGCGCGGATTTCCTTGAGAGAGTGCGTCGATACAGTTTCCTGCTTAGCCTTTGCTTTTCAATCTACCTGGGCTACGCGGTGTATAGCGGCCAGGTACGGCTGCAATTAGGGAATTATCGCGGAGAGAATAACTCGGCATGGCTGGGCTCTGTAATCACACTCCTTGCGACCACGTTTCTCACGCTTATCGGCTTCTACATCGTTAAGAATACGATCCAGCGCGATCGGGAAACGCGCGTCGGACAGATTCTTGCGACCACGCCAATGAGCAAGACCTTTTACACCATCAGTAAGACGCTCAGCAATTTTGCTGTGCTCGCTGCAATGGTGCTCATCCTGGTGCTCGCGGCGATTCTCATTCAACTGATCCGCGGCGACGGGCACATCAATCTCTTTGCCTTATGCGCACCGGTGCTGGTGTTTGCACTTTGCGCCGTCACGGTCACCGCTGCTCTTGCGGTGCTCTTTGAGAGCATCCCCGCACTCAGCGGCGGTGTTGGAAACATTCTCTACTTTTTTCTCTGGATATTTCTCGTGAGCATGAGCGCGGCTTCCATGGTCAACGGCCAGTCGATGACTGTGTATCATCGCATGGCGGATTTCACCGGACTCGTTTCAGTGATGGGGCAAATGGAGGCCCGCCTGCACGCGAATCGATCCGCTGTATAAAGGCGGTTCTTCGTTCGGTATCGGAGACTTGAACTCGACGAATAAGGTTTTTCTTTGGACCGGATTGCAGTGGAACGCGATCATCCTCTTAAGCCGCGTCATGTGGGTTGGCATTGCAGGCGTAATCGCCTTGCTGGCGTCAATTTTCTTTGATCGTTTTGATCCTTCGCGGGCTCGGACCAACTTCCGTCGAAACGAGAACGTGCCGGTCCAAGCAAAACCGCAAAAGCAAGTAGTGACTAACCTGCAGCCGAGCATCCTTTCAAGACTTTTCGCAGCACGACCGAGTATCAGGGTGAAGAACAGCTTCCTGGTTCTCGTTACTGCTGAATTCCGTTTACAGATTCGTGGTCGAAGTTGGTGGTGGTATGCGGTTGCGGCGGCACTCTTTCTCGCTTGCTTGTTTTCTCCAATGGATGCGTCGCGCTCCGGCGTGATTCTCGCCGCGTGGATTTGGCCTATCTTGTTGTGGTCTGAAATGGGCACGCGCGAAGCTCGGTTTTCGACGACGTCGCTCATCTATTCAGCGCGAAATGCTTTTCCAGGCCAATTGCTCGCATCCTGGGCGGGCGGGCTTTCTGGTTGCACTACTCACAGGGGGCGGTCTGGGATTGCGTCTACTCGCAGCGGGAGATTTTCCAGGACTGCTGGCATGGTTGGCCGCCGCTCTCTTTATTCCATCGCTGGCTTTGGCCCTCGGCGTCTTCACCGGAGGCAGGAAAGCATTCGAAGCTCTGTACACGGCATGGTGGTATCTCGGTCCATTGCATCACCTGCCAGGCATCGACTTCATGGCTACAACTCCCGCTTCCAGCAGTCCGTTGGGGTATTTCGTTGCATCTGCCGTCCTGGTGGCTAGCGCGTGTGCCTGGCGGAGAACGCGACTAGCCTATGCCTGACCTCGCACAGTGATTCACTCGCGTAAACACCACGGCCTCACCTTATTGCGCGGGTGAGTCCGTGGTGCTTTGTTAGAGCGAAGTTATCCTAGTTGCCGGCCAGCTTTACCGGCGCGCTGAGTGGCAGATCACGTGACGAGCTACCGACCCAGACCTTGTAATCGCCTGGAACAACCTGCATCGCATTCTTATCTACGTTGAAGATGGAAAGAAAGAGCGGTTCAACTTGAATGGATACAGTCTTTTCTTCGCCGGGCATCAGTGGCACTTTGCTCCATCCGACCAACCTCTTTGGTGGCTCCTGAGTGCTTGCCGGCAGTGTCAGGTAAACCTGCGCAATCTCCTCGCCTGCCACCTTGCCGGTGTTCTTTACACGGAAGCTCACGCCGAGGCTGTTTCCCGGATCGGCTTTCAATTCGGAATAGGCAAACGTCGTGTAGGAAAGTCCGAAGCCGAATGGAAAGAGGGGAGTTTTGTTCTCCGCGTCATACCACTTATAGCCTACCTTCAGGCCTTCGTCGTAAGGCACATCAAACGGTGTGTCATTGATCTTGAATCCCGGAATATCCGGCATTCCGCTGGCCGTCGGTTTGTCGTTGCCTTTTGCTGGTGGCTGCTTCACCGCCGTAGGGTGCGGTAGATCAGCTTCGCTCTTGGCAAACGTGATCGGCAGTTTTCCAGACGGATTCACAGCCCCAAAGAGGATGTTTGCCAAAGCCGGGCCGCCACGAATTCCCGGATACCACGCTTCAATCACGGCGCTCACCTTGTCAATCCATGGCATGGTGATAGCACCGCCCGTCTCCAGCACAACAATCGCGCGGGGATTTGCTGCGGCAACTGCGCTGATCAACGTATCCTGTTGATCTGGCAACGAAAGACTCGGAAGATCCGATCCTTCCGACTCGTGCTGCACCGCGAAGATAATCACCACGTCAGAGGACTTCGCCAATGCGACGGCACTAGCAACATCCGTTCCGGCATCGAAGGAGACCTTCGCATTCGGAGCCTTCTCCTGAATGGCCTTCAACGGCGAAGAGCGGTGATAGACGTGCTGGCTCAAGAGCGCCATGATGTCGTTGGGGTCTGCCTTGGTAGGAACAGCATTGCCACCCGCAGGATCAACCTGCCCCGACCCACCACCTGAAATTACGCCGACATCCGCGTGTCCACCGATTACCGCAATGGATTTCACAGTCGCAGAATTTAAGGGCAACTGGGCCTTCTCGTTCTTCAGCAGAACCGCGCCCTTTTCTTCCACGCGTTGAGCTACAGCAAAGCCGCGATCCACATCCACTACCTGCGGCTGTACTGGACGATCGTATAGGCCAGTCGCGAATTCGGTTCGAACAAGCCGCTTCACCATGTCGTTCAAGCGCGCTTCCGGTACAGCGCCGCTTTGGACGGCCTTCTTCAATGGTTCACCAAAGAATCCATCGCCCGGCATTTCCATATCCAGGCCTGCAAGCGCGGCCTTCACTGTGCTGTGCGTGCCTCCCCAGTCAGAGACTACGAAGCCCTTGAATGCCCAGTCCTTTTTCAAAACGTCACTCAGGATGTAGTCGTTTTCGCACGCATATGTGCCATTGATCTTGTTATACGAGCACATCACAGCGAGCACTCCTGAGTCTCGAATGCCGATTTGGAACGCGAGGAGATCGCCCTCGCGTATCGCTCGTTTGTCGATGATGGAGTTGGCGAAATTGCGGCCATCCTCCTGGTCATTCACCGCATAGTGCTTGATATCGCCGATAATGTTTTGCGCCTGCTCAGCCTTCATTTCCTGGCCGACCAGCGTTCCAGCCAAAATCGGATCCTCGCCTTTGTACTCAAAATTTCTTCCGTTGCGCGCTTCCCGTGTCAGGTTCACGCCGCCGCCGAGCGACATGTTGAATCCCTGGTTGCGAAGCTCTGTACCAATCAGTTCTCCATACTCATAGGCCAGCGTGGGATCCCAGCTGGAAGCCTCAGCAACCGCTGAAGGCAAAGCCGTGGAGTAGCGACTCTTCGACGAACCTCTCGCTACTCCGACGGCAGCATCTGACATTTGAATATCCGGCAGGCCGAGGCGTTCGATGCCCGGGATGAATCCTGCGCCACCGAGCGAACGCACGCCTGGACCCAGAGGTTGGAGGCTGGAAGAGCGCGCCCCAACCCTGTCCGTGCAAAAGCTGGATTTTTTCATCCAACGTCATTTGCGCGACCACCAAATCAGCCCGCTCATCCGGGGAAAGATTTTTGTTTTCCCATGGGCCCTTCGGCTCATGTTTTTGTGGTGGCCCGAATTGCGCCTGCAACTGAGTGGCCCCGGCGAGCAAAATTGCTGCTGCCGCGAAAGTCAAAACCATCTTGAAAAAGTTATTCCGCATGTTCGTTCTCTCCGTCCCTTTGCGCGCCTGGCATTGCAAATCGCGCAGTGCGTCCTGTTCGTCTCCCAGCGGCATAATCGCCAAATTGGCAGACGAAATCTGTGCTCGCTGGGCGACTTCTATGCATTGTTGAGGACCGAGAATACTAACGCATTTCGCGTGAAAGGGAATAGTAGGAATTCCCGCACTTGTGCGAGGTCGCTGAAGTGCGGCTCTGGACAAAGCGGGAAGGAGTCAGCAGATTTTTTCTATTGCTGAACCCGAAGTTCTCTCTTCTCCTTTGCGTCCGGAACCATCACATGCAAAGCGTGTGTCGAAGAATCGTATCTGGTTTTTAGAGGCGCGGTTTCATTTGAGAATGAAGCTTCCGCTTTGGCGGATGGCCAGCCGTAAATCACGACTTCCATCGATTTCCACCACGGAGAATAAGAGCCTTCCCGGGTATCGAACTCGACGTTTATCGAGTTGCCTTTCGATTCGCAGGTGAATGCCTGACGTAGAAAGTCACCGGCCTGGTAGCGGAAGGTATGTCCGTCATCCAGATAGAGCGAGCCGTTGCAATTCGGGCCGGGATAAACTCGCAGTTCCAGCGGCCCGACCGGCGTCTCCTCGGTGCTCTGTACCAGCGGCTGAAGTGGGATTATGCTGCCGCCGCGAACATATACCGGCAAATGGTCCAGCGCGGGATTGAGAATCTCTGGTACGGGGAACTTAGCTGCGTTCTCTCCGTTTGCGAAAGCATTTGAAACGTCAACGATCGATGGCGGAGTTGGCTGCGGAGGCATTTTCTTACCGGTCCAGAAGTCATACCAGGGGCCCTCAGGGTAGGAGACTGAGTATCCGTCGGGCGATTCGCCAAAGGGCGGAGGCGCGATCAGCAAACTTGAACCCAGCAGAAATTGGCTATCTGCCGCGCGGAAATCCCCGGGAAACTCCAGAAAGATCGGGCGAACAAGCGGTAGACCTGTCCGTGATGACTCTTCAGCCAGCGTATAGATGTATGGCAGCAGACGATACCGCGTCTCTATATATCGTTTCCGGATCGCCTCCTGCGTTGGCCCGTGTACCCAGACTTCCTGCGGCAAGGAACCAAGCGTCGAGTGATTGCGATACATGGGATTGAAGGCTCCAATTTCAATCCATCGCGTCAGCAGGTCCGCCGGAGGAGAACCGCCAAAGCCGCCAATGTCATCGCCGACAAACGAAATTCCGCTCAAGCCGAGATTCAGCAACATTTGCGTGGCGAGTCGCATGTGGCTCCATGTTGAAGAATTGTCTCCGGTCCAGGTGAATCCGTAGCGCTGGCCTCCCGCGAACGTGGCGCGTGTTAAAACAAAGGGCCGCTCATTGGGACGAAGCTTTAGTAATCCTTCATAGGTGGCACGCTCGTTTTCCATGCCCATGATGTTGTGGATCTCGGTATGCGGAGCCGTGCGTTTCGCGAATCCCGGCTCGTCTATGCGATGAACGGCATTCAACGGCATGGTCCCACCTGGGCCGTTGAACACCGAGGGTTCGTTCATATCGTTCCAGAAGCCTGCTACTCCGGCATTCACAAATTCCTTGTAGAGATTTCCCCACCACTCGCGTGTCTGCACTCGCGTGAAGTCGGGGAAGACAGCAGGTCCCGGCCACACGATTCCGACAAATTCGCCACCATCGGAATTCTTCACAAAGTGGTCGCCTGCGTGACCACTGTCATAGGGCATATAGCCTTTGTTGGCAACGTGCGCGATATGCAGGTCGGTAATCAGCACTAGATGAAAATTTTGCTTGTGCAGATCTGCGACCAGTCCTGGAAAATTCGGGAAGGTGACTGGATTCACAGTGAATGGTCGATTTCTGAATTGATAGTCAATGTCGAGATACAACGCATCTGCGGGAATCTTGTCTGCGCGCAGACGATTCGCCACCTCGCGCAACTGCGATTCAGGCGTATACGAATAGCGGGATTGCTGATACCCAAGCGACCACAGTGGAGGGAGCGGCGGTGTCCCCGTCAGATAGATATATCCCTGCAGTACCTGCTTCGGCGTGGGACCATAAATCAGGTAGTAATTCAGCGGGCCACCTTCGGCGCCAAATACTACGGCGTCCCGCGACTGCTTACCAAAGTCAAACCAACTGCGCCATGTGTTATCGAGAAATAGCCCATAGCTGCGCCGCGGACTTGTTGCGATGAAGAACGGGATGCTTTTGTAGAGAGGATCGATCGTCTCGCCTACGCCGATGTCCTTGTTCCACAACGTATAGGCCGAGTTCCTTCGATCGAATGTTCCCGTCTTGTCGCCGAGACCGAAATAGTGCTCATCATCGGGCATCTCTTTCGCCAGAGAAAATCCTCCTGCGGCGAATTCAACAGGCCGACCCATTGCGTCTGCGCAAATGACGTTGCCGCTAAGATCTCGTACCACCAGACGCAGTGGATCGCGTTCTACGCGCACGTCGAGAGACGCCGTGCGAAAACCCACCGCATTCTTCTCATTGAATGGTTTCACTTCGACTGACTTGGTGCGTGGATCTGGCAGGACCGACCACGATGCGTCTTCAGGGAAGTTTTCTCCGGGGGCAATTCGAACTCGCAAAATGTCTGCACGCAGCGCAGTGATGCGCAGGGAAGCCGCCCCTGCATGGACCGTGATCCCGTCTCGCTGAGTATCCACGCTACTTACTTTGTCCAGGACAATGCGAGCGGGTGGTGCCGAAGTAGCAGTCTGAGCAACTCCCGCGGTCGAAACGGCTAGAGCTAAAAGAGCGAAAAGAAATGGACGGTTCCATGGAGCAATCATTAGGGGCCTTTCAGCGATATCCATGCATTTCGGAAACACAGCCTATTTTGTTACGTCGGATAGGAGCAAACCCTAAGTCCGAAATTTGGACCTTGCCCAGTTTAATGAATCGCAGAGTTGATGCGAACAAACTCTTCGATTAGTTCAGCACCCTAGAGGCTTTCAGCGAGGAGCCGAGTTGATTGAGGTAGAAACGAATTCCGGGGAAGGGTCGTGATAACGAGGAGAGATCGTGCCCGACCTTACGGAATCTGCAGATCGAGAGCATTGATTTCCTGCACGCTGATATCCCGAACGGCGAGAATGGACTCATCTGGGCCAATGCCGGTCCACCAGCCAAAGCGCCCTTGTGCCAGGCGCCCAAAATCTGCCAGGTTAACGACTATCTCAGGCTTCCTGTCGTTCAGACATACTCGGTAAGTAGGCAGAGCCTTGGCGGAGGGATCGTTGTAATAGATGCATTTGCCATCATGAGACCAGTACGGGTACGCAATGAAAGCCTTCACCAGTTCTTCCCACTTCTTGGTCGCGAAATCAAATAGCATGAGCTTGTCATTCGCCGAAGAAACCGCCAGCAGATAGCGACCGTCCGGTGAATAGCGTGGTGAAAACAAACTGGCTGAGTTTGGAAGGTTGGTTACCTGGCGAGTCTTCAGATCCAGAATGCGGATGGCATCCTCTTTCGAGGTCTGGACCTCTTGTGCAATCTCTCCGAATGCCATCGAAGTCCCGTCAGGCGACCAACTCGGATCCATGTCGTTGTGCGCGCCAGAAGTGAGTTGTTCCGCGTTTCCTCCCCCGGGCGGAATAACATAAATCTTCCAGAGCTTTCCCGGTTCGCGTCCTGAAAAAGCAATCTGCGTTCCACTAGGCGACCAACTCGGCACACCCACTTCAAATGGCGGAAACGTCAGTTGAAGGCGCTCAGTTCCATCTGTCTTGCTTTGCCAAAGAATTCCTTCGGGGAACGAAACGTATGCCACTCTCGTTCCGTCCTTTGAGATACTCAGTCCCTCTGCAGAGAGTCCTGAAAGATATGGGGCGAATTGCTTCGTCTTCGGATCGAAACGCACCAACTCACCACGCGGGCTCGATCCGATAAAGAAGATCCTCTTGCCATCCTTGCTGGGCAGAGGAGAGGAGGACCTCATTTGTCCAACCGTCAGTTGCGTTGGTTCCTTGCTTATCTTTTGCCACAAACTCGCCGTCTCGCGGATCGCCCACAAATTCTCAATCCCGGCTCGTGTGGACTGGAAGACGAAATACTTGCCATCGGCCAACCAGTTCCCGCAGCATTCGTTTGGTGTGTTGTTCCAACCGGCAAGGAGTTGCCGCGGGTCACTTCCGTCGGCCTGCGCCTCCCACAACGAGCTCGTCAAAAGATTTGGATCGAAGATGCTGAATCGAAGAACCGTGCCGTCCGGCGAAAGTCGCGGCCAGAAGGGCAGGCCGCTCGGGGCGGTGAAAATCTTCTTTACTGCGCCCCCATCTCTATTTGCCGAAAACATCTCAGGCCCGACGGTGAAGTAGATGGTCGCGCCATCCTGAGACCACGATGCGTCAGAGGCCATCAGGTCCCCCAAGCGTCGAGGCTGGCCTCCCGGCACTGGAACCGTCCATAGCCCGGCGCTGTTTTGAGTGGTAGGCGGCCCGCCAATCAGAAGTTCAGGCCGGGTTGGCGAGATGGCGTCCAGCCCCATTACTGAAAAAGGCAGCGAAATTGGGACGGACTCACCGCCATCCGTAGAGACCTGAGTCAGAATGGGATTTACGACTCCCCCCTCGGTGAAGTAAATCCTTGACCCGTCAGTGGCCAAAGGAGGAGGGGTGTTTCCCACTCCAAACAACTTGGGCGCACCGTCATGCGTTAATTGCGTCGTGCCCACTACCCGTGGTGGAGGCAACGTAGGCCGCAATAGATAAGCAATCCCAAACGCCAACACCACCAGAACCGGAATTACCAGCGCCGCGAGCTTCCAAATCGGCATTGCCGGAACACTCACTGGTGTCGGAGTCGCGCCGCTTGAAATATGGTCCCCGGCAATTGCCGAAGTTATACGGGAATGGCCGGAATCAGTATCGCGTTTCAGCCGCTTGAGATCGGCGAGCATCTCGGACGCGTGCTGGTAACGCAACGCGCAATCCTTTTCCAGCGCCTTGTTGATGATCTCATCCAGCTTCACCGGAAGATCCGGATTCAATCGAACTGCGGGCACAGGAGTGCGGTGCAGGATCGATTCGAAGATCAGCGCAGAGGTGTCGCCGCGAAAGGGAAGCGCACCCGTCGCCATTTCATAGAGAACAACGCCAAACGAAAACAGATCGGTGCGGCCGTCCAACTCCTTGCCCCGAATCTGTTCTGGCGACATGTACGCGATGGTTCCCAGCATCGTACCGGGGCTGGTGAGGTGCTGTTCCTCAGTCGCCAGCATCGTGCTCGCCGTCGCGGTCCTGCTTACAGAAGTTGTTGCCGACGTCACCTTCGCCAGCCCGAAATCCAGCACCTTGGCATGGCCGCGTTTCGTCACAAAGATGTTGGCAGGCTTAATGTCCCGATGAACAATTCCTTCAGTGTGTGCCGCATCCAGGGCATCTGCGATTTCAATAGCAAGACCCAGCAGGGTTTCGATTTCGATCGGCTCAGTAGAGATCCGGTGCTTCAGCGTCTCGCCCTCGAGAAATTCCAGGGCGATGTATGCGCGCCCCTCCTCTTCCCCAATGTCATAAACAGTGCAGATGTTGGGGTGGTTCAGAGCAGATGCGGCCTGCGCCTCACGTTCAAATCGTGCGAGGGTTTGCGGGTCGAGGGAGATATTCTCCGGCAGAAATTTGAGCGCTACAAAGCGGCGCAGCCGAGTATCTTCCGCCTTGTAAACGACGCCCATGCCTCCGCCGCCGAGCTTTTCGAGGATCCGGTAGTGGGAGTCGCCTTGGTCTTTCATTGGAGGGAGACCTGCTGCGGATCATCTTATGTATGTTGGACATACCCGTCAACGGATTAGCGCCCTAAGATCAAGCTCATATCTCGGGGCGGGACCGTCATCGCCGCGCCTGCACTAGACTGAACCTAGTGTTAACACCAGAACAGATCGACAACATGCGGATTGTGATGGTCCGCACCCGAAATCCGCTGAATGTTGGGGCTGTTGCCCGGGCGATGAGCAATTTCGGATTCCTGAACCTCAGGATGGTTCAGCCTTACGATGCCGCGTTTCGCGAGGCGCGTTCGGCTGTGGATGCGGAACAGGTACTGGCCGCCGCTGCGGAATTTGAAGATGTGGCACGGGCTGTTGCTGACTGCTCTCTCGTCGTCGGAACAACCGGGGGAGGTGCGCGGCACACGTTGGAGCCGATCCAGCGGCTGGAAACGGCCGCCAAGATGATCCGGCATCACCTTCAATCGGGTGAAAAAGTCGCGATGCTCTTCGGTTCGGAGAAAGTCGGCTTGTCCAATGACGACTTGAACCACTGCCAAATACTTCTCCGCATCCCCACTCGCACCAAACATCTCTCGATGAATCTCGGCCAGGCCGTGGCTATCACACTGTATGAACTGGTGCGCGACCCGGTAGAAACCTTCGTCGCAAACAAAGCCGCACTCGCGACCGTGGAAGAACGCGAGCGGTTCCTCGCATTGCTGTTGCATGCTCTTTCACTTAGTAACTATGTTCTCCACGGAACGCAGCTCGCGACGGAGCAGAGGCTTAGGAGATTGCTCCGGCACGTGCCGGTTACGCAGCGCGATCTGCAGGAGTGGCTCGGCCTTATCCGGCAGATTGTGTGGAAGCTGGATTCCTACCGATCGGAGCCATCGCGCCCAAATGAGTGAAGGCCGCTTAGTCCTACATTTATGAGGGACCTAAGCAGAAGGCGTTAGCTATCCTTGCGATAAAGCAGATTGCGCATTGCCTCTCGCCTAGCCTCGTTCGCTTCACTCCTTGTTTTGCGGTCCACCGCATCCACTGGTTGTTTTGTGGAGGCAGGCTCTTCCGCTTCGGGAGCACTGCAGGACGGGCATCGGTTGGCGAAACCGGGCTTATCAGGCTTGAGTTCGAACTCCTCTGAACAGACAACGCATACTTTGATTGGAAAGGTCATTGCACTTCCATGTTAACGGAAGTGGTGCCCGTTGTGTTTGGGCGTGCACGCGCAGTTCAAATGTTCATTTTGCCCACGCGCTCGCTTGTCCGTTATTTCAATTGCTGGAGTTCACAAATGTACGGAATCGATGGACGTTCGCTAATTCTTTTAGTTGAGTTGGCGGTAATTCAACTATCGACTGGCGGAGAGGGGCTGCGGATTTTTCGTCCCCGGTTCGGTGTGACGCGTATTTGCGGCAGATCCGCAGACAAGTGGCGGGTTCACCATTTGCTTGGCGAACACTCGATAACTCACCGTGCCCGGCTGCAATGTCGACCAGTATCCAGTGCTGGAAAAAATGGGTTTGTGGTTATCGATAATTTGTCTCTTTAAGATACTGACGCCGCATTCGAGATTATTCTTTGGTTGCAGGATGGTCTTCGCCGGATCGTTCGCCCTCAGCGTCTTATCCTTCTCCCAATCAAAATCGCACCCATATCGTTTCTGATCTTCATAGGTCAGTTGTAGTAGGCCTTCACTTCGAACCATTCTGCCGGTCACAGTGTCACGGACTGCGATCTCGGGCTCGGTGTGACGAACGTCCGTTTTCGGATTGAGACCTGCCTCCGCTCCTGCAAGGGCCTGAAAAAAGTATGCCCAGAAAGCACGTTTATCCACTTCGGAAATCTCATAAAAGCGGGGACAGAAGCGCCGTACATCGCGCGGCACCTGCGACGAGAGCATTTCCGGAGGCAGAGCCTTCTCGATAATTGCGTCCCATTGTGGATCCCAAAGCGTGCCACCGAGTTCGACTTTCTTCGCATCTATTGGCGTGGCGGGAGCCGGCTTCACCTCTGGTTGCTGTGGTGCAGGCGCAACGACGGCGTGCTTTTCCTGCGGCTTGTTGCAGGCGCTTACCAACAGGCATAGTGTCATGCAAATTGTCGTGGAAAGGAGTCGGGGGCTGAAAAGAGACCTTTCAGACTTTGCAGGAAGCTTTCTACCCGGAGCGAGATGCTGAGCTTGCTTCACGCTCAGGCTAGATGCGGATGAAAAAACCAGCGTTGCATTTTCAGGACTCGGTTGCTTTCGTATCGTGCATTGCTAAAGGGCGTCCTCGTTGGTGAAAACGACTCTAGCTGGCGCTGCCAACTTCAAACATTTTCAGTAGAACTTGAGTGGCGTGATCGGCGTCCAGGGAACGAAAAGTGTCGTCAAGCTGCAGTGCGGTGGCCTTCGTGGCGACGGTTCTAAGCGTTTCAACGATTGCCTGCGAGGAAAGCTGGGCAGTTCCTGGACCCACAAGGATGTAATCCACTGCTTGAACCTGCAGCAGTATTCTCGCGTCGCTTACGAAGCTGGTGGACTTTACTTCGAAGCCGTGTTGCACCAACACCGTCGTAATGAATGCGCAGACGTCCGCTGACTTTTCAAGCACCAGCACGCGCTGGCCGGTCTTCTCTTCCGCCGAATTGGGCATTCGCTGCCTGAGATAGGAAAGGATTGCTTCCTCCTCCGTTTCGTAAACCGGCAGAATTGTCGCTAGTCGTGTGAGGTGTATCAGGTCGACGACAAATTTTGGAGGCGCGGCCAAACGCACATCGCCGCCCAGTTTGCGCATACGCGCCGCGTACAGAACCAACAGCCCCAGCCCGGTACTGTCCAGCCGCTCAACATCGCTCAATGTAAGCACGATCCGCGAAAATTCGCGTGCCCCATGGTCGAGAACCGCCTGGAGCGATTTTGCCTCATCGCCGGTAACAATTCGACCTTTGCAATCGATAATGTAGACGTTCCCGCAAAAACGCGAAGTGAGACTCAGGAGCATGAGTTCCTCGTGTGTTCAGATGGCTATGTTACAGGATAATAAGCGTGTCTCGATTTGAAAGTGACACTCCGAACGAACAGTGATGGAAGGAAACAAACCAAGATGAAGTTTTCTGAAAATCAGGCGATCATGAACAGGGCAAACGATCGATACGAATGAAAGCATGCAAGATTCATTCGACACCATGGCTGTTGCATCGTAGAAACGGTGCCTTAAATCTGATTGAAATTATTACAGGTATCGGAATCGTACGATGACAGAACAGAGCAGCAGGACGATCGTTGTTGAGAACAAGAGCGCCCCGGCGACGGGTAGTCGGTACTATCGGCCGGAGTTGGATGCACTGCGCTTCTTCGCATTCCTCTGCGTGTTCGTCTTCCACCGCATGGATTATGTTGAGACCGATCCGGTGCGCAATTTGTGGCTGGCGCGCATCGGCAACATCGGGCCGTTCGGTGTCCCAGTCTTCTTTCTCCTCAGCGCATTTCTTATAACTGAACTGTTGTTGCGCGAGCGAGAGAGCACCGGTCGAGTACACATTCAGGCTTTTTATATGCGGCGAATCCTCCGTATTTGGCCGCTGTACTTTCTCGTCTTCTTTGGCCTGGCTATTCTTAACCACTTCGTTCCCGGCACTGGCACGAATGATCCGCTGGCATGGCTCGCGTTTACTTTCTTCACCGGCAATTGGTACATCCTGCGACATGGCTGGATCGCAGGCTCAGTCGATCCACTGTGGAGCATTTCTGTCGAAGAGCAGTTCTACATTGTGATCCCTGTACTGGCTGCTTTCGCTGGACGTAAGGCGGTAATAATCGTCAGTTGGATGTTGTTAGCAATCGCCTATGTGACGGTGGTGTTGTATGCGCTCGACCCAACACCCGGCGATAAAGGCGAGTGGACGAACAGCTTTGTGCAGTTTCAGTTTTTCAGTGCAGGAACGCTCTTGACCATCCTGCTGAAGGGCAGACTCGTTCGAAGCTGTCGCTGCCATTGCGACTCGCTGGATTCGCGCTGGCATTCGGCTGCTGGTTCATGGCACTCATTCGCTTCGACGTAAAAAGTTGGGAGCCTCATCCCACGCCAACAGGCGCTCTGATCGGTTGGCTGCTTGTACTGGCTGGGACTGTCTTATTTTTTCTCTGCACCCTGGGCATACCCGCGCGCTTTGTACCAGCATGGCTCTCTTACCTGGGACGGATATCCTACGGACTTTACCTCTTCCACTCGTTGATGTTTTTCCTCGTCTTTAAACAGGCGATACCGCACCTTGGCGCCTCATTCCCCGGCGTGGATGTTCCGAATATCGTGCGAGACGGTGCAGGAACTATCGCCGTAATGGCGTTAAGCATTTTCATCGCTCATCTCTCGTACCAATATTTTGAGAGGCCATTTTTGCGACTCAAGCAGAGGTTCACATTTGTGGCGGCGAGAGAAGACCCACCGCAAACGTAAATGATGCAGTTTTGGGAGCGGCGCATCCTAAGAAGGCGCCTCAAATTCGATTCAAAGTCACTGCGATTGGCAATGAGATCACACGATGGCAGAAAGTAGTAGTCGCGGGACATTTGAGATTGCAAACAAGAAACCCATAACGAAGGGTAGTCGTTACTATCGGCCCGAACTCGACGCACTTCGTTTCTTTGCGTTCTTCTGCGTGTTCTGGTCCCATCGCATCGATTATGTTGAGACCGATTCAGTGTGGCTTGGGCGGTTTGGCCGCATGTGTTCGTTTGGTGTTCCGGTCTTCTTCCTCCTCAGCGCTTTTCTCATAACCGAATTGCTGTTGCGCGAGCGCGAAGACACTGGGCAGGTGCACATTCGAGCGTTTTATATGCGCCGAATTCTACGCATCTGGCCTCTTTATTTCCTGGTGTTTTATGGATTCGCGATTCTAAACCATTTCGTTCCGGGCCTGGGGACGGACAATCCACGGGTCTGGGTGGCGTTCACGTTCTTTGTAGGGAACTGGTACATCGTTCGACATGGATGGCTTTGGGCAACTATTGATCCCCTATGGAGCATTTCTGTAGAAGAGCAGTTCTACATCGGTATTCCTGTACTGGCTGCCTATGCCGGTCGGAGGGCAATAGTAGTCGTCAGTTTGATATTGCTCGTCCTCGCGTATGTAACGGTGGTGCTCTATGCGATCCACCCGAAAATCGGCGACCCAGGTGAGTGGACGAACAGCTTTGTGCAGTTTCAGTTCTTCAGTGCAGGAACACTATTGGCCATCATGCTGAAGGGCAGACTCGTTCGACTGTCGCCGCTATTGCGGCTCGCTGGATTCGCGCTGGCATTCGTTTGCTGGTTTACCGCGCTCGTTCACTTTAAGGTAGCGACCATGGAGTCGCATCCTCCGCCGACAGGCGCGATCGCAGGTTGGCTACTGATACTGGCTGGGACAATGCTCTTCTTCCTATGTACGCTGGGAACACCGGCGCGGTTTGTGCCATCATGGGTCGCCTACCTGGGACGGATATCCTACGGGCTTTACATGTTCCATTCGTTGATGTTTTTCCTGGTATTCAAGCAGGCGATACCGTATCTTGGCGCATTTTTCCCCGGCCTCCACATGCCGAATTTCGTGCGAGACGGTGCAGCAACAATCGCCGTAATGGCGTTGAGCATCTGCATCGCTCATCTCTCGTACCAGTACTTTGAGAGGCCTTTTTTACGACTCAAACAGAGATTCGCATTTGTGACTGCGAGGGAAGACGCACCGCAATCGTAGGCTCAATCAGCGATGGCTTGTCCGTCAGTGGGCTGCATTGTGGCTACGATGGGCGCGATCATGGTCATGATCGTGGATACAATCTCTTCCGCGGGGACATGGTTCGGAGTATGCAGCCACTCCCTCGCCGCTCCGTATATCGCCCAACTTAGAGTAGTGGCAATCATCTCGGGAGAAGGTGCGACACCAGTGGGGTGTTCCTTGATGCCTTTGAGAATGGTACGGCGAACCACCCCAATGACCGCAGATTCGAGATAGGGTTCCATCTGTTTGCGGCGTTCGCACTCCGCGCGAGGCAGACCATCGAGATAGTTGCAGACTCCAAGAATGATGGCTTCCAGGGTTGAAGCACAGGAACTGTCAAATTTGACGTTCCGGGCTGAGATCAGACAGTAGAAGTTGGCGGCCACCGAATATTCCAGCAGGGCGAATTTGTCGGCAAAGTGATCGTAAAAAGTGGCCCGGTTCACCGTTGCGGCTTCCGCAATATCTTGCACCGAGATGTTCTCGAAGTCCTTCGTTTGCAGCAGCTTATCGAGAGCCTGTTGGAGCAACTGCCGGGTACGGCGGACTCGCGGGTCGAATTGTTCGCAGGCGGCGGCTTCCATTTCACTCCTATCCTGTCAGATTACAGGAACACCCTGCGCGACTCATTTAACGACATCTGTTGTTGAATTTGAATCGACAGATGTTGTGTACACATCGATTGTTGTATAGGAGGCAATCCATGCCGACATTACTTCAAATTGATTCCAGCCCACTCGGAGAATCTTCGATCTCGCGCCGACTAACACGCGAGTACGCCGAAAATTGGAAACAGGCAAACCCTGACGGAAAAGTAATCGTGCGGGATCTGACCGCCACGGCGATTCCGCCAATTGGCGCGACCTGGGTTGGCGCGTCCTACACACCGAGTGACGGCCGGACGCCCCAGCAGCATGAAGTCCTGGCGCTTTCCGACGAGTTGATCGCGGAGCTTGAGTCTGCGGACGAATACGTGATCGGCGTGCCAATGCACAACTTTTCTGTTCCATCGACGCTGCGGCTTTGGATCGACCAGGTGATCCGCGCCGGAAGGACATTTTCGTATGCCAGCGGCGCTCCCGAAGGTCTGCTGAACGGGAAGAAGGCGACGGTGCTCGTAGCTTCGGGCGGCGTGTACGACGAAGGGACAGCAATGGCCTCCTTTAACTTTGTTGAGCCGTATCTGCGGACGGTCCTCGCCTTCATCGGTGTAAAGGATACGAACTTCATCAACGCCGGGGGTACGGCAGTGTTGAATTACGGCAAGGTCGACCGGCAGGAGTTTCTGGCTCCGCACCTGCAGTCGATTCGAAGCCAGTTCCACGCGGCATGACGGAAGCCGCAGGCGGGGAGTTCACCGAGACCTCCCCGGCCCGGATCGCTCGTTTGCGACCATTAGGGCGGAGACGCATCCAATTTCGCATGGCGACGAAATGCACACATATGGATGAGATCCGCTTCACTTCCCCCACCGAGCATGTATGCGAGGAGTGCGTGAAGAAGGGTGACATGTGGGTTCACCTGCGCATGTGCCTGGTTTGCGGCAACGTGGGCTGTTGTGACTCCTCGAAAAACAAGCACGCGACCAAACACTACGGCCACACCGGACATCCACTCATGCGCTCCATCGAGCGAGGGGAAAACTGGGGCTGGTGCTACGTGGACCAGGTAGATTTCGACGTCTAGTGCTGGCCCCTCGGGCGTACCAAGTGCATCCGAACTCGGCCAGCGGACTCTATTCCGACATAACCAGCTTGGCAATAGTGGCTAGCTGCATATTCGACGTGCCTTCGTAAATCTTGCCGATCTTGGCGTCGCGGTAGAACTTCTCAACCGGATAATCTTTTACGAATCCGTAGCCGCCAAAAATCTCAACGGACAAACTTGCAACCCTCTCAGCTACGTGCGAAGAGAAGTATTTCGCCATCGCAGCTTCCTTGAGGAATGGCTGATTCGCATCCTTTAGCCGGGCGGCGTTATAGACCAGCAGGCGAGCAGCCTCGATTTCCGTCGCCATCTCGGCAATGGTGAACTGCACGGCCTGGAATTCGCCGATTGCCTTGCCGAATTGTTTGCGCTCGCGGGCATATTCCTTGGCATGGTGCCAGGCGCCGGTGGCGAGCCCAAGCATCTGAGCGCCGATGCCGATCCGGCCTTCGTTCAGCGTTTCAATTGCTATCTTGTAGCCTTTGCCCACTTCGCCGAGCACGTTTTGCGCGGGCAGGCGGCAATCCTCCAGCACCAGCTCGCAGGTTGAGGAGGCGCGGATCCCGAGCTTATTTTCTTTTTTGCCGACGGAGAATCCCGGGGTGTTTTTGTCGATCAGGAACGCCGTAATGCCCTTGTATCCCGCAGAGGCATCGACCGTGGCGAACACGATGAAGAGTCCTGCCTCCTTGGCGTTGGTGATCCAAAGCTTCTGGCCATTGAGGATGTAGCTGTCGCCGCGCTTTTCGGCTTTTGTCTGCAGCGCGAAGGCATCCGAACCCGATGCCGCTTCGCTCAGTGCATAGGCTCCAACCGTGTCTGTGGCGAGGCGCGGAAGGTAGTGTTTCTTCTGCTCCTCCGTACCCCAGCGCAGCAGGGCGTTTACGCAGAGCGTGTTTTGTACGTCAACCAGAACCCCTACCGAAGGATCGACCGCGGATATCTGTTCCACCGCGAGAATTGCCTCGAAAAAGGTTCCCGCGGCTCCGCCATACTCTACCGGGATCTCGATGCCCATCAGGCCGAGATTGAAAAGCTGCGGCAAAAGATCCGCAGAGAAATGCTGCTCCTCGTCCATCTGCGAGACAAGCGGGCCTATGCTTTGCTGCGCAAACTGGCGAACGGTGTCGCGGAAGAGCACCTCGTCTTCGCCCAGACTGGTGAGTGGAGTGGCATAGGCGAGCTGTTCGGTATCCATATTCGACATTGCTGATCCCTCGAGCGCGAATTCAACTGTAGACCACCGCAGAATACGGTAAAAAGCATGCGAAGGATCAGGCTTGCGGCCTGTTCGCAAACGGTCAGAGTTTAGCACTCAGAGTGTGCTTCTGGCTTCTGCGGGAGGGATGCGTTCTTCAACTCCGTTACAAAGGTGGCCACTCGAAAGGAAAGAGCTTGCCAGCGGCGACGGGTTCGAGTTTCAGCCCGGCAAACTCCGCTGCTTTTACCAATACGGGATCTTGCCCGGCGGCAATGTCGGCACCAGTTGGAAGCATCAGGGTGTCAGGAATAACACCCACCTTTTCAAGAGTCTTGCCATCTGCCATCACGAGGTCCGCAGAGGTGATGGAGAAGCCGTAGAACACCTTGTCATCCAGGCCGACGGACTCATGGTAATGCCGAGCCTCCATAACGGCGCCCGCGCTCCGGTCCCCGATCACAGTTCCACGTTTCTCAATTTGCACGACCCGCGCAAATAGCTCGGAAGCAGAGGCAGACCGGCAATCGACGAGAACGATCAGCTTGCCGGTGAACAAGTTGCCCTTAGTCGGCTTCGCAATCTCCGGCTTTGAATTCTTACGAGATATGCGGTCAGCGATTTTTACCTCGTGATCGAAAACATGCGAGAGCATTTCTCGCAGGACGTCGACAGAGCCACCGGGATTTCCGCGCAGGTCGAGGATAAGAGTTTTGTGCTTCAAGGTACGGCCGAAGATGCTGTTGAGTTCATCGCTGTCGGCATAGAACCACGGCATTTTCCAGATCATTACGTCACCGTTCTCAACGGTCCGCTGGCGATGGAGATGATCGTCGTTCTGATCTTCAAGTATGAGCTTGGTGTAGTCGAAATCGGTCGCCCCGTTGGAGATGTCGTAGACAGTCTTGCCGCTTCGAAAGGCAGCGATCACCTTCTCCTTGCGGCGTTCGCCAGCAGGATTTTGAACGATGAGTTCCAGTTCGGGCGCCGGAAGAAGCGTTTCGAAGAAATACTGCATGTCGTGAAAGCTGTCTCGGCTGACGTTGAATCCATCGATCAGCAGAACGCGGTCCCCCACCTTGAGTTTAGACGCAGCATCAGAACCAGGGCGAATGTGGGTGACGAAACAAGCGTCGCCGACCATCTCCATGCGGAAACCCCGATCCATTCGGCTGACGCGCGAAGGCGGCAGGAAGAAAGTATGGGAATCCTGCAGTGCGTATAGAAAGGCGGCAATGATGCGGAACGCCTCGCCATTGGAAGTCGCTACATCCAGCCCGGCATCAGATTTTTGGAAGTTTGCCTCAAGGTTGAGTCCGCGGAACTTGGGATCGTAGTAGTGATCCTTCACGTCGCTGTACGCCTGACGCAGCATCATGTGAGCGCGCGTAACCGAAGCACTATCGAGTTTTTGGGGCTGCTGAGCGTTTAGGGTTCCGAGAGCGGTGCCAAGAAAGGCAAGAAGTGGTGCAACTCGAGCAAAAGGACGTGCGAGACGCATTGAAGGTCTTCCTTTTAAACCGTATTTCGCAAGGTGTGGATGCCGTATCTTACCCGCAATCAATCGGATATAGGGCAGAATACAGCGACGGCCGAAAATTTGGCGATAGGCTTTTAGTACTAGTGGCATCCCCGGAAAGGATTGATGAGAAGGACAAAAACGCGCACCCGCTTAGAATTACGGGCGCCCATGCGGAATAAACTTCTATTAATCAATAACTTGGTACCAGACCATGATGTGACCGTCGGGGTTTAGCACTCGATCCCCCTGAAAAAAAGAAGTTGACCCACAGAACGAACAGGTTTAAGGTCAATCGTGCCGAATGCAAGCACGGCTTTCGAGGAGTTGGCAATTGCCCCCTCCAAAAGCTGCCGTTCTAGTCCCAGCCCAATTGAATCCAGCGCTGAACATCAGATGTAAATCTGTTTCCTTCAGGGGTTCTCCTGAGATGGGGTAAACAAACCTGCTACCGCGTCAGGAGAGGCCAAGCGCATGCCCGGGAAGCCGGGAGTTGCTAAGTGCGAAGGCGGGTGCAAGAGGCAGTAAAAAACTTAAAAAGTTTGGAACAGGACGCCATCATCGAGCGTCTAAAAAACAAACGTTATCGACCGAATTTGCCACACATTGTGTGCGCCAGTTGTCTCCCGGAAGGCTTCCGGGACGGTCAACCTGAAGGAGATTACAGATGCGTTCCGATCTGATTTTTGGGGCACTTGCCCATGTAACGAATCGCTACCAGCTCTGCCAGCTTGCGTCGAAAGCTACCCGCAAACTGCATAAGCCGAATACGCGGTTGCAAGACACCACGAACGATGTGTTGGTCCGCTTCCGCAAATCGACACCCAGTGCACTTTCCAGCGAAGCTCTTGAGGCTTCACACCATCAGCAGCGCCGCGCAGCTTAAGCGCGGCACTGCTTTACCTCGCAACCACCAACAAACGAAGTCCTGCTTTTAACAGCTCGATTCCTTCCTGGCAACCTCCTCGAAAGCTACCCACCGCAGGTGACAATGACCATCTCTGAGCTAAAAGAAAAGAACATAACTGAACTGAGCCGAATTGCGCGCACTCTTGAGATTCCTGGCGCAAGTGGGCTCCGCAAGCAGGACCTCATCTTTAAAATCCTCCAGGCGCAAAGCGAAAAAGAAGGGCACATTTTCGCGGAAGGCGTGCTGGAGATTCTGCCCGACGGTTACGGCTTTCTCCGTTCCCCGGATTACAACTATCTGCCCGGTCCCGATGACATTTATGTCTCCCCTTCGCAGATCCGCAAGTTTGATCTGAAGACGGGCGACACGGTGAGTGGCAATGTTCGTCCGCCGCACGAAGGCGAGAAGTACTTCGCGCTGGTGAAGATTGAAGCGATCAACTTTGAGTCTCCGGAAGAAACTAGAAACAAAATTCTTTTCGACAATCTGACGCCGCTGTATCCCGAAGAGCGGATCAAGATGGAGACGGTCCGCGAGGGCATCAGCGGACGCGTCATGGACCTGCTTACCCCTGTGGGCAAGGGACAGCGCGGCTTGATCGTTGCGCCTCCGCGCACCGGCAAAACGATGCTGCTGCAATCCATCGCAAACTCGGTAACGTCCAATCATCCAGAAGTTGCTTTGATCGTGTTGCTGATCGACGAGCGTCCGGAAGAAGTCACGGACATGCAGCGTTCCGTAAAGGGCGAGGTAATCAGCTCGACGTTTGACGAGCCCGCGGCACGCCACGTACAGGTCGCCGAAATGGTGATCGAGAAGGCGAAGCGGCTGGTTGAGCACAAGCGGGACGTGGTGATCCTGCTGGATTCGATCACACGTCTGGCGCGCGCTTACAACACCATCGTTCCTCCCTCCGGCAAGGTACTTTCGGGCGGCGTGGATTCAAACGCCCTGCAACGGCCGAAGCGGTTTTTCGGCGCAGCCAGAAACATTGAAGAGGGCGGTTCTTTGACGATTATCGCCACTGCGCTTGTCGATACCGGCTCGCGCATGGACGAGGTCATCTTCGAAGAATTCAAGGGCACGGGCAATATGGAAGTGATTCTCGACCGCAAGCTGGTCGATAAGCGCGTCTTCCCAGCAATTGATATTCAACGCTCTGGAACCCGTAAGGAAGAGTTGCTGATTCCGAAGGAAGACCTGCAGAGGATCTGGATTCTGCGCAAGGTGCTCAATCCATTGTCTCCTGTGGAAGCGATGGAGTTGCTCACGGACAAGCTCGCGAAGACGCGGAACAATGCGGAATTCCTGCTGAATATGAGTTCTATTTAGAACAAGTCAGCATTTAGGCGACAAGTAGTTAAGAACGGTCAGCGGAGAATCTCATCCGCTGGCCGTTTTTGCGTCTTGCATCTGCTCAATATTCGGCATGGACATTATCCAGGGCGGGCAGGAAGGTGGGGTAAATCTCGACTGCGAGCCTGCCTGCCTTGACTGCCGGATCCATGTTGGCGAGGATGCGAGCCTCATCCGCTGTTCTCGCGTCGATGATCATCATTCCGGCGAGGCGTCCTTCATCGAGAACAGGTCCGGCGAGGAGGTAACGTTGAGACTCCATCTGCGAACGCAGGAAGGCCAGTTGTAGTTGCATCAACTCCGCTGCCTGCTCGCCTTGGGTGTCGTTCCACCGCTCACCCTTGATGAGAAATCCAAGGAAGTATGGCTTTAGGTTGCGGGGAACGTCTTTAATGCGCTGGTTTTCACCGGCTGCGGAAATCTCTTCGGTCATAACAGATCCTCAAATTTCTCGGCTTAAGTGGCATCGCGGACCAGACGTTCGCTCGCGTCCCAGAGGCGGACTTCCTCGCGCTTTGCTGGTTGACTCTTCAGACTTCGCGAATCTCGCTTAACCGCGTTTGCTCTAGAATATAGGGGCCATGGTAGAGCGTCTCTATTACAACGATTCTTTCCTCTCGAAATTTCATGCGCGGGTGACCGATGTGCGCGAAGTGTCGCGTATTGCCGGCCAATCCGTATGGCAGTTGGCGCTGGATCGCAGTGCTTTCTACCCGACGAGCGGGGGGCAGCCCTTTGACCGGGGTACCCTGTTAGCCGAGGCGCGCAGCGGCGCCACACTTGAGATTCCCGTGCTCGATGTGCAGGAAGAAGAGACCGGTGAAGTATGGCACTTTACCGAAAAGCCGTTGACTGCCGGCACCCAAATTGAAGCGGCGATCGACTGGACTCGGCGGTTGGATCACATGCAGCAACACTCCGGCCAACACCTGCTGTCGGCAGTTTTTGCAAAAGAACTGGGAGCGATGACGGTCTCTTTCCATCTGGGCGAAGAAAGTTCAACCATCGACCTGGAGTCGGATGTTGTGACCGCAGCGTCGCTCGAGCGCGTGGAGAAGAAAGTTAATGAGTTGATTGCCGAAGGCAGAAGAATTTCCGCGAGCACAGTGAGTCGCGAAGAGGCGGAGGCGCTGCTCGCCGCAGGGCGGCTGCATAAACTCCCGGAGCGGGTTGGGAGTATGCGTCTGATCGCGATTGAGGGCTACGACCTCAACGCGTGCGGCGGAACGCACTTGCACTCCACGGGACAGATTGGTGGAATGCTGCTGCGTTCGCTGGAAAAAGTACGCCAGGGAGTGCGGGTGGAATTCATGTGCGGGCAAAGAGCAGTCTCCGCTGCACGCCGCGATTGGACAATGCTGGTGAAGATGGCGGCGCCATTGTCCATAGGACCAGCTGAGCTTCCGCAGGCTGTTGAGAGGTTGCAGACTGAGGCGAAGGCCTCACAGAAAGAACGTCTGAAACTCCGCGAAGAGTTGGCGGAGTATCACGCGTCCCGATTGGTGGTCGAGGACTCGATCCACGATGGATTGCGTCTGGTGAAACGCGTATTTGCGGATCGCGATGCGGCCTACTGCAAGCTTCTGGCTTCCCGCGTGTGCGCAGCTGCGCCACAAACTCTTGCGCTTATCGCGTCAACCCACATGGAACCGGCAGCCGTAGTTATGGCTTCGAGCAAGGGGATGCCATTCTCCTGCGGCGACGTGTTGCGGCAAAGTCTGGCAAAGCTCGGACTTCGCGGCGGCGGCTCGGCTGACATGGCACAGGGACAGGTGGCGCGCGAGCATCTGGACGCTCTGCTGCTGGATGTGGCTACAGTGGCGCGTACGGCGAAAACGGCGAGCGCTGTCGAATAAGTCTCCAGCGTGGGTCAGCTTTTCTTAATTCAATGTCGCTGCTAGAATCGAAAGAGTGTTCCCGCCTGTTCGTGGGGCTATAGCTCAGCTGGGAGAGCGCCTCGTTCGCAACGAGGAGGTCAGCGGTTCGATCCCGCTTAGCTCCACCAAAATTCAACAATTTGCGAAAGTTGCGGTAAGGGCAAAAGGCACACTCGTGTCGTTTGCCCGGTATGCGCGTCGCTCATTACCGTGCCGAGCGGACGAGGCAGTGGTAATTCAGTTTCAGCTTTCAATTCACATGCGGTCGTTGTTCTATTTCGGCCACTGCTTGAACATTTTCTGGATGGCTTTTTGCACCATCTGCTGATTCTTGTTGCCGTTATTGCTCAAAGTGTCCTGGGCAATCCCTCGCCACACCAAAGACTGGGTCTTGGCCTCGTAAAGGTCGACGATCATCGTCGCTTCTACATTTTGCTCTGGAGTAATTCCGCCCATCCCTCCACCGATACCGCGCATTCCCCACGCACTGTACGAGGTTTCTTGTCTCATGCCGCCGTTCGAAGTGAGGATCAGATCAGGATTCTGAGCTTCCGTTACCTTCGACAGGCCCTTACCTTGCATTGCCGTGTCGATATCCTGCTGTGCAACCTGCGCGAGAATTGAGTTCTGAATCTGGTTCGCGTTGTTCGAGCCCCAGGCATAGGTGTGGTAATTGGAAAAGCTCTGGTTATGGTTGTAATTGACTGAAACCTGCTGGGCGGCCGCAACGCCACATACCATCGAAACCAGCAAAGCGCACATCATCCATTTCGTTCTCATCGTCGGTCTTCTCCGAGGTTATGCTGCCAGCTATGTAGCCGGCAGAATGTTTAGCTTCCTGAATGTAGGCTCAAATAGCCCGAATCGTTTAGTCGTTTACTTTGGCAACAGCGTCCTGCACTTTTTTATGGTCCTCTGCATTCAACTGTTCCGGACCCAGTTTGTAGGTCAACTTATCAATTGTTCCTGTAAATCGAAACGGCAAATCGTAACTGAAGTCCACTCCAGATCGGGTATCGAGGCCGATGTCGAAGGTTTCGTCGATGGACATAAGGAGCGGAATGGTATGTGCGACCGTCTTGCGATCTACCTCTTTGCCATCCACCGAGAGTACTCCAGTTCCACCTTTCGCGGGGCCAGGACCGTCGTACTTAAAGTCGAAGACAATCGTGTGTTTTCCCGCAGTCAAAGACGACCCAGACCACCGGAATCGCTCCATGTCTAGAAAGTTGTAAACGAAAACCGGTCTACCTCTTCCCATACCAGTCACCGCGGTTACAAGGCCCGCTAATAACCATAGCGGCGCGATGAGCAACAGTGCGTAGCCGAGCCATGTCTTCCAGCCTGACCGGCTTCGATTTCTCGCCCACCACGTGAGTAGAAGGCCGATAATAAACAGGCTCCAGACAATGATCTTGAATAGTTTGCTTCTTAGCAACCAGTTGTTGCTCTGACTCAGGAAAAGCCCGTAGCCTCCGAAACGGCCGCCCATCGTCGCGATCATTCCTTCGGCACCGCCATCCGGAATCGTTACGTCGGCAGTAATCGTATAGTCCTTGTCCAATATGCTGGGAGCATTTCCCAGTGGGATTCCCACATTCACCCCGGTGTATGTGAAGAGCGTTTTGCCAGCTACCGCGCTCGGTCGTGCCGTAAGCAGGCGTGAGAATGCCGTGTTATCCAAGGGGAAGACGTTGTACTTTGTTGCTTCCGATTGGAATAGCGCCTGCAGTTCTTTCAACTTGTCTGGATTTTTATCGGCAAGATTGTTGTTCTCTGAATAGTCGTCGGTGATGTTGTAAAGCTCCCATTTATAACCTGTCGTCACATCTGGGAGTTTGCCTGTTGCCAGGTCCCATGGCGGAGCGAAGGGCGTAGTAGCGGCAATCCAGCCATCGTGATAGATAGCGCGATTGCCCGCCATTTCAAAGTATTGAGTTGTGCGAGTTGATGCCGCATTGGCATTGGCTTTGTTAAAGGTGTACAGCATGCTCACGCCTTCAATTGGCTTTTGAGTAATGCCATCCACGGTGATTGGCGCTGGAATGCCTGCTGCTTCCAGGATTGTCGGAACGATATCGATGACGTGGTGAAACTGGGTTCGGATCGCGCCAACATCATTGATGTGACCAGGCCAGGAAATCGCCAGCCCTTGCCGCGTCCCACCGAAATGCGATGCCACCTGCTTGGTCCATTTGAATGGCGTATCAAAAGCCCACGACCAGCCCACCGACATGTGAGGATACGTCTTGTCCGATCCCCATTCCTCGTAGTGCGCCAACTGGAGAGCCTCGGGCGCTTTGAGAATACCGTTGTATGCGGTTAGCTGGTTGAAAGCGCCGGAGAGCGTTCCTTCGGGACTGGTGCCGTTGTCCCCGCAGATGTAGATGATAAGTGTGTTGTCCAGCTTGCCCTGATCCTGAACTTCCTGAATTACGCGGCCAATTTCATAATCGGTATAGGCTGCGTATCCGGCAAAGACTTCGGCCTGGTGTGCATATAACTTCTTCTCAATCGTAGAGAGGGAGTCCCACTTGGGTATCTCTTCAGGCCACGGAGTAAGCTGCGCATTCGCCGGAATAACGCCAAGCCGTTTCTGATTCGCGAAGATTTCGTCGCGCAGCTTTTCGTATCCCATGTCGAATTTGCCTTTGAATTTCTCAATCCATTCCTTCTTTGGTTGATGGGGCGAATGGGTTCCGCCAGGAACGTAATAAAGGAAGAAGGGCTTGTCCGGCGCAGCGGCATTCAGATCCCTTAAATGCTTGACCGCTTCGTCAGCCAGGTCTGTGGTCAGGTTGTAGCCGGGATTGTTGACGAATGGAAAGATCTGAGTGTGATCGCGAAACAAATATGGAGTCCACTGGTCGGTCTCGCCGCCCATAAATCCGTAGAAGTAATCGAAGCCCATGCCCGAAGGCCACTGGTCGTAGGGTCCAGCAACGCTGTACTGAAAGGTCGGTGTATTGTGATTCTTGCCAAACCAGGAGGTCGAGTAGCCGTTGTCTCTCAGGATCGTTCCGATCGTTGCGTTTTCCACTCCGATGATGGAATCGTATCCAGGGTAGCCAGTTGAAAGTTCGCCGATAACTCCCGAACCCACTGAGTGATGATTGCGGCCCGTGATCAGTGCGGCACGTGTTGGAGAACAAAGCGCTGTGGAATGAAACTGGATATAGCGCAAGCCCGAGTTGGCTATCCTGTCGAGCGATGGAGTGGGGATTACGCCCCCGAAAGTCCCGGATACGCCGTAACCCTGATCGTCCGTCATGATTAGCAGCACATTCGGCGCTCCCTTTGGTGGTACCACGCGGGGAGGCCACCATTGCGTTGATTCCGTCGCGCTCGGCTTGATTACGCCTCCGAATTTCGGAGGTGGTGCAGGAATTTGTTTTCCCTCGATCGTGGTCGTCGCATTGGGAGAACCAAGTTGTCCCGTGACAACTTGTGCACTCGAAAAACTCCACCCCGACAAAAAGCTCGATACCGCGAACATTCCGACGGCCAGCTTGCGACTATTGTCTTTCAGATCCATTCACTTTCTCCTTGCACGTGGAACGGAGTTTGCTCCAACTCTGGGAATGCTGGGCCTAAACTGGCTGCAACCAATGCGAGAGTCGCTACATATGGCCTGAATATCCTAAGTTTTGCGATTTGCTCTGCTGCCGTGAATCAATCTCAAGATCCCCGGAGGTCAGCCATTCTCGGCGGGACAACGAGTGGTAACCATCGTTGGATCGAGGCCGACCATTTTTGGCTTGTGTTTCATCAATGTGACAAAGCTAGTCACGCAAGCTGCCTCCAACAACTAGCAAAAGAACTAGCGGCGCGTAACCTTTTATCTAGCGTCATGCGAATCGGGGGATCGAGCGATCCGGCTCTGTTCGTAGAAAAGTTTACTCGGCGGCGAAGCAACGCAGGGCAACGCGAATCGTCACGTGTTGCTGGGACCTCAATATTTTGTTGCGCGCGGTACCGAGCGGCTGCTGGACGAGAATCAATCATCGATTCGCTCAGCAGCCGCCCTCAATCCTTAAGCTTGTTCCACCCGCTGTAGGACCACGGGAATGTATTCAGGGATGTTGAAGTTTCCGATAGATGGATCGGTTCCATCTGGAGGAGGTCCAATCGCTGGACGCCCAGCAGCTTCCGGCGTAGGCTTGGGCATTTCCCACGGCATCTTCATTGACCGACGCAACTGAAGCTCGTTGCCCTTCAGCTCTCCGGTGTAGCTGTTATTTCCAGCCTTGAACGAAATGTGATCGCCGTCCACTTTGCCTTCGGTGATCGGCGTCGGCACATCATCGCCGCCGAACCAGCCCCCGCCCAAGCCTTCCACGCTGCCCCCAAGCTTTCCTCCATCCTGCTGCAGCACGTAAATCATGTCTCCGCCCAGGAACATCTCTTCTAAGCCGGACCCGCCCTTCGCCTTCACCGGTCTCCAAAGCCCCGTGACACCGGAACCCTTCGGGATTTCGCGCTGCCATACAGCCACCTGCGGCCGCAACTTTACCGCCTTCGCGGGAATCGTTACCTTAGCTCCGGTTAGTCCCGGCGACTCTGCCTCGACGGTTACTTCACCGGCGTTCTTGTTCGCTTGAATCAGCGCCATGCATAGTCCGGAAAATGCCTTCCGCACATTGCCAATGTCCGATTCATGATCTGTAGGATCGCCGTTGCCCACACCCAGAAGCCTTCCGGCTCCTGAGACGCGGAATGTCACAACGTTATCCGTAATCGGCACCATGCGTCCCTGCGCGTCTTGAACTTCAACGGCGAACATCGCAACGTCCTCGCCATTGGCGTCCACATTTTCGCGATTCGCTCGCATCACCAGCTTTGCAGCCGCGCCCGTCGTCTCGCGTTTCTCGGTCATAACGACCTTGTTTCCCTTGTAGCCCTTCGCCTCAATCGTTCCTGGCGCGTACTTCACGTTCCACGCGACATGCGAATCTTTCGCCACTTCCTTCACGCCCAGGCTCTTACCGTTGACGAACAATTCCACTTTTTCAAGATTGGTGTGCACCCAGACTGCGATCTCTTTGCCCTCCATGCCGGGCCAATTCCAATGTGGAAAGAGATGCAGTACCTGTTTGCCTGTCCACCACGCCTGGTAGTAGTAGAAAGAATCCTTCGGGAAACCGCACATGTCGATGACGCCGTACTGCGAACTGATGTTTCCCCAGCCATCCGGCGAGGGTTCACCACGATAATCAAAGCCTGTCCATACAAAGCCACCCGAGAGCCACGGTTGCGAATTGCAGAATTTCCACCATCCCTCAGCCGAAGCGCGCCCGCTCGTCGTATATGGATCGTAGGAGCCGACATATCCCTTCGCCGCATCGGTGACATAAATTCCGCGCGTACCCACTGCGCTTACGGTCTCTGTTCCGATCACAGGCTTGTCAGGATGTGCCTCGTGGAACTTCGCAGCCTGTGGATCCATGTAGTTGTAGCCGGCAACATCGCACACCTCAAGGCCGCCCGTTCCGATGGCTCCCGTCGGCGCGATCGATACTGGCCGCGAGCCGTCGTGCTCAGTCGCAACAGCCTTCATTGCCGTAAGAATGCGCCGCCCGACTTCACCATTCGCCTGGCCTTCTTCATTCCCCATCGACCACATGAGGACGCTGGGATGATTGCGATCCCGTTTGACCAGATTCTCAAACTGCTGCAGGCCCTCCGGATTGGAAGACATCATGCGCGTCTCGTCAAATACCAGCATTCCCAACTGGTCGCATGCATCCAGCAACTCTGGTGTTGGCGGATTGTGCGACGTGCGCAGCGAATTGCACCCCATCTCCTGCAGCTTGGCCACGCGATAGTACTGCACCGCATCCGGCAGGGCCGCGCCAACTCCCGCGTGGTCCTGGTGATTGCAGGTGCCCTTCCACTTCACTGTCTTGCCATTCAGTTGGAATCCATTCGCTGTGCTGAATTCTGCAGTGCGAATTCCAAAAGGAGTCTCGAAGCGGTCCACAACCTGCCCGGCCACCTGCACATCGGTCACCAGCTTGTAGATATTTCTCTTTTCCAGCGACCAGAGCTGTGGCCTGCTCAGCGCCACCTCCTGCTGGTAAATCTTGTCGGCTCCTGGCGGAATCGATGCCGTCGCTGTCGCGTCTTTGCCGACTGGCTTTCCCGCAGGATCCAGAATCGTTGAAATAACCCGCACAGTCTGCTCTGCGCCGCTGTTGTTCACTTCAGTCTGGATTGAGAGCGTTGCATCGCCCTGCCGCACTTTCGCCTTCACAAATGTGCCCCAGCGCTTTACATGCACAGGATTCGTTTTCACCAACCAGACGTGGCGGTAAATACCCGCTCCTTCATAAAACCAGCCGTCGCTCTCCGTCGCATCCACACGAACCAGCAAAACATTTCTGCCGCCGGGAATCATGAAATCGGTTAAATCAAAACTGAACGGATCGTATCCCCCGCTGTGTCGCCCGAGGTAAAAACCGTTGAGCACCACCATCGTCTCGCGGTATGCTCCGTCAAATTCTATTGTGACCCGTTTGCCCACGTCTTCCGTCGGGAGATCGAAGACTCGGCGGTACCAACCAACGCTATTCGCCGGATAGTTTCGGCCCAACGGATAGAAGCCCTTATTCTGGAGCGCAGGATCGTTGGTGAACGGCAACTCGATAGCCCAGTCGTGCGGTAGATTCACGCTCCGCCAATCACTGTCATCGAAAGCAATTGTGCCCGCAGGTATAAAGCTGCCCGTCTTCTGATAATTTCCCCCCCGCTCAGTGCCAAATCCGAAGTCCTTTGTGGCGTCGTTTGAGTTTCCAAGATGAAAGCGCCATCCAAAATCGAGCAGAAGCCGATCGCGCTCGGTGCCGGTGGATGGAGTCTGCATCGGAGCGTTAATGCTCAACGGCCCCGACATTTCGCCGGAAGTGGTCATAGCATTGCCGATTGGACCAACTCCCTGAGCTGCAACTACGGCGACCGGCGCAAGAATACCGGTCTTCAGAACATCACGTCGTGAAAAGGATTTCATTGGCTCTCCCATTACTTTTCTGCGAGCCGAATGGATCGGCTCTCAATTTCAAAGAATGAATTCGTCAGGTTATTTGTGCGATGGCAGTATACGCCCAGCTTCGAGTCCCAAAGCGTGCGCGTGGCCACAATTCCACGCATCCGCGAAACAGTCCCGGATCGTCTCGAATCTGCAACTGCTCGTTCCGGCAGGTTTGTATCGTGATTCCGCACGGTGGGAAGGAAAGGTGAGGTTCGGTTGCCACAAGTTCCAACAAAGATTCAACCAAGCAGAAAAATGGCACGCTGCCTTATCAGCAACGTGCCACTTACCTTCGCCATGCTACGGTGGCGGTTCTCACAACTAAATTACGGATATACCCCGCGAATCTGGACGGCCTCAGCTACGCGGCCGATGCCCAGTATGTTCGCTGCTATCCGCATCGGAACCTGCCGGTCAAGCTGGATCTTCAGTACATCCCGGAAAGCAACCTTCATTACCCGTTCCAGGCGGTTGTAAACGTCCTGAGCCTCCCAGAACAAGTGCTGTTCGTCCTGCACCCACTCAAAATACGAAACGGTGACTCCGCCAGCGTTGCACAGAATGTCCGGAATCACGAACACTCCATTGCGCTCAAGAATCCTGTCTGCATCGGGCGTTACCGGCCCGTTCGCCGCTTCGGCTACAATTTTCGCGCGCACAGTGTCTGCATTTCCGGCGTGAATCGTGTTCTCCAGCGCCGCCGGCACCAGGATGTCGCACTCCAACGCGAGCAACTCGGCGGGATCAATTTCCACGCTTTCCGGGAATCCCTGCACGCGGCCTGTGAGTGCCTTCAAATGGATTAATTCCGGGATATTGAGGCCATTCTTGTTGTAAACACAGCTTGTCGAATCGCTTACTGCGATTACTTTCGCTCCCGCCCTGTGCAGCAGTTGCGCGGCAATCGATCCGGCGTTACCAAAGCCCTGCACCGCAACAGTGGCGCCCTTCACGTGCATTCCGAGGTAATCGCATGCGCATTCGATGGTATAGAACACGCCGCGGCCCGTTGCCTCATTGCGTCCAAGCGATCCGCCTAGGCAGATCGGCTTGCCCGTCACAACTCCCGGAATGCTATAGCCCTTGGTCATGCTGTAGGTATCCATGATCCAGGCCATGGTTTGCGAATTGGTGTAAACATCCGGTGCGGGTATGTCTCTCTCCGGCCCGATCAAAGGTAGAATGGCGCTCGTGTAACGTCGCGTCATGCGCTCCAACTCACCAGGAGACATGTGCTTTGAATCACATGTAACTCCACCCTTGGCTCCTCCAAAGGGAATATTTACGACCGCGCACTTCCAGGTCATCCAGGTAGCCAGCGCCCTCACTTCATCCAGTGTGACTTGAGGGTGGAAGCGTATACCGCCCTTGGAAGGTCCACGCACTGAAGAGTGCTGGACACGATATCCCGTAAATCGATGGATCCTCCCATTGTCCATAAGCACAGGGACAGATACCGTTAGCTCCCGTTCAGGGTACTTGATCATCTCGCGAACATCATCATTGAGCCCCATAACGTCAGCCGCTGCGTCGAAGTTTTCCAACGCAGCGTCGTATGCATTTTTATTCGTTGTTGCCGTTAACATCTTTCTACCCTCCCTACGAAACCATAGGTATTAACTCACTCCAATCCTCTGTTTTGAGTTGCTCAGTTTGAGACTTATGTACCGGCATCAGCCACCGCCGGTAATTCCGCAAATGACCGCGTGTCGCATCAAAATACAACTGGCGCAGATGGCCTGTAACTACGCCGATCTTGCCGTCTCCCACCGCCCGATGATCCACCTTCACAATTGGCGCAATGCCAACCGCAGTCCCGGTGAAGAACAACTCGTCGCAGACATATAGCTCACTGCGGTCAATCGCTCTCTCTTCAACTTGTAAGCCCAGTTCTCGCAAAGCAAGTTCCATGATGGAGTCGCGTGTGATTCCTTCCAGGACGTTCTCCGTTACTGGAGGTGTTATTAATCTTCCTTTTCGCATCATGAAGATGTTGCAGGTCGCGCCTTCAGCGACGTGGCCGTTTTCGTTCAGCAGGATTGCCTCATCAAACCCTCGATGCCGCGCTTCATCACTCGCGAGCGCGCTGTTCACGTAGGCTCCGCAGATCTTCGCTCTTGCGGGAATTGCATTGTCGTCGATCCGGCGCCATGAACTGACGCCTGCGTGCAGGCCTTCTTCTTTGTGAAGATATTCGCCAAAAGGAAGTGCGATTACCGCGAAGGCATCCTGATCGTCCAGGCTTACACCAACCCGCTCGGCGCTCTTATAGGCCAGCGGCCTGACGTACACATTTGTGCGAAACGCATTTCTTTGCATCAGTTCGTGGGTGATCTCACATAGCTCCGCCGGAGAGTGTGGAACGTTGATTCGAAGAATTCCACAGTTTTGCTTCCAACGCTCGAAGTGCTCGTAGGGGCGCATCATGAAGAGTTCCTGCTGAGGCTCGTCCCAATGCGCGCGGATCCCTTCGAACACGCCAGTCCCGTAATGCAAAGCGTGAGTGAGGATTCCAACGCGGGCTTCGCGCAGCGGTACGTATTCTCCGCCAAAATAGACAATCAGATTCGGATCCGCTTCAGCTTTCATCGCTGTCCTCCTTCAACCGCCGCACGCACCTTGTACCCCACTTCGGCAAATGCATAGTTCGTTCTTCAGACCCATCACGCAATCCTTCTCACGGACACAGGACTGCGGCCGTGCTACGTTCCAGGTAGTGCGCTCGTATTGCAAAATCCTCCAACTCAGGTTGAAACTTTGGATCGGCAATCGCGATCAAGGCCAACGCGCGTTCCCGCAACGTCTTTCCGTGCAGGTATGCAATGCCATGTTCGGTCACGACGTAGTGAACATCTGCGCGCGAGGTCACGACTCCGGCGCCAGGTTCCAAAACCGGCACAATTCGCGAGATCTCACCTCCGAGCGCCGTCGATGGAAGTGCGATGATCGGCACTCCGCCGCGCGATCTCGCAGCTCCGCGTATGAAATCGAGTTGCCCGCCAAAGCCGCTGTAGGGCTTTGTCCCCAGACGAATCGGAACAGACCTGTCCTGTAAGGTCTACCTGGAGCGCTGAGTTGATGGCGACCATTCGATCGTTCTGTGCCACTACGAATGGATCGTTGGTATAGCTGACAGACCGGAATTCGAAGCTCGAATTATCATGAACGAAATCGAAAAGACGCCGCGATCCTAGTACGAATGAGAGCACCGCTTTGCCCTGGTGCAACGATTTCCGCTCGCCATTGACTATGCCGGATTCCATCAGCTCGATCACTCCGTCGGAACACATTTCGGTGTGAATTCCCAGATCGCGCTTATCTTCAAGACATGTAAGCACTGCATCGGAGATGCCACCGATTCCCATCTGCAGCGTTGCTCCGTCGGGAATGAGCGAGGCAACATTGCGCGCCACACGCACGTGTAATTCGGTCATTGGTTCTCTACAGAGTTCCAACAGCGGACGCGAAGTCTCCACCACCGTCGAGATATGGCTCACGTGAATGGAGGTGTCGCCATGAGTTCGGGGCACCATGTCATTCACCTCGGCAATCACCAGCTTGGCGTGTCGCGCCGCAGTCAACGTGCAATCAACGGTCGTTCCCAGGCTCACAAACCCGTGATCATCCGGTGGGGACACTTGCATCAGCACAACATCAAGCGGCATTGCGCCGCTCACAAAGAGCCCTTCGATTTCGCTCAGGAAGATCGGTGTGTAATCAGCCCGGCCCGCTGCTACTGCGTCGCGGACATTCGCGCCAAGGAACAAGCCACGATGCCGAAAATGCCCTTCGAACTCTGGCTTGGTGTAGTCGGCACTTCCCAGCGTCATCATGTGCACGATCTCCACATCGCGCACTTCGGAAGCTCGCTCCACAAGCGCCTTTACCAACACCGAAGGCGTGCCGCATCCTGATTGGATCCATACACGGTCGCCGGAGCAAACAGTTTCCACTGCCTTGGCGGCATCCATGCACTTCTTTTGATACTCCTCGCGCCAACTCATAGGTAGGCGCCCCGGATCGCCCTATTCGAAAGAGCAATCATTTCTTTGCATTCACCACCCTCTGCAAGCGAGTGTCCCCAAAACGCAGCCACTGTCACAAAGCCTCGATTCTTACCCGCACGGGAATTTACTGTCCCCAAACGGCTGCGATTCTACGCTTCGATAAAAGTGCTGCTGTGATGCATGTCACCGCAGCCAAGTGATGTATGTCACTCTGCACGTGAAGCCTAAGATGTCTGGATTCGTAACGATTGGGGAGGGGGCGGTGGCATTCGCGGATGTGCGAAATGTTTAGAACGCTATAGAAAAAGGAGCGACGTTCTGTATGTAGAAATGACAACTAGTCGGGTGGGATGTACCTCAAAAAAAGGCAGTTAGCCACTAAATGAAACAAGCGATGAAATATGGTTCGAGCCTTTTGAAGCCGTCTCGGGTCGTGATTGCCAGGACTCCGAGACTTTTTTCCAGGCAGCTTCTCTCGCTTCGTCGTGCTTCCTGTTCATTTCCATGAGACGCAACAATTCAGCCCGGCCCTCGGGCGTGTGCATTTTCGAATCGCCGCAAATTTGATTCATTCGATGAGTCAACATTGCGGAGGCATTGTCATGCACTGACATGAGCCTGAAAAACTCCTGATACTCTTCGCCCGTCATACCAATCCCTTTTTAGAAGCTAATTCGGTGACAAATAGCAGACTACACGGGGTGCCATGGCAGATAAATCACACATGCGTGGCATTGCCGCAATCTAGTATTCGCACCTGCGCGTTGAATTTGGGAATTGGCGAGATTGAGTCCCGTTACTCCTGGCGTACGTTACTCTGCGTTTCGCATAGTGCGGCCAACGCTCGAAAGGACTGTAATCGCCAGTGAAAGTCCTCGAACAGCGTCGGGGGTGAAGGCTCTCCTCAGGGTGGCCCAGAAGGTGGGCGGCCGATCGCGATATTCTGCTTTTTCCGCCTTCACGCTGGTTGCTACCTCCGCTACAGCGTTGTGGAGAAGGTCCGGATTAATACTGCCGACGACCTTGCCAAGCGCGAGCAAGTTTCGCGCCGTCCGAATGCCTTGAGGAGTAGCTGCGAAAGACGCTGCTTTCGTCGTGGCAATATCTCCTGCAACGATGATTCCTCGAAGCAGATCGAGAACGCCGTGGTCATCCGCGGTCTGCAGAAGGCGGTAGCCATTGAGAACCGCCGTGGTGTGCTCGAGAGTGCCAACCTCAAGTTTTTTACGGACTTCCTCGAGCGGATTGAAGGGCTTTGGTTTGAAGTCGAGTTGCTGGGCCACGGGCGTCTCCTTGCAGATTCTTGTTTGGTCAGGCTTTCGTAGTTTCTATCTGAACGAGCTTGTCGTCAGGGGATATTCCCGGCAGAACATAATCTTTGCGTTTCCATTTTCGCTCAACCTCCACGCCGGCTTGTGGAGTGGGAGTGCCGAAACGGAAGTTGATGCGCGGCAGTGGACTACTGCCCTGTTCCGAAAGAACCTCGATGCGCACTGCCGTCTCTTTGAATGCTGGTGTGTGAGTGGCACGGTCGGTATTGCTCCCGGTCAGACGATTAACTGGTTCTTCGACGGAATTCATCGGCAAGTAGAGTTGCTTTCCATGTACCCGATCCGTGACGAGCGCCTGCAGTTTGAGAAATCCGTGCTGAGAAACAACTCTTACCCATTGGCCGGTCTGGATGCCGCGCTCGTCGGCCAGTTCTGGAGAGACTTCGAGAAAATTGGTTGGCGCAATCTCACAAATGCCCTCAGACCGGTAGGTCATGCTGCCCTGCTCGAAGTGTTCAAGCAAACGGCCATTGTTCAGGTGCAGATCAAACTCGGAATCCGATTCTTCGCAAGGCTCAACCCACTCCAGGGGATAGAACTTTGCCTTCCCATCTTCGAACGGGAAGCCCTTGGTGAACAATAAAGGTTGATCGCTTCCATCTTCTGCCACCGGCCATTGAAGTGACTTGTATCCTTCAAGGCGTTCATAGTTGACGCCCGCAAAGATCGGAGTGAGCGAAGCCGCCTCGTCCATGATCTCGGAGGGGTGCCCGTAATTCCATTTCGCTCCAAGCGCATTGGCAATATCGCGAATGATCTGCCAGTCGGGTTTGCTTTCCCCGACGGGATCGAGTGCCTGGTAGAGGCGTTGAATGCGGCGTTCGGTATTGGTGAAGGTCCCCTCTTTCTCCAGGCTGGGAGCAGCAGGAAGAACCACGTCTGCAAAGCGCGCCGTCTCGCTGAAGACCACATCCTGCACCACGAGGAACTCAAGTTTTTCCAGCGCGGCGGAAACATAGTGCGCGTTTGCGTCGGAAGTAATCGTGTCTTCGCCTTTTAGGTAGATGACCTTCAGCTTGCCCTGGTGAACGGCATCGATCATCTCATGGTTGTCGAGGCCCTTGCTTGCCGGCAATTTGACTCCCCATCCCTTTTCGAACTTGGCGCGAATTTTCTCGTCTTCGACCTTCTGATATCCCGGATAGACATTCGGCATGGATCCAAAATCGCTAGCGCCCTGTACATTGTTGTGACCACGCAGAGGATAGGCTCCTGCTCCGGGACGCATGTAATTTCCAGTGAGGAGCAGCAGGTTCGAGATAGCAGTTGAGGTGTCGGAGCCGCCGCAGTGCTGGGTAACGCCCATTGCCCACAGGATGCAGGTACCGTCCGCAGATGCGATCTCGTGAGCGACGTTTCGCAGCGTCTCCGCAGCAACGCCCGTGATCGACTCGGAATATTCCATAGTGAAGGGTTCGAGGCTCTTGCGGTATTTGTCAAAATCGTTCACCCAGCGATCGATGAACTCCATCTGCGCGAGACCGTTATCGATCAGGTAGCGAGCAATGGCAGAGATCCACACCATGTCGGTGCTTGGCTTGGGACTGAAGAAGATATCTGCCCGACGAGCCATCTCGTGTTCGCGCAGATCGGCAACGATCAATCTCTGCCCGCGGAGTTTGTGTGCGCGCTTCACTCGCGTTGCGAGCACAGGGTGACTCTCGCAGGTGTTACTACCCACGATGAGAACCAGCGACGCACTCTCAATGTCGTGAATGGATCCAGCATCGCCCCCATATCCAACAGTTCGCGACAGGCCCATCGTCGCGGGCGTCTGGCAATACCGGGAGCAATTGTCGATATTGTTGGTGCCGACCACGGCACGAGCAAGTTTTTGCATCAGGTAGCTCTCTTCATTTGTACATTTCGAAGAGGCAATAAACGCCAGAGCGTCGGGACCATGTTTCGCTTTCACCGTATTAAACTTCTGCGCAATTAGGCTCAGCGCCTGGTCCCACGAGGCCTCTCGAAAGCTATTGCCTTCGCGGATAAGAGGCATCGTCAGGCGATCGTCAGCATTGACGTAGTCCCATGCAAATTTGCCTTTCACGCAGGTGGAGATTCCATTGACCGGCCCAGGTCCTGGTTCGACTTTCAGGATGTGGCGATCCTTCGTCCAAATGTCAAAGCTGCAACCAACACCGCAGTAGGTACAGACTGTCTTCGTTTTTTTGATTCGCGCATCCCGCATCTTTGCTTCAGTTTCAGACAACGCGAGAATGGGGCCATAACCCGTCTCCGGCTCCACGCCTTTCACTACGTCGATCATGTTTTCAAGTGCTTTGGCTGGGAGACCGGTGAAGTATCCTGCTTCGCCTAACATCGTTTTCTCCATCAAAGCATTACATGGGCAGACGGTAACGCAATGACCACAGGAGACGCAGCTCGAACCCGCGATCTGCTGACCGCCATCCCACAACACGCGCGGATGCGGATCTTCCCACGAGATGGAGAGCGTTTCATTTACCTGCACGTTCTGGCACGCCTCAACACATCGACCGCACAGAATGCACTGATCAGGATCGTAACGATAAAAAGGATTGGATTCGTCTTTGGGGTAGGGCTTGGCAACGTAAGGCCGCGCCTGATGTTCAACCCCCATCAGGTGCGTGGTGTTATGGATAGTGCAGTTTCCATTGTTGTTGTCGCAGACCGTGCAATACAGCAGGTGGTTGCCTAGAATTCGATCGAAGGCTTCGCGACGGGCAGCGTCCGCGCGCACCGATTCGGTGACCACATGCATCTCCGGCGACACTCGCGTTGCACAAGCACGCACCAGCTTGCCATCTACCTCCACCATGCAGGTGTCGCATGTCTGGATAGGGCCCAACTGTTCGTGATAGCAAACCTGGGGAATCTTCGTACCTCGTCGGTTCAGAACATCGATCAACAGTGCGCCCTCCTTGGCCTGCTCATCGGAGCCGTCGACGGTAAACGCCACATCAGGTAGTTCAACCTTTTGCGTAATGTTCGGAGAATGTATTTCGGTGATTCCCATGTTCGTTCCTTTGCGCGGATGACAAATTGGTTCAGCTTATTGTGTCAAGCAAAGTCAGGTACTTTTTTGATCAGCTTTGAAGCTGTGTAGTTTCCATCTGGACGAATCTCTCTGCGCCGGAGTAAAGGATGAATCGTCGCCCTCGAAGAAAGCCGATCAGCGTGATACCCGACTCGCGGGCAAGGCGGACCGCAAGGCTGGATGGAGCGGAGACGGAGGCGATCGCCGGAATTCCGGCAGCCAGTGCCTTCTGCACAATTTCGAACCCGCCTCTGCCGCTCACCATCAGAATGCAGTGATTCAACGGTAGCTTCTTCTGAACGAGCGCCCACCCAATGGCTTTGTCCACCGCATTGTGTCTGCCCACGTCTTCACGAAGCGCCACCAGTTCGCCCGACGAAGTAAAAAGACCAGCGGCATGCAGAGCGCCTGTGCGCCCGAAGATCTCTTGCTGCTCTCGCAACGATTGCGGCAGATCACAGAGAATTTCTGGAGAGAAGCGGAAATCGGGATTCGGCGAGACGAATCCGTCACGCCGAACAGCGGCGATGGATGCCTTACCGCAAATGCCGCAACTCGACGCGACAAAGAAATTTCGCTGCAATTCCGCCGGCTCCCAATCGCTGTTCAGCAACCGGAAATCCACGAGATTCCGATCAGAGAGCGCAGACGCAAAATTTTCGATTTGATCGGCGGACTGAAGTATTCCCTCGGTGAACAAAAAACCGGCGGCCAATTCTAAATCGTTTCCCGGTGTGCGCATGGTGACGCTTACGGGCTTGCCGTTCACACGGATTTCCAGCGGTTCCTCTGCCACCAGGCAATCTTCAACGCGGCGTGCTTCGCCGTCGTTCCATTCAATCACTTGTGTAAGGTCAAGGCTGCGGGAGAGATTCATGGTTCCCTGAAGGTCCGGCATCGGAAGGTACCCATTCTGATCACTTTCAGTCACAGTCGCGCTGGGCCTGTTAGCCGTTTGGATGTCGGACCTGGAACATTGACTGCCTGTGGGTCGCGAGACATCTTCATAGCTAGAGTTAGACGCCAAGATTATGCCGCCGCTTTGCTCTTTTCAATCTTTGCCGACAGCAACTTTTTGGCGCGCTCAAGTTCCTGCCTGCGCGACGCCGTGAGATTCTTGCCAGCGCGATTGATGAAGTATGTAAGCATTCGCATTCCGGAGCCTGGTCCCTTTGGTGACACTTTCTTCGACGCGAGTGTTCTCGCAATGACGGGAGCGCTCTTGTTGAAAAGATCTTGCGGAGGCTTTGTAGAATCGGTTTTCACGTCCTTCACCCACTTCTTCTTGGTTCCCTTGGTTTGGGTTTTCGCCGTTCCGGATTTCTTGTTCATCGCTGTTCCTCCTCAATCGTTTGGATGCGCCGACTCCTGCGTGGCGTTTACACGGATAGCATCGCCAGCCGGGGATAACCCCGTCTATTGCTTCCGCGTCTTATCGAATCTTGAAGAAGAAAAACGGCGGGGAGTTACCCATGGCAAATGCATCGGACGTGCTGGTTAATCGCTTGATAGCGTGGGGCGTGGATACGATCTTCGGACTGCCCGGGGACGGAATTAATGGAGTGTTCGAAGCGCTGCGGACTCGAAAAGACGAGATTCGGTTCATCCACGTGCGGCACGAAGAAGCGGCAGCTTTTATGGCGTGCGCATACGCCAAGTTTACTGGTCGGCTTGGTGTGTGCATCGCGACGTCAGGACCGGGAGGGATTCATCTTCTCAACGGACTCTATGACGCCAGGATGGACCACGCGCCCGTGCTCGCTATCACCGGCCTGCAGCACAGCGACTTGATTGGAACATTCACGCAGCAGGATGTTGCTCTGGATAAGCTGTTCGTGGATGTCTCGATTTATAACGAGCGCGTGATGAATGGTGCGCACATGGAGAGTGTCGCCGATCTCGCGATCCGTTCCGCACTCACGCAGCGCGGTGTGGCGCACCTTACGATTCCCGTCGATGTGCAAACGCAGGAAGTGAAGAAGGGTAGGTCGCCTCGCAACCCTGTTCACCACACCTCTTCGCACGTTGCTTACAGCGCAGCAATTCCAGCACGCGGCGAGTTAGAGAAAGCTGCGGGGATCCTGAATGCGGGTCGCAAGATCGCGATTCTGGCAGGGCAGGGAGCTTTACACGCGACCGCCGAGTTGGAGCAAACCGCCGAAGTGCTGGGTGCACCAATCATCAAGGCTCTCCTCGGAAAGGCATCCGTCCCGGACGATAGTCCTTACACAACCGGCGGAATTGGACTTTTGGGTACCGAGCCTTCACAAGACGCAATCGAGGGTTGCGACACCCTGTTCATGATCGGTACTTCCTTTCCCTACATCGAATTCCTGCCAGAGCCCGGGTCGATCGAGTGCGTGCAGATCGATATCGATCCGCAGAGAATCAGCCTGCGGCATCCAGCAGATGCTGCGCTGATCGGCGATGCGAAAACATGCCTGCAGGCTCTGCTTCCGATACTGAAAAAGCACGACAGAAAATTCCTTGAGAAGGCGCAAAAAGGAAAAGCCGAGTGGACAAAGCTGATGGAGGAGCGGGGAACCCGCGACGATAAGCCGATGAAGCCCCAGGTGGTTGGATGGGAACTGGGCAAGCAGATTCCGGCCAATGCCATCGTGACCTCTGACTCCGGCACGATCACTACGTGGTGGGCGCGGTATGTGCCCGCTCTCCGCGGACAAATGCACAGTTGCTCCGGCAACCTGGCAAGCATGGCCTGCGGATTGCCTTATGCGATTGCCGCGGCTGTGGCGTATCCCGAGCGGCCTGTCTACTGCATAATCGGCGATGGCGGTCTCAGCATGCTGATGGGCGAACTGATCACCATCGCCGCTTACAGGCTCAACATCAAAATCATCGTGATCAAGAACAATACCCTGGGCCAGATCAAGTGGGAGCAAATGGTTTTTCTCGGCAATCCCGAGTACGCATGCGATCTGTTTCCGGCGGACTATGCTGCCATCGCACGAGGGTGTGGAATCGAGGCGTTCACAATCGACGACGCTGCCCGGTGCAGAGAGCAGTTGCAGGCGTTGAGCAGGCCGGGAGCAATGTTGGTTGAGGCGGTGGTCGATCCGTTCACACCGCCCATGCCGGCCAAAGTTAAAGCATCGCAAGCCGCCAAGTTCGCCGAATCGCTAATTCGAGGAGAACCCAATCGCAGCAGAATTGCGCTCACCAGCATGCACGACACCGTTCGCGAACTGGTGTAGCTGGTCAACTCAGAATTTGGCCGGAAATGAGACGAAGCCGGTGTAGTCGAGTATGCTAACAGCGCGGGGATGACCTGACGCATGCCCCAATGCGAGGAGACTCATGAAACTGAACCTGTTAATCGCTGTTTCCGCCGCGGTCCTGCTGGCGCCGGCGGCGCTGCGCGCTGCTCCTAAGATGACAGTGAAAATTACGACAGCCGATGGCAAGGATGCAGGCACGGCAACCCTCGAGCAAAAGAAGGGCGAGGTTGCCTTCAAACTCGATCTGAAAAACCTGCCTCCCGGTCAACACGGAATCCATATCCATCAGACGGCGAAATGCGATCCGCCGGACTTCAAGACTGCGGGTGCCCACCTCAATCCCTCTATGAAGAAGCATGGCGTCAAGAATCCTGAAGGCCCGCACGAGGGCGACGTTCCCTTGAACCTGACGGTAGATGCGAAGGGGGAGGACAAAGTGTCGTTCGCGATGAAATCCGTCTCTTTGGAGCCCACTGCGCCAAATTCCCTACTGGCAAATGGGGGAACCGCAATCGTAATCCATGCCGATGCCGATGACATGATGACGGATCCCGCTGGCAAAGCAGGCGCCAGAATTGCCTGTGGCGTCATTGCTCCACCGGGTATGTAAACAGATTTTCTGACTCAATATTGAATGGCTGCGAGTACGTTCGCAGCCATTCTTGTGCCCGCAGTTTGTGAAGCGAGTAAGGAACGGTGGCAATTTTCCAAAGCACGGGCACTTGACCGGGGACGTGCATCCCTGACCACAATCTCAATAGGCAAAATCTCAAGGGGAAGGGGGAGAATCTTAGACGAACCGGCGAAAGAACTACACTCTTCAGGAAAAAGATAGAACTTCCAGCCTCGCAGATTCTAGTAAGCTTAGGGCCGACTGTCTAGTACAATAAATTCTCCAAGCATCCCATATTGCACCTGCCCCGAGGAATCCATGAAGACCAGAATGGTTCTTGCCGTTCTTGTTGCTCCATTTGTGTTCTTGCCTGCTGCATCTTTTGCTGCCGCCCCCGGCCCGATCGTGACCGTGAAGGTAACGACTGCAGAAGGAAAAGATGCAGGAACCATCACTTTGACCGATAAAAAGGGTGCGGTAGCTTTCAAGCTGGATTTAATGAACTTGCCTCCGGGTGAGCACGGCGTCCACATTCATAAAAACCCCAAGTGCGAACCGCCCGACTATGCAGCTTCCGGGCCACATTTCAATCCCACGGGCAAAGAACACGGCATACATAATCCTAATGGCTTTCATGACGGCGATATACCGTTGAATCTAAAGGTCTCTGCGGACGGCACAGAGAAGAGTTCTTTCGTTGTAAAGACCATCTCTCTCGACCCAACCGCACCAAATTCCATCCTTGCCAATGGTGGAACCTCCATCGTCATCCATGCGGGACCGGATGACATGGAAACTGACCCCGGGGGAGAATCCGGTAAGCGCATCGCCTGTGGAGTGATCGCCCCTTAACCATTTGGGGGAGTGCAGATCGATCTCGAAAAGGCCGCAGGGGTGCTCACCTTGCGGCCTTTTTAGTGCTTTTGAGCGGCCATTCTTTACGGGGTGTTGGCTACACGCTTCAAGTTGAGGTTGTACGGCGAGTTAACTACCTGCTTGTCCCGATCAAGTTGTTTCAATGCGTCGGCGCTTAAGCGCAGGAAATTCTGCTCCTGTCCAGGCCTGTCCGGATTCAGTTGATAGATCGTGGCGGCTGGGCTCCCTGGCATTCCGTGGAGCACCGTCCAATTCCCATTGGTAACAAAGGGTTTGACATTCTTTCCTTGGTAGAGAAGTTCCATCCTGTAGGTGGTCTTGGTCAGGTCGTTCGCGCTTTGGGCATACAGGACGAGCTTCACGGTAATGCCAGGGCAATCAGCGCAAGGCATCGTTCCCACAAATGTTCCGAGAGTGTAGGAATGATTTGTCGCATTGGTAGTGTGCGAAGGCGCCTGCGCACTGGAACTCGGTGTAAGAACCGAGAATGCGAGGAGCAAAGAGCCGATCAAAGGACGGAAGGACATGTTTTGCGCCCCAAAGTGGAGAGTCAAACCCCACGTTCTGCGAGGGTAATTTGTAAGCAGTATCGCCGCAAGTGACGTCCGTTCGCTGGAAAGGTGCAACATCAGAGGTGTTCAGGAGCGGACAAAGAATGGCGACACTGGTCAGACTGTTCGCCTGCATTCGAGGTTCGTAGTTATTAAACCCAATGGATTCAATGATTAGAGGCGGCCTCGAAATGGCGCTAAACTTGCGACTCTAGCCAAGTTGGAACTCAAGAACCGGGATCGTCTTGGCCGATCCGTCAACTCGAGTGGATGGGTGTTTACGTGCAAAAATTGATCCGGAATCTCCGCTACGGTTTGCGCATGCTGCGCAAGAATCCCGGCCTGACGGTCGCCGTGATCGCAACCCTGGCGATCGGAATTGGTGCTACGACTGCCATTTACACCGTGGTGTATGCCACTCTGCTGGCTCCACTGCCATTCCCGCAGCCCAACCAACTCGTTATCGTCTGGTCGAAGGTGCGTGGGCACAACAATCCCATGTCGGCAGGTGATTTTCTCGAGTGGCAGAAGCAGAACCGGACATTCGAACATATGTCGGCGATTACCGGTGGGTCGTTCAACGTTGCGGAAAAGGGCCAGCCGGAACTCATCAACGGCAGGAGAGCCACGCCCGGTCTCTACAACATGTTGGGAACGCCTTTTCTGCTGGGACGCGACTTTCTCCCGGAAGAAGGAGTGCCGGGCAAGGATCATGTAGTGATCCTGACCAACAAGCTCTGGAACAAGCTGGGAGGAAACCGCGACATTATTGGCCACACCATGCGCATCAATGGCCAGCCGCACACCGTAGTCGGTGTTCTTACCGCAGGCGTGGCGGATCGTTCGGACGCGCAATTGATTGCTCCGCTCGCCTTCACGCCGGAGCAGATCAACCACGATTATCACTGGCTGCTAACGATCGGACGATTGAAGCCCGGTGTGACCATCCAGCAGGCGCAGGCTGATATGAATGGGGTGACGGCGAACATTGCCGCGGCCTTCCCGAAGACGAACAAGGGCTGGGGTGCAGGTGTAGATCCGTTCAAGAATGATTTCCTTCCCTCAGACCGCATTCACAACTTGTGGCTGCTGTTGGGCGCCGTGGGATTCGTGCTTCTGATCGCCTGCGTAAACATTGCGAACCTGCTGCTGGCAAAAGGTGCCTCGCGGCAAAAAGAGATCGCGATCCGCGGCTCCATGGGAGCGGGTCGCAGCCAGGTGTTCATCCAGTTTTTAACGGAGAGCCTGGTTCTTGCGGTGGTTGGCGGTGGCTTGGGAATTGCTCTTGGAGCAGCTTTGTTGCGCGGTATTGTTGCCCTGATGCCTCCAGGGACGTTGCCGGATGAGGCGAATCTCCAACTCGATCCTGCGGTCCTCGCTGTGGCGGTAGGTGTAACCACGATTGCTGGACTCCTCTTCGGATGTGCGCCCGCATGGTACGCCTCCCGGGTAGATCCTGCGGAATCTCTGAAAGATGGCGGACGTTCCGGCACGAGCTCAGGCAGCCACAGATTACGGCGAGCGTTGATCGTGGGAGAGTTCTCTTTGGCCCTTGCTTTACTGGCTGGTGCAGGGCTGGCGATCCACAGCTTTTGGAATTTGACGCAGATTGATCTCGGCGTGCGCACCGACCATGTGCTGACTTTTAGCCTGGAACAGCCGCAAGGACGGTTTGAAAATCGAGATCAGATGAACGAATACAACCAGCAGATTCTGCGTGCCGTCAGCGCTGTGCCCGGCGTCTCGAATGCTGCAACGGTGACGGGCTTGCCGCTCAGAGGAACGAGTGACGGCATGCCTTTCACTCTGGTCGGCGGACCAACTTTCGCCGATCCCTCGCAGCGGCCAGGTGCAGGATTTCAATCCGTATCGCCCGGTTACTTCAAGACATTCGGAATCGGTGTTGTGAAAGGCAGATCCTTCAACGAGCAGGACACTGCGACCAGCCTGCATGTCGCGATGGTGAACGAGGAGTTTGTGCGGCAGCACCTGAAGGGTTTGAATCCCATAGGCCAGCGCCTGTCCATTGAGGAGATTATTCCCGGGCAGCCAAAACTAGGACCGGAGATTCAATGGGAGATTGTTGGAGTATTCCACAACGTAAGGGCAGGAGATTTTCGCGATGACTTTCCGGAGACCGACGTCCCCTTTACGCAATCCCTCTCACCCAACGTAAATATTGGAGTACGCACTGCAGAAGATCCAGCCACCATGTTGAAGGCGATAGCCGCTGCAGTTCACTCGGTAGATTCGCAGATTGCGCTGGGACACGTTCGCACCATGGATGAAGTGAAAAATCAGTCCCTGGCGGACGATCGCTTCACGATGTTCCTCTACGCATGCTTTGCCGTGGTTGCGCTGGTGCTTGCGGCTGTAGGTATCTACGGCCTGATGGCCTTCGCCGTGTCGCAACGTACCCAGGAAATCGGTTTGCGCATTGCCTTAGGTGCGAGCCAGCAGAATGTTATGAGCCTGATCATTCGCGAAGGGTCATTGCTGGCGTTGATTGGACTGGGAATCGGTGTTGCCGGTGCTGTGCTTGTCGGACGCACCATGCAGGCAACTCTCTATGGAGTGGGCTCGCTGGATATATCGGTGATCTTGTCGGTGGCAGTGCTCCTATTTTTGACTGCCCTGTTTGCGTCGTATCTTCCTGCGCGTCGTGCGGCATCGATTGATCCCATGGCTGCATTGCGCACTGACTAGCCGCAGAAGGGAATTGGTGAGCCGTTGGTGCACAATGAGACATGGCGTCCACCGCGTCCACCATCCCTCTAAAAAGTTGGACGCGGCTCGACGGCGTCGATCTGCTCCGCGGCCTCGCCATCTTCTTCGTCCTGATGAACCACGTGAACATGCGTCTACTGTTTGCGCATGTGCCTTACACGCAAGGACTTCCCCGGCAACTGGTGCACACGCTGGTGTGGAATGGACAGCGCGGTGTCCAGATATTTTTCACGGTCTCAGGATTTCTGATCACATCCACCACGTTGCGAAGATGGGGAAGTCTCTCGAATGTGAGTGTCCGCGACTTTTACCTCTTACGTTTTGCGAGAATTGCGCCGTTGTTGTTCTTGCTGCTGGCAATCCTCAGTGGACTTCATCTCGCAGGCGTTCCGAACTTCGTCGTCTCTCAAAAGACTGGGGGACTTAGCCGCGCCCTGATTGCAGCATTCACATTTCATGTGAATGTATTGGAAGCTCGCCGTGGATATCTCCCGGCCAACTGGGATATCTTGTGGTCGCTCTCCGTGGAAGAAATGTTCTACCTTTTCTTCCCGTTGATGTGCCGAACACTTGCTCGCGCCAAGCTTCTTATCCCGCTGCTGCTTCTCTTTGTTGTGCTCGGTCCAATCGGGCGTACGGTTCTTTCACACGGCAACGAAGTGTGGCAGGAGTACTCTTACCTCGGCGGAATGGATGCGATCGCGATTGGATGTCTTACCGCGATTCTGCTTGATAAACGCGAGCTCTCGAAAAGGGGTTCAAAGATATTCGCGGTCTGTGGAGCCGCCACACTTATTGTCCTGTTAGGATTTTCAACCTACGCTGACAGGCTGGGCCTTGGGCGAAGCGGATTGGACATGTCGCTACTCGCCGTCGGTTCTGCAATGATGATCGTCGCTTCGGCCGCAACACTGTGGCGCAGTCCGCGAATATTCGAGCCGCTCCTGAGAATTGGTCAACGCAGCTACGAGGTCTATCTCACCCACATGTTTGTGGTGTTCGTCATTTTCGGCTTCTTCGTGTCGCTGGGCAGTCCGCTCCACGCGGTGCCCGCGTTGTTTCTTTCAGTGATCATCGTGGCGGGCCTGCTGGGCGAAGTGGTGGCGAAATTCTACTCGGAGCCAATGAACCGAATGCTGCGCAGGCACTGTGGAGATGGGCCGGAAAAGCTCGGCTCGGTTATTGAATCCGCTCACCGAAAACAATAATCGAGATGTTTCTCGCTCTCCCCCTATCCGTTATTTGCTGGGCACGCTCAGTCCAAGCGCCTTCAAGTATCCCGGATTTACGCGAGTATTCTCATACCGAATATTTTTGAGCAGGCCGTCAAGGGCAGCGCGGGAATGTTCCAGCGAAGGCCGGGCCGCTACAAGTTTTTCCGTATTGCCCATTCCATGGGACATCTTCGCGTAGGCGACGATCTCGTCCCAGTACGGCGGACGATCGAAGGTGACTGGGCAGGAGGTCTGGTCCATTTTCTTGTACGGCCAAAATGCCCATCCAATATTGTTCTTCTCCAGCAGAGCGACGAACTGGGCGATCCATTCATCCTTGTTTTCGCCGGACTCTCCCAACCAGATCGGTACGTTGTAACGCTCCCGATAGTCGACGTACGGCTGAATGGATTCCTGCAGCGGAGGCATCCAGTATTTGTGGAAGGTGTACATGCTGTTGGGATCGAATGGCTCACCGAGGATCGAAAAGTCGCTGTCCCAAACCGCGCCGGTAGGGATAATGACGTGGTTGGCATCCACTTCGCGAATAGCGTGTGTGATGCGCTTCATGAGTGGCTCAAGCTTGGGCTTGAGCACTGCGAGCGCCGGGTAGTGCGGGATGGGCTCGTTCAAAAGATCGTAGCCGAGGACGGTGGGATTGTCGTGGTAGTGATCCGCAACGCGCTGCCAGATGGCAATGGTCTTCTGTTGTTCGCCGGGACTGTCATAGAGCCAGGGATATCCCCAGCTGTCATCGATATTCGCGCCGGTCTGGCCTCCAGGAGCGCTGTGAAGATCGAAGATCACATAGAGCCCGGCTTGGTGGCTCCATTCAATGACACGATCGAGCAGCGCGAATCCTTCGTCGTTGCCCGGCCCAAAGAATTTATGGTGAAGCGGAATGCGGATGGAGTTGAATCCCGCGCGATGGATCAGCTCGATATCTTTCTGCGTGATGTATTGGTCGCGATACTCGTGCCAGAATTTTTGTGCCTCTTCAGGTCCGATCAGCTCATTGAAATAGGCTTCGATTTCGCGAGCTGATTGAGGCCCGTCTTCGAATCGGAACATGTAGCCTTCATTCACCAGCCAATTGCCAAGGTTAATCCCGCGCAGCAGCAACGGCTTGCCTGTAGCATCAACAAGCTGTTTCCCATCGCGATGAACAAAACGGCTTTGCGCCTGCAAGCCGATACACCCAAGTAAAAGGACGAGATACAGAAGTTTACGCACGACTCTCCTTCGAAATGCTGAAGACGTTCACCAATCTGAATTGTTTAACCGAGAAGCATACACCGCGAAGGGAAGTGGATTGAAGGATGTGAGTTTGGAGTGAGGCCGGTCATCCCTCCTCGAGAATTAAAGAGAGAAGTTGTCGAGCACATGGCTCTACCAAAAATACGTAGCTTCGATATTTGGAGTGCCAGGTTGGTTGTCGATGATCTGCGTGCTGATCACAACTTCGATGTTCTTCTTTCCCTGCTCTGTACGAGAGAGACGCTCGAGCTGCGCAAGGTAGACGGGGTCCGTAAGGAATTCCCCAGCGGCGATCGTGCCGCCACGTCCAATGCCCGCCGCTACAACCGATAACTGACCAGTGGTGGGATCGGTGAACCGCGCAACCAATCCATATTCACGGTAGTTGTTCGTTGTAACGGGTTGCTGGCGCTCGATCATCCACTTGGAAGGCGCTGTTGACTTCCCATCCGCAATCCACTGACGCCTGAAATCAGCATCGTTGCCGAAGTGGAAGCGAAGGTTTTGTGTCACGCGCAGGGTCCATGCATTATCAAACGCGCCAACGAAGACGGTCGGCCCATTGCGCAAATCACTAAGGGTGGTGGACCCCTCGCCCTTCAACGTGTACTTCTTACCGTGAGATTGAAGGATGCCGGCGATCTTCACGATTGTATTCAGGTCGTCGATGATGACCGCCTTGACAGTGTCCTGGATCATGGTCTGACGGGTAGGGTCAGCGGCATCGCGGAGTGCGACGGTGTTGTATTGGTCCTGGTCTGCGACACAAAAAAGTGCAGGTTCGCCGGAATTAGTGATCGAACCCCAGAAAAAATCCACGGGTGAACTTTGTGTTGAGCGCCAGGCAAAATTCAGGCCGCCCGCAACCAAAATCGCAACCAAGATCGCAGGAATGAGCCACCGTCTCAGTCCCCGATTCGCTTTCTCGTCTGCATCGGCGGCGGCAGATTGCCCGCCATTCAATTCGGTAGCTGCGGAGGGCGCGGCACCCGGGGCGGCATGCGGCCAGTAAAACTGAGGAACATAAGATCCGGCCTCGAGGGAAATTCGAAGCTCGCCTTCACGATCTTGTTCCTGGTAATACTGGGCGATCCGCTTGCGGATTTCGGCGGCGGTTACCCGGACAATCGGGTCGGAAGAAGTGTCGTATTCAGGACTCCGACCGAAAATCTCGACACCCAGGGTCCGCTCTTTGAGCAGATCTGTCTTCCCGGCCAGCGTTTTTTGGACGACAAATCTCAGGAATGCGGGGAATCGGCGACTGTGGCTGAAATGACGATCCGCGAGCATCCGCTCCAGTTGACGCTCGATCGCATTGCGGTCAGCATCGCTAATCGGTGGGGGATTCCGGGGTTCCGCGTCAACCGTCATCGTCGTTCAGAGGCTACTTCGGTGATTGTACAGCGTAAATAGTGGGGACATACGTGTTTCATAGCGGAAGCTGTAACCTCTTTAACCATGCAACTTACACGGCTATTTACCTGATAAGAACTTTGCTGGATACCGCAAAGACCTTATAACCATCGCCTTTCACGCTTAAGTTTCCCAAGTACGTTCGGCCAGGACGCAGCGTCCTCTCTTAACAATTTTGGTTGGAGGGAGCGAGAAGACCCAAATGGAAAATACGGCAATCTATGTTTCAACTTTCCGGGCAAAAAAGGGATCTGAAAACCTTCTGCTCAGAGAATTACAGAGACTAGCATCTCGTACGCGGCAGCAAAGCGCCTGTTTGTTTTGTGATCTTTACAGACAGTCGTCTGACCAATCCGTGTTCTTTATTCACTCAGTTTTTGAAAGCCGGGCAGCATGGGAAGCCCACATTTCAGGGCTTGGTTTGATGGGCAAATGCCTGATTAAGCCCGTTGAAATCATCGAGATGGAAGAGCCAGCCTAACAACTGGCTCGAAGGAAGACGCGGGCCCCACGCTCTTCCGGTAAATACAAAAACTGCAGCGAATCGCTAAATCGATTCACTAGTTTCCTGCCAGCCCAATATTCCGACCAGGAAACCCCGCAAGGCCTAGTTCGCGCTGCTGCGAATGCTCGCCTTCTGCGTGACCACCTTACGGGCATTATCCTCAAGAGCTTGCGCCTGGGGGAGGTATCCCATCGCTTTTACGATCATCGGATCCCAATCGGCACGGACCTTCAGGCCCTCTAACTGGCCGAATTGCGACGTAAAGATCTCAGCCTTGATATTCGCCTTCACCCAGTCCATAACTGCATTCATGTCCTGTTCAGTGTAGGGAATCTGCTGGCTCGCCAGAAACTGTTTGAAGTCCGTGAGCACAGCCTCATCCACTACAAAGCTTCGATCCACTGTGCGATTCGACAGGTAGTGTTTTGAGAAGTTGAAGAAAGCGTAGTGTTCGAGCATTACGTCTTGCAGGTGTGTAGACTTCGGCGGTTCAATCTTGATGTCCGGGGTAATACCGCCGCCGCCGTATACGGTTCTTCCAGAATCCGTGAGCTTAACTTCGCGGCTGGAGTTATCCGGCTGAGGCGCTGCCGCCGAATCATGGTTGTAGTAGTAGTCGTAGAGTGAAACGCCACTGTAGTTGCGCTGGATGAGACGTCCGCTTGGCGTGTAGTAGTGATAGGTTGTGAGGGCCAGTCCGGTATTCTCGGACAGCTGGTAAACGGTCTGCACCAATCCCTTGCCGAATGTGGTTTCACCTACGATGAGCGCCCGGTCATGATCCTGTAGAGCGCCGGAAACGATCTCGGCAGCGGATGCGGTGCCGCGGTTTACCAGGACAACCACAGGGTACTCGTGCCCTGAATTCCCGTGCGAGGCACGATAGATCTGCTCAGGAAATGCACGTCCTCGCTGCGAAACGATTACCTGTCCCTTTTGAAGGAACTTGTCGCTCACGGCTACAGCTTCTGACAGCAATCCGCCGGGGTTTCCCCGCAGATCCAAAATCAACCCCTTCAGGTCGCCGAAAGAGTCAATTGCCTCATTGAGTTCGCGACCAGTTGTTTCCTGGAAGCCCTTGATGTGGATGTAGCCAATACCCGGCTTAATTTCGTACCGCAGATCAATGCTGTTATTCGGAATCTCATCCCGGATCAGATCGAATACCAGCGGCTTGGCCGCGCCTTCGCGGAGCATGGTCACCTGCACGTGAGTTCCCTTGGGTCCCTTGAGCAGGTTGGCCACATCTTCCGATGTCATGTTGTCGGTGATCTTGCCGTCGATTGAGGCGATTACATCTCCGGGACGGACGCCCGCTTTGTAGGCCGGGGCACCCTCCATCGGGTAAACGACAACGACCTTATTGTTTTGCGGCTGGATCAGCATGCCCACGCCGTAATACCGGCCATGCTGGTCCTCACGCATCTTCGCGTAGGCCTTGGGATCGTAGAAATTCGAGTGGGGGTCGAGCACCCGCAGCATTCCCGGTATGGCGCCGTCATAAATTACTTTGCCGGGCTTGTCACCCTCGATGGGCTCAGCATAATTCTGCTCCACCACTTCGTAAACATTGGTGAAAGAGCGCAGGCTATTCCGCAGGTTCGATTCATCTGCCTCGGATTGCGCGCCAACCTTCTTGCTGATCACCGAGCCAAGGAGACCGCATACGGCGAAAAACACGGTCAAAGAGAAAAGGGTGCGGCGGGTACGCGACGACATAGCGTGAGAATCCTTTGCAGGCTCTGTCCACCAGGAGGCGGGTAATCCCCGCGACTCAACAGGAGCCCATTCTAAGGCGAAGTATAGCATCGGGAGCAGTGCACTGGCTCCCTCATCGGGTTACATCTATGCAGTTGGACGCAGCAGATCGTCTCGCGTATGCAACAACTCGAAATAGCCGAAACTTTAATGCGTACGAGCGCCTTGGGAGAGGCGGCCAAGATTGCAGTCCAGGAAACGAAATCGGTGATCCAAATCTACGTGGAGCGCTCGGAAACTGAACGATTGACGGGTCTTACCACGACAAACTTCAGATTCCCTCGTCGCCATATCCGTTCGCCAGTTTTTCCGTGGCAGCTCTCCTCTAGCTGACTGTTAGCCGGTGGGCAATTCGGCAGGTTGCCAGCCACCATGAACTTCTCGACCCGCAAGCAGAAAGCCTGTTTTACGGCATGCACTGGGTCGAGCCAGATCGGGCAGAGTCTGGACGCAACGGCGGCGTTCACAGCTTCGGAGCTGTTTGCATCATTTCGCGAACCGAGATTTCAAGAACGGTGGAAATATGAGTTGCTCCCGCCCGAATTGGATTTAATTCTCCGGGTGTTTAGAATGGGATCAGCGGAGCCTGGCAGCAAGAACATGTCACAAAGGCAGAATCGGGATCGCGTTGTTACGCAGACCCGGTACGGGCCATTTTTCAGGTGTTCCCCATCGAGACGTTGAGACAATGATTCTTCGATTCTTGCATTCCCCGGCCGTGCTCCTTATGGGCACCGCACTTGTGGCCACGTCGGCACTCAGCCAAACCAACCCTCCAGCTCCCGCGCCGGCTGCAGCGACTGTAATGAGCGCTCCGGAGTCTGGCAACTCCGGCGTCGTAGTCGAGGACATCATCGTGCGCGTGAACGACCAGATTGTTACCCGGTCGGACTATCAGCGTGCGGACCAGACGATCCAGGCGGAAGCGCAACGAAATGGCTACGACGTGAACGTCAGTCGCCAAAACCTGCTGCGCGACCTGATCGATAAGCAGTTATTGCTGTCAAAAGGCAAGGAACTAGGGATAACTGGCGACACAGAGCTGATCAAGCAGCTCGACGAAATTCGCAAGCAGAATCACCTTGAGTCGATGGAAGACCTCGAGAAGGCGGCGCAGACCCAGGGTGTTTCGTTTGAGGATTTCAAGCAGGCACAGCGGGAAGCAATCATCACGCAATCCGTGGTGCGCGAAGAAGTGGGCCGGCACCTGCAACTTTCTCAATCTGACGCGCAGAAGTATTACCAGGCTCACAAAGCGGATTACACACAGGCGGAATCGGTGCGTTTGAGTGAGATTCTCATTCCGACTCCGGAGAACGCGGATGCTGCCCAAGTTGCTGCCGCGCAACAGCAGGCGGATGCAATCGCAGCAAAGCTGAAGGGTGGAGCGGATTTCGCAGCCACGGCAAAAGCCTCCTCCGGCGGTCCGACCGCAGCACAGGGCGGCGATCTAGGAAGCTTCCGTCGCGGTGCTTTGGCAAAACCGCTTGAAGACCAGACTTTCGTGCTGACGGAGGGACAGTACACCGCGCCCATCAGGACGAAACAGGGGTTTGTCATCCTCAAGGTTACGGAACATCGGCAGGCGGGAACGCCGACCTTTGAGCAGGTGGAGCAGCAGGTTGACGAGGGCGCCTTCATGGAAAAGATGCAGCCAGCGCTGCGTCAATACCTCGTCAAGCTTCGTGAAGAAGCCTTCATTGACATCAAGCCCGGTTACACAGACACCGGCGCGAGTCCAAACCAGACCAAGCCCGTCTACAGCGCGTACACGCCTCCCGCGCCAAAGAAGAAGAAGGCGGTTGCTCGTTTCCGCCCGAAGACCTCGGGAGGTTCGCAAGCTGCGGTGCCTGCAGCGACCGGTGCAACAGCAACGGGTACAGCGGCAACGGGTGCTCCCGCGACGGACGCTGCCAGCACTACCACTCCAACCACTGCAGCGCCCGCGAAAACATCAACCACCAAGTCCGCATCGACAACGACTGCGAGCATGAAGCCCGGCAAGAAGGAAAAGATTCGTTATGGCCAGGCACCGCGAGAGACTCTGCCTCCAGCTCCGGGTGAAACCGAACATGTGGATGCAGGTTCCACTCCTCCCGCGTCGCAGCAGACAGCGGAAGTGAACGAACCAATCAATCCTGCGACGAATGCTGAACCGGAACCAACCAAGACGCGATATAGCGACCGTGCCAAGCAGCCCAAGGTGAAGAAGCCGAAGGGACCAAAGGTTGATCCTTTTGCCCCGGCGCCGCCGACACCGGATGAGACGGCTACACAGCAGACCCAATCAGCGCCGCTTGGCCTTGCCGGTGATACCTCGAAGAAGCCAAAGAAGCCGAAGCCGACGGAAAAGACGCGTTACTCTGAGACTGCCAAGCCAAAGTCGGACGAGACGCCTGCTCCGACTACACCTGCTCCGACCACGACTGCCCCGGTGGCTGCACCCGAGCAAACCTCTCCAGCCCCCGCCACCCCACCAGCTACAGCACCGGCGTCCACGCCGCAGTAGGTCAGACACGCTCGAGAGCAAGATGAAAGATGTCTACATAGCGGACTTTGCTGCTCACGAAGAGAAGGCGATAACTTCGTATTTCGTTGCTACTCAGAAGCAGGTCAGCACAACTGCGGGCGGGGCCACCTATATCAAATTGACGCTGACCGACCGAACCGGCCAGGTGGAAGCTCGCATGTGGGACAATGTCGCTGAGCACGCGCCCCTGTTCGAGCAAGGCGATGTAGTAAAGGTTCGCGCGTTCGTCTGCCGATTTAACGGACGACTTCAACTCAAAGTAGATCGCATCCGGCGCGCTCCTCAGGGCGAGTTCGAACTCGGAGATTTCCTTCCCAAGACAACCAAGAATGTGGATGAATTGTGGGCACAGCTGAATGCCTACGTTGCCAGCTTCACCGATCCCCATCTCAAGGCATTGTTGAGCAGCTTCCTCGCAGACGAGCAGATCGCCGCTGCTCTGCGCGATGCTCCGGCAGCCAAGGGAATGCATCATGCATGGATCGGGGGCCTTCTCGAGCATATTGTCTCGCTTCTCGGTATTGCGGATCTGGCTGCAGGACACTACACCGAGATCAATCGCGACCTCTTACTGACCGGCGTCGTATTGCACGATATTGGCAAGCTGCGCGAGCTGGCATGGGCCACTGGTTTCAGCTATACGATGGAAGGCCAGTTGCTCGGGCATATCACTATCGGCATCGGAATGGTAGAGAAGAAGCTTGAAGCCCTGCCTGATTTTCCGCCAAAATTGCGGTTGCTGGTGGAGCATTTGATTCTGAGCCATCATGGACAGTACGCTTTCGGTTCTCCCAAGCTGCCCATGATTCCCGAGGCGGTGCTGCTCAATTTTCTTGATGACATGGATGCGAAGATGCAATCTATCCGCAGCGAGCTAGAGCGCAGCGTGGCACAGGGGAAGCCGGCTGGTCAGTTCACTGACTGGGTTCGGCCACTGGAGCGCGCGTTACTTGATTCCTCGGCGTATCTCGCAGAGGAAGCCATTGAACCTCAGGAGAAATAGCTATGCCCTATCTGCTGAAGACCGAACCGGGTACATACTCGTTTGCCGATCTCACGAAAGATAAGCAGACCGTGTGGGATGGGGTGACAAATCCAGGGGCTGTCGCGCATCTGCGCAGCATGAAGCCCGGCGAAAAGCTGGTGATCTACCATACCGGCGACGAACGAACGGCTGTGGGAATGGCGAAGGTTTTGTCGGTGGATGCGAGCGATCCAAAAGTGCCAGTCGTAAAAATTCAAGCAGGTAAAGCAGTCAAGAATCCGAAGACACTGACCGCGATGAAAGACACAAAACTGTTTGCGGGATCGGCACTGGTACTCCAGGGAAGGCTCTCCGTGGTTCCGCTTTCCCAAGAGCAATACGACTGGATCGTGGAATAAACCTCCATCCCCCGGTTGAAGAATCCTGCGCCCTGCTGAGCTACAATCGAAGCTGGTCCCTAACGCCCATGATCCGTTTTTCCACCGCAGGTGAATCGCACGGCGAGAGCTTAATCGCTCTTGTATCAGGACTTCCGGCCGGTCTCGAAGTGTCTCTTGACTTCGTGAACCGTGAGTTGTGGCGTCGCCAGCAGGGATATGGCCGCGGTGGCCGTATGCGGATCGAACGCGACACGGCCCACGTCCTCTCCGGTGTGCGACATGGCAAAACCATCGGTTCCCCGGTGGCGATTGAGATTGCCAACCACGATTGGAAAAACTGGGAGGAGATTCTTCCGGTTGAGACGGGAGACGCGTCCAAGCACAAGGCTGTCGCATCCCCCCGCCCCGGCCATGCGGACCTTGCGGGAGCGTTGAAGTTTGATTTTCCAGACGCGCGCTACGTGCTGGAAAGGGCGTCCGCCCGGGAATCTACTGCACGAGTTGCTGGCGGAGCCTTCGCGAAGATCCTGCTGAGGTCGCTTGGAATTGAGATCGCCAGTCATGTGGTTCGAGTAGGCCGCGTAGAGCTGGAGCGCGATCCGACGTGGGAAGAGATCGCAGCGTTGGCCAGCCGCGATGAGGTCCTGCTGAATTGCACCGACGCCGAAACCGAAGCTCGCATGAAGGCGGAAGTGGATTTGGCGGTCAGAACCGGCGACACGATCGGCGGAGTATTTGAAGTCGTTGTGCACGGTGCACCGGCTGGCATTGGAACTTATGCCAACTGGGACGAGCGGCTCGATGGCATCCTTGCGTGGACGGTAATGTCTCTGCAGGCGGTGAAGGCCGTCGAGATCGGCCGTGGCGTAACCGCAGCATATTCCTTTGGCTCTGAGGTGCACGATGCTATCGGTTACAGCAATGGCGACGAGGGCGCGCAGACGCGGTTTACGCGCGAGCATAATAATGCCGGGGGCATTGAGGGCGGCGTTTCAAACGGGGAAGACATCGTTGTCCGTGGGTATTTGAAGCCTATTTCGACGTTACGGCGTCCGCTCGCGTCGGTCAGCTTTGAGACTCGCGAGCCGACGAAGGCTGCCTATGAACGCAGCGATATTTGTGTAGTGCCGGCTGCCGGAGTGGCTGCGGAAGCGATGGTCGCCTTTGCGATGGCCAAGCTGGTAATGGAAAAATTTGGTGGTGACTCCGCCCAGGAACTCCTGCGAAATTATCAGGGATACCTCGAGCAGATTCGCCGTTTCTAAAGTTCAAAAAGGCCCGAAAGAGAAATCCATGGTTCTGCCTATCGTCAAGTATCCCGATCCGGTATTGCAGCGGCCCGCGCTACCGGTAACTGAATTTAACGAGGACCTCCGAAAGCTGGCGGAGGACATGTTTGAGTCAATGTACGCAGCCGAAGGTATTGGGCTGGCGGCGCCTCAAGTCGGCGTGTCGAAGCGCGTGACAGTCATCGATCTGAGTTTCAAAAAGGTGCCGGAAGACAGGCTCATCCTGGTAAACCCGGAAATCATCTTGCGCGAGGGCAAGCAGTTGGAAGACGAAGGCTGCTTGAGCCTGCCGGAGATTCGCGCGAAAGTATCGCGCGCAGCCCGCGTGGTTGTGCGCGCGCAAGACGTCGAAGGGAAGTGGTTTGAGAAGGATGCGATCACGCTGCTTTCGCGATGCGTTCAGCACGAGATCGATCATCTGGACGGCATCCTCTTTATTTTCCGCATCAGCATGCTAAAACGCGATCTGGCACTGCGACAGATCCGCAAGCTTCAGCGGGCGGGGGAGTGGTAGGCTGCGGCAAGCGGCACGCTGCGCCGGCCATGGAAGCGCCGAGGCTGGCATGAAACTTGTCTTCTGTGGAACTCCGGAGTTCGCCGTTCCCACGCTGGAAGCAGTTCTCGCCGCCGGACACAATGTCGAACTCGTGGTGACACAACCGGATCGGCCTAGCGGTCGTGGCATGGAGTTGTCGATTCCACCCGTAAAGCGCACAGCGCTGTTGCACGGAATTCCAGTGGTGCAGCCGGACAAGATCAAGAACAACGCTGAGTTCCGGGCTCGGTTGGAATCTATCCGCCCCGACGTCATCCTCGTCGTCGCCTACGGTCGGATTATCCCCAGGTGGATGCTCGATCTTCCAACGCTTGGCAACATCAATCTCCATGCGTCCCTTCTACCGAAGTATCGCGGAGCCGCTCCTATCCAGTGGGCGATTGCCATGGGCGAAAAGGAAACCGGCGCAACGACGATGCGGCTGGATGAGGGCTTGGATACTGGCGAAATGCTCCTTCAGACCATCCTCAACATCGAACCCAGCCAGACTGCCGCAGACGTGTTCCCCAAGCTGGCAAAGCAGGGTGCCCCGCTCATGGTGGAAACGCTGACGGGCCTGGCGGCGGGAACAATCACGCCGTCCAAGCAAGACGAGAGCCTGGCAACCCTGGCGCCGATTCTGAAGCGAGAGGACGGAGCGATTGACTTCGCACGTACTGCTCAGGAAATCTTTAATCGCTGGCGTGGATTTCAGCCCTGGCCTGGAGCGTATACGTCGCTCCGCGGTAAAAAGCTTGCTATTTCGCGCATGCTCCTTGCTCAACAGCAAGAGGGTGATGCGGAACCCGGTGAGATGCGAATTGAGAATAGACGTTGGTTCCTAGCCTGTGGCGGCAACACCTGGATAGAAGTTCTGGAAGCCCAACTCGAGGGAAAGAGGCGCATGCCGGTCGCTGATTTCCTTCGCGGACACGCGCTGCAAAGCGGCGAGAAGTTAACGTAACCATGGCGATTACAATTACCCCGGCACGCGCGGCGGCCTTCGATATTCTTGTGAAAATTCAACGAAATCAGGGTCACTGCGATGAACTGTTGCGCACGCGACAAGTTGAAGTGCTGCCACCCATTGATCGTAATCTTTGCACAAATCTCGTGATGGGAACTCTGCGCTGGCAATCTGCGCTGGATGAGCGGATAAACGCATCTCTAAAGCGGCCAGACAACAGGCTGAGTGATGAAGTGCGCATCGCACTGCGGCTTGGCGCATTTCAACTTCTTCATCTCGATCGTATTCCACCCCATGCCGCAATTTCAGAAAGTGTCGAGTTGACGAAGCGAGCGGAGAACAAGTTCGCCGCAGGCATGGTAAACGCAGTATTGCGAAAGGTGGCGACGGGCGGAAACCGCTCTCGACACGACTCTTCAACGGTCGATGGAATTGCAACGGCGACGGCTCATCCAGCATGGCTGGTGGAGCGATGGGCCGGAGAATATGGAATAGACACTGCGACAGCAATTTGCGACTTCGATCAGGAACAACCCCCGCTATATGTGCGCATCGCCTCCATCGAAGTGGAAGAGGAGCTGAAGCGCGCAGGTATCGAATTGGCGCCGGCCAGCTACCTGGCGAAGGCGCGCCGCATCGTAAAGGGTGATGTAACAGCTACGGTTCCATATCGCAAAGGACTCATACGCATTCAGGACGAGGGCTCGCAATTGGTAGCGGAGTTGGCGGGGCAGGGAACCAGAATATTGGATTGCTGCGCTGCGCCCGGCGGAAAGCTTGCGATTCTTGCGGAGGAAAATCCATCGGCGGAAATTGTGGCCTGCGATGTGAGCATGCGACGACTGGAGCAGATGAAGGGCCTGCTGCGCGCGCTTCCGGAAAAAACCCACGTGCGTTTCCAGGTGGCCGATGCAGCAAAGATGGAATTCCGCGATGAGTTTGATCTCGTGCTGTGCGATGTCCCCTGTAGTGGTACCGGTACGATCGCGCGCAATCCGGAAATTCGTCACCGTCTGAAACTGGATGACTTCGCTCGTCATCACGAACGCCAGGTGGCAATTCTGACTTCTGCCATGTCCGCGCTGCGCAAGGGTGGACGCATTCTGTATTCCACGTGTTCGCTTGAGCCGGAAGAGAATGAGCACGTCATTGAAGAGTGCTTGAAACCCTCATCTGGCTATCGCCTGCTTCCGTTGGAAGATCAGCTTTCCAAAATTGTTGAGCGTGGCGGCTGCAGCGATGAAGCTGCTTTGGCTCTGCGCCTCTCAGGTTTCCGCAACGGATTTCTGCGCACGCTGCCCGGCGTTCATTCATGCGATGGTTTTTTTGCCGCGATGCTCGTGCGCAAATAATTCAACGGGTCAGCGAGCGATGGTGAGTTCCACTCCCAGCGTGGGGTCCACGCGAAAACCCGGCAACGGGCTCTGCGAAATTACAGTTCCCGGCACGGTTGCTGGCTTAACTGGCTGGATGGGAGCAATGGGCTGCCCCGGCGCTGCGGATGAAGGTTCAACCGGCGGCAATGGAGCAATCGCAATCGGCTCGTCCTTCCACGCGGCGAGCTTCAATCCCGCATGCGTAATCGCATAGCTTGCAGCCGTGGCAGTCTGGCCTGTAAGGTCTGGCATCACCACTCCCGTTTGCGGCGAACCGGCCGGCGCGGCAATCAATAAACTAACCGTCGGACGTTCGACGCCAGCCGCATCCGGAGGGGGATTCTGCGCAACGATCGTACCGGGTGATGCGTTCTCCGTAGGCAAATGCGCGAGCGTACCAATATCTAATCCGAGACGCCGGATCTGAATGGTCGCTACTCGTTCTTCCTGGCCAACGACGTTTGGGATGGATACCCGCTGTGGGCCCAGGCTCTGCGTGATTCGTACATGCCACTCGCGACGAACCACTGTTCCAGGTGCTGGCGACTGGCTTAGAACGCGGTCCGCCGGCACTTCCGCGGAGTAGAAGCGATTGTCCACACTGAGATTCATTCCAAGCAGTACTGCTTTATGCGTGGCTTCCGGGACGGTCATGCCGCGAAAATCCGGAATCGTAACTTCAGCGCCATGAATTGCGAAGTGCATGGTGGTAATGGCCGCCAGCAACGAGACAAAGGCGAGTACCAGAACTGCGGAAGCGAATTGAAAGAGTCGGATCATGCTTGCTTTACATCCTCCGTGCCCGCGAGTTCGTCGGCATACTCAATGGTGAAATCGATAGTTGCTGACTTCTCCAGCATCTTCGAAATCGAGCAATACTTGTTTTTCGAAAGTGTGACCGCATCTTCCGCGGCTTTTTTCGAGACGTTTCCGCTGATCCTGTATACGAGTTGGATGTGCGTAAAGGTGCGTGGAAGCTGGGGTGACTGCTCCGCTTGTGCCGATACGGTGAGTCCTTTGAACGGCTCGCGCTTCTTTTCCAGAATCGACACTACGTCCACTGAAGTGCAGGCGCATAACGCCATTAAAAGGGCTTCCATGGGGCTTGGCCCGTTGGTACGTGCGGATCCGGCGTCGATTAGAACCGTATGTCCGGATTCAGATCGTGTCTCGAATTCACTTTCCTTCTTCCAGATTGCGCTCGCGATCATGATCTTCTCCCGGGCGTGGCTAGTGCGTGTTGTCGGTTACCGGTTCGGGATGAATGAGCACGCGGTAAACCTCTGGACACTTTGCACGGAAATGGGCTTCGAGTGACGTAATTACCTCATGAACACGCTCCATGGACATCGCATCCGGTAGCGTGCAGTGGCAAGAGACCTGGATCCTGTCTACGGTGCGGCGCACCACAACCTCGTGAATATCCACAATCTCCTGAAAATCTGAGGCGGCCTCGCGAAGATTCGCTTCAAGAATCTCATCATCGCGATCCATCTTCACCGGTTCTTCGATGGTAGCCGGCTCGCTTTCAATGTGAGTGAGAACCGTTTGCAATTCGGGAATCTCCCTGCGTATTTCCGACTCAAGTCTGCAAACAAAGTCGTGCGCGTCCTTGAGCGACATTCTTTCTGCAACTTCAACGTGCTGTTCTACGCGCAACTCTCCATGGAACGATTGCACGCTCACATCATGGATAGAGACATTGTTGCGCGACGCCACAGCGCGAACTCGATCAAAAATGCTCTCGGCAAAACCCTCGCGGGGGACGGTGTGAATCACGACGTCAGCATTTGGGAGAACGCGATTGACTGCGGCCGTTGCTTCTTCTACAAGTTGCTCGGTGCGCTGAAAGGTAAGACTCCTCGGCAGCGCCAGCGTGAGGTCGGCAAAATAAGAATTGCCGGAACGGCGCACACGCGCCTGCTCCACGCCAAGAACGCCATCTGTACGCTCAACTTCCGCAAGCATGCGTAGGCGCGTATCGGCGGGCACTGCATCCATCAGCACCGCAATTGTCTTTCGCGCCAGACTCCAACTGAAACGCAGAATCATAATGGAGATGATGATTGCGGCGAGAGGGTCAGCAAATCGCAGCAGCGGAATGTTCCAGCGAACACCGACGATGGAAGCTCCCAGACCGATGAACACGGCGACGCTCGACCATATATCGGAAGCGAAGTGCAGAGCATCTGCCTCCAGCGCGGAACTGCCGGTGCGCCTTGCGACAGCGTTCAACTGGTGCGAACGCCAGTAGTCAACAGCCATCGAGAGCAGCAGAACCGCGAAAGGCCAGACGGACACCTTGACGTCTTTGGGACGCAGAAAAATGCGCTGAACAGCCTCGCTCACGATCCAGACGCACGAAGCCGCCATAAGGAATGTTTCGGTGAACGCGGAAATGTTCTCAATCTTTGCGTGCCCGTAGGTGTGATCCTCGTCCGCAGGGCGGTCCGAGATGCCTACAGAAAAAAACGTGAGGCCCGCGCCAAGAAGATCCAGCCCAGAGTGGGCTGCATCCGACAACATACCAAGAGATCCGCTCAAAATGCCGGCGACAATTTTGAGAACCGTCATCGCGCTTGCGGCAGCAACAGACATTAACGCAACGGTGCGCTTCTCCCGGCTGAGCTTTTCTGCGTTCGTTTTGATCGCCGTCGCCGCCATGGAATTAGCCTACAACCCTGAGGTCATCCGCGCTATCCTTCACGCCGCGATACAACCCGGCGATACCGAAGTTATATGGGGTCCACGAGATGTTCTGGAAGCCCGCGCTCTGCATTTTCTCCATCATCTCCGGCGGGGAAGGGAATCTATGTACAGAGGCAGGAAGATACGAATAAGGCCCGGAAACACCGGATATCGCCGAACCAATGGCTGGGAGGACATGCCGGAAATAGATCGCGTAAAGCTTCCCCATCAGGCCGCCAGGTTCATTGAAGTCGAGGATGCCAAGTTCTCCTCCAGGCTTGAGCGTGCGGTGAAATTCCACCAGCCCAGCCTGGTAATTCGCCAGGTTGCGAAAGCCAAAAGCCGAGACGATCAAATCCAACGAGCTTGACGCGATTGGCAGATGGAGCGCGTCGGCCTCGATTGCGCGTGCTCCGCGAGAATTGAATTTCTGTGCGCCGCGAACCAGCATATTGTGCGCAAAGTCTGCCGCCAGGATTGGCAAAGAATTGGACGGACGATGCTTCAAAAGCGCCATCGTCATATCGCCCGTACCGCAACAAATGTCGAGGATTGCTGCGTCAGGGCGCTTGAGGATGCCTTGAAACTTCCGCGCCACTCGCCACCACCACATGCGATCGATGTTCAAGGAAAGAACATGATTGAGCAGGTCGTAACGGGGCGCGATGGTGTCAAACATTTCGCGGACGGCTGTAGCTGCTGCCTGTTCATCCGCTGTTCCCTCGGGCTGGGCGCCGGGAGCGGCCATAGTCAGCGGCCCTTCCTCTTAGCCAGCATTGCAGTCGCGGCAGCGGTGAGTTCTTCGGTGGTTACGTCGTTGGCCACCGCTGCATCGCCAATGCCCACCGGCAAAACGAATCGATAGACTCCAGCGGAATGTTTTTTATCACGTGCTGAAACCGCAATCAATTGCCCCGGAGCAATGGATGCGTGCGGAAAAGGTCCATATTGATCGATGATGCGGGTTATGCGATCAGCCTGCGCCTCCGTTACCGTGGCGCGCCTGCGGGCGATTTCCAAAGCGGCAATCATCCCCAGCCCAACGGTTTCTCCGTGAAGAAATTTGCGGTAGCGAGTAACGGATTCGAGCGCGTGACCAAGAGTGTGACCCAGATTCAAAATCATACGGACGCCTGACTCTCGTTCGTCTTCGCCGACGACAGCTGCCTTCATTCGCACCGATGCAGCAATCACATATTCAAGCGCCGTGGCATCTCCGGCAAGCAACGCAGCAGCATTCTTTTCCATGTAGGCAAACAGACGTGCATCTCGAATAATGCCTGCTTTGATACTTTCAAAAAGCCCAGCGCGAAGCTCTCGAGCCGGCAGTGTCTGTAGCGTCAGAACGTCAGCGAACACGGCGCGAGGATGGTGGAAACAACCTACAAGGTTTTTCCCCTCCGGTAGATTCACACCAGTCTTGCCGCCTATCGACGAATCCACTTGCGAGAGCAGGGTTGTCGGCACGCCCACGTAGTCAATGCCACGCATGTAGATCGCGGCCAGAAATCCGCCGAGGTCTCCAACAATTCCTCCTCCAAAGGCAATCAGCAACGAGGATCGGTCCGCTCCCGCTGCTGCCATTTCGCGAAGAAGCACTTCGACAATTCGCAGATTTTTGTTCGTCTCACCCGGAGGAAGGAAGAGGACTGTCGGTGGAACCTCGCGGTCAAACGAGGAAAGGAACCGCTCCGACCACAGCGCCCAGATTGCCGGCGAAGTAAGTACGAAGATCCTCTGTGGCTTGCGGCTGAGCGCGCGGTGAATGCGCGGAAGCAGGGACCCGAGCAGGCCCTGCCCAATGAGGACACGGTAGCTCGCCGATGCAGTTTCAACCTTGATATTTGCCACGATACTCCCATCCTACCGCACCACGGGCTGTTTGCTGGAAACCGCTTTAGCCCATGTGTTTCTGCATGATAGCCTCGAAGGATGGGCAGCGTGCGGGAGACGGACTTTCTGATAGTAGGCGCCGGAATAGCGGGACTTCGCGCCGCCATCGAACTTGCGGGAACCGGACGCGTCCTGGTCATCACTAAGGAGCAGCTTGGCGAATCGAATACCAACTACGCTCAAGGCGGCATAGCGGTCGCTCTTGGCGGAGACGAAGACGTCGAACTCCACCTTGAAGACACTACCCGCGCGGGCGACGGCCTGGTAAATGAAGCTGCTGCTGCAGTGCTGGTTGAAGAGGGCCCCCTCCGCGTGGAAGAACTGCTCAGGTGGGGAACTCATTTCGATCGGGAGGGCGGCGAACTCATGCTCACGCGCGAGGGAGCCCACAGCCTTCCCCGCATCCTCCATGCCAATGGAGACGCCACCGGCGCGGAGATTGGCCGCTCGCTCCTGGCCCACGCTCAGACCATTCCGAATATTGAACTTGCCGAGTGGATGACCTGCGAAGACCTCCTCCTTGATGGAGATTCGGTTGCCGGATTAGCGCTCGTTACGCGCGCCGGCGAACGCCACACAATCAGCGCGCGCGCCATCCTTCTTGCCAGTGGCGGGGCGGGCCAGGTTTATAGCGACACCACCAACCCGGCTGTCGCTACAGGAGACGGAATTGCCATGGCCTCACGGGCTGGCGCCGCGATCTCTGACATGGAGTTTTACCAGTTCCACCCCACAGCCCTCAGTCTGCCCGGGGTGCCTCGCTTTTTGTTAAGTGAGGCGCTTCGAGGTGAAGGAGCATATTTGCGGAATGCCAAGATGGAGCGCTTTATGGAGCGTTATCATCCACTGCTCGAACTTGCCCCGCGCGATGTTGTGGCGCGGGCAATCACGCGAGAGGGCATTGGACAGGCTCCCGGAGAAACGCTCCCCGTCTACCTGGACATGCGTCACGTCACGGGGCTGAATCTGCGCGATCGCTTCCCTGGCATCAGCGCATTTTTGGATGGGTATGGACTCGATCTTGCGCGCGATCTGATCCCCGTCCGTCCGGCGGCGCACTATTTGATGGGCGGCGTAAGAACGGACGTGCATGGTCGCACCTCTCTTAAGCGCCTTTATGCAGCCGGAGAGGTCGCCTGTACGGGCGTTCACGGAGCAAACAGGTTGGCGAGCAACTCCCTGCTCGAGGGACTTGTTTTCGGCGCACGCGCGGCTGCCGAGATGCGCGAAGAAACTGCCCTCACGGGACGTCCTTTTCCTCTTCCGTCCGAATCAGCGAAGAATCAGGACACCTCGCGCACGCGGCAGGATTCCGTAGAAGATCTGGCCTCGGCGATCCAGCGCACCATGTGGAAGAAGGCGGGATTGCTGCGCGACAAGGATGGCCTGGAGAGCGCTCTCAAGGACCTAAGTGCCATCGCCTCCGTAACGCCAGACGAGGAGACCCGCCCGGCAGTGGAACTGCGCAGCCTGTTGGCCGTAGGAGAGCTTATTGTTCGTTCCGCACTAGCGCGGGAAGAAAGCCGCGGCGCTCATTATCGCAATGACTTTCCTCAGCGGGACGATGAGAAGTTTCGCAAGCACTCGGTCATTCATCACACTGGCGCGGTAGAGTTCGTCGATAACTAAGCGCCTTTGGGAGCCGCTGGTTTCGGAGGCATTTTCAGCGATAGCACGATAAAAATCACGAGAATCAGAAGGATGATTCCCAGTGAAATTCCGACCGGAACCGTGATCCACTCCACCGTCAGCATCTTCAACGCAACGAATGCGAGAATTGCGGCCAATCCGTAGTGCAATAATCTGAAGCGATCCAGGAAGCCTGAGAGCGCGAAGAACAGCGATCGCAATCCCAGAATGGCAAAGATATTCGAGGTGTAAGCGATGAAAGGTCGCCGCGTCACGGCCAGAACTGCCGGGATCGAGTCAAGCGCAAAGATCACGTCGGTAATCTCGACAGCGAGCACAATCATCACGAACGTCCGCGTGCCCAGTTTTCCCCCCGGTTCCCCCGCACGCGCTTTAATCCAGCGAATCCACGAAGGTGAAGCGTCCGGGCTCGAGGCATCGGAGGCCTCAGGCGAGTGCCTCATCAGGCGAATAGCTGCAATTAGCAGGATGACGCCGAAAACGTATTGAACCCAGTGAAAGCGATCCAGCAGCGACACGCCCGCAGCAATAAAGAGCGCACGCATGATGATTGCTCCGGCTATGCCCCACAGCAACGCGCGATGCTGGTCCGCCGGCTTCAGAGAGAAGCTGCGAAAGAGCAGCAGGAAGACGAAAAGATTGTCGACGCTTAGTGATGTCTCGATCAGATAGCCGGAGACAAATTCAAGAGACGGTTGACGTCCCTGGCTGTACAGAATCCACACCGCGAACAATCCGGCGAGCACCGCGAGAAAGCCAGTCCACGCCCACGCGACCTTCACCGAAAGCTGATGATTCTTCCCCTGAAGAAGGAACAGGTCCGCTACCAGCAGAACAAGCACCAGCACGTGAAAGGCAATCCAATAGGAGTAGGGCGCACCTTCGATCATTGGGTTTGCTGTTTCCTTCTTTAAGTGCCATGGTTAACCGCGACTCAAGCCTCAATGCTGTTGATTGAGTAGCCGCATGGATTCGAGAAAGGTGTCGCCCACTATCGTCAGGCTCTTCGAACTGAGCTTATCCATCGTATCTTGAACCGTGTGGTGCCAGGAATTGTTCGGTCCATAGTCAAGGTCAATCACGTCCGCGCACGGAACGCCGCGTTGCATGAACGGGAGATGATCGTCTTCCACCGTCGTTTCGGTAGAGAAGAAATGCGCCTGGTACCCATACTTCGATGCAGCTTGTTTCACCAGGTCGAGCATCCATTGCGTGGAATTGTTGTCGCGCTGAATATTCAGGTCGCGGTCGGCAATCATGTCGGCCAGCAGCATCCCTTTCACGCGCTTCAGGGTGCCATCCTTCTGCCACTTTGCAGCCAGGTGGCGGCTGCCGTAAGTTGAGTCGGACCGTGACCATTGCTCAATTGCCTCTTCGCCGTCAAAAAATACCAACCAAACGCTGTACCCGTCGAGTGTATGTCCTCGCAGGTGGCTCGCCAGTTCGATAAGCAGTGCGCTCGTGGCCGCTCCGTCGTTTGCACCTGCAAAGGTCGTATCCTTCAGTGTGTAATTGGTGTCGTAATGCGAAGCCAGCAGGATGACGCCATCCTTTTTTCCGGGAAAACGCACAATCAAATTGTGCATTGGGATCGGCCCCACCGGAGTGCTAGCCGTGAAGGAATCGTTTTCGAGAGCATCCTTCGCGAACTGCTTCTTGATGAAGTCTTCCGCTTTCTGATGCCCAGGGCTGCCTGGCCAGCGGGGACCAATCGCAACCAGCTGCTGCGTGATCTCCAGGGCATGCACGCCGTTGTAGTGCGGCAACGCTTGCTCGGTTTTGGCCGCAGGCGCCGCATGGACCGTAATCGACACCGCAAGCGCAAGCAGAACGTGAACTACACGTGTACGCCCCATCATCCTTGAGCGTCCTTCTTAGCCTGAACTTTAGCCCTGTGGTCGGGATGAACCATGTACGCAACGCCAATGCCGACGAAGTAGAGAATCACCATCGGGGCTGCGAAGACGCACATGGTCAACACATCAGGAGTCGGCGTAATGATCGCCGCAATGATAAAAATCGCAAGAATGGCGTAACGGACATTGCGCCATAAAAAGCCTGCACTCACAATCCCGAAAAGCGCCAAAAACATGATCAGGATGGGCAACTCAAAAGTAAGGCCCAGTCCCAGAATCACTGTCATGAACAGGTCGGTGTATTCGTTGATCTCAATCAGAGGCTTGAAATCCTTGGCATAGCCGATCAGGAACTCGAGCGCCCCGGGATACACCCAGCGATATCCGAAGTAGGCTCCAAGAAGAAATAGCCCAACCGTCGCCGACATGAACGGCACAACATACTTTTTCTCGTTCTTGTAAAGCCCCGGCGAGATGAACAGCCACACCTGGTACAGCACGAACGGTGATGCCAGGATCGCCCCGCCTACAAAACTGATCTTTAAGTACAGGTTAAAGGGATCAATCGGGTTGTGATAAACCAGCTGCGGATCGAGGTTATGCGCCTTCAGCGCCGTCACAATCGGCGCCTGCATCACCTCATAAATCTTCGCGTGAAATCCATACGCGATGAAAAAGGCGACCACCACGAAAATCGCTGAGCGGATGATTCGCCGCCGCAGCTCCTCCAGGTGCTCGATGAGGCTCATACCGGGCAATTCCGCGCGTTCATTCACCGCTGCGCGAGCGCGGTCGATCATGTCAGCCATGATGGATCGGGGCCTGGTCGCTCTCTGCCATGGGGGCGTTATGGGGGTAGTTTTCGGTGGCCTGCAATTTTTCTGTCACCGGCTCAGGCGTCTCGGGCAGCGCGGGAGCGTCCGCCAGATCGTGTCCATCAGCAGAGGCTTGCGTGTCTGGTATTTCCACGGGAGCAGCGTAGGCCTCGGCCCGAAAGGTATCTTCCTGCGTAAGTTGTGCCGACGAAGATGCGTCAGCGTATGCTGCCTCGCTGAATTCGGCTTCGGCGTCCACGCGGTAGCGGTTCGGGGGAGTGGCCGCTACGGTTTCACCCAAGGTTGGCGGCATAATGCTGCGCTCTGTCGAGTCCTCTGACTGTGCAATCTCAGGCTCGGCCGGAGCGGGTGGCAACGCGGAAGCCGCCAGCGCGACCGCTGCCTGGGTCTCCGCTTCGAGTTTCTTCTGCCGCTCGGCCTGCTCGGCCGCGCGCAACTCGTCCTCCATCTGCATCTTGAATTCGTTGGAGGCGCGGCGGAATTCCATCATCAGTTTTCCAGCCTGGCGCGCGATTTCGGGCAATTTTTTCGGGCCAAACAACACCAGCATCAGCCCAAAGATAAAAATGGAGTCCATGAAATGCATCGCTCACCATGATACCTGCGATTCGCCAGAGCCCACAATTCAAGGCGCCCGTCGCTCCGCAAGGCTGTTAATTCCATTGTTTCCCGTGCGAGCGAAGAATGCGTTCCGCATGTCTTGCTCCTGTATTAAGATAACGGAGTTGCGCCAGTTTCGGCTTCGCACTATTTCCTGCGACCCCGGCATAGCTGGTGCATCTGATGTTACAGGGTTGCAACATCCCCGTGGGTTGGGTGCCAAAAGCACAGCGAATCCACTGCAACCGTGAATTGCTTTCAACATCCCCGTCCTGCCGCAATTTGAGCCGGACTGAAGGCGGAAACTTTGAGCGTACTAATTGAGGACGTAGCAATCCCATCCGTTGAGGTGTCTGCAGGCGACCAGTGCTCGCTTGACCACTACCTCACCCTTCCCGACCACACCATGGACGAGCGCATTGCTGCGGCACGTGCGCGTCTCGGCAAAACCACGGTTCTGTTGGGCCACCATTACCAGCGCGACGAGGTCATCCGCTTCGCAGACTACACCGGCGACTCTTACAAACTCTCGAAGATTGCTGCCGAAACAGAAGCTCAAAATATTGTCTTCTGCGGCGTTCACTTTATGGCGGAGAGTGCAGACGTGCTCGGTCGCGAGGGTCAAAATGTCATTCTTCCCGACCTGAATGCGGGCTGCTCGATGGCGGACATGGCGGAAATCGGCCAGGTTGAAGATTGCTGGGAGTCTCTGGAGCGACTTGGCCTGACGACCAGCATGATTCCGCTGACGTACATGAATTCGGCAGCTTCCATCAAGGCTTTCTGCGGTGAGCGGGGCGGCCTGGTCTGCACTTCCTCCAACGCGCAGGCCGCGTTTCAATGGGCATTTGCCCGCGGCGAGAAGATTCTTTTCCTGCCCGACCAGCATCTGGGCCGCAACACCGCCTACGGCATGGGTGTCCCTCTGAGCGAGCTCGTAGTCTGGGATCCCTACCAGATCAACGGCGGCATCTCGCCCGATCGTTTGCGCGCGGCGAAAATCGTGCTCTGGAAGGGACATTGCTCTGTTCACCAGCGTTTTCTGCCGGATCATGTGGATGCGGTTCGAGCGAAATATCCCGGCATCCAAGTCATCGTGCATCCCGAATGCCGCTGGGAAGTCTGCCAGAAAGCAGATGCTCTCGGCTCCACCGAACGGCTTATCAAGCTGGTGAGCGACGCTCCTTCCGGAACGATGTTCGCCGTTGGTACTGAAATCCACTTGGTGAATCGCATGGCGCGCCAATTCGCAGCGGAAGGCAAGCGAGTTATCACGCTCGATGACACAGGCTGCCTCTGCACCACCATGTATCGCATCTCACCGCAACACCTGGCGTGGGCTCTCGAAAACCTGGTGGACGGCCGCGTTGTCAACCAGATCAAAGTGCGCGACGACGTAAAACATTGGGCGCGAGTCGCGCTCGACAGAATGCTCGAGATTCGAGGATAGACGTTGAAGACATTCACCTTAGATGAGGCGCAGGCAATGCTTCCCGTAGTGGAAGCCTTGCTGAAGCGCGCCTTGGCGGCCCGCGAATCCGCTGTACAAATTGAAAATGAGTTGCAGCAATTGAAGCAAAAGATCTTCATCTCAGGCGGCATGCGTGTCGACGTACTGTCCGTCGTCCGCAACCGCGACGTTCTCGCCGTGTATGAGCAACAGGTCGAGGAGTCGGTTACGGAGATCAATTCGATCGGAGTTGAGGTCAAGGATCTGGATGCCGGCCTGCTGGATTTTCCCTGCATGCTCGACAGCGAGGTAGTTCTGCTCTGCTGGAAGCAGGGGGAGTCGCGCATTACCCACTGGCATACTCAACAGGACGGGTTCCGCGGAAGAAAGCCGATTGACGAGCGCTTCCAGCGGAGCCGGCCCAATTAAAGAGAACCGGACTTGTCTCCGAAAATCTCCCGCCCTGAGCGTCCTTGTTCATTGATAGTATTGCGGTTGGAGTTTCCCCTTTCGATCACTTACATAGAACGGCAGGTGAGCACGTATGGCAGAGGTTACATCCAACGTCGAATTCGCTCATAAGGTCCACGAACTCCACGAACATGACCTTCATCACGGGGGAGGAGACTCCCGTAGTGAGTGGATCGAAATTCTCGAAGCCGTTGTCCTGGCGATTGTCGCCATCGCCACCGCCTGGGCCGGCTACCAGGCCGCCAAGTGGGACGCACGTTCCGCGGAAGAATACGCCCTCTCCATGCGTACCTCCATTGAATCGCAGCAAACCGCCAGCCTGGCAGGTCAGGAGAAGCTGTACGACAACATAGCGTTCAATGGATGGATAGGCGCTCGACTGCTCAACAAACCTGAAATCTCCGCCTTTTACGAGCGTCGTTTCCGCCCCGAATACGCCGTCGCCTTCAAGGCGTGGATGAAACTGGATCCCATTCACGACCCCTCCGCTCCTCAGGCGCCTATCTTTATGAAGGAGTATCGCAGCGCGCACGACGAGGAAGCCAAGGTTCTGTCTGAAAAAGCGAAAGTGAACTTCGAGAATGGCGTGAGCATGAGGGAGACGGGGGACAAGTATGTGAGGATTACAGTCTTTCTCGCCATCGTCCTCTTGTTGACCGCGCTCAGTCAGAGATTCAAAAACAGGGGGCCGCGGCTCGCCGTCGTGGTCGTCGCCTTGCTACTCCTTGCAATCAGCGGCTATTGGATTGCCATTCTTCCAATGGCCTAGCGGCTGAAGATACGACACCCGCCCACGTCCTGCTTTCATAATGCCGGAGAGATATTTCCGTGTCCTATTGCGTTCCCATAGGTGCTGTGGAATACTCCTATGCGTATGCAATAGGAGAAGCATGGGCGAGAGAGCAGACATCTGGCAAGGCACGCTGGCACTGATGGTCCTGAAGACCATTGAATCCATGGGACCGCAGCACGGCTACGGCATCGCTCGCCGCATTGAACAAACCAGCGGAAATCTCCTCTCACTCAACTACGGCACGCTGTATCCCGCTTTGCTAAAGCTGGAGCAGGAGGGATGGATTGCATCCGAATGGGGCGTCTCCGATAACAATCGCAAGGCCAAATTCTACAAACTTACCCGGCTCGGTCGTAAACAGCTCGAGAAAGAAACTCGAAACTGGGAGCAGGCAACGGCGATACTCGCCCGCTTCCTCGAGTCCTCGGAGGGATCCGCATGAAAATGCTTCGTGCGTGGCTCAAGCGCCTCACCGGTCTCTTCTCCAACGACCGTCGCGAGCAGGAATTTGACCTCGAGTTGCAAACCAACCTGCAACTCCACATTGACGACAACCTAAGCGCCGGAATGAGTCCGGAAGAAGCACGCCGCGACGCAATTCTCAAGCTCGGAGGTTTGGAGCCGACTCGCCAGGCCTATCGCGAACGCGGAACTTTGCCTTCCCTTGAAACCGTGCTGCAGGATCTTCGATTTGCCATCCGCCAGCTCTTCAAGAATCCCGGCTTTGCCTTCACCGCGATCCTCGTGCTGGCCATCGGTATCGCCGCCAGTACCGCCATCTTCGGCTTTGTCAACGCGGCATTCATTAAGCCCCTTCCTTACAAGGAACCCAATCGTCTGCTTGCCGTGACGGAAAAGGTTGAGCTTCTGGGGCCCGCCAATTTGTCGTACCTCGACTACGTGGACTGGAAGCGCCTGAACAACAGCTTCAGTTCTTTCGATGTTTACACCGGCGGCGGATTCCTCGTGAATACTTCGGGCGTGACCGAACCGGTGGACAGTGGTCGCGTAAGCGCGGGGTTCTTTCACACGCTGGGCATCGCCCCCATCCTGGGGCGGGACTTCTATGTTGGCGAAGACGTGCCCCATGGGCCGAAGACCGTCCTCATCACTTACACATCATGGCAAAACCGTTTTGGCGGAAGAAAGGACATCGTCGGACAAGCCATCTCACTCGACGGCGATCCTTACACGATCATTGGAGTTTTGCCTGCCGACTTCCAGTTTGCTCCCCTGGGCAAGGCCGAGTTCTGGCAGGCAATTCAGCCCAATCAATGCGAAGTACGGCGAAGCTGCCACAACTTGTACGGCGTAGCGCGGCTTAAGGACGGCGTGTCCATCCAGACGGCACTCGCTCAAATGGAAACGATCGCGAGCCAATTGGCAAAGGAGTACCCAGACTCGAATCGTGGTCAGGGAGCCAGCGTCCAGCCACTCGCGCAGATCATCAGCGGGAGCCTTCAGCCCATACTCCTCACTCTGTTTGCTGGAGCAATTCTGCTGTTCGCCATCGCATGCATTAATGTTGCCAGCCTTCTGCTAGTCCGCTCTGAGGGCCGCCGTCGTGAGATTGCCGTGCGCGGAGCTCTCGGTGCGTCGCGTTTGCGCCTTGTTCGTCAGTTCGTCACCGAAGGCGCCCTGCTGGTTGGGATCGCCGGACTTTTGGGAATCGCTGGTGCGCAGGCCGCAATGCGGCTACTCATTTGGATGATCCCTGCAGACACGCTGCAGTACATACCATACTTTCGCGGGATCGGCCTCAATCTCCAGGTAATGCTCTTCGCTGCCGCACTTTCGATCGTGACGCTGCTGCTGTTCACGCTCGCACCGCTCCTGCACGCACCCGCATCGCAACTGCGCGACCGCCTGAATGAAGGATCGCGCGGATCGTCGAATACGTGGAGGCGATTTGGTTCGCAGTTTGTTGTGGTCGAACTTGCAATCGCGGTGGTTCTGCTGGTTGGAGCGGGCCTCCTGGGTCAGAGCCTTTATCGGCTGCTCCGTGTTGACCTTGGCTTTCAATCGGATCATCTGGCGACACTCTCGATTTCGATCCCCGAACACTCCTATCCCAAGAATGAACAGGCGATCGAACTTGTTCGCCAGATCATCAAGCGCGTCTCCAATCTGCCTGGCGTTGAGTCGGCATCGGCCACCAGCGTGCTACCCGTAAGCTTCAACGGAAATACAGACTGGATAAGGTTCGCAGGGCGGCCCTACAATGGCACGCATATTGAAGTCAACATGCGTGAAGTCAGCTACAACTACTTCACCACGCTGCGTGCGAAGTTGTTAAGTGGGCGATTCTTCCGCGACGATGAGGATGCCTCCAAGCCCCTCGTCGTGATCATCAATCAATCTTTCGCCAAAAAGTATTTTCCAAATGAGGATCCTCTAGGAAAAAGTTTTGGCGACACATCCCTTGATCCAAAGTCGATGAAGCAGATCGTCGGCGTTGTCGATGACGTAAGGGAGGGCGCTCTCGATTCTGAAATCGTTCCCGCCGGATATTACCCCTTCAATCAAGGCCACAACTCCGGCTTCTCCCTCGTCGTCCGCACCTCACAATCCGAGGGTTCCATGCTACCGACCCTTGTCTCTTCGATTCATGAGATCGACCGCGGAATCGGCGTGTCGGACGAAATCACTATGGCCGAGAGAATTAACACCTCGCAGACCGCGTATCTACATCGTTCCGCCGCATGGCTGGTCGCCGGGTTCGCGGTCCTCGCTCTCTTGCTCGGAACCATCGGACTCTACGGAGTCATCTCATACTCGGTCAGTCAACGTACTCGCGAGATCGGCGTGCGCATGGCGCTGGGTGCTCAGCGGGGCACCGTTTATCAATTAGTTCTTACCGAGGCAGCACGACTGGCCATCATCGGAATTTCTGCGGGAATCGTTTGCGCTCTCGCAGCCGCCACCTTGCTTCGGAGTTTGCTCTTCGGCGTACATAGCTGGGACATTGCAACGCTCGCATCCGTGGCGTTCGTTCTTGGTACCGCGGCGCTTCTCGCCAGCTACATCCCGGCACACCGGGCGGCCTCAATCAATCCCGTGGAAGCTCTGCGCGCAGAATAGCTTACGTCCGCAACCCCAGCGCGGCTCGCCGTTTTCTGTCACCTTGACAAACAATAATTATTATCGTTTAATAATAAATGTGACTGCTGCAGATGCAATCCGGTTCCGCGAACTCTGTGTCCAACACGGCCTCACGGCGACCCACCAGCGGCAGATTCTCTTCGAAGTTTTGCAGGGGATGACCGGGCACCCCAGCCCGGAAGAAGTCTACGAAAGAGTGAAACGCCGCATCCCCTCCATCTCACTCGCAACGGTGTACAAGAACATTCATCTGTTCATTGAGAGCGGAATGTTTCGCGAAGTCAGCCTGCACCACGGCTCCCTCCGTGTAGAGGTCAACAGCCGCCCGCATCACCATCTGGTCTGCACCGTCTGCCGGTCAATTTCAGATATCGACGAAAAAGATCTCGGGCTGTCTCATAAGCCAAAGAGGCTTCCCGGCAGTTTTCTCGTCGAACGTTACGCGGTTGACGTTCTAGGCCGCTGCCCTTCGTGCCAGGAGAAATCCTGAGCCCGGGTCCCAAAGTTTCCCTATCCACTAAAACTCGAACTCTTCTATCTACTTACTTAAACTAAGGAGTCATACATGCTAGGTAACGGTGAGAAGTTTCCTGATTTTGAAGTAACCGCAGTAGTTAGCCGCGACAAGAACAAGGCATTCGAACAGATCACCAGCGAGTCGTACGCGGGCAAGTGGAAGCTTTACTTCTTCTGGCCTAAAGACTTCACTTTCGTCTGTCCTACGGAAATTGCGGCGTTCGGAAAATTGAACAGCGAATTCGCGGCGCGCGATACGCAGATCCTCGGCGCCAGCATTGATTCGGAGTTCGTCCACCTGGCGTGGCGCAACAACCACGACGACCTGAAGGATCTTCCGTTCCCCATGCTCGCCGACATCAAGCGCGACCTCAGCGGTCAGCTTGGCATCCTGGATGAAAAGGCCGGTGTCGCCCAGCGGGCAACGTTCCTCGTGGATCCGGATGGCATCATCCGCTTCACTTATGTCACCGATCTCTCTGTCGGGCGCAATCCTGCTGAAGTTCTGCGCGTGCTCGACGCACTCCAGACTGACGAACTTTGCCCCTGCAATTGGCAGAAGGGTGAAGAGACGATTCACGCTTAATCCGTCCATCATCTAGTCATCTCAAAGGGAGCAGCAACGAAAAACTGCTCCGCGTTCTCCACGACTACGAAAGGTGAGTTATGCCACTTGATCTGGATTCCCTGATCGACAGTCTTCCTGACTTTGCCAAAGATCTGAAATTGAATTACTCAACACTGGTGCGCCAGAATGCGGAGCTTACTCCGCAACAGTTGTGGGGCACCGTCGTTGCCAGCGCTATCGGTGCACGCAACGATACTCTTACGCTCGCCACCGTTAACGCGGCTGGTGAAAAAATGTCAACACAAGCGCTCGAGGCCGCGAAAGCAGCCGCCGCGCTCATGGGCATGAACAACGTCTTCTATCGTTTCCAGCACCTCTCGTCGAATGAGAAATACTCCACAATGCCAGCCCGCTTGCGCATGAATGCAATGCGCACTCACGGAGTGGAGAGTCTCGACTTTGAGCTTTGGAGCCTTGCCGTTTCCGCGATCAATGGCTGCGGGCAATGCATTGATGCGCACGAGAAAGTCGTACGTGAAAAGGGCGCAACCGAAGAAACCATCATCGCCGTCGTGCGCATCGCTTCCGTAATTCACGGAATCGGGGTCGCGCTCGATGCGCAGCGTGTTCTCGCAGAAGAACCAGTCCTGGCCTGATATTTCTGTCTGACACTGAAAAGGTCCGGAGCAATCCGGGCCTTTGTTTTTTACGGCTTCCCGCCCACATTCCACGCCGGCTTCCATTGCGTGTTTGCCAGCCACTCGATTGGCTTCAGCATGGAAGAGATCACCTCCGACATATGTGTGAAGTCGATGTGGCTCAGATCGTCGCTCGGCTGGTGATAGTCGGTGTGCAATCCGAAGCTCGAGATCGTGTGCGCTACAACGCCTTCTTTCGCCAGAGCGTAATTGTCAGACCGCCGAAAAAATTCCTGCTTTGGCCGCGGATCGGCAACGATGTTCGCGCCATGTTTCGAAAGTTCTGCGCCAAGGTTGCTACGCTCGTATCCCGTCATCCACACGCTGTTCGCTGGGATTTCAGGGTCCACACGCCCGATCATTTCGAACTCAAGATTCGCGACAATCCGATTCAGCGGAATCGGTGGGTGTTTCAAAAAGTAGCTATTCCCAAATCCTCCCAGTTCCTCCGATCCAAACAGCACAAACAGGATCGTGCGCCGGGGACGCTTGCGATGCACCAGTGCGCGAGCCAGTTCAATTACCGCCGTCGTGCCGGAGGCATCGTCATCTGCGCCGTTATAAATCGCGTCGCCTTTTACATTGGGCCCAACGCCGAGATGATCGAGGTGCGCGGTAAGCAGAATCGCCTCTTCATTCTTTCCCACGTGAGTTCCGCGAAGTATGCCTACTACATTCCACGTCTCCGTTCGCGCCACATTTTCGTAGGCCTGCAGGCGAGTCTGGACGGGCTTCGGAAGAGGCGAGGGAAGCGGCGCCTTTTGCAGAAAACTTCCCGAGTCCCCGCCGGGCTCCAATCCAAAGCCGGCAAATTGCGATGCGACAAAGAGCGCCGTCAAATGCTCTTCGCGAGTGCCGCTGCCACGCCCTCGCAGTTCATCGGAAGCGAAAAAGTTCATGTCCGCCTGGATGCAGACATTGCAGATGGGCGTCTTCTTACCGGCGCTGGAGAGTGCCGCTCGCACTGGCGAGCCCGGCAGTGCAACGAAAAACGTCGAGGCGAACAGGAATATTCTGAGCACGCATGACTGATTGCTTGTCATCGAGCCCTTCGCGTAGACATGCTTTCAATTAACAAATTCAAAAAATGTCTCGATCCGTTAAAGGTGGATGTTGCGCACCGAACTATCTGCCCGAAGGTTTGGAGGAAGCGTCGGTCGGCTCAGCCTCACCAGAATAGAAGCTAGTCCACGGGCCAGCCTTCATATCGTGAAGAATGCTCTTCTGCCACGCGAACTCCGGGTGTGCGGCAAAGAAAGGAGCAGCGACGAAATCCTCGCCGCACGGATGTCCCGCCCGCGCAACAAACTCCAGCCTTGCGGCCATGTCGGAATCCATCACCTTGCCGGTCACTGCACCACTCGGTGCAAACGGCGGATTGCCCCAGACAGGTTCGCCCTCCGTCGACAACTCCTCATGCCCGCAGAGGCTCCGCTTTCCTGTCTCATTCTTCTTTACGAAACTGTCGTAGTGGTCGGAGAGATACTGTTCCGCAAGCGCGGTGTCGAGCTGGCCGTAGTGTTTTCGCATAAACTCCTCAGCCGTAACGTGCCGCGCATTCATGGAGCTCGACATATTCTTCGTATCAAAGCCGGGCGTGTCGTCGCGCACCACCTCCGGATCTGCAGCGAAGTTCGCGGAAACAAAGTAGCCGTCCTTCTTGCGAGTGAGCGGAGTGTGCCTCAGGCCAAGCTCAAGATATGCGATCTCGCCGGTTTTGCGATCGCCAATCATCCACGAATTCGCATAGCCTCCATTGTTTCCCTTGCGCATGATCGCGGCGTAGTCGTCAATGGAACCGGCATACTGCATCGCCTTTCGCGAGCGGTCAAATTCAGGGATCCCGTCGACATCGAATCCTGCAGCCATCGGCAGCGTTGTTTCCGTAATCATCAGGCCGGCAGCGTTCACGCCAAAATCGTCCATGCTGGAAATCATCCCCGGCGAACCGTCCATCAGCATGCGATAGCCACTTGCCGGCTCGACGTCAAAGACGGTGGTCCAACGTTCCCCTTCCGCGTAACTGGACCAGTTGCTGTGTGCGATCACAATCTTGCCACCCTTTGTGGCAGTGCCGGTGGCGATGAACGCCGAGCATTTCCCCGGAGCGACTGCTGCCGGCGGGTTGGGTTTGTTCTCTTTCGCATTCACCGCGGGAAGATAGTAGCCGGTCAGCTCTACATCAGCATTCAGCGCAACCAGGTCCCAGAGATCGATTGTGGAGCCTTGCGCCTTCAATCCATCGGCAATACCTTGCAACTCCGCTTTATATTCCGGTTCGACGTGCGGCCACAACACGGTTCGTCCAGCCTCGCGAAAAAAACTCCAATCCTTCTTGTACAAGTTCACTGACTCAAGCCGGTACACGCCGATGTTGTCTTCAATCTCGCGCGCCAGCAGATATCCATGTTGAAAGCCGATCTGCTCAGGAGTTCCCGCAAGGTGGACATAGGTCCATCCGCCATTTTCAAAGCGATAGCTTTTCGCCAGCCGAGGGTCCTGTATTGAAGCTGCAAAGCTCGCGGTGGAAACGAACGCCAGGATCACTATGACGGCAAATCGCATTTTCACCTCGGGACCTGCAGAAGCTAGGCTGGAGTATAAGGTTTCTTTTGCGATACGGCCTCATAGTTTCAGCAAAAACGATCCGCGCCTGTGCAAACTGCGGATGCTATCCTCAAGATGTTCAGGCGGGGACATAGGTCCGCATCTGACACCCAAAGTCCAAAAGTGCAAATGCGTGTTCCCAAAATCTGGTTAGTCAGCAAGAGCCCTCTTCTGGTGCTGTTGTTTTTGCTATTCCTCTCAGGCTGCTCCAGGTTCCGGCCAACTCCGAAAACCGAATATGTCTACGTCATGGTCAAGCAGACATTTCTGCGGGATCGCGTTGCCGCTGTTTCCAATCGCATTGCCCCGGTCGTCAACGGCCAGCGGCTTGAAGTGCTCGAGCGCGGCCGCCGCTTCCTTCGCGTGAAAGATGAAAAAGCAAACATCGGTTGGATTGAGGAGAGAGCGGTCATCGATTCGACGGTGTACCAGGGATTTCAGGATCTCGTGCAGGCGCATGCCATAGATCCTGTTGTCGCCACCGCCTCCCTGCGCGACGATCTCTACGTTCATCTCACGCCTGGCCGCAACACCACAAAGTTTTACCTGCTGCCGGAAAATGAAAAGCTGCAATTGCTCGTCAGGGCTTCCGTTCCCAAGCCAGAGTCGACTTGGGGAAATCTGCCGAAGCCCATCGCAACTCCGCCTTCAAAGAACGCTGCCCCAAAGCCAGCGAAGCCCGGCACGGCCCCAGTTGATAAGCAGCCCGCCGCATCGGCTGCGACGCCCGATGCGCCTCCCCCTCCACCGCCACCCTTGGAAGACTGGTGGCTGGCGCGCGACAGCAAGGGCAGAGCCGGTTGGATTCTTTCCCGCCGCCTCGATGTAGACCAGCCCGACGCCATCGCTGGATACGCTGAAGGTCAGAAGATCGTCGGAGCATACGTGCTCACCACCGTCGAAGATGCTGAAGCAACCACGCCAGATAAGAGAGTTCCGGAATATGTCGCCGTTCTGAACTCCTACCAGGATGGGCTTCCCTACGACTTCAACCAGGTTCGAGTCTTCACCTGGAACACAAAGAAGCATCGCTATGAAACGGCCTTTCGCCAGCGCAATCTCACCGGTTACCTGCCAGTAGATGTGGGCAGCAAGTCGTTTGAAGGCCAACCCGCCGTGCCTTTTTTCAGCTTCCGCCAGGCGGTGAATGGAGACGCCTCCATCGATCCCGCGACTGGCGTTGCCTCTCCGGCTCAAACCGAAACGCTGACCTACCGCATGGATGGAGTGATGGTGAAACGGGTGCTCGCCCCCGGCCAGATGCCCCTATCTTCTTCAAACAAGTCTGCGAAGAGTATCAAGACTGCCGACCATCAGGCTCGTCACGCTAAGAATCGCCGCGCGCAGCACTAATTCACAATTCAAATCAGCTCGGGAAGATCAGCTCAAAAACGCAGAGATAGCCCGCACGACTGTCTCCTGCTCGTCTTCACGTAGCTCAGGAAAAATGGGAAGTGCCAGCACTTCCTGCGATGCCCGCTCGCTCTCCGGCAGATCGCCTTGCTTGTAGCCAAGAAACTTCAGGCACTCCTGCTGATGAAGCGGCACAGGATAATAAATCTCTGAGCCGATCTTCCTTTGGCTCAGGAAACTCCGCAATTCATCCCGTTTGCTCACGCGGATCACGTACTGGTGGTACACGTGGGTGGCGCGTGCGTCGCAGGCGGGCAGAATTACCCCCTTGTCGGGATAGACGTTGCCACTTTCGGCAAGCCCTGCCGCTGCGAAAAGCCGTTCGTAGTTTGCCGCAATTTGACGGCGCTTCTCGTTCCAGCCTTCCACCCGTGACAGCTTTACCAGCAGGATCGCCGCCTGCATTGTGTCCAGCCGCGAATTCCAGCCGATCTCGTCGTGGTAGTAGCGCCGCCGCATGCCGTGCGCCCTCAGCATCTTTGCTCGCTCCGCGAGCACGTCGTCCGAAGTCGTAACCAGGCCTGCATCGCCACATGCGCTCAGATTCTTGGTGGGATAAAAACTGAAGGCCGCCGCATCGCCCAGCGATCCGGCTGGCCGTTCATCCCACGCCGCGCCAAAAGCCTGCGCCGCATCTTCAATCAGCAGAACGTTATACCGCTCGCGCAACGCTTCAAAGCGGTCCCATTGCGTAACCTGGCCGTAGAGATGCACCGGCAAAATCGCACGAAACTTCCCGCCTTCCTTGAGTTTCTCCTCTGCCTTGGCCGCGTCCAGGTTAAAACTCACCGGATCGATGTCAGCCAGCACCGGTTTGGCCCCAGCCCTCAGAATCGAGCTGACGGTCGCGAAAAACGTGAACGGTGTCGTAAGAACCGCATCGCCCTCGCCAATCCCCGCTGCGGCCATTGCCAGCCAAAGCGCGTCTGTACCAGAAGCGCACCCGATGCCGATGGTGGCCCCACAATGGGCTGCCGCCTCCCGCTCAAACTCGGCTACAGGCTCGCCAAGGATGTAATGCTGGCTCTTCAGGACACTTTCGACGGCGGCAACAAGCTCCGGCGCAATCTCCGCGTATTGCCTCGACAGATCGAGAACCGGGACGGGAGTCAGGGATTCCTCGGCGCTCGAGGGAGAGGGATTGGAAGGATTGAGTTCGGGCACGTCATAAATGCTAGCACTGCAAGTTAGGGGAAATTTGTGATGGCCAACAGCTCACTTGTTTTCCGGCATCATACTGGGCCGATGTTGCATCTCATTTCACACGGGCCAGTGTCGGTGACTCAATCTTTTGTGTGAGTCACAACTGCAACGTTCGTTGTAGACAGGCAAAAAGGGCAGCCAGGCAGTTGATATTGATGGCTGTGAACGATATGTTGTTAGAACATATTTTGTTTGTTTGCCCGAAACCTGGGCGCTGATTCGTATTTCTATCATGCAGTGAGTGACTACACGATTCGATAACCGAATAGCAGGAGATCGGCACATGGAAAGCAAGCCGGCACAGAACATTCAGGATACATTTCTGAATACGGTTCGCAAAGACAAGACCCCCATCACGATTTACCTGGTGAGTGGCGTGAAGCTCACGGGAAAAATCCGTTCCTTCGACAAGTATTCAGTGCTTTTGGAAAATAACAGCCAGGAACAGTTGATCTTCAAGCATGCAATCTCGACGGTTGTCAGCAACCGCGCGGTTCTGCACAGCGAGCACCGGCCAGCAGGGGTCGGCGCCGCAGCGGGTCCTCCGCCTGGCAATGCACTGCCTCAGTCCAGCGCATCTCCGTCCGAAAGCTCTGCCGGATCTCGCTCCTGAGTAACGGCGATCGTTTGGACGGCATAACGCGTGGATGGTAATCGACTGAAGAATACGGGTGTCAATCCTGATCGTGCTCTCCTGATCTCAGTTGATTTGGGACAACACCACAGGAGTCTGCCTCGATCCGCAGCCCTCGCTCGCGAAGCTGCCAGCGCGGCTGCGTCTGAGGACGGCGGCGGGTTGCCGCCGGCAAAAATGGGCGCAGAGGCTGCTCTCGACGAATTCCGCGAGCTAGTCACCAGTGCCGGCGCGGAAGTCGTCGGCGAGGTGGTTCAACGTCGTTCCAAGGCCGACCCGGCTACGCTCGTGGGCAGCGGCAAGGTGGACGAGATCCGCGCCGTCGCCGCTTCGTCGGAAGCGACGCTCATCCTTTTTGATCACGACCTCAGCCCCACGCAGCAGCGAAACCTTGAGGATGCACTTCCTTGCCGCGTTGTCGACCGTACACAACTCATCCTCGACATATTCGCCCGTCACGCCCGCACCCGCGAAGGTCAGTTGCAGGTTGAGCTTGCCCAACTCGAATACATGCTGCCCAGGCTGGCCGGACGAGGATTGTCCATGTCTCAGACTGGCGGTGGCATCGGCACACGCGGCCCGGGTGAAACGCAGCTTGAAACCGATCGCCGCAAGATCCAGCGCCGCCTGGTGCAACTCCGCCGCGAGTTGGAATCTGTCCGCCGCGTACGCAGTCTGCAGCGCGAACGCCGGGAGTCTGTTCCCGTGCCCACGGTCGCGCTGGTCGGCTACACCAACGCCGGAAAGAGCACCCTCTTCAATTGCATAACCGATGCGGGCGTGCTCGAGTCCTCGCGCATGTTCGCCACTCTCGATCCCAAGCTGCGCGCGATCCAGCTTCCATCCCGGCGAAAAATCCTGCTCTCGGACACGGTCGGTTTTCTACGCGATCTTCCCCACACACTGGTAACCTCCTTCCGGGCGACGCTGGAGGAGGTGCAGAAGGCGGAAGTCCTGCTGCACATTTGCGATGTCTCCAGCCCTGTCTATGAAGAGCAGAAGGCAGAAGTGGAGAAGGTGCTTGACGAACTCGACGCTCTCGACAAGCCCAGGATTGAAGTGCTGAACAAGATGGATCTGCTGCCGGAAGAGCAGCGGAAAAACATGTGCGACCAGGGCTTGCTGCTGATATCCGCGCGTACCGGGCGAGGGAATTCCGGCACTGCTTGAGAAGATTGACGCCGCACTGGTCACCGACCCGATCGTTCACCAGCAATTTGTTGTCCCCCAGGATGAAGGTTCGGTTCTCGCGGCTCTTGAGGGTGGCACCATCCTGGAAAACCGCACCTTCGAGGGCAATCGCGTCCACCTATCCATCGCAGGGCCGGCCTCGCTCCTTGCGCGCTATCGCCGCTTCCGCGTCTCTTCCTGACGAATTTGAATGCCTGCAATTTTTTGAAGTGGGAAACATACCCTGAACGTAGGTACGGGTCGCGAGGTTGGGAGCGGAGCAACGTCCCAGTATCGCGACCCGTCCGACCCTGAACCGGGTCTAGGTAGTAACTAGAAGTTTACGCCCGCCTGCCCCCAAGTCAATGAAATTACCGAAAACAGGCAAGGATTTAATATTCACTTCGCCGATGGCTTTTGCATGGGAGCCGGTTGGTCTTGCACCGGTGCCAGGGACGGCTGTGGCGCACCCGCAGCAACCACAATCTGTTGCTCTTCAAGCACCAGCGGCCTGCGAAGCACCATCTCGATGGGCGTACCCTGCGGAATCGACACGTCTTCCCCCCGGGTGAACAGGGTATACAGGGTACCCGCCACGGCTCCCCCCAATGCGCCGTAACCGAGGGACTTTGCCGGGTTGTCGGCGGAAATTCCGGCAATTCCACCCAATCCGGCTCCGGCGGCGCTCGCTTTTGCGATATCCGCAGCGTCTTTCCCTTTACTCCCCGACTGCTGAACCGTTCCCTCATCGCCAGTCACGGACGGCCCCGTGGACCCGGGCAGGGAATTGATCTGTCCCGGAACCTCGATGGTCGTGCCACTCGGGAAAATAATTGTCGTGAAGTGCATGCTGACCTCGGCCTTGCCTTTCACTCGCCCGGGCCGCACAACGTGATCCACCACGCCCTTTACGTAAACTCCCGTGGGAATCACCACCCGGCCATCACACGTCACGGGAAAGGTGGATTCGAGATACACGCCATCTCCAACCTTTGCCGTCTTGGTGTTTACAGCGCTTTTCATGGAAAGAAGAACCTTGGTCCCGGAGGGCACTGTGTACTTCTTCTGAGCGGGCGGCGCGGTATTGGGATCTTTCGCGAGAGGAGCGCTCATTTCGGGCGGTAGTCCGGGTTCCTGCCCCAAGGCCGTCACTCCCGCCACTAAAACTGTCGCCAAAACCAGGCAGCTTCCTGATCGCAAAAATGTCACTCCAGATCCCTCCCGAATAGAAGCCTAACGGTCACTTTAATAGACGAAGCCTTGGCCCAAGCGTTTGCCAGGCAATTCCCCCAGAGGGCAATCCCTGGTGTTCCGTTCAGCTTCCAAGCCTCTTGGGATCCGGTCTGCGTTGCTCCTCGCGGAGACTCAAATTTCCTTCTATGTAACCCATAATTCGTTTAATCTCAACCGAACATGCGCACGTATATTGGGCTCCTTCTTGTTTTTCTTGCAAGTTTTCCTGCCTCAGCCAGTTCAACGCCCGATCATTGGGTCGAAGTGCGAAGTCAGCACTTTGTCGTCCTCAGCAATTCCAGCGAGAAGCAGGCTCGTCACGTCTCCACCCAGTTTGAGCGGATGCGGCTCGTCTTTCATACGCTCTTTCCGAACATCAGCGACGGTGACGGAACGCCCATAACCGTGTTGGCATTGAAAGACAAGAAAGACATGCAGGCTCTTGAGCCGGAGTCTTACCTTGCGAAGGGGCAAATCGATCTTGCCGGGCTCTTTCTGCGGGGGTCCGACAGAAATTACATCCTCATGCGGCTCGACGCCTCGGGCGACCATCCCTACGCCACCGTCTATCACGAATACGTTCATTACCTGTTGCGCAAGACAGATGAATGGATGCCACTCTGGCTGAATGAGGGCCTCGCGCAGTTCTACCAATACACCGACATCCAGGATAAGAACGTCCTTCTGGGGCAGGTCAGCGAGAACGAAATCCTCTATCTTCGCCAGAACAGTCTTCTGCCCCTGCCTGTGCTCTTCAAGGTGGATCACAACTCGCCTTATTACCACGAAGAGCAGAAAGGTTCGGCATTTTATGCGGAATCCTGGGCGCTCACGCATTTCATCCAGATAACGGACCGCGAGAAAAATACTCACCAACTGGAGGATTACGTTCAGCTACTCAGCAAGCACGAAGACTCGGTCGTGGCTGCGCAGAAGGCATTTGGCGATCTCGGTCAACTCCAGAAGAAGCTGGATTACTACATCCAGCAGGGCAGCTTCAAATTCTTCATCATGAAAACTGCCGTTGTCGTGGATGAATCCGCGGTTCAAGTGCGGCACGTAGCGATGCCGGAGATAGACGCTGTGCGCGCCGACATCCTCGTCGACAATGGCCGCACCAAGGAAGCGAAGGCCCTCCTGGAAGAGAGTTTGGAGCAGGATCCCAACAACGCCTTGGCGCACGAGGCCATGGGCTTTCTCAAGTTTCGCGAAGGAGATATCCAGGGCGCGCAGAAATGGTTCGGCGAGGCCGTCAAGCTGGACTCGGCCAGCTGTCTGGCCAATTACTACTACGCCTCAATTTCGATGGAGATTGGCGATCGAGATCACGATGACGCTATCGAATCCGCCTTGCGAACTGCCATCAAAATCAACCCGAAGTTCGCGCCTTCCTATGACGCGCTAGCGATGTTTTACGCCATGCGCCACGAAAAACTCACCGAAGCGCACCTCCTGAATGCCCAGGCTGTTCAGCTTGAGCCCAGCAACCTGCGTTACCGCATCAATACTGCGCAAGTCCTGGCCCAGCAGAATCAGACGCAAATTGCTATTAGCGTGCTCAAAACCGCTGCCCCTTTCGCGAAAACTCCGGAAGAAAAAGCGATTCTTCAAAGTCAGATCGAGGATATTCAGCATTTCCAGGCATCGCTCGACGGCTCTCACACCGTTGCCAGCCCGCAGCCGAACGAAACGGCCGGGGACGCGAAGCTGGTAATCGCCGACCATACGGAACCCAAGCCCAAGTTCCCCGCAGGCCCACCAAGTGGACCCCACAAAAACATCAAGGGAGTCCTTCGCAATGTGCACTGTTTCTACCCCAACACGCTCTCGCTGGGAGTGGAACTGCCCAATAAGACGGTGGCACTTTACAGCAATAACTTCATTAAAATCGAGTTCTCTGCGGCCAATTTCACTCCTGCGGGAACATTGGATCCATGTCACGGGATTGAAGGCATGAAGGCCAAAGTCGATTACGCGGAGGTCACCGATAATTCAGTTTCCGGCCAGATCGTGTCTGTCGAACTAAGCAAATAATTGGTGAAATGCGACTCCTCGACCAAAATTACCGGGGATGGCATATTGCCCAAACATGACTTTCAGCTGCCCACATTTAACGCTAACGAAATGCGGGATTTCCCCCATTTCCTCGTCAGTCTGCGTTATCGTGATGTAGGGATTTCCGCAGACTGGCCACTCCCCGGGCCCGTTGATTGACATGGGCTTTTACCTCTGATAATTCTTAATGTTCCGCAAACAACTCCGGCACACCTCCACCGCGCTACGGTGACAGCATGGATGAAATACTGGCTCAACTCGGCGAATTAATCATCGGCTCCTTGCCGACTGCCCTGCTATTCCTCGTACTCGTGGTGGCATTCAACTTTTTGCTTCAGAAACCCCTCACGCGCATGTTCGCGGAGCGGCGTAACCGGACCAGTGGCGCTGTCGAAAAAGCGCACGAAGCCATTGCCGCCGCCGACGCCAAAGCGCAGGAGTACGAATCGAAACTCCGACACGCCCGCATGGAGATTCTGAAGGCCCGCGAGCAGCGCGTCCAGCAGTGGAACGCGGAGCGGGATAAAGCTCTTGAAGGCGCCCGGCAGGAAGCGCATGATCGCATCCTCGAGGCCAAGGGCAAGCTGGAAGGCGAAGTGGCAACTGCACGCAAGACTATTGAAGGCTCCGTCGATCAACTCGCCGGGCAGATATTGAAGGCCGTTTTAATGGCGGATGCGGCCCCCGCGGAGAGTTCCCGTTGAAACGCAGTCTCTGTATCGGTACCAAAGTTTTCCTGCTGATCTTCTCGTTAGCCATCGTTTCTGGCGGGTTTGCCCGCGCACAGGCCGCCCCAGAGGCGCAGCCCGCTGCCACAGCGACCAGTACCTCCAGCCCGAACGCGCAGGCACCTTCCGAATCAGCAGAAGCAACACAGGCAGCTGAAGGCAAGGGAGAGGAAGAATCGGAATCCGAGGCATTTCGTCATTCTGCCTCCGTTCAGGCAGTTGCCCGCATGGTACACCTCCCCGTCGAGACGACGGCGAACATCATGATGTTCATTAACTTTGGCATTCTGGCTGCCGTCTTCCTTTACTTCGTCTTCAAGTTCCTTCCAAACGCCTATCGCAATCGCAAGACCACCATCCAGAAGGCATTGGTAGACGCTCGCTCCGCCACTCAAGTCGCCAGCGAACGGCTCAATGCCGTGGAGCAGCGGTTATCTCGCCTCGACACCGAAATAGACTCCATTCGCAAGCAGGTCGAGCAGGACGCGCGGGCAGACGAGGCTCGTATCAAGGCCTCGCTCGAAGAAGAGCGTGTCAGGATCGTCGACTCCGCAGGGCACGAAATTGAAGCACTAGGAACAGCCGCGCAGCGCGACCTCAAGCGCTTTGCCGCCGAACTCGCGCTCGATCGCGCCACCAGCCAGCTTTCGCTTGACCAGGAAACCGATCGCAAGCTCGTTTCCGGATTCGCACGCGGCCTGGGAAATTCCAATGACGGAGGCCGGAACTAATGTCTCTCTACGCTTCCCGCTACGCCCGCGCCTTCGCCGATGCGGTTGCCGACGCCAAGCTCGATCCCGCTGACGTGGATCGCCAGTTGACGGATTTTTCCGTTACCTGGAATGGCAGCCCGGAGATGCGCCAGGCGTTGAGTAATCCCGCGGTTTCCAACGAGCAGAAGGTTTCCATCCTCGACGCGATCAATGCGCGCATGGGTTGCGTGCCCCTGGTCCGAAATTTCCTCGCGGTACTCATCAACCACGGCCGCCTCGAGGCTTTCGAAGAGATTCTCGCCGAGTATCGCCGCGAGATGCATACCCGTCTTGGAGTGTCTGAGGCGCATGTGACCACCGCCCGCACCCTCGATGACAATGAGCGTCGCGAGTTGGAAGAGCAGGTCGCGAAGCTCGCCGGGACAAAAGTTTCCACGAAGTTTACCGAGGATAGTTCCATCCTCGGCGGTGCGGTCGTCCGCATCGGCAGCACGGTTTACGACGGATCGGTACGTGGCAAATTAAGCAAGTTACGCGAGCAGCTGATCGCTGGCTGAGTGACGGTTTCAAAAATCGAGATTGTGTTGGGAAAGTGAAGCATGGCGCAGATTAAGGCAGACGAAATCACGCAGCTCCTCAGGGAGCAGATTACAAACTACGATTCCCGTATCCAGGTCGATGAAGTCGGCACTGTGATCTCCCTCGGTGACGGCATCGCCCGCATCCACGGCCTCGACAAAGTCATGGCTGGCGAATTGCTGGAGTTTCCTCACGGCATTGCCGGTCTCGCCATGAGCCTTGAAGAGGACCAGGTGGGCGCTGTGCTTCTCGGCGATTACACCGAGATCAGCGAAGGCAACGAAGTCAAGCGCACGGGCAAGATTCTCAGCGTGCCTGTCGGCGAAGGCATGATCGGCCGCGTAGTCAACGCGCTCGGCCAGCCCATTGATGACAAGGGGCCCATCAACACCACGGAGACATTGCCCCTCGAGCGGCTTGCTCCCGGCGTCATTTCACGCCAGCCGGTACGCGAGCCCATGACCACCGGCCTCAAGGCCATCGACAGCATGATCCCCATTGGCCGCGGACAGCGCGAGCTCATCATCGGGGATCGCCAGACGGGCAAGACGGCCGTTGCTCTCGACACCATCATCAACAATGCGAAGAACAACCTCATCTGCGTCTACTGCGCCATCGGCCAGAAGCGTTCTTCGATCGCGCAAACCGTGCAGACGCTCGCCGAATACGACGCGCTCAAATACACGATCATCGTTGCCGCTTCCGCCTCGGAACCAGCGCCGATGCTCTACATCGCCCCGTATGCCGCTACCGCCATGGGTGAATATTTCCGCGACAACGGCAAGCATGCATTGGTGATCTACGACGATCTTTCCAAGCACGCCACTGCGTATCGCGAAATCTCGCTTGTTGTTGCGCCGTCCTCCCGGCCGCGAAGCGTATCCCGGCGATGTGTTCTATCTTCACTCGCGTCTGCTCGAGCGCTCCGCGAAAATGAACGATGCGCATGGCGGCGGATCTCTCACCGCGCTGCCCATCATCGAGACGCAGGCAGGTGACGTATCGGCATACATCCCGACCAACGTCATCTCGATCACCGATGGCCAGATTTATCTTGAAACCGATCTCTTCAACTCCGGCGTACGTCCGGCTGTGAACGTCGGCCTCTCCGTAAGCCGCGTCGGCGGCGCCGCGCAAATCAAGGCGATGCGCCAGGTGGCCGGAACCCTCAAGCTCGATCTCGCGCAATACCGCGAACTCGCCGCCTTTTCCCAGTTCGGCAGCGATCTCGACAAGGTCACGCAAAACCAGCTCAACCGCGGACAGCGCCTCACCGAACTGCTCAAGCAGCCGCAGTTCTCGCCGCTCTCCACGGAGAAGCAGGTCGTCCTTATCTTCTCCGGCACAAACGGCTACCTTGACGATCTCGAAGTAAGCCAGATTGGCGAATTCGAGAAGGGCCTTTACAAGTATCTCGACGGCTCGCAGACCGCGCTGTTGAACGACATCATTACCAAGAAGACCCTGGACGACGATCTCAAGAACCGCATCCACGCCGCACTCAAGGAATACAAGGAGCAGTTCCTGGCGGAACAAGCGGCAGCGAAAGAAACGGCGCAGAAAGCCTAAAGGAAGCCAGGCGAACAAGACATGGCAAACGTCCTCGACTTACGACGGCGCATTCGCAGTGTGAAAAGCACGCGCCAGATCACCAAGGCCATGAAGATGGTCTCCGCGGCACGCTTGCGCCGCGCGCAGGAGCGCGCCATTTCGGCCCGCCCTTACGCTCAGATGCTGGTCAGCATCCTCGAATCCCTTCGCCACCGCGCCGAAGTTTACGACCCTTCTTCCGGCGAGTGCCGTCACCCGTTACTCGTCTCGCGTCCGGAGAAGAACGTTTTGCTCGTCGTCATCACGGGCGACAAAGGATTCGCCGGCGCATTTAATTCGAACATCGTCAAAGCCGCGGCGGAGTTTTTGTTGAAGCGCCCGGAACTCGGACTCGATATTGAAGCGATCGGCCGCAAGGGCCGCGACCTCGTGCGCCGCCGTTTTCCCACCGCCACTTACGAAGAGGGCGGCCACGCCGAGCAGGAAGACGCCTCTCCCACGCGGAAGCGCGAAGCCCACATCGAGGTCACCGGAGATCATCCCGGCATGCTTCAGAACCTCGTCTTCGAGAGCATTGACGAACTCGGCCGCAGCATCTCCGAACGCTACATCCGCGAAGAAATTGATGCAGCCTACATCGTCTACAACGAATTCAAGTCAGTGCTGGCTCAGCGCGTCGTCGTTGAAAAGATTCTGCCCATTATTGAAATCGGCAAGCAGCAGCTCGCCGAGTCTCAGGAGTTTGACAAGGAAGAACGCGAACGCGCCGGGGAAGCCGCGCTTCACTCCGGCGTAAGCACATTGCAGCCGGATACCGCCGAGCTCGATGAGGAAGCCGCAAAATTCGGCACATCGGAAGTGGATTACATTTACGAGCAGCCGCCGGAAGAACTCTTTCGCCGCCTGCTCCCGCGCTACGTCACCACGCTTCTGTTTCACGCGATGCTCGAATCGGTCGCCGGCGAACACGCAGCCCGCATGACTGCGATGGATTCGGCTACCAACAACGCATCCGAAATGATCGATGGCTACACGCTGCTCATGAACCGCGTGCGCCAGGCAAAGATTACGAACGAAATTATCGAAATCGTCAGCGGCGCCGCCGCACTGTAAGGATAGAAAGTAGAGTTTATGGCACAGAACATTGGCAAAGTGATTCAGATCTCCGGCCCTGCCGTCGATGTCCAGTTTGAAGAAAAGACGATGCCGCCGATCTACCAGGCGCTCAAGGTCGTCAGCGACGGATTCAACGTCCCCACGCCGATCAACGTCATCCTCGAAGTCGAGCAGCACCTCGGCGAAGGCCGCGTGCGCTGCGTCGCTATGGAGGCCACAGACGGCATGGTGCGCGGCATGCAGGCCATCGATCAAGGCGGCCCCATCACGGTGCCAGTTGGCCGCGAAACACTCGGTCGCGTCATGAACGTCATCGGCGAGCCAGTCGATGAGCTCGGCCCCATCGGCAACAAGGAAAGCCGGCCCATTCATCGCCAGGCTCCCGCGTTCGATGAACAGTCGACGCGCGAAGAAATGTTCGAGACCGGCATCAAGGTCATCGATCTCATTCAGCCATTTCTCAAGGGCGGAAAGATCGGACTCTTCGGTGGCGCCGGCGTCGGCAAGACGGTCGTCATCCAGGAGCTGATCAACAACGTCGCCACCAAGCACGGCGGCTTCTCGGTATTCGCAGGCGTAGGCGAACGCACCCGCGAAGGCAACGATCTCTGGCGTGAATTCCAGGAGTCCGGCGTTATCGATCTCAAGGATTTTCAGAAGTCCAAGGCCGCTCTTATTTACGGCCAGATGACCGAGCCTCCAGGTGCGCGTCTGCGCGTTGCGCTCACCGGCCTCACCGTCGCCGAATATTTCCGCGACGAAGAGGGAGCCGACACGCTTCTCTTCATCGACAATATTTTCCGCTTCACCCAGGCCGGTTCTGAGGTCTCCACGCTGCTCGGCCGTATGCCGTCCGCTGTGGGATACCAGCCAAACCTCGCTACGGAAATGGGCGAATTGCAGGAACGCATCACCTCCACCAGCAAGGGCTCGGTCACATCCGTGCAGGCCGTATACGTGCCCGCGGACGATTTGACCGATCCCGCGCCGGCCACGACGTTCGCTCACCTCGACGCCACCACCGTGCTCTCGCGTCCGCTGTCGGAACTCGGCATCTATCCTGCCGTCGATCCGCTCGCATCCACCTCGCGCATTCTTGCACCGCGCATCGTTGGGCAGGAGCATTACGACGTTGCCCAGGGCGTCAAGCGAATCCTTCAGCGTTACAAGGATCTGCAGGACATCATCGCGATTCTTGGCATCGACGAACTCTCTGAAGAAGACAAGCTCACCGTCTCGCGCGCCCGCAAGGTGCAAAAGTTCCTGTCGCAGCCCTTCCACGTCGCGGAAACATTCACAGGATTCCCTGGTCGCTACGTAAAGGTCGAGGACACGGTACGCAGCTTCAAGGAAATCATCGAAGGCAAACACGACAGCGTTCCTGAGCAAGCCTTCTACATGAAGGGTGCAATCGAAGAAGTACTCGAAGCGGCTGAGAAAATGAAGGCGACTGCCTGAGGGCTTCATGGCTGACACAAACAACCAACTACGAGTAAGGCTGGTTACTCCAGAACGCATTCTCGCCGATCTCATGGCGGATGCGGTCGAACTGCCATCCCGCAGCGGCTACCTGGAAGTGCTCTACGGCCACGCGCCATTGCTCGCCGAATTAGGTGCGGGCGATGTCACGCTGCATGGCGGCACCGCGGGGGAACAGCGCTTCAATGTCGCCTGGGGATTCGTTGAAGTTCTTCCCGAACGCGTCACCATCCTTGCCGACAGTGCGCTGCGTCCAGAAGAAATTGACGTCGCGCGTGCGCAACAGAAATTAGAAGAAGGTCATAAGCTCTGGAACGAAGCAGGGGACGACCCCGCCAAATACGAACATGCCAACGAAGTCATCGACAAGGCAGAAGCGCGGCTGGCGAGTGCAGCACACAAATCGTAGTGCTTGAAAATATTTGCCCTGGAAAAAGGGGGCGAGTCGCGGCTATCCCCTTTCTCTGTTTGGCTCGTGCATAATTTTTTCTGCGTGACTTCGTGGGATCTGAGAACCGCAATCGCCACCAATCCCCCCTCTCTTTGCAGGTGCAAATGCCTCCATCGGCAGTGTATTGTTCTCCTGTGATTTTTTGTGCATAGGCGTCAGCATGACCACCAAGCCAGAGAGGTATAAGTTGAGTCAGCCCTTGTACGATGTCGCTGCCGCCACCAGCGAAGGACGGGTCCGGAACGCTAATGAAGACGCCTATGGGCTCAGCCGCGAGGATGGAATTTTCCTCGTGTGCGATGGCATGGGCGGAGCCGCCGCTGGAGAAGTCGCCAGCGGGCTTACTGTGGAAGCCATACTTAAACACCTTGTGGGATGGCAAGACAGGGCCGCTCAACAATCTCCGGAAGAGGCTTTGCGCGAGGCCATCTTGTCGGCCAACCTCGATGTCTTCAACCGCGCCGCAAAAGATTCTCGCCTGCATGGCATGGGAACCACTCTCGTTTGCATCGCCCTCGCCGATCATTCCGCGTGGGTGGCTCATGTGGGAGACAGCCGCTGCTACAGATTGCGCGATGGCGTTCTGGAGCAGGTCACACTTGACCATTCGCTCGTCGAAGAGCAGGTCCGCATGGGCTCCATTACTGAAGATGAGGCGCTTCGCTCACCGCTGCGCAATGTCATTACCCGCGCCGTGGGTTCTACGCGAAGTATTACTGCGGATGTCGCGCAGTTGGTTTTGCAGACCGACGATCTCTTTCTTCTGTGCAGCGACGGTCTCACCCGCGAACTCAATTCCGATCAGATGACAAAAATTCTTATCGCCGAGGCAGACTTACAAGCGGCCTGCGCCATGCTCATCGAGGCCGCCAACAAAAACGGTGGACATGACAACATCACCTGCCTGCTGCTAAGGATCAAGGGATGACTCGCCTCATTACACGGGCCGCCTGTCCGAAACAACTTCTCTCCGTCACCAGTCTTCTGCAAAGAGAGACGCCATGAACGAGATTCTCCTGGTCGGCGTCGTCGGGGCAGGCACCATGGGCAACGGAATCGCCCATGTTTTCGCCCAGCGCGGCTACGAAGTTCGCATTTGCGAAACCGAACAGCGTTTTCTCGAGCGCGGCCTTGAAACCATCAAGCGCAACATGGAGCGCGAAGCTTCCAAGGGAAAAATTACTGAGGATGAAGTTATCGCCGGCCTCAAGCGCATTGAAGGCACGCTCGATATGCGAACCCTCGGCGAGTGCGATTTCGTGATTGAAGCCGCCACCGAACGCTTCGAACTCAAGTCACAAATCTTTCGTCACCTCGACGAACTCGTTCCCGAAAAAGTAATTCTCGCCACCAACACATCGTCCATCTCCATCACAAAGCTCGCGGCCACTACCAGGCGTCCAAGCCACGTTGTCGGCATGCATTTCTTCAACCCCGTGCCGATGATGAAATTGGTGGAAATTATTCGCGGCATGGCCACATCGCCCGCGACCTTTGAAGCCGTCAAGAACCTCGCCACGCGACTTGGCAAGACGCCCATTGAGGTCAACGACGCACCGGGATTCGTTTCCAACCGCGTCCTCATGCCGCTGTTGAACGAGGCCATGTTTGCGGTCATGGAGGGAGTAGCTACGCCGGAGGCCATCGACGAAGTTTTCAAACTCGGCATGGCCCATCCCATGGGCCCACTGACGTTGGCCGACTTCATCGGCCTGGACGTCTGCCTCGACATCATGCGCGTTTTGCAGGATGGCTTCGGCGATCCCAAATACCGGCCTTGCCCGCTCCTTGTACGCATGGTCGATGCAGGGTTTCTCGGCCGCAAATCCGGTCGCGGCTTCTTCCATTACTGATTTCTCCTATTACTAACCAGTAACCCTCGAGATTCTCAGCCGCGTTACGTACCCTGTCTTGCACAGCGATTCGCTGTATCCTGATCCTCATGGTGAGGATGACAGTGCTGGCCAGCGGTTCCCGGGGCAATAGCACAATTGTCGCCTCCACACGTACCCGCATCCTCGTGGACGCCGGCCTTAGTTGCCGCGAGCTCTTTAAGCGAATGAAGGCAGTCGGGGAAGACCCCGCCACCCTGAGCGCTATCCTCATCACCCACGAGCATCAGGATCACGTCCAGGGCGTCTCCGTAACCGCCCGCAAGCTTGGAATCCCCGTCTACTTCACCGAGCCCACCCACCGCGCCTGGATGCGCTGGATGGTGCCTCAGAAGCGCATGACATATGCCGACTGGCTGGCGCAGAGAAAAAGCGATAATGAGGCTAAAGAGGCCGCCCAGGCGGAAGAAATGGTGCCGTGCTGGGCCGCCGAACCCCTAATTCCCGAGATGGAAGCCACTGATTCCATAGATGTTGCTGCCGCATCGGAAGACTGTGTCGAAGAGGTGAAGGATCCCTGCACTCTGCCCGGGGTGGAATATTTTCAGGCGGGAAGCTGTTTTTCCATCGGCGATATCGCCGTTACGCCCTTTACCATCCCCCATGACGCTGCCGATCCCTGCGGATTCGTCTTCACGGCGGAGGGGATCCGACTCGCGATCGCTACCGATCTTGGCTACATGCCGTCTAATGTTAAGATGCACTTACAGCGTTGCGACGTGCTAATGCTGGAGTCAAACCATGATGTCGAGATGCTGCGCGACGGCCCCTACCCATGGAGCGTCAAACAGCGGGTTATGTCGAGGGTAGGTCACCTGTCCAATGACGCCGCATCCAAATTTCTTGAGAGAACTTATGATGGACATGCGACGTATGTCATATTGGCGCATCTCTCAGAGAGTAATAATTTGCCCGCACTTGCCCGAATTTCTGCTGAACGTGCCCTGCAAAACCGGATGAGCCTTTTAGGGAACAAGTTGATACTCGCGCGCCAAAGTGAACCGATTGAAGCTATCTCTTTGTAGCCGGAACAGTTAGAATAGAAACTCCGAGCAAATGTTATTTTTAATATTTAAACCTGACCATCGTTTGTTACGTTTTTAAGAAACCGAGTAAATACTAGCTATGTCCATGACAACATGCAGTGATCCAGTCGTAGGAGACATACTTTCGAGTTGGAGATATGACATTTCCGGCATTAGCCCGGACATGCGCATCGACTACGAACAGCATTTCGCCGAATGCGATCAGTGCCGTTCCCGTCAGCGTCTTCATCGTACGATTGATGTCACCCTCATCGGGTTGAGCACGGTGTCCACTGCCGTCTTCATCTTTGCTCTTGCGGTCATTCACCGCGTTGAGCCGCTACAGCATTGGCCGCTTGTTCACCTCCAGCTCCATGAAATCTATATCGCGCTCACTCTGCAGGCTGCTGCATTCTTCGGCTTGCTGGTCTCGCTTCTCATCTGGGTTCTGGTCGCGATCACCACGCCCGCGCCTGTCTATCTAACGGGAGTGGCACTCGCACACACGCGTGGATTGCAGGATCGCATCCTGCCGGAAGAGCTACGCGCTCGTCTTCCGCGCAACGTAGCCTGAACCTCGGCCTTCGCGCACGAAATTAAAAGAGCCTCCGGTCAGCCGGAGGCTCTTTGCGTTCTCCTTCTATTTCTCACAATCTTGTGTGACAACCCCAGAATCTCTGGATAGGGCATCCACAGAACAACATTTCTTTGCAGCCTACGTAAACCGCAGCGTGTGTCCAAAACGCCACACCCAACCGCGCTCCTGCTCTAATTAATTCAGCAGAATTCCGCCCGTTAGCTCCCTGACAGCTTTCACGTTATGGCTGCGGCACCAATGCTCCAGCCCTTTGGCAATCCGCTCGACTGCCCGCGGATCCGTATAGCTCGCCGTTCCTACCTGCACAGCCGTCGCGCCAACCAGCAAAAACTCCACCGCGTCCTCGGCAGTCATAACTCCGCCCATTCCGAGAATGGGGATTTTCACCGCCTTGGCCGCCTCGTAAACCATGCGCACCGCGATTGGCTTGATCGCCGGGCCGGAGAGCCCTCCGGTTACGTTGGCGATGCGAGGCTTGCGCGTCTCCGGATCGACCGAAAGAGCTAGGAACGTGTTCACCAGCGAAAGTGCGTCCGCCCCCGAACTCTCTGCCACTTTCGCCATTTCCGCGATAGAGCCGACATTCGGCGATAGCTTCACGATCAGCGGACGGTTCGCCCTGGTCTTCGCCTTCGCAACCAGATTCCCAAGCAATCCGGCATCGCTACCGAAAATCATCCCACCCTCGTGCACATTCGGACAGGAAACGTTCAATTCGTATGCCGCGATCCCGTTCACCTGGTTCAGGCGATCGATCACCGTCACGTAGTCTTCCGTGCAGCTTCCAAACACATTCACGATCACCGCGCAGGTCGAGTAGCGCCGCAGCGGTGGAAGCTTTTTCTCGAGAAACGCCTCAACGCCGATATTTTGCAGCCCAATCGCGTTCATCATGCCCGAGGCGGTCTGAATGATCCGCGGAGCCTCGTTTCCCGCCATCGACTCCCGCGAAAGCCCCTTCGTAACGAAGCCTCCAATGCGATCCAGGGAGACGATGTCCTCGAATTCGATTCCATATCCAAAGGTGCCGCTGGCAGCAATAATCGGGTTCGAGAGCTCGATACCCGCGAACGTCACGTGCATGTCTGTCTTCACTGTTTGTTCTGGCTTTCTGGTGGATTTTCGGGTGCCGGCTTTGTCTCAGGCGCGGGTGTTTCGGTGGATGGCGGCTTTTCCTGATTGCCTGGTGTTCCCTGGTCGTTTGGCGTGGCGGAAGGAGTTGCAGCCGGCGGCGTAGCAGGGGCTGTAATCGGCGGCGTTGTTGCAGGAGCATTTGCCGGCTCGCTTGCTGCAGGTGTTAGTCGTCGTATTAGTGCGCCGGAGTCTTCCCGGCGTTGCGGGTGTCTCCGCCGCCCCATGGCGCTTTGCCGCGCGGGCGGCAGCGGCCGCAGCAGCCCTTGAAACAACCAATGGCGGAACCGGGCGTATCGCCTGCGTCAGAATGCGACCCACGGAGGCGGAGGGCTGGTTGACGCCCAGCAGCGACGCCAGGGTAGCCGCAATGTCTACCGGTCCAACCCGGCCATGATAGGTTCCTGGAGTAAATGGCAAACCATAGAGAGCCAGCGGAACATGCCTGTCGTAGGACCATGGGCTGAAGTGGGTCGTCTTGCTGGTGCTCAGAGTCTCCATCTGGTACCCCGCCATCACCACCATCACGTACCAGCCGCCATTTGTGGTGTAGCTGTGCGCCAGGATGGAGCCAAACTCATCCATTGGATACTGGCCTGCAGCGAGTTCCTCCCGCGTATACGTCCGCACCACGATCGGCTGTGGAGGCAACTTGGCCTCCGCCGGCTTCGCCGCTTCCCCCGGCTTGGTATCGCCGCTATCTGTTGTAATGCTGGCCTCTGCGACCGCTGACTGTATTGCAGCCTGCACCGCCTGTTCAGCCTCGATCTCATTGATTCCGGCGCGGTCGAACGCAGGTCTGTTCAGCGCCAGGTATGGCAGGCTCTGTTGGGGCAGCAAATAACCGATCTTTTCTCCGGGAGAAAACTTCAGGTTGATGGCGTCGTTCAGCGCCTGGATAAAGCGGCCAAAATCCAGCGTCGCCGCGTTCATCCCCAGTTTGGCCGCCTCTGCCGGAATGGGAGCGACTCCGTGATCCGCCGAAAGTGTCACCCACACATTTGCCAGTCCACCATCCACGTTCTTGTCTAGCCAGTTAAAAAAGATGTCAAGGTCAGTGTCCAGGCGCTCCACCATCGCTTTTTCAGCAGCAGCATCAGGGCCCACTTCATGGCCCAGGATGTCATTCGCCGAGAGCGAAATGGTCAGCAGATCGGTCGTCCCTTTTTTGCCGCCTAGCTGTTCGCCCTTGATCAGTGCGCGGACAAAGTCCAGCTCGTAGGCATTTGCCTCCGGCGTTCTGCCCACCACGTCGTAGAACTTGCCGTTGCCCGTCACACCGGTCTCCGCCCTCGCCTCTTCTGCGCGCGGACCATCGTTGAAGGCCGCAGCCCACTCCGGCAGTTGTGGACGATAGTAAGTCGACGTAACAAAACGTCCGCTCTGGGGATCGATCCAGTAAGCAGCATTTGCGGCCGCTCCCGCCGGCAGAATCGCTGAGCGGTCTTTCAGAGAAATCCCGTAAACGCGCGACCCCCCTTGTGTCGCCAGGCGTAGCTCATCGCCAATCGTGGAGGCGCGAAGATTCCGCGGCGATGCTCCCGGCTCAGTATTCGCAGCCGCGGGCGTTTCCGGAAGCCCCACCAGCCGGTAGCGCTCGTCCTCTACAGAACTAACGGTCGCGCTTGGTGTTCCGGTTTAGATCCCACCAGGAGTTGGTGCCAATTCCATGCCCGTTGGTGTAAGCGCCCGTGCCAATGGTGGCGTGTCCCGGAGCCGTTTGCGTATTCGCGTAGTCGTAGTAACAGTCAGTGAAGAAGGCGCCCTTATCCAGAAACAGTCGGAATCCGCGGCCCTTGAAGTCGGCGCGATAGCGTTCCAGGTAGTCTCCGCGAAACTGGTCGATCACCAACACGACCACTAGCTTCGGACGCCCGTCGTAGGCGCTCGCCCGCGCCTGCTGAACCGGCGCATCCAAAATCAGGCATGCGATTAGAACCGTAAGAAGACGACGCATATTCCACATAGATGTTCCAAGTATCGCAGCAGACGCCCCTGCGACTCTCCATGGTATCAAGCAGCAGGCGCAAGAGCGGCTTAACGCGCAGCATCGGCATCTTTTCAAGCGTGTCTACTGCTCGTGAATAACCTGCGTGTCCTGCACAATCTTCCTGCCTGCCATCGTGAGCACGGATTCACCATCGCCACGCCCGCATATGCCACGCTGCAAAGGTAAGTTACTGCTCACGAAGTACATCTCGCCCATCCGGCATGGCATCTGAACTACTGAAATTTCTTGTCAGGGAAAGCAGGCAACAGCTTTATGAAACCAGCCACCATCATCGGCCTCGTCCTCATCGTCGTGGCCATCATCGGATTCGCCATGGGCGGCATCTCTTTCACGCACCAGAAAAAGGACATTGACGTGGGCCCGGTGCAGGTTTCGCACAAGGAAACCAACACCCTGCCTATCTCGCCGATCCTCAGCACGCTTGCGCTCGTCGCTGGTGTGGGCATGGTAATTGCCGGTTCGCGCAGCAGATAGTCCTTCCCCAGACTGCCTGGGCTGGACCGCACACCACCGGCGGTTCCAGCCTCGAAGGTAGTAAACTAGTGTCTTATGCTTGACTTGGGATTTGTGCGGGCCAATCTGGAGTTGGTCGAAGAAAAACTGCGCCACCGCGGACAGGATCCGGCGGAGTTGCTGGGGGACTTCAAGAGCCTCGATGCCCGTCGTCGCGAAGCCATTACCGAGGCGGAGCAACTCAAAGCACAGCGCAACAAGCTGACCGAAGAGGTCGCGAAGAAAAAGAAGGCCGGCGAAGACGCTTCCGCGATCATGGATCAGGTCCGTGGCATGAAGGAGCGCATCGACGCCGATCAGCAATCCGCCGACAGCATCGACAAGGATCTCCAGGCCATCCTGCAGCGCATTCCCAATCTGCCACAAGCCACTGTGCCAGTCGGCAAATCCGAGGCAGATAACGTCGTAGTCAAAACATGGGGCGAGAAGCCCACGTTCGATTTCACACCCAAGCCTCACTGGGAGCTGGGAGAAGCTCTCGGCATCCTCGATCAGGCACGCGCCGCCAAACTTTCCGGCGCGCGTTTTGCCGTGTATTGGGCGCAGGGAGCGCGGCTAGAGCGCGCTCTCGCCGGCTACATGCTCGACCTGCACACCACGCACCATGGATACACCGAGGTGCTGCCGCCCTACATGGTCAACAGCGCTTCCATGTATGGCACGGGTCAGCTTCCAAAGTTTGCTGAAGACCTCTTCAAGTGTGAGAACGGAGATTACTGGCTAATTCCCACTGCGGAAGTTCCGGTCACCAATCTCTTTCGCGATGAAGTGCTAGACGAGGCGAAGCTGCCGCTATCGCTCACTGCCTACACGCCCTGCTTCCGCTCCGAGGCGGGATCCTACGGCAAGGACGTCCGCGGCATCATCCGCCAGCATCAATTCCAGAAGGTGGAGTTGGTGAAGTTCACGCGCCCTGAAGATTCGGAAGCAGAACACGAGAAGCTCACGGCCAATGCCGAGACCATTCTTGAAAACCTCGGCTTGCCGTACCGCAGAATGTTGTTGTGCACCTCCGATATGGGATTTGCTTCCTCCAAGACCTACGACCTCGAAGTGTGGCTGCCGGGGCAGAATCTCTATCGCGAAATTTCATCGTGCTCAAACTTTGAAGCCTTCCAGGCGCGTCGCGCCAATATTCGCTACCGGCCGCAGGGCAAGAATAAAACTGAGTATCTCCACACGCTCAACGGCAGCGGTCTTGCCGTGGGCCGCACCTGGCTTGCCATTCTCGAGAACTATCAACAGGCCGACGGATCTGTGCGGGTTCCTGATGTTCTGGTGCCCTACATGGGCGGAGCCGTTAAGATCGAACGAGTAGTCCTGTAACTGCCCGCGGTTCGCGGAGAAGGTGTTGGATGCTTCGAATTCTGAAGAGCTATTTTTTCTGGACCTACCCACGCGGGAGCTTTCATTACGACGTGATGGTCACTCTCATTCTCGCCATCATTTTTCTCTCCCCTCGCGTCATCAACTTCCGCGATCAGCCGGTGGATGCAGACCTGTATCCCTCCGAGGTGCTGGTGCGCGCAGACGGGCCGGGCCTCTTTTACCAGGTGAGTGCCGATCTGGTGAAGGACTCCGTCGGCGAAGAAGAATCTGCTGCCCTCAAAGACGCCATCCAGCCCATCTCCGGCAGCGTCGTGGTCGATCGTTATGAGGTCGTGAAAGATTCAAGCGGCAAGACCACCGCGTATCGAGTCTGGGCGCACCGCTAAAGGCCACATTCGCCTCGCGAGAATCCGCTGTGCGCTTTTCCGAGTCCAACATATCGATAAAAGTTTCTTACGTGCCTGTATCTTCAGCATCTGAATCAAAAGGTTTGAAGGATGAGCTCCCCCCACATGCGCAAATTTTTTATCGTCCCTGCATTTGTAACCGTCATAGTTCTTACCATTGCTTTTTCCCCGCCTGCCACACTCGGCCAATCCGGCGATCTGAAGTCTGTCCTCTCGCAAATGGATACGGCCTCTCATAACTTCAAGAGCGCGCAGGCCGACTTTGAATGGGATCAGTACCAGCTCGTCATTCAGGACAAGGACGTGCAGAAGGGAGCCATCTCCTTCCAGCGCAAAGGAACGGACACGCAGATGGCAGCCCGCATCACCCAGTTCAACGGCAAGTCAGATGACCGGGAGCTCGTTTATAAAGACGGACAGCTCGAGTTCTACCAGCCAAAGATCAAGCAGATCACGGTCTTCTCTGCGGGGGCCAACCGCTCGCAATATGAAAGCTTCCTCACGCTCGGCTTTGGCGGCTCAGGCAGCGACCTCGACAAGAATTGGGTGGTGACGTATCAAGGCAGCGACACGGTAGATGGAGTCAAGACTGCGAAGCTCGATCTTGTCCCGCGCGAAACCAGTGTGAAGCAGACTTTTACGCATGTCACCATCTGGGTCGATACGTCGCGCGCCATCTCGCTCAAGCAGCAATTCTTTGAGCCCTCAGGCGACTACCGCCTCGCCACCTACAGCAACATCCGCTACAACTCGCCAGTAGCCGCCGACGTCTTCGCCATCAAGCCCGTCCCCGGCACGCAGACAATTCGCAAATAGTATCGTCGCAGATTCAGAAAACCCTCGCCGAACACCTTAAGTTGTCATCTTGCGCGAAGCGAAAGATCTGCGGTTGCTTTTGCGATCTCGAATCGTGGCCCTCAGGCCGAGACAACGCGCTTCTTAGGCATGAACGCCATCGCGCCCAGTGCAATCAGCATAGGGAAGCACTCCAGCGTGTAGCGCGTCTCCGGCGCTTCAATCGTGGCCAGCAGCAGAGACCGCAGAAGCATGTAAGCCAGCATCGCCCCGGCGAGCGGCGGCCGCCTCCGCAATCCCACCAGCGCCAACGCCAAATACGCGAGGTTCAGCGCCTCATACGCGAACACCTGGTACGACTCGTGGTAGTGCTCCCAGTAGCGCCACCACCTCAGCTCAATGGGCAGCACTTCCACTCGAGGGCGCAGCCACATGTTCGCCACCTTCTCCAGCGGCACCCACACGTAGAAGCGCAGGGGATTGGCGCGAATCCGTTCCTCCGCCAGATTCCCGAATCGCGTGTCCATCTCCGGGGACAGAGTATTTGTCTTGTTGTGCTCCTCGAAGATCTGCCGCGTCTCCTCATACTGCGCCGCGGAGTCGAACGCCCTTGACGGCATCGCGTTTATGTCCAGACGGTCGTTGTCCACGTTCCAGTAAATTTCGTAGGTCGATGCGAAGTCGACCAGCCACGTCTTCGTCCATCTCTGCAATCCCGGCATCGTCGTCTCGCCTGGATCGGTCGCGTAACGTGGCGCCAGCGGCTCAAAGACATGAAACGTATTCCAGTTTCGGATCGTCCACGGCACAAAGGGAATAAGAGCCAGCGTCCCGCAGACCACCGCGTACTTCAGTCCCTTGCGTAGCCCGCCGTATCTCTCTCCCGCCGGATATCCATAGCGCGCTCCGTAAACCACGATCGCCGGCAAAAACGCAATTGCCACAAGCGCGCCATCCGGTCGAAGCAGCGCCGCAAAGCTGAATGCAAATGCCAACAACGCGATCGCCTTCGCCCCCGGCCGTGTCATCAGCAACGCCATCCCATACAGCGCCAGCGCCACGCAGAAAATCGACAGCGTCTCTGACAATGCATTTGAAACGTAGTTCGCCGTAAAGGGACAGAGCACCGCCAGGAAGAGCGCAATCCACGCCTGCCGCGCCCCACGCAACAGCCTCACGCAACCGGCAATCAACAAACAGCTTGCAAGGTCAATTGCTGCCTGCAGATACAGAACAGTCCGATAATTTTCCATGCCGAAGATGCGAAAGCACGCCGCCAGGAAAAGCGGGTATCCCGGCAGACGGATCAGCGTCGGATGAACCGACACATCCTGCACCCGCCCATAAATGCCATGCAGAATCAGATTCTTAGCCATCTCTCCGTAGAGAAGGGAATCGCCGTTCACCTGCGGATAGGTATGGATGAACCAGAGCCTGAGCCAGGCACCCGACAAGAGCGCCACGGTCAGCAGGGCGACCCTGCGGAAGACGGACACGTGCATGAGTAAGAATCATATAGGCACTCGCGCCTCGCCCGCGTCTAACAAGAGCGGAGGCTCGTCTAATTCAGGCGTGAAGCCGCGACTTGGCCTCCCTCCGGCGCAATCCTGTATCGTTTGACTTGAGATGAATCAGCAAATCTTCTACGACCCGCAGCGCAAACGCTGGAAGCGACTTCGGCGCATTCTGGATGTGACTGCTGTCATCTCGACGGTCGTGCTCGGCACCTTTTTTCTCAGCGTGCTCAAGCGCCAAGCGCTCCCTGAACTCCTGCTGCCTCAACAAAAAAGGAATTACAAAGCCCTGCGCGAGAAGAACACCGAACAGCGTGCCAAGGCAGCTCGTCCTTCGCGCCGCAAAACCGGTCGCAGACCCTCTGAAATTCCGCTCAACACCGGCGAAGGTTTGCGGGCCGCGTACTACGTGAACGACGACCCTGCCAGCTACTCCTCGCTCAAGGATCACGTACGCCAGCTCGACCTGCTGTTTCCGCAGTGGCTGTTTGTTTCCATGCCCAGCGGGAGGCTGCAAGGCGTCACCCTCGACAACCGCTCCTTCGATGTAGTGGACGCGCGCGGTGTTCACGACGTCGACCAGCAGGACAAAGTCAAAAAGGTCATCCAGTCGCAGAAGGAAGATACAGAAATCTTCCCGCTAATGAGCAATTTCAGTATGGCTAAGCAGGACTTCGATCCTGCTATTGGCGATGTCCTCAAAGACCCGGCGAAACGTGATGCGCTGCTCGATCAGACCATGCGCTTCCTCGGCGCTATCCCTGCTTACCGTGGCATCTCGCTCGATCTCGAAGAAGTTCCTGACGATGCCGAAGTTGGATACCAGAAATTTATCGGCGACTTGTACAGCCGTCTGCATGCAAAAAACCTTCGCCTCTACGTCAACACCGGAGTCGGCGCGGAAGATCAGGAATTGAAATTCTTATCCGCCAACAGTGACGCAATCCTGTTGATGAATTACGACCAGCACGAAACCGAGAGCGATCCCGGCCCCATAGCAGGGCAGGATTGGTTCATCGCCAATCTCACCCGCGTTCTCAAGATCGTCCCCAAGGAAAGAGTTATTTGCGCCATCGGCAACTACGGCTACGACTGGACCATGTCCATCCCCAAGAAAAAGGGAGCGAAGCCGAAAGTCCTCGGCGTGGACGTGCTCGACAATGTGCAGGCAGCTTGGACGCTCGCCTCTGATGCCGATGCTGACATCACCCTCGAAGACGATAATCTCAACGCGCACTTCGCTTACGACGACGAAGACAACAATGTTCGCCACCAGGTCTGGTTCCTTGATGCCGTCACCGCCATGAACCAGTTGCGCGGCGCGCGCGACCTTGGCCTGCAGACCTTCGCCCTTTGGCGTCTCGGCTCAGAAGATCGTTCGCTGTGGACCGTGTGGGATAAGCCCAGCAGCAAGGATGCTCCCAATTCGCTGAAGAAGCTTGTGCCCGGGCACGACGTTGATACCGAAGGCGACGGAGACATTCTCCGCATCGCCGGCCGACCATCGGATGGCTCCCGCACCATTGAAATGGAAACGCCCGACAGCACCGTGGAAGATGAGCATCAGGATCGCCGCCTCGCTGTCGATGAGCACATGGATGTGTACCCGCACTCCTACAACGTTCACTACTTCGGCTATCACGCCAACAAGGTTGCCATCAGCTTCGACGACGGACCCGACCCCAAGTGGACTCCAAAGATCCTCGACATCCTTAAATCCCGCAACGTGAAGGGTGCATTCTTCATGATTGGCGCAGCGGCGGAAGAGAATGTTGGACTGATGAAGCGCGTCGTTCGCGAAGGTCACGAGATCGGCAACCACACCTTCACGCATCCTGACATCAGCGAAATTTCTTCGCGCCAGCTCTACCTCGAGCTCAACGTCACAGAGCGCCTCTTCGCCAGTAAACTCGGCATCCAGCCGCTCTACTTCCGCCCGCCCTACGACATCGATGAAGAGCCGGACACGGATGATCAGGCCGAACCCGCCGACCGCATCCAGGGCTATGGCTACACCATCATCGGCAACAAGATCGACACCAGCGACTGGGATGAGCATCCCCAAAAAACGCCGAACGAAATCTGCGACAGCGTGCTTCACCAGCTCGCCATCATGAAAGAGAAGCCGCAATTCCGCGGCAGCGTCATCCTCATGCACGACGGTGGAGGAGATCGCGCCCCCACCATCGCCGCTCTACCCGTGCTTATCGATACGCTTCGCGCCAAGGGCTACGAAATCGTTCCCGTCTCCGAACTCATGGGCAAGACCACGGCGCAGGTCATGCCCCCGCTCTCTTCTCCCCAGCGTTGGCAGGCGCGCGTAGATTCAGTTGCGTTCCTCGCGTTCGCTTTCTTCGGACACTTCGTCGTATGGGTCTTCTTCGTCGGCGATGTACTCATGAGCGCGCGCCTCATCATCATCGGAGTCTTTGCCTTCATCGATCGCTTCCGCAAGCGCAAGTATCCTGACACATCGCAGTTCCTTCCCCGCGTCGCCGTTCTCGTGCCCGCATACAACGAGGAGAAGGTGATTGTGCGAACCATTCGCTCCGTCCTCAATTCCGATTATCCAAATCTGCGCGTCATCGTCATCGACGACGGATCAAGCGACCGCACCTACCAGGAAGCTCGCGACGCCTATCCGAAAGAGATCGCACTCGGCAAACTCGTTGTGCTGCGCAAGCCCAATGCAGGCAAGGCCGAGGCGCTCAACTTCGCCATCAACACGCTCGAGGAAGAGTTCTACGTTGGCATCGATGCAGATACTGTCATCGCCACCGATGCGGTCTCCAAACTGGTGCCGCACTTCATCGATCCCGAGGTCGGTGCCGTCTCAGGAAATGCCAAGGTCGGCAATCGCGTCAACTTGTGGACGCGCTGGCAGGCTCTCGAATACATCACCAGCCAGAACTTCGAACGCCGCGCACTCGATCTCTTCGACGTCGTGATGGTGGTTCCCGGAGCTATCGGTGCATGGCGCACCGCTGCCGTTCTCGCTGGCGGATGCTACCCCGTCAATACCGTTGCGGAAGATGCCGACCTCACCATGAACTTGCTTGAGCAGGGATACAAGGTGATCTACGAAGATCGCGCGCTGGCCTTCACTGAGGCACCCATCAACGCCAACGGCCTCATGCGTCAGCGCTTCCGCTGGTCCTTCGGAACATTGCAGGCGGTCTTCAAACATCGCCGCGCTTTCCTGCGTCACCGCGCCATGGGCCTCTTCGCACTGCCCAACATCATCATCTTCCAGATGCTGCTGCCGCTGGTCTCCCCGTTCATCGATCTCATGTTTCTTGCGGGATGCGTTCACTTCGCACTCGACCGCTACTTCCATCCAGCAGCCGCAAGCGCAGCTGACTTCCAGAAGCTGCTCTCCTACTTCCTCGCCTTCCTCGTCATCGACTTCGTCACCTCCAGCCTCGCCTTCTCACTCGAGCGACGCCACCCCGCAAACAAAGGCGACGGATGGCTCCTCTTCCACATCTGGCTGCAGCGATTCGCTTACCGCCAGGTCTTTTCGCTGGTACTCTTCAAGACGATCAAGCGCGCCATAGACGGACGCCCCTTCGCATGGGACAAGCTCGAACGCACCGCGAAGATGTCGAAGCAAACCGAAGAAATCACCGCGGGATCATAGTCAACTCTGTCGAGGAACAGCATGAACATCACTTTCCGCATTCAGAGTGAGAACCTTCGCACATCCGCTACAATCACAGTGGCGAATCAAAATATATGACCCACTCGTTGCAAGATCTAGCCGAGAAATACACCGCCGCGTGGAGCAGCCAGAATCCCGCCAGTGTTGCCGCGTTCTTCTCGCCAAACGGATCGCTCACCGTCAATGATGGCGAACCCGCCGTCGGTCGCGACGCGATTGCGCAGGTAGCTCAAGGCTTCATGACTGACTTCCCCGATCTGCAACTCACCATGAACGGCCTTAGCGCTGAAGGCGACCAGGCGATCTATCTTTGGACACTCGAAGGCACCTACGCCGGAACCGCGAAGCGCGTCCGCATCAGCGGATATGAAGAATGGCTCATCGCTAGCGATGGCCTTATTTCCAGTTCCCTCGGTCACTTCGACGAGGATGATTACATTCGTCAGCTCGCATGACGCATCCAACCACCAGACTGTCCCTCCCACCCACGGAGTTCAGTCCAAAATATCGAGGTTCGTCAATGTTCAAGGGCCCTACCCGCGCAATGGTAAGTTTGCGATACGGCAACACAGCATCCGTTCTATTTCTTAGCCTCCTCCTCGCATCCACATGCTTACCCGCCGCAGCACAGTCCGCTACCGCTTCGCCATCCAGTGCTCCATCCAACGTCAGCAGCAGCGCCGCCTTGCCTGACGCACCCCAGGCGCAGACGGAGGACAAAGAAGCCATCACGCCCAAAGCCCTCCCGATGAACATCCTCAAAGACCAGGGCCCCATCTGGACGAGTCCGCTGCGCATTCGTGCCCACGACCTCATCTGGCTTCTGCCTCTCGCCGCCGCCACCGGAGTCGGCATCGCGACAGATCAGCACGTCATGAACGACGTCATCTCCAAGGACCCCAGCTTCAACCAGGCCAATATCGACGCCTCCAACGTAATGATTGGCGGATTGCTCTTCACCCCAGCGGTTCTCTATGGCGTCGGCCACTTCAACAAGAATGAGCACGCACGCGAAGCTGGACTCATCAGCGCGGAAGCAATGGGCGACGGCGTAATCGTGGAACAAGGATTGAAGCTGATCTTCTGGCGCGAACGGCCAAACGTTGACAATGCGCACGGCCTGTTCTGGCAATCCAGCGCCGGAGTCGATTCCTCGTTTCCGTCCTCACACAGCGTTCTCGCATGGTCAACCGCCGCCGTCCTTGCCGGCGAATACCCCTCAGCGTGGTCGCAGATTGCCGTCTATTCACTCGCCACCGGAGTCAGCGTCACCCGCGTGCTCGGCCAGGAACACTTTCCCACGGACGTTCTAGTCGGCAGCGCTGCAGGGTGGCTCGTCGGCCACTACGTCTATCGCCACCGCCACAAGCACGTGACCGCCCGCCACTAGCCCGGCGATCCTGCTTCGCGTCAAACAAATGATGGCAGCTGCAATCTACACAGCTGCCATCATGTATTTCAACAATTGTGTGCACTTACATCCGACGAGTGAGTCTGAGTCCCGGACCTGTAACTTCGTCCGATCCGTTATCGCCCAGTTTCCAAAGACGCGCTTCGTTCGCGCTAATCAAGTCCATTCTGAACTTCACGTTCGGACCCAGTTCCACACAGTCGTGACATTTGTGGTGCTCCACTTCAAAGGTCAGAGTCTTTCCAGCCACACGAGGTGAAAGCATCGCGACTGGACTCTCGCCTTCTACATGCCACGGCTCCTCTGTATTCTTGCGTTTTTGCAGATAGAAGACCGTGATTCCACTTAGCTTCCCGCCGGCATTCTCGATCTTTATGTCCAGCGATGGCAGCCCGTTCATCTGTTCGCCATCCCACGTTCCCGCGAATGCGGAATTCGCTGCTCCATCCAATGTCGCCTGCGTTCTCCCCATCGTTGCCACACAGAACATCATTGCGGCTACGTACACCCAGGCTTTCATTTCGTACCTCCTTAAGTGGCTTGTCCTTTGCCTACGCGATGGCCGCCAGATTTCCTTCCAGAATTTCCTAACCTCGTTTTCGGATTGCAGTCCGACCCAACCGGAACCCGTCACTTCGCCCGCGTCATTGTCACCACCGGGCCCTTAGGATCGTCCGATTGCAGCACTCCCTGATCCTTGCTCTTCATCGTCAGGTGAAATGTCAGCTCCTGACCCGACGATGGATTCATCACCACATCGCCCTGATCATTCTTCACCTTGAACGACATCCCGTTCGCGGTCGATGTTGCATCGATCATCTCGACATCCTTCTTGCCGAGCACCTTCGGCGATCCATTGCTAGGGCTCGCATCCAGGATGTAGAACGTAGCCTTGCCAACCAGGACCCCACTCCCGTCCTTCACGTCTAACATCACCCAGGGAACGCCCTTGTTATTTCCAAGCCATTTCCCAACATAATCTTGCGAAGTCGTCTGCCCAAACGCAGGCAACATGAACCCGAAAACTACGATAGAAAGCAGCATTCTGATTTTCATCTCGACTCCTTGTTGCTTACGCACACGCTTCCTTTCAGCCTTGTCCTTTCGCCAACGCCACTGTCGCGAGATTTCCGCCCAGCCCCATCGTTTCCACAGCGGATGACGGAACAATCACCATCGATCCCCGCTCCTTGATCGCTTCGTACAACATGTTCATCGCGCGCAGATGCAGCGCAACAGGATTGTCCTGGTACGTGACGGCTGCTTTCGAAAACTTATCGGCAATCTCCGTCTCTGCCTGGCCAAGAATGTTGCGCGCCTGTCTCTCGCGTTCCGCCTGCGCCTGCCTCGACATCGCATCTTCCAGCGCCTGCGGAATCCGCACATCGCGAATCTCTACCGACTGCACCGTGATGCCCCACGGGTTCGTCTTCTCGTCGAGAATTTTCTGCAACTCACGTCCCATCGATTCGCGTTCAGTAATCATTTGCGCCAGCTCGTGGCGGCCGATAGATTCCCGTAGCCCCGTCTGCGCGCTCATCATGATCGCCTGCACAAAGTCCTGCACTTCCAGAATCGACTTCTCAGCGTTCCACACCATCCAGAAAACAATCGCGTCCACATTCACCGGCACAGTGTCTCGCGTCAGCGTACTCTCCGCCGTTACGTTCGCAGTACGAACGCGCTGGTCTACACGGCGGCTCAACATATCGATGATGGGAACGACATGAAACCATCCCGGCCCGCGCAGCCCGATATATCGCCCCAGCCGCAGCACCGCTACCTTCTCCCATTGGTCTGCTACCTTGATCGAGAACAGGAGATAGGTGCCAACCAGCAATCCGGCAATCAGCAGAGCACGCGAGCCGGTAACTGAATCGAGCACGAAACCCGCGCCCGCAAAGATCACAAATAACGCCATGGCCAAGCCACTGATCTGATTCCTGTCGCTACTCCATTGCATGACGACTACCTCCTCTTTTTACCCTCGTCTCCGTTTTGGCCCTTCTCTCCGGTGAGCGCCTTCAACTGCTCCAGCAACTCCTCAATGGTGAACCCTGCCGAGCCCGCACGCGCCGTAAACTCGCCCACGATCTGGTTAAGCTTTCTGAGCCGCTCCACATCGTCGCGCTGTACTTTTTGATGGCTGATAAATGTTCCCGTCCCTTGCTGCGTCTCCAACACTCCGCGGATCTCAAGCTCGCGGTAGGCTCGGATCACGGTGTTGGGATTGATCGCGAGATCCACCGCCAACTGGCGCACAGTCGGCAACTGGTCGCCACACTTCACCGCACCCGTCGCAATGCCTCCCATAATCTGGTCGATGATCTGCCGATAAACGGGCATACCGCTCTCGACATCCAACCGGATCTCGAGATGCCGACGCGCATTGGTCACCGAAGCCATGCAAGACATAGTGTACTAGTTTTCTAGTACAGTCAAGCAGATTACCAGATAAACTTTGAAATTTTCACCCTCATGGCATACCCCGCCGCAAATGCTCTGTTTTCTTTAGACTCTCTCTGTGCATTCCGCGAAATGAACTAAACTACTCTGGCTATGACTACCGCGTCCCACATCAGCACAATGATCCTGCCCCGCAGCCCCAGGGGCGAGTTCCGCAATGAGCCCTTTGTCAATTTCCACGACTCCGCCAACCTCGTCGCCATGGAAGGCGCGCTCGGCGAAGTTGCGGACATGCTCGGCTACGAGTACCAGCTGGTGATCGGCGGAGAACGCCTGCGCACCGAAGGAAAGATCAAGTCCTTCAATCCCGCGAATAGCTCGCAAGTTGTCGGCATCCATCAGAAAGCAGGAGCCGAGCACGCCGAACTCGCAATGAAGGCCGCACTCACCGCTTATGAATCGTGGAAGCACGTGCCCGTGGAAGAACGCGCCTCCCTCCTGCTGCACGCTGCGGAAATAATTCGCGCGCGCAAGTTCGAGTTCTGCGCCTGGCTCACCTATGAAGTAGGAAAGAACTGGGGCGAGGCCGACGCAGATGTCGCCGAGACCATCGACTTCCTCGAGTTCTACGCGCGCGAAGCCCTGCGCCTGGCCGCCGCTACCACGCCTATCCAATATCCCGGGGAGCGCAACCAGCTTCTCTACATTCCCCTCGGAGTCGGTGCCGTCATCCCGCCGTGGAATTTTCCATTCGCCATCATGGCCGGAATGACCGCTGCCGCCATCGTCTGCGGCAATACGGTCGTGCTCAAGCCATCGAGCGATTCGCCCACCATCGCGGCGCGCTTCGTCGATGTGTTGGAAGAAGCAGGCATGCCGCCCGGCGTCGTAAATTTCTGTCCCGGCTCGGGTGCGAGCTTCGGCAACGCGATCGTCGAAGATCCCCGTACGCGCTTCATCGCATTTACAGGATCCAAAAGTGTTGGCCTCGAAATCCATGCCCGCGCCGCACAAACAAAGCCCGGTCAAATATGGATCAAGCGAACCATCCTTGAAATGGGCGGCAAAGATTCCATCATCGTTTGCGCAGACTCCGATCTTGACACTGCGGTCGATGCTGTCGTTGCCTCGGCTTTCGGTTTTAGCGGCCAGAAATGTTCCGCCTGTTCCCGCGCCATCATCGAGCATGATGTCTACGACCTCTTCGTTGAGCGGATTCGCGAACGCGTGAAGACTCTCAAGGTCGGCGATCCCGTTACCAATCCATCCATGGGACCGGTCGTCAACAAGTCCGCGTATGAGTCCATGCTCAGCTATATCGAGATCGGTAAGTCGGAAGGCCGGCTGCTCTCCGGTGGACACGCCGTCGAAACTCCGGAGAACGGCTACTACATCCAGCCCACTATCTTCGCCGACATCGCTCCCACAGCCCGCCTCGCGCAGGAAGAAATCTTCGGCCCCATTCTCGCGCTCATTAAGGCGCAGAATTTCGACGACGCTCTCAACATCGCCAACAACACCGAGTACGGACTCACCGGCGCTCTCTTCACCTCATCTCGCGAACGCATCGACCGCGCCCGCAACGAGTTCCATGTCGGCAATCTCTACTTCAATCGCAAATGCACGGGAGCCATGGTCGGAGCGCATCCGTTCGGCGGATTCAACATGTCCGGCACAGATTCAAAGGCGGGTGGCCCCGATTATCTCTACCTGTTCACCCAGGCAAAATCCGTAGCAGAGAAGCTCGCCTAGCAACGGTCTGCGCCGGGTTTTGATATTTGATCGTTGAAACGATGCACACGGGGGAGCGGGTTTCGCTGTCGCGTCACTTTTTACCGCAAATCCCCATGGTCGGCTGCAGGTATTCAAGGAACCGCCGGGGGAAGGGGAGCCGTGCTACTTTAGGGCCGCTTTACGATGTTTAGGCATTTATTTCTGCAGAGATGCGCAGTCTTGCCATTCACAAGTCTTTCATTTTTCGTGTTCGTTCAATACCGTCTAAAACTCCGCCTTTTATCATTCTTCCGTAGCCGTTATCAGGTAACAGGTCGGCGAAGGAGAGTGCTAATTGGTAGTTTTTCGCAGCATTTTCAAGGTTTTTTAAGTCTTCGTAGCATTTAGCGACGTTGAGATATAACGAAGGGAATGCTCCTTTGACACTGTCGTCATTTATCTTCAATGCCAAATGCAATGCAATTTCATCCCACTCCAATTTGGCAACTACATTTTCTTGATGTCGGGCTACGTAATGCGCCGCTGTGAATCTTTCAAAATCATCGGTTGCCTCATTCTGTGCTAACTGGAAGAGTCTTGCGGCTTCTCCGTTTTTTCCTTCTCCTTCAAGCATCATTCCTTCAGCACAGAGTTTTACTATCTTGTTGCTTGTGTCAAATTGCATTGCGATTATCCGCTTCTGTGAGCCGTCGAGTGGCCAAATCGAGGAGCATCGTGGGATTCGTGCCTGGATTGTGAACCAAGCCAACAAACTTGTGATTTCGTTTCGAGGGAGATTCGATAATCCTCAGTTGCACCTCGTTTTGGAAAACAGTCATTTGACGATCTCTATTATGACTTTTGCAATCCAATGAGTTTCGAATGATTGCCTCAAGTTCATGCTGTGTTTTTCCAGGAAGCTTAATAGGAGCGGTGATTGTCATGAAGACAGTCTTCTCCCTTGGGTTCGCGTCTTCGACACAGGCTCTCAGGCTTCCAAGGAGCCGCACAACCACCTTGTCAAAACGCAAGCCAAGTTTTGTTACGCTCAAGCCGTTCGCAGCGGCGATTTCATTCGCTAACTGTCTGTCTATATTTGCCATGTCCGTTCGAATAAAGCTCGAATCCCTCACTCATCGCTAATGTCTTCTGATTCGTCTCGAAAAAAAACGTAACTCGCGTCGAAGATAACAGGGAGAGCTTAATCAGAGTCTCCCTCGCATCATTGTCAGTCGGGCTGCATTTCCGGCGGAAATAACCGATTTCATGGTCTCGCTTGCGCCCGCATTCCCCGGGTGGAATCCGTCGCCTCAGCATATCTCCTGGGGGAACGCTTACCCGAAACACTTTTCCGCGCATCTGCGAATTGTTGTACAGTTCTTCTGCGGGTCACAGGGCCTACTGCCGGATTCCCAGGTTTGCGGAGCGCGGATTCGTTCCAGAGGAGCAGTAGAGGTGGCAAGAATTCTATGTGTGGACGACGAGCCCATAGCCCTCTCTCTCAAGCAGGAAATCCTTGAGAAGGCAGGGCACGAGGTCACCGTCAGCCATTCTGTCGAGAGCGCCATTCTTCAACTCAATAACCGCGTGTTTGATGCCGTGGTGACGGATTGGCGAATGGGCACGCAGAACGGTCACTCGCTACTCGAAGTGGCGAAGAGCGGTACCGATGTGCCTGTCATTGTAGTGTCGGGCTACGTAGGAGAAGCGATGCGCGGATACGAGCCCTTCGCCGATATTTATCTGGAAAAACCAGTGAACCCCGCGGAACTCCTGAAGATTCTGGATGCCCTGCTGCGCAGCCGTCTCCCACCCACCCACATCGACGCCTAAGCGGCATTGGGAAAAGCGATGCGCGATGCCCTTACGGCTCACTAATCGTTAGGAATTGTGCGTTTCTGAGGGATGTAAGCAAGAATGCGAATTATCAACTAGCCCGTTGCTTTTCGCTGACAGCACGTTAGCTGACCGGCCTTTAGCTAACCGGTTTTGGCCAACCGCTCTCTTCAGCTAGCGCGCGTTAGCGCGCTCACACCAGCATCTCCAGGGTTACCACCGCTTTCGCCGCAGTCTCGGCAAGCACGCGATGATGAATCGTAAATAACGCCAGTTCCAGCCGGTCGGAGACACCCGTCTTGTCGTAAATGCTGCGCAGATAATTCTTGATCACCTGTTCCGTCGTCCCCAGGCGCATCGCGATTTCCTTGTTCTTGCAGCCCTGCACAATCAACGCCGTAATCTTCAATTCCTTCGGAGTCAGCCGCTCGCACACGCGCTTTCCGACAATATCTTCTTCTTCGGTCACAAGCGTCTTCGTCGTCCGCTGTATCCATTGCTGGCCATTGATCACGGTGCGCATGCACTCCACCAGCGCGGGGCCGCTGATGTTGCGGTACACAATCCCATTTGCTCCGGATGAACTGAAATCCTGCGGCCCTTCGCTGTATTCCGCAATCACCACCGTCCGCGTATTCGTGCGCCGTGCATGTTCCAGGACAGAAACAAAATTCGGTCGCAAGGCCGACGCCAGCAGCAGAATCGCCGCAGGAGTATTGCGCATCGCATCTTCAACATGACTCGTGTCGGAACACTGCGCCACGATGCGGAAATCTTCTTCCATTGCCAGAACTTTAGCTGTACCCGCACGGAAGATAGCCTGCGAGTCCCCGAGGATAATCTTATGCATGTCTGCCCCTCACATCGTTACCTGCGAATACACGTGCATCCGGCAACTCACTCCCGGCTTGCGCCGGCCTGCGTCACAATTGCTTCATCGGCGTCATTGGGGAGAAAACGCCTTGGTGTTTCGTAATTGGACACTTGAGTACCAAGTCTTAAATGAGAAGAAAGAAAACCAGCTCTCACTCTCAAAGGTGTTGCAAATACCACAACTCGCAGATCTCTTACTTCCACTACGTCCTCAAACCGCCGGCGGATTCCCGAATGGTTCGAAATTCGCCGTCCCGCCTTCACGTCACGGAAACGTCCGAACGACTAAAATGAATCCAGTGAAACGTTGAAAAATATAGTCAGGGAAGCTTTGCTGTATCTTACTGCCGCCCTCGCGCATCTGCTACATAAAGAACGTCGAACGCCATTGTCGTATATCGAACATTTCAGCATTCGTATTGCTTTGAAAGCTAACCTACCATGTGGCCAAAATTTAGGCCATACACTGAGGTTGTATGGGAAAACCCGTTCTTTTGGCGGTTGACGACGATATCAGCGTCCTTGAAGCCGTCGTACAGGACCTCCGTCGGCAATATGGCGCGACCTACCGCATCGTGCGCGCGGGGTCAGGCCAGGCTGCACTCGATACCTGTCACCAGTTGAAGCAGCGCGGCGATGCCGTCGCTCTCTATCTCTCCGATCAGCGTATGCCCGGCATGACAGGGGTCGATTTTCTGGAGAAGGCAATCACCATCTATCCCGAAGCAAAGCGCGTCCTGCTAACGGCTTACGCCGATACCGATGCGGCCATCAAGGCCATCAATACCGCGCGCATTGACTACTACCTCACCAAACCATGGGATCCGCCTGAGGAGAAGTTGTACCCCGTTCTCGATGATCTGCTCGAGGAATGGAACCGGCATTACAAGCCCGCTTTTGAAGGCATTCGCGTAATTGGACCCCGCTGGTCCCTCAGCGACCACCAGGTTCGCGATTTTCTCTCCCGCAATCAGATTCCTTACATCTGGCTCAATCCCGAAGACAGTGAAGAAGCCCGTAACCTCTTGCAGCAGTTCAACGTAAACGACCGCAAGCTCCCCGCCGTGCTCTTTCCGGATGGGACTTCGCTGGTCCAGCCTTCGCAGACGGAGCTCGCCGGCAAAGTCGGCCTGAGAACCCAGGCCACCAAGGACTTCTATGACCTGTTAGTTGTAGGAGCGGGACCTGCTGGACTCGCAGCCGCTGTCTACGGATGCTCCGAAGGCCTCAAGACTCTCATCATTGAGCCCGACGCTCCCGGCGGTCAGGCTGGCTCGAGTTCCAAAATCGAGAATTACCTTGGATTTCCCTCCGGCGTTACCGGAGAAGATCTCGCCCGACGCGCCTATGTGCAGGCATCCCGCTTCGGTGCCGAGTTCCTTACGCAGTGCGCCAGTTCCATCCGCACCCACGACCAATATCACTTCTTAAAGCTGGCCGATGGCCGCGAGGTCTCCAGCCGCGCGGTTCTGCTTTCCATTGGCGTCAACTATCGCCGCCTCGACAACATCGTCGGCGTCAACGAGCTTACCGGCCGCGGCATTTATTACGGTGCCGCCATGTCGGAGGCGCGCGCCTGCCAGGACGAGAAAGTCTTCATCATCGGCGGGGCAAACTCCGCCGGACAGGCAGCCATGCACTTCTCCAAATACGCCAACAAGGTAACAATGCTGGTGCGCGGAGAATCCCTCGAGAAGAGCATGTCGAAATACTTGATCGATCAGATTCGCGCAACATCGAATATTGAGGTGAAAGTTCACAGTCAGGTCGAGGAGGCCATGGGCGAAGAACGCCTTGAGTCCCTGAGAATCCGAAACTCCAGCGGTGAATCCGTTGAGGCCGCTAGCTCCCTCTTCATTTTCATCGGTGCTGCGCCGAAAACTGACTGGCTGCCCCCTAACGTGCTGCGCGATCCCCACGGCTTCGTGCTGTGCGGCAGCGATCTCAAAGTGGATGGAAAGCTTCCCGCCTTCTGGAAAGAAGAGCGTGAGCCCTATCTGCTTGAAACCAGCACCCCCGGTATCTTTGCCGCGGGCGATGCCCGTCACGGCTCCGTCAAACGAGTCGCGTCGGCGGTGGGCGAAGGCTCTATCGCGGTGCAGTTCATTCATCAGTACCTGGCGAGGTTCTAGTTCCATGACAGAGAGCGTCACAACCATGCACGTCCAGAAAGTAAAGATCCGCGATCTGTATCAGGAGCTGTTACAAGTCCCCATCTTCGCCACTTCCACGGAGCACGAGCTCGAAGGCCTCGGAGACGCGGAAGTGGTCGAGGCTCCAGCGGGAACAGAGCTCATCCGCGCCAATGACGAGACCAACCGCAATTTTTGGATCGTGCTTTCCGGCGAAGTGCGCGGTGAAAAACTGCTCTCAGACGGGTCTCTCATGTCCATTGGAGTCTACGGCCCCGGCAGTTCTTTCGGAGAGGTCCCATTGCTCGCCGGCCGCTCCCCCCACGTTACCGGCACGCTCAATGAAGACAGCCGCATCCTCCGAATTGACGAAGATTCCTTTTGGAAAATGATGTTTCATTCCCCGAAGGTGCGCATCGCCGTGCTCGGCACTATGGCCGAACGACTGCAGGCCTACCAGAGCCAGGCGGTGCATCGCGAGAAGCTCATCTCCCTTGGCACCCTGGTCGCAGGGCTCATGCATGAGCTCAACAATCCTGGAGCCGCCGCTACCCGAGCCGCTTCGCAATTGCGAGAAAACCTTACCCGCCTGCAAAACCTCACTTTAAAATTCTGCGCAGCACCCCTCACTTCTGAACAGATTGAATGCCTCAGCGAGTTGCAGGACGAAGCCTTGGCCTCTGTCCCGCCACAGGCCGTCTCGTCGCTTGAAGAAGCGGACGCGGAAGAAGCGATGGTCGATTGGCTCGACAACACCGGAGTGGAAAATGGCTGGAAGATCGCGCCCGCCCTATGCGCCAGCAATCTTCACTCGCAGAACCTGGAGTGCGCCCGCAGCGAGTTTAATCCCGCCCAGCTTTCCGACGCGCTCAACTGGCTGGCCGCCCTCGTCTCCAGCGTACAACTGGTCGGCACCATTGAAGAAAGCATCAACCGCGTCTCCTCCCTCGTCATTGCGGTAAAGAAATTCGCCCGGCCCGAGGACGCCAAGACCCACGAAGTCGACGTGCACGACAATATTCAGAGCACCCTCACCATCCTTGCCCACAAATTCCGGCATAAAGAACTCAAAGTCGAAAAGGATTTCACCGCGCAGTCTCCCCGCCTCACTACCCGTGGCGCGGGCCTCAGCCAGGTGTGGACGAATCTTCTCGACAACGCCATCGATGCTTCGCCGCAGAAAGGTCTCGTCCGCATCCGTACCTGGAACGACGACAACTCTCTTTACGTCTCCGTCGCCGATCACGGCAGCGGCATCGCCGACGAAATTGCCGGCAAGGTCTTTGAGCCGTTCTTCACTACCAAGCCTGTAGGCGAAGGAACCGGCCTAGGCCTCGATCTCTCCCGCAAGATCGTCATCGAGCAGTATCGCGGCGAGATCAGCTTCACCTCCAGCCCGCAGGGCACGGATTTCCTGGTCCGCCTGCCACTCGTTATGTAAGAACTCTCCCAGCCAACTCTTCCGGCGCTCCACAGCGTCCGCGAAAGTTCATGCATCAAGTTCCCGCGCCCTTCGGCCGATAGAGGGTGGTGAGGACGCAGTGCAGGCGCACCGCTCCGGGAGAGGTTGGACTTTGTTCGCAATTATCGGAATCCTCGTCGTATTCGGCGCAGTGATCGGCGGCTTCCTCATGGAGAAGGGCCACATCGCCGTCCTGCTGCAGCCCGCCGAGTTGCTCATCATCGGCGGAGCCGCCTTTGGAACGCTGCTCATCGCCAATCCCATCCACATCCTCAAAGATCTGTTAGCAGGATTGAAGTCCGTCCTCGGACATTCCCGCTTCGACAAGTCGCGCTACCTCGACACGCTCAAAATGATGCACGAGCTCTTCAACAAGGTTCGCCGCGAAGGCATGCTCGCGATTGAAGGCGATATTGAGACGCCGCAGGAGAGCAAAATCTTCCAGCAGTTTCCTGCCTTCCTCGCCGATCGCCGCGTGCGCGATTTCACCTGCGACACCATGCGCATGTCCATCACCGGCGGCGTCGATCCATTCGACATCGATCAAATGATGGAACTCGATATGGATGTCCAGCACCACGACGCCACTGAGTGCGTCAGTGCGCTCACCACAGTGGCGGACGCGCTTCCCGGCCTCGGCATCGTCGCCGCGGTCCTCGGAGTCGTCATCACAATGGGCGCCTTAGGTGGCCCGCCGGAGTTCATCGGCCACAAAGTTGCCGCCGCGCTAGTGGGAACTTTTCTCGGCATCCTGCTCTGCTACGGGCTCGTTGGTCCCCTCAGTGCCAACATGGGCAAGACTGCGGAAGATGAGCGCGCCTACCTGCACGTCCTTCGCGTCCTGCTGCTGTGTTTCGCCAAAAGTCTGCCGCCCATCATCGCGGTCGAAGTAGGCCGTCGCGCCATTCCCAGCCACGTCCGTCCATCGTTTGCTGAAATGGAAGCAGCCTGCAGGGCACAGCCGTCCGGCGCAGCCGACAAAAAAGAAGTGGCAGCCTAGCACCATGGACGACAAGCGGCCCATTATAGTCATTCGCAGAAAAGCTCCCGCGCACGGCCACCACGGCGGCGCGTGGAAGGTCGCCTACGCCGACTTCGTTACCGCCATGATGGCGCTCTTCATCGTCCTCTGGCTCATCAACTCCAGCGAGCATGTCCGCAAAGCGGTTGCCGGATATTTCAACGATCCCGCAGGAAAAACCAATCTCACCGGAAGCGACCACGCCAGTTCCGCGCAAAATCTTCCTCTCACCCGCGACAACGTAGACCAACTGAAGCAGCAGTTGGAGAAAGACATCGCGCAGAAAGCAGAGCTGCAAAAACTCAAGCAGCAGATCGAACTCACCGTCACCCCCGAAGGCCTGCGCATCGAGTTATTGGAGACGAAGGAAGGAACATTCTTTGAGAGCGGCAGCTCCGAACTCAGCAGCAATGGACGCAGCATCCTCGCCATGGTCGCCGAAGAACTCCGCAACCTCCCCAACAATCTCTCCATCGAGGGCCACACAGATTCCAAGCCCTACGCGCAGGAGGGAACCTATAGCAACTGGGAGCTATCGGTCGATCGCGCCAACTCGGCCCGCCGCAACATGCAGGAGATGGGCATCCGTCAGAACCAGGTCTCGCAGGTCCGCGGATACGCCGATCAGCGCCTCCGCGTCACAAAAAATCCCCTTGACCCATCCAATCGCCGCATCTCGCTCATCGTGCAATACGCCAACACCGATCCACCCGCCGCGCCCCTACAACCGCCCGCCCACACAACCACCGCCACCCGCTGACGCTTCTCGACATCGCAGGTGGAATGTGGCCCATTCAAGCCCACCGTTGGCTTGAGTGGGATAGAGTTACTTCTCCGGATTCTGGGTACTGTGTGCTGGAGTGCCCCATCCTTCGCAAAGCGAAGAGTGGGATTAACAATGACCGCGAACCCGTCCTCGATTCCGAAGCAACTTGTCATCCCGACCGAAGCAAAGCGCAGTGGAGGGATCTGCGTTTCCTCCTTCATGGGTACCCATCCTTCGAGACGCCGGGTGCCCCATCCTTCGCAGAGCGAAGGGAGGGATCAAGTGAGGCTCGCACCCAAAACATTGTCATCCCGACCGAAGCAAAGCGAAGTGGAGGGACCTGCGGTTGCTTCTAACCTCGGCGGGGTGCCCCGGTCTCGATAAGGCTTCCAAACCACGCCGGGTGCCCCCGGTCCCTCGCTCTTGGGGACCGGGGATCTCGAACAAATGCGGGTGCCCCCAGGTCTCGCGTTTGAGACCTGGGATCCTCCCAAGCCGAATCAAATCCACCCCCCCCGCATATTGCCCCCGCCGCTCCATTCCTGTAGCTTGGTCTGTCCCTCATAATCGCTACCAACGAGCGGGCTTTTCATCCATCCCCGCAGGAGCATTCATGATCCGCAGCATGCGTTTCCTCGTCATCCTTTTCGTCCTCTCCCCGTTCGTGTACGCGCAGGATTCCTACCCCTTCCAGAATCCCGCAATGCCGCTCGAAGATCGCGTCAGCAACATCCTTTCCCTCATGACCCTCGAGGAAAAGCTGGCCTGCCTCGAGACCAGCTCCGCCGTCCCCCGCCTCGGTATACCCGACGCAGGAGGCACCGAGGGGCTCCACGGAATCGTGCAGGCGGGAAACTTCGGCGCCAAGCCCATCCCTACCACCAGCTTTCCTGAAGTCATCGGCATGGCCTCCACATGGGATCCCACGCTGATTCACGACATCGCCGCCGCTGAAGCCTATGAGGCCCGCTACATCACGCAGAGCGCCAAATACAAGCATCCCGCGCTCGTCGTCTGGGGACCAAACGCGGACCTCGCTCGCGATCCCCGCTGGGGACGCAACAACGAGAGCTACGGCGAAGATCCTTTCTTTGACGGAGTCATGGCGACCGCCTACTCCAAGGGCCTGCAGGGCGACAATCCGAAATACTGGCAGACCGCATCGCTGCTCAAGCACTTCTTCGCCAACAGCAACGAGACCACACGCGGCGGCTCCAGCTCCAACTTCGACAACGCCCTTTTCTGGGACTACTACTCCGCGCCCTTCCGCATGGCCATTCAACAGGGCGGAGCCAAGTCCTTCATGGCCTCCTACAACGCGTGGAACAAGGTTCCCATGACCGTCAATCCCATCATCGACGAAGTCGTGATCAAGCAGTGGGGAGCCAACGGAATCTTTTCTTCCGACGCCACCGCGGTCGAGCAGATGGTGACTAACCATAAGTACTTCGCCGATCAGCCAACAGCGCTCGCCGCCGCCATCAAGGCCGGCATCTCGCAGGTCCTCAGCTTCGGTCCTCCACTCGCTGGGCGCGTGCAGGAAGCGCTCAAAGCGAAACTTCTAACCGAGGGCGACATCGACAACGCCCTTCGCGGAAAATTCCGCACCGTCATCTGGCTCGGCCTGCTCGATCCGCCCGCGCACAATCCCTACGTCGCAATCGGCGAAAGCGGCGAGCCCGAGCCGTGGACCACCGACAAGCACAAGGATCTCTCACTCAACGTCGCCCACAAATCCATCGTGCTGCTTAAGAACGCCAACAACACGCTGCCGCTCAACGTCGCCACGCTCAAGTCCATCGCCGTCATTGGCCCGCGCGCCAACGACAATCCCATCGACATGTATGCCGGAGTGTCGCCTTACTCCATCACTCCCATTGAGGGCGTCCGTCGCAAACTTCGCCCGCAGACCATCCTTCATCACGTCGACGACAACAACATGGACCTCATGATCCAAGCTGCGAAAGAGGCGGAAGTCGCCGTAATCGTCGTCGGCAATCACCCCATCTGCGGCGGCAAGCTCGGCATCGATATGTTCAATACCGACACCTCCACCAAGCCCTGCGCCGACAAGACCGAAGGCCGCGAGGGCCGCGACCGCGAGTCTATTGATCTCTCGCAGGAAGACCTCATCCGCAAGGTCTACGCCGTCAATCCGCGCACCATCGTCGTGCTCGTCTCCAGCTTTCCCTACGCCATTCCGTGGACGCAGGCCAACATCCCCGCCATCCTGCAATCCGCGCACACTTCGCAGGACGAAGGCACCGCCATCGCCGATGTTCTCTTCGGCGACTACAATCCTGGCGGACGCCTCAATCAGACCTGGCCCAAATCGCTCGAGCAGCTTCCGCCCATGGACGACTACGACATCCGCCACGGCCGCACCTACATGTACTTCAAAGGCGATCCGCTTTATCCCTTCGGATACGGGCTCAGCTACACCACGTTCCAGTACTCCAATATGAAATCATCCGTGGCATCGCTCTCGTCGGAAGGCACGGCGACCATCTCCGTCGATGTCAAGAACACCGGCACCCGCGAAGGAGACGAAGTCGTTGAACTCTACGTCGCGCATCTCCCCGCCACCGCTGGCCGCCCCGCACAGGAACTCAAAGGATTCCAGCGTGTCACCCTCAAGCCCGGCGAAATTCACACCGTCACCATCCCATTGAAGTCCGCGTCGTTAGCATGGTGGAACGACACCACAAAGAAATTCGAAGTCGACCCCGGCCCACTCGAGGTGAGTGTAGGAAGCTCCTCCACCGACATCCGCCAAAAGAAGACCATCACCATCAAACCGTGAGTATTGGGGTGTCTGTGACGATCGCCGAATGGCTCAGATTTTGATCTTGGACCTATGCGGGTGCCCCAGGTCTCGCCTTTGAGACCCGGGATTTCTTCCGGAGTATTCTTCAGAGATGTACGCGGGTGTCTCCGGTCCCTCGCTTGTGGGGACCGGGGATCTCGTCATGGTTTCTTAAACCAACTTCCCCACCCATTGGCGTAGACTATGCTTTCGATACGACTCAGCAACGGAGGAGATTTCCATGGCCGAGAGTACATCGTCTCCGAAGAAGCCTGCCGCCACCAGCAATCCGGCCACCGGCAGAGTGCTGGTCATTGCGGGCACCAGTGCTATCAGCGGCGAGCTTGAGAGATGCCTCATCGAACGCAACTGCATCGTGGACAGGGCCGCCGGCAGCGCCGATGCTCTCCGCCGTCTGCGCCGCGTTGCCTACGACGTCATCTTCACCGATCCCGCTACGTCCATCGACGAGGACCTCGCTCTTCTGCTCGAGATCCGCGCCATCCGCCCCGGAGCAAGAGTCATCGTCCTTGCACCCGCCACCACTCCGGAAGAAGTCATCGCCGCGCTGCGTGCCCGTGTCTTCCTGCTGAAGACCGCGCCCTTTGACTGCGGCGAGTTGGCCGAGTTCGCAGTCCGCGCCGCTTCCACCATCGAATCGTCGTGGGGAATCGAAACACTCTCCGCCCACCGCGATTGGGTATCCGTACGCCTCAACTGCCAGATGCTCACTGCCGAGCGCCTCGTCACTTTTCTCAAGGAGCTGCAATCGGAGCTGCCTGACAATCCGCGCGAAGACCTCATGATGGCCTTCCGCGAAATTCTCATGAATGCCATTGAGCATGGCGGAGGCTTTCAGCCCGACAAGGTCGTCGACGTCACCGCCATCCACACCGCGCGCGCCATTGTCCTGTATGTCCACGATCCCGGCGCTGGATTTCGCTGGGAGGCCATCCCTCATTCAGCACTTTCAAATCCCGCCGACAATCCCGCCCAGCACATCGAAGTGCGCATGCAGCAAGGCATGCGCCCCGGCGGCTTCGGCCTCCTCGTCGCCAAAGGCATCGTAAACGAAATGCTCTATAGCGAAGTCGGCAACGAAGTTCTCTTAATCAAGTACCTCGCCTGAGTGCTGGAAGCACGGGCGTGATATGAGCACCGGTTTCGCCTCACGACAGATGCGTACTTACACCGTCGTAGAATGTCCGCAAATGAACGACACCAATCCCAAACGAACATCCCGTTGAGAATCACTGGACCTAACTCCATCATTTGCAGCAAAATCAGTTGGCGATTCGAGTGCACCTATCTCTTCCGGCACTTACCTTTTCCCCGAGGATGGTGGACCCTATGTGGGCACTCTTCCACGATTTCACCTTCGCGCTTCGCCAACTCCGCCAGCATCGGGTTTACGCTCTCACCGCCATCCTCTCCATGGCTCTCGGCATCGGCGCAACCGCCGCCGTATACAGCGTTCTCTACGGCGTGCTCGTCGACCCCTACCCCTATCGCGATGCCGCGCATCTGGCCTTCATCAATCTTTATGACAAGGCAGGCCACGCCCAGGGCGACCTCTTCTTCACCATGGCTGAGATCGATCAGTTGCGCACCGCGAAGTCCGTCGCAGAAATCATGGCGCATCGCGATGTCCCCATGACCTCCACGGAGGGTGAGCTGCCGCAAACCACCAAGGTGCTTGAAGTTTCCGGTAACGCTTTTGAATTCCTCGGCGCGCCTCCCATCATGGGCCGCACCTTCACCGCCTCTGAAGCGCCCGAAGGCTCAGCCCCTCCCCCCGTCGCCGTCATCAGCTATATCTTCTGGAAGACTCACTTCGCTTCCGACCCATCGATCATCGGCAAGACACTCGAACTCGATCATCAGAAATACACCGTCATTGGCGTCACCGGGCCCCGCTTTACCTGGCACGACTCCGAGGTCTACATCCCGCTTTCCGCATCGGTCGATCCCAAGGAGCGGCTGGAAACCCTCATCCGTTTTCGTTCCGGCGTGTCTCAGGCCGCCCTCACCAGCGAGATGAAAAGCTTCGTCGTCCAATTCGACAAAGCCAGCCCCGGCATGCTCCCAAAAGAGGGCTACACCATCAAAGTTGAAACCCTCAACGACTCGCTCCTCGGAGAATTCAAAGGCACGCTCTTCCTTCTCTTCGTCGCGGTGGCTTTGCTCCTGCTCATCGGATGCGGCAATGTCTCCATCCTCATGCTGGCCCGCGGCACCGCCCGCCAGCAGGAACTCGCCATGCGTTCCGCCCTTGGTGCGTCACGCACGCGAATCGTTCGCCAGTTGTTAACCGAGTCAGTCGTCGTCTCCATCGCCGGCGCGAGCCTCGGCATCGCCGTTGCCTACCTGGCCATTCATCTCATCATCGGTCTGCTGCCGGAGTATTCCATCCCTCACGAAGTGGTCATCAACATCAATCTGCCAGTCTTGTTCTTCAGCATTGCCGTTGCCGTTGCCACCGGAATCTTCGCCGGACTCTCGCCCGCGCTGCAGTTTTCCAACCCGCATCTCAGCAGCGCCTTTCAAACCGGAGATACGCGCACCACCACGTCCAGAGGCGGACGCGTCCGCACGGTGCTCATTACCTGCCAGATCGCGCTCACCGTCCTGCTGCTCTCGGGCGCCGGAGCCGCAATGCGTTCTTTCCTCGAGGCACACTCCGCTCGCCTTGGATTCGATACTCACAATGTTCTGATCATGGGACTATCGCTCCCGGAACACCAGCCAAACGTCGGCACATGGGAATCCCGCGTCCGCTATTACGACGCTCTTATTGAAAAGCTCAAAGCCACCCCCGGAGTCACGAGCGCGTCGCTGTTTAACGGTGGCACACCGCCGATCGGCAACTGGCGTCAGCCCATCGCCATCGACGGCAAGCCCGCAACAGAGAGCACTCTAGCGGGCCTTCGCCTGGTTACCGCCGACTATCTCTCCGTCATGCGCATCCCGCTTCTGCGAGGCCGCTTCCTTACCCATGAAGAGTTTCTCCGCGGCGCTCGCCTCGCCGTCGTCAGCAAGGCCTTCGTAAACCGCTACCTGCCAGATGTCGATCCCATCGGCCACACCGTGCTACCCACGCAGATTTCAGCCGCGGCCGAGAATGCACGTGCACTCCTGGCCCCCAACCCAACCCAGCCCTTACAGATCATCGGTGTCGTCGACGACGTCCGCAATGACGGACTCCACAAGCCCTCCATCCCCCAGGTTTACATTTCTTCCTCCATCGTCGTCTTCAGTGGCACAGGTATCGTCGTCCGTACTGCGGCTGACCCTGGCCGGTCCGTCCACGCCATTGCCACCGCCGTCCGCTCTCTCAATTCCAATCAGGCCCTCGAGCGCGTTTTCACCTACGACGAATACCTCTCAATGTTCGCCTGGTCCTTCGATCGTTTCATCTCTGTTCTGTTCACTATTTTTTCAACCGTGGCTCTCGCCCTCGCCGCCATCGGACTCTTCAGCGTCGTCGCCTACACGGTGGAACAGCGCACCCGCGAAATCGGCATCCGCATCGCCCTCGGAGCACGCCGCTCCAGCGTCCTGCTGCTCGCTCTCACCACGACGGCCTGGTCCACAGGCATCGGCTTGTGCCTCGGTATCGCACTCAGCCTGTCCTTGAGCGACGTCGTGTCCAAGTGGACGCAGAGCAGCATGCGCAACGCGTCCGTCCTCGCCCTTGTCAGCGGAGTCTTCCTGCTGGCCTCTGCAGTAGCCAGCCTCCTCCCCGCCCGCCGAGCCACAAAAGTAGAACCCATGACCGCCCTAAGAATGCAGTAGCCCGAGACGAAGGCATCCCGCTCATTTCCTGATGCGTTTCGACTCGAGGTCAGGTTTTATCTGTCATCCCGAGCGAAGCCGGGGGATCCGCGTTCCAGCGAAACGTGACGTTGCCCAATCCAGCTTCATTTGTCATCCCGAGCAAAGCCGAGGGATCCGCGTTTCCTGCGAGAGTCAGCGAACAATGCAATCAGAGCAGGGTGGCCCATTCAAGCCCGCCGTTGGCTTGAGTGGGGTGGTTGACGTTCAGCTTAGTGGCGGTCGTCCCCACATCTGAGATCACTCACAAAAGCGGGTGCCCCAGGTCTGGATTCTCAGACCTGGGTTTATCCTTACCTCGTGATTCCAATAGTATTTCTGGGTGTACATGCAATCGCAGTCGCGAACACATCTCTGAGATCGGGGCAGAACTTTGATTAGAGTCGTCCCCTATCCAGACTGGCCAACATGGCTACAGATGTTGATTATGGTTCCGAATGCTCTGCTGGCGGGCTACGCATGTTGGGCATGGTGGCCTAAATCGAAACGCGAATGGAGCCGATTTGGTTGGGTGATTGCCTATTTGGTCGCCTTCTTTTCGGTGATGATATTTGTTTTCCGTCTAGGATGATGGCGACACGCCTTGCCAACGGTTGGCTAGAATGGGGTCAGGTCTGTTAGGCGACCGCAGCTCTTCTCTCACACAGTGGAAGCACCGTAAGTCAATTCAACAAAACCATTCTTGTAAGCGACCACATTCTTTAATTTCCACGTCCGCTCCGTCGAGAGGTCACCAAACAACCGAAGTCCGTCACCAAGCAGGACAGGAGCAATAGTCAACCGGATTTCGTCCACTAGACCGAGCTCAAGAAAACGCTGACATAACATGGCCCCACCCACCAGCCAGATGTTTCGAAATCGCGGCGCGAGTTTCCCATTAACCAGCGTTTCAAGGTCCCCCGAATAGAACTCGACGCTCGACCTCGCCGCCGGCAATTCTCTCCCGGTCAGCACCACCGTCGGAGTATCCCCATACGGCCATCCCAAGTCAAGCGCGTGTTCATACGTGCGAGAGCCGAGTACATAACAGTCGATCCCCTTGACGAAGCTAGCAGCCTCTTCCTCCGAAATAGAAATCCCGGCTTCGTATCTTCCATCAACCTCCAGCCAGGAGACGCTGTTGTCCTTCCTCGCGATGAACCCATCCAGGCTCGAAACCACGTGCAAGGTCACTCGTGATCCTGTTGCACTCCTATCGCGCGACATAGTCCCCCCGCCCCTCAATTCACTGCCCCGCGTAATACCCCGCGCGCGTCTGCACAATCAGATCCTTCTTCGCCACCGTCACGCCCAGCTTGTGGTAACCCGACTCTTCCGTCTTCTCCGGCGTATACCCAAGCACGTACTGGTTCCTAAGCTCCTCGGCGATGGTCGCATATACCTCATCAAATTTCTGCTTCTTCGCCTCGAACATTGCGCCGCCCGTTTCGCCGCACATCTGTTGCAAGATCTTCTTGCCATCCACGTGCTGTTCGCCACCGCCCCCGCCGCGAGGATACCCACCTCCACCCCCTGGATACCCACCACCACCGCCGCCGGGATAGCGCCCAGCACCACCACCCGGATATCCGCCTCCACCTCCGGGATAGCCCCCGCCATGATGTCCGCCGCCTGGATACCCGCCACCACCGTTACCCTCGCCCTTGAAGTAGATCGCGTAAATCGTCGTGTTCGCCCGCTGTGCTGCTTCAATAGCCATGTTCAGCGATTCCTTGCTCCCGCGATCCTCCCCATCCGTCAGCACAATCAGAGCCTTCCGGCCCTGCTGCTTGCTCATCAGTTCATTCGCCGCCAGATAGATTGCGTCATAGAGTTTTGTGCCCCCGCCCCGTCGCGCACGCGGCTGCCCACTCCCGCTGCTCGTGTCGTCAGGATCCCCCGTGCCCCCGTCTGGCGGAGCAGGCGGCGCTGTCCCCACCTCATCCAGCGCCTTGCGCAGCTTGTCCTTCGACGACGTAAGATCCTGCAGCAACTCCACCTCGCGGTCAAACTGGATCACGAACGCGCTGTCCTTCTCGTTGCTCATCATCGTCTCGAGAAAATGCTGGCTCGCCGCCTTTTCCTCCGCCAACACGCTGCGGACACTGCCACTTGTATCCACCAGCAAGCCCAGCGTGAGCGGCAAGTTCGCATTCGTCGCGAAATAATTAATCGCCTCAGCCTTGCTGTCCTCCGTCAGGGCAAAGTCCGTCTTCGTCAGATTCTCAATCAGCTTGCCGTGCTTATCGCGGACAGTCACCGGAAGCAGCACTGTCTTTACGTCCACCTTCAACGTGGTCGTACCGTCCGTCTGCGCCATGTCCGTAGAGCAAAGCGCAGCCGGAAGGATCCAGAGTAGAACCGCGGCAGCCAGGCGTCTCATAGTGTTCGAGTAAGGACCTCGTCGTGAACAGTCTCATCCCTCTTCAGAAGGATCATCCGTTAGACGGACTGCCCCAACAAATTGCCTCAGTCTCGGTAGCAAAAATATTTGGCTCCGCCCCCACTGCAGCAAACGCCAAAAAGCCCGCCCCCTCGTCGCGAAGGTGCGGGCCTTTTAACTCAATTCCATTTCAACTACGGGATCAAAGGAACTGCCGATGCAATCTGCAGGTTCATGAGCAGGCTCAGACGATTGTCCACCTGCATGAATTTCGCTGCACGCTTTGCTCCGAGCACGCCAACAAACTTCGGAAACCACTTCTGGCGCAAAGACACCGATTCTTGTTCAATCGAGAACAATTTCTGCGACATCGACGTCGCCTTCGCGTCATCCATCGTGCCGTAATTCTGAGCGTAGTCTTTGATCAGCGCAATCTTCTGATCGCCAATCTGCTTCTGCGCGGCAGCGTACTGCTCGTATACGGGCCAGAACGCGGCTGCTTCCTTCTCGGTGAACTGCATGGTGTGCGTGATAACGTCCATCTTTGCGGTTGAAATATCCTGCCGCATCAAGGCGATATCCTGATCGGTAACCTGATTCGTCGATGAACTACTAGCAGCCGTCTGGGCAAAGGCTGAAGCGGAACATAAAACGACCCCGGCCACAAGCATCTTGAAACTTTTCATTCGTACTCTCCTGCATCTCAACCAGTTTGGGATGTACAACTACTTTACTCGTCAGCCCCTCGACCTGCCTACGCAATTCTTTGTGCGAAAAAGCTTACAATTGCCCAGGTCCAGCCTTCAATCTCCGCTGTCTCGGAACTTTCCTCGCGTTTCGCGCATCTATTACTCAGCGACAATGAATCTCAGCCCACGCACCGCCGCCAAACTTCACAAATTCCGGCAGTTTTCCAGGCTCATCCGAGAGTCCGCTTTCCATTCCATTACTGGACAGCCGCAGCTGCACATTCCCGTGCCACCCGGCGAGCTCGGCATCACGTTCATCGGACATTCATCATTCCTCATCCAACTCGGCGGCCGAAATATTCTCATCGACCCGGTCTTCTCCACTCGCCTCATCTTCCTGCGCCGCTTCCGTCATCCGGGACTGCGCATCGCTGACCTGCCCCAGATCGACCTCGTGCTGCTCACACACGCGCACATGGACCACCTCGACCGCACCTCATTGCGCAAAATCGTGCGTCAGCAGAAGCGCCAATATCAACGCGCACCCGTAGCCGTCGTGCCCGTCCGCGTGGACGACCTCGTCAACGACCTTGGATTTTCCAGCGTGGAAACAACTGAGACGTGGCACACCCTTCGCCACTCCGGGATTGAGATCACGCGCACGCCGGCCCGCCATTGGGGAGCGCGCATGTTCAAAGACACCGATCGCGGATTCGGCGGATACGTTCTTCGCGCCGGACCGCACTCGCTCTACCATTCTGGAGATACCGCCTACTTCTCCGGCTTCCGCGAAATTGGTCTGCGCCTTTCCCCGGAGGTTGCGTTGCTGCCCATCGGTGCCTATCACCCGGACAGCTTCCGCAGTGTACACACCAGCCCGGAGGACGCAATCCAGGCCTTCCTCGACCTCGGTGCACGCACCATGATTCCCATGCACTACGGAACCTTCCGCCTCTCCTACGAGCCCATGCATGAGCCCGTCGAGCGACTTCGTGACGCTGCCGCCCGCGCCGGTGTCGCCGCCCGCGTCCGCGTACTCGACGAAGGAGAAACCACGTTCTTTCAGCCCGCAATCAAACGTCGAGCAGCGCTTCACGTCAACGCCGGGTAGAGCGAGAAACGGGACAATCCCTTCGCCGCACTACTTTCATCGCGTGTCCTTCGATCTGACAGTTATCTCTTTAACTCTCCGCTAACTCGCTGACCCGCTGACTCGTTGCTTCTTGCTAACCGCTCTTTTAGCTGACCGGCTTTTAGCCGTCTTTCAGGGTGCCCCATTCAAGCCCGCCGTTGGCTTGAGTGGGAAAACAAATCTCCCAAACATGTTTTGTTTTCCGCTGACTCGCTGACTCACTAACTTGTTGCTTCTTGCTAACCGCTATTTAGCTGACCGGCCTTTAGCCGTCTTTCAGGGTGCCCCATTCAAGCCCGCCGTTGGCTTGAGTGGGAAAACAAATCTCCCAAACATGTTTTGTTTACCGCTGACTCGCTAACTCGCTAACGCGCTGACTCGCTAACGCGCCGCTTTTTGCTAACCGCTTTTTAGCTGACTGGAGTTTTGCCAACCGCTTCTTAGCTAGCCGGTTCTTAGCTGTTTTTAGCTACTTAGCTGACCGCTCTCTAGCTGCCCTCACAATGGCAAGATACTTCCGCGCATTCTCCGTCACTACTTCGGGCTTGCCTGCGCGGATCGCCCCGGCGTCCACCAACTCGCCACCCACGCCCAAAGCAAACGCTCCTGCTTCTAAAAATTCCTGCGCCGTGGCCAGCGACACGCCGCCCGTCGGCACCAGTTCAATCTGTGGCAACGGAGCCTTAATTGCCTTCAGATATTTCGCCCCTCCAACCGCGCTCGCTGGGAAAACCTTCACCACGTCCGCGCCTGCCTGCCACGCCGTCAATATCTCCGTCGGGGTCAACGCACCCGGCAGCACCGCCACGCCCTCGCGATTGCACACCTTAATCGTCTCCACATTCAGCGCAGGGCTCACAATAAATTGCGCGCCTGCATCCATGCACTCGCGCGCCTTCTCCGCATCCAGCACCGTGCCCGCGCCAATCAGCAGGCGATCACCCGCCTCGGCCACCAGTCGCCGGATCAGCTCCACCGCACCCGGCACCGTCATCGTTACTTCCAGCACCGTTACGCCGCCCGCTTCAATCGCAGCCGCCAGTGCCAACGCCTCCTTCAGCGAACTCGCCCGCAACACCGGAAGCAGTCCAACTTCATGAATCCGCCCCAACACCTCAGCCTTCGTCATCCAACATCCCTTCAATTCCGCTGACTCGTTATCTTTGTTTTTCCACTGACTCGCTAACCACAAGCCCGCTGACTCGCTGTTGTTTCCGCTAACCGCTGCCCTGCAATGTGGGTGCCCCATCCTGGCCCGCCGTTGGCTAGGGTGGGATTAAACCAATTTCGCAAGTCTCTGTTTTTGCCTTTCCATTAAACCCGTTGCTTTACTATTTATTGCAAACACATAACTCGCTAAACTTCTGACTTCCCGCTTTCGCTAACCGCTTTTTAGCTGACCGGAGTTTAGCTAACCGCCTTTTAGCTGTCCGCTTCTTAGCTGCTTTTTCACTTCCAGTGGTGGTGCGTCAGAACAATCATAGGCACCACGATCCCTGTCCAGAAAAACCACTGTTGCCAATAGAACTTTTGCTTGAACAATCGCTTCACTCCAAACATCAGCGCAAATACAAACACCACCCAGCCCAGCAAAATCGCCCAGTGCAAAAGCACAGCTGTGAACGTGCCGCGCGCCAAAAGCGAAAGCAGCCCCGCCCACGCCAACGGAACAAGCACGTAGAGACGGTCTTTTACTACAGGCGATAAACTCATATCTCAGTCCCTCCATCCCATTTCGCTGACCTGCTGATTTGTTTGGGTGGCCCATTCAAGCCCTCAGTTGGCTTGAGTGGGATAACAAATATCGCCAACCCCCACGCCTCACCTATTCCACTAACTTGCTGCTTTTACCAGTTAAATAAAGTCCCATCCAACTTACGGTTCACCGGCAGATACGCCCGCTGGTAAGGAAATTTCGCCGCCAGCTTCTCATTGATATCCACTCCCAGCCCCGGCGCATCTCCCGGATACATATACCCCGCATGATACGAGTACCCGTGCGGGAACACTTCGTCCGTGGTCGAACTGTGGTGCATGTACTCCTGTATGCCGAAATTCGGAATCGAGAGATCGAAGTGCAGCGCAGCGGCCATGCTCACCGGAGAAAGATCCGTCGGTCCATGGCTCCCCATCTGTACATGGTAGAGCGCCGCCAGGTCCGCCACGCGCCGCAGATGCGTCAGGCCGCCGCTGTGCGCCACGGTCATTCTCAAGTAATCGATCAGTTGTTCGGTAATCAGTTGCTGCGCGTCCCAGATGGAATTGAACACTTCGCCAATCGCAATGGGAGTCGTGGTATGTTGCCGCATCAGCCGCAAACTCGCCTGCAGTTCCGCGGGTGTGGGATCCTCCAGCCAGAACAGCGTATACGGTTCCACCGCCTTGCCCAGCCTTGCGGCTTCAATGGGAGTCAGCCGGTGATGGCAGTCGTGCAGCAGATGAAGTTCATTTCCAAATCGTAACCGTAACTGTTCGAAGAGCACGGGAACATGCAGCAGGTACTTTGTCGTCGACCATTCGCTTTCGGATGGCAGCCCGCGTTCCGCCGGCTCGTACGACATGCCGCTTTTCGCCACTCCATAAGTGGAGGCCAGCCCGGGAATACCCGACTGCGCCCGCACGGCCAGGTAGCCCTGCTCCACGTACTTCGCCACTTCGTCGGACGTCTCTTCGGTGTCGCGTCCGTTCGCGTGCGTGTAGACCATTACCCCGGTGCGACTCTTGCCGCCCAGCAGGTTATACACGGGAGTGTTTAACGCCTTGCCCTTGATGTCCCACAGAGCCATGTCCACCGCGCCAATCGCCGCCATGGTTACGGGGCCGCGCCGCCAGTACGCGCCGCGATAGAGATATTGCCAGATGTCTTCGATCATGAAAGGATCCCGCCCGATCAGGCAGGGAAGCAGATGGTCTGAAAGATAGCTGGCCACGGCCAGCTCGCGGCCATTCAGTGTTCCATCGCCGAGGCCGTACACGCCTTCATCCGTCTCGATCTTCAACGTCACGAAATTCCGGTCAGGAGAACAGACGATCACTCGAGCATTCGTAATTTTCATTGGTTCTGCCGCTTCTCCCTCGGAAACGCCTTACTGCTGTTTCACAACCTGCTGACTTGTACGCCAAAATCGGTCAGATTCTTTACTGGACTTAGGGTCAGTGTTATCGAAGACAGCAACATTTGCCCAGACTGGTTACTCCCTCGGGTTACAGAAATCAAAAAATGTAACCCCAATAAATGTGTACAAAAGTGCGTGTTTTCGTGCCATTCCGGCATCGTTTTTAGCACCAAAAGCCACTCAAAACAAAGGTTTTTCCAATCCTGCGTCCCCAAAACAACCCGCAAAAATTGTTGCACCGATTCTATAACTTCCCACTCAGATAGACTCGTTTCAACAGTAAGACTTTTGCTTGAAACGGAGAATGTGAATTGACGCAGCCCGCACGCTGGATGCTCCTGCTACTACTGTGCACAACCGCGATTCCAGGCCACGCGCAGAGCGTTGAAAAGTTAAGTGAAAGCTTCTGGGCATGGCGAGCGCAGGAGCAGCCCTTCACAACCGATGACATCCCGCGCATTGAACGGCCCAATGATTACCGCATCGATTGGTCCCTGCAAACAATCGAACTCCGCAAAAAACAACTAGCCGATTTCGAATCTCAATGGAAATCTTTGGCACCGCAGAATACCGCAAATATTCATGATCAAGTCGACTATCGCCTTCTAGGGAGCGCTCTCGCACGCGTGCATTTTGAGTTGAGCATCGAGCAGGGATGGAAACGAAATCCCCTGTTCTATGTCGACCAGACACTCGGTTCGATCTTCATTCTGCTGCTTCCGCCACCGCCCTTCGAGCCGGAGCGCCAACAGCAACTGGTTTCGCGCATGCAAAGCATTCCTGCAACGATTGCAGATGCCGAAACGAATTTAAGTGATATGCGACAGCCATTTGCGAAGCTCGCGATCGAGGCTCTCGACAAGCTGCCGGATCGCATGCAGAAGATGGAAGCCGCGCTCGCCCCGATGCTCACACCTGCCAGTCAAAAGGCACTCGCAGAGGCCACTCCTGCAGCGCTGAAGGCTCTCGTGGCGTATCGCTCGTGGCTTGAAGAGAAGATGCTTTCAGCGCGGAAGGACACAGCGATCGGTCGAGAAAACTACATCTACTTCCTGCGCAATGTTGCGCTGCTTCCTTACACGCCGGAGCAACTGCTGGCGATGAGTCAACAGGAATGGAGTCGTTCCGTTGCCTTCGAAACTTACGAGAAAAATCGCACAGCCGGAGCAGCATCCGCGAAACTCTTTCCGAATGCTACAGCGCAGATCGCCGCAGAAAAAGTGGATGAAGAAGCGGTTCGCAAGTTTCTCGTGGATCAGAAAATCCTGAGCGTCCCCTCTGGAACAAAGCACTATCGCAATCTGAAGGTACCCGCATACGTTGAACCATTTCAAGAGTTGGGAGTCCTGGATGATCTGACAGGACCGTCGCGGCTCGACCAGGAAGGGACCAGCTACATTCACGATCCGAGTCCTGCGCTCGGTTTCTTCGGCCTTTCCACGGCTTACGACCCGCGGCCTATCCTCGTGCATGAGGGCGTACCCGGCCACTACTTCCAACTCACTCTCGGGTGGAAAAGCGCCGACCCGGTGCGGCGGCACTATTATGATTCCAACGCGAACGAAGGCATTGGATTTTACGCTGAGGAGATGATGCTGCAAGCAGGATTGTTTGATGACAATCCGCACACTCGCGAGACAATTTACAGCTTTATGCGACTTCGCGCGCTCCGCGTGAGAGTGGATGTAAAGCTCGCGCTTGGCGAATTTACGTTGGAACAAGCCGCGGACTACCTGGCCCGAACAGTACCCATGGATTCTCAAACAGCTATGGAGGAGGCTACTCTGTTTGCGAGCGCACCAGGTCAGGCCATCTCGTATCAAATCGGAAAGCTGCAGATTGTAGAGTTACTTTCCGATGCGAGAAGGGCAGAGGGCGAAAAGTTTTCTCTTCAAAAGTTCCATGATTTCGTCTGGGAAAATGGGAACGTTCCAATTTCGCTGCAGCGATGGGAGTATCTAAAGGATGCGAGCGAGGTCCCGTCGGTGATGCCCGCGCCTCAATAGCAAACACGCAGAATGAGACGCTTCGCTTTTTTCGAGGACCGTCTCGAAAACGCTACTTGAACTGGCTCATGTTGATGTTGAGCTTGTAAACCTCGTCGTGGGCGAGCAGTTCATCCCACGTTACTTCTCGACCCAAGCGTCCGGACATGCGTCCCAACATTGCGCTCAGTGCACTCTCAACGCCAACGGCTGCCTGATTGTGGAATTTACTTGTGGTAATGCTTTGTATAAAGCCGCGGTCCTTCTCCTGGTCGGCATGGGCCAGGTTATCGGAGAACGCCCCGTTGGCTGCAAATTCGGCAGGCTTATTCGCATCCTGCGGCGGAGTATCGCCGGCCCATGTCCACGCGTTTTGTCCGACGATGCGCACAGGACCGGCGTAAGGAGATTCCGAGATGCCGATGGATCCAAAGACGCGTTCAGACACGTCAAACCAATCCAGATTTCCGAATTGTGTCGTAGACAGGCTGACGTGAACATTGTCCGGATAAGTGAAGTCGACCTGGTAGTTATCCCATGTGTCGCCGAAGTGTGTAAGAACGTTTCGTCCCCCGGTAGCAAAGGCCTTGGTGGGATGGGAGGCGAGCATCCAGTTGCAGATGTCAATGACGTGGATGTTTTGCTCGACCAGGATGTCGCCTGAGAGTTGGCGATCCCATAGCCAGTTGCGAATGCGAAGCTCGTCTGCCGACATCGTTGGCGGCCGATCGGGATATTTCGATGCGGGCGCATTGTAGTGCGCATCAATGGAAACGATCTTGCCCAACGCGCCGTCATGAATTCGGCGGACTAGTTCCACATAGGGAGGTGCACTCCGAAGCTGGAAGCCAACATCGAGGCTTAAGCGTCCATCCGCTCGTTTACCAATTTCGAGGACCTGGTTTGCTTGAGCGACATCTACGGCGACCGGTTTTTCGCAATAGACATGCTTGCCTGCGGTGACCACGGCGTCGAGATGTTGCGTGTGAAACCATGGCGGTGTCGAGATCTGAACAGCGTCAATGTCCTTTGATGAAGCGATGTCTTCAAAGGCCTTGTACCCATGGAAGAGAAGCTTAGAATCGGGGCCTGCATAGCCCAGGGAAATATTCAGTTTGTCGAAGTATGCCTTTCCTTTCTCAAGCTGGTCTGGAAAGAGATCGCCAAGTGCGATGATGCGCGCGCTGGTATTGTTCGCAAAGGAGGTTGCTACGGAAGTGCCGCGGTTGCCGCAGCCGAGCAGCGCCAGACGAACAGCAGAGTTTGCTTCATAGCCGAAGGCCGTCCTGGACTTGAGGATTAGCAGCCCCGAGGCTGCTGCAGCAGTACCGATGAAATTTCTTCTATCCACAGCTGGTGCTCCTTAGGAATGGCTGGAGAGGACGTTGGCAATTATCTTTTCAAGGTAAACTTTTTCGTTCTTTACGTCTTCGACCTGCTGCGGTCCTGAGGTCTCACGCTCAATCGTAATTGCGCCTTGATAGCCGAGCTGATGAAGGCGTGTGAAAACACGCTGGAAATCCACATATCCCTTACCAATCAGAACTTCTTCGCCGAGCTTTGATGGATCGGTTGGCCATTTCCCATCTTTGGCGTGAACGCTTCTTACGTAGGGACCGATAATTTCCACTGCATCGACGGGGTTTGCTTTGCCATAGAGGATGACGTTAGCGGTATCCAGTCCAACGCCGAGAGTCGGCACATCGACGTCTTTGATTGCCCTCAGGAGTGTCGTCGGTGTTTCCTGGCCCGTCTCCATGAGGAAATTTTGGCCGTTGCCTGCGCAGTGCTTCGCGACCTCACGGATGGCCAATACAGATTCTTCGTAGAGCGCATCCTTCGGATTTTCCGGAATGAAACCGCAATGCGTTTGCACCTGGGGAATGCCTATGAGCTTCGCGAAATCGGAAGTCTGCTTCAGCGCATCGATTCTCGCCTGGCGAGTCGGACGAGGCACCAGGCCAATGGTAGCGGGACCTTGCATGAAATCCCATACAAGGGGCTCCGGCCTAACCACCTCTGCGCAGGTCGCGACGATGTTGTATTTCTCCAGCAGACCCTTCAGCTCCGTGGCGAGCGCAGGCGTAAATTTGCCGATATATTCGTCGAGGGAAAAGAAGCAGTTGGTGAATCCCATTTGCTTGACGCGGGAGATGGTTTCTTCCGGGCCGTGTGCGGGCTGGATCAAAAGGCCGACTGCCATGGGCTTCAGTCCGCCCTGCGGTGGAACTTCTGCTGCCAATGAGGAGAGCATTCGTGGAACTCCAAGGGAGTTAATTGTAGAGGCTCCACCGAAATGTCCAGCGTGGACGACGGCGGTTCCGACCACGGCACCCAGAAACTCTCTGCGACGCATCATTTCCTCCATTCATAGAGAACAAGAAAGACTACAGGAGATACGCACCCGTGCAAAACGGATTATCAAGATGCTCTTGGGAACGCTGCATCGAGTGAGTGAAAGTACTGTGTCCACAGTGCGGCGAGATTTATCCAGTCGTCCGCCGGAGGACTTTCCTGGGTAGCACCACGAGTTTTGCAGATGGACGATCAAGGAGGGAGGGGTTGCAAGGCGGTCCCTCCTAATCGATTAGAAGTGAAAGCTGACTTCCGCCGATATTGAGCGAGGCGAAACGTAGTGGGTTCCGCTGAACGTCGATAGGAAGTTGTAAAGGGCGTAGTTGTTAGTAGCATTAATCGCGGTTACTCGCCCGCTCCACTTAAAGCGGTCCCCGTGGAAGATGTCGTCCAAGCCCAAGCTCATGTCGAACAGGTTTCGGGGTGCGATGCGGGCGGGATTGTGATCAGGATTCTGCGTGCCGGGTGCAGGTATCGTCATCAGTGTTGAACCATACTCAGATGGCGCGCACGTGGTCAGGGGATTCGTGAGCGTCGCGCGTTGGGTGCCGCAATACAAACCAGCCTGTTGTTGCTGGTCTGCAGTAAGAATCGTTAGATCGACCGGGGTTGTGGTGTCCGTCGCAAATGGGACGCGGCCGGCGACGGAACCGCTGTCATATCGCCAGTTGAAGCCAAGCCATGGGCCGGTCTTGAATGGCTGGTACTGCAGATGAGACGTTGAGTTGAACTTTTCGTCGTGATCGATGCGGAAGGGATAACCGCTTTGTCCGACCGTCGTGCCGAGTCCGCCGATCTGGGGCGGAAAGAAGCGGGCGGCGACACTAGAGAAGACGACGAAAGCGGTAAGTCCGTGGGTTTGCGGCACGCTGACTCTGCCGGCCAATCCGGGAATCTTCGAATTGTGCCACTCAATGGGAAACGTGATGGGCGTGAGTCCCAGGACGCTGAAGTCGTATGAGTCGTGAGTGTACTTCCAGATATATTCGGCGCTTGCGACGAGGTACTTCCCGAAAGCCTGTTCGAACCCAACGTGAAACTCGTTGCGAAATCCTGGATTGAAGGCGGAAGGAACACAGGGTACCAGGGCCGCAATCACCGGATAATTACAACCTGTCGCGGAGAGCACGAGATTCTCATTGAAGGGGGTTTCTAGTGTGCGAGCATATGAGGCGCGCAGCACTGTGTTCGTTTGCTTGATGCTATAAGCTACGCCAACTCGAGGCTGAGCCTCCCGAGCAACAGCCAACCCATTGTAGAGATCGCCTCGCATTCCCAGGTTGAATGACCAATTCCTAAGCGTGATTGAATCCTGCAAATAAAGTGACAGCTGCTTGACGTCGGTGTGGCCGACGAATGGGTAGATGGTGCTGGCTCCCGAACAGCCATCGCCGCTTGAAGGGATAGGGCGGGTGAGATCGTAGCAACCCAGCAGGGGATTGAACGGAGCGATCGAGTTGGGATTGCCCGAGACATTTGGTTGATAGCCAGCCGCGGCACATTGCGAAGGGTCATTGAATCCACTGACGGGATTGCCATCGCTATCAATGCACGGAGCGTTCAGGCCGGGATCGACAATGCCAAAACTGGTGTGTTCGTTGAGGAACGTCTGCTCATACGTGGTGCCGAACTTGATGTTGTGGATGCCTTTCACGTAGGAAAAATCAGTCCGAGCGCCGGTGTTCATTAGCGTACGACGTTGTGCAATCGTTTCCTGCTGGGAACCGGTAGTGAAATCTGCAAACGCGTTAGAACTGGGGTAGTAGTTATAAGCGTCCTTGCGAACGAATGCGCCAAGGTTGAAGACTTTATCCGAACCGATAACGCGAGTGTACGTGGGCGCGATGTTGAAGGTGTCGATCTTGGACTTCTGGTCAGTGGCTCCGACAGGCTCGCCGGTGATCGGATCCGTTGATCCGATATTCAGATTGTCGTAGGAGTTCGGTGTCTGGAACCATGACCGCGTATATCCCAGATTCAGGTGCATCGCATTCACGGGAGAGAAAACATAATCGACCCGATCGAAGATATTTTCTTGATTGCCCTTGTCATGAAAAACGCTGAATTCAGGGCCGTCGAGAAAGCGGCCACTATTCATGGCGCTTGCGGCTACAAAGTTCCCCCATTTTGGCCCACCTGCCGCGAGATCGAATCCTGCAGAGGGTGATCCGAAGGAACCATAGCCTGCGGTTATGCTGCCTGTTGGTCGCGCCACCCCTTGACCTGACCGCGTGGTGACCTTGATAACCACGCTGGTCTTATCGCCATACTCGGCCGGAGGCGCGCCTGAAATCACTTCCATGGACTGGATGGATTCCGAAGGAATTTGATTCGAAAAGACTTTACTTTGCTGGTCCGTGATCGGTTGGCCATCTACTGAAAAGGAGTTCTCGGCGTGATCTCCAAGGCCGTGGAAAAGGCCGTTTGAGTCGGCCGAAATGCCAGGAGTCGACAGTGTGACAAGGGAACTGACCGACGAGGACGTGCTTTCGAGGGGCAGCTTTTCGAAGAGGCTGCGATCCACATTGGTTTGAAATGTTGAATCGTCCTGGATGAGGTCTTCGCCACCTTCACCTGTAACCGTGACCGTGGTCGCCGTCGACGAGATTTGGAGCTTTGTGTCGAGGTTCACCGGCACGACGGAGCGGACATCGACATCCTTCGTGATCTTGGCAAAGCCCACTGCATCGATGCTGACGTGATAGGAACTAAACGGAAGGTTGTTGAGTTGGACGTGACCAGCGCCGTCCGCGACCACGACACGATGAAAGCCGCTGACAGGATTCGTCAGAGTGACGGACGCACCCGGCACCACTGCTCCGGTTGAATCGGTAATCGTGCCCGAGACAGTGCCCGACATGCCTGCGGACTGCGCCGCGAAGGCGATACTTTCCAATGAGATTAAAAGAATGAAAGCAAATCCGACGCTTCGTCGAATGGAAGAGTACATGCAATGCCCCCTGGAGCTTGTTTGAACCGCTTATCCCTGACCTAAGAAATGGCAGTTGCGACAGGTGGGGGCCGGGTAAAGAGCTCAAAGACGGAGAGGGTCCGAGGGCAGACCGGTTTCAGCGAAGCCACAATCTCGGCGTCGTGTTTTACCGCGATAAGAAAGGCTGCGGGCACAACGGCTAAACTTACGAGGTGAGCAGTGGTGCAAAGTGAGCAGTCCGAGTGGGCCAGATTGCTGGCCTGATGAGCATGTACAACCTGGACAGTTCCGCTCAAGATGACGAGCAGGACACAGAGCACGGCGAACAGAATTCCTGCCGTGGTTCTGGAACGCGAGCTGTCGGTCATCCGCAACATTTATCTAAGTATAACTTATCTTTGGAGTTGTCCGGCGAGTCGGCCGATAGGTGCAGCGATGCGGAAATGAATGCGCCAGCCCAATAACTGTATGACGGGCAAACCACAGCAAGGGATAGCTTTGCCCCTTGACTTGATTTGACCGAGTTGGCCGAGCGATTTGAAAGATAGAATCCTACCCTGCAAACTGCCGGTACGACGCATAGAATGACAGAATCGCCTTCGGCGAGAGGGGCATCGTGGACCAATACATAGAACGAGTTGTCGACCTTATCGATCCGGAAGTGAACGAAATCTTTGACTTGTCAGTGGAGCAGGCCAGGGAACTGCTGTTCAGCCAGCCTGCTAAGGCAATGCAGAGCATTCACGGTTCGTTCGCCCTTCTTGCAAAATCCGGAAAGACAGTGAGGATGGCGAGGTCGTTGGACAGACCCATGCGCTACTTTCTGGCGAAGCGGCAGGAAGGCCCGGCGCTGGTTGTCGCTTCCCGCATTGATACGATTTTCAATTGGCTCAAGTCTGAGGGGCTGGATGGGCAATTTCACCCCAGCTATACGCGGATGGTGCCTGCTCACCACGTCGTCGAGTTGGAGTTGATCGGCTGTCCCGATCCCGATCCTCTTTACACACGTTTCTTTACTCCCATACCAGCAGCCCTTCCTCCAGACCTTGATGAAATTGGGAAGGTGTATATCTCTGCGCTCGTCTCGGAAATATCGCAATGGCTGACCTCAATTCCGACAGAGGAACCAGTCGGTGTCTGCTTTTCCGGAGGGATCGATAGCGGCAGCGTGTTTTTGGCCACATATCATGCGATGCGAAAACTCGGAATGAATCTGGGCAGACTGAAAGCATTTGTACTCGACCTGGGCGATGGCCCGGATGTGAAACAGGCGCGAGCCTTTTTAGGCGAATTGGGGCTCTCGCTATTTCTTGAGCCGATTGAAGTGGACGCATCTGCTCTCAATGTCGATGAGACGATTCGTGTTCTGGAGGACTACAAGCCACTCGACGTTCAATCTGGAACGATGGCTCTCGCTTTGTGCCGAGGGATTCGCGCGAAGTATCCGGATTGGCGCTACCTGATAGATGGGGATGGCGGAGATGAAAATCTGAAGGACTATCCCATAGAGGAAAACCCTGAGCTCACTATCCGAAGCGTGATTAACAACCAGATGCTTTATCAGGAAGGCTGGGGAGTTGGAAAAATCAAGCACTCACTGACGTACAGTGGCGGTCTGAGCCGGTCTTATACGCGCACCTATGCTCCTGCACATGCATGCGGGTTTAAGGGATTTAGTCCGTATACGCGGCCGGGAGTTATCGCAATTGCGGAGGGGATTCCTTTTATCGAGCTGACCAAATACGACGTGAGTCGTCTTTACGAGTTGAAGGGTGAGATCGTTTCTCGAGGAGCGTTGCAGATTTTGGGAGTAAAAATGCCGGTGTTTCCAAAGAGGCGCTTCCAGCACGGCGCGTTGCCGGCCGACGCAATGTCGCAGCGGCTGCCGTATCGCGAGGCGGAATATCGCAAGAAGTTTCTAACCTTGTATTCGTGAGGGAATCCTTGGCGTCTCCATATCCGACGGGGTCGTCGGAGCGCAATGCCTGGATTGTCGGGCGCAGGCCGAAGCGAAATTTCGTCGACCCTTCGCGGCCGTATTTGTTCTTTGTCGAAGACGAGGTATCTGCGACAGGTGAAGTGGTGGCTGTTGCCACTGTATTTCTCACGAATCGCGAATGCCGCTGGCGATGCCTGATGTGCGATCTGTGGAAGAACACACTCACCGAGAGTGTTGGCGCAGGATCGATTCCGACACAGATCCACTACGCCCTCGGCCAATTGCAACCCGCACGTCAGGTGAAGCTATACAACAGTGGGAGTTTCTTTGATGCAGCCGCGATTCCTGTGGAAGACTACCCTGCGATTGCACGGAGCGTGGCCGGATTTGAGCGGGTGATTGTGGAATGCCACCCGTCGCTCGTTGGAACTAGATGTCTCCAATTCCGAGATGCGTTGACCGGCAAACTGGAAGTTGCGATGGGATTAGAGACGGTCCAGCCGGAGATCCTGGAACGACTCAACAAGCGCATGACCATCGAAGACTTCGCAATGGCTGCACGATATCTGAAAGAACACGACCTTGATTTGCGCGTGTTCATTCTGGTGAAGCCGCCGTTCATGCCGGAAGAGGAGGCTGTTGAGTGGACGAACCGATCACTTGATTTTGCGTTCGACTGCGGAGCCACTGCTGCGACGTTGATCCCGACTCGCGCGGGAAATGGCTCAATGGAGGAACTGACTGCTGCCGGGTTATTCTCTCCCCCTCAGCTTGAGACTGTGGAAGCTGCGGCTTTCTATGGCCTCTCATTGAATCGAGGGCGAGTGTTCGTTGATTTGTGGGACTTGCATGCAGAGGGAAAATGTCACGAGTGTTTTGAAAAGCGTCTTGAACGTTTGAAGCGAATGAATCGAGAGCAAAGGATTGTCGCACCTGTTTCGTGTGCCGCCTGCGAGACGGGCCAATGAGCGAAACCTTCGATCTTGCGATCGTTGGCTCCGGCTTTGCCGGCTCACTGTTGGCGATGATCGCTCGTCGCATCGGACTATCGGTTGTAATGGTGGAACGAGGAAAGCATCCTCGGATTGTGATTGGCGAATCTTCAACGCCGCTGACGAATCTTCTCCTCGAGGAACTAACGACGCGATATGACCTCCCGAATCTACGGTCACTTTCGAAATGGGGAACGTGGCAACGTGAGCATCCGGAAGTCGCGTGCGGGCTAAAGAGGGGATTTACCTTTTACCACCACGATCTTGAAAATCCAAAAACGTTTCCGCCGTCTCGTAACGAGCAACTCCTGGTGGCGGCTAGTCCCCACGATGCGATTGCTGATACCCATTGGTACCGCGCAGATTTTGACCATCTGTTGGTTCGCGAAGCCGAAAAGATGGGTGTGGTTTACTTGGATGAGACCGAGCTCACGTGTGACTTCTCGCGTGAGAGTTGCGTCGAGTTCGTCGGCCATCGCCAGGGCAGTCGCATCGATTTTTCGGCGATGTTCGTTGTAGATGCGACAGGGCCTCGCGGATTCCTTCATCAAAAGCTAAAGCTAGGTGAGCGGGACTTGCCTGATTTTCCTCGCACCCAGGCGCTCTATAGCCATTTCACGGAAGTTAAGAGGCTCGACGATCGCGCGACGGACCCGCGCGAAATCCCACCCTATCCAGTCGACGACGCAGCCGTACATCATGTGTTCGATGGAGGCTGGATCTGGATCCTTCGATTCAACAATGGCGTAACAAGCGCAGGCATCGCAGCGACCGATGAGTATGCAAATCAAATGCGACTGGATGATGGGGCCGAGGCATGGAGACGAATCCTGCAAGGCGTTCCGGTTTTGCAGGAATGCTTTCGAGATGCAAAAGCGATCCGCCCTTTCACGCACATGCCGCGCCTTTCGTTCCGCAGCTCCAAAATTGCAGGACGGAACTGGGCGCTCCTGCCATCGTCCGCAGGTTTCGTTGATCCGCTTATGTCCACAGGGTTTCCGCTCACGCTGCTTGGAATTGCGCGAATTGCGGACGTTCTTGAATGTCGCCATAATTCCAGCGAATACGAAACGATCGCTAAAGGACTATGCAACTCGAACGGATGCTGAGCTTGTCGCCACCAGCCGGCTGATCGCAGGTCTATACGCGAACATGAACAATTTCCCGGCGTTCATCAATTTGTCGCTCTTATATTTTGCAGCCGCCAGTTTTTCAGAAACAGCGCGTCGAGTTGGAAAACCGCATCTTGCCTCTTCATTTCTCTTGCATGAACATCCGACATTTGGACCAGAATGTGCCGCCCTCTTGGCGCGTGCGCAAAACATCCGAACGCTGGAGGAATCCGTTTCACTTTCAGAAGATGTTCTGCGCTCCATTGAACCATTCAACATTGCTGGACTGGGCAGGAAGGATCGCAGAAACTGGTACCCCGTCGAGGCCACGGACTTACTTGAGGGACACGCTAAGGTCGACTCAAGCCGCGAGGACATAGTTCAACTTCTGCAACGCTGCGGCTTTTACCCCGGTCCACCGGCGACTGCGGACTCTCCCAACATCAATGCTGAGAATCTGATTGTGGAGTGAAACTAATAGGCGTCGCTGAAATTAGACCCTTGCCTTCTTCAATGGTAATGAACTGGTTGTGCTTAATGTCGATGATAGATTCCTTTCGGCCACCGGGCCATACCACGGAGAGACTGACGGTCTGCTCAGGGTCTGGTTGGCCGAGTCCAAACGTGACAGGTAGCTCGCTCTGCGACAAGTAACTAGAGCCGCTTTTAACAATCGCAAACAAACGAGTTCTCTTCGTCGTAAGGGTTAGTTTGGTTCCAATACCATCGCGATTTGACTTGGTACCCAACACCTTTACTCGCAACATGTCATTCCTGTTGCCGTTGTCATTCCGCAAAAGTCTGGCGTTCCCATTGTTCGCTGTCAGCAACAAGTCCAGGTCACCATCGTTGTCAATATCTGCATACGCAGCGCCACGCCCGACGACTGGCTTCCTGAGGGCAGCGCCGAGTTTGCCCGCTACATCTTCGAACTTATGATTGCCCAGATTGCGAAAAAGATGTGGAGCTTGTTCATACTTCAGAGTCGGCTGCACAATGCTTATGTCATCCGCCACATGCCCGTTCGCCGCGAATATGTCGAGGAATCCGTCTAGATCGTAATCGAAGAAGAATGATCCGAAGGTCAAAGATTTTACGGACGCGAGACCAACACCGGACGCGGAAGCATCATCTGTGAATAATCCTGCACCCCCGTTGCGATAGAGCGCGAGGCCTTCATTCGTGAAGTTGCCAACGACAAGGCCCTGTTTACCGGAGTGGTCATAGTCGCCCGCGTCGGTTCCCATCCCGGCGCGAGTTGTCCCAGATTCACCGTACGCCACGCCAGAGATTGCGGCCGCTTCCGTGAATGTGCCGTCATGATTGTTGCGATAGAGCTTGTTAGGCTGAGTATCATTCGCAACGAAGAGATCCATCCATCCGTCCTCGTCGTAGTCAAGCATCGCAATCCCGAGCGACTTTGCGGTCGGATCAAACAGGCCGGCCTTCTTAGTTACATTTTCGAATAAGCCGTTTCCCTTGTTATGAAAGAGAGTCGCACTCTGTCCTTTGTATGCTTCGGGTGTGCAATAAGACTTGTGCTTACCGTCTAGCGAGCAGGACTGGTCCGTCTCAACAGACCATGTCACGTAGTGTGAAACAAAAAGGTCCAGTTTCCCATCTCGGTCGTAGTCAAACCATATAGCACTGGTTGCAAATCCAGGATCACTTACACCCGCTTTGGCGGTTACATCTGTGAATTTTCCATTTCCAAGATTCTTATAAAGATGGTTTCCTCCGACGCTAGTGACATATAGGTCGTCATTGCCGTCGTTGTCGAAATCCCCGACGGCGCAGCCCATTCCATAAGTCTCAATCGCGAGTCCGGCCTGCCGAGTTACATCGCTGAACGTGCCGTTCTTCTCATTGCGGTAGAGTGAGCCGCGAGACTTATTCCCTTGGTGCTCAGGCCAATCCATCGAATTAACTAGATAAATATCCTGCCATCCATCATTGTCATAATCGATAAAGCACGCACCGCTGCCCATCGTCTCAGGTAAATACTTCTTTCCGAACGCCCCGCTGTTGTGTTTGAAACGGATTCCAGCCTGAGACGTGATGTCCGTAAACTCGATCGGCCCGGATGGGCGCGATTCAACAGCGACGCGAGGGCCTGTCGACGCTCCGGTGGGCGCGGGCGGGGGATCGATGCGCTTCTGTGCAGCGTCCTCATTTGTCGACGGAGATGTGGACGGCTTAGTCTTGCAACCTACGACTGTTGCTATAAGTAGAAGACAATTCAGAAGGCAGATTCGTTGCACATTGGATATCAATAGGACTTCCTCGACGGGGCTGGGCTTTGCAATGGCATAGTGTGACGACGGGTCTAAGGCTTCTGTCAAGCTGTTGTGTTCTGGAGTCTCGGCTGTCGCGACTGCATCCACAATTCCGTGATAGTAGCTATCGGCCCTACGAGGAATAGTGCATAGAAGGGGGCGTAGACGATCTGGTTAAGCCTCAAGATCATTTCAACAAAAGCAATGCAGAACGCGACAAGACACTGCGCCCACTTGTTCTTCACTGTCGTCTTTGGGTCGGTGATCATGAAGAAGATATAGAGCTGATATTCCGGCCCAGTGAGGGGTGAAACTTCAGACAACCATGGATTTCCGGTGATCCAGGACCTGACGAGAGAGAAAAACAAGAACGAGATTACGTAGGTCGCAGTGATGTTGAAGCGGCGTGCCCGAAGCATAATCAGCGTTCCCAATATCCAGATGATGATCATGGGCGGAAGGAAGTTTCCCCATTGGATGCTGAGGCTTGCCACGGTATCTCCCGCCAAGAACAAGAGAACAGAAATGCCAAAGTTAGAAGGGTTCCAAATGTGGTGATCCTTCCAGCGCAGGACATACTTCGAAGTAATGGATATGAGGCTGCAAAGTGCAAACGGCCAAAAAGCTGGCGACCGCAATAGAATGCCGACACTGATTCCAGTGATGTATGCACTGGCAGGGTGAGGCCATTTGCCCAGGAATACTCTTCCGAGAACCATCTCCGCGAGCATGCTGACAGCGATAGCCAGAAGCGTCTTCTTCCAGCTTTCCAGAATTCCGTAGGAGAGGTCCCCACTAAAAGAATGAGAGTGATGAAGATAGGTGGAATAAACCGGTTGTCGAGACTAACTATCTTTCGCCACGAGCAGACATCTTTCGCAACAGGCTTCCTATCGGGCGCTACCACCTGTTGGCTCATTGCGGCTCCTTGACATTGTGTAGCTGATTCGGTGTTGGCTTATCGAGTTCCTGGAGTCTCCCGGAAGGCCAGCGGACTACTGCCTTTTCAATCTAAAGGATCTCTTACCTAAACCAAAATGCAGGCGCCTTTGGTTTTGGGCGGAAAAGCCACTTCCACCGGAGACCTCCTGTACTTGTTTCTGCCCGTTCCAGAAGATCGTTACTCTCGCGCCTATCGCGCTACGATTGCTTCTGGTGCCTTCCAATTCGAATTCAATCCAGTCACTCCCGGGTTGCACGGTATTCTTGTAGAGAAGCAACGGGCCTCTTTGATTTGCAACCACAACGTCCAAGACCCCTCTATTCCACAAGTCAGCGAATGCGACTGCGCGGCCGTCATAGGTATCGGTTACGCCTACAGCCTGGGCAACATCTACAAACTTGCCTGCGCTGTCATTCAACCACACGTGCTTCTGCTGGTAACCGGATAGGCTTCGTTTATCCATCGCAGGCCAGTTCCGTGCATCCCCAATGATAGTGCTGTTGCCGCCTGCTACGCGTGAGAAGTCATACCAATAGCTGCGATTTCGATCCAGTGAAACGTACCCATTCGTGAGATACAGATCCAAGGCGCCGTCATTGTTCAGATCCCCGAACTGAGCACCGAAACTCCATCCTCCCAATTCGACCCCGAGGTCGCGGGCAAGGTTCTCGAATTGTATGTCCCTGCCTGAAACTCCTTCTTTTGGAACCCAAAGATTGTTGCCTTGGATGAGCACACCTTCTTCGGAAATATTCGAAACATACACCGAAAGTTTTCCTTGATTGAGGATGTCTCCGAAAGCGACGTTCATGCCGCTCTTCGGAGCGAAGCCAACTCCGGTTTGTTCCCCTTGTTCGTGGAATCGGTGGCCGTCGTTAAGATACAACTCAGAAACCCCATAGTCATTGGCGACGAATAGATCCGGATGGCCAGTGCCTCGTAAATCTGCGGTGGAAGACGCAAGGGCCCATCGACGACTGCTAATTCCTACCTTCTCGCTGACTTCCTCGAACTTACCGCTTCCAAGATTATGAAACAGGTACTTGCGGCCACCGTTCTTGGCGTATTCGAAACTGTCCGGCATGATACGCGAGGTATCAAGATGCCATAGGTCGAAAGTTTCTGAGTAGTAGCCGCCGATGAAGAGATCGAGCTTTCCGTCACCATCATAGTCAAACCAATTCGCGGTGTTTGCGTTGAGCCACCCGGGCAGCCCTGCTTGCTCCGATACCCGAGTAAATCCATGACCGCCATCGTTGTGAAAAAGTTCAGGCCGGCCCCACTTCAATAGCAGAAGATCTTCATAGCCGTCATTATCGTAATCTCCCCAGACGGCCGCCATTGAGACGCCGGTACCGTGTTGATTTACGTCTGCAACGCCGAGTTCTCCCGCTACATCTTTAAACGTTCCGTCGTGTTGGTTCCTAAAGAGACAATTCTTACTTCCTTCTCCACTGTTCGTAACGTATAAGTCAGACCACCCATCCTTATCGAAGTCCACAACGGATACAGAGGCACCCATCGATGCGACTTGCGGCATGATGCCTTCTAACTTGGGATCGAGGGTGGGTGCCTGGTGCATGAAGCTAATGCCCGCTGAACGGGATACCTCTTGCAAATAAAATCCATGACGTTTGAGCGCCACGTTGGAATCCAATGAAGTTAAGTCTGGCCTCTTACGAGCGGACACGCGTCGAATGACAATAGGAGTTACAAGCAGTCCAATAAAGAAGACAGCAAGGAGTAGTCGAGCTAGCGGGCCCCGTTTCATTTGCCTTCGTTACTCCTCAGCGCGTTGCGGAACTCGTCCTGGGTAACATAACGCGTGTGATAAGTTTGCCAATCCGCCGCGTGCTGGCGGTAGGTCCACTCATCTTCTAGTTTGCCCGGAGCGGTGGTGTATTGTGTTTGATCGTGATGCGGCAATGGCTGCACCGTTCTTGAATACGTCGAATTGTAATCGCCGTCCTTTATCCAACCATCGCCTGCTATCACATAGTCGCGCACCCAGCCCGAAGGTGGATCAGGAAGCGCCTGAAAGCGAAGAGCTATCTCGTCTCCAGCGTTCATGATCACGTACCGATCATCAATACCCGAGATGAGGTCCCGTACATCACCAAATCTGGTGTAGTAGCCGGCTAGGTCACGCCATGTTTGCTTAGTGCTGGCGAGTTGAGCATAATCAGGAATCTCCGGCGAAGAGCTATTTGCCTGATGAATGACCGAGTAACCACGATAGTGGAGATCGGCGACCGTAGGAGATAGCTTGGCAATCTTCACGCTTGTATCCGGCTGGCCTTGAGCCCATTCTATGGAGTCCCAATAGATTTCCAAGTTAGTTCGCAGTCTGACCTTATGAGGAGTGTTGGGCCGAAACGCGCCGGTAATATCAAGAAGACAAATCTTTTTTCTGCCGGCTGGAAAGCCCAAGTTCTGGCGCGCTACTATCCACCCACCGTGACCATCTGGGACTTCAAGGCTGAGAGCGTGCGGTGGACTGTGGTGGCCTTGGCCCATCGCGACGTTGATGGATGAGTCGGATGGATGCAACCAACCCTTCGCGACAATATAGATAGGGCCATCGTTCGGCAAGGCAGACCCAAGATCTACTTCGACGTAGTGATCGCGTGTTACACCCTGGTATTGTCCGCGCCCGAACGTATCTAAGTAGTTGCCATCAAGATCCCGAACGATGTCAGTTACATCCGCCCCATTGTCATCCACGGCTCCAGAAATCGTGTGTGTCGCACCGACAGTAACGACTCTAGGTTTTAGAGCGGGAATAACAAATCGCTCGTCCGTAAATACCTCGGTTCCTACGGGGTGATCAACCGCCATTAGCGCAAGGTAGTCGTAATAGTATGTCTCCCAAAGTTCGCCGGTTATTCGCAGGTCATAATAGCCATTATGGGGAACTAGTTCATCCCGGTCGATTTTGTACCATTCTTCAGTGCCTGCGATACTCGCCGTTCCGATGTTATTAATCCGGAGCCCGATCGCGGATCCCCATGGAACGGCGTCTTTCACAAAGCTCATACGTTTGCCGTTGTAGGCGAACAGGAATGGGCAGGACCCTTTTAGGCGCTGCTCCGTTACGATCTCTTGATCTGCTTTTAAGGCGAATTCGGCGCGCATGGAGCCGTTCGGCCACAAGATCCGTGCAACATCTACATTGGTCTGCTCGCCTAAACCGAAGTGAATCTGTGGACCAGTGATTGGCTGCATCTGAGTCAACAGTCCGGAACGAATCTCGATCTCTCCGCCGATCCCGAATGAATTGATGCGTTGATCGCCAACTGCTTGTTTCGCTCGCGGCTGGATAACCTGCCAGTGATACTCGCGTGTTCCGTGATTCACCGCCTCACTTGGTCGCCCGTCAGAAGTAAGACCCAGAATATCGAGGCGGCCATCCTTGTTTAAATCAACGACAACGGAGACCGTGTTTGAAACAGCTACTCTAATGGGCGTCGTGTATTTATTCTTCTCGTTGCCAAGCCATAACAGCGCTTCTTGATTTCCCGTTGCTGAATCAGATGACGTGCGCGCGAGTAGAAGATCTATCGCCCCGTTATTATCGAAGTCTGCTGCATAGAGCTTCAACATCCTGCTTGCATACTTCGGAAAATCGGGAACGGTTGTGAGGGTTCCAGAGTTCCAACTATTGTTTTCTTCTGAAATGCGAAAAACTGATCCATCTTCTCCAACTACCAAAAGATCTAGAACGCCGCGATGACTTGCGTCGGCTGCCGTGATTGCTCGGACTCCTTTGACGCCCGCCGGCGGTGTTATCTCGAAGAATCGCCCAGATCTTTCGTTCGTAAAAATATGAAGTTGATTAGCACCATCGATAAAAGATGCGTCGGGATTTCCATCTCCATTTAGATCTGCCCAGACAAACTGTTTTACGCCCGAGATGCCTGCAAACGTTGAGACGGCAGTAAACGTGCCATCGCCGTTATTTCTTAAAACGGAAGGGGAGCCCCTTGTAGTCGCGACCAAAATATCAAGGTCACCGTCGGCGTCCATGTCAACGGCCCAACCGCCCGTATAATCATCATTGATCACTGATCCGGCAAGCCCTGTCTTCGCTGTCACATCAACAAAGTGATGCGGATCATCCTGCCTGAGGAATCGGACGCCGCCGGCTCCAAGGAGTACCAAGTCCATCTTGAAGTCATAGTTGAAGTCAACCGGGACGATTCCGTCGACGCCGGGCCCCGACTGTTTTGCGCCTCCAGGAAAGGGAACGGTTACGCCCGGCCCTATCTGTACTACGCTTCCATTTGCCTCGACAATCGTTGGCGCACCAGTGCCCGCGAATGATACGGCACCAATCCAACTCCAGTTAGTACTGTTGGAGCTTTCAATGTCCTTTACCTCAAAGGCTATCTTCTGGTCCGCAGGAGCAGGTGTGAAGACAGGATTTTCAAGTCGAAGAAAATGCAGGAATGGCTTGGCTTCCTCGCCAGGCGGAGGCTTTAGGGCGGCCAAACTCTGACGGAAAGTGGGAGTCCGCATGAGCACATTGCGAAGAAATGTCGTTTTTACCGCGGCTGCATGCGGATCAGGACCGTCTGCAGCGGTCTGCAATTCGCTCAGCTGTTTCTGGACCTCAGCCGGCCATGCCTTGGACTGAGATGCGATACTGGCCACAGCCTGTCTTAAAGTGGAACCGTCGCCCCGCTTGGCGGCGTTTCGACTGAGTTCAAGCAGTGCAGCCAGGTTCTCAGGTTGCTGTTTCAAAATCTGCTGCATCAACTTCTGAAATTCATCGTCGCTGCCGGCATCGCCCTGGCGTTCCACTTCTTGCGCCAGTTGGTAAAGGGCAGTCAAATTGTCCGGGTTTATTGCCACCGCCTTCCGAAAGTTCGCGATGGCCTCTGCGCTTCGTCCGCGGCCAGCTTCAAGTAATCCCAACAAGTAATAAACGGAGTCATTTTGAGGCGCGAGTTTCTGGGTTTGTTCCAGCCTCTTGGCTGCCTCGTCATAATTTCTCTGTCGAAGAGCGAGAATGCCCCAGTTTCCCCATCCAGCGGGTTCGCCTGGAACTAATCGCGTAGACTTAGCGAGTTCATTGTCAGCACGGACATCATCTCCCACCTGCAATGCTGCGAGGCCAACATAAAACGAAGACACATAGTCGCTGTATAGAGTAGATGATCGTTTGGGCAACGAATATTTCGAGTGGCATCCGACGCCGGTTGTGGCCATGAGAAGAAAGATCGCTATGAATTGAGTCGTAAGAGAGAAGCTGCGGTAGCTCTTTGCGGATACGAGGGTGCCCTCACCGGACTTTGCTACGTTGATCCTCATATCGTTTTTCATTCTTCTTTTCAATCTGGCAGTGCTTAGAGGATATAGCAAAATTCCGCCAGCAGACATCTCACATTTGCCACGTTAGGCGTTCTCCTTTGTGGCCTTTCTTCTGTTTCATCGCATTAGTTACTATGACCGTTTTAGCGCCTCATCCAAAGGGTGGAGTTCGCCATCCACCCTTTGGCGATGCTTACAAAATCTAAATGATTTGGTGTTAGTATCAGGGCGGAATTTCAATGAAGGAGATAACAGGATGCCGGAAAGCGAAGTACTCGCCAATCAAAAAACGATTCTGGATCATCAGGCCACAATCCTGGCGAATCAAAAGACAATTCTTGAAAACCAAGCTGCGATAAAGCAAAACCAGGACGCACTGCAGAAGATTATTCAGAATCAGGAGAAGATTCTGGAAGCGCTCAAGAAATAACTAAAATCGAGCGATGACTGGGTCAACCACATTTGCGGTTCAGACAGAAATGGACGCTGGCCAATTCCCGGTTGCGTATCAAGCAGTTAGGGAATTGGCTGTCCAGCTGTACTCATATCAACGTCAGCGGGCTTTATGTCTGATGGGATGAACGAGCGATTGAGTAGTTCCCCGATGGGAATACTTTTGGTCAGAATTCCCGCCTTGATACCCATATCGCGGATCTTCTCCATTTCAGCATCGGTCGGATTGAGCATGCGATAGCTCACGCGGTCAGGGGGACTCGTCAGCACAAAGCGAACGAGCTTTTCGTCTTGACGAAAATAAGGTGAGACGACCTTTGCGGCATCGATGCGATGCGTCTCTGCCCACTCGCCACTTTCCGCAATCCCCCGAACCAGATCACGCACAACGGCCGGTCGCCCCTTTATCAGATCTTCGTGAACTACCAGTACGCAGGAGATGAAGTGAGGCCAGATGTCTTTTGCGTAATATAGGACGCGCCCGGAACCATCCACCTCTGCCTTAGCAGCGAATGGCTCTCCTACGAAATATGCATCAATTGCTTTTGCAGCCAACGCTCCGGGCATGTCCGGGGGAGGCATCTCTACAAATTTGATTTCTTCCAAACCGACTCCCTGGTCCTCCATCAATTTATGAATGACGAGGTTCTGGTTGCTGTATCTGCTCGGGATTGCGAATGTTTTTCCTCGCAGATCGCGCAAGCTTTGTGCTTCCGAATTCTTGGCGACCATTACCTCTGACCCGTCTCGGTGACCAAGATAAAGAATCTTGACCGGAACACCCTCTTCCCGCAATTTCATGGCGAGGGGGGCGATCATGAAGGCCGCTTGAATGCGACCTGCCTTGATTGACTCCGCCATAGTGGGAAAGTCAGTAAATCTTTGCGACTCGAATCGAGTGGACTGGCTGTTCTTGGATGCAAACGCAGTTACAGGGCATGTGAGATGACAAGTGACCGGCAGGAACGCGACGCGCAATACCTCGCGACGATCATTTGACGCGGAGCCGTCTCCACTCGAACCCGATCGATGCCAAGGCTTAAATCGAAGCACACCTAAAAGAGCAATAAAGATAACGAATCCCAGTACCCATCGAGGCGTTGAAGAACGAAACATTTTGCTACTCCCTGGCGCGTCAATTGTTCCCGCGCTTATGCGCTAACGTACTCGCCGGAATCAGATTCAACGTTGAGTACGGTGAGAATGTCGTGAACCGCTCGCACCACGTCGGGATGTGTTGGCCCACGTGGCCGCGCAGTCTTAATGGACAACTCATAGCGAACCTGTGCAGGCCTGTCGCCGAGCACGATCACGCGATCGGCGAGTTGCGCAGCCTCTTCAATATCGTGGGTTACCAGCACGACAGTCCGAGGTCGCTCGTGCAGAATGCGCGCTACTTCTTGTCGCAAATGAATCCGAGTCAGATAATCCAGTGCCGAGAACGGCTCATCCAGCAAGAGTATGTCGGAAGAGCCAGCCAGTGCTCTAGCCAACTCAACCCGTTGACGCATTCCGCCCGAGAGTTGGTGCGGGTAACTATCTTCAAAAGTTTCAAGTCGTATCAGTCCAATTAGATCTTCGACCTGCTTCCGACGTTGCTCTACATCCCTGATTCGCCGCAATCCTAACGCAATGTTTTCAGACACTGTGAGCCACGGAAATAATCCATCTTTCTGATGCACCATCCTGCTTTCGCCCTTACGCTCAATGGCGCCGGATGTGGGCTGATCAAAGCCGGAAAGAAGATTCAACAGCGTAGTCTTGCCGCAGCCGGAAGGACCTACAATCGCGACGAATTCTCCCTGCTTCACCTCAAGAGAGATGTCTTCGAGCACGCGGAGACGACCATAGGAATGCGAGATGTGACGAAGGAGCAGGGGAGGGATCGTCATCGTTATCTCTCGTAACCCCAGCGAACGCTTGGGATTTTAGTGAGCTGTTCGAGGATGCGATCGATCCCTACTCCAACAATGCCGATAACAATCATCTCCACGACAAGGATGTCTGTTCGAAGTCCGTTACGAGAGTCCATCACAGCGAAACCTAAACCATCGCGGCCCGCGATCATTTCTGCCGCTACAACAACAAGCCAACACACGCCCGCGGTTACGCGAAGTGTCGTAATGATCTGCGGCATTATGGCCGGCAATGTGACGTGTGTCAGCTTTTCAAGCTTTCCCATCCCAAAGTCTCTTGCGACTCTCGAATAGATCGTAGGGACGCTGGCTGCGGCGGACATTGTGGCCAACACGACGGGGAAGAATGCGGAAAGAAAGATCAGAAAGATAGGCGAAGCATCCCCTACCCCAAACCACAAAATCGCGAACGGGATCCAAGCCAAAGGAGAGAGATTGCGAAAGAAATTAACGATTGGCAGAAACGCTTTCCTCACCAGCAGTCCCTGACCCAACCAGAGGCCCGCGGGGATGCCCGTAATCACGGCCAATGCAAAACCGCAGGTTACGCGGAACATGGAAGTGATGAGATCAGTGAACAGGCGACCACTTACCACCTCGTCACGAAATGCTCGAAGAACGGCAAGGGGCGCCGGAAATGCGCTCTCGTGGAAGACCCCGCTCCTCCAGACCATTGTCCACAGGAAAATGAAGGCCGCGACAACCGCGAATGGTAAAGCGAGTGACTGGATGGTGCCGCTTTTTCTCATCTACGATTGCGCTCGCACATCGCATATCTTCACAGTTAGCGCGGGTGTTAGTCAATTGAGAGTCGCGCGGCACGATGTGCATAAGCGAACCAGCTTCACCCGGCAAGAGCGCGTCGTCATTCTTGTTGATCCAGATCTCCTCCTTAAGGTGGAGTTATGTAGTTTTGAGACGAAGGTATTTGTCTTTTGAGAGAGCGTGGCGGAAGTGCGTGCGAGTCGAACACACCGTCGCCCGTTAAGAACGACCACCGGTTTTGAAGACCGGGAGGATCACCGGAGCCTAAGCACTTCCACGTGCGAGTCGATTGCTGAAATTAGACATCGCCCTGTCGCCACTATAATCCTATTCATCGGAGTACGAGAAATGGCAGAGTCCACAGAAGTTCGGCTAACACAGCAGGTGAAAGCGGGCGGATGCGCCAGCAAACTGGCTCCGGGCTCGTTGGCTGCCGTGCTCTCGCGGTTTCCGAAAACGAACGACCCAAACCTCCTGGTGGGCTTTGACACTTCTGATGACGCCGGAATCTATCGAATCAGTGCAAACCTCGCGCTTGTACAAACTGTCGACTTCTTTACTCCACTTGTTGATGACCCTTTTACTTTTGGTGAAATCGCCGCCACCAACGCCCTGAGTGACGTTTACGCGATGGGAGGGCGTCCACTCACGGCACTCTCGATTGTGTGCTTTCCCCAGGACGGTGACCTAAACATCCTTGAGCAGATCATGCGTGGCGGTATGTCGAAGATGGCCGAGGCTAGGTGCGTTGTGGTGGGGGGCCATAGCGTTCGCGATTCCGAGATCAAGTTCGGATACGCTGTAACGGGGATGGTGGATTCCGAACGTTACTTCACGAACTCTTGTGCAAAAGCAGGAGACGCGCTTGTCCTGACAAAAGCGATTGGTACCGGTGTAATTACAACTGCGATCAAGCAGGGCCGAGCGCAACAAGATTGGATTGAGGCTGCGGTCCGTTCGATGACTACATTGAACAAGCTAGCTGCGGAAGTTGTGCTGTCCTCCAACGGAGTCCACGCAATGACAGATGTGACGGGGTTCGGGCTAATTGGGCATGGACGTGAAATGGCGATGGCTAGCGGTGTAACTCTTGAAATCGAGACAGCAAAGGTTTCAGTGATTGAAGGCGCGTTGGAAGCCATAAATCTTGGCGCGATACCCGCGGGTCTGCTGGCAAATCGTGAATTCGCTGAGTGTGTGGTCACGGATTCAGCAAATGCCGATATACCAGATGATCTGCGGGCGTTGTTGTATGATCCACAGACCGCCGGGGGGCTGCTCATTTCAATCGACGCCAGCGAATTGGAAAGGTTCATGCAGGACCTGCACCTTGCGGGAGTGAGTGGCGCTAGAATTGGCTCTGTCACTGCCAGATTTAAGGATGAGAAGCGCCTTACTGCAATCCGGTTAGTGTGAATTGGAGTGTTATAGATGGCAAAGCCGATCTACAAAAGCGCCGATTCTGAGACCTCACTTTATCGAATGCTGCCGTCGCTGAACCTGCTGCTGCTAGATCCCAAATTCCAAATCATGCTTCGGGCTCAGTCGAGGACTTCGATCGTTCGAGCTGCAAGAATCGTATTGAACACGCTCAAGAGCGAGATCGAGGCAGGGCTGCATAGTACGAGCAGTCTATCTATCCGTCTGGAATCCATAGCGAACGCTGTGCAGGAGGAGTTAGAAAAGAAAACGGTCTATTCGTTGAGGCCCGTCATAAACGCGACTGGAGTCATTCTTCATACCAATCTTGGCAGGGCACCACTAAGCCAATCAGCGATCGACAACATTGCGGAAGTCGCGAAAGGATACTGCAATCTCGAATTCGATCTCGATTCGGGCGATCGAAGCCGCAGAGATGTTCACGTCGAATCGTTGATTCTTCGATTGCTAACGACGAGACTTGGATACCAACCTCAGGCGGAACGCGCTGTTGTTCTGGTCAACAATTGTGCAGCAGCGACGTTTCTCGCATTGAATTCTCTTGCCGACAAAGCAGAGGCGATTGTCTCCCGCGGCGAGCTCATCGAGATTGGCGGTGGGTTTCGTATTCCCGACATACTTGCTAAGTCGGGCGCGATTCTGCACGAGGTTGGCACCACAAATCGCACGAACAGGTCGGATTACACGAGAGCAATCTCATCGGCAACAGCCTTGATCGTCCGCGTCCACCAATCCAATTTCAGCATGGAGGGATTTACTGAGCGGCCCACGCTCGAGGAGTTGGTAACCCTCGGCAAGGAGACGAACATCCCGATATTTGAAGATCAAGGAACCGGGCTAATCTCCGACTTGTCGATATACGGTGTTAGGGGCATCAGTTCACTTCTTGAGAGTGTTCTGAGTGGTTGCGATCTAATTGCCGCAAGTGGAGATAAGCTCCTTGGCGGACCGCAATGCGGAATCCTGCTAGGCAGGCTGGATTTGATTGACAGGATACGCAAGAATCCTCTGATGCGAACGTTTCGCGTTGACAAGCTTACATATGCGGCGCTGGAAGCGACACTCCTTGATCATCTTTCTGGAGAGACGGATTCGATACCGACGTTTCAAATGATGCGGCAATCAGCTGACAGCATCGAGGAAAGGTGTCGCTGGATCGTGTCCGAAATTAGAGAGTCCGAAGTGGTAGCGGATGTTATTCCAGCAGCAAGCGTCATCGGTGGCGGAACAACTCCGAGTACAACTCTGCCAAGCTTTGCAGTACGACTTCGACACCGTGACTATTCAGCGGAAGTTTTTATGTTGAAGTTGCGACAACTAAATCCTCCAGTAATTGCGCGAATTGAAGATGGGTACGTTTTGCTCGATCTTCGAACGGTGAATCCTGAGCTGGATGCAACGCTAGCGGCGCAGTTGAAAATGGATCCTGCAGGCTCCCAGTGAACCGAGCAACAAGAGGTATCGTTTTTGGGACTGCTGGTCATATCGATCACGGAAAGACCGACCTTGTACGTGCTCTCACGGGAATTGACACTGATCGCCTGCCTGAAGAGAAACGTCGTGGAATCACTATCGATCTGGGCTTTGCTTCGATGGAGATGCCGCTCGATGATGGCTCTTCACTTCAGGTAAGTTTCATTGACGTTCCGGGCCACAAACTATTCGTTCGCAACATGCTGGCCGGGACAGGCTGTATTGATGCGGTAATGCTTGTTATTTCGGCAGAGGAGGGCATAAAGCCCCAAACGGAAGAACACCTCGCCATCTGTGACTTGCTCGGAATCACCCGCGGGCTCGTCGTTATTACAAAGCAGGATGCAGTAAGCGCAGATCAGTTGGAAAATGTTTTTTCAGAAGCCAGGCGTCTACTCGAGGACAGCCTTCTCTCCGGCGTAAAGATTCTGTCGGCAAGCGCGCGCACCGTCTATGGGATTGAAGAAGTGAAGCGTGAACTCTTCCGAGTCGGCCGACAAATTCCTCTGCACGATCCTGACCATGTGACCCGATTGCCGTTAGACCGCGCCTTTGTGATGAAGGGTTTCGGAACCGTAGTTACTGGCACGTTGTTGTCCGGTGCAGTGGCAGTAGGACAACAAGTGTCGCTGGCTCCAGGAAATCTCTCGGCGCGAATCCGCGGAATTCAGACGCATGGTCGGTCGACTGAAATAGCCGAGGCTGGATCGAGAGTTGCACTCAACCTTGCAGGTGTCGAGGTGACTGATGCGCATCGTGGTCAAACGGTGATTGCGCCAAATTCACTCGCGGCCACCAGCGTGATCGATGTTGAGGTAATTCTTCTTCGAGACGTGCCCGAACTCAAGCATCGCACACGTGTTCACTTCCATGCGTTTACTTCGGACACATTGGCTTCCGTATCGATCTATGGATACCAATCGGCTCACGCGGGGAGCAGCCGTCTCATGCGATTCCGTCTTAGGAACCCTGTACTTCTGCTACCCGGTGATCGATTCGTGCTGCGTCAATGCTCTCCCGCAATGACGATCGGTGGGGGGAAGGTCCTCGACGCGCATCCGCTGCCGAAAGTGCGAAAGTCAGCCTGTCTAGCGTGGTTGGAGAGTATGAGACAGGCGAGCGAGGAAGAGAAACTTTTGTTGAGAGTTTCACGTCGGCATTCGGCAGGTATTTCTCTGAGCGAGCTGGCAGCTGAGACCGGCTTCACAACTGCGGCAATTGAACGAATGGCTCTGCCACTCATAAGAATGGAATCTCTTGTGCGAGCGGCTGGCGATACGCTTGTGAGTAGAGAGGCGTTGGTCGCTTCTATCAATCTCACGCACGCAACTTTCCTTGCCAGGTTCAATGAGGCGGCCAATGCAGGAGTGAAGCGGTCCGAGCTTAGGAGTGCGACGGAACTGAATGCTGAAGTGTTCGATCTCGTGATTGAGCGACTGTCGCAGCAAGGCAAGATAGTTTTACGCGGTGAGAGCCTCTATCCACGCGGTTCCGATAGCATCTACTCCATCGATGATCAGAGGAAAATGTCAGCGATTGCCGACATCTATCGAGAAGCAGGCTTGGCGTCGCCATCCACATTGGAGGTCGGTAGCACTCTTTCTCTGAATGAGCGCGAAATGCATCGGCTCATCACGTTTCTTTTGCGTGAGAAAATTCTCGTCCGCATGGGTAACGATGCGGTTTATTTTCATCAGGCTGCGATTGGCTCTCTTAAACTCCGTTTGGCAGGTTTAAAGGGCGAGACCATGGATGTCGCGCGTTTCAAGAGTCTCACTGGATTGTCCAGGAAGTACGCGATACCCCTTCTCGAGTTTCTCGATCGGGAGCACATCACCAGAAAACAGGGAGACGGCAGGCTGGTGCTTTAGAACGCAACCGGTATGATATTCTCCTGAGAATTGAGCACATGACAGATCCCAAAACGAAGATTGAACTCATCGAAGACGCAGACGCCGCAGGAAAGGTGGCCGAGGTTTACGACGAGTGGCGAGCGAAATCGGGCCGCGAAAAGGTTCCTGGCATCCTGAAGTGTTTCAGCCACCGCCCAGATTTTTTGAGGGACGTTATTCATTTCAGCGACACCGTCCATTTCTCCGAAGGGCATCTGGACCGCCGGACCAAGGAAGCGATTGCGAGCTGGGTTTCATGGCTTAATCGTTGCCCATATTGACTGGACTCACATGCTTACTTCCTGCGTGTTCAGGGAGCAGAAGAGAAGACGGTGCAGGCAATCGCGGAAGGTAACCTTGATGAGGCAGGGCTTACCGATGCGGAACGAGCCTTGCTCGAGTACGTAACCAAGGTGACGGAAGCTGCTTCTCGGACAACATCCGACGACGTGCAGTTGCTGCGTAATCATGGATGGACAGAACCGCAAATTGCGGAAGCTGTTTACATCACTGCGATGTTTGCATTCTTCAATCGCGTTGCGGATGCTTTTGGCATCGCACCAATGGGATATCTCGAGATGAATTCGCAAACCAAGTAGGTTGATCAGCCTGGGACGCTGTTGATGTATTTGGCTTCTAGGATGGACTTCGGGTAACCGGACTGTGCGACTCTCAGCATTGCTCGTCCCACTTGTTCCGTAGTGGTTACGTTGTTTGGGAAGAGCCTCTTCAGCAGCGGCAGAATCGGGCCGGTCAGCGTGTAGAGAACACGGTACGCTTTCGTCTTCGATTTGATTCCATTCAAGGGTTGAATCATCCCGGGGCGAAACATATAGACTGCTTTGAGGGGAAGACGCAGAAGCGCGTTTTCCGTTTTGCCTTTCACTCTCGCCCACATCACTCGGCCCTTTTCTGTGCCGTCTGTTCCCTGGCCCGAGACATAGACAAAGACCAAACTCGGGTTGATATCGGCGACAGTACTCGCCGCCGCAAGAGTAAAGTCGTAAGTCAGTCTTTGATACTCCGCTTCTTTCATTCCTCCTGACGAAACGCCCAGGCAGTAAAAGCAGGCATCTGCTCCCACGAACTCGGTCTTCAGCGAGGAGTAGTCCAGAAAGTCGTTATGTAAGATTTCCCGGAGCTTGTCATGCTTCTGCCCAGTCTGCTTTCGAACGACGGAAACGACACTCTGTACGTCGTCATCAAGCAGGCACTCGCGGAGTACGCCTTGCCCCACCATCCCCGATCCGCCGAAAAGCACAACCTTCATCAGCACTCACCTCGTCGTGGAGCACTCCACATCCTACGTAAGGCGGAAGGATATTTTCCGCGCAACTACTATTGAACGCGCAAGGAGAGCCCTCTTTAGGAATGGATCTCGTTTGGAATTCCGCAGTTCTATGGCAGCGATAAGGTGAGAGCGTGGAAGTCCCGCGTGCCCACGTCCCTTACCAGCAAAGGTGAGTCGTCCGATGCCAGCCCAACCCAATATCCTGCCAAAAATGGCGCTTGGTGGAAATCTTTCAGATCTTCCAGATCTTCGACTTTATGGGTTGCGATGCTTACACGAGACAGCCTGTCTCCAGCCGGCAAATGTTGAAGGAAGTAAACAAAATCGCCGTCGTGCGACCACGTCGGGTAGCCGAGTGAAAGATGCGCCAATTCAGACCATGTCGCAGCATCGATGTCATAAACGTATAAATGATTTCCATCATTCGACATTGCAGCGATCTGCTTTCCATTGGGGGACCATCGAGGCGACCACAGCCCTTCAGAGCCTTTTAGAATGGTGATAGTTCGCGTCTTAAGATTCAGTATCCGAATCGCGTTTTCGCTTGCCGCATCTTTTTCGAGCACTGCCTGGCCGCCGAAGGCCAACGAATTTCCATCAGCGGACCAAGTCGGATCAGCCTGATCTTCTGTGCTTGGAAACAGTTGCTCGACCGACCCACCGTCTGCTCGGACGGTGTATATCTGCCACGGCTTACCGGGAGACTGTCCCATGAAAGCGATCTGGCTCCCGTCCGGAGACCATCTCGGCATGTATGCGATAAGCGGCGGTACCGTCAGCTGCATCCGCTCGCTGCCGTCTGGCCGGCTTCGCCAGATGCTTCTCTCCGGATAGCTCATAAACGTAATCCATTTGCCATCGCGCGAAAAATCAATGGCAGATGCTTGCAGATTGGTTTCAGCGCCCGGGAAGAATGGTTGAAACTCCTTTTCTTTGGAGTCAAAGCGCACCACCTGGCCGCGTGGCTGAATGGTTTGAACGAACACCTGATCGCCATCTGTGTTTGGTAGCGGAGCGAAAGTGCTTGTAGGGCCGGAAGTCAGCTGAACGGGTTTGCGGTCAACCCGATGTAATAGACTGCCCTCCTCACGCATGGCCCACACGTTGGCTACCCCACCCTTGGTGGATTGGAAAATGTAGTACTTCCCGTCTGGCATCCAACTGCCACAACATTCACTGGGCGCTGGATTCCAGCCTTTCAACACTTGATGAAGTGCGGTCCCGTCGGTGGATATTTCCCAGAGGGAAGCTCCCGTCTCATCTCGTTGGGTGAAGCGCACACGCGTTTCGGTTGGAGACCACCGCGGCCACGACAAAATTCCAGACGAGCCAACCAATTTTTGACGCGAAGATCCGTCACTCCGAGCGATGTAGAGATCGTTGCCCGAGGTGTAAACAAGGCGTGCGCCATCGGAAGACCAGGAAGCGTCTGTCGCCAGGACACCGCTCAGGGGCCGCGCTACTCCACCCAGTGCTGGTAGCGTCCATGCTGGACCACCCTCCGGAACAAAACTTTTTGAGATCACCAGAAGTTGCGCATTATCCTTCGAAAAACTCACTGGGAAAAGATCGCCGACCGATTGTTGAACCCGCACCATTTCTCCGCCGGCATTGGAAACCGCGTAGATCTGTCCTTGCTCGGCAAAATAGAGGCGAGTCCCATCCGTGGCCGCGCCGGATTTCTCCTGTCCATCTGTCGTAATCTGCAAGGCACTCACTACCTTCGGAGTAGGCAATTGGGGCCTTAGTGCCAGAAAAAGTGCCGCGGCCGCCACAACAGCGCCTGTTGCGATCAAGATTGATTTCCGTCGCTGGGCGGACGAGGCCTTGCGCTGGTTGGCGGACGTATTCAGCTCCGGTTGCACTGCGTCAGCTACGGCCGGGATTGCCGCGGTGCTCTCGAAGGCGCCGGCTCCAGACATGCGTCCCGACTCAATGTCCCTTTTCAGCCTTTTTAATTCGCTGCGAACTTCAGCTGCACTTTGAGAACGCAGGTCGCGATCCTTCTCCAAAGCCTTGTTAACGATCGCCTCAAGCCGCGGTGGCAGAGCAGGGTTGACACTGGTAATGGGAGCGGGCGTTTCGTGCAGGATGGCCGCGAAAATTGCTGCGGTCGAACGCCCATTGAAGGGCATCCTTCCCGTCGCCATTTCGTACAGAACCACTCCAAGGCTGAAGACATCACTCCGGGCGTCCAATGTCTCTGCGCGCGCTTGTTCCGGCGACATGTAGCCAATGGTGCCGATAGCTATCCCGGGACTGGTGACCAGATGCGCAAGCACTTCAGTGGTGTCTTGGTGTTCCGCTCCGGTGTTGGATTCTGATTCGTTGCTCAGAACACTCGGATTCTCCGCAGTGGACGGAAATGCTTCCATCGACTTCGCCAAGCCAAAGTCAAGAATTTTTGCCTGTCCACGCGAAGTAATAAAAATATTCGCGGGTTTCACATCGCGATGAAGAATGTTCTTCTGATGCGCAGCCTCGAGCGCATCGGTCAATTGAATCGCTATGTCCAGCAACTCATTGATTCCGAAGGGACCGGCTCCGAGCCGAACCTGAAGTGTCTGCCCGGAAAGGAGCTCCATGACGATGAATGGCTGTCCCTCCGCCTCATCAACCTCATGAATGGTGCAGATGTTTGGATGGTTGAGGGATGACGCGGCGCGCGCTTCTCTGCGGAATCGGTCAAAGGTTTGCGGATCGCCAACGAGATTGGAAGGAAGAAACTTGAGCGCAACCATCCGTCCCAGGTTGGTGTCTTCAGCCTTATAGACTATTCCCATCCCGCCGCTGCCGAGCTTTTCGAGGATCCGATAGTGCGAAACCGTGCTTCCTACCATGCCCCTATAACTTATGTCCCATGAATGCAGGATGATAGCGGCGATTATGTAGCGACGTCAAGAAAGCTCGAATGGCACATGGTTCAAGTCACCGAGGACGCAATGCTTCTCCACGAGCCAGGCGGCGGGAGATGTCCTTTGCGTCTTCGTCGATATGATGCCAATACTTTTTGAGGCCGCTGCAGAGATAATTCAGGCCAGGTTCGCCATCCTTGGTGCGGATTAGCCGATTCTTCGGACATTCGCCGTTGCATGCGAAGAGGAAGCTGCACTCTCTGCACTGCCGTGGAAGAGAGTTGAACTTGTTTAGTCCGAAAGTGCGTTGCTGATCGGAAAAGACCATCCGCGAACTGGATGTCTCCCGTATGTTGCCGAGCTTGTATTCGGGATAGACGTAGTGATCGCAACTGTAGAGGCTGCCGTCGTGCTCAAGCGCGACGCCTTTGCCGCAAAACTCGTGGTAAATGCACAATTGAGAGTCTTTGCCCATCCATTGGGCGACTGCGGTTTCGAAATGATTGATGAAAACTTTTCCAATATCCCGGCGATACCACTCATCCCAGATCTTGCAAAGGAATGTACCCCAATCATCTGGATTGATCGACCAGTCGGTAACAACTGAATCCGGTGTGCCCGGATGTGCCGCTGACGAGTCCTGGATGGGGATCGATTCGGAAATCCATTTCTGCGGTGCCGTGTTCTCAAACACGATTGGCTCAACGCACGGGATGAACTGCATTTGCCGGGGTCGGACTTCATTTTTCAGAAAGCGGTAAACATCCAACGGCTTTTTAGCGTTCACCCGGTTGATCACCGAGAGGGAATTGAAAGGTACTCCGTGGCGATGTAGAAGCTGAGATGCGGCAAAAACCTTCGCAAAAGTTGGCTTGCCCTCTTTCGACACCCTATACAGATCGTGAAGTTCTTCAGGCCCATCAATGCTCAAACCCACGAGAAAATTGTGCTTCTTGAGGAAGGCTCCCCATTCCTCAGTCAGAAGCGTTCCGTTGGTCTGAAGATCATTTTCAATGCGCTGGCCCGGCTTCTTGTATTTCTGCTCAAGTTCGACAACTTTTTCGAAGAATGCCAGTCCGAGCATCGTCGGCTCGCCGCCCTGCCACGAAAAAACCACTTCGTCCCGATCCTGCCCTTCGACGTACTGGCGAATGTGAGTCTCAAGAATTTCATCTGTGATGCGGAACTTGCTCGTGCTTCCCAGCAGATCCTGCTTGTGGAGGTAATAACAGTAGGTGCAGTCCAGATTGCAGATTGACCCCTGAGGCTTGATCATGGCGTGATAGGCGCGTTTACCGCCGGGTTGACCGGGGTAAGGCGAAAGGTCCGAGATCTGGACCAGAGGCGTCGTTTGGAAGGGTTGAGTCGGTGCTGAGGCTGGTTCTGCAGCCTTCTCGTCCTCCCAAGCTGCCTTGTGGACCTTGTCCCAGCCGAGCACAAATCTCTCCCGTTACGCCGCGTTGAGTGGTCGTTATCGTTACAAAATGGCGCCCTAAATTCCGTGATCTAAATCACACAAGCCTCGGCAACCTTTTCGATGTCCTCATAGTAGGGCGGAAAAAGCTGAACACAAGCCCGCAATTTACTTAACCCTCGGCATCCTATGGCTCGAGGAGAAACATAGATGCGCTTAGGGCATTTTGGAGTTCTCACGGCGGGCGCCGTGTTGCTGATGGGCATGGGTTGCAGATCCAACACAGTGGATAAAATGGCGTTTAAGACGGCCTTGAACGACTATTACAGCACTCGGCATACATGCGTATGGAGAACGCCGATGAAGTTTCCGGCACAGGCTGATACGTCAAACGACGAAGAGACCAAGGGGTTCGATGCGCTAACGGACGCTGGGCTTCTGACGAGGGATTCCGCCGAAAAGAAGCGCTTTTTGATTGGATCGAAGCAGGTGAATAACTACGATTTGTCAGATAAAGGCCGCGGAAGCTGGACTCCCGACGAGACTCAGCCCGGCTACGGAAATTTCTGTTTTGGACACAGCGAGGTTACGTCGATCGATGGCTACACCCCCAGCGACAACGCTGAAGCTAGCCAGTATAACGTGACTTTTCACCATGCCGTAACCGGTGTTCCGGATTGGGCAAATTCCACCGAGATCAAGACGGCTTTTCCTAAATTGCAGGCGGACACGTCCGGTCTGGCTGTGGCCACAGCAACTCTTGTGAAGACCAACAATAGCTGGCAAGTGCAGGGCGTCCACCCGGCGAGCGAAGCCGCGGGAACTGCACAATAGCGCGAGTCTCCGAGCAGCACCTCACCCGTTTGTCGAGGCGGATACGTGTTCCGGCCGTACTCCGCCCTGACGATGAGCGTGAATTCATCGTTGGGGCTTCGGGCTGTGGCTGACGAAAACATAAAAATCAATGCAGGGCGCAATACACTGACATTTCAACCTAGATTTGCGCCTGAAATCACGTTGCATCATACTGAGAGTCTAGAGTCGTATAAGGCCTCTCGAAAGAAGAATGATGGATAACAAAGCCACAGGACATTTTCGACTGCAATGGGTGACGGTTGTTCTCGTCGTCTTCGCAGTCTTCTCCTGGGGCGTTCAATACAAACTCTCCCTCTACGATTGGCCAGCAAAAACAGTTGCTGCTTCGCCCCAGGCCAAGCTCCTTTCTCAGAAAGAGCGTCCGATTGCAGTTCACGAAGCGGTAACGGGAAATCCTTCCCGCCCTGCTCAGCCAGTTACGCCATATTTCAGCGCGCTCATCGGGCTGATCGCGGCTACCGCCATTGTTAGCGCGATCGGCAAGCTGATTTCTACCGATACCTCTAATTTCGTCCCCAGCAAAAGCCGTTCGCATCTCAGTTATTTTTCCTTCCGCCCTCCCCCTTTCGTTACAACTCTGCTCTAGTCTGCACGCACCTCTGTCCAACAAAAATCCATTGGACAACTCATGTGTGCATCCTTCAGACGAGTTCGCGCTGCCCTGACCTTTCGGGCGCGCTCCATTCATAAGGGGTGCAAGTCATGTTCATGCGATCTTCTCCGCTGAACGCGGAAGACGCGGCAGCTCTCTTGTTGCTGAGTGTCGTCTTTGTGGGCTGTAAGGGCGGAGACTCTCAACCCAAAGCAGCCGAAATCCCTTCCGCTACGGTTGTTCGCGTTGCGCGAGAAAATCTTTCGAGCAAACTGGTTATTGCTGGGCAATTCCAGGCTTTTCAGGAAGTGGACCTGCACGCAAAGGTCTCCGGGTACATTCGACGAATCAATGTTGATATTGGCGACCGGGTGCGGGCCGGTCAGGTAATCGCCACGTTGGAGGTTCCCGAACTGAACGCGCAAGTCGCCGGTGCGCAGGCCGAGGTCCGGCACAGCCAATCAGAAATCACTCGGGCAAAAAGCGAGCTTGCCGGTGCCGAATCGAACTATGCAGCTCTACACGCCGCTTACACCCGTCTCGAACAAGCCTCGAAAGAACGTCCGGGACTGATTGCCGAGCAGGAACTCGACGACGCTCGCGCAAAAGATCAGGACGCAGAGGCGCATATCAACATCGCAAAGTCAGATCTGGAAGCGACTGAGCAGCGGCTCGGGGTTTCTCGCGCAGACAATCAGAGAGTTCAGGCGATGTCAGACTACTCTGTCGTCTCGGCACCGTTTAATGGCGTCGTGACCATGCGCTATGCGGACACAGGGGCGCTTATCCAGGCAGGCACCACTTCAAATACTCAGTCGATGCCTGTAGTCAAATTGGCGCAAAGCGACATACTGCGGTTGCGGATGCCGGTGCCGGAGAGCGATGTGGCATTCATCGAAATCGGCAGTGAGGTTCGCGTCAACGTGCAGGCGACCGGCCGGATATTTACAGGAGAGATCGTTCGTTTTTCACGAGCGCTCGACACCGCAACGCGGACTATGGTGGCTGAAGTTGACGTGCCAAACTCGGATCTTAAGCTGAGCCCCGGCATGTATGCGGAGACGGAGATCTCGCTCCAGCGAAGAAACAACGTGATCGCAATTCCCTCCGAAGCGCTAGTGCAGAGTGATAGCGCACCCTATGTGTTGACGGTGGACTCGACAGGCCGAGTGCAGAAAAAGTTAGTGACCCTTGGAATTGAAGGGCCCGAAAGAGTTGAGATCGCCGAAGGTTTGAATGTCGGCGAGACGGTGATCCTCTCGGGTCAGTCGAATTTTCATCCCGGTGAAGTCGTCCAGCCCAAATTCATTTCCGCGATCACGATGCCGAAACAGGGAGGCGAACAATAATGTCCTCCTTTGCGATCAAACATCCTTTCTTCATTTTGATGATGTGCCTCGTAGTGATTGTGGTGGGAGCTACGACTGTCGCACGCATGCCGGTAGATCTCTTCCCCGAAGTCAACATACCGGTCGTCGTGGTAGCTACGTTCTATGCAGGCATGCCGCCGCAGCAAATCGAATCCAACATTACAAACAGCTATGAGCGGTTTTTCACCTTGGGGAGCGGTATAGATCACATCGAATCGCGTTCATTACCGGGCGTCAGTCTCATCAAGATCTACTTTCAATCCGGCACAGACGCAAACGCAGCAGTGAGCAACGTCTCGAATCTTGCCATGGCGAATTTGCGGCGTTTGCCACCGGGCACTCTGCCGCCGGTCGTCTTGAAGTTCGATGCGTCTAATTTGCCTGTGTGCCTGATAACACTGAAGGGACAAGGGCTGAATGAAACGCAACTGAAAGATCTTGCTCAATTCAGCGTTCGCAACCAGGTGGCGAGTGTCCCCGGAGCATCGGTACCGCAGCCCTACGGGGGCAGGTATCGGCAGATCATGGTCTACGTCGATCCGGTGAAGCTTGAGGCGCACCAGATGAGCGTGATGGATGTGGTTCACTCGCTCAATGAATCGAACCTGATTCTTCCGGCGGGTGATGTTCGCATTGGCACGAAGGACTACAACATCTACGCGAATAGCCAGGTGCCGGTCGTGGATCAAATCAACTACCTGCCTTTGAAGACGGTAGGGAATGGGTCGGTGATGGTGGCCGATATTGGCCAGGCAAAAGACGCGGGTCAATTGCAGACCAACATCGTTCGAGTGGATGGACAGCGATCTGTCTATATCCCCGTATTGAAGCAGGGTGGGAACTCAAACACGATCACAATCGTTGAAGGAGTTAAGGAAGCCACATCCCATCTGCTCGATATTCCGAACGTGCTGAAGACGGACGTTGTCTTCGACCAATCTCTCTTTGTGAAGACAGCTGTAAAAAATGTAATCAACGAAGGCACGATAGGCCTTGCCCTCACCGCACTGATGATCCTGCTATTTCTCGGGAGCGTACGCGCGACCATCGCAGTTCTGCTTTCGATTCCGATTTCGTGTCTGGCTACTTTTCTCGCACTGGATATCGGAGGCAGTTCGATAAACACGATGATCCTTGGCGGACTTGCCTTGGCGCTTTCAAGGTTGATCGACAACTCAGTGGTGGTTCTTGAAAATATCTTCCGTCACATGGAGATGGGCGAGCCATCCGCTTTTGCCTCTGAAATCGGCGGAAGGGAAGTCCAACTTGCGGTGTTAGCTGGGACGGTGAGCACGGCGATCGTATTCTTCCCCGTAGTGCTCCTTTATGGAGTTAGCAAGTACTTGTTTACCGCGCTGGCTCTTGCCGTGGTTATCGCTCTTTTCGCATCTTATGCCGTGGCAATGACGGTCGTGCCCGCCTTCTGTGCGCTCTTCATTCGATTGAATCCCGGCCACGAACATCATTCAGCGCAGGAAGTAGAAGAGGATCTCGCCGGAGCTATCAATACTTCGCGCAAACACCGGATATTCAGCGTAGTAGTGCTTCGCTTCAACAAAGCCTTTTTCGGATTGCAGTCGTGGTACGAGCGAACCATTTCACGATTGCTTGAAAGACCCGCTCTCATAGTTGGCGTTTGTGCGTTGGCGTTCCTTGCTGAGTCTGACAATCTATCCGTTTATGGGGAAGGCATTCTTTCCGCGGACCGACCCCGGACAATTCGTTGTGAATCTCAAAGTTCCGGCCGGTACACGAATAGAACTGACGAACGAATACGTTGCGCGGATGGAACAGGATATCCGCGGAGTGGTTACGCCGAAAGATCTGAAGATCATAGTGTCCAACATCGGAATCACTCCGGATCTCTCTGCGATTTATACGTCAAACTCCGGGATGCATACCGCCTTTATTCAAGTGAGCTTAAGTGAGGATCACAAAACAGGTAGCTACCTGTATATGGAGCGAGCACGCAGAAAGCTTGCCGAAGACTTTCCGGATGTCCAAACGTATTTCCAGGCTGGTGGCTTGGTGGATTCGGTCGTTAACCAAGGCAAACCGGCGCCGATTGACATCCAGATCGGTGGAAACAATCTGCAGCAAGCATATGACCTGGCGCAGGAAACAGCACAGAAGTTGCGCACGCTCCGTACAGTCAGTGATGTGCTGATCCCGCAAGACCTGGATTATCCCGGGCTGGAACTCAAGATTAATCGCGAGCATGCTGCGTTGCTGGGAGTATCTGCGAAAGACGTGGTGGATAACGTGATCACCGCGCTCACTTCCGATGCAGTAATTGCGCCTAGTTTTTGGGTCGATCCCAAGAGCGGCAACAGTTATATGCTGACCGTTCAATATCCCGAATCCCAGATTCAGACTCTCACCGATTTCAAACAGATTCCTTTGCGGTCTCCAGGGAATACGAATACCACGCCGCTTGAATCCGTGGCGGACATAAAGCAGATCAAGACTCCAACGGAAGTGGACCATTACCAACTTCGCCGCGTGTTCGATGTCTACGTTATGCCGAAGCGCGAAGATCTAAGCGGCGCGAGCGCAGATGTTAACAGGGTGTTGGCTCAACTTGATAAGCCGCGCAACGTCACTATAAAAGTACAAGGTGCTGTTCGCGATATGCAGGCTTCGTTTGCAAGTTTCGCAATCGGTCTCGTCCTTGCAATCGCGTTGGTCTATCTCATCCTGATGGCACAGTTCGCTTCCTTTTCCGATCCTCTCGTGATCCTTCTTGCTGTCCCGCCCGGTCTGTCGGGCGTGCTGGTGTTCCTAGCGTTGACGGGCACAACGATGAATGTGATGTCGCTGATGGGCGGCGTGATGATGACGGGGATTGCGGTATCGAACAGCATCCTCATAGTCGAATTCACGGGAACGCTGCGCAAATCGGGAATGGCATTAAAGGCGGCGTTGGTCGAAGCATGCAAGGTGCGTCTGCGACCAATTTTGATGACCAGCCTCGCGACGATTTTGGGAATGATTCCTATGGCGTTGGCGCTTGAGCCGGGAAGCGAACAGTATGCTCCTCTTGCTCGAGCCATTCTGGGCGGGTTGACGGTCTCAGTTATCGTCACTGTGTTCCTTGTCCCCTCGGCGTACCTGCTTATCCATCGCAAAGAGGAGGGCACAACAGAGAAGGTGGTGGTGCAATGATTCGTTCAATATTCCTAAGGACGATCATTGTGGTTATGGGTAGCATTGCTGCTCTGCCTGCAATGCCGCAGGCTGGATCGTCATTACCGAATGCACCGACATCGAATCTTTACCTCACCGCTCAGCAGGTTCCTACACCGAACAGGAGTGGCACAAGACCGGCAACCGAAGCTTCCCGACCGTCGCTCACGCGCACCCAGGCAGAGCAAATTGCACTCGCTAACAATCCTCGCATTCAGATCACCAGCCTTCTTGCTAAGGTGCAGCATCAGATTGTGAGGGAGGTCCGCTCGGAGGAACTGCCAAACTTGAGCGGAAATCTTACAGCTGTGGAAGCGAACCAAGGCAGTCGCTTGTCCGCTGGATATTTGACTGCTTCCTCCTTGTTTGAACATGCGGGAATAGGCGTCCAACTTGCCCAGGTGATCACGGACTTCGGTCACACCCAGAATCTAGTTGCTTCTGCCAAACTGCATGAGAAGGCACAAATAGCAGGCGCGGAGGCAAGCCGTCAGGACATTGTTCTCGCAACCGATCAAGCGTTCTATGAGGCACTTGAATCACAGGCGACACTTCGTGTCGCCGACCAGACAGTTAGGGCGAGGCAAGCACTGGTCGATCAGGTAAGCGCTCTAACCTCAGCTAAGCTGAAATCAGATCTCGACCTGAGTTTTGCGCAGGTGAATCTTTCTCAGGCTAAACTGCTGCAACTGGATGCGAAAAACAATGTTCAAGCGGCGATGGCAGAATTGAACGCTGTCTTGGGAAGCGACAGGTTCGTCGATTATCAATTGGTGGAAGACTCTGGTGAAACTGGGCAGGTGATGCAAGATGTGGAATCAATGATCTTAACTGCAATTCAGAACAGACCCGACCTCCAATCTTTACGGTTCAACGAACAGGCTGCTCAGAAGTTCAGTCGAGCTCAGCACCAGCAATTCTTGCCCACCATCAGCGCTATGGGCGTCGTGGGGACAACTCCAGTTGGCTCCTCTCAATACTTCAATAGCGATTGGTATGGGGCGGTTGGCGTGAATATGAGCGTCCCAATCTTCAACGGATTTCGCATGAACGCTCAGGCATCAGAGGCTTCACTTGAGGCACAGGAAGCAATTGAACGCACGCGAGATCTTAAAAATCGTGTCGCTCGAGATGTTAGAACTGCGTGGTTGGATGCGGACACCGCAAGGCAGCGCGTATCCGTCACCGAGGATCTCCTGAAGCAGGCCAATGTTGCGTTAGATCTTGCGCAAACACGATACAAGCTGGGCCTAAGCTCGATTGTTGAACTTAGCCAGGCTCAGCTTCAGCAAACGCAGGCAGCCATCAGCAATGCGAATGCCAGAGCGCAATTCGGAATGGCAATCTCCGTCCTTCACTTCCAAACCGGAACGCAAATGCCTTGACTGAAGACTTCCTGAAGAGTTCGGGCTAGAATTCTGCAGGCATTCAATTGCAATAATCAGATACGGCTTTGGAGGAATTCATGTTTCAGTTGAAGTCATCTCGCTTGGCGGTCGCGCTGTTGTTGGCGATTCCAGGTTCGGCGCTACGGGCGGAGTCACCGAAAATCCCAGCGCATAAAGCCGCGATCGTTCTGTTTGATGGCAAGTCGCTCGACAGTTTCGACACGTTTCTCAAAAGCAAAGGGCTCAACTCTGATCCGGAACACATCTTCAAAGTGGAGAAGGGCGTTATCCATGTGTCGGGAGAGGAGATGGGTTACATCATCACAAAGCAGCCATACCATAATTACTATCTTCGAGCCGAGTTCAAATGGGGCGTAGGCACGTTCGGCGAGCGCAAAGGGAAGGCTCGCGATAGTGGAATTCTATACAACGTTCAGGGCGAGCAAAAGGTATGGCCTCGATCTATCGAGTTCCAGATCATGGAGGGTGGCACCGGCGATTTCTGGATGACGGATGGTGCGGCTCTCACTGGCCGCGATGGCAAACGCGTGGAAGGGCCGCCGGGGTCGGGTGTGAAGATCGACCGATTCGGCAAGGGCTCATCGGAGAATGTCGTCGGTTTTCGCGATCCCACCGGCGAGGTTGAAAAGCCTTACGGGGAGTGGAATGTTCTCGAACTCGTCACTGATGGTCAGGATGTGAAGCAGTACGTCAATGGCAAGCTTGTGAACGAAGGAACGAACCCATTTCCAGAAGAAGGAAAGATTCTATTTCAGTCAGAGGGCGCGGAAGTGTTCTTCCGGGACATCAAGCTCTATCCCTTGAAGTAGCATCTACCTCGATGGTCCCAATTTGTAAGAAGAAATAATTCTGCGGAATGGAGTAATGGCTTGACGATATCAATGAAGCTTGCCGCGATTGTTTTTGTCTTTACGCTCTCGACGTCGGCGTGGTGTTTTGGCGAGGACACGGAACGAAAGACCGCTCCGGGAAATGGACCCTACGGAGTGCCACAGGTCACATTCCGGGTGCATCGTTTAGGCGCAGACCACGCTGAAGGTGTCACGTCCATCGATATGAATGGCGATGGACGCCCCGATTTGTTGAGTGGCGCGTATTGGTACGAAAATCCTGGCCCGGATGGAGGAGTGTGGACGCGGCATCAATTTCGCAAGGTCGGAATCCTTGGGGAGTTTGTTTCCGACTGCGGCGAGTGGGCGATTGACGTGAACCACGATGGCGCGCCCGATGTGGTGACTACCGGCTGGATGGTCAATGGAGTTTGGTGGTTTGAGAATCCGAAGAAACTCGATGCCACTTGGCAGCCGCATAAAATTGCGGATAGTTACGATACCGAGGGCGGTGCGATCGGCGACATCAATGGCGATGGACACCCCGATCTCGCTTTTGCCCACTACAACCATTCTGGAATTCTATGGATCGACTTCTCAAAAGGCGAGCCGAAGGTCCATCACGTTGGCGGCAAAGAGCAGGACGGTCATGGCATTGGAATGGCAGACGTGGATGGGGATGGCAAACCGGATATCCTGACGCCGTATGGCTGGTTCAAGAATGTCGATGCAGATAGCGACAAATGGGAGTGGCACGGTGATTGGCAGTTAGGTGATACAGGGTTTCCCATCATCGGCTATGACGTGAATAACGATGGGAAGATGGATCTGATTTACGGCGAGGGGCACAGCTACGGATTGTATTGGCTGGAACAACAGGGCGGGGGAGGGGGCAGGCATTGGGAGAAACATGTAATTGACGAGTCCTACTCGCAGATTCACGCCCTGCAATTGAGCGATATCGACGGAGATGGAACACCCGAACTGCTGACTGGAAAGCGATATCGTGGACACAACGGAAACGATCCGGGATCGTATGATCCGCTGGTAATTTACTATTACAAGATTGATCGCAAGACAGGTACCTTCAATCGTTATGCGATTTCAATCAACGGAACAGCGGGGGCTGGAACCCAGTTCCTGGTGCAGGATTTGGATGGCGACGGAGATGTGGATCTTGCAACCGCAGGAAAGACGGGCGTCCATTTCTTCGAGAATCTTAAAACCGACAGGGTTCCGAAATCGACACGAGAAAAAGACTTGATACTGGAAACGAACTGGCCGTTCGAAGGCGAGGGGGACACGGTTCAACAGGAGAATGGGCCCGCGAAATAGCGGTGTCCCATAGCTCTATTTCGATTGACCTGAAATGGGGGTCCGAACAAATACCACCGAATTGTTATCGGAGTAAGCGAGCTTCCATTCTGGCAGGAGCGGAAGAACATGGACCATCGGTGATTGATTCGTCAGTACGCAGAACTTGATGTTGTACTTGTCGAGAAGCTTTCGGGGGGCGGCCTGCAGTGTCGCCCAATCGCCAAATTCCTCAAGAACGCCGGTCCATTCGAAAACGTCGGATCTTCCGTCCACAAAGACCGGATGTTCCGGCGCCGCCCAAATCAAGTAGCCTCCGTAGAGATAATCATTGAGCATGTTACCCGATAGCTGGCTGGTCTTGATAAATTCCACTGCCTTTGCGGGGCTGTTTTCAACTACCTGGTTTGTCAGATTCTGTTTGTCAGGAAAAGCAAAAAAGCAAATCAGCAAAGCTGCAAGCATCATCACGGCATTGGGTAGAGAACGATCCTGCTGTGGGTTGTAGTTATCCCAGGCGTTGCTCAAAAGTCTCGACAAAATGGGCGCCACAATAATCCCAAAAGCGAAAATCAGGCGTGAATGACTGGCGGCCGACCACGTGCAGAGTGCAATCAGAAGCAACTCATGGAGATAGATCTCCGAATGCTGCACAATCTCGATCATCAACAAACATGCGAGGACGGCGAGTAAAGCGATTCCACGCTCGCTGGTTAATTGCAGCGGCATCCATTCCTGCACCTGGCTGAGGCCGATGCTCTGATGCATCAATGTGTTTATTGGGTATAGAACCTGCCGTGCCCCGATTGGATTCAGGAAGAGCGCTGCGGTCGAAAGAAGCAATGCCACGATAAGCATTCGCCGGGTGCGTGAATCCCAGCGTGGCGCAGTGAGCGACCCAACCTTGAAGTGCAAGAAGGAACAGAAAACGTAGATGCCCGCCACGATGAGTCCCAGGAAAAAGGATCCGTGACAGTTGATCCAAAAGGCGAACAACAGTGGCAGAGCGAAGAACCAGCGGGGAGTTCGCGTCCGGCCCAGGTGTATCAAAAGCAATTCGGCCACAAGCAGCAGGTAGCCGACCATGTGCGGTCGAACAGCGAGACCCACCGTGGCGAATAGCCATAAAATCAGGGCCCCCGCAAAACCCACTTTTGCGTTTCCTGAGTAGAGAGAGCAGAGTGCGTATCCAGCCACAAGCAGGCAAGAGGTTAGGATGCAAAACCAGAGCATGAGCCCTGAATACCCACCTGCCTTATATGCTCCGTAGATAAAAACCTGCGAAAGCCACTCATGCGGTACGGAAGCTTGATGATTCGTTGTGTACGAGAAGATGTCAGTTGTGGGAATTGTGTGCGTGGTTAGGATGATTTCACCCGACTTAAGGTGCCACCACATGTCAGGGTCATCAAAACGTGATCTTACCGTGAGGAACGCGAGCACGATCAGCATACAACTCAACGCCACCGGGAAAGAAAAGATGCGTCGAGATGCCCGAACGAACCAAGGATGCCGCTTGTCCCTTAAGGACACAGTCGCGGTGCTCATGCTCTTCCTAATTGTTGACCCTCAGGATCGATTGTTTGATCCGGTTCTACAGTGCGGATCAGACGGTAAAGGTAAGCTCGAGAGATGCTGAGGCTTCGCGCGGCTAACGTCTTATTTCCATTGTTCTCTCGCAAAGCTGTGAGGGCTAACTGGATCTTATAGTCACGAAGCTGGCGCTCGAACGAGCCAGTAGGAAGGTAGTCGTCGATACTTACGACCGTTTCCTCCTGGATGTTCTGCGGCAGATCCTGGATTCGAATGCACTCATCATCAGCCAGAATGATGGCACGTTGAATGACGTTTTCAAGCTCTCGGACGTTTCCTGGCCACGCGTACGATTGCAGCAGCGCCATTGCATCTGGATGGATGCTCTCAAGTGGGCGCTGGTATTGTTCGCAATATTTAAGCAGGAAATGCGTTGCCAGTTGTGGGATATCTTCGGCGTGTTCCTGAAGGGAAGGGATATCAATCCGCATCACATTAATTCGGTAGAAGAGATCCTGCCGGATTTTGCCTTGAGCCACCAACTCTGCAAGGTCTTGATGTGTGGCAAACAGAATGCGTGCCTTCAAAGGAACGAGGCGATTACTACCTAAGCGGCTGAATTCGCGCTGTTGCAGAACTCTTAGCAGTTTGACCTGGGTCGCATGACTTAATTCGGCGATCTCATCAAGAAACAGGGTGCCGTCCGCGGCCTGCTCCAGGAAGCCCTCTCTCGTGCCGGTAGTCCCGGTAAAGGCGCCCTTCTCATGCCCGAATAATTCGGCTTCGATTAACGTCTCAGGTATTGCACCGCAGGATACGGCTACGAAAGGACGGCTCGAGCGGCTCCCCATATTATGGATTGCGCGAGCGATCAATTCCTTGCCAGTGCCACTTTCGCCGGTTACGAGCACTGAAGCGTTAAGATTTGCTACTCGGCGTACAAGGTCGTAGACCTGCCGCATCTGCGGGCTGGATCCCACCATTTCGCCGCAAGTATTGGCTTCCTTAAGTTTCTCTTTAGCATTCCTGAGTTCTGACTTCAGGGCAGAATTTTCCTGGGCACTACGCAACATTGCCTTCAGGTCGCGTATCGATGGCGGCTTGCGGCAGTAGCCAAAAGCTCCCAGCCGAACAAGTTCGACCGCGGTGGAGCGCAGTCCATCGTCCGTCATAACAACACAGGTAATGGGAGTTTCGACGATACGGCGCGACGCCTCAAGCCTTTCAGTTAAGGACGCCTGGCTCGAATCGAGGTCAAGGATCAATGCATCGCAACCACCGGCTTCAACCAGTCGATTGACGCTGGCTTCATCGGTTTCCAGCAGAATTTGAAACTCTCTCCCCAAGGCGGAGGAGAGAAGTGGTTGCAATGATCTGTCTTCCGAATACAGTCCAATGCGAATCATCTGTTTTAGCTTCCTGTTCGGCGCTGCTTGGACAACTAACTGATCAGTGGAACGAATCTTTGCGAAATGAGGACTAATTGTTTCGCGGAACTTACCTTCTGTCGATGGTCATTTCGTAACGTGAGCGTTACCTTGCAGTAACTTAATATTCCGTATCGTACAGATAATTTTGAAAGGCATCGTTTCAGTTACAGATCTTGAAGGTACGCTATCGCTACTAACTTCCAAGTTAGCTTTTTAGATTACCTAGGCCTCCCTTGAGTTCGCTTGCAAACGCGCCGGCAATTCTCTCGTACTTTGCCGGTCATGCCCCTTAGGCGCGATGTTGGCCAATAGGCTGGCGGTTCGCAGCAATAAAGTTTGCATAAGCCATTGCATCTGCGGTATTTGCGTACGGCGTTCTGTTGAGCAGGTCGAAGCTCAGCGTTTAAAGACCCGGAAAATTTCTATAAATGTATGTTTGCTAAGTTGTCAACGCGCTTCTTCATTAGAACGACCATTACCGCGGATCGTTATATATGAGATTCGCCTGCCGACTTTTCATACGGAAAGACTGTTTAGCTCCCCAAAACGTAACCAGTTTTCAGGCTCGAGTGCTCCGATGACAGATGGATCTCTTTTCAGAACGGCGCTTCCTGGATAAAGAAATACGCGGGCTCATTACCAGCTTCTCTATTTTCGCTCGGCTAGAGCGTGGTTTTGAGTCCGAACGCGAATATTCATCCAGAAGTGGAAGAAGGGAGTAGGACTTAGAGGTGCGGGCATATGTCACAGACATAATTGTGGATCCGCCCAGTTCGGAGCGCCGGATTGTCTATGTTCCGCTTCACTCGGACAACATTTATGTAAACAGGCGTACACACCCGGCCACGGCGGCAGTCTCTAAAACTCTGAAATCAGAGAAAAGCGGTGTGCAAATGCTTTGGTTGGACAATTGCATTCCTGCATGTGTCTCACGAATTCGGAGAAGGTGCGAATGCAGTCAATTGCCTGGTGGCCGACGCTGGTAGTTCTTTCCATCGCCACCTTTACGGATCTTCGCAGCCGCCGGATTCCAAACTGGCTTGTGCTTCCGTTTCTGCTGGCCGGGGTGATTGTCTCCTGTTGGGTACAGGGATGGTCAGGGCTGGTGCAAAGTCTCGAAGGGATCGGACTTGGAGCTTTACTGTTCGGGATTTTGTTTTGGATGGGCGGTATGGGAATGGGGGACGTGAAACTGGTTGCAGCGATTGGGGCGTGGGTTGGACCGTCACAATTGGGACTGGCGCTGGTTATCACGGGAATCACAGGTGGGATCATGGCGGTCTGTTGGGCGGTCGCAGGAGGGTTTCTAGGCGAATTGTTTAGCGGTACGGGAGATCTTATTTTTGGGATGAAGAAACGGGGAGTTCGGCCTCATCCGGAATTAGTGCTAAGTAACCCGGTGACACGCAAGTTGCCTTATGCTCCAGCAATCGCCATCGGAACACTAGTATCATTCTTTTCCCGTTAGAGGGTCACCGAACGCACCATGGATAGAATACTTACATCATGCGAATCAAAGTTAAACTCGGTGGAGCGCAAACAGCAGGAAGCGATGACTTTGTGATGCCTACCACGACTCAAGACCCCGATGCCCTAGGAACCAACGTGCTCTCCGTTGCGTTGATTGGTCCGGAAGAGCAACGCCGAAAGGCGATAGCGAATGCCCTTACAGGACCGCAGGCTAGCGTAACCCGGGAGTTCTCCAGCTATCCGGAATTGGATGATCTGCCGAAATTGCTGGAGGAAGATTACGACGTTGTCATCGTGGATCTCGACAGCAACCCCGAACACGCTTTGGACCTCGTTGAAAATATCTGCGGCAATAGTTCTGCAACCGTGATCGTCTATTCCGCGAATGCCAACTCTGAGATGCTTGTGCGCTGCATGCGTGCCGGCGCTCGCGAGTATCTTACGGAGCCTTTTGCTGCCAGCACGGTAGCGGAAGCGATGGTTCGCGCTTCGGTCCGCAGGCCCATCGCCCGTCCCACGAAGAAAGTGGGAGGCAAGCTGTTTGTGTTTGTCGGAGCCAAAGGAGGGTCCGGCACCACCACCATTGCGAGCAATTTTGCCATCGCGATTGCGCAAGAGACACAGCAGAATACCCTGCTGGTGGATTTGGATCTTCCTCTCGGAGATGCCGCTCTCGACCTGGGAATTACGCCCACGTACTCGACGGTGAATGCGCTTCAGAATTTTAGCCGGCTGGATTCCAACTTTCTCCTCACGCTTCTGACCAAGCACAGTTCCGGCCTTTCTGTACTGGCGGCGCCCGATAAGTACACCGACATGCATGCGTCAGAGGAAGCTGTAGAGAAGTTGCTGACGGTAACCCGGCAGGAGTTCGATTATGTTGTTGTGGATGCGGGATCAAGGCTGGGCACATCCAGTAAGGCTCTTTTCCATGATGCCGCAGGTATTTATCTTGTCACGCAGGTCAGCATTCCGGAATTGCGCAACTCGAATCGCCTGATAACAGACTTTTTTGGTACAAACAGCACCAAGCTGGAAATCATTCTCAATCGTTATTCGCCGCGTTCCCTGGGCATCGACGAAGAGCACATTACCAAAGCGCTCACTCGGCCTGCGCAGTGGAAAATTCCCGGCGATTTTCCCGCGGCCCGCAAGGCGCAAAACACGGCCAGCCCAATTGTGCTGGAGGATTCACCCATTTCCAGAGTGCTCCGGCAAATGGCGAGAACTGCGTGCGGTATGCCGCCGAGCAAAGAAAAGAAGAGTCGGTTCACAATTTTTGGTTGAGACAAAAGACGTTAGCAAGTGGGGACGGTAAAGCGTGGAGCTGCTAAATCTCGAGAAGTTCAAATCGGAAGTACACAAGACCCTGATCTCGAAGCTGGATCTGGAGAAGCTGTCGCGCGTCAACTCCACCCAGGCAAGGTCGGCCGTAGCCGGCATGGTCAACGAGATTATCAAGGAACAGAAAGTTCCCCTCAGCCTGGTAGAACAGGAAAAGCTCCAGGCAGAATTGCTGGACGAAGTCTTTGGGCTGGGCCCGCTTGAGCCACTTCTTGCCGATCCAAAAATCTCGGACATCCTGGTCAATGACAAAAACCACGTGTTTATCGAGCGTGGTGGAATTCTTGAGAGGGTGGAAACGTCGTTCCGCGACGATCGCCATCTCTTGCAGATCATCGACCGCATTGTTTCGCGCGTCGGACGCAGGGTGGACGAATCTTCTCCCATGGTCGATGCCCGCCTCCCTGACGGTTCCCGCGTGAATGCGATTATTCCGCCATTGGCACTCGACGGGCCGGCCTTATCCATCCGTCGCTTTGGAACAGGTCCATTAGCTGCGAATCAATTGGTGCAGTTGAAGAGCATCTCTGCGGAAATGATGGAGATGCTTGCTGCAGCGGTGCGCGCGCGAATCAGCATCCTTGTCTCAGGCGGTACCGGCGCTGGTAAAACGACGTTTCTTAATATCCTGTCTCAATATGTTCCGAAGACCGAGCGTCTTGTCACGATTGAGGACGCGGCTGAGCTGCAATTGGCGCAGTCGAACATCGTCCGCTTGGAGACTCGTCCTCCCAACGTAGAAGGGCAGGGCGCGATCCGCCAACGGCAACTATTGATTAATAGTCTGCGTATGCGTCCCGATCGAATCATCATCGGAGAGGTCCGCGGCGAGGAAGCCTTTGACATGCTGCAGGCGATGAACACGGGTCACGAAGGATCGATGACCACGATTCACGCCAATACCCCCCGCGACGCTCTGAGCAGGTTGGAGTCGATGGTGGCGATGACCAACTTCAATCTGCCGGAAAAGACGGTTCGTCAGCAGATGGCATCTGCAATCACCATCATCGTCCAGGTCTCACGTATGAGCGATGGTTCGCGTAAAGTGGTCAGCATTTCCGAGATCACCGGCATGGAAGAGAACGTGATCAGCATGCAGGAGATCTTCAGTTTCAATCGCAAAGGTATTGGGCCGGACGGAAGGGTAATCGGCGTATTTCAGCCGAGCCGCATTCGTCCTAAATTCCTCGAGCAGCTCCGCATGTCGGGCATTTTTCTATCGCCTAACTTGTTCGAGCAAACCCTGGAAGTTAACTAAAAGAAGGCTGGAAGAAATGTTATTGGTTCTGGTGCTTGTGTTCTCTGGAGTTTTCGCGGTCTTCACCTTGCTCATGCTAGCGCGTGGGGCGGGAGCGTCTCAGCAGACCAAGCAGGTTCTCGCCACACTGGATTCGGCCTTGGCTACAAACCGGGCAACGCCGAGAGACCAGATTGTGGATGTGCGCAAGACTGAACTATTCAGCGCAATACCATGGATCAATCGCTGGCTCCTCAAAATTGAAGTGGCACCTCGTTTGCGGAGTCTGCTTTATCAAGCGAATCTAAAGTGGACTGTGGGAGGCTTGCTTCTCATGTGCCTGGCCTGCTTTATGGTTCCCTTCTATTTGATCTATCAGCGAACGGATGCCATTTTTCTCGCCTTGCTGATGGGATTGCTCCTGGGCTTTATCCCGATTTTCTTCGTCCTTCACAAGCGTAAAAAGCGCTTCGGCCAGTTTGAGCAGGATTTACCCGAGGCCCTCGATCTGATAGTCACGGCACTTCGGGCCGGTCATAGCCTTGTAGGAGCTCTTGGACTTGTTGCTAAAGAAGTTCGTGATCCCATCGGCGGTGAGTTCAGAGTCTGCTTTGACGAGCAGAATTATGGACTGGAACTGAGAACAGCGATGGAGAACATGATCACACGCATGCCGCTCCAGGATTTGAGAATCGTTTCAACGGCGATTTTGATACAGAAGGAAAGCGGCGGAAACCTCGCAGAAGTTTTGGATAAGACAGCTCATGTCATTCGAGAACGATTTCGTTTGAAGCGGGAAGTTCGTGTCTACACCGCACAAGGGCGTATGACGGGATGGATTTTATCCTTCCTCCCGATTCTGCTCGGAATTGGTTTGTACTTGCTGAACCCGGATACGATGAGCCTTTTGTGGAAACGACCGATCGGCATCAAGCTTCTTTATACGGCAGGCACGATGACGATTGTGGGTGCGTTGATCATTCGCAAAATCGTCAATCTGGATGTTTAGAGGGGATTTATGGGACTGGCGATATTTTCATTTTTGGTAGTTTTCCTGCTCATTGGGAGTGGAGGCCTTGTCCTGTTCTATCGGGAGGAGGTACTTCAACGCCTCTCAACGGTGATTGCTCCGAGAAGAGCTTCTGAGGGAGGCCTGAAGAACACACTCCAGCAAACCGGATACCAATTGATCTCGCGAGCGGAGAAGGTTCTTCCGAAAACTCAGGCTGAGGTGTCGGTAGCCCAGAAGCGGCTGATTCGCGCAGGCTATCGAAAAGACTCAGCAGTAAAGTATTTTTATGGCGCCAAGGTTTTGCTTCCTGTGTCACTCTGTCTCTTGGCGCTGGTATCGGGCCTGGGGCGTCAAAGCCCACTTTTTGTGTATGCATTCGCTCTTGGTGTTGGATTTCTGGCTCCGGACTTCTGGCTGGGACAGAGAATTACAACTCGCCAGAACCGAATTCGGCGCGGATTACCGGATGTTCTTGATTTGCTTGTAATTTGTATTGAGGCAGGACTGGGTATCGACCAGGCAACGGCGCGGACCACGGAAGAACTGCAATTGGCTCAGCCCGCGCTCAGTGACGAGTTGGGCATTGTTGTTTTGGAGCAACGCGCTGGACGCCCTCGTTCCGAGGCGTGGAAGAACTTTGCGGACAGGTGCGACGTCGAGAGTATTCGCAATCTGGTTTCAGTGTTGGCCCAGTCGGAGCAATTCGGGACCAGCATTGCGAAGACGCTTCGTACCCATTCCGATGGTTTAAGGACCAAGCGCCGTCAGGAAGTGGAGGAGCAAGCGGCCAAGACCACCGTGAAGCTGGTCTTTCCGCTTGTTCTGTTTATCTTTCCCTCCATCTTCCTGGTAACTCTGGGCCCTGCCGTAATCATTATGATGGAAGGCTTTAAGAAATACTTTAAATTAGAAAGAAGGGAGAATCGACGTGGAAAATGTCACGATTATCAGGGTTGTTGCCGGCGTTTTGTTCGTTATAGTGCTCATCATTTTGATTCAACGCCGTCGCACTCGGATTCGCTAGCAACTGCTCAAATGCGGTATTTGGCTCCGGGTCGATTCGTAAAATAGGGGTTTCCCCAGCGAGCACGCTTGCTGGGGGATCCCGACACAGAGTCGTTCCTGCGATGTTTCATCGCGGGTGCAGTGGAGTTCGCTCAGCATCACTAAAGTACTGGTTGTGGGTTTGCAAGAAAGCGAAGAATTCTGTCGACTTTCAGCATCAGGAAAGCTGCCTTGGCGGTTTAGGTAAAGCACGAAGCGTGAAAAATTAGCCCGTTAGACCGGGTACTCGCCGAAAGCGGGAGATTGAAATGGAACGACGGATTTACTGCGTATACAACCAAACACGCGAATGCTTTCTCGGCCTGAAGGTGACTCCAGCCGATACGACCTTTTCGCGCTTGAAAGGGCTCATTGGCCGGCTCAAACTCAAGTTTGATGAAGGCATATGGGTGGTGCCATCCAGCGGCATACACACCCTGGGGGTTCTTTTTCCGTTGGATTTGATCTACCTGGACAAGAATTTCCGGGTGATCCATGTAATCGAATACTTTCCGAGTTTCCGCATCGCGCCGCTTAGAACACAGGCTGCGAGTGTATTGGAATTACCGACACACACTATCTATTCATCGCAAACGCAGCCCGGGGATCAACTGGTGATCTGCAAAGCAGAGGAGATGGAGAGCCAGTTGAAAAGAGACAAAGCTTCGCAGTTGAGCGGCTAGGTCTTATGCACGAACGCCACCGGGGGATGTATGTCACTGAAGAGCTTTTTCCGAGACCTGTTATCGCAAGACCGCCGGAGAAGTGACCGGCAACGAATTCCACAACTAGTGGCGTTTTACTGGGATGGTGGTGCTCCGGTTGCACATGGGGTAAGGGATATTAGTCCATCGGGACTTTATTTACTGACAGAAGGACGTTGGTACCCGGGTACGATGGTCATGTTAACCCTGCAAAAGAACGGGGAAGTGGTTGCCGGATCTGAACAATCGATCGCGGTAGAAGCCAAGGTGATACGATCCGGCGATGATGGTGTAGGCTTGGCGTTCGTTCTTCCGGAGCGGCGGAAGGGATCCGATAAGGAGGGTCCCATGGGAAGTCTGGTAGACAAGAAAACCCTGCTCAGCTTTTTAGAGAAGTCAAGGAACGGCTTGAGCGAAAAGGGTCAAGCACTCATTGAATACGCCCTCATACTGCCTTTTATTTTCCTGCTGATCATCAATCTGGTAAATTTTGGCGGTTTCTTCTTCGCCTGGATCACGGTGGCGAATGCCGCAAGAGCTGGAGCGGATTACGCCGATCATGGGCGGTGCATCGGTCGGTAGGCTCCTGCATCTCCGACCGGTCCGGCCGTCTATCAACGTTGTGATGCAAGGAGATTTCATCTTTGCCCAACTGCAGGTAGCCTGGTGGTGAATATTTGCCAGAACAACAATGGGACTCTCTACGAATCTGACATGGCTCCTGCACCGCGCCCGCCGATCCAGAGGCCAGCTACTTCTGTGCTCACGTCTGTGGACGTGACGTACACTTATCAGCCATATATCTCAGCGGCTTCAATTATCCCAGTCTGAACATCTACACGACGCTTCCGCCGACCACAATTCATCGTGCGGCTGTCGATAAGGTCGATCCAATGAGAAATCACTTGCACAAGCTGGTGGAAAAAGGACGAGGGCAGCACCCTTATCGAGTTCGCTCTTATCGGATTTACGTTCATCATCCTGTTGTTGAGCGTGGTTGAGATGGGGCGAATGCTGCTCGTGTATACCACGATCGCAAATGCAGCCCGGGCGGGAGCAAGATACGCCATTGTCCACGGCGGCGAACGCACGGGAAGCGGGATTGACGGGCCGAGCGGTCCGACCTGCCCTTGCGCGCAGGTGGACAAAGTCGTAACAAGCTTTGCCAGCGCCGGACTCGTCACCACCAGTAATCTGACCATCACGGTGGAATATCCGGATGGCACCAATACCGCGGGATCCCGTGTGACCGTAAAGGTTATGTATCCCTACGATCCATTGATCAGGTTCTTTAATTCCATGTTGGGAACTACGATGGGCACCGTCTCCGAAGGAATAGTCACATTTTGAGGAGCATCACTATGCGAGAAAAAGGTGAAGAAGGTCAGGCCATAGTTCTCGTAGCTCTGGCAATGGGCATCTTCCTGCTCGGCGCCGTTGGGCTTGCAGTCGATGGATCTCACCTCTACTCACAACGCCAGATGGCTCAAGCCGCGGCGGACTCCGCGGCCATAGCGGGCATCATGAGCATATTCCATGGCACGAATACCTCGGGCACAGCCGCATTCTCCACGGGAAGCTCGTTCACTTGCACGACGACTGACGCGAAAACTCCCTGCGTGTATGCGGCCAAGAATGGCTTTGGCACCACGTGCAAGCGATACGGTTACGATCGACTTCCCAACATCAGCCCCCGGTGTGGCTCTCTCGGGCTCATTTGCAGTAAATCTCGTCCGTGCCACCGTGCAACGCAAAGTGGATACAACCCTGATGCGGATGTTGAGCCCGACGTCTTTTACCACCGTGACAGCAACGGCGACGGCGGCCATCGTCGACGTCTTTGCGCCAATTCCGATTATCGTGCTGCACCCAACGCTCGATGATGCGTTCCAGTTGCAAGGCAATCCTGCGATTCACGATCTGCGGAGGGCCGTCCAAGAGCATTCAGGTCAATTCCGGCAATCGACGGAGGCTTCCCACCTCGCAGGCAGCGCAACCATCGATCTCTCGCACGCCGGACCAAAGGATTTGCTGGGGACTGCACGTTAGGGACGGGTGCAGATTTTGGGGTGTACGGATCCAACCAGCGTACGCCAACAGCGCGCAATGTGAGCCTGGGCTCCACAGGACATTACATTCAGCCCGCCTCGCCTATCAGGGATCCCCTTCCAGTGTTGCCGCACCCCCGGTCCCTGCAACTTGCGGCAGCACAAGCATAGCCTCGTCGGCTGGCGTCGGGTATCTGCCCATCCTCGGCCGGATCGCATGGCTGTACTGTCCTAACGTCCGGGGTTGTATCCGACCGGCCTTAGATCTTTCCAATACGACGGTTCTAATGAAGCCGGGAATCTACTACATGCAAACCGGTGGTTTCGAGTTGTGCGGCGAACTGCAACTTAACGACGGTTACTGGGTTTGTCGACGGTGCCGGCGGCACCAATACGGGATGGGATGGAACGACTGCGGGCGGCGGGGTTCTGGTTTACAACTCAGGGATCCGGACCGGTCAACGTCGGGTCCAACGGCTCGGTATACATGGTTGGCTCGCCTGCACGGCTCAGTTTATAAAGGCATTCTGTTTTTTGAAGATCGCTCTGCTCCTGCGAACGTCTCTCCGCCGATCAAGAATGCGAATTCGCTCGGCGGAGGTGGTGCAATGACTCTGATCGGGACGCTCTATTTCACAAACACGTTGGCCACGACTGACTGCGACTCCCTCCCATTACCAGGAGCTTCGCATCTCGGGAAATTCAGGCAGCGGCACGCTGATTCAAGGCGAGATTATCGCGGATTCGCTGACGTTGGGCGGTGGCGGCGGCATCACGATGAATCTCAATCCTGCTGCCACTCTGATTGTTCCGCAGGTAGCATTGGTGCAGTAGGCCAGTACATTTATGTGGAGTTCGAAAGGATCAGCTCGCGAGCTGATCCTTTCGCATTTGGATCCAGCGCGCTCTGCAACGTGAGGGCTCGAACGGCGGAGAGACTGGGATACAGCCGGGCTTCCTTTGGCGATCCATTCTCGGGGAACGCGCCAGTATCGGCAGCTTCTTGAGTTCGTACTCAGCTTGGGATGGCCAATCCTACTGTGCAGGGTCTGGAATAATCAGGAGAACTTCTACCATTGCCGTCTGTCCATTCTGTTGGGCGGGCCTGAAGTTCCACTCCTGCAGACTGGCCAGCAGGAACGTTGACTGTGGGCACTCCGGAGGAAACACGACGGCGAGTTTCTCGAAATGCCCCTGCACATTTACAAAACCGTGCACCATGATGGCGTCAGAATTGAAATCTTCCTCTTTGAGGTTGGGCCGCACGATGTCGTAGGGCCATGGCGCCTCGGGGCGAGTAACAACTCCTGAAGTGGCAACTTCGACTGTTCGTGGCACGGAGTACTGCAGAATCCAGTTCTTTGGCAGGCCAACGTGTAAATAAACGGTGTAGGCCAACCTGCCGCTCCAAATGCCGACGGTTTCCGGATATTTTTCAGACAGGGAGGGGCCGACGATAACCATTCCGAAGCTTCCATCCCTTGGCAGCTTGATGTGAGTGGTGGCTGGTGCGCCGCCCGCTTCCGAACCAATTCCTGCTCCCTGGTTTCCATTGTTGGTACCAACCTGGCCGCCCGTTCCGCCTCCAGAGCCGAGGCCCGGGATTACCAGTGCCGGCCTGGTCGCCGGAACCGGCCTTTTCCCCGGAACCACCGCTGGCCGTCTCGTTGCCATTTTGCCCTGAACCGCGCTTGTCGCCCGAACCTTGTCCGCTGCCTGATCCATTTTGGACGCTGGGAGAATTGCCACTGCCGGACTGCAAAGATCCCTGTGTTTGTCCCGCAGCCAGTCCACCTGAGGTGACCGTGTGAGCTGTTTGATTGACCTCGGGCAGCGCTATGGTTCCTTCTTTAATCTGGAAATCCGAAAGAGACATTACCCGTGCCGGTGTCGGCGCGCCAGCAGGACGTGCCACGGTTTGTGGGACAGATGCCTGTTGCGGTCCGCGAACGACGATCGGGGAAGTGGTGCTGGGGAGTGGGGCTGGAGTCTTGGTCAAGAAAACTGTGGAAGAAACGGCGATGTCGGCGAGTTCCATTTCGTGGTTTGGACGAATAAGAGCGGGCCGAACATTGGTCGCAGTTACTTCCTGCGGAGGTGGAGGAACAACTCTCACCACGGGCAAATCCTGCGGCGACCATAAGAGGATGGCAGGAATCGGCGTCGGATGAAGCAGCAGGGTATTAGGAGGAATGTCGGGTTGCACCAAGGTTTGAGGAGCAGGAATCTTCGGTGCAATTTCCTGGGATGCCGTCGCGGCCGCAGGGCTGCCGCCTGATTGATTGGAATTGTCTGCGGCTTGAGTTCCGGGATAAACGGCGCCGCCTCCGCCTCCACCCGATCGCGGTTTTGGGGGCGGTTCCTCCCAGCGCAGATTCATCAGGCGCACCGTGAACCGATCAGACGTTGAATGTTCCTGGATCCGCGGCCCGTGCTTGAGGGCATATCCGATCAGGCCGATTGCAACAACATGGAACAGAATCGAGAACAGGTAAGACGAGGGTTCCCTCTTGGGATCCGGTATGTCATGAAAGAGCGTGATGGTTCTTGAAGATCGCATCTTCGGGTGAACTCCCACTGCTTGGCGCTGCGGCGTCCAGCTTCCACCGTTTTTCCGAACGTTTGAGAGGTTTTCGATCGTTTTCTTACTGGGGCCCGTGAGATGCATTAATGGAACTATTTCACGGGACAGTGCAACGTGAAAGCACAGGCGGGTAACCGATAGGGATCACTCCGCTTGCAGTGACGGTATTTTTAGTCAAAATCACTCAACGGAAGTTTGCAATTTACTAACCATTCGCGGGCACCCTAAGCCTCAGCAAGATGGAACGGAGTCGACCGTACGTGTCAACCTGACTACACAGGGGTGGCGGTTGGTATACAGACGTTCACACTTTGGCCAAATTCTTCTCCTCTAATGGGCTGATTCGGCGGCACAATGGTTTTCACTCATTTGGCACAAAAATTGCCATCAACTACCGTAAGGCGTAACTGGCCAACCGCCAGATCGAATAGGTCCCCTGAATGAATCGAAGATTGTTAGGTATTCTGCTGAGCGCTTTCGTCATTGCCGCCTTTTGCAGCTTCTTGGTGTATCGCGTAGTCGGCAATCGTCTTATGTCAGCCCAGCCAAAGAGCACAAAGGTAATCGTGGCTGCTACGGACCTCAAGCTCGGAATGGTACTCCGCGACGCGGACTTGTCCACCGCAGAGATTTCCGGAACGCTGCCCAAGGGTGCAATTACCAGCCGCGACAAGGCCGTCGGCCGCGGCGTTATCTCGGACATATTCCAGGGCGAGCCAATTCTGGAAAACAGGTTGGCCGCAGTTGGATCCGGCGGTGGGTTGGCGTCGACCATTCGTCAGGGCATGAGGGCCTGCGCCGTTAAAGTGGACGACGTTGTGGGCGTGGCAGGCTTTGTTACCCCGGGAATGCGGGTGGATGTTCTAATTTCCGGCAATCCTCCGGGAACAGCGAGCACGACCGAAGGAACACAGGTCAAGACGTTGCTCCAGAACATCGAGGTCCTGTCGGCGGGTATCAACATCCAGAAGGACTCCGAAGGCAAACCTCAACAAGTCCAGGTAGTTAACTTGCTGGTTACGCCTGAGCAGGCGGAAGCATTGAGTCTCGCCAGCGCACAAACAAGGATTCAGCTTGTCCTCCGGAATCCGCTGGACACAGACATCGCCAAACCCCCGGGCACTGCTGTGGCAAGTCTCTTCGCAGACAAGAATGTGGCAACCGTGAAGGCCAAGCCTCCGGTAACGCGTAGAAGCTCTCCAAAACCCGTTTCTCAGGTTTATCTGGTTGAGGTTTACAACGGGTCGAAAAAGAGTGAACAAAAATTTGTGGATGGTGAGGCCAAACAGTGAGCACGAAAGCTGGGTTTATCGTTGCTTTTCTTGGAACTTTGTCCTTGGGAGTATGTGCTGAGTTAGGTCTACAGGGCCAGGCGGCAGCTGCACCTCCTCAACCAACTCCGGCCTCCACACAGGATTCCTCGAATGATCTTTTTGTTTCGGTGGGCAAGTCCGTGCTGGTCGACAGCGCCCATCAGATTACAAAAGTAGCGCTCGGGTCGGGAGATATCGCGGAAGCTACCGCGGTAAGCCCCTCTGAGATCATGGTGAATGGTAAGGCTCCGGGAGAGACCACCTTAATCATCTGGGAAGCGGGAGGAAGCCGACAGTTTTTCAACGTAAAGGTTGGCGCCAGCAGCTTCGCGTCAAATGACCGAATGGATTCATTGCGGCGCGAACTGAGAACAGAGCTTCCCGGCCAAACAGTGAAGGTTAACTCTGAGAATGGCCTCGTTTTCCTTCGGGGAACCGTAAAGGATCTCAACGCGTCTGATCGTGCAGTACAAATTGCGTCAACAGCGGGTAAGGTCGTCAATCTTCTTTATGTCAATGTGCCTCCTCCTGCTCCGCAAATTCTTCTGAAGGTGCGTTTTGCAAGTGTCGACCGTACACTCTCAAAGCAATTCGGGATTAATATCTTCAGTCTGGGCGCGGCCAATACGATCGGCTCCGTTACCACACAGCAATTCAATCCCCCGGGTATAACGGGTGGAGGCGTTGGCAACGGCGGAAGCACTGGAGGAAGTGGAAGCTCTCCGACAGCGACCCTTTCAAACTTGCTGAATATTTTCATTTACCGTCCGGACATCAATCTCGGCGCAGCGATCAAAGCGCTTGAGGCTCAGGGAGTGGTACAGATGCTGGCGGAGCCCAACCTGTTGACGGCAAACGGTAAGGAAGCTAGTTTCCTCGCTGGTGGCCAATATCCTTATCCCGTTGTGCAGGGAGTTTCGGGTTCTGCAACTTCGGCGGTTACGATCCAGTTCCAGGAGTTCGGTGTTCGCTTGAGATTTATCCCGACCGTCACCCCTCGAGGCACAATCCACCTACAGGTCGCACCCGAAGTCAGCTCTCTTGATTACGCGAATGGCATCACGATTTCAGGTTTCACGGTCCCGGCGCTTGAGGTTCGGAAGGTCAAGACAGACGTGGAACTGAATGAAGGACAGAGCTTCGTTATCGGCGGACTGCTTGATAATCGCGTTACCCAGAATCTGAGCAAGATTCCGTTTCTGGGAGACATTCCGGTGCTTGGCAAGTTCTTCCAATCGATCGATAAGACGCGAACTAACACCGAGCTCATCGTGATCGTGACACCGGAAATTGTTGCACCAATCCCGGTTGGTGCTCCCGTGCCGGGCCTGAAGTATCCAGAAGAGTTCTTGCCTTCGAATTCGAATATTCCGATGACGAATCCAGGAGCAAGTGTTACCGGCGTCCAACCGCTGCCAGCAGCTCCCGCGACAATGCCCGTCGAGGAATTGATTCAGAGTATGAAGGCGGAAAAGCCGCTGGGCGAAGACAAAGGCGGTTACTCCGGCGGAGGTGCATCGGTAGGTGGTGGAATGACTCCTGCAAACCCGTGATAGGTGCGAACACGGACCAATGGACCTTCTCTGACTCCCAATTCCAGAAAGCACGTTGGCCTTTCCTTCCGAAACGAAGCGAAGGGCAGCGTGCTTCAGTGAAACTTCCGCCTATCGGTCTCCGTTTGCCAACTGGCCTCGAGCATTATGGCTTCGCGTGTGAAGGCGGTGTTCGCGATCCCCACCGGTGGCTTTGATCCTAAATCTTGTGGGCTTAAACGATTGCCCGCCGCAGCATATGCGGACGGCGGGGCTGTTTCTGTAAATGTAAGATTGACTCGCACGGTTGAATCCTGACGCACTCTCGTTTCAAATCGATCGAGTGAGTGGAAGAGGGAAGATAGAAAACGTGATCAGTCTCATTCGGAAGATATCTGGAGCAATATTTGGCAAGTCCAGTGCGTCTCTTTCGGCCGTTGATATGCGCCTCAAGATTTTCAATGTCACGCGTCAGGAAGAACTCGCTGCTGTCGCCGAATCAGCCGCCCGAGGTGCCGACCGGAGAAAAGGCCTGCTGGGGCGCGATGGCCTGATGCCGGGAGAAGGGCTCTGGATTTCCCCATGCGAGGCCGTACACACGGTTGGGATGCGATTTCCCATCGATCTCGTCTACATAAGCCGAGACATGCAAGTGAAGAAAGTAAAGAGTGCGGTGCCACCATGGCGCATATCGGCCTGCCTGATTGCACACTCTGTAATTGAGCTTCCATCCGGAACGGTTCGAAGAACGAAGACGGCGCGGGGTGACAGGCTGGAAATGTCCACTGCTTTCCTGGAGAGCAGACAGCCAACCCTGAAGGATGGTTCTTCCGACGTGGTGCAGGAGGCGGCTGAAGCAGCTTCTCCTCGGAAGAAGATAAGTTTTCGTCCCTTTGCCGAGTTTTTGGTTGTTGGCATCTGCACGTTGATGTTTTCGCTCACTGCGGTTAGGAATTCTCGGATCGCTTCTTGGGAAGAACGCCGCGGGTACACGTGACTTTGTCGAATATTGGGCCTCGGGAAAGCAGCTTGCGCATCGTGCAGACCCTTACGATGTTGGTTCCATCACTCAACTCGAGAGATCTGTTGGGTTTCCAGCCGGAAGTTCCAGCGATGGTCATGGCGAATCCTCCATCAGCCCTGTTGCTGGTTTATCCGCTGGGTTTCCTGGGTGCAACAGCTGCGGAGTTGTTGTGGCTTCTTCTTTTGCTGATCAGCCTGGTCATTTCGGTAAGAATCGTCTGGAAGTTGCACGGCAGTCCAAAGAACCTGGTGCATCTCCTCGGCTATTCGTTTGTACCGGTGCTCTCCTGCATCTTGTCCGGGCCAGGTGACGATCTTCATACTTCTTGGCTTGGCCTTGTTTCTGAGATTTCATCGATCCAGTCCATTTTTCGCTGGAGTTTCTTTGTGGCTTTGTATGTTGAAGCCGCACCTCTTCGTGCCTTTTGGCGTGGTGCTGATCCTGTGGGCCATCCTTACCCGAAGCTATAAGATACTGGTGGGAGCGACGGCTTCTCTCGTCGTGAGCACGCTGATCATTATGGTTGTCGATCCGCACGTCTGGGGCCAGTACCTGCAGATGATGAAGACTGCGCGAGTGGACCGCTTAGCGATTCCATGTCTGAGTGTGATTCTGCGTCGCTTGGTGATCCCACACACCGCTTGGATTCAGTGTCTGCCGGTCGGTCTAGGCTGCATTTGGGCGATTTATTACTTCCTGAAGCACCGCGAGAAGTGGAATTGGGTGGAACACGGCTCGCCCCTTATGCTGGTTTCTGTGTCTGCTGGCTCCCTATACATGGTTCATGGACCAGGCAGTCCTCATTCCAGCGGTCTTACACGGTGCATATGTGAATCGTTCCAGAACCTTGTTCTGTGTTCTTGCACTTGCGAGCGCCGTCGGTGGAGATCGGGATATTCAAGGATATTTCGTTGCTGCATTCTCCTTTTTATCTCTGGACGGCACCGGGTTGGCTTGCCTGGTATCTTCTGGCAACTCGGCCCACTCAGGTGACCGAAGCTGGCTAAATGGCCAGGGTGATGCGCTAAGCGGGTGAGTGCAGGGATAATGTTATGGCGTTCATGGCGTGACCCGGCAGCCGGTAGAGGGATTTACATGAAGACATATCGAGAAATCCGCCGAGCTGCCGTGGAATTCTTGGTTGTTGGTCTTTGTACATTCATGTTTGCTCTGACCGCCCTGGGCATCTGTGTATCGATCCTGGGATCGGACGTCGCCGGGTCGCACGACTTTGCCTCGTATTGGGCATCCGGGAAAGATGCTCGTAAAACATGCGAACCCTTATGACAGGGATGCCATCCTCCAGTTGGAGCGTTCTCTCGGTCTTCCTTCCGGTATTCCACCACTCATTATGCGGAACCCACCATTTGGATTGGTTCTGGCGCTTCCGCTCGGGTTTGTCGGCCCAAAGACGGGCAGTCTGCTTTGGTTTCTGCTCTCTCTTTCTTGCCTTGTGGCCTCCGTTCGAATGGTTTGGTCCATGCACGGTCGTCCGAAGAACCATCTGCACTGGCTCGGCTATTCTTTCGTGCCTGTCTTGGCGTGCCTTCTTGCGGGACAGATGTCACTGTTGATTTTGCTAGGACTTGGTCCTTTTCTTGCGTTGGTATCAGGGACGACCATTTCTTGCAGGGATGGCACTCTGGCTTTGTATGTTGAAGCCGCACCTTTTCCTGCCATTTGGTGTCGTTTTACTCGCTTGGGTGATCGTCACCCGAGGATACAAAATTCTGCTCGGAGCGGTGGTCACTTTGAGCGTAAGCACCGGAATTGTTTTCCTTTTGGACCCACTTATCTGGGTGCAGTACGGCGAAATGTATCGAACGGAGAGCATAGGAACGATGACTCCGTGCTTAAGCATCCTGCTAAGGCAGAGCTTGAGCCCGAATGGCGTGTGGCTGCAATTTGCGCCTGCGGTAATCGGCTGCGTCTGGTCGCTTGGCTACTTTCGAAAACATCAGCACCACTGGGATTGGTTGAAACATGGTTCGCTTCTAATGCTTGTCTCTGTCCTCGTGGCCCCTTATTCCTGGTTGTACGATCAGGCAATCCTGATACCGGCGATATTGCATGGCATGTACTACACCCGTTCCCGAAATCTAATCGCGATAGTGGCTCTGGCCAGTGCGATTGTCGAAATCGGGTCTATCGGAGGACTGGGCCTGCTGCATTCAGTGTTCTTTTTATGGACGGCTCCAGCATGGCTCGCCTGGTATCTTTTCGACGAGCTCTAAATTTGCTGCAAGTGCAGACGACACTTCAAATCATGAAAATCGCGGCGATTCTGTGCTCAATCTGACTGAAAGTTCGCCGGCCGCGGTCGAATTGTTTGAATGCTAAGTCAGAGAGGAGCACGGGGGTGTTGCAAAGGCTGAACTCAGCTGTGAGGCTGACTCAGAGAACTACCCACGGAGGCTCCTCAGAGAGATTATGTATTACATCGGACTTGACGTTCACAAGAAGACGATCAGTTATTGCGTGAAGGATGCTGCCGGCAAGATCCATCAGGAAGGCAAGATCGGATCGACGCGACGCGAACTTGATGCCTGGATCAAGACGCTTCCCCAACCCCGGATGATGGCCATGGAAGCGACGATTTTCACTGGCTGGATCTACGATCACCTGCTTCCGCACGCCGAAAAGGTGAAGGTTGCGCATCCACTGATGTTGCGCGCTATAGCCGCGGCGAAGAGGAAGAACGACAAGATCGATGCCAGCAAGATAGCCGACTGCCTTCGATGTGATTTTCTTCCGGAGTGCTATATGACTTCGACCGAGATCCGCGACCGGCGACGAACACTTCGCTATCGCGGACTGCTGGTGAAGCAGATGGTTCAGATGAAGAACCGGATCTCGGGCCTGTTGATGGAGACCGGTGTGAGCTACAACAAGCAGCGACTGCATAAGGTGGGCTACTTCACCGAGTTGATGTCGAGCAACGAAGAGATCGACTGTGTCAGGCCGCTGTTGAAGCTGAGCCGGGAGGCGATTGCTCGGTCGCAGAAGCTGGACTATGCGCTGGTCAGCTCTCTGGAGCGCGACCCATTACTGGCGGAGCGACTGGATCGGTTGAGAACGGTTCCCGGAGTCGGTCCAATTACCGCGCTGACCTGGGCACTGGAGATCGGCGATGTAGCACGTTTCCAATCGATCAAACAGGCCATCAGTTATTGCGGATTGTGCGGAGCGGAGAAGAGTTCGGCTGACAAGGTCATGCGCACGCCCATTTCCAAGCAGCGCAACAAGCACATTCAACAAGTGCTGATTGAAGCTGCCAAGCTTGCACCGAGGCAGAGCCATGAATTGGCCTTGATCTACGAAAAGGAAAAACAGAGAGGCAATCGCAACCGCGCCACACTGGCCGTAGCCAGGAAGATGGTGGCCTGGCTGGTTGCGGTCGAACGCAGAAAACAGGACTTTGTGCCTGCCGAGGATTTTGGAGGCACGCGTGGCAGCGTAAAAACGTGCCCATGAATAATAAACATCAGGATTCTTCCGATGCGCAGACTGCCAGGTCCCGCAAGTTGCCCACTGTGCGATGGAGGTCACACTCCGGAGGCTCACTTCGAATTGTTTCGGGACTGGCAGAGAACACAAACTCAATCTTCTGTGCGGACTCTTCGGAGTCTTGGACAGCAAATGGATGTGTGGTTCTGCTTGAAGCAGGAATCATCGGCCGAGAGGCACTGTTGCGTAACGGTAGATTCTGATCAGTTCAACCGCGCGCCCTCCGGAGCGCGCCTGGGAATCCTGTGCTTTTCTCTTGACTTGGACTTACATAGATGTGAGCAAAGGATTGCCAAGGTTGGCGCTGGAGGCGAAGATTAGGAAAAGCTATTCCTACGAACCTTTACGATCGTCAGTTTTGTTGTGTTTGGCGTAATGATGGGGTTGCCGCTTTTCGGGCGTTAAAGAATAGCGAAGCGCCATTCGTGGGACCGCATGCTTTCGTCAGTGCGGATGTATCTCCCTCCGACCGTATTTCGCAAACGGTTCATCCGTCAGATTGTCCGCAAGATGGTAGATTTTCGTGGCTCTGGCGGGGATTTAACTCGTCGCTTTGTCAAAACCAAGGATCGTCCAAGACTATGACCCTGAGAGGCTTACTTGATTTTCTCTCAATAGTAAGATTGCTACGGAGCTCGGATCTTCAATGTTGACACCCCTTGACTCGACAGTACCAATCTATGCGATCGTCATTATCATTCGGGGAATTGAATGGAGACAGATTGCAGAGCTAGATAGAACAAGGTTCGGCAGGGGTTCCCAACTTGTCCCCATCTATTCGGTTTTTCCACAATTTCCTGCATGCAGAGTTTCTAGTGCGGCCAGGAGAATAATTGAATTGTCCGGTTGCTGTGCTCACGCAACTTCAGTGAGTCGTTTTGTGACTTCCGAGAATTCTTCCCGACAGATAAGACGAATTTCTCATTGTTAATGAATGACTTAGGTAACTCTTGAGCGAGCGGGTAGCGCAACTTGAAGGCAATTTGTGTCATCCCGCGTAGGCGTAACAGGCGTGCTGTATACGGGTGTTCACATGGCGTTACTACCTAGATCCCGTAACTCGATGATTTTTAAAGATGACTCAATAGCACGAAAGTGGTGCTTCAGTTGCCATATAGAAGGCATGCCCCGCCTGCGGTTGGGGAAATTGAACTTCCTTGGAGAAAACACAATGAACGATATGTTGCTCAAGCTGTCCATCAAAATGAAGTCCCTGATCGAAGACGAACAGGGTCAGGATTTGATCGAGTACGCCCTCGTCGTCGCACTTATCGCCTTCGCAGCTACCGCGGGCATGACAACTCTTGCCACCAACATCAACGCCGCTTTTGGAAAAATTGGTTCCAGGCTCCTGACAGCTATCACGTAGAAGTTGCGAAAAAAATCGGACAGCATAAATGATACTGTCTCGCCTTTTGGGGAGAGATACGCATAGAGGGCTGACCAGGCTTGGCGTACTCTCCCTTAGACCTCAATGGCGGTAAATGCCAAAAAGGAGTCTTTGAGATGGAGTTTAAATTTTGGAGTCTCTATAGCAGGATACAGAAAGTCCTGAAGGCGGAGGAAGGTCAGGATCTGATCGAGTACGCACTTGTGGTAGCGCTCATTGCCTTCGCAGCAACTGCCGGCATGACAACACTTGCCACCAACATCAATGATGTATTCACCAAGATCGGCAGCAGGCTCACTACCACGATTACGTAGTTTGCTGGACCGAGGTATCAGAAATTTCAGGGAGAGCAGCAGGGAGCGAGAATAGCTCCTGCGTACTCTCCCTCAAGTCATTAGAGTTCGGAGAATTTGTTCATGCTCCTCTCAATCGTAGTGCCGGTCTTGAATGAGGCGCAGACGATTCCTTTGCTCCTTTCGAGCCTCCACGATGCACTCAATGAAGTGCCGTGGGAAGTCATTTTTGTTGATGATGGCAGCACAGATGACACCTGGAGCGTTCTTGAACGCGCGGCATTCGACGACCAGCATGTCAAGATGCTGCGCTTCAGTCGAAACTTTGGCCATCAGGCGGCAGTTACTGCGGGATTGGATTTTGCCAACGGTAATGCGGTTGTGGTGATGGATGCTGACCTACAGGATCCGCCTGAATTGCTTCCTCGGATGCTCGAGTTCTATTACCAAGGCTACGACATCGTCTCACCCCAGAGGATCTCTCGCGAAGCCGAGACAACATTCAAGAAGTGGACGGCAACACTCTTCTACCGCATGCTGTCCCGTATGGCTGATCAGCAACTGACCCCTGATGTTGGGGATTTCCGCTTGTTTAGTCGACGAGCGGTATTGGCGATACGCTCGATGCGAGAGCAACACCGCTACATGCGCGGCATGGCCACGTGGCTTGGTTTGAAAGAAGCAGTTATTCCTTTCGAGCGTAAAAGACGCGCTGCCGGGCAGACTAATTATTCTCTTTTCAAAATGCTTCGCTTCGCCTGGACGGGAGTGTCGTCATTCTCGGCATTTCCGCTGCGCATCAGTATAGCCGCGGGGTGCTTGCTGAGTTGTGCTGGTTTCCTGTATCTGCTCCGAGTGGTGTATCTGGCACTGTGGACAAAGGAACTTGTCCCCGGATGGGCATCCGTGGTCGCTTTGCAGTGCGCGTTCTCCGGGATGATCTTGTTAGCGCTGGGTGCGATTGGCGACTATGTTGCAAGAACCTATGAAGAGACAAAGCATCGTCCTCTTTATGTTGTCTCGGAACTGTGTAACGTTCGTCAGCCCGAGTTCCCTGTGAAACGTGCAGTTCTCTTGGTCGAACCGGAACTTCTTGCCGGCGTTTCAATTGAAGATGCGGTTCTGTCCTCGACTAGCCGGGGGAAGACGGCCTCTTACAATCCGCTCGCCGCGGCGAGAATTTAGTTGTACATGGGCGAGCCGATCGCAGGTGACAATGCCGGTCGCACCGAAGAACCGGCACTGCATCGTCGATTTTTGATGAAGATTGAGGGCGCCCAAACTGCTTACTGAAGCCACACCGGAAATACAATCGGCGCCATTGCAAGTCTCCGTGCGACCAGTTCGAAACTACTTTATTTTTACTGTTGTAATGATTGTTTATCTGTTGCCCTTCATGCGCCTTCTGCCCAAAGGTATGGGGACAGATGAGGGCACTCTACTCATTGGCGCTGTTCGGGTATCAAGCGGCCAAGTATTCGCCCGAGACTTCTGTGAAGTTATGGGACCAGGGACGTTTTATTGGCAGGCATTTTTTTTCAAGTTCTTCGGTGTGACGTTCTTGGCCACGCGAATTTGCCTGTTTCTGACGTCGCTAGCAACAGGCTTCCTCATGTATTTCCTGGCGCGACGCGTTAGCGCTCGGTATGCAGCTGTCTCTTGTGTCCTGCTGGCGGCTGTCTACTTCGGCATTTGGCCGGGCATTAGCCATCACGTTGCCAGCAACTGTTTTGCCTTGCTGTCGGTCGCGCTCCTCGTCATTTGGGTAGAAAAGCGCAAGAATAGGCTGCTGTTTTTTGCCGGATTCATTTCTGGAGTGACCACGACTTTCCTTCAACCGACGGGAATATTGTTGTTGTTCGCGATGATTCTGTGGCTTTGGATCCAACGACGTAGGTTGTCTGTGTACGTGTCAACATTGTGTCTGGTCTTTGCGGGTTACTGCGCCTTTATCGGGATTGCCCTTGCTTACTTCCTATGCCGAGGTGCTCTTTGGGATCTGGCATACGTCAGTTTTGTTTGGCCATTCCACAGCTATGGAGCGGTGAATGTTGTTTCTTACGCACACGGATTGATCGATGGCTACTGGGACGTCTGGGTAACATCCCGGCATGCGTTCGATTGGTCGACGGCACTGGCGACGTTACTGATCGTTCCCCTCTTGTTCGTAGCAGCGCTGCCGGCGTTGTTCATCGTGCTCGGTATTCGCTACAAATGGAGTACTGCGAGCCCAACCATTGTTCTTTATTGTTTTTGCGGATGGGCGTTGTGGCTTTCGGAGTTTCACCGGAAGGATATTTTCCACCTGGTAGTTGGATCTCCTCTGCTTATCATCATTTGTATTTATTTTCTGGCTGAGAGCCATAAGAAAATATCTTCGGTCGCACTCCAGGTGCTCACTATTAGTGCGACGTGTTTGGCATGTTTCAATCTCTTTCTCGTATCTGCCGCTCATCCCGTACACACGCGGTTAGGTTCTGTAGCAATGTTCGGAGATAATAGGGAGTTGACATTCTTGAATGATCACACAACTCCCGGCGAGGAGATTTTTGCGTATCCCTATTGCCCGATGTATTACTTTCTCTCGGCTACAACGAATCCGACGCGCTACAGCCTTCTTCTTTACAACTACAACACCAAGTCCCAATTCGAAGAGGTGGTCAATGTTTTGGACCGGCGCCGTGTGAGATACGTAATATGGGACATGAAGTTTTCGAAAAATGCAGCCAAGTTTTTCCCGTCTTCGAAACCTATGCGTCCTGATGAACTCATCATTGAGCCATATCTCGAATCTCACTACAATATCCTGAAAGACGAAGATGATGTTCGGATAATGGAGCGAAAAGCCGAGGGGCACAGTGCAGACTAATCAGGAAACGCCTGAATTTGACGAGTATGCTCATTCCTATTCGCAGCTACTCGAAGATTCAATGCGTAAGCGCTTTACACAAGACCCACTCCATTTTCACAAAAGGAAGTGGATTCTTCTTCAGGCTCTGCTGCAGTCTGAGGGAAGAGTCCCTGAAACGATGAATTGGCTGGATGTCGGATGTGGTCAGGGAGATTTATTGAATTTGGCAGGAGCCCGATTCGCGCGCGCAGAGGGTTGTGACCCTTCAGGTGGCATGCTGAAGTCGATGTCACGCTTTGTAATGCACAGGCAGAATTCTTTTGTTGAAATACCATCCGACAGTCATTCACTCGACTTAGTGACAGCCGTCTGCGTATACCATCACGTTCACGGATCAGACAGGGAACTTCTGACGAGGGAGATCATGCGGGTACTTAAGCCAAACGGTATCTGCTGCGTCATCGAGCATAATCCTTGGAATCCAGTTACACGATCAATCGTGAAAAGATGTCCGGTGGATGTGGACGCTGAACTTCTCTCTGCGCCAGCTGCGCGCTTGCTCTTCGAGCGTTCTGGATTCGCGACACTCAGGACGGATTACTTTCTTTATCTCCCCGAAAGACTCTACAGCCACTTTAGCCGATCGGAACGTTATCTTCAGAAAATACCTTTTGGTGGTCAGTACAGCCTTCTCGTGAAAGCGCCGCGATAATTATTGATTGGCAGCGTTAAGCGCTTCGATTTCTAGGTTACTAACCAGCAGTAACAACAGCAAATGATCCAATCCCCTAAAACTTGTAAACGCGAGCCTCCCAAGCCATAAGGATGAGATTCGAAGCATTTACTTCGACCGTGGAGAGATTCGACGTCACTAACTGCGTTGGTTTAAGGCCTCCGGGCAACGTGTAAGGAACTGTCTCCTTGGAGAAGTTAAGTACGATGAGGTATCGATCGGTTCCAAGTGTTCGCGTATAGATAAAGACCTTCGTATTCTTCGGGTCCAAATCCTGATAGGTCCCGTATACAAGCGCGGGAGTAGCATGACGCAGCGAGATCAACTTTTGAGTGTAGTGATAGATTGAACTCGAATCAGCAAGCTCTGCAGCAGCATTTATCTCGGCGTAGTTAGGATTAACTGCCAGCCAAGACTTTGGCCCTGTGGTAAAGCCAGCCTGCGAACTACTGTCCCACTGCATAGGAGTTCTTGCGTTGTCGCGGCTCATATGGCGGAGATTCGCGAGATATGCTTCTTCGGTGATTTTCTTTGTAAGTACGTCTGCCTTGTAACCGTTCTTCGCCTCAATGTCATCGAAGTCACTAATTGATTGGAACGGATAATTCGTCATACCCAATTCATCGCCCTGATAAAGAAACGGAGTGCCGCGAAGCGTTAGAATCATGGTAGCCAGCAACTTCGCCGATGGAACCCGGTAGTCGGCGGAATCGTCGCCAAAACTCGATACCAAACGAGGATTGTCGTGGTTGGAGAGAAACACTGTATCCCAGCTGTGCTGATCGAGTTCGGCCGCATGCCTGGTATAGATCGCCTTGAAGTCCGGAAGTGTCCAGGATTTCCATAGCTTCCCATCGCGGTTGATGCGGACTGCGTCGAAGTTGAAAATCATGTTCAACTCGTTTCGTCGTTCGTCGACGATGAGAGGAGTCTGTTCAAGCGATATCCCAAGTGCTTCTCCGACTGTCATGACGTCATACTTCGCCATTACGTTGCGATTCATCTCCTGCAGGTATTCATGCATGTGCGGCCCGTTAGCATAGACGTCGCCGGCATTCTTAAGTTCTGACGGAGTAAGATCGGGCAAGCCGGCACGTTTGGAAATTAATGGAATCACATCCATTCGGAAGCCATCGACGCCCTTGTCCAACCAGAACGTCATCAAATCAAATACCTCTTTGCGAACCTTAGGATTGTCCCAGTTCAGGTCTGGCTGCTTCACTGCGAAATAGTGCAGATAGTACTGCTTTGTCGTCGGATCGAATTGCCACGCCGATCCGAAAAAGAAGGATGGATAATTGTTGGGCGGATCGAATCCAGTAGGACTTTGGGGATTCGGCTTGCCATCGCGCCAAATGTAGTAGTCGCGATATGGATTGTCTTTTGAGCTTCGACTCTCAACGAACCATTTATTTTCGTCTGACGTGTGGTTCACTACCAAGTCGATAATTAGACGCATATGCCGCTGCTTAATTCCGGCCAGCATCTCATCGAAGTCCGCCATGTTGCCGAATTCAGTCATCACCTTGCGGTAGTCGCGAATGTCGTAGCCGTTGTCGGCATTGGGTGAGTCAAAGTGCGGGCTCAGCCAGATCACGTCGATGCCGAGCCCCTGCAGATAGTCGAGTTTGCTCGTGATCCCTTTTAGATCTCCGATTCCATCGCCATTCGAATCTTTAAACGAGCGTGGGTACACCTGATAGACAACCGCCTCTTTCCACCACGTCGGTTGATAACCGTTAATCGGCGGAGCTTTCGAGGGTGCCGATTTTGGCGGGGTTACAGTGCTTTGCGACCACGCAGCAGGCAGTCCTATCGAAAGGGCGACGATTGAATTAAGTAGAAGTACGGAAATCCGTTTCATTTTTGCTCCCTGAGCCCCGTGCAGCATCACGAATGTAAGACGCGTAAAATCCTGCAGATAGCCCGTCCCGAATTTTAGACCATGTCGGTCGAGTCGTGTCGGAACCGTACGCGTGGAACCGTACGATCTTTAATGGGAACCTTAGGAATATTTAGTTGCGCCGGTGGGAGTCGCCGTGCGATAACTACGTCATGCGTAGTACGCGTGGCGTAGTAGAGAGCGAAAAGAACAGCGAGTTTGGCCACTATTCTGATCCGCCGCTACTGGTGCTTACCAGTCTGGCAAGCGGGCCCAAGCATGGGCACGCCATGATTGAGGACATTGCTGGGCTTTGCGGAACGCGTCTCGGTCCGGGAACCTTATATGGCGCAATTGCGCGCCTGGAGCAACAGGGGTGGATCGAACCGTTGCCACGAAAAGAACGCCGCCAGCCGTATCGCATTACTGCGCAAGGGCTCGAGGTTCTGCGCGCAAAACTGAAAACGCTGCAACAGTTCACCCGGGCCGGATGGAAAAGACTGGAAGCTCTATGAATCCTACGCTGGCTCGTATACTCACGAGGCTGTATCCTCGCCAATGGAGAGAGCGTTATGGAGAGGAATTCGAGGCGCTGCTGCAAAATGGCTACGGCGGTTTTCGAACTTCAGCAAATGTTTTATGGTCGGCGTTTTGTGAGTATCTGGTGCCGACAGTGGGAAGCAAAATGGATGAGAAGTTTTCGTTCGGTGGCGTCGTTAGGAAGCCGAGTGCCTTCGTTCCCCTCGCAATGTCGCTCACAGCGTTGGCAGTTGTCCTGAGCCATATAGCGATTTATGGCGCTGTTCGTGAGCCAGATGAGGGAACGGCCGCACATATCTGGCAGCTGCTCATGGGACTGCAGCTACCCATACTGGCTTTCTTCGCAATCAAGTGGCTGCCGAGAGCTCCTAGACAAACCTTGATTGTCCTTGGAATGCAAGCTGGGGCGGCACTCGCATCGATGGCTCCAGTGTTCTACTTTAATCTGTGAATGCTCGTGTGAGCTGCGGGTTCACTGTAACTTAGCCCGCGTCACCCCGCGAGATGACAGTGCAGATTTACAGATTGGTCGCTCACGTGGTCAGCTATTCCGAACTAATCTTGATGAGCCTCACTGGCCCAAGAATTCCCGATGGCAGCGGCACCAGGTTTTCCATATCCTGGGGCGTAAATCGCTGGCCGTAGCGCTCCCACAGTAATCGGTAGTCCGGCTGTGCCTCTCCCGCCATTTTATTAATCGCGGTATTAGCAACGCGTACTTCCAAGTCATTGCTCCCGAGCTTAACGAGCGAAGTTATGTCGACCTCATATGGAGGATGCCAGAGAGATCCTGCTACCTTGCTGTTCACATAGACGATAGCCGCGTCGCGCACCGGCGCCTCGAACTCAGCGTGCATTCCGGGATGGTCTTCGCTGGCTGCAGGTTCAACCGTCGGTTTTCCTTCGCCAAAATTCAGAAGCAAGCGTGTTTTCTTTCCGATAGATGGAGAGACAAAGCTTTTACGGTACGTGACGACGCCGGAGAAGTACTGCGTCTCTTTCTTTGAAGTCCACGTGTCGAGATCGGGCATCGACTCTTCATGACCCGCGAGTTCAAAATTCACTCGCCAATCCCTGCTGAGATCCTCCACTACCACTTCATTCGTCCGCGAACCCGCTGTTGTGGCTGCAGGATTCAGCCCTTGATGCAGCAATAGCAGTCGGGATTCATATGGAGCCAGGTCGAGCGGGACAGGTGAAGAAACGGACACCGCTCTCAAAGTTCCTGTGTCGGCATTCAACCATTCTCCGTCTGTGTACTTGCTGCGGAATTGAACGTGTGTGTGGAGAGGTGCGTTTCCAGTGTTCGCGAGGAAGTAGAGGTCTGCATTCTCGAGCTTGCGGTGGATGAAACCCAATGCCGGCGATGCAGTTAGCAACTTGGATGTCAGGCTTCTGCACTTCATGCAGAACAGCTTTGAGCTCGGCAACATCTGGAACAAGTTTTGCAAGACATTGGCCAGTCGGATCCGTGAATAACTTCTTTGCAGCAGCTTGTACTACGGCGCTGGGTTCTCCTATTCCCTTGAGGCCAGGGGCGTGTTCGGGTAGACGCCCGATAGCGATTACTTTGCCTCCTCCGCGGCAATATTGTGCAATCTGATCGATTGTTTCGGAAGACATGCGATCGACGTTTGGTAATAGCAATACCGGATAGTGAATCCCCTGCTTGGCGATTGCTGCGCCATCGATGTAGTCGAAGTTGTAGCCGCTGTCTTCAATCGCTTCGGTCAGCGAAGGAGTGATCCAGTGAGGCAGAGTGTCAGACAACGAAACTTTTCCTGGCGTAAACGCTGCATAAGCATCATCTTCAGGCAGGTAAACGGCTATATCGTTTGCAGGCTCGCCTTGTCGAAGTGCCCAGCTTATGCGCTGCATGTATAACATCACGTCGGGCATGACGATCCACCAAGGATTGTGCTCGTTGAATACACTTGCCGCGTAAAAGCGCCAGCCCGGATCGCCAGCGGATTGTGGAGAGTAAGCCCAGCCGTGCCCTACGAATTGGTTAATACCCTGGAGAAAAAATCGGTCGGCCTCTGCCTTCATATCAAGTGGCGTCGCGCGAAACGATGGCGAATGCAACCAGGTCCACGTCTCCGCGGAAACCACTGGACGACTATATACATGTGCAGCCGATGTAGCCCATCGCGTGTAGGAAAGCTGACGCCACTGTGGTCCTTCTCCCTCCAGTAAATCGACGAGCGCGTTGCTGGAAAGGGAGACCGCGGGGTCGCCGTACGTTTGCGAACGGAAGAGCGTGTGGTGTGCGGTCGCCCACGCATTGATGGGTTTCAGATAGTTGTCGTCGACTAGTTCTGTCAACGTTTTTCCCCAGTCCCTTCGAACCGCGTAAGCCTCTTCGTTGGGATTTGCGGTGAACAGATCTGGAAGATGTGGGCGTAAATCGTAACCACGACGCCTCTTGAATTCCGTGAGAAAATTCGGTGTCCAGTCCGATCCGTAGACTTCCAGCGAATCGCTAAAGACCGAGTAGGGCGGATGCTCCGCAAGAGCAGCCATTAACGGGTCCGCGACACTTTGCAAATGATGTTCTATGGCCTCTTTCGAAAAATGATCCAGCACGAAGCCTTCAGCACCAGCTGCGGCTCTCTTGACTTGCTGGCCGGTTCTGCTCGAAATAAACCATAGAACCTTTTGCGTCTTGTTTCCTTCCGTCGCCGGCAATTGCATGCGCATGCTACCCGCTGTGGGCAGGGCCAGCATTTTCGGTTGGCTATTAGATGGCGCTACGGCAGAAGTTTTCTCGCTCCAATCGGCATTGGTAATAAAAACAGCCTCGAGCGATTCGCCGGTAGCCAAGGCGGGCATCGCGATCGAAGTCTCCCCGGCGGCGATCACTTTCGTCTCTAGATGTAAGGCTCCGGCAGCTTCAGTAACAGGTGTGTTCGGGCCCCCGTAGGGCCATCCGCTTGACAGTGTCAGGCTCACTCGCAATCCAAGCTTCGTGGCCTCATCATTCGCGTAACGCACATCCTGGAGAAACTCATCGGATAAATATGGGAAATTACGAAAACCTGTTTGCGGATCGTCAAGGGCGAGTGGGTACACTGGCTGAATTTCGAAACCACCGATTCCTCCGGCTTTCATTTGCTGCATTTCTCTCAACAGCTCGGGCCTGGTGACGGAAGGGCCAAACCACCACCATCGCATCATTACGCGTGCATCTTCAGGAGGCGAAATGAAATTCTGTTCGAATGTTTGACCAATTGCATTGGCGGCGAATAGAAGTACTGCCAATCCGCATTTCGCAATATCCTTGTGGCGCAATCTGTCACCTCAAAAGCCGCACTCTCTCACAGGACTTGTCGCGCTGCCAATGATATCCAATGTGGCGACTTTCAAAAAAGCGTTTGATGCAGAACCAGTGTTTTGTCAATTAGCCGTGATAGATTTCTAATCGCTTTTTCCGCCGTTCAACGAAGGATCATCGAGCGACTTACCATAAATTTCGTCGAAAGCTTGGCGGATTCAGATGATCCACCGGCCAGTAGCTCAAAAGTGCCAGCTTCGACAGCCCACTTCCCTCGTTGATTGAATACCGCCAGGTCCTCCGATTCCAACTGAAATTTCACCGTTTTGGTTTGTCCAGCGTCCAGATGGATTCTCTGAAAGCCGCGCAGTATTTTTGTTGGAGTGACCACGCTTGACGAAATTGGATGCAGGTAGATTTGAGCAACCTCATCTCCAGGACGAGTTCCGATATTGGATACGTCTACGCTTACCTCAACCTTCACAGTTGTCGGATCCCTGCTGGACGGTTGCAGTCAAATTTGCATACCCAAATTTCGTATAGCTGAGTCCGTATCCAAAGTCGAAGAGGGGAGTGCCAGGTGAGTCAATGTAATCCGCACGCGCTGCTCCGTAATAGAGGGGGAGTTGGCCAACGGTTCTCGGCACTGACACAGGCAGCCTGCCCGCCGGATTCGTATCACCGAATAGAACATCCGCAATGGCGAAACCGCCTGCTTCTCCGGGGTACCATGCAGCTAGGATTGCCGGTACATTTTCGGCTGCCCAGTTGAGTTCAAGAGGCCGACCCTCAATCAACACCAGTACTACTGGTTTACCGACGGCGACGATTTGCTTCAATAATTTCTCCTGGACACCCGCCAGACCCAGACTCGCTCGATCGAAGCCTTCACCAGATTCCATATCACTTCCACTGGCATCCATTGCTGGCTTGGCGGCGCCCGTTTCCGAAAATAACGTATTAAAGTTTCGGGCGCTCGATCCGCCGAGAACCACCACTGCTACCGATGATTGACGAACAGCTGCAAGGGCTTCTTCAAATCCTTTTTCCGAGGAGTCCCGAATGTTGGCACCCTTCGCGTAATGGATCACAGTCCCGGGCGCTGCGACGGCACGAATGCCGTCAAATACAGTTGAGACTTTACCCTCGCTCTGCGGTGCCGTGTAGTCTCCCAACTGGTTGTACACGCTATCGGCGTTCGGCCCGATGAGAGCAATTGAATCGAGATGCTTGCTGAGTGGGAGGAGGTCTCCCGTGTTCTTAAGCAAGACGATGGACTCTCGGGCTACCTGCCTTGCTAACGCGATATGTTCCTTACTTCCGACTACTCGTGCTGCTACCTCCGGGCTTGCGTAAGGCGATTCGAAAAGGCCGAGACGAAACTTTATTCGTAGAACTCTTGCAACAGCCAGATTCAAGGTCTGGCTTGACACCCGCCCTTCTTTCACGGCCTTTACGAGTTGCGGAAAGGCATTCGCTCCCAGGTCCGCATCCATTCCTGCGTTGAGCGCAAGAGCGGCCGCCTGCTCAAGGTTCTCAGCGACATGGTGCCTACTGACGAGTCCGTCGATTGCATAAAGATCGGAAGCAACATATCCCGTAAATCCCCATTGCCGCCGTAGAACATTGGTCAACAGCCACTCATTCGCAGTGCTCGGCACACCGTCTATGTCGTTGTATGAAGTCATCAGCGAGGCCGCTCCAGCCTTCACGCTGGCCTTGAATGCGGGAAAGAATACCGTTTCGACTTCTCGTATTCCGGCGTGTGTCGGGCCGCTATTATGTCCGCCCTCGGGCTGGCCGTAACCGGCAAAATGCTTTAGCGTCGCGGCAACAGCATCTGGCCTTGACAGTCCCACGCTTTGTAAACCTTGCACGAACGACGACGCCCATCTCAGTAGTGAGAAATGAATCTTCTCCGTATGTTTCTTCCACGCGCGACCATCGCGGTTCCCGCGCGATGTCGAGGATGGGACCGTAACAAACGTTGCCACCCGTAGCGCGAGTCTCTGCCGCAACTGCAGCCGCCATTTGTCTTATAAGCAGCGGGTCCCATGTGCTCGCTTGCCCGATTGCAGTTGGAAAGACGGTCGCGCCAATCGCCATGTGGCCATGAGGACACTCCTCAGCAAAAAGCAGCGGAATGTGCAGGCGAGAGTGGTGGATCGCATAGTACTGCAAAGCATTAGTCGCATCGGCCGATTGACTCGGAGAAAGCCCAGTTTTCAGCGTTACTTTTGTCCACGGATCGGCACGCAAAACACCGTAGAGCGTTCCGGGCTCGACTACTTGCATCATCTTCTTGAAATGATCGCTGACCTCGGCGGTATCCACGCCCTTGCTGTACATTTCCCAGCCAAGAGGAATCTCCAACTGACCGACCTTCTCCTCCAGCGTCATGCGTGGCAAGAGGTCTGCGATCCTGGCGTCGACCGATAAGCGCGGATTTCGATAAGGCTCAAGAGAACGAGCTTTATTCTGTGAAATAGGAGGCGCAGCATTTTGTGCGTCGCAAATCGCAACCGCAACACCGAAAATTATGAAAAGACATACTTTGCAATTCATCGTACAAGTACCCTCTTACTCCACGTCTTGCATGAGTTCGTAATCATCTGAACTCGTTGGAAGATAGGCGAAAAAAATCACGAGGTAAGCATTGGCAGAGAAGCGCTCACCGCATTCTAACGCCAGCCGCTCGTTCCGGTAGGTCCTCCAAGCATTTCGCCTCGCTGGACATAGGCTGATTCAGAGGGTGGCCATATAATTTGCGCTTGCCGGAGTCGAGATAGGGAGTAGGCTTGCATTGCTGTCAACGTTTGCGCAATGGAGCCTCGTTCATGAGAACGATCGCACTCACTGTATTCATTTTGGTGTACGCTGCAACGCAGGCTTCCGCTCAAAGCTGGACCATTGGGAATGATCAGATTGCAAGAACGCTCATCTTCGAGCCATCGATTGGACTTTACACAGATCGCCTTTCAGATCTGGCAACCCATACTGATCTCATCAGCATAGGAAAAAATCACTCGTCGATTGCGGCGGAGTTTTCGTTTCAGTACCAAGGGAAGACATACCGTGGCGCGAGTTCCGCGTTCAAGTTGGTTGATGCCAGCGAAAATACAATCCCGAATGGCAAGTCGCTGGCGATCAAGCTTCGAGGCACCGATGTTCCATTAGAAGTAACGGTGACATATACGGTATATGATGGACACCCTGCAATACGCAAATGGCTGACACTGCGTAACACCGGCTCAACGACCTTGAACCTATCGCACTTGGAGATTGAGGCGATCAATCCGTCGGCCGGCCCTGCCAACGAAGTGATACTGAATGCACAATATGGCGCGGTTCCTCGAGAAACGTTTTACACCGGACGCTCGGAAGATGCAGGCCTCCTTGTTGCGAATGGTCTGACCGGTAACGGCTTCGCGATCCTTAGCGAGATACCCGGTTACATGAAACGCACAGAAATCAATGCCTGGTACAATCCCGGCCAAGTCAATATCGGAGCTATGTACGACACGGATTTGATGCCCTTCGAGCGATCCGTAAAGCCTGGGGAAGAGTTCAAGACGGCTGCTGTTTCCTTGCTCACATTCAGGAAGAACGATGGCTTCCACGATCCCCATTGGATTTTGCCGAGCTACACTTCCGAGATTCTTCAACGCCGATTAGGCAAGCGAGGGGCACCGTGGATTTACAACACCTGGGAACCTTTTCAGCGGAAGATCAATCGCGACACCACGCTTGAGTTGATCAACGTAGCTGGAACTATCGGCATGGATATCTTTACCATCGACGATGGTTGGCAACGAGAGTACGGCGAAAACGAAGTAGACCCCGTTGCGTTCCCTGGTGGTCTCGATTCCATACGTGAAGCGGTTGAAGCAAAAGGAATGCGGCTTGGATTGTGGATTCCTTTGGCTGCCATCGGAACGGCTACGGCGGATTACACAAAGCATCCTGAATGGGCTGCGCTCGATCAGGCCGGAAATCGAAAGCTTACGGAAACCGCCGCAGGATCGAAAGTAGTGATGTGTCTCGCAAGTCCATTCCAGGACTCAGCTGCGGACCGTGTCAACGATGCCATCGACCGCTTTCATCTTGCCTATGTAAAGCTGGATCTCACCACCATCTTTAATGCCTACGGAGAAGCGCCGGGCTGTTGGGCGAAAAACCATAATCACGGAAGTTGGGCGGAATCATTGAACATGATTTACGAAGGCATCAGTCATGTCACCGCCAAGGTGTACGAAAAGCATCCCGACGTACTCCTTGATCTCACATTTGAACTTTGGGGTCAGAAGCACGTCATCGATGCAGGTCTACTTGCTGCAGGCGACTTGGATTGGATGAGCAATGTGGGTGATTTCCAAGCCAATTCTCCCGGGACTCTGCAGGCGAGAACGCTCCTTTATCAGAGAGCAATTTCCATGCCGGCTGACAGCATGTTGATCGGCAATCTTCAGGCCGGTGTCTCAAGACGTGAAGAGGCATTCGGTACTGCCATCGGCTCTGCTCCATTGCTGCTCGGTGATCTGCGGAAACTGAGTGCTGCAGATCAGACCTGGTATCAAACTAAAATCAAGTGGTTCAAGACGCTTCGAGCGAAGACGACTATCAACGAGAGCTTTTTTCCACTCGGTAGTTGGCGTCAACCAACGCCGGATCAATGGGACGGCTTCGCGCGGTTGTCTCATACTGGGAGCGGCATAGTCGCGATTTTTCGCAACCAGTCGAGCATCGCCGGTGCTTCAGTCCAACTACCGCTCATTCCTGCTGGCAGATATAAGGTTCACTCGGTCACTGACGACAAAGATATTGGAGTGTTCACGAAGGCTGAATGGCAACGCGGAGTAGAGATAAAGTTTCCGCCGTCTCAACGCGTCGAGATCCTCGAAATCTCGTCGGCGAATACTCAGTAGTTGCGGAAAATATCGCGAGCGAGCATGGTCGTGTCAGTGTGGTTTATCGGTACAAAAGTTCTGGCATATGGTGTGAGCCACATACCCAGCGGCGGTTGCAAAGGCACGGCCGGCAGAGTCCGCAGTGCCAGATGTTGGATCGACTCCCTCCGTAATGATGCCGCCGTCCCACGGGCTCGACCTAAGGATCTTGAGAGCTTGATTCTCGCCCGCCTTTAAAGATAGGTGGTCCGCGACTGCCCATGCGGTAGTGAATGGGACACGATAGCTTCCGGGTAAACCGTACGGTAATCCAACATTGGAATAAACATATTTGTTTGAATGCAGCCACTCGTATGTTCGGACGAAAAGAGGATCACTCTCCGGGATAAAGCCCAACGCGGGCAGCTTGAAAAGCGATCCTGGCGGCACGTCGGCGAAGATTGGAGATTTACCATCCGTTGCGGAGACGAAGATTGAGTCAGTTGTTCCCGGAGCGCCAGTTTTGACGCAATGCTCAAGGATGGCCTTGCGCAGCGAAGTGGCGCGAGCGCTCATCTCATCGGCAGTTTTCGCATCCTTTGAATATGTTGCAAATTTAGCCATCTCCAGCATCGCTTTCCATACCAGAACATTGTCGTAGGTGGAGAATTGTTGCTTGCGGTATTCGTCCTGCGCGTCCTGCAGAGTGGTATAAAGGCCAGTTTCTACATCGAAGCGAGACTGAAGAATCTGGCGCACGTGATTCAGTGCAGGGGCATAGGTTGCAAGAACAGATTGGTCGCCCGTGCGCTCGGCATATGCGCCAAGCGCGATCACAGGAGCGACAACCTCGTCGAGTTCCAGGCCGTCCTCCAAAACAGTCCCATCAATAAAGCGGCTGTGGGTGCCCACGTTTCTTAACTGGACAGTAAAGGCATATTCGAGTGCGTCGCGCGCCAATGCCTGATCGATATCGAGCAAGCCTGGAAAACTCCAAAGCATGGCGTCGCGGTCCCAGTATGCAGCCGAAACGTAATAGCGATCACTCCGCGATGTAACTCCTACTAGTTGTTCGGTGTCGATAGTTCTCCCCCACGCATAGAGCGCTGTGAAGAGAAAGTTACGATTCATTAGAAGATCAAGATCAGGCTGGCCGGTTGTTCGCGTTCGAGTGCGGCACCAAGCCGCAGCTTCTCGGATAATGCTATCGAGACCAACACGGTCAATCATCTCTTCCAATGCCGCACCGGACTGGGATGCGCTGTATTCCTCGATACCCACCCCAATCACGTAGTGAGTTTCGACCGTCTCACCTGGCTCGAGTTTCTTTGTTCGCTGCGCGTCAAGGCCGGTAGCTAAACGGAACGGAGGCGCCAGCAGCGACGCCTCGGAACCACGGTACGACAGCGACCATGCGAACTGCGTGTCATCTGTAAGATATGGAAACACCATCATGTTCTTTTGCCAGGGAGCAGGGATCATCGTTCGCTCCCCCTTCAAGTTCACGGGCGTGTACGTGACCCTATTCACTTCTCCCCACGATGCTTTCAATCCCAGGGTCACAGGTACAGCAGTGGTTCGATGGTTCGTAACCGTGAATCGCAGTAGGGCAGCACGCGAATCGGGGGGAGCGCAGTACGTGATGGATACTTCAATGCCGTCTGACGTCTGAATTGCGGTCGGGATCCAATATTCGATCAACTCCCACTTAAAATTACGCAGCGGAAGGCTCTTCTCTCCTACCATGAGGTAGGGCTGCAGGGCTGGCGCTCCCCTCTCTCCCTTCACTTCGAGCAATCCCCGGTATCGCATTGAAAGCACATTGAAGTCCTCAAGTGCTCCGTCAGAGGCTCTGATAGTCGGAAGCGAAATCCACTGGTTGCCGGTAGGGATCACATCATTCGGCATAACCGCAAGGGGAGTGCGCCGCGGTGTGTTTGCTCCCCACATCAATTGCGATGAAAGAATCAACAGTATGACGATTGATGCAACGCGGATGGCGTTATCGAAATGTCCGATTCCTGCAAATTTTCTTCGCGATTCCACTTGATCCCTCGGTTTTTTTTCCGGTCTCGGACACACTGAATATATAAGCTGAAAGCCGCGGAAAATAGCTTATTGCCGGGATCCACTGTCACCAACAAGACTTCAACTAGAAAACGCATCTGGGATTATTTGGCGGGGTTACCGTTCTTGATGCGGAAACTTCCCCCAATCGGGACCTGACAGGCTGTACTCTGGAGGTGTTCCAAAATCCTTCCGTGAGTGAGTAGTTATGAATACAGCGGCAATTCGTCACGATAACGATTGGATCGGACAGGTGGTCGACGGAAAGTTCACCCTCCTGAGCTGGTTAGGTAACTCCGGACAGGGCGACGTCTTCCTCACGGAACTGGACGGTCAGCCGTCTCAAAAAGCCGCCATCAAACTCATTCGGGCCAATGCCCCTTACTCCGAATCGCAGATGGCGGGCTGGTCCGCGGTGCAGAGACTTTCTCACCCTCACCTGATGCGTTTGTTCCACGTCGGCTCTTGTCAAATCAACGGCAACCCGATGTTCTACGCCGTAATGGAGTATGCCGAAGAAAACCTCTCGCAAATTCTTCCCGACCGGCCGCTCACTCCTGCAGAGACCAAAGAGATGCTTGACCCGCTTCTCGACGCACTCTCTTATGTTCACGGAAAGGGGTTGGTCCACGGTCACCTCAAGCCATCGAACATCATGGCCGTCAACGACCAGCTAAAGCTTTCTTGTGACGGCATTCAAGCCGCCGGACCGACTCCCAGGAATCCATCGCCCTTCACCGCCTACGATGCGCCGGAACGTGCCGCACAAAAGATTTCTCCGGCTGCAGATATATGGTCGCTTGGCATCAGCCTGGTTGAAGCCCTTACCCAACATCCGCCAGTCTGGGACAAATCGAAGCAGAAGGAACCTCTGGTTCCGGAATCGCTTCCGCAACCGTTCGCGCAGATTGCGAAGGAATGTCTCCGGACCGACCCTGCTCTTCGGTGCACCCTCGCCGATGTCAAAGCGCGTTTGAATCCGGCGTCTCCGATCGCTAGCGCGTCGAAGGGCGCAGCAGCGGAGAAGACGGTGCCTGGGATCGCAAGTCGGTCGAACGAAGCGGTTGCCGCAGAGAAGGCGGCGCCTGCGAAATCCCGCATGCCGGCGATCATCGGCGGAGTACTCGTCCTGTTAGCGATAATTGCTTTTCTGACAATGCGGTCGCGTCAAACCAGTCCTTCGACCACGCAACAATCTGTGCCCGCAGCCGAAGCTCCCCGACGCAATCTCCGGCACCGGAAAGTCCAGCCTCTTCCGGTACAGTGAAGGGTGCGGTAGCTTCGCAGGTGCTGCCTGACGTCTCTGAAACCGCCCGCAACACAATCCATGGCACCGTCAAAGTTAAAGTAAAGGCTGAAGTAGATCCAAGCGGAAGTGTTTCGAACGCCACGCTCGAATCAATGGGGCCGAGCAGATATTTCTCCGGCCGGGCACTTGAGGCAACGCGGCAGTGGAAATTCAAGCCTCCACAAGTCAATGGCAAACCGGTATCCAGTATTTGGACGCTGCAGTTCGAATTCCGGCAAACCGGGACCACGGTCAGACCGGTGGAGACATCCCCTACACCTTAGTCAAGAATTTCAAAGACTGGACGAGTCCATGAGCTGAGACGAATCGCAGCGGTACATTTCCCGTTGCATCGACTGAGCATCTTTTCCTAAAGATTGGCTTTGCTCTGCCGATAACTAACTTAATTATGGAGAAATCACTCGGCACGCTTCATTCATTTCCCGCCCAGATCTTGCAACCCACGTCATCTCCGGCTCAACCGGACTCCTCGGCTAGTCAGAACAGTTTGCTCTCTCCTGAAATTAAACTTTGGCCGGATTGTTTAACGGTCGCCTTGATAGGTCCTAAGGAACGATGCCGCAAAGAGATTGCCCAGGCCCTGGCTGGATCGGCCGATGTGGTCGTGCATGAATTTCTTACCTATCCGAAAGGGACCGAGGAGCTTTTTCACAAAGACTTTGACATGTTTGTCGTCGATGTCGACAGCGATCCGGACGCGGCTCTGGAACTTATGGAGAAGATCAGCAGCTACGGTTCGCCGGTTATTGCCTACTCGGAACAACCAGACTCAGATATGTTGCTCAGTTGTATGCGCCTGGGTGCGCGCGAATACTTAAGGCCGCCCTTCGATTCGGGAACGCTCGCGGAAGCTCTCATTCGCGTGTCGGCACGCCGAACAGATGTATCCTCGCGTAGGACCAGGCTTGGAGAGCTATTGATATTTGTGGGTGCAAAGGGCGGCTCGGGTGTGACCACCATCGCCAGCAGCTTCGCGCTCTCGCTTGCGAGAGAGTCCGGCAAAAAAGTCGTATTGATCGACCTCGCCCTGCCTCTTGGTGATGCCGCGCTGCAACTCGGATTAAAGTCGCAGTACTCGACGTCGGATGCGCTGCAAAATTTCAACCGGGTCGACTCGAATTTTCTTTCTACCTTATTGGTCAAACACAGCTCTGGATTGCATGTCCTTGCGGCCCCCGATAAGTATGTTCCGTTCAGAACTTCTGATGAAGCGGTGGACCGGCTCCTGACCGTCAGTAGGCAAGAATTCGACTACGTGGTTGTAGACGGAGGCCCCAGGCCGGGCTTCAGTGTAAAGTCGCTGGTTGAGAACGCTGCGCGCATCTATTTGGTGGCGCAAGCGACCGTATCCGACCTCCGAAAAGCAAACTGCATGATCGCAAGGTTCGTCGAATCCGGCGACCCAAGGCGCGAAATAGTTTTAAACCGCTTTACACCCCGTCATTCATCGGTTGACGAGGAAAGTATTTCAAGCTCGTTGACGAGACCCGCGAAGTGGAAAATTCCAAGTCACTATTTCATCGCTCA
>CAWCOV010000013.1:0-13966 GCA_963797255.1 uncultured Acidobacteriaceae bacterium
AATACGCCCAAACGAGCAGCCCAGTAAGCAAACAGAAGCTGCCTCGGAAGTTGGAATGACACAAACCGCGGTCGGGGTTCACTCCACGCCATTCATTCTTCAGAAGAGCCGTGTATGCGTAGACGCGCTCGTACGGATCTGTGCGGGGTGATCCGTGAGGATCGTCCCTACCACGACCCTGTCGATTGACGGACCTACTTGCGCGAGATTAACCATCCGATCACAACTCCGATGGCGATGCCCACCGCGACGCCCACCGCGACGGACCCGACGACCGTTTTCACCGGATGGCGCCCCAGGCGTTTGGTTGTATCGTCAAAGAACTCTTCCGCCGCATCACCGGCCTTTTGCGCAACGCGCCGCGCTCCTCCCAAACCCTCTTCAACTGCATCCGCCATCGCAGACGTCATGCGCGATGCCGTACCCGCTGTTTCGGCGATCTGTTCGCCGGCCCGGTCGACCACCGTTTCCGACATTGTGTCTCTCCTCTTTGATTGATTGTTGATTAGTATAGAGGCGTGTATGGTTAACGAAATGGTTGGCTAGCGGTGATCCGCCCGAACCACCCGAATTCGACTGGAAGAGATGAATCCCCGCGAGGTGTTTGGGAGGAGCATTCCAAACGCAATCATGTACAGTCAATCGTCTTTCTGAAATCGATCCCGAGTTTCCGGCTGGTTCACCAATGGCACACAGACACGAACGTGCGCCTGAAGTTGAAGTTCGTGCCGTCCGATTTGCATGACCCCCAGACAGAAAAAAGAACTCGATCGAAGTTGTGCCACCGGAGAGCTTACGGAAGTGTGCTCCGAGCGGATAGCGGGCTACTCGGCAGTAACTGCGGAGAATGATCATCCCGATCACGCATGTCGCTGAGTTGGTATTCTGTGTCAATGAGGGGTAAGGCGGTAGCGGATAAGAAGTTCGACTCGATCCTTCGACGGATGTTGCTGACGAAGCCACTGTCGCGAGCAGAGGTCAGCGCGAAGATCCAGGCGCGTCGCAAGGGCGGCACGAGCGGTAAGTAGTCTGACTATTTTGACAGTCGAGGTTAGAACGCGACCAGCGTCTTGTAGGGTAATGGTGTTCGGCTGACCATGCTGGCCAGAGCCAGGTCGAAGATCGAGGCCTGCACGCGGCGCCGGTTGTACCTCCAGCAGAACTCGCGCATATAGCGGTCCAGGTGCCAGGGACTGAGCTTGTGATAGTTGCCGACGATGGCCCGCTTGAAGAGTGAGAACGCATTCTCCACCGTCTGAGTCGTTGTCCAGACGCCCTGCGCGAGTTCCTTACGGTGAATTCCTCTGAAGTGTTTCTCCCTGGGGATGAGGCGCTTGTAAGTAGGATTGCCGTCGGTGACGACTTCTCTGGTGTCCTCGGCGAGTTTGGCATCCAGCACCGGCTTGATGGATTCGAATTGGCGGTTGGACATCGACTCCAGATGAATCCGTCCGTTGCGCTCGGCCATTCCGATCACCATGGTTTTAGAGGCCTTGGCCTCTTTTGAGCCTTTGTGGCGAAGGTGACCTCCCAGGTAGGCTTCATCGATCTCCACCGTCGTGTCGGGGTCTCCCAGCTGAATGTCTTTAGCTTCCCGCATGGCTTCGCGGATCCTGTGAGACACATACCAGGCAGTCTTATACGTCATGCCGATGTGGCGCCCGAGTTGGCTGGCCGAAATACCCTTCTTGGCGTCGCTCATTAGGGAGATCGCCGCGAACCATTTACTCAGAGGCAGGTGCGAATCATGAAACAGGGTTCCGGTCGTCGCACTGAACTGAAACTTGCAGCTGGCGCACTGGAACAAGCGCCGCGGTCCGCCTGTCTTGTTCGTAGACTCGATCGGCCAGCACTTGCCGTGATCGCACGCCACACAGCGTACGCCTTTCGGCCAGCGCGTCCTGACCAGATGATCCAGTGCATCTTTTTCCGTGGGGAACCGCCGCGCCAGAGAGTAAAGATTCATTCGCAACCACCTCGGTTGCAAATATCATTCTCTCAAAACATACATGTGTCAACGGGATAATCATTCTCCGGAGTAACTGACGGATAGGCGGTGATCCGACCGCGCCTTGGACCTGATCCACATCGCCGCGGCTTCGCATGGCCTGTGTGGTCCGTAGTGACAGCAAGCCTAGTTATAAGGCAAATCGCTACCGTTCCCAGAATGGAGGCGGTGCAATCCCCAGCGCACGCAGGTACACATATCCCTGCCCGCGGTGGTGAATCTCGTTGTCGATTGCATATTGGATCGTATCGATCCCACGGCCTTCCCACTGCCCAAAAGCCTTGTCCACCTCGTTGAACCGGGGTGGAGGAATCTGCACAAAAACCTCGTCCAGCTTTGCAGTCTGTTCGTCCCACACCCCAAGCAGGTCAGCCTTCGTGGTTGCCTTCGATCCCTTGAACTCCGCCCACTTCCCCGTCGCTACACCCTCCGCAATCGGTACCGCCATGCGGATGAACTCCCACGCCAGTTCCGAAAACGGCCGCATGCCACCTACCGAGAACTCGAAGAGCTTATCTTCGGGAAAGGCCTCGATCACCTTGCGCGTAAGCCGCCGGTGTCCCTGCCAATTTTTCAACAGATCGTTCGCAGTCTCCACAGTCACTTCTGCCATTGTGGTTGTCATGTCCGCTTCCTCCCGCCCGCATCTGAGGCTAAATCAAGACTAATAGCCAAATATGACAGGGCATGTCATATTTCTGAAGAAATATCCTTCTTCAGCTAAGAGCTTTTCGACCGGCTCTCCCGGAGGATTGGGAATATGCATGCGCTCTTCCTCACACGATCCTCGGATATTGGCTCACCTGTCGATTCTGGGTGGATTGTCGCCTGCCCACGGCTAAGTCCCGGGTAGTGGCCAAATTCGGAAGTAACGCAAGAAATTGACCAACTAAGGATCATTTCCGGTTAGGCAGTGATCCGACCGGAACTCGAAAGATTCGGCATCGCCTTCGATCGGCCGTGGGATATTTAGTGGAATAGAAATTTAAGAGCCCTACGGCGGGAGCGCGCCTTCTTCGCTGTCAGGACGTTTGTCGGCTCCGGAACTCCGGTGGGAGTGATGGCGATGACGCTGATGTCGTCTTCGCCAAAGATCTCGCAGCAGTTAGCAGCTCGAATCAGTCTCCCGCGTCATGCCTCTTAACGTCGCAACCTCACTGGGACGGTGGCCTTGGTGGCAGCGGGTCGCTAATGCTTTTCGGCATTGGCGGAAGGGCGGGTAGTCCTCCCGCTCCCGCTTGAGTTGGCGCCTGCGGTCTCTGGTACTGCGGGACTTCTGTCTGGTCGTTCAGAAAGTTGAAGGGTTGGCCGATCTGGATGGTGAGTCGTCGGGTTATTTCTCTTCCATAAGGTGTGCCATCCAGTTCGGATCGCGGCATTCGAACCTGTGTCAGAGTGTCACGCGGACCGACATACAGCAGAGCGTCCGCCGCATCTGAAAGCTTCAGCGCTGTTGCCGGTGCCGTGCCACCGGTAGTGACCGGATCCGCTGGCAGATCACCCACCCAGTTGCCGGAAAGCGAGACAATTGCTGGCCGTGGCCAGGAATCGAAGCGCTTATCCAGATCGTCATAAGCACCCGTCACGTTTGTTCCAAGGATAATCAAGTATGGTTTAGCGCCAGTGAGGCGTATCGTACTTTCGACCATTCCCAGACCATTCCGGCGGAGGAAATGGCCTGAGCCCATGATCAGCAATGCGCGGTGATTCTTCGCCAGGACTTCATCCTTCACTATCTGCGCGTAACATTCATCGCGGTGACCCAGGTAGGGCCCGAGGTCTTCGGCATTTTTGATCTTGTCCCAATCGCCGTAGGGGTTCACCGAGGACGATACGCATCTGGTGCTTTCCACGGCGTTTCAGATTCGCTTCTCGGACGGCTTTATAAAACTGCTCATATACTGGCGACGGAGGGCCGATAGCCCCGATCACATTGCGCCACGCTTTCTGCACCTGATCCATCGGGACGTCTTCGCCCGCAACGTAGCGATCGACCGATTTCTGATAGAGCGAGTTACCGAACTCGACCACGATGTCATCCACGCGATCTTCGAATTCGGGAGTGCTTATCAGTGTGCGCAGCCATTCATGTTCCTGCTTATTGCCGTGGGTCTCGCCGAACATCACGATGTTATGGGTGTCAAACGCATCAATCGTCGCGCGAGTCGCATCCTTCGGCTTCGACTCAGCAGCGGATAGTTGCAGGAATCCAGCGTTGCTTGGAAGCGAGACCAACTCTAAACTCAAGCTGCTTAGCGCGGTGTTTGCGGATTTGAAATCGACATCCGTGCCTGAGTTGCTCGCGCTTGTGAGGGGCCGTCTTTCTGCCACACCCGTGTTGGCGCTGATTCCCAGCGCCAGCGTCAACAGCATTGTCACTCCCACTCGCGGTGATCTTTGCATATGCCCGAATGAGATTGAGCATTCTGCCACAAGTTCATTAGCCCTCCCTTCCGCCCGATCAAAACCTATTGCAAAACGGTATGGAAGGGGAACCGATCCCCACTGTCAGAGGAGCAATTCCTTTGCCAATTCCGCATTGGAATGACGGCGCGAAATAAACCACTTACCGAAGCCTGAAAGGCAGTTGAGGCTAGAACTTGTTCCAATTTCGTAATCACAGTTCGAAACTGGACAAACACTCCAGACCTTCCCGCAAGTCAGCGATTTCATATAGTGAGGCAATCGTCAGGGCACTTCTGGACGGATGATGGGCAACTCGTCAGGCACCACTCAGTAACTGACGGTTAGGCGGTCATACACCAGCAACGTTGAATTCCCTGAATCAGCTGCCGCCTAACAGGAATTTGGAAAGGAAATTCCAGAAAACTACGGGGCTACTCGCCACGGCGAAGTCGTTGACCATTTCTTTAACTCATTCGTTGCCCATGCGATTGTTTTGTCTGCATGGCAAGAAGTGCAAGGGTTCGGAATTCCTGTTTGCTCTGTTGCCTTAGGTGTAATGAACCTGAAAGTGTGCGCACTGACGTAGTTTTCTTTTATTGTTTGCTCGATCTTCGGCATATGGCAAGCAATACACTGACTTCCCGTACTGGTTTCCGCGTGATGCGTGTGTTCGCTCACAGTAACGCGAAGCCCGGCTCGGTTCTCCTTGGTATGGCAAAACAAGCAGGCAGCATTGCCTGCAGCAAATAGATTCGCGGTGTTCTGATTACTGTGAACTTGGTGACAATCGAAACAACGTAGTTCGCGATGGTACATGTTGCTCTGTACGAAATCGTTTCCTTGCATTCGGTTCTTGTGCGCCGTCATATCCGCGTACTGATAGAAATCCGTCGTTCCAATTTTGAGGTCTTCGAGTGTCCAATACTCAGCCAGCCTCTTTCCAGGAAGGAAACCGACCGGCCAATCGTAATATCTGCCGTTGATCGGATTTTCAAGCGGGCGGCCCTGGCTATGGCACTGGATACACACATCATTGCCACGAACGTAGTCAAGAGTCGCCGGGTTGATAATGTTCTTTCGGGTTGGATGTTTCACATGCACGCTCCCTGGCCCGTGGCATTTTTCGCAACCAACATTCCACTCTGTTACCTGCTTCGTTTCGACACTGTAGTTGACTGAGTGGCAGCCGTCACAGGTTGGCCCCGTTGGCCTGTCCATATTCGAAGGGCCATAGAACGGCACCCACCAATCTGTTCCCGCCTCAACGTGATATGGAAGCCATCTTTCCTTCTTTACGTCCCACTGGGCAGAGAGGGGATAGTAATCGTCGCCTTTCTTTGTGAAATACCTTTGCTTCCATCTGCTGCCATAAATGAAAGCCACTTGATCCAATCCGAATGTGCGAACCGGATCAGGGTGCACGAAATCGCCAAGAACAGCCTCAGGATGCTCCTTTGGGTCACGGACCACGTTTGCCATTCGAGTTTGTTTCCAGCCGACATATTGGTCCGCATGGCAACCCCGGCAGCTTTCCGAACCGACAAAACGAGCTGCTGGCTCTTGTGCGACGCACTTAAGGGCAAAAAACAGACAGGCAAAAATGCCGATGAACTGCCAATTGATTCTTTGACGGGTGTTTTCGGTCGATTTATCCCTGTACTTGCACATGCAATTGTTCCCGGTGACAACAATCCTGTTAGTTCCTGCGTCACCTATCAACAAGAACCCTACGTAGCAATCGCTCTCCGTCGTATAGTCGGCAATGTCATCGCCATGCCAACAATGTTCAGGAACCGAGCACATCGCTCTTTGGGAAACTGCTTCTAGGAAGCCTTGCCTGACGGCTCAATCGGCAGACCCGCTGCGCGCCATGCATGAAATCCGCCAACCAAGTCCGTCGCACGCCAGAGTCCGAGATCCTTGAGAGATGCGGACGCAAGGCTTGAAGTATAGCCTTCGGAACAAAACACGATCACCTGGAGATCGTGATCGGTCGCGACCGGAAGCCGCGTGCTGGAGACGGGGTCAAATCGCCACTCGAGGACGTTACGCTCGACAATCAACGCCCCCGGAATACTACCCTCGATCGCGCGCTGGCTTTCGGGACGAATATCAACGAGTATCGCCTCTGCTTTGGACACCGCCTCATTGGCCTCATTTGGAGAAAACCGCCGCAGTCGGGCACGTGCTGTTGAAAGCACCTGCTCAATGCTCATGGCACCGTTCCGATCCAAGGGCTCTCGCCGCTGTACGCGCGACTCATGATCTAGCGTCTCTGCGCTCCCAGAGGAGTGTTCGCGCCGTACCAACCGGCTCCCATCCAATTCGTACTCATTCATCTCGCTAAGCGGAGGAGAATATGCATGAATGCTGATGGCTGGTGCGAGGGAGACATTTCGGACATCATGCTTGTAATCGGGACCAAATGCGCGTGGCTTGCCCGGATGGATCACGCGGGTCCGCTCACCAAGATGATGCTCCTCAAGAATCCCGGTTGCCACTACGAAGGCACCCGACGACGCACCGTGGTCGTGAAAGCCGGTGGATTGCCCTGGCAGCCAGCTGATTACCCATATGTCGTAGTCCGGGCCGTGGTACAGCCGCTCATACCAACGTCGTTCGACGTGCAGCCGCACTTTATCTATCCATCCATCAGACGAAGCGAACAGAGAGACGATGTTAGCGAGTTCCTCAGGCGTTCTCAATACCGCGCCAGGTAGGTCCTTCGTGGGTATCAACGTGACCTCGTGCATAAGTCGGCTTTCTGTTGCCATTACATATCTCCTGGCATGAGTACAATCATTCAGCTGAGTCGAGCTTCACGACATGGATGGGCAGATCCCAATGATTAGTTGTTAGTTCCCATCGGCGATTTTCTTCTTGATTGAACGTGGCTTGGTTGGGAAAGAGCTGTCTCGCAACCTCATCTTCCGACTGGCCAGCAGGCGCATCGTAGGAAGTGCGCACGATGATAACGCGATAATCCCAGCGCGACTCCTCACTGGTGTGCAGACCTGGCGCCCAGACCGTGTACTGCTTCACATACCCCAGCTGCTTTTGGCGTTCGAGAATTGCCAACTGGTACTTCTTGAAGATGCGAAACCACTCGTCTTTGTGCCCATCTTGAACGCGGTATACCCATTCCTCAACGAGCTCTTTCTGTGGCGAGTGCGAGACGCTGGAGGTCGAGTCTGTTTGAGTCTGTTGAGCCATAGTGCTCTCGGGCATTGCTAATGCGGCAAAAATAATACCGCCGATCAATGCCAGAAGTGCTTTCCTGGCGGCGCGGCATCTATTCGGGGCGTTGAGCTTCCTCAAGACGATCTCCTTGCGTGCGGGTTCAACGAATGCTTGAACTCGAAGCTCAGGGCGTAGGCGACTTGCCCATTGAGCGTCGCAATCAAGCGGCGTGCTGGGGAATGTCAGATCGAAGGAATCGCTGGATTGGCGAGAGGCTGTGCGGAACTTTCATCGCAAACAGGACCGCCATTGATGGCTCACCCAGCTAGGCGCGGGAGCAACAACAACAGCGAAGAGAAGCAGCACTCATTTGAAGAGCGTACCCGGAGATGGACCGCCAAGTCAATGCCGACTTTTTCTAATACTGACATGAGCCAGAAGGGGATCCGCGGAAAGTCGTTTCCGTAAATGTGCGCCAGGCACAATCTGATCGAGAGAGTAACGGCGAGTCTGAGGGGGTTAGTCTGTTGCCAGAAAGCAGATCATAAATCTAGCCTGCTCTCGAGCCCTTAGCAATAGGTGACTAGAAGAGACTTGACTTCAAAAGGGCATCACAATACTTTATGAAAATGACGAACCGTTTAAATAGGTCGGCCTGTTGTTGTTCCCTTAGCGCAATGCTGATGGAATAAGGTCGATCTTGCTCAAAGTCTGAGTGGTGTATTTCCGTAACAAAATCACCCATCTTTGAAAGGCCGCCACGTCAGCGGTATCCGCAGCTTGTGGAGTGTGGATCAGGCTTAACAAGCCTGATCCATGCTGCATCCCGCAAATCTCAATCCAAAGCCCTCGGCTCACGCCGACGGACGCATTCTGGAGCTCTCATGCAGATTAAGCGTTATTTCCTTGTTGTCGTTTTTTTCATTAATGGATTGCTGTATCTCGCCAGTTCGCTCAATGCACAAACGTTTCGCGGTGGTATCGGCGGAGTTGTCACGGACGCTCAACAAGCGGCAGTTCCTGGCGCCACGGTGCAGGCTGTTGAAGATGCAACTGGCCAGTCTCGCCAAACAGTAACATCAAGCGCCGGGTCTTTTGTCTTTCAGGATCTTCCTCAAGGCACATATACGGTCACGATCCAATCCGCTAACTTTGAATCGCTCAAAGTGAGCAAAGTTTCTGTTTCTGCTGGCTCCGTCCATAGCTTGCAACTCTCACTTTCGATCGCAAAGCAATCGCAAACCGTAGAGGTCTCTGCAGACGCACTTAGCTTGGATATAACCTCGGCCACTCAAAACAGCGTCTTACCTGAGCAGGCCATTGAAGATGCTCCGCTCAACGGCAGAGACTTTACGCAGCTAGTTGCTTTAACCCCCGGATATGCCGGCTATTCGGCGAATGGAACAAATGGTTCGTTGAACGGAACGCGCGTTAATCAAGTCAACTGGCAGATAGATGGCGTGGACAACAATGATGCTTGGCATAACATTCCTGCGGTGAACCAGAGCGGCGTTTCCGGAATCGCCGGAATTCTGCTGCCGCTCGACGCTGTTGAATCCTTCTCTGTTCAAACGCAATCTGCGCCAGAGGCGGGCCGTAACCCTGGGGGGACGGTGAATCTCGGCATCCGATCTGGCACAAATCACTTCCACGGAAGCGCTTACTATTTCGATCGCAATGAATTTCTAGCTGCGAAATCCCCTTTTACCGAAACTAAGCAGAAGGTTCGCAACTACAACGCAGGCGGGTCTTTCGGTGGACCCATCATTCACGATAAATTGTTTTTCTTTGGAAGTCTCGAGAAACAAAGCTTCACGATCGGAGTTCCAGCTCAAAGCACAATGCCTTCCGTTGCCTATCAGGCGCAAGCACTTGCTTTGCTTTCTGAGCATGAAATTCCCGTGAACTCGGCCACACAGAACCTCCTCAACACTCTTTGGCCAGCTAGTGCACTCACTGGACCGGCAACTACAGGAAACTATACAAATCCTGATCCGGAGTATGGATACAGTTGGAACGGAATTGTTAAGGCCGGTTACACCATCAATAGCAACAACAGCCTGTCGTTTCACTGGTTCTCTGGGGAAGGAAGCCAGGCAGCTCCGGTAGGTTCAAACCTGAAGTGGTATTACCAGGTAGCGCCTACGCATGTTCAGAACTACGCAGTCGTTTACAATTCGCAGCTTGCTCCCGCTATTAGCAACCAAGTTCTTCTCGGCGTGAATTACTTCAAGCAAAGCTATTCTGATCTAAATACAGATTTCGATCCGGTAGCTCTTGGCTTCAATACCGGTACGGACGTTCCCGGAGCGCCCCACATCAAGCTGGGCTCCAATAATCAGCTCAGCCAGGTGGGGTTGACTCCTCCGCTCAGCCGCGATGATATTACTTCGCATATCACCGATGCGCTTTCCTGGACAATCGGCTCTCATCAGCTTCGCCTTGGCGGAGAATACCGCAGGGTTGAGTTGAATGAGGCCTATCACAGCAATCAGCGTGGAACATTCACCTTTAGTGGAGCTCAGGGCCCATGGTCTACGAATCCAACTGAAGTTGATGAGTCAGTGGATCAGAACACTCTCATTCTGGCCGACTTCCTTGGCGGCTACATTGCAAGTGGAAATATCTCTCGCGGCGATCAAGCGCGTGAAGTGTTCGTAAATACGTTCTCCGGTTTCGCGCAAGATGAATGGCGTGTCCAGCCAAGACTGAGCCTCAACTACGGAGTTCGTTATGACTACGAGGGCGCGCTGCACAACGGAAACAAGGATCTCTCTGTATTCGTACCCGGCGATGGCGGGATTGCCTTCCAAGGTGCAGGAATCGATTCAGTTTATCCGCCTATCTACAACAGCGTTAGCCCCCGTGTTGGCTTCTCCTTTCAGCCGACGCAGGGTGGAAGCACGGTAATACGAGGTGGCGTTGGGCTGTTCTACGATACGCCTAACCTGAACGTCTTTCTGTCGCAGAATCCGGGGAATGGCGGCGCGATTGGCTTGCAGGGTAATCCGGCTGGTCCCAGCCCCGTGCTCACTTTAGGTGTGGCCAAGCAGCAGTATGTTCCTGGCACGTTGCTGGCGCCAGCCAACGGCGATCCTTCCACGTCCTGCGTCGTCGATGATTCAGAATCAAACACTGTATTCAGTCCCTGCGGCTTGTACTCTGTAAGTCAAAGCCTTAAGAATCCCCATAGCCTCAACTATAGTTTCAACGTTCAGCAAGCGCTCGGTTCCAAAGCAACGTTTCAAATTGGCTACGTGGGCAGCGAGGGAAGAAAGCTTCTCCTACTCAGGGACATAAACCAGCCAGGGCTGAATGCTGCTGGTTCGGATGTCGATTCGTTTGTGCAACAAAATAGCCGACCATATAACGAAGCCTTTCCGGTCTACTCGGCTATTAACGAGGTAGCGAGCGTGGGCACAGCGAACTACAATTCTCTGCAAACATTGCTGCGCACTCAGAACTGGCATGGAGTCTCGACGCAGGCTACTTACACCTGGAGCCACAATCTGGACAACGGCACTCAATATAGAAACGCTCTTCCGCAGGACAGCACGAACATCAAAGGCGACTATGGAAATAGCGACTACGATGTGAGGAACACCTTCAGTGCCGCAATCTCATACGATATTCCCGGCTTTGCAGAAGGCCCACATTGGCTTTCACACGGTTGGCAATTGAACAGCCTTATTGCGATTCATGGCGGCACCCCCTTTTCAATTCTCAGTCCCAATGACAACTCGGGGACTGGCGAGGGTTTCCAGCGGGCCACTCAGGTGAACGCCAACCCGTATGCAGGAGTGAAACACAAACTCCTCGACGGTACGGAGTTCTGGATTAATCCGGCGTCGTTCACTGATGGACCGACCGGTACCTTCCAAGGCGCGTCAAGAAGGAATCAAGTGCGCGGTCCAGGGTATCAGTCTGTTGATCTCTCAGTTTTCAAAACTGGAACCATTCATGAGTTCGTTAAGGTTCAGTTTCGCGTCGAGCTCTTTAATCTTTTCAACCACAATAACTACGCGCCTCCGTTGAATGTCGCCGATGGGTCGAGCCTGGGCCAAATCTACGACACCATCGGCGACTATAACGGAGCTCCGGGAATTGGTCCGGGTGAGCCATTCAATACCCAGCTTGGATTGAAAATTCAATTTTGAGTATTACGGCGACAGCAGAAAAGAAGACAGTCTCGACGCTTGGTGAACCGAGGAATACTTTCTTCGGTTCATCCTTTTTTGCTTATATGCCGTGATAATCGACTATTGTGGAGCGACATGCGCCTTTGCTTCGTATTTCTCGCTTTCATTGTTGCCACCCCGATGTCTCGACCGCAGTTGGCCGGTGAACAATTGCGGCCGCGCGCACGTGCGTTGCAAGTTCCTTTCGAGGGTACCCCGGGGCCCCTCGACGCAATAACCGATGTTGTTGGAGTGGAGGTTGGAAACACAACTCTCATTTCGGGAAGCACAGATCCTGCATCATCCGATAAGGCGGTCAGAACTGGGGTCACAGTTATCCTTCCGCGCGGAAAGCAAGTGAATGATCCCGTTTATGCTGGCTGGTTCAGTTTGAATGGGAATGGTGAAATGACTGGTACTACGTGGGTTGAGGAGTCTGGTTTTCTTGAGGGTCCAGTTGCCATTACTAACACGCACAGCGTCGGAGTTGTGCGCGACGCCATTATCGAGTGGCAGGCGAAGCAAGGGCGATTAAAGGATCTTTGGTCACTGCCCGTAGTGGCTGAGACCTATGATGGCTGGTTGAACGACATCAACGGCTTTCATGTGAAGCCGTCAGACTTGTTCCACGCCCTCGACGAGGCGAAGTCAGGTCGGGTCCCGGAGGGCAACGTCGGCGGCGGTACCGGCATGATCTGCTACGGATTCAAGGGTGGCATTGGAACTGCATCCCGCGTGCTCTCTGCGGAACAGGGAGGATATACGGTAGGTGTTCTGGTGCAATGTAACTGCGGCCGGCGTCCTCAGCTTACGATTGCAGGGGTACCTGTGGGCCGTGAAATTCCGCAATTGGCCCCTTACGCAAAATCAATGCCACAGCCTCCGGGTAGTGCCGCAGAAGGCGATGTTGGATCCATCATCATTATTGTTGCCACCAATGCTCCACTACTGCCTCATCAGTTAAAGAGACTAGCGCGACGTGCCACACTTGGCTTGGCTCGCACGGGATCAACCTCAGGAAATGGCTCAGGGGATATCTTCCTGGCATTCTCCACTGCGAATCCGCATGCCAACAAAGCGCCCGGACCGAACTCTGTGCTGGCTGTATCGAATGAGGAAATAAGTCCATTCTTCACTGCCACCGTCGAGGCGACGGAAGAGGCGATAATCAACGCCATGGTTGGAGCTAAGACGATGACGGGCTTCGAAGGTCACACCGTTATAGAGTTACCGCATGAGCAAGTGAAGAAAGTGTTTGAGAAACGTCGATGATAGCTAAAAGCTAGTAATCTTTTCGATGTCATTGCAGAGCTTTAGGTCCAGAGTAGAAGTCGGTAGTACCGTCGTGGCTTTCTTGCGAGCAAAATTCTTGTAGATGGAGTCATCCGATTCGACTTCTTGCCCGCGTTATTGAATTGTGTGCCAACATGCCTGTACTTCCGAAATGGCCAAGCGCTCCTTTCAAGGGTTCCGTGAGGATTGGGGCAATCCGGAAATGGTCAAGTAGTAACTTCCGAGTCGCCGGTCACTCGGAACCCAAAAATCCGCCATACCGCGCACGAGGAGTGCTTCGGCAGGTTTGCGATAGTTACATCTTCCTTTCATACTGAGCCAGGATGGGAGGGTGACTAATGCCGTTTGAAACCACGTCGACCTCGAAGGTAAAGCAGGCGGTGCCGTTTTTCAGCGTGACCAACAGGGAAGCGTCCCTGCGATTCTATGTGGACGGACTTGGGTTCAAAATGACGCGCTGGTGGATTCCAGATCAAGCAAATGGACAGGACGACTGCAAGCCCGACGGGAGAATTCGTTGGTGCTGGCTGGAGCTGGGCGGGGCTGCGATTATGCTTCAGGAGTTTTTGCCGGAACGTCAGCCGAAGGGGTCATTGGGAACCGGAGTCAACGTCTGTTTTCAGTGCGAAGACGCGCTGGCGCTCTATCGTGAGTTCAAATCGCGGGGAATCCAGACACGGAATCGTCCATCCGTGGGTAACCGTTTGTGGGTTGTGCCGGTGACTGATCCGGATGGATATCGGATGGAGTTTTCAAGCCCGACTGACGCGCCAGAAGAAACCGCACTGGAAGGGTAGCTCGGTTTGTCAAAAGAAGGTTGATGAGCAGATGCGCTCATCAGGCTGAGCCATCTCCGAATTTCTCATATGGATTCAGGTAAAAGTCGCTCCTGATTTGTGGG
>CAWCOV010000014.1:0-27610 GCA_963797255.1 uncultured Acidobacteriaceae bacterium
CGAACCTGGCTTGTAGTAAAGACCACAATGCAGAACGCCGCTGTTATTGCCCGTTTGGTGACGGGCGGGGCCGCTCTCCTTCTCGATGACGAGGACTTGAATTCCAGGATAACGGCAAACAATCTGGTGAGCGGTTGCAAGGCCAACAATCCCTGCGCCTGCGATTGCGACTTTCATACTGCTTCCCAATTTCTTGAATCGGTTTAATTTCTAATCATCTGAAACGTGAGAGGCGTGGCTATTGGTCGGTATGGTCGTCTGGGTGGTGGAAGGTCGCCTTTCGGCCTGGGCTCGGCATTCCTTGATCGTCCCCGCAATTCCCCACACAGTGAGCCGACTAGAAAACCTCTTCCTGGGCGAGATGCTGCAAACCCAGCGGATCGCCCAGACGCACAATCGGCGGTAGAAGACAATTGGAACTCCGAAGATGCGAAATCCCGCTTCCCGCGAACATCCACGCTCCCGAATGTCGGCGCGACCTTTGTCGAACCACCATTTCAGAAGATACTGCCTCTGGACTCTCTCCCGCTGTACAGGATGATAGACAACAGCCGACGCCTCGTACCAGAAACGCTCTCCACCTGCCAGAAGCCGCGCACCAAACTCGGTATCTTCGCTCCTGATTTCTGAACCCGGTTGAGGTCCCAGATCGGTGCGAAATCCGCCGTATTTTGAGAACATTCCCTTCCGGAATGCCATGTTCGTTCCAAAGGGTGACTCCTTCAGTTCTCCGGCCGTCTTTCCAAGATCGAAAATGGCGAACGGCGCAAGCGCGTACCGGGCCTCGGTATCCAACCATGGCGGAGGAATGAAACCATCCTCAGGCAAAATACGGCCGCCCGAACCTGACCATCTTTGATCGCTCAAGGGCGACGTCAACGTGTGAAGCCACGCCGCGTCGACCTCGACGTCATCATCCATGAATGCGAGAACGTCCCCACTGGATTCGCCGATGCCACGATTCAGCGCATAGGATTTTCCCTGTTGCGGTTCGAAGATATATCGAAATCGTCCTGGAAATTCGAGACAAAAGCGTTCAACCATTGCGCGCGTATTATCGCGGGAGTTGTTGTCGACCACCAGCACTTCCCACCGGACGGAGGATGGCACGACGGATCTGGCCACGCTCTTAAGCGCCCGTGCCAGGCTGTCGCAACGATTGTATGTGCACAAAACTACGGTGACGTGCATAGTCGCTTTCTACGGCCGTCCTGTGGATTGCGAAGGTGTTTGCCTGTCCACGCGGGTTCCGGCAAACAGCATCTGCCAGGTCTGCGCAACTTCCCCTAATGTCATCCAGACCTGGCAGTAGTTATAAAAACGACTCCGGGCGTTGAACGTGAATGCCCACCGCAGCGTCCGAACCGGCAGGAATCGCAATGCCTGGTTCACGAGAGTAAGGAACTCGCGCGGAACGCCGAGAATCCGAGGACGAGCCTCGCGCTCGAGGATTCGAGTACATCCGAATCCAAACCACCAGGCGCGAAACCATTTCTTGCTGAGCCGCTCCATCGGCACGGGATGTTCGACCACAGAGGATGGTTCGTAGTGCAGGCACTCGCCGGCCGACATAAGGCGATTGCCAAATTCAATATCCTCTCCCATCAGCATCTTGTCGCCGCAGCGTCCCAGTTCGGTTCGAAACATGCCGTACTTATCAAACATGTCTTTGCGGAAGGCCATGTTTGCGCCGTAGGGAGGCCGTTTCATCGCACCTGCCTGGTTTCCCAGGTCAAACAGCGGCAGAAGAACCCCAAGCAGGTCCATCTCTCCGCCCACGGTAAGCCAAGCCGGTGGAACGAAATCCCGCGGCGGCGTAATCCTGCCTCCGGCACCTGCCCATTTCCCATCGTGCAGCGATGCTGTGAGAGCCTTTAACCAGGTCGGCTCCGCAATCACATCGTCGTCAATAAAGGAGATGATCTTTCCGCTGGCCGCGCCGATTCCTGCATTGCGAGCTCGAGAGAGGCCTTGGCGCGGTTCGAAAACATAGCGGAATCTCTCGGGATACCTGCGACAGTAGCCCTCCACAACCGTGCGGGTTTCATCGGCAGAGTTATTGTCGACAACAATTACTTCCCAACTGACGGAGTCAGGAAGAACCTGGGCCGCAAGACTATCGAGCGCCTTGGAAAGGCTCGAGCTCCGATTACACGTGCATAAGACGACTGTTACATTCATCCAGTTTCATTCATGCGTGGCGCGGGAGAGAGATATTATGGGGGTCACTCGAAAGAGTGTCTCACGGCCTGGTAGCAATTTCGAGAGCTTCGTCTCGCGAAGAGAAGGCCGCTTGCGGTGAGAACAAACTTTCGTAAGCCAGGCGGCTGGCGTCTGCGGCTGCTCTTTCGTTCGACAAAGCCCTCACGATTGCGTCAGCGAAGGCCTGCGGCGTGTCATGTGGGCTAAGTCCAAATTTCGCAATCCGGTCCAATGGCATTCCGCGATAGGCCATCGACGTTCCAACAAATGGCTTGCCCAGCGCTAGAGCCTCAATCGTCTTGATGGAAATGCCCGTCCCGGAAATCATCGGTGCAAACACGCAGCGAGCCGCACGATACGCCGGCGCGAGATCGGCAATCGGCCCGGTAAACAGAGAACCAAATGCTTCGTAAATCTCTGGCAGCTCTTTTCGCACCAGCATGCTGACTTGTCCCACAATCTTTAAGTTGTATCCATGCTCCGCGAGAATCGGCCAGACCGATTCGAAGAACCATTTCATGGCGGCGCAGTTCGGATTGGTACTCTGACCAACGAACAACAAGTCGATCGAGTCCGTGGCGGGAGCGGAAGCATTCACTTTCGAAACAAAGGTCTCGTCGATACTCGGCAGCGCCAGAACGTGTGACATCGCTGGCAAATGAGTTTTGAAAAAAGCGAAGTCATCAACGGAGCAATGAACCAGGGCATCTGCCTTTTTGAGAAGCAAGAGTTCGGAATCGAGAAGACGGGCCGGGCTATCAGCGCGATGCGTCCACGGATTGATCTCTGCCCGCTCCTGCAGAAGATGCGACTGGACATCGTGGGTCTCGAGGACCATCGGAACCCGGCTTCCGAAGCGCACAACCCTTCGAAGTAATTGCTGTGCAAACCCAAGCGTAAAGACGTGGTTGACGACCAATACGGCAACCGGCAACTCCCGGATGAATCGCACTACATCATCAGGCAGCCGCGCAGCTCTTGCCGTGGTCACGATCCAGTCCAACGCCGTCCCAGCAAAACGATGCCTTACCCACCCGGCGTATTTTTCGATGAGGAAACGTCGATTGTCGATCGGTGCAAAAAAGATATGATCGGCGCCTATTTCCCGCATCCCAGCCTTGATGTCATCCCAATCCGAATAGGTATCGGTATACGAGCAATGGATTGGAACGCAGATAAAGACCGTCAAGTATCCACGAGCCCGGAAATAATCTATCTGATTCTGCAGGACGCGCGCCGTGCCACTCCGCGGCCAGGGTGGTCCAATGATGATTACGGTCTTTGCCGTCGCCGATAGTGAAAGAGGTGGCGTCTTTGCATCGCTCGCAGTAGTAGGCAATTCCGTCACGAATTCAAACCAGCTTTCCGATCATCGTTATTGTCTGACCATCTTTTACATATCTCAGCTATTTCGCCTGCAGTCGTCCAAACACGGCACTTATTGAAGAATCTCTTCCGGGGGTCGGATTCTCGAAGCCACCACCACACTTTCTTCGGCAACATGTTCAGGAGCCGATCTGAAAAGCTGATTACGGAGCGTGGCATGAAGCCTATTGGAGGGCGGTTCCCTTTCTCCCGAACTAGAGCACGGCCGTAATCGAAATGATAGGCGAGGAAGTAATCCGTTTTGAGCCGGCGCTCCTCAACGGCGTGACGGACGATTGCGGAAGGCACGTACAAAACCTTGTCTCCCCCGTTCATGACTCTCGATCCAAATTCGGTGTCCTCGTATCGAATTTCACTTCCAGGAGTGGGGCCCAGGTCCGTACGGAATCCACCATACTTTACGAAGACATCCTTTCGAAACGCCATATTGTTGCCAATAGGCGGCTTGGAAAGAGAGCAAGGTTCATTCCCTTGGTCGAACAGAGCGAGGATGCTAAGCAAGGATTGGTTGCCCTCAAATGCCATCCAGGGCGGAGGAGAAAAATCCTTCGGAAGATATACCCTTCCCCCTGTCCCCACCCATTGGGGATCTGATAGTGGTTTTGTCAGTTCGAAAAGCCAATTGGGCTCGACGGTGATGTCGTCATCAATGAACACCAGGACGTCTCCGGCCGCTTCACGGATACCGCGGTTCAGGGCAAAGGATTTTCCCTGCTGGGCCTCAAAAACATACTTAAAGCGTTTAGGGAACCGCCGACAGAATTTTTCTACAACTGGGCGCGTCAGGTCTCGAGAGTTATTGTCAACAACCAGAACGTCCCACTCAACAGATGCCGGTAACGAAGACAATGCAACGCTCTCAAGCGCCATAGACAAGCTTTCGCAGCGGTTGTAAGTGCAGAGGATGACCGTTATCTTCATGGCAGTCGAAAAATGGACCTTGCTAGCGATGGCATGCCTTAATCTGAGCTTCTTACTTTTGGGGCTGAGTTGCGAGACTGACCAAGATTGGCCGCCACGATTTGCCTGATTCCGGTCCACCACACACGAGGCGTCTCCACCATCTCCCCCATCATCTTCCAAACGTCGCCCTTTTTGAAGAATCTCGCTTTCGGGTCCTTCGTCTCCAACCAGATTCGCACGCTGATCGGAAAAGGCCGGGCAAGCATGATGGGGATGCTAAAGAACCACCTCGGGATTCCATAGACCGAGGGTCGGTAGCCACGCTCTCTGACCAGCGCTCGCCCGTGGTCGTACGAAAATCTCAAGAAATATCGTTGCGTGAGGCGGTTTTCTGGAATTGCATGATAGACAACAGCCGATGGTGCATACCAGAGACGTTCACCGGCGGCCAGGACGCGGTGACCGAACTCCGTATCTTCGTTGCGAAGCTCGCTGCCGGGACGGGGTCCCATATCCGTACGAAATCCGCCATACTTTTCGAAAATCGTCTTCCGGAAAGCCATGTTGGTGCCATAAGGTGCGCATTTCATCTCGGTTGCATGGTCACCCAAATCGAAGAGAGCAAGCATTCCTGCCATTGAGAATTCGCCCTCCAAAGGGAGCCAGTCGGGTGCAGAGAAGATCTCCTGTGCACAAATCCTGCCCCCCGTTCCGCCCCATTCGGTGGAATTGAGAGGCTCAGTAATATTCATCAGCCATGTTGGAGCCACGATTACGTCATCATCCATGAAGGCCAGGATGCTTCCGTGAGCTTCACGAATTCCAGTGTTGAGTGCGTTCGACTTTCCTTGTTTTCGTTCGAACAGGTAGCGGAAGCGGCCGGGGTAACGACGGCAAAATCCCTCCGTCACCTCCTTAGTCTGGTCTTTCGAGTTATTGTCGACAACCAACACTTCCCATTGAATCGAATCGGGAAGCTGAGACGCCGCAACGCTCTCTAAAGCCTTCGCAAGGCTTTGGCAGCGGTTATAGGTGCATAAAATTACAGTGATTTCCATCAGCTGACCTTCTGCAAGTTCGAGTACGAATCTTACAACTCAAGTCTCAAATTCGGTGCATGGGAACAAACCCGCAGCTTCGAATGGAATCAGAAATCTACGTGATGATCCCATCGACGAGCATCCTTGGCAATTCTCTTAAAGGCAGCGATGTTCGGTATTGGAGTTTGGATTTCAGCAAAATCCTTGCGATTATTCCGGATGAAAGAGACTGCCCGCTGTATCGGCGGCATCCACATGTCATCCAAAATGATATGGCCATCCACTGCACACACCTCTGCCGATATTGTGAAATCAACAAGGGCATCATCAAACCGATGACTGCCGTCAATAAAAACAAAATCGAAGACTTCGCCACTTCGAGACAAATCCGCAATCGCCGGAACTGACTTCTCACAAATCCAGCGAAAGGCTTTCGTCATACCCACCTTCTCCGGCTGATGAATGCCGATTTCATGAAAATAGGATTGATACGGATCGATCGAGATGTGCGAGCCAAACTCATTTGCGTGGAGAGCCGCCAAGATATAGATCGTGGAATATCCGTAGGCGAGACCAATCTCGAGAGTCTTTTTCGGTTTGAGCTTCCGGCAAAGGCTATAAATCCACATGCCCTCATCAGGAGGAACAAGTGTTATACGGTCGGGCTCAAACAGTTCACCGTTGGTTCCTAATTGTGGTTGGCCGGCGTACATTGAAAGCAAGGTCGAACGGAAACGCTCTGGTAACGGTGCCAACACCTCTTCATAGGATGGAATTTCGGAACGGACCGCCTTCGACCAAAGCTTCATTTTCATGACACCTTCAGGCCTTAATTCCTGGAAATTACGCGTCTGCTAAGCTTGGATCGTCGATCCTATCCATCAAGTCTGCGGATCAGCTTTCACGTCCAGCTGCCGTACCCAGCATTTCAGAAGTTTTTACCTAGCGGACCTGCGGCGGCGAATCGCCTCTAACACCGAGACGGGCAATTCGTGCTGCGAACGGTAGGCGTAACAGTGCCTTCCTTATACGATCCCCCGGCCGCCGGGCACTCGGCTCTGTCAAGGCAGGCTCCTCAAGAAATGGCTGCGACGCCAATTGGTCGAAGTATGCATCTTCTTCGTCTGTAGTTCGCGATAAATCCTCCGCAGTCGGGGATTCGAAGAGTGGACTACCGGCGATCAGATAATTGCAGATGCGATCCAGGGATGCGTCCTTCCCAGGACCTAACTCCTCCGGCTGGCTATAGTTTCGCTTGGCTTCGTATACGTTAAGCACTGTAATTACTGGGAAGTCCAATTCGAACTTGCGGATGTAGCAATGGGCAAGACGGAATGCTTCGCGCTGAATCTCTCTGTTAGTTGAGGCATCCAGACATCTCTCAAGTAACTCGGGCAATGACTCCTTTGACCGCACTCTCAAGATTGTCGAGCAGTTTTCGTACAAAGCTCGTGACGCCAGAAACACAGGTTTCCCGAGCATTGCCATCTCAAGGCCTATGATCGAGCCATACGTAAGTCCGAGATCTGCCTCCTCGGCCAGCAGATAGGCGTCCACCGAATCTTCCGGCATCGCAATTCGCACGTTCTGAGGCAGGTTCGCCCTCATCTCTTCGTATATTCGCAACTCATCGATTGCCTTGCCGATATAATGATTTCCTCCCAGGTTCGGATGCACCTTGATAATCAACTGAACCTCAGGTCGCTTTGCGACCCATTCCACCACGTCGCGCACCCACGTGTGCTGCGAATCAAAAGGTCCCTTCAGGTCGGGGTCTCCTGCTGTTTCATCTGTTGAAGAGGTAAACAGTACCCATAACTTCCCGTCGGCACTGAGGTTCATTTTGGCGCGGAATGAGGTTTCTGGTGCAGAACGGCTGTTGAATGGTATCCACGCCAGGTTCGTCCCCGTTTTTCGCTCTAACAGCCATTTTTGGGCAGCATCAAGAGAAGGCCCCTCTAAAGCCACGGCGCTCCATTCGCTCCAGAGATCTCTGAATGGGACCAGGCTCATGCAGTGCGCGTTCGGCTTTACATTAATGTGGCCGCGGGTGTATTCGGCGCGCTCGTGGGTCAACACCCGAATGCCGAAATGACGGAATAATTCGAGGGCAACACGCGTAACCGACTGTCGTCCATTAAACAGAATTGCAGCATCGACTTCATTCGTTGCCAAATAATTCTTTAGGCCTGTTGCCACAATTGCAGCACTATACAAGAATCCTCGATAAACATTGACGACATGCCAGTTGTTTAGATCTGGAGGGTAATGCCGGAAGTACGAAATTACGGAGGATTGGACCCATTGACCGATCGGCGCGCCTTCAAACGAAGCGTCCCGAAATTCCTCGGGCCTCAAATTCTGCGCCCAGCTAAATGCGGCCGTGGTTGCGGCTGGTCCGACGAACTCTCCCAGGCGGCGGTGCGGGATACCGGTCTCCTGCATATCCGTCTTAGCCGCGGCCTGGCATCGCTGGCACAGATCGAACGGACGCGGCGAGTTCTCTTTGGAATCCCAGTGTAAATCGCATTCAGGCAGCAATCCATCACAGAGCAGGTAATCCACTTTTGCTCCGCGAACCTGACATGCCTGCGCAAGTGTCTTCTCATAGATTGTATGTATTGTCCAGAGAGCATAAGGAGAGAAGATAAGGATTTTCGTCATAAGGTCAGCCCGATCAATGCGATTCTGTGAAAAACACTTGGCTCAGGTGCTCAGTAGCGCCTCAATACAACCGGCTCTGTTACGGCTAGCGACAAATACATACACTCTCACTCTTTAGAACTTCATGCGCGCTTCGAGACGTAGTCATACTAAATACGTTCGGCGCGAACAGGATGAAGTGGATTTGCTTGCGATCTGGGCTCTAAGAAATTCCGAATGCTTTCATAGGCTGTGCGGCCATTTTTGATCTGCTGTGCGGTGGAATTAAGAAGCGCTAGACGTACGGTGTCAGCTGAAATCCATGCCTCTTCGATTGCTGCGCGTAATTGTTCTGCCAGGTCAGGATCGCTCAACAAGATCGTTCTGCATCCATTTCCAAATAACTTCTCTAGTCCTTTGAACTTCGATTCATAGTACGAAGAATTGCATAAGCATACCACCGGGATACCCTGAGCCAACGCAAACACCGCAGCGTGATATGCCCCCGTCACCACCACTCTGCACCTTGCGATCTGCTCCACGATCTTCCGCGGGGTGTCCAGAGTTGAGCCGCCATCGGACTGGTCGTCAAATCCCGCTAACAGCCGCCGAATTGTCACGCGGTCATTGGCACAGTCATGAAAAGCGATTGGGAGTGGGAGAAGAGCGGCATCGTACTGCCTCGCCAGATTGTGTAGGACTAAACCGACTTCCTCAACGAATTGCGAATTCACATCTGAATAAAAAGCGACTCGTAGATTGACTCCGATCGCACTACGTTGTTCCACCAAAGGAACTCCGCTGGCCAGTTCAAGCGCATCATCGCCAGTAGTGACCATCTTGAAGTGACAAACGCCAACCGATTTGAGAAGCTCTTTATCACCCTTGGTGCCACGCAGCGCGATTAAATGCACTTTTGGTAGGACTCGCCGCGCCCAGGATAATACGACCGGATCGGAGAGCGGCCCGATCCCTTGTCCAAACATAACCACGATCTTGCCACGCCTGATCGCCTCCGCCATCACGGCGAGGACAAAGAAATTCCACTCTCTACAACTGTCGGCAAAGCCACCGGAGCCGCAAACAACCATTACGTCGCAAATGTTAATAGCTTTATCGAACGGCCTGAGGTTATCTCTGAGTCCTTGCGGATCTCGGACCCTCAGCCTCAAGTCGACAAGAGTCTTCATAAGCCCCGGCAAGAGAAACCCGACAGACCTTTTCAACGCACTAAGATAGCCGGACATCGATTTCGGCAGGTACTTCTGGAAGCGGCCGATGAAGAAGCGATCATTTAGCCAACAAGCGCTATCCGGCCGAGAGAGCGAGGAGGCATTGGGACAATACCGTGCCAGATCGGCCGCAGATTCGCTCAACACTTCAATCCGAGCATCAGGCCACAACTCTGAAAGGCGCATAACTGCGACCTGCAACATGGCGACATCGCCCATGTTCTTGTATTCGGCCTGACCGGTATTCAGTCCTGTGGCAACGACAATATGCATAATCGATTTAATTCAAATTCCATTTCTCCTGAATTCTCCATGCGGTCTCTCGCGTTTTGTATGAGCGCACCGGCGAGGAATTCTGGATAAGGTCAATAGGTGGCGTTATAGCTTGAGCATCTTCTTCAAGCAACATAATCGACCAGGCCCAGCCGAAACAATTCCTCGACGACCCTGTTGGCGGATTCAAAGGAGATGCCGCAGATGCGAGCGATTTCAGCCACCGATTTCGTACCGTCGATGAGGAAGATAATGTCGAATAAGGCGCGATTCCCCTCGGGATCCTTGTAAACATTGACGTTCAGACCAAATCGTGAGCAAAAGACCTCTCCTTGATACAAGTTTCTCGGAACCCTGCTTCCTTCAAAGGCATCGATCATCTTCAACACAAGATCTCGGGATTCTGCAAGAGACTTCGGGGACGCACGCTCCGGAGTGTCAGCACTGGAATGATATTCGGGATAATATGGCCAGTCACTTGATCCTCTTGGCATCACGCGCGACAGTGACAACATTGGTACTCGAACCCCAGGCGCATTGAATTGTCGCTCATCATTGCCCACGACTGTTCGAAAGGCGCCGATCCACCCAGATGGGTCGGCTTCCCGCAGTGCACTGCTCAAGCATCTATCCGCCTCGCTATCACCAGTAAAGGAGAGCTGTAATGCGTGAGGATTGTCCAATCCAAGCATCTCAAGGAAAAGCCCACCAACCATCTCCTTAACAAGTTCCTTTTGATGGCTCAGATACGCTACCGACCCAATCGTTTCTGGCAGGATGAGAAAACGATATGTATACCGCAGGTCCGCCTTTTGAAGCAGCGCCTGCATCACCTTTATGCCTACCACCACTCCTGAAAGGTCATCGTTCACCATAGCAGGATGGCAAAGATGAGCGCATAGCACGAAAGATTCACGACTGCGCCCCGGGACCACAACTTCGCCCACCTTCAAGGTTCCGTAGCTCGAATCCGATCGGATTCGAACACGATACTGCTCGTCGACCAAGGTCTTTTTAAGGGACTGGCTGCAGCATAGTCCCCAAGTGCGCTCATAGTAGTTAAAAACGAAAGGAATAGCGTCCGGCAACTTAGGATGGACGTGCAGATGTGCCAATAACTCGTCCCGGGAGACCACACGATCCAGTGGCAGCGAGTAGGAAGCAACATGCAACGGATTCTCGTCGTATGAGAAGAGACGGCGACCATCCAGTGTTTCAACCCAGGCTTCGTGGCAGGTCCATTTCTCCGGAATGATCCACGTCCAACATTCTGTTCCAGTGGGATACTCGTGAATAACCATTGGTACTTGAGTTGACAACGCGTGAAGCGCCGAATCGTATCCGTCAGAGATGATGTCTCTGGGAAGTCGCCAAAGCCTGGATATCAGCTCTTCCATCGAGGCATTCTCTGAAAGCTGAATGTCGTACGCTTTCGCATGAGTTCGACTATTCTCAAGTTCGATCGGATCACTTGCCGGTCCCCGAGCAGTAATCCACGGATCATGCGAGATTTCCCGCTTCAACAATTGGAAAAATACTTCGCAATCCACTGATACAACTTCACCGGCTCCGACATTTGCCGAACTTAACAGACCCTCGGAGCGCGCTATACCCTCAACACGAGACCCGTCCGACATGCCGTTTGCGGATTCGATTGGTACGCTTGTAATCCACCCTTGCTTCCTCGAGTTTCCGCTCTGAGAAATTCGACCCGTAAAGAGCTTCTTATACCTGAAAGGAACTCCCGAAATCTCCTCCGCATAGTGGAGAAAAGGCGTGTCCGCAAGGCGCGCTCCGATGCAACATATCTTCCCACCAGCTTTCAGCAGCCGATCATACATGCAGTCCACGCCAAAGGTGGTATTCGGCAATCCCTCTAACAGATCCTTCGCCTTTGGCCCCAGTGCAGCAACGGAACAGTTTGGATCCCCTGATCTAACAACTCCGGGAAGTCTGCGGAAAAACTCGACAAAGTCAAGGGAAGTACTCCATTTTCCATGAACGCTCGGCGTGTGCTCTACATCGAAGTCCTCATTTCTTTCAAAGGAAAGAGAGAATGATGGGACAACCAAGGTCGCTTCCGAACCGACGACTTCGCGAAGGGCAGAGTATAAGAGGTCCGGCTCCTTTTCTGAGCGACCATCACCTTGAAGCCTTCCCAAGGAGTCATAAGAAACCTGAAGGAAGATTACGTCCCTCTCACTCAACCCTGACTTCTTCAGTGCAGAGACCAGCTCATTGCGGTCATAGCTCTCATTTTTCAAAAGCATTCAGTTATTCTCACGCGCACCAATCTTGGAACCTCATTCCGGTTATGTTGACCTGCGCTTCACATCACTTTCAGAACTGCCGTTTCTAATTCCGAATCGCATTGATTCAGTCCTGCCGCACCAAACATCTCGCTACTCCCAAATTTCTGAACGTGACATTTTCCACGGAGGAACAGCGCGTTTTCAAAAACTCCTGAACTGCCTGCACTTTTAAAGGCAGCCGTTCTAGCTGCAACGCGACGTCGATCTCTTTGTACTTCTTTGTGGCCATTGCTTGAGACAAGAAGGTTTCCGGGTCAGCAGCCTGAAGGCTGGGAAGAAGGCCCGGACCCGCAGGCGCACGGTGGAAGTCCGTGATCAGTCCGGTAATTTCAGGTTGCGGAGTTGACCTGAACAAGCCTGTCGCATAGTAATTTACCAGTATCTGGCAGAACGGTTGAAACACAACGACCAGCCGCTGACGCTCAGGAAGTTCCACCAAATACTGCGTTGTGCCCCGCCAGTTGTCTTTCTGCTGTTCATGCAACGAAAGCGACGTCGCTGTGCCGGCCAGAAGCAACAGTGCAATGACCTGAAAAAACGTTCTCTTGTTGCCGACTTGCACGGCGATCGGTGCACAAAGTATTAATGGCATAAGAACAGAAGCACCAATAAGGTTACGGTCCACATAAACCGATGTAGAGATCTGGCTCCACACAAATACGAGACCTATCGGAAGTAACGCGCATGCTTGCAGGGCAATACTCTTCCGACGGTCGCTTGCGCTCGCTCGCCACCAAGTCCCTACCATGCAAACAATGAGAGTAATTAGAAACAGTAGCATCCAGGTCCGGAGACCAAAAAACCGTGAGATCGGCAAATGACTGCGAAGATCCTGAAGAACATAAATATCGAGACCGCTGAAAGTGAGCAGTGTACCGATTAAGTCCGTCATCCTTGGCTTGGGTGCCCAGAAATACCCATGAACTGAGACCATCTGCTTAACCAGGATGGAAAGCCACGGTATATACAAGAGTAAGACGATGGCTCCGACAATTGCCGCCTTCTTCAATCGAATAGCAACTGTCATTTGCGATGGATAGATGAGCCAGAACGCGGCAAATCCGGGAAGATAAAACAGAGCCATGTTGTGGGTGTAGAGGACCAGAGCGATTGCAATGGCCAGGCCAGACAGTCGAATTGAGTTTGGCTCACTCAAACACAACAGCATCAAATAAATACTTGTCAGTACCAGAAAAGTGAGTAAGGCATAACTTCTCGCCTCCTTCGCATACCAAATCTGGAAGAATGAGAGCGAGTACAATAAAAGGCCCAAGGAAACAAAGAGCCGATCTGTCCAGATCCTACGCGCTATGAGGTAAAACATCAGCAATGAAAGAGTGCTGAAGAGAGCAGAGAGCGCTCGAAATGATCCTTCCGAGGTGCCCCACCAGGAGACCCAGTAATGGATCGCGACATAATAAATCGGCGCTCCATTATCCCATGCCAGAAGGCGCCACTGTACGCCCGGTGAGAACTGCGAAAACCACGTTGTGAATCCCTCATCGGCCCACATACTCTGCGCATTCAGCCCGCTCCAGCGTAACCATGCAGCCGCTATCATGATGATACAAATCGCTGCTACGAAGATGAGCTGCGACCGCTGCCGCGTGGCAGACGAATTCCGCACGAGTTCGAGCTCACTCACGCCGCTTGGCGCTTGAATCGCGTCCGATGTCATCTGCGTCACTCCTCGATCCCTGCGATCTCTCGCCAACAACTGCAATCGCCTCGCCTTTAGCTTCCATGGCCGCTCGGCCGCGGTTCAATCTCCTTCACTAATATGTCACCGCGAATTGCAGGTTCCGTCCCTCGGACCGCTATCTCGCATAGCAGCAAGTCACCTACCAGATGAGGGGGCGACAGATTATTTTAGGAGGGCTGCGATAACTCGATCCTGATCGGTTTCGGAGAGGCCAACCGAACAGGGCAGGCTGAGCGCTTGCCGAACAAGCCTCTCAGCTACCGGCAAATCAGCAATCGCACTTGAAGCGTGAGCTGGCGATCTATGAATCGGCTGCCAAAGTGGACGACATTGAATCTCCAGGGCCGCGAGTTCACGCATCATTTCGCGGGAATCCCTCCGGAATTCAGACTCGTCGATCAGAATCGTATACATCCAGAAAGTGCTTTCTGACCATGGAGCACTCTTCATCGGAGCGATTCCGGTCACGTTCTGAAGGGCATTGCAATAACGTGTCGCAATCTTTCGCTTCGCGGAAACATAATCGTCGAGCAGTTCCATTTGTGCGCAACCTACAGCGGCGAGAAGATTGGTTAGCCGGTAGTTAAATCCTATTTCTCCGTGAATATATTCGATAGGGTCATCTTTAGCCTGCGTAGTGAGATACTTGGCTTTACGAGCGAATTCCTCGTTGTCGGTCACCAACATCCCTCCCCCGCCAGTTGTAATGATCTTATTGCCGTTGAAGCTAAAGCAGCCAATGTCTCCCAAAGATCCGAGTTGACGCCCTTTGTAAGCCGCACCCAGACCTTCCGTCGAATCTTCGATCACTTTCAACCCATATTTCTTGGCGATCGCTAAGATAGGGTCCAGATCAACAGGGTGTCCAAGTACGTGCACGGGAAGTATGGCTGATACGCGACGCCCAGTCCGCAAGTTGCGGAGCTCTCCGTTACTCCACCGACAGCCGTGCTCAAGAAACTCAACAACATGGTCCGGATTCATTTGCCAGTAATCTGGCTCGGCATCAATAAAGACCGGCCACGCACCAGCGTAGCGGATAGCATTCGCGGGAGCGATAAATGTCAGCGTCGAGACAAGCACTTCATCCTCTGGCTTCACTCCCGCCACAAGTAGCGCTATATGCAAAGCAGAGGTGCCATTTACGGTGGCGATTGCAAACTTGGTTCCGGCCTCTTTCGCCACCATCTGTTCAAATCGGTCCACATAGGAACCCACCGACGACACCCATCCCGTATCGAGGCAGTCTTTTACATAGCGCCATTCATTGCCGCGGATCTCGGGCACACTAAGCGGAATTAGAGTAGCTACCATCTACGCTCCCGGAGCAAACTACCAGGTGATTGAGGAAGGTTACTGGACCTATTTTAAAGCCGGAGGTCCCGACATTCATCTTTGTAGTTACAGACAGAACATCCATAATCAATGATCATCTTGGTCTCAAGTCAACCTCAAATGCAAAATCAATTTATCGCAAAGCGCGCTTCCCTACGCCACGGAGCATCTTGCACGGTTGCGTCAATCTGGTACCGCCTCCGGTGGAGCGAGGCTGGCGTAACGTAGGCTGCTGTAGCCAAAATGCGCGGTCGAGTCTTGGCTGTTCCACCGCGGTGAAACCCGGCGGTATCGCAGAAGATCAATGTCCCGGGTGGCCCTTTGAGGACCACGTTCTGGGACGCAGGAATTTGGCGTTCCACTTCTCCATCTGGAGGATACGGGATTCCAAGCGGATCCGCCCACGGAAATACATGCTCGTATGGCCCTCCGACGTGGCTGCCAACCAGATATTCCATGGCTCCATTGTCGGAGTCAACCTGATTGAAATAGAGGAATGTTCGTATCTTTCTATGGTCCTCAGGGTCGCGATGCCATCTTTGCGAGAGAATGCGTGTCTCCGTGTTGAGCGGCAGCGTGTGCCACATATCAAAGTAGATCAACTTTGACCACAGTCCAAGGTACGAATTGACGACATCCAATACCGCCGAATGAAGACCAAAAGTCAGCAGCATATTACTGCTGTCAATCATTGGCTTTTGGCTTTGATCGTAATGGGTAATGATGTAATGCCCGGCGCCAAGATCTTTCTTCTCCTCGAATTCCTGCCTAAGCCTCTTCATAGATGACTGAACTCGTTCGCCGGCGCTGAACTGTTCTATGAGTCTGGAGACTCGTTGCCACATTGTCTGATCTTCGAATAATTCGTCAACATGACAGATTGCAATGCCGCTGGCGAGCACATCGTCAACTAGCCGCTTCTGCAGTAAACTTAGCGTGGGTGGGTTGGCTTGAAACAATCGCCGGCTCGCGGGATTTCGGCCCCAATTCCAATCGAATTTGTATTTCATCCTGAGGTAGCGATCATATTGCGAATGAATCAGGCCGCCACACATTGGAAGCTCTGACATCCGAGTTACCACTTGCGAACGTTCAATTCCCCATTTCATATCGACCTCTCCTTTTAGGCAGAGCCCGCTCAAATGACGATTGTTATAGAGTTAGCAATTGGAAGCACCGTTCGCGATACCGCCTCCAATCGCAATCTGCATAATCGTTCGACCCATCGCAGTGGACTTATAACTTCATCTCCCCGATGTTAGTCGATCCCGATAATCACCTGCTTTCGTCCTCCCGACTGTCCGGCAACTGATGAATGTAGTAGGAAGTGCCAGGCACATAATCCCAACCACCAATCACTTCATCAACAGGAAACGCGTCTGTTACTATCACCTTCGAGCCCGTCTTGTACAAAATGCGATCAATCTTATCCCTTACCGCCAAAGGCGAGGCCCAGTAGATATCCACACTTGGTTCCAACCCGGCCACGCTTGCATGGGGAACAAGTGCAGACAGCGAAGTATCAGGAGGCGACTGCCGGATCTCCGCGTTTACCTCGACGCCTGCAAGCCTCGCCCAATAAAAATCGCCTGATTTTCCAATATACGAAACCCTGTCTCCTCTTCGAACTCCGCGCGCCCGCAGAGCATCGCTCACGGCCTGACTGGATAGATGCCATACCCCTTGGCGACCCAGCATCTCGTTCCCGCGCAGTGACTTTGCAAACGCGCGCAACTCGCCTGTCGCAGTCCTCGCCGAGGAAGCAGCAAACAATGCCGCTGTCAATAGCACAACAACATTGACGAGTTTCAGAGAATTCGCCGACCTCACAACTACGACACCTGAGAACAGCACCAACCCCATTACTATCGGATAAGGCGCGATATACCGGTCCTGTACCAACACCACTGAAAACATCGCGAGAGCAGCAATCGATGAAAAGAGAAGAAACCACTGCTTTGCCAATATTCTCCCGATGACACGCCAATCGGTGCTCATGCATAAAAGAACCAGGAAACCATAAATGAAGCTGCGCTCGAGTCCCGTTGCTTGCTCTTTGAGAATTCTGGCATTTGCCTTTATAACTCTCCATTGTCCCGCAGGATCAAAGTGAGGTGTAATCCCGGCAAACCAGTAATAAGGGTCCCTCCAAGGAGGAAAAGTGCCGCGAACAGGTGAGCCAAACTCATAAACGTTTGGGGTCTCAAAAAGCACCCTGGTCGGATGAAGGGGAGTTCCTGACCCTGCAGGCTGACCGTGCCAATGATACGCCACAGCGATTCCGTTCACGTATCTGGCGTAGTTCCACGCTCCACTTTTACCAAAGGTCAAGCCACCAGCCAGTTCCGATAATTTGAGTACAAGGGGAGCCGCGATTATAGCGAAGAGTACGAACGATAGAGCAACACGTGGAATTGCTTTCTTAAAATCTCCGACAAGCAGAAATGCAATACCCATGAACATGAACGCGAGAGGAAACATGGGTGCTTTAACCAGATAGCCAACTCCGAGCACCACCCCCAGGGCCGCGAATGAAACGAATCCCGTTGCGCCCATTTTTATGGTCAACAACAACCCCAGGATCACAAATACAAATCCCATTACCAGCATGTCCGGAGTTGTGTACCAAGCAGGGAGCAGCCGCGTGATAGTCCATATGAACAGCAAATAGCCTTCGGATGCCAATGCCAGTGTTGGCACGGTCAACGTCGTTCCACCATATTCGGCGACCACGTCGCGCTCGTAATAGCGACAAAATTGCTTAATGAAAAAGTCGAAGCTGCCTATCGTGAAAAGGAAAATTATCAGGTCTACTAACTTAACGACCGCTACTTCCCAAAGCCCTGTAGGATGCAGAACCTTCAGCGCGAGTCCGAGCAGAAACGGAAAGCCTGGACTCCAATGGTTTGTAATAGCATTTGTGAAATCCCCTTGCCAAAGCATGTCCCCGGAGTCCAAATAGGAGAGGCTATCAGCCCATATGACGCGGTCCCAGAGCCATATCTGGAGGAATCCAGTGACTCCGGCGACAATCCAGAAAGCAAGGCGCAGACGATTAAACATCCTGGCTTCGAAATTTCTGGTACCGACTTCTACGGTAAATGTTTGCTTTTGAGTGGACGTTCCCAATGGGCTTCCTCTCTACCGATCTGATTCCGAAATACGCGAAGCAATCTTTAGTCGCGGCATTCAGTCGATAATTTCCTTTTGAAAAAATTCAGGGACTTTAGGCAGTCCATATTACGATTTGGAAACGAAGAGACCCGACGAAGAGCCAAAACCTCTCAGACAAGCTTCAGTCTGATGCGAAGGTCTACAGGATTGATTGCAGTGCACCCGCCGGTGGGTGAATTGGCGTCCTCATATTGCCACAATCGAATCAATTGCGATATTTTGTTTCATCGAAGTTCCGGATCACGTTCTCTCGCACCAATCGTACGATTTCTTCAATCCCCTGGGGAACCGTGCGTGTGATTCTGAATCCGAGTTCTTCCGTGACCCGCCCAAAGGAAACTCGATAGTCCCGCGGATCCTCAGATCTGTGCACATATTCGATGACTGCGTCTGGGGCATACGGTCGGATCAGTTCAACCAATTGTTGCTTTTGATAATTCTGCTCCGTAGCTCCAATATTGAAAACACGACCGCCGACTAGATGCTCCGGCGAACCGAGAACGAGATGAATTGCCCGAGCTACGTCTCGAACGTGTATGTACGGTCTCCAGAATTGCTCGCCAAATACTTTGAGGTTCTTGCGCGTCAGCAACTCCATTGTGAACTCGTTGACAGTTAGATCAAAGCGCATCCTTGGTGACACACCGTACACCGTTGCGAATCGAAGCGGTGTGGCACACCACCCTTCCCGCTTGCCAGTTTGCAACAAAGCCTTTTCAACGGCAACTTTAGTTTCAGCGTAAAGGGAAACCGGACTTAATTCCGAATTCTCGTCCACGAATTGACTGGGATCCTTCATTTTGCCGTAATTGCTACAGGTAGAGGCGAATATAAATCGCTTCACTCCCGCACGAATGCTTTGTTCGATCAACCCAGTCGACGCATCGAGATTGGTTGCGCGCGCCAGAGCGGGTTCGCGGGAGCAGGCCGGGTCACCGACCACGGCGGCTAAGTGAACCACTGCGTCTCGGCCTCGCAGAGCCGCACGCACCGTCTCGATATCTAGAATGTCGCCATGAATAAACTCGAACCCAGGCTCACACCAGCTTCCAAGCAGCGTGTCACCGCCAAATGCAAGTCTGTCCAACACCCGAACATCATGCCCTGCAGCAAGGAGAAGCGGAGCGAGAGTAGAACCGATGTACCCGGCACCGCCAGTAATCAAGACTTTCATTCCATTCGTCCATTCTTCATTGCGTATTCCTGTACCTTTTTGTAGTCCTCGGGACGCCCAACATCGATCCAGTATTCCATGATGGGAAAACCAACGACGGTCCTCCCTTCAACAATCAACTTCTTGATCAGATCTGTCATGTCGAACGGCTGTCCATCCGGAATGGAATCGTATGCTGAAGGTTCAAGGAGATAGGTTCCAGCATTAATAAAAAAACTCAGTGAAGGCTTTTCCTGCAGGCCCGTGATGTGAACATCTTCGCATTGAACGACACCGAATGGAACCTGCACTTCGTACTTACGGACGCCCACGGTAATCTCTGCCCGATGCTTTCGGTGATACATGAGCATTTCTTGAAAAGGAACGCCCGTGAGTATATCGCCGTTGACGACCAGGAACGCTCCCTCTGGCCGCTTCATCAATTTCACCCCGCCCGCCGTACCCATCGGGTTCTCTTCCTTCAAGTAGTTCAATCGAACGCCAAATCCGTTACCATCGCCAAAATGACTCGAAATTGACTCCGGGAGATAGTGCGTGGTCATGTTCATTTCACGGATTCCAGAGCGGCGGAGCTGCTCAATTACATGCTCCAACAAAGGTCGGTCTCCAACCGGCAGCATGGGCTTCGGCACACTCTCAGTCAGTGGCAACAGGCGCTTTCCGTAACCGCCTGCCATTATCACTGCCGAAAGATCCGTACGCCCTGCGCCCATCAGATCTTTGCGCAATAGGAACTTAACGACTTGGTTCTCGGCATCGACAACCGGCAGATGATGGATATCATGCTGATCCATCATCTGCAGCGCTTCTCGCATGGAAATGGATTGCGCCGCGACCACCGGATTCAAACTGGCGATCGTAGCACATGCGTCGCTCATCGGCTTCCCTTGAAGAACCGCTCTGCGAATGTCGCCGTCAGTAAGCAGCCCACAAAGAGCCCTGCGAGGTGCACATAGAATCAAGGCACCTGTTCCCGCTCTGTCTAGTTGCTCGATCGCTTCAGAAATTGAAACAGTTGGCAAAGCGACTACGCTTTTGAGACGTTCCTCGGCTGCTGCGTCGAGTTCAAGTTCCTCCCCCAGATCCCTGCGTAAGATCAAATCCAGGAGAATTCCTTCCGTACTCACGACGGGCAAATGGTTAATGTCATGCTGGTTCATCAACCGCAAAGAATCCGACGATGTTACGGGCCAGCGGGCAACGATCGGCTCCCGATTCGCGATTGAGTCACACGGATCATTCATCGATCGACCTTTTAGAATCGCTCGTCGAATGTCCCCGTCGGTCAAAAGGCCAACAAGCCTTCCGTCACCTGTACACAGAGCAAGCGCCCCGGTTCCCGCTTTGTCGAGGCGTGAAATAGCCTCACCAATAGGAACTAAGGGAGATATGCTTACGCTTTCGAGACGTCCTTCAGGGATGTTATGAATCATAGGTTTTCAGCCAAGATAGGATCTGTTTCTACAGATCTTGCAGACACATGGGTTTGAGACAGATTCCAGTTCCTCTTCCTGACATTTCCCGTCGCCGGGTCCATCACCGCTACAGTCGTTGCACCGAAGGCGTTGTTCGCCGCGACTCCGATAGCTTCTAATGCATGCAACGGAAATGTCTCTTCGTCAAAAACATACCGCCAATCGTGGAAAGGTGTATCGATATCGAAATTATCGAAGTGGTAAGTTCCATCAACTGTTTTCAGGGCCAGCCACGGTTGTGGTCCAAAAGAGGCCACCTTGGACTCGACCGTCAGGATATGTGTCGAGTCGCTCACTCGTTGCAACTTCATATCAAGTTCGCACGGCGCCATCGGTGTGACATTCAGTGCAGATCGCATGGCAGAAACTGCTTCTGAAAACAGAAACGGGGTGCGTGGGTAGTCCTGGGCTACTCGGTGAATCAATGTACGAGTTGATTCGATATCGGGCGCCATGTCACGGAAATCATGGTTTGTGAGGGCCAGGATGACGGGCTTGCCCTTCGAGGCCTCATTAAATGCCAACCGCACGTCCTCCTCGTTCAGCAAACGATATCGTGTTCCCACATTGAGGCACCGTGCGATCCACCGACGGCAGTCGCCGCGAACCTGATAATCGTCCGCAGACGGATGATAGGGTTCCCAGGTTACTGGTGCACGGCGCCAGTCTCCAAACCGGCCACCACACCCTTGAGCTTCATCGATTGCAGAACTGGCGCTGGCTTGATTGGAGAAATCGAATGGGATGTATTGCTCCAAAAACCAATGACTGTCTGGGCGAGTGACGTGAAACCCGGGACGGTTCGCCGCCGGGAACCACAGACGATCGATGATCCGGCGCGACAGTACCTGATGCAGACTGTTAGAAGATGCCCACCAATGCGTGGCGCAACGATGAGCTTCTCGACGAAATGAATGAGGATGGTAGTGGAAGTGGATTCCATCCTGCTCCGAGTTGGTTTCACGAATCGACGCCCGGTAGTGATCAAACACGTTGTGATAGCCCATGTCTCTTCGGCGTGGATTCAAATCGTAATCAACATGGTCGACGCAAAACCAGTTGTAAATCCATCCATTTCCTGCCGAATCCCGCATCTGAGTGCGAAACTCGTCACTCATCACTTCAGCTAACATCGAATCGACTTTATCCCACGTGTCGTTATAGGCCAGTAGATGAGGATCGACAACTCTTTGGACCGCCGCTTCCAGACCTCCAAGATCCTCCGTTCCTGCCTGCAGACGTCGCAGCATTTCGACGCTCGGTTCCAATTCCAGATGAAAGATATTGCGCAGACGCTCAAAGGTCGCGTCGATCGACTCGTGAAGTGGGCCTTCCGTGTCGATGCAATGTACGATGTGCACGGGCGTCGTTAACATGTAATCCTCATTGCCGGGACATACCCCGGCCAGTCAGCAATCCAGCCGGCACACCTGCGACGGTAACTTCATCAGGTACATCCCGTATCACGACCGCTCCTGCGCCGACGGTGCTGCCAATGCCAACCTTAATGCCCTGAATGATTGTGGCACCGGCCCCGATGTGGCTGCCTCTACCGATGTGGACGTTTCCGGACAATGTAGCTCGTGGCGCAATGTGAGCATGTGCTTCGATCAAGCAGTCGTGATCAACACAAGCCCCCGTGTTGACGATCATATCGTCTCCCAATCTGGTTCCAGGCTGCACGATGGCGCCGGCCATGATCTGGACGCCTGCGCCTGTCTCCACCTCGTGCGAAACCATGGAGAAAGGATGGATGATGGTCTCAAAAAAATACCCTCTCTCGATAAACCTCTCGTAGATTCTTTGGCGTCGGATAGTGGAATTGATCGACCCCACGCCATTCACCAATCGCACCTGCTCCGGACGATAAGCAAGGACTGCGTCATCGTCGCCGAGATTAGGGATGCCCAACAACGGCGGCATCGAAAGATCCACGTCCACAAACCCAAGAACTCTGTATCTCAACAGAAGAAGTGTGCTGACCAGCACCTTTGCGTGACCGCCGCCACCGACAACGATCAAGGGCAGCCCCGGGATAGAATCCTGATTCCTCAACGCAAATGCTCCCAGTGAAGCACCTGATCCGCAGCAACGTCGCAAGTGAGGCGGCGACCAAGAACATATTGAAGCTCATCGGGCGAAATTCCAGTTCCCGGCCGCTTGGCGTCCAAATCAGCTTCGACGAGTAGATGGTCACGGTCAAGCCGACGACGCGCGACGAGGCTACGTCGGAATTTCTTCCGCTTTTCGATCTCGTCGGAGCTAATAACCCTTCGGCGCTCTCCCAGCGCTAAGAAGACATTTCGTCCTTCCGTAACGATAGTCCTCAATTGTGCGGGATTCGCGGAGATTGCGTGATCCCATCCCTCCATATCCTGGTCGAGTGTGAAGTGCTTTTCTATAATGCACGCGCCTCTTGCGATTGCGGCAAGCGGGATCGCGACGCCCAAAGTATGGTCGCTGAATCCCACCGGCACATCAAATGCTTGGCGCAGGGTCGCCAAATTTCTGAGATGGATTGCACCATATTCAGGGGGATAAATTGACACGCAATGCAGGAGGACGACTTGTTCATTTCCCTCGGCGCGCACTGTCTCGACTGCTTGCTCGATTTCCCCAAGTGTTGCCATGCCGGTCGAAATCACTACCGGCCGGTTTTTGCGAGCCACATATCTCAACAGAGGCAAATGTACAACGTCCATTGAAGCGATCTTGAAAAATGGCACCTCAAGCTCTTCGAGAAGGTCGACCTCTTCAACCGAAAATGGAGTTGAGCAGAAGGCAATTCCTCTGGCCTTGCAATGAGCATGCGCCTCACGATGTTGATCCGCTGTCAACTGATAAGCGGTAACCATTTCTCTCAATGTGCCGAAGTGTTTCTTCTTGTCAGAATATTCCGTATTACGGGTATATTCTTCTTCGGCAATGAGTGACTTATCACTCCATGATTGGAACTTCACCGCGTGCGCGCCCGCCTCCACTGCGGCATCAATCAATCGATGACAGAGATTCATATCGCCGTTGTGATTGGATCCTATCTCGGCAATGATGTAAGGCGGCCTGTCGTGCCCAATTTCCAATTCTCCCAACATTATGTTTTTCATGTTCAGTCTTTTCACTTTCTCCACAAATGACTCAAGGCGGGATGGGCTACGCATGACCACCAGATCTGGGGTGTGCCCATTGCGTTAAAGGCGTTCACGTAGTTAGTCAAGCGAATGGGATCCGGAATGATGCACTGGTTAAATTCCTCAACCTCGCGCGCAACTCTTTCTAGTTCAACGTAACGATCAGGAATGTAATCCTGCACAGATTCGCCGAGAAACAGCCGAAAATGCTCGCACACCAAAGCCGTCGCATAACTCACCTGATCCGGACTAAATGGAGGTCTGACTACCGCCATATTGCTCGGATGCTGTCGGTAATCCATGCGCGGTTCATCGTCAAACCCAAGTTTGGCGCCTAAGAGCCAGGCACGAGTCGCAATGAACCAGTCAACCAAAACCGCATTTGCGGGGATTGGCAAGCATCTCCTCAGAACTTCAGCACGAAAGGCAGAATTTGAGAATCCAAACACATTGTTACGCGGCAAAACGTTGTCGAGCTGAAGATGCGTCGGCAAACGAAATGCCATCTTGAGGTCATTTCCATCTTGATCGACTAACCGTAGAGCACAGCCCACAAGATCGCCGGTTTGCAGAGCTGCTCGAGCCGCCTCCACGCGGCTGCGGTGAAGCAAATCGTCGCTGTCCACCAGAACGACTTCGGATGCAGTCTCGACTATCTGGACTAGAGCCAGTTGCCTGATCTCTGCAGGCGAGGCCCCGGAAAATCCCTCCACCCAATTCGCCTTAACACTCGCTCCCAACAAACTTTGGACGGAATCTCTCTTTAGCTTATCTAGGCCTATCCAGAGTTGGAATTCTTTGTCCGTTTGCTCGCACACAGATCTGGCCCATCCCGCCAGATACCGCTCAACTCCTGGATAAATCGTCGTATAAATTGCGAGAGTTGCAGTCATGTCTGGAAAGCTGATCCTTAGCTCGTGCTGCGACGAAAACTTGCGCTGCCAATGTCTTCAGTTACTGCGAGATTCTGAATAACATTTCTGCCATTTTCCAATCATCGAGCGTATCTATATCGATGCCCCGCTCCCAAGGGATTTCCCACCCTGTTCTTCTCTCGATATGGAATGTCTTCGTCCGGCGCAAGACTTCTGTTCTTGCCCACCAGATGGCGCCGGTAGGACAAAAGAGACCCGGGAGGTCCTGGCTTCTTACAGACATTTGTTCTTTGAAAAGTGGCTCCAATTCGTGCCGTTCATTTTTCTGCATCGCCCACCAGGGATTCTGCCAACCGTAGCGCACAACCGAAATCTGGGATTCAGCTGCAGTCTCTTCAAATTGCCGATAGCTTTCCATGACATCATTCGATGTACGCAACGGGCAATTCGGCATAAGCTGGGCGACGATTCCAAATTCATCGCCCGCCGGGTCCAGCTTCCAAAGCGCGTCCGCAATAGCCACGGATACCGGCGTCAAATCATCGGAGAGTGATGCATCGCGCAAGAATGGAACCTCAGCGCCATATTGCCGAGCTATCTCCGCAATCTCCCCGCTATCCGTGCTGACCACTATGCGTTTGAATAGGCCGCTCTCGTGTGCCGCGGCAATCGTGTATCCGATAATCGGTTTCCCTTCGAAGGGCCTGACATTCTTGCGCGGGATTCGCTTAGAGCCTCCGCGAGCGGGAATAATTGCGATCAACGAGGCTGCCATAACTGAAGACCCCTCTAGTCAGTCCCCAGAATGGCGTAGAGTGTATCGGCTGTCGCAGATACCTTCGACATTTGAGAAATTGAGCTCGCCGGTCATAGTGTTGTCGCCAGCTTTTTGGTCGCTTCCAAAGAGACAGAACCGATTGTCCCGTCAGGCAACTGCCATTCATAAGGCACAACAACCGGAGTAGATGTTGCGGCTCGCCCCAGGAATTCACCCTTGTATCCGTAATCGGTCAGGTCGGCCACTACGGTAAAATAAGCGGCTTCCTGGTAACCGACGACATTGTCGTTGCCATTTTCAGCCCTGATCGAAATCTTCACAGCGTACTTTTGCGGAAAGAGGGGTATTGATTTGAATCGACACGAAAGCTTGCCTCGACCAGCCAGAACCTCGGGCCGCCACCCGTCTAGCAGCATGTTGGCTGTGAAGCATGAACCATTGTTTCCAAAAATCCCCAAAGTAACATAGGGGCGTTCCAGAGGCTTCTGTGCGTCGTAATTTATCTCGACAATCAGATCCTCACCAGGTCTGAACTGCCTTCGCTCTTCCCCCAAATCGTTTTTGAGCACTACTCTCTCAACGGACAGCCCATATTCCGGACTCGTTAAAGCCTGAATCTTTTCTGTGGCGATGTTATCAAAATAGTCACCGATGACTTCATCAGCGTCGCCATCCTTGTAGACCCGACCATCTCTCATCCAAATGACTCTGTGGCACAGGGTCCGCACAGCTTCCACATTGTGACTGACAAAGAGAATCGTCCTTCCGTCGCCGGCGAAGCTTTCCATTTTGCCCAGGCATTTCTTTTGGAACGCAGCGTCGCCGACCGCAAGCACTTCATCGACGATAAGTATTTCAGGGTCAAGGTGCGCCGCAACCGCAAAAGCTAATCGCACATACATGCCAGAAGAGTAGCGCTTCACTGGCGTGTCGAGAAACTCATCAATCCCCGCGAATTCGACGATCTGGTCAAATTTGCGGCTGATTTCGGCACGGCTCATACCGAGAATCGCGCCATTCAGAAAGATGTTCTCCCGTCCAGTAAGTTCCGGATGAAAACCGGTGCCAACCTCGAGAAGGCTGGCGACCCGACCGTGGACACGAATACTCCCTTCGGTGGGCACCGTAATGCGGCTTAAGAGTTTCAATAAGGTGCTCTTCCCTGCACCGTTACTGCCGATGATTCCCACCACCTCGCCGCGCTTGATCTCCAGAGAAACGCCTCGCAAGGCCCAAAAGTCCACCTGTTTCAGTTTCGCCTCTCTCCGAGAACGAAACCAGGCTATCGGCTGACGCATCGCGTTTTCGATTGCGTGACGCATTCCGTCACCGCTGGCGCGCTGTCGACCAATGCTGTACTTTTTTCCAAGATTCTCGATCGTGATCGCGGATTCAAGCTTGGAGGAGGATGTGGTTGAGTGGCTTGGCATCTCTTAAATGATATCGGCGAAGGTTCGTTCGGTCTTTCTAAAATACCAAATGCCCGAAACTACAAGCACGATTACGTCGATAACTGCGATTGCAACGCTCGGAAGGTAAATGCCATTTTTCGCGCCCAACAGACTCCAGCGAAAACCGTCGATTATACCCACCATTGGATTGAGTGCGTACAGCAGGCGAAACTTGGCGGGAACAACGCTACTTTGAAATCCAACCGGAGAAAGATAAAGGCCAAACTGAACCACAAACGGAACAATAAAACGAAAATCGCGATACTCAACCATTAGAGCTGCAACCCACAAGCCCACCCCTATCGAAGCACCAATCATCAGCAGCACAAAAAACGGAAGTAGCAACACTTCCGGGGGAGGAAGGTAACGGTACCAGATCATCAAGATTGCGAGAAACGCAACCGAGATCAGGAAATCCGCGAGATTTACCATGATCGTGCTTACAGTCATCACGAGCTTCGGGAAATAAACCTTGGAAACCATGCTCGAGTTCATGATGAGGCTGTTGCTACTTTCGTTCAGTGAAT
>CAWCOV010000015.1:0-800292 GCA_963797255.1 uncultured Acidobacteriaceae bacterium
CTGCTCCGAAACCAACGACTGTTAGGGCCGCCCATTCGTGAGAAGAGTCTCCGTCCTTTGCAGGATTTCACGGCACTGCCGGGCAGAGCCAGGGGTATTTTGCCTCGGCCCGACCGATTTCAAATGGATCGGTAAATCCGCCCCGTATTGCGGGCTCGCTACTGTTAGCAAACCTTGTGCAAGCTGCCTGCGCCCGTTTTAAGATCGCCGCCGGGATCGCTTTCCTGCGGGTTTGCGTAGTTGAGCGGAGCTGGATGGGGAGCCAGAAAAAACGGGAAAGCATTTTGTTTGAAGCTTTAAATCGGCACGCTCGCCAGACCAACCGAAAACAATAGCCGATAAGGTCCTGGGGTTTCGTAGCAACAATCGGCAGAAAAATAAATTCCGTTTCGTGGTACAAGAGTACAAAAGATGTGCCGATTGGCAAGCCCCGTACCTTTAGGAGGCGTGATGCTGCAAAGAAGCGAGAGAGCCTTAGGGATCTGCTGTTGGTGGTAATCGCATTCATCTGTGGCTGCCCCAGCGCTGTCCAAGCCCAAGCGATCTATGGATCGGTCTACGGTACGGTCACCGATAAAACGGGCGCCGCCATCCCCAACGCCACCATCACCGTAACCGACCAGAGCAAGGGAACATCGGTTCAGGTGACCTCCAATGAGTCGGGCGGGTACACGGTCCCAAATCTGATTCCAGACGTGTATGACGTCAAGGCGTCCGCAGGCGGGTTCGCCCCGTGCAAACTACTGGAATCCAGGTGTCAGCCGACACGTCACCGAAGGTCGACCTGCAACTCAGCGTCGGCGTCGCCAGCGAAAGCGTCACCGTTACTAGCGCGCCCCCACAGCTTCAAACCGACCGCGCGGAAGTTGGGACTGTTTTTAATCAAAGGTCCATTTCCGATCTACCCATCCAGGGGCGTAACTTTGCCAGCCTGCAGCTGTTGATTCCCGGAGCCCAGGCAATGGGCTGGACGCAGAACAACGCTGAGGACGCGCAGGGCAGCCCGACGGTCAATATCGCGGGGCAAAACTTCTCGGGAGTCGGCTATCTGCTCGACGGCGCGTCGAACCAGGACCCCATTCTTGGGCAAATCGTTATCAACCCGCCGCTGGATGCTGTGGGCGAGGCGAAAATCCTGACGCAAAGCTACGACGCGGAATTCGGGCAGTCGGTAGCGGCTGTTGTAAACGCACAGACCAAGTCGGGGACCAACAGCTTCCATGGGAGCGCATTCGACTACCGGCGAAGCGGCGCCCAGCTGGCGCGCAATCCTTTTAACCAGTTCGCGCCCTATTCCTCGCTGTCCAGTCGCTTGACTCCGCCGGCGCTCTACAGCCAATTTGGAGGGTCGGTGGGCGGCCCCGTTCTCAAGAACAAATTGTTTTTCTTCGGCGACTACCAGGGTGTCCGGCAACGCAATGGAGCTTCCGCTCAAGAAACCGTTCCGACGGCCCTTGCTCATAATTCATGTCTCTCCGGGAATGGATGCGATCTGAGCGAATTTCTGGCTGGCCGCGGGCCGCTCCAGGGCCAGATCTACAATCCCCGCGTCATTAACCCGGGCACGGGACCGGCGCCTTTTGTAAACAACTTCATTCCTAGCCAGTATCTTTCTTCCCAGGCGCTTTACCTCCTCAAGCTGATTCCGCTGCCCAATTCGCCGGGTACACAGGCGGGCACCGCCAATAACTACAATTCGGGGGGCACCGGGGCCACCAACCAGAACCAGTTCGATGTGCGCGTCGACTACGAGGTTCGCGAGGCAATCCATGCCTTTGGCCGCTACAGCTATTTCAACAACGCGAACTCGGCCAGTACCATTTTTGGAGCAGCCGGCGGCGCGGGCTTTTCGTCGATCTCAAACAACTTTGGAGGTTCCGCAACTGGCCGCAACCAGAGTGCGGTAGCCGGCATGGATATCGCTTTGAATCCCAAGTTTCTCACCGACTTCCGTCTGGGATACCTGCGCTATCACGTCTCCACGCAAAAATACGATGGCACGGAGGACCTGGCCACCGAGGCGGGCATCCAGGACTGAATACAGGTACGACCTTCACCGCCGGCGCTCCTGGTTTTTTCCTCAACAATACAAGCGGAGGAAGCGGCGACGGACTGTCCAGTTTCGGTTCGAGTTTGCAGGTGAACGCATGCAACTGCCATCTGCTGGAGACCGAGGACCAGTATCAGGTGGTGAATAACTGGACCAAAATCATGGGCAATCACACCGTCAGATTCGGGGCGGATCTGCGCTACGCGCGAAATCTCCGCGTTCCAAGCGATAGCAATCGCGCGGGTGAAGTGACGTTCAGCGCCACCGACACTGAGAATACGACCCTGGGCACCCCCGGTGGCCTGGGTCTGGCGAGCTTTCTTCTGGGCGATGTCACCAATCTCAGCCGCTATGTCAGCTCGTCGACCAACGCCAAGGAATCGCAGAAGATTATCTTCAGTTATGCGCAGGACACCTGGCGGCTACCCCAAACCTGACCTTGACCCTGGGCCTTCGCTGGGAATTCTACTTCCCCGAAGCGGTCAATGGCCGTGGGAATGGCGGCTTCACAGATCTCAAAACCGGCTCATTCCGCGTGGCGGGCTATGGGCCATACAACACAGCGATGGGTGTCAGCAAGGACTTCAAGAATCTTGCTCCGCGCATCGGCATTGCCTACCAGGTGAATCCGAAAACTGTCATTCGCGCCGGCTACGGGCGAAGCTTTGACATCGGAGTCTTCGGAACTCTTTTCGGTCATGTGGTCACCCAGAATCTCCCGGTGCTTGCCAATCAGAACCTGACCAACGCCGGCGCCAATACTTCCGCTTTCAATCTCACTGTCGGTCCTACCCCGTTTGTCTTTCCCTCGATTCCCTCCAATGGCCTGATTCCGATCCCGGATGGCGTGAGCGCCAAAGTCCGCGAGGATCCCCAGCCTCTCCCCACCGTGGATGCCTGGAATTTGAGCGTGCAGCGGCAACTAACCAATTCCGTCAGCGCGACCCTGGCTTACGTCGGCAACAAAGGCAGCCATACGTTTGCCGGCGATGGGCAGACGGTCAATCTGAATGGCGCCGCTGCCTGCATACCGGGAGCGAAAGCGTTAACGGTCAAGGGCTTTGCTGGAATCCCCCGCCTCCCGCGGGACAAACCGAAACCAGCAACACGAATTACCTCAGGCACTACTACAACCAGTTCGGCTGGACCCAGGGCCTAACCTACTATCACGATGGATTCGACACTCATTACAACGCCCTGCAGGCTACCCTGGATAAACACTTCTCCCAAGGTTTGCAGTTTACGGCAAGGTATTCGTGGCAAAGGGCGTTCAACTACGGAAACAGATTATGCCCAGATCGATAGGTCCGTCAATTACGGAAGGTTCGATGACTTGCGGGAGCAGGAGTTCCAGCTCTACGGGAACTACAGCCTGCCATTCGGACGTAACAAGCAATTCCTCAGCAACGTTCCAAAGTGGTCGGATCTCCTGATCAGTGGCTACAATTTGAGCCCGTCTTTAAACTGGTCCAGCGGTCTACCCTTCAGTCCAAGCTATGGCGAGTGCGGATCCGACATACCGAGCGGACCCTGCCAGCCTAACAAGGCGGTTGGCACTATGCCCACGAATCTCACTTCTTTCAACACCACATCCCACAGGCGGACCTACTTCACGCCGTTACCCTGCTCCCTAATGGCTCGACTACCGGACCGTTCTCCCGGCCCAACCTCGATATATTCGGCGATGCTCGACGCAACAACTACACGGGCCCATCGTTCTTCAATACCGACCTGTCCATAGCCAAAAACACTCCGATCCATGAGAACATCACAGCCCAGTTCCGTATCGATGCCTTCAATTTCTTCAATTACATCAGTCCGGCAAATCCAGGAAACACTTGCATCGATTGCGCTGGCGCCGGGATCATCACCGGGATGGCAATCGGACAAAGTCCGCGTCAACTGGAATTTTCTGTGACATTCAATTTTTGAGTTGGTCCAGGCATATCATGGGTCGGGCGCCGCGGGAGATCGCAAGTCCGCAGATTCCGCGGGGCTCATTACAAAGCAATAATGTCTTTTTCCCCGGGAGCGCGGCAACCATGTTCACGGCAACAGGATACGGAATATGGTCGCCCGTACCATGGGCGGCCTCTCTTTGTTTTCACCACGTGCGGGATGGCGATGGCCCAGGGTGGTCCGCTGGTGCTGGAGCGGGGGGAGGACGATTTCCCTTGAGCCGTATGCCCCGAACATCTTGCGGGTCACGATGAGGATCGACAGGGCTGCGGCTGCCGGGCCTCCAGGATACGGATTTACGGCAAAACCAACGGCTGATGGCTGGACGCACGAGCGCGATGCAAAGGGTTACGACGTGTTTCGTTCCGGGCGGATGGTGGTGCGTGTCGCGCCGGGAAATCTGCCCGAGGACCAACAGCCCAAGCCAATGCCGCTGGACTCGCTCAACCTCGAATTGCGCCAGATCTACTTTGGAGGCGGTGGCGGCGGGAATGGTCCTAACGACGGCGGAATCGGACCGCATGATGACTCTCTGCTGGTAACAACGGCGGAAGGCAAGACGCTGCTGCATATGCGCTCCTGGGCGATGGATCCAGAAAGCGAGGAGGTAGCGGCAAGGGACGCGGCCGGGAAGGGCTACCGGGTTGTGTCCACATTCGACTCGCCGTCAGACGAGCACTATTACGGATTGGGGCAGCAGCAGAAAGGCTGGATGGATCTGCGGGACCATCAGGTCCGCTGCTGGCATGATTACTAGGCGATTGGCGGCGAGAATGTGTGTGTGCCGTTCATGGTCTCGAGCCGAGGCTACGGACTGGTGTGGGACAATCCTTCCAAAACAACCGTTGACCTGGGATTCAATGGGCGGAATGTCTGGTCGTCAGAGGTTGGAGACCGCGTTTCGTATTTCGTGATTGTGGGGCAGACCAGCGACGAGATTTACGCAGGCTACCGTTTGCTGACCGGCATAACGCACATGCTGCCGAGGGCCACCTATGGATATATCCAGAGCAAGGCGATCTATCCAACACAGGAACAGGTTCTCGACGTGGCGAAGGAGTATCGCCAGAAGAATCTGCCGCTCGACGTGATGGTCGTGGACTTTCTGAACATGACGAAGCAGGGTGAGATGGATCTCGACCCGAAGCGCTGGCCGGATCCGGCGGCGATGAATCGCGAACTCAATGCGATGGGCGTGGGGACGCTGTTGAGTGTGTGGCCGCACTTCTCGCCCGGGACGCAATTCTACGACATGCTGCTGAACAAAGGCTGGCTGATCCATACGCCGGACGGAAAGCCCGATTCAGGAGGCTTCAAACAAGTAATTGGCCCCAATATTGACACCACAAATCCTGAGGCGGCGAATTGGTTCTGGGAGAAGATTCGCGACCGGTACGTAAAGCCGTACGGCTTCGACTACATCTGGCTGGATGAAACCGAGCCGGATGTTGACCCGGCCAAGGACGTCTTCTCGATCGGTTCAGGAACTCGCTTTTACAATGCGTATCCGTTGTTTCATACAGCGTCGGTGTACGACGGGTTCCGTCGGGATTTTGGAGACAGCCGCAGGGTAATGATCCTGGCTCGGGCAGCATACCTGGGGGCGCAACGCAACGGCACGGTGTTCTGGTCGAGCGATATCACCTCGACGTGGGACATGCTCAAGCGCTCAGTTCCGGCGGGATTGAATTTTACGGCAACCGGACTGGCCTACTGGGACACCGACATCGCCGGGTTCTTCTCGCCGGTGCTTGCTGCGGACTACCACGCAGAGCATAAGCCGCTGATCGATGGATCGGATGTACGCGCCACGATTGGGAACTATGAGGACTATCCCGAGCTCTTTGTGCGCTGGTTCGAGTGGGGAGCCTTTCAGCCGGTAATGCGGGCGCACGGAGAGAGAAATCACAACGAGGTATGGTCTTACGGCAAACAGGCGGAGCCGATCCTCGCGAAATATCTAAGGCTGCGCTACCAGCTTCTGCCCTACACCTACTCGGTTGCATATCGCACTTACCAGACAGGTGCTCCGTATATGAGGGCGCTGTTCATGGATTTCCCGAATGACCCGAAGGCCGCGGACATTCCGGATGAGTATATGTATGGGCCGGCTTTTCTGGTGGCTCCGGTGACGGAGCAGGGCGCGACGCATCGAACGGTGTATCTGCCGGCAGGAAGTGACTGGTACAACTACTGGACCAATGAGCGGCTGCACGGGGGACAAAGTATTCTCGTGGATGCTCCGATCGATACTTTGCCGCTGTTTGTAAAGGCGGGAAGCATTGTGCCGTTTGGGTCAGAGGTGCTGAGCGCCCAGCATCCGCAGACGATCGCGTCAGTGCGCGTTTATCCGGGAGCGGATGGAAGCTTCACTCTTTTTCAAGACGACGGAAAGACCTACGGGTACGAGACGGGTGGCGGGTCAGTCACGACGCTTACATGGAACGATGCAGCGCATCAACTGAAGCACGAGGGAGCGCCAGCTTGGACTGAACCGGATGCATCCGTGGTGAAAATAGTAGGCAGGTAAATGGGACCTGACGCTGTACATGCCTTTCGATCGCCTCCATTCGGTTCTCGCACCATTACACCGACCTGGAGATAGACTCATCGAAAGCTGGCGGATCGATCACAGCCAGGGAAATTCACACCGATCGCTGAGCTACCTGACACCAGAAGGGTTGGCAACTAGACTCTCACTAGCCTGGGCTAACCGAAGAGGCAGTCGGAATTTGCACCGGCAGAAGCCCACTCGCGAGGTGAACCTATGAAGCGCGCTCTCAAGCTGCAACGTAGCGTTTCCATCTTATTTGGATTTTCATTGGGGTTAGCTTGCTTCACGGGAACGTTCGAAGCAGCCGCGAACGGTCAAAATGCCAATCCTGTTTCCAGGGCCGAGGAACTGGTGAAACACGGTCGGCTCGACGAGGCTCTTGGAATATTGAACCCGCTCACCTCAACCAATCCGGAGCCCAAGGGAGCGGAATATCTGCGGGGAATGGTGCTGTACCAGAAGGGCAATTTCCATGATGCGGCGAGCGCCTTCGCAAACGCGGCGGAGCAGGATCCGGGCGATCTCGAAGCAATGAAGATGGAGGGCGCGAGCCTGTTTCGCATGGGCCGATCCGCGGAAGCAATTCCGTTGCTCGAAAAGGCCAAAAGTGCGTCCCAACGGCTTAACGTCGATCCCGAGTATGTGCTGGGGCTTTGTTACTTGGACACGAACCGGTATGATGATGCCCGTCATGCTTTCGCAACCCAGTACGATTTTCCGCCGGACTCCGCGCAAGCGTACCTGTTGGAAGGACGACTGCTGATCCGCCGTGGATACCTTCCTCCCGCAGAAAAAGCGACTCTCAAGGCGCTCGAACTCAAGCCGGATCTACCGCTGGCTCACATGCAGCTAGGCCAAATCGCCCTGGCGCGCAACGACCTTCCGGTGGCCATTGCGGAGTTCACCTCTGAACGAAACTTAAATCCGATGTTCGGCACTGTATACGATCGGCTGGGAGACGGCTACCTCCGCAGCGCAGACTACGCCAACGCCCAAAAGGCACTGGATCGCGCAATTGTGCTCGAACCAACAATCAACATCCCTTACATCCTGCTCGGTAAAGTGATGTTAGAGCAGGACGACGCCCTCACGGCGACGATGTACCTGAAGCACGCAATCGAAATAGACGAAAAGAATTCGATGGCACACGCGTTGTTGGGGCGAGCCTACCGTTCGTTGGGCCGGACGGAGGACGCAGAAGCTGAACTCCGAACTGCGGCAAGACTCCAGCAAACGGCGCCGCCTTTGGATCAATCCAAATAGGATCAAGAATTCCAGAACACCATTCATTTCGGAAGATCAGCCGGCCCGCAATGACTTCGATCCGACCCTTTTGAGAGAGATCCGAGCGAAGCTTGCTGAATCGAACAACATGGAGAAGAACTTCTTGATCCACCGACCGAACAGAGCTGCAGCGGCCGTGGGCGCGAGCATCGGGGGCACGCAGGAAGGTCGCCGTCGGCGTGGCGCGGGCCGGACATGTCCGTAGTGTCGGTGGTAAGCAAATAGGTGAAAGCAGTCCTGTAATCCTCGGGACTCCGCTACTTGGTTGCTGGTATTTCGAATCTATTTAAGAGCTCACTCGAGGAGAGGCGAGCTGACCCGGAAGATGAGTAGTGTCTGACGGAGAGAGGTCGTCAGGCGATTTACCAGTGACTTGCGCCTATTGGAAGGAACACTAAATCATGAACCGCAGATCATTCCTTTCAGCTGGCGCCTCAGCCTTAGCATGGGCCACGGCTGCCAAGTGCGGGTACTCGCAGCTCTTTCACGGGCCTGTCTCTGAAGGGCCGTTTCAGCCCGATTGGGAATCGCTTCAGTCCTACAAATGTCCGGAGTGGTATCGCGACGCAAAACTCGGAATATGGGCGCATTGGAGTCCGCAATGCGTGCCTGAGCAAGGCGACTGGTACGCAAGGAATATGTACATCCAGGGGATGAGCCAGTATCAGTCTCATCTTGAGACCTACGGCCATCCGTCGAAGTTTGGATATAAGGATATCTGCAACCTCTGGAAGGCCGAGAAGTGGGATCCGGAGAGTCTCATCAAGCTCTATAAGAGTGCGGGCGCTCAGTATTTTGTCGCGCTCGCTAACCACCATGACAATTTCGATTGCTGGAACTCGAAGCATCAGCCATGGAACTGCGTCAAGGTAGGTCCAAAGCGCGACATTGTGGGGACCTGGGCCAAGGTGGCGCGTTCCCACGGGTTACGATTTGGGGTCAGCTATCACGGAACCCCCGGCCGCGTGTGGGACGAATTTTTGCCCGTGCGCTACAAGAGCGACGTCACCGGACCGCTCGCGGGTTTCCGGAATGCCCGCCGCCACTCCTCGTTCCCAATCCACCACGCAGGTTCCAAACTGGCAGTCGCTTGGTAGCTTGCTGAAATAGACCGCTTCGCATTTGCCGCCGTGGCGCTTGGCGTCGAGATTGTAAAGGTTCGCTACCAAGGCCAGCCCGAAATCTTCAAAAAAGATGTCGCCGTCGGTATAAAGCAGGTCGGGTTGGTAGTTGTCCACCAGGTCCTTGATGCGGTTGAAGTAATGCTGTTTCCATGCAGTAGGTGCTTCGCGGTCGTTCAGCAGGCACTCGCTGTACGGATAATAGGCAGGCAGTTCGTGGTAGAGATCGGCATAAGCGGAATTGGCGCCATCATACGCCGCTCCGGCCAAGGGCCCCGTCTTGTCGCTCATATGCGACGTCGAAAACCAGTGATAGCTCGGAGCCAAATGCTCACTCACTCCGAAACGCAGCCCGTGTTTCTCCGCGGCCTTCTTGAAGGCGCCGACAATATCCCGCTTCGGCCCAACGGCGACGGAATTCCAGCGGGGCTGGTATTTTGAGTTCCACAAATCGAACCCGTCGTGGTGCACGCCCATACTGCAGAAATATTTCGCCCCCGCGTTCTTGTAGAGCCCGAGCAGGTGATCCGGATCGAACTTATCCGCTTTCCATGTCGGAAGAATGTCTTTGTATCCAACCTTGGTTGGGTGGCCGTAGGTCTTCACGTGATACTCGTACTGCTTGTTTCCCTGGATGTACATGTTGCGTGCATACCAGTCGCCATATTCGATCGCAGACTGGGGACCCCAATGCGCCCAGATGCCGAACTTGGCATCGCGATACCAGTCAGGCGCTTGCCACTCCCGCAGCGATTCGCGCGTGCCCTTGAATGGCCTCGGAGCGATGTCGAGCGCAGGGCCGGCGGGAAGGCTGAATAATTTACGCGACGACAGAAGTGACGGCGCTGCCGCGATCATGGAAATTGCACTTCGTCTGCTGATTTTCATCGTCTCGGTTCTCCCGCGGAGCTGGCTCTGAAGCCAGCCGCGTGTCGCTCAGGCAAATCGCTTTATCCGAGAGTATCCTCAACCCGTGCATCCTTGACAAGACGAAACAGTCACAACCTAGCGTCCGTGTGCAGCGCCAAGGTTGGGCCGCGACGAACCGGCGGGCATCGGCGGATGCTGATCGAAATAGTAGTAATACACCTTGCCGGTGCCCAACTGCGATTGCAGCCGTCCCCACGCCCACGTATGCCAGCCGAATGCAGCATCGCGGCTCAGGTCGTGTGCTGATTTGGGCACGGTTGTCTGGCCGGCCGGTTAGGCTTTCAGCAGTCCATCGGCGAAGCTGTCGTAGCGTCCATGCACGCAAGTGATGTAATCGCGCGGGGTGGGATCGTGGGAGAAGCTCGCGTCTTCGTCCGAGTTGTAACCGATCAGAACCGGCACATTGTTGAACTGTTTTTCCTTGTATATCGTGTATTGATCGGTCGGAATCACCCTGCCGTCAATGATGGGCCACGCTAGCCTGCGCTGCGCGGCCATGATTTTTTCCGCCGGCATCCTGCGCAATTCTTCAATGGACGATGCGCCCGCATTCCTCGCGAGTGACGAGCATCGCGTGACTGACTGCGATAGTACCTGTCGTTTGGCGTTTGAGCGGCAAATGGCTGTCTTTGCAGCCAACCCGACAGGGCCTCAGGTGACTGTACACCTGTTCCGTGCTCACACGCCGCTACTACCGCTTTCGCTGCTCGGGTACCACCCTATAGAAACTGGCAAAGCTAAAAACCAGGCCAGTACTGCTCAAAATTCGGTGTCGGTTGTGGTGTCGGTTTGGATTGTAATTCTGCGCTCTTTCTTGCAATCACCTGCAACGCGACAAATCTCCTTTGATTGATTCAAACCAAAAGGGATAGCAACTAAATGCAGAGGCCTGCTACTTCCTGCAAAACGGTCTAGACGGTTTCCTAAACCGCAGGTCGGAAGTTCGAATCTTCCCGGGGTCACCAAATTCCAATCATTAAAAAGGATAAGTGCCGATTTAGGTCAGCAAGATAAGGGTGCCCACCTATCGTGCCACTTTGTTCCAGATTTGTTAATCGATCGAAGTATCCGGATCGGGCCGGTAGATTTTCGTTAAGTCCTCCTGACGTTAGTCCTGGGTCTGCCGTGCTGGCTCAGCCCACGACGTTGATCTAAACTTGCTCTATGTCAAATTGGACACCGTATAAGGCAAACACTCGAGGAATAGCGGTGAGCGTTGAGCCAACTTACCTTGAGGCGAGATCATCGCCGGAGAGCTCGCAGTATTTTTGGGCTTATCGAGTGATCATCGAAAATCAGGGACAAGAAACGGTGCATCTGCTGAGCCGGCACTGGATGATCACGAATGCGCGTGGCGAATTGACCGAGGTCAAGGGACCAGGTGTTGTCGGGGAGCAACCGGTCCTCAAGCCAGGGGAGAGTTTTGAGTATACGAGCGGCGCGCCTCTCAACACGCCGTCGGGGATGATGGGCGGGGCTTACCAGATGGAGAGTGACAGCGGTGAGCGTTTTGATATTGAGATACCGACATTCTCGCTTGATCGCCCGGATCAGGGCGCATTTCTGAATTGAGAACGCATTTCTGAATTGAGAAATGGATAACGTGGATCGGACAATGTTGCGCCGGTAGGTTGCAGCCGGAGTGGCGCGTCCACCCTCGTGCTGGACGCGCGAATTAAGCTTGGCATCGAGTGATCGAGGCGCACCAGTGGCAGTGAAAGTGCGTCCCTGATCCGGCGGCAAACGAATACGCTTTGGCGGGATATTCTTCCGCCAAAGCAAAAATGCGAGTGTTCACTCACGCATCGTTTTGCTCTTACGTTCTTTACTTGGACGGATCTACAAGAGCTCCGTACACGGTGGCGCGAGTTTTGTATTGGACGTTGGGGTTGGATCCGACGCCTAGCTCGGCACCGAAGAAGCGCTGGATCATTCCGATGAAGACGACGTCGTTGGTGGGATCGACCCAGAACCATGTGCCGGCTGCGCCATCCCAGAAGAAGGTGCCTTTGCCCTCGGGAAGATTTGCCTCCGGCGGATCGTAGACGACCGCGCAGTTGTAGCCGTAGCCGAAGCCGGGACGCATCTGCTGATAGCCGATACCGAATCCGCCGTTGAGCAGTTCACGGGACAGGTGGTTGGAGCCCATCAGTTTCACCGAAGAGGGCGCAAGGATGCGCTTTCCGTCGAGTTCGCCCTCCGTTTGCCAGCATGGCTGCGAATCGATAGTAGTCTTCGGCGGTAGAGACCATTCCGCCGCCACCGGAGGGCATGGTGGGTTGCTCGCTGTAGCTTCTGCCGGAGGGGCCACCGCCGGGATCAGCTTCCATTTCTCCATCGGCGTTGGTGCGATACGAGGTCGCGAAGCGGCTGCGTTTATCCGCGGGCACGTAGAAGGCGGCGTCGCGCATTCCGAGGGGAGTATAGATGTGGTCCTTCATGAAGTCAGGGAGCGTCTGGCCGGAGAGCTTTTCGACGATGTATCCCTGGATGTCCATGGACACGGAGTAGAGCCATTGCGTGCCAGGCTGGTAGACGAGCGGAATCTTCGCGAGCTTGGTGATGAACTCGTGAAGATCCTTCGAGTCAAACAGTTTCGCCTCACGATACATCCTGTCTACGGGCGAGTCCCCGAAGAATCCATACGTGAATCCCGCGGTGTGGGTCATCAGCTCGCGCATAGTTGGCGGATGATCCGGGTCGGTGAGGATGAGCTGTCCGTTGGGGCCGACACCCTTGTAGACCTTGAGATTTGCGAATTCTGGAATGTACTTGGCGATGGGATCGGAGGGAAGCCATTTGCCCTGCTCATACAGGATCATCATCGCCACGCCGGTTACGGGTTTGGTCATGGAAAAGTCGCGGAAGATGGCGTCCTTGGTCATGGGCGTATTGGCGGCGATGTCTTTGTAGCCGTATGTTTGGTAATCCACCACCTTGCCGTGCCGCGCGAGGATGGTAACTGCGCCGGCGAGTTGCTTCTTGTCGATCGTGCTTTGCATGAACACGTGCAGATTTTCCAGACGCTCGGAAGAGAAGCCTACCGACTCCGGCTTGACGAGGGTGAGATCAATGGCGTGCTGAGCCTCGGGTGCTGCCTTGGGTGGCAGCGCCTTCGTTTTCTGCGACACGGAGGGAAGCACGCCCAGGCTGAAGGCAAGTAGAACAGTGGCTGTGGGCATGGGAAATCGAGGATAGCTGAAGCTCATGAATGTTCTCTCCGCGGCCCGCGAGTTTGCGTCGCAGGGGTTCACGACATTGGAGTGCGGACCGGAATGCCGCACCCTTTATAGCAGAGGAGGGAGATGGATCGACGCTTGGAAAGGGACCCACAGGGATCTGTTTCAGGTCGAGTTGTGGTTGAGTGGCTGAAGTGGCGGGCCGCCAAGAGAGATCGAGCAGACAGCTTCGTAGACGACTACGTCGAGGAGTTCAAGGGAGATCTGACATTCTTCGGGCTTCAGCCTGAGGTACGAGCGCATCTACGAAGAAGACGAAAACATTCCCAGCGGCGACTGGCAACGTTCAGTCAAGCGCGCGACTTCGCCCTTGTCATCAAGCTCGCCGGTAGGCTCTGGCGACAAAGAGCAAGCACCTGCAGCTTGCCGCCTGGCTGACCGAGGCTACCGCCGGCGGATACGCGACCCCGTTCTTGATCTAATGAACAACCTGTTGAAGGTTCACACCTAATACATGAGTTATCGGGTAAGGCGCAACAAGTAGGCGGTTTTCGGGCGCAGCTCAACCGCGACCGATGATGAGTCCTCAGACAATTGAACGGGGTGAGCCCGAGCCTTCTCGACCTCAAGCAGGCTCAGCGACTTTTCGCACCATGTACGCGGAATCTGCACATTCACCTGCCGAGCGGTCGCTGAGTACAGTACGATCTCGGAACCACCCCGAGGAATGGCGCGGTAGTCCCCGTCGATCGTGATGACGCCACCATCGATGACCGTCCAGTGACCGGAAGCCGAGACTCGTGAAACGGTGCCATCATCGAATCGTCCGACGTAGCTCGTCTGAGAAGCATCCAACGGCGTCGTGGTGGTCGTTGCCGAGCGCGATTCGGTGCTCGCCTCCTCACCGAGCCACACTAAGCGCTTACTCATTAGATAGCTTTGGGACAGATTCCCAAGGTAGTAGATATCTCGAAGCTCGTCATCCGTTGGTGGATCCCAACGCACGTGAATATCGAATCGTGGCTCGCGCCACTCGAGAACCCGCGCAACGAAATCAAGATCGTGCGACCATCCGAGAACCTGTCCTGGTCCTTTCGAGTACTTACCGCCTCCATAGAGCTTTCCGTGTGTCATCAGAATGTGGAACGGATCCGTCCGCACGAACAGGTGGTAGCAGGCATCCAGCACACCATAAAGCCCATCCACAGGTCCTTCGGAGGACACGGCGATCCCTTTCTTGTGGAACCACTCGACGATTTGGGTAGAGCTGACGATCTCATCGACGAGGCCGATGTCCTCGCCGGGTCCGAAACTGATGCTGAATGGTCGGAAGGTATCGAGCTGGATCGAGTTGGTCTTGGGCACGAGTTTCAGCATGGCGCCGACGCGTTCTTCGAAAAAGCCCGATTCCAGATCTTTGGTATGGGAGATGTGGTAGACCTGCGGTCCATTCAGGTAGTAGATACTCCACGGATATGGCTTGCCATCGCGTCCGTCCGCCAACACCGGGATGCTGCGCTCGAAGCCAGGAGTGTCTGCATTCGAATCATCGATATTGATGTGGTAGCTGAGGGTCGCGTTGTGTTTTCCCGCTTCTCGCGCCAGCCATTGCAGCTTCGTCAAGCCCCCCAATGCTTCGTTGACCCTATCGAAGTACGGCCATCCCGAGTCCATGCCCTTGTTCTGCCACCCGGTGAGCGCCGTGATCTGCTTGGCGTTGCCCGTGATTACAGAGATCCTCTCAATCAGCTGCAATGTCTCGTCAAAGCTCGTGCTCGGTTGTATGCCCGGCTGATCGATAAAATCGTTCATGACTTTGTACGAGAAGGTGGAGGGTTCAAACGCTGGGTCTGGATTGCGGAGTAGCGCACGCTGCCACAGTGCAGCCTCCATCCAATCGACTCGCCCGTCGTCATTTGTATCCCGTGTCAGCAGCGCGATCCGCGCTTCCAGGAGCGGCTGCACAATGCCACGCAGACGGTAGTGATAGGTGCCTAACCAGAAGGCAAAATCCGTGGCCCGCGCGTCGAATCCAAGAAACTGCGTGCGGATCTTCCAGTACGGAATGTTGGTGGCCACGGTTGCCGTGATGCCATCCATGCTGGCGGATACCCAGTTGCCTAACTGCGGATACTGCTCGCCATCCTCCTGGCCAATCGCCGAACTGAAGAACGGCTTTGGCTGATCGTAGCCTCCCTTGTATGCGCCGTCCTTCCATGGGTATCGGTGGTATTCGCTGCGGTACATGCCCGGCAGTCGAGTTGTTCGCCGAAACGCGAACAAGCTCATGACCGGGGAAGCTCAGGGTTGCGAGTTTGAATTCTCCCTGTTCTTCGACAGAGGTGAGCTTCATCGACAGCTCATCTGGACTCGCCTCGAAACGCAGCACCAGCCGAAGGCGTGCTGGTGCGATGTCTATCGTGTAGTCGACAGTCGAGTCTTCCGTGGTACAGGCCACCGTGAAGTCCCCTGTGCTATAGACGCGGTCATTTATTTCGATGAGCGACTCGCTCTCAGCGCGGGCCCCGAGCAGCCGTCCGCGACCTTCGACGTCGTACGACAGCACGCGGGGAAACTTGGCGTCGAGGGTGACTTTCAACGGCCCCTGATGAATTTCGACAACGGGACCTCGAAACTCGGCTTTGGTTGTGGAGTCGTCAGAGACAGGCACCGTCGCCTCTATCTCTCCATTCGTCGTATGGGTATCAAGCACCGAGAGCACCAGGCCGGCAGCGGCACCTCCAAAGAAATCGCGCCGGCTCACTCCGCGTTGTTTCGAAGGATTCGTCATTGTTGCACCCTCTCGCCTAAACCTACTGTTGACACATTGAGCGGCAATACTTTCGCTCGAAGTAGGCGTCACAGACCGGACTACCACTTTTGAGCATGCCTTCCCTCGATGTGTCAACAATTTCAGACACACTTGAAGACAATTCTGCCGATCGTGTCCTACGCGTACACACTCAGGTCGGCGCAGCACTCTTCCGCTACTTCACCCGCTCGAGATGTGGCATGATTTCACCGGAGGTGTATTGTGAACAAAAAACTCTGTTTTGTGTTTGCTGCCGCGACGGCTGTACCTCTTGTTGCACTCGGACAGGAGAAATCGCAAGCGCCAGTCTCTCCACCAGCGAATCCGATTACCATAAGCGAAAAAGGTCTATATTCGTTTGTGAGCAACGCAGTCATCGGTGCGGCTCAGAAAATGCCGGAAGAAAACTACTCCTTCAAACCAACTCCGGACGTTCGCAGTTTTGGCCAACTTGTTGGCCATGTGGCCGACGCTTCTTACATGTTCTGTTCGCTAGCTTCGGGTGAAGCGAACCCGATGAAGGACAATGAAAAAACGAAGACTTCAAAGGCTGATCTCGTGGCCGCAGTCAAGGGCGCGGTTGAGTACTGCAACAAGACGTTCGGCAGCATGACCGATGCCAAGGGCAGCCAGATGGTGAAATTCTTCAACCGCGACATGGCGAGGCTTACCGTGTACTCGCTAAACACGGCGCACACGGATGAGCATTATGGGAACATGGTGACCTATTTGCGACTCAAAGGGATTGTGCCGCCAACCAGCGAAAATCCGCCCGGACAAAGTCCGAAGTAAACACGACATCGGGCTCTGAAAGTCAAAGACTCGGCGTGAGGATCACAGTTTTGATGGCAGTTTCCAGGTTGCTGGCGTGCGACCGCCCACCCGGACTCTGCCAATGAGATGAGGAGAAAGGGCTGGCTTTGATTATTTACGACGTATGTGTGATCGGATCCGGTCCGGCTGGTGCAACGATGGCCAAGGAATTGTGTGAAGGAGGTGCTAAGGTCATTATGCTGGAAGCTGGAAGCAGAGTTGAGCCTAAAGACTTCCTCTCCCACTACTGGCCCTATGAATTGCCTCATCGAGGATTGCGCGGGGAAAAACAGGCGCCCTTTTACCCCAGTGACATTGTTCCCGCCCGTTATGAAGACAGCGACCATGTTAGTGTGGATCGCGTTCGGGTCTTAGGCGGGCGCAGCCTGCACTGGAACGCGGTCACCCTGCGTTACGCTCCTCAGGATTTTCGGGAGAGGTCTTTGCACGGGATCGAGGAAGACTGGCCGCTCAGCTATGAAGAGCTGGCTCCTTACTATGATCGCATCGAGCAGATTATTGGCGTTTGTGGCCAAAACGACCATCTTGAGATTCTGCCCGCTGGAAGTCACTATCTGCCCCCAATACCCATGCGATGCAGCGAGCACATCCTGGCACGGGCTACTCGCTCTATGGGTATTCCCCTCGTCCCGGTGCGTAAGGCGGTATTGACCAAACCTTACGACAACCGACCGCCGTGCCACTATTGTGGTCACTGTATGGATGGGTGCGACGTCGGATCCATCTTTACTACACCGGACTGCATGATTCCGAAAGCTCAGGAGACGGGCAACTTCACGCTCAGGGAAAACGCGATCGCTCGCGAGTTGCGCGTGGACAGTGAAGGGCAAGCGAGGACTATCTCCATCGTGGATCGCTTGACGAAGAAGGAAGAGGAAGTTCGTGCGCGCGTTTTCGTTGTCTGCTGTGCAACGGTTGAGAGCGCGCGATTGTTGCTCAACTCCAAATCTCCTCGCTATCCGCAAGGCCTGGGAAACTCGAACGGTGTTGTCGGCCACTACCTCAACGGACATCACACGGCGAGCGTGAACATGTACCTAGCCGAGTTGGAAAGTACTCCACCGATTAATCAGGATGGGGCGACTGACCATGTCTACATCCCTCGTTATAACCAGCTCTCTGGAAGGCGCCATTATGCGGGTGGATGGGGAATTCAAGTGAATTTCAATTCATATATGTTTCCCTACCAGGCGACAAAGCTTAAAGGTTATGGCGCACAATTTAAGCAACAAGTGCGAAACATGCAGCCGGGCTTTCTGTTCCTTTCGGCTTTCGGAAAAACCGTTTCGACCTCAGGAAATTATGTCAGCGTCGATCCAAGCCGCCCCGATGAGTATGGCATCCCGGCGCCGGTAGTGCGTTACCGGTTTGTGGACAATGACTACGCGATGTGGCGGGACATGAAGCAGAGCCTGCTCGAAATCTCCTCAAAGATGAAGGGCACTGTATTTACGGATTTCGGAGATGATCCATCGGGCTTTGCCAGCCATGAAGTGGGAACAATTCGCATGGGAAAAGACCCGAAAACATCTGCTCTTAACGGTTTCTGTCAGTCCCATGAAGTGAAGAATCTCTTCGTCACCGACGGAAGTTGCTTCACCACTTCAAGCGAAAAAAACCCAACGCTCACCATTATGGCGCTGTCTTCGCGAACGGCAGACTACATCAGACATCAACGCAGAATCGGAAAACTCTAAGCGGTACGGGATCGCGTTCTATCGTTGGATCAAGAGTTTTGCGTAAGAACCTTAGTTGCGCTGATGGAGGTAAATTCATGGAAAGACGCACGGCACTGAAACTCGTGGTGCTCGGAGGAATCATTCCGGCAGCGATTGGTTTGGGCCAAATTGAAGACTTGGCAAAACATCAGCTGCAATTCTTCACACGAGAGGAGAGTGAGATGCTCGATCAGCTAACGGAAATGATCATTCCCAGCGATGAGCACTCGCCGGGAGCACATGCCGCTCTGGTAAATCTCTTTGCGGATTTGATGGTGGCCTCCAGCAGTGATGAAGTGAAGCAACAGTGGAGACGCGGTCTTCAACTCATGCGTGAAGAAGCTGCGCGCAGCTCTCTTCAAGAGGCTCTTGTGAAATCAGCCGCTCATGAAGACTATCCAAGCAATGAGCTTGAGCATTTTTTTGTCCAACTCAAGGCCATGACCGTGCAAGGGTATTACACCTCATCGATCGGCATACACGATGACCTACAGTATGAAGGAAATACATACGTCGAATCATTTCCCGGCTGTGCGAAGGAAACGTCAGTTGGAGCGGAACGCTGATGAAACCAACTATGGATTGGGCTCGACGGCGATTTCTGCAAACTATGAGCGCTGGCGTTCCGGCAGCCATCCTAGGACTGGGAGCGGACCGGATTTCGGGATACGAAAGGCACGGAGTACCGCTTCGTGCGGAAGGTGGAACTGAAGCGGCACAGAGTATTGACCTTGGGTCTACTTTAGCCGGTGACGAAACCATTCCTTTTCGGAAGCACACACTTGATCTTGGCCCAGCCGAATCCGTGACTGTCGCTGACGTGAATTGTGACGGCAGGCTCGATATCATTTGCGGTGAAAACTGGTACGAGCAAACTCTCCCGGAACGCGGCCATGGTCCGCGTTTCATCAAACACAAGTTCCGCGAACTGGCTTATACGAACAATTACATTGAAGACTTAAGCGACCTGGCCATTGACATCACCGGAGACGGGTATCCGGATATCGTGAGTTGTTCGTATTGGTCAAAGCCCCTCACCTGGTGGGAAAACCCGGGTAAACGCGGAGGACCATGGCGCGAGCACCTTATTGAGACTAGATCTCCCGTGGAATTTGTTTTCCTGGTCGATCTCCTTGATACCGGCAAACCCCGCCAACTTCTCCCTCAATTTGGCGATCCAAACTTTCCGCTCGTATGGTATGAGCTAGCGGGCAAGGGATCGCAAGATCCATGGATTAGGCATGAGGTTAGTTCCCGGAGCTATGGTCACGGAATCGGGGTGGGCGATGTTAACGGCGATGGGAGGACGGACATCATTACTCCCAAGGGTTGGTTCGAAGCACCGCCCGACCCTCGTAATGGCGAGTGGAAGTTTCATGAAGAGTTTGATTTGGGAGATACGGGCTTCATCTATGTCGCAGATGTAAACAACGATGGAATCCCAGATCTGATCACCAGTTTAGGACATGATTACGGAATCTTCTGGTTAGAGCAGAAAAGGGACACAGCAGGAAAACGAAGCTGGAAAAAACATCTCATCGATAATGCGTGGTCCCAGGCACATGCCATGACACTCGCCGACCTGAACGGCGACGGAAGACTTGAACTGATTACGGGCAAGCGCTATTACGCGCACGAACACGATCCGGGTGCCAACGAAACTTTGGGGGTTTACTGGTACGAAGCGCTTGACAAGGAGGGATCTCAATGGAGAAGGCATATCCTTGATTATGGAACGCGTACCGGGGGTGGCATGCAGATCCCCGTGGTCGACATAGATGGTGATGGTCATCTTGATGTTGTCGTGGCAGGGAAGTCAGGCCTTTATCTTTTCGAGAATTTGACGTGACCAAGAACTACGGTAAGCAAACTGCTTCGGCTGATCACCTTAGGTATGTTGCAGAAAGTCGTGAGAGAAAGGCCTACGAGACGCTGAACGATGATTGCAGTCACGCTCTAGGCTGTGAAAGTGTAGCGATGGACGACTTCAGGCCCTGTCGAGGTGAAATCTGCTCTCATACGGCTCGACCGGAAATCGCGAATGCCATGCATAAGACGATTTTCGGGTTTTGATACGTCACTTATTCAGAGTTCAGGGAAGTTGCCGTCTGCGTCCAGAAGTGCCTGGGGAGTTGGGTCGATTTCGACAGGCATCGATGGCGTCATCTCTACGGTGAGACGTTCGGACACGAGCATGTGGGCGAGGCTCAGGGTGTTTTTGATCCGCACGATGCGCAGGTCGTTATCTTTCTCGCAGATGAGGGAGCCGATGGCGCGTTCGAGGGCTTCACGGTCCGTATCAAAATAGAGAGGAATTTTTGCGCAGGCGAGGCCGAGCGAGGTGAGGGCGTTGGTGTAGGTGTACTCACGACTAATGGAGTTGACGACGCGTGTGGTGGTGAAATCCGCCAGACCGATTCCGATGGCATTGCCGTTTGTCGCAGGAGTTAAATCGCGCACGAAGATTCTGCTGATGTGAATCTCCAGGCTGCCCTGCGGGCGCAGAGATGAGATGAAGCCGAAGACCCCACGTCCGATCACGTTAGTATCCATGCCGCTGCCGCTGATCTCCTTACCAATCTCGTCGACGATGAGGAGGTCGATGTTCGAGAAGGGGAGGCGCGGCAGGAGTTGCTGCGACTGGAGGAAGAGAGCGTCCTCTTTCTGCTGAATCTCATCGCCACGGATAACTTGTAGTTCGTTTGTCTGGTGATGCTGATCCTCAAGAATGGCTACAGCGAAGAGGACAGGCACCTTTCTGAGAATGACCTGTGCGGCTTCTCGGATGGCGGCCTCATGCCCGAGTTGGCTTGCCGCCCGATGAGCATTCGCGGCGCCGACATGCTTGCCGAAACCAATGACAAGCATCTTCTGGATTCCGCTGCCGAGCGTGCCAAAGAAATCCGTGTGTGGCTTGATCCTATTGATAATGACAATCGCATCGGCTTGGAGCGCGGCTCGGCTGAAGACGATGGGATAGTTGTCACCGAAGGTGCCGATCTGGTCGACGTCCATGCTGGTTTCAAAGGAAACGCCAGTTGACTCCGGTGTGACGCCGAATCCCGCGAGGACGTTCTGCTGACCGGAGGGCGTGGCTCCTCCATGGCTGCCCATCGCGGGAATAATGAAGGGCTCTCCTCCGTAGGTGCGAAGGAGATTGACCACTGAGCGGACGATCTCAGCGAGGTTGGTAATGCCGCGACTTCCGACTCCCACTGCCACACGCATGCCAGGATAAATCTCAGGTCCAAGCGATTTGCGGTCAAAACCCTCGCGAAGGATGGCTCCAACATCGAGCGACCGCGACGCTGGATAGCGCTGAGAGAGATGAAACATCTTAGGCAGGCTTGGAATCATGGCGGCAATGATACTTGAGACCGTACGCTGCTTGAAGCGAATCCCTTTCGGGTAGCTAGGTTCACATTTTACGGAAAAGTGCTTGGAATCACTCTCGGGCCCTGCGGGCAGTGAACGACTTTGGTTTGTGGCTGTGTTCCCCAGCCACAGCGCCTTTATACTTATCTACAGGTGACAGAAATAATGTCGAAACGTGAATTCCAGACCGAAGTTAATCAGTTACTGCAACTAATCGTCCACTCGCTCTATTCGCATCCAGAGATCTTCCTCCGGGAACTCATTTCCAACTCCTCCGATGCGTTGGATAAGCTGCGGCACTTGACGCTCGTCGATGAGGCTTACAAGGGGCTTCCATTTGATCCGCGGATTGATCTGGAGTTAGACGATGAGAACAATACCCTCTCGATTGCGGACACCGGCATTGGCATGAATGAGGAGGATCTAATCTCGCATCTGGGTACGATTGCCCGCTCCGGCACCAAGAATTTTCTGTCCCAGCTCTCCGGCGACGCGAAACGGGATTCGAATCTGATCGGGCAATTCGGCGTTGGCTTCTACAGCGCCTTCATGGTGGCGGATCGCATTGAAGTTCTTTCGCGCAAAGCCGGCGAAGAGCAGGCTTGGCGCTGGGTCAGCGATGGTCAGACAGGATTCGACATCGAACCCGCGGAACGCCCCTCCGCTGGTACTACTGTGCTTCTCCATTTCAACGAGGAAGGCAAGCAGTACGCAAACAGTTGGCGCTTGCAAGAAATTGTGAAGAAGTACTCCAACCACATCGCCTTTCCCATCTTCCTTACCTATGACAAGAGCGATTGGAACGCAGAAGAAAAGAAATCCATAAAGACCCGCACCACTGAACAGGTCAATGTTGCCAGCGCCCTTTGGCGGCGCTCCAAAAACGAAATCACTGAAGAGGAATACAAGGAGCTCTACAAATCAATCACCGGCGATTCCACTGACCCGCTCTTCTGGTTCCACACTAAGGCCGAAGGAAGCCTCGAATACACGACACTTTTCTATGTCCCTGCAAAGGCTCCGCTCGATCTCTACCAGGCTGAATACAAAGCCGGGGTGAAGCTCTATGTCAAGCGCGTCTTCATTATGGATGACAGCAGAGAGCTTTTGCCGCAGTATCTGAGATTCATCCGCGGCATCATCGACAGTGAGGATCTTCCCCTCAATGTCAGCCGCGAAATCCTGCAGCAGAATCGGGTGCTCACCAGCATCCGTACCTCGAGTGTTAAGAAGATTCTTTCCGAACTGAAGAACGTCGCAGCCAACCAGCCTGAGCAATATCTGAAGTTCATTGCGGAGTACAACCGTCCTCTAAAGGAAGGGCTTTACGGCGACTTCGCCAATCGCGAAACGCTCCTCGATCTCATCCGCTTCAAATCTACTGCAGTCGAAGGGCTCACCAGTCTCGCCGAGGTGAAGTCGCGCATGAAAGAGGAGCAAAAGAGCATCTACTACATTACCGGAGGGTCGGAAGCTCTGCTGCGTACGTCGCCTCTCCTCGAGATCTACAAGAAGAGAGATATTGAAGTTCTCGTCCTTGATGATGATCTCGATGAAATTGTCTTTTCCGGTATTGAGAAATACGGCGACATCGACCTTAAGGCGGTAAACAAATCCTCGACAAGCGAAGACCTGAAGAATGAAGACGAGCCCGACAAAAGCGAAACGATGAAGCCTCTGCTCGATAAGGTAAAGGCCACGCTCGGAGATCGCGTCAAGGACGTGCGCGCCTCAGTACGTCTCGCGGATAGCCCATCGTGCATCGTCTCCGATGAAGAAGAGCCCTCCATCCAGATGCAGCAGATGCTGCGTGCTATGGGACAGAAAGAAATTCCCATGCCCAAACCCACTCTCGAGATCAATCCCGATCACGAGATTGTTAAGAAGTTGCTGGGGCACATCGACGCGCCAGTGGTAGAGGACGCATCCTGGCTGCTACTTGATCAGGCATTGCTTATGGAAGGAGTTCAGCTTCAGAACCCAGGTGACTTTGTTCAGCGCCTCAACCGGATCCTGAATCTCTCGATTTAGATCAGTTGTCCTGAGATGTGGGACGAGAAAGTCGATGTCCGGATTAATGCCGAGCTCTTCACAACGAGGTAAGATGAGACGGCAAGCCGAATCATCATGGAAGTGCGAGTATGAACCTCAGAAAAATCGGCATGACTGCGCTGTGTTGTTGTGTAATCGTTGCGGCTTCGAGTCCCATCGTCGCACAAACGATGACCAAGTCAGTTGTGGCGGACAAGATCCGCCGAGTGGAAGACGGCGTGGATGAGTTTAGGAAGTACCTGGAACGTCGTGGTGACAACGCTCGAGATACAGCCTCGACAGCTCAGCAGAGCGGTCGTGCGTCGGGCCGCCGAAGTACGGCAAATACCGGCGCAGCGAAGTCGACTGCTCAGGGAGGCAAGGACGAGTTGGACGATGCCTTGGGCGATTTGAACAGTTCCACAAACAGGCTAAGACGTAAGTTCGACGCCACCGAAAAATGGATAGAGACGAAGAGTCAGGTCGAACGTGTGGTCGACGACGGTCGCAAGATCAACCAGGTTGTCGCGAGAGGGAAGTACGGCAGCGACGTAGCTAAACTTTGGGCGACCCTCCGGAACAACATCAACGATCTGGCACGTGCGTACAACGTGGCACCGTTAGGCGTTTGAGGTTGGTTTCGACTATTCGACTAGATTGAAACTGCTCGAACATTTAACCGGTTTCCGATGCTGCCACGATGAGCATGAAAGAGCATGGAATTGATCATGGTTCGGTGTTGTGGCTGAGCCTGCGTAATTTCCAATTTTGGTGAAATCAGCAACAAAAATGGAAGCGTCGCCGGATAACCGTGACGTTTACTACAACTCTCGTCGCCAGCATCCTCAGCAGCAGCACTTGTAACTCACATCAGTTAACTCACGATAACAGTTCAGTAGTGAAGCTGATCGTTCATGGCCACCCCACGGCGGCGGGTGGCCATGAACTTACTTGTTTTTAGTGGAGTCAATTTCTCCACGTTACAGAGTCGAATGACTGGGCTATGATCCCGTGTTGTACGCTGAACCGGCCCGGTGAAGCCCCTCCAATTTTTTGTCACGAAAGGCTACACACCAGCAACCACGCCGGAATTCGTACATCGTTCCTCGGGCCCCTTTTGCCAGGAGGCTTTTCATGTTGAGTCTTGGTTCCATCTCCGTGAGAATTGCGTCCGTTATCGCAATCATTGTTTTTGTCCCCGCCTGGAATCCGCTCTTGCGTTCTGGATATTCGCAAATGCATAAGTCTGTTACGAATCGTCCCAACGCCGGCAGTTTCACGAACTCGCCGAAATATCCGACTGCCGCCAACCGACTTGCGAGCGCCTATGGCAGGCTGCCCATCAGCTTTGAGGTGAACCAGGGACAGACGGATGGGGCGGTGCAGTTTCTGGCGCGAGGCGCGAGGTACGTTTTTGTAGCGAAGTTCAACAGCGCCGGCGCCCTGCAGTACTCAAGCGTCTTCGGCGTTGGTACATACCCACATGCGATCGCGGTCGATGCATCCGGGTCGGCATACATCACGGGAGAGGTATTTTCAAACAGCTACCCGACCGTGCGGCCAGCCTATCAGTACACGTGCGGCGCGATCCCGAACTCCTGCAGTTTCGCCACAAAACTCAGCCCCTCGGGGGAGAGACTGATTTATTCCACGTTTTTGGGGGGACCCGGGACGAGCCTCGGCCTTGGTATTGCCGTCGACACATCGGGGCAGGCATACATCGCGGGCGTAACAGGCGGAGGATTTCCGATTACCGCATCTGCCTTCCAGAAGGTTTTCGGAGGCGGATCATGGGACGGATATGTAACCAAGCTAAATGCTACGGGCAACGCTCTCGTCTACTCCACCTATATAGGCGGCACTGGCTATGACTGGGTCTGGGGCATGGCGCTGGACCAGTACCGACAGGTGTACGTGACCGGCCAAACAAACTCGCCGAACTTCCCTCAGAAAGCGTCGATACAAGGCTATACAGGTTTGCCGCGTTCGTTCCAGGATTTTGTGACCACGCTTTCCAATACGGGGAGCTCGATCGTCTATTACTCCACTTACTTTGGTCCTTACAGTTCTGGCCAGGTTGGGGATATTGCCGTGGATAAGGCGCTTAACGTTTATATTTCCGGGGCGACGCTTCCCGGAGGGATACCGATCACTCCGGGAGCAATTCACACGCCGGGCGGCAGTTACGACGTCTTCATCTCCAAGCTTGTCATCATGGATGACCTGGCTCTCGGCATCAGTGGCTCCTCCAGTTTCGTAGCGCACGGAGGCAATCTAACCTACACCCTCGCCGTAACCAGCAAAGGACCGGACTTCGGCTACAACGTGCGTATCGACGATCCCTTGCCCGCAAGCACAACTCTTGTTGCCTACAATGCGGGGGGCGGCACTTGCACTGCTCCTCCAGTCGGCAATACCGGCACCCTACACTGCGCGCTGCCTCAACTGAACAAAGGCCAAACCTACACAGTGACTCTGACCGTTAAGGTGAATGCTGCCGAGGGAACTACTCTTTCCAATACTGCGACCACCGTCTCCAACATGCAGGACTTTGTACCGAGCAATAACAAGGGGACCCTCACAACAAAGGTGAACTAGGCATTTTCGAGGAAGTTTGCCGCATCGTCTGCTAAATATCCTGGACTCTCAACCAGGTTTTGACCTTGTAAGCACTTTGAAAGGGAATGCATGAATTATAAGAAGCTGGCAGTTCTCTCGCTCTTGTTGGTGGCAGTCTCGCAGAGTAGTTTCGGCCAAGGAAAACCATCAGCAGCTGTGTCAGATGAACTTGTTGCTGCCGAAACGCAGATGTTTGCAAAGATCACGCAACAAGACCCGGCTTTCATGAAAGAACTTGTCGCCGAAGACTATTTCTCTATTAATGCAGATGGGGCGACCATGGACAAGGCTCAGCTACTGTCAACGAAAGGCACTCCTCAACAAAAGCTGATGGCTGCGGCCACCTATAAACTGTTCGACAAGCAGATTCGTGCTTACGGGAACGTGGGAATCATCACAGGCAGAGCGCGTGCTTATATGAACGGAAATTACATCGTGGAATTTTTGTACACGGCTGTATTTGTCAAACAGAACGAGAAGTGGATGTTTACTCTATGGCAGGGAACTCTTTCAAAGGATTCTCCGCCGCCGCCTCCTCCGATGCCGACGAACGGGAGGTGACTTCTTTGTTGGGATTGCTGTTTCACTTGTCAGCTGATGTCTCATTCGAGCAGGTCTCGAAGTTTCGTAATCTCAATCGTGAAGCGCATGACACACAGCCATCACCGAGCTAGTCGTGATGCTCGGTGCCGAGAAAGATGCCTATGGAATCGTCATCAAATCGCACCGAGTAGTGCGATTCCTCCGGTCGTCGCAGCATACGATTTTTCTCCCTTTGGCACGATTGGGGATATCGGCGGTGGTCAGGGACACTTGGTTGAAGCAATTCTTAAATCGTCGCAGAACTCGCGCGGTATTCTCTTTGACCAACCGCATGTGATCGGCCGTTTTAAGGCCGATGAGACAATCGGAGATCGACTGACTGCGCAAGGTGGCGATTTCTTTCGCGGACCTCTGCCTTGCTGTGACGCATATCTGTTAATGGAGGTCCTGCACGATTGGACCGATGCCCAATCACAGCAGATTTTGCAGCAAATTCGGAGCGTGGCGACAGATGCGGCCAAGCTGTTAGTGGTTGAGACCGTATTGCCTGATGAGAATTCTTGGGCTGGCGGGAATGGCAAACATTTCGGCAACCACCTCGACATCAATATGATGGTTCTCACGGGAGGGCGCGAGAGGACACTAGACGAATTTGCTCGCTTGTTCGCGGCCTCTGGATGGCAGCTCTCGCGCCTGATTCCAACACCTGGTCCGTATTCAATCGTGGAAGCGGTCGCACGAAGCTAGTATTGGGCTAACTATAAGTCGAACACCCGAATCTTTTATTCAATACTGGTTCGGTAGCTTACATGTGCCGTCGAGGAAAGAATGCAGCATGCAGTGGCAGTTTATTCCGTCGTATGTAACGCGCAACTGCGGAAAACGATGGTTGCCTGCGCAGCGGCCATAGCGATGCTGGGAGGAGCCATCCTGCTCAGCCCTGCAAGCTCCGCGCAAGCCACAAGCTTTGTTCTGGACCGCGAAAATCGAACGATTGTGCTGGAGCCCTATGGGCCCAATATCGTTCGCATCACGATCAGCACACAGAGGCCTGCATCGATTGCGAAGGCCGGCTTCGGGATCGTCGGTACACCGTCGACGACCGGCTGGACGCGCGAGCAGGATTCCTCTGGTTACGAAGTGATTCGCTCAGCGCGACTGGTGGTGCATGTTGCTCCGCGGAATCTGCCTGATCCCCATCCCATGCCGCTCGACGGGTTAACTCAGTCGTTGATGGATCACTACTTCAGCAACTTCAATCCACGGCATCCGCCCCTTAATGACGCTATCTCGATCACCACCGCGTTGGGCAAACCCCTGCTGACCATGTGGTCATGGAACATGGTTCCCAACGAGGAGAGTGCCGATCACAAAAAGGATGACGATTCCGGCTATCGTGTCTCGGCGACCTTCGACTCTCCTGCCGGCGAGCGTTATTACGGCCTCGGCCAGCAGCAACAGGGCGTGCTTGACCTGCGCGATCACCGCATCAACTGCTGGCACGATTATTCTTCGATAGGCGGCGAGAATGTCTGCGTTCCTTTCATGGTATCCAGCGGCGGTTACGGGTTAATCTGGGACAACCCCTCGAAAACCACAATCGATCTCGGCTTCAATCAGCAGAATGTCTGGTCGTCGGAAGTAGGGGACCGTGTTTCCTTCTTCGTGATTGCGGGCGACAAGACCGACGAAATCTACCAGGGTTATCGACAACTCACCGGTGTCACACACATCCTGCCCCGGTGTGTGTATGGCTACATCCAGAGCAAGGCCATCTATTCCACGCAGGAGCAGTTCCTGGACATTGCGAAAGGATATCGCGACCGGAACCTGCCTCTCGACGTGCTGGTAGTGGACTTCCTCAACATGACGAAGCAGGGCGAACTGGATCTCGACCCGAAGAGATGGCCCGATCCCGCCGGCATGAACCGGCAACTTCATTCGATGGGCATCAAGACCCTATTGAGCGTGTGGCCGCATTTCGCTGCCGATACACAGTTCTATAACATGCTGAAGCAAAAGGGATGGCTGATCCACACCGCCGATGGCACTCCCGACCCCGGCAACTTCAGCAAAGAGATCGGCCCCAACATCGACACTACCAATCCGGAGGCTGCCAGGTGGTGGTGGGAGTCAATCCGTGATCGATACATCAAGCTTTATGGCTTCGATTACCTGTGGCTAGACGAGACGGAACCGGACATCGATCCGGCTAAGGACTTCTTCTCCATCGGATCGGGAACGCGTTATTACAATGCGTATCCGCTTTTTCACACATCGTCGGTGTACGAGGGCTTCCGTCGCGATTTTGGAGACAGCCGCCGGGTGATGATTCTGGCTCGCGCCGCATACCTCGGAGCGCAGCGCAACGGCACGGTTTTCTGGTCGAGCGATATCATCTCGACGTGGGACATGCTGAAGCGCTCTATTCCCGCGGGTTTGAACTTTACCGCCACCGGCATGCCGTACTGGGATACGGACATCGCGGGATTCTTCTCGCCGGCGATTCAACACGGCTACCACGCCACCCATAAACCGCTGGTTGATCCCTCAGACGCTCTGGAGAATGTCGGTGGCTACGAAGATTATCCCGAGCTGTTTGTGCGCTGGTTTGAGTGGGGAGCGTTTCAACCGGTGATGCGGGCACACGGCGAACGCCTGCACAACGAGGTGTGGTCATACGGTAAACAAGCTGAAGCCATCCTTGAGAAGTACTTGCGCCTGCGTTATCAACTCATGCCGTACATCTATTCACTGGCGTACGGCAGCTACCAGACGGGGGCTCCCTTCATGCGCGCGCTATTCATGGATTTTCCCGATGATCCAAACGTTGCGGGCATTCCCGACGAATACATGTTCGGGCCGGCACTCCTGGTTGCGCCGGTTTCTGAACAGGGGGCAACGAGCCGGAGCGTTTATCTGCCGGCAGGCTGCGACTGGTACAACTATTGGACCAACGAGCGTATCAAGGGCGGCCAGGCGATCACGGCCAACGCTCCGATCGATACGATTCCGCTGTTCGTGCGGGCTGGTTCCATTCTGCCGTTGGGGGTGGCCATTTTAAGTGCGCAGCAGCCGCAGACCATCGCTTCCGTGCGCGTCTATCCTGGAGCGGATGCCGATTTCACAATCTTCTCCGACGACGGGAGCACATATGCGTATGAGAAGGGAGAAGGATTCATCACCAGGCTTCACTGGGATGACGCGAAGCGTCAGTTGAAGCAGGAGGGCGCGGCGGCGTGGAGCGAATCAAACAAGAATGCTGTGGAGATCGTCAATCCTTGAAAAGACGCATACTGCATAGACTCAGCCCGAGGACTGCGCCTGTCCGTTTACGGTCGATTTGAAGTCGGATCGCACTTATGCCACCAAACGGATGAAAGGCTGGGAAATTGCACCAAATCCGTCTTAGATTCTTCCCGGAGAGTACCGCTCCTTAGAAGATTGAGTTTCATGTTTGACCCCCAAGTCGCGATTTTTCAGTAAGTGATAATTGTCAACGGTTCGAACCAGCGAGAGTTCTTCGACGCGATTTCTTGGACGCCCTTTTACCCATTTCGAACAAAACGGATTTCCGGCGCCAAAGTTAGTGGCTTTTTTCGAAGTGATGAATTCGCGCGGGCCGCTCATCGCAATCTCTTGGGAGTCAGCTGATTATCGGTCAAGGCTGTATAACGTAGCCTTCAATTGGCGTACAGTCAACAAATCGAAATCAGCGGAGAAGACCATGACAGAAATTCCGAATAACAGGAATCGCCTCCTGCCAGATTGGCTTGTCTCTTACCGAAAGGAATGGCTTCAACCAGATGTAATCGCCGGTCTGACCACTGCGGCAGTCGTCATTCCAAAATCCATGGCGTATGCCACAATTGCCGGTTTACCTGTGCAGGTTGGACTGTATACAGCATTTCTGCCGATGGTGATCTATGCCACACTGGGGACGTCTCGGGCACTCAGCGTAAGCACTACTACAACCCTGGCCATATTAGCTGCCGCCGCACTTGGTGAAGCGGTGCCCGGCGGAGATCCAGGATCGCTATTGATTGCCTCGGCCACGCTGACGCTGTTGGTGGGAGCGATGCTCGTACTAGCGTCCATCCTGCGGTTGGGCTTCGTGGCCAGCTTCATTTCGGAGCCCGTGCTGATTGGCTTCAAGGCTGGGATAGGCGTGGTAATTGTCGTGGATCAGGTCCCGAAGATTCTTGGTATCCATTTCGCAAGGGCCCCGTTCCTTCGGAGCCTGTTCGAAATTGTGCACGGCATTCCCGGAACATCGCTGACGACATTGGCCGTTGGGGTATCCATGATCGTGCTCCTTGTACTGTTTGAGCATTTCGCACCAAAGGCGCCTGCGCCGTTGATTGCGGTAGCTGCGGGTATCCTGGCTGCATACCTGCTGGGCCTACAATCGCATGGCGTGCAACTCGTCGGTCATATTCCGAAGGGACTGCCGCCGTTGACGGTTCCGAACCTGTCACTCTTAGCTCAACTCTGGCCTGCAGCCTTGGGCATTTCTCTGATGAGTTTCACTGAGACAATTGCGGCTGGGCGTGCCTTCGTTAAGAATGACGAACCCTCCCCTGGTGCGAACAGGGAGCTGCTGGCCACCGGGTTCGCGAATCTGGGCGGCGCTTTTTTCGGAGCGATGCCCGGCGGTGGCGGTACCAGCCAGACCGCAGTCAACCGTCTCGCGGGCGCACGTACTCAGGTTGCGGAACTCGTAACGGCCGGCATGACTCTCGTGACGATGCTTCTACTTGCGCCACTCATGGGAATGATGCCGCAAGCCACGCTTGCTGCCATTGTGATTGTCTATTCCATTGGATTGATCAAGCCGATCGAATTTCGTGAGATTCTCAGTGTCCGGCGAACAGAATTTAGTTGGGCTCTCTTCGCCTTCGCCGGCGTTGTGCTTCTGGGCACGTTGAAAGGCATTATCGTCGCGATCATTATTTCGCTAGTATCGCTCGCCTACCAGGTCGCCAATCCTCCGGTTTACGTTCTCGGACGCAAACCTGGGACAAACGTATTCCGGCCACGCTCCGATGAGCACCCAGAGGATGAGACATTTCCCGGCTTGCTGCTGCTGAGAGTGGAGGGCCGAATGTTCTTCGCCAATGCCGACCAGATTGCACACAAGATCAGGCCGTTTATCGAAGCGACGCAGCCGAGGATCGTCGCCCTTGACCTTAGTGGGGTGCTCGATCTCGAGTACACGGCCCTCAAGATGTTGACCGAGGCTGAGAAGCGACATCGCGAGCGCGGCACGAAAGTCTGGCTGGTGGGTCTGAATCCTCGAGTGCTTGAGATGGTGCACCGATCCCAGCTAGGTAAAGCGCTAGGGCGCGACGCGATGCATTTCAACGTGGAGATTGCTGTAGCGAAGTACTTGGGCGGGGTCTCGAATTCAGTGGGGTGATCGGCTCCGGGAGTCTTGTGGAATTGCTGCGAGCTAGCCAAGCTCCGTCGAATATGACTGATTGCGCTCTCGAGTATGTCTGGCGCGACAAGGAATTCATGGCAAGCACCGGCCAACAAAGCTTCGGAATATACGAGGAGGATCACCTGTGCCCTTGTTCGGACCGCCTGAATCAGAGGAGAACTGATCGCTTGCAGCGCACCAACCAAGATCACGCCCGCGGCAATCAGTTCGCTGCAGAGGGCCGCCGCACCTGCGATGGCCTTCACAATTTTTCCGCATCTTGTCAGCTTCGCCAGCTTAACGTTGATTTAGGGACTTAGAACATCAACGTTGATGGGGGGCTCAGCGCAACTCCATCTAGGCCTCCGCCACGTCGCCTGGTCGACCATTGATCCAGGCAAGAAACAACTTGTAGCCAACCGACAGCACGATTGCTCCGACAAAGAGACCGATGATCCCCATTGCAACGAACCCGCCCAGAACCCCGAGAAAAATCACCGCGATGGGAACGGAAGCCCCGCGTCCCAGCAAAATGGGTTTTAGTACGTTGTCTGACGTGCCAACAACCATGGAACATACGAGGAACCCGATCGCTTTAATCGTTGAGGACACGGCGAAGAAGTAGATCACTGCGGGGATCAGGACCAAGCCTCCCATTTGAAGCACTGCCCCGATGAAGAAGACCACTGACCACACGTTCGCGCCGGGAATTCCGAACAAGAAAAAACAGGCAGCAGCCAATATGGATTGAATGATGGCAACACCCAAAATGCCAAATGTGACGCTGCGAATGGTGGTGCCGATCAGTTGCTGAAACTCCGGACCACGCTCGCCGAACAACCGGGAGAAGACTGAACGAGTGGCTTTGGCGGCGTCGTCAGAGTTCCAGAGCAGAACCCCCGATAACAGGATGGCCAACAAAAACTGCACCACGGTGAAGCCCACGTCGGCGGACGCGGCCAGGATGTTGGGGAGAGCCGATTTTATTTGGGGAGAGAACTTCATGATCGTATTGGTAAGATCCTGCGAAGCAGCATCCCAGGCTCGTGCCAGTGGATGGCCAATGATCGGCCAGTGCTCCACGCCAGGTGGCGGCGGAGGCAGCGCGAAGCTGCCGTCCCGCAGCCCGGAGACGAAAGGTCGCAGACCCTCGACCATATTTTCAACGAGCAGCACCAGAGGAAGGATGAGGACTGCCAGCAAAAGCAAAGTCCAAACAATGGCAGTAATCGCCCGGTGTCCTTTTAGAACTCTTTCAAGCTTTAAAAACGTGGGATATGACGCGATTGTAATAATGATTCCCCACATGATCAATGGGATAAACGGTCGCAGGATCAGCAGGCACCCGATCACAAGCAAGACGGCCAAGCCAATCTGTATGAAAACTTCCAGCGGCTGGTTGACTCCAATTTTTTGTTTCGCCACTTTCGTTTCCATGACTGACACCTCCATTCAAAGCGCGCCCTCGACTGACAAACGCGGCTAAGTCAGATTCCTCGCGCCTTGATGCGCGGTTAGCCGCAAAGGTGCCGGCATGCACCGATACTGGCCGACTTTGTCGCCGGAGGAATAGGTCATAACGATGTCCGTCAAGTGTACGCAACGAAAGCAGATTGTGCTGATTTTACTGGGCGAACATGCGCATGATAAGGAGCTCTTCGCGCCCGTTTAGTGTGTTAGATCAGGAAGAGAGAACTCTCTATGCCTCTGCAATTTCTTCGCCTTAAGACTGTTGGTTGATATGAATATGTTCACCGGAAGGTTACACAACAATTAGCCCTTCCTTGTAGCCGCGGGTAACAGCTTCTGTACGAGTGGTCGCGCCGAGTTTAGCGAGGATGGAACTCACATGGAATTTCACCGTGTGTTCTGAAATATGAAGCCGCACCGCAACTTCTTTGTTTCCTGCCCCCTCAGCCAACAATGACAGGACTTCACTTTCTCGCGAGGTGAGAGGCTCAGTCGGGGGAAACTGGTCGGCTTCTGTTGGCACTCTAGTCGGGACAAGAACCTCGAGAATCTCAGGTGAGAATACGGTGAGACCGGCAACAACGGCTTCAATCGCGGCGATGATTTCGCTACTGGACGAATCATGTTGGAGAATTGCCTGCACGCCGGCTTGCAGGAGATTTCGAACCTCCAAGCGAGTGACATTCCCTACCAGCACAACAAGTGACGGCGCACCGGGCTGATGCAAGTGATCAGGCAAGGAAAGCAGTGATTCTGTGGCATCGAGGAGAAGGACATCTGGAGCATGCTCGCGCGCTGCGCGAAGAAAATCTCCGTCGCGATAACCGCCGCCAGTAACTTCGATGCGCGGATCGTCGCGCAGCATCGCCTCGAGGCCCGCTCGGATGATTGCCGACTTCGCCCCGACCAACACTCGAATCAAGTAACCTCCGCCAGACGTTCTCTCTGAAGAAAGGCACGAACCGAGTCGCTGGTAAGGGCCCGTCCCAGGCCGCCGACAATCATGCTGTTCACGCCGATTACGTTGCCCTGCGAATCCGCCAGCGGGCCACCCGAGTTACCCGGCGCGAGCCGAATGTCTGCAACCAGCCATGGCGAGGCGCCGACAGGTTGGTGAACAATTCCCGTGCTAACTGCACCGAATCCGTCAAATGGATTGCCGACCGCGAGCACCATCTCTCCGACCCGCATGGTTCGCGCGCTCCGGACCGATGCGGCGGAGAGATTGCTCGCAGTTATCGCCACTGCGGCAAGATCGATCTTCGGATTGCGTGCCAGAAGCCAGCCCTGCAACTTTCGGCCATCCGATAATTCAATTTCCTGTTCCGTGGAGCTGGCCACATGCGCGTTGGTCACGATCAATCCTTCGGAACTCCATAGAGTTCCCGAGCCGTGGGAATTTCGCGATCCGACGATGCGCACAGTAATCCGCCGCAGCCACTCCGTAACCGATCCCACACCGATACCGATACTGATGCCGGCGAATGTAGTTGGATTCACGACACTGCTCATTGCTAGCTCCCTGGACGTTCGCCAACCGTGACCGACAATTTGACCAGTTTGCCGCCGCGAAAGATTTCAAAGTGAACTTGCTTGCCCACATTTTCGGAATCCAGGACCGGCTGCAAACTGCGCAAACTCTGAACCGGCGATCCGTTAACGGTGACGATAATGTCGCCGAGCAGAACTCCCGATTGTTCGGCGGAACTGCCCGGGGCGACCGTCACGACGAGAAGTCCTCGTTCTGCATTCATGCCGAGTGTCTGCCGTGCGGAATCTGGAAATGCTACCGGCTGCATCCCAACTCCAAGGTAGCCGCGGGCGATGCGTCCTCGTTGAAGAAGCTGGTCGACAACGCGTGTCACCGTTGAAGTTGGAATGGTCACGACGGAACGTCTTGGACCGGAGGTCGCGATACCAAGAACTTCTCCGCGAGCGTTGATAATAGGACCGCCGGAAAACCCTGCGAAGGGATTGAGGTCGAGCCGAAGTAATCGATCAATCCGAGCACCCTGCCAGGTCCGCCATGGTCCGCCAATCGCGCTGATCACTCCGTAGGTAGTTGCAAGCCCATCCGTACCTCGGCGCCCAACGGAAAGCACGATCTCACCCACACGAGCTTGAGATTCATCCGCCAGCGAGGCGCCACCGGATTTCTTCGCGATGGTGAGCACGGCAATGTCGGTGCCCGCATCGCGACCGGCGACATTCGCTTTCGACTCCTCACCATTCGGAAGCACGACCGTGACCTCGTTGCGGCCGCGGATTGTATGTTCGGCGGTGACAGCTAGACCTTCCCGCCACAGTGTGCCGCTAACTCCTTCTCTCCCACCTTCCAACACGGCGATAACCGATGTGCCGACTCGCTCCACGGCGTCGGCAATACTATTCGAGAATTCAACCAGAGAACTGCTCATGTCCTGCTCCTGTCGGCGTGATGCCGATAGGAGCAGTCTGCTACCGCTTCAGAATCTGTACATCAGTTGCTTGGGCAGGAAGATACTAGTCAACCAGGCAGGTGTTTTCACCAAAGGGAACGTCAGGATTGAACATTATTCTTGGCACGCCGCAACTTCCAATTGACGAATGGATTGGTGGAAAGTCGTCAGTCCAACAGCGGTCCAATAACCTGCGCCTCGAGGCTAGAGAGGATGAGGGAGGCACGACCCCCGACAGCGATGAACGCAAGTTCTGACAATCGCTCGGGTGAGGCCAAATCAACTTAAATGCCGCATTTAATGGGGCTATATAACTAAAATGTCGTGTAGGTTTTGGATTGTAATTCTGCGCTCTTTCTTGCAATCATCTGCGACGTGGCAAATCGCTTTGATTGCTCAAACCGAACGGGATAGCAGCTAAAAGCGGCGGTTTGCTACTTCGTGCAAGACGGATCTAGACGGTTTCCTAAACCGCAGGTCGGAACTTCGAATCTTCCCGGGGTCACCAAAAATATTCTCCTAATCACTGAGATAAAGACGAGCATCCTTCGAACACCGCGATCTAAGCTGATGTTCAAATCAATCGGTGCTCGACTCGCGATACTCCTTTAGGAGTCTCCTTCCTTTCGCCGCTAGTTTTCTGGCTGCCGCTTGCGTCTTCGGTACCGGTTCGCCCCACGCATGTGCGCTCAGCGCAAGACGCGTTGGGTTCCCGTCTTTCGTCATCGGGCCACGGGGATTTGTAAAGTGCCGTGTCAGAAAGGATCCCTTGCGCTTCTTCTTGACGGGTGTGTCCGCCGGTCCCTTGACGCCAGGCTTCAGGTTTGCTCCTTCGGTTCTTTTGTAAAATGCGCGGCCTTCTTCGGATAGTCCGCCCTCGGGATCTTTTCCCTCTTTCAGCATGGATTTACTTCTCACTGTGCGTGCCTCTTTGGCTGGCATGGTGGTCTTCCGAGTTGAAGGCATATGTACTCCACGACATTGGAGCGCAGGATATGCACTCGAGGTTGCCGGCATCGATCAACGTAAGTTTTTGCGTCGCTCATTGCGTGATGTACTCCGCACATTTGTATCGCGGGCATAGTGATCGGCATCCATGATTCACGCCGACTTGGGAGATCTTGCCTAAGCCGGTGATCCGACCGCCATCTCAAAGAGTGTGCGAGAACGCACTGATGAACGACATTGCCAATCGTGTAGAGAACCGACGAATGCACATGCCCGCCAGGCTCTCCACCGCTCAGCGACGATTTTGAGGCCGGGTTGGAGTGGCCCCTTAGTACAACCTTGGACTCCGAGCGGAATATCACTGTGATTGGCAGTTGAGCGCGCGATTAAACGGACGCGCGTCCAATTGGACCGACTGACGACGCGAGTTGGTTCAGGGGTAACTTCGGTAAAGCCGGTTAACCGCTTAGAACGGAATCGATAAGCGCACCGGCCCTCACCGCATTCGAGGCTACACTAGGTCTGATGATTCCGCTTCCTAAGCCGCGCGGGCTCCGGGACTACACGCTTTTTGCGTTGGTAATGTCGGGCCTGCTCATGTACTTGTTTTGGATCGAGGCCGGTCACGCGATTCGTTGGGCTGATGCTGCACTTGCCTGCGCCGCAGCCATGTTGTGCGTTTTGGGTATCATCCTAGCTCGCCGAAACGAGAAGGCGTCGTGGCTTGTACAGCCAAACGTGGCAGGCAAAGCTACTGTTGGCATTCGGAGTATTTTTGTTGATTTTTGGCGCCACTACGCAGATGCCTATCTTCTGCATGGAAGGGACATCACTGCAAGCCGATTTCGCAACGACATCGTGATTGGCATAGTATCGCTAATCGCAGTGTGGTGGCAGATGCGACGGCGAAATACCGCAGGACGTCAGAGCCCGTAATCGGGCTAATGCGCTCATCAACATGTCTGCGCGTCGTGTTGTGGGCCACTCTTCAACTATTCCGGCGTGCTTCCGCATAGCCGGTTAACCACTCCGAACCATGCAACGCGCTCTGCGCCTGCCGGGGCGACCGGGACAATCATTCTGAATGCAGGGTTCTTGCGATGTCGATCCTGAGGGCGCGGTGAACCGGAACTAAGGCAGCAGCGGCGAGAATCACGATCAGCAAAGCGATTGAACTTGCATAGCTGATGGGATCCAGACCGCTGATCCCATATAGGAAGCGCCGCAGGACCTGGGAGACAGCAGCGGTAATTGCGACTCCGGCAACCAGGCCAATAAGCACCTCAAGCGTAAAGCGTCGCAGAACGGTGGAGAAGATCTCACCGCGTTTTGCTCCAAGCGCCATGCGGATTGCAATCTCTTTCGTCCGTTGCGAGACCGCGTAACTGACCAGGCCAAGCAATCCAACCACGGCGAGGAAAATGGCGATGCCACCGAGCAGGCTAATGATGGCCGCAATCTGTTCCACCTGCGCGACATTTTTGCGATAGCCGGCTTGCAGCGGTGTGATGGTGGGGAACAGCCTGGTGTCCAGGCTGTTGCTAATGGCCTTGATTGCGGGGAATAGCGCATTGGATTCGCCGGCGGTTTTGACCAGCACGAACATGCCCGGTAAATGCTTTTCTGTCGGCGGGTAATAGATCTCGGTTGCGTCCGTGTTGTTCATCTCCATGGCTCGGGTATTGCCAACCACGCCGACCACGACGTCTTTGCCATCCTGCCATTGTTTGCCGATGGGATCGTCATGGGGCCACCGCTTGCGTGCGAGCGATTCGCTGAGAACGACGGCGTTTGTGTCTCCCTGGCGCAGGTAACGGCCGCGCAACAGTGGAATACCCATGGTCTGAAAGAACTCGGGACCGACCCAGTTGGGATAGATCATCACGGTGTGGCTATCGACCTTAATCGAGGTAATCATGACGCCATGATTGACCAGCGGTGGGAGGAGGGCCATGGAGACGGAGGTGACTCCGGGGAGGGCGCGAAGGCCATTCTGAAATTGGTCGAGGTAGGTCCGTGCGGCATTTGGTGTGTAGCCATGTTCCGCGAGACCGGGGTCGATGGAGAAGACCGGTGTGTAGTCAAAGCCGGGATCTGCGTAGATGGTATGCAGGGTGGCGCGTACCAACAACCCGGCGAGGATGAGGAGTACGCAACTGGCAGCCACCTGGGCGCTGATCACAAAGCGCTGTGCCAAAGTTTTGCCGCGTGTAAGCTTCACCATCTGAAGGGTAGGCATGAGGCTGAAGAAGAGTGCTGCCAGAAGACCGATGATCGCGGTGAAGACGAGCACCCGCCAATCCGGTGCGGCGCTCATCCATGCCGGAGCGTCTGCATAATTGAGAGCGAGGCGAAGCGCAACATAGCTTACTGGCAGCGCGGTAATCGATCCCAGCAAAGCCAGCAGCAGGCTCTCGGTTAAGAGCTGGCGAAAGATGCGCGAGCGCTGGGCGCCGATCGAGTAGCGAATCTGGATCTCGTGTTGGCGGCTGACTCCGCGGGCCATGAGCAGGCCACCAAGGTTGGCGCAGGCGACCGCGAGGATGAGCAAAACCAGCAGGCCCGCGAGCGCAAGGATCGGGTAGGCGTGGTCGTCGAGCTGAACAAAGTGCGCGCCTGGCAAGAGGCGAATGTATTCCTTATCCCAGATCAAAGCGGGGTACAGCTTGCGCAGCTGGGTGGTGAGCGTAAGCAGTTCCTGCCCAGCTTGCGGAATCGTCACTCCGGGGGCAAGCCTTGCCGTCACCGTGATCATTTCTTCGAACTTCGGGTCGTTGAATTGTTTGCTGCCATCGACAAAGTAAGTGTGCTGCATGAGTGGCAACCACACATCCGGCGTGGTCGTCCCGAGATTCGCAAAGGATTGCGACGTTATGCCGATTACAGTAGCCGACTTGCCGGCGAGATGAATGGTCTTTCCGATGATGGAAGGATCGGCGCCATATTTTCTTTGCCAAAGAGAATAGCTGAGAATGGCGACAGGATCGGCTGCGGCTGAATTTTCGCGAACGGGATCGAAGAGTCGCCCCACAGTGGCAGTTGCGCCCAGTTCGCTGAAGTAGTTGGCAGCGACAAAAGAGGGTTTTACCCGCTGTTCGTCGCGATCCAATACCATGGGAGCGCCATCCATCGTCGGCAAAAGGGCGGATAGCGATTTCGCATTGTCGCGGTAGTAGACGATGGACTGCCAGGGAATTGCAGGAGTGATATTCTCCGGCGAGCGGCGCTCAAAACTGACCAATGATTTGGGATCGTGTACTGGGATCAATTGCAGGGCGATGAGGTTATAGAGGCTGAACGCGAGCGTATTGACGCCGATGCCCAGTGCCAGCACCACTATCGCCGTAGCCGAGAAGCCCGGCGAACGAGTAAGGATCCGAGCTCCGAAACGGATGTCCTGCGCGACGGATGCGAGCCAGAGGGTGCCGCGGCTTTCGCGGCATTGCTCCTTGACCTGCTCCATGCCGCCAAACTCCAATCTTGTCATGCGGCGAGCTTCCGCCTCCGACTGACCATCGCGCATTTTGTCCGCGACCTGGGAATCAAAATGAAAGCGGAGTTCGGAGTCGAGTTCCTGCTCCATTCGGCGGACCTGAAAGAGACGCTGCAGCCAGTTCATGAGAGTTCTCCTTGCGGATGTTGCAGGATCAGGCCGATGATTTCGGTGAGGCGTGCCCAGCTCTCGGTCTCAGAACGCAACTGGGCTTTGCCGGCCTTGGTAAGCCTGTAAAACTTGGCTTCGCGGCCAGTTTCGGTCGGACCCCACTCGGCGGCGAGGAATTTCTTGTTTTCAAGCCGATGGAGTGCGGGGTAAAGCGACCCCTGCTGGACTTGCAGCGCCTCTTTCGAAATCGACTGAATACGCTGAGCGATTGCGTAACCATGGACGGGCCCAAAAGCTACAACACGGAGAATCAGGAGGTCGAGGGTGCCCTGGGGTAGATCAAATTTATTTTGAGTTGTCATACCTATCACTTCTACATATATCCTTTCACCTGTAGAAGGGCAAGGTGTCACTCAAAAATTTCTTCCGACGGTAGCCTGTCCGCGATCTCAATTCTGCGCGGTGAGCCGCCTCAAAGATTCGACCGCTCTTTGTCTCTGCCATTATTCGGATTCAAAGCCTTTTTTATTCAATGCCTTAAGCCGCCCAACGACTAAGGAACGGGTGAATCCGTGCACTCCGGAATGCTTTGATGCGATGAAGGTCGCGGGCGACTGGCGTCGTGAAATTCGAAGACGGCTAAGACCACAAGTCTTTTATTCCGGAGTAATATTCTCAACTGAGAAAAGCATCGGTGACCATTTCCGATCTGCTGGCGCCAGCCCTTAACCGTCATTCATTGACTGTTTTGATCGATGCTTGCTCGCACGGGCTCATTTCAAATCTTTGCAGGCCACAAAAAGCGTTCAAGATATCAACGCCTTGTTGACGACAGGTAGCAAAAATTGATCACCGTTGATAGGAGTGAATTCTATGTTTAAGCAAGTCAGCTTCTGCCGCGCCTTGGTAGGTCCCGGCCCACGACGCATCGCACTCACCGCAGCTTTAACGATAGGGTTCACCTCCTATCTGTCGGCACAGGTAAACTTCATTTCCTCGCAAAATATACCGGCTGATGTCTGCACGGGCCTCTTCGCTGGCCACTTCAACAACGACGCGAAATCTGACTTCCTAACTTCGTGCCATCCTGGGTTTCCGGCAGGGTCCCCAACCCAGATTACTGCATTGCTGAACAACGGTAATGGCACATACACAGGCGTCGTCGATGCGGGTTCGCCCTTTTCAGGAGCTGCGCTGGTAACGGACTTGAACGGGGATGGCATCAGCGACTTAGTGCTGATCGATGAAGGCGACGTCGGTTATGCAGTGCAACTCGGCAATCCCGATGGAACTTTCCGGGCTCCCAACCCCGTGCCTGGAATTGGCGGCAATGGCACCATCGTTGCCGGAGATTTCTCTGGTAATGGCAGGAAGGATCTCGCGTCCATCGATTTCAACACCACGGCCAGCGGAACTCTGACAATTGCTTTGAATAAGGGTGACGGCACCTTTCAAAAAGGAAATAGTTACACTCTGAATGCAACTACCGCCAACCGATTCCTGCTGTATCTTTCCAGCGGTGACATAAACGGGGACGGCAAAGCTGATCTTGCTGTCGTCTATGGCGGTACGAGCGGTACCGTCGTGCCTTACCTCTCGTCAGGAAATGGAGTCTTCGTCAAGGGTGCCACATTCGCTGCAGGGAATAGCCCAGGGCAAGCTGCCATTGGCCGGTTGAACAGTGATGCCTATGGCGACCTGGCCATCCCGACGTCGACCGGTGTCACAATATTGTTCGGCTCTCCAAGTGGCGCGCTGACTGCGGGACATCGGTTCCTTACCAGAACCCTACGGGAATCTTTGGCTCCGGACAAGGTCTGCTATTGGCAGATGTAAGTAAAGACGGTAAGACGGATATGGTATTCGCGGGTTTGAATCTCGTTTTTGTCTACAAGGGGAATGGAGACGGAACTTTTGCCAGTCCTTCCGTATACAGCCTGCCGGGCCCTGGCTCACTAACTCTTGCGGATACGAAGGGAATCGGCAACCTCGACATCGCTGCCATCGGGGTGCTCGAGGGTTCAGGTGGCGTGGCGGCAAGCATTGGTTTGCTGACCAATGATGGCAAAGGCAACTTCAGGGGGGCGCCTAATACGTATTCAGCGCTGGCCGCGGGCATCGTTTCTGCCGATTTCAATCGCGACGGCAAGCGCGACGTGGCATTGGTCAATACCCCGACCTGCAAGGCTCCATGCAACGGCAAAGTCACGGTTTTCCCAGGCTCAGGCAGCACGTTTTTCAACGCGGGCGCGCAGTACACAATCGGTATGCATGGTATGGCGATCGCGGCAGGGGACCTGAACGGCGACGGAGTCACTGACCTTGTAGTGACGAACGGAACGCCCGGCGACAACGCAGATGTCAGCATTCTGCTTGGAATTAAAACCGGAGGGTTCCAGCCAGCTCACAATTTTCGCCTGGGATCGCTAAGCAATGACGTATTCCTGGTTGACATGAACCACGACGGAAAGCTGGATTTGGTCGAAGATGGCGGGATTGCGCTTGGCGATGGAAAGGGATCGTTCGGAGACTTGATTCCATTTCCGGACGGCATCGCCTTCGGCTATGACTCGTCGTCGAACTATTATTCCACTCATCTGGGAGTTGGAGATTTCAATGGTGACGGCAAATTCGATATAGCCGTTGCCATGAAGACCGAGGTATGGGTACTGCTTGGCGACGGCACCGGGCATTTCACGGGAACGCAGCTTACAGTGGCGGCTGATTTGCAGCAGTCTATCGGAATAATTGTCGGGAAACTTCATGGAGGAACGGTCTCCGATATTGTCGTAGCGTCGCAGGACTTTTTTGGGGGCGGGGGCGACAACGAAGCAATTTTCTTTAAAGGCAATGGAAACGGAACCTTTCAGGATGGTGTCGTCATTGGCGCGACAGACCCTACTCTGACAGGTGCCGTGGCCATTGGCGACTTTAATCATGACGGGAAAAATGATGTCGCACTCTCGAGCGCGAGTAGCGTTGAAGTGCTCTTAGGCAAAGGCGATGGAACATTTAACGCCGCCGGTGGGGGTGGTATAACGAGTGGCCCCCTACAACTCTCAGGCGCTACCACGAATTCGGTAGGATATGTCGCGGTCTCTGACTTCAACGGCGACGGGCTACCCGACATGATATTCACCAATGATCACGGGCTCAGTCGGCTCTATAGCGTTCCCGCTCCCACCGTGTCGCCTACGAGCCTCCGCTGGTCTCAAAGCAATGACAGCGCCGTGCAGGTAGTGACAATCAAGAACACTACAACCACGGCTCAGTCTGTTCGCGCCGTACTCGCCGATCCCGCTCAATCTGAATACCAGATAACGTCGAACACCTGCGGCAGTTCTCTCGCCGCTGGAGGCACCTGCAAAGTCAGTATCAAGCACAACGGTGGCGCAGGGCGGCCATTTGACACGCTGTATGTCAGTGACAATGGCGTGTTCATCGCGAATGTTTTATTGTCGGCGACCGACTAGAGGTAATCTGTCACAGAATCATGGGCTTCGCTGTTGAACCTGATGGCAGCAGCGAAGCCCGTGAGTACTTTTAATAAATGGAATGAGCCGCTTTCACTTCACGGTCAAGGTCAATGTAGTCGAGTGTGTAAGAGACCCGGATGTCGCAGTTACTGTCAGCGTGTAGGAGTGAGGCGTTGGCGTGCCTGTGTTGTCGACTCCACCGCCTCCGCACGCGCTCAAACCCAGCATCGCGCATCCCGCCATGCCTACGATCGCAAGCCATAGACCTCGCCGTGAGGTTTTGCGGAGTTTGCCCGCAAATGGCAACAGGACCAAACCAAGGACCGCTGGAAGTGTGCCGCGATGGAGCGGTCGTCGGTATGCAGACCTGTGGACGAAGGCGGCACAGTTATTGTGAGTGTCACATTTTGTTGGGCGGAAATCGGCTGGGATAGTCGATGCCGAGAATGTAGCTTTCGCGCCTGCGACTGTAATCAGATTCGAAAAGGGCCGAGGACCGAAACACTTTTCTGCGAAGCAGACGATTTGTGATGCAAACTTGTTGGGCGTTTCGTCCGGTCCTGGATTCCGAGGAGATTACGAAGCGAACTGCCCAGCCAGGATAGTCAATCTTGAAATGCAAGACTAGCGAGGCAGGTCTTCCGGATCACCGCTTCAAATTTCTTTTTGGTGATCCTGGACGGGAAGGGGACATGTGGACAACATCGCGAAATCCAAGCTTCAGCCCATTGAACAGATCAAGCAACACACTCTAGACGAATCAGAGGTACTTCTAAGCCAGCATGATCATATCTGGTGTGATCGGATACTCCCTGATCCGCTTTCCGGTAGCGTGTAAATTGCATTCGCTACAGCCGCCGAGACCCCTGTGATACCGATCTCTCCGATACCGCGCGAGCCGAGAGGATTGAATTTGAGGTCTGGGATATTTAGAACAGTAACATCGATCGTGCCGATATCGGCGTTTACCGGCACGTGGTACTCTGCGAACGATTCGTTCACCACACGCCCATACTTCGGATCGAGATGAGCATCTTCGTAGAGCGCGAAGGACACTCCCCAGACGATTCCTCCCATCAGTTGATTCAAACCCGTTTTCTGGTTCGGCAATGTGCCGATGTCGTAGGTTCCAACAACACGGCGCACCTTGACCATATGTGTATCCTTGTCGACTGCAACCTCAGCAAACACTGCGCCCCACGAGTACGAGGTCATGGAGTCCTTCGATTCTGAGGGCTCTGCTGAACCCATGGCAGCTTGCTGAGCCATGATCGTATAGGTTCCGGTTCCGAGATCTTGCGTTCCAGAACCGACGAACATTCTTCCGCCAGGTAAAAGACGCACGACAGCCTGAGCCGCGCCGCGATTGGCCGGATATGTAGCTGTGGCCATGCCATATCCAACCCACGAATTTCCTTCTAACAAAGTGAGTGGAGTGGCGCTCCGTTTTGACCATCCAAAACGGTCCGCAACCTGCTGAGAACAATCCTTCAGATGTTTATTGGTCCATGGTCGGTCGTGACCGGGATCTTTGTCCGCGTAGTTCACAAGACGAAGCTGAACCGGATCCATCTTCAACTTCTCTGCCAGTTCATCCATAGCAATCTCCAGCACAGCCGTGCCGGATGCCTCCCCCGGAGCCCGCATAAATGTGGAAACGCCAAGATTTACATCAACGACCTTGGCAGAGACGGAGTTTGCCTCACTTGCGTAGAGGTTTTTAGTTGGGCCTCCAGAATGCTCAACGAAGTCTTCCATGACGGATGCATTCATCACCACGTCATTCTGCATCGCCAGCAACTTGCCATCCGCACTGGCGCCTAGCCTGATCCGGTTGATCGTTGCGGGGCGTGCGCCTACCGGTCCAAACATTTGTTCACGTTCGAGAACGAGTTTCACAGGTTTACCTGTCACTTTCGCTGCCATGGCACACAGCGGCACGTGGACCACATTGATCCTTTGCAGCCAAATCCTCCACCAACTACTGGATTGATGACGTGAACGTAGTCGATGGGAATATCGAGGGTCTTCGCGAGTGCCATACGCTCCCCGGAAATGTACTGCGTGGCGTCATACACAGTCAGTCTGTCGCCCTCCCACCCAGCGATGGTTGCGTGAGGCTCCATCCGATTGTGGAACTGGATTGGCGTGACGTAGGTATTCTCAATGATGACATTTGCTGCGGAAAGACCGGCCTGTAGATCGCCGCGATGATCGCGCGCCGGTTCTTTGCCTGGGTTCTTCGGCCACCTGGCCTCGCTCGTGCGATCCTTTATGCCAATCTGCGCCATCTTTGGCGCATAATTCACCTTCAACATTGCTGCTGCCGTTTTGGCTTCATTCAGTGACTTTGCCACTACGACTGCGATCGGTTGACCGTTGTACGAAACGGTCTGGTCCTGTAACAAACTAAGGGTCCGGCGCGCAGGCGGCTGTGGAGGCGCTGGATTTATCTTTGGAGCGTTGAAGGGCGTGAGGATTGCCAAGATTCCCGTCGCTTTCTCAGCTGCTTGCTTGATCGATTGAAACGATAGTCCCGCTGGGAATCGTCGACTGAACCATGTAGGCATACAAAAGCTCTGCCTTTGAGAATGGTTGGGAAAATTCGGCTGCGTATTTGATTTTTCCGGTAACTTTGGCAATTCCTTCGTAGCGATGATCCAGTTGCTTCGCCTGCTTTGGAGTTCCATCTCTTCGTTGCATCATGCATTCGCTCCTTCCGGCAGTCCGCGACTTGCAACTGTCAGCGCTCTCACGATAGCCTCTTTCGCCAGTTCAATCTTGAACTGGTTGTGCTCGTAGCCCTTGGCACCGCGGAGAAGAATCTCGGCGGCTTGCTTGAAGCTATCGTGCGTGGCAGGCTTGCCTTCAAGCACGTGTTCTGCCGCGATCTGTCGCCATGGTTTTAGTGCAACACCACCAAGCGCAATACCTACGGATCGAACGGTATTGCGGTCCCTCTCGAGTCCTGCCGCAACCGAAATGAGAGCGAACGCGTAGCTGTTTCTATCGCGCACCTTGAGGTAGAAGGAGTTCTTCGCGAATTTCGCGGGGGGCAGCGACATGCTTACGATCAACTCGCCGGGGCGCAGACTCGTCTCAATCCATGGTGTGTTGCCTGGAAGCTTATGGAGGTCCGCGAACGGTATCGTGCGTTTACCCTTGGGCCCATCCACGTCCACAGTCGCGTTGAGCGCCGCCAAGGCGACGCACATATCCGATGGATGCGTTGCGATACAGCTTTTACCGCTCGTCGAATCCTTATCTGTTTGGCCGAGAATGGCATGAATTCGGTTGTATCCCTGGATTGCCGCGCATCCCGAACCCGGTGTCCTCTTATTGCAAGCGGGAAAATTTACATCGGTGAAGTAGTAGCAGCGAGTTCTTTGTAAGAGATTTCCACCCGTGGTTGCTATGTTTCGCAATTGTGGCGATGCTCCGCTAAGAAGTGCCTGCGAGAGTAACGGATAGTTCATCTTGATCAACGCATGGTCGGCAAGGTCAAAGTTATGTACGAGAGCGCCGATTCTAGCGCTCCCTGATCCTCCGTTACCTGCGCCAAATTCAGGTGACTGATGTCCACAAGGGTGGTGGGCGTCTCTACCTCATATTTCATCAGATCGACGAGATTTGTTCCGCCCGCAAGAAACTTCGCGCCGCGCCCACTTCCTGAATGAGTCACGGCTTCTGTGGATGTCACTCTTTCATATCCGAAGGTCTTCATGCCGAAGCTCCTTTAGAAACTGACGGGACGGCCGCGACAATATTTGGATAAGCTCCGCAGCGGCAGATATTTCCACTCATCCTTTCCCTGATTTCGTCGTCTTTCATCTCCGGCTGATCCGTTTTTCCAGTATGGAAACTCACTATAGAAAGGGCTCTGCGCTTCTGCTCTTCCACCGCTGCCACTGCGGAGCAGATCTGCCCTGGAGTGCAATATCCGCATTGATAGCCATCATGATCGAGAAACGCGGCCTGCATGGGGTGGAGATCGCCGATCTCTTTCGGGTCCGATATTTTTGCAAGTCCCTCAATCGTGGTGATCTCCGCACCTTCCGCTGCCACTGCCAAAGTAAGGCACGAATTCACGCGACGACCATCAACGAGCACTGTGCACGCCCCGCACTGTCCATGGTCACAACCTTTCTTCGTTCCGGTCAATTCCATAGACTCTCTGAGAGCGTCCAGCAGGGAGGTCCTGGGATCCAGCGAAAGAGACTCTGCCTTGCCATTCACCTTGAGCGTAGTCGTCCGCATCGGGGACGAAGCCCCGGCGTGATCGGCAAACTCTGCAATCAGGGCCCTTGGGGACTTGCCACGGCGAAAGCCGACATAGCTCCGGCTGATTGCAAAAAGCGCCTTCGGTTCAGCTCAAACTGGAGGCCGGATTTTGCGAGCTCCTTCTCCTCCTCCTCGAACTCTTCACGCGTGGGGGGGTCGTTCAGGGGGTCAGACATTGACTAACTCCAATCAGGAAACGCCTACGGTTGTTCAGACATAAATAGACGAGGCGTGCGCCCCGGGAGATGCTTACTCCCTCATAAGAGCTTTTATCCGCTGCATTGGGCGAAGTTTCAGCGTGTGCTTGACGGCACGCGCAAAATCAAGCAACCTGAAATTCCGAAATCCACGATTCGAGGAAATAAGGATGAGCGCGTCCGGACCTCCGATAGAGCTGATCAAAACGTCCATGCGCGCCGCTTGGATGGCTGGTGATTTTGGTGTCGTGGCGAAAACCATCACCGGAAGTGCGGAGGCATTTGTCGATAGCCTTGAGATACCGGTGGCGGCTCGCGTCCTGGATATTGCCTGCGGCACGGGGAACACTGCTATCCCACTTGCCAAACGGGGAGCTGTCGTGACCGGCGTCGATATCGCACCGAATCTGCTCGTTCAAGCCAGGGAACGCGCCGCCGCTGAAAACCTCACGATCCAATTCGATGAAGGCGATGCGGAGGACCTTCCGTACGGGGATGGTTCGTTCGACGTAGTGACCACGATGTTTGGGGCGATGTTTGCGCCACGTCCCGAACTGGTTGCTTCCGAGATTGCCCGCGTCTTGAAGTCCGGCGGGCTGCTCGCAATGGGCAACTGGAATCCGGCCAGCTTTACCGGTCAAATGTTCAAAGTGGGGAATCTCCACACCCCTGCGCCGCCGGGAATTTCGCCTCCGGTGCTGTGGGGAGACGAAACCACCGTGCGCGAGCGACTCGGTTCCGATTTCGTCGATATAAAGACGGAGATCGTTCCGATCGAATTCGATTTGCCTACAAGCCCTGTCGGCGCGGTAGCGTTTTTTCGGAAGTATTTCGGTCCTACACATGTAGCATTCAATCGTCTCGACGAAAAAGGCCAAGCTGCATTCTCAGCGGATCTCGAAGCCCTTTGGGCCTCCGCCAATGTTTCACCGGATCCGGAAAATCATACGTTAATTCGCAACGAGTACCTGCAAATTAGCGCCATTCGCAAATAGACGGTCGGTACTTAACCGTCAGCGATGACGCCGTCTGCGGCTTCCGGGTGGTCGCACCTGTTCTTATTTGGACCGCTTGAGAGAATCCACGAAATCTTGGAAGCAGGGAAGAGGCCTCCTCGCCGAGCTTTGCTCCACGCGGCGGAGAAAGCTTCACTTCAGCATCTTTATTTCTCTTAGCCAGCGTATGCGCGGGCCTTTTGGTTCATGTGTTCATGAGTGCCGGAACGGCGAGGCTTCGACCGGAGCTTTGCGGCGCAAGATGGCAGCGGAGATGAGAGTAATGATAAGGCCAACGGGCAGGGGCTCCATAAATGTGTAGGCCATGTTTACGAAAGGATTCTGGTAGAGCTGCTGAGAGCGCTGTAGGGCAGAGACCCGGGTGGCAGTAGTGGCGGGGTCAAGTCCGGAGGACTGGACCTTGTGAATCTGCGCGGCGAAGTAGCTGTCCATGAAGTGTGGAATGAAGTTGAAGTAGAGGACCTCCCACATGGCGACGTAGCAGACGGTGGTAATGAGGGTGATCAGGATACCGCAAGCGAAGGCTCGGCCGAAGGAGATTTGGCCGGCGAGGGTGTTGTCGCGGTAGCTGCGAATGCCGAAGTAGATTAGCAGGAACGACGCCACCATGATGGTGTAGCCGAGTGCCATGCTGTGGCAGGAGCCGATCTTGTTGGCGAGAAGAAGTGAGCCGCCCATAAGGACGGAGATGATGAGACCGGCGAGGAGGCCGAAGGTGAGAACAGTTTTCTTCATGTGAAGCTCCTGGTGCGTGTGAGGATGGAGTCACGATGCGTTTTAACCGGGCAGAATGTCGTCATCCTTTCGAATGATTTCGCAGGAATGAAGCGGAAATCGTGCTTTCGGGTGACGCGGTCACGGCAGAAGGCCTAGTTCTTTGCCGCGCTGAACGGCCTGGGTGCGGCGGGCAGCTCCGAGTTTGTCGAAGGTGCGGGAACAGTGTGTCTTGACGGTGTTTTCGGAAACGAAAAGTTGCGTGGCGATCTCGCGATTGCTGAATCCGCGGGCGATCAGGGTAAGGATTTCGAGTTCGCGCGCTGTGATGCCGAGGGTCTGCTGGTTGGCCGTACTGGGAGCGAAGGGTTCGAGGGCGGGGGATTCCGCGGGGATAAGCACTTCCTTCACCACGACGCTTTCGTGGATGGTCTCGCGAGTGCGAGTGATGCGCAGGCCGAGCCAGATGCCGAAGGCCGCGAACAAGATGGCGACTAACGCACTGTAGAGTTCAATGGAGTACTCGATGATGACGAAGCGGTATTCGATGTACTGGAGGGTGGCGATGAGGAGGCCGCCGACGAGACCGAAGATCAGGACGTGGCGTTTCATGATGGAGTTGTGAAGAAGTATATCCCCCTCTACCCCTGTCTTCGTTGGCTTTACGCAAATACTTAAGCAATAAGTTGAATTCGCTTTTTGCTGCAAGTCGGGCCGTTCGCGATCCGGGCTATTGGCATCAAAAAAGCTGAGAACGCCAAACATCGCGCCGCCCCCCATGGGATGTCCAGAGTTCGACTGCTGGAAGCACAGGATCCCCACGAGCTAAAATTTGGCCGTAAAATCATGGGATGAGTTACGAAAACATCAGCTTTCGAACCGAGGATAGCATCGCTCTGGTCACGTTGAATCGGCCGCAACGACGTAACGCCCTTTCGCTGGCACTCATGCAGGAGTTGATCGACTGCCTAAGTGAGATCGCGAGCCGACGTGATCTGCGCGTGGTAATTCTGGCGGCAACTGGGAAGGTCTTCTCTTCTGGTCACGACCTGTCGGAGATGGTGGGCTGCACTAGAGACGATTATCAAGGCTTGTTCGACGTCTGTACGGAACTGATGGAGAAGCTGCAATCGATTCCGCAGCCAGTGATCGCCGAAGTGCAAGGGATCGCAACAGCCGCAGGATGCCAACTCGTCGCCACCTGCGACCTGGCCATCGCTTCTGAGGATGCTGCATTTGCCACACCGGGTGTCAAGATCGGTCTGTTCTGTACTACCCCCATGGTGGCTCTCAGTCGCGCGATCGGCCGCAAGCGCGCGCTCGAAATGCTGCTTACGGGTCAGCTGGTCGATGCGCACAAAGCGGTTGATTGGGGCCTGGTAAATCTGGCGGTTCCAGCGGACAGGCTGCAGGAGGAAACGCGTCAGCTTGCCTACCGCATCGCGGAAGCGAGCGATTTCGTAGTGGCCCTGGGGAAGCGAGCGTTCTATGCGCAGATCGATCTGGAGCAGTCGAAAGCATACGACCACGCCAAAAAGGTCATGAGCACGAACGCTCTCGCCCACGACGCACAGGAAGGCATCTCAGCTTTTTTGGGGAAGCGCGCTCCTTGCTGGAAAGGGCAATAATTCAGCAGTTTGACGTTGTTGAATGACTATTCTGCTCGAAGAATCTCAACCGGGTCGATCCTCAACGCCCGGAAAACTGCAGGTACAGTGGCCACGGCCGTTACCGCGAGGATCACAGCAGAAGGAGCCAGAAGCATGATCGGATTAGAAGTCTTCACTTGAAAGAACAATGATTCCATATACCTGGCCGTAGCCAGCCCCAACCCCACGCCCGCGACCACTCCCGCCGCCACCATCGAGAACACTCGACCTGTCACCAGCCGCACAATCGATGCATACCGCGCACCGACCGCGACGCGGATGCCAATTACCCTGCGTCGTTGCAGCACTGAGTAGTTCAGAACGCCATATAGTCCAATCCCCGCGAGAAGCAGAGCGACGCCGGCAAAGAAAACTCCGAGCATCGCCAGAAGGCGCTCCCGGACGGTCTGGCCGTCGATAATTTCCTGCTGCGTCTGTACATTGCTCACTCGAAAATCGGAACGCGCCGCATGAATCTCGCGCCGCAATTCGGGCAAGAGTGCCGCAGGATTCGCGCACCGCACCAACACCGTCCCGCCGCTGATGCCGTTCAGTACACCACTTTTATCCAGCAATCGAAATGGCGTATACACCACGGGCATCATTGGCTCTCGAATCGCGTCATACGAGGCATCGCCAGCTATGCCGACTATTTCGTACTCCGTCTTCGACCCGGCGGCTTTGAACCTCTGACCTATCGGATTTGCGCTGCCGAAATACTGGCGCGCAAACAACTGGTTCACAATAGCTACTTGCGGATCCGCATCATTCCCGCGAAAATCGCGCCCGCTCAGCAGCGGAATCTTCATTGTTCGCAGCCAGTCTGGCGAGGTACTAAGAAAAAACGCAAACACGTTGCTAGGCGGCGCATCGTGTACCGAGATCGGCTCGGTATGCCGGCTATCGCTCATGAGCGGCCAGCCAGCGAGTGACACCGCTTCAACGCCAGGCAGTGTCCGTAAATGATCGACCATCTGCTCCCCGGCAACCGGCGGCAACTCTTGCGCGGTTACCGTATCCAGTGTCACGACGCCTTCCGCTGAAAAGCCCAGTGGCACGTGCGACAACTTGTCAAAGGTCACTACAAATAATCCGCCCACGAACACCACAAAAAAGCAGAATGCGACCTGGGCGGCGATCATTCCATTCACCATGCGTTGGCGGGCATGAGGATCATCGCCTCCTTTGAGCGCACTCACCGGTTTCACCGACGAGGCTCGCAAAGCCGGCACCAATCCAAACAGCAGAGTGACCAGAACGATCAACGCTACAGCAAACCCCATCACTCGCCAGTCCGCCGGTAACACTAGACGTGCCGGATTATTTGCAGGATTGATCATCCTTACCACCAGCGGAGCCGACCACCACGCGAACAACCCGCCAATCGTGGCGGCCAGCCCGGACAGCATGGCGCTTTCCACGAGCACCATCTGCACGAGGCGCCAGCGCCCCGCGCCAATCGAAACTCGCAGTGCCATCTCGCGTGTTCTCGCCGCTGCCAACGCTGTCATCAGGTTGGTCACGTTTACACATGCAATCAACGACACCAGCAGCACCAGCACTCCAAGGGTCATCAGGGCATTGCCATAATCCTTTTGCATACCTGAGACACCTTCGCCCGCTGTCACCAGCGACAGCCTGGTTCTCGGAATCGACTCAGTGAGTTCCCTGGGAAGAGCAGTCCATCCCTTCGCCCGCTCCAACTCCATCGCCATATACAGCGCCTGCAATTTGGATCGCAGTGGTTCGAGCGTTACTCCCGGCTTCACATGCACAAACGTCCGCAGCCACGACACGCTGGCATTTCGGATCCAATCGGGCCGCATGTTGGTTGGAACGAAAATGTCGGTCATGGTCCCCGGCTCGGTGCCCGTGAATCCCTTCGCCACTACACCCACGATTTCGTAGACATCTTTGCCTTGGCGAAACGTGCGTCCCACTACATTCGGATCTCGTCCGAAGCGCCGTTCCCAGTAGTCATACGAAATCGCCGCTACCGGATGCTTTCCCGGCTCCAGATCGTCTTCCTTTTGAAGTAGCCGCCCGATCGAGGCCGAAATCCAAATTCGTTGAACATCCATCCGGAGACCAACTGCCAGTGCGCCTTCTCCATCTCTGCATCGGAGGATACGTGAGGTCGGTGCGGACCACATACGAAACCGCAATCAACTCGGCATCGTCTTTGGCGACGGCGCGCATTTTTTGAAACATTGGATAGGAGCCACTGTCGAAGCGATTCGGTTTGCCCTGGACACCTACCCCATCGTAGGAAATTGCGTACAGCCGCTCGGGGCATCCACCGGCAAGGGTCTAAGTAACAGTGCATCGATCAGCCGAAATGCTCCTACGCACCCGCCTATCGCGAGGGCCAAGGAGAGTATTGCTGCAGCCGAAGTGACACGGTTGCGACGCAACTGTCGCCACCCGAACATAACATCCGCGCGCAATCCATCGAGCCATCCAGCAACGCGTACTCTGCGACTAGCCTCTCGCTGTCGCAGCATGGAACCAAAAGACCGTCGCACCTCCAGCGAATCGCGCCCTTCGGCTATCGCTTCTTCAATGTGTGTCTCGAACTCTTCATTCAGCTCACGATTCAATTGTTCGGTGCGAAATGCATTTGACACCCGTGTCCAAAGCGCCATCTTAAGCCTCCCGCAAGACACGATTGATCGCCGAACTTACCGTCTGCCACCGCGTCTCTTCCACTGCCAGTTGTTTCTTCCCCATCGCGGTAAGTTGATAGTTCCGCGCCCGTTTGCCATTCTCCTTCACCACCCATTCGGCGCGAATCCATCCCGCGTCCTCCATTCGGTGCAACGCCGGATATAGCGACCCCTCCTCCGCGCTCAACATATCCCCTGAGGTCTCCTTGATCGCAATCATCAGCGCATACCCGTGCAACTTTGGCCGCCGCGAAAGTATCTTCAGCACCAACAGGTCCAGCGAGCCTAGTAACGAATCTGGTTTCCCCATACATAGACATCTTAATACATAGACCACTTGGCTACAAGTCAAGAGCGAAATTTGAATCCCAGAAATTCTGTTATTGCCGATGCAAAGTAATCCAGCCAATCGGCTGCTGTGTATAGTGGGCGATACGGCCATAGTTTTGCTTCCTGTTTGCCGGTAATCCATCGATGACGCCGAACCGCTGCTGTTCCACGCGGGATACCGAAAGCTATTCCCCACGACCTTGGCAGCGGTAAGTAAAGTTATTCCCGTTGAACGGCTGCGATGGATTGGCGGATCGCACTTTGAGGGCGACGAATACGGTGCCCTGAATGAATTTCTGGCCGTCGCACCGGATGCGAGCCCTTTTGGAACTGAAGTCGGCGTGATGACGTCGATCAATGATTTTGCTTCGCGGTCCGCCCGCGGGTTCGGAGATGACGAGGAGTTCTCCATCGGAAGCCGCAGAATGAAGTGGCTCAGTACACCGCACGTCCCTCATGGCTGGGATTGCGGTGTTCTGTTCGATCTTTCTACCGAGACGCTGCTTTGCGGGGATTTGTTTACGCAGCCTGGAGCGGGCATGCAAGCCGTAACCGAATCAGAGGTGCTGAGCGCAAGTGAAACAATGCGCGGCATGATGGACTACTACGCACACGCGACGAGCACAACGACCATCCTGGAGCGACTAGCAGCGCTTCATCCGTCAATGCTGGCCTGCCAGCATGGGAGCGCTTATCGTGGCGACGGCGCCTCGTTACTTGGCGATCTCTCGGTCGCGATTGAGAAGGGATCCCCATCCGCGGTGTGATGCTTGGATCACCCGCGTTCCGGACGTTGTTCGCAATGGAAGTTGAGTTTCGAGAAAGCCTCAGCAATCCAGCAGTCGTCCTTTTTCAAGGTGAAGAGTCCGGCTGGCGAACTGTGCGGCGTGATTGTCATGGGTAACCATCACGATCGTCTTTGCGAATTCCCGGTGGAGTTGCTGCAGGAGTGTCATGATCTCGTGGGCGGAAGATGCATCCAGGTTTCCGGTGGGCTCATCTGCAAGGATCAGATCAGGATCCGTTACCAATGCGCGTGCAATGGCGACCCGTTGCTGCTGTCCGCCGGAAAGCTGGTGAGGCAGATGGTCCATCCGATCCCCAAGTCCCACCAAATTCAATGCGATCTTTGCATGTTTGTGCTTCTCATCCCGGCTTAGTGATGTGAGGTTCAACGGCAACTCGACATTTTCCAAGGCGGTCAAAACCGGTATCAGATTAAAAAACTGAAAAACAAACCCAACATGAGCATTTCGCCAACGGGCGAGTTCGCGATCTTTCATGGTTTCGAGCGTGCTTCCCAGGACCTTGATTTCACCTGAAGTGGGCATATCCATGGCGGCCACTAAATGAAGCAGCGTCGATTTTCCGGAGCCTGATGGACCCATCAGGGCAACGAAATCTCCGTTCGGAACGGTAAGGCTGATGCCGTCCAGCGCTGTGACGTTGAATTCTTCGCGGGAATAAGTTTTTGTCAGATCTCTTGCCTGGATAGCGATATCACGCATGGGCTATTCCTTCCTTCCAATTTTGACTGCCTGCCCTTCACTGAGCCCGGCAGGAGGGTCGATGATGAGCTGATCATCTTCCTTCAGCCCTTCAGTTATTTGCACCATGTCTGAAGACGCTGAGCCGGTGCGGACCTTGCGGTATGTTGCTTTACCACTCACAACGATGAAGACTCCAAGATCTCTGAGCGCGGTTTTTGGCACAGAGATCACGGGAGGTGCTTCATCAGATTGCTTTTGCGCGTCAACTCCTAGAAATGCAACAGAGGCATTCATGTCGGGCCGCAAAAGATGATCCGGATTGCGTATCTTGACCTTTACTTCGACCGTTGCTTTTTGACGATTGGCAACAGGGGAAATTTCTTGTATTTGGCCGTCATATCTGCGATCCGGATAAGCGTCCGTGGTGATGATCGCTGGCTGATCCGGCAAAAGGCGGGAAAAGTCGTTCTGGCTGATGTCCAGTTGCACCTGGAGTTGATTGAGGTCAGCCAATGAAACGACATATCCTCGTGCGCCGTTGTCACTTACAAAACCAGTGGTGACAAACTCTCCTGGCTCAACATTTCTTTCGAGGATGGTACCTGCGACGGGCGCTCGAATGACTGTGTTCTGCAGCTGCGTGCGGGCATACGCAAGAGAGCCGTCAGCTTGTTGCAACTGTCCACGGGCTGCATCGATTTCTTCGGAACGCGGCCCCACGCGTGCGAGGTCGTAACTACGTTCGAGTGACTTGAATTTTGCCTCGCCCTGTCGTGAATTTGGCGGTAGCATCATCAAGAGCTTGCTTCGAGACAACCTGCGCCTCTTCCAACTGGCGCGTCCTCTCCAAGGTGACGCGCGCATTCTCCATCTCCGACTGCATTTCGGCCATGTCCGCATTGGCCTTCGCGATCTCCTGCGGTCGAGAACCGCTTTGCAATTCGGCCAGCTTTGCCTTGAGGTAGTTCACTTGGCCTATGGCTTCCTGCACTTTAGCCTGGTACTCGTCGGACTCGAGACGTACCAGCACCTGTCCAGCGTTCGCTTGATCGCCCTTGCCAACGCCAATCCATGCCACACGTCCATCCACCTTGGTTGCCACGTCAATCTTGTGCGCAGGAACGATGTAGCCCGTCGCGTTCAAGATAATCGTGCCGCCATTGGCACCATTCATGTTTTCTGCATGCACCGTCGTTACTGTTACGTTCGCCGCGGGTGTCCTTGTAGCGAGGATCGCAGCGGAGACGCAAGCAACCAGAAGTGCCGCTCCGACAAGCAACAGCTTTCTATCTCTGGGCGATAGGTTCCGGCCGCTACGAGGGGGCTTCTTCTCCGACGATTGCACATCGGAGGAGCGATCAATTCGCAAATGCTCAAGATCCACGGTCATTGAGACTAGTTCTCCGTCAACGCGGCGAGTATTTCCTTTTTGACGCCTGCGCGGGCCGGGACAAATCCGCCAGCAAGGCCAAGCAACGTCGCAAACGTGAGGCCAGTAATGGCCGTCGTCAACCCAACATGAAAGCGGAACTGTATTTCACTGAATGTTGCGAAGTTGCCTATGCCAGTCGTGATGTAGTTCAAAGGAATACTGGCGATACAAGCGACGATGCCCGCCATCAATGCGAGCAGTAGAGACTCGATCATGAAGCTGAGCATGATATGGAAGCGTGAAAACCCAAGAGTTCTGAGAGTGCCGATTTCGCGGCCTCGCCGTGCTACTGCGGCATACATAGTATTCATCGCAGCGAAGCTACTCCCCACTCCCATGATGAGAGCGATAAAGATGCCGCTGGCTTCCAGCAGAGCCCCGGAAGAGGTCTGTTTTGCGTAATACTCTTTTTCGGAAGTAGCAGATAGCTCGAGGCTACGGTTGTCGCCGATAGCGGCAATCAATTTGGACATCGCGGCAACATCTGTCGTGCGCAAAAGGATGGAACTGAGCGAAGCCTGGCGGTTGTAATCGGCGCTCATCTGATTCACATCACCCCATATTTCGCTGTTCAACGCGGAGTCGCCGCCATCCATCACTCCGACGATCTGCCAGCTGCCTCGTCCAAAGTTCAGGCGATGGCCAATTGCGGCATCGGGATAGCGCGCAGCGATCGATTTGCCTACCACCACTTCCCGTTGTCCAGCCTGGAACCAGCGCCCATTCGTCAGGGGAGCATCGCGCATATCTACACCCACGCGCGACAAGCCCCGGAGCGTGACATTCATCCCTCGCGCGAGTTTGGGGCTTGGGAGGTTAATTACAGTGACCATCTCCACAGATGCCAATGGCGCGCCGTTTGCATCTTTTGCGACACCGGGAAGAGCCTGCAACTGGGCGAGGGATTCGGGTGTAACCGCGCTAGCAAGCTCCGAGGTGCTGCCCTTTCGCAGCACCAGGATTTGAAGAGGATTCCCCGTGTTTGTGAAAGCCTTTCGCAGACCTTCGACGAGAGCAAGGGACGCTATCAGTACAAAGACCGTCATGGCGATGCCCAATACCGTCATCAGAGTCGTCGTCTTCCGGACGATGAGGTTTCGCCAGCTGTATCGTAGTGGAATCTTCATGTGTTTATCCGGTGTATGCCAATGCATCGAGAATGGCGGTTTGCGCTGCGTTTCGTGCAGGAATGGCCGCACTGATTGTCACGACGACAACCGCAGAGGCCAAGGTGAGTAACACCGGCAGCGGAGACATGGAAAGCACGCTCAGGGTTCGGAATGCAGTTTGCGAATGAGCCGCGTGCGCCAGAGCGAGGCATAGGCCCTCCGCTGCAATGCATCCCGCAACTCCTCCAACCAGGCCGATGAGAAGAGATTCACCGAGGATCATCTGGAGAATTTCAGACGAGGCAAAACCCAGAGTCTTGAGAATGCCTACCTCACGCGTACGCTCCCGCACAGACATGGAGATGGCAGTGGCCGATACGAGGACAATTGTGAACGTTACAGCTGAGCATATCGCGAGCATAAATACCTTCAAGTTGCCAAGGAACGAGATGAAGCTCAGCATGAAGGCGCGTTCGTTCTCCGTCAGGGTTGGAGCAGGCGATTCGGCGAATGTTTTATCGATCGCTGCGGCGACGGTGGCGACGTCTTCTTTCGAGGACGCCTCGACGTGATACTGCTGGGTCATGCCCCGACGTCTATCAGATGCCGAGAGACTGTCTTCCAAATAGTCGTGGTTGAAGTAGATTGTCTCTCCATACCCTTCGTTGGAAGCGTCGTAGACACCAACGAGAGTCAGTTCCAGCGTGAGGGCAGGTGTCGACGTCGCATTCACGACGATGATTCGCTCTCCAGGCTGCCAGTGCAGCTTTTCGGCAAGGTCGCGTGTTGCGATGGCCGCAGTCTTCTGGGTCAGGAACGCTTGCTGCTCCTGGCCGGACAAATGAATCTCGGGATGGACCATGAGAAAAGATTGCGGTTCGATTGCGAACTGCGCAAAATGATTCTTCGGATCGCCGGGGTCCTTATAGGTTCCGCCAAACCAGCGCAGACTAGTAACCGCTTTGACACCCGGAATCTTGCGAATCCTTTCTTCAAACGACGCAGGCAGTTCCTGAGTAAGGGAAACCTTGTGATGGACGATCAGGCGCAGCGCGGTGGCTGGAGTCTCTTCTCCGCCAATAAAAAGTACCTGGTAAAGTGCGAAGATCAACCCGAGCACACAGAGTGAGGTCGCCATGCTGGCTGCCGTAAGAACGCTCCGGCGCTTGTTGCGAGCTGCGTTTTTCAGAATCAACGAGAGAGAATTGCGCATGGTTGCACCTGTTATTCGATTCACGAGCTACTGCCTTTGTTTGTCGAATCGCGCGACGGCATGGTCCATCCTGTCCAGCCAGCGTTCCTGAAGCTTATCCGCGGATTGACGCTGCTGCTCGTTCAGAACGGTGGTATAGACACGCGATTTGAAACGCTCTTTCTCCATGAGTAGCTTCGAAAAAGTATTGCCTTCCGCGGCCGCAATCGCTTGCACCCTGCCCTCATCGAAGTTCCCAGCGGCAGTCGCATCCGCCAGTTGGTGCATTCCGCCGGTCAAGTCTTTTAGGAGAGCTGATATTGTGGGGCGCTCTTCTATCCATATCGACCGGACCTGGGAGACCTGGGCATCACTCATCTTGAGCTGATAGGCAACAAAGCCCAGCGGTCCTGCATGGTGCCATCCGTGACCGCACCAGCCGTGACCTCTCCTAGAGCCCGCCCATGCGACAGTTACGACAAGGGCTATTACAACCAATCCAACTACGGTCCAAAGTGCTCTACGTTTCATCGGTACACCTCGCAATTTGAGTACAACACCGCGAAATGGACCGTGCGATAAAGATTGGTCAGGGAATGTAAAGGTAGGTAAAGATTGTGCACGGTGCGGCCGCCGCGGCTACTATCTGGAGAAGAACGGAACGACCGACCATATGATCCGCCTGCTGATTGTCGATGACGATACCGAGCTTTGCTCACTGCTCGCCGAACGCCTTGGGGAGGACGGCTTCGTTCTTCACGCGGCTCACGATGGCCAGCGTGGGCTGGAACTGGCAAGCTCCGGCGAGTACTCGCTTGTCATTCTGGACGTGATGCTGCCGCGCATGGGCGGCATGGAACTCCTCAAGGCCTTGCGCTCGCGGTCGTCCGTTCCCGTGTTGATGCTGACAGCCCGCGGAGACGAAATCGACCGCATCATCGGCCTGGAGGTTGGAGCCGACGACTATCTCCCGAAGCCGTTTAACCCGCGCGAGCTCGTCGCCCGCATCAGGGCGATACTGCGTCGATTGGACGAGCGGCGTGCTGGGCCTGACCGCTTCACGTCGGGAGACATCACAATCGACATAGCCGTGCGAGAGGCCTCGATCGACGGAAACCCGCTTCATCTCACTACCATTGAGTTTGCCCTGCTCGAGGTTCTGGTCCGAAATGCAGGCCGCGCACTCAGCCGAGAATACTTGACCGATACTGCCCTGGGGAGAAAACTGGGCGCATTCGATCGCACGATCGACGTCCATATCAGCAATCTAAGAAAGAAGCTGGACGCCCATCGCGGCCTCGAACATATAAAGACCATACGCGGCAGTGGCTATCTACTCGCGCCACGCCGTGCGAACGAGGAACACTGAGTATGCGGCATCTCTTCGTCAAGATTTTTCTCTGGTTTTGGGCGACCGTAATCCTGACTGGAATATCGCTCGTATTGGCCTTTTTTTTGCAATCCGCGAACGTGCCTTCCCGTTGGCATGCGGGATTTGAAGATACAGCAAGGTATTTTGGAACGGCCGCTGCTGGCGCGTTCGAACAAGGCGGTGCATCTGCCGCATCCGAGTACATCCAGCGCCTCTCCGAGGACGCTCATATCCACGGTTGTCTCTTCGATAATGCAGGCCATCCATTGGCCGGAGAATATTGCGCGGAGTTCAAGGCGATGGGCGCACACATCGCCAACGGCAAGCCATCGGATTACGTTATGCAGCGTGGCCTGGCAAGAATGGCTGTTCCCGTCAAGGGTCCGGGTGGGCACTCTTTCATCTACACATCTGAGCTGCTGGCGGGGCCGCGTGCCTTGGCCGGAGACCGCTCGGGCGCGGCGCCGATCCGCATTCTGGTGGCTCTATTGGTCTCCGGCGCCGTCTGCTACTTTCTCACTCGCTATCTAACGACTCCCATTCTCCGTCTACGTTCGGCGGCGCAGAAGATTGCGGCTGGCGAATTGAGTGTTCGCGCCGAACCCCGGATGGAACTGCGCCGGGATGAACTCGGCGACCTGGTGCGCGACTTCAATCGAATGGCAGACAAAACGGAACATCTCATTTCCAGCCAGCGCCAGCTGCTGTATGACGTCTCTCATGAGCTTCGATCGCCGTTGGCGCGAGTGAATGTTGCCTTGGACCTGGTGCGAGGGCGGGTGCGCGATGATCCTGCTCTGGATCGCATTGGGATCGATCTGCAAAGGCTCAACGAAATGATCGGGCGGCTATTGACCGTCGCAAAGCTCGAGGCGATTTCCACGCTTCAAAGCCCGATCCGAGTCGATCTGTCCGAACTTGTCTCAAGCATCGTCAGCGACGCTGATTTCGAGGCCCAGGAAAGAGGCAGCCGCGTCGAAATAGTGCAAGCCGCGAATGTAATCATCTTGGGCGATCTAAATCTCCTGCGGAGCGCGATCGAAAACATTCTTCGCAACGCAGTCCGGTTCACTCGAAGTGGAATGGCAGTCGAAGTAGTACTCCGAACCAGCGGGTTGACGAGCGCTGATGAAGCAATCATCTCCATCCGCGATCACGGCCCGGGCGTGCCCGATCAGGAGTTGGCAAATATCTTCAGGCCTTTCTATCGGGTGACTGAGGCGCGAACTCGCGACACTGGAGGCGTGGGACTCGGATTGGCGATCACTGAAAGAGTGGTGCGCCTTCATGGAGGTCGCATTCGGGCAATGAATGAACCCGATGGCGGCTTGCTAGTGGAGATGATATTCCCAAGAGCGACCCGGATTGCAGAGTGAAAATGTTGGCTCCACGACTCGGACGCGCCCAATGCAGTTCACGGAGCATTTGTTGACATGGCTCGAATGTGTGGTGTGGCGAGTTTTCTTACGAGAGGCTCATGTAAAGCACTGTCGTATTTTTAATCCTTTTCTCTTTTGGGATGAGCCACAAGATCCGCGACCGCCTCTTTCAATTCTTTCTCACCAACAGCATCGGCGGGAAGCGACTTGGACTGAAAAGCGGGCAGCAGGTGGTCCCAGATCGCGTCCAATTCGCCTTGCATGTTGCCGGTATCAGCCGTGATCGCAATGACTACATCCTGATCGGGCATCACAACGATGAACTGGCCACCCGCTCCGTCGGCGCGATAGGCGTTATGACGGCATCTCCAGAATTGAAAGCCATACCCCTCTGTCCAATCTGGGCCTATCTGCGCGTGGCCTTCATTTTCGTTCGATATTTGCTTAGAGGTGGCCTCGTCAACCCACCTGCGGGGAATCAACTGCTTGCCATTCCATTTCCCCTTTTGCAGATAGAGCTGACCGAACTTGGCGATATCTTCGGTGCGAAGATAGAGCCCATAGCCGCCTAGTGAGTTGCCCTCTGGGCTCTCGTCCCACCGAGGATTCTCGATCCCTAGCGGCTCGAATAGGCGTGGCTTGAGATATTCGAGCGTGGTATGGCCGGTCACCTTGGTGACGATGGCCGATAGAACATAACTACCCATCGTGTTGTAGAGAAAGTGCGTGCCGGGTCGGTGAGGAACAGGCTGAGCGAGGAATTGCTTCACTGAAGGCCCACCGCCGACCGCCTTTGGCTCGACATCGTGTCCGCTCGACATGGTTAGCAGATCACGTACGGTCATTGCTTTGAGATTGTCAGAGGGATCTGCCGGGGCGTCACCAGGAAAAAACTTTAACACCGGATCGTCGAGCTTCAGCTTGTCCTTCTCGATTGCAAGTCCTACGGCAGTGGAGTTGAAGCTCTTGCTGGCTGAATTCAGGATGTGCGGCTTGTCTGCCGAGTTGGGCTTCCACCATCCCTCGGCGATGACTTTGCCGTGCCGCACGATCATGAAGCTGTCGAATGTGTTGATGTTCTTATCCGCGGCTTTGACGAAGTCGACGATCGCCTGAGAGGGGATGCCTTCCGTCTCGGGCGTGCTTCGAGGGAGCGATCCGTCGGCGGCGTGCGCCGAGGGCATGGCGCCAAGGAGTAATGTAATTCCGACAGAAAACAGCGACCTGAACTTCATGATTTTCCTTGAGTCAACATTCTTCGTTTCACTTCATCGTTCGCTCACTCTGCTGAAAATACTCGATATGATCCCGGATTGAGCGGCATTTCAAAACTGGTTGCTCCGGCTCTCGCGGTTCCCGTCAACAACTGTCCGGACTGAAGATCGCGGAGCCCGGTGATGCGTTTGTCGGTGATGACCACTGCGCGCATTGGGTCCTGTCGGAACGACTCAACGATGAACTTGTCATTGTCGTAGACATACAAACTGACCTGGCTGGAGGTATCGAGCCGCACGAACATGTCCTTGGCGAGCACTTCACGAATTCCGCTCAACACCGGCTGTGGGTAACTGTAGAGGTCTCCCATCGCATTCGGAATCGTTAGAACGTATAGCTTTCCTTTGGAGTATCTCGTCTCGAGCAAGATGGGATTCCCGGATGTCCTGGACTCGGAAGTGTAGGCGTTGATGATCGAGCCGGCGTCATTGGTAAAAAATGTGATTTGGGGAAGAAGTATTTCGGAGTCCGATCTGACTCCGACGTACTTACGCTCGGCCATGAATTCGTGCGTGGAAACGGTACGACCGGTGTAGACCACGTCAGTGATGTCCTCGATGCCTTTGCCTTGAAGTGCTTTTAACAGACCTGAGGTGATGACCACCGTTTTTCCGTCGACTAGTTGTTTCTTCATCTTGGCGACGATTGCAGGGTCGAAGCGCGCCTGTTCGGTCAGCAGGACGGTCTGTGCATCGGTGGGGAATTCGGGGACAATCTCCATCGGGATGCCGACCATACCCAGATAGCTAGGAAGATAATCTTCCCCGGAAGAGTGAAATGGCTTGTAACTCTTCACACCAACAGGATTGCCAAGTTTGCCAATGAACTGATCCACATCCTCGAAGACCTGGCCGGCGATGCGTCCCAGTTTCGAATCCGGCACTATAGTTCCATCCGCACGTATGGAGGGTTCGTACTGTGTGTAGATAGGCCACAGAGTGATCTCGGGGAGTTTGGCGAAGAGAGTGATCCAGAGTTGTTCCGCATAGCGGTTCGGAATCTCACTGCCTCCTGCATCGACCCAGCCGCCGCGGTCATTGTGGTTAAGGTTGGTGAGGTATCGCGAGATTGAGTAGCCGTGATACTGCTGGATCTGCATGACGTTATTGACGGGGTCGCGAGTCTCGGTGCCGGTGTAAATTCCGTCGAAGTACTTCGGCTGAGTCTCGAGGTTGAATCCCGTTTCCTGAAAGTGGTCGTACCACTGCGGATACTTGATGATGACCTTGACCCTGGGGTTGACGGCCTTGGCGGCGCTGACCAGTTCTCGCCCGACCTTGTCCATGAGCGCCAACCGGTACTGGCTCCAACTCTGACTACCTTTGGCGGCGATAGCATCATCCGTCTTGCAATTGGTGAAACCCCAATCGTCGAAGAGGATCTCGTCAAAGTTTTTGGCGGTGAACTGGATGATCTCTATCGCCTTCTGACGTTGCACGGGATCGGAGTAGCAGAAGGTCACGCCATTATGTTCGTCGACTGTCCAGGTAATTCCAGCGGAGACCTTCAACCCTTTGCTCAGAAAAAACTTCTTGCCGTCATCCAGGCTTGCCTGGTCGGCGACGATCAAATCCCTGCTGGTCTCGAGATAGATCTTGTCGTACTTCACGTACTTTGATATTCCAGTCCAGCGACTCTCCAGGTAGGCAGGATCCTTCATCTGTACTACATCGCGTACCGTCGCGTAGACGGCGACATCGAAGTTCTTGTAGTTATTGCCGCTGGCAAAGGCGTTGCTGGCAACCAGAGATGCAAGGCATAGCGCTGCTTTCAGATATCGGCACACGGATCCTCCTGAGTATGAGACTGCAGTTTGAGGCACAGATATTTCTGGTCCGCGGACTTGGTCCACGGCACTGATGACAACGTTGTCTTTACGAGGCACTGATCACCCTAAAACCTGGGTTCACATCTGTCAAGGATCAGTGAATGAAGAATGCCCAGCAGTCTAGGCGTAACTCGCTAATCGATGGCATGCAGGTTAGCCCGAGGGAAGACGATAAGGGGAGACAACATGTCGATCCACGACGTGAATGCGCGCTACGCCATAGGACTTTTTGGTACCACTTATGAACGGACCTATAGAATCAATTCATCTAGTCGTTGCTGGCGGAGCAGTTGAGGAATTACCGCGATTGAGCTAATAAAGTCATGCTTTGATTGAGGGATTCCCAATGAACAAGCGCGTGATCGCGGCGGCCCTGATAGGTTCAACGGGAGGTCTCGTATTTGGATACGATCTCGGAGCCCTATCTGCTGTCTCCGAGTCTGTCAGGGCCAAATTCCATCTCTCCCCTGCACTCTTCGGTCTGACTATTTCATTCTCTTTATGGGGAACGGTCCTCGGGTCTATCCTTGCAGGAAGAATTGCGGATCATGTTGAGCGGAAAAAGCTGATCTCGTCGTGCTCTCTTCTTTATGCCATTGCTGCTATCGGGATCACTCAGCCAGTGCGCTCGGAATGGATTCTCTTTCTGGCAATGCGATTCCTTTGCGGAATGGCAATTGGAGGGCTCACTGTCGCCTGTCCCCTCTATCTTGCGGAGTTAGCACCAAAAGATCTCCGAGGTCGACTCGTCGGCTTATTTCAAGTTCAGGTCGGCGTTGGAGTGGTGATTGGATTCTCGGTCGGACTTCTATCTGCGCGTCTGCTCGATATAAATGATGTTTGGAAGTGGTGCCTGGGCGGCGGCGTCATTCCCGCATCTACTCTCTTTCTACTTCTACTTTTTAGCCCACGTGGGGCGAATGCTGACTCCTCCGAGAGTCAAATTGAGGGGCGGACAAACAGGATGGCGCCTGCTTCGCGAGGGACATTCTGGACCGGAGAGGCTGTTCCGCCGAAAATATCTTCGCCCCATCCTGCTGGCAACGAGCATCGCGGTTTTCAATCAGCTTTCCGGTGTAAATGTCTTATTGCTGTACATGCTTGGAATCCTCACCAGCGCCGGCATCAGTCTCTCTCTTGGGCATACCTACACGGTTCTGATCTCCTGTTTCAACCTCGGAACTACTCTGCTTGGCATGGCATTTGTAGATAAAGTGGGACGAAAAGCTCTGCTGTTTGTGGGATCCGCCGGCATGGCGATCTGTTTTATCACTCTAGGACTTGCTCTACCGCGACATTTCAGCCCTTTTGTTTACGTTTCGATCCTCGTTGCATACAACGCTTCCTTCGCTTTTTCTCAGGGGACGGTGGTCTGGGTTTACCTGAGCGAACTATTTCCACCAGGCATTCGTGGAGCCGGACAGGGGTATGGCACGTCTATACATTGGATAGCGAATGCTATTCTTATTGCGATATTTCCGATTATGCGACGTGCCTCGTCAATTTGGACCTTTTATTTCTTTGCCTTGATGATGCTCCTGCAAATCGGCGTGGTGTTTATTTGGTACCCCGAAACGCGAGGAACAGCCCTCGATTCGCCTCTTTAAAAAAGAGCGCTGACCGATGACAACGTCTACAGGCTAGGTTACGAGGTGTGATAAATGACCGTGGCAGCAAGTCGTGTAGCAGCATCAGGTGAGGATGGCAATCAATGGCCATAGGTAAGAACCGTGTGCCAACTCTGGTGGACGTTGCTCGAGAAGCAGGGGTTTCGTTAAAGACAGCATCCCGGGTTTTGAATCGATCCGAAAATGTCAGGGAAGAGAAAAAGACAAAAATCCTGGCAGTTATGGAGCGGCTGGGTTATCGTCCGAACGAACTGGCGCGCGGTCTCAAGGCAAAAAAATCCGCTGCGGTGGGGATGATCGTGCCGAATCTCTCCGACCCATTTACAGCGAACGCGGTGCATGGCTTTCAAGAGGCGGCTCGTGGGAACGGATATGTGGTCATTCTTGCCAGTTCCGGCGGAGACGTCGATTTGGAACGGTCCGAAGTCGAGATATTAGTTGGCCGACAAATCGAGGGTTTGGTGATCGCTCCGGCAGACAGTCGAACTGATACCTTCAGCGATATCATTCCCCCTGGAGTTCACGTAGTGACGTTTGATCAGCTGCTGCGAGACGTTGATCTGGATTCTGTCACCGTGACCAATCGCCGGAGCGCACGCGAAGCCACTAAACATCTGGCAGATCATGGCTGGCGCCGAATTGTCGCTATTGGCGCCAGAGGAGACTTATACACCTGCAAGGAACGAGTGGCTGGCTATCGCGCGGGTATGAAGGAATTCTCCCTTGAGCCAAGAGTTTGCCTGGTTGAGCATGAGCACTCTCTTACAGCGGAGTGGCTGGCCGAGGAAGTCTTTCGACTCCAAAACGCCGACGCAATTTTCACCCTTAACTGGGTTTGTACCGTCCTTGTCCTGCGAGCTTTGCGCCAAATGGGAATGGTTGCCGGTCGAGATATCCCAATTCTCTCCTTTGATGATTTTGATTTAGCCGACATGCTGACGCCCGGACTATCGGTTGTGCAACAGCCTGCTGAAATGATGGGACGCGAGGCGGGCAGACTGCTTGTTGAACGTCTGGCGGGCGAGGGCGGGAAGTCCTCGAGGGCAATTGTTCTGCCGACAACGTTGATCATTCGCCAGTCCTGTGGATGTGGGTCCGACAAGGACTCTTTTGCGCTTAAATAGACAACGTTGTCTATTTTAGCGAGGACGTCTCCTAACCCTCCGTTGACAACGCTGTCATCGGGGACCATAATTCTCTGCGACAATTGCAGAGGCCACGTCCCGTTAACTTGTCAATAAAGTGGTCTTATCATTCCGCGGCGAAAGACCCTTTTGAGAGAATTCGGCTCCCAGACGCCGGAATCTGCAGACCACGAAATCCCATGGAGAGTTTTAATGCAAAAAATCAGGACTGCTTTGAGTACCGGGCTGCTTCTCGCTATTGCCTTGACTGGCGTGATTCACGCGCAAACCATTGAAAAGCCCGACCTTAGCAAACAGCCGACTCTCTACGTGGTTGGATATGCACATCTGGATACGGAATGGCGCTGGGAATACCCACAGGTCATCGACGAATACATTCGGAAAACAATGGAGGATAACTTCAGGCTTTTTGAAAAGTATCCTCACTACATTTTCAACTTCAGCGGCGCAAACCGTTATCGGTTTATGAAGGAATACTTCCCCGCCGACTATGCGAAGGTGAAGAAGTACGTGGAGGAAGGCCGCTGGTTCCCAGCTGGTTCTTCGATGGAAGAAGGTGACGTAAACGCGCCGAGCGCCGAAGCCATCATCCGACAGATTCTTTACGGAAATAATTGGTTTCGCAACGAGTTCGGCAAGGCAAGCGCCGAATACATGTTGCCGGATTGCTTTGGATTTCCCGCGTCCTTGCCGACGATACTCGCGCACTCCGGCGTAAAGGGATTTTCGACTCAGAAGCTGGTATGGGGTTCGTCTGCCGATGGGGGAGGCGTGCAATCTCTCGAGAGAACTCCGGAGGGGACACCATTCAACGTTGGGGTCTGGGTGGGACCGGACGGGGAAAGCGTTCTCGCGGGTATCAATCCAGGTAGTTACAACGGAGACATTGAAACCGATCTAAGTACTCCTCTGCCGGCCATGCCGCCTAATCCGAAACTTGTGGAAGTGGAGCAGAAGCTTGTCGCACTGCAGAACAAAATAAAGCAGGAGAGAGATGGCGGTCAGACTGTCGATCCGAAGGACTACGAGGAACGGGACCAACTGCGGGAACAACGATCAGAGCTGACGCGGTTACAAAAAGAGCGCGATCTGGACAGATTTCAGGGCGATTGGGCCGCGCGAGTCGAGAACAACGGCAAAGTCAGCGGTGTGTTCACCGATTACCACTACTACGGAACGGGCGACATTGGCGGCTCTCCTCGAGAAGATTCCGTAAAGAGGCTGGAAGCGATCGTTACCAAGGGAAGCGTGAGCCTTCCGGTTGAGGGTGCGTACACGCCGCGAGGGCAATCGCCTGCGACACCGCCTGTGAAAGTTGGCGACGGCCCAGTGCACGTAATTTCATCGAACGCGGAACAAATGTTCCTCAATATCTCAGCGAAACAAGCGGAGGGCCTGCCGCGTTATACGGGTGAAATGGAGTTAACGAACCACTCGGCGGGATCGCTTACTTCGCAGGCTTACCAGAAGCGCTGGATTCGGCACGAAGAACTGCTGGCGGATGCGGCGGAGAAATCCTCGATAGCCGCACAGTGGCTGGGTGCGCGAACATATCCAATGCAACGGCTAAATGGTGCATGGACACTCGCGATGGGAGCGCACTTTCACGATATCGCGGCAGGAACGGCCACACCACGGTCATACGAGTTCGCCTGGAATGACGATGTGATCGCCCTGAATCAGTTTGCGGGTGTGCTGAACAACGCTGTAGAGGGGATTGCTTCGACTCTGGATACCGCGACCAAGGGTGTACCCCTGGTTGTTTTCAATCCTCTGAATATTCCACGCGAAGATCTGGTCGAAGCTGAGATTACATTTCCGGGTGGCATGCCTAGGGCGGTGCGCGTGACTTCTCCCGATGGTAAGGATGTTCCGGCGCAGATTTCTGGCAGCAAGGTACTCTTTGTGGCCAGCGTGCCGTCAGTCGGCTATGCCGTTTACGATGTGCAGCCCAGCGACGCAGCAGCGGGTTCTACATCGACCTTGCAAGTATTCAAGGACGGGCTCGAAAATGAATACTATCGTGTCCGCATCAACGCGGATGGAGATGTTGCCAGCATCTTCGATAAAGTGAACGGGAAAGAAATGCTTTCGGCCCCGGCTCGCCTGGCTATTTCTTATGACAACCCAGCACAGTGGCCAGCCTGGAATATGGATTGGGAACAAGAGCAGGCAGCGCCCAAGGCGTACGTGTCAGGCCCGGCGCAGATCCGGGTTGTAGAAGATGGTCCGGCGCGAGTAGCCGTTGAAGTTTCTCGAGAGACGTCGGGCTCGCGTTTTGTCCAAACCGTAAAGCTTTCCGCGGGTGATGGAGGCAAGCGCGTGGAATTTGGAAATGTAATCGACTGGAACACTCGCGAGTCGAATCTCAAGGCGACGTTTCCTCTCACAGCAAGCAACGTGATGGCGACTTACAACTGGGACATCGGCACTATCGAACGGCCCACGGCACAGCCCAAGAAGTTTGAAGTGCCGTCTCATCAATGGATCGATTTGACGGATATGACGGGCGAATATGGGGCGACGATTCTGACAGATAGCAAGAACGGGTCGGACAAACCAACCGATAATACCGTGCGCCTCACACTGATCCGGACGCCAGGCGTGATTGGGGGCTATGCAGACCAGGCTACGCAGGATCTTGGACACCACGAGTTTGTATACGGGATTGCCGGGCACTCAGGTGGCTGGCGTAGTTCACAGACTGACTGGCAGGGACAACGACTGAATGCACCGCTTTTTGCTTTCGAAACGACGAAGCACGAAGGTGTACTAGGCCGGACTTTCTCACTGCTCAAAGTCAGCAATTCCCGAATCCGCGTACTGGCGGTTAAGAAAGCCGAACTCAGCGACGAAGTTGTTGTGCGCCTTGTGGAACTTGATGGAAGACCTCAGCGCGACGTGAAGATTTCGTTTAATGCCGCTATTACCGGAGCGCGCGAAGTGAATGGTCAGGAACAGCCCGTCGGATCAGCCACGGTAACAGAAGGTGCGCTCGTTACTTCCTTCGGTGCATATCAGCCGCGGACGTTCGCTTTTCGGCTGGCAGCACCCGCAACCACTGTGGCAAGCGTGCGGTCTATACCGGTTCCGCTGCCTTTCAATCTCGCTACTGCGAGCAACGATGGAGATCCCTCCACGCTAGGCTTTGATGGCAAGGGGAACGCTCTGCCTGCAGAGATGCTGCCTTCGGAGATACAGTTCAACGACGTTCATTTCCAACTGGCAACCGCCAAGAGCGGCGTGCCAAATGCCCTGGTGGCAAAGGGACAGACCATAAATCTCCCCGCTGGTCACTTTAATCGCATCTACGTACTGGCAGCGTCGGCCAACGGCGATCAGAAAGCCGTTTTCCAAGTCGGCGGCACGAAGACCGAAGTGAATGTTCAAGACTGGGGAGGCTTCATCGGTCAGTGGGATAACCGGCAGTGGAGTTCGGTCGATCTAGCCAACGACCACTATGGCGATATGACCGGACTCAAGCCAGGTTTCATCAAGCGTGCCGACCTTGCCTGGTACTGCAGCCATCACCACGATCCAGCGGGAAAGAATGTCGACTACTCCTATTCGTACCTCTTCGCGTATGAGATCGATGTTCCTGCAGGCGCAAAAACCATAACATTGCCCAGCAATCAGAATGTTCGCATTCTTGCGATATCGCTGGCAGATGAGAATCCGGCAGTGACGCCGGCGCGCCCGCTTTATGATGTGCTTCCCAACGTCGCTACCAGCAATAAGCCGCAATAATCCGCGAGACAGGCGTCTTTATTCTCTGAAGACGCCTCGTTTCCCAAGAGCATTCCTGCTCACTGAATGCAACTGAAGTGGGTGCCTTGAAAGAGACTGTCCAACCGAAGTCGCTGCTGCATGCGATTGCAGTACCGTCACGGTCGGTTGATCTGAGTGATCCCGCCTTTTTGCGATATTGTGACGATCGCGTTGACCGAAGGCATGCTGATCTTTTGTTTCTCTCCGTCCGGCCAAATAATTTCCAGATCCTCGATCTTTTTGCAGGAGCCCAGGCCAAAAAGCACACGAGGATCGCTTGAGGAAGCGAAGCTCCCACCGCTCAGCACATCTCCTCGTTGTTTCATGCCGCAAGCGCTCAGGAAAATCTTCGTCCCAATCGCATCTCGAGGAGATTTGTTTCCACCGATCAACCTGAACTCAACCCACTGATTGTCGTTCTTTAGAACATTGCGGAGAAGAGTCGGTGGGCCTTCGAGATTGTTGATCACAACAGCTGTTTGTCCGTCGTTGAAAAGATCTCCGAAGGCTGCGCCGCGAGCAGTAAGTACATCGGCAAGCCCGCTTCCTTCAACCGCCTCCATTAGCACAAACTTCTTTCCCTCCAAACTATGAAAGAGGAGAGGCCTCTGGGCGAAACTTGTGCCCCAGTCATGCTGGTCGACTTGTGGATAGACGTGACCGCTTACGAGGAGAAAGTCCTTAAATCCGTCACGGTCATAGTCCAGAAAGCTTTCGCCCCAACTGAGGAAGGGCGTCGTTGGCTCGACAATGCCCACTTCAGAACTCACGTCGGCAAAGCTGAGTTCACCGTCGTTCCGGTAAAGCACTTTGTAGTCGTCGGAAAAGTTCGTATTGAGAATACCCAGCCGGCCACTATGGGAAAAGTCACCCACTGCGATGCCCATGGTGGCGGTCTCTCGACCCTCTCCATTCACCGCGTAGCCTGCTTCAAAACTTTGATCCTCAAAGGTGCCGTCGCCCTTGTTTTTATAAAGGTAATTTGGCGTGGAGTCATTGCCGACCAAAAGATCCGGATGTCCGTCATCATCAAGATCGACGAAGAGTGAAACGAGACCGAAATAGCCCGGCTTGTCAGCCACTCCGGCCTTGGCACTGACATCGGTAAAAGTGCCGTCCCCATTGTTGTGGAACAGATGATCATGTTCGCCCTGGAGCCCGCGTGGTCCGCAAAACGTTGGCACTCCACGGAACTGACAGGTATTCGAGACTACCGAATTTGATCCGACGGAAGGAGGATTGGAAAAGTTGTAGGCAGTGTACCCGGGAACGAAGAGGTCGAGGCGTCCGTCGCCATCATAATCGCCGAACGTTGCCCCGGTTGACCAGGTCCCCAGCGCGACGCCGGCGGGTTCCGCAACGTCGGTAAAGGTTCCATCATGATTGTTGTGATAAAGGCGATTCTTGCCGACATTCGTCACATACAAATCAGGCCAGCCGTCGTTGTCGTAATCGCCGGCGACCGCGCCAATACCCCATCGGTTGTTTGCAACACCGGCGCTGGATGTGACGTTTGTAAAAGTGCCATCGTGATTGTTATGGAAGAGAGCGGCATCTTGTGGCGCGGCCTTACCGGCAAAAGCCGAATACGTAAGACTGTTCACCAGGTAAATATCCAACCAACCGTCCTGATCGAAATCCAGAAGCGCGACTCCACTGCCCAGGGATTCTACGATGTAGGCTTTCGCCGAGTCGCCAACATGGTGGGACCAGGAAGAGAGCCCGGACTGGCGAGTTACATCTTGAAAAATAACGGTACCGTTTTTAACGAAGCCACCGGCGGTAATGGGCCGGTGTTGTGCATCGTGGGTTGGCTGAGTGATACGACCAGTGCTGACCCCGCCGTTCTGCCCCATGCCGCCCGACTGGAAAGGACTCGCCAGGCAGACCTGCATGCCGAAAACCCATAGGGGAAACGTGAGCAAAAGACTGGTCGCGCGCCCAAGACTCCAAGTTCTTGATATTGAAAACATCGCCTGATTTTCCGGTTACTGCTTCGGTCGCCGTGAGCTCAACGTGCCCAAGCTCTCCCGTGGCGTTCTTCTTTTGTTTAATTTCGTTTTTTAATGGTAATGCATTTCAGGTTGGTCCCGCGTCCGCGCCCTGTGACTATTCGCTTTCAAAGCCTTTACTGGTTCTCCAGGAGAGATGGAATTAGGTGCAGCAATGAGAGCATTGTTGGAATTAGATCTTTGGCTCGGTCTATAGTTCAGCTGTGAGTATCCTTCGCTTATCCTCCTCATTTGTGGCCACGGATTCTTGTTTTGCGCGACCCAGTGCGTTTTCACTCATCATCCGCCTGGCAACTATTGCTGTCTTGGTTCAAGCAGCCCCGTCATTCAGCCAGGGCACGGCCTGCGAAAAGGTTGATGCGCATGATCCGACCCCTGCACAAGCTGCTTATATAGCTGCGAAATATCCGCTAGCTGAAAATCTATACACAAAAGCTTTAGCATCGAGCCCGGGTGATCTGCCACTGGCCGCTGGCCTAGTCAGTACGTTGCTGCAGGAGCACCAAGTTCCGCAGGCCGCCGCGCGAGTTGAAAAGATGCTGACGGCTAGTCCTGATTCTGCGATCGCACTTACATCGAGCGCGGAGTTACAGTTGCGGCAAGGACAACCGTGGCTGGCGATTGAGACGCTCAAGAAAGCTGCTGTTAGCGATCCTTGCTATGCCCGCATCCATCTTGTGCGGGCCCGTGTCCTGCGGCTTGACTCCATGTATGCCTCCGAGCGTGCGGAGATCCAGAGCGCATTTGATATCAATCCCTCCGACCCCGATATCCGTCACGCATATCAGAGGACGGTATTACCCGCAAATGAGATCGAGAGCATTCATCAGTCGCTCGCGACCACAAGAGATTTGGACGCGGAAACCCGGCAAAAGGCGGAGGAATCGATCCGCTCCATGATGATGCTGCTGACCGAAAACAATCAGACATGTCAGATTCTGCCCACAGCAGATTCGGCGGCCTTTGTTCTCGAGGCGTCGCACGAAGACGCGAAACATATCGATGGTTATCGAATGGAAGTGGATTTCCCAAAAGGCAAGGCAAAGTTACTGATAGATACCGCGGGGTCCGGACTGTTTATCAGCAGGGAATTGGCGGAAAAAAATGGTTTCGAAGCCTCGGCGGGAGCGCCGCCAGGAACGGTGCACGTGGACAGCGTGCGCATTGGTCCACTTGAATTTCGCGACTGCATCGTTGGCGTGAACGACGCGCCATTTCCCAACAAAGGGGATGGACTCATCGGCACCGACATGTTCGCCCAGTGGCTCATCAAGCTCGATCACCCGGCTGCAAAGCTAACGCTGACACCTCTGCCGAAGCGGGATGGCATATTGCCCGGGGATCGAATTACAGATCCAGCATTGCGGGGCTATATGCCTGTCTATCATCGCCAGCAGCACTTGCTTGTGCCAGTAACCCTGGACAACAAGACGCGCAGGCTGTTCATTCTGGACTCTGGTATTCGGTTTAGCACGATGACGCCAGAAGCGGCGCACGCGGTCTCAAACATAAAAGTGAACTTTACTAATCCGGTGCAGACCGTTGGTGGCGCTACTTTGCAAGTTTATCGCGACAGTTTTGATTTTCAATTCGCAAACGTCTCACTTCCGCACCAAGTACACATTCTGGAGATGGATAACGCAGCTATCGAAGAGAACAGCGGTATCCAGGTGGCGGGAATGTTGGGCTTCGATATGCTGCAATCGCTGGTGCTGAACCTCGATTATCGTGACGGCCTGGTGAAACTGGAGTCACCCAGATCTATCTCCACGGATAGCGGAAAAACAAAAACAGTCGCAGTCGAACAGCCTGACTGTGCACCGGCGGATGAGAGAGCTCGCCCTTTGAGCGCAACGATTGAAGCAAAAGTCATGGGACTGCTGGATTCGGCCCACCTCAAGCCTGGCAAGGAGATTTACGTCAAGCTTGTGAACGACTGGCGCTATCCGGGGTGCAGTCTGGAGGCAGGATCGCTGCTGTATGGGCGCGTGACGGCTTCAAGTTCTCTGAAGACTCCGGAACTCTCCGAGTTATCGCTGAAATTCGATCGCGGACAATGTGCAAATATTGCGGAGAAGAGAGTGTCTCTGCGGGTTATTGGTCTGATCGCCCCGCCGGATCAATTCAAGGCCCAGCACGGTGTCATGCCAGCAGAGGTTGCCGGCGGAGGGCGCAATATCTCGACTTCGGCTGGAGAAATGGGAGTGTTTGCCCAAGACCAGAATCTAAATCCGGGTGGAGCACCGCACACTGTACATCCCGGTATCGTAGCTGGAATACCAACGATGAAATTGGAACTGCAGGGAGGGCCGGCATGCAGTGACAAGTTCACTAGTACCGAGGGCAGCGTTCGGATAGGTGTGGGCTCGGAACTGCTTCTCGCAATGGAAGACGTGCACTGACACGTTGTAACCACAGCGAATGCGGGATAGAGAGTGGCCCGAAGTGGCTATGGTTTCTGTTCGGTCTTCGCGGGTTCGTCTACGGTAATGAATTGATCTGCTTTCACGTTTTCGAGAGTCTGAATGGTGCCGCTGGGCCATTTGATTTCAATTGATTTTGCAACGGTTGCAGAGCCGAGACCAAAGTGTGCGCGTTTGTCGCTCGAAGATAGATAGCTTCCAGCTGGAGTAACGGTGAAGTATTGCGAACCAGATGACGTGGTGAGCTTGATGAGGGCGCCAATGCCATCGCGATTACTTTGATGGCCAACCAGTGAAATTGTCAGCCAATGGTTATTGCTGACCGTCCCATTGTGAATAATGTGAGCTGCACCATCATTCGTCGCAACCACAGCATCTATGCGGCCGTCGTTGTCGATGTCTCCAATCGCTAATCCTCGGCCAACCCAGTTCTGACTGAATACCTCGCCGGATTGCGAGGAGACGTCTACAAATCCCTTACCAGTATTGCGCGCAAGGAGCATGGGCTCCTTGTAGCGAAGTTGGGGAGAGCTTAATTCGACGTTATCCAAATCGTGCCCTTGGGCGACCATCAAATCTTTGAGGCCATCGTTATCGTAGTCGAAGAAGTGAATGCCCCAGCCGGAATGCATTTGGCTCATGCCACTTATGCCCTTCAGATAGGTGTCGTAGTTGAAGCTAGAATCGCCGTTGTTTCGGTACAGAGCGTATTTTTGGTTGGCGAGATTACTTACGACAATATCGGGCAATCCGTCGTTGTCGAAGTCCTCGAAATCGACCCCCATTCCTGCGTAAGTTTTCCCATCACCGTCCACTGCAACTTCCGCCATAAGGCCGACTTCTTCAAAGGTGCCGCTATCCTTGTTGTGAAATAGAAACTCAGGCATCGAATCATTTGCCACCACGATGTCAATCTTGCCGTCACGGTCATAGTCGGCGATGGCGATCCCGAGCCCTTTTCCCGTCTTATCCAACCCTGTTTTTGTGGCTACTTCCGTGAAATGGCCACCTCCGTCGTTGTGGTAGACAAGGGGCGAGATAGCAGGGAACACGTCAGGGTGACAGTAGGCGCGGTAACCCTCGCGATGCTCTCCACACCAAACGTCATCGAAACTCCACTGCACATACCGCACTGCAACCAGGTCCAGGCGACCGTCGTTGTCCAGGTCTACCCATGCTGCCGAGGTGGACCATCCACTCCCGCCAGTGCCGGACTCGTCCGTCACATCCGTGAAAGTTCCGTTGCCATTGTTGTGATAGAGGCGGTTGCCACCTAATGCGGTGACGTAGAGATCTGCAAATCCGTCGTTGTCGTAGTCAGCCACGGCCACACCCATGCCGTAACCGAGACCCTTCAGACCGGCTTTCTCCGTAACATCGTCAAATGTGCCGTCTTTTTTCTGGTGGAAAAGGCGGTTCCAATATTCCGGGCCTGTTTTCTGGGGGATCGTTCCCCTTGGCGTTGGATCTGCGAACGGGGCACCGTTTACGAAAAAGATGTCGAGAAGTCCGTCGTTGTCGAAATCGAAGAGCGCCACCCCGCCGCCCATGGTTTCAATCAGGTATTTTTTCGAGGTGTGGGAGGCCTTTCCCAAGAAGGAGACTCGGCTGGCAGCTGTGATGTCTGTAAAGCCTCCTGTAGGGGCGGAGGGAGGTTGCGGTGCAGCTTCCTTCGACTTTGCGCCCCCAGGCGAAGCCTCCTGGGCGAACACCGGCGACGACCCCCACAGAAGAAAGCAGAGGGCCGCGCTTTTGCCGAGAATCCGAACGAAAAACTTCAAAATAAAGCCAATCTCATAGCCTTTTAGGTCCCGGAACCCATCGTCGGAGGGCTTAATTGATTATCTGCCGAAAAACAATTGACAACGGTGTCAATAGCGCAGTTACCGTGGCTATCGCCAACATAATGACAACGTTATCATCCCTGAGGGAATTTTTAGGAGGGCACTTGAAGCAAAAATCATCGTTACAGGGAGACAAAAGATCTCCTTTTTTTGGCAGAGTTGTGCAATTAATTGTGGCCGTCGTGTGTCTGTTCTTGCTGGCTCCAGTAGCAGCTAGAGCGCAGGCAAATGCCGGCGTTACCGGTACCGTCACAGACTCAAGTGGCGCCGTGATACCAGACGTCAAAGTCACCATAACCAACGTGGGGACCACAACTGCAAGCCATTTGGTCACCAGTTCAGCTGGAACCTATGCAATCAACGGCCTCAATCCAGGCAAGTACACAATCACCGCTGAGGCTACCGGATTCAAGAAGGCTGTACACAACGACGTAACCATCGACGTCAGCGTTACCTCGACGATCGATATCACATGGTAGCGGGTGCGCTTGATGAAACGGTCGAAATCGATGCGAGCCAGATAGCCTTGAATACAACTCAGCCGCAGATGGGCAGCACCATCGAGCCCGTTGTTGTGTCGGCACTTCCGGCAGAAGTGTCGGGACGCGGTCGCCAGGTAGATTCACTTCAATTCCTCGCACCGGGAACAACCGGAGTACCTTTTCCCACCGCATTGGTGGTGGCGTCGACTTTGAACAGGAAATCGTCTACAACGGCATTCCAGTTGCGCAGCCGGAAACCGAAGGCTACACCACAAACTTCAATCCGCCGTTCGAAATGGTTCAGGAGTTTCGCGTTGAGCGGTCGACCTTCGGAGCCCAGTTCGGACTTGGACTGGGTGCTCTTACATACCAGATGAAGTCGGGAACCAACAACTATCACGGCGATCTCTTCTACATCAACCGCAACAGCATGTTCGACTCGGTCGGCTTCTTCAACGGACCTTCCTGGAACAAGGCCAATGTCGACAACAAGCCGCCATCCGACCACGAGAACAATTACGGATTCTCTGTCGGCGGCCCGCTCAGCATCCCCCACTTCTATAACGGGAAGAACAAGACGTTCGGTCACTATAGCCAGGAATGGTTCAAGCAGAATAACGAAAACATCAACTCCTCCACCGTTCCCACGGCGTTGCAAAAGCAGGGCAACTTCACGGACTTCGTCGGAGCAGATGGCCATGTAATCCCCATCTACGATCCGACTCACCGGACAGCAGTTTGAGTGCAACGGCATAAAGAACGTCATTTGCCCGGAACGCATCAGTCCTCTTTCACAGACTCTGATCCCGTCTATTCCTGATCCCGATCGTCCGGGCACGGGCGGCGGCGGTCTGGATAACAACAAGAGCTTTGCGCCATTCATCAACCCCAACGATCAGAATGTCTGGGGCTTTACGATCGAACAGATTCTGACCCAGTCCCAAACGCTCAAGTTCAGCATGTGGCATAACAGTTTCCACAACTTCGGTTTCGACCAGTCTCCGATGGTCCTTCCCCCGAATCCTCTTAACAGTTTGAGAGACTTTCCGGCGCAGGGCAGCGGTTATCTGTTGACCTATACCAACGCAATGACTCCCAATCTTGCAATGACAGCTGGTTTTGGTTGGATTGGTGAGATCAATAACCAGTTCAATCACACCAGCCTATAACTTCCCTGGAGTTGCCGATGGGATTATTCCTCCGAGCTTCGAATTCGATGGCCAGCATACGCTGACGAAATGGGGCACCAACGGTTCCAACACAGGTTCGGTCAATCGCAAACTAGGGATTGCAATCGTGAACAACTGGGTATGGACACACGGACGTCAGACCTTCAACATCGGTGCTGAATTCCGTCGTTCGTATCAGGATGACAACGAGGAACAAACTGCCGGTGGGCACTTCAAGTTCAGCCAGCGCACCACTTCGACGCCTGGCGATCATTTCAACGACTACGGCAGCGCATTTGCCAGCTACCTGTTGGGAATTCCAGATGCTGACGACCGGGCGAACTCACAAGAGGAACGTCTGCGAAACCTGGATTTCTCGCCATATATCCAGGACGACATCAAGCTGACTCCTAAATTGACCGTCAATCTTGGTGTACGTTGGGATATTCAAGTGCCGTTCACGGAAAACAATAACCAGATCGTGTTCTTCAATCCAACTGGCACAGATGCGCGCTACGCGGATGCCGGCGGCAGCCCGATTGCGGGAGCAGCCACGAAGTTCGGTTATTGCCCGGGATGTGCAAACTACACCCGCGCTTTGACACACTTCGGTCACGTTGGCCCAAGAATTGGGTTCGCGTATAAATTGAACGAAAAGAGCGTACTCCAGGCTGGCTTTGCAATCGCATTCCTCAACGGCGGCGCATATGAGTACGGTACGAACAAGGTCGCTGTCAACAATGGCAATCTCCTCGTTGGTACGTACACTCGCAACTCAACCGGTAGCTTAGCGTCCGCAGTTGGACAATGGGACCTGCCTGGTGGTGCACCGATTCTTCCGAACCCACCGGCCACGCCGTTCAGTACAGGTCTTGGTGCCGGAACGCAGATCATGGCGTTCAGTAAGGACGATGGCTACGCTCCTTATGCTCAGCAGTGGAATGTCAATTACCAGCGGGAATTACCGTTCAATATGTTCTTCAGTGCGGCATGGGTTGGAAATCGCGTTATTCACTTACCCAGTCAGTTGAACGCCATGAACCAGCTGGACCCGCAGTATCTGTCGCTGGGCAATCAACTCAACCTAAGCTTCGCGGACGGTTCAGCACAAGCAGCGGGATTTGCCGTGCCCTACACGAACTTCGTAAATGACTTCGGCGGCTCTGCAACCGTCGCTCAATCCCTTACGCCATATCCACAGTACTCGAAGATCTTCAACAACTTCGAGGGTTCGGGTACAACCTACTACCAGGGAGCTCAAATCGAACTTGATAGGCGCTTTAGCAATGGTTTGGCCTTCCTGGTGGGATACACACTTTCGCACCTGATGGACAACACGGGCAGCGGCTTTTCAAGCTTTGCCAATACCGGCATTAACAAGTACAACCAGAAGCCGGAATATGTTGTCTCCGGTTCGGATGAGCCGCAGACTCTGAAGGTCAGCGGAACTTATGAACTGCCAATCGGGCCGGGCAAGAAGTACCTTTCAAGCCGCGGCGTCGCAGGCCAGATTCTCGGCGGATGGCAACTTGGCTGGATTCTGCGTTACGAAGCTGGCACAGCGTTTGGTGTTACACAGAACGGTCAGCCGTTCCCGAACGGCTTCTATAGGCCACTTCGCGATTCCAAGGTCAAACTCAGCACAAAGAACTACAACGTTGCTCGTGATCAATTCATTACAGGAACTGTCGGATCATGTGTTTGATCCACTAGCCTTTTGCAATCTCCTGAATTCACGTTGGCGGATACGCCGAGAAACTTCAGCGAACTCAGGAACCCCGCTGTGTACAACGAGAACGCGAACGTCAGAAAGAAGTTCTTTTTCGGCGAACGCTTTACGGGTACCTTCACGCTGGATTACTTCAACTTGCTGAACCGAACCATATTTAACGGTCCGGAACAAAACATAAACAACACAAGTACATTCGGCACAGGTGACGAATCAGACCTTGCAGACTAGTAATCGGCAAGGCCAGATTGGATTCACGTTGGAGTTTTAAGTCAATGCGGGCTTCGCCGAGAGGTCCGCATTTCACAACTACGCTGATCTCCCCCCGGGCTGCGGTGTGCCTCCACGCAGTCCGGCCCTTTTTTTGTACTGCTTCACAACGTTCGCACGTTTGGAAATCAGTCAACGTTCGACAGATGAAAAGGTTCGGACGTATTGAAGTGATCCAATATAATTTAAAGGTCATGAGTATTGCCCGATCCGGTATGAAATTCAATTGTCTTCCGAGTCTTGCGCTTCTGTCTTTTCTGATCTTTGCTTCCATCGTCGCGTTCCCGCAGCAGAGTGAAGACGAAGTGACGCCCGAGGTTCAGCAACTCTACGCGCAGGCAAAAGCAGCTCAACAAAGGAACGACAACGTTACCGCCATTGAGAAGTATCGAGCGATGATCAAGCTCGCTCCGCATCTGGCTGCTGCATACAATAACTTAGGAATGCTCTACTTCAACGAGCATGATTTTGTTCACGCGGCAGAGGTTCTCGAACGTGGCCTAAAACTGCATCAGGATATGCCAACGGCCTCCGCGATGCTTGGTATGAGCTACTTTCAACTTGGCATGGATGCGAAGGCCGAGCCATACATAAGTGCCGCCGTGAAATCCAATCCGAATGATGACCAGGCACTGATGACCTTGGCGCGTGTGCAGATCAAACTCGGAAAGTATCAAGAGGCTACGCTGGCCCTTAATCGCTTCCTTGTCCGCAACCCGAATGATCAGGATGCGTGGTATCTGCTAGGAAAGACCTATCTCCAAATGTCGCAGGATGCGCTGAAAAAGATCAATGAGATTGATCCAAACTCGGTAGTCGCGCATGAAATTGCAGGCGAAATCGACGAGAGCATGCACAACTATGATGTAGCCCTCGTTGAGTACAAGAAGGCCATCGATCTTGCACCGCAAAGAGCGGGCACGCATATGCACATGGCCAATACTTACTGGCTCATGGGAAACTGGGCCGCCGCACAAAGTGAGTTTAAGGCGGAACTGGCGATTGATCCCAATAACTGTACAGCACGGTGGAAACTAGCTAATGCAATTCTAGAGGCGAATGGACCGAACGAAACGGCACTCAGCGAACTGAATCAGTCGATCGAGCGCTGTCCAAAGCTCATGCAGGCCCGAGTTGATCGTGCTCGTGCTCTTATTCGCCTTGGGCGGCAGCAGGAAGCATTGCCAGATTTAGAATTGGCCTTGAAAGAGAGCCCCAACGAACCCACTATCCACTTCCTCCTGGCGTCTGTTTACAAGGCCGAAGGGAAGTCGGCAGAGGCTCAGAAAGAAATGCAAACCTACGGACGATTGCAACGAGAGGCTAGCGAGGCTGTCGCCGCGCAGGCTGCTGGTGCTATCGATATCAAGAGCAATGCGAAGTAGATTCAGATTGATCTCCCTCTCTTGGCTTCTGGTCTTCGTGTGTGCGGGGACGATGTTTTCTCAGGCTCCCCCAGATCCTTTGAGCGCGCAGCGAGAGCTTATTTCGTCCGGCTCCTTGGACAAGGCCGAGATCTCGCTCCAGGCATATTTAAAAGAACATCCCGCGTCAGCGGACGCGCATTTTCTGCTGGGCTATGTTTTCTTCCACCAGAAAAGGCCAAAGGATTCGCTTGCCGAATTTACAGAAGGCGCGAAGGGTAGGCGCCCCACAGCCGACGAACTCACGATTGTGGCCTCTGACTATGTTCTGCTCAAGGACTTTTCGGATGCGGATAAATGGTTTTCCGAGGTAACTATCCAGACTCCCTATAACGCAAATGCCTGGTACCTGCTGGGGAGAACCAAATACAACGAACAGCGATTCGACGAGGCAATTTCATGCTTCGAGCGCAGTCTATCTCTTCGTCCTCGTTACGTTGAGGCAGAAAATAACAAGGGATTAGCATTGCGTGGATTAGACAAGATGGATCTGGCGAAAGTTGCATTCCAGAATGCGATCGATTGGCAGGGCGATGCGCCCACCGATGCACAACCTTACTTGAATTTGGGCAGCCTCCTTGCTGATCAGGGCGAACTGGACAGAGCGATCTCTCTGCTTACAAAGGCAGTGAATCTATCTCCGGAGAACCCAAAAGCGCACGAGCAGCTTGCGGCTGCATATCTAAATCAAGGAGATCTTCCAAAGGCGCAGCATGAGATGGAGATCGCAACCACCTTATCGCCCGATACCTCGGCGCTGCACTTTAAGCTTGGTCAGATCTATCGGCGGCAGAAGTTAGTCGATTTGGCCCAGCACGAATTTGCAATCTGCGAAAAGCTCAACAGTACGCACTCCTCCACTGAAACCCCCAATCCTTTCGTGCCGAAATCGGCCACCCCAAAGTAGGTCGAGAGGCCTCGACGTTTGGCGATGGAGCTAGCGCTTCCAAGTCGGTGGGGAGTTGAATTTTCGATGTGTCTTCGACGGATTGCGGGTCCGGCCCCGAATCGAATTAACTTGCTCCAACGAATGCTAAACCTCGAACGTGGCGGCAGTTGGGCTAACGAAATGAATTCCCCGACGCTGCCAACTCAGAAAATAATCCCACCGAAGATGTAACGATTCCCTGGTCGCGTTCAGAATACCGCACGGAGTTACACACGCGGGGCCAATAGTCGGGCCGGGTCAGAACCAAAGAGAGAATTAGTTTCACGGTTATGGGATGCACTCGCCCCCTTTCTCCGGGGCAGCCGACGAGTGTATCAGGGGCGGGCTGACTCCGAATTCAAGAATCAATTATCAGGAGAAGGATATGAGCGCCACTCAAGGCATCAATCCGTCGTCTCGTTCGTTTGCCCCCACTTGCGGTCGAGGAATTCCTCACTGCCCGAAACTCAAAATCTTCGTTGTGCTGTTTGCCCTTTGCGTTTCTGCCTTGGCACAGGATAAAAGTGCTGTCATCCCAAAGGCCCCAGCAGAAGCGGCACAGTCAACCGAATGGCAGCGTTTCCGCGAAGGCCTGAAGAAGGCAAAGCCCATGCCAGAACCGAGCAATGCCACACGGCCTAAGGTTCTCACTGAATCAGGCGGTATGCTTCGATACGACGGGTTGAGCGGGCACGCCTTCAACTTCTCGCCGTCGACTCTAAATAATGTCCTGCCCGCAGGAGCCCAGCGTCAAGGAGGTAAGGAAGGAACGATGCCGGAATCGTCTGACGGCAGTTCCTTGTCCGTACCCCAGTCAAAGGTTGTTGATGGGCGTAGTCAAGCTCAAGCTTCCGTGGACGCAATGAGTCCAGACATTACGCCGATTCATCCGGACATTACGCCCACCAAGCCAGGGCCTTTGTACAGCCCGTATAGCTTCCCCTTCAGAACCGAGTTCCGCATGCTCATGCGTTTCTACGTTTCCGGTTTTGGAAATCAATACTACCTTTGCAGTGCATCCTCAGCGTCAGACTTCCATTTGCTTTCCGCCGCCCATTGCATCTACAACCATGACCCATTGGGCGATGGCAGCGGAAGAGGAGCCGGATGGGCTTCTGAAGTATGGGCGTGGCCTGCAGAAACAGATGTAGTTAACCCGGTTGATCACGATAATTGGCCGGACTACCCTTACGGTGTCGCAAAGATGACCTACGAGGTCACTTACAACGCATGGATCAACAGCACCGACCTGAATTGGGACTTCAGTTTCATTACGCTGGACCGTCGTATCGGCGACCACGTGGGATGGATGGGATTTGAGTGGGGAGTCAATGCTTCCTCGCTGAACTTTGACGGTTATCCCGCAGAGTCCCCGTACGTGCCTTCGAATAATCCGTTCCAATACCCCGGCTTCGATGCCGGAAATGTGCTTGGTTACACCTGCTGCCGTATTGAGCTCTCTGCGTACACTTACGGAGGTCATAGCGGAGGCGGCGTGTGGAGGTATGACGGTACCAATCGCTACATAGAAGGCGTTAACTCTACTTCCAATCGCGTGGGTTATGCTGAGGCAACCCTGTTGAGGGGATCGAACTACACTGACCTCCAGAATGCAATTGCCAATGATCGCAACGTGCGTCCTCCTGTGGATCGCGCCCAGCTGATCGAGTATGTGTTCAATGGCACTTCAAAGGCCCTTCTGACTACCGCTGTATCCGTTGGAGGCAGTCTAGGCGTCACCCTCAATGCCTTCAACGCCGGCTATGCTTCCGCTGGAGATACCGTGGCGTACATGTATCTCACGCAATCCGGCACGAGTGTAACTTCAGGAACCTACATTGGATTCCTCGATTTAGGGACACTAGGCGCTTACACATACACCGTACAGAACCGGTACATTACTGTGCCGTCGTCTGTAACGCCTGGGTACTACTATGTTGGATGGGTGTTGGGCGGTACAAACTCGCAGTATGGCACCGACCAAAACACGGCCATCATTACAAGTCAGGTACTCCATGTAGTGGGACTGTCTTCCATCAGCGCGACGCCGAACACCGTGACTGGCGGAACCAATTCCTCAGCTTACCTCGCTTTGACTGGAACTGCGCCTCCGAGCGGAGTAGACATTGCTCTCTCGAGCAACAGTTCCGCGGTACACGTGCCTGCCTCGGTACACGTGAATGGCGGTGCTTCATCGGTAAGCTTCGTGATCACCACGTCTCCAGTGGCGAGTACCACCGTCGGAACGATAACCGCGAATGGCTCCGGTGTTAAACGGACAACAACTCTGACCGTCAAACCGCCAGCGCTTTCGTCCATCTCATTGGCTCCGTCCACAGTCATGGGCAGTGTCAGTTCAACAGCTACTATTCATATGACGGGACCGGCACCATCCGCGGGACTCACCTTGACTCTCTCGAGTTCCAATTCCAAGGCTACAGTGCCAGCCACTCTTCACCTTGGACCTGGTGGGACGGTCGGAACGTTCACGGTCAAGACTCTCTCGGTTACGTCACCAACATCCGCCACCATCAAGGCAACATTTGCGGGAGTCAGTAAGACCGCTGGTCTAACTATCAACCCCCTCCAGCCGGTCTCTCTGACGTTGTCTCCAACATCTGTGAAGGGTGGCACCTCATCTCACGGAACGCTCACTATCAACGGCCCAGCCCCTTCCAGCGGCGTTAGCATTCCGCTGTCAAGTTCCAGTAGCCATGCAAAGGTGCCGGCAACCGTTCACTTCAACGCTGGTGTCAAATCGGTCACGTTCACTGTGACAACTACCGCCGTCTCGGCAAACACGCTGGCCACTATAAAGGGAACATACTCGGGAGTATCCAAAACAGGAACTCTGACCGTAACAAAATAAGTTTGCGAAACTGCAAGCTGATCGGAAGGCCGGGACTAATGATCCCGGCCTTCCTTCATTGCTGGGAAAATTTGTTCGGGGCGCAACGATACGGATCACGCCGAAGCATTAATTTTCTGAGCGGTTAAAACCCCAACTGCAAGGGAAGAGCGATCGGCTATCTCCCAGCTCATTCGACATCTTTGTCATGAACGCCGGTGGGACGCGAAAGGAGCTAGAGGTTCATTCTTTTCAGCAAGGCGGGATAACGTGGATGATTGCGGATCCCATCATAGAGTTGCCACGTTTTCAAATTAGTGATTATTAGTTCTCGCTGGTCGATTGCCTGGTTTAGCAGATCTATTGTTGTGTCGAATTCTCCCAGCGCCGCGTGAACAGCAGCGACTGCATTTGAGTGGAGATAACCTCCCTTCGCGCTCAGGTCATACATTTCAGCGAGCACTCGACGAGCATCGTCGGCGCGTCCCCTATTGGCATAGGCAATGCCGAGAAATGCAAGCACGACGATCCATTGCCGGTTACCCTGAGCAGCCTCTTCGGCGAGCACGATGGCTTTTTCGAATCGGCCTTGACCGATCTTCGCTTCGAGCAGACAGAAAAGTGCGAAACTATTGTGCGGTTCCAACTCCAGAGCCTGCTGAGCCATTGCCGCACCGGATTCAAACTGGCGGCTCTGCACTAGGTTCCAACTAGATTCATTTCGGGCTATCACGGAGAGTGGATCTCTTTGCCGCCAATTGTTCAGCTCAATCATCGCTTCGTCGAGTCGTCCCAGTGACTTCAAATACCAAACTGCGTATAGGTAGATAACTTCGGGAGACTCGCGATCCAACTGCAGAGCTCGGCTGAAGTGATTTCCGGCCTCGGTCCAGTTATAGTCCGCAGGAGCGCAGACGACACCGAGTGCTGCGTGGGCAGCGGCTAATCCGTCATCCAGAGCCAATGCTTTTTGCGCGGAAGCGCGTGCCTTCGGGGGCACCTCCCGGGCATCTGCTTCTCCCATTTCTGCCAGCAGACAGTAGTACATTGCCATGCTGCAATGTGCGGCATCGTAATCGGGATCGATGGCTAATGCTCTTTTAAGACACTCCAGCGCCCGCGCCGAATTGGAGGGAGAGAACTTGTATAGATGATGGCGCGCCTGCAGAAGGGCTTCGTACGCTGCCACGTCGGGATTGTGCTTTGCAGTTGAGGACGAAGGAGCTAGGCTCACCTTCAGCTGCTCAGCGATTGCAGCTGAGATCTCGTCTTGAACGGCAAAGATGTCTGTCATCTCGCGGTCGTAGCGTTGCGACCAGAGGTGCATGCCATCGGCTGCTTGAATCAACTGCGCGGTGATGCGCAGCCGCATGCCAGCACGACGAACGCTGCCTTCGAGCACATTTGAAACGCCTAGTGTCTTTGCGATCTTGCGGATGTCCTCGTTTTTCCCCTTGAAGGCAAAAGCCGAAGTCCGGGCAATTACCTTCAGTCCCTTCACCTGTGTCAGAGCGTTGATGATTTCTTCCGCCAGACCATCGGAGAAATATTCATCCTGATCGGCATTCATATTTGCGAAGGGCAGCACCGCGATGGAAGGCGTAGCTGCAGCAGGCTGCGCGTCGCTTTGCACCGAAGAAGGGGCCTTCGGTGGTCTCTCGGCCTTCTCTATCTCCATACCGGCCTTGCGCAGGCCTTCGATCAGGTGCTCGACAAGTTCCGGAGCCCAGATCTTCTCCAGTTCCTTGCGTGCCACAGTCGCATAGTCCGGCTTCACGGCGAGGACTTTGGCGTACAGCATTGGTTGCGCTCTCCTGGTTTCCAAGTTGCCCATGTGCCGCGGCAACAGCGACATAGGCCAGCGTGAAGCCGGGCATGTTGATCTTGAACGCGATGTCGAGCGCAGAGTTGTAGTCCTGCCTACGGTAGGCATCAAGAAAGGGAACGTACCAATACCATCCCGGATGATTTGGGTTCAGTTCAATTGCTCGCGTAATCAATTCGCAGCCACGCTTCCACGCCTCATCGAGGACACCGCCGAAGGCAATTATCTGGCCAACGTAGACAGAAGCAGATGCGTCCATGGAATTGAGTGCAAGCGTTCGCTCCGCGGCGACGCGCGATGCCTGAAACTCCTTGCAGAAAAAGAGTGCCCACGCCAATGCCTGATGGGCCTTGTGGTTTCCCGGGCCGGCGTCAACTGCGTGCCTTGCAGCCTGCAAAGCACGGCCCAGCGGATCGGGCGAGCTGCCCAGCCCATGGATGAATTCGTCGGTGAGCAGAATCGACAGCATGGCCCAGCAATCGGCAGAGCCGGGATGTTGTTCAACGGCCCGTTCGAGTGCAGCTTTTGCCTGAGCATGCTCTTCTGCTGTGACGCGCTCGGCGTAGCTAAAACTGCGCAGCAGGGCCTCGTACGGCGTAAGTTCAGCAGGGCACTTGCTTCGCACGGTCTGGCTCATTGCGTGCGGCAGAACTCCATAAGCGTCGGCGACGGTCGAAACGATTCGAGGCACGAGGTCGTCCTGTAATTCAAAGATCGCCTCAGGGTTGAACTTGTGGTCATAAGTGTCCGCCCAGAGATGGGCGCCGGTGACCGCATCAATGAGTTGCACCGCGATCCGCAGCTTCGCTCCCGCCTGGCGCAGAGTGCCTTCCATCACGTAGCGCGCGCCGAGTTCCTTGCCAATCGCGCGAACGTCACCGGATTCGCTCGAATATTTCGCAGTCGAGCCGCGGGCGATAACACGCAGATACGAGAAGCGAGAAAGCGCGGTGACAATCTCCTCGCTCAGCCCGTCGGCTAGGGCGGCGAGATCCGGGCTTGCGCCCTGCGCTTTGAATGGCAGCACGGCAACCCAGAAGCCTTCGTCGGCGCGGGCTGCTCCGGAGTCGGACTTGGCAGGTACATGCGAGACCGTTGCCAGTGGGCCGGTGTATGTCGATTTTGCAGGCGCGGCACGAAGCGCGGTGCATACATCCTTCGCGAAGGGGAAGCGGTCCTCAGCCTTCTTCTGCAGGCAGCGCTCGATGACTTCCAAGATGTTAGAAGGTAGACCGGAACGAATCTCGTTGAGAGACCGTGGCGTATCGCGCAGGATTGCAGAGGCCAATTCAGCTGATGAGTCCCCCTCGAAGGGCCTTCGACCGCTTGCCATCTCATACAAAATGACGCCGACGGAAAAGATATCCGTTCGGGAGTCTATTAGCCGACCGGCGATCTGTTCGGGTGACATATAAGCTGGTGTTCCCATCACGACGCCCAACGCGGTGTGTCCGGCGGAAGTAAGTGTGGCGTCGCCGGGATTGTTCGCATTGGTTTCTTTCGCGAGCCCGAAGTCCAGCACCTTGACTCGACCTTCGTTGGTCACCATCACATTTGCGGGCTTTAGATCTCGATGCGCAATTCCTTTGTCGTGCGCTGAAGCCAATGCATCCGACAGCGCTTGGCCAATCCCGACGATCTGCTCGACTGGCAGACCATCTGCACGTATCAATCGATCAAGGGCTGACCCTCAACCAATTCCATGGTGAGAAAGTTGGTACCGTCCGCTTCTTCCACAGAATAGATCGTGACAATGTGGGGATGATTGAGCGCGGCAACGGCACGTGTTTCACGTTGAAAACGAGCCAGGCGGTCGGGGTCCTCAGCCATAGCTAACGGCAGCACCTTAATGGCAACCTCGCGGGCCAGTCGCGGATCGCGTGCCCGAAACACCTCTCCCATTCCGCCAGCGCCAATTGGCGCAACAATCTCATACCGGCCGACTTTATCGCCAGAAGAATAGCTCACAACAATGTGCGACAAGTCTACGCAACGAAAGCAGTTTGTGGTGAAGTTACTGGCGAACGTCACTCAATTTAGAACCCTGGCGTCTGCCGGACGCAGCGACCCTTACATTTGTTGGCCTCTTAAATCGCGAATTTACCTTCATTTCTTCAACAACTGCTCCGTAACCGTATAGGTTCTTTGGGCTGTCGTCATTACGCCTATGTGGCGCTAAATGTTAAATGTTGAAATCAATAGCGAATTCGAGGTGGCGGCCACGGAAAAACGTCATACCGGAAAAGCGGCTCCGTACATCGCAACTGCACAGCAATGCCGGGGAGCGGCAATTTGGCCCTGATTTTCAAATGATGAACGAAGCCATACCCTCCGCAGGGCTGCACTGAAAACTTTCGGCGCATCGAATGTGGTCAGGGGATGCTTTTGGAACTCTGGCCAAACTTTTTCGGAATCAATTCAGCGCATCGCCTTAGGGAATACCGCGGGGTTCGCCGAGGAAGCGCACTTTTGATGCTGTTTCTGATTGCCCTTTCGCGCGCCATCGCCCAGGCGCCCGCTAACAAAGACAATCAGGAGCCCAAAACATCCCCTCAGACCATGCAGATCCTATCTTCCTATGAGGGGCAGATTGTTAATTCAATCGAACTTGCGGGCAGGCCGGACGGCGATACCGAGCACTATGCGCAGAGTTTGATTCAACGCGCAGGTGAACCCTTCTCAAAGCAGAAAATAGATGGGACGATCGCGGCTCTTAAACATGATGGAAAACTTGAGGAGGTTCAGCTTCAAGTCGAGCCTGAGGGCAACGGAATCAGGGTCATGCTGGTTCTGGAGCCTGCAATCTACTTTGGCATATTTCATTTTCCAGGTGCGGAACGGTTTTCGTATGCGCGGCTAGTACAGGTTTCCAATTATCCGCCCCGGACGCCTTTCAACCGAGGCGAGATTCAGCGCGACAGAGACAATCTTGTCAATTTCTTCCGACAGCAAGGCTATTTTCAGGTCGAGGTTGATCCGGAAGTGAAGGTTGATACGGCGCACGGACTGGCGAATGTCTTTTTCAACACCACGCTGAACAAGAAAGCGAAGTTCGGGAATGCGGTGATTACAGGGACCACTCCTGAGCAGGCGGAGATCCTTGCTGACAATCTGCGTGGAGTGCGGGCAAGGACGCGGGGAGCGGCGATTCGCCCCGGGAAAACTTACCGCTACGGCAATGTTACGAGAGCCAACAAATATCTCCAATCAAGATTGGAAACGCAAGACAGACTTGCCGCAAAGGTTCAGCCGCATGGAGCGGAGTACCACCCAGACACCAATCGCGCCGACATTCACTTTGAAGTGGACACTGGACCTGAGATTCACGTGGACGTGAAAGGCGCGCATTTGTGGAGTTGGACACGGAAATCCCTGCTGCCTGTGTACCAGGGAGCGGGCGTCGACCCCGAACTGGTTGAGGAAGGCAGGCAGGCGCTCACTTCTTATTTCCAGGCCAAGGGCTTTTTCGATGCAAAAGTTTCTTCGCAATTGAATCAAGCGGACTCAATCGACACGATTACCTACGAAATCACGAAAGGCAAAAAGCATAAGGTCCGGGCGGTGGAAGTGGCCGGGAATAAAAATATCGATATCAATGGATTGATGAATCAGATGAGGGTGCAGAAGGGCCACTTGTTTTCGCCGGGCAAGTTCAGTGACAAACTTGTTCGTACGACTTCCAAGAATCTGGAGGCGCTGTATAGGAATGAAGGCTACAGCAGTGTGAAAGTGACTCCTCAGGTAGAGAAAATTGGTGGCGATATCCGCGTGCGATTCACTGTGGATGAGGGTCCGCGGGATATCGTTCAATCACTCAAAATCGAAGGCGATCAGACGTTTCCACAATCCCGCTTCGCACCGGACGGCTTGAAACTGGGTGAGGGCAAGGCGTATTCCGAGAAGCTTGTGGAGAACGATCGGGCAAACATTGTTGCCCATTACCTACAGGCCGGCTACCTGATGGCAAGCTTTCGCGAAACGGCAAATGCAGTATCGAAGAATGATCCGCATCATCTCAAAGTGGTTTATCACATCTATGAAGGGCCCCGGGTGTACACGGCAAGTGTGATCACATTGGGGAGGCAGAAAACTCAACAGCGCCTGATCGATGAGGACATCGCAACGATAGAACCGGAAAAGCCGCTAACAGAAACTGCACTGCTCGCTTCTGAAAGCAGACTGTACGAGCATACGGGTGTATTTGACTGGGTCGAAGTCGATCCGAAACGACAGATCACGACGCAAACACAGGAAGACGTACTCGTAAAAGTGCACGAGAGCAAAAAGAATCAGATGACCTACGGATTCGGCTTCGAGATTATCAATCGCGGCGGTAGCGTACCAAGCGGAACAGTGGCTCTACCCAATCTGCCGCCGATTGGCCTGCCATCGAATTTCACGACGAGCCAGAAGACATTCTACGGTCCGCGTGGGACCTTTCAGTACACACGAAACCATCTACGCGGAAAGGGAGAAACACTGTCATTTACAGCATTTGCTGGACGACTGGATCAACGTGTCGCAGGTTATTACATCGATCCTAGATTGTTCTGGTCGAAGTGGTCATCAACCTCCTCGGTATCTTATGAACGCGACGAGGAGAACCCGATTTACTCCTCAAAGGTGGCACTCGCCAGCTATCAGATTCAGAGATTTCTCGACAAGTCCAAGGCGAACCTTCTATTTCTGCGATACAGCTTCAGTAAGACAGACCTGACTCGCATCGAGATTCCCGCGCTGGTGCCGCCCGAGGATCAGCACGTGAGACTTTCCACGTTCGCGGTGAACTTCACTCGAGATACGCGCGACAACCCGCTCGATGAACATAAGGGTATGCTGCAGAGTGCAGAGTTGGATTTCAATCCAGCGAAATTGGGCAGCAGCGTTAGTTTTGCGATGCTCAATTTACAGTCTGCGTATTATAAGCAGATCTTTCATGGCATTATCTGGGCGAACAGCATCCGGATAGGACTTGCACAGCCATTTGCCGGCAGCCAAGTACCCCTAAGCGAGAAGTACTTCACCGGCGGGGGCAATACTCTACGAGGATTCCCTCTGGATAGTGCCGGACCGCAAAGGGAGGTACCTGTGTGCAGCGCAGCTCCGGTGAGTTGCTCACTGATCCAAGTGCCAACAGGTGGAAACGAACTGCTCATTCTGAACTCCGAGCTTCGCATCCCGCTGCCGATCCGCAAAGGTCTCAGTCTCGTCACTTTTTATGATGGCGGAAATGTTTTTCCTACGGTCGGCTTTCACGACTTTACTTCGCTCTACTCCAACAACGTAGGGTTGGGGCTGCGATACGCCACACCGATCGGTCCGATACGTATCGATGTTGGCCAGAATCTCAATCCTGTGCCGGGAATCAAGGCAACGCAATACTTCGTAAGCGTAGGTCAAGCATTCTGAGTTATCTATGAATCCCGTCGGAACATTTAATCAGAAGTCGCCTCGGAAAAAGGGTTACTTTGCCAATCAGACATCCTGGCTAAGGGTATCCCTTTGGATTTCGTCAGGTATCCTCGCCATTCTCGGGATCTTTGCCTTAACGGCAATTGTCGTGCTTCATACGAGGGCTTTGCACAATTACGCGCTGAATAAAGCCCGGACCCTGGCAAGTGAACAGTTGGGTACTCGAGTCGACTTGCAGAATTTTACGCTGCATTTCTCAACGCTAAGCCTGGATATCTACGGGTTGACGGTGTACGGCGCCACGCCTTATTCAGACCCGCCTCTGCTTCAGATTCAGCACGCGGAGGCAGGCATCCGAATTGTGTCGTTCCTGCAGCGCAAATGGTATCTGGATAACTTGCGGATCGATGGGCCTGTGGCAAAGATTTTCACCGACGTTAACGGTAACTCCAACATTCCGAAGCTTAAGAACCGCAGTAGTAGCAGCAATACTAGTATCTTCGATCTGGGGATTCGTCACGCCGCGCTCACAAATGGCGAGGTGTATTACAACGATAAACACAGCGTGCTTATCGCCGACCTGCACGATGTAGAATTTCGCTCTGCATACGATTCGATACTGCAGAAGTATTCAGGAACACTGAGCTACGCGGACGGGCATCTTATCGCCGGATCGATGCAAACCATTCCGCACAGTCTCAAAGCCGAGTTTGATGCCACGCCCTCCGCGTTCCGTCTCGTTAAGACCGTTCTCGTGTCAGGCGGGTCACACATCGCCATCTCCGCAACCATGCAAAACTACAGCGATCCTGATCTCCAGGCGGAGTACGATGCTGTTGTCGATGGCCGTGATCTTCGCGGAATGCTCAAGAATCCATCCGTACCGGTGGGTTTGATTTATGCCAGCGGGTCAGCACATTACCACGCAATTCGCAATCGTCCGGCCCTTGACGCCGTCCTCTTGAACGGCAACTTGAGCAGCCAGCAGCTTGATTTCCAGACGCCCTCACTCCGCGCCCGCATCAATGACATAGTTGCACAATACTCGCTTGCAAATGGAGACGTGACAGTGCAGTCGCTCCGCGCTCATCTGTTGGGTGGCACGCTCGACGCCACGGCGAAAATGAATGCGATCGGCGGTGATTCGCACTCCGAGGTAAAGGCTTCTTTACGTAGCATATCCATCGAGGGCGTGCACGCGATGCTGCGCGCCGTTGAGATGCCGAAGAATGTTGCGGTGACCGGCACTCTGAATTCGCAGCTAAACGCCGCCTGGGGTAACACGATCAATGATCTGGTAGCGCACGCCGACGCCGCTGTCGATGGTCGCATTTCGGGTGCCGGCGCTGCCAAGGGAACTGAAACCGTCACACCACTGAACGCGGCGATTCACGGTACTTACTCAAATGCATCGCAGGAGATAGCACTGACGAACAGCTATGTTCGCATGCCACATACGTCGCTCACGATGAATGGGCTTATGAGCAAACGCTCCAATGTTGCGCTGAAACTCCAGTCAAACGATCTGCATGAGGTAGAGACTGTTGCGGAGTTGTTCCGGACTCCGACGCCAGGCAAAACCCTGCAGCCTCTCGGCCTATACGGAACAGCGGCGTTTGGCGGTACTCTTGGCGGATCCACGGCCGTGCCACATTTGACAGGTCAGCTGCTAGCCTCCAATCTGCGCATTCATGGTACTGGGTGGCGCGTGCTGCGAACTGGTGTGGATGTAAGCCCATCTTTCGCCAAACTTGAAAATGCAGTGCTCGAACCAGCGTCTCAAGGCCGCATCTCACTGAACGCCAACACCGGGCTCAGGAACTGGTCCTTCACAGAGACCAGCCCTGTCCAGATCAACCTCAAAGCATCGCAGTTGAGCATAACCGACCTCACGAAAGCGACTGGTGCGCAAGTTCCGGTAACGGGCCTTCTCACTGCGAATGTAAACATGCATGGGACTGAGCTTCATCCAATCGGCGAAGGAACGCTATCGTTATCACATCTCATTGCGTACAACGAGCCTGTTGGATCCGCGCAGTTGGTCTTTTCTGGAACAGGTGATGAAGTACATGGAAATCTGGAAATCTCAGCGCCCGCTGGCAGGGTGCAGAGCACGATGAGTGTCCGCCCGCGAGAGAAGAGTTATGTCGCTCAAGTCACAGCGAACGACCTACGTCTTGAAAAACTCGAAACACTGAAGGCGCGGAACCTCGACGTGGATGGCGGAGTAACTCTGCATGCCAACGGCAAAGGAACGCTCGACAATCCACAACTCGATGCAACTCTCCAGATACCTGAACTTCTGGTGCAGAAGCAGGCGATTCGTTCCCTTAACCTGCAAATGAACATGGCAAATCATCTTGCCACTGCGAACCTGACCTCGCAGGCGATTAATACCTCTATACGCGGAAGCGCGAAGGTAAACCTTACCGGCGATTATCTGGCCGACGCAACCCTCGACACGCAGGCGATTCCGCTCCAACCGCTGGCCGCGATCTATGCTCCTGAGCAGGCTGACGCCCTGAGTGGTGAAACCGAGTTGCATGCCACTCTGCATGGCCCACTGAAAGACAAGCAGCTCCTCGAAGGACATCTCATCGTCCCGATGCTTAGGGTGGGATACGGCAAGGACGTGCAACTCGCGGCTGCTTCGCCCATTCGCGTGGATCTCAAGGACAGCATTCTCTCGCTGCAACGAGGAGCCATTCGTGGCACAGAAACTGACCTTCAGTTCCAAGGATCAATTCCAACTACAGGGAATGCTTCCATGTCGCTCTTCCTTGTGGGAACTGTGAACCTGCGGCTTGCGCAACTCTTGAATCCGGAACTGATCTGTTCGGGTCAATTGAAGTTCAACATCGATTCTTATGGAGCCGCGCACGATCCAAACGTCCAAGGCAAGATAGAAATCGTGGATGCTAGCGTCGCCACGGGTGATCTACCGGTCGGCATGCAACATGGCAATGGCGTGCTCACGTTAACAAAAGACCGTCTCAACATTTCCAAATTTGAGGGCATCGTAGGAAGCGGTGTCGTGAATGTGCAAGGGGGTGTTGTTTACCGTCCCAACCTGCAGTTTGATTTGGGGCTATCAGGCAAGGATATTCGCCTTCTATATCCGCAAGGCGTTCGCGAAAGTGTGAATGGGAATATTCGCCTCGCGGGAACTCCAGAAAGCGCGGTCCTCGGAGGCGCAGTTGACCTTACGGATCTTTCCTTCACACCAGCCTTCGACCTGACGAACTTTATCGATCAGTTCTCGGGAGGAGTCAGTGCGCCTCCAACACGAGGGATCAGTCAGAACATTCAGTTAAATCTGGTTGTCCGTTCATCGAATAACCTCAGCCTGGCGAGCAGAACACTAAGCATCACTGGCAGGGCAAATCTGCAAGTCCGCGGCACGGCTTCACAGCCTGTCATTCTTGGCAGAGTCAATCTGGACAGTGGTGATCTCATTTTCAATGGCGACCGGTTCATCCTAAATGGCGGCACGATTCAGTTTGTCAATCCATCTCAGACTCAGCCCGTTGTGAATCTCGCCCTAAACACGACAATCCGTGAGTACTCAATCAATATGCGATTCAACGGACCTCTTGATCAATTGCATACCGAGTACGCCTCTGATCCCGCACTTCCGGCTGCGGACATCATCAACCTCTTAGCGTTTGGAAAGACTACGGAAGCGAACGCTTCAGATCCGTCGACTCCAGCAAACCAGCAGGCTGCATCGCTCGTAGCCTCGCAGGTCAGCAGCCAGGTTACCAGTCGCCTGGCAAAAGTTGCGGGCATCTCGCAACTTTCAATCAATCCAGTCTTATCAGGAGGGAGTAATCAGGGGCCTGCCGGCGCCAATGTCACAATCCAGCAGCGCGTCACCGGAAATCTATTCGTCACGTTCTCGAGCAACCTGGCTTCAACACAGAACCAAACGATTATGGGGCAATATCAGGTAACGCCTCGCGTCACTTTAAGTTTCACGCGAGATCAAAACGGCGGTTTCGCCGTTGATACGACAATAAAGAAGACATGGTGATGAATGGCTTGGAGATATGGTCTATTGAACAATGCTGTCGGAGTTTTCGGCTCAGTACTCGGGCAACCAAAGGACCCAGCAAAGTGCAACATTCAGCTGAGCACCTTGATGGCCAAGCCGAACGCATCTCGGCTTCACAAATTGGCCGTTGAGTTGAATGAGGACGCGTTCTCGATCACGATCATTTGCCTACTGAGTCTTGCGATATTCAAAAATCTCATGTCGGCGGAGAACGTCAGGCGGTGGAAGATCGTGTTAATCCGAACCGCAGGGGTAAATCCCGTTGCGGTTCGCGATCTCAAGCGGCGTTCTGAATGCAACTTTTTTGGCCTGAGACCACATCACTGTCAGGGTGGAGAGACTATGTAAATGACTATGAATGACATCGAGTCTCAAGCGAAACAAGTAATTGCAGATTCAAACGCCAATCGGAAGAAGTTTTTGCAAGCCGAGATTGACACTTGCTGGCTCGCCTTGGATTTCGCGACGTTGCAACTTCAGATGGGTTATGTCGAGTTCGGCCAGCGCGAAGTACGAGTCATCGAAGCCGCATGTCAAACCGTCCTTCGATTTCTTCCGGACATAGAGGATGCGGAGGCGCGCGCAAAGTTTACCGATGACATCGAACAAGTCTCGGCACGCCTGGAGAATTTGAAACGAAAGCTGCTTTAATTGCCGCTGAGAAAAAGTGACCGATCTCGATAAGTTGCCCTGTCGGAGTTCTCTCTGCTACATAAGAAGCCGCTTAAGGAAAACAACCTCGCGCGATCGTACCGCAGTCAAATGGTAGAAGGATGGCTGTATCAGAGGAATAGGCTAACGGCAACCGCAGTAGCCAGAGGAGGACCGACCCCAAGCCCGCGGGAGCTATCGAGAAGACATGTGTAAGGATCGGGTTAGTAGAAGTGGCCAACTATAAATAGAAGGATTGAGCCGAGTTAATTCTTATAGCGAAAACGTCATATTTTCAGGAATGAGGTAAAAATGGCGAGACTCTCAACAACTGCTCGGAAAAAACTACCGTCAAAGTCCTTCGCGGAGCCTGACAAGAAGAAGTATCCGATAGAGAATGAAGCGCACGCTAGGAATGCTTTGTCGCGGGTTTCGCGATTTGGAACGCCATCGGAAAAAACCAAAGTTAGGCGAGCCGTGAAGAAGAAATATCCTTCAATGGGGAAGGACAAATAGTAGGGTGTAGTGAGTGAATCTCTCGTCTGGCGTTTGACTTCTTAGGCATGCGAATCAAGAGTGCCCGTCCCACCGTTCCGTAATGATGTGGCTACCGGCGGGCAACTTGAACGCAACCATGCCATTCTGAACGACAGTTCGAGCGGAGGGATTGCCGTCAATCACAATAGACACAGCGTGCGTTCCGCCTTCCATGGTCTTTACCGTGACTGTGCGAGCCGCCTTCACTGTGAACGATAGTACGTTTGAGTCCAGCTTGTAATTGCGCACGATCACTCCTGCGTCAGCTTCAAATCGAGTGTGACCGTCACGTTTAACAGATGTAAGGTTTGGCCCGATGGTTACGTCGTAATGATGCCCACTCCATAGGACATTGAGAAGTCTACCTTCGTGTGTTGGCTGCAATGCTCCGAAACGAAGGCCATCCCAAGGCGTCTCATCGATGAATTGTTCCATTGGTATCAGACAGAGGAGCGCACCCCATGTGTAGTGCGTGTCCCCACCGGCGCTGCCTCCCCATGCATAATACTGTTCGTTGGTTCGTTGCCTTGTTTCCCAATCATCCATAAATAGGTTGTAGCTTTTTTGAGCAAATTCGAGTGCAACGTCATCTTTGCCGTATCTATTGAGCCCTTCATAAACCAGATAGTTAGTTGGACCCCATATGTCACCGCGCCAGTAGTATTGATCTGGAAATGCCGCATCATTACGCGAGATTGTCGGAATAACGTATTTGCCCCAAAATTCCCGCGGATTCGTAAGGTGTTCTTTGACCATCCGCTCCGCCTGCTTGTCTGTCGGTATGCCGGCTAACATCGGATAGAAGTTTGTCGGTGAGAGCTCCTTCGAGAATCGTCCATCCCAATATCGATTCTCGAAAATGCCATCCTGATCATTCCACAGGCGTTCTCGCACCAATTTCGTCGTTCTGTCGTAGTCTTCTGCAAATTGCCGGCTCTCGTCCTCGTGGCCGAGAATTGCTGCAATCTTAGCCATGCATTGTGCATCGAGAGCGTATAGAGAATTGAGGCCGACATCATCAAGTTCCATTGTGTAGGTGTTTGGGTTGTAGGCCACGTCATCATACATTGGGCTATCGTCCATGCCAGTTTCCCATTTCGCTTGTTGAAGGAAACCGCGTCCGCCCACTGAGTAGGTGGAACCCCGGTCACTGCCCCACTCAAGCAGCCCGTTGCGATTTCCATCTCTCCATGGCTGTCCGTCGCCGCGGTTGTCGAACCACCACTTATGCCACTTCATCAGTTTGGGATATGCCCACTTCAGGACTTCGATATCAGAATTTCGCTGATAGTTCTTCCATACAGCGTATGAGCCTACTGGTGGCTGTGAGCGATCGGGACTGGTTCCATTGGCGGCATCGACATTAGGTACAACTCCGTTTGGTGACTGGGCCATGAGAATCGCGCGTACCGAAGCAGAAGTTTGAGCCGAATCTTCAACGTTGGTGAGAAGCGATCCAAAGAAGCAATCCCACTCACCAACGACCCATCCACCGAAACCGTGTGCCCAATTGCGACTAATGGTGGGAAACTCAAGGCCGAGGGACTGAACATATAGGCTGTTCCAAAACATAGAATTAGCAATGGCTTCTGGTGCTCCAGAAAACAATCCTTCGATATGAGGTCGACGATTGAAGTAGTCCTTGGCTTTACCATCTAAAATTGAATCGATCCGCCCAGGCTGCAATAGCTCGCGTGCGTGGGCGCTCATCTCAGCGGACTTCCAGCCGATAGTTGCCACGAAATGTGCGGCGGAATCGCCAGATGTGCCAAACTGAAGTCCGGCCGCCCCGCGCAGATAGCGATCATCTGCTGCAAACTGAAGACCCGCAGCCCCGCTCTTATTTTCCCCACGAGGATTTGTCAACTGGCCCGCGTCCATTACGTTTTGCAACTGGGTCACTGATGAAAACACACCGGAGCCTGTGATGGGACGATCGACCGTAACTAGAAAGTGCGCAGCAGTCCCGAATACTCCATCGATAAAATGAACCCCATCGATTTGACCAGCATCTGGACTCACACTGTAAGCGCCAGTGAAATAGGGAGAATCGAGAGAATAGGCCTCAATGACGAGTTGGACGTCACTAGGTGCCTTCAGTCTCCCAACCACGGTTGTTTCATCAATGCGCGACCATTCCATCGTGATGGTCGCCGCACGCGGGTAGTGTCTCCAGCCCATGAGAGCGTACGATCCATCTGGCGCATGCGGTCCAACCAGGCTTACCGCGTTAAAGATCCGATTGCCATCTAGAAATGTGCCGCTTTTTGACCCAATTCGAATCGCGAAGGGCACACGTTGCCCGTGCGCTTTGGATTCAAAAACCAGTCCATTCCAGGCATCTGCGTCAAAAGCACCAATCGCGATATCGGTGAGATTCTGCGCCGTCAGAGCAAGAGGAAAAAGAAGAAATAAAAGATAGATCAGATGGCGTTGTTGAAATTGGGGGAGGTTCATTATTGTCTTACGCGAAGTCTTTAGTGGTCTTTTGTCGCCCAAGGTATGAGTTCCTTTGTCTCGAAGAAGCTTAACCCAGGTGTTCTCGCTTCGCGATCATCCGAAAACTGCACTCGCGAATCTCTATGCGGCTCTCATACGTTCGCTCTCGTCATACGTCGATGACGGCCGCCTCGATACGTACAACCCTTACTAATCTGGGTCGACGGGCGAGCTAATGTCAACCTCGGTGTTCCGACACATATTGCCGATCAGACGGTAGAGTCGAGTCGATGAGGTTTTTCGTTGTCGAATCCGGGTGCTCTGGGATTGCACTAAACCAAGAAAACCTTCCAGTTCTTTCGGCGCGGATAGCGCTGGCAACGTGCCGCGAATGAATTAGAAAAGCATCACAGGTTTCGTAGGAGCGCTCTCAGCAACGGCCCAACCAATTAGAGGCGACAATGCGAGGTCGTCCGGATCTTGTTGGACGGCGAGGAAGCCACCCACTAAGTCGAGACTTACATTCGCGTTGCGTGGAAGAGTTACGTTGAGGGGCACGCTGGCCAGCCCTGAGGGGAACATCTTCTTCGCAACGCCAATCTCGGCTCCGGGATCTCCGGGCCCGAAAAACGTTTTTACTCCAGCCTCAACGGGTATTGCCCACTCTATACGTTCATAATCGAAAATTTCACTCCGTCGTCGCTCGGGCGCATCGCTCAAATAGGGAAACAGATCCGCGATCCAGCCGGTTACCGTCTCCGTCCCATACGCCTGCTTCGGCTTGTATATTGCTCGCCAGAAGGTGAGTGAGGGATGGCCTTTCGACGTGCGGATAAACTCATCGAGGATAGGTCGCAAACGGCGGACCCACCAATCGAGGCCGAAAGTCTCAAGGATCTCGATTCGTGCTCGCATGCTCTGCCAATCCCCGGTGGTCCCGGTGACTGTAATCTTTGGTATTCCACAGATGCACGTTAGGAAATAGGTGAAGTACGAGGAATAGCAGTCCATGAGAACGACTTCGCTTGCTGTCCGAACTATCGGCGTGGTGGTGGAGAAGTCACAGATCAAGGTCTCATGCAACACGGGATCGGAAGCAGCCCGAATTTGCGAGGACCAATCTCCGATTGCTCCTTCGAAGCTGCCAAGGCTCAGATCTGTGACCGTCGCCTGAAGTACGCGGCGTCCTTGATGGATGACAAGCCTTTTACGGAAAGTTTCAGCATTCACGGCGATATGATGGGCAAAACCTTGCTCGATAGCCAGCCAAATGCAATCGGGAGAAAGTACCAACGGACGATGCTGGCTGAATGCGGTGGCCACCGCATCAATAAGTGGATGGCATCTGCTAACCAGGGATTCAGCAAGCATGTCGCTTGGTCGTACCCCTTTTGAAGGGTCGTACATCGAATTCACTACCGGCTTATCCCCTTCCGGAAGAAGGAAGACTTTGCGAACGAATCGTTTAGGCAAATGATCGCTCAGGTGCTCCGTCCACATGGGGCTCCCCGCTGCCGCCACAGGATCGACGGAAAAGGATGTCGGGAGATTCTTCGCTTCCTTCGAGGAGGTGTCTGACATGGCGGGATATTACACGAGATTCAACACAGCAAGGAAGCGTGTTTCGTCTTCGTAGAGTGGCCCTGCATCGGCGGTCCCGTGCAACTGCCGGAACCGCACGCTTCCTGGCCGCCTAAGCTGCCATTCGCGATACGGTACCCTCTGTTCGTCGGCATAGCCTTGTCTTTTCTCTCGATTGCTTCTCGAGTGTACAAATGCTTGACGGCTTTAGGCAGGAGTCATAACGATTCGGAAAAGCCTTTGCAGACAGGGTCGTTGGCCCTTTCAAGTAGAATTGCGAGGCCTCAGCTAACCTGCCGCAATCGAGGCAGCTAAAATCGGGGTGAACCTGTGCCAAGTTCTTCCACTAATCAGATCTCCAGACACACATGGCTTTGTGAGTAAGATTCTTTGAAGAAGATCTAATAACTTGTAACTCAAGGAGTAAGGATGCGATCGATCAGAATCTTTGCAACGCTAATGTTCGGACTCTCAATTTGCGTAGCTGTCTGCGCTGAAGAGAGCCCGGGGCGGAACCTGCCAAGCTGCCACGCTGAAGTCCCGAAGTCTCCATTGCAAAAGAATTCAACTGCTGCAGTCACCACTCCTGCAAAACCGACGACTGATTCCACCACTTCCTTGGAGGCCCGCGCTTGCTTCGAAAGCCTCGCAGATGCAGCCCTCCTTGCGATGAAGACGAGGGCGGAAGCTCTAAAGGTGGGAGGGGTTGCGGTGGTGGCTTATTTTGATGGCGACAAAGTGGAGTCGTGGAGTTCAAGGATGTTAGTTGTGGGACGCTTAAAAGACCAGCCGACAGATACACAGAAGGGCTCGAATTTGTTGGGCATCGCATATGCAAAGGCAGCGGAGATGGCTGATACGTTGAAGGATAGCGGCAGCCAAGTGCGCCCGCCCATGACTGGGGAGTTCGGTTGGGAGGGCGGAGTGATCGCTCGGGCCAAAAGTGGTTACCTGATCGCAGCCTTCAGTGGTGGGAAGTCCTCCGACGACGTAGACATCTCACATTATGGAGTGGCTCAGATCCTAGATCAATTGAAGGAGGCTCATTAGCCGTTGAGGTCCGCTGTATCTTATGTCTAATAATTTCGAAGGCATATTCGCGGACTCAGAAATGGAGGCTGTTTGGGATGCCCTTGCGTTGAGCGGGACCGCGAATATCTCGAGCTCCGAGCCGCTGAGGTCGAAGTGCTCTTTCTTAAGAACTCCATCCTCGAGCACCGCCAATTTTGTGGCTTCGTTTATTCCTGAGGGTCAAGCTGAAAAGTGACGATCTCATTTGTTATCGACGGGATTACGTGAACCTTGGTGAAACGCCACAACGTGTCTGATCACCATACGCAGGGAACGTCACCGTGATTAAAATCCCGTTGGGTGTAGGCTATTCTCACTTGGAGAGTTGAGTAAGACGTGAACCACAGCCAGCTGAGACGACATCGAACACGCCAAGATTTGCTGTTCAGGCCTCACTAACTAGGTCGAGGGTTTGTTCATCTCAATGGAAAGGAATACACCGCCATGCCTCACGCGTTTGATCCGGGCTGCTTTGCCGAACCCTTTCGTACGTTATGTATGAACTATCCTGAATCTGACGTGTACGTTCCCGATCAATTCCGAGTGGAATGGGGACCTATTTTCCATCGGGGCCGTCTCGACGGCTCGGCCCGGGTCCTTGTTATCGGGCAGGATCCTGCGCAGCATGAGACGATTATTCGCCGTGTCCTCGTTGGGGAAGCAGGCAGGCGTCTTCAAGGCCTTCTCGGAAAACTTGGCATCACAGAAAGTTATGTCATCGTGAACACATTTCTCTACAGCGTGTATGGAAGTGTGAAAGCTGCGACGGCGAAGGATCCTAAGCTGATTGCGTACCGCAATAGCTGGCTCGATGCGCTCCTTATTGGTAAAAAAGTTGAGGCTGTCGTGGCCCTCGGCACGGCGGCGGACGCGGCTTGGAAAGCCTGGAAGCTGACACCGAATGGCGCGGCTTTCGACATTGCCTATGCTCCATTCATCCATCCTACGGAGCCTGAGAGTTCTTCGAAGAACGTCAAGACAAAGTTGGCCGAGGCAACCAAGAAGATGCTCGAAAACTGGAACTCCGGATTGCAGGTGCTATCACCCTCGGTCAAACACCCGGATACCGTCACAGCGTTGATGCCCTACGGAGATACATGGGCGCCGGGAGACCGCTTGCCGATTCCGGAGGCTGACATACCGGCCGGCTTGCCCTCCTGGATGCACGAAAATGATGGATGGGCAGCGAGGCTCGGGGCCGACACCAAGGCCAAGCGACGTAACATCACGATTACGGTGCCGACCGGCATCGTTTCCTGAATCGCGCTGCTGGTTGGGATCGGTGTTACCTGGCAAAGAGCCGACGTCGCTGCCGAATTGCGCCTTCGCTGAAGCCCACGACCTCGCAATCCTTGGTGCCGGCTGGAAGCTGCACGCTAACACTACTGTTTCTACTTAGCGGGCGACTGGGCTCCGCAGGATGTCCGTCGGCGTAGATATCGACGCGGTCCAGTCCTGCTGTTGCAATTTTCAATTTTTGACCAGTCCTCACGGTATCGAGTCGCGTCCTGGGTTGTTCTGATAGCAGCCTGGCGCAGAATTCGATCAAATCTGCGTTGCTCTCGAAGACATCCCGTTGCGTCATCGAGTAGGGTTGTCCAGAGATACCGGTATCCTCGATCAGCATGCCTTCTGCGTCGCCGCAACGCACAGCCCGGCGTACAGCGATGGTGAAATTTGCACCGCTGGCGAGCGTCGGCAAAGGAAGCCCTGCAGCCTTCATCGCCGCGCCCAGATCATCGGAAGTCCAAACATTCGCGCCGCCTGCGCCAGTCGCCTCTCCAATGCAAACGACCGGCCCGACACGATTGTCTACGATCCCAGCTGTGAACAAGTCCCCCGAAGAATAAGTGTTAGCGTTCACCACGACAACAATGGGCCCTCCAAAGTGCTGGCCTAAATCGTTGCATCGCTCAACAGTCGTGATGGGCAAATGAGTGGAGTAGGGCTCGCCACTAAATGGCGCGCTGGCGATGGAATCTGACCAAGGGCCAAGCTCTCCCTGGTTAAAACGTGCAGATGCCATAGCGTTCGTCAGAGGTGTAGCACGAAGGCCGAATTTTGTTGGCGTGATCGGGTTCGGCGTGAAGAGCTGCAACATCCGTTCCGCAGCCCAGATGAGTCCACCTGGATTATCCCGCAAGTCGATGATCATTCCGAGATTCGGCAGTTTTCGAATAATCTCGATCACAGCCTCGATGAACTCTTGATCATCATTTACGTCAAAACTCCAGATGCGCAGATAGCCGAACTTGCCGCTGGAAGTGTTTACCGTTCTCGCCAAAAGAAAATCCTCATATTTAGACATCAGCGACTTTCTGGAAGTGCGTCTTGTTGATACTGCCCGTTCCTCTCCCCAAAGCGCAGCACTAAACATGAGTTTCTTCGCACGGCGTACGGCTTCCGCGGCAGGATCGATGGCACGATGCATGCGCGCTGATCCACCATGACCAGCGGCGCTGGGAGCGCGATTGGGGCAGACCACGCGCCAGGGCATACGTATCTCCCGGCTATTCTTTTTAAGATCGATATAGCTGATATCTACCCAATGCTCATCGGGAGGCGGTCCGTATTCGAGGGATCGAAACGTTAATGAATCCAACGCCCTGGCCTGGCGTGCGTCGGGCCTGCCCCCAGTTTCACTTTCTGCGTGCATTTCCACTGCTCGGCCGAACGGGACTCCATTCCAAAACGTCAATGTCACGCCAGGTTGGAACAGAGGATCATCTATCAGTCCGCGGTTGCTGACCTTCGATACAACGAAATGGCAATCCTCAGCAGGACCCCAGGCTTCCACGAGAAAGGGCAGCGTGGCGACCGCACCTGAAATACTGCGGGGACCGGAGTACTGCGTGTGCGCGTCGCGAAGGCGATTGATAAGTGTTGTGAGCTCACGATGAAACTGAAGATCTGTTAAACCAGGAACTTGCTGACGAAGATGCTCCAACGCCCGTATGGGATCAAATCCGTACAAGGCGCGCTTGAGTGGCAAGTGGGCATAAACGCCATCGATCACTTGAACCAGGGCATCGATGATATCGAGCCGTTCTCCCCAATTTAAAACACCCACATCCGGGGGCAATTCGCCAAGTGCTTCGCTCAGGCTCTTGCCACGCTGAAGCGTTATCGCATTGAACTTTTGGCGACTGTTTTTTGCCACACTATTCTTCATCGTTATTTCCTGTAAAAATCAGCGAGACCATCCAGAAGGCCGCCATGAAAACCGCGACCGTGAATGTCCGCAAAGAATGCCTTGTCATGAACAAGCGTCGGCAAGGGGGGCACGACCACCGTTTCTGGACTGGGAGGTGGTCCCGCAAAAGCCATGGCATCACCAGAGGGCATGTCCAGGGCCAACTCAAGCGGGGCGTTAAGGTCTGAGCCGGCGCCGGCAAAGCCTCGTGAGCGTCCCTCCGCGCGACTCAATGCGCCCGCGGGATCCTTGCGCACGGCATCAAGACGCGACAATATATCCGCCCATTGGAATGCCTTACCAGGATCGTGCGGATCAGGTATGGCAAGCTTGCGTTGACGTCCGCCTACACTCAAAGTGGATGCTGGTGAAGAGCTAGCCTTCGACATAATCGTGGTATCGCCATAGCGGGCTTTTCCGTCAACAACCACCAACATAACTTCGCGTTCAGTGGCCTTTACAATTTGCGACCACACATCTCCGTCTCCGTCTGGCCGTATCACTGTCACATCGCCAAAGCTGCCTTCTGTCAGTCGTCCTACTTGTCGCGACCAGCAGCGCGCCATTACATCTCCGGGATTGGACGTGACCATTGCTACCAGATCTTGATCACTCAGGTTGAACTTCTCCTTCTTATTCGCGAGCATGGCAATTTTGATTTCGCCCAAAACATTCTTGGTTCCCGATGGCCCCCAATCCGATCCGAGACAGATTGATAACCCTCTTTTCTGCGCCGCGGAAATATTTGTAGTGACTCCATATAGCCAGTAGTTTGAGAAAGGCGACCACACTACGGCTCCCGCTTCAGATGGCTGCCACCGCTCCCAATCTGAATCCGAAACGGCATTGCAGTGGATTGCAACCAACTTCTTGCTGAGGCAACCGGCATTGGCAACATCGGTAAACTCGCGCGACACTACGGAACCTGGCTGCCCTTCGGAGCAATGGTAAATAAATCCTGCACCGCGGCTGATCAATTGAGCCGTGTGGGCTAGTTGGATAGGCGTCTCTGTTATGACGGATGTGTACACCAGATTGCGGTTCGTTGTTCCCGCTTTTTCGTCATCAATGTTGCGCAACACCATTTGCGGAGGTCTGTTGAAAGCGGGCCATCCCTGAATTGCGGTAGTCCCGCCGACCAATGCCCTTACTTGAACGTAGGCAAGCAACGCCTCCGGATCGCCCTTGGCCATGACCCACGCCGGCCAGCTGATGTCGGGTTTATAACTAGCTTTGTTTGGCCAGTCGTTATGGTGCAGGAAAGGCTTTTTCTGTGTTGGCTCTGCCCACAACGGCAGTGAGTTATAGCCAAGATGATTGTGCATATCTATAAGTCCGGGGATTACGAAGGCATTCCCCGTTTCAACCACCGGGGCGCTCCCGAATCCTGCGGGCGCAGGCGCACCTGCGGCGGTAACCGACTCCACCCATCCTTCATCTCCGAGATACACCCGGCCGGTAAACACGGCAGCTGGATCTGCGTTGCTCATAGGAACAATGCGGCCTGCAATTATCAATGCCATTGACACCTCCGGTTCATTCGCTAATTGAGTGACAAGGCATAGGGAGTCTAGCAGCTTTCAGGTGTAATGGACGACTACTCTTCGTAGCGCGAGGGGGATAGGCGATCGTTTAGCGACGGAAAGAACCGTCTCATGTATCCTTCGCAAATGGCACAGTGGGTGCCAATCAAAACGACATGAGGCTCGGCAAATGAAAGTTTTGCTAGTATCAGCACTCCTGGTTTCTGGTGCAGTCACATCCTTGGCGGCAGATAGCCCGTCTGTAAGCGGCAAATGGAAAATTCATAGCAGCATCGCCGGAAATGAGAGCGACAGCGTATGCACGCTGACACAGACCAGCAACGACATCGGCGGGACATGCAAAGGCGCCGACGGAAAGGACGCGAAGGCTACAGGAAAGGCCGACGGCGCAAAAGTTACCTGGTCGATTGATGGGGATTACAACGGCACCCCTCTCACGATCAAGTACACCGCCACCTTAGGCTCGACCGAGGGAAAATTTGCCGGAACGGTAGCCGTTGCCCCGTTCGGAGTGGAAGGCGATTTTACTGCTAATTCGGAAAAATGAGGAGGCACGCATCGCAGTGCGTTGCACGAACTTCTTGGTCTGTGATTTGAAGGAATGTTTTCAGTTATAGGCGATAGAACTCGCCCCCGATCGCCCGATCCTTACTTGCACCTGGTTGAAATTGAATTCGACGAGAGTGCTACTGATCATCTACTTCTTCTTGAGACTGGTCCGCGCAAACGGGCGCGTAAGTTTTCTGTATGGATTCGGGCCGACTCAAGAGAAATTCTGCGCGAATCGGTTGCTTTGATACGCCGCCGCGAATGCAGCTGGCCGTTGTGAAATTCTGCATCTTACTCCAAGTGAGCATGTTTGGTACTTCCCTTTGTCGCAGGCGATATCGGGTTAGATCCGGATGAAAAACTGTGCCAAACGAGTAAGGGGTTTGATGCCGGCAAACATTTGGCAGAGCAGTCGACGAAGGAACGTTTATGGGGAATTTCGTTGATGTTCGCGGTGAGTGCAAGAACGGCAATCGCGTCCACTCTACTGCAGGCGCTGCTGATTGCACAGACGGCTGGTCAGGCGCACAGCGTCGCGTCGCCGCCCCCGCCCGGTGCACGAACGCAGATCTGCCACGGTCGTATCGTCCCTAAACTCGTCGATGTAACGAAGGCCGCCGGCATTCAATTTGTGCATCTCGCATCTCCTGAAAAGAAATACATTCTTGAATCGATGAGCGGCGGCGTTCTGGTCATTGACTATGACCGCGACGGATGGCCTGACATTTACTTCACCAATGCGCCAACCGTAGAGATGGCCTTGCACGGACAGAAGGCACGAGCCACTCTCTATCACAATAACCACGACGGAACTTTCACCGACGTGACAACTAAGGCGGGGGTTGAGACTCCCTGTTTTGCTATGGGTGGTGCAGTTGGGGACTACAACAACGATGGCTGGCCGGACATGTATATTACGTGCCTTGGCGGGAATATCTTGTATCGAAATAACGGTGATGGAACTTTTTCGGATGTAACTAAGCAGGCAGGGGTGGCCGATGGTCGTTGGTCGACAGGCGCCGCATTCGGTGACTACGACGGAGATGGATTTGTTGATTTGATGGTCACAAATTACGTTGACTTCAAGCTCAATGATCTTCCCGGATTCGGTAAAGCCGCAACCTGCAAATACCGGGGCATCGATGTTCAATGTGGCCCGCGGGGTCTTAAGGGTGCTGGAGATTCGCTGTTTCACAACAATCGCGACGGGACTTTCACCGATGTGTCGAAAACTGCCGGCGTAAATGATCCAGATGGATACTTTGGGCTTGGCGTAGTGTGGGCGGATTTTAACAACACGGGACGGCCCGATATTTACGTTGCAAACGATTCCACGCCAAATTTCCTCTACAGAAATGACGGAGCTGGAAAATTCACTGAGATCGGACTGGAGTCAGGCACGGCGGTAAGCGCAGATGGATCTGAGCAGGGATCGATGGGAGTTGCAGTCGCCGACTACAATCACACGGGACTGCTTTCCATTTATGTGACTAACTTCGCGGACGAATACAACACTCTCTATGAGAACCAAGGTAAATGGGATTTCCGCGATGTTTCTTACGACGCTGGCGTGGCCCTTGCATCGCTGCCGTGGGTGAAGTGGGGAGATGCCTTTGTTGATTTCGATAACGACGGCTGGGCTGATCTGGTCGCGGTCAACGGTCAGGTGTACCCGCAGGTAGATTCGATTCCATCTGGTGCCCGATATCGTCAGCCGAAAACTCTTTATCTCAACGAACGAAACGGAACCTTCTGTGATGCGACCGAACAAGCGGGATCAGCATTGATGGAGCCTCGGATTAGTCGCGGACTCGCGACCGCGGATTTCGACAATGATGGGAGCGTGGACCTGGTGGTTAGTGACTTGGATGGCGCGCCGATGCTTCTTCATAATCGAGGGATCGCCGGAGCGCATTGGGTGACATTTGAACTTGCCGGAACAAAGAGCAACCGCCTGGCATTTGGCGCACGAATCACCATCACCGCGGGTGGAGTGACGCAGATGGATGAGATTCACAGCGGAGGAAGCTATCTGTCGCAGAACGATCTTCGTTTGCACTTTGGCCTGGCGGATGCGAAGAAGGTTGATTCTGTGGAAATCCGTTGGCCGTCCGGCAAGCGCGAAACTCTTCGTGATCTCGCACCTGACAAAGTTTATTCGGTGCAAGAGGGTTCGGGGCTCGTCGATGCGAGTCAGATTCGTCCAACGCAAAAGAAATGAATTCGCCCTTTCTCGCAACAACCGGGACATCACGTACCTTCACGAGTCGCGGAAGTATTTCTTCAATCGCATCACCCGCGTTAACGAATTTGCTGATTCCGCAGTAGTGACCAGTTTCACGCCGGTAAATTCGGCTCAAGAATACCGTGCCCTAAATACCTTGCCCATCTGTGATTTCCATTCATATACCAACGGCTACTTGACAATAAATTGCCGATCGTCGATAACGTTCAAGCGTGCTCAAGCGTTTTTGTTAAGGTAAAGCGCCAATGGAGCCCGAATCGTGTGCTCAAGGTGTTCGCGAATGACGGCTGAACTGTAGTCCCGTCCCGACCTCGGTGTGATTCGGAGCACGTGATTTCATGCAAGTCAGGTAAGTCCCAGTAAGGAAAGAAAAATATCAATGACTAGGCGTGTCAGACAGGCACGCAAGGCCTATTCCGTTGCCCCGGAAGAGGTTGTCGTTGCGCCTATGGGCCGATTGCTAACCAGCGCCATTGTTGGAGGAGTGTAGTGATGGATAACAAACGATCAGGACGCATTGAATTTTCTGGAGGCAAGGCAATGCGGAATGGCAGCTTAGTTCTTTTGTTTGCTGCCTGCTTCATGCTCCTTATTTGTCCGGCTGTAGCGCAACAGACTACGGGAATTATTTCGGGGCAGGTCACGGATTCGTCAGGGGCGATCCTGCCGAACGTGCCTGTCAATTTGACTGGAACGGCTTCCGGTATCACACGCGTGACCAAGACCACCGATCAGGGTAGCTACTCATTTCAAGATGTTCCAATCGGCACTTACCAAATTGACATCACCGCTCCGAGCTTTCAGCCGTTCGTGACGAAGAATGTTCAAGTTACGGTCGCAAGCACTACTACTGTTAATGCTCAGTTGGAAGTTGGCGGCGCTACTCAGACTGTTGTCGTGCAAGAGAGCAACATCCAGGTGCAGACAGACAGCGCTGCTCTTGGCAGCGTCATCAGTGGTACGCAGGTAAAAGAGCTTCCTCTCAATGGACGCAACTTTGTCGAGCTTACCCAGCTCTCGCCCGGCGTCTCAGCGGCAAATGGGTTCGTGACACAGGGCAAGGGCCTTAACGGCGGCGTGGATATGTCGGTGAACGGCAATCCGACCACCAACAATCTTTTCTTGATTGATGGTGTGAATAACAATGACACGGGATCGAACCGCACGATCTTGATTTATCCGTCGAACGAGGCCATCGCTGAGTTTAAGTTTCTGACCAACGATTATGGCGCTCAGTACGGGCAGGCGTCGGGTGGCATCATTAACATAGCGACGCGTAGCGGCACCAACCGTTTTCACGGCAGCTTGTTCTACGACGGCCGCAATGATGCCCTTGCCGCATATGACTATTTCACGGCGCCAAATGCTGGCAAAGGCCTGCCAGAAAATGGAAAAGCCAAGCTGCGCCGTAACGATTGGGGATACTCGATAGGAGGTCCAATCAAGCGCGACAAGCTCTTTTTCTTCTGGAGCCAGGAATGGAATGATCAGATTCAGGGCCGTCAGGTGAGTGCATGCGTTCCGACAGCTGCCGAACTCAGTGGCGATTTCTCGACTCCGTCCTGTCAGGCCACCGCTGTGCCGACGTTTCCTTCCGCGATTGCGGACCCTGCCAATCCCCACAAGCTTGCCGCAGTCGACCCATCTGCTGCGACAGTCCTCCAGCTCTTGCCTCCCCCCAGCCTGAGCTCGCTGAACAGTAATGGACAGAACTGGTCTGAGTCCATTCCTACCTCGCTGACTTGGCGGGAAGAGAACGCTCGCGTCGACTACAACATCACACCAAAGAATTCTGTGTTTGGCCGATACACTCAGGACTCGTGGAACAATCCTGCGTTCAATGCAGGCTATTGGGGAGACGATCCTTTTCCGGCACTGGACAGCAGTTGGGCTCAGCCGTCGAAGTCCATCGTAGGGCGGTGGACTTCAACCATCAGCAGTTCATTGGTGAACAGCGCGGCCTTCCAATATTCCAACAATCGCATAGAGATCACCGCGGGCGGGACAAATCCGGCGTTGCTGCCGCAGATCACTGCCGCCATTCCTACCCTCTACCCTGAATCGCTGAAGCATTCCAAGCTCGGTGTGCCTCCGGTCAACCTCGGAAACTACGCGAGCGGCAACACACTTCAATTACAGGCACCGTGGCAGAATCAGCTCGACATCTACACTGCTCAGGATGATCTCTCCTGGGTGAAGGGGCGCAACACCATGCGGTTCGGTGTATCGCTTGGCTGGTCAGGAAAAGATGAAGATACATCCGGATCAAGTTCCGAACGTCCAACGATCAACACCGGAGACAGTTCGCTTGCGCCAGGGGGCATTGCGACGGGAAACAATCTGGCTAACTTCGAAATTCCGAATAATCTCTTCAACATCACGGAGACTTCGACGAATGTGCGTGCGCAATTGCGCTGGAGGGATTACGAGGGTTACGCGTCAGATAATTTCCGGCTGACCCCGCGACTCACCATTGACGCGGGTCTTCGCTATTCCTATTCGACTCCGACATATCAGCCGAATGGACAAGCGACGAGCTTCCAGCCAAGTTTGTACGATCCCGCGAAGCCGGGTAGCGACGCCTGCAACGGGCTCTGGATCGTTCCTGGTACAGACCCTTGCGGCGACGCGAATGCGCAATTCGGAACGTCGTTCAGCAAGGGTGTGCCCGGCCCGAATAAGTACCTGCAGGACGTGAATAATCATTTGTTCGCGCCGCGAGTCGGTCTTGCGTGGGATGTTTACGGCAACGGCAAGACGGCGGTTCGACTGGGCGGCGGACAGTTTTTCCAGCGCGAGCGCGTGTCTCGATACACGCTGGTGTCGAATGCACCCTTCGCACTTACAACAACGAATTACCCGAGAACCCTGGGCGGCGCCACACCGCCATCGCTTTCAGGATCGGCGAATCCACAGGGTGGCTTCGATCCGCATGATCTGATCCCCAATTCCTGGCAGTGGAATGCAACCGTCGAGCAGAGCGTGGGACAGAGCACGGTCTTCTCGGTTAGTTATGTCGGGAATCGTGGAATCCACCTGACGTCCACCTATGACATCAACCAGGTTCCGCAGCAGAACTGGCTTGCAGCCAGCTTCCAGAACGGCAATGCCATCAATGCCTACCGGCCATACTCGAATTATGGAACGCTGACGTGGTGGGCGCATGACGGCAATTCCAGTTACAACGGGCTCCAGACCCTAATTAGGGTTCACTACACCAAACTGCAGTTGCAAGCAGCGTACACCTGGTCTCACTCGATCTCAGACATCGTTCTGGATGATTCAAGTGGCGGCCTAGGCGTGCAAACAAGAACTTACTATCCGGATACGCGCCTCGACAGAGGAAATGGCAATACGAATCGTCCAAACAATTTTGTCGCGAATGCAACCTACTTTCTTCCACTGCTAAGTGGTGCGAACTGGATGGCAAGAGGTGTGCTTGGAGGTTGGCAGGTCAGCGGTATCACTACTGCGGCAAATGGGAACAATTTCACAATCTATCAGGGCGGCGCGGAAAATTCCGGAGCCTTGGTTCCGGGCGGGGTAAGCACTCTGAACTCGCTTGTGCAGACCGGATTTACGAATCCACTGCGGCCATTGCTCACAGGACAAAGTTGCACGACAGGCAGGCACGGCAACACCATTATCAATCCCGGAGCGTTCACGCTGGTAGGTTATGCGATCGGTACCATCCCGAGTAATGTTGAGCCACGCGGATTCTGTGGCGGTCCAAATTTTGTAAATACGGATTTCGCCGTGGATAAGAATTGGAAGATCAGGGAGATGGCGACGATTCAGTTCCGTCTTGATTTCTTCAACCTGTTTAACCATCCGAACTTTAATCCTGGATCCTTATCGCAAGGCGCGCCGTTCCAACAAGTAAACTGCGGAGCGCCGGATGGCAGCGGACTTTATCAGCCCTGCAGCGAAACCAACAACGTGGTCTCTACTGCGACGTCAACCAGCGGATTCGGAACTTCAAGCGGTCTGATAGGCAATTCACGACAAATTCAATATGAACTTCGGATCAACTTCTAGCCAACCTTAGGCACACCTTCAAGTTGGCGGCAGAATCCAAGAAATTCTGCCGCAAGTTATTCTGAACGCAGATTGATATGCTCATTCGACCTCGCCTCTGTTCGATAGCTGTTCCTATTCTGTTCTTTGGCTATGGTTATTGTGCCTTGTCCCAGACAGCGAGGAGCCAAAACGACGGAGTGTCTCACGAGTTGCAATTGCGGCTGGATAAACAAAAAAAAGCTATCAATGCAGGTGATTCAACTGACATTGCAGAAGCGAGCAAGAGGCTGTCTGCGTTCGCGCTCTTGGAGATGGCAAGAGTGAAAGAAAGAGGAGGGAATTGGTCGCAAGCCCTCGATCTGTATAAACAGTCACTCGCCATCGAAGATCGTACCGAAGTTCACTCTGAACTGGCCGCAGCTGCGCGAAATCCTCACAGTAAGCCCAGCACCACCTCGACACAGTTGAATTCGCTGAAGGCTCGTGAGACTGAGTTGAAAAAAATCCTGGCAAACAGTTTCAACGACTGGGGAACGGCCGAGGCGCGGTTGAATGAGGATGAGAAAGCTCTGCACCATTTTCAGGATGCGGAACGGTGGAGTACTTCCACTCCAGGGCTGATGAGTAATCTTGGCATGATCGCTTTTCGAATGAACGATTTTCCCGAGAGTGCTCGAGCCTTTCGCGTCGTAGTCGCTGCGGCGCCACAGGATGTAAAGGCGCGACTCTTTTTAGGTCTGTCTCTATTTTCCATCGATGAGTTTGCTGAGGCTGCGAAAGCATTCGCACCGATTTCGGACGTAGCCCTGCGGGATCCACGATCTGCTTATGCGATGATCTACTCTCTCGCTCGATCAAACCAACAAAATCGAGCCAACGAATTACTGAACAAGATAACGCAACAGGACCCTCCAGCCGAAGTCTTGAATTTGCTGTGCCAGATCTACAACACGACGGAGAATTACGAGCGCTCCGCCGCATGCTTTCGCCACGTTTATCAACGTGCACCAAACACGCCGCGTGCTCATTACCAGGTGGCCGTTGCGCTGATCCGGCTTGATCGCCCGACGGAGGCAATCCCAGAACTAAGAATAGAACAACAAATCAGTCCGGACGAGCCTGATGTGGAATATCAGCTTGCCTACGCCCTCTTGCAGACATCGCAGAAGGGTGAAGCAATCCCGCTCTTGCAGAAAGTAGTGGCTCAAAGGCCAGATTATGCCCAGGCACAGTACGAACTAGGTAAGGTTTTGCTGGAGCAAGGAGACATTCCCGAAGCCGTTACGCATTTGGAGTTAGCCGCGCACTCCGACAATTCGAAGGACTACATTCACTACCAGCTTCAGACTGCGTATCGCCGTGCAGGCCGCACAGCGGATGCAGATCGCGAACTAGCTGTCTATCGGGCGATTAAAGCGCAGCACCGCGAAGTTCCGGCTTCAGCCCATTGATTCAGTCTGGATGAAATTCACGCAAATGGAGATAAGGAGCAACACGTGGTCGATGACAAATGATTTATGTAAGCCATAGTCATGTCTCCTGGCGAACAGGCGGCCAGCGGATCGCTGAGGTGAGATGCTGGTTTGTTAGAAGAATTTAGTTTTAAATTCTTGGTGGCGTTCTTTTGCCGTGATCATGAGTTTGAGAAACTCAGGCTCATTTCGAAGAGAATCAAGAAGCGGATCGCTCGAAAAGTAGGGATAAGGGAAGAATCCGTTGGCAATACTTTGAGTTAGGACTCGAAGCGCGGATGCCTTGTCCCCCAACGCAGCGTAAGCTTGTGCGAGCTTGTAAGTTGCTTCCGCATCGATAACTCCCCGTTGAGTGATTTTGGTTTCCACATTTCGCAGAATCGATTCAGCCTGGGAATTCTGGTTGCGGATTATAAGACTGAAGGCTCTTCCAATTTCCGTCTGGAAGACGGAACGATCAAGATTGAACGCATGGTCAAAATTCTCGGCCGCTGCTTCCAGATTCTTCTTATAGAACTCTCCGAGACCCCGGTAAAAAACGATGAGTGCCGTGTCGTCGCCGGGCGGTAGACTTTCGAGAAAGCGATCGTATTGACCGAGATAGAGATAGGCATTTGCTGTTGAACTGCTGAGTTTTACTCCGGGATCGAGTTGGCGTGCGCGTTCGCTTTCCGAAGCCGCCTCCGAAAGCATGCCACCAAATCTGTAAGCGTAACCGAGTTCCCAGTGAACTTCAGCGTGGTTTGGATTCTTCTTGAGTGCTTCCCGTAACAACGGTACAGCGAGTTCCACCCGGCCTGTGTCCGTGAACATGTTAGCCATAAAGATTCGAGCATCAATCTCGTCGGGTTGCAAAACGATGGCTTTTTCAAATGCTGCCTGTGCTTTCTTGTACTCTTGGCCACCACCAAAATGAAACGAGGCATTCGCCGTATAAGACTTGCCGAGATTGGCCCACGACAATGCGAATCGCGGTGCCAGGTCGGTCGCTTTCTCTAGCATCTTGATCGCTGTCGGGAATTCACTTTTCGAATAAAGATCGACACCCCGAAGATAATACTCATAGGCTTCGGGACTGGCTGTTTCATCGTTCTTAAGGCGTACAGCCTCCCCGGAAGACAAAGAGAGTTCCAGCCCACGAATGACCTGCTCTGCGACTTTGTCCTGAACGGTCAGAAGTTTGTCATATTTCAGGTCATATGCACCCTTCCACAGAATGTTTTGTGTCTTCACGTCGATTAGCTGGTAGGCAATTCGAAGGTCTTTTCCTTCGCGGACAAAGGTTCCTGTGAGAAGGGTATCTACATTCAAATCTGCTGCAATCTTCTGAATCTCAATCGGGTGATCTCTATATTTCTGAATTGCATAAGAAGGGCGAACAGAAAGTTCGCTCACATAGCCCAATTTGGTAATCAGGGCGTCTGCAAGCGAGAATCCGAGAAAGGCAGCACTCGGATCTTCCTCCAGATTTTGGAACGGGAGAATTGCCAGGCGACGTGGCAACTGGGAAACAGGAACGGCGGTAGTTTTCTGTTGACGGGAAGAGCGATTGACTGCGAAAAGCACCACGAAAAGGGCGATGATCGCGAAAATAGACAAGCTGAGCCAAATGCGGACATTTGCCTTCGGTTGTCTTTGCTCAGTTTTTGCTTGAAGCTTTTCGCCGGGGGTCTCTGGAACGATCTTAGGCGATGGAATGATTTCTTCGAGAGTCGTTCCCGCCATGTCGCCCCTCGACTGGCTGACGGGGACCGCAAAACGATAGCCCTTCTTAGGCACCGTTTCGATATGTTGTTGTCCATTCGGAGTTAAGCCCAATTGTTTCCGCAACGCAGATATGTTCACCGTCAGATTCGCCTCCTCGACGAAGCTGTCCGGCCAGACTCTGCGCATTAACTCTTCTTTGGTAGTGAGCCCACTTCCGTTTTGAACAAGGATCAAAAGAATCTCGAATGCCTTAGGCGACAAGGACACCGGATCTCCATCGCTTTCCAGCAAATGGTTTTCAGGGTCGAGTCGAAATTTGGAGAATTCGTACAAATGGTTCTCCACCAAAGGACTTAGCGGCAATTGGGTTTTCTTTGGAATTTCTTTGCAAATTTCTTGGTTTGTCTTGAGGACTCTCGAAAACCTCATCGCTAGTGTGAACACATCACCGATCGAGTTCCTCGACTGGATGAGGGAAGACCGGGCCCTATCGATTGGCAGCGCTTCCTGGCGGCAAGTAGGTTCCATTACTGCCGCGTTTTCAGAATCCCTCCGCCTATGAGGGCAAACCGTTCCGGTTTCAAAAGTCCGGACTGATTCTAGTTTAACGAATGGAGAATGCAATGAGAAACGCGATATTCACCCGGCATTGGACGAAATTCAGATTCGATGCTCTTGTTTTTGCTGTAGTTACAACGATGCTTGGAACTTTGCTTCCGATGGCAGCTTTGGCTCAAGACAAGAAAGACGAAGTCAGCTTTAACCTTGTTGTAAATCCAAAGTTTGCAGACTGCCTTCGCAGGTCTTCATACGAAGAGCCTAGCGCTCGTGCCACCGTGATTCGTGGAAAGCAAAACGACACGCTGATTCTTGATCTGGATGGATTCAAGCCGGGTCTGGCTTTCGATCTCTTCACAATCGAGCGGAGTCCTTTCCTCGGCGAGAACATCCCAGACCCGGCTTTCACGGGCAGCTTCGGTCTCGCATGGTATCAATCCGACATCGAGATAAGGAAGCACTCCGATGATGGCCATGTTCGCATCAAGACGATTCTGCTCGACCAGATATTCGGCTTCGATCCCGATGTCGCCTTGCCTCCGACGAATACGTTCCACGTCGGTTTTTGGTTTAACAATCCGCAGGATGCTGCAGCTTGCGGATTTCCAGCAGACGACCCTACAAAATTAACACCGTTTAATGGCGAACATAAGGCGGGTCCGCTTGCCATGATTAGCGTTCCTGATCCCGTTACGAAGCTGGGACCACTCTGCACAGATCCCGACTCCACTCACCCGGGCAAGTGCAATCCCTGACCTTCTCTTACGGCGGAGAGGGGGAAATTACTGATTTCCTGCTCTCCGCCCAGGGCATCGACCCGAAAAGGATGACGAATAATGAAATCTAGAAGAACGCACGCGGTTGTTGTTGGCGCAAGCATGGCAGGAATGCTGGCCGCCCGAGTGCTCGCCGATGTCTTTGAGCGAGTAACGATACTGGAGCGCGATACTCTGCCCACCGGGCCAGACTTACGGTCCGGGGTACCTCAGGCGCGACATCTCCATGCTCTCCTGCCGCGAGGCCGGCGAATCGTTGAGCAATATTTCCCAGGGATCACTTTGGATCTCTTAACTGCCGGGGCAGAAATACTAGACATTGCCAACGATATTTCGTGGCTTACTCCGCAAGGCTGGGGTGCGCGGTTTTCGTCGGAGTTCGAAGGAGTGACATCAACCAGAAGTCTTTTGGATCACGTTGTTCTTACGCGGCTGAGGCAGGTGTCGAACATAGAAATCATAGAGAGCTGTGATGCGACCGGCCTCCTCGGTTCGGCGAAGCGCGTAAAAGGCGTGATGCTACGTCGCCGCAACGAAAATCTTGTCAGAATCGATGTTCTGGAATCGGATTTTGTCGCGGTTGCGGCCGGCAGAAACTCCACTGTTTCAAATTGGCTAGTCCGGCTCGGATTGCCTCAACCCAAAACGACATACGTAAATGCGAATGTCGGTTACGCAAGTCAAATGTTTCGCCGCCCGGATAGCGTCAGCACAAGATGGAAGGCTCTTTTTCTTCAGTCCGCACCACCGGAAGAAACGAGAGCTGGAATTCTCTTTCCCGTAGAAGGGAATCGCTGGCTCGTGACCATTCAAGGAGGAGATCGTGACTATCCTCCTTTGGATCGGTCCGGATTTCTGGAGTTCACCCGGACCCTCCGCAGTCCAGAGTTATACGAAGCTATTAAGGATGCGGAGCCGATTGGTCTCGTCGCCGGATATCGCGCAACTGAGAACAGACTCTTTCACTACGATCGATTGGCGGTGTGGCCAGAATCCTTCGTCGCTCTCGGCGACACGGTGTGCGCTTTCAATCCGGTCTACGGCCAGGGCATGACTACAGCTGCATTGGCAGCGGCAGATCTCGGGAACTGTCTGGGACGGCGCGGCGAAAACCTTGACGGAGTTGCGCGCATGTTTCAACGCCGACTTGCGCGCATCAACAGTGCGCCATGGATGCTCGCAACCAGCGAAGACCTGCGCTACCGAGGCGTTGAAGGGGCAAAGGCGGGTGGGGCAACAAAGCTGATGCATTGGTATATGAACCACGTCCTGCGGTCGGCCACACGTAGCAAATCTGTTCGAACCCGCTTTTTGCAAGTGCAGGGAATGTTGAATGGCCCCGGTGTCATCTTCCATCCTTCAGTCGTTATGGAGGTCGCAAAGCAAGCTTTCTCAAGCGGTTCCAAAGTGATCTCGGGAACCGCATTGATGGAACGGGTGCGAAATAAGCAATTCATTGGAGATTCACTTTGAGCGTAGCCACCAGGCACAATCTCAACACTTAGCTGTCGCAGAGTTATTGAGTGGCTGGTTGAAGCGCCGACTATGAACTATGTCGAATTGCGGGTGGTTCATGGATCGTTCGCAAACCTCTGTACAAGCTGTGCGGTCTTTCGTTAACAATCAGCTAGTAGACTCGGGTTTCGAATACAGCACGAAGTCTTCTCTAGTTGATCGTCAGAATCGCCTAGCAACCCACACCTTCTCTCTGTAGGATTTCTCTTACGTTTGTGCGCCACGTGACGGCGATGGACCGCACGTACAGAACTAATCTCACACCAGACTGATCCGCAATGATAGGAGTCGCCCATGTCTGCAGTGGCTTTGGGGATGATTGGAGCGGGGAGCGCCGCGCTGATTGTCGGACTCATTCTTGTCCGCTCGCGGTTTACTGCAGCTTGCGGCGCCCGCAGGCTCCTGGTGCTTGGGCCCGTCTTTGAAGCGGGGGCGTTGGCGATGTTTGCCACTGAACATTTTCTAGCAGCTCACGATCTAATGGGCATCGTGCCACGCTGGCTGCCGGCACCTCTGTTCTGGACCTATTTCGTTGGCGTGGCTCTTCTGGCTGCGGCCATCAGTTTCATCGCGTGGCGCTACGTGCCGTTGTCAGCCTCCTTCCTCGCGCTATTGTTCCTCATCATTGTCGCCACAGTAGACCTGCCCAACCTGCCGAAGCATGCGCACGAGCGTTTGTTCTGGACGCTTACGGTGCGAGAAACGGCTTTCGCCGGGGGGGCGATGGTTCTGGCGGGTAGTCTTTGGTCACTCGGGAGATCGGGAGGCAGGGCGCTCCTCATCGTGGGCCGACTCATTGTTGCGTGTACTTTCGTCTTCTACGCGTTCGAACATTTTCTCTTCCCCCGGTTCGTGCCGGGTGTTCCGTTGGAAAAGTTGATGCCAACCTGGGTGCCAGCTCCAACGCTGCTCTCCTATATTGTCGGGATAACTTTGTTCGCGGCAGGCGTTGGGCTCATGATTCCCCGTGTCCGCAGCATCGCTGCCGCTAGCGCGGGCACAATGCTCCTGCTGCTTACAGTCTTCTTCTACGTTCCAATCCTGGTAACTGAAATTGGTTCTCCACTTGCGGTCGAAGGAGTCAATTATGTCGGCGATACTCTACTTTTTGCAGCCACGGCGTTTTTGGCAGGCTTAGACGGGAAGAAACAGGGTCTTAGAACAGCAGGGCTTTGAGAAAGGCATCTTCAGTGCTCAGCTCAGCAAACGCTTTGGCCAGCTATCGACTTTCGGGAGCATCATCCAAAAAACCGTCGAAGGAGGCAGAAGCACGTTTGTTACCGGCCACATCACTAACAAATGATCTACTAGTATCCAGAGTGCACGGCCAATGAGCAGTTTCCCAGTGATTTTGTATCTCTTCTGAATCGATCAAGCCTAACTTCCTGAATGTCGAGACTGATTTGAAAAAACACGCGAATCAATCTGTCCTCCTCTGCAAAGCTCTCGCGTTCTGCATGTTAGTAGTCGCCACTAACGTATTTGCGCAAAGCACCACAAGTCATTCCGCAAGGAGGCTGACGATTGAACGCCTCTATAGTCTTCCCTGGCTTATTGGGACCAAGCCCGAAAGACCGCAGTGGTCACCCGATAGTCAACGCCTTGCTTTCCTCTGGAACGATGAGGGGACAAATTTCTACGACGTCTGGTTGGCGGATCGAACAACAGGCAAACCAATCCGCGTCACCACAATGCCGCGACCGTTGACCCCGGCAGATCCCGGTAGCGACGTCGAAAAGCTTGAGCAGCAAGTCCGCGCTGAGACTGATAATGGGGTCTCTGATTTTTTCTGGGCGCCCGACGGCGACCATCTTCTCTTCAACTTTCACGGACAGCTGTACCAGGTAATTCCTGGACAAACTCCACAGCTACTTCTCGACTCTGATGTTGCCATAAGCAGCGCCTCGGCATCTCCACACGGCAACCGTGTCGGGTACCTTTCGAGCGGCAATCTGTGGGTCATGACGATCGACGGAAATAAGGCGACGACAAAGCAAATCTACGCCGCAGGGAAGAATGAGGTCAGCGTCGAGGAGTTTTATTGGTCGACGGATGGTGAACACATTGCCTTTCTCGAAGCCGATGCGAGCCGTGTCCCTACGCGTGGCATCCCCAACTATCTTGGCGAAGAGACAACTCTCCCCCGCGTCAAGCGACCGTTCCCCGGAGAGCCCTCGGAATCTCGTCGTCTCGGCATCATCTCTGCTGAAGGCGGACCGGTGCAGTGGGCTGAACTCGGAGGTGATCCTCTCGACCTCTTCTTCGGAATCTCATGGTCGCCAGACAGCAAAACTATCCTTGTCGACAAGAGTGATCTCTACATCAAAGACAGGCGACTCCTTCTCGTCGATCCCGAAACCGGACACGCGAAGCTACTGCGACGCGAAGTTGACCCAAGAAATGTAACTGCGGAGTGGTGGTCCGATTGGGCACCCGACGGGCATGGCATCTACTACATCTCAGATCGCGACAACGATTATCACGTCTACTACCAGTCCATCACCGGTGGAGAGCCAAAACCAATCACGGCGGGAAAATTTGCGGTGTTCTCGGCTTGCATCTCGCCCGTGGCCAACGCTATTTTTGTAGTTACGAACGAGGGTAAGGTGGAAGAGCGGCAACTCTTTCGCGTGCCGCTCACGGGCGGCGAACCGCAGCGCATCACAGAAACTCCTGGCACCCATTCCCCGGTCTTGTCCCCCGACGGCCAATACGCTGCCGACATCTTCTCCAGTGACAGTATTCCGCCCGATCTCTACCTGATCAGAACCACACCATCTCAACTCAAAGCTCAGGCCGAACAGATCACGCACTCTCCCTTGCCTGAGTTCAGCAAATATCATTGGGTCACCGCAAAATACGTTGACTTCCCCAATGTCAACGATGGCACCATGCTCCATGGACGCCTTACTTTACCACCGGGATTCGACCCCAAAAAGAAATACCCGGCCATTCTTGGCTCTGTCTACAGCAATACCGTCCACAACCAATGGGGTGGTCGCATTTTTCATCCCACCTGGGGACTCGACCAATACCTGGCACAGCAGGGATATGTCATCCTCAACGTGGATATTAGCGGTAGCTCTGGATACGGCAAGATTTTCCGCCGGCGCATCGGTCTGGACTATGGTGGCGTGGACGTCGACGATTTGTATAGTGGTGTCAGATATCTCGTAGGGCAGGGATTCGTGGATGAGCGTCGCGTGGGTATATGGGGAAGCAGCTACGGCGGCTTGTTGACGACGATGTCTCTCTTTACTCGGCCCGGCGTCTACAACGCAGGAGTCGCAGGTGCTCCCGCCACCAACGTTTTTCACGCGCAGACCGGGGAGATGCGCACCATGATGGCCCCGCAGGACCACATGAAGCAGTATGCAAAATCATCGCCATTCCTCAAATCAGGCGGTTTAGAGGACCACCTCATGATCATCCATGGCATGAACGATGACACCGTTCTCTTCAAGGATTCCATCACGCTGGAGCAACGCCTCATTCTGCAAGGCAAGGACATCGATCTGGTCGTACTTCCTGGCGCGCCCCACGGATGGGATAACGAGGGCCTAGCCCAAACCCGCTACGCGTATCGCAAATTAGTCGATTACTTTCAGAAGTATCTCGGAGAAAACCTCCAATAATCGAGACAAAATCTCAGCCGCCGGGCACGTAGCTATTTCGATCCGTTGATTGACGCTTTGGTGTGCCTTCGTTTTGTCGCCGAACTCCATTTCGTTCCGCGTTTTACAAGTTGAATGGCTGCGTTTTGTAGAGAAGATGCCGGGAAATGCAGTGGGAACATTTGGCGCCTGCTGGGTCATCCAGCGCACACTGATTTTGATCGCCGGCACGCGATGAAGCGATTGGCCTCTGGGGCACGACTTCTCTCCAGCCGGGTTTGCTAATTGATTGCCATCTAGGTTCGACGCGGTGGGTGTTCTATTGGTGACCACCGGAAAGCCATCCCGCGGCCTCAGTCCATTTTTAGTTCCGCGAGGTCTTCGCTGCAGGAGCCTAAGTTGGATCTTTGGGACAGCGAACGCCATTTCTTCCCAAGAGAGCGATTCCAGTACATGATTACGCCTGTCACCGCGAGGACCGGTAAAGCAAACCCAAGAGCTGCCCAAAGGATCTTGATTCCCATTCCCCAGTCGTAACCGAAGTGCAACGGACTGAGCCAGAAAATAAAAGCGGCTCCAAGGGTGTCCGTTCTTCCGCGTCGCCAAGTGGCGAGTTGCCTTGCCGTCGCCGGATCGAAGTAAACATAATCCATCTGTGTAAAGTTTCGCGGAGCGCCACGCGCCATGAGCAGTGTCAGCGGTTGCTTTCTGTTGATGGGGAAGAACGCGCCAGCAAAAGTTCCCGAGGGCGACGTGCGCCTTGCTTGCTCAATCATCGCGCTCCAATCGGCTCCGTCGTCTGTATTGCGATCAGGAATGACAAATGTGGGGGGGAGCGCTGAAGCAATCGGTGAAAAGCGATTCACGAAGGATTCAATTGGTTTAGGCCAAACAAAATATACCCCGGTGAAGGCCCACATGGAGACGATCAGCAACGTCCAGAAGCCGACCGCGCCATGTAAATCGAAATTGATCCTCTTCCAACTCTTTCGCAGACCTACCTTCAACCCGCGCGTCCAATGCCGCAGACCGCTCCACCAGACGATCATGCCTGTAATGTTGAGCAGCAGTAGGCATGCCGCGCCAATGCCATTCACAATAAATCCTGTCTTTCCGCCCAACAATCGAAAATGTAAATCGGCAAGCCATGTCATCCAAGACTTGTTAGAGTCAATATTTTCTCGGATCTCTCCGGTCTGCGGTTCGGCGAAAAGGAATCGCGTGCGCATGCCATCGAGTGCGAAGACTTGATATCGATCCCCGACGCGTTCCGGTACGTAGAGCACAGTAATGCGAAACGTGGGATAGTTTTCCTTCATTCCCGTTAGAATCGCCGGGATCGTTTTCTCCGGTAGGTCTTGAATATCCTTGGCGGCGATCGATTGTAATTCGCCGCGATACGCATAGCGTTCCAACTCGCGTGCAAAAACAAGCAAGGATCCTGTCAAGCCGATAACTACCATGTAGAGACAAAGTACAAGGCCGACCCATAAATGGATCTGGAAGATAGCACGTCGCCACCAGAGTCGTTGCGGCCTGTCGAGAAATCCCATCCTTGTTCTTTCTTTGCGATTCGCAACACTCAGAATTGAAGTTTCAGTGCAAGCTGTAAGGATCGCGATCCGCCCACCTGGTAGATAGAACTGAGTCCTCCGAGTTGACTATTTTGGGTATTGTAGGTCTGACCGAAGAGCGGACCATTCGCGAGGGAGTTATAGATAGATCCAAAGCTTGGATGATTGAACAGGTTATAGGCCTCTGCGCGGAACTGAAGTGTAGTACGGTCTGACAACATGATGTTTCGGCGCAGTGTCATATCCGTCTGAACAGCGTCATATCCTCTGGCAGAGTTGCGACCAGCGTCTCCCTCTTCGAGATTTCCTTCATCGTCGTAGACTGCCTTGAACGCCGCCGGATTGATCTGCCTTCCGGATGCTACCTGGTTGTTCTCCAAGTGCAAGGGTTCGGAATAGATTCGATCGGGATGGAAGATTAAGCCGGTTCCCGAGCCGCTATCGATCGTAGTAGCTGAAATTATGTTGACCGGTAACGCGGAGCGCGCGGATATCCGAGCATCCACGCACCAGTCATTCAGTAAGTGAGCGGCCCACTTATTCGCAAAACGGTGGGGTAGATCGTATGTCAGTGCCGCTTGAAAATTATTGCGAATGTCGAAATCCGACGGACCCCGCTCAAGCTCGTAGATCGTGAAATTGCTGCTTGCGTCATCGAGTGAGTGAGCCCAAGTGTAGGCGAGAAGGCCCTGAAATCCATGGGAGAGCGACCGCTGAAGACGTGCCTGCAAAGCTTGATAATTGGAGCTTGCACGATTCGTTGTTAGATAGAGGCCGTTGCCTGATACAAAATTAGGATTACCAAGCAGATCGGGCCGATAAAAGTTTTGCGTCAGCATGTCGTTACCAAGGCTCGCCACATAGTTCATGGTGAGAGTCTGCTGATCTCCCAATTGCTGTTCGACTGCAACATTCCACTGCAGGGAATATGGAGCCCTCAGGTCAGGATCAAAGCCCCAAACGGCGACATTGTAGGGTGGGTTCGCATTTGGTTCCGGCACGGTGTCAATCTGGCTGGTCGTTAGGGGAAACGGATCACCGTTAAACGATTTATAGCCGGTTGTGCCAACGCCATAATATCCGTTCGCGCTCAACTCGGTGCCAGTGTCGTAAAACAGCCCCGCTCCGCCGCGAAGTACAGTGCTGCTGTTTGGATTGCGTCGGAGTTGATACGCCAGCCCAAGCCTTGGCGCGAAATTGGTGTAGTTGGTACTTCCATAAAGGAGTGCCCTTCGGAGCCAAGGTGACTGTTGAGAGGTCGGTGACTTGGTTGACGGTATAAGGTGTGTTTCCCTCTGCATCATAAGGCGGTGGGTTTAATTCCCATCGAACACCATACGAGATACTTAATCTATCCGTGGCTTTCCACTCATCCTGAAAGAAGAGCGATGTGTTCTGATAGACCGCCTTCATATTGATTGACTGCTTGTAGAGGTTGATCCCGGCGGTCTGATTTGCCAGAACCTGCTCTTCACTGAAATAAAAGCCAACTTCCCAGATGGGCGGCAATGCTTCAGAAACAGTAAGGCGGCGGTAGTCTCCGCCGAACTTAAGATTGTGACGGCCTATAGCGTGCGAGAAACTGTCGACAACGTTCAGTTGCTGCTCACGATTTGATTGCGGCTCCAGCAGGTAGTAGGGGTATAGATCGTAGAAGAGGAAGAACGTGAGCCAGCTATCGGATTGCAGTCCGGGAATCGCCCCGATGTCAACAGGAGTAGCGCCACCGAAGTTATCAAGATATCGCGCCGACTCGTAGTCGTTTCCAGTCATATTGAACCGGAAATCATTCACGGTGTTGGAGCCGAATAGATTGGTAGCTCCCAAAGTGAGAACCTTCACATTTCGTATAGTCGAATTGACCTGCGCCAGATCTGTTGGTTGCCTGTCGGTGCTGTCAGAAGGGGAATCGCTGTACCGGCCGAAGATCTTGAAATTCTGTCCGAAGTTGTGATCGATTCTAACGCTTGTCGTGTTGAGCGTGCTGGGAGCGCTGTATCCAGCGGTGTAGTAAGACAACCCGTTTCCGTTATCAGGCTCACTTGAAACGGGAAAGGAAGACAAAAATGGTTTCACTGAATCGGGGGCCGCTTGCCTTAGCTCCTTGCTGGGAACCTCAGAGAGTTGGGAGGGTGCAGGATTTGTAAGTCGAAGTCCTTCGTAAGAAAAGAAGAAGAAAGTCTTGCCCTTGCCACTGTAGAGATGCGGAATATCAACGAAGCCGCCGAGTGAGCCACCGAAATCATTCTGCCGCAAGGCTTGTTTGGCGACGGGAGGATCGTTGTTGTATCCGTTGAACCAGCTGTTCGCATCCAAAGCATCGTTGCGAAGATAATCGAACACTGTTCCGTGAAACTGGTTTGTGCCTGATCGCGTATTGAAAGCAAACTGGCCGCCAGGACTGCGACCATATTCTGCAGAGTAACTTGAAGTGAGGACCCTAAATTCCTGCAATGCATCGATCGATACCATGCTCTGCGTGGTGCCGAGTGCGGTTTCCCCCGGAGTCGCTCCGGTAAATCCAGCTCCTGTGCTTCCGGAAGAAGAGACGCTTGCACCGGTGTTCGCCGACACGCCATCCACCATAAAGTAGTTCGATTCCGTCCGCTGCCCGTTGACGCTGAGTTCTCCACTTTGGCCAACGCCGCTCGATGGGACCACTGCCACCCCGGGAGTAATGGTCATCAAAGATTGAAAGCTGCGACCGTTGAGTGGGAGATCTTCAACGAACTGATGATCGATTACTGTGCTTACATTAGCGTCCGTAGTGTTCAGTTGCAGCCCGCTTTCATCCACAGTGACGGTTTCTTCTACCTTGCCTGGACGGAGAACGAAATTGAGCGACACTTTGCTCGCAACGTTCAAGCTGATGTTCCGAATAAGTTGCGTCTCGAAGTTGGGAGCCTGAACTGTGACTTCATAAGTGCCGGGTACAAGAGATGCACCCAGGTAACGCCCTTCGCTGTTCGACCGGGTGGCCGATTTCACAAGAGTCGCCGTATTTGTAATGTCAACGGTTGCGTTTGAAACGGCGGCATTGGATGAGTCCGTGATGGTGCCGGAAAGCTGCGCGTCCTGTGCCCTGCAAGGAATCGCCATGGCTGAAACGAAAAGCAAAAGAAATAAAGATATTAGTGCGTACTGAGCCTTGATACGAAGTGAAACAGAAATAAACATATCTGCCTTTCCTGATGCTCGATGGCATCTTCCGTGCATGCCTTGAAGTTTGTCCGAACCCTGTTCGCGCGACATCTGCTAATGCCGCGATATAGTTTCTACTGCGTGAAGCGGGTGTTTACAGATCCAGACATTTGAAGTTCCTTTGGCGTCATCTCGCTAGCACTCCTTATTTGTGAGAGTTGTTCCACCGCGTTTTGCAAGAGGATGGCTGTCTTCACAAACGCTTCCGGCTCGAGATTGATGGTGACCGGACCGATATTCAAATGAACCGCTTTGCAATCACAAAGGCGGACGCGTCCCAGTCCCGGACATTCCGCCAAAATCACGTTTGTTGCATCCATGTTTTTCCTCACTGTCCTCGATGGTTGATAAAGCGTTCACTGACACACTGGAAACAAACCAGCCAGTCGGCGTCTGCCGCGGACACAGTTCGACATTCCGATCCGTAGTCGTTCAGGCTGATAAAGTTGCTGGGTTTTGCTGTGTCGCACATCTGTCCTCGAATGAATCGTCCCGCGAGTGCTGCCTTGGCGCGGGCGAAAAAACGCCAGTTCCGAAGGTTGAAAGTTGCGAGGCTGAGGACCTATAGTGAAGAAAGTCCGCGGCCCTTTGGGCTGTGGTTCTACAGGCCCTCGCGGTCTCCGCCAAGAGATAGCCGCGGGGGTCTGGCATATTGAGTTAGAGCTAGCAAATCTTTATTTACCTACGCTAGTTGCGACCGGGTCGCATCTAAGGAGCATTGCTCGAAATACAAATTAGTACAATCCGTAAATGCTTTAGTTGCGACTCTGTCGCATGTCTAAAGTATACGACAAGAACGGTCCGAATTGCAATCTAGATTGTGGGTAAAAGGGACTTCTCGTCCCAGCATCTGCAATCAAACGCTCTTCGGTTGTGTGTTCGTAGACTGTACAGTGATTCTAGCGCCGCTTCTGATGTTTTCCTGTGACGTATGACACTCTCTCAAGACGAGATGAGCTTGCGAAAATAGACGTGGAGCCAATGGACGGGCGGCCAAGGTAACTCACTATCTGTGCAAGGGTGCTGGATTTCTCAACGCTCCAAGATTTTTCAACGTTAATGATTTTTCTGGCTCCATGAGTGTCGCTTGGAGAAACTGAAACACATCTTCAAGGTTAGGAAGTGCGTCCCATCCACGACTCTTTCCCCCGCGCGCAATGGCCTTTAGAGCGGCAGCAGCAGAAGCAAAACGAAGGGCATCCTCTACGGCAAGATTGCGTGCGACTCCCAAATGCAAAAGCTCCATGAAATGTATCTCCGCATCCATTGGTGTCGAAGGCAACCACATTGAAGGCAGGGAAATGCCGCACAGCCATGTCTGTCCTCGTTTTGAGGTAGCAGCCTTCAACACCGGCAGTCATAATTGTTGCCAGTCGTTGCGTCCGGGCCAGAAACGTGCAGGAATCGAGCGGGTCTTGGGTTCCGCTGGCCCAGGCAGCGAATGCCTTTGGGAGAATTAAGTAATCCGATAGAGCCGCCAGGGTCAATGAGGATTCGGTCCGGCCTTCAATATCTTCTAATATCGGAACGCCCAGCTTGTGGATCTTCTTCGCCAACGGCACCAGAGAAGGCTCAGTGATATGGTCCAGCAGAATCAGAGATGCGGATTGAATCAACGAATCGGCGAGATCGTCTGGACCAACTAATGTATACAGTGCCGGATCGTAGAACACGTTGCGATGTCCCGACCCGTCCACCACGATAAAACTGTGGTATGGTCCACCCCTTGGATCGTGCACGATATGCGAGATATCAACTCCGTGGCGTTCCAGCGCGGATTTGATGAATGCAGAGAGGTCGTTGTCTCCGAAACGTGCGATGTAAGCAGCGCGTGCCCGAGAGAACCGGCCGCAGCAATAGCCGTGCACGCGGGTCCTCCGCCTTGGCGGGTACTGCTGAAGACCGGTATTTTGCAATCCACCGGTGGAAAGGCCGGAACGTAACATAGATCGTCTACGGCAGCGACCCCAATTCCGAGCACGTCATACTGATTAGTCATGCAGCACTTCAAGTCCCATAGTTTGCAAACGCGGTAGTCAACTTCAAATCCTTATCGAGACTTCGGCGCGAATTCACGTGCATCGCCTGGAGCGTAGCGTGATAGGCCTTCACTGCTTCTGCAGGCGCGATCTGATCATCGGCCACTAGTCGCAAGTAGTAAACGAAAGATAGCTGGTCCTCAGCTGCGTTGATCTTTCGGCCAAATAGTGCTACCCGAGCCCCGTAGCGTTTTGCCTCGTAGACGAGGGAGAAGGCATCGTGAGTTGTGCCTGCCGATCCACCCAGCACTCCCACGATGAGCGAAGAATCATATCCGCACAGTTCTTCCAGTGCTCTTGGACCACCGTAAGGAATCTTCAAGAAGAGTGGCCTTGAAGATGTGGGCACTCCGGCGAGAAGGCGAACGATATGGTCGTTAACGAAGTAGGGTATTTCTTCAGGCCGAATGCCATGAACGTTTGCCGGTACATTGGGATAAAACACCTCAAGGAAATGTCTGAAGTGCTTCTCCTCGGCCTCCAGGCGGAACGCCTTGTATGTCTCAAGAGTCCTGAGATCCCGCTCCGGATCATTGTTGAATGTGAGCGAATACAGGCCAAGATCAGCACCCAGACTCCGTTCGGCATCTGTACATGGACTTTTGCCAGCCTGTATGTGCTCCAGCGTGGTTGTGGCGAAAGGCTTTGATGGGACCTTCGAATATTGACTACCTCGAACAATGTGTACATCGGTTGTATCGTTTGCACGCACCGCCGGAGTTACAGAAGACGAATCGAAAATGCGTTCTCGAATCGTCAGCAACTCCGATGTGCTCGCAGACATAAGCGTGATATCAACCAGGCCCTGGTCTACGATTCCACGGATCTGATCGCGGAATTCGCTTAGCGAACGCAATTTTTCGTCGACTGCCTTTCCCGGCGAAGAGATGCCGAATGCCATGTCAGCATCCTTCGCGTCCGCCAAAACAAACACTCGGGAATTAGGGTCTTTTTTCAATGCTGCAAGTTTGACGTCAAGGGTCTTTTCCATCTATCTCCATTCGGACCACACCGCAGAACAACTGGATTTTGCCGAAGCCTGATCTGCCATTACATTTACTGTTTGCTCAAGTCGTAGTTCATGTAGACGACATGGGTCTGGAGATATTCTTCCAGGCCGTGTTTGCCATCTGCGCCGCCGATTCCGGATTTACGACAACCCGCGTGGAAGCCCTGCATGGCCTCAAAGTTTTCTCGATTGACGTAGGTTTCACCGAATTTCAGTTCGTTCACCGCGCGCATTGCAACGTCGAGGGAGCGTGTATAGATCGAGGAGGTAAGGCCATATTCACAGTCGTTGGCGCAGGCAAGAGCTTCGTCGAGAGTCTTGAAAGTAGCGATTGGGAGGACTGGACCAAATATTTCCTGCTGCATGATGTCAGAATCTTGCCGGCAGTCTGTGAGCACGGTGGGTTGGAAGAAATAGCCTACCTTAATATTGGATCTGGCTCCACCGCACTTGAGGGTCGCACCCTGCTCGATGGCGCGGGTCACGGATGAGCTTACCTGGTCAAGCTGCTGCTCGCTGACAAGAGGGCCCATCTCCGTAGTTGGATCGAATGGATCGCCAACCACAGTCTTCTCCATGGCCGCCGTCATCTTTGCAATGAACTCATCAGCGACTGATTCGTGAACGTAAACTCGCTCAGCACAATTACATGCTTGACCCGTGTTCAAGATGCGGGAGGCTTTAATGCATCGGACAGCAACGTCGATATCGGCGTCGGCCATAACGATAGCCGGTGCTTTTCCACCGAGTTCCAGCGAGACTTTAGTGACGTTCTCTGCAGCTGCGCGCATAACTGCAATCCCACCTTCAACGCTTCCCGTCATGCTTACCATTCCAACCTTTGGGTGCGAAGCCAACGCATTGCCGACGACCGTGCCGGTGCCGGAAACGAGATTGAATACCCCCTTCGGAAGGGACGTCTGGGCGACTAACCGTGCGAACTCAAAGGCGATATTGGGGGTTTCTTTGCTGGGCTTGATGACGATGGTGTTGCCGGTGACCAGGGCGGGACCTACCTTGCGAGCAATCAGAAACATAGGAAAGTTCCAGGGCAGAATGCCAGCGATGACACCGATCGGCATCTTGTACACCAGGATGTTTTCGCCGGGTCGATCGCTCTGGGTGATCTCGCCTTCATAGCGCCGCGCAAACTCGGCCATGTAGTCCAGATAATCAGCCGAAAAATCGACCTCGATCTGCGACAGTGACATGATCTTGCCTTGTTCTTCGGCGAGAACATGTGCAAGGAATTCCCGGTTGGCACGAATCAGCGTCGTGATCTCTCGGAGATGGCCAGCACGGCGGATGGCAGGTAAAGCGGACCAGGCCTTTTGCGCTTTTTCGGCGGCAAGCACAGCTCGATCTACGTCCTCGACTGTACCAGCGGGGAACTCTGAGATGACTTCCTCCGTGGTGGGGTTTAAGACCTGTAGTAAATTTGCCGACGTTACAAACTCGCCGTCGATAAGCATTTCATACTGCTTGATGCTGACTTGCGTGGTGCTCATTGAATTTTCTCCCTTGGTCTTGCTTTCAATATCTTTGCGTATTTCTCCTAACTTGTTCCGTCAAGGCATTGAGCATTTGCGGTTGTCGTTAGGGTTCCTTAGTGATCGACCTTTCCGTCGAATCGATCTCTCACGCGCTTGCCCATGGGGACTGGGCAAGCCGGCGGAAAATTGTATTCCGATGACGAATGCATTTTTAGTCGTCGACGAGCTTATCTATGTCTACAACTACAACTTCCACGCCAGCATCACGCAAGCCGGCAATTTGCTCTGGACTGGTATTCGAGTCTGTGATGATTGTCGTGAAATCGTTGACGGGCCCGACGCGGACAAACGCCTGCTTGCCAAATTTCGTGTGATCCACCAATCCAATGCATTGCTTTCCTGCTTTCACCAGCATCCTCTTGACTTGAGCCTCAGCCTGACTTGCGCAGGAATGTCCGTATTGGAAATCGATTGCGGTTATGCCCAGAATGGCCTTATCGACTCTGATTTCGGAGAGCGCATGTTGTGCCCACAGACCAGAAAGATAGAACTGGTCCCGCTGAAGATCACCGCCTGTACAGACCACGTTCACGCCTGTCCAGCGTTGCAACTGGCAAACAATAGGAGGGGAGTTTGTTGCCACCGTCAGGCGATTAAGGCTTCCCAGACGCCGCGACAATTCAAAAACGGTGGTGCTGCCTTCCAAAAAAACGGTATCTCCATCCATCAACATCGCTGCCGCCGCAGTGGCTATCGCCACTTTCTCAACCCGATTCTCCCGTTGGAGCACCTCATACGAAGGTTGAAAATTTGTGCTTGATGTTCGCGAGACAGCGCCGCCGTGCGAACGCACCAGCACGCCTTCCTTCTCAAGGACTGCGAGATCGCGTCGAATCGTGGCCGCAGTTGCCCCGAGGGCCTCTCTAAGTACTGAAGCCGATACGGTTCGTTGTTTAGAGAGTATTTCGCGAATTCGGAATCGACGTTCGTCAGCCAGCATTTTTTACTAAGGTAGCCCTGTCCACACCACTAAGTCCACCACATTCAAACAAATTACATCACAAACGAACAAGAAACATTCGCAATTTAGTCCATATTTGACATCTAGTTAGCATGAAACAATTGCGCACTTCTAAAGTGGCGCTATGTGTTTGGCCGCCACTCGCTATGGCATAAGACGCAATATGAGATTCTAAATATATATTTAAGTTATTTATATAAAACATTTTATCGAGATTTTAGCCCAAGGTGAATCGCTTGAGATCACAAGTCTTGCCCCTCAGTGGGGGTTGCCGCGGGACCACTCAAGGCTGATATCCTTCAAGGCTAGCCCGACGCCCGTGTTTTTTTTAAATTCGCTCATAAAAGCTCACCGATTGTTGCCCTCGAACGCTTGATTTGGATCGTTCCACGGATCGGAGCACCGTCGATAGCGCGCGACTTCAGTCCGACCCCCGCAAAATGCATGGAATTAGGACGGGCACGAGGTGGGTAGAATTGTGCTTCGGCATTTTGTCAAAAGGCGTGACCGGCATTAAAATATAGTATGTTGATCAAGATTCGTTGGGGGACTGAAAACTTTGTGTCCCTGAGTCTGGCCGCAACCTCTCCGCCCCAACGCCGAGTCATCATTCCACTACGGCGCTCAGCGCGTTGCTGTTGATTCTGTTGGAAATATCCAGTTTTCTTTCCGACCAACCGTTCGTTTACCAGCGCGCACAGATGCAAATGGTCGGCTGTTAAACAGATGGGAAATCAACATCGAATCGCGAATAGGAATTCCGTGAGGGTCGAACAAGCAAGCCGTCTTTTGGGTCAAACCGCAAAGGATCGCATCGGCAAAACGCCGCTGCTGCGGTTTGATCGCGTAACAGCGCAATTTGACGACATTCAGATTGTGGCGAAGGCGGAGTGGCAGAATCCCGGAGGTTCAGTCAAAGATCGAGCAGCCTCCAGAATCCTCGAGGACGCTCTGCGCGGAGGTTTTCTTTCGCAGGGCAAAACCTTGCTGGATTCAACCAGTGGTAATACCGGCATCGCCTACGCAATGCTCAGCGCGGCCTACGGTTTTCCTCTCACACTTTGTATGCCCTCCAACGTTTCCCCAGAACGCAAGCGGATACTCAATGCTTACGGCGCGAACATCATCTACACAGATCCCTCAGAAGGCTCGGACGGGGCCATCCTCAAGGCGCGCGATCTACACCAACTCTATCCGGAGAAGTATTTCTACGCCGACCAGTATTCCAACGACGCCAATTGGAGAGCCCATTTTTCTCACGGCACCGCCGACGAGATCTGGCAGCAGACAAAAGGACAGGTCACGCACTTTGTCGCAATCCTGGGAACCAGCGGAACCTTCGTCGGCACTTCACGCCGTTTGAAGGAACTGGATCCGCGAATCCTCTGCACCTCTATTCAGCCCGATTCGCCCTTCCACGGAATTGAGGGCGCGAAGTGCATGGCAACCTCCATCGTTCCGAAGATTTACGATCCATCCATTGCGGACAGAGAACTGGAAATCAGCACGGAAGATGCCTATGAGATGACACGACGCCTGGCTCGTGAAGAAGGCTTGCTGGTTGGACTCTCAGCTGGCGCCGCACTGGTAGGATCCATCGAGGTGGCAAAATCGGCTCGGCCCGGTTCCGTCATTGTGACCGTTTTTGCCGACTCAGGAGATAAGTATCTTAATGAGCGATTCTGGACTGACATCCCGTCAGCAAAACGGGGAATAGGACGCAAAGATGGCATTGAAGTTCAGCAAGGTGGACTTTGACGAAATTCGTCGCCACGGCGAAGAGACCTATCCCTATGAGTGCTGCGGTGTGCTTGTCGGAGAGGCCGATGACACTGGATCGAGAAACGTGCTCGCCGTGATTCGCTGTGGCAACACACGCACCGATTCGCCTCGGAATCGTTATAACATCGATGCGCGCGACCTCATCCGCATTCAACGCGAAGCGCAACTGGCGGGCCGGGATATCCTCGGCTTTTATCACTCCCACCCGGACCACCCCGCGCAATGGTCTAGCACCGATCTTTCGGACGCTCACTGGCTGCAGTGTTCCTATGTAATCACCAGCATCGAAAATGGAAAGGCCGCCCTGACCAATTCATTTCTGTTGCTCGGAGAAGAGGATACGAAGCATTTTGAAGACGAAGAAATTCAGGTCGACGGAATCAATCACGTGGCCGAAACCAGGGAAGAAAAGAAAGGTCAACTGCAACGATGAAAGTTCTGATTCCAACTCCACTGCGCGCATATACCGGAAAGCAATCGATCGTCGAGGTGTCAGCGCAGTCCGTAGGCGAGGCGCTCAGCAGCCTGATTGAAAAGAATCCTGACTTGCGGAAGCATTTATTGGCTGACGATGGAAAACTTCGCTCATTCGTGAATGTGTACCTGAATGACGAAGACATCCGTTATCTTGCAAAGGAAGCCACACCGGTAAACGACTCTGACACCCTAACTATCGTCCCTTCGGTTGCCGGCGGATGCCGAGGAGTCTTCGGTCAGTCCACATCATCTAATCTTCAAACTGCAATTCGAAGCACTGTGTAAGTTATCGGAGACAGGCTATGTCTACCACCACAACAACACTGAACGACACCACCCTGAACAACGAAGAGATTCTGCGCTACTCTCGTCACCTCATCATGCCCGAGGTAGGCATGGTGGGACAGCAGAAGCTCAAAGCAGCACGCGTCTTGTGTATTGGCACGGGCGGACTTGGATCACCATTGGTCCTCTACCTCGCAGCAGCAGGTGTGGGGACCATCGGCCTTGTCGACTACGACGTTGTGGATTACACAAACCTGCAACGGCAAATCATCCACCACACTGACGACGTTGGAAGACGCAAGATCGAGTCTGCTGCTGAGAAAGTTGCCGCCATCAATCCGTTCGTCAACGTTGTCCGTTTCGAAACTATGCTCACCAGTGCGAATGCTCTGGAGATAATGAAGGATTTCGATATCATCGCGGACGGCACCGACAACTTCGCGACAAGATACCTCGTAAACGATGCGTGTGTTCTCTCCGGCAAGCCCAATGTTTATGCGTCCATCTTTCGATTCGAGGGACAAGCCTCCATCTTTGCCACGGAGAGCGGACCGTGTTATCGCTGCCTCTACCCGGAGCCTCCGCCACCGGGGCTTGTTCCTTCCTGTGCAGAGGGTGGAGTGTTGGGCGTGCTGCCCGGTATGTTAGGCGTCATCCAGGCAACCGAGGTTATTAAACTCATACTCGGTGCCGGCGAGCCTTTGATCGGGCGCCTGTTGCTGGTGGATGCACTGTCCACGCGTTTTCGAGAGCTGCGCGTGCGCAAAGATCCTGATTGTCCTGTCTGTGGCGCCAACCCAACGGTACGGGAACTCATTGATTACAATCAATTCTGCGGAGTACGAGGAGAAGAAGTGGCAAGCGCAATCGCTGTACCTGAGATTCAACCAGTAGAGTTAAAACGCCGGCTCGATATGGGCGACGATATCTTCATACTCGACGTTCGTGAGCCCCACGAGTACCAAATCTGCAACTTGAGTGGCTACCTCATTCCTGTGGGCGACCTGCCCCGACGCGTTCACGAACTGGATTCCAGCCGGGATATTGTTGTCTATTGCAGGAGCGGCGTTCGAAGCGCCAAAGCCGTAGAGTTCCTCCGACAGACCGGCTTCAAAAATGTTGCCAACCTTGCGGGAGGCATCCTTCGCTGGTCAGATACAGTCGATCCATCTGTACCGAAGTACTAGAAATTTCTGTTGAGCATGGTTGATTTATTTTTTCAGCACTCAGACGATCGCGAGTCGTTTAGCCAATAGAATCGAGCGCTTGTTCAAGATCCGATTTCAGGTCGTCTAGATCCTCCAGCCCGATGTTTAGGCGGACGATTCGATGCCCGTAAGTTGGGCGTCCGCGGGCATGAAAGTCGTATGCAACCGCCAAGCTGGTTACGCCTCCCCAGCTATATCCGATCTCGAAGAGTTCCAACTTGTTCACAAATGCATGGACCTGTGCTTTGCTGAATCGTGGTTGAAACACAATTGAGAAGACGCCCGTCGATCCGGTGAAGTCGCGTTTCCAGAATTCGTGGCCGGGGCAAGAGGGAAGTGCCGGGTGAAGTACGCGCTCAATCTCCTCACGCTCGGTTAGCCAATTTGCCAAACTTAACGCTGCGCCTTGAATCGCCTGCAGGCGTACCGCGAGCGTCTTCAAACCACGGAGTGCCAGACTGCAATCGTCCGGAGAAGCCGCGCATCCCACAAGTTGATGCGTAGTTCCCAACTTTCGCCACGTAGCTTCATCTCGCGTTGTGATCGAACCCAGCAAAAGATCACTATGGCCGCCGGCGTATTTCGTCAGCGCTTGCATCGTGATGTCCACGCCATGCCCGAAAGAATCAAAATAAACGCCCGCGGACCATGTATTGTCCATTACAACGATTGCCCCCGCAGCATGGGCAGCGTGCGCAATCGCTGGGGTGTCTTGAACCTCCATGGTGATCGATCCGGGACTCTCGCACCAGACTAACCGGGTGTTCTGCTTCAATTGCGTCTGAAGCCGAGTGACAGACTCGGGAGGATAGAAACCAACTTCTACTCCGAACTTTCGCAGAACCTGCACGGCAAATTTACGATTCGGTGTGTACACACTTTCCGGAATCAAGACGTGGTCACCGGCCTCGAGAAATGCGAGATTGATTAGCGAAATCGCGCACTGCCCACCGGGGGTGATGAGAGTGCGGAATCCGCCCTCCAGTTCGCAAATGCGCCCTGCTAATTCAAGGGTCGTCGGAGTTCCATGAAGCCCGTACGTGTACCCGGATTCATATTGGTCCCAGCCATCGCGGACGGACGCGGCGTCCGAAAACAACACCGTAGATGCACGTTGGACACCAACTGTCAGTGACCGAAAGCCCTCCGGGATCCTCGCGTCTGAATGAATCAGTTTCGTCTTCCAGTTCTTCGTCATACCGAAGAGTCTAGAGCAAACTTCGCGCTGTTTGCTCCGAATCCACCTCGCGGTTGTATTCTCTCTCACTTACCCGAAGTCTCGTCTGTGTTTTCGTGACCCATGTTTACCGCTTGCTTCAGAAAACGAATTCCTTCATAAGCAATCGCGGAGGGACTGGATTCGATGTCACGCCAAATTGCTGCAGCTGCGCTCAGGTCACCCAACGCAAATCCAAAACTCTCGATTGTGAGCCAACCGTTGTACCCAAGTTGGCGAATCACGGCGAATACGCTCTCCCACTCAACGTGGCCCGAGCCGGGGGTTCCGCGATCGTTTTCGCAAGTGTGGATCAATTTCAAATACTTTCCAACCTTGAGCAAACCCGCTGCAATACTTTTCTCTTCAATGTTTGCGTGAAAGGTGTCGTATAGGATTCCGACATTCGGGTGACTTACCTCCTCGGCCAACAATGCAGCATCTTCTGCGGTATTCAGAAAAAACGTCTCGAAACGATTAAGGGGCTCAATGGCGAGGGAGACATCATGCGCGGTCAGGGTATCGCCCACCTGCTGGTACGCTTCGATCGGCCCATGACCACTCGTCCGCCGTGCGGCGCCTGCCGGGTAGATAGCCCACGGGGCAATAAAGGGGGCCGGCGACCGTAGTAGCACCGCACTCCGCCGTGATCGCAATAGCATCCTTCAACCATTGAACGGAGCGCATGCGAATTGTGGCGTCGTCACTGATGGCGCTCAAACCATCGACAAAAATACTCACCGTATTGCATTCAAGGCCGTTCGATTCCATGGCACTGCGAACCCGCGCGGGAGATACATCTGCGGCTCGGAAAATAGGAAACTCGATTCCGTCGAAGCCCTTTTCCTTAATCGTTGGAAGAAGTTCTTCGACCGAGTTGTCATAAGCGGCAGACCAGATGAGTGTGTTGACACCGAATTTCATAAGAGTTGTGCCTCTGACGTTCATTAGATATCAATCCTTGACGTCCGGATCACGATCTATTTTCTAATCGGGCTCCATTTGTATCCCGGCTAGCCTAAAAAGAAGATGGGCCGATCCTGATAAGGACTGGCCCAATGAGTGAACAAAGCTGCTCGAAACGTGCTGCGGGTCTAGAAGGGCAATCTGACTTGTTGGGGCAGATATTTCGAACCAGCGAGGTCAGTATCCGTAAATCCGAAGACAAAGAACTGGTTGGGATTGGTATTGGGGCCGTTGAGATTTTGCAGGAAGTCGTTGTCATTCGCTATCCAGAGAGTATGCATCACGCTGCCGGACTTCCTGACGTCGACACCGAAGGCCACACCCTCGATCTTCGCGGGAATCTGATCTGTGGTGAACCCCGCTGCGGTAAGTGCCTGGACGACATCGAGAAAGAGCGTCTTGTGAACCGCATTGCTGGCTGCAGCCGTGCCGTTCATTGAGCTCACATCGACGGCGTTGGCGAGATCAATCTTAAAGATCTGCTTCACCTTCGCCTTGCTGCCGTCGCCGAGGCCCTTACCGTCGCGCTCATCGACCAGCATTTCGTGGTTGTTGAGAGCAACAATTTCGCTTACCCCGGACCCAGTCGTTAGCGCGTATGCGTATTCATGCGTGGTGCGGCCAGAGCGAATGTCGATGGTGACGATGCGAAGCATGCTCGCTGCGCTGCCGCCTTCTGCCGCATCCTGGATGAGAGCATTTTGCATGATGCCGACCAGAGTGCGCCCGTCGGGTGTGATGGCTAGTCCTTCCATGCCCTTGTTGGCGACTCGGCCAGCGCTGTTGTTTGCGATCTCAACTGCGCCCTGCGGGCTGAGAGTGCTGACGAAGAACTTTTCCGGCAGGCGGAAGGTGCGCAGTCGGAATCCGCCGAAGCGCGCGAATTCGTAAACATACGGGCCGTATTCGTCGGAGATGAAGATACTGAAGCCGTCGTTAGACACACGTATGCTTTCCGGATCGAACCGCCCATTGCTCGGGTTGCCGGAAGTGCGATCGGGATCGAAGTTATCGGAGCGGCCAGTGAAATAGTGGAGCAGCCACCCGTTTTGTGATGGGGCGCCGGGACCTACGCCGAGGCTGTCTCCCGATCCATAAACGAGCGGCGTAAAGCTGCTGAGTAGACTTGTCGAGGTGAGTTGCGGATTGATGGTAAATGGAAGCGCTCCTCCGGGATTTGCCTGGAGGTTCATGCGCACGGTATGAAAGCGAGTGATGTAGCTGACCGTGTCGTCAACGGCCGAATCAAAGCTGACTGCATTGGGGCCGCGATCGGGAAGTACAAGGAATTCATCGCCGGAAACATGTGCTAGCCCTGATCCTAGACCTCCGAGCAGATTAGCGGACACACCGTTTTCGAGCGTTCCATTCAGACCGGAGAGATCGGCATAACTCCCGGCGGAACTACTAGTCAGCGTACCTTTTGCGATGAGCGCGACCTGCGCTTGAGTTCCGAGCGGTGCTGAAATTGCCAAACTGGCGATTGTGATTGCTACAAATGAGGTCTTCTTCATTCCGACTTTTTCCTCCTTGAGAGTGGCATCAACCCGCCAATCCTAGAGAGGGCTTGCTCAATGACACGTAAACAGACCTTGAATTTTCAGAGAATGGAATGTGACAGTGGTTGTGGGTTAGATTTTCACCTACACCCACTCGCCTTTTCGCATTAAGGGATCTGCTTCTCCGGAAGCTGTAATGCCATCGATATCCATTTGGTCTGAACCGATCATCCAGTCGACATGGATCAGGCTACTGTTAGCCCCCTTGGAGGCAAGCTGCTCCGGTGTCAGCGTGTCTCCGTCGCGGAGGCAGGAACTGTAAGCTTGCCCAAGCGCAATGTGACTCGCCGCATTCTCGTCAAACAAAGTATTGAAGAAAAGCAGTCCGCTGCTGGCTATGGGCGATGAGTGAGGCACAAGGGCAACCTCACCCAGCCGGCCCGCGCCTTCGTCAGTAGCGATCAACTTCTCCAGGACTTCTTTCCCTTTGCTTGCATTTATTTCTACGATCCGCCCTTTTTCAAAACGCACTTGAATTCCATCAATCAGAGTTCCCTGATAAGACAGTGGTTTCGTCGCCGTCACAGTGCCATCGGCACGATCCTTGTGCGGCGTTGAGAATACTTCTTCGGTGGGCATGTTCGGCACGCAATAAAGTCCGTTCCCAGCAGTGGTACCCCCGCCGAGCCAGAGATGATCATCGGCAAGGCCAAGTCGAAAGTCGGTCCCAGGTCCGCGGTATTGCAGTGCCGCAAAGCGCTTCTCATTGAGATATGCCGCTCGCTTGTGCAAATCGGCATCGTGTTTTTTCCATGATTCAACCGGGTCACTCTCGTTAATTCGCGTCACCCGAAAGATTGCGTCCCACAATTTATCAATGGCAACCTCGGATGTATCGTGAGGAAACATTGCTGATGCCCACGCGGGGGTGGCGCTCGCGACGATGGTCCAGTTGATCGCGTGCCGCGCGATCATCTCCAAGGCAGGTCGATAGGCCCGTGAGAGCGCGCCGTTCGCCCGACTAACCTTGTCAGGATCCTCTTTCGAAAGTAGAGACGGATTTGCGCCAGCAATTGCAAGTCGAGCCGCTCCGCTTTTGAATGCTGCAGCCAACCCGTCGTACAACCAGGCGGAAGCATAGTCAAAACTCGCGTCTGGCGCAAAGCGATAGCGCATGAGCGTGGCTTCGTCATCGCTGAATAGGGTAGTCACCTGCGATGCACCCACACGATAGGCGTGCTCCGTGATGCGGCGCGCCAAATCGAGAGAATCGAGGGAAGCACTGATTATCAGTTCCTGACCACGTTCGAGGCCGAGCCCAACGCGGACCGCGACCTCGGCAAGGATATCGAGTTTTTGTGCGTGTGTGAGTTGTGTAGCCAGTGAGTTCTCCGTCATGTTCCCAGTTTAATCCATGTCGGAAAGCCGGAGTCTAACGCAGATGACGGAAATGGAGGGTTAATAAAACACGTAGGACAATGGACCGAAGACGCGACCCGAGGCGTTTATACCTCAGCCCACTGGCGCAGCAGATTGTGGTATATGCCTGTCAGTTGCACAGCGGCAGGACTGCTTGGAATCTCAAGATTGACTCGTTGTGTTGCGTTGTCCAAATCGAACAGGAGCGTGCGATGGGCATCACTTCGAACCATGCTTTGGATCCAGAAAAAGGAAGAGACGCGCCTGCCTCGAGTTACTGGTTCCACCCGGTGAAGACTCGACGAGGGATAAACCACCATATGTCCGAGCGGCAATTTCGCGCGGTGGACACCGTAAGTATCTTCAATGATCAGATCGCCTCCGTCATATTCCTCAGGCGAAGTGAGAAATAGAGTCGCTGAGAGGTCGCTGCGTACTCGGTGTGAGCTGCCCTTCACGTGGCGGATGGCGTTATCTACATGAGTGCCGAATGACTGTCCTCCGCCGTAGCTATTGAACAGAGGAGGGAACACTTTCATCGGCAAAGCTGCGGAGATGAAAAGCTGGTTCTGTCCAAGTGCAGAGAGGATCATGTCGCCGATTTCCATTGCGGCAGGATGCCCCTCGGGAACCTGCAGGTTGTCCTTGGTCTGCGATGATTGATGTCCAGCTGTTACTCGACCATCCACCCACTCAGCCGAAGAGAGAGACCGCCTGGCGTGAGTGATCTGAGAGGGAGACAGAACATCCGGGATAGTGATTAACATTGAAAAATGCCCTTCTTTCAGGCGCCTTATCGAGCGAACTGACTAGAACTTGAAATTGAGACCGAACAGACCGGATGTGCCCGCGGCGGGGATCACATGCGCAGGATGAATCTGATCAATATAGGCATTGTTTGAGAGGTTGAAGACATTTACCTGGAGCGAAAGGTGATCGGTGAACAAAAAGTTTCCCATCAGATTCATGACGAAGTAACCGGGCACCTGCTTGACGAGTTGGGTTGTCGGATCGAATGGAACGGTTGAGCTTGCATTTCGGCTACCGACATAGTTGCCGCCACCGCCAAACATGAATCGGCGTGTCTGCTGAAACGTAGTCCACAAATTGAACAGGTTGTTCGGTACATTCGCCAGCGGGTAACCAACCGACTGTGGGTAGTATTGCGAGTCGAGTACCTCGCTATGCATGTGGGTATAGCTTGAGAGTATCTGCCAGCGATCGGTTAGACGACCGTTCGCAACCAACTCCGCCCCATCCACGCGCTGGGTTCCCGCAAGAACGTATAGCAGGGAATTGGCTGGGGATGCCTCGCGTGCGTTTTCCTTTGTGGTTCGGAAGAGATCGCCGCGTAATGAAAGATGAGCATTGTTGAAGTCCCACTTGGTGCCGATTTCATAGGACGTGTTGAATTCAGGAGCGAGATTTGCTGTCCCCGTGCCCGCGGGCCCGACTGTGAGGGAAAGTGCCTCTGCAGATGGATTGAACGAGGTTCCGTAGCCGAAGTAGATACTCCCCTTGTCAGTCGGCTTGTACACAGCCGCAGCACGCCAGCTTGGCTTCTGGTCCAGTCGTGACGGGTACGTAATTACGGGAGGTCCCTGGACGACCGGGCCACCTGCATTGGCCATCACCGGAGTGGGATAGACGATGCTCTTTTCGTCCGAATCGAAACTATCGAACCGCACACCACCCACGATCTCCCAATGAGCGCCAAATTGCATTGTGTCGAGCGCGTAGAGACCATAGCTATTCGAGGTTAAATGCACGTTAGACGCAGGAGCAGAGTGACCGCTAAATGCCTGGTCTTCGTTTGGATCCAGCAGGCTGGTGGTCGGCACAGAATTCACAGTTTTTCCAGCTGGATTTACATAATTGAAGGTAGGACGCACCGGCGTTGAAGTCTCCTGACCACCCTCCGCTCCAATAACAATGACATGTGAAATGCCAAATGTCTGCGCGTGAACTGTCGCGTCAAACTGATCCCATAACAGACCCTCAGTGCTGTCAGTTGCAATCTGATTGCGATTGACGATCACCTGGTCCAGCGGAGTGGAGGGTGTTATCGAGCCCGCCGTGGCGTTATTCAGTTGTGGCTCGGTGATGCGTGCGCTCCGTTCATTATTGGAATATCGAAAACGGTTCCGCACTACTGCATTATCTGAGATATCGTGTTCAACCTTGACAGTAAACATATCCACGTCGGTGCGCAGATAGTTGCTGCCGTCTTGAAAGCCGTAGTAGTTATGGCGAGCTACAGGGGCCGGCTTGTTGAAGTACCAGGGAATTCCATAATCCGGGATATCGTCCTCGGAAAAATGAAAATAGCTGGCGATCATGCGGGTGGGCGTGCCCAGGCCGAGGGCCAATGATGGCGCCACACCGAAACGACGGTTGTTCGCGGCATCCCTCTCGGCTACATCCGAATCGTGCACCATCACGTTGAGGCGGACCGCGGCTCCATGACCGAGTTTTTCTAAAGGCTCGTTCATGTCGGCGGTGAATCTCCTGGTGAGGTCGGTTCCAAGATCTCCCTCACCAGTGATAAAACGACGAGTACTCGGCACTTTGCTCACCTGGTTAATGACACCACCCGTCGATCCGCGACCGAATGTGACCGATGAGGGACCTTCTAAAACCTCCACTTCCTGATAGTTGAAGGGGTCTCGGTAATAGCTACCGAAGTCGCGCATTCCGTCCAGGAATATGTCATTCCTCGCCGTAAATCCGCGGAGTGTAAGATTGTCTCCCTGCGAACCGCCCTCACCCGCTGCAATGCTTATACCGGGCGCATTCCGCAGCGTTTCGCGCAAAGTGGTTGCACCCTGCTCCTGAATCGTCGCCTGCGAAATAACGGTGATGGACTGCGGAGTATCCAACAAAGGGACGGGATAGCGGTCAAGGCTTAAGACAGGTGACCAGTCTTCTACAGTGACCGACTCGTTTGACTGAAGAGAAATATTGACTCGGCCACTGCTTTCGATTCGATAAGAAAGTCCCGTCCCGGTCAAAATCGCACGCAAGGCCTGATCTTCTGTGTACAGGCCGATTACCCCGGGGGACTTGAACCCGGCAATCGTTTCCTGTGGAATCGAAAATTCTATGTGCAGGCCAGAAATGACGCGATATGCGCTGATCGTCTCGTCCAACGGACCAGCAGCAATGTTCAACCGCCTGACAGTCAAGTTCCTCTGGCCCTGCGCCTTATCGGAAGGAGCACTGGGATTCTGCGCTCTTGCCGTTGCGGATTTTCCGACGGATACTGCGGCGTAAGCTGCGAGCGTACCGAGTGTCAGCAACGTTCTTCCGCCGCGTTTTCTATCTTTTCCGTAAGTGGGCTTGTTCGGTTGAGATAAATGTACGGAAACTGGCATCCCGGGAAAGTGATCAGGCTTGTCTTTCATTGAATTCCTCGAAATAAATACATCCGCTGAATCGGATCGAGGTCAGGCTATTTAACCTCGATCGGTTGAAGATTGCAGAGCCGAGGACCTACAATGAAAATAGTCCGCGGCCCTATCGGGGCTGTGTTCTACAGGCCTTCGCGGTCTCCGCCAAGAGATAGCCGTGAGGGCCTGGCTTATTTCCTATTCTTTCTCATGAACTACTGAACCTTTGGTTGCAGAGGGGTGCCACATTTTCTGCAAAGTCCTCCAACCTCAAGACGCATTACCTGAATTGTGAACTCGTTTTCCCGTGCGATTTCCTTCTTTAATTTGTCGAAAGTCTGACTCTCGAACTCGTTTACTGCTCCACACCCGAAGCATGCCAGGTGAAGATGATCTTTCTGTGTACGAACTTCGTAGTAGTGCTTTTCGCCATTCAAATGCATTAGGTCCAGTTCATCAATGAGACCCAACTTTTTCAAAAGCTCAATGGTTCGGTAGACGGTCGCGCGATTGATATTTGGATCACGCTGACGTGCCTGCTCAAGAAGGGCGGCTGCGTCCAGATGATCCGTAGCTTCCTGGATCGTCTCCACAAGAGCGCGCCGTTGAGCGGTCAGGCGTATGCCTTGCATTTCCAGTTGGTTCAAGAGTTCGAAGCGCTTTGGCATGAGTATCCTAGTTGCGACCGGGTCGCATTAGTAAAGTATACGACAGGAATGGTCCGATTTTCAAGTACTCTGTGAGTTTTCGAGAAAATGTCAGTTTTGGAATGATGCTACGCGACTAACTTAGCAGATGATGTTCCATTTCCCTGTCATCGATAACCTGCGGCTTTCCCTCAAATAATGCATAGAGACATGGGACAACGATTAAGGTGAGCATCGTCGAGGTGACCAGACCGCCGATGACCACGATGGCAAGAGGACGTTGGATTTCAGAGCCTGGACCATGAGCAAATAGGAACGGCACCAGGCCAAGTGCTGCGACAGTGGCGGTCATCATTACGGGGCGAAAACGCAGGCGTGTACCCTGCATAATCGCTTCCAATTGGGATGCTCCCTCATTGCGGAGCTTGCGGATGTATGAGACAAGTACGACTCCATTCAACACCGCGATGCCCCACAGCGCGATGAATCCCACTGAAGCCGGAACCGACAAGTATTCGCGCGAAAGGAAGAGGCCGAATATGCCGCCAATCGATGCAAGGGGCAAGACCGTAATAATCAAGGCGGCAAAGCGCACAGAGTGGAACAAAAGGAATAGGAGGAAGAAAATGGCACCAATCGTGGCCGGCACAATGATCATGAGATGGTGCATGGCCCGCTGCATATTCTGAAATTGTCCACCCCATTGAATGAAATAGCCCGGCGGCATTTGTACCTTTTGATTGACCGCACTCTGCAACTCAGCAACATACCCGCCGAGATCTCGTCCCTGAACGTTAATGCCTACGACAATTCGCCGCTTTGCCATGTCGCGATTGATCTGTGCTGGGCCTTCAAGAACGCGGATGTTAGCGAGATCGACGAGGGGGACACTGGGACCACTCGGCGATGAGACCATGATTTGCTTTACGTCGTCGATTTTGCTGCGGTAGGAAGCCGGAAGGCGGACGACTGCCCGGAAGCGGCGTTCGCCCTCGTATATCTCAGTGGCGCTCTTGCCGGCAATCGCCATCTCAATTGTGTCATTCACATCCGACGCGTTCAGACCGTAGCGGGCGATTCCGGAACGATCGATATCGATAACGAGGTACTGTTGACCGCCAACCCTATCGACACGGGTATCCTGAGTGCCCGAGATCGAGGAGGCAACCTTGGCGATCTCCTGAGCCTTCGCGATGAGAGTGTCAAGATCATCGCCAAAGACCTTTACGGCAACGTCCGCGCGTACCCCGGTTACCATTTCATCGACACGATCTGAGATCGGTTGCGACATTACGAGATTAATCCCGGGTATACCCGACAGGGAATTGCGTACCTGGTCGGCGATTTTTTCTTGGGTTAGATCACCAGGACGCTTGTCAAACGGTAGAAGGTTGGCGATCACATCTGCTTCATTGGGTCCAGCAGGATCAGCCGGTGATTCGCCGCGACCGATGCGCGAAACGATGTTTTCAACGCCAGGTATATCGCGCATCTTCTGCTGCATACCAAGCTCCATCTTGATAGATTCATCAAGCGAAATGTTGGGCACTCGATCCGCGTTTGGACTGAGTGTCGACTCCTGCATTTCCGGAATAAAGGCGGTGCCCAGGAACGGGAACAGCGCGAGAGAAATCACAAACAGGAGAACCACGGCGGCCACGCACTTGATCTTGTTTTGCATGGCCCAGGCGAGAACGAGGTTGTAGGGAGTGCGCAGCCAATGCACGAGTTTTGTGTCTTTCTCCGATCCACCTCTTAGCCAGAACATTGAGAGTGCAGGTGAGAGCGAAAGGGAGAGCCCGAGCGAGAGAAGGAGTGCGATCGCGATTGTGTATGCAAGGGGTGCGAACATCTTCCCTTCAGTGCCTTGGAGTGTCATCAAGGGAAGAAAGACGAGGACAATGATCAATACGCCAAAAATGACGGGGGTTGCGACTTCTGCAATCGCATCGCGCACCAGGTGTAAGCGTGTTTCATTTGAACCGTGACTCAATCGAGAGAAAACATTTTCAACAACTACTACAGAGCCATCAACCATCAGTCCGATCGCGATGGCCAGACCGCCGAGAGACATGAGGTTCGCCGACAGTCCGATGTAATTCATGATGAGAAATGTCAGCAGCGGAGTGAGGACCAGATTGGCGCTGACAATCAAACTGGAACGAATGTCACCGAGAAACAGATAGAGAACGACAATGACGAGAACGATCCCCTCGGCAAGCACCTCTGTTACGGTGTGAATCGCGGCGTCGACCAGGCGGGAGCGGTCGTAATAGGGAACAATTTTAAGACCTCCCGGAATCATATTCTTGCTGTTAATTTCGGCAACGCGCTCTTTGACGCGGGTGACGATTTCCTTCGCATTTCCTCCCGCGGTCATCATGACCACTCCGCCCACAGACTCGGTGTAGCCCCCCTTGATCATGGCTCCGTAACGCACCTCTTCGCCTATCTGGACGTCCGCGACATCGCGTAGGTAAACCGGAGTGGCAGCGCTTTCCTTCAGGACGATGTTGCGGATATCCTCGACATTGCGGATAAGGCCAGTGCTGCGGATTAAGTATTGTTCTGCATGCTGGGGGAGGATTCCGCCGCCAGCATTCTCGTTGTTTCTTCTAAGAGCGTCGTAAACATTGTTGATGGAGAGGCCGTAGTAGCGAAGCTTCTGTGGATCGACCAGCGTTTGGTACTCCTTTACGTAGCCGCCGGTGGAATTGATTTCGGCGATGCCCGGAATCGATCGAAGAAGCGGCCGGATAATCCAGTCCTGAATCGTACGTCTTTCAGTCAGTTCATCGTGCTTGAGTTCGCGCTGTCCGTCGTCAGCTTTTTCAAGTGTGTACTGGTAGACCTCACCGAGCGCGTTCGAAACTGGACCAAGTACGGGAGAGACACCTTGTGGCATGCGGTCACGTAATTCTGATAAGCGTTCACTCACCAGCTGACGCTCGAAATAGACGCCCTTTCCATCTTCGAAGACGAGCGTAATAAGTGAGAGGCCCGGTTTGTTCAGAGAGCGCATGTCGGTTAAACCGGGTAATCCGGTCATGCCTATTTCTATGGGGATCGTGATGAAGCGCTCCACCTCTTCCGGCGACTTGCCGGGAGCTTCTGTAGCGATCTGCACCTGTACGTTCGTTACATCTGGGAAGGCGTCAACAGAAAGATGCGTGGCAGCGTTGATTCCGAAAGCAAGGAGCATCAGAGAAACGACCAGGATTACAAGTCGCTGATGAAGCACATGGGCTATTAGCGCTCGCATTATTCTGCTCCCTTGATCTGATCCTGCTTGCGCTTATTGTTTAGATGAAACGCCCCATCCAGAACGATTTTGTCGTCCGCAGAGAGACCATCAAGGACGACTCGGCGATCTGTAACCTCCTCGCCAAGCTCGACCTCGCATAAGAGGAATTCATTTGGCGACTTCTGAACGAAGACATTGTCCTTGTTGTTTTCTCGAACGACAGCCGTAGAAGGAATGATGAGACCGTTTTCAGGCTTGCTTTCGAAGGTCATCGAGGCGAGCATCTCAGGCTTAAAGAGGCCTTTCGGGTTCGGAAGGTCCATTCGCGCCTGGACTGTGCGAGTCTCAGGATTGACAACGGGGCTGACGAAGGAAAGTCGCCCCGTGATCGCTTCCCCCGGTAATGCAGGGATGGTAGCGACGACGGTCTTTCCAATTGCGAGGGCACCTGCGTGCTGTTCCGCAACATCTGCGACGAACCAAAGGTTTGACAGATCGGCAACAATGAATGCAGGGTCGGCTGGTTGAATCACTTGCCCGATTGTCACTTTTCGCTCGATAACTGTTCCTGCAATCGATGCGATGATCGGATACTCCGAATTCAGCTTTCTAGTGCTTTCCAGCCTTTGAATTGAGGCCTCTGACATTCCTAAGCCGCGTAATTGCGCACGTAGTGAGGCGACTTCGGTTGCATTCTGAAGTACCTCGGCCTCACGCTTCTGTAACTCAGCTTTTCCGATCACATCCGATTGCACAAGTTGACGCGCTCGCTCAGCCGATTGCTCAGAAAGCTTTTCTTGGGAACACGCCTTGACGAACGCAAACTGAGTGTCTGAGAGGGCATTGCTGTGGAGCATAGCGAGCACATCGCCTTCTCGAACTTTCTGGCCTTCGAATACGAGAACCCGTGTGATGCGGCCATCGACGGGAGATCCGATGCGAGCTACACGCGATGCATCAGTCTGCACGCGTGCAGCAACCTTCTGCTGAGAGGTCACTTCTTTCCACTCGGGATTTCCGATGGTGATGTTCTTGAGCAACTCAGGCGTGGTTTGCACCTTGAGCGGATCGGTGCCGGCGGAGGTCTTCGCGGCCTTCCCATCTGACTGTTTGCAACCCAATGCTGTGAGGAAAAACACCAGCGCCATGGCCGGGAATGTTTGAAATATTCTTTTTTTCATACAGGTCGTCCTCACTTTTGGGTTGCTCCGAGTTCTTCGAGATCGATCAAAGCGGAACGGCGAGCGTATAGAGCGTCCAGGAGGTCGCTGCGAACTCCCTGTAAAACACGCTGTGCATCAAGCACTTCAACGATTCCTCGTTCGCCAAATTTGTAAGCAGATCGCGCGGCCTCCACGGCAGCTTCCGCCTCGCGCAAGGATCCGGCCTGAAGACCTTCGAACTGCTGATTGCTGATTTGATATTGGTCAAATGCTCTCTCGAGAGCGGCCGTGATCTCGAGGCGCCTCTGTCGCGCCGAGGCTTGAGACCTTTTTACCTCGGCCTGCGCCTCAGCAATCGGGCCCTTTCTTCGATCCCACAGAGGTAAAGGGATGGAAACGCCAAATCGATAAAAGGTGACATCGGGCTGTAACTCGTATTCGCCGAACAAACTGGGTTCAGGGATGCGTCGGGCACGTTCGTGATCCACTTCAGCGCGAGAACGAGCGGTGATCGCACGGGATTCAGAGAGTGCGGGGTGCTGATCGAGCACCTGTTGACGGATTTCACTCAACGGCCGCATTTGGACGGTCTCCTCTAGCGACCCGTGGACATCGAAAGTCTCATCAGAATCGGAACCAAGCACGGCCTTCAAAACGGCGCGTGTGTTGGATAACTGAACGTCGGCATTTCTGACCGCAGCACGTGCGCGGGAGAATTCTGCCTCCGCTCGAGTCAGTTCGAGCTTTCCTTTCTCCCCAACCTCGACCTCAAGACGAACTCGGCGTCTCAAGTCCTCAACGAGTGAAAGATTGTCGCGCGCCTGGGCAAGTTCTTCTTTGCGTCTGACCACGTCGTAAAATGCCCTCTTGACGTCGGCGGCCAGCGAGAGACGGACCCCTTCGAGTCTGTACCGGGTTCCGTCATAGTTGAGCTCGGATGCGCGGATCCGGTTGTGTCGCACTGATGGAATCTCGATGGCTTGCGCTCCTGAATAACGCAGAAGGGTTCCCTGGGCGCCGGGGGTGGGAACAGGGCGAGCCGACTGCTCACCCGCGAGGAACTCAAAATTCGGATTGGCGTATGCCTTGGCTCCCTGTATCCCAGCCTGGGCTCGAGAAACCGTTGCAACAGCCTCATCAAGCCGTGGGCTGTTCTGTTCTGCCAAAGTGAGTGCTTCAGTTATCGTCAGGGGGTGAGTCTTTCCGGGTACCGATGGGGCAGTATCCACAGCCTGGAAACTCAGCGACGGGGTGTCCATTAGCGGAGGGCTTACCACGTCGTTCGATTGCCCGAGCAGCCCAGTGACGCCGAAGGCAAGCAACAAAAAAATTGAGGCGAAGGGTCTCACGACATTTACCAATGCACGCCAAGCACCACGTCAGAGATCTCGGTTTCAGCGGGTTTTGTTCAGAGATTGCCGCATTTGGGACATATCGACCACGGGAGTTGTACCATTTCGTCTGGCGAACGCTGGCAAAGCGATTTGAAATCCAGCCATAGCAGCGTGGACCGCCAGTTGCAAGCAACTAATTTTGTGCCCAACCTCGACGAGTCGATACAGGCCGGTAGCCATTATCCTTCTCATATGACGGAATCCCAGAGTGCTTGGCCCGAAAGGCGGCAGCTTGGCGCAGCAATCATTGCGCTCCTGCTGCTCTCATTAGCCGGCCTCAACACGTTCATTCCTGCCTCGAACATCTCGGCACACAACGTCCTCCATCATCTGAATTTTCTTCCATTGATGGTCGCCGGGATGCTTTTCGGATGTCGCGGGGCTATAGCTGCTTCCGTTTTGGCAGGAGCGGTGAATTTGCCAACGATCGCGCGACACTGGGTCGAGTGGCCTCTCGATGCAAAAGATCAAGTGGTCGAACTAATAATATTCAGCCTTGCTGGATTGATCGCGGGATACTTGTCAGATCGCGAGCGGGCACATCGCCAGAGCCTCGAACGAACAAGGCAGGAGCTTGAAAGTGTGTATCTGGAGCTGCGCGCAAACATTGCAGAGATGAAGAAAGCTGAAAGACTCTATGCCGCAGGACAGCTCGCAGCCAGCTTGGCGCATGAGATACGCAATCCGCTCGCCAGTATTTCGGGTGCCGCCGGCATCTTGCAGCGGGGGGCTGCCCGGCCGGAGTATGTCAACGACAGCCTGGCGATCATACAGAAGGAGTCACAACGCCTAAACAAACTTTTGACCGGATTTCTGAACTTCGCAAAGCCGCGCTCACCTCGACTGCAGCTGACCGACATCGATGAGCTTTTAGATTCGGTAGTATCTCTGGCTTCGCATGCCGCCGAAATGAATAGCATCAAGCTTCTGCATTCGCGAGCCCCAAAAACGCCTGAGGTCATATGCGACCCTGAACAATTAAAGCAAGTACTTCTGAATCTCGTGATTAATGCGATTGAGGCTTCTCCGTTCGGTTCGGAGATTTTACTGCGAGCTCAAAAGGAAGCAGGAACGACAGTGATTGATGTAGAGGACGGCGGAAAAGGTATTCCGGAAGATGCAAGCGATCGGATTTTCGATCCATTTTTTACGACAAAGACAAATGGTACGGGCCTGGGTTTAGCCATCTCGTCGACGATTGTTTCGCAACACGGGGGTACCCTCTCATTCCACAAGAATGGACGTGCCGGAACGACATTCCGAATCGAACTAACGGAAAATCAGAGGCATGCCGATGTCCAGTGACAGCCATTTTGGTCGTGGATGACGACAGCAGCGTCCGCAGAGTGGTGCAGATGCAACTTTCGGAAGCTGGCTACGAAGTGCAGCCTGCTGCTAGCGGAGAAGATGCGCTTCGGATTCTGCTAGAGTCGACTCCGAAGCTTGTCATCACGGATCTACGTATGCCTGATATGACTGGAATCGAGTTATTGCGTCGCATCTCAGACGAAGAGATCCAGACGACGGTCATCATTATTACGGCATTTGGTTCAATAGAGACTGCTGTACAAGCAATGCGTCTTGGTGCTTACGACTACATAACTAAGCCTATCGACTACGATGCTCTGCAACTCGCTGTGCATCGGGCAATGGAACGCCAGAACCTCATTGACGAAGTTCGCAATCTTCGTTCGGCGCTGGACAGGCGTTACGGGTTTGAGAACATCATTGGACATTCCAAAAAGCTCCTCAGTGTTCTAGATATGGCGGCACGGGTTGCGCAGCACGACAGCACAGTGCTAATTCATGGCGAGACCGGCACAGGAAAGGAATTGCTGGCGCGCGCAATCCATTCCAACAGCCGCCGGCGCAGTAATGCATTTGTCACGATCAATTGCGGAGCTATCCCGAAGGATCTGATTGAGGCTGAGCTGTTCGGATTCTCGAAGGGTGCGTTCACGGGTGCTCATGCAAGCAAGCCCGGAAAGATCGAAATGGCGGACGGTGGAACGCTTTTCCTGGATGAAATAGGTGAATTGCCTCTAGAGTCACAGGTAAAGCTTCTACGACTTCTCCAACACGGAGAGATTGAGCGTGTCGGAACAACAAGTCCAAAAGTGATCAACGTGCGTATCGTCGCTGCGACAAATCGTAATCTGTCCGCGATGGTAGAAGACGGAACTTTCCGTGAAGACCTGTTTTATCGGCTTGCCGTTGTGCCGCTCCAGCTACCTCCATTGCGGGAGCGAACCGGGGACATTCCCGAACTTGCGGAACATCTATTCCACAACGCAAAAGAGCGGCACGGAATGCAGGGTTTGCGCGTCAGGCCGTCCGTCATCTCAAGGCTCTCAGCGCACCGCTGGCCCGGAAACATTCGTGAATTGGAAAACGTGATCGAACGTATGCTCGTGCTTTCAGATGGTGAAGAGATTTCTGAGAATGACTTGCCTGATGAGTTGCGTAAGGTGTCGACACCGGCCTCCAATTCGTCCCTTCAGTTGGAGATCCCGGATGAAGGCATCAGCCTCGATTCTGTCGAGCGAGAGTTATTGTTACGAGCACTCGAAAAGGCTGGCGGCAATCAGACTAAAGCGGCACAGTACCTTGATATCAGCCGTAGAACCTTCATCTACAGAATGGAAAAGCACGGGTTGCGTCAGAGCGAGGCAGAAGAGGGATAATGTTGGCGAGCGTGAACTCAAGAGCGCGCGGATTAGCTTGTCCCAGAAAGCGCCGATTTTTCCGATCACTTGGATGTGTAGCGGAGCGTTAAGCGTCGTATCGCATTCACGGGAAAATAGGCCTTCACACTGGTGGATCGTCCGTGAAATAGGCATTGACATTGCATCGAAAGCCCGTTTACCGTGGTCATCTCCGCGGGCCCCGGACCAGGGAGGGCAACATCCCGCATGACAGCTGATAATCAAGCGGTTGAGCAGACACTGCAACTCGCGGATTCTGGCGCGCAGCTCCTCTTTTCTGGACCTCCCCATAATCTGACGGGAGCGATCCCTCTAGTCAACAAGGGCTCTGAAAAGCAAAAACTTCGAAGCGTAAGTCTAAAGTCTGCCTCGCTGATGGGTGCGGCCCGGCTACCCCTGAATGAAATGCCGTTCTTCGCAAAGTTATACCCTGGCGAACAGTCAAGCATTCCCGGAACGCTCGTTTTGGATTCCCGTACACCTCCGGGCAAGTATGATTTTGAGCTGACGGTCGGCGACAAAACGCTTCCGGCGGTTGCCTTTGTGGAAGAGGTTGTGGACCTGCGCATGCAACCGGCGCAAATTACAATTTTGGCCGGCTCATCAACTTCGTACACGCGTAAGTTCGTTGCGGAGAACGCAGGCAACGTTGACCTTCCTACCGGTGCGCAATGCGACGCGCCAATCTTCGATTCGTATGACCTGCCCACCGCTCTCCTTGTCGGACTTCACGAGGCCGATAAAGCAACCGTCGAATCGATGGTAAAAGGGGTGTTGTTAAAGTGGTCCGAGATCGCGGCTGGAACGCTGGTCACCAAGCGCGAACCCATTGTGATTCACCCCGGCCAAAAGATCTCCGTGGACGTGACTTTTGAGCTACCCGCCGATTTGAAGCCATTGCGCCACTATTCGGCCAGTCTGCAGCTTTACAACGCGACCCTGTTCGTGGATATCTACACTACCGCCAAATACGGCATCCACTCGGAAGAAATATCAGATCGACCGAAAAGGAAGCCGAAGGAGAGCGCGAAATGAGTAAAGGTGGAACGCCGACTATTCCCAAGGATTACACCTTCAAGATCGGCAGCGATGGTTCGACGATTCACGTTGACAGTGATCTCGATAACATCCATATCAAAGAAATAGCGCCCGTCACCGTAAATTCAAATCTTGCCGTAACTCAGCCTATCGTTACGGATTCAAACAGTAAGAGCGACTCGAATGCCAAGATCGATCTCACTTTAGAACCATTGAAAGTGGATTCGAATTCGAATTCGACGATTGACTTGAAGCCGATCGCCGTGGACTCGTGTCAGACCATTAAAATAGCTCCTCTGCCTCCGATTCGAATTGAACAGCCCTATTCGCAGCACTTCGGTTTCACGTACATGGGCATCGAGCTGTTCGGCTTCACGACATCAGGTCGATATGACACCCTCCTCAACAGCCCGTCCCATTCGGCACCATGCGACTGCCATTCGCACGGGGAACACCATCAATCGTCGGAGCCGCAGCCGGCAACACCTGTAAAGCCAACCACCGGCGGGCTGAGAGTTCGAATCAATAGTAAATAATCCGAGACGGTGACTTGGCCTGCACCTTGGACAGGAGACAATATGCAATCTCAATATCGCTACTCGCAACCCGGCACCCCCACAAGTGGCCCAGCTTGGTTCTACGGTTATTGCCACGACAGCCGAAAAATGCGGATGATGAATTATCCCGATTACGTCCGTAATATGCAGACCGGGTATTCCAATCTTTATCAGGATCCTGCATCTGTCATGCAGCAGTGGGCTGGGATGATGCAAAACGCCACCGCATCGACCCCTCAGAGCAGCAAAGGCAGTTGTAATTGTCACCAGGAAGAAGACTGCGGCTGCTCGTGTTGCATTCGCAGCTCCGACACCGTCGAGTATGCTCGCTGCGGCGAAACACGAAGAATTCCGATTACTTTCGAAAATGACTCTCGTCGTGATCGGCAAGTAACACTAGAACTTGGGTCCTTCGCTACGGAAGGTGGCCAGCAGCTTGGATGGCAGGCGTCCCTTTCGGAAAGCCAGTTCACGTTGGGACCATGCGGCGAAAAAACCGTACTGGTGACCGTCACAGTTGATTGTGGCAAGGGCGATCCGGCAGGGAACGTAGATGGAAATGTACGCTCAGTGCCGCTCGAAGCCTGCAAGGTAGGATACGCAACATTACGAGCGGAAGGCTGCATAGTTCGGCCACTTGTCGTCGCCATTGCTGCTATTCCTGATCACTGTGGGGCACATCGAATCGGTTGTCTTTGCGGCTGTTGTTCCTAGACAAGCACAGTTAGCGGCGCTCCGTTCGAATGATTCGATACTGCCAAGCGCCGCTATTCATCTGTTCATAAACTGCGGAGCCAGGCACAGCGAGAAAATTATCAATCATCGCATCGTGCCCACCAAAGGCTTGGGCGCGCGTGGCAGCTACGTCATTGCACGAAGCCAACACATTTGCGGTGATGTCTCGCTCGTTTTTGATAATTAGCCCTAAAGGCGCCAGAAGTGCTCGCACTTCCAGCCACCGCTCCACTGGAAGCAAATCCGTGTAAAGGAATTTTCCTTTCTTTTTCAGCACCCGGCTTACCTCCGCAAAGAAGGCGCGCATGTTGGGGTATGTGTGGGACGATTCGACGTTCGTGACTACATCGAAGTATGTATCTTTAAACGGTAAATTCTCCGAATCGCCGACTTCGAATTTTGTTCCGTGTTTATGGGTGCGCCTGCAGAAGGCGACTGCCTCGGGTGCCAAGTCCACCCCGACGGATTTCGCTCCAAGCGTCTCAGCCATCAATGCAACTGTCCCACCGCGTCCGCAGCCGACATCGAGAACGCGGAGTCCACGCAAGTCGGCATCGCCGATCAATTCGAAGGCAAGCCTCACTGAGTTGCGATTGAACACTCGCTCAGGGACTTCATAATTCGTTTCATCGTTCCCGTCACCCAGGCTGATGTATCCGTAGTTCAAGAAGAAGGACGCACTTCCGACTCCTGATTGCTCAAGCCTACGCGTGACGTCGTTGTAAAATTCGCGGTAGCTGGCTTTTGCCGCCTTTCCTGGCGCATCTCCAACTAGTTCTGTCGCATCGGGAATAGTTGGGGCCGCGGGCAAGCCAACTGGCTCCTGATCCATTTCGCCAGCTTGAGCTTTGTCCACGATCATGGCCAACTCACCAATCGTAGGTGCCTGAAAGAGCTTCAACACCGGTAATTCAATTTGGAACTGATCACAAATCTCAGCGGCAATTTGCGCTGCCAGTAGCGAGTGGCCTCCAAGATCGAAGAAGCGATCGTGAATGCCAACGGAACTTAATCCCAATTGCCGTCCCCATATTTCAGCCAGGCTTCGCTCTGTATCTGTTCGCGGCTCGATGAATGCTGTTGCGAGATTTGGCCGAGGATGCAGCTCAATCGCAGCTCCGCCTGCAGCACCTTCATTGTGCTGGACCCAGGCCTTGAGGCGGTCGAACAGATTTACGGCAACCAAAACCCGAGAACCCACCGGCGACGCGAGAATCCGCAACATTGCTTCGCCGCCTTCGGGCGGATTGATCGCCAGAGGCATGCTGACGCTCTGCGCCTCAGCTGCGTTGTCCCACGCATCCCAGTCGATACTGAGCCAACTCTCACCCCGCTGCATGGCCAATGTGTCAAGCATTGCGTTGACACCTGCGTATGCCGCCAAGCCAAGACCACCGAGAATTGCGGACACCGACGAGTGCAACACCCAACGCTTTGGCGCTCGTCCCTCGAACGCAGACATAAGATGGAATAAGCCGCGAATCTTCGGAGAGAACTGTGCCTCCATAACCTCGCGGCCTGTATCAGCCGCCGATGCGAAGGCTGCTGCGTCGATGCGTGCCGCCCCGTGCACAACCAGATCGATATGCCCAAAGTGCGCAAAAGCTGCGTCCACTGCGGCGCGAACCTCGCCTGCAGAATTCAAATCGGCTTTTAGGACTAACACGTCGTCCCGTTTGGAGCGCATCTCGGACAACCGCTTCAAGATGCTTCGCTGAGCCTCTGAGACGGATCCATCTTCACTGGCGGCGGCCCACTCCGAAGGCTTCGGCAGCGTCGATCTGCCAAGCAGTGCGAGTCGTGCGCCAAAACTCGAAAACATTGCCTCGGCGAGATGCAGGCCCATGTGCCCCAATCCGCCGGTGATAAGTACTACAGCATTTTCAGGCAAACCAATCGGCAGCGAGGAACTAGAGTTGGTTTCGATTGGAACGAAAGTTTCGAGATACCGCCGGCCTGCCCGCATCGCCACTGCTGGCTCTGGCGCCGATGCTGCCAATTCTTCCACGATCGTCGTCGCAACTGAAGAGTCCGCATCGACGTCAATATGCGCTACACGAAGACCCGGGTGCTCCTGTGGCAAGACTCTCGCAACACCAGACCCCATCGCGCGTGCGGGGTCTAGCGCCTCCTGCGGGTCCAGAAAAGTCGTTCCTCGCGCAACGAACAAGACGGGAAGCGGACGAACAGTTGGTTGGCTGCTTAACGCGTGTGCAAGGCGCATCGGTCCCAACAGGGCAATGGGAGCAGCTTCATCAATCCCTGTTGCACCGGGCGGCCCGGCGTTCCAGCAGTCGATCACACCTGCCAGCCTTCCTTCACCAGCACATACGTCGATTGCGAGTCTTCGATATCCCTCAGGCTCATTCGGGTTGAGTTCGTAGCTGTCCGAATCTTTCTTGAATGCCTCCCCGCGACGAACTATCAGAACAATGGCACCCGCCGTACGCAGAACCTCCGCGATTGCTGTTCCAGCCGAAGATGCCTCATCGAACAATAAGATTTTTCGCCCCTTGAGCGAGGAAATATTCGAATTCAAAAGACTCGAAGTGATCCAGGTCGCCTTGTACATCCACTTTGAAGTGTCACGAAGCTCGATCTTCTGCGTTACGGCATCCGGGTGAGCGCCAACCCAGTAGCTCTGCCTCTCAAAGGGATATGTGGGCAGACTCACACGTCGTCTCTGTTCCGTCCGATGGAAGCCACTCCAATTGACCGACGTACCATTGACCCAGAGTTTTCCCAGAGTCTCAAGCATCTCTTCCGTGTCTGGACGCGAACTGTCGGCAACCGGCAAAGTACTCGCGCAAACCGGCTTCGTTCCCGACTCCTTAGCGGTTCCATTCACAAATGTCGTGAGAGCATTACCAGGGCCTACTTCAAGATAGAAAGGATTCTTCCCTGCAGAAGTCTTACCTTCCGCAAGGATGCGTAATCCGTCTGCGAAACGCACCGGTTGCCGTAGCTGAGAACTCCAATATTCTGGCGTGGCCACATTGGCGTCGGCCAGCTTTCCTGTCAGCGTTGCGACGAATGGCTTTGACGGATTACGCAAGGTGATGTGCGAAAATACTTCCTGAAATTCTGAAATGATCGGATCCATCATTGCCGAATGAAATGCGTGGGAGGTGTGCAGCCTTCGACATGCGATGCTTTCTTTCACGAGCGCTTGTTCAGTACGCTCAATTGCACTCGAGGGACCGGATAGTACACAGAAGCCGGGCGCATTCTTTGCTGCAAGCGAAACCTCTTCGGATATGAAACGCTTCAAATTTTCGGCGGCAGCCAGAACGGCCAGCATCGATCCCCGGGGTAATGCTGAAATCAGGCGACCGCGACGCGCAATGACGGCGAGGGCATCTTCCAAACTGATGACGCCGGCAAGCGTCGCCGCGACATATTCCCCTACGCTATGGCCGATCATTACAGCGGGCTCAATTCCCCACGACTGCCAGAGCGATGAAAGCGCGTAACCGATGGTGAAGAGTGCTGGCTGCGCCCACTTCGTGTCTTTGAGCGCTTCGGCAGCGTTCTTTTTCTTCCGCGCAGCAGGAAAGAGAACCTGACGAAGATCCGCCTCAAGATCTTTTTTCAAAATGCGTGCACAGTGGTCGATCACGTTTTTTACGACGGGTTCGTTTCTGTACAATCCTTCGGCCATGCCCGGATATTGCGATCCCTGACCGGGAAACATAAAAACCACGGCGCGGTCTGTTGGCGCGGCCTCAACTGATATCGTCTCAGAAGTGCGAACGCTGTCGATTATGCGTCCTTTATCGTTACAGGCAGCGACGAAACAACGTCGGAATCGAAAAGCTCTCCGCCCCAGATGAAGTGTGCTTGCGACATCGGCTAACGGTATCTCCGTGTGTAACTCCAAATGATTTGCCAGTCGTTCCGCCATCAATTTCAAGGCCGCTTCACTCCGCGCAGACAGCGTTATCAACTGGAACGGGCGACTCTTGGCTGTCTTCTCTACCGGTGGAGCTTCTTCAACAATTACATGTGCGTTCGTTCCGCCAACGCCAAAGGAACTGACGCCCGCTCTGCGCGGAGTTCCGTTGCGCGACCAGGGGCTCAATTTATTGGTTACATAGAAAGGACTTGACGCGAGGTCGATTGCGGGGTTTGGTGCGGTGTAATGCACGGTTGGCGGAATGGCGCCGTGCTCCAGTGAAAGAACTGTTTTGATCAGGCCAGCGACGCCTGCTGCGCATGAGAGATGGCCGAAATTTGATTTCACCGAACCTATGCCACAAAACCCGCGTCGCTGGCTACTTTGTCGGAATACTTCCGTGAGCGCGGCCACTTCAATCGGATCGCCCAATATTGTGCCAGTCCCATGCGCCTCTACATAGCCGATCGTCTCTGGCGAAACTCCGGAAACCTGATGCGCTGCACGAATGGCTGCGGACTGACCGCGAGTGCTCGGCGCTGTGTAACCTACCTTGTCATTTCCGTCGTTGTTGATTCCTGCTCCGAGAATCACTGCCCGGATGTTGTCTCCCTCCGCCAGCGCGTCAGTCAGTCGCCTGAGAGCGACGATCCCCACGCCGCTTCCGACGATTGTTCCCTGTGCATTCACGTCGAACGGTCGGCAGTGACCGTCGGGCGAAAGTATTGATCCTGCAGCATAGTAATAACCACCTCTCTGCGGAACTCGTACCGTTACTCCGCCGGCTAAGGCCATATCGCAGCGGTGGTGGTGTAGACTCTCGCAGGCCAGCGAAATCGCAACGAGGGAAGTGGAGCACGTGGTTTGAACGGCCACGCTTGGGCCTTTCAAATTGAGACGATACGAAACCTGCGTGCAAAGATGATCCTTGTCGTTCGTGACCATCAACTGCATGCCGTCGATATATTTCAGGGAATCCTGATTTTGATAGAGATGATAGAGGTATGTGCTCATCTCAGATCCGCCGAATACGCCGATGGCACCAGGAAAAGTCTCAGGATCATATCCGGCATCCTCCAGCGTTTCCCAGGCAGTTTCTAGAAACAATCGATGTTGCGGATCGGTAAGAGCGGCATCGCGCGCAGAAAAGCCAAAAAACTGCGCATCAAAGAGATCTATGTCGTCGAGAATCGGCGATGCATTGACGTAGCCAGGCAGGCGCGAGACGTGATCCGGAATTCCCGCCGCCCGCATTTCTTGCTGCGAAAGCACCGCGATTGATTCGACGCCATCCGCCAGGTTCTTCCAGTATTCGTCGAGATTTTTCGCACCCGGAAACCGGCCCTGCATACCGACAATTGCAATCGGTTCGCCATGACTGACGTGGTTGTTTCTTTTGGCGTCTGAGCTTTCCGCCTTGAAACGAGCCATTGTGGACCTTTAGGTTTCGTGGAGAGTCGGCTGATTCGCAATAATCCGCAACCTCATCTCAACTCGAAGATCGCCGTCGCCAGTGATGTACAGAAACCCAAGATATGGAATGTCTGCCTCATACCGATCGGCTTGGAGTTGAAGCGAGAAAGAGATGGTTGCATCTTCGCCGTGCCCGAGTTCCAGTGCTTCAGGTTGAATCATGATCTGCGGAGCGAATGCCGCGCCGACACCGTCTGTACGTCGAACTTCTGTTCCTACGTATCGGATCGGAGTTCTGTGTCCTGTAGTGTTGGTGAGAGTAAAAGTGGCAAACGCCATACCTCCCAGCGGCCCGCTTAATTCCAGAGTGACTGATGGTTCGCCCTCACTGCGTTTTGCCAAAGCCAGAATGCCGAGGAAATATTCCTCTTCGTAATTCGCTCGAATCTCATTTAGCCGATTCATGAGGCCGAAGTACAAGTGGCCGACGCGTTGCAGATAATCGGGCAGTTGGTGTGACATCTGCGAAGCGACCTTCTTCTGTACATCCTCCGGTGTCGCCTCACCGACGGCTACCTGGTCCAATTGTTTACGATAAGCTTTGACGGCGCGGGCGTTAATCTGACCTAAGTACTCCGCATATTGTTCAAACCACTGCGTCGCGTTCGCACGCTCAAATATAGGGAGCGGTATCTGGCCTTCCGCGTCCTCTGCTTCATCTCCCTGCGAGTTGCGGCGGTTAAGTTGAACGAGGCTGGTCAAAAACTCCGAGCCCAGCTCCGTCAGACGATCGCTATATCGAGTGCCTTGCGACTGGATAAATCTGGGGAAATACTCTTGAAAAACTGTTGCGGGAAGTCGCCCTTGCGCAACATCCTCCAAGACCTCCTGGTACAACTGAAGAGTTCTCGTTGCGTGTGACATGGAGAGAGTCAGAAATTGGGAGTACGACGTCGACCAGTCTGACGGCGTGCTCTGAGCAAAAATGCCATCTGACCATGCAGGGCTTGCAGTCACGTTTCACCCCGAATAAAAATAGTGTGACCTTCCATCGAGCGAACCACGAAAGACGCATACGCTAATTCAAGGAACGCTACAGTTACCACATGGTACACGTCAAGGTCAACGCGATCGGACGTGGGACTTGCTGATTTTATGGCGTAGCGTTCATCGGTTTCGCTGTACAAAAGTGTGCCGAAAGGTCGACAAAATCTACTGAAGTCCCCTCCGAAATCCGAGAGTTAGAGAGGAATCTTTCCGTATGACCCGAGACACTGGCGAGGGCTCAGTAAACTGAGATCTCCGGCTCCTGCAACTCTTACAAATTAAAAGAAGGTCTGAACTAGATCAATAACCTGGTGCTGTTCATTCAAGACCGGCAACGTGCGCCACTTATCGAAGGTCAGGCATGGATGGCAGATGTCAAAGCTGATCATGTCGCCGACGCGCAGGTCATCCCCATGAACAACCCGCATGTAGGCATGTTGATCCATCATTCTGGTTACTGTCCAATGGGGGGGCGCAGTCTTCGGAGAGAGATCTCCTGGCCTGAAATGGAGTGCGGGAACTGGCAGCCCGGAGTCGAAGGCAGCATCACGCTTGCCCATGCCAACAATTGCCTTTCCCGTCTCTGGTATCGACTGCACATAGGCCCAGATTTTGAGGGCGGGCAGAAGGCCGGATCTCATCTCGGCGGCGATGGGGTTGCGCTCAAGAATCTTTGTCTGGGCCTCGCGGTATGCGCCCACGTCGTGCGTGAGATAACAACCGGGACGCAGGACAATTTCAACTGCCTGGTCAAATTCGGCGCTTGAAAACTCCTCAGCCACAATGTCATACCATGCAGATCCTGCACCGGAAAGCAGGATCGGTGAGCGCTGGAATCGCTTTTCTGCGGCGATCTTGTTCGTAACGGAACATGCACGTCTGAGGAAAGTGCGAATCGCCATTTCGTCATCCAGTACACCTTCGTATAACTCGATGCCGCTTAAGACGATGGCCTGGGGCCACCTGGACAGCGCATCCATCACGGACGTTAGTTGTTCGTCGTCCCGCACTCCTGTGCGACCATCCATCACTCCCAATTCGACGAGCACGCAAAGACGTTGCCCTATCTGAGAGAAAAAAGCGCCAAGCTGGTCCACCAACGCCGCTGAGTCCACCAGGCTGTAAAATTCGAAGTCGGGATCCTGCAAGAGCCGCCCGATGGTTGCCATATTTTCTTTGCCAACGAGTTGGTTGGCCATCAAAACGCGTCGCACCCCGTGCATATAAGCCACAAAGGTTTGATGTGCAGTTGCCAGCGTGATTCCCCACGCACCGGCGTTCAACTGCATTGCAAAGAGTTGCGGAGCCATTGTGGTCTTGCCGTGCGGAGCCAGGCGAAGCCCATAGGCATCAATGAAACGACGCATCCAATCGAGGTTATGCAGAAGCGTCTCTTCATAAAGAACGGCTGTCGGCAAGCTTAGATCCTCATGGAGAAGATTCCATCCGAGTTGCGCGACCCCTTCCCGCTTTAGTTCGTGCTGGGAAAAGCCGAGACCTTTGTTTAACGAACCGATCGGGGTACGCGGCGGCGCTGTGAATTGTTCGGCCTTCAACGTGAGCCTCCTGCAAGATTCCGAGCCAGGCACTCTTCCTCAGTGGACCAGCGAATCTAGTCTATAGTCTCATTGGAGCGACATGATGACTTGCGACACGTTGATTCAGGATGCGAGCGTTCTGGACGGGAGTGGCGCTCCCGCTCAGCTTCTGGATGTCGCGCTGCGCGAAGGCTTTATCTTCGAAATTGGGCCAAGTCTCAAATGCAGAGCACGTAGCGTCGTGGAAGCGAACGGCTTGGTGCTCACCCCTGGTTTCATCGATGTTCACACCCATGACGACACGAGCGTGATCAGAAATCCTTCGATGCTGCCGAAGCTTTCGCAGGGAGTGACTACGGTGATTGTGGGCAACTGCGGAATCTCTGCGGCACCGGTGTCTCTCCGTGGCGATCCACCAGACCCAATGATTCTCCTCGGCGGTCCAGAAGTTTTTAGGTTTTCAACATTTTCTTCTTACGTAGCGGCGATTCAGGAGGCACATCCAGCCGTAAATGTTGGCGCGCTTGTGGGTCATACCTCCCTCCGCAATAATCACATGGACCGTCTTGATCGAGTTGCCTCGGATGCGGAGATAGAAGGAATGCGAGCCCAACTTCGCGAATCCCTGGAAAACGGCGCGCTGGGCCTGAGCACCGGGCTGGCGTATACGTCAGCAAACGCGGCGTCAGCCGGGGAAGTGCTTGCGCTGGCAAAGCCTCTCGCATCTGTTGGAGCCGTATACGTGACACACATGCGTACCGAGATGGATGCCATCCTCGAAGCGATGAACGAGGCCTTCGATTTAGGCCGAGCGGCAAACGTGCCAGTGATTCTTTCTCACTTGAAATGCGCCGGGATCGATAATTGGGGGCGCAGCGATGAGGTACTTCTGGCACTGGATGAAGCACGTTCCAGGCAACTTGCCGGCTGCGATTGTTATCCATATGCTGCCGGTTCAAGCACTCTCGACCTGAGGCAGGTGGACCCGCGTGTCCAGATCACAATTACCTGGAGCACACAGCATCCTGAGGTCGCCGGAAAGTCGCTTGCTGAAATTGCCCGAGCTTGGAATTTGAGCCAACACGATGCGGCAAAAATCCTACAGCCTGCCGGAGCCATCTATCACAGCATCTCCGAGGCGGACATGCGTCGCATTCTGACACACCCCGCGACCATGATCGGCTCTGATGGTTTACCCAATGATCCTCGACCGCATCCCCGGCTCTGGGGAACATTTCCCCGTGTGCTGGGTCGTTATTGCCGCGAAGAAAAACTGATCCCGCTTCCAAGCGCAGTACATAAGATGACGGGGTTGTCAGCGCAGAGGTTCGGCCTCCCGAGGAGGGGACTGATACGTGAGGGTTTTTGCGCCGACCTGGTGCTGTTCGATCCTGAAAAGATAATTGACACCGCAACATTCTCCGATCCAGTTCGGCCCGCGGAGGGGATCAGCGGCGTTTGGGTCAACGGGGTTCTCTCATACACGGCCGATGGTGCAACCGGCAACCGCGGAGGTCGATTTTTGCCGCGCGGCCGGACCGTATGGATTCAGTGAAGAAAAGTGGGAAGGAGCGGAGTATGGACATCAAGAGGTATGGCACGGAAGGTGGCAAGGGGAGCGGTGGACAGCATCTTCCCTTTGCGCGTGCAGTCGCGGCCGATGGTTGGCTCTACGTCTCAGGTCAGGTGCCAATCCTCAACGGTGAACTAGTCAGCGGCAACATCGCCACGCAGGCTCAGGTTGCTATCGCGAATCTTCTGGCGATTCTCAGTGAAGCGGGATATGGGCCGGAACACGTAGTGCGTTGCGGCGTATGGCTCGAAGACCCGCGCGATTTTGCCGGCTTCAATATGGTATTCAAAAAGTATTTCGGAGAGCATCCGCCTGCGCGCTTCTGCGTCGTATCCAGCATGGTGGTGGATTGCAAGGTTGAGATCGATTGCGTGGCATTCAAAACGCGCCAGGAGTGAAGTGTGCGCGGTTTATGCGCACAGCGTACCGATTTCTAAATTGTCGCCGCTATCGAGACTATGATTGATTCTCACAGTATCTATCTGTTGATCTCTGCGCTGATCGCCGTCATCGGCTTGATATTGTTGATCACTGTTCGAAAGCTGAATCCATTTCTTGCCCTGTTTCTTTCCTCTCTATTTCTCGCCATCGCAGCGAGGATGCCGCTTGCTACAGTGATTCGTTCCTTCGAAGCCGGTGTGGGCTATACGCTGGGCCACATTGCCATCATCGTTGCATTAGGCACCATGCTCGGCAAAATGATGGCGGAATCAGGAGGCGCCGACCAGATTGCCCACACGCTCATAAGACTTTTCGGTGAAAAGCGCATTTCCTGGGCGATGATGGTTATTGGACTCATTGTGGGTCTGCCCGCATTCTTTGAGGTCGGTTTTGTCCTCCTCATCCCGATCGCATTCACCGTGGCGCGGCGTACGCGAACTTCCTTGATACTTGTTGCTTTGCCAATGGTGGCCGGTCTGTCCGTGGTTCATGGATTGGTGCCCCCACACCCCGCCGCATTACTCGCGGTAACCATTTACAAGGCAGACGTTGGGCGAACGATCTTCTACGCACTTCTGATTGGCATTCCCACAGCGATCATTGCGGGTCCGCTTTACGCCAAACTGATTGCCCCGCATGTCAGCCTCTCGGATAAAAATCCCATGGCCGCTGATTTTGTGGATCACGGGACTGAAAGCAGTTTGCCCAGTTTCGGACTTACATTGCTGACAATTCTGCTCCCAATCGTTCTTATGCTGATTGGGAGTTGGGCGGATGTAGTCTCGGTGCCAGGGAGCAGATGGAATCAGGCCATTCACCTGGTAGGCAATGACGACATGGCTTTACTGATCGGTGTACTTTTTAGCTTTCTGACATTAGGTAAGATGCGAGGCTTCTCGCGCACGACAATCCTGCGATTCAGTAATGAGTGCCTGGCCCCTACTGCAACCATAACTCTGCTGGTAGGGGCGGGAGGCGGCTTTGGGAGGGTCCTGCAGGACAGCGGAGTCTCCCAAGCAATCATTGGCATCGCACTGCAATTTCACGTCCCGCTACTGCTGTTGGCGTGGCTCCTTGCGGCCTTAATGCGTCTCGCGACGGGTTCGGCCACTGTGGCCATGACAACGGCCGCTGGTATTGTGGCGCCGATCGCGATTCATAGTACGGGAGTTCGGCCTGAACTGTTGGCAATAGCTACGGGTGCCGGGTCTTTGATCTTTTCCCATGTCAACGATGGTGGCTTCTGGCTCGTAAAGGAATATCTCAACATGAGCGTTATCCAGACGATCAAGACCTGGTCAGTCTGCGAAACGATCATTTCGGTAACAGCGCTGATTTTTACCGTGGTTATTGCGATCGCATTTTGAATTGAGGACTTCTCATCTAGTGATCTTTCTCAGGTGTGAACCCGGTCTTTAAAAAACTTCAGGGCGACAGGCAAAACACGAACGGCCAGTCCGGTTCACGGTTCGTTAAGTTACTTGCAGTATGCGACGTGTATTCCACAAACCGGGCCTCTATTAGGGAAGAGCGAAGCGTGTTAACCCAACGTGCGTTGGTTAGCTGTGGACCAACGGGCGCCGGGTTGAATGTCGCACGAGTGCACCGTGAGACTCCATCTCTTCTCTCAGATAGAATTCTTTCCATGTCTTTCCTTCGCATGCCATCTTCGTCGATTCAGGTTGTCGATTCGCACACGGCCGGCGAGCCAACGCGGGTGGTGGTCGACGGGGGGCCGGAGTTAGGTGACGACCCTCTCGCCTTACGTCTGCAACGTCTTGCCGTGGAAAATGACGCTTTCCGATCGGCGGTGGTCAATGAGCCGCGCGGCTCGGATGTAATAGTCGGCGCACTACTCTGCGAGCCGGTGGACAAGAGTTGCGCCACAGGAGTCATTTTTTTTAACAATGTCGGCTACCTGGGCATGTGCGGTCACGGCACGATCGGAGTGGTGACAACACTGGCCCATCTCGGTCGAATCAGCGCGGGAGAACACCGCATCGAAACGCCCGTGGGCGTCGTTCGTGCAACGCTTCGAACTGATGGCAGTGTGACTGTTGAGAACGTTGCGAGTTTCCGTCACCGGGCAGGCGTCACCGTGACTGTCAATAATTTCGGAACCGTGAGTGGAGATATTGCCTGGGGAGGAAATTGGTTTTTCCTCGTGGAAGATCCTCCGCTTCGTTTGGATCTCGACAACGTGGGGCAGTTGACCGAATTTGCGTGGGCTGTTCGCGATGCGTTGCGGGAGGGTGGCGTCACAGCCGCAACAGGACAAGAGATCGACCACATCGAGCTTTCTTGCTCCTCGCATGGCGAGGGAGTAGACAGCAAGAATTTTGTCTTATGCCCCGGGAAGGCGTATGACCGTTCGCCATGTGGAACCGGCACCAGCGCAAAGCTGGCGTGTCTGGCTGCGGATGGCAAACTTGCGCCTGGCCAGATGTGGCGGCAGGCAGGCATTCTCGGCACCGTGTTTGAAGGATCGTATCAACTGCGTAGAAAGCGAACTTATACCCAGCATCACCGGCACAGCATTTATCACGGCCGAGAGCCGGCTTATTTTGAGTCATGGAGATCCATTCCTGGCGGGTATACGGGTATGAGCGATCTCTGGGATGTCGTCGTTATCGGTGCCGGCATTGTAGGTTCTGCCTGCGCGCTGGAGTGCGCAAAACGCGGGCTGCGGGCGGCGGTCGTCGAAGGTAAGGGCGTTGGAAGCGGAGCCACAGCAGCGGGGATGGGACACATCGTGGTGATGGATGATTCTCCGGCGCAGATGGCTCTTACGCATTATTCGCAGGCTCTGTGGAGAGAAATGTCCTCACTCCTTCCGACCAACGTCGAATATGACGCATGCGGAACGCTGTGGGTGGCAAGCGACGAGGAGGAGATGCAGGAAGTTCGACGCAAGAGCGCCCAATATGCTTCGGCCGGTATTGCTACAGAAATATTGGATAGCAAGATGCTGGCGGAGGCCGAGCCGCATTTACGACAGCCGCTCGCAGGTGCTCTGTTGGTCCCGTCAGATGCTGTGCTCTACCCGCCGTGCGCGGCTGCATTTCTGCTTGGAGAAGCGCTGCGGCTGGGCGCACGACTCTATTCGCGAAAAGCATTGTCGGCGCGGGCGGGCAGAGTGCGGCTTGAAGATGGAACCGAGCTTTGCGCGCCGCGCATAGTGAACGCAGGAGGCGCAGATGCAGCGGAACTGGTTTCGGGATTGCCGATTCGAAAACGCAAGGGACATCTGGTGATCACGGACCGATATCCCGGATTTGTACGCCATCAGTTGGTCGAACTCGGATATTTGAAAAGTGCGCACTCTGTTTCCTCCGATTCAGTTGCGTTTAACGTACAGCCACGCAGAACCGGACAGGTTCTAATTGGTTCCTCGAGACAGTACAACGCAGAGGATCCTGCGGTTGACGCCCAAATCCTCACCAATATGATCGAACGGGCACAGTGGTATATGCCGGACGTCGGTGCGCTCTCTGCGATTCGCGTCTGGACCGGATTTCGGGCGGCCACTCCCGATAAACTTCCACTGATCGGCCCTTGCCCCGATGACGAATCGATGTTTTTGGCGACGGGTCACGAGGGATTAGGTATCACAACGTCGCTTGGAACTGCCTGCATCTTGGCAGATCATCTGCAAGGCATCGCGCCGAAAATTTCGATTGATCCATATTTACCGGCGCGATTTGCGAGGAGCGAGGCCCATGCGTGAGCGGTCAAATTCCCTCCTGTTGAATGTGAACGGAGTCCCGGTGACAGTGACCACGGGAACAACGGTTGCCGTCGCAATTCTGATGATAGGAGCGCCAACACGAAGATCGGTGAAAGGAGAGCCGCGCGGACCACTGTGCGGGATGGGCATTTGCTTTGAATGCCGAGCCACTATCGACGGCATACCGCATCAGCGGACCTGCCAGATCGTTTGCGCTCAGGGTATGGAGGTGCACACTTCGTGAGCGAGTCCTTCGACATCCTTGTGGTGGGCGCTGGCCCGGCGGGCATCGCCGCGGCGATCAGCGCATCGACGTCGGGAAAGCGTGTCGGCCTCGTGGACGATAATCCGAAGCCGGGCGGGCAGATCTGGCGAAGCGGCATTCCGCAGGAAGCGCAAGCTGGGGAATGGTTCGCAAAACTCGACGACGCACCGATAGTTCGACTTCAGGGTTGGCGAGTCTTTGACCATCCTGAGCCCGGCACACTGCGAGCAGAATGTAATCAGGAATGCCGTGACTTACGCTACGAAAAACTCATTCTGGCGACCGGCGCGAGGGAACTGTTTTTGCCGTTTCCAGGATGGACGTTGCCAAACGTGATGGGTGCAGGCGCATTGGACGCGATGGTTCGGGGTGGATTACCGATTGCCGAGAAACGTGTAGTGGTCGCCGGAACCGGTCCATTGTTGCTGGCTGTCGCGGCACATCTAGCCCGCCGTGGGGCCAAGGTCGTCGACCTTTGCGAACAAGCTCCATTGCGTAGATTCATTCCTTTTGCGGCAAATCTGTTGAGAGAACCTTCCAAGCTTGCGCAGGGTGTCGCCTACTTCACGTCGACACGCGGCACGCATTTCTGTAGCAGTTGCTGGCCGATTGCGGCAACCGGCACGGAGAAGCTCGAATCGGTAACTCTTCAGCGGAAAGGAAGGAACTGGGATGAGCGCTGCGATTACCTGGCGTGTGGATTTCATTTAGTGCCTAATCTGGAATTAGCTGCGCTACTAGGATGCCGCATCGAAGACGGATTCGTCGCTACCGACGACCTGCTGCGAACTTCGGTAGTGGATGTATTCTGCGCGGGGGAACCGACGGGAATCGGCGGAGTGGATCTGGCATTGCTTGAGGGGAGGATGGCCGGACTGATGGCCGCTGGCAAAATGGCAGAAGCGAAAAACTTGGCAACGCATAGAAGTCGGCGGCTCCGATTTGTTCGGGCTCTAAAGGGTGTTACTGCCCTGGATCCACAGCTAAAAAATCTGGCGACCGAGCCAACTCTAGTTTGCCGCTGTGAAGATGTTTCGTATGGCGCTTTGCGCCAACACGCTTGTTGGCGCGATGCCAAACTGCAGACGCGCTGCGGCATGGGACCTTGCCAGGGGCGTATTTGCGGCGCCGCAACCGAGTTTCTTTTCGGTTGGGATTCCGCTGCCATCGAATCCAATATTCGCCCACCGATTTTTCCTACTTTGGTTTCCAGCCTCAGGATTGCCTACAGCCAAATGCATCACGGCGACAACCTCACCCCAGCGGTTACTTCTACCAGCACCCAGAAGGAGACACCATGAAGTGGCACGGCGTAATGCCTGCAATGACAACTTGTTTGGATGAGCGACTCCAGGTTGATCCTGCGTTTATGACGCTACATTGCCAGTGGCTGCTCGACAATGGCTGCACCGGCATTATTTCGCTCGGCTCACTTGGCCAGGCCGCAACACTTACCTTCGAAGAAAAGAAAGCGATTTTGCAGAATATGACAGTAGCGGCTGCGGATCGTGCTCCGGTGGTCGCGGCCATCTCCGCGCTCTCGACGGAAGAGGCAGTGGCGCTGGCAAAAGCAGCAGAGCAGGCAGGTTGCTCTGGATTGATGGTTCTACCTCCTTACGTGTATTGCGGAGATTGGCGGGAGATGAAGGCACACTTGTCTGCGGTCTTTCGCGCCACTCCGCTTTCCTGCATGCTCTATAACAATCCCGTCGCCTACGGGACGGACTTTTTGCCGGCGCAGATCGCCGAGTTAGCTGGAGAGTATGAGAATTTCGCTGCGGTAAAAGAATCCAGCACCGACGTGCGTCGGGTTACGGCCATTCGTGCGCTGACAGGAGGCCGGCTTCACGTCTTCGTGGGTGTCGATGACGCCATCGTGGAAGGCGTTGCCGCTGGAGCGGTGGGTTGGGTGGCCGGGCTGGTGAACGCCTTCCCGGCTGAGTCGGTGGCGCTGTTCAACTGGGCCATCTCGGGAAAGCAGGAGGAGGCTTTTACGCTGTGCCGTTGGTTTTTGCCGTTGCTGCGAATGGACACGGTCCCAAAATTCGTTCAACTCATCCACCAGGTACAGCAGGAGACTGGGACGGGAAATGCACGCGTGCGTCCGCCACGTCTGCAAGTAACCGGCGCGGAACTGGAGGAGGCGCGAGCTATCATCATGGAAGCAATGCGCAATCCACCTTCGGTGCGGAGCACGGCGTTCCCGCCGCGATGAGGAGAGCGGGGACGGACCTTAAATACTGGCCGAATCTCTTTTCTTTTTCTTTCGCGCGCGAACAATGAAGTATACGGGTACGCCGAGAGCTACGATGCCAAGTCCGGGCCAGGTCGTCGTGGGACGGTAGATAAACAAAACTACAAGAACTACGGAAGCTCCCAGGATATAAAACGCTGGCACAAGTGGATAACCCCACGTCCGATATGGGCGTTCCGCGTTCGGGCGCGTCTTTCGCAATCGAAAAAAACCAGCAACGGTGAGGATGTAAAACAGCAGTGCCGCGGAAATTACATAGTCGAGCAGATTGCTGTAGAGGTTGCCGTACTGCCCGGAATTTGGATTGTAAGTGCGCGGAATCACGAGCAAAACGGACCAGCTTCCCTGCAAAAACAGTGCCCAACCGGGAACGCGTGCGGTATTTAATCGTTGCGCGATTGGGAAAAACAATCCGTCCCTGGCCATCGCATACGACGCCCTGGACCCTGCCAGCGTAAGGGCATTGACCGTTCCAAAGGTCGATACCATGATCGCCACAGCCATGACGTGGGCGCCATAGCGCGGGAAGATTACGCGCAACACGGCAGTCCCGACCCGATCGTCCGGTACATGCTGCATCACCTCCAACGGGAGTGTGAAAAGGTAAGCGACATTGGCAAGCAGGTAAAGAAGAATTACTGATGAGGCTCCGATGAGAAGAGACAGGGGCAAGTTCCGGTGCGGTTGTTTCACTTCCGCCGCAACAAACGTGATGTCGTGCCAGGAATCAGCCGAGAATAGCGATCCTGTTTGCGAAATGCAGATAGCCACGAATAAGCCGACGGTCGTTGCCGCCGTCAGACCCGTTGCCATTGAGATCGACGGCCGTGCCGACCAAGCAAGGTGGAAGTTCCCATGAACCGCAGCCGAGTTTGCTCCGATCGTTAATCCAAGAACGATAAGCAGAATCAGAGCACCCACTTTTGCCACGGTGAATGCATTCTGAACCACTTTGCCATACTCCAGGCCGCGGCTGTTGGCTAACGTCAGAAGGGCGATCACCGCAATAGCAAGTGCCTGTGCAGTCGATAACGATATTGCATAGTGACTTGAGAAATGAATGGGCCCGAGCAGGTATCGCGATTCGGAAATTGAAGGGAAAAGAACACCGGCAAACCGAGCAAATGCGATTGCAACCGCTGCAATCGTCCCCGTCTGAATCACGGTCCAAAACGTCCAGCCATAGAGAAATCCCCATAACGGAGAGAATGCTTCTCGCAGGTAGACATACATACCACCCGCATGCGGCATCATTGCCGCAAGTTCGCCGTAGGTCAAAGCGCCGCTTATCGTGAGTGCACCGGTCAGCACCCATGCGGCCAAAAGCCAACCCGCGCTGCCAATCTGGCGCGACATCTCGGCCGAGACGATAAAGATGCCTGATCCGATCATGACGCCGATGACCATCATGACGGAATCAAATAGTCCCAGGCCCCGATGAAACGTGGGAGGGGACATCTCAGGTGTTTGTGATGTCACGGTTGCCGCGATTCTTGAGACTGGTATTTGGGCCTTCGACTTTCAATATATCGAAGCAAGTTCTCTGCGAAATTATTAGCCGTAATAAGACTAATAGAAGTGATAGTTCTCACAACATTCAACTCGCCGTCTGTATTGGCTCAGGAGTGGTGGCCCTCTCGATCACGGGAAAGCAAGTAAAGGTTTCTTGCTTGATGGCGTAGTAGGGCACGTAGATGTGGCTCGGGTTGCCGTCGACAGAGAAGTGTAACGGCTGTCCGCTGACAGGTTTCAGTTGGCGCGCGAAAACCTCGCTGGGTGTGCCGGAGGTTATGAGGCGCGCGTCATCGCTGCCCAGGATTGCCATCAGGATCGGTCCGTACTCAAGTGCATAACGTTCTTTGTCTTCGATCTGGTCCATTCCCGCGTAGCGCGTGAGTCGAAAGCCGGTGGGAAGTGTGAAAGACACAGAATCTCCCGATTTCCACGTGCGGTCCATCGCAACGTAGCTGCCGGGTTTGCCGGTAGCTACCATTTTTCCGTTCACATGAATTGCCATGTCGGCGGTAGCCCAGGATGGCGTCCGGAGGCGAATCACCGAGCGCCGAGGTGCGGAGACTTCAAAGAGCAGTTCCACGCTGGAATCATAAGGAAAGCTGGTCTTCATGATCAGCTTCAATTCCTGATCAGGATGGCTGTCCTTTTGCGACCAGCGAATCGTGGAGGGAGCGAACATGTTGACGTAGAGCCCGGGGTTAGATCCATCAGGGACGATCGAATACAGGTGCTCGGGAATGCTCCCAATCAATCGCGTTCCTTGTCCTTCGCAGCACGAGTTGGTGCAGTAGCCGACGGCGTGGTCGCCTTTCTTGCCCACCAAACGCGCGTGGTAGAAAAGGCCTTTGTCATCGAACTGGTTGGCTAAACCCACGTTGTAGATCGACTTCTCTATTTCGGTTACGTACGATTCCTCATCGGGCTTGAGCAGGTGAAATCTCTGATTAAGAAAAGCCCAGAAGCTGCTGCCGCAGAGTTCACCCGTTTCGCAGAAATCGAACTGAGCTTTAAGCCGATAGGACTTTGGCGGGAACTGGCCGAACTCAGTGATCGCAATGGAGCCTCCGATGTGTTCCCAGTTATCGCGGTATAGCTGCCATGCGCCCTCGACGGCATCTTTGTAACGACGGTCCCCGGTGGCACGGTAGAGGTCGAGGTAGGCCTCGACATCTGTGAGCAGGTAATTGTGCGGGCGATCGTAAGGGTATTGCCATACCATCGACTCCTCACGCTGGCCCAGTCCTTCTAGCCAGTAATTCTCCTGATAGTAGCGCTGCACAACCTGGAGATCCTCCGGCTTGCCGACCGGCGAAAAGTACATGCGCGTGTTGGCCACCATGCCCTGCACGCCCTGTGCGGTGCCACGGAGAAGTTTCGGAAGGTAGGGGTTAACATCGAACCAGTTGTAGTAGCCGCGGAGTAACTTAAAGGCCTTTGGTTGGCCGGTGTAACCGGCATCCAGCAGTCCGTGTGTGACCCATGCGCGCGTATAGCCGGCGCGCTCTGAATGCATAATGGAGTCTTCGGGGTAGGCCATGATATAGCCATTTGGCTGACGACACTCGGCAATGCCGTCGACGATAGCGTTCATTCGGCGGTTAAGTTCGTCGTGCTGTTGCCAGCGAAGAGTATTGGCCGCACCCATCAAAAAGCGACCAGAGGAAGAGCCGGGAAGGTCAGTATCCCAGAACTGTATGGGTGGGCGAAGGCTCGCCGTTACAGGTTTTCCTGCGCGCTCGCGAAATGGACGAAGCATCTCGTCAACAGAGAACGAGGTGAGCAGATAAGAGATGTTGTTCTGCATCGCTTCGCGCAAAACACCTTCTCCGAGTATTACACCGCCAAGCGGCTTCTGGGCTTGGTTGGCAATCGGCTTCCACGTGTGAAAATCGGTCACGTTTCCGGGATTATCCGTGATGATGCCTTCACCAACCGGGCGGGGCTTGCGTGTAAGTTGAGCAAAGTCGTCTGGATTGGAAGTAGTCGGATCTCCACTAGCCGGTCGGCCCTCCGCCACGTCGCGTCCATTCGCGATGATCTCCACCTTGGCGAAGGAAATGCCATACGCCGTAGTCTCAGTGCCTTCGGGCTTCTTAATAGGCCGAAGGTTCGTTCCCGTGAGACGAATATAACGAACCGGTTCTGCGCCGTGGACCGGGGAAATAGAGGAAATATGGTCTCCGGGATCTGGCAGAGAGACCGAACCGGAATCGAATAGAAGGATCGCTGTTTCGAACGTGGGTGTATTGGCGCCCTCGATCTTAACATGCGCGGGGAAGCCGAGAGATTTACGTGCGTCATCGAAATTCGGGTACAAGCGAAGCGACTCGACACGCTCTGGCGATCCCAAGTCGATTTGAATCCACGCCGCTGAAGCCGAATTGGATATGGGCCTTGATACGTAAGGCCGATACCGGGTGGCTGGGTAGGGAGTCATTCGATCTTCAAGCCGCAAGGCTGAGCCGGCGAGTTCGCCTGACCACGCCATAGCTCTCAAGAGCAGTAGTGTCCCGGTTATCATCCCTGCACCCAACACTTCGCGGCGATTCCATTGACTTGGCACGAGAAATCTCTCTTGGGATTGTCTGAATTCTCGAATTCAGGAACGGAGTCGAGTGTACGGGGCGGTCAGGAGACAAGCCAAGCCCTAATCAACGACCGATGCCTTAACCTGCCACCGCGCACCACGTCTGGCATTCGGAATCCAGAATGCTTTCTCCGGAAACAGATCCGGCTTATTGGGAAAAAGATGTGCCTGGACCAATTTGCAGCGCATCGGCCGGCTATCCAAAAATCTTTACTGCAGGTTTGGTGAGATCTTGACCAAACCAAAGCGAATCGGGGGAAACAACTAAAAAATGTGAAACGGCAAATCGCCGTACCGTCACAATTCCATGCGTCATGAATGTAATTGCAAAACCAAATCGGCCCAATTTTCACGCCATGGAGGCAGCCTATGAAATGTGCAACACGCGCAATTAAGAACGCAAAGAAGATCCGAGCTCTCGTTCCCGACGCTTTTCCCGGAAGCAAAGAAGCAGGAGATTACTTCAGCACGTACCCGATTGAGGTGCTCAACCGCTTTCACCGGATGTCCGAAGCGCAATTTCGGCACTATCCGAAGCTGGCCGAGGCGGCAAACCTGATGCGCCAAGAGAAGCACCGAGTTCCGGTAAAGTCACATGGAATCATATTCTCCAATCCACTTTTCAAAGGAACACTTCACCTCGCACAGATCAACTTTCAGACCTCAGGCGGATCGCTAATGGTGCCCGATGCGGTGATGGCTACTATGGTCCAGTACCTCCAGGTAGCGCTTCCCGCCATTTCCCAATATTGCGCGCAGTACGGAGAGAACTCACTCGCAGTGTCTCCAGACATCTTGAAAATGACCGTCAATACCCCAGATAGCACCTACGACGACGGTGATCTGCAGGGTTGGATCCGCACCCTTATGCGACAGTTCGGCAATAACGTAAAGGAGAACTGCATAGTTGTCTTTAGCCCTGCCGGAATGGTCAACCATGACGGAGATTTGTCAAAGGGCATCCTCGGTTATCACAACGAAGTCCTCGTTCCGTTCGGAGCGTTTCCATCGCAGTTCCAGTTGCCCCGGCTCCTACTGTTTCGTGAACGTGAGCGCAAACAGCGTTACCTTGGCCGACGTCAACGACCAGTTTGCCGACACGCTCAGTCATGAGGTGGCCGAGATGACGGTTGATCCATTCGTCTCACACACAAATCCTGAAGTATGTGATGGTTGCGCCGGAAACTGCAATAAGGACTGGAAGAGTTTCTTCGCCGTCAATCCGTTCGGAGGATTCACGTATCTTCGCTCAGCCAATGGAATTCCTCCAGCTCCTTTCAGGTCTCAGTATGACTTTTTCACGGCAGCTATCGCACAGCCTCCGTATCCAGACGATTGTCCTTCGCCCGATTGGGGATGCAACTATGCGCCTTCCGCTGTTGAAGGAATTGCTGAACTGTTGTTTTACGAGGGATCGGCCGGTTACGCGGAATGCTACTCCCTGGACGCGCAGTCGAACCTCGCCATCCTGACAGTGAATATTGGCTGGCGAACAACGTGGACGGAGATCGTATCGGCGAAATTTATGAGCAAGGCCCCGGGCCGAAACGACCTTCTCTTCTACTCGCAGTCCGAAGGCCATGGTGAGTTCTACCAGACCGGCATGGTCGGTGATATGCATCAGGCGGCCGTTCACGACAACTGGCGCAACTCGTGGGGCATCCTCGTACCCGGAAGCTTTTCAGCGCCGGATGCAATGGACCTGCTGTTCTTCGAGCCGTCCGATGGAGTCGGCGAATTCGACCATACCGACGGAAAAGGCAACCTCACGCTGATCAATACGCAGTCGGGATGGCGCACGGGATGGAAGATTATTCTGCCGGGCAAGTTTTCGCACAGTGCGTATACCGATCTGCTTTTCTATTCGCCGTCCGAGGGCACGGGGGAGTTTTACTCGACCGATGGACGAGGCAATCTGGCGCTCATCAGCAGCATGACGAACTGGCGCGGCACGTGGACCATCATTGTGCCCGGCCATTTCTCCAACAGCGGATTTACCGATCTGCTGTTCTATTCCCCATCTGAAGGCACGGGCGAATTCTATTCGAATGACGGTGAAGGCAACATGACTCTCCTGAGTGCATTTAACAATTGGAGGACTACGTGGACGATGATCATCCCCGGCCACTTTTCCAACGGCATCTACTCGGACCTCTTGTTTTACTCGCCATCCGAGGGTACGGGAGAGTTCTACTCAACCGACGGAACGGGCGGCATGAACCTTTTGAGCACTCATACTGACTGGCGGAAAACATGGACGATGATTCGCGCGCTATAGAAGCATCCTTCTGCATCCCTCTTCAGCCCCCTCCGCTGTCACTCACTTGAACAAAACATTTGGGGTCAATCTCTCGTCACGAAGAAGGTTGACCCTCTCATATCTGGCATTCGGTTTAGCGATCCCGTCAAATAACACAACTTTTGAAGCGAGGATTTCGAGTACTCAATTAGTTGGTGATTTGTCCCCGCGCCGATCGATTGTCGAGGAATCTGGTTCTTCTGCGCTCAACAAACTCAAGTCGTATCGCGAGTTAGATGACTGATCTTCGGGATGTAACCGATGGGTCGCCAATGCTCGATATAAACTTACAAGGAACCGGCACCAATCGGTGGTGGATCCTACGGAGCCGGGAGAGCCAAGGAAATGGATTCACATTCGAAAACTCAGTCTCCCCAAAAGCCCTCACAGCCGACCTCTTTGTGGGCCGTTAGCCATGGCATATCCAGCCCTTACGGAGCCGAAGTCAGGCAACTGCTCGACAGTTTTTGTGAGCAGCCAGATCAAAACACTCGGGTACTCAGCTTTGTGAGGCTTGTAAATTGGATGAGGGCCGGGGAAGGATATTCTCCGGCTTCGGAACGTCCTCGTCGTCTGAATGACGTGCTGTCGTTTCTGGAGGAAGATGCAGCCCGTCTGAATCGATTTCAGCAGACATTTCACACAATGTTGGGAGAAGCTCAGGTCATAAGCCTCTTTGCGGAATCAGGTCTGCACCCTCGTCAGAGTCTGTGGACTGAGGTTCTGCGAAGGATCGTCGAACGAGTGCTACCTTCTGCGCGAGCAGAAGGTGATCTCTCAAAGCTCGTTTATCGTCTATATCCCGACGACCGGCATATCCGCAACTTTTTTGCCTGGCAAACGGAGACCTTCGAGCGAATTGCTCGCGTACTCACACCGGAAAACGATCCCCTTGTCTGGAATCAGCAACGCGTGGACTTAGCGCAGGCGCTTTGCCTGTTGGGCGTTCATCTAGGAGGAGTTGCACTGTCGGAGGAATTTAGAGAGCGGTGCCACGATTATCCGGTCGAAGAATCGCCTTTTTATCGATTGCAGAGACTGACCGGGGATCTCATCCGTGCTGCATCTTCGGAGGAGGTTTCCAGTCTGCTTGTGATGCTTTCAGTCGAGTCACGCCGGTGCTTGTTGGAACTCGACTACATGCACGAGCGGATGGAACAGAAAGGCGTGAGCACCTCTCTTGAATTTGACATCAGCACGGTTGAACGAGCGTTGAAGCGGATCGAATGCATAGCAGGCGTGCTGTTTCCGAGCAGCAATAACGGCCTGCGCGAGACTAAAAAGCTTCTCGACGATGTGATGTCTGCCCGCCTGGAGGATTTGAGCCTATCGGCAGTGGTGCGCGAAAACACTGGGCTGTTGGCTCGAAAGATTGTCGAAAGAACGGGAAAGACCGGCGAACACTACATCGCCAATAACCGAAAAGAGTATTGGAGCATGTGGAAGGCTGCACTTGGCGGCGGCCTGCTTACGGTCGCAACGGCTGCCATAAAAATGAAAATCACCAGTGCTGGATTTCCTCCGTTTTTCGAAGGTTTTTTGGCCGGCACGAACTACGCAATAAGCTTTCTTATTCTGCAGGCTTTGGGCTTGGCGCTTGCGACTAAGCAACCGTCGATGACTGCTGCCACTTATGCCAGAATTGTGCGGAAGACTACGGGCACAGAGCGTATGGAGAAGCTTACCGAATTCATCAGTCGGATCACGCGTACACAACTTGCGGCCGCCCTTGGAAATCTCTTGACGGTGTCACTTGGAGCTCTTCTTTTTGCCGCAGCTTGGACGCATTGGTTCTCTGAGCCCTATCTGGCACCGTCAAGCTCGGATTATGTCTATAAAACTTTGGATCCTCTTGCGTCGGGAACAGGCCTCTATGCAGCTCTCACCGGGGTCGTCTTATGGATATCTGCACTCGCAGGAGGGTGGGTAGAGAATTTCGCGACTTACAATAGATTGCCCGAAGCCATTGCAGACCACCCTTTGGGTTGGCGAGTGGGATTCGATCGGATGCAACGGTTATCTGAAGTATTCGAACGTAACATCTCCGGTTGGAGCGCGAGTATCGTTTTGGGCTATATGCTGGGCTTCATCCCAGTCGCAGGTCATCTGTTTGGAATCCCTCTCGACGTTCGACATGTGACGTTATCGACCGGCACACTAGCGCTTGCGGCGGCGAGTTTGGGGAAAGACTGGCTATACGAAGGATGGTTTCTGCATACACTCTTCGGTATCGCGGTCATTTTTGTAATGAATCTCGGAGTAAGTTTCGGGATTGCCTCATGGGTGGCGTTGAGGGCCTACTCGGTTTCTCGGCACGATCAGCTTCAGCTTATGAAATATGTCGTGAAAAGTTTCTTTAAATCGCCACTGCGATTTTTTATCCCACGAGAGAGTCCTGATCAGGCGTCGTAACCCTCAAAGTCGCGCTGTATCACCGTCAGGCTGATGTCGTCGCATGGCGGATTACCGTTGGCGAAATCCTGTACCGAAGCAAGAAGCGCCAGCAGAGTGTTCTGCGCGGATAGCCCCTTCGTAAGTTGAAGAGCCTCCATCAATCGAGTTGTGCCAAACTCTTCGCCGGCCACATTCGGACATTCCAGCACCCCGTCGGAATACGCGACTAACTTGTCGCCGCGTTCCAGAACTAAGTGATCTGATTCAAACTTTGCGCCTTCAACCGCACCCAGCAACGCGCCGCCTGTCTCGAGCAACTCTGTTCCTCCATCGGAACGGAGAACAATCGGTGGAAAATGACCTGCATTGCAGTAGATGACTTCTCCCGCCAAACAATCTATCTGCGCGAGGAACGCAGTCACAAATGGTGCCATCGGTCTTAGATAACAAAGATGCCTGTTGATCTCCGAAGCGGTGCTTGCCGGGCTTACACCGGGCCTGCCATAGCTTTGCAATAGCCCAGCCAAGTTCGTGAACCACATTCCGGCCGCGAACCCCTTGCCAGCGATGTCTCCAAGTGTCGTGAAAACACTGGCGCCATTTCTCGAAAGAATCGTGAAGTCACCGGAAAGGTATCTCGCGGCAAAGACTTCGTTGGCAAATTGCATACTGCCGCAGTGCAGTGTTCGCTGACCGCTCAACTTGCGTTGAATCTGTGCGGCCTCGAAGAGTTGTGCGTGCAGGTCGAGCCTTTCCCGTACGAGTGCATCCATTTCTTCTTGACGCGGCGCGTGAATGGCAGTCGATCCTGAGGAGGGCATCGTCGACGGATTCCAATTTTGAGGCGTTGCACTTGCGCGCTGTCTCGGTCGGTTCGTTGGCATGTTACTCTCCAATCTTCAAGGCCCAGTTTCTATGCGCATTCTCTAGCCTACAAACCGATATCCAGTTCCGTGCACCGTCAAAAAATATTGCGGTTGGTCAACGTCAGGCTCCAGCTTTTGTCGAAGGCGGGCCAAGTGAGTATCCACGGTACGGGTGGTTGGGTAATTGTCGTATCCCCAAACGTCTTCCAGCAGACGATCTCGGCTCAAGGTCTCACCGGGATGGCAGATGAAGTACTTTAACAATTCGAACTCTTTCGACGAGATGTCTATATTCTTTCCAGACTTGAGTACGCGACAATGACGCAAATCCACTTCAATGTCTGCGAAGCTGTGCCGATCCTGATCCTTGGGATTCCCAGCAGTTCTACGAAGGACCGACTTAACACGGGCTAGCAATTCTCGAATTGAGAAAGGCTTTGTGACATAGTCGTCCGCGCCGAGTTCCAGGCCGACAACTTTATCCACTTCCTGGCCTCGCGCGGTCAGCATAATAATTGGAATAGAAGAGCGTTTGGCGCGCAGTTGCTTGCACACTTCCAATCCACTCATTCGTGGCATCATGACGTCGAGGATGACGACGTCGGGAGATTCTTCAAGCGCTCGCTGCAGGCCCTCAACGCCGTCTCTCGCAGTGATCACCTGGTAACCTTCGAACTCGAAGTTGTCACGCAATCCGGCTACCATGTTGGGTTCGTCTTCGACCACCAGAATCTTCGCAGGCTGCGTTTCACTCGACTTGGTCCGTCCATCGAATTTCATGCTGACGCTCCTCTCTGTGGCAACACTGAAGTACGTTGGGTTGGCAGACTGATAATGAACGTGCTGCCCTTACCTGGAGTGCTCTCAACCGCAACTTCTCCACCGTGGGCCTGCACCATGTGCCGCACGAGGGACAGGCCCAGTCCGCTTCCCTTAGTGTTGTGCACCAGAGGGTCGCCCACCCGATAAAATTTCTCGAAGATCTTTGGCAATTCACCCGCAGGAATTCCAATTCCGTGATCGATGACCTCCAATTTCACGCTGCTATTTTGCTGATAAAGATGCACACCCAGGTATTTGCGGCTAGAGGAGTATTTCACCGCATTGTTTACCAGGTTCAACAGTGAGCGCGCAATGGCCTCACGATCCACTTGCAACGAGGGCAGGCCGCCCTCGATTTTCTCTTCAAACTGAAATCCATTTTGCTCGATCTCAAAGCGATAGGAATCAAGCGTTGTCCGCACGAGGTCCGCCATATCCGTCTCGCGAAAACTGTACTCCTTCTTTCCTGCCTCTATACGCGAGAAATCGAGAATGTTGTTGATCAATCCAGTCAACCTCTCACTCTCTTTGCGTATGATTTCGTGGTATTCGTGTTGCCTTCCCGGGTTCGACAAACGTCCCAACTCCAGGGTTTCGGCGTATAGACGGATGAGCGCCAAAGGCGTCCTAAGCTCATGTGAGACGTTGGAAACAAAATCAGATTTCAATTTGGCCAGAGCCAATTCGCGTGAAACGTTGCGATATGTGAGCCACATTCCCCCGACCATCAACAGCGACAAAGCCCCCAGAATCAGGAAATTAGTTCTGACAAACTTGTTGCTTATGCTTGCGATGGTTGTTCCCTGAAGCTTTATTCCGAGAATCAGTCCGGGGAAGACGCCATCGAATTCCCGTTCGACTTCCGGCGCTCCGCCATCCCAGCATACGGAAGCAGCCAGTGGACTTTCGTCCTTTGCTGTGCGAACCATGATGGCTGGTTGAGGATGCGAGGTGTCAGTGGGATCTTGATTGGGAATTACGGTGTTAAGGACCTGAGGGAAGAATTTATTGGCGAGGTAATCGGAATCGTAGGCAAAGCCAGCCAACGCAGGATGTTCAGAAGTGGATCCGCGCGGAACAAAGTAAACGAGCGACTGATACTGCCACTTGTCTCCCTTGGGCACCCAATTCGACGTGATGTAAACGCTATGTCCTTCCAATTCCTCAAATTTCTTGAGCTTAAGCGCGTACTCCTTCGATCCCAGGTCAAACCAGTTCGAAACACTCAAGGCAACTTTCTTGCCTTCCTCTCGAAAATCGGGATCGTATTTCCGGCGGGGCTGCGATTGGTATGTAAAATCACCAACGCCCCTCCAAAGAAAAGCGTGAGAAATATCCGGATGCGTGTCAAGAAAATCCTCGAGACGATCCGGGTGATTGGTGTCAGGAAAATCTGCCTTGGCAGATTGTGATATTTCGTAGGCTCGGGCGGCTATGTGCTTTTCGGCGATGGCAAGAACTTGCTGATAGTCCCTTTGAAATACTGCCTCAACGGCCTTTTCGCGTTGAATGGATCTGAGGTGGATCACACTGACCACAATAAGAGCCGCTGCTGGCAGCATGATTGCCAGCATAAGGACCAGCATGCGTGGCCGTTCGGACCAGCGTCGGATCTGTAGCTTCGCCATACGCAACATCTCGGAACCGTCCCTGGGGCCCATGGAGATCGAGCATAGGACAATGTATCCAACCGTATGTCAAGGAGAGGCAACAAGTTGTGACAAATTGTGAACTACAAACTTCGTTAAAACTGCCACGTGCTCAAATCCTCGGTCTCCGTGAGCGTCGGAGACGTTCACAGGTGACAGTGCCAGAAAGGAAAATGCACGTCAACCGTCTCGCGTTTCATGATTGATCAACTCAATTTTCGATGTTTCTTAGCCTGCCGGATGGTTCCTGTCGAATACGGTACGAGTGCTTACGTCTTCTCCTCGTTGACCTATAATAATTTTAGGGCCTTCAGCATCCGGCATCAATCCAAGTCATCTTTCAGCTCAAAACTTGCGTCTGCTTTGACGCGCGGCCAACCGCGATTACCCTTATCGGCATTACTTAGCCGCTTGAGGACTAATGATGGTGTGGCAGAGCGTGTCCTTCGGGATGAAGTGCCGATCACACGTCCGGGAAGTTGGGCCTCAGAAAGGCGACATGAGGGAACTAGGTATGGCGGGCAAAAAGACAATCATCGCAATAAACTCCTCATTACGATTTGGAATGGCAGTTGTTCAAGGCAACGCTCAGCTGATTCCTCCAGCAGAAGCTTGCGTAACCCGAGAGGTGCTGCACGTGGACGGCGGTGCGCACTCAGGCCAATGGTAAGCGCTAGAGCTTCAGAGTCGGGAGGCCCGGAGCGCCGGTTGCAGGACCTCGGCATTCAGCTCCCGCCTGCTCCGACACCGTTTGGCTCATATGTTGAGGCACTACAAACAGGTAATCTTCTTTTCTTGAGCGGAATGCTTCCGGTTGTGGACCACAAGCCAAAATATCTTGGCCGGCTCGGGAAAGAACTCGATGCAGAAGCTGGACGAGACGCCGCATACACGGCCGCCTTGAGCGCACTTGCAGCGGCCAGAGCACATTTGGGCTCACTCGATAGAGTGACTCGAGTCGTCCGACTCGGAGTATTCATCGCAACTTCCGGAGACTTCTTCGATCAACCAAGGGTGGCGGACGCTGTCTCGGACCTGTTTCGAGATCTATTTGGCGCCGAGAATATGGCGGTTCGGCTGGTTATCGGCGTTGCCAGTCTTCCGCTCGGAATGCCAATTGAGCTTGAGGTCATTCTTGAAGTCACTGAATAACAAAAGTATGCAGAGGCCATTCTCGTTCTTTACCCACAATCGAAACAGAGGATGTATGAATTCGAAGAAGTCTATCTTTCGAACTATGGCGGCGCTGACACTCATGCTCACCATCACGTTGGCCGCGAATGCCCAGAAGAAGGACCGGACTATGGAACAGCAGGTGTTTTATCGAACGGTTAATGTCGATGGACTTTCCATCTTCTACAGGGAGGCGGGTCCGAAAGACGCTCCCACTATTCTTTTACTGCACGGACTTCCGTCGTCTTCGCGAATGTTTCAGCCGCTGTTGACGCGGCTTGCAAGCAAATTCCATCTGGTCGCGCCCGACTATCCTGGCTTTGGACATAGCGACTGGCCAGATCCGAAGCAATTTGATTACACCTTCGACCATATCGCTGCCGTGATGAGCGATTTCACGCAAGCGCTGGCTTTGTCGCAGTACACGCTTTATATGCAGGACTACGGTGGCCCCGTTGGCTTTCGCATGGCTTTGGTACACCCAGAGAGGGTGCAGGCTCTCATCGTCCAAGATGCGGTGGCACACAATGAGGGTCTTGGCGCGAACTGGGCAACACGGAGGGCATTCTGGGCAGATCGGCCTGCTTATGAAGATGCATTGCGCAAAAACCTGCTGTCGCTTGCTACCACTAAGACGCGTCACATTGGTGATGATCCGAATATTGAGCTTTATGATCCTGATCTTTGGACTGATGAGTACGCGTTTCTGAACTCTCCCGGTCAGGCTCAAATTCAAAGTGATCTGTTCTATGACTACCGCACGAATGTCGATTCTTATCCCAAATGGCAAGCATGGCTTCAGAAAACGCAGCCAAAACTCTTGGTTCTTTGGGGCAAGCATGATCTCTCATTCGACATCGGAGAGCCGGAACGGTATCACAAGGACGTACCAAGGGCGGAGGTCTACGTGCTCGACGCAGGACATTTCGCGCTCGATACCAAAGCGGATGAGATCTCTGCGTTGGTGAGTGATTTCATACAAAAGAATGTGAAGTAAAAAAAGAAGTCTTGCGTTGAAAGGTGCGGAAGTTTCAGTCGAGGGGTAGGCCTACGTAGTTCTCCGCGAGCGAAGTCGCGGCAGCGCGCGAATTCATTACGTACTCCAATTCAGCCACCTGCCGCTTGCAATCAAACGGAGATGCATCATCAAAAAGATGCAATAGCGAAGTCATCCACCATGAGAAACGCTGTGCTTTCCATATTCGACGCAGGCACGTTGCGGAGTAGCGCCCGAGTTTCGTGTGGTCATTTTCGCGATACAACGCTCGAAATGCCTCGGCAAGATAATGCACATCGGCCAATGCCAGGTTCATGCCTTTGGCGCCGGTCGGTGGCACGATATGTGCGGCATCTCCGGCGAGAAATAAACGTCCAAATTGAAGGGGCTCGACAACAAAGCTGCGCATGCCCGTAACGCTTTTTTGCAGAATCCGGCCTTCCGTCGGGTGCCAACCATCCTCGCATCCGAGGCGCATGTGAAGTTCGGTCCAGATGCGACTGTCGCTCCACTCGGCAAGATCTTCATCGGGCTTGCACTGAAGGTATAACCTCGTTACGTTCGGAGATCGCATGCTGTAGAGAGCGAATCCTCGCTCATGGTGCATGTACACCAACTCTTCGCGGGAAGGTGCAGCTTCAGCGAGAATTCCGAGCCATGCAAATGGATACGTGCGATCGTAGATTGTGAGCACTCCCCTCGGGAACGAAGATCTGGAGACGCCATGGAAGCCATCGCATCCGGCGATGTAGTCGCAGCGGATGGTATCCACAGTGCCTTGCCTTTCGACGCGAATGGAAGGTCGAGTGCCCTCAAAATCGTGCAACGAAACTTCTCCGCATTCGAACTGGAGATCGCCATCATCGCTCAATCGGCGACTGATAAGATCCTTCACGACTTCCTGCTGGCCGTATACCGTGACTGCTTTCCCGGTGAGTTCGACGAATGGAATGCGATGAAGCCGACCATGTAGCCCCAATTCGATGCCCTCGTGGCGGAGGCCTTCCTGTTCGAGACGTTGAGCTACGCCAGCATCACGCAGCATTTCCACGCTGGTATGCTCCAGGACTCCGGCACGAACACGTTCCTCGCAATAGCTTCGGGACTTGGACTCCAGAACAATCGAGCTTATGCCGTGCAGATTCAGCAAATGGGAAAGCATCAATCCAGCCGGGCCTGCACCGACGATACCGACTTGGGTTTCAAATTGGGCCATCGCTCTCCCAGCTAACCTTCCGTCTTGCGTTCGTTGAGGACTTCTTTAGCGGCATGGAACGCTGCATTCGCGGCCGGAACACCACAGTAGATTGCACAGTGCAGCAGAACTTCGCGAATTTCTTCCGGAGTTACGCCATTGTTAGCCGCCGCTCGGAGGTGCAGACGTAGTTCCTCCCCGCGATTCAGCGCAACCATCAGGCCGATTGTCAGCAAGCTTCGGGTATGACGAGGAAGGCCCGCCCGCGACCAGATTTCGCCCCATGCGTAGCGGGTGATGAGGTTCTGAAATTCTTCATCGGAAGTGTCCTTTGAAGCTTCTGTACGGTCTACGTGGTCATCGCCGAGCACACTTCGACGTACGCGCATTCCTGTTTCGTGGCGCTCTCTCTCATCCATTGCTGCGTTCCTTTCCCTTGAAAAACAGAAGAATCGCGTCTGCGAACTCGGCCGATCTTTCCCATGCAGAAAGGTGCGAAGCGTGGAGTTCCAGATACGAGGAATTGCGCAATGCTGCATGCAATGCGCGCCCGTCTTCTGGCGGCGTTGCCGGATCTTCACTTCCGGTTATTACCAGACAGCGCGTTTCAATCTCGGCGAGTTCGTTGTGCAGATCGGTATCGCCGAGTACGCCGCAACAGCCGATGTACCCTCCCGGCGAAGTCCGCAAGATCATCTCACGAACTTGACTCATCTCCTTTGGATGGCTCTGGCTGTAGCTCGGGGTGAACCAGCGACCGAGCGTCAATTCCGCTATGGGAGCCATTCCATGAGATTGAACGGCGGCGATTCTTGCATCCCATCCCTCTCGCGTTCCAATCCGCACACCGGTGTTTGCAAGGACAAGACTAGAAATCTTTTCGGGGACATTGATGGAGAGCCACAGTCCTACCAATCCGCCGAGCGAAAGACCGCAAAGATGCACGCTGTCAGCTGAGATTATTTTCAGCAATACAAGCAGGTCGGAGCCGAGTTGTTCGATGGAGTATGGAAGGGCGGGGGCAGAGCTGAGTCCATGTCCGCGTGCATCATAGCGCAAAACGCGGAATTCCTGATCCAGATGGGGTAGGACTTTATCCCACATGTGCAAGTCCGATCCCAGCGAATTTACGAGTACTACGACCGGACCTGTCGCGGGACCGCTCATCTCATAGTGGAGGCGTGATGCCTGCACTTCAGAGGTCGGCATCAGGATCTCCCAGGACGCGATCAATGAAATGCTTCGTACTCCCCAAGTATTCACGCGGTTGTAAAAGCTGATCAATCTCAGCGAGTGTCAGATGCGCGGTGACCTCCGGAACAGCCTTCAAAATAGTGGAGAGGTGAAGTCCGGTCTCTCTCGATTCCAGCGCTGACTTACGGAGAATGTCATGTGCGGCGGACCGTCCGATCTTGGAAGCCAGGGCGGTACTGATCGCCTCGGATAAAGGCAGTCCAAGCATCGCTTCGAGATTGGATGCCATCCGAGCCGCGTCAACCTGAAGGCCTTCCGCGATTTCGATTGAGCGGCCCAGGGCCGCCGCAGTGATTCTGAAGATCTCAGGCAGCGTCTCCCATTCGGCTTGCCAGAGTCCCAGTCCGCGCTCGTGTTCCTGTTGCATAGCAACCAGCATCGTGGAAACAAGGCCAGGCAAGCGCGCCGCGCTCGCAAGAATCATCGCGCACGCAAGAGGATTCTGTTTCTGCGGCATTGTCGACGAGCCGCCTTTCCCCTCGGCTGTTGGCTCTGCTACCTCTGACACCTCTGCCTGCATCAGCAGGGAAATGTCCTTTGCGAATTTGCCAAGAGTCCCCACAAGCAGGGCGAGTACCTGAGCGATCTCCACGAGGTTATCGCGCTGTGTGTGCCATGGAAGTTCGGGCTCTTTCAGTTCAAGAATTCGGGCTACTTCTGTCGAAACTTCGGTTCCAGCCGATCCGAGCGCTGCGAGTGTTCCGACAGCGCCTCCGAACTCGAGCACAAGAACGCGATCTGAGGCTGCTTCGATACGAGTCCGATGCCTGCGCAGGGCTGTAAGTGTGCCTGCCAACTTGAGTCCTAGTGTCGTGGGAGGACCAGGCTGTAGCCATGTTCTCCCAGTCATTAAGGTGTCGGAATGAGTCCTGACCTGCTTTGTAAGCGCAATTTCCAATATGTCGATTGCATCAAGCACGAGTTGCAGACCTTCCCGCATCTGCAGAACAAGAGCAGTGTCGAGGACGTCCTGACTGGTTGCGCCGAGATGTATCGTTCGCGAGGCGGGTTCATTCTCGCGTTTCACCATCGCGGTGAGCTGCTGGACGAAAGGGATAGCGATGTTGCCAGCCTTGAGAGCCGCGCGTTCGAGAGCTTCCATGTCTATGAAGTTTGCATCGAGCAAGGATTTTAGAGTCGCTCCGGAACCTCGCTCCGCGACGCCTTGTTTTTCGAGCGCGCATGTCAGAGCAGATTCAAAGCGCATCATGGCGTGCAGTTGTGAAGATAAAGAAAACGTCCTTGTCATCTCGGGCGTGGAAAACAGAAAGGCGATACTTTCAGAGCTCATACCTGGGGTCCCTTCTACCACGCAAAAAAGACAGTCTCATTCTCACCTTGGAGGATCACGTTCCACTGAAACGTTCTTGGATTATTTGCGTTGGAACGGGCGACAAGAGTGTGCCTGCGTTCTGCGGGTATTTCAAGCAGAACAATGTCTTCAGCATTGGCGGGCTCATTCGCGAAATAGACGCGAGTGATCAAGTGTCTGAGAAGGCCCCGTGCAAATACGAGAACCAGCATGTGAGGAGCCTGGAGCCGCCCGTCGCCAAGAGCGGATGATCCGGGTTTAATCAGTGTCAACATAAAGCTTCCATCATCGTTCGTTGCGACGCGTTGAAAACCAACTGGATGATCACTCGAATTTGGGGTGACGCCGGAATAACTTCCCATTGCATCCGCACCCCAGAATTCAAGCACTGCATCCGAAACCGGTGCGCCATCGCGATCCAGCACCTTACCTTGAAGCTCAATCGAATCGGGAGCCGAATTGTTTGAGGGTTCCTGGCTCGCGAGGTATTCCAGCCCGATGCGAAAATAGGGACCCACGGTTTGGGATGCAGTCGGTATCAATCTGGGAGAGGTCATGATTGTCGGACAGCCTCAAACGGCGTTTCCTGTGAGCCGCGCAAGACGATATCGAATGCGTATGCGAGCGCGTAATTCGATTCTGAGCGATCCATGTCGAGACGAGAAACCAATCTTTGTCGTGCGCTCTCGTCAGGGATACTGTTGAAGATAGGATCAATCGGCTGCAATGGATCGCCAGGGAAGTACATCTGGGTTACCAGACGAGACAAGATTCCCGCACCAAATAACGAGAAGTGAATATGAGACGGGCGCCACGCGTTGTAGTGATTTCCCCATGGATATGGGCCAGGTTTGATCGTCTTGAAAAAGTAGCGGCCTTCATCGTCAGTAAGCAGTCGACCGCCACCTGAGAAGTTCGGGTCAAGCGGTGCATCATATCCATCCACCTTATGCCGGTATCTGCCGGCGGCATTTGCCTGCCAAACCTCAATCAGCGCTCCGCGTACGGGACGACCATCCTCATCCAGCACGCGTCCGTGCACGAAAATACGCTCACCCAGAGCTTCGCTTCCATGCTGCATCGTCAGGTCATTGTCGTTCTCGCGGATCACGTTGTGTCCGAAGACCGGCCCGGTTTTTTCCGTAAGAGTTTCACGAAGCACGACCAGCGGCAGTCGCGGCGATCGTGCAATCGTCGCCACGTATGGCGGAAAGCAGAAGTCCGGTTGTGTTCCCGGAATTGCGGTTCGAATTGAAGGCAATTCCGTCAAGCGATCATCCTCACACGCGCTCCATGGCCAATGCGATGCCCTGTCCCACTCCAATGCACATGGTGGCCAACGCAAATTGGCCGCCTGATTTTTCCAATTGATGCACTGCCGTAAGTACCAGCCGTGCACCGCTCATGCCAAGCGGGTGACCCAACGCGATTGCCCCCCCGGTTGCGTTCACGTGTTCGACATCTTCGGGCAATCCCATTTGACGCAAACAAGCAAGGGATTGGCTGGCGAATGCTTCGTTCAATTGGATCCAGTCGAAATCGCTAATTTTCTTGTTGAGGCGAGCGAGCAGCCTGTTCGTTGCAGGAACCGGACCAAGTCCCATGACTCGTGGGGCCACTCCAGCAGTCGCCATGCCCAGGATTCGTGCTCGGGCTCTTAGACCGTGACGGGCGACCGCTTTCTCGGAGGCAATGATCATCCCTGCCGCCCCGTCATTGACGCCGGACGCATTGCCTGCAGTAACGGTCCCCCCGGGGGAAATTGGTCGCAGTTGTGCAAGCTTCTCGGGCGTTGTATCGGGCCGTGGATGCTCGTCGCTCGACACGATGACGGTGCCTTTCTTATCTGTAATTTCGACAGGAACGATCTCCTCCGCAAAAAAACCATCCTTGAGGGCCCGTGCTGTCCGCATCTGGCTGCGCCAGGCGAATGCGTCTTGAGCCTTGCGATCTATACTGTAATCGTGAGCAACATTCTCGCCGGTTTCCGGCATGGAATCTACTCCATACTGATGCCGCATCCTGGGATTCACGAAACGCCAACCGATCGTCGTGTCATAGGTCTCGACGGACCTTTGAAAAGCAGATTCAGCCTTGCCCATCACAAAAGGCGCACGCGACATGGATTCCACCCCCCCGGCAATCATAAATTCCGCTTCCCCACACTGAATAGCTCGCGCCGCCGTACCGACTGCATCCATGCCGGATCCGCAAAGTCGATTTATAGTTGCCCCCGGGACACTCTCTGAAACACCTGCCAACAGTAGCGCCATCCGGGCCACGTTGCGATTGTCCTCACCAGCCTGATTGGCACATCCCAACAACACATCGTCGAGTGCATTCCAGTCGACTCTGGGATAACGCTTGATCAATTCACTGATGGGAATGGCTGCAAGATCATCGGTGCGGATCTGCGACAGAGCGCCGCCATACCGGCCGATCGGCGTTCGAACTGCATCGCAGATAAATGCTGATCTCACTCTGCATCTCCCTGTATGCCGTGGGCCGACGCGGTACGTGCTTTCAGGTCGCGCAAGGTGTCAAGTTCCGCGGCAGTTGGGCTCGCAGTTCCTTCGCAGCTGTCAGAAAAGCAAACCTTCCATCCCGTGTTCGCTGCAATCATCTCACGGTTAACACCGGGGTGAATGGAGGTCACCTTTAGCTCTCGCGTGACGAGATCTGGTCGCAATATACAAAGGTCTGTTATCACTGCGGCGGGTCCGGTGCCCGAAAGGCCAGCCTCTTCTCGAGCCCTTCCACCGGTAAGAAATCCGACGGACGTGAGGAAATCGAGTTTCTCTACGAAGGTTCGTTTTGACTGCTTCACGATAATCAATACTTCTTTTGCCGAAGAGCTGATCTCGGGAGCGCCACCAGCTCCCGGTAGCCGGACTTTAGGCTTGTTATATGGTCCGACGACAGTGGTGTTGATGTTTGCAAACCGATCAATTTGTGCCGCACCAAGGAAGCCCACGTCGATCCTTCCACCCTGCAGCCAGTAACGGAATATTTCAGGAGTCGAGACGACTGTGTCCGCTGTCTCTGCCAAATTGCCGTCTCCGATCGAGAGTGGCAACACGGAGGGTTTTGCCCCTATGGGGCCTGACTCGTAGACGAGAACCGCATTTGGCGCATGAGTCAGCCGAGCGAGATTCGCCGCCGTGGAGGGTAATCCAATGCCCACAAAACATACCGCACTATTCTTAAGCATGCGTGCTGCTGATACCGTCATCATTTCCTCGGATGTATACGGCTCGCTCATTGGTACGCCGCCTGCACTTGCGGGTCGCGTTGCAATGCCAGATATCCTTCGAAGTTCTCCGTTCCCAGAATGTGCTGTTTTACCCACGCATTAAATTTTTCTCGATCCCTAGAAATTCGGTCCCAGGATCGGTAGAACACGTTGTCGCGTTCGTAATATCCGTGCGCGTAAGAAGGGGTTGCTCCCTGAGGCACTTGGCAAACCGCAGTCACAACCCAATGAGGCAGAATGCAGGCATTGGGTGAAGCGTCGAGCGATGGAACTCGTTCCTCCACTGTCACTATGGCGCGCTTGCTCGACAGCACCGCCTCCTTTTGCACGCCAAGGATGCCCCAAAGCAGCACATTGCCCTTCCAGTCGGCTTTCTGCGCGTGGATCACAGCTACGTCCGGTCGCACAGCGGGTGTGGCGGCCAGCACTTCTCCCGTAAATGGACACGTGATTGAACGGATCTGCGGATTTACACGGGGAAAATCGGACCCCGTATATCCTCGCAAGACAGTGAAAGGAAGGTTAGCGGCCCCGGCCACGTAGGCATTGGCGAGGTCGCTGTGGCTCCGCTCCTCAATCGCAAGGGAATTAGGCCACTCATTCTCGACCGCGTCGCGAAACCGATGGAGTGAGCCCACTCCCGGATTTCCGCCCCACGAAAAGGTAAGTTTCGAAGCGCAGCCCGCGCCGATCAACTGGTCGTAGATGAGATCCGGCGTCATTCGCACGAGCGCGAGGTTACGGAGCCGTTGCCGGATAATTTCATGGCCTCCCGCGAATGGAATCAGATGAGTGAAACCTTCCATAGCCAAGGTGTCACCGTCATGCACATTTGCAGTGATCGCCTCGGCCAATGTCATCCAATCAGCCATACGGACTCCTTTAAACGAGAGCAGCATTATTACGCAATTGAACATTCTTGTACAAGATGTGCGATAATCGGCTACTGCGGATAATCGTACGAAATAAAAGACTGTGCTTCCGAGGGCTGAATCCGGTAGGGTCGATCGATTCGCAATGCGACTTGTTTTGCTTCCGTTCAGGAGGGGAGCAGTAAAAGCACAAATTGAATTCTGCAAATCCACAGACCTTTGTGTAATTACTTCAGCGATTTTGAAGGTGAGCTTGGAAAAAACTCATCACCATGCTCGGAATGTTAGCCGAACCATCGCAAGACCAAAGAGCGCGAGAAGCACGTTCTGTCTTACTCCGATGCACATTCACATTGCCATAGTCGATCTCGCCGATCTTTGGATTGTTGAAAAAGCCATGGCCCAACTTTTCGAACAGGATCAATGTTGCATCATCCCCGAGGTTGCTCAAAGCCTCAAACAAAAACCAACTCTGCTGCCATGGCATTAGGGAATCGGCCTCACCGTGGAGGATGAGGAATGGGGCATTTCCCGGGCGGACATAATGGACCGGATTTGCCAACTCCACTTGCAATGCGGAGATGCCAACAGGCGTACCGAGCAGCCGAGACTCAAACGAATCAGGATCGTCAGCAGGAAGCACATCGCTCACGACCAAGCTCTCAGCATCGTCTGCAATCGATTGAAACGTTGCGCGGTCTTGATCAATTCGCGCGAAGTTCGTAGGGCCATATCCATCGACGACAGCCTGCACGACCGAGGAAAAATCAGAATGTTCAGCGTTAAGAAACTCAATCTTCACTTGATAACGCTGCACACGCCGCCAAGTGCGCACCCGCGGATGATCCCCATAATCCGATATGACCATCATCCAATTCAAAACTGGATGAGACGCTTCGTACCCAGCGCACCGCCGTCTTCACGTCTTCAACCGGTGCAGGGAACTTGACTTCATCGCTTAGGCGGTAGTCGATACTTACCACGGCGATCCCTGATTGCTGTGCAAACAGCGCGAGGTTCGGCGCTAGACGGCGATCTCCAAATCGCCATCCGCCTCCGTGTATCCAGATGACCACCGGTGACGGAGCGATTCCCGGAGCCGGCAGATAAAGGTCGGCCAAGCGCGACTTGCTGCCTACGTGGCTATATACCTGGTCCGAGACGATGCGAACTTCTCGATCTACATTGCCCATGGTCGCCTTCCACTCCGATCAGCCAGCCTGAGCCTCGGGAGGGGGTCCGCCAGGCCGTTCGAGAATCGTAAGATCCAATTCGGAAAGATGCTGGATCACTCGACCGAAGTTGAATGGAGCCGGGACCAGTGGATAACGGTATCCGTCGAACGGCACGCAGAGATATCGGAAGAACGACTCGAAGTCGCCTGGAGTGATGAAGCCGATAAAGCGGGTATCGTGCTTCTTCAATTGAAAAGAGTGCGGCGTCCTGGGAGGGACGTGCAGGAAATCACCAGGGTCAAGAGTGATGAATCCATCCCCGGCAAACATTTGCATGTCTCCATTTATGCAATAGAAAAGCTCGGTGACTCTCTCATGTTGGTGACGCGGAATGGGTACGCCGATGGGACCCTCTGTCAGCAGCGAGATGAAAGCTCCATTGCTATGGCTTTGATTACCAAGGATTGTGTATAGCTGGTCTCCGGCAATCATGCGCTCTCCCTCACTCGCTGCCAGAACGAACGGCACCATCGTTTCTGGCGATGTTGTGAGCTTGGGGGTGAACTGCTCATGCAACGGATGATTTCCTTCGAGTAGTTCGATATCAACCGAGCTCTCCAGCTTTGTCCAGTCAACCGCTTCAGGGCACGCGGAGTAAACTCGTGCCAGCGTAAGGCTTGCCAAGGCGGACATAAATGGCTGCAGCGTTCCCGCCAAAGCTCCACGACAGAAGTTTGCCTCGGTGATCGAGGAACACATAGCTATGCGGCGTGCCGGGAGGGATGTTGACGTAGTCTCCAGGTGTCAAGAGGTAAGTCTTGCCAGCAAGTGCGAGCGAAATGACGCCGTCGACGACAAAGAATGCCTCATGCAGGGAGCCGTGCTGGTGCATCGGAAAGGCAGCGCCCTTTGCTCCGGTGAGAATCGTGCCGGACGCCGCTTGTCCCAGTTGATCAGGGCCGGCAATAATCGAGGCAAGGTGGGTCCCGAAAGCGTAACGAAGCCCTTCGCCCGCGTCGAGTTTGTATGGAGACTGACTGCCTGGTAATTCATTTGTGATCAAACGGTCGACCTCTGTTTATGGGAGTTGCGAGCGAAATACTCGGGTCAAACACCTACGGGTGACTGCTTCGCGGCTGACTGGTGTTCTTAACACTCATGACTTGGGGGCAGTACCGCATCGTACCTGCGAATGTCGTGATTGATAGCAAACGCGCATAGCTTTGTAAAGTGGCGAATGTAGAAGCCACTTCGTTTGACAGCATGTTGGTACTTGCAGGTACCATGTGAGCCTGCAATACCGGATAAAGCAAAAGCGTAGCCTCAAACCGCGCCAAGATATAGCCTGAAACGACAGCTTGTTTGAACCGGAAAGGTATGGAATGAAGTTTGCCAGTCTCAAGATCGAAGGGAAGCAGACGTGGGGCATTGTTGAAGGTGAGACAGCGGTGGACATCGGATCTGTTCTCGGCCTCCGCTTCCACGATCTGAAGACATTGATTGCTCAAAATGGCTACGGCGAGGCGCAAGCCGCGATCGTGTCGGCTCCCCGGTACAGTTTCTCGAGTGTAGGCTGGCTGCCAGTCATTCCCAATCCGGAGAAGATCTTTTGTGTCGGACTGAACTACGAGATGCACCGGAAAGAAACGGGACGTGCCGAAGTTGCTCATCCAACGATCTTCACAAGGTTTCCGAATTCGCAGACAGGTCACTTGACGAACATCATTCGCCCGCATGTTTCGACAGACCTCGACTTCGAAGGTGAACTTGCGTTGATCATCGGACAGCGTGGACGCTATATCTCTCGGGATCGGGCTTTAGATCACATCGCCGGTTACGCATGTTACAACGACGGGAGCGTGCGAGACTGGCAACGCCATACGCATCAATTCACACCTGGAAAGAATTTTCCGCAGACGGGTAGTTTCGGTCCGTGGATGGTTACACCCGATGAGCTGCCCAACTTTGGAGCGCGTACCATTATGACCAGGCTGAATGGTCAGATCGTGCAACAGGCCACACTTGGGCAAATGATCTTCGATGTTCCGACTCTCGTTGAATACTGTTCGTCCTTCAGCCCACTTCAGTGTGGAGACGTTATCGTGACCGGAACGCCCGGAGGTGTTGGCGTCAAGCGAGACCCGCCACTATGGATGAAGCCCGGCGACGTTGTGGAGGTCGAGATCGAAGGAATCGGTATCCTCCGAAATGGCATCGCAGACGAATCAGCCCACCAAGCCTGAATCTTTTCTTTTATCCACAACGCGTCAAGCTGATTTCAAAATGGAGTCGTAATGAGCGAGTTCCCAGTCACAGCCATACGCAGCGTGGACCTTGGCGTTCCCGATGTCACGCGTGCTGAGGCATTTTATGCTGAGACATGGGGATTAGCTGTCGTTGCCCGAGAGGGCAGTGCAGTGTACCTACGCGCGACCGGACGGGACCATCATGTTCTTGCTTTGCACCCTCATCGCAAAGCAGACATACTTTCGGTGAGTTTTCGTGTCCATTCAGTGGAAACGCTCGAACAGATCGCAGCAGCAGTCATTGCCGCCGATGGCAGCGTGATCTCCCCTCTCGCCCCAAATAGCGAGCCTGATGGGGGAATGGTTGTCAAAGTCGTGAGTCCGGAAGGATATGTTCTTCGCTTTCATCATGGCGACACACTGCACGATCAGAGTGACTCCCAGTGCTCTTACCCATTCCGTCTGTCACACGTAAATCTCAACTGCGCGGACGTCGAAGCAACGAGCCGTTTTTTCCGCACTACTCTAGGTTTTGAATTAACTGATCGATCGAAGGCTATGGCCTTCCTGCGTTGCAATAAGGATCATCATGCAGTGGTTCTGGCTGATTCTGGCTTGAACGGACTCAACCACATCGCCTGGATGATGCCAGACCTGGAATCAGTCATGCGGGGCTCGGGTCGAATGATCGACCACGGCTTTCCGATTGGCTGGGGTGTTGGCCGGCACGGACCTGGCGACAACGTGTTTGCCTACTTTGTCGATCCCTTTGGATTTGTGATTGAGTACACAGCCGAGGTTTTACAAATTAACGACGAGTATCAGCCGCACGGCCCAGACTATTGGGTGTGGCCACCTGGCCGTACAGACCACTGGGGCATCGCACCACCAAAGCCCGATTCCCTCAAACACGCGCAACTCGCCATTCAATTTCCAAGACAGAAGACGGACAGTGACCATTCGTTTTTCTTATCTTCGCGTGCTAAAGCGGCAGACTCGCAGTAGTCGGGAAGATATTGGAATCAATGTGGAGTGACCCCGAGTTCGATGTTGTGATTGTGGGTTTCGGCCCTGCAGGAGCGGTGGCTGCCTGTTGGCTCGGTCAGGCAGGAATCAGGACGCTTGTTGTTGAGAAGAACCGAACAATTTGGGAGATCCCTCGGGCAATGGCGCTGGATCACGAAATTCTGAGGATCTTTCAGAACATCGGCGTCGTCGAGAAGGTTCTGCCGCATACTGCTCCCTTCGGAGCGTCGGAGCACTACGGCGCAGAGGGCCAACTCATTCGGAGCATCGGCGTAATTCCTCCGCCCTACCCTCACGGCTATTTCCCGAACATGGTATTCACGCAGCCCCCCGTTGAGAGAATATTGCGCGAGCGCGTGGCAGAACACGCCAGCGTGACGGTGAATTTAGGAGTCGAGTTAGTTGCACTCTCGCATCGAGAAGACAGCGTTCTACTAACGACTCGTGATGAAGACAGAAGGATTTCCGAGGTAAAAGCGAGATATGTCATTGCATGCGACGGCGCTTCAAGCACCATTCGACAACTGGAAAATATTTCGCTGGATGACCTTGGATTCGATGAACCATGGCTCGTGGTGGACCTGATAGTGAAGGATGCCTCATTGGCGAAATTGCCGATTGTGAGTTCGCAATACTGCGAACCCGCGCGTCCATACACTTACATCGTTGGTCCGGGAAACCATCGCCGCTGGGAAATCATGCTGAATCCCGGAGAGGATCCGAGGCAGATGGAGCGCGAGGAGAACATCTGGAAGCTGCTATCCCGTTGGCTGGACTCTCGAGACGCCAAATTATGGCGCTCCGGCAGCTATCGTTTTCACGCGCTGGTCGCTTGCAAATGGCGCGCCGGTAGTGTGTTCCTGGCAGGGGACGCGGCGCACCAGCAACCTCCTTTTATTGGTCAGGGAATGTGCCAAGGCCTTCGCGACGTCACCAACCTCTGCTGGAAGTTGGTGACTGTTTTAGGTGGTGAAGCTGCAGACCAATTACTCGATACTTACGAACAGGAACGCAGCGAGCACGTGCGCACTTTGACTCAGCGCATTAAGCAAATCGGCGCTGCTATTTGTGAACGTGATCCGCAAGCAGCTCGACTGCGCGATCAGTCTTTACTCGATCAAGGCGGAGGAAAGGCTCGAGTAGTAACACGTCAGGAGATCGTGCCTCCGCTTCAGTCCGGCTTTCTTGCCCCTGAGTATGGCCCGGCAGCTGGAACGCTTTTCCCGCAGCCTAGACTCACAACTCCGAGTGGCACTGTGTCGCTTGACGAAATAACTGGTGAGGGATGGTGTGTGTTTATCGACGGAAGGGGAGGGAAATCAGCCGCCGAACCGAAAGTCCACGGCATTCCAAGTTTTGTTCTTGGAGGCGAAGGTTACATTGAAAAAGAAGCCGTGGCGACTGCGTGGTTTGACCTGCATGCGTGTTCAGCAGCGATCGTCCGCCCTGATCACTATGTCTATTGCGGGCTGCGAGACGCGAGCCTGGTGGATCAGGCATACCACGACTTGCAGGAGAGGCTGAGAATATCTAGCCGCTGAGGCGTGCTAGTCATCTCAATCAAAGTCGGTGATCCTTGGTCGAAACACGGTCCGAGCCCAATCGCGCATCTCGCCTTAATTCATCATTCCTGAAACCAACGGCACACGCAGCATTCACACAGCCTCTACGTGGATCGGAATAATACGATGCCACGTCGAGGCTGCATGTTCTACAGAACCAGAATTCCTTCGCTAAGCTCGCGCCAGGTCGAAGCGATCAAGGTTCATTACCTTAGTCCAGGCTGCCACAAAGTCTTGCACGAACATCTCCCTGTGAATCCGCCGACGCATAGACTTCCGAGAGGGCTCGGAGCTGGGCGTTGGAGCCGAAGACAAGATCGATCACTGTCCCCGTCCACTTGAGATCGCCGGTTGCTCGATCTCGCCCTTCCAACACTCCTTCAGATGTAGCGGACTTCTGCCACTTCGTTTTCATGTCGAGGAGATTCACGAAGAAATCGTTGGTTAATGTTTCTGGCTGTTTGGTGAAAACGCCGGATTCGGATTTCCCAAAATTGGCATTTAGCGCGCGCATTCCACCGATCAGAACTGTCATCTCGGGGGCAGTCAGGGTCAGAAGGTTTGCCCGATCCAGCAGCATTTCAGCCGCCAAACCATGGTGTCCCTTTCGGATGTAATTCCTAAATCCGTCCGCGACAGGTTCCAATACGGCGAACGAATTCACATCGGTCTGTTCCTGCGATGCATCGGTGCGCCCCGGAGAGAAAGGAACCTTAACGTTTTGGCCTGACTTCTTCGCAGCTTCCTCCACTGCTGCGCAGCCGCCCAGAACAATCAGGTCAGCCAGTGAGACTTTCTTGCCGCCTGCCCCTCCGTTGAATTCCGCCTGGATCGCCTCTAGCTTCTGAAGAACCGCGGCTAACTCAGTCGGCTGGTTGACTTCCCAATACTGTTGCGGTGCGAGGCGAATACGCGCTCCATTTGCCCCGCCGCGCTTGTCGCTGCCACGGAATGTTGAGGCTGATGCCCAAGCTGTTGTGACCAGTTGGGAAATGGAAAGTCCGGATGCAAGGATCTTGGCCTTTAGAGCAGCGATATCCTGCTCCCCAATCAATTCATGATCCACAGCGGGAACGGGGTCCTGCCACAATAAAGTTTCCGTAGGAACAAGCGGACCAAGATACCGCGAAACAGGCCCCATGTCGCGGTGAGTCAGCTTGTACCAAGCCTTGGCGAACGCGTCTGCAAACGCTTCTGGATTCTCATGGAAGCGCTTCGAAATCGCTGCGTAGCTCGGATCTAATTTCAGTGCGAGATCCGTCGTGAACATCATTGGTGCGTGCTTCTTTGAAGGATCATGGGCATCCGGTACAGTGCCTGCTGCTGCCCCGTTCTTCGGAGTCCATTGGTGAGCACCGGTGGGACTCTTCGTGAGTTCCCAGTCATAGTTGAACAGGTTCTCGAAGTAGTTGTTGTCCCACTTTACGGGGTTGGTGGTCCATGCGCCTTCCAAACCGCTGCTAATCGTATGCACGCCATTTCCGTTCCCGAAGCTGTTTTTCCAGCCGAGGCCTTGCTCCTCGATGGTGGCACCCTCGGGTTCTGGACCGACATACTTGGCGGGCTCGGCAGCGCCATGAGCCTTGCCGAACGTGTGCCCCCCGGCTATGAGTGCAACTGTCTCCTCGTCATTCATAGCCATGCGTGCGAACGTTTCCCGAATATCCCGGGCCGCAGCAACTGGATCTGGATTGGAGTTGGGTCCTTCCGGATTTACATAGATCAGGCCCATTTGAACAGCGGCGAGAGGATTTTCAAGTTGACGGTCGCCGCGGTAGCGTTCGTCTGCTAGCCACTTGCCCTCAGGTCCCCAATAAATGTCCTGTTCCGGCTCCCAGATGTCTGGGCGCCCACCGCCGAAGCCGAACGTCTTAAACCCCATCGACTCCAAGGCCACATTTCCGGTGAGAATCATCAGATCGGCCCAGGAAAGTTTCTTGCCGTACTTCTGCTTGATGGGCCAGATTAACCGGCGCGCCTTGTCGAGGCTCACGTTGTCTGGCCAACTGTTGAGCGGAGCAAATCGCTGCGCCCCTGAACCCCCGCCGCCGCGACCATCGGCGATACGATAGGTGCCTGCGCTATGCCACGCCATACGAATGAAGAAGGGCCCGTAGTGGCCGTAATCTGCGGGCCACCAGTCCTGGGATGTCGTCATCAGGGCATGAAGGTCCTTGATTACGGCTTTCAAATCAAGGGTCTTGAACTCCTCGGCGTAGTTGAACTCAGCGCCCATAGGGTCGGAGAGTGGAGAATGCTGGTGCAAGATATTGAGGTTCAGCTGATCGGGCCACCATTCCGCGTTGGACCTTGTCCCAGACACTGCGTGTTTGCGACCGCCATCGGAAAATGGGCACTTCTCTTCGGGTGACGATTTTTGCGCTGGACCGGGGATAGGCTCCCCAACTGCCGTTTCGAATTGCTTTTCCATATATTCCTTTTCCTTCAAAGTAGTAATAATTTTTGACGACTTAGGAGCTCACATTTTCTTATTCGATCGCGCAATCTCCGCTTCCACCTCGGCTATGTGCGCCGTTCATTTGCTGTCCACACGCCTCCGACACTTAACCAAAATGTGTTTTGGAACACATTTCGTGCAGAGACCCCGAAAAATGAGTTCGCATTCGCGAACGATTCGCTTGCCGAGGGAACCTGCGGCAGGCCCGGGCACATCGTACCACTCAATGTCCTCAACATCCCCGCAGAGGTCGCAGATGAAGTGATGATGTCGCAGGCCCTTCACATCGAATCGAGCGCTGCGACCCTCGACAGCTACTTCACGCACCAAACCGGCCTGCACCAAATCCCGCAGATTGTTATAAGTCGTAGCCCTTGAAGAGCGTGGATCCGCGCGATTCACGGCTTCGAAAATCTCCGCAGCCGTGGGATGCCTGTTGTGTTTCATCAAGAATGCCATCACGGCGTAGCGCTGCGGAGTGCACCGCAATCCGCTTCGTTCCAAGGACCGTTTAATTGCCTCAGCATTCATCAACAAATTAGATTCTGTCTAATCTGACATTTTGTCAAGGTCTTTGCTGTGGCTGGCGCAAACTGACCGCTGTCGAGCGAATCCCGGCGATTAAATCGTCTATTTTGCTCAGGTTCGCCCATGAAGGGAAGTGGCGGCTTCTCCTGAATGTCGAAAATGTGGCCTCGTTCCGAATGCCGAACACCGCATCAAATATTTGTGCCATAATATATTCGAAATATCGAATATTCAAATACGTTGGAGCTACTGCTATGCAAGATTCGCTGCGCCGTTTTAAGGCCGACATCTTTCAGGCCCTTGCACACCCTACGCGGATTGCAATTATTGAACTCCTGGCGAATGGAGAGCTTTCTGCGGGTGAACTCATTGCAAAGCTGGGAATGGAACAGGCAAATATCTCTCAGCATTTGGCGGTGCTCCGCGCCAAGCAACTTGTCGTCAATCGCAAGGCGGGGAATCAGGTGTTTTATGCCGTTCGAGACCCAATCATCATTAAGGTTCTTGCTCTCATGCGGCGCTACTTCCAAAAGAATCTGAAAAGTGCTCTCGAACTGTTGAATGAGATTGATAGCAATCCCAAGGATTCAAGTCGTTGATTATTTGACCAACTATGAAATTGACGCGTTTTCACTCCTCCTTGAGGTGAATTTTCCGATGAGCATTTCAATTGACCATCGAAGGATGGAGGCGAAGGGGATTTGATTTTGAGCACTTATCATTGGATATTCCTGCATGTTGGATCTCTCGCTGGCCACGAACTACGATTCATGCTTTTTATTGTGGGTGCATGGATGGTCTTGGGCCTTGCAGGGTTCGCGCGGCCAAGCAGTATCCGATTTGTTGCTCGAATGCTCTTTCCCGCGGGCGCTCTGCTTTGTCTCGGCATGGCCTTCTTAGCGGTGGTTTTTTTGGTCTCAGGGCGTGGCCAGCAAACTGAAATTCTTCCTCTTGGTCTACCCGATCTTCCATTTCATCTTCGACTGGATGTCTTGTCTGGATTCTTTCTTGTGCTGCTTGGAGTAGCAGGCGCGGGTATTTCAATATTTGCTGCAGGATACTTCCGGTCGGGTGAAGGCACGGCTCCTGCCTTGCTTGGCATGCACTACCATCTTTTTCTCGCCAGTATGGCTGTAGTCTTGCTCGCCGACGATGCGTACATATTCATGGTCGCATGGGAAACCATGGCGCTCAGTTCGTATTTCCTCGTGACTTCGCATCACAGCATTCCGGAGATTCGCCGAGCGGGCTTTTTATACCTGATCATGGCCCATGTAGGAGCTGTCTGCATCCTGCTATGCTTCGGCGTTCTGCAAGGTGGAAGTTGGCAATTCACGTTTGAGGCGATGCGCGGCGCGCCCCTCACTCCATTCTGGGCAACCACTGCCTTCCTGCTTGCGTTATTAGGATTTGGTGCCAAAGCTGGTCTCGTCCCGCTGCACGTATGGCTGCCAGAAGCGCATCCGGCCGCTCCATCGCCAGTCTCGGCCATGATGAGTGGGATCATGCTGAAAATCGCAATTTATGGAATATTGCGAATCAGTTTCGATTTGCTGCATATTCGCTTTTGGCAATGGGGAGCTCTTCTGGTAGCCTTGGGGCTTTTCTCTGCGATGTTTGGCGCGATCTTCGCTGCCGTGCAAACGGACATGAAACGCTTGCTGGCATATTCATCCATTGAAAATATTGGACTGATTTTTACGGGTATCGGAGTGTCATTGTTGTTTGCGACAAGCAATATGCCTCTGTTTGCAGCGCTCGCTTTGACAGCGGCCCTGGTCCATTCACTCAACCATTCATTCTTCAAAAGCCTTCTCTTTCTCGCCACCGGCTCGGTACTTCATGCAACCAATCATCGGAGCCTCGGGAAACTTGGCGGCTTGATTCGCAGCATGCCTTGGGTGGCCAGCTTTGCGCTGGTCGGCACGCTTTCCATTGCTGGCTTGCCACCGTTCAACGGCTTTGTTTCGGAGTGGCTATTGCTTCAGTCGTTTCTATTCACTCCTCAGCTTCCACACGCCTTTCTCAACATGCTTATTCCGCTCGGCGCCGCAGCGTTAGCACTGACAGTGGCTCTTGCGGCATATGTGATGGTCAAGTTTTACGGTGTAATTTTTCTAGGTCAGCCACGTGAAGGCACCTTGGAAAATACACATGATGCCAACTGGCTAGAAAGACTAGGCTTAGGCTGGCTGGCATTCGCGTGCATTCTGATTGGCGCACTGCCACAACTCGCGTTGAAGGCAGTGGCACCAGTCACCGGAAGATTGTTGGGCGAAACCGTCCGGCCCAGCCCGAGTGCCTGGTGGATCTCTCCAATTGCTCGCCAACAGGCTTCCTATAGCGGTCTGATACTAATTGCCGGAATAGTGGTAGTTGTTGCCGCCACTTTTGTCGTTGTTCGCGTGGTGTGCCATGGACGTATACGAAGAACGGACACCTGGGACTGCGGCTATCCATGGCAGACCGCTCGGATGCAGGATACAGCGGAAGGCTTTGGTCAACCGATCCGCCACATGTTTGGCACGTTCTTCCGCATGGAGCGGAATCTCCCCTCCGCAGCCGATACCGCTCCACGGTACAGAATTTATATCGAAGACCGGGTTTGGCGGACTCTTTATCTGCCTGTCGCGCGTGGAGTTCAGAGTCTCGCAAATGTAATTGGGGGTCTGCAAGGTGGACGACTTGCGATCTACCTGCTCTATAGCTTTCTTACCCTGCTCGGTCTCTTGGTTTTTGTCTTATGAGAGCGATCAGCTTCGTTCGACAATTCGTCGAAGTAATTATGGCAATTGCGATCGCGCCTCTGTTCGCGGGATGGATAGCACAATGCCGCGCTTGGCTGCAGAACCGTTCTGCTCCTCCGTTGTTGCAGCCATATCGCATGCTGCGCAAACTGTTCTTTAAAGATGTCGCGCTGGCGCGGGATGCGTCGGTATTTTTTCGGACGACACCATATGTGCTGTTCGGAACAATGGTGCTTGCAGCAGCGATTATTCCTTCGTTAGTCACGGATTTACCTTTGGCACGAGTCGCCGACGCGATTGCGCTCGTTGGACTCTTTGCAACTGCACGAGTCTTCCTGTCGCTCGCCGCCATGGATACGGGTACGGCTTTTGGAACGCTGGGGGCGCGCCGTGAAATGATGATCGGCTTTCTTGCCGAGCCGGCTCTCTTAATGGTGCTTTTCAACGCATTCATACTCTTTGGGAGCACTTCTCTCCCAAGTCTGGTAGATGGATATCGCGCGCATCCGTCCGTGATCGATCCCAGCGTAATCTTTGCAGCCATCGCATTTGTGATGATACTTCTGGCCGAAAACGCCCGCATTCCGATCGATAATCCAGCTACCCATCTCGAACTGACAATGATTCACGAAGCAATGTTGCTTGAGTATTCCGCGCGGCATCTTGCCCTGATCGAGTGGGCATCGAGTCTGAAACTATTCAATTATTCCTGCATTGGATTTGCTTTATTCATTCCCTGGGGTATCGCAACGAACGGCAACGATGGGGCTTTTGCGTTATTCGTAGCGATCGCTGCGCTGATCGGAAAACTAGTGATTGCTGGCGCGGCGTTGGCAATCATCGAATCATTGTCGGCCAAGCTGCGCATCTTTCGCGCCCCGGAGTACTTGGCTATGGCATTTCTCTTAGCCGTGCTTGGCTTGCTTGTTCATCTTCTGTTGGGAGTCTAAACGAGATGCATGCTAATGAACTGGTTGCCCAGATCTTGAAGGTTCTTGCCGCGGGACTATTGCTTATCTCGTTCGCTATGCTCGCGGGACGTCGCACGCAGCAATTGATCACTCTATTTGCCTGGCAGGGAGTTCTACTTTTTGTCTCGACGTGTCTTGTGGCCTATAGCGCAGGCCTGACGGAGATGTATTATTCCGCGGCACTCACACTGATCCTCAAGGTTATTGCACTTCCCTGGATACTCAATCGCCTTATCAATCGGCTCGGAGCGCAATGGGACAGCGAGCAATTGGTCAATGTACCCACGACCATGCTCGCTGGCTTGCTGCTTGTGATTTTTGCTTTTGGTTTGGCCCAGCCAATCAGTTCCATGGCAACGACAATAACACGCCATACGGTAGGAATTGCGTTGGCGGTGATCCTGCTTTCATTCCTGATGATGATAACCCGTCGCAAAGCGGTCACACAGGTAATTGGCTTTCTTGCGATGGAGAATGGCCTCTTTCTTGCGGCGACCAGTGCGACGTATGGGATGCCCATGGTCATCGAGTTGGGTGTTGCTCTCGACCTTTTGGTCGGAGTTTTCATCTTGGGTATCTTCTTCTTCCAGATTCGGGAGCAATTCGACAGTCTCGACCTGCGTCACCTGGAATCGCTCAAGGAGGACTGAGTGGAAATTTTGATGGTTCTAGGCTTGCCACTGCTTGGCGCCGCATTATTAGCACTGTTCGGTGCACGCAGATTTGCTGCCGAACTGAATGCAGGAATGAGCCTGGCTACATTGGTAGCCGCCTCACTCTTGGTCCTGCGTGTTATTCGCTTCGGCCCTATGCTCTTCGGACGAGAACAATTCTTCGTCGATCCGTTCAATGTCTTCCTTGTCGCACTCACGGCCTTTGTCGGTTTCACTACCGCTCTGTTTTCTCGCCCCTACATGCGTATCGAAGAGCACCACGGGCGTTTGAACCCGCGGCGCTTGCGCCTCTATCACAGCATGTATCAACTTTTTATGTTCGCAATGCTTCTGGCGCTGCTGACTAACAACATGGGGCTACTTTGGGTGGCGATGGAAGCGGCGACGCTATCCACAGTCCTGCTTGTCTCGCTTTACCGGACACGGGCGAGCCTTGAAGCAGCCTGGAAATATTTCATCTTGTGCGGAGTCGGAATTGCTCAGGCATTGTTCGGCACGATCCTGCTTTACTTTGCCGCGGAGAAAATGCTTGGACGTCAGGGAATGACGGCGCTTTTGTGGACCCACCTCGATTCCGTGAAAGGACAGCTTGAGCCGAGAGTCCTGGGACTTGCCTTCGTCTTTCTTCTGGTTGGATATGGAACAAAAGTTGGGCTCGCTCCTCTGCATAACTGGCTTCCCGATGCCCATGCAGAAGGTCCCACGCCTGTCTCTGCTGTGCTTTCCGGTTTACTCCTGAATGTCGCACTTTACGCGGTCATTCGTTGTAAGGTGCTCGTCGAGGGTTCGATTGGTCACACTCTTCCAGGCCGAATGCTCATGACATTTGGGCTTTTGTCGGCAGTGCTCGGTGCATTCTTTATCTGGAGGCAGCGCGACATCAAGCGGCTCTTCGGCTATTCCTCGATTGAACACATGGGCATTATCACTTTCGCATTTGGTCTTGGTGGACCAGTGGCTAATTTTGCTGCGCTGTTGCACATGACCGTTCACTCCCTTACGAAGTCGGCAATCTTCTTTACCGCGGGTCATGCTTCGCAAAAGGCTGGTACACAGCAAATGGATGGAATTAGAGGCTTGGTGACCACCAACCCCACGATTGGCTGGGGGCTTATGCTCGGGTCTCTCGCGATCCTCGGGATGCCACCATTCGGTGTCTTTGCAAGCGAATTTCTGATCCTTACGACGGCAATGAGAGAGCATCCCTGGACTACTCCGTTCTTACTCATTGCACTTGGAGTTGCCTTCGCCGGAATCTTCAGCCGCGTTCAGCCGATGGTCTTTGGCGAAAATGATGCGGCTCGCCTCCCACATTCTCCAGCACTCTTGCCCGTCTTCGTTCATTTGGCGATGGTGCTCACTCTGGGAGTCTACATGCCACCGGCGCTCGCCGAATGGTATCGCGCAGCAGCGCGATTGATAGGGTGATGCAAATGACTCAAAGCCTCTTTGAACAAGCGATGAAAGAGCTTCCATCCAACCTGATTTGTAAACGCGCCAAAGTTGGTGCTGTGCGGTGGCACAAGGACGCTCAGATGGTGCGCGCTGCGGGAGGGCTCCTCCTCACACTTTGGGGATCAGACGATCGCGACCGTGATGGCCACTTTCGTATCTATGCCGCTTTCCTCCTCAAAGAAGGAGTCGTGGTACTTGAGCATGAGATGGAACATTGTAAGGAGCCAACCTATCCGAGTCTTGCCGAAATATTCCCATGCGCATTGCATTTGGAGCGCGCAGTTTATGATCTGCTTGGGATAATAAGCATCGAGCCAGACCATCGTGGCTGGCTGCGCCATAATGGCTGGCCAAAAGCAATTTTCCCACTGCGACGGGATTTCGATGGAAACCAACAGTTCGCAATCAACTCTCAGGCTTATTCGTTCGTTCAGGTAGAAGGCGATGGAGTCCATGAAATTGCAGTCGGGCCAGTCCACGCCGGCATCATTGAGCCTGGCCATTTTCGCTTCTCGGTAGTAGGTGAGAAGGTCCTTCGACTTGAAGAGCGGTTAGGTTATACACACAAAGGCGTCTCAAAACGATTTGAGCAAATGTCGCAAAAAGAAGGTCACCGACTTGCGGCACGTATTTCCGGGGATTCTGCCGTTGCTTTCTCATGGGCCTACTGTGCCGCATTGGAAGCAATCACGCGGATCGACTGCCCGCCGCGTGCCGCGGCCCTGCGCGCGATCGCGCTGGAGCACGAGAGGTTGGCTAATCACCTCGGCGATTTGGGCGCGTTGGGGAATGACGCCGGCTTTGCTTTCGGCCTTACGCAATTTTCGCGCATGAAAGAGGATCTTCTACGGATCAACAAAGCCGCGTTTGGCGCGCGCTATTTGTTTGATTTCGTTCAGCCATGCGGCGTGGCGATTGATCTACCAGCAAACGCGTCTCGCTTGCTGCTGAATCATTACGTGGAGATGGAAAAGGGAATCTTCGGTCTACGCACCATATTTGATAACCATGCCGGTCTACAGGACCGCTTCCGCGAAGCAGGAATTTTGAAACAGGAACTGGCCGAAAAACTTGGCGCAATCGGTTTGGTCGGACGCGCTTCCGGAATTCCTTTGGATCTTCGTGTGGATCATCCGTGGCCACCCTACGAGCGGCTGAATGCGAAGGTAGTTACTCAATCCACAGGGGACGTTGCCGCACGAGTGCAGATCAGATTCGATGAACTTCTTGAATCTATTCGACTCTGCCGAATGCTTCTGGCAGATATGCCGTCGGGCCCACTGCAGGTTGAGTGTCCGCCCGCTGAAACGGACCAGCTTGGACTTGGCTTGATCGAGGGCTGGCGCGGACCGGTTGTAATCGCACTCGAAAGTGGCCCAAATGGGGCCATCCGCCGTTGCCACGCGCACGATCCTTCGTGGCAGAATTGGCCCCTCCTCGAATACGCGATTCTCGGCAACATTGTGCCGGATTTTCCATTGATCAATAAGTCCTTCAATTTGTCTTATTGCGGACACGACGGGTGAACTCAGTATGATCAACACGCTTAGGCGCATGATAAAGACGGGAATCTTGACCGAACCCATTCCGACTGCGGTCCCAACTTCACCTCCGGTTGAAGATCTGCAAAAGGATTTAAGGAATATCCTGGGCCGCGCTCTCTGCATTCGTCATATCGATGCTGGCTCTTGTAATGGTTGCGAACTTGAGATTCAGGCTCTAAATAATCCCTATTACAACCTTGAAGGCATAGGCATTAAGTTCGTTGCGAGCCCAAGACATGCGGATCTCCTGCTGGTAACCGGTCCGGTATCGGTGAACATGGAAGAAGCCTTGAAGCGTACTCTCAATGCTGTACCGGATCCGAAACTAGTCGTTGCTGTGGGAGATTGCGGCACTTGCGGCGGGTTGTTCGGAAAAAACTACGCGAGTCGCGGCGCCATTGCGAACGTAATTCCCGTGCACCACACGGTCGCGGGTTGTCCTCCCGATCCCTGGGCGATACTGCGGGGTATCCTGGAAGCAGTTCGTTCCGCAATTATGGAGCCCTGATTTCTCTTTCCGCTCTAGAGTACCTACCAGAAGCGTCGACGCAGGATCTCTTTATTGCGTCGCACGCCCTTCCAATTGAAGAGACGCAGCTTGAGCAAGTCGAATTGTGAGTAGCCCGTTGGACACACTGAACGACGTGCCAGCAATATCTGGCTTCTCACCGTTTTCGTTCCATAACGAATGCCACACTACATTTTTCCACTGCGATGGCAACCGCAATGTCGTTATTCTGCCCATATCGGCGTCGTCACGCAATCCCTCCTCAAGATTGGCGGCCAATATGTGCAGCGTGCCGTCCTGAGTGCGCCAAGCGCTTACGTTTATCGTTTGCTCAAGATCGATACGTGTCGCATGAAGCACTTCAGGAGTGTCCAGCAGCAGATTGATGGCCCCCGCCGTCAGCGCATATGGCGCCGCACTGCCACCCCAGGTCTCCTTAAGCGGCTTGTCCCATACATCCATAAAATCGGGAGGATCCCAGCTCAGGATGCGTTTCCCGGCTTGTTTATTCAGAACGAGCACCGGACTGTTTTCGACAGAGTACAAAGTCTCTCCATCCTTGCCGGTCATGGTCTGACTGAGGCTTTGGCGGACCGGAAACTGCTGCGGAAGATTGCTCACTAGTTTGATGCTCGCTGCAGACGCGGTTCCTTTCAGGATTGTCGTAGGCGGCCTTATCTGGGGTCCCGCAATCAGTCCTGCGAACTTCTGGAGGGTCTCGTCTACACCCCCAACTGGGCTTCCAAAGATCGCGGTCGGATGCCCCTGATTCACGACTCGGGTAACAGTCTGCAGCTCTTCCTTTGAAAGGTGCGAGGGCGTGCCAAGAATGTACAAATCCGCTTGGATTTCCGACAACCACTCGATCCGTGTTGATGAGAGCACTGGAATCGGCCACTTAATGATAGAGCCTGTCTGCTCATCGAGCCATTCCTTTACGTCGGCGTGTGGCTGAGCGTGTTCGGCCTGCCACTGCATTGCCCTGCGCGAGTAAACGAGCAGAGGCCCGAAGACTTCCGAGGTTTCACGAGCATCCCGCACAGCAGCGTTGATGTTTGTCTTGAGGAAGTTGACATCATTCTCCGTCAATAGATTCTTACCCTGGTTCGCCCATGAAATATAAGACCCGAGGGGAACCTCGATGCCGTGTGGAGACTTCACCGAAGCGTGCGAATACGCCCAGATGCCCCATCGCAGGCGGTCCGGGACGCTATGAAGAACATCCCATGATTCCCATGCATCGAAAGTCTCTATCAAAGGATAATGCCGAACGTGAGTGCCTGAGAGGATTGCTGCGTGCATTAGCGTTGAAGTGAGTTGATAGGTCCATCCAAGCGTCGGCACGTTCCAAAAAGCATTGTGACGGACACCAACTTCATTCCATGCTCCGGCCCAGGTTTGATCGACAAATATATCCAAAAAGCCTTCTCGTGCGATTCGCTCAAGATCCAGGCCATTACTGCGCCAGTCTCCCACAGCACTAGCAGCGTTTGAGTACATCATGACAAGGGCTTGTGGATTGGATGTTTTTGTCTCCCTAATCAGGGCGGAGACATTTTCAGTTGCCTCCGAAATCAATTCCGGTGATGGCGCAACCGCTCCCCATGGTCCCGCCCGGTCATACGGCACGGGCATTCCGAAAGAATCCCGAAGCATAATTGCGTCGAGCCCCACGGTTCGAGAGAGGTTCCCCCATTGTTGGCCAAAAACGCTGTGCGCTGTAGATCCTTCCTGGATTCCCTTCGGAAATGCCCCAAGCGTCGTGGAGTCGTGATGCAATTTTGCCCCAGGATTGAAGTAAGTTCCATGGTTGAAGTTCAGCGAAGAATCCAGGGTCCAGTGTGTGAATGCTTCGTCATGTTTCTTTGCCCAGGGAGCAATTTCACCGTAGGCATCATTCCACGCATACACCAGACTTCCGACCTTAAAATGATCGATTCCTCGTTGCTTTGCTTTCTCACGCAAAGCATTGTTCAAGGTGCGCAACTGACCATACGTCCACGTTCCATATCCTTGGCGAGGAATCATTATCTTGTTAGCGAAGCGCTCCTTCCACTCTCGTTGACGATCGGCAGTTGTGCCCGCAAGCGGAGCGTTCTCCCGTACCCAAGGTTGCTGTCCGGTGCCTGAAGGGAGCGTAATCCGCTGGTTGAGATCGCCCGACCACTCCATGATGTAGCCGACAGTCCAGCCAACGTTCAGAACCACTCCACGGTCACCAGCGATTCCGTCAAACAAGGGAAAGAAGCGGTTCCAGAAATGATCAACCGAGCCAGGTATGTCGGTCGAATCGAACCAGTAGAGGTCGATTTCCATCCAACGATCGCCTGGAACTCTAGAAACAGCTTGGCCCTGTGCCGATGTCTCGTTGTTACTCTGCGCATAGACAATGGAGGAGAACGTTAAGGTCGTTGCTAGCGTTGCAAGGCAAATAAAGCGGCTCAATGGCCTGCGGTAAAGGACTTTCAACATGATGAAGTCATAATATAGCCGGCTTGAATTGCGGGCATCCGAGATCGAAATCGAGCACCTTAAAATCGAGCTGTTGTCACGGGTTTTGGTGAATACACCTGTAGCACATCTCGAGGACGGGAAACCCCTCGAGGTAGCCGTCGGAGTTTCCCGAGGCTATCGTCACGAGCATGGAGTGAAATTGAAACGCCCGCCCAATATGCTGACCGGCACACCCGCAAAATTCGAAGCAAATATCTGGGCGAGTATTTCTCATATCTCATTCGCTTAGCGTTCAACTCTTATGGAATTTGTCATGCGCGCATGAAGGGCTGGCCACCTAGGCTTCGCCACGAAACAGTTCCAGAAACCACAGTACCCAGCCACCAACTGCCGGACTCCTGATCCTGAACCAGCAATCCATCCTGCCACGACTGCTCGAAAGTCCCGCGCACTTGAATCGGAGAAGTGAATAGTGCAGGAGAAGCACCCGTGGAGCCCAAGCCCACATCGTTCCACACCAACTGGCGGTTGGCGTCCAACGTTCCTAAGCGCCACATGGAGTCCAGTGGTGAGAGAGACAGAATTCCTACTTCGGATAGGGTGAATCGGCCGCCGTATAACGGGCGCCCATCCGCAAGGTTTCCAAACGGCGCGGAATTGCCGACCACAGTCCACACGAGCCGCCCGTTTGTCATCACGCCCAGGTGCCAAGTCATATCCAAAGGCGTGTACATCAGGATGTCTGCCTGATATACGCCGCGAAAGTAACCGGTAAAGAATTTGGCGCCGGGGAGCGCCCCGAAAGCAGGAGTGGTGGCGACAAGACGCCAAACCCATGTGCCGGTGGCGAGGCTTCCTAGCCACCAGTTATGGTCACCAGGGTAATAAAAAAGGAATACATGTTCCGCCGTACCATCGAAGTCGTCCATCAGCATCGGGCGGCCATCCGTCGTAATCGGGCCAAACCCGGTCGTGTTGCCCACGTTACTCCATGTCAGTTGGTTGTTCGCGAGTGTACCCAACCACCAGTTTCCATCCCCCGGGTAATGGAAGAGTACTTGTTCGCGATCGAGCTTCGAGAAATATCCCTTCCAGAATGGCCTTCCGTCTGCAAGATCGCCGAACCCGGCTGTGTTTCCGACCGTTGTCAGCGTGACTGGACCCGTAGCCGCGAAGTGGCCGCTGCTCCAGTTCATGGTGACGGAATCGTACACGAGCAATGTGGATTCCCAACTTCCGGTGAAACTCCCAGCGAAAGTCTTTGGCCTGCGTAGCGTCGGCTCGCCGGACAACGACATTCCGGCGCTCCACTGGAATGAGGCGCCGATATTCGTTCCTAAGTAAAGCAGGTCTGAGGCTGCATCGTAGACTGCTACGTCATCGAGCGAACCCCCGCGAAACCGGTCTGCCCATATCTCGAAGCGGTAATCGTCGGGCAACAGCACATTCGTCAGCCCCCAGAATGGGCTGCCGAAATTGAACCCAAGGAATGGGGAATCGCCATCGATGCCACATTCACCGTAGCCGATGCGGGCAAAGCCGCCATCGGCCCAGCCGGTACCCCAACTATTTTTGAGGATCCAGCAGGAATTATTGTCGTCGTAGCCGATGATCAGCACGCAATGGCCACCGAGGTACTTCGATGTACCGTCATATCGATAGACCTGGCCGCCCCCGAAATCCTGAAAATCCTTGTACACGTCCAGGCAAGCAGCCATGGGGCCAGTGGATGAGAGGTAGTTCTTGCGCGACTCACGGTTGTAGAAAACCGTGTTGTTGGCGGTCTTGATGGCGAGAGCAATTCGCCCGGCGGCAGGTAATGCGTTAATGACAGTGGTTTCACTTGCATTGCTCGGATACGGCAACTCGCGCTCGAGCGGCACGCCATCCGTCATCACACGGTTTATGGCTGAATTGGTAAACCAGCCGTCTTTGCAGGAGCCGCCGCCCTCAAACAGGTCAGCCTCCGATAGATCCACCCACATATGGTTTTCGACACGCACCATTGATTCCAACAACGCGGTGACGCCGAAAGCGACACAGGATCCACATTGCATCTGGTTACGGATAACCGTGACGCAATTGCGGCCGTTGAAATTTCGCCAGTCAACGCTGGAGGGACGCGTATCGCTCAGCGGGCTGGGCCGCAGCGGCTTCGGTTCCACAATTATCGGGGGATTGCCGGGGAAAGGCACTATGCCGGGTGGGGGATAGTAGTCCGGCAAATTCAATACGAAACTCGGCATTTGCTCGCGGAATGTCTCCGGGTTGATGCCCAACCCATGAGGTTGCGGACGAAACTTCGGTCGCCGCAGATCACGCAACGGCAATAAGATTTTTTCAGGTGTCTCTTTAGGGGAAGGCATAACACCTCTCTCGTTTTGCCGGAGAAGTATAGTCAAAATAAAACGAGTACTCCCACTAAAAAGCGCTTCAGGCGGGCTACTTTCGACTTCTTCCCAAGGAATGAGCGGCTTGACTGCTATGTAACACTGCATTGGGTGAACAGTCACCGGCCGGTCGAGACTTTGATAGCCGCTCACCTTGCGGCTTTGACACACTCTATGACTTTGTTACGAGTAACCTCGTCATCGTCGAATCCTCCGTGAGTGGTGCTGTGCGTGTAAGGGCCGGGCGCGGTGTAGACGGTAACGTTCTTCGGGATTTTGTTGTCGAAAGCCGCAGAAAAGAATTTCTCCATGCCGAGGATGGGCGTGATCTTCCCTTTCTCGAAAGATTGCGAGACAAGGTAGAGCAGCGAACGGCTGTAGCCCAGGATCGCTTCGCAGGTGGGATCTTTAAGTTCTGCGTCGTTAGCAAGGTGGAACTCGTTGAATATCCCGATGCGACCTTTGGAAATAGCGGGTACAACGTTCTGAACAAATAGATCGCTGCGAACTGCCGGCGCCATAAAGTTAATGGATGAAAAATTCCAGTCTTTCATCCGACCAACGATGTGGCTGTGTACGATAGAACCCGCGGAATGACCAATCAGATGCAGGCGAATCTTGTCCTTGCTCAGACCTGCATCATTGAATGCCTTATAAAGAAGAACGGCGCCGCTTTCCTTGTCGTTGGAGATAGCGTCTGCATTCTGTTTCATTTCGCCCCAGACTGACGTACCCGGCACCGCAAGCAGTTTCTCGAGTCGCTCGTTATACCAGTTCTTTGCCTTGTCCCAGAAGCCTCCAGTGGTGCGAACCTGCTCGGCACGTATATCCGCGGTGCGGTTCTTCAATGTGGACCAGAGGTCCGTCTCCCACATTAGAAAGATAGGAAATATCTGCGCATCATACAGTGCGGGAATCCAGGAGGCGGCAGTTTTCGCGGCATCTTTCTCGGAGGTCAACCCGCCATGCGCATAAAGAGCAATATCAATTGCATCGTTGTCGCGGAGTTTCCAAACCTTGCGCGCTTCGGACAGGTGACCTGTGACCAGCATCTTCAGGTCGTCTTCGCGCGTGCGGAATTCGCCCGTGTTCGAAAGGCGCCCGTTGTTTTCCATGTCGATGAGGAACGGACCGATTTCCTTATTGCGGAGGACGTCGTCGGTAGCGACCGTGACTTTTCCTGTGACGTCGGTGCGGAGACTTGGGCTCTTGGCGATATCGATGTGAAGTTGCGTCCGCACTCCAAGCTGTGCGACCCAACAATCCATACCATTTGCAAGCCAATCATCGTAGCTTAGAACTGCGAGCCCGCGAGTGGCCCATCCACTGTCCCAGGAATTGTGAATGATAAAACCCCGGCTGGTGTAGCCCACGATGGCGAAGGCGTGACCACCATCGGCGGCTGTGCCTTTTTGAAATGGAATTTCCCAGTATTCATTCTCGCCAACGGGGTATTGGTTATTCGCGGTCGGACCCCATCCGTTATGGCATACCGCGGAAGCGTAGAGTGCCCCGATCTCGTTCAACGCGACCTGCATGTCGATGATCGCGGTGACCTCAATGCGATAGTAGGCACCTAAAGGACGCATGGTGGCGTCAAGCCACCAATCACTCTCGGGATCATTGGTCAGTTTCGGGATATTCAATGTTCGCCAAAGATTGGCAGCGCAAGCGCCATGCTTAAACCAGCCCTTCATCGCGCCGCGCAAGCTCGATCCACTGTCGATACTTGGGTCGCCGGGAAACTCGTCGTAGCGCCGCGCCATGGAGTAGAGCATGTAGGGCGAGACGGCAAGCAAGGCTTTCTGGCGCTTCGCGCGATATTGAAGGTGATAAATAACGGAAGAGAGAGCGAAACCGGTGCACGCGCTCGAGTCCTTTTGATTGAGAACCGGAATGTCTATGTTCGGAGGGATTATCTCCTTTGGCACCACAGTGATCGAGGGCAGGTAAGGGCGATCGCGCAGGTCAATACTGTCAGGAACTACACTCTTCTTTCTGGCAACGGGCTTCTTCTTTGTTGGAACGGGACGCTTGCTGGACGATGACTGTGAACTTTTCCTCACGCTAGCCATGGGAGAGCCTCAGGCATTGAGATAAATGCAGACTATCCCCTGCATTTGAATCGCTCAATCAGTTTTAGAGGATGAATGGGTTTGGCGATAAGCTCGAACTCGAATCCAAGGTGCTGACCCGTATTCAGTATCTCCGAAATTCCGGCCTGTCCCGAGAAAAGTAGAATCTCGACAAGCGGATGCGTCCTTCTAATTTCAATTGCCAGTTCGATCCCGTTCATCTGCGGCATAAGCACATCGGTGAGCAGGTAATCCGGTTGGAAACTATTAACCACCTCGATTGCTGATATGCCGTCATAGGTCGCAAGCACCTCGAATCCGGCACCCGTCAGTATGTCGCATACCGTATTCGCAATCAGCCTTTCATCATCCACGACCAAAATTCTGGGGCGATCAAGCTTACGTTGCTCATAGCTCGACTCTTGCTTTTCGGAGTTGACGGTGTCGTCAGGCAGGCTACCTGTCGTGTATCCGGATGTCGGTGCAATTTCAATCATTGGAGGCCCTGATAGGACTCCACTATCTTATATCGCCTGTGGCGTGGGGCAGAAAGGTATAAAAACAGTGACGGTCGTGCCACTATGACCCACTTCGGTGCTGGTCGCCACTGCTATCTGACCGCCACGTTTGTCGACGAGCTGTTTTGCAATCCAGAGTCCAATCCCGGTACCCAGGTTTCCTTTGGTGCTGAAAAAGGGTTCAAAGATCCTATCCAAAAACTCCTGTTTTATCCCCGTCCCTTCGTCGCGTATGACGGTCTGAATTCCATCGCCGGCTGCTCTCTTCAGATTTCGTGTGGAGATATGCAGAGTGCCGCCATGACGCATCGCGTCGGAGGCGTTTGAAATCAGATTGGAAAAAACCTGGATCATCTCGCCCTTGCTGACCGCAATCTTTTGAAGGTCGTTGAATTGCGTCTCGACACGAATCCCGGAACTGAGAAGTGTCGGTCGATAGACAGTGAGTACATTCTCAAAAAGGTCGTGGAGATAGGCTTCGGTAGGCGAATTTGTATCCCGATAGTAGCCAAGTGTTTGCCGTGCTATGTGCGACACGCGCTCGAGTTCACCTTCTGCGGTTAAAAGGTACTCATGGGCCTTACTCATTTCCGGACTACTTTGACGCGCAAGGAAAATGAGGTTCATCAGCGACTCTAAGGGGTTGTTTATCTCGTGTGCGATCGCAGCAGCCATACGGCCCGTCGCCGACAATTTCTCCGACTGAATCAGCAGCCGTTCTATCCGTTTTCGGTCCGAGATATCGCGAACTATTTTTGAAGCACCAATTACTTTCCCCGTCTCGTCCCTGATGGGAGAGATTGTCACAGAGACTTCGAGCAGGTCGCCGTTCTTTTTAAGTCGAGTCGTCTCGTAATGATCGATTCGCTGTCCATCTTGCAACTTTCTTAAAATAGCTTCTTCCTCGTATTGCAATTCCTTCGGAATAATTTTGAGGATGGATTGACCGATCATTTCCTCGGCTGTATATCCAAACGTTCTCATTGCAGAGTCATTCCAGCTTTTGACGATACTGCTCAAATCTTTACTGATGATGGCATCATCGGCTGACTCCACAATAGCGGCCAACCGGAAACGGCTCTCATCCGCCTTTTTCTTCTCCGTGATATTGCGCGCGATCTTCACGGCTCCAATGATGTTGTTATCGTCATCCTTAATCGGGGTGATCGTTAGCGAAACCTGGACTCTCTCTCCACTCTTTCTAATCCGAACGGTTTCCTGATGAACAATTTGTTCACCCGCCCTCAGCTTCCGAAGGATTTCCTCTTCCTCTCCATGTAATTCCTCAGGAATTAGTAAAAGAACGGATTGACCCACCATCTCGTTCATTTCATAGCCGAACATTTGCTTAGCTGCCCGATTCCAGTGAGTAATTTTTCCAGTCAGGTCTTTGCAGACGATCGCGTCATCTGTTGAATCGATGATCGAAGCGAGGCGAAAGCGGGCATGGCGGTCAATGTCTATGTCCGCACTCCGACTAATAGGACTAGCGGACTGTTCTTCCTGTTTGTAACTCAAGGCTGCAAGCTCCAGAAACTGAACGGGTATTCAGCGGCTTTTTCTTAGTAGTGGATACGATGCAATCCGTGGCAACGGGGTCTATGAGCTTGGAATTGGTCGCCAAATCGACGATTATCGCATTTGACGTGAACAGATCCCTGTTCAATTATCCGAGGATTGATCGTCACGGTCGGCATTAACCACCATCCACGCAGAAATCCAATTTGGCGAATGCCGCGTTTCATAGACGGGCCTCCACTCAGGAAAACGGGAGAGCACCATGGCGAGAATTGGGGCATTTTGCTTTCCGGGCACTGGGCATATCAACCCGATGACAGCGCTTGCACGGAGATTGCAGAAGCGCGGGCATGAGGTGGTAATTTTTGGTATCGCGGATACACAAGCGCGCGTGAGAGCGGCAGAAGTCGACTTTAGTTTGATTGGCGAGCAGGACTACCCTTTGGGAACTCTGCAAAAGCTCGATCGGCGTCTGGGAGAGCTGAAGGGGCTTGAGACATTTCGTTTTACTGTGGAGAGAGTCAAGAACACAGCACGGATGGTGATGCGCGACGGTCCGGATGCTGTACGACGCGCCAACCTCGATGCGGTGTTAATTGATGAGGCCGATATGGGCGGCACCGTGGCGGAGCATGTCCGGCTGCCATTTGTGTCGATCGCATTCTATCCGCCAATGGTGTCAGACGATCGGATTCCGCCATTTTGCTTTGGTTGGAAAGCGAGTCTCAGCTGGTATAGTCGGCTCCGCAATCGATTGGGGGCAAAGTTGCTTTCTCGAGTGGCCTCCCCAATATTTGCATGTGTAAATCAGCAGCGGATAGCTTGGGGGATGAATCCCCTGAAAAGCCCAACCGATGCGCTTTCTCCATTGGCGCAAATCACGCAGCTGCCCTCTGTTCTCGAATTCGAGGTGGGAAATCTGCCGTCGGTGGTGCACTACACCGGTCCATTTGTGGATGCCCATCTGCGTCCGACGGTGGACTTCGAGTGGGAACGGTTAGACGGCCGTCCACTGCTTTATGCTTCGCTGGGTACTTTGCAGAACGGATCGGAAGAAGTCTTTAAGACCATCGCTGAGGCATGCGCGGACATTGATGCACAGCTTGTAATCTCTTTGGGCGGTGGGCTCGAACCGGATCGCCTGGGTACGTTGGCCGGCGATCCACTCGTCGTACGCTACGCGCCTCAACTTGAAATTGTTAAGCAGGCAGCAGCGGTCATCACCCACGCGGGTTTGAATACAGCCCTGGAGTCGTTGGCGGAGGGTGTGCCGCTCGTATGCATCCCGTTGGGTAACGACCAGCCGGGAGTGGCAGCCCGCGTAGCAGCGCGCGGTGCCGGTCTGGTTGTGTCGCGAAGGAAGTTGAGTGTGAAGCGGCTGCGTGACGCTGTGCTGGCAGTCCTACAAGAGGAGAAATATCGTCGGGCAGCGGGTGAAGTGCGGGAGGCGATGCGTAAAGTGGATGGACTGGAACGAGCAACGGACATCATCGAAGATGCGCTCAAGTTGAAAGCTGCTCCTCGCGCTCAGGTCAATGTTCGCTTCTGAAGCGACTGTCGTTGATTTCGTAGTGATCGATCACAATTACGGTATGGACCTGATCGTCGTGTGCTCACGGACTAAGGGCGTTGAGAACTGTGAATGGCTGCTTACTTCATCCACCTGAGAAACTCCTGAAGCAATCATCGGCGGAAGTCGTATTCGACTTGAATCTGTAACGAAATCGCAACTGCGAACACTAATTTTTGGACGGGAAGCTGCGTTGCCTCGGTGAGGTCAAGTATGATGCTTTGCCAAAACAAGTCCCCTTCGCCCATACACGATGAGCGCCGAGGCCGGCCACTCCCCTGGTCAGGATTGCGTCTTCTGTTCGGAGTTCCTTGGTGGGCTCCGTTGCGTAGAACCTGCATCTAATGCGGTTGCTATCTTCTTCAGAGTCAGACTCGCCAGTTGTGTCCCGACCAGTATTTCCTCGGCCCATTCGCAGAAAAAGCTTTTGATGAAAAGAGGACATCATGCCATCGGAATCGACAGTCACAATCTCATTGAACACCCTTCTGTGCAACCGCGAGTCTCAATCGGGAGGCTCGAACCCCTATCTCTGGCCTGCCGTAGTGTGGATCGATAAGACCACGCTGAATGTCGGTGAGATCGGAATCGCGGATAGCAACGCTAACAACGTTTTGAAGCGAGGCATGACGGCAGGCGACTCCCTTACGATCGAATCGACCGTCGGACAGATCACTCGATTCTTCGAAGATCCCCTGACGAATTTTGTCATCATTCTGACCGTTGGAATGTTTCACGATAATGAGACCCCCAACGATGCCGTGACCGCTGGCTACCGCGCGTTTCAGTCGGCACTTCAGGATGGAGTCAAATCTCACCTTCTGGATCTCAACTCACCAGACGAAAGCGTTGTGGACCAGGCGCGGCAGGAGATCAGCGATGCGGTGACGGCGGCAGTAACATCAGCCATCAGCGACAGCCTCTCGACCTTCCAGAAGGGAGAAGTTGCCGTCGGCATTCTGACACTCGATAGCACAATCGGCAGCGCGTCGACCTCGTTCTCGAACCTGGTGGATACGAATTTCACCTTGACGATCGGCGATCCGCTTGGCGGCAGACTTCTCTTTTACAAGGACACGACCCAGAACGGCACAGGCGACGTCAACACGCCGCAGGTTATCGGGCAGGGAGGATGGCAGCAGTTCCTATTCCTGTTCGCGGCCGACAACAACGTGATCTATGCGGTCAATCCAGAGGGACAACTGCTTCGCTACGTGGACGCATCGCAGACGGGCGGCGGTGATGTCAGCTCACCGCAAGTCGTCGGACAGGGAGGATGGCAGCAGTTCCTGTTTCTTTTCTCCGGCGGCGGCAACATTATCTATGCGGTCAACCCTGAGGGTCAGCTGCTACGTTATGCGGACGCTTCACAGACGGGCGGCGGTGATGTCAGCTCACCGCAAGTGGTCGGGCAGGGAGGATGGCAACAGTTCAAGTTTCTGTTCGGCGGTGGTAACAACGTCATCTACGCGGTTAATCAAGAGGGACAGCTGCTTCGCTACGTGGACGCATCGCAGACCGGTGGCGGCGATGTCAGCTCACCGCAGGTGGTCGGGCAGGGAGGATGGTTGCAATTCCAGTTTTTATTCACGGGTTGGAACGACATCATCTACGCTGTGGATCAGCAGGGCCAGTTGCTCTTTTACAGGGACGCCTCGCAGACGGGCGGCGGCGATGTTAGCTCTCCAGGGGTGATTGGATTGGGAGGATGGCAGCAGTTTGGCTTCCTCTTCGGTGGCGGAAACGGAGTGATTTATGCGGCAGAGAAAGCACTGAATCCGCCAAACAACTACGAGATTGCAGGCACTCTGACGACAGCTCCGGTGTTGTGTCTTGACCAACGAACAGCGGTCAACCAGGCGACGCAGGCGCTGAATTCTGCAAAGTCTATCGTGCAGGAACTTGAGGTAGAGTTCCGTAACGCAAGTGCGAACGAAAAACCGGCGATACGAGCTGAGATTGTGGATGCGGAGAAGGATGTTGCAGATGCGCAAGCGACGCTCGATGCCGCAAAACAGGCCCTTCAAGATTGTCTGATGAGTTCGCTGCGGCCGATGCCGACTCGTCCAACTCGGCGACTGTAGACACTGCAGGATTCCCGGCACGATTTCGTTAGCCTGAAAAGCGCAAGCAAGCACTTTTCAGCCCGTCTATTTATGAGGTTCTAAGGGGAAACAACATGCGTAAGGCGAGAGCAGGGGGGACGTTATCAGGTTCCGGGTTCACGTTGATCGAGTTGCTGGTAGTGATTGCGATTATCGCTGTGCTGATCGCTCTCTTAATTCCAGCCGTGCAGCGTGTACGGGCGGCCGCGCAAGACAACGCCGCTTCCAATGACCTCATGCTGATAGGTAAGGCAGAAGTTGCTTTCCACAATACCTCAGGCACGTATAGCGGTTCGCTGACCGCTCTGCCGACGTTGCCTGCCAACATCGCGAGCGGTCAAGCTGATGGCCACAAGTTTTCTGTTCTCTCCTCATCTCGGGAAGCCTTTGTAGCCCAGTCCACTCCGATAGAGGTAGGCAAGACGGGCATACATACCTGTACTATCGATCAAACTCTCCATATCGCGTGCTGAATGAGTTCGAAAAGTGACCTAAACCATCCCTTTGAAGGTGGACATCGTTTTAGCCCTATCCGAGGATTATGCAGCCGGCGCCGAAACTGTCGGTTGCGAGTCAGACCATGAGTTTTTATCTCTGGTATTCAAAAATCGCCGGAAAGGGTTGCAGAATTCTAACGCAGAGTCGAGACTTGGCTGGCCATGTCCTTCCTTCGCTATCTTGCTGCCCTGGTTGTTACGATCCTCCTAACTTGCTCGCATGCCATTGCCTCTCATCTCGTTACCGGCAACGGCTTTGGATTCGCGGTGGTGTCGCCGGAGAACGCCACACTGAGCAAGTTCTATGCGCATCCATATAGCTTTGTTCGACCAGATCCCGCAAACGTACTGAGCGAAGGCGTCGAAACAACCAATTTCATCAAAGCTCTTGGCTGGAATAAGGGAGTGGTGCAAGGTCCGTCAGCAGAGTACAAGGAAGATTCCCATATCATCCACGCCCATAGTAGTGACGGTGACGGTCTGGTCTTCATGCCTTTTGGTCTGCAGCGATCGGCTCTCGTCATTAGTTGGCAGCCCGGTTCGAAGAGTGACGGGAAGAACGGTTTGTATGTGGAATGGAACCACCCGGTGCTGTCGCAAAAAGCCATCCGGATGTTTGGTATCGAAATGCAACTCCTGAAATTTAATCACGTGCAGGAGTCATTGTTACTTATTCCACTTGGACCAAAGCAAAATGAGTCAGCACGTTCACGAGAGTACCTCGCGTCCAGACTGGCATGGGCGTTGATCTCTCTTGAGAGTGACGATGAACTGAAAACGACTGTTCAAGAATTCAACCGATGGCGCAATGGACTTACACCGCAGGCACTGGCGAATCGGGAAATTGCGGAAGTCGAGCACTGGCGTGTGAAGACGACCGTCCACTTCGCGAGCGAGAAAGAACGGCATCTTTGGCGTCAAAGCGAGGTCATGCTGCGCATAGCACAAAGTCGCGAGCCCAATCGTCCGGGGCGGTACAACAATGGTCTGGTGGTCGCCAGTTTGCCTGATGGTGTGTGGTTTACGCCATGGGTGCGGGACATGGCGTATGCCGCTGTTGCGTTCGCGAAAATGGGACACCAGGAAGAGGCGCGTGCTGCTCTGCTGGCTTATTTCAACGCTCGGCCTACGGGGAAGATGCGCGCGGAGACGCGGGGCGCTGATTACCAGATATCGGTTGTCCGCTACTTCGGCGATGGCTCGGAAGAGCCATTCTTCACCATGGAAGGCAGTACCAATGTCGAGTTTGATAATTGGGGTCTTGCGCTCTGGGTGCTGGGTGACTACCTGAGACGCTATAACGATCCCGCTCTGCTCCAGATTTCCTCTTATCGCGGCAAAGTCTACGAAAGCGCCAGAGATTATGTGGCGAAACCACTGCTGGCAAACTTGGAAAAGTATGACGATGGCTTGATAGTCGCCGCCGACACGTCGATATGGGAAGAGCGGCAGCGAGACAAGAAACACTTCGCCTTTTCAACAGCCGCCGCCATCGTAGGCTTGCGAAACTTCGCAGAGACGGCGCGCCTCGCAGGAGACGAAACAACGCGATCGGCCATGCTTGACAAGGTTGCTCAACTGCAGAAGGGTTTCAACTCGGCTTTCATCCGGGGAGGGAAGCTGCGAGGCACGCTGGAAGAAGGCGTGAAGAACGACATCGATGGTGCCCTGCTCGCAATCATCAATTTCGGGGTCGTCACCGATCCAACAGTCGTGCGTGATACGGTCGATAGGATGGAACTCCTGAAGGTACGTTCGGGAGGATATCGGCGTGTGCGTTGCATCCTGACGGATCCGTCCATTTATGAGTATTGGTATGAGAGGCAGGAGTTCCTGTTTGTGGATATCAGCCTTGCCGAGGTGTATCGACGGTTAGGCAGGAATGCAGAGGCGGCGGCGATTTTCAAGCGCATTGTCGACAAAGCAGCCGCAGGCCACAATGTAATTCCGGAGATGTACGTCGCCGAGAGCTGCAGCCTTTTCCCAGGCGAGGTGGGCGATCCTACGGGAGCCATGCCCATGGTGGGCTATGGCGCAGGAGCCTATATCCTCTATGTCTTGCAGCGGGAAGAGTTGGCGAGCAATCATTGACTGTCACATACTTGGAGCGGTTTGCGCGATTCTTTTCGAGACCACTGTCTCCGTTTCTGTATGCAGGCACTCAGCATCGACAAGCTAACAGAAACAGCCAGGACCGCGATCCTGGCTGTTTCCAGTCGATATGCATTTTATGCACTTCGAGACGTCATTCTCACTGGCCCTTCGAAAGATTCTTGGGTGACTTTGCGGTGAGGACTGCTAACATCTCATGCGCGGAGGCCGGCACTGGAACTTCCCCTTTGGCCACGATGTCTTCGGCAGTCAGTTCCTTGCCGTAGAGGTTCTTATTCGCATCGTTGTCCGGCCCGAGCGTTGACCCTTCCAACGAAACCCCCGCGAAAACGCCTTGCGAGCGTGAGTACGAAAGCATTTGTGCGCTCATCGATGCATTGGTAGAGGCTTCCGCCTCACGGCCAACAGGACCTGCGGCAACACTGGCGTCAGCACCCAGCTTGAGTTTTCCCTTCAACAGTGCGCGGGCACCTTTGTCATTCATTACCAGGACGACGAAGTCCGTAGCCTGGCCGCCGGCCTGAAATCCGACGCTGCCACCGGTGGATTGCATCATGGTGGGTGCACTCCATGTTCCGTTGAAGTTCTCACCGTGCCGACAGGTCATCACTCCCCGGCCGTACGATGCGGCAACGATGAATCCCGCCTTTTTGACGCTCGGCAAAATGATGACACATTCCGCTTTGTTCAACAGATCGAGCGGAATCCCATTCGATGAATTCGTTAAATCTTTGATCACGTTCCCTGACTCTTTGACGCGTTCCACTTCCTTTGCATCGTCCGCTCGAACGAGCGAGGGCACGACCATCATTGCAAAAGAGAGGCACAAGCCAGCGGCGGCAGTTCGTTTGTTTCTCAGATTCTTCATGGCTGTTATTCCTTCCTGTTTTAGTCCAGTTTGAAAGCCGGACGGATTTGATATGAAGGGCCCTCATTGATTCTGCTGGAGTTACTGTCAGCCTTCGCGTCGGCTCGTTGGTTAAGCAAATTGAGCCGTCAACTCTTCGAATCGGGCGAGCGGAAACGCTCACAAATCGGTCTTGCTTTAGGTTACACTCGTCGCAATGAATCGAGCAAAAGCTCACAAATCGGTCTTGCTTTAGGTTACACTCGGTCGCAATATATCGCTTCTATCACCTTAAGGCTATTAAGAAAATAGGAGATTACGGGCCGAAGAACTACTCTGCTGGCCAGTCGGCGGATTGCGTGTGTGTATCCACAGGTGTGATAAGCACGCTATGATGTGTCGATGATCACAGCGCAAGTATCCCTCTTTTATTAGGATGCGCGCAGCGTTCTCTCCCCAAAGGAGGAACCTTTCCATGAAGTTCCTTGATGTGCCCTCTGCCGTTGTACCCACCCCTTTTGCGCTTCAGTCAAAGTGTCCGGTCCGAACCGTTAAAGCCCTGATAGTCGGTGTAATAGCAACCTTGGCCTTTGTATCGGGAGAAGCTTGTGATGCTCAAGCTTCGATCAATCCGTCCACTCTTATATGGTCTGTGGTTGCATTGGGAAATACCAGCGGATCCAAAACTGCAACTGTGACGAATAACGGCAGCGCGGCGATAACGATCAAAACCGTCGCAATTGGGGGCACCAATCCGACTGACTTTCTGATTTCGGCCAAGACTTGTGGTTCCAGCCTCACAGCATCCGCAAGTTGTACTGTAACGATTCGCTTCAAGCCGACCACGACAGGAGTCCGTAAAGCCACCCTCACAATTAGCGACACGGCCAGTAACAACCCGCAGTCAATCGCTCTTTCAGGCACCGGAATTACGGCGTCAAGCAACATCACCGTCAGTCCATCAAGCCTCTCGTGGCTTACTGTAACTATCGGAAATCTGGGTGGATCGAAAAGCTTCGCGGTGACCAATGGAGGGCCAAATTCAGTTACCTTCAACAGCATCAAAGTTGGCGGCACTAATGCCGGAGATTTCATCATCTCGACGAACACATGCGGCTCAAGCCTAGCTGCATCGGCCAGTTGTAGCGTCGCGATACGTTTCAAACCCCTCGCAGCCGGTAATCGCGCTGGCACAATAACACTCGTAGATTCTGCTGCTAATAGCCCCCAGGTTGTTTCACTATCCGGGATTGGGAGCACCACGACATCGGGCACGTTTACGGTAAGCCCTTCAACTCTGTCTTTCGCGAATATCTATGCTGGCTCAGAGGGTAAGTCTTTATCCGTCACTTTAAACAACGGAACGACAAATTCTGTAGGGCTGACCGGCATCTCCATCACTGGCCCTCAAGCCAATGAGTTTGCAATGTCAGGTCAGTCATGTGGATTGAGCTTGCCACCCTCTACGACTTGTACCGTGACAGTGCTCTTCAAGACTGGCAACACAGGCGCACGTTCAGCTACGTTAACTTTTTCCAATTCGGCAGGCAATAGTCCGCAGATCGTGGCTTTAACGGGAAGTGGAATTGCCAGCAGCGGCAGTATTGTTGCGAATCCATCGAGCGTGAGTTGGGGACCGGTCGCAGTTGGAAATGTGAGCGGAAGCAAATCGATCACACTGACGAATAACGGCTCCGTAACGATTCCGATCAGCTCAATCACGCTGGCAAGTACAGATTCGGATGACTTCCACATCATTAGTCAGACGTGCGGTACGGGTCTCGCAGCCGGCGCATCCTGCAGCGTCTCCCTCAGCTTTAAACCCAAGGCGGTGGGCACGCGTGTCGCCCTCTTAACCGTTGTGGGTGGCGCAGCGAACAGTCCTTTTCAGATCGCGATTTCAGGACCCGGAGGCCCGAGCAGCATTCACACGCCGGACGTCACGGTAGATTTCGGCTCGCGTTCTGGATCCCAATTCGCGATCCCTAATGGAATACTAGGAGCGCAATACATAGCGGGAGATCCTTACTGGAAGATACCCACAACCAGCGCAAATCAAACGTCGATGATGCAGGCCGGGTTCAGGTCTACGCGCATGCATGCGGATGTGCCTGAGGTGTATGCAACATCAACGCCCGACTGGAGCAAAGTTGACGGCACAATAAGCTCCCTTCAAGCGGTCGGCGTACATCCCATTATTGAAATAGATCTAACTCCTCGCTGGTTACAGCCTGCGATCTCTCCTTGTCCAGCCCATCCAGAGACAAGTGTGCCTGTGGATCTCGCTCAGTGGGGGAAAATGGCAGCGTCCTACGTTGCGCACTTCGACCAGGTGTTCCCAGGAACGGTCCTGGATTATGAGATTTGGAACGAGCCGGATGGGCCGAACCTATGTTCGACCAACAAGCTAGCTGATTACCTTGCGATCTATGCCGCGGCGGCGCCATTAATGAAAACTCAGGCTCAGCTGGATGGCAGTTCAATTCGAGTGGGAGGGCCGGCCACTTCGAGCGTCGGATTCCAACAATTGTTAACGGATCCTCGGACTGCGCCGTATGTTGATTTCTATAGTTATCATTTGTATCTCGCGGGGCCGACGGAGATTCAGAAGGGAATGACGTGGAATGGTGAGGGCAACACACTCTCTCTTCTTTCTATGATCACGAATTCTGTATCCGGCGAGCAGGCTCGCTATTTGCAGGCGTCTGCCGCAACTAAGGTTGCCAAGACGCCGCTAGGGGCGAATACCCCCATCTATCTGGACGAATTCAATGACGACTGGTCATTCAATGCGGATTGCTGTCGAAACAGCCCAACGTATTCCCCTGTGTTGAATAGCTTGATGGTGGCCCAACTGCTCAACTCCGTTTACGCAGGGAGTGCTCAAGTGCCGGCCAGGATGATCTACTACGCGGCTGCTTCCAGCCCGAATGCATTTTGTCTGATTGGAGTTCCAAACGCAGCGATGGACTGCACATTCGGTGACCGCGCAACGATCGTATCGCCATATCCGCAGATGTACGCCTACCAGCTACTCGCCGCACCCGACTATATGGATATGGCGAATGGCGGTTACATGGCGAAGTCAGTTGTATTGTCGACGGCGGCTGTATCGCAAGGGCTTGTCGCCACAGCCTTCTACACACCTTCTGCTGAAAGCGTTCTGATCGTGAATCCGACAGCGATGTCGTTTGCTGGCGTGACCGTGCAGACGAATAACACTGGAATTGTTTCTCCTCGATCAACCCTGTTCGCACTGAACGTAGCAAATGCCAGGATTGGCAGATGGCCCGCGACGATTACGAACGCCGGCGGCGGACCGCAATTTACATTCGACATTCCGCCCTACACGGTTATGGGAATCTCTCTTAAGTAAGAATGAGATGCGAGTCACGAGGAACGTTACGAGCTAAGCAAACACAGTCACCTATCGCGCGAAACGATTGGGTGAATTAAATAGTTGGAATAAGTATCGGAGAACTGATGTTAGTGACAACGCAGTTGGACCAATGAGCGCGATGCTAATGCATCAATCGCCTACTCCCTTGAACTTTAGAGAGTAACTGTGTCAATGGTGCAAGGACTGAGTGTAGAGTGTTGCTCGCATCTCCTCCAGAAATCTGGAGTGGCATATGGAAACAAGAAACGGATCTCTTCCGCGTCATCTAGTTGGAGTTTTGTTCATAGCGGCTGGAATTCTTGGATCAGCTAAAGCTCAAACACCCGGTTTTCCCGATGTGGCACCTGAGAACATCACAAACGCCACCAACAGTGCCGATTTCTACGTTGCACTCAATGGCAACGACGCTTGGCCAGGAACTCTAACTCAGCCATTTCGCAGTGTAGATCGTGCCAGGGTAGCAATAAAATCCCTCAAAGCACGCGTCAGTGGTCGCACGCTTATCGTGCGCATACGCAGGGGGACGTACTATCTTCCTTCCACATGGACTTTCAGCAGCGAAGATTCAGGGACCCGCGCTACACCCATCCTTTACACCAATTATCCCGGAGAGACTGCGGTGATTAGCGGTGGGCGGCAGATAACAAACTGGAGCCTCGGGACCAACGGTTCATGGAAAGCGACGCTCCCTGCAGGTGTCTATTTCACTCAGCTGTGGGTAAATGGTGCACGCAGATACCGCCCGCGAACAACACCATCAGGATATCTATATATCACGGGCGAATACAGCACTACAGGGAGCACAACTCAGGTAAACGAACTCTCGTATGCAACACACGCTACGAGCGATGTACCAACCAATATGGCGAATCTTTCTGACGTGGAGTTGATTAATTTTGAGGCGTGGGACGTGCCTCACATGAGAATCGTCTCAGTGAACACGTCAACTCATCGAATTGTGACGAACGCTTCCCTACCGAAGAACAGCTTTTTCTTTGGCTTTATTCCTGGACATCGGTTTCTTCTGGAAAATGTGAAAGAGGCGCTCAAGGTTCCCGGCCAGTTCTATCTGGATCGCCCTTCGTCGGTTCTGACCTATCTACCTAAGGCTGGTGAGTCCATGAGCGCCGCGATCGTGGTTGCTCCTCGATTGCAAAAGGTATTAGTAGCGAATAACTTGAGCTACGTCACCTTCCAGGGACTTACTTTCGCGCATAGCGACTGGCAGATAGGAAAGAGCAGCTATCTCTCCGGGCAGGCAGAGAGTCACACTCCCGCCGCACTTACCTTGACTAACTCAACAGGCGTCGTTTTCAAGGGTGACACCATTGTGCATACGGGAGCCTATGGGATTGAGTTTCTTGGTACCGGGATTGTCGGTGGTTCTTCACCTTATCTTGTGGAGTTTAGAGACGGATTGGTGACAGATACGGGAGCGGGTGGTATCCGCATCGGCACTATGGCGGTATGCACGGGCACGAATCCTCACACTGACATCAATGTGCCACAACATATCTATATCGGAAATAATCTGATTACTGGCGGAGGACGAGTTGGGGTTGTTGGTTGGGGAATCTTAACTGGCGATGCCCACCACGTCTTGATCGAACACAATGAGATTTCTGACTTTTACTCTACCGGGATCGGTGTTGGCTTTAACTGGGGCTATACCTGCAACTTCGCTCACGATGACGTGGTTCAGTTCAACTCCATCCATAACCTTGGTCAGGGAATTACCAACGATCTCGGAGCAGTCTACTATCTGTCTGGCATCAACAAAGGGAACAAGATTTTGAACAACGTGGTCCACGATATCGACCACGACACGAATGGCGGCTACGGCGGGTGGGGCTTGTATACAGATGCTGGCGCTTCCGGCGTATTGGTGCAAAACAATCTTGTCTATCGAACAACGGATACGAGTCTTCACGTGAATTCCTGGGCAGCGACACCACCCAATCCGCCACCACCACCCAGCATTTTCCGAAATAATATTCTCGCCTATGGTGCTATGGGGGCAATGGACCGTCATAACGACACCACGTTCCTGTCTATTGTCTTCGAGAACAACGTCTTTTATTACGACAAAGGTTCCATTCAGTACGGCTATTGGTACTGTGAAGGCAAGACAATCTGCACAGGCTACTTTCAATTCGACAGTAATCTCTATTTTAATAAGAACGTAGTGGGTGGCGAGACAAATACGCCGTTCTTCAAGACGAACTATTTCCCATCAAATGGAGGCCAGCAGCCACCGGTCATCCGGCTCACGTTTCAACAATGGCAAGCGCGAGGAGAAGACAGGAACTCGCTCTTTGCCAATCCCCAATTTGTGAATCCGACACCAGGAACAGATAATTTCACGCTTGCCGCGAACTCGCCGGCGTTTAGCATCGGCTTCATCGCGTTCGATCCCACGAAGGCCGGAAGGCTACCTACGGCGACTTTGCGAGCCCCGGTGAATCTTCCAGCATTTCCGTTGTTGACAACACCGATCAACAACTTCTAGGCGAATTCCAGGATGAAGCCTTTAATTATGTTGTGAGGGGCGTGGCCATTGTGGAGATTCCCAAGGAGAGTCGTGGAGGAGTCAGATTCGCGGGAAATCTGGCTCCTCAATTCATCCGTGCGAAATACCCGCATTGGTCATTTTGACGCCGCCGGGTGCCGCTTCCCGCGTCACCGTGAGGCACTTGGCTGGCCATGGGGCCGGAGTGTACTTGCACTTGGCGGTGTCAGCCTTCCAGGTTCCGACGGAGTTGTCCTGAGCTTAAGGTCTGCGAGGGCTAACAAGACGAGAAAGTTGAGTTAGTCTCAAAGTGGGGTTATCTCTCATGAAGAAGATGCAGGGTCCTGCGAAGGTAAATCTTCCCGCTCGGGAAACAGACAAAGAGTTTCGATTCGAATCTAACCGGCGAGAGTTCTTAGCGTGCCTCGCGGGCACTACTGTTATTAGTGCTGTTAACGGCACCAGGGCAATTGCGCAGGCAACTGAGAGACCAGTGAACGTCGCGCGCGTTGCAGTTCCATCAAGCTTCATTCTCAGGAGCGAGAACAAGATTTCTGCCCTGAACGATGGCTTCACACCTCAGAATTCGATCGACCATACCCACGGCGTTTATGCGGTTTCGGATGAAGGCCCTAGTGGTGGTGAAGGACCTTGGGTGCAATATGTTTGGAGCCAGCCAGTTGCTCTCAACAGAATTGAAGTCTATTGGGCCGTAGATCCGCCGCGCCCCGGAGCGTTGCCGGGTAGCAGTAGTCTTCGACGCATGGCTGTTCCGGATAGCTACCGGATTCTGTACTGGAATGGAAGCGCTTTCGTCCTGGTTCGTGAACCGAAGGGGATGGGCGTTGCCGCTGATACTTTTAACACCACGACTTTCGACGTCGTGACGACCAACAAACTGAAACTTGAAATCATTCCTCGAAAGGACCAACCGGCTGGCATTCTGGAGTGGCGGGTTTACAATTCTGGGCCAGTTCCGTCCCTTCCGCCTGTCATCGAAGGGGGCGTCGATCGATCCGTCATTCTCGATGGCCGAACGTATCTTGCAGGCAAGGTGATCTGGCTTGAAGATTCCCGCGAGAATGTGGCACGCTGGAGCAAAACTTCCGGTCCCGGTGTTGTTACCTTTCAGAACGCAACATCTGCTATAACAACGGCCCGATTTTCCGCGCCCGGCGAATATGTCCTGACGCTGGCAGCCTCAGGCTCCGACGATCGATCGCACTCAGTCCATGTGCATGTGGAGGAACAGCCTCCTAAGGATCGTCTGGACGTGGTGTATACCCGACCGTATTCAATTGACAACAAGTTTTGGAATGAGCGGGCAAAGACACTCATCGTCAACTGGATTCCACATTGCGTCAGAATGTGCGAACGAACTGACATCGCTCCCATGCGAGGCGACGGCGGAATTGACAACTTCATTGAAGCGGGCAAGGCAAACAGAGGCGAGCCGCACGCCGGGCACAAGGGTTATGTGTTTTCCAACGCCTGGGTTCACCAGACGGTCGAATCCATGTGCATCGCATTGATGGTGAATGCTCAAGGAGATCCGGAAATTGTTGCAGCACAGGAACTGATGCGCTCGACTCTGGAGCGCTGGATCCCGATCATTCTTGCTGCGCAGATGCCGGACGGCTACCTGCAGACTGCCTATATCCTGGCTGATCGCGGGAGCTGGCCGGAACGTTGGTCACCCGATCATCGAGGCAACCACGAAGGGTACGTCTCCGGATACTTCATCGAGTCTGCCATTAACCACTACACGCTTACGGACGGCCAGGACCTGCGCCTCTACAACGCAGCAAAAAAACTGGCCGATTGCTGGGTTGCGAACATCGGGCCAGGCAAGAAGGCTTGGTTCGACGGCCATCAGGAGATGGAGCAGGCATTGGTGCGCTTCGGCCGTTTTGTGAATGATGTGGAAGGCAATCATCGTGGAGACGCTTATATCGCCCTCGCGAAATTCCTGCTCGATTCCCGCCAGGGTGGCTCAGAGTATGATCAGAGCCATTTGCCGCCAAGGCAGCAATATGAGGCTGTCGGCCATGCTGTGCGTGCGACGTATTTCTACTCGGGAATGGCGGATATCGCCGCTGAGACACAGGACCCGGATTACCAGAGTGCCGTCATCTCACTCTGGGACAACATGGTTAATAAAAAGTATTACCTCACCGGCGGAATCGGCAGTGGCGAGACATCAGAGGGATTCGGGCCAAATTACTCGCTTCGTAATGAAGAAGCATACTGCGAGACATGTTCGAGTTGCGGACTAGTCTTCTTTCAGTACAAGCTGAACCTCGCCTATCACGACGCAAAATATGCCGATCTATACGAACAGACGATGTACAACGCCCTTTTGGGTGGTGTTGCGCTTGATGGGAAAAGCTACTGCTATACGAATCCGCTGATTAATACGGAGCGTGCCCTGTGGCACGTGTGTCCTTGCTGCGTCGGCAATCTCTCGCGAACGCTCCTCATGATTCCAACGTGGACCTACGTGAAGGACAAGACGGGTCTGTACATAAACATGTTTGTAGGGAGCCGCATTCAAGTTGGGAAAGTCGCAGGAACAGGCGTTGAAGTAGTCCAAAAGACGGACTATCCATGGAGCGGATCGATTTCGATCACGGTTAACCCGAAAGAAGCGAAGACGTTTTCGGTTTACGTTCGAATCCCCAATCGAAACACGAGCAGGCTCTACACAGAGTCGCCCGTCATCCGCGGAGTGAAGCGATTCTCAGTCAATGGCCAAGAGGAGAAGCCAGTCATTCAGAAGGGTTACGCCGTGGTGACACGCGAATGGAAGGCCGGCGATCGCATCGAGTTGGAGTTGCCAATGGAGCCACAGCGTGTCGTGGCCGATCGGCACATTCAAGATGACGTCGACTCTGTCGCTCTGAAGTATGGGCCGCTCGTGTACAACGTCGAGGCCGCTGACAATAAGAGCATCGGTCAAAAGCTAGGCGATGCTCCGCTGCGAATGGAATGGCGTCCGGACCTCCTTGGCGGAATTATGGTTATCTCCGGAAAGTGGGCAGATGGTTCGCCACTTCTGGCCATTCCCAACTATGCACGAATGAATCGGGTTGGACCGCCACCTGCGTACCCTGCAGAGCAGGAGATAAAGTCAGCTCCCGTTGAGTCGAAGATCTGGATTTAGTTTGGAGTAAATTATCGGCGGGCCTGACCATCTGCTAGACGAGATGAATCGCGGACAACAAGAGTTGCTGGAAGACGTACCTTCGCGTCCTTTCCAGCGATGCCGATGCGTTCGATTCGTTCGAGCAGTACTTCCACGGCTCGGTAGCCGATTTCATAGGTAGGCTGTATCACGGTGGTGATCCGAGGCTCAAAGAAATCTTCGGCAGTAAGTTCATCGAACGTTGCGAAAGCAATATTCTGAGGAGTACTAAATCCCAACATATAAAGACTTTTGAGAGCGCACAAACCAGTTACCCCGTTTGTTGCGAAGATGGCTGTCGGCTTGAACTTCAAACGCAAAAGGCCGCGCTGGCAAACCGCGTGGATACCGTCCATGTCAAAGCCGGCCGACCAGATGAGAGACGGCTGAAGGGTAAGGCCGGCTTCTTTCAATGCGCGTCGATATCCCCGCAGCCGCTCCTGTTCATTTCGGAGCGTGAGCGGCCCAGTGATGATTGCTATTCTTCGATGCCCCAGCGAGAGCAGATGCTTCACTCCGAGCTCTGCAGACCCGCAGTCGTCAACGCAGACCGAATCGGCTTTCAGACCTTCTGGAAGGCGATCCACGCACACAACTGGCGGGCCCGATGCAACCGCGGTAGCGTTGTCCGCCGACCATCTGTGGTCTCCAGCCGTCACCAGAAGGATACCGTCGACACGTTGCCGCAGGAGTGCCATCATGTCGATTTCGAGATCGTGGTTTCGCTGCGAGTCCAGCACAATGAGAAAGTATCCGCGTTCTCTGGCGGCCGACTCAGCACCGCGAATAATCTTGGGAAAGAAGGGAATCGTAAGATCTGGAACCACAATACCGAGAGTATTGGTGCGATTTGTTTTTAGGCTTCGAGCGATAAGATTGGGGTGATATTTGAGGACGCGGATTGCATCTAATACCCTGCGGCGAGCGTCTTCCCGTACACGGGGCGAGCCGCTGATCACATTCGAGACTGTTCCAGCGGAAACTCCCGCCAGTTTCGCAAGCTCCCTTTGCGTCACCATTTTATCCACTGTACAGCGCTGTCGACACAAGCTAAAGGCCAAGAGAAAGCCAGGCAAAAGAAAATTGACAGTTTCGGCTTAAAACTCATAGATTCATCTTTTAATGAGACGTCTCATTCGAGTCTCTCCGTGAAAACGGGTCCAACTCTGAATCCGAGGCAAATCAGAGTGTGGCGCTCGCGCAATCATTCCGACGGTTTGGAGAGGAAGTTGGTTCGAAGATGAAATCCACGGAGGTTAGTCGGCGTGCTTTTGGCGGGTTGGCAGGACTTTCCGCGCTAGCTGCGTTCGCCGACACTTCAGCCATTATGGCGGAGACTCGAGAAGACCGGACCGGCTCTTTTCCTTACCGCACGGGCAATGGAGCATGGACTTACGAAGTTGTCCCTCAATGGGGAAAGCTTCCCGCAGGAAAAGAATTTGGCGGAACGCATGGCGCAATTTCCAGCGACAAATCCGGCAATCTCTACGTGAGCACCCAAAGTGAGACGGGCATCGTCGTCTACGATAGCGCTGGCAAATTTTCAAAAACGATTGCCAATCAATACCCTGAAGTTCACTCTTTGCACTATGTCGTAGAAGATGGCACCGAACTCTTTTATGCAACCGTGCAGAAGGGAACGCCATCAGAAAATTGGCTTGTGTTGAAAATGAAAACGGACGGAACCGTGGTGCAGAAGATCACAGCTCCACCCGCTGCCGGATTCAAGCTACCAAACGAATGGAGGATTACGTCAGTAGTTCCGGGCCCCGACGGGTCGATTTTTGTCGCGAATGGCTACGGTGACTCCCGTATCTTCAAGTTCGATAAACACGGGAATTATCAATCGAGTTTTGCCGGGAAGGGAACTGAAAACGGAAAGTGCGACTGCTGTCACGGGCTTGCAGTCGACACTCGATATGACCAGCCGCTGCTCTTGGTTTGCGATCGGGAGAATCTCCGGCTGACTCACTTTGACTTCGACGGAAAATTTGTAGACAACGTTACCCTGCACATGCGGCGTCCATGCCAAGTGAGTTTTTACAAAGACCACGCTGTCGTATCGGAGCTTCAAGGACGGGTTACTGTGCTCGACAAGAATAACGTGCCTATAGCTTTCCTTGGGGACAACCCACAACAGAGCCAATGGGCCAACTACAAACTGAAGCCGGAAGATATTTCTCCTACTGTTTTCAGTGCAGCCCACGGGTGTTTCATTGACGACAAAGCAAACATCTATGTCTCAGATTGGAATTACCAAGGGAGATTGACCAAATTGGCCCTAATTACGACATAGGACCCTTCACCTGAAACCCAACTGGGAGTCTGCACAGCGGCGGGCATACTGCATCTTCATATTCGATTCATTCAGGAGCAATGGTGAGGCGTGGCTCAAGCAGTAAATCCATAAGTTATCGCAGGCTATGTGGGTTGACTCTACTTTTTGTGAGTATGGTTACGATGGCCGCTCCCAATTTTATCCGTCCATCAGTTTCGGCAGGGCAAAATTCACCCGCTGACAAACCTGCTGAACACCCCGAGTTTCCCATGGGAGATGGACGAGATACCACTCTCAAAATATGCGGAAAATGCCATTCGCCCAATATTATTTTGGCCTCCGGAAGGGACCGTTCGGGATGGGAAAACACAATTACCAAGATGGTTCGGCTGGGTGCCGTGGGCTCAGACGAAGACTACAGTGAAATCGCTGACTATCTCACAACTCATTTCCCTCCCTCGGCAGTGCAGAAGATCTTTGTGAATATGGCCACGGAAAAGCAGCTTTCTGATGTGTTGGGCATAAGCCCCGACGAAGCGAAGGCAATTATTGTCGTCCGAGATAAGGAAAAGGGATTTAAGACAATTGAGGACCTCAAGAAAGTACCCAACATAGACGTGAAGAAGATCGACGCGAAGAAAGATAATCTCGTCTTCTAGAACAACAGAAACTTGTTATAGAGAAGGTTATTCAGGCCATTGCAGTGATTCTGGAACGGCATCTGTAATCTGACTTGAAAACCAGTATTCTGCCTGCATAGTCCCACCAGCGGGCATCCATTTAAATGTGGGCGTGTCGAGGAGACGGCTGCGATCCACCATTTCTCTCCTGGATTCAGGAATCGGCGAGACACCGAACTCCATTCCGCGAGTGACAGTTCGGCCGTCCCATGGCAAACCCGGCCGGCTGCAATTCTCCTCCCAGATTCCGAGCCAGGGGAAATCTGATCGCTTCCAGACGCAACCGAAAGCGAGACGGAAGTGAGGCGTAAAAGCCACGAAGTACGCATCCTGGCGTTCAGTGTCGGCGAGGTGGGCGGTATAAGTGCTCGCGGGAGAGACATGGTTCATCTGGCGAAGGTCCGCCTTGCTGCCATCTTTTCGGGGAGCCAGAGGCCATGAAAACTCAGCACCGGGACAAAGGTAGGCGCCGTGGCCCGGATCTTTTTCAAGGACGAAAGATTGCTTCATCGATGCTCGGAATTGCGTCGTCGTCGGGTCGAGAAATGGCGGGCTCAGCGTGACGTGCTGTGTCCAAGCGAGTGGACGATCAATTCCACTCAAGTTTTCCACCGTTTCCTGGATTCTAATGTGCTCATTACGTAGCTGAATGGTCCGCGAGAACTTAAGCCGAGCGAGTGGGAGCGTCAATCGGCATATCAGTTTACCGCCAGATTCGGTGATGTCATAACGATGGACAGATCCCTCTCCATGCACCGTCAGACCCGCACGAGCCTCTTCCTCTGACGGCGCTCCGAATAAATCGAGGCACAGATTATGTCCCATAATCCCGGCCAGAAGTTTCGCTTCCGATCCCGTCCCGTACATGTCAGGTTGATCGCGGTCGAATTGGGACGGATCCATTGATGTCCAGTGCGGGATCCAGAGTGGACTGACGTTCGCACGTTTATCAAAGATCTCGGCGATGTGACCACCCTCGTGGAGGACAGTCACTCGCAAGATTTCGTTTTCCAGCCGGGCCGCCTGCCGACCTTTAAACATGATTCCGGTCATAATCTTTCTCGCAAAAATGTTGGAAAGGGCACAGCCACCCAAGAAGTCGTGGATGAGAGCGAAACTTTACGGAAGTGTTTTTAACCAGATATTGCGATGTCGGATTTTGAGATTGCCAGGTCCTTCAATTTCAAGTGCAATTACACCCTTTGCCCGGCTGAACTCTGGATCCGTATCGAGGAGAATAGCCATGATGTGCCCATTGATGATGTGCGTGAGCATATTCCCTTCCGCAATGATCTCGACCTGGTTCCACTCACCCGGTTTTATTGCTGATTTCAACGCATCAGAACTGGCAAGAATGGCGAGCAACGTCGGCTTCTTTCCGGCCTCGGTGGCTACCACCTGTCCGCGCCACGCGATAATTCCACGCGGCGAACTCTGTTCGTAAAGTTGCCCCGTGTATTTGTTCTCGAAATCAAAATCTGCCTGATATCCGAAAATGTTCCATTTTGCGTGCTTTTGATCGAGATCCTGTTGCTGCTGTCTTTTCTGACGTTGTTGCGGAGTAAGATCATCGGGCAATGGACCGAGCTTCGGCTCGACGTGGGTACTGCGGTATTGAATGCCACCGTTGGCACCGTTGCCCTCAAGCTTCATCTCAAGCTTTAATTGGAAGTTAGCCGGCTCACCGCCACGCCAGATTATATTGGTTGTTCCAGAGGGATGTTCGGGACTGGACTCGCCGACTATCGCTCCGTCTTCAACATGCCAGACAGTCTCATCACCGTCCCAGTCTTTCAAAGTCTTGCCATCGAAGATCTGGGTCCATCCCTCGTGATCCTCGAATTTGATCGGTTCCGGTTGAACGAAGTGAAAAGCTTGCGGCGCATGTGGCTTCGTTGCAGGAGGGTTCTGCTGCGCATCCATTTGTAGAGGGAAAGCTGCGCCGACGAAGGCCGCTATTACAAACGCTGAGGTCAGACAAAGACCTCGATAAGAATCAAACGTCATCCTTTCCTCCTTGAAGCGAAGCAAGAAACGCTATTAATCGACGGAAATCTTTTCCCACTTTTTCGTATGCGCAGATTTCAAAACTGCATCGGTCACGATGTCTGTCGCAAGTCCATCACGGAAAGTGGGAGCTGCTGCACGATCGCCATCAAGGGAGAGAATGAAATCCGCAACCTGGTGAATAAAGGTGTGTTCGTATCCAATCTGCAGCCCTGGAACCCACCAGTTCTTCATGTATGGATGATCCCCGTCGGTAATGTGAATGTCCTTCCAACCGCGCAATTGGCCTTCATCGCGATAGTCAAAGTATTGAAGTCGATGGAGGTCGTGAAGGTCCCATGATGCTGAGGCCCGTTCGCCATTTATTTCCAGAGTGAAGAGCGCTTTGTGACCACGTGCGTAGCGTGTGGCTTCAAAGATGGCAATGGAACCATTTTCAAATCGGCACAGGAAGGCGCTGGCATCGTCAATCTTCACCGGCTCAACCTGACCTGTCAGATTGTGCTTCCGTTCCTTTACGAACGTTTCTGTCATTGCCGACACTTCAGCGATTGGCCCATTCAGCCAAAGAGCCATATCGATGTTGTGCGCCAGTAAGTCTCCCGTAACTCCACTTCCTGCAACCGCGCTATCGAGTCGCCAAAGGCCTTCTCCGCCTTGTGGAAGATCCTTGGAGATAGTCCAGTCCTGCAAGAATTGCGAGCGATAGTGAAAGATTCTGCCGAAGCGGTCATCATCGAGTAGTTGCTTCAGCATCACGATCGCCGGAACACGCCTGTAGTTGTACCAGACCATGTTGGGCACGTTGGCCTTCTCTACGGCATCCACCATCGCCCTGGCCTCTTCCGCGTTTCGTCCGAGAGGCTTTTCGCAGAGGATCATCTTGCCGGCTTTCGCTGCAGCGATCGCAATCTCAGCGTGGGTGTCGTTCGGACTTGCAATATCGATGAGGTCGATATCTTTGCGCCCAACGACTGTGCGCCAATCGGTTTCGATCGACTGATAACCCCAGTTCTCCGCAAATCCTTTCACGCGTTCGGCGTTTCGCGCACAAACTGCTTTCAATACAGGCCGATAAGGCAAGTCAAAAAAGCGCGGTGCCTGCAGATACGCATTCGAATGCGTACGTCCCATAAAGCCGTACCCGACAATCCCAATATTGAGGTCTTTCTTCGGCAAGGCGATCTTCTCCCCGGTTAGTCCCACCCGTGTGCGTCTCGCACCTGAACTAAGGTTGCCAGTATCTTCACCCACGTTTCAGGTGCAGTCATCATCGCGTTCGGGAACATGCAGCCATCCCAGCAAATATGTTCGTAAGCGCGAGTTGGGGTACCGTCCTGGTTCCGCATCCAAAGTCCAGCGATCTCGACAATGTCCATCTTGCCGTTGGGATCGTCAGGCGGACAATGGCGGCCGGTCTTGTCGTGTGAGCCGGAGCCCTTCACGGTCCCGTCATTCTGGGCCACGTGAAAATCAATCGTCCAAGGGCGAAGTGCATTTGCAACCTGCCGAAGAGCTTCCGTAAGTACCGTGGAGTCTGACCAGTCGTAGTCCGAGGGGAGAAGGCGGCTCTCAGGTGAGTTATAGCCGAGTGTATAAAGCATCGTGTGAGCCATATCAGCCTGGAAGCCAAGAGTCTTGGGCCGATCGACCATCTCCAGCAAATCGACCATGTGCTTCCAACCGTGCATCCCGCCCCAACAGATCTCACCTTCTGCGGCGAGCCGCTCACCGTATCCTTCGGCTATCTCGCATGCTTCTCTAAAAGTCTCTGCAATCCGCTTTGTGTTTTCTGCCGGCTTCTCGGCCCATACTGATGGTCCCTCGGCTGAATCGATCCGCACGACACCATATTTACGGATGCCGAGCTTTCGCAGTTTTTGACCGATAGCGCACGCTTTGCGAACCTGGCCGAGGAAGCGTTCACGCTCCTCGTCGGATCCCAGTGCCGATCCCCCGCCGACGGGAGGCCAGACGGGAGCCACCAATGAGCCGGCCAGAAGACCGTGAGATGCGAGCTTGTTCGCGAGTTGTTTGAGCTGATCGTCTGTCGAATCAATGTCCGTGTGAGGCAGAGACAAGAACAGATCGACGCCGTCAAACCGTACCCCATTCACTTGCGCCGCGGCTGTGAGATTAAGCATGGTATCTAGGTCGATCGCAGGCTCGGAGTCGCCTCCTTTGCCCACGATGCCCGGCCACATAGCGTTATGCAAAGCAGGGAACTTGTGTGTGGAGTTGCTCATGGCTGTGACCCTATCCGCGATCCTTCCGTAACGTTTCTGCATCCGGATTGCCCGGACCGAAGTGCTTCAAAATTACCAGCGGATCTGAGGAACTGGGATTTTCGATCTTGACCCCCTCTTTGGCTGCCGCCGCCGTTACGAACGCCTCATCCTGAGTAAGTTCGCCAAACCGAATCATAGAAGGAGTAGAAACCGCAGTTTTGTTGAGCGAGCCATATCCCTGTGTGAGGATCAATCCAAAGGCGGCAGCATCCTTGATTGTCACGGTGCGGCCTGGCAGGACAGTCAACTCTTTTGCGGAGTAGTAGCCACTGCCATAAGTGATCCATACTTCGCGGTATCCTGCCGCTTCCATTTCCGCGATCGAACGAACCGGTACTGGGGGCCTCTTATTCGTCTTCGCGAACTCCGGATTTATATTCGCTTCCCAATCCAACATGCTGATCAGGTAATCGAGGTCGTGGTGATATTCCGGCAGTACGTCCTTGACCAGAAGGCTCCAATCGACAATTCGTCCTTCAACTTCAGACTGGAACATTGCAAACACGTCGCTGTTTACCTGTGGCTCATATGTCACTAGCGATCCCGGCGCATGAAGAATGCCGGGGTCGACCTGCCATCCGCTTCCGGGTTCGAGACGGTACGCGCGGGCGTGAAAAATAATGCCGTTGTCGCCGCGATTCCAATTCTCAAGGCACCGATGGATGTCGTCCTTCGTCGTCCCTGGCTCAAGCCCCATATAGGTGTGGGGAAAGTTGTTGCTGATCTGGTTGTATTGAGGAGGGAAGTAGTAGGCTTCCGGTTTCCCCTTATGTCCGACCATCTTCGCAAACTTATCGCTCTGGTGCATGTGGTGCGGAATTGGTCCCATGTTGTCAAAGAATTTGCAGAGCAAATTCCATCCGCCTTCGCGCTCCATCACATCGGCTCCAAGCAGAAGATCGCCAGCGGATTCGACCGCTTCTTTGAGCAGGAACCTCTTGCCGACTACGGGATGCACATAGCTGAGGCCTTCATCTGGAAGCGTAGCGGGGCCGTTTGAAGCTTGCGTGGTCGAAGAGAACCATCGCTCGTTGATTCCGCCTCGATGAGCGCCAAAAGCGTAAAGATCATCTGGATGAAGCTTCAGTCTTCGCCCCGGAATCATGAAGGAACGCGGAACCCACGAGGGCTCCAGGCGCAGCACCCCTGATCCTGCATCGACGGCTTCTTGTACCACTTTTCGATCTAACATTTCGTGTGCTCCTAACCGTCCTGTTGCTGATTAGCGTAACGACTCTTAGGTTGGGTTGCCTGTTCTAGTGTTCCAAGGCAATTCCAAAGGAGTAGAGGACATTGTCGTGATCCGTGAAAAACGCATGACTGTCGGCAACAGCTACGCCTGAAAGTTCTGAGTACGTAGGAATTTGATTCTCGCTTGAATATAACTTCGCGCCTGTCGCGGCATTGAAAACGTAGAGAGTGGCGTGCGTAGCGGAGTTTCCACCAGATAGAGCGACCAACACGCCGTTCGCAATTCTGGGTGGTGCGGGGTTAATCATATCCGGTGAAACCCATGCAGGCGTCAACACGAATTTCCCATCGGTACCTTCAACCTTGAATGCAACTACGCCGCCATGAGGGTTCGAAGAGTTCGCTTTAATGGCGTTATCGTTCAGGGATATGCCTGCAGAGATGGATGCGAATACCCATGCGGTTCCGTCTTTGTCTTGCCAAGTCGCAAAGCCATCCCAACCATGTTTTTCGCCAGCTTTGGAGATAGCTGGTGTTTCGAAAAGTGGAGTATGGTGATCCGCGGCGCCTAGCGACGCAGCATCCAGCAAGGCGATGCGTCCGTCTCTTGCAGGAGCTACTATGAATTGCTTTTCTTTGAAGGTGAACGCCACCGGAGAAACGCTTGCGAAGTTTGCCATCCCCCCATCGGGCGTGTACCAGTCTTCAACTTTCATGTCCTTGGAGAGCGAAAGCACGCTACTCGCATGGATTCCAGCGCTTGAATCGAGAGTTCCCGGTCCTGTAATGGCAACGGATTTTCCCGTTGGAGATATCACAGGTCCAGTAATACCAAGCGGGCGAATCTTCTCTGTGGCGTAGTTTGCTACGGTGTAGTCGGCCGACGTCAAGTCAATAGCCCACAAACCATTTGGAACACTTCCACAGTCGCGGCCCGTCGCTGTGACGATTGTCTTATCGTTGAAATTCAAGCCATATGCGCTGCCATTAGCTGCCGGAAGAAACTTCACCGGCGGCGCAAAATCCGCTCCGGTTGTCATGACCTGCTCATGGAGCATGCCATCCGACGTCAGCACGTAGATGCCTTTCAGTCCAAAGTAGCCACCTCCAGGAGGAACTCCGAGTCGTCGTGCGTTTGTCGCCGCAGCGGGCGGCTCCGGAGGCCTGGGCGTGCCGGGGGCGCGCCTGCGTCGGGCGTTGAAATTGATTACAACCGGCGGCTCCATCAGTATGCCTAAGCTGGACAAACTGCATCCGGAGGCGGGGGCTTCTGTTTTGAACTCGTGTTTCCAAATAAGGCTTCCAAGTTCGGAATCAACGGCATACAGAGTGTCAGCCGAACTCCAATAGACAATGTCCTTAAACCCTTGGGCGTTGATCAGTCGTCCTGCGAGCAACGGCTCGCTGAAGGATCGTTTTGCGTTCGTGGCTTGGCCTAGTTTGATTTTCCAGAGGAACTTGAAGTTCGCCGCAATACTATCTTGCGCGAGACCCAACTCATCCTTTTGCCAGCCACTTTGACCCGCATCCGACCCAGTCAATGGCCAGTCGCCCTTTTGTTCTTGAGCGAAAGTTACGGTAGAGCAGAGAAACGCGCCCACGAGAAACATCGCTACGGATTGCCCCAAGAGTCGTTTATTCACGTGTACTTTCCTCAATTGATAGCAGTCCGCTCATCAAATCAAATGAAACTGGGCACAAAAAGGTCAGGCCTTCGTTCATTTCAGTCCAAAGCAATAGATCGTTCCGTCAAAGGTTCCAAACATGACTTTTTCCCCTGCGACTGAAAGACCAGCCTGGTGAAGAAATGTCGTGACCTGGTCGCCGCTCGAATACAGTTCCTTGCCGGTGACAGCGTCGAGCGCGTAGAGTTTGGCGGGCACAGAACGCTGGATGCGTTCCTCCGCACTAAACAAGCCGCCCACTGCATCGTTGGCCTGCCCCGTATACTCGCCCGCAGCAAGGACAAATACCACACCGTTCACGATTACTGGGGGTTCGGAGGTCATCATGTTGCGAGACTGCCAGGCAGGTTCCAATGACAGCTTGCCATCTTGACTTTTCAATTTGAGTGCAACGATTCCGCCGTTTGGCGTGGGGCCATAGGACTTCGGGAAAGGCACCGCTGTCTCGCCGCCGGTCGTTCCCAAAACCCAACGGGAACCATCTTTTCCTTTCCAACTTGCAAGACTGCCCCATGTTCCCTCAGTCTGAAAATTGACGTTCTTGTTCGAGATAAGTTCGCTTCGGAACAAGGGAGTCATATGGTCCGCCCCACCCAGGGATCTGCTGTCCATGAGGAAATAGCGACCCTCCTTACCGGAAGCGACAACGAGATCTCGTCCTTCGTGAGGAAACACCACAGGGGTAACGTTCATATCCAGATCTCTTCTTGAAAGCCAGATATGGTTGCTGGGGGAGTAGTAATCCTTGAGGGTCAGGCGATCATCGGCAAACGTAAATGCTTCCACGCTTGTGGAAAGCTTGCCTGTGGAGGCGTCATAGGGGCCGTCACCCGATTCAAAATAGATAGTCCCGTCCGTGCCCACTGCCGGGCCGGCGGTGCCCCACAGGCCCGCTTGCGGAGGGGCGGAGACGGTGAGTTTCTTATTCTTTAGATTGACGGCATATAGGGCATTGGGCACTCCTCCACAGCCTTGCCCGGTGACGGTATAAAGTACGTTGTTCACCAGGTTCAATCCATAGGGTTTGCCGTAAGGCAGAGGTAGAACTTGAATCGGCGGGTCAGCATCTCCACCTGTCGAAAGGTCAAGTGTATGTAGATATCCATCGCTGGCGAGCACATACAAGCGCCGGATCGGCGCATCGATCGGCGAAACCACAGGTGTAGCACTCATCGCGTTCGTACAGATAAATCCGCTGCCTTCGCCCTGTTCCTGTGGCTTCTCAGATTCCCACTTGAGTTGGGACTGCCAAACAACCTTTCCGTTCTCCGCATCGATTGCGTAGACGTCGTTAATTGCGCCTGCCAGAATGGCTAACGTCTTGGTTCCCTCTGGAGTTTTCACTCCCGTCACAATCAAAGGTTCCCGAAAAGTCAGCATTCCCATCGGCTTGGTGGGAACCTTTACTTTCCACAAAAGCTGCAACTTTCCGACGTTCATTGGGGATATCTTCGATTCAGCCCGCTGCCAAGCGTCGCGCGCGGCGTCGCCACTGCTGGTAAGCCACTCAGCGCTTGATTGACTGCAGACAGGACTCACCCACGTCAAGGCGAATACACCGAAACAAATGGATGATAGAACTTTCAATTTGCGCATCCCGCGTCAGGTCTCCCGGAAAATCTGAAATTCTTGTTCGTTACGACTACTCACCTGCACGCTTCATTCGGCGCTCGTTGAACTGCTGATCGACGGGAGTAGGAAAACTCTGCTCTGATCAAGCCAGGAATTAGAGTCCCTGTCGGATCCCCATCCTCATGATCTACGTCTAAATGTCTGGTTACGCAGTTGCTTTGTCTTGGTTTTGAACGTTTTCCATTTACATAAGAAATTCAGAAGACTCTTTGAAATTGCAGTTGGAATGAGACGTCTCAATCCGAGCAAATACTAGCGACCGCCTTCGGGATGTGTCAATTAAACTGTTTCAATTTTGGGCTGGAATCCTCAAAAGGACATCCTAAAATTGATGGATGAGGGAGAGTTAACTGAAGCCTTCCGCCTTATGATCCTCCCGGAGAAGGGCGTACAGTTCCAATAAGATGTGCAAATCGGGACGACTCAAGAAGTTGAGATTAATGGGGCGCGGCATTTTTGATTTCCTGGAGAGCGGAGCATCCACCGACGTGTCGTTGGAGACGCGCTTCCTCCGCAATTTCTTTGGAATTCTGATGTTTGGCTTTGTGGGATCTTTATTCGGGTGCAAATCCCCTGACAAGGCATTTCCCACCGGCCCCGTCGTTGAAATCAAGGCCCCCTTGGGCTTACCTCCCGTTCCCATCCCAGCGGATAATCCTCCAACGTCTGCTTCGATCGCACTCGGCCGACGGCTCTTCTATGACACCCGGCTTTCGAAGGACGATTCACTATCGTGCGCCTCTTGCCATCAACCTCAAGTTAGATTTTCAGATACCCGCGAACGGTCAACGGGCTTCGGCGGGGCCACCGGATTGCGCCATGCCCCCACCCTCGTCAATGTGGCATATTCGCCACTTTTCTTTTGGGATGGACGCGCTGCCAATCTTGAATCCCAGGTCGGAAATCCTATTGCAGACGCTTTAGAAATGAATCAGACACATGATGCCTCGGTAGCCAAGCTCAAGAATGACAAAACGTATGAAGCAATGTTCTTGAGGGCGTTTGGAACTGAGGAAATAAACATGGAGAGGGTCGAAAAAGCCCTGGCGAGTTTCGAAAGAACCATCTTGAGCGGTAACTCAGCATTTGACCGATATGAGTATCGCGGGGAGAAAGATGCTTTATCGCCGGCCCAGATCCGAGGACTCGCGGTCTTCAAGGATCCGCGAAAGGGCAACTGCGCCGCGTGTCATACAATCGGTCCTTCCTACGCGCTATTCACGGATGGCCTCTTCCACAATACCGGACAGGGAATCGGGGACAATGAGGAGTTTAGTGACCTCGGGCGCTTTAAAGTGACGAAAGTTGAAGGCGATACAGCGCAATTTAAAACACCAACGCTCCGAAATGTCGCGGTGACCGGGCCTTACATGCATGACGGCAAGCTCAAAACGTTGAAGGACGTAGTGGACTTTTATGCGGGCAAGGGAAATTCCAATCCGCATTTGGACAAGCGCATCTCCATGATCGAGCTCACAGGGCAGGATCGAAACGACCTGGTAGAGTTCATGAAATCGCTGACGGGCGAGCTCCCGTCAAGCGTTGGCTCCCCGGGGAGGGATTAGTCTTGACGAAAAATCTTTCCATGTTCGCAGCGCGTTGTCTTGTTTGTGGGATGTTGATGGCCATTGGGTGTTCACGGAGTGCGAAAAATAACCGGCCAGTCATGGAACGAGTTCAAGAGGCTGAGATTCCGGTATTTCACGTGGACCCGCTCACCGCCGGCTCGATCACAGGAACCGTTCGGTACCTGGGCAGAAGTCCAAACAAAACAAAGATCGACATGAGCGAAGATCCAGCTTGCGTGGAGGCTCACCTTGGGAAGGCTTTGGACGATTCCTTGATTGTTTCTTCCAATGGATCGTTGGCGAACGCATTTATTTATGTCAAAACAGGTCTGGAAGGGAAGCGGTTTGAAACGCCAACTTCGCCCGTAGTAATTGATCAAAATGGCTGCTGGTTTACACCACGTGTTCTAGGCATTCAGACCGATCAGATTCTCCAGGTAAAGAATTCCGACCCGGTCACACACAACATTCATCCAATGGCTCAAATCAATCGGGAGTGGAATCATAGCCAGGGAGCAGGGGACGCTCCTCTTGGTCGCAAATTCACCAAGCAAGAAATTATGATTCGCGTGAAATGCAATATCCATCCATGGATGCATGCCTTCATCGGAGTGGTGGACAATCCATATTTTGCCGTGTCAAAGGAAGACGGCTCTTACAGTCTTCCTAGCTTGCCACCCGGCACTTACACGATTGGTGTATGGCAGGAGACTCTCGGGACTCAGGAGCATCAGGTTACCGTTACTCCTCATTCGAACACGGTGGTAAATCCAACCTTTAAAGGGAAATAGACTGTGACCAAACCGCTCTATATTTCACTGCCTATATTTGCCTGCGCGTTCTTAACCGGCTGTCACCAAACGAAGCCATCGACAGGCCCCATCGCGGAACCGCATTCCGAGTCCTCGGCTCCCCGGATCTATGTGACGAATGAGGTTTCGGGTGATCTCTCCGTCATTGACTCTGGAAACTTTGATGTGATTGGTACTATTCCACTTGGGAAGCGACCCCGTGGAATCCATGCCAGCCCCGACCAGAAGACCCTTTACGTGGCGTTGAGCGGTTCGCCAATCGCAGGCCCCGATGTGGACGAGAGCACCTTGCCCCCGCCAGACAAAAGCGCGGACGGCATCGGAGTCTTCGATGTACAGCAGAACAAGTTGCTTAGAATCATTCCGGGCGGGTCGGACCCTGAAAATTTTGATCTCAGCAAAGATGGCAAGCAGTTGTACATATCCAATGAGGACATTTCATCTCTCAGCATCGTGGATATCGCGACTGCGACAGTTGTGAAATCCATCAAAATGGGAGGCCAGCCAGAGGGCGTAAAGACGAGTCCGGACGGAAAATCTGTCTTCGTGACGTCTGAAGAAGATGGGACCATCACCATATTTGACCCTGTTGCGGGTCGAATCGTTTACACCTTCAAGGTAGGGCATCGTCCTCGGTCAATTGCCTTTATGCCTGATGGTAAACGTGCTTACGTCAACGCCGAGAACGACGGAGGCATCGTGCTGATCGACGCGATCAGACACACAATTGTTAAACCAATTCCCCTTGGCAAACCGGGGGTAATTAAACCGATGTCTGTCCTGCTTTCGCCAGATGCAAATAGACTTTACGTCAGCACAGGTCGTGGCCAACAGGTGTTCACCGTCGACACAGCGACAAATACCGTCTTGGGATCAGTTACTGTCGGCAAGCGCCCCTGGGGTATCGCACTGTCGCTTGATGGAAAAACACTCTACTCCGCAAACGGGCCCTCAAATGACATCAGCGTGGTGGACCTTGCAACGAACACAGTGACCGGCAAGGTCAAAGTGGGATCCGGTCCGTGGGGTTTGGTGGTCCTGCCGCGATAGCTCCGGGAGGCACAGCGGAGTTCACGTTCTAACTGATATTGACCTAAGCCAGAGTTCCTCGAAACGATCTTGAGGCGGGATCGTAGAAAGTTGCTGCCTCTCGTCGGTCAATTGGTATAAAGTTTCTCCTTTGACATTGGAACTCGGACCACCCCCAAAGGGCACCTCAACAATGAGGTTTCAGTATGGCGCTGACACAGACGAATCAACGAGTTGTCCGCTGGACGATCGTTTCTCTTTCAATCATGGCATCCGTCATTGGTGCGGTCGTCCATGTAAATCGATCCGTCCGTGCCGGTCAAACTGCGCCAGCTTCAACGCGAAGTATCACGTTAGGCCAGGGGCGGTCGGGGTCACTTTACGCAGTCACACTCTGGGTGAAGAATCCTGCGCAGGTACAGGGAAACGATTCTGTTCATGTCACGGTGAACGACGCGAAGGGCGAAGTTGAATCCAAATGGCTGCACGCGGCTGATCTCGATTTTTACCTGACCCTGCGGCCGCGTGAAGAAGGTCCAGTTACGGTGAACGTTTCATCGTCATCCGGGGACCATTCTCCGGAGATTAGCTCAGCCTTGAGCAAGATTCTTCAGGTATCCGCTGCTTCACCAGGTAGTGACGCCGATCTGAAGCGCGGTGTCATAGCCGCTGCACCCAACTCAACGTGGCAGGATGCTCAACCGTTCGAAATAGGCCAGACGATCTTCGGAGCCGCCGACGAAAGGCCTTATGCTCCATCGAAGAGTGAAGATGCCTATGCAGCGATGCTAAAAGGATTTCAATGGTTTCGATTCACGTTCAAGGAAAAACAGCCGCGCCTGGTTTACTTTGTTCTCAATGTGACCGATCGCGACGTCCCGCTGGACGTGGACATTTTTCAACTCGGCAAAGATACGAGCGGAAAGTCCGATGTTGTTCCGTTTAATGATGGACAGTTTGTCTATCAGGTAGAAGCAACTCAAAATTATCCCGGCCTGTACAAGTTCCGCACCCGCATCCTTCAGCCGGGACAGGAGTACTACGTTCGCATCGCCCCGAATCATCCGGCTTATCAATTGCACACTTACCTGTACAGCGTGCCGCCATATAAAGATCCGCACGAAGCCGTGCGTGCCGGTATGGATTTTCTTATCAACATGGGGGATAGCTGGCTATCGAATACGCCTCGCCGAGGCGCGATCGCGATGCGCACCACCATGCAGCATTCTGAAACGCAGCTCTGTATAGCCTGCCATCCTTCGCAGTTCACAACGCGTGGAACTTTAAAGGCCGTTCAAAACGGTTATGCTCCCACGCAGCGCGCGAGTCTCGAGTTTATTACCGATCGTATTTACAACAACACGAGGCCTTTGTATGGAGAACCCAATACAAATTGGGTGCGAATGATCTATACGGCGCGCACCGAGGCTAGCCGCCTGCCGCTAATTACAAATGCATTTGAGGAAAATGTTACCCACGACAAGCCGCGGAAAGATTTCGACTTGCCGTATGCAAACTTTCTGAAGATTCACTACAAGGGACTGACGGTGATGCCGGGCGATGAGGCCGACGGCTGCGAACCCGACGTTAGCCCATTCGAGATTGCCCAGCAGAGTTGGCATACTTTTGACTTGGCGTACAAGCAAACTAAGCTGCAGGATTGGCTCGATGAACGCGACCACGTGGAACGCTTGGCGCTCCCTTACGAACCAAAAAACATGATCGATGTGAACTGGAAGATCATGTTCTTGTCTGAAGTGAACCACCAAAAATACGCCACACAAATCGACACATTGATCGAGAAGCTCTATGAGTATGAAACACCGGACGGAGGGTGGCCTTACCCGTTCGATAAGAAAGCGAAGCCGGCGGACTTTGTTTCCTATAACTCCGTGTTAGCGCTTGCCGAAGCTGGTCGTCGCCCGGAAACTGACGAGCATCTTGCACGAGCGGTAAAGGCTATGCTCGCCGCTCAGAGACCAGAGGGTAGCTGGGAGGGCGATCCTGTGTATCAAGGTTTCAACACGCCCTTCCGGGCGACGCAGTTTGCAGTAATGGCTCTGTCCACGCTCTATCCAGGCGACACAAAAGCCAAGAACTGGAATGCTGCCTATCCCGCGCCACCCATGACGCTGGCTAAAAACGATCTTGCGCTTCTTCTGCAGCAACTCGATCAGTACTGGGATCTTGCTCCTGAGCCAGTCCTGCTTCAGGTTCGAAATGTGCTCGGCGAGAGCGATCAGCCGCTAGCCCGCGAAGCTGCAGCTCGAGCGCTTGGACACATGGCCGATCCGGGAGCCATGCCGGCCTTGATAAAGGGACTCGGCGATAAGACCAAGATGGTGCAGACTGCATCGGCATATGCAGTCCGAATGGTTCTCTCGCGACGGCAGGATTCGGCACCAGCCGGTCGTAAACTGTTGGCCACCGCTCTTGGATCAACCGACGCTCGGACGCGTTGGGGCGCCGCACGGGTGTTCAATCAACACTTCCGGTACCTGACCGGCGATTCAATACTACTCGCGGCTCTCGAACGCGACCTGGCCGACCCGGTACCTTACGTTCGATTCGAGGCCGCCGGTGGGTTGTGGCGCTGGTATTACTGGCAGGTTGACAAGCCCGAGGTGCGTCGCGGAACGTTGGAAGCGCTGGCGACTCGTCTCAACACCGAAACGGATCCTATGGTTCGGCGTGGCTTGCAGGAGAGCGTTTACGACCTACTCGACGAGAACACCGGATATCTTTCCGCCTGGGTGCGGGCCAGCGCCACAGATGAGGACAAGGAGCGCATTAACGCCGGTTATGAAGCGGTCGCACGCGATCAGGCGCAAGTTCTCGCGAAAGTTCTCCGAGAGGGAACACCCCTGGGGCGTGAGGGCATCCTGAACGCACTTTGGGATTTCCATATCCGCCATTACGCGTTGCCGGAGATGAAGGCAGACACCGTCTCCGTCGGGCTCCCCGCAGTCCTCACCAAGTACGTGACCGGTGTACCCGATCTGCATCGCCCCGGATATGAATATCCACCCTATCGTGAGACAGTCGATTTTAAATACGACGTACACAACGGCTTCTTCCAAACACGCGTCGGCAACGACAGTGATCTCATTCATTACTTCAAGAATTCGGGGCCGGAGTTGGAGGACGCCTTGCTCGAGTGCCTCGTGAATTCGAACGATTCGATGAAGATCGAAGTCCTGAAGGCCGGTAGCACGCTAAGTGAATCGGGCGACGCACGATTTACGCTCGCAGCCTTAAACCTGTCACAGGATCCAAATCCTGATGTGCGACAAACAGTCCGCTACGTCTACGAAAACGGCCAGCGGGGAATATTGAATCTCAGCACACCTGCCGCGCCGGATCCAAAACTCGTGGATAAGGTGGTGGAGATCCTCAAACAAGGAAACCCGGACAGCCAGGCGGTGGTTCTACCGTTGCTCGCTGCACTCCCAGAGAACTCGGTGTGGGAACAACAAGTCAGCGTGCAGGACGCACTCCGATCGATGCTTGAACAAAAGCCAAGGCCGAAGAATTACGCGGACGTGTTGGATGCGGCTTCGTCCTTCAAGAACCTCATGCAAGAGCCAAAGCTACAAGCACAAGTATTCGCGGGACTGCATTCCTTCAATCCTGATGTCCAACGCGCAGCCGTGCGGATTTCATTCGAACACTTTTTGAACGATCCCAACACCGCGTCTGCTGTAAAAGCTGAATTCGCGAATCTCAATGTCACTGCGCTCAGCATTTTGATAGAGGAAGCCAACAATCCGAAGTTCTTAAAAAGACGTCTGGGCGTTGCTGGTGGCGCGGTTTCCCAGGATCAGGACTATTTGAATCGACATGCAGCCACATTGAAGATTAAGGAACCTCTTGAATATCCCATCGTGGTCGACGTAATTTTGGCAAGCCTGATGAACCCTGATGCCAATGTGAGTGCTGCTGCGCTGGATACTCTGCGTAAAGTGAAAGGCGTAGAACAACGGCCGGATTTTCACGCCGCGATGGAACAATTGCAGAATTCCAGCAATCCGCGTCTGAAACTCATATCCACTAGCGTGCTGAAAGGTAAGAATCTTTCCGACGCTTTGAGCGATGTACAGCCCGGCTCCGTTTTGGATTTCCGATTTTTCGTCGCTAGAGTCGAGCCCATTCTGGCTAAGCCCGGTGCGGATGGCAAGGCCTGTGTCTTCTGCCACGCAAGCCATGTGATTTTCAAGTTGGAACCGCCGAATGCACAGGGAGCATTTTCAGACCAGGACAGCAAGGAGAATTACAAATACGCGATGCGCGTCGTGGACATCACCAATCCTGACAAGAGCCTGCTCGTCATCAAACCCACGCGACCTACCGACAGCGCCGGCAATGTGGGCGATTATCTGGCCACTCATAACGGGGGACAGCGCTGGCACGGAAACGAGTCGAGCGAGCAGTACCGGACAATACTGGAGTGGATCCGCGGAGGCCGCCTTGAGAGTACGACTGCATCGAATTAGGAGTAGCTGAGCGGTTCATCTTTTACCGTGAGTCAGTCAGTGCCATCCGAGCACGATTCACGTAAAGTACGTCCTTACCTATCGCCTGGCAAACTGTCCCAAAGCGAAGATTGTTGTGCAATGGGAAGCCCGTCCGTTTTTCCGCTGTCTTGCGCCCACCTGAAGCGCCCCTCTATCTTCGTGGCCGATGTGAAGGATATAGCCTCCGCGGGACACCGCGCCCTGGGGTGCGCAGACTCGTCCAAACGGTCCGAAACATCTTTGAGTGATTAGTGCATTAACGAACTCTTGTAACGGCTCGAGCGCACACGAACTCGTGGGTGCAAGCCGATTCGGGAAAGCCCCTTCGCTGGCGTTGCATATCTTCCATTTGTAACTCCCGAGTAAATACAACTAAAGTTTTAATAAATATCACAAAAGTAACGTATAAGTAACCGACCCTGGAGCCGATTATGTCCCTAACATTTGCCAAAAACTGAACCGATCAGAACATCGTCGACTTTAGTCGTTGAGCGAAATTTCGGGTCCCCACAGGGATCATTCCAATCGTCTACGATTGATCACCCTGTGACCCGCTGGGGCGGATAGTATGCATTCTTACAGGGTTTTCTTAATTTTTATTCTTTCGGTTTTGACCATAACGGGAATTCGCGTAGACGCACAAGCCCACGTAATTGAGAACCAAACGACCTACATTTATGTAGATGGAAGTAGCGGTTCCGATAGTAACCCAGGAACGGTGACCTCCCCTTTCAAAACGGTCCAGGCCGCGATCAACAAGGCAAATATTTCAAACCGGGCGTCGGTTGGAATCAAAGTCATAGTCAACCCGGGCGTCTACCGTGAGTACGTCAGTATCGGCAATTACAACGTCACGTCAGCCCCGCTTACCGTTGAGGCAGCTTCAAGGGGTACAGCCCTCATTTCTGGTTCGGAACTCCTGACGGGATGGACACAGGAAAGTGCAAATATTTATTCCACTTCATGGACGGCGGATCTTGGGGTTTGTCCGATTCCCAATGGCTGGCCAACCAATTTCGCACCGATCGCGCGCCGGCCGGAGATGGTATTTGTGGACGGCATTCCGCTCACACAGACCATGTCATACGCGGAATTGGTTCCTGGAACGTTCTTCGTGGATGAGACAGCGAACACGATGTTCGTGTCGCCGGGAACTTCAACGAATATGGCGACCGCTGTAGTTGAGGCTGCCAAGCGAACCCAAACTCTTTCGGTGTCCGGACGAACCAATGTGGTACTCCGCGGCTTGGTGTTTCGTCACGCAGCCAACTGCATGAATAGCAGCAGCGCAGCTATAAACGGAAGTAACAACGTACTCGTCGACGGGGTTCAGGCGTTGTGGAACAACTGGGGTGGCTTCGGAGTTTTCAATAGCAGTAATGTGACGGTGCAGAATTCCGTTGCGAGCTACAACGGTGGGGTTGGGTTCACTTCTACCAAGGATCAAAGCACACTCTTCAATTCGAGCGAGAGTGACTACAACAATTGGCGCGGTGCGCAGGCTGCCTATTATGACTGGGCAATGGGCGGCACCAAGTTCTTTCAAATGCGTAGCACCACGGTGCAGAATCACATCTCCTATAACAATCAGGCGCAGGGCTTGTGGTTTGATACGGACAACAAAAACATCCTCATCGACAATGCGACCCTCTCTGGCAACACACAGGCTGCCCTTCAAATTGAGAGGAATGAAGGCCCCATCACCCTTCAGAACAGTCATCTTTGTTTTAGCGGCCAAGGGGTGAACGTTCTCACCAGTTCCGATTTGACCGTTAAGAACAACACTTTTTATAACAACAGCGGAACTAACAAATATCAGGCGGATATCTATCTAGCCGGTCAAGCCGGCGGCAAAATTATCACGGACTGGCAGACTGGCCAGTCGTACGATCTGTTCACGACGGGAATGGTGCTATCAGGAAATACATTCCAGGACTCTTCGGTCGGACAGCTCGTCTTCGGGACATACCTGGGGGGAACAGATTGGACAAGTTTCTGGACAACGCTCAAGGCAAGTGACAACACCTGGTTCAACTCGGCAACAACGAGTGCGTTCAAAATTCCAAATGGGAAAACGGTCAATCTCGCTGGTTGGCAGAGCGCGATCAGTTCGGACTACAGTTCTACCTGGGCGCCACCAGCCACATCACCGGCAGCCACTTGCTCGGCACCAAATCCCGCGTTGACTGACTTTAATGTAATCGTCGACAACCGCGCTTACACAATGTCATCCGGTAAGGCAATCGCGAATATAAACCTGAACTCTTTCGGACACGGAACTGTAAGCCTGCGTATCGCGGGAGTGCCGAACGGAGTCGGTGCGACTTTAAGTCAACAAAGCCTGGTTAGTGGAAGGGTCGCTCTTACATTTACATCCTCGTCATCGGCAGTCGCGCAGAACGTGCCGATTACAATCTGGGCCACGGGCGGATCCCGGGTTCACAGCGTAACTTTCTATCTACAAGTCACCCCTTTCGCAACTGCGCAGACGACTCCTACGATTTCTTGGCCAACGCCGAAGGGAGTTGTCTATGGAACCGCTCTTAGCTCGACACAGCTTGCTGCTGCACTGAGCGTGCCCGGTACCTGCAGTTACCTGCCTCCCGCTGGCACTGTGCTTAGGCCCGGAACGCAGACTCTCACCGCTAATTGCAGCCCGACTGACACAGTTGCGTACAAAACTCCAGCAGCCGCAACGGTCTCCTTAGCAGTGAGCAAAGCACCCCTGACGATTACCGCGTTGAGTCCCACAGTAGGCTACGGCGACGCTCTACCCATCATCACGCCAATTTATAGCGGATTTGTGAACGGCGATAGCAGTGCTTCGCTAACTACGGCACCCATTTGCACTACTTCCTATACCGTCACCAGCGCTGTTGGCTCGTCCCCGATAACTAGTTGCTCGGGCGCGGTCAGCGCAAACTATATCATAAGCAATCTCCCCGGAGCCGTGATCATCACCAAGGCATCGCAAACCATCAATTTTGCACAGCCTGCAACGACGTTAAATTATGGTGCCTCTGCAATTCCGCTCACTGCCACTTCGACCTCCGGGTTAACGGTAGCGTTCGCTGGGACTGCTGGAGTTTGCACTGTTTCCGGGAGCACCCTAAACATCATTGGAGCTGGAACCTGCAGTGTCACGGCGAGTCAGGCTGGCAGCAACAATTACTCCGCTGCGACGGCCCTTTCCCGCGCAATCATCGTGAATCCGGCTACTTTGATTGTCACCGCATCGAGTCCCACAGTGATCTACGGTGATGCAGTCCCGACGATCGCCCCGGGATACACTGGCTTTGTGAACGGGGACGCTAGTGTTTCGCTGGCCGCTGCACCAACGTGCACTACGTCTTACACAAGAACCAGTGCAGTTGGATCCTTACCAACAACGACTTGCTCAGGCGCAATCGCCTCCAACTACTCCATCCGCTATGTTGCCGGAACCGTGACGATCTTGCCGGTGACACAAACCATTACCGCGAAGCCGACCTTTTCACTAGCGTCCGGGACGTACACGAGCGTGCAGAGCGTAACAATTTCGGATGCCACGATTGGCGCGACCATCTACTACACACTTGACGGAACAACTCCTACAACTAAATCGGCAATCTATACCCAAGCAATCAAAGTAAGTAGCACGACGACCCTCAAAGCGATCGCGCTAGCGAATGGGTGTACTGCGAGTGCAATCGCAACAGCAGATTTCACAATCAACTTGCCTAAGATTAATTTTGTCGACGGTTTTTCAGCAGCAGGGAACATGCAACTGAATGGTAAGACCACGGTAGTTGGCACTTCTTTGGAATTAACCGATGGTAAAACTAGTGAAACATCCAGCGCCTTCTTCGCCACTCCTGTGAACGTCACAAAATTCTCGACCAGCTTTAGCATTCTGCAGACATCGGCGTCAGGTGACGGAATGATGTTTGTGATTCAAAACTCTTCTGCGGGGCCTACAGCTCTTGGACCTAACGGGAGTTCCCTGGGCTATTCCTATGGGGCGACACAGCCTGGGGCGATATTAAAGAGCCTTGGAATAAAGTTCGACATTTACAGTAACGTAGGTGAAGGCCCAAATTCTACGGGGCTATACCTCAATGGGGCGAGGCCCACGACACCCGCTTTGGACATGACTCCTTCTGGTGTTGACCTGCATCGCGGGCATCCGATGAACGTGCAGCTCAACTACGACGGAACGACTCTTAAAATGACCGTAACAGATTCGGTCACTGCTAAATCATTCTCTACAAGCTGGGTCGTGAATATCTCCCAGGCTATCGGCTCCTCGACCGCTTATGTCGGATTCACTGCTTCAACAGGTGGTTCCTCTGCCGTTCAACAGGTGCTCAACTGGACGTTCTAAGCTCTCGGCTTCGTGAATGTCGAAGACGACCAACTAGCTAGCATTTGTTCTCTAGATGTAAGGCGCGCATTCTCAGTCTTTCGGGTCTGACAGTCAAAACTGACGGCAGGCCCGAGCATTGACTTATCCGCTTGTTTGATCTTCTTACGTCCGTCCTTTTGAGGGCACGGCGTCCTGGTGCTTGAGATCTCCGATCCGTTCTTTTTGTCGCAGCCGCCTACCGTATATCTCTAATTCGGCGATTGCGCCCGGACCAACGCCGACACCAGGAGATCAAGGTCGGATGGGTTCACGTCGCTCACGGCCGCGATCTGCAGGTCTCGCGTTGATGCGTGCCTTATCGCAAATCCAGAACGAATGCCCGGTAGTAAGGACGCAATAGGACTACCGGTGCGCGGTGTGAGAAAGACTGAGACCTCGTGTTTGTGGATTGTGAAGAGCAAGAGCGCAGCAGGTTGTCCGTTGAGGTAAGTAAGGTCTCCTCCCTTGAGAACGGTGTCGGCGGGGAGGTTTTCGGGAAGGTTAAAACTAAATGGCAGTTTGCCTTGGAACCAAGGCTTTACTGTGTGGCGATCGGTCGAAATTACCTCAGGGGATGCGCCGCTGGATAAAGTAGCCAGGTGCTGATCCAGCAATTCTGCGGAGAAAGTGTTGATCTGGTGGGCTTGCTGCCAACCGATCAGCAACATGGTAAACACAAGGCTCGCAGCCAGCGCGGCCCATGAAGCCGGGCGTAGCGACAAGATGCGGGCCGATTTCTTTAGTGGCCTTTGCTGTACTTGTGCTGTGAGACCTGCAAGTGCTTCCGGCGGAGGTGCGAAGCGCTGACCGGCACGCGCAGTCGCGGTCTTGATCTGCATGGCTGACACGACTTGCAGCGCGCAGAGGTGGCAGTCGGAGATGTGCTGCTGGATAGCACGCAACTCAGCGGCAGACAACTCGCCATCGATGAAGGCGCTAAGAGAATCCGGGTTGAGATGGTCTGTGGTCTGAGTCATGCAGATTCCCCGAACTGCAGTTGCAAAAGCTGACGAAGAGTGACACGCGCGCGCGAAATACGTGACATAACTGTGCCTATAGGAAGATCGAGAACGAGGGCGATGTCTTTGTACTTGAGTCCTTCGACGTCGCACAGGAGAAGGCTCTCGCGAAGGGGGGGCTGAAGCTGGTCGAGTGCACTATAGAGAGCTGTCTCACTATTGAGTTGGATAAGAATGTCTTCCGGTGTGGGCGTAGCATCTGCCGCGTCGAGTATTTCCGGATGATCTTCCAGAAAGACAGTGCGTGAAGCTGCAACGCCCGTGCGCGACGTGAGATAAGCATTGCGCAGGATTCGGAAGACCCATGCTTTGAAGTTGGAGTCAGGCTGAAATGAATTGAAGGCGCGGAGGGCCTTCGTTATTGTCTCCTGCGCAAGATCTTCTGCCTCCGCATGATTGCGTGTGAGCCAGAAAGCGTGCCTGTAGAGCGAGGGCAACAGGGGCAGAGCCAATTGTTCGAAGCTCGAGCTGGGCGCTGCTGACGGCATCGTACGGACCTCGGTGTATTTGCTACGCATCATCGAAAGAAAAGGTCTGAGCGTTACCCAGTGGCCGGAGAACTTTATTACCGTAACCCAAATCGCCCATCGGGTACACCGGGAAAATTGGCCGTGTATGTGTGAGCAGGAACGCATTTGTGCCGGCTTGAAAGCCAAGTTTTCGAGGCGGATCGATAATCAGTTTTCCCAACGTCGATCGCGGATCGCGAACATTTCTCCATGTCGCACACTTCCTATCAAAATTTACGCGCCGAGGTTTATGGCCGGGCGGGATGTTGTTCCGGATCTCCATCGAACAAAATCTATTAACCAAATTTCGAATGGATTATTCCGTGAAAATTCTTTGGGTAGTAGGGAATAAATGCGCTCTTCGTCAGTTCTTGGTGATGAAGGCAATTAATCCTGCATGGAGATTTGGTATGAACCGATTTAAAGAAGATGAGATTGTGCCGGAGAATTCGGCACAGCCTACAAACGATGGAATTGACCGGCGCAATTTTCTGGGGTGCATGGCGTGGGCGGGAACCGGGCTGCTGTGGACGATGGCTGGCGGCGTGCCAACATCAATACTCCTGGCACAAGTTATGAAAAGTGGCTCTCCCGATGCTGGAAAGATAGAGGATTTCTCGTTCGTTCAAATCAGCGATAGTCATATTGGTTTCAACAAGGGTGCCAATCCTGATGTTACCGGCACGCTTCAGAAGGCCATCGACAGGATCAATGTTGGGCCTGCAGGCATGAAGCTTCCGGACCTCATGATTCATACCGGCGATATCACGCAGAATTCAAAGGCTCAGGAGTTCGATACTGCAGTGCAAGTGATCAAGGGCGCCAAGGTCGGAGAGGTACTCTACGTTCCCGGAGAGCACGACTATTCGCTAGATGATGGCGCACTCTACAAGCAACATTTTGGCAAAGGGAAACTGGGCAATGGCTGGTACAGCCTTAACCACAAAGGCGTTCACTTTGTGGGGTTGAACAACTGCGTACAGGTAGACGCGATGGGCAATTTGGGCGCGGATCAGCTTGCGTGGTTGAAGTCCGATCTTGCGGGATTGAGTGCTTCAACTCCGATTGTGGTCTTCGCGCACATTCCGTTGTGGATGGTCTACGAGAAATGGGGCTGGGGCACCGCTGATGGCCAACAGGCTCTGGCGCTTTTGAAGCGCTTTGGCTCGGTGACCGTGTTGAACGGACACATCCACCAAGTTGTGCAAAAGGTTGAGGGCAATGTTGCATTCCACACTGCGGCTTCTACCGCGTTTCCACAGCCTGCACCGGGATCTGCTCCGAATCCGGGGCCTATGACGGTTCCAGCGGGCAAGCTGCAGAGTGTTCTCGGCGTGACAAACGTGAAGTTCGTTCGCGGGCATAACCATCTGGCTGTGGTCGATTACTCACTGGCGGAGGGAGCGTGAAACGCGCAGTAGCACTGATCTTGCTATTTTCTCTTGCTGTAGTGGGACTGGCCTTTACACATCCTTTCGGCAATCCGCGTGTTGAGCCTGCTCGGGGTCTCGACACGCTGCTGCAAGGCGCCAATATGCCCAGGGATGCCAAGAACGTTTTGATCAAAAATTGCGCGGACTGCCACTCCAACGAGACGCGGTTGCCAGTGTATGCACGATTGGCGCCGGGGTCGTGGCTGATTGAAAGAGACATCATTGAAGCGCGCAAGAAGATGAATCTGTCGAACTGGGAGTGGATGAATTCTGACGCGCAGGGTGTGCTGATAGCGAAAATGATCGCCGAGGCTAAAAGTGGTCACATGCCACCTCTGCAATATCGCGCGCTGCACTGGGACGCGAAGCTGACAGGGACCGATATCGCGGCGCTTTCGACGATGGGCAAGACGGGCAAGCTGGAGGCTTTTTCGAGTGGCCCGGGCGATGCAGCACGCGGCAAGATTGTGTTCGAGAAGCGCTGCACGGGATGTCACGCAATGGAGGGAGATCGTGAAGGGCCGAGGCTGGCCGGTGTGTATGGCAGGAGAGCAGGCAGCGTAGCGAGTTTCCAATACTCAGCGGAACTGAAGAACTCAGGAATTATTTGGAATGCTTCTACGCTGGAAAAATGGCTCAGTGATCCGGATATGGTTGTGCCAGGCACGAAGATGGACTTTTTAGTTCCGAAACCCCAGGAGCGGTCAGATTTGATTGCTTATTTCAAACATTGAATGCCAAACAGGTTTGGCGAACCTTACCGAATGACGGTGCGTCCAAGACGAAAGTCAATTTCGAGGTCAACAACTGTATAATTTGGCGACTTTCCAAAAGAGTTGCGGCAGCCTTGATGCGTGTGGAACTGTTGAAAAGCAGAAATCGGCGAAACGGGCACCAAAACTTCGGTTTATCTCCGGAGGATCTACGAGCATTGCGTGCTCTGAAGACTCCGGCGCAGATCCAGAAGTTCCTTGATGAGCTTCCGTACCAGTACGGGAACACGGCGTGGTCTCCGCACCGCGCGCTGCGTGAGCGCAAGGGACACTGTCTGGAAGGAGCACTTCTGGCTGCGGCCGCCCTTCGCCTCAACGGACATCCGCCGTTGCTGATGGATTTAGAAGCAGTGAATGACGACGACCACGTCGTTGCCGTCTACCGCGAAGCAGGTCTGTGGGGAAGTATTGCCAAATCGAACTTCGCAGGGCTGCGTTTTCGCGCGCCCATCTACCGCACGCTGCGTGAGCTTGCGCTCAGTTACTTTGAGCATTACTACAACCTACGTGGCGAACGCACCTTGCGTTCCTACTCAGCACCAGTGAACCTGGAGCGATTAGACGGCCAACATTGGATGACTTCTGAGAAAAACGTCTGGTTCGTCCCTGAATACCTCATCGCTGCGAGACACTACCGTCTTTTTCCCGATAAGGTTGCGCGCGCGCTGACCCGGCTCGATCGTCGCAGCTTCGAAGCAGGAATGCACGGCTGGACGAAGCACTGAGAGAGTCTAACGGCAGATAGGTCAATCCAAGCCCACGGCTGACAACGCCCCAAGATCAAATCAGCAGATCAAGCGATTTTCGATGCATTACCTTACAGAGAACAATGCCGGAGCCCTGTGCCCCGGCCTTGTTTTATTCTGGGTGCCGCTAGTCGATGTCCTGGCTGAGCGGGAGGTTGCGGGATGATGCACCCACGCTGATGGTGCGCTTGCCGCTTGCAGTGAGCCACTTGCCCTCCTTGGTGGACCAATACTGAAGCTGGCGCGGCGCAACGTGAAGAGTCACATGCTTGGATTCCCCTGCTTTCAAGTGAGCGCGGTCAAAGCCTACCAGCGCACGCTTTGGGAACTGCACTCCGTCAGGAATCGTAGAGGGAGCGCCGAGATAGACTTGCGGCACCTCATCCGAGTCCATGGCTCCAGTATTTTTGATGTTGACACTGACATCAAGACCGCCGTCCGAAGTTTTCTTCACGTTCAGGCCGGAGTACTCGAAGGATGTGTAACTTAGCCCGTGGCCGAAGGCAAACAGAGGCTCGATGTTTTCTTTATCGAACCAGCGATACCCTACGTTGACGCCTTCAGAGTAGGTCGTTTTGCCATCAACACCCTTGCCAGATCTCTCTGGATGTTTTGGATCGGTGGCGGCATAGTCGTCCAGGCTCTTGCCCCAGGTGACTGGAAGACGACCAGCGGGGCTCGTCTTGCCGGCGAGGATGTTGGCCGTAGACCATCCGCCCTCATCGCCGGGCCACCACATTTCGAGGATCGCTTTCACCTTCCCGGCCCAGGGCATTGCCACGGGCTGGCTGGTGTTTAGGACAACGATAGTGTTGGGATTGACGGCCACCACTTCCTCAACAAGTTGGTCCTGTTCGCCCGGCAGACCAAATACCGGGCGGAGACGAGTCCAAAGGAAAACGACGGCAACCTTGGCTTTCTTTGCAGAAGCGATGGCAGCCTCGTGGTCAGCCTTGCGCTGCTCAGGTGTGTACCAATTCAGGCGAACCTGAACGGGCGCATTCGATGTATCCGGCGTGGTGGAAATCTCAATGGTGTGAGGACCAGCAGTCAGATCGATAGCGCGGCGGACGTTATCAATGCCATCCGTAGTGGGAATGACGTTGTCCTGGTTAGCCTGGAGGATGTCGCCATGGACGCTGCCTTGCATTACACCAGTTTGCGCCAAGACCTTCCCGTCGAGCTTGAGCCTCGCGTTGGTTCCGAGTGCCTGCAGGTAGATCCAGTAGGTGCCCGCGTTCGGCACGGTAAGGGTGCCTTTCCATGTGACTGTAGCGTTGGGCTGGAGTGGGTTGCCTCCCTTAACGGTGAAGTCAAGAGTTGAGTCGACCTTCTCTGCGCCATCGCCAGTGCGCACGAGGCCGGGTTTGCCGTCATGGCTAAGGAGGGCGGCAGGAATGGTGGTCCCCGTCATGTCGTCATTTACGGCAAACTGAATTTTGGAATTGCCGGTGATCTTTTTCAGGGCGCCGTACGGACCAATCTGCCGCTGAGGAAGTCCGACAGACCGCTCGCCGTTGATGCCGATCGAGTCAACCTGACCCGCAGTTGGTCCAATAAGGACAACCTCGTTGAGATCCGCGGCTTTGAGGGGAAGGGCTCCGCCTTCGTTCTTTAAGAGGACAGCAGCTTCCTCGCCGGTGCGCTCGATGATCTTGGCATTGGCTTCGATGGCCTGCTCTGTGACCTCGTGCTTGGATTGACCGTCGAGGTAGCCAAAGCGCGCCATCTCGTAGAGGACGCGGCCGGCTGCGCGCGTGATGGCGGCTTCGTTAACCGTGCCGTCCTTGAGTGCTTCGGGCATCTTTTTGGGATCTTCCTTCTTGCCGAAGTCACCAAAGTTTCCCATCGCCGGTTTAGGCTCTTCAGGAATATAACCGAAGAAACTCGCCATCATGTCGCCCATGGTGCTCGGGTCCGGAGGCGGCGGAACGGCCAGGGAATCAAAGAAGGATGGAATCGGAAATCCACCGGCAGCCGGTTCACCGGGCATCTCCATATCTAAGCCGGCGTTTATGAATTTGACTGCGTGAACGGCACCCCAGTCGGAGGTGACGAACCCCTTGAATCCTATTTCGTCGCGGAGGATCTTGGTCAACGTGGACTCGTTACCGCAAGCGAAGGTCCCGTTGACGCGATTGTATGAACACATGATCGATGAAACATCGGCGCGCCGGATGGCTTCCTCAAATGGCGCTACATAGACTTCATGCAGAGTTTGGTCATCCACGAAGACATTGGTTCCCTCCGTGTCATACGTGACGTAGTGTTTGATCTGCGCCATCACATGCTGTGACTGGATTCCATTGACCTCTGCAACGCCCATCTCGGAGGTTAGGAACGGGTCCTCGCCGAAAGTGTTGTAGCCACGTCCGAACTCGAGATCACGGTCGATGTTCACAAAGGGCTGAAGGCTGACATCAATGCCCAGCGCACGATCTTCGCGGCCGATAACGAGCCCGTTCTCCTCAGCGGTTTTGCGGTTGAAAGTTGCTGCAACGCCCATGGTCGCGGTTTCTCCCTGCGATGGATGGCGGGTTAAAACGCCGGGAGGTCCATCAGCAAAACGCAAACCGGGAATGCCCAGGCGCGGTATTCCGGCAAGATAACCTGCCTGGCCCTGATAGACCGCCGGGTCTTCATGAGTGCCATGGACGAGGGTGAGCTTTTCCTGGAGCGTCATCTGGCTTAGCAGTTTGTCGACTCGTGCATCTCCAGTAACGACCGGGACAGACTGTGCGAATGAAAGTGTGGCGAAAATGAGGAGAGTCGCGACGAAGAAGTGCTTAGACAAAAAAGTGCTTAGTTTCACGTTTGGCCTTCCAAAAAATCTAATGCAATTCGGACAGCATGCAAGTGTACATGAAGTTATGTTGTGCTCATCGCTCTACGACAGGCTGGGAAAAGGCATCGAAATCCGATCCGGAGTCTGCCGCGCGTTTGTATCGGCACGATCGACACCTTTTCCCAACCGATTTCGCTCAGCGCAGTTCCGCGTGCTCGGCGACCCCCGTCGACTGAATCGTTACTGCTGCGTCACTCAAGCCTGAAGTTCTAGCCTTAATAGTTATCGGTCCATTTTGCTTCGAAGTACGCACCACGACGAGTGCGCGACCTTGAAACAACTTGCGCCGATCACCCTGGTAGGAATCAGGGTCCTGTCCGTCTCCGTTCCCCACCGCCGCGATCAAGCCAGGCCCGCTGATTTCGAACCGGACCTCCTTGTTCGCCTGCAGATCCGGGTGACCATTCGCATCCACAGCTTCCACAGTCACGAACGAAAGGTCCTCACCGTTCGCTTGAACGACACTCCGATCCGCTGTCAGACGTAATTTGGTTGCATCTGATGTGGTGGTAAGTACGCTCTCTGCCACAACCTTATTCCCGCGCAGGCCCACCGCCTTTAATGTGCCGGGAGCATAAGGTACCGGGAAGACTGCCTTGAATTCCTGCTCTTGGCCTGATGGCTTTTCACCGAGCAATTTGTCATTCAGGTAAAGCTGCACCTTTTCTGCGCCAGAGTAGACCTCCACTTCCAACTGCTTGCCTTCCTGTCCCGGCCAGTTCCATGTAGGGAGGGTGGGATAGGTCGCCCACATGATCGCAATGATCTTTTTGCCCTCAGGCTCGGGCAGACGCACGGTGGAGTAAACTCGATCGCCGCCATTCCAGATGATGTCGCGATAGTAAGACTGCGGCTTGCGGAAGCCGGTAAGGTCAAGGTCTCCGCAGGCTGCCGCGTGCCATGGGTAAGGATGGAAGAAAAGCTCCATCATGGCTTTTGCGTTTGGATCGGAATTGCCCTGGTTTATCGCCTCCATCATGTCTTTGCCATTGGCCATTCCCGTAAACAACTGATCCACCATCTCTGTGCCCGACATCGCGCCTGCCATTCCCGCCGCCATCTTCGCCATCTGAGGGGTGCCGTACTGCCACGCGCCGATGCCCGACTCACCGAGATAGTCCATCGAAGTCCACGTGAGATCGCCGAGGATATACGGATTGTCGCGTGATATCTGCCAGAGTGGAAAGGCTTTTGCCGGGTAGGACTCGGTGGTCAACATAATCCGCGAGGGCAATGCCTCGTGGTCCTTCTGATATGTGGGAAGAATACTGTAGTTGTAGCCAGTAATGTCCAGTTGCGAGAACACGGCCGCCGCGTTTGGCTTGGTCGTACTGCCAGGGAATGCCAGCGTGAGCGGGCGAGTACTATCGAGCGAACGCACCTGGTCGGCAAGCTGCTTGCCGAGCGTGGCCCCGCGATCCACCTCCAATTCTGGAATTTCGTTGCCGATTCCCCAGATTACGATCGAGGGATGATTACGATCACGCAGAACCATAGACGAGATATCGCGCTTCCACCATTCATCAAAGTCACTCCCGTAATCAAATTTCGTTTTATGCGCTTGCCACATATCGAAGGGCTCGTCTAGTACTAGCAAGCCAAGACGATCGCACGCATCCAGAAACGCGGACGAGGGTGGATTGTGGGCAGTGCGCACCGCATTCATGCCCGCACCCTTCATCAGTTCCACCCTGCGTTCTTCTGCGCGGTCGAACGCCGCAGCACCGAGCGGTCCGTTATCGTGATGAACACTGCCACCGGTGAGCTTGACCGGCTTTCCATTCAGAAGTAGCCCTTTCTCAGCCGACCACGAGAGCGAGCGGATACCAAACGTAGTGTCAACCTGATCTACAACCTTCCCTTCTTTGCGTATCCGGGAGACTGCGCGGTACAAGGCCGGAGAAGCAGGTGACCACAACGCAGGGTTGGAAACTGTGATCGTTTGTGGGGCTTCGGCTTCCGCTCCAGCAGCAATCGTCACGGATGATTCCTTTGTGCCTGCCTCGTGTCCCAATCGGTCATACAAGGTAGTCTCAACCTGTACTTCCGTTGACTTGGAAGATTCGTTCGCCACCTTGGTTTGGATCGAGACGGTCGACGAACTCTCCGAAACACTGGGCGTGGTGACGAATACTCCCCAATGCGCCACATGCGTGGGATTAGTGACCACTACCCGAACATGCCGATAGATCCCTGACCCGCTGTACCAGCGACTGTTCGGCTGAGCGGAGTTGTCCACGCGCACTGCCAGAACATTTGGGCCTTTGAAGTTCAGTTCTGAAGTGAGATCAAAGGTGAAGCCCGTGTAGCCGTAAGGGTGAAGACCCAACTTATGGCCATTCAAATAGACAGTGGCATCTCTGTATACCCCATCAAATTCGACGCTGACGCGCTTTCCCCGCCAGGCAGCGGGAGCACTAAACGCTTTGCGATACCAGCCCAGACCGGCCGGGAAAAAACCTCCGCCAGCGCCGGACGGATTGTCTTTCTCGGGCCGGTTTTCAATACTCCAGTCGTGAGGAAGATTCACAGTGCGCCAGCCTGAGTCGGCGAACGAAGTGCCTTCTGCACCGTTCGGGTCACCAAGCATAAACTTCCACCCCAAGTCTGCCGGCAGAACCAGCCTGGGCAAATTAGGCGTCTCCGCATTTATAGAAATGGGAGCCAGCGAGGCGAACATGGCGCAGAGTGTAATCATGGTGGTGCGTAGATGCAGTTTCACGAAGACCTCTTTTTGGTAATGTTTTTGCGAATGTTGACGTCAGGAGATGGCGCGGCCGCATTTGATTGCCTGGCGGCGCTGAGGCCGAACACGATGATGCGAATCGTTTCCTGAAAAAGTTTTTCTATCGGCTGTCCGTATTCCAGTTCGACTTTTCTTCCCAAAGAGGCGAGACGTCGTTGCGCTGCTATCACCGCATTGATCACCGCGTGCAACGTCAAGTCGGGGTCCAGGTCAGAACGGAGTGAGCAGTCAGCAATGCCTTCGCGGATTAACCTGCCAAAGACCTTGAAGCCCTGATCATAGATCTGTCCTTCCAATGTCATAAGGCGTTCGGCCGGCCAGTCTCGTGCATACATTGCATCGAACTGCGCCATGAATCGAATCCTGGACTGATTCTTCGCAAGCTCATCGGCCATGCAATGAAGGAGCGCAGTGATCCTGGCAAGACCACTGGTTGCGCCCTCTACGCTTTTCTTTGCATTAGCGGCAGCTTCCTTGAGTACATCGCCGAGGATTGCCCAAACGATGTCGTCCTTATTTGAAAAGTACTGATAGATAGTCGAAGGGCGAAGCTCGCTGGAGGAAATGACGTCAGCCATCGTGGTTCGGTCAATTCCGCGTTCTTCGAACAGCTTTTCGGCGGCGCTGAGAATGCGGCGCCGCTGTCGCTCACGATGAGCGTGGTAAGCATTCGGCTTTGGCGTTGATTCCTTTGCCGGCATGAAAAAGTGTAAAAACGTAGTACTATTTCAAATTCGAACAAGTAGTACGAATTACACTAAATTGCCGTTTAAAGAATTGTCAATGCGAATATTTCTTCAGCCACGGATGGCATCTGTCGCAATCAGCCCAACTTCGCCGCAGGAAATTCAAGGGTTCCGCCTGTCGTAGCCGTCAGCACAAAAATTGGGGCGATCGCGCAGTCTCGACAGCGGAAGGGATTGAGAAACATCGCCGGAGCAAGAGAAAGCATCGCAGCTCGATGGTCTCGAATGATCCATCTGCGGCCCGAGGTATGGGGCATGTCGCCGGTCTTGTTTAAGGCTCTGAGTAAGCACGCCCCACCGACGGTTCAGTCCTTCGAGATGTCAAATTCCAGTTTTTGAGATACAGCATGAACTACACGATCACATCGTGATGCGTGGAAATTGAATGCCTGCGCACTCGTTGCTCCAACTCGTGCGAAGAGTTCTCCCCGCAACAACTCATGAGCTCGATGCAGGCGGACTTTCACATTTGCATCGGATAGTGAGAGAACCTCGGCAGCTTCCGCCGTACTCATCTCTTCCACATCGCGCAACATGATGACTGCACGATACGTAACCGGCAGCGCCAATATCGCCTCTTCCAGCAGACCTTTCAATTCGCTGTTGGAGGCGTTGCTTTCTGGCGAAGGCGAATTCGATTGAAACGCTGGCATGGTTCCGTCCTCTACCTCGTATTGTTTCTCGTCAAGCGGATCGAGTCGTCCCCGAGCGGCCAATCGTTTGAACGCCTCATTGATGGCAATTCGCGTGAGCCAGGTGGAGAATTGCGCGCGACCTTCAAATTGAAAGAGATGCTCATACGCGCGGACGTATGCTTCCTGCATGACGTCTTCGCTTTCAGCGTCGTCGCGAAGGATACTTCGTATTGCACGGTAAACACGTTGATTATGGCGACGCATCAGTAGCTCGAATAAGGCCAGGTCGCCTTCGAGTACGCGACGCACGATTTCCTCGTCCGCCCAACCCTCTACTCGAGCCTTTTCTAAAATGGGCACACCACTCATCGATTTCCCTTTACAAGTCACCCTACTCATTGGAGCGGCACCACCAGTCGATGGTTACATGGTTTTTCTTGTAACCGATGAGTTCCTCGCCGCTCTATTGAGCAGTGGAGGTAGCCATGAGGTTTGATCCCCGACTCAGTCACGCCTGGTGGACGTTGCGCATCGGGCTGGGACTTGCACCGCTGCTCGCCGGGCTAGACAAATATTTCAACATTTTGACCAACTGGGAAATGTATCTGAATCCCCTCATTCCGCGACTGTTACACGTATCCGCGCCCACATTCATGCACCTTGTGGGGGTGGTTGAGATCGCTGCGGGTTTGCTGGTTTTCAGCCGCTTTACTCGCTACGCAGCCTACATCGTGATGGCATGGCTGTTGGCTATTGCCGGAAGCCTGGTAACGCAGGGACTATTTTTTGACGTAGCAATTCGCGATGTCGAGATATCACTCGGAGCATTTGCGTTGGCCAAGCTTACGGAGGTTCGCCAGTCGGTCACGCGCGAAGATGCTGCTATGGGCGGGCACAGTACCCCTGACCAGAATGCGGTTCAGCACGTCGCCTAGAAAGAAGCTGCAATTAGAACCTATTCAAAACAAGGAGAGTTCGCATGAAAAGAATTGGTTTGCTAATGATTCTGACTTTGGCATTGCCCGCCATCGCCTCCGCCGAAGATTGGAGCAATGTTTCGATCGTCGACACGCAGTGCGCGCCCAAAGTAAAGAGCGATCCGGATTCGCATACGCGTGACTGTGCCCTAACCTGCGCCAAAAGCGGTTTCGGCATAGTAGACAAAGACGGGAACTACCTGAAGTTCGACGACAAGGGGAATCAGGAGGCACTCAAGCTATTGCAGAGTTCTTCCAAGAAGGATCATCTTCGCGTCGACGTCACCGGCTCAAAAGAAGGTGGTGTGATTCACGTGCAATCGCTGAAAATGGCGTGATCGGTTCGGAAAAATTAGCATGATTTTGCAGAATCACGCTAATTTGTAAGTTTCCATCCCAGAAGATCCGGCTCGCACCGTGTCTTCTGGGAAGATGCACTTGACAGACCTGGCAGTGTGTCTCGACTCAAAGTCGTCCTTCCAACTGCCCTTAATGATATAGAGATTACCCTCCGGAATTCTCCCGCGATGTGTTGCTGGCCATCGTTGCGTTAAATTCCCCCAGTACGATTGCGGGGCAGTGCTCACTCCCATTTGCTGAATTTGCCCTGATCAGACCTTTCGCATCGTTGCTTTCCAAAGTTGAAAAGTAATTTTCAATCGATCCCCCTCTTGCCGTTTTGTGAAGGGGGGCGGGTTGACGTTAATGGAGTTGACACTCGATCGAGGACCCATCATAGTGGATATACAACATAATGCATAAGTGCATAAATATGCAGATGGAGAGATGAATGAGCAATTCGGCCACTCGCGAGGCTGACGATTCCATACCAGACCGGGCCACGCGGCTTAGCCAGCTTGCCAATGAGATCCGATACAGCGCCATGACCATGACGAATCATTCGGGATTGGGGCACACCGGTGGCGATCTTTCGTCGTCAGACATTCTTGCAACGCTTTATCTTGGCGGGATTCTAAGCGTCAGGCCGATGGACCCGGGTTGGCCGCAGCGAGACCGCTTCATCATGAGCAAGGGCCACTGTTCAGGCGCCTTTTATTCAACCCTTGCTTTCAAGGGATTCTTCCCGCGTGCCATGCTCGATACCTTCATGGACTCGCTTTCAATGCTCAACGGACATCCGGATCGGAACAAACTTCCAGGCGTAGAAGCCAACACTGGCCCCCTCGGCCATGGATTACCAGTCGGCGTCGGTTGTGCTCTGGCGGCGCGTATGCGTGGGGAAAAATGGCGCGTTTTTGTCCTGACGGGAGACGGCGAATTGCAGGAAGGCTCAAATTGGGAGGCTGCGCTGACCGCCCAGCAGTATTCTCTGGATAACCTTGTGGTGATCGTCGACCGCAATCGAATCCAGCAGGGCGACTTTACAGAACAAATCATTCGCATGGATCCGCTGGTGCCCAAATGGGTAGCTTTTGGTTTCGCTGTTACGGAAGTTGACGGCCACGACCACGTTGCGCTTCTGAAATGTTTCGCAAACCTTCCCATTGAGAAGGGGAAGCCTACATGCGTGATCGCCAATACCATTAAGGGCAAGGGAGTTTCCTTCGCTGAAAACAAACCAGCGTGGCACCACGGTGTGCCGACCAAAGATCATCTTGCCTTGGCTGCCGTTGAACTCGGGGTGGAGGTGCCAAAGTGAGCGCAACATCGACAACTCCAATAGCCGACTGCGCGGAGGTGAAGCTTTTTGATTGCCGCGATGCCTACTCGCAAGCGCTTGAGGCGATGGCGGCGATCGATCCACGTGTTTGCGCTTTGGTCAGCGACTCAGTCTCATCAACAAAGCTAAAATCTTTCAGCCAGAAATTCCCTGATCGCTTTGTGAACGTTGGCATTGCAGAACAGAATCTGGTGGGTGTCGGCGCGGGTCTTGCCAATAGCGGTATGGTCCCTTACGTCTGCGCCGCGTCATGTTTTTTGACTGCGCGCGCTATGGAACAAATCAAGGTGGACCTTGGCTACTCAAAATCAAATGTGAGACTGTGTGGTATGTCCTCCGGCATGGCCTACGGAGAACTTGGTCCGACGCATCATTCCATTGAAGATCTTGCCTGGACGCGAATCATCCCAAATCTCGCAGTAGTTGTTCCGGCCGATCCGCTGGAGACTGCAGCCGCGATGCACTATTCCCTCGAGCATATTGGCCCAATGTTTCTCCGCATCAGCCGTATGCCAGTGCGGGCGGTGCATGACGAGGGCTTTCAGTTCACGCTGGGCAAGGCAAACATGCTGCGCGAAGGAAATGACGTGACACTCATGGCCAACGGCGTCCTGGTTTCACGGGCTCTCGATGCGGCCGACTCCCTGAACAAGATCGGTATTCACGCTCGGGTGCTAAACATGAGCAGCATAAGCCCGATGGACGTGGATGCTGTCCTCGATGCGGCACGCAACACCCGCGGAATTGTCACGGTAGAGGAAGCCCTGGCGGCGGGTGGCTTGGGCGGCGCAGTCGCTGAAATTCTCGCTGTGCATCATCCCGCACCGATGCGTATTTTGGGAGTGCCGGGAGTCTTTGCTCCCACAGGCTCGGCGGAATTTTTGCTTGAGCACTTCGGCCTTACTTCGCAGGGAATCCACAATGCCGCTCTCGACGTGTTGGGGAGAAACGGCAAATGAATTCCGGATTGATCCTGGCCATCGATCAGGGCACGACCAACACTAAGGCTCTGTTGATAAACGGGTCTGGAACTCCTGTCTTTCGCACATCTGTACCTATTGCGCTGATATACGCCGCACGCGGTCGTGTTGAACAAGCCCCTGAGCAACTTTGGGAATCGGTGCGGAAGGTGATAGGCGAGTGTGTTTTATACGCTTCGCAAAATGGGAGCTTGATAGAAGCATTGGCGATCTCAAACCAGCGAGAAACGGCAATTGCGTGGAATGTGGAAACAGGCAAATCTATTGGCAATGCGATCAGCTGGCAGTGCACTCGTTCCGCAGAGATCTGCCAGCGACTGGAGCCGCACGCCGACGTCATACGTATGTCGACCGGTCTGCCCTTGGCCACTTTGATCAGCGCGGGGAAGTGGAGCTGGCTTCTCGAGTGCGACCGAAGGGCGAACATGCTTGCACAGTCCGGAGACTTGCGTTTCGGCACTGTAGACAGCTGGCTGATCCATCGGCTCACCGGCGGTCTGACCCACGCAACAGATTTTTCCAATGCGTCGCGCACAGGACTGCTCAACCTCCAACGGCTCAGGTGGGACACGGAGTTGTTGGACATTTTTGGGCTTCCGCTGGCGGCAATGCCGGAACTAAGAGCCTCTTCAGGCGAATTCGGGAAATGTAGTGGTATCCCTGAGATTGAAGGCGTGCCTATTCTGGCTGCGATCGGGGACTCGCACGCAGCAATGTTTGGCCATGGGCATTACACTCCGGGAACGGTGAAGGCGACTTACGGCACAGGTTCTTCATTGATGGCGCTCACGCCTTCTCTGGCTCCCGATCATCGCAGTCTCGCGCGCACAATAGCGTGGTCAATCCAGGGGAAGACACAGTTCGCGCTCGAGGGAAATATCGCAATGACTGGATCTGCGGTGCAATGGGTGGGAGAATTTCTTCATCTCGCCGATCCCGCAGCCGAGGCTGCTTCACTTGCCATGACTGTTCCAGACGCCGATGGGGTCTACTTTGTGCCGGCGATGGTCGGACTTGGGGCACCTCACTGGGACGCAATGGCGCGCGGCAATATATCCGGCCTCTGCCGTTCGCATACCTCCGCCCATCTTGCACGAGCCGCTGTCGATGCGATTGCCTACCAGATAGCTGACGTATTCTTCGCGATGGAAAGGTCGGGTGACATCGTTATTCCTGCCTTGCATGCGGATGGCGGTGCCACGCGGAATAGCAGCCTGATGCAGTTCCAGGCAGACACCTTGGGCCGGCCTGTTCTACGGTCAGTCGATGAAGAACTCTCGGCAATTGGTGCGTCCTGGCTTGCGGGTCTTGCACTCGGATGGTGGAGCAGCCTCGCCGAAATTTCCGATCTTTCCCACGCCGCGGAACAGTTCATACCTACAATGGAACTGGCAAATCGTAAACGCCATTATTCAGGTTGGAAGGCCGCTGTCAGTCGTGCGCGTCTGACCCCAGAGGCCATCGCGTGAACGAGTCTACAGATCAAATCGTTCTCGAAGCGCGAAACATTACAAAGCGCTATCCGGGAACTCTCGCGCTCGATGGCGTAACGTTCCGCGTTTATCGTAACCAGGTCAACGTACTCATTGGAGAAAACGGCGCCGGTAAGTCAACCCTGATGCGCATCCTTGCAGGCGTGGAGACAGCCGACTCTGGAGAACTGTTGCTTGATGGAATCCCTGTTCGCGTGCGTTCACCGCGTGAAGCTGCGGAGCAAGGGATATCCATCGTGCATCAGGAACTTTCCGTGCTTCCCAATCTCGACATCAGTGAAAATATTTTTGCCGGTCGAGAACCGGTAAAGGCCGCAATTCTGCTCAATCGCAAAACGGAAGATAGTCGCGCCGCCAAGGCACTCGAACGTCTCCGCAAGCCGATGCCGGTCCGCACGAAGACAGCGCAACTATCGCTTGGCTGCCGCCAGGTTGTGGAAATTGCGCGTGCGCTCGATCAAGGAGCCAGAGTCCTCATTCTGGACGAGCCAACGTCAGCGTTATCAACCACTGAAACCGAGTCCCTCTTTCAAGTTATCGAAGACTTGAAGCGCTCGGGCGTCACTATCATCTACATTTCTCATCGTCTCCATGAACTGCTTCATCTTGGTGACTGGTTCACAGTGCTTCGCTCAGGCCGAGTTGTCGGCGATGCTCATAGGTCCGAGGTGTCCCGCCAATGGATCGTGGAACGCATGTCTGGGCGGGCTGTAAGTGAGTCAAAAGCGGATCGACCTTCGCAGGCAGATGCGCCCGTCCTCCTGAGGGCGCGCGGGCTCACGCTTGCATCCTCAGGTGCCGATGAAGCCGCGCAAGCTCCGCTTCATGATGTGAGCTTGACGCTGCACCGGGGGGAGATACTGGGCGTATATGGGCTGTTAGGAGCAGGTAGAACCGAGTTGTTGGAGTCTCTTGCCGGTGCTCGGCATTTGATTGCTGGGACCGTCATTCTGAACGGCATCGAGGCTCGCATCACTAACATCTCTGATGCTGTTCAACGCGGCATTGTCATTGTTCCAGAAGACCGCCAGCGGGATGGCCTGATCCCGGAGATGTCAATATACGAGAACATTGCCATTGCAAGCATGCAAGGACTGTGGCTTTCGCGTTCACAGCAGTCAGTCCATGTCCGAAGGGTGGCGAAGGAACTCAACATTGTTGCAATAGATCTCGAACTGCCAGTGACGTCACTCTCCGGTGGTAACCAGCAGAAAGTTCTCATTGCACGATGCCTGATGCGTAACCCATCTGTGCTTTTGCTTGACGAACCGACACGAGGAGTGGACGTCGGTGCCAAGGCGGAAATCTATGCGATCCTGCGGCGGTTAGCGTCCCAGGGAATTGGCGTCATCTTCAGTTCATCAGAGATTGAAGAGACTCGCACGCTTGCAGACCGCGCGCTCGTCATGTGTCAAGGACGACTATCCGTCGAATTCATTCGAAACGAAATGACCGACGAGGCTCTTTTCGGTGCCGCCAGTCCGGTCGTAAATGCTGCGCCGACATTGCGTTCGGGAGCACTAATCGTATGACGACCGCCACCGGCTCACCGCTTCGCTCTGAACAAATCACCAGAGCAGGTTGGCGGGTCATTCTCTTTGTGCTTCGTGCGCGAGCAGTTTTCGTGCTGGTCGCCCTTCTCGTGTTTTTCTCCGCAATGGCGCCGTCATTCTTGACGACTAACAACCTGGCCATTCTCTCGAAACATGTAGCCATCTCCGCGATCCTCGCCATCGGTATGACATTCGTGGTCCTCACTGGAGGCATCGATCTTTCGGTAGGTTCATTAGCCGGGCTCGGTGGAATGGTTGCAGGATACTTGCTGACACAAGGCATCGTCGTCGCTGGCGCAGCCCACTATCCTCCCGTCGCTCTGATCTTTGTGATTGCGTTCGCTGTCTGTCTCATAGTAGGCCTCTTAAATGGATGGCTTGTTTCCAAGGCTGGAGTTGCGCCCTTCATCGCCACACTCGGCACTCTCTATATTGCGCGTGGCGCGGCGTTGCTGATCTCGGGCGGCAAGACATTTCCAAACCTTGCCGGTCAGTCAGATCGCGGCAATACCGGCTTTCCTCTTTTGGGGCAAAGTCATGTGATCGGCATACCTCTGCCGGTTTGGATCATGCTCGGGCTCTTTGTTATAGCGTGGTTGATCGCGGTAAAAACTCCACTGGGCAGACACGTGTACGCGGTCGGCGGCAATGAACGAGCAGCACGTCTTGCCGGAATTCGAGTGCCTCGAGTAAAGCTCTTCACCTATCTCGCATCGTCCTTTTGTGCTGCGATCGTCGGACTAATCATCGCCTCGCAATTGGAGGCGGCTCATCCCGCAACCGGCGAGAGCTTCGAACTCAACGCTATCGCGGCGGTTGTTCTCGGTGGCACGTCTCTAATGGGTGGGCGTGGCTCCATCCCCGGATCGCTGATCGGCGCATTCGTCATCGGCGTGCTTTCTGACGGATTGGTGATGCTCGGCGTCTCGGAGTTCTGGCAGATGGTTATCAAAGGCACAGTCATCGTTCTAGCAGTCGCCGTCGATCAATTGCAATCCCGCTTGCAGGCGAGTTTCTTGCCTTATCTACAGGCCGCAAAAGGGGAAGGAATCGAGTGATGCGACGGTGTCTTTGCATGCTGATCGTTGTCGCAGCCAGTCTTATGACGCTGGTATCGACGGCCTGCCATCGATCCGAAATGTCAAAAACCCTCATAATCATCATAGTGCCTTCGCAGGATAATCCCTTTTTCAAAGCGGAAGCGGACGCAGCGGCCACTCGCGCTCGGACACTCGGATATCGTGTGCGGGTTGACGCTCATGATGACGACGCCTATCGACAGGACAACTTGATCGATGCCGCAATCGCCTCCAATGCAGGGGCCATTATTCTTGACAATGCCGGTGCAGACTCATCCATCGCGGCCATCCGTCGTGCCACACAGGCGGGCATCCCCTGCTTTCTCATTGACCGGGAGATAGAGGCTGACGGTATCGCGAAGGCGCAGATAATAGCGGACAACAATCAGGGAGCAAGAATTGTTGCAGAGGAGTTTGCACACGCGATTGGTCCCCAAGGCGGCGACTATGCAGAACTGCTTGGCCGCGAGTCCGACACAAATGCCCAGGTGCGTACTGCTGCCTTTCATGCCGTTCTTGACAAACAATCCAACTTACATCGTGTTGCCGCACAATCGGCCAACTGGTCACAGTCCGAAGCATTCCAGAAAACTGAAACTATGCTGCAGGCCCATGCGAAAATCCGCGGCATCATTTCGGGAAACGACACCATGGCACTTGGCGCGGTGGCTGCTGTGAAGACGTCAGGGCTAGAAGGAATCGTGATTACCGGCCTTGACGGGAGCCCAGACGCAATCGCAGCGATTCGGTCTGGAACTCTACTCGCAACGTCGCTGCAGCCTGCGGTTTTGATCGCCCGGCTTGCTGTTGACGAGGCAGACCGCTTTCTTCATACCGGCAGCACGGGTAAACCGGAACGGCAGATCATTCCTTGTGATCTAGTCACCCGGCAAAACGCAGACGACTACGGCGACTTTGAAAAATTGAGGTAACGAACTATGTCCGTCTCACTTGGAGTAATTCTCGGCAATCGTGATTTTTTCCCGGATGCACTCATCTCTGAAGCTCGCCGCGATCTAATCAAAGTATTCAAAGAGCTATCGGTCGAACCAATTTGGCTCACGGATATCGACTCAAAACTCGGAGCCGTCGAAACCTGGGCAGATGCTGCAAAGTGCGGTGCACTGTTCCAACGCAATCGTCACCGCATTGAGGGCATTCTGATAAGTTTGCCGAATTTTGGCGATGAGAAAGGCGTCGCCGATGCAATCCGCCTCTCGGAACTGAATGTACCTATTCTTGTTCAGGCCTGCCCTGACGACCTCGATCAGTTTGGGCTGGCGCGCAGGCGAGATGCTTACTGCGGCAAGATTTCTGTTTGCAACAATCTTCGACAATACGGGTACAAGTTCTCGCTAACTCGTAATCACACCACCTCGTTGTCTTCTGAAGTTTTCAGCGAGGAGCTAAAAAACTTCTTTGCGGTCTGTCGCGTAGTTAGGGGCATGCGGCGAGTGCGTATCGGCGCGGTGGGTGCTCGTCCAAATGCTTTTAACACAACGCGATATAGCGAAAAGCTGCTCGAGGCTGCTGGAATTTCGGTTAACACAATCGATCTTTCGGAGGTCTTTGGAAACGCTTCTCACATTGTCGACGGAGATCCACGAGTCCGACAGCGGGTGGATCAGATTCGCGCGTATGCGGAGAGTTCAGCCGCCCCCATTGAGTCATTGAACAAAATGGCAAAGTTCGCAATTGTAATCGATGATTGGATGGGCTCTTTGGGTTTAACTGCCACGGCAATTCAATGTTGGAGTTCGCTGCAGAAGAACTACGGCGTCAATGTATGCACGATAATGAGCATGATGTCAGAACAGATGATGCCGTCCGCCTGTGAAGTTGACATCGCTGGTGTCGTCAGCATGTATGCTCTGCAACTGGCCAGCGGCCGGCCAAGCGCTCTCGTTGACTGGAACAATAATTACGGCGACGATCCCGACAAGTGTGTTCTCTTTCATTGCGGAAACTGGGCCAAGAACTTTCTTCCAGATATCCGCATTGGCACTGCTCCCATCCTCGGCACCATGCTCGGCGAAGAAAACACCGTTGGAGCATTAGCCGGCCGGACACCGGCTGGTCCAATGAGTTTCGGCAGAGTCAGCACAGATGACGGCGCTGGCAAGGTCCGCGCTTATTTCGGCGACGGGCAGTTTACCAACGACCCACTCGACACATTTGGGACTCGAGCTGTCGTTCAAATTCCTCATTTGCAGGAACTGATGCAGTTCATTTGTCTGAATGGTTTCGAACACCATGCCGCAATGACTACAACCCACTGTGCAGCGCCGACCTCTGAGGCTCTCGGCAAATACCTCGGTTGGGACGTGCACCAGCACGTACCCACATCAAGGTAAGGTCGCCTCCATGTCACGTTTGGACGAAATTCGGTTGATGGCCAAGGTTGCGAGGATGTATTACGACCAGGGAATACGCCAGCAGGAAATCACAGAACGACTCAATATCCACCAGTCCAAAGTCTCTCGTATGCTCAAACGTGCACGGGAAGCGAACATCGTGCGCATCAGTGTTGCCACACCTCCTGGCGTTTTCCCAGATTTAGAAGAAGCCCTTGAATCCAAATTTCATCTGAAAGAAGCTGTGGTCATCGACTCCGATGGCGAGGAAGAGCGCATTGTCCGTGATCTTGGAGCCGCAGCTGCATTCTATGTGGAAACGACGATAAAGCCCGAAATGATCATTGGCATCTCCTCTTGGAGCCGGTCGCTGTTTTCGATGGTGGATAGTCTCCATCCTAGTAACTCGGGCATAGATGGCAAGGTAGTGCAGATACTGGGTGGTGTGGGTAACGCCAGCAACCAACATCAGGCGATGCTGTTGGCGCAGCGGATGGCCGGATTGATTGGCGCATCGCCAGTCCTGTTACAGGCACCCGGGGTGGTAGGGTCAGCTGAAGCCAGAGCCGTGCTGGTTAAGGATTCGACCGTACAGGAAGCGGCAAGACTCTTTGGGAAACTCGACCTCGCTCTCGTTGGAATAGGTTCGCTCGAACCGTCCTCTTTGTTAGCGAGCAGTGGGAACATCTTCTCGGTAGAAGAGCGACGACTGCTGCGACGTTCAGGCGCGGTTGGCGACATCTGCTTTCAGTTCATTGACAAGCACGGTCTGCTCGTCGCTTCTTCACTTATGAAACGGGTGATCGGCATTGATCTTCCCACCCTCAAAGCCACTCCACGCATCGTTGGAATAGCAGGGGGAAAATCGAAACTACCTGCAATTCTGGCGTCACTAAAAGGGAAGTGGATCAATGTCCTAATCACGGATCGATATACTGCGGAAAAGTTAATATCTACCACTTTGTAGGTAGTGCCACGATAAGATCGAAGGTGCGAAAATCGCCGCGAAAAAATCCTGCTGAGAATCTCTCATCAGTTGCAAGGCTTTAACTCAAGTTGTTTGACCATTCTGATGCGGCTGTATATCCCCCATCAATAACAATGGATGCGCCTGTAATGCCTGAGGACTCTTCGCTCGAAAGGTAAAGAATTGTGTCTGCGATTTCTCTCGGAGAGAGAGCGCGACCGAGTGGGACGCGGTCGATTCTTCGTCGCAAAGTGCGCTCAGGATCGGCAGTTTTATTCACATGAAGACGGAACATCGGCGTGTCAGTAATCCCTGGGCAAACGCAGTTCACTCGGACGCCGTATTTTGCCAGATCCAGCGACAATGCTTTTGAAAGCATTAATGCTCCGCCTTTTGAAGCAACGTATGCCGGCGTATCTGCCTGCGCGACCAATGAGCTAACCGACCCAAGATTCACGACTGTTGCATGTTGCGACTGCTTAAGCGAAGACAGAGAATATTTGGTAACTAGAAAAATTGATCTTAGATTCACGTTGATCACGCGATCCCATTCATCAGCAGAACAAGCTTCGATACCTTTAACGAGAACCATACCAGCGTTATTTACGAGGTGATCCAATTGCCCGAACGCCCTCTGGACATTCTCGAGTACCTGAACAATCTCTGCTTCCACCCCGAGATCAGCGGAGAAGAATTCGCACAACCCTCCTTTAGCCCTGATCGCTTCTGCAGCAGCCTGACCTTTTATCGAGTCCTGATCAACGAGAACAACGCTGGCACCTTGTTCCGCGAACAGTTGTGCAGTAGCTAATCCGATTCCCGAGCCGGCACCTGTCACGAGTGCCACTCGTTTCTCAAATCTCTGCGTGTTCATGCAAGGACACCATTCGGGTGGCGTACAAATACCTCGGGATCATACACAGAAGCGAAGAGGTCTCCCTGGTTTCGAATTCGTGTCCATGTGGCATCCGCTTCCATCATGCTTTCCATTACGCCCAGGTACCGTCCCTTTTCGATGTTGCCGTATTTGAAGAAACAGTCTGTAAGTATCACTTGTCCCTTCGCCGTATCAACGCACACGCACAAGGAGGATCGATGGTGGACACCGGCCCAAAAGGCTTTTATTCCGGGTAGGATCTCCGCTTCATCCGCGAGTAGTCGCAGCTTCTCCCATCCATCATTCTGGAGGTAATCATTCACCTCTCGCGGAATCCGCAGATGCCTTGGCACATGGAGGTGATAGTAAGGAGCTTGAAAGTCCTCAATCCAGCCCTTCTTCGAAATATGGATTTCAGCATTGCGGAAGAGATGGATGTTGGCAGTCGCGTATGCCTGGAGCGGCGTTACGATCACGTCAGTGATGTCCTCAATCGAGAGCCCCTGGGAGCGAAGTATGTTCTGTGGCCTTTGGTCTTCGGAGCGTACGATCTGTGATTCTGGGAAGCCGAAGAACCCCAGCCACGCTGCATTTAGAACACTAAGGTCGGCCGGGGGGCCGGTATTGATAAGAACGTTGCGCCCTCCCCCTTGAACCAGATAGATGATGAGGTTCATCTCCTCGCGCGTTCCCCAGCCCTCCATCCAGTAAACCTCTGGTCCCGGTACCCAAAACGTACCCGCGTTAAACGCCCGCACCGAATACTTCATTTCTCACCGTCTCCCACGATAACGTTCTGATGGAGCGAACGAGCAACGGCTTTCTGAAAGGTCTGTATTCCGCTCAGAAATACTCCGATGTCTGTTCCCAGGCTTACGACGCGAAGACCTTTTTGAATCCACTGCTCGGTAGATTCCGGAGAGGTAGTTATGAACGCAGGTGCGATGTGGTTACGGCGGCAACAGTCGAGCATTGCATCGACTGCGGACTGCAACCGAGGATGATCAAATTGCAGGGGTATTTCCATCGACACCGTAAGATCGTAATGTCCGAGCCAGACAACATCAATCCCCGGTACGGACAGGATCTCTTCCATATTCTCGAACGCTCGCGTCGACTCCAGCTGAATAATCACAACAGTTTCTTCATTCGCCTTGGCAAAGAACTCGGCCCCACCTGCTTTATAAAGGTCATGTGCAACGCCAAGTGCAACGCCACGAACTCCAAGCGGAGGATATTTGAGCTGCGCAACAATCTCTTGTGCCTGCGCTCTTGTTTCAACACGTGGCACCATCACTCCGCGCGCGCCGAGGTCAAGAACTCTCGATAATGGACGGAAGTTGAAGTCCGGTACCCGTACCCAGGGCGCAATTTCGCTGCCGCGGCACGAGGCGATCATTTCCCCAACCTGGGAAATATCGCATCGTCCGTGCTCCATGTCGTAGAGAACGAAATCCAATCCTGAGGCGGCCAACATTGGACCGATACCGGGGGTGAAGAGTTCCAGTATCATTTGGCCAAGAATCACGTCTCCATTCCGCAATCGAGTGCGTAGTTGCTTCATCTTGCCCTTCCAATGTATGAGGATTTGAATCCTTCAAGCTTCTTCAAGAAGCCCGGCCTTTCCAATACATCTCGATTCACAACACTCTTGGGTATCTCGCCGCGCATGACGGCAAGTGCGCCTTCGCAATCGGATCGGCCCATATCTCGAAAAAGCTCCTCAGTCCACGCGATTGAGTGCGACGTCAGAATTACATTATCAAGAGCGGTTAACGGAGAAATCTTTTCAAGAGGCTCATTCTCAAACACATCTATGGCGGCGCCGCGTATCTGCTTCGTTTCCAGGGCCTGGATAAGAGATTCTTGCTCGATAATCGGACCTCGCGCTGTGTTGATGATGACGGCGGTAGGCTTCATTGCAGCCAGTTGTCTTTTGCCGATCAATCCCCGAGTTTCCGGCGTGAGTGCGCAATTCACCAGGACATAATCAGCCTCGCTCAGCAATTCGTCCAGCGACGTTTTGTTCACGCCGAGTTTCTCCGCATCCGCGGATGAGATGTACGGATCAAATGCGAGAAACCGCTCAGGCTCAAAGGGTCGCAAAAGGCGTATAGCTTCCTTTGCAATATTTCCGAGTCCGATGGTGCCGATGACGCGACCCCGCGGTTCAGTTCCGAGTTGCCGTGTACTTTCTGTCCACTGGCCTCGGCGCACCAACCTGTCTTTCATCACCATGTTGTGGGAGAGTGCCAATACAAAAAGAACAATCGATTCCGCAACCGGGCGCACGACGGCTGCGGGAGTGATAAAAACTGCGATGTCGCGCCTGGTGCACGCTTGTAAATCAACGTTGTCATAGCCCACGCCGCATCTGCCGATAGCGCAAAGGCGATCAACTCCGCTTAGTGACGATTCGGTGACCTTTGGTTTGAGAGATATCACAGCATCGAAATTGCGAAGTTGGTCCGGCTCATACTCCGAACGGTAGTCCTTCAAAAAGTTATAGGAAAGTCCCGGCACACCATCCAGAAGCGATAGCCCGATATCCGGAAAGACGAGCGATCCATTCTCGTCGAGAAAGTCCGCCGAGAAGCCGATCTGAAATGGGCGCTCGATTTCCGTGTTCATCACATTCCTCCTCTGATTTTCATAGCCGGCGCATAGTTGATTGTGAGTTCACTTTGTACTCGCTTCCTTGGTTCAGCTAGGACAATCAAGCGGAAGACTCCTCCTCGAAGCTAAATTCGTCGCGCTCGAATCACGATGTCGTTTTCAAAGTCCGGTAAAGTCAAAACTGTGTCGTGACCACCCTCCACGCTGATCGCCGGAGAATATCCACCACTGACCGGCGAATACAAGCTCACTTCAAACTTCCCTGCAGGCAGAGATAAACGGATAGCTCCGCCGATTGGCTTCCCCGCAGTTGGATCTGCAACTTCGCGTTCATCCGCGAGATATATCACATAGTAGCGGTCCTTTACCGAAAGTCCGGACGCAATCACATGAGCCGGCAGATCCTGGACCCACGCGGTGTTCAGCGAGGAGTGCACATAATCGAAACTGCTCATGAATTCAGATAAGTGTTGCATCCATTTGCGTATTTGTTGCCGTGAGGATGCAGTACCTCGCTCGTTTCCAACCGTGATGGAAAAATCGATGTAGTCGTAGTGCGATCCATTCAAGAGCGAGGTCCAGGCGCGCTTGCGATGAATGGTCCACCCGACCGTATCGCGATAAATGCTCGCTGTATTGTCCTCATCTTGAACGACCGGTTTCCGCTCGGGGTAAACGTCTCGGGAAAACTGAGCCATGTTGGACAACTCCAGTTCCTTCGACATGAAGTTTCCAAGCTGGTAGGTCTTTCCCGCGAAGACGACATCGGGCAATGGATGAACATTCACGATGTCAAAGAGCGGCTTCGAAAAGGTCTCATCCAGCGGAAAGCGGAAGCGTGGGCTATAGGAAAACGCCTGCTGCCCCGAGATGAGATGAGGGCGATCGAGTCGGGTCAATTCCTCTCGTACCACCTTTGCGATCTCGGTTTGCCAAGCGTCGATATCCGCATGCGAGAGATGATCAGGAACATCTCCGCCAGGCTCGTTCGCAATTTCATAATAGACATTGTCAAATTGGCTGGTTTCCTGAATGATTTTTCGGGCATAGTCCTTCTGACGCCGCAGCAACTCAGGGTTTTTCAAAGACAGATAATCCTGCCATGTAATCTTTTCAAGCTTTTGCTTATTGTTTTCCGCTCTGAACGGATTGAGTTCCCATATGTTGTCGGCGTAGGTGTTGCTGAAGAGTGTCAATTCAACAATGATTCCGCGTCTGGACGCCGCTTCGAGAAATCTGTGCAGCCGTTGGAAATACTCCGGATTCCATTGATCAAGGTCGTAGATGGGTTCGCCGTCCAGCGCTTTGCCCGGGCCGGTTCGTGGGAAGGGCGCGATGTAATCTGGGGACTCCGGCTTACAGGGCGACGAGGGATTCCGCGGGCCCTGTAGCTCGCGAAATAACAGAAATGTCCGAGTCAGGGTCATCTTGTGTTCCGCCGCGTCATCCAGATACTTTTCGAAATCGAAAGGCCTGTTCATTACAGAGCCATAGTGTTCGCTGGCTGTGATTAGAACGAGGGGCTTACCTCGGAATAGAAAGTATTTGGGGTTTTCCGGATGAATGCGGATCGCCTGGACGGACTGACTCCACGCCGAAGGAAGAACCATGAACAGCGCAATTAAGAAACCAAGCGGCTTCATAGCTCTCCGTGAATTGGTCAAGAGCGAATTGGTTACACAAGCGGAAACTATTTCATACCCGGAGTGCACCTTGCAAATATTGTGAAGATACGAGCTCACATGTCTCATGAAACGCCGAACACCTCGATCGAGAATCGCTTACGGGCCCCCAAAATCGGTGGTTTCTCGCCCTTACCTTCACGACGTTCTTGACAAATGTTCTCGTCCCGAATATTGATCGGATGGCTTCATCAAGGGAGACAAATGAGAGACGCTGTTTCACGCCGAAACTTTGTCAAGGGGTTGGCGGCTGTTTCGTTTGCTGGTCCAGTCGCGAAAGCAGCAGGGTTGGGAAACCTCGTGGCCGTGCAAGGTTGCCCAGCGGAGTGGTCTTACACGAGTTCAAAACAGTATCCCGATCCGTTCAATGACGTCGATTTAGATGTCGTCGTTACGCTGCCATCGGGAAAAGAAGAAAAGGTTCCGGCATTCTGGGCTGGTGGTTCGACGTGGCGAGTTCGATATGCCGCGCCAGAAACGGGGAAATGTCGCCTGCGTTCCAACTGCACGGACCAATCCAACAAAGATCTCAATGGACTGGTCTCCGATTTGGAGGTGGTTCCATATACTGGTGCTAATCCTCTTTACAAGCATGGGAGCATAAAAGTCGCAAAGGATCAGCGACATTTTGAGCAGTCGGATGGTACGCCGTTCTTCTGGCTGGGAGACACGTGGTGGATGGGTCTCTGCGCCCGGCTCTCATGGCCGGACGATTTCCAGACGCTTACTGCGGACCGAAATCGCAAAGGATTCACGATAGTTCAAATTGTGGCGGGTCTCTATCCGGATATGGAACCCTATGACCCGCGCGGTGCAAATGAAGCTGGCTTCCCATGGAAACAGGATTACTCGGCGATTAATCCGGCGTATTTCGATATGGCGGACGTTCGCATTCAGTACCTTGCCGATCACGGTCTGGCCGCTTGCGTAGTCGGGTGCTGGGGCTATTTTCTTCCCCGAATGGGCATTGAGAAAATGAAGAAACATTGGCGCTACCTTATCGCTCGATGGGGAGCGTATCCGGTGGTCTGGTGTCTGGCGGGGGAAGGAACAATGCCTTACTACCTTTCAAAGACCAAGGAGAAGGATGCCCAAATGCAGCGACAAGGCTGGACGGAACTCGCGCGTTACGTCCACGCTACGGACCCGCGTCAGCACCCAATCACGATCCATCCTTCAAGCAGTGCTAGAGATTGCGTAGACGATCCATCCGTTCTCGACTTTGACATGTTGCAGACGGGCCACGATGATCGAAAGAGTGTGCCCAACACAATTGAGACGCTGAACAAGTCGTTGGCCCTGACTCCAAAGATGCCCGTCCTGATCGGCGAAGTTTGTTACGAGGGCATCCAGGAGGCGAGTCGTCAGGAAGTGCAGCGATTTATGTTCTGGGCCTCGCTGTTGAGTGGGTCGGGTGGACATACCTACGGGGCAAACGGAATCTGGCAAGTGAATACCAGGGAGAAGCCATACGGTCTCTCGCCCCACGGACATTCGTGGGGGGGGCCCGCATGGGATATTGCGGCACAACTTCCGGGTTCCGGACAGGTAGGGTTGGCAAAGCGTTTCCTTACCCACTATTCATGGTGGAAGCTGGAGCCTCGGCCGGATCTGGTAGCACCCAGGTGGACCAAATCGGATTATTGGCAACCCTACGCTGGCGAAATTCCTGGCGAGGCAGTGATCGTCTATTGTCCATCCGGCATGGAGGCAATCCAGTTCAACGGGTTGAGTGCGCGTAAATACAATGCCACTTTCTTTAATCCCAGCGATGGGTCGGAGGTACCGATCGGCGAAATAAATACGGACGCAGCGGGAGCGTGGAAGGCACCGGAATTTCCCATATTTCAGGATTGGGTCATTCTCCTCGTGCAAAAAACCTGACCTGATACAGCGTGTCACTCTGAGGTGCGAATTACAAAGGACAAAAAAGAAAATTCAACCAGAGCACTTTTCATTTTGACGACCGCATTGGCGCCCGGTGGGCGCCTTTCATTTAGGTCAGCAAGTTCCTAGACTTGAGCGGTACCGCCATCCACAAAAAGTTCTATCCCATTGACGAAACTGGAATCGGTGGAGGCGAGAAACAAGGCAGCCGTAGCAATTTCTTCAGGGCGGCCCATCTCACCACGAGGGATCGCCTTCCTGAAGGCCTCCTTCATTTCAGGGCCGAACTGGTCAAGTATTGGTGTATCGATTGTGCCGGGGCTGAGTACGTTGACACGGATGCTACGGTCTTTGAGTTCGAGTAGCCAGGTGCGTGCGAAGGAACGAACCGCGGCCTTGCTTGCGGAGTAGACACTAAAACTCGGGATGCCCTTGCTGCCGGCGATGGAACCATTCATGATGATTGCTCCGCCGTCATTGAAGAGGGGAAGTGCTTTTTGAACGGTGAACAAAGTGCCGCGAACGTTAAGGTTGAAGGTTCTATCGAAACCCTCTTCGGTTATATTGCCGATGGTTGCGAATTCAGCATCCCCGGCGCTGGCGAAAAGGATATCGATCTTTCCCTTCTCGCGCTTAACGACTTCGTAGAGACGGTCGAGGTCGGCGAGAATGCCGGCGTCGCCTTGCACTCCCGTAACGTTGCGTCCGATTTCTTTCACTGCTTTATCAAGTGTGTTCTGGTGGCGGCCAGTGATGAATATATACGCTCCCTCTTCAACGAAGAGTTTGGCAGTAGCGAGCGCCATTCCAGAGGTGGCTGCGGTTATAACTGCTACTTTTCCTTCGAGCTTTCCCATCCTGTTTATCCTTTTGTGCGTCGCCATTGCTGTGCGAAGCTCCGAGTCTTTGCAATCTGATGTGCGAATCCACGTAAGGATTCAATCGTTCCTTCAACCTAAAACACAAAACAAACTCTTTTAGCAAAAGGCCAAAGCGAGGACCGGTGTGGATATATGTGACATCGTCTATGTTCAATGAAGGCAGAAGTATTTGAGATCCTCCGGCCGGGGATGCGGAGAGATAGGTGGGAAACATGGTCAATGAAACGCTTGTGCAGTATGTTTTGCTTTCGCCAAACGATGTGGAACTGATGGAAGGCATGCTTGAAATGTTTGGTGAGGCATTCGATGAAACGGAGACCTATAGCGGAGCACGACCGAGCACGGCTTACCTTCAGTGTCTTCTTAAAAGCGATACATTCATTGCACTCGCCGCACTCATTGACGGTACGGTAGTGGGTGGAATCGCGGCCTATGAACTCAAGAAGTTTGAACAGGAGCGCAACGAAATCTATATCTACGATTTGGCCGTATCAGAACGTCATCGTCGCAAGAGAATCGCTACTAAGCTCATTCTGGAGCTGAAGAGGATTGCCGCCCAGCGAGGCGCTTACATCATCTACGTCCAGGCTGATCTTGCGGACGAGGCCGCACAGCACCTTTATTCTAAGTTCGGCCGGAGCCAGGAAGTTTTGCATTTCGATATCGACGTGAGCGATACATCTTCAATGTGAAAATCCTTGCGAATTCGGCGATTACTTTGATTGTATGGACGCCATGCAAACTAGGCATTGCATTTTGACCATCGACGCGGCGCTTTGAGCCAACTTCGCTGATAAATTTCCTGACCGCCGTGAATCCTTAATTGTGGGATTTATATGCCAGGGAATTCCTTAGCAACCTGTCCGAAGGTAATCCAGAAGCGGTTGCAGTCCCGGATGATGAACTCACATTGACCGTAGAAGGTGTCGTGAGGTTCCTCAACCACCTCCACCCTATTAGCTAACGCAAAGTACGTAGCATCGACGTCTTCAACGTGAACATATAAGTCCACTTCGCGACGATCTGCATCGCTAGGCGAACCACCGCAGTTCAACATAAGTTCGCTGCTGCCTAGTTGGAGCAGCGCCCCACGTCATCTCTGTGCCATCCGCTGCAGTGCGTAGAACTCTAAAGCCGATAGACGCATACCAATCCGCAGTTGCCGAAACGTCAGGCACATGAAGCATAGGAACAAGCCGGGGATTCAATGCCTCCACCTTTCCGGATCTCAAGTCAAAATTCAAAAATCTCAACCACAGAAGGTGACAGCCACCGCATCCTCGCCTAACTAGCCCGGGACTTCAAAATACGAGCTACTGCGCCCGTGGAAGAATCAACGCGCTGGGGTGCTCGGAATCGTGATAGACAGTGTTTGTCGCCTTCACAAACTCCGCACTTGTAGCCGCGTCCTTTGCTGTGTTCAAGTTGCGATCGAATCTTGGAAAGTTGCTTGACGAAACTTCAAGACGGAGGCGGTGGCCCTTGAGGAAGACGTTGCTTGTAGACCAGAGATCGATCTTGTACTCGTATATCTTGCCTGGTTTGATGGGGGTAGCCTGCGCGGTCGAGTTGCGATAGCGGGCACGAAGGATGCCGTCCGTCAGATTGACGGCCGTTCCATCCGGTGCGACGTCGACCAACTTAGCGGTGAAGTCGGTATCTGCAGCCGAGGTGGATGCGTAGAGGTCGAGGATGACCGGGCCAGAGACTTCCGTATCGTTTTCCAATGGCGGCGTTGAGTACACCAGTACGTCCTGGCGGGCTTCGACTTCTCTCTGATCCCGCGGCCCGGGTGGGAGGTGGTTCGGGTCGCAACAGAGTTGGCCTCCGACGGTCGGAACCGGATTGGCTGGGTCGTAGACGAAGCTATCCTGTACGCCTGATGCTGACTTAACAGAAAGAATGCCGTCGCCAGTGGCTGTGTTGGCCATTCCTGCAGACTGCAGATAATAGCGAACCGCCTTTACCTCGGGCGGCGGCCAAGCAGCCTCAGAGCGCCATTGGTTCTTCCCCATGACAAAGATGCGCACAGGTTTTGAGGCGTCGGCGAACTGGTTCTGCTTACCGAGAAATAGGTATTCGTACCACTCGATCGTGACTTCATTTTCGTCAAAGGGAGCGTCGGGGCCGAAGTCAACAATGCCAACTTGGCGAGCCCAACCGGAGTGGCCGCCGATGGCGACAACCAGGCGCTGTTTCGCGCGCGCGTCAGCATTGCCCGCATGATCGCGCAGGCCTGCGTAGTTGCGCAACGAGCCGCCTTGAAAGATGTCGTACCAGGCGGCGATGGTCAGCGCGGGAACCTGAATGTTCGGGTAATTCTCTTCGATGGACCACTGCTTCCAGTAGTCGTCGTAGGTCGGATGCGCAAGCCAATCTTCGTAGTAGGGCGCGATCTTCTTTGTGAGAGCGGCGCCGGTATCAAGCGGGCCGGGACCGAAGTTGAACACCGGGAATTCAGTAAGGGGAAGCGCCTGCTCGCCCACGCGAGCATTCGTTTGCTCGTGGACGAGCCGCGTCATGCTGTCCAGTGCCAGGCCTGATGTCCAGGACTGATTGAACCATTGCTCGAAGGCTCCCCCCTGCCAAGTCCAGTTTTCATGGTAGTTAGAGGCGGTGACCACCGGGCAGATGCCGGCGAGATGCGGAGGATGAGCGATGGCGGCAAGCATCTGCGTCGCTCCAACGTAAGAGCCAGAAAACATGCCGACTCGGCCGTCGGAGCCGGGAAGAGCAGCGGCCCACTCAACTGCGTCGTACCCGTCGGCGCTCTCGTTCTTAAAGGGATACCACTCACCCTCAGAACTGAATCGGCCGCGGGTGTCCTGAGTGACGACAATAAAGCCCCGCTGGGCGCCCAGCATACCCATTGGCGCCGCGTTGTCCTTGTTGTAGGGCGTTCGGGTAAGCAGGACAGGGTGTTTCTGACCGTCGGCGGGCCGGTAGACATCGGCGACGAGCGTAATTCCGTCGCGCGTCTTCATATTCACGTTCCGCTGTAGTGTGACGCCGGGAACGGACTGGGCGACGAGCGTGACAGAAGAAACCAAAACTATGTAGGAAAGAAAAATGCGCTTTCTGACGGGCATCAAAAACCTCAGCGATTTAGACGAAAACATTCTATCGCGGAGTCAACTCGATCTGGCGTTGCTGACTTTGGTCACGTTATCGAGAGAGTTTCTCGTCACACTCGGCAACACCATCGTCCACATTGCTTTTCGAATACAACTCACGAGCCTCCTGCCAGAGCGCTCTGGATGTTTCCATTTTGGCAGCTGCCTCGCTCACCAAAGCTAATCCTCTAAGAGTGTTCGCCAAATCAAGAGTGTTGGATTCGCCAAGTTGACGGTAGATCACCTCTGCCTCTCGGTAAAGTGGTTCCGCCTCGTCGAATTTTTCGTTTTCCCGAAGAACATCCGCTTGGTGTCGTACCGCGAACGCTAGTTCCTCGCGCTGCCCTAATTCCCTGTAAAGGAGCGCTGCGTTTGCGTAGTGATGCGCTGCGGCCTCAAGGTTACCGATGCCACGTTCTGCCTGCGCAAGTCCACAAAGAGCTTCAGCTAGCGATGGTCGATCCGCCTCTAACGCTGCTTTGCGTACTGCCTCAATAAACGCAGCGCGCGAGTCCGCTAGTCGATCTTCTCGACGAGCCTTGTAGCCTCGTGCAAACAGATCCTCGAAACTGTCGGTCATCCTGCCGCTAGCTTAGCATCCAGGCTAGAAATGGCCATCCCTCGCAGGTTGCGCGACCCACAACCGTCTATGCCTGAGAGAGTTCCAGATATCAGAGTGCGACACGCGGGGTGACCACCCTTACGCTGAAGGGTCTCTTTAGCAAAGGATTGTCACCAGAACGATGTGGGGATTTGCCTTATGGAAAGACTTTGAACATCTCCCTCATATCGTGCGCAGTCGAGGCACCTCGAATAAGCGGATATACGCCAAAAATCTCCTGGATCGTTCGCAAGAGCGAATTGTGGTTATAGGTCGTATATGAGACATAACCGGGTTTGATAAAAGGCGACAGTACGATAGCAGGAATCGCCTTCCTGCCCCAATTGACCTCGTCCCAGATGATGAAGATCGCGCCTCCATTCTTATACGCTTGCGATGCCATGATCGACGGTATTTCGCGGGCCAGCCACGCATCACCCTGCTGTATTTGCTGTCGAAACGTCGTGCAGCCTGGTCCGGGGTGCATCTCGTGGCAAAGTCCTGGATTGATGTAGTTATAATTCGCAACCCTGTTGGAGTTGAGGTCCGTCTGCAATTCTCTGAACGGCCGGAAATGGTGGATACACGGCGCGTAATTGGGGTTGCGATTGTTGGTCACATCGTCAAAGAAAATGATGCCGGTGTGCCAGTTCGCGAAAGGACAGGTCCTACCGTCCGTGTATTCGTCATAAACTTTCCACGTCTTTCCTGCCGCGGCTAGCTTCGTCACCAGGTGATTCGTTGTGCGTTGATGATTGCTCGCAACTGAACCGCCATCGGTGACGCCGAGGTTCGAGCCGGCCTCTTCCCAAATCTTGTTTGGCTCTGAAGGATGGATAAGGTTTACGTAGTTCACGGCCCTCGCGCCATGTCGGATGAGCGTGTTGTTGATGTACGGCGCTTCTGGGTTGCCTTTGATATTGTGGGCCAGCGTGTCGCCCGTCCAATTCTTGTTTTCCATGTTAATGACCCAGACAGTTTTTATATGTCTGGTCGTGGAAGATCCGATTGTCGCTCCCGACGCCAATTGTTGCGAGGCGTCTTGTGGAGCTTCGGTAGAAATCGATGTCGTGGTTACTGAAGAGTTAACATTTGCGCTAGGGGAATCATTCTGGCCGTGAGCCGCCACAGCAAGGACACTTGAAAAGCCAACGATCATACCGCTGTAACTCAGACGCTTAAATCGCATGTAAATTCTCGTGTGTCGGATTTATTGACTGTTCGAACCCCGCACAGACGCGCACGCCTCGCACAGAAATGGGATTTGACAGTCACTTTCGGGTGCAGGAAGTCTACCGGACTGGAGTCTCTGAATCACTAAAAATGTTTATAAATTTGCTAATAACATTTCAATAAACTTAAGTCGCGATATCTAAACTGTTTATGTGAGGAGTATGGGATTGTAGCTCCGCGTCTGGTGCAGTGTATCGGGGTTACCGCTGTCCGCTCGGAGCCCGAAAATGTGCTGCGGCCGCGCCCAGCAGCGTGGTCATGTGTGAACGCCTGAGGTCGATCCACAAGACCGCGGCGACCTTCCTTCTGTTATCTTCTTAGGGAATAATTCTGGGCCTCTCGGGAGAGATACCATGCCAGTAGTGGTGCGAGATCTTATCGATCGGCTCGCGGAACACCGGACCCTCAGCACCGCGCCAAGGTCGGAGTTGGAGTGGCTCGTAGCACACGGGGCTATTCGAAAACTACATACTGGCGAAGCGTTGAGCATGAAGGGTCGTCAGGTGGAAGCCCTTTACATCATCCTTTCCGGACGTTTGGCGGTGTTCGTTGATCGGGGTGCCGGTCCGACCAAATTCCTCGAATGGCGCGAAGGAGATGTCACCGGTATGTTGCCGTATTCGAGGCTTGTGACTCCGCCAGGAGATGTAAATGCCTTGGAACCGGCAGAGGTTTTTGCGATACCCCGCGACAAACTCAGGGAATTGACGCGAGAGTGTTTCGAAGTCACCTCAATCCTGGTTCACACCATGCTTGATCGTGCGCGGATTTTTAATTCTGGGGATCTACTAAACGAAAAGATGATGTCTCTGGGTAAACTTTCGGCGGGTTTGGCCCACGAATTGAATAATCCGGCCTCTGCGATTGAGCGTTGTGCAGCGACGCTTGAGGATCGTCTCGAAGATTCTGAAGAGGCAACGCGCGATTTAGCCACGGCTTCACTGAGCCTTGCCGAAATGCAGGCCGTAGATGCCGTTCGAGCTTCCTGTTTGGCGAAACAGAAACACGAAAAACGGTCTCCTCTGGAACAGTGTGATCGCGAAGAAGCAATATTGGAGTGGCTTGCCAGGCACAGGTTGGACACGGCGAACGCGCAAATGCTTGCGGACACCGAAGTGACGTTTGAGGCACTGGACATGCTCGTCGCCGCAGTGGAGCGATCGAATTGGAATGCTGTGGTGCGGTGGGCGGCCGCCGGTTGTGCCGTGCGAAACCTGACTTCGAAGATTCAGGATTCCGCGATGCGCATCTCCAGTCTGGTGACCGCGGTCAAAGGATTTACGCACATGGACCAGGCGAATATAGCCGAACCAGTGGATCTTGGCCGCAGCCTGAACAACACGGTGGCGGTACTTAATTCGAAGGCCCGTGCGAAGTCAGTTGCCGTGACGGTTGAACAGGTAGATGAACTTCCGAAGGTACGCGGTTTTGCGGCTGAATTAAGCCAGGTTTGGGGAAACCTGATCGACAACGCGCTGGACGCCGTAGCGAACGGAGGCAAAGTGGATGTGCGCGCGATTCGCGAAGGCCAAAGCGTGGAAGTTTGGATCGTTGATGATGGGCCCGGGGTTCCGAAGGAGCATCGCGACCGAATCTTCGATCCCTTCTTTACGACCAAGCCACTAGGGCAGGGAACTGGCCTCGGGCTCGATATTGTACGACGCCTCGTCAAGCATAACGACGGCGCAATCGAGTTTGACTCGGAGCCCGGCCGGACTGAGTTTCGAGTCAGGCTGCCGATTGCGGATATTCACTCTGCATGAGCTTTGTACGGCGCGGTTCTTCGACGTACGACATCGTTGCATTCCCACTACAAAACCGTTCGTTATAGGTCGCTGATTGTGAGGGAGACATCGGCATCCTGCCACGCGGTCTCAAATTGCTTTTGCACCAACGTGGCCTCGTAGTCCCGCTTTTGCTGCTTTAGTGACTCTGATAGCCCAAACAGAGAACGCGGATTCCGAGGGTTTTTGGTGAGACTCTCCCGAAAAACAGCCTCGGCTCCCTGCGCATCGCCATTCGTAAGGAGTACGCCGCCGAGTGTCTCACGCGCGTCGAAGTACCAATCGGGCGGCTCATCATAAAGAAGCTGATCCTGATTGGACACTGCGTCACGAAGAAGCGTGATCGCCTGAGTCTTGTCACCGCGCGCGATCGCAATTCGGGCGGCCAGCAGATCATCGGCGATGTGAAATATTTGCCAGCTATGGTTCTCAACCGGTGGCATAAAGATTTCGTCGCGGGACGTGGCTTTCACGATGGAAGCAAGTTCCTTTTCCTCCGCGTCGGCCTGCGTTAATTGCGATCTTGCCGCCAGAGCGCTGCCATGTCCATAAAGCCAGAAGGCGCGTAGTGCGGGTGTCTTGGCAGTGGGCGGCTGCATCGCAAGCAAATCATCCCAGCGATGGCAACGTACGGCGATAGCGTAGCGGATGCCAAGAAAAGCCTCAAGCATCGGCATTTCATTAATAGCCGGTTGGATATTTGCGGTGAGACGCTGCGCGGCTTCAACGGCATCTGCACAGCGTCCCTCTATTCCGGCGGCGATTGCAAGGAAGTGCAGGTTATGCGAGTAGTACATCAGCGGGTAAATGCCCTGAGCGCCAGTGGCAGCTATGTATTGTTCATCGACGTGGGCGGCATCAGCATTTTGTGCGCGTGCCCCATCGTAGTTTCCCGTACGCATATAGATGTGCGACGGCATGTGAACCAGATGTCCGGCATTTGGTGCCAGCGCGGCAATGCTGTTGGCATAACTCAGTGCGCGCTCCGGGTTCGGGGAAGCTTCAACGGCATGCATGTAGAGGTGCATTGCACCGATATGATTGGGGTCACGACGAAGTACGGATTCAAGTGTGGCAATAATTTCCGGTGTGCCTTCAGCGGGCGTTCCATCGACGTTCCACAGGCGCCATGGGCGGAGGTTCATTAGACTGTCGGCGAAAAGTGTGGATGCGTCGAGGTCGTCAGGATATTTGCGGGCGAGCTTGCGCATAGCGCGGGAATAGTCGAGATTCAGTTGGCTATAGTCGGGGTTGGCAGCAGGGGAAAAGCGTGTGGCAATGGCGTTGATGTAATCCTGCTCGACAAGCGGTGAAGAGTGGCTGAGGTCGATCGCTTGTTTGACCGCCTCGGCTGCGATCTTCTCGTGATCCGCATCGACGGGAAGATTGTAATTGGGACCCACGGCAACAGCGATTCCCCACCAGGCCATCGCGAATTTCGGATCAAGTTGAAGAGCGCGCTCGAAAGAACGATTTGCTTCTTCGTGATTGAAGGCATAAATCAGGCGCAGCCCCTGATCAAAGAACTGCTGCGCCTCTGGAGAAGGTGTGGATGTTGGATGGTGCAGAGTGCCAAGTCCGGGAAGGATTTTCGCACTGTTCGCCGGAGCAGTCGCATTGTTCTGTGCATTGGAAAGCGTGACAACTAAAACTGCAATTGAAAGCGCGAAGATCAATCGACGAGCTCGCATCGTCACCTCCCTCGTCAAGCGATCAAATATTACTGCCCTTCAAATATCAACGCCACAAAATATTCTCTTATCCTTTCTGAATCTACGACATTATCTTCTGAGTTATTCAGTCCAACTTCGTGCTGTGTTTCGATTGCTACCTTGTACCGTGCCGCTCGCGCCGAGATTACGTCGATTACGAATGACCTTCCCCCGAACAGCAGGAGCTGACAGTGCTCTTCGGTTGCTCATATCTCTTCGCCGGATCGACGAAATAGCCTTCCGCATAGCGATCATGATGGCGGATCCACGACATCGTGAATGCTAAGCCGTCTTCGTCGCGGCCCTTGGGAACTAAATCGAGCAAGTTATAAGTCCCCATCAAAATATCCAGTCCTCGCGCATAGGTGGAATAGGTATGAAAGACTTCGCCCGCCGTATCCTTGGCGAAAACGCTTGCTCCTGGACCTTCTTCGCTAGGGAATTCGCCCTTGGCGTAGTTGTATTCGACTTTTCCGCTGGCTCTTTCTTCCGGCGTGAAAGACACATGATAGTCGAAATTAAAGTCGCTGCCGAATGACGAGACCCACTCGAACTTCCAGCCCATACGCTTTTTGAATGCTTCGATTTCGGCGAGCGGAGCGCGCGATACCACCACAAGCGTCGTATCGCGATTCGCAAGATGCACGAGCGAACCATCGAAATGATCTGCCACGAACGAACAACTTGGGCAGCCTTCCTGCCAGCCGGGACCGAACATGAAGTGATACACAATGAGCTGGCTGCGGCCATCAAAAAGATCTGCCAAGCGTTACCTTGCCCTTGGTCGAATCAAATTCATACCGTTTCTCCACTTTTTCCCAAGGCAGCGTACGTCGCTGTTGGCTCAATTCATCTCGAAGGCGATTGAATTCTTTCTCTTTGGCGAGGAACTCGCTACGGGCGGCAAGCCACTCCGCATGCGAAACGACATTTGGGTTTGCTACTTCCATAATGCTGCTAGCCATGGCGATCCTCCTTGGATGCTATTGGAATTGGCTGATCGTTTACGGTGCTCTTTGCGCCGAATTTCTTGAGCGCGATTGCCGCCAGTCCACCTGTAGAGGTGACACTGCCGGCAATCAGCGCCGCGGTTGTTATGCAAATCGGACACATGCGCTTCTCCTCTTTGCGATCTTCGGATCGTTTTACGGGCCGCTGCTGTCAGCTTCCCTCGGCTTGCCTGCGAACGCGTTCGTGCATGGAGGCCCAACCCTTATTCATCCCGGCCTTGTGTTCCTCGGATACGAATCCAAGAGCGGTGTGTTTGAAAGTGATCAAGGTTCCACCATCAACTTCGCTAAGCCGATATTGCACGTTGGAAACGAATGGGAAGGAAGCAAACAATGGACCAGCAAATTCAAGCAATGAGGGGCGCTTGATGGCCTGAACATTTGCCCAGAAATGCCCATTGTTGTCGCCCAGGTCTCGATACCATCTTCCGCCCGGCCACGGTTCGATCTTCATGTTGAGAGATTTGCCGTCAGGTGTCTCGTTGCCGGGGCCCAGTTGCTCGAGAAGTGCGGCAAAGGTTACATCCAGAGGCGCCTGGACGTGGATTTCCTGGTTGATCGTAAGTGTCAGGTTTTCGAGAGTCTGTTCGGTGGAAATCATCATTTCTCCTTGGATATTCGAGTTTGGGGAATTCAACTCTGGTGAGGCTTGGCGCACCATCGCTTCCGCGCGTTCCTTGACACGATTCAACTGGTGTTGCCAATAACGCTCGAAGGTCCCAGCCCACTCATGAAGTGGGCGTATCGCTTCGGCGTTGGTCCGGTACAGTTTCTGACGGCCCTGGCAGCGCATCCGAACCAGCCCCACGTCTCGCAACACACGTAAGTGCTTGGAGACGGAAGGCTGCTCCATGCCGAGCGCGGCAACTATTTCTCCAACGGGACGCTCGGCTCCAGCGAGATAGCTCAAAATTTCTCGTCGGCGGGGTTCTGCAACTGCGTTGAAAGTATCCGAAGTGGTGCTCGCTCTTGCCATGACAGGAAATTACATTCCGATATGGGAATATGTCAAGCGCGATTTTTCTGATCCCTCAGGCGAGAGATCAGCTATCGAAGAAACATGTGCTTGATGGCCGTGGGTGATGAACCCAAATTCTCGGAGGCTTAAAAATGACCCCGCGGAAGTCGAGAATCATTCATACTGAGTGCGTTTGGAGGGTGTGACTATGCCGGACTCCGTCAAGATCAACATAACTGCTTCGACGATGGAAGGAGTCGAAGCACTCGATCCTCAAGTTACTGTCGATATCATTCGAGTGATCCCGGATAACCAGGTGATCTCTCGACAAGTGATTCACGATTTTGCGGGCGCTGCAACGATTGCAATTCCTTTTCCGGATGGATTTCCGACATGGCAAGTAAATATCTCATTTTCAAGGTACGACGCCGTCACGGGTTTCTTCTTCCAGCCGCGTGGTGACTCGTCTCCGTCCTACAAAATGCAGGTGACCCGATTGCCAGGAAAGTGGGTTCCGCAGTTCACGCCGCTTCAAACGCTTGCGATACAGCGATTTCAAACTTTCAGAAATGTGCTTGCCGTAAGCAAGAACGTCGTCCTGAAGAATGGACTTAGTGTCGGCGATTTGAATTCAAAATACGATACGCTGACGGATGGTTCGCAAATACAAGCGAAGATGGCTCTTCTCAATCTATTTGCGGTACTGACGGATGAAGAAGATCCGATTGGAAAGGTTCCATGGTTCAGCTATGTGCGGAAGATTGTGAGTTTGGACCAGGAAAGGTTCGTCGCGGAAGCAGATGCGACGTTATTCGAAAATGTACAGACGATTCTGAATGGCCTGAATGGCAGCTTCAAGGGACAAGGTTATTTTACCGAGCCGGATCCGGACCTGCTTTTGCATGTCGGAAACATTCCGCCGCAATATGGCGGGAGCCAGAACATCAGAAAGATGATCACGCTAAAGAAAGACTACGAACAAGGGGATCTGCAGTTGACGATGTTCTTCATGACGGTTGCAGGCAAGGCGATTCACTTGCTGGACTGTGACCTGGACGAGAATAGAAATATTGTCCTGCATAGCCTCGATCTCGTGAAACATCTGTTCAATGGCGGTACGAGTCCGGTTTCGATGCATGAGTATATCGTCGAGGACTCGGCTCAGAATTCGGCCTCGAATGTTTCAACAATCGACCTCGGCTATCAATTGGTGTAAAGTCCGCGAACGTCGACTGCTATAGAATGGCGTCGACAAATTTTCATATGATCGCGATCTTGTCTCGGACTGATTTCCTGCCGGCTGTTGCAAGTTCTGCGCACTGAAACGGTTTTAAACTGCGACGGCATAATCTTCCTCCAATGTCCTCAATTTGCGAATATTTTGTCTGCGCACTGTTGTCGATTGATATAGGATCGTCGCTCTAACGCTTCATCGGGCTCTTGGGAGGATTGGATCCAATGACGACGATGAGGCAGCGCCTTGATTCGGACCGTCTGTCGTCCAGTGTTGTAATTGGCCAGGAAGTCTCGGCTTTACTCGACGTCATGGATATCGCCGACATTGATCCGGCTGCCGCTCCCCCGGAAACAACTCCTGAGACGGGTCACATCAAGTTTCTAGTCGCGCAAAACTCACTCGGCGTATTTGACCTCAATCTCCAACTGCCGATTGATCCTCGTCCTTATACGTTGACTTACACTGCAGCGGGCGGAATTCGAACGGGTTTCCGCTTGGCCATTGCACTCGCTGAGAATGGAATCGCGCAGCCGCTCTTCGATTTAATCGAAAAGATTCCTGGCTATGGTTTCGTCGCTGCGACGCGGAAATCAGACCCCGATGGTTCTGAGTGGCTTGAGGCCGCAGGCGATCCCGCGGTTCATTTGACCGGCATTGATCCCGCACTCGTGATCACGGGAAAATCTGGCGAGCCCGCTCACGTTTTGTTGGCACCGAGCAGGGATGGCCCGGACGGACTCATCGTTCTGGGATTGGCGCCCCCTACTGTCTTGCTAGGCGGAACCGGTTTTGGATTGGAGATCGTAGACGGTGTCGCGTTCGATGACGCGACAGATGCATCTCCGCCGGGGCAAACGCTGATCGATGGCGCAGTGATCGCGACGCCAGCAGATAACCCCACGTGGCGTGGCATTGCCGTTCGTAATGCCAGATTTTATTTGCCACGCGGCGTACCTCTTCTCGGCGGACACGCAGTCGACGCACACCTTGAAATAGGACGTACGCCCACGCCGGGGATCGATCTAGTCGTGACTTCGAAAATCCCATCGCTCGCCGGCCCCGGAGGGCGCCCCGGAATTACTGTAAGAATCGAATGCCAGGATCCAACTGCGACTGGCTTGTCCAGCTTTGTACCGACTTTGGTGGAAGCTGCGATGGAACTACCGCTCGATCAGAATCAACAGAGCTTCGGAGGAGCGGCGCCTCAGACCATCACTTTTGCAGCAGGCAAGCCTGTCATCGTTCGTGCCCGCTTTAGCCGCCTGCCGCAAGCATCACCGCCGGAGACTCGCATTTCGCTTGCTGTCGAAGCGCAAGGAGATGCCGGCATTGTTTCGGTTTCGACGGATGGCGGCGGGCTCGGCGCGAAGATCCTGGTAACCGCTGCCACATTAGCAACAGCATTGGTGGCAGATGGCAAAGTGGGCGCACAGCCAGCACTTGGCGGAGACGGTTCAGGCGTTTGGCTGCACGAAATTTTGACGGCAGCAGTTGGATTGAGCAGCTTTCTCCACGACACGGGTGGCGGTTTCGTACTACATGGCGTCGAGCTCATCAGTGAGGGAAATGGCCTGCCGGTAGGTGGAGTGGTCAAGATGAAGATCGACTACTCCGTTTCCGCGGTAGTTGACACGTTCAGCGTCGGTGTCATCTCGGTCGGTATGCAACCGGACCGCCCATTTCGCGTGCGAGTGCGCGAAGTGGTGCTGACGATCGACCCTGCCAAACGTGGCTTGCAGATGATCAACCTGGGATTCGATCACGCCTCGCTGGAAGTGGAGGATCCCGGTGGCTGGGAGGTACAGGGTCCCGGATCGCTCTTCGACGTGCTCGGCACGCGCAGTGGCCGCGGGTCAATGTGGATCGAGGTGGATCTGCGCTTCAAGCTGGATCTGGGCCCCATCAAAGTCAGTGGTGCAACGATTCGCGGAACGCTCAACGATGCTGGCCATATCGAAGCGAGTCTCCGCGGTCTTGACGCCAAGTTGGATCTGTCGCCCGCCATCCCGACGATCTCTGCTTATCCTGAGGGACTACGTGCATTGCCGCTCGGCAGCGATCTGCTCACGTACCAGTGGACGCTATCCGGAATAACCCTTCTTGACGTCACTGACAATCCAGCCGGCGTGGTTGTTCCGGGCCCGCTCAGCGGTGCATGGCAAGTTGGAAAATTTGGCGACGCAGGTGGCCAGCCAGAGCCGGCCGAATTAGCTCTTCTTACTCCACAGCGTGATATGTGGATCGATAGGGTAAGCGATGCCGGAAAGAGTCTGCCCAACGATCCTCTCAAAGCTCTTGCTGAGCTTTGCCAAACTACAGCGAATCCGCGTGTCGGTTGGGCGCTAGGATCTGGCGCCGAACCGGTATCGATCGGACTCTTCCTGCCTCCCGATCCTCTCAGCGCCGATCCTCTTCAGAGCCGAGTAGAAGGCACGATGCAGTTCATCACTAGAGCCTTCAACGCGCCCCTTTCTGCCGCTACCGCATTAAGACTGCCCGTTCCGACCAGCTTCGCGCCCGCACGTATTGTTGAATTCGAAGCGGCACTACGGGTGGAGCGCGACTTCGCCGCATATCTGCTTCCGGGGCAGGTCGCCGGACCTCCCGGATACCTGAGCATGATCGCATTCAATCCCGCATTAGTTCGACACGAACTCTTCACCGGCTTCACTGTGACACTCGACGATGCTCTCACTCAAGGCAGAATTTGGTTGATCGCCGACGTGAGTCTCTGGCCACCCGGTATGCAGGTGCTGTCTGTAATGGATGATCAGGGCATCTTCTGGACCCCCGACACACGCGTACCGTCTGCAGGCGGATTGACTGCGATTCGCTACAGCGCCCCGGGTGCTGGCGTCGGTGTGCGGGTTGTCACCGTACGCTGGATTGCTGGCTTCACCACCGGCTATCTTGGCCTTGGTGGCATCACGGCTTCGGCGCAAGCAGCCGCTAATGCTCGCAATAAGGCAAACGCCGCGGCCGCCGCAGCCGCGGCAGCGCTGCTGCGGCGCCTCCTCCTGCGCCAGCTGACCCTCCTAGTGCACTCGTAAGAAGCGTTCTTCAGCCGGGAAGGCTCTATAGGTTGGACGTCGCGATGACTTGGACGGGAACGCTCTACGAGCGAGGCGACAGCGGCAAGACGCCCATCGCAACAGTGGCGACTCCGCAGACCACTTATGCGCCAAAAGATCCGGCAGCAAATAAGGACACCGCGCGTTCCTTCTATTTCCGCACAACGCCGGTACCCGTAGCGCCCCCTTCAGGACCAAAGTATGGGTCGGTCGAGTTGGTCTCCTACCTGTACCGTAAGCGGGATCTGTTTGATCCAAAAATGCTGCAGCGTTACCTGGCCGGATACGAACCGGGACAAAGCGAATTGGACAGATTTTGTGATGATCCATTAAGCGTCCATTTCACCGTTGCTCACGCGGCGGTGCTGGCCGACCGCTATGGATTCAAACTGCAGCTTGGTCTGCGCCGCACAGATGCTGTAGGTGCGGACGGCGAAAAGAAAGTTCTCGACGGAGTTTTCACTCACTTGCTCGCACCTGAATTTGCTCGCGGGAGCGACGTACGTCGAATCGATCTAGCTACCAGCGCTCCTTGTGCCGTTCCCACGCCGGGCTCGACAATGCGGGCTCCCGCAGTATTGGCCCCGCAGGCTTGGTACGAAGTTTATGCGCAGGCCACATCGAAGGACCCCGCAGTGAGCGATGGCAGCCTGCCCGGCGTCAGCTTCCGGACTTCCCGCTGGCACAATCCGCTGGAAATGATGGCAGCCCTGCAATTTCCCGCTGAAGGATTAGGAATAGCCAATGGCGATCTTGAAATTTCGTCGGACACACCACTTGCAACCAGCGCAATAGAAGGCGAAGACGCTGCTTTCGATGCGTTTCTCGCACAATGTGGGCTAGAGGGATGGCCAGTCGCGACAGCGCCGCGTGTCAGCCGCATGTGGAAGCAAGATGCGGCCGCCGCCACTCCGACCTGGCTCTTTGTAGGGGTGATGATTGAGTCACCGGAAGCCATCCACCGCGCCGGACGCTTCGAGATCGGCGACCTCACGCTGACTATGGGCCTGGTTCCGCCGAATATCCATTTCGACGTCCGTCGGCGGGATCGGTCTGGAACGCGCATCGTTCTGGCCACGTCCACACCGTTCCAGCCAATCAGATGGCGCGTTCCTAACCCGCCCAGACCCTTCCCCTTTCCACAGCCTCATCCGCAGCCCCTCAAATTCCACTTTCCGACTCTTACTTTGCATGCCGTAGATCGCGGACCTTCGGGAACGCCCGCGCCGGGAGCGGCGATTTCGGGCAGCATTTCGTTGCCACTGGCGCCCGATTTCGCGGTCGAGGAGGCCTCCTGATGCCAATCGCAACCAGTTTTCTTGCTCCTCCGGACCTGCTCTCTCTTTTGGCAATTGCCGCCGCGCCCGACCCCGACCTGCCCAAGGGCACCCATCTTCGCATCGTGCCATCGCCGATACTGGGCCTTCCAATTGCGCCGTTCTGCGTGTGGCGAATGAATTCGTCGCTGTTCCAGCCCACAGTGTTTTGGCACGATGCCAACGGCAGTGTGACCGGTAGGCCAGATTTGGATGCCGCTCGCGGCGAACTCTTTGCGTGGGTAGCGCCACCCGCAATTGATCAGGGGCGTCTGATCGGACATGAGCCGATCCCCGTAAATCCCGATGGCTTCAGCGTTGCTCTGCTCGGCAATATAGGAAATCGTTTGATGGTTGCGAGAAGCCAACCGCGATTCCAGGTAGCCTCTCCGCTCCCGAATCGTCTGCGCATCCGTGGCCGGGGTCCAATCGAGACTCTCCGTAGCTTCATCGTGACTCCGGATCAGATGATTGAAACCATCATCGGCCATGCGGTACCGGACGCTATCCTGTCTCTCCCCGTGGACCGACAGCCGTGGTATGCCGGTGGTCTCGGACGCGAACCATCGCTGAAAAGAGTGGGTGACGGGGCGCCTCTGCGATATGGTCCGCCGGACCGCCCAGAAGGCCCGTTAGATCCTCTTGATGAGGCAGCGGAACGTAGCCGCTTCGATGCGCTATCCGATTCCGTGGATCAACAGCTGGATGCGATTCTCAGAGATCCTGCCACAATTCCCAGCGCGATTCCGATACGACACGAATTCGCCGCAGACCTGGCAATCAAGCGCCCGTGGCAGGCAGCAACCTTTTCTGGCGTGAATGCGCTTCTGCTCGAAGCGATGGACACGGCTATCGCTCGCTACTTGGGATTGATGACGAGATTGGACAGCCTCCCTGCGGATCCAAATCAGCCTGATGCCTGGATCGCGGCCGGTGTCTTCCTTATCGATCTAACGAAAAAACTGCCGAATGGGACGCTGCTCAGCGATCTTCTCGGTGGGCCCGATCAAATCGAAATACGAATCCTCAATCGCATGATCGCTTTGTTCCCTGAAATTTCGCGAATCCTGCCGCCCGCGAATACGCATTTTCAGCTTAGGGTCCTGGTGGCTCCGGCCTTGGCGCCTCCTCCTCCCGACCCACTTGAAGCGCCACTGGTGCGGCTGGGAACTGCGAGGTGGAAACGGGAAGAGCACGGCGTCAGCGAGCGCTTCAGGCAGGAATTCCTGATTGACGAGCCACCGCTGGCCGGACTTGCTGCATTGGCTCGTCAGGAACAAGGTGTCTGGCAATCTCGCCACGCTGTGCTCACTCTTGCAGCGGGTTCAGATCCTGCTACTCGGACGGCGCCTCTGCTTCCGGGGCAAAAAAGCCAGACAGTAGGAGCGCCCACAGGGCTCATCGTGGATGCCGATATCCCTGCTGACGGGACGCCGTGGACCTATCGCATCTGGCTGGCGGATCTCTTCGGGCGCTTTGGTTTGCCGGCAGAGTTCCCCGTGCCTCAGCCTGCAAGACAAGGCCCTCCTCGCCCTGTGATTCAAACACTGGTTCATCCCGCACCACGTGGCGCCGGCGATGGGCCAGTGCAGTTCGGAACCTTGGAAATTCGTATTCCGGTCCCACTTGCGGAAAACCTGACCGCCGGAGCGCTGCCACTTGCCAGCCTCGAGGTCAGTGTGGACGTGTCAATGCAAACTCCAACTGTCGTCGAAGATTCGGTTGCAACCCTGGTCTTTGATCTCCCCGCGCTCCTTCCAATGGAGACACGTCGATTGGCAATCAAAGCTCGTTTCTTTGATACTGCGGGCACGGCGTCAGAGATAGAAGTAGCCGCAATCAACATTACCGATCCTCGCCCATCAAGGATTATCCCGACTGGACCTGCACTGGTATGGACCAGTCGTCCCGGGCCTTCAGCAGATGTCGAGTTGAAGCTGTCATGGCAGGGAATCCCCGGTCACCGCTATCGCGCATATCTTGCCGATGCTCCCGGAATCGGTGTTCCCACTTCGGACGGAGCCGGACCTCGCTCGCGGGGACAAATCGGCGTGGACGGAGCAGCGCTCGCGCGCGGCGGCGGCTTGGATCGTCGAGATCGCTTCCGCCTGCTGACGGATCCACCCTTGCTGGCTGCTGCGGATGGAAGCGTCGTTATGGACGAGTTTCTTCCACGCACACTCTCGACGGTGCAATTCGTCCGCATCATTTCAACCAGCGATAATGGCGTCGAAGCACCCTTCGCGCAATCCGGCTTGATACCGATCGCGGTACCCGCAGATCGTCGACAACCGCCGCCACGTTTGGAAGTTGCAGTCGACCCGGACACCGGCGCCGCGACCATATCGATCATCGCGGTGGGCATCAATCTTGTTGACCTGCAGGTGCAGGAGCCAGGGCTCTTCGCCGATCCTCCTGATGCCGACGCGCGCGCTCCGGAGTTTCGATTGCGCCGTGCTGCAAGCGCCGTGGGAGACCCCATCTACGCACGCGAAGTTGGCCGCGGATTTCTAAAGGCAACAGCGCTAGACGGCGCTACGACCATGTCCGCGACATTTGTGGATGGAACTACGAAAGGTCTGGAGTTCTTTGTCGCCTATGCCTACTGGGCAGAAATACGCATGCCGGCAGAGAGGCGAATTCCCGCTGGGGTGATCGCAATTCCCGAACCCGATGGAGCGCATGGCGTCAGCCCGGCGCAAGAGGTCGACGCGGTCGCGGCATTCAGCTCGCCCTCAGCCCCGGCACAAGCTATCCGAGTTCCGCCCGTCCCAGCAGTACTCGCAGTTGAGCAGATTACTGCGACGACGGCTGCAGGCGTCAATCCAAACACCTACTTCATAAACCTTTCTGTGAGTGGCGCACCAACTACTGTTGCGAATGCGATAGGGACATATCGCATTAGACTTTGGCGGCAGGAAGGGAACGATGCGATTGTCTCAGCAGAAGCAGACGGCCTCCAATTGGACGCTGGAGGTCTCACCTGGAGCAGTGAGCCGCTGCCATTCGTCGGCGCAATTCCAGCGGTCACGTTGCATCTTTTGCTGGTCGATCCGTTGGATCGAAGTGGACCGGTAACTACGATCCTGGCCACTCCGTCATGATGCTCGAAGAAGATGTTGGGAAGGCCAGCTTGATACTCTAGCCTTCCCAACATCCGATCTGTTCTTGCTACTGCTGTCCTGCTAGGTTTGATACCCAGGCACCGGCAGGCCACTGGTCGTCCGTTGCCTGCCACGTCTTGTCTGGGTTGTAGATTTCCATCGTCTTGAAAACGTCGAGGGACTTCTCTCCAAGGTCTTTCTGGTAAACAATACCGTCATAGCTGACGATGAATGACTTCACGCCGGTCACGCGATATTCTGCGGGCACAGCCACCAAAGCAAAGCCGCCTATCATCACGCCCTCAATTACGTAATTGATCTTGCCAATTGGTGCCGCTGGTCCCTGACCCGTCAAAATTTTGAAGTAGTAGCCATGGTACGGCTCAAGTTTGCTGGAATAGCCTTCAGCGATAGCCTTGGCGACTGCCTCACCAATAGGACCGCCCGGAGAACCGTCCGCGTTCACCCAGAAGAGGCCATCCTGTTTTCCGGGAGTGCTGATAATTTTCTGGGCGTACTGGTTGATACCAGAATTATCGTGAATCTCCGAAGCGTATTCCTTCTGCGCTTCGACGTAGCCGCGACATACCTGTATAGCGTCCAACTCATTGGCGCCGATGCGACGGTAAAGAATCTCGCGGCGTCCCGTCTTGCTATCGAAGATCCACTTCCCATTGCTCTTGATCAGAGGGACCGGGACTGGCCAGTTCTCGTTCCCGGCAACAATTGTCGCTCGATTGGGGTTCTTTGGATCGATGCTGACTGAACTCTTTTCCTTGGCCAATTTGGCAAAGGCCTTCCCATTGTTTTCGTCCCGAACTTGATCCTTGCTTTCGATAAAGTCCTCACCCTCGGGACCAAAGATCTTCAACAGTGTCGGCACGTTGTAGTCAGTTGTGGCTTCTATCAAGGCTTGTAAAGCTAACTGCGGTGTGGCGAAGGTCTGCTGTGCGGACGCTGCAGGAGCAGCTGCCTGAGCCGAGGACTGGCAAACCGCAGCCGTTGAAAAGGCACAGAGGGATGCTGCAAGCAGAATCGTGGCAAGGAAGAAATTTTTCGTTTGGCGACTCATCAGTTTTTCCTCTCTCATATCGAGTTACCTCCGCCTTCCACCACCGCCGCCACGGGATCCGCCCATACTGGACGACCCTCGCGAGCTGCTGGCTCTTGCTCCACTTCCACTCATCCCGCTGTTTGCGCCCCCGAATGCGCTGGTATTTCGCGAACTTGGTGTGTTTGGAACGCTTCGATTGCCTACCCGATCACCACCACCACCACCGCCACCACGATCCATCGTGCCCGCTTGTGGTCCACCACGGTCGCCGGCACCTCCTCCTTGTTGGCGATTGCCGCCCCGATCCATGTTGCCCGCCTGCGCCCCTCCGCGATCTGAACCCCCCTGGCGCGCCTGATTGTCACGAGCACTTGCCTGACGGTTCGACATGGAGTCTCCGCGAGCAGTTCCACCGTACTTGTTCGCCGTCGCACGATCCGAGTAGGGGGCTCCACCACGATGTTGTGGGTTGTGTTGCCAGTTGTTGTTTCCATTCCCGCGGTTGCCGTTGTTGATATTGTTCCGATTGCCGCCGTTAATCTGGTTGCGGTTGCTGTTATTAACGAAGGTATTATTTCTGTTGATCGTAATGTCGTTGTGGCCACCCCATCCGCAGCCATATCCCCAGCCTCCGCCCCATGCTGCTCCCATGGCAATGCCGATGCCGAAGGAGATCGCCATTCCTGCCGCATAGTAACCGACTGGTGGGTAAACAATAGGCGGATAAGGATAAATTGGAGCTCCATAGACAACTGTCGGGTTGTAGCTGGGAACATAGACAACTTGGGGGTTGGCTTGCTCGACCACAATCACCGTCTTGTTCTCAACGACTTTTGTTTCCACTTTTTGCTGCTCGGTCGATTTGAGATTCCCGCTGCCCTTGGCTTTGGCGCGCATGCGCTGCACAGCGTCCATGACGTCGCTTTGCTGCGCCAGGAACGCGTTGCCCAAGTCCGTGGTCCATTTAATGTTGTCTCCCAACTGCTTCAGGACATCAGGCAACGCTGCCATTGCCTGAATGCTGGGATCCCAGTCTTGCTTCTTTACCGCGTCGGCCAAAGCCTGATCTTTGAGGGTCTTGTTTTGCGCCATCCACTGCTGCAGTTGAATGACTTCGAGTGGGTACGTGGAGGCGACGAGCGTCTGACTCAAAAGCGGGTCGGGATAGAGCGCAATCGGAGCCACTAGAGAATCGAGCTGGTCCGCAGGAAGTTTCACGGGTGGGGCTTCTGCTGCGGGTGCAGGTGTAGTTGCAGATTGTTGCGCCATTGCGGTCGCATCGCCGCTGGCCAAGAGAATCGTACAGACCACTGCCAGAACTTTTCGCAAGACTTTGAATTGAAATCTTGTCCACGAATCCAAGGGCATAGCGATATCCTCCAAATCTAAAACCATCCGTCCAGCTTTGCGAAACCGGGATCAGCCCATTTCAAGTCGCATCGTCGGCGCGCAACAACTAAAGATTTCCCTAGCTGCATGATTTTACATGGCTGGTGCTACGAAGTGTTTCTGAGGTCTTCTTGCAGCGAGGGTTTCGCCGAAAAGCCAAGACGAATGCCTGCATGTACAAAGATTTTTTGGGCTCTACGTGCAATTGGAATGGCAGACGAATTGAAATTGCTCCTCACTATGGGCTGGATAGCTCTCGCAAATGTACCCAGCCGGAGCCGAGGATCTCTGCAGAAGAATCGAAGCTAATTCCAAAGTCCGAACGCTAAAACATCTGCTCAGCCAATCTCAGTTTGTGACTAGTCTAAGCATCGAATCCCAACCGAGGACAGATCTACTGTATGGAGAGGTTCAAGTAGAAACCGCCAGTGAATTCATTGTGCTTTCCTGTTGAGCTGTGGCCGCTGGCTGCAAGTTTACGCTCTCCCGACAATCGAACAAATAGTAATCCCATGGTCCCAGATCCACGTATAGCCCTGCCCCCAGGAGTTCATCCCCGGAACGCTCGTAGATGATGCTCGACAGCACGTCTGTCAGAGTCAAAGTCTTGCCTTTGAACTCATCCCAATTGATAGAGACGAGCGCTTGAGCGGAGCTATCACTGAGATTCACAACGATCAACTTGTGTTCTTCATCCTTACGCCAACGCCAGGCCACTATGTTTTGACACGTCTGATTATCAGGCCATCCGGACCGCTCGCAGAGACTCCACTGGCCTTCTTGAAAAAGCGAGTGATCGATTGCAGCCAGAAGCTTACGATAGAACTCCTGCATTTCAATGTCGGCAATCTCGTCAGGACGCCTTCCCAGGAAAACTGGAAGCCTTACTTTGCGACCCTCAAATTGGCCTTCGTAAAAAAGTCTAGCGCCTGTCAGTGTGGAAGTCACCACAGCCGCCGCGCGTTCACGGGCTGAAGAGAAAACAGATGCTGCCCGAGGCTCATCATGGTTCTCGATAAACCGAAGGAGCCCATCCTGGTATGCCGTTTCGGCGCAGAGATGAAGACGAACACTCTCTGGAGTATCGTGTTCCAGACGGTCGTAGAGTCGTTTGTCGTAGCAAAAATCGAATCCCTGTTGTTGCAACTCCCACTCAAGATCCCAGTAAGTCTCCGCAATGAAAAGAAAGTCGGGGTGAAATTCCTTAGCGGTGGAGATCGCGGCTGTCCAGTACTCTTTCTCGGGTTTTGATCCGGCTCGAATTCCCCATGTTCGCTCGAATACGGGTGTCGTTACCAACATTGCCATATCGCAGCGAACGCCGTCACATTGACTGGCAATATCCGAGAGAGTCTGAGTCACATCCATTCGCAACCCGGCATTGAAGGCATTCAGTTGTAAAACATCTGGCCATGCGGGGAAGTAGGGGTCCTTGCCGCGGGCATATACGGTGTCCGCGATCTGGATGAAGGAGACGGGGTCGTCTCTGAGATCCTGCTCTGTTCCGCGAATGAAGTATTCCGGATGTTTGCGTACCCAGGGATGGTCAGGAGCTACGTGATTTGGGACAAAGTCCAGAATCAAGCGCATTCCTCGCTTTGCGAGTTCCTTTCGAGCTACCGCAAGGCCCCTCGGCCCACCAAGATGCTGGTCCACTGCATAGCGCTTTATGCAATAAGGGGATCCCACATTGTCTTCTGGTTGAAAGTCGGGAAGGACACGCCGGAACTCTTCAAGTAGTCCATCGTTCTTATTCGCAATGCCGATGCCTGCGGGACTCCGTTCCCAAACGCCCATCAACCAGACCGCGTCAAATCCGTAGGCGGCTATCGCATCCCATTCGGTCGCAGGAACTGAACTCAAAGTGAAGTGTTTGCCGGCCTTGCGCCCGAGCTCAGCAAGCCATACCCATGTATTAATTTCATACAAATTTGGAAATCGAACCCAGGCGGACATAGCGTACTCTCCTCTCACGATCTATGGATCATCCGACAGTTAGAAAGTCGGAGATATTGGCCATTTTTCGTCACCGGCCTTGTCATTCATCGGACATTTCAAGGGATTCCCTAGTTGTGCGGTCTTCCACTTTAAACCTAGTATTGCCTTCCGACGAAGATTTGACCCATCAAAGAAGGTGCCGCCAACAAGAATGAATTGCGGGCCCTTGTCCTTCATGTGTCGGTCAGATACTCTCATCGCGCCGTGGTAAAGGAGAATTTCTGATGGCCAAGACAAAAGAAGTAGAGAAAAAGAAGTTGGATCGCAAGGAATACGAAAAGGAACTGCGCCGTCTACAGGGCGAGCTGTGCTTACTTCAGGACTGGGTCAAATACAAAGGTCTCCGCGTCATCGTTGTCTTTGAGGGGCGCGATGCCGCGGGCAAGGGTGGCACGATTCGCTCAATTACGGAGCGCGTTAGTCCGCGAGTCTTCCGAGTTGTGGCGCTGCCTGCCCCCTCAGACCGTGAGAAAAGCCAGATGTATATCCAGCGCTATATGCAGCATTTTCCGGCAGCGGGGGAGATGGTGATTTTCGACCGCAGCTGGTACAACCGCGCTGGCGTAGAACACGTCATGGGCTTCTGCGACAAAGATCAGTATGAGCGGTTCTTGGAGCTTTGCCCCACATTTGAGAAATACATTGTGAACGCGGGAATTATCCTCATCAAGTATTGGCTGGAAGTCGGCAAGAAAGAACAGCAACGCCGCTTCGAGGCAAGAATTGCGGATCCGCTCAGGCAATGGAAACTGAGCCCCATGGACACAGAGTCCTATAACCGCTGGTATGAATACTCACGCGCACGTGACGCCATGTTAAAGGCGACGGATACGAGACAGTCTCCCTGGCACATCATACGATCTGACGACAAGAGGAAGGCGCGGCTTAATTGCATCCGACACTTGCTCAGCAAGATCCCCTACGATAAGGTTCCACGAGCAAAAGTGAAACTGCCAGTACGCAGTGAAAAGGGCAGTTACAATGACCAGGCTCCGATAGCGGGCAGGCGCTTTGTCCCCGAGAAGTACTGAGTCGCCGAGCTGAGCTCTTACTCAATTTGACCGCTCAAGGAAGACGCTGACGGTAGGCTGCCTATAGAGGATTGCAGCGATGTGAGCTTTCCCGAGGGGGAATCATGTCGACCAGGCAGAGGATATCCAAATACCTGCCGATCCTTAGGTGGACCAACGAGCTGCTTGACGCAGGAGTGGATCTCTATTTGGCAAGAGTCGCTGATCCTGTGCGCGACATGTTCGACCGTAGCGGCTTCGTCGAGCGGTTGGGGGCGAGTCGGATCCACTCAGGAGTGGATATCGCAGTATCTGCCTGCCAGGCAAAGGCACGACGTCACCCCGACTCAGAGTTAGTGCAGATTCTGGCACAGCTTAGAACGCACATCGTTCATCGCAGGCGCTTCCTTGCCGCGTCGGCTCAAGCCGCCCTCCGCAAATCGCTAACTCACATTCACGTAGGTCCGATAGCTTGCGTCGCCCACGGAGGTGAAGGGAATCAATTGCAACTCGCCTGATGATGTTTCAGCCTTCCAGATATCGCGGCCCGAAATGCGCGAAGCGGCCAGCAGTTGATTGCGGGTGACGTGCGGCGATTCTTTCGTTACGGCGAACAGGACCAGTGGACCTCGGATGAGCGCAACCGTGTCAGGGTGTTGGGAATCGATCGCCTCAAGCCGCATCGGTAGGGGGAGATCAAGTTGGATGCGGTCATCATTGCTCCACTTGCGTCGTAACGTCGCAAATCCCGATTGCACGGTTACCGGCACACGCGATCCATTTACACGAATTACAGCGGAGCCCGCCTGACTGCTCCAGGCAGGGATACGCAGACGTACCGCGAATTCAGAAGGGCGCGACAACTTTAGTCCTAGCGTAATTTCGCCTTCCAACGGGTATTTGCCAGATTGGGTCAACGAGACAAGAGCGCCACTCGCACTTGTCCACTTGACGGTGGAAGGCAGATAAAGATTTACGAAGATTCCCCCCGCATCGTGGAAATAGGAGAGGATTCGATAGTCAGCCGCGACCTGTGGCAGGGTACCGGAGCAACACGGCCACGCATCAGGAAAGTAGGTCCTGCTTCCGTCCATGTTGTAGTCCGAATAGTAGAAAGCGTGTCCATCCCGTTCCAAGGGCTTCGCGCCGAGGACGGTGTTATAGAAAACGCGCTCCATGCTGTCGCCGTAGCGGCCATCTCCTGTTATTTGAAGCAGATAGCGTGTGAGTTTGAAGTGGGCATAGCTTCCACAGGGAGTCTCGAAACCGCGATGCGTATCTGTAAGGCTCTTGTAGAGGGCACCAGTCCCGGGTTCGACGAAGCTTTCATTCGGTCCCCACCCGCCAGTGGCGAAGCTCTGCGTCGCACAAATCATTTCGAATGCGTTGCTTGCGGCTTTCAGGTGCATTTTGCTGCCGGCTACTATGTATGCTTGCATGGCGGAACTCAGTGCATTGCAAAAACTATAAGCATGGTGGTTTGGAAGGACGTTTTTGTTTTCTGAGAGCGGCTCAAAGTATGTCTTATCAAGGAGATAACGGGCAGCCATTTTGCGGTAGCGTTCCCCGCCACCTTGCTGCGAGGCGATATACAGATTTTCCGGCATCGTGTACGACTCGTCCCAGAGATAGTCATCTGTAGTGTTATCACCAACTTGAGCGCGCCATCTCTTCTGAGGGTCATCGCGGTCGAGTGCAGTCGGGGGAAGGTGGGGTTCAGCGGCATCGGTCGTGCGATCCAGCAGCGCCAGAGCCTGTGGCACCTTTGCATAGCGGTGTGCATCGATGAGCCCGATCACCATCTTGTCGTAGTCGTAGGCGGGAAAGCGGAAGTTTACATAAAACCTGGGTGAAATTGCCGGGCCATACATGTCGAGTAATTTCAACACCTTAGCGCGGGTGGCCGCGTCTGCCGTAATTGCATATCCGCGAGAAAGAGCCGAGATCCATTGGCCGGTGGAGTGTGCTGGGGCGAAGCCGTGGCCCCCGCTTTCTGTTTTGTTTAGAGGCACCTGGTCGTACCATCCTCCCATGTCAGGACCGGGGGCGGGCAATCCGGCGCGCAATCTCCAAGGCTTAAGGAGGCTGTCGTCGTTCAGGGATAGCAACACAGCCTGAGTCTCTTCAAACTGAGTCTGCGCCAGTCCCGGCGCTAGCGATACATCGCTGTAATCAAAGGTCTTAAGAAGGAGCGGGCTGTCCTCGTCCGAGAACGCGAGGGGAGGTGAACATAGTGCCAGACTCGCTAAAGAAGCCGACTGCAGGAAAGAACGTCGCGAAACCATGGTGAAGACCTTAACAGAATATCGGGCTCCGCACCTGCGTTGGAAGAGGGTCAAAAGTAGCTACTTTGGCGTGCAAATCGAGCGCAAATATGGCACGGAAATGCACGATTTGTTGGGGTGACATTTTCCGGATTTTGTCACCTCAGCTATTTAGGAGAGACCGCTATTGCTGTTGCCCGGAAAGACAACAGCAGTAGCGGTGTGGGCACTAGAAGGAGTTCTATTTCACGATCACAGTGACCGTCCCTGACAGGTGAGGATTGAATGTTGTGCTTCCGTTGTACAAAGCTGTGATGCTGTGCGTGCCCCGGGCGAGACCTGAGGTGGTGAAGGTGGCCTTGCCGTTCGTCACAGTAACGGTTGCAATCGTTCTTGTGCCGTCTCTGAATGCGATGTAACCGGTAGGTGTACCGGAGTTGGGTAAGCTTGCCCCAATGCTCGCCGTAAATGTAACGGCTTGGCCCAGCGTGATTGTCGCCACATTGGTTGTGAGACCGATGTGCGTGCCTCCCCGGTTATAGAGAAGACTTATTGCTGTTCCGCCAGGTCCTGACAAGATGACATCCGGCGCACCATCTCGATTGAAGTCGCCGACCTGCAGGAGAGCAGCGCCTCGTGCAGCATAGTGCTGTGCCGTGCCAAGAGTGCCGTTACCTGCTCCCGGGAACCAGAGGAGATCGCCGCTTTTTGCGCCTACCAACACATCGGCATCGCCGTTGCCGCGGAGATCTGCGGTCGCAAGAGAAACGAGTGGAGTACCAGCCGGGTAGTTATGAGCGGACGCAAAGGTTCCGTTCCCATTGCCGAGCAGCACACTTAGTTGATTCGTGTCAGCGACCACGATGTCGACCTTTCCGTCCCGGTTGAAGTCAGCGAAAGCAACCTGAAACGGACCGTCGGCCACCGGATAGGACTTCGCCGCATTGAAGGTCCCATCTCCACGGCCTAGTAGAACGCTGATGGAGTCGTTCCCCTGATTGACTGCTACCAGATCTTGCTTGCCATCCCCATTCAGATCACGCACGGCAATGGCAACAGGATGGCCTGCTGCCGAATAGCTGACAGGCGGCTTGAAGTTTTGGCCGCCCATGCCAAGCTTGATCTGGATTTCACCTGCGTCAATCAGTGCCAGGTCTGACTTGCCGTCGCGATTGAAATCACCAACTGCAAGGGCGGTCGCATTCGTCGTCGGAGACGTGCCACCCACACTTGTCAAGTTACCGTGACCGTCATTAAGGTATATATCCTGAGTTTGCGGAGGTCCGAAAAATGAACCTAACATCGCCGCATCCAAGTTGCCGTCCCCATTGAAGTCCCCTATTCCGGGGTTCGAGGTTGGAGGATTATAAAAAGAAATGCCATCAATCTTATTCAATGGGGTTCCATTGCTGCTGAGGATTGAAACCCCGTCGCCGATATCGTATTTGCATCCGGTGGATCCGACCGCAATCAAATCCGGAATGCCGTCATGATTCAAATCGACAGGCGGCGAGATAAGGTGGGGGTAGATTGATAGCTCAGCTGCATTTGCAGCGTGAAATGTGCCCCCCGGCTGGGTTATGACTGTGGCTACCTTGTCTTGGCTTACAATCGCCAAGTCTGGTCTTTTATCGCCATTCAAGTCACCGTCGAATAGATTGCTAAAGTAAACGGTCGGAAGGCCTGTTTTGTAACTGACCGCCGGAGCCAGCTTGCCAGAGCCAAGGTTCAGCAAGACACTAAATGAGTTACTGAATGTATTAAACGTCACAATATCCGGCCTACCATCCCCATTGAAATCATTGATCACGGCGGACGAGGGTATGATGCCAGCTGAATAGATTTTCCCAGCGCCAAAAGTTCCGTCTCCATTCCCAGGCAAGATGTAAATCGGTGATCCGTCGGGGCAGAATTGAACTGCGGCACCACCATCGGTAGGGACAATCAGATCAAGCTTTCCATCGCCAGTTATATCAGCGCTAAGCAGTGCCGTCTCAAACGGCGCGGTAGCGGTGAAAGGTGACCCAGCGCGAAAGCTTCCGTTTCCGTTTCCGAATGCGGTTTGCAACGTAGTCTCCCCGTCAGCCACGACCAGGTCTGGCAGGCCATCACGATTAAAGTCTCCTACTATCATTGCGAAATAAGCTGTTGTGAAACCCTGGCTAACGACTGGCGAGCGGAAGGTGCCGTTTCCATTGCCGAGCAGAGCGACAAGGGTGCCGGACTTTGTGTTGGCCAGAATCACGTCAAGGTTGGTGTCTTTGTTGAAGTCGCCCATTGCTGCCGGGCCACCCGGGCCACACGCTGAGCATGCGAATGAAGTTCCAGTGCTAAAGCCATGCGTTGCGGTTCCGAGCATTGGGAGTATTCGGCTCGTCGCAGATTGAAACAAGATCAGGTCCAGCCGGCCATCGTGATTGAAATCGCCTGAGGCGAGCACACGATAGTTCGACGGCAACGTCGCCATAGTTATGGCACTGCCGAAACCGCCGGTGCCGTTTCCGGGGCGGTAGGAAACTGTAAGCGCGGTAGAAGTTGACGAGGCGTAGGAAGCCACTACCAGATCCAGCTTGCCGTCGCCGCTCACGTCGCTTTCCGCGAGAACCAGGGGAGACGTTCCGCTTAGTTGAGTGCCGCCGGGAGTTGGTGCGAAGCGGCTGGACAGTTGCGCCGTGGCAACAAGGTTTTCAAGGCCTCCGATGAGAAAGCAAAGGGCAAGAAGGATTACGCGGAAGCGCATGGAAACAGGCAGAGAAGGGAAGGGGAGCCTCATGAGAAGCCTCGATGGAAGGGAGTCTGACTTTCACGAGGTGCGGAGTGGCGCACAGCGTCACAGGAAAGTACTTCATTCCCTAAATCCAGTCAATAAAATATCGTGAACGTGGTTCGCTAATTGCATGGCGAGCCCGGCTGAACAAGTTCTTGCCGTCTGGCCAAGATTTATATTCAAGTTGAAACAACGCCATGGGAGCGGGCGTGGGCATGGCGGGCTAGTTGCGGATCGTGAAGCACCGCAGCTAATTTCTTGCCAGTCATTTCTTCGTAGACCTTTTGCACCTGCGATGGGAAACCATCGTTTTTGCCGGGATCGGAGACGTATCTCGCAATCTGTGGGTTGGCTTTGAGTGTCGTCCGAATGGCTTCTATCTGTTTTTTCGTCTGATCGGGTGAAACGTTGGCCAGTTGCGAACCAACCTGGTCCTGCATAGCTTTGAAGAATGCCTGCTGGTCATCAAGAACGGAATTCGTTGAACGTGGACCGTGGCCGGGACAGACGGTTGTTGCGCCAAGTTTCTTGGCCGCTTCCAGAGTCGCGATCCACTTTTCGACGTTGCCATCCCCGACGTAGTTGAAGGGCCCATTTACACAGACGTCGCCAGTGAAAAGAATTTTCTGTTCAGGTAGCCAGGCAATGGCATCGCCATGCGTGTGCGCCACGCCCAAATGCATGAGCTCGACGCGATGCTTACCATCGTCAAAGTAAAGCTCGTTGGGGAAAAGAACAGAGGGGGGCTTGAGCTTGCTGGCGGCTACGTCGGGACGTTCTTTCGCAGTCCCTTCCCACAGGCCCGGCTTGTTGCCGTAATAGCCTGTTTCATAGCGTCGCAACTCCTCGATTACGCCTGTGTGCGCGACCGCCACGCCGCCATTCTCAACAAAAATCTGGTTTCCGTACGCATGGTCGCCATGGTGATGGGTATCAAAGGCAAAACGAATTGGCTTGTCCGTGATGGAGCGGATTTTACTGATTATCAGCTTTGCGCCAGCGGGAAAATTGGCGTCGATGACTAACACGTAGTCTTCAAAGATGACCCAGCCATTGTTACAGACAGCGTCGGCGTTATCAGAAACGACGTCGCCCTCGTGGAAGTAGAGATCGGGCGCGAGCTGATTTATGTCGGCTGCCGTCGCCGCAGCCGCTGGAATTGCCCCATGAAGAAGTTCAGTCTCTGCTGCAACGCTTAAGAATGCAGTGCCTGCTGCCAGAAATTCGCGCCGGTTTACCTTGCACATGTCGCCCCTCTTTCATTTCTTTTGGATCGACGTTTTGTTGGCGAGTGACACTCTAAATGATTCGGCGGCCTTATACGCCAATCCTTTAGAGTTCATCCCTTGTTCGAAAACCTTCTCGAAACTGTCCGATTGTGAACAGGGAACTGGCCGTTGCGGACAGAGAACGCCGCGACCGTTCTCCTAAGTTCTTTTCCGTGAGACAAAGCACCGGCGAGGGAACGGCGAGCGGAGTGCTTTCGTATTGCAAAGGGAAGTTCTGCGCGTTCCTAAAAACAAGATGCGAGGCGAGACAAATGCTGGCGGACATTCGGGATGCACTGCGGCAACTGCGGAAATCACCGGGATTCACAACGACAGCTTTGATTACGCTGGCGCTGGGGATCGGAGCAACCACGGCCATCTTCACGCTGGTACATCAAGTGATGCTGAAGTCGCTGCCGGTCGCCAAGCCGGAGGAACTGTGGCTCATCGGAGATAAAGTTCGCTGCTGTAATTGGGGCGGCTATACGCAGGGTGATGACGGGGATTTCGCGCTATTTTCGTGGGAAGCGTACAAGATGTTCCGTGCGCAGACGCCGGAGTTCACTGACCTCACGGCGCTTCAAGCAGGGAATGCGCCACTTGGGGTCCGCAGGGAGGGATCGCAGGCGCAGGCTGACACCCGCAATGGTCAGTATGTATCCGGAAATTTCTTCAAGACCCTTGGTGTGCAGCCGTGGGTTGGCCGGTTTATGACCGATGAAGACGATCGGGAGGGTGCGCCGTCGGTGGCGGTGATGAGCTACCACATCTGGCAGGAAAAGTACGGATCTGACCCCTCGGTGGTGGGTGCGAGCTACCAGATCAATGGACATCCATTCACGGTAATCGGCGTTGCTGCGCCGGGATTCTTCGGAGCGAAATTGTCTGGTTGGGGCATGCCCGACTTCTGGCTGCCGCTGACGACTGAATTACTGATTGATGGGGAGACGGCGCGACTGAAAAGGCCGAATGGAAACTTCCTTCAGTTGATCGGAAGAGTTCGTCCGGGCGTGAATCCAAAGACGCTCGAAGCGAAGCTGAGGGTGGAATTTCATGACTGGCTGGCCAGTCACGTTCCGGATATGGAGCCAGGCGAGAAGCAACTCTGGCAGCAGCAAACGCTGCACCTGACTCCGGGGGGCGCGGGCGTGTCGTTTATGAGAGATCAGTATCAGGATGGGCTGAAGCTACTGCTGGTAGCGGCTGGCTGCGTGCTTCTGGTGGCATGCGGAAATCTCGCAAATTTGATGCTCGCGCGTGGATTGAAGGATCGTATGCAGACGTCGCTTCGCGTAGCCCTGGGCGCTTCGAGAGGACGGCTTGTTCGCAAAGCGCTGGTGGAATGCGTGACTCTATCCATTATTGGTGGAGCTTTGGGCATATTCGTTGCGATAGCGGGGACCAGGTTGATTCTGCATCTTGCATTCCAACTTGGCGGTCCGAATAACTACGTGCCGATTAACGCGACGCCGTCGTGGCCTGTGCTGCTCTTTACAGTGGGCATGTCGGTTCTGACGGGAGTAATTTTCGGGATCGCACCGGCATGGATGACCTCCCATGCGGATCCAGTGGAGGCCTTGCGCGGAGCAAACCGTTCGGTGGGCGGCGGGCGTTCGTGGGCACAGAAGTCCCTGGTGATTGCGCAGGCAGCAATGTCGCTTGTACTTCTCTCCGCCGCGGCCCTGCTGGCCCAAAGCCTAAGGAACCTGCAGCATCAGAATTTCGGATTCGAAACTGACGGGCGGTATATTGCCTGGATCAATCCCATGCTGAGCAATTACAAACCGGAACAGATGGAGCCGTTGTTCCGGAAAATCGATGATGGGCTGAAGCAGATTCCTGGTGTGAGGATGGCAGCGCCAGCGCTTTATGCTCCTATGACTGGCGATAGCTGGAACGACGGTATTCGCATCGAAGGCCGGCCGGAGCCCGGAGCAAGGGAAGACACCGGGGCGGGATGGTCACGGGTGATGCCGGGATTCTTTGAGACGCTGGGCGCAAAAATGGTTTTGGGTCGGCCAATTACGGAGGAAGACACTGCCACGACGCGGAAGGTAGCGGTCATTAACGAAGCGTTCGCGAAGAGATTCTTTAAAGGTCAGAATCCGATTGGGCAGCATTTCGGGCCAGACAAGATCATGTATTCCGCAACCTATGAGGTGGTCGGAGTTGTGAAGGACATGCGGTACATGACCTATGAGTATAAGAAAGAGATACGGCCGATGTTCTGGGTGTCAGAGACGCAGACGGTTCAGTATGACGATCCGGCTTATAAGAGTGGCGAAACCTGGTCGCACTATCTGTACAACATTGTGATCTGGGCGCCGGGCAATCCTCCGGGCATGGAAGAGCGCGTGCGCAAGACGCTGGCGAGCATCGATCCTAACTTCGTGCTCTATGGTGTCGATCCATACACCAGGGTTCTAAGTGCAGATTTCCAACAGGAAAACATGATCGCAACTCTAACGAGTCTGTTCGGTGTGCTTGGACTGGTGCTGGCAGCGGTCGGGCTATATGGAGTGATGGCTTACACGGTTGAACAGCGGACAAGTGAGATTGGAGTGCGGATGGCGCTGGGAGCGGATCGCGGACAAGTCATTAAGATGGTGCTACGCGGAGCTTTCTCGCAAGTAGGCATCGGCCTGGCACTCGGCATTCCGTTAGCGATCGGGGCCGGCAAACTGATGACCGATCAGTTGTTTGGCGTTAAGCCGTGGGACCCGATCATGCTCACGATCTCAACATTGCTGCTCGGTACGGCTGCACTGGTGGCGTCTGTGATTCCGGCGCGGCGTGCTGCTGGTGTGAATCCGATAGTGGCATTGCGGAGCGAGTGATCGGGGGGACGGTCGCGAGCCGGTTCTCTCAGTCGTGAAGAAGAGCTTCGTATAGCTCTTCAAGAAACCCTTGCAATTGCGCTTTGGGAAGAAGTTTCGGGCGGAAGTTGCTCTCAAGAACTACCGCGCTTTGAATAGCGCCCATGACGACTAGCCGCCGCTCGATCGCGGCGCGCTTTGTCTTATCCAAATTGGCCCCAAATAAGAGCTCGATAAAATCGTTGCCAGATGATTTGAACAAGAGGTCAAACGTGTGCTGCAGTTTCGCACGCGATTCGGGGCGCCGCAGTGCGTACAACTTGAACTCCATCATCAGGATTCCCCAAGTGTGGTCGCCTACCTGGCTGGCGATCCAGCGTTTAAAAATCCCAAACCGCTTGCTGAATTCTGGCTCTTCTTCGACGACTCGTCGCATGACAACGAACTTCGAAAGTACCCGCTGCTCCATTAGCGCGAGGAACAAATCCTCTTTACTGGCATAGTGCGCATAGATTGCGCCACGAGTGTAGCCGGCTCGTGCCGCCACTTCTTCGAGTTGGGTTTTCTCGAAGCCCTGTTCAGAAAAGAGAGCACCGGCCGCATCGAGAATCTTTGACTGAGTCTCTTCGGTACGGACCTGGTGTTTGGTCCTGTTTGTGCGTTTTGCGAGGGGCATAGAGTTCCTCTTGACAAATTCTACTGCTGAATTCATATTAATACATACACGTATGTATGTAATTAAGAAATCTTCGATCCTGAACATTGCAAGAGTTTCAGTCCTCCTTTTGACTGCAACCACAGCCGTCGCGGCATGGGGGCAGGGATCACAGGCCGCGCCCAGCACGCGCGCCGTACAGTTGCCGCTTTCTGCCAGTCAGCAAACGGGCGCTTCGGTGCAGCAGACGGCGACTCCTTCTTCGGGTGCAAGCGTTAATACGGTGAATACGCAGATCCGTGTGCAGGGTGCCTATACCGGCAGTGTGGCGGATCCGAATGCGCCCGCGGGCAGTCTTCAACTTACTTTGGCCGATGCGGTGCGCAGGGGAATCCAATTCAACCTTGGCATGGTTGGAGCGGATGACAGATCGCGTCAAGCCGAGGCACAGCGATTGTCGGCGCGCAGTTCTCTTCTACCTGACATCAGTGCGAGCGCATCAGAGAATGCTGCGAAGATCAGCCTCGAAGCTGAGGGTTTGACTTCTGAAACTTTTGGCAGTTCGAATGCTTTCCCGGCAACTGCGGGGCCATTCCATTACTACGACATCCACGGTTCCTTGCAGCAGAATGTTATCGACTTTACGGCCATCCACAATTACCGTTCGGCAAAGCAGTCCTCTGCAGCTGCTGGCCTGGATGCGCGTCAGGCGAGGGAAGAAGTTGTTCTCGCAGTGACGGGCACGTACCTGCAATTGACGGCGATCAGTGCCTTGGTGGACGAGCAGCGAGTTGAAGTCCAGTTCGCTGAGGCCAGCTATAAACAAGCACGTGCCCAGGCGGACGCGGGCACAAAAGCTCCTATCGATGCAAATCGAACCCTGGTGCAGCTGCAGACCGCGCAGCAGCGGCTTCGCTCCCAATTGGCCGATTTAAAAAAGCAGAAGAACGCAATGGCGCGTTTGATTGGACTGCCACTCAGCCAGGAATTTTCAATTACAGAAAAACTTGAGGGGATTGCCGGTGACACTGTGCCCGTAGAGGAAGCTGTGCGGCGCGCTTGGTCGGAGCGGCAGGATCTGAAGGCTGCGGAAGCACAACTTCGAGCAGCGGAAGAAGCGCGCAAGGCGGCTGGGGCACAGCGTCTGCCAGCCCTTGCACTAAACGGTATGTACGGATTACAGGGCACCAATCCGAATGAGGGCAATGGCGTTTTTCAGGCTTCGGCAAACCTTAGCATTCCCATTTACGCAGGTGGCCGCATTAGTGCGGATAAGACCGAAGCGGACGCTGTCGTCGCACAACGCCGTGCGGAACTCTCAAACCAGCGTGGTGTTGTGGAGTTGGATGTGCGCAATGCGTACATCGATTTAACCGTCGCCAACGATCAGGTGACCACCGCGGAAAGCAACAAGAAGCTTGCGGTTTCCATCTTGCAGCAGTCGCAGGATCGCTTTGCCGTAGGCGTGGCGGACTCGGTTGAGGTAGTGAATTCGCAAGAGACATTGGCTTCAGCAGACCACGACTACGTCAGCAGCCTGTTCTCGTTGAACCTGGCAAAGATTGCACTGGCGCACGCTATGGGAGAGGCCGAAAAAGATCTTCCCGAATTATTTAAAGGGAGTAAGTAAATGAGCGTTGAAACACAGACGGAAACAGAATCTCAAGTCCAGTCACCGACGGTTGGTGAATTTGACTCCGATGCCACAGCGCTGACTCCACGTCGCCGCTTCAATCCATTTCTGCTTGGCATGGTGGCGCTCGTGTTGTTGGCCATTGGGCTTGGATGGTTTCTATATTCTCGCGGCTATGAGGATACGGATGACGCGCAGGTCGATGGCCATCTGAACCCGATAGCCTCACGCATCGACGGCACCATCAAAGCGGTTCATGTTGACGACAACCAGGCTGTGCAGGTCGGTACGCTTCTTGTGGAACTTGACCCGAACGATGACCAGATCGCGCTGAAGCAGACGCAGGCACAGCATGACCAGGCGTTGGCGATGCTCGGTGCCGCGCATCCGAACCTGCCCATCACTCGCATCAGCAATCAGAGCGATCTCATGTCGCAACAAGCCGAAGTAGCCGGTTCGGAAGCCGCTCTCGCTGCCGCGCAGCATGATCTCGATAGTTCCGTTGCGAGGCTGAAGGAATCTCAGGCGACGAACGAACGAAAACAGGCAGACCTTGCGCGCTACCAGACTCTCCTGGATAAGCAGGAGGTTGCGCGCGCGGATTATGACCAATACAAATCAACTGCCGCTGCACAAACGCAAACCGTAGCTTCGAATCAGGCTGCGGTCGCGTCTTCGCAAAAACTTGTTGAGCAGCGTATGGCTCAGCTTGCGCAGCAACGCAGCAAACTGGAACAAACAAAAAGCAATGCGCCCCTGCAGGTAGCTATTCGCGAGGCAGATATCAAGAGCCAACAAGCGAATGCCGAGGCGACGCAGGCTGCGCTTGAGCAGAGCCGTTTGAATCTCAGCTATTGCCAGATTTCCGCTCCTGTTTCCGGCGTGATTACGCAACGGAGCGCAGAGGTTGGGGCCCGCATCTCAAAAGGCCAACAACTCTTCATGATTGTGCAGACGGATGATCTTTGGGTCACCGCGAACTTCAAGGAGACGCAATTGGCTCACATGCGGCCGGGCCAGAAAGTCCGCATTCACGTGGATGCGCTCAGTAAGAATTTCGACGGCACAGTGGAGAGCATGCCCGCCGTTACAGGTGCCCGCACGAGCGTGCTTCCCCCCGAGAACGCCACTGGTAATTACGTAAAAGTGATTCAGCGTCTTTCCGTGCGCATCCGTTTCGACCGCGGTCAGAAGGATTTGGACAAGCTTCGTCCGGGCATGTCGGTCGAGCCTACGGTTCACTTGGATTAGTTTATGGCCCAGGAAAACGAAGTCATAAATTCAGTGGGACAGCAGGCAGCCAGACCGGCGATCAATCCATGGGTTGTTGCCATGACGGTGACGCTCGCAACTTTCATGGAAGTGCTGGACTCCTCCATTGCTAACGTGGCTCTGCCACACATTGCAGGCACCCTCGGCGCCAGTTCGATGGAGAGCACATGGGTCATCACCAGCTACCTGGTATCGAGTGCCGTGGTGTTGCCGATGAGCGGATGGCTTTCGAACCTGATTGGCCGCAAGCGGTTCTACATGAGTTGCGTGGCCATCTTCACCATCAGCTCGTTCCTTTGTGCGCTGGCTCCGAGCCTGCCAATGCTCATTTTCTTTCGCATACTGCAGGGCGCGGGTGGAGGCGGGTTGCAGCCAAGCGAACAGGCGATCCTTGCGGACACATTCTCCGCCAAGCAACGGGGCATGGGCTTTGCCATGTATGGCGTTGCGATTCTCGTTGCGCCGGCCATTGGCCCAACGCTTGGTGGATGGATAACGGACAATTACAGTTGGCACTGGATATTCCTGATCAACGTGCCCATTGGTATTCTGTCGCTCCTGCTTACACAACGCATCGTGCATGATCCGGCATACCTGAGGAATCTTGTCCGCTCGAAAATGCGAGTGGACTACATGGGGATCAGCCTCATTGTTATTGGAGTTGGATTTCTTCAGTATGTCCTCGACAAGGGACAGGAGAATGACTGGTTCGCTTCGAAGATGATCCTTGTTAGCTTTATCGTTGCGATCGTTGCGTTGGTGTCATTGGTGATCCGCGAGCTCACGCACGAAAACCCAATTATGGATCTGCGGCTGCTGAGCAAACGCAACTTCGCCACCGCTGTCATATTCAGCTTTATTCTAGGTATGGTGCTCAACGGCAGCACCATCCTGCTTCCTCAATTTCTACAAAACGATCTTGGCTATACAGCACAACAGGCCGGCATGGCACTTTCGCCCGGAGCCATCGCACTGTTGTTCATGATGCCTCTCGCAGGCATTCTAGCGACGAAATTCGATCCGCGAGTCATCATCGCTATTGGATTTGCGCTCACATCTTTTGGGCTGTTCCATGTAACGGGAATCTATCTCGGAGTGAGTTTCACCAACCTGGTGTGGTTCCGCATTATCCAGGTTATTGGCATCCCGCTCATCTTTATCCCTATCAGCACGCTTAATTATGTTGGCGTGCCACGGCACAAGTTCAACCAGGTTTCCGGCATCAGCAATTTTCTCCGCAACCTGGGCGGCGGCATCGGCGTATCGCTGCTAAACAACTTCATCGCAAGCCAGGGCCAGATTCACCGGACCGCACTTACTGCGCACACTAACCATGCCAATCCATTCTTCGAGAGGCAGCTTCAGGCGATGACGCAGAACTTTATCGCCATGGGCGCAAGCTCCAGCGAGGCGTCGCATCGCGCCCTGGCACAGCTTTCTGCGCAAGTTGATCTGCAGGCGAATGTGCTTGGATTTATCAACGCATTCTGGATGCTTGGCTTCCTCGTTCTATTTCTCGTTCCACTGCCATTCCTGATGAGGCGCCCGAGTGCGGAGGAAGCAAAGGCTACAGCCGCCGCGCATTGATGTGGCAGCGGTTTGCGACGAAACCGTCGGAAGGCTAACCGGCGTTCGACGTTCGATAGAAACGGCAGAAGTGCGACATTGACACTCTATCCATAGATAATCTATATATAGCGACATGGCTAAGAAACCAGACTTAATGCCTGGGACGCTGGACATGCTGATCCTAAAAACGCTCGTTCGCGGATCTTTGCATGGATATGGGATCGCGCTCTCAATAAAGCGGCTATCACTCGATGTATTGACGGTGGAAGAAGGCTCGCTTTATCCCGCGCTGCAACGTCTCCTCCTTCAGGGTTGGGTCAAAGCGGAATGGAAGAAGACGGAAACCAACCGCCGTGCGCGTTATTACACGCTCACCTCGGCCGGACGTAAGCAACTTGGTGTTGAACTCTCTCAGTTTGAGCAGATGATCGCTGCTATTGGCCGCGTGCTGCAGGACGCTTAGGAGAATCGCATGGACCCACTTGCTCACATCTTCCGTAAGCTGAAACTCCTTGTCTTTCGCGGAAAGTTTAACCGGGAATTGGAAGAGGAGATGGCGTTTCATCGTGAACGCGCGGAGGAGGAGTTGCGATCGGAGGGCGTATCGCCTGCGGCGGTTCGCAATGCTGCCAAGAGGCAGTTTGGCAACGAAACCAGGATTAAAGAGCGGAGTAATGAAGTTGTAGGGTTTGGCTTCGAGAGTGTTTTCCAGGATCTTCGATATGCCATCCGGCAGCTGGTTTCGAACCCTTCATTCACAATTGTCATTGTCCTCACGCTGGCTTTGAGCATTGGGGCCAACAGCGCAATCTTCAGCGTGATTCATGGAGTCCTGCTCAAGTCTCTTCCGTATCCTGAACCCGAACAACTGGTGCGGGTCTTCCTCACCAGCCCGGATTTCCCGAGGTTTCCGCTCAATCCTTTCGACTTCAAAGATTTTCGTTCGCGCAATCGCTCCTTCGAATCCTTTGCCGCATTCACTCGAGGCGATGTTCAGCTTTCCGGTTCCGGCGAAGCTGAGCGACTTTATGGATTCGGCATTACATCAGGATATTTTCACGTTCTTGGCCTCAAATTGCAGCTTGGGCGCGAATTTGATGAACACGAAGAGATCCCGGGAAATGGCTTGCAGGTGGTGGTGAGCGACCGGCTTTGGCACACAAAGTTCGGCGCTGATCCAAATATTATCGGGCGAAAGATCACGCTCAATTCGCAACCCTTTACGGTTGTCGGCGTGATGCCTCGCGGTGTCGAACACCCGGGCAATGAATACCATTCCTTGCCCTACGGCGAGGGTATCGACGTGTGGTGGCCATTTTCGTTCGAGGGGAATCCTGCCAATCGCGGATCACATTTTATTGAAGGTATCGGCCGGTTGAAGAGCGATGTTTCTGTCAGCCAGGCGAGCAGCGAGATGAATTCGCTCATGGCTCAAATTCAGAAGGAGCATGGGGGTGGAAGCTGGCGGGTGTTGCTAGTGCCGCTCGATCAAGAAATTGTTGGAAGCAGCCAGCGAATGCTCCTTGTGCTGCTGGGCGCGGTGATCATGGTGTTGCTGATCGCGTGCGCGAATGCGGCGAATCTTTTGTTGGCCAGGGCAGCAACAAGGCAGCGTGAAATTGCGGTTCGGCTTGCTTTGGGCGCCCCTCGTTCGCGGCTGGTTCGGCAGTTGCTCACGGAAAGCCTGCTTATATCCTTCGTGGGCGGAGCGTTGGGGCTGGTCCTTGCTGTCGGTGGCGTGAAGTTGCTGGTGTCCTTTCTCCCAGCAGATTTTCCCCGCGCTCACGATATTCACGTGAGTGCGCCGGTCTTCGCATTTACCTTCCTGGTGAGTATCGTGACGGGGATTTTGTTCGGCCTTGCACCCGCGCTGCAGGCCTCTCGAACCGATCCACGGCAAAGTTTGCATGAGGGCGGAAGGAGCGCAACGGCCAGTGGACGTCAGCGACGGCTTCGCAACGCGCTCGTGATTTCCGAAGTTGGTCTGGCGTTCATCCTGCTTATCGGGGCTGGCTTGATGTTTCGAAGCCTACTGAACCTTCTGCGTCTCGAACCGGGATTTCAGCAGGAGCATGTGTTGACGGTCAGCCTTTCATTGCCGCGCGCCAAGTACAAGGAAGCCGCTTCCGTTAGTCACTTCTACGATCAACTGGTGACATCCTTGTCCACAGCACCCGGCGTCGAAAGCGTGGGAGCGGGGAGCGATCTCCCGTGGACGGGTTATGACGAGAATGCTGGATTCAACATTCAGGGCAAGCAGCCAGCTCCGCACGAGGAATTTCATGCGCGCTACCACATGGCTACTCCGGATTATTTCCGCGCGCTGGGAATTCCGCTGATTCGCGGAAGATTTCTTACGGCAGGGGACAATCCTTCGGCGCCGAAGGTGATACTGATCAACAACGCGATGGCCAACAAATATTGGCCACACGAAGACGCCGTGGGAAAACGCATTGCATTCGACGACAATCCTAAAGATAAAGACTGGTTGACCGTGGTTGGCATTGTGGGCGATGTCAAAGACCGGCCTAACAGCCCGGGCGCGGAACCCGCGTTTTGGTGGCCGGAATTGCAGGCGCCCCAGCACGACATGTCTCTCGTGGTTCGAGCCAAAGCTGACCCCCTGGCACTTGTGAATACGGTCAGGAACGCGGTAGGGCAGCTTGATCCGGCCTTGGCGGTAGCCGATATCCGCCTAATGGATCAGATTGCGGATACGTCTGTCGCGACGCCGCGCCTTGCATTCCTCCTGGTCGGCCTGTTCGCGGGATTAGCTATCGTACTTGCCGTTATTGGAACCTATGGAGTGATTTCGTACTCGGTGACGCAAAGGAGCGCTGAATTTGGCCTTCGCATCGCGTTAGGGGCACAACGGCAAGATGTTGTGCGGCTGGTGCTGGCCCAGGCATCCATGCTGGTCCTGGCAGGCACTGCTCTAGGCATCGTGTTGGCTTTAACTTTGGCGCGCCTGTTGCGGAACCTGATATACGAGGTCAGCCCATTCGATCCGCTTACGTTCGCGACTGTCGGCCTCATCGTACTTTTTGTTGCAATGCTTGCCTGCTACATTCCTGCGCAACGTGCCACGAAGTCAGATCCTATGACTGCCTTAAGGGCAGAATAGCCCGGTCCCCACCCGGTCCGTCCAACCCGTCGGGGCTATACTTCCTTCCAAATTGGCTCTGCAGGAGGGAAGATTGCCTGCTCCTCCCGTCTAGTCTGGCGGTGTCGGCCAGGGATTGCGGCTGGCGGGACGAGTGCGCGACGACTTCAAAACAGCCCCATCAACAAAGGTGGTCGGCATCAACATTCAGAGCAGATTTCAGGCTCTGCCAGGCTGGTTTCTTTGAGTATCCGCCGAGCCTATCGCACTCTTCTGTGTTTTATTTGCTTATACAAAGGCCAACTTTGGTGCGATAGCGCCTAGTTTCGGAAGTTCTCGCTTTCCAAGCCAAAGATATGTAGATTTTCTAAGCTACATTCAAAGCTGTCATGCACTTGGCTAGTACGATGAGGTGGCAACCTCTAGCCGGCACCAGCGACAGCTATACTGCCGATGTCGGCCCGGGACCATTTCAACCAGCGGTAAGTTTTGAACCAAAGGTTAGCGGTTCTCGCTCGTCTGTTTTCCATTTACGGTAAGAAGTCAGAGCCGTTGGACGGAGAGCCAGCCAAAATCGTCGTTGTGGAGGAGTCAGAGATGCCACAGGATCCAGAATCAGCAAGGTTAGAAGAGGCTCGTACCGCCAATAAACCGTGGAGAAAGTGGGGCCCATATCTTAGCGAGCGGCAGTGGGGTACCGTGCGCGAAGACTATAGCGAGAATGGTAATGCGTGGGACTACTTCACGCACGATCAGGCTCGATCGCGGGCATATCACTGGGGTGAAGACGGCCTGGCCGGAATCAGCGATGACAAACAAAAGCTTTGCTTTAGTGTTGCGCTTTGGAATGGCAAGGACCCCATCCTAAAAGAACGAATGTTCGGTTTGACGAACAGCGAAGCCAACCACGGTGAGGACGTTAAGGAATATTACTTCTATCTTGACAGCACTCCGACGCACTCCTACATGAAGTATTTGTACAAGTATCCGCAGGCTGCTTTTCCTTACGTTGACCTGATCGAAGGGAATAAGCGTCGCAACCGTGGCGACATGGAGTATGAACTGCTGGATACCGGAATCTTCAATGAAGACCGCTACTTCGACGTCTTTGTGGAGTACTCCAAGGAGACGCCGGAGGATCTGCTCATTCAGATCAGCGTCACAAATCGCGGTCCTGAGCCGGCCACATTACACGTTCTGCCCACTCTGTGGTTTCGCAATACATGGACATGGTGGCCGGATTCGCCAAAACCTTCCTTGAAGCAAATCAAAGGTGAGAAAGGGACCCAAGCCGTCTCAGCTTCACACACGGAGCTTGGGGATCGCTTTCTGTATTGTGAAGGCGATGTCCCACTACTGTTCACAGAGAATGAGACAAACAACGAACGGGTCTTCGGGACAGCCAATGGTTCCCCGTACGTTAAAGACGGGATTAACAATTACGTAGTGAATGGAAATCAACAGGCCGTAAATCCGGAGAAGAAGGGGACGAAATCTTCGGCACATTACGAGGTGAATGTAGGGGCGGGAAAGACCGCCACAATTCGTCTGCGGCTCAGCGATCTGGCACCTGCATCCATGGGCGATCCCTTCAAGAAATTTGCGGAGACCATGCAAATTCGGCAGCGTGAGGCGGATCTGTTCTACGCATCCATTACGCCGAAAAGTGCCAGCGAAGATAGGGCTCTCGTAATGCGCCAGGCACTTGCTGGGATGCTGTGGTCGAAACAGTTCTTCTTCTTCGACGTTGACCTATGGCTCGTAGAACATGGCAGAGATCCAATGAATCCGGGGACGCACTCTATGCGGAACAGCGAATGGTTCCACATGATAAACGAGCACATCATCTCGATGCCGGACAAATGGGAGTACCCATGGTATGCGGCCTGGGATTTGGCATTTCACTGCGTCGCGCTCTCGACGGTTGATACGGACTTCGCCAAAGAACAGCTGGACTTGATGCTGCAGGAATTCTTCCTACACCCGACCGGTCAGATCCCGGCATACGAGTGGAACTTCAGTGATGTCAATCCGCCTGTCCATGCGTGGGCCACCATTTTCCTTTATCGAACAGACCAGGCTTTTAAAGGGAAGGGGGACATCGAATTCCTCAAGCGCTCGTTTGCCAAGCTGACGCTGAATTTCAGCTGGTGGGTGAACCGCAAGGATCGGTTTGGCAAGAATTTGTTTGAGGGCGGATTTCTGGGGTTGGACAACATTGGCGTTTTCGATCGCAGCGCGCCGCTACCCACAGGTGGAAGCCTTGAGCAGGCGGACGGAACGGCATGGGTTTCGATGTTCTCGCAGAATATGTTGGAGATCGCCGTGGAGTTGGCAGCCCATGACCCTATGTACGAAGACATGGCGCTGAAGTTTGCGGAGCATTTTATCTGGATCGCACGTGCGATGAATCAAACCGGGCCGGAAGGCATGTGGGACGAGGAGGATGGTTTTTACTATGACGTACTGCGCCTGCCCGACGGAAGTGCCAGGCGGCTCAAGGTTCGCTCTATGGTCGGACTTCTGCCCTTGTGTGCAACTACGGTGATTGATCCGTGGCAGCGCGAACGCGTACCGCGGTTGGTGAAAACAATACGTGAACGCATGGAGCGCATGCCCGAGCTGCGCGACAGCATTCATGCCACGGGGCTTGGTCATTTGGGATATGCCGAGCGTGGGATCGCGGCGCTGGTGAATGAAGAGAGATTACGCAGAATTCTCACGCGCATGCTCGATGAGAACGAATTTTTGAGCCCCCACGGCATACGGGCGCTTTCCCGCTACCATGAGGACCATCCGTTCGTCGTCAACGTTCAAGGCCAGGATTACCGTGTGAATTATCTTCCGGCGGAGTCCGACACCGGTATGTTTGGCGGCAACTCCAACTGGCGCGGGCCTGTCTGGATGCCGGTCAACGCTATTCTGATCCGCGCTTTGTTGTCGTACTACCTCTATTACGGCGACAACTTCAAAATCGAGTGTCCCACGGGCTCGGGCAAGTTGATGAACCTGTTCGAGGTGGCGCGAGAAATAGCGAATCGGTTGGAAGGCATATTTCTGCGCGACAAGTCCGGCCGGCGACCGGTGTATGGAGGTACGGAGAAATTCCAAACGGATCCCGAGTGGAAGGATTACATCTTGTTCTACGAATACTTTCACGGAGACAACGGGGCAGGTCTGGGTGCCAGTCACCAGACGGGATGGACCGGGGTGGTGGCGAAACTCATTGACCTTTTTGGCCGCGTCGAGGGGCAGCAGCTTTTGGATGCGGGTAAGGCAGGCGCCTTCAAGTCAGAAAAGTCTTAGGAATAGCAGAGAGTATTGTCTTCAAGGTGCCCTCAACTTATGGGAAGTTGGGCTAGACAGCCGGTGCGTTTCGTTCAAGAGTCTCTGGCAGCAACAGCGCCAGAACGGCTGCTGAAGCGAACGCGAGAGCGCTTGCACTGAAAGCCCAGACGAGGCCATAACGTTCACTAATAGCGCCGATAGTTATGGGGGCCAGAGCGCTTAGGCCTCGCGCGACATTGTAGGAAATTCCAAGGGCCGTCGCGCGAACCTGCGTGGGGAAGATCTCGCTGCCGATGATTCCAGAGCCCGTGAAGAAACCGGTGCCGAAGAATGCCGTAATCGACGCGAAGAGAAGAATTACGGATGGTCGTCGAGCAGCGGCGAAAAACGGGACGAAGACCGCGGCGGCGGCGAGGTAGCCAACGAAGGCGGGTCTGCGGCCGAAGCGATCAGCGATTGCTCCAAAGAACAGGTAACCCGGGAGCATTCCGCAGAGGTTAAGGATCACCAGGAACCCAGTCAGGCTGAGAGTAGCGAATCCTCGTCCGCCCTGCGCGACGGGCAGGACCAGATAGGCGGGAATCCAGGTGAACAAACCCCACCAGCCGAACATGCCAAAAGCGTTCGTAAGGGTGAGGATGCAAAGCGGTCGCAGGGATCGTCTCAAGGCTTGACGCTTTTCGCCGGGCAGGGAAGTAGCGCGCGAGTTTTCCCAAACTGGTGGTTCAGGAACACTGCGTTGAATCCAAAAGACGACTGCCGCGGGCAGAATGCCAACAAAGAAGACCCATCGCCAATTTGCGTGCGCGAGAATGATTCCCGCAACTACAGCGGAGAGCGCGTAGCCCACGGCCCAACTGCTTTGTACAATCCCCAGAGCGCGTCCTCGCAAGGACGCTGGCCAGGTTTCTGCCACGAGAGTGGCGCCCGTATTCCACTCGCCGCCCATGCCGAGGCCAAGAAGAAAGCGACACACTGCGAGCGCGAGAATACTTGTCGACAGTCCGCATGCAAAAGTAAAGACCGAGTAGACCAGAATGCTCGCGCTAAGCATTCGTCGTCGTCCGAATCGGTCAGCGAGTACGCCGAAGAGAAGGCCGCCTAATGCGGAGGCCGCCAGCGTGAGTGCGTTCAGTGAGCCTGCCGTTGTTCGGCTCATGCCAAAGGCTCTCATGAGCGTGGCGAGCACGATCGAGTAGAGCATTACATCGAAGGCGTCCAGCATCCATCCCAGACTTGCGGCCACGACGACACGGCGCTGCGCGGAGGTAGCGGCGCTCCAGCGAAAGGTCGGAACATGAGAGTCTGGGTAGTTCATGGACTAGTCGGCGTCTCAGATTTTCGAGCGCTGAGTCTCCAATGTCTCATCCTCGAATGTAGTGGGTCTAGAGGGAGCGGTTCGCAACTGATATGTTGGCTGTGGAATGACTCTGGGCAAAAAGAGACTCATCGTCGGCATCGACACGGGCGGCACCTTCACGGACTGCGTCTATCGCGTTGGCGGTCGGCTCACGGTGCTAAAGCTCCCTTCCACGCCGGAGGATCCAGGTCGCGCGATTCTGAACGCGATTGATCGCATTGTTGAGCAAGTGGGGCCGGCATTCCTGGATATTCGCCACGGCACGACTGTAGCGACCAATGCGCTGTTAGAACGCAAGGGCGCGCGTGTAGCATTTGTAACCACCGAGGGCTTTGAGGACACGCTGGCCATTGGGCGTCAGGCGAGACCGAGCCTATACGATTGGAATCTGCACCGGCCAAAGCCATTGGCTGAACAGGAGTGTTGTTTCGGAGTGTCCGAGCGGATTGCTCCTGACGGCACGGTGCTCCGTGCTCCCACCGACGCCGAACTAAAAGACCTGCGAAATCGAGTGCGCGCTTCGCGGGCGGAGTCTATCGCAGTTTCTCTTTTGTTTTCCTTCGTTAACCCGGCACATGAACATGCTGTGTCGGAGGCACTTGCGACGCTGGGACTGCCGCTCTCTCTGTCTCACCAGATCCTGCCGGAATTTCGCGAATACGAACGCGCGGCTACTGTCACGCTGAACGCATACATCGCTCCGAGAATGCAGCACTATATCGACGGCCTGCAACGCAATCTTGCAGGCCGAGGAGCACGTCTCAGCATCATGCAATCTTCCGGCGGCATTCTCTCGGCAGAAGGAGCGGCGCGAGAGCCTGTGCGTACTATTCTCTCCGGTCCGGCAGGAGGAATGATTGGCGCGTTGGCCGTGGCGAGAGCGGTGGGTATTGAGAAAGTCCTCAGCTTCGACATGGGCGGAACTTCTACCGACGTTGCGCTGCTGGATACGACACTCGAACCACCCACCAGCATTGAGGGCGAGGTGGGCGGGCTTCCCGTGGGTGTGCCGATGCTCGACATACATACTGCCGGCGCGGGCGGAGGGTCGCTGGCACGTATCGACGCATCTGGCGCATTGCAGGTTGGGCCACAGTCTGCCGGGGCTGACCCCGGTCCGGCATGCTATGGACGCGGCGAGTTAGCCACCGTGACGGACGCCAACGTGGTACTTGGCCGGCTGCATCCTCAATACTTTCTTGGCGGGGCGATGCTGTTGGACGTCGAGCGCGCAAAGAATGCGTTAAAGAGACTATGGGACGAGAGTGGTGGCTTCGGAACGGTCGAGGAACTGGCTGAGGGTATTGTGCGGGTGACCAACGCCCGCATGGAGAGCGCTTTGCGCCGTGTTTCCGTTGAGCGGGGGCACGATCCGCGCGGTTTCGCATTACTGGGCTTTGGCGGTGCGGGGCCGTTGCATGCATGCGCCCTGGCTGCCGCGATGGGAATGCGGAAGGTCGTTGTGCCAGCGGCTCCGGGTGCACTGTCGGCACTTGGCATTCTTGACGCTGATCTGCGCCGCGAGTATTCGCGCACTGTAATGCTTGCACCAGGTAGTCCTCGCATCGCGCAGGTTTATAAGGATATGGAATCGGAGGCCCGAACAGCTTTTCGAGCGGAGGGAACATCGCCGATATTAGTGCGTTCGGCAGACCTTCGGTATCAAGGGCAGGGTTTTGAGTTGCGGGTCGAGTGGGGCGGCGATGCAATCGCGCGATTCCATAAACTGCATGCGAAGTCTTACGGCTATTCGGATCAAGAGCGTGGGGTGGAGATCGTCACACTCCGCGTGCAGGCAGTGGTTCGAACGCACAGACCCCGATCGGCTAAAACGAAGCTCATTCCCGGCGATGGCCGCCATGCTCGCATCGGCGCGCATCGGATATTTGAAGGAGGCCGATGGCGGCGCGCTGGACTTTACGACCGGTCTCTCTTGAGGCCGGGTGACCGCATCTCGGGTCCCGCTGTAATCGTGGAACTGAGCGCCACCACTTTTCTTCCCACGGGTTGGTCCGCGCGAACGGACTGTCTCGGCAATATGGTGCTAACAGCGGATTCGAAATTTGGTTCGCAGATAGGAGGCCGCTATTGAGGAAGTTGTCAGCCGATCCCGCTGAGATAGCGGTGCTAGGGCATGCGCTGCATTCCGTAGCGGTGGAGATGGGCGCGGCGCTGCGTCGAACAGCATTCTCTCCCAATATCAAAGAGCGGCGCGATTATTCGTCGGCCGTGTTCTCTGCTGATGGCGATCTGATCGCTATGGGCGACGACATGCCGGTCCACCTGGGATCTATGCCCATGTCGGTGAGTGCGGCATTGTCTGCGATGCATTTCAGGCGCGGCGATGTGGCTATGCTCAATGATCCGTATTGCGGCGGAACCCATCTTCCTGACATTACGATGGTCGCACCCGTCTTTCTGCGCGGTGGCACTAAGCCGGCATTTTTCGTTGCCAATCGCGCGCATCACGCCGATGTAGGCGGCATGTATCCGGGTTCCATGGGACCGTGCCGGGAGATTGTGCAGGAAGGAATTCGAATTCCACCGGTCAAGCTGATGAATGAAGGAAAGCTGGATAAGCAGATCCTGGCGATTCTACTGGCTAATGTACGTACGCCACGGGAGCGGGAAGGCGACCTGACTGCGCAGCTTGGAGCTTGTCGCATCGGCATTGCGCGGATGTTGGAGTTGGTGCTTCGCTTTGGTCACGCCCGCCTGCTTCGCGGAGTTCGACTGATGATTGAGGGATCAGAGAAGCTAACGCGTGGGGTTCTCGCCGAACTGCCAGCGGGGAAGTGGCATGCCGAAGACTTTCTCGATGACGATGGAGTTCGACCGGACCCGATTGGCATTCGTGTCGCGGTTCACAATGATCCTGTCCGCCGTTGCGCGGTGGTGGACTTCACAGGTACGGATGCGCAGGTTCCAGGCGGCCTCAACGCCGTTTATGCGATTACGTGGTCAGCGGTCTTCTATGTATTTCGTTGTCTGCTGCCTGCAGACGCGATCGCCACTGCCGGCCTAATGCGGCCAGTGCTGGTTATTGCGCCGAAAGGAAGCATTGTGAATGCCATGCCTCCTGCCGCGGTCGCGGGCGGCAACGTAGAGACCTCGCAGCGAATTGTCGATACTGTTTTGAAGGCTCTTGCACAAGTAATTCCCGACAAGATTCCGGCTGCCAGCGCAGGCACGATGAACAATTTGACGATCGGGGGAATCGATCCGCGGTCGGGGATGCCGTATACCTACTACGAGACCATCGCCGGTGGTTTGGGAGGATCGCCCTCAAGTCCCGGCGCGAGCGGTCATCACGCTCACATGACGAACTCTCTTAACACTCCGATTGAAGCGCTAGAATACGCATTTCCATTTCGCGTGTTGCGCTACGCACTTCGTCGTGAATCTGGAGGAGCGGGCAAAAATCGCGGCGGCGACGGCATAGTGCGAGAGATTGAGTTGCTCGGCGATGCGCAGGTCACGCTCCTCGCCGATCGCCGACAAAAGCAACCATGGGGATTGGCGGGTGGAGAGGACGGTGCGGCCGGAAAATCGATCGTAATTCAGAATCGCAGGGAACAGGCTCTCCCCGGTAAATGTACCCGCGAACTAACCGCTGGAAGCGGACTGCGCATTGAGTCGCCCGGCGGGGGCGGCTGGGGTAAGCCATAAGCAGTCGGTCAGTATATCGGAAACTGGTCGGCAGGCGGCAAGCGCTTTCTTGTGAGGTACGGATAACGCGAGAGCAGAATGCGATTCGCCAGGACCTTGCAATTTAGTCTGACAGTGCTGCATTCAGATCAGGATCGATTGTCAGGATCGAATTGGTGTTGGTTAGTTCGAACAGAGTGAGTAACCGTTTGCCCGGTGCAACCAGATGAAGTTTTCCGCCAAGCGTTTTCATCTTACCGTGAAGCACTATCAGTAAGCCCAGTCCAGCGCTGTCAGCATAATGAATGCCGGAAAGGTCAAGAACAAGCTTTCGGGTTCCCCCATCTGAAATCTTATTCAAAGTAGATTCAATCTCGCGAAGTTGTGTACCCAAAACCAAACTACCCACAAGTCTAACTACGACGTTTTCTCCATCGACTTGTTCGACATCCGCTGTAATGCTTTTGGCGTTGAGCTTTTCCCTCGCACTTGCGGAACGGAGTTCCTCCAATTCAATCTTTAGTCGATGCAAATCGGTGCACATTTCGGACGCATGTTGATATCGCAGGTTGCGATCTTTTTCCAAGGCCTTTTCGATAATCCGTTCCAACTCATGGTGCACATTGGAATTGATTCGACCGGGTGGGGTCGGCACCTCCTCCAAAATCGCTTTTAAGATCGCAGAGTTATTCTCACCGCGAAATGGCAACGCACCGGATGCCATCTCGTAAAGCACTGTGCCGAAAGAGAACAAATCAGTCCGTGCATCCAGCTCTTCGGCGCGTGTTTGTTCGGGTGACATGTACGAAATCGTGCCCATGGGTGCTCCGGTGTCACTCAGGTGTAGTTCGTCAATTCTGATTCGTGGTGCTGTGGGCGATGGGATGCGGGCAGGCGACGAAGCTGATTGCTGGACTTTTGCCAGGCCGAAATCGAGGATCTTCACACGCCCACGCTCTGTGACAAAAATGTTCGCGGGTTTAATGTCGCGATGAACAATTCCTTTGGAGTGAGCAGCGTCCAGGGCGTCCGCTATCTGTAACGCCATGTCAAGTAACGGCTTCATTTCGAGTGGCTTATGGTCCAAGTGTTGCTTGAGGGTGACGCCTGCGAGGAATTCCATTGCTATAAATGGGACGTCGCCTTGCCATCCGATCTCGTAGATGGTGCAGATTCCAGGATGATTCAAGGCCGAGGCTGCCTGGGCCTCGCGCTTAAAGCGGGCCGATGCCTGAAGATCCTTAGCGACCGCATCAGCTAGAAATTTCAAGGCGACAGGTCGCTGCAATACGGTATCTCTCGCCTTATAGACGACACCCATGCCACCCGTGCCGATCATCTCGACGATTTCGTAGTGGCCAAACTTACTTTCGGGAATAAAGGCTTTCGCAAGTAAGCCTAGGGGGCGCCGGTTGAGAAAGCTACCGGCAAGGGCGTCCTCTGCCAGAAGTTCCTCAACCATCTGCTTTGTCTCGGGATCATCGTGACACTTCTCACGCAGGAATGCATCTCGTTCTGCAGGCTGAAGGTCCAAAGCGGCTTCGAACAACTGCTCGACCAGTTCTCTCTGATTAGCCATGATCTCACTCGAAGTGATATCGGCCAGGACAGTAACAAGTCCGGAAGGTCAACTTGCGTCCCAAGCATGTTAGCGCGATTCACAGAACAAAGGTACGTGGCAACGGACCTTGGATAGAAGATTGCTAGCTTTGCTAACAATGAATCCGTGAAGTTCAATTATGGAGTGCAACTTCTTGATTCAAATTTATTTGCCCTTTGTGGGGTATCTGCATCTAAGTGCACGCGTTGTCCTACCCGAACACAACCAGGATCGAGTTAATCGATCGAAAGTATGTTGCTGGATAGATCCCACGTGTTAGCCTTGCGCCAACGGTTGGGGTGTGGGATAGCTGGGCCTTCATTTATAGCCGCTCCAACTAAAAGTTCGGCTTGGGCAGAAGAAGGCATACGGGATTCTCAAATCCAGTGAGAGCGTGAACGACATGAGCTCATCCGATGGGGAAGTCACCCTTCTATTGCGAGCTATGAAGGCCGGCGACAAGGCCGCAGCGGAAAAACTGTTGCCTCTCGTCTATAGCGAACTCCACCGTGTAGCTCGGCTATACATGCTGCGGGAACGAAACGACCATACTCTGCAGCCTACCGCACTCATCAATGAAGCATACATGCGCCTTGCCAACAACACCGTCGATTGGCAGAGTCGCCAGCACTTCATTGCTGTGGCGGCAAATATGATGCGTCGAGTGCTCGTCGATCATGCGAGGGCCCATAACGCCGGGATCCGGGGTGGTGGAGCTCAGCACGTGGAATTTGAAGAAGAACATATAGTTAGCCCGGAACGTTCAAGTGAATTGATCGCCTTGGACGGAGCTCTCGATAAGCTTGAAAAGTTGAATCCCAGGCAAGCAAAGGTAGTGGAACTTCGTTACTTTGCAGGATTGTCCGTCGAACAGATTGGAAGCATCCTCGAAGTTTCGCCCAGATCGGTAAAGCGTGATTGGGCGCTGGCTAGAATTTGGCTTTACAAAGAAATTCAGAGCTCTGAGGATGTGCACTCTTAAGCCGGAAGTGTAATGTTTCACGTAGTTAGCGAAGTCAATGCCAGCGCGCCTTGCATATTTCTGGTAGCTATCCATTTCGCGCTCTTTCGATTCAGCGCTTCCTGCCGCGACCTGAATTTAGCGAAACCGCTTTTCGCGAGACAATCCCCACGCCCAAAAGCCAACTCTAGTCGGACAAAAGGTGATGCTCAGAAGTTGGTGTCACGCTAAATTGGCATTTCAATTCCGCTATAGCCGATCGCCATACAGGATCGTTGCATCTGATTAGACATGGTTAAAGAACAGCGCAGATTCAACGTTACCGTCGATCCAACAAGGACGAACTATTACGACAGAAGAGTTGACCTGAAGGCTACTAGCGAGAATGAAGGGACACAATTCAACCTTGTCCTAAATGACTGCAGGTGGCCGATCGTGTTGGAGGACTTCAAACAACTACACCTGGCGCAAGAAATTAATCTCGACGGTATTGAGGATGCTCTCTCCGAGAATTGCGTTGGATCGTTTTCCGTTATGTGTACTCGTATTGATCTCACGGCGATAGGATTTCGCCTAGCCTCACGAACGCCCGATCGCGAGTTAGCGTCACAGCATGCAAAATGAAATTGATTCTTAGGGCAGGACGTGCAGGACGTTAAGATACGGCTCTTCGCGAATCCCTCGCCAATTTTTCAGAGGCTGATCGCAGTAAACTACTCGATCTGACACAGTGTCAGCCTTTCTGGAGATTTAATGCTGTGAAGGATATGTCTGGAGTATCCGCGAGAGGGGACTGGCGAATGTAACTCTATGGCTAAAGCGAGAGGGCGACCTCTCTCGCGAGACGTCGCCCTCTCTGTCCGTTTTTTCAGAGATCTGGTTCGGCTTCCAGATCACAACTCTGTTATCTCGGATTCGCTTCGCACTCACGAGCAAAGCCCGCTACTCGTCACTCTTCCGTGATCCCCAAGCTGTAAGAGCTTTCTTCCTGCTGCCTTCTCCGGTTTCCCGAAGTGAGTGCCGTTGCCGACTCTCTATGGCTGCCCTTAGTCCGCTCTCTCCTTCTGGAAGATTGCTCTTCCGTTGAAATGAATAGTACCCCCGAACTTGCGGAAAAACTAGTGAGCGCAGCAAATTTTCTCTTGTGGAAATGACACGCAAAGAGTGGAAATCTTTGAGGAGTTTTCAGCTTTCAAGAAATTGCCAGATAGTGAGGTTTGCAGCTTGCTTGACCCGCAGGTGACTTCGTTCCGCAGCATGTCTGCACGAGGATAAAAAGTGCCTGGGTTACCGCGTTCGAGTAGTTGCGGCACTTCCACCCATCAGCTTGGCGGTTCCCGAGTTACACGCCTTACTTACTAAGGCGAATCGCGAACTGTGCAACTCGGGGATCGGTGGTGGTGCTGGTAATGCTGCCGAAAGCGGGCGAGCCAAAACTTCCATTTGGTTGAGAGAAGGCTGGCGTGTTCGTGAAGTTAAACAATTCCGCACGGAATTCCAGGTTGACGCCCTCAGGCAGGCTCGTGTTCTTCACTAAGGCAAAGTCCAAAGCTCGATACGCGGGGCCGCGTACCGGATTTCGCGAAGCGTTTCCGATTGTGAATTGTGGCGCGGGGGTGAAGGCGGCGGTGTTGAAGTAACGCGCTGGATTGCGTTGCCCCGGCAAGAGTCCAGGATTGGCAACAAGATTGGGCCGCTGTAGCGCGAAGCCGGCAAACGAATTGTTGTTAGTGGCCTGCGTTACCGTGACCGGCATTCCCGACTGCAACTGAAGGATTGCATTTACCTGCCAACCTCCGAGGAGGGATGCTGCAATACCTTTCGGAGCAAATCTGTGGCCGGGACCTGCGGGCAATTCATAGATGCCGCTGAACGAAGTGACGTTCGGCATATCTCCATTTGACGAATCCCGCTCTAGATAGGGGCGAAACGTATCTGCGGCAATCAGGCTGCTGGAATTAGGCGAGGAAAGAACTGTAGACGAGAAAACGGAGGACGCGTCATCAATCAGCTTGGAATGTGTGTAGACGAACAGAAGATAAACGCCATGTGTGAATCTCTGCTGCACTTTAGCTTCAATGGCGTTGTAGTTTGTCTGGCCTGTGTTGTTACGGTAGGTCGCGACATTCAGAAACCGTGGAAATGGTTTCAAGAGTTGAGCTGTACTTATGGTCTTGCCACCAATGGAACTGGAGGGAGGAAGCTGACCATAAAAAGGGTTTGGAACCTGTTGGAGCAAAGCTGGGCCATGTGCGAGCTGCGACGCTGTGAGCTGATTCAGGTTTGAATCTGGAATGCCAACGTGAACGACATGAGAGCCGACGTAAGCGATATCGACCGATAGATTATTGGTAATCGCTCGTTGCACGGCAAGGTTCCATTGTTGGACGTAACCCGACCCTGAGGACCGCTTCGCGGTGTAGACACTTTGTCCGAGACCGGCATCCGGAGTAAAAGGAATTGGCGCGACAGACGGGCCATTTGACAATGTGAATGAGGCGTTCACATTGTCCAAAGTTTTTTGCTGAACATTTTGAATGAAGGGGAATTGCGGGGTGGTAAAGGGCGTCGTAATTCCTGACTGGTCGAAGAATACAATTCCGAATCCTGCCCGAGCTACCGTTTTTGGAGTGAGCATGTAAGTAAAGCCGAGTCTGGGCGCGAAGTTGTCAAAATGCAATTCTCGCGCGCTTCGCCAGTACCCGTCCCGTCCCAGATAGTCGAGGACCTGGGTGTCGAGATTGAACACCGCGCCTTGATTTGTCTTCTCAGTGGACGGGAAATTGAGCGTCCAACGCATCCCGATGTTCAAAGTCAAATGCTCAGTCGCCTTCCAGTCATCCTGGACGAAGTATTCCTCGGTGTAATCGCGGGGACGGATCTTGCTTTCCTGAAGGTCGATCTGAAAAGTGTCAACCTGTCCTAGTAAGAAACTGGCTAGCGAATTTCCGCTATTGTTTACACCCTGCTGATTGGTGCCGGTGGGAGTAAAAGCGAAGTTACCGGTCGGGAAGGGCGGGGAAACAGTGTTGAGTTGATACCAGCGAAAATCCAATCCAGCCTTAAGCGCATGTCGGCCTTTCGTGATGTTGAAAGTATCCAGCATTTCCCATACAGCGGTCTGATACTGAGAGAAGGTGCTCGCTGAAGGACCCAACTGCTGAAAGCCTGTGAGCGAGAAAAGTGGAAGGGCATCGTTGAAAGCCGCGTTTGTCGGTATCCCCGGAATTCCCAGCGCGTCGGAGGCGGTGGTTCCAAGGCTTGCTCCGGCAACCGTATTTCCTCGGCGCGTGTAGCCCAGCCTGAAATCGTTCAGGAGACGTACGGAGAACGTGTGGGTTTCTCCGAAAACCGCCTGTTGTCCGAGCACATTCGAAAGACCAGCAACATTGCCCGTCCCAAGAACCGAACCCGTTATGGCCCCGCTCCCTTCAGGTAACGGGGTGACGGGTAGCTCAGCGTCTCCAAAGTAGGAATACCGACCGAAGGCGTGGTCCTTCTCTCTGTAGACACCATCGAAGCGGACATCGAATTGATTTTGATCGTCGGAGTCATTTGCGGTGCGGCTGTAATTGTTTGCCGTCGCGCTGAGATCGGTTGGCGTAGGGTACCTCGCCAGCAAGGCCGTGGCTGCCGGGTCGAACGGAATATTAATCACATCTTTCGGAAATTCATCTCGAACGTATTTGCCATCCACTACTCGGGTCGTCTGCGGATTGTAGATATGCGACACGCCCGTGAAGACGCCTTCTCTTTCGGCCACTGTCGGTATCGTAGAGATCCGAGTAACGCCGATAAGTTGTCTGACTCCCTGGTATGCGCCGAAAGCAAAAAGGCGATTATGCAGAATGGGACCGCCAATCGTGGCGCCATACAGGTTACGCCGATACTCCGGCTTTCTCGAGGGTGGCCTGGAGAAATAGTTGCGGGCATTGAGATCTTCGTTTCTGAAGAATTCAAAGAGGGTGCCGTGAAATGTATTCGTGCCGGTGCGCGTCGCAACATTCACTACACCTCCGTTGAATCTCCCGAACTCCGCCGAAACATTGTTGGCCTCGATGGTGAACTCCTGAATGTCGTCGAGGATTGGGAAATACACAACCTGGCCTGGCTCGGGCTGGAGCGCGGAGATTCCGTCGAATAGATATTCGTTGGTGCGAGGTCGGCCTCCGTCAATGCGGGGAAGAAGCGTCCCGGGCGGCAACTCTACTCCAGGGGCAAGCGTGGTGAGTTGAACGAAGTTGCGAGTATTCAGGGGCAGTGCGACTATTGTCGATCCGGAGATGTTGGTTTGAATGTTGCTGGTGGCTACCTGCAGAAGTAGCGCATCGCTATTCACGGTGATGGTCTGCTGATCGGTTCCCACTGTGAGGTGGAGGTCAACATTCACGGTCTGTCCGATCATGATAGTGATACCTGTTCGAGCTAAATGCTGAAAGCCGCTCGCCGACACGTCGAGTTGATACGAGCCAGGATTCAGGTGCGTGAAGCTGAATTCTCCTTCGCCAGAAGTTGTGGTCACCTGGCGAACATTCGTGGATGACTGAGTGAGGTCAACGCGGGCGTTTGGAATAGCAACGCCTGAGGGATCGAGCACTCGGCCCCTTAGATCTCCAGAGATCTGTCCGAAAGCTTGTGCACTGACCGCAAAGAGAATGGCAAGGCAGGCCGTAAGGCAAAGAGTTCTCTTTGAGCCGCGCGGAACGCAGGGTATCCCCAGTTTGATGGTTTTCACCAGTCAGTCGCCCGTTGGTCGGATATGTGAGCGCGCAACAAACAACTTCGCTGTTGCGACTTTAGCCGATTCGATCCGTATGGTCAAACGACTTGGTCTAGCGCTTTTTCGCAGGATCGTTCAGTAGCTCTATCATCACGTCGGTCGACTTGATGAGAGCTGCGGCAGCGTCACCCTTTTTCAATTGGAGTTCTCGAACCGCACTCGAAGTGATGATTGCGGTCACGTGAGCATTGCCGATTTGCAGGACTACTTCGGCAAGGAGTCCTTCGACTCGAACGCTAACCACCTTCCCTGCCAACTGGTTTCTGCCGCTTACCCGACGAAACCGTTCACGCGATTCTGTAACCGGCTTGTTTTTATCGGCATCAAGGAAGGGCTTTAAGGCTGCATCAGAAATGCGATGGTGTCCACCGGCGGTCTGAACGGTTTTCAATTTACCGTTGAGTATCCACTGCTTGATTGTTGCGTAGCTAACCCCAATCATCCGGGCTGCTTCTCGAGCGGTCAACATGTTGGGCGCGGTCGCCATTGCTTCATTTTTAGCACTTTTCGACAGCCAACGCGTGTGTACCTATCATTTTGTGGGCGTGTTCACCACTGCCAACGAGATTTACCAAACCATTGATGCAACTTCCTTGGCGCGAAACAAAAGCCGGAGAGGTCGCAGTATTCGCGTATTGCTCTCCGGCTCTTACCGAATAGAAGGAACCAATTACAGATGAACGACTTCAAACCATTTTCGATTGCCAGCAGTAACGAACGATTGACAAATCGCGCAAGTTCATCAGGGAACGTCGATCTGTACGATCTGACCGCCCGAGGGAGCGGCGCCGAAGTTCGAGACATAGATCTTGCCGTCCGGACCGAAGGTCATCCCAGTCGGAACCACCAGGCCTGTTGCCACGTTTTCGATAGTGCCATCGGCTTTCACTCGCTTAACCGAGCCTTTGCCTGGCGTCGGAAAGCCCGCTGCGTCTGACAGTGAGAGTACATACAACAAACCATCAGGACCAAACGCAATGGAGACGATCATGTTGAAACCGGCCTTCGAACCTAATACGTGCAGTTGGTTGGCCGCGCCTTCGTCATCCAGTCCCGGCGCCGCACTCCGGTTGCACTCCGCGTACGAGAGACTGAGGATACGGGAAAGGAATCCCTCAGCTGGAAAGATCGACAGATTGCCGAGGTATATCTGGCCATTCTTCGTGGTGATGGCTGTCGGCACGATGTGTCCTTCTGATGCCGAAACGTCCATCACGCTTCCGATGGAACCATCCGTGCCAAGCGAAAGTATCTGGCCGTGATTGGGTTCAACCGCGTACAAACGGTTGTTAAACGGGATCATGCTATAGAAGGTCCCATCCGGCTCAAAGTCGTCTGCATTGGGAAACTTCACCATGTGCGTCTGAATGAATTTGCTGAGGTTGGAAACAATCTTCCACGTACTATTTTGCAGATTCACGCTTAGTAGAGCGTTCGGGACGTCCGCAACGCCGTGAGAGCAGCCGGCACCGGCTAAGAGCGCGTAGAGAGTGCCGTCTACAAATGCTAAATCGGCCACGCCCTGAATGTCGCCCAGCGCGTCCTTGGAAGAGGGCAATCCAGAAGCGACCGTAGTCCGATTTCCTGACATATCAATTCGAGAAATTCGTCCCGTCTTACCCCCTGTATAAGGGCCTACAGGCGCCACCACCTGCGTGCAAAGACCTTTTGTCGATGTGCTACCTCCGGTTCCTGCCTCGGCTACATAGAGCATTCCGTTGGGGCCGAATTTGAGGCCTCGAGGGCCTAGCAGCCCTGTCGCCAGAACGTGCACATTGGCAGATGCTTGTGGCGCCGCGTCCGATGAGGTCTGGGCGTGCCCTGAAGTCGTCATGGCTCCCGTCATCAGCAGAATGGACGACAGCATGAACACCTTTCTAATGTTGATCATGTGCGCTCCTTTTGATTTCTTTCTTGATTGTGGTCCGCCCTGACTGGGCGGCGCACGGAGTGCACCCTAGCAGGCTTAAAAAAAATTGATAAGTAACGGAATGTAAGTTACGTTTCCTGCATCGTAACGATTGACATTTGGGCCCCGCGAGAATCTCATGCAATCGCTAACATTGCCCACCCAGCAGTCTGTCAATGCACAACTTGAGCGGATACTTGTATCCGTACCCTTCTCCAGATCAGGTCGAAGTCGGCGATTCCTACGCTACGTCGTCGATAATTCGTGGGAAGGTTGCAACGGGTCCTTGAAGGAATTTTCGATCGCGATCCATGTCTTCGATCGGGATTCGTCGTACGATCCCGCCGTCGATGCGACCGTGCGGGTCGAGGCGGGTCGCTTACGTTCCAGATTGCGAGAATACTATGCGGATCAGGGCCGCGAAGATTCGTTGATCATTGAGATTCCGAAAGGGGCTTATCACGCTTCCTTCCTGGAGCGTCGTTCAAGTGAGCACGACCATACAGCCCATGGTCATACCACCTCAACGCTGGCAGTGAGTTCTTTTTCCGCAGCGCCAGCAACTCGAGAGGGACTTCGCACGAACTTTCGAGGTTTGGCAGCGACCCTGGCTCTCGCAGCAATAATAGGTGGAGCGATTTTCTTCCGCGAGCGCCTTGCCGATTGAACATCTATCGCGCGGGCTAGTAATAGCTGCTCAAAAGAGGACTGGCGAAGCGGATCGCCAGCCATAATTCGAATTCTAAAAAATATTAGATCCAATCCTGATTGTCAGTCGTACTTTGTCTGACCGAATGGTGCGGATTGATCGCCCTCCTACAGGATTCCAGCCATTCGGCCCAGAATCCACGAGGAGGTTCCATGCATAAATTTAGATCTGTAGTTGGATTCGCGATGAGCCTGTTGCTCGTTGCTCCGCCCGGAGTGATTGCGTCCAGTCACCGTGAGGCTCCCATCACTGCTTTGGATCACACGGCAGACATAACAGACTTCTACGCGTTTGTAAGTTACGAACATCCGGATCGCGTCGTGTTCATAATGAATGTTGATCCGTTCCTGGAACCAGCAAATGGGCCGAACTACTTCCCATTCGATCCAAACGTCCTGTACGAGATCAAGGTCGATAACGATTACGACGCATACCAGGATGTAACTTTCCAGTTTCGATTCCAGACCGAAGTCCGAAGCCCCAATCTCTTTACGGGTTTTGCAGGCGTCGGGAACGGTCTCAATGCTCCGGCAAATTCACCCGCTCCAGTTCCTCCCGGCACTCCCATCGTTCCTCCAGCGATTACAGCTCTTAATGGACCCGGGGCAGCGGGTCTAAGCCTGCGACAGTCGTACACGGTGCAAATGAGGCGCAAAGCGCGAACGGTTGCGCTCCACGATAAGAATGGATCTCCCCTCTTTGCGGTTCCAAGCAATGCTGGTCCACGGACGATGCCGAAATACGAGGATCTGGCGGCGCAGGGAATCTATACGGTGGAAGGGGAACAGAACGAAGATATCCGTGTCTTTGTGGGCACGGTGGTCGATCCGTTCTTTATTGATTTGGGAGCAGCGTTTGACACCTTCAATTTTCGCAACACTGGCTCTGGTGTGCCGGGAGTGCTGACTCCTGCACAAGACAAAGACGACCATTTGAATCTCGCGCCAAATGCCGTATCTGGCTTCAATGTAAACACCATCGTGATTGAAGTACCGATTCGTCTACTGACCAAAGACGGGCGGATGCATAAAGCAACAGACACGAACGCCACCATCGGCACATGGGCAACGACGTCGAGACCCCAATTTACGATTCGTCGTACGCATGATCCCGATCAGACTTCGGGTCGCTACTTCCAGGTACAGCGCCTCGCAAATCCGCTGATCAACGAACTTATTATTGGCACCGGTTACAAAGACCGTTGGAGTATGGAGGAGCCGAGGAACGACGCGCAGTTCGCCAACTTCGATTTGGATCCCACATTGGCACGCGTTCTAAACGCAGCCTATGGCATTAACATTCCACCACCACCCCGATCGGACCTATTACCGCTGGTGACTTACGCTGCACCGATCGCCGCTCCGGGAACGCCAACGGGACCTATCGCTGATTTGTTGCGACTAAACACGGGGATTCCGCCTACACCATATGCCAATCGGAGCCGCCTGGGGTTGATAGCTGGAGATCCGGCAGGATTCCCCAACGGACGCCGGCTTACGGACGACGTGGTTGACATTGCTGCTCGCGTTGTAGGTGGCGGCATTCTCAACTCGAAGTTCAATGTCTTCCCCAATAATGCGATTGGGGATGGAGTGGCAGCAACCGACGTTCCGACCAGCGAAAGTTTTCCGTACGTTCACTATGCATATAGTGGTCGCGATAGCCGACACATTGATCCTGGTGAGCAGGGCTGCGGAGAACAACCAAATCCCGCGAGCAGCATAAATGGACTTCCGGCTCCGGAGAATCAGGGCGGAAACACAACCTGCCCCGTTCAATAACATCCATCCGGTTGGTCGAGCGGTGGCTTGCTTGCGACAAACCTGCGCAGTCAGCCCCGCTCGACGGCTTTGTGAAAGGCAGATCATGAAGTTCTTTCCAATCGCAGTTTTTGGAACAATGATGTCTTTTTCAGTCGTCCCGGTCGCGTTGGTGGCGGAAGACCAACGAAGCAACGGAATGGTTGACACGCACATCGTTCAGCAGGCGGGGTCGAACGATGTCCGAAACTCCACTCCCGCCCAGCTGAGAGTTGCCGCGGCAAAGCTGCAGATAAAGGCTGATCCAAAGAGACCCGAAGCGTACAACGGTCTGGCACTCGCCCTTTTGCGTCGAGCCCGCGAAACCGCCGACCCTGCTTACAATCGTGAAGCGGAAGAGGCGCTTGCAGCCGGAACAGCCCTGGCGCCAAAGGACTTTCAACTTGCGAAAACGCAGGTGGCGCTCTTGTTAGCGAAACACCAATACAGTGAGGCAAAAGAAAAAGCCACCGCCCTTAATAAAGAGATGCCGGACGACGCCACAACCTACGGCTACATCGCGGAAGCTGATATTTCATTGGGCGATTATGAAGGGGCTGAGTCCGCCGCTCAATGGATGCTGAACCTTTTACCGTATAACGTGCCCGGTCTGCTGATTGCTGCAGAGCTACGCGAGGTTTATGGGGACGTCGATGGAGCGCTGGAATGTCTGGAGCGTTCATATACGCAGACCTCGCCAAGCGAAACTGAGGAGCTTGCGTGGATCGCCAACAAGATGGCTCTAGTGAAGATTCACTCCGGCCATCCCGAAGAAGCACTACGTACTCTTGAACAGGCTGAGCAGAACTTTCCCAACTATCCTTACACTCTTGAAAATAAGGCCAAGGCTAAACTTGCTCAGGGCAAAGCGTTGGAAGCCAGCTTCTCTACTCCGTCAACTCCCACAGACTGCACGCAATCTGTACCTGCTGGGGCGGGCTGAGTCGCAGGCTGGAGATACTGCAGAAGCTGAACGGACTTACGCAAAATTCGAGACAGCTGCAAAGGAGTCCGCGAATACGTCTGAGAATGACAACCTTGACTTGATACTCTATTACGCGAACCGGTCTAGCAAATCCCCAGCCTCTGCCCAGCAGTCGTTGGGCCTGGCAAAACATGAACTGACTCTGCGCCATGATCTGTGGACATTAGATGCTTACGCATGGGCTCTCTACGCTAACGGTGAATACAGCCAAGCCGAACTTGAAATCCAAAGAGCGCATGCCGTCGGGATTCAAAGTGAGCAAATCTTCTATCATGCCGGCTTGATCGCAATTAAGCTCAACAAACAAGCCGACGCCGCGCGTTACTTCGAAGCTTTGTTGCAACTCAACGCTTCTTCCGAATTCGCGAAGGACGCCCGCAGCCAACTTGCCACGATGCGAGTAGATCCGACCCCGCTGCAATCGCGTCCGGAGCCTTTGTCAGACTCCCCGCGTAACGTGAGTATTAGTGCACCTTTGCTGGAAAGGCCCGCGGCACTCTTTGACAAATGTTCCGGACAGTGACTACGCACCTGTGCCGCTAATCCTGCTAACTCCGCGTCCCACGGAAACTGACCGCATCATTCACACGATTCAGCGCCGCATTGCTATTAGCCCAAAGGAAGCCAAGGCATATTCGCAATTAGGCGCAGCCTATCTTCAACGAGCACGGGAAACGGGGAATGTTGAGGACTATCAACTAGCGGAGCAGTCTCTTAACAAATCACTGGAGATGGTCTCAGCCGATCTATCTGCCATCGGTCCGTTCTCCACTTTGGCAGAAGTATGTATGGGAGAACACCGCTTTCAAGATGCTTTCGACTACGCCGAGAAAGCCCTTGCACTCGGGTCAGGAGATCTTTCACCTTTTGCGATTCAGGGGGATTCGTATGCGGATATGGGAGAGTACGAGAAAGCAGGTGCGGCATACTCAAGACTGACATCCGGCTCGGCCGACGACTCCCGAACACTTTACGTTCGTGATAGCCGCATTGCGTATCTCAAGTTCGTTTCGGGCGACACCGAGGGTGCGATTCAACTTATGCAGAGCGCCATTGCTGCGGGAATCGAGTCCCATCTCCCCAGCGAAAACCTGGCATGGCTCTATTTCGAACTCGGTGAATTCTATTTCCTGAATGGCAATACACGCGCCGCTAATCAGGCATATCTTGCTGCGCTGGCAACGCATCCAGGTGACTACCGGGCGTTGGTGGGACTTGCAAGGATTCGATCGAACGACGGTAGATATCAGGAAGCAACTCTGCTGTATCAGAAAGCAATCGCGGTTGTTCCCATGCCTATTTACGTTGCGGAGTTAGGCGACGTATACAAGAAAATGGGAGATGGCGAGCAGGCCGAAAAGCAGTATCAGCTAGTTGAATATATAGGCTTGCTGGGACAAATCAACAAAGTGCTGCACAATCGTGATCTTGCGATCTTTTATGCAGACCACGATCGAAATCTTCGTGAGTCGCTCGTACTCGCTCACAAAGAGCTCGAAGTGCGGCACGACATCTACACCTGGGATGCACTTGCCTGGGCACTATATAAAAATGGGAATTTTCCGGAGGCCAGGGATGCCATGTCGAACGCAGTCCGACTGGGCACGAAAGACTCACTGTTGTTCTTTCATGCCGGCATGATCCAAGCCAAGCTGGGACAAACAGAGCAAGCCAAGGAGAACCTGGGAACAGCACTCAAAATCAATCCACACTTTCATGTTCTATACGCCGATCAAGCCAGGCAACAACTAAATCTCCTCAATAGACAATCGGTTCAGACCGCAACACAGGTGAACCGCAATGTTTACTAAATTTCTTAATTTGTTGATGTTTGTTCTCACTTGCCTGTTTGCAGCTCCGGCGAGTCACGCGCATCCGATGGGGAACTTTAGCGTAAATCACTATTCGAGGATCACCCTCACCAAAGATGCGATCGAGATTCGCTACATTCTGGACTTGGCTGAAATCCCCACTTATCAGGAGTTACAGAAGGGAGGCATTGTTGCCCAGGCCGAAGATCCAAGGGTCAAAAGCTTTATGGCGGAACAAGGAGAGGAATTTTCCCGCAGCCTGAACCTGATAGTGAATGGCAATCGTATGCCCTTTAAACTGATCTCGGAAGAAGTGATTTTTCCGGCCGGTGCGGGTGGACTTCCCACAATGAAAATGGGTTTCTCCTACCGTATCGCCTATCCGGCGACTTCGACGCGAACGGATTCCCACCTTGCATTTGAAGACAAGAACTTTTCCGGGCATGCCGGGTGGAAGGAAATCGTTGTTATCGCGCCGGACGGAACATTAATCCAATCTTCCGTACCGACTACCGATCGCAGCGATGAACTCACAAACTACCCGACGGATCTTCTCAACGGTCCACCACAGGATTTGTCTGCATCTTTGCAATTCAGGTTTCCGGACGTAGCCCCATCTCCTGCTGAGCTACAGCACCCAAGGGAATTGAAAAAGAATCCGCCTCAACAGGGAATGAAATCTGATATCACACGAAGCGCCTCAGTGGAAGCAGCTTCAAATCAGTCTCATTCAGTTGCCGCGAGGATCAAAAACGCGACGTCGGGCGATGAGCAGAGTACACAGCAATCCGTCAGATCAATAAAGGCACTAACGACGGAACTCAACGCCAATCGGCAGCAGACCCCGCGCGGCGCCTTCACGGAATTAATAACCGCTGGTCACCTAAGCCTTTGGTTTCTTATGACTGCGGCGTGCATCGCTTTTGGCCTCGGCGCACTGCATGCACTTGAACCTGGACATGGCAAAACCATCGTTGCAGCTTATCTTGTAGGATCGCGCGGAACGATCCGTCACGCGATGTACCTTGGAGTGATTGTGACGGCTTCACACACGGCTGGAGTCTTCGCCCTGGGTGCGATCACGCTGTATGCGTCGCGATATATCATTCCTGAAAAACTTTACCCGTGGCTCGGAGTTTTTTCGGGATTGATGATAACCGGGGTTGGTGGATATACGCTATTTCGCCGTTTGGCCGGCAAAGACGGCGATCACACTCACGACAACGGCTTGCCGCACAATCATTGGTTCACTGCAACGGACAAGAAACGTGGTCAAGGTGACTACGCTTTGCCAATCGCCGAGGAACGCGGAGGCAAGAAAGACGTATCACTTTATCAGCTCTTCATCCTAGGGATCACGGGTGGAATGGTTCCATGTCCGGCTGCTTTAGTCGTCTTGTTAAGCGCGATATCGTTGCATCGGGTTGGGTTCGGCCTGTTTCTGATAGTAGCTTTCAGCCTGGGACTCGCCGCAGTACTAATTGGAGTCGGTACGGTGATGGTCTACGCGAGGCAGTTCGTGACAGGAATTAATGTCGACGGCCCGCTCATGCGGCGCTGGGTGCCCATCGCCTCCGTGGCTTTCATGACGGTTTTAGGAGTGGGGATTACTTTGCAAGCCCTGACTTCCAGCCTTCATGTCCAAACATTTTCTAAGTCGGAACTTGGACCTTTTCTATTTGTTGCCGGTGTGGGTCTGCTGCTAGGAATTCGCCATTCGACGGATCCAGACCACGTTGTCGCGGTTTCCACAATCGTTGCCAAGCAGGGAAGCATACGACACGCCGCTTTGATCGGAACTTTCTGGGGCTTGGGTCATACCCTTACTATCTTTGTGGTCGGAGGGCTTATCATCCTATGTGGCGTCGTGATTCCTCCCCGTCTTGGATTGGCCATGGAGTTCAGTGTGGGAATGATGCTAATCCTTCTCGGCGGGCTCAACCTGACGGGACTGATGCAAAAAATCAGCGGCGGTCTTACTCGCATTCTAAGACCTGGCGCGCAGAGTTCAAGATCACGCCAACTGGGAGCGATAGCAAAAAAGGACCGGCCGGAGTCGACTCTAAGATCGTTGAGTGGCTATCAGTGGATACGACCTCTCGCGATTGGTATCGTGCACGGACTCGCGGGCTCGGCGGCTGTTGCCCTTCTGGTGCTATCGACGATTCATAGCCCAATGTGGGCTACTGTCTATCTCGTCATCTTCGGCGCCGGTACGATGATCGGAATGACGTTTATGACTACTGCCATGGCAGTTCCTCTTTTATACGCCGGCGATCGCATGTCGAAGACGAGCCGCTATCTTGGCGCAGCGTCTGGCTTTGCAAGCCTTTGTTTTGGATTCTTCCTCGTATACCAACTTGGGTATGTGGGTGGACTCTTCAGCAGCCATCCTCACTGGATCCCACGCTAGAGCTCATTGTCAGCGATTTGCTCCCAAGGTTCTCGTTGGGCGAAAATTGCGGCATTTTAACTATTACCAGAGCGATCAATTCGAGGTTGCAAAGGAGTCGTTCAGGTCAGATTTGACCGTGTTATCATCCAACATCTTGGGCGTTTAGCCGACGGCGATACACGGGTGTGGAATGATCCGATTTCATGCGCGAACAGTGGTTATGCTCGTTTTGCTGATTCCGCTGATGGAATTGAGCGCGCAAAAAGCTCCGTCCTCGCCGGAACGGCCATGGGATGTCGATGCAAAGACGAAGCTGACCTTGCCGCCGCGACCTGCCGTGATTCCTGCCTTCGAGCCGTTGAAAATCTATTCCCTTGCTGAATTGGTGAATCTCGCGGAACAGAATAATCCCCAAACGCGAGTTGCCTGGGAGGCTGCGAAGGCTCGTTCCGCGGAGCTGGGAATTGCGAAATCGAGCCTCTATCCGACCCTCGCGGCAGCAGCGCTTGCGCAAAGTGATCGCAGCAACATCTTCTTTGCGCCGACCTACTATCAACAGGTAGTAGAAACATTTTCGCCCGCGTTTTCACTCGACTACATCATCTTTGACTTTGGCCGGCGTAGCGAAGAAATCTCCACCAGCAGGAGTAACTTGCTCGCCGCCAATTTCCTCTTCAACGACACGCATCGTAGAGTCATCTTTCAAGTAATGCAATCGTATTACCGAGTGCTCAATGCACGTGGACTGCAGGATGCTGCGGAGGCCAATTTAAAAAATGCTGAAACTGTGCAACAAGCTGCGGAAGCCCGCCTGGAACAGGGCTTAGCTACTTTGCCCGACGCACTCGAGGCCCGTAGTGCCGCGGCACAAGCGGATTACGAACTGCAAGCGGCTATTGGCGCAGCTGAAATAGCTCACGGAGACTTGATGACTGCCATTGGTCTTTCCCCTACTATCCCAATCAAAATTGTGGGCATTGAGTCGTTGACCATTCCAGGAGATTTGACTGATACAGTCGAGACCTCTATTGACCGTGCGCTTGCTCAACGTCCAGATCTCATGCAGCGAGTTGCCCAAGTTCGCGCAGCGGATTCACAGGTTAAAGCTTCCCGTGCGGCTTATTGGCCCACATTGACGCTCGATGGAAGTACTGCACTGCCACGTAGCGCGGGAGAACAAAACAATTTTACTGGCACGTTTTATTCAACCGAAGGCGTCTGGAACGCAAGACTTGGCTTGAGTTGGACGATCTTTGATGGGTTAGCGCGAGAGAGTCGCGTATCGCGCGCTAAAGCAGAGCAGAGACAAGCGACAGCTGAGTTGAATGCGACCCGAGATCAAGTTGAGAACCAAGTCTGGTCTGCTTACTCAACAACGAGAACGGCTCTGCGTCAACAGAAGGCGGCGGCGGCGTTGCTAGCGGCCGCAACCGAATCATACAACGCGGCATTGGAGTCATATACGTATGGCGTCAGGAGTCAGATCGACGTCGTCTCCGCCCAACGTGCCTTGGCTTCTGCTCGCACAGCTGACGTCACGGCTAGAACGCAATTGCTGTCGGGCATGGCCGCCCTTGCATTCCAGACTGGTGATCTGCTTCATGCGAAGGTGCCTTGATATGAGAAGGATTCTGAAATCAGCCAATAATGCGGCTCGGATTATTAGCGCATCGTTGACGACTGTATGTATCACGGGGTGTTCCCGCGCGCCGACGTTCAATATCCTCGGTTCATTTTTCCCTTCATGGATACTGTGTGGGGTGATCGGCATCCTGCTTGCTGTCGCAGTGCGCCTACTATTCGTGAAGATGAAATTTGAACAGGAAATCACACCTTTAATTCTCGTCTATCCGTGCCTCGCAGCTTTTTTTACGTTCACAATCTGGCTAGTGTTCTTCAGTTGATTGGAGAAGTGACCATGGCGGATATCGAAAGCACGCCTCAACGTAAACGCCTCGGCAAGATCGTGAGCGTCGGTATTGTCGCCGCGGCCGCGATCACTGGACTGCTCGTCGCCGATGAGACGACTCGAAGTCCCCGCACCGACGATGCTGAGGTCTTTGCGAATTTCATTGGTATTGCACCTCAGGTGGATGGCCCCATCACCAAGCTTGCGGTTGCAGACAACGCGTTCATTAAGCAGGGTGAGGTGCTGTTCCAGATAGACCCGCGCCCTTACGAGTATGCGCTGGAAAAAGCCCGCTCCGACCTTAATACACTCGAAGGCCAGATTGTTGATCAACGTCGGACGATTGCATCCCAGGAGAGTGCGGTCGGGGCCGCCCGCGCCAATACAACGGGAGCTGCGGCAAACATTGATCGCGCCGCATCTGCCGTGAACGAAGCCAAGGCAAATGTAACCAGTGCAAAGGCAGCGCTCGACGGTGCCACAGCGGAGCTGCTCTATCAGACGAATAACCTCCACCGTATTGAGCCGCTACTGGCTAAACGGTTTGTAACTGCGGACCAAGTAGATCTTGCCCGAACCGCCGTTACGGCGAGGGAACAGGCGGTTCATCAGGCGCGCTCTCAATTAGCTTTGGCTGAGGCACAAGTGCAATCCGCAGACGCTCAGTATGCGCAATCGAAGGCGGCGTTGCAGCAGAGTGCCGCACAGCTCGGCCAAACGGAGCACAGTGTGCTGACTATTGAACCGCTGACGGCCCAGCGGCAGGGTCGCGAAGCGGCAATTCAAAATGCCGAGTACAACCTGAATAACTGCAAGGTCTATGCGCCGTTCGATGCTCGTGTAACCAATCTCACAATCTCGCAGGGAGCCTATGCTCACACGGGACAACAAGTCTTCACACTTATTGATACGCGCACATGGTGGGCCGTTGCGAACTTTCGTGAGACACAATTGCGACGCATACGGCCTGGAATGCATGCGGATGTCTATGTCCTGTCGCGTCCGAATATCAAGTACGACGGTGTTGTAGACAGCGTTGGTTTTGGGGTTTTGCCTGATAGTACGCTGGTCGGCTCGTTCGCACCTGGATTGCCTGATGTTCAGCGTTCACTCAATTGGGTTCATCTGGCAACTCGCTATCCGGTTCGCGTTCGAATCCAGGCGCCTGAGTCTGAGCCCTTCCGAATCAGCGAATCAGCGGTTGTGGTTATTCGGGGCGATGTCTCCGAAAGGTCCCGATAGCAATGGCCTCCAGTGGCCAGGCGATACCCTCAACTGCGAGAGGGACTCTGGACGGATCGTTCCGATGGTTCTGGAGCTTTTTGAAAATCGAACTTGCGCCGTACCCGGGTCGAGCGTGGGTTGTTGGGCGCATCACTATCGCCGCAACGATCGTCATGCTCCTGGTCATGACCTTTCGGCTTCCCGGAGGCTTCCTCGCGTGCATCTATACCCTGTTTCTTAGCCGCGAGAATCCTACCGCCACGCTTCGCGCGGGAGTGCGAGTGGTGTTTTCATTTGTCATCGCCACCGCATACACCGTCATCGGAATCACACTGTTCGTGGATAACCCTCTCACCCATTTTCTCTGGATACTTGTGACTCTCTTTGTATCTTTCTATCTCATCCGCATTATCCCTGATTATGGCACCGCTATTGGATTTGGCTTTATGATCGCCGGCGCCATACCGCTTTGGGATGAGACTGCCCTCAACGTAAATACCCGCGTAGAAAACACCTTGTGGCTCGCCTTTGCGGTGATGGTTGGAACTGCCGTCACTATCGTGGTTGAGTATGCGTTTCGTCATGTTCATCCAACAACCGATCTGGTTGAGGGAATTGAGACGAGACTCGGAATGGTAGAAAATTTCTTGAGGAAATTGGGGGCTGATGAACGCGTCGATGGAGAATTGGAAAAGGCCATCTCACTCTACTCGACCGTAGGAACGTCAAGATTGAGGCGAATGATTTATCGATCCGGCTTCGGCGCGCACTTTGTAGCACAGATGAATGCCGCAGTTGCGCTCCTTGGCCGATTGGTGGATCTCGCAGCCAGCCTGAACACTTTGAGAGCGGGACAAACCATTACTTCTACGGCGGAGGACCGGGAACGCTGCAATCTCCTCGCCAGTGAAATCGCAGAACTGCGCCGTGAAGTGAAGCTCAACGCCGTGCCTAGAAAGATCACTTTACTTCCGCGCACGGGTCCGTCAGGCCTTCCCTTCCTGCCGCAAATGGAGAGAACAGCCTCACTGATTCCGGAGGCATTTACAGGCTCGGAGTCAATTCAGGAATTCATCCCTGCACCGATGGACGAAGAAATTCGTGAACATCTCCTCGCTCCCGATGCCTTTTCAAACACGGATCACGTACGATTCGCCTTGCGCGGTATGTTTGCGGCCGCTGCATGCTACGTCGTCTATACCGCCATAGATTGGCGAGGTCTCAGCACTTCAATTGCGACATGCGTCATCACTGCGCTATCTACAATTGGGGCATCGCGGCAGAAGCAGGTTCTCCGTTTCGTAGGCGCTCTGATCGGGGGAATTGTCTTCGGGATGGGAGCACAGATATTCGTGTTGCCTTATATCGATTCGATCGCCGGGTTTACCGTGCTCTTCGCGGTGGTCACTGCCATTGCGGCCTGGATCGCCACCGCCACTCCCCGAATCTCCTATCTCGGAGTGCAGCTAGCTCTTGCCTTCTATCTCATCAACATGCAGGAATTTGCCATCCAGACTTCTCTGGCTATCGCGCGGGATCGCGTATTCGGAGTACTGCTTGGCCTGTTGGCGATGTGGCTTATCTTCGACCGTCTTTGGGTGAGAAACGCGCTTGATGAGGTGGAAACATTGTTCGCCTCCACGCTGGAGATGTTCGCCGAACTCACTGAGCAATTGCTTAAAGAGGATCGGAATGAATCTGTGAGGCAAATTCGCCGATTGCGCGATCAGTTGAACGCTAACTTTCAAGCAATAGCTGCACAGTCGGACGCACTCCTGTTTGAGTTTGGTCCTACACGGGAACGAAAGCTGAAGATTCGCAACGATGTCCGTCGTTGGTTACCCTCACTACGCACACTCTTACTAGTGCAGGTCACAAGTTCGCAATATCGCCTTCAAATACCGATCAGTTCACTCCCTCCTTCGCTTGCCCGTGCACACCTGGAATTCGAATCTGATGTTTCTCAGACAATGCGCGCAATGGCAGACGAGGTAAACGGGAGGGGGCACGTGGCCATGCCTGATATTCAGAGTTCTGCTGCGAGATTGCAGCAGGAAATCGTTCACTTTCAAAATGAGAGAAATGTGTCTTTACCCCAAACATCTGATGTGGCCAACCTAACCAAGACCGTCGCGTCGATCATTGTGCCACTCGCTCAAGACATACAAGGGACATTTGCCGCAACCGCTTCGAGCAAGGAGTCCTCATCTTTGTTGGGCCACGCGGACGTTTGAAGCACGTTAGATCGGGTTTAGAAATGCGGATGGTATCGATTCTGAGCCTCGATGGTGAACCGTTAGAATTGTGAAATACTTCATCTTTCAGCAGCAGCCAAGAAAGGATGCCTGATTGTGAAGAGGACCCCTGTTGGAATGACCCGCCGAAAATTTCTAAAGAGCGGAGTGGTTGCAGGCGCGTTGACATCCATCGACGTCACTTCACAAGAGGTCCATACCGTCCCGCTGGGCCCTGATGATCGCCCATTCTGGATAGCGACCGCTATACGCGTTGCTCATCCCGTGCTTAATGCGCTCAGCCAGCGTCAGCTGAAATCGACGATGCCCGTGGAAACAGCGCATGGCAACGCGGAAGATCGTCGACAGTTTGCATATCTCGAAGCGCTCGGCCGATTGCTTACCGGACTGGCACCCTGGCTCGAATCTGGACCTGACGCGGGCAAAGAGGGGGAACTGCGCTTGCGGTATGCCGCTCTTGCTCGAGAAGCAATTCAGTCGGCAACTGATCCAACCTCGCCTGACTACATGAATTTCAACAAAGGACAGCAGCCGATTGTAGATGCTGCATTCCTTGCGTTAGCCATTTTGCGTGCACCCACGGAACTCTGGCACAAACTGGATGACATCACTCAGCAGCACGTGATTAAAGCTCTGCAAGCAACTCGCGTTATCCTTCCCGGGTACAGCAATTGGCTTATGTTCTCCGCAATCATCGAAACGGCACTGGCACTGATGGGAGCCTGGTGGGACAGCACGCGAATCGACTACGCAATTCGTTCCGTGGAAAGCTGGTATGAAGGCGATGGCACCTATGGAGATGGCCCGGCCTTTCACTGGGACTATTACAACAGCTTTGTAATCCAGCCGATGTTGTTGCATGTACTCGACGGTATCTCCAAGTATTCTCCAACGTGGGATCATTACCGGCCAGCCGCACTCGCCCGCGCACAACGCTATGCAGCCATTCAGGAACGGCTCATCAGTCCGGAAGGTACGTTTCCGCCGATCGGTAGATCACTCTGTTATCGGTTTGGAGCTTTTCAACTTCTTTCTGAGGTAGCCCTTCGCAAGCAACTGCCCGCGGGCGTCGAGCAGGAGCAGGTGCGGTGTGCTCTTACAGCGGTAATGCGCCGCATGATCGACGCTCCCGGAACTTTTGACGACAAGGGCTGGCTGCAGATCGGTTTTTACGGACACCAACCGGCCATCGCGGAACCGTACATCTCCACCGGAAGTCTTTATCTGTGTTCCGCTGCGTGGCTGCCACTCGGCCTTCCAGCTTCAGATAAGTTCTGGGCTGGAGAGGCGAAACCCTGGACTTCGAAAAAGGCGTGGAATGGAGAAAACGTAAAAGCGGACCATGCTCTCGATGACAAATCCTAGATTCAGATGGCACCGATTATCTGGTCCGCGTAAATCCTCGAAACTCGCAACGAATGGTCAATGGCCGGGAAGACCGAAGGCATATACCTTGTTGTTTCCGGTCGCTCCGCTTCCACTATAGCGTCGATAGCCGGAACCCCAGAACAGCATCCCGCTAACGATGGAGGGAGCGTCGATCACCGAACCGCCGCTGGCATAACTCCAAAGAACGGCACCTGTCGCCGCGTTAAGAGCGTACATGTGTCCGAGTTTGTCGAGGGACCCCGCGTAGAGCACGCCGTTTGCCACGCTCACCGATGAGACGTCCAGAGAGCCTGCAATGGGATCAGCCCTTTGCCACAAGATTTTTCCGGTTTGCGCATCGAGAGCGCTCCAAGCGCCCCAGGTGATTGAGACACCGGACGGGGTGAGTTTGTAAGTGTGGTGCTCCGAGTTGCCGATAGGCACATAAACGCGCTTTCCGTCGCTCGCCGTTCCCCACAAGATACCTCCGAGATGGCCGGCCGGCCCAACGCCGGTTGCCCACACCTGTTGTCCGGTATCAGCGTTGTATGCGCGGAGATAGCCATTCTTCTGGCCAAAAACGACTAAGTTGCCTACAAGATTCGGCCCGTCGCCGCCCACGTCTATATCTGCACCCGCCGGAGTCGGGCAGTCAGGCCCTGGCGACGTGGATTCGCAGGCTTCGTTTGTCGCATCCCAGCGGGAAGTTTTGACGGCCCATTTTATAGATCCATCCGCCAGATTGAGCGCAAGTGCCGAGTCGAAGTGATCATTTGCCGCTGTGCAATTTGGAATTTTTCCAGCCTTGATTCCTGACTGTTCGCATACTTCTACCGACGCTGGTACGGAATAGTTGTTTCCCGTTCCGATGTAGAGCAGCTTGCGTGTGAGGTCGATGGCTGCGGGCTGCCAAATAGCGCCACCGCTATATCCCCCTGTGTTGCCAAAATTATTTGGCACTACATACGTTTGCCAAAGTTTCTTGCCGGTGTTCACGTTGAGAGCGACTACGCTGCCTCGAAAAGTGCAACAGGCATAGCCAGATTGTTTAGCAAGGGACTCTTCGTAGGAGGAGACACCGACATAAACGACACCGCTCGCCACAACGGGGGAACCTGTGATGATGGCAGCGGGGTGGGTTTCCACTAACGTCTTCCAGAGGAGTGCACCAGTGCTGCGGTTAATGGCGATGACGTTGGCACCGGCATGCATTCCAACCTTCTGCGTGTGATCTCCGATAATGATCGTGTTGCCGGAGATTGCAGGACTGGTGCGTGACACAGAACCACTGAGGCCGTTGTAATCTGCAATCTTATGAGACCAGTGCAGCGTCCCAGTAGCGCTATTCACCGCGTACAGATTCCCGGCCCAGTCGGGAAAATACACAAGGCCGCCAAATACGGTAGGAGTCGCACTCACGTCTCCGCCGGTGGTAAAAGCCCACTTACGAACCAGTGATTTGGCGTTGCTGACATTTATCGTCGTTTCCAAGGGTTGGTTCCAGTCATCGGAAAGGCCATTTCCCGCTGAACCCCATTCAGGAGTCGGAGAGGTTGAGAAGGGAATTTGTGAGTACGAAGAAATAGCAGAGCAGGTCATGATCAGACCTGCAAAACTCAGCTTAACCCAGGGCGAAGTCGTCATTCGAAGCCTCCCGAAGGCGAATGTACCCAGTTGCATTATGCAAATGGAGAAAACTTTGGATCCTTATCGAGTGTCAGTTTGTGGAAAGCAGCGCGTTCCCAGGGAGATAATCAATTCGTTGCCCGCTTCATCCAACGTTCTCTCTACGAGAAAGTTGGAGAACTTTAACCTCCACATGAGCAATTCGTCAACTGGCATGGAGCGTACGCGAGCCTGTTGGTCGGAACTCGATGACACTTTTAGTTCAAAGTATTTGATCTTGAGCAAAAACGCAGTTCTGCAAGCGCCCGGCTCGCTCACTTGTGACTATTCATCACGGATCGTCGCCATTGGATCGAGAAGGGAAGCTCGGCGCGCAGGGAAGTAACTCGCCAACAAGACGGTCCCCGCCAATAGTACTGCCGCAATAATGAGCGTAGCCGGGTTCCACGGCTTTATTTGAAACAAGAAGGTACTCAGAATCCGGCCACACGCGAACGTTGCAAGAACGCCGAGGGCGACGCCCCCGACCGCCAGGCGCATACCTTGAACTAATACGAGTCGCAGCACATCTTGTCGCTGTGCTCCCAACGCCATTCGCACTCCCAATTCTCGCGTTCGCATGCGGACGCTGTAGCTGACAACGCCGTACAGTCCCAGCGCAGCAAGAAGCAGAGCAAGAGCTGCAAAAGCAGTAAGCAGCACGACCAGAAAGCGGCGGCCAAGGAACGACTCGTCGATGCGAAGGTTCATCGACTTTACGTCGTAGATTGGCTGATTTGGATCAACAGCATGAACGGCTCTTTCCACTGCACTCTTCAGGCTATTGGGTGTCAGCCTGTCACTGCGGACCATGAGTTGCGCGGCTAATTGCGGTGCCTGCGCAAATGGCAGGAAATAGAACCCTTCTCCTGTGTCAGATTCAAGAGATGCCGTGCGAGAGTGATTTACGATGCCGACAATCGTCCACGGCGGAGTTTTTCCACCGAACCCCATCTGTTTTCCTACTGGATCTTCGTTTGGCCAATATCGTTTCGCGAGCACATCATCGATGATGACAACGGGCTGAGATTTCAGCCGGTCTTCATCTGTAAAGAAGCGGCCACGTTCAATTGGAATCCGTAGGGTCCGAAAATATCCGGGAGATATTGCGCGAATATTTCCATGGGGCCCGGGATCGTTCGCGCCCCTCGTTTGCCCGGGTATAACGAATGAAGCAGAGCCGCCCTGGTTGGAGAAGGGCACCGCATCCGCAACAGCAACGGAGGAAACTCCAGGGATATTTTTCAGATTTTGTTCAACCGCAGAAAAGAAAGCTGCCTGCTTGATGTCGGTGTCGTACGTTCCATCAGGCAAGGAAACTCCTGCAGAAAGAACTCCTCGAGGATCAAAGCCGGTGGAGACTTTCTCGACAGAGCGCAGGCTTCGCAGCAGAAGTCCAGCGATCACGATCAGCAGCATCGCGAGCGCAATCTCGCCAACGACCAAGCCGGAGCGAAGTCGCTGACGAGCCGGACTCGTTGATTCTGACCGGCCACCTTCCTGCAAAGCTTGAAACCAACGTATGTGCGTCATCTGCCATGCGGGTGCGGCCCCGCATATCAGTACGCTTACAATTCCTGCCGCAGCCACGTACCAGAAGACCGGACCATTCATGCGAACCGCGAGATTCTGTGAGATGCTGGGCGGCGCTATGAGCATCAATAACGGAATCGTTAACTTTGCAAACAGAATTCCAAATGCGGCGCCAAGGACGGCAAGTGCAAAACTTTCCACCAGGGCTTGGCGGATAAGATCGGATCGCTGTGCCCCAAGTGCAATCCGCACTGACGTTTCGCGCTGACGGCCCGACGCACGAGCCAGTTGAAGCCCGGCGATATTCGCACATGCGATCAGCAAAACCGTACAGACAGCAAGCAGCAGAATCATCAACGCTTTAGCCATATCGCCAGCGGTGAACTCCACCAGAGGAAGAGCGAACATGCCCCACCCGGAAGATTGTCCAAAGCTCTTTTGTCCTTCCCGCAGCACGTTCTGTTGAGCCTTTGTGCGCAAGTACGCGTTGAGTTGCTGAATGGTAGCGCCATTCTTGAGGCGCGCCACCGTAAACAGATTTTCGTTGTAGCGGTAATTATCATTGTCGTGGAATTTCGACGGTGCGATCCCAAGTGGAACCCAGATCTCCGCCTGGTTCGGCCAATTGAAATCCTTGCCCATTACTCCAACGATCTGGTGAGACTTCCTGTCGAGTTGAATGGACTTTCCAACGATGTGCGGATCTGAGCCAAAGCGTCTGACCCATGCGCGGTAAGACAAAACAACTTCGTGATTTGCATTCGGCAAATCCTCTTCGGGCTGAAAGACGCGTCCCAGAATAGGTTTTGCCTCGAATACGTTGAACCACTGCCAAGTGACGTTCCCAGCGATGAGGCGCTCGGGTGCGACTCCGCTTTCGCTCAAGTTAAAGCTCGACACTTGCATTGCAGCCGCCGAAGTGACCAGGTCCGACGACGCAAGGTCATCGAAATCCGGCGCCGACATACTGATATTCAGAAGGTTCATGTTCTGGTAGCTGACGCGGCCTGTAATCAGATCCTTTGGTTTCGGCACACCCTGAGGATTGAGAAGCACGGCGTTCATCACGCTGAATACTGCGACGTTTGCGCCGATGCCGAGAGCCAGAGTCAAGATGGCAATCACAGCGAAGCCGGGACTTTTCCGCATTTGTCGAGCTGATATCCGCAAATCCTGCAGCAGAGTGTTCATGGTTGTCTCCGGGCTGAATTTCGATCCAGCTGTCAGACGTTAAGTGGCCGAAGGAATTGGTCGAATAGATGTGGTCGGCCTCATGAATAGTACTGAGTTGGCAGTATTCCAGTTCCAGACAAAATGAGCTGTTGCATGGCCCCCTGCGAATCAACTGAAAGTCGCTGCTCGGAAGGCGTCTCGCATGTCTGAACAGTTATTGGGGTTGACTGCTGGGCGAATAAAGAGCGAAAATACGGGGATATTGACGGCGCAGGTAACAAAGTACGTCGCACCATAATGCTCCTCGATCAATATCTACTGCACACGTATTGAATCCAGGAACGTACATTTCTGCTTGAGATTGAGCCGAAAATGCCATGAACCAGCCAAGTCTCTTTCCAAATTTGGTGGCACTGCCAGAGGGTTTCGCTTATCAAAGTGATTTCTTGTCGGTGGAAGATGAGGCCAACCTGTTTTCTTTCTTTCGGGATCTGGATTTTGCTCCATTCGACTTCCACGGGTACCAGGCCCGGAGACGAGTAGTGCAATTCGGGTGGACCTACGATTTCGGCACCCACGAAGCGAATGTTAGCAAACAACTGCCCGATTTTCTTGTTCCGATTCGTGATCGCGCAGCAACATTCGCGGGCTTGCTTGGACCATCCATCGTGCAGGCAACGGTCGCAGAATACTCTCCCGGTGCTCCTATCGGATGGCATCGGGATGTGCCGCAATTTGGAATTGTGATAGGGATCTCGGTTCTCGGTTCATGCAGGATGCGCTTCAAATCAATTAAGCCAGAAGCGAAAATTATCTCTGTCGATCTCGAGCCTCGATCCGTTTATGTCTTAGCAGGAGAGGCCCGGTGGGGCTTTCAGCACAGCATCCCTCCCGTGAAGGAACTTCGTTATTCAATTACGTTTCGCACGAGCAGGCAAATTGGCGCCGTCGAAACGAATTGACTGAGACGCCGCTTCGCGCAATACGATTTTAGAGATCCAGGAGTTCAAGACAGCGCGACTCCTCAATTGTTCTAGCGATCACGAACAAGTTAAATTATGGAGTGTGGTTTTGACCTGAGAGATCAATCGAGGCATTGCTGACTTCAGAATAAAATCCGACATTTAGGAGAGGCCCATTAAAGTCGCCAGTTGGAACGTCAATTCAATTCGAGCGCGGCTCGAACATGTCACAGCGTGGCTCCAGGTCCACGAGCCAGACGTACTCTTGTTGCAGGAATTAAAAGGTCAGGAATTTCCCACGGATGTCTTCAAAGCATTGGGCTACGACAGTGTGGCTGTAACACAGAAGGCATATAACGGTGTCGCAACATTGTCGCGATACCCAATCGAGACGGTTAGCACGAGCCTTGCTGGCGACGGTGCGGACACGCACGCGCGATTTCTCGAGACGACGATTGATGGAATGCGCATCGCGAATGTCTACCTTCCGAACGGCAATCCCGTGGGCAGCGACAATTTTGAATACAAGCTTTCCTGGATGGATCGACTTCAGAGGCAAATGGCTTTGTGGAGAACCGATGATATTTCGGTGATGATAGGCGGCGATTTTAATGTCATTCCGGAAGACATTGACTGTCACAAGCCGGCTTCGTGGATGCGCGACGCCCTCTTCCAGCCTGAACCGAGAGCACGATATAGGGCGATGCTTAATGCCGGTTATACGGATGCTTTTCGCAAACTCCATCCAGGCGAAGGCGGACAATTCACTTTCTGGGATTACTTCCGGCAGGCATTTCAAAACAATCGGGGAATACGGATTGATCACTTCCTGCTGTCGCCAAAGTTGGCTGAGCGCCTGCTTCGTTGCGAGATCGACAAAGGTCCACGCGGACAGGAGCGGCCTTCCGACCATACGCCAATCATCGTGGAGTTAGGCTGACGGTCCTCAGTGCAGATATCGTGACTCGCTAATTGTGATGGGGCTAGTCGAATCGGTCCGTTTCAAACTGCATGAGTCGTCGTGCTTGTGTCGCTTTAACTACTCGTCCAGCTTGAATACCTTGATCTTTACCAACTGAGAGATGGTGAGGTTTTGAAATCCACGTGCCTTCATTCTGTCTACGAATGGCGCATCAATCTTGAAGACACTCATCTCAATTAATTCGTCCTCGGTAGGTGAAAAGCCCATCACTCGAATTGCTTGAACTTTTTCCGGTGAAACTCCGACCGCCTTCATGCTGGTAAGCTTGTCCGACCGAAGCTCAGGATATCCAGCCGCTGCCATTTCCTTCACAAATTTTTGATCCACTCCGAGCGCTCTCAGTCCCATTATGTTCTCAGCCGTCATTCCCTGGACACCTGCGGACTTCATGCCTTCTACCCATGCGGTTGTAACATCGAGAAACGCATAATCACGCAATTGTTTTGGGGTTTGGTGATCGAAGCCCATCGACTCCATTCGTTTGACGAATTCCGGATTCGGTGTAAACGAGAATGTACCTCGCAGAGCCGCCCCATGTACGGTTCCGCTGCAGCGCATCTCTCCCGAATCTGCCTTCATGCGAGCATCGATCGTCGCGCCGTCGCGACCTAGATCGACCGGAACGATTCCTGTCCATTTCGACCACGCAATATTCGAGTTATTCTCGTTGCACTGGTGATCCGCAGAACAGTTCCCGTAATTCAGGCTGAAGGCTAATTCCTGGTCAACTTTACCGGCGCGAATGGAGCAGTCGGTGATTGACTCGGCGACTGCCGGTCCGATGGATACGCCAATTGCCAAGAGTGATACGAGTATGCGTCGCATAATTCCTCCGAATAATTAACACAGACTATTCGTCGATAAGGCCGGTCATTTTGAGCCGCAGCAGTTTGTCCAAATCCTTGTCGTCAAAACCATGTGACTTAGCTTCCGCGACGAATTTCTCGTTTACCTGAAAAATCGCGGCTCGTTGCAACTGCTCCATCGTTGCTTGTGGAAACTGCTTTTTGAGCCATGATGCATATTCAGGAGTCATTCCCTGAGCTTTCAACGCTACCAATTCGTGGACACTCAAATCACCAAACCCTGAACTCTTCATTGCGGCTGCATAGGCCGGGCTGATACCGAGCGATTTTTCAGTCACGACTTCCTGGAAATCCTTTGGCCCTAATCCACTTTGTTTGAGTTCTGAAACATATTCAGGTGAAACACCAAGGGCCTTGAGGGTTATCAACTCGTGCACAGACGCTTTACCAAGGCCGATGCTGTTGATTGACTTAGCGTATTCGGGAGTGACACCGAGAGATCTGAGAGCGACCAATGAGTCGAGATCATTGGAGAGACTCAGGGGATACCCTGCATCCTTCATCCCGTCGAGGTAGGTCTTACCACCGGCTGTTCCGTTCGGCAAGGGTGCATTTGCTGCAGCTTGCATATCCGCAAGGATCGCTGCGGCTTTCAACTGCGAGCTGATGTTCACGGCCATCCTGGTTGCTTGTACTTGCATATTAGTCGTCACAGGTAAGGCCATAGGGGCCAACGCGATATTCACTGCTACTTTGCTCGTCGGAGCAACATCCACGATCGCTGTTGCCTCCGGTTCTGATTTCTCGTCCTTTTTTGCGCCGCTCTCACGGGTTTGAGCAATGTATTTTGTTTTGAGCGTGGTTGAAACATTCGCAATTGACGGATGAGATTTTGGCAACGACTGCTGAATTGCGGTCGTCAAGTGGCTTTGGATCGGTGTCGCAATCGCCTCTTTCACTTTTGGTCCCATCAGCATCGCGACCATTACTGCGCCGGCTGCGATCACTCGCACACCACTTGTCATATTGCTCTCCATGGATATTCCTTCTCCCAATACTCGACTAACCCTTCTTAACAACGAGCCGTTGTTTCCAACGAGTGCCACAGCTAGCTGCGTATCTGCGGACCTCTGCTCTTCAAGTCGCAATAATGCCCGTGCGTAAAGTACAGCGTCCGCACAACTCCGAACGGCAATTTCGTCGCAGCAGACTTCACGACGTTCGCGCAAAAGTCGACTTATCCACCAAACCGCAGGGTGAAAGAACAGGACACTCTCAACTGCGGTTTGAATCAGGTTGGTGACATAATCCCAGCGTTTTATGTGAGCAAGTTCATGCGCGAAAATCGCTTCGAGTTCTTCGAGAGGAACTCTCATCATGATGCTCACTGGAATGATTACCGTCTTGCGCCATACGCCCATCGCCATCGGCGAGAGTACTTCGTTCGATACCCTGAGTGTGATTTCTCCGGCCACAAGAAGTTTGTTACACATGCGACGAAAACCAATCTGCACCAGGGGCGGAACGGCCCAGCGGGCCCTCTTCCGTAGGCTCTGCAGTTGAAACCAACCTCCGATTGAGCGGAGCGCCAATAGCAACACGCCCAACATCCACATACCATCTACCCACGGCAATACCTGTTCCGTTCTTGCCGTTACCCACGCCTTTCTCTCCTCGCTGACTGGGACCATAAATGTTGGAATTCCAGACTTGAGGCCGGCCTTGAGGGCGCTGGCATTTGTAAAAGAGTGTGAGATTAATACGTTCGGATTTTCTGGCGCACTTCGCACTTCATTCGCAAAAGTGATCGCGACGACCAGCGGCATGAGCGCAAATGCGCAGAGGGCTACAAAGTATCGAGTTGCGGCCAGCTTTCTTCGCGTCAGCCGATCCACAATTGCGAAGGCAATGGCGATGACCACGCCCTGCCAGCAGAAATGTAGAAGTGTCCATCCAAGGGCGATCATCTCTGCTCCGGAAAACCAACTAATCGCACTCATATTCAACTCCTCCGATGATTTCGACGTCCCGGTGTGGCTCTTCATTGCGAGGGGCGTAGGCGGCGAAAACTGTTAACGGTTGCCGTCCCTTTTCCTGATCAATTGCCGAATAGCATCCAGATCTTGATCGCTGGCCTGTTCCATTTCGAGCGCCCGCAGCGCCAACTGGCTCGCACTTCCAGCGAAGAAGCGCTCGCTTAATTCACGAAGGAAACGCCCCTCCGTCTCCTTTTGCGATACCGCTGCGCGATAGACATGGGCCCGCTCTTTCTCGTCACGCACGACAAGTCCCTTTTCAGTCATGATCTGTAATAGCTTCAGAACGCCGGTGTAGACGACCGGCCTTTTTGCGTTGACAGCCTCGAAGAGCTCCCGAACGGTGGCTGCGCCGCAGGTCCAGAGAATGCCGAGCAGTTCCAGTTCACCTTCGGTCGGCCTGGGTATTTCGCGATTCTTTGCCATGCCGAGAACATATACGAGGGTGTTCGTAGATGTCAACGAAGTTCTTCGTACTTTAGCAAAAAAAGTTGTTAACTCGCATTTTGTTGGATAAAAAGGAGTAGGCAAGAAGTCTCGCTGGCCACGGGCCTAGTTTTGGTAGGGATGAATTAATAAAGCGATCCAAAGGCGTGCTCTGAAGGAATTGCGGCAACTACATCCGAATTTCTGAGATGGAAACATTGCCGCCAGTTACGTGATTTATCAAACTGTCGAAAGTGAAGATGAACCTGTAGCAGTCGCACAGGTTCATCAAGCGGCTCCCGCCTGTTCGGGGTTTTGCATCATCAGCGATCCGCGCATGAAAAAGGGCGCGCGGTCGCCGGTCGTGCTCGAGCAATCCATGCCTTCGAGCCAAACAATGATTGCATGTGCAACTTCATGCGACTGCTTAGCAATTTGACCCAAGCTTTCAACGATAGCGAGTTCAGATTTGGCTTGCTCTCCGGACCGCTGAGCAAGATCGATCTGCGCCTGACGGAGAGACAGATTGAACGATCGTCCCCCTCTGTCCTGCTGAAGAACGGTCCTCGCGTGCTCTATCTTTTCGTTGAAAAGAGCGACCGTGCATAGGCGCACCAGGCTATTCACGAATTGCCCCATCTCAACAATCGTTGAAGATTCAAATCTCCGCCCACCGTCGAGTCCGTGCACTGTCCTGAGGGCAATTGCAGCCGCAGCGCTGTAGATGTTGTACAACGCATTAGAGATTCGCAAAGCGCAGCAGGCGAATTGCGATTCTACGCTGACCGGCATGCTGGTTGAGAGAAACATGCGGCTGCGATCAGCGATGCTGAATCTCAGGTCGCGCAATTCCTTCTCTGCAGCTTGTACGTCGTGGCAGAACTCAAACCTTCCGGCTTCATACGCCTTCACGGAGTAGTCGACGGCTCGTTGCGACAGCTTCGCCATCTTAAGAAGTTGTGAGCGTAGGGATTCGCGTTGTACTTGGATGTCCATAATTCCATCAATCCTTTGGAAACGAATGGTGGCCCGTGATTCTTTTTTCGTGCCGACGGTGCTCGATTAGTCAATCGAACAAAAAGGAGTCGTCGGCGAATGCTCTTTGAGATCATCAGCTTCCGGTCGATTCCCGACTTTGCCTTTCATCGAGGAGCGTCCTTCTGATAGTGAGGCTATTGTCGGAATCGTTTCTTTCCTCTTGAAGCGGCGTTACCTCGGCTTTGCCTTCCAACCCTGTTCAAAGTGCGGCAGGTCGGATAACGCCGTTCAATCGATCCGTCCAAATCAGACCCCGACCTTTGTTACAGGCCGGATATTCTGATTCACTCTAAAGAAGTTGTCCGGGTCGTATTTACCTTTCAATTCGGCCAGGCGATCGTAGTTATTTTGGTACGTTGCACGTATACGGTCTTCTCCTTCGCCCTCCATCATGAAATTTACATATGCGCCGCCGGCTCCATACGGGTGCAGCGCCTCCCAATATTTCTTAGCCCAGGTGGTAATGCGATCGCTATTGGCTGGATCCGGATCCACTCCAACAATCACCTCGCTCCAGACCGCATTACGATAGCTCCATGGTGTTTCAGTACTTTTCGTCTTGTGCGCTGCCCCGTTTATGGGGTAAAGGTGCATCGTCGAGTGTAGTGTGGGTAACTCCGATCCATGTTGAATGTGAAGGGCGATAGCGTCATCGCTCAACTCATTCACGAAGTCCGCTTTCCAGTACCACTGCAAGCCGGGCGCATAAAGTCCGTCGAACATCCCTTGCAACATAGGGAATGGCATTGGTACGAAAAACTCAAATGCCGGCGGCCGAAAGCTCCGCAGCGGTTCGAGAATTTCATTCGCCTGCTGCAATGGCCCGTTGTAGCACCATACAATGCCGCACATTTTCTTAAAGTGCAGTTCCTCCGGGAATGGAGGACCGGGCGGCACCGTAATAAATGCGAAGAAGCCGTTGATCTCCTGCGGCGCTTGCTGGATGAACTCGCGATACCATTTCATGATGTCCGCCGCCTGATCAAGGTTCCACAACATCGGTCCAGCGCAGACAATTTGAACAGGATGGGCCTGGAAGAGGAACGAAGTCACGACGCCAAAGTTTCCCCCTCCGCCGCGGATGGCCCAAAACAAATCGCTATTCTCGTCCGCGCTGGCAACTACAAAAGAACCATCGGCGAGGACAACATCAGCTGCCAAAAGGTTATCAATCGTCAAACCGTACTGCCGCGTCAGGTGTCCCATTCCGCCGCCGAGAGTGAGTCCTCCAACGCCCGTCGTGGAAATAATTCCTGAAGGAACAGCGAGTCCAAAAGCGTGAGTTGCGTGATCCACATCTCCCCACGTGCAACCGCCGCCCACGCGAACGGTTCTCGCCGCGGGATCGACATGGACATACTTGATGCGAGAAAGATCCACGACAAGGCCATCGTCACAAACGCCCAAGCCTCCTGCGTTGTGGCCGCCGCCTCGAACCGAAACTTGAATGTTTTGCTTCCGACCGAACTGAATCGCGGTAATAACGTCGGCCACATCAACGCACATCGCGATCAAGCGGGGTTTGCGGCTGATCATTGCGTTGTAGACTTTGCGCGCTTCATCGTAGCGCGGGTCTGTGGGCTCAATCAGCTCACCCCGGAGCTGACCTTTGAGTTGAGTAACAGCTTCTTGTTCCATGGCTACCTCCGTATCCGGGAAATATCTCGGATCGAGATACTACATTGCAATGGCAGGCGTTCTGAAATCGTTCTTAGGGAGTGAAATTCAGCGTTCGGAAGTCTTTCTTTCACTTCTTTTCATGTCTGGGCAAGTCGCGCAAGCTGGCGGCGATCCTTATTTCGGAAAGGCGCGATCCCGTCTGCCGAGAAAGCTCGATTGCTCGAGAGTAGCTGAGCTGAGATTGAACAATGTCGCCGCTTCGCAGAAGCAGATCGCCGTGAACCCTGTGAAGTTCGGGAGCTGACCAAGCCTCGCCGTTCTTGTTCAGAAATGCAAAACCAGTTGCGACGTTTGCTAACGCCTCGCCGAAAAGCCCAGCTAAACCAAGGATTTCCGCGAGTAGGCCGTAGTAAAAAGGCAGGCGCAGTTCCGCACCTGTCGCCTTCAACCCTTCCAGCCCCTGTCGAAGTTTGGCGAGACCCGCAGCAGTATCGCCTTCCATGCCGAGTGCCCAGCCCACGAAGATCTCCGCCACCGCCAGGTAGTATGCAAATCCATGTTTGCGGCAGATCTCAGACGCCTCCGAGGCGAGGCTGAGCGCCTGTGCTGCGTCTCTTCGGTAAACGTTTAACATCGCCGCGTAATCGAGAGCAATGCCGAGCGTGAAAGGATCTGAAAGATCGCGCGCGCGAGCCACGGATTCGTTGCTTTTTGCAATGGCTTGCTCCTCGTCACCAAATTGGCAGAGCAGGTGGGATTGATAGGCACGGCAGAAAACGCCGACATCTGGACCTGCAAAGAACGCCAAAGCAGGATGCGACGGTCCATCTGAAGTTGGTAATGCCTGCTCAATATGCTCCCGGGATGCGACGAATTTTCCGAGATGGAACAGGCTCGTGGCAAGAAGAAAGTGGCCGGCCATCCGCTGAGGCGCAACGCCGTCACGCCGAGCTCTGTCGAGCGTCTCCTGTGCAAGCCGATGAGATTCTCCAATGTTTCCGCGAACGATATTGAAGACCCACGCACCACTGAGGAGCGAAAATAAATGCTTATTATTCGCGAGCCGTTTCGATAGCAGCAGTCCGCGTTCATATGTCTCGCCGACTTCCGGCATGCTGTATCCGTGTGTGGTGACCAATGAAGGACCGAGAGTGACAAGTAGCTCAAGTTCCTCGTTGTCGCGTCTCGCTGTTTCAGGAAATTCACGGCATAACCTCAGAGCACGCCGTATCAACTCCGCTGCTTCTGCGTCAGAGAAGCGCTGTCTGGCTACGGATGCAGCAACCTTGTAATAGCGGATCGCCTGTTCGGCCATGCCGGCCGAATCATAATGCGCAGCGAGCCATCCGCTGACCCCCTCGAGATCGAGTGCGTTGAGCTCTTCCAACGCGCGCCCTGCACGTCGGTGCAAAGATCTGCGGCGAATGGGATTCAATTCGGCATAGGCAACTTCGCGCAAAAGATCGTGAGTGAAGTCGTAAGTGCCCGCGCCCTGTCCGTCAATGATGCGGCGTTGCCATAATTCTTCCAACGCTCGCGAGAGGCTATCCTCATCCCAGTCTGTAGCCTTGGCAAGCAACTCGAAAGAAAATGGGCGGCCAATGGTCGCGGCGAGACCTGCCAATTCGTAGGCCGGCGCCGACAATTGCGCGAAACGCGAGGCAATTACGGCTTGCACGCGAGGTGGTACGGACCCGCGTTCAGCCTGATCTTCCAATGATGCACGTACGCTTTCTACAACAAAAAGGGGGTTTCCTTTCGTTGTTTGAAAAAGGTCGTTAAAGTATGTGGGATCGTTCGAGCTACTCGCTATCTGTGTTGCCAGCGCGGAAGTCTCCGCCATGCTGAGAGGTGCAAGGGCTACCTCTGATAATTGACCCGATTGATTTAACTCGCGCATTAAGTTGGTCAGAGGGTGGTCTCGCCCCGTCTCCTCTTTGCGAACCGTGCCCAACACGAGAAGTTGGCCGACAGTATTAGTCCGAAAAAGCGAAAGCAGCCATTCGCACGAATCGTGGTCGCACCATTGCAGGTCATCGATTTGCAATAGCAAAGGTTTGTGAACTCGACGAAACGTAGAGTTCAAGGCTTCAAAAAGATGCAGACGTTGCCAGCTCTCGGTCAAAGGTTGCGGAGGTGCGATCCCTGGATTCTCCGCAAGGAGTTCCGGGAGCACCCTGGTTAACTCTGCGAGTTGCGGCAGCGGCAGTTCTTTTCGCGCTGCCAGGAAAGGGTCTGCCCGCAACCACTCGGCTATCGGACCATACGCCATTTGCCCCTGGGCGAAGTAACATCGTGCACGTGCTACCACCCAATCGGGATCGCGTGAGCATTTTTCAAACAGCTCATCGGCCAATCGTGATTTTCCGATTCCGGGCTCGCCAATGATCACAACGAACTGGACCCCGCCTTCCTTTGTTCGTTGCCGACTATTTAATAACCGCTCCCATTCCATTTTTCTACCGATCAACGGCAGACGTCTGGTTGCGACAGAAGGGGGAGCCTCAGCCGGAGCGCCAGGCAATTCATCGGATTTTAGTGCCTGCATGAACAACTCCTGCGTCATCTTGCTAGGACTTACGCCGAGTTCGCGCTGCAGGTTACGCATGCATTGGTGATAAACGCGCAATGCGCTAGAGCGATCGCGGTTGCGAAGGTGGAGTCGAATGAGTGTCTGATAGTACGTCTCGCGAAGCGGGTCAAGAGCGACCAATCGCGTGGCGTGACGAATTCCCGCATCATAATCGCCTGCCGATTCCAGCAGCGCAGAGAGACGGCTTAAAATCTCCGCGAATTGATTACGCAATTGTTCGCGTCTTGTCTGCAGCCAGTCGTCGTATAAGTCGGGCAGGAGGTCATCCTGATATAAGCGGGTTGCATCCTCGAGCGCAGCGCGCATCGTGGCTGAATCATTCTTCGCAATTTTCGCTGCACGTACTGCCGCTTCGAATTCAATAACATCGATCGTGCAGGAGCTATCAGGCAGCCACTGAACCGTCTGGTTATCACTGACTAGAAGGGAGCACTCAACAGGCAGAGCTCGCCTTAGATTATGGAGCAATTGACGCAGATTCGTCCGCGCCTGGGCATCGCCCGACTCGGGCCATAGCAAGAACGCGAGGTGTTCTCGGGACTGTGCTGATTCGCCGTGCAGGACAAGAAACGCAAGCAGCGAGCGCATGCGGTTCGTGTTAATCGACGTAATCATCTGTTGTCCGAAGGTAAAGCGCAGCTTCCCAAGCAGCTCAATACGAGTCGGCGTCACACCTGAATACTACCGAAGAAGTGCATTTAGTTGGCGATTTACCCGTCCGCGTGCCCGCGTCTCCACAAGAAATTGCATGATGGAATATGCGCTCCAAGTAAACGATTCCCGAATATGCTCAGGCTTGCGCTTGGTTGATGAACTGATCTTCAGGCTTGATACTCATGCCAGAGAATGCACATGCTGACACGCCGTAGCCTTCTTAAAGGCACTTTGAAGATTTCCGCAGCTCTCGCGCTCGATTCTTACGCGGACGGCGAAGAGTTGCCACTTCAGACGCTTGTCCACAGCTCCTCTGCGCCGGAGAAAATTCAAAGCAACTTCATCGGCCTCGGTTATGAGATGTCTTCTGTTGCAGCCGTCGGGTTGCTGAGCCGAGACAATCGTCGCTATGTGAATTTGATTCATGGGCTCGGCCCTGAGGGAGTAATTCGGGTCGGCGGTATTGTGGCGAACTATACCCGATATCAACCGAATGGAACCACTCGGGCAGAACCGTTGAACACAGTAATAACCCGCGAAAGCTTGGAGCAATTCGCAAAATTCCTCAATAGAATCGGCTGGACTGCAATATGGAGCGTCAATTTCGCCCAAGGCGGATTGGAGAACGCGATACTGGAAGCGCGCGCAGTTGCAAGTGTTTTAGGACCGCGGCTACTTGCGCTTGAATTGGGAAACGAAGTGGAATTTTATGGCAGCGGCGACAAGTCCTTTCGTAAACCAACTTACAACTTCGATGATTACCTCGCAGAATTTAAGGAATGGCGCAGCGCGATATTGAAGGCTGTCCCGGGAGTAAGGTTTGCCGCGCCGGACACCGCCACATCCGTGGAGTGGGTGGAACGAATGGCGTCTGAGGCAAGGGATTATGTCCAACTTCTCACCACCCATTATTACCGGGGCGCACAGAGTCACGGCACGATCGAACAACTTCTCGTCCCAGATCCTAGACTCAAAGAAGTTTTAATCCGCTTGCGAGCCGCTTCGAATAAGAGCGGAATACCGTGGAGATTATGCGAGACGAATTCCTTTTCAGGCGGCGGCCGTCCGAGTATAAGCGATACATTCGTGGGGACTCTCTGGACACTTGATCTAATGTGTCTGATTGCGGTCTACGGATGTTCCGGCGTCAATATCGAAACTGGGGTCAACCAATTGGGTTTTGTCAGTTCGTATTCTCCCATCCAGGACAACGGTCAGGGTATCAACACAGCAGGGGCGCCTTACTATGGCATGTTAGCTTTCGCGATGGCTCGACAAGGCTGTACGGAAGCTATGATGCTTGACGCGCCCGGTACAGCAAAGAACGTCACAGCCTATGCATTCGGTAACTCTGGCAGAGTGCATTCAGCAGTTGTCATTAATCGAGATGGGAAAGACGCGCGCATTTCGGTGGCAGAGTTAGACATGGAGCGCGGACTTTCCGCAATGCGACTTCTGGCACCTGCGGTCGGCAGCAAAACGGGACTTACCTTTGCTGGCGGAGGCGTGGACGCTAACGGAAAATGGTCGCCGATACACTCGGAGCAAGTTCCCGGCTTTGAAATTGGGGTCCCCGGCATGAGCGCCGTGGTGGTTCGTCGTCGGCCGCGCGGGGTGTGAAATCTCGTAGTAATATATCCGACTATGCCAAACTCAATCGTTCATTTCGAAATTCCAGCCGATGATTTGCAGCGAGCGAAAAAGTTCTATGAGGATGCTTTTGAATGGAAGATCAGCGATCCTTGGAACATGAATTACTTCCTGGTTGAGACCAGGGATGAAGGTCAACCGGGCATCAACGGAGGGCTGCTCGCGCGGAAGAATCCAGGACAACCTTTCATGAATTACATCGCAGTGGATTCGATCGACGCCGCATGCAAGAAGGTGGAGCAAGCCGGCGGCCTGGTTGTGTTACCAAAGGCGGAAATTGGACCCGGAATGGGTTGGGTTGCTGCGTTCAAGGATACAGAAGGCAATATCATGGGCTTTCACGAGGTTGCCAAAAAGTAATCGTGCAGGTTGGTTGGCGACCCGTTCGGATGCTGTGATTTCTTTGCAGCACCTCTCACCGATGTCGGCTCGAGAGATTGTCACGTCGCAGGCAGCTCCAGGATATCGCTGCCTAAGTCATTGATTGACCGAACTTTGTATCCTGTGGCGGCGGGCTCAAAATTCATTTCTGGAACTGGTATGGGATATGTGCATCCCATGTCTTTCCCTTGCCATGTCCAGGACCCTTGACATGGCTCAATCGTGCGATTAAAACATGTGTTTTAATTGAATGTATCGAGTGACTATGGCCACAATCAAAACAATCCCACCCCCCGAAGAGACGCGCGACAAATTGATGATTGCGGCGGCCGAAGTGTTCGCCGAAGTTGGCTACCAGACGGCAACTACGAGGGAGATATGTGCGCGCGCCGGCGCGAATATTGCCGCAGTAAATTACCACTTCGGCGACAAACTTGGCTTATATACGGAAATGCTCAAGGACGCGGTGTTGCAGGGTGAGAATCGGATGGTTGACTCGACGTCGACGGCGAAGACCCCAGAGGAAGCGCTGCGACAATTCATATCAAGAATGTTTCGGAAGATGAGCGAAGGGGACCGTCCAGCCTGGTACGTAAAGGTTATGACTCACGAGTTGGCCAATCCCACCCCCGGCTTGGCAGCCGTAGTGGAGAATCTGATACGTCCAAATGCGCAGATCCTTTGCGGAATCGTCGGCAAAATCATTGAACGACCCGCGCTCCATCCGCAAACTCGCATGTGTGCTCACAGCATTATCGGGCAGGTTGTTCACTACATGCATGCACGGCCTGTCATTGGTCTGTTGTGGCCGGAGTGGCAAATGACTCCGGAGTCTCTGGAAGAAATAGCGAACCACATTACGGATTTTTCTTTAGCGGCCTTACAAGGCGTGCGAAAACAGCCTGCTGGACGACAAGCGACGATGAGGAGGTCGAAATGAGCGATCATCAGACGCTCGAAGAGAAAGTTAATGCATCGCCAGTTCCTGTTGACGAGAGAAATGTTGCGTCCGAAGAAAACGGTGATGCGAACCGCGCCAAGCGTGTCCGGATCATTCGTATTGGAGTGCTGTTGCTATTGCTGGTCGGAGCCTTCACCTTGTGGCGAATTCTGCGAGGTCCCGATGTCCCGGCGAACGTTGTTGTGTTGAGCGGCCGCATCGAAGGAGATGATTCGGCGATTGCCAGCAAGACCAGTGGCCGCATTCTTGAAATCAGATTTCGTGAAGGGGACCACGTTCAGCGGGGCGATGTAATTGCATTGTTAGACGATGAGCAGATCCGAGCGCGAGAGAACCAGGCGCAAGCTGCCGTGCAACAGGCCCAGGCACGTGTCTCTTCCTCTCGGCAGCAGATAGCGGTACTGGATCAACAACTGTTACAGAATCAATTGCAGGCTCTTCAATCAAAAGATGACGCGGTGGGGCGAGTTCAACAAGCCGAAGCAGAGCTTGCTGCTGCCCAATCCGATCTTGCGCAGCAGAACGCAAGTCTTCAATTAGCGGAGTTTGATCGTGAAGCGTATACGCGGCTAGCAAAGTCAGGGGCCGTTTCCGAACGGCAGGGGAGGGAAGCTGTTTCAAAGGCTGATGCTCAGGCGGCTGTGGTGACTGCATCCAAACGACGGGTTGAAGCGGCGCAGGGTGCTGTCGTGCTTGCGAAGTCGAGTTTGTCCAATCCCGCGATCCGCAATGCCCAGACTGCTGCCGTTCAGGGCCAGATTCTGCAGCAAAAGACTGAAGTTATAAACGCCGAATCTCAACTGCAACAGGCAAATGCGCAGTTAGCGGAGGCGGCGGCAAATCGAAGCGACTTGAGCATCCGCGCACCCTTCGAAGGATCAATCGTGACGCGCACAGCCGAGCCAGGCGAGGTGATCGCCGCAGGCACAGCAATAGTTACGATGCTGGATCTGGGCAAAGTGTATCTGCGTGGATTTATACCGGAAGGCCAGATTGGGAAGGTAAAAGTCGGCCAGCCTGCGCGTATTTATTTAGACTCCGCGCCCAAGAGCCCACTTGACGCTTACGTGAGTCGCATTGATCCGCAAGCGACCTTCACGCCTGAGAACACTTACTTTCGAGATGATCGCGTCAAGCAAGTAGTCGGAGTGAAGCTCCAACTCAAGAGCGGAATAGGTTACGCCAAACCAGGCATGCCGTCCGATGGCGAGATTCTTGTCGAGGGCGATACCTGGCCAAAGCACATCCGGCATCAGTGAGCCCAAGGAAGTCGCCAGCAAAATTGAGTCGACAACCATGACCATACTTGAAACAAGCCGTGATGCGAGCACGACTCTTGGAAAATCGAAGTCCGCAGTTCGTGTTGCAGACTTGGTGAAGAGTTACGGGAAGGTTGAAGCCGTCCGTGGTGTTTCGCTTGAGGTCCAGGCGGGTGAAATATTTGGATTGATAGGCCCCGACGGTGCAGGAAAGACAACCACATTTCAGATACTCGCCGGAATTATGCAGGCGACCTCGGGAACATCAGAAATTTACGGCGAAGCTTCGCGCGAGGCGCGTTCTCAGGTGGGCTATCTTACGCAGGCTTTTAGTCTCTACCCCGATTTAAGTGTTGCTGAGAACATTCGTTACGTTGGAGATTTGCGCCGCGTTCCTCCGGCAGAAATCCGTGATCGCAGCCACATTTATCTGACCATGTTTGACATGGATCGCTTTAGCGATCGCCTTGCCGGCCGTCTGAGCGGCGGAATGAAGCAGAAGCTCTCCCTTGTGGCGGCGCTGGTGGCTCGGCCACGCGTGCTTTTGCTCGATGAGCCGACGACGGGTGTGGATCCTGTCTCCCGCCGCGAGTTTTGGGACACGCTCGCGCATCTCGCAGCAGACGGTCTAACAATCGTTGTCGCGACCCCGTATCTCGATGAAGCTGAAAGATGCCATCGTGTGGCGTTGATGCACCTTGGTCAGATTCACCAAATCGGAACGCCGGATGAATTGCGTGCTGGTTTGGGCATGAAGAGACTCGAAGTGCGCACGGCAAACCTGGGTGTGGCGGAGGACAAGCTTTCGTCCGGAATGAACGGGAATAACGTGATCTGCGATGTGCAACGTTTTGGAGATCGCCTGGATGTAATGGTTCGCGACGCGGATGACGGCACTCACGTTGTCCAAGAGACATTGCGGACGATGAAGCTACAGGACATTCGCGTTGGCGAACCCACACTCGAAAACACGTTTGTTGCAACGCTGCGTTCTCTGGGACAACAAGTGCGCACCCCTCCCTATCCTGGGCAGCACCCCCATCGCGACTTGCGAGAAAAAACGGCGATTGAGGCGCATCGACTGACTAAACGGTTCGGTGACTTCGTAGCTGTGAAAGGCATCAGCTTACGCGTCAAGTACGGCGAAATCTATGGGTTGCTCGGCGCGAACGGTGCCGGAAAGACCACAGCAATCAAAATGTTGTGCGGGCTCATCGAACCCTCGAGTGGTGAGATGACCCTGGCGGGGGAAAGCGGCAGCCTCCGATCATCCGCCGTGCGTGAAGGCATCGGTTACATGTCGCAGAAGTTCTCTCTGTACGACGATCTTACGATCGAGGAGAATCTCGACTTCTTCGGCGGCGTATATGGAGTGCCTGCGAAAGAACTGTCTGAGAAGAAGGAGTGGGTACTTTCATTCGCCGGGCTTGATGGAAAAGGCGAGATGCTGACAAAGAGTCTCCCCGGCGGTTGGAAGCAGCGCGTAGCGTTCGGCGCGGCAATCATGCATGAACCTGGAGTGCTTTTTCTTGATGAGCCTACGTCGGGCGTTGATCCTTTAGCGCGCCGCGCATTCTGGAGAATGATCAATAATCTCGCGGATATGGGAACGGCCATTCTCGTCACAACGCATTATCTTGAAGAGGCGGAGCAGTGCAATCGGCTCGGCTTTATGGTAGCTGGCGAACTGGTAGCGGAAGGGACGCCGAGCGGAGTCAAGCAGCAACAGGGTGGCCACTTACTCGAGTTCACAGTCGATCAACCGCAAGAAGCTGCGGATCTCCTTAAACAGAAAATGGATCGGTGGCGCGTCTCCCTGTTTGGCAACCGCTTGCACGTCATAACGGATGATGAAGCGAAAGCGGGAGTGCAAATGGTGACGTCAGCACTGAGCAAAATCGGCGTAAGAGTTCAGAGCGTCCAGGAAGAGACGTATTCGTTGGAGGACGTCTTCATCGCCGTGGTCGAGAAGGCTCGAGCCCAGGGAAAGTTTGCAAAGGAGGATTAGGTGTTCCGACGTGTCTTTGCTCAAGCTCGAAAGGAACTGACACAGATATTGCGCGATCGCCTCGCTCTGTTGCTGGCGTTGGTCCTTCCCGTGTTCCTGCTTCTGCTTATGAGCAACGCACTCTCTTTGACGGTGAATGATCTACCGCTGGTGGTACAAGATTTTGATAGCTCTGCCGCTTCAAGGAGCTATATCGATGCGTTTAGGGCCTCGGTCACTTTCCGGGTAATTTCCTGGCCAACAGACCGCCAACCGGAAGCCGCACTCAAAGCAGGATCTGCCCGCGCCATTCTTATTATTCCATCGCATTTCGCGCGTGATCTTTCGCGAGGCCAAGTGGCGAATGTTCAATTAGTAGTGGACGCTTCCGATGCCAACACCGCGAAATTGGTCAATGGCTATGGCGGTCAAATTAACCGGGCATATCTTGCGCAGAACACCAGCGGCAGTCCCCCGCAGATCGTTAAACCGGAGATTCGTCTGTGGTTTAATCCGGGACGTGTTTCAAAGAAATTCTATGCGCCGGGGATCTTCGTGCTCGGTCTATCGATGTTTCCGCCGCTCCTGGCCTCACTCGCAATGGCGAAAGAGGGCGATCAGAAGACAATTTTGCAAGTCTACGTATCGAGCATCTCGGCACACGAGTTTCTGCTCGGAAAAATTCTTGCTTACATGATCATCGCGTTAGTGGAAGCGGCGTTGTCATTCAGCGTGCTGGTCACCGTGTTTGGTCTTCACATTACCGGGGATCCGAGCGTTTTCATCATGGCGACGATCCTCTACGCATTTTGCGTCGCCAGTTTTGGAACGCTGATAGGTGCCGCGATACCTAGTCAGGCAGCGGCTATCCAGGCTGTGGCACTCGGAGGATTTCTTTTGGTATTCCTCCTTTCCGGCCTTATTTATCCATTGCGGAACATACCACCGGGCTTGCGCTGGATTTCGAATCTGGTTTGGGGACGCTATTACATTTCGATCGTTCGAGATGCGCTATTGCAGGGCGGTGGGTGGCCTGCAATGTGGTTCAACGTTTTAATGATTGGCCTCCTGGGCGGCGTTTTTTACCTGTTGGCGTGGCGAACCATGCGCAGAATGCAGGTAAATGCATGAGTTCAACTCTTCCATTACCCAGTTTCTGGCATCGGTTGTTGGCGTTGATGAAAAAGGAATTTCACCAGATTCGGCGTGATCGTCGCCTGGCAATATCGCTGATTGTTCCTCCCGCACTGCAACTGCTCCTTTTTGGCTTTGCGCTCAACTCAAATGTGACCAATCTAAGGCTTGGAATCCTCGACGAAAGCAAGACTCCGGAGAGCAGAGAATTGGCTGCCGTTTTGACTGAGAGCAAAAGTTTTCAATTGAGCGGATACTACTTCGAAGATCGTGCTCTCGACGACGCGATCAGCCGGGGGGAACTGGACGCCGGGGTAGTCATCCCCTACGACTTCGCCCGCGACCTTCGCCGCGGTCGTCCGATTGCGATTCAGTTCATTCTGAATGCAGTAGACGCAAATACCGCTGCCATCGGACAGGGATACGCTGAGGGTGTACTCGGGCGTTATAACGGTGCATTGATGGCGAACGGTATTCGTCCACAAGTGAGGATGATCGCAGCCGATGCGAGCCGCAAGGGAACGGTGACTCTCAATCCAGCGTTTCTCTTCAATCCTGGACTCGTAACCTCCTGGTTCATCGTCACAGGCACGTTTGGCACTTTACTCATTTTGAATGGATCGCTTGTCTCTTCGTCCGCAATGGTTAAGGAGCGGGAGGCGGGCACCGTCGAACAATTGCTGATGACGCCTGCCGGCACAACCGAGATAGTCGTGGCCAAGATCGCGCCTCTTTTTATGTTGATGATAGGGATGGTCTTTCTCGCCTTGGGCCTGATCCGGTTCGTCTTCGACGTTCCCATGCGGGGAAACGCATTGCTCGTTTTTGGAGCAGCGCTGCTATGTCTTTTATGTGGCATCGGGATAGGCACTTTCATAGCGACCTTTACACGCTCCGCGCAGCAAGCAATGCTTTTGAGCTTCTTTATCAATCCTCCCCTAGCCTCACTTTCGGGGGCACTGGCCCCAGTTGAGGCTATGCCGAAATGGCTCCAACCTATCACTTTGTTAAATCCCATACGCCATTTCGGTGTGATTACTCGTGGCGTAATGATCAAGGGAAGTGCGCTATCGGAATTGTGGCCGAATTTTGCAGCGCTGATCGTGTTTGCGCTGATCCTCATGGGATTCAGTGTCTGGAGATTTCGCAGACAGCTCGGTTGATGCCAAGCAATCAATTGTTAAAGTGAATCAACCCTTTTCCCTCGGAACCAATCTGAGTCAGTACGATCGGGTAAAAACATATGGCCACCTCCCCGCGTTCTGACCATCTGGCGAGCAACGTTTCCAGCAACACACGGCAGAAGATCTGGCGTTACGTATCTCGCTCGCCCTTGGCCTCGCTGTGGAATTTGGAGGGCATTCCTCCGCGCCTGATTCTCAAAAATACCTGGGACGCTTTATTTTCCGACAACCTTTTGGGGCGCTCAGCAGAACTTGGCTTCTACTTTCTCTTTGCATTGTTTCCAATGCTGTTTACAGCGTGTTCTATTCTAGGGATGGCGGCACGCTCTGCTCCGCAGATTTACAACAGCCTCCTCTTGTACCTTGCCATCGTAGTTCCCCCCGCGGCACTGAGCACAGTTCTGCAAACGTTCAACCAGACAACTACCGCCGCAAGTAGCGGCAAACTTACGTTTGGCCTGGTAGCCGCAATCTGGTCGGCGTCCGTTGGATTTTCCGCAATTCAGGACAGCCTGAACGTAGTCTATGGGGTTAAGGAAACTCGGCCATATTGGAAGGCACGTCTCTCTGCTATAGGAGTAACGATCATCCTTTCCGTACTTATGACGTTGATATTGGCAACGCTGCTTGGGGGTGATTTCCTTTCTCATCTCATGAAATTAGCGACACACAACCAGAGCGTGTCGGACTTGATCACGATTTTCGTGAAGGTTATTTCCTGGACTGTAGCCACGGCGCTGCTCTCACTTCTCTTCGCCGCAATCTACTTCTTCGGGCCAGACGTCGAAGCAAGGCGTTGGCACTGGCTTACTCCCGGCGCAGCGGCGGGTATTGTAGGCTGGTTACTTGCGTCTCTCGGATTGCGACTTTATGTTCATCTTTTCGTTGATGCCTATTCCGCAACATACGGGTCTCTTGGGGCCGTCATCATCCTATTGACGTGGTTCTACTTGAGCGGACTGATGCTGCTTCTAGGCGGCGAGATAAACAGCGAAATTGAGGCTGCGGTAAAAGAGAAACGGCTGCGCGCGGCAGGAGTAATCGATTCTGAACCGCGATCCTATCCTGGCGAAAATGTACCGATCTGACTCGGCCTTCACGGAAAGATCACAAATCCAAAGTTGTTGGGTTTGGATTCGAAAATCTATACAAGTCGTGGTGATCGCAAGCAAGACACGCCCTCTTGGATCAAGGTTTTTCCGATGTGACGGACAGTTCGGCAATGTTTGGAGTTACTGTGCCTTCGAAGAGAAGGCGAACGAACTTTGCCTCGGCTTTGGATCTGAATTCGTCCACCCCATTGGAAGTTCCCGTTGAGGTGGCGATCTTCTCCCAGTTTGAGCCGTCAGAAGATGCCTGAACTGTATAGGAAAACGGCTCTCGACTCCCGCGTGTGACTTTGATCCCCTTCAATACGACACGACTCGGCAAATCCACCGTGAGGCTAGCATGCGGGCCAGCAGCAACCCATGCTGTTGCAGTGCTGCCATCCACAGCTGCAACCGGTGGGGAGCCTGGCGCAGACGATGTCGCGATGATCTTGCGACACCGAGCTACATCTGCTGTCGGCTGTAGATCCGGACGTCGAGTTGGAATTATAAGGTCAATTCCCGCCTGAATTGTTTTAAGACCGTCGGGGGTAAAAACGGGTAGTGGCTCGCCCGACTTGAGCGTAAGGCTAGTCTTTCGATCGCCGATATGAATGGTGAATGTTCGGCCTTGCCATACGACGTTCCGTAAAGTGATTCCGTTTAGTTGCGGTGGCAAAGTGGGATCCAAATGCACGGCAGTTGTCAGAGTCCGATATCCTGAATAGCCATAAAGAAACTCCTGCATAAAGCCACCAACTCCCGTGAGGAAGTTGTATGCGGTCATCTTCAGGCTGATGGGCGCAAATTCCGAGAACTGAAGGAAGGGCTGCCGAAGAAATGGCTGGTAACTCCGAAGTGTATATGTATAGGCGGTGCATCCAGGGGCATCGAGTTCGGCGGCGGCGATCGCGTGAATCGCGTCGGTCATCGCCGGTCCGTTTACGTCCGTACGAGGAGCATAGTAGTTGAGGTCATTAATGCCATACGACTTGGGCATCGCAAAATCCAGCGGATAGGTAAGCATGACGACGTCTGCTTGTTTGATCTGCTGCCCCGTATATCCTTCATGTTCCAAGTAGATTTTTCGGTTCTCATCCACGGGAATCGTCTTAATGAGCCCTGAAGCTATCTCGGCCCAAATTGGGGGTGCGGTCTTTCCAAGAATGGCCGCCGCCTTCGCAGCAGCCTGTAATGCAAGCGCCGCGCCGACATTTGTGTAGGCATCGTTATTCGTATCAGTAGCGTATTCGTCAGGAGTTTGAACCTCAGTAATGCCATAACCGGTAGATGTTGCTTTAGCCTTAGACACCCAGAACTGGGCTACAGCTTCCAAGACGGGCCATCCACGTTCAGCAAGCCACGCTTTGTCGCCGGTTGCTTCGTAGTATTGCCATTGAGCCAGAGCGACATCGGACTGCAAATGAAATTGCTGTGTGCAGCTTTTGTTCGGATCGGATGTCACTTTGCCCGTGGCATCCGTAACGGCTCCATAACACTCGTCGCCCATATCTCCCGTGATACCGCTCGTCCAGGGATAAAATGCGCCGTCATATCCGTTATTTTTTGCATTCTTGAGCGCGGCGGGAAGAGTATTGGAACGATAGTCGACGAACACGCGAGCGAGTTGCGGATGTTGGGCAAGCAGAGCGGGGAACATCCAGGTATCCGCGTCCCAAAAGACCATTCCGGCATAGCCATCGCTCGAGAGACCGGATGGGCCAAGACTTCCAGGGCTAGTAGAATTGATGCTGGCAAAAAGACTAAATTCATTTGCCCGGATTGCTTGCTGCATCGCTGGATCTCCGTCCACCTCAATGTCGGCGTTCCATATTGATTGCCAGGCAGTGCGATTCTCTCTTTGGAAAGCTGGCAGTCCACGGTCAGCGGCTTGTTGAGACTCCCGCCGCGCGTCGGATTCTGGCGAAGTCGAATCGCGGCCGGTTACAACCGCGACATACTTCACGAAGGAACAGGTCCTTCCGGACTCTGCGTGAAATGTAACCTCCTGAGCGGCGGTGTCAATGTCTGGCTTACTCTTCGCCGGAGAAGAGGCGCAAGAGCTTCGAAGCGTTGCTGCTTCGGCCACCTGGATGTTGGTCCCGATTGTCGTCGAAGTTTGAAAGAGGGTTTTCGTGGCATTATCGAGACCGGCTGCAACTGATTTAAGGCGACGAGCGCCGGCATAATCAAGAATGCTGTTCACCGTAGCTGAGCCAGTCCATAAGGGTGTGAGGTCAAGCTCGACGATTGCAATGTGGCTGCGCGCCCGGTCCGTGCCTACCCGATAAATGAATCGCGTTTTCTTGCCTGCGGACGATGTCCAGATTCCTGAAGTGGTTACAAATCCAGTCTTCAGATCGAGCGTCTGGCGGTACTGGCGAACGTTCTCTTGAGTCGCTGTCTCAGGAGAATACACACCCGATGCGTCACCAAAGGTGAGCGTCGACCAGGTTGGGATCATTGCGATTGCTTGCTTCTCTTCGTGGTAAAAGGTGCCGTCAGAAACCTTTGCATATAGACCCGCTGCAATCGAGCTTGTAATACGTTCGGTGCCGGTGGGCCAGCCCACCTTTCCCAAATTTCCTAAATATCCCATGCCTGCCGCGGGAATACGGATGCCAATGTAACCATTCCCGGTATATGCCTGGGCCTCAAAACTGTTGTTGAATTCAGCCGTCGAGAGTATCCATCCAAGGTCGATTTTCGCCGGGCGCGGAGAAGTGACTGAGGGAGCCTGTGCGAATGCTTCGACAAAGTCAGTGGACCCTATTCCTCCAAGCAAAAGAACGAGGATTATCCACCGGTTAAAGACAAAACGGGGAGTCTTTCTTGGCTGATTCATGCGACCTGCTCGGGAGCGATTTTCCCGAAGGCAAGTGTATAACACTCAGTTCTTCGACCATCGAAAGGCAATTACGACCCATATCTCCGTCTGCGACCCATTAGCTGCGCGGGCAGCTGATTGCCATTCTGGACGGGGAAACGTCTTAGTTCCGCCGATTCAATGCTGCGTCCCTTTCATCCAAGCCGCCATTTAGGTAAAAATCGGCATTTGTCTGCCTCAGGCAGAGTCACTCCTGTAATAGAATTCCCTGCATAATCGATGCTCCATCTAATGTGCGCCAAGTTTCCTCCTCGAATCATTTGCGCTTGGAATATCCTCATGTCTACTCTGAAACAGCCTCAATGTGACGTGACGAAAATCCGACACAATCCCGGGCCTGCTTGTCTCCACACGGGGGACCTCTCTGAGATCTTTTCCAAATTACAGTCGATTCCAATTCTTGTTCCCGGAGTTTTTCGCATGAAGTTTCACGTTCTGGCCATTCTGGTTTTGACGCCCATTGCGTTGTGCGGGCAAACCAAACCGCCTGCCTATCTTGACTCCTCTCTCCCAGCTGCCACCCGAGCACACGATGTTGTCAGCCGCATGACGCTCGATGAGAAGGCCGCACAACTTGAAGATTGGGCCACCGCTATTCCTCGACTAGGCATTCCGGATTATCAGACCTGGAGTGAGGCGCTTCACGGCGTTGCGAACTCCGGTTACGCCACGGTATTCCCGCAGGCAATCGGAATGGCTGCAACGTGGGACCCGGCCATGGTCCAGCAAATGGGTAGTATTATCGCCGATGAAGCGCGGGCGAAGTTCAACCAGGCACAGCGGGAAGGGAATCATCGAATCTTCTACGGTCTCACTTTTTGGTCGCCGAACATCAACATCTTCCGGGACCCACGCTGGGGACGCGGACAAGAAACCTATGGCGAAGATCCGTTTCTAACGGGTCGGATGGGCGTCGCGTTTATTACCGGAGTGCAGGGTACGGATCCGGATCATCCTGAGGCAGTGGCCACAAGCAAACACTATGCTGTCCACAGCGGCCCGGAGTCGATGCGGCACGTCTTCAATGTGGATGTTAATCCACGCGATCTGGAAGAAACCTACCTTCCAGCTTTCCGCACCACGGTGATCGACGGCCATGTGAAGTCTGTCATGTGCGCGTATAACGCGATTAACGGAATGGGCGCCTGTGCCAACACAATGCTCCTCAAGGACCATCTTCGCGACGCATGGGGATTCAAGGGCTTCGTGGTCTCCGACTGCGGAGCTATCGTCGATGTGAATCAAGGACACAAGAATGCACCGGATATTTTGAATGCCTCTGCGATCTCCATTAAGGCCGGGACCGATCTTTCCTGCAGCATCTGGACACCCGGTTTCAATACATTGGCAGATGCGGTTCGGAAGGGCGTCGTGTCGGAGGACGTGCTTACGCGCGCGGCTGAACGTCTGTACACGGCGCGAATTGAACTTGGAATGCTCGACGCGCCTGGGACGAGCCCGTATGACAAGATTCCATTTTCTGCCAACACCTCAGATGAGCATCGCGCAACTGCACTCAAGGCCGCCGAAGAGTCGATGGTTCTCTTGAAGAACAATGGTGGCTTGCCACTTGCTCAGGGCGTAAAGAGCATTGCTGTAGTTGGACCGACGGCCGACTTACTGGTTTCTCTGGAAGGGAATTACAACGGAACTTCATTGCACGCCGTAAGCCCGCTCGACGGAATCACAAAACAGTTTTCATCCGCAACCGTTCACTATGCTCAAGGCGCCACTTTGGCCGAGGGGATGCAAGTTCCGGTCCCACGCACGGTGTTTGGGCAGGGACTGCAGACGGAGTTCTTCGCCACTTCGGATTGGACGGGACGGCCGGTAGCTGTGAGCGTCGACCCTGAGATTCAACACGATTGGCGCGATGCGGCTCCTGCTCCTGAGGTACAGACGCACGATTACTCTGTGCGTTGGTCGGGCAAGATGACCGTTCCCGCGGCTGGGAAATATGGCTTTACACTGCAGAGTGTTTCGAGCTTTCCCTATTCGGTCCACGAGACCTACCGGTTCGTGCTCGACGGAAAGGTGCTCTCAGAAGGCGATCTGGATACGGGTAAGGGAACACCGGTAAAAGGTCCCAACCCGACCGCTCCCCCAGTCATGTCTGGCAGTAAACCGGCCAAGATCGAGGTTGATTTCGCTGATACGAAGCCTCACGACTTTCGACTCGAATACAGTCATGCAGGCGGCTCGGCGGGTGGCGGAGTCACCTTGAAATGGCAGGCACCCCCGCAGGCCCAGCTTGCAGAAGCCGTCGACGCGGCAAAGGCCTCAGATGTCGTCGTGGCTTTCGTAGGTTTGTCGCCCGAGCTCGAGGGCGAGGAGATGCCGGTCAAGATACTTGGCTTCGACGGAGGTGATCGTACAAGCATCGATCTTCCTGAGTCTCAGAGAAATTTGCTGGAAGCGGTAGCAGCAACTGGAAAGCCCGTAATCGTGGTTTCGCTCAGCGGCAGTGCACTTGCTCTCACATGGGCGAAAGAACATGCGGCTGGCGTAATTCAGGCGTGGTACCCGGGCGTTGAGGGCGGAACGGCAATTGCGCATACCCTGGCGGGCCTGAACAATCCCGCCGGTCGCTTGCCTGTGACCTTTTACGCGGGCCTGAACGACCAGCCGGCATTCACCGATTACTCTCTGAAGAACCGCACGTACCGCTACTACACAGGAAAACCTCTTTGGGGATTCGGATATGGCCTCAGTTATTCAACATTTAAATACGGTCCGGTGAAAGTATCGGCGGCCGCCATAGATGCGGGTCAACCATTGACTGCGACCGTTACCGTCGATAACACCGGCTCTGTTGCAGGAGACGAAGTTGTTGAGGCCTTTTTGAAAACGCCGCAGAAGGACGGCCCTATCCACTCGCTTGTCGGTCTGCAACGAATACACCTGAACGCGGGCGAGAGTCGCAGCGTCTCGATTGAACTGAGTCCCCGTTCTATGTCGTCCGTTAGCGATGATGGGCAGCGCAGTATCCTTGCCGGGACTTACCAACTCATCATCGGGTCGGCTCAACCATCCGAGACTACTGCTAAATCCGAAGCCAACTTCACAGTGCGAGGGAGTTCGCCGTTGCCCAAATAAACCTGACTACATTAACGAGAAACAGCATCGGCTTAGGAGCAACCTAAATACCGGTGCTGTTTTATATTTCGAGCTAGCGAGGTTTGTCTTGTAGTAAGGTCATGCCCGCATGGGCTGAGCTTTTCGCAAAAGTCTTCATCTTCGGCACGCCATGCTCGTGGCAATCCACGCACTTGACCCAGTGAATGTTATGCGCGCTGGAACGATTCGAATAAGTGGTGTCCATTTTTCGAACGTCTATGCCGCAATGCGACATCTCAGGGTGACAATTTGCGCAGGACGCTGCAGCGCTCTCATTGTGTCCAGTATGGCAGGATATGCAACTCAGGCCTTCATGCACACCCATCGGGGTGCGGTCATCACCGGAGCCGACCTGTGGTCCCCAGGAATGAAGCGCGGCCTCAGTGCCAGTTTCCGGCTCGCGCGGAGCATGACATTGATAGCAGATGCCCTGCCTCTGATCCAAACTGACCCTGACTGCGCGATCCTTATCGTGTAGCCGCGGAATCGCCAGCGAAGCGGATGCAAAGTGCATCCGCTCCCGACGATCAAAAAATGCCGCCGCGTCAGAAGTAACTTCTCCTGCCGCCGCGATTGGCTGTTTCGGTTTGGTCGCCAACTCCCCTTTGCGATGCACCCAATGGCACGTTTGGCATGGCATGACAGGTTCATTCGCCAAATCTCCGCGTATCAATCGCCATGGCCCCTGGATACTCACTGGTTGAACCAGGTCGCGAATTGCGCCGTCAAAGTGCATTCCGTGACAGCGGAGGCAGTCGTCCATCAGGGGACGTGTGGAGTTGTGAGCAGTATCGACGAAAATTTGGCTGTACGTCGCGCTATGTGGTCCAGCATGCCAGGTTGCGTATTCCTGCTGGTGGCATTTCTGGCAATTCTCCATCATCTCCAGTACATCGCGATCCCGCAGTCGAATGGTCTCCGGCAAATTGCCGCTCAGATGGACTCGGATATGTCGAAGCTTTGTCGACAGGCTAGCCTTGTGGCATTCCATGCAGCCGACACTCCGATGATGAGAAGTGTGGACGGCACTCACATAATTTGCCATTTCATGGCAGCTCGCGCAGCCGTCGCCATGCTGCGAAGTGTAGTAGCGGGATGCACCGAAGGTACCTGCAAAAACAAGAACAGCAATGGAGAACAGGGCGACAGCGGCAATCCGCAGGAATCGTTTCACGATTTGAATCCCGTGCCCTTCCACTGCTGGACTAAGGTATTGGAAGCGAAGTAGGCGATGGCCATTATCGTCAATACCGGGTTGAATCCTCCGTTGGTCACGTGCACGCTGGAGTCAATGACGAATACGTTGTCAACGTCGTGGATCTGGCAATTTTTGTTTACGACGGAACCTTGAGGATCGTTACCCATGCGGCAAGTGCCAGCCTGGTGTTGGCCGGCCGATATACGATCGGGCTTTCCGTTGATTCGCACGGTCTGAACTGCTCCTGCTTCCTTTACCCATTCCTCGGCGCGCTTCGACTGCAGGTCTCCAATTTCAAATGTGTGAGGATGCGAATTGCCTTCAAAGCGTGCGACTGGCATTCCCCACTTGTCCCTGACCGCTGGGTCGACGGTTACTCGCCCGCTTGCCGTGGGAATCTGCTGCGTCGGGCCAAAGATCATGATGGAGCGCTTGAAGTAGTCGCGCATGGCCTGTTTGTGCGCTGCACCCCAGCTTGGAGTGTTCTTTGGCAACCGATCGATCATGTGGATCGGCAGTCGAATAAACTCGTTCGCCAGCATGCCACCACCTGCAATGCCTGCCGTGCCGTGGTTGTAATCCGTGACTGCAATACTGGCGCCCGGACCGACATCGTCGTAAGTGTCGAAATCGAAATATCCAACAGCGCCCGTGTAATGGTGACCTTGAAGATGCCGGCCAACCTGGTCGTTGCGATTACCGAGACCAGTCGGATAAAGCCGGCTCTTTGAGTTCAACAGCAGTCGAGCCGATTCGATCGCACAAGCCGATACCACAACGATGTCAGAAAGCTGCTCCTGCGACCGGCCATCTTCATCGAAGTAGGACACTCCGCGAGCCCGCCCACGATCATCGATCAGGATCTCTTTCACCATGCATTGTGTCCGCAACTCGCAATTGCCGGTCGCCAGAGCAATCGGAATGACAGTGTTCTGGGATCCATTCTTGGCATCCACTTCGCATGCAAATCCCACGCACCAACGGCAGCGCATGCAAGGTCCCCGTCCGTTGTAAGGAATGCTATTTCGTGCCATCGGAATATGAAATGGATGTAATCCCAGGCGTCGTGCGGCAGGTTCGAGGATTTCAAATTCGCGGTTTGGCGGTAGCGGCGGCATAGGAAGATCACGCCGTCTTGACCCTTTAAATGGTGTCCCGGAGTAGTCACCCGACACGCCGATCTCGTATTCGGCCTTGTCATAAAAAGGCTCGAGGTCTTCGTAAGAGATTGGCCAGTCTTCGAGAGAACTGCCCGATGGAGCACCGTAGGTCGAGCGCATACGGAAGTCCTGGGGCATGTACCGCCAGGCCTGCGCTCCGTAACTGAGAGTTCCCCCGCCAACGCAAGCCGCGTTGTTCTGGTAGGAGCCTTCGCTTGGATAGGCAGTGTGAGAACGACCCTCAGCGTCAATCCAAACACGAGGGTTCCCTTCGTCGTCAGGTCCAAATGCATTGCCAAGAATGATCGTGCGCTGATTGCGCAAATCATCTTTACGGCAGTCATTGGCCGTGAACCACTTGCCGCGCTCCAATAGCACTACCGTTAGCCCTGCAGTCGCGAGTTCCTTTGCGACTATACCGCCTGCCGCTCCTGACCCCACCACCACCGCGTTTACCCGCTTCACGACTTCACACTTTTTGCGATGATGATCGGCACGCGTCCCCGAAGAGGCGGTTCTGCCAGACCCAGCATCCGCCAACTCACTGCGTCACGATTTCCCCCGTGGCGAGGCGCCCCGTAATAGCCTTCTAGAGTGTGATTTCGAACCATCTCGAAAAAGTCGCGGTCAGTGCTTTCGATGGCGGTGACAATTCTGTGTTGGCCCTGTGAATCAATGAGAGCGAACCGACGGCCAAATTCCTTAAGGCTCAGATCGTCGGCCATTTTGAGCCCGCCGATGTAATTGTTCTGATATTTCGCGTAATGGCGAGTCAGTTGTCGATCGATGTAAATCAGAACACCCGCCTGAGAGGCGCTTGGATAATCATCGGCCGGGATAATCTGATCACAGATTCCGGCAAGTGTCAGAGCGCCCTCTTCGTCCAGAAACTCCCAGCCATTCCTGCGACGTGATTTACAGCCGACCGCAACAGCGCCACCTGCCATGGCACATGTCGCCAGGAAGCGTCGCCGGGTTAGTGCGTAGACGGTCATTGAGCGTTGCCACGAAGAGATATCCTTCACCGTCGGCATGCCGTTGACGATCTGGCACAAGCGAACCTGTGGAGGACATTTGCCCAACATGATCGGCTTCGTTACAAGCCTCGTCTGTGATACGAGTCACTCGTCTCTAAATCCTTCAAAGGGTCCTCATTCTGGCGCTCGAACACTGCTGACTCTGACGCGCCCGTCTCCGGCCAGACCGGACGGATACCTGTTCATTGCCCGTCGACTCTGCATACACTGTTTTCTTATGAGATTCTCAAGATGACGCTTCGATTGATCCGGAATCGTCTTTTTAGCCGGCATCTATTCGGGTCTTGCGAAGACGACGGTCATCCGAATTCCCGAACAAGTTGTGATTCATCTAATATCTGTCGGAACGCACATACTTCCCAGACTTGAGGTAGACATGGAAAATGCAGCGCCAAATTTGATGGGCTTATCACTTATCGGGAACAAGTCACTTGAGGATAGAGGAACAGCATTCCACGGCGTTAACCCGGCAGACCTTTCGACCTTGGAACCGAAGTTCTACTCCGCTACGAAAGAAGACATCGACCTCGCAGTCTCCCTGGCAAAAGATGCTTCGCCCCTTTTTGCGCGTCAGAGCGGGCATGCGCGCGCCAAGTTGCTGCGCGGAATTGCTGAGAACCTCGCGGCTGAAGGCGCTTCTATCATCGATAGGGCCCATCTCGAGACCGGTCTGCCATTGCCTCGCCTCCAGGGAGAACTTGGCCGCACAGTCGGGCAACTAAAGATGTTCGCTGATGTTTTGGAAGAAGGGTCGTGGGTAGATGCTCGCATTGATGAGCCGGACTATGACCGAAAACCCGCTCCCCGTCCCGATATCCGGTCCATGCTGCGCCCTGTCGGACCAGTCGCGCTATTTGGAGCGAGCAATTTCCCACTGGCGTTTTCTGTTGCGGGAGGAGATACAGCATCCGCTCTGGCAGCCGGCAACCCGGTCATCGTGAAGGCGCATCCTGCTCACCCGGGAACAAGTGAACTCGTGGGTAAGCAGGTTCAGAGAGCAGTGATGGAAAACGGCCTCCCGCCCGGAGTCTTTTCGCTCCTCTTTGACGCGGCAATCGATGTGGGTGTCGCCCTTGTTAAACATCCGGCGATCAAAGCTGTCGCATTCACCGGCTCCGCTGTGGCAGGACAGGCATTGATGCGTCTCGCGGCTGGGAGACCGGAACCCATCCCATGCTATGCGGAGATGGGCAGCACAAATCCAATGTTTATCCTTCCCGGTGCAATGCGGGAACGTGGTGCGACCCTCGTCCAGGGACTTTTGGGATCCTTTACCCTGGGCTCCGGTCAATTCTGCACGAAGCCGGGATTAGTCTTTGTTCCGAAGGCAGAGACTGCAGAGTTTGTTCACGGTCTTGAAAATTCGGTCGGCACTCTCGGACCATACGGAATGTTAACCAAAGCCATCGCGACAAAATACACAAGTTCCGTGAAGACGAGAATGGATGAGGGGCCCGTACGGGTGGTAGCCAAAACAAAAGCGAACCTTGAAGAAAACTGCGCGGCAGGTACAGCGGTCGTATTCGAGGTCTCCCTTGAAGAGTTTCTTGCCCATCCGGAGTTGGAAGAAGAAGTTTTCGGACCAACAACGTTGTTGGTCCACTATGGAGAAAACGAAGCGATCCAGTCAGCAGCCGAGAAACTGCACGGGCATTTGACCGCGACAATCCATGGCACGGAAGAAGACCTGGCCCACGCGGGTGAACTGATACGCATACTTGAGACGAAAGTGGGCCGCATTCTCTTTAACGGCTATCCCACGGGTGTAGAGGTATGTCATGCGATGGTGCACGGCGGCCCTTATCCCGCCACTTCAGACAGCCGCTCCACGTCGGTTGGATCGCGCGCAATCTTTCGATTTGTGAGGCCGGTTTGCTATCAGGACTGCCCTGATGCGGCTCTTCCAGCAGAGTTGCGGAATGGGAATCCGCTTGGCGTTATGCGGATGGTAAATGGACGCCTTACACGCGACGCTCATTCCTGAATTGTTCCGTGGCTCGGTTTCGTCGAAAGTCTTAACCGACGTAATTCTCAAGGGTACCAATCTCTGAAATCTCAATGCGGATAATGTCGCCACTTGCCAGCGTAAAGTCGTCGCCCGGCACAATCCCGGTTCCAGTCATCAAAAACACGCCTTGGGGAAAGCTGTTATCGCGAAAGAGATACTTCACCAGATCCACCGGGTTTCGTTTTAGCTCGGCGAGTTTGGTCCTGCCCGCAAATACGTCCTGGCCGTCACGAAGGATGTTGATCCGAATATCAGTTTCATTACCAAGTGGATGGTTCGAAACAAGGATGCAGGGGCCGAGCGCACAACTTCCGTCGTATACCTTAGCCTGGGGCAAATACAAGGGGTTCTCACCTTCGATGTCCCGGGAACTCATATCGTTGCCGACTGTGTAGCCCACAATTTTTCCAGAAGGATTAATGAATAAAGTCAACTCCGGTTCAGGCACCGACCACTTCGCGTCGGACCGGATGCGCACGGCTCCTGCAGGCCCAACTACTCTTCGACCGGTTGCCTTAAAAAACAACTCGGGCCTTTCAGCTGAATACACTCGGTCGTAGAAGTTGCCCCCGCCCGAATCTTTGCTCTCTTCCATACGCGCGTCGCGGCTTCGATAGTATGTCACTCCGGCGGCCCATACTTCCTGGCTTACAACAGGAGCAAGGATAACCGCTGGGTCGAGCGCTTCTGGATTGTTTTTATGAAGCGCTTCGCGGAGACGATGAAGTAAGTCGGGGTCGCAAATGAGTTCATCCCAAGTCTTGCAGGCGATCGGATAATACATTTCGTCTTGTTCGACGTAAGCACCCTTCCGTGTGCGATAAAGTCTCACCACCGTTGTCCCTCCGGAAGCCCTGATTGAACCCATCAAACAATTTCACAGTAATCCGAAAACAAAGCGATCATAAGTCATTGCATCTGCACCGAACGCGTAAATATTGGCATTTTTATATTGCTGTAGAGGAGAGACGGGCAGGTTTGCTTTTCATTCAACGCGACATCGCGGCCATCCAACTCCGCATCCGAGTTGTGGAGGGTAGAAGCGATGGACACAAGAATGGTGATTCCCGTGGTGATTGTGGCGATCGTCGCAATTGTGATAGTGGCGATTATTGTCATGCGCCAGCGAAGGAGCCTCCAGCTCAAACAGCGATTCGGATCGGAATACGACCGAGCCGTACATCAACACGGAGATTCTCGAAGGGCAGAAGCAGCGCTGGCCGAAAGAGAAAGGCGGGTGGAAAAGTTCACCATCCGACCCCTGGCGCCGGCGGACAGGGAAATGTATTCCGCGAATTGGCTGAAAGTGCAGCGGCGATTTGTAGATGAACCCGCGGCGGCAGTCGTCGAAGCGGACAAACTGGTTACCGCTGCAATGACCGCGAGAGGTTATCCAATGGGCGACTTTGAACAGCGAGCAGCAGATATCTCCGTGAACTATCCGCAGGTCGTTCAGAATTATCGATCTGCAAGAACAATCGTTGTTCGTCACGGAGAAGGCCGATCCAGCACGGAAGACCTTCGTCAGGCGATGGTCCATTTTCGATCGCTCTTTACCGAATTACTCGATATTCCAAAAACCGAAGACATAGGAGTTACCCATGGAAGAGCTTCGTAGAGATGAAAGCCTAACCACGGCAGATATAGCTCAGGCCGACCGAACGAGAGAGTCCCGTGCAACAGTGATAGACGATCGCGATAGCGCTTTGCTTGAGGAACGTCAATTGCGAGACTACGACCGTGCCGCGTCCTCCAGTAGCGTGGAGTATCGCGATCCACGTGATGCCACGAATACCCAAGCTCAGCCTTCTCCCCAATCGCCTGCCGGCCAGCTCTTCCCGGACGACGAGCTACATAACTTCCGTGCCCAATGGGATCAGGTTCAAACCTCCTTCGTGGATGAACCGCGGAAAGCGGTGGAGCAGGCGGATTCGCTGGTAGCCAACGTTGTCACCCGCATCGCCGAACAATTCTCTTCGGAGCGATCTCAACTGGAAAATCAATGGGACCGGGGCGACAACGTCTCCACCGAAGATCTCAGGCAGGCGCTTAAAAGATATCGTTCATTTTTCGACCGTTTGCTGAGCTTCTAGCAAGCTCTCTACGAGAGTGGAGAGGGGTCGGCCAGCTAACTGACCCCTCTTCCATTATTTATTCCGTTCGGATTGCTTTAATAGGGTCAATCGAGGCCGCTCGCCACGCAGGATAGATGCAAGCTAAGGCGGTGATTGCCAGCAGGACCATTGATACTGAGAACAGCATTACGGGGTCTCGCACGGTGGCGTGGGCAGAAGTAACGAGCAGCTTTCCCAGGGCGAGACTCAACACAATTCCTGTTAGCGCTCCTGCCGCTACGGTCGCAAGTGAAGACTCCAGCACCATCCGCACGACGCCAAATCGATCGGCTCCAAGTGCCATCCTCACTCCAAATTCTCGCGTCCTTTGAGAAACGGTGTAAGAAACCACGCTGTAAATTCCTGCGGCGGAGAGGAAAAGCGCAAGGACTGCAAACAGGGCAAAGAGCGAAGCCAGAAAACGCTCCCGTCCCCACGCCTGAGTATCCAGAAGCCACTTGAGTTCATGCTGCTGCTGGACAAAAAGTTCGGGGTTAGCCTGGTGCAGGCTTGTTCCGACAGAATGCATGAAGGTAGCGGTATCCCCCTTTGCGCGAATAATCAAAAAAGGATCAGGCGGAATAATCATCGTTTGTGGGATATAGACAGCAGGCTGAACGGGCTTATCGAGCCCGTCATTCCGGGCGTCCTCCACCACGCCAATGATTTCCAGCCATCCGTCAGGACTCGCGGCGGAGATCAGGTTTGGATTATCAAGTTTCAAACCTGGGCTTCGAACGGAATTTCCAATCACATTTCCATCGGGGAGGTATTGCCTGACGAACGTGCGATTCACGAGGGCGACGTGTGCAGCTCTTCCTTCTTCTTCCTGGGTAAAGAAGCGTCCCGACAAAAGGGGCATCTGGAGCGTAGAAAACTCGTTAAAGCTGATCAGCCCAATGTCGGCCTGAGCGTCGGTCAGGTTAGGTTTGCTGGAAACTGCAATTTTGGTGCGGTATCCGCTGAACGGTGGCGTCCACGTTGTAGAGATACTTGCGCTCTCAACACCGGGAGTAGATTCGGCCGCCTGGCGAACACTCTCGTGCTTAACTCTCGCTTGATCCCAGTTAAGTTTTGGGCCCTTCGGAAAGGCGACACTCATGAAGAAAACATGGTCCGGTTCAAAGCCGAGCGGCGTGTGGTAAAGATCTAGAAAGGCTCTTATGGCCGCGCCTGCTCCAGCGAGCATTAACATCGTAAGGGCAACCTGCCCGGCAATCAAAATACGGTGCGTATGGCGAGCACGTCCCTGGTTGGCAAGGCGTCCGCTCGTCCCCTGCATCACGGCTCCCACATCAGGACGAGAAAGTTGCAATGCCGGCGAAACTCCAAAAAGAATCCCTGTAAAGATTGCGATCGCGACCGCGAAGAGCAGTACCGTACCATTTACCTGAATGGCAGCCTCATGCGGAAACGAATCTTGTGGAAGATGCGCTGCGAGGACTGCTACACCTCGGTACGCGATCAGGATTCCGGCTCCTGCACCTAGAAAGGAAAGCAAAACGGATTCGGTGAGAAGTTGTCTCACGATTCGAGACCGCGTAGCTCCGATGGACGAGCGAACGGCAAACTCATGTTGCCGGACGGTCCCGCGCGCCAACATAAGAATGGACACGTTGGCACATCCAATTAGCAGCAGCAGCAAAACGGCTGAGAAAAGAACCAGCAGGGGACCCTTGAATCCGTGAAGAACCAGTTCATTCAGGGTCATGATTACGACCTTTGTGTCCTGCGGAAAGTTCGTAGGGTCCTGCTTGGCGAAAGCATTCACCAACGGCTGCAGTTCAGCTGCCGCGGCCGCATGAGATACGCCGGGCTTCAGCTTGATAAAAGCCGACAGATAGTAATGGGGATCCGGCTTGAAGTTTGTCGGAATGTACGCGTCTGAATCGCCCCAGGTAAAGCGGGGCGATGCCACGCCAATCACGGTATAGGGCGTGTGATCCAATTCGATCGTTTTGCCAAGAATGTCGAGCCTGCCACCGTATTGTTTCTTCCAGAAAAGATAGCCAAGGACGGCTACCTGGCTGGCGCTGCCGTTCGAAACATCGCCTGGAGTGAATTCCCGTCCGAGGATGGGTGGAACGCCCATGTACGTGAACAGATTCGGGCTATAGAAACCCGCCGCGACAACGACCGGAATAGCCTCACCCGTGAGAGCCTGCCGCCGATCGTCTTGCAAAAACACTTCATCAACCGATTTAAGCTGCAACAAATCCTTGTACTGAGCGGCTGTGATATTCAGCAGCATGTCCCGGTCCGTGTTCTTCTGCTTCAGTTCAACATGGATCATCCGATCCGCATCTTTGTAGGGGTAAGGATCGAGAAGAACTGCGCGTACTACGCTGAACACGGCAACGCTGGCGCCGATGCCCAACGCAAGTGACCCAATCACCACGGCGGCAAATCCTGGTGATTTTTTCAGCTGCCGGAGACCAAAATAGACGTCTCTCACTAGGATAGAGAAAAAATCCTTTATGCCGGGTCTTTGAGGTTCACTCATCGTATGCTCCCTTGAAACAGGTTGAAACTGATCCGATCCAACATGCGCGCGACAGGTGACACAGTGGCCCGCTGAGAACAATGCAAATAATCCTCCAAAGTCGGCGGTATGCTATTTGCTGACATCCATTCAATTGAAGGACTATACGGCGTCACCAGGATGTCCGTTCCCGCGATTGCCCGTCCGGAACCGGACATCGAAGCAACAGCGCCACATTTCGAAGTTTCTCGAAGTCAGAGGTAAGTCGATCTTGCTAAGTAAGTTTGGACAATTTCTTGGCCCGGCCATAGCGAAACTCGACGAGACAATCTCTTAACCTCTGATTTGCATACATTTAGCTTGCTTCAGTCATTGCAGCCATAGATAATTCCGCCCCAGGCCATACACATTCTCATAATGAGTTTCGACCCGAATGTGCTCCCGGGATTGAAAGATAGGCACCTGAACATGTGCGGTATCGTTGCCTTCTTCTCCAGACGCGATCCAGTTAACGAGTCAGCGTTGAATCGAGCAACAACCTCTCTCTATCATCGAGGTCCTGACGGACAACGCCAGTGGATAGCGCCCGATCGTAAAGCAGCGCTCGGTCATACACGGCTCAGCATTATTGACCTTTCCACGGGCGACCAGCCAATTGCGAGCGAGGATGAACATCTCAGAATCGTGGTGAATGGGGAGTTCTATGGCTATGAGGCCATCCGACACGAGTTGCAACAGACTGGACATCGGCTATCTACTCGGTCGGACAGCGAGATCGCGTTGCACTTGTACGAGGATTACGGAACGCAGTGCCTGCATCGATTGAGGGGTGAATTCGCGTTCGTAATTTGGGACGAGCGACATCGGCGAATTTTCGCGGCGCGCGATCGCTTCGGAATCAAGCCCCTCTTTTACGCTTTTTATAACGAGACCCTTTATCTTGCATCCGAGGTGAAGGCCCTTTTTGCCGCGGGTGTACCGGCCCAGTGGGATGCGGAATCTGTCTATCATTCCGCTGAGTTCGGCAGTCACCAGGTAAGAACGCTTTTTCAGGGAATTCAGCAGGTTCCACCGGGTCACTATCTAGTTGCAACCGACAAACACATACAGATCAACAAATATTGGGATTTCGACTATCCCACTGTCTCGTCTGCACCGGCAAAAATGTCAGATGCCGATTACGCGTCCGAGTTTCGGCACGAATTTGAAGACGCGGTTCGCATTCGCTTGCGGGCAGACGTGCCCGTTGGAGTCTATCTCAGTGGTGGGCTTGATTCCTGCGCGGTGCTTGGTTTGGCCGCGAGGCACCACCCTGACCCGATTCACGCATTTACATTGACCTTCGAAGATGCTGAGTACGATGAAGGCGCGATAGCGAAGGAAATGGCGGCCAAGGTTGGCGCGGAATTCCACACTATCCCGATCGGTCAGAATGATCTCGCCGACAATTTCCCGGCCGCGATTGCCCAGGCAGAAACCTTCTGCGTGAACGCGCACGGTGTCGCGAAATATTTGTTGAGCAGAGCAGTGCGTGATGCCGGGTACAAGGTCGTTCTCACCGGCGAAGGATCGGATGAGATTCTTGGCGGCTACGCTCATTTTCGTCGCGACGTTTTGCTCTACAACCGGGAAGGTCAGGATCCATCAGTACTTGAGGAACTCCTCGAAGCCTTATCCGATTCGAATCCGGTCTCACGCGGCCTGTTGTTGCCGGACGGCGATGCCGGGAACCTGTGCAATGTGCAGCGCCAGCTTGGCTATATCCCGTCCTGGATTGAAACCTTTTCAACCCGCGCCGTAAAAATGCGAGCATTGTGGTCGAAGGAATTTCTCCAGAGCCATGGCGGGCGCGACCCCTATTACGGACTGTTAGGGGATCTTGATATTCGAGGCCAATTGACTGGCCGTGATCCGGTGAATCAGTCTCTGTATCTGTGGGGAAAGACGGTTCTCCCCGGGTACATCTTGACAATGCTGGGTGATCGTATGGAGATGGCTCATTCCATCGAAGGACGGGTTCCATTCCTGGACCATCGAGTTGTCGAGCTTGTTCGGTCACAGCCCGTGAACATGAAGATCCGTGGGATGACGGAGAAGTATGTACTCAGAGAAGCCGTTCGCGACGTAATTAGCGATACCGTCTACAAAAGGCAAAAGCATCCCTTTCTAAGCCCCCCGGCCACATTGAATCCTGACCAGCGATTCAGCACGTACGTGCAGGACACTCTCCGAGGTCCGCTGCTCGAGAGCAGTCCCTTCTTCGATCACAAGAATGTGATCGCCCTCCTCGATCAACTTCCTTCGATGGAAGTGGGATCGCGCGTGGCCAACGATCAAATCCTCATGCAGCTACTCAGCTTCTGCGTACTTCAGGAGAAATTCGGGCTCTCGGTTTAGAACGCCAGTCTTTTAAGGGGATGATCATGATCGGTCATCCCTCGCAAATTTTCGAGCATCAGCTAGGTTGTGACGGACCAGTCGTCAACGAAAGAAATCTTCGTGGGGTTGTCATCCACCTCAATCTTCCGGAAGGTGAAGGCCCACGTTTCTAATTCAAGCGTCTCCGAACGACCTTCAGCAAGAAGCAGGGTGCCATCCTGTGCTCGTGTGAACCGCTGAATTTCCACAATGTTCGCATCGGTCAGCTTTATGGTCTGGCTGGTGTACAGTTCTCCCGCCGGATTCGTCTTCGCGAACTCTATTGTAATTTCTAAAAGAATTTCATTTGTCGAGCAGGCGATGAGCCCTTGTGGCGACGATGCTCCCCACTCTTTTGTGATGACAACGGGCCGGTAGAGCCGTCTTCCAGTGGATTGGCCTGAGGCAGCGTCTCTAGGCGCAACGAGTCCCATTTGAATGGCCAGGATCGGTATGGAGTCCTTGCGTTTGTTTTGTGTGGTCTCGCCATGAAATTGCCCTTGCTTCTGGCCTTTGACCGACATGTAACCTTGTATCGCCATCGTTATCTCCCTCTCTGCCTCAATCCGGATTGCCAGCCCGGGTTTTCGGACCGTAGATTAAACCTATTTTTTGGCGTTAGATACAGCCGAAAAGCTCACTTTCGCTCGCTTGACGCTTGTCGACCCCGCATGTTTTCAAAAGTATGCGACCGCTTTGCCCCTCCTCACAGTTACATAAATATCCGGCTTCCGAACGTTCGTTGCCAGTGATTTCCAAGGCACACGGTAATGGGCAAATTCGCGGATATCTCTAATTTAATCAAACTGTTGGGCCGAAAGATGCATCTCTTGATCTAGCGAAAACTTGAGAGTTCTATTTGGAGCAGTGGGCGTCCACAGTGGACTGTTCCGAACGGAAGATTGAAGTATCTGTTGTTGAATGCTTAAAGTTACTTGCAAACGGCAACATTGGTGTCCACGCTGGCACTCTATGGCGGACGACTATTTCATGTCATCCGCAAGAAACTCGGGAGATTATTTTGTCGAGTAGCCCCAATGCACGCGCTTCCGATTTACCACGTCGAACTCCTGCGACTGCCAAGCGTCCGGGAAGCGCCGCGGATCCGTTTTGGTATAAAGACGCGATCATTTATGAGTTGCATGTTCGCGCCTTCTTTGACAGCAACAATGATGGGATCGGCGATTTTCCAGGTCTGATGCAGAAGCTCGATTATCTGCAGGACCTTGGCGTGACTTGTATCTGGCTCCTTCCATTTTTTCCGTCACCTCTTCGCGACGACGGATACGATATCGCCGACTACATGAGTGTTCATCCCACGTATGGCACTGTGGAAGATTTCAAGGCGTTTCTCGACGCCGCCCACGAGCGCGGCCTACAGGTAATGATTGAACTGGTAGTGAACCACACCTCGGACCAGCATCCGTGGTTTCAGGCCGCTCGACTTGCGCCGCCCGGCTCACCCGAACGGGAGTTTTATGTCTGGAGTGACACCGACCAAAAATACAAAGATGCGCGCATAATTTTCACCGACACGGAAAAGTCCAATTGGACCTGGGATCCAGTGGCGAATGCCTATTACTGGCATCGGTTTTTCTCCCATCAACCTGACCTGAACTATGACAATCCGCAGGTTGTTGAAGAAGTCTTGAAGGTGATGCGCTATTGGCTCGACATGGGTGTGGACGGTCTGCGGACGGATGCCATTCCTTACCTTGTTGAACGCGACGGAACGAACTGCGAGAATCTCCCGGAAACGCACCTCATCATAAGGCGTATTCGGGCCGAAATCGACAGTCATTACTCCGGTCGAGTCATCCTTGCTGAAGCCAACCAATGGCCTAGCGATGTTCTTCCTTACTTTGGCAATGGCGATGAGTGTCACATGGCTTTTCACTTCCCGCTGATGCCGCGCATCTACATGGCGCTTCGACAGGAAGACAGGTTACCGATAACCGACATAATGGCTCAAACTCCGGCCATCCCATCCAATTGTCAATGGGCATTGTTCCTTCGAAATCACGACGAACTAACACTCGAGATGGTCACCGACGACGAACGAGACTATATGTATCTCGCTTACAGCGCCGATCCAAGAATGCGAATAAATATCGGAATTCGCCGCAGGTTGGCTCCGCTCGTAGACAACAATCGTCGACGAATTGAGCTTCTAAATAGTCTTCTCTTTTCGTTTCCCGGAACCCCCGTTCTTTACTACGGGGATGAGATTGGGATGGGCGACAACATCTATTTGGGCGATCGAAACGGCGTCCGTACGCCGATGCAATGGAGCGCGGATAGAAACGCAGGATTCTCTCGCACCAATCCCGCACGTCTCTATAGCCCCGTAGTCATGGACCCAGTCTGGGGTTATGAGGCAGTGAACGTTGAAGCTCAACAGGGCGATCCATCCTCTCTCCTGAGCTGGATGCGAAACATGATCGCACTTCGAAAGATCTTTCATGTTTTCGGACGCGGAACGCTAACGTTTCTCAGCCCTTCAAACAGAAAGATTCTCGCTTATGTCCGCGAGCTCGATGGAGAAAAAATTCTCTGTGTGGCGAACCTCTCGCGCTTCGCTCAGCCCTTTCAACTAAGCCTCGAAGACTTCCACGGAATGGTTCCAGTGGAGATGCTCGGCTACGTGCAGTTTCCTCCGATCGGAAAGCAGCCTTATCCACTCACTCTCGGACCCTACAGCTTCTTGTGGTTTGAACTTCAGCCAGGACCGGAAGACTTCCAGTCGACCGCAACTCCAGATCTAGAAGATGGCTTCGAAGTCGACAAATCCGTGCTCTGGCGTTCGATGTTCTCCGGAAAGAATCTGGAACAGCTCGAACAAGAAGTTCTCGGAGATTACCTGCTACGCCAGAAATGGTTTGGGAGCAAAGCTATAGATCTAAAAAGGGTTTCAGTTGTTGACTGGGCTGAAGCACCCAGTCCATACCAGGGCTGCGCTTTTTTGGTATTTCAGGTTGAACTTACCGGCGGCCAGAAGGAACCTTACTTCATCTTGTTAAATGTTGTGTGGGGTGAGGACGCAGAAAATATTCTTCAGAACTACCCCAACACAATCATTGCGCCCGTGCATTCGCTCCAGGGAAAGGGTCTGCTTATTGACGGAGTTAGTTCAGACAGGGCTGCTGAAATGTTGCTGGAGGTCATAAAAAATAGCGGTGAAATTCTCTCACAGAATGGATTGATCAAAGGCCGATCGTCAAAGAGGCTTCCCACTCTCCTGGGTCACGACAGCCTTTCTATCGGCCATCCCGCCGCCGAACAGAGGATGTCGTCAATCACGTACGGAGATCGTCTCATTCTCAAAATTCTCCGCTATCAGCAGAGCGGGCCTAATCCGGATTCCGAAGTATCGAGGTATCTTTCCGAGTCCACGACATTCAAAAACGTCCCGCCATTCGGTGGACATATTGAATATCGAGCAGGAGAAGGCCCAACCTGCACCTTGGCAATACTTCAGGGAGTCGTTCCGAACGAGGGAGACGGCTGGCAGTGGACAATGGAAGAATTGGATCGATATTTCGAGAGATGCGCCTCGGTGGAAATTCCTCCTAACGGCCTACCCGTGGTCAATACAAAGTTGATATGGAATTTGACAGATTCTATTCCTGATATTGCACGCGAACACGCCGGACTCTACCTGGACGCTGCGTACAAAATCGGGCAGCGTACTGGAGAGATGCATATCGCACTGGCAGAACCGTCGTCCGATCCAGCATTCGCGCCTGAGGATTTGTCACACGCCGATTTGGAAGCCTTGCGAAGCGACTTGTCTCGCCACGCAGCCGAAGCCTTTCAGGCTTTGAAAGAAAGCATCACGAAAGTTCCGGATGACCTTGTCGATTCGGCGGCCCTTGTTCTTAGCAGGCGTGGAGCAGTGGTTGAGCGATTCCGGCATCTTTCTGTTGGTGAGTTTCATGCCCTCCGAACGCGTATCCACGGAGATTTTCACCTTGGTCAACTTCTGAGATCTAAAGGGGACTTTTACATCATCGATTTTGAAGGCGAGCCGGCGCGCCCTCTGCTGGAAAGGCGGGCAAAGCAGTCTCCATTGCGAGATGTTGCCAGCATGATGCGATCCTTCAGCTATGCTGCCTACGCGGCGTTGATGAGGTATGTATCGAGGCGGCCGGAGCATTTCGAGCGCTTGGCGCCCTGGGCAAAGCTATGGGAGCAGTCGGTCTGTACCGAATTCCTGAGAGCTTACAGAGAAAAAATGAGTCAGAAAGCTATCGTGCCCCTTGAATCCAAATCTTTCGAGACGCTGCTGGAGGCCTACGTTCTGGACAAAGCACTTTACGAGTTGATGTACGAAATAAGCGACCGCCCCACATGGGTTCATATTCCACTCGCGGGGATACTATCGTTACTTGGACACAACGGAAGGTAAAAACGAATCTTGCGATGCGTCGATTGAAATAGATCTGCACTACGCCGAAACCGGAGCCGCAATTCAACAAATTTATTAGTGTCGCCAGAGAGAAGTTATGCCGAGACTTGAATCACCGCAGGAGGTCTTGCACACGATGACGGATTCTGAAGGCGCGGACGTATTGATCGGAATCGTAGCTCCGGTCAATACAAACGACGTATTACACCAAGGCACCGTCGCTATGGAGCAACTGGCGCGCACGATGCCATCTCTCAAGTGTGTAATCGCCTTTCCGCGAGCGGACGAAGAGATGGCCCCAGACACCTCATCAACGGCGTTAAGGACCATCCAGTATCCCCTTACAACTTCGGAGACGCCAATTTTCCCCGGCATGGCACGCAGTTCTGCCTACAAGGCACTTGAAAGCGTTGCGGCGGACCTTGGGGTTTCAGCATGTGTGTTGATTGCACCGGATCTTACAGCTTTGAATGCTCACACCATTCAGCTGCTCTCACATGGAATTCTTCAGGATCATTGCGACCTTGCTGTATCTGTCTATTCGGTGGGGAAATTTGAAGCTCTCCTGAATAGCAGCATCCTGTCGCCACTCACTCGAGCCTTGTATGGAAAGCGAATTCGCTTTCCCCTGGCGCTGGATATCGGGGTATCGCCCGCAATGTTGGGAAACCTCGCGAATCTTCCAGTGAGGATGCAAGGGGCTTCAACATCGGTTGTTCGATGGCCCTCTGTTGAAGCCGTGCGCGCTGATCGGATAGTGTGCCAGACACTTGTGCCCATTCGCCATCAGCTACAGTCAGAAGGTTTTGATCTGAGTTCCGTCCTGGGAGGGTTGCTCGGTTCTTTGTTTTCTGAGATAGAAAGCAATGCGCCGATATGGCAACGCATTCGAGGATCACATGAAGTTCCATTCCTGGGAGGCGAGGTAGCCCAGGATTCACCTCACAGTGACTCGATCGATGTTCGTCCTTTACTGGAATCTTTCCAACTGGGTGTCCGAAACCTTCAGGAAGTGTGGGCGTTAGTATTGCCGCCCATCACGATGCTTGAACTGAAGCGCCTGACCCGGATGTCTGCTGACACCTTCCATATTCCGGATGAAATGTGGGTCCGCATCGTCTATGACTTTGCCCTTGCGTTTCGGCTTCGAACAATAAGTCGTGTCCACATCCTCGGCGCATTCACCCCGCTGTATCTGGGTTGGGTCGCTTCTTATGTGACAGAAGTTTCAGCGCAGACAGCGGACGATGCCGAACGGCGTTTGGAACAACTCGCGCGCGCCTACGAAGAAGGCAAACCATACCTGCTTTCCCGCTGGCGTTGGCCAGATCGCTTCAACCCTTAGGCAGTTTGGAGGAAAGATATGTGGGACCAGATTCAGCAGTCGCTTCATCAATCGATGCAACGTGTGTTCACGAAGATCGCGATGCTGCTGCCCGGCATTGTTGCATTTATCGTTGTGCTCATCACGTTCTTTGCCTTGGCTGCTTTGGCCACATACATTGTCCGGCGAATCCTGATAGCCTCACGTTTCGATCAGAGGCTGAATGAGCGCACAAGCAGCCTTGCGGACTGGGCGCCATCGCGATCTCCTACCTTGCTGATTGGACGAGTTGTATTTTGGTCCTTCTTGCTGGCGGGAGTACTTGTCGGTTTGTCCACATTTGAAGCCGCCTCAACAGATGCAGTGTTGGCGGGATATGTCTTTGCGTACCTGCCTCGCATCATTGGTGCTGTAATCCTGTTATTCCTGGGCAACCTGGTTGCCCGCTTCCTCTCGCGCAGCGTGCTCATCGGCGCAGTCAACATGAATCTGCATTACGCACGGCTTTTGGCTTCCGGCGTGAAGTGGCTCGTCCTCGTATTAACCGCGGCGATGGTCCTCGATCATCTGGCGATCGCCGGTGTCATCGTGGACATGGCCTTCGGGATTCTTTTCGGCGGTATTGTTCTGGCGTTGGCACTCGCCGTCGGCCTCGGATCAAGGGATCTCGTCAGCCGATCGATTGAGAAAGAAGTATCTCGCCCACAAGAACCAGCGGCTGAGGAAAAGCTACATCATTTCTGAAGGTCCAATTCGTTTGGCCGGCGCTGCAGATCCCGCTACGCCGAAGTATGGTGATCCGCCCACGCCTCTCGCAGTTTCATCGCGGCATCTTTTACAGGAACGACCTTGTTTTTCACAATGTTAGCTCTGTGCACCAACGCCCACGCGCTAAATCCCGCCAATAGTCCGAAAACGAAGGGTTTATTCATTTACTAAATCCTTTTCATCGCATTTGTGTCGCGAATACCCGTCTCAAATTTTCTTACTGAGGCATTTCGGGCACTCCTATGAGATGCACCATGTAAACGCTTGGTCAGTCGTATTAACCCTCGGTGCGATTTGGTTTCTATTGTTGACTGTCTACAATACATAGTGTAGATAATCATAGTATGGGAAAGCCAAGTGACATGGTGCAGGGCACGCTCGACCTTCTTATCCTCAAGACCCTCTCGCTTGAGCCCAAGCACGGTTGGGCAATCGCAAAACGTATTCAGCAGATTTCAAACGATGTACTTCAAGTCCAGCAAGGTTCGTTGTATCCCGCACTCCACCGCTTGGAGCAGCAGGGGTGGATTCGAGCGAAGTGGAGCGAAACCGACGCCGGACGACAGGCGAAATTCTATTCGCTCACGGCCGACGGGCGCTCGCAATTGGAAAGAGAGAAGGAAAGCTGGAGTCGCCTTTCTTCGGCAATCAATTTGATTGTGGAAGGTCTCTAAAACGCGGAGGTGCTTATGCGCTGGCTCGAACAGTTACGAATGTCCACGTTGATGTTGTTTCGTCGCCAGTCAGAAACTGCGAAGCTGAATAAAGAGTTGCAGTTCCATATCGACCAGCAAATTTCGGAAAATATCAACAACGGTATGAACGCGGCAGAGGCGCGTGTTGCAGCGCTTCGTACGTTCGGAAATCCAACGCTGCTTCGAGATTCCGCCAGGGAAACGTGGACCTGGAGCTGGACTGAAAGGATTCTTCGAGATCTGCGTTATGGAATTCGAACGCTCACACGTTCCCCGGGATTCGCGCTGATCGCGATACTGGTGATTGCACTGGGAATTGGCGCAACAACATCGCTCTTCACCATCGTGCGAGCAGTCCTGCTCAAGCCATTGCCTTTTCGCGATCCTGACAAACTGTACATGATGTATGAACATTTTCGTTCCTCCACCTCGGGAGACGGTTTCAACGATGTATCTCCAGCCGACTACGTGGATTGGAAGAAGCAAACACACGGCTTTGAGGATTTAGCGGCATGGCGCGATTACGGTTTCAATTTGACCGGCGAGCATACCGAACTGCCAGAGGTCGTCGAAGCTGGGGCGGGAACTTCAAACTTATTTCGTTTGCTTGGCGTAAATTTGGCACACGGCCGCAGCTTCACTGAAAACGAAGATCAGCCTGGAGCCGCTCACGTCGTCATCCTAACGTGGAGCCTGTTTGAAAGGCGTTTCGCCGGAGATCCTTCCATCATTGGGAAGACCGTTCGCCTGGATTCGAATCCTTATACCATCATCGGCGTCCTTCCGAGTTGGTTTACCTATCCTCGCTCCCAGGTCCAATTATGGGTGCCCTATGCCTCGACATTTACGCCAGAGCAATTTGCGGAGCATGACAACCACCAGACTCAAGTAATCGCTCGGTTGAAACCAGGCGTAAGCGTCACTTCTGCCGCGAATGAGGTAGGGGCGGTTCAATATCAGCTTCATCAAACCAATGCCACCAAGCCCGTCGCGGAGGATGTTCGATCCCGACCCCTCCTGAATGATCTCGTACAGGATGTGAAAACGCCCCTTATAGTCTTGCAGGCTGCGGTTGGATGCATGCTGCTTATCGCCTGTTTGAACGTGTCTAATCTGTTTGTCGCTCGCGGTGCGGCTCGTCGTAAAGAAGTGGCCGTTCGCGGCGCACTTGGCGGAGGAAGGCTCACCCTCATCCGCGAACAAATGACCGAGAGCTTTGTTATTTGCACCGTCGGGGGATTTGCGGGACTACTGCTTTCACTTCTTGCGACCCATTGGCTGGCAACACATTGGCGTGAACTTCCGCGTGCTGAGAGTATTCGTCTCGACACTCCTGTTGTGGCTTTTTCAATCGGTTTGATTTTTCTCACCACTTTGCTCGCCGGTTTACTTCCCGCAATTTCATCCACGGGAAAGGGAATATTCTCAGCACTTCAGGAATCTTCTCGATCGATCGGAGGCAGTGCATCGCGTGCAATGCTTCGCAAGATCCTCCTCACCACTGAAATTGCATTGACGGTCATTCTTCTGCTTTGCGCGGGGCTGCTTTTCAAGAGCTTTTTACGTCTGCGAACTGCCGACCTTGGCTGCGCAACCGATCATGTACTCACCATGAAATATGGCCTTCCTGAGAAGCAATATGACACTCGCGAAAAGGTCATCGCATTTCACGAAGCATTGTTAGCGCGAGTACGCGCATTACCTGGAGTTCCTAGTGCTGCGCTCGTCTCTACACCGCCGGGCGGCGGCTTTGAAGGCGACATGGTCTTCACTATCGTGGAACGCCCCTCGAATCGATTCGATCTCGAACTCGACGCTATGATTCGCACAATCGATCCAGCCTACTTTCAGACGATGCAGATTCCCCTGATAAAGGGGAGGTTCTTCACCAGCGAAGAGAGGCTGACCCGAGACCACTACATCATTGTTAGCAAGAAATTTGCCGACAAGTTTTTCCCCAATGACAATCCCATCGGAAGACATGTGAGAGTCTCCTACGATCGCAAGCCTGCCGATTACGAAATCGTAGGAGTTGTTGGAGATACGCTGTGGAGTGCAGCTAAACCCACTAAAGCAACTATGTATTTCCCGATCCTGTCTGGCATTCCGAGCAGCACAAGTTCGGCAACGATAGTGGTGCGTACGGCGGGCGATCCGCTGAGTATGTCCGTTCCAGTTCAGCGGCAAATAGCGGCGCTCGATCCCGCGCAACCAGTGTATGAAATTCTCACGATGCAGCAGATCCTCGGAAAGTCGACCGCCAGCCAAAGCTTCAGCGCGATGCTTGTTCTCGCATTCGCGTTTCTTTCTCTGCTGCTGGCCGCGATTGGTCTTTACGGGGTGCTTTCCTATCTCGTAACGCAACGCGTTGCCGAAATCGGTATCCGAATTGCACTCGGCGCGCAGCGAGGCGAAGTGTTGCGGTTAGTTCTATTGGATGGTTTGCGCCCCGTAGTTATCGGACTATCAATCGGTTTATTGGGAGGAGTCGCATCGGGCATGCTGATTCGCTCCATGCTCTACGGAATCAGTCCACTCGATCCGGTCGTTTTTGTCGTGATGACTGGTAGCCTGTTGCTCACTGCAATTGCTGCGTGCGCGTTACCAGCGATTCGAGCGTCGAAGATCGAACCAATGCATGCCCTTAGAACTGAATAACACGAGGTTGAACTGAGGATGAGGTCCACTGAGTTACGACGAAACTCATCCTCATTTCGTAGATGAACTCCTGGCCTTCGCCTTATTTGACAATGTGATTGCCACCTGCCTCAGGCATATCAGGACCCCATGCAGTAGGCGCTTCACCCGGCAGCGTGACGGAACAAATACAGGCGAACTTTCCCTGATTCACTAATTCCAGCGGCGGATCAGTGCTAAAGACTTCCGTTTTCTCTTTTCCGCTGCTATCGACGAAGGGCGAAAAGCCGGGATTAAACTTGATGGTCACAAGTCCGGGACCGTCTTCAAACCTGCTGTAATGAACTGTGTCGCCCTTGTGCATGTCGGTTGGGATATCAGGAACAGCAGATGTCCCATGTGGGTTGGTTTTAAGCTTCACCTTTACCTCGTGGTGTAATTTGGTTGCATTCGCGATCATTTTCAACTTCCTCCTTTCGGTAGATTCTCCAGTAATTGTTTAAAGCGAGAATCCTGGCGAAAGTCCGCCAGGTCGGGTTGACGATCCAGTTCGCGCAGCAATCCGGGCTGGCTGACGACAGTACCTGGATGGCTTTATCGCGTTCACCTAAAGCCTCAAAGGTCAACACGGCATTGCGGATCACTTTGGTTTCGCCGGGCGACAACTGTAGAGCTTGGGCTATCTCATCTTCCGCTCGCTGACGGTCGCCAAGCCTGGCGGAGATATACGCTACGTATCCGCGAGGGTATCCCAAGCGAGGATTCTCTTTGAGGGTCTTCATCGCCAAATCCATCGCCTGTCGGTACGCCGCATTCGCCTCGTGTTCTTTACCAAGGCGCCGGTAGGAATCCGCTAAATTTTCAACGATGACATACTCCGTTGGATCGAGTGCGACGGCACGCCTGTAGTAAACGACAGCCTCGGCATCTCTCTTCTGATAGGCGCGCATCGCGCCCATGTTATTCAAAGCATCCGGTGTCTCGCGAAGCTTTAAAGATGTCAGCAGCGCCTGCTCTGCCTCCGTGTCTCTTCCAAGTTCATCCAGCGCCGCACCAAGATTCCTATATTCGTCGTAGCGACCCGGCGCCCGGTCGATGGACAACTGAAACTGTTTCGCTGCTTCTGGATAGTTTCCGCGGTAGTAATAAAAGACGCCAAGCCCGTGATATCCACCGTAGTAATCGGGATCGAGTTCAATGGCTTTCTGATATGTCTGGATCGCCTGTGAAGGCAAGTCGAGCTTGTCGTAAACCGCAGCAATGCGGCGCAATGCCTCAACGTTGTGTGGTTCGATCTGTTGAACCCTGCGATAGTCTTCGAGAGCTTGTTCGTATTGGCTTGATGTTTCTTTCAACAAGCCGGCGGCAAGCCGGACGCGGGGCGAATCGGGGTTCAAGCTCTCAGCAGCATGCAACGCCTCGCGAGCGTCATGCAGACAACTCTCCTGCCGGGTTTGTTCGAATTTCATAATCTTCGCCTCTGCCAGTCCGGCCAGAGGGAGAGAAGATCGCGGATCCAACCGGGCAGCTTTCTCGAACTCGCTGATCGCTTCGTCAAAACTCTCCTCGTCTCGATTCAGGAGGTAGAGACCTCGGTCATAAGTCGGCGTTGCGATGGCAGCAAGTGCGTCCGGAGTAGCTGGACCGTGCAGTTGTAACGCGAGTGAGACAGTGCTTGCCAGTGCACCTGGCATATTTCCGACCGTAATCGCAGAATAGCGTCCGGTAAATTCACGCAGGGCCGTCCGGGTATTGAGATCGATAATCGATCCCTTTACGACGATCTCGTCCCCCTCCCTTTCAACCTTGGTTTCCAGTGCATGAGTGGCATGAAGCACTTCCCGCGCACTGTCTGACGACTGGATCTGCTTATCCAGAATCTCCGAAGGCGGAATAACGACCAGCGTGCGCCGCCCGTTGTTCATCCGTCGGATTCGGTCGGATACGTCTTGTAGAACACCTTCGCTTATTTCTGTGCTGGTTGCCGATCCTTCCACCGGAAGGATTGCCAAGCGAACATTCGGTTGCGGCCAGAAGCGATCCATAATCCTGCCGCGAACTTGCGGTATGGCAAGCAGAATCAGGATTAAGCATAGCAACGCGATGAAGGGACTTTTGCGAAACGGCTTCTTGTCCAGGCAAGCGATAACTTCATGCGCATCCTTCGGACGAAGCTCAGGGGAGCGATCCAGGCAGGGAAGGATCGCTCGGTCCCAGCGCGGATCAAGCGTATCGTTCAAGCTCGACGGCTCTACAACGGCAACCGGCGTATTTGCTTCCGGAGCCTGTTTCGTGGCAGGCTTCTGCCCGGTCACCATCTCGTAGAGGATCACCCCAAGTGAGTAGATATCGGATGCAACGGACGCTTTCTGTCCCTTCCAAAGCTCGGGAGCCATGTATCCCGGTGTGCCGCCTTCGGCAGAATCAATCGACAACTCTCCCGCCAGGCCGAAATCCATTATAACCACGCGAAGTTCATCCTTTTGTCCGCGGCACAACATCACATTGCCGGACTTGAGGTCCCTATGAATGATGCCGCTCCGATGAGCCTCTGATAATCCCGCGCAAAGCTGCCGTGTTATTTCAAGTGACGGCAATCTACCGTGCTCGACCAGGTATTGGGAAAGGGTGACTCCCTCGACGAATTCCATCGTTAGGAAGTCCACTTCCTGTTCGCCAATCGCCGTGGTGTGAATCTGATTTACCAGACAGATATTAGGGTGCCGAACCTTCAGAGCACCTTCAAGTTCGGGAGACAGCAGTCCCTGAAATCCGACCTTGGCAAACTTGAGAGCTACCCGTTGATGGCGCTTCTGATCGATCGCTTCATACACAATCCCCATTCCGCCTTCGCCAATCTTGCGGACAATCTCAAATCGATCGTCTTCAATCTTCTGGCCCTCAACTAGATTCCGCACCGGATCTTCGAGCACTACCATGGGATGTCGAAGGAATCCCCCCATCTTTCCTTCCCACGTGATTGCTTCAGCGACCTCCCGCTGAAGTTCATCGTCTCCATTGCAAGCCAATCGAACGTACGTGTCGCGTTCGGCTTCGGGCTGTCGCAGGGCCGCCTCTACAATCTTCATCACGCAATCATCTTGTTCGGTGCTGTTCATTATGTCTGCGCAGCTAGCCGCTCAAATAACCAGCGGCGGGCGCGATACCATTCCCTCTGCAGAGTGTGCAAGCTGAGATTCAGTGCATCGGCCGCCTCGGGATCCGTCATGCCCAGAAAGAATTTGAGCTCCACTACCATTCGTCTCTGCTGCGATTCAACTCCCAACTCGTCGAGAAGCGCGTCGACCGTAATCGCCAATTCCAGTGGCGTGTGTTTGCCCAGCACCCTTTCCGGAAGCCCTTCCATTGGAAGAAAGGTTACACCGGGTCTGGCGCGTGCATGATCGATCAAATATCTCCTCATGACCCTTGCAGAAATAGCGAGAAAATGTCCGCGATCGTGCCATTCGATTTTGTTGTTTTTTGCCAAACGCAGGAAGGCTTCGTTTACCAGAGCAGTCGGTTGCAGGGTGTGACCAGCTCTTTCGCCGCCAAAGCAGCGACCCGCGATCTTGCGGAGATCGGGCAATAGTAGTTCAAACAGGTGATCTTCAACCTGACGGTCGCCAGCTTGCCATTGATGCAGCAGTTGCGTGATCTCGCCAGGGCCGGGTGCCATTGCCGTCTCCCCCGCCTACAGATGGCCGATTATAAGCTGTCTTCTCATCAACTTGCGTCTCAAAATACGCGAACTCTCTTTCAACTCAAAAATATTTTTGAGAAAAGTGGCGGGGAGACACCTCGCTTCGCGCTTTAACAGTTGTGAACAAGATTGTCAGTCATGGGCCGGATTCCAAAAAGGAGGACTATCGTGAAAAAGCAATTGATCTCTCTCGCAATGTCCCTGGCGCTGCTGACGAGCGCAGCCGCCTACGCACAATCTAGCCAGCTCATGAAGGTTAACGTGCCCTTCGACTTCACTGTTGGCAACTCGTCACTCCCCGCTGGCGAATATACCCTTTCATCCAACGACAATGCAGGCGGAGTGCTAACCCTTCAAAACCCGAAGGCCAAAAAAGGAGCGATGGTTCTCTCGATGGTGTGTGAGTCGACGAAGCCTGCTCCTCACAGTGAACTCATCTTCCATCGTTATGGGGATAGCTATTTCCTGTCGGAAGTATGGGTTGGTGGCCGAAGCATCGGACAGCAGGTCCGTACCACCAAGCACGAAATGGAAATCGCGAGAAACAACAATTCGAATGGCCAAGTCACCCTGACGGCCGGATTGAAATAACGACGTTGCCTCACCCTGAAACGCCGGAGAGCAAACTACTCTCCGGCCATATTTTTGATCACTGATTGCTTTTCATCACGCGACGCTCAGGTTTCGGAGCAGCCGGTTGAAAGCATTGCAATCGAATTTCAGACAATTTTCCATCGAGTGCATCAAGTTGCTCTTCGACCACCTCGCGTAAAGCGGCAGGTGAGCCGGTAGCCCTGATATTCAGACGTAACTCGTGCTCTTCTGCTGGAGATGCCGTCAGCACACCCTCCACGCTTTTCCTCTCGCCGCATCTGGAAAGTCCTACTTTGATCAATCCCTCAGAACATTCCACCAAGGCTTTCAGATGAACTACTTCGATAGAAGCCCTCAGGAGAGACGCCTCGATCGAATCAATGAATGGGCCAAGAACCAGTGCTGGACACATTGGATTGGTTGGCCGAAAAATCACGCGCAGGTTTAACCACGCCAAGGCAGCCTCAGCCAGTGCATAGCGGCTGTAGTCAATATCCAGTAGATGCTTTCCGCCCTCAAGCTGCCCAGACAAAATCTCGTCAATCCACGCTGCCACTCCCTGTCCTGTCAGTGCGCTTAGTTGACGGGCAGCGCTGCCTTCAAACTGTGAAGGAGCCGGATAAAGATCTGCCTTGGTAAACACCACTAGATCCGCCTCTCCAATCTGATTGCGAAATAGGAATTCCAAATTCTCGTCGGCGTCTTCCGAAAGTGCCTTCCATCTTTCTGGATCCACGAGCACGCTCAGAGGAGCCATTCGGAATTTCGAACTGTAGTCGAGTAGCGGATGGTAGACAGTCGCGGAGAGATCCGTACAGCTCCCTACAGGCTCGGCAAAAATCACGTCTGGTGCATGGACGAGAAGGGCATCGAGCGAGTCCACCAGATCGGAAAGGCGACAGCAGAAGCATCCACCGCGGACCTCGCCAGCCTTCAGTCCTTGCGCCTCTGCGTAACGAGTGTCGACGAGGTCGTCTCCCTGGTCATTCAAGATCACAGCGCATTTGAGGCCGCGTTTCTCCAACTCCCGCGCCGCGGCGACGATAAGCGTTGTCTTCCCGGCAGCAAGAAACCCACCTACCAGTACGACCCAAGGTCTGCCGTCTAATGTGCTGAGCGTCATACCATCGGCACCAGAACAAGCGCTTCGCCCTTATTCAATTTCACTGGTTGATCCAGTTGCACCACCGTTCCGCGCACACCTTTCTCCAGGTTGCTGCCGATTGCGCGGCCGTTGGCGGTTACGCTTACTTTCTTTCCGCCGATTGATACTTCACACGACTTGCATTCAAGAGTGCCCTCTAACACCTTGAGTTCAAATCGGGTGGCGTCCTGTGTCGGCTGATACGTAAAAGTGCCCCAACCGGTAGCTGTCGACCAGAAGCAGCAAAATTTTTCATGCGCGGTCCGGGGAACCGCAATGACAGCCCCGCTCGCCCCGGTGTAATCGAATCCGCTAAGAGCCACGAAACTACTCCAGGCTGCCATCGCACGAGCATAGTGGTGACCGCACTCTGCCTCATCCCAGGGATTGCGTTTCGCTCCGTCATAGCGGGATCGGACGTTGTATATGCACTCCACACCTTCATTCACCATGCCGGAGTAGAGCATCAACGCAGCAGTGGAATGTTCAAAGCCGGTCATTACTTCCGCGAAATATGGAAATGGAATCTCCGGGCGTTCAGCTTTGCCGTAGTCGCAGATCACCATCGCGGCCTCATCATTCAAGGCAAAAGTCCGCTCCACGTTATCGTGGTCAATTAGTGTTCGTTTGTAGTTATAGCGGTAGATTGAATTCAGAGTCTTGGCTATCTTGTCGCGATCGATCAGCAAGCCCAGTCCCGCAACTTCCGCAAGGTACTGTCCCATCATCTGGTCGATCAGGCAGCCTTTTCCCACTTGGTATTGTGGCTCCATCGTATTCTGCGATCCCATGTTGCTTCTCAGGTGAGGAGCAATCTGATCAAGGGGAAAGCCTCTCACATCCTGCACAAAGAACTCGCCATTAAAAAGATTTGCGTTAGTCCAGGCGCTGCCTTTTTCGAATAGATCCTTATATTGTTCCGCCTCTGCGGAATCTCCCAAGGCACGCGCCATCTCTTCACACGCCCTTAAAGCGCCCAGGTAGTAAATGCCGCACATGGGATTCGGTCCATAGAACTCAACGTCATAAGTGTTGTGCTGCACGCCCTCCATTACGCCTTTGCGATTCGGATCCCAGCCCCCGCTCTCCCATGCAAACTGAATGGCTTTACGGATTCTGGGCCACATCTCGCGTAGCCAGGCCATATCGCCTGATAGTTTCCAGTCAATATACGCATGCATGATCTGGCCCATTTGACCGTCCGCAGCTACATAGTCGAATCGAGACAATCCATCTGGTAATAACTGGCGAGTTCGTATCCCTCCTTGTTCGTCCTGGGAATATCCAAAGGAAGCGCGACGCAACGATAACGCCAAGGAAGGGAACAGGAAGTTTGTAGCCGTCTCATAGTTCCAAACGTGCGTGCAATTCCCGAAGCAGCATCCCTTGTCATCGTTCGCACCTTCAAAGCCGTGAAATTCTCCGTCCGCCGTTCGGAAGCACACAGTCGAGGCGAGAGTCGAGAGATTTGCGCTCGCTGCTTCCTTTACCACTGCGGGAATCGTGCTCTCCCGCAAAGTCTTCGCGAAGAGTCGCGTACGTGCTTCAAGACTGTCGAGATTCTTGGCCGCGTATTCCGCGGCCTCCCAGGCATTCTTGAATCGGACAGAATAGAAATTGCCAATCACCGTTTTTTCTTTCCCATTTGGCGCATCCCAGCCGCACCAATCCGGCGTGCGATTTGGAAAATGCCAGGCGAGCAGAAAAGTGAAATCAGCCGAACCACCGGCCTCGATGGTCTTCTTTAAGCAGAGCGCTCCGACTTGATTTCGCTTTTCTGGTTCAACGCCAAGCTGACCATTCTTTGAGAAGACGTCCCAAAATAGTAGAGGGGAGTTCCACCAAGGACCCTGCGGCCAGCCTCTCCAGCGCGTCACTTCCATATCGGCCGCGGGAATAGCGGCCAACGCGAAGGAACCCTGCATCGGGTCATCAGCCGCTAGTCCAGGATTGCTCATCACAAGACCTTGCAAATTGCCGCTGCCGGCAAACTCGTTCTGTCGCGATTCACGACTCTTGTCAGCATCCACGCTGGCCACAACTGGGTTATCGATCGAGAATGCAATGCCAACCGCTGCACTCGCATGTCCAGGATTTACGAACCGGTAGCGGAGGATAGCGACAGGCAACCCGGAGTCGTCAGGGTCGTGAGGAATGAAGGGAGAGAAAGCATCTAGCTGCACGGTCACTGGCAGGCGCTTGTCTTCAAAATCGATATGAGCCAGTGGATACTCCCCGCGAAACTTCGCGGTTGCGAGTCGGCTCAAGCCCGGCGAGTTGTTCGAGCCCAATCCTGATGCTCCTTCATAGGGCGGCAGAATCCTGGCCTCAAGCACATGCGCCTGTGGCGCGGCATCGCCCGCTTTCACCCACAAGGTTGGCATTGCGTATGAGGGAGAAAAACCAACATTGGGACGATTGAAAATCTCCCAATCACGCAACTGCCCTCGCCCTCCAAGACTCAGGCTCCCAGCTCCCACGCCACCAAGTGGGAACGCAAGCATCTTCAAATGATTTCCCTCGTAAGTCACCGGATAGGTGCCGACGTCAGCGCTGCCGGGAAGGGATTTGTCCCCGCCCGCATGAGGAAAGGAAGCTTGCGATTCCATTTCTGTAGAGTTCGACCATCCGCCTAACTGCGTCGCCGCGCCTACAGCACCCGCTGCCTGTTTGAGAAACTCCCGTCGCGGCAGACCACCCTTGGAATCCATCGATCACCTCACGCTAAATTTGCGGTTCTTCATCGACTGAGCGAACGATTGCTGTTCGCCCATCTGCTGCCAACTATTGCTTTTGAAAAGCAAACCCCACATTGTACAAACTAAAGTTCGCGCGCGATATCGCTTGCGCAAACCGTCATCGCATTAGAATCTGTTACCGCACACATCCCACGCTATTCGAAATAGAAGTCAAAGCATAAGCTATTCAGTTCAGGAGAAGTCAGCCAATGAAGTTCTCTGCCCTCGCACTCTTCGGCCTGCTTATTTTCCCTCCCTTGTCCGCGCCTTCCCAGGATGTACCTTACAACGGCGTCAGCAGCGATCTCAGCAACCTGTATCGGCTCTCAAATGCAAAGTCACTCTCCATCAGCCCTGAGAACCTGACCGGCGAGAAAGGTAAAGGCGGCATGGCGACGGAGGGAACCGGTGCAAGTGCTGCTCGCGACTTGGGTAAGGGATGGAAGATAAGCCCTTCCATCGTCGTTGCTGCGGGCCAGACTTTCACACTTGGTGAGATCAACGGTGCCGGTGCCATCCAACATATCTGGATGACCCCCACAGGCGACTGGCGCCTATCCATTCTCAGGATCTATTGGGACGATGAGAAGGAGCCTTCAGTCGAAGTCCCAGTCGGAGATTTCTTCGCCATGGGCTGGAACAAATATTCCCGCATCTCCTCGCTGGCCGTGTGCGTCAATCCAGGAAGCGCATTCAATTCCTACTGGGTGATGCCTTTCAGAAGGAAAGCGCGACTCACACTTCAGAATCTGGATGAGAAGCCCATGACCATCTACTACCAGATTGATTACACCCAGACCACGGTACAAAACGATGCTGCTTACTTTCACGCACAGTTCCGCAGGGTGAATCCGTTGCCGTACAAGCAGGTATATACGCTGCTTGATGGCGTAAAGGGAAAAGGCCAGTATGTGGGGACCTACCTGGCCTGGGGCGTGCATAACACCGGCTGGTGGGGCGAGGGAGAGATCAAGTTCTTCCTCGACGGCGATCGCGAATTCCCAACCATCAACGGAACAGGCACCGAAGATTATTTCAACGGCTCCTACGACTTCGAGAATCCGGAAAAGCACCAATATGAAGAATTCACATCGCCCTACACTGGCCTGGTGCAGGTTCTTAAGCAGGATGGTTTGTATCAGTCGCAGCAGCGCTTTGGACTATATCGGTGGCACATCACTGACCCAGTTCGCTTTGATGCCAATCTTCGCGTGACCATTCAGGCCCTCGGCTGGCAAAGTGGAGGCAAATACCTGCCGCTGATGGATGACATTGCTTCCGTCGCTTTCTGGTACCAGACGGAACCTCACGCGGCCTTTCCCAAGCTGCCCGACGTCGATCACTTGAAAGATAACTAGAAGTCTCCGCCGACGTGATTATTGGATCCGGACCTCACGCGCATCGTCAGCATTGAAGGTGCGCCCGGCCTGTAGCTTCACTTCGAGTCGGGCATTCTGCCGTACGTTATAAACCAGTGCCGGTCTGAAGCAGACCAGGCACGTCCCACCCTGTCGCCTCACGCTCGGATAGAGTATTCCATTGGAGCGCGCTTCCAGCAGAGCGGCGGCGAACTGCTGTGGCTCCAGGTAGCACGCGGGCAAAGGGCCCGGCCGCAGATATTTCCGATATACCGGCTTTACGATGCGAAGATCCTGAAACTCCGTCGTAAAATCCGCAAGAAACTCGTCATAGGTCGATACTTCTTCTTGTTGCCAGTCTACTTCGGCCAACTGATTCAGTTTATGGAACGCCACTTCCGTCAGCGATGTCTCGCGCTCCAGCGCTGCATACCAGGCTCCGCGCGTGCTGTCGTTAAAACGTCCACCTTCCGGCGATGCATGGGTGAATGCCGCATTTACGATGTGAGCATAACGCACGCCGTATACCAGCTCGTGCACGCTAATTCCGGGCAACAGACCCTCTTCACCTTTCAGCCTGTCGTTGGTAGCGCTGTCCAGTTCCATCAATTCCCGCAACTCGGAATCCTTGGTAGACAGACGCGAGAGTACGGTGCCGCTCTCGCTGTATTTCGAGGGGATTAGTCGGTGTGTATCGTTCAGCCGAAAGTCTTTGGCTGCTGCTGCGCTCACTGTCCACCCCGGCGGGAATCCAGCAGCTGGCGCACATGCACCATACCCGGTTGACCGTGTTGCACCATGTAGGTCAGTGGCGTAGCGCCGCGAAACATTGAGTTGCTGTTCGGAAGAGTGATCCACGAATCCGCCAGCAAGGTGCTGTAGAGGATGTTCAGCGCCTTAAAGATTCCGATCAGCAGCGAGATCCTCGTCAGCGTGTCCTGGTCCAGCGTGCGCGGTGGGACCTCCTTCTTCAGACCGTAGAAGGATCCTGAAGACATTCCGCCAAGCAATTTCCTGGCATCAGGATCCTTGATCGCCCACTTATCCATGATTCTGAGGAAGCCCTTGATGGCTGTAGGGCTAAGTCTCTTCCTCGTTCTAGCATCGGATAAGTCCGCTGCTACATCGACCGTATAGCCTGCCACATTGGGATGGATCTGAGCGGTTGCCAAAGTCACTCTCCAATATTGACTAATAATGTAATCATAATTGATTCACTTGACAAGGCCGAATTTCCAGCTCTTTCTCCCCAAAGAGACTATCCAGCTCCCTTGCTCGTCTCTACTGCAAACATGCCGGTCATATTTGTCACTCGGATCGCATGCTTGAGCTGCGTGAGCTTGGATTCGATGCACAGCCGTGGCTGTTATTCGCAGGGGAGTGCGTCTATCGCCTGCTGACGAACACAATCCGGTGGGTCTACAATGCTGCGAGCGTAAAAACAACAATCTGGTCTGCAGTCTCGGGGAGAATGGGAATGAAGTTCAGCAAGTTTGCGGTCTTTTCCGCAGCAGTCGCTTTGATGTCTGCCACAATGGCAATCGCTTCTGACGGAGCAAAGCTGGTGACGGGTAAAGTAAAAGGTGTTTCAAAAGATAACGTCGTAGCGTTCAAAGGAATTCCTTACGCAGCCCCACCCGTGGGGAAATTGCGCTGGAAGGCGCCACAGCCTGTCCCTCACTGGAAGGGAGTTCGTAGCGCAGCCGATTACGGACACGACTGCATGCAGCTTCCGTTCCCCAGTGATGCCGCTCCCCTGGGCACTACTCCCTCTGAAGATTGCCTGGTTCTAAATGTGTGGACACAGCCTGGTTACGAGAAGAAGTCTCTTCCCGTAATGGTTTGGATTTATGGCGGCGGATATGTAAATGGAGGGAGTTCTCCGGCAGTCTACGACGGTTCTCAATTCGCGAAGCAGGGTGTGGTCTTCGTCAGCTTCAACTATCGTCTCGGTCGCTTTGGATTCTTCGCCCATCCGGCGGCGATCGAAGAGGCGGGTAGTGGTCCGGCAGGGAACTACGCCTTCATGGATCAAATCGCTGCATTGAAGTGGGTGAAGCAAAACATCGCTGCATTCGGCGGCGATCCCAACAAAGTCACTCTTTTCGGAGAGTCGGCTGGTGGTGGATCCGTTTTGACGATGATGACATCTCCTCTCGCGGAAGGTCTCTTCCAGCGCGCGATTATCGAGAGCGGCGGTGGGCGCGATGGTCTCGGCGGCATGCCCCTGATCAGTGGTCAAAGCGCCAATGGCAGACCATCGGGGGAAACAACTGCCCTGAACTTTGCCAAGGCAAAGGGTGTCACCGGCACAGACGCAGCCGCATTGGAAGAGCTTCGTAAACTGCCCGCCGAGCAAGTTGTTGATGGATTGAACATGGCGAGCATGTTCCAGGCCATGGGCACCTACTCCGGCCCAATGATCGACGGCAAGTTGATTGTCGAAACGCCGCAGGACGCCTTCCTGGCCGGACACCAGATGAAGATTCCCGTCATGATTGGTGCGAACAGCCGGGATATAGGATTTTCCTTTGCCAAAACCATGCCCGAAGTGGTGGCCCCTTTTGGCGCGAACCAGGAGAAGGCTCTGGCAGCCTATAACCCCGACAATTCCGCAGATGTGCGGGCTGTTGGAACCAAGGTTGCCGCGGACCAGATGATGGTCGAACCAGCTCGCTTCATCGCCAAGCAGGTGTCAGCTTCAGGCGAGGCAGCGTATGCCTACCGCTTCTCCTACGTCGCGGTCTCCATGCGTAAGGAGTGGGATGGCGCTCCCCACGCGACTGAAATTCCCTTTGTCTTCGACACGGTCAAGGCTCGCTACCAAGACACTCTGCAAGCACCCGATATCGCCGCTGCCGTTGCCGCTAACACCTATTGGGCAGCGTTCGCGAAGACGGGAAATCCCAACGGAGGTGGTCTGCCCAACTGGCCCGCTTACTCCTCAAAAACTGATCTCCTGCTGGACTTCACCGACAACGGGCCGGTAGCCATGGCCGATCCGTGGAAGGCCAGACTGGATTTGACTGAGGCAGTTGCCAACGGAAAGAAGTAAACGAACCGAGCAGTGAGAAGCAAGCAGGCGCCCGACCTGCTTGCTTCTTTTGCAGCTATTGCGAGTCCGAACACCCCAAAGTGGCCAGCCGTCGGTTCGACCTAGTTATTTGACTGCATCAAAACTTTTGACAGTGGGATTTCATTCTGCTAGAAAAAGACTTCCGGAGAAGTTCTGCTTCAACGGCTTAGAGGGACGTTCATTTTGCTTCTGCCTGGAAATATCAGACGCCCCTAATCATCAAAAACATGCAATCGGATGCTCGGGAAGGCGGTGTAAATCCGCCACTGCCCCGCAACTGTAAGCGCTTATCGCTGACCGATCAGGTTGGCGACTTCGACAGCCGAAAGACCACTGGAGCTACATGCTTCGGGAAGGTGGCTTCAGAAGCGTTCCCTTCAGGAACTGTGCGCAAGTCAGGAGACCGGTCCAATTGCGAAACCGCTACGTTCCGAGGGGGAACGGAGGACATTATGGGTATTCATTCGCGGCAGCCGCGCCGCGCCGGTTTTTTCCTGCTTCTATTCCTGGCGGTATTTGCTGGTAAGTTTGCGCACGCCGCAATTGTGCGTGGCACGGTTACAGATCCACTGGGTTCGCCGGTAGGCGGTGCCCAGGTAGCGCTCGTCCTGAACGGAAATGTGCTTTCAAGTACGACGACGACGCCGGATGGCGCTTATCAACTTACAACATCCGATGAAGGGAGGTTCTTCGTCGTTGTCGCCGGCAAGACCTTTCACCAGATGACCACCTCTGGTTTCTACGCCGGAAGACTCGAATCCATCGAGCAGAACATCATTCTGGAGCCGGAGTGGGTTCGCCAGGAAATCGTTGTGACTGCGACCGGGAGTGCCGTGCCGCAAGAGCAGGTCAGCTCCTCCGTGACCCTTTTGCCGAAAGAATTTTTCGAAACGCACTCCGACTTTGTAGACACCCTGCGCCAGGTGCCCGGTACTTACGTCGTGCAGAACGGTCAGCGCGGTTCCATAACCTCGCTCTTTATTCGCGGAGGAAGCTCCGATTCAAACAAGGTCACTTATGACGGAGTTACCGCAGAGGACATAGGCGGCCGCTTCGATTACGGCAACGTCTCCACGACAGCCGTCACCAGCCTCGAAGTCTATCGCGGTCCCAACAGCGTGCTGTACGGTTCAGACGCCGCTTCCGGAGTCGTTGATTTCGCATCTCCACGCGGCACCACTACAACTCCTTCGCTCTTTTACGCCGGGGACCTGGGAAATTTCGATACCTACCAGAACGAAGTGCAACTAGCAGGAGCTCATCGCACGCTTGACTATTACGGTGCCTTCTCCCGTTTGAACACTTCAAACTCCATACCCATGGATACGTACCACGTGGTTACTTCGGCAGCGAATCTTGGATGGCAGCCCACCGCCGCTACACAATTGCGCGTCACCGCGCGCAACAGCGACTCTGCAACCGGCCTCCCCGGAGCGTTTGACTTCTACGATTTGTCGAACGATGGGAAGCAGTCCGATCAGGACATCTACCTCGGTGCGACGCTTGAGAACCAGACGTCTCCTTCCTGGCACAATCTCGGTCGCTACGGCATGGCGCGCAAGCGCGAGCAATCGATCCAGTGGTATCCAGCCGGGATTTTTACCATTACACCCATTCCCCCTAGCGGCGATTTTCCCGGATACTTCACCGCCAACTACTACGGTTATCCCGTGATTGTGCGGGGTGCCAACGGCTATTCCTACCCTGGGCAGGCGCTAATGAACTACACGCCGGAGAATTACGGCGTTTATCCAAACAGCTTCAGTTTTGTTTCCAATCGCGATCAGTTCTACGCGCAAACTGATTATCGCTTTAGCCCCCACATCGTTGCTCTTGGGGGCTTTCGTTACGAAAATGAACGCGGCTCAGAGTACTCCGAAGCCTATGGCATCCATCAGACGCTGAATCGAACGAACTACGACTACACGGCACAGGTGCAAGGCGACTTCAAAAACCGACTGTTTTATACGCTTGGCGGTAGCCTGCTTCACAACGAGCTTTATGGCACAGAGACGAATCCTAAAATTGGGCTGGCTTACTACGCCGTGCGTCCCGGTCACGGCATTTTCCGCGGAACCAAGATCAACTTCAATTTCGCCAAGGGAGTAAACGAGCCGACTCTTACCGAACAATTCGGCTCGCTCTACGCTTTTCTTCTAACGCAACCCGGTGGCGCGGAAGCGATCCAGAGTGCCAACATTTCTCCCATCGGTGCAGAGCACACACGCTCGTACGACGGCGGAGTAGAGCAGAACCTTTTCAGCCAGCACGTGCTCTTTCGCGTCACGTACTTTCACAACGAATACGGCAACCAGATTGAGTCTGTCAGTCCAGGTGTAGTGCCTGAGTTACTCCCGGATCTCACTCCGGAACAGAAACAGCAACTGCAGGCTTTGCTGCAAAACACCTATTCTTCACTCACTGTCAATTCGCTGGATTTTCTCGCTCAGGGTGTTGAATCACAGCTTGAATACAGTATCGGTAGAAAAATCTTTCTGCGTGGAGGTTACACATATCTGGACGCGGTCGTGCAGAAGTCGTTCACCTCCAGCGCACTCTATCCCACGTACAACACCGGCCTTTCAACCGGACCAGTGCCGGACTTCTCCACGATTCCCATCGGTGCGACATCGCCACTTCAGGGCGCCCGGCCATTTCGACGTCCACCCCACACTGGATTCCTGAGCGCGAGTTACACGCACGGCGCATGGGCTGCGCAACTCACCGGTGCGTTCGCCAGCCGAAGTGACGATTCCACGTTCCTCATCTACAGCGATATCGAGCAAGGAAACTCTCTGCTGCTGCCCAATCGCAATCTCGATCCGTCTTTTGCGAAGCTGGATTTTGGGGGCAGCTATCAGTTGCTCTCGTGGGTGGGAATTTATGCGCAGTTGAACAATATCACCAGCAATCAGCACATTGCGCCGATCGGATTTCTAAGCTTGCCGTTTAATTTTCGAACCGGTCTGCGCTTCGCGATCGGCAAGGGAATGTTCAAGTAGCGGACAAGCAGAAGGCTGGCTGCAAGAGAAAAGCCCCGCGGTATGCGGGGCTTTTCTTTCTTTCTGAACGACTCGCCGAAGGCAGAATGCCGGACGGCTAGTCGTCTTAGTACATGCCGTCCATGCCGCCGCCGTGACCGCCACCCGCGGGAGCCTGCTTCGGCTCCGGAATGTCGGCAACCATGGCTTCGGTCGTCAGCATCAAGCCGGCAATCGAAGCTGCGTTCAACAGGGCAGTGCGGGTGACCTTGGTCGGATCGATAACGCCGGCCTTGACCAGATCCTCGAACTTGTCTGTTGCGGCGTTGTAGCCGTAGTGGGGATCCTTGCTGTCGTGGATCTTGCCTACAACCACTGCACCTTCAACGCCCGCGTTGCCAACGATCTGGCGAAGCGGCTCTTCGATGGCGCGGCGAACGATCGTTGCGCCGGTCTTCTCGTCGCCTTCGAGCGACTTGATCAATACATCCACATCAGCCGTGCAGCGAATCAGGGCAACACCACCGCCCGGGACGATTCCTTCTTCGACCGCAGCGCGAGTTGCATGCATCGCATCCTCGACACGGGCCTTCTTCTCCTTCATCTCAGTTTCGGTAGCAGCACCGACCTTGATGACGGCGACGCCGCCAACCAACTTCGCAAGACGCTCCTGGAGCTTCTCACGATCATAGTCAGACGAGGTCTTTTCAATCTGGTTGCGGATTTCCTTCACGCGGCCTTCGATGACCTTGGAATCTCCGCGGCCTTCGACGATCGTGGTGTTGTCCTTGTCAATGGTGATGCGCTTCGCACGGCCGAGGTCTTCAACCTTCACATTCTCGAGCTTGATGCCGAGATCTTCCGTGATGGCCTTGCCACCGGTCAGCTTCGCAATATCCTCAAGCATTGCCTTGCGGCGATCGCCAAAGCCCGGCGCCTTGACAGCGGCGACGTTCAGCGTGCCACGCAGCTTGTTCACAACCAGGGTCGCCAGTGCTTCGCCGTCCACATCTTCGGCAATAATCACAAGCGGCTTGCCATTGCGTGCAACCTGCTCGAGCAGGGGAAGAAGATCCTTCATCGAGCTGATCTTCTTCTCGAAGATCAGGATGTAGGGCTCTTCAAGTGCAACTTCCATGCGGTCAGGATCAGTTACGAAATAAGGGCTAAGATAGCCGCGGTCAAACTGCATTCCCTCGACCACTTCCAGCTGGGTTTCCAGAGTCTTCGACTCTTCCACCGTGATGACGCCGTCCTTGCCAACCTTCTTCATCGCTTCCGCAATGATGTTGCCAATCGTCGCATCGCTGTTCGCCGAGATCGTGCCCACCTGGGCGATCATCTCGCCGGTTACCGGCTTGGAGAACTTCGAAAGTGCTCCACCGGTCACGACACCGTTCTCGTCGCGCTTGCCGATGATGGCCTCAACAGCCTTGTCGATGCCGCGCTTGAGCGCCATCGGATCGCCGCCTGCCGCTACCGTCTTCACACCCTCGCGATAAATCGCCTGGGCCAGAACCGTTGCAGTCGTCGTTCCGTCGCCGGCCACGTCGGAGGTCTTCGACGCTACTTCGCGAACCATCTGTGCGCCCATGTTCTCGAGTGAATCCTTCAACTCGATTTCCTTGGCGACCGTTACGCCGTCCTTGGTGATGGTCGGCGATCCAAACTTCTTCTCAATTACAACGTTGCGTCCCTTGGGTCCAAGGGTCACTTTGACGGCATCTGCCAGCGTGTTTACGCCGCGCAGGATTGCCTGACGCGAATCTTCTCCGTGCAAAATCTGCTTTGCCATTTCTATCCTTCTCCTTACGCCTGCTGGCACTCGCCCCAGGCGGCAATCGTCTCATTTAGGCTCATCCGGTCCAGGATGAGGAGAATCGCAAGTGCCTGCCGCGCTGCAAAAAGCGCATCCGGTCACCCGCAATGCGCTTACTTACCTTTCAGTACGCCCAGGACTTCTTCTTCACGCATGATGATGAAATCCTCGCCGTCAATCTTGATCTCGGTGCCGGCGTACTTGCCGAACAGAACGCGATCGCCTGGCTTTACGTCGAGCGGGAAGACTTTGCCTTCGTCGTTCGATTTGCCCTTACCTACCGAAATGACTTCACCTTCCTGCGGCTTCTCTTTTGCCGAGTCAGGAATGATGATTCCACCACGTACCGTCTCGCCCTCGTCAATGCGACGAAGCAGGATGCGGTCGTGAAGGGGAGTGAAGGTGGTCGCTACGGTTGCAGTTGCCATTGCGTTACTTCTCCTTCGCACGAGGGGTTACCTCGCGGATTTCAGCTTGATTTTCGAGATTTTCTCGGGACCCGGTGCCAGCCTGGCGAGCGCCAGAACAGCCAGTGCCTTTAGCACTGTCGACATCCAATTGCTAAGATAGGCACCGCGAGTAACCTTGTCAAGGCCTCGACAGAAGAAATCTTAGCTAAACGCGCTCATATATTAGGACATTGAAAATGGAAGATTTAGGGCGATCAGAACCCCGACCTCTTATCAATAAGAAGCTGGTTTTGGTAACCAAAACCCTCATTTTCCAGCCGTCTCCAGATTGAATACAATAAAACACATGTCGAACCTGCAATTCCGTTCTCTATCGCGGCTGACTTCAGTCGCAATCCTCATAGCCTCGCTTGTTCCGGCATTCGCTTTCCAGGAAATGAAGCGTGGCCGCAAATATGTTCCGCCGCCGCCCATGATGAAGATTGAAGTCACCGTCCTTCGGGCCTCAAGCGGAAAGCCAATCCCCAATGCCGCTGTCATCTTTCATCCCATGGAGGGAGACAAGGACAAAGGCAATATGGAATTGAAGACCAATGAGGACGGCAAGGCAGTCATCGACGTGCTTACCAAGGGTTCCACGGTGCGCTTGCAGGTCATTGCCAATGGCTTTCAAACCTACGGCGAAGACTACCTGATGGACACGGATGAGAAGCAGATTGTCGTAAAGATGAAGCGTCCCGCCGAGCAATATTCGGTTTACAAGCCTCATCCTGAAAATGCGCAGCCAGACCAGCCTGCGGCTACATCTGCCCCGCAACCGTCGAAGCCTGAGGCCAAGCAGTAACACGATCAGCAAGCCCCTTATCAAATGGCGAGCCGTTGCCTTGGCCTCACGGCTCGCCGCCTGTTCTTCTACACTGGAAAACTATGACTGCACTGAAAGGTAGTGTTGCCCTCGTGACGGGCGGCGCGAAAAGAATCGGCAGAGCCCTTGCGCTCGAACTGGCGGAAGCAGGCGCGGACGTTGCGATCACCTATCGTGGTTCGCGGCATGAGGCAGCAGAAACTGTACTCGCGATTGAGAAAGCCGGCTCACGTGGTCTCGCCGTGCAATGCGACGTGCGCTCACCCGAGAGCGTTCGCGCTGCTGTCGCCCAGGTGATTGAGCACTTCGGCAGGCTTGATCTGCTGGTCAATAATGCTGGCGCATTCGAGACTGCGCCCCTTGAATCGATTTCAGTCGCCCAGTGGGATGCCATGTTCGAGACCAATACTCGAGGACCATTTCTTGTGGCGCAGGCTGCTCATCCCCATCTCAAGGCGGTGCGCGGCAGAATCGTCAACATTGGTTCGTTAGGCGGTCTGCATCCCTGGCCGACACACGGCCACTACTGCACCTCAAAGGCAGCGCTGCACATGCTGACACAAACCATGTCCAAGGCTTTCGCGCCTGAGATCAGCGTGAACTGCGTGGCGCCCGGCATGATCGTCAATGACGAGGTTTCAGAGGAGTATGCTCACTTCGCGACCAAGACGCCGATGCAGCGCAATGGCACTCCGCAAGACGTGGCCGCCGCAGTCCTGTTCTTTGCCACAGGCCCGCATTTCATCACCGGACAAATTATGAGTGTGGATGGCGGACTAGGCCTGTAGCCTCTCGTTTTCAAGGGTCTCTTCAGAGCACTGACTTCCAGTCCTGAGCGAGCCTCGTGGTCAGCATGCCGAAGGCGTCCGCCCGTACGGCAGTACCCGAAGGCCGTCTGCCCATGCGGTCAGCACCGGCCCAGTACCTAGCGGGAGAATAGACGGCTCAAGAACGAAAACGCTCCGCCACTCGATTCTTCTTCGGGATATAACCCAATCGGTTCCGGCTGTTCCGGCCATGGATCCCCCTGGTAGGCGGCTCGCGGATTTGTCACAAACAGGCGTTGAGCTGTCTCTTCCCCAAAGTGCCTGGAGACGTAAGCGTATGCGCTACTCAGTTGCGGTGGCCTTGAATTCAAGTTGTGGGCATCGCTCGCGATGAAATGAACCCAGTTTTTCCTGAGAAGGTTCAGGGCAAAGTGCTCGGCAGTCTTGCCGAAGCGGCCAGTCAAAGCGCTTGCAGTTACTTGGATCAGGCATCCATTGCGAACCCACTCCGCCAGGCGTTCCGGCCGGTGAGTGATGGTTTGATTCCGTTCGGGATGGGTGATGATAGGGGTCAGCTTCGCAAGCTCAAGTTCGTAGAAAGTATCTGCCATATTCTGCGCGATTCCGAAGTCGGGAAACTCTACCAGCAGATAGCCTGTCTTGTTGATGCTGTATCTCGTGGGATTCTTGAGCGCATCGGTGATGTTTTCATACGACAAGTGAAAGTCGCATCCCAGCCCTAGCTGGATGCGGTCCCCAAGCCTCTGCTGCAATTCAGCCAGCCGCTCGCTGTTCACTTCGGGATCAAATTGATAGGTGTTGTTCGCGTGCGGGGTGCAAACGATGTGCGTAGTTCCGTCCGCAGCGGCCGCCTCAGCCATTGCGACAGAAGTCTCGATATTCGGAGAGCCGTCATCAAGTCCGTATAGAAGGTGATGATGTATATCGATCAAATGACGCTCCACAACGAGAATTTACTGAATGAACATCTATCGAGTTGCCAGGACTGAAACCATCGATTCGAAGATTGCCAGTCCATCGGATGAGCCAAGCAGCGATTCGCTGGAGCGATCCGGATGCGGCATCATGCCGAGAACATTACGGCCTTCGTTCAGAATCCCAGCTATGTTGCTGATCGAACCGTTCGGATTGGCAGCGTTGGTAATCTCGCCTTCCTGCGTCGAGTAGCGGAAAACCACTCGGTCTTCGCTCTCGAGACTATGCAGCGTTGCTTCGTCGCAGAAATAGTTTCCTTCCATGTGGCCAATGGGGATCCTTACCACTTGTCCCTTGGTTATCTTGTTCGTAAAAGGGGTATTCGTTGTCTCCGTGCGCAGGTATACCTGCTTGCAAATGTATTTCAATCCCTGGTTTCGCAACAGGGCACCCGGTAGTAGCCCGGATTCGCAAAGAATCTGGAAGCCGTTGCAAATTCCCAGAACCAGTCCGCCGCCGGCTGCAAACTTCTTTACGGACTGCATGACGGGCGAAAAGCGCGCAATTGCCCCTGTACGCAGATAGTCGCCGTAGGCAAACCCGCCGGGAACAACGATCGCGTCGCAATTCTCAAGGTTTTCTGAATCGTGCCAGAGAAAGGTCACGGGCTGATGCGCCAGCTCCGCGATCACGTTATAGGTGTCGTGGTCGCAGTTGGAACCAGGAAAAACGAGAACGCCGAATTTCATGACTATAGGCTAGCAGTTTCCCGCCGAATTTCGATGCGGTTTTGCGATGGGTACCAAAGAAATCCCGACTTGGAAACAGAAACTCAATCAAGCCTGCGGTATGCGATTCTTTATGAGTAAGTGGTTGAGCATCGATGGCCTTCGATCTGAAGACGACTGGGGTTACTGCCGGCAAGGCGCTCGTGAACTGGTGGCGCGCAATGTCGATCGATGCATTGTGCGTTGCGGTGCTTTGGCTCATAGGACTAATGCTGCTGCGCGTGCCGCTCGCGCCGGCGTGGGCACTCGTAGCGGGACTGATGGCGTTCGTTCCCAATATCGGCGGAGTCATCGCACTGATTGGGCCAGCTTTCTCAATACTTTTCAGCGGGCACGATGAAATTCGCTTCTGGTATTTGCTGGGCCTCTATGCCGTCGTTGTCGTCATCGAGCAGCTCTTGATTCAACCCATGCTGATGAAGAAGACGACGCGGGTGCCGATCTGGGCGTCGATACTGGTTCCCATCATTCTTGGTATCGTGATTCCATTCTGGGGAGTGTTGCTGGCACCACCACTGCTGGCCGTCGTTTACGCTTTCCGAAAGCCGAAACAACTACCCACTCCTCCCGGCGAATCTGTCTGAATCGCAAAGGCTGCGTATCCACAATCCGCTTCATCGAAAGTATGAGTGTCGATTCTCAGGAGTTGAGGATGCATAGAAAACAAACCGTGCGGGTCCTGATGCTGGCAGTGCTTACTTTCGCCGCCGCATATCCCGCGGCCGCACAAGCACATACAGACGTTTACCCCGGTAAAACCTGGCAGCAGGCTGACGTCGAGAAGCTGGGATGGTCAAAAACCGCGCTAGCGGATGCGCAGCAGTATTACCTCACGATGCCGCCATCCAGCGTCGTCATTGTCGATCACGGGCTTGTGGTTGCGGAGTGGGGCGATCCGGCGATGCGCGTGAAAATTAGCTCGGGCCGGAAGAGTATGATCAACGCGCTGTACGGCATTTACGTGAAGAAAGGCCGCATTAACCTCAACAAAACAATGGCACAACTGGGCATCGACGATGTTCCGCCATTGAATGCCGAAGAGAAGCAGGCAACGGTGAAAATGCTGCTGGAATCCCGCTCCGGCGTGTACCACCCTGCGATCGCTTCGACGCCGGGGATGCGGGCGGGTACGCCGAAGCGCGGAAGTCACGAAATTGGGACTTTCTGGTATTACAACAACTGGGATTTCAACGTTTTAGGGACGATTTTCGAGCAGCAAACGCATACAAAAATCGGTACTGCGTTCCAGGACAACATTGCCAAGCCATTGAAAATGGAAGACTTCCGGGCGGAGGACGTATACTATCTGCGGAAATCGCCTGACGATCCGGAAGGAGACTCAATTCACCCTGCTTATCACTTCCGAATGACGGCACGGGACATGGCTCGCTTCGGCTATCTCTACCTGCGGCAAGGGAAGTGGGAAGGTAAGCAAGTCGTTCCGAGTGAATGGGTTACGGAGAGCACTACGGCCTACTCGGAGACCCCGGAAGGCGGTTATGGATACCTCTGGTGGGTGGATGGATTCGACCTTCCAGTGAAGAGTTTTAGTGCGCGGGGGGCGCTGGCGAAATACATTGTGGTGATTCCGGAGCGGGACCTGGTTGTGGTTTATCAGAACCATACCGAGTATCCAGATAAGTCGTTGACAGAAAAAGAGTTAAATAAACTTCCGACGATTCCGTATTCGCAGATGGGCGTGTTTTTGAAGATGATTCTCGATGCACAACGCGGACAACCTCAAATGGTTAAGAAACAATAACTTAGGTCGAATTGCTGTTCTTGGGGCCGATGGATGGCGGGAGCGGACTACTGGAAGAAGCGACTACTAAGGCATTTGCTGTTAATGGTTTGCGCGGTCCTGATGGTTATGGCCGTGTATGCGCTGACGCCGCCGCCGGATGTGCGGCATCGCGCGAGCATGGCTCTGGCTTATGCCGCACTCGTCTATCTCCTTATTTCTCTATGGCTTGGGCCATGGAACCTGCTGCGTGAAAAGCCCAACCCGGTGAGTTTCGACCTGCGGCGAGACTTCGGAATCTGGGCTGCGATTCTGGCCTTACTTCATACAGGTGTTGGACTTACGGTGCACCTGCGGGGCCGGATGTGGATGTATTTCTTCAAGGGCCTGCATCCGCTGCAAATCCAGAAAAACCTGTTTGGGTTTGGCAATTTCACCGGGCTTTTGGCGGCATTTCTCTTCGTTTTTCTGCTCGCAATTTCGAATGATCTGTCGCTTCGCTCGCTGGGCACGAGTCGTTGGAAACGCTGGCAGCAATGGACTTACATCGCTGTTTTGCTGACGCTGCTGCATGGGATTGCGTACGAAGTGACGGAGAAGCGGAAGCTTCCCTGGGTAGTGGCTGGGGTGTTGGGAGTGGGGGCGATTACGGCAGTCCAACTCGCTGGAGTTCGGCGAAAAATGAGCGCACAAACAAGCGAATTTCGACGCAGTTAGACGCGTTAAAACACGAGCTTTGGCAAAAACGGCATGTGAGCTGAATCACGAACGCCGCTGAGCGCGGGTTGGGCTCGCGTCGAGGTCGAAGAGGGAATCGTTGGTTCCCAATTCCGCGTGTCGATTGGATTACGACGTCGGGGAGATTTTCTTCTTTGGCTTGGCGCTTTTTGAGTCGGATAGGGCCGGGCGTCGGGGACGTTGTTTCGCGGAGATTGATTTGATGATGAGGCGGTGGGTGCCCTTTGGGTCGAAGGGCACGTCGGCGCGCGAGACTGCTTCCTTCATGAGTGTGCGCACGGCGGGATCGTCGAGCAGGGCGGGCGAGTCGAGGCGGATGTGGCGGATCGCCGTTCCGCTACCCTTCAGGAGTTCTTGTGGATCGGATAGGCCGACGCCCTGCGCGAAAAACAGATTCACCCACTTGGGATAGATCGCGACGGAAAAAATGAATTCCGAGGCGCGCTCGGTGGCGCCGTATCCGATGACCAGCGCGTTGTAGTTGTCATAGACGAGTTCGAGCGCGGTGGGGTAGAGCTTTCGCATTTTCGCGCGGATGGCCTTGGCCGAAGCGATCATCTCCGGCGAGTATTTCGCGAGGAAGACGGCGAGTTGTTGCTCGGGTGTTTCGTCCTTTGCTTTCGGCATGATTTTTCTCGACGCGGTGAATTGACTGAACCGAGGAGAGAATACACCGTCGGGTGGAAACTAGCTTATGAATGGCCGCTGCATGATGAGCTAATCCCACATCTCAAAGGCGAGATGTGGGGCACCCGCATGATTTCTCCAGCAAGTTATGGGGTTGGCAAGTCAGCTAGTTAGCAAGTCGGCGGTAGAACCACACTCAAGTCAACGGAAGGCTTGAATGGGGCGCGTTGTATACCGCAACATCAGCGGACCCGAGCCGCGTGCCGATTCCCATTTGTGATCCAGATCACCGCAACTTTTCTACCGAGAGAGTATTGCTTGGACTGATTTTCCGCTACTAAAGTCACGGTTCGATTCGGCAGTCGAAGCATCCTCGTGTCCAAAAAACTATAGAACGAAAGGCAAGACAGAATGGATCCAAGTTTGATGATGAAGAGATTTTCCCTGGCAGCGGTGGTTGCTTCGACTTTTTTCGCCAGCGTTAGCGCGACCTCTCATGCCCAGGCATCCGCCGCAAAGCAACCTAACATTGTGATCATTTGGGGCGATGACATTGGTCAGACGGATGTGAGTGCTTATTCGATGGGCCTGATGGGCTTTCGCACACCCAACATTGATCGTGTCGCCAAGGAAGGGATGATCTTTACCGACTTCTATGCGGAGCAGAGCTGCACCGCTGGCCGTGCGTCGTTTCTCACCGGTCAATCGGGCTTACGCACAGGCTTAACCAAGGTTGGTTTGCCGGGAGCGCTGGTAGGGCTGCAGAAAGAAGACCCGACGATTGCCGAGCTGTTGAAGTCGAAGGGATATGCGACCGGGCAGTTCGGCAAGAATCATCTCGGAGACCGCAACGAATTCCTTCCCACCGTGCACGGCTTTGACGAGTTCTACGGCAATCTCTACCACCTGAACGCGGAAGAAGAGCCGGAAGATCCTGACTATCCGAAGGACCCGGCGTTTCGCGCCAAGTTTGGGCCACGCGGTGTGATGGATTGCAAGGCATCCGACACTGACGACGCAACTATAGATCCTCGATTTGGCAAGGTCGGCAAACAAGTCTGCAAGGACACCGGTCCGCTGACCAGGAAGCGGATGGAAGTTATCGACGATGACATCGCTGCTCGCGCCGTGGACTTTATTCAGCGGCAGAACAAGGCGGGCAAGCCAGCCTTTGTCTGGGTGAACTTCACGCACATGCATTTCCGCACGCACACGAAGGCGGAGAGCGTCGGCCAGTCTGGCCGCTGGCAGGACACCTATCACGACGCCATGATCGACCACGACAAGAATGTCGGCACGGTTCTCAAGGCGCTGGATGATCTGGGCATGGTGGACAACACCTTTGTGATGTATTCGACCGACAACGGTCCGCACATGAACAGCTGGCCGGACGCGGCGATGACGCCATTCCGCAGCGAGAAAAATACCAACTGGGAAGGCGCCTACCGGGTACCGGGAATGGTGCGCTGGCCGGGTCATATCAAGCCGGGTTCGGTGTCGAACGAGATCGTTTCGCACCTGGATTGGCTGCCTACCTTTGTTGAAATGGCCGGGGATCCGAATATCAAGGACGAGTTGATGAAGGGTTACAAGGTGGGCGGCACGACCTACAAGGTTCACCTCGATGGCGACAGTCTTGTACCGTATCTCGATGGCAAAAACGCGAAGGGTCCGCGCGAATCGTTCTTCTATATCAACGACGATCAGCAGCTGGTAGCCCTTCGCTATGACAACTGGAAGATGGTGTTCATGGAACAGCAGGTCAACGGAACGCTGCTGATCTGGGCGAACCCTTTCACCAGCCTGCGTGTGCCGAAGATGTTCAACCTTCGTACCGATCCGTATGAGCGGGCAGACGTCACGTCAAACACTTACTGGGACTGGGAGATCAATCACGTTTACCTGCTAGTACCCGCACAAGCCTATGTGGGCCAATTCCTCGCGACCTTCAAGGAATTCCCACAGCGGCAAAAGGCAGCCGCCTTCAACATGGATGAGGTAATGGAAAAACTGGGCGAGGCCAACTCGTCGAAGTAGCACCGGGAGACGGCGAGGCGCTTCGGAAAAACTGCCTCGCCACCACTGGCAAAAACCAAATGAAATATAGAAGACAGAATATAAGGGTCCTGCGAATTCTTCTTTTCGTCGCGCTTATATGCGTGGTGGCATCCACGGGCCTTTCGCAGACTGCGAAGCAGCCTTCGATCACTGCCATCGACATCCTGCTGGAACCGGACGCCACAATGCTGAAACACGCCGAGGGCAATAACGCGCGGCTACTCGCGGTGTTTCCGAAGGGGTTCGCGCTGGATGCGACACATACGCCGCACATCACCCTAGTGCAGCGTTTCGTGCGAACCGCTGATCTCGAAAGGGTTTACGCAGTCGTCGGCAAGGTTCTCGCAAACGCCGACGTGAAGGACATGAAGCTGGAGGCATTCAAGTACTACTATGCCCCGGGCGGCGCGGTTGGAGTGGCGGGTATCTGCGCGAAGCCGACGGCGCAAATCCTCAAGCTGCAGGCGGATATCATCGCAGCAGTAAGGCCATTTACGGTAGAGACGGGGCCGATTGACGCATTCACGGTTCCACACAGTGATCCCGCCATGGACGCGGCTCTCATCCAATACGTCTCGACATTCGTGCCGAAGATGTCCGGCGAGAATTTCAATCCGCACGTGAGTACCGGTGTCGCTCCGAAGGAATACCTCGACAAAATGCTGGCAGAGCCATTTGCACCGTTTGATTTCTCGCCCGCCGGCGCAGCGGTCTACCAACTGGGCCCGTTCGGTACTGCGGCGAAGAAACTCAAAGAATGGAATCTAGAACATTGAGACCACGGTCTCGTCAGCTGACGACCCACATCTTAGTGGGATGACAAGGTGCGAGTTGTCTGGGTCTAATTGTCGGTGAAAGGCCCACATCTCAAACGCGAGATGTGGGGCACCCGCATTTGTTCAAAGGATGCAGATCTGGGCCACCCTCGCCGAACCGTTGCGTGAAACGCGGATTCCTCCACTACGCTTCGCTTCGGTCGGAATGACAAAAGCCGCGAGTGAGCAAGTCAGCACTAACCCCCACTCAAGCCAATGGCGGGCTTGAATGGGCCACCCTCGTCGTCTCGGCTGAGTTGGTAAGTCTAATCTCCCACCCTTCGAAATTTCGCGAAGGATGAGGCACCGACATTGCTTGTGATTGTAAGAGAGGGCCACCCGCCAAATGCCACATCTTAACAACGTGAGAGCAGAACCTCGCTTGCGAATGCGATATGGTGTCGAGACGGAGGAAATGGATGAGCGGACAAATGGATCACACGGGCAAGGTGGCGTTGGTTACGGGTGCGAACAAGGGTATTGGGTTTGAGGTGTCGCGGCAATTGGCGGCTCTGGGGATGACGGTATTGATGGGTGCGCGCAATCCGCAACTGGGGAACGAGGCGGCCGCGAAGCTTGGCGCAGAAGGGCTGAAGGTGAAGTCGTTTGAGTTGGACGTGACAAGGCCGGAGACGATCGCGAGCGCGGCGTCGGCGATTGAAAAGGAGTACGGGCGGATGGATGTGCTGGTGAACAATGCGGGCATCGCGGACAGGGCCGACGGGCCTCCGGGGAAGGTGGATATCGATGCGGTTCGGCGGGTACTGGAAGTGAATTTCTATGGGCCGCTGCAAGTGACGCAGGCTATGCTTCCGCTGGTGCGCAAGGCGGAGTCCGGGAGGATTGTGAACGTGTCGAGCGGGCTGGGATCGCTGACGTTGAATGCTGATCCTTCTTGGCCTTTTGCGGAGTACAAATTTCTGGGCTACAACGGATCGAAGGCGCTGCTGAACATGATGACGGTGCAGCTTGCGTATGAACTGCGTGACACGAAGATCAAGGTGAACGCGGTGAATCCCGGATACACGGCTACGGACATGAATGCCAACAGCGGCACTCAGACGGTGGCGGAAGGCTCGGAGGAAATTGTTCGGCAGGCCACGAGTGGGGAGGATGGCGTGACGGGTGGCTTCTCCAGCAGGGAAGGCGTCGATCCCTGGTAGTGGGTGGCAGCGAATCAGCAAAAGAATCTGTCAAGAATGAACTGATCTTTTCACTCACCCACCCTTCGCAAAGAGCGCGAAGGATGGGGCACCCACACTTTCCGGTCGAGTGGAAACCATCCCACTCAAGCCAACCACGGGCTTGAATGGGCCACCGTCGTCCGGGGGAAACTAGCTTATGAAGGTCCGTTGCTTAGTGAGCATAATCCCACATCTCACAGGCGAGATGTGGGGCAGCCGTATTTGTTCAGGGCTGACGTCTGGGCACCAATGCAAAATGGAAATAGTATGAGAAGGTTCATCATCACGGGGGCGCCGGGGGCGGGGAAGACGGCGGTGCTACGCCAGTTGGAGCTTGATGGGTTCAGCGTGGTGGAAGAGGCGGCTACGGATGTGATCGCTGCGGCGCATGCCGAGGGGAAGATCGAGCCATGGATGCATCCTTCGTTTCTGGATGCAGTCACCCGTCTGCAGAGGGATCGGCAGATGCGGGCGTCGTATCAACCCGACGAGGTTCAGTTTCACGATCGTTGCGCGGTGTGTACTGCGGCTTTGGCGGTGTATCTCGGACATGCTTATACTCCGTTTCTTGTTGAGGAACTGGAGCGCATCCAGCGAGATGCGATCTATCAAAAGCAAGTGTTCTTCCTGCGCAATCTTGGCTTCGTTACGCCGACGGATGCGCGGCGCATCAGCTTTGAGGAGACGCTGCGTTTTGAGAAGATTCACGAGGAGATTTATCGAGGCTTCGGTTTCGAAATTGTGTTTGTTGAGTCGGGGAGTGTGGCGGATCGAGTGAAGGTAGTAAGGCACCAAGTCAGCTAAAGGCAGCTAAAGAACGGTCAGCTAAGAAACGGTCGGCTAAAGGGCGGTTAGCTAAAGAGCGGTCGGCTAGTTGCGGGATGCGACTGGGACTGATCATTTACTCACCCACCCTTCGCAAAGAGCGCGCGAAGGATGGGGCACCCACATTTTCTAGTCGAGTGGGAAATGCCCCACTCAAGACAACAGAAGGCTTGAATGGGCCACCTTCGCCAATTGCGTGAAACGCGGATTCCTCCACTGCGCTTCGCTTCGGTCGGAATGACAAAACGCATTGGTCAGGACGTTAGCGGGTCAGCACGTTAGCGAGTGAGTCGTAGAACCCACTCAAGCCAACGGCGGGCTTGAATAGATTACCCTCGAAGGACAGTGTGCGCGATTACGCACAAATCGAAGAGGAGTTTTCTGAATGAATTTCGCGAAAGAGGTGGGGGATCGCCTTTTGAGTGATGCGCAGAGGGAGCAGTTTGTTCGCGAGGGGTTTGTGAAGTTGGAGAACGCCTTTCCGTCGGAGTGCGCAGCCGAGGCACGCGCGATTCTTTGGAGCGCAACGGGATGCGATGCCACGCATCGCGAGACCTGGACTCGTCCGGTCATTCGGCTCGGAGACTTTGCGCAGGAACCGTTTCGCCGGGCAGGGAACACGGCTGCGCTGCATGCCGCATTCGACGAACTGGCGGGAGTGGGCCGTTGGGTTCCGCGTGAGAGCCTGGGAAGTTTTGCCATCCGGTTTCCGCATTCCGACGAGCCGGGAGATACAGGGTGGCATGTGGACGCGAGCTTTCCGGCGGATCAACCGGCCGAGGTCGAGGGCGGGTATTTCGATTGGCGCGTCAATCTGCGATCGAAAGGGCGAGCTTTGCTCATGCTGTTTCTGTTTTCTGATGTCGGCGAAGAGGACGCACCGACACGGATTCGGTTGGGATCGCATCTGCGGGTTCCACCGTTACTCACTGTAGCTGGTGAAGACGGTTTGCCGATGATGGAACTGAGCCTGGCTGCCGCGCACGCCACGGAAGGAATGCCGGAGGCCGCAGCGACGGGACCTGCAGGGACGGTGTTCTTGTGTCACCCATTCCTGGTGCATGCAGCACAACCCCACCACGGAGCGAGTCCGCGTTTTCTGGCGCAACCGCCACTACTTCCTCGTGTGCCCTTCGAACTGACGCGGCGCGATGGCAATTACTCTCTGGTTGAAGTGGGGATTCGTCTTGGACTCGAATCGCACCTTGCAGATTGAGATCGGGTCGGCACGGGCTGGGTCTCATCGTCCTGCCGTTCGCGTGTGAAACGCGGATCCGCCGCTAGCTTTGCTTCGGTCGGAATGACAGATTCATCTGTTCCCACTCAGGCCAAATGCAGATTTGAGTGGGCACCGTGTTAGTTAGCAAATCAGCGAGATCGATACACTCAACCTCGCAAAGAGCGCGAAGGATGGGGCACCCACATTTTTTGGTCGAGTGGAACAACCCCCACTCAAGCCAACGGCGGGCTTGAATGGGCCACCGAGCCGATGATCGGATCCCACATCTCAAAACGCGAAATGTGGGGCACCTACATTCTCTGGTCGAGTGGAACTACCCCTCTCAAGCCAACGGCAATGGGCCACCGAGCGGATGATCGGATCCCACATCTCGAACGCGAGATGTGGGGCACCCGCATTCTCTCTATTCGCAAATCAGTATTGCTCGATGCTGAAGGCTACTACGCGCCATTTTTCGTTGCGGCGGGCCCAGGTCAGGAGTACGGCGGCCCGGTCTCCGTTGCGATGTTTTGGTTCGAAGGTGGATTGATACGTATTGAGATCGTAGGACGGGGGGCCGATGGAGGCGTTGCGGGTGACGGGCTGGCCTGAGCTGCGGAAACTGCAACTCGACATGCGCGCGAGATCGTCGGAGATCTCGACCAGCACGTAGGAGTGGGTGTGGGGATGGCTGACTCGGACTCGCTGGTTGGGGTCGTAGTCTACGTCTTGTATTGAGGTTTCGAGATTGACGCCGTTCGGTATTGCACCGGCTACCTGTGCCAGCCATTTTTCGAGCTGCGCGGCGGAGGCAGGCACAGCGCCAGGCCTTTCGGCTCCGCTCTCAAGGTTGGCGCAGGAAAAAGACTCTGGCGCGAAGAAGTGGGCTGCGGCGGCGTAGTTGTCGTTTACGAGCCAGTCCTGGAGCAGGCTATCGACGGCGTTGGCGAGTTCCGGTTTTTGGAGGTCAGGGTTGGAAGCGGTAATGAGGGTATCCGGCGTTTTGAGCGCGGGCACTGCGGGAAGCTCGAATGGATTTTCAAGATACCAGCTGACGATCTTCCAGGACTTTTCTTCGCGGCTGAAGATGAGGTAGAGGAGTTGGCCGGGGCCCTTGTTGTCTTTGGCGCGGAGAAGAGTGGAGACTCCCCAAAACTGGCCATAGACGCGCGCTGCGTGGGGCAGGTCTTCGGCGAGACGGAGGCCCTGGGTTTTGCGGCAATCGAGCGCACGGGCGACGTCGTTGGGGATTTGCGCGACGGCGAAGATGTTTCCGTTGGGCTGGGTGACGGGCTGGGCTCCGTCGCCGAGGATTACGGTTCCGCGGAGGACGGCGTCAAGTGAATCGACTTTGCCGATTCGGCGATTGATGTTCTTCATGTGCTGGTAAGTGCGCAGGCGGACCATGCCTTCGCGGGCGGTTTCGCCTGCTCCGAACTGGGATACGCAGGCGTTCGCCTTCACCGATAGATAGGAGAGGGAGACTTGCGGGCGCTGATCGACGAGCCATGAATTGAAGAAATCCTTCGCGGCGGCATCCACGGGTTCGGTTCCAGCGACTTTGGGTTTGACGTATTGCGAGGAGAGGGCGGCGAGGTCGGCCTTGGGGATCTGTGCGGCGATGCCGAAGAGGCTGCGCCACCAGTCTCCAAAGCCGGTCCAGCGCTTGGTGTGGCGGACGTAATTGCTTCCGGCGCGCACATCGGAGTTCGCTGACGTGAGGTGGCCATTGACGAGGGCCATGGGGCCGCCGGAGGAACGGTAGTCGACGTCGATGTCAGCCCTCAGGCCGGTGCGGGTGACGGAGATCTGAATGGACGGCGTTCCGCCCTGCTGGCGGAAGTTGATGGGGTAGCCGATGTGGTAGACGCTGTTGTCGCCGATACGTTTGAACTCGCGGCATTTGTAGAGCTTGTCGAGGGCATCGTCGGCGAGCAGGACATAGATGCGGAATTGCTGGTCGCCGCGGGTGTCCGGGATTTTGCCGTGTACTGATTCGATGAGCTTGACGAGGGAGAGCGCGTTGCCGAGGGACTCACCTTTCTCGTCGGTGAGGTGAGTTTTCAGGAGCGCGTTGGTGACGGCTTCAAATGTGGTTCGCACGGAGGGATTGAGGGAGTCGTAGCTGGTCTCCGGATCGACGTGCGTGCCTGTGATCTTTTCGTACTCCGTGTGCCAGTCGAGGACGATCTGTTTTTGCTGGGGGGCGAGGGCGTTGAAGCTGCCGGTCGAGGTGGCCTGGTCCGAAGTGGTTTGATTCGAGGTGATTTGGTCCGGGTTGGTTTGCGCGAGCGAGAGAGGCGCGCTTAGAGCGAGCAGGGGAATGGCAAATGAGGCGGATCGTATGAAGATTTTGAACCGGACCGAAATGGATGGCATGGAGGTTTCCGCGAATCAGTATCGTCAAGACGACGCTCAAGGATACATTGGCGGCTCGATAGAACCAAGGAAAAGGCGGCGAGTCAGTGGTTGGCTAAGAGCAGCAAGTTAGCGAGTCAGCAGGTTAGCAAGTCAGCGAAAGACTTTGTCTCGACTGAATGGATTGTTTTACCCACCCTTCGCGAGAGCACGAGAATGGGAGCCCATATTTCTGTGATGGTTAGGGTGGGGCGTCCAGGTTGTACTATGTGCGGGACGCCATTGGTTTCAGCATGGCGGGAGGCTTTAGATCTTGGGGGAGTGCGGCAGACTACCCCACTCAAGCCAACGGCGGGCTTGAATGGGCCACCCCGCCAGCCGCAGCACTTTGGCTAACCACAGCCAATCTCCCTGTATTGCTTCCACACAGCAGGGTCGTCCGTTATATAAAAAATCGGCTTCATCTTTCTGTGTTCGACAATTTCGGTAATGTCGTGGACGCTGATTGCTTGATACGACGGATAATCTGGCGGAGATTTTTGTGGTGAGGATTTTAGTTGGATGGGGTATAGACAGTTCACCTTGCCATATATCTTTTCAAGCAGTCGGCCGTTTGTATCTTTAAGTTCAAACGCAGCATCAGGTCCCAACAATTTAATGTAGTAGCTCATCGAAATCGAAACGTCGTCGCGTGTAACGCCGGGTGGGAGTGTAATCCATTTGGGCAGCCTCGACTCACGCGCCAATTCGAATGTTGACTCAGGGAAGTATTCACATCCAACTATTGCGCAACCAGCAATAGTGAATGCGACTGCAAAGAGCAGATACTTATTGATGCGTTTAATTTTTTCGATCATTCAGTAGGGGTCTCCGCTCGCTGCTTGTTCAAGAATCCTTGCATCTGCAGCCAATCGGCAAACCTGTCGATCCATTCATCGGTCGGAAGGTTTTGCGTGTGCATGCCGAAGCCGTGGCCGCCCTTTGCGTATATGTGCAACTCAGCCGACTTTTGAGCGTCGAGCCATTTCTTATAGAGCGCAAGGCTTTGTGGAGCAAGCCCGAGGGAATCGTCTGTCGCAGCGGCAACAAAGAGTGGGGGCGCGTCCGCCGGCAGGGGAACATCTTTCCTCAATCCTCCGGCATAGATTGGAGCGACAAACGCTGGCCGCCCCTCTGGCGGGTAGTGGAAGGCAACTTCGGCCGTCACCGCTCCACCGGCGGAGAATCCGATAATGCCGACACGATCCGGAGAGATGCCCCACTCGGAAGCGTGCTGCCGGACGTAGGTCACAGCCGCCAGCCCATCCGCAATCGCCAGTGGCTCGACGGTATCCAGCATCTCGTGAAACTTCGGCTTGTCTGCGTAAAGCAGCTTGAATTCCTGGGCGGCGTCCTCGCCTGTTTGCGCCAGCCGATATCGCAATACGAATGCGGTCACGCCTTTTGCGGCCAGATATTTGGCGACCTCGGTTCCCTCACTCGCAATGGACAGAGCCATGAAACCGCCGCCCGGGCAGATGACGATCGCGGTGCCGTTCTTCAACTCCGCTGTGGGTTTGAAGACCGTGAGCGTGGGGCGGGTCACGTTCGTAACAATTTCCGTTTTCCAGCCTTGGGAGAAATACTGCTTCTCCGGGTACGTGGTCTCGATCGAGCCGGGCGCAACGCCGGGATAGAGGGGAATGACGTCCTGCGCGGCTGCGACCGATGTCAGCGACAACACGATAGAGAGGATTCGAACGGCAAGCGTGTTCATGGCTGGTCAGTCTATCAGAGGGCTGACTCGGCGTCGGAAGGGGCAATTACTGGCGGCATTTTCTCGATCAGAAGACGTCGGGCCATCGCTGTGCGCCGTGGTAGACGGCGAGAATCACGATGCGGGCTTTCTGGATGGCATACGCGGCGATAAAGGGCGTACTCGCAACGACCAGCTCACGAGTGCCTGGAACCCGGCCCGCTCTGCCCGACATCGGGAAGCTTTCGAGTTGTTGAACGGTATTGACGATCAGCATAGTGATACGGGCGGCAACCTCTTCGCTGTTGGAGAGAGCGATGTAATCGTGAGCCTGATCCAGTTGCCGAGTTGCCTGCTCGGTCCATTCGATCATCAGCTGGCGCGTCCCGTTTTCTGGAGACGCTTTACAACCTCATCATGGCTCACAACACGGTTTCTCCGCATCTCTTCCTGCCCCTTGCGGACCAATGCGTCCTGGTAGGCGTGCAATTCGATGTAGTTGCTGATTGCCTCGTTGATGAGATAGCTGCGCGAACGATCCTGAGCGGAAGCCAGCGAATCTAGTTCTTCGATCTTTTCGGGATTTGCACGGAAGCTGATGGTTTTCTCGGTTCGCATAATACCCAAACAATAACACGTATTATTGTGTATTACAAAGAATAAGCCAGGGTGATTTGGCTTGACTAAATGGATTGTTTTCAGAACCTTCCCGGACAGCGCGGAGGAATTCCTCTGGGAACTACCCACTCAAGCCAACGGAAGGCTTGAATGGGCCACCCTCCTCAAAAGACTGAGAGAGGCACGATAATTGCGCAGCCTGACGTGCGCGCGAATCATCCAAATCCAAAACGCGATGCAGCCTGAATTGCGGGAGGAACATACGATGGCTTTTGAAGCGACAAACTTTGGCGAGAACGATGTTTCGGCCACGCGCGGCAAGGGACTCTCGGTCGCGCTGTGGATACTTCAGGGATTGCTGGCGGCTCTGTTTCTGTTTTCGGGCGCGATGAAATTCATCATGCCGGTCGCGCAGATGACGAAGGGGACCTCGCTGACCGGGGGATTCATTCACTTCATTGGTATCTGCGAAATCCTGGGCGGGATCGGGCTGGTTGTGCCTGCGTTGTTACGGATCATGCCGGTGCTTACGCCGATTGCGGCCTGCTGCCTGGTGATCATCATGGCGGGCGCAACGTACGTCTCGTTGCCAATGGGGGCGACGGCGGTATTTCCGGCCTTGGTCGGGGTGCTGCTGGCTTTTGTGGCGTATGGACGATTCAGGTTGAGGCCGATTCAGCCGAAGTAGGGCAGCTGAAAGCGTCTAGCCAAAAAGCGGCTAGCTAGAAACGTTCGGCAAAAGAGCGATCGGCAAAAGAGCGGTTAGCCAAACAGCGGTCAACGAGTCAACGAGTCCGGTGGCATTTGCGAATGCTCGTTATCCCATGTCTCAAACGCGAGACATGGGGCACCCGCATTTTGTTTGGGGATTGAGATCTGAGCGACCCGTCAGATGATTGTGCGCATTTGTTGACTACCCCACTCAAGCCAACAGCGGGCTTGAATGGGCCACCCGTCACTCCACTCTTCTTTATTGTTGTCGGCTTTTCGGGTCGGACTTACTTAGATTGAGCAAGATCAAGCCGGATGGATCGGCGGGCGATAGCGTTCCGGTCTCTGGGAATCTGCTGTAGATGGCGTTGATGACTTCTTCTGTTTGAGTCTGATCGATTTGTGGGAGCACGCACGTGCCGGGATTCCAGAGCCCATCTCCACGATGCTCAACGTAGAGGCCTTGCGGCAGGTCGGGGCCGTCGACCCCCTCCGGACGCTTTTCGGAACTCCAGACGATTGATATCGGCGCGCGAGATGATGGATGGTGAGCAGCCTTCCGGTGCGTGCCCCGCACTCTTGAAATCAAGGTTGGTAACGAGTAACTCTACGTCGGCTCCTTTTAGTGAACAAAGAACGTCCTTCACGATAAAAAATACGCCGATCGCGACGAAGAGAAGTGAACTCCAGCGAAATTTCGACGAAGTGTACAGGACAAGAAATACCCAGAGGCATCCGAAGGAAACGACGAGAAGAAGCATTCGTTTGTTTCGCGCCTGTGTGACGCGTATGGAAAGCCCGTCTTCGACTTGTCGAATTTGAAGCGTTGCTGGCACTCGCCCGTATTTTAAGCCAAGGTAAACGCAGGTTCCTCCGCTGCGCTTCGCTTCGGTCGGGATGACAATGTGGAAAGTGCGTCGAGTGTTGGACTGTCATCCATCCCACTCAAGCCAACGGCGGGCTTGAATGGGCCACCCGTCACCCGTCCTGATATCATCGTGCGAAATGTCCACCGTCCTGAATGAGATTGCGCATGCCTATCCGTCACTCGCAAGTGAACTATCCTCCTCCGCTGAGGATGAGGCGTCAGATTCACGACTTATGGCGGAACTCGCTCACCATACTGTGAACCTGTTCGAGGCCGGACAAGTTGAAGACATTCTACCCGCGTTCGCATTGGCTGAGCGCCTGATTGCCACAGGTCCAGATGGCGAGCATGCGGTAGTTATCGGGTTTCTGGAAACGGTTCAGAACGTCGCTTCTCATAGACGGTGTGGGGCAGCAGCATTTGAGCAATTCCTCGGCCTGAGGTCTCAACTTGCCTGGCAACAATTGATTGTGGTTTGGCGCGACAAGACAAGTCTCGCGGAAGTCGTTGCATCTGAAACCGGAGCGACACTTCAGCCGCCCTGGTGGCAGTTTTGGAAAAGTCGGCGCAGGCGTTCTCCAGTCGAATTGCTGAAGGAAGTCGAGAACCCAGAATTGAGAAAGATAATAGAGGAGATCACTCGCGAGTAGGTTGCCAGACTCAACATCGCAAAGAGCGGGGCAAGCCGACAGAAAACGCAGGTCCCTCCGCTGCGCTTCGCTTCGGTCGGGATGACAGATTCGCGGGGTAGGCAGCACTGGCTAGGCGGTGCCAGTGGGCAGGCTTGCGTGGTACAATCGGGTGTTTGCGGAATGTGCTGAAACGTTAATCTTTCCAGTCGCACCCCGCACCAAATCTCCTAAAAACAAGCCTTAGAGGTTCCCATGTCCGGCCATTCAAAATGGGCAACAATCAAGCACAAGAAGGGCGCTGCAGACGCCAAGCGGGGCAAGATTTTTACTACCCTGATCAAGGAAATCACCATTGCGTCGAAGGCGGGTGGTGGGGATCCTGACGGCAATCCGCGGCTGCGCACGGCGATCGCTGCCGCCAAAGCGGAGAACATGCCGAACGACAACATCAAGCGCGCGATCCAGCGCGGCACTGGCGAGCTGGAAGGTGCGAGCTACGAAGAGATCACATTCGAGGGCTACGGGCCCGGGGGCGTCGCGGTAATTATCGAAGTGACGACGGATAACCGCAATCGCGCGGTGAGCGAGATCCGGCACTGTTTCTCAAAGAACGGCGGCAATCTTGGCGAGTCGAACTCGGTTCGCTTCATGTTTTCGAAGAAGGGCATTATCGCGATTTCGAAGAACGTGGCGAATGAAGAGCAGCTGATGAACATTGTGATTGAGAACGGCGGCGACGATCTGAACGACGAAGGCGACACGTGGGAGATCATCACCGAGCCGGCGGCCTTTGAGGCGGTGTCGGGCGCGGTGAAGGCTGCGGGGATTCCGACGATGATGTCGGAGATCACGATGATCGCTTCGACGTATACCAAGCTCGAAGGTGCTCCGGCGGCGCAGATGATTCGCCTGCTGGAAGCGCTGGAAGATATGGATGATACGCAGAACGTCTATTCCAACTTTGATATGGACGCGAACCAGATGGAAGAAGTGGCGGGCTGAGCGGTCAGTCCAGGAATGGAAAGAGGGGCCGCCAAACCGGCGGCCTTCTTTTTGACCGATAAGTGCCGGATGAATATCCCCTAAGGAAAAGGCCCGAACGCAACTCATGCAAATTCGCTTGCTCTGCTCACTTGCCCTGGCTTTGCTGATTCCGGCCTCCGCGACATTCGCACAAGGGACTGCGCCAACCGCAGTGAAGGAACCGCCTCCGGCGACGGCAAGGGGAGCGTGGGAACTTGGTCCGTTTGTGAACGGCGGCGTAGGAGTTGGCGAGCGCTCCTCATTCAGCTTTTTCTGGGCAGGCGTGCATGTGGGCAAGGTGCTATCGCCACCGGCGGGCCCGGGCTTTCTGAAAGGGCAATTTGAGTTGGCGGGTGAGCTGATTCCATTCTGGCAGTCGTATACGCCTGCGCCGCATCTCGAGACGGTGACCTACAAGACGCCAGATGGCGTGACCCATATTGAGCAGGTGCCATATGGCGGCGGGACTTATACCGGTGTGAGCGTGGTACCGGTGATCTTCCGCTGGAATTTTAAGGGGACGAAGAAGTTTGTTCCCTACTTTCAGGCTGCGGGCGGGCTGATCTGGACGAATCACAAGTATCCCCCTGACTATTTGGTGCCGCATGGTCAGCCGGGTGCGACGTGCGTGTGGAACTTTACGCCACAGGGTGGAGTTGGGATGCACTACTTTGTGAGTCCAAAACGCTCGGTCTCTCTGGGGGTGAACGGCGTCCATATCTCCAGCGCCAGCCTGGGCGATCGGAATCCCGGAGTGAATGCGAGCGTACAGTTCCAACTGGGCTACAACTGGTGGAAGTAGCAGGTGGCAAGGAATGAAGAGACGTTGGAATAGAGACCGCGTATGAACGAGCCGAAGGAATCGCGGCCGGGTCCATTTCTGGAATGCGTTCCTAACTTTTCAGAAGGATCGGACGAGAAGAAGGTCCAGGCGATTGTGGCGGCGATGCAGGTGGATGGAGTTCGCCTGCTGGACTGGTCGATGGACAAGGACCACAACCGTTCGGTGGTAACGATCGCGGGTCCTGCGCAGCAGGTGGTGGAAGCGGCGGTGCGGGGGGCGGGCAAGGCAGGGGAATTGATTGATCTGACCCGGCAGCAGGGCGCTCATCCCAGAATTGGCGCGGCGGACGTGATTCCGTTTGTACCCCTGTCAGATTGCTCGCTGGTGCAGTGCGCGATGCTGGCGCGGCAGGCGGGCATGGAAATCTGGAAGCGGCACGGGATCCCTGTGTATTTCTACGAGGCGGCGGCGGCGAGGCCGGACCGGGCACTGCTGGAAGATGTCCGCCGAGGGCAGTTTGAGGGTCTGCGGGACGCGGTCGGAAGGAAGCGGCGCGTCGTCCTGACGTGGGCGGGCCGGATTTGCACCCCACGGCGGGGGCTTCCGCGGTGGGAGCTCGAAAATTCCTGATCGCCTATAACGTGTATCTAGAGTCTAACGATGTAGCAGCGGCTCGCGCCATTGCCCGGGAGGTTCGCGCTTCGAGTGGCGGACTGGTCGGAGTGAAGGCTATGGGCGTGCTGGCTCAAGGACATGCGCAGATCTCGATGAACATCACCGACTTCGCTGCGACTCCTGTGTCGCAGGTGTTTGGCGTGGTGAAGCAGCTTGCGGGGCGATACCATACGCGGCCCCTCTTCGGCGAGCTGATCGGGTTGATTCCAGAGGCGGCTTACGAGCGTGAGAGCGAGTGGGCGCGTCAATTAAGTGAGTTTGACCCCGAAGTGAAGGTTCTGGAGCGGAAGTTGCAGAATCCAATGCCGTGGCCGGCAGTAAAATAGTGTATTGGTCCGGGTAATGAAGTGGAGCCGTCCAGCTCCGGAGGAAGATTAGAGTGAATATTTTTAAGAGCATGTTTCGACAGAGCGCAGTTGCGGCGGCGTGCCTGGTAGTGGCGGCGCCCGTATTTGCAGCCCAGCTAGGTGGAGACGCTCGCTCAGCCATACCCAAGGATTTGCAGCAGTTGATCGTGGTGGATTATCGCGCCATGCAGAATTCGCCGGCAGCGATGCAGTTGAAGAACCGCGTATTGCCGCCGGAGATCCGGCAACTGGAAGAGGCGCTGAAGAACTCCGGCCTGAACGAGAACCACGACGTAGACCAGCTTGCCTTTGCGGCGTTTCGCATAGCGGGCAGCGCGGACAATACGCGCACGGTAGGCGTGGCGCAGGGACAGTTTCCAGTCACGGATATTACGGCGATCTTCAAGAAGCAAAAAGTAAAGCCGGTGCTGGTGCGCACCAACCGCGTGTATCCCATGGCGAAGAGCGGGATGGTGGTGGTGTTTCTTGACCAGACCACGATGGTGTTTGGCAGCACGGACGCAGTGCGCGCGGCGCTCGATGCGCGCGATGGACTGCAGCAAAGCATGTTGAACAACAACACCATGATCGACATGATGCAGACGGTGGACCAGGAGCCGCTGTGGAGCATTCTCGACCAGAAGGGCACGCAGACGATGATGCGCGGCGTGCTGGGCGATGCGGCGCAGCTAGCGGACTATGACACGGTGAAGAAGCGGCTGTTGAGTTCGCGCTACACGATGAACTTCCAGAACGGCGTGAAGTTCAACATGGACGTGATTACTCCAGATACTTTTACGGCGGCGACGGTTTCTTCGCTGTTGAATGCGGCGGCCCTGTACAAGAAGATGAGCGGCACGGCGACGGAGAAGATGGCGATCGATAACACGAAGATCGAGTCCAGCGGTGGCAAGCTGCAGGTGCGGTTCTCGGCTTCGGATGGGGAGTTTGCGAGCTTGCTGCAGAGCCCGCTGTTTCAGTCGGTTGTGCACTAAGAGCTAAAGCTAAAGGTGAAAGATGGAAGCCGCCTGAGCTGGGCGGCTTTTGTATTTTTTATCGGGGACGCAGATTCCTCCACTTCGCTACGCTTCGGTCGGAATGACAAGTGCCTGTCTTTTTCGCTTCGGTCGGAATGACACATGCCTGGCACTTCGGCGTTGGTTTGAAGGACAAGTGCCTGTCGCTTCAGCTTTGGTCGGAGGAGTGTAAACCACGCATCGCGATTGTGAGCGGGGGCACAGCGGTAATTTGTATTGGGTCCTATCCTCATTCTGAACCGTCATAAACTAAAGAAACCCGGCACGCCCATCCGACACAGAATTTTTGCTCAGGGTTCGTGCTCCAAAGAGATCGAGGCCGCGTGCGTAAGACATTGCCCTTTTCGCGATACTGATGGCATCCCTGCCATCCATGGCGCTTACCAAAATTACGGTAGAGCAACTTACACAGTTGCTGGCCGAGCAGCACAAATTAGCGAAGAGCGATGAGGCAACAGCCGTGAAGCTGCAGGATGTTTCCTTGTCAGAACAACTCACTGCGGACAAGATGAACAGCTTCACGCAGTACGATCCGGGACCGCTCACGGTCACTCAAATTCGCGTGCTTGCTATCGACAGTGCATTGCTGCCACCGCCGGCAAGTGATCTTCCGGCCATCGCCGCGCCGGATCTCTCCGCCCAGGCGGCGTTGATTGCCAAGGCTGTTGACTATGACGTTCATACATACGCGAATCTACCCGCGCTCTCAGCGGACAAGACGACCACCCGCTACCAGAATGGAGTGGAGTACGTTCAGACGAATTCCGGGGCCGGCAGCAACTTTGCAAATGGTTCACTCGAATTGAAGCCGGTGAATCCGTATCTGCGGCTCATGGGGCAATATTCGTCTCGGGTGGCCTTCGAACAAGGCGTCGAGCTTCCACCGGCAAAGACCAAGGCCGTTGACCCGGCAAGCCCCTACGGGCAGAGTTCGCAGGGCGGCAGTGGATTGATTCTCGGCCAGGTATTGATCGATGCCGCCAAGGGCAAGATGAACTGGCTTCGCTGGCAAACGGTAAACGGTAAAAAGACCGCTGTCTTCGCCTTCTCCGTGGACAAGAAGCAGTCGAGTTACACCCTGAATTATTGCTGCTTCCCGATCCGCGAGAACACGGGTGGACACACGTACGGCGGCAACCAGGGAACGTCCGTCAGCTTCAAGCCCTTCACCGCGAAGCCGGCTTACCACGGCGAACTGTTCATCGATGCTGGGACCGGAGCCATTGTTCGGCTGATAACCAAGGTTGAGTTGAAGCCGACCGACCTGGTTCATCAGGAAGACACCCGTATCGACTACGGCGCGGTAGAGATTGGCGGCAAGACGTACATTGTGCCGGTGAAGAGCACGATCCTGACTGAGGTTGTGCCCAATGGTGACTCGTATATCAAATACTCTGTGCGCCGCACGCTCTTCGACGTGGACTACAAGAATTATCAATTGCGCTAGTGCTGGCCGCACGGGCGGACTAAAAGCAACAGCAATATTCCTACTCTTCATTCCTACTTGTCGATCTGGTGGGGAACGCAGATTCCTCCACTTCGCTACGCTTCGGTCGGAATGACAAGTGCTGGTCGCTTCAAGAATCAGCGAGTTAGTAAGTAGCTGTAAATCCCCACTCAAGCCAACAGCAGGCTTGAATGGGCCACCTTTCGGTGCTGCGCTGGGAACGCAGATTCCTCCACTTCGCTTCGCTTCGGGTGTTGGCCGCACTGGCTAAAACAACAGCAGTCGACGAACTTTGCGTTTAGCTTGCTCCGAGTTGGCGTTGGAGGGTTGCGAAGTCGAAGTAGACGGTCTCGTTGATTAGCTTGTCGTCGTCGAAATCGAAAACGCAGGCGAGGGGGATATCCATCTTCTTGCCCAGGGGCGGGATGCCTCCCCATTCCTTCTGATGAGTTCCGGTCATGCGGCCCTCGACGATTACGGCCTTGTCGGCGTGGTGAGTGGCGGTGGGTTCGAAGTGGAAGTCAGGGAATGATGTAACGACTCCGCCGATCAAATCGCGGACGGCTGCTTCGCCATCGCTCACGGCACCCAGGGGCATAACGGTGTAGTGGGGATGATGAAAACTGGCGATCATCTTATCGAGGTCTTTGGAGTTCTCGCCGTCGATGTGTTGCTGGAGTATTTTTTCGCGACGGGCGCGCAGGGTTTGCTGGTCTGTTGATTGCGGCATGATCTCGCTCCGGTAGTTGCGTCATCTTTGGCCCGGGATCCCGAGAGTCAGCAGATTATTAGGGGAAAGGCGGGGGCGTCAATTGGTTTTGGTGGCGAGGAACGGCTGGGACGCGCCTTCCCCCGGTCCGAAGATTTTCGCGGATGCTTGCGGAAACCTCGCGCACTACTTGTTTACGGGGAAGCTTGTGGTCCAGAGGACGTTGTTGGATTCGTCGATGCTGACGAGGAGGGTGCCTTCCTGTCCTTCGTCGAGTTCGGGGCCTACGGCGTGATGGGCCTTTCCGGCGGAGTCAACAAAGTTCAGCTTGACCGTGCCTGAGCCTTGAATCTTGAAGCGGTAGTGATACTCAGCTGCGTTGTTGAGGTTGCCGGTGCCGAAGCTGGCGCTGGGGTAGTCGAGTTGGACGAGGCGCAGGGGCGCTCCGCTGTGGTTGACGATGGTGGTCTGTACAAAGCTTGAGTGGCATCCGGGGAGAAATCCTAATGACACAAGCAGCAGGGCGACGGACAGAACCGCAGTGCGGTACTTGGCTGCGAAGAGAAGAAATTCGGGAAGCGGTGTTCTACGCGCCGGGGCAATGACGGCAGAAATTGAAAAATTGCGGGGTGCAGGAGTGGCAAATCCGGCAGCAGGGAACGCAGGCCTCGCGGCAGGAAGAGAAAAACTGCAAAGGATCGAAAACAATTTTCGATTGATGGCTGCGGCACAGAACGAAAAATTGCGGAGCATGGCGATCGCTCGCCGGGTGGCGGTGGCGATACATGGATTGTCTTGCGTCATAAGGAAGTCTTGCGTTCGAGAGCCCTCGCCGTCAAGACTACGCCTGTCCGATTGTTGTGGAGTGTGATGGGGAAGCCGAGCACATTCCACACCCACTTGTCTCCCTTGCGGGGAAGGTTCATGAGACCGCGGTAGGTGCGGTCGATGTAGGTCTCGCGGTCCTCGGCGACAGTGCGGACGATCTCGCGAAAATCGGTGGCAAGCTCCGGGATTTCGCGAAACATGTTGCGGCCGAGAAACCATTCGCGAGGATGGCCGAGCAGGCGGGCGCAGTGCTCGTTGACGTATTGCCAGTTGCCGTCGACGTCGAGAACTTCAACGACGACATCGTCGCCCATGGCCATGTTGATGCGGGAGTAGAAGAAGTCGCGGGCATCGACGACGACGGGCTTGCCGCGACGCTTGGCCTCGAAGGAACGGAGAGCGGTGACGAGGTCGTCGATGGAGCTGTAGCCCTTGAGCAGGTGCATATCTTCGACTCCGCCAAAGCGGCGCTCGAGAGTGGCGGACAGGATGATGATGGGGACCTCCGGCCGTCGTTCACGAAGATCGGAGGCGACCTCGGTGCCGAATTTGCCTGCGCCGAGATGGTAGTCGAGCACGGCGATGTCGATGCGGTCGAGCATCTCTTCGGCTTCGTCGATGGTGCTGGCGGTTTCCGTTAAGTATCCATATTTGCGCAGGATGGTGGAGCGCAGCAGCAGGCTGTCGACGTCGTCGTCGAGCAGCAGAACGCGAATGGGTTCGGCGATCGCCTGGTCGCTGGCGTCGACGCTCCGTGGTCCGAAATCGTTGTCGTCTTTAGACATGAGTTTGGTTAGATGCAGGAACCTGGATTTTGTGGAATTCACTCCGCCGGGAAGACTTTTCTCTGCAGCTTTTTCACATCGCGGGCGATGTCGGGCAAGCGGCTGAAGGCGTTTACGGCGCGCAGCCATTGTCCATGCTCAAATCCTGGGGATCCGCTGATAATTTTACCGGGCTCTATATCGCCGTGGGTGCCGGCCTGCGCGGTGATGATGACGCCGTCGCCGACGGTGCAGTGTCCGGCGACTCCCACCTGTCCTGCAAGCAGAACGCCCTTGCCGATGTGGGTTGAGCCAGCGAGGCCAACCTGGGCACAGATGAGCGAGTCTTCGCCGATGGTGCATCCATGGCCGACGGTGGTGACGTTGTCGATTTTGACGCCACTGGCGACGTGGGTTTCGCCGACGGCGGCGCGGTCAACGCAACTCTGCGCCTGAATCTCGATGTCGTTTTCCATGCGGACGATGCCGGTCTGCAGGATTTTATGCCAGTGGCCTTCGTCGTCCTTGGCGAAGCCGAAGCCGTCTGCTCCGATGACTACGCCGTTCTGCAGGGTAATGTTGTCGCCGAGAATGCATTCTTCCCGAACGATGGCATGGGCGTGGGCGAGGAAATTGTTGCCGATGCGGACGTTGGGGTAGATGACGACGTGGGGGAGCAGGGCGGCGTTGTTGCCGATGACGACTCCCGCGCCGACGACGACGTAGGCTCCGATGTGGGCATTGCTGCCGATCTTTGCGGTGGGGTCGATGACGGCCGTGGGGTGGACTCCGGCAGCGTAGGTGGGGAGTTTGTAGAAGACCTCAATGGCCTTGGCGAAAGCGAGGTAGGGATTGCTGGTCCGCAGGGTGGCGGCGGGGATGTCAGGAAAGTCGTTCTGGACCAGTACCGCGGAAGCCTTGGTGGTACGGGCGTGGGCGGCGTATTTCAGGTTGGCGACAAAGGTGACCTGATGGGGACCGGCTTCTTCGATTCCGGCGACGCTCGTGATTTCGAGGTTTCCGTCGCCACGACACTCGGCCTGAAGGATGCGAGCAAGCTCTTCCAACTTCATGCAGTGAATTGTACCCGCAGGGCGGTGGAAAGGTGTCAGGCGGTGAGGTCACTGTCGAAAAGCGACTCCTGCTGACCGGGGGCGGCTTTCTTTTTGGCTGCGCTAATGACGGCCAGGACTTCGAGTTCGACGATGGAGGTGCGGGGGACGAAGATGCGCTGAGTGTTGGAGCGGGTGTCCGGCGGGGTGAGGAAAAGGCCCTCCTGATCGACGAGGGAGGCGTCGTTAGCGGCGAGGCCCTCGATGAGGTCGCCATCCTGAAGGCGGATCTTGATCCAGAGGCCCTCGCTGCGAGGGCGGGCGGCAAAGGTTTTGCGCAGGAGGCGTTCCGGGTTATTGAGTTCGCCGGAATTAAAGTCGCGAACGAAGCAGACCCACTTAACGTCTATCAAGCTGTAGGAAGCGACTTTACCGTCGAGGTCGAGCAGGTCGAGGACGCCGTTGTGGGCGAAGTCGGCGGGAGGCAGGTACCCGGCCACCCAGTCCCGGGTCAACTTGCGGAGGATCGCTTTTTTCCGGCTGCTGGACATTGAATTTCCAAAAACCCTGTGAATCTCAAAACCCCGTCGGATTCTCTAAACCCTTCCGCACGGAGTGGTTTGGAAGCTTGGACTGGCTGAATCTGGCATTGTCGCACGGGGGCGCGACGGCTGAACCGATATTCTGCAAAACGGTAGCCAACGACGCCAACGTGTGATAAGTTATTGCTTTGTAAACTGCGTTCAGATGCTTCTAACTCATTGTATTAGAGAAGCTTATTAGCCTGTAGCGCGACGGTTGGAGCCGTACGTACAAGTCCATGCCCGACTACATTTACCTCCTCGAGAATCGTCTATCCCCGGGACAGCAGAATGCACTGAAGGTCATCCGTGAGTCCGCTCGCGATGCCCAGATGAATGTGTTTTTAACCGGTGGCGCTGTGCGTGACCTAACCAGTGGATCGCCGGTACGGGACCTTGATTTTTCGGTTCAAGGAAATGCACTCAAGCTTAAGAAAACATTAGAGAAAGCTGGCGGGGTGCTGGTGGGTGAAGATGACCCGTCGCACACGCTTTTCTTTCATTTCAACGGGGGCGCGCGGGTTGAAGTCAGCAGCACGCGGCGCGTGGAGTACCCAAAACCCGGCAAGCCTGTTTACCACTTTGCTAGCATCCATGAGGACCTTCGCCGACGGGATTTCACTGCAAACGCGATGGCGCTCTCGCTGAACGAAGGTTCATACGGGCTGCTGATGGACCCGTTGAACGGGGTGGCGGACATTGAGTCTCGCCTGCTGAGGCTGGTGAGCAACTATGGATTCCTGGAGAGACCGTCACTGCTGATTCGGGCAACCCGTTTTGCGGCGCGGCTGGGCTGGGAGTTGGAAGAAAAGACGAAGATCCGGTTCGAGAATGCCAAGGTCGAAGGGATCATCGATCATCTGTCGGACTGGCATCGCGGGTACGAACTGGAGGAGATTGGGCACGAAGAGGATTCGCTGCGCATCCTGAAGGTGATGGAAGAGTCGGGATGGATGAAGAATCTGTTCCCGGCCTGGACGAGCGCGAAGGCGGATGTTGCCGGTCTTGACCAGCTGCGGGAGGTTCTGAATCAGCTGCAGATGCAGGGAGTGAATCCCGATACTTCCAGCGCGTCGATGACGCTGATGACGGCGAAGATGTCGACCAAAGAGCTGAACGAGTTGAAGAAGCTTTTTGTGCGGCAGGGATTCGTAGAGGAATGGAACTCGCTGGACGCACGCGCCAAGGAGTTTGCCAAGGTGCTCACGTCGAAGCAGGTGGCGACTCCCTCGGCGACTTGGAAGCTGCTGACTTCGTACAATCCCGAGGCGGTTTTGTGGCTTGGATTTACCAGCAAGACTGCGGCAGTGCAGGAGAAATTCCACAACTTCTTCTCCGTGTGGCCTGAGGCGCGGCAGAGGATTCCTTACGCGCTGATGCAGGAGATGCGGATTGTTCCGGAGCTTCCAGGCTATCCGGAACTGCTGCACGGCCTGTTCTTCGAGTTGATTGACGGCAAGCTGGAGACGGAAGAGCAGATTCGTGCCTTCCTGGAGCCGTTCTCGCCGCCAGCTCCACCGCCGCCGGTGAACATCCGGCGCACACGCGGGAAGAAGACCGCAGAGGCTAAGGCGAAGGCCAAGGCAGAGGAGGCGGAAGAGGAAGAAGAGCTTGAGGAACTGCCGGAAGGCATGAATCTGAAGCTCGACGACGAAGAAGTGGAAGAGGAAGAAGAGGACGAGGATCTGGACGAAGACGCCGAGCCTGCTCCCAAGAAGAAAGGCAAGCCCGAGCCAAAGGTGATCGTGAAGCCGGCCGCGGCCGCGAAGACTGCGGCATCTGCAAAGGCTGAAAAGCCGGTAGCGAAGGCTGCGGAGAAGGCGGTTGCAAAACCGGCTGAGAAGCATCCGACGAAGGCGGCGGAGAAGAAGGGTCCTGAGCCAAAAGCTGCGCACAAGCCGGTGGTACCGGCGAAGCCAGCTGCCAAGGGTGCGGTGAAGCCTGCGGTGAAGGCGGTGCCGGCGAAGGCTGCGGAGAAGAAAGCTGCTCCGCCAGCCAAGAAGGCAGCGCCTCCGGCAAAAGCGGTAGCCAAGAAAGTTGCTCCGAAAGCGGTTGCTCACGCGAAGGCTGCGAAGCCGGTGAAGAAGCCTGCTGCCAAACCAGTCGCGAAACACAACGGCGCAAAGCATGCGCACAAAGCGGCGAAGCCAGTCGCGAAACCTGCGGCGAAGGCGAAGCCTGTTGTGAAGGGCAAGCCAGCGGCCAAGCATGCACCTGCCAAGAAGAAAAAGCACTAGGCTGTTATTTGCTGAATGAAAGAGGAGTGCTTGCGCACTCCTCTTTTTCTGCGCCTGATTTCGGTGACCCTATTTGTAGATGAGGTGGACGGTGGTCTCCGTGACTGGGCAGGTGACGTGAACGACTGCAGCGCTGTAGGGGGGAGCGGAGAGGGTCACCTTAGGGTTGTTGGCGAATCCAAAGCCCTCGGTCGGAATGTTGAGGAAGTTGCGATCGAGCTTTTTGTTGCCGTTGGCATCGGCGATGACTGCAACTCCGTAGTCTCCGGCAGGCAGGTCAAAGGTGGCGACACCGGTGTTTCCGGTGATGGGAAAAGGTCCGTGGCGGAAGGCTTTCTCGGTCTTCTCCGGCCATCCGTCAGGCGACTTGAAGATGGTTGCGCCAAGTTTGCCCTTGTCGCTATGAAAGCCGTCGACATGAATGACGAGTTTACATTCTGAGCTTTGCGCAAGGCTGACCGCCGAGGCCGCGAGGAACAAGGTAATCGCGGCCAGAATTTTCCCGAAGTGTACTTTCATTCAACCGCCTCTCAAATTGTGTCAAACAGGATGCTCAACATACTACGATGCGCGCGACGGCCTGCGCGAGGTGGTGGCGAGGTGAGGGGAAATACGTATCTAAATTGGCTACATGGATAATTTGCGGTTGGAAGTATTGCGAGGTGAAGAGAGGGGAGAGCTTCTGCGACATGCAGTGCTGCGATTAGCATGATGAGGAATTGCTGTGAGGTAACGCTATGAGTGTCACTCAAAACGAGAAGGGTGTGCGGTTTCGTGCGCTGCATGAGGGGGCGGGAGCGTTTGTGATTCCGAATCCATGGGACTTCGGGTCGGCGCGGCTGCTTGCTGGTCTTGGATTCAAGGCGCTGGCTACATCGAGCGCTGCTTCCGCTTCCGCGATGGGTAAGAGAGACGGGGGGCTGACTCGGGACGAGGCGCTGGCGCATGCGCGAATGATTGTGGATGCTACGGATTTGCCGGTGTCGGCGGATCTTGAGAAGGGATTCGGCGATGCGCCGGAGGTGGTGGCGGAGACGATCCGATCTGGCGGCAGAGGCGGGGTTGGTTGGGTGCACGATTGAGGACTCTACCGGGAATGCGGAGAAGCCTCTTTACGAGCACGGGCTGGCGGTTGAGCGGATTGCGGCGGCCGTGGAGGCGGCACGGGCGCTGCCGTTTCCTTTCATGCTGACGGCGCGGGCGCACAACCTGATGTATCCCGGCGCGAATTTGGAGGAGACGATTCGACGTCTGCAGGCTTTTGAAAAGGTGGGGGCCGACGTGCTGTTCGCGCCCGGATTGCCAGACGTTGCGGCAGTGCGGGCGGTGTGTTCGGCGGTGGGAAAGCCGGTGAACTTTATGGTGGGTATCAAAGGGAAGTCGTTCCCGGTGACGGAACTTGAGGCGGCGGGAGTGAAGCGCATCAGCCTGGCGACGTCTCTGTATCGCGCGGCGATGACGGGCTTTCTTGAGGCCGTGCGCGAGGTGCGGGACAAAGGCGAGTTTGGATTTGTGGAGCGCTCGGTGATGACGTCAGAGTTGAATGAACTGATGCGAATCTGAGGATGGGATGAGTGAGCAAGGGTTTCTTGCCCACTCATGATTGAAACGGGAGGTTAGTAGCGTTTTACCGGGACTGGGTTGCGATCCTGAAATTGATGCTGGTGCCAGTAGGGATAAGCGGCGGCAGTTTGGCTGGCGCGGTCGAGGGTTTCGACTTGTGCCGGTGTTAAGCTCCATCCTGCAGCGGCGAGGTTGGCGCGAAGCTGCTCCTCGTTGCGGGCTCCTATGATGACGCTGGAGACGGTGGGCCGCTGCAGCAGCCAGTTGAGTGCCACCTGGGGAACGGACTTGCCGGTTTCCGCGGCGACGATGTCGAGTGCGTCGACGACCTTGTGGAGATACTCATCGTTCACCACAGGACCGCCGGCGGCTGCGGTGTGCAGGCGGCTCACTTCAGGCAGTGGCTGACCGCGGCGTAGTTTGCCGGTGAGACGGCCCCATCCGAGAGGACTCCAAACCAGCGCACCGATTTTTTCTTCGACAGCCTGCGGCATGAGTTCCCATTCGTAGTCACGTCCGATGAGCGAGTAGTAGACCTGGTGCGCGACGTAGCGTGCCCATCCGTATTGGCGGCTGGTGTCGATGGATTTCTGCAGGTGCCATCCTGAAAAATTGGAGGCGGCGATGTAGCGCACCTTGCCTTCGCGCACCAGCTTGTCGAGGGTGTTGAGGACCTCGTCGACGGGCGTGAGCGCGTCAAACGCGTGCATGTGGTAGATGTCGATGTAGTCGGTGGCGAGGCGTCTGAGGGATCCTTCGACCTGCTGAGCGATGTGGTAGCGGGAGGATCCGACGGCGTTGGGGTTGGGCTGCTTGTGGGCGAACTGATAGCTGTCCACGTCGAAGCCAAAGGTGGTCTTGGTGGAGATGAGCAGATCCTGGCGGGGAAGATGCTTGATGGCCTGGCCGAGGATTTCTTCGGAGAGGCCGTTGGAGTAGACGTCGGCGGTGTCGAAGAAGTTGACGCCGGACTCCATGCAGATGTCGATGAGCTTGCGTGCCTCATTGACGTCGGTTTCGCCCCAGGCCTTGAAAAACTCGGTGCCTCCGCCAAAGGTTCCAGTGCCGAAGCAGAGTGCGGGGACTTTGAGGCCGGAATGGCCGAGTTGTCGAAATTCCATGTTCTGCGTTTCTCCTACGGGATTTTTTTGCTGCCCTGAATCTCTGATGCGGGGATGGGGAATCGGTCGCAGGATCGGCGCGTATTTTCACCATTGGGAAGAGTGTCTGCTATCCTCTGCACCACAGGATGAACGAATGACTCAGCGCCGAGTGCTGCCCTTTGGTGTGGTTCTTGCGCTCGCATTGGCGATTCTGCTCAACTACGTCGATCGCAGCAACCTCTCGACCGCCGTACCGCTTCTGCAGGACGAGCTCTCGCTCAACAACTTCCAAATCGGCGTGTTGCTGTCGGCGTTTTTCTGGGTGTATGCGCCCGCGCAGTTGCTCGGCGGGTGGCTTGTGCACCGGTTCGACGTTCGCCGGGTTTTGGCCATGGGGGTTCTGCTATGGTCCGTTGCAACAATCCTGACGGGGTTCGCCGGTGGCTTCCTATCCATCTTTGTACTCCGCCTGATGCTCGCCATGGGTGAGTGCGTCACGTTTCCGAGCTGGCAACTGATCGTCTCTCGGTATACCGTCGAGCACGAGCGCGGACGGGCAAACGGCTTCATCGGCGCTGGCCAGGGGGTTGGGCCGATGCTGGGCACGCTTTTCGGCGGCCTGGCGATGGCGCACTTCGGCTGGCGGCCCATGTTCATCGGGCTGGGTTTGATCACGCTCCTGTGGATTTGGCCCTGGTTCGCAGTCACCCGCGGTGGGTTTTCCCAGGTAGAGCAAGCGCACGATCGGACGCCGGTTTCCTATGGAGCGATCCTGCGCAAACGCGAATTCTGGGGGGCGGCGCTGGGACACTTCTCCGTCAACTGGGCATTCTACGTCGTCATGATGTGGTTGCCGACTTTCCTGGTAAAGGCCGGCGGTTTCACCGTCTCCCAGATGGCGGTGATTGCCGCAATTATCTACGGTGTCTACGCTGTTACGACGGCGAGTGCCGGCGTCGTCTCCGATCGATGGATCGCGCGTGGAGCGACGGCAACGCGCGTTCGTAAGGCATTTCTGTTGACGAGTGGCCTTGGCGTGGCGCTCACCATGGCGTGCTCCGCATACGTGGAGCCGCGATCGACGGTGTGGCTGCTGGGTGCAGCTGGAGCGTTCTTCGGTCTTTCAACCCCAACGGCTTTTGCCGTCACCGCGACGCTCGCAGGTCCGCGCGCCGCTGGCCGTTGGGCTGGCGCCCAGAACGTGGCTGGCCAGTTGTCGGGAATGGTCGCGCCACTCGTAACAGGCATCATCGTTGATAGCACCGGATCGTATACGTGGGCGTTCGCCATTTCCGCAGCGTGGGCGCTGGTGTCGGTTCTGGCGTGGTGCGTCGTCGTTCGACAGGTAGCAGGGGTGCATTGGCCTCAGGAACTCACGCCAACTCCGCTTACAGCCCCCGTGGTGATTGGATAACCGGCTCAATTCTATTTACCACTTGCAAGCCTTCCGATATCGGTCGCACAAGAATTACCTCTCGACGATGCAAAAGCAGCTATGAAAGATCTTCCGGGACGTCAGGCTACTTGCCAAAGCTCGGCAGAGAAGTTTCGTCCTGCTTTTCCTCAGGTAAGTGGGAGGGATGCCGGCGCAGGGGTCGAAGAGTCGGTGGGACCGGACTAGAATCTAATTAAAGCAATGGCCGAATTTACTCACTTACATCTTCATACGGATTACTCCCTGCTGGACGGCGCCTGCGACGTGGAAAAGCTTGTGTCGCGGGTGGATTCGATTGGGCAAAAAGCGGTTGCGATCACGGACCACGGGAACATCTACGGGGCGGTGCATTTTTTTGAGGCGGCGAAGAAGCAGGGAGTGAAGCCGATCCTCGGCTGCGAACTCTACATCTGCCAGAAGGAAGACCATCGTGAGGCGCCGCAGGGCGATGATTACAATCACCTGCTGGTGCTGGCCGAGAATGAAGAAGGCTACCGCAACCTTGTTCGCATTACCTCTGAGGCGTCGCTGCATGGGTTCTATCGCAAGCCGCGCATCAGCAAGAAATATCTCGCGGAGCATGCCAGCGGGTTGATTGGATTTTCCGGATGCCTGGCGGGAGAGCTGTGCCAGGAATTGATCGACGGAAAATTCGAAGAGGCTCGCCACACGGCGATGGAGTATCGCGACATTTTCGGCAAAGGGAATTTCTTTCTCGAGATCCAGGACCAGGGGTTGGAGTTGGAGAAGAAGATCCATGCGGATCTTTTCCGGCTGGAGAAGGAGCTGGGGATTCCACTGGTGGCGACAAACGACAGCCACTACTTGTGCGAGGACGATCATCATGCGCACGAGGTGCTGTTGTGTGTACAGACGGCTGGGTCGATCAACGATCCCAAGCGCTTCAAGTTCGACAGCGATCAATTTTATGTGAAGACAGCGGAGGAGATGGAGCGGCTGTTTGCGCATGCTCCGCAGGTGGTGAGCCGCACGATGGAATTTGCGGAGCGCTGCTCGCTGAAGCTGACTAAGGTGGACGATCCGTTTCCAGCGTTCGCGGTGCCGGAAGGGCACACTGTGGACAGCTATTTTGAGCAGGTGTGCCGCGAGGGATTCCGCAAGCGGCTGGATACGGCGATTCGCCACCTTCAGGATAAGGGACAGCTTCGCCACAGCATTTCGGAATATGAGCAGCGGCTGGAGCTGGAGCTGGCCATTATCAAGCAGATGAAGTTCCCTGGCTACTTCCTGATCGTGTGGGATTTTATCCGCTACGCGAAGGAGCAGGGAATTCCGGTCGGTCCGGGGCGTGGATCGGCGGCGGGATCGCTGGCCACGTACTGCATGGAGATTACGAATATTGATCCGCTGCAGAATGCGTTGCTGTTTGAACGATTTCTAAATCCTGAACGTATTTCGATGCCGGATATCGACATTGACTTTTGCATGAACCGCCGCATCGAAGTGATCGAGTACGTGACGAAGAAGTACGGGCGCGAGCAGGTGGCGCAGATCATCACGTTCAATACGATGGCGGCGAAGGCGGCGATCAAGGATGTGGGACGCGCGCTGGACATGCCGTATGGCGACGTGGATCGCATTGCGAAGATGATCCCGACGACCATCGGAGTGACGATTGATGCGGCGCTCGAAGAGAACGGTCCGCTGAAGACTGCGTACGATACGGAGCCGCAGATTCATGAACTGATCGATACGGCGCGGAAGCTGGAAGGTCTGGTGCGCGGTGCGGGAGTGCATGCCGCGGGGGTAGTGATTTCTCCGCAGCCGCTGACGGAGCTTGTGCCGGTAACGCTGAACAAGGCCGACGAAGTTGTGACGGCGTACGACATGAAGGCCATCGAAAAGATGGGCCTGCTGAAGATGGATTTTCTCGGGCTCACGACGCTTACGGTGATTGACGATTGCCTGAAGCTGATTGAGAAACATCGCAGCGTGGTGATTGATCTGGAGACGATTGCGCTGGACGATGCGGTGACGTACGAGAAGGTGTTCCATCGTGCGCTGACTTCAGGTGTCTTCCAGTTTGAATCGAGCGGGATGCGCGATGTGCTTCGCCGCTACAAGCCGACCTCGATTGAGGACCTGACGGCGCTGAATGCGTTGTATCGTCCGGGACCGATCCAGGGCGGCATGATTGATGACTTCATCGAGCGCAAGTGGGGCCGGCGCAAGGTGGTCTACGAACTGCCGGAGCTGGAGAAGATTCTGAAGGAGACGCTGGGCGTCATCGTCTACCAGGAGCAGGTGATGCAAATCGCCAATGCGCTGGCGGGTTATTCGCTGGGCGATGCCGACTTGTTGCGTCGCGCGATGGGCAAGAAGAATGCCGAAGAGATGGCGCAGCAGCGCCAGAGGTTTGTAGCAGGCGCGGCGCTGAAGGGGCATCCAAAAGATACGATTGCGCACATCTTCGACCTGATGGAGCAATTCGCGGGATACGGGTTTAACAAATCGCACTCGGCGGCGTATGCGCTGCTGGCGTACCAGACGGCGTATTTGAAGACGCACTATCCGATTGAGTTCATGGCGGCGCTGCTGACGTCGGAAATTTCAAAGCCGGAAAATGTTGTGAAGTACATCAAGGAATGCCGCGAGATGGGGATCCCTGTTGAGCCTCCGAATGTGCAGTTCTCGTATGCGCACTTTACGCCGCACGATGAGGCGATTCGATTTGGGCTGACGGCGATCAAGAATGTTGGCGGCAACGCTATTGAATCCATCTTATCGGCGCGACGCGAACTGGAGGAGAAGGGCCGCACGTTCGGATCGTACTGGGAGTTCTGCGAGAAGGTGGATCTGCGGCTGATGAACAAGCGTGTGCTGGAGTCGCTGATCAAGGCGGGCGCGCTGGATTCGTTCGGTCGCCGGTCGCAGCTGATTGCCGCGGCGGATAGCGCGATGGAGCGGGCGCAAAAAGCGCAGCGCGATGTGGCGGCGGGACAGCATGGCCTCTTCGGAATGTTCGACGACACACCCGCGGCTTCGCGCTCGGCTGATTCGCTGCCGAATGTGCCGGACTGGGCGGAGAACGAGCGTCTGCAGGCGGAGAAGGAAGTGCTGGGATTTTTCGTGTCCGGGCATCCGCTGGATAAGTACGCGGAGAAGCTGCGCAACATGAACGTGATGGACACGCAGACTGCGGCAGAGAGCAAACCTGCTCCTTCAAATGGCCGGCGTGGGCAACAGCCCGAACAGTTGATTGCGATTGCGGGCGTGATCGTGTCGCTGAAGGTTGCGAAGTCAAAGCGCTCGGGCGAGTACTATGCGCAGGCGGCGCTGGAAGATACGGTGGGAAAGATTGACCTGATCTGTTTCCCGAAGGACTACGAGCGCAACGCCGAGAACTTGAAGATGGATGTGCCGGTGCTGGTGAAAGGCACGCTGCGCGCGGAAGAAGATGCTGCGCCGAAGCTGTGCGTGTCGTCGATCCAGGCGCTGGAAGATGTGAAGGTGAAGCTACCGCAGAACGTGCGCATCCGCGTAACGCTGGAGAAGGCGAGCGACAAGACGCTGATTGATTTGAAACAGCTGATCGCGGATTCTCCCGGGCCGGGAAGAATGATGATCAGCCTGGAGCAGACGGGGGATTTTGCAGTTGTGCTGGAACCGGAGTTGACCGTTGGCGCGGATCGCGGATTTGTCGAGAGAGCGGAAGTGCTGTTAGGGCGGGGAGCAGTTCAGGCGGTGGATTAGGGCCGCAGGCCCGGATAGCTAAAACGCGGCTAGCTAAAGAGCGGTCAGCGGATCAGCGAACCGAAGTCTTCTTTAACCTACCCTTCGCAAACGGCGCGCGAAGGATGGGGCACCCGGCGGAGGGCACTCGAGGTAGGAAGCGGATGACATACCGTGCCGGTCGGTTTACGGTTTGAGCCTTTCCGCTAACCGCTTTTTAGCTAACCGGCTCTTAGCTGACCGCTTCTTAGCTAACCGGCCTTTAGCTCGCCTGCCGCTCTTGTACAATCAGGGATAGTTTTGTGAACAGGTTGTGAAACACCGGGGCGATGCTCGGGTGCAGGTGGTAACAGAAGCAACTCATGACAGAGCAGGCAGCAGAAAAACTGGAGCAATTGCAGGCGGCAGCAGGTCCGGTAACCGAGGCTTGGAGAAAGACAGAACTCGCCCGGCACCCGCAGCGGCCCGATCCCATGGACTTCATCGGAAGCCTCTTTACGAACTTCAGCGAGATACACGGTGACCGTGCATTCGGCGACGATCTTGCGCTGAAGTGCGGCATGGCGCGTTTTCATGACGAGGAAGTACTCGTGATTGCGAACGTGAAGGGCCGGGGAATCAAGGAAAAGATTCGCCACAACTTTGGCAGTCCTAACCCCGAAGGCTACCGCAAGGCGCTGCGGGCAATGAAGATTGCCGAGAAGTTCGGGCGTCCCGTGTTCACGCTGATCGACCTGGTGGGTGCTGCTCCAGGGCTGGGCGCGGAAGAGCGCGGACAGGCCGAGGCGATTGCGCGCAACCTGCGGGAGATGTCGCGGCTGCGTGTTCCGACCATCGCCACGATTACGGGTGAGGGCGGCTCGGGCGGTGCGTTGGGGCTGGCTGTGTCCGACCGCGTTCTGATGCTGGAAAACGCGGTGTACTCGGTGATTTCGCCCGAGGGTTGCGCATCTATCTTGTGGAGGGATGCTTCGAATCGCGCACTGGCGGCGGAGGCAATGAAGACTACATCTCCCGATGTGAAGGCGCTTGGCTGCGTGGACGATGTGGTGCCGGAGCCGGTGGGCGGAGCGCATCTTGATGAGGCGGCTACGTTCGCCATGCTGGACGAAAAGCTGCGCTGGCATCTCGCGGATCTGCGTAGTCTTCCGGTGGAGGAGATGGTTCGCCGGAGGCAGGCGAAGTTCCGGACCATCGCACAGTTTTATACCTCCTGAAAAGGATCTTCAGTGAAGAGATACGGGCTCGCATTTGCGGGGGAGGGGTCATTTTTGACCGACGAGGGGGTCAGCGTTGAGTGAATATGGCCCGCGTGAGAACCTCCGCAAATTAGATCGGCTTCGTTCCCTGGGATTCTTCTTTGTCGCAATCGTCTATTTTGTTTTCGCCCAGGTACTGGCTGGGCTGATTGCGCGTTTAACTGCGTCCGGAGATGGGCGCGAACTCATTTTCAGGGGATTGCTGCTGCTGATCCTGCTCGGCGGATACGCCGGGATGGGTTATGTGTTCCAGATACAGCCGCATCCCCTTCGTTCGATGGGTCTGATTCGCCGCGAGGGCTGGACGCGCGAGGCAGGGCTGGGAATCGCACTTGGCTGGGGCGGCATTGTGGCGTGCGTGCTGCCGATTGCGCTGACGGGCGGGCTGGTGGTTACGCTGTGGACCACGTCGCGGCAGATGGGATTGTTGCTGCTGAACCTACTGGTGCTGGCGACGGCGGCACTGGCGGAAGAAGTCGCGTTCCGCGGGTATCCATTTCAAAGGTTGATTGAGGCGACCGGGCCGACGACGGCGACGATTGTGATGGCGACGATCTTCGGTCTGATCCACCTGCGCAACCCCGGAGCGACCAGCGCGAGCACGCTGGTAACGGTGCTGAGCGGCATCCTGATGGCGACGGCTTATCTGCAGACGAGGGCACTGTGGCTGCCGTGGGGCTTCCACTTTGGGTGGAATGCAGCGATGGCGGTGCTGTTCGGACTTCCCGTGAGCGGGCTGGATTTTTCCGCCATGGTGTCGAGTAACTCCGTCGGCCCAACATGGCTGACCGGCGGCGGATACGGTCCGGAAGGAAGCCTGACGGCGGTTATAGTGCTGGTGATCAGCCTGGTTGTGCTTGTGAAGATGACACGCGAATACGCGTGGAAATATGCGCAGCCGACGATTGTGCCGGGAGGAATTCCAGTGGACCTGGACGCTGCACAGGCGCGGGTCCATGAAGCGGCGCAGGTGCAGTCGGGAGAAACGGCGGGAGCGGGCCTGGTGCAGATTGCGCCGGTGACTTCCATGTCGCCGTCGGCGATACCGCTGCCGGCGCGGTCGGCATCCTATGGGGATGCGGGTGTGGAGGTAGAGACCAGGGCTGTTGAGAAGGTGGAAGGCGAGCTTCCGACCGAGACTGAGCCTCCTGCTGAAATTCGCTAGCTGAGAAATCAAAATGACAGACATGCAGAATGGTCTCGTCCGCGTGGCGAGCCGGTATTCCGTGGAGGAGACGATCGCTCGCATCGAGGGCTTTCTGCGGGAGAAGGGCGTCAAGCTGTTCGCGACGATCGACCACAGCGGAGAGGCGGAGCGGGCCGGGTTGAAGATGCCGGCGACGAAGGTTCTGATTTTTGGCAATGCCAAGGCGGGAACGCCAATCATGATTGCCGCGCCGTCGGCGGCCATCGATTTGCCATTGAAGGTGCTGGTGCAGGAAGAGGAGAATGGCGGTGTATGGGTTTCGTATAACACGCCGGAATACATCCAGCAGCGGCATGGATTTCCGGCGGAGTTGACGGGGAATCTTGCCGCGGTGCGGGCGGTTGTGCAACACGCGGTGGAGTAAGAACTCATCGAGTTGCGCTCACGAATTGTGACGTTTGCAGTCACAAGAATGGGATCAATGCAGTCACAACAATGACTTGATAGCCGCCACTTGCCATCGGCGACGAATCGCGCCATGCTTTAGGACAAAGTGAGGGTTCCATGACCGGCTTTACCTCCCGTCACGATCTCTTTCCGAAGCGCCTGCCGGCGTTGTTCGCGGGCTGCTTGTTGTTGGCATTGGGAACGCAGACCTCGATCTCGCAGGTAATCATCATGGGGCCGAATTCAACATGGGCTCGCTATGCCAAGCTGGACCCTACACGCGTTGATCTGCAGAGCGGCCGTTTGACGGGAAAGACGCGGCAGGAACTGATCCGGTATATGCATTCGGAGCAGGGTTTCGCGGTGCGTCCTGTGCCCAAGGGCAGCAAGGGACTGGTGCTGATTGCGAATGGCGGGCTGAAGCCGGGAGGCAAGGACTACCTGCACTCGCTGGAGGAGAAGGGCGTTTCCGTCAGACCGGGTGACCGGGTGCTGATCACGAATGTGCAGATTGAGCACAACAAGATCATCTTCGACCTGAACGGAGGGCCGGATCGCAAGCATAAGTGGCTTAGGCACATAGAGGTTGGAACCTCAAGCAATACTTCGCCGATTGTGCAGGACGATCCGGTGGATCCCGTGGGCTCACGGCTGACTCTCAGCTTTGAGGGTGAAGTTCCGGAAATGACCGGCCCGCAGGTGAAGTCGCTCATTGCTCCCATTATTGATTTCACCTTCAAATCGCCAAAGCAGGCATTTGTGGATGCGCTGCCAGCGCAATTAAAGAATGCGATTTTGAACCACGAAGTGCTGGTGGGCATGAGCACAGAGATGGTGGTGTACTCCATCGGCAAGCCGGATCATAAGTCTCGCGAAGTGGAAGGGCAGATGCCGTACGAGGAGTGGATTTACGGCGACCCTCCGCACGACGTCGAGTTTGTGAGAATCAACGGCAACCGGGTGATCCGCGTGGCGATGGCCAAGGCGGGGCAGGACCTGGACATTCACGACAAGAATGAGGTCGAGGGCATCCAGCAGGCGGAAGAGCGGCAGGTGCAGGTTGGCGGCGACACGGTGTCGAATCCCGATGTAGCGCAGAAGGCGCCACCGTCTCTGAAGGGTGCGGGCGAAACGTTGCCGAGCGACAAGAATCCCGGATCGATGGGTCCGGTGATTTTCCCGGAGGGCATGGGCAAGCAGAAGCCGCTGCCTCCGGATTTGCAGCAGGCACCGGTATCGGTGGAGGATGATCCTCCGGCGACCCCTGCAGCGAAGGATCCGAATCCCGCATCAACGCCCGCAGCGAAGGATCCCAATGCTGCGCCGACGCCCGCACAGACTGCTCCTCCGGCAGCACAGCCTGCGCCCGCTCCGGCAGCAAAGCTGGTGAGTTCGGTGGAGAAGAAGACGCCCTGACTTTGTGTAGAATAGAGGGAGCGAGTCGACATTCTTCTGTATCGTCCCTCCCACCCCAAAAGGGAAGTTCCTGCGGGATCCCGGTGTAGGAAAAACATAGAGGTGAGGCCGCGCCGTCGTAGCCGCGCAGCGAGTTTTGCTGCGTGCGTGCAAAGACACTTTAGGAGAAATGTGTTCCCATGGCCAAAATTGCCAAGATTGCCAATCGTGAAAAAGTGATGGACACGTCGAAGTCGACGAACTGTCCGAAGTGCGGAAAACCGACGCGAATCGTGAAGCGCGTGAAGGACCGCGAACGTGGTGTACCGGGTGGAGTTTACATCTCCTGCTCAGGCTGTGAGTTTCACGAAAAGCTTTAGAAATAATTGCTTGAGGGAGTTATATCAAGTAACACATTGAAATATTGGAAGACAAAACCCCGCTTAATCGGCGGGGTTTTGTGCGTTATCGGAGTTGAAACCGCTGGGAGAACGGATCGGGAGTCTGCTGAATCCCATGTCTTAAACGCGAGACATGGGGCACCCGCATTTTCTGGCTATCTATAGTGCGGCGGCGATTTCTTTGAGGATGGATTTGGTGGCGGCGGCGGGGTCGGGGGCCTGGGTGATGGGGCGGCCGACTACCAGGTAGGTGGCTCCGGCGGCGATGGCTGCGCCGGGGGTGGCGACTCGCTTCTGGTCGCCGATTTCTGCTCCGGAGGGACGGATGCCGGGGGTGACGAGGATGGCGTCGGGGCCGAGGGCGGCTCGCAGTTGGGCGACTTCTTCGGGGGAGCAGACGAATCCGTGAAGCCCGCTTTCAGTTGCCATACGCGCGAGGCGAAGAACCTGATCGGCGGGGGAACTGGACACGCCGACGGAGTTGAGTTGGGCGGCGTCCATGCTGGTGAGAACGGTGACTCCGAGGAGCGTGACCGGACTGGAGGCGGCGGCATCGGCGGCGGCTTTTAGCATGACTGGACCACCCGAGGCGTGGACGGTGAGCAGGGTGGCGCCTTGACTATGTGGCCGAGCGAACGGCTCCGGCGACGGTGTTGGGGATGTCGTGAAGCTTGAGATCGAGGAAGACGGAGTAGCCTTGCTTCGTCAATTTTGTGATCATGCTATTTCCAGCCGATAGATACAGTTCCAGTCCAACCTTAAACCATTGGCAGAGGGTTCCGAGGCGGTCTGACGAGAGCCAGAGCTTCGGCTTCCGTCGGAAAATCGAGCGCCACGATGAGGTGTTTGCGAGCTTCAGCAAGGTCGGGAGAAAGATTGTTGGAAGTTGCGAGGGAGGAGAGCTGGTCGGTGGAACTCAATCGACGATCCTCCTTGAAAGAGGTGCCCGAGCGGGGTTCGCGGCTGGCCGGCTTTCTACCCACTGACCTGGTCCCTCTGAAATTCGGGGGGAAGGCGATAGGGTGAAAGCCAGCCAAACGCAGTGCATTTCTTTTCTCCCGGCCAACTGACTGAAAGTTTTTTCAGCCGAGGAGAATGCTCAAGCTCAACTTTTATCAGAAGGCTCAGGCTCGTCAAATTGTACTGGACAGCAGCTGCTTTCCCGCGCTGCTTTTTTATCGTTCGGGCCGGGAGGAGAAGGGCGCAGAGGGCGCATGGGCCGCCGCCACTAACTCAAGCCGGACTGGAGCAAGGCCCTTTTGGACAAAGCCGAGGCTTTTCGCCGCTCCGTAGGATAGATCGACGACGCGGTCATCTGGAACCGGACCCCGATCGTTGACGCGCACAACCACCGTCTTCTGGTTCCGCAGGTTCGTAACACGGATAAGCGAGCCCAGCGGCAAACTGCGATGTGCACAGGTAAGGCCATTCATATCATAGGTTTCGCCGTTGGCGGTCGTACGCCCGTTGAAGAAACCTCCGTACCAGGATGCGCGTCCGATTTGAAACCAGCGACGATGCGGTTTCGCTGAAGACGTCCCTTTGGCGGCCGAATCCTCAAACTGCTGAGTATCGGACCGGTTTGGATTGGTTGCTGGCTGCTCTGCAGCCTTGACGCCGGTAAAGCCGAGAACGGTGGTCAAAATGACCCCGGCGATTATGGGCAAGCGTATATTCGAGGTCGATGTAATTGCGATAGCGCTCATAACCCTCCAGACAAGAATTGTATGGACTGGGTACACCATAAGTCAAGTCGTTGCAATCAGTTAGTGCGCTTTCTACTTGCAGAACCGGGCCTTGTGTGCTAGGCAATTTGGAGCAGATTGCGTAATGCTTATGGGGTAGCCATCGTACAACAAAAGCTGTACGACGCACCAATATAGTTACTGGTAGTTAGAGGCACGAGTTGCCGGGGTGGATGGTCGGCGGAAGGAAATGAATTTGGAATCTGGTGAAAAAGAGGGAGCCGAGGCTTTGGGAGTGGCCGGGGAGAGGCTGGTCGGGCTGACGATCGCTGGGTTCGATCCCTCGTCCGGCGCTGGGGTGACGGCCGACCTGAAGGTTTTTGCTGCGCACGGGATTTATGGGATGGCAGCGGTTACGGCTTTGACGGTGCAGTCGACGCTGGGCGTACAAGGGAGCCGGGCGGTTGACGCGGAGCTTCTGAAGCAAACGCTCGAATGCCTGCGGGACGACGTGGACTTTTCCGGAATCAAGATCGGGATGCTGGCCGAGGCCGGGCTGGTAGAGGTGGTGGCGAATTTCCTGGCTGGCCTGGGTGACGAGGTGCGGGAGCGGGTGGTGCTTGATCCCGTGATGCGGTCTAGCTCGGGGCGCTTGCTGCTGGAGGCGCGTGGGGTGGAGGCGCTGAAGGGGAGGCTGCTGAGGCAGGTGGGCTGGATTACTCCCAATGTGGATGAGGCGGCGGCGCTGACCAGGTTGCCGGTGGGGAATCGCGAGGAGATTGCGACGGCAGCGGCTCGGTTGCAGGAAATGGCGGCGGAAGCGGGCAACGGCGAACTGAACGTGGTGGTGACGGGCGGGCACAGGGAGAGGCCTGACGATTTTCTGCGGACGCTGCGAGGCGAGGAGTACTGGCTGGCGGGGGAGCGGGTGGAGACGAACGCAACGCATGGGACGGGGTGCGCGTTCTCAACGGCGCTGGTGTGCGGGCTGATCGAGGGGTATCCGGCATACCCGGCGGTGGAAGCGGCGAAGGGATATGTGACGGCGGCGCTCAAGGCGGCCTATCCGGTGGGGCGGGGTAAGGGGCCTATGAATCATCTTTACCGGTTTGAGCGGTAGGTGGTGGGTTCAGGACATCAGAATGGTTTTTCAGCGTCTGCGGCACCTTCCGCACACGCCGGGTTACCCTGAGAAAATGGCGGGATTAAGTGGAGGTGGACCGAGGTTGGAGATCCGTCCGGCGACCCCGTCGGATGCTGAGGCATGGCTGAAGATGCGGTGTGACCTCTGGCCCGATGGAGCCGAAGAACACGGTAGTGAAATCGCGGACTTCTTTGCCGGAATCCTGCTCGAGCCGCTTGCCGTCTTCGTCGCACTCAGTTCGGATGGCCATTATGTGGCCCTTCTTGAGCTATCCATTCGAGACGATGTTCCGACGCTTGAAGGCAAACGCACTGGATATGTCGAAGGACTGTATGTGATCCCGGAGATGCGGTCATGTGGCGTCGCCCTTGCACTATTGGATACGTCCCGCCGCTGGGCACGGTCCCAGGGTTGCAGTGCATTCGCAAGTGATCGAGCCGAGAGGTTTGTTATCGACAGACGCTTTACCGCTCGCTAGTGTGCATGACGGTTACGCTCCGGTTCCAAGCGAGTCTGCACCGCCAGGTAAGAGGCGGATGAACCGCGATTTATGGGCTGCGCGGTGATAGCTCAAAAGCAACCTCAGGTCCCTCCACTGCGCTTCGCTTCGGTCGGGATGACAATTCGAAAGATGGTTGCGAAACCCACCACTCCTTCAAAAGAGGATGGAGGGGAGCCATGAGCCGGAGGGGTCGTTGTAGAGGCCAGTGCTCATGAGGGTCATGGGTTGGACAACGCGGAGGCTGTTGGCCAGACACCAGCGCATGAGCAAGTGGTTTCGTGAAGGGACGAGAATTCCCGAGCCCGCGAAGGACTCCGCTGAGGCGATGAGCGCCTGCATGTCGAGGTTTGTCTCCGCTGTGGAATGGCCGAAGAATCCGAGATGCGAGGTGTAGGCGGTGATGCGACCTGCGCGCTCGATTACCTGCGCCGTGCCCTGTTCTATTGCGTGAGACAGCTCGAGGCCGCGGTCGAATCCGTGAACCCGCAATGAGAGAGCATTGCAAGCTTCTACGTCGCCGGGTGTGGCGGGGCGGACGGTGCAGCCGGGGATGGTTCGTTCGAGCGTGCGGCCCTGCATGCACGAAAGCGGCTCGCGGATGTCATAGCCGAGTGAGGCGTAGAGCGAGAGCGAGCGATTGTGGAAGGCGGCCTGCACCAGCCGGATTCCGGCGGCGTTGTGTTCGTTTGCGCGATCCATTACAGCCTGCATGAGCTTGCGGCCGACTCCGAGATTTTGCACGGAGGGATCGATGGTAATGGGGCCGACGCCGCGAATGGAGGATCGCTCGTCGAGGCAATTGCTGCCGACGAGGCGGCCAGCGCTTTCTGCCACCACGCAATAGAAGTTGGGGTGGGAGAACATCATGCCGAGCACGTTGGTGGGTACTTCGACGCTGGGGAAATCGCAGGGGAAACCATGAGTGGCGTTGATGGTGGAGAAGGCGTTGTAGCAGATCTGCCCGCAGGTGGCGGCGTCTTCGGCTGTAGCCGTCCGAATTATTACTTCAGGCTTTGTCTTCGTGGACATTCGTTTGAACCCCAGTTTGGTTTCTGGCAGGGAAAGTGTAACAGCGATTTTGTGGTGGGAGCCAAGCTCGCGGCCGCAATCGTCGTGTCCGAAAAGATTCAGGGGATGCGTGTTCTGCAGAAAATTGAAAACGCTGCTGAGTTGCGAAAGCGGAAGGTGAGAAGGAGGCAATTGGATACGGATTTGCTGACACCCTTCCTTGGCTCGCGATACGCTGTCGGTATGAGCACCGCTTCCAGGCCCGACCCCGCGATCTATCAGAAATTAAGAGCGAACGCCCTCCAGCTTCGGATCCCCAATGGCGAGGGCGATTCGATTGACCTGGTTTTGATGGATTGGCATCTGGGCTCGGGCACCTCCACCGTTCTGGTTGCGTCCGATGGCACCGCCAGCATCTATCTCAGCAGCGGCGGTGGGTTCATCGGCGCGGGCCAAAAGTCGAAGACTGTTCATGCAATCGCAATTGAAGCGATACAATTGGCGCGCTCTCTCGCGTTCCACTGCGCGCTTACCGAAACCATCGAATTGCCCCCTCCGGGAGAAGTCTTTTTCTACCTGCGTTCCAACGCCGGACTTCGTCGGGGTATTGCCACCGAAGCCGCGCTGCGTGCCGGCACAGATCCACTCGTCGCGCTCGCTACAACGATGCAGAAAATTGTCAGTGCCTATCGAGTCATCAGCGCTCAGCAGTCCGCTCCAAAAACCTCATCGTAGAAATCTGCGCCACTGAGCCGTGGCATCAGGGTCGCCCGCCAGCCCGTATGTGCTGACAGTGGCGTTGTCGTTTATGGAGGATCGAGCGGAGGAGATTTGTCTTCGGGTGCGGGGTAGAAGCCGGAAAGCACTCGGGAATCCGTCCGGAACATGTGGTAGTCGCTGTACGTGATGTCGTTGATCATGGAGGCATAGGGCCCATAGGTTCTGAAGCTCTCGTCCCACTCCGAGAGAGTGGTGACGGAGCGCATCCGCATAATGGAGACGCTTTTCAACGGGCGAATATACGATTTGCCGCCGATGTCTACCGGGCCGTACTCCACCATGACGTCGGAGCGGGTGACGGGCGGAAATCCGGTGAGGTCTGCCTCCGCCTGCAGTCGAAGGACGGCTCCCGTGGCGGGATCAATGGTGAGTTGCCCATGATACCCGGACAGCGTTTGAAAGCCTCCCTGTCCGTCGCCGTCGGGCAGGCAACAGCCCCAGACTTGGTAGAGCGATCTGTGTGCGGGAACGGCATAGCGAAAGATGGCATGAAGCCCATCCGGGGCGCGTTCCCAGCGGCTCCAGCTTATGTCGCCGGCGACTGCGATGGCGTCCCGCACCATACCTAAGACAGGGCCGAATGTACCGTAGGTGGTGAGCGAAGGCTGTTTTGAGTGGCGCTTCTTCTTCGCGGAGTCCGCAACCTCAACACCGTTTCGGTAGGCCATCGTCTCTTTGGAACTCTCGATCGGATGCAGGGGTTGATATTCAGTTTTGGTATCGCCTTCGTAGAAGCGCGGAGTCTCCTCAAAACGAACCGTTGTACGAGTTGCAAAGAAGTTCGGCGATTTGGTGATGGCAGTTTTCAGATAGTCGGCGGCCAGGGTAAGAATGCGCTGTTGCTCCGCCGCGTCGGGTGGCGGATCTGGAGGTATCGCTGCAGGTGGCGGATTGCGAAACGCTGAATTATCCGCGAGAACGATGAGTGCCTGGCGCGCCTTTGCTCCTCGAAGGGATGGGACCATGGATGCGAGCGTTGTGTCGTCCAACCGCTCCGTTAATTCGAGAGTGGAGAGCTGCCGCGCTATATCCGCGTCATGATCGCCGGGCTGGATGGTTGCCACGAAATGCTGTAACTGGTCGACGGTGATGCGGGTGGGCGTGGCGATCGCCTGATCGGAATAAAAAGGTTGATCGTAATAGCCGGTATTGGTGCGAGCGGTTAGTCCGGTGCTGGCGATCTGGATTTTCAGATCGTGATACTCATCGGTATGATCGGCGTGCGATGGGTCAAAGGTGAGCGTGTAAAAGGCACTGGCTTCGTTGACGCAACTCTGGATCTGCGGGACCAGGTCATCACTTTTGTCGAGCACGCGTCCGCCGCTTTCGATGGCGAGAACTTTTCGATACAAGTGCATGAAGTTGGCTTCGCGAGCAGATCGAACGCCATGCAGATCGTCCTGGTATGGCTCAGCGTGAGCTTCCATTTCTCCAACGGAGAAGCTGTAGAGCGTGATGCGAGCTTCCCGCAAAAGCGTGGAGAACCATCGAATGGCATAGAAGGTTTGCTCGCGTGTTGAGGTGCCGTCCACGTAAGCCCCGCTTCCAATTCCCCAGCCGGGGCCGATCCAAAGGAGAAGTTTTCTGCCGGGCTTCTGCCGTGCAGCAGTCGCAATGTTGCCGAGCGACTGCAAGGCTTCAAGCACTGGCGGATCCTGGAATTCGAGAGACGCGGGGATGTTCCCTCTCGCACTGCCGCGCAAACGGCCCGCCAGGCGAAGCTGATGGTTTTTGGTGATTTGTGTGGCGAGCGCGTTGCCGTCCGTTGAAGGGTCGGCGAGGAGCCAAAGGCCGGTATCTACCAGGGAGTAGATGGAGACGGGTTGGGAGAGATGGCCGCCGTTCTGCCGAAGGAAGGCCACCGCGGCATTGCGTTCCCTGGAAGCGAGGTTGACGGGCAACTGAAGCTGGTCAAGCACAAAGATGACTTCAACCGGAGGGTTGGGCCGCGAGGAAACTCCGTTGAACGAGCGGAAGGAGCGGATTTTTGCCGGCTGACCGTTGTCGAGCAACGAGAAATCTTTTTGGGTTAGATCCGTGACGGGAATTCCAGCGTGGCCGGTGACTACCACGTCCAGCTTGATGAGTCCCTCGACCGGCGCGTTGGCGGACGTTGGTGCGGTCTTCGGCGGAAGGTCGTCGTCCTGCGCAATGGCCGTGGCCGGCAGCAGGAAAAGAGAGCGCCGCACAAAGACCGATCGAAATGGCACCCGCCCGAAAATGAAGCTTCATCGAATTAACAGTGCAGTATAACTGCCGGAAGGCACGGCGTTGTGGGAGTGGCATGAGGTTGGTTTGGTATTATCGCGATCGCTTGAAAGATTGGATGTTGCGGATGCTTTGCGAACGGCGATGAACGGATATGCGGGTGTAGGATTTTCGATATGAGCACGGTGTTGGTTACGGGCGGGTCGGGATTTATTGGGGCGCATTGCATTCTGCAGTTGTTGGCTGCGGGTTACAGCGTGCGCACTACGGTACGAGACCTGAAGCGCGAGGCGGATGTGCGCGCCATGCTGAAGGTTGGCGGGGCGGATCCGGGGAATCGCCTGGCGTTCGCGGCGGCCGATCTTGAAAAGGACGCGGGATGGGCAGATGCGGTGGCGGCCTGCGAGTATGTGCTGCACGTGGCGTCTCCCTTTCCTGCGAACCTGCCAAAGCATGAAGACGACTTGATTGTTCCGGCTCGCGAAGGTGCGCTGCGGGTTCTACGTGCCGCGCGCGATGCAGGTGTAAAGCGCGTGGTGCTGACTTCTTCCTTCGCCGCGATTGGGTACGGCCAGGAGCCGCGGATGTTTGACGAGCGGGACTGGACGAATCTGAAGGGCGAGGGGCTGACGCCGTATGTGAAATCGAAAACGATTGCGGAACGCGCGGCGTGGGATTTTATTGCAAAGGAGGGCGGGGCTCTCGAGCTTTCCGTCGTGAATCCTGTTGCCGTGTTTGGCCCGGTGCTGGGGCCGGATTATTCAACGTCGATCCTGCTGGTGCAGCGCATGATGGATGGCGCGATGCCGGGGTGTCCTCGGCTGAAATTTGGCGCAGTGGATGTGCGTGATGTGGCTGACCTGCATCTGCGGGCTATGACGGAGGCTACGGCGAAGGGCGAACGCTTTCTGGCTGTGGCTGGAGACTTTGAATGGATGGTGGACCTGGCACGTATGTTGAAGAGCCGCATGGGCGTGGCAGCGAAGAAAGTTCCGACGAGGGAGTTGCCGAACTGGCTGGTCCGCGTGGCGGCGTTGCGTGAGCCTGCGGTGAAGCAGATTATTCCGGAGCTCGGCAAAGAAAAGAATGGCACGAACAAAAAAGCGAAACGTGTATTGGGCTGGTCTCCGCGCTCAAATGAGGAGTGCGTTGTGGCCACGGCCGAAAGCCTGGTGCGGCTTGGACTTGTGAAGGGATAGATTTTTCCTCGGCACTGATCCTCTCAGTACCTGTGCGCTTTCGCGGTGGAACTGAGAGGATGCAACGCAAGATGGTGTGCCGTCAGGCGGGCAGGCTTTCCTGAATGAACGCTTCGTAGCTGCGCGGAGCATGCCCTAAAACTTTCGTTATCTCGTCAATCTCCGCCTGCGTTGCCAGAAGGCCGTGGTCGAGGAAGTACTGGAACATAATCTGAAGATCACGCACTAGCCAGTTGGGCATGAAACTTCGCATCTGCGCGGCCCAGGCCTTCAAATCATCTCCAACATACGTGACTGGCTTGCCGAGATGCTTCGTCAACGTCGCGGCAATCTCGGATCCGGTCCACGAGCGCGGGCCTACGATTGAGTATGTTTTGCCGGAGTGGCCGGGTTGTGTTAACGCGATGGCGGCTGCTTCCGCTATGTCGCGCACATCTACGCGATGCGTGCCGATGCTGCCGGAAGGCTGAGGGTAAAGGCCAGCGCGAATTGCATCCAGCATGCCAAGATCGTTCTGATAAAAATTGCTGGGCCGCAGGATGGTGTAGTCGACACCGCTTGAACGTATGACACCCTCGACAGGAAGCTTGGAGACAAAGTGCGGGATGACGAGGGCCTTGTCCGCCTGATGCACACTGAGATAAACGATGCGCTTGATGCCTGCGGCAACGGCGGCGTCTACTGCGTCGATGCCTTGCGCCGCCTCGTCGCGGTCGACAGGCGTGATGAGGAAGAGATTGTCTGCGCCGGAAAATGCGGCGGGCAGTGAGTCCGGTTGCTGCATGCTGCCGACAACGCCTTCGACGCCCTTGGGCAGAGAGGCGATGCGGTCAGCCGAACGCGTCATAACGCGTACCTGTTCCCCGCGGGCCAGCAACTCTTTCACAACCTGGCTGCCAACTGTTCCCGTACCGCCAATTACAACCGTTTTCGACATGGAGGGTCTCCTCTGGATTCTGCGAACAACAGAATATAACAGTACGCTGTTTTTATTCGCCGGTGCAGCGGGTGATGTTGGAGCAGAGAGGCAAGGTGAGTTGGGCGGTCCGCTGAGTTTGCGATCGACGGTGTAGATTCGGAAGCAGGATGTTTCCGGGCGAGGAATCACGTATGCACTATCTATTGTTTTACGAAGTTTCAAAAGACTATGTTTCACGGCGGGCAGAGTTTCGGCAGGCACACCTGCGGATGGCTTGGGATGCGAGTGAACGCGGGGAACTGGTGCTGGGCGGCGCGCTGGCGAATCCGGTGGATGGTGCTGTGCTGCTGTTCAAGGGCGACTCGCCGGAGGTGGCGGAGAAGTTCGCGAAGGCTGATCCTTATGTGACGAGCGGCGCTGTGGAGCGATGGTATGTGCGCGAGTGGACCACGGTTGTGGGTGAGGATGCCGCGACGCCTGTGCGGCCGACAAAGCTCTCGTAAACACGTTGCGGCGCAGACGGTCATTGAGAAAACATGAGCCGCGCAAAGATAGATTGCGCGGCTCATGCCAACACGGAGACCTACTTTGCTGCGGGATCTGCCAACTTCTTCAATGTGACGTCGGCGCTTACGGTCTTTGGATCTACGGTGATCTCCTTCAACTTTGTCGCGACATCTGTGGGAACTTCTTTTTGATATCGACCGCCAATGTATTTGGAAAAGAATTCTTCCATGGCGGTGACCATTGCGAGATTGTTGATCGGCCGCGCGAATCCGTGGCCCTCGTCGGGTGCGACGAGATATTCGACGGGCTTTCCGTTATCGCGGACGGCGACGACGATCTGGTTGCTCTCACGAATGTTGACGCGCGGATCGTTTTTGCCCTGCACCACCATGAGCGGCGTGACGATTGCTTTGGCCTGCGTGAGCGGAGACTCGGCGATCAGCAAAGCTTTGCCATCCGGCGTAGTGGGGTCGGCCATGCGCGTGTACATCTGTTTGCGACCTGCTTCCCAATAGGGCGGAATGGCATCGAGCAGCGTGATGAGATTGGATGGAGCGACGATGGCGACCGCCGCTGCGTAGACGTCTGGAGTAAAGGCGACTCCGGCGAGGGTTGCGTAGCCTCCGTAAGAACCGCCGGCGATGCCGACGCGTTTGGGATCAACGGTGCCGTCAGCGACGAGCGCCTTGACTCCCCAGGTGATATCGTCCTGCATCTTGCGGCCCCACTCGCCGTTGCCGGCGTTCAAAAACTTTTTGCCGTAGCCAGTGGATGCGCGGAAGTTGGGCTGAAGCACGGCGTATCCGCGATTGGAGAGGTACTGCGCGAAGGTGTCGTAACCATAAGAGTCGCGTCCCCACGGGCCGCCATGCGGAAACACAACGAGCGGAAGGTTCTTTGCCGGGAGGCCTTTGGGCAAGGTTAAATAACCGGGAATCTCAAGGCCGTCGGAAGACTTGAAACTGTATGGTTTGCGCTCGGAGAGTGAGGCGCGGGGAAGTTCTTCGCGGATGCGATACTGCAGCGCGATGGTTTTCGCAGAGCGATTCCAGATGTAGGTCTCGCCTGGTTCGGTGTCGCTGTACGCGGTGACGATCCAGATATTTTCGTCTTTCGACCGCGAGCCCATCCTTAATTCTTTGCCGGGCAGTTGTGACTGGAGCCAGTGATAGTCCTTCTCGAAGTCCTTATCTTTGAAATACACACGCGTGCGGTCGTCTTCATACTCGGTGTAAAGAATGCGGTAGTCGACGTCGGAGGTCTGAACGTTTTCCAGGTCAACGCGGTTCTCTGGATCACTTTCGATCTTAGTTGTGGAGCCACTTGTAGGATCCATGCTCTCCAACTGGCTCAGGTTCAATGAGCCCTTGTTGGTTACGAGATAGACCTGCTTGTTGGTGGAGTCGAACCCACTAACGCCGCAATTTTCCAACACAGAGCAGCTATAGATTTGTTTGAAGCCGTCCGCATCCACGCGGAGAATTTCCGTGTCACCGGCCTTGTTGGTGCGCTCGGCGATGCGCAGATCGCCGTTGTTGTCGAAGTCCCATCCAGCAATTTGTTCCGTGTTTTTGCGGAGCAGCTTTTTCTCGCCGGTGGAGAGGTGGAGTTCATACAGGTCGTGCCAACTGGCGTCGCGATCGTTGAGCCCGATGTAAAGAATGTCCGGTTTGGATTTGGGTGCTGCGAAAATCTCGGTGCGGACACCCTTCAGGTTCGTGAGCGCGCGAGTGGGAGGCACGCCTGTTTTGGGATCTGCGGGAAGCTTGGGATCGATGGCGTAGACATTAAAGTTTTCATCACCGCCAGCATCTTGTGAGTAAAGAAGATACTTCGAATCCTTGCTCCAGAAATAGGTGCGAATGGGCCGCGTAGCCTCCGCGCTAACGGGCTTGGCCGCGCTGAATGGCTCTGAAACTTTCTTCACCCAGATGTTGCGTGTCCCCTTGTAGGGCTTGAGGAAGGAGAGGTATTGGCCATCGGGCGAGATCTGCGCGCCGGCGATTTGCACTTCGCCGAAAAAGAGCTGACGGTCGATGATGGGCGGTTGTTGCGCGATGATGCAAAGTGGTGAGGCGAGGCAGAGGGAAGTTATTGCGCCGAGCAGAATGTTCTTCATTTTAGGCTCCCGGGGTCTATCAATTAGCGTCGTCTGAAGATACCGCAGTGGATACGGGAAAGGGAATTCCTGCGACTACGCGTTCGATGTCGCCTCGGTGAACTTCAGAATGTTACCGGAGTCATCCTTCACTCGGAATTCGCGGTTTCCCCAAGGCTTAAGTTCGATGGGCTGCGTTATATGAGCGTCGTGCTGCGAGAGTTCTTCATGCAAAGCTTCGAGATCAGGCGTGAAAATGTGGACGCCGACCGGCACCAGACTGGCGTCGTCTTGAAAGAGATGAATGGCAACGTCGTCTCGCTCAACAATGGCATAGTCACCGCCGGGCATCTGCATTGCCAGTTCAAAGCCGAGACTTTCTTCGTAATACTTGATGGAATTTTGCAGATTGGAGACAGGGAGTTCCGGGGCAATGCGGGAAAGTGCTGCCATCAATCGACCTCCTATACGATGACACCCCGGCCTAACGCGCGAGGGTCATTGCGTTGCGTCAGAGGTTTATCTTGCAATGAATTGTGAAGCGCGTGCAATCGATTTGAAATCGAAGATGGATGCGGTTAGTGAACGGCGATCTGTGTTTTTTCGCCACGAGGGGAATTCTTCTTGAGCAGGAAGGCCATGGGAATCATTAGCAAGGAGGCAGCGCAGAGGATGTAGAAGACGTCCACGTAGGCGAGCGCTTCTGCCTGATGAAGCAGTTGCGAGTAGATGCGGCCCTTGCGCTAACCCGGCGGCGTTGCCTTTCCCCAACGAGGTACCAAAGCTGTTTTTGAGGGCCGTGACCTGTGTCTGGAAAGCAGGATCGGTTGGTGTGAGGTACTTGCGCATCTGGTCGAGATGAAATTGCCCGCGCTCGGTGACCATCGCATTGGTAAGAGCGATCAGGATGCTTCCGCCAATGTTTCGGACGAAGTTGATGAGTCCTGAAACCTGGTTGTTCTTCTCGCGCGGCATATCAAAATAGGCTGCGGTTGTAACCGATATAAAGACGAAGGGAATAGCGGCCACCTGCACGACGCGCAGCCAGGAAGCGAATCCGAAGCTCATGAGCAGGCTGAGGTGAGTAGCGGTGTAGTAGTAGGAGAGCGCGAAGAAGACGAAGCCTGCGGCGATGAGATTTCGTGCGGGGAAGCGGCTGACGGCCTGGCCTGCAAAAGGCATGACGAATACGAGCGCGAGCCCGCCGCCGGAGAGTGTGAAGCCGGCGATGGTTGCGGTATAGCCAAGTTGCGTCTGCAGAAATTGCGGCTGTAAGACGGTTGTGGCGTTGAGCAGGCCCCCAGTGAGCAGCATAAGGAAACAGCAAACAGCAAAATTCCGAACCTTGAAAAGCTTGAGGTCCATGAGCGGCTTCTCGCGAAACCACTCCCACACAATGAGGACGGTAAAAGAAACCGCGAAGATGATTCCGCTAGCGACGATGAAGTTAGATCCGAACCAGTCTTTCTCTTCTCCCTTGTCCAGCATGATTTGCAGGGCACCCATTGAGACGATGAGAAGCGAGAGGCCGACGTAGTCGAGTGTGAACAGATTCTTTTTGTCGGGCTTGGCGTACGGAGGATCTTCGATGAGCCGCTGCGTGAGAAAAAAGGTCAGGATGCCGACGGGAACATTGATATAGAAGATCCAGTTCCATGAGTAGTTGTCGGTAATCCATCCGCCGAGAGATGGGCCGATGGAGGGCGCGAGAACTGCCACCAATCCATAGAGAGAGAAAGCGAGGCCGCGCTTAGAAGGTTCGAATGAATCCGCCATAATGGCCTGCGCCATTGGCTGCAAGCCGCCGCCACCGAGGCCCTGGAAAATACGAAAGAGCAGAAGCAATCCGAGCGTGGGAGCAATGCCGCAAAGAAAAGAACTGACGGTAAAGATGACAATGCAAAGCATGAAGAAATTCTTGCGGCCGATGACGCTCGCGGCCCATCCGCCCATGGGAAGTACGATTGCGTTGGCAACGAGATAAGAGGTGAGAACCCAGGTGCCTTCGTCGAAACTAGCGCCGAGGCTCCCGGCTATGTGAGGAAGGGCAACGTTGGCGATGCTGGTATCGAGGACCTCCATAAATGCGGCGAGGGCAACCGTCGCAGCGATGAGCCAGGGATTCGTTCGTGGACGCCATGCAGCATTGGCGGCAGCGATTGCCGCTGCTGAAGTGGGATCTGCCAATGCAGTCTCTGCTGCCAAAGCGCTCGATTTCCTTCCAGGTAGATTTAGTGCCAGCGCGGCGTGGCCCATGTAGCATGCTGCTCAACCGGGCATGCGGGACAAATACAATTCTGCAACCGCTTTCGAATAGATGCAGCTCAACCAACGAAAGACGCGGAGATGTGGAAGATTCTGTCGCAAGGGAAGTCGCACTGGACTGGCCCAGAACATTGACACGACTAGGTTAGATGCTTCTTGAGAAAAGCGAGTGAGCGTTCGCGCGCTAGTTTGGCGGCGGGGGGATTGTAATTGGGGCGCGGTTGGCAGTCGAATGCGTGTCCTGCGTCGTACCAATAGAATTCAACTTCAGGATGCGCCGCTTGAACTTTTTCCACATCCGCGACGGGGATGTGTGTGTCGTTCTTACCGAAGTGGAGCATGACGGGGCAGGTGGGCTTTGCGCCGACGTTTTGGGCGATGCGGCTACCATAATATCCAACAACCACGGCAGGATTTATGTGCGCAGCAGCCAGCCACGCGAGGGTTCCTCCGAAGCAGTAACCGATGACGCCGACTTTCTTGCCTGTCGAAGTGGCCGCGAACTCCATCGCCGCCGCGATATCGAGCATCATTTTTTGCGGGTCGAGTTTATGCGCGATCGAGATTCCTTTTTGCATGTCTTGCTGTTCGTAGCCGAGCTCGAGTCCGGGCTCCATGCGATCAAAAATGGCGGGCGCTATCGCGAGGAATCCGTCTTTCGCATAGCTATCGGTCACGTTGCGGATGTGCGCATTGACTCCGAATATTTCCTGGATCACGACCAATCCTGCGATCGGCTCGCCCGCAGGCTTTGACACGTATGCGCTGAGTTCCTGACCGTCTGCTGCGTGCAGTTGCACAAATTCGCCCATCGACAATACTCCTTGACACTCAGTATCCATGTATCAAAGGAAAGCAATCAAGCTCAGGCGAAGTGCGCAGGTCGGCGCGCTACAGGAATCGAGGCATGCGAGAATCTGTCGCGGCGAAGCCTCAAAGATTCATATCGTCAAACGGTTGATTCGTATTGCGTTTCTGAAGACGAAGGAAGATTCCGAATTGGGCTTGCGGGAAAGTCTGGGCTTTGCTAATGTGCAACCGGGAGGTTGCGTAATGAGCGATCGCATTCAGAAGGAAATTCTCTTGAGGGCACCCATGGATCGGGTGTGGCGGGCGCTGACCGACTCGTCCGAATTTGGATATTGGTTCGGGGTGAAGTTCGACGCCCCGTTTGAGCCGGGCGCGCCGATGAGTGGCGTGATGGTTACGACACAAGTGGATCCTAATGTTGCCGAAATGCAGCGGCAATACGAAGGAAAGCCGTTCAAACTGACGATTGTGGAGATGAAGCCCGAGCAACTGTTCTCATTTCGCTGGCACCCTCACGCCGTGGAACCAGGCATGTACGACTCGAGCGATCCAACTACACTGGTGGAATTCAAACTCACAAAGACGACGCAGGGAGTGTTACTGACGGTTACGGAATCCGGCTTTGACAACATCCCCGTTGAGCACAGGGCGAAGGCGTTCCAGGCAAATGAAGGCGGATGGAGCCTGATGATTAAGGTGATCGAGGAGTATCTTGCCCAAGCCGCGTAAGTCGAAGACCCGGACGAATGCAGGAGCCGTAGCGCCGTTGTTCGCTGCGTTGGGAGACGAGACCCGGTTGCGTCTCGTCTTCCGCATTTGCCGCGAGGGACCGCTGTCGATCACATCATTGACGGACGGAGCCGATGTGACGCGGCAGGCGATTACCAAGCATCTGCGCACGATGGAGCATGCAGGGCTGATGCGCAGTGTGCGGAATGGCCGCGAGAGCGTGTGGCAATTGGAAGGGGATCGTTTGGAAGAAGCGCGGCATTACTTCGATTTGATATCACGGCAATGGGACGATTCACTCTCCCGCTTGAAGGTCCTGGTTGAGGATTAAGGTGCGGGATACCGGGCCACTCCGACGAATGAAGCGCATGACAATTCACATTGCGTAGTGGGACACTGTCCACAATGCCGGAGTTTTCGGCCCGTTGAGTGGAGGATGTTTCGATGACAGAGGGAGAGAGATCGAACGTGGGTTTCGAGGGAGTTTGCCCGATCCTTCGAGTGCAGAATCTGGCTGCCAGTATTGAATACTACGTTGGCAAGATGGGTTTCAAGGTGGACTGGCGGGCTCCGGGCTTTGCGTCGGTCTCGCGTGGGCAATGCCATATTTTTCTAAGCGTGGGCGATCAAGGAAATCCGGGGTCGTGGGTGTGGGTTGGGGTGGAAGACGCGGAGAAATTGTTCGCGGAATATCTCGAGAGCGGTGCGCGAGTGCGGCATCCTCCGACTAACTACTCATGGGCTTACGAGATGCAGGTGGAAGACCTGGACGGAAATATTCTGCGACTCGGTTCAGAACAGCGGGATGAACCCATTGGAGAGTGGCTGGACATGCGGGGTGTGCGCTGGGTGCAGTCGGCCGAGGGAGAGTGGGAGAAGGCCTGAAGTGTTTCAATCCGGCTGTAGCGGAACCTTTAATCCCATAGAAAATGGATTAATAATCTCGCCCCCTTGACATCCGACAGGAGACAGATGCATGCTCTTGTTGATTGTCGAGGGGAAGATGCCGCCATCCACCGATTTGCTGCAAGGGACGCTCGATCTACTCATCCTGAGAACAGTTGCGCTCGAGCCGATGCATGGCTGGGGAATCGCGCAGCGCATTCAACAGGTGTCGAATGAGGCGCTGCTGATCGGGCAGGGATCGCTTTATCCGGCGCTGCACAGGCTGGAGTACAAGGGGCTGATCCAATCGGACTGGGGTTCTTCAGAAAACAATCGCAAGGCCAAGTTCTACTCGCTGACACGTGCGGGAAAGAAGCAACTCGAAGTCGAGTTGAAAGACTGGGAACGGCTTACGAATGCCATTTCACTGGTGCTGAAGCGAGTGTAGGAGGCTGCGATGCTGAGAGAATTTCTGTCACGTTTACGCTTTCTGCTGCACGGAAAAACACGCGGCGAAGTTGACGAGGAACTGCAGTTCCATCTCGATCAGCAGGTGAATGCGTATATCGCAGCGGGCATGTCGCTGGAGCAGGCGCGGCAGAACGCTGCGATTGCGTTCGGCGGGGTTGAGCGCACACGCGAGGAGTGTAGAGCCGAGCAGCCAAGTCATCGCGTTGAAATCTTTATGGAAGACGTGCGATATGCGCTGCGCGGATTTCGCCGTGCTCCTACTTTCACAATCACGGTGGTGCTCACGCTGATGCTCGGCATCGGCGCGACCACAGCGGTGTTTAGCGTCGTGGATCGCATCCTGTTTCGCAGCTTGCCTTATGCGCATGCGGATCGGCTGGTTTCCGTCGGCCTGATAGCTCCCATCGTTCCGCAGGAGTTCATGCTGGGCGGTTCCTATTATGAATGGCGCGATCATCAGACTCCATTCGAGACATTTACTTCGGAGACGGGAGTAAATCCGTGCGATCTGACGGAGCAGAATCCTGCGCGTCTGCGCTGTGCCACGGTGGAAGGCAATTTTCTTCCGGCGATGGGCGTGAGATTGTTCAGCGGTCGCAATTTCACGGCAGAAGAGGATCGTCCCAATGGACCGAGAGTCGCGCTGATTTCTTATTCACTTTGGAAAAGCCACTTCGGTGGGGACGCGGGAATTCTGAATAAGCTGGTGAGCCTGGACGGTCGGCAAACGCGCGTGATTGGTGTGCTGCCGAAGGATTTTGAGATGCCGGCGCTTGAAGCTACAGACGTGGTTCTGCCGCAGGCGTTGGACGAGGCGGAGCAGCGCAAGGCTGATCCCGGGCGGGTGATGTATGCGTTTGCGCGGCTGAAGCCGGGAGTGAGTGCGGAGCAGGCGAAACGGGAATTGCAACCGGTGTTCGACTATTCGTTGCGGCTGGCTCCGGCGCAGTTTCGTAAAGAGATTCACGTGCAGGTGCGGTCGTTGCGCGACCGGCAGATGCATGATGTGCGGCTGATTGCTTGGGTACTGTTTGGAGTTGTGGTGGCCGTACTGCTGATCGCGTGTGGCAATGTTGCCAGCTTATTAATGGCGAGGGCGGCGGTTCGCGAAAGAGAGTTGGCGGTGCGTTTCGCGCTGGGCGCAGGAAGATTGCGGCTGGTCCGGCAGGCGTTGACGGAATCGTTTGTGCTGTCTGTAGCGGGAGGTGTCGCGGGATTCGCTTTCGCCGAAATATTGTTGCGAGTCTTTGTCGCAATGGCGCCGGAGGGTTTGCCATTCGTGGCGAAGGCGCGAATTGATTTAAGGATATTTTTGTTCACGTTGGCGATATCGCTGGTGTGCGGAATTGTGATCGGTATTGTTCCAGCGCTGCAACGGCTTCGTGCGGAGGCACTAACTGGGCGAACCGCGATCAACGTATCGCATGCCATTTTGCGGAAATGGCTGGTGGTGGGACAGATCGCCGCCAGCATGGTGCTGCTGGCCGGAGGTGCGCTGCTATTCCGCAGCTATCTCAACTTGAACAGCCAACATTTGGGAATGCGAACAGAGAGCGTGGTGACGGCGAGCGTTTCCCTTGGCCAACATGAGTATGCGACGCCGGAAAGGCAGATGGCATTCTTCGAGCAGTTGCAGAGAAACCTGAAATACGGGCCAGGGATTAACTCGGTCGCGATGAGCGACTCGTTGCCACCGGGCGGCGACCAGCGCGAGCAAATTTATGCTTCGATCTATGTCGAGGGCAGGCCAAAATTTACGGATGGTACCGGCGGCAGGGTGGCATGGCGTTGGATATCGCCGGACTACTTCAGAGTTCTTGATATTCCTATCGTGCAGGGGTCAGCATTCACGGATGAGGAGGTTTCTTCGAAAGAACACTTCGTCGTTTTGAGTAGCCAACTTGCGGCGAGAATGTTTCCCGGGCGAGATTCGATCGGGCAGCATTTGAGCCTGTCGTCCGGGTTGCCGGACCATCCTCTATACACGATTGTTGGCGTTGCGGCGGATGTGAAAAATAGTGGCCTTGCTGGTGGTGACCTGCCGGAGTATTACCGGCTAAGGCGAAACCAGGTAGAGGATTGGGACCGCCACAGCGTGTTTTTGTTGAAGACAAATTTACCGGCGAGCGTGGTTGAGAAGTGGGTGCGCTGCGCAAGTCGCAGCGCTTGATCCCAAGGTGCCGGTGGAGGTGCAGACACTTTCTGAGCGAGTGAACCGGATGGCGGATCAGCCGCGATTTGAAACGCTGCTGGTAAGTTTCTTTGCGTCAACGGGACTGCTGCTGGCGATTGTGGGGCTGTATGGAGTGATTGCATTTTTGGTGGCGCAACGCACGCAGGAGATCGGCGTCCGCATGGCACTGGGTGCGACGCGGCGTGACATTTTGAAGCTGGTGTTGGCCAACGGCGTCAGGCTCATTGTGCCCGGCGCAATTCTTGGAACCGTGCTGGCACTCGGATTGTCGCGCGTGCTGGCGACGCTGCTTTTCAGCATTGGCCCGCGTGATCCGCTGACGTTTGCGGTGGTGACGGCGGGACTCATTGGAGTCGCACTTCTGGCGACGTTGATTCCCGCAGTCTCTGCAGTGAAGGTGGATCCCACGGTGGCGTTGCGCTGCGAATAGTTTAGAGGCCGGTGTATTCGGGCGTGTAGCCGCTCATCAGGTGGCCCGGAGGAATGACCTGGCGCACAGGAATTTCATCGGCGAACTTCGACGTTTTTACCCAGTGCCACGCGTGCGCAGCCTCGTTCGCATAGAAGTAGCGAATGTCGGCCTGCATGAGAACGGTGGAGCGGGTAAGGTCGGCGAGGAGTTCTTCCCACGTACGCGCGCCAATGATGGCGACACGTGCGATGGGGCCTCCAAACTTGTGGAGGAAGCGAAGCTCCTCCCAGTAGGCAGCCCAGCCAATACTTTCGACGGCGGTCAGGTCGAGGAGCAATCCGATGGGGTTGCCGTGGGCAGCGGCGATCTCGCGCTCGATGCGCGGCTCAATGGCTTGCAAATCTTCTGTCGTGATTTTGCTGGACCCTTTGAATCCGAGCGCACCGTGTCCTGAGTCCTGAAGTATTTCGATCATCTCTACCCTCAAATCAGCTGCTGTCATTGCGCAAATTCGCGCACTCTGAGCCTAACTCAATTTCAGGAAATTGTTCGCGGCATGGTCTATCTCTCGGCGAGATCGATCTGTATTCGCGTGTTGCGCGGGAAGGATACATCTTTGCCCTTGGCGATGTAGCGGCGGACGACATTTTTTGCGAAAGCGTAGTAAGCGAATCCGGAGGCAACATCTTTGTTGCCGGTAGCCATGGAGGCGAGGCGTCCCATCATGCCGAATCCATTGCTCACGATGGCGGAGTTGAGGGGAGAACCGCCGTCGTCGCCGCGAGAGGCAGCAGCGAGAACGGCAAGGGTCAACGTGCCGAGCGCGGGATTAGGAGATGTTGCGCGCGCTCCACCTTCGGAGTCGATAGTGATGTTCGCATTGGGAGCGCTTTCCGCGGCGGTAACAATGCCGTGTACCTTCTCACTTGAATCGTCGGCGAGCTCAATTTTGTGGAAAGCGAATCGAAGGCGTCCGTTGCGTCCGAACATCGCCGCAGGCTGCGACTCTACAATCGAGCCCTGTAGCATTGTGCCTTCGGGCAGCAGCACGTGTTCGCGATCTTTATCGAGAAGCGGCTTCGATAGCACCGCGTGAATCGACATACCTACCGGGCAAGTGGCGGAGGTCAGGTTTTCCGTGAGGCGCGCTTCAATGGTGCCAGTGGGCTTATTGGATTTGAGATCTTCAATCGGCAGCGCGGCCGGGGTATCGTCGGCCTGCGCAACCTCAAGGGGTTCGCTGAGTTCAGCGTCAAACTGCTGGCCTGTCCAAAGGTTCTGAGGATGGTAGGGCAGCATGTGGTAGAACCACTGGCGCAGACGCTCGCTCTTGCCGGGGCTCACGTATCCGCCCATGATCTCGCGGCGGCGGGCGGTGTACTCCGCCTTGAGAATACCGGACACCGAGTTGTCGGGTTTGTTGCGATTCATGCGGACGATGACGGAGTCGCGCTCGATGGCCGCTGCGGTGAATGCGGTCTCGCTGCCGTCGGGCAATTGCATAGTCTCAAAGCGAATTTCCGGTACCGAAAGACGGGTGAAATCGCCGTCGAGGAGCGCATTGATGCGAACGCTCTTCTTTACCGGATGGCGGCCGACGATGACTCCATAGACCGGCGTATCGACCGGCAGAACAATGTGGTCCACAAGATAGACGGCGGTGGTGAGATGACCCTGCACGCGGGTTCCGATGCGGATGGGGTAACGATGATCGATGGCTACACGGAGCGGCAGACCTGCGGGAAGTGTTGCATGTGGCGCCGCAGTTTGAGCGGACAAGGAAAGCGCGCACAACGGGAAAGCGGCAATGCCGAAGACAATTCGTCGGATCATCGTCATTCTCCCTTAGATGTCAGAACTGCTTCCGCTGAGCGAGACTCCTGTCCACGTTTCACACTAGCGGAGACGCAAGGGAAGCGTCAATTACACCGAGGCGCCGGATGCTGCCTGTGCCGAGCTAACATCGGCAATCTCTTTCTCGGCGGGCGCCAAGTCTTCTTCCACCAACAGGAAGCGGCGGAGGTAGCGGAGTGGGTCTTCAGCGAGAGCCATCTCACGCAGGTGATAACGCCAGACGTCAGCCTTGAGCGTGCGACGGGTAAATGCCTTGCGGGACACGGTGACGATTTTTCCCGCAGGATCTCTGCGAGTGTAGCTGACCGAGGGCACCGTGAAACTCATCTGCGTGCCTTGTTTCCAGAAGTTTCGAGCAAACGCGTGGGAGAAGACGAGTGCGTAGAATCGCGAGCCTTCGCAGAGAATCGTGAGTGCTTCGTCGGCTCCGGGCCAGGTGGGCTGGATGTACGCGACAAACCACTTTCGGAACTCGAAGCCGTTGTTTCTAGCCTGGCTCAGCAGGATGCGGAGCAGTGCTTCCCGCGTCATTCGAAATCTCCTGAAACGGAATACATCGCCTGAAAGTGTGCAGTCAGGTTGGAATCCAGCGGACCGCAGAAATGTTTGAGATGAACAAGGCCAAAATAGCCCCGCCAGTCTGCGGCGTCAAGATTACTGAAGGTAAGGCGAAGCTGATGAGATAACCCCAATGGAAACAGCGTGGGTCCTCGACCTCCCCAGTTCGTCTGTTGAGTTTAGACTGAAGGCAGATTGCCGCTGCACTGGTATGGAAGCTGAGAGCAAAACGTCGTGGTTGCTGGATATTGGGCCGAGTCGGGAAGAGCCGGGAGTGTCGCGCTGATCAGAAATCGAAGATGGGTTTTTGCATGGACGGCGGGACTGTTACTGCTGGCGGCGGCCAGCGGCACATGCAAGGCTGCGAATACAAACGGGGTAACCACCTATCCGCTGAACAACAACCCGCAGGTGCGCGAGGCCTACCGGCACCTTTATGTACTGGATTATGACGGTGCGGTCACGCGATTCGAGCAGATTGCAGCGGCATATCCGAATGACGCCATGGCCGAGGCATACCTGCTGAACGCGGTGGTCATGCGGGAGCTGTACCGACTCGATCTTCTGGACACGACGTTTTATGCAAACGATGGATTTCTGACGGGAAGGCATCCCGTGCCCGAAGATCCCAGGGCCCGCGATCACATCTTCAGTCTCTGCGACACGGTGGTGGGGCTGTCGGAGCAGGAACTCAAGGCCAACAACAAGGACGTGAATGCGCTCTATGCACGAGGCTGGGCGCGGAGTTTGAAGGCCGCTTACATGGCGATGGTGGAGCGCAGCTTTAGCGCGGCACTGCACCTGGCGCTACAGGCACGCACAGACAATGAGAAGGTACTCGACATTGATCCCAACTATGTGGACGCGAAGATGGTTGTGGGTATCTACCAGTATGTGATCGGCGCGTTGCCGTTCGCATTCAAGATCATGGTTGGTTTTGCGGGAATTCACGGATCGAAGTCAGAGGGCATGAAACTGCTGCAGGATTCGGCCAGCCGGGGCGTGCTGACCAAAGTTGAATCCAAGACGGTAATTGCCTTATTCCTGCGGCGGGAAGGCAAGTATCAGGAAGCGATCGTGGTTATTCGTGGTTTAAAGAGCGAGTATCCGCGGGATTTCCTGTTCTGCCTGGAAGAAGCAAATCTTCTTAAGGATGCGGGCGAAGGCCAGGCGTCGATTGCGACATACAAGAGCCTGGTGGCAGAGGCGCAAAAGCCGGGATATTTCCCGTCGGCACACCGCGACCTGGCGTATTTTGGATTGGCGGAGTCGTACCGCGGGCAGAACGAATATGCGGAATCTGCTGCGGCCTATACGCAGGCGGCGTGGGATCCGGGGGCAGGGGCGGAGCTAAAACGGCGTGCGCTGGTGGCTGCCGGACAGATGTTCGATCTTTTACATGAGCGCGACAGGGCACTTGCGAGCTATCATGCTGCCGTTGACGCCGGGCCGGATACAACGCAGGCAGACCAGGCGAAAAAGTACATTCGTTCCGCATACACGCTCCGGTAAGTGTTGCGGGAAGCGTAAGTTGGTCATTCCGATGGTGCTAAGCGGCCGGCAGGAACTTTATAGGCCGGTTTTTCGTAAACTACACCAAGGCGCGATGTGATCTGGCGCCCGCTGAGAGGGATATATGGCCATGTATTGCAAAAACTGTGGAACCAGTCTGCCGGAAGATTCGCGATTCTGTTCGTCCTGCGGAACGGCAACAGGAATAGTGCCGCCGCCCCCGCCCCCAACATACGGGCCGCCGCGTCCGCTGGTTCGGCCGCGTGACGGCAGGCAGGTTGCCGGCGTTTGCGTTGGCTTTGCGCGGGCCTATGGATGGGATGTCCTTCTGGTCCGCATCTTGATGATTGTGGGGGGCATTTTGCTCTTCCCAATCCCTGAGATTGCTTACGTAGTGGCATGGTTGGTAATGCCGGAAGAGCAGTTCAGCTTGCCGGCACCCAGCGGGTTTCCGCCGCCGGGCAACGTGTAATACTAGTTCGCTGAAGAAAACCGGGGGCGAGCGGGATGATCTTCGAATCCGGAGATGCTGAACTTTTCTACGCCGCCTCGGGCGCTGGTCCTGAGGTGGTGCTTCTTCATCCCACCCCAGTTGACCACAACTTCTGGAATCCGCTCGCCCCTGCGCTCGCCGGTTACCGTCTCATCCTTCCGGATCTGCGCGGCCATGGCCGCTCGCACCTGGGCTCGTCGGAGGTGTCGATGGGTGTGCTGGCGCAGGATGTGATTCGCCTGCTGGATACCCTGGAAATCTCAAAGGCACATTTTGTGGGCTGCTCGATTGGCGGCTACATTCTCTACGAGCTTTGGCGGAGAGCGCCCGGGCGCATTGGAACACTTTCGATTTTCTGCAGCAAGCCGCAACCAGATAGTGGCGCGAACAAGACGAAGCGACGGGAGACGATCGCCGAGGTTCAGGCGAACGGCACAGATGGTTTTTTCGACACCATGTCGCAATCGCTGGTTGGAGCGTCGGCGCGACGGCGCGATCCAAACATCGCCGGTACTGTACGCGGGATGATGGGCATGCCGCTGGAATCTGTTGTGGCGATCCAGCGTGCTCTGGGCGAACGGCCCGACTCCGTGCCAACGGCGAAGACGATTACTGTGCCCATGCTTATCGTCGCCGGTGGCGAGGACCTGTCGAGTTCTCCGGCCGAGATGGAAGTGCTGGCGCAATCGGCGAGAAGCGCCGAGTACCACGTGATCGCCGACGGCGGCCACTATGCCGCGTTTGAACAGCCCCAGCTCGCAGGAGCAATGCTGCGCAAGTTTCTCGATCGGCACCCGCTGTAGAGCCGCAACGCGGCGTTGCTGCTTGGAGAATTCCACAAACCTCGTTAGTCTCAGAAGAACTTCATATTTCATTTTTAGTTTTTCTGAGGCTTCTTGATCGCTAATCGACCATTTCATCATCCCGAGAAGAACGCGCCCCTGCACTGCGGAGAAGTGCGGATGGATTCGCTCGTCCGTAAATTTGGAACGCCCCTTTATGTTTATTCCGCCGACGAGATTTTGGCGCGGCTGGCGATGTTTGGCGCAGCGTTCGCGGGCAGAGAACACCTCGTCTGCTATTCCGTCAAAGCGAACTCGAACCTTGCGATTCTGAAGCTGCTCGACGAACGCGGCGCAGGATTCGATATCGTTTCCGGCGGCGAACTGGAACGGGTGATGGCGGTGAACCCCGGCGCGGCAGAGCGCGTGGTCTTCTCCGGTGTCGGCAAGACCGCGGCGGAAATGGATCTCGCGCTGGATGCGGGGATCCTGATCTTCAATGCCGAGAGCGAGGCCGAACTCACGCTGCTGGCGGAGCGCGCGCGGAAGAAGAAAAAGATCGCGCGTTTTGCTCTGCGCGTGAATCCTGATGTGTTTGCGGAAACCCATCCGTATATTTCGACGGGGTTGAGCGAACACAAATTCGGTATCGACATTCGCGCGGCGCGGCGCGTGTATCGCGAAGCGTCGAAGTCGAAGTGGCTGCAGGCGGCGGGCGTGAGCGTGCACATTGGTTCGCAGATTCGCTCAGCGGAGCCATTTGGCGCGGCGATGATGCGTGTCGCCAAGCTGGTGCGTGAGCTGCACGCGGACGGCATTCGGATCGAGAGCGTAGATGCGGGCGGCGGACTGGGAATTGAGTATCACGCGGGACATAACTTCAGCCCGGCGGAAAAAGTTGCTGAATACGCTGCGGCGATGGGCAAGGCGCTTGAGGGTATTCCGGTGCGCCTGTTGCTGGAGCCGGGACGATTCCTGGTGGCGCAGGCTGGAGCGCTGGTGACGCGCGTTCTCTACATCAAGAAGAATGGCAAGAAGACATTCGTGGTGACGGATGCGGGGATGAATGACTTGATCCGTCCATCGCTTTACCAGGCGCACCACGAGATCGTTCCGCTGCTTACAAGAGGCGGCAGGAAGAAGACTGTCGACGTAGTGGGACCGGTGTGCGAGTCGGGGGATTTCTTCGCGCACGATCGCGAATTGCCCGCGCTTGAGGAAGGAGACTTGATTGCGATCCTCGATGCAGGAGCGTACGGAATGTCGCTGGCTTCGAATTACAATTCGCGGCCACGACCCGCGGAGGTTTTGGTTGAGGGTCGGAAGGCGCGGCTGGTGCGAAGACGCGAGACGACCAGGGATTTACTTGGCACGGAGCTGGATCTCTAAGCGCGTGAGGTTGCGCGTTAGCAGAGCTAGACACTGCCATCTTGGGTGATTTGCGCAAAAAGCGAAGGATGAGCGCTCGGCCCCGGCGACATGCTTGCGCCCGCACCTGTATGGTCATACGGCATCAACAGAATCCTAGGCAGTTCCGAGTGTCGCGTCTGTGCCCGATAGTACCTAATTTACTTTGCACCAATCGGCAAAGTACCCACTCGTAAATGTTGCAACGTTACTGAAACCTGCGTCTCTGAATTCGCTTGCGATTTGCTCCGTTTGGTTGCCGCAGATTATCTCGACATCAGCTCCTCTGTTTGGTTTCAGCAACAACAGATCACGGGCTCGTTGGTCCGCTTCCGGTAGGCTGTATCCACAGATAACAATTTTGTCACTTTTGTTCAATGCACTGGCCGCCTGCGACCAAAGATGATCCCAGAAATTCTCAAACTCTTGGCCAAAGGAGGTATCGTAGAAAAATTCTTTGGCCCGACCGGGAAGGATGAGGCACGGGAACGCTCCACCACTTTGATATGTGTGACCAGAGATCGATTCGTAACCGAGAAATTGTAAATCGGTGCGGTGAATGACGGGATGATTTCCCAATGAGGAGGTTGGATTCACCAGGACTGCACCTCCTCTTGCTCCGCCAAAAGCCGACACCAACCAGTTGATACTGCCGTGGAGCTTTAGCATCGACACATCAGAGGAGTGTTCCGTAGCACCAAGCGGGAAACCATAACCGCGGGAAATGTCCCATTTTTTACACCGCTTAAGCTCGCGTTCGAGCGAATCGTCGTAGTTGAAAGTGATAACCGTATCCCCCGGTTGCACTATCCGGTCAGCTAAGATTGCGTAGCTCGGAGCGGCGCCGTCATGAATTTCTCGGAACCACTCCCGCAGAGCAGTTCCCAGAGAGCCTCTCCTGTTGCCAAGTTTGGCAAACTGGGTGCGATCAAGGGGAGTGCTGGCATTCTTGAGTTTCTCAACCCGAGATTGGATTTCGGTTATCAGGTCTTCGATGTTTGGCGAGTCTCCAAAGGTATCTATGAGGAACTCTGCGGAGGCTCGAATCCATACATCCTCTGACTTCAACATGAATTCAAGCAGTGCGGAACCCATTTGGGACGCTAGAGGATATCCCGCGTCGCATGAGGCTCCCGCGCCGAATACATATGTTGTGGTCATAGTCTCGTCTATTGATGACTTGACATAGCAGTTGTCCCGAAAACCTGCTTCAAGCAACGCACCTAATTCTTCAAATAGCTAACTTTTCAGATTAGGATAGCGGCGGAAAATGATCTGCAGATCCTCGGCGGAGAGTTGATTCAACGGTCGGGGCTTGTCCTGCGGACGAGTGCCTTTCTGATTCATTACGTTCATCAGGCTCCATTCTCTTTGCAGGCCTTGCGGCTCCTTGGCGGGGAGATCGTAGCGAGTGAAGTCGATGACCATTGCCGGATCATTTTTCTTCCAGTTACGCAGGAGAGCGAGGCGGAATTTCTCGTTCATGAACCATTTGATTTCGAGGTCTTCTTCCGATCCGGGTGCGCCCGTGCCCTTTTCTTCAAAGCGATAATTCAGATTCGCATTGTTGAGATAGTGCTTTCTCCATTCCAATCCAAACGCGCCTTCCGTCATCACCTGTGTGTCGGGCCACTTCTCTTTCGTCGCCTGCAGCCACCAGGTGAGATCTTCGTCGTGGCCGACAGAGACTTCCCAGATGCCCGTGACCCACGCGAATCCATTGAGCGAATGGCCCTTGTCGAAATGAATGGCGGTGGTGTCGAGCATCTCCTTTCGCCCAACTTTCTGGCCGAGGTTGCCGACGGTTTCAATAGGGCCGACGCCCATCCTGCTGTTGAATCCGCCTTGAAAGCCTTCCCGTCTCGCAGAAAGAAAGTCGCAGGTCCATCCGTCGAGACATACACAGTCGATGAAGTCAGCCTTGCCCTGCGCTGGCTTGAGGTAGTGTTCGCGGCTCGGATAATAGGGGTAACAGATGCCGCCGTCGCCGTCGCCATTGTCGATGCCGTGCTGGCTCCATATCTGCCCCTGGCAAACGTGAATGCCTTCCTCGGTGGCGAGGTAGTTCTGATTTTCCGCATCCATGAATCCCGCAACAATGCACTGCGGACGGTAGTTGTTGCCGACCATCTTTGAAATCATCTGCAGCGCGTCGTGCATCGTCTTGCGAGTATCTGCGCGGGTGTTGTACATGGGCGCGAAGTAGCCGCCGGGAATGAAGGTGATCTCGTCGCCGTACTTATCGTGGAACGAGGCGAGCAATTTGCGGACGTCCTGATACTGCTGGCGGGTGTCAGTCAGCGCAAGCCAGCTGATGGCCCAGGTCATCTTTCCATCGGGAGAGCCTTTAGTGAACGCATCGCGGCGTGCCTGAATTTTCGCGGGGGTGTTGTCCTGAACCTCGTCTTCGCCTATGGATTTCTGCGGCGTGACTTCGATCTGGTTCACGCGTACGACGGAGACGAATGTGATGAATCGGCCAGCAAGGGACGAAGGTGCGGCCATCGCGAATGCCGGCGATTGAGAGACGGCCAGAGATGCAGTGGCTCCCGCCATTCCCTGCAGGAAGAGTCGACGATTCAGCAAACTTTCAGACGGCAAGATGGATACCCTCGCTTTTGCCCTCAAGAGTAGCAGGCGGAGGATTCTCTCGCTTCAGCAGAAAGTGTTTGCGAAAGCGAATCAGAGGGGCTCGCGCAATGGCGAGCCCGCAGAGTGGAGAATTAGGGGCTGACGACTTCCGGTGTGGCTAACGTCCTGTAGCGGTGGCTCTCGACTCGAGCGAATTGTCGCCGCCCGTAGCGTTCAGGGTGTCCTTCGGATGAGCCAGGTCTGTCTGTTCGGATGGAGCGGCTGCCTTGGCTGTTTCCGGATTTTGCGGTCCCAGGCCGAGCTTAATCAGGGCGCGGGAGTCGGGCATGATCTTGGTCTGCCAGCCGTGGTCGGCCTGGAATTTCTTCATCGCGTCCTGCGAAGCAGAATCCCACAGGCCTGAAGGTGCTCCGGACAAGTAGTTCTCTTTGATCAGAGCCTGTTGAATTTCCGTTGCGCGTGCCGAATCGATTTGTCGCTGGCCCTTAACCTTCTTGGATTTCTTGGTCTTGCTTTTGTGGCTTGAATGTCCGCTGGTTGGTGCGTGATGGGCAGGGGTGGTTGCGTACACCGGAGAAGCGACCAGTGCCGCTAATGCGATTACGGTTAGGCGTGCTCGGAGGGAAAGCATGCAAGAAACCTCTTGATTTGTATTATCTACTATCGAACTAGCGAAGCAACGAAGAAGCGTACAGCCAGCTTTCGTCGGGATGCAAGGTTGATTCTGGCCCTCGAAGAAGATTTCGAGGGCCAGATTACTTTTTGGTTACTGATGGGCCATCCCTGGTACCACTAATTAGGGAAGAGTACCGCCTACGTAATTGATTCCGCCCTTGGGAGCCCGCGGGTCGACGATCTGGAAGACGACATCCGCTCCGGATTTAAGACCATCCACAGCGCTTCGGAACTGATCCACGCTGCTGATGGGCTGCTTATTGATCTGGATGATGACCAGTCCATTGGCGAGACCAATCTCGTCCGCAAACGAGCCGGGCTTGACGGCCTGGATCTGCACGCCGTGGAGTCCGGTCTTGGTGACGACCTCGGGCGGCAGATCACGCACAGCCATACCGAGCTTGGCTTGTCCCGCATCTCCCGGAGCAGGTGCGTTGTTGTTTTCACTTTCCTGCGTGCCGCCTGGAGCAAACACCTTGGCGCGGTCGCCGATGGTTACGCTTGCGGCCTGTTCCTTGCCATCGCGCAGATAGCCTATGCGAACGGTGGATCCAACCTTGCGGGCGGCGATTTCCGATACCAGCTCGTCACCGTCCTTGATGTTCTTGCCATCAATGCTGACGATGATATCGCCCGCCTTGAGGCCTGCCTTATCGGCCGGCTGACCGGGCTGAACGGCGTTGATGAGCACGCCATTCTTGAAGCCGTACACACGGCCAACTGCGCTCGGCAGGTTCGGCTGGAAGGAGATACCGATAGACCCGCGCGTGACCTTGTGCGTAGGGCTAATGAGGTCGTTATAGGTGGCAATCACGGTGTTCGAGGGCATGGCGAAACCTACGCCCTGGTAGCCGGCTGACTGCGTAAAGATGGCCGTATTAACGCCGACGACTTCTCCCAGCATGTTGACGAGCGGCCCACCCGAGTTACCGGGATTGATGGCTGCGTCCGTCTGGATAAAGTGCTGGAACTGGCCAGCAGCGCCGGGCTGAATGGTGCGGTTCTTGGCCGACACGATGCCGGCTGTGACCGTCTGCGACAGGCTGAACGGGCTGCCGATCGCCATGACCCAGTCACCCACCTGGGCTGCATCCGAGTTGCCCATCTTGACGGTGGGCAAAGGCTCGTTGGAGTCGATTTTAATGACGGCGAGATCGGTATCCTTGTCGGTGCCGATTACGCGTGCCGGACGGCCGAGTTCGCTGGGGCCGTTGTCCGGATCCGTGGAGAGCTTGACGTAGATTTTGTCGGCCTTCTCAACCACGTGGTTGTTGGTGAGGATGTAGCCCTTGGGGTCAACGATGAAGCCGGAGCCGAGCGACTGGCGAACGCCGCCACCATCATCCAGGCCGTCTTCGCCATCCTGACCACCACCGCCGCCGAAGAAGCGGTTAAAGAAGTCCTGAAAATTCTGGCTGCCAGGACCTTGATCGTCGCCGCCACCACCGCCACCGCCGCTGCCATCATCCTCGCCATCGGGCGCGTTGGGAGTGGGGGCTTTGCGGGTATGCGGGTTCGGGGTGCGCTTGGGTGTTGTTGACTGCTTGGGTAAAGTTTCCGTGTTGATGTTGACGACGGCTGGTCCTACCTGTTTCGCAATCTGCGAAAAGGTGTTGGAAAGCACCACGGGATTCGGAACCTTCAGCGGAGTTGCATCTGTGCTGCTGACTTGTCCTTCTTTCCCTTTGACGCCGTGGACCATTACGGAGCCGATCAGAATGCCGGCGGAAAGCGTGGCAAGGATCGTGAATACAGATGTGAGCCGACGAACACGGAAGCGTTCGAGGAACGAATTCATTCAGGTCTTACCTCATATTCTTTCGAGCGATCTATGGAATCAGTTATCAAGGTTCAGGGGATGGCTCAAGCGGCAAAACGCCAGACATCCAGTATAAACAGCCGCTAGCTGCGGCGCGGTTACCTTTTAGACGCGGACCGGCTGCCATCGGTTACATGGAGTCCTACATGGAGTCCGCTTCTTCCAGTGGAACCGCTTCATGGGCTGTGGGTTGTATGCGGGAGGGAAGGAGTTCGGTGAGTCCAATCCCCGCAAGAATGAGAATGGCACCGAGAGATGCACGCAGGCCCAGCCGCTCGTGCAGAACGACAAATGCGGTAATCCAAGCAAAAACCGGCTCCAGGGTAAGGATGAGAGCGGTGTGAGTGGGGGGCAGGTATTGCTGCGCCCAGGACTGGATACTGAATGCCGCCGCCGTGGCGAGGAATGCCGCTATAAGGATCGCGGCAAGCAGGCGGGGGGTGAAGTGCATCCATGGATGCTCAAAGAGGGGAAGGCTCAGGGCCATGAACACGGTGCAAAAGGCTATCTGCAGGACGGCAAGTTGCTGAAACGGAACCTTGGGCGACGTCCGAGAGAGCGCGAGTACGTGGAGGGCAAATCCTAAGGCACAGAAGAGGGAGAGAATGTCTCCGAAATTGACTGCTCCCAACGTGGAAAGAGAGTAACCGCCCGGCGGTGAGGTAAGGAGAACGATTCCGATAAAGGCAAGGGCGGCGCCTGCAAAGGCATTCCAGCCGGGACGGTGGGTCCCTGGCGCGCGCAAGGCGGGAATGGCGAGAAGCAGTGGGACGATCACGACGACCAGCCCGGTGAGGAACGCGGATTTTGACGGTGTAGTCAAAGCTAAGCCTGCAGTCTGGAACTGGTAGCCCATGGCAAGACAGGCTCCCACGACCGCTCCGCTGATCCAGGCGCGGAGGCTAAGCGAGCGCAGGTGGCGGCGATACACGAGGGCGAGAGTCGCAGTTGCCAGCGACATGCGCAGCAGGTTGAAGAGGAGCGGCGAGATGTCGTTCAACGCGTCCTTGATGACGACAAAGGTCGCGCCCCACACGAGCACAACGATGACCATGAGGATGTGGGCGCGAACTCGCAGAAGATGGCTCCAGGGTGCTGTTGCGATTCTAACGGGCGAAGAATTTGGTTGACTTCGCGGACGAAAGCTTTGTTCCCGCGAAAGCTGCTATTGCGCCATCAGAGAGTAGACCAGCTTGCCTCCGACAATGGTTCTGAGAACGCGGGTCTTCAGGATTTCCGGCGGCGGAATCGTCGGTGATGTCGCGGTCGAGAACGATAAAGTCGGCCGCATAGCCGGGCTCCAGTTTCCCTTTCCAATTCTCGGCAAATTCAGCGTAGGCGGAGCCTTGCGTGTAGGCCGTAATTGCCTGCCAGATGGTCAGGGCGTTCTGCGGATAAAAGATCTGCTTGCCTGCCTCGTCGGTGCGGGTGACGGCGGCATAGACTCCGCGAAACGGCGTGACCGGCTCAACCGGATAGTCGGTTCCGAAGGCCAGCGGCACTCCAGCATCCAAGAAGGCTTTCCAGGCATAGGAATACTTTGCGCGCGCGGGACCGAGGCGCGATTCTGCCCAATGCATGTCAGTAAGCAGGTGATTCGGCTGCATGGAGGCGATGACTCTCATTTCGTGGAAGCGAGGGATGTCTGCCGGATCCACCACCTGGGCATGCTCGATGCGGTTGCGGGCTTCCGTCGAAGCGGTCTGGGCGAACGCGTGGAGGGCCATCGACGTTGCGCGGTCGCCGATTGCGTGAAAGCCGATTTGGAATCCCGCCTGGGCCCGTTCTGCTGTCATTTTGTCGAGCTGAGGTTGCTCGTAACGAGGGAGACCCGAGTTGCCGGGGTCGTCGGAGAAAGGTGCTTTCATGGCAGCGGTCCTGGAGCCGAGTGAGCCATCCATGAAACCCTTCAGCATCCCGGTGTGGAGCATGGGATCGCTACTGGGATGGGCCGCCCGATGCTGTTTCAGCACGTCCACGGGCGCGTTGAAGGGCAGCCACTCCGTGATGCGAATGGGCAACTTGCCGTCCTTTTCCATCTGCTCCATAACGAGAAAATCTTCCCAGTCGGAGTTGTCCTGCGCCGAGGTAACGCCGTGAGAGGCGGCATCGGCTGTTGCTAATTCGAGGCCCTGAAGCCGTTCAGTTCCGGTAGGCGGCGGAACGTGGACTCGAACAAGCTCCATGGCGGAGTCTTCTCGCAGAATGCCGGTAGGCTGGCCGGAGGCATCGTGGTCGATTTTGCCTCCCGCGGGATCTGGGGTCTTTGGCGTGATTCCTGCGGAGGTAAGGGCGGCGGAGTTAGCGATGGCGATGTGTCCGTCGATGCGGACCAGAAGGGCAGGATGGCCGTTCGAGACGGCATCGATATCGGCCCGTGTGGGTAGAGTGGCGCTCGTCCAAAGGGTGTGGTCCCATCCCCCTCCGGTGAGCCACTTTCCGGGAGCGACGGCGGATGCGGCAAGCTGGATGCGCTTCTTCATGTCGTCGAGCGAGGTGCAGCCGATCAGGTCGACGGAGAGCTTGGTGCGCCCGCCTTCGCCGAGATGGAGATGCGCGTCGTTAAAGCCAGGCATGACGAAGGCTCCGGCGAGGTCGATTTTCTGGGTCGATGGTCCGGCGAGTTGCAGAGCATCGTGATCGCTGGTCGCGGCGACGATTTTTCCCTGGCCGACGACGAGGGCGGTGACAAAGTGCGGCTTGGTTGCGCTGGAGGCTTTTTCCGCCGAAAAGGGCTCAAAAACCAGCCCTTCGCCCGTCAGGATATGGCCGTTGAAATAGATGGCGTCCGGTGCGGGATTTGCGTTCTGCGCAGGCACAAGGGGCGCGATGGTGCAGGCAAGCAGAACGGGCAGCAAAAATTTCATGCGCGAGTGTAGCACTGCAGGATTTCAGGGCAGATCCGCCGCACCTTCCAAGCAGTGCAAGCACCAGCAGAAGTACACGGCGGAGACCTAGTTCGCGGTTGGCGGAGTCGTACCACTCGGCGCGGGTATGGACGCCGCCACCGTCTCCCCCAGCGCCCATACTGATGGCCTCAATGCCCATGGAAAGGGGGATATTGGCATCGGTTGACCCGATGCGGAGTTCGGTGTGGAGCTTGAGGTGGCGATCCACGGCGTAGAGGGACTGAAGAATGGCCGCCTTGGCCGGGAGGGTCGCGGCGGGCCGATCGCCGATTTTTTCTACCGTGAAGCTCAGAGATCGGGTGAGGGAATGCCGGTTCGCTTCGAGGACTGCGTCCTCAACAGCGCGGTACAACTCCACTTCAAGCCGGATGAGCTGGGCTGGATCCGTGGAGCGGATGTCGAAGCGGGCAGCGGCACGCTCGGGAATGGAGTTCACCGAGGTTCCGCCTTCGAAGGTGCCGATATTCAGCGCCGTGCGCGGTTCGGAGGGGATCGGGATGGCAGAGATGCGTGCACAGGCCTGGACGAGGCAAGCAATAGGGTTAGGGGTGCCTGCGTCGGTCCATGAATGGCCGCCGGGTCCCTGAATGGTGACCAGAAAGCGGCGGCTGCCGAGGGCCTGGGCGACGACGATTTCGTGGCCGGCACCGTCCAGAACGACGTTCGCAGCGATGCGGGATTTGAATTTGGACTGTTGGTAAAGGTGCCGCATGCCGCGCAGGTCACCATCGCCCTCTTCGCCGACATTGGCGGCAAAAAGCAGATCGCAGGGCAGGGGCACACTCGCGGACAGGAGGGCGGCGGCAAGTGCCAGCAATCCAGCGACTCCGGCACCGTTGTCGCATGCTCCGGGGGCGATCAGGCGGGTGCCCTCGATGCGGGGGTTGATAGGGGTTTCCGGCGGGAAAACTGTGTCAATGTGGGCGGAAAGAAGGATGCACGGGCGGACGGCTTCTGCCATTCCGGCATGATTTGCTCCGTTTCGGCTTGCCGGGAATGGTTCCCAGAACATTGCCGATTTCGTCGATGTGGGGATCCGTCAGGCCGAGGGTGCGAAACCGCTCCAGAACCCACTCCGAACGGGGACCTTCCGCGAAAGGAGGTGCTGGCACGGCCACCATCTCGGACTGCCACTCAAGAATGTGAGCCTGGTGCAAGTGCAGCCATTGAAAAGCCTCGTGTACCGGGCGCAAAGCGGCTAACTGGCTGATGCGGGAAAAGGCCGTGCGTGCGGGGGAATAGGGCATTCGGCTGAATCAAGGGTAGCATCGCAAGCCGAGCGGAGCCTTGAGATACGGCGAGTTAATCGTCGTAATGGACCGAAATGAGGAACAATCCGCGTGCCGGAGCGGTGGCCCCGGCTACGGAGCGGTCCTTTGCGGCGAGGATGCGGGAGATGTCGCCTGCGGGGATTTGGCCGCGGCCTATCTCGAGAAATGTCCCGACGAGATTGCGAACCATGTGGTGCAGGAATCCCGAACCACGCACGCGGTAGATGAGGAGGTCTCCTGACGCATTTTCTGCGGCTCGGGCCTCCCAGGCCGATTCATAGAGCGTACGTACACAGTCCGCGGATTCAGCTGGGGCGGTGCGTCGGGTGAGGTCTGGGTCGGTTGCCGCGAAAGAGGAAAAATCGTGCTCGCCGAGGACGGCATTTGCCGCCGAACTCATAGCATCTACATCGAGAGGCCAATTCAGCGCGTAGACCTGCCGGGCGAGAAACGGAGGGCAGATTTCGCCGCGAAAGATGCGGTATTCGTAGGTTTTATGTATGGCGCTGTGGCGGGCGTGGAATGTTTCCGGAGCGGGTTCGACGCTCAAAATACGCATGTCCGGGGGCAGCGTGCGGTTGAGCGCGCGGTGGAAATTTTCAGGGGGTATTGGAGCCGCCAATGCGCAGGATGCCACCTGTCCCAGGGCATGCACGCCGGCGTCTGTGCGGCCGGAGCCCTGTGGCAGCACCTGTTCTCCTGTAATGCGTTCGATGGCCGCCGCCAGTTCTCCCTGCACGGTGCGCAGACGGGGCTGCACCTGCCAGCCGTGGAAATCGGTGCCGTCGTAGGCGATCAGTAACTTCCACACCTGGAGGTGGTTATGTGAGGGATCGTCCGGGGTTCCAGTCTGGGAGGAAATCATTGCGAGCCGAGGATAGCGCACGTTTGAGCCGGAGTCGCTGCGATATACTCGAGTTTACCGTTTCGGATCATGCAACAAGGGTAGTTTTCGGGAGCCGTGCGAGCGCACTGCGCCGCTTTCCCAGCGATTCCACGGAACGAAGAACGGCTTGAAAGCGTATCGCATTCAGCCAAGATTTTTATGTAACTGCGCTGCAATGCTATTTGGTTATTTTTCAGCAATTTGATGAGTCTCAGAGCAGGTGTGCGACGTCTCAAACATGTCGGCATGCCCTTACAAAGTGGAGACGGGCGAATGTCCTTTTTTTGCGACCGGCAGTGGAGAGGTAATACGTTGAACGTTGAACAGGAACGACTCGCGAGGCAAGTGCCTCTCACCCAGTAACAAGCCTACAATCCAAGCTCCAATCGACAGCCATGGTGGCGCTGCTCTTGCTTTCAACGGCGTCTCCTTTTGGATTTGCCCAGCAGGCGGCACCCGCGGCGCCAGCTCCGGCAGCGACTCCTGCAGTCGAACCGCCAGCGGGAATGAAAGATCTGCCACCGGCACCAGCGCCGAACTATACAGAACCGATGTATATGCGTTCGACGCCGACGGATTTCACCAAGGAGCAGAAGTATTTCCCGAATCCCCTCGCGCCCTACAAGTCTTATGAATTGCCGGCGACGCGTTTCACGAATTCGCCGCGACTGGACGACCTGGTCAAGAATGGCAAGATTTATCTAAGCCTGAGCGACGCGATCACGCTGGCACTTGAGAATAACTACGACATCGCAATTGCGCGCTACAACCTCGATATTGCGGATACTGACATCCTGCGTTCCAAATCTGGTGCGCAACTTCGCGGTGTCAACGCGGGTATCGTTCAAGGCACACTTGGCGGTGCGGGGCAATCCCTGCAAGTGTCGGGCGGCGGCCCGGGCGGGACATCCATCAGCTCCGGCGGCGCTGGTGCAGGCGCAGGCGGCTTGGTAACGAATACAAGTGGCGCTGGTCCGCAACCAGAAAACCTTGATCCTTCGCTTTCCGGCACGATGCAATATGAGAGCCAGGCGCAGCCGCAAGCAACTCCGTTTGGCGGCGCACCGGTTGTAACCAACGGCACAGCAACCTACGATTTTGCCTATAACCAGGGCTTTATCACTGGTACGTCAATGAGCGTCGGGTTCAACAACTCGCGGCAAACAACGAACAGCATTTTCAGCGGCTATAGCCCGCAGTTAGCTTCGAACTTTCAGGCGCAAGTGACTCAGCATCTTCTCTACGGATTTGGCTGGGGCGTGAACGGCCGATTTATTGTGCAGGCGAAGAACAACCGCCGCATCACCGACTCGTCCTTCCGCCAACAGATCCTGTTCACAACGAACCAGATTGAGAATATCTACTGGGGACTGGTGGCCACTTACGAAGATGTGCAGGCAAAAGAGCGCGCGCTGCAACAGTCAATGCAGCTAACTGCCGATAACCGCAAGCAGTTGCAGATTGGAACGTTGGCTCCGCTGGATGTAGTGAACTCCGACAGCCAAGTTGCAACGGACAAACAAGCACTGATCTCTTCGCAGAGCGCACTTGAGTATCAGCAACTGATTATGAAACAGGCGATCGCGCGTAACTTGAGCGATCCTGTTTTGAGCAAAGCACCGATCATCCCAACCGACCGCGTGAGCCTGATTGAGGCGCCGGAAGAGAAGATGTCGGTGGAAGAGTTGGTGAACCAGGCATACGCCAACCGGCCCGAAATCGAGCAGAACATTCTGCAATTAAAGAACAGCGAGATTTCCCGCAAGGCAATCAAGAATGAATTGCTTCCAGTAGTGGACGCATACGGATTCTATGGAGCCGCAGCACTAGGCGGCGCACTGAATCCCAATTGCGTGAACTTCCAGACTGGCGGACCTTGCGATTCCGCGCAGTATCCGACGGTTGGATACGGCACCGTGTTCAGCAACCTGTTTAACAGCAGCGCGCCGGACAAGGGTGTTGGAGTGAACATCAACATTCCGATTCGTAACCGTTTAGCGCAAAGCGATCAGGCACGTTCGGTGTTGGAATACAGGCAGAACGAACTGCGACTGGAACAGATTTACGTCCAGGTTCGAATCCAGGTCATCAACGGTCAGTATGCACTCACAAACGATCGTGCACAGGTTCAAGCGGCGTTAGCGGCTCGTGAATTCGCAATGCAGAGTCTTGAGTCCGAGCAGAAGAAATACCACCTTGGAGCCTCGACAACTGCAAACGTGCTGCAGCAGGAACGTAACCTGGCGGTCGCTGAGAACAATCTGATTGTGGCGCAGGCAACGTATGGCAAGGATCGCGCAGCGCTCAGCCAGACATTGGCGAACACGCTCGATCATTACGGAATCAGCCTGGGAGATGCAGTCAGCGGCAAGGTAACTTCAATGCCTGTGATTCCTGGACTGGAAGCTCCGAAGAACACGAAGGAGCCCAGTGTCCCGGCTCCAGCCCAACAACAGCAGCAACCGCAACAGCAATAGCGCAGCGGCTCTCCGCCATATGCGGCTAGCTTATGGCGGAGCAAAAAAGAGTCTGATCCTGAAGGCCATTCCGCTTCAAGATCAGACTCTTTGCTTTTGGTGTTGACGTGTTCTTCTACCGTTCTGCGACTAGGTCGAGCAGGTCGAAAAATTCAGGGAACGAGATAGCAGCCGCGTCCGCGCCGTGGATCAGGCTCTCGCCATTTGCGCGCAGAGCGGCCACGGCGAAAGCCATGGCGATGCGATGATCTCCACCGGAGTTGATTTCTGCGCCGTGAAGTTTTTGTCCGCCGCGAACATCGAGACCGTCTTCAAACTCCTCCACCTCGGCACCCATGGCCCGGAGATTTGACGCTACAAGAGCGATGCGGTCCGATTCCTTCACGCGTAATTCTTTTGCATCGCGAATGCGAATTCCATCGCGAGTATAGGGCGCGATGGCCGCGAGCACGGGAAGCTCGTCGATGAGTTGAGCGGAAAGAGCTCCTGAAATTGTGGTAGCGCCGAGGCCTTCGCGTGGGGCTGTCAGTTGAACGGTGCCGACCAATTCACCATGCTTCTCTTCCAGGTTGAGTACGCTGATGCGGGCGCCCAGAGAGGTGAGCACGTCGAGCAGCGTGGCTCGAGTGGGATTGAGACCGAGGCCATCAAAAACGAGATTCGATTCCGGAAAGAGAGACGCCGCGCAGAGGAAGAACGCTGCCGACGACAGGTCACCGGGGATGGTGGCATCGATGCCGGTCAGGCCCTGCCCGCCGGCGATAGACACTGAGTCTGACGTACGCGTGAGCTCTGCGCCGAAGGCTCGCAGTGCCAACTCTCCGTGATCTCTTGTCCTTACAGATTCTCGCAAGGTGGTGGTGCCACTCGCCTGCAATCCTGCGAAGAGGACGGCGGTCTTTACCTGCGCGCTGGGCACTGGAGTGGTGTAATCGATAGCGGTGAGTGCGCTGCCGTTGATGGTGACGGGCGCATGGCCATCCGTGAGCGTAATGTTGGCGCCCATCTGAGTAAGCGGTTTGCGCACGCGCTCCATGGGACGACGGCTCAGCGATTCGTCGCCGATTAACGTGAAGGTGCCGTGCTGCCCGGCAAGAAGGCCTGCGAGCATGCGCATGGTGGAACCGGAGTTGCCGCAATCGAGCGGGATGGCTGGAATGTTAAGTGTGCCGCCGGTGCCGATGATCTGAATCGTGCCGTCTTCGCCGAGTGAAGTTTGTGCGCCAAGATCTTCCGAACAGCCGAGGCTGCTGGCGCAGTCCGCGCCGGTAGAGAAATTGCGCAGCCGCGTTGTGCCGGATGCATAAGCGGCAAGCAGGGCATAGCGATGCGAGATGCTCTTATCGCCGGGAAGACGAAGGCTGCCCAGCAGATTCCGCGCGGGCGCGACCGTCCTCGATACTGTGTGTGTGCCTGAAGTTTCCAAGAAGTCTCCGAAAGAATGTCTTTCTATCGTATCGCGGCGGGCTCGCCAGCCGAAGTGTCATCGGGGTTGACGACGCGAAGAATTACCAGCGTTTCGTCGTCGAAGTGCTCCACGCCGCCCTGAAATTTCGAAAGGTCGTTTAGAATCGCGTCCGCCAGTTGGCCGACAGGCTTGTGTTGATTTTTGCGGACAACCGAAACTAGTCGGTCGTTTCCGAACATGTCCTTGCGCGAATTCTGCGCGTCAACGATGCCGTCGCTGAAAAAGATGATCGAATCACCGGGCTGAGTGGAGAGGCTAAATTCCTCATATTCCACGTCAGGAAACATGCCGAGCGGTATGCCTTCGGCATTTACCGTGGTGACTTCGCCGGAACGGCAGAAGAGCGGCTGAACGGCTCCGGCATTGGCGATTTGCAAGGTTTGATTTGCGTCGTTCCATACCGCGAAGAGCATGGCGACGTATTGCGAATCGAGCCGTCGCTCCTGGAGCGCGTCGTTCAGGCTCTTCAACATTTGCGACGGGGAGAGCTGCTGGCTGGCGGCCGAGCGCATGATTCCGCTGACGAGCGCCGCGTAGAGAGCGGCGGGGGCTGCCTTGCCGCTGACATCTCCGAGCGCGATGCCGCTACGGTCAGTGTCGTAGCGCAGAAAATCGTAGAGGTCGCCACCGATGGTGCGCGCAGGAAGAAACCGTGCCGCAAATTCCGCATGCGAATGTTCCGGCCGGACCGGGGGTAACAGCCGAAGCTGTACTTCGCGCGCCATGGCAAGGTCGCGCTCCAGTCTCTGCTCCTGCCGCGCCACTCGCTGATAGAGGCGCGCATTCTCAATCGCAATCGCGATCTGCGCGGCCAGAGTACCGAGGGTGCGCTCGTGGTCTTCGTTGAAATAGTTAGTGCGGGTGTGCTCAAGATCGAGCACGCCGATCACCGTGTCCTTGTAGATGAGTGGCACAACCATCTCGGATCGGGACTCGGTATTCACGACGACGTATCGCGAATCTTTACGCACGTCGCCGGCGTTGATCACCTTTCGCTCCCTGACTGCGGCACCCACCAATCCGCGGTCTATTGGCACGGACTCGGTCTGCTTGAAACGCTCGCCAAAACGTACCGAATAGCGGATGTCCAATGCGTCGTTCTGCTCGTTGACGAGGAGCACGGTGAACATCTGGTAATCGATCAGTCGGCGAAGCAACTGTCCAACGCGCTCGAGCAGCGCATCCGGATTGAGGATGGACGTAAGTTCGCGGCTGATTTCGTTGAGAACGGCGAGAGTCTCGGCTTGCCGCGAAGCACGCGTGTAGAGGCGCGCGTTCTCAATCGCCTGGCCGATACGGGACGCGGTGAGCGTTAGCATGCGAAGGTGTTCCGGGCGAAAATAGCCGACTTGCTCCGACTGGATATCGATGACGCCGATGACGCGATTCTTGACGATGAGCGGCACGGCAAGTTCAGAACGGACATTGGCGTTGACGTTGATGTAGTTGGAGTATTGGGTAACGTCATTGACCAGCACGGCCTCGCGTTTTTTCGCGGCCTCTCCTACGACGCCATGGCCAAGGCGGATGCGCATCCGCTCCGCGTCGGGAGTATGGCCTATCTGGAAGCGCATGCGCAGGTCGTTGGTGCGGTCGTTCAAGAGCAGAATGGCAAAGATGCGGTAATCGATGACGGCGCGCGCGAGATCGGCGGTGCGGAGAAGCAGCGTCTGCAGATCAAGCGTGGTGTTGAGCGCGTCGGCGAGACGCATGAGGTATTCGAGTTGGAGTGGATCGACGCGCGAGGGCGTTTCGGCGAACGCCGACTCGGTGGAGGGCCTATAGTCCCCTTCAAAACTGTGTGAGGCGGGCTCAGCCGGGATATTTCCGGCTTCCGCGCCCTTCTTCTTCTCTGATGATGGAGACATAGACTCGCCGAGCCATCATAGAGCATTTTTCGGGGTATCCGAAATCACCCGCGCGGAGCAATCGACTGCCTGTGGAAAGCGTGAAGACCTAGTGGTCCGTCACTGGATTTCCACATGCAATCGACTACGAATTTCCTGAAGTGCGTTAGTCGGCTTCTTCGCGTTTGAACGGCTGCTGCAGGTACTTTCTGGCTTCGTTCAGAGCGCCCTGCGTATTGTCATTCGTCTGAACCGCTTGTCGGTACTCAGCCACGGCGCGATCCCGCTGTCCGGTAACGTCGAAGATTTTGCCGAGCTGGATGTGACTCCAAACCTCAGTCCATTTGGGTTCGCCGTCTCCGCGCAAGGCGTCGCGATAAGCATTTGCTGCGGCCTGGTAATTACGCTGCAGGAAGAGCACTTCGCCAACGCGATAACTGGCGAGCGAGCTTTGCGGATTGGCCGTGAGAGCTTTTTGATACTCGGCAATGGCGTCGGCGTAACTGCCTGAAGCCACCATTTGCTGGCCGCGCAAAATGGAAACGCGAACCTGCATGTCAGGCGAATTCTTGAGAACCCAGTTGTGTGGGTCGATGGTGATGCGCCGCGGCCTTCCGAAAGTATCGACCACATATTGCGACTCGGTGCCAACAACGTCGATGCGCTTGGTCTCAGTTTTACCGTCCGTCTCAACGCGCAATTCAACCGGCATGCGGAAGAGGTCGAGGTCCTGCCCGATTTCTCCAATGGTGCGAAAGCCCTTGTTGTTGCCCAGCCGATAGACGGTGAATTTGTTGACGAAAAGCGGAGCGCCGGTACCGTCAAGCCACTGCGCAAAGAAGGGAGTCAGCGGTTCGCCGGATACAGTTTCGGCCACCTTGATGAAATCAGCAGAGCGCACCGGTTTTCCTGCGTATTGCGTGAGAACGCCTTTGAGGATGTTCTTGAACATCTCGTCGCCGACTTCCCATCGCAGCATGTGGAAGATCATGGCTCCTTTCTCAAGGGTCATGAACTGGAACTCGGGCGAGAAGGGGGAAAGGCGTCCGGCGGTAGAGAGGGGAATGGTGTCGTAGGCGAGTGCTCCTGCTTCTACGTCCTGGACTGCGGCCGACATCGCGTTCTGGCCGGAAGCATCCTCGATATACATCAACTCGGCGTAACGCGACATGCCGTTGGTGATCCACGTATCGTTCAACGTTGCGGGGCTGACCTCGCTGCCCCACCATTGCCGCGAGATGGTGTTCGCCAGCAGGCGGGAGTTCGATTTGTCGCCGAGGCGATTTCCAGCGATCGCTGCAATCTCCGGAGCCCAGGTTGCGGGCAGCGTATCTGTTGGCAATTCGACTACGTTGAGGCGAGTGGTTTGCGCGATGCCGAAGAGGCTGGTGAAAAAGGCGTACTGCTTGTTGGCTGTCTCCGCGTAGCCCACCGCGGCCTGTATATGCCCGCTGGTGGCATAGACGCGAATGTTTGGGCTGCCCGCCATGGCTACGGGTTCTTCGAACTTGCCGGCGATAATTGTTCCGGGGAAGCCGGCCTTGGTCCAGTTGAAATCGTATTGCTCGCCCTTGGGCGCTGGGTGGGCTGGGCCGAGACTGCCACTGCCAATCACGCGATAGCCTGCGGGAACGCGGATGTGCATTTCCGCGGTGAAGCGATTGGTGAGGTATCCGGTCATGGGGAACCAGCGGCCCGGATACAGCAGGTACGTGATTGGATCGCCGATCGAAGTGAGCTTAAGGCCTTCAACCGGGCCTTCTTCCTGCCCGGTAAGTTCCCCATCGTATTGGAAGGTATAGGTGGTGGTCTGACCCTTCGCCAGTGGAGTCTTGGGGCTGATACGGATGGTTGAGTCCTGACCACGCTCGCCCGTCATCGGCGCGCGGTTCACGTCCGTCACCTTGTTTACCTTGAGCGCGTTGTGTAGCTGGAAGACGATTGTGTCCAGATTATCGAGCGCGGTGAAGTTCACCTGCGCGGTCACGGTAAGGTGGTGCGTCGCGGGATCGATATCGGCATCGATGATGTAGGTGTTGATCTGAAAGCTGGGTTTACCTTGCGCGCGAGCCGGCAACGGAAGCGTCAGCAGCGTGGCGACAAAGGCAGCAATCAGGAGGGACAATCCGCAGAGTCTGGCTTGCATTCGATCAGCGTTCCCCGTGTGTTGAATCTTAAGCTTTCCGCGTCTTGTCATTATCTAGCTTGAACCGGGACTGTGTCGTGGCGAAAATCTCTCGCCATATCTAGTGTGATGCCAGCGACCTTGTCGATGGCCGTTTCCGTTGCCGAACGTCCGGCGTGAAGAAGGCGGGCAACTTCTGCCAGATCCGCATGCATTTTCTGACGTGCAGCATCGTCCGTCATCAGGCGGCGAAGATGCGAAGTTATGTTTGCCGCAGTGAAATCCTGCTGGATGAGCTCAGGAACGATTGCCCGACCCGCCACGAGGTTCGCCATCGCCACAAATGGGACGGATACGATGCGGCGGGCGATTGCGTACGTTAATGCAGAAACGCGATAAACAACGACGAATGGGTTGCCGATGAGGGCAGCTTCCACGGTGGCGGTGCCACTGGCGACCACGCTGGCTCGAGCATGATATAGAGCCGCGCGGGCGTCCTTGACCAGGGTGATCTTCGGAGTGTCCGGACGACCGAACCCGGCGCGGATGCTGATGGTTTCGCGAATGGAGCGGACGTGCTTCGGCTTGAGCGTCGAGGCCAGCGGCAGCAGAAATTCGCAATCCATATTCAGTTCGGCCGCAGCCTTTTTTATTTCAGGCAAGTTCAGGCGAATCTCCTTGTCGCGACTACCTGGGAGCAGTCCGACCCAATCTTTTGACGCATCGAGACCATATTGGTCAGCAAACGCGTTTCGAGAGATGGCCGGCATGGGAAGATCGGCCAATGGATGCCCGACATAGGTCGCGTTCACACCGTTGTCGCGATAGAACTTCTCCTCAAAAGGAAAGATGACCAGCATGCGATCCACGTAACTTTTGACCTTGCGGATCCGACGTTTCTTCCATGCCCACAACTGCGGGCTGACGAAATATACGACGGGGATTCCGAGGCGGTGCAGGTCGCGGGTGAGGCGAAGGTGAAAGCCCGGATAGTCGATGAGGACGGCAACATCAGGACGGGTCTCGCGCAGGCTCTTCACAATGCGTCGGTATTCACGATGAATGCGTGGCAGATGGCGCACCACTTCCGAGAATCCCATGACGGCCATGTCTTCCGAGCGGACAATGCGGCGGCAGCCGAGGTCCTCCATGCGCTTGCCACCCATGCCGAAAATTTCCACGGTAGGGTCCATCTTTCGCAGCGACTCAATCAGCAGCGCGCCGTAGTGCTCGCCGCTGGCCTCACCTGCCGATAGAAAGATGCGGGGCATCGTGCGTTAATCCATTCCCGCGAGCTGTTCGCGCAGAATAGAAGGGGAAGCAGGCTCAGGCAGTTCCTGATCCTTGTACTGGAGCTGATAGAGCTTCCAGTAAATTCCGCGGCGGGCGAGCAGTTCCTGGTGCGTGCCCATTTCGCGAAGCTGACCTTTGTGCATCACGATGATTTGTTCGGCACGCTGAACCGTGGAGAGACGATGAGCGATGACGACCGATGTGCGGCCGACCACCATGCGCTCGAGAGCGGAACGCACGCGCAATTCCGTATCTGTATCCACGCTGGAAGTGGCCTCGTCGAGGATGAGAATGCGGGGATTGTGCGAGAGGGCGCGAGCAAAATTAATGAGCTGCTTCTGTCCCGTGGAGAGGCTGCTGCCGCGCTCCCGCATCGGCTCCTGAAAGCCGCCAGGCAGTCCCGTGATGAAGTCGAGCAAATTGACGTCTTCCGCTGCGCGAATCATGTGTTCGTCGGTGATCCAATGAGAGCCGAGCCGGATGTTGTCGGCGACTGTTCCGCTGAAGAGGAATGGATCCTGCAGTACGACTCCGAACTGGCGGCGAAGCTCCTGTAGATCGTGCTCGCGCACGTCCACGCCATTCACAACGATGCTGCCGCGTTGCACGTCGTAGAAGCGCATCATGAGGCTGATGATGGTTGTTTTGCCTGCGCCGGTGTGGCCGACGATCGCGGCGGTCTGGCCGGGCTCGATGGTGAAAGAGACGTCCTTCAAAATCCACTCAATTTCGCTTCCGAGAGCGGCCAGTTCTTCCTTGCTCGCATCGGCCACGCGGGACTTCATCCGATCATCGAGCTTTTGATAGGTAAACCAGACATTGCGGAATTCGACGCGCGAACTGGCGTCGCCCTCGCGGGGATGGGGAGGGGAGACGACTTCCGGCTCAGTGTCGAGCAGCTTGAAGATGCGCTCGCTGGCTGCCATTGCCGCCTGCAGAATGTTGTATTTTTCGCTGAGGTCCTGGATGGGCCGGAAGAAGCGCTGAGCATACTGAATAAACGCAACAAGCACGCCGAGGGAGACGGCGTTTCGCAGGACTCCGTAGCCGCCGAGCCAGATAATGAGTGCGATAGCGATGGCGCTGAGAATTTCAACTGCAGGGTAGTAGAGGGCGTAGGCGAGGATGGTGTCTTTGAACGCGATCATGTGCTGATTGTTGACCGCTTCAAAATCCTTGTACGACCGCTCCTCGCGATTAAAGAGCTGCACAACGCTCATGCCGCTGACATGTTCCTGCGTGTAGGAATTGATGCGCGCGATGGCGTGCGCACCCTGCGATAGGACTCGCGCACATGTTTGCGGAACATGCGCGTGACCAGCAGGATGAAGGGCAGAACTGCGAAGGCGATCAGCGCCAGCCACCAGTTCATCCGCAACATAATGAAAACAATTCCGGCGAGCACGAAGACGTCTTCAAAGATGGAAAACACGCCGGAGGTGAACATCTCGTTGAGGGCGTCAACGTCGCCGGTGAGCCGTGTGACGAGGCGGCCAACGGGATTCGTGTCGAAAAAACCGACGTGCATGCGCTGCAGGTGCCGGAATATCTGGCTGCGCATGTCGAACATGACTTTCTGGCCTGTCCACTGCATCAGGTAGGTCTGCACAAACTCCAGGCCGAAGGCCAACACCAGCGATGCGAGATAGATGCCGGCAAGCTGGGAAATTCCGGTCATGGCATTTGGGCTGAGTCGCCGCGTGAACCAGCTCAGGTGCTCGTTGGGCCGCAGCGTCATGTAGCGGTCAACGGCAACCATGGTGAGGAACGGGCCGAGAACGTCTAATCCTGCCTTGAGCAGGACGGCGATGAGGGATACGACGGCCTGCCACTTGTAGGGGCGAAGGTAGGCCACCAGGCGACGCATCAAGCGTCCGTCGTAGGCCTTTCCGGCAACATCATCGTCTTTCTGGGATTCCTGCTTCGGTTTTTCTTCCGCCATGATCCAATCTCAACATTCTACGGTGTCCCTGATGTGGCGGGTGTGACGGAGGATGAAACTTGTTTCATAGTTTGGCGTGAATACCTTCCAGGCATGGGAAAATGGAATAGATGGCTCCAAAACACACCGATTCGCTGGGCGTCTACCTGTCGATTCCGTTTTGCCGGTCGAAGTGCAGCTACTGCAACTTCGCCTCGGGTGTGTATCCGGCAAGCGCATTTCCGCGTTATGTAGAGCGGCTTTCGGACGATCTGCGGCACTCCTGCAAGCTTGCGGAAAGGCTGGAAGCTGAGCTGCCGGAGCGGGTCGATTCGATCTATTTCGGGGGCGGAACACCCAGCATCCTTCCGCCGGAGTTGTTCCGAGGCGTATTTGCTGCAATACGAAGCGAGTTTCGCGTCTCGAAAACTGCGGAAATCACCATTGAATGTGCTCCGGGGCAGATTGACGATGCGTTTCTTGCTGCAATGGTGGAATGCGGCGTAAACCGCGTGAGTTTCGGGGTGCAATCGTTCGTGGATCGCGAGGCCGCGGTTACCGGGCGGCTCCATAACCGGGAAACGGCGATCCGGGATGTGGAGAGGGTGCTCGGCGCGGGAATTGAGTCGGTGAACGTGGATCTGATAGCCGGGCTGCCATACCAGACCATGGAATCCTGGGGAGAGTCACTTAAAACACTGGCGGGCACGGGGGCGAATCACGCCAGCCTTTACATGCTGGAGGTCGATGAGGATTCGCGACTCGGCAGGGAATTGCTGGCGGACGGCGGACGTTATCATGCGGCGTCCGTGCCAACGGACGATGCGATGGCGGATATGTATCTGGCGGGAATCGACTATTTGCAGGGACAGGGGATTGAGCAATACGAAATTTCAAACTTCGCTCGCGAAGGCGCGGAATCGCAGCACAATTTGAAGTATTGGCAACGGGCTCCCTACCTCGGGCTGGGCGTAGATGCGCACTCTATGCTGCTGGGGCGAGACGGGCACACGATCCGGCTGGCTACGAGCGAGAATCTGGACGATTATCTCCAGAATCCACGTGACCCGGCGGATCTCCATTTAAGCGAAGTAGAGCAACTGGAAGAGGAATGGTTCCTTGGGCTGCGATTGACGAAGGGTGTGAATCTGATGGCCCTGGCCCGCAGATATGGGCGGGACACGATCGCCGCATTTCGTCCGCAGATCGACACGCTGGTGGCGGAAGAACTGCTTGAAAAGGACGGGAGCTGGTTGCGGCTGACGAGTCGGGGGCGGCTGATGTCGAACGAGGTGTTTGGCCGGTTCATCGCGGCCGGTGGCGTGCCGGAGCCAGATCGCAATCTAATTTCGGTGGTGTGATTTATTAATTGCCTGAAATGCGTGCACGGTCGGGCGAATTGAGGGAAATAGATGTCTTCTGAAGTACTTGCAGTAGCGGATTCGGCGGAACTCAAGCCTACGGGCGTAATCGATCTGCGCAGCGATACGGTCACGCGTCCAACCGCGGCTATGCGAGCCGCTATGGCCGCCGCGGAGGTCGGGGACGATGTGTATGGAGAGGACCCGACGATCAATCTGCTGCAGGAAAAAGCCGCTGCGATCTTTGGGCGGGAAGCTGCGATTTTTGTTCCTACCGGGACGATGGGAAACCAGGTTGCCATCCGGCTGCACACCCAGCATGGGCAGGAAGTGATCTGCGAGTCGCGGGCGCACATTGGTGAGTGGGAAATGGCGATGGTTTCGGCCTTTTCCGGCTGCCATTTGCGAGCGGTACCGGCTGAGCGTGGCATTCTTCGGTGGCAGGATATTGAGCCGGCAATCGGCGCGAAGATCTACTACCGAGCGCAAACGGGGCTGATCTCACTCGAAAACACGCACAACATGGCGGGTGGAACGGTAACTCCGTTGGCGGCGCTGGAAGAGATCTGGAACGGAGCGAAAAAGGCGGGTTTGCCGGTGCATCTGGACGGGGCGCGCATTTTCAACGCTTCCGTTGCGCTGGGAGTGCCGGTAAAAGAGCTGACCAGCGGGTTTTCGACGGTGATGTTCTGCCTTTCCAAAGGACTGTGCGCTCCTGCGGGGTCGATGATTGTGGGTAGCCGGGAGCTGATCGACAAAGCCCGGATCTACCGCAAAGCCCTGGGAGGCGGCATGCGGCAGGCCGGGGTTCTAGCGGCGGCCGGGATCATCGCCCTGGAGGAAATGCCCAAGCGGCTGGCCGAGGACCATGACAATGCACGCCTGATTGCGGAGGCGGTTTCGCGGATGCCGCAGGCAATTATCGACGTGGAAACGGTGCAGACGAACATCGTGATCTTCGATCTGAAGGATCGTGGTGACGCAATGGCCTTGGCTGCCCGCACGAAGCTGCACGGCCTACTGTGCAGCACCACGGGCCCGCATACGGTACGGCTGGTGACGCACAGAGATGTGAGCCGGGAGGATTGCGAGAGGGCGATGGCGATTCTCGAGGATGAGATCCGGCACTAGCCGTGATCGGATGCAAAGTAACAGCTTGTTACATCGCAGAAATTGTTACTTATTGGCCGAGTGCTGAGTCTGATAATTAAGAGGGTTCAACCCACGTTTTGATGTTTACTCGGCAATAAGCCGGGTGCACCGGAGGTATACTTCCAAGATATGCCAAAGTACTCTGTCGTCGTTCCTTTTCATAACGAAGAAGATTTCGTCACAACTCTCTACGACCGCCTGAAGAATGTAATGGAGCAGGTTGGTGAGAGTTTTGAGCTGGTGTTTGTTGACGACGGGTCTGGTGATCGCACGTACAAGCTGCTGGAAGAGATTGCCGCGGTGGACAGCCGCGTGCTGGTGGTCAAGCTGCGACGCAATTTCGGGCAAACCTCCGCGCTGGCCGCAGGCTTCGATCATGCGCAGGGAGAGTTCATCCTGGCAATGGACGGCGATTTGCAGCACGAACCGGAAGAGATTCCGGAGTTTCTCGCCAAGCTTGAAGAGGGCTACGACGTTGTGAGTGGCTGGCGCAAAGATCGCGTCGATAACTTCATCATGCGGCGTATTCCCTCGCGATGTGCGAATTGGCTGATGGCCAAGCTGTCTGGCGTGGATATCCACGACTTCGGCACCACGTTCAAGGCGTATCGCCGTGAGGTGATTCAGAACATTCCGCTGTATGGCGAGATGCACCGGTTTATTCCGGCGCTGGCTTCGTGGTATGGGGCTAGCATCTGCGAGATTCCCATCAAGAACGTCAACCGCACAACCGGGAAGTCACATTACGGGATTTCGCGAACCTTCCGCGTGTTCTTTGACCTGATGACGATCCGTTTTCTGCTGAAGTACATGACGCGTCCGCTGCATTTCTTCGGCGGGTTCGGCGCATTGAGTATTTTGGTAGGTTCGACGATTTCGATGTTCCTGCTGGCTCTGAAAGTGCTCACGCATCAGCATGTGATGGACGAGCACGGGCCGCTGTTTGTGATTGCGGGTGTATCCATGCTGGCCGGAATTCAAATGTTGGCGATCGGGTTGCTGGGTGAGTTGCAGGTGCGCCACTACCACACCTCTTCGAATCGCGCGCCGTATACGGTCGATCGGCTGGTCAGGCTGCGTAGTCCGGAAGAGCCGAGTATGCTGCGCGACAACTAACGAAGATTGTTGATGATATCCCTCATGGGCCTTGCCTCGTGCAAGGCCCTCGTTGCATTCTAAGAACGATTCCTTGTGCGCGGTCCCGAAGTGAGCGAGTTGCGTCTCCCCCGGGGGAACTCGTTGAGATTATGCGATCTGGAATACTCCTGCCGGAACGAGCTTGAACATTCATGAAAGCGATTCAGATCCACGAGACTGGCACTGCCGATGTCCTTCGATACGTAGATTTGCCGGTGCCTACTCCAACCGAGGGAAAGGTGCTGGTGAAGGTTCACGCGGCTGGAGTGAACTTCATTGATGTTTATTTTCGAGAGGGACGTTACAAGGCGGACCTGCCGCTGGTGTTGGGGCAGGAAGGCGCGGGCACGATTGAGGCGATCGGGCCGGGAGTCAACAACGGTTTAAAAGTCGGGGAGCGCGTGGCGTGGTGCGGGGTCCTCGGGGCTTACGCGGAATATGCCATTGTTCCGGCTTCGCAGCTTGTTCGAGTGCCGGATGACGTGGACCTGATGATTGCAGCGGGTGTGATGCTTCAGGGAATGACGGCACACTACCTGAGCCATTCCACTTTCAAACTTGAAAGTGAGCATACGGCACTGGTGCATGCCGCTGCGGGTGGCGTTGGCCTGCTGCTGACGCAGATGGCAGCGCAGATAGGTGCGCGTGTTCTGGCGACGGTTTCAACGAGAGAGAAGGCTGCGTTAGCGCGTGAGGCCGGTGCGAGCGACGTGATTCTCTACACGGAATGTTGTTTCGATGAAGAGGTTCGCAGGCTGACGGATGGACGCGGTGTGGACGTGGTGTACGACTCGGTTGGAAAGAGTACATTCGACAAATCGCTGAACTCTCTGAAGCCGCGCGGACTGCTGGCGCTCTATGGCGCATCGAGCGGCGCGGTTCCTCCCTTCGACCTGATCCAGTTGTCTACGAAAGGCTCGTTATTCATCACACGTCCATCACTCGGCCATTACATTCATACTCGACAGGAATTGGAAAAGAGGGCGACGGATGTTCTGGACTGGGTGAGAGGCGGGCAGCTGAAGGTGCGGACAGAATTTGTTTATCCCATGGCGAATGCCGCCGAGGCTCACCGGGATCTTGAAGGCCGGCGGACAACAGGCAAACTGCTACTTGTGAATCAGGGCTGAATTTCTGGAGGTGACATATGGACGCTGCGATGAGTATCCCTACAGTTCTCACTCTCGCGTTTGGGATTGGCATTGTGTGTGGCCTTCGCTCGATGACGGGTCCGGCACTTGTGTGCTGGGGCGCTCACCTGGGATGGCTGAATTTGGTCGGTTCCCGCCTCGTTTTTCTGCGGATGGCAATATGTGTGGCGATCTTCAGCTTGTTCGCAATTTGTGAGTTGGTCGCGGATAAGTTGCCAGGCATTCCCGGGAGAAACACTGCGATTTCGCTGATCATAAGATTTCTATTTGGTGGTGCGTGCGGTCTGGCGCTGGCGATTGCGGGGCACGCGCCTACTGCGGTGGCGTTTCTGCTTGGCGGCCTTGGAGGGCTGGTGGGCGGATTGGGTGGTTACTTTGTCCGGCGTAATATCAAGCGTGCTTTTCAACTTCCTGACTTTCCGGTTGCGCTGACAGAAGATCTTATTGCGATTGGAGCGGGCCTGTTCATCGTTTCTCGCTTCTAATCTGTGCGAGAGGGAATGATGCCACAAGATCACTTTGATGCGATCGTGATTGGTTCTGGCCAAGGCGGGACCCCGCTGGCCGAGGCGCTGGCCGAGGCAGGCCGCAAAACAGCGATCATCGAGCGGAAACACATTGGCGGTACCTGCGTGAACGAGGGCTGCACTCCAACGAAGACCATGGTGGCGAGTGCGCGCGTAGCTTACCTGGGACGGCGCGGCAGCGAGTACGGAGTGAACTGCTCCCCGCAAAAAATCGACATGCCAACGATACGGCAGCGCAAACGAGACATTGTGAATGAATTCCGCACCGCAAATGAGAAAGGGTTGGCGAGTACAGCGAATCTTGAAGTGATTTGCGGCGGCGCATCTTTTGTTGCGGAAAAGACGGTTGAGATCGCTCTGAAAGATGGAGGGAAACGCACTGTCTCCGCGGACCAGATTTTCATCAACACAGGTACGCGCGCTTCAGTCCCGAAGCTGGAAGGACTGGATACCGTTGCGTTTCTCGACAATGTTTCGATCATGGAACTGGACAGGGTTCCAGAACGGCTGATAATTCTCGGCGGTGGTTACATTGGGCTGGAGTTTGCGCAGATGTTTCGGCGCTTTGGGTCGGAGGTGACTATTGTTCATCGCGGTCGGCAGTTGCTCGATCGCGAAGACGAGGATATTGCGAAAGAGATCCAATCCATTTTCGCCGAAGACGGAATTACGGTTCATCTGAATGCGATGGCCAGCAAAGTTAGCAAGGTGGACGACGATATTTCGCTGACCTTCACCGCTGACAATGTAACGAAGACGGTCAAGGGATCGCACCTGCTAATTGCCACGGGGCGGAAACCAAATACAGACATGCTGAATCCGGGAGTGGCGAAGATTGATACGGACGAACGCGGATTTATTCGCGCGAATGAACGGCTTGAGACGAGCGCTCCTGACGTTTTTGTAATAGGGGATGTGAAGGGCGGTCCGGCATTTACGCATATTTCCTATGACGACTTTCGTATTTTAAAAGGGAACCTGCTTGATGGGCGAAAGATGAGCACTGCGAATCGAATGGTGCCGTACACGGTGTTCATTGATCCGCAGCTTGGTCGCATTGGCCTGACCGAAAATGAAGCGCGCCAGCAAGGCAGGAAAATAAAGATTGCTCGTATGCCAATGACGCGTGTGGCGCGCGCGTTGGAGATGGCGGAGGCTCGCGGAGTAATGAAGGTGGTGGTGGATGCGGAGAGCGGTCAGATTCTCGGAGCCGCAATCCTGGGGATCGAGGGCGGAGAGATCGCATCCATGCTGCAAATTGCAATGATGGGGAAGCTGAGTTATTCGGTGCTAAGGGACGGCACCTTCTCGCATCCCACATTGTCCGAGGCGCTGAACAACGTCTTCAAGAAACTCGAATAGATTTGAGCGTGATGTTTATGTCTTCCATGCGAACAAACTTTCTAGTGGGATTTGAAGGCGGAACTCTTTGCGTATTCGATCAATTACGCGGAGGGAAGTAGAAACAATGGATCGCGTCTGGGGCTGAGGAAACCGCAATACAGGCAATGTAGGTGGATGGCGGTGAGATGTCATAGAGCTGCCATGAATGGCTGAATGTTGCCGACGGGCGAACAGCGATCAGACGAGGATGGTCGATCGCGAGAGAGACAACAAAAGCATCCAACGGAGTTCGAAGGCCCGTTCCTTCTGCTTTGAGTAGGGCTTCCTTTCTCGTCCAGCAGCGCAGGAAACCGGAGTTCCACTGGTCGTCATCTAACTGCGACAGTTCCTGTAGCTCGGCAGGGGAGAAGTATCGCTCTGCGACGCCCGGGTGCACGTGGCGCGGCTGCTCCACGTCTATGCCGATCTCTGTATTCCAAGCGACGGCAAGCATGCCTACGTCTTTGCAATGGCTCAGATTAAACCGAAGATGTTCGGAACCCGCTCCGTGCAGGCGTGGCTTGCCGCCAGCCTGGGGAGTGATTGTTAGATCCTCTGGCGGCTTCCCGAGATAGTGGGCAAGGATTAGACGCATATTGCGATGCGACGTAGCGAAGCTGATGCGATCTCGTTCGAATCGGAATCGCAGACAGCGTTCGACTTCCTGCTCGCTTAGTTTGGACAGGTCTGGATCGCTTGATTCTTCGGATGAGTGATTTTGCCACGCCCACACATGGATGACTCTATCCGGAAGAGCGCTCATTTCCGAGGTGTGCGTCCAGTTTGAAATTACGGTCACGTTGCGCCCTTGAAAAGAATCGATCGTTTCTTCGAGTCTAATGTCAGAGGTTACTTTCGAAGCGGTTAACGCGGCGAAGCATTCAATTAATAATAGGAAACGCTTTCAAAAAGTGGAATTTAACCCGTGGCCAGGACGCAGATAAAGCAATTTAATGGCGTGTTTTGAGGCGTTTCGCGATGGGCGGAATTTGGCAGTTTAATTGCCTACTATTAACTGACGTATAAACCATCGGGGTGTACGGCGCGACCCCTTCTATTTCGAAACAATTGATGATTGGCCCAAAACTTACGGCCAGAAGCGTTCCTAATTCGAAAGCCTTCGAACCGCCATCAATTGCAATCTACAAACGTTCGTGAAGACAGATTCGGTTGCAACATGCAAAACACTCGGCGTGCTGGCAAGAACGACCCTGTTTCACACGGTTTCGGAATATTTCTGGAGATCAGAATGAGCTCACATCTTCGTCGATCGATTTTCGCGACAGCGTTTCTCTTCCTCAGTGCTTTTTGTTTCCACTCAAGCATGATCGGGCAAGGCAATTCGTCCACGAAAGGTGGATTAGCCGGTGTGATCGCGGACGAGTCCGGCGCGGTGATTCCACAGGCAAAGGTCACAGTTTCAGGGCAGGCGGATACTCGCACGGCGACTACGAACGATGATGGGCGATTCGAGGTGGGCGATCTAACTCCAGGGCTGTACACGGTAACGGTCGAGCGGGAGGGCTTCTCTTCAACTTCCGCAAAAAATATTGAAGTTGCGATTGGACGAAATATCTCAGTGAATCTGACGATGAAGCCGGGGGCCAGCGCGGAGACGGTTGAGGTGGATGCGACTGCGGCGAACATTGACACCAGTGCTACCGCTATTAGCACCAATCTTTCGGACAGCTTTTACAATTCTGTTCCTGTGGCGCGCAACGTTGGCAGCTTGTTCTACACGGCTCCAGGAGTTACGAACGGCGGCGGAAGTGGATCGGCAAATCCCTTCCATTGGCGGCGCGACCGGGCTTGAGAACCAGTACGTTGCGGACGGCGTGAACATTACGGATGCAGGGTACGGCGGGCTGGGTGTATTCAGCCCCATCTACGGATCCCTTGGCACCGGTATTAATCTGACGTTCATCCAGGAAGTGCAAGTGAAAACGGGTGCCTTTGAGCCGAAGTATGGAAAGGCGAACGGCGGCGTCGTTCAAATCGTAACGAAGTCGGGCGGAACGCAGTATCACGGCGCTCTCTCAGCCTATTTTGCGCCGAGCGGATTTGCTGCTGGTCAGCGCTATGCTGACAATTATTTCAATCGTGTGAACGTGCGTGGCCGAATTTTCGAAATCCCGCAATATGACGGCGCGATCGAAATCGGCGGATATGTTCCCGGCAATTATTGGAAGAATCACCTGTTTTTCTACGGCGCTTACAACCCAGCGCTTAACCAGGTTGGCTGGATTTCGCCGTCTGTAGCGCCGCTCAGCGCACATGGCCCATTTACGAATAACACAACGGTGAATAGCTGGGCCGCGAAGTTGACTTACAAGTTGAATGACAACACGAGCGTGGATGCTTCCGCATTTGGAGATCCTTCGAAAACAAATCTAGGATTCGGTGCCGCAAACGAGGATACATTCCCGCTCTATCCGAACCTGAACCTTGCGGGAACGACAGGCTTCAGCCTTTGGAATTACGGCACGCGAAGTGAAACGCTGCACATTACAACCGCTCCCAATCCGACCTGGTTAGTGGATCTTGCTGCCTCCGCGAAGACGAGTCACTTTACAGAATCACCGTCGGAGAACGTCTATAACATCATCGATAATACCGGAATTATTCAGGCCGGACAGTACACGCCCCAGGGCCTGGGTTTTCTCCAAAATCCAAATACAGACCAATACGATTTCGGTCTTGATGGCCAGAAGACCGTGGTGAAATTTGGGCAACACGTGCTGTCGCTGGGTTATGGGTACGATCACTCCATCTACAAGTTGACCAAGGCTTACACGGGTCCATATTTCAACTTCCCCAGTGCCAACATCGCCGGAACGCCGCTTGTCGGTTCGACGCCCGCAACTTCGCTGGTGAACAATCCTGCGTTGGTGGGGGCGAGCACGAATGCGGCATTCTTCTTGCAGACGATTTCGGATGGAAGCTGCGATCCATCGCGGTGCCCGTATCTAACTGGACCGAACGGTACAGAGCAGGTTTATCTGAACCAGGTGCGAGGAATCTTCAGCCCTCCGACGGCCGCCACCAGCGCGGTATACCAGGCGATTTACGGGAACGATGCATGGACACTGGGTCCGCGAGTCACTCTCAACCTGGGACTTCGGTGGGATGAAGAACAGTTGAACGGAATAACGCAGGCCTATGTGTTCAACGACAACTGGTCTCCGCGACTGGGTATCAGCGTCGATCCGAAGGGAGACCGCAGGACGAAGATATTCTTCAACTGGGGACGCTATACACAGCAGATGCCGCAAGACGCAGCTTTGCGAGATCTTTCCAACGAGCTTGATATCAACCGAGCGAATTGGAGGCCGGAATCCGATGCGAATAACAATGCGATCATCGGGCCTTCAGGAACGGTAATTCCTGTTCTGGACGCGGAACACTTGCTGAACGGCGATCCTCTGTCGGGATCGACGGTGGGCAAAAGCGTCTCTACAAGTGGCGGCGCGTCTTCGATCTTTATTGCGCCGGGTACCAAGCTGAACTTCGAGGAAGAGTATGTTGCTGGCATCGAACGCCAGATGAAGGGCTTTGTTCTGAGCGCCCGTTATACGGATCGAAGACTATTGCGTGTGTTGGAAGATGCGTCTGGCGCGTCGCCGGAGGGCGGCGGCAGCGGGTTCGTACCGCAGAATTTTGTGATTGGAAATATGAATACTTCCACCGACTTGTTCGTGAATGAACAGGAACAAGCGTATAGCACGACGCCTCCAGCAGATTGCCCGACGGACTACGGAATTCAAAATAACAGTCTCGGACAGCCGATTGGTGGAGCGTGCGGATTCAACGTCTTCGATGCAAATGGGGACAACCTGGCAGGGCTTCCAGTCCCTGACGGCAAAGCAGATGGTTTTGCAAATCCTTACCGGCACTACCAGGCATTTGAAATTGAAGCGAACAAAAACTTCAGCCACAACTGGATGTTGAGAGTGAACTATCGTTGGGCAAAGCTTTATGGAAATTATGAGGGCCTGTTTCGCAACGATAACGGTCAGTCCGATCCAAGCATCAGTTCGCTGTTTGACTTTACGCAGGGTGTCCTCGGCATGCTGGGAGATCAATTTGTGCAGGGATTCCTAAACACAGATCGTCGCCAAGTGGGCAATCTCTACGGGTCATATGTTTTCCCGCACGGCATGGCGAGAAACTTGCAGCTGGGTCTAGGATTTCGAGGAGAGTCTGGTGCGCCGATCAGCCAGTTAGCAGCTCATCCCGTTTACTTCGACGCGGGTGAGGTGCCGCTCGGTGGTCGCGGTACGGTGGGCAGGACAGCATCCAATTACGGACTGGATCTTCACTCATCGTATCCGGTTCCAGTGGGTGAAAAGTTCAAGCTGATTTTGACGTTCGATGCTTTCAACGTGACGAATTCGCGTTCCCTAACATCCGTAGACCAGGATATTGATCTTGGCTTCGGCAGTCCGAACGAAGATTATTTGAAGCCGCTGGAATTTCAGCGGGCGTTCTATGGACGCGGATCGATCAAGCTGCAGTTCTGATTTTTGATGATCGAGAGGAAGAGGAGGAGGCCGAAGGTCTTCCTCCTCTTTGCTGTTGAAAGGGATGGGCGGAGCGCGAAACACAAGAGAGTCTCGCGGTCTTAGACTAAAGGTGTACGTTTCACGATGAAGCCGGTGAAAAGGATTAGAGGAAGAAGGATGTTCAAGAGACATACCGGATTGTCAGTGTGCAAGGCGATTGTGGTGCTGAGTTTTGTGATTTGCAGCCTGGTTGCTGCAGCAGCAAAACATCCTCCCCTCCCGCCGAAGTATGCTCACTGGGTGAAGGAGGAAGTGCCTTACCTGATCACAGATCAGGAGAAGGAGCAGTTTCAAAATCTCGCATCCGATGCAGAACGTGACAACTTCATCGCCAGCTTTTGGAAGACGAGAAATCCCGATCCGAATTCTCCAGTCAACGGTTTTCAGCAGGAATATTACGCAAGACTCGCGTACGCAAACGAGAACTTCGGTCCGCCGAATTCGAACATTGGATGGCGGACGGATCGTGGAATGGTCTACATCACACTGGGTGCGCCGCAGCAACGAAGAAAGTATCTGCACACGCGATATTTGCGTTCGATGGAGGTGTGGTTTTATCAGAGCCCGACCGGAGCACTGCCCGCCTACTTCTCTCTGATTTTTTATCAGCCTAGTGCGGCGGAAGATTTCAAGCTTTACTCGCCGTACTCTGACAGGCCAGAGAAGTTGATTGCGAGTACAAACGCGGTAAACGACGAACCCACAGCATTGAGAATCATTCAGCAGGATGTGGGATCGGAAATTGAACGACTCACCATGTCGTTGATATTTGGCGAGCCCGTTGATTTGAAAAACGGCACGCCCAGTTTGCAGTCGGACATGCTGCTGGGTAACATTCGCAACTATCGAAACTTGCCAGAGAATATTGACGTGTTGAATCATCGTCGGGCGTCGCTCGAGGGTGTTACGCACCGAGTGATTCTTGGAGAACAGTTTAGTTCTCTCGCCACACTTGTGACACGCGACTCAGAGAGCGAAGCGAGTGTTCATTACCTTTTTCGCTTCCGGAGCCCGCAGGATTTCACGCTCGCGAAGCAGGCGGATGGGCGCTTCTATTATTCGCTCACGGTGGCTGCGGAACTCTCTAACGCGAACGGCAAAAGCATCTATCAAGATTCGCAGGAGTTAAACAATACGCTTACGCCACAGCAGGTGAGCGATGTGCAGAACAAGAGCTTCGGAGTGGAAGGTCGTCTGCCGATTGCTCCAGGAAAATATCAGTTGCGTGTGACGCTGACGAACCAGGTTACCAAGCAGACGTTTGTGCAGACGCGCGCGGTGCTGGTGCCGGCGTTTGATGGATCGATGGGGATGAGCCAAGTGGTATTTGCGGAGAATCAGCTACCGACGCGCGATCCTAGCCGCTCATTGCCATTCAGCTTTTCCGGCGTGCGCGTTCCGATACTTGGTGCAGACAATACGATTATTGCGGTGGGCAGTCCGCTGCGAATTATTGTGCAGGTGTGGCAGAAGCCGGACTCGCCTGTGTTTTTACAAGGGAAGAAAATCAACGTCGATTACACTATCGGGCAGGTAGGCTCAACGGAGAGACAGGAGCAGGATCAGACCATCGATCGAAGTTCGTTCGATCGGCAAGGAAACTTGCTTTACGGTAAGGATCTTGCGACGGACGCATTGCATAGTGGGAGCTATCGCCTGGTGATTCGACTCACCGATCCTGAAAGTCAGGAAACAACTTCACAAGCGCTCAATTTTGAAATTGAGACGGCGGAGTATTATCCGCTATGGACTGTTGTGAGCCCATCGTTTACATCTTCATCCAATGCGGCTTTGAATCAATACCGGATGGGCTTGTGCGCACTCGCGCAAAACCAGGCGACCCCGGCTATTCGCTATTTAAAAGAGGCTGCGGCGAAGGGGACATCGCCGGATGGGCAGATCTACGGCGCTCTCGCTGCAGCTTATCGAATGAGTGGAGACACGCAGGGAGCCGTCGAAGTGGAGAAGACGATGGATCGCGCTGCGATTGCTAATTCGCAAAAGAGCAAGAACTAAAAACCTGGTTCGCCCTGAGGACTACGGTGCGCCAGATCCGACTGATGGCTTTGCTCCTGGAGCAGCAACCGCGTTTTCGCGAATGAGTAACGCCATGCGAGGAAAGGAAAAGCTTCCTCCCGCATCGTCGATCACGTTCACTTGACAAGTGTAGAGTCCGGCCTTCAAGTCGGTGAGAGGGACATCGAATTGAAATGCCACGGCATCGCGGCCGGGAACGTTGCTGGCATTCGCTTCAACTAAAGGCGTTTCAAATACCTTCGACGATCCCTGGAGGAACTCAATGCTGGTTAGCAGCTTGAGAGAGTGTTTCGCATCTTTGCCCGAGGCGCCCTTTATCGCAGTTGGGCTGTAGACCTCGTAGAGGAAGTAAAGGTGTTGATCCTGACGAAAGACGTGCGAGATATTCGGTACCCATTCAAGGCCATCTCGTACGAGGGGATTTTCCGTTTTCTGCTTGCCTGCGGGCACCCGTTGGCTTGAGAGCACAACCGAGCTCAGCTTGAGAGGAACTTTCTTCAGGTCCGGAACATTGATGTCGGTTTCAAATGATCCCATGCGCCCTGTCTCGTTTTCGCGAACAACGAATTTGAGATGGAACTTTCCGACGGGGAGTGTGAATCCTGTTGAGTACTGAATATTCTTCTGCGCCACCTGCTGTGATTCATTGATGGCCAGCTTTACCGTCTCGCGCGCATCGCCGATCTCGCGGCCCTGGGCATCTTTCACTTCTCCGATGATGTCGAGGGTGGCTTTGTCGCGGTCGCCGCCCTTGACGAAGGGGATCTGCGATCCGGGAATGATGAGTGAGACGGGGACGTAGAAGCGATTCTCATCGAGGCGGAAATATAGAGCTTGAAGGTACACGGTGACGTCCGTCGCCGGCAGATCGCTCTGCAACTGCTCGGTGAGTTCGCGCTCGCGTTCCTCCTTGTTGGAGTGACGATAGTCTGCTGGAGCGTAATAGCCGGGGCGATATTCGAGCTTCACATCCTGACGATTCAGCTTAATGGTGAGTTTGCGAAAGCGGCCGTCGCGCAACAGGTTTGCCGAGCGGAATCCGATCACGTAGTAGGCCGATGTATCCTGCTGCACGCGTTGAAATGCGGGCGCGAAGTCGTTCGAGTCAAAGAAGGATTTACCGCCTGTGTCGGAGGAAAGAGTCGCGAGAGTTTCCTGCGAAGAGAAATTTGCATCGAGGTTGCCCTGCACGGCCGATCCATTGAAGGCTCCTGTTCCGCGCAGGCTTCCTTTGCTCGCGTCACCTACGGGAGAAATAGCCTCAAGGCCGCGTGTGTCAACGCTGTAGATGGAGACGTTGGCGCGAACCGAGGCATTGACCACGGCACGTAGTGAGGCCTGGTTTTCTATACCGCTGCGGGTCAATCCGCCGGAAAAGTAAAGCAGCGACTTCTTCTGATTAATGCTGCCGAGGGATCGTGCAACGGCAGCGATGGCGAAGAGTTCGCGATCGGTATTGATGGCGTTGTATTCACTTTCATCGGGAGTGTACCCGCTGGCATCTTCGACTGTATTCGTGGCGGTTCCATTGTCGCCCTGCGCAAAACCCTCACCTTCCGTGCCGTTGTAGCGGCCTACGGCGTGGAGCAGCGATTTCTTATCTGCTGTGAAGTCTTGATCGAGAGAAAGAGATGTTCCGAGAGACACGACTGCAACCAAGTCTGCAGGCTGCATGGTTTTATTCACGTAGTTCCGTGCTGCCGTGACAGAGCGATCAATATCTTCGACCTGCATGGAACTGAGGTCGAAGAACAGAACGATCAAGCGGTGATTTCGCAGTTGTTGCTCGTTGGAGACGACGGCCGTCTTTCCCAGAACAATAGGTCCGGTGGTGCCATTCACGGTGGCTTCGTTGAGCGGTGCGGCCATGTCGACGCTCTGGAAATCGAAGCTGTCGATCTTTTGCGGCTTTCCATTTTCGAGGATGGTGAAATCTTTCTCAGTCAGCCCGCGCACCACTTCGCCAGTCTTTTTGTCGCGCACAACGACGTTCGTGAGGACAATATCGCTGTTCATCTTTAATGTGAACGAAGGGCCGGTGCTTTGCTGGGAGGGGCCGGATGCTGGTGGTGGAGTGTCTTGAGCGATCGCACAAGTGATTGCACAGACTGTCACGACAAGGGCGATCAGCGAGCGCTGGAGGCGGAATCGTTGGAGACGGGTTGTGTATTTCATATCTGTCTCCTAGAAGCGGAAGCGCCCAACAAAGCTGAACTGCCTCATCGTGGCTGCGGAAGTTACCTGACCGACGGTGCGTGAATCGATCTGCGAATCGACGGTCGCGTATTGGACTGTGTTGAATACATTGTTGGCTGTAGCGCGCAGTTCCAGGCTTCGGGTTTCGCCGAGATGAAATGTCTTGGACAGCGACATGTCGTTTGAGACTACGCCGGGCCCGGCGATGGAGTTGCGGGATGCGTTGCCGTATAGCTGAGCAGGGGCGGTGTAGGCGAGGGGATTGAACCAGTGTGTCAATGATCCTCCACCCGCAGTGACCGAGACACCGGGGACGGTATCAGGGCGCAAGCTTCCAGCGGTGCCACGAGCGACATCTGCGGCAGCAGCGCTGTACCGCGGGCTCAGCGGCAAGCCGGTGGAGAACGTGAAGTCGCCGGAAAGCGACAGATTGCTAAAGGCGTGCGATGCCCATCCGCCACTGCTCAGCCACTTTTTGTCGGGGCCGAAGGGAAGTTCGAAGAGATAGTCGCCGCTGGCTTTTTGACGCACATCGAAGCTGGAGTTGCCTTCTTCCGCGACAAGGTTTTGCCAGTTTTGTGCTACTACGGTTGATGTGCCGCCGATCGAACCAGCGTTATCGATGGAGTGCGAATAGATGTACGTTACGCCTAGCGCGACGCCATTTTGCAGGCGCTTGCGAGCGCGAACAGTGGCTGCGTTGAAGTTGGAGAAGGCCACCGAGTTTTCGTAGTTATAGTAGACGCCGCTGGTCGACTCCAACGCCGTACGACCGGGAGCACTGGTGATATCAAGGTGGGTGCCTTTGGCGCCGTTATATCCCGCGTTCAAAACGATTCCCAGGGGAAGAGAGCGCTGAACGTCCAGGTTCCACACCTGCACGTAGGGAAGCGTGTAGTGAAGATTCGCAGAAAAATTGCCGACACTCTGCGGCGCGGGGAAACCATCGGACAGTGAGATGACTGCGCCCTGTGTGACCTGGTTGGTTTGCACATTGGCGAAGGGCGGCTGGTAGGCGAAATCCTGAATGAAGTTCGCATACTGCGACGTTGTGAAGTTGATGCCGTAGCCACCGCGGACGACGGTATTCTTCAGCGGCCGAAGCGCGAAACCCACGCGGGGCGCAAAAGCAGTGCGCACCGGATCGATCAGCGAACGCGGATACTTGCCGGAGTAAGGGCCTACTCCATTTGGATAGACCGGAACCACTTCAGAGAAGTCACTGTTGGGATCTAGATTCACAAGCCGATCATTCTTCTCAACGTAGGGAGAGTAATACTCGTAGCGAAGGCCGTAGTTCAGAGTGAGATTGGGCAACACGCGGAAGTCGTCGAGGATGAATGCGTCCCACACATTGGCGCGCATGTACGCCTTTTGCTGCGGCGACTGGATAGTCGATTCCTGAGGGACGTCGAGAAGCATGTCCGCGAGAGCAGATCCTGAACTTGAATTGCCGGTGCCATTATCTCCGGAGCCCGGGGCTTGAGTAGCGAAGCCTGTGAAGTAGAAGGTGCCGGTTGCGTTGGTGCCTCCGAGGAGGTTGAGGTGCACTCGGCGGAAGTCTCCTCCAAAGCGAATGTTGTGCTTGCCGTGAAGCCAGGAACTTGAATCTGAAACAGAGATCGTCTGGGTGAGGCGAAGGTTTGCCTGCGTTTGATTGAGGCCGGTAAATTGGCTGAGTACGAGACTAGGCAAGCCGTAATTCAAAGGGCTTGAATTCAGTGGACTGCCGTCAGGCCCGAGCACTCCGACTTGTGTTGCGACGTCTTCGGTACCCGTGAAGAAGTTCGTGAGCTGCGATTGCGCGTAATTCCATCCGCCGGAGAAGTTGTTCGTGAGCTTTCCGATGCCGAGCGTGTAACCGACGGTAAGCGAATAGTTGTCGGCGGACACCTTGCCGCCGAGATCCGCGAAGACGTTGTCGCGATCACTGGCAGAGTGGCTGTAATTGAAATTGGCATTAATGCTTTGCCGCAGGCCCGAGGAGTTGGCGAACTGGGCGAGGAAGGCCGGTATCTGCGATCCGGTGCTTGCCCCTAAGGTCCGCACGTAACGGACTCCAACGGTGGTGGTGTTGGTTTCCTGCGTAGTCTGGCGGCGGAAATTCTGAAGTGATCCCGGGAGGTTTGGCAACGGAAAGTAGGTCAATAGCGACTCGGCTTCTTTCGAAAGACGGTCGAGGGGAATTTTATTGTCGGTGAATTGTTGCCGGGTGCGTGGGTCGTAAATCGGAATGAGGTTTCCCTGCTGGTCGACGAAGTGAGAAAAGTCGCCGCCGCGCTCTTCAAGCGTGGGGACTGTGGCGTATTGATCGAAGGGAGAGGCGTTCCTTTGGCCGTACAGGGTAAGGAACAGGGTTTCTTTCGGATTCGGCTTAGTTAGCTTGGGGATGTAAGGCTGCCCGATTATGGTTAATCCATAGCGATTCGAATTGTAAGCGGGCTGTTCCGAAGGGCGTCCAGTGAGGGAGAAGGGCTCGGCATTCAGGGCGGAGTTGCCGCCATTCCAAAAGATCGCGCCGTGAGGTTGATTGGGCTTGAAGTTCCGCAGGTTGAAGCCGCGGCCACCTCCGAACCCACCACCTCCAAAGCCACCACCTCCTCCGAAGCCTCCTCCACCGCCTGGTCCACCTCCACCGCCGAAACCGCCACCCGGTCCACCGTTATTGGTTTGACCCGGGACCTGGGAGAGGGACTGCTGCTGTCGCTGGTTTTCCATTTGCTCGCGCATCTGGCCGAAATCAATGCCAGCAAGCGCGTTGGTGATTCCCGCTTGTCCGCTTACTGCGACGGATTCGCCGGAGAAGTCAGCGTTTCCGGCGGAGGAGGGAAGTTGCACTCCACTGTTTTCGCCGCCTGCGCCCGCCTGCACTGCGCCCGCAATCGCGCCCAGCAGGCTGAGGTTCTGCGCGCCACGACCAGACGATTGCCGTGTTGTAGTGGCGGTCTCACTTGCATCCTGTGCCTCTGCTCGCGATGCGAGCACCACGGCAAACTCGACCTTTTGATCGTGGCTTGTTGCATTCAATAACGCCTCCTTGGTGACGGCGGCGAATCCCGCGAAATCAGTCTTCAATACGTAGCGGCCATTTTGTGGAATGGCCATGACGAAGCTGCCGTTTATGTCTGTGGTCGTAGAGTATTTTTTGCCAGTCAGGGTGTTAGTTGCTGTAATGCTGACGCCGGGTAGCGGCACGGCGCCCGACTTCACTTGTCCTCGAATGGTGCCGCCCTTGACGTCTGCGGCGGGTGTTGAGGCAGCGGCGGGTGTTGAGGCGCGGCGGGAATCGCCTGAATGGGAGCCGGCGTTGCTGAAGGAGACGTTGCCGGGGATGCACCATTGGGTGTTGTCGACGCGGATGGGGTGGCTTGCGCGATCAAGGGCAAGTCCCCGTCAAACGGGAGTAGGACTGCCAGCCAAAACGCAACCTGAAGAACTCGAGACAATCAATATCCTTAACGACACCGGGAACTGGGGACGAGTGGGTTCAACTAATTTTGTGGAACTGGCGGAGCGGCCCCGGGCGCGCCCATTCCTTCCCGTGGACCGCGTTCTCCTTCAGGACGCGGTTCGAAGACGCTGAGGGTTGAAGCTACGAAGGTTCCACCTTTCACCGCACCCTCAACGCGGACACGATCGCCCAACTTGACGTCTGCGAGGGTGATGCTGTCGCGGCGCTTCTTGAAGGAAGTGTTCTCATCCACGATGAAGGTCGCGGGCTTCCCGTCCATACCGGTGATAGTGAGCTTGGTTTCGTCGATGCCAGAGACCCTTCCGCCCAGCCACGTCTTACCGTAATTGGCTTGCGCCTCGTGGATTCGCTTCGCTTGTTCCGGGTCGAGTTCGGCGACAAAAGCGGCGGCGATTGATTTGGCCTTGGGGTCCACAACGCCGGCGGCGATAACCGTATCTCCCACTTTGATATCACCGCTTTTCGAGGGCTGACGATCTTTCATGAAGTGGGTATTTACGCTGTAGGTGACTTTGTAGACTTCGCCCTCGCCAGTTTTGACGGTTAGATCGCTGGCACCAATAGCGGTCACGGTACCGGCGACAGGAGGCGAACCGTTGCCACCCATCATCCATCCGCCTCCAGGCCCACCACCCGGCCCGCGTTGGCCATCCTGCGCGGTCAACGGGGTGGCAGTGAACAGCGCGGCCAGCCACATGGCGGCGAATGTCGCATACCGTCTTCGGTTCCTTACCATTGCCAAATCCTCGTTCCCAGCCGTTCGGTCGGTCTTGCGAGCGCTGGTGGTCACAAGGAACTCCAGATGCCCGTAACTGTACTGTTGCGATAGACGGTTGCGGTTCTCTATTGGACGCACGGAGTGGGGGAATTGAAAGCTTAGGATATCGGTGGAGGATTTGTAATCGGACGACTATCTGATGGATTCATTCGGATCTTTTGTTGGGTCGAGCGAAGCGCCGGAATTGTAATGCTGGTCGCGGGCGTATCGGAGTGCTAAATTTGCGACCTATGCTCCAGTTGCCCTATTTTGTTCGACTTGCATTGGCGATCGTGTTTCTTACGGTCGAGTGCGGGGGACAGGCAACGACATCGAACGCCAATTCAATCTTCTACCAGTCAGAGGGCACGCGCCAGATGTCGGAGCGCCTGAAGAAGATCTTCGCCGACAACGACTGGAAAGCGGACCCTAACAAACCGCAGGTGCGAGCCAACTACTACCGCGCGCTACTAAAAACTCAACTTAGTCCTGCGGAACAGATCACGGTTCGACAAGAGCTGGCGAATGAGTTGCTGCGAGCGGGAGATAGTGACGCAGCTATCCATGAACTGGAGGGATTGCGCGCGTATACCCAGCAAAATCCGGGGAATCTTTCGGCGGAAAAGGACCGGCAGCTTCGCGAGGCACTGGCGATTTCATATTTGCGGCTCGGGGAACAGGAAAACTGTCTTCACTTTCATGGGCAGAAATCGTGCCTGTTCCCACTTCAGGCTTCGGCAGTGCACAAGTTACCCCGCGGTGCGCAAGGTGCTGTGCGCGAACTGAGCGCCCTGCTGGAACAACATCCAGACGATCTGGAATCGCGCTGGCTGCTGAATGTGGCCTATATGCAACTTGGAAAATATCCGCACGACGTTCCGCTGAAATGGTTGGTGCCATCGAAGCTATTCGATTCTGACTACGACATCGGTGAGTTTCTGGAGGTGGCGCCCTCTGCCGGAGTGGACGTGACGGGGCACTCCGGAGGCGTGCTCATGGAGGACTTCGACGGCGATGGCCTGATGGACCTGATGGTTTCGTCCTCCGGTCCGCTGGATCAGATGCATTTCTTCCACAACAATGGTGACGGAACGTTTGCCGATCGTACGCGCGAGGCCGGGCTGACAGGGGAACTGGGCGGACTGAACCTGACACTCACTGACTTCAATAATGATGGTCATCCGGACGTTCTTGTGCTGCGCGGAGGATGGTGGGGAAAGTTCGGGTGCTATCCAATGTCACTGCTTCGCAACAATGGCAACGGAACTTTCGACGACGTTACGGAGAGCGCGGGCATGCTATCGGCACACCCAACGCAAACTGCGGCGTGGGCGGACTTCGACAACGACGGATGGCTCGACGTTTACGTGGGACATGAATCAACACCGGGTGATTGGCACCCATCGCAACTGTTTCACAATAACGGCGACGGTACCTTTACTGAAGTTGCCGGACCGAATCATCTGGCGGACATGGGATTCGTGAAGGGAGTCGCGTGGGGTGACTTCAACAACGATGGCAAGCCGGACCTCTATGTGTCGGTTAAGGGCGGGCGCAATCATCTTTTCAGAAATGATGGGGCTCGAAATCCGAAACATCCTGCGGTCGAACAATGGAATTTCACAGACGTGACCGAGCAAGCAGGGGTTGCTGAACAGCGAGAAACATTTGCAACGTGGTTCTTTGATTTCGACAATGATGGCTGGCCTGACATCTTCGTATCCGGCTACTCGGCAGGTTCCATGCAGGATGTAGGGGCGTTTGAATTGGGGAAACCATTCCATGCGGAGCTGCCGCGCCTATATCGTAACAATCACGATGGCACATTCACGGACGTGAGCAAGGCTATGCATCTTGACCGGGCAATCCTGGCGATGGGAGCCGACTTTGGCGATCTCGATAACGACGGCTGGCTCGACATTTATCTTGGCACCGGCGAGCCTTCTTACCAGGCTTTGCTGCCGAATAGGATGTTTCGCAACAATGTTGGAAAGAGCTTCCAGGATGTAACGACTTCCGGGGGATTTGGGCATCTGCAAAAAGGACACGGCATCGCAATCGGGGATATTGAGAACGACGGAAATGAGGATGTGTTCGCAAAGATGGGCGGCGCTTTTCCGGGAGATGTCTATCAGAGCGCTTTGTTTCGCAATCCCGGACACGGCAACCATTGGATCACGCTTGTGCTGGAGGGTGTGAAGTCAAATCGCGCTGCGTTCGGTGCGCGAATTCGCGTCACAACAAAGGGAATTGGCGGGAAGCGTGAAGTGTATCGGACCGTGGGATACGGATCGAGTTTTGCGGGTAATCCGTTGCGCCAGCATATCGGGCTTGGCAAGGCGACGATTGCTGATGAGATCTCAGTCTTCTGGCCGACGTCTCACACCACGCAAATTTTCCGGGGCGCTGCGGCTGATCGCATGTACCGAATTCGCGAGGGCGATCGCGAACTGCATCCCGAGACTCTGAAACCGGCGCTTATTAGCGGGAAACCGATGCCGATGAAGCAAATGGAAATGCATCCCTGAGGCGTCGGTCGCGCTAAACCGATACAATTTCAATGTGAAGAAAAGGATTATCTGGACCGTACTGTATGTGGGACTGGCAGTGCCTTTTGCGCTCTCGCAGGACTCAAAGCTTTCCTATAATGCTCCCGCAATTCAGACGGCAGGTGAGGCATTCAAGGCGGGGACTGCGGCGGCGGCGCGTGGCGATCTGAAGACGGCTCATGCTGAATTTGCCAAGGTGGTTCGTCTAGCACCCAAAGTGGCAGCGGGACACAGCGCACTGGGAGCCGTAATGTTGGGCGAAGGCCAGATTGCAGAGGCCATTGCGGAACTTGAACAGGCACACAAGTTGGATCCGCAAGAACATGCCGCGACAACGAATCTTGCGATTGCTTATTGCAGGCAGGGCAATTGGCAGAAGTCGATTGCGCTCTTCAAGGGGCTGCAGTCGGACGGCGTAACTCTACAGCCTAGTGTGCTTGCGGTCTACGCGCGGGCGTTGGATGGGGCCGGGGATGCTGCCGGTGCAGAGAGGGTCTTGCGGAGCGCTCTGGAAGCTGAGCCGAATAATGCTTTGCTTCGCGACAATCTTGGAAGCGTGCTTGCCGAGCAAAAACGATATCCGGAGGCCGAGGCAGAGTTTGCAAAAGCTGTCCAACTGGACGGCAGCACCGTGTCGTACCAGGTGCACCTTGGATCGCTCTACCTGGTGGAAGCCAAGATGAACGAGGCCATTCAGTACCTGTCGGCTGCAGTCGCGCTGGCACCGAATGATACTCAGGCAAATCTTCAATTAGGAAAAGCTCTACAGGCTGCCGGCCAATCGGAACAAGCAATAGAAAAACTTCGTCGTGCGCATGAGTTGGATCCGCAGTCAGTAGATGCCGCATATCATCTTGGACTCGCGCTGCAGAATCATGGGGACACCGCTGAATCTCTTCCGTTGCTGCAACACGTGGCGGATCAGCGCCCGGACGATTCCGACGTTCTGATTAATCTGGGGCTGGCGTTGGTGCAATCAGGGAAGGCGAAGGAAGCACTGCCGATTTACCAGAGAGCCCTGCGTTTGAGCCCGAATAACGCGGTTTTGCATCAGAACCTCGGAGTGGCGTATTTGCAGCAAAGTGACCTGACGGGAGCCATCCAGCAGTTCAGAGATGGTTTGGCAATAAGCCCGGATAGTCCGCAACTGCACTATGACCTTGGCTTGGCACTGAAGCTGCAAGATCGGATTCCGGAAGCTATCCCGGAGTTTGAGCGAGCGGGACAACTTGATCCGAGTTTGCCTGATCCGCCATACACGCTGGGTGTTCTGTATATGCAGACGGGCAAGTTTGAAGATGCGGCTCGTGAGCTGCAGGCGGCGCTCGCACTACGACCGGATAACGGAGACGCCTGGTCGATTCTTGGCAGCGTTTATAAGCAGATGAATGAGCCGACCAAGGCAATCGAGGCGATTCGTCGCGCGATCCAACTTCTCCCGGCACAGCCGAGTCCGCACATCACGCTGGCCGCAATTCTGGCGCAGCAGGGAGATGTTGAAGGTGCAAAGGCAGAGCGCAAAATTGGCGCGGATCTAAGCCGCGTCGCCGTAGCTCACCAGCGAGCGACGTTCGCGCTTGAGAGCGGAAAGGCATTTCGGCAGCGCGGTCAATTGGCTGAGGCGCTGCAACAACTGCAGGTAGCGGAAACGGCTGATCCCAAAAACGCTGCCATCCATCGAGAGATCGCGATGGTATTGCAACTACAGGGCAAAGGCGCTGACGCCGCGTTGGAAAGAAGCAAGGCCGACGAACTGGATCCCGGCACGAAGGGCGATCAATAAATCTTGTGGAATGTGATTCCGCAGCTTGGATTTTGCCGAGCGAAACTGGCGCGACACTTTTGCGAGTGGTTTTGCGATTCACTATACTTGGGAATATCAGTTGATGTAGTGGCTGCGCACCAGCGGCCGAAAGAGCAGGTCCTTTGATCTGGAGTCGCCGCGGATTTCTTCGATCGCTTTCCCGTTCCGCATTAGTTCTCGCATTGGAAGACGTTTTCGCGTTGGCCATGCCCCCGCAGATGGGCACGATGGGGCCGCCACAGACGAGCGCGCGTCCGACGTATGACGCGAAACCTCGGCCTGCGACAAAGAAGATTCCATCCCCGATACTCGGTACGCCCTTGGGCGTGAGCTTTACGGATGTGGCAAAACAATCCGGCATTTACACAAAGATCATTTACGGCGATGAACACAGGAATCGCTACCTGTTAGAGACGACGGGTTGCGGTGTTGCGTTCTTTGACTACGACCAGGACGACTGGCTGGATATATTCCTCGTCAACGGATCGCGTGTGGATGGCTTCAGCAAGGGGCAAGAACCTGTCTGTCATCTTTTCAAGAACAATCGAGACGGCACATTTACAGATGTGACGGTGAAAGCTGGACTGGCGCGTAGTGGATGGGGGCAGGCGTGCTGCATTGGCGATTACAACAACGATGGATGGAATGACCTGTTCATCACTTACTTCGGACAGAATGCCCTTTACAAGAATAATGGGAACGGCACCTTCACGGATGTGACGGAAAAGGCCGGACTGCTGCAATCGAGGAATCGCTGGAATTCCGGGTGCTCTTTCCTGGATTATGACCGCGACGGGAACCTTGATCTATTCGTAGCGAACTACATCGACTTCGATTTCAAGACGGCTCCATTACCCGAGGTGGCGGGGTGTGTGTACAAGGGAATCCAGGTAGCCTGCGGACCTCCGGGGCTTCAGGGTGGCAAAAACATCCTGTACCACAACAACGGTGACGGCACTTTTACAGATGTGTCGGAAAAGAGTGGGATGTGGGACACGATCGGGACATTTGGATTGAGTGTCGCATCTGCTGATCTGAATAACGACGGTTGGCCCGATATCTATGTAGCGAACGATTCCACAGCGGCGACACTCTACATCAATCAGAAGGACGGCACCTTCAAGGATATGGCCATTGAAGCGGGCGTGGCCTACTCGCCGGATGGTAAGCCGCAGGCGGGTATGGGCGTTTCTGTCGGAGATTTTAACCGGGACGGTCTGCCGGATATTGTGAAGACGAACTTCGCAGGAGATACCGATTCACTGTACTTGAATCTCGGCGACGAGACGTTCGAAGACAACACTTATCAGGCCGGTCTTGGGATGAATACAAGATTTCTCGGCTGGGGTGTCGGCTTCTTTGATATGGACAATGATGGGTGGCTCGATATTCTGATGTCGAACGGACACGTCTATCCGGAAGTGGACGGTACTGAGGTCGACGCGCCGTATGCTCAGCACAAATATCTCTATCGCAATCTTAGAAACGGGCAGGTGGAGGATGTAACCAGTCTGGGCGGGCCTGGCATTAGCGAAGCTGCGGCTGCGCGCGGATGTGCGTTCGGCGACTTTGACAATGACGGCGACGTGGATATTGTTGTGAATTGCGTGAACAGTTATCCGCAGCTTCTGCGATGCGACAGCACCTGGAATCGTAGTTGGATAAAGATTCGCATCGTCGGCACGAAGTCGAACCGCACGGGCATTGGCGCCAAGATCAAAGTAACGGCGCAGACCATTGCAGGAGCCAAGCCTCTTGTTCAAATTGAAGAGGTTCGTAGCGGGGGAAGTTATTATTCGCAAAATGATTTAAGAATTCATTTCGGTCTGGAAGCAGCGAAGAAGGCCGACGTTGAGATCGTCTGGCCTTCCGGACAGAAAGACACGCTCGCCGGTCTTGATGTAAACCGCCTGTACGTTGTGCAGGAAGGCGGCAAGGTGCTCAAGTCGGAAGCGTTAAAAATTGCAGGGGCCGGGAAGTAAGCGTGCTGGTCGCAGCGATCTGCGGAGCTCTGTGAAACGAAGAGGTTTTTTGATCCAAAGAAATCAGGCGACCGGTTGTCTATAAACTCTGTCGCCTTTTATTGTGTGGGCTCAATAGAACGAGCGGCCGTCTGTAACTTCTGCGCCGTCGCAGCTTCTCTGGTTGCGTCCTCTGATCTGCCCATCGCTCTGTACGCCTGACCCAACAGACTATGTGTCATGTAGTTTGCCGGATCCATTTTCTCCGCACGTTCGAGGTAAGTTGCTGCACTGACGGGATCCTGCCGGCGAAGGAGCACTTTACCAATCAGGATGTACGGACCGGTTGAATTCGGCTCAAGGAGCATGGCGCGCTGGAGGGACTGCTGAGCCTTTTCATATTCATTTGCGCGTGAGTAGGCGTCGCCGAGCCGATCGTAAACGCTGCCATCCAATGGATTGATGGTGCGCTCCTTTTCCAATTCTGCAACTGCCTCGTCAAGATGCTGCTGCGCGAGCGCGATTTCGCCAAGCAACAAATGGGCTAGCGGAATCTGAGGATTGATCGCCAAGGCTTTGCGCGCGGCCTCCTGCGCGGGCTGAACGATCTCTCTGCGGAACAGCATGCGACCCGTGAGCAGATAAGCCGCGGCAGAGTCTGGCTCTAATCCATATTGATGTGCGAAGGCATGGCGCGCGTCGTCGAATCGCCGAACATCCATATAGCAGAGTGCCAGGACGTAGCTCGGATCTACCTTGCTGGTGGCAGCCCAGTCGCGTGCATTTTGTAGCGCAATGATCGCTTCAGCAGGCTTGCCGAGCCGATAGAGAGTGAGCCCGCGCATCTGCGCAGACTCAACATCCTTACTGTCTTGTTGCAGCGCCAAGGTGAATGCACGATCGGCCTCGGCAAAATTATTTTGAGCATAGAGAGCGACTCCGCGGAGCCGTTCGACTCCCGGGGCTTCCGGTTTCTGCGCGGCCAGCGTGTCTAATTGCTTGAGCGCTTCAGCGACATGCCCTTTATCGATGAGCGCGCGGATTGCAGTTAAATCGCCTGCGGGCGACTCAACAGTGGTTGCCGGGGTCGGCTGAGTTTGAGCATGTGCGCTCGTTGAGGCAAGAAGGCAGAGGGCTACAATCGCGCGAAAAAAGCCTCTCAGAACATTTTCGCAGCGGTCAGGCTTGGTGGTACTCATATGTGTCATTCAGATGTTCCTTAATGCAGTGGCAGCGTTGTTCACGCCAGACAGCCAGTAATGCGACGTGCTCTAGAGGTGTCCGTTCGTTTGCAGCAAAAAAAGCGAGGGAAGCAATTGCCTCCCTCGCTTATGGTAATGGTTCAACCTTGCATTAGAACTGCAGACGCAAGGAGAGCACAACGAAACGTGGTGTTCCAGCGGGAGCCTGGGCAGTGATTGTGCCCGCGCTCTCGATGTTTCCACCAGGGTTACCTGGATTGATGTGATTGAAGACGTTGAGGAAGTCAGCCCCGAACTGAGCGATGAAATTCTCATGAATTGGAATGTTCTTCTTCACCGACAAGTCAGCATTAAAGAAGCCCGGGCCAAACTTGTTGTTGCGGCCCGAATTTCCGATCTGATCCAGTCCAGGAGCCGAGAACCCATTCATCGGGTGAGTCAGGATGTTTGAGCTGACGGCCCTATAGTAGGTCCGGTTTGAGCTCCCCGGATTGAAATCGGAGAGGTTGGTCACCAAGCCGCCGGCGCGTCCATTCGGATAGCAGGGAGCAGAAGTTCCACCGACTGAGGCGTTGCACTCGTTGAAGCCAAGGGTGAACGGTGTACCGCCCGACCAATTGACTACAGGAGACACCTGCCATCCGCCAACGATTGCCTTCTCCCATGCGGATCCGGTCTTGCCGAACGGCAATTGATACACGCCGTAGGCAATCAACTGCTGTTCGCGGATGTCGTTGTTACGACCGCGGCCAGCTGCCACGTTCCAGGTTGAATAGCCGGACGCTTCGTCCCAGCCACGGTTCCATGCATAGTTGACGTTAAACGAATTGCCCTTGCTGAACTGCTTGGCAATCGTTACCTGCAATGCATCGAATTCCGCATTCAGGTTATCGGAGTAGTTGGAGACGCCCTGGTTCCATCCGCAAGCGCCGGCTGGAAGGCTGGGGTCTTTAACTGCTGCGCGCATAGCCAACTGGTAATCAGCACCCTGGCAAGCTGCAAGTGATCCACCATAGAAACGCTGGAGGTACTTGCTCGTGTTGGTGCCGCCGTCCGCAGCGATGCCGCTCTTGACGCTGGGATCGTAGTGCGTTGGCTGACCGGTGACGCTAAATTCCGCGGGAAGGTTGATTGCGGACTCGTTCGGATTGGTGTTGTTGCTGTCACCGGCGCCAAGAGTATGTGTTGACTTGTTGCCGACATAAGCAATCGTGACCGAAAGGGTTGAAGTGATTGAGCGCTGGATAGACAGGTTCCATGCATCGACCGTTGGCAGAAGCAGTGGATTCGGTCTGGTCTTAGCGTTGATCTGGTAGCCCGGTACGGGCAACAATCCGTTGTCAGGCACGGTCGGGAAGACGTACTCCGCTGGGCCTTGCGCCAGGTTGAATGCAAAGGTTGTCGCGTCGCCAGAGCCGGAGAGAGACTGGTTCGCCAAAACCGGAAGGTTCTGGGTGACCACGTGGCCAAAGATCGATCCAAAGACGCCGATGTCAAAGCTACGGCCGTAGCCGCTGCGGATGACGGTCTTGGGATCAAGCTGGTAAGCGAGACCTATACGAGGACTCCAGGTGTTCTTTTGTCTTTCCCATCCCATGTTGCTGGGGATGTCGCCGTAGCCTGCAACCTGAAGGTAACCGGTGTTGAGATTCATGAGTGAGCCGTTACCCTTGGCGTTCACGCTCTCGGGGTACCAGAACTCGTAACGGAGTCCCAGGTTGAGGGTTAGAGCTGGTGTTAAACGCCAGGTGTCCTGACCATAGAAGAAGAAGCGCTTCTGATCTTCTTTTGCATTGGTCGAAACACTTACGTAGCGCTGGAAGGCTTGTACATTGCCGAGCGTGAACGACGCCCATCCAAGACCGCCGGCTGCACTAAGGGAAGGATTAGAGGTCTGTCCATTCTGGAAAACCAGCTGGCCAGTGCGGTTGCTGTCGCTTGGGACGCGGAGGTTGGTGGCATAACGAAGGTCAGCACCAAACTTGAACGCATGGTTCCCAAGAATCTTGGTCCAGTTGTTGACGATCTGCCCCTGCTGTTCTTTTTCAGTCAATTGGCAGTTGCAGCGGTTGACGTTGAGTCCAGAACCGAGGAAGCCGTTGCCGTTGGAGTTGCTCTGATCGATTTCGAAAGCCGGGGAGCCACTGGTGTATGAACTGGGAGTGTTAAGTCCCGGAATTCCCACCTGATCGGCAAAGTTAACGCCTTGGTTGTACTTGGACGTGGCGATGTTGTAGCGATAGTAGCCAAGCCGGATATCGGTAAGCAGGTTGTTGTTGATGGCGATATCGGTTCCAACAGCAACGCTGTCGTTTGTTCCATTGGAGGTACCGGCGAAACCGCCGATTCCGAAGCCGGGTCCGCCAACAGCGCCAAAGAGCGTTTTACCTGAGAGTGTGTCAGTAAAGCGGCTGTAGCGGCCAAAAACGTGAACTGCGCTCGAGGCTTGCCAGTCACCGCGTACATCCCATGAATCGCTGTTAAAGCCGCCGGTGCCGGTGGCAGCATATTGGTCGAGGAGGTTGCCCGAACCTACTTTGTTTGGAGCGTAAGGCTGAAGGAGCGTGAGAAGGTTCTTCGACTGTTCAGAAACTTCAGCTGCGGGGATTACGTTGTGGTCGTATTGCTGGCCCTTAAGCGGACCGTTTGGGTGATAAATCAAACCCGTCCCGTAGGCTGTGTTTCCTGCATACTCGCTGAAGTCGCAACCAGGAATACCGCTCGGGCCCACTTTTTGTCCCAAACAAGTTGCAGTTACGAGTGCTGTGGGAAGCGAACTGGTTGCGGTTGTTCCGACCTTCTGTCTCAGGCCTTGATAATCGCCGAAGAAGAAGAGCTTGTTCTTGATGATTGGACCACCAATGGATCCACCGAACTGGTTCTTCAAAGAGCCTGGGATCACAGAATTGGGTCCCTGCGTGTATGGATCTCTTGCAAGGTTCGCACCGCTGGTACGGTAGTCAAATGCGCTGCCGTGGAAGCTGTTTGTACCCGACTTAGTCTGGGCTGTGACGATGGATGAAACAGCCTTGCCGAATTGGGCGTCAAAGTTTTGCGTCGTGATCTTGGTCTCGGAAAGTGAGTCCATGTTCGGGTTGATGACGATGATGCCCAGGATTGGATCCTGGTTATCGGTGCCATCCAACTCAAACGCCACGCCACCGAAGGCCTGACCGTCTACTTGAATCTGTTTGCTGGCCTGCGGATTTTCGCTGGCTGCGTGACTCCAGCCAAGTTGTTGTGCGCCGGGAAGAAGCAACTGCAGGTTGGTGAAGTTACGATCGGCGATGGGAACATCTTGCAAGTCCTTCTGGCTGAAGGTGGTGGAAACATCAGCGCGATCCGTCTTAAGAAGAGGAATCGAGTCGGCGTTGACTTCAACGCTTTCCGTAGATCCGCCCACTTCAAGCTTTGCGGGGACGTTGAGGGATTGGTCAGCGTATACCGTAATGCCCTTGGCTTCGTATGACTTGAAGCCACTGACAGTGACCTTGACGTTGTAGATGTCCGGGATCAAGTGCTCGGCGCGGTACTCGCCTGCACCGTTGCTCAGAACGTTATCGCTTGTGCCTTTGTTTGCGTTTGTGACGGTGACTGTGGCATTTGGAATGGCAGCACCGGTATTGTCAGTCACGGACCCGTAAATCGAACCGTAGACCGACTGGCCGAAGCCACTGGCTGGAATCATCGCTAGGCAAGCACCAAGAATTAGTGCTTTGTAGCTTCTAAATCGCATACTTTGTTACCTCCCCTGAAATGGTGCGAAACGCTGCTCGTGTCAGGTGATTGTTGTTCAATTCCTGGAACTACGTGAACATGGCTGATTCAACGTGCTTTATCTCAGCCACAGCGTGTTTTGTGTTTATTAGCGGACGGATTTTTTACGTTTATCCGCCCTGTAGCAAACTAGTTGGTGTAACAAGCGATGTCAACGAATTTTCGCCTCATTTTTACCCTGATTGATATAACGTTTACATAACAATTGAGCTATTCTGATCTCACGAAAATTATGGCCGCATTGGGCTGGCAAAGGGGTGATAGTGTCTCATTAGCTATCCATCTCTCTTTCAATGACTTCACGGGGATATGAAGAAATCCGAGATGCGACGATGGGGCAGGAAATTGCCGATAAATCGATATAGCTGTCGAGTCAGAGTTTGGTCCCAAAAGCTGTCAGACAGAACAATTCGAATGGTTGGTATAGACATTTTCGCGTAACATCCGATGGTCGAGCACCAAGGGATTGATTTCATGAGCAAATCGGGACTGATCAACGGGCGTCGAGGCGGTCAAAAACGGGATTTGAATCCGGACCAGGGACTGCCTAAGCATCGCCAGGTATTCGACCGGCTCTACGCCGAGATCAAGTCGGGTTTCTACAAGCCTCAGGATCGATTGCCGAGTGAAGCGGAACTGGGAAAGAGCTTCGATGCCTCGAGAATTACCGTCGCCAAAGCTGTAAATGAACTGCAGCGCTTAGGCCTTGTTTCCCGTCGAGCGGGCGCGGGGACTTATGTTCTGCCGGGGTTATCCAAAGCGGGACATGTTTTCGGACTCTTGATTCCCGATTTAGGGCGCACGGAGATATTTCGAGCCGATTTGCCAGGGAATGATGCGCTCGCCGCTCGCGTCGTCGCACTCGCTTTTGTGGGGACATGCGATGGCAGAGGAGGCCCAGCAGGAGAAAGAGGCGGAGCAGTTGTGCCGTCACTTCATCTCGCAAAAGGTGACGGGTGTGTTCTTTGCACCACTGGAATACACGGAGAAGAAGGACGAAGTAAATGCCCGCATCGTCCAGACGCTGGACAGAGCAGGTGTAAGGGTAGTGCTTCTCGACAGGTGTTATGAACCCTATCCTTTTCGATCGAAATACGACCTGGTGGGTACGGATAACCGGCGAACGGGTTTCCAGATTACGCAGCATTTCTTGAATATGGGTGCGCGTCGAATTGCATTTATCGCGCGACCATTCTCGGCCGTTTCCGTGGACGCCCGGATTGCGGGTTACCGGGAAGCACTCTTCCTGTCGGGCATAGGCCTGAAAGAGAATTTGCTGCGATGTGGAGATCCGAGCGATCTGGAGTTCGTTCAACAAGTGCTGAACGAGTGTCGACCAGAGGCGGTGGTATGCGCCAACGACCTGACTGCAGCAAGCTTTATGCAGGGTCTGGCAAATCTTGGGGTGCGGATTCCTGAAGATCTGCGAATTGCCGGCATAGACGATGTGAAGTACGCGAGTCTTCTGCCGGTGCCGCTTACAACTCACCACCAGAATTGCGCCGATATCGGAGCGGTTGCGATGGTGACCATGCTGGAACGAGTGGCTACTCCCGATCTGCCGGGAAGGGACGTACTGTTGCAAACCAGGCTGGTGATTCGAAAGTCCTGCGGCTACCAATTAGGCAGGATTACGCAGTGACCGCTCATGAAGGCTGCAATCGTTGTGACGAGGTCAACTGTCTCGGTTTGTAATTTGCTCTACCGTATCGGCGAAATGTAATGGAGAGGGTTTTGGATAGGTGATTCACGTGCGCATCCGGGAACGAGTTTATTTGAGTCTTGTTTTACTTTCATTCCTAGCCAGTGGCTTGATCTCAGTTACTCTTCACGCGCAAACTGCGACGTCACCCGTTGCCGTTGCTGCGCGTACTTCCGGCACGGAATGGTGGAAGCGGGCGGTGATCTATGAAGTGTACCCGCGGAGTTTTCAGGACTCGAACGGCGATGGCATCGGCGATCTGAACGGTATTACGAAGCGATTGGACTATCTGCAGGCACTTGGTGTCGATGCGATCTGGTTGTCGCCAATTTATCCTTCACCGCAGGTCGATTTCGGATACGACATCTCCAATTACGAAGGAATCGATCCGCAGTATGGAACGCTGGCTGACTTCGACAAGACTTGTGGCGGAAGCAAAGAAGCGCAATATCCGCGTGATTATGGACATGGTGCTGAACCATACATCGGATAAGCATCCGTGGTTTGAAGAGTCGAAGAGTTCAAAGACCAATGCAAAGCGAGACTGGTATGTCTGGCGCGACGGCAAGGGTCAGGGAGTTCCTCCCAACAACTGGGAAAGCGTATTCGGCCATTCGGCGTGGCAATTCGATGCCCTGACAAACCAGTGGTATTACCACAAGTTCTATATTCAACAACCCGATTTGAACTGGCGGAATCCTGCAGTCGAGAATGCGATGTTCGCATCGATGCGTTTCTGGCTCGACCGCGGAGTGGCTGGGTTCCGTCTGGACGCCATCCCAACGCTTTTTGAGGATCCGCAATTACGCGATGCAAAGGTCCTTGAGGGAACAAATGCTTTTGGCGATCCAAATGTGGATGACGTGTACACCGACAATTTGCCGGAGGTACACGGTGTGATGAAGCGAATGCGCACGATGGTGAGCAAGTATCCGGGCGACCGCGTGCTGATTGGGGAAACGTATCTGCCCAACGTTGAAGAGCTGGACAAGTGGTATGGAGGTTCGAAGCACGACGAGCTGAATATGCCCATGGATATGCAGATGGGATTTACCAACCAGCTAAACGTTAGCCTTCTGCGCCAGCGCATTGAGGACGCGGAATCCAGGATTCACGGCAATCAACCTCTCTTCGTGTTCGATAACCACGACAACCCGCGTAGTTGGGAGCGTTATGGTGATGGGTATCATAACGATTCCATCGCGCGCTTGATCGCAACGATTTTGTTTACCACGCGCGCTTCCGCCTTGATGTATTACGGTCAAGAATTGGGCATGATGACGAGCGTGCCCAAGCAGAAGTCGGAGGTAAAGGATCCTGTCGGTGTTACCGGATGGCCGAAAGACAAGGGCCGCGACGGCGAAAGAACTCCGATGCAGTGGACGGACGGAAAGAATGCCGGATTCAGCACGGCTGCCTCCACGTGGCTGCCGGTTGCCGCCGATTACAAGACCGTCAACGTCGAAGCAGAGAAGGCCGATCCAAATTCGCTGTTGAACTGGTACATGACGCTGATTGAAATGCGCAGGAAAGAGCCGGCGCTCAGAGACGGACCGATCACCATGCTTGACACAAAGAATACGAGCGTACTGTCCTACATCCGAAACGGAGCCGCAGGAAAGCTGTCTATCGTGGTGGCTCTGAATTTTACGGGTCAATCTCAGACAATTTCGTTGGAACCCAAGTCTGTTGGCGGGGGAAAGAAGATTCAAACGGTTCTGACCAACGATCCTGCACTCTCGTCGACGGATAGTCTAAGTTTCAGCCTGGCACCTTTCGCAACCTGGGTCGGATCGATTCAGTAACACCCCGCGTGAGAGGCGGGAAGGTGAGAGTAGTTAGCAATTGCGTTACAAATCAGACCAAAGACATGCGTTACAGCGAAGTGGAACCCTGATGGGCAGGACGCTTAATGGCACTCGTTGACAGGCTAAAGCAAGGATTCTGTCTGGGAGCGGTTCTGCTACTACCGGTTCACTGGATCGTTGCACAAAAACCCTTGAAGCTGATGAGTGGGCCACAGATTCGAAAGGCAGTGGCTGCGCTACCTCGCATCGCGGCTCCGAATGCCGCTGAGGAAAAGATCAACGCCGCGCTCGATCGGCAGGACATCTGGGCCAGGAAGGCTGCAGAGGGATGCAGCGGGCCTGAAATGTACTGGAAGCGAGTTGTTGAGGTCACGAAAAGTGGTCCAACATTGCTGAGCGTGCTCGTATCAGACAGCGCGGACTGCGGTGGGGTTCACCCCTTCAGTGAGACCTTTCCATTGGTCTATGATCTGCGGACGGGTGATGCCGTGAGGTGGGATAAGGTCTTTCCGAAGGGGAGGGCGGAAGAGGTTAACACGTCCTCGGACGATGGCATGCCATGGACCACCATTCGATCGAAACGACTTCAGTCACTCTATGTCACCATGTACAGGAGCCGCGGCGATTGCAGCATCGAAGTCTTAGCTGAGGTGACAGAGTTTCACCTCTATCCGGATGAGAAGGCGAATGCATTGAAAGTCTTTCCCGCATCCTTGCCACAAGTGGCTCACCCATGTGCTAGCTCATTCGCGCTGGGGGCAAAAGAACTACAGGCACTTGGGGTTTCGCAACAGTGGCAGGACGCGATCCTTAGTCAGGATGGGAAGCCGTAGCTGCCGCAAAACTAGTATTTCGGCAAATACGAATTCTTTGTCTCAGCACCCAAAAGCATGCCATGGAAATCACCCTTCCCACATCCTTTGGTAATCCATTCAGGATTCCCACGTCCGCGACGGCGAGAGAGGTATTTAGAAGCAACGGCAAAGATCGGCCGAAAAACCTCAATCTGAGCCCGCAATTCTGCAATGGACTTGTAACGGATGTCCCGGTTCAATGTGAAAGGTTGTTCCGGTACACTCACAGGCCACACTCTCTTATGCCGTAGAGATTTCAATGGAATCCGGAGCTAGTCGCCGGATTTATTTCTGTTTCGTTTGTATGGGCCTTGCCGTGGGAGCGGGCGGTACAGTCGCGGCGGGGCTAGTCTTTAACGCGGAATCCATCTCGAAAATATCGACTCTGTAACTCACTGTTTCCGCTGTTGGAAAAGTTGCAGGAACTTTCTGCGTCACTTTTCCAGTGGCTGCCCACTCGGTACCGCGCTGCAAAGTGGTGATGAAGCCGACGCAACTCAGGGCTGCCGGGTCGTGGCCCATGGTGGTGTGAAAGACTCGACCTTTTCCGAACGGAAGCACAATCAACATCGGCTCGTCACGATCTGTGCCATGATTTTTGGGGTCAGAGTGTGCCGTTGCGAGCACGGTCATGTTTTTCCCTGGACCGCGCAAGGTTGCGTACAACTCATCCGGAGCGTGCATCCAGCTCGTAGGCAAACCCTTTGTGATGGGGTGATCCGGAACCCGGGTGGTGACCAGGAACGGCAGGCGTGCGCCGTGCGAACCGGCCGGGCCGGGCGACGGGTCGGAGACGAGCTTTCCGTCCTTGTAATACCAGTACGGCCCAGCGTTTTCGTTTCGCTTTCTCCATCCGCCGATGCCCGCCATTTCGTTGTAGGCGGGCCAGTCTGGAAAGGCATTGTCGGCGGCATGTACGATGACCAGGCCTCCACCATTTCTCACGTAATCTTCGAACTGCGAGCGAAGGTTCGGCGGCCAATCCGGTGCGTCATAGTTTGAAACGATCACCTTGTAGTGGGAGAAATCCGGTTTAAAGCCGCTGAAATCCTCGCCGGAATGAGGCGCAGTCACGACCGTGACCGTAAACATACCGGTATCTTCCAGTTCCTTCTTAAGGATCGGGGTAGTAACCTGCCATGCGTGATACGGTCCGCCACTTTCTCCGTCAAGCAGCATTACCTCGATGGGTCGGGAAGCGGCATTGGAGACCGGGGTGAACAAGAAGGCTGCGGCTAAAATGGCGGGGGCGAGATGTCGTGTCATCCTTATTCTCCACTCGGCAGGGTGCCGGTTGTCTTCATCCGCGCTGAGTCGAGCGTATTCCGGCAGCGACTCACGAGTCTACAACAGTGTTTAAGGACTCGACGAAGGGCCATTTGCCGGGGCTTTTAGAGCCCACTCGTAAGACGAGCCAACTTGCTTTAGTATGACCGTCGATGCGTAAGTTAGAACACAACAGCAAAAACTCGAGGAGAGTGAGATGAAGGTTGGGGTATTCACGCCGTTGCTGTCGCAGCTTCCTTTGGAAGATGTGGTCAAAAAACTGAAGTCAATGGGTGTCGATCTTCTGGAGTTTGGAACGGGGAATTACCCGGGGGATGCCCATTGCAAGCTGTCCATGCTGGAGGACAGCGGCAAACTGGCAGAGTTCAAGTCAAAGCTCGCTGACAATGGCGTGACCATTAGTGCTCTCAGTTGTCACGGAAATGCGCTGCATCCGGACAAAACGCGCGCCCAGGCAGATGGGGACGTCAGCCGCAAAACTGTTTTGCTGGCAGAGAAGCTCGGCGTGCCGGTGGTTGTCGATTTTTCCGGCTGTCCCGGCGATTCTCCCTCAGCAAAAGCTCCGAACTGGGTAACCTGCCCCTGGCCGCCTGACTATCTCGACGTTCTGAACTGGCAATGGGATAAAGTCGTTACTCCTTACTGGACCCAGCACGGGAAGTTCGCGGCCGATCATGGGGTGAAGATTGCGATCGAAATGCACCCTGGTTTTGTGGTCTACAATCCCGAGACGATGATGCGTTTGACTTCGATCGCGGGGCCATCCGTGGGCTGCAATTTCGATCCAAGCCACCTTTTCTGGCAGGGAATTGATCCCATCGCCGCGGTTCGAATCCTTGCCGACTCGATCTATCACGTGCACGCGAAAGACACGCAGTTGTATTCCGCGAATCTTCCGCGCACGGGAGTGCTCGACACCAAGCCATATACCGACGAGCGAAACCGAAGCTGGCTCTTCCGCACTTGCGGGTTCGGTCACGGCGCGGAATGGTGGAAGGAGTTTGCTTCGACACTCAGGATGTTCGGCTACGATGGAGTGCTCTCCATTGAGCACGAGGACAGCTTGTTGTCTGCCGAAGAGGGACTGACGCGAGCAGTACAGTTCTTAAACGAAATCGTAATCAAGGACAAGCCATCTGCAGCGTGGTGGGTTTAATAGGCCGTGAATACAGGGCCTGGTAGACCATAAAATCCGGAGACAGGAATCGCATGAAGAGATTGAAAACAGCTGTTGTGGGCACGGGCTTCATGGGTCGAGTACATCTTGAAGCTTTACGGCGGGTTGAATCGGTTGACGTTGTTGCGGTGGCGGGGCGCGAACTTGAGCCGGCGAAAAAGCTTGGTGCCGGCTTTGGGATTGAACGGGCTGTGAAGGATTATCGCGAGTTGATCGCGGATCCGGAGATCGACGCAATTCACATCTGCACGCCGAATGCTTCGCATTTCCAAATGTCGAAGGACGCGATGCTCGGCGGCAAACACGTCTTATGCGAAAAGCCGTTGGCAATTGCCGTTGATGAGGCGCGGGAACTTGTTGGCCTTGCTGCAGAGCGAAAGCTGCGAAACTGCGTCTGCCACAATCTGCGCTACTACCCGATGGTGCAGCAGATGCGTCGAATGCGCGAAGACGGCGAGCTGGGAAAAATTCTCGTGGTTCAGGGAACGTATTCGCAAGACTGGCTTCTCTACCAGACAGATTGGAATTGGCGCATCGAGGAAAAGGCCGGCGGTCCGCTGCGGGTAATGGCGGACATTGGTTCGCACTGGTTTGACGCGGCAGAACATGTGACTGGGCTCAAAGTTCAGTCGATGTGCGCCGATCTGCAGACGTTCCATCCCACGCGCAAGAAGCCTAAAGGCAGAGTGGAAACTTTCGCGAGCCAGGTGGATTCAGATGTTGAAGATTTTCCGGTGACGACGGAAGACTTTGGAGCTGTAGTTTTTCGCATGGAAGAAGAGGCGAGGGGCAGCATGACGGCCAGCCAAGTATCTTCCGGGCGAAAGAATGGTTTTCGGCTTGAAGTGTACGGGTCGAAGGCTTCGGTGGCGTGGAATCAGGAGCGCCCCGACGAACTCTGGATCGGGCACCGGGATCAGCCAAACCAGATTGTGATTAAAGATCCGTCGCTGATGAATGAACGCGCGCGGAGCTACGCAGATCTTCCTGGCGGACATAGCGAAGGTTACGACGACACATTCAAGCAGCTTTTTCGACGGTTCTATAAATCGATCGCTGAACCGGGAACTGCCGCGGAGTATCCCCAATTCACGGATGGCCTGCGGCAGATGATCTTGATGGACTCGGAGCTAGAGAGTCATCGCGGCCGGCAATGGGTCGATATTGCGTCGAGCTAGATTAAGAAAGCGGAATGAGTACGAGCTTAGAGAATCTACCTCAACAAAACACTTCTCTTTAACTTCATCAAGAATTCAATAGACGAAGGAGCTTTATGCCAACTTTAAGCGACGCGAGAAGAATAATCGCAGCGGCGGAGAAGAAAGCTGTGGAGATCGGTCAGCCAATGAATATAGCCGTGGCCGATGAGGGTGGAAATTTGATATCGCACGTCCGAATGGACGGAGCCTGGCTTGGGAGCATCGACATTTCCATCAAGAAGGCTTTTACCTCAAGGGCATTCGATATCTCGACGAAGGACCTGGCTACCCACTCGCAGTCAGGGGATCAATTCTTCGGCATTCACGCTTCGAACGGCGGCAAGGTGATGATCTTTGCCGGAGGCATTCCGCTGAAGAAAGATGGGAAAGTGGTGGGTGCCATCGGCGTAAGTGGCGGCTCGGGTGACCAGGACCATGCCGTGGCAGAAGCAGGCGCGGCGGCGTTCTAGAAGCATTCCAAACTTTTGGGTTTGCTTGGTTTTGCGGAGAAAGAAATGAATTCTCGCGGGGTGAGCTGCAGTCTGCTGCTTACCTGGCTCGCCTTGACATGCGGAGCGGCGGGCCAGATCCGTGCATCGTTGGAAACCGAGCAGACCTCTCTGTTAGTGGAGGCCGGAGAGCATGCCCCATTTCTTGTGAGCCTGAAGAGTGGTCAACTTGAGGAGTGGAAGAATAATCAGACAGAAAAACTGATTCCAACCGCAGAGGTGGGTGGCCGAACTGTGCCGCTCACCTGGAAGCTAAATCGCGGGATCAGTCATGCTGACCATCATCGCGTTGCTTTCGTATACGAAAGCGAAACGCCGCGTCTCCGATTGACCTGGGAGTGGAAAGCGCGGGCGATGAGGGGTCCCATCGAACATACGATACGGATTGAAAATCTTTCCGGCCACGAATTGTGGATTCCACTGCAGGCGAGTCTTCAGTACCGCTGGAGCGTTCCACCAGGGACATCGTTGTCTCAAATGTACGTGGACAAGGGATCGAACAAGCCTTCGCCGATTGGCACTCACCGAGTGAGTGTTGGCGACGGGTATAAATGGGCGGGATATTCGAGCACGTACGACTTGAATGTCGATTCGTGGGAGAACATTCCGTTCTTCATGGTTGAGCGCGCTGATGGTCGAAACGGCTGGTATGTGGGCGTGGAGTTCAGTGGACGTACTCGGTTGACATTGAATCGAAGCGCAGATTCCATCGAGGGCGAGGTGGGTCTTAACCCCGATCCCGGCCCATTCCGCACGCGATTGTCCGCCGGCGGATCTTTCGATGCGCCTCCTGTTTTTATGGGAGGATTCAGCAATGGCGAAGATGGTCTTGGGAATGTTCTTCGGCCCTGGATTCGGCAGGTTCTGAATAATCCCGAAACATGGAAGAACGAGAAGTATCCATTGCTCGTCAACAATAGTTGGGGCAGCGGAATGCAAGTGGATGAGGCGCTCTCGCTTCGCATGATCCATGATTCTGCGGAGCTTGGCCTGGAGATGTTCCACATCGACGCAGGATGGTTTCGCGCAGTAGGAGACTGGTATCCGGACCCCAAGAAATTTCCGCACGGGCTCGCTGCAATCTCAGACGAGGCGCACAAGAATGGTTTGAAATTTGGCATCTGGGTGAACTGGGCAGAGGCGGGGATCAGTCCGTCGCCCGGCGCGGTGAGCGTGAACGATCCTAAGAGAGAAGGACTGGCTCATAGCGGATACGCCGAAAGGCTGGAAGCCGGATGACTTTGTCGGCAGAACGATAGACATTGGAGCGCCGGCTGTTCAGGATTTTGCGCAGCAAGAGGTGTTGCGCATTGTGAATGACTATCGGCTCGACATGCTGGAGCACGATGGATACGTAGTCGCAAAGAATTGTGCGCGGACGGACCATCCCCATGCGAAGAGACAAGCGCCCTTGACATCCCCGATCCCCGGTCGCGGAGTCGACATGACCGACGATCCGAATTCGACCGATGTCAGCTACCATGCAACACGGGCGTACTATGAAATCTATTCCGAACTTCGCAAGCAGCATCCCGATCTTCTATTCGAGATTTGCAACGATGGCGGCCGTATGGTGGACTTCGGCAGCGCCTCGCATGGGGACTACTTCTCGATCACGGATTCGTATGATCCACTTATCGAATCGCAAGGCATTCTACGATGCGAGCCACTTGTTGCCGGCCGCAATGCTCGAAGCTTACGTGATGGAGGTTCCCACACCCAAGATCGAAAATTTTCGCGCGATGTTACGCAGTGGGATGATGGGTTGGGCAAGCATCATGCAGGACACAAACAAATGGACTGCGGAACAACACGCGGCCGCAAAGGCTGAATTCGCACTTTATAAAAGCGATCTTCGCCCCCTGATTCGCGATGCGGATCTGTACCATATTGAGCCAAGGCCAGACGGAGTTCACTGGGACGCCACGGAATATTTCGATCCCTCGAGGGGTAAGGGCGTCATCTATGCTTTCCGCGGGACCGCACCCGACGACACTGCCCATGTTCTAAAGCTGCAAGGTTTGCAGGCGAAAAGTCACTATCGCGTACGATTCCAAGACCACACGTCGGGCGACACAGAAATGGCAGGTTCGGAGTTGATGGGTGCGGGCGTGGCGGTAAGACTTCCGGTTGAAAACAGTTCAGAAATTGTCCATATCGACGAAGTGCGTACCATGGCTGCGCCGTCGTCGAGTAACACTCTAATGTGATTCACTCCTCAAGCCTCATGTCTTGCACCATTGTTCGCAATATCCAAAATGATTGGACACGTTTTTAGATAAGCTTTGCTCTGAAGACGGCCCATGACAGCACTAGCGCTTTTCCTCGCATCCTAGGCATTCGGGAGTGATGCAATGCAGAGGCGTGAATTTCTTTCCAGCGCGGCAGCCGCCGCAATTGTTTCCACGAGTTCCGTAGGTCGAGCAGACGAGTCCACAAAGAAACAGGCCGAAGCATCAGAGGCCTCAGGCAGCGTGGCGTCTCGCATTCCACGAGTGGAATCAGCGGGCACGATGCGCGGGGAAATGTTGTATCGCGATCTCGGATCGACCGGAGTCCAGGTCTCGGTCATCGGACTCGGTGGATCCCATCTAGGCCGGGCCGAGGTGAGCGAAGATCAGGCACTGAAACTCATCCATCAGAGCTTGGATAGGGGAATTAACTTTCTCGATAATTCGTGGGATTACAACGAAGGACGAAGCGAGGATCGCGTTGGAAAGGCTCTTACACAGGAGGGCTACCGCAGCAAGGCTTTCGTGATGACGAAGATTGATGGCCGCACCAAGGAGACCGCTGCCGATCAAATTGAAACATCGTTGAAGCGCCTGAAGACGGACCATATCGATCTGCTGCAGCATCATGAAGTGATTCGCTTCGATGATCCCGATCGCATCTTCAGCGAGGGCGGTGCCATGGAGGCCGTGCTAGAGGCCAAGAAGGCTGGAAAGGTACGTTTCATCGGTTTTACTGGCCACAAGGATCCGCGCATTCATCTTTACATGCTCGAAATGGCGAAGAAGAACGGCTTTCACTTCGATGCCCTCCAAATGCCGATTAACATTATGGACGCTCACTTCCGCAGTTTTTCGCAAATGGTCGTGCCCGAAGCGATCGGACAGAAAATCGGAATTCTTGGTATGAAGAGTTTTGGAGATGGCATCATTCTCAAGAGCGGCGCTGTCGAGCCAATGGATTGCCTGCATTATTCGCTAAATGTGCCGGTCTCCGTTCTGATCACAGGCATCAATTCGCAGGCGCTGCTCGACCAGGCATTCAGTGCGGTGAAGACTTTCCGTCCGATGAACGAAGCGCAGCTTGCTTCTTTGATTGCGAAGACTCAGGAAGTTGCGATGAACGGAAAATATGAGTTGTTTAAAACCACGTCTCACTTCGACACGACCGCGCGTCATCCGGATTGGATGGGCGCTGATACTCCCGAAGTGCAAAAGCTAGCACCACAACTTCCGGGTTAGACAAGGATCATAAGATGTGACCGGCTCACTTTGTGAGGAGCGCGTTCACCTTTGTCATTACCTGAAAAGCATCAGCCACATACACGACGTCGGCTTTGCCCCTGGTCCATCCACAGTTCGCGTCGAGACTGATGGCGCGCCGTTCCGAGATGAACCGCCAGCCGACAACGTGGGGCTCCTCACCGTGACAGCACGTTGATAATCCTCTGAGGTGCCGCGGCGTTGCACCCGTCTGGCCGATCTGATTTAGATGTGTCATGAACTGCAAAACACTTTGATCTTCGCCACGCTGGTCAACGAGCGATTTACTGCTGCCGAGTGAAGCACCGGAGAGCTGCAAAAAGTCGAGTATGGTCTTTTCCGCATCGCCGATGTGCACTTGCCCGTCGGGCTGCTTCTTGGTCCATCCTGCGCCTGCCACAAAAAGGAGCTTTGCATCGGGACGAATTGTTTGCGCATTCTGCATAGGAGAGCGGTGCCCGCAAACGGTTGTTCGTAGTGTCGGCAATATGACAGGCACTTCTTCAACCTGCACGGGCGCGGATGCTGCCTCGAATGCGGGATGCGTGCCCGCGTCTAACAAGAGAAACCAGGGACGCGTTTCGCGGCGGATCACGGCCTCCATACGCTGCCGATAAAACCAGCGCGTGACCTCGACCGTGTTCGTGTTTGTGATGGCGGTGATGTGAGTATCGACGAATCCGCCGACACGATGAGATACGCCTGCGAGAACTCGGGCGAAACGGGAACTATCCGGTGCCAGTACGATCGTCGCCTGCGAGGCTCGACATAAAGCTTCGCATGCCGCTGCGTCACTTGCGTATCGCGGTTGAGCGAAGGCTGCACCCGAGACCGCCAAAAGACGTACGCCAGTCGCGGCGAGCGTATTTGCAGCGTCTATGGCGTTGCTGCCAAGAACGCCGATGGTCAGTGTTGTCGCCAATGAGTCCGCCAGATTCTTCCCGGCGGTTACCGCTTCAAGCGATGCCTTTGTCAGGTTCAGGCCGCCATCATCAACGTGGGTTAAAACAAGTATGCTGTCCATCATCCTCACTCTGACGCGATCCACTCAACGAGTTCTCGAGCAATCTCGTCGGCTGTCATGTCTTTCACAACTCGGGTGGCGCGTTGTTGTTTGGGAAGGCTCATTGACGTATAGCTGAGACCGTTCAATGGCAACGAAGCGACCTTCGCCTTTTGCAGCGCAGGCAGTATGCCGCGCATGTTGGCCATTCCGGTTTGCGGATTATTGCGCGGCTCGGCAAGATTGCCAGTTGCCCACCCAAGCACCGCGGGGGTTCCTGCACAAATCGAGACCTGGTGCATGCCGCCTTCGATACGTTCCAACACCTCGAAAGATCCATCTTCGCGAAAGTCGATCTGATCCACACCTTGGAATTGATCCACAATGCCCAGGCGCTCGCCGATGAGTTGCAGTGTGATTCCCGCACCACGAGTCGCTGATTCCCATCCGCCAAAAAGCAGCATCTGCTCACGATTTAATCCTGGTAATGCGGCGATGGTTTCCGCCAGCACGGCCGCCGTGGAGTGTGCGTCCATGAACCCGCCGATCGGCCCATCCACCGGCACGAGTTCAAACGTGACCTTTTGCGCGATGGTCATCATCACCTGTTGCAGCTTCGCCTTGGGCCCAAGGCAAACCAGCCACACTTTGCTCCCCGGATTCTTCGAAGCAAGGTTCGCGGCCTCAAAGAGGGAGCTTGCGGCCCACGGATCAAGCACTGCCGGTAAGACCATTTCACTTTTTAGTCCCGGGCCAGTTGGTCCGATCACTGGCTCGAGTGTCTGCAGCGGATCGGGTACGATGCCCGCGCATACTACGATCTGCAATGGGTGCGACATAGATTCTTCCTTGCTGGTTCGCCGCGAAGTCTTAATTCTCCGCGGAGTGAAGACCGCCCGCACCGGCGCGGAACTCAATGTTGGAACGATTATTGGCATGGGAGTGAGCGCAATTCCACAGACACGCGCCACAATGAATGCATTTCTCGCGCTCGAACGCGGGAACGCCGTCGGAGCCTTGAGTGATGGCCTGTCCGGAGCACATGGCGATGCAGGTTTTTTCTCCGCACACGGCGCAGAGTTCCAGGTCGCGGAAGACGACGTGATCGGCAAAGCCGGGCATCGCCTGCACTTTGCCGCCTATGAGCAAAGCGTCCTGCTGGGTGACGAGTATCTTGCCATCGAACGGAATTTCAGGCCACCCACGAGCCGTAAGCAAAGCATCATGCAGCGGGCGGCCACCAGCTTTTGCAATGTCTGCGAGTTGAGTGACGGTTTGTGGACTCAAGGCTGTATCGTCCTCTGCGGAGCGAATCTGTTCCTGCGGAGAAGGAATGTGCGCTTTGAGTGAGAGTTTGCCGCCTGTCAGTCCGGCCAACGCCATGCCGATCATTCCGCGAACGATGCCTGAGTGGAAACCGTTGCGCGCATTCTCCGCTTCTCTCGCACCGCTCTCCACCGCACTTGCGCGTCGTCTCACCTCATAAGTGTTGGCCAGGTTTTGCTTTGTAAATGGCTTGTCCTCGCGCAAGAGTTCGATGACGGATTCCGCCAACTGCACGCCCGTCATCCAGGCCTCGTCCACGCCGGAACCCGAGAGCATATTGGTGCTGCCAGAGCCCTCGCCAATTCGCGCGTATCCGTCGCCAGACAGGAACGGCTCGCCTCGTTTGCCGGACTCCTGCAGCGATTTCGCACCCCACGAGCGAAGGACTCCACCCTTTAAATATTTCCAAATCGCTGGGTGCAGAATGTAGTGCTGCAGATACCGGTATGCCGTGCGAGAGGGATCGCCCATCCAGGACGGGACGAAAATTCCTACGGAGACTAGCCGTTCCGGATGCACGTAGAGAAAGCCGAATGTCTCCGGCTCTGGATAACCGAACGTGTGCCACACCGTACCCGGCTCGAGTTTCGTGTCTTCAGGAAGCTCGACCACCATCTTCATGCCGAGTGCCCATTCGGATTGCGAGTGTCCAGCGGGAAGTCCAAGTCGCTCGTCGATGGCTTGTCCTACCGCGCCGACGGGACCGTCTCCTACGACAGTGAGTTGAGCTCGAACATCCATCCCCGGACAGAAACCCTCTTCTGGTTTTCCGTGACGGTCTACGCCCTGGTCCATGAGCCGCACTCCTTGGACCGCATTGCCATCAAAAATCGGCGCGCTGATCGGAGTTCCGGGCCAGATTTGTACGAGGCCTGCTGCCATTAACTGCGAGCCTACCCATTGATTGAACTGGCCCATCGACAACACAAGACCGCCGTGTTTGTGTAGAAAGGCCGGTGTCCAAGGTAGCTCAAATGCTTCGTTCTCTACGCGTGCCAATTTTCCAAACGCTCGCAATGCGGCGTCTGCGACACGCAGAGTGCGGGATCGCCGGCTTGCTCCGATTGGGTCCAGCAAATAGAGCACCCGCTCCTTGCCGACCGCGGCAGCCATTGGGATGTCGGCAACATTGAGATTGGGAAAGGTGGTACGAAGACCCTCAGCACGTGTGACAATGCCGCTCACACCCGCGGAGATATCGTCGGCCCGTTCATAGCAGAGCACCTGCAGCGGCATGCCGGGCACGGCCTTGCTGGCAAACGCAGGGTCCTCGGGATGCGCGCTCCATTTCTGCGTGAGTGCCGTAAGAAAACCACCTACCGCCGGCCCAAACCCAGCGCAGACTATGTCTGCATCCATTGTCATTCGTTCAACGGATGCTATCTCTTCCGCTTTAGCCTCCGGGCTCATGCAGGATAGTCCAGCGCTTCCGGAATCATCACCTTGCTGACCGTATCCGCAGCGCGATCCTTCGCCAGCCTGCAGCCGCTCAGACACGTGGTGAGTTTGTTCTGCAGGCGAAGGAAGTCTCCGGCACCAGCGCATCCAGCGCACGGTCCGGCCTTCAGAGGATGGCTGCCGTCTCCTGCGATGATGTCCGGGGCAAATGCGGAGATTCCGGGCATTGTCTCCTCGTACTCTTCGAGTTCACCGGCAGAGAAGCAGTGTTTGCAGCCTTCAGCATCCCACGCAGGATGCTGGTTATAACCAAAGACCAGCTCGCCGCAGATGCGCGATACTTCGCCGGCAGCACTCGCCGCCTGTGTGTGGCACAGGTCGCTCAGAAACTCCACCGTACCCGCCAGATCTTCCGCGACGGAAGGATCGTTGCCCCCGCGAGCTTCTAACTCGAGCACGTCGAGAATCTGGCAACGGGAAGCGAGGAGCCAGCAAAGTGCGTCCGCCATGCCAAAGGTCACTCCTTGCCGCTGGCCGTGATAAAGCTTGTTACCCGCGGGGTCCGTGGCCTTCTGCAAATGATTGAGGGTCCATAGCCAGAGATGCATCGCCGACGCGAGGGTACACGCGCCTGTGCCGGGCTTGTCCGATGCAAGCTGTCTCATTTCGGAAATCCAGGTGCGGAACTGTGCGAGAAAGACCTCGCTTGTCATTGCGAGTGTCAGCTGACGCCGTTGAACGGCCTCAGGACCTTCGTATGTTGCCTCCAGTTGCGCGTCCATCCACTTATTGGCCAGGAAGCCAGGGCAGTCTTCCGTGATGCCGTAGCCACCCATCAGACTTACAGCTTCGCGCATCATGTTGGTGCCGTGGCCGGTGTTCCAAAGCTTGGTCGCGGGACAAAGTACATTCGCCTCAGAGTCCTTGAGGACATAATCCACGAGGGGATCGGCCTCCAGTTCAGCTCGACGCGGATCGTCAGGGCGAAGGAGAAGCAGTTGCATCGCCTTCTGTTCACTCTCGCGCAGGGCCTTGTATTCGGCACGCACCCCCTGAACGCCGCGATCTTTCAAGATTGCATTTTTCTGCTTTTCAACCGGCTCAAGATCGTCGAAGCGTCGAGCTGCGGCGAATCCTAGCGAGGCAGCCGCCTCACCGGTGGCCCATACGTCTACCAGGCGGTGAAGAGCATCCTCGCGCTGCTGGATGCCTTGTTCGTAGCGCAACGATCCTGGCTTTGCGCTATCGGATCCGCGAAATCTGCCACGCTGGTAGCGGATAAGAGGCTCAACTGCTGAGAGCAGCTTGGCTGCCGTCATTAAACCAACCGTTACGCGCGTGCGCTTGAAGACTGCTTCAATCACTTCCCCGTGATTGAAATTCGGAATAATGACGCCATCCTTTACGGTATATCCGCCCACAATCCTGCTGGCTGGAACTTTAAGGCTGAATACGGGATCGCCTGTCGAAGAAAGCTGGTGGACCAGTTTTTTGGTAGCCGTTCCGCGATCGAATGTTCCTTCGTCCCCGTCCTCGAGAATGATCATGCAACTGCCCTTGATTCGAGGATCATCGGAGTCAACTGCTGCCGTCACAAAGTTGGCGTAGGCAATGTTGGTGATGAACCGGCCGCGTTTATCCACGTGAAGCATGGGCTCTTCGCCCTCTTTCCACTCGGAAACGCTCATTTTGCCGTTCAAAATTCCGGTGTCCACGCCGACGTACGGAATAGGCTCCGTAAGCGCAAAAGCACCGCGCCAGGGCTTGCGATCTTCGCCGGGATGCGGTGGGGCTGCCAATGCTTTGTAATGGCTCATCTGCTGCTGTGTGCCGCATTCGTGAATGGGAGCCAAGGCCAAAAATCCGGCAAGACTTGCAGTTGCCGCTCCTGCGTCTACCCAGGCTAGCTCGAACGCGGCGAGCGCAAGGACGAGATTCTTGGGGCCGGATATATAGCCACCCTCCTCAGGTTCCATGAAAGCCGCGGTAATGCCCGCACGGTCAAATGCGTCCATCATTTCGCTCTTGGATTGGGTCCACTCATGAGTGTTCCGCTCTCCGGCGGCGACCAGTCGGGCTACTGTAGATCGGGCTACCTCTCGCGAAGATTGCACCAGCATCTGCAGGTCAAATCGCTCTGCAAAGCGCCATTGGATCTGGCGGACGGCATCACCGGGAAGGGTGACCATGGTTTTCGTTTGACGTACGGTAGCTGTGCCCATAATTGGTCCTCAAGTAGCGGCCACATTGTTGCAGGCTGGGCGGGTCGCGGCATGTGACTCACATCACGTCTGGCGGTCGTTCGGCATCCGTGAGCGGAGATGGACTAGGGCGGCGAGCTAAGTCGATTGTTTTGCTGCGGACGGGCAAAAAAGCCGTGCAGCCAGCGTCGAGTGGCTGCACGGTGAAGGAGGGTTACGCATCAGGCAAATTCGGCGTAGGCGGCGGTTGTGAGAAATTCCTGAAAATCACCGGTGCAGAACTGGGTGAGCAATTCGGCCGCTCGGGGGAACTTGGATGCGGCGAAGTCTTCCGCGCCCATAGCTGTCCGGGTTCGCTCAAGAATGCTGTTCAGGACCTCCGTCAGCATTGCCGGGGTAATTTGCTTGCCCATTCTCAAGCTTGGCTCCATAGCGCAACCATTGCCAGAGCTGGGCGCGGGAGATTTCGGCGGTGGCAGCATCCTCCATCAGGTTGTAAATGGGTACACACCCATTACCGCGTAGCCAGGACTCGATGTACTGCAACGCGACGTCTATATTGCGTTCGAATCCGGCCGCTGTAATGCGGCCTTTGGGAATCTCCAGAAGGTTTTGCTCGGTAATTCTGGAATGCGCCTGGGCAGGTGGACGAATCTGGTTCGGGGTCGGCATGTATTCGTCGAAGATCGCCTTTGCGACAGGAACCAGGCCGGGATGTGCTACCCAGGTTCCGTCGTGTCCGGCGCGCACCTCGCGCAACTTGTCCAGGCGAACACGCTCCATGGCCTCCTCATTGGCCGAAGGATTGTTGCGAATGGGAATCTGCGCCGCCATGCCCCCCATCGCGTGAATGCCCCGCCTGTGGCACGTGTGGATGAGTAGTTCCACATAGGAGCGAAGGAACGGCTGCTCCATGGTGATGATGCCGCGCTCGGGCAGGGTGTAGTCCGGATGGTTTCTGAACTTTTTGATGAAGCTGAAGATGTAATCCCAGCGTCCGCAATTCAGACCAGCCGAGTGATCGCTAAGCTCATAGAGGATCTCGTCCATCTCAAAAGCTGCAGCGATCGTTTCAATGAGAACCGTGGCACGAATTGTTCCATTTGGTACGCCGATATACTCTTGCGCGAAAACAAACACATCGTTCCAGAGACGCGCTTCTTTGTGGCTCTCCATCTTCGGAAGATAGAAGTATGGAGCGGTGTTGCGATTCATCAACGTCCGGCAGTTGTGAAAAAAGTACAACCCGAAATCAAATAAAGACGCCGAAATTGGCGAACCTTCGATCAGGAAGTGCTTTTCCACCATGTGCCATCCGCGTGGACGGACAAACAATACGGCGGGATTCGCGATTAATTCATACCGCTTACCCTCGGGGGAGCGGTAATCGATGGCGCGCCTGTTGGCATCGCGCAGGTTGAACTGACCCTCGACACAGTTGCTCCACGTTGGCGCATTAGCATCCTCGAAGTCCGCCATAAAGACGCTGGCTCCGGAGTTTAATGCGTTGATCACCATTTTGCGATCCGTGGGCCCGGTGATCTCTACTCGGCGATCGAGCAGATCCGGCGGAATGGGCGCCACGGTCCACTCTGCGTCACGAATCGACTGCGTGTCCGCGAGGAACTTCGGCAGTTCTCCGCGGTCGTATTGCTGTTGGCGCAGCTTACGCTGGTTAAGGAGGCTAATTCTTCTCTCTTCGAAGCGTGCGTTCAGAGCGTGGAGAAACTCTGTCGCCTCCGGAGTGAGAATTTCGTTTTCGGCCATCGAGCGTTCTTCTCTGAATTCAGTCATCTGCACCGTCGCGCTCATTCAATTCGTCCTTTCAGATTATGTCGCGTTTCGACCACGATGGGGTGGCGAGTTTTTAGTCGCCAGACCCATTTGCGGCATACTGCGCACTTATCGTGGTTGCGGCGGCCGCTGCAGGGTGGAATTGTTGTTCTTCCGTTGAGCCGGGAAGGGCGCGAATGGAGGTCTGTCCCGAAGCAATTGTGTTGGCCAGTTCGTCGAAGTAGCCAGTACCGACGAATTTCTGGTGTTTGACTGCGGCGTAGCCAAATTTCTCCGCGAGTTCAAACTCGCGCTGTTGCAGCTGTGAATAGGCCGACATGCCGGACTTTGCGTATTGGTGCGCGAGGTCAAACATGGAGAGATTCAAGGCATGGAAGCCGGCAAGTGTGACGAATTGGAAGCGGTATCCCATGTTCCCAAGCTCGCGCTGGAACTGAGAGATCTCCCACTCGTTCAGCTTGGCCTTCCAGTGGAACGAGGGAGAGCAATTGTACGCGAGGAGTTTGCCGGGGAATTGCGCATGAATTGCGCGGGCAAAGCGGCGGGCTTCCTCAATGTTTGGCTCGGAGGTTTCACACCAGATCATATCTGCATAAGGCGCATAGGCCAGGCCGCGGGCGATGGCTGCATCCAAGCCGCCGCGTAACGTGAAGAATCCCTCGACTGTGCGTTCGCCGGTGAGAAATTTGCTGTCGTAGGGGTCGCAGTCGCTGGTGATGCACTGCGCGGCGTTTGCGTCGGTACGCGCGATAATCACAGTGGGTACGTCAAGCACGTCGGCAGCGAGGCGCGCAGCCACGAGCTTCTGAACGGCATCTCGCGTGGGCACGAGGACCTTGCCACCCATGTGGCCGCACTTTTTCGCGGAAGAGAGTTGATCCTCAAAGTGAACCGCGGCTGCGCCTGCCTCGATCATGCTCTTCATCAACTCGAAGGCATTGAGGACTCCGCCGAATCCCGCTTCGGCGTCTGCAACGATCGGCAACATCCAGTCGATGGTGTCTTTGCCATCGGCGTGGGAAATCTGGTCGGCTCGCATGAGCGCGTTATTAATTGCGCGCACTACATTTGGCACACTATTTACCGGGTAAAGGCTTTGGTCGGGATACATCTGACCGCTGAGATTGGCGTCCGCCGCGACTTGCCATCCGCTGAGGTAAATGGCCTTTAGACCGGCTTGTGCCATCTCCACAGCCTGATTGCCGGTCAGGGCGCCAAGCGCTGGAACATAATGCTCCTGGTGGATGAGGCGCCAGAACTTCTCAGCGCCAGCGCGCGCAAGCGAGTGTTCCACCCGGACCGTGCCCCTCAGGCGCTCCACGTCGGCCGATGTATAGGTGCGAGTAATTCCTTCCCAACGAGGGCTTTCCCAGTTTTGGCGTGAAAATGTGTTTTGGATCACGTTTGCTCCCTTTCTATGCGGATGGCCTGAATCGCTTACGCGTTCAGTTGGGTGATTAGAGCCTGAATCGCTGAGCGGTGCCAAACGAGGTAGTCCGAATCGGACGGATGGACGAGACGGCCATAGGGGCGTAACATTCGGCGCGTTGCTGAAGGATGAGAGCCGTTCGCGGGATGTGCTGATCAGGATAGGTGCGCGATCTCCCGAAATCATCTCCCGATGCGATCTCGAGTGATCGCAGACGACGGCAGTGGCAAATGAAAATCGGGTCTCAGTTTGTTCAGGATCTGCAGAAAGCTTTAACTCTCCGGCATGTTTCGGAGGGTGCCGCAATGCTCGACGCTGCGCGGGAGGATTTGAAGAAGCTAGAGCCGGACCGACCCTGTGCGTCGGAGTTGCTTCTTCTGCTTGCGCAATGGGTCGATGTTGGCTATCGCGACGACGGTCTGCTCGACATTCTGCTTCTGAAATTTTCGGTTGAAACTAAGCGAAGGTTGCCGATTGACGATTATCTGCGCGTGCGGATGGCTGAGTCATTTCACGCGTTGTCCCTGGAAGAGGTCGACCGCGCAATCCAGATCATAGACTTCGTCCTCAAGGCGGAGGCCGAATTCGCCGACAGGCACCTGGTAACACTCGCTCATTTCTGGAAGGGAAGAGCGCACAGAAAGAAAGGTGAGTACGAAGCTGCACTCCAGGATATTGTGCAGGCGCGGCAACAGGCGCAGAAGTGCGAAGATTGCCGGATACTCGCCGCCGTAATACAGATTCAGGAGAGCTGGCTGCTCTTCCAGAAAGGCTCAACGAAGGAAGCATTGCGGCTTTTGGCGCATGCGGAAGGTGTACTCAAGTCGACGGACCACTACCTCGCGTTAGGCAACATTGAATCTGCTCGAGGGCGTATTGTCCGGCGCTCGGGCGAGTATGCGAAGGCTCTCGAGCATTTTGAGCGGGCAATTGCGATCTACTCTCAGGGGGATCCAAACCATCGAAACGTTGCGCGAACATTGGTCAATGCGGCCCATGTGAAAAGGCTTCTGGCTCTGCAATTGCGTCGCAAAATTGATGCCCAGGCAAGAAAACAGAGCCAGACAAAGGCAGCCCCTGCGAAAGGGCCGGCGACGACCCCCGGCAATTTGCGCGGCCGGTACCAGCAACTCTGCAACGAAGCGATGTTGCAGCTTAAGCGTGCAAAGGAGATTTACTCGCTGCATGGGCATTCAAGCGGACTTGGAGCGGCGCTGTTCAATGAGGGGTACCTCTATCTGGATCGAGGCGAAATTGACGGCGCGGCGATAGTGGGCGCAGATGCTTACCGGATCGGTGTCGAGAAAAATGACCACATCCTGATGGCTCGCGCACGCATTCTGCAGGCATCTGCAGAGAACGCGCGCGTGGAAGAGCAGCTTGGAGAGGATACGGACACGGCACTTCATGCAACGGAGGCGAGGCGCTATGGCAATGAGGCGTTGGCCCTGGCTCAGCAAACGCAGAATCGCCGATTACTGGCCGCAGCCTACATTGCATGCGGGATGACATCGGCAAATGAGTTTTTCCAGGAATGGGACACGGCAAAACGGTGTGCCAGCGAAGCTGCGGAGCTGATCGGTGCTGGAGAAAACGACCATCTGCTAGATGAACTCGCGACTCTGAAGTCGCACATTATCCAGTCGTCTGGAATCCACGACACTCTTCGCGGCTGGTCCGAAGGCATGCTGGGAGATAAGACGTTTCAGCAGGTCAACGAAGAGTTTGCGGAGATCGTAATTCCAAAGGTCTGGATGCGTGAAGAGAAGAAGATTTCTCGAGTCGCTGAGTGCCTATCTATCTCACCCAAAAAGGTGCGGCGAATCCTGCGCAACGCGGGATACCTGGACGTTCGTTGAACGCGCATCGCGCGCTCTTACACCCGTGATGACCATCACAGCCGCTACATCAGTGCGCGTGGTCTGCTGTGTGCCTCAGCGAAGGTTGCGCTGAGCAGATACAGTCAGGAGGCGATCATGCCAGTTCCGGCAGTCGAGGAGTCTCTACATACTTCCCATACAGATGAGAAGCCGCATCCGAAGTCATACGATTCCAGCGATGAGTGCAGTCTGGATCACTGGCTGGAAGTCTACTGGCTAGTCGAAGAAGAATACAAATTTGCCAAGGCGACCGAGTCTGAAAGCTGACTTTTCAGGAGACATGTTTCGAGAGCGTCTGCATTAAAAGTGAAGGCCACCGCCGCAAATCAAAGTTTCGCCAGTGACGTAATCAGAGAGTGGCGAACAGAAAAAGAGCACAGCACCCGCGGCTTCTTCTGGTGTTCCAAGACGTCCTAACGGACATGCTTCCTTAACCGATTCGAGAAGACTGCGCTGAACTCCCAGGCGTATCTGGTGACCGTGCATCTCCAAGTTCGATCCGGCACCGTCGAGTGGTTGTACAAGTCGAGTTTCAATCAGACCAAATCCCACGGCGTTTACATTGACGTTATAGCGTCCCCATTCCTTGGCTAGAGTTTTTGTCAGTCCTATCACGCCGGCCTTGCCGGATGAGTATCCCGCCTGTCCCGGGTTTCCGTCCGTACCGGCTATGGAGGTGATGTTCACAACTTTTCGCATAACGCGATGGGAACTTGCGATCTCCTTTTTGGCAGATTCGCGAATGAAAGTGGACGCAGCACGCAGGATTCGGAAAGGCGTAACAATGTGGATCTCCAGCATGGCCTTGAACTGCTCATCCGTAGTTTTCTGGATGACGTTATCCCAGCTGTATCCAGCATTGTTGACGATGATATCGATGGAGCCAAAGGCATCCAGGGTGGCTTGCACCACGGCCTCAGGGGTGTCCGGAGAAGTGAGGTCGCCAGTTGTATGTCGAAAGCGGTTAGGCTGGCCGAACTCGGCTTCTGATTCCAGAAGCATCTTCTCGTCGAGGTCATTGACCATGACATTGGCGCCGCACGAGAGCAGCTTTTTAGCGATAGCTCTCCCGATTCCGCGTCCCGCTCCGGTAACGAGGGCCGTTTTCCCCTCGAGTGTGAAAGGCATCCCGACTGTATTCACTAGCTGACTCTCGGCGGTCACGGTTCCCATAAAGGTTTCACCTGGTTTCGTATTAGCGTTCTGCACTGCAGCATAATAATTGCTGCAGTGCACAAATGTCCAGATGTGAGAGCCGCGATTTCGCTTCTTTTTGGATTTCCTGCGGCAACTATAACGCAGGATCAAACAGTAATTCAGAACCACAGTAATGTTGCCTTCCTTCAGCAGATGCGGGCGGGCTTCATAACCAAAATTCCTTCCCTCCTCGTATTTTGGCCGAAGCATCGTCCTCTACCTGTGTTTTGGAACGCAACGGGTGGAGAGCATCCTTTGCAGAGCCTACATCACAATTCGCTCCTTCCTGAGCAAATTGAGCCAGGAGTTGGGGTACGGGTTCGTGCCAATTCACGGAGCCTCGCTCGACTTGCAGTTGCGCGGAGCTGGGGGGAATAACCACTTCTCCGACTTGAATGAATCGTCGCGCAAATCTCTTCGGCAGCGGGTGAAACGATCGTGCGATGGTCGAACCCAGCGATCTGTAAAGCAGCATTTGCATTGAAAGGAAAAGAAGATGAGCGATAGGGAAGTAGTTGTGCTGAGCGCCGTCCGTACGGCGATCGGAAAATTTGGAGGAGCACTCAAAGATATTCCGCCGACTGAATTGGCGGCGAAGGTTATTTGTCAGGGCGTTCAGCGATCCGGGCTTTCACCGAGTGACATCGGCCATGTTGTCTTTGGAAACGTTATTCATACGGAAGCAAAGGACATGTACTTATCCCGTGTGGCCGCGTTGCGAGGAGGCATGCCAGTCAGCACGCCCGCACTCACACTGAATCGACTTTGCGGTAGCGGATTGCAGGCAATTCTAACTGCAGCTCAAACCATCGTTCACGGCGATGCCGACGCTGCGGTTGGTGGTGGAGCGGAATGCATGAGCCGCGCGCCCTATTGGCTAAACAGCATGCGCTGGGGAGCTCGCCTGAACGACAGCGTTGCCGTGGATGTGCTCGTAGGCGCTGTCACCGATCCATTCGACGGAGTGCACATGGGCGTGACAGCTGAGAACATCGCGCGCAAGTGGGGAATTTCGCGGGAGGAACAGGACGAACTCGCTGTAGAAAGCCACCGGCGTGCAATCGACGCAATGCAGAACGGCAAGTTCAAAGGCCAGATCATTCCGATCGAGATCAAGGTAAAGGGTGGTACTGCGCAATTCATGACAGACGAATCGCCACGTTCCGATGCGACATTGGAAAACCTGGCCAAGCTGAAGCCCGCGTTCGACAAAGAGGGGACGGTTACGGCAGGGAATGCTTCGAGCATCAATGATGGCGCAGCCGCCGTTGTGATGATGGAGGGACGTGCCGCAGAAGAGCGCGGGCTGAAGCCAATTGCACGCCTGGTTGATTATGCCGTCACGGGAGTCGAGCCTGGCTACATGGGAATTGGTCCGGTGTCTGCAGTGAAGAAGCTATTCGAAAAGACCGGTCTCACCGCCGAACAGATTGACGTCTTCGAGGTCAACGAGGCGTTTGCTGCTCAGTTGCTTGCAGTGAGGCGCGACCTTGGATTCCCGCCAGAGAAGACGAACCCGAACGGCAGCGGAATCTCGCTTGGACACCCGATCGGCGCAACGGGAGCAATTGTCACCGTGAAGGCGATCCACGAACTGCAGCGCATTGGCGGTCAGTACGCACTCGTCACAATGTGCATCGGCGGCGGGCAGGGCATCGCTGCAATTTTCGAAGCTATTAACTGAGGAGAGGAGAAAGCAATGGCAACCGCAATTCTTGATGATATTAAGACTTCGACTCCGAAGTCTCTTCTAGGCAAAGTCGCACTCATAACCGGCGCGTCTCGGGGCATCGGGCGCGCTATCGCATTGGAGTTAGCAGATCGAGGCGCGACAGTCGCTATCAACTGCCGCGCTCGTGTTGGCGAGGCAGAAGCAGTTCGAGACTCAATTCGAAACGCCGGAGGGGAAAGCCACCTGATTCAAGGAGACATTTCCGACAAGGTGCAGGCACGGAAGATTATTGAAGGGGTGCTGTCCTCGTGCAAGCGCGTCGATATCCTGGTCAACAACGCCGGCATTACACGCGACCGTTCCTTCCGCAAAATGACCGATGAGGATTGGAACGAAGTTGTGAACACAAACCTGAACGGAACGTTTTATTGCACGAGTGCCGCTGTTCCGGCAATGGTGGAGCAGAAGTTCGGGCGAATCGTGAGCGTCGCCTCGTTCTCAGGCCAGGCAGGGAACTTTGGCCAGGCAAACTATGCAGCCAGTAAAGGTGGAATTATTGCGTTTACCAAGGTGCTGGCGCTTGAACTTGCCAGGTACAACATTACTGCCAACGTTGTTGCGCCCGGGTTCACGTCGACGGACATGCTGGGGCCGATCCCGGAGGACGTACTCACGCAAATCAAAGCAAAAATTCCCCTGCAGAGATTTGCCCGTCCGGAAGAGATCGCGAAGGCCGTTGCATTTCTCGTCTGCGACGGAGATTACATTACCGGTCAGCAGATCAATGTAAACGGCGGCCTGTATATGTAACAGACCGCCGCGGTCTAATTGGAGCGCGCACCAAGCCAGTTGTCGATGTGCGGCCAAGTGCGCTTGTGTGCGCTGCTCCCGGCCATAATGCCAATGTGTCCTCCAGCGACGTGATACACCTCAGCATCAACGCTGGAGATCTTGGACACAATTTCTTCCGATTGACATGGCGGAGTTATGTGATCTCCCTGGGCTACGACTGTGAGCAGGTTGGCGCGCAGACGCTTCAGATCCACTCTCTCGCCACGGATCATCAATTCGCCCTTCATCAAGCGATCGTTGCGATAGAGGTCGACGATCAACTGCCGATATGCGCCGCCAGCCATCGGAATATTATCCGTGACCCATGTGTTCATTGAATGCCAGGATTGAACCACCATGGGATTGTCGAGGTTATCCCACAGCTTGCAATAGTTCGTTATGTAATTTTCGATTGGCTTTAGCGCCTTTGCACCGTAGTCAATGATTTCTCCCGGCATGTTGCCGAATGCAGCGAGGACCTTGTCGACATCGAAGTATTTCTCATCGGTCCAACGTGCGAAAGTAAGCGAGTCGCGCTTGGAGAAATCAAGAGGCGCGGTGAGCAGCAATAGATTCCGCAATCCATCATCCGGCCGCAGGGCTGCGTAAATGGTAGTGAGAATGGCTCCAATGCACCACCCCAGCAAGCTGAACTCATTGCTTCCCGAAAGCGACTTGACCTTACGAATCGCGCGCGGCAGGTAATCCAGGGTATAGTCGTCAAACTTCAAGTTCTTGTCTTCAAGACCGGGTACTCCCCAATCGAGCAAGTAGACGTCATAACCCTGATTTAGCAGAAATTCTACAAAGCTGTGACCTGGACGCAGATCGAGGATGTAAGGCCTATTCATGAGTGCGAATACGAGCAGTAACGGAACTGGATGCCGCTTTTCAACAGGAACCATCGGGGTGTAACGATAGAGCTTAGCTTTGTTGAGGGTCCACACTAGTTCCTTGGGTGTTTGTGCGATTGCGGCCTTGGTCGTCATGACTCGATTTAGGGTCTGGATCCTCTGTTCGACCTGCGAAGTATCCTGAAAGCCTGATGTGCGTGCCATGATTACCTCCGACCTTTACGAACAGCTTGCTTACGGGAGGACTTAGTCGCGGACGGTGCTTTTTTCGCGCCGGCCTGCCTGCTGGCAACTCTTGCTGCCTTGCGCTTCGGAGTAACTGTGGCGGGCGGCGTTTCGATGGAGGGTGTCTGAAGCGCCGTGCAGAGTTTCACGATTTCGTCGAGACGCGCATCGATATCATCAAGGCGCATTTCTACATTTGTGAAGCGCTCTGCGAGTACCGCAACCTCTTGTCGTGAAGGCAAGGAAAGTTGCTCGAGCGCCTGAATCATTGATTTTTCGAGCGCCGCGCGGAAAGGTGCAGAGGCAGTTAGATAATTTTCCAGCATGGCGCCGGAAGCCTGTGCATATGCATCAGAATTCACTGCGTCAATCATGGTTTTCGACGTAGCGTCGAGATATGCGTCTCGCATCTCCCGAAGTTTTTCAAAGGGATCAAATGTATTCGATTCTGAGTGATCTTCGTTCATGTTGTAGCTCCAAGTCACACGTCACAAAAAGTCTATACCCGCGACCGGAAGCTCTCCAGTCGCGGGCGATTTATTCATTCAGCGAATGCTGCCGCGTCTGTTCCTCGGGCTTAGTGCACAATGCTGATTGGCTTGGCAGCGATATTCAGCAATTCCTTTTGCGTTTCGACGAAGGTATCCAGACCCTTCTGAATCGAGTCTGTTACGCCCTCGGCGGGAGTGCCGGCGATGCCGAACTGATGTTTTACCGCGTCCAGGAATGCGCGAGCTTGCGCGGAATAGCTATCGAGTACCTTTTTGTGCGACTCAATGCTGTGATCCATGAGTTCCTGTGCCATGTTCACGGCGCCCTCATTTGCGTTGGTTGTGGCAGCCGAGTGTTCCTTTACCACGTTACCCATCGCGTGGCTTTGCTCAACCACAAGATCGATTGCTCCCTTGTGGGTGTCGGCAAAGCGCTCGAATGTCGTTGCTGTAAGTTCAATCATGAAGACGCCCGGTGCGAACGGAAAGGCCCGTGCATTCTTCTTCCACATGTTGAGGAATTCAAGATTCTGTTGGGTTGCAAGGTCAATACTTCTCTTTTGGATATCTGCCATGCGCTCAACGCCCTGTGTATATAAGGTTGCAATGGATTCCGAAACATTGTTCTTTTGGGTCGCAGCCGCGACCCGTTCGGTCGGTACATGCTTGGTTGATTTCATTGGAACGCTCCCAGATGTCGCGCTGCATTTGTTGCTGCAGTGCAGCATAAGTTAATGCTACTCCGACCGGCTTCGATGTCAAGGGGTTAATATAAGAAATAAATATGGCTCAAAAGACCATTCTGATTAAAAAATACGAGAATCGCCGACTGTACGATTCAACCAACAGCCGCTATGTGAACCTCGACGAGGTAGCACAGATATTGCAGCGCGGAGACAACGTCCGCGTGGTGGATGCGGCATCTGGTGAGGACATCACACGGCTGATCCTGACGCAGATCATTGTTGAGGATGCGAAGACGCCGGAGTCGAACTTTCCTCTCGACGTGCTTCGTCAGATGGTTGTCGCTTCCGGCAGGGCCAGCCAGGAGAGCGCACTGAAATACATGAAGGCGATGCTGGATATCTATCAGAACACGTATCGCGTGATGGCCCCTCCGGTAAATCCCTTCGAATTTATCCAGCAAAATCGTGCGAATCGTGAGCCGGCCGCGGAGCCGGCAGCGTCCGTGGCGGAAGAGCCGATTCCGGGCGGACGGCAAAAACAACCAAAGCAGTCGAGCGGCGAAGATGTAGAGAGCTTGAAACAGCGATTGGCGGAGCTCGAGAAGCTTGTTTCCTCTTTTGCTCCAGCGAAGGGAAAGCTCAAGAAGTAGGGACGCTGCAATTGTTTTCCGGTGACCGAACCCACGACCGCCAGCATCTAAACCAACTAACGGCCTGAAGCAATTTAATTTTACTGGAGCAGATAGCACTGGATACTCGCAAAGAATCTCGCTGATTCTTTAGCATCTGACAAATTATGGACGTTTTAATATTGGCCACTGACTACGATGGAACTCTGGCAGAAGATGGAGTCGTCAGTGGCAAAGCCATCGAGGCTGTGGAAAGCCTTCGGAGATCTGGACGCAGCGCCGTTCTTGTAACCGGACGCGAACTTCCCCAGTTACTCGAGATCTTTGACCGAATCGACCTCTTCGATTGGATAGTCGCGGAGAATGGATCGCTTATTTATCGTCCGGCGGACGGCCAGAAGCGTGTGCTCGCAGAACCTCCGCCACAGGAATTCGTACAGGAACTCAAAGTGCGCGGAGTGGGTCCAATCTCTGTTGGCGAAGCCATTGTTGCCACATGGAGACCGCACGAAAATGCCGTAATGGAAGTAATTCGTGAGTTGAATCTTGAGCGTGAGATTGTTTTCAACAAGGACGCGGTGATGATTCTGCCCACCGGAGTGGATAAAGCGACGGGGATGAACGCCGTCCTGGCAGAGATGAACCAACGCTGGAGTGCCGTCGTGGGCATTGGCGACGCTGAAAACGATTTGGCATTTCTGAGCCGGTGCCAACATTCTGTTGCGGTTGCGAACGCTCTTGATTCTTTAAAGCGAGAGGTCGATTTCACCACGGTGGCTGCTCGCAGCCAAGGCGTGATTGAGCTTATCGAGGAAATACTTCAGGATGATCTGAGTTCACGTTCTTCACATTCACTGAGACGGTTATGAACATTCGAGCCTCAAGTTTTAAGTTCCAGCGGCCAAATGGCTCACACTGTTGGACTTTCATTCAGACCTCTATTTTCCAAGTTTCGGCATCAGATTGATAGTGTTCTCCAGCCACTCAGCTATGTCTTTTGCCTTCTCCACTTTTACGAGTCAGGTGCGTGCGAAGCGATGAGGATTCTAAGCTGGCGACTGATCCTTGCTCTCATCATCGGAGTATCGCTGGTATCGATCGCGTCTTCCTGGTATGAGGTTCAGGCGCAGAAAGAAGCGCTGCGGCGCGATCTTGATTACAAGTCGGCCACCTTGGGGGAGAGCCTTGCCGGCACCGCCGAACTTTGCCTGGCGACACAGAATCGCGCTGGCCTGGAACAGATGGTCAGCCGATTCAGCAATCGCGAGCACCTGATAGGTATTGGTGTTTACGACAATGACCAGTCGGTGCTTGTCATCACCCCGGGGATAAACTCCTCCAACTCAGGGCTCTCTCAACTATTGAAAAGTGCGATTCAGGACAATCGCATCATCAGCACTTTTACACACTTGAGATTCCGGCGTATCCATGTGTTGGCCGCCCCTCTCCATACGGCAGACGGTTCTGTCGAAGGCGGAATACTCGTCATCCACGATGCCGGCTACATTCGAACCGAGATTCTTCGGATCTGGGCAAGAGTGTTTATTCGTGTTGCGGCCCAGGTTCTCGTCATCGCAGCTATCACCCTCATCATTCTTCGATGGAGCCTTTCCGGACCTGTTGCGCGCGTAGCCGTTTGGATGAGGGCACTACGGACCGGACAGCACGCGGTACGGCCTCCTTCGACTGATTTCGATTTTCTTTCGACTCTCGCCCGCGAGGTTGCACCGTTAGCCGAGAGCATGCAAAAGGCGCGCGCGGCGGCGGAGATTGAAGCTGGCCTTCGGAATGCGAACGAGTCCCTTTGGACCGCGGAGCGCCTGGCCGATCATGTTCGAACGCGCCTCGGTCAAAGCAGCCTTTTCGTTGTGTCAAACCGGGAACCGTATATCCATTCGTTTCGCGACAATGGAATTGTCGTTGATGTTCCGGCGAGCGGACTGGTGACGGCGATCGAGCCGATTCTTTGCGCTTGCAACGGCACATGGGTGGCGCACGGCAGCGGTGATGCCGATGCCGAGACGGTCGATGCGCGCGACCGCATCAAAGTGCCACCCGACGATCCGCGTTATACACTGCGCCGCGTTTGGCTCAGTCGCGAACAGGAAGAAGGCTACTACTACGGATTCGCGAATGAGGGGCTCTGGCCGCTTTGCCATATTGCGCACACGCGTCCAATTTTCAGAGCCTCCGATTGGGAGCACTATTACAACGTCAATCGAAAATTTGCGGACGCATTAGTGCAGGAAATTGCTGGGGAAGAGAATCCTGTTGTTCTGATTCAGGATTATCACTTCGCGCTCTTGCCTCGCATGTTGAAGGAGCGTGTGCCCCATGCGCGCGTCGCAATCTTCTGGCACATTCCGTGGCCGACTCCTGAGTCGTTCGAGATATGCCCCTGGCAGCGAGAATTGCTGGACGGTTTGCTGGGAGCGGATTTGATCGGCTTTCACGTTCGTTCGCACTGCAACAATTTTCTGAATACTGTCGATCGCATTCTCGAATCGCGGGTGGATTGGGAACATTTCTCGGTGAAGCGGAATGACCATCTCACATCGGTTTTGCCGTTCCCCATTAGTGTTGAATTCGTGAACGGAGTTACCGCAGCCAACGCCTCAGAAGCCGCGGGCGAGGAGCGGAGCACGTTACTCGCAGAGCTGGGAATTGAGGCGACGTATATCGGTATTGGCGTGGATCGCGTCGATTACACGAAGGGAATTCTGGAGCGGTTCCAGGCGGTGGAATCGTTTCTCGAGAGGAATTCAACCTACCAGGGTAAATTCACCTTCATTCAGATAGGCGCGCCTACTCGGAGCCGGATCAAGCGCTATGCGGAATTTCAGTCGGAGGTCGAAGCTGAGGCGAACAGGATCAACGCTCGATTCAAGCGAGGCCGATGGAAGCCAATCGTGTTTCTCAATCGGCAACACAATCGTCACGAAGTGGAACGGTTTTATCGAGCAGCCCACGTATGCATGGTGACGTCGCTGCACGACGGCATGAACCTCGTCGCGAAGGAGTTTGTCGCGTCACGCGATGACGAAAGAGGAGTGCTGATTTTGAGTCGTTTTACCGGCGCCGCGAGAGAGTTGCATGACGCAATCATCGTGAACCCGTATGACGTGAAATCGACTGGGGACGCCATCGCTCAAGCACTCAAAATGAATGTCAACGAGATGGCTGACCGCATGCAACGTATGCGCAGGTCTGTGAAAGAACACAATATTTACTGGTGGGCGGGAACGCTTATTGGGGCCCTGTGTGAACTCCGCCTAGAGAGAAGAGTTGAAGCAAGTTCGCCCTCTTCCTCAGAGCAGCAGATTTCGGTTGAGACATCGTCGAGCCCTTAGCGTTCGCGAAATTGTGGCATCAGCAAATGTCTTGAGCCGTGAGAGGCTTTCCAAAATATTCTGAGTACGCCAGAAGTTTTCGATCCACTATTTCGTGAAGCTTTTCAAGTGTTGTGCGCGGATCCTTGTCCGGTGGATTCAACTCTTGCAGAATTGCCTTCTTCGGATCATAGGGCTCGCACTCCCTCTCCGACTGTGCTGTAAGTATTTCCCAAGACTCAAAGTACGTTCTGTCATAGAAGAGAGTCTTCTCATTTGCGACGAGCGGCCCCAGGTCCGTCGCGATTTCGATTGAGTTGAGCCGTTTGAATGACTTGAAGGGACCGATCACCCGCGCCACCGATTCCTTTGATGCCGAGAGATCTCGCTCGTGTCTGATTTCCAGATAGAAGGTCACGTCAGCCAGCCCCTATGACTCAGTATTTAGTAGAGTGGAGAGCAATTACCGCTCACCGCGCATGGCCCTGTAGAAAGCGAATTTACTTGGATAGACTATTTGCCCGTTTCAATTCACAGTTCTGCGTATGACTCGAGTGCAAGCATGTTTGAGATCATCATCGTGGATCCGTGAAGATCAACCAATTGAGATTTCTTGAAGTCGCTGAGGGTGCGTGTGACTGTTTCGCGAGAGGTGCCGATACACTCGCCGATCTCTTCATGCGTGAGGGATACTTTCAGTCGAGTTCCACGATCTGTCTGCTGACCACCGGCGCACCACTCGATCAGCAACCGTGCGAGTTTTGCTGGTGCTGATGAACTAAGGCCAACAGTGCGAAGTTGAGCGCAGGCTCGTGTGAAATCCAAGCTCATCTCGCGAGCCAGGCTTTGGTATGCTGCGGGATGGCGCAAGAGAAATCCCAGGAAATCCTGACGCCAAACGACCGCGATTTTGCAGGAATGTAGTGTCTCAGCGGTCATTTCATATCGATTGCCGGAGAGAGCTGAGGTCAGGCCGAGGATCTCACCAGGTTTGGCGATTCGAAGAATCAGGCGTTTGCCTTCGCTCGAGTTAATCGAGAGTTTCACGTCTCCCTCAATCAAAACAAGAATGCTGGTGGGCAATTGCTTCTCCGAAAATAGAACTTCGGACGCGGGATAGCTGTGTATCGTTTCCAAGGATTTGAAGTCGTTCAATGCTTTAACGCTAAGGGAACTGAAGAACTCGCCAGTTCTCGAGTTCTGACTGAGGCTGTATCGCTCGGCTACACCCGTGAATTGCATGTCAATCGACCTCCTTCGTTGCGTTGACCTGGTCTTGCTTGATCTCGTCGGCCAAGAATCTGGTCAAGAGACTGCTGGTTTGAAATTCCGCGTTCGTAGCCCGATATATGTCCCCCAAGAGCCGAATGCCAGCCTTATCCACATATGTTGCGTCTCGGATATCGATCGAAACTTCTCGACCACAGACTGAAGGCGCTAGTTTGTTCCAAGCGCTTTCCAGTTCTGCCGTCCAGCGGCCAGCAACCCGTCCCTCAAGTTTGAGGAGGATACTTTCCGCACCGTTTTCGATCGTAATTTTTAACGTATGCTGGCTCGTTCCTGCGCCATGCCACTGTAAAAGCACGCCCGTGTCCAAACGGCGCGGACCATTTCATCGAACACCTATGTCGATGAAATGGTTGAGCTTATTCGAGGAAGGGAATTTGAAGGGCGGCCTGGAGACGACTCGGTGACGAAGTGACGATGACGGAATGTCGGCGTGGTGACTAAATATAGTCGCGCCGCTCAATACCGAGCTTCTTCAGTTTGGAATTGAGAGTGGTTCGTTTCAAGCCCAATCGAGCTGCGGCCCCGGCCGCTCCTCCAACCAGGCCTTTACAGTCGCGGAGCACCCGCAGGATGTGTTCCCGCTCAGCGGCTTCAAGTCTGGGATCGGCCACTGCAGCTTCCTCTGGTTCTTGCGCGAGTTCTAACTCTGCGAGAAGGACATGCAGCGTTGCGCCACGACTGAGAATGACTGCGCGTTCTAGAAAATTTTCCAGTTCGCGAATATTCCCAGGCCAATTCCAGCGAACCAAGGCCTCCATCGAATCTTCCGAAATGGACTCGATTAACTTTCCCATCCGCCGGGCATGTTTATCTACAAAGTGGCGTACGAGAATGGGGATATCATCGCGGCGATCACGCAATGGGGGCGCAACGACAGGAAAGACTTTCAGCCGATAGTAGAGATCACTTCGGAATTGTTTCTCCGCCACCAGGGTTTCCAGGTCCCGATTGGTTGCAGCGATCAACCGGACATTTACGGGTATCGTACGAGTGCCGCCAAGACGCTCAATTTCTTTTTCTTGCAGCGCACGCAAAAGCTTTGGCTGCAGATCGAGCGGCAACTCGCCCACCTCGTCGAGGAAGAGCGTACCTTCGTTCGCCAGTTCTAGACGTCCCATCTTGCGCGCGATCGCGCCGGTGAAGGCTCCTTTTTCGTGTCCAAAGAGCTCGCTCTCGAGCAGGCCTGCGGGTATAGCAGCGCAATTCAGTTTAATGAATGTCCGTTCACGCCTGGGGCTAAGGCGATGGATCGCGCGCGCCAGCAACTCCTTGCCGGTGCCGGTTTCTCCCTGGATCAAAACGGTCGCATCGGTGGGCGCGACCGTCTCAATGTTTCTCAAAACTTGTTTTAACCCCGTGCTTTCGCCAATGATGTCTTCGAAATTGTTTTCCAGATTTAATTCATCTTCGAGGTACTGCTTCTCCTGCTTCAACCTGTCTCGAAGATCCGCGATCTGTTTAAAGGCGATCGCATTATTGACTGCCATAGCGATCTGGCTGGCTATCTGCCCCAGCATTTCCACGTCGCGGTCGGAGAAAGCCGCTTCTTTACGGCTAGCCACGGAGATTGTCCCGAGGTTTTGTTCACGATTGATAAGCGGCACCCAGCACGCTGATTGCATGTTCATGTCGGTAAGGTGTTTTACAGTCTCTGCGCCATACGACGAACCCGCAATTCGATGAAGGAGCACTGGCTCGCGAGTACTGAATGCGAATCCAGCAGGCGAATTCTTTACCGAGATCATTGTCTCCATTGGCTGTGTTTGTTTGCTCTTGCCACTATCGAGGAACTGCACTCTCAGCTGCCCCGTCGCCAGATCGTGAAGCGCCATGGTGGCGCAATCGTGTGGAACCACGTCGCGAAGACTGGCTGAAATAGCCGCGAGCATCTTGCGAATGTCGACATTGGCGAGCAAGACGCTGCTCAGTTGAAGCAACAGAGCTTCTTCCGCCCGTTTTCTGTCAGTAAAATCCCGCGTAACCTTGGCGAAACCTGTTAGCCGGTTTTGCTTATCGCGAATGGCCGAGATGATGACATTTGCCCAAAAACGCGAACCGTCTTTGCGAATTCTCCACCCCTCGGCTTCGAATCTTCCCTTGGCGGTCGCAATCCGCAGCTCCTCCTGGGGCTTGCCTTGCTCGATTTCTTCCTGAACATAAAAACGAGAGAAGTGCTGTCCCAGGATCTCGTCTTCGCGATATCCCTTTATTCGTTCGGCCCCGGGATTCCAAGTTGCAACATGACCTGTGGGATCAAGAAGAAAGATGGCGTAGTCATTGACGCTCTCAATGATGGAGCGAAGTTGTTGATCTTTCTGACGAATCAATTCCTGAGAGGCGTGTTGTACAGATACGTCACGGACGAGGCACAGAACAAGCGGCGCTTCTTTTTCCTCGAATGGCCGAAGCATGATGTCCACTGGAAACTCGGACTGGTCTTTGCGCAGACCAAACAAATCGGGACCGGCGCCCATTGAGCGTGTGCGAGGATGGGAATTGAAATCAGCACGATGTTCAGGGTGTGTTGAGCGAAAGCGCGATGGCACCAGCATTTCAATCGGCTGGCCGCACAACTCTTCACGCGAGAATCCGAACATTTCTTCGGCCTGCGCATTCACATCCTCAATGATGCCCTGTGGATTTGTGATAAGGATCGCGTCCGGCGACAACTTAAAAAGCTGCTCGAATCTGGCAGGAGGAGAGGTAGACTTTCCGTTCACAGTGACACTACCTCTTTATTTTTGAAATTCCGTTGGGAGTGTGATTTAGACAATATCCGTTGCTTCCGGGCTTTGCAATAGAGTGAGGCAAGGAGTTGAAGGGAAATTCCCGTTAAATGACGATATGTCGTCACGCACATCATTGATTAGGCACAAGATGGGAACGGTTGGTTTTTGTGCAGTCAGGAACTCTCCGAACATCCTTCCAATTAATGCATTCTTTGTGGTCTCTCTACGTCGGAAGGGGAAGGCGCGGCGATACCAGCGCAATTTCGGAAAATTCTGAAATGATGGCGATAGAGAAGGGGAGTTGCAATTGCAAAGTCGGCGTTATTCCGCAGATCTCAGGCGCGACCTCAGCGCAAGGAATGTCGAGCGTGCCCGTGAGCATCCGCACGAACTCACCTGCGGCGAATTGCCTTCGGTCATCTATTCGGGCGATGAAGCTGTGCACGGAAATTTTCTTTCTGCCTCTTATCGCAGAATTCTCGCGACAGAAGAATGGTGTCGGAGACTTCAAAAGGTCTACACGGCGTCCCGATCGGTTCCTCGGCGAATGGATCGAAGACGTTCTGAATTGGATTGCGCTTCGAGTTCTGACGCTCTTTTGATGAACATATTCTGTTATCCGCGAGTGCTGACACGGGGATCCGTTTGCTCCATCCTTGGCATTGATCGAGATGCACTGCCGGAGTTTGGTTTTCGGCCAAGAACACCTCTGCGGGATGGTCATGGAGATCGCACTGAGATCGACCTGAAGCTTGGAAATTTATTGATTGAAGCGAAGTTGACGGAAGGGGATTTTCAAAGCGCGCGTCCAGAATTATTGCAGCGCTATCGCGACTTCGATGCGGTGTTCGAGCCGGAACTGCTGCCATCATCCAATGGACTTCTTCGCTCCTATCAGTTGCTCCGAGGCGTTCTCGCTGCAGAAACTCTGCAAATGTCGTTCTGCGTGCTATGCGATCGGCGTCGCCCCGATCTGATCGAAGACTGGTATCAGATTGTCCGCTCGGTTCGCAGTGCTGACTTGCGTTGTAGGTTGAAGATTTTAACCTGGCAGGAACTCTCAGTCAGTCTTTGCAAAACACAGCAAAAGTTTCTGGCGACCAAATACGGTATTGACGCTACCGGCTAAAAAAATCTTCTCCCTTACGGATATTTGCGACATGGGTCACCGCAACGCATGAGGGACGCGCCATCATCCTACGTCCAAAGCAGAGTGCGTTTTCATGACGGAAGATATCGATGATGTGGTGGTGATTGGGGCGGGTGTGGCGGGACTTGCGGCTGCTGCTGAGCTCGCGGAACACGGCTTACGCGTGCGGGTGTTTGAGGCTCGCGATAGAGTCGGAGGACGCATTCTCACTGTCCGCCCTGACGGCCTGAGCTTGCCCATTGAACTTGGCGCAGAATTCGTTCATGGGAGACCACCGGAACTGCTTCGACTGCTCGATGACGCAAAGGCAGAAATTGAAGAGCAGGCCGGTACCGACGTCTGCTGGGATGGGCGCGCTCTGCAAATCTGCCCGGAGGACAATAGCGAACAGATCCTTGACCAACTTGGCGATGTGGCGAAACGAGATGGAGATATGAGCTTCGAATCCTTCCTGTCGAGGGTCAATCTCCGCTCGGAGGACATGGAAAGCGTGCGCAGTTTTGTGGAAGGCTTTAATGCGGCAGACGCTTCTCGTATAAGTATCTCGGCGCTCTCATATCAGCAGCAGGAGGAGGAAAAAATCGAAGGCAGCAGGTCATGGCGGCCTCGCGCAGGTTACGATGCAGTTCCGCAGCATCTGGCTCATCGTGCGCAACACGCGGGAGCGGCCATATTGCTACGCTCGCAGGTTTCCGAAGTGGATTGGCGTCCGGGAAGCGTGGTCATTCGTTGCGAAGACGGCCGGAACTGGCGAGCGAAAAGAGCAATTATCACACTGCCGCTTGGGGTGTTGCAGGCTGGGGACGTCCAGTTCAAGCCCAGCCCCGATGCCGTGTTAAGTGCTGCGCGCCAAATGGCGATGGGCTCCGCATTGCGGTTGGTAATGGTATTTCGGTCGGCTTTCTGGAGGACGAAATTCCCGGAGATGGGCTTCATCTTTGCGGAGGGGCTGATCCCCGGAACATGGTGGACTCAATATCCGAATAATGAGCCAGTGTTGGTCGCATGGATCGGAGGCCCGAAAGCCGACGCACAACGATTTGATGATCCAACGAACCTTCTCGCAGACTCCTTGTCTTCCCTTGAACGAGCGTTCGGTCTGACCGAAAATTCTCTGGCTTCGGAACTCGTAAGTTGGCATCTGCACGACTGGTGCAGAGACCCCCACAGTCGCGGAGCTTACAGCTATGTTCCGGTTGGGGCAATGAACTGCTCGAAAGAAATGACCGACCCCGTCGAAGACACTCTCTTCTTCGCTGGAGAGCATACTGACACCAGTGGCCATTGGGGAACTGTGCATGGCGCTCTTCGATCAGGATTAAGGGCATCGCAGCAGGTCCTTAACGCCGCAGATGGAAGACATGCAGACGACAACAGACGGGCGAGCTAGAGAAATCCGCCGTCGTCTGCGGACTCACGTTCTCGAGTCTCTCAACTAGGCTTGTCGAGCGGCCTTCTTGGCGTGCTTCGAAAGCGCCTGGCGAGACGCGGTACTCTTCGGCTCCTTCTTCAAAGCCTGTTGTGTTGCTCGCGATCGCGTTGAGGATTTCTTTTGAGTTCCGGATTGTCCTTTCTCGTAGTCGCGTTCAGCGCTCTTGCGAGTCGCCGGGCTGGTTTTGCCTTCCTTGGGCGGCTGCAATGGGACACCTGCACGACGCGCTTTGCTCAGTCCGATGGCGATTGCCTGTTCTGGCGAACGTACGCCGTGTTTTCCTTCCCTGACATGCTCTATCTCTTCGCGAACAAATTCACCAGCGGCAGTCGAAGGGGATTTTCCCTCGGCTAAATCCTTCTTTGCTCTATCAACGGTTTCCTTTTCCGGCATAGCGCATACCTCCTCACCGCATTAGAGATGCGATCCCACTCGCGGATGATGTCCTCAACGAGCGAATCGCATGCTCTTCAGCGAATTGTCCCGCTTCCAAGACTCGGCATCTAACCGGCATTATGTCTCGGCCCAAGCCACCAACGAGAAGTGCTCTTGATTACATTCCGAAGACCGATGCTCTCGATACTTTGAAGGTCGCGGCTCAGACTTGCCACGGATGCGATCTCTATCTGCAGGCAACACAGACTGTCTTTGGGGAAGGTCGTGCGCGCTCTGAAGTCCTCTTTGTGGGAGAACAGCCCGGCGACCAGGAGGATCGCGCCGGAAAGCCGTTTGTCGGGCCCGCTGGGCGATTGTTGGATGAGTGCATGGTGGAAGCTGGGATCGACCGCAGCAAGGCTTACGTGACGAATGCGGTCAAACATTTTAAGTGGGAGCCGCGAGGTAAACTGCGCATCCATAAGAAGCCGCGATCGCTAGAGATCGTCGCTTGCCGCCCATGGTTGGACGCGGAGATCAAGGCGGTGGATCCAAAGCTGATCGTGTGCCTTGGAGCAACGGCTGCTCAATCATTGCTGGGTAGTCAGTTTCGGGTAACGCAGCAGCGTGGCGAGGTGATAGAGGCTCCCGGCCTGCCACCCATCGTTGCAACCGTGCATCCTTCATCCATTCTTCGTGCCCAGGATGAGCAATCCCGGGCACGCGAAAGGCAACTCTTTGTTGACGATTTGAAGGGTGTGGCTAAACTCATTGGCCAAAGTGCGAAGTCAGCTTAGAGCATTATTCGCGGCTCTAGTCAGCTATTCCCGGGTTCGGAGGATCAATGCCAAGTGCGGTCGCTAACGCGATAAGGTGATCCTGTTCCTGCATTAGAATCTCGCGCAGACTTTCCGCAATTGCATACTCGTCGAGTTCATCTGCCTGCTTGATTCGGCGACGATAGTTTCGGATGGTCTCTTTTTCGTTTTCGAGATCGAATTGAAGCATCTCTTCCGCTTTCTCTGAAGTCTTTACCGGCTTTGGAACTACGGACGGCATACCACCTAAATAATCAATGTGGTTGGCAACCTGCAATGCATGATCCAGCTCTTCTTTTGCGTGGACTGCGAGTTCATCCGCGATATTCATATACGCGGCGCCCTTTAGTACCTGCGAGTAATTTACGTAGGCAATAATCGCCTGGTACTCGCGTGACAGGTCTTCGTTCAGCGCGTCGATCAACTTTTCGCGAGTCATCCCGCCAACTTGCTTCTGAGCCATAGTCTTCCACTCTCCTCTGGTTAAAGCATTCTCGTTTTGAGATGCAGAAACCCTGTTTTTTGTTAGAGAAAAGGGTGAAATTGTCTTTAATTCGGTTGTCGACCAGAGAGGTGTTCTGGAGCGCTGGCTGTCCGAAAGGGACGCCAGCGCTCGATTGAGGGATTACTCGTCTTGTGGGAAGAGAGTGTTGTAGATGAAGCCGCCGAGCACGCCGCCGATGATCGGTGCGACCCAGAATAGCCAAAGTTGACCCAGAGCCCAGCCTTGAACGAATATCGCCGGCCCGGTGCTGCGCGCAGGGTTGACCGACGTGTTTGTGACAGGAATGCTGATCAGATGAATCAAGGTAAGGCACAGTCCGATGGCTATGGGCGCCAGGCCTTTGGGAGCGCGACTGTCCGTTGAACCCATGATGACCAGGAGGAAGAAGCAAGTCAGCACAACCTCAGCGATAAAACACGCAGCCAGCGAGTATCCGCCCGGAGAGTGCATGCCATATCCATTCGAAGCAAAGCCACCGTCGAGACTAAAGCCTGTTTTGCCGTTTGCGATCAGGAACAGTACACCACTGGCCAGGATCGCGCCGACCACTTGCGCGATGATGTAATGAATCGCTTCCGATGCGGGAAATCTTTTGCCGGCGATCAGCCCGATCGTGATTGCGGGATTGAGATGGCATCCCGAAATATGTCCAATCGCGTATGCCATCGTGAGTACCGTCAAACCAAAAGCAAGTGCAACACCAACGAAACCGATACCCAGGGCGGGGTATGCCGTATCGGGAAACTTCGCTGCCAGAACGGCACTACCGCAACCACCAAATACCAGCCAGAATGTTCCGAAACACTCTGCAATCGAGCGCTTAAACAGAGTCATCTTTCTTTCCTCCATTAATGCCGGTCAACACTATATAACCGTGGTGCGGGCATCGCTATATATTCCTAGTGAAATGTATAGCCGACGCCTGCGGTGAATTGGAATGAATTGCTCTTGAATCCGGAAGGTGGATTATTCAAATAGCTATCCAGGACGCCGAGGTTAAAGCTGAGTCGCTTGTATACGGGGAAAACCAGGCCGGCGGACACGTTAGAAGACCAGGCATTGGTGTCGTTATAGGAGATGATCACGACGCCGCTTTCATTGAAGAGCAACCCGGCCGGAAGCTTTCGCCAATACGCCTCGCCGAAGCTTGAGCCAATCAGGTTGGTATCTGGTGGGGGTGCTACGGGTGGAATGGCATACGGGTCGGAAGTAAAGCTTTGATGTTCATAGTGAATATCAGCCTTCACATCCAACTCCTGGATCTTTTGCTTGAACAAGGTGTATCCAACACCAACGCCATAGATCTGCTGGAAATCCAAACCTTGGGAATAATTGTGATCAAACGAGATATTTGCAAGCCAATAGAAGCGAGGCGTGAAGAACTCGTCCCGTTCCGCATCAGCATGGAAAATGGATGTTTTCGTATCCGGTATTCCGTCCTGGTGCGTTTTACCGTAAACATCACTGAGGTTGGCCGTTGTCCGGTTGCGCGGGTCAAGCCAGGAGACATTCGGAACAACACGAATTAGCGCGAGTTGCGCGTTGAAGTTTTGGCTGTTCTGTGTTGCCTGTACGATTGCGGCGCCTGCAGCAATGCTGCCGTCCCAACCATGAAAGAAGCTCGGTTTGCCGTGGAGTTCCTTCTGGAATGTTGCCTCGTCGATAACGAAATCGGCGTTCTTAATAGGGATGGATTGCACTGCCGCCGATGTTCCCTTGACATTGATTTCGGTTCCAGTGGCAGTGATCGATCCCTGGGGCACCTCTGAATTCGGTGTCTTTTGCGTTATGTGTTTCCCCTTCTCAATCACAGCGAACTGATCGGTAGAACGCAGCTCCTTCACCTCCGCCCAATCGACTTTTACGTCACCGGCTATGTTGCTTTTGAAAACCAGTGAGTCTCCGCTGGAATGAAGAAATTTACCGGTGAGCTGATCTCCGTTGTTGAAAACGAGGACGTCAGTACCTTTTGGCGTTGGCGGATCTGCGGCGAAGGAGGAAAGGCTTAATCCGAAGCCCAGGGAAACTAAGATTAAAAAATGACGCGTTGAAACAAACAAGGAAGGGAACTTCCAAAATGTCCGATGCATAGATGAACTCGTCTCCTGGGGGATCCACATCATTGAAATGAAGCAGAACGGCTTTTCTTGCACAGCCGACGCTCAGGCCAGTCAGCGGTCTGAATATAACGTTCTTAATCTCGCATTAGTCTTCACGAAGAGCGGGGGCATGCCTCGTGTGTAGTCACTTCTGGAACTGCTGAGCCCATGGCGCGCGTTTTTAGTGCAGGTAAAACCTAAATGGGCCGGGCGCGTCAAGGCGACCAGGTCGGCCAAGCTCGCTAATCGATTCGTAACGTCTTGATACTAAAACAATTACGTAATGCTTGGAAGCGCTTTTTTCTCAAACGATCCATGACATCATGATATGTATTGCGGCGAATGTCAAAAGTAAAACCGGGGTCTATCGGCTGCATTAAATTGTTACGGGATAACTGGTGATCTCACCGGAAATACCACAAACGGTGGTTTTCAGACGATTTTCAGGTGGCGAGTGCAAACTCTTAGAGTCAGCAAAATCATCGAGGTTATACCGTGAATGCGTCAATAACAGCCATAAAACAGCACTCCCGATCAAGGATGTAGCTGGTGGTGACAATGAAACGATGGGACCGTAAGACTCGGATGGGACAGGCACAGTGAAAATCCGGCTGCTGATTGTGTGTGCAATCTCACTTCTTCGATTCGAATCGGAATCGGCAGGTCAGTCTACTCTCTCGCAACAGCCGGACCCTAACGCCACTCCTATAGTAATTACGTTGGATGACGCGATCCGCCGGGCGCAAGTGATCGACCCGAATTTTGCAGCCGCTTCCACCAATCGTGGGGCAGCTACGCTAGATCGCGCGTTGGCTCGGTCGGCACTCCTCCCGCAAGCCATTTATCACAATGAATATATTTATACCCAACCCAATGGAGATATTCCTTCAGCTGAGTCGGGCTCCAGTATTCAGAACACGCCGAAATTTATTGCCAATAACGGGGTTCGGGAATACGCGAGTCAAGCCGTGGTCTCAGAGGCAATCGGCCTGCAGCAAGTCGCCGGATACCGTCGAGCGGGCGCACTTTCTGCACAGGCTACGGCACAGCTGGAGTCAGCTCGTCGAGGTTTGGTTGCGGCCGTCGTGGATGCGTACTATAGCCTTTTGGCGGCGGATCGCAAACTGGAAGTTGCGAAACGCACTGCCAACGACGCGCGTGAATTTCAAGCCCTTTCTGAACAGCTAGAGGCTGGTAGAGAGGTTGCGCACGCGGATGTAGTGAAAGCAAGTCTTCAGACTCAACAGCGAGAGCGTGACCTGGCGGACGCAACTCTGGCCGCATCAAGGGCGCGTCTCGATCTTGGAGTGCTGCTCTTTCCCGATCCCCGGACTCCATACAAGCTCATGGACGACACGGACCATTCTCCTCCGGCTCCCTTACGCGAAGAAGTTGAGGCCGCGGCCGCGAAAAACAATCCTGATTTGAAGGGAGCGATAGCAGCTCTCCAGGCAGCCGATCAGGACGTAACGATCGCCAAGGCGGGTTACGTTCCAGACCTGCTCCTCAACTACACCTACGGCATCGACGCTCCCGAGTTCGCCGTGAACGGGCAGGGAAGCGTTCGGAACCTTGGCTACTCCGCGAGTGTCACGCTTGACATCCCTGTGTGGGACTGGCTGGCAACACGAGACCGGGTGAAGCAGAGCGAACTGAGGCGCAAAGAGGCCAGCACGGCACTGAACTACACGCAGCGCAAGTTGATGGCGCAGCTGGAAGAATTCTATGCGGAAGCACATACATCGGGAGATGCGCTTGTCTCTCTCGAAAAGAGTGTGACGACGGCGCGCGAGAGTCTTCGCCTCACCAAGCTTCGTTACAAGGCTGGAGAGGCCACAGTATTCGAAGTTGTCGATGCGCAGAACACAGTGGTCGGAGTTGAGACATCGGAGGCTGATGGCATTGTTCGTTACAGACTCGCGTTGGCCAACCTGCAAACCCTTACTGGATACATGCCGTAAATGAGAGTGACGCCTACCCCATGAAGATGTCAGAGCTTCCGACGAAAGTCCGCGATGGCAAATGCTTTGTATCAGTTGCTGCCATAAGCCTGTCCCTGTGCCTTGCCGCCTGCAAGTCGTCGTCGGATACCGCGTCGCCCGCGGTCAATGTCGAAGCGACGACAGCGAAGGTTCAGACGATTTCTGAGCACATCCGAACGGACGCGGTGCTTTATCCACTTGCCCAGGCGGCGATCGCGCCCAGGATTAGTTCGCCCGTGAAGAGATTCCTGGTGCAGCGAGGCGCGCATGTAAAGGCGGGCCAACTGCTGGCAGAGTTGGAGAATAAAGATCTGGCGGCTGCATCCATGGACAACCGCGGCGGTTACGATCAGGCAAAGGCCGCATACCAGACGGCAACTAAGGCGCAAGTGCCGGAGGATCTGCAGAAGGCGCAACTGGATGTAGAGCTGGCAAAGGCGAATCTGGACGTGGCGCAAAAAATGTTTGATAGCCGACAAGTCCTTTTCGCCCAGGGCGCCCTGCCGGGACGCGATCTTGATGCCGCCAAGGCAGCACTCGTTCAGGCGAAGGATGCGAACGACATTGCGGTCCGTCATCTGGAGTCGCTGCAATCTGTGAGCCATGCTGCCGCGTTGCAGTCAGCAAAGGGTCAACTCGATTCAGCCGAAGGGAAATACCTTGGAGCCGAGGCACAATTGAGTTACTCCGAAATCCGCTCTCCTATCGATGGAGTGGTGACGGAGAGGCCGCTCTATCCTGGAGAGACTGCTGCCGCAGGCACTCCGCTCATAACCGTAATGGATACCTCGGCGCTCCTCGCAAAACTGCACCTGCCGCAGGCTCAAGCGCAACGATTGAAAGTAGGCGCGGCTGCGGAAATAAAAATAGCAGGAGTTGATGAGCCTATACCCGCCAAAGTGACTCTCATCAGCCCAGCACTTGATCCGGGATCGACCACTCTTGAAGTCTGGGTTCGAGTTGAAAATCCGAAAGGAGATCTCAAGCCAGGGACGCCGGCGCGGGTAGCGATCGTCGGCAACACACTTAAAGACGCACTCATCGTACCCTCCCTGTCTCTAATAACGGATAGCGCTGGGTCGAAGAAAGTGATGCTGGTTCAGGACGGCGTCGCAAAAGCCCAAACGGTCGAAATTGGGATCGAAGACGAAGGGATGGTGCAAATCCTGAGCGGACTGAAATCAGGCGATCAGGTGGTGACCACGGGAGCCTACGCGCTCGACGATGGATCGAAAGTTAAGGTCGTTTCTTCTTCAGAGATGGAAAAGGATGCTGGTGGGAAAGCAGAAGCCGGAGGCGCTCACTAAATGTCGTCTTCGCAAACAGTTATAGGTGGACCGTCAGATAAGCCGAGCCCTCCTCTCTTCTGGGTTGTGCAACATAAAAGGACGATTTTCTTTTTCACGATTGCCTTGGCTCTGGCGGGCGTCTACCTCGCCTACAAAGTGCCGATCTCAGTTTTCCCAGAAACAAATTTCCCGCGCGTCGTCATCGGCATAGAAAACGGAGTTATGCCGGTTGAGCAAATGCAAGTTACGGTCACCAAACCAGTCGAAGATGCAATCAATAGCGTCCCGGGTTTGGAGACAGTGCGCTCAACCACGAGTCGGGGTTCTGCCGAAGTGAGCCTCTTCTTCAACTGGGATGTTGACATGGCCGACACACTTCAATTGGTGGACTCGGCAGTCTCCAAAGTGCAGCAGTCACTACCCGCAACGGTACACATCACTACGAATCGGCTCACCTTCGCAACGTTCCCGATTCTTGGATACAGCTTAACCTCAGACGCCGTTTCGCAGACTCGCTTGTGGGAGATTGCGACCTATGATTTGCGGCCTCCTTTGAATCGCCTGCTTGGCGTGAGCACTGTCTTCGTGCAAGGGGGTAAGGTTCCTGAAGTCCACGTAATCCCCAATCCCGCCGCGTTGCTCGCGAGTTCTGTTACCGTATCGGATCTCCTGGATACGATTCGGCGAGCCAATATCATCGAATCGCCCGGTCTTTACGAAGCGAATCACGAACTGATTCTAGGGTTGGTCGGCGCACAGGTACATAACGCCGACGAATTGGCCAAGGTTGTCGTAAAGTCCACCACAGCAGGAGTTCCGATACGAATTGGCGACGTTGCGGAAGTTAAAGAGAGCACGAAGCCGGTCTACACGATTGTGACCGCTGAAGGGAAGCCAGCTGTACTGCTCAACATCGCGCGACAACCATCCAGCAATACAGTCGCGGTTGCAGATGAGGTTGCACGCGAAGTTGAGAAGTTAAAGAAAGTGCTGCCGCCGGGCGTGGAATTTCGCCCCTTCTACGATCAATCACTCCTCGTGCGAGAAAGCATTTCAAGTGTCCGAGACGCCATCCTGATTGGTCTGATACTCGCCTCGATTATCCTTGTCGTATTTCTTCGTGATTGGAGTTCTTCGGCCGTGGCTGGCCTGGTGATTCCGGTGACGGTGATGATTACCATCGTCTTCCTCAAAGTCACCGGTCAAAGCTTCAACCTTATGACCCTGGGCGGGCTTGCCGCTGCCGTTGGCCTGGTGATTGATGATGCCATCGTCGTGGTCGAGAACATCGTGCTACATCGAGATGCGGGTGAAGGGCGCTCGGAGGCCGTACGTCGCGCTCTGCACGAAATAACGGTTCCGCTGGTTGGATCGACCATCACGCCTATCGTAGTGTTCCTTCCATTGATTTCTGTAACTGGCGTAACGGGAACTTTCTTTCGTGCTCTCGCAATTACGATGACAGTTGCGCTTTTGACATCGCTGCTTCTTGCGCTCACATGGACGCCGAGTCTCAGCCTGGTGCTCCTGAAGCGGGGTAAGCAGGTTGATGCTGCCACTGAGGCATTTGAACCAACCGAGCCCAGCGACAAAGAGGAGCTACGTAGGCTGCAAAAGGTCCCGGAACACGAGTCTGCATTCATGCGCCGCATTTTGCATTGGCACGCGAAGTCGCTCGCCTGGGCAATTGCAAGGCCAGTTCTGCTTGGAATTGTATGTCTATTTCTCGTCTTCGGTACATGGCTGGCCTATCGCGGCCTGGGTTCGGATCTTTTACCTGAGATGGATGAAGGGGGCTTCATCCTTGACTACTTGAGCCCAGCTGGCACTTCACTGACGGAGACGGATCGAATGCTGCGGCATGTGGAACGCATTCTTCGGGCAACACCGGAAGTCGAGAGCATCTCGCGCCGCACCGGTCTACAAATGGGCCTTGCAGCTGTCACGGAAGCCAATCGCGGGGATTTTACGATCAAGCTGAAGACCAAGCGAAGCCGGCCTATCGACGAGATCATGGCGGACGTTCGCACTCAGGTAAGGGCCGCCGAACCAGCGTTGGATGTTGAATTTATTCAGGTGTTGCAGGACATGATCGGTGACCTGTCAAACGCGCCGGAGCCAATCCAAATAAAACTTTCTTCGGAGAACGCGGATCTGCTCAACACGATTGCCCCACGTATTGCAGAGAACATTATCAAACTGCCGGGTGTAGTGGATGTGTTGGATGGAGTGGATAACACGATCAGCGGCCCAGCTACAAGCTTCCAGGTGAACACGGCGGTTGCCGCGCGGCTCGGCTTTACTCCCGACGAAGTGTCTACAGATGCCACGGCACTCATCGAGGGAGCAGAGGCAGCGACACCCATGATTCAAAATGGAAGGCCGTACACGATTCGCGTTCGTTTCGATGAGAGTCATCGCAGTTCGCTGGAAGCCATCCAGAACACGGTGATGAACTCCGCCGCGGGGCATACATCTACGCTAGGTTCTCTTGCCGAGGTAAAGGAGCTGCCTCCCCAAAATGAAATATTTCGGGAGAACCTTGTTCGAACGGTAGTAGTAACAGGAAGGCTTGAGGGCTCCGATCTGGGATCTGCAATCAAGCGTGTGCAGAAGTCGGTAGAAGATATGCATCTGCCGGCGAGTGTACGCGTTCAGTACGGCGGCACATATGAGGAACAGCAGAAATCCTTCTCCGAGTTGCTACGAGTTTTAGTTTTGGCGCTCATCCTCGTGTTCGGCGTTCTGCTGACGGAATTCCGAAATTTTTCCGCTCCAATTGCGATTCTGATCTCATCCGTGCTGTCGACTTCAGGCGTGGTGTTTGCCCTGCTAATCACGCAATCGACATTCAATGTGGCGTCGTTCATGGGGCTCATCATGGTGATTGGCATTGTCGCGAAAAATGGCATCCTGCTGCTGGATGCGGAGCAGAAATATCGCAGTCTCGATATGGGGCCTCGCGAGGCCATGCTTGAAGCTGCACAGCGCAGATTGCGGCCGATCGTTATGACAGCGCTCGCGACGGTTTCCGGCATGTTACCACTCGCCCTTGCGCTGGGCGCTGGGTCGCAGATGCTGCAGCCGTTGGCAATTGCAGTTATTGGAGGAGTAACAGTTTCAATGGCTCTCTCTCTTATCGTGACTCCCGCCGTTTACTACTTTCTGACTCGCAACTAGAATCTATCCAGTCAAGACGAAGTTTCCCGGTGATTAAGGACCGTGACGGTTGTCTTTGCAGCAACCTAGATGATGAGGGAACGTGGCAGGGGATCAAGCTTCCAGTGGGCGTACTCGATGGCTCGGTGTGACGAGCGCCCTATTCGGGCTTTTGCAGGCGTTATGTCCCGCAGTCATTGCGTACAGCGGCCTTCGCGTTCTTATCGGCCTCACCTCATTAGCCGTGGCGGCGGGTACGGATGCGCCCGCACGGGGCATCCACGCTGACATCATTCGTATTCCAATGATGTTATTCGCGTTCTTTGGAACGATCCTCAACCTTTTTGTGATTTGGCAGGTGCGAAGGCTGCGTCGGCGGCCAGCCGCTCAATGGAGACTGCAACCAGTATCGGCGAAAACTTTGCGTTCAGAACGACTCCAGATCGCACTCGCAGTTGTGACCTTTGCGGCATTGCTCGCGGAGTGGATTACCCATCCGATGATCCATCACCCTCATTAACTTTGATTTCTTCAGTTATGCGTTTGTGCAGTCGCTCGCTATAACCAATCGGCAAGGCGAACACTCGATCATCCGCAGTGAGGATGAGAATGTTGTGCACGGAATCAAGAATTGCCGAACAAATTTCGCAATGAGCAAGATGATTCTCAATATCTTTCCGCTGTTCAGGATCGACCGATCCGTCGATATAGTCAGAGATGTATGCCCACACGTGCTTGCATTCGAGCCTCATAGAAGCCCCCAGGAAAACGGGAATCGCCGAGAGCGAGTGGGTACGGCGCTCTTTAGATACGGGGCAAGACATTTCTGCAGCATCATTCGCGCTCGATGGAGGCGCACCTTCACAAGGTTTTCCGTGATGCCAAGAATCTCAGCTATCTCGTCGATGCCGAGCTCATCGCGATCCCGCAGAACAAAAACTTCGCGGTAGGTTGAAGGGAGTTCCTCGATAGCACCTTCTATTTTCTCAACTAATTCTTTCCTCTCGAGCGATTCCGAGGGGATCTCTCTCCAGTCCGTTAAAAGGGCAGGCGTGACCTCTGCTTGTTCTTCATAGGATTCGGTGGGTACGCGCGATTTCTTGCGGAGCCGTCCGCGAGCCTCATTGCATACGATCGAGATGAGCCAGGTGCCGAATCTGGATGCTCCGCGAAATGTGGCCAGGGCGCGATATGCCTTCAAGATTGCTTCCTGAGCAACGTCTTCTGCGTCTGCTTCGTCCCGCAGCAGAGAGTAGGCCGTCAAATACACTGTGCGTTCATGCGGCCGAATTAATTCGTGATAAAGATTGCGATCCCCATGAAGGATCGCACTTATCAACTCCAGTTCCTGCTTGTGCTGGTCTTTCACTTTACTCTAACGCCTTGTCGAGCAATGCGGCCAAGGCTGCCTCATCCTCTTCTCCAGCACGGTCGTAGATTGCAGCGCCCTGGGCATTCAAAATTACAACTGTTGGGATGGAACCCCTATAGTATTTGCCTACAAGAGGAGCCTGCGCGGGCGATGCATGTTGATCAAGATCGACCACAACGAAGTTCACGCGGTTGCGATACTTCTGAAAGAGGTTAACCGTTCTGCGCGCCTGGCGCTTTGAGTTGTAACAACCCTCGGCATAAATAATCACGTAGTTCACTTTATTTGCCAGCTGGCCGGATGACATATTTTCACCCGTAATCAGTTGCCCATCAGCGCTGTCGCTCAGATAGTCGAGGTGCTCATTCAGCTTTAGGTTGTCCGCTGCCATCGCCTGTAGTGGAGAAATGTTCAAGACCATAAAGACAGTACCGAGAGCGGCGAAATTGCAGAATCGCTTTCCAGAAACCGTGTACCAACTCCCCTTCGACTCTGCCATCAGTCAACACCTTCTCTCCATCCGAAGACTTTGCTGGCCAGGGAATCCAAGGCGAGCTTTCCGGGACCGAAAATCAGGATGAGAAGTGCTGCGAAGAGAAAGGTGTAGGGATCGGCGTTGTAGAACTTGCCCGGATCCGAAAAAACAGAATGTAGCGCCTCACGATCCGCAGTAAGGTACGCGACCATCATTGAAATCGATAGAAGAAAGGAGACTGGGCGTGACGCGAGGCCTACCGCGAACAATATCCCGCCAAAGAATTCCAGGCACGCATTGAACAGGGCGTTCGCGGCCGGAAAGGGGATGTGCAGGCTCGCGAAGAATTCGGCCACCTTGCTCAGGTGATGAAGTTTTCCCCAGCCAGTCTGTGCAAATTGCCAGCCCCAATAAAGTCGGACCGCGAGCAGAAACGGTGATCGGAGAAATGAAAAGGCGCGATCGAAGATGGAGCATACGTTGATTAAGCTCGCCCTTAGTTTGTGCATGGCTCTCCGTGAGGATGTGTGTCGATCCAAGGCTCTTCTGATCGTGGATTGCAAAACCAGCCGAGCTCTGACCAGTTAAGGAACCAGTTTTGAATCTGATTGGCCTGCTGCGTCGGACTAGCGGAGCTTTTTGCAAATGCCATCTCCAAAGCTTCCCCGAGTGGAATCCCGGCTTCGATTGCTTTCAATAGTCCGAACGCTTCCCCTTCTACTCGCTTGTAATACACAGAAAAATCGAATCGGTGGACCACCAGAGAGATTGGCTCCGAGGGCATGCTTTTAAAGCGCTTGCGGCTCCGTGCGCCCTGCTTGACTGATACTGCGTTGCTCACCACGTCGGATACCGACTGTTCACGGTGCACCGCCAACACGAAATCATCCACGGGATAACCAAGATCCAGCAGACGGACGTGTGGCTGTAGCGTGAGGATGGTATCGTCTCCAATGCTTGCCAAGTCTTCGGTTGTGATAGCGGGGAATTCAGCGTTGTCGAACGCCTCTACATATGCCCATTCCAGTCGAGCTACGTCGATTGCAATATCGTGGGTGTTGCCCGTCCAATATCGGATTCTTTTGCAGCCACTCGACCAGGTTCACTCCCAAATTCCTAAGTGTGAAAGACCTGGATGGATGTTCCGCGAGATACGCCAGAATCATCGCATCGAACTTTTTATCGCCTAAGACGCGGCATAACCCAGGAAAATCCTCCGACAGTGCAGAAACAATTCGATACCAGTACTGCTGGTTGTAGATCTCTAGACGCTCAAACGAGGTCAACCGGGAATTAGGCTTGATAAAAGTTGCAGCCTCCGCGCGCACGGGCTTGCCATCTGCGGATTTTCCTCGCATCCGAAAACTCTTCGTCATCGGCTGCATTACTGCGTTTGACATCCGGCGTTGTATGTCAAGCAGGCTCATCGGCTGATCTCCTGCAGTTCCTTCGTGTTCACTTCGGGCAAATCTTGAGTGCCTTGAGATTTCAGAAACTTGGCGGCCTTCATTGCCTCAGCATGCACTTCGTCGAATGTTGGAATGTTGTCGTCCCATTCGAGCAAGGTTGCGGTTGGTCCACAGCGCTCGATCGCTCTTGCATAGAGCTCCCACACCGGCTCAAGTACGGGATGATCGTGTGTGTCGAGAATGTACTTCTCAAACTTCGAGTGTCCCGCGATATGGATCTGCGCGACCCTGTCTGCGGGAACGCTGTTCACATATTCCAGTGGATCAAAGCTGTGGTTTTGCGACGACACATAGATGTTGTTCACGTCCAGAAGAATGCCGCAGTCCGCTGCTTCCACTACTTCGTTCAGGAACTCCCATTCCGTCATTTCGGATTCGTGGAACTCCGCATAGCTACTCACGTTTTCAACGACGACCGGAATCTCGATGAAATCCTGAACCTGGCGAATGTTTGCGGCGGTTCTCGCGACAGCTTCGCGGGTGTACGGCATCGGAAGCAGGTCATGCGTATAGCGCCCATCCACGCTGCCCCAACAAAGATGATCAGAGAGCCAAGGTGTTTTCGTCCGTCTGGCTAGAAGCTTCAACCTCCTCAAATGTTCGCGGTTGAGTGGTTGTGCCGAGCCGAAATACATTGCTACGCCATGTTGCACCACACGGTATCGCTCAAGTATCTGGTCGAGCACCTGTAGGGGCCGCCCTCCATCCACCATGTAGTTTTCAGAAATGATTTCGAACCAGTCCACCACCGGCTTTTCAGCGAAGATGTGCTGGTAGTGGGGGATGCGCAGTCCGATCCCAATGCCTAAATCGGTATATCCGTTGAAGCGGTTGGCGGCCATCTTATGATCTCTTGAGGTGTATGCCTGAGGGGCAAGCTCAGCGCCTGCCCCTCGGGCGAGCTGCTAAACCACTGACGGCGGCTTGGAACCATCCGTCGCACAACCACCTTTACCCTTGCAGCTGTTCTTGCCTTTGCAGCCGTTATCGCTGGATTTGCATCCGCCTTGGCCTTTACAGTCATTCTTGCCCTTACAGGAGTGCTTCCCGGTATCCTGATCGGAAAGCTGCGCAACGAGCCGCACGCCGGCCTTTGAACTTTGACTGAGGGTGACCTTGTTGTTTGTCGATCCTGAAGGTTGAGCCTGCAGACGAGCGGTCGTTCCACCCAGCAAGCCGGAAACTGCGGCGGCAAAGACAAGCGACTTTGTAGATTTGTTCATGGGGAAGCCTTTCCTCCGTGGTTAGTCAGGTGCCTAACAGGCCCTGAATGTCATCGTTGTCGATCAGGGAATATCACTTCCGAGCTTCTTTCTGATCGAAGCCGATCCCTGTCGCCCAGGCCCTTTTTGACAAAAACCCTGTGGAGAAAGAACGAAGTACATCTACGTACGGATTTCGTATACGAAACGCAGGTGGTTTGACAAGATGCAAGAGATTACTCCCAGATGAGGCGTAACCCGTCTGAGAATGCCCATCGGCCGTTTTCCCCACGCCGCATTAGAGTCCGGTCATCTGAAAAAAGTTACAGTCGAGCAGACCGATATTTTGGGCTTCACGGCAAAATTGCGAAATCGTTTTGGGGACAACCGTCGTTTTCAGCCTCATCGCTACTGCAACCGACTCTTTCGCTACGGCCTAAAAGTCGATGGAGTACCATGCGTATGTGATTACCAGACTGCTGTTTTCATTCGCCCTTCTAGCGGCTACGTCCGCCTATGCTTCCGCCCAGCAACTCTCCATGCCCTTATGGCCGAACGGCACCCCTGAAGCTACACCAGCGACGGGCACGGAACACGACACTACAAAACCGTCCGATAACCTGATCGCGGGGAAGCCCCTGCAGCGACTGACGGATATTAGCCAACCCTCTCTCGCCCTCTATAAGCCAGCGAATCTGAAGGGCGATGTACCGGCCGTCGTTGTGTTTCCCGGTGGCGGCTACCAAATACTTGCTTACGATCTCGAGGGCACAGAGGTGTGCAGTTGGCTCAACTCCATTTCCGTGACCTGCGTGCTCGTTAAATATCGCGTTCCGTTCAAGGGCCACTATCCTGATCGATTCGAGGACCTCGAAGATGCTCAGCAGGCGATGCGTTTGACACGTTCTCACGCGGCGGAGTGGCAAATCGATCCGCATAAAATCGGCGTCCTTGGTTTTTCAGCAGGAGGCCATCTTGCCGTCACCGTCAGCAATCACGCGGACTACGAACATCCGGGAACTCCGCCCAACCCAGTCAATGCGCGTCCTGATTTTGCGGTGATTGTTTATCCTGGATACCTTGTGGCGGAACCTGTGTTGGATAAACTCTCCCCCGGCAGCGCACCGAACGCCAGCACGCCTCCTACTTTTCTTGTACAGGCAGAAGATGATCCAGTTCACGAAGAAAACGCACTCGTCTATTACCAGGCCCTGAAGGATGCGAAAATTCCGGCAGAATTACACATCTACGCGAAGGGCGGTCATGGATATGGATTGCGCCCTACTGACCTGCCAGTGACCCACTGGCCATCCCTCGTCGAAACGTGGTTGCACAGCATCCAGGTGCTCTAAGTAAGAAGATTAATTTGGAAAATGCCAGCCTTAATAGCGAGGCTGGCTTTTCCATTGATTCTTTGAGACGCACCGTGGTGGCTGTACGCCGAAATTAGGATCCGGCCGTTTTACGGCGAATGAAATGATATATCGCGAGCAATAAAATCGCGCCGAGGACCGACATAATAAAACCTGCCGCTTGTCCTTCCTGGTACAAGCCAATATGACTTCCGATAAAAGTTGCCAGCAAAGATCCTGCAACGCCAATCAACATGGTGATCAGTATTCCACCGGGGTCTTTGCCCGGCATGATTAGCTTGGCGACAGCACCGATCAAGAGCCCGATCAGCGCCTCCCATAACAGATGGAACATGATTCCTCCTTATTTGCAGGAGCGAAGAGCGCTCCGGATTCGAACTTCACTGTCTACATGTATTTAAATCAGGAAGATATCCACCGCATCTTTCGTTTAAGGACAATACATCGGAACAGCGTTGCGGGAAAGTGAATTGTTCGTACTGATGTCCGGAAGCCGTCTGGGGTAGCGCCTTATTTTCAATAGGATCAAAGTGGCTGACTACGATGCGCAGTTATCGGCAAGATCCTCACGAACGGTTAGCAATGAAAGCCCCACCGCTACCGATGGGGCTTCGATTGCAAATTATTTCTCTTCTACTTGAATACGTAAGTGAATCCGAGAATGACCCCGGTTTGGGCAACGTCGTTAATGGTTCCGTTGCCTGGCGCGTAATCAACATCCAAATAACGCCAACCGCCAAATAATTGCCACTTTGGCTTAAGCTTGTAGCTCATCAGTCCTGCTACCTGGTAATCGGAGTTTGCGCCACCACCTCCGGCATCGCCCAGGATTGTTACAAATGCTTTCGGGGATAGCGGTATGGTGAATCTGCCGCCCGCAACAACATCGACCCAGTTGGATCCGCTATAAAGATTGTGCCCAGCGATCTGAGGATCCAATTCGAGTGTCGTTCCAAGATGCCAGTAGCGGATTCCAACGTTTCCCTGGATGTTTAGCTTTGGGTGATCCAGCAGGACATATCCCACTTTTGGTGTGAAGATCGTCTGATTCAACTTCGCTTTGACGGAATAATTCGGCAAGAATGGAATAGGTTTATCGTCGGAAAGCTTAGCCCACATAAAGTCAACGGGAATGACAAAGCGCTTTTTCTGCATCTCTGCCGCGCCCATGAATCCAATATTGAACTTGGAAAAAACATCTCCTGCACTGGCGTGGACGCTGGCCTCGAAGCCCTCAGCACCAACCGTTCCGTGCATTCCCGGAAACCAAAGATAAACGCTGGCATTCGTGTGCCAATCGTTATCCGTAGTCGTGGCAGACGCCGGGGTAGCGGTCTGCGCATTTGCATCCGCTTTGGCGGACATGTCCTCTGCCATAGCAGATGCGTTGGCAAATAGCCCTAACACTGAACACAGAAAAAGGCCTTGCCACAGTTTGGCATTACAACTCATAGATTCTCCTTTTTTGTACTAGGTCCGCAGGACTTCCTCCCATTATCTGAGAGGCGATTGGCCACGCAAACTAGCAGAAGTTACAGTTCGAAACAAAAGAAAAGCAAGTCCAGATGTGCCAGTTCCGTTGCCATTCCAAATCCGCGATCCGTCTAGTCCACCTTATCGGCAACACATACTTGGCGCTGAGTGCCTAAGTGTTCAATAGAAAGCTCGACCACGTCACCCACACTCAGATACTGCGGAGGCTTCATGCCAAGGCCAACTCCCGGTGGTGTTCCGGTTGATATTAGGTCTCCGGCTTCAAGTGTCATGAATTGCGAAATGTAGTGAACCAGCGTAAAGACATCGAAGACCATGGTGCTGGTATTTCCTCTTTGTCGCCGTTCACCATTCACGTTGAGAGACATCGCCAGCGACTTCACATTCGGCAACTCATCCTTTGTCACCAGGAAAGGACCTAACGGATTGAACGTGTCGCAGCTCTTTCCCTTGCTCCATTGACCACCGCGCTCGAGTTGGAATTCGCGCTCGGATACATCGTTTGAGAGGCAGTACCCTGCAATAAAATCTGAAGCCTCTTCAGGGCTGCTGAGATAGCGCGCATCTTTGCCGATTACGATCGCGAGTTCAACTTCCCAATCTGTCTTTTTGCTGCCTCGAGGAATAATCAGATTGTCATAAGGACCAACGACAGTATTTGCTGCCTTCATGAAGAGGATGGGCTCTTTCGGTACCTCCATCCCCGACTCTGCCGCGTGGTCTGAATAATTCAATCCGACGCAAATAACCTTTCCTGGCCTGGCTATTGGTGCGCCGTAGCGGACGTTCTCCTCAACCGAGGGAAAAGTCGAAAGGTCGCGTTCAGCTAGAACATCTGCAAGCTTATTGAGACCACCCTGGCGAAAAAAGCCAGCATTCCAGTCATCGAAATGCTGCGAGAGATCGATTCTTTTCCCTTCATCCGTGACCAGCCCGGGGCGCTCCTCGCCCGGCGTTCCAAAGCGAACTAATTTCACTGAAAACCAACTTTCTCAGATAGAAAATAACGTGATTCAAACGCAAGTGATCCATAAAGGAGAACGCGAAAGCATGCCCCGTGCATCCAATCATAATCACTGCGTGGAATTATTATCAGGCCGGGTACATCGTGGAGAACCCGATTCTCAGCCTCTTCTCGTGCAATATTCACACGAATCCTTCACAATAAAGACAGATGCAGACCCAATAGGAGCAACACCGTTGTGACCAGTACGCAGAATGCAGCACCTACACAGCTCTCAGACACTGAGTTTCTGAACGCCGCCCTAGCGCTTAGTCCACACGTAGCAGTTTTTGATTGTGATGGCACGCTCTGGAGTGGTGATGCCGGTTACGGCTTCATGGTTTGGTCTTTGGAGCAGGGCCTTGTCTCGAGAAATGCCAGCGACTGGATCGATTCCCGCTACCGTTTGTATCTCAGCGGGGAAGTTTCAGAAGAAACAATGTGCGGCGAGATGGTCCAGGTTTATGCGGAACTACGTGAAGACGAGTTGCGGCACGCCGCGGCGGAATATTTTCATTCTTATATCGAACCGCGAATATTTCCCGTGCTTCGCAAGTTGATCGATGGACTTCGCCGGGCAGGCACCGACATTTGGGCGGTGAGTTCAACCAATAACTGGGTCATTGAAGAAGGGGTCAAGCAATTCCAGATCCCCGCGGAAAAAATCTTGGCGGCCCGCGTAAAAGTGGAAGATGGCGTAGTGAGCAGCCAGTTATTGGCGGTTCCCACCGACGAGGACAAGGCGGTTGCGCTTCGGGGCGTCGGCATCCATGCTCCGGATGCGGTATTCGGTAACTCGGTGCACGATGTTGCCATGCTTAGCATCGCCAAGCATCCTTTTGTTGTCAATCCAACACCGGACCTTGTACGGATTGCCACTGCGAAAGGCTGGCCGATCTATTATCCGGAAATAGTGCCAGCGCATCTATAGGCACGAATTCAGAACGAATTTCACGCAACCAAATGGGTCTCATGCCGGACTCAAATTCTCTTTGCGGAAACTTGCGTCTAAAATGGGTAAGTGGGAAGCAATGGAGCACATCCCGAATTCGCCGTCGGCAACAAGCAGGTTCGCCTTGTTGTTGCGGCGCTCATCCTTCGTGGAGACACAGTTCTTGTCTGCCAGCGGCGCCCAGATCAGCCAATGGCTCTGAAATGGGAGTTTCCCGGCGGCAAGATTGAAGCCGGTGAGAGCCCGGAGCAAGCGCTGAAGCGTGAGTTGGACGAGGAACTCGGTATCGACGCACTGATTGGCTCTCGAATCGTTCAGCTTCGCCATACCTACCGTAGTGGCGGCGCAGTCGATCTGCAGTTCTTCGAGGTCCGTGAGTATTCCGGAGAACTGACAAATCGGATCTTCCATGATCTTCGATGGTGCAATCTGAAAGATCTACCAAGTTACGATTTTTTGGCCGCAGACCGCAGTCTCATCCGTGACCTGGCAGCAGGGAAGTTGCTGTAGACCTTCACGGCACTCCTGAGTGCCACGTTTATGTGCCCGCCGCAGTAAACAGCATGGCAATCGATAGTCCAATCACAATGATGGCTGTGAGCCATGCAACCGCGTTGAACCAGCGTGAATTCACATACTCGCCCATCAGATCCTTTCGATTGATCAGGATCAGCATCAGGATGATCACAACCGGAAGCAATATTCCGTTGAGCACCTGGGACAAGATGACAACCTTGACCATCGGAAAATTAGGAGTAAGGACAACACCGGCGCCGCCCGCAATCAGTAAGGTGTAAAGCCAGTAGAAGACGGGTGCTTCTTCAAAGCTCTTGTCGACACCGGATTCCAGCCCCAGGCCTTCGCAAACCGTATAGGCGGTGGAAAGGGGTAGGATCGAAGCCGCAAAAAGTGAAGCATTGAAGAGTCCGAAGGCGAACAGCAAAAAAGCGTAAGGACCGGCCAGGGGTTTCATGGCCTCGGCGGCATCAGCAGGCACTTCAATGGCTCCCAATCCATGTACGAAGAGTGTTGCGGCACATGCCACCACAATGAACCAGGCGACGATGTCTGTAAAAAGGCTGCCGACAATTACGTCAAGGCGACACGCCGCATAGTCCTTTATGCTGATACCTTTTTCGACAATCGACGATTGCAGATAGAACTGCATCCAGGGTGCAATCGTCGTGCCGATGATCCCGATAACCATGTAAACGTAGGTGCGCTCTTTCCAAACAGCCTTTGGAGGCATCTTGACCGTCGAGATCAGCGCCTCGTGCCAACTGGGACCGGACAACACGCCAGCCAGAATGTAGGCGATATAAACCACGGAGGCGACGAGGAATACCTTCTCGGTACTTTTGTAGTCTCCTTTTACAACTAGAAGCCAGACCAGCAACGCACACAGTGGCACCGAGATGTATTTGCTGACGTGAAAGAGTTGCAGGCTGCCTGCGATTCCTGAGAACTCGGCCACAACATTACCGAAATTCACGATCAGGAGAAGCAGCATCATAATGAACGTAATGCGCAATCCGAATTCTTCGCGGATCAGATCGGAGAGGCCTTTGCCCGTCACCACTCCCATGCGCGCACACATCTCTTGCACCACAATGAGCGCCAGGGTTATGGGGAGCATCGTCCACAGGAGCGAGTAGCCAAACTGGGCTCCGGCCTGGGAATAGGTGAGAATACCGCCCGCGTCATTGTCCACGTTAGCGGTAATAAAGCCGGGCCCCAACACTGCAAAGAAAAGTAGCAGGCTCACCTTCCAGCGTCTTAATAGATTCATCGACCCTGCCGCAGAAAAGCAATTACATGATCTGCCTGGATGATGCCTACCAATCGCTGCGCGCTGTCTACTACGGGAAGAGCCCGCAAATTATATTTGTCGAAGAGTTCCGCCACATCGTCCTGCTTTTCATCCGCGTGGCAGGAAATAAAGCGGGGATCCGTCAGGACTGAGAGATGCGTTTCAGGAAGCGCCATCACCAACCGTGCAAGGGGCACAATGCCTTTGAGAACATTTCCCTCATCCACTAAATACACTTCGGTGACACTCTCTGGATCTCCGTCGTACGACTTCAGGGCGTTCACTGCGCCTGAAACGGACTCATTAACCGGCACCGAAACATAGTCGGTTGTCATGCGGCCGGCCGCAGAATCTTCGCGGAATTCGAGGAGTTCTGATACTTCCTGCCGCTCCTCCGGCTCCATTTCTTTCAGAATGGCTTCTGAGCGGTCGTCGGGCAGTTCAGCCAGCAGATCTGCCGCGGCTCCCGGATCCATTTCTTCCACGATGTCGGCCACGTGGCTGGAATCCAGCGACTCAATCAGCGACTTCTGCAACTTCGGCTCAACTTCTTCCAGCGCTTCTGCCGCCAATTCCTCGCCCAGAGTCGTGAAGACAGCTTTGCGCTCTGCCGGTGCCAGGTCCTCGAGAATGTCCGCGATATCGGACGGGTGCATCTGCGCAATGTTGGCGTGCTCAATCTTGAGTTTGACTCGACGCGCAGGATCTACCTCGATGACGTCCACGAGTTCCCATGGAATCACTCGCGTCGCGAACTTATTGGAAAACGATTCCAGAGAGGACCGTGAAAGCAGGCCTTTGAAGATGCGCCGCATTGCACCGCTCAGGCCAACCTCAACCCCGGTTACGCGGAGGGATTGAACCGCATCGCGTGAAAACCACTGCAAATTGACATCATTTGCGCGGACAACTTTGCGGCCATGAACATCAACGATCTGGCGATCGACAATATCTTGCTGAAGCAACAGGAAATTCTCATCGCCGCGAAGGCTGCGCAATCCGCTGATATCGCGAATTTCGAGCGCGCCGCTTGGCGTTTGAAGAATGTTGCGAACCTCTGCCAACCGCGCGCCGTCCGCGGTTTTGAGGATGAGCCCCGCCACCTTGCCGGCATCCGCGCCAGTGGCGACTGCAACGTCTTTCAGCCGGCCACGCATCCGCCCCCCCGCGTCAGTAACGGGTGTGCCCAACAGGGCTGTCAGGCTGCTCAGATTAGCCGGCGTTTCTACCATCGCTTCAGTCCCGGTTGCAGTCTAGCAGGTGACCTACCAACTGCAGTCCCTCGAAAACAGAATCTTTGGCGACCGAACCGGAACCGTAAGATATGGTTGGAGTGGAGACAAACTGCAGCTTAGCGGGCGATGCGATGAGTCGGAATGCAGGAGAGGGCGTTAGAATGAGCCGAAGCAAAGCATACGGAAGCTGTGTTCTGAATGAAACGAACCTGCCTGATTGGAACTGGCAAAATGCATCCAAAGTGGCACTGTGCCCCATCTGCAGAAGTGTTTAGCTTGTAGTGGACCTTGATTTCCCCAGCGATCTCATCCGAAATCGATGATTCCGCCGGACATAGAGCCGCTCATTTGCTTGACAGGAGTGAACACCTCCAAGCAAACTGCGAGAACGAGACGTAAGATATTGCGCGTGATCCAGGACCAGCATTCCATCGGCGTGAGGAAGAGTCAGTGACCGAAAGTCAAACAGGCAAAATCAATTACACACTTGACTCATCCCTGGACAGCGTAAATCGCGTCGAGCAGACCGCCGAGCAGATGGCCAAGTCCGCAGGGATGGACGAAGACGAGGTTTTCCGGGTCAGCATGGCGGTTCGCGAGGCCGCGGTCAACGCAGTTCTTCACGGCAATTCGTATGATCCTGAAAAGCACATTACCGCCTCGTTCGAGAACACCGGTGCTGCGCTCGTCATTAAAATCTGTGACCAGGGTAAGGGGCTTGACCCGGCGACGCTTCCTGATCCACTGGCACCGGAAAATCTTCTTCGCGGCACCGGCCGCGGCATCTTTCTCATTCATTCTTTTATGGATGAGGTACACTTCAGGCTACTGCACCCGGGGACTGAATTGACGCTTATCAAGCATCTCGGAACCGCTCAAACAGGCACTTAAGGAGGAATTCCAAGTGAGTATGAAAACAAGTACCCGTCAGGTAGACGGAATCACAATTCTCGACCTAAGCGGTCGCATCACCCTCGGTGAAGGCAGCGTGCAATTGCGTGATGCCGTCCGCGATTTGCTGTCTAAGGGCTCAAAAAATATCCTGCTGAATCTCGGCGATGTTAACTATATTGACAGCTCTGGTATTGGCGAGTTGGTGAGCGCTTTCACGACGGTCCGCAATCAGGGCGGCGAGTTGAAGCTTCTCAACCTTACCAAGAAGGTTCACGATCTGCTCCAGATTACAAAGCTCTACACCGTCTTTGACATCAAGGACGACGAAGCCAGCGCGATTGCTGCTTATACCAAGGCATAAATCTGTTCAGCCCTGACTCCGAGAGGCTGCCGCATCAGGCAGCCTCTTTGTCTTATTGCGGAATAGTTAACGACGAAGAGCAATATGCCGAGACGGGAAGTGCCTCAGTAGCCATCGAACCTTACTGCTGTTGTTGTTGCTGCTGATCCTGCTGCTGCTGTTGTTGTTGCTGTTGTGCGAGAACAAGGGCGGCGATATCCGGGAGTGGGGGCGCCTGCGCCTTCTCCACCAGCATTGACCAATCTTCGGGCACAGGCAACTCAGCGTCGAAAGCAGGCGGCTCAGTGGATGCTGTAACGCGGACCGCGACGGAAAGCTCGCTGGCATCATGGCCACGGAAGATCCCTCGCGTTGGAGGAACATCCGCGTAATCTCGCCCGATTGCCGTTCGCACATGCCTCTCGTCGGCAATCAGATTGTTAGTGGGGTCAAATCCAACCCAACCGAGACTCGGTATAAACGCTTCAACCCAGGCATGTGTCGCGTCTTCGACGGAACGGTCGTGGTCTTCTTTGCGATGATGTAAATACCCGCTCACATACCGGCAGGGAATTCCGATGTTTCGCGCCAATGCAATCATGATGTGCGCGAAATCCTGGCAAACACCTTCGCCTCTCATCAAAGCGTCGTCGATGGGCGAATCGACATGCGTGCTCTTTTGTACGTAGTTGAATCGCTGGTACAGCCCCGCATTCAGTTCACGCAGAACCATCATTGGATCGTCTCTGCGGCTGACTCCAATCTCGTTGCCAAATTCGAGGAGAAGGGGACTAGGCTTTGCGAAATCGCTTGGCATCAGCATTTCCCAGAAGTCTCCTTCCGCGACCTCGGAGTCCAGTTCTGTCCACGCGTCGGGTGCGAGAAAGTGCGGGATCTCGAGACCAGGCTGTTTTTCCACCAAGGACTCTGCCACGATGACCAACTGCAAATGCTCACCTGGAATATCGAAGTGATGAACGTTGTTACCGAGATGGTCTCGGTATGGAAACACGCGGCAGCGCGGGCTCACGGACAGCGAAAATGCAAGGCATCGCTGATTGGTGTCGCTTCGCGGCTGCATGCGCACTTCCATAACGCTTTCGCTCACAGCCCGTTCATAGCGAAACTTCGTAAGGTGCCGGATCGAATAGAAATTCATAACTGCGGTCCTTGTCCGATGATCGGAAACGCTCCGATATCCTTTTCGATGAAGCAACTCCTCTGACAGGAATTACTGCGAAGCCGCTTCAGTCAGCTAACGCCATCTGAACGGAGTAGTGGATATACCGTTTGTAAATCAGATCGTGAATCTCTCGGCACTGCCGCACGATGGTGCGGAGGTACACCCCTGCATCTTGTGCCAGCACTTCTGAAATTTGCATGAAGCCGAGCGAAGACTGCACCCTGCCCGTCAATCGCATCAAGTCATCTGCTGGATGACGGCCGGAATCTCTGTGGATGGCCTCCAACGCTTCGCGCAGTCTGTCGATGGAATACCGAAGAGAGTGCGGGAACTCCGCGTTCAGCACGATGAAATCAAGGATCCGTTCGTAGTTGAGATCGGCGGTATAGACCTTGCAGTATGCTTCAAAGGCCGTACAGCTGCGGAGAAGACCTACCAGCTCCAAATATTCCGTATGCTCTTCCATGGGACCGCCTGCACGCAGCAGGTCATGGTGGTAGACCTCGATGAGCGATGCAGTGGCAGATGCTCGCTCAATATATCGGCCCATCTGGATGAACTGCCAACCCTCGCCGTGGCTCATCGTCGTGTCGGTAACGCCCTGGAAGAGGTGAATTCCATCAAGCACTGCCGGAATAAACTCCGCAAGATAGTTTTCCGCATCCTCGGGATAGCGAGGCATCGTGACATTGTGAAACATGCGGTTCAAGCGCTGCCATTGCTCTGTGCTGATTTGTTCACGAACCCGTCGCGCATTCTCACGCGCCGCAACAATGCAGGACCGGACCGACGACGGCAGATTCCCATCGAGCGTAAGTGTGTAGGCGAGTTTGTAAAGATCACCCTCCCATGTAATGCCCTCGGGCTTTCCCAGCGCGTGCAGTGCGCGCTGCCAACGTGAATCGGCGCTCATGGAAGACCTGTCCAGCATGAGTCCCATATTCACGTCGAGCAGGCGAAGTGTATGCTCCGCACGTTCAAGATATCGGCTCATCCAATAGAGATTGTCGGCAACTCGCGAGAGCATAGCTTTACCTGTTCAGTACCCAAGTGTCTTTACTGCCGCCGCCCTGTGAGGAATTCACAACCAGCGATCCCTTTTGCAGGGCCACGCGGGTAAGCCCTCCGGGGACGATGGTTACCTTGTCACCGAAAAGAATGTAAGGACGCAAATCAACATGGCGTGGTTCGATGCGGTCTCCAATGAGGCAGGGGGCGCGGGAAAAACTCAACGTCGGTTGCGCGATGTAGTTGCGAGGCTCGGCCAGGATGCGAGCCTTGAAATCTTCTCTTTCGGCTGCTGTGCTGTGAGGACCAATGAGCATCCCATAGCCACCGGACTCGCCCACTGCCTTCACCACCAGCTTGTCCAGGTTCTCAAGAGCGTGCTGGCGCTGCGTGGGGTCGCTCATCAAATACGTCTCAACATTATTCAGGATGGGATCTTCATTCATGTAGTAGCGAATGATGGCTGGGACATACGCGTAGATTGCCTTGTCATCGGCGACGCCCGTTCCAAAGGCATTGGCGAGCGTTACGTTGCCGGCACGATAGGCATTAAAGAGTCCTGCAGCGCCAAGTCCCGAATCCGATCGAAATGCCAGTGGATCGATAAAGTCGTCATCCACCCGACGATAGATCACATCCACGCGCTTCAGGCCTGCGGTCGTGCGCATGTAAACAATATTGTCGTGAATCACCAGGTCGCGGCCTTCCACAAGCTCTATGCCCATTTGGCGCGCCAGGTAAGTATGCTCAAAATAGGCGGAGTTGTAGATGCCAGGTGTAAGCAAAACAATCGTCGGTTCCGCTCGCCCTTCCGGTGAGAGAGATCGCAAGGTGCTTGAGAGTGCCTGGGTGTAGTGCTCAACCGGCTGCACAGCGAAATTCAAAAACAGTTGCGGGAAGCTTCTCCGCATCAATCGGCGATTCGTCAGCATGTAGGAGACGCCGCTGGGTACGCGGAGATTATCTTCGAGTACCACGAACTCGCCGTTATTCAGGCGCAGCAAGTCTGTGCCCGCGACGGCCACGTACACATTGCGGGGAACCTGCATGCCTCGCATCTGCCGACGGAAATGGCGACAGCTGTATACCAGTTCGCGGGGAACGATGCCGTCGTTGAGAATCTTTCCTTCGTGGTAAATGTCGCGGAGAAACAGATTGAGTGCGGTGATCCGCTGCGTCAGTCCTCTGGAAATGCAATTCCATTCTGAAGCGGTCACAATGCGCGGTAACAGGTCGTACGGAAAGATGCGTTCCGTGCCCTCCTCGCGTCCGTAAACCGTAAATGTAATGCCCTGCGTTAAAAACGAGAGATCTGCTGATTGCTTTCGTCGCGCCAGTTCTTCGGGGGAAAGCGCCAGCATCGCTTCCAGCAGCGGCTGATAATTTGGGCGGGGCTGCCCGTCCGGCGTCAGCATCTCGTCGTACGCCTGGTCGAGAAAGTAATCTCGAAGCGCGGGACTGTCTAAGGTGTTTGGGCCAGTTGAATTCATCTCGTCCTAACCTGGTTGCGAATTCGAGAGTTGCGAACAGCTTTGCAAAGGTTGCGACTGGTTCCGTCTAGCCATTGCGGGTACACAGATTATTCCCGGCAAGGGCGCTGCAAAAGGAATTCCTCCCAGTTTCTTATGGACGTATCCGTATTATGCGTTTTGGGGTGTCCCCTGATCCGTCGCATAACTCTTTTTTATTGGTCCCATAGAAAGAAACGGTTTGAGTCTCCATGAATGTGAACGTTGTTTAACGACGTCTGCTTCACCGGTGCTGGATTTATCGCGTAACGTGTTCTACCCTGAGGTTTAAGTCCAAACGAAAGTTATCCAACGATTTGCCGTCTGAAGTCTAATGGAAAACACTGTCAATTCGCATCCTACTCCCCGCAAAGGCTTTCCGTGGCTTGTCGCACTCCTGGTGCTGGTGCTCGGCGCCGGAATGGGCGTGCTGCTCCTTGGCTATATCGCACACACCGCGACGAAAGGTCTGTGGGATCAGTTAGCCTCTGTGGTGACGGGAAGGACGCACACCGAGTTCCACTCGCAGCCGGCCATCGTGCAGAAGATTCAGCAGCTTCAGCGGCTTGAGACTGTCGCTTACACGACGGACAAAATCGTGGAGGGAGATCGGGCGAGCCTCATCCTGCCTGATTTTTTGGCGGGTGACAAACTGTTGCTGGTAGCCCACGGGGAAGTAATTGCGGGAGTCGATCTGAGCCACTTGAAGAACTCTGACGTAGTCATTTCGGGCCGAAACATCCACGTCCATCTTCCTGCTTCAGAGGTGTTCTCCGCACATCTCGATAGCGCGCAAACTCGCGTGTATTCCCGGACAACCGGTCTGCTGGTAGCTGCCGATGAGAATCTGGAAACTGAAGTGCGTCAGAAAGCCGAGCAGCAAATTCGCGACGGCGCGATGGCCGACGGAATACTACAGAAAGCGGCTCAAAACGCGCAGACCACCATTAAATCGTTGCTGCTGGGACTCGGATTCGAAAACGTCCAGGTCGACTAGGGAACAGTTTTGATTTCTTCAACGTCGGAGCCGTACGATTGGGTGCTCAGCCGTCCCAATGGTTGGCAATTGTTGCGCCCCATTCGTCAGGGCTTATGTCGAGTGCGTGCTTCGAAAAAAGCCATGGATGGCCTTCCAGATCATCGGCGACATACTGACGCTCGCCATACATGGTCTCGTTCAACTCTTCGACAATCTTTGCGCCAGCTGATTTTGCTCGCGCATAATGTGCATCCACGTCTTCGACGAACACCGTCAACATCTGCGTACGAATTCCCGATTGGGCGGGGCTACCTCTACCTGTTCGATTCGCCTCCGCAAGCATGATCCAGGCTTTGCCAAGGCGCATCTGCGCGCCTTGCACCGGTTCGCCATACCGGTAGTGCTCGGTGAATCCGAAGGCTTTTGTGAGCCAGGGAATGGCCTCCGCGATGTTGAGATAGAAGATATGCGGTAGAACGACGTCTGTCGGAACCGAGCGATTCGTCAACATTGGAAAATCATAACAACGGCTTCCTCGCGGCGAAAGGCTCATTTGACGCGGCTCAAACGGCTATTTACTACGTAAAACCGGCACCACGCGGATGGGATATTTCGGCCTGAGAGTAATTTTCGGCTGAACATCCACTACCTGCCCGGGTACCAAGTCCAGCTTCCATTGCTGACCCAGAGTAGCCAGAATCAGTACACCCTCCATCCATGCGAAAGCCTCGCCGATGCACTGTCGCCCGCCGCCTCCAAACGGAAAATACGTGAATCTCTCTCGCGCTGCTTTTTGCTCCGGGGTAAAACGATCAGGATCGAAACGTAGTGGGTCAGGGAAATATTTGGCCGTCCGATGCATGATGTATTGGCTGAAGAAAAAATAGGTCCCAGCGGGAAGACGATAGGGTCCCAACTCCACGTCCACGGTCGCCTGTCGTCCCATTGCCCATGCCGGAGGATAGAGCCGCATGGACTCCGCGAACACCATTTCCGTGTAGCGTAAATTCGGAAGATCGTTGAGCGTTGGTAGCCTGTCTCCGAGAACCTCATCCAACTCACGATGAAATCGTGCTTCTTCTACTGGATTCTGCCCCAGAAGAAGCCACGACCAAGCGAGCGCGTTGGCGACCGTCTCGTACCCGGCGAGGAAGATGGTCAGAACCTCGTCACGCAGTTGCGTATCCGTCATGCCCGAGTGATCCGCCTCATCATCGCGAGAGGCGAGCAGCATTGACAACAAATCGCCGCGATCCACGCCCGCACGGCGATGCTCTGCGATCATTCTCTGCACCACTGCATCCAGACGCTTCTTCGCCTTACGAAAACGCATCAGGCCCGGTATCGGAAGGTGCAGCAGGCTCTCAGCTCGAGGCAGCGCAACCAGGAAGTTATAAAGCCCCATGATCACGTTGACTTCATCATTGATCTGGCGAACGTCGTCGGTCACATCGGTAGCGAAGAGAGTTCGCGCCACAACCTGGAGCGTCAGCTGCATCATCTCGGCGGCAATGTCGATCTCTACGCCCTCATGCCATTGCACTCGCATTGTGGCTGCACGATCGACCATCATGGATCCATACGCCTGTATCCGTTGCCGATGAAATGCGGGGGCGGCGATGCGTCGCTGCCTTTTGTGGACCTCTCCATCGCTGGTAATCAAGCCATCGCCGAGCAGGATCTTCATCCTTCTCTGCGTTCGCTCCTTGATGAAATTCTGTGGTTGGTTGACCAGAATTTCTCGGATGAAATCTGGCTCGTTCAGAAAGACGATATGATTCGTGCCGAGACGATAGTGGGCGATGCTGCCGTACGTCGCCACAAGATGCTCAAACAGCAGGATAGGATTTCCCGGACGGAAGAAGCGACGCGCCAAATAAAACGGCAAGTTGCGTTCAAGGCCCGGTGGATAGCGATAGGAGCCACGCTCCTCCACGATCCACTTTTGCTGCGACGGAGGGGGAACAATGCTGGCCATGGGCTGATAGATTCAAGCGTGGCGAAGAAGCTGCAAGCGCTCTGTTACTACGGATACGATGCGACGGTGTATTTCTTCAATAGTCGCGTTGCCATCGATTACCACCACACGCAAAGGCTCGCGACCGGAAATCTCTCGATATTTCTCGAAGACACGCCTGTAGAACGCCTCGCCTTCCCGCTCGAAACGATTCTCGTCCGTACCTTCCGAAGTCATGCGTTCGTTCCGGCGACGAGCGCGGGCCAGGGAAGAATCGAAATCCGGAAGCAGCATGATCGTCAAATCAGGATTGAGCCCGCCGCACATCGTGTCGTGAAGGCGAAGCACAATCTCGCTACCCAGTTCGCGACCGCCGCCCTGGTAGGCTTCTGTGGAATCGGTGAAGCGGTCGCAAAGAACAATCGCGCCCCGCTCCAGCGCAGGGCCAATCACTTCGGCAATCGCTTGCGCCCGGTCCGCGAACATCAATCCAAGTTCCGCCAGCGGTGCGGGGCTATCCGCGCGGCTGTCCAAAAGCAGGCTGCGGATACGGTCGCCAATGCGTGTGCCGCCCGGCTGGCGTGTGACCACGACGTCTTCGCCTTGCGCCTGCAGCCAATTTTGCAGGCGTCGTAATTGTGTGGATTTCCCGGAACCATCAAGTCCTTCGAACGTTAAAAAGAAGCCACTTGGCATGGCGCGAGTGTATCATCGGCGGTCGCGAGCCAGTCGTGTTTCATCGCATGTGGTAGTGAATTGAATTCAGAACTTTCTGATGCCGGCGCGTTTTCAATTGAGCAATTCAACTCAGCGACGCTTAAGCGCCTCCAACTCATCCAGCGTGCGCGGCCAATCCGACTTCAACAGACGAGACAAGCTTCGGTCCGCAAGTACCCGTCCCCCTGTCTGGCATTTCGCGCAATAGTTCGTTTCATTGTCCGCATACCGAATGCGTTGAACTTTTTCTCCACATCGGGGGCACGGCTCTCCAAAGCGGCCATGCACCGCCATCCCTTTCCGAAACGCCGTCACTTTCTCCGGAAAACTCACCTCGGCTTCCGTCTGCATCTCGTCCATCCACTTTTGGAGCGTATTGCGCGTCGCCGCATACAGCGTTGCCCACTCTTCCGCATCAAGCTTGCTGGTCAGCGCGATGGGAGAAAGCTTTGCAGCGTGCAGAATCTCATCTGAATATGCATTGCCAATGCCGCTCACTACTCGGGGATCAGTGAGCGCCCTCTTCAACGTGCGATTCTCAGCGGTCAGCGCTTTGCGAAATGTCTCGAGATCGCTTTCAAATATTTCGATTCCGCCGGGATCGACAGAATGCAGGTCCTCTTCGCTGCCGAAAATATGCAGAGATGCGCGGCGCTTGCTGCCTGCCTCAGTCAAAACAAGTGAGCCGTCGGGAAAGTCAAACGCGGCAAGATTATTTCGACCAGAAAGCTTGGCATCCTTCGCCTTCCAGTGCAGTCGTCCGGCGATCATCAGGTGGATCACAAGCCAGAGATCACCATCGACTCCAATTGCGATCCGCTTGCCGATTCGTCGCAGTCGACGCACAACGCGGCCCTCAACGTCCGTAATCGAAGGCTTTGCCGTGCGAAGCAGGAATGCACTCGCGACGCGCACTCGTATAAGCGGCTGGCCGACGATGCGTTTTTCGAGCGCCGCTATATAAGCCGTAATGTCCGGTAACTCGGGCATGTGTATCAGCTTGCATCCAGTCCGTTTTTCTTGCAACATGCCATCCTGAAACGGGGCTGTCTCTTCATTCATGCCACATAGCGTTGCGATTGCATGCAATTTTTCGTGGTTCGTTTGCAGATTGCGCTGGCGGGTTGACAGGCACCTACTCGACAGCGAAGAATCTTCCCTGAATTCTGATTCATGCTTTGAGCTAGGCGTTCTTTCCGGGTCCCCAATGGTGCAAAAGCAAACTGTTTGTTCGTCGCCCAAGATGGCGCCTTACGTGTTCTCGACGTCGTACGTATCGCCGTCGCGCAACGTTAATGCTCCACCATCTGGATGACGTTGCCCGGCGGCTCCAATTCTCAGATTTATTTTCAGGAGTTCCCGACGTGCCCCATGTGAATTCATTGTTCCGGAACAATCGGTGTCGTATCGTTGTGTCGAATCAAGCTCTCAAGTTACTCGCAGTGTTCACAATCGCGGTCCTGACAGTTTGTGCTCCCAGGATGCGTGCGCAGAACATGACGCTCGAAGGTCAGACCGGCGGATTTATCACGCCCACTGCTTATACGGTTCAATCTGAGGCGGGGCATTTATTCTCGAAGCCGGTTGTGGGCTTCCACTTTGTTGCGGCTGGCAGCGTTATCGGATCTGTCTACTCACTTTCGGCGACAGAAGGCCTGGCAAATCGTTTCGAGGTTGGATACACACGCAGCATGCATTCCAACGGCGAAAATCCTTACTACAGTCCGCTCTGGTTTTTTAACGGCTTCCACGTCGTTCATGGCAAGGCCAGATTAATCACCGAAGAGATGGGGAATCATGCGTGGGTCCCAGGCGTGGCCGTGGGTGGCGTGTATCGGTGGGACGATCATTACGTGAGCGGAGCCATTGCTCACACCACTTATAACAATGGCGACGTCTACATCGTAGCGACGCGTACCTTGCGCAAAACCAAGCCTCCACTTCTACTCAATTTCGGTGTCAAGGGAACCAATGCATCCATCTTTGGCATCGGCGGAAATTCTCCTGACTTTGTAGCCTGCATGTTTGGTGGCCTGGGAATCGCATTGCCACTGCCCCACGGATTGATCGCTGTTCCCGCGGCGGGTTTCACCCAGGAACCGCAGAGCGTCAAGAATCTGCCGGGCGCGGATATACCGACCACCTTGGATTACGCTGTACGCATAACACAGCGAGAAGAGCCCAAGTGGACCTTTGATGCTGGAGTGGGACAAGTGGCCGGATGGATTCTGCCCGGAGTGAACCTTGAAGCGCGGGCAGTATTTGGGATGGGAGTTTCGTACAAGTTCTAACAACTCCCATCCAGCCAAACGAACGGGATTATTGCGTACGAAATCGTTCTGCAGAACGGGCTTTCGCCTTGGCTGCTTCTTCTTCACGACTCTTCGGAGGAGCATTCGTTTCCAAAGTTGCGAGCAGTCGGCTGGCCGCGTTGGCAATCTCCTCAACCGCGGCTAGAAATGGGGCTTCGTTCGCCTTCGAAGGTTTATTGAATCCACTAATTTTTCTGACGAATTGCAGCGATGCTGCTCGAACCTCGTCCTCTGTTACCGGCGGTTCGAAGTTGAAAAGCATTTTGATATTCCGGCACATATCTGGGTTACCTCAAGGTCAAGGAATAGCGCGCATTGTAAATTCAAGCTGCTGCTCGAGGATTAGGTCGCAGTCCCGCAAGCTGAAATTAGTATGCGATAAATTCGATCGGGAAGGGAATCATGCCGGCAGCTATGCGCGTTCAAGTCCGGCGATCTCCAACTCCAGGCCGCTGAAGTTCGGATTCTCATTCTGCCGCAGGCGATACGCAATGTTGATCTTGCTGCCTTGCTCGAGTTCAAGCTGGGCAACACGCTCCGCCCAATTCCAACCCAGTGCAGCAATGTTTTTTCCATTCGGCCCCTGCGCAAGAGTGAGACGAACGTGGCGCTCCTTCATGACTCTGGGCGGAGCGGCCAATGAAATATCTCTGGCGATGAAGACAGGCTCGGGATTGCACATTCCGAACGGTTCTAATTGCCGCAGGCATGCGTAAAACTCTGGCGTAATGCTCCCGAGGCCAAGCGTCCCGTGGCACTCAATCGTGCGAATCGGCACCGCCGACTCGATGTGGGTCAATGCATATTCTGCCAGGCGGTCGCGCAGATTTTGAATGCGGTCGGCGGGGAGCGCAAATCCGATTGCATGGGCGTGGCCTCCAAAGCGCGTAAATATCTCAGCGCAACTCTCTATTGCTTGCAGCAAATGAAATCCGGGCACCGACCGTCCTGAACCATAGCCGACCCCATCCTCCACCGCGATCACGATAGCGGGCCGGGCCGTGCGATCCACTACGCGGGACGCGAGGATTCCAATCACTCCGCGATGCCAGTCCGCACCATCCAGCACAACCAGCCGTGCTTCCCGTAAGCTCGCATCGTCCGCAAGCATGTGTTCAATTTCTTCGAGCGCGTTAAGTTCCGTTTGCTTTCGATCTGTATTCAACCGCTCAAGTTTCTCCGCCAGTTCCTTCGCTCGCACAAGGTCGCGCGTCGTGAAGAGTTCGACGACTTCCGACGCGACATCCATTCGTCCCGCAGCATTGATCCGCGGTGCGAGGCGAAAGCCGATGTCCACCGTGTTCAGCGCGCGTTTGGAAGGATCCAGCTTGGCTTCTGCCATTAAAGCTCGCAGACCGGCGCCGACGGGGCGTTGCAATTCCGACAAGCCAAGACTTGCGATCACGCGATTTTCGCCAAGCAAGGGGACCGAGTCCGCCACCGTTGCCAGCACAAGCATCTTCAGGAATGAAGGCAATATTTTCGTTCGAGTGCGTTCCCGGTCTTCTGCTTCGAGCAATGCCTGTGCTAGCTTAAAAGCCACTCCCGCGCCGCACAAATGCTTGCATTCGTAGCCGCAATCCGGCTGGTTAGGATTAAGAATCGCGAGAGCACGCGGCAACTCGAGAGCAGCATCCGGCAGGTGATGATCCGTCACGATGAGATCTAGGCCGAGCCTCTCCGCGACGATTGCTTCAGTGAAGGCGCGCATGCCTGTGTCAACGCTGATGACGAGTCGAACGCCGTCAGCGAACGCCGTCTCCAGTACGCTGCCTTGCATGCCATAGCCTTCGAGCAACCGATGGGGCACATGGAAACGCACCTCGCCGCCGAGCCTCTCAATTGCGGTCTTCAAAAGGACAACTGCGGTTGTACCGTCGACGTCATAATCGCCGTAAATCAGGATTGGTTCGTGATTGCGAATCGCGGCCTGCACGCGTGCTACCGCTGCAGCCATTCCATGCATGGAGTAAGGATCGAGTAAATGATCAAGCTTGGGATGCAGGAAGCGCTGTGCTTCTTCCGCAGTGTTCACGCCGCGATCGAGCAACAACTCTGCAATCAGCGGCGGTACTCCCGCGGAGGCGGAGAGTTCCGCTGTTCGCACGAGGATCCGATTTAGGAAGTAGCCATGCTTGTTTCGTGGTGGGTGTTGCAAGGTTTGCGCTGCTCACAGTCTTTCGTTTTCGTCCTCGTCGTTCCCGGATTCAAAAACGATGTCGTTGTAGTCCTCTACCTTTTCGAGCAATTGCTGATAGCGGTCGTACCACGGAGTAGAGGTTTCATGAATAAACATGATGCCTTGATGAGCGAAGCCTAGCTGCACAAATCCTATTTTTCCCACGTAATTTACGAGCGTCATTGCTTCTTCAATTTCGGGTGCGTCTTCTTCCGGAAAATTCTGATCGCGCAGTTGTTCTACGAGCAATTCCAAGTCATCTTTTTCGAGAAGGATTTCGCTCATCGTGAGGAATGGCGCGGCTGCGGCCTTCGCTAATTCAACGAAGTCCTTCCAGCTTTCGGGGTTCGATTCGTCTTCCCATTCGACGGTGGCGATGTCTTCAGTAATGAAGCCGGGTAAGCGGCGCATACCGTGTCCTTCGATGAAGGCCACCATGTCGTCTTTTAGGATTACGAGATTATCTGGGTGCATGTTTAAGCTCATTGTCGCAGATGGGCGAGTCTACTCCCGAAATTGCTGCAGGTAAAGGTGGTAGTTTTCCAGAGGTTTTTCGCGGAAAATTCGCAATTTAAAATGCGGTTTTTGCAGCCGAATTCGGGGTCATTTTCGGGTCGAAAACGCGGGAAATGCGCGTGTTTTAAGGGTTTGAGGGAATGCGAGGGATGGCACGAAAACGACCATTTAGATGCGCAAAACGACGAGGTTTGACATGTGATCCTGCTCACATTCGGGGGCCATCGGGTGATCCGAAAGGCCCCGGTTTCTGTTTTGCTCCCAACCCGAACCGGCAAGCGGTCCGACCGAAATCTCGACCGCGAATTCCGGACCGAGAACGGATCAGACCATTTTCACCTGGCCGGTGGCGAGGTCGTAGACGGCGCCGACTATGTTCAGTTTCCCGTCGGCGAGGTATTTTGCCAGGACGGGCTGTGCACGCTTGAGCCGCCCGACATTGTGCTTCACGTTGTCGGCGATCGCATTTGCGAGCACGTCGCTGCCGCCACCTTTGATCGCTTCCTGTACACCCGGACGAAGTGCGTCCACGATCATGTAGATGTGGCCGGGAAGGGCTTCTTCCTTCTTCTCGTTCTTCACTACGGCGCTGACGGCTCCGCAGTTGGAGTGGCCGAGAACGACGATGAGCGGGGCATTGAGGGCGGCGACGCCATACTCCAGGCTGGCGAGGAGGTCCATGCTCATGTAATTTCCCGCAACGCGGGTTACAAAAAGGTCGCCGGGAGACTGGTCGAAGATTAGCTCCGGAGCAACGCGTGAGTCCGCGCAACTAAGGATGGCTGCGATGGGATGCTGGGCAGAGGCCCGGGCGGCCCGGCCAGCGGAATAGTCCCTGACCGATGGCTGGTTGGCAACGTAACGGGCATTGCCGTCCATGATTCGTTTGAGGGCGGCAGCGGGTGTGATTGCGTTCTGGGGGGAGCCGGATCCGCTGTCCTGCGGGTCGGCTGACTTCTTCTCCGGCCATGCGCGAGCGCCACTGAGCGCCGCTGCTGCCATCATGCTTACTGCGCCATTCAAGACGCTTCTTCGTGTCCACTTGTTGCTCTGCATAGGGGAAATCTCCAAGTGACTCGGCGCGATATTACTACATCCCTAGAGCTGTCTTGAAGGAATCTCTTAGAAACGATTCAGGTCCGCCAATGGCTGTTGACGGAGACCTGCTTTAGGATGGAAGGAGGGGGAGATTTGGCAAACTTCGAACGTCATATATTTGTCTGCGTCAATCATCGCGAACCGGGCAGCGCCCGTCCTTCGTGCACGGCAGATGGCAGGAGTGAACTGCACGTGGTTTTGAAGCAAAAACTAGACGCCCTGGGGTTGAAGGGGCGGGTGCGGGCGAACAAGTCCGGCTGCCTGGACCAGTGCGAGCACGGGCCGACGGTGGTGGTGTATCCCGAACAGGTCTGGTATGGCCATGTGCAGCCGTCGGACGTGGACGAGATTGTGCGGGAACACATTGTTGGCGGCAGGGCAGTGGAGCGGCTGAGGTTGCCGGAAGGCTGCGTGAACACGTCGACCTGTCCTCACCGGGTGCCGGGGGCATAGATCGCCTGTAAAGGTGTGTGCGGACACCGGTAAACGCTTCCCGCGATGTGCTATATTTTGAAGAAGATCAATGATTTTTTCAAAAGATTACGTAGGTTATCTCGCCCGGCAAACCGTCAAGCGTCTCGTCGATGCAAAAGTGATCCGAACCGACAAGATCCACGTGGTGGAGGATCATGTTCTGAGCGGTCTGCTGGAGGAATTGACCCTGGAAGACCGCATTAACGAAGAAGTGCGCGTGATTCTCGACGCCTACCAGGACGAGATGAACCGCACCGGTGCGAGCTACGCGGAGATGTTCAAAAAGGTCAAGCTGGAGCTGGCCAAGAAATACAAGGCGGTCCTGTGAGAATTACCCGCGACAAGCTGAACAAGATGGCGCACGTGGTGGCCGACACGCTGGCGGACACGGACGAGTGCGAGTTTCTGGACGATCGCAACGCGGTTCGCCAAGAGGCGCGCAAGGCCCTGGAAGCGCTGCTGATGGAAGAGACGAAGATTGATATGGCGGCTCGGCAAAAGATTGCCTCGCAGCGCCGGATCATTCCTGAGGGCAGCCAGGAGTGGGACATCCTCTATCGCAAGTACTACAACGACGAAGTGAAAAAGCTGGGGATTTAGAGCGGCTCTCCGCTGCTTGGGTGAAGAAGAGTTCTCCCTAGCATCCGACCATCGCATCCCACATCTCAAACGCGAGATGTGGGGCACCCGCACCCGGCCATTGATGACTTATTTCAGATCTGGGCCACCCGCCCGCTCTCAGCATCCCTTTCTTTGCCGGTGAGTTTTCTATGGATTCGGACGTCGCCCCTTCAACCAATCGATCAAGCGTTTTACTTGATCATAGTGAGATTGGGGAATCAGAATCGTACCGTCTTGTAATTCAATCCATTGCTCGCCACCTTTTTGTGAGATCTGGAGGAATTCCTCTTGAACCACCCCAGAACCCTCGTATCGAACAAAAATTCCGTCGTATAACTGCAATCCATCGCCATTGTAGATTTGGCATCTATTAACATTCATGGCTTTATCGACCCAGCAGTAATCCCAATCGTAACTATGTGGAATCGCGACTGGAGTAGCCTTTGCAGGAACACCGGCAGGGCGCTTAGGTGCGTCGCTCTTGCAGCTAACAATCAACAGTAAAATGCTGAATACCACCGCATAAGCCACCTCTTTTTTCAACTCATATCTCCGATCAAGCCCTGATCCGCGGATGGCCCATTCAAGCCTTCTTTTCTTGAGTGGGGTAGTTGTAGTTCCGGACAAAGCCGTCCTGCGGCCCGTTCACGCTTTCTTGCCGTCCACTCGGATTCGATCACAATTCGTTCTTCGCATCCCGTTGGCGGGTGGCCCAGGTCCCATCGTCTTGCCTCAAGAGTGGTGCCCCACATCTCGCGTTTGAGATGTGGGATTTTGAGGGAGCGCGTTCTCTTCGTGTGGCAGTCCACTGCGACTCGATCTCAACGACTCCGCGATTGCCGGTGAGGATGTGGTGGAAGCTGGACCATGGCCATTGATCCGTCTCCTCAACCAAGCCGCGGGTCACAGGATTGTGGTGCATGTACTTCAGCTTCTCCACGCGCTTTCGTTCTGTGTAGACGTTGAAATCGTAGTAGCGGGCTTGCCAGAAGGGACGTTCCATTCGCTGCACGGCAACGGACAACTTTAGAGCTTGAAGTGCTTTCGATAAAACTGCCTTCTTCGGTTCGCTGATCAGTATATGTACATGCTCCGGCATTACGACATATCCGCTCACAAAGAAGCGATAACGAATGCGCATCGTTTCGAGAGAGTGTTCGAAGAGGTCTCTTGCGGACGGGGTGCCGAGGTATGGCTGCCTGCGATAACAGCTGAAGGTGACGAAATGAAGATCGCCTGAATGCTGGTATCGGATGAGCTCTTTTGGCATGCGATCATCGTATCCCACATCTCAAACGCGAGATGTGGGGCACCCGCTCTTGTTCGCCGACCGAGACCTCGGCCACCCGCCCGATCATCGTATCCCCACATCTCAAAAGCGAGACATGGGGCACCCGCATCGGTTCAGGATTGAGATCTGGGTCACCCGTCACCCGGCCATCCCTCATGGTGGGGCACCCGGCTGTTTGTTGCGTTAGAATGGCATCGCTCTCAAACTTACAATTTTTGGCGGAAGCTTTTTCTAACTTCAGAACGATATGGCCTGGAGCAATTCTCCCCAATTGCGCGTACCTGGCCGAAGGGTGAGATATGTTCGATCGGCCATTGAGTAAACGTGCGGGGATGGTGGGACTGGTTGTTCTTCTGCTGGTCCTGGTATTTGAAGTCACGCTATCGATTCGGCAACAGTCGCTGTCGTGGGATGAAGACGACCATCTCTATGCCGGATACATGTCGCTCACGCAGCGGGATTTCGGAATGAATCCTGAGCATCCGCCGCTGGTGAAGGCGCTGGCGGCGCTTCCGCTGCTTACCATGAATCTGCAGGCGCCGGCATTTACGGGGAAGGGTTACTTCAAGGGCGAAGCGTTCATGAATGGGCGCGAATTTCTTTTCCGCAACGGAGGAGAACCAGTCGCGAGCAAGATGATTTTCCGCGCGCGCCTGGCGTCGGGGCTGTTGACGCTGCTGCTGGGCGTGCTGGTGTTTCTCGCAGGGAGCGAGATGTTCGGCACGGGTGCGGCGCTGATTGGGCTGGCGCTGATGGTGTTTGAGCCGAACATGGTGGCGCACGGCGCGTATGTGGCAACCGACATGGGCGTGGCGTGCTTTATGTTCGCGACGATGTATGCGCTGTATCGCTACGTGAAAGTGCCGGGGTGGGGCAGGCTGGTGACGTTGGGAATTGCGGCGGGGTTGACGCTGGCCACCAAACACTCCGGCGTGCTGATACTGCCGATGGCGCTGACGCTGCTGCTGACCGAAGTGGTGTGGCCGCAGGGCGGGGAGAAGGCCGACAGAAAGAAGAGTTGCGCTTCGACTGGCGGGCGGGTTTGTGTTGAGTTCGCTGATCGCGGTGTTTGTGCTGTGGGCGTTCTACGGATTTCGTTTTTCGGCGAGGCCGGGTGGAGTGCCGCTCAATCCGACGTATGCGGATTATCTCCATCAAGTGAAGGGATTTGAGCCGGCGATCTTTGCGGCGCTGGCGCGGTGGCATGTGCTGCCGGAATCGTATCTCTACGGGATGATCGATGTGCGCGGGATGTCGATTGGATTTCCCACGTACATTTTTGGGCAGGTGCACGCGCACGGCGTCTGGTATTACTTTCCCGTTGCGTTCGTGATCAAGTCGACGGCGGCGTTTCTTATCCTGCTGGCGATTACGGTGTTCGCGATTGCGGCGGGCAAGCTGCGGGCGCGGAGAGAGATTCTGTTTATGGCGGTGCCTGTTGCGATTTACTTCATCATCGCGATTGGCACGGGCCTGAATATTGGTGCGCGGCATGTGCTGCCGATGTATGCGTTTCTCTGCGTGCTGATTGGCGCAGCGGCGGTTGCGCTGTGCAGGGCGAATCCGACGTGGGTATACGCGGTGGGGCTGCTGCTGGCGTGGCACATGGTGTCGACGACGCGGGCTTATCCCGATTACATTGCGTACTCAAATGAGTTCTGGGGCGGGCCGTCGAATACTTATAAATATCTGACGGACAGCAATACAGACTGGGCGCAGCAGTTGAAGGCGGTGAAGACGTATCTCGATGAGCGCGGGGTGAAGGACTGCTATTTCGCGTATTTCGCGGAGCCGGTGGTGGACTTCAGGGACTATGGGATTCCATGCAAGCCGCTGCCGACGGCGGATACGGGATGGTTCAATTTGCAGGTGGATACTCCGGCGACGATTGAGGGGCCAGTGCTGATCAGCGCGGGGTCGCTGACGGGGTTTGAGCTGGGGTCGAACGTGCTGAATCCTTATCGGCAATTTCAGAAGATGAAGCCGACGGCGGTGATTAAGCACGGAGTGTTTGTGTATGACGGGACGTTCGACATGCGGTTCGCGTCGGCCCTGGGGCATGTGACGCGTGCGAACGCGCTGGCTGGCGAGAAAAAGCTGGACGAGGCGCTGGTGGAGGCACGGACGGCGGTCGAGATTGATCCTGAGCAACTGCAGGCGCAGATGGCCCTGGGGGACACGCTGGTGGCGCTGGGGCGCGGTGGTGAGGCAAGGCCTGTCTACGAAAAGGCGCTGGCGATTGCGAAGACGATGGAGCCGGATGTGGCGGCGGAGTGGGTTCCGCAGGTGGAGGCGAAGATCGCAGGGAAGTAGCGGGTGGCGGGGCGAGGGCGGACTTCGTTTATGCTGTCGGCCATGGAGCCGAAATTTACAGGATCGACCCCGGTGTTACCTGCGGCGGATACGGAAGAATCGCTGCGTTGGTGGACCCAGGTTTGCGGGTACACGGAAGCTTTTCGAGACGCTACGCCGGCGAATTATGCGGGGATCAGTCGCGGGCAGTCATTTCTGCACATTGCCGGGATGACGGACAAGGCACTGGCGCGGGTGGTGGGGGATCAGACGATGGTGCGCATCAGCGTAGAGGGAATTGACGCCTACTATGCGGAGTACCAGGAGCGCGGCGGCAAGGTGCATCCCAATGGCAAGTTGGAGATGAAGCCGTGGGGGTCGCGTGAGTTCGGGGCCATTGATCCGAATGGCGTGTGCGTGACGTTCCGGGAGTGATGGACGGCTTTGCTGAGCGGGGCTGGAATTCTCATTTGCAGGTAAGATTGGTATACTCAGTTGGTTGGCGTTTCGCGCTGACAACGCTGTTCCTTCCTGGATTGGCGGCATGGTGTAATCGGTTAACACGCTGCCCTCTCAAGGCAGAGAGTTCGGGTTCGATCCCCGATGCCGCTACCAAATCATTCAAAATCGTATAGAGGGATTACGCTTTGCGGCGGGGTGTTGCGCTTCTGGAGCGTTCGTATGCTTTGCTGGTTTCCAGCACGAGCAGGTCGCTTGCTGCGCAAACGTGGAGTTTCTCGTCGTGCCGAAGCCTGACTTCGTCTTGACCTGATGCCACGGTCCTGAAGCACCGGGGACATATCAAGTCGACAGAGCCATCCTTATTCTGGCGACGCGGGAAAATGGCCATCTTGCGGCCTACCTTCGGGAAGTGAATTGGGGAGTAACTAAATCATACACTCCCGGCGTGAGGAATTCACTCCAATCGCAACAAGGCGTTGCAATTTTCACAAATCTGGCAATGTTTGGTCCATGCGATTCGGGTATCAAGGACTCGTTGCTGAAGCCGTAAAGTGTCGGCGGGGGATCGCCGATCGTAGTCGATATCGCTTGCGCGCATTGCTTCTTCGTGCTCGCGTTCGAGATCAAGCCTTATCGGGCACATTTTGTGTGGGAGCAGACCAAGCAACATCATCCGACGTGAGATGCTTGATTTCCCGATTCGGGACAGCGTTTCAGTGGGCAAGTCGGCGGATGTCGTTTCAAGAGACGAAATCAGGACGTGTCGTTGTTCTATGGCGGTTCTGCTGACACCGTGGGAGTATGCTGACAGGTTGTTTGAAAGGGAGATTATGGATCGTCGGCAATTTGGAATTCGTTCGCTCGCCGCCGCCGCAGGTGCGGTGCTGCATCCCCGCTTTAGCTACGCTGCTGCGCCACAATCCGCTGGGCAGGTTCCCGGGTCGGTGCCCGACTCGTTGATTCAGAAGGCGCGGTTTCCCGAGGGCTTTCTCTGGGGCACGGCCACCGCTTCCTACCAGAATGAAGGCGCGTGGAACGTGGACGGCAAAGGCGAATCCATATGGGACAAGTTCACCCATACGACGGGGAAGGTCCGGGGAGGGGTGACCGGCGACGTGGCTTGCGACCAGTATCACCGCTATCCCCAGGACATCGCGATGGCGAAGAGCCTGAACCAGAAGAGCCAACGGTTTTCCATCTCATGGCCACGAATTCAGCCCACGGGCATCGGTGCCCCGAACATGAAGGGGATTGATTTCTACAGCCGCTTTGTGGATACGCTGCTTGAGGCTGGCATCCGGCCATGGTGCACCATGTACCACTGGGATCTTCCGCAGGCGCTTGAAGACAAGGGCGGCTGGCCGAACAGGGAACTGGCGGGATATTTCGGAGACTATGCCGGAATTCTCGCCAAGCATCTGGGGGATCGAATCCAAATCTGGGCACCCTTCAACATGCCGTGGGCGATCGCGTTCATGGGATATGCCGCAGGCGCGTTTCCTCCTTGCCGAACCAGCTTCAGCGACTTTCTGAAAGCAGCGCACACGCTGGCGCTTGCCCAGGGGGATGCGCACCGCGCAGTGAAAGCAGCCTCTCCCAAGGCAATGTTCGGGAGCGCGTACGAGATGGCTCCCGCATATCCCAAGACGGACACAGACGACGATCGCGCAGCAGCCGCGCGGTACCACGCCATGAACAATGTCTTCTTCCTTGAGGCAGCCATGAATGGCCAGTATCCGAAGGCATTCGTTGGAGAGCCGCCGCTGGATGTGATGGGCTTCAAGGCGGGCGATGAAAAACTCCTCAAGGCGCCGTTGGACTGGGTGGGCTTTCACTACTACACGCGCCGCGTCGTCTCGGATGCGAGCAAGGAGAAATTCCAGACCGGAGGCGCTTTCAGCGGCACAGAGATTGAGAGCAATTCGCCGGGCGGGCCGCGATCCTTACACGCGCTTCCGCGCCGGGATGCCGACGGAGGGTCCGCTTACCGACGCTGGTCTGGAGGTGTGGCCGCGCGGCATGTACGACCTGGTCACGCAGATCTCAAAGGAATACAACCACCCGATCATCGAAATCACCGAGTGCGGATGCGGATATCTCGATGGACCGGATGAAGAGCAAGGCGGCCGGATACCGGATGTGCGTCGCATCCAATGGTTCCGCGAAGTGCTGGCGGAACTGGCGCGCGCGATTGCCGACGGCGCCAAGGTTCGCGCGTTCCATGCGTGGACACTGCTCGACAATTTCCAATGGGCGGAGGGTTACACCGAGCGCTACGGGTTGATCTATACGGATTTCCGCAATCAGAAGCGCACGATCAAGGATTCGGGTCTCTGGTACGGGAGGGTTGCTGCTTCGAATCGGCTGGATGTGTAGCGGTCGTTGTTCCGAGTATTGAAACTGCGAACTACCCCACTCAAGCCAAGGGAGGGCTTGAATGGGCCACCCGACGAGAGCGTCAGCTGGTCAATCGAGACACAAATAACAGCGTGACTATTTCCATTCTTGTATCGTTGCTCCCTTGTTGGTGAATGATCCGCCTGGGCTAGATCCAGAGGGAAAAGTTTAGGCCGATGGGCCGCTGTCCAACCCCGACAAGCGTAGCATTCGTGCCAATCGAGGCCACTCGCCGCAAGCAACGAAATGTTTTCGATTGGGCCCGCACGAGGCAGGAAGGATATGCGGGTGGTTCTCCTCGATGCCTTTCACGACCCACTCTGCCGCCTTGTCATATTCCATTCGGATGACGTGATAAATTGACAGAGCTACCGGTACTCCATATGCAGTGAAGTCGTCCAGCTCGGCCAATAGCTGAGCGCCACGTTGCGATTCGCCGCCTCGCGAAAGTAGAGCCGCGAGCGCTCCGATGCTGTCAGGATTCTCTGGCGCCAACGCATACGCCCGTTCGGCGGAGACCGTGGCCTCGTCGATATTTCCCCGTTCAGCTTGGCAAAGCGCCTGCAGCAGCAAGGCAAGCCAGAAGTTTTGTCAAATTCGAGAACCTGGCGAAATTGTGCTGACGCCTCTTCTACTTGCCTGCGTCCCACTGAAGCAAAGCGAGTTGCGGAAGGCAAATCGTGTTGAGAGGGTCTTCCCTTAGGGCGCGTTCCAATTCCGAGATTGCTTCTTGACCTCGCCCAGCGGCAACAAATAGTAAAACCCGTACAAATGGCTCACCGTGGCAGAATTGGATCGCGAGCCATCGTCAGCCGAAAATGGTGCCCCGCCATTTCCCAGTCATAGTGGAGAAGGAGAGCGACTGCTGCCATTTCCGCGTAATCCTCGGCAGAGTGGATCAACTCCAGCGCACCTTGGATGCGCGCGCGCCTTGGGAACGGCCTCTCGGGCGGTTTCGAGCTGCCAGCCCGCACTATCGCGCAAGCAAGCCGCCAGTTCGGTGTGAGCCAGCGCAAAATCAGGATCAAGCGCGATCGCCTGCTCCAGACATTCGCGTGCTCGCCTGAACGATTCCGGTGTAGCCTTTCTCAGGAAGTGCCGCCCTTTGAGAAACGCTTCGTACGCAGGGATTCCCGGAGTGTGCCGCCGCAGCGCCGCATCCGCCGCAAGGTTTACCTTTAACGAAGAAGCAATCGCTTCCGCAATCTCGGCCTGAATCGCGATATACGTCCGCCATTTCCCGGTCATATCGTTCGGACGCGTGATTTCCAGTCGCGGCGTGGATCAACTGCACCGTAATCCGGACACGGTTTCCCGCTCGCCGCACGCTGCCCTCGAGTATGGTCCGCACGTCCAACATCTCGGCCACTCTCCGGATATCCAGATCCTTGCCTCGGAACGAGAATGAGGAAGTGCGCGCGGTTACGTTGAGGCCCGGTATGTGCGCCAGTGCGTTGATTATCTCTTCGGCCAGACCGTCGCTGAAGTACTCGTCTTCCTTATCCGCGCTTATGATCGAAAACGGCAGCACCGCGACCGACGGCTTGTGTCCGACAGATTTGCCCGCAAGCCCTTCGAGTGCCCTCCGGACTTCCGACATGCTCTGAAAGCGCTCCACCAGCCGTTTGGCCAAGCACCGTCTCACTATTTGTTCGAGCGCGGGCTCGACTTGCAGCCGCTCAGGTTCCTGACACAGAACAGCACTCAATATTTGCGCCGTAGTCTCGCCGCCGAACGCCTGCTTCCCGGTCAACATCTCGTACAGCACTGCTCCAAAACTGAAGACGTCCGAACGTTGGTCGAGCGTCTTGCCCTCAACCTGTTCGGGCGACATGTAAGCCGCCGTGCCCATGACCGAACCCGCTACCGTTAGTGTAGTCGCCCCACCGCCATTCCCCATCAGCCTGGCCAGTCCAAAATCCATGATCTTCACGTGCCCCTGCGTCGTGAGCATAATGTTGGTTGGCTTAAGGTCTCGGTGTACCACGCCCCTGGCATGCGCTTCTTCCATTGCCTCGGTGAGTTCTCCGGCAATACGCAGGGCTTCTGAAGATGTGATCCGCCCAGCGTTTATTCGCGCAGAGAGCGTTTCTCCACGAACGTACTCCATCGCGAAGTACACCGATTCGTTCTCTTCGGCGACTTCAAAGATCTTGCAGATGAATGGATGATCCAAGGCAGCAGCAGCCAGCGCTTCACGTTTTAGCCGTTCCCGCGCAAGCACATCGCTGCCAACACACGTTGGCAGGACCTTGATTGCAACATCACGGTTCAAACGCTGATCATGTGCGAGGTACACTTCGCCCATGCCGCCGGCACCCAGGGGCGCGATGATTTCATAGAAATCCAGCCGGGATCCACGGGGAAGCGACATAACGGGACGGATTATACCGCCAGGCAGCCGAATAAGCAGGAATAGTATCAATCATCGACAGCCACCGATAGCGACCGTTATTTGTTCGGGCGGTGTTCCATACGTGGTTTGGATTTGTGGGCCTCGACGTGATGAAGGTCGCGGATGGCGCAGGAGTGGCGTTTCTCTTCTTCGGCCAGGTGGTCTTCTGCGGTTCGAGACGCGATAGTGCGGAAGCATTTCGGACAGATCGAATCGATCGATCCGTCTTTGTTTCTACGACGCGGGAAACTGGCCATCGTGCGGCCCTTTCGAGAACGAAGTATGGGCACTTCTTAGACGTGCCACGAGCGGATTCAGGGTCGGAGCTAGACACACTACTCAGAACCTAATCAGCTCACCCAAAATGTGGGCATGCCCCATAGTGTTGTTTCTCGAAAGATCGTTTCAGTTCACACTCCTCAGGAGGCGGTTCGGATCCTTAACCGCACCCTGAGGTTCCCACGAGAGAACCACGCAGATCTGGAGAAACAAGGCAGACTTACTAAACGATCAGGGAAAAGCATAAAAAAGCACTTTCGAATGCGGGATGATTCTTATCGGTCGCCGCAATGTCCAAGGTGGGAGAGGTCTTCCGGGTCTTGCTAGCCGCGGAGCCGATCCTTTTTCTCGAACACTGACCTAAATTGCAATCGGGTGCCCAAACCTGCAACGAATTGAAAACGTTGATAACGAAAGTTGTATTGCCAAGGCGGCCGCTTTTCGTGTGTACGGGTGTTTACAAAACGGGCGGGCGAGTGAAGCGGAGCATACACGCGGACCTCGGAGCGCAGGCAGGCGGTCCTGTTTGCGTTGCTTCCCGTCGAGTGGGTGGGCGGGGATCGATTTGATTGCTATGGGTTTAGAGGCAAAGCTCCACTCGAGGAGCGCAATCTTGCAGAGGCAGGCCGGCGGCTCTACTGCGAGATGGTCATCATGGATGTGCTGCCAACGTTGAGTGTAGAAGAGGTAGAGAAGGGAATCCTGAGCGGGAAGGCGTAGGACACTCTTGTCTGTACCGAGTTGCCCGGGGCATTGCATGGAGCGATGGTGCAAACGGTGTTGTCAGGGTTCTTAAAGGTTGTGGTCACAGTGATTTTGCTGGAATCGATGCCGGGATAACCAAGGCCTTTGATGAAGGTGGCAATGTCGGCGGTGCTGGCGTTGCAATTGGTGAGCCCGGGGGTGTTCGTGCAGGAGACGGAACCGCGCACAATGGCCCAGCGCGTTCCTTCGCGGGCGGCATCGGAAGTGAAGTGATAGGTGTATAGCGCAAGCGACATCTGAAGGATGCCGAAGATTATGGCAAACAGGATGGTGGTTGCGAAGGCAAACTCAACGATGGATGCACCCTCTTCGGAGTGAGTGCCGGGCTTTGCACGATGTCTGGTCGCAGCGGAGTGCGAAGAGAGGCAGATCTTACCTGTCATCCTTAGTATACGGTTCCCTACGCTTTGGATCGTTACTTTCATTGGTTTATGACCTTCTGGGTGGCCTGGCCATGGAGAGTGAAGGTGGAGGGCAATCCCGGCACGTGGATCAAGGGGTCGAAAGTTGTTTGCGTTGTGACGGTAATTCGTTGTTCAACATTCGATCCAGCGCAGGAACCAGCCGAGCAATCGGACGCAGTTCCGTCCGAGCAGATGCACGAGGTTGTCACATTGGTCGTGCCCAGAGTGATATCCGGTGCGCCAGCCGCGGCTGCTGCCTTGACGCGGGCGACGTTGCCTGTGCCTGCGTTGGAGCGGCTGTAGCCACCGTTTTGAACAGCGGCCTTGGCAGCGTCCGTGACCTCGATGGAGACGTAGGCGACGCGGGCCAGTTCGGCAGCTCCCATGAGAACGAGAACCAACAGCGGCAATGTAAGGGCAAGTTCTACTAGAGCTTGCCCGGATTCGTTGTCTTGCTTCGCTCGGAGAAACCTGAAGAGCTGAGTTTTTTTGCTAATCATGTCGTCTTTCTTACTCCACCAGAGTAATTACTTTCAGCGGGGTGGTAGGGTGCGACAAACTGTAGCTGTTGATGGTGAGGGTTGCCGTTTTATCGAACAGAGTTCCGACGATGAGGTCAGTGGTTAAGCTGATGCCGCCGCTTTTGTCGCCGCCACTATCCTGGAGAAACAATTTGGCGCTGGGGGCGTAGATGATGCCGGTAAGGCTGCCTGTGGCATCGCCCTTTTGAATGGTGATCTGGTTGGTGTTGCCGGTGGGTTCCATGAGGGCGATTCCGGGGGAAAGGCCGTTGATGGAGGTTTCAGGCGCCACCAGGGCGAGCACCGTTCCGCTACTTACATTGAAGCCGCCATTCTGAATGTCAATGGTGGCGCCGCCTGCGCCGGTCGCAATGGTGCCGTGTGTGGTCACTCCATTTTCGAAGACGTACCAGCCAGTTCCGAGAGTTACGTCATTGAGGGAGACGGCCTTGGTGAAGCAGACTACTCCGCCACTGGGCGACGCGATGACTCCGGTGAGACTGGTTGCGGTGCTGGTGGAAGTACATTTTCCGTTGGTCGGGGTTGGGCCGGGTTCATTCAACGGATCGGTAATGGCGGCAGCGCCCGTTACTGGGGCAGGGGAACTATCTTCGGTGTGTCCGCCTGCTCCTCCTACAACGGAGACCGAACCGGCCGTAAGACTGCCGCCCGCGCCGGTGAAATTAATCGCATTGGCGTCGCTGGAGTTGACAACGATTCCGCACTTCGATGCTGAGACGTCAAATGATCCCTGCAGATTTAGGGCGTTCGATGCGGTGGGGTCGAGGATGTATACGCAAGCCGTGGTGCCGCCGGGAGTGCCGGCAACTGCTCTTGCACCCACATCGACGGAACTATGGTTGAAGAGGCTCATAAAGGCAGTACCGTTGGGCTGCCTGATTTTGGCTTCGAAGAAGCCGTTGCATCCGCCGGCGCTGGTATTGGGTCCGCTGGTGGGGGGACAGTTGATGGTGACTGTTGCTCCCTTGACTCCGTCCGAAATGCCGTTCGCGGCTGAGTCTGCTTTACCCACGGTTTGCGCTCCGGAAACGGAGCCGTTGTAGTAGTAATCCATGGTGGCGCCGATGGCGGCTGCGTCGGCGGCGATCTGAACATTTCGCCGGGCCCGGAACAACATGGCGACGTCGATCGCAAGCGCAAGGAAGCCTAACAACACGGTCATGAACAACGCTGTGAGGATAATTACCTGACCGCTCTCGTTATCTTGTTTTTCCATTTTTGCTCCAAAAGCATTTTCTAGAGGCCGATCAATTTCTTTCAGCCTCCGCGCATGGCCCTTGGATTTCTTCCACAAGAAATTGATCCATAATTACCCCAACAGGTTCTGGACGTAGTTCTGCGTCCTGCTGATGGAGTCAGCAACTGCTTAAATATGCAATTCAGATTCCAATTCTTTAGGGTCCAAACCGGCCTAATTTCGCGGGAAAATGGCCTTTCAAGGCAAGAAGTGTTTACGGCTGTTTACAAGCATCACTGGATCAGTACTACGCATGCTACACGCCCGCAGACGTGCAAAAAATTGCAATGAATGGAGAACCTCAATTTGATCGTTGTCTGTTGGACCATTTGAGGAATTTCCCAGTGATAAAACGGCGAGTGACGACATTGCCGAGTTCACACTATAGCCGCGACAGGAGCGAGTGCGCGTTAGCACCAAGGTTGTATCGGTGCAATGTGCGTGGGCCATTGCGACAATCTACTGCGCAATATCTTGCAGGCGGAGCGGTGAGATATCAGACTCATCTTTCCATCATCGACATGGGACATGGCGTGACGAAATAAAGTCTGTGAAGCGGCTCAACAAGTGAAGGAAGAATTACGATCATGTTGTATCCGAGAAGACTACTCGTTCAATGCACGCGCCTTTTTGTTACATTCTGAAGAACGGATTCGTTTGAGAAGAGAAGGCACATAGAGTAAGCAGCGATAGTGTAATCAGAATTCAAGTTAGAACTGGTCTCTGTTTCACCGGTTGACGTCAGGTTTCTCCTGCTCTTTTAAAAGACATAACGGTACGAGCAAAACGGATGACTGCCAGATGATTCCCCCACTTCTTGCCTTCGCCATTTGGATCCCGGTCTCGATACTTTTGTTCCGTCGTTATCCCCTTCGTGTTGCAATCCTGGCAAATTTTCTGGGTGGCTGGGCCATACTTCCGTCGGCGCAATATGCGGGCCCGTATGTGGACTTCGCATATTGGATTGTTGGGCTGAGTCTGCCTTCCAACTACTTCATCACCAAGGCGACGGTATTAAGTTTTACGGCTCTGCTGAACGTTGTGCTTCTGGACTGGCGAACTCTTCGCAAGTTTGAGCTGACGACGTGGGATCTGCCGATGGCGTTGTGGTGTGCGATGCCGTTGCTCTCAGCGCTCGGCAATCCTGAACAAATAAAGCAAGGGTTGGTGGGAGAGGTATATCAACTGCTTGCGTGGGGAGTGCCTTACGTTCTGGGGCGGCTTTACTTCTCCGATACAGCTTCATTGCGACTGGCGGCGAAGGCTTTCATCCTGGCGGGGATGGTTTATGTGCCGATCTGCCTGGTGGAGATTTTTCTCGGGCCGCAGTTTTACGCTCACGTTTATGGTTACGAGCCCTTCCGATGGACAGGCGCACCACGCTACTTCGGATATAGGCCGGTGGGTTTTCTGGAGACGGGCAATCAACTCGGCATCTGGATGGCTACATCCGCGTTGATTGCGGCGTGGCTCGGATCGCGGGGGACTGCCGCTCGTATCCTCAGAATTCCCTGCGCGTGGATTGCCGTCGTACTTTTTGTTGTCACATTGGCGTGCCAATCGATAGGGAGCATCATCCTGCTGCTTGGTCTGCTTCCTTTTGTGTTTATCAGCATGCGCTTTCTGCCGCGGGTGGTGACGGTGCTGGTGATCATCGCGATGTTGTTGTTCGCCGGCTTGCGCCTGGAGAATCAATTCTCCGTGCGGAAGCTGGTGGAAAACAATCATGGAGTGCATTCCGTCTCAACGTTTCTGAATAAGATTGGGCGCGGCTCGTTCACATGGAGGCTGGCCGTGGATGAGCGCTTCGTGGACAAAGCGCTTGATAAGCCGATTCTGGGCTCCGGCGACTGGAAATGGTGGGCGGGGGGAGATGTGCGTCCCTGGGGAATGTGGATGCTCACATTCGGAATGTATGGGTTGGTGGGACTGGTTGCGCTGGAATCTCTGCTGCTTATGCCGGTGATGCGGGTGGTGTGGTTCACTGTGGCGCGATCCGATATTGAAGACTTCAATTTGCGTCACGCACTGGCGGCGGCACTTCTGATGTCTGCGGTTGACGGGCTGCTCAATAGCTCAATGTTACTCCCGCTGGTACTGGTGATTGGCGGGATGAGTACCTGGGAGTCTGCAGCGAGCGGCCTGACCATTGAAGTGGAAGCCTCTCGAGCCGCGAAACTGCGCGCCTTAAAAAAGATGGATGTTACCTATAAATCGTCCGGGCTTCGATAATCCGTTTGTATGCGCGAGAGTGCTAGTGCCTCGAATCTCCAATCCATAAAAATCTATTTCAGTTGATGCTGCCCTTGGTCGGACTACGAGCACCAAGTGAAGCAAGTGATTCGCATCGAGGGAGAAATACGCGAATTCTGGAATCGTGAAAGTCGTTATTCAAACAATCAGGTGAGAAGGATATTTGAAAACGTCACTCGAGATCGGGGACACCCTCGATTGCTTCACGTTTCCCGGCGTTCGTGCACAGGCGCCCAGGTGAATGGAAATCGATTGAGGCCTGCATTTCGTTCATACGAATGGATTAGTCAACGTATGCCGGTGTTGCATCGCCGCAACCGGATCGCCGGCAATTGGCAAATACATCGTCGATGACTCGATTCGTGGAATCGCGGCTGGTTTCGGTGAAATTCTTCGAAGAAAGTTTGCACCCGAACCGCAAAAAAAGAGCATCAACTTTTGCCCTGGAAGGCCGAAAGGAGCTCACTGAAATTTCTCTCTACCGATCGGGTATGTTTTACCTATCTTGCACGATCAAAATGCCTTAATGCATGCTCATCTGTCTTTTTTATCGTTAGATTTCTTGATTTGAACAGGTTTACTTTGTTATAAACAGGGTATCCAAACAGAACTACAGATTAAACGCTTTAGTTGTAACCAATTTGTGTGATTGCGTACACCGTTAGATCAGGTCAATCTTGAGGCGTGCGGTAGAGCAGTTTTGCTCACCTCAGACCTCTGTTGCTTTAAATAGCCGTAAATGCTTTACAGACAAGACATTTGTATGAAGCTGGGGATGAGAATCGGCGACCTAGGTAACTGCATGGTAGTTGCCAGGTAAGACTAATAGCATCCCACTGCATCCAATATGCCCCTCCGAAATGGGCGGTGTGCAGTCATACAATGCGGGCCACATTAGTGAAATAAAGCGGGCCACATCGTCACCTCTTTTCTTTTTTTTGCTCTGTCTCTTGACCATGCACTTTTGCAAGTTTTGAAGAGGTGAACGTTAGTGTCCCATAACTGCGCCCAAAATTCGTCTTCCGGCCCCATTGCCCTTAGGTCCTTATTATCATCGACTTCTGAGATTTCAGAACTCGAAAGGCCCAGCATTTTCCCGAGCAGCTCTCGGACGAACTGCATTCAGGTTTTAATCCTTCTCCTCCTAACTATTAGTGTGAGTACCCTGATTTCCGGTTGCGGCTTTTCCGTGAGCGGTGGGGGATTGGGAAGCGCCCTCCGCGTTTCTCCCGGATCCGTGGACTTCGGCGACGTCTCCATCGGAGATCTTGCCAACGCCAGCGTTGCCCTTTTGAATGACAGTCCGCTCCCCGTCGACGTCCAGCAGATCACTATTGCGGGGCAGAGTTTTGCACTCGCGGACTCGGTAAAACTCCCTATCCACATCGCCGCTGGCGGCTCGCAGACGATCGCTTTGAAATTCAATCCGACCACGTCCAACGATTTCTCCGGGCAACTCTCCGTTTTAGGCACAACGGCTAAGCCAATGGCCACAGTCTCCATCAAAGGCAGAGGCAAGGGCCCGATCTCCGCCAGCAAATCGAGCTTGCCCTTTGGCAATGTGGCGCTAGGCACAGCGGTTGTTCTGCCGGTAACACTAACGTCAACCTCGCGATCCCCGTTCACCTTGAATTCTGCATCAACCACGGGCGCCGGCTTTTCCATCGTCGGCGGCGGCTTGCCAATGACCTTGAACCCTGGACAGTCGACCACCCTCCAGGTTCAATTCCAGCCGACAGCCGCTGGAAGTGTGACTGGGCTAATGACCCTCAAAACCAGCTCAACCAGTGGCAGCTTGCCTGTAGTCAGCCTTTCAGGAACCGGCGTAAATGGCGCGGTGGCGCAGCCCGATCCTCAGTTGACGGTAAGTCCATCCAGCCTTTCCTTCGGCAGCTTAACTGTAAATACCGCCGCGACCAAGACGGTCACTCTTACGTCTTCGGGCAGTTCCGCGCTAACGGTAAGCGCGGCATCGATCTCGGGCAGTGGCTTCAGTATTGTTTCTGGAAGCCTGCCGGCCACCTTGAACCCAGGCCAGTCCACATCATTGACAGTACAGTTCAAGCCAACCACTACAGGAACGCTCAGCGGTCAGTTGACTATCAGCAGCGATTCCACCACTGGCGGCACATCGGTTGTGGCGCTCGGTGGCACCGGTGCGGCTGCAACGTCTCCACAACTCACGTTGAGCGCTGGCAGCCTCGCGTTTGGCAGCGTTACGGTGAATACGGCGACAACCAAGACGGTCACGCTGACGTCCTCTGGCACCGCCGCTCTTACGGTGAACGCGGCTTCGATCACGGGCGCGGGATACAGCATCATTTCTGGAACCCTGCCGGCTACTTTGAGCCCAGGGCAGTCAATGGCACTGACGGTACAGTTCAAGCCAACCACGACTGGATCGCTCAGCGGTCAGTTGACGGTCAGCAGCAACTCAAGCACTGGCAGCACTTCGACGGTGGCTCTCAGTGGCACCGGCGCCGCGGCACCAAATCCTCAGCTAACGGTAAGCGGTAGCCTTGCATTCGGCAGCGTAACCGTAAACACGGCGACCACCCAGGCGGTGACCCTCACGTCTTCGGGCACCTCGGACTTAACCGTGAACGGCGCTTCGATCACCGGAGCTGGCTTCAGCATCGTTTCGGGAAGTCTGCCTGCCACATTGAGCCCTGGTCAGTCAGTTTCGTTGACCGTTCAGTTCAAGCCGACCACCACTGGAACTCTCAGCGGCCAGCTGACTATCAGCAGCAACTCCAGCAGCGGCAGCACATCGACGGTGGCTCTCAGCGGCACCAGCACAGCGGCAGCAAATCCTCAGCTGACGGTTAGCACGGTAGTCTTGCTTTCGGCAGTGTCACGGTGAACACGGCAACAACCAAGACGGTGACACTCACGTCTTCGGGCACCTCCGCAGTGACCGTGAATTCGGCCTCGATCAGCAGGAGCCGGCTTTACCATCACTGCAGGAAGTTGCCGGCAACGCTCAGCCCAGGTCAGTCAATGGCATTGACGGTCCAATTTCAAGCCGACTACCACGGGAACTCTCTCGCGGTCAGATCACAATCAGCAGCGACTCCAGCACCGGCAGCATTTCGACGGTGGCTCTCAGCGGCACTGGCGCGGCGGCGGCCAATCCTCAGTTGACGGTCAACCCGACCAGTCTTTCCTACGGCAGCGTAACCGTGAACACACCGACGACCAAGACGGTGACACTCACGTCCTCGGGCACCTCCGACTTAACCGTGAACTCCGCTTCGATCACTGGCGCTGGCTTCAGCATCGTTTCGGGAAGCTTGCCAGCCACTTTGAGCGCGGGTCAGTCGATGGCGTTGACTGTGCAGTTCAATCCGACCACCACTGGAGCGCTGTCAGGTCAGTTGACCATCAGCAGCAACTCCAGCACCGGCAGCATTTCGACAGTGGCTCTCAGCGGCACCGGCGCAGCAGCAGCCAGCTCCTAAGTTGGGAATGAGCGGTAGTCTCTCCTTCGGTAGCGTGACTGTAAACACGGCCACGACCAAGACGGTGACTCTCACGTCTTCGGGTACTTCCGACTTAACCGTGAACGCCGCGTCGATGACCGGTTCCGGCTTCAGCATCGTTGCGGGTAGCTTGCCGGCGACACTCAGCCCTGGGCAGTCGATGGCATTGACAGTCCAGTTCAAGCCAACCACCACTGGAGCTCGTCAGCGGTCAGCTCGCCGTCACCAGCGACTCCAGCACCGGCAGCACTTCGACGATGCCTAGCAGTGGCACCGGCGCAGCGGCAGCCAATCCTCAAATCACGGTGAGCCCGACCAGCCTCTCCTATGGCAGCGTAACTGTGAACACGGCGACGACCAAGACAGTCACCCTCACTTCTTCGGGAACGTCCGATCTAACCGTGAACTCGGCCTCGATCACCGGCGCAGGCTTCACCATCGTTTCCGGAACCCTCCCGGCCACTTTGAGTGCAGGTCAGTCGATGTCGTTGACCGTGCAGTTTAAGCCAACCACTACCGGAGCTCTCAGTGGTCAGCTAACCATCAGCAGCAACTCCACTTCCGGCAGCACTTCGACGGTGGCTCTTAGCGGCACGGGCGCAGCGGCAGCCAATCCTCAAATTACGCTGAACCCGACCAGCCTCTCCTTTGGCAACGTAACCGTGAACACGCCGACGACCAAGACGGTGACCCTCACTTCCTCGGGGACGTCCGATCTAACCGTGAACTCGGCCTCGATCACCGGCACTGGCTTCTCGATCGTGGCGAGCAGCTTCCCCATGACGTTGACCTCTGGCCAGTCGGTAACGCTGCAAATACAGTTCAATCCGACGACAGCGGCCGCAGCCAGCGGGCAGTTGACGATCAGCAGCAACTCGACCTCGGGCAGTACCTCAGTGGTGGCTCTGAGCGGCACGGGCGTTGCAGCATCGAATCCCAAACTGAGCGTAAGTGCCTCCAGCCTGGACTTCGGCGATGTTGCGGTAAACACGGCAACGACGCAGACGTTAACGCTGAGCTCGACCGGCACAACCGCGGTCACGGTGAACTCGACTGCCATCACTGGGACGGGCTTCTCGGTCGTGGCTGGCACGTTCCCGGTGACATTGAATCCGGGTCAGACGGCGACGGTAACAGTTCAGTACAAGCCGACATCAGTAGCCACGAATAGCGGGCAGTTGACGATCAGCAGCAACTCGACCACGGGTAGCACCACAGTGGTGTCGCTGAGTGGCACAGGCGTGACTCACGAAGTTGACCTATCCTGGATCGCACCCAGCGGCTCCTCTGATCCAGTGGTGGGATATAACATCTACCGGTCGACAGGTGGTGCATCTTTTGTGGTGATCAACTCTTCGCAGGTGTCGCTACTTTCCTATGTCGATAATGCGGTCGTAAGTGGAACGAGCTACACCTACGTCGTAAAGAGCATCGGTAGTTCCGGATTGGAAAGCGTTGCATCGAATCCGGCTACTGCGACCGTGCCCTAGGCAGCGAGGGTAAGGTATTTCTGAAGTTGATTAGGCCATGTCGGTAGCGGTCAGGCGGTGTCGATGAGAATCCACGTATGCGAATCAGGCAACGGGGATTGTTGTCGACTCCGCCCGAACTTTTGGTCGTTGATGTGCACCTCATCTAAGTCGAGAGAGTTTTGCGGGGATTGAATAGAGCTGAGGCCAAAAAAATAGAGGATGCGCTTAGCGCATCCCCTATTTTTAGCAACAAGCGTCCTTCTTAAGCAGTTAATCCGTCATGCTCGATCGTGTAGTTGCAAACTGCTCAAGCAGAGAGTGCCGCAGCATCCCCTGGCTGCGTCGCAACTACTCCATAATGCTCACGCGAACTATGTGGGCGAGGACTGCCGGCAAAAAGCAAAAAGGCTAACGATCTCTCGACAAGATAATCAGAGGGTCACTTTTCGAGCGTAGAACGCTTCGGCGTAGCCACTCTTGGAACAGCATTCCATGCCGCGCAGGCGCATCAAAGCCTGAAACGTACTCTTGGTCAAACCAATGTTTTGACCGCTGTGACGCAAAACAATCCAAGAGCTTCTTGATTTTCGCTTCGCAAAGTCCGCTTTCGAGCGGCACGAAGACGTTTGGCCTGCCCAGGTCGCCATCGTATTTCGGGATCTCGTACTCAAGGATCAAATGATCCCGAAAAGTGTTCCAGGTCAGTTCCGAGAGCAGCCGATGATCCTGGTGCGCATCGTCGCGACTATGGGTAAAGATCAGGTCGGGTGACGTCGCCTGCTTGAGCTCTTCGAAGAATCGCTTCACGCTCTCGCCGTGGTAGGGCAAGTAGCCATCAACGAACTCGTGGAGTTGGAGGCATTCTATATTCTCACCGCCGGCGAATTCTTTGGCACCTTGTTCCGCCTCATTCTTTCGAACGCCGAGCGCACTGAAGACGACCCAGTGGATGCGGCATCCGGGATAATCGTTGATTAGCCGGAGGATGGTTCCGCCGCAGCCGATCTCGATGTCATCGGAGTGAGCACCGAGGCAGAGGATCGTGAGCGGACGATCCTGTTTCAGATTGAACTTCAGATCGATCATGGATTATGGGCCAGTCCCATGTTAGGCTACTGGCGTCGCTCAGGAAGGTCCATTCAGCTGTCTGGAGTTAGAGCGCCAGAGGGCGCGTTCCGCCGCGTTCTCTCCGCTCTTGAAGCTTTCGTCGGTCCAGAGGTATCCCCATTCGCCGTAGCGCCCGCAGTAGGAGATTCCAATGTCGTCAAGATAGCCGTGAACAGTCTTTACGGCATCGGCACGCTCGAGATCAAAGATGATATTGGCGTACTTAAGCAGCACCGCCTGCCTGGTGAGGATCTGATCTTCTTCGCGCAGCAGCCCACAACGGCGGAGATCGCGAATGACCGGCTCAATCCAATCTTCCGGTTTTCCGGTAAAAGGCTTGTACTTCGAAGAGAAGTAAACCTCTGCCTGGATACTGCCCATTCCCTGCAGGCGCATTTTGCGCAGACAGCATGTGCGGGAAGCCCACGCGCGAGAAGCACATGTCCTCATCATAGAAGTAGGTCATGTGGGCCTTGGAGATGTCTTCGCGATTGATGCCCAGGTTCACCAGGACACAGGTGGTGCAGGCCAGACGGCGAGCTGCATCGAGCACATCGGCAGGCGCTCCCTTGATCATCGGAATCAGTTCGGGAAGCGGCACAGACGAGACCAGCTGATCGTACTTGGTCGTTACGCCATTGGAGAAAGTGAGCTCGCGGGGACCGGGTCGATTGCCAGTCAGTTCGTGGCCGAGTTTAAGTTGCCGAGAGGCACAAACTTGGTTAGATACCGCACGAATCCGCCATCAGTCGGATAGCGGAAGTGCGTCACATAGTGAACATGTGGAGCGGTGGGAGAAAGAGCACCCAGAAGCACCTCTTCAAGGCTGGGACGGTAGATGCGCGGCCCAAGCCAGTCGATGCTGAGATTGTCAGCCGTGGTGAGATGGTACTTCTTGGTGTACTCCATGGGGAAGGTTTCAGCGAAGGTCTTCCCAAAGCTCGCGTACAGCCAGTCGGCGTAGTTGCGGACGGTCCGTTCCGGGGCATTCTTCTCTTCAACAAAGTCACTAATGACCTTTACAACGATGTCGTGCGGGCAGACCGTGGAGATGGAGCTGCGCGGGATGCTGAGGCCAATGGCCGCGCCAGTAGTTGTTCAGATAAATCTGGATCGTCTCGTAGCTCTGGTCCACGCTGTCGGCAAAGATGTCCTGGATTCGCGGGTCCTTGGTATACGAGATATGTGGCCCCATATCAAAGATGAAGCCGCTTTCGTTCTTGAACGAAGTCGTGTGTCCCCCGTGGTAGGAATTCTTGTCGAACATCACGGGGGTAATGCCTTGGGCAATCAGGCGGTAAGCGGCTCCAAAAGCTGCCATTCCGGAACCAATCACAATAAAATTCGGACTCGACTTCCGAGAACCGTTTAAGGGATTAGACATGGTAATCCTCGTCTTCTGAAACCACTCAGTACTGATTGTGGCTAGCAATTTAGATTCCAAAGCCAAATGTTTACAATTGCTCCAATTTCTCGAGAAACGAGCCCTTAGATCAAGAAGTGTAACGGATGTTTGCAAGTTTCGGTGAGGAATACTGTCCCGATCAGCCAATACGTAATTTTTGCAGCGGTCCCGGCACCCAGGTATTCCCACGGACAATGTTATCCGTCGCAAGCTGCTTAAATTGAAGGGGATATCCCGCTGAGGCGAAGGGATAGCCTGGTTTCGGCCACGGCAAGATTGGCGGGAGTATGGACGTCCGATGGCTTAGGAACTCGTGCAAGATCGTTCCAGACCAATCGATCAATTCATATCCGGGAGCAGAGCTTTCGTAATCTCGAATCTGCTGAAGAGTGACTGCCCGCAGATCGGCTTCAGCTTCGAATGCCTTGTACCAGTCGACGATCCAGCTGAGCGTCTTTTCAAGCGGAAGAGCCGGATGCCATCGCAGACAGGCGGCGGCCTTGGAGGCATCCAGCTTGAGCGCGTGTGCTTCTTTTGCGAACGAGGTTGAGTCCTGCATCCATGACGCGTCCTCTCCCCAATGCCGGGCCATGGTGTCTGCAATCCAGGAGACTGGCTTTGCGTCAGTGTCGGCTGGTCCGAAGTTCCATCCGGAGGCAAATTCTGCCCCGTCTTCACTGAGTCGCTCGGCAAGGAGTAAATAGCCACGCAGCGGCTCGAGGACAAACTGCCATGGCCGGTAAGATAACGGATTTCGAATCAGGCAGGGTTCACCGCTCATAAACGCGCGCACAAGGTCGGGAATAAGCTGGTACGCGGTCCAGTCTCCGCCACCTATCGCATTGCCGGCTCGAGCGCTGGCTAGAGCGATTCCGTGCTCGTGTAGAGAATCGGGAGGGAAGTAAGAGTCACGATACGCAGAGGTGACGAGTTCCGCGCAAGCCTTGGAATTCGAATAAGGATCGTGACCGCCCATTGGCTCGTTCTCGCGATAGCCCCACAGCCATTCACGATTCTCGTAGCACTTGTCGCTCGTCACGTTTACGACTACGCACTTGCGTCTAAGGGTGCGAACGGCTTCAAGCAGGTGAACGGTGCCCATGACATTGGCCGCGTAATTTTCAAGTGGATTCTCATAGCCGATGCGGACGACCGACTGCGCCGCGAGGTGAAGGACGACTTCGGGCTCGAATTCTGCGATGGCAGCTTTCAGGCGCTCGTAATCACGTATGTCTGCCAATGATGGAGCGCAGACCTGATGCGACGTCGGCCTGTTCATAAAGCGAGGGACTGGTGGGCGGGTCAAGAGCATAACCAACCACCTCTGCTCCGAGCATGGAAAGCCATAGGGACAGCCAACTGCCCTTGAATCCGGTATGCCCGGTGAGGAAGACCCGGCGCCCCTTCCAGAACTGACGGTTCAGGCTCAACGAGGCCCCGAAAGCGACGATACAGCGCATCAGTGCTCTCAACGGCGGCCGGCCAGCGCTCATTCTGTTCGCGCCAGAGTTTCAGTTACGACGGTCTCTTCGGCGGGGTAGATGTCGTCCAAGCAAAGAACCTCGTCCTTGGCGACATCCCTCCGTAACACGCATCCTTCAGACAGGCCGATGGGCAAGGCTCGCATCTCGCGGGCAGTAGCTCTGTTTTCAATAAGCCCATAGGAGCAAAATCCTCCAACGCCATCGAGCCGCTCGTTGGCTTTAAGATCGCGCTTGGCAACGGCAACGACCTCACAAACAGGTCCGCCTATCGGAGCAACGGTGGCATCCCGATGCAATAACGGCGCGGCCAATGGTCGAAGCGATCTGGAGATGCGGTAGATGGAAAGGCGTGTAGAAAACATAGAACGGCCCGTCGCCAATTTTGTAGTAGGCCAGCAGGGTTTTCTTGAGGGGCTGATCTTCATAAATAATGGCAAATGCGCCGGTGTGCGGCGCCGCGCCCAATGCATAGTCCACAAGACCAGTTGCGAGCATTTCGTCGGCCGGCAGCAAACTGGCAATCTCGCGCACGTAGCCACAAGCTGGGCCATACATTCCCCTGCGACCGACGTGAAAACCTGTTGCGTTGGCGAGAACGGTCGTTTCCATCGACAGCTTGGTTGAATCGGCGAAGGATGTCACCTTCTTCACATCCTGATCGTGCTTTTCGGCAAATGCGCGCTGCGTGTCGGGATTGCGATAGTAGTCAACCATTCCCTTGATGTTGCCAGCAGCAACGACGCGGAGCCCAAGCGTACGAAGATAACGCAGGAGTGTCATGGCAACGCCGGGCTCATCCCCGTCCGTGTGCGTAATCACCACGCCGGCTTCGTCGGCCTTCGCCTTGAGAATGGGGCCAATGAGGGAGTCCAATTCCGCATTCACGAGGACCACGTGCTTTCGGTGAGTGAATGCGTCCAGGACGACAGTCGCAGCTGGCTCGATGGTGCCAGTGACCTCGACGACGAGATCAATGGCGTTGCATGCGGTGAGCACGAACGCGTGAATCCGTCAACACCGGCACGCCCGCAGCGATATGCTCGCTCCGCTTCTTCCGGGGAAGATACCTGCTCCCAGCGATCGAAGCCCGCCTCGCGGAAAGCTCGTTCGCCGTGCTCGACGGTGCGATTGGCGATGGCAACGAGCCGAATGCCCGGAACCGGCGTTCCCAGTTGCAGCGCAATTGCGCGACCGGTTGCGCCGGCGCCAATCATCCCGACGCGAATGGGGTTTGCGGAAGCTTCAAGCCCTTGAAGAGCAACATCAACGCTAGTCATGTTCTTCTCCCGTGCAGACAGATAAACGCCAAATCCCAGCGTTGATTTACCTTGAGTGACATCGAATTCGTAGGTTGGAGACGATACTTCATTTCAGCTCATCGACTCACGATCTTGCGGGTCCGGTAATCCCATTTCCGTTTGCATGTCGGCGATCCACAAACTCCGCGACCGGAACGGAAGCGAGTGGCTTGGTAGCTCCATTCGTCTCGCCGCTCTCTCTCCACACTTGCCAGGGCGCCGCACCGGAGCCCCAGAGACTCTCGAGTTCCTGCTTGTCTTTGAATGTGTCCATGCCGCCCCAGAACCCATCGTATGGATAGCCAATGAGCTGCTTCTCTTCAATGAGTCTCTGGAATGGCTCAATCCACGAGTTCCTCGCCGGCTCGCATGTAGTCGAAGATCTCCTTGCGAAATATGAAGTACCCGCCATTGATCCGCACCGACCCATTCCTTATTGGGCTGAACGCCGGAAACCAGGCCCGTGTCGGGGTCGGTCGAGACAACGTGATAGCTCAGGTTCGGCAGCACACACAAGAAGCTGGCGATCCTATCCTGGCGATGGAAGTTTTCAAGCTGCCCAGGAAGAGGAAGATCGGTGAGACCATCACTGTAGTTCGCCAGGAACTCCTCTTCGCCTTCGAGGTATCTCTCGACGGATTTCAGTCTCTGTCCAATATTTGAGTTGATTCCTGTATCGGCGAAAGTGATCCGCCAGTCATGAATGTCGCTGTGAAAGAGTTCAACCTTCCTGCCGCCGCTTGAGAGAACGAAGTCGTTCGACACGCACTCACTGTAATCAAGGAAATATCTCTTGATCTGGTCGGCGCCATAACCGAGGCACAGGATGAAATCCTTATGTCCGAAGTGGGCGTAGTACTTCATGACATGCCAGATCACCGGCCGATACCCGATCTGAACCAAGGGCTTGGGAACGTTCTCGGCGTCACGAATTCGCAGTCCATACCCACCGCAAAAGAGTACGACTTTCATGGATTCTCTCCTTGTGTCAAAGACAACCCCTGTTGCATTTGCACGACCAATCCAAATCTCGAATGAAAGAATGCGAAGCAAATGGTGAAGGCGTCTCATTTTGTTACGAATCGGATTCAATGTTGATTCCGGCAAATTGCCGTCTTCCATCGCGGGGGAACTCCTCCGGCAATTCTTAGGATAGTCAAAGGACGCTCATAAGAGGAGTAACTTTTAGGTAATGTGCGATGGCCAGAACGGGCTTATTCAAATGACGGGCAAATGGAACGCCATGCCATCTACACGACCGGAACGATCTGTATGGAAAACTCCACGGTGTTCATTCGGCTTCACCTCGCCACTTGAGATTCCAAGCCCACCCCGGGCTGAACTGCCGATAGGCTGCCTGCTTCAACTCGCTCAACCCAGATTTCTCGCCAATAGATTCGTTCGTCCAGCGGAGCAAATTCAAAATACTCCCCAGTTGCCGTAACGCCCTCGAGGGTTATGCACGCCGTCTTAAACGTAATCATTTTGCCCGATCTTTCGTCGATTTGGCGGTCGACTCGCGCGCGCACCCGATATTCTCCGCCGCAGAAGCGAGTCATCTCCTTGTCGAACCAAAGCCCGCGATTCTTGAAATTGACGTCCAGGGTCTGCTCGATCTCGTGCTTGCTTTTGATCTGTACAAGCTCGCCTGGCTGGATATTCAGGACCCCGTGCGGCGTGGTTTGCGATTGCGAATGGGCGAGAATCGGGAAGACCGCCCCACCGCGGCGCTTCTGCACGGCATTAAACGCGAAAATCGCTATGAACGTGAAGAAAGGGCCGGGACGGACATTTCCGCTAAATAGTTCTCTCAGAAGGTTGCGAGGATTGTTCCAGGGCGTTGGGGTGGTTGCTTCTGGCAACTTTGACAATTGACAAACGAATCGCGTTTCGGCGGTCTCTGCGTCTACACGCGTTGTGAACTGACGAAGATCCATTTGGACGGTGGAGGTGGTTTGCGTGACTGGGGGCATTACTTTCTTTGAAGCACGACGCAACCATACTTCCTTCCATAGAGTCGGGCAGTCGGCCTGGCACCCGCTGTGATAGCAACCGTCACATCGGAGGCCTTCCAGGATCACGGTGTCGCGCATGCGACGCAGACCGCTGGAAGTGATCCAGTCGAATATCTTATCGACGCGCCGGTGTACCCGCACTTGTCGGCCACACCACGCTTCCATCTCGGGCATGAAGGGGAGAGAATCTACTTCACCCCGGCCATCGAGTGTTGCAAGAATCTCTTCCCGAGACAGTATTTCCACCAGCTCTCCGGCCCGCAAGTCAAGCTGCCCTGGCCGCCGGCCCCGAAAGGTACGCAGCCGCCGCAAAAGCGCACGAGCGCCTCGCACTACGAATCCGCCATGCCATTCGCGTGGGCGCCCCACATATGGCCGTCCACGGGTTTCAAGACTGTCGCGACGCAAGCTGATCAGCGCCCCCGCCAGTACGAGAACTGTCACCATCTCAGCGCATAGGAGCGCGAGGCCGGCCGCCCACCAGGCCAGAATGACGAGTGCCGGCCACGGCCTCTGAGCTATCTGCTTCTCAAACACGAGCCAAACAATGGCGGCAAGCCCCGCAAGAGCAAGCGCCGCCGTGCCAGCCGCTGTTTTCCAATAGCTTTTCCGGTGCTCAGTCAAGTTCGGAACGTCTCCTGGTTGGTATTTGCGAACGGTTGAACTGGATCGACACCTGCCATTTCAGCGCAATGTTCAGATAACCCAATGCGCTCGTCAGGTGTGTAATTCTCGGGTGATGTGCGATGGCCAGGAAGGCCTGGATGGGAAGTGGTCAAACGCTACTCTTTACACTTCACCATGTATGCATATGCACAGCTTCATTCAATTCGTCTCAGCGCTTCACGCCAAGCCGAGAGGTGGCGGAAAGATAAGAAGGCACATCAGCCTGGATCTTCATCTTCGATGACCTGGTCCGCCAAAAGACGTAACTGCGCCTTCCTGATGTCGAGGCGCGGTGATGGAGCAACGTCAACAGCCTTAAGGATCGCTTCCCAGCGGTAAGCCCAATCGTGCCGAAGCAGCGATTGTTGAATATTCAGTTTTCGGATTCTAGCCTGACGCTCTGGCTGCTGGTCGAGCTCTCGAACGATCGATTCAGCGTCAGGCGAGTTGTAAGGCAATTCGATGAGTGCGTCGGGCCAGTCAAACAACTCTTCGAACTCGCCATTCTGCGGCCGCTCACCCAGAAGAATATTTCCCGCCGCAGCGCCTTCAAAATAGCGATTGCCAATCTCAATCTGATTCCCACGCACGTCGGGTCGGTCAATCAGCCCGGGATTGACAATAAAATAGCGGCTTCTCTTCGCCATATTCGCAAAGAGTATCCGGTGTTCGATCGGATCCAGCACATGATCCGCAGACGTGCTGTCATGGACATAAAACATCCCACGTTGGGCAGCCATGCCTAAAAAGGCTTTATGCGTAACCGCGGACCTGCGGCCAACGCCGTACACGTCCACAGCTCTCTTCGGCGGATCCGGATAGGGACAGAAACGGATGGTATCGACTCCGGGTGGGAGGAAAGTGCACTTGCTTTCCCCAATCATTTCATCAACCGGCCCGACACTTTGGCTGTAGTAGAGAACAACAAGATCGAATTCCCTCAACATCCGGAGATAATTCCGATAATTCCGGACTTCTCTGGCCCACACTTCATCAATGAGGCAAACTGCCTTCTTGCACCGGCTCCTCCAATCGCCGATGGCGTGGATCCGCAGCAAATCTGTCGGATTACCGCAGATCGCCAGAAACAAGTCGAAATCCGCAGGTAGCGTAACCCGTTCAACTCCCGGGTTCAATTTGACAGGAGAATGGTAAGCAAGCTCTTTGGCGAACGCTTGACGCCGCGAAGAGGGATCGATTCGGGGCGACAATACGAATGTGTTGTCGATTTGCGATATGACGTCTTCGAATTCAAAATGGGCGCATCGAAACGGCTGAATCCTGGCGAGGTTTCTCTGGGAGAAGATGAGGGTGCGCGGTTTCTCCAGTTCCGGAGCCGTCCGGTAGTTGCTATTTAGATCCGTGGCCATGGGCTTGAACCTCCCCTGTGGATTCGATCGTCTTCTTTCGGCAATAGGCTCGATCTAATTATCCTCCTATTCCACCTGACAGTGGCCAATTACGATCCTGCTCGGAGATTACCGACGGAATCAATGGCCATTGAATGCCGAATGTCGGGTCGTCGAATCGGGCCCCGCGAGCCGTGTGGGGCGTGTAAAACTGAGATGCCATATAGTACATTTCCGTGTCGTCCTCGAGCGTCTGGTATCCGTGAGCACACCCCTCGGGAACGAGCAGCATTCGGCCATTCTCAGCCGTGAGTTCTGTACCGAACCACGATTCCATAGGTGGGCGATTGAGCGCGGAGATCCAACGCTACGTCAAAAATTGACCCCTTGGTACATCGCACAAGCTTTGCCTCAAGTGCAGGCTCAATCTGGTAGTGCATTCCTCGCAGAGTCCCCTTGCGCACGCTTAAGCCCATATTTGCCTGTACCGGCACGAAGTCGATTCCCTGATCGGCAAATTCGCGAAGACACCATGCGCGAAAGAAACGACCCCGCTCGTCCGTGCGAAACTCCGGGTTAATGACCCACACTCCAGCGATGCGGGTCTGCTCGAAAGTCATGAGTCCATCCTTCTCTAATAGTGAAAGACCATGAGCAATCGTACCTCCATACACATCACAGGCCTCATTTGAGGACGAGATCCTAACGCCTCTTGTCCAAGCAACGGCACGATGGCCTTAAACCCCGAACGGAGAGTAAAACTTATAAAAAAATTTTTAGGAGGATAGGGACTGAAGTAATCGACTACCGATACTATTCCCCGCCGCCGGTTCCGTGAGAGAACCGAAGTCCCAACCTGTCGCAATTGCGAAGCAACCACCACCGGATCCCCTGAAAGCTTCGCCGTGTTCGCCTAGCAACGCGCCAACCGAAGAGCTTGTTGACCCAAGCGTAAGTTCGCGTGTACCGAGGTACTTCCAAGCGCCCTCCCAGACCGACAGCCACCTCCTGTGCCAGCGTGACCAGATCCGGTCGCTCGGGATAGAGGACCATCAGACAGCTTTGCAGGAAACTGACGCAAGCGGCCCGCGCCCTCTGGCTGTCATCCATCGAACGCAGATAGCCTATATGCAGCTTCATCGAGAGCCACAATGCATCGCGTTTGCTGTTAGAGGCTCCGATATAACTCAGGCTTCCGGATCGCGGCTTGCGATAGTACACCTTGGATCCAGGAACAAAACGCACCCCTTCGCTGGCCATCAGCACGCGACAGAAGTATTCGCCGTCATCATCTACTAAAAGCCGCGTATCCCACGGCCCAGCCGCTTCGGTCAACTCGCGACTTACCAACCAGGTCGCGGTCTGCATGAAGGCATTCTGCTCCATCTTTCGCATGAGCCACTCGGCCTTGGGAAGATCGCACCAAAGACCAGACGGAATGAACGTCGCATGATCTTGTCGGTGCAGGAACCGTCCCCATTCCCCGGAAAGCAGCGTTCTGGGATTGGATGAATCACCTAGCGCTTCTATTTGACGAGTGATTTTATCGGGGTCCAGCAGATCATCCGCGTCCAACCATTGGATGTAATCGCCGTGACTTCTTGCAAGGGCATTATTTCTTGCAGCAGAGGCGCCTTGATTCGCCTGCGTGAATACCTTCACGATGTCCGATTCAAAGGACCGCGCCACGGATAGGGTCCCATCTTTGGATCCATCGTCGACGACAATAATCTCTTTGCGGTCCCACGTCTGGGCTATGGCGGAGCGAAGAGTTTGAGCGAGCCACTCGTCAGAGTTGTAAGCCGGAATGAGGATTGATACTAAGGGTCTCACTGTTTCTAGCGCCAATCGTTCTGCGTAAGAATTGCCGAAGCCGCGTCCGTTTTCTGGCCGGTATTCCGTCGTTCAAGATTGTCGAGGTCTCTGCGGTTGCGCAATCTCGATCTGATTTTGCGAAGTTGAGGTTTTAGCGGCAAATTTCTACGCAGATGATCTAACAGTCTGCCCGCCATGCTCCTTTCCGACCATGGGTGGAGTAATTCCTGGACCAATTCCGTTTCGCCGCCTGGGATATCAAGATAGATGGAATTTGGTTGAGACATGTAAGCTGAATTCGCACCGCGTAGCACGGCGGTGGGGAAATACGCGATTCTGCTCTTTTGCGTTATTGCCGGCCTTTGGGGCATTTCCTGCTTAGTTAATTTTGCCCAAAATGCAGCCAGCAGATCGCGGCCCTCACCAAGGCTCAGGGAACAAGGCGGAGCGCAACGCGGGTTCATTTCGATCAGATACGACTTGCCAGTACCCTCTTCGAGAATGAAATCGAGTCCGAAGAACCCGGTCAATTTGAGCCGGCGGGCAATCAGCTTCGCGGCGTCGAGCATTTCACGCCCCTCAACTACCTGCACAATGATTGCCGGCTCCATTGGCCCGTCTGCTTCTACGACTTCGACTGCGATCCCCGCCAATAGTTCCCCTTTCCAGGAAACAACCGAGCAGTTCGCCGGCCGCCCTGGCACGATGGCTTGGGCGATGATTCCCGGCCGCGAGTCAGACCACCTGGAAATGGAAGAAGCTCGGTCTCGATACAGCAGCAACCGCATAACCAATTGAAATGCACTTATCCTGCTTGCGAGCGCCCGAAGGGCCTTCTCACCGCTGGCGAGCGTATCGGCTCTCCTCACGCCGTGTCCGCACGAGCTGCCATCTGCTTTTAACAGGCAAGGCAGACCGTTTTCATGCCGTCTCAGATCTTCGGCCGAATCAACTCGAACCGTCTCGGGCACCCTGATACCTGCATCCTTCGCCAGCATCAGCAGATCGTATCGGCTCGAGACGATAGGGTAGCTCTCCGGCGGCCCTAGAGATTGCTCGATCAGCTTCCGGGTTTGGCGATCGAGCTCAGTGTCCGAACTGCACCTTGCGTGAAGCTCATGCAGGTGCTGCACGCTCCGGTCACACACAGGAACGATCATGTCTGGTGCGAATTCTTCAATCGCCGCATGCAGCGATTCCAGAGGTTGTCGGGGGGCATACCGATATATGCGCGTGACCCCGGATACCTTACTGATCGGGTGGCCGGGAATGGGACATACGGCGGCGACGCGACAGCCTAGATCCAGAAATCCTGAAGCGAGTCGCGCGGCGAGTGACCACCTATTCGCAGCTACCAGCAGAATGCCCGGACCCGGCGCGGAATGCCGCTCGGCTGAATTGTCAGGATTATCCATTCTCCGGAATCTTTCCTTAGCTACGCTCATAAACCTTGACGTCTTCCGTTGTCCGCACAGGGGCTGAACGCGGCATCCGTTTGGCGAAATGCCTTGCGAGGCGTCCTGCCGCAAAGCCGGCGCCGCAAGCAAATCGCAAAAAGGGGCCAAATACATTCGCTGCCGACAAACCTACAAAATAAAGGCCGGGGACCGTCGACTCGAAGTTAGCCGATAGCACTGGAGCTCCCGCGGTAAGTTGAATCCTTTGTCGCAGCTTAGGATCCAGGAAGCTTAAACGGTCCAGGTCAACCTTATATCCGGTCGCCGCAATGACGTGATCAACTTCAAGGGCGACGACACGCCCAGCCTCGTCTCTCAAATCGAGCTTCACCTTGCCATCCCGCGCGTCTCGCAGCGGTGATTTCGACGCCAAGATGGAACGGTATTTTGCCAGCGATCCGATCCTTAACGAACCATCCAGGCGCCGGGCCAAGGGTCTTTCGCATTTGGTCCAGGCGAACACTCTCCGGCAACAGGCGGAACAGGCTAGGCGCGTGAACGAAAAAAAGCATCTCCAAGCCCGGTCCAATCGGAGTTACCGGCCGCCTCAGGCGGCTCCTGAGAGATGGCTTCGACGGCGGGTCGTGAAAACGAATTTTGGAGCAGCGCGCAACCAACTCGACATCCGCGCCGCCCTCATGCAGAAGCGTTGCGAGATCTAAAGCCGAAGCACCTGCTCCTACCACAGCCACGCGGCGACCTCGAAATTTCTCTAAGTCGCTATGCTCTGAACTGTGGCTAACCTTTTCTGGCGGAAGCCCTTTCAGGATCTCAGGAACACGCGCAAAACTTGTAATGCCAGTCGCAACGATCACGTTTCGAGCGAGCACTTTCTCCTCGTCGTCGAGTAATAGCTGAAACCCGTCTTCAGTTGGCTGAACGTAGGTGACCAGCTTTTCCTCGAGATTCGGAACAAACTTCCTCTGGAACGCGAGCCCATACGCTACAAAGGTTTCCAGCCTCACCGGAAGTCCGATGTCCTGGTACGCTATTCCAGCTTTGGCGCAGTAATCCTTAAGCGTGAATTCTCCTCTCGGATGGGAAAAGGAGGATGCAAAGCCTTCCGACTTCAACTGCATGCCCTTGGGCATGTGCTCTGACCAGGCGGTCATAGGCTTGCCAAAGATACGGAAAGAGATGTCGCGCGCCGCCAGATGGGCTGCAAGCGAAAGTCCATAAGGACCGGCTCCGATGATGGCGAACTCGGCTACTTCCCCAGATTGAATCTTCGATGATCGCACTATCCCTCCACCCGATCTGTGCCGATTTGAACTGCCACTGATTCCTCGTTGGCCGATTTCGGCGAAATGGATGAGTTGACGTCGGCTTCACCTGGAGAATCGCGATGCGCCCGGCCCATCTTCTTAAAGAAAAGTCTCTCGTAAGCTGCAAGCAGGTTGCCTAAAGAATGGTCCCATGAGAGGTGGTGCTCTACTCGTTCCCGCCCGTATTCCCCCATCCGCTTTCGTTCCTCGGGGTGGTCGAGCAACCATAGAATGTTGTTGGCAAAATCACTAACCGGGTTTTTCCCATCGCTGTAAAGTGAAGCCTCGCCGGCGGTGAAGCGCCCTTCCTTTAAGTCAAATTGGACGATCGGCTTACTGAGTGCCATGTATTCAGCAATCTTGATCATCGTGGAAATATTGTTCATCTCGCACGGCTTGTCAGGGTTCACGCAGACATCGGCAGTAGAAAGAATCTCCAGCAGTTCTTTATCGGGAACGCGGCCGGTGAAGTTCATCATTTCTCCGAGATTGCGTTCCTTGACCATCCTTTGCAACGCCGGCAAGCCGGGCCCCCCACCCACGCAAGTGAAGTGAACGTCTGTTCGACCGCGAGCCCTGATCTCCGCCGCAACATCGATAAGGATGTCCAGTCCTTCCTGGATGCTCATGGTGCCGACATATCCAACAAGGAAGGCCTTTCCATGCTTCAAGACCGGTTGTGCAGGGACAGGCTTAAACGTTTCAAGATCCGGGCCATTTCGAACCACGAACACATCGTTCTCGTCGAGGCCGCCTCTGCCCACAGCAAGCGCCTTGTAGCTTTCGTTTGTGGCCATCACGATGGAGGCAGAACGATAGGTCAGCTTTTCCAGCCCGACCTGGACCTTATAGAAAGCATCGCGTCGTTCGTACTTTGACAGGTATAACTCAGGGTTTGCATCGTGGTGGTCGAAGATATATCGAACCCCAAAGATCCTGAATGGCAGTGCGACAAGGAAGATATCGTCGGGTGGATTGCAGCCCTGAATGACATGAAAGCCGCGGGTCAGGAAGATCCACCATGCGAAGAGGAATTCCCAGAATAGCGCGCAGCCGTATTCCAGCAAATATCCTAACGGTGAGTTTCCTTCCGGCGGCATGGGATGACGATAGATGTGTACGCCTTCGAGAATTTCATAGCTTTTTACGAAGCCCTTCCCGCGGGGACAGAGTACTGTGACGTCATATCCATTCCTGCGTAGCGCCAGGGCTTCCTTCCAGACGCGGGTGTCAAAGGGAACTGGAAGGTTTTCGACAATGATCAGGACTTTTCTTGCCATAGTTGGATCTGCTTCTTTATCCGATTTCAAGAGAAATTTGAAATGTAGAGCATCAGCGTTGAAACGACCGCTGCAGAGACTTGGCGGCGCCCAGGAGTGCAGGACTTTTGCTAACGTAGTTGTCTCTCATCTCGGACAGTCTTCTGCGAAAGAACGCGTTTGCGGCATGACGGAATCCAAAGCGCGTCACATTTGCAGCGGCCTTTACGTCACGGATAGAAAAACAGTCTGAGTTCCGCGCATCCATGCGTACGTCAATGGTGATGGCGGATTCGTCGACGCAGAATTCTGCGCATCGACGATCGTTCCGGTACGGACCATCCAGGGATGATTTTGAGGCTGGCCAACCCCATTCAATTCGAAACATCTGTGGCGCGGAACTGGAGTTTTCCACGCGGATGCTGCGGGCATAGGCTTTCACATGGACAAGATCAGGAGAGACTCGCTTTTGAAGAATCGATCCTCTCACCGCGTCGCCCGCGCTGGACCAGTGGATGCCCGGTGCGGCGCGGTTGATCCGATGGACAGCCTCGATGAGCCTCTGCGGATCGGCGAAGATATTGTGGTGCTCCACGATGAGGATGGGAATCCCGAAAAACAGCTTGAAAGCGATCTCGGAATCTTTTGTATCCGTGCTGCTTTTTCGAAGGAAGAGTGGAAACCCCGAATAGCGAAGCACGGCAGGTTCAGAGAGTTCCCGCAGCGTGAGCCGGTCGCATTGCCCGTAAGGTCGCGGAACTGTATTCACCGCTGCATCGAAGTTGTGAAACCCAAGCGCGGCCATTGCAGCAACCGAGAATCGTCCCTGCGGAAAAACCATGATGCGGTCGCAAGGCAGGCCGGTTAATTTGCCGTGTACAGCCATGCGCTGCTGCGCAGTCCCGAGCATCGCATTCAGCAGTGCGGGATTCGTAGCGGCAAACTCCGCACCGGTGTGGTCGTTGCCGTGAAAGCAAAGAGAGATCCGATTCGCGTTCTGCTGGAAGAGCCGGACTATCCTCTTGGAGCTGCGCCGGAAATTGTACGGAATAAATGCGATCGTGGTCTTGAAATTGTGCTCCTCCATCTGCTGGAGCAATCGTTCAAAGTTCAGAAATCCGTAGTTTGGCCGCAGCAGTGGATCGTCGATAAGTACGTTGGCGTAACTTTGCGCGGGGCGCCAGCACTGGTCGCCGAAGATGTGTCTCAACGCCATGGCATATGGAACGAACCTTGTAAAAGTCTCACCCAGCCATGCATCCCCTGGCTCGGCATCGAGATCGATCACATCTCTGCTGCCAAGCAGCAAAATTTCGGTCTCCAAGGCACTGAATATCGCAAAAAACGCATCATCGCCGAGCGTGATTAGTTTTCTGCATTCGCTGTCGTTCCCTCCGGAAAATACCCACTCATTCGCCAAATCCGGCGCGGAAATGGACAGGCCTGCGAAGGCCTCGCAAATGTCTCGCGAGTCGGATGCGATGGCGAGCGTTTCGGAAGAAGCCTGCGCCTTTCTGACGGTCTGAATGCGACCGACAGTCAGAGACGCGAGCAAAGCATTGTGAAACGGATCAGAACGTACGCAATGGACGAGCATGCGGTGAAACTGAGAACACAGCGAGGAAGCAAATTCGGGCGAGGGAGCGTTTCCGTTCAGACATTGGCAAATGACGTCTGGATTGATCACCAGGCAAGATCCGCCGTCGTTGGCCGCTTCTGATACAGAAGCCCATGTCCCGGATCCCTCTGCGGCGGCTGCCGGTACGGCCACACAATCAATGCCCAGAAACTCGGCCAGGCGGACGAGGCGCGCGTCTGCAGGGTGGAGTTCGCCGAAATATGGGACGATCAGTTTCACGGTTTTTTCTCTTCCCCTATTACGGTCATCTGCTTCCGCGATGACGGCGCTCCCTTCGAGACGCGAGTGGCGATGGGCCGAAGGCTCCGAGTAAACTCCTTCATTGTCTTCACGCGGCCGAGAGGAACTCCGCATTGTGCCACCGGGACTGCCGGGTTTCCCTGAACCATGGTGAACGGCGCGACGGATCGCGTAACGACGCTGCCAGCCGCGACCACCGCGCCCTCGCCGATAACAACACCTGGCAAGATTAAAGCGCCCGCGCCGACGAACGCGTCGCGCCCGATTGTCACACCTTCGACGTCGCGAAAATGCGCAAGCACGGTCACCCGCAGACTCAGGACACAGTCATCCTCCAGAGTGATGGCGAAAGGACGCGAAGTATCGAGCACCACGTCATAACCAATCCAGACATTCTTGCCAATTCGGACTCCGCGTTTGCGGTGCAACGCAACGCGCAGGCTCGTGGCGCCCGGAGCAGACCTCGCCAGCTCTTGAAAAATCCTGTTCAGAAGACCGCGAAGAGGAGACTCTTTCATGAATCCTATCAATCCACTTTTGATTTAGTGGGCGCTCAGGTACTCGCGAAATGCCCGAAAAGAATCCAGGTCAGGAAGAGCGTCGGGCTCAATTTCCACGTTGAATTCTTCTTGAATGACGGCCGCCAGCGTGACAGAGGAGAGTGAATCCCATAGGCCGACTGAGTCGGAGGACGCGTTCTCAATCTGTTCTGGTGCCAGAGTCGGAAATACAGATGCAAAACAGCGGATCAGCCGCTCGTCCTGATCAAGCATGAGCACTCACCTTCACCCGATGAAATAATTGGGGAGCTTTGGCGGAATAATCCTCTTTGACCAAAGTGACGGATGCGTCGAGAGGAGTGTCGGCAATAGATAGCATGAAGTCCCGCATTGGACCGTTTCGGGATGTAGGCGTGTACTCGAAGCTGATCCGCTCTGCGCCCAATTCATCAAACAGAAATCGAAGACATTGATGCTCGATGCGACGGGAGAAGGCTCTGCAGCTCATCACCCAAGTCCGCAGTTGGACATTGCCGCCGTGGATGGTTCCCAACAGAGCAGCGATTTTACCAAGGGCACCGTACTTGTCCTCGTATGTCGCAGTCAGCACAAATGCAGAAGGGTCAGCAAGGAACTGCCGCCACTCTGTCTCCGTGTAGCGTTCACCGTTCAGGTTGAACTGATTGGTTTTGTTTACCAGCTCAAATGCACGGATATCGCCGGTGCGACCGCAGTCGAAACAAATGCGAGCCTCGGCAGATCGAAGAAATTCGTCCGACGGCGTTTGAGGCGTGCCCGACTCGTCACGCCACGCCACTGTGTTCCGAATGCTACGCAATCGGAGGCGATCCTCTTCCGTAATGACGGGTCTGCCGAACAGCTCCCGAAGTTCATGGAGCAGGGTCCAGATCGCAACGGCATTACTCTTGGGGAATACTCTGCATGTCAACTCCGGAAAGGCCGCCTGGACTTCAGCAACTTCCGCGGGGCTATCGTCGATGAATACCGCTGCGTCCGCAGCGATGTTCCAGGTATTCAGGATGCGCCGGATCGACTCCGTCTTGCTTTCCCAGTGAACCTCGAAGGGAAAGACATCTTCTTTCGACAACAGCAAATCCGGGCGCTCGAAGGCTTGTGCCACAGTGGCAGCATCATTCTTGCTCGCCACACCGATCAGAACTCCGGCAGCAGCCATGGATGAGAGAAGCTGTTGATAGACTCCGTGCATCTGGGAATGGTCGTCGAGATTCCAGGAGATTCCATCCACTCCGTCTTCGCCCACGATGCCGGACCAAAGAGTGTCATCAAGGTCTGTGATCAGGCCTTTCAATGGAGGACGATTTTCGATCAGGCAGGCCATCAGTTCGCTGATTGCAGAAGCATGGCCGAGCGTATAGGGAAAACCGGTCAGCAGGTCGGATTTTATGTCGTACCGAACACCAGGCGCTGAAATCTCCGCCAGTCTCTGTGAACTGAGGATGCGAATACCAGGACACTCCGCAAGAGATTCCGCAAGCTGGGCGACGATGCGATACAAGTGCAGTTCATGCGAGACGTTCTGGAGAGGCCGCGTTGCAAATGCGGGCGGAAGCGGCAACGTCGGCAGCGATACGATTGTCGTCATATCGCGAGAAACAGCTTCGAGAGCGCTCTGAATGCGACCTGCGGCCGATTCCGCAGATTTTGCGATGTCAGACAGTTGCTGGGGCAGCCAACCTCCCAGTGTCCGAATGCCCAATCGCGGGTCGAGATCTGTCCACTCCAACGCTACTGCCAGTACGTCCGCTTCCGACGATTTCAGGCGCTCGATATTTCCAGTCAGATCACCGAAGAGGCCGGTTCTGATCTCCAACCCATAATCTGGCATTTGTCTATGGAGATGCGCCGTCAGAAAGGTCTGCAGATGCAGTGGCGAGAATCCGCAGGCCAAATACAGGCGGAGTCGCCGCGGACCATCGGGCGATGCAGACTGGACGATCTTCAGAGCTTCAATGAGCTTCATACAGCATCCATGGCAAAAGTGCTTGAGCCCGATTCGGTTTTGGCAAGCGCCTGGGACAAGCCGGCGAGGGCGCACATCATCGTAGACTGACCCCAGTGTTGTGTCGGTGTCTTATTAACGATGTAGCGGGAATATCTGCGGTAATAGAAATAACCTGTCGGATCCTGCATGTTCTCAATCGTCCATTGCGCTACCTTCAGCGCAAGCGACAAGCTTTCGGGATCCCGGTCGCGAAATAGGACAAGGGTATCAATGGCTTGTGAGGAACACTGAATATCGAGTGGCAGCGCCTTGTGATTGTAATACCGGGGCATTCCTTCTGAAGTGAAGAAGGTCTTCTTCCAGTACCAGTAGCCGTCCATCATCTGTCGATCGAACCGTTCCTCGCCCGTTGCCTTTCCGTACCAGTGGAAGGAATCCAGAACGTAGGCTGTGTGGAAGTTGTCCACCCAGTGCAGATTCGGCGCTTGTCCGTAGTACCAGGAAGCGTCTTCCCGCTGATATTTCGCCGCGTAGAGCATCGCTTTTGTGGCCATTTCGCGCCACATCTCATTTTGTGTGTACGACGACGTGCGGGCCAGCAGGCTCGCGCCCAACGTGTTGGCGTTGTGCACCTGATGCGTGGAAGTAGGGAAGTAGTGAATGCACAGAGCATCGCCTTCCTGATATGCACCGAGATCGCGTTCGATATGGTGGCAGGAACTGATTGCCGTCTCGAGATACTTTTCGTCGTGGAACTGGTCATACGCGTCGAGAAATGCGTGGCCGATCAGAGAAGTCCATACGACCGAAGGCGACAGCTTCCTTTCGAAGACACTCCGCGACTGATAATCGAAATGATTTCCCCAGCATGCTCCGCTATATCCAGGGGATTGGTTCTCAACGAGCCACTGCAGCATCGACTCGGCGCGGCGACGCCACATGACATCCCCAGTCGATTGGTAGAGGCGAATGAATCCGCGCGCCAGAAAACCAAAGCCCTTGGTTGAACGTTCAGGCGTAATGCCCACCAGCGGGCGCAGGTTCAGCGGGAATCTCCGCACCCCTTGTTGAAGCACGATGCGCAGCAGGGGACTGTTGAACGTCAGCGGCCGCAGGAACCTGGAGTTCAGACCATCGAAGGTATCGTATCCGCGATAGTCGTGATCCTCCAACCAGCGCAGGAGTCTTTCCAGCGAGTTGTTTATACTCGTCTCTGCCGCGCTCAGTGGCGGTGCTGCCGACGTCCTTTCAAGCATAGGTAAGCCGCCGTTGAGCATTCAGATCCTCCGGCTGGGTAATCCGCACAAAATCTACGAGACACTGATCCTCACGCAGTCTGTCATTTATCCGGCTGAATTCCGGGTCTACATTACCGATAACAACGGTTTGCGCGTGTGCCAGTACCTCGTCTGCGGTGGGCACCATCAGCCGCGAAATATGCGGAATGCGATTGAGTATGAAATCTCGGTTGGCCCCGACCAGCGCCGCAAGATTCACGCTGCGGTCATAGATTCGCAGGTCATAGCCCTTCCCGATGAGCCGCTCGATAACTTCGATGACAGGGCTCTCACGAAGATCGTCGGTTCCCGCCTTGAAGCTGAATCCCAGGACTCCAATACGTGAGTTTCCGCTTTCCATCACAAGTCGGACTCCTCGCGCAATCTGGATTTCGTTGCTGGGAAGAACCGAGTTGAGAATCGGGACCTGCAGATCGTGCATCTTTGCCTGATACGAAAGAGCGCGCAGGTCCTTGGGAAGACACGAGCCGCCGAACGCAAATCCTGGCTTCAGATACGCGGACGAAATGTTGAGCTTCTTATCCTGGCAGAAGATACCCATCAACTCCTTGGCGTCGACACCGAATGAGTCGCACAGATTCCCGATCTCGTTTGCAAATCCGATCTTGAGAGCATGCCAACAGTTGTCAACATACTTAATCATTTCGGCGGTCTCGAGATCCGCTCTGATCAACGGAGCATCGAGAGCCTGATAGAGGGAAGCAAGGATGTTTCCACTCTCTTGCTCCAATTCTCCTATCACTGTTTTGGGGGGCGACTTGAAGTCTGCTACGGCGGAGCCTTCGCGCAAAAACTCCGGATTGTTACAAATCCCAAAGTCCACACCGGCTTGCTTTCCAGAGTGGTGTTCGAGGAGGGGGATAACCACTTTCCGCATTGTGCCAGGGAGGATGGTGCTGCGAATTACGATTGTGTGCCGTGTCTGCTTCTCTTTCAATGCATCGCCAATGAGTTCACAGACTCGTCTTACTGAGCTCAAGTCGAGGTTTCCATTCAACTGGCTCGGTGTACCAACACAGACGAAGGACAAATCTGTATCCCGGATTGCCTGGTTCTGATCACAGGTGGCCCGTAAGCGCCCTTCATTCACCGCCGATGCCACGATTTCTCCGAGCTCGGCCTCAACGATTGGGGACTTGCCAGCATTGATCAGGTCAACCTTTGTTAGAAGCGGATCTACCCCGATGACTTCATGGCCGTCGTTCGCAAGGCATCCTGCGGACACCGTTCCTACATAACCCAAGCCAAAGATACTGATTTTCAATTTGCACTCCTCATTGGAACCCTGCTCGATCTTGTTCTATCCGCACCAGGGTTCTATTTCCAATTGAAACCGATTTCTCATCTGAGCAATTGCGGAGAGTCTTTGGAGAACTTGCGGTGACCGGAAAGCTGAGGCGTTCCTGCAGTACGGATAGCTCGCAACTGAGGATTGTCTCGTGTTGATACTGCGGCTACCGGCGCAGTTTGCTTTCGGATGAGCCGGCAACTGATTAACGAAGATGCTGACGCAGAAGGAGCAGAGAGAGAAGATAGTAAACCTGTCCGTGTGGGGTTATGCGCGCTTCGTCTTCATCTTACAAAGTAAGGACGTTTACCAAGTGTGTATAAAGAACGAGCCCAATTTGAGACATCAATCAGTTTGAACTATTTACTGACTAGTCAATACAAGCCGGAAATAATTACGTGAGCAAGCCTTTGTTCAGCCTGTTGAAAACTCGTTCTGCAAAACGCTAAACGCGACTATTTATTGAGTTTGCAACCACGAGACGCCATCTCTCTTGGTTTGGCCACTAAAGTGCCCGTATAATTGGGAAGTTCAATTGTCCGCCGTTGTCGCCGCAGAGAACCCAGTACCTTTCGTTCGTTCCGGCCCAACCCCAAAAGTATTCATAGATTTCAAAAACTGCTGGCTCTATCGAGTCATGCACAACCTAGGAAGTGCCGCGCGTGACGCTTAAGTCTCAGTCTGTGATCTCCACCGCTCTTGACCGGTACGCGGCTTGCGGCGTACCGAAGCTGTCACGTTGTTCTTTAATGCAGATTACTAACTTAGCCTCGCACTCATGAATTGAAGTACCTCGCTGTGATATTAAGCCCGCTGAAGGCTAAACTTCAGCACCGCAGAAGTCATTACCGTTTGACACTTTAGTACCATAGAAATCATTACCGTTTGACTTACGATAAGGGCTATAGCTGTGATCGGCGTGGCGAGGACCTATTAGGTTCCAAAGTCACGGCCGTGATAAGCGGCGCGAAGCAGATGGCGTTGGGAGCTTGTGTCATTGGTATTACTGGGATGCGATAACAGGAGAATCCGGGATGAACTACCGACTTACCTTTTTGCTAGCTGCTTTGCTAGCTGTATCTAGCTTCAGTGCCATTATCTTTGTTGGGCTCGCTGCTCGGCTCCGGCCTTATCGACTGCTCCTCTTTCTAGTTGGGTTCAGCCTTACCGCTTCTGCACAGAACTGGTCTCAGTTTCTCGACCCATCGAGAGCGGTCGATTGGACCAGTGCGGGATTCACGATCCCGAACTATACGACGAATTGCGCGACTCAGCCTTCACTTGCAACTGGATCTGGCGCAGCTTCGGCCAACACGACCTCAATCCAGAATGCTCTGAATTCCTGCGATGCTACGCATAACGTCGTGAATATTCCCGCAGGGACCTTCTACACAAATGGAATTCTCTACGGGACGCAGGGCAAGCAGGTGTTGCGCGGGGCCGGCCCGAATTCCACCACCATCATTTTCGCCAAGGGAAATGGTTGTGCTGGCGGTCTGAGCGAAGGACTCTGCATGAGAGACGGTGGTGCCCGCTATAACGGCAGCGGCGAGGTACTACCTGGTGGCTCTCAGGCGTGCCTTTGGACGGGTGGATACGGGAAAGACTCGACCACCATTACGCTCAGTAGTTGCGGCGGAACTCCCCCTACGGGAAAAACGATCATTCTGGATCAGGCCAACGATACCAGCAACACGAATGGGATTTACATCTGCGACACGAACAGTGCGAACTGCGGGTATGAAGGCACTGGTGGTGGAAATAACAATGGAAGATCCATTGGTGGTATCACCCACTCGCAGCAGCAAGTCACCAAGGTAACGGGTGTGACTTCCACCGGAGGAAATTCCTATACCGTCACGATTTCTCCGGGGGTATATTTCAGCAACATTCGATCTGGGCAAGCTCCGGGCGCATGGTGGCCGGGTACGGTTCAAAATGACGGAGTAGAAAGCATGACCCTCGACGGCGCTACACTCGATAGCACCATCGGAATGTATGACTGCTTGCAGTGTTGGGTTAAGAACGTCCGGTCGATTAATGGCGGAAGAAATCACGTCGATCTTTATCAAAGCGCGCAGGACGTGATTCGAGACAGCTACTTCTATGGGGCTCAGTCTCACTACTCCGAAAGCTACGCTGTTGAATCGGAAGAATCCTCAGGGTTCCTTGTAGAAAACAACATCTTCCAACAGGTGACGGCGCCGATCATGTATGGCCAGGCTTCTGGTGCGGTCGTTGGTTACAACTTCAGCATTAACGATGTTTACGACGGATCTCCTTCATACGTTGATGCATCCTTCAGCAGCCATAATGCCGGAAACGAGATGAATCTGTTTGAGGGAAACAACTTTGTAGGAATCTGGGCCGATGACGCATGGGGGTCGAGTTCGCAGACCACATATTTCCGAAACATGCTGCATGGTATGGCAGAGCGGGAAGACTGCCTCTACCTTCCCAATCATGTCAAGAGCCTACAACCGAGGTTTTAACATTGTGGGCAACGTGCTGGGCCAGCCTGGGTATCACAACCAGTACCAGGCATATGCAACTTCAACTTCGGGTGGAACTGGTGCAGTCCAGCGAGGATACCAGCATCTATAGCTTAGGCTGGGCGGGAACAGGTGCATCTTGTTCCTCGGGCGCCGTTACGAACTGCGATCCACTCGTATCTTCCACTCTCATGCGCTGGGGCAACTACGACACGGTGACCAACGGCGTCAAGTGGGACACCGCCGAAGCGTCTCCGGCTGCGGTGCCTTACTTGAAATCGAATTTCACGTCATCCTACTTTTCCTCCCTATCGCACTCGCTTCCTGCATCTCTCTACTACAGCGGCAATCCCTCGTGGTGGCCTGGCTCCAAAGCATGGCCTGCAGTCGGACCCGATGTCAGCACGGGCAATCTTGGAACATGCACCGGTACATTTTCCGGTTCGCAGGCGACGTCTTCCACCCATTGTTCAGGGGGCACCCTGGCTAACTCGTGGGCAGCGCACGCAACCTCGACTCCAGCGCAGGACTGCTACCTGAACATGATGCATGGACCACCCGATGGAACAGGAGGCGTCCTCAAATTCGATGCTAGCCAGTGCTACGGGTCTTCGTCCGGGGGCGGCGGAACGGGGCCTTCGAGCCCAACAGGGCTCACGGCGACAGTCCAGTAGTCGAGAGCTAAGGTGTTGCCTCAAACGCGATCACCGAGTCGCGCAAGTGTGTTATCACTTGCGCGACTTTTAGTTGGTCGCCAGCCCTCTCGTTGTGGATCTTCAAGTGGCTCAATGCTATCCTCCAACACATTCGTCTGCGGGTTTATCGGCCTTTCGTGAAGGGGCCAACTCGCGCAGAAGACTGGCAAGCTGGCGCAGTGGCGCCAAGCCTCGATGAAAGAGGATGACTGTGACCAAATACAACGTGAAAAACAGAATTGAAACGATGATGGTTGCTGCGAGCGCAGCGCTGGTGCCTGAAGGGTTTCCCAGCAGTGGCCTGCCTCGGATGATCGCGGCAGTTGCTACTCCCGCCACCAACGCTGCGGCAGCGTATCTCCAGATGGCGGCAAGCAGAGGCGGAGACACCAAACCCGATTGGTCGCCCGGCATACCAAAAGCCCGGAATCAAGAGTGTCCAATAAGAAATGCTCCACGCCGCGGCGACTCCCGCAGGTCCCCAGGGCAGCGCAGCCAGAAACAAGGAGACGGTGAATGCCAATGCTGCATTAGATTCCAGCGTAGCCAGCGCCCCGGCTTCCCGATGGAAAGATGGATCCAGCCAACAGTGCTACAAAGCAGCATGGCGCCGATTCCCGGTCCGAATATCTGAAAGATTCTGCCGGATTCGGACCATTTTGGTCCAAGGACGAGCCTCACTACGTCCTTACCAACGAGGGTAAGATCGGCGCTGACTGCCATGCCCAGCGAACGCAACCATCCCAAGCGAGCTGGCGAGGTACCGCCGGAAGCGAACATGGTCCTGATTCAGTCGGCTCAACGTTGCCAGCGCGACATTGTTAAGTGGCGCAGTAAGCTGGCTGGCAGTGAGCGCGAACAAGTCAAAAGCCTTTTTGTAAAATCCAAGGGCCACCGCATTAAATCGCCAGCCAACCAGCAGGTTGTCGATATTCTGCCCGGAGTAGGCGACGCTGAAATGCCCGTAGACTTTGCCCGCGAAGCGGACCATGGCGCCGGTCTTGCCCGTCCGCCGTGGCAAACTGGGAATCCATCGGCAAAACCACCAGGCTCCAATCGTCTACGCTGAGTCTGTTGTGCAACGATTCCTGCCACCAGCGCCCAATATCCCCAGCCTCTCAGGGCCAGCAGGATCGAAACAGCTGTATTGACCACACGGCCAACGACATCGTTGGTGGAGGTTTCCGTGAAGAGTATGGCTCGCTTCAGGAGAGCCAGATGTATGACGGAAGCTGCCGGAATGAAGATCCCCACCGACATTCCGACGGCGACATTCGCCACCAGCGGATTTCCGTAGAATCGCGCCAGAAGCGACCCCGCCGCAGCGAAGGCGATTGCCAGCACCAGCCCGGCCCCGGTGTTGATCCAGAACAAATTGCTGGCTGTCTGATGGTCGATTTCTTCAAATTGGATAACCGCCTCGGAAAATCCATTGAGGCCAAAGCTCACCAAAAGGAGGCTGAAGGTGGTGACCATTGTGACGACGCCGAAGTCGGCAGGCGTCAGAAGGCGGGCCAGGATCACAGTGCTGATCACCTGGGCTGCGAGAGCCAGACCCGAAGCCGATACTGTCGCGGCGGCTCCGCGAACGGCGAGTCGCCGTAAGTCGTGACTTCCAACCCTAGGGCGAAAGGCGCCACTAGCGTCAAACGGGATCATTCCTTGTCCCTAGGCGAAGTACTGACAATAGCGGGTCGCTGCAACCTTGCACAGTTCATTCGGTGCTGTCGTGAGGCCAGTCGGTGCGCGCCACGGCATCCTCGTTGATGCACCGTTCTTTGTCGGCTGATCTTCTCAAAGTCACCTCGCGGTCTCCATATCAAGTAATTTCGGCGGCAGAAGATCGGGTTTCAGCCCTCGTCCCACAGCCCAATTCAGCACTCGAGTGGTGCTCTGTGCTTTCGCATCCCAGGTCAGGCATTCCTCGAGCGTACGACATGCCTTGCTGTCGTAAGCGATTAAGAAGGTCTCGATCGCCTGCAAGATCCGCTAGGATCTTCTCCATCTGCGACACCATATCGTTCTCATTTGTGAGAGGATACTTTGTACCCCACCTCCGGATAGACGGTATCCCCGGGTCCGCCGAAGTCCACGACTACCGGTACTGCGCCGACCGCGAGCGCCTCAAAGACCACACCTCCGCCGAAGTCCCGAACCGATGGAAATACGAGCACATCGGCAGATCGCAGACGGCTGAGGACTTCGGCATGGCTCAGCCAGCCGCAGAAAGTAACAGCCTTTTCGATTCCAAGGGATTTCGTGAGTTGTTCAAGCGGCTTTCGTTCCGGCCCGTCGCCGACCACGGTAAAGCGGGCTCAATCGCTCCGCAAAAGAGGAGCAGCCGCGCGCAAAGCAAGATCACAAGCCTTTCGGGGAACCAGGCCGCCAACAAAGATCAACTCAAGTTGAGCGCCGGGCTCCGGACTGCGCGAGTCACCGGAACAGACTGAGGGCTCGATGCCGTTCTCTGGGATAAAGAACAGTTTGTCACGATATGCAGCAAACTCCGCATATGTTTGGGACGAAGCGGCAATGATCGCTGTCGCGTGGCGATATGTTGACCGGGCAAAAGGCAAGAAGCGGTAGAGTTTCCTCAGGTCCAGAGACCCATCCCTTTGGCTTCTCGAGCTGGCTAAAACCCGGAGGCCAAGGTAAACCGCCATTGAGCGGCCCAATCACGAAGGGAATAGGCCCCTTGCGCAGGAAGAAAGCGAAAGGACTCGGCAACACCGCCGTCATCGGCACGAGACGCAGAACCACATCGAACTCGCCTGCAAGATGCGGCGCCGCAACTGTCGCCAGGCGCACCATTCAAACGCGATAGAAAACGGATATTTAAAAGCCGTTAGCGCCTGACTGTCATAGTTGGATTTGAAGATCCTGCGAAAACTCCACGCAAAGATGCGGTCGAGCCATGGCGTCCGAATCACCTCGATGGCGCGGAAGGGCGCTTTTGCGCGACGCAGAGTGTCTTCAACCGGTCGACCGAGCGACTAAGGTGACATCATGGAGTTGGGCGAGCGCTGCGGCGTGAGAATAGGTGACAAAAGGAATGCTGACCTCGTCCGGGTTGCAGTCCGGCCCTAACACCAAAACACGTAAGCGCCCCATGAATTCTCCAGTCTCTACTTGTCGTCTTGTCCGTCAAGGGGACGTCGCAATTTGTTTCGTGTGAGTCTGTTCTAATCCGTTTCGCATAGGTAATGAGCAATTCAGCCAGGTCGGCTGCACCGTGAGCAGCCTTACGTCCTCAGCCTGTCAAACCCCTGAATCGCACGCTGCGAAGTAGCGCCCAAGTCAATAGCCTACAGGTGCTTCCTCGCGGAACGATCAGCCTCAAGTCCGCAGATAGCGGTCGCTTCGTGCGCGAGTTATGTCGGTCGCCAGCCTTACTTGCGACGGTACACCGGGGCGGCAATGATCGCCAGCAGAAAGCACAATCCATGGAGGACCCATGTATCCTGAACGCCGCCTCCGTCAAGCCGGTGACAATGGCCGCGAGGAGAAAACGCTAACTCTGAGGCTGCCGATATCGGGGTCGCGGCGGTAGCAGCGGATCACGTTTCGGTAACCCGTCGCAATCAGGATCCCTAGCAAGACCACTCCAATCCAGCCCAGAGTGAGAAGAATCTCGATATAACCATTGTGAGCCTCATTAAGCTGGAGTCCGGGAAAGGCCTCCCACATTTCCTGAAGCCGGGAACCCAACCAGAAACTCTCATATCCGGCGCCGAATAGAGGATGGTTGGGAATAGAGACGACTGCCTGCCAGATATCGGTCCTGCCGGTCAACGTAGGGTTTCTTCCCACACTCGCTATTAAAGTGCCTGAAGACTGGAAGAAAAGCGCATACAGCGCACAGCCAAGGAACCCTGCTATCAAGAGGTGCAGGGGTGCGGGACTGCGGCGGAAGGCAGGCCTCGTCGAAAGCAGCATAACGACGCTTGCCATGCTGAGCGCACAAATGGAAGTCATCGAATTGCACATCCACAGCAGCCACACGATCATCGCCAGCACCGCACCAAGCGCCACCAGGCGCCGCCTACGGTTCGGGTCCTGCCGGTCGTTATAGGCGCTGCGAAAACGCCAAAGAAGCGCCAAGCCGAGGACATCGCACAATTCACCCAGGCTGTTCTTTTGCTTGGCGACGCCGATCGGGTCCATCGTCCAACTCAAAGTCAGCTTCGGCCCAGCTGCGGATAGTACTTGATGAAAAGAACCGACAACGGCAAGAGCAGGAAGCCAAGACGCGTGAACAAGCGTACTGATCGCGTCGGGGACACTGGCCTCGGTGAGCACGATCAGGACCATCATCACGTCGCCAATTCCCTTGATCCAGTGCTTGAGCGTGACGAAGGGATAATCAGACCAGGAAATGCTAAGTGCCGCGTAAAAGAAGAACAGCCAAATCGCCCAATTGTTGCGCAGGATGGGACCCAACCGTTGCTCGCCTACTGATGAGCACGATCAGCGCGAGCGACCTCAAGAACCTCGAAAACGGCCGCATCAAGAGGGCTACCCTCAACATAGCTAGTGGCAATATCTACCGTCGGGTTCATTCCCAGCCATTCCGAAGGCGACCGCGAAAGGCAGAAGAACAGCCACGCCGTCGGAATCCAAAGGGCCTTGGAAACCCCTTTGTGCTGATCCCGATCGATATAGAAGAGGCCTGCGATGCCGATCGTGAAAATAATGGAGGCTATGCCAGGAGGCATTTAATTCATCCTTGCGTTCGCCGATTGGTTGTTGAAACTGCGATCCGGAGGACCCCAACAAACGAGGTAGAACGTGCCAGATTCCCGACGCTGGATCAGCTGTTCAATCTCTGGTCGAAATCGCTCTCCCTTACCGCGGAGGGCATCTGTAAAAGCGAAACCATTGGCGACCTTCAATGTATCACTTGTTCCGATAACCGAAATCGATCCCGGTAGTATCGAAGCGGCCTTACCTCACATGCCATGAGCTATGAGTTCCGTCACCTTACGATCCGGCAAGGATCGAGGAGCATCCACAGCTCAAGAGGCATCTCCTTAAGAGTCGTAGTGAGGACGCTATGGTAACAGGAAAGATGACGGGATAGCATCCGGCCATTTCTGACATGCGACCAATCTTCACTGACTCCGCGAATAGGATACCGGAGAACGAAGTCATCGGGTCTGTGATGCTTACCGAGATTCCCAGGATCGTGTTACGGATCAATGAACAGCCGGTGAAGGTACTCGAGCGTAAGTAGCTTATGGATGGCCGTTGTGTAGTTCTGATCACCCTTCAGATGTCCTGCCACAATTTGCTCAACCATAGAGCGTTGCAGGTAAGGGCGGTTCAAGGTTCTGGAATCCAGAAGCATCTCTCGAACGTAGTTTGCGAGTGCGTCCCGATACCAGACACGGAAGTGATAGAACTTGTGACGGCCAAGAAACATTCGTTCCAGATGAAGGTTGGAAAGCGCGTGATCCACTTTGGCGACCCACTGAGGCATCCCATAGTCGTATGCGTATTCAGCTTTGAAAGTGAATTCCAGAAATTCGTGCCTTGCAGCAGAGAACCATTTATTTGAATTCCCGCCAAAACCGCGGTCTGTCGGCAACCTGAGAAGGGCGGGATTGCCATCGACGATGAGGCGGAGGGAGATGTCGTTGTTACTGAGAGTCGACTTCGGCGCGCGGAAGACAATGCGGACCAATTCATTGTCCAGAAACGGTGTGCGCAAGGCAAGTTGAGTCTGCTCCAATGAGAGCAAGCCATAGTGGTGCCACGGGGCCTGGCGAAATACGGAAAAGGAGAGTGGACGTACGTCAATGAGCCGCTGATACGTGGTTTTTGCAGTCTCAAAATTGGGAGTGAAATCGGAGTGGAAAAGCCCTGCGGGCTGCTGCACAGGCTTGAACGCCCGGATACTGCGCAGAACTTCGCCGCCATAGTTACCGGTCATTCGGGCCGGCGCGATATGGCGGGCTTGCCCATTGATATAGAGGTCCGGTGCGCGGGTGACGTCGACACAGCCATCAGTCAGGAAGATCGAGCGCTCGGCGTAACGCGGAAACCCAGAGAGAAATTCGTCGGCGACGCGAATCGTCTCATGATTCTGCTGACAGGTCTCTGCCACCTTTCGCGCAATGGTGACATCCAGGCAGTCCCGAAAAGGTCCGCCAAAAGATAAGCACGTGAAACTCCGTGGCTGGGCACGTTGCCACGCCATGATCATCCTGGAATCCAGGCCACCGGTCAGCGACATCCCGATGGAATCGTAGCCTCCGAAGTAGCGCGGGACGATGTTTGAGAAGCATTCGCGAAGCTCCCGGTAATATGCCTCTGGCTCTAGTGGTTCCTGGTCTTCCCATTCCTTAGGATCAAAGTAGGTCTTTTTTGCCACCAGCGCCTTGTTCGCGAAGATCCATTCCGACCCCGCTGGCAAAACGCCGATTCTCCGAAAGACGGACCTATTATCGAGCACGCATCCGACGGAGACAAGTTCCCCCAGCGAGCGTGCATCAGTTTCCCGCAGCTCAGGATGAACGGCAAGGAGCGACTTGGCTTCTGCCGCAAAATAAAACGAGTCTCTTGCTTCGTAGTAGTAAATTCTGCTGAGGCCGTAGCGATCGTTGAACAAGATCGCTTCACCACGGTTGCCACGCGCGAGCAGTCCCTGGAACCGTCCATTAAGACAGGCCGGAAAGGAAGGGTCTCTATCCGCGAGGTTGATAAGATATTCGCCACCTGAAGACTTTCCATGCCCATTCGACGCTGCCGTTTTGGGTGACACGGACTGCGAAAAATCTTCGCCGGAAAAGAAGAGTGTGGAGCCCTGCCCATTCTCGCTGGTGAGCGGCCTGGTTGGAACGGATCCCTTCCGATTCACCCAGCCGATATAGATGCCGTTCGGTTCGTCAATCCAGGTTCCCGTCTCATAGAAAACTTCGTGCCGCATTGCTTCAACCATGCGGTTAAGTTGCGCCTCCGACTCGGCGCGTCCTGCCTTTGTGATGAGCCCAACAATCCCAGGCATTTCCTTTCTCTTTTCTTCTCGCTGTTTTTTCTAGCTGGGTTCCGGCGCGCTTTGAGGTTCCCGTTTATACCAGGAGCTACGAAGCTCGCGCAGCTTAAGGATGAGACGCTCTGGAATTCGTTCCGCCACTTTCTTGTGCAGTCCTAACCGATAGGCTGCCCAGCCGATTGGAGTGATCGGTACGTAATAGCGTGGCAAGTCCACACGTTCAAAACCATTCCGCTCCTTGAAGTCGCTGAGGGAATCGCTCTTCCTTTTCCCATAAGCGAAGTTCGAATAGACAAGAAAGGGAATCTTCTGCTCGGCGCAAAACTTCACGGCGTGCGCGACCAGTGCGTTGTTCGGCACCTTGTCTCGTTGTGCGATCAGCGAGACGATGTTGAGCAGACCCGCTTGCGAGCGATCGCTGTCCCACAATATCTTTGTGAATCCGATCAGCTTGCCATCAAGATATGCCCCAAGGAAAACGCTGCGGTCTAAGTAGGTGGCTTCTTCCTGGTAGACAGTTCTCAGATCTTTCCCGAAGTGTGGAAATTTCCTTCCCTGCCGAATGGGAGTTTCATTGTAGATATCACAGATCCCACGAACCAGCTCTTCGGAAAAAGGCACTTCGCGGGTCACGACTCCTCGTTTTTCGGCCTGCTTGGCCTTGTTCCGAGCCTTGAAGCCAATCTGCTTTTCCCACCAGTTGTTAAAGGTCGAGACAGGCAAGACGGCCAGGTTATCCCACTCCATGAAATATGAATATTTCGGAGTCCTCTCCGTGACCTTTTGTATGAAAGTGAACATGTCGATGCGTTCGTCAGAACGTCTGAGTCCGTCGATGACGGGCTCCGGATCATCGAGGAAGAAGAATTTCTCCGCGTCCAGTCGCGCCAGTCTCAAAACGCTTCCGCGTACTTGTATCGGCTTTCCAGCAACTTCAATCATGCTTGGGTAATCCTTGAAAACTTTTGCAGGATGGCTTAGCCCGCATATTCACGTGGAGAGGAGAGGAACCGGCAGGCCGATTGCTGATGTACCAACGGTTATCCAACCTTAACCTGACCTTTCGATCTCTCAGAAACCAACAAACTAAGTGATTAGCACAGCTCATTCCACGACGTAGTGCTCTTTAATCGGATTGATCCCAACCACAGCGAAGAGTTTCCCGAGGTGATCGAAGAGTCTCACCACCAAATCCATGAAATAGGCGTGACCTCTGAGGATTGCGAAAGGCAACGCCAATATGTAGAGCGGGACTGCGAGCAGGGATTTGCCCACCTCTCGCGCGCCAAAATTCTTGTAGTTGATGGTATTTGCACCTCTGAGCAGGGCCCTCCTCAGGAGAAACTTCCGGTTCCATCTCACAGGCGGGATGACTTCAAACGCCACGGCCTCATCGCACCAAACGAATTTGAGTCCCTTGTCCATCATTCGACCGAAGAAATCGGTGTCCTCACTCCCGCGAAATTCCGGCCGGAAGATCTGGGTTTCACCGTCCAGGATACTTTTATGGATTAAGACATTGCCCGTGCGCGCCTCTTTTCGGCTTACGGCGGTGCCTGTCGGGTATGTCTTGCGGTCATAAAACCGGCTCTCGGTGACCCACTTCGGCGGAGTCACATCGAAGTATCGCTTTACGGGACCCAGCACGCCCGCCACTCCGTATGCTTGAATAGCGTGGAAAAGGAGTAGCAACCACCTGGGAACCGGAAATTCGTCGTCATCGATAAAGGCGAGCAAATCTCCGTGTGCTTGTGATATCGCTTTGTTTCGTGCGAGTGAGATGTTCTGTTCGGGAACTACGGCATAGCTGATTGGAATTTCGGAGGACGCATTGAATGCATCGACGATAGCTCGAGAAGATTGCGAAGCATCGTTGTCTGCCACGGAAATCGAAAATGTGAAGAGCGCGTCCGTCTCCTGCTTCTGCAGTTCCCGCAGCAATCTCTCCAGCATCAGCGGCCGTTTGAATGTGCAAATACAGACGCAGATGTGGGGTAGATTTTTATCGGATGTTGCAGTCGACCCTTCGGTCGATTCTGTCAAATCTTCTTTGCGAGGTTCCATTAGGTAGATCTCAATTCGCAGCGACGCGCCAGCGGTAGAGACTCGGCCAACATCGCAAATTTATCCCCATTCAAGAATGAGAATTCATCCTTTTCAATTGGGTGTGTCTCAATCTCTACGACAAAGTTACGAGAGAGAGCTAAGATCCTCTCGACGCGATCCATTGGCTCGATAGGACTGATAGAGAAAAAATAGTCGGTTAACTGATGTCGGCGTACTAGCGACCGATCGACAAGGCGGCGATATGAGCGATTGAAGAATCCCTTTTCCCCAGCCCTCAGCGTAAAGTTTCGTCGCACTTTGGTGCCTGCCGGGAGCAGCTTGGCGAAGACTATGTTTGCACAGAGATGTTTGTGATGATGCCCATCCAATCTCGCAGGCTGTCTGCCATATAGGCGCTCGTATTCCTCCAATTGCGATGCAATTGAATACTCAAATGAATTGATGAGTGTGGGATTGAAGATGCATTCGCTAATTCGTGACTTGCGCAGGTATGCCGCTATGTTTTGCTGGTGTTCTCTCGTGGCAGCGGGTGCGCTTTCTGCGGAGAATGGCGTAGTGAAGTTCAAGTGCAGACCGATATCGAGTGCCTCGTTACAGGCAATTTCAGCCGCGCGGGCTGAATCCTCCATGTAAACCATGCCACTTGCACAGGAGACACGCTCTCGTTTGATGCATTCGAAGATGCTGTCCGTTGTTGCAAAATCTCTACCCCAATCATCAGCATTGATGATCAGTAGACCGGCTCCGTCTGCGTTCTTTATCTCGATTCTTGAATCAGCCAGATATCGCACCCGGTCCATAACCTTCACTGATACATCGCACCCTTTGCGCCGGTCCAAATGCCCCCGTGCCGCTATGAATAAATGGACGCTACCGTCCAACGGCAAAACAGCGGTGGGCAGTGCTGCAGATGTGGTAGACGAGAATTGTTGAGCAAACCTCGGTGCGATGCCGTTACTGATTGAGGGCAGTTGTTGATCCCATCAGTCGATTTGCGAAGAAGTACCGGAGCCTCCTCATTTGCTCTTTACCACAAAACTCCACAAACTCTGGAGTAACATCTCGTGGACGCCGCAGGGCAAATGCATAGAAATAGCCAGTCAAACAAAGTAGGCCACCTACGACATATGGCCGTTTACTCATCTGATAGCAACACCGGAACAATTGCCAGACTGGATGTCCGCCGAGGCGGTAGTCCTTTTGCCCCCACTTGAAGGGGAGCTTCAAACCCTGGTTCGTTCCTGATCCCATTTTGCGATGATGGAAGCAGACTTTGGCTGGAAACGTTCTTGTCTTCCATCCCCGCATTCGCGCGGAAACCACCGCTACCAGGTCAATGCCGCCTCCGCGAATTGGGGTGTAGCCGCCAACCGCAAGAAAGCATTCGCGACGGAAGAGCTGGCACGCTCCAGATACATGCTCGATGTTGGTGAATCGAAAGTCATACGTTCCATGGCCTTCTGTGAATGGCGTCCCCGCAACTCCCAAAAGAGGATTCTCGACGAATTTGGACAGGAGAAACTCGAAATAATCTGGGTCAAATGAAATGTCTCCGTCCATGCTGCAAACGATTCCCGCATCGAGGGCCTTCACGAGGTCCCATCCTGCATTGAACGCTGTCACTTTGCCGGCGAAATTCCGCTCGCGACGCTCCGGCATTCGAACGAGTTGGATCCATGTGTGATCCTGAGCGTATTTCCTGACAATCTCGTCTGTACCGTCTGTTGAGCCGTCGCTGACCACAATCCATTTCAAAGGCCGCACAGTTTGCGCAATCATCGATTGGATCGTCAGTTCAATGAAACCCGCTTCATTCCGCGCTGGGGTGATGACTACGTACGAGGGGAGATTCATTTGCGCGGATGATGACCGGTTCGCGTCGGCTCGTGTTTCTACGGGTTCACTCCGCAAAATACTGCCCATATGCACGGAACTCTCGACCAGCGAAGCTTCTGTTAGGTTCTTGTTCATTCCACCGTCTCTGAACAAATGAGTTGGGTTACCGAGTCAGTTCGAGAGAATTGGAAGGCGGTTCAGGAACCTCAGTCGCACCGATTGGCATGTCGTCGGCGTCGCCGATGTGCGGTGATTTGGCACGCGAAGTAAACGCAAGGATCTCCTGGCTGACGCGCGCCTGCTGGGATTGTGAGATATGAGGGAACATCGGAAGCGAGAGAATCTCCGCCGAGAGTCGCTCAGATACTGGAAAATCTCCTTCCATGTAATTGAGGAAGTCATACGCCTTCTGCAGGTGTAGCGGAATCGGATAATGAATTCCAGTTCCGATCTTCTCTGCGTTCAGATGTTGAATCATGGCGTCGCGATCGGTTGTTCGAACTACATAGAGGTGATAGACGGCACGCGACCACGACGGTTCGTGAGGAAGTTGCAGCGCCAGGGGATCGGCGAGCAGGGAATTGTAGGTCGCAGCGCGCTCGCGTCTCTCCGCATTCCATCGTCCAAGATGAGTCAGCTTAACGCGAAGTATCCCAGCCTGGATTGAATCCAGACGACCATTGTAGCCTTCCAGATCGTGGTAGTACTTTTTCACTTGCCCATGGTCGCGAAGCTTTCTGACTTGTTTTGCGATGCCGGCATCGTTTGTTGTGACCGCCCCGCCTTCTCCACAAGCGCCGAGGTTTTTGCCGGGGTAGAAACTAAACGCTGCGGCGCGTCCCATCGAACCTGCCTTGAACCAGCGATCATGTTTCCTCGAAAAATACTGAGCTCCATGCGCCTGGCAGGCATCTTCTATTACGGTCAGCCCGTACTCATTCGCCAAGTCAAGTATTGGATCCATATCAGCCACCTGCCCATACAGGTGGACGGGGATCACTGCTGTGACCGGCCTTCCGCTGCGCAAACTTAGCAACCTGCCGTCCTGGTCGCGAACACACTGCTGCTCAAGGTAGTTCTGCAGCAGAACGGGGGACAAGTTGTAGGTCTGCTCATCAATATCAATGAATTCCGGGAGAGCATGTGCTTGCGATATAGCTTCGGTCGTCGCGATAAATGTGTTCGGTACCGTAAGCACGACATCTCCGGGCCGAACTCCGCAAGCCATGATCGCAAACCGCAAAGCGTCGGTCCCACTGCTCACCGCGATCGAATGGTCGACCTCGCAGAAAGTAGCGAAGTCCTTCTCAAACCCTTCAACACTAGGGCCACCGATGAAGCTGGCGGTCTGGAGACTCTGGCGGAATGCAAGAGAAAGCTCATTTTCCAGTTCTCGATGCGGCGTAATTAAATCCAGGAAGGGAATCGGCGCGGTTGCAGGAGCTATTGCCTTCGGCTCATCGAGGTAGCGAATCAACTTCGCGGGGTTGCCGGCAACGACGCTGTTCGCAAGGACGTCCTTAGTGACCACGCTACCCGCACCGACGATCGCGTTCTCTCCAATGCACGTATTTGGAAGGATGGTCGCGCCGGAGCCGATCGAGGCACCTTTCCTTACCAACGTGCGCTCGACCTTCCAGTCTGACTCGGTCTGCAGTCCTCCGTCGGCTATCGTTGCTCGCGGATAGGAGTCATTGGTAAACGTCACGCCATGGCCAATGAAGACATTGTCCTCAATGACGACGCCCTCACAGATAAAGCTGTGACTGGAGATCTTGCAGCATTTTCCGACGCTGGCATTCTTCTGGATTTCGACAAATGCGCCGATCTTCGTGTCGTCACCCACCTCACACCCGTAGAGGTTGATGAATTTCGATAGACGGACATTCTGTCCCAGCTTTACGTCCTCAGAGATGGCGTTGTACTGGTTCATAAATAGACCAACGCTCCTTTCTTATGCAGCGATTCGCTGGCCGACTCAAGCATTTGCACGATCCGTAATCCAGCGTGGCCATCATTGAATGGCTTTTTCCCGGCTGTCACGCACTCGACAAAGTAGGACAACTCCTGACGAAGCGCCTCTACTTGTTCCAACTGAGGAGCCCACATATCTCCTGACCTGTAGCTCACCAGCAAATCGTAGACACCTTCGCGGCTGGTGACCTTCACGCCTTTGTCGTAGACCTTGAGCTTTTCGTCGGCCTCGAGATCGTTCCAGACCAGCATGCGCTTCTCGCCACCGATCAGAGTGGTCCTCACCTTCACAGGAGAGAGCCAATTCACATTGATATGCGCGATCACATTGTCAGGGAAATAGAGCGTCATGTAAGCCACATCCTCGTGCCCATTCAGATGTCCCTGTCCGGTTGCAACGATCGCCTCCGGGGCAGCCTTGATCAGGTAATCCATGATCGAGAGGTCATGCGGAGCAAGGTCCCAGAGCACGTTAATATCGTGTTGGAAGAGCCCAAGATTGACGCGGGTGGAATCGTAATAGTAGAGACTTCCGAGCGCACCTTCATCAATCAGTTGGGCGATCTTCTTCACTGCACCCGTGAAGAGAAAAGTGTGATCAACCATGATCGTGAGGTTCTTCTGCGCGGCGAGATTGACCAGTTCTTCCCCCTGTGCGGAAGTGCTCGTGAACGGCTTTTCAACAAAGACATGCTTGCCATTCTGAAGGGCGGCCTTAGCCAATTCGTAGTGCGTCCAAACCGGCGAGACAATGGCAATTGCGTCAATCTCAGCCGATGCAATCAGCTCCGCGGCATCAGCAGTCACCCTGATACCTGGATGTGCCTTGTGTGCGCGTGCTCTCGCAGACGGACTAATCTCCGCGATCGCCACCACCTCCGAGTCTTCCAGACTCACCAGGTTCCTGACGATGTTCGGGCCCCAGTATCCAAATCCAATAACCCCGAAATTCACGATCTTTCGACCTTTCCACCTTCAGCAGGTGATTCTTTAGAAGTTCTTGGGAGACGGCGATGTAAGTTCATCGCGGAGGGAATTCAACGTTGACTGAGAAAGACTGCAGGATTGGATTCGGAACTCAGCAGGCGCCCGAACCCTTGATCACTGCGGCCGGCGTGCGCAGAAGAATCTCCAGGTCCAGCCAGGGAGTCCACGAAGTGGCATATCGCAGGTCCAGCCGAACCATTTCGTCGAAGCCAACTATGCTTCGGCCGGTAACTTGCCATAGTCCTGTAATTCCCGGCTTTACTTCCAGAAGTCTGCGACGATGCCACGTCTGATATGCCGCCAATTCGTAGGGAATCGGCGGACGCGGACCGACAAGGGACATATCTCCGAAAAGAACATTGATGAGTTGCGGCAGTTCATCCAGACTAGTCCTTCGTAAGAACTTGCCTAGCGGGGTAATTCTCTTATCACCGGCGAGTTTGTATATTCCCTCGCCTTTTCGATCCAGGGTCACCCGCTCAGCTTCACCGGCAATCAGCTTGGTGACGTATTCTTTGTGAACATTCGAATCATTGTTGGCATACATCGACCTGAACTTTAGGAATGTGAAGGGCTTTCCGTGTCGACCAACTCGTTGCTGCCTGTAGAGTACAGGCCCCTTTGAAGACAACTTCACGGCCATTGCAATTGCCAAGAATATCGGTGCCATGAGCAGCATGACCAAAGCACTGCCAATGACATCGATAGTCCGCTTCATTATCAACAAAGGCCGCTTGCCTCTGTCTTCGCTCAGCAGGTCAGGATACAGAGCCGGATTACTCGGTCGCCCTGGATGATCGTGATTCCAGTCGTCAGGGAAAAAATGAAGGGAGATACTGACTTGATTGAATTGATCGGACGTCAGGCCATCGTGCAATGTTTTGGTGATCCGGCTCAGGATCGTTGTCAAAAGCGAACTCTTGTCGCTCATCACGAGGCCGGTATACATTGCGCCAACAGCGATCTTGTCTGTGTACCAACCAACTACATCAGTGTCCCGGCTGGATGCCAGCAAACAGGAAAGAATAGAGTCGTACGCGCTTCTCGTTATGCTACTCGGCTCGGCAACCTCCAATAGCGCAAGTACAAACGGTGCTCGGGAACGTTCGGTTCGCTTGCGTTCGAGAGCGATCATCCGCCTGAAAGAGCCCTCGTCCAGGGCCATGCGGCTGATAGGTGATGGCAGTTCATATAGGCGATCGTATGAATTTAAGCCATCAGTTTTATGAAGTGGAGTCACGACTTGCTCCTTTCTCGCGATTGCTTCAATTCTTGATCACTGATTACGGGAGGGGACACGCGGCCTCTTCTCGTCTCGCTCTCTTGTGAGACAGGGAGTACCGGCAAAAACTCAGTGCGTGGGGTTATCTAACTGGAGATTCAAATGGAAAGGGATGAGATTTCGGGTTGGGCAGAAGCAGGTGATTTTGTCGATTCGGTTATTTCGTTACGCCGCCACTCTTCGGCGTAACACTGGACGTGCCGTAGTAATAGTCACTGTGCGGCATACTCTTCGAACAATTCAGTACCGCGCCAATCATCTTTTTGGACTCCAAAGCTTCGAGTCCCCTTTGTAATTGCCTCTTCTCGGTTGTTCCCTGACGCAAAACCAGAAGGACTCCGTCAGCTAAATTCATCCAGACACTGGTATCTGCCATCGGCAGCACGGGAGGCGAGTCAATGATTATCCAATCAAACCAGGCAGTCAGCTGATCCATCAGAGCGGGCAAGCGCCCTGATTGAAGCAGTTCCAGAGGGTTACTCGGCGCGCTCCCCGCAGGCAGGAGCCAGAGATCCGGGCCCTTGAGATGGTAGATGCTCTTGCTCAGGGTCCGCGTGCCAAACAGGCATTCGCAGAGCCCCGGATGTTTGTCGATTCCGAGCACCTTCGCGAGAGAGGGCAGCCGAACATCTCCCTCAATCAATAAAACTCTCTGCTGTGTTGTCTGTGCTAGTGTGCAGGCTAAATTGGACGCAACTACACTCTTTCCTTCTTGAGGAATTGTGCTCGTAATCAGCACCTTCTTGAGCGTCCGCTTTCTCTGGAAGAGTCTCAAGCGCACTCCCAGAAGACGGAAGGCCTCTGCCGCAGCCACCTGCGGGCTCGCAAAGCATACCAACTTACTCTCGGGAGTTAGGGGTACCTGCAGAGACGGGAATTCGTCCAACGGGATTGAGTTTTCGGCAGGCGCGATCGGTTCCTGAACAACGGATGATTCCACGACCGTCGCGACAGGAGTTTCGGTTTGCGTCTTAATGGGCGCTTCAAGCTCTTTGAGCCTGTCGGCGCTACAAGCTCTTTGATCGGCGCTACAAGCTCTTTGATCGGCGCTACAAGCTCTTTGATTTCCGGCGTATCGAGTTGCTCCACCACACTCGCCGGTTCCCATTTGGCGGCTGCTTCGCGTTCCGCACGGCGCAGTATCTTCGTAACCTGCGATAATGCAGACGGATCTACGCCTGAGCGTTCGGCTTCGGATCTTTGGAGCGCGTCAAATATTTGGCTCATACTTCCTCTCTCGAATCCGTTTCTAGCACTTGCACACTTCTAGATCTCTCAAAATACCCCTTCTCTGAACAGCGATCGATCGACGAGAGGGTTGGAGGTTTGCTGCTCATCTTGTTCGCCAGGCCTTTCGGCCTTTACGTCACCTGAAGAAGAATAGGTCACATCGAATCGAAACTCTCTGGCAACTTCTTCAACGATGTCCGAAGTTACCGCTGGTAACTGGCGCGCATAGGCAACGATGAGGGAGTTCTCGCAAATTGTGTTAATGAGACGAGGGATGCCTCGCGAGCAGCGGTACACCGCGGAAATGGTCTCTAAAGGAAACAGCGAGGTCGAAGTCGAGTCGGCTCCGGCAATCTGCAAACGCTGTTCAATGTACTTCATGGTTTCGTCGGCGGTCAGTGCTTCAAGGTGTGTGCGCAACGCGATTCTCTGCTTCAACTGCCTAAGCCCGTACGAATCGAGCTTTGCGTCAAGCTCAGGCTGTCCAACCAGCAAAATCTGAAGTAGCTTGTCGTCTCTCGTCTCAAGGTTCGACAAGAGGCGCACTTCCTCGAGTACGTCCCTGGATAAATCGTGGGCCTCATCCACAACAAGTACGGTAGTCATTTTCTTGGCGTGCCGAGCGATCAGGAACTGACTGAGCTCAAACAGTAGTTCCCCTTTGTTTTTGCCACTGGCCGAGAGTCCAAAGTCCGACATTGCATATTGAAGGAACTCCGTAGCAGTAAGCCTGCTATTGAAGACATAGGCATAGCCAATGTCTTTGCTGTCTTCCAATAGCTGCAACAGGCAGCGAAGCAACAGGGTCTTTCCGGTGCCTACTTCTCCGGTAACCACGACGAATCCCTTGTGGCGGCGCACGCCATAATAAAGCGAAGCAAGCGCCTCGTTGTGCCGTTTTGTCGGGACGAAACAGGCAGGATTCGGTGTTAGATCGAACGGGTTGTTCTCGAGATGAAAGAAGGCCTTATACATAGTTAAACTCAGGTTAATCCCGTAGATAGCTAAAAGCAGAACCGGCAACCATTGTAGCTACGATAACTGCAGCCACAGTCCATCCCAGCGCTATTCTCCTCTTGTTCTTGCGCTCATCCGAAAGTGTCAGAATTTCCGGAACTTCGGAAATGATTCCCATCGTCAGCAAAGACTTGATCTCCTTTTCGCTTCGGAGGCGACCGTCCATGAATTCAAGCCCACCTACCAGGATGACCCCTAGACCAAGGCCAAAAGCCAGACCCATCGCACAAAACTTGAGACGATTCGGAAAATCCGGCTTTACAGGTAGACTGGGCGGATCAAGCACCGTAAATCTCTGACCCTGCTGCATTTGCTCCATGTTTGTCGCCATCTGCGACTCATTTTTCTTCTTCAGCAGTTGGTCGTAATTCTCCTTGGATTGGTCGTAGCCTCGAGTAAGTTCTGCCAACAGTTGTTCCGTCCCAGGTTCTGCGTTCAGGCGTGCCTGGTATTCGTTCATCTTTGCCCTGATAGCACCGATCGAACGCTCGCGATTCTCGATCTCGAGCTGATTGGCCTGAATCTGTGCCTGCAACTGGGCCGCCCCCGGACTACTATACGAAGCTTCCGCCCCAGCCCCGCTCACTCCGGATTTCTTCGCGTCATTGGCTTTGCGCCTGGCATCCGAGATGAGTGCATCTCTCCTCTGTTCCACTTTTGCAATCTGTTCCTTCAAGGCTAGAACATCCGGATGCTGGTCCGTGTACCGGGAACGAAGGTCAACAAGCTTTGCTTTGAGTGCACTCAGTTCCGCGTCAATGGTAGACGCATCAGTGACAGTACCGTTTGCGGAGACTACGCCGCCCCCGGAATTTCCACTTATCGCCTCATAGTACGCTCGCTGCTGCCGAGCCGTGTTCAGGCCAGTCTGCTCGTTCTGTAGCTGAGACTGCAGCCCACTTAGAATCTGCAGATTGCTCGCCTGTTGGGCAGGTAGCGTTCCTGCGTTATTCGCTTGAAACTGGCGAACCTTGGCTTCTTGTTCACCGAGGCTTGCTCGCGCGGTACTTAGCTGGCTTTCAAGAAACTGAGTAGTGCCTTCGGACTGTTGTTGGCGCGTCTTAAGATTTTCGCCAATAAAGAGGTCTGTTAACTCACCGGTAACCTTTTGGGCGACACGTGGATCGCGCGACCAGTAGGAAATCCTGAACGCTGAGATTTGCTGGTCCTTTTTATCGCGTACCAACTCGATGTCAATGTCCTGGCGCATAAGCGCAACTTGCGCGTCTGGCCCTATTTTTGCGCCTCGGTCGCTATACAGATGCAGCTTGTCAATGATCAGGAGAAGGCGAGTTCGACTCAATATCTGCTGTGTGATGCTTTGCAGTCGGCCTTGCAGGTCATCAGAAACATTGGGCTCGACGTAGCTTTTCGGCATGGTCGGCTCTTCAACCAGGATCAGCGTGGTCGACTTATATCGCGCAGGCAATATCCAGCTGGCGCCCCAGACGACCAGCCAGCCGATAAGGAGTGGTATCAGGAATTGGAGATGACGACGGCGTACTATGTCGAAGTAGCGCTCGAAGTCAGGTCGCTCTGAATTAGGTTCCTCAAACATCTCTGCCATGATTATCTTCCCAACGGTTTCGTAAATGTATAGGCGATGGAAACATACGCGCGATTGTTATCAGGGTAGCTGGATATTGCCGGTATTCCGCTGTAGCTCTGATGGAGATACTGGTATCCCACTACCGATGTGAGGTGTTCGCTGAGTGGATGCTGAATCGATGCAATGCACTGGAACGTATATCCATCCGAATTGGGCGGGGTCGTGAGGGCAGTCGCACTCTTGGTACCTGCGTATGCCACGCCCAATTCTGGTGTCCAGCTACGTGACATTTGCCAGCTCGCGGAAGCATTCGCACTATTCAAATTGAACGGGCCACGAAAGCCGTCACCTGCACTGACGAGGTGATAGAAGTTGGCGGCAAAATTGGCATGGCTTGTCTGCCATCCCACGCTTGCCATTCCTCCAGGTGTCCACGAGGTCGTTGTCGGCATACCGGGGGTAACTGAGTCAAGATATTGCGGACCGCCCGTCAGTGAAATAGACACACCACGTTTCAAATATAGTGAATAGAAAAGAAAGATGCTATTCGTATGCGCGGTCGTGCCGGCAGGAGAAGGAGTGCTAACAGGATCGGTCGAAGTTACCGTGTACTGGTATGTTCCGCCCATATATTGGGAGCCAGACAGGCGTCGGCTATAAAAGCCGGTGCCCCCACCCGTCGTAGAGTTATAGAGTCCAGAAGCCTGATCCGGTTTTGGGTAATCAAGCAATACGAAATTACCTCCGCCGCCAATCATGCCATTCCGGTCAAATTGATAGCTTGCCGCGCCTCGCACTTCGTTTCTAATCGCGCTTGCATACGGCGCGATCAATCCGGCCGTCGGAGACTGCGTCGAGCCGGATATCCCTGCACCTGACAAACCTGGTTGGGTGAATGGATTTGAGTTTTGCTGAAAAATGTCCTGAATGCTGATAGCGGTGTGAGGACTTGGACGATACTCAAGATCCAGATCCGCATTCTGATTCACTGCATTGAGTGCGGTTGTATGTTGATAGAACGTAAAGCCCGGACTATACCTCAACGACTGGATTTGTCGCGAAGTCGTGCGCTTAAAAGAGATAGTAGGAAAGATGGCGTACGTCACGTCGCTGACAGGATTGCCCGTTCCACCGGCATACACATTGCTGTTATACGCGGTATTGAAATCTATTCCGCCGGACAGATAGTTGGACCGTATCTGAGATCCGACTTTGTCCGGGTACTCCTGACTGCTCACAGGCGGCGGCGTCTTCATTCGCAGATCGTTTTCCTGTAGTTCGCTATCCGGCGTGGTCAAGACGCCCGTCGCGCTTGAATCCACCTGGCACCAGGCGGGCAATGCAACCGACAACACAAGACCGATAATGACTTTTGCAAACATAGACTTACTCAAGGCACGATTACCGTGTCGTTCGGCTGAAGCTTGATGTTCTTCTCCTTGCCCTTGATGAAGTCCTTGTAGTTGAAGTCAATGCGGGACTGGCTGCCGTCAGGATTCTGGCGAAGTACATAGACATGCTTTTCCTTCGCAAAGTCTCGGAATCCCCCGGCGGTCGCAATTGCGTCCGTGATCATTGTGGCAACGGCAAGTGTGTAGGATCCTGGCTTGACCACCTGGCCGAGGATGCTGAATTTCTTGCTGTTCACTTGCTCGACCATCACTGCGACTTCGGGAGCGGTTATGTAGCTTCGAAGTTTTTCGGTAATGTCATGCTCGAGCTGGACGGGCGTTCGCCCGGCGGCCTGCACTTCTCCCATCAGCGGCAGCGAGATCTTTCCATCCGACCGTACCGGAATCGTTCGCGAGAGGTCCGCATCTTTCCAGACATTGATCGCCAAAACGTCACCGTTACCGATGACATAGCTATCGTCATGCTGCTTACCACTCGTGCTTCCTTCAGTTTGTACTTGCGAAGGTGCGGCATCGGGTTTTGCAGGAACACGACCTGCGTCACCAGAGGATGGAGCTTGCCCCAGGATGGAACCCGACATTGAAATCATAAGAAGCCCCAAGAGCATTGGGTGCTTGCCAGTGCGGCTCATAACACTCCTGACGATTGGACTGGGCGATCTTTCGCCAGCATTACGTTCAAACTCGACGACCAACCCCGGCAAACTGCCCCGGCATGGATACGACTGTCGACGGTTGCGGTCTCACCGGCTCGACATCCGTAACCTCAATCTCTACGGCAGCAGACTGTGCAAGCATTTCCACGGAAAGAACAAGCCTGTAAGAACCTTTCTTGCGAATCAGAACCCCTTCGACGCCCTCGAGACTACCCCGAGTGACTCGAACTCGCTCACCACACTTCAGAAAGGGATGAGGCTCCACGGAAAATTGCCCTTCGACAGTTCTTCGAATCGCATCAAGTTCCCCTTCGGGGATGGTTGCGACCCGTTCACCCCGATGGAGAATCATGTTGACTCCAGGGGTCGTGACTACCTCCAGCATGCGATCGCATCCTCCCTGTACAAACACATAGCAGGGGAATAGTGGCAGCGAGAGGATCTTGCTTCTGTCCTTCCAGCGACGAGTGGACTCATAGAGCGGCAGAAATACTCCAAACCCCCGAGCGGACAAGCTTTCTGCCACCGTCTTCTCATGCTGATGGCGGGTATAAAGGACCCACCACATTGGATCTTTCGGCGCTTCAACTGTAGTTCTATGTGAGGTCAGCACGTTTTTCGCCTCTCCTTTGAACGGTTCCCAACTTGTGAGTAAGACATAGCTTCGCCCTGTGAGTCACAGGAAGCGGACCGCACTTTGTTGCTCAACCTTCCGAGTGTTTCATCCTAACCTCAGTACCCAGGGTGCCCTGGAGCCAACAAAGTAATGAGGGGAAGGACTTAAATACTTGTGATTGTGGGTAGCAATTCGGATTCCAAAGTTAAAAGTTCAAAATCGCCCCAAACACTTGAGAAACGAGCCTTCAGAACAAGAAGTGTCTACGGATGTTTGCAAAGTTTTGGTGGGGCGGTATTCTCCCGAAACAGTCAATACTCAATTTGTTGTAGCGATCATAGGCGTCGTAATGCACATTGTGGGTAATGGTAACCGTCTGCGGGTTACTTGAATTGGCGGGGATATTTCGCTAGGGCGAAGGATAGCCTGTTCTGCCCCGGCGATATTTGGCCGAGGAAGAGTAAAGTTTCAGAGAACCTTCGCAAGATGCCAATCTGCTATTCGGAGCGATCGTGAACAGCAAAAACAGCGCTAAAAGAGCCTAGCCCAACGGTTTCGGTCCCGGTCGAACAAGTCTGAAATGTTACTGTTTCGTATTAGTCCAAGATCTATAAAACGCCTCGGACTCCGAGAACATATCGCTATCCCCCCCAAGTGTCAAATCAAAAAGCGAACAAGGCGGGGGGATCATTCGCATGCATTTAGACATCCATTAAGCGTCGACGCGCATACCAGGTGCAGTAGATCGCGACAGCGACCATATAGAGGTAGGGAATCACACCCCTAAGGTTGCTAGTTAGTTCGAAAAGTTAGGTCCAGCTTTTAGCCCCAATCCAATCAGATCAACTATTATGTTTTGACTCCAATTCGGAAGCGCAGTAAAAGGCGTTAGGGAGTTTCGTGAACTACTACACTTATGAGCATCGGACAGCTGAGGGCCACCAAGCCACCGTGCATGTCGGCTCATGTGAGTCCTGCAAAAATGGCGCGGGCATTCTCGGTGTCGGTAGTCCCAAAAATGGCAAGTGGCACGGGCCATTTCGTTCATTGAGCGCAGCGAAGAGTGTTGTTCCGCGAGTCATTGCAGAGGTTCACGTATGTGCTCAACTCCGCGCCGATCCTATGCAACAGGCGAAATCGTTTGCTGGTCAGCGCATTGAACCTGAGCCGGATGAGGCGGTGCGGAGCAACGAAACCCTCGCCAGATTGTTGCGCGTCATCGAGGGCACCGGTTTTGCCGGGGATATCCGAGGCGCGCCGCCGCACATCGCACAACCCGATAGACCCGCGCACCTTGAGCTGCTGAAGAGCGTCGCCACTATTCCCGCCGCGACTCTCACCGCGGCCATCCTGCCGCCCTCCGCGCCCACGCAACAGATGGGATCGTATGCTGGTCAGCGCATTGAACCTGAGCCAGATGAGGCACCGCGGCGCGACGCAACGCTCGCAGCATTATTGCGCGCCATTGAGAGCACGGATTTAGCCGAGGACCTTCGAGGAACATCGCCGCCGATCGCACAGCCCGTTAGACCCGCACCCTCCGAACCACTGAAGAGCATCGACACCATTCCTGCCATGACTCTCCCCGTGGTCGTCCCGCCGTCCGCTGTGCCCACGCAACAGGCGGAATCATTGCGCGCCACTGAGAGCATGGATTTAGCCGAGGACCTTCGAGAGGCGCCGCCACCGATCGCGCAGCTCGATACAGCCGGTTCCTCCGAACCACTGAAGACTATCGACACCATTCCTGCCGCGACTCTCCCCGAGGCCACGCCGACGTCCGCGGCGCCCACGCAACAGTCGGAACCATTGCGCGCCACAGAGAGCATGGATTTAGTCGATGACCTTCGAGGGGCGCCCCCACCGATCGCACAGCCCGATATACCCGCGCCGCCCGAGCTACTGAAGAGCATCGACACTATTCCTGCCGCTACTCTCCCCGTGGCCACGCCGACGTCCGCCGCGCCCACGCAACAGGCGGAATCATTGCGCGCCACTGAGAGCATGGATTTAGCCGAGGACCTTCGAGAGGCGCCGCCACCGATCGCACAGCCGGATAGATCCGCGTCCTCCGAACCACTGAAGACATCGACACCATTCCTGCCGCGACTCTCCCCGTGGCCACACCGACGTCCGCTGCGTCCACGCAACAGGCGGAATCATTGCGCGCCACTGAGAGCATGGATTTAGCCGAGGACCTTCGAGGGGCGCCGCCACCGATCGCACCGCCCGATATACCCACGCCGCCCGAGCTACTGAAGAGCATCGACACCATTCCTGCCGCGACTCTCCCCGTGGCCACGCCGACGTCCGCCGCGCCCACGCAACAGGCGGAATCATTGCGCGCCACTGAGAGCATGGATTTAGCCGAGGACCTTCGAGGAACATCGCCGCCGATCGCACAGCCCGATATATTCACGCCGCCCGAGCTACTGAATAGCATCGACACTATTTCTGCCGCGACTCTCCCCGTAGCCACGCCGACGTCTGCCGCGCCCACGCAAATGGCTGAATCACCTGTTGTTCAGCAGGTTGAACCCCTGATCGACCATCCATATGCCCCGACACCTCCGCAGACAATATCAGCGGCCACTGAAAAGGCACCGGACAGTGCTCGTCCTGGCCCGTCTGCGTCCGTTGAGGGTCGTTCCCCACGGATCGCGCCGAGGAAACGGCAGTCAATATGGTTCCGGAATTTGTTTTCGCGAGATCCACGGCGCAGCGAACGACTGGTCAAGCCGCCATTGGTTGCCTATTACTGGACGGGAGGCACTCCCAGCCCTCACACGATTGCCGACATTAGCTCGAGCGGCCTGTTCATGCTCACGGAAGATCTATGGTACCCGGGCAGCATTCTTTCCATGACTCTGCAGAGAACCGACCAACGGCGCGGAACACCCGAAAGCTGGATTGCCGTGAATTTACTGGTCATTCGCAGAACAGACGATGGCCTTGGCGCTGCCTTTGTTCCGTCCATGCCTGGCACCGCCCATACCGCGACAGGCAGGGAACAAAGCTGCGCAGATACAAGAACGCTGGAGCGATTTGTGAAGGATCTCACAGCCTCCACCGAAGGCCATTATTGAGCGGTGCGTGGAGTTGCATTCGCAGTGCCGCTGCTGTCGTCTGTGGCGCTGAAGGAAGAGAAGCCAAAGTACTTCCAATGGCTGTCGTAGTTGTCGTAGAAACCGATGCCTGGATTCCCTGAAGTCCAAGGTCCAAACGCTCCGAACCCTCCTCCGGCTGCTCCACTATCGGTGGCCTGAAGAATCTGCTCGCCGTTCTTATAGAGAGTGATTACGGTTGGATTCGTTCCGGTTGCGGTGGCTTTGATGACATCGCCATTTACCAGGTACGCGGCACTATTCGTAGTCTCAAAATTCCAGTAGCTGCCATTAGGGCCATTCCAGCGGGCGATGTGGCAATACCGATTATCGGAATTCACACTGCAATAGGCCTCATATCCCGTGATGCTGAAGGGAGAAATCGTCGTCCTCAACCGCAATTCCACCTCGTGGCAGCAATGGCCTGTCGGTGTCTCATGGATCCTGACCGTGGCGGAGACCGTCTGTGTAGGCCCCCAACTGCCCGAAAGGATGGCAGTCGGATCACCAAACTCAGTAGGCTCAGAGACGCCATAGGCAAAGCCGGACACGGTCTGCACGTCTCCCCAAAGACGCCCAGCTCTCCAGAGACTACCCCCTTTCCAGATACTTGCTCCCGCGTGGCTTCCTCCAATCCAGTTTCCGCTCTCGCTAATCGGGTTTTCCGTTCGAGGAAAACTGGTGCTGTAGGAGTGCACACCCTTCGCGTCCGTCGTGGCTGTCGAGCCAGCAGCATCGGGGCTGCTTCCACCGCCTCGGCATCCACTAAGCAAAGAGATAAGGCAGATTAAGAGGAAGGTGACATGGCGATCGGTGGAACGCTTTCGTGTGGACGTATTCTCTCCTGGCTTCAGCATGAGTGATGCCGCCATAGGCTCATCGACATTAAAACGAGGAACTGCAATAGAAGGTAGTTCTTCCTTCTTGTTCCCCGTAGTTTTCGCGACCACATCCAATCGAGAGCATCGATTCTGCAGAGATAGAAAGTACCGCCTTGAACACGACGGTTCCGTAGCCTCAGAGGAGAGCAGGACGACGCGCTCAGGCCGGTATCCAGCAACCGCCGGATGCCCGCTTGAAACAATCGGCAGATCAAACGCGAGGCTTCGTTATTGTCAGTCAGAAGACCGAACTGGAAGAGAAGTCTGAAACCGCAACAACGAGAGCCAGGCAAATCTGCAATTGCAGTTACGATGCTCTGGCAGTATCCGCAGGCATCTCTGCCTGTGCCGGCCGCTCGAAAGTCAGCTCGTCGTTGATCTGCACTTTATGGAAAAGCCATTCCTGATCGCTGCGCAGGATCTCAGCCAGCGATTCCCGGATGGCTCCGTTTGGTTCGCGATATCCGTTAATGATTCTGCTCAGGTACGCCTCGTCGATGCCCAGCATCTTGGCTAGACGGTTTTGACGCATACCAACGGTATAAATTCGCAGCTTCAGATTGGGGTAAATGTCTCTATTTGGGGCCACTCTGCACCGTTCCTGGCTATCTTGCCGGTTATGTCTCACGAATCTTTCAACGCAGGGGGAAGCTTAACTAGGCCTCATTGCTGCAATCCGACGACCACAATTTCAGGAACGCGGAGATCAATATTTTGTTAGTTTTTCCGCTTTTGGTAACCGTCAGATCGACCCGGGAAGTTACCAAGTTTCCGAAAAAATCTGAAGGTTTAGGGGTATGATGCTGGGGAAGGTTTCCGAAAGTTTCAGAAATGGAAACCGCTTGCGGCACGTTTTTCTGGGCACGTCACGTCCAGGCATTGTAATAATTTGTTTTCATGGTTCTGCCAATATCCGGGTCTTACAGCAGCAGCCACCGAACTTTACTACGGCACTGCAATTTCATGGAATCTGCTCCGAAGTAGCGAGGGAAGATGTCAGGCAATATCGTGGTCGTAACCATGACACCCGAGGCACACGGGCCCATGATTCAGAGGCTTGGGACCCAGGGTCATTGTGTCCATCCCGTGAAGACCGTACCTGACGCGTTCGCTTACCTGCAGTCTGCCCAATGCACCGCTTCGCTTGCCTTGTTCGACGTTACCCTTCGACGCCAGCAGGACTTTGATACTCTCGCTGAACTCACCGCCCGCAGCCCACTTCTCCATTTCCTGCTTCTCGGCGAGTACCTGAATGGGCGCGAAGAGCTCAACGGTGGAAAGAACCCGCGTATTCATTGGATTCACACGCCCCTTTCGCATCCTGAAACTATCCGCAGGGTGGAAGAGGTGCTTGCTGAAGTAAGTCGCGCAGCGGAACTCGCGGCCAGCGCGCCCGCAATGGCGCCCGAAGATATCAAGGGTGAAGGCCCGCTTTACTATTCCGACGCGTTTCTCAGTCGCGTTGGAGAGGCGAATGTCCCTGTGCTTTTGCACGGAGAAACCGGAGTCGGCAAAGAAGTCATGGCCCGCAGACTCTGGGCCTGCTCCCCGCGTGCTAACAAGCCTTTCCTTAAATTGAACTGCGCGGCACTCCCTTCAGAGTTGATTGAGAGCGAACTCTTCGGATACGAGAAGGGAGCTTTCACCGGCGCTACCACTGACAAGCAGGGCCGATTCGAGACAGCTCAGAACGGAACGATCCTGCTCGACGAAATCGGCGACATGGATGTGCGTCTGCAGGCCAAGTTGCTTCACGTCTTGCAGGATGGCGAAATTCAACCCCTCGGAAGCAGCCGCACTATCAAGATCGACGTGCGCGTTATTGCTGCCACTCATCGCGATCTGCGCCGCGCCATCGAGGAGGGAACCTTCCGGGAAGATCTCTTCTATCGCCTGAATGTCGTAAACATCACCATCCCGCCTTTGCGTGAGCGAAAGAGCGAGATCATTCCGCTCGCAAAGGTTCTGCTTCGCCGCAATATGCCAGACGGAGCTGAGCTCCCAGTGCTTTCCCAACAATTGCAGCAGGCGTTGCTCGAATACCGCTGGCCCGGCAATGTACGCGAGCTTGAAAACGTCATGCGCCGCCTTCTCGTTTACCAGGACTCGGTCACCATCATGCAGGAACTCCGCGCCCCGGAAGCTCCGCGGCTGCGCTCTGCAGCCCCGGCCGCAGCAGATTCCCAGCAGAACGGCAAAGCGCAACCCGCTTCCACCATCGATCGCCTCGCCGAACTATCACGGGAAGCAGAATCGCGGCTCCTGCTGGATACGCTGGAACAGACTCGCTGGAATCGTCGCCAGGCAGCGGCGCGCTTGAATATCGAATACAAAGCCTTCCTTTACAAGCTGCAGAAGCATGGCCTGGTAGAAGTGAAGGTAAAACGCGGAAACGTCAGCGTCTGAGCTTCTCCCTGCGGCTGCTTAGCCGCTCGTCCTCGCACTTCTCAACCGTTATCCTGCGCCCGGCCAATATCCGATCCATTTCGGGAAGTCAGCACGAAATCTCCCAACACATCTCAAGTTCTTCGCTCCGTTGCCGATCATCCAGGCATGAGACTCGTTCCCACAGCCGAATATGGTTCCCTGACACCAGAATCCGTATCTCCGCTCGTCGTCCACATACCCGCAGAGTGCCCGAAGCAACGAGAGGCCGCACTCAATGAAGAGGCCTTCGAGACTGCCGCCAATCACGTCGGGGGATGTCTCCGCGGCGTCCTGTATGCCGTCCTTTTCCAAACTGTCGTCGTTTCCCTTTGCGTCGTCCTATTCAAAATCTGGCGCATGATGCGCTAGAAGCCTGGCATGCCAGCCACATTGTGAAATGCTTTGCATAATGTTCCTGGGACAAACGTGCAGTCTTTGGCACTGTCCCGGGTTACCTTTCCTCCTTTATTCCCAAAAATTGCCCAGAATATTGAAAATGACGGCATAGGAGTTCGGCAACTGGAGTGCAACAATAATCACATGTCGACGATTAGCCAAAACACGCTGCCGGGAATTGCCCGGGAGCGAATGGACCGCATCCACTCTCGAACTGCCAAAGTCGGAATCATCGGACTCGGATATGTCGGTTTGCCCCTCTCGCTGCTTTTTTCCGAGGCAGGATTCAAAGTCACCGGATTCGACATTGACGCCAAAAAAGTGGACGACCTCGAGGCCGGTCGATCCTACATTTTCCGCATACCTGTGACGGAGATTCAGAGCGCGCTCCAGCAGGGATTTCGCGCCACCAACGACTTCTCGCGCCTTGCAGACATGGACGCCATCATCATGTGCGTTCCCACTCCGCTCACCGAGCACCATGAGCCCGACCTCAGCTACATCGAGAACACCGCCAAATCCGCCGCCCCCTGGCTGCAGGAAGGGCAACTGGTTGTCCTCGAAAGCACCACCTACCCCGGCACTACCGAGGAGATGCTCATCCCAATCCTCGAAGCCAACAATGCGCACGGCCTCAAAGTTCAAAGCACCGGCGAAGCGCAGGAGAGCGGAGTCTTTTACGTCGCCTTCTCTCCCGAGCGGGAAGATCCCGGCAACGACACCGTCGCGCGCCACGACATTCCCAAAGTCGTTGGCGGGCACGAAGAGATAGCCACATCTCTCGCCGCATCACTGTACGAAGGCATCTTCAAGCGTGCCGTCCGCGTCTCGTCCACTCGCGTCGCCGAGATGACCAAGCTGCTTGAGAATATCTATCGCTGCGTCAACATTGCGCTGGTTAACGAGCTCAAGATGCTCTCCCTCAAAATGGGAGTCGATATCTGGGAAGTCATCGAAGCCGCATCCACCAAGCCTTTCGGATTTCATCCTTTCTATCCCGGCCCCGGTCTCGGAGGCCACTGCATTCCCATCGATCCCTTCTATCTCAGTTGGAAGGCGAAGGAGTACGACTTCAGCACGCGCTTCATCGAGTTGGCTGGCGAAATCAATGGCGCCATGCCGGAACACGTCGTCGAGTTTGTCGCCAAGGCCCTCAATCAGCACAAGAAGGCCGTGAACGGCTCGCGCATCCTCATGCTGGGCATGGCTTACAAAAAAGATATCGACGATCTGCGCGAATCTCCATCGCTCACCATCATCGAGTTGCTGCGCCAGGCGGGCGCGGAGGTACTCTACAACGATCCTTATTTCCCGACCGTTGGACGAGGACGCCGCTACAACCTCAACATGACCTGCACGCCGCTCGACAATCTTGAGCAGTACGATTGCGTGCTCATTGTCACCGACCACTCCGACTACGACTACGTGGACATCGTCAACAAGTCGCAACTTGTAGTCGATTCGCGCAACGCCACCAAGGGCATCCAGTCGTCGAAGATCGTTCGCTGCTAAAGAAGGATCCTGATGCAGGGAACGAGTTATAGTTCCCTGCGGGGTCTCCGGCGTGAATCATAAGCGCAGCCACGGCATGGGGATGCTTCTCCGAAATGTGACGGCGATCGCGCTGATCACGCTCATCGTTATCTCTGTAAGTATGGCCGCGCTCGCTGTATCGCGATATCCGGCCTTCTTCTCCCAGACGGGAGCACGCACATATTTAGTGCAATCGATCTGCGCTTTGTTCGCGTATGCGGTCGCGATTTTCGTTTTCGTAAGGCCCAACAGCCCATTGTGGGAGACAATCCTCCCGACCGCGTTGCGCTTCGGTCTGCTCTCTGGAGCAATCGAAATCGTGAATATAGGAATTGAAAATGGCATCCCGTTTTCTATCCATAGCCCAGTTGCTCAAATTGGATTTATGCTGACGGTCTTTGCGCTATGGGGCGTAGCCGGTGGCCGAACTGCTCAAGCCTGCCGCTCGACACGTGCCGGCTTGCTCGCGGGGATTTCGAGTGCCGGCATCTGTATGCTCATCGCGGTGACGGCGGGCTTCGCGATGGAGTTCTTCCTCGTTCCGCCTGAATCGGCGTATGTCGCAACGTGGGGAGAATTCAAGCGGAGCGGGTGGACGGATGCGCGGGCATTCGGGATCGCCAATACACTCGATTCAGGATTCACCCATCTCGTGATGGCTCCAATCGTTGCGGCGATTTTCGGAAGTATAGCCTCTCTGCTTGTCCGATACTTACCTTCGAAGGATGCTCCAATCGCATCGTAAGCGGCGAACCTGGAATTTCTCCTTTTAGCCTTCTCCTCTATTGACCCGCATCCGAGTTCAGGCTTGTTCAAGCCCGCGGAACGGCATACATTGGGTAGCGGCAAACCGTTCTGAAACTATTTAAGTGGAGAAAATATGTTTCTCGTGCGCGCGTCCTCATTGCTTGCATTGTCGCTGTCCGTCACGCTGTCGTCCCCGGCACAAACATCGGCTTCCGGTCCGCTGCAGGTCTCGTCGCCCGACGGGCAGATCGCCTTCAGCCTCACCGATGGCCCATCCGGAAAGAGTCCTGCCGGTCTCCGCTACACGGTCAATTTTCATGGCAAGCCACTCATCGATGAGTCCGACCTTGGCCTGGAGATTCAGGGCCAGCCCGCACTCGGCCCCGGTCTCCACAAAGTGAGTGGACACCCCTGCAACGCCGACGAAACTTACACCATCCCGGTCGGCAAAACGAAGAGTGTTCGCAATCACTACAACTGCGTCGTCGAAGATTTCGCGAGCGACACCGGCAGCAAGCTATCCATCGAAATCAGGGTCTTTGATGATGGACTCGCTTTCCGCTACCTCGTTCCCGAACAGCCATCCATCAAGTCCGCGCGCATTACCGGCGAGCTCACGCAGTTTCACTACAGCATGGATGCGACGCTTTATCCTCTGGTCCTCAAAGCCTTCCAGTCTTCGTATGAAGATGACTACCAGATGCGCACTGTGAGCAGCATTCAGCCGGCGTGGATTGTAGCCTTGCCACTGCTTGCGCAGGTGCCGTCAGCAGGTTGGGTCGCCATCACGGAAGCCAACATCGACAACTATTCCGGCCTCTATCTGAAAAGCGACAAGCAACTCCACACGCTCAAGGCTGCGCTCTCGCCCAACATCAAAGATCCAACGTTTGCTGTTGAAGCCACCGCCCCATTTCAATCGCCCTGGCGCGTACTCATGATCGGCGATACCCCCGGCCGCCTCATCGAATCCAACATCGTCATCAATCTCAATCCTCCATCGAAGATCGCCGACACTTCGTGGATCAAGGCAGGGAAGTCCGCATGGGATTGGTGGTCCGGCGACATGGCGACCGGAGTAAGTTTCAAGCCCGGCATGAACACGGCGACCATGAAGCACTACATCGAATTCGCCTCCGACGCCGGTTTCCCCTACATGCTGATCGATGCGGGATGGGCCAAGCCGTCGCCCGAAGCGCGAACGGATTACTCCGACCTCGCGGACATCACCCAATTTCATCCCGATGTCGACATGCCGGAACTCCTCCGCTACGCCAAGGAAAAGAACGTTAAGATCTGGGTGTGGTCGCACTGGACCTCGGTCGATAAATACATGGATCAGGCATTTCCTCTCTTTGAGAAGTGGGGAATCGCCGGAGTCAAAATCGACTTCATGGATCGCGACGATCAGTGGATGGTGGACTGGTATCGCCGCGTCGCGCAGAACGCCGCCGACCATCACCTGCTGCTCGATTATCACGGGGCATTCAAGCCCGATGGCTTGCGCCGCACCTATCCCAACCTGCTCACGCGCGAGGCCGTCATGGGCAAGGAATATTCCAAGTGGAGCGCGCGCGTTACTCCCGTCCACAACACCACGCTGCCATTCACGCGCATGCTCGCCGGCCCGCTCGACTACACTCCCGGCGGCTTCAACAATTCAAACCTCGCAAACTTTGTCGCGCGCAATGAGAAGCCCATGGTTCTCGGCACGCGCGCCTCAGAACTCGCTCTCTTCGTCGTATTGGAGAGTCCGCTCGAAATGGTCTCGGACTATCCCGAGCAGTACAAGGGACAGAAGGATTTCGATTTCATCAAGCAGGTCCCCTGCACATGGGATGAAGTTCACGTGATCGATGGCCTGCCCATGCAGTTCATTTCACTCGCACGCAGGAGCGGCAACGATTGGTACATCGGCTCCATCACGAATTGGAACGAGCGCGATACCAAGCTGCCGCTCAGCTTCCTTGGCCCCGGCAAATACGTTGCAGAAATTTATGCCGATGCCAGCGACTCCGCCACCAACACAACCCACACCACCATCAGCAAGCGTCCCGTGGATCGCAGCACCGTTCTCGATGTTCACATGGTCTCCGGCGGCGGCAATGCGATATGGATTCATCCCGCAGCGTAAAGTAGAAGCACACCTTACTCAGTCGTGATGGTCCGGCCCAAAAAGGAGTTTCATTGCTAAAGTTGACGGCACAAGTTCTCTTTCTCGGCTTACTTGCAATCATGTGCACGCCGTCGAACGCGCAGACCGACCGGACTATCACGATTCGAATGCTCGAAAGCAAAACGGGCACTGTTGTTAAGCCCACGAAGTTCCAGGTCAACGTCAACACGAAGGATTATTCGCAACTCGTTTCCATTACTCCCGACAAGGACGGCCTCGGGCAGTTAGTCGTGAAGGGCGACGTCACCATGCTCTCGATCCAGGCGACGTACGAGCCCGGAGATCACGTCTTCGTCAATTGCGATTCGGCGAAGGACACCCTCTCATTTCTAACGCACTGGTACGATATCCCGCCGATCTTTGCCTCCGGCACCGTCGCGCCCAACAGATGCAGCAAGCTCAAGGCAGAGGCCAAACCCGGCGAATTCGTATTCTTCATCCGTCCGATGAACTGGTACGAAAAGCTCCAGCATTAAATGTTCTCTGCCCAGCGACCTTAAGACTCCCCGCCCGTAACCGCGATGTGGTTGATCAGTCGTTGGATGATCACGATGCGAATCTTCACCACCTTCGCCACGTCCGGCAAAAACTCCGTTATAAAGTTATCAATGGGAGCCGAACCAATCGCGACCGCGGAACTCGCCGCCGTCGGACCCACGCCCTGGTCCCGGTCCGGCACGTAGACGTTTGACAGCGTAATCGTCGCCGGCACACCAATCAGCATCGCCAGGTTCGGCATATGCTTGCCAGAGTCGCTTCGCGTCCACACCGGCTGCATGATCGCGTTTCCAATTCTCCGCGGGATTGAAGCGTGCGGCATGCGGTAGTAGCGCGGATCCTGTTTCACAATCGACGGAATCAGGAACGTGATGAAGAATGCCCCCGTCATGTCCTCCGTAAACAGCGTGCCCGCGTTCTTCGCCCAGCCGCCCATCCCCGGCCCATAACCCGTATGCGAATCGCTCCCGATTGTTATCGCCGCGCTTACGCCGATGGTCACCAGGCTGAACGGGTCCACTACATTGCTGGAGGCTATTCGCAGTTTGTCCATGCTCGAGAGGCGTCCGGTAGCCGGAGGCTTCCCCAGCGGATAAAAGAAATCAAATTTCTTCGGACAGTTCGTTGCGGCCACTGTTGAGGAGGAAGCCATCACCGTCGCGCCCCCGGTCGGCGGCGGCTGCACCTTGCATCCTGCATCAGGCTTCTTGACGTTATTTTGGGCCGGTACGGCTTCCGGCTTTTTCTCGGGAGGCTTGGTCGCATCTGCCTGCGGCTGCGGCGAGTCAGGCAGTGCCGCCAACCCCTCGTTTCCCAACACATTCTGCGCAGGCAGCCACTCCGCCGCGCACAGGGAACACAGCAGCAACACTGTGCGCCAGAGCTTTCTTCGCGGAATGCTGTGTGAGCATCGCACCGAAGGTCCCCGATCTGGGAATCACCAACTCAAACTCAGCGAACAGCTTACACCGCCTCGGGTCTAGTCGCGTCACCTTACCTCGCCACTTCCTCCGCCGTTGGCAAACTCCTGAAAATCCCTGCAGGTTGGACGAAACTCCTTATATTTCCGTCTCCTAGGCGTGGAAAATACCTTAGTTTATTGATCATGTTTTCATCCGGCCACTTGACTCGTAACCCACCATGAACATATGCTTCGAAGATGAGTTCTCCTCGAATGAAGCTGGCCAACCACTGTTGCATGTGTCCCTGCACGCTGGGCCGGTGTCTTCCTGGTTGACCCTCTCTTCTAAACAGAATTCGAGAGTTTTCAAACGGAGCCCGCGCCACAGCCAAAGCTGAGAGCGCGGCTTTTTAGTTTTCGAAGGAGATCAATGAGTTCAGATACCCCAGTCAAAGAAACCAAGGCTCAGAAGCAGGAGCGGCTCAAGCGCGAGAAGAATCCGTGGGAGGCGTTCGACGAAATCCGCGCCTTCGCCCGCGATGGCCGGGCCAGCGTCGTGCCGGAGTGGGCAGCGACCTACTTCAAGTGGTGGGGAGTCTATACCCAGGGCGACGGCATTGGAGCGACGGGCGGTGTCGGCGGCGAAGGCAAAGCGACCGAGTACTTCATGATGCGTATCGGCATCCCCAACGGCCTCATCACCTCCTCACAACTCCGCGTCATCGCCGACCTTACCCGTAAGCATGCGCGCAACCTCGCGGACATCACCGTCCGCCAGAACATCCAGCTTCACTGGCTCACCATCGAGTCCCTGCCGGAGATCGTGCAAACGCTCGACGCTATCGGCCTCTCGCCGAAGGGTGCCTGCGGAGACGTGGTTCGCAACGTTACCGGATGCCCGCTCGCGGGCATCGCCCACGACGAATTGATCGACGCCTCGCCGCTCGCCGTTGAAGCCGCTCATCTGCTTACGGCCAATCCTGAGTTCTACAACCTGCCGCGCAAATTCAAAGTTTCCATCACCGGCTGTCCCGTCTGGTGCTCGTATCCTGAGATCAACGACATTGGCCTCACCGCCGTTCGTCGCGGCTCTGAGGTCGGCTACGCAGTTCGCGTCGCCGGCGGCCTCTCGAAGGAGCCGCATCTCGCCGTCAAGCTGAACGCCTTCGTCCGTCCCGATCAGGCGATCGCCGTCGTGCACGGCATCACCGAACTCTTCCGCAGGCAGCAGGGACTTCGCGAAAGCCGCGACCGCGCGCGCATGAAATATCTCTTCCTCAAGGAAGGCTGGACCACGGATTCTTTCCTCGCGGAACTCGAATCGATTATCGGATTCAAGCTCGATCCCGCCGTCGACGAGCAGGTGCCCGATGATGTCTACCGCGACCACGTCGGCATTCATCCGCAAAAGCAGTACGGCCTCAGCTATGTGGGCGCCTCTGTTCTCGGAGGCCGCATGAGCGGCGACCAGCTTTACCAGGCTGCCGAACTCGCTGAGAAATTCGGATCCGGCGAACTCCGTGCCACTGTCATGCAGAATCTCATCCTCGTGAATGTGCCCAATTCGCGCACTGCGGAGCTTGCTCGCGAGCTAAACAATATTGGACTGCACGTGGAGGCAACGAACTTCTTCCGCGGCTCCATTGCCTGCACCGGCACCGAGTTCTGCAAGCTCGCCATCACGGAAACGAAGGGCTTCAGCCGCTGGCTCGTGCAGGAGATGGAAGAAAGAATCCCCGGCTTCGATCAGCAGCTAAAACTTCACGTCACAGGATGCCCCAACAGCTGCGGTCAGCATTGGATTGCCGACATTGGCCTGGAAGGCAAGAAGATCAAGCACGAAGGCAAGCTCACCGACGCCTTCTACTTCTGCGTCGGCGGCGCTGTCGGCAAGCACTCAAGCGTAGCGCGTCCGGTTGGATACCGCTGTCCCGCACCGCTTGTGCCGGAGTCGCTCGAGCGGCTGCTACGGGCCTATCTGCGCGACCGCGAGCCGGAAGAAAATCTGCGCGCCTACTTCGCCCGTCATGGCGACGAGGAACTTCGCGCCCAGCTTGCCGGAGAAGTAGTAGAAGCAGCCGAGCGCGATGTGCCTGCGGGCCGCGTACCCCATGGAGTCGCGGAATGAGTCTGCTCCCCATCTTCCTCAAGCTCACGTCGCGTCGCTGCGTCGTCATCGGCGCAGGCAAGATAGCGGCTGAGAAAATCCATAGCCTCTTGCAATCGGAGGCCGACGTTCACGTCATCGCACCGCAGGCCTTGGCGGAAATTCAGTCCCTTGCAGCCGAGCAGAGAATCACCTGGGATCGTCGCTCTTTCGAACCCTCGGATGTGGAAGGCGCTTTTCTCATCATCGCCGCGACCAACTTGCCGTCGGTCAATCATTACGTTTATCAAACGGCGGTTGCACGCAACGTGCTTTGCAACGCCGTCGACGATCCGCCGAATTGCGATTTCTATTTCGGCTCCGTCGTTCGTCGCGGAGATTTGCAGGTTGCCATTTCAACTGCGGGCGAAAGTCCCGCGTTAGCGCAGCGCCTGCGCCGCGAAATCGACGAGCAGTTGCCCCAGGATCTCGGTCCATGGCTCGCGAGCCTCGGCTCACTTCGCCGCGACGTGCTGGCCGCGTACTACCCCGGCGAGGAGCGCAAGATGCTGCTGCATCAGCTCGCGCAGCGGGACGTATGCGATTCCGCGTCCTGCCCATCGCGTCAACTCGCGCTGACGCGGGAGCATGCTGAGGTGGCTCGATGAACATCGCGGAGAAGGGAACCGTCTATCTCGTCGGAGCAGGCCCGGGCGACCCTGATCTGCTTACCGTGAAAGCCGCGCGCCTGCTCGCTTCCTGCGATGTCGTGCTGCACGACGATCTCGTTCCGTCCGCAGTTCTTGGCGCTGCCAATCCGCGTGCGTGGATCTTGAATGTCGGCAAACGCTGCGGCATGAAGCGGGTTACGCAGGAAGAAATCAACTTCCTCATGATCGATCAGGCAAGCAAAGGCCAGCGCGTCGTCCGCCTCAAAATTGGCGACCCGCTCGTTTTCGGCCGTGCCGCGGAAGAGATGGATGCACTGCGCCTCGCGGGCATTCCGTGTGAAGTCGTTCCCGGAATCACCGCTGCCTTCGCCGCCGCCGCCGCCATCCAATGCTCGCTGACCGATCGTCGCTCCGCGTCTTCCATCGTTTTCTCCACCGGCCATCATGCGGATTCGCATCCGCGCTCACATGACGACGCAACTCGTGTCGTCTACATGCCCGGCCGCGACTTCTCATCGCTCGCAGCCGAGTGGCGCAGCGAAGGATTGCCCGAAGATTTACCAGTTATCGTCGTCAGCCGCGCCGCGCAGCCGGATCAGCACGCGCGTCGCACCACGCTTCGCGAACTCGCCACAGTGGAGCCCGGGCCCGCTCCCATCGTCATTCTTGCTGGAGCCGCACTTGCCAACGCCGCCGTGGACGAGACCGCGGATTACTTTGTTTCCGCCGCGCTCTCCGCCGGCGATGCCTGTCGAACCATCCCCACCTTCGAGTAGTCGCCGCAGTAATCCCACGGAGGAAATATGTCACAGCCACAAGAGCCCGTAAAAGCGGTCGCTCATCCCAAACTCACCCTCGATTGGTGGGCGGTCCTGCTCTCGCTCGCCGCCGCACTGCTCATCCGCTTCAACGTCATCCACACGGTGAAATGGTAGCCTTCGCCGCACGGCGCAAACTCCTGCACCCCGACGCAGGATTCAAATAGGAGAAAGAAGTCATGGCAGCGTCCATTGCACTCACTCAGCCACGCACCCTGAGCCTTCCCCGCAGAATTCTTGAACTCGTTCCCGGCCTCCTGCTGCTCTTCGCCATCGGCTATGCCGGAAAATTCCTCGAGCAGTACATCGCCCGCACCGCCAAGGCACATCACTGGGTGATCCCCAACATTGAATATGTGCTCTGGGCAATCGTCATCGGTCTACGTCATCTCCAACACCATCGGAGTACCCGAGATCTTCCGCGCCGGTGTTGCGACCTATGAATTCTGGCTGAAGGCTGGAATCGTCCTTCTCGGCGCGCGTTTTCTCCTCGGCGACCTGCTTCACCTTGGCGGCATCAGCCTCGCGCTGGTCGCCATTGAAGTCACTCTCGCACTCTCGTTCATGCATCTTCTCGGCCGCCTCTTCAAGCTTCCGCCAAAGCTCGCGTCGCTGCTCGCCGTAGGTTCGTCCATCTGCGGAGTCTCCGCCATCATCGCCGCCAAGGGCGCAATTGAAGCCGACGATGAAGATGCCTCGCTCGCCATCGCCGCCATTCTCGCCCTCGGTGCAATCTCTCTCTTCACCTTCCCGCTCATTGGCCACGCACTGCACCTCAGCGATCACGCCTACGGCATGTGGGCCGGACTCGCGGTCGACAATACAGCGGAGGCCACCGCTGCAGGTGCGCTCTACTCCGACGCCGCCGGCAAGGTCGCCGTCCTTGCCAAGACAACACGCAATGCCATCATCGGATTCGTGGTCCTCGGCTACGCTCTCTATTGGGCCTCGCGCGGCCAGACGCACCTGGTCTCGAACAAGGCCGCCTTCTTGTGGCAAAAGTTTCCCAAGTTCGTCCTGGGATTCTTACTCATCTCGCTGCTCGCCACCGTGGGCTTCTTCACCAAGCCGCAATTAACCAATCTAGCCAATTTGTCCCGATGGGCTTTCCTCCTCACCTTTGCAGGAGTGGGCTTGCAAACCAACCTTCGCCAGTTATTCAAACAAGGCTGGCGGCCCTTCGCCGTGGGCGCAATAGGTGAGATCGCCATCGCGGTCATCACTCTCGGGCTCGTATACGGAGCAGATCACCTCTTCCACCTCTAGCGTTCACAGCAAATAAAAAGGACCTCTCGTTCGAGAGGTCCTTTTCTGCATCGCGACGGATTACTTCGCCAGGTGTGCGCCCATCTTCTGCGCATCTGCCTCGGTCATGAATTTGCCATACTTGGTCGCGCCGTAATACTTGTCGCCGGACTTGTGATAGACCTTGCTGCTCGTGTTCACCCAAACCAAACCCTTCGCTTTCGCGTCGGCAATCTCCGCTGGGGTGGCGCTCGCCTCCACTGGCTTTGCGGCAGCCTGGGACTTCGGCTTTGCCGTCGTCGTCTGGTTAGCGGCGGAAGCCGGCTCCGTAGCGGCCTTCGACGTACTCTTCGAAGTCTTGTTGGTAGTGGCACCGCCCGGTGGCGTCGACGTGGTCTGGAACGCGAATGCCGCGCTCGCGATCGTCAGGCCCGCCATCAACGTGGCAACTGTAGAAAGCTTCTTCATCAAAATCCTCCCTGGATTGGTAGATCATGCGTCCTGATATGCGCGTGCATTCTGTTAGCGCGTGGACGCTCTGAGCACAATTACGCTGGCGGCGTATCGAAAGTCAATTAGAATCAGTCACCGCCGCACCAGCGAACTATACGCTTAACCGTTTTGGAACATCTGGCGTCGTGCATTGGAACACGGTCCCGCATGATCGCGGACTCACTGTTTCTTCCGGAGAAATCCAAGCCTCTTCCCAATACAAAGGACCTCCCGTTTGTGAGAGGTCCTTCGTCGTTCGCGAAAATGAAAATGCTTAAGGAGCCATCGGCGCTGGAGCCGGCTCAACAGCCTCCACCGGTTCCACGGCCTCCACTGGGTCTGTCACTTCCACCGCCTCTGGAGCAGCCATCGGCGCTACAGGCGCTACAGGTGGAATGGCGAGAACCGGCGCTACCGGAGGCACAGGCGCAACAGGAGCAACCGCCAATAATGGGTGCGACCGGAGGCACAGGTGCAACAGGAGCCACCGCGATAACCGGCGCAACCGGAGCCATCGGCGCCACTGGGGCCATCTTAATCATCGGCGCTACGGGAGCCATCGGTGCGACCGGCGTCATCGCGACAACCGGCGTTACCGGAGCCATGGGCGTCACAGGAGTGACCCCCACGACCGGAGTCTTCGGAGTTTTCGGAGTCTGGGGCGTTTCCGCCGCGACCGCCATCATGACGCCACTGAACATTGCAGCCATGCCTAGAACAGCCGTAATCGTCTTCATCGGTTTTCCCTCCACGTAGTTGAACCAGCTAGCTTCGGAAGCTCGAATTCCAGGCCGCCCGCATCGCAGTTACCAAAGAATCACCTTCTGACATGCAGAAAGTCAATCCGATTATCTTCGCCCCGGCTCTGACTCGGAATGACGATGTCAACTCACTTTCTGCTCAACAAAAGCGAAAGGCCCGTCATCGCGACGGACCTTTGCTTTACTTCAATTTTCACTTCGCCAGCTTCCTCGTGATCCACGCGGCAACCAGTTCTCCGCGAGGTCTTCGGAAATAGGCAGTTAGCGCGTTCCACCCAGCGACTGCGGGTTGAATGCGTGGCTCTCTTCGACTGCAGCCTGCGCAGCAGCCAGGCGGGCAGTCAGCAAGCGATACGGAGAACAGGAGACGTAGTTCAGGCCGATCTTATGGCAGAACTTTACTGACTCCGGCTCGCCGCCGTGCTCACCGCAGATACCTACTTTCAGATTTGGACGCGATGCGCGACCCTTGCTTACGGCACCCTTCACCAGTTGACCCACACCGTCCTGGTCGAGTACGGCAAATGGATCCTGTTTGAAGATTCCTTCTCTCATATACGCGGGAAGGAACTTGTTAATGTCGTCGCGCGAAATGCCAAACGTGGTCTGCGTCAGATCGTTCGTTCCGAAGCTGAAGAACTCGGCTTCCTTCGCAATCTGATCGGCCACCAGGGCAGCGCGTGGAAGTTCGATCATTGTGCCAACCAGGAACTCGACTCGAATACCCTTCTCGGCAAAGACCTCTTCCGCAACGCGGCGGATAATGTTGGCCTGGTTCCGCATCTCGTCAACCGTGCTGATCAGCGGAATCATGATTTCCGGATTGACTTCCTGCCCGGACTTCTTCACCGCAACCGCCGCCTCAAACAAGGCACGCGCCTGCATTTCGGTGATCTCGGGATAGGCAATGCCCAGACGGCATCCACGAAGACCCAGCATCGGGTTCGTCTCGTGCAGTTCTTCCACCCGGCGAAGCAGCAGGTGCAGCTCCTTCAGCTTGGGCGAACGCGGCTTGGTCAGTTCCAGCTTGGCGATTTCCACCAGCAGGTCTTCGCGCTTCGGCAGGAACTCGTGCAGCGGAGGATCCAGCAGGCGAACCGTTACCGGCAGCCCGTGCATCGTCTTGAACAAGCCAAGGAAGTCCGCTCTCTGCATCGGGAGCAGTTTCTTCAATGCAAGCCTGCGGTCCTTCTCGTTATCCGCAAGAATCATTGCCTGCATCAGCGGCAGACGGTCTTCCGCGAAGAACATATGTTCCGTGCGGCAGAGTCCAATGCCTTCTGCGCCAAACATTACTGCCTGGCGTGCATCGCGAGGAATGTCGGCATTGGCGCGGATGCGCAGCTTGCGCAGCGGATCTACCCAGGCCATGAATTTCACCAGGTCCGGATCATCCGGTGTTGCTGGCAGAGTCTTCAACCGTCCGCCAATTACGCGGCCAGTCGTGCCGTCCAGCGAGATCCAGTCTCCGTGCTTGAAGACCTTGCCCTTCACCCGCATCTCGCCCTTCTTCTCGTTCACTTCAATGTCGCCCGCGCCGGCTACGCAGCACTTACCCATGCCGCGCGTCACAACTGCTGCGTGCGATGTCATGCCGCCGCGCGATGTCAGAATGCCCGCCGCAACTTCCATGCCGGCGATGTCTTCCGGAGTCGTCTCACCGCGAACCAAAATGATCGAACTCATCTGGCCGTTGTTGGTGTGCTTCACTGCATCTTCCGCTGTGAAGACGATCTGTCCTACAGCTGCGCCCGGCGATGCCGGAAGGCCGAAGGCAAGCACGTCCACCGCAACGCCCTTCTCGTCGAGCCGCGGAACCAGGAAGTCATACAACTGGTTCGGCTCAACCCGGAAGATTGCTTCTTCTTCCGTGATCAGGTTCTCGCGCACCATGTCGATGGCGATGCGCACAGCCGCCAGGCCGGTACGTTTGCCGTTGCGCGTCTGCAGCATGTAGAGATGACCATCCTGGATGGTGAACTCAAAATCCTGAAGATCGCGATAGTGCTTTTCCATCTTCCATGTCAGGCTTCGAAGCTGGTCGTAAACATGCGGCATCAGGCGCTGCAGTTCGCTGATCGGCATCGGTGTGCGCACGCCGGAGACAACGTCTTCGCCCTGCGCGTTCATCAGGAATTCGCCGAAGAACTCGCGCTCGCCGGTCGCCGGGTTACGCGTAAAGCCCACACCCGTGCCGCTCGAATCGCCCATGTTGCCGAACACCATTGCCTGCACATTCACAGCCGTCCCCAGCATGTCGTCGATGTGATTAATTCGGCGATATGTCTTGGCGCGATTATTGTTCCACGAGGTAAACACGGCGTCGCGAGCCATTACCAGCTGCGTGTGCGGATCCTGCGGGAAGTCTTTCTTGGTGTGCTTAACGATCAGCTTCTTGTACTCAACAATGATCTCTTTCAGCCAATCAGCTGTCAGCTCTGTGTCCAGCTTGATGTGCTTCTTCTTCTTCATGCCGTCGAAGATCTCTTCGAACTCGGCCTTCTTCACATCCAGTACAACGTCGCCGAACATCTGGATAAGGCGGCGATAGGAGTCATAAGCAAAGCGGGGATTATTTGTCTTCTTCGCCAGCGCTTCCACTGACTTGTCGTTCAGGCCCAGGTTCAAAATCGTGTCCATCATGCCCGGCATGGAAAACTTCGCGCCCGAGCGTACTGAAACCAGCAGCGGATTCTCACCCTGACCCAGCTTCTGTCCCTGCAGCTTCTCCAACCGGTCAAGCGAGCGGTTCATCTGTATATCGACATCCGGGCTCAATCCACCGCGCATGTATTCACGACAGGCTTCCGTTTGAATCGTGAATCCTGGGGGTACAGGCAGCCCGACATTGGTCATCTCCGCCAGTCCGGCACCCTTTCCGCCCAGCACATCCTTCATCTTGCCGTTACCCTCTGCTGCCCCTCCGCCAAAAAAGAACGCATATTGCGTTCCAGCTTGGGAAGGGCTCGATACAGCTACGACTTTCTCTTCCTCGGTAATCACGCTCATTCGGAACCTCCGTTCCAACTTTTCTTTTCAGGTCGCACTACATGCCGCTAGGCAATCTCGTATCGAAATCCCGGTTCCGGATGGCCGCAAAATGCCCGTTGGCGTCACGGAGATGAGAGTTCTAGAAAACATCGGATTGTTGACCTTGGAGGTAACGACAGTATGTGTCCGCTGTCACAGACTTGAGTATGTGGCGATTGTTCTTCTTCGGGCGTCCAATGGGGGCGTCCTTGGCGCACTCCAGCCACAAGCTGACCCGTCTGCCATCACCCTCAAAACCGGCAATCCCCGGCAGAGAAAAGTAGCCTCCTAAAGCACTCTCCGCTTGCACGAAAACGCGATCATCCGCCCCGCCTCACGCCACTGTCCAGCATTGTTTTAGGGAAAGTTGGCAGGGAACTGTCCATCGTTCATTTCAGACAGCTTGCCGAATTCCGCTGCCAGCCGTCCCGGTATCCCCACCCCCAGCAACCCCGGGTCGCCGATCGTTGGAAAGAGGCGCTATGATAGTGGCTCGCCGGGACATACGTTCGCCTACCTGAAGCCAGGTTGACCCGCCGATGTCATGTGCCTCAGCCTTGGCAGAAAAAGGGGCCCCGCTCCATACCGCTCTCAGAGTGAAAGAAGAACAAAATGATCAGGATCTTCATGAAGCAGCTTTTAGCCGCCACACTATCGTTCCTGCTCGTCCTGCCCGCTGTATCCGTTGAAGCGGCAGCGCAGCAACCCGCACCCGCCGCGGCACCGGCCGCAGCAGCCCCGGCGCAGGCCGCATCCGCGGAGCAGCCAGCGCCCCTCTCGGCGGATCAGTTGCAGGGCTTGGTAGCGCCCATCGCGCTCTACCCTGACGCCCTCGTAGCCCAGGTCCTCGGAGCCGCCACTTTCCCCGATCAGGTCGTTGCCGCCAACGAGTGGCTTACGCAGAACAAGAGCCTCACCGGCGAAAATCTTATGAAGGCCGTGGACAAGCAGCCATGGGATCCCAGCGTGAAGGCCCTCACGGAATTCGCGTCCGTCCTCGACAACATGGCGAAGAATCTCACGTGGACCTCCTCATTAGGTGAGGCATATCACAACCAGGCCGCCGACGTGATGGCGGCGGTGCAGACGTTGCGCGCTAAAGCGAAAGCTGCCGGAAATCTGCAGACCGGATCGCAGATCACGGTCGTCCAGCAATCGCCCCAGGTCATCGTCATTCAGCCCACCAATCCGCAAGTCATCTACGTACCCACTTACAACCCGACCGTCGTCTATGGCGCTCCTGTCGCCACGCCGGGATATAGCACGGCTGCCGTCGTCACCACCGCAGTAGTTGCCTTCGGAATCGGAATCGCCGTCGGCGCAGCTATGAACAATAACTACTACTGGGGCTACAGTTCCTGGAATTGCAATTGGCACAGCAGCACGGTGGTCTACCGCAGCACCTCTTATTACGGAAACAGCGCATGGCACGGCGGAGTCTATGGATCCAGCGTGACCGCTTACGGCCCCAACGGCGCTGCCCGAGCCGGCACCGCCTATAACTCGAACACCGGAACCTACGCTCGCGGCGCACAGACAGTCACACCCTACGGCAAGCAGTCGGTCGGCCAGGCTTACAACCCGAATACAGGAGCCTATGGCGCCACCCACCAGGCCTCCAACGCCTACGGCCAATACGGCAGTTCGGTCGTCTCAAAGGACGGCAACACCGCATACACCCAGCACCAAACCACCGCAAATGGAACCGTGGCCACGGCACAGGGATCGCAGGGTGGCAGTGCTGCGGCGGCCTCCGGCAAATACGGCAACAGTGGTGCTGTAGGACAAACCGCAAGCGGCGACAAGTACGCCGCCCACAACGGCAATGTCTACAGCAACACCGGCAGCGGATGGAACCAGACGCAGGGCACGCCCCACAACACCTCCAACTACTCCGGAACCAGCTCGGCGAATTCCGCTGCCGCTCGCGGCTACGGCAGTGAGCCCAAGGCCAACTCAACGGCCTTCAGCGGAAGTGGTGGCGGCGGCGGTGGCGGCGGCGGTGGCGGCGGTTGGCAATCCCGGCAGGCCAGCGCGCGGGGTTCCGCAAGCCGCGGCGGTGGCGGCGGACGTCGGTAAAGCCATCGCCGGCCCACAGACTCAGTCAACCGTCAAAGAGTTCCCGAGAGCAAAAGTTTTGGAGGATTGAATGTTCCTGAAACACCGTAGAATTGCGTTCGCGCTCGTTCTCGCCTTGATCGTGCCCGTCGCCTGCAAAAAAGCCGAAACTCCCGAGAAGCCTGCAATCAGCACCTTTGCCTCCCCGGATGACGCGTCCAGTGCGTTGCTGACAGCAGCAAAGTCCGGCGATCAGAACGCACTAATCGCCATCTTCGGCCCCGATTCCAAAGAACTCATCTCCTCCGGCGACGGCGTTCAGGACAAGAACATCTCCGCCGCCTTTGTGACAGGGTATGAAGTCATGCACCGTTGGCGTCCTTTAGTGGATGGTTCGCAAATGCTGCTGGTAGGTGCCGACAATTTCCCCTTCCCGATTCCGCTCAAGAAGAATGCTGACGGAAAGTGGTTCTTCGACACCGCCGCAGGAAAAGATGAAGTCCTCAACCGCCGCATAGGCCGCAATGAACTCGCAATCATCGATGTCTGCGAAGCGGCAGCGGAAGCCCAGGCCGAATACTACTCAAAGCCTCACGACGGCCAGAAGGCGAAGCTATACGCAGCGAAGTTCCTCAGCGATCCCGGCAAGCAGAATGGACTGTACTGGAAGACTGAAGAAGGCCAGCCACCGAGCCCGCTCGGCCCTCTTTTCGCCTTCGCAACGGCAGAGGGATACACTGCAAATCCCCAGGGCCACACACCCTTCCACGGCTATTACTTCAAGGCGCTCAAGGGCCAGACCGACAAGGCTCCCGGCGGCGCGAAGGAATACATGGTCGATGGCAAGATGTCCGGCGGATTCGCCCTTGTCGCCTATCCCGCGGAGTACGGAAACTCCGGCGTCATGACCTTCATCATCAATCAGGATGGAGTGCTGCTGCAGAAGGACCTCGGCAAGTCCACCACGGAAACAGCAACTGCAATGACCTTGTTCGATCCCGATCCCAGCTGGGTCATCGTACTGCCCTAGACGAAATCGCACGCGAGAAGAGAAGCCTGGAGCCACAGGCTTCTCTCTCGTCTATTTCTCCAATGTAAGCAAATGCGCCTTCGTCTCCAGCCCGCCCGCAAAGCCGGTCAGCTTTCCTGACGCACCAATCACGCGATGGCAGGGCACAATAATCGATACAGGATTCTTTCCGTTCGCCGCGCCAACAGCCCGCGATGCCTTGGGATTCCCCAGCTGCTTCGCAAGCTCGCCATAACTCCGCGTCTCTCCGAACGGAATCGCCAGCAGCGCCGCCCACACGTCTTTCTGAAATCGCGTGCCCCGCATATCCAGCGCAACAGAAAATGTTTTTCTTTTCCCGGCAAAGTATTCTCCTAATTGCCGCTCCGTCTCCACCAGCACGGGATGCTGCTCATCCGCGACCATCTCCTGCAACGGCACGCGCCCCGGTCGATCGTTCTCCCACAGCACCGCCACCAGTCCCTTTTCGCTTGCCACCACTTTCAACTCTCCCACCGGAGAATCAATCATCTTGTAATAGAGACTCATCGTTTATCCTTCTGCATCTGTAAATTTGCTGACGATTTCTTCCGCCATCGATCTTCAAAATCTAAGGAGTGCCCGCCGCCACATTGCCATCGGCAGCCCAGAGATGTTGCGCAGCATAAGCCCTCCATGGCCGCCAGAGTTCCGCGCGGCTCAACAAATTCGCCGACGTCGTCTTCTCTCCATCAATCGAAGCCACGCCCCGCAGAAGCCCAATATCCGTTGCAGGAAACGCATCCATCTCGCGGATCGCACGAAGCGCAATATACTGCGCCGTCCATTCGCCAATCCCGCGAATCGCTCGCAGACGCGCAACCGTATCCTCAATGCTGCCGAAGGGACGAAACAAATTTGGATCAGCCACCGCCGCCTCAGCCACCGCCTTCAGTGCGGTCAACCGCGCCGCCGGCATGCCCAGTCCAATCGCCGCAGCCGATGCCAGCCGCTTTGCTGTCGGAAATGCATGCGACAAATCTTCGTGAATCAGAAATGACTTCGGCACCGCGCGGCCATGCAGAGCCACAAGTTGTCCAGCCAGCTTGCGCGCAGCTACCACGCTGATCTGCTGGCCCAAAACCGCGCGTATCGCGATCTCGAATCCATCCCATCCGCCGGGAGCACGCAGGCCCGGACGCTGCGCCACCAATCGCGCCAGAACAGGATCGCCGGACAAATGATCGTCAATCGTCTCAATGTCCGCGCCCACATCGAACTGCCGCCGCACCCGCGCAACAATAGCAGGGAAGAGCCGCACATCCGGGAAGCGAATGCTCACGCCAAGGCTCTGCCGATCCGGCAGGTGTTTGACCTCGATGCTTCCCATCGCGCCATCCACTTCTACGGTGCGCAGATAGCGTCCGTTCTCCACGATCTCCACACCGGGAATCGCACGCGCTCGCAGAAATCCCAGCATCGACTCCCAGTCATACGGCGCACGATATCGCAGCCGCAGCGCAACATCCTTCTCCTCGTGCCTCGCCGCATTCTTCCGCCGCAACGCGCTTGGAGGCCGATCAAACAGGTCGCGAAATGTTTCGTTGAATCGGCGCAGGCTGCCGAAGCCGGCCGCCATCGCAACCTCCGTCATCGGCATCTGCGTTTCATGAATGAGTTGCTTCGCAAACAGCACTCGACGCGTCTGCGCAACAGAAATCGGCGACGCTCCCAGGTGCTGCAGAAACAGCCGCCGTAGTTGGCGCTCGCCCAACCCCAGCCGGTCCGCCAGTTTTTCAACCGTGTTTCCTTCGCCGTCCAGAGCCCCCTCGGCAATCAGCGCGAGTGCCCGGGAAACCGAATTCGAAGTGCCCCTCCACGAGGCCAGGTCAGGAGCCGTCTCCGGCCTGCAGCGAAGACACGGACGAAACCCCGCATCCTGCGCCGCCGCCGCCGAACCAAAGAATTTGCAATTTTCGAAGTGTGGCGTTCGAGCAGGACAGATGGGCCTGCAATAGATACCCGTCGACGTCACCGCGACAAACATCAGGCCATCAAAGCGGGCATCCCGGCTCTGCAGCGCCCGATAACAAACCTCACGAGAGGGCAGTTCCATGTCTGAATTCTCGCACCCTCATGCAACTTAAACTAGCGGTTTTCGGACATGGTCAATCCTGTTAACTTTCAGGTCTGCTCACTCGTATCGAAGTGCAACCATAGGGTCTACCTTGGAAGCTCTTTGCGCAGGGAAGTAGCCTGCGAACAGCGCCACCGCCAGTAGCAATATTACGGATGCAATCAGGCTCATCGGATCCGTGCCGCGAAGTCCATAAAGCATGTTCTGGATGAGGTGAGTGCCCAGCAGCGTCATTGGAATTCCAATCGCGATGCCGATCGAAACCAGCAGCACGATCTCGCGCATCACCAACCAGCGCACGTTGCTGCGGGCCGCTCCCAGCGCCATGCGGATGCCGATCTCGTTCGTTCTCCGGTTCACCACGTACGACATCAACCCGTAAATTCCTATGCACGAAAGGAAAACTGCGAGCAGTCCGAAAAATGCCGACAACTGCGCCACCAGCCGCTGATTCGTTATGGTTCGGGAAACTTGTTCGTCCAGCGTGGTCACATGCGTAATCGCCAGCGTGTGGTCTATGGAATGGATCGCCTGCTGCACCGCAGTCGAAACAGAGTTGAAGTCGCCGGCATAGCGAACCTCGAAATCGCCAAAGCCCCACGGCCGCTGCACGTAAGAAAGGTAGTTAATGTATCGCGGCTTCTCCTCAAGGTTGCGGAATTTTACGTCCTTGACGATGCCGATCACTTCGTAATCATTCTCCGGTTTGTGGTCGCCGACGTTGAAGTGCCGCCCGATAGGATTACCGGGAGGGAACAGGTTTTTGGCCATGCGTTCGCTGATGACAGCAACGTGCTGCGACGTAGCCGTATCCTGCGGGCCAAACGTGCGTCCCGCTAGAAGTGGAATCTGCATCGTCTCGAAATACCCGTTACCAACCACATTGTGGTGGATGTTGACGTCTTCGTCGCGAGTCATCCCAGCCACGAAGATGTTGTCGCTCCAACTTCCTTCATGAAAGGTGAACGAAGAAAAGCTGGCGGCCTTCACGCCCGGCAGTGCGCTCACGCGGGCTTCAATCTGCTGGAACAGTGCATTCAGGCGTGGATCCTCGCCCTTGATGCCGGTGGAGTCGGTGTCGAGCTGCAGTCGCAAAACGTTCTCGCGATTGAATCCGGGATCAATGTCGTTGAGCTTCACCAGGCTGCGCAGAAACAGTCCCGCGCCAACCATTAGAACCAGCGACAACGCTACTTGCGACACAACGAGTGCCTTGCCGAGCGGATTCTTTGCTCCCGCGCTGCCGGGTCCACGACCGTCCTTGAGTGAGTCGGTCAGCTGCAGACGGGTAGCGCGGAAGGCCGGTATCGTCCCAAACAGAATCGCGGTAATCACCGTGATCGCGAAGGTAAAGCCCAGTAGTCGAAGGTCGAGGCCAATCTTTATCGGAAGGATCTCGAAGTCGCCCGAGATCACACGCAGTAGAAACCTGTTGGCGATTACGCCGAACACAATGCCAAGCAGTCCCCCAGCCAACGCCAGCATCAGGCTCTCCGTAAGCAGTTGCCGGATCAGGCGCGAACGACGTGCTCCCAGCGCCTGCCGCACTGCCAGTTCGCGTGCACGCGTCGTGGAGCGCGCCAGCAACAGGTTGGCAATATTCGCGCATGCTATCAGCAGCACCAGCGCCACTACAGCCATCAATATCTGCAGTGGTTCGGAGAATTCGCGGCGGATCATCGAAAGGCCATTGGCCATTGGCGTAAGCGGGATGTGGCTCTTGTTGAGTTCATCCAGGTTCTTTTGAGAAAGTTCCGCGTCAGAAAAGCCGAGAGTAATTTGATTTTGCAGCAGGTTCACGTTCGCCGTGGCTTGCGCAATGCTGACGCCGGGCTTCAACCGTCCAATCAGGTTGAGCGACATGGTGAAATTTTTGTTGTACGTATCCCAGCCGGGAGGAACGGATTTGGTCATGCACAGCGGCACCCACATGTCAGGCGACTCGCCGACCTCGGTACCAAAAAATTCCGGCGGCGCTACACCCACAATGTTGAAAAGAGTAGTGCCCAGCTTGAGTTTGCGGTCCGTAACATGCGGATCGGCGGCGAGACTGCGCTCCCAGAATCCATGGCTCACCACAACGACAGGATGATTGCCCTCTGAAGTGTCGTCGGATTCGTTGAGGGTGCGGCCAATCTGCGGCGCCACGCCCAGCAGTGGGAAGTACGAGCCCGAGACAAGCGCAACGTGCATCACTTCAGACTCGGCTCCAAGCTGCCCTGACTCGCTCCCGACGTAGCCATGCACCTTGTCGATCATGCTGAAAGTGGCGGCAACGTCGGAGAAGACAGCGTTCTTCTGCTGCAGTTGCCGGAAGAATGGATAGGAGTAGAGCTCGGTGTTCGCAAACGATTCGCCGATACCTATTGCCTGGCCCTTGCCGAGTAGAACAAGTTGCTCGGGATTTTTCACCGGGAGCGAGCGCAGCAGCACAGCATCCAGAAGGCTGAAGATCGCAGTGTTCGCGCCGATGCCCAGCGCCAACGAGACCAGCGCGACAATCGTGAGCCCCGGGCTGCGGAGAAGCGCACGCGTTCCGTAAACAACGTCTTGCACAAAGCTTTCCAGGATTTCGGATCCCCAGGTCATTTGGCTCTTCTCCTTGAGACGCGTGGTGTTGCCGAATTTCACATGCGCCGTGTGACGGGCCTTTTCCGGCGACAGGCCTCGATCGATGAGTTGCTCTTCACGAAGCTTGAGATGAAGCCGCATCTCTTCTTCCAGATCGCGGTCCAGTTGATCGCGATGCCGGGTCATTCGCAGACGTCTTAGCAATTCGCTGGTTAATCCCATCACACCCTCACGCCGTTTCGATCACGCGGGTTATCGCGCCCATTACACGCTCAAATTGTGAGACTTCAACATGCAGCCGTTTGCGCCCCTCGGCGGTCAGCTTGTAGTAGCGCGCACGGCGATTGCCCGCAGTCACTCCCCACTCCGCAGTCACCCAGCCTTTTATCAACATGCGTTGCAGCGCAGGGTAGAGCGAGCCTTCTTCCACCTGGAGAACATCGTCGGAAGTGCGCTCAATGCCTTCCGCAATCTCGTAGCCGTGCAGCGTGCCATGCACCGCCAGCATTTTCAGAATGAGCAGATAAAGCGTGCCGGGAGGAATTTCATCTCGGTCGATTTCAGGATTATTCTTACGGGGAATAAATGCGGTCATAAGCAAGGCTCCGGGGATAACTACCCACTAACATAGTTAGACTATGCCAGTCTGCCCCGCACCCGCCCATCTGTCAAGTCGCCTTCTGGCCCGCAAGCAAATTCAAACGCGACTCAATCGAACTTTCGCAGCCAAATATCCCGCACGGAAATCTTGCACGGCTGGCTCTCAATCTCAAATCCAATCAACCCCGGCTGGTTATTCACGGAGTCCTTGTTGTCATCGATAAATATCGCCATTAACTGCCCGTTCATAATGTGCATCATCACGCCGCCGCGCGCGATGATTTCGTAATCGTTCCAGTCATTCACCTTCACATATCCGCCCAGTGCCTGGATGTCCCCGATCCTCGCGACCAGCCGATTCGTCTGGCCCGGCAGTGCCTGCGTCACCTGTCCGCGATACGCGAGAATACCTTGCATCGTGTTCTCGGAATACCACTGCCCCGTGAACGCCGCCGTCTGCGGAACAACCGGAAACCAGAAGTCCGCTTGCGGCCCCGTCATCATGTATTTCAAATCATAAGGAGGCTCGCCCGTCGGCTGTAGTCGCGTCCACGGCACGCCCGTAACACTGCGATACTGAATGCCTCCACCGCCGCCCTTCTCAATTTTCATCTGCAGCTTCAAATCGAAGTCGCGTGTCTTGTCGCCGCGATACACAATGTAGTTGTTGCCCTTCGCCTTGCCCTCGACCGTTTCGCCCACCATCAGGCCATCTTCCACCCGCCAGATGCTCGTATCAACATCCCACCCCGCAAAACTCTTCCCGTCGAAGATCTGCTTGTAGCCGGTATGCTCGTCAATGTCGTAAGGCGCGGGATCATGAAACTTCGGCATCCCCGGAATCTTCTCGCCATGCGGCCCCGTCTGCGGTGGCGCCACAGCAGGAGACTCCAGCGCCGGCGGCACCGTTTGTGCAGCAAGTGATCCTGGAACCATCGCCAGCGATGTACCCACCAACCCCACTACCAATCCACCAACGAACCGCGTAAGCATTCGAGACATGCGCGTGAAGCCCCCTATCCATACGATGCAAATCAATAGGAGTCTAGTCGGAGCCATCGTGATTAGCGACAGCTTTCTCGCGACTAAGTTATGGTGGAGGGTCGCGGAAGTTCGCGTTCCATCGGTCTCCGCGCAAACGAATTTAGGCTCGAACGGGATGCAGTCATCCAGCATCACCGGGCAAAGAGGAAGATCAGTTTGAAAATCGCAGAACGCATTGTCACGACCACTCGCCACCAATCGCTCCCCGCCACCACACTCGCCCTGGCCCTGGCGATCCTCGCTCCCCAGGCACACGCGCAGGTGGAGTATGTCGACCCCACCATCGGCAATGTCGGCATTCTTCTTGAGCCAACTCGCCCCGCCGTGTTTCTGCCCAACAGCATGGTGCGCGTCTATCCCGTCCGCGCAGATGCACTCGATGATCAGATCAAATCCTTCCCCCTCACCATCAGTTCGCATCGCATGCACGAGCTCTTCAGCATCATGCCCGGAGCCATCGCCCCCGCGGCCTACGATCAGGAAAAGACCACGCCCTATTACTACTCCGTGCGCTTCGACGATTCCCTTATCCAGACAGAGTTCGCGCCCACCGAACGTTGCGGCTACTTTCATTTCACCTTCCCTAGCGGCAATGCCTCCGTCGTCCTCGCCAACCGCCTTGCCGGAGACCTGCGCTTCGAGAACAATGCAGTACTCGGCGAAGAAAACTTCGACGGCATGAAGGCCTATGTCTACGGCGAATTCAGTTCGCCCGTCACGTCCAAATCAGAAGACTTTAAAGAAGGGAAGCAGCTCACCGCCAATTCACCCAACACGAAGTCACTCGATTTTCGCTACGGCATTTCCTTCATCAGCACGGAGCAGGCAAAGCAAAATCTTCGCCACGAAATTCCCGCATGGGGACTAGCCACCATAAAAGACGCGGCCCACGCGCGCTGGAACAAAGCTCTCGGTCAGATCGCAGTCGAAGGCGGCACGGAAGCGCAACGCAAAGTCTTCTACACCGCGCTCTATCGCTGCTTCGAGCGCATGGTCAACATCACGGAAGACGGCCGCTATTACAGTGGATTCGATCACCAGGTCCACACGGACGCGCGCCCCTTCTACGTCGACAACTGGCTTTGGGATACCTACCGCGCGTTGGAGCCGCTCATCACGCTGCTCAATCCTGAAATGGAAGCCGACAAGATCCAGTCCTATGTCCGCATGTACCAGCAATCCGGAATCATGCCCACGTTCGCCATCGTCAGCGGCCCCTACGCCTGCATGAACGGCAACCACTCCGCGCCCTGGTTTGCCGACGCGTATTTCAAAGGCGTGCGCAACTTCGATCTGCCGACAGCGTATGAAGGAGTCAAGAAGCGCTCCCTCGAAGTCACCATGCTTCCGTGGAGCCTCGCAGCAAAAGGCCCATTGGACGACTTCTACTACAAGCATGGATACATGCCCGCACTGCGCCCCGGAGAAGCGGAGACCGTGCCCGGCGTTCACGCCTTTGAGAAGCGTCAGCCAGTACCCGTCACGCTCGGGAACAGCTACGACGATTGGAGCATCGCGCAGCTTGCCCGCGTCCTCAACAAGCCTGAAGATGAGAAGTTCTTTCTCCAGCGCGCCGCCAATTACAAAAATCTTTTCCGCGCAGACAAAGCGCTCATGTGGCCGAAAGATTCAAGCGGTAATTGGATCGAGCCCATGGATCCCAAGTTCGATGGCGGCATGGGTGCGCGCGACTACTACGACGAGAACAACGGCTACACCTACACGTGGGATGTAGCGCACGACTACAACGGCCTTATCGCGCTCATGGGCGGCCCCGCAAAGGCGCAGGACAATCTCGATCAGCTATTCCGAGAACCGCTCGGCCGCTCGAAATATGAGTTTCAGGCAAAGCTGCCCGACTCCACCTCCATGGCCGGACAGTTCTCGATGGGCAACGAGCCCAGCTTCGCCATCCCATACATCTACAACCGCCTCGGCGCGCCTTGGAAGACGCAGAAGCGCGTGCGCATGTTGCTCGAATCGTTTTTCCCGGGCACGCTGCATGGCATCCCCGGCGACGAGGACGGCGGCGGCATGAGCGCCTTCGTCGTCTTTTCCATGATGGGCTTCTATCCCGTCACACCCGGAATTCCCACCTACGACATCGGCAGCCCCATCTTCGAAAAGGTCGTCATTCACCTGAAGAATGGAAAAGATTTCTCCGTCATCGCTCTCAACAATTCCCGCGACAACAAATACGTCCAAAGCATTCGCCTGAACGGAAAGACGCTGGATCAAGTCTGGTTTCGCCACGCCGACATAGCCAACGGCGGCACGCTAGAACTGACCATGTCCAACACTCCGAACACGACACTCGGATCAAACCCATCCACCTTCCCACCCGCATCCATTGACACAAATCCCGAGGACTATCGATAAACAGGGTGCAGCATCCTGAGTGCTTTACTTGGAAGATTTTTCGACGACCCACCCGTAGGTTGTCTGTAGATCGGCTGTCCGCCATCGAGTGACTTCTTCCAGGCAGGCTAAGTGCGCAGGGGTATGTCCCGTTCCACCTTCATAAAGGCTCTCTTCCGCGTCACACGAGGCATTGCGGAACTTCAGCCAAATTGCTGTGCTGCTAACAGTCTTTGTTGGTCGTCGGGCCGCAACACGTCATAGATCTGCTGGTATTTCAGATTCAACTTCCGGTCAGCATCTCTGTAAGCGTTGCCGAAACACTTTGAAATATCGACTGTCGTCACAGCCTTCCGGCAAGGCGCATCCGGTGAATTCATGTGTTGTGCATGAGTAAAGACGCTGAGGCACGAAAAAACAGCGAACTTTAGCTTGCCGCGGAGAACATTCGAATCATGGAAAAAAGATAGCAGGAGGTTCCACCCAACGATCACAGAATAAGGGTGCCCCATCCTTCGCCGTATTTGCGAAGGGTGGGATCAACGGATCTCCATCAATTTCGCTTGCTGGGGATCGACCGGGTGGCCCATTCAAGCCTTCAGTTGGCTTGAGTGGGGTAGTTCCAGCCCCGGGCGAAGCAGGCAGCGTGTTCAAGATAACTTCTATCCCTAACCCGCTGACCGCTTTTTAGCTGACCGCCCTTTAGCTAACCGCCCCTTAGCTAACCGGCCTTTAGCTAATGCCTCAGTTCTCCTTGTGCTGCTCTGTGGGCGGCGGATCGAACATTACTCCCGGCGCCAGGATGTAAGTCTCCACCGACCGTGTCGTCGAGCTGCCCGTTCTCACGTCGATCCTCGAAGCATCAATCCCTCTCTGCTCCTGCAGGAACGTCTTCGAGACCGTCGCACGTTCCGCCGCAAGGCCTGCTCCGTTGGGCTCGCTCGGGGGATGGTTGCCCACCAGCGTCAGCCTAGTTCCCGGCCTTTGCTGCATCGTCACCGCAATCTCGTCCAGGCAGGTGGTGGAGGCAGCATCCAGTTGCATCTTGCGGCCTTCCTTGTTTTCGAACGACAGGCTGCATCCCTTAAGGATCTTCGCGGTCTCGCTTCCGGCCGCCCATGCAGGCAGCGGCGGGGCCTCTACAGTGGGTGCTGCAGGCGTCGGTGCCGCTGCTACCGCTGGTGGGCCAATCCTTACCACTGGAGGCGTTGCAGGGGCTGCTGGAGCCTCGGGCGCCGCCATCTTCACGTTCACTACCGTCGATCGCTTCCGCCGTTTGCCCCAGATCGTCCTTCACCCGGCACGTAGCGGTGATCGTCTCCGCGCCGCCGGACTGCAGCCGCGCTGTCGATCCGTTAGGGCGAATCTGCCCGGCACTGGTGGTAAAGCTGTAAATCAGTTTGCGATTTCCGCCACTAGTTCCAACTGCTGTAATCGTCGTTGCGTCCCCATCCTGGATCGACACGGGATCGGCAGAGCACTGAACCGTCAGGCTCGGCGCAGGCTTCAATTGGAAAGGTGCGGTGCAGGTCGCGATCGGAGTGGAGCTCTTTCCGTGCGTCAGCTGCGCCGTGGCCACGTAGCTGCCCGGCGCCATTCCCGTAGTTTCCAACAGCACATCGGGGCCTGGGTAAACCACTGTCCCTCCAGTGGACGTCCAGTGGATGCTGTACGGCTTGCTGAAATCGTAGCCCGTTGCCAACGCTGCAAGCACAACGTGCTCGCCCGCATAGCCGTCGGCAGGATTGGTCTTGCACTCGAACGACTTCGCAACCTTCACGCCCGGAGGTTCGATTTCGCCCAGCCGGAAGGTAAGCCCCGTGCTTAATCTCGGCACGTTCACGCTCGTCGTTCCGGTCGCATCAAGAAAGTCATATTTCAAACGAACGTATTGGTAGTCGGCCTGAATCAGGCGAAACCCCACATGATGGCCGGCGCCGGAAAAAATGTAATCCACTCCGCCGCCTGCGGCCACACTCGGGTTCCATGAGCAGTCCTGCAGGTATCGAATGCCCATCTTCGTCTCGCCGAAGTCGGCATGCGCAAACACCGATAGCTGCGAGCCTGCGAAGAATCGCACCACCGGCCCACCCTGCGCGGATGAGAAACAGGTGGTCGCGTCGGATGAGCTGTAGGTGAACTGCCCCTCCACGCCAAAATTTTTGGTCACGTAATATGTCAGGCCGAAGATAGGTGCGTTGTGCGTCTCACTGAACTTAAAGCCAAAGACTTCCCCATGCACCGTCAGGAAGGAGTAGCCGGCAAAAATATCGGCACGCGAAACTGGACGCTCAGGACTGTTTGAGACCGGAGCGTCCGGAAGTGGAACTTCAACTTTTGTGCCTTGCGCCAATACCACTGGCGCTGCCGTGCTAATTAGAAAAATACCCAGAAATGCAAAATTGCAAAGACGCATAGTTCAGTCCAATTCAGATCGACCGCTTGGTTTTGGCTTACGGCCGTGCTCGCTGGCGAGAAAGTTTTGTCTCCTCAGCGTGAGACTGCCGGTCCGCTCTGATTAACAACTCTCGAGGTAAATCCTCGGCTCTTGTCTGCGCCGAAGACCAGGTGCAAGTCCGGTGAGTATTCCCAACTCGCTTGATCTTCTTTCCTGCAATGGCCTGGACTGCCGACTTCGTCACCGCAAACTGTTGCCGGAACTCAGCCGATCGAATCTGCAACTAAGGTGGTATCTTTCGTAACCACCCCGGTGACTCTTGAGTGAAGGTAACCTGCCTCCCCGGAACCGTGTATTCCACTTTGGAGGCAGATAGTGAGATTTGATCGATTGCGTTGCATTCTTCGTGAGAGGGGAATTTGAGGGATGAATCGCGGAAGGTTGGGCTGGAGTGTGATTTAAAACACACGCGTTTTTTGACAAAGCTCGTCATTTTGACGCACAAATGCGTGCATTTCTGCACTCAAAATGCAGAGGAAATATGTGCTGTTTTTGTGGGTATCTAAGGGAAAAGCCAGGTTTTTGAGCGGCGATGCCGGCCTTAGAAGGCCGGCGGCCAATGTCGGAAATTTACGAGGTTAGAATCGCGAAAAAACCGCTGATTATGCGTCTTTGCAGAGCAATACACCATCCAGCCCGAGCACTTCAAGAAGCTCGCGCGTGCGGCGCGTAGGGTTAACCAGAGTGACCGTTGTACCGGCCCGCTCCGCCACCTGCCGAAGTGTCATCAACGATCCAATTCCCGCCGCATCCAAAGCCTTAACCCCAGACATATCAAGAATAATTCCAGTCGATTCCACGATCGGTAGTGCTGTGGCAAAGAGCTGTGTCTCGTTCCCGCGCACTAATCTAGGCGGACACGCCAGCAACCTTGCACCAGCAAGCGATGCATGCAGGCAGTCAATAGGGAAATGAGTTGCCATAAATGTTCTCCTTTGTAATCTGTACTACTGATTAGACGCTCAAGCTTCTTTGAAGACTCTGTTCTTTCAGCTTGTTAAGCGACTTTTCATCAATACTTCATACTGGTAACTGGTACGCACGAATGCCCCTTGATAGTTCCATTTCGGCGCAACTTAATATGCTGGCCACTGAAGCGGGGTTCAGTGCAGCAGGCATTGCTGCTGTGCCTGGGGCTGGTTCTATTGAGGATGAGCGCGATATTCAGCGTTACGAAACATGGATCGCAAGCGGTGCATCCGGCGAAATGGAATACCTGCAAAGACGCGCGCCAGATGGAAAACTTTTGAGGTCGTCCTTACGCAATCCATTCCCATGGGCGCGATCTGTAATCGTATGCGCTACAAATTACAACTCCGATGCACCTCGCTCCATCGACGCCGCAAATAAAGATCAGGGATGGATCGCGCGTTATGCATGGAGTAGCCGCAAAGATGAAAAGGGAAGTGTTGTTCCCAGCGACTATCACCGCGTCATCCTGAAGCGCCTGCGCGAACTCGAGGAAAAACTTCAGTCCCTCCACGGTCCGTTTGAGTCACGCGTTTTTGTCGATACGGGTCCAGTTGTTGAGCGTCTCTTCGCACGTTACGCAGGCATTGGATGGACCGGAAAAAATACCTGCACTCTGAATCAAAAACTTGGCTCGTGGCTGTTCCTCGGCGTCATCGTCACATCGCTTGAATTTGAAGCCAGTCAGTACGCAACGATCGCGGAGGATCGCTGTGGCACGTGTCGCCGCTGCATTGAGGCTTGCCCAACAGATGCGCTGACGCCCTATCAAATGGACGCCACCCGCTGCATCTCCTACCTCACGATTGAAAAGCGAGGCGAGATCTCGCTCGATCTGCGCGCAAAGATGGGTCGCCAGGTGTTTGGCTGCGACATCTGCCAGGATGTCTGTCCCTGGAACCGCAAAGCTCCCATCGCAGCGGATGCTCAGCTTGCCCCGAGATCTGAGCTGGTGAACCCCGCTCTCGATTGGCTGGGAGAGATAAATGAATCGGAATTCAATCGGATGTTCAATGGCTCGCCCGTTCGCCGCGCAAAATTCAGCGGTTTCAGGCGCAACGTAGCCATCGCAATGGGCAATAGCGGTCTGCGTTGCTTTCTAACACGGCTTGAAGTTTGGGCACAGGATTCTGACACAACTCTAGCGGAGGCAGCCAAGTGGGCTATTGCCCAGATCGGTCAACCACTTAGCCCGAAGTAATTCCTCCGGGCCTCAACTGATTCGCGGGGGGACGAATGCAATCTGCAACAACCTGGAATTGAGTCCCTCTACCGAACAACTGAATATACGGTCGATGGATGCGCTATGCGCTGCGGGTTACGTTTGCCGCATTCAGGCCTTTCGGCCCCTGCTGGCATTCGAACTCCACTCCCTCGCCCTCATTCAGTGTTTTGTAGCCATTTTCCTGGATAGCGGAAAAGTGAACGAAAACATCTTCCCCAGTCGATCTCTGAATAAAACCGTATCCCTTGGCCCCGTTAAACCACTTCACAACGCCGTGCTCTTTCACAGTTACCGCTCCTCTCCAGCTATTTCTTTTTATGAACTCCCGAATCTGCCCATAAACATCGAAAGCCGCCAAGATGCGTCAGAGTGCGACGCTTCGGCAGCTTCGGGGCCTACGGTACACTTCGAAAGCGGACTAACCGATACATTCAAAACGGCCTTCTCAAAATTACAGCCGACTCTCGGAACGAAGAATCGTGATCCTGTTATGGCAGGAAATGTTGAGAGATGCAAGCAATTTTCTTATGTTTAGACTTCCGTTATTGTTACGAATATGAACCCCTATCTCTTCTGATCCCATGAATTAGGCATTGCCCGACGCTCTCCCGCACCCTTACCATTTCAGCAGGAATGCAGATTTTATCGATCCTCCCCACACCTGAGGGAGATGAGCGAGTTCTACCCGCCGCACATCCGCCCGCGAAGCTGGCTCCTGGCTCCAGCCTCGTCAGCCAGACCATGGCGCTTGTCCGCTATCTCACGCAGACTGAGGTACATACCTACGCCTTCAGCGTAGCCGCCTGCGCCCTGCTTTCCCTTTTTCCCTTCATCGTCGTGATGTACACCTTGGCGGGCCATGTCTTTCACTCGACGGGTATGTGGATGGTAATCGGCGACATGATCCGGTTCTTCCTCCCCACGACCCATTCTGACCAGGAATTCATCGTCAAGAATATGGGCCTTGTGGCCAGCGGACACCACCACATTGCCCTCATTTCCATGGTTACGCTGTTCATCTCCTGTACCGGCATCTTTCTGCCTCTGGAGGTCGCGCTGAACCAGGTATGGGGCGTAACCAAGAGCCGCTCTTACCTGATGAACCAGGTAGTCTCCCTCGGCCTTGCCGTATTGATGGTTTTCTTCGCAACCAGCGTGGCGGTGCTGGGCGCAACGCAGCAGTCCGTGATCGGATTCATCTTCATGGGCCACACCGACAACCTGCTATTCAGGGTGCTGACCGTATCCCTGCTGGAAGTCACCACGGCTATAGCCAGCATTGCCATGTTTTTTTTCACTTACTGGTTGCTGCCGAACTACAAGATTCCGGCACAGGCCGTCCTTCCCACGGCGATCATCACTGGCCTGGTGTGGGAGTCCTGCAAGTTTCTCTATGTCGCCGCCTTGCCTCACCTTGACCTTCGCGCGGCTTATGGCCCGTTCGAAACATCGGTCGGGTTAATGATGTGGGCCTACGTTTCCGGATTGCTCCTGCTTGGCGGTGCACATTATTCCGCGGCCCGCTACACGCGCAGGGTGGCGCAGGCAGCCGAGTTGCAAATGGAGTCGCGGCAGACCGTTTCTTCCTGAATCTTCCACAGGTTCAATCGAAGCCGCCAAGGCACTGAGATCTCGCGACTTGCGCTCCTCACCCGAAACGCGAAAATGAGCTAAACTCAGCCAAGTCATGGCCAATCTCCTGAGCTCAATAGAAGCCAGTTTTTACCGCGTGCTCCACCGGCAACCACCGCAGGGCAAGTTGCACCGGATTGGATTCTGGCTGCTCATTGCGTACGCCGTCCTGAAGGCCATGAGCTATCTTCCTGGTGGATTGGGCGGTTTTGGAAGTGCATGCAACGGATGGGCCCTGTTCTTCCTGCTGGTGGTTTACGCCTGGATCGGCTGCAGATGGATCTTCCGCCATTTGCTTTGGAAGGTCCGCAACCGGCTCATTGTCACCTATTTGCTCATGGGTCTTGCCCCGGTCGTTCTTTTTGGAACGCTGGCGTTGGCAGCGGCTTACGTGTTTTCCGGTGAATTCGCCATTTTCGCGGTGACGTCTGAAATCCACTCTGAGCTGGCGCACCTCGAATCGCAGAACCAGGCATACGCGGTCCACATTGGCCATACCCTCGAGACGAATCCCACTGCAAAGTCTGTGTCGCTGCCTGAGTTGGACGCCGAACAAAAACAGATTTCAGAGCCGGGTTTCGAAGTAGCCGCATTCAAAGACGGCAAGCGGGTCGTCCTCGAACGAGTGCCGACGGATACGCAGAATCTCGAGTTGCCAACTTGGACGGCGAAGCGGTTCAGCAGCATCGTTGTCGACAATGGAAAGCTCTATCTCCGCGCCTTCAATCTTCACGGCGAAGGTCCGAATGAGGTTGCGGTTATCACCAGTCTTCCGCTCAGCAAGAGGAGCGCGGACCAGATTGCTGCAGGACTTGGCATGGTGACTCTTCTTCCAACGGTTCCTTTCGAAGAAGACGAGGGAAGTAACGTCAACCAAAGGAAGGCAGCAAGAGATAATCTCGCGAATCCCGAATCCGATCCCGGGACCGTGATCGGCGGCAAGCCACCAGCCAAGGAATATTTCTACGATCTTCCGATTGCGTTCGGCGCGCCAATCAGCATCTTCGATTGGAAGACCAAGAAGCCGCACTCCATTTTTGTCTCGGTCCATTCCGAGCCGTCTCTGCTTTACCGTCGGCTCGTAATCGCATCCCTGCAGGGACAAAATTTCTACAAGAATGTCTTTATCGGTCTGGCGATTTTCTTCGCCGTGCTGGAGTTGATTGCGTTCATCATGGCACTGCGTCTTAACCAGACGATTACTAACTCCATCCACGACATCTACCAGGCCACGCGCGAGGTCGATCGCGGAAATTTCAGTCACCGCATTCCCGTTCGCCGCAACGATCAGCTGGCGGCGCTCAGCAGCTCCTTCAACTCCATGACCTCATCTCTGCAGGGTCTGCTTGAAGAACAGCGCGAAAAAGAACGTTTGCAGAATGAGTTGGACATCGCACAAGAAGTACAGCGCAATCTTTTTCCCAGCGATGGAATTTCATTGCCGAACCTCGAGTTGCATGGCGTGTGCCGACCCGCACGCACGGTCAGCGGAGACTATTACGACTTTCTCCTTTTCGGAAAGAGCGGGCTCGGACTGGCGCTTGGCGACATCAGTGGCAAGGGGATCTCTGCGGCTCTGCTGATGGCTACGCTGCACTCCGCGGTGCGCGCCTATCGCTTCGCTGGAGAGGAACTGGTGCACGAAGGACTGGTCGCAATGAATTCTCCACGGGCCTCGAGCTTTGACCTGATTCAGGGTGAAGACGAGATCGATTGCGGTGAGTGGTTCGAGTCGCCGGGCAAGATTCTGGCGCTCCTCAACCGCCATCTCTACAGGAGCACGCAGCCGGAAAAATACGCAACCTTGTTCCTCGCGCATTACAACAGCGAAGGGAATCGCCTCACGTATTCCAACGGCGGACAGCTTCCGCCATTGCTGCTGCGCCGCGATAACACCATCGCGCGGCTCGATTGCGGAGGTACCGTTGTCGGCCTGATCGACGGGATGACCTACAAGGAAGACACGGTGCAGATGAGGCGCGGCGACATATTGATTGCCTATAGCGACGGTGTGACCGAACCGGAGAATGAGTCTGGAGATTTCGGAGAAGACAGGCTGCTCGAGATTGTGCGTCGCAATCGCTTCCTGCCGCTGCCGGTGATCTGCGAACAGGTGATGCAGGCGTTAAGAGACTGGATTGGCGCGCAGGAACAGCCAGATGACATAACGCTGGTGCTGGCACGCCAGCAGTAGCGGAGCCACCTCTACGGAACCTTGAAGGCCTTCACCGCAATTGCGTTGGGCTGCTTGCCTGCAGGAAGCATGGTGAAGAGGGTGCCGATGATTGGTACGCCCTTCGTCGTGTAGCTCAGAGTTCTCACTGCGGACACGTCACCGGACCGCGCATTCACCGCAAACAGCAGATGGCCCGCTGCAGAGAATGCGAGCGCGTCTGGGCCGTTGCCGACGTGGACCGTGTTGATCAGCTTGCCTTCATCCACGCTGTATACGCCAATGGTGTCTGCGTTGAAGTTGCTGATCCAGAGTGTGGAATTATCCGCACTCACGATGCCACGCGAGGGGTGTGCGCCGACGGTGTATGCGCCACCGACTTCGTTATTCGAAGTCGCGATCTCAGAGATCGTATCGCTGTCGAAATTGGAGACGAAAATTTCACCGCCGTCCGGCTTCATTGCCAGGTCGACAGGGGACCGTCCCACATCCAGCAGGGCCAGCATACGATCGCCCTTGCCCGCGTAGTTCCCGGTGCTTCTTGCGAGTGCAATCACCATCACCTGGTGGCCGGTGGAACAGGCGATGAAGGCTTTGGAGGAGTCGGGAAGTATTTCGACATCCGTTGCACCCGGGCAGCCTTCGAATACGCGCCGCACTTTATACGAATGCGGATCGATGACGGTCACACTGTTTCCGCCTCGGTTGCTCACTACGAGAGCCTGGCTGTCGGGAGCTATCTTTGCCATGCCGGGAGACTCACCCGTGCCGATGGCGACTATTTCCTTGCGCGCTGCCAGGTCGAGGACCGAAACATTGTTTGAGCCTGAATTCGCGACGTATCCACGGGATCCCTCCGCATCGATATCGATGTAATACGGAGTGTGGTGAACCGGGATTGTTGCGGCGACTGTATTGGTCTGCGCGTTGACGACGCTCACCGAGTTGCTGCCGGAATTCACTACGTACACTTCGTTGCGATTTGGATTGATGGCGACGCCGGTGGGATTCTCGCCGACTGCAATCACGCGATCCTGACGCAGGTTGATGAGGTCCAGCACTGTAACCGTGGCGCTGCCGCCATTGGGGACGTAGGCGTATTCGCGATAGTGGGAATCGTACTGGGGAAAGTCGTGTTTACGGCAGCCGGCTATGTTAGCGAGAAGGACGATCGCCGATGCTGCGGCGAAAAGGCGGCGTGAACAGCCGCCTTCGCTTGTCCTCTTCAGGGCCCTATCGCTTTCCAGGGTTGACGGCTCCAGAGACTGCTTCCAGCTTATCCAGATGAATGCCGCGCTTCAGTGAGCGGTGCACCACTGGAGCAATTTGTTCGGCTTCGTTCACCAATTCGGCAAACTGCTCCGGGTAAATGGACTGCATGCCGTCAGAGAGTGCCATATCCGGCTGGTTGTGGACCTCGACGATGATGCCGTCCGCACCTACAGCAATGGCCGCGCGGGAGAGCGGAAGAACCTTGTTGCGCTTGCCTGTGCCGTGACTTGGGTCGACAAGAATTGGCAAATGGCTGAGCCGCTGCACGGCTGGAACAATGCTGAGGTCGAGTGTGTTGCGCGTGTGATCAGTAAATGTCCGCACGCCGCGCTCGCAGAGAATCACCTGGTAGTTGCCCTCGCTCATCACGTACTCGGCCGCCATCAGCAGTTCTTCGAGCGTTGCCGACATGCCGCGCTTCAACAGCACCGGCTTGCGGCACTTTCCTGCTTTCTTCAACAGGGAAAAATTCTGCATGTTGCGGGCGCCGATCTGGATCACGTCGGCATAATGGTCTACCAGCACCAGCGTCTCCGCATCAATGGCCTCAGTCACAATGCGCAGCCCGAACTTTTCCCGGATCTCCGCCATGATCTGCAGGGCTTCTTCTCCCAGCCCCTGAAAGGCGTAAGGAGAGGTGCGGGGTTTGAAGGCGCCTCCGCGAAAGAATTGCGCTCCGGCTTTGGCTACCGCTTCGGCGATCGCAAAAGCCTGTTCGCGCGATTCCACTCCACATGGCCCCGCGATGATGGCAAGGTCGCGCCCACCAATGGTCGCGTCCGTGCCGGGAAAACGGATGACGGTGTCTTCCTCTTTCGAGTCGCGGCTCACCAACTTGTAAGGTTTCGAAACGCGGATGACTTCCGCGACTCCCTGCAATTCTTCCAGGTTGCCGCGCTCGATCTGTCCCTCATTGCCGGTAACGCCGATCGCAGTGCGCTGCGCTCCGGGAAGGGGATGTGCACGGAATCCTAACTTCTCAATTTGTTGGCAGACCGCCTGGATTTCTTCCGGGGTCGCCTGGGGTTTCATGACTACTAGCATTTCAAACCGTCCTTAAAGACCTAAGTGTACTGGGCTGAATGGCCACGGGGCAATCACCGGGGGCAGACAGCGCCGTTCAAAGTGACTGAACTACGTCCTGTCAGGGTATGTGGGGATGCGCTCTTCTTCCTTGCGCACAGCCGCCCACTTGGCCCCGATGTAGCCGAGGTAGCCAAGCTGAATAACCCAGGTAATGACATATGCGATCACGAGGTGCTGATGGGCCATTGCTTTCTCCTTACGGCATCACTTCCAGATTTGTATCCAACGCGCGCAACGCTGCGTGCTGCTCCACTCTCTGTCTGCGGCGTTCCACGTAATACCGGTAGCCCAGGATCAAGACGCCCCACGCAAACCATGCGAGCACATTCCACCCGAAAGCGGCCTTCATGCTGGGTGCCACACCGGAACCTTCTCCGCCGCCAAATACCGGGCCCGGATGCTGCGTCCTCCACCAGCGAGTGGACATATACACAATGGGAACATCCACATAGCCGAAGATGGCCAGCACTGCTGCCAACGTCTGCACTTGCGATCCAGAGGCAAAATGCCGCAGAAGCAGGTAGCTGACATAAACCAGCCATAGAACGAGCGTAGTGGTCAGGCGGGCGTCCCACGTCCACCAGATCCCCCACACCGGACGCGCCCACAGCGGCCCTGTTATCAGCACAACCGTGCAGAAAACCACGCCGACTTCCGCGCTTGCCAGTGCCAGCGCATCGGCGCTCAATGCGCGCGAGGGGTGATTTTGGCGGGAAACCAGGTAGGCCACTGAACTCAGAAAGCTGACGAAGAAGAAGAGGAACGAGAGCATCGCGGAAGGAACGTGATAATAGAAAATCCGCTGAATATCGCCCATAGTCGCCTCAGTGGGGGCAACATACATGGCCTGGTAGAAGCCGTAGCCCATGAGCCCGAGTGTGGCAACGAGCCAAATCCAGTGCAAAACCTTCATAAGCTTCAGTCCTTTTTCAATACTGGTGTAGTTTAACGCGCCGTCAAGCTCGCTGGTAAGTGATCTGTATCACTTTGAAAATCTGCCAAACCTCACTCTGCATGGAGGATAACTTCGAAAAGCAGCAGGCAAATGGTGGTGAAAATAATGTCGTAACCCGCCAAAAGCTGTATCCACAGTCCCGGATTACTGGCCTGCTCTCGTGCGCTCAGATTTCCAGGGCTTGGGAGAACCACCCTCCCCCGGGGCTACCAGCCGAATCTGAGCCTGATCGGTCCCGGTGAGGGTCATCTCAAACTGAACCGTATCCTCGGAGTCCTTCACCTTGATGGTGAGGAGAAGCGTCTTGTCTGTAAGCTTCGCCTCTGCGATCGGATCACTGACGCCTGTCGATTCGGCTCGCGTGAGTTTTCCGCTGCTGCTCTGCTCAATGTGGATGCCACTGGCGGTACCTGTCAGTTGCCCTTCATGCATCTCCAGCTTGATCGTTTGGAAGACCTTCCCGTCAAACCTGGCCTGCCAGGTGCCGGCGAATTGCTGCAAGGTGGGCTGCACAGCTTGAGCTAAGCACGCTGCCACAGCAAAATATGCTGCGACGAGGAAGCAGGTGGCAGCAAGAGACACTTGCACCGACATCTTGTTGTAGAGACGACCGGTTCCTGGTGGCAGTTTCATGTTTTCCTCCAAATGTTCCTGTCGATCATCCCCGGCCCGCCTGGGGATGCCAGGGGTGCCCCGTTCCGGGCACTCAATATATTCATTTCTGATGAGCCGCGCACTATTCGGCGTGAAGGATAGTCTCAAACAGCAGCAGGCAAATGGTGGTGAAAATAATGTCGTAACCCGCCAAAAGCTGTATCCAGAGGCCCGGATCGGACTCGCCCGTGAGAATGGCAGTAGAGGCCTGCACCATCGCTAACATGGCTGGAATGAAGATGGGAAAGAGGATCAGAGGCAGCAACAGCTCCCGGTTGCGGCTGCGGATGGAAAGGGCCGCGAAAAATGTTCCATTCACCACCAGCGCCCATGTTCCCAGCGGCAGCACCAGCGCCAGCAGCCAGCCTTGTCCCAGCGCGTGCAGGTTGTAAAACATGATGAAGAGGGGTGCCAGAAGCAATTGCACCACGGTCACGAAAAGGAAATTTGCAATGACCTTGGCGAGAAATAGCGAAGAAGCAGGCGCCGGGGTCATGCGCTGCGCATCCAGCACCTGGTGCCGCAATTCCCGCGCCCACGCCTGATTGAGCGCGCTGACCGAGGCAAACAGGGTCGCGACGCAGAGAATGCCGCCAGCGATCTGGCGCGAGACGGAAAGCGTCGGATCGAAGGCCAGGCTGAAAAGCACTACCACCAGCAACGCAAAGAACAGCATCGAGTTGATGGCGTCCTTGGATCGCCATTCAATGCGCAGGTCCTTCACGAGATGGGTCCAAAGATAAGAGAGATTCAAGGGTGGGGCTCGTCTTTCGTGAGGGGGGCGATGGTGGCTTCGCTGGCGCGCAGGTAGTCTGCCGGTGAGAGCAAGAGCTGGGTGCCGCGCACTCCCGCGGAAACAGAGATCTGATCGAACAGTTCCACCGTTTCATCGACGAACACTGGAAATGCTTTTTTTGCCCCGAATACCGTTACGCCGCCACGAATGTATCCAGTCAACGGCTGGACATCCTTGAGCGATACCATCTCCGTCTTGCGCACTCCGGCAGCCTTGGCGAGCTTCTTGAAGTCCAGTTCCGCATTGCCGGGAACGACTGCAAAGAAGTGTTCACCTTTTTCGGAGGACGTAAGCAGCGTTTTAAAAACCTGTTCCGGCGGCAAGCCCGACTTTCCGCGCCACGGTGATGGCGGAAAGATCGTCAGGATCAACTTCATATTCGCGGAGTTCGTAAGTGATCCCGAGTGAATCGAGAAAGCGAGCGCCGTTCGTCTTCATCGGGCGGCCTCAACCAGCAATCGTGGGCCTTTGACGGTGGAGACGAGTTGTCCGGCGTGGAGGGTCAGGAAATAGTCGGCGAGAGGTTCGGCGAGTTCGCGCTGGTGCGTGGTGAGCAGAATCGTCCGGCGCTCGCTGCGGAATTTGCCAAGCAGGGAAATCATCTGCTGAGCGCTGCCAACGTCCATGTTGGAAAAAGGCTCGTCCAGCAACAGCAATTCCGGCTGGGAAATGAGCACACGGGCAAGGGAAGTGCGCTGCCGCATGCCCTGCGAGTAGTTGCCGACGGGGCGTTCCAAGGCCGGGTCGAGGCCCACAGATCGCAAGGCTTCCCTCGGATCGAGACAAGGCTGACCGCGATACAGCCGCGCGAAATAGCCAAGGTTTTCCGTCGCGGAGAGTTCGTCGTACAACATGGGGGCGTGGCTCATGTAGCCGATGCGTCCGCGCTGCGAGAGAGGGGATGTCTCGGATGTTGCGTTGGTCCCGGAAACGTCGCCGAACGTGATGATCACTTTGCCGAAACTGGGCTGAAGCAAGCCCGCCAGGACTCTCAGGAGAGTGGACTTGCCGGCTCCGTTCTCGCCCAGCAGGACGTAGCATCGCCCGGCCTCAAATTCAGCCGAGACCTGCCGCAGTGCTGCGAAGGTGCCAAACAGTCTGGAGACGTTCTCCAGGCGAGCGATCGATGACATTTCCTTGAAGTATACGGAGAAGCGCTTGTTGATGAAACAGAAGCTACTTTCCGGTGGCGGCTGCCGGCGGCTGCATGGACGCGGTTCCTGTGGACGCCGCGCCGGCTGCCGGCTGCTCGCCGGGCTTGGCTCCTGGTGCCGGAGCATACTTCGAAGCGCACTTGGCCTGAAGCTGGGTGGCATGGAAGACGCCGTCGCGGCCATACGTGCCAACGGCAAGAGCCTGGGAGTTGTCCTTGAATGTATCCGGCGGGGGCTCGACGCCCTGGTAGGAGACCTTCACCTTCTTGTCGTTCTCAACCAGCATGAAGGTGGCGTTGGTGCCGCTTCGCTCAATCGACCCGGGTTCAACGTTACCGGCAACGCGCAAATGGCGGGTGTAAGCCTTGTCACCCAGGCCCTGCAACTCCTGAATGGTGACGTAGTAACTCTTGTTGGCTTGAACGCCGCTGACCGCGAGGTAGCTGATTACGCCCAGAATGATAACGACGGCGATGCCGATGCGGACGCCCTGACCCTTGCTTTTCATGGAGAACCTGCCACTCCAAGCTTATTGGGTGGACCGACCGCGGTCAAGGAAGACTGTTGATGGTGTTTGGGATGGGACCGCAAGTTCAGCCGCGAGCCGGACTTTCCGCAGGAGATCCCGGGAAAGCCCAAGCAAGCGAGAGATTTAGCGAAGGCGGTGATCGTTGGGTACGTGAATAGCCGCGTAGGCTGCGGGACAAAGAACCATTGCAAGAAAGGCGAGGGCTAAGAGTAGCTGCTGCATAGTGTCCTCCCAGTAGTTGTGTGAGAGGCTGTGTCGCCTCTCTTAATCGGTAGCCCAGAGTGACCCGTTTTCGGACATCCAACCATCCCCAAGGCGGCGGCAGGGGGCGAACGGGCGTAGCAACCCTGCATACCACGGAAGTGTGATGGCGCTGGCGATCCAGAGATGTCTGCGAGAAACGCATTTTTGATAAATATCCAGCATTTGTCTTCGGGGGAACGCGAGGCTGAGAGTCCGTACCTCGCGCTATACTGAGCACATTGGACTGCGCCGGGCATTCATGGATTCAGTCCTCTTACCAAACCCAAAAGAGGTGGCAATGAGCATCAACGGCAACCACACCGCAGAGACCGGAACTTCCCCAGATTCAGCCACGGAAATCCTTAAACCACGTGCGGAGTGGATCGTTAAGCGCAGGGAAGAAGCAGCGCGCAGCGGCGATTCGAATATGTCGCAGATGCATTTCGCCCGCCTGGGAAAAATCACCGAAGAGATGAACTTTGTCGCAGAAAGAGAAAAGCTTTCGCCGGAGCTGGTGCGCTCTGAGATTGCCGCCGGACGACTGATCATCCCTGCGAACATCAACCATCCTGAAGTTGAGCCGATGGGCATTGGCATTGCCACGCGCTGCAAGATCAACGCGAATATCGGCAACTCGGCAGTCACCTCGGAAATTGCGGAAGAGCTTCGCAAACTGCATGTTGCGGTTCACCATGGTGCCGACACCGTGATGGATCTTTCGACGGGCGGGAATATTCCTGAGATCCGCGAGGCCATTCTGCGGCACTCCATCGTGCCCATCGGCACCGTTCCTATCTACGAAGCGCTGGGCCGTGTAAAGAAGCCGGAAGATTTGAATATCGACGTGTTCCTCGAGGTGATCGAGGAGCAGGCGCAGCAGGGAGTGGATTACTTCACGATCCACGCCGGGTTGTTGATCCAATACGTGCCCATGGTGGCGAAACGCATTACCGGAATCGTGAGTCGCGGTGGATCGATTCTCGCGCAGTGGATGACCCACAACCACAAGCAGAATTTCCTCTATGAGAATTTCGATCGCATCGCGAAGCTGATGGCGAAGTACGATGTGAGCTTCTCGTTGGGAGATGGACTGCGGCCGGGCTGCATTGCGGACGCGAGCGACGAAGCGCAGTTTGCCGAGTTGAAGACGCTGGGTGAATTGACCAAGGTCGCGTGGGAACACGATGTTCAGGTGATGATCGAAGGTCCGGGCCACGTGCCGCTGGACAAGATCGAAGAGCAGGTGACCAAGGAAGTTGAGCTTTGCTACGCTGCACCGTTCTACACGCTGGGACCGCTGGTAACGGACATCGCTCCCGGCTACGACCACATCACCAGCGCCATTGGTGCGGCGATTATCGGCTGGCACGGAGCTTCTATGCTCTGCTACGTGACTCCGAAAGAGCACCTGGGATTGCCGAACGAAAAGGACGTTAAGGATGGCATGATCGCTTACAAGATTGCCGCCCACGCCGCCGATATTGCGCGGCACCGTCCGGGTGCACAGGATCGCGACGACGCCATCAGCTATGCACGTTACACGTTTGATTGGGATAAGCAATTTGCCTTGTCGCTCGATCCGGAGACGGCGCGTGCGATGCACGATGAAACGCTGCCGGACGATTACTACAAGGAAGCGGCGTTCTGTTCCATGTGCGGTCCGAAGTTCTGCTCCATGAACTGGTCAAGCAAGGTGGACGAGTTCAACAAGAGTGAGCACGGGCTGGAAAAGAAGAATTTGACGCAACTGGTAACACTGCAGGCGGAGAAGTTGAGCGCCGCAAAGTGAAAACTCAGTAAATCAGAAATGGAAAAGGCCGCTCAAGAAGGAGCGGCCTTTTCGCGTCCAGCCCAAAGAAATCTCAGTAATCAGGCTGATTTTGTGCGGCGTTGCCAAACGTATTGCATGCGGTAATGTCGCCGGACTTCAGGCCGCGTGTGAACCAATCCATCCGCTGGGCGGAGGAGCCGTGCGTAAAGCTCTCGGGGCTGACATAGCCGCGGGCCATCTTCTGGAGATGGTCGTCGCCCACGGCTGCGGCAGCGTCCAGTCCTGACTTGACGTCGGCTTGGTCGATCATCTGCCGCTGGGCTGTGCTATGCGCCCATACTCCTGCAAAGCAGTCGGCCTGCAGTTCGACGGCGACGGACAGAGGATTCCGTGCGGCTGGATTTTGCTGTTGCGCATAGCGGACCTTGCGCTCGATCCCAAGGACATTTTGCACGTGATGGCCTAGCTCGTGGGCGACGACATACGCCTGGGCGAACTCCCCCGACGCGCCGTAATGCTTCAAATCGTCCCAGAAACCCAGATCCATGTAGACCTTTTGATCGTTCGGACAGTAGAACGGCCCCGTGGCGCTCTGTGCTGTGCCGCATCCGGAAGAGGTGTAATCGCGAAAAAGCACGAGTTTCGCGTGGGGATAATCGACGCCCTGTTGCCCGAGCAAAGTTGTCCAGGTCTTCTGCACGTCGTCGAGCACAAAAGAGACGAGTTGCGCGGAACGGTCCTCTTCCGGCGATGCCACTCGCTGTGCTCCGCTCTGCACCTGCGACGAGGAGCCGGAGAGGTAGGAACCGATGTAGTTGCGTCCTGTAACCAGGCTGATGACGAGCAGGATGACGAAGCCGACGATCCCGAGGCCTCCACCTCCGCCGGAAGAACTACGGCGATCTTCCACATCGCCGCTGAGACCGCCCGGTGTCCAACGCATAAACGCCTCCTAAAGAAAGGGGGGAATTAGCCTGATTGAAGGTATGAGTCCTCCAGCGGCCTATATGTTGTGCAGGCCACTGAAAACGGTGGATTTGGTGGCTTTTCGCTGCGGAAGCCGAACTTTCTGCCGCTCCTTTCCGTAGACTAATTACAGGGAGTGGTCCGGGGTTTTCATCGGATCGCTGATTCCGGCGAATTATACGGACGGTGCCTATGTTGAAATTTCTGCTGTGGTGCGTGTTGCTGATTGTGTGTTGGCCAATCGCGCTGCTGGCAGTGGTGCTTTATCCCATCGTCTGGCTGCTACTGGTCCCGTTCCGGCTGCTTGGGATTGCCGTCGAGGGAGTGCTGGAGCTGGTTGGCGCTATCATCCGACTCCCAGCGCGGGTACTCCGCGCTATCTAGAGCCCTGATTGAGCGCGGTAGCGCCATGCAACAAGCAGGGCCGGGGCAGCGGGGATTGCGAATACCAGGAGCAGTATCGGGGCCTCATCGCGAATGGAATATCCCGCTTGTGAAACCCCGGACCACATGTTGACTGCGGCAAGGGCCAGCCACACCGGAATGAAATATTTTGCGGCAGTGGCCATCGCAGCACGGGAGCCACCGACAAATCGTCCCACGAGCAAAAAGAAACCAAGAAGTATGAGACCTGCGGCGATCACGTTTAGCGTGTGCAAGCTGCACCTCCCCGTTTTGCGACGGACCTATTTCACCGATTCCAGCGTGGCAGCGGCGCGATTAAGAGCGTCTGCCAATGTGGCGATCTGCGCTTGCGCACGTTTCGCGTCGTTAGCATCGATAGCCTCGTTCACTCCCGGAATGACCACCGCAGCGTATCCCGTATATTCTCCCGGCGCGTAGATGGTGTGGCGAAACCACGCCCGATTGGGAAGGCCCGCCGGATTGAGCAGGTCGCTCTCTGCTGCGCGCAATGCGGTGTTCAGCGTTTTCAAATCTCCCGAAGCAGAGGACTGGCGCGCCTTAACCGAAGTGGCTGCCGTCGTGAATCGCTTGGCTGCGGTCGTGGCCTCGGCGAAGTCCAGGCCGACCAGGCCTGCCTCGGGTGCTCGTTTCTTCGCAGCGTCAATGTAGGACTGGATCTCCTTGCCGTAAGTGACATAGTCGTACGGGAGGACGTCCGTATTGGCCATGTGCAGTATTTCCAGCCCGAAGACGCGAGCCATTTCCTGCTCATAGACGAAGGTCGGATCGGCGTTCTTGATGAACCAGTTGTAGTTGTCGAACACCGAGTGGTACACGCCGTACGGACCGCCAGATCCAATGTCAGTGGAAGGCACTCCAAGGTGCTGGATGAAAGGGGTGAAATCGGAGCCACTGCCCATGTCGCCGACGGGTACATCGTTTTCTACCTGCGCATTTGGGTGATTCTTGTGACCCTCGGAACTGGAAGCATTCTTCTTTTCAAAAGCATCTTTCTGCTTCCAGGCGTCGTAAACGCTGCCGCCTTTCGGGCTTGGCACTTCGGTGGTCACCTGCCTTAAGAACTGCTTGAGAGAAGGCACAGCCGAGGCAGAGAAATCCGGCCCGGCGACTCCCACATCAGTGTTGAAGTAGGCGACCGCGTGGTCAAGCTGATGCTCATGTTGCTCCGCCCACTCGGTCGATCCGATCAATCCTTCTTCCTCGGCGTCCCAGCTTGCGAAGACGATTTTGCGCTTTGGTTTCCATCCCTGTGCGAGAAGGGCCCCAATGCCGTGCACAGTCTCAAGCATGGCTGCAGTGCCGCTGTTGGGATCGACCGCGCCGTATACCCAGGCATCGCGATGATTCCCAGCCACGACCCACTCATTCGGATACATGGTGCCTTCTACGGTTCCGATCACGTCCCATATAGTGCGATAGGCATATTCCTGTTGAAGGTCGAGGTGGACTTTTACCGGGCCGGGGCCGATGTGGTAGGCGAATGGTAAAGCTCCCTGCCATTCATGCGGCACGATTGGACCGCCGAGCTGTTCGAGAATTGGAGAGGCGTCCTGATAAGAGAGCGGCGTAGAAGGAATCTTCGACAAGCTTACCGCGGTGTCGGGCGAGATGCGGCTCGAATCCGGCAGATCGGCAGTAGAGGCGGTGCCGGGCGTTGTCGGATCGCCGGGATATTCGAACAGGTATTGGACCGACCCTCTCTGCACGCCACTATCCGGACGATACGGACCTACGGGGTACTTGTCGCCGCGGAAGTATCCATCGTCGGCGGGATCGGAATAGATGATGACTCCGGCAGCTCCATACTGCTCCGCGAGAAATACTTTCACGCCACGGAAGTTGCCGCCGTAGCGAACAACAACGATCTTGCCCTTGAGATCGATATGCATATCGGCCAACTTCTTGAAGTCCTCAGGACGGCCGTAGTTCGCGTAAACAGCTTCCGCGGTGACTTCGCCACTGGCCGAGTAGCCATTGAATGCGGTCACAACGCGCGGATCATCCTGAAACGGATCGCTCGAGACATGCTCCGGGGATGGTCCCTTCATGATTTGCTTGCCATCCGCGCCGAACGCCTCAACATGGATTGCCTTGGGCAGGTTCATCCACACGCGGTAAGGAACGATCGAGGTATCCAATCCCGCTGCCTTGAATTTCGCAGCCACATACTCCGCGGTCGCGTAGTCTTCCTTCGACGATGCGATGTGAGGGGCGGCCGTAAGTGTTTTGAGATGTTCACCCGCGAGCTTGGCGTCTGGAATTTTCAGGAAGTCGCTATCGATCTTTGCCTGGCTTCGGAAATCCTTAAAGCCAAAAACTCCGGTGGGCGCGGCAGTGAGGGAAGGCGCGCTCTGGCCAGACAGTAGCGTAGAGCAGAAGAACATCCAAGCAGTAGCAGCAACCAAGGGGCGACGAAACAATAGTGCATCCTCGAATCAATGGGGAGTGGCGCAATGCGCAAAATTTCTTAACTTACACTATCACCAGTGAGAAGGATTCGAGAGCAGAGGAAGATTTGAGAGATGAGTCAGAGGAGCCCGTGCCCAATGCACTGCCGTTGAAGGCTTCGCCGGGCATCCTGGAGGAAAGTCCCACAACAGGCGCATTTGTCGAGCCGGTAGCAGGCGTCGCCAGCGGAAACATCCATGGCTCGGATGATTTAGATCTGGGTAGCTGGCCACCGATTGTGCGCTCGCTCCGCAACCCGGACTTCCGACTTTTCTGGAGCGGCAATTTTCTCTCCAACATCGGGACCTGGATGCAGAACGTGGCCCAGGGCTGGCTCGTTCTTGAACTCACAAACTCAAGTTTCTGGCTGGGGATGGTGGGCTTCGCGTCGTCCTTTCCTTTTCTCATTTTCACGTTGTTCGGCGGCGTGATTGCGGATCGCGTGAATAAGCGTTACCTGCTGGTGACCACCCAGACCGTCATGATGCTGCTGGCATTCTTTTTGGCGGCGATCACGTATTTCAAAGTGATCTCCATCAATTCGCTGGTGGTGATTGCGTTCTTGAACGGCGTGGCCATGGCTCTCAACGCACCTAGTTACCAGGCGTTGGTACCGCAGTTGGTGCGGCGAAGTGATCTGCCGAATGCTATTGCGTTGAATGCCGCGCAGTTCAACATGTCGCGTGTGATTGGGCCTACGCTCGGCGGGTACGCGATGGCTATATTTGGAATCGCGGGAAATTTCTTTCTCAACGGCGTCAGCTTTCTCGCAGTGCTTGGCTCACTGTTTCGCATTCATTATCCGGAGGAGAAGCGCACCGGAAATGCGACCATGTGGCAGAGCCTGAAGGAAGGTTTCACCTATGTTCGCAGCCAGCCCCAGATGCGGGCGATCATTGGATTGATTGCCGCCGCCAGCCTTCTACTTCTGCCATTCCTCACGTTCGTGCCGTATTTCGCGAAGAATATTCTCCACGCGGATGAGCGTGGACTTGGATTCCTGATGGCCTTTTCCGGCATGGGCGCGTTCCTTGCCGCGCTCACGATCGCGCAGCTTGGAGTGATTCGCCATCGTGGGATTGTGATCATCGTGTCAGGACTTTTCGTGATGGCTGCCGTTATAGGGTTCTGCTATTCCCATTCATTTGCATTTTCAGCGGTGATGCAGTTGTTCGAAGGCTACGGAATGATCATGACAATTTCGACGGTAAACGTGGCCATGCAGCAGCTGAGTTCGAACGAAATGCGGGGCAGGGTGATGAGTATCTACGCCACAAGTTTTCTGGGATTGCCGCCCATTGGCAGTTTGATCGCGGGTGGACTATCCCGCTTCATGCCGACGGAGCATGTGATTGCAGCGATGTCCGCTGTGGCGATGGTGGTTTACTTGATTTTCTATCTGACTTCGAAGCCCCTGCGCGAGTTGGACTAAATGAAAAAGCGGCGCGTGAAATCTTGTCTAGCGCCGCTCTCCTTGAAGCTGATTTGCAATTTCAGGCGACTGGTTGACCGCAAAACTTGCAACGCTTTGCAGCCAGTGGAATGTCACTTGCACATTCCGGGCAGGGCTTGGTTCCTGGAGCGGCGGGCTCGGGTGCGTGTTTCAGCTTGCTCATTAAGGTGTTGGCAGGAAGAACAATCACAAAATAAACAACGGTGGCGAGCAGCAGGAATGAAATGGTTGCGTTGAGAAAGTTGCCATACTTGATTTTGCCGCTGCCGAGTGTGAAAACCAGCGACGAGAAGTCAGGCTTGCCTACAGTTGCCGCTATCAGGGGGTTGACAATGTCGGCGACGAACGAATTGATGATTGCTGTGAAGGCTGCACCGATGATGACTGCAACTGCGAGATCGATGACATTACCGCGAAACAGGAAATCTCGAAAACCTTTGAGCATTCGGTCCCCCCTTTGCTTTAGTTGGATTCACTTCAGTTGCAATTGCTGATGGTACTTTATCAGCGCGGATTGCGAACTCAACATTTTCTGATGCGTTTCGTCGAGAAACTCCACTATCTGATTTACAGAACAAACGATTGACAGGTTTATGGATCAAACATTGGCAGGCGCGAACGGACTTGCAGTATGATCTGCCGTGCCCGTCACGAAGCAGATGCCACGCGCGGCGCAGGGGGAAAGCATGAAGAAAGTTGTCGGCACGGCGGAAGAGGCGGTGCTCGATATTTTCGATGGCGCGACAATTATGCTGGGCGGTTTCGGATTATGCGGCATACCGGAAAACCTGATCGATGCGCTCGTCAATCGCGGGGTAAAGGGCATTCATACCATAAGCAACAATATGGGTGTTGACGGTTTCGGCATGGGAAAAATGCTTGAGGCAGGCATGATTGCCTCGCATATCGGCAGTTACGTCGGCGAGAACAGGTTGCTTGAGGAGAAGGTGATCCGAGGAGAACTTGATCTCACACTTGTTCCGCAGGGAACACTGGCGGAACGCATTCGCGCAGGTGGCGCCGGCATTCCAGGCTTCTACACTCCCGCCGGGGTGGGAACACTTGTCGCGGAGGGCAAGGAGACTAAGGATTTCGATGGACGACAATATCTTTTAGAGCGCGGGCTGACAGCGGATTTTGCTCTCATCAAAGCATGGCGCGGAGACACGGCCGGAAATCTTGTCTATCGTAAGACCGCAAGAAATTTCAATCCCATGATGGCGACTGCGGCAAAGATAACCATTGCTGAGGTAGAAGAACTGGTTGAGCCGGGTGAGATCGATGCCGATCACGTGGTGACGCCGGGAATTTTTGTGCAGAGAATACTGAAGGGCTCGGGATACGAAAAGCGCATTGAGCGACGCATGCTGAGGCGGGCCTAGGGTGCAGGATTCACGGGCAGAAATGGCGCGTTGCATATGACGCGGTACTGAATCACGAAGCGTGCGTCCGCAAAGAGGCAGGCGGATGCGACGAGCAGTGCGACGATCAGCGTGAGCCTGCCGTTCCGGTTATTTACCGTAGCAAAGGAGCGGAGACAGAGCGCGATTAAGAAGGCAGCAAGTGTCGCAACGACGGTGAGAGGAGCGCGCTGTTCACATGGAGTGTGCTGCAGGTTCAGCAGGAGCGTCACAGAAGCAATGGATATAAGCACAGCTAGACCCAGGGCAACGCCGGACTTTTTCATGGAATCAGTTTAGAGGAGCCATTCTGCGTAAGGGTAGAGCAGAAAGAAAATGATGAGGGCGAGTGCCATCACATCCATGTAGAGCAACAGCAACACGGCGCCGTGGTAAAGGCTCCAGCGCGAACGAAGGCAACGGGTGGTGTCCCATGTGCCATAGAGGGCGCCGAGAGAAGGGAAGATGAGTAGCAGCGTGGCGCGATTGTGAGGAAAGTCCGACAGCGGGAATGAGACGCCAAGACTCAACAGAACGACGAGAGTACCGCGAAGCAGGGAGCGTGACCGGGGATGAAAGACAGCGAAAGACATTGCTTGAGTCGTAGCCTGCGTGCCCGAGGAGAACGACTATGACTACTTTACAGAATCCGAGCGGCCCCCTGTTGGAGAAGCAGCGGGAAATCGAAAAACGCGAGCGCATCGTCAGACGAGTTGCCCGCGAATTGCAAGATGGATACTACGTGAACCTTGGCATAGGCATGCCAACGCTGATTGCAAGTCACGTTCCGCCCGGAATCGAGGTCGTGCTGCAATCGGAAAACGGCATGCTCGGAGTGGGCCCATATCCGCTCGAGGGCGAGGAGGATCCTGACCTGATTAATGCCGGGAAAGAGACCGTGAGTGAGTTGCCGGGGACTTCCTATTTTTCGAGCGCGGAATCTTTTGCAATGATCCGAGGCGGCCACGTGAATCTCAGCATCCTGGGAGCCATGGAAGTGGACGAGCAGGGGAATCTGGCCAACTGGATGATCCCCGGAAAGATGGTAAAAGGAATGGGCGGCGCCATGGATCTTGTCGCCAGTGCGCGCCGCGTGATCGTAGCCATGGAACACACCACGCGAGATGGGCAGCCAAAAATACTGAAGAAGTGCCGGCTTCCCATCACTGGACTCAACGTTGTGGACACGATCGCGACGGAGATGGCGTGGATTCGCGTGAGCGCCGACGGATTGGTTCTGGAAGAGATTGCGCCCGGACTGACTGTCGAGGAAGTACAGCAGGCGACGGAAGCCACTCTCACCGTGAGCCCGCAGTTGGGCGAGATGAAGATTTAGCAGAAAGGCCAGGGTGTCGAATTTATCCTTCGTTAGTAAAGGAGTTTCGATGGGTCCGACGATCAAGAATGGAAAGATTTGTTATATAGAGATTCCCGCAACTGACCCAGCAATTTCCTCCGATTTTTACAAAAGAATTTTCGGCTGGAACGTCCGCCAGCGAGGGGACGGAGCTACAGCCTTTGATGACACCACCGGCGAAGTTAGCGGCGCGTGGATTGTGGGAAGACCGCCCGCCTCGCTTCCTGGCCTCGTTGTCTACATTATGGTGGACAGCGTCGCGGAAACGGTGGAGACGATCCTCGCCAACGGAGCCGAAATCGTACAGCCCATCGGTGCAGATGCGCCGGAAATAACGGCTCGTTTTCGCGATCCAGGAGGCAATGTGATCGGACTCTACCAAGAGCCCGTCCAGCCGACTTAGTGAATGGTTTAGCTGCCTGCGAGAACAGTCTCCGCGCTCTTGATGGATTCGCCATACGGAGCGCGGAGCACCTCACGCTCTGTAATGATGGCGGTTACGTATTTTGCCGGGGTTACGTCGAACGCGGGGTTCGCAATACCGACCCCGTGAGGCGTGAGTTGTTTGCCGCCATGATGTGTGACCTCAACAGCAGGCCTCTCCTCGATGGGGATGCTGTCGCCTGTCGCCGTCGCAACGTCGATTGTTGACCAGGGCGCTGCTACGTAGAACGGAATTCCATGTTCACGGGCCAGAACGGCGACGCCGTAGGTCCCAATCTTGTTCGCGACATCGCCATTTGCCGCGATGCGATCTGCGCCGACAACCACGGCCTGGATCTTGCCCGCGCGCATCAGGCTGGCAACCATGTTGTCGCAAAGAACTGTGGTCGGGATTCCGTCGTGCATCAACTCCCACGCAGTGAGTCGCGCACCCTGAAGAAATGGCCGGGTTTCGTCCGCGTAAACATGGAGTTTGTGGCCTCGCTCCACAGCGGCACGGATGACACCCAGGGCTGTGCCGTAGCCGCAGGTCGCCAGTGCTCCAGCGTTGCAGTGGGTAAGCACCGATCCGGTCTCTGGAAGCAGGCTGGCACCATGTGCCCCCATTGCCTTGCAGGCGGCAATGTCTTCGTCATACATCTGTTGGGATTCGACGACGAGTGCGTGCTTGATTTCTTCAATAGAAACATTCGGTTGACGGACTAATCCTTTGAAAATAGACCGCATACGCTCGATCGCCCAGAACAGATTCACCGCCGTGGGACGAGTGCCTGCGAGCACATTGGCGATGCGATCGAAGTCTTCCTCCAAGGCCGACAGGGAAGTTGCCGGACTTTGAGACACGCCCAAAGCCACGCCCATTGCGGCAGAAACACCAATTGCCGGGGCTCCCCGGACGACCATCGTGACGATGACGTCGGCTACCTGCTGGTAATTCGTGGCGAGAACGTAGGTCTCTTCGAGCGGGAGCCGAGTCTGGTCAAGAAATCGAACTCCCTCGTTGGTCCATTCAAGTGTAGGAATCATCCCTACCAGTTTATCGGGTGGCGTGGTTTTCACCAACCTGCAACCGTGTCCTTACCCTGAACATTGATTCGCAAGAGTTTGATAATGTAAGCGGTTTCCCCTAGACGGAAATCACTCATCTGCGTACATTTGGCTTTCGGGGTTTTGTGACCGATAGAAGGGACGTAAGAGAAGACAGTGAATCTGACCCTTATCGATTGGCTCATCATGCTCCTGTACTTCGTTTTCGTGCTGGGCATTGGTTTTGCCTTGAAGCGCTTCATGAGAACGAGTAAGGACTTCTTCCAGGCTGGCCGTGCGCTGCCGGCATGGATATGCGGACTGGCTTTTATCTCCGCCAACCTGGGTGCGCAGGAAGTCATTGGAATGGGCGCATCCGGCGCGAAATATGGCATTGCAACAAGCCATTTCTACTGGATCGGTGCTATTCCGGCGATGATGTTCGTCGGCGTTTTCATGATGCCTTTCTACTATGGTTCGAAGGCGCGATCTGTCCCCGAGTTTCTGCTCTTAAGGTACGACGATAAGACCCGTGTTTTCAATGCATGCACATTCGCAGGAATGACCGTTTTGTCTTCCGGCATTTCAATGTATGCCATGGCTCGCCTGATCCAGACATTGCACGTCTTTGACGGGCTCTTCCTTCATTTCGGGCTGCCGATTGGCTGGATCTTTCATTTCGCCATCATTATTTCGGCCCTCATCGTACTGGGCTACATCTTTCTTGGCGGACTTACGAGCGCCATTTACAACGAGGTGCTGCAGTTCTTTCTGATCGTTGCTGGATTCCTGCCGCTGGTCTGGGTTGGATTGCGTAACGTTGGTGGATGGAACGGTCTCAAGGCATCGCTGCCCTCGGCCTACACGCATTCGTGGCAGGGTATGACGCACGCAAGCACCAACCCGCTTGGCGTGGACATCTTCGGCCTCGCGATGGGATTAGGTTTCGTATTGTCGTTCGGCTACTGGTGCACGGATTTTCTTGTTATTCAGACAGCAATGGCCGCGAAGACGGAAGAATCTGCGCGACGGGTCCCGTTGATTGCTGCATTGCCAAAAATGTTCTTTCCCTTCCTGGTTATTCTTCCGGGTCTGATTGCGATTTCGGTTCCGACGCAGCACATTGGACCAGCCGCCGCGATGACGCGCTCTGCCGACGGAACGATGGTTGCCGCACAGGAAGAAGGCAAAGGCCTGATTCCGGCGAAGGTAGATCCGATAAACGGAAAAATTATGCGCGATACTTCCGGCAAGGCGCTGCTGGACTACGATCTCGCGATTCCGAACATGCTTTTGCATTACTTCCCGACTGGGATCCTGGGACTTGGCCTGACAGCGCTGCTCGCCAGCTTCATGTCCGGCATGGCCGGCAACGTGACGGCATTCAACACTGTGTGGACCTATGACCTCTACCAGGGCTACATCCACAAGGGCGGAACCGATCGCCACTACCTCGCCATGGGGAGGTGGGCGACGGTCGGGGGCATCTTACTCTCCATGGGGGCGGCCTACGCGGCCACCTCGTTCAACAACATCATGGACACGTTGCAACTGGTGTTCTCGTTCGTGAACGCGCCACTCTTTGCGACCTTCCTGCTCGGCATGTTCTGGAAGCGGACGACTGGTAACGGCGCTTTCATTGGACTTGTGAGCGGTACGTTCGCAGCCATCCTTCATCATGGATTGACCATGCCGGCAGGTGCTCACGTTGGGCTGCATGGCGGCTGGCTCGGGCACTTGCACACTTATCCCAGCGACATGGCGATGAACTTCTACGGCGCGATCTGGGCATTCTCCGTGAACTTTATCGTTGCGGTTGCAATCAGCATGATGGGGAGACCGAAGCCGGAGAAGGAGTTGGTGGGGCTTGTCTACTCATTGACGCCGAAACCAGTGGAGCACCACATGGAATGGTATGAAAGACCAACGACCATTGCCTATGGATTGATCATTATGCTCGTCGCTCTCAACATCATCTTCAGGTAGCGTGAGCCGAAAGGAACTGCAATGAACCTCGATCTTCGTCTTCCGATGGGTCTCATGTTCCTGATAACCGGAGCCATGATGATGATCTTCGGCATCTTTACCTGGGGCAGCCCGATCTACGAGAAGTCTCTCGGCATGAATATCAACCTGGTTTGGGGAGCGATCATGTTCCTGTTTGGAACGACCATGTTTGTATTGGGCAGGCGGGCGACCAAACTCGCCAAACTGGCTCCGCCAGAGCCGATGGACGAATCACTGAACAGACGTCCCATGGGTCACTAAACGTCGCTGAGTTAACACAAGAAAAGGTCCGCGAAGTTGGCGGACCTTTTCTTTTTCTGCTGGCGTTATGCGCGAATCCGGAATCGAAAGCGCATATTTTCCCCAAACCACTGAATGTAATTTGTACCCCAGGCATTGTTGTAAAGGCTGAAATGTATATCGCTCTTAGGATCCGGTTGATCATTCGAAAAATTGATCGGTGATCGCTTGCCGAAGGCCACCACGGGCGCGTCGATCGATTCGATGGAAAGTGTCTCGCTCCCGGAGGTGTAAGTCATGGGTCCGGAGAGAGCATGCATATGACGATTGCCGCTCGTTACAACGTCGAGCGGCGAAAGAGTTTGCCCGGACTTCTCCATTTGCCATTTGAGACCGGGTTGAGGCACAGGAAGAAATGTCAGCCAGAATGCTTCCGGCATCCGGTTCGACTCTTTATCGAACCAGTAAAAATTGAAATCGATCGCCGGCTCCTTTTCTGAAAGTACGATTTCGGAATACATGCGATGAGGCCACGCCACACGACCTGAGCGTTCACTCTCCGCGTCATGAATATTGAGTAGCGAAAGTGCGCGTAAGCCGGCGGCAGTTTTCTGCACCCAGATTCCGGTTACTTCGGGCAGCCATGTCTGGCTCTTTGCGCCAAAATGATCAATGTTGGGCTTTCCGAAATCCTGCGGTGCCCACCACTCCTTCGTCGTCAAATATGTTGCAAGGAAGACGTCGTAGTCCTCTTTTGAGAGTGTCTGGTAGCTGAAAAGTCCAAGCATGTTGGCGGGTGATGCCCAATTGCGTCCCGTTTTCTTATTTCGCAGAAGATTGATCGCGCCCGTTTTTTCATCGAGTCCGACGGTGAAATAGCTCGACTCAAGCGGCTTCCCAGACTGATGTTTCTTCATGCTGATGGTTCTTGGCTCCAGGGGTACCAGTGCCTTCATTCTCGCCTGTGCTTCGGTTCGCATTTCGGGCGGCATGCTGGCAATGGCCTGCGAAAGATCGTCTCGCTTCTCCTCCCAACTATGAGTTACAACCTTGTACTTCGGCGTGTTCAGCATTTGCGCCAGATCGCGGGGAGTGTAGTGATTAAAGTCGAGCCAGGTCTTTGTGTCCGTTCCCCACGTGTGCTCGACGGCCAACAGCAAGCTGCGCAGAATCGCTATGTCGGTCGCATCGCCAGTGGCAAATTTCGCTTTCTCAATCCACTCCACCCGCAACCGGCAAAGCTCAAGGTATCTCGCCACCTTTACCGGATCGCTCGGCACTCCATAGATCCACGTATCGCCAATCTCCTGCTCAATTGTCGGCAGAGTGTCGCGATAAGGCTCGATGGCATCCGCCACCTCGGTTAGGCTCGACGCGGTTACCTTCGCATTGGGAAATTGCTTGCGCAGGCGCGCATAGATTGCACGAATCTCTTCTGGCGTATGGGGGCCAGCGTTGTCGTCGCGTACTTCAATATCCACGGCGAGATCCTGTCCCGGAACTTGAACAACTCCACCGTAGGAGTGGCGGTGATACATCATCATCAGCGAAGCACCGGTGGGATCCTTCCAGAGAAACAGGTCAGGCACTAATGGACCGGTGCTGCCGCCATTCACCCCAATGTCGAGAAGCTTGACGCCATTCTGTGCGAGAGGCGCGATCAGGCCACGTGTATGGCCGGGAACGTCGCTCATCTTCGCGCCGGTCGTTGTGCGAGAGAAACGGCGATCAAGGGATTTCGAAAGCGCCAGCGATCCCTCGATCAAGGATCGGTCCATGAACTCGGTTTGCCAGGTGAAGGGCAGCGCGTGCCAGGCAATATCACCGTTCGTCACGGCCTCTTCCATCTGCTTTCGCGCTTCGGGAGAAGCCTGCTCGAGATACTCGTAGAGCAGCCAGGAACCCGTGGTCCAAACGTAACGGTCCTCGCCTGCATTCTTCATTTCCGCAGTGGTTTTGAGCGCCAGAGGATAGTAAACGTCGAAGTATTTGCGAATGACATTGGCCTGAGTGTCGATGAATCCAAGGTCCAGATGGCACTTAAATACGATGAGAACCCGTTTGACGGCTGCGGGGTCAACGGGTTTGATTGCTGTCTGGGCGTGCAGGCGTTCAGCACCGGCTGCGGCACCGGTTGCCAAGGCACCTTTGAGAAAGTCCCTGCGTTTCATCTAGTCTCCTCGATCCACCGAAAGTATAGGCGGTTGACGGCGAGAAGACCTAACCTTTCGGCGACGGAGAAAAGAGTATCGCTAAGTGGACTGACGCGATTGACAATCCCTTCAACATCCTGTGACCTTGGTACGAATTGATCCTGCGCCAAACGCAGCAAACAGAAATGAACGCGAAGGGGCGTCTCATCGTGGACCACGTTGAATCAGAAAAGATAGTTGCGCCAGACTCCAGGAAACATTTTGTACCACGTCGCGATGTTTTGAAGAATGCAGTCAAGCTTGCGGCTGGTTCTGCCATTCTTGCGCTGCCCATGGAGGTATACGCGCAAAGTGGCGGTTCTACCTCCTCGACATGGATCAGCACGACGGAAACTGCTCCATGGAAAGTTCAACCCCTGCGCCCCGCAGGTTGGCGATGGGACACGCTCAACGTGCAGATCGACGAGTCGAGCCAGAATCCAGAGATGGCGGGCTTCGGCGGGTGCTTCAACGAGCTTGGATGGACCTCCCTTCAGGCATTGAGCGCGACGGATCGCGAAGGAATTTTCGACGAATTATTTTCGCCGGCGAAGGGTGCGAACTTCACTATCTGTCGCATGCCGATTGGCGCAAACGATTTTTCGCGCGGCTGGTATTCCTACGACGAAACAGCCGATGATTTCTCCCTGCAGCACTTCAGTATTGCCAACGATCTTGAGACTTTGGTGCCATTCATCCACAATGCGCAGAAGTTCAATCCGAAGCTTCAAGTCTGGGCTTCTCCGTGGAGCCCGCCTACCTGGATGAAGACGAACAAGCACTACGCTGCCGCGAAGCAGATGATGCCAGGGGCGCCTCCAAATGGAATCCGCCCCGATCAGGTCGGCAAAGAAGGTACCGACATGTTCATCCAGGAGGACGGCTATTTCGAAGCCTATGCGAAATATTTCGGCAAGTTCATTGATGCGTACAAGCAGCAGGGCATCAACGTTGGCATGGTGATGCCGCAAAACGAATTCAATTCAGCACAGCCGTTCCCGAGTTGCACATGGACTCCGGAAGGCCTTGCGAAGTTCGTCCGGCACCTTGGCCCCCAAATGCGCGATCGGCAAGTGCAACTTTTCTTCGGAACCTATGAGCGCGGCAACGAACGGCTGTTGAATGTAGTTATGGCAGATCAGGATGCGAAGCAGTGGATCAAAGGAGTGGGCGTTCAATGGGCCGGGAAGAACGCGGTCAGGGCAATGCGGAAGGATTACCCTGGGCTCGCGATCTACCAGTCGGAACAGGAGTGTGGAGACGGCAAGAACGATTGGGGCTACGCAGGATATTGCTGGGATCTGATGAAACATTATCTCAAGAGCGGAGCGACCGGTTACATGTATTGGAACATCTCGCTAAAGACCGGCGGCGAGAGCCATTGGGGATGGCCGCAAAACTCTCTCGTCACCGTGGACGTGGATGCGAAAAGCTTCAAGTGGAATCACGAATATTATCTGCTGAAGCATGTGAGCCACTTTGTGCAGCCGGGCGCCCGTCGGCTGGAAACGGACGGCACGTTTGATAATCTCCTGGCCTTTGTGAATCCCGACAAGAGTGTTGCGATAATACTGCGCAACGAAAGTCCGCACGATCGGCCCATCGATATCACGGTGGCAGGCGCGACGATTCCTGGAATGATGCCACCGGATTCATTCAACACCCTGTTAGTGAAATGAGTGCTCATTAATAACTTTTATACTGAGCATCGATTCCTCGGCAGAAGCAATCGGGCAAAGATCGTGCGCCGATTTCTGCCCGCCGTTTGTTCGTACTGCAACGATTCACACAACGATAGACGCTAGACTAAGACTATGAAGCGTCGAGTAATTGAGCACTATGAGCTGATTCGCCGCCTTGGAGCCGGGGGAAGTGGCATCGTTTACCTTGCGAACGATGTGTTGCTGATGCGCCCCGTTGTGTTGAAGATTCTAAAGCGTGGCGCGTTGACTCTCGAGCAGATGCGAACCACCGTGCTGCGCGAAGCGCGTCTTGCTTCGGCCATCGAGCACCCCAATGTCTGCGCCATCTACGAAGTTGGCGAGTCGAGCGAAGAAGCTTACATCGTGATGCAGTATGTGCCGGGGCAATCCCTCGACAAGCTCATCGCACAGGGACCCGGCAGCCTGCAGCTCGTATTGTCGGTGGGCATTCAGATCGCAGACGGTCTAAGTGCCGCCCACATGCTGGGGATATTTCATCGCGATTTGAAACCTGCCAACGTGATGCTCACGGATGGCGGGCTGGTAAAGATTCTCGACTTCGGCCTGGCTCGCCGCATCAATCCGGATGAAGGCGAATTCGATCCCGCAAAGTCACGCAAGAAGACTGGACCCGTTGCGGCAACCTACACGGCCCGCGGCGGCACGATCGCTTACATGGCGCCGGAACAGTTTGTTACTGGTCAGAGCAGCGTGCAGAGCGACATCTTTGCCTTAGGAGTGATGCTCTACGAACTCGTAAGCGGCCGTCATCCATTTGCCCGTCCGGATGGGGAAGAGATTCAGAGTATTCGCGCGATTCAATTCGCTGATCCACCTCCGCTCGGTGATGAAGTGCCGCCCGAGCTCACAAGCGTCATCCTCTGCTGTTTGGAAAAGAATCCAGCAGAGAGATATTCTTCTGCCGCAGATGTTCGCGAGGCTCTCAAAACGATCATGAAGGCGCTACAGATTGAGACGGGCATTATTCCCGGCGACGCAGCGGCGAATCTCCCTGTCTCTTCCGCCGAGACCGAGAAGCGCACGACGGGATTTCTCTCGATGCTTGCAGAGCGCTTCCGCGATTCGGAAGATACGCGTTCCAAACAAAATACGATTCTGGTTTTGCCGTTCTCGAATTTCGGTCCTGGTGAGGTCGCTCCGCTCTACGGCTTTGCGCTCGCGGATTCAATTGCAGCCCGCTTGGCCCGCATTCCTTCCCTGATTGTGCGGCCTTCAAGTTCACTCATGTCGGTGCCGCTGAACACGATGGATCCTCTTGCGGTTGGACAAAAACTGCTGGTGAAGTACGTACTGACCGGGCATTTTCTGCGTTCGGAAAAAGGTTTCGACCTGAACTGGCAGTTGCTTGATGTGCCCGGCCAGAGCATCCGTGCAGGAGCAACCATCAGCGTGCCGTCCTTCGACCTGGTGGCGGTTCAAACGGAGATTACAAATGAAGTCTTCGCGACGCTGCAGGGCCTCGGCAACCTGGAGCCACAGTCGGAGCGCGAGCGAATTGTGCGAAACGCGCCATTGGCGGAAGACCTTTCAGAAGAATACCTGCAAGCGCGTGCCATGCTTTCATCCTTCACCTCGCGCAGCGGGTCTCGCGGCGATTTGGATAAGGCTCGCGACCTCTTTGAAAGCGTAGTGGCAAACGATTCAAGGTTTGCCCCGGCGTGGAGCGGTCTCGGCGTGACCAACCTGCAATACGTTCGGCATGGTGTTGGCGGACAGATGCACGTGATGACTGCAAGACGTGCGTTTGACAAGGCGCTTGATCTTGATCCGGGACTGGTGGAGGCAAATCTTTATCGCGTGTACATGCTGTTGTCGCGCGGCGAAAAAGAAAGCGCCCGTCACGGAATCGAGAATCTTCTGCAGACTGCCGCGAACGACTGGAATGTTCATTTGGTTGCGGGAATCACGCTGCGAATTGATGGGATGTATGACGATGCTCTCCATCAATTCAGCCGATCGTTGAAGCTCAACCCCGCGAATGCACCCATTATCTACAACCATCGGGCGCGCGTATTTCACTATCAGAATCAACTCGAACTTGCGGATGAAGAATTGCAGAAAGGCTTGTCGCTAGAGCCTCGGCATCCGCTGCTTCGCACATCGCTCGCCTATCAGCAAATGCGGCAGGGAAATACGAAGGAAGCAATCGTGATACTCGAAGGCGTAATTCGCGACGACGACAGCATGCGAATCGCTCTTCCAACGCTTGCTATTTGTTACGTGCAGGTCGGCGAGCGAGATCGAGCGGCCTCGTTTATCGACGAGGCATCGCTCTCCGCGGCCGAGGCAGATAGTGAAATGGCCTATCGGCTTTCGACGTACTTCGCGGTTGAGGGAGATGAAAGCGAAGCATTGCATTGGCTGCGACGCGCTATTTACCTGGGCAATGAGAATTATCCGTGGTTTTCAAAAAATCCCTGGTGGAACAGCCTGCATGGCCACAGTGACTTCGAGCGGATACTCGAGGACCTGAAAAAGTCGTTCCGGCGAAATCAGAAAAATTGGAAACGTCTGCTCGAAAACGTGCCAAATCATTCGGGTGATTAGCAGGGAAGCGGTCCGCCTTTCCCGCGGGAAGGAGAGTAGAAAAGATGCGGATCGCTTCTCCTCGTGATTCTTACCTTTCCTTCAGTCGCGTTTCCTGTTTAAGCGTGGGCACTTATTGCGCGCTCATCCGGCGGTCCATCTCTTCTGGCGACACGTCCTCAATATGCGTCGAGAGGTACCATTTGTGGCCGAAGGGATCTACCACTGTGCTCGATCGATCTCCATAGAATTGGTCAGTCGGTTTCCGCTCTTCCTTGGCGCCTGCCGCAAGGGCTTGGGCGTGCATCGCATCCATGTCTTCCACGTAGAGCAGAAAGCCTGCCGCACTTCCGCCGTAGTGGAGCGGCCCATAGACTCCTATCTTTGGATTTTCTTCCGAGAGCATGATGCGTGAATTTCCGATTTGTATTTCGGCGTGTGCGATCTTGCCATTCTCACCTTCCATGCGGAAAAGCTCCTTGGCATTGAAGGCTTTCTCGTAGAAGCGAATGGCCTCATCTGCCTTCTGCATGTACAGGTATGGCGTCAGGGTGTGATAACCATCTGGGATGGGATTTACCTTGCCGTTTTTACTAGCGGTCATTGCATTCCTCCTCGCCACCTCGTGCGGGCCTTGTCAGGATGCTACTAGGGGACTTGGCAGTCAAGGGCGCCACAAAAAAATAGGGGGACGCTTTTTAGCGTCCCCACCCAGCTGGACTACTTCGTTTTTTTAGTTTTGTACCGCTGTAAAGGTCATCGGCTCGGTAAGCCCGAAGATGAGTACGGAATCCTTAGGAAGTTGAGCCTGATGACTTTGCAACAGCAGGTGAACAGTTATCACGCCCGCGCCGACAGCGGTTCCGATGAGTGCCCCCGGACCCCCGCCAACGGCTGCGCCGATGATCGCGCCGCTACCTGCACCAGCTCCATATTCAATGGCGTTGCGTTTCATGTGTGAGGCGGAGGTGATGGTACCTTCTCCGCCGGCCTTGGTGTCAGTTCCCTGGGTTTGAACGACTTCAGCATGCAACATGTAGCGGGAGCCGTCCGGCATCATGACTGTGTCCGGACGAAGACGAAGAACCGCTTTTTGGCCAAAAGATTTTCCGGCCTTTACCGAAACCACACGACCCTTCACCTGCGATCCCATGGGGATGATGACTTTCCCGCCCTGAGAAACCGGGCTCATGACGATGGCGGAAAACTCCGACCCAACTGAGGTGGTGCTGGTGGAGAGCGCTTCCTGAATGCGGACGCGAATTAATGTTCCAGATTCCAGTTCGCCGGGACGAAGCGCAACTTCGCCCACGATGCCCGCGTCTGGATTGGTGGAACGCTCGTACAACGTGGGTTCCAGGCCGGATCCTGTGGTCGCTGAAGCCACTGCCGTCTTATCGCCGACGATTCCAGCATCAGGATTGGTGGCTGAGGGCTGGGCCTGTACAGGTGTGGTTGTGGCCACCGGCGCAGGTGTCGGCGCAGTGGGCTTCGGAACTGCCTGAACCTCGGTGTCTGACGTCGCTACAATGCTGTCGGTAGATGGCGGCTGAGACATGCCCTCGTAGGGCGTTGGCTTGGCATGACTCTGCGCGAAGGCCCCCTGTGCCATAAATGCCATGATGGCGGCCAGCAGAAGGGGATTTGAATAGTTCTTCATTTTTTTACTCCGAACTCTCGGACGAAATTCGCCCGGAAATCTGATTTACGACGCCCTGCCGGTTCTTTTTTATTCACGTCGTTTTTTGAACCTGGCCTTAATGCCGATACTGCCTTTGTTTTGCCTGCTGACCGGACTTCCCCCAGCCTTGCGAATTCCTAGAGATAAGGCCATTTTTAGGCTAGACCAGCGGAAGAACATCCACTATTGGCGTTCGAGATTCGGAATCAGAAGGGTAAACGCAACCCTGAAGGCCAATTTCTCGGGGTGTGCGTGTGATGTGCTTCACAAATGGTCAGGCAATGCTTTGTTAGAATTCCGAGGAACACGGAAAAAGATTGCGGAAGGGGTGCTGCTCTGAAGAATCCAGAGAGCTTCATCGACATGATCGGCGGCGTTGCCGGTGATTCCATCCCTGTGGACCGCCGCCCAAAACTCAAAGACCGTTTACGGCACAAGATTTCGAGGAGTGATATGACAGAGATTGCTGCAATTCGTGCACGGGAAATACTTGATTCACGCGGAAATCCCACCGTTGAATCCGAAGTTGTCTTAGCCAGCGGAGCGATGGGGCGGGCAGCAGTTCCGAGCGGCGCATCCACTGGAGAGCACGAAGCGGTCGAGCTTCGCGATGGAGATAAGTCACACTACCTGGGCAAAGGCGTTCTTCAGGCAGTAGAGAATGTTGAAAGCATTTTGGCCCCGGAACTGATCGGCATGGACGCGGCGAATCAGCGGTTACTTGACGCCACCATGATCTCGATCGACGGAACACCTAACAAGGGCCGTCTGGGAGCCAATGCAATTCTTGCAGTTTCAATGGCCGCCGCGCGTGCCACGGCGACAGCGCTGCAAATGCCGTTATACCGCTATCTCGGCGGTGTGAATGCCTGCATTCTGCCGACTCCCATGATGAATGTTCTAAACGGCGGCGCACACGCGGATAGCAACGTGGACTTTCAGGAGTTCATGGTGATGCCGGTTGGTGCGGAAACCTTTGCCGATGCGCTTCGTTGGGGTGCCGAAACCTTCCACACGCTTAAGGGCGTTTTGAAGAAGAAGGGCTACAACACTGCTGTCGGCGATGAAGGTGGATTCGCTCCCTCGCTGAAGTCGAACGACGAAGCACTCGAGTTGCTGCTCGAAGCAATCACGCTTGCCGGCTACAAGCCAGGTGAGCAGATTTGCATTGCTCTCGATCCAGCCTCGAGCGAATTCTATGTGAAGGAGACAGGCAAGTACGTCTTCAAGAAGTCCGACAAGCGCGAATTGACAAGCGAAGAGATGGCGCGTTTCTGGGAGAATTGGACCAAGCAATATCCGATCATTTCGATTGAAGACGGCCTCGCCGAAGACGATTGGGAAGGCTGGAAGATGCTCACCGATATGGTTGGTGACAAGGTTCAGCTGGTCGGTGACGATCTTTTTGTCACCAACACCGAACGCCTGCAGCGCGGAATTGAAGAGGGCGTGGCCAATTCCATTCTGATCAAGGTGAACCAGATCGGTACTGTCAGCGAAACGCTGGATGCTATCGAACTGGGCCGCCGCTATGGCTATGCTTCCGTCATCTCCCACCGTTCGGGCGAGACGGAGGATACCTTCATCGCCGACCTGGCTGTTGCCACCGGTGCAGGGCAGATCAAAACTGGATCGGCATCGCGTACCGACCGCATCGCCAAGTACAACCAGTTGCTGCGCATCGAAGAAGAACTTGGGCAATCGGCGGAGTTCCTTGGCCGCGACTCTGTTAACTGCGACGAGTAATTCACTCGAATCAACAAAGGGCGGCGCCATATTGAATGCGCCGCCCTTGTTGTTTCTAAATTGAAAATTCCACGGAATTCGCGCCAAATCCCTTCCCGCCATACACTATGGGCAGAGCGACTTTGAAGGGATTCCAGATGAAGAAGTTGATTTTCGCGGCAGCCGTCGCCGCAATGTTCGCCGACCCGGTTTATGCGCAACAAACTCCTCTAGCCGCCACGACTCCTCAATCCGCAACACAGCCTGAAATTGCAGCTCCTACGCATCCGCTTACCTTGGAACAGACAAGGGAGCTTTTCAATACTGCGGGAACGCAGACAATGCTTCGCGCCCTCGCTCATCAGGCCCTGGCGGTTCAACGCGCGAGTGCGCCGGAGTTTATCCCTGCGTCTATTTGGACTGAACTGGAGGACGGCCTCGTCAAGATTGATTTTCCGACATTGCTCTATCCCACCTACTCGAAATACCTGTCGGAGCAGGATGCCGCCAAGGCGCTCGAGTTCTACAGGACGCCCGAAGGCCAGCACTTGATCCAGGTGATGCCCGTAGTGATGAAGGATGCGGGAAAGATCGGTCAGGAGCAGGGAGCCCGCATCGCGCAAGAGGTGTTCACCAAGCATCAACAAGAAATTCTTGATGCGAAGGCGAAATACGATGCTCAGCGCAAAAAAGATCTCGATGAAATGACGAATCCGGCGCCACCCGCTGGAAGTTCTAAACCTGCCCAGCCCAAATGAAGATTCATCCACTGCTTTCGTGATGAATGGCACATCAGCCAATGCGCCGAGGATAGTAAGCTGAAATCCAGGTTCTGATACTCACAATTTGAAATTGATAGAGGAAATCGCCAGTGTCTATTCGTAAAAGACCGCTCGTTCTCACCATCCTTGATGGATGGGGCTACAGTCCGTCAATTGTCGGGAATGCCATCGCGCAGGCGCGCAAACCTGTCTATGACAAGATGCTGGCAGACTTTCCCAATACTCTGATCCAGGCGTCGGACCACTTCGTGGGACTGCCCGATGGACAGATGGGAAACAGTGAAGTCGGTCACTTGAATATCGGCGCCGGCCGAATTGTCCGGATGGATATCACGCGCATCGATGCGCTGATTGCATCGGAAGAAATTTATAGTCATCCGGCAATCGTCGCGGCCATGTCCCGAGCACTCAAAGGACATCAGCTGCACTTGTTCGGTCTGCTTTCGGACGGAGGAGTTCACTCTCAGCAGGCACACCTCTACGCGCTGTTGCGGACCGCGAAAAAGCTCGGAGTGGAGCACGTTTTCGTTCATGCGTTTCTGGATGGACGCGACACATCGCCAACGAGTGGCGCTGAGTATCTCGCGGCACTGCAGCAGAAAATGCGTGAGTACGGAATTGGAAAAATTGCCAGTGTCTCCGGCCGTTACTACGCGATGGACCGCGACAAGCGCTGGGAGCGCGAGCTTAAGGCATTCGACGCGATGGTGAACGGCAAGGCCGAAGGCGGCGAATATCCCGATCCCTCTGCTCGCCTGAAGGAGTTGTACAACAACGGAATCACGGACGAGTTCGTCATCCCATTCGTGGTTGTGGATACCCATGGAAAGCCCGTCGGCGTCATTCGCGACGAGGATGTCTGCATCAACTTCAATTTCCGCGCAGACCGCGCAAGACAAATCACTCGCGTATTAGCGCGTAATAGCGGGATCAACAAAAACGAAGGCCGTGACCTTCCCGGAGCAGAAGAGTTGGATGCGACCATACCGCGATCCATGACGCCCAAGAATCTCTACTACCTTTGCATGACGCAGTACGACAAAATGTACGACTTGCCCATGATCATCCTGCCCGAATCGATGGATAACATCCTGGCGAATGTGATGGCGCAATCGAACCTGCGGAATCTGCGCGTAGCGGAGACGGAGAAGTTTGCACACGTCACGTATTTCTTCAACGGCGGCATCGAGACGCCTTTCCCCGGAGAAGAGCGTGAACTGGTGCCCTCGTTGAAGGTAGCGACATATGATCTTGCGCCGGAGATGCGGGCAGAAGGTATTGCCGATGCCGTGATCAAAGGCATCAACGACACCGCATTCGACCTGATTGTGGTGAATTTCGCGAATGCCGATATGGTGGGTCACTCGGGAAGGATTGAGCCTACGATCCGAGCCGTCGAAACAGTGGACACGCAGCTGGGCAGGATTTATCGCGAGCTGAAACAAAAGGGTGGCGCGATGATTATCACTGCCGATCATGGAAATGCGGAACAGATGATTGATCCGGTTACCGGCGGCCCTCACACGGCCCATACCACGAACCCGGTGCCATTCATTTTAATCAGCGAAGCCGCTAAGACGATCGCGCTACGCCCCGACGGATCGTTGCGCGACATTTCTCCAACACTGCTTGCGATGTTGGAGATTGGGTTGCCGAAGCAGATGACGGGCGGAGACATGCGCCAACCGATTCACGCGTAGACCGCAATTGCAAAGGCCCACATCCGGAAGGGTGTGGGCCTTTTGCGTCTCTTCAGATTGCTTTTACTGTCGCTGGTAGGACTTCTTCGGATACCAGATCAGTGAGAAGCTTCCCGACACATCGTTTTGCGACGTAGGTTTGAGCACCGGAATCCACCAGCGTTCATATTGCACCTTGGCGTTCAGTTCTATATCTGGCGACAGGCGCTTAACCAGCTTGACGCTGAAGTCCGTCTGCGTGCCGCCACCAGTCCATAATGCCGTATCAAGCTTGGCGTCACGGTACTCACCCTGAATTGTTTCCCTGGGATTGATCCAGTAAGTGAGCCACGCTTGATAGCCTGTGCTCTGGCGCCCAATCCAGTCGGCGATGATGACCTTATTGACTGTATATCCGTCCCGGTACGCGTGATTTGTATAAACGATTCCCGCCGAATGCGAGATGTTGGAATAAGGAGCCTCAAAGCGCAGGTCAAACTTGGGTGCTCCCGGTATGTGAGAGAGATAAAAGCCCGGCCTCCAGGCGGAACGGCGCAAGTTTGCGAGCGGGGAAGGGTCGTCATCGCCCATGCCATCTGCGTAAATCGTAAGCGACTTTCGCAGCCCCGGTAGCCGCCAGCGGAAGTCAAACTCGCCACGGCGATCACCGACGTCAAATTGTCTGTCTCCTGCCGTGTATGCATCGCAGATGCAGGTTAATGCCTTCCAGAAGGTTCCAAAAGTGAGTGGCTGGTAGTCCTTACCTGCGAACTCAACTGTGCGGGAAAAACCGAACTCGATATTCTGCGTGGGGTGCAAGCTAAGTTTATTGCCCAAAAGCCAGGGATCCTTCGGGTTGTCGTGTCCAAACATGGGACCGCCGAAGAAGTTGTCAAAACGAATCGTCCCGAAGATGCGTGAGAAGCCCGGAATGTAAAGTGGCTCCACGCGGTTCACGCGAACGGTATAAAGAGATTCAGCATTGTTGCTATAGATCATGGCTCCGCCATACGGCGTGCCCCACCACATATCGCTCTTGCCGACAGAAAGTTCCATCCCCCAGATGTAATAAGCCCCATACACGTCGATGAGACGGAATTGGTTTTTCGTATCTATACCGTTGTTGGGGACGAACGGAATGCTATCGCGCTGAGCGATCGTCCGCTGTAATTCGAGGGAGTATGGCGGGATGCTGGGAGCGTGCTGGTATTCGCCACGAATGTCAAAACTGAATCGGCCTGCTTTGCCCCGGGCGCTGCCGCCGAGGTTCATGTTGAAGCCTTCCCAATAGGGCCGTCCGTAATTGTTGATGATCGTCTGACCAAAGTGGAAGCTATCGTTAATAGGCGTACCGCCAATCACCAGCATTCCACCGTAAACCGTCCCAACCTTGGCATCGTATTGCGGGGCGCGAAGATCGGGCAGCAACTCCCGCATCAGCGAGTCGTATATCTCCCGGGCTGTTACATCCTTTGGATTGGCGTCAAGTTTCGCTTCAGTAGCCTCCAACATGTGCGCGACGCTGAGCCGCGTCCATGGTCGCAGGCTGAAAAACGCAGTGTCGATATAGCCGAGCGATGACAGGCGATCCAGTGCTGGATACATCCAGCTGTCCATCGGAATATAGGTCGATCCTGCGGTACCGATGTGACGAATTGGATCGTCGGGCTTATATGTTTTGGGGAGAGGTGGGTTTTCAACAGCGCCAATCGGTGGTGGTGCGGCTGGCGCAGCAGCCGGGGTATTCGTCTGCGGAGGCGCCGACTGTTGCGGGTTGGGACTTCCCTCGGGCAGTTTTGGATTGACGTCAACTTCCCCTGGAGTTTCATTCTTTGGAGTGCTCTGCGGCTGAGATTGGGGCGAGGCCTGCGGTTCATCTGCCGCCGGGGAGTTGGCATTCACTATGGGAGTTTCGTTCTCAAGCGGAAGTGCACCGGCGAGTGGTACTGCGAGCCCGAACGCCGTTAAAAGACCTAACAAGGAAAGAAATTTCACTCGCACCTCAAGACCTGGTTCTCTTGCTTCATTATCGATCGACCGCAGCTATTAGATGATTTCGCAGAACTCAGACGGAAAATATCTGCCGGATTCGAATTGCCTTCTACTTCAACCTACTGAAAGCGAAGGCTGTGGTCAAACTCCGAGGGTTCGGGATTCCCTCCACGCGGAGGGTATTCGGACGCGGCGAAATGGACGGCCCAGCGACGATTCGCCACCACGTCCGCATTGATTTCATCGTCCTCGGACTTTGCTGTTGAACGACGCATTCGACTAGCGAACGCCGGAAAGATCCTGAGCAGTGTCCTGCCGTCTCAGTACACTGGTCTTCCACGACGGCTTATACAAACCCTTGGCAGTGAGGTAACTCTCCATGAGGTCAATCGGGTCTCTCAACCCTGGTTGCTCTCCGTGGCGGTCGTCCATCTCGCAAAAGATGAGTGCCGGCCCACCGCCTTCGCGAACGCGGGCACCGGATTCGAAGGCGACCCTGTATACCGCGACAACGTCTTTTCCATCGACGGGAATGACAGGGAAGAAAAGCTTCTTGTTATTGCTCAACAGCGAGGCTGTAATTTCCAGGATCTTTTCCGTCGAATGCTCTGCCCCGCGGCCACTTAACACAAATAGTATGGGGAGTCCTTCGAGCACCGACGCAGAGAGCGCCTTGGACCACGCATTGTTTGACGCAGCTTTGTGCTCAAAGAACGCAACGACGATGTTGAGTTTCCCGCTCGCTTTTAGATCGCGAGCCACGTTTAGAATCGTATCCAGCTGTCCCTTTACGGCCGACGAGTGAACGATCACTCTCTTTGAATTTCTCTTCAGCACAACATCCAGACGGCTGTTGCGTGCGAGGGAAAGATGATCGCCGGGCTGTAGATCGATTGCGGCCCCAATCTCCATCGCTTCCATTCCTGCTACGGCTGGCTTCTTTCGCCCTGAATTGGGTGCAGAGCGCTCTTCCATGTGACGGCTGGTCAACATTGCTGAGTAGATCCGCCTGAGTTTGCTGTCGCTGATAAGCGAAAAACCGTTCTTCGAAGCCGCCGTGATCGCAGCTTTGTCCTTTACCGTTGTTGCCATGGATGGAAGGGTCCTCGCTTGGATTGTAAATGCAGATTCATCGTGCGCAGAGACTGCGATTTCAATTGTTCAACGAGCCTTATCTTGCATCCGGTGTGTTTCCGATTTTGCACAGAACTGTGAATATGCTTGTGCAAAGCCGGGAACGAAACACAGCCAACCTTGCGAAAAATATGGCTTGGCAGCACTCTGCACAGGAAATGATGCGGGTTCGGATGCGGATCCTCAGGTCGAGTAATCCGCGTTAATGTGGATGTACTCAACCGTCAAATCAGTAGTCCAGAAGCGGCAGCAGCCGTCGCCTATGCCGAGGTTCATTCGGATGGAAAATTCCTTTTGAGTGAGATACTGGTGCGCGGAAACCTCGTCATAATCCGGAGATCGTCCACCGTCGCGACAGATTTCAAGATCGCCAAACCAGACGCTTATCTTTGCGGGGTCAATGTCCGCGCCGCTTGAGCCGGTCGCGGAAAGCAATCTCCCCCAATTCGGATCGCAGCCCGCCCACGCTGTCTTGACCAGCGGGGAATGAGCTATGGCTTTTGCCACTCTGAGCGCATCTTCATCGGTGACGGCACCCTCAATGTTGAGTTCCACAACGTGGGTGATGCCTTCTCCGTCCGCAACAATCTGCTTTGCCAGTGACGTGCATACATCTGTGATGGCTTGTTGAAATGCGGGACCAGACTTCTCGTCAATCGATGCCCCACTGGCTCCTGAGGCAAGCAGCAGCACGGTATCGTTGGTAGAAGTGTCGCCATCGACCGAGATGCGATTGAAACTCACATTCACTGCCCGTTGAAGGAACTGATTGAGCGCCGCTGGTTCCACTTCAGCGTCGGTCAATACGTAGACAAGCATCGTGGCATGCGGGACGAGCTGCGGATGAATCATGCCGGAGCCTTTACCGAAGGCGACAATGTTGACCTTGCGGCCTCCAACATCGACGCTGGCGAACGCAATTTTCTTCCGCGTGTCGGTGGTCATAATTGCGGTCGCAACCTGAAGAAGGTGATCGCTGCTGCTTCCGAGTCCCGCATTAATTTGAGGAAGAGCATCCACTAACTTCTCCGCGGGCAGAGGAACGCCGATAATGCCCGTCGATGAAGGGAAGACCTCGTAATCCTCGCAGCCGAACGTTTTGGCTGCCGCGTCACAAATCTTCTTCGCCGCATTCAATCCGGCTTCGCCGGTAGCGCAGTTAGCGTTTCCCGCATTCACTGCTACTACTCGAACTTGGCCGGCAGAGCGGCTGAGGTGGAGTTTGTCTACGATCAGTGGTGCGGCAATAACACGATTCGAAGTGAACATCGCCGCCGCGCTCGCGCCCTTGTCCGCAACGATGCAGGCAAAGTCGGTATTGCCACTGGCCTTGAGACCCGCTTTCACGGCTGCGAACCGGAACCCGCCGGGCACCGCGCCTTCAGGTAAATCTGTGGTGGAATTCATCGTGGGCTTTACTCTATCAAGAGCAGAGTTGTGGAGGAGTGAACGGATTGGCCAATGTACCCGAAGCTGCAACCGCCGAATTTCTTAGCCTGAAAGACGTGAATGTCGCGCGGGGCGAAAACGTGGTGCTGCACGACATCGATTTGAAGATCGCAACAGGCGAGCACGTGGCGATTCTGGGACCAAACGGTTGCGGCAAATCTACTCTGATAAAGACGATCGCCTGTGAATGCTACCCGATCGTCCAGCCCGGCATGGAAGTGAGTATTTACGGACGAAGCCGGTGGGATCTCACGGAACTCCGGAAACACCTCGGCGTGGTTCAGGCGGGACTTCCGGGGGAACAGACTCTCAAGACATCCGGTTTGAATGCGGTGATAGCGGGATTTTTCTCCGCCTCAACGCTATGGCCGAATCTCGAGATCGTGGCGGATATGCGAGCGCGTGCAAGGGAAGCCCTGGATCGGCTGGGATCGGCATACCTCTCTAGCAAGCTGGTGGGTGAGATGTCCTCGGGGGAAAAGCGCCGCATCCTCATTGCACGAGCCCTCGTTCACAGGCCTCGGACATTATTGCTCGATGAGCCGTCGAACGACCTCGATCTGGCTGCCCAGCGGGAGTTGCGTGAGATCCTTCGTCGTCTGGCCCGCGAAGGCACAGGCATTCTCATGGTGACGCATCACCTGTCGGACATTCTGCCGGAGATGGAGAGGGTGCTGCTGATGAAGCTGGGGAGAATTGTTGCGGATGGGCCCAAGGAGCAGATTCTTACCGCTTCGGCGCTCGAAGAACTCTATGGCGTGCCTGTTGAAATCGCCAGCAGGGATGGATTTCTGTACTCGTGGTAGGTCCTGTAATCAGCGAGATGGAGCGTTTTTGATGCGGGTAACAGTCTGCACTTGACCATCGGGGAGATGGGAAATACTCTGCATTTACACGGGAAAGGAGGATGATCCAGCCTATGAAGATTGAACCAAGTAGTTGCTCGACTAAACGTGAGGTGACTGAGGCTTAGGGCTCCGCGCCCTAGACCTGGCGACAAACGCAATTAGACTCGCCGAGGCCCACTTTCAGATCCGGCATCCCGGATTTGCAGGCGCGGATGCCTCAGGTCAAACTCAACAGCTCACCGGTGATCAGGGCTCGCTGCCAAGCGAGCCCTTCACTTTTGTGGCGTAGGTGAGCACGGTCACTTTCATGAAAATATTGTTTCCAGACAGCGCAGAAGCGCGCACGGCGCTTGTCTTGAGCCTTACAATAACCGCATGGAACCGCTCGTTATTGCAGGAAAAGCCTTTCAGTCGCGCCTGATCGTGGGCACGGGAAAATACAAGGATGGGGCCGAGACACAGGCCGCCATTGAAGCGTCTGGTGCGGAGATGGTTACCGTCGCTGTGCGTCGCGTGAACCTGGACCGCAGCAAGGAATCTTTGCTGGATTACATTGATCCAAAACGCTATTTTCTGCTGCCAAATACTGCTGGGTGCTACACCGCTGACGAGGCGATTCGGACGGCTCGTCTGGGCCGCGAAGTGGGGCTGTCGGACTGGGTGAAGATCGAAGTCATTGGCGATCTCGCGACCCTTTATCCGGACGTACAAGCCACCCTGGAAGCTACCCGGGTACTCGTAAAGGAAGGGTTTACGGTTTTGCCGTATACCTCTGATGACATTGTGTTTGCTAAGCGGCTCATCGATGCCGGAGCGGCGGCGGTGATGCCTCTTGGAGCGCCGATCGGCAGCGGGATGGGCATTCAAAACACGGCGAATCTGCGCATCTTGCGGGAGCTGATAACCGAGGTTCCGCTGATTGTAGATGCGGGGGTGGGGACGGCTTCGGATGCTGCGATTGCGATGGAATTAGGGGCGGATGCGGTGCTGATGAACTCGGGAATTGCGCATGCTTCGAAGCCCATTTTGATGGCTGAAGCGATGATGCATGGGGTGTTAGCGGGGCGTGAAGCGTACCTAGCGGGGCGCATGCCAAGGAAGCTATATGCGACTGCCAGTTCTCCGCTGGAGGGCGTTTCCAAGTAGATTTTTGCGTGCCGATGTAGCACGTGTAGCGTGACAAAATGACGAGCTTTCGCGTGCGATTGTCATGACAGTTGCATGCGTTTGATATGACAATTGGGGAGAATTCCCAGGCCTCGCCTTCTGCTTTTGCCGGGGAGTCGCCGATTCCCCGGCGGCGATGAGCCTGATTCGTTGAGCCGACGATCCTTGTCTCCAAGAAAAATATCTGCGGGGCTGGCGCAGAAGTCAATTCCGCCATTCGTTCTAACAATGTGTCGCCACCCAGGATCACTGGATGCCGTCAGAGTCTCAAAATGACTCAGGCAGCATTACCCGCACCACGTAGTGACGTCACTCACACACGGCCTCAAGACTGACTTGCCTTACTTCGGATCAAAGACAACAAAGTGATCGGCGCTGCTGATAAAGACGCGTCGGAAGAGGGCCGTCGGCAACAGCCCATCTTCATCCCTGGGTGTCTCCTGCCCAGCACTCAGTGATGTGACAAATGAGATCCGATTGAGAATCCTTCCACCCACCTTGACGTCTCGTGCGGGCAATACGGCAAAGGACTGCTGCGCCGTTCCTGCGGTGTGAGCCGTGAGACCGGTGCGCTTCAACATCCAGGATGGCGTGTCCTGACTGGCGGCGTAGAGAAGAGGAGTGCTGCTCCCGGAATCCAGCCGGAGAAGCGCCTGCCTGGATTCAGGGCCGGAGAGATGGACCGAGATCAGCAGGGGCCGCGTGAACGGAATATCGCTCGCTGGATGCTGCGGTGTCACCAGTGGGATTCGCTCGCCCTGTACGCTCCTCTGCATCTGCTTTGTTTCGTCAAAGCAGAGCGCCTTTCGCCCATAGTCGATGAGCATGTCGAAATGCGAGAGGAAGTTTTGCCCCAGAAGCCCGCGGATGCGAGGATCGGTCGCCTGCACTTGACTGAGGTCGTGGACGACCACGAGCGGCTTGTCGACGATGTGGGAGCCTGCTTCCAGCGTGTCCAGCACAGCTACGGAAGCCCGGGCATAATTGCCAACCGAGGACACGCCGATTGTGGCTTCGGACTTCAGATCGAGTTCCGCTGCCAGAGACGGATCGACGATCGTCAACTGGCTGTCCGTATCCACGATGAAGTCATACGGTCCGGCGTGATTGATACTGACCGGAACAACAATTAGCGAGCGCCCTACAAATCGTGGGGTTACACTAGCGATGTTTCCCGGACACTGGGCCTCTGCTTGAAGTGCGGGAAGAGTCATCGTCGCAAGGCTGACGATTAGGAGAAGCTTGACTTTAGTCATCGGAGATCACCTCAGCCGGGTTGGCTGGATGAACTCTCCGTCCGTGCTTCTACATGGTCTTGATTACGGCGTGATGCTTCTCTGAGGGGCGAGTGATGGATCTATGACGGAGCAGAAGTGCTTTGTTTTCAGATTCGCCGACGTGGAGGTCCGGGAACGGGAGTTCCGTGTGATGCGTGCGGGCGCGGTCCTCCCCGTGGAGCCGAAGGCATTCCGCGTCCTGCTTTACCTTCTCCGCAACCCCAACAAACTTATCCCCAAGGACGAACTCCTCGACGCAATCTGGGGCACCACCGCCGTCACCGAGAATTCCCTGACGCGTGCCGTAGCCCTGCTGCGGCGGGTGCTGGAAGATGACACCCGCGAACCGCACTTCATCGCCACCGTGGCCACGGTAGGGTACAGGTTCGTTTGTCCGGTGGAAGTGGTCGAGGAGTCTTCCGGCGAGTCTGAGCCAAAGACTCAACCGATCGCCAGACGACGGCGGAGAGGCGCCAGCCACGCCGGTGAGCCCGATTGTTGTTCCAGTCGCCTCTGCGAAGACCAAAGTGCGCGCGAGACGTGGGTTGTGGCTGACCCTTGGATCAGCCAGCGTCGCAGTTGGACTCGCCGTTGGGTTCGCGTTTACTTACTTTTTGACGCGACCGCAACCCGCGCCAAAAGTTTCCAACTACGTCCAACTCACGCGTGACGGCAAGCAGAAGCAGCCTGGTCGGGGCGGACGGTTCAAGGATCTACCTATACATTTCCGGCTCCGATTACCAGGGTTTGGCAGAGCTGTCCACCGACGGCGGTGAGCCTAAACAGCTCCCGATTATGCCTTCGCCTAACATGCAGGTCCTCTCGCTGTCCGGGGATGGAACGAAATTCCTGGTGCTGGATGGGCTTGGCTTTCCTCCCCGGGGACCGTTCTATAGCTTGCCGGTTCTAGGCGGTTCAGCGCGCCGGTTGGGTAACATTGTTGGCCAGTATGCCCGTTGGTCACCCGACGGCAAGATGCTGGCTTACAGCAGCGGGGGTGAACTGTTCACGGCGAAGGACGACGGCTCCGAACCCCACAACTTGGTCTCGCTAAAGGACCAATTCGGCCTCTTTGGCCTCGTCTGGTCTCCGGACGGAACTCACTTGCGATTCGATAATCGTTGGACCAATCCGACTCCATCGACCTGGGAGGTGTCAACAGATGGGACAGGCTTACATCTCATGTTTCCCGGCTGGCACAATCCAGCCAGTGAGTGTTGCGGAACGTGGACGGCCGGGGGAAGGGATTTCTTGTTCTTGTCGCAGAATCAAATCTGGGCCCTCCCGCGGAAGGGTAGCTTCCTTCACCGGACCCCCAAGCCTATTCAGTTGACTTCAAGTCCCATGTTTTTGTCCTCTCCTCTACCCAGCAAGGATGGCAAGAAGCTTTTCGTGGTGGGTGAGACGATCCATGGGGAGTTGATGCGTTATGACTTGAAGTCCGGTCAGTTTGCACCTTTCCTTGGCGGAATTTCAGCAGAAACCCCTGCCTTTTCGCGAGACGGCCAGTGGGTAGCCTACGTTTCCTATCCCGAGGGCATTCTATTCCGCAGCAAAGCAGATGGCAGTGAGCGCCTGCAATTAACCTTCCCGCCCAACTACGCCTACAAGCCTCGCTGGTCACCCGACGGCAAGTCGCTCGTGTTTTCAGCTTGGGTCAATAACAAGCCCTCAAAGGTCGTTGAAATCTCACGCGACGGAGGAACTCCCAGCACGCTAATCCCGGAAGGTCCAAGCGAGCCCGGCGAACCGAGTTGGTCGCCCGACGGCAATCAAGTCCTCTTCGGTGGTAAACCCCACGATGCTGCGTCTGAGATCCGGATCCTTGACCTGAAAACGCGACAGGTCTCCATGGTGCCGGGATCGCAAGGCTTGTTCTCGCCTGTATGGTCCCCAAACGGCCGATACATTGCTGCATTTACAGGCGACTCGAAGGCGCTTATGCTGTTTGATTTCGAGACGAAGAAATGGAGTGAGCTTTCCCAGGGGACCATTGGCTGGCCGAACTTCTCGAAGGACGGAAAGTACGTTTATGTCATCGATTTCAACGGGAACAAGAGCCCTGCTCAAAACCCGGATCAGCGATCATTCGACAGAACGAATCGCCATCCCGAAGAACTTTGCCGGTACTGGTCAATGGGGGCTTGCTCTGGCACTGGCCTCCGACGATTCGCCGTTGCTGCTCCGCGATGCCGGGAGCTACGACGTGTACGCGCTCGACTGGGCAGATCAGTAGCCCGCCAGCACTGGCGTCAGAGGACGAGATCTACTCCCTCAGCCTGGAGCGGCGCTGGGGCACCCGCAGATCCTTCGACTTCGCTACGCGTCGCTCAGGATGACAATTCTGAGAGTGGGTAGGCAGAAGAATAGGTTCCCTGGCGCAGGGATAGATGCAACCGCAGATCCTTCGACTTCGCTTCGCTTCGCACAGGATGACAATTCTGGGAGTAGGTACTCAGAAGAATAGGCTCGCTGGCGCAGGGATAGAAGCAACCGCAGGTCCTTCGACTTCGCTACGCTTCGCTCAGGATGACAATGTGAGATGAAGCGCGCAGGATGACCATCCGGAAATGGACCGCTGGGCTGCGGATCCTGAAAGCAGGACGCCGAGGATGACATCGCGAGAGTGGCCGGGTGCGAGGGGATTGGTTGTTTTCGAAATTGCGGAGGGGTTTGCGTTTTGAGGGCTTTGGTTCCCTCGATGTTACTTCGCCGCGTTCCTTCTCTGGGGTACACTCGTGCTTGGAATGCGCGTTTTCGGCATCGACTGCGGCACAGAGTGTACGGGATATGGCGTCGTCGAGTGGAACGACGAGCTTCGCGAGCCACGACTTGTGGTGCGCGCATTGGGCGGTATACGTCTGCCGAAGAGCCAGTCCATGCCGCAGCGGCTTGCCTTGGTGTACACCGAACTGAACTCACTGCTCGAGCTTTACCAGCCGGACGTCGTCGCAATTGAAGAAGTTTTCTATTCAGTCAACGCAAAGTCGGCCTTGAAGCTGGGGCAGATTCGCGGGGTAGCACTGCTGGCCGCAGCGATGAAAAACCTGCCGGTGGCGGAGTATGCACCGCTCAAGATCAAGTCGTCCGTGGTGGGATACGGATTGGCCAAGAAGGAACAGGTTCAATTCATGGTGGCGCGACTGCTTTCAATGGATTGCACTCCTGAACCTGCAGATGCCGCGGATGCGCTTGCGATTGCGATTACGCACATCCATACTGCCCAGACGCTTTATTTGCAGGGGGTACGTTAGGCAAATGCGGAAGCTGGCCGGACTCCTAGTGGCAGGCGTGCTTTGCCTCGGTGCTTCCGCGCAGGAGGCAGAGAAGACTGGTGCCGGCGGGGCGGTCATCACGTTCACTTACAACAACGACAAGCTTGCACCCAGCGATTACAAGTTGAAGATTCACGAGGACGGGACTGGCACATATCATTCCAGCGACGGTGCGGTTCCCGGGGAAAATAAGCCATTCGAGCAGGACATCACGATCTCACAGCCGCTCCTGGCTAATGTGTTTGCGATTGCTCGCGACGAGCAGTTCTTCGGCATACAGTGCGAGGCGAGTGGCGGGCGAGTAGCTTTTCAGGGCCACAAGACGCTCGCCTACGACGGCCCGGATGGGCGCGGAAGCTGCACTTTTAATTATTCAAAAGACAAGCAAATTCAGAAACTTAACGACGAGTTACAAGGTGTTGCTTCAACTATTGAGGCAGGGCATCGGCTGGTCCTGGCGCGCGAGCACGACAAATTGAGCCTGGACGCTGAACTGGGATCATTGATTGACAGTGTGAAGGACGGGCGTTCGATCGATCTACAGAATATTCGTCCCTTGCTGCTGGAAATCGCGGCCGATCCGACGGTGCTGAATCGCGCCCGGCAGCGGGCGAGCATGCTGGCCTCAGGGAAGACTCACTAGGCGACGGACGGCCGCGTAAACAGTAGATGCTCATCGTGAGAGTTCACATATCCAGTTAACTTCCCAGGTCTTTCCGCCGTCTGCCGAAAAGGACTGTTCCATTCGCGATGACTCAGGCGAAATGTTGAGCCAGACATAGCGCACAAGGACTGCACGGCCCTCCCAGGTTTGCTGATTGTAAAATTCGCCGCGCTTTCCATAGAACTGGCCCACAACGGGCGGAAGGTCGAGAGTGCCTTTGTCGAGATCCACCAGGTAAATGCTCCACTGGTGCGATTCCGGATTATAGAGCCGAAGTGTTTGCGCTTTAATACGAAGTTTCTTATCGGGGCTGGACACATCGAACTCTTCGAAATTGGCGTTGCTGTCGAGAAGTTTTTTGTGATTCGAGATGCCGTTGTATTCGACCCAGACGTTGGAACCCTGCAATCGCAAGGGAAGTCGCCGAACATGTGCCTTCCAATCGCCGATGAGGAAATCGAAATCGTGAGATCCATCTGCCTGCGGAGCCGTTGAAGCGCTGGCTGCGTTCTGTGAATTCTGGAGCCCCGGACGTGCGTGAACTTCGACGGTAAAGAGTGCCACACTGATGACCGTCGGAAGGATGAATCCGAGTCGAATCGATTTCATGGGTGTCATGCTCTCACGGGTTAAGAACAAGCGCAAAGTCGCGAGTTGCCGATGCCCCCGGAGGTTTCGTAGATGGCTTGGGGACCAAATGTCACGTGTTTGAGACTGGGATACGCTGATGACAAATCTATCCAGAAACCCACATCTCAGAAGCGAGATGTGGGGCACCTGGCGACGTAAGCCAAGCGAGATGTCGTGCTGCGCAAAACTACCCCACTCAAGCCAAACGAGGGCTTGAATGGGCCACCCGGGAGTTGGACGCTAACGTTTGAAAGGTATCGATGGCGCCCCACACGCCAAGGCCGATCCCATCGGACATCTGCGCCAGGTCGACCATGTTGTGAGCCAGGAAGATGAGCACGGAACCGTCTTTAGGATCCGCCTGCCACCAACCTCCAAATGCACCGGGCCAACTGACTGTTCCCACGTTGCCGCGCCGCATGAAATCGGCTTTGTTCGTCTCAAGCACCACGGAGACACCCAGGCCAAACCCTCGGCCAACGGAAAATGGTCTCTGTCCGAGTAATACGGAGTTTGCGCGCTGGCTGTCATTCAGCTGATTGGTCATCATCGCGGCGAGTGTTGCGGGACGAAGGAGCCTTACGCCATCCACCGCACCGTCACCGAGGAAGAGACGCGCGAAACTGAGGTAGTCGTCGAGGGTGGACCAAAGCCCGGCGCCTCCGGATTCGTAGGCCATGTCTTCGGGCCGTTCCGAGACGAAGACGCCTCTTTTGGTAGCTAGCCTGGTCAGTCGGCCTTCTTCGTCGAATCCATACGCTGCTGCACGGCGGTCGCGCTTCTCCCTGGGAACAAGGAAGCCTGTGTCTCGCATTCCCAGGGGGTCGAAAATACGCCGCTTGAGCACCTCTCCGAGCGGGGCACCTTCGATTCTTGCGATCAGCAAGCCGAGCAGATCGGTGGAGTGGCCGTAGTACATTGCGGATCCCGGCTGACCGATCAATGGTAGTTGTGCGAGCCTCGCGATCCACTCATCGGGCGCGACGTCACTATCGATATCGTTGCCAAGGGCGTTGCGGTATGCCTGTGCGATGGGGCCGCGATGAAAATCCGCATAGGTGAATCCAGCGCGATGAGTCAACAAGTCTTCAACTGTAATGGGGCGCTCCGCCGGATCTGTTTCGTCGAGGGGACCGTTGGGAGAGCGCAGCACGCGCATATGTGAAAACTCCGATGCGTAACGAGCGATGGGATCGGTCAGAGCGATACGGTCTTCGTCAACCAACATGAGTGCGGCGAGGGAAGTGATCGGCTTGGTCATGGAGGCGATTCTGAAAATCGTGTCCCGTTCGATCGGCAAATTGGCTTCTAAGTCCCGCCAGCCGACGCTGACGACCCGGGCTTCTCCATCGCGCCAGATAAGAGTCGCGGTCCCGGCGAGCTGTCCGGAGTCAACGACATTCTGTAACGCCGCCTTGATTTTGATTCCTCGATGCATTTTCGGCTCGGCCCTTTCTTAAATATTATATGTTTACTATAAAATATATTACATATAAAATAAAGAGATGCAAAAGTCTGAAAATTCCCGCCGTCGGCGGCCAAAAGGCGATAAGCGCGACCGAACACGTACCCAGCTTCTGGAAGCGGCCCGCTCTTTGATCCGGGAAAAGGGATACGAGCGAACGACGTTGGAAGACATTGCTGAAAGAGCGGGGATGACGACAGGAGCGATCTACGGCAACTTCAAGAATCGCGACGAGCTTTTCATCTCATTGGGACTGGCCTATTGGCCTCCGATTAAGCCGCAGGTGAAACCTGGTTCCAGCTTTGCGGCGATCATGTGCGCTATGGCCGAAGCGACGATCGCGGCCATTCCAGAGCGCAGTGCTGCTGCAGTGGGGCGTTTGACCGGCCTGGCATATACGCTTACTCACGAAGTGATGCGTTTGCAGGTGAAAGAAATTACGGCTCAAAGCTACGCTTTCGGCGAGCAATGGCTTCGCGCGGTTACGAAAGAGGAAGAACTTCCCATTCCGGCTGATCAGCTTGTACGTGTCTTGCATGCCATGATCGAAGGGCTTGTATTCCAAAGGCTCCTGACTCCCGAATTGGTGCCGAACGAAATAATCCGCGCGGCCTTCGGAGCGCTGGCGATGAAGCGGGACAAGGAATAGCGCACCGCCGTTATCCAAACAGGCGATCCAAGCCGCGGGGGTCAGAATGGTCTGAATCCGGTGAATCGGCGGCGATAGGCGCGAACGTCTGCGGCCCGACATCCTAGTTTCGCTATTCGAGAGAGACAGACAGGCAACACAGGAACCTGCTTTTTGCCAACATGAAGGTATTGAATGTTCGTTGCTATGATGTCGCGAAACGAATGGGGCAATTTTGGGTCTAATATAGGCAGGGATTCATGCAGGAACCGGCAGGGATCGCGCAGGTCTGAAATGGAGGTGCTCATATGCGGCACCCAGTTCGTGTCGCCGTTCGTCTTTTCTCACCCTTGGCTGATCATTTCGAGGATGTGGCGCGCTATTTGTCATTGGCGGCGGTCGTTCTGACGCTGCTTCTATCCGCACAAAGCCCGGCCCTGGCAGAGAAGGGGCAGCACTACGCAAGGCTGAGCCACGTGGACGGGAGCGTGCAGGTTTTGCAAGGCGACCAGACCGCGTTTGAGCAGGCGGTGGCGAATATGCCTCTCGCCGAAGGATCGCGCGTGCAAACGGGCGAGGATGGTCGCGCCGAGGTCCAGTTTGAGAATGGCAGCGTTGCTCGCCTGACGCCGAAGAGCAGCATGACGCTTTCGCAGATCGAGCGTGGTCCGGAGGGAGCGGCTGAAACGCGGGTGGAGATGCTTTCCGGCCTGGGTTATTTTGAGCTGCACTCGCGAGGTGGAGAGAACTCCCTAGTATTTGGCCCGAACACAGTGATCCCGGTGGATGGTTCTGCGGTTGTTCGCGTGAACATGGACACCAATCCCGTGGAGATGAGCGTGTTCGACGGAAAGATCCACGTGACAAGCGGCGACCAGTTCGCCGTAGATGTACGCGCGAACGAAACGATCCGCTTCGATGCGGCGGATGCTGCACGGTATTTTCTTGCGGAAGAAGTGAACGCCGATTCGTGGGACGGGTGGAACAACGACCGCGACCAGGCGCTGGCGCAGCAGGCGATGAAGAGGACGGAAGCCAGCCAGACAGCGGCCAACTCCGGCGGCGGCATGGGCTGGAGCGATCTTGACCAGAATGGAAACTGGTATTCGATGCCCGGCTATGGCAACGTGTGGGCTCCCTATGGAATGACTGCGGGCTGGGATCCTTACGGCTCCGGCTACTGGGGTAACTACGGCGGCGGATATACGTGGATCTCGGGCTATCCCTGGGGATGGCTGCCCTACCGCTGCGGCGGGTGGAACTACTTCAACTCGTTTGGCTGGGGCTGGATGCCGGCTGGCTGCGGCGGCTATGGTTACGGCTATGGCGGATATGGTGGCGGGTACTACACGATCACCAACGTTACGATTTTGCATCATCCGCCCGGATACCTGCTTCCCAAGCCTCCACAAGGAACGCATCCCCCGGTGCATCCGGGTCCCCCGACTGCTGTGGGAATGGAGAAGGGCGGCAAGATGCTGATCCCGGTAAACCGCGGCCCCGAGGCATCACAGCTGAAGTCAGTGAACCAGGGAACGGTGCAACCGGCGAGGCCGATCCAGGTGAATGGAGCAGCGATTCATCCTATGCCGCTGAAGCCGTCTCCTGAAAACAGCTTTGTAAGGAGCACGACAATCCATACGGTGACGACGCCGCACCCGACACAGGGTGTGAACGTATATCACGTGCCATCGTCTGGAAATTCGTTGACGAACCCGGCAGCGGGAACGGCTGCAGCCCCGGTGGCTAACCCTGCCGCAGGCCCGGTGGCTAACCCTGCCGCACCTCCGACGATGGTGATACAGTCGCCTACGCATGTGGCCGCACCACCCTCGCAGGTGCAGACGGCTGCGCCGCTGGCCAGGCCGGTAGCGCCTGCTCCCGTGGTTTCGCAACCGCAGAGGGCCCCTGTAGCTGCTCCGATGCCGCAGGTGCTTATGCCTCCGACGACGACTCCGGCTGCACACCCAGTAGCTCCACCGGCAGCGCCGCGGTATGTGCCTCCGCCAATGGCGACACCGCAGGCTCCGCGGTATAGCCCTCCGCCGATGAGTGCTCCGCAGCAGCCGCGGTACAATCCGCCGCCGAGCTATTCGCAGCCTCGTTACTCGCCACCTCCTTCGTCGATGGGCGGTGGGGGCGGCGGTGCGCATCCCAGTGGTGGCGGCGGAGGTCAGCCGGGTCCAAGCCACAAATAAGCGATGTTGAGAGACGAAGAAGCCACCGGATTCGCGGTGGCTTTTTCTTGCGCGGTGGTCTGAGATATCAGACGCTTTGCAGGGCGCGATGCAGGCGCGCAAAGGATTCGAGAGGTAGCGCCTCAGCGCGGGCGAGGGGATCGATACCACTTTCGGTGAGCGCGCTGAGAACGGTGGCTTGTTCGTAGCCGGCCGCCTTGAGATTGTTGACGAGCATCTTTCGTTTTTGCGCGAAGGACTGTCGTAGCAGGGGAATGAACTGGTCGGCTTCGACGCCCAGTTCCGCGAACCTTGGCTCCATGGTCATGCGAAACACGGTGGAGTAAACGTCGGGCGGCGGCGAGAAGGCGTCGGGCGGCAGGGTGAAGAGTTTGTCGATGCGCGCATACAACTGCACTGTCGTTGAGAGAAGGCCGTAGTCGCGATTACCGGGAGTGGCGGCTACGCGGTCGGCTACTTCGCGCTGCACCATGAGCACGGCACGGGAGAGGAAGTCGGCCTGATCCAGCAGGCGGAGGATGATGTCGGAGGTGATGTAGTAGGGAAGGTTGCCGACGACCATGAGTTTTTCGCCGGGCACTTTGAGGAGGGAAGCGAGGTCGAGTTCGAGAACGTCCTGTTGCAGGATCTCAACGGTGGGCGTGGCGGCGAAGGTTTCGCGCAAGTCGGCTGCGAAGTTGGCATCGAGTTCGACGGCGATGAGGCGTTGCGCACGAGCGGCGAGATGGCTGGTGATTGCGCCTCGTCCGGGGCCGATTTCGACGACGGTTTGATGGGAGAGATCTCCGAGAGCGTCGACGATGCGAATGGCCGCACCGGGATCGACGAGAAAGTTCTGACCTAGCTTTGGTTTTCTTGGCATGAATTCAATTCAAATTTCCTGCGTGCCGATTGATGGGTCCAGCAGCAGCATTTAGACTACGCTTTCGTACTGAGAGGCTCTTATTCATTCTTTTCAGCATCTGACTGGAGAGAACTCTTAGCTGCGTTCGAAAGAAGCGGGGATTCATGCACATTGTATTTGCGTCGTCGGAGTGTGTTCCTTATGCCAAGACGGGCGGATTAGCGGATGTAGTGGGATCGTTGCCCCAGTGGATCGCGAAACAGGGCCACAAAGTGACTGTTTATATTCCGCTGTATCGGCAGGTGCAGAAGCACATTACCAAGCGGAAGGTTGCGATTGCGTCACTCACGATTCCGTTTGAGTACTATAACCGCTTTGTGACGGTGGTGGATGGCGGGGAGCGGTCGGGAGTGCAGTATTACTTTATCGATTGCCCGGAGCTGTTCGATCGCGAATCTCTTTACGCCACGCCGGCCGGCGACTATCCCGACAATGCGGAACGCTTTGGGTTGTTTGCGCGCGCGGTGCTGGAGAGCACGAAGCATGCTGGGCGTGCCGGATGTGTTCCACGTGCATGACTGGCAGGCGTCGATGGTGCCGGTTTATTTGCGGACTACATATTACTTCGATCCGGCGCTGCGGCAGGCGGGCTGCGTGTTGACGATTCACAATGCCGCGTATCAAGGGAGATTTCCGCCGACGACGACGGAGAAGCTGCTGCTGCCGTGGGACGTTTTCAATATGGACCGTGTGGAGCAGTACGACCAGTTCAACTTTCTCAAAGGCGGCATCGTGTACTCCGACATAATTACGACGGTGAGCCGGAAGTATGCGGAAGAGATTCAGACGGCGGAGTTCGGGAATGGGCTGGAGTTCATCCTGGAGAAGCGGAAGGCAGATCTGCGCGGGATTCTGAATGGAGTGGATTACGCGCAGTGGGATCCGGAGAACGATGGAAATATCGCGGCTCACTATAACTCGTCTGATCTGAGCGGGAAGAAGGAGTGCCGCCGGGATGTTCTGCACGCGTTTGGCGCGGGGC
>CAWCOV010000016.1:0-28509 GCA_963797255.1 uncultured Acidobacteriaceae bacterium
CTCTTTGGAGAATTGCAGAAGGGCATGGTTAGCCGCATCGGAATCGTTGACGCCGCTGTCGATACGGCTGTCCACTAGCACGGACGACAGAACTTGCACGATACCCGACTCGACTTCAGAAGATGACTGACGAGATCCAAGAGCGATTGATTAATTGGGGCTTTGCAGTTGCGACGCGGCGATTCGGAGCTACTTCGATCCTGCTTTGCCTCAGCCCACACAGTTCCCATATCCTGCATCGGGAGTTTAACAACCAGCTGAGGAGCGCGGACGCCGGGAGTCTAGAGCCTTTAGCAGGGGCGTATTTGCAGTGCCCATGATGTGAAGTGCTCCGAAGATCGGGAATCTCTACCCGCCCCCGTATGCTCAGCGCCCGGGTGCCCTTATGAAATCCTCCATATTCATCCAGCCCCCGGTACAGGTTCCTCTAAGGCGAACCTGTCCTGTGCCATCGGCGGATCACGAAGCAGGCGCCGCTTCACCTGATGAGGATGGGGAGCAAGTTGTTAACTGGAAGAAGCTGGTAGCACCACCTGAAACAGGCCATTCGGGCCTCGAGTTAACTCAGGATGTCTCCGTTGGTGTTTGAATTCTAGTTCTCAGCGGTTGCTTTCCAGCAACTTCACTGATAACTCGGTAGAGTGCACCACCGAAATGCCCGTTGAGCGGATCATAATTCAGGGGCATAAGAGGCATGGCTTCCGATTTTGATGCCGACGTGAGAAAGATGCTTGTTAAGTCAGGACCGCCAAATGTCAGCGAAGAAGTCTGCTTTGCAGGCGTTAGAATTGACCGTTCAAGCTTCCCATCAGGGTCGTAGCGAACTACCTGACTCCCGTACCACTCCGCAGACCACACAAATCCCTCCGAGTCGACCGATATTCCATCAGGCAGTCCTCTTTCAATTGGCACATCTGCAAACACCCGCCGATTCTTCGGAGTTCCAGTGGCCACATCATAGTCATACGCATAGATTCGTCGCTCTGCCGAATCTGCAAAGTATAGGGTTCGTCCATCGGGTGAAAAGTCTAGGCCATTCGCCAACTTGAACCCATCATCAAGTACTCGAACCGTGCCATTCGTCTCGACTTGAATGAGGTCTCCGCGGGGAAAGTCGTTGTTCGGATCGTAGAACCACGAGCCGGCGATCAGGCGCCCAGCCGGATCACTTGTGCAGTCGTTCATCTGACATTTCTTTCCGTCAACATGATCCGCAATGAGGTGAGGCTCGCCCGCGATCTCCCAAGACCAGATCCCAGAATTGTTAGTGACGATGAAACCAGTGGGTTCGTTGAGAACGAAGCCGTTGATCTCGAGCCCTTGCTGAACTACCTCATGCCTATTTCCGCGCCAATCATAAAGATAGAATCTCAGTCCGACACAGTCAGTCCAATATAGTTGTTGCAGCAACTCATCCCAAACTGGACATTCTCCGCACAGGTCGTTGTAGTTTGCAATGATTTCGAGGTTGCCCATGAGCCTCCAATTCAAGGATGTCACCCTTGCGGCACTTCTTTAAGCAATGGCGAAGCTTGCACTCCACTCACCAGTTGCCCACTCGCCAATTCATTGCGCTGCCTCTGGGAAGACAGAATCTCGAGGACCTTCAGGTTCGTCGCTTTCCGACGATAAGAGAACTACCGCAATGAGCGAAGATAGAATCCCGATGACCTCGAGCGGAGTGATGGACTCATGAAAGATCAAGGGAACCAACAGAATGGCAGGCAATGGGTACAGCGCGGTCAGGGGAACAACGACTGACGCTTTTCCGCCACCTTTCAACGCCGCAAACAGGGCCCAGGCCCCAAGTGTATTTAGCAAGCCGCCCAACAAGGCCCATGCGATGTTCCATTTGGAATAGCCGAAGAGTGTTCTCCCAGGATAAAAAGCCGGTTCAAGTAGGACATAGCCTACAACTAGCCAAATGAGCGCAGACTCAGCTGAGATGTGATTCGTCGAAAGCTTTTGAAGGAGCCCGACAATGCCCCATGCGAGCAGAGTGACGACGGCAAACCAAAACCATGGAGCAAAATGCACAGGATAACTCCTCCTTTCAAATGGAAAAAATCACGAATGCGATGCACGCGAATATGAGTCCGACAATCTGGATCCTTCGAAGCTTCTCGCGCAGAACCGTCATAGCCAGCACTACCGTAATCATGGGATAAAGAGCGGTCACGACAGTGATCAATGACGTATTCCCTCCTGTGTGATACGCCGCAAAAAGCGTCAGCCCACCAACTCCTGCAAGAACCCCCATGAGAACGGAATAGAAAATGCCCTTAGCGCTTTTCTCTAATCTGAATCGCCGCGCAACAAGGAAGAACATGCACACTGGCAATGTTCCGATTGTGAAGAGAAACTGCATTGTCGCGGCTGGAATCTCGCGCGATCCCAACTTGGACAATAGCGTCCAGCCAGCCCAGCACAGAGCACAGGCGAGGGAGTACCACAACCAACGTGTTTTCAGTGCGTTTCTAAAAGCCATCTCGATGAGGCCCCCAGTGATGAATCCGTCGCATCAGTCGCACATCGCCGCTAAGAGGTCGGCACATTTCCGAGGCGCTTCATGCCGTCTTCTAAAGTGAGAGGACTGCTATAGGCCCATCAAATTCGACAAATCGGTCCGCGCCTTGAATGCTGTGTATCCACTATCTACCGGAAAGATTCCACCGGTAACCTTTGATGCTTCATCACTCGCGAGGAACAGAGCGAAGTTAGCGATATCACGAGGCTGTGCAATTGGCAAGAGATGCAACATACGCATGGTCTCCGATGCCCCCGGCTTTTCAAGCCACTCACGTTGCGGCTCAGTCTCGACAAAACCCGGACAAATGGCATTCACTCGAATTCCGTCGGTGGCCACACCGGCTGCCAATGACCGCGTCATTGCCACAACTCCGCCCTTCGCCGCCGTGTAGGCGTCAATTCCCGCACATCCTACCAGTGCATCGACAGTGGCCGTCAGAACGATCGAACCGGACTGCTGGCGTATCATCTCCTGCCCAACGGCCTTGCAGCATCGGTAGGTTCCGTTCAAAACCACATTCACAATTTCCAACCAGACTTCTTCCGGAACATCGGTGCACCGACGGTCTTGCTGGTTCACCATTCGTGCGTTCACTGCGTTATGGAACAGCACATCAATGCGGCCGTTTCGCTCAATGACTGTCTTGACCATCGCCTGCACACTTGTTGTTTCGCGCACGTCAAGTGGGACGAAGATTGCCTTGTACCCCTCTGCATTGATTGCCTCGGATACCGAACGGCCCGCATCTTGATTAATGTCTGCGACAACAACCTCGGCTCCTTCCGAAGCGAAGATTCTCGCCCCTGCCTTTCCGATGCCCGAGGCGGCGCCTGTAACAATGGCGACTTTTCCTGCCAATCTTTGGCTCATGGCAAAACGATCTCCCCGCGGTGTTTGGTTGCAGCCGCTTCCTTGGAAACAGAACTGTACGGCAGAAATTGCCCGTTGATTTTATAGACATCATGGAAACGCTTCACCTTGTCCTCGTCCACTTCTATCCCGATTCCGGGCTCCTCAATTACGCCCCAATCGGGTGAAGAAGCGATTGGGAGGGGACGGGAAAGCACGTCGTCCATCAAAATCTGAGTCGTCTGTTGGTTTCCGTCCACCAGGTTTGGCAGGGTAAGACATGCATGGTGCATCGCAGCGGCAGCGACGCCAAGATCGCCGTGCGAGTGTCGGCACACTTGAAGCCCCTCATAGTTCGCAACAAAGCTCAAGCGCTGGAATTCTGCTAGCGATCCAACCCAGTAAGGACTGAACGTGTACACATCCGCAGTTCGCGAGGTAATGCGTAGATAAGCATCTTCGGCGGACCACATCCCTTCGTTCGACGCGAGTGCAACGAGTGTGCGGTGCCGGACTTCCTGCATGGCGCTTACCGGATCGGCCTCCACGGGCTGCTCTACAAAATCAATATTGAATTCATTGAGGCTTTCGATGTTGCGTATTGCCTCATTGACTCGCCATGCTCCATTGGCATCCACCCGAATTTTCGCTTTCGGACCAATCGCCTCCCTTAGAGCACGGACCATTTCAAGCTCTTGTTGAATCTCGATTCCAACCTTGAGATAGAAGACCGTGTATCCGTCTGCCAACCCCTTGAGTCCCTGCTCGCGGATCTCCTCAGGCGAACCACGCTCAAGATAGTAGAAGTAATTGACCGAAGACCGAACCTGGCCTCCTAAGAGACGGTAAAGCGGTTGCCCGCATTCCTTCCCGCACAAGTCCCACAATGCCATGTCGATTCCCGCATAGGCGAAAGAGGCCGTAGCTTTTCGATATTGCCAAATCGCGGTCTTCCAGAGTTCATGGCGGATCGCTTCGGTATCCCAGGAGTTGCGTCCGAGCACGAACGGCTCCATGGCTCGCAGCGCCTCTATAACAGACTTCTCATTCGCTCCGCTGCAGCTTTCGCCCCAGCCAACGCGCCCATCAGCATCGGTCGCTCGTACAAGAATATCTGTGACACCGCGCCTATCCACGAGTGAGCTCACTTCGGAGCGAAAGTAGGGAACGCTCACGGGGATGAAATCCAACTCGACGACTTTTGACATGAAAAGAAGTTTAGAGACGGATGGCCTACATATCAACATCAATCGGTTTCAGAATTCAGCAGCTGACAAATTACGCGTCCATCGATTCTGGTGTTCAGGATCAAGAATGACTCGAACGAACCCGTTTATCATCTAACTCGCAAAACCATCTTGAGAGTGCTTCCTGGGCTTTTTGTGATACGCTCAAACGCCTGCTGGCCTTCCGAAAGAGGCATCTCAACTGTCCAGGGGGCGAGGTCGATCACGCCGGATTTGATCAATGAGAGGGAGCGTTCGAAGTCCACAGGGGTATAAGCGAAGGACATGATCACTCGATGCTCTTTTCGGATGCTGGTCACGAAGTCGATTTCACTCCGCTCGCTTGCCATGCCGAGCAGAACAACAGTACCTCCTGGACGGCAAAGATCGAAAGCAGCCTGTCGTGCTTTGCCGGTGCCGGAGGCATCGAGGACCAGATCGAAGCCGTAGCCCGCAATTCTCCCGACTTCAGTGCGACCCTCCTCTGAGGAGACGTTCAGAGCGGCGGTAGCTCCCATTTCACGCGCAACCTGCAACCTTGACTCGCTGACGTCCTGTACCACGGCATCGCGAATTCCCAGATATCTGGAAAGAAGAAGGGCCAAGGTGCCCATCGTGCCGCAACCCACAATTCCCATGCGGCAGAATTGGGAAGGAGCGGCCAGCCGAAACAGATGAACGATATTGGCAAGTGGCTCCGCGATGATTGCATGCGAATCGCTGAGAGACTCAGGGATTTCATGCATCTGAAACTCGGGAATAAAGACGAACTCAGCGAAGCACCCTTGAGTGCGATCCAATCCCAGAAGTTTCCAATTTGCGCAAAGGTTTTGGGCACCGCTCAAACATGCGTTGCATTTCCCGCAACTCATGAGCGGGTTCACAACAACTCGTCTGCCATCGACGGTTCTGCCAACGAGCTCATGACCAAGAATGAGAGGGGGAACTCGACGCCGGCTGTGGCCCAGAAAGCCTGAGATGTCCGAACCGCATATGCCGGCGGCAGCAACAGCAATCTCAACATGGCCATTGATTGCTTGAGGTCTAGGACAATCTCTAAACGTTACCTCCCCAGGTGCGGTGTAGACCAACGCGCGCATGATGCTTTGCTTTCTCCTTGCTGTTTTGGTAAGAAACAGCATATCGTTCCACGGTTCGTTCAATTCTAACGGTGGTCAGCTGTTTCTTCGCGCCCTGGAACTGACCGATATTAACGTCGCTATCGCGCATGGTCCGGGGCTATGGTGGGCAATTAAAATGAAGAACGTCAAATGACTTCACGAAATCTAATTCATCTTGGCCTCGTTTTGCTTGGAGCGTTTCCTCTGGTTCAATCCGCATTTGCTCAGGATCCTCTTCAATCCGTTCCGAAAGTCGACCTGAACCGCTACACAGGGCGTTGGTACGAGATTGCAAAGTACCCAAACCGCTTCGAGCGCAAGTGTGACCGCAACGTGACGGCGACGTACACCCTGCGTTCTGACGGAAAGATTGGCGTCGCGAATGCATGTACGACTCGCGAAGGTAAGCTCACCCAAGCGGAAGGGTGGGCCAAGGTCGTCGACCAGAAAACCTGCTCAAAGCTCAAGGTAACGTTCTTTTGGCCTTTTTTTGGAGATTATTGGATTATCGACCTGAGTCCGAACTACGAGTACGCCGTAATCGGCGAACCTAGCCGGAAGTACCTATGGATATTGAGCCGAACCGCGAAGATGGATGACAAGCTCTATACCGAGAGCGGCCAGGGGTTACGATGAAGCCAAACTTGAGCGAGTAAGGCAGACAGATTGACTTTCAAGTCGGATTGCTCGGCTGAATACATGTATCTGCAAGTTTGGATATGCTCCGCCCGGATCGCGCACTTAATCACGGCCGGCTCAGGAGGACTTGCATCTATCTGCCTTACCAGCCCCCGCCAGATTACCAAGCATTCGCTACCCGGCAAACGATTTTGGCTGAAGCGCTAAGGCAATTGGTTCAATGAGCGTGGATAAAGGAGTTAGAACTCCCCGAGTAATTTTGTAGGAATTTCGTGGTTGGGAATCGAATGACGAGTGCTGATTCCGAAGGCAAACGCTCCCTGATCCCATGAAGAAATTCCCTGCTATTTTCGGCAGGGAAATCAGGCTTATGTGGCCAGAATTGCCTTTGATTCAGCGAGATAGGGAGATCTGACCATCCGATCACGTGGCCAAAAGAGCGAATTTCTCTGCTAATTTCCCTGTTATCAGCGAATTTGCTGTGAGAGCCGTTCGCTGAAGACTGCATCCACCCGCCAGCGAGTCAACTTATTTATAATCAGCAACTTAGATATCGATAATCACCCCGATTTCCGGGCTATTTCCGCAATAATCTTCCACCAGAGAATCTCTCTCCGAGGAGATGATCTCCCTTTGATTGGCCCTTTTCTCTGATCGATTAGAGAGCAGTGGAACTTTCGATTCACCCTTGGGGCCACTCCAGGGATCGGCCGCTCTCGTGGTCCAGACTCTGTAACGGAGACTTCATCGATTCTGGACTACGCCTAGGGAAAGAAGCATAATGTCCGGGTCAAGAAGCCAGACGCGATGGACCCTGTTGAAACTGGTGTCCTTGAGATGGCGGACGATCTGAATCGATTCTTTGGAGAAGGCTCGTTCGCAGACGCGACGCTGAGGGTCTTCGGGACAATCAGCAATGCGAAACGGCAGGGAAATCCGGGCATGGAGGGAAAGGCCATGAGATATGAGGTTAAGCGCATTTCGACAGCAGGAATCGCCGAGGCCATTTCGAAGGCGGAACTCTATCGTTCGCTCAATGAACCGGAAGAGGCAGAGTCGATCTGTCGCGATATCCTGACAATCGAACCGCAGCATCAGCTCGCATTGCGTTTACTTGGGCTCTCCCTTACGGATCAGTTCACCGGCCATGGGTCCGATCGTTACCGGGAAGCCGAAGAAGTCTTCCGGCAGCTCGAGGATCCGTACGAGCGGCTCTACTACGCTGGGATTCTGCACGAGCGACGCGCAAAAGCCCAGCTCAACGCTGGGCAACTACCTCGTTCACTGGTAGCGCTTTTCGACCATGCTCTACACTCATTTCGCAGAGGCTGAGAAAATCCGCCCGGCAGGAAACGATGATGCCATCCTTCGCTGGAATCGATGCGTGCCGGCTGCTTCAAAATCCAGCCTATGAATGGGGAGAATTGGAACAGGAATTGGTTCCCTTCGATGCCCAGGAGACCCCGCCGAGATAGCAAATCTCCACGATTTGGAGAGAAATGAGCTTCAGTCAGAGGATGCGGAACAGTCGCTTCAGGGGATCGAAGTAACGGTCCACCACGCGCTCTTTGAGCGGGATAATCGCGTTCTCGGTAATCGTGATCGACTCGGGACACACCTGCCGGCAACAAGTCGTGATGTTGCAGTAACCGATGTTGTGCTTGTGCCTCAAATCGCTGACCCGGTCTTCGGTGTCAAGCGGATGCATTTCGAGTGCAGCAGCATAGACGAGCAGACGCGGACCGATAAATTCGTCGTGCTTGTGGTGTTCCCGCAGAACGTGGCACACGTCCTGGCAGAGAAAACACTCGATGCACTTGCGAAACTCCTGCACGCGCTCGACGTCGGCCTGCTGGATGCGCCATGTGCCATCGGCCGCGTCGGGTGGGCGGGGCTTGAATTGCTTGATCGTCTTCTTGGCCCGAAAATTCCACGAAACATCCGTGACCAGATCGCGTATGACCGGAAACGCATGCATTGGCTCCACGATGACCGGCATATTCAGGTCGATGGCACTTAGTCGGGTCATGCACATGAGCCTGGGCATGCCGTTGATTTCGGCAGAGCACGATCCACACTTGCCGGCCTTGCAGTTCCATCTCACCGCCAGGTCGGGTGCTTGCTGCGCCTGGATGCGGTGCACCGCGTCCAGAACAACCATGCCCTCCTCAACGGGTGTTGTGTAATCCTGGAATGCGCCGCCTGCGGGGTCTCCGCGCCAGATGCGAAATGTCGCTGGTGTGGCCATCGGTCTCGTCTCCCGGCTATTTCATCTCCTCAATCACTTTCTTCAACTCATCCGGCAGCGGTGTAAGTGCGCGTCTTTCAACTCGCATTTCACCGTCTGCGCTGCGCCTGATGACGATGTTGTACTTTCCCCACTCCGAGTCCTTGTTGGGAAAGTCTTCGCGGAACTGCGCGCCGCGGCTTTCTTTTCGCAGCAGCGCAGCACGGGTAATTGCTTCAGACACGATCATCATGTTTCCGATATCGATCGTCGTGTGCCAGCCGTTGTTGTACTCGCGATTGCCTGCTATGCCTGTTCGCTCTGCCCGCGCGCGTAATTGTCCGATCGCATCGAGCGCCTGTTGCATTTCACTCTCGACGCGCACAATCCCGACGAGGTCCTGCATGGTTTCCTGCAGATCGTATTGAATCTGATATGGGTTCTCACCGGCAGGGCCGCGGTCAAAGGGAGCGAGGGCTGCTGTTGCCGTGGCTTGAAGTCTCCGTCTCGTCGATCGTTACCGGGCCGTTAGCATTGGCGAATTCTGCGGCAAAGCGCCCCGCGCGCTTTCCGAATACGACGAGATCAGACAGGGAATTCCCGCCTAGCCGATTCGCGCCATGCAATCCTGCTGCCGCCTCCCCCGCGGCGAAAAGCCCGGGCACATTGGACATCTGCGAATCGCCATCGACACGAATTCCGCCCATCATGTAGTGAGTCGTGGGACCGACTTCCATCGGCTCTTTCGTGATGTCAAGATCGGCGAGTTGCTTGAATTGGTGATACATGCTGGGGAGCTTGCGCTTGATATGCTCCTCTGATTTCGGCATGCGCTCCTTGATCCAGGAAATATCGAGGAAGACACCGCCGTGCGGCGAGCCTCGGCCTGCCTTGACTTCGCGATTGATGCATCGCGCAACATGATCCCTGGTGAGCAGCTCAGGCGGACGCCGCGCATTCTTATCGCCCTGGGTATACCGCCAGCCTTCTTCTTCAGAGTCCGCAGTCTGCTCTTTGTACAGGTCAGGGATGTCGTCGAACATGAATCGGCGGCCTTCGCTGTTGCGCAAAACGCCGCCTTCGCCGCGCACGCCTTCGGTTACGAGAATGCCGCTCACGCTGATCGGCCAGACCATGCCGGTGGGGTGAAACTGAACGAATTCCATGTCCTGGAGTTCGGCTCCGGCGCGATACGCCAATGCAAGGCCGTCGCCTGTATATTCCCAACTGTTGCTGGTTACCTTGAAGGCACGCCCGATTCCGCCGGTGGCCAGCACTACTGCCTTCGCCTCCCACAACTGGAAGCGGCCCTTCTCGCGGTCGTATCCGCAAGCTCCGGCAATTCGATTTCCGTCGAGCAGCAGGCTGAGTACCGTGCACTCCATGTGGACTTCCATCCCGGTGTGAATGCCGTGATCCTGGAGTGTGCGTATCATCTCCAGGCCAGTGCGGTCGCCGACGTGCGCGAGCCGCGGATATCGGTGTCCGCCAAAGTTTCGTTGCAGAATCTTGCCGTCCGTCGTGCGATCGAAAAGCGCGCCCCATGCTTCGAGTTCGCAGCACGCATTCCGGCGCTTCTTTGGCGTGCAGTTCGGCCATGCGCCAGTTGTTCAGGTACTGGCCGCCACGCATCGTATCGGCGAAATGGACCCGCCAGTTATCGCGATCGTCGACATTGGCCAGTGCTGCCGCGATGCCTCCTTCGGCCATTACGGTATGCGCTTTGCCGAGCAGTGATTTGCAGACCACTCCCACCTTTGCGCCGGCGGCTCCGGCTTCGATGGCGGCGCGCAGGCCTGCTCCGCCTGCTCCAATCACGAGTACGTCGTAGGAGAACCGCTGGAATTCCGGCATCTAGAGAATTCTCCAGTCATGCCAGATGCCCATCGAACAGAGACGGACGTATATATCGGAAAAAGCAACCCAAAGAAGACTCGCCCATGCCCACTTCTTATGCCCCGCGTTCAGTCGGCTCACGAAGTTGTAGATCTTGTGCCGAATGGGGTGATCCGAGATCTGGTCAAATGTTCCTCCGATCAGGTGTCGGAATGCATGACACCCGAATATGTATCCGGCCAGGAGCACGACATTCACGACCAGAACGAGGCTTCCAATCCCGATCCCAAATCCCTCAGGAAAAAAGAATGACCTCAACGCGTCGTAGACCAGAAAGCCCCAGACAATGTAGGAGAGCCTCAGAAAGTAGCGATGAAAATTCTGCATAATGAGCGGAAAGGTTCGCTCTCCGAGATAAGTTTTGCGGGGTTCACTCACCGCGCATGCCGGAGGATCGGCCCAGAACGATTTGTAATACGCGCCGCGGTAGTAGTAGCAGGTCACACGGAACAGACCTGGAATCCAGAGAATGAACAGCGCCGGAGAAAAGGGCAGAAAGTTCGGATACCATCTCGGTTTCGGGCCAAACAAGGCGTGCGGGGAGCTGCCGAAAAGCTCGGGGGAATAAAACGGTGAGATATACGGACCATAGGTGTAATGGCTGTTCTGAAACGCCGCCCAGTTGGCATAGACCAGAAACGCGCCGAAACCCAGGAGGACTGCCGTCGGAGAAAGCCACCAGGCGTCGCGCCGCGATGTTTGGCCAAACTTGCCGTCTTTCCAGACGATATCGGGAGCTGACACAAGTCCCTCCATGGCGGAGGGATTCGCAGACTGTACCCTTCCCGCCCGATGGCATCGGATTGTATAGCAAAAACTCTGCTGTCAACCACCTGCATGGGAGTCGGAACCAGCGAACCGATCAGCCGGTGTGGTCGTGAATGGCTCGCCATCGATCTCCCAAAATCCATTGGGCGCCATGAATTCGTTACCGACGCCACTCTGCGTGCCGCCGACTCTTGCCTTGGGCTACTTGATGGGCTAGGCCGATCCCAATGGGGTTCATGGTCTGCGATGAAGACTTCGCCGAAAACTCCACTGCGGAGAATCGTCATGCTCTAAATCTTTTGAATTCAAATGCTTGCAAAACCTCTATCGAGAGTTCAAATGACTCTTCCCCCACCATCGAGTCAAGTATTTTATAATCAATAACTTATACATCTAACAATCTCCCCGATTTCCGGCCTTTTCCGCACCAAACATCCACTAGAGAGCCTTTCTCCGAATAGATAATCTCGCCTTCGGTGGCCCTTTTCTCTGGTCCCCTGGAGAGCAGTGGAACTTTTGGTCCATCCATTCTGGGCCTCACTGTGCTGTGATCATCGATTGTCGAGAGATGTCGCGCATTGCAGGCTAAAGTTCTAGCCCGAGGAGAGCAAATCCGAGACATTTGACTTGAGCATCAAGGGCAAGCGAGCGGGTGACGCTGCTGGAAAGTGGCCGATGAAGGACGAAGTTCAGCTCCCTAAGTTGCGGAAGACTGTACCGCTGTACTGGGGCATCGATGAGTGATTCGAAGTGCGCAGCTACGCGTTCGGCAGTGACCTTTTCTTCGAGCAATTTGAAGTCTTCGCTACGGTAGGCAATCAGGGAAATCGTCACGATGTTTCCCTGGTCGCCGGTGCATGCATGGGCGAGTTCATGAAGCAGCATTTCAGGACTCCAGAATTCGAAGATGATGGGAGACCGATTCCCGCGGGATGAGGGCGGAGATGATAGCTATGATCTCCCGGGTTGAGCCGGAGGCTCCTCCGCCACCGGCTGGACCGTTTGTGTAGAGGGCCTCGACCTCGCGAGGAATCCGAGCTGCCGACGCGGGCGAAGCGGCGCGGCCTGCCGCGCGGAGGCGAATCTCGTACGGAACGGGCGCTGTCCTGGAGAGTTGCGGGCCGTGGATGGAGTTGAGGCCGATGAGATTGAAACGCAATTCCGAGAATTGAAGGTGGTCAAAGACGTTCCGCAAGGATCGCACGCGCAAGCTCGGCGCGGCGAAGAGCGTTTGGCCCGGCATAGGAGATTTGTCCTTCGCCGATGTAACCATCGCGGTAGGCGATCGAGACTTTCAAAGCTTCGGGGTGCATCCGGCCTGAGCCTCCGTGGACAAGAACCCGGTCCGGGCCCAGTTCTTCGAAGGACACATTGGAGAAGTCGGCGACTACATCGGGGGTTAAGTATGCAGATGGATCCTGGATCTCGTAGAGGAGTTGCTCGGTGCATGTGGAGCGATTGAGTAAACCGCCCGATCCTTCGACCTTTGTGAGGATCGCTGCGCCATCCGAGTTGACCTCGGCAATTGGGAAGCCGAGGTGCGCGAGGTTGGGAACGTCCTTGTAGCCCGGATCGGCGAAATATCCGCCAGTAAGCTTATCGATCACTTTGCCAGCATGTATGTCGAGGCGCAAGAACCAGTCCCTGGCCGAAGCTGGGGCTCCGTCGGATGCAGAGCTCACTGCCAGCTGCATGAGACGCTTGCCGCGCAGGCCGCCCCGCCAGTACTATGCAAGCCAATCCGCTTCCGCTCGCAAGCGAGGAGTTGCTGGCTATGGTAACAGCGGCTCGGTGAAACGTTTGGGTTTGACTGACTCGTTGCCGGGAAAGTTGTTTGTTCCATCAGAATAGTTCTTATTGCTGAACAGTCGGCTCTTCCCCTGACCGCTTCACGAGTGCTACAGATATTTTGGGAGCTGATGCATGCCAAAACCGATCACCAGATCTGAGCGAAGAAGGGTCGCGTTTCCAGGGGTGCTAAACATTTCGGACCTGCGTCAGATTGCCCAGCGCCGTATTCCGCGAGTCGTATTTGATTATCTCGATGGGGGTGCCGATGCAGAGGTTACCCTCGGGGAGGCCTGCCGGGTTTACGACAGGGTCTTGTTCCGCCCGCAGGGCGCGGTGGCCTTCCCGGAATGCAACCTGCGCGTGCACGTACTGGGCATGGATCTTGAGTTGCCCTTTCTGCTCGGGCCAGTAGGCAGCAGCCGATTGTTTCATCCTGGAGGCGAAATGGCGGCTGCACACGCTGCGGGGGAGGCTGGCACTGCCTATATTCAATCCACGCTCTCGGGGCACCGGCTGGAAGACTCCAAGGCCGCAACTCGTGTCCCGATGTGCTACCAACTTTATCTTGTCGGTGGGCGGGCGGTCGCCGAAAAAACAATTGAGCGCTGCCGTAATGCGGGAATTCACGCGTTGTTCGTCACCATTGATACACCGGTTTCCGGAATGCGCGAGCGCGATTTCCGCAACAACATCAAACAGCTGCTGGCGCGCAACGCATCATCGGTAGCGCCATTTTTGTCGCAATTCGTAACGCACCCTCGCTGGTTGCTTTCCTATTTCGCCGATGGCGGGTTGATGCAGTTTCCAAACATCGTGCTGCCGACCGGGCCTATGAAATATGCAGATGTTAGCGTTGCTCTTGAGCAGGCGGTGGTGACCTGGAAGGACCTGCGCTGGATTCGCGAGGTTTGGGGCGGTCCAATCGTGATCAAAGGCGTCATGACCAGTGACGATGCACTGCGCGCGATTGACGCAGGCGCTGAGGGGATTGTGGTCTCCAACCACGGCGGACGGCAGCTGGATTGCGTCTTGCCGACGTTGCGCGTGCTACCGGAAATCGCCAGAGCCGTGAACGGGCAAATTGAAGTAATGCTCGATGGTGGCATTCGCCGCGGCAGCGACGTGGTGAAGGCATTGTGTTTGGGAGCGAAGGCGGTGCTGCTAGGCCGGGCTTATGCGTATGGACTGGCAGCCGCTGGCGAAGCAGGTGTAGTCCGAGCTATTGAAATCCTGCGTGGAGATATCATTCGTACTCTAAAGCTACTGGGTGTTGGAGCATTGACGGATCTGAATCACTCGCACGTTGAAGTCCCATGGGAGTGGGAACCCGACGCTCGAGTTTCTCGGGGTCGTCTAGTCCTCGACCCGGCTCAAGAGTTAAGAACCAACCGGGTAGGCTCGCTTAACTTGCCGAAAAGCGGGACTCAATTCTGAAGCCCCGAATTCATGGACGCGCGCTTCGCCGCAGCAAAAGGTTCAGAATCACTCCGAGACAATAAATAATAGTCGGTCTAAACGAATGGCCGCGACCGCGACGTACTGCTTCTCCGAAGCTGCTGGAGACACTGCACGAGACTGGTGCTTGATGTCAAGCGTGGATTGCGGCGTGCCCATGCCGCGCCTGTTCTAGCTGCTGCTCATGCTGGTAGCCGACCGCCGCAAAATAGAGGATGCGGTCAAAAAAGCGATCAAGTGAGTGAAGCAAGTCCATACCGCCAAGCATGTCAACTGGTTCTGTGAATATTCCTTCCGCATCCATGAATTCCCACAGATGCTCTTTGGTCGCGCTTACAGCCCAGAGAAGATCAGCGTAGGGTACGCCCTGCTTCGCTCTCCTCATGCCCAGCCCTATGTAGTTGTCCTCGATCTCAGATTCCGTCTTGTTCCGGAGCCAATCATTGATGTTGAAATATATCTCGTGGGATCGCTTTCTGAGTTCATCCGGAGGCACTCGTCGCAAGAGTTCTGCGCACCTGTCATCTTTCTTTATTCTGCGCATGAGTCCGTCCGACAGAGGTTCCGCACGGGTTTCGATGAGTTGGATCAATTTGAAGGCAAACATAGAGTTCCTCCTGACGGCAACGGGTTCCGAGGGACGGGCCGGATGTGTCGTCAGTCCATGCCCATCAAACTCTGATCGCATAATGCACTGGTGCTGTGCGAGGCATTGCGACCGGCAGTGGCTGTTGCCTTAGGTTAGCCGTCGTGGTCAAACGATACAAGCCCGGCGGTTGAGGTTATCCCAAAGGATTGGTATCAGGGAAATACTGTTCCCTGATGCGCGGGTGATAATACCCTGTTCGGAATTCAGCTCATGTTGAACAGTAGATCTAAGAACTCGCGTAGTTTGAGCACCATACGGAGATTTTTGGCCAAGTGCCTACGCTGAATTCGCGATTTCCCCTGTATTTTTCCCTGTTAGCAGGGAAATCATTCCGGAGAACGGTTCGCGGAAGACTCCGTCCACCGCCATTAAGTCCTCTCCGATCATAAACATACGTTCTGAATTCGCACTAGAGGTACCTTTTCCGGCAAACCTGCGAGAATTCGCGTCGGAAAGGGACGAGAGAAAGAATCCTCCACCTGAAAACACTCGCCAAAATCGTCTGAGTTCTCTGTTGAGGGAAACGGCAGTGCCCTTTCGGCGAAGGCCGCCGTTTCAAAAGCTTGAGCTTGATTAGTGCATTGCACCTGGTCGACCTGTTAATGGATCGGATCCAATAAACACATGCCGACTTCTGGGGACTGCATTGCGATATTCACGATGCTCTTCGGCTAGAGCCCGGGGGCGATTTGAATTTTGGTTCTCAGCGGCTGTTTACCAATCACTTCACTGGTAACTCGGTAGAGTGCACCGCCGAAATATCCGTGGAACGGATCATACCCATTGGGCATTATGGGCATGGCTTCCGATTTTGATGCAGACGTGAGAACGATGCTTGTTAAGTCCGGACCGCCAAAGGTAAGTGAAGAGGTCTGTTTTGCAGGCGTTCGAATTGTCCGTTCCAGCTTCCCATCGGGGTCGTACCGAGCTACCTGGCTTCCGTACCACTCGGCAGACCACACAAATCCCTCCGAGTCGACCGATAATCCATCAGGCAGCCCTCTTTCAATTGGTATGTCCGCAAATACTCGTCGATTCTTCGGGGTTCCGGTCGCGACATCATAGTCATACGCATAAATTCGGCGCTCTGCTGAATCTGCGAAGTACAGGGTTTGTCCGTCGGGTGAAAAGTCAAGGCCATTTGCTAACTTAAACCCCTCATCAAGCACACGAGCTGTGCCATCCGTCTCGACTTGAATAAGGTCTCCGCGGGGAAAGTCATCGTTGTTCGGATCGTAAAACCAGGAGCCAGCGGTCAAGCGTCCAGCCGGATCAGCTGCGCAATCGTTCATCTGGCATTTCTTCCCGTCAACATGGTCCGCAATGAGTTGAAGCTCGCCCCCGATCTCCCAGGACCAGATCCCAGAATTGTTGGTGATGATGAAACCATTGGGTTCGTTAAGAACGAAGCCGTTGATCTCCAAGCCTTGCTGAACTATCTCATGAGTGCCAGTGGACCAATCATATCGATAGAACCTTAGACCGACGCAGTCAGTCCAATATAGTTGTTCCTGAACTCCGTCCCAGGCTGGACATTCCCCGCACAGGTCGTTGTAGTTAGCAATGATTTCGAGATTTTCCATGAGCCTCCAAGCCAGGTTGTTCACCTTTGCGTGCAACTTCAGGCCCGTCGCTTTCCGCTGACAAGAGAACTACCGCGACAAGGGAACAGAAAATCCCGATAACTTGGAGCAGCGTGATGGATTCATGAAACATGGAGGGTGCCGACAGAATCACAAGCAACGGGTACAGCGCTGTCATAGGAACGACGACCGACGCCTTTCCCCCGCATTTCAACGCTGCGAATAAGGCCCAGGCTCCAAGTGTATTTAGCAAGCCGCCCAGCAAAGCCCACGCAACGTTTAATTTGGAATAGCCGAAGACGCTTCTCCCGGGATAAAAGAGAGGCTCAAGCAGCAAATACCCGACAACGAGCCAAATGATCGAGGACTCGGCTGAGATGTGATTCGTCGAAAGCTTTTGAAGAAGGCCAACAATACCCCATGAAAGCAGAGTGACGATAGCAAACCAAAACCATGGAGCAAAATGCACCGGATGACTCCCCTCTCACACAGAAAAAATCACGATGGCGATGCACGCGAAAATAAGGCCGGCAATCTGAATTTTCCGAAGCTTTTCACGCAGAACTGTCAACGCCAGCACTACCGTAACCATCGGATAGAGCGCGGTGACAGCGGTGATCAATGAGGTATTCCCGTCTGTACGATAAGCCGCAAAAAGCGTCAGCCCACCTACTCCTGCAAGAACCCCCATGAGAACGGCGTAGAAAATCCCCTTGGCGCTCTTTTCCAACTTGAACCGCCTTGCGACAAGGAAGAACACGCAAACTGGCAATGTGCCAATGGTGAAGAGGAACTGCATTGTCGCGGCGGGTATCTCGCGCGATCCCAGCTTTGATAGAAGGGTCCAGCCAGCCCAGCACAGAGCACAAGCGAGGGAGTACCACAACCAGCGTGCTTTCAGTGCATTTGGAAAAGCCATCGCTCTGAAGACCTCTGCAGTTGATTGGTCAGAAGTTGGCCCAAAGCTCGGCTGATCGGCATGACAAACATCCGAGCATGGCACCTATTTCTAGTGACATGATTTTTCGAGATCTCATAAGCCCATCAAATTCGTCACATCGGTATGTGCTTTGAATGCCATGTAACCGCTGTCTACCGGAAAAATTCCACCTGTAATCCTTGCTGCTTGATCACTCGCGAGGTAAAGAGCGAAGTTAGCGATATCGTGGGGCTGTGTGATTGGCAACAGATGCAACACACGCATTGTGTCCCATGCTCCCGGCTTTTCAAGCCACTCGCGCTGCGGCTCTGTCTCAACAAATCCGGGACAGATGGCGTTTACACGAACACCGTCCCGGGCTATCCCTGCGGCGAATGAACGCGTCATTGACACAACTCCGCCCTTTGCCGCGGTGTAGGCATCTATCCCGGCACATCCTACCAAGGCATCGACTGTGGCGGTCAGAATGATGGAACCGGACTGCTGACGTACCATTTCCTGCCCAACGGCTTTGCAGCATCGGTAGGTTCCGTTCAAAACCACGTTCACAATTTCCAACCAAATGTCTTCCGGAAGATCAGTGCAACGACGGTCTTGCTGATTGACCATCCGCGCATTCACCACGTTGTGAAACAGCACATCAATGCGTCCGCTCCGCTGAATGACAGTCTTAACCATCCCCTGCACACTTTCCGTCTCGCGCACGTCAAGTGGGACGAAGATTGCCTTGAAGCCCTCCGCGTTGATTGCCTCTGCCACCGAACGCCCCGCATCTTGATTGATGTCAGCGACAACGACCTCGGCTCCTTCCGAAGCGAAGATTCTCGCCCCGGCCTTTCCGATGCCGGAGGCGGCGCCTGTAACGATGGCGACCTTTCCTGCCAGTCTTTCGCTCATGGCAACACAATCTCCCCGCGATGTTTTGTTGCAGCCGCTGCCTTCGAAGCAGAACTGTACGGCAGAAATTGCCCGTTGAGTAGATAGATGTTATGGAAATGCTTCACCTTGTTCTCATCCACTTCTACTCCGATTCCTGGCTCCTCAATTACGCCCCAATCAGGAGAGGAAGCAATGGGCAGCGGAGAGGCGAGCACATCATCCACCAGAATCTGAGCCGTTTGTTGGTTTCCATTCACCAGGTTCGGCAGGGTAAGGCACGCATGGTGCATCGCAGCCGCGGCCACCCCAAGATCGCCGTGCGAGTGCCGGCACACCTGAAGGCCCTCATAGTGCGCCACAAAGCTCAGGCGCTGGAATTCTGCGAGCGAACCAACCCAGTAAGGACTGAAGGTGTAGACATCCGCAGTGCGCGAAGTAATTCGTAGATAAGCATCCTCGGCGGACCACATCCCTTCGTTCGACGCGAGTGCCACGGGGCTTCGGCGCCGGACTTCCTGCATGCCGCTTACCGGATCGGCCTCAACTGGCTGCTCTACGAAATCAATATTGAATTGGTTGAAGCTTTCGATGTTGCGTATGGCTTCGTTGACTCGCCACGCTCCATTTGCGTCCAAGCGAATCTTCGCTTCCGTACCAATCGCATCCCTGAGAGCACGGACCATTTCAAGTTCTTGTTGAATTTCGATCCCAACCTTCAGATAGAAAACCGTGTATCCGGCTGCGATCCCCTTGAGTCCCTGCTCACAGATCTCCTCAGTCGAACCACGGTCAAGATAGTAGAAGTAATTGACCGAGGACCGAACTTGGCCTCCTAGGAGACGGTAAAGCGGTTGTCCGCACTCCTTCCCGCACAGGTCCCACAATGCCATGTCAATTCCCGCATAGGCGAAAGAGGCCGTAGGTTTTCGATACTGCCATATCGCGGTCTTCCAGAGTTTATGGCGGATCGCTTCGGTGTCCCAGGAGCTGCGTTCAAGCACAAATGGCTCCATGGCTCGGAGCGCCTCTAAAACAGATTTCTCATTTGCTCCGCTGCAACTTTCGCCCCATCCAACGCGCCCATCAGCATCGGTGGCGCGCACAAGAATATCTGTGACACCACGTCGGTCCACAAGCGAGCTCACTTCGGCGCGAACGTAAGGAATGCTGACAGGAATGAACTCCAACTCGACGACGGTTGACATGAATGGAAGTTTAGAGACCGATAGCCTACATTATCAATCTCAATCGGTTTCAGGATTCAGCAGGTTGTTTCGGAATGGTCTACTACGCGGCAATCGATCTGTGTTCAGGATCGAGAGCGATTCGAGCAAGCCTGGTTATCCGTTGACTCGCAAAACCATCTTCAGAGTGCTTCCTGGGCTTTTCGTGATGCGCTCAAACGCCTGCTGGCTACGAGTTCAGCGCGGCCCTCGTCTGAAGAGGAACGCGGCCTCCCATCCACATTCCTTTGGCTTTCGATGCAGCAATTTTGTCGCGGATGCGCTCGCCGGTGACTTCGCGCTCAAACTGCGCAAACGAGAGGAGCACGTTCAGGGTGAGCCGTCCCATGGAGGTCGTAGTGTTGAACTGCTGGGTGACGGAGACGAAGGTCACGCCTTTCGAATCGAAGTGCTCGACAAGCTTTGCGAAGTCGGCCAGAGAGCGAGTGAGCCGGTCGACCTTGTATACGACTACCGTGTTCACCTTGTCCTCAGCGATGTCGGCCATCAGTTTCTTCAAGGCGGGCCGATCCATATTGCCGCCCGAGAAGCCACCGTCATCATATTTGGTGCTAAGTGCTACCCATCCTTCATGCCTCTGCGAGAGCACGTATGCCTCGCAGGCTTCGCTGCGCGTCGAGCGAATTGAAGGACTGATCGAGACCCTCGTCTGATGACTTCCCGGTGAAGATCGCGCATTTGATCCGAGGCGTCATGCGGCCTCTTCGGATTTGCGCTTTTTCAACCCGAAAAAGGCAGGACCAGACCAGCGGGTCCCAGTGATGGCGCGCGCAATTTCCGAAAGACTCGCAAATTTCTGGCCGTCGTAAGAAAACCCGCGTTCGAGCGTTACGACTTCATGGAGTTTGCCCTGCCACTGACGCACCATGCGCGTGCCGGGCCTCGGCGCGAGTTGGCTGCTTCCAGGATGCCTAATTCCCGACGCAAGTTCATCGGCGATCGCTCGGAGGCGGCGAACGGTCGAGGGTTTCAAGCCGCCCATCGCCTTCTCCTGAAGACGATAATTAAGGATGGCGATCAGGAGTTCACGGCGGAGTTTGGGATGCGGCGGGTTTTGAAACAGCTCCTGCCAGAGTTTCCGCAATTCGCCAGTTTCAAGCGACGCTAACCTACTGAACTGGGCCTCTAAATCAGGATTCATTGGGACCTATCTGCCGCCGAAAAGGACAGTTTGGCGGTAATCCATTTCCGCTCTGCTTGCGCAAAGAGTCAAGTGAACTCTCGCGGTCGGAGATTGATTTGGCAGGAATTCAGGCAATCTAGATTCAAGCCGGACGTTACCCCAGAATGGTTGGATTCCTCGAGAACAGCAAAAAGTCGTTCGCCAACGGAATGCGCGTCATGCACCTCTTGTGCGGCAGCTCGGTCGAGGTCCGGGGTAATCGCGCAATCGCACAGACGAAGATGACAATTCTCCAGCGCGCCAGTTCACGGCGTACAATGTGACGTCACTTGCATCGGGCGATTTTACGATTTCTTCGAAAAACGAGAGGGCTGTTGGGGCATAGTTTTTGCGCCAGCCGATTTAAGGTGAAAGATCGAATGGATCCGGTCGATCCGAAGCCAAGCTGCACCTGACCGAGCTAATCCTGAAGGCTATCGGCACCTCGCTTATCTACAAGCTGAAATTGGTTTCAGTCCCAAGCTGGATACGCCGGGGCATACGGGACCAGAAATTGAAGCAGTCTACTTGCGTGGGGCGAATTGGCTCTCGGGGCAGAATTACCCGAATGGTGGGTACCCTCGGCGGCGAGATCATCTCTTTTAAAGTAGGGCATAAGTCGACAGGCGACGGTTGCTCGAAGATAAGAACCATCGGGACATCATCATGTCTCAGAGGCTGGGAGTTGAAGGCATGAATACACAATTATTAATCGGCGCCAAAGAAGTCCCAGCCAGCGGCGGGAAGACCTTCGATCGCATCAACCCCATGTCAGGTGAATGCGCGACCAGAGCTGCCGCCGCTTCCGTTGAAGATGCGAGATTGGCAGCCGACGCAGCAGCGATAGCATTTCCTGAGTGGGCGGAATTAGGGCCCAGCGCTCGCCGCAAGCTCTTAAACAAAGCTGCTGACGCGATCCAGTCAAGAGGTGAAGAGTTCACCTCGGCGATGATCGAAGAGACCGGCGCCTCGGCCTCCTGGGCGGCATTTAATGTGGCGCATGCCTCCGGTATTGTTCGCGAAGCTGCGGCGATGACCACCCAGATCACTGGAGAAGTGATCCCCTCTGACAAACCAGGACTTCTCGCGTTGTCAATTCGTCAGCCCGTCGGCGTAGTCCTTGGCATTGCACCATGGAATGCTCCGCTAATTTTAGGGGTGCGTGCAATTGCCATGCCTCTGGCATGCGGCAACACTGTCGTATTGAAAGCATCTGAGCTTTGTCCTCGAGTTCATATCTTGATCGGGCAGGCATTCCGTGACGCCGGCTTCCCGGATGGAGTGGTCAACGTTGTCACTAACTCCCTGCCCGATGCTGCTGCAATTGTCGAGGCGTTGATTGATCATCCTCGCGTAAAACGGATCAATTTCACCGGCTCGTCGCGAGTCGGCCGCATCATCGCCGAGCGTGCCGCGCGTCACCTTAAGCCGGTGCTACTGGAACTTGGCGGCAAGGCGCCGCTGCTTGTGCTGGAAGACGCGGACCTCGATGAAGCCGTCAAAGCCGCGGCTTTCGGAGCGTTCATGCACCAAGGGCAGATTTGCATGTCCACCGAGCGCATTATCGTAGTGGAAGCCATCGCTGATGCATTCGTCGCTAAGCTGGCTGCGAAAGCATCTACCCTGCTGGCGAGCGACCCGCGCGAAGGTAAGACCCCGCTAGGCGCAGTCATCGACCATAAGACCATTGAAACAGTCAATGCCTTGATCGAGGATGCCCTGGTCAAGGGCGCCAGTCTCGTCGTGGGGAGCGAGGGCTCCGGCGTGCTGATGTCTGCTTCTGTGATTGATCACGTCACGGCAGGGATGAAGATCTATTCGGACGAATCGTTCGGTCCGGTTGTCGCTGTTATTCGAGCTACGAACGAATCTGACGCGGTTCGTATCGCCAACGACACCGAGTATGGCCTCTCCGCCGCGGTGTTCAGCCGCAATGTGAACCGTGCTCTGAAAGTCGCGAAGCAGATTGAGTCAGGAATCTGCCATATCAATGGTCCGACGGTTCAGGACGAAGCGCAAATGCCCTTTGGCGGGGTGAAGGCCAGCGGCTATGGGCGCTTCGGAGGGAAAGCTGGAATTGCCGAATTCACCAATCTCCGCTGGGTCACGATCCAAACTACTGGCGGGCATTTCCCGATTTAACCGTTTAAACGGCGAAGGTCGAGGCCGTTACTGCCGTTGTGACGAAGTGAAACGCAGAAACCACTAGAACAAATGGGCGTTCCATAAGTGAGACGAATGTATGCTAAACCTCAAACAGCCGATTGCCGGTATCGCCGCTTCCGCGCTGGTCATCGCGGTTTCACTTGGTTTCATCTCACTCTTTGATGCTCCAAAGTTTATGGGCTGGGTTTCTTTTTGCCTCATCTCGGTCATTCCGATGGAGATCGTTATCGGCGTCGCCTGGGGATGCAAGAAACCGGAATTCGCAGCTTCGTGCCCCCAACCGCTCAAGGGATTTCTGCTAATCCTATTGACACTCGTGGTAGGAGCAGTTGGCGGAGCGGCAACGCGAGCCGTCGTGGGCGGTAATGTCAATCCCCCCGTGCCAATGCTCATGATGTGCACGATTGCAATGGTGGTGGTGACTTTCACGGCGACCATCATGTTTGGCGGCTGGCCTTTCAACTCATTCATCAAGGATCCCGTCGCTGCCGGCCTGACCATGCTGGCCGCCTGTTATGCCATAAACTTTCTGTCTGTTCCGACTTTTTTTTAATTATGCCTTCATGCAGGGCGCGCCCGTCTACGTCGCATCCCTCGATCCCCGCGGGCTCTTTAATGCGAACCTCGCTTTGGTCTTCTACATCACCTTTAACTCAATCATGTTTCTTGTGCTTAATTTCGACCTTTGGCCTTTCACCCTGTCCGAGAGCCTGATGAGGCAGCCGGTGCTGGGTCTCGCCTGGACTTTGCTCTGCCTAGTGCTGGGGGGAATCGTTTTTTACGTCGGAATCTTCGCTCTGGGAATAGATCCGCTCCGATTCATGGTCCGCGTTCCCATCCCGTTCATCTTCGGGACCATTATCGTCATGAACATGCTGCATGGAACCCTGTTCAGCAAGTTCGCGCAGCCGGTGAGAGGTGTTCTGAATGCCCTGACCTCAGCCGTAATAGGCACCGTGCTTGCGCTGCTCTATGGCGCTCTTTGCCGGTCCATCAGCGGCCCGCTCAGGTCAGGTCCACCGGCAAATGATTTCGAGATCTGGCTCGCGTCTGCGTTACTCGGCGTCACTTTCCCATTTTTGATTTTTTACGCGGAGTTCCTTCAATTCTGGCAGTTAAGAAAGCACGAATCGCAGAGCCCTGTTAACGGCGTTTAGCAATTCATTTCAACCGGAGATCACCGTGAAGATAAAGGCAGCCGTCACGCGCGCGCCGCACGCGCCGCAATCGCTCGAAATCATTGACCTGGCGGAACCACGGGACAACGAGATCCTCGTTAGGGTTGTCGCCACCGGGGTTTGCCACACCGATGTCGCTATGCGTGACCAAACGTTTCCGGTCCCACAACCGATTGTCCTCGGGCATGAGGGCGCAGGTGTTGTGGAACGGGTGGGACAGAGCATCTCCAAGGTCAAAGCCGGTGACCATGTCGTGATGACGTACAACTCATGCGGAGCATGCGAGAGCTGCTACGAACATGAACCAACTTACTGCCACGATTTCTTTGGCCGTAATTTCGCCGGCAGCCGACTCTGATGGCACCTCACCGCTTTCGAAAGGTGGAGAAAGGATTTACGGCAATTTCTTTGGGCAGTCGTCTTTCGCCAGCTACGCGTTGTGCACTGAGCGCAACGTCGTGAAGGTTCCGAAGGATGCTCCGCTGGAGCGCCTGGGCCCGCTTGCGTGCGGTATTCAGACGGGAGCCGGGGCCGTGATCAACAGTCTGAAAGTGGGCGTTGGAAAGTCGTTTGCGGTGTTCGGTGCCGGGTCGGTCGGCTTGGCAGCCATTATGGCAGCTCGCGTCGTTGGAGCGACGGTGATAATTGGGGTTGATCTCAACGAGCAGCGGCTGAAATTGGCGAGTGAACTCGGAGCCACGCATACAATCAATGGCTCTCAGGAAAATGTTGTGGAGAGCATCATGCGAATCACCGGGGCTGGTGTTCACTATGCCCTCGACACGACCGGCAGTTCTAAGGTCATCCGCCAGGCAGTAGATTCGCTGACACTGCGCGGCCAGTGTGGATTGGTAGGGGCTTCGAGTCCTGGCTCTGAGATTAGCCTCGACGCAATGCACCTCATGACCGCGGGCCGCAAAGTGCGCGGTATTGTTGAAGGCGATAGTGCACCCGATGTCTTTATCCCGCAACTAATCGAACTTCAAAAGCAAGGTCGATTTCCCTACGACCGCATGCTCACTTTTTACGATATGGAAGGCATCAATCAAGCGATCTCCGACTCGGAGTCAGGGACGGTCGTAAAGCCCATTGTCCGGATGGCTCAGGATTGAATGAAAACTCTACAGATCGCGTTCTCCTGGTCACTCGATCTTTCGAATTGATAATGTTGTGCCAACCGCAAGCCGCGGAGTGGGTCGGTCACTAGCCGAACCCTGAGATTCGGAGTTATGGAGAAATGTTTGTCCAATGGCACAAGTTGAAAATGCTCTCTGCGGCAGCTTCGCCGACACTTCGTAAATTCTTCCGGCTTTTCGCATGACTCAATGTCTGACTCAGGCGAAAATAGCCATAACCCCGGATGTAGGTTGCCTTAAGTTCGCCTTAGCGTGTGGGCACAAGGACGAAATCCATGGTAGCCGTGGCGAAAGGATTGCCGACACCGAGTTCAGCAGCCCGCCTGGGGTCGTCATGGTCCTCGAAGTCGAGAATCAGTGATTCTTTGACGCCAAAAACCGTATCCGAATCTAGATAAGGACTCTTTCGGTCAAAATAATGGGTGGTTACACTCGCGTGCCCGGCGGCGCTTACGATGAAATGAAGGTGCGCTGGCCGGAAATTGTGGCGGCCTGACAAGTCGAGAAGGCGCCCGACCGGGCCGTCTTTTGGGATCGGGTAATAGCGGGGGCGGGCCGACCGGAACCAGTAGCGGCCATCGTCATTGGTATGAAAAATACCCCGCAAGTTCATTTCTGGCTGGATTTCCGGCTGCTGAATATCATAGAAGCCGTCCTCGTTCGTCATCCAGACATCAAGGGTTGCGCCGGCGATGGGGCTGCCGTTGGTGTCGGTGACGCGTCCCGAAACCGCGAGCGGCATTCCCTTGCTATCGAGAGATATATTGTCGCCGAGGGCGCGCTCGGGCGCCGAGGCCACATGGAATGGCCCGAGCACGGTCGATTGAGTCGCGCCAGAGGGCTTTCTGTTATTAATGGCGTCAACCAGCATGGACACGCCCACAACGTCGGACAGTAGGATCCATTCTTGACGGCGGTCGGTGCATATCTGCCCAGTCCATGTCAGGAATTGGATTGCGTCAAACCACTCTTCCATCGTGGGCTCAATTTCCTTTACCGCGGCGTGCAGGTGCGTAATCACCGAGGTCATGATCTGGCGGAACCGCGGGTCGGAGCAATTGTTCATTCGCGCCAGCACGGCTTCGGTAGAGTTCTCCTCGGTAAAATACTGAGGTTGTTCCTGATTCGAAACCTTCATTGATCACCTTCTCGTATAACCCCGATGATTTGTAAGCGGACGAGGACAGAGGCCGCATACAACTCGCTTCATATTCCCCTTACATCTCGGGCCGGCATCCATCAAATGCCTGCTCGAGTAGCGCTCGAATCTCGGGACGAGTGGACTGGCGCGGATTATAGTAAGGACTTTCCGTCGCCAGCCCGGCCGCCCGGTCGAGTCCCTCGAGCGGCATGCCAATATCCTTCAAAGCAAGGGGAGCCCCCATTCGCTTGGCTAGCTCGTAAAGTCCCTGACCTGGGCGACCGGGGCTATGAAGAATCTCGGCGACAGGCGCCAGTTTCTCCGGGACCGCGCCGGCGTTAAAGCTTACTGCATGGGGAAGAATAACGGTATGAAGATCTGCGTGCGGCAGGCCAAACCAGCCGCCCAGCACATGACAGAGCTTATGAGAGAGCCATACCGACCGAGCCCAGCACAGTGCCACATAACCAGGCGCCGTAAAGCGCTTGGGCCCTGGGGTGTGATCCAGCGGCTGATTAGAATGCCGGCAAGCCTTCGACCAAAGAGCGGACTGCTTCAAGGGCCAGCAGCGACACAATCGGATTGTTGTCCTCGGCTAGAGACCCTCCACCGCATGAGCAATGGCATTCATCCTGCTGGTCCCACGCGAGGAGGTAAAGTGAACGCTGAGATCCACGTCGTACATCACGCCTTCGGGCTGCACTTTGGGCGAACGAAGGGTCGTCTTTCTTCCCCTCGCTGGTTTCACCAAGAATGTTGGTCATCTCCATCCCGCGTAGGTCGTCGGCAAGATAACCTGCGGTAGATCTGCACGAAGGGCAATCGCCTTCGCCAGCCCTGTGGTGGAACCTCCGCCAAGCGCTATTAGTCCGTCCGCGCGTGTCTCATGAACGGCCGCGATACCCCGCTCCGTAACTTCAATGGGCGTGTGCATGATATGCCCCGGCAAACACACCCGCAAAGTCCATTCCGAGTTGGAAACGCGCCCAGCGCCTCCGCCTCAAGCTCGATGCCCAGGCGTCGAAAGACTGAACGGCCGTTTGCTTCCGAGGCGACGAATTTCATCTCCCGTCCGGGACCTGGTACCGAATCCGAAAATCACTCGCGTGGGGAGAGCGTTGTAGAGAAAGGATTGGTCGCCTATGGTCATGCGAAGGCCGTGGTCGTTGACATGTGGTGAATCGTTTCTTTGGCACACATAGCGGCATTCCACCAACTCTTTTTGTTAACCGGCTTTGGGTTGTTCTGAAGCGCTCCGGTACTCGTTAATCTAATCTTGCGGGCGACCGCGGACATGACCGGTTTCGTCCTCCACCTGTTTGCACAAGAACTGTAGACACTGCCCGCGTTGGAAACTTGCATTTTGGATCCGCTGGTGTGGAATCGCCTGAATATAGACTTGAGGCTGGCCGGATTCGTCCGAGCTTGAAGGTCCTCCATTTGCCTAAGGGGGAAGAAAAATGTCCAAGATGTGCGACGAAGAAAAATCGCTGGACCATAACAGTTCACTATACGGTTCGCGGCGCGATTTCCTGAAAGAATTCGACGACGACCGCAGAAGCGGCGGGATTCAATTTATTGAAGCCGTCGTCGGCGCGGCCACAAACGGGGGCGATGACCCTCCCAGGATAGCGGCCGACGGGGCCGGCAGCTACGTCATCCGGCGCTGCCGTGATGTCGATGGACGCGAAAGTGGTGATTTTCCCCAGGCCGACGTGCTGGTCGAAGGCAAAGGAACATGGATCGCCGTCGGGCCGCACCTCCACGCAGGCGGTGCCGCAGAGATCGATGGCCGCGGCCGCATCGTCATGCCCGGATTCGTCTGATAACGAGCATCATCACCAGTTCGAGCATGCACTGCGCAGCTTTCTCGCCACGGGATACTTATCAACGATGGTTCGAACATGCTGAGCGGGAACGTCACCTACC
>CAWCOV010000017.1:0-190747 GCA_963797255.1 uncultured Acidobacteriaceae bacterium
TGGGCAATTCTTCCGTTACTGCTCAGTTACTGATCTATTGTCGGTCTACGCATCGGCAATTTAACGTAAACCGAGATGCCCGTGACCAATTCAAGTTGCCGCCAGAACGCCACCGAATTCTCCCACGTTGGCTCTAAAGAATTCCGCCAGGGTCTGTGCACGATTTCCCGTCAAGGTGGGAATTGTATCTGTAACGCCGCGAGCCTCTTTGTCGCTCCGTCTTTCACTTGATCGAAAGTATCGCCAGAGATGCGACAGGTGATCGAGCGCGTGAGGATTAAGGTGACCTCTCATGGCATCGACCCACTGCTCATCCGTGATGCCGACATACCGTATCGGACGCTGAAGCGCGGCACTCAGTGTGTCGATAATCTCCTTCACGGTGGGAGTCGTAGCGATCAGATCGTACGCCCTCTCTGAAGGTTTCTCTGAATTAGCCAGCAGTGTAGCCGCCACACGGGAGACGTCCTCTGCGCCTACCAGCGGGATTGTCGCGCTCCCGTCGCCCCACGGCAGTAACACCGTGCTCTGTTCGTCGACACTCTTTCTAACCAATGCCCGTACGTTTTCATAGTACGGTGGCGCGTGCAGATGAATCGCTCCCACCTCAGCCCAATCAAAGATACGATCTGCCAGTCCATGCTGCATATTGCGAAAGCTTGGCGCTTTGCGCGCTCCCTGGAGTTGCGAATTGTTGACGACAAGCTCGGTCTCTGCTTCTCGTGCTGCCATAGCAAAGATCGTTGTGGCCTCCAGCAACCCATCCGATACAGAGTAGGTAAAGTAAGCGCGCTTTATCCCACTGAGAGAAGCGCGGACGGAGTCTCGGTCCAACAGGTCCCCTTGCACAACTTCCGCACCGAGTTCTCGGAGAGAATCGGACCTTTCATCCAGCGTGTGGACGAAAGCACGAACAGGAATACCCTTTTCCAGCAGAAGGGTAGCTATCCGGCGACCTGTGGAGCCTTGGGATCCGCCAGCGACACCCGTGACGAGTATAGGTTCAGACATTGTTCTTCTCCTTCATTGAATTGTGGCTCGAGAAAAGGGCCCAGCCACTGTCAGAGCCCACTCGATCCGACTGGTGAGGTGCGTGTGACGACAGTGCCGATGCACCTTGGGGCTGATCTGAATCAGGCTTCGGTCGCATGGCCGACACGAACAGGAGCCATTTTGGGATACGGACGAACAAGCCAATAGAAAGCGACGACGTGCGTGATCATAAGCATTGGCACATAGAGAATAGGGATCGCGTATGTGGCGCCCAACTGCCCCGCCAGCTCTGGAAGACCGACCTTGATGGCGTGGTAATAGTTGAGGAGGAGGTCTACCGTTCCAACGAGATTGAAAGCCACGACGAACAACCAAAAGAGCGGTTGCACCCTAACCGTGAGAAGGGCCAACAATGCCAGGCTCCCGGCCGCAAAGTCGCCGTAGGCAGCGAACGTGGCGAAGCCAGCGGGCAGGTTGGGACCGACGACGCCTGGAAGAAGAAACACGAGCCCGAAGATGCGGAAGCTGTGGACAGTAGCGATGACGCGTTGCGCTTCAATCCGTTCCATTGACCTAAGTCTCGGCAGAACATACACGCCGAAGCAAAGCAGGCACGTGACATAACCTAAAACGAGTTGGATTTGGAAGATCGTTTGCGGCGACATATTGCCCCCTGTGTGCCATAGGATTATAAGCATCATCCTATGGATTCAAAAATTTATTCGAATGGATGAGAGGGATGGCGGTCGGATTGCACCGTGAGATGATTGGCAGCATCCTATAATGAGCTATGCGCTACCAGCCCGAACACAAAGTCGAAATCCATCAAAAGATTGTGAAAGACGCCTCGCGGCGCGTTCGAACCGAAGGCATTACTGGGGCTGCCGTTTCAGCCGTGATGCGGGACGCTGGCCTTACCCACGGAGGCTTCTACAAGCATTTCGGAAGCAAAGACGAGTTGCTGATGGAGTCGCTGAGCGAGGCATTTCAGGAGATAGCCGACCGCCTTGCTCGCGCCGGAGAACAGTCCAAACCCGAGACGGCGTGGAAGGCAATTGTGAAAACCTACCTGAGCCTGGAATATTGCGACCACGTCGAGTACGGATGCCCTTTGACGGCTCTTGCGCCCGAGTTGGCACGGGCCGATCAGGCGATGAAGCCCCAGATCTTTGAGGAACTGAAGAGATATAAGATTCGGATGCTTCCGTTTATGCCTGGTCGGCGAACTGCCGATAAAGAGCGCGCTTTCTTTTCCATATTTTCGACGATGATCGGGGCAGTTGAAATCGCTCGGATGCTGCCAGAGCCCGCGATGCGAGAGAAAGTGCTGGCGAACGCACGAGAGCTTCTTTTGCGTAGCTTTTGATCTTTGCAGTTGAATTGGGCAATGGCCCAGACGCCAACAAATTACCGATCCCGATAGATCGCGTGTCCCGTTCTCGAGTGCTGCCAACAGATCAAAGCGCTCACCAAGCCGAAGACACCTAAGCCGAGGGCTCGATTTGATACTCGACGATTTATCACTAACTGACCTGGTTGGCCTGAGGAATTTACCGAAAACCCCGTTTTCCTAGGCACTATGGCGGCGTGAACGAACGACCTTCAATTGGGGACGTTGATGGCGCGGATAACTGAAACAGGAAAAGAAAGGACACTCATTTGCAGAGGATCCAGGAGCGGCTAGTGAAAATGATCGACGAGCATGATGTCGCTATTTGCGTCACCTTCTTGTGAATAGAGGATCCAGCGGCCGTCGGGAGAGACGGACAGGCCGGCATCTAAATCCTTGACCACGTCAAAGACCGGCCGTATCTGTTTCGTGGCGAAATCAAGGAAGCGGACGGATTTAGGCGCGTCGGCCGGAACGAAATAAATGCCTTCTGGTGAGACGGTCCAAAGCGTTGAGTCTTTAAGCCGTGGTAATCCATCCACCTCCGACTCCGTGTTGGGTTGTGGCGGCAGAGCAACTCTCTTCAGCAATGAATTCGTGTCGTGGCTTGCAAAATAAACTGTCCTTCCATCGATAGACTCTTGTGGACTGAAGCCATAGATATCATTGGAGAGTTTGATTGCATCTCCGCCGGACGAAGGGCAACGATAAAGTCCCGTCTTGCCAACTTCGTAGGATCTGAAATAGATCCATTTCCCATCCCGGGACCAGCGGGGCCGGACTACTCTCGAGATATTCGTGATCAGCTTTCTCGGGATCCCTTCGGTCAAGTCCGCCACAAATATTTCCCAGCGGTCAAAGAGGCGCGAGTCGAACGCTATCTTTTTACCGTCCGGCGACCATTGCGGACTGCCACTCGCATGATCAGGATTTGAGATCTGTACCAGGTTGCTTCCATCGACGTCGCTGATCCAAACCCCAAATATGCCAGATCGTTGAGACTCAAAGACAACGCGCTTTCCGTCTGGAGAGTACTGCGCGTTGTCCTGTCCTCGCGTGGATGCGATAAGTTCTTGTGCTGGAGATTTAAGATTCAGCAGGTCTCTCCGCCAAATGTTCAGGGGAACGGAGCCTGAGGTAAAGGCGAGGTTGTCGCCCTTGGTTGAAACTGTGGGCAGCGATGCATGCCCTGCGAAGGCAAGCTGTTTCACCGAACCATTTTCGATTGTAACTTCGCTAAGCTCACAACAGCGTTCACGGGCCGCGGAATAGACGGAATATATGAGTTTCTTATCGTCTGCCGACCAGGTTAAACCATTTGCTACACCTGTAAATGTTAAAACCTCTTTGGACTGACCACTTGCAAGTGCCAGGGAATACAAGCCGAACTCGATTCCATTTCGAAGACACCAATAAGCGAGGTATTCCCCGTTATGCGAGAACGCCGGCTGATTTTGACCAAGACACTTAGGGTCATTTGGAATTCGCTCGGTCTCCAACGTTTCCGTGGAAAGGAGATAGACCATTGCATAGTCCTCTCCCTGCAACAGATCGCTGAAAGCGATCCGCTTGCTGTCGGGCGACCAACTGATAATACTGAACAGATTCCACGAAATCCTGGTGGAACGCAATTTGCGTTCGGGCCCGCCAAGCGCAGGGACAACATATATGCCCGAATCAGCGCCTGCCATGCGGCTAAATGCGATTTGCGTGCCTTCGGGTGACCATGTCGGACTGATCCATTCCGAGGGACGCTGCGTCAGGCGAAGAAGCGTCTCGCTCCCGAGGGCCTTCACGTACAGGTCAAAGCCCTTGGCCCCGCCCGCAGGATCACTGTTCCAGGCGAATGCGATTCTGGAACCGTCGGGGGAGAGAGCCGGGGAAGTCTCCTCTCCGGGCAGAGCCGTAAACGGAACGGCCGTCAAGGCAGCCTGCTCCTCCAGACTCTGCGGTCGATGCCATCGATACCCAATTAAGACTGCAAGCGCAATGACCGCAATGGTGAATATTCCGATTCCGATCCTCAACCAGACTTTGTCTGAGGTTGACACGCTCCTTGATTTTGGTGGCATGGGCGAAAGCTCTTCCGTGAGTTGCCCGGGAGAGGCGTCGCCACTCTCCACAGCCGCAATTGCTTTTCCCACACCGGGAGCAGGCAAACGCTGCGAGCGCTGGCCTCGCCTGAGATCCACAACCATCTCCCGCATGGACTGGTATCTCTCGGCCGGAGTCTTCTCCAATGCCTTCTCAATGACGTTTCGGTACGCCTCGGGAACCTCTTCGCTCAAGGGCGGCAATTCGCCGTGGATGATGGTCTTCAGTACCTCCAGGTCCGTCTGGCCGCCAAATGGCCGCCTGCCCGAGAGCATTTCGTAGAGCACCACGCCGAAGGAAAAGATATCGCTGCGCGAATCCAGCGGCTGACCCGAAGCCTGCTCCGGAGACATATAGGCGATCGTGCCCAGGATCAGTCCCGGGCGCGTCGGACCTTCCGGCGACCTTGCCGCGAGATCGATCCTGCCGTCTTCGGCAAGTTTCGCCAGGCCGAAGTCCGCCAGCTTGGCGTAGCCATTTCTGGCCACCAGAATGTTCATCGGCTTGATGTCCCGGTGCAGGATGCCTGCTTGATGCGCTGCAGCCAGACCGTCGGCCACGCCGGTCAACAACTCGGCGACTTCTTTCGCCGTCCTCTGCTTGTCCTTAACCCAGTCTTTCAGCGTCCCGCCGTCGACATATTCCGTGACCAGGTACTGCCGCCCCTCGAATTCACCGATGTCATACACGGTAACGATGTGTGGATGATTCAGCGAAGAGGCCATCTGCGCCTCTCGTTGAAAACGGCGGCGGGCCTCCGCGTCGGCAAGATCCTCGGAGAGAAACTTGATCGCGACATGGCGTTGCAACTTTGTATCGAGCGCGAGATACACCGTGCTCATCCCACCCTCGCCGAGCTTCGACTCGATGCGATATTGGCCGACCAGAAGTCCCGCGATGAAGTGGGCAGGCCGTGTGATGGTGTCATCGGGCTGAGCACTGTTGTCTGGAATCAATCCAACTGGATGTTGCATGAACCGACCCATGCGCTCTTCCGACGCGAGTTCCTCCGCGATTTCATTCCGAAGATCTTCATCGCCCTCGCAGGCAATCCGCAAATAGGTCTCCCGCTCGGACCGTGGCTTCTGGCGTGCTGCCGCCAACAATTTCATAAATCGCTCGTCATGTTCGGGGCTGCTTGTCATGGCTTCCTTGTAAGTCTGTCAAATAGCCAGCGACGAGCGCGGGACCACTCCCGCTGAAAAGTATGCAGAGTAAGATCGAGCGCAACGGCCCCTTCCTGATCCGTTAGCCCAAGAAAGAATTTCATTTCCACTACCGAGCGTTGAACCGACGAGGCCTTTTCCAACTCATTCAGTAGCTCATCAATCGCAATCACCAACTCAGAAGGCGTGCGTGTACCAAGAATTTCTTCCGCAACTCCATCCATCGGAAGGCAGATGATGTCAGGGCGGACTCGGGCGCGTTCAATTAAAAAACGACGCATGATCCTCGCCGATATTGCGAGGAAATGACCTCTGTCCTGCCAATCGATGGCCTTGGATTTTGCCAGGCGAATGAAAGCTTCATTGACCAGTGCGGTTGGCTGAAGGGTGTTTCCGGCGGGCTCCCTGCGGAAGCAGCGTTCGGCAATCTTATGTAGATCCGGCGTCGGAAGTTCGAAAAGTCTGGCTTTGACCTCGGCGTCACCAGTCCGCCATTGCCGTAACAGCTGCGTGACTTCACCGCAGTCGGATTCCATATCGGCTCCGTCTCCAGATTTCGCGATTATAGGCACAAATCAGCGACACTGGTCGACCAAATGCCTGCTGATCCGGTCGGCCCAGAAATATTCTTCCGACAATTGGCGGGAAATTCTCCTAAACCTCACTTAACAGTGTGAGAGCGATTTTGTAAGGCAACGGGCCATACAGAACAAAAGGAGGACTACCGTGAACAGGAATCTATTAGCATTCGCAATGTCCCTGGCGCTGCTGTTGAGCGCAGCCGCCCATGCCCAAACCACACAACTGAAGGTAACGGTGCCCTTTGACTTCACTGCTGCCGATTCTGTGCTTCCAGCCGGTGATTACGAGGTTCAATCCCTTGGCCCCTGGGGAGGAAAAGCGCTTTCGATCCACAGTGTGAATTCGAACGCAGGAACTGTTGTTCTGTCGAACTCGCGCCAGTCCGCGAAGACATCCGATCGTGGCAGGTTGGTTTTCTATCGCTATGGCAACCAATATTTCCTCGCTGAAATCTGGACCGCGAACAACCATGTCGGTCAACAGATGCCGATCGACCAGCGCCAAACGGAGTTGGCCAGGAATCAACAGAAACGCGACGTTGTGCTGATGGCCTCGGGAAAATGGGGCAGTTTTCCCAATCTAGATTCGAGTACGAACGAGCCTTGAGGAACGACCTTTTCCGACGCCGTGACGCTGCGAACATGAACTCTCATCCGAAAGTGTTCGCTCTGCGGATTTGTCTCTCGCCCCATAGCACGCGTGGCGCGTTATGCTGGCGAGCAGGGATCAGCAACGCACAGGCATGCGTCTCGGCAAATCGGGCGAGCATGGGACTCGACTTCTCGAGTTTCGTGCTCGCGTCTTTTTTGATAAGGGCTGACCTTGGAATACCTGAGCAGCCTTCGCATAGCTAGATGGCTTAGAAAGAATTCGAGGATGTACAGATGCGCAGTTCTAGGAACTGCGTTTACCGCATTGCTGCACAGTGGAACTGGGGAAGGCCAGCGCTTCTTTCAAAGTTCAGGGCGGATCGTGGGCAACTCGGAAATAACTGGTTAGTAAACAGCGTTTCTGAGGCGACGATTGAGGCTGACATCTGTTATTGAATAGCGCCGCCGGTGAAAAGGTAGCCCCAGACCAATTTGACTCACGAAGTGGTTAGCGGTCTGTGCGTCTGGCACGTAGTCTCTGCTTTGCATTTAGGACAACCACGTGATTCACTATGGCCGCTGGTGGAACCCGGCAGTTGAAGCACAAGCTACCGACCGGGCATACCGCCTGGGACAACTTAAGGAAGTACATGTCTACCTGCCGATCCTGGAGGACAAGACCCTGCGGGTGACGCCGACATTTGACCAGCTTCTCGATCAGCTCATGGAGAACAAGAAAGGACTGGCGGAAGGCGCGCTCCAGAGGGATGAATTACTGCAACCGAAGGAAGGTGAAGATGAGGCCGGCCTTCAAGTGTTCTCGGGGCTCGAAGCATCTGCGAACCCGAGAGGAGTCGTCAGCTCTTAGTAGAGATTCGGACAAACTAATACTGACCTTTGCCGGCGCATTTCGGGATTTTCTATTTCCTCCGCATCGTCCTCGGCGCGATTCGTCCAGTTTTATACCGGGGAAAATACCGGGGACCCTCGACAGTAATTGGCAACAATCTGTAGTAATGGCCGAACTTATGCAGATGATTTATGTCGATCATTCAGAAGCAGCAATAGATGTCTGTTGTAGTTAAACGTAATTGGCATGAATCGGCTCCCCCGCAACTGTTAACCGAAGGGTTGTAGGTTCGAGTCCTACCTGAGGAGCCAGCTTATTTTCAATAACTTACCTGTCCCAGGCATCGCGTCTTGTTTGCAGTTTTCGGTTATGATGCTAGCGTAAGTGCTTGATTCTAAATGCAACACTTCTTATTTCGCGATCAGCCGAATGGTTGCAACGCTGCTTGCAGTTAATCCCCTTTGATTCAGCGACTTGCGTTTGGGCTAATCAATCCGAACGCGCTCGTTGTGGGTGGTTCTGTGGGGTATTCGCATCCAGACAAGCGATGGATCCGGTTTGGCTTGATGCTGCCAATTCAATTAGAGCGTGATAAAGAGAGCTTTCCGGATTGGTGTTTTACTGCGAGCGCCTTGAAGACAGAGATACTAATAAAAGGCAAGCGCTGTTTTCATCGCCCTTTCGGCCATCATCGCTTCCAGTCGAAGTTTTGTCTCTGTTAGTGGTTCACGTTCTACCGAGGCCAGCCTTTCCTCGACGCGGCCGGGCGCTTTCAACCTCGGTGATCCCTTTCGTGAATTCATGCTTGATCTCCTTCTCGCAGTCTCCAATCAAGCTATCTAGGCTGGGGTCACACTGCCTGTGGACATCGCGGTTAAACCACCTTAAAGTAGTGCAGCAACACTTACCAATCGTTCCAATACAAAACCCCGGAATCATGGACGGCACTCCAATACCAATCCTCTTTGCTGCCTTTGCTACTCAGCGTTCTCAAACTCGATTGTTCTCAATTGACCTGAAGATTCAACTCTCGTTCAACATCGCCGCGGGTCATATATCCCTTCAGCAACAGTTGCTGCGCAATCTATAGCGCGGCTTTCGCTGCTGGAATTGCAAACCGCCGAAACAGTGTATTCATCTCCTCGATAGATAGCCGGTCTTTGCTTCCCAGCCACCAGACGAGTAGGCCGAAGAGGCCACCTGCAATGAACTCGACGACTGCATCAGTAACAGCGCGACGGCTTTTGTTTCCCGCAACCATCGCTTTCAGATCATCTCGCACAAGGTCGACGACACAGCTTGCGAAACACATTCTGAACCACTGCTCCGCTGCGTTTCCCTGCCATGGCCTTCAAAAGATGACGATATTCGTTTACGTGCGCAATCATGTCACGACTAAAGGCAAAAGCCTGCTCATCCAGAGTGGTCGGGCTCGACCGCGCCTCGCGCTGACGCTGCCTCAGCGATTCTCTGAAGGCATCAAAACCGCTCAGGAGAAGGTCCTCCTTGTTGTCGAAATGTGCATAGAACGTCGCGCGACCTACGTTAGCGCGATCAATGATGTCCTGCACCGAGAACTTTTCGAAACCCTTCTCCTGGATGAGCCCGAAAAGAGCCGTGCGCAGGAGTTGCTGAGTCCTCTGCACGCGCCTGTCCTCATTTTTGGTCATCACACCTCCTGATTGCTGGAACAGTTCTGCCTGGTTTGGGCCGTTATGGAACATAGAGGGCGAGTTTGTCTCGAACCCGACCTGGAGCGCTGAACATCTCATCACCTAAATGAATGGATGTTCGTTAGCGAACATGATGTTCAACAAAATCGTAGAGGGCATGGTGAGGACGATGAGGCATATACCAGCCGGTACCGTCGTGAAGCGGCGTGAGCTTGTGACGATCCATTCCGAGCGTATTTGCGTCCCCGATCGGGAACTGAAGGTGCATCTGCAGTTCAGGAGATTCGCGGGCTGCCCCGTTTGCAATCTGCATCTGCATTCGATCGTGCAGAGACACGGGGAGATCCAAGAGGCCTCGATTCGCGAAGTGGTTGTCTTTCATACCAATGCGGAAGAGCTTTTGCAGCACGCCGGCGACTTTCCTTTCGCTGTGATCGCGGACCCCGAGAAGCGACTCTACGCGGAATTTGGCGTCGAATCCGGAGCGCAAGCACTGCTCGATCCGCGCGCATGGATACCCATACTACGGGGTGTGATTCGCAGCGTGCGTGCGTTATTCCGTGGGCAACCCATGCCTTCAGTGAATCCTCACGGAGGGCGGTTCGGCTTGCCCGCTGATTTCCTCATCGCGCCTGATGGCAGAGTGTTGGCCTGCAGGTACGGATCGCATGCGTACGATCAATGGTCCGTCGACGAGATACTTGCGCTCTCCGGGGCCAAGGACAGCGGATCCACAGACGCAAAGCCGAATGCGGCCGATCACCAACTCATTCTAAGAAAAGAGAGGATCGAAACATGAAGAGCAGGGCTCCTCTGAGAATAGAAGCGGCGAAGCTAGCGACGTTTGGATCAATCGGCATCTGCGCGGTGACCACCGTCCACCATGTGTACGGAGCGTACATCTATAACACCCCCTGGCGATTGCATGCCGCGCTGATCAGCTGTCTCGCGACAGCGCTGATCGCCGTGTGCCTGCGGTTGCTTCGAAGACACGCAAACAACAGAATCGACATAGTCGCGTCCTGGACGTTCGTGACGGTCACATTCCTGGTCCCGTTCCTCGGCTTCGGTCTGTTCGAGGGTGCCTATAATCATGCGTTGAAAATAGCGCTCTATTTCGCACACACGTCGCCGGTTCTTATGGCGCGTCTGTTTCCCCCGCCAACTTACGAGATGCCCAACGACGCATTCTTTGAAGTCACGGGCGTGCTGCAGGTGATCCCCGGTATCGTCACGGGCTACTACCTCTATCGGTTTGTCCAGGACCCCAAAAAGCGCACCGAACACACCGACGACTTAAGAATATATGCCGATTGAGTCCTGCAGTCAGCCCCACGTTGTTGTCAATCAACGGTATTCGCAACCAACAGGATGAGAGGAAATATGCCCTTGCATTCAGTCGTTTTGATCACCCATATTTCAGCGGTCTTTGTACTGTGCTCGGTCTTGAGTATCGAAGCACTCTCCCTGGTACGCTTGAGACGAGCCTTCACTGTTGACGAGGCTCATCCATGGATTGAGCCGGTTCGAAGACTTCGCGTTTTCGCGGTGGGATCAGTACTCCTTATTCAGTTCTCCGGTATCTACCTGGTTCATCGAGCATCATCTTTCGGACAAGGCTGGGCAATGGTCGCGATGGGCGCCTTTCCTCTTCTTATGGCGCCGTTCGGCAACATGACGGCCAGGCGTATGCGTGTCATACGGGAAGCGTTTCGATTGCGGAATGTGAGCGAGATTGAGGTTCTCCAGATGTTGCGCGCTCCCTTCCTGAAACTCTCGCTGGGCATCCGCGTCGCGGCTTTTCTCGGAGTTTTTGTTCTCGTGACTGTTAAACCCGGAGTGTGGGCCGCGGTCGGTCTTGTGGTAACCTCGTTGAGTCTTGCTCTCCTTTTATCGTTTTCGCCTCGGCGGCGTATTGAATCACCATCAGGCCGAAGCGCATAGATGGACGCCTCGCTGGCTTCTATGGCCCTTCGCTATCGTGAGTGACGAAGCGTTTCGCAAACTTGCGGGTGTATCTCCAAGTGGAAATCCCAAACCATGAGAATTAGATCTCGTTGGACCGGTCTCTGTATTGGACTTGCGTTTTCGCTGGGAGCGTCAGGCGCGGGGAAGCCTCTCGCGAATGCAGCCGATTGGCCGCGCAACGTTGCGCGAGTGAAGAGAGGCATCTTCGAATATCGCGACTCGAATCACGGCAAGAACGTGGGAAACAGCACGATAACGATTCAGCGGCTCGCCGGCTCCGGGAATCTGAAATTCATAAACAGGGCGGACTTCTCGGAGAGCTTCTCCGGCTTTCAGAGCCAGCGATGGGAAGCGGTTACATCTCCGGAGTTCCGGCCGATTCTCGCTAAGCTCGCCTTTCTTCGTGGTGACGAGGTAGTTCCGGTCTTCGAACTCAGTTACGAATTCGGCAAAGTCACCGGTTTCGTTCTGATTCGCAAGGCTTCCACTCAGGGCATCAAGCAAACCGTCGATGCGCTGGTACCCGCCGGCATCGTCGATCAGAGGATCGATTGGGCGGCGATTCTTGCCAGTGATCTCGAAACGGCTGAACATATTGAATTCAACGTCTTCGATCCTAGTAGCGGAGTCAGCCGCGTGACCGCTGGGGTCGGACCGCCTGAAGAGTTACGGGTCCCTGCTGGGACGTTCAGCGCCTTTCGAGTCGATTACCGGATGGAAAAGCCCAACAGGACCGAGCACTACCGATTGTTTGTCACCAAGAAGTTGCCACACATGATGCTCCGCGAAGACTTCCCCAACGGAGTGGTCTCGGAATTGGTCCGCATGCCGGAGTCCGATCCACGCCGCTAACCGCTTATGGAATTCGCGCTTCTTGACCAATGGCTATGCCAACGTCGTCAGGTTAAAACTCCGATCGTTGCGATCCGAAGAGCAGGCGATACGATCGATCAAGCATCGAGCATTAACGGGATCTGATCTCTGTCCCCGAAGTGGCCTTGTGTGGAAATGAAATGAAAGAGAATGCAAATCCACTGATCAACGATCCGCCAACAATAGCAAGAGATTCCAGCAGGGGCGGTTTCGCCGCGGTGAGCAGGATAGTCCCAAGCACGATCCATATCCGTGTGCTGAGAGATATCTTGAGAAATGGACTTCGCGTGATGGAAATCCATTCCGGCTGATGGGACTTGTCGTCTGGAGCCGAATACCGGCTGATTTTCCGGAGTTGCTTGCCGGTTAACGCACCGAAGAGAGCGTAAAGCACGATCTCCACAACGGCGAGACGAGGCCAGGCGAACTCCCAGGAATGAAGGCTTTCGGTGAGATACGCTCCTGTTGTATAGATGCTGACCAGGGAGCCGATTGCGGAAATGCCTATCAAGGGCACAATCGTGGTCAGGGACTGAGCATCGTCCGGGTGCACTGTACGCCGCAGTTGAATGAGCATCCAGGCTTCCATCGTCAGTGCGGAAGTGATAACTAAAACTGAGATTGAATGGACAAAGAGAATTGCGGTATAGAAATTCAAGAGGGTTCCTCCGCATCTGTGGTTAACTAAAAAACTTTGACGATATACAGCTTTTGCGCTTCTGCTATAGAGACATCCCACACTATCTTTCTGTGACATCCAATGACGGACTCTCCCCGCAGGATGAACGCTCTACTTTGAAACATGCTGTTCGTCGGGTTTTTGAGACAAATGAGAACGCAAATCTGTGACAGAGAAATGCGAAAACATTCAGCTTTTCCTCCTATCGATCTATCAAGCACGAGCGTAGGACCGCGCCGCGAACAATTCGATGGATTTAGCCGCGACCTCCACGGGCGGTGTGAATCTCTAATGAGTGGATAGGCTCGGCCCAAACGCAGTGAATCCCAAGGCATCACAGGTGGCGGATTGTTACCAAGAGATGGATCTGAAAAACTGGCCGCATTTGATCAGCACAGGGCGCTTTTGCTCTCCATCGCCTATCGAATGCTTGGCAGCGTTGCGGATGCCGAAGACATGGTTCAGGAAACCTTTATCCGATGGCAACAGGCTTCTGCTGACGAAATTCAATCGCCGCGGGCATTTCTTGTCACCATCGCCAGTCGGCTTTGCATCAACTACCTCCAATCGGCTCGCGTTCAGCGCGAGCAATATATAGGGCAGTGGCTTCCCGAACCGCTGATTACCGAACCGGCAAGTGATCCTGTCGACACGGTTCAACTGGACGAGTCACTGTCAATGGCATTTCTTGCCCTGCTGGAGCGCTTGAACCCGACCGAGCGAGCGGTCTTCATACTTCATGAAGTATTCGATTACGAATACAAGGAAATCGCCGAAATCTTGAGCCAGAACGAAGTCAATTGCCGTCAGATTCTTCGGCGCGCGCGCCAACACCTGGCGACAATGCGCCCCAGGTTTAAGGCATCACCGTCCAAGCGGCATGAACTTCTCGAAAGATTCGTGCACGCGAGCGGTTCCGGCGACCTAAAGGCGCTGATCGCGATGCTGGAGGAGGATGCGGTGCTTTACTCGGACGGAGGAGGCAAAGCCTTCGCGGTTCCGAATCCCATCTACGGGGCTGCGAATGTTGCGCGCGCTATCGCGATGGGCGGATCGAAATTCCATCCAAGGGAGCCTGTAGTATCCCGGCGGATGTCGGTGAATGGAACACCGGGTGTCGTCACCTATCTTGCGGGAAGACCTCTTTACGTCCTTACGATTGAAACTCGCGGCGAGCGCATCAGTTCGATCTACTTCGTCACGAATCCCGACAAGCTGTCTAACGTTCCGGGCTTGGACGAGCAAGGGTCAACTCGGTCTGATTCGGCCACGCGAATCGCTTAAGCACTGTCACGAACATTAGTCGTATCCTGTCTAAACGGCAGGAGACGAATTCATATGAAGCTTTTCGTCCTTGGCGCAACCGGACACACTGGAACTCACATCATTGACATCGCACTGTCACGGTCTCACGATGTAACCGCTTTTGTGCGCTCACCGCAAAAGATAACGCGCCGAGATCCGCGACTGAAGGTTGTGGCTGGCAATCCGCTCGATGTCGATCAATTGGCAAGGCAGATGGTGGGGCACGACGCTGTGTTATCAGCTCTCGGCGTGCGTCCTCCTCAAGCATTCCGCGCTCACTCGTTGGTTGGAGAATGCGCAGCAAGTACGACCGCAGCTATGACGAGAGCGGGCGTCAATCGAATTGTGCTGGTATCTGCCGCAGTCCTTTTCCCTGAGAAAGGTCTCACTTTTGCATTTTTTCGATGGTTGCTGCAACACATCAGCCGCGATCTGAAAACGGCTGAAGACATTGTGCGCTCCGCACAATTCGACTGGACAATTGTGCGTCCACCGAGACTCACAAACGGACCCTACTCTTCATCTCGCATCGCGTTAGAGGCGCTGCCTCCCAATGGCAACGTGGCATCGTTTCGAGCAGTCGCGACCTTTATGCTCGACAGCGTGGAACAGAGGAGTCACCTCCGCGAACTGGTCGGCTTAGCTAAATGAATGCTCTTACGGCCAAGCAACGCGATATCGCCGAAATCCGTAGCCTGGGAATCGAGATCGTCATAGGCGATCTGGTGAAAGGCTCGATCGATGAGCTCGCATCGGTGTTTGCACAGTATGACACTGTGATCAGTTGCGCCGGCTATGCCGCCGGGATCGACACGCGAGTGCATTGGAGATTATGCGACCATCGAGCCTATCTTTTCCTTGTCCGCTTGGCTGATCGATGCGCTCTAGATAGAGATATCTATTTCGGCACCGCCCCAATTTGCTGGAGCAACGCGAACAGGTCTGGTTGGCCAAACTCTTCGACTAGCTGTCCATTGGAGAGGCGGTAGAAGTTCATGGCTTGCACCTGAATCGTGTTGCCAGTCGGGGGTACGCCAAAGAATGTGCCTTGATGGGTGCCGCGCATCGTAAATCTAGCAGCAACCCTGTCGTCTTCGGCAATCATTTCTTCCAGTATCCACTGGATATCGGGGAAGCCGCTGCGCATCATTGCGATGATTGCGAGGTAGCCAGCCGGACCTCTCATCGGCTCTGGACGTCCTGGGACATAGAAAATTGCGTTCGGGGAAATGAGTTCCGCAGCCAGCTTCTCGTTGAAGGTATTGATGAACTCAGTAAAGCGGTGCATGGCGCGCTTGTTTGACTCGATTGTCATACGACTGCCTTTCGCGAATGAGCGGACTTCATTCGGGCGTGGGGTAAGGCCGATGTTGATCCGTTCAACATCCTCCCTGTCCCAGTCTGACGATCCGCCGCGAGCCATGGTGCGAGTATATATGGATATAAGCAATCTTTATGAGGACGGATGGAACTGAAGCACATTGAGCTGCTAGAGATACTCACTCGGACACGTTCACTGAGCCGAGCTGTGGCGGAGCTCGGCGCCTCGCAACCTCGGTTGACGCAGCAACTGCAAGTCGTCGAGAAGGAGCTGGGTGTCTCACTCTTTAACCGATCTGCGCATGGTCTGACCCTCTCTGAAGCAGGGAGCGCCTTCCTTCCATTCGCCCGGCAGATCTCGTCCTCCTTCGGGCGCGGGCAGTCGGCAGTTTCGGCACTGAGCAAAAAAGGTCTGGCACACTGCGCCTTGGAATGAGCATCACTACATCCTCAACAATGATTTCGGAGTTCCTGCAGGAGTATCACAGGCGCTATCCCCGTGTACGTGTCACATTGACCGAAAGGACTCCTCTGGAGCTGGTAGAGGGGCTGGAAGGCGGCCAGCTAGATCTCTGTGGAGGACTTGAACTACCCAAGACGAGGACGCTTGTTCGCAAACACATATTTACTACTCGACTCGTCGGGGTGTCTTCCGCCGCGATGAACGTCAGGGCTCGAACCACTCTCAGGGAATTTTGTACCAGGCAACTCATCCTCACTTCTAGGAAATGCGCCACGCGAATTCGGCTGGAAACTGCTTTGAAACGTGCAGGAGTGAAACCAAGAATCTGCATGGAACTGAATGAACGTGAGCACGATCGTCCAGCTGGTCAAGGCGGGCTCTGCCGTTTCTATCCTTCCAGAGACTTTAACGGTCGGAATTCGCGCCCCTTTCATTCATAAGATCGACGATCTGGATGTATCCGTTACAGGCTATTTCCTTCGCCCTCGGAATCCTTCCGGGGAGGCTCAGGATTTCATGGCAACGATTATGGAAAGAATTGCGCCTCGGCTGCATTGATGGTGGCGATTTCTAAGCTGATTCGAAACGACAGATCAAACAAACCAACTTGGCTCGCTCCAGACAAATCTCAACTGGCGACAACAGGCCAATGCGCTCATCGACCTATTCAGATCGATCTGTGTTTTGGGCAAGTGGCCGTAAATGTATGGTCCGCCGTCCGACTGCAAGGAAAAAGCTGAGGGCGAGAAGACAAGTCTGCGCAAATGTATTCGGCTTTTAGTGGAGCACAGCGCTCCTGGCCAGGATGAGTTGCGCGCGTGTCTGTCCTTATAAACCGGTCGGTTGTTGTCAACCAATACGTCCAGCAGGTTCTCAGGCACGCCGTTGTGACTGTTCTTTCGTCCTTGTTGTTTCTATGCAGACCTCGGTGGATAAAGTTCAAGCCGTCGCCGTAGTGCGGTAAAGTGGGAGCGCGTAAGCGCTTCCAAGCCGTAGGCGTCTTTTCCGCGCTAGTTCATGATGCTGTGACCATGTTGCGGTTTGGCTTGTAGTCTTCTCCGCTGGAAAGCACAGCCCATGCGATGCGCGCCAGCTTATTGGCCATGGCGACCACTACGACGTTTTTCGGAGCGCGGGCATCGAGCGCGTCCAACCAGGCCCCGATCGGCGCTCGATCCCGTTTGATTCGCAGCACCGCAGCCCGTGCTCCGTGGATGAGGATCTTGCGCAGGTACACGTTGCCGCGTTTGCTGATGCCGAGCAATCTCGCCTTGCCTCCAGTCGAATACTGCCGTGGCACGACACCAAGCCACGCAGCAAAGTCGCGTCCTTTTCCAAAGGCTGCGCCGTTGCCGATGGCGGCAACGATGGCCGTGGCCACGATAGGCCCGATCCCTGGAATCTGCTGGATGCGAGTACAACCCGGATCGGCGGCGGAGATCCGTTCCAACTCGAGGCTGAGTCCTTCAATCTGGTCTTCGACGGTCTTCCACTCCTTCCAAAGAAGATCGATCACGTTCCGCATTTGCGGTGTCAGGTCAAGGTCGGCGTTCTCCAGAACGTCGGGCAACGCGGCCCGCAGCTTGGCTGGAGTCTTTGCGAAAACCAGGCCTCGCTCGAGCAGGAACGCACGCAGTTGGTTGATGACGGCAGTGCGTCGAGAGATCAGGCGATCACGAACTCGATGGATGGCCTGCAGATCGAGCTGGTCATCGGTCTTGATCGGGACGAAGCGCATGTTCTTGCGTTCGACGGCTTCGGCGATCGCCTCTGCATCCACAAAGTCGTTCTTGTTGGACTTTACGAACGGCTTCACAAACTGCGCTGCTATCAACCGCACATCATGGCCTTGCTTCCGCAATGCGCGTCCGAGAAAATGTGCCCCGGAACATGCTTCCAGCCCGATCAGCGACCTCTGCATGTTTGCGCTGTATGTCAGCAGCTGTCGTTGCGTGAACTTCTTACGCACTAGCACCTTGCCGGCCACACCAAGCGCTACCAGGTGAAACGTCGTCTTGCCAAGATCAATGCCAACCGAAACTATCTGCATATCGATGATCCTCCTTATTAGAAGCTGCCAACACGATCAACCTGCCCAAGCAGGCGAATCAAGCGGCGGACCATCTCATTAACCGGCTTTTCGGAGAGGCGGCCCGTCGCCAGCCATGTGTCCGATTTGGCCATTTTTTTCCAAATGGAAGGTCGAACAAAGAAAAAAAGCAGACCCTAGCGCGCATTCCGGTACTAACCCCAAAGCGAGGACTCAACTAGATCTCAATGAGTTCCTTGGCCCGTTGGCAAAAGTTAGCTGCCCGAGGTTGCGCAGGCACTGATCCCAGCACAGAGTTAAAGAAAACGAATAAAACCGCTGTCGATCCTGGTTGGCGCCCATTTTTGTGGCGGCGCCGTGGTGCGTTAGATTCCTTGCATGATTTTCGGCCTTTTGGTTGCTGCGGCTACTGTTTTGGGCACGCCCTGCACGACGGTCAGTGCGGACTGCACGGAGTGGATCACGCCAACCGGACAACAATCTCGGGTGCTGATCTATCGCAATTTCCCGCTAGACGTGAAGAACGACAACATCACGCATGCTCTGGTCTTCGTGCATGGCTTTAATCGCGACGCAGATAACCATTTCCGCACTGCTCTTGCTGCTGCTTTCTTGGGGTGGCCTGAATAACACCGTTATTGTTGGGCCACGCTTCGCGTCGAATAGTAGTGCGCCGCGGAATCAGGTCGGCGATTGCCACGACGCTCTGGCTGCCGACGAGGCCAATTGGGTATGTGAAACACCGCGAGCCGACAGTTGGCGCTTCGGCGGTGGCGAGATCGGCAATGACAAACTCACATCCTTCGATTTCATGGACGAAATCATCCGGCGTTTGGCGCGCAAACAAATATTTCCGAATTTGAGGAGCATCGTTGTTGCAGGTCATTCAGCGGGCGGCCCAATTTGTCATCCGCTACGAGATGTCTAACCAAGTGCATGACTCGATCTCCATCCCGATTTCGTATGTGGTGTCCAATGCCTCTGCTTATACCTATGTAGATGACATGCGGCCTACTTCGACGGCTTTACCGAAGACTGTTGCCGCCGCAGCACCGGGATTCCAACCAACTGGTCCTGCTGTGCCGCCCCCGGCATTTGTCCCGTATGCCCACGCCAAAAACTGCGTGGGATATGACCACTGGCCGTACGGGCTGAAGGATTGTATCGGCTATGCGTCCAGACCCACGGACAACGAGATCAAGAACAGCTTGCCGCTTCGCCGACCACCTATCTGCTCGGCGAAGCGGACATCCTGCCTCTTGGCGTTTTCGACACTTCATGCCCGGCAATGGCCCAAGGCCCCACGCGTTTAGCGCGCGGCCTCGCATATAGCAGGTACGCCAACGAGTTCCACGGCGCGAGCCACAAGGTGGTTGTTGTTCCGTTCTGCAGTCATAGTGCCCGATGCATGTTCACATCCGATGTGGCACTACCGTTGATATTCCCAAACTAAATGGCGCCATCTGTTGAGCCCGCAGGCGGCTGTTACTGGTCATCGTAGTTGTAATCATATTCCCGGCGCTCGCCGTAATAGATCTGACGCACTCTGAGGTAGTACCCGCGGAGGAATCCTTCGCGGTATTCGTGTTATGTCCAACGCGGAACGGAGTCTGGGTCGCGGTACTCCTAGCGATTGTTCACGTCCGGCCGACGATGGTTCCAGAAGTCGCGTTCCGCACCTTTCAAAACCGTGGTAGAAGCCGCGCTGTTCCGGGCTTCTTCGGCTTCGTGCCCATACGCGAAAGGAGGCGGGCCATAGTTGGTGCGCGAGCGCACTCTTTGGCCGGCGAATACGGCGACGGCCAGCGTGGGTATCAGCAGAGAGTCGGTTTCATATCATCCACCCTGTTCCGCGGCCGCGATTCAGATCAGGCGTGAAGGGTTAGGTGATGTGAACAAGACCTTCGACGTCCTATGCCTCTTACGAACGCCGTCAGGTTGTTTGGATAGTTTCAATTGCTGACAGCAAGAACTGGTTCGAAATTAGAAAGAAAGTTTCGGGCGCCGAATCGGTTTCCATGTGGCAGAGCCTTTCGTTTGGCGCGAATTACAAAGCAGCATACTGCCTATCAGTCTGCCCCGCCGGTGAGTAAGTGATTGTGATTTTGAGCACACAGGCCTTCACAGCGGCAGACATCCGAGTATAAAATCCAACAACGTTAACGCTTACGGAAGCGCTGTAAGATATCCGAAACCCGAGGCCGATCGATACTTTCCAAAGGCTCAAGGCAGAAACGAAGGTTACACGACCGGTGGGGTGGCGGAGGTCCTTTCGTGGCGCAGAAGATAGACGCACACCATCACCTGTGGCGATATAACGCAGCAGAGTATGGGTGGTTGGACGAGGGCATGCAATCCTTGCAACTGGACTTCTTGCCCGATGATCTCGTGGAAGAGTTGACTAAAGCGGAGATCGACGGGACGGTCGCGGTCCAGGCGCGGCAGACGCTGGAAGAGACTCGGTGGCTGCTGGATCTGGCGGATCAGTGCGACAAGATCCTGGGAGTTGTCGGCTGGGCTCCGATTGCCGGCGAAAGCTTTCCCCGAGTGCTCGAGGAATTCGAAGACTGGCCGAAGCTAAAAGGGCTGCGGCATGTTATCCAAGCGGAGCCGGACGACACTTACATTCTGAGGGCGGACTTTAACGATGGCATCCACGCGATGCTAGGCAGCGGACTGGTATACGACATCCTGATCTATGAGCGGCATCTGCCGCAAGCCATCGACTTTGTCGACAAGCATCCGCAACAGGTGTTTGTACTGGACCATATTGCAAAGCCCAGGATCAGAGATGGGAGGCTGCATCCGTGGGCGGAGAGTCTGCACGAGTTAGCCCACCGGGAGAACGTCTGGTGCAAAGTCAGCGGAGTTGTCACAGAGGCGAATTGGAGAAACTGGACGCTTGAGACGTTGCGGCCCTATCTCGACGTCGTGGTGCACGCTTTTAGCGCAGAACGCCTAATGGTGGGATCGGATTGGCCGGTATGCCTGGTGGCGACCGGGTACACGCGATGGTTCGATCTGCTTCGCACCTACTTCACGGAATTCACACAGACTGAACGCGATGCGATCTTTGGCGGGAACGCAGTGAGTGTGTACGGTTTGAAGTGAGTCTCGAAGTATCCGGAGAAGAGATTGTCGGGACAGTCCCAGGAAGGGATCAAGCGATGAAGGCGTTTCGAATGGAGGGCCCTGGTGTTGCAGGGGTCGAGGAGGTGCCGGATGTCGTTCAGAAGGAGAGTGAGGTGTTGCTCCACGTGCGGATGGTGGGAATGTGCGGCACCGACCTGAACAGCTATCGTGGGAGAAATTCGATGGTTACGTTTCCCCGCGTGCTGGGGCATGAGGTTGCTGCCGAGGTGATACAGGGAGGAGTGGATCTTGCGAATGGTACCGCAGTGACCGTGTTGCCCTACACCAGCTGCGGGACATGTGCTGCCTGCCGGCGAGGCCGCATGAATGCCTGCAGATTCAACCAGACAATGGGCGTGCAGCGGGACGGTGCTATGGCGGAGTACATCAGTGTGCCGCGCGAGAAGCTATACGCGGCGTACCTGTCGCTTTAAGGAACTCTGCCTTGTCGAGCCGTTGACGGTGGGCTTCCATGCGGCAGCACGCGCGCGGATTGTGCAGGAGGACACGACTGCTGTCTTCGGCTGTGGTGCGGTCGGACTGGGAGCGATTGCGGGTTCCGCGTTCCGAGGCGCTGAGACGATCGCGATCGACATGGATGATGCCAAGCTCGAAATCGCCCGCAAGGCTGGCGCGAAGCATTGCATCAACACGGCTCGCGAGGATTTGAATTCCAAACTTGCCGATATCACCGATGGACGCGGACCGGATGTGGCGATTGAGGCCATTGGGCTGCCGGTTACCTTTAGAGCTGCGGTGGAAGTGGTCGCCTTCACCGGGCGTGTTGTCTACATCGGTTACGCGAAGGAGCCGGTGACTTACGAGACGCGACTGTTCGTGCAAAAAGAGCTGGACATCCTAGGCAGCAGGAATGCGTTGCCGGAAGACTTCTACCAGGTGATTGAGATGCTTGAGGCCAGAAGGTTTCCGGTCGAAGACGCGGTAAGCGCGATTGTCCCCATGGCGGATGCTGCTCGGTTGCTGGCCGAATGGAGCGCCAACCCGGCCAGATTTACAAAGATCCTGGTGCAAGTGAGCTAATTCGAGCACGTAACGATCGGAGTATCCAGATGCAGGATTCGACGTCGGTCAGTACTGAGGCAATCAGTAAGCGCAAGGCTCCGCACGTCTTTCCCGCAGGACAGATGACTCTATTCGTTCTAGTAACCGTCCTCTTCTTCATGTGGGGGATGTCCAATAATCTGACTGACATTCTGGTACAACAGTTCAAGAAGTCGTTCGAATTGTCGCAGTTCAGCGCGCAGCTGGTGCAGACGGCAAACTTCTTCGGCTACTTTTGCATGGCGATTCCGGCTGCCCTGGTGATGAGACGATGGGGATACAAGGCCGGTATGGTGATGGGCCTGGTTCTGTTCGGCGGGGGTATGGTGCTCTTCTGGCCGGCAGCGGTGACGGGGCAATACCTGCCCTTTCTGATTGCACTGTTCACGGTAGGTTGCGGCGCATCGGTGCTGGAGACAGCCGCGAATCCCTTCATGGCCCAGTTCGGGCCTGCTTCCACTTCCGAACGGCGACTGAACTTCGCGCAGGCATTCAATCCTCCGGGAACAATCCTCGGCGTGATCCTCGGAGCGCGGTTCATTTTTTCCGGGATTGAACCAAGGGCGCCCGAGGTGGCGCTGATGAAGGCTGCAGGGACCTATGCTGGCTACCTCCATACAGAACTGATGCGAGTAGTGCCGACATACCTTGTTCTGGGCTCGGTGGTCCTGCTGTTCGCGTTGCTGCTCTCCAGGATTAAGTTTCCGTCCATGCTCGGCGAGCATGAAGACGCAACTTTACTTGAAGATCATGGCACCTTCCGCGCGCTACTGCATTATCCGCACCTCTGGTTAGCGGTGCTGGCGAACTTCTGCAATGTGGGTGCGCAGGTGTCGTCGTGGAGCAGCTTGATCCCGTACATGAAGCAATACACGAACGTCAGCGAGAGGACCGCGGCAGCCTACCTTACGGCTTCGCTGGTCGCGATTATGGTCGGCCGATTTGCGACTACGCCGTTGATGAAATATTTCCCGCCGACCAGGTTGCTCGGGCTCTACGGAGCAATGAATGTGTTCCTGATCGGCTTGGCGATAATGCGGCCCGGGATGGTTGGCGCCTACGCCATCGTCGCGAGCAGCTTCTTCCTCTCGATCATGTTCCCGACTATCTTCGCTCTGGGACTGAAGCGCCTGGGTCCGAACACGAAATTGGCCAGCTCGTTATTGGTGATGGCCATCGTGGGCGGAGCAATCTTCCCCCCAATACTCGGCTGGATTGCGAGGCGGACTGGGAGCATAGCAGTAGGCTACTTTGTTCCAGCGTTTGGGTACGCCGGCGTATCTCTGTATGGATTTCTCGCCAGGCGAGGGCGCCCTGAGGAAGTTGTCGCGGTACCGCAGGGATTCTAGATCGCTAGGCATTCTTAGGCCAGGTTTCTGTTCTTATTATTGGCCATATTTCCTCACAGTTATTTCTGCCGTTGGGCAGCCTTCTTCACAGTCTTCTTTACGGCTTTGTTCACGGCTTTCTTAGCCGGCGTCTTCTTGGCTGCGACTTTGGTGGCGACCTTCTTCGTGGTTGACTTCTTAGCCACCGTCTTGGTCATGGGTTTCTTGATGGCCTTCGTGGCAGGCGCTTTCTTTGCAGCCTTCTTCGCGGGCGTTTTTTTGGCAACTTGCTTGACCGGAGCTTTCGTCGCAGGTGCCTTCTTTAAAACCTCTGTTACCGTCGCCACCGCTGCACCAACTGCCGTTTTAACTGGGCCAGCCACATCTTCTGCCATCGCAATTCCGAAGCCAACCGCCTCACCGGCCTTTTCGACCATCGTTTTCTCAGCCATTCTCAGATCCCTCAGTCTTTGTGTTTGCACGCAGTTACAAATTGTAGAGGCCATCGACGTACGCGCCCAAATCTTTCCCTTCAGGTTTTAGGCTTTTTCAGTCCTTTAATCCACTTAGAGGCCAGTGTCGAATGCAAGAAATGAAACTGACGCAGACACCCTCGAGTTGAATGCCAGGCGGTATACAAAGAGCGAAGTCGTGACGGCGAGATTTATATCAAGCGAACCCTATTCAACAATCGTGAGTCCGTGCACGATGCGTGTGCTGCTAGGCCGGAAGCGGGCAGCTTTCGCGGCAGAGCGAACCTCAATTTACGAAGTTCGGATCGATCGCATTGTTGCGCTCATGGTTGAGAACAAAGACGAATAGCGAGCGCTCTCAACGTAGATTACCGGTCATCCCAGTAAAGAGGCGTCACTGCTCAGTGGAATTGCAGAGTCTTGAGGCAGGAGGTAGTGAACTAGGAAACCAGCTTGAGTCCGATCACGCCTACCAGAATGAGGACGATACAGAGGATTCTGATCGGCGACGCGGACTCACCCAGGAGTGCTATCCCTAAAATCGCAGTGCCCGCAGCACCAATGCCGGTCCAGACCGCATAAGCTGTTCCCACAGGCAGTGTGCGCAGCGAAATAGAAAGAATAAAAACGCTCGATAAACCAGTGGCGACGGTAAACAACGCAGGTATCAAACGTGTGAAACCTTCAGACCGCTTCATCGCGAAAGCGAAGGCGATCTCGACGATGCCGGCAATACCAAGTAGTGTCCATGCCATGTGACAGTTCCGTTTCCTTCATTCTCCAGGTGATATCGCTGGCCGTGGTCTGATAAGACGTAGTTATCACGCGCGCCCGCTCGATGAAATGCGTAGATCTCTGGCGGCTAAGGCTTCAAAGTATGGTTTGAGGCGTCAACGAGAAAAAACGTTTTTTCGATCACTCGCTGAGCCACTCGCGTTTACGCGGTGCGAAGTGAAGCTCACGCTTCGCTTTCGCATTTGAGGCTCCGCACAATTTCGTCTGGTAGTAGACGGCATCCTCACCCGCAGTCTGCAGCACCTGGTCCTCTGTAGTGAACGGTGGAGGTGGAGCACCCACAAAGCTCGCAAATCTGGGCAGCCATAAACTCACCGGCAACGTGTCGTCGTCTACCACCACATACTTACCTGGCTCAGCGGTGAGAGCCGCAACCGTCGCGCGTGCGGCATCCTCAATATGAACGAATGACCACTTCGCTTTGCCCCCTTCAATTACCGGAAAGAGCTGTTTGCGAATCTCGTCGGCTGCCCCTCCGTCCGGGTTGTACCAAGTGTTAGGCCCGTAGAAGAATCCGTAACGCAGGGCGACGCCCTCGATCGATGACTCGAGCGCCCTCTGCTCAAGATAGGTATACATCTGCGCATATTTGGCGATGCCAGGGCTCGCATTCAAAGCAAGCGGAGAGCTCTCATCGGCCACCGCTTCCTTCGCTTCGAGAAAGTATCGGCTCGACTGCTGGATGTAACGCCGCACACCGCAGGCAAGAGCAGCGCGGTGCAAATTGTTCCCGCCCTCGATGCGCAACTTCTGGTCAACATGGGCATGCGCCGAAAGCTCCGACGGCGTCCTCGGAATCGCTGTAGTTCATCTATCACTACATCCGCATGAGCGGCTCGCAGCACTCCTTTTACCGCGTCGCCGTTAAGTGCGTCTGCAATCGCCACATCCGCGCCAGCTGCTCGCAGCCTCCTCGCTCCAGCTTCAGAGTGCGTCATGCCCGTCACTGTGTGACCTTCGGCAATCAACTCAGCGATGAGCGGCTGACCGATCGCTCCAGTTGCTCCCGCAACGAAAACTTTCATGTTTCTCTCCTTTTATTTCGCCGGACTAGATCCCGCGAATCTGGCTTATCTACGCCGCTGGGCCGAATCCGCCACTGGACCAGTAGGAACATCGGTACTGGTCAACCTGAAATGAGTTCGGCGGGACAACAGTTCATCCAGGCTGAACGGAAAACGGTCACAATTTGCCAGCAAGAAAGCTCCCCCTATCCCGGTGAGAACGGCGTAATTCAGGACTGACTTGACTCCCAGCGAAATCGTCATTGTCGTGGCGAACACGATGAGTAGACTGCCACTGAGCCGTGCGGCAATGCGTATGTGCCAGCCGACGAGGATAAGAAGACCGAAGAGAATCTCGGCGCCCGTGGCGACTGCTCCCAGGGTCGGGATCAAACTTGCCGGCCAAAACCCATTGAGGGTTCGCGTGTAATCGAGAAATCGTGAATAATTTCCCCACTCGACGTTCGGCTCTCCAAATGAGCCCCAGAGTCCAAACCTGTCCGCAACTGCTGACAGAAACCCAAGACCCAGCCCAAGTCGCAAAACCATCGAGCTTATGTTTCTATTTTGAACAGACATTCCATTCTCCTCGTGGACATCGCCACTCTCTAAAACCGCGAGAACATTTGCACGCAGTCATTGCTTACTTGACTGGTATCACCAGAGGGGTATCTTTCTTATGGATCAAGAAAACGAGGAATTTTGCAGGCTTTGAATTACTGGCATTGCGGCTAACGATGTGAATATCGTTGGGATTTTCATAAAAGCTCTGACCGGGACCGAGCGTGAGTTCCTTTCCGCCTTTCACCTGCATTACGACAGAACCATCCAGCACATAAACAGACACCTGCGCGTCGTGACGGTGAATGGGGCTCGAAAAACCTGGAGGAAAGTCCACGGTGTACATCAGAGCTTCGCTGCCGGAGGAAGCCGCCAAAGGATGCGTCATGATCAGCGTGATAGTTTCCTGCGCCATCAGGGGGCTGGCTAAGACAAGGATGCCGGCGGCCAGAAAGGACAGTGCAAGAATTCGTTTGGAATTCGCGATGGTTGTTTGCATGGGCGTTATCTCCTTAACTCCACACTAGGCGTCATGTGGTGTAGATAAAAGGTCCATAATGCGAACAAGGGGTGGTCCACTTGCGGCGTTTTTGACGGAGGCACAGCCAGGCGATGTCTAAAGAAGAAACATTTCAGGACCTCTCACTCAACCTGCCATCCGGTAAGCAGGAACTCTGGCGTTGGCTGTACACGGAATTGCGTGGCGCCATCCTCGACGGACGGTTGAAACCCGGCGCTCGTATGCCCTCCACACGTAGTCTGGGCAAGCAGTATTCGCTTTCGCGGGGAACCGTGGTTGTTGCCTTCGACCAGCTACAGGCCGAGGGATACACGCGCACCGAAGTTGGGTCGGGAACCTACATTGCTTCAGGCGTTCCTGGAGGATTGCTGCCCGCAATGCGTAAACCTGCGACCCCCGCTTTGCCAACCTCGAAGGCCGTGTTCTCCAGGCGCGCGCAGGAATTTCTGAAAGGTGTGGAGGTAACCCCTGCGTCTCACTCCATCGGCAAGGCGTTCCGCGCCTACGAGGCGGCGATCGATCTCTTTCCCGTGGATCTCTGGGCGCGCGTTGCTTCAAGGGTCTTACGCAAAGCTCCGCGTTCTCTCTATGGTCACGGTCACGCTGCAGGCTACCAACCCCTGCGTCGAGCCATCGCGGAGTATGTTGGTGCGTCACGCGGAGTGCATTGCTCAGCCGAGCAGATAATCGTCACCTCTGGCATACAGCAAGCCCTCACTCTCGCCGGGCATTTCTTGCTCGGCGCGGGCGAACAGGTCTGGATGGAAGATCCCGGTTACTCCGGCGCACTCCAAACACTTCGCGCCACAGGTGCCGCCATCGTTCCTGTACCCGTGGACGATGGCGGTATCATCGTCAAGGCAGGCCGAAAGCTTGCGCCCAAGGCGAAACTAGCATATGTCACGCCGGCCAATCAGTTTCCCATGGGCACTACGATGTCCGTGGACCGCCGCCTGGAACTCCTGCGCTGGGCCGCCAGCGCGAACGCATGGATCATCGAAGACGACTACGACGGCGAGTATCGCTATTCCGGTTATCCCGTTGCTGCACTGCAGTCGCTCGATAACTCAGGTTGCGTTGTCTATGTCGGCACGTTCACGAAGGTACTTTTTAACGGGCTGCGCCTCGGGTTCATGATCCTGCCCGAGCGCCTCGTCGAGCCGTTCACATCTGCTCGCAGCTTGGTTGACCGCCATCCGCCTACGCTCGAACAAGCCGTCCTGGCTGAGTTCATCACCGAAGGCCATTTCGGTCATCACGTCCGCCGCATGCGACAAAACTATGCGGAACGCAACGACGTTCTCAAAATCGCTGCCGATAAACACCTGAGTGGGCTGCTCGATGTCGAGCACGCTGCCGCAGGTATCCGCACATTAGGTTGGCTCAAAACATGGAAGTCCGATATCGAGGCAGCCCTGCAAGCGCGCAAACTTGGTCTTGAAGTAGAGCCGCTCTCGACATTCACCGTGAAATATGAACGACCTCCGGCGCTGATGCTGGGGTTCGCAGGCTGCAATCTGGCAGAGTTGCGACGCGGCGTATCTGTCCTTGCGACCGCCTTACGTCGACGCTAGACGGCCCGATCGGATTCACAGCAGCTGTGGCTCTAGGGTTCTCCTCTCCGCATGGCTCATACACCTAGTGCAGCTTAGGTAAAGCGAGCCACGCTGTTGATAATGCCAGCGATGGATCTTAATTCATCGGAAGAGTTTCGTAACAGTCTCGTTCATTACCGAAGGTTGCAGGTCCGAGTCAGCAGGCTGCGTCGCGTAGATTTTTTTGGGACTTCTTTGTGTCGTGACTTGTGTCGTAACTGTGTCGTCCATACCGGTATTTCTTGCTGGTCGTCCGTGTCACTTGGTGTCACTGAGAAACCGGCAAGTCCTTGCTACAGAGGCCTTTTAGTATCACCTGGTAGTGGCGCGGCTTTCTCTGTATTTGGTCGCTCAATGAGTTCGGGACTAGGCGATCGGTGGACACGGTACAGTAAGAGATTCAGGTGGAAAGCCCAAAAACACAACATTTCTTACAGCAGACCACGAACGCGCACCGCGTTGTCGGGCCTTGAAACGTGAAAGAGCATAGGCGAATATAAGACAAAAGTAATCCCGAGACTTTAGTGAAAAACGGGGTGAAACACAGCTGTCTGGCACGACTCATATGCATAGCAGACCACACGCTGACGATCTTCAGCCAGCGCACTAATGCGAATTTCCCACGAGGCGCGAACCGTCGTTAGCGATCTCACCCACGATTTCCATTTCTCAGTTCAGAATTACGCCCTGATCCGGGCGATCGAGCGAGAATGTCGGTATCTCAATATCAAAGCGCTCACCGCTCTCAGTCTCCATCTGGTATGCCCCGCCTATCATCCCCGACGGCGTGTTGAGAGGCGCGCCACTCGTATACTCAAAACTTTCTCCTGGCTTGAGGACCGGTTGCTCCCCGACAACACCTGGTCCTTTGACCTCGGTCAATTCGCCACGCGCATTCGTGATCATCCAGTGCCGGCTGAGCAGTTGCACCGTTTCTCGTCCGTGGTTCTCGATGATCACTCGATAAGCCCAGAAATACTGCGAGCTGTCCGGCGATGATCTCGTCTCAAGATAAGTTGGCTCAACGCTCACCAGTATTCCTCGGGTGTTTGCCTTATACGGTGTCCAATCTGACATAGAGCAAGCTTAGATCAACGTCGTGGACTGAGCTAGCGCGCCATGATGGTTTTGGGCACTAATCGAGTAGACACTGCAAACCGCTAAGAAATCCTGAACGAGGTGCTCGGTAACGCAGTAAGCATTCGGTGATTATTCAGGATCTTGACCGTCCGTTCTTGGTGACGACACCATCTTCTTAATTGTCGATACTCTTCGAAGGTGCCCAGGAGCCTGCTCGCGACTAATTTCCAACGACGCTTGTGCGAGCAATGGAGAGTCCCGTCAGTTGTTGCGAAGAGCCACCATTGGGTTGATACGAGAAGCTCTGCGAGCTGGGATAAAGCCGGCCAAGAGCGCCACACCAGCGAGCAGAACGACCATACAAGCAAACGTCAGTGGATCAGTGGGAGCGGTGTTGAAGAGTAGGGCGGCGATGGCGCGGGTGACGAACAAGGATGCAATGGCTCCTGCAGCGATGCCGAGCAGGGCGAGGCCGAGGGTCTTTGAGAGAACACCGCGCTGGACATTGGCGGCGGTTGCGCCGAGAGCCATGCGGATGCCGATCTCCTGTGTGCGTTGCGTGACGGAGTAGGAGATGACGCCGTAGATTCCCAGGGCAGCGAGTAGCGCGCCGAGAGCTGCGAAGGCGAGGACGAGGTACATGAAGAACTGGCGGGACGAGTTGGCGTGGCTAACCAGCATCTGTATCGGCTTGAATTCTGCGACAGGTTGCTGGGGGTTGATCTCGCGCAATGTACGGACGACAGCGCTGGCCAGAGTTGAAGGTGGCAGCTTTGTTCGGATGACAAGTTCGGCACCAGCCGGACTCGCCTGAGTGATGGGGTAATAGATTTGCCATCCAACTGCGCCCTCGGTGTCCTGCTCGTGTACATCATCTACCACGCCAACGATGCGAGATCCGTTTCCACCGGTGTCGAGCATCTGTCCAATGGCATCGCCGTTGGGCCAATTGGCCATTCCGGCCAGATAGTGCGCGAGCGACTTGTCGATCATCACGACGTTCTGACTGTTTGGTCCGTCATCCCACGTGAAATCGCGGCCTTGGATTCTCGTTCCCATGGCGCGCAGATAGCCGGGAGAAACAACATAGACCAGAGGTGAATCCTGGCTCTTATCCGGGCGCTTGATGCCTTTGGGCCAGGGCATACCCCAGGTACGATTCTGGCCGAGCGGCAGGTAGTCGGTGACTCCGGCCGCCTCGACCCCGGGAATTGAGCTGACTCGTGCGATCACTTCCTGGAAAATTACGCCCCGCTTCTGGGCACTCTTGTTATCAGTTGGAGCGGTGTCGTCATACGCCACTTTGATCGCAGCGGCGTGCTCGGGCTCGAATCCGAGATCGACATCGAGCACGTGGAGGAAACTGCGCAGAAGCAGACCTGCGCCGACAAGCAGGACGCAGGCCAAGGCGACCTCGGACACAACGAGAATGGAACGGGTGCGATCGTGCCTGCGGCTTTGGCCTGAGCCGAGACCGGAATCTTTGAGTGTTTCGTGGAGATTGCCACTCGCCATGCGGAGTCCAGGGACGAGGCCAAAGAGGATCGCTGCAGAGACAGCGATCAGTAGCGTCCACGCCAGGGCTGCTCCATCGATTCGCAACGTGCTAAGCAGAGGCAGGGCGACTGCTCCCTGATGTGCGAACCACGAGACGAGAATCCAGGCGAGGCCGAGGCCGAGGATTCCGCCCGACAGCGAGAGCACCAGACTCTCGGTGAGGAGTTGGCTAACGATTCGGGTGCGGCTGGCGCCGAGTGCGCCGCGCATCGCGAACTCCTTGGAGCGGGAGGCGGCGCGAGCCAGCAGCAAGTTGGATAGATTTACGCATGCGATGAGAAGGATGGTGCCTACCGCACACCAGAGGACAATGAGCGAGCGGCGCAGCTTGCCACTGACGTAATCCTTGAGTGGCACAGGAACGACGCCGCCTTCACCGTCGCGTCTTGCATACGTGCCGCAAGACTCTGGACGCTTGTTGTTCCAGCACATGTGGGCTGCGGTAGCGGCGGCATCGTCCTGCGCCTGGGCGAGCGAGACTCCGGGCTTGAGGCGGCCAATCATCGTGATGATGTTTCCCCAGTCGCGGGGCGGCCCATAGAGATTGAGGGGGGTGATGGCATCGACTTTTTTGCCGGGGGAGAAGACCGCCCCGAAATCGAAGCTTCGGGGTAGGACGCCGATGACGGTGGTCAAGTGGCCGTTCATCTCGAATGCTTTGCCGACGATGTTAGGGTCGGCGTTGAACTGCGTTCTCCACCAGGGATCGGAGATGAGTATGACAGGCGGGGCGTTATTGAGCGCATCTTCAGGCCGGAAGGCGCGGCCCATGGCGGGCTGGACGGCGAGGAGTTGGAAGAAGTTGGCGACGACGTCGATGCTGGTGGCGGGAATGGGCGCGCCGCCGGGGTTGAGGCTGAGGTTACCGGGGCCGGAGAAGGCGAAGTATCCGGTCACATCCTGAAAAGTGTGGTTGTACACACGGAATTCGTCGTAAGCATCAGTGGAGTACGTAGAGCATGAGACCCCGCACTTGGTCGGGGGCGGAGCAATCCACATCAGGCGATCAGCATTCTCGAAGGGCAGCGGACGTAACAGCAGCGTGTTAACGACGCTGAAGACTGCGATGTTCGCACCGATTCCGAGTGCAAGTATCAGTGTTGCGACGAGGGTGAAGCTGCGATCGTGGCTAAGTGTGCGCGCAGTATAACGGAGATCCTGAATGAGAATGTCGAGCTTCATAAGTCCTCGCGCTTCGCGTTGTTCGTCTTTCGCCAGGTCGATGCCGCCGAAGCGAATGAGCGCCTGACGGCGGGCTTCGAGTGGTGTGAGACCGCGCTGAATGTTTTCTTCGGTCGCCATTTCGATGTGCGCCGCGATTTCGGCATCGAGGTCAGCATCGAGAGGGCGCTTCTGAAAGAAAGCACGTACGCGGGCCAACGCCCGACGCAGCGAGCTCATTGAAGGTTGCCTCCAGGAGACATGGCGAGCACTCGGCCGATCACGTCAGACAATCGCTGCCAATGCGCGGCGTCTCTTTCAAGCTGCTTTCGGCCGCTGCGAGTGATGGAGTAGAACTTGGCTTTGCGATTGTTGTCGGATGTGCCCCACTCGGCGTCGATCCATCCGCGCTGCTGAAGGCGGACGAGCGAGGCATAAATGGTGCCTTGGTTGAGCAGGACCTCGTCGCCGCTGGCCTGTTCGATTCGGCGGGCAATGCCATAGCCGTGCTGCGGTCCAATGGCGGCCAGGGTTTTCAAAACCATGAGGTCGAGTGTGCCTTGGAGGAGATCGAGCTTGGATTCACCCATGGTAGCTCCTGTGCTGATACCACATAAATATTGCACAGTTGTGTGGGATTGCCACAGGACAAAGTTGAAAGACGTTGATTCGCCCATGTGCTGTGCGCACAGCTTCTAAACTTTCCCCACCGTTCTCCGCGAGATTCGTTCCTTTTTATACCATCCGTTCCGTCCATGTGAAGTTCTATCGTTCCTCCACCTGTTGCGCTGGCGACACGCGCGTCGAACCTTCGTGCTTGATGTCTGCCAAAATCCACTCCTCGTACCTTGATGTAGCTCCCATCCAGAATGTGAGTCACCAACACTCCGGCGCTCTCATCCTGGGCGGTCCTCACGCCCATGGTCCAGACTTTCGCCGTACTGCCTGATTCCCACTCCATCGTCTCTGGCTCAACCTTTCGAAACGGATCGAGCGTGCCTACCTGGGGCACACCCTCCTTGCTCCACGAGGGAACCTGGGCTATCGTCCCTTGGGGGTTATAGCTCATGCGCGTTAAAGAGACAGAGCGCCTTTCTCGATGGGTCTCAGTGAGGGCGAAGTTCAGGGTGTAGTTGATACCAAATACATACGAGACGCCTTTGTATTCGATGATGCCGGCCAGGAAGAGTTATAGAAGTTGTAACTGACCAGTAGGGGCTTCGGGGTGCCGCTGGTCACAGCGGTTGCCATTTGTTCAGGCGTGATCAGCAAGGGTTCACCGTCCGGACCTGCCAGGTAAACGCCGATTCCGGAAGGCTCGTCAGTGACGTTCAATAGAGAAGCGCCTTGCAGCCCGTCCACGCCGGTAACGTGCAGAACGCTAGGGGCACTCGTTGTAACGATTTGTTGCAGGTCCTCGACTGTGGAATCACTCACCGTAGGCAGAAACTTGATATCACTGAAACTCGATTGAACAAGTTTCTCCTCCGATTCGAAAGAGTAAACAGTCACCCAGAGCTCCCGGAGCGCTCTCCGACACGAGTACAGAGGCCGGGGCCTTGCCCTGAAATGGCGGACTGAGTGCATTGATCAGATACCGTGAGATCAGTACCGGGCGCGATCCACGAAAAGGTGCGGTGATCTCCGACAAAGCAAATTCCCAAGGAAAAATGTATCCGAGTCACCTGTCAGGGCTGGAATCTGAATTTCCACAACGCGCGCCTTGGCGATTTTCTGGAGCTCTTGATCACGCGACCAGCCGAGATCGGCAAAATAACGACCTGAAATGTCGTCCATGTAGTCGCGAGCGGAAGAGAGTCTGCGCCACTGTCTGCGGTTTCTTATACGTTCCACCGCCCGGGCGGCGATGCCGTCAAAGTTAGCATCGATGGTGATTGGGTATTTGGTCCCATCCGGCAAGCAGACGTTTACCGGCGGTGCGTTAGGCGGGGAGGGGGAAAACTTCACGCTGAGATTATCGTAGACTCGAGTTTCTTCCGCATTCATGCCGCACCTTTTCTACTGCCGGTATTGTGCGCAAACTCCTCTACACATTCAAGCTTAACTTTGCCGCTTGAACGCCACGGGTCAAGCGAAAATATTGCGCTTATGGGTGCCATCTGGTGCCAAGCCGAGTTTCTGGATGGTGTATTAGGGCAATTGATGAATTCGGCCGCAGGCATTGACTGACGACAAACATCCTTGACATGAACCATGAAGGCCGGTGTCACAGTCCAGCCGTGCAATATGACAACAAGGGTCGTCGTGCTTTCTGGAATTAGCTCAGAGGCAGGCAGAGGGGTCACATCTTCTCCCGCAGAACTGGTCTTTGCAAATAAAGATAGCGCAAACATGGCAGAGTTCAAGTGTGTTTTGAGATCACGATTTTTCTTCAAAGAGGTAAGCTGACACTGGGCCAAGATCGATAGCCGAAAAATCGCTAATGTGCTTTTTGCGCCCGTACTACTCTCAAAACGCGCTAAGCCCTGTTGTCAACAATTCCACCCAGCTACCTGATCGAAGCCCAGGCAGCATGACCCGCCTGCTCGGAAGTTTTTGCAATTGAGTGCACGAAGTCAACTCAGCCGCCGGTACTCGATCCCTGAGCTGGCGTGGCCATGTATTTACTGAGGACGTCCACCAGACCTTGGTTTGGTACACACTGTTTTGCCGAAAAGGAAGATAGGATGTGATCCAGCTCATTCTCGGACAGGCCTTTGAAGAGGCTGGCGTAGAGCGGCTGCATCAGGGTTCCCGTGTAGAAGCACAATAGGGTCTGACTCATGCACCGCACATTGAGTCGCGCATCCAACTGCGGATCACCAACCACTTGACAGATCTGGTCAGCAAGCTGGGCCGTTGCGTCCTTTACCTGCGCTGGCGGTAGCCACTTCATCCAATCGTCGGTGCCAAGAGCAACCTTCTTACGAAGAATGTCGTTGATGCGCTCCATGTACGGAGATTCAGGGTTGAGTGTCAGCATACCCATCACGCCAACATCTTTGTAATTCCATGTTGTCCAGTGCGTCTCGTGACTTTCAAAGATGCCAATCTGATCATCTAACGCGCGAAGCCGGTCACCACTCTCATTGGCAGGCCCGTTAAAGACAGACCCAAACTCGCCAACCCACAGTGGAACGTTATGCTGCTGGGTGAACTTCGTTCCCTCGGCATCGAGGAAGTTGCGCTCCTGTTTTGCCAGATCCCAGTTCTGAGCACTGCCCACCGAAGCCGATCGCGGATGGATGGTGCCAGGGTATCGGCCAGGTCCAAACCCAGGCACAGTGTAGTTATGTGAACTGTAGGCGAGGTTATCGTCGAAGGGTTTCTCTAGACCCGAGAAGTCCTTTGCGTAGTCATCACCCTCAAGGAAGATAATGTGTCTGGAATCGATCTTACGAATCTCTGTAACCAGGCGCCGGTAGACGGCATTCATGCGGTCAAAACTGGGCCTGTAATTGGAACCCACGTTCCATGGATAGTCGCCTATGGCGTTGTTCGCACAAGGCTCGTTCAGCACATCGTAGCCGGCGATCACTGCTCTGTTTTTGTAGCGCCGCGCAAACTCCTGCCAAAGGGCAACGAAGCGATCCTGATAGTACGCAACCTCCCAGAAAAGGCTGATGCGCGATGCGTTGTCAGAATGCCAGTGGACATTCTGCCACCCCTGCGCCGAATGGAGATCCAGAATGACGTAAAGACCATGTCTTTCGCAGTGGCGTAACACTTTATCGAGACGGGCGAAACCCGCCTCTATGTATTTGAAAGGCGCAGTATCGTCCTCGAAGTGTCGATAATTAAGAGGTATCCTGATGACGCTGGCGCCGGCCTTCCTGAGAAAGATCACATCGTCTTCATTGAAGAAGTAGTGCAGCATGCGCTCGAAGAAGAACTGTGCTCTGGCCGGACCGAGCACCTCTGCCATCTGCGCTCGGAGAGTATGCTCCGCGCCTGGGTGCCCATTAATGAAATCCTCCATGTTCATCCAGCCGCCCGGACAGGTTCCCCGCAGTCGAACCTGTTTCCCTTTCGCATTCACTATGTGACGGCCGCTGACATGAAGGAACTCCATCTTGTCATCCCCCTCATGACTGTCCGCTGCTTGTGGACCGGCATTTTGTTCCCCTGCGGCTGCCACTCCCTTTCCCGTGAGCGTTGCCGCACCGGCAAACGCGGCCAGCCTGAGAAATTCACGCCGTGGCTTCAGATTGCCTGCTTTCCTTGTCATAAAATCTTTTCCGAGAATTTGGTTTGGCGGTTAATGATCGCGGTGGGTTGGCCCTATTTCAATTCGCATTCTAAGCTTCATTTGCAGAGTGAGCGAAAAACCCCACTGAAAAAGACTCTAATGAGCGGCAGCTTTAAGGGCTTCGCGTGAGCTGCGAAATGAGCGAGAATCTAATATTTCCCGCTCATTTAAGTTCACGTCTACTCTTCTAAAGTTCACGTCCACTCTTCGATTTTGGATTCGAATCTGAGTTCCAGCAGGCGCGATCGGATAGCGGCGTAGGTTCGGTGGAGGCGGATCCTGTATCGGCTTGCTGGCGCCTTCAGCAACCTCAACGAGGGGCCCCGACGCATGAAACTCCAAAGCGGCGGGTGGAAACCATAGAATCCAATTGTTGTGCGCTTCGATAGCTCCATATAGCGAGGAGCCAGCTCAAAGAAATGTACTGCTTTTGTACCGCCGGGATGCCTATTCGTGCGATTCTAGCGATTTCAGAGGATGTGATCATCGCCATTGGAAAACGTCGCAGCTGTTGATTTTTCCAATGCTTGTGGCAAAATGATGGTGGATTCGCGCAAGAGGCTGGATGTGGTTGGACTGTTCGAGTCCTACCTGAGGAGCCAATCAAATCAATTAGTTAGAGCGAGTAGCTTCAGGTGTAATCTCCGATGCCGGGGAGATTACCGGGGACCCCGCATCAAATTGTCCACCGCTGATGCTTTCAACAGCACTCCTTAGATCGTTCAACGAGAAGTGTCCGTAGTGCGCCGCCATACGCACCATCGTGGCCGGAATCCAGCCCACAATTTTGGCAACCTTGGCGATTGGAATTTCGGCATTCAGCAGCCGGGATACTGTTGTGTGCCGCAGATCGTGAAAGCGATAGACGAGAGGAGCAACCTGTTCCTCAGATTCCGTATCTTCCGGACAGCCTTTCAGAATCTTGGCCACTCTCTCTTCTTCGCCGCTTCCCATGCTTCCTTGATACTGCCGATGGGCTTGGATGAATCCACGTTGTAAGCCTTGGCTGAGAACTGGTCACCAGCTGCCCCATAACGCTCTGCCGGAAACATAATGCTCTGGCTTGCGATCGGGGAAGTGCGTTGCCCAGAAACTCAGAGCGCCTATCGCCCGTTGGCTTAGTGGAATAATGCGACCGGTACCTGAGGCTGTTTTGTCCTTGCCCCATTGCAAACACCGATTTTCAAATTTCACGCATTCCCATTGAAGAGTCCGGATCACTCCATACCTTGCCCCGGTTTCAATCGCCAAAGTGACGAACGGAACCAGCGAGCAGGAGCGGGATTTTCCGCTGGTTAGTAGGAGGGCCGACTCCTCTTCCGGTGTTATCGCCCTGCCTATGTCATCTCGCGCTGCCAGCATCTTTACCGTCCGGCTGCAAGCGTGCCCATTGGCCAGAGCGTTTCAGTATTGCCCTGAGGTTGGATGAAGATGTTGCACCCAAGACTGTGAATTTGGAAATAGGAACACTGCAACCTCTCGCTATCAGCGTGCCGGGTTCTGGCATTGGAAGTTACGGGCGTCCTGCGTATCCCCGGTGCCGCTGTACTGCGCGTGCTTCGGATACGCACAGAGCGGGCGGCTACGGCCAGCGAACGCTTGGCCGGTGGCGGTGACGGAATCCGGCGCAGTGCGCTTTTCGACCCAATCGACAACAGCGGTCAGCATGTCGAAGTGATCGAGCGCGGGGCCGCCGCCGCAGTGGGCCATACCGGGCACGAGGAACATGCGGCTCCATTCGGAAACCTTCTCTGCGCCGCCATTGGCTGGCGGCAAGTGATTGGTAGTAGTCGAGAGTGTCGAGCGGCGAGAACCACGGATCGCTGTCGCCGTGGAAGAAGATCAGCTTGCCTCCGTTGAGAGAGAACGTGGATAGATTGGCGGATGCGGGCTCGACGAGCGGATCGGAGGCGTGCAGCGCTGCCTTGTCGACATCGAGTTCAGTCGCGGTGGTGTAGGGGCCAAAGAGTCCGTTGTTCCCTAGGGCGATCAGGCCCGGCACCATGCCTTTCGATGCGATTCCCGTGTCGTAGAGAAAGCCCGGATAGACCTGAGTACCATAGGCATTCTTCGGTCCGGCGAAGGCTTTTTTGATGGCGTTGGTTTTTTCCGTAACGATGCACGCGTCCGTCTGGCCGGGCTTGCAGGCAAGGACGGCGGGGTCGAAGTCGCAGCCGATTGGATCGGAGATCATGCCGTCGGCTACTCCGTCTTTTGCGTCGCACTGCTTCATGAGGGCGTCCATAAAGAGCTTGCGATCCGCGTCGGTGAGGAACTTGTCGATCTGCGGCTTGCCGGAGGCACCTTTGGGGGCGGCCTGGTTATAAGCGACGGGGATCCATTGGGCGATGGCGAGGTTAGAGAGACCGGTGCGCATGGCCGGATCCCCTGAAACGATCCCGTTGAAAACTGTGGGATATCGCTGCGAGAGGATCATGCCTTCGCGACCGCCGGTGGAGCAGCCGACAAAGTAAGAGTATGCCGCGGGTTTCGCGTAGTAGTGCGCGACGATCTGCTTAGCGACTCCCGCAACTTCAGCGTTGGCGAGGAAAGCGAAGTCAAGGTATGCCTGCTGGTCACGCATGAATGAGAAATCGAAAGGACCGGTCTTTGCCTTATGTCCAGTGTCGGTGCTGGCTACAGCAAATCCGCGAGACAGTGCTGGCTTGTCGCCGGCGTAGTTTGCACCCGCTGGATAGGCAACAACGCCATTGCCGCCACCGCCGCCCTGCATCATGAAGTCGCCGTTCCACGCGGCATTCTCCGGGAGGGCAAGAGCAAAGCCGATGCCGAATTCCTGGCCATCGGCGCCTTTGCGGCGATTGATTACGCCATCCACGCGGCAGTGCGATGGAAGCGGCCCGATAGCGGGAGCGCCGGGGTACGGCGGCGGGACGGTAGTTCCGGCGGGAACGACTGCGGCCTTGGTGATTTCGACGCCGTCGATTTTAAGGCCGGTAAGAGCGGCACAGGGGTCGGTCGATTGAGACTGTGCCGTCAAAGAGCCGCTCAGAACGGCCGTGAAAAGAAGCAAGAGTTTCGTATTCTTCATAGCCAACCTTCTCCCGCAAAGCAGTGTGAATCGACGTCAGACCCTATCTGCTGCCGGACATGAATCTGACTGCTAGCGACAATCCGCTGTGAAGCAGAGATTCTTGCTGAAGAACGACAGCACATGGTTCTGGAATCGATCGGCGACAGCGCTGACATGCGTGCCGGAATAGATTTCAAAAGTGTTCGCGATTCCATAGTTGTCGAAGATGACATGGAGTTTGCCTGCGTCCGTGCGCAGGCCATCCTGATCGCCGACGTCCATGGAGATGGCGCGGTACTGCTTGAGATTGCCGATGTACTGATCGACAAAGGCGAGTGGTGAATTGGCCGTGTATTTGGCGACGATCTCGGGTTGCAGAACGCCGTCTTTGGTTGGCAGATCGAAGTAGAGCGGAGGGTTCTTGGGATTGGGAGCCCAGGCCGCTGCCGTTGCATATTGTGCGGAGGTAAAGCCGGGCGACTGGGCTGCCAGGTCCGCCGGAGACTTGGCTGCTGCGACTTTCTTCTCGCTGGCGATTGCCCGCTCCTTCATTTGCTCGGGAGTGCCCGGTCCGCCGCCGACCATGGAAGACAAGCAGCAGGGGCTCATGATGTAGAGTGCGCCGAAGACATCAGGATGCTTCATGCCGATGCGTGACGCGCCATAGCCGCCCATGGAGTGGCCGACGAGACCGCGGCTGGTGCGAGCAGGGATGGTGCGATAATGCGCGTCGATGTAAGAGACAACATCGCTTGATACGAACTTCTCGAAGTCGCCGGTGGTGACGGAGCTTGAATACATCGATCCGTTATAGATGGTCTTGGAATCGGGCAGGACAACGATCATTTCCCGCGAGCCTAGCGCGAACGCGCCTTCGATGGTCTGCGGTACGTGGATCTCATGCGACCATTGCTCGGCTCCGATGGAATACCCGTGCAACGCGTAGACCACGGGATAGCGATGCTTCTTGTCTTTCTGGTAGCTGGGGGGCAGAAAGACGATGACATCGCGATCGACGGCATCCCCCTCAAGATTGCCTTCGAGAGATGTGCCGTGGATCTTGATGTGCTCGACCGCGACCGGCTTTGCTCCGGGGACGACGTCCGGGATATTGGTCTGCACTTGAGCGATGAGCCATGATGCAGGCACGACAGCCAAAGTGATTGCGCACGCAGTGAACAGCTTTGTGAATCTCATCAGAACCCTCTCGAAAAACCGGCTACTGCACCGGGTAGGAATAAATATTTACGCTGAATGGGCGCACGACGACGGTGTTGGGCAGCGCACCGAGAGTCTGTTCTTCGACTTGAACCTCGGGCTTCTTACCGACCTGCACGGTTGCGTCAATGGAGGCGGGGGCCATGCGCCACAGTTTTCCAGCACTGGCGAGTTTGGCTCCGTTGATCGCGAGCTTGATGCTCTGTTCGGAGTCGGATGGGTTGAGCACGGCGATTGCGAGTGTCTTGCGATCTTCACTGAGGGCGGCGCTGACGTCGAGTGGATAGGTATCGCTGCCGGGATTGACCGCAGGCTGATCGCCGCCCGCCGGAAACGTTGGCTTGGGCTGCGGTGAATTTCCCGTCACTTCAACGGGGATGGTGCCGAAGTGGTCGCGGTACATCTTGAAGACCATGCCGGTAGGATTGAGGACCGCCTCGGTGCGGTTGGAGCTCATCATCGCGGTTGCGAAGGTGAATGCACCCATCTGAAAAATATCGGAGTGGCGGAACATTTCATGGAAAGCCCACGCGTAGGCAGGGACGGTCTTGTAGGAGTTGGGTCCGCCGCCGAAATAAGCCCACTCGTCGATTGCGATGGGAACGGGCTTGGCGCGGAGCGCGGGAATTCGCTTCAGATATTCCTGATAGTGCTCATACTTCGCGCGGACCTGGACGGCCGGCGCGCGTTGCCACTCGATGAACGACAGAGGTGGATCAATCGGCACCTTTTTCTGCAGCTTCATGTCGGTGTGTTCGCTGCCGGATGCGTAGTAGTGCTCGCTGATCATGTCGATGTTGTCCAGACAGTTGAGAAGCATCTGGCCGGTCCAGTCGGCTGAAGAAAGATAGTCGGGAACATACTGACCATTGATGCGCCGAGACTGATCGGCGCCTTCCATCACATCGGGCATGGCTCCGCCGGCGATGAGCTTGATAGACGGGTCGGCCTTGCGCATCTCTTTGGCGAAGAGATTGTGCTTCAACTCGAACTGCGGAAGCGAGATCGAGCCCATCTGGTAGTCACCCCAGGGCTCGTTTCCAACGCCCCACCACTCCACGTGGTAAGGCGCAGGATGGCCGTTTGCGGCCCGCCATTTTCCCATTGGCGTGGAGGCGGCACCGTTGGTGTATTCGACCAACTCGCGCGCGGACCATGCGTCGCCGAAGCCGGCGTTGACGGTGATGTAGGGATCGACGGCGAGGAGACGGCAGAGGGTGAGGAATTCATCTGTGCCGACATCGTTAGGCTGCACAGCGTGCCAGACGGGATCGAAAATGGGCGGCCGCTTGTCGATGTCGCCGACGCCATAACGCCACTCGTAGGAGGAGACGAAGTTGCCGCCGGGAAAGCGGAGAACGCCGAAGCGCAACTGTTTTAGCGCGGCGATGACTTCAGGCCGGTAGCCTTCGATGTTGTCGGCGGGCATGAGCGAGACGGCGCCGACATGGAATGAGCCGGTGCCTGTACCGGTGATTTCGAGCGTGGCGTCATCGGTGTCGGCAGCGGCGGTGTAGTGCAGTGGGAACTTGCGGTATGTTGCGCCGAGCGTGGTGATGGTGACGGTCTGACGATCAGTGGGCGCTTTGCCCCAGATGAGCGTGAGCTTCACCATCGCGCCGGGAGAACCTGCGAGCACGATTCGTCCGATGTAGGCCTTCTCTTTGCGAACGGCAATTCCGGATTGGCTGATGCCGTGCGGATCCTTGACGTCGAGTTTGACCTGCGGAGAATGATCGCCGGTGTAGGGCGTGCTGGTGTCCATGGTGACGACGTTGCCGCTGCCGATGGGAGCCCACCAGCGCGTTGGAGTACGGCGGAAGCGCGGATTGCCGCCTGCGCCGCCTATAACGGGAGGAGGTGTTGGAGCGGCGGCGGCGACGGGATAGAAGAATTTGCGGTCGACCAGCATCTCAGACCAGACGCCGTTGTTGACGATGTCTCCCCCGTGTTCAAGGAACTGGCCGTAGATATTTTTCGAGATGGGCGCACCGGTTTTGGAGACATCTATGGTGGCACTGACCGCGTGTGTTTCGGATAGTACGAGGCCCGGTGAGGAGAGCAGAAGAACCACAAACAGTCCGAGAATCGATGAGAGGGTTATGGGAACTGCGATCTTTTCGAAAGGGTGCACGGTTCATGTCTCCGGATACCGCATGGATTAACGCCAGGCTTGGATAAGCAAAGCTGGCGGCGTGGATCTTCGGTTTAGCGAGACAGCGCATCTGTACACCGCCTGGATAGAACGGACCTGCGGCTACTGCTCGATTGAAACCACCGTTACGGATCGCGGTGCTACCGTGAGCGACAGCTTGCCGTTCTGAACTTTTACCGCTGTCGGCTTCGGCACAACTGTATTGGGGGATTCGAAGGTGTTGATGCTGTCGACCGCGGCTCCCGTTAACGTCTCTGCTTTAGCCGATTTTGCTGTGATGCCTGCCAGGTCCGCCTCAATGGTCGCTGGGTTTTCCGCGTCGAGGTTGGTGATCTCAAGCAACAACTTTCCGTCAGCACTTTTTGCGGCGATGGCGTCGAAACGTGCGCAGGGTCACGCTGCCGTGGGAGTAGGCACCCGCGTCGAAGGCAACAGGAATAAATGTCGCGTCCTGAAATGGAACGTACATTTTGAATACGAAATAGGTTGGGGTGAGGACCATCTTCTCTTTGTCGGTGAGGATCATCGCCTGAAGCACGTTGACCATCTGGGCGATGTTCGACATGCGCACGCGGGCGGCGTGGCGGGCAAAGATGTTCAGGTTGAGCGAAGCCAGAACGGCATCGCGAACACTGTTCTGCTGGACGAGGAAGGCCGGATTGGAGCCGGGCAATGGGGCGTGCCAGGCGCCCCACTCATCCACGACCAGGGTGACCTTCTTATCTGGATCATACTTGTCCATCACGACTTCCTGTTTACGCAGAAACTCATCCATGAACAGCGTCGATTTCAGCGTCTTGACGTAATCGTCCAATCCGAACTTTTCTGAGGGGGTTGAGGGCGGCCAGCTATTGGGCACCGTATACCAGTGGAGGGAGACGCCATTGATATCCCACGCCCAGGTGTGCTTCTTCCAGGCTTGCATCACGACTTCGGTCCACTCGGTGTCAGGCGTGCCGGGACCGACGGCGATCTTCAGCATCTGGTCTTTGTCGCGCTGTGCGGGATTCATGTTCAGCACGAAGCGGCTGTACACCTTCATCAAGCTGGCGTAGTAGTCGGGGGTCATGGCGCCGCCGCAGTCCCAGCTTTCGTTGCCGATGCCGAGGAATCCGACTTTATAGGGCTCAGGATGGCCGTTGGCGGCACGTTCTTTGGCAAGAGCCGTGGGCGCTGCGGCGGTCATGTACTCCAGCCACTCGGCGGCCTCCTCGGTGGTGCCGGAGCCGACGTTGATCGACACGTAGGGTGTGCTGCCGATCTGCTGCATGAAATCCATAAACTCATCGGTACCGAAGGCGTTGGTATCGATGACATCGCCCCAGGCAGAATTCACGGTGGCAGGGCGCTTGTCGCGGGGGCCTACTCCGTTGCGCCAGTGGTATTGGTCGGCGAAGCAGCCACCGGGCCAGCGGACGTTGGGCACCTTGAGATCCTTGAGGGCGCCCACGACGTCGTTGCGAATTCCGCGAGTGTTGGGTATAGGTGAGTCGGGGCCGACCCAGATGCCCTCATAGAGGCCGTGGCCGAGATTCTCGGCGAACTGGCCAAACAGGTTGCGATCGATCTTCGAGCCCGGCTTCGACGCATCGACTGTGAGATGAATCGTGTTGTCTGCAGCCATCGAAGGCACAACCGAAGAGAGAGCCAGGAATCCTAAAATTGCGAGAAATCGACGCGCCACAAAAATGCCTCCACTGACCCATCGGCAATCGATTGCAACGGCCGAGGCGCACCGTCACATCAGGCTCGGAATTTTCGGCCGCCGTTCTCGTATTCCGTTCCGGGAATCATCGACTATACACAGGCCAAGCCGGAGCGAACAAGATAAATAAATCGCTTTATTAAAAGCCAGAAGGAGGATTACCATGCCCATGGTTGTAGCTGGCAGAGTGATCCGGCTCCAAGGCGGCTCTGCCTCTTGTGGAGGTGCACTTTGAAAGTGTTTGCAATTTTAATGCTACTTGCAGCGAGCGTTTGTTTTGGGCAGGATGCGGGTGATTTCAAGCCCGCAACATCGAACGTTCTGGATGCGCAGTATCCGAGGGTCGATGCCAACTCGCGGGTGCAGATCCGGTTTAAAGCGCCGGATGCGGCGAAGGTGAAGCTGAATTTCTGGAGCGGTCCAAAGGTGGACATGGAGAAGCAGGCGGACGGCTTCTGGACTATTACAACTCCGGCCATGGCTCCCGGGCTTCACTATTACACGATCATCGTGGATGGCGCGGAGGTGAGCGATCCGGGCAGCACGGCCTACTTCGGTGGGAGCAAATGGGCCAGCGCTGTTGAGGTGCCCGAGGCCGGAGTGGATTATTACCTGCCCAGGGAAGTTCCTCATGGGCAGGTGTCTGAGGTCTGGTACCACTCCAGCGTGACCGGAACGTGGCGGCACGCAGTGGTGTACCTGCCGCCGGGCTATGACACGGCGAAAACCCGCTATCCGGTTCTATACCTGCAGCATGGCGGAGGCGAGGACGAGACCGGATGGATTCGGCAAGGCAAGGCGAATTTCATTCTCGACAACCTGATCGCAAGTGGAAATACCAAGCCGATGATCATTGTGATGGCGAATGGGTATGCGAGCCGCATTGGCTACGTGGTTCCCGACCTGAGCGGACAGCCGTTCGGCTCGCCGGAGTTCATGAAGGTGATGAAAGAGCGCATGGGCGCCTTCGAAGATGACATGGTCCAGGTGCTGATTCCGTTTATTGACAAGACGTTCCGCACGATTCCCGATCGCGACCATCGGGCAATGGCCGGGCTTTCGATGGGCGGCATGCAGACGTTCCAGGTGACATTCAATCATCTCGACTTGTTTTCTTACATCGGCGGATTCAGCGGTGCGGCCAACGTATTCACAATGGGAAATACCAAGCTGGATACGAAGACGGCGTTCAACGGGGCAATGGCTGACCCGGCGGCGTTTGCCAAGCGCGTGCATTTGCTGTGGATCGGCGTAGGAACCAACGAGCCTGAACGGATGAAGTCAGGATTGGAGAATTTGAATGCGGCTCTCGACGAAGCAAAGATCCCGCATGTGTTTTACGAGTCGCCCGGTACCGATCACGAATGGCAAACATGGCGACGCGATCTGAAAGACTTCGCACCCCGCTTGTTCCAAGCGCCGAGTCCGGCCGTTGCCGCGCACTAGCGACGGAGTAGAACGCAATCTTCGAACTGCGCTGGCCTGCACGGAGCAATCGGATGCGGGCCAATGCATAAAAAAACAGGGCGGACGGAAGACAGCCAGCCCAGATTCACTTGAGGATCACATGAACAGATACATGACAAAAATACTTGTTCTGGGTACCGGACTGCTTTTCATTGCCTGCACGGCGCGGCCTATAGCCGCTCAGGGCGCAGCGCCTCTTCCGTACTTGGACACCAACCTGACGCCTGAACAACGGGCGACCGACCTGGTACGCCGGATGACTCTTGCGGAGAAGGCCACGCAGATGCAGAACAACTCTGCGGCAGTGCCCCGGCTCAACATTCCCGCATACCAATGGTGGAGCGAGGCGCTTCACGGAGTGATCAACGAAGGTGTTACCGAGTATCCCGAGCCGATTGGCCTTGCTGCGACGTTCGATGCGCCGGGCATTCACACCATGGCGGCCCAGATTGGCATTGAGGGGCGCATCAAGCATGTGCAGAATGCGCGCGAAGGACATACAGGAATCATGGGAGGCCTCGATTTCTGGTCCCCGAATTTGAATATCTTTCGCGATCCACGTTGGGGCCGCGGTCAGGAAACCTACGGCGAAGATCCCTTCCTGACCGGGCGCATGGGCGTTGCTTACGTGACCGGATTGCAGGGTGACAATCCCAAGTACTACGTGGCTATTGCCACTCCGAAGCACTATGCCGTGCACAGCGGGCCGGAGCCGACGCGCCACTTTGCCGATGTGGACGTGAGCAAGCACGACGAAGTTGACACCTACGAGCCCGCCTTCCGCGCTGCCGTGGTGGAAGGCAAGGCTGGCTCTGTGATGTGCGCGTACAACGCAATCAATGGTGAGCCGGCATGCGCCAACCAGTACTTGCTGCAAGATCAATTGCGCGGCAAGTGGGGCTTCCAGGGGTATGTGGTTTCAGATTGCGACGCGGTCCGCGACGTGGCCGCAAATCATCGTTACCGTCCAACACAAGCACAAGGCGCGGCTATTTCCGTGATCCGAGGCATGGACAACGAATGCGTCACTTTTACTTCGCGATATGGCGAACCTGTCGAAAAAGCCTACGTCGATGCAGTGCAGCAGGGATATCTGCCGGAAAGCACACTGGACACCGCGCTCATCCGTCTGTTCATGGCACGCATCAAGCTCGGCATGTTCGATCCTCCGGACATGGTTCCTTTCACCAAGATCGACGAGAAGGAACTTGACAGCGCCGAACATCGCGCACACGCACGCAAACTCGCAAATGAGTCGATGGTCCTGCTCAAGAACGACGGTTTACTTCCCCTCAAGCCGGAAATCAAGAAGATTGCTGTCATCGGTCCGCTCGCTAATCAAACAAAAGTCCTGCTTGGCAACTACGCGGGCAGACCGACTCACAGCATCTCCATTCTCGACGGCCTCAAGGCGGAGTTCCCCAATGCGAAGATTACCTACGTTTCTGGAACCCAGTTCTTGCGCAATGACGGAGACCCCATTCCGGATACCATGCTGACAACCCCCGACGGGAAGCCCGGCGTGAAGGCAGAGTACCGCGAGTCCACGGGTTGGTCCGCTCAACAATCCAATCCAACGCTCGCAACCAGAACCGACACGAATGTTAATCTCTCCGCGAATAATCTCCCATCGGAGGCCAAAGGAAAAAAGACCATCGCGGTGACTTGGACAGGCTCGATCACGCCTACGGAAACCGGCGATTACCTCATGGGCGTGCGCGGAACAGGCTTCGGAAGATTAACGATTGACGGCAAGCAAGTTGCGACGCTGGTAGCCTATGACGAAGTCGAAGCAGCCACAGGTCGCGTTCACCTGGTCAACGGGCAGAAGGTTGAGCTGAGCCTGAACTACGGCAGCTTGTCCCGTGAGCCGCACGCACAACTAATCTGGGCGAAAGTGAATGATGCACCTTCGCCCGAGGCCATTGCAGCCGCAAAGAATGCCGACGTCGTAATTGCAGTTGTCGGCATCACCAGCAGGCTTGAAGGCGAAGAGATGCCGGTGACCGTTCCCGGATTCCTCGGTGGAGATCGAACAAGCATCGATCTTCCGGCGCCGGAAGAAGAACTGGTCGCAGCCGTGGCTGCCACCGGCAAACCGCTCGCCGTAGTTCTCCTGAATGGCAGCGCTCTTTCGGTCAACTGGATCAACGAGCATGCCAACGCCGTCCTCGACGCATGGTATCCCGGCGAAGAAGGCGGAGCCGCAGTGGCAGAGACGTTGAGCGGAAAGAACAATCCCGCAGGTCGGCTGCCGGTCACTTTCTACACTGGCGTCGACCAATTGCCGAACTTCGAGGACTACGGCATGACCAACCGGACCTACCGTTACTTCGAATCCAAGCCGCTCTATCCCTTTGGCTACGGGCTCAGCTATACGACCTTCAAATACAGCGACCTCAGCGTCCCAGTCCAGGCCGTGGCAGCCGGGCAGCCTGTGGGCGCCGATGTGACGGTGACCAATACAGGCAAGGTTGCAGGAGATGAAGTCGTGCAGGTCTATCTCAAGTTCCCTGCGGTGAAGGGTGCTCCGCTTATCGCTCTTCGCGGATTTCAACGGGTTCATCTCGAACCGGGTGCGAGCCAGAAGGTTCACTTTGACCTGAAGGATCGCGATCTGGGTATGGTGACCGAGGATGGAAATCCAATGATCGCTCAAGGGGATTACACGATCAGCATTGGAGGAGGCCAGCCGGGCACAGCAGCGCCAGTAGCTACCGGAAAATTCCGCATCGAAGGCCAAATCGCGTTGCCGGAATAAACGGACATCGGATCGGCGTTCGGCAACAAAGGGGGATTCATGGAAAGACGGGATTTCTGCAAACTGCTTGCGATCGCTGCAGCATCGAAAGCTTTGCCGACCTCTGCACAGATCGGCGCAGGAAACCCAGCCGGGATTGCCGAGTGGCTTCAACCGATACACGCAGGACTACGCTCAGTTTTGCGCGTTGCCGCCGGAGAAGAGAGTTTTCTACAAAGTGAGCGATGGCAAGATCGTCGAAGAACGGCTCGATGAGGCCGCGTGGCAACCGCCGATATGGAACTACACTCCCACGCCGCAGTCGATTGCGGGCGGACTTTGGAACGATGTGCCTTTGAACTCGCCATTTCCGGATCTGGCGGGCGATGGTCCATTCAAACCCACGTGGGATTCGTTGCTTGCGTACGAGGCGCCGGATTGGTATCAGGATGCCAAGTTCGGCATCTGGGCTCACTGGAGTCCGCAGTGCGTGCCGGAGGATGGGGACTGGTACGGACGCAATATGTATGTCGAAGACCAGCGCCAATACAAATATCAACTCGAGCACTTTGGTCCGCCGTCGCGGTTCGGATACAAAGACCTTTGCGCACAGTGGACCCTGCTGAACTGGGAACCCGACGATCTGATTACGCGCTACAAAAATGCGGGCGCGAGAATATTCGTCGCATTGGCCAATCACCATGACAGCTTTGACGCGTGGAACTCGAAGCATCAGCCGTGGAATGCTGCCGCCATCGGTCCGCATCGCGATGTCATCGGCACCTGGGCCGCAGCGTCGCGTAAGCAGGGTCTACGCTTCGGAGTGACGGTGCATCAGGCGCGCAACTGGTGGTGGTTCCAGCCTTCGCATGGCGCCGACAAGTCCGGTCCGAACGCAGGCGTTCCTTATGATGGCCATCTCACGCAGGCAGGGGGAAAGGATCAGTGGTGGCAGGGGTTTGATCCTCAGCGCCTCTACGGCGTGAAGCATCCGGCCGACGCGCTGCCCGACATTTCGTATGTGAAGAACTTCTACGATCGCACCCGCGACCTTATCGACCAGCACAATCCCGATCTGCTTTATTTTGACGATACACTTCTGCCGCTGGGCTGGGGCGGGATGAATATTGGCGCGTATTTCTACAACAACAGCATTAAGCAACATGGCGGCAAGTTGGAAGCTGTACTGAATGTCAAGGATGTTCCGGACCGGTTGGCCAAGGCTGTCGTCGCCGATTATGAGAGCGGGCTCACTGCCGAGATCATGAAGCATCCCTGGCAGTCGGAGACCTGCCTCGGCACTTGGCATTATCTGCGCTCCCTCTACGAGAAGCCGGGAGAATACGGAGGGTATCTGCCTCCGCAGGATGTGATCCATTGGCTGATTGACACCGTGAGCAAGAACGGCACGTTCATTCTCAACGTCCCGGGCAGGCCCGACGGAACCATTGATAGCAAGGAAATCGCAGTGCTCGACGGCGTGACAGCGTGGATGCAGGTCAACGGCGAGGCGATCCATGCGACTCGACCATGGAAGGTTTACGGCGAAGGACCCAACAGCGTAAAGGCGGGGTCCTATCAGGGCAAGAGTGTAAGCAAACTGGGAGAGAAAGACGTCCGATTCACGCGCAACAAGGCGAATGCTGTGATCTACGCGCTGGTGTTGGGCTGGCCGGCAGGATCGTTCACGGTGCAGTCTTTGGGACTTTCAGCGGCGACAAAGCCTGGGAAGATTGGCAAAGTGGAACTCCTGGGCACCGACCAGAAGGTAAGTTGGAAGCAGCAATCAGATGCTCTTCGGGTGGAGCTTCCAAAGGCCTATAAACCCAAGGTTGATTATGCAGCGGTGCTCAAGGTGACGTTGGCGTAAGCGATGCAGACATCTGGCCCTTCCGGCCGCTTACCCTGAGTCAAAACTGATCGATCCTGGCGAAGCCGCTTTATGGTGGGCGTCAGGATCGTTTCAATTCTCGAAATCACAAGATATTCTTCAGGAATTAGAACTCTATGCCTCTCTCTTTAAATGCCGTTGGTATTGCCGAAAGAACTCGTAAGGCGGGCCACTTCTATAGGCGCGCTCAATTTCTGATTCTTCTATTTCTCGTTGTCCTCGCCCGGGGACCCTCAAACCTGACAGCAGAAGCGGAGGACACTTCGGTGCATCCGAACTGGCCTGGTCCGGGACAGCTCTTTGTGGGTACCTGTTATCAACCCGTTGACCGCTCGCCTGATCAGATCGATCAGGATATCGCCATCATGAAGCGCGCCGGTTTCAACGTCGTTCGCATGGGTGACCTGTCGTGGGATTCATTTGAGCCGTCACAGGGCAAATTCACGTTTGAATGGTTCGACAGCATCATGGACAAAATGCACGCCTCCGGAATCCGTGTGGTACTGGACGTCCCGGGCTTACCCGCGCCCATCTGGCTGCATCGCGCATATCCGGGTGTCGACATCGTCGCGCAGAACGGCACACGGCTCCCTCCCGCCGAGCGTTATATGGATAACATCAGCGACCCCAACTACATTCGCGAAGTTGGGATCATGGCTGACACGCTAATGAAGCGTTATGCGCATCATCCGGCGATCATTGCCATCGGCTATGACAACGAAATCGGAAATGGGTTCATGTCCTATTCGGAGGCCGACCGTCAGCGGTTCATCGTGTGGCTGACGAAGAAGTATGGAACGATCGGTGAACTGAACAAGGCATGGGCCACGCAGAGATGGTCGCGGCGCTTGAACAGTTTTGAAGATGTGGATCTACCGCTCGCGGACGGCCCTGGACCTTCGGAACGGTACCTGGATTTGCATCGCTACTGGTCCGATGTAACTGTAGCGCGGCTGACGGAACTGGACTTGATTCGCAAGCGGAACATGCCAAACACTCCCTCCATTTCGAACCTGTGGGATACAGCCTCGCGTCGTGGCTTTGACTACCTCTCCACGTACAAAGAGTACGTTTCATACGGTGCGGAAGGCTTTTATCCCGCGGATCCCATCAGCGGTTCTTTCGGCGCGCTGATGATGAAAGGCGCGTTGCCGACTCCGATATGGTTCAACGAATTTACCGCGGGAGGCGGCGGATTTTACGGGACGCCAAGCCGAAGCCGCATGTATGCCTACCTTGGACTCATGATGGGAGCGCAGGGAATTCTTGCCTGGACTTTCAACAGCCATCGAGGGGGCGAGGAGCAGGCGCTCTTCGGCCTGGTCGATCACGATGGAACTCCGGGGTGGAAAGTAGATGAGTTCGCGCGCATTGCTTCGGAATTCAAACAGCTCGCCAAGTACGGATTTCCGCGTTACACGCATCCTGAAGTGGCGATTGCTTATTCGTTCGATTCCTTTATCGACTCTCATCCCAATGGCCCTTCCAATACGACGCGGCAATACTTCAAGCCTCCCTACAGCGAGCAGGTGCAAGGCGCCTTTGAGCCGTTTTTTAGAGCCAACCTGGATACTGCGATCATCAACATCGGGCATGAGAATCTTGCAGCTTACAAACTGGTCGTCGTACCTGCGGATTACTTGATGGATCCAGCGAGTGCGAAGGCACTTCGAGAGTACGTGAACAATGGCGGCACGGTGCTGATGACGGCACTGTCAGCCAAAGTGGACGAATATGGGCAATGGTTCGACACTCCGCTGCCCGGCATGCTGAGCGATGTCTTCGGATTGAAGACGAATGAATTCTATGATTCGACCGCGCTGAAATTCGAGTTGGATGGCAAGTCGATCGATACAGACGTACATCGCTACGAGGTGCTCGAGCCCTCAACGGCCAAAGTGCTGGCTCGCTTCACAAATGTCGCGGGTCAACTCCCGGCCATCACGATCAACAAGTTCGGCAAAGGGAACGCCCTCTACCTGGCGACCGAATCGAATCCCTCGGCAATTGGACCCGTCCTCGCTCGTCTTCTTGAGCTTGCAGGCATTCAGGCTGGGCCTTCCACTCCGGAAGGCGTTTACGCCCGTTCGGTAGACAGCCGCACTCTGTATGTAAACACGACCGGAGAAATGAAGGCCGTGCACCTAGAGGGCACCAAACGGGGTATTCTGACCAATCGGATTTATGAAGGCGTTATAGTTTTGGATCCGCTGGCATCGGACCTCCTCCAATGAAGAAGAGATTGCCTGCTGCCGGATTTTGTCCAAACGCCCGGAACTGAGAGCGACCCATTCGGTCCTCAATGGGCGCATTACCGCCGAGTTGCCCGCACAGATATGCGCATTCGCTATAAGAGTTTAGAAACGAGATCTCGAATTAGGAAACGGGCCATGTGAGTTAGTCGACCTGGGTTGCATCATCCCGTTTCGATACCCGCAACCGCACGTATCCTGATTCAGGTTCACGCGGCCCCGCGTCCTCCGAGAATGCACAGCGGCAATCCTCGCGAGGGACACCAAGTTTGCCGGGCCACCGCATCGATGGCTCATAGCAGCAACGAGACCTAAACGTAGCGCGAGAAGTATCATCAGAGGACGGTGGAATGGCGAGGAGTGATCAATGAAGTCTTCCCAATCTCTTGGAAAGCATGCGAATGGCGCGACGAGCAGTCAGCCCGGAGTACCTGAGCCTTCGTTCGCGGAAAGAGCCCGCACGTTGATGCACTCGGGCCGCATCGGTAGCATCTCGACCATTTCACGGAAACAGGCGGGTTTCCCGTTTGGGTCCTTGATGCCATATGGGCTGGACAACCAGGGTCGCCCCATCTTCCTCATCAGCACGATGGCGATGCATACGCAGAATCTGCAGGCCGATCCACGCGCCAGCCTGTTCGTGACCGAACCTGACGTAAGAGGGGATGCACTTGGATCATCCCGAGTCACATTGATAGGAAGTGCTATCAGAATTCCGGAACCGGAGTTGGCGGATGCCCGCGCTGCCTATCTGACGGGCTACCCAGATAGCAAGTACTGGGTTGATTTCGAGGACTTCTTCTTTTATCGCTTGGACCTAATCGATGTTTATTACGTGGGCGGTTTCGGAGTGATGGGGTGGGTTGCGGCTTCGGACTACTCTCAAGCTCGACCCGATCCACTGGCTAACGACAGACGAGACATCATTCAGCACATGAACGCCGACCACAAAAATGCGCTCATCCTCGTCGCCAAACGATTTGCCGGTATAGAAGCACAGCAGGCGGAGATGACTGCGGTTGATCGCTTGGGCTTTCATCTGCGCCTGAAGACTCAGGACGGTGTTAAGGGGACTCGTATAGCATTCTTGCGGGAAGTTGCCGATTCCTCCCAAACCAGGAAAGTTTTCGTCGAAATGGTAAAGCAGGCCCGCCAAGGATAAGGCGAGCTATGGTGCGGCTACCAATAAAGGTTGATCGCCTTGCATCCAGCCAGGGTGGGGCGCCAGTGAGCGCGCTCCAGTTGCATCACCAGGTTGTGAAAGCGAACGGTGTTGTCTCGATCAACAGTGCGCTCGTAGCGTTGCGTAAAGACCATTTCCAGGTTCCTGTTCCGGCAGGATAGAAAAGCCGTTCCTCGTTGTGCGGCTGGAACTGTAAAGCGGCGGTTGAACTCCGCGATGTAGGTCTTATGGAGAAACTCGTTGGCCGCTTCGAGAGTTCGGATCCCGCGCAATCGCAACTCCTGCGGCAACCGTCCCTGCCAGGTAGAGAAGTTGCGCTCCGAGCGTCCCCGCGCCTGCGGAGAGTAGGACGGGATCATATGCACTCCCAGTTCCTTCATGGCGCGGCCCACCTGTGTAGGACGCTCGTAATCGACCTTGCCACCGCTCTTCGGCGTCAGCCAGAAATGGGCTCCACGGTCGGAATAGAGCGAACAGAACAGCCCCTTCTGTTCGATCACTGCCCGCAACCCGGCCATCACGGTTGCCGTTGTTTCTTCTTCGGCCAGCTGCGCATAGTAGATCTCGCTGGTGGCATCGTCCAGGATCACGATCAGGTCGTGCCGGCGTTCATCCTGAAACCACTGGTGATCGCTTCCGTCGATGTGCAGCATCATCCCCGGCAGTGGACGCCGTTCACGCCGCCTGCGGTGCACGCCCCGCCTGGCCTTGCGCTTCACCAGGCCAGCTGCCTGCAGCGCCTGCTTGACCCACGTATAGCTCAACCCGATCTGATGTTCCTCGCCGAGCTTCTCATGAAAGTGCCGCACGTTCAGATCGAAATACTTGTCCCGGTACAGGCTCAGAACCTCTTCCGCCTGCGCCTTCGCCACTCGTCTGCTACTTGGCTTCCGCCGTCGCCGATCCAGCAAGCCCTGGTACCCTTGCTCCTCATAGCGCGTCCGCCAGCGACGCATCTGCCGCTCGCTGATGCCAATCAACTCCGCTGCCTGACGCCACTGGATCTTGCCCGATGTGGCGCGTAACAAAACTTCCTGTAACTTCATCGCCCGCTCCGCCGCGGTCCTCGGATAGATCTCCATGCTCATGTGCATGGCTCCATCCTCGCCGCACGCTATGCGGACAGATCACTTGCTATATACACCGGACACATTATTAGCTAACGACAGTGGGCTATTCGGAAATAACTTGTTAGTAAACGGTGTTTCTGCGGGGTCGATTGAGGCTGACATTTGTCTGACATGCAGTCCTGCTTTGCATTTAGGACAAGGGATGTTTACCCGCGTAGCAACTCGCGCGGCGGAATATTGTATCCATAGGCCGGACATCGAAGTGTATGGTCGAACTTTTGGGTTCCTATCACTAATGTCATTGAAAACGCTAAACAGCAGCGAAGAGGTAGCCTATATCAGTTTGTCGAGGGTGATTGGCAATTCGCGGACGCGTTTGCCACAAGCGTTGTAAACAGCGTTGGCGATCGCGGCTCCCGTTCCGGTGATGCCGATCTCGCCGATGCCACGCGCCCCCATTGGTGTATGTGGATCCGGGATGTCGGTCCACATGACTTCAATCTCCGGGACGTCCATGTGTACCGGCACATGATACTCAGCAAGGCTCGGGTTCATGATGCGGCCCCTACGCTCGTCCCATTGCGTTTCCTCCATCAAGGCAAGCCCCAGGCCCATGATGATCCCACCTCGGAATTGGCTGGCTGCTGTCTTGGGATTGAGAATGCGTCCGCAGTCGAACGACCCCAGGAAGCGGCTCACGCGCGTTTCTCCAGTGATGACGTTCACGCGGACTTCAGCAAACATGGCGCCAAACGAGTGCATGGACCAGTGTTGAGCCTCAAGGGGCGGGGGAGCGTCCGTTTCTACACTCACCTCATTCCTGGCGGAGCGATGAAGGATGGCGGCATAGGTTTCACCTAGAGAAGAGTCGGCGATGCTATACAGACCGCCGTTGTGTGCGTGAACCTCGTCCGCACCCAGGCCGTGCAACGGTGAGTCCTTTCCTGCAAGTTTAATCAGTTCTTTGACCATCTCTTTATGTGCAGCGATCACCGATGCACCGATGGACGCTGTTTGCGACGAACCGCCAGCCAGGAAAGAACCTGCTAAATCAGAGTGACCATGGTGAACTCGCACGCAATCGCGGCTTACCCCAAATCTCTCGGCGATCACCTGCGTTTGTGCCGTCGCTGTGCCCATACCCATCTCATGCGCAGCGAACTCCGCCGTCACATGTCCATCGTTTGAGAGAGTCAGGCGAGCGCGGCCACCTGGCATACGGTAGTAAGGATAAGTTGCGGTGGCACAGCCCATTCCGACGAGCCACTCGCCTTCGCGTTGTGTTGCGGGTGTTTGGGGCCGATCACTCCAACCAAAACGAGTTGCCCCGTCTCGATATGCCTTCGCGATGTTGCGCGACGAGAATGGTTTGCCGGATGTGGGGTCATCTTCCGGTTCGTTGAGCAAACGTAACTCAACCGGATCCATGCCCATCTGCGTGGCCAGTTCATCGACGGCAGACTCCAGCGCGAAGGTTCCAATGGATTCACCCGGAGCGCGCATAAACGTATTTGCCAACATATCCATGTCAGCCACCTGCTGCCCGATCTTAAAAGTTGGCACGCGATATAAATGGCGAGCCGGAAAAGTGAACTGCTCGGGGCAGTCGTTGTGGGCGGTCATTGCGGCTACACCGGTGTGTATGAGCGCTGTGAATTTCCCGTCCTTGTCAGCGCCTATGGCGACTCGCTGCTCCGTTGTGGTGCGACCACCGACGGTGCGGTACACCCCCTCACGCGAAAGAACAAGACGCACTGGCCGTCCGGCGAGCTTGGAGGCGGCAGCCGCAAGCACATGGTGGCTCCACAAGGTCTTGCTACCGAAGCCGCCGCCCACATACGGCGAAGACACATGGACCTGATCCTCCTTCACGTCGAAGACTTGTGCAAGTGTCCACGCCGTCTGTGAAACAGCCTGCGAAGCATCATGCAGGTACAGCTCGTCATTTTTCCAGAACAGCGTGACTGCGTGCAGCTCGATGGGATTGTGGTTGTGGCGAGGTGTCCGGTATACGGCATCAACCCGATTGGGTGGAGACGCCAGTGCTCCTTCGGCGTCGCCTTCTTCGATTTTCGGTGGCTCGCCCAGAATCGTCTCCGGCTCCCTGGCGTGTTGCTTGGCCTCATCGAAGACGATGCTCGCGTGCTCTTCCTGGTACTTCGCTTTGATCAGAGACTTCGCGTAATCGGCCTGCTCCTGCGTTTCCGCCAACACCACGGCGATCGCCTCGCCGTTCCAGTGGGTGCAATCGTCCTGCATGATGGGCAGGTCGCTCGGTCCGGCGGCCTTGGGGCTCGAGTTGAAAATAGGCGTTGGCTTGAGCTTAGGCGCATTCTTAAAGCTCATAACCAGCAATACGCCTGGCGCGGTCTCAGCAGAGGATGTGTCAAGGGAAGTCATGCGACCCTTCGCGATCGTGCTGTAGGCCACGGCGGCAAAGAGCATGTCCTCGATAGGGAACTCAGCCGCGAACGGAGCTTTTCCGCTCACCTTAAGCGGACCATCGATGCGCGTAACCGGAGCACCGACATGCCCGTGCTTGTGCTGAATGAGATGGTCAGGAGTACCGCCTGGCATCCACTTGTCCGGTGCAGCCTCTAAAGCCTTCTGAACCAACTTTGTCGCCGCAGACTTGATGCTCATGCCAATCCCTCCGCCAATTCTTGCAGCACCGCGGTGATGGTGCGTTTCGCCAATTCCACTTTGAACGCATTGCCGTACAATGGCTTCGCTTCCGCCAATTCAGCTTGAGCCGCCGCTCGGAAGTTTTCCTGGGTCGCTGCTTGGTTGCGCAGAGCAATTTCTGCCTTGAAGGCGCGCCACGGCTTGTGTGCCACGCCACCTAAGGCGATTCTCACATCTCTAATTGAGCCGTCATTAATGTCCAGAGCAGCAGCCACAGATACGAGTGCAAAGGCGTAGCTTGCGCGGTCGCGGACCTTGCGGTAAGTGGAATGAGCTAAAAACGTCTGCGGCGGTAGCTCCACCGCGATGATCAGCTCTCCCGGTTCCAGCACAGTTTCTATCTGAGGGGTATCTCCTGGCAGTTGGTGGAAGTCGGTGAAAGGCACGCTGCGTTCAACGGTTGCGTTCCGCAGGTGAACGACAGCGTCCAGCGCCGCGAGCGCGACGCACATATCGGAAGGATGTGTGGCGATACACGCCGGCGACGCTCCGAGGATGGCATGGTTGCGGTTGAAGCCGTCAACGGCGTCGCATCCTTGTCCCGGTGTGCGCTTGTTGCAGCGGGAACCATCGTCGTCATAGAAGTAGGTGCAACGCGTCCGCTGAAGGATGTTGCCGCCGACAGTTGCCATGTTGCGAATTTGCCCAGAGGCTCCTGCGAGGAGCGCTCGTGCAAGCACGGGGTACCGCGTGCGGACCGCGAGGTGCCCTGCAACAACGCTATTGCGAACACCTGCGCCAATCCTCAAGCCGCCGTGCGCAGTCTCCTCGATGGCGGTTGAAATTCCGGTCACATCCACGAGCGACGATGGTCGCTCAAGCGTCTCGCGCATCAGGTCAACCAGGTTGGTTCCCCCGCCAAGATACTTGGAGCCTTCGGTTCCCCCGAGAGCGACGGCGTCCTCGATTGCGCCAGCACGCGTATAGCTGAAGGGATTCATTGTGCCTCCCCAAAGACTTCGGTGATGGCGTCCACAATGCCGTTATAGGCTCCGCAACGGCACAGATTGCCACTCATGCGCTCGCGCAGCTCATCATGACTCAGCGTTACAAGATCAGCAGAAAGATCATGGGTGACGTGGCTCGGCATTCCCCGCTTTACTTCGCCCGCCATGCCGATTGCAGAGCATATCTGGCCGGGCGTGCAGTAGCCACATTGAAAGCCATCGTGTTCGATAAAAGCCTGTTGCAACGGATGAAGCCTCCCGTCGGGACAAAGCCCTTCGATTGTCTCAATCGCACGGCCTTGGTACTGAACCGCAAGCGCGAGGCACGAGAGTACGCGCTCGCCCTCCACCAGCACGGTGCATGCCCCGCACGCGCCTTGGTCGCAGCCTTTCTTCGAGCCATGAAGATTGAGGTGGTCGCGCAGCAAATCGAGTAACGAAGTGCGCGTATCGAAATCGATGTCCAGGGATTTGCCATTGATGACGAACTGCATCGATACCTCCAAGGCCCAGAAAGTGTCTGACCAATCTTTGAGATGCAGACAGAGAGCCACGACGTTTTACTCTTACGCCGTCGATGTGCAGCAACTCCCGAGGTGGGATTTTGTATCCAAACGCCGGACATGGATGAGTATGGTAGAAGCTTTTAGGATCAATCCTCCTTCTTGTCATTGAGTTGTCCAGTCTGCTGGCGATCGCGGTAACCAAAACTTTCAATGACGGTGAACGTCAGAATCGAACATCATTGCTGCGTGTCACCGGGGCGTACAGGCTTCCTTATTGCTTGATAACCAACCCGGCCTTGAAAGATCTCAGTCGGCAGGTACTGCCGATGCTCTCCACAAAGCAAGCAGGTGATTCGGCGAAGGGGCCACACCGTTTGGCCAAGACCACTAGACTGCGGAACAGGCCGAACCGCTAGAGCGCGGGGGCAGCTGATCTATTTCAGTACGCTGGAGAAGGGGCTCGACCAGCCCGGCTGGCGGTAGCCCTGCAGCATCCAGAGGTCCAATCTGGATTTCTCAGTGGAATAAGCAATGCTCTTTCCGTCCGGTCCAAGGCTGAATCGAATGCCTGGACGGAAGTTAGTAAAAGGGCGAAGGCCCTTGTCTAATTCCTTGATCACAGTCTGCCTGAGGGTAACGGGATCAAGGGAAAAGAGCGTAACGGGATCAAGGGAAAAGAGGTTGTTGCGCTCTCGATCTGCCGCGGTTTCACCGAGTCGGATTCCATAAAGCAGCTTGCCGTCTCTGGAGAATGCGAGATGGCTGGTTGCGATATTGCCGAGAAACTTCGTGGTCTTGCCGTCGGGGGAGATCAGGCTCCAACCCTTAGTGTCGTGCAAGGTGATCCAGCCACCGGCGGGCGACCAATCGGGAAGGCCTGAGGCATCATCCGTTGAGAGTCCGAGTTCGACGGGGGCGGCATTTCCGCTGGTCTTCACTGTCATCAGCGACATCTTGCCGGACTTAACCCGAAGATAGGCGAACCGGCTGCCATCGGGCGACCAGGCGCCGCCATACTCGAAAGCGGCCTCCTCATTCGTAAGCTGGACGGGCGACCCGCCCGAAATGGAGATCATCCATAGGCGACCCACTCCATTGTTGTCCGCTCTCGCAAAGATCAACCTTTCGCCATCCGGAGACAGCGCAGGATTCAGGAAGAATCTGTTCATTCCATCCGGAAACTCCGCCGGCGTGACGACCGGTCGCTCGATGCCGTCCGCGGAGCGAACCCATATCTGATAAGGGCCGCTTCGATTCGTGACCCATGCCAGCTTATCCGCCTTCGCGGCCCACGCAGCCATGTTCTCTTCGCGATTGGTGGAGATCAGGGTCCTGGCGGAGCCATTTTCCAGTGAAACCGATACGACATCCAGGCCGAAAGTCCACTGCGAATAAAGCAGGCTCCTGCCGTCGGGTGAAACGGCGGGCAAAAGCTCGTATACATTGCCGGTGGTGAGCGGCATCAAGGATTCGGAAAGAATGTCCGCAATCCAGAGGTGAGCGGGAGCATCCAATTTCGGCGCGAGGGCGAGCACGACGTGGCTGCTGTCCGGCATCCACGAAAACGATGGAGATCCCGGAAAGGGCGGCAACTTTTGCAGGATGCGCTGCGGCGGCTTGCTGGCGGCAGGGTAGGGGAGCAGCCAGACCTCTTCCTTGCCCTTATTCCCGGCGAGGATGAGCAAGATCTTTCTCCCGTCGGGAGAAAAGAGAAGTTGAGGGACGTTAAACACGGATTTGCTGGCGAATGGGGCAGGCGTGTAACTTCGCAGCGGGGAGCCCAACGGGTCGGATATGGCCACACCGTACAGTTCCCCCGGATTCTTCGGCATCGAGAGCGTTGCAAATGCCTTGCCGTCCGGCGACAGACCACAGGCAAGTTCCACGCAATCTGTGTCCATAATGGGTTCCAGGTCGCCCCCCACTGTGGCCACGGAGTAGAGTTTATGGTCCGGCGATTCCTTCCTGTCTGTATCTTCGACCACGATAAGGTGGCTTCTGTCGCTCGACCACCCCAAAGGCCTGACGCCGTGTTCCTCATGCGTCAATTGCAGCGGAACCGACGAATTCAGGTAGCGCAGAAAAACCTGGGGGATTCCATGGAGCTTGCCCGAATAAGCTACCGCCTTGCCATCCGGAGACCAAACGGCGTCCCATGCGTCGCTGGCGAATGGCGTGTAGCGATACTTCCCGATATCCTGGCCGGGAGGCTTGAGCAGATAGACCAACATTCCACCGAACAACAGGCAGGTAGCCCCGATCGCTGCGGGGGCAGATCCAGCGCCGTCGTGATTTCCGGGCGGAAACAGCCGTCGAGGCCAAACTGGGATAGGCCTCGGATAGATGGTCGCGCAGGTTGCCCAGTTCGCGATAGAGGTCGCGGGTGGACTCGTAGCGTTGATCCGGCTCTTTGGCCAGGCATCGTTCGATAGTCCACTTGAGCGGCGCGGGCAGCTTTCCTTCGATCTCCGGCGGCTCGTCATTGAGAATCGCAGTCATCGTCTCCGCCGGCGTAGGTCGATGAAAGGCCCGCTTACCCGACAACATTTCATAGAGGATCACGCCAAATGCAAAGATGTCTGCACGATGGTCGACATGCTCTCCGCGTACCTGCTCCGGAGACATGTACCCGGCCGTCCCCATCACTACACCGGTTTGCGTGGTGTCAGGCTGGTTCACTCCCGACAGCTTCAGCTTGGCCAGGCCAAAGTCCAGAATCTTTACACAGCCGTCTTTAGTGACGAACAGGTTCTCCGGCTTAAGGTCGCGATGAATGACTACCTTTTTCATGCGCCGCCGCCAGCCCCTGCGCGATCTGCGCCGCGTAATCCATCGCCTTGCGTAACGGCAACGGGCCGCGATCCAGCACCTTCCGGAGCGTCTCGCCATGCAGCAACTCCGAGGCGAGATACGGCGCGCCTTCATGCATGCCGAACTGGTAAACGGCCAGAATGTTGGGATGGTCAAGAGCGGCAGCTGCCTGCGCCTCCTGCTCAAAGCGTCGCAGGCGCTCGGGATCATGCGCAAAGCAAGCTGGCAGGACTTTGATTGCCACCTCGCGCTTCAATGTGGAGTCGCGGGCATGGAACACCTCACCCATGCCGCCAGAGCCAATGAGCGCGACAATCTCGTATTGTCCGATTCTGGTGCCGGGAGCGATTTCCTTTTCGTGAGAACCAAGCGGTGGATGCGCTAAAAAGCTTCCCGCCTTTGCATCCTCGGCAAGCAGTTCTTCAAGGGCTCCTCTCAACTCCTGATTGCCATTGCACGCCTGGGTCAGGAAAGCATTCCTCTCCTCAGACTCGAGCGCCAATGCGGCCTCGAACAACTGCTCTACGGTCTCTCGTTGCAGAGTCATGTTCCCCAGAATTCTCAGCTAGCCAATGCTCAATCACTGTTGGCTCGCTGGGCAGAAGTTGGGGTTCTGTGCTGGGCAGGGATGGGAGGACCGTGGAGCTGCGGCAATCAACTAACTCTTAAGTCCACATTGGGTTTCGTTGAAATGCCTGAAGACCCGTGGTTGTCCGATCCCTGCTGGCGCAGAGTTCGGCCTACTCATAGTACGAACCCAGTTGAAGAAACTGGCGGTGATGCTTAGCACCGGGGGATGTGATAACAAAGACCACGTTCGACATGACTTGTTGGCTCTAACATGAGTGTTTCGAGGCGAAATGACACGAGTGACAGGTTCAGCTGTTCGGTAGCACAGTGAATAAAGTGGGCCATTTCGAGCTCCAAATAGAAAGCTAGAAATTTCATTTGCGAGATGTGGCAGAAAGCAATTCGCGGGTGAAGAGTATCTTGGGAAGCAACTTCGTTGCTCCGGATGCGGCAATTCGATGCTGATTATGCAAAATGGTCGGCACGGCCCGTCAAGAGAATCTCGGCTACTGCCTGCCATTAAGAACGGGAACCGGGTCGGCAGCTTTTCGCGCAACTTGGGTCACATTATGCCAGCGGCGTTCAACTTAAGACGGGGAACAACGGTCTGCTTGGCTGTTGCCATTCTTCTGGGAACGTACTTTGTCGGACGAAGACAGTCTCGATCCAACCTCGGCTCCGGAGAAGAAAAAAACCAGAAGTCTAGTCTATCTACGTCGTCATCCGCATCCGCCACGGCCTCGAATCAACAGCGTCCTCAAAGTGACGAATTTATTGACCAACATCCCGAAGAAGGCAACCATTCCGCCCCGGAGAATTCGTTGTCTCTGCGACCCTCTAATAAGCTACCTAAACCAGAGAAGTTCAGGACAGCCAATTCGCTGCCCACCGGCACTCGTCTCATTAAAGATCAGAACACGGAAGGCCATGGTGAGCTAGAAGCGATCAATGGTACAAATCACGACGCTTGTCTCATTGTCGTCGATGCATACTCCCATTTGCGCGTGCGAAAGGTGTACATAAGAGCGCAAGACACTTTGACTTTGGACCGCTTGGATAGAGGGCGATACACAATCCTCTTCGCGACCGGAGCTGATTGGAACGATAGGGCGGAAGAATTCAACCGGGAAGCATCCTACTTTGAATTCGGGAAGAGCCTCGATTTCGAGGAGACCCGCGACTCAAGCGGGGTTCACTACGGTCACCATTCCATTACGCTCCACACTGTGCCTGCAGGAAATACCCATGCCAAATCACTTACCAAGGAGCAGTTCCACCGATTGACGGGAAAAGGCTGATCCTGTCTGCTGGGGGAGCTTGGTGCCACAACTGTCGCTCCCATAGAAGTACAAATTCGTTTACTACGAAATGGGCGTCCGTGCCGCTTCAGCTTCTATTTACTCCGTACGGTTCTCAGCAAGATTCGTCAGGTTTCATGCCGGGAAAATACCGGGGACCCTCGACAGTGATTGGCAGCAATCTGAAGTAATCGCTCCACTCATACCGATGATTTATGTCTATGATTCTGAAGCACCAAGACGGCTCTGAAGCAGTTAAACGTAATCAGCATTAATTGGCTCCCCTGCAACTGTTAACCGAAGGGTTGTAGGTTCGAGTCCTACCTGCTTGGTCCAGCTCGGGCCCATACCCGCGAAATTGCCGCCTTGTTTTCACGTCTTTCTGCACCCCTTTGAGCTAATCGACTTCGTCGCGTTGCGCAGATTGCCGGTTGTGAAGTGTCCATACTTGGCTGACATCTTGACCATCGTGGAAGGGCCTGGCCGACAATCCTGGCAGACCTTCACGATAGGAACATGGCGACGGAAACTTCAACATTCGGTTGTCCAGGATCGCCAACACATCACCACTCTTAGTTCCATCGAACTAAGAGTGGGTGAGGTGGGCCGATAGGTGGAAGCAGTTCTCGCGGGTGACGCATGAGCCCAGAGCTTTGGAAACCCAAGCGTGGCAGCGATGTCGTCACTCAACTCGATACTTTCGTAGCGAACTGCACCGTCATCTCTGTTCAGGATCAAACAATGCCGGAGACGACGAAACCCCGAGGACCGGGATCCCGAATCCCGCGAATTTCGCCCTCGGTGGCGTCGAACGTAGTCTCCTATGGTACTGTCGCTGAGGTTTTGTTTGAAGGTACGCTCTCCACGCCAGAGCTATTAACACTCGTGACGTAGTAGGTGTAGCTCACGCCACTTTGGACGGAGCCGTCCACGTAGGACGCTGAGGCGTCAAGTGTCGAGTTCAATTGGGTGAACGATGTGCTGCTCCCAGTCGCGCGGTAAACTCTGTACCCATCCACTGAGCTACTCGGCGGACTCCAAGCCAGGGAGATCTTATGCTGGATTCCGGTACCCGATCCCCCGGTCCCACTCCCACTTAAAGGGATGTACAAAGTAGGATTGGTGGTCGAGGTGCTCGTGACCGTCAACTGACCCGTTGCCGTCCCGGCTACGGTCGGATTGAACTTCACTTGCAGCGTCACCGTCTGCTTCGGATTCAAGGTCACCGGGAAGCTGCTGCCGGAGACCGAGAAGCCTGCTCCCGAAATAGTCGCCGAGTTTACCGTCACGGCGGAAGTGCCGGTAGAAGTCAAGGTGACGCTCCGCGTGCCCGGCCAGCCAATCGTCACCGAGCTGAAGCTGATGCTCGACGGCGAAACAGTCAAGCTGCGGCTGGACGACGTTGAGGCGGCAGTTCCACTTATAGGGATGTACACAGTCGGATTGCTGCTCGAGGTGCTCTTGATCGTCAACTGACCCGTTGCCGTCCCAGCTGCGGTTGGATTGAACTTCACTTGCAGCGTGACCACCTGCTTCGGATTCAAGGTCACAGGGAAGCTGCTGCCGGAGACTGAGAAGCCAGTTCCCGACATAGTCGCCGAATTTACCGTCACGGCGGAGGTGCCGGTAGAAGTCAAGGTGACGCTCCGAGTGCCCGGCCAGCCGATCGTCACAGAGCTGAAGTTGACGCTCGTCGGCGAGACAGTCAGGGCGCGACCGGATGTAGTTGCGGCAGGCGCACTTAATGGGATGGACGCAGTTGGATTGTCGGCCGAGGTGCTCTTCACGGTCAGATTTCCAGCAGCGACCCCGGCTGTTTCCGGGTTGGACTGGACGTCCAGCGTGAATTGCTGACCGGGATTCAGCGTGGCTGGGAAAGCACCCCCGGAAACTGTGAACCCCGCTCCGCTAACTGTGGCCGAGTTCACTGTGACCGGCGCTGTTCCCGTAGACGTCATGGTAACGCTCTGCGTAGTTCGGCTGGCGGGAGTAATAGTGCCAGTAGCACTCGGACTCGAAGCAACAGATAGTTTTGCGACTGGTAGGGTTGTGCCTATACCGCTCAGCGAAACTAACGAAACTGGATTGCCAGACGAGGTGCTGTTCATGGTGAGCTGTCCAGTCGCTTTTCCGCTTGTTGTCGGATTGAACTGCACGTCTAGTGTGAGCTGTTGACCCGGATCCAGTGTGACCGGGAAGCTGCCCCCGGAAACTGTGAAACTGGCTCCGCTCATTGCGGCCGAGTTCACCGTGACAGCGGACGTACCCGTGGAAGTGAGAGTGACAATCTGCGTGGCCGGTCTGCCAATCGTCACAGAGCCAAAGTTGACCGCTCCGGATCCGACTGCCAGTTGCGGATTCGGCGCTTCTGCGCCGGTTCCGCTCAACATGACCCCAACAACAGGGTTGCCCGACGAAGTGCTGTTAACCGTAATCTGACCCGTCGCAGCTCCAGTCGCAGTTGGATTGAACTGCACCTCTAGCGTCGCTTGCTCACCGGGATTCAGTGTCAGCGGAAAGCTGCTGCCAGAAACGGTGAAGCCTCTCCCCGTAACTCCTGCCGAACTCACGGTAACAGGGGCGCTTCCAGTCGAAGTTAACGTAACGTTCTGTGTCACAGGGCTGCCAATCATCACAGAGCCAAAGCTCACGCCCCCCGGTGCCACTGAGAGTTGTGGTGTCAAACTGGCAACTCCATTTGCGGCGAGTGAGACAGTGGCTGCACCATCCAGGGAATTGCTGGTGAAGGATATTTCGCCACGGATGGCGCCCATGGCTGCAGGGCTGAACTGTACCGGGAGCGAGATCTGCTGGTTTGGATTGAGAGTTATCGGGAAAATAGTGTCGTCGATTGAGAAGCCAGCGCCCACGACAGATGCCGAGGTCACCTCAACTGCGCCCGTTCCGGTAGAGAGCAGCGTCACGGCTTGGCTTGTTGGACTTCCCATGGTCACGTCGCCGAAGCGAAGCGCGGCAAGAGAAGCTGTAAGACGAGGAGTACCCACATCAGGAGCATCGTTTGCGCCCGATCCTGCCAAGGCCACAGTCGTGACTGGCGACGAGGTCGAATTGCTGTTGACGGTAATTTGGCCTGTGGCGCTTCCTGCGCCAGTCGGCACGAATTGCACCTTCAAGTCGAGTCTATGGCCTGGCGCCAGTCTTATAGGGAATGAAGTCCCGGCTATCGAGAATCCAGATCCAGAAACTGCAACCGAATTCACCACCACGGCCGTTGTCCCAGTTGAGCTCAGTGTTAAAGTCTGCCTGCCCGTAGAGGACAAAGCGACCGAACCAAAGTCCAGACTGCTCGAGGCAACCGAAAGCTGAGGCTTACCATCTCCAAGAGCTTTCGTTGTCGCGGCATTTAGTTGGAATCCGCGGCCAGTGGTGGCCGCAACTGACACGAATGCAAGAATGGCGAACAGGGCGGTCCAGACAACGTGTGCACTTGGTGCGATTTTTTGTTTAGATGACTGAAGTGGGGAGTTGTTGTTGCTCAAAGACTTGCACTGCGGGGTGGTCCGAGAGCCTTTGTTCAAATCATGGCCGGTAACAGGAGCGGGAGCATTCCCAAAAAAAGACGATTTACGTACAAACACCAAACTCACCTCTTCGAAGACAAAATAGGCACAACAATCGAAGGCAGTGAGTAATCAAGCACAACAGGGTAAACTTTTTTCGGTGCTAAAAAGGTCAAAAGTTACTTAAATTGATAACAGCGGACAGCAGAAATTTCGTCTCCGCTTGTTGATTGATCTCTTTGGACTTGGTAGGTCAGTAGGCTGTCAGAACAGATACTAAATACATACTAACTGATATGCGGATAGTTTACTACATTGCTATGTACCGAATGGCTATGAATTATCAAAATCCCGCTTCGGATGGCCTGCAACGGAACCTCGCGCGGAGCCACGGGCAGGCAACCGATGACCAGGAACAGATTTTGAGTAGAAAGAGAAAGGACTCGCCAGCCTCAGCGAGTCCTTCAAGCGCCCTATCTAAAGGTGAATGTGTAACTATAGATTATCTAGTAACTCCCCTATTTAGTTATGTTTAACGAAGGGGTAAGGTTCGACTCCTGCCTGCGGAGCCAATCTACTCGACAGCTTGTGAAAGACCCCTGAGACATGGCAATTGGCCGCACAGTGGAATGGGGGAATCTGTCGTGCCTCGCAACGGGCGTTTAGTAACGGCTTCTGTCAACGACGGAATGCGCACACACGCAAAGTTCTCCTGGCGACGTTTCCAGATGGCCAAAACACCCTGAGCGCCACGTCGAGCCGTGCGACGGCCATCCCTGGACTGGCTTTGACCGCTCGAAGCCTCAAGGGACACGACAAAAGCCGCCACTCCGAGGGTACGCAGCGGCCCTATATTACGGGCTTTTATACCGCGCGAAGGTTCAATGACCTCGTTGTCTACTTCGCCCGGGCACATGCCTCCGGCTGGGACTTTGCACTTTCGCCTCCGCTGCTCACTGCGCTCACGACGTAGCAATATGTGGTGCCACTGACGAGTTTGTTGTCGAGATACGACGTGGTAGCGGCAAGCTTGGCAGTTGGTGCCGACAGATAGGATCCAGTACTGGTTCTGCGGTAAATGTAATTCTGCGTAACGCCCGAAGTCGTAGATTGGGTCCAGCGCAGGCTGACGGAACTACGTGGATTACCGGTAGTCGCTGTCACCTTGGTTGGGGCTGATGGCAACGATGCTTGTGCCGTCGTCGCACTTGCCTCTCCCGAGTCGGCGCTTTCGCCGCCAGCGTCCGGACCTGCAGTGTAACTTGCTGAGACCACGTAATAGTAAGTCGCTCCGTTGACCAACCCTGAATCGGTGTAGCCGGTCGTGCTCGTGCAGGCCACGCCGACATATGGTCCGCCGCGGACCAGCGCGCGCTTCACGTGATAGTTTGTCGCCCCTACTGATGCCGGCCAGGAAAGCGTAATCTGGCCCGCGCTCCCGGCTATCGCAGAAAGGCTTGCCGGTGATGCGAGATTCACCAGAAGAGTGGTCGACGCCGTGTGACTAAGAGATCCGGAGGCTCCACTAACGGTAAGTGAGAGTGCATAAGGAGCGGCGCTAGTTGTCGTATTCATTGTGACAATCGATGAGCCGCCGCCGGAGATGGATGTTGGGCTGAAGCCCCCGCTAGTAATACCGGCGGGGAACCCGGATTCACTTCCAATGTTCAGGTTGACTACGCCGTTGAACCCACTATGCGGCGTGACTGTCACGTTGAAAGATGTGGATTGGCCAGGGGGCACCGAATTCGACGACGGGCTAACCTCGATGTCAAAATCGGGGTTTGCTGGCAGCACTGTGATGGTTCGCGTTGGAGGAGTCGGATCGGAGTTGCCACTGGCATCAATCAAGGTCAGCGAGGTGACATAGCTTCCCGGAGTGCTGAAGGTAACATCACCGGGGTTCTGTGCCGTAGAAGTTGCGGGCGACCCGCTCGGAAAAACCCACGAGTACTTGGCAGCCGTCGAAGTTGTACCGAAAGAGACCGATCCTCCGGCCACAATCGTAGTGTCCGAAGCAGGCGTCGAGAGGATGCCTTTTGGCGGTGGCGCTGCAAACGTAGAGAGCTGAACAAATTGGGCGACAGACGGCACACCGGCACTATCAAGCAGGAAGAGCATGTAATAACCTGGCGGCGCGATATTGCCGTTCGGCGGAGTGGTGAGGCTGAGTGAGCCGGAGCCGATGCATGCCGGTTGCGGCGCCGCACCGCATAAGCCGATCAAACGCTGGTCCATGTCGAAAGCGTGCGTCGTGGAGCCTGGTCTAACGAGCACGGCGGAACTGATCGGTGAAGCGCTTGTGTAGGTTACGTAGAATGTCGCATCGTAGCCGATGAGCCCCGGCGTAACGCCTGTAATTACCGGTCGATTCGTTGTAATCAGATTGTCATTTGCGTCAAAAAGGTACGACGGAGTATAGACCTCGATTGCAGGCTCGTAGCTGCCACGTGAACTTGGGTTACTGCCCAGGCTCAAGACCGTAGCGTCAGGCAGAAGCAACGCCGTTGAGTGATATAGCCGTGAGTATGTGGCGGTACCACCAGAACTGAAGGTTTGAGTGACGGGATCGTAGATATCCGCCCGCTTGCCCGGAGTATCGGGGCTCTCGTTGTTTAACGATCCCCCTTCCGCCAGTATTCTTCCATTGGGTAGAAGGATCGCATTCATCTGTATACGGCCCGTCGACATATTCGGGCCCGGCTTCCAACTCGGTGTCGCAGCGGAGAGATCGATAATCTCCGTAGACGGGGTCGCCGGACTGCCTCCCCCGAAGTTCATTACTCTTGGCGTGTAGCTGGGCGGGAGAAGAGGAAGGAGAACGCCGGAGCCGTAGGATCTATTGAGGGTGGCCGCGGCTGACTGTGTCCATGACTGAGCTGAGGGGTCGAATATCCACGACGCCGCATTGTTCCCACCGGAGCCCTGCCCCGTGTAATAAACCTTTCCATTCGGCAGAAGGAACATACGTGGGTAGAGAGGAGGAGAAAAGGGTGCTGTAGTCGGACTGCTCCAACCTGCCCCGGAATTTTGGAGATCATAAATCTCAACTGTGTTGTTTGTTCCACCGCTAAGGTTCAGGCCAGAAAAAGCCATTACTCGCCCGTCGCCAAGCGTAGTGGCGGTTCCGTACCATCGGCCATTTGCCATCTGCTGCGATTGCACGAACTGTGAGGTAAGAGGATCGAAGAAGGAAGCGCGATTCTCGCCTTTAAATGAGTAATCTGATGTACCGCCAATCACGAGAGGCCGGCCATCCGGCAGGGCTGACGTCCCACTGCAGAAGACATCATATTCAATTTCCTGGACCGTTATGCTGTTCCCAGTTGTGCCCGTCGGATCCCAAATCGCGTTGCGGTAGCTCTCCGCTCCTGGCGAGTTGTTGGACGCGTCGTTCTCTGATCCGGCAACGATCAAAACCTTGCCGGTGCGGAGCAAAGTTGCAGAGATCGGATTGATGGGCATCAGGTAAGGGAGCGTTTTCCATGTTCCCTGGATGTGAGGCGTATTCACGGGGCATGACTGCGCCACGCAGGGAAGACTAGAGATCTGTAGGCCGATCAGCGCCAGAATCAATTTGTTGCAAATGGCAGTCAGTCGGGCTGTACCATGTCTTTTGAGTGTGCCAATCGTAGGGAGTGCGTCACAGCGGCTGCTGTGAATGTATCTAACGAGATCCATCGGGCGACCTTTCGAGTCCCAGACCATACGCTAGAAACAGCCAGGAATGCTGGCTGGGAAATGTCCCCGATGATTACTTTCCATTGGTGAGCCGTGTCAATGAATCTTTGGTCTACTATTCAGGCGGGAATTGGTAATCGGCGATGCGTGACCAGGTCTTTTGGCTTTCTAGATCTTCACCTTCACGCTCAGCATAGTTCACGTCCCAGGTCGGATATTGGCAATCCGGTCGTTCAGGACATACACTCGGGGAAATCCGGAACTCCCCCCTCGCTACCAGGAGAACAACCCTCATGGCAATCAGTGCTTACATGTGGTTCCAGAATTACGATGGCTTCTACCTTGAGAGTGAATCGCAAATTGATTTTTCGAAAAGCGCGCAAAGTTCCGCGATCGGCTTCCCGCCGAATAACAATATTTTTGAACTTGAGAATTACTCAGTCGACATCGCACAGACACTAAACATTGGATCGCAATCGTCCGGTGCGGGGGCAGGGAAGGTTTCCTTTAATCCGCTCACTGTCACGCGTAGGAGTGATCGGGCTTCTCCCATCCTGTTTCAGATGGCTTGTTCGGGCACGGCTTTTCGATTTGTGACTCTTGTACTCTGCAAATCAGCCGGCGGTGAAACAGCTGCCATGGTGTTTCAGAAGTTCACCTTTAAACTGGTGGCCGTCAAGTCCATCGCGTGGGCATATGACGCAGAGGATTCCAAGGATGTCGTGACTTTCGAATACGGAGGCGTCGTCATTGAATACTGGGTACAGGAAGCCGATGGCTCGATGGGCGCCAAGGTAGTCGGTGGGTGGAACCGGGTGAAAAATATCTCGGACAACGATCCCGCAACAGTCCTGATGTGATGTCTCCGGATCGCTACTCGTCCCACGCCGTGACGTGAGTAGGTGAGCTAAGATACGGTCCTGGTAATGGCGATAACGCTGATGTCATCCTCTTGACCGAAGTTCTGCGCTGCGGTCGCGAGGGCGCTCACACTTGCCGATTCGCGCAGCAGGTCGTCGATGCGTTCGAAACCGAAGAGCTTCCCATTCGCGTCGGTGGCTTCCGCAATGCCGTCGGACATCAACAAGAGTTGGTCGCCCTGCGCAAGGTTGAAGCGCATCAACGAGAACTCAGGATCTTCGATCATGCCAAGGGGTAGCGAGCCTTCGATCTGAACCGGCAGGCCGTTGAGATACGGAGGCAGGTGTCCGGCGTTGGCGAGCGTGGCCCCACCGTCCGCGCCGATGCGCAATGCGAGGCAGGTGGCAGCCGCGTGACTACGTCCGCAAAGCCGCTCATTTAGCACCTTCAGCACTACCAATGGATCGGGATCGAACTGCGCCGAGGTGCGGATCGCGCCAACCAGCAGTGCCACCAGCATTCCTGCCTGCAGTCCCTTGCCGGCAACGTCGCCGGCGACAATCAACATACTGCCATTGGAGGCATGTGGAAGGATCTGGAAGAAGTCACCGCCCACCTCGCGCGCCGGGCGATACTCGCTCTCAATGGCTAACCCCGGAAGTGTGGCGATGGGCTCCGGCAAAATCATCCGCTGGACCTCCTGCGCCTGTTTCACATCGAGTTCCATCTGCCGCTGCCGCAGGACGTTCACGAGCAGGCGTCGCAGTAGCAAACCGGCGATCACGAACGCCAGCAGCAGGTTGGCGATATCCCCGAGAGTGACTTGAATGCCAAACGGATACCAGGTCAGATTGATATGCAGAAAGTTGAAGTCATCCCAAAACTGTGCAACGCCCCACAGGATCACAGCCGGCAGAACCGACCAGCCTTCCACTCCCTTTTGGCGAATACCTTGAACGATGCACACGAGCATCAGGGGCAGGAAGAGGAATTTGGCAGCCAAATACACGGTACCAAAAGCGGCGCTGAACGCATGCGGAACGACTGTAAAGAGCAGCAGATTCCTGTTCAGAGCGGTTGACAACGCATACAACAGAGCCAGCACCGCCGCCGCTCGTGGCACCCACGTCGGTCGATGAAGCCCAAACCAGTTCCACCAGACCATGACCCACGCGCCGTAAATCAGCGGACGCAAAACGACAAATCGAAGTGGGTCTCCGATCGCGATTCCCACGTATTGCTTCGTGTCGAGAAAGACCACTAAGGCATCGAACATCGACGTCAGCAAAAAGGCCGTCCCGAGCCAGATGTAAACTCTGTCCGATCGATCAAACAAGGTCAGGCTGAAGGCAATGAGAGCGATCAGCCCAAACGCCACAGCGGAGACCATAAGGTCAGCGACTGCGCGCAGGGCGTCTAGCCAGCGGAGTTGGTGGTTGGCGTTCACCGCGGTTGCCTCACCCAACAGCGGCGCGGTGCGTAAACCGCCGACGTCGGGATAATTTGCCGGCGTGGAGGGCTCCATCCAGACGCGGAATGCCAGTACTCGGGAAGTTGAAGCGTCGCCGGGCTGCGGCAGAGAAAATTTCATCGGCTGCGTGTTGTAGACGATCGGCCTGCTGGAGGAAAAGTCGCCGAAGCTGCCAAGTAGAATCCCATCCTGGAAGATCTGGTAACCGTCGTCTATCCCTGGCGGGCCCTCAATGGCAAGATCCTTTCCCGGAGGCGAGTCTACCCGCAATAGCATGCGATACCAGGCGTAGCCCCAGTGACCCGCATGGCCGCGCATTGTCCAGCCTGGCACCATTCCGGAAACGCCATATACGGGGTCCAGGGTAGCGTCGCGTGGCGTCAGGTCCACCGTCTCCCACGTCGAATCATCAAAACCCGGCTCTGACCATAGCGGGGAGTGACTTATGGGATCGATTGGTGAGTCGCCAACGTGAAACTTCCACGGTCCATAGAGTGGCGCTGTGGAGTCGTCAATGACTATGTGTTTGATGTGTTCAGGTGCCGCCTGGGCCAAACCAGCGTCAGCGTTAAGCCAGGCGAACAACAAAAGCAGGAGAGAGAAATGGTAGCTTTGCGCCACTGGGGGAGACTCCTCTGCGCTCCAATAACTCTTGCTGCAGACACTATACGCAGTCTCGATGTCCGACTATGTACGGCGCTTTCCAGAAACAGCGTTGTTATAACGGTCCACCGAGCTTAGTGGGGCAACGATCGAAAGCTGTTGTAACGCAAACTCTCAACAATTCCCACCGGCTTATAATGACGGCACACCCGCCAATTGCGCAGGGCGTAATTTTCGCCGTTCAGGCTTTTTGGCCGATGAGCGGCAGGTCAATACGAGGACAGAACCATGTGGTGGATCAGCTATCGGGGCGAATCGGGACACGGCGTTGATAACATCGGTGTCTTCGAGGACGACGGCTCCCCGCGCAAGAAGCATCCGCTCCTCCTCGATCCATCGCCCGCCGCGCATCCCCTGCATATTGCGCGTGGCTTTGCATTGGTGGGCGACGACCTCTACATTGCCAACGCGTGGCGCAAGGATAGCCACATTGCGCGCTATCACCGGCACGGCGACACCTTCCGCTTTCAGGAGGTGCTCGTAAAGACTGCGCAAATTGCGGCGATGGTGCATCCCTTCGACGTGGAGCTCGGAGACGATGGTCGCATCTACGTCTCCTGCCAGGATACGAACCTCGTTGTGGCGCTTGTAGGGGAGCCCCGCAAACCCGCATCGGTGGCCGCGCACCTTCGCAAGCAATATCCAAAGGGGAAGTTTCTCCCCGGCACGCTCGTCGCATCCTCCCAGGGGAGCCTTCCCGAGTATGGCGACCGCGCATCATTCGATGTACCAGCGCCTCTCGGCCTGAAGGTGGTGCTCGACAAGCGCGGCAAGCCACGCCACTCGGTGCGCGGTATCGTGGTGCACAAAAAGCATCTGTACGTGGCAGACGAAGCCGGCGATGCCGTGAAGGTCTTCAATGTGCGTTCCGGCGAGTTGATGGCCCACGTCACAGGACGCGAGCTCATGGCGCCAGTGCACCTGTTCCTGCACGGCGAGACACTCTATATCGGCGCCTCGGGGACCGGCAGCATCCTGGCGCTCGACCTGGAGTCCAAGCAACCGAAGGGCGAGATCAAGGCCCGCGTTGTGATAGACAGAAAACTCGACAGCCCATCGGGCTTCGGCGTCGGCCCCGACGGCGATCTTTACATCGCCGAGCGGAAGAAGCAGCGGGTGCGGCGCTTTTCCTCCAAGGGGAAGAAAAAGGGGACGTTCATTGACAACCTTCCGGACATGCCGGAATTCCTCGTCTATGTGCCCTGAGAAATCGCTTTCTCCTAGCTTAAAGATGTTGTCAGCACGGCGAGTATCCCGCGCAGCGGAGTGCATTATTGAAGCGATTCCCCTTGCTCCACCACGAGCTTGTAGGCGATGTAGTACTTGTTAATGTTGCTGACGTACTGGACAGTCGTCTGTCCTACGCTTTCTGCCACCAGCAACTCCACATTGCCGAACCACTTGTTGGGATCCAGCCCCCGGGCAGGCGCATGCTTGCGAAGTTTTGCGATGCGATTGGGCCCAGCGTTGTAGGAGGCAAAGGTGAGTAGCAGACGGTTCTCCGGATCGATCTTTGGATCACTGAAATATTGATCTGCAATCGTTTTTAAAACCTTGACTCCCGCGTGAATGTTGTTCTCGGCAGTCATTATGTCCGGGATACTGATGGGTGGCGCGGCCGCGGTTGACGGCTTCACCTGCATCACTCCAACAGCTCCGCCATTTCGCGCCGTCTGGTTCAGCATCGACTCTTGATAGCCTTGAGCCATGATCATCAGGTAGTCGAAGCCGTACTGTGATGCGTACGTCTTGAAGTAATTTGCGAGTTCGTTAAATTTCTTTATTTCCTCTTGAGTGGTTGGGTTCTTGATCCACTCATTGTTCTTCAAGTACCGCCGCATTAGAGTGTTGCCGAACGACGTGCCGGCAGCGTGGGTTTTCACCCACTCGTCCACAAGTGCTTTGAACCTCGGGTTGTTTTTTCGCATCACCCATGCCAAATCCTCTTGGCCAGCAATTACAATGTCGGGGTGTGCCGTGATATTGGGCAGAACGCTCTCCCAAAGCTTGGCGCGCTCGGAAATGGTAACGGTCGCGGGAACGATGCCGGCGTTCACCATCTCCATTAGGTCTTCGTCCAACAGATTCTCGTCGGCCTTCTTGACCAGAATCGGCGGCTTGCCTTGCTGGCGCAACGATTCGTTGATCTTCTCGAGGTTCTCGTAATACGTGGCGATGGAATTAACGAAGACTTTCTTTCCGCTCAAATCCTGTAATGAGGAAACGGAACCAAAGTTCTTTCCGGTCACGACAATCTGTTTCACGCCAGTTTGAATGGGCAGCGAAAACGCAACCTGCTGCTCGCGCTCCGGAGTAATGGTGATCGGATAGGCGATCAAGTCGCCGATGCCTTCCTTCAAATACGCTTCAAGTTGATCGGGGCGAACCGGAATAAAGGTGACCTGCACATGTTGCCTGCCGGTATGCAGCTTTTCATTCACGAACTGCTCGAAATCGCGTAACGCCTCGAAGGAAATGCCTTCCGGCTTGCCATTCACGTAGAAGAAACTGGAGTGGCTGTATAGCACAAGTGCCCGAATATTTCGGGCCTTTAGCATCGCGTCCAGGTCGCCGGTACGTCGCGCGAAGTTCAGGGACAAGCCCGCATCCTGCGCCTGGGCTTTCGGCGAGGACGCCTGAGCCTGTCCAGACCGGGACTCGGCAGCAGATACGGTGGGAACGCAGATGCTCGAAAGTAAAACAACACATAGCAGTGTTCGCCACCTGTTTCGCGAGCTGGCTTTCTTGCTCGCGACCTCGGTACTCTTACCGGTCGTCTTAACGTTCATAACGGTTGTCTACTCCGTCTACTCAATGTTGTGCCATGGCCGCCAGCGGCCTGAGCCGGATCGCGATCATGATTTGAGCGCTTCTGTTCGCGAGGTAGTGGAAAAGAATTTACACACTTTTGGCGCAAACATATTCATCAATTTACTTTTTAATGGGCAGTTTCCCATTACGGCTAAATCGTCTACAACCCCGCCGCCAATTTACGCATCTCTGAATTCCAATCTGCGAAGCACGTATTTCGAAAAACTGTCACAAAAACTGATATAAGATACAACACTGTTTCGGGCCAGAGATGTCTCCTTGAGACTATGAAAGTCAGCCCCATGTTGCCTTGGTCATTCACTACGCAAGACACCAAAATTTTCTGAGTGCACAACCGATTCTTGCTTCGGGCCCCCGCCGATACTAGGAGGAGTTGAGACATGCTGAACATCGAGCAGCAACATCCAATGATGTCAGGTTCTTTGCGACGATTCGCAGAGCGTATCGGCCACAACCCCAAGACAAGGTACCCAAGGCTTAGAGAGGGTAGAGGCGCTTCCCCTCGGGATGAAAGGGTAAAACGGACAGAAGCCATTCTGCAGTTGTTGATGTTGCGCCCATTTTGTCGAATTCCTGACATCGCCGAAACTTGCGGCTGTGGCGTTGACGAAGTAGTCGAAATTGTCAACGCTATCCACGACGATCATGAGGCAACCACCTTAATGGCGCAAGTTCGAGCCGATGCTCCTTATCGCCAGAACACCATCGATCCGATTATTGACTCGGGTGCGGTTGAGTCTTTTTTGAAAGGCTCTCATCGGTATCCCTTCACGGTTGGCATTTATCCCGCTGTTTCCTGCATGCTCTCGTGCAAATTCTGCGGGCGGGCCCGAGGTTCGCAATACGAGCAGCGAGACATAATCCCAGGGAATGAAATGTTTCGCAAATTATTCGCGGAAGCTCCGCAAGATTCGCCGGGTAGATTCTACATTTCCGGTGGTCTCGAACCACTCACCAATCCCGGCCTCGCTGAGTTGGTCCGTTTTGCTGCCGGTTTAGGCCACCGTATGCAGCTTTACACCAATGGCATGATGCTTACGCCGCAATTCTTAAGCAGAAACGAGGGGCTTTGGAACCTCGAGGCTATCCGCATCTCGTTATACGGTGCCGACGACGAAACTGCTTTGCTTACGACGCAGCGCGCAGGCGTCGCCTCCAAGGTTCTGCCGAATGCCCGAGACTTAGTTCGTCTTAAAACTGAGCGAGCCTCATCGCTGCGAGTCGGCTTCAATCACGTTGTGCAGAGCGGGCAGGTCAAACACCTTCGCAAGATATTCCAGGCAATTGTATCCATCGCAGATCAGTCTCCAGATCGAAAGGGTGTTAACTTCGTGACCTTGCGCGAGAACTACGCCGCATCTGGTGATACAGCAATCTCAGGATACGAACGGGAAGTCCTGCGGGATGAACTCATCGCGGTAAAGGACCTTCTCGTCGCAGAAGGCATGGGAAACCTGGCACTCGATCTGGGTTATGGAATGCGCGGACTGGTAGAAGGTTTTGAGACGGAGCCGGTTCACCGGGTAACGCACCACGAAATGCTCGGGCGCGGTTACCCGCAGATCTCAGTCGTAGTGGACCTTCTTGGCGATGTCTATCTCTATCGCGAGGCGGCATTCATTGGGCGCGTCGGTGCTGATCGGTACATCATCGGTCGTATAACGAATGAGGTCGGATTCGCCGAGGTACTCGAGCGGTTCAATAATAATCGCGACGATTTTGCGGTGCCGCAAATGGGAGATGAGATATTTCTCGACGCCTTCGATCATGCAGTTACCGCGTTTCTTCGCCAGGCTAGTGACGATCTTCACTTGGGAACTCAGCTATCGGGAATTCCTGCTCCTGCGAGTTCCTATAGTGCTCCGGCCAATCTCTGGAGATAGCCGTCTAAGTGACTTCACAACACGGCCAAGCATGAAAGGTCGAGATGGGGGCGACGCATTCAATGTTTAGGCCTGCATCTCATCCACGGTAACTAGAGCGAGGAGCTAGCGGCATAATGGCATCGAATTTTGAAGTTCCAATCGCCATTGGACAATCCGCCCGAATGTCGCCCGAGCTTGTGCTGAAGCGGCTGTTTGACGTCTGTGTTGCCCTGTTGATCGGTTTCATGATTTTGCCAGTCGTTTTTCTGGCCGTAGTCGCCATAAAAATCATCGATCCGGGCTCTGGATTCTTTGCTCAAAATCGCCGGGGCCTCAATGGCAAATACTTCAGGCTATTTAAGCTGCGAACTATGCGTTCAAACGGTGACGCGTGGCTGCGCGACTACCTGGCCAAGAATCCTGACGCGAAAGATCCACGTATTCATCGATGCCATGACGATCCGCGGATTCTGCCTGTGTTTGGTAGTTGGTTTCGCCGCTACAGCGTTGACGAGTTGCCGCAGATTTGGAATGTCTTGCGGGGAGATCTTAGTCTCGTTGGCCCGCGTGCCTTGCCTGATTATCATTGCGACCTGCTAAGCCCGGAATTTCTAGCTCTTCGATCGCAAGTGAGACCAGGCATCACGGGCTTGTGGCAAATCGAAAGTCGTTCGGACGCCAGCCCTGAAAGCATTGAAGTCTACGACCGGCAGTACCTTAACGGCTGGTCATTTGGCAAAGACCTGCAAATACTTTGTCTAACGGTCATCTGCGTTCTTCGCGGCTCCGGCCTCTAATGAGATTTCCGCCTCAGAATTCCCGTCGCAAACTTCTCCATCACGAAGCGCATGTGTCACACGCTGCTGCGTTGTCTTTACGCAATCGGAGATGCTTGAGCGCTCATCCTCAAACGCTCCAAGGTGATTGCGTCCGCCAGCATACAATTCTTGAAATCGCCATAATTGCGGTTCTCAACAGCGTGAAAAAAGTCCTTTAAAAAAATCGCGAACGAATCGGCAGGGGGAACGTGGATACTACCGACTTTGTCTGCCTCACGGACGATCAGTTCAGCGGTCGAGTCTGGTAAAGGAGTAAATGCCCGATTAATCGTGACTACGATTCCCGGTCCGAGAATTTCCAGGCGATTCAAATAGCCTGTCGTAAAGCCGAATGAGCCCGTGCAGGATCGCCCGCCAGGGTACAGCGCCATCATGCTAAAGCTCGTCTCTACCTCGTCGTTTTCCGACAGGCGCCGACCAATAATCTCGGACGGTGATCCTCCAAAGAACAGACGGCCAGGAGTGATTGCATAGGGTCCCAGATCCCACAGCGCCCCTCCGCCCGGCTCCAGGAAATTACGATAGTTGTCAGGTGAAACGGGAGGGTAACTGAAGACTGCAAGAAGATGCGACGGGGACCTGCCTGACTGTTCAAATACTTCAAGAGCCCTTGAGATCGATGGATGGCACGCATAGACAGTGGCCTCTGCCAGGCATCGCTGGTTAAGACGAGCTAATTCGATCAGCTCTCGAGTCTCTGCGACGCTCATGAAGGCTGGCTTATCGACAATGACGTGAAATCCCGCCTGGAGAGCCTTTCTGGCCCATCGCGCGTGTTGGCTATTCACAGTGGAGACGTAGACTATCTGCGCGTCCGACTGATCCAACGCTTGCTCATAATCGGAAAACATTCGGACTGGAAGAACGCTGGACCAGTCCGAGGCCGACTTTGAAAGCGATGCCACATCAACACTCTCAGCACCGAGCTTCTGAAGCGCTGGAATTACGCGCCGTTTGCTGATGCTCGAATAACCCAGGAATAGCACTTTCATAGTTGCTCTCGGGAATCGCAAAGTATTTTAAAGGCTATTTGATTCTGCCCTGTTGTGCCAAGGTTAGATCAACACGGTCGGATGTCGTCTTAGGAAGAGTAAATGGTCTATTTGGGGGCGATAAGGCAGGAAGGGGCAGAGAGAGTTGTTAGCAGTAGGAAGTGACGAGCCCTAAACGGCGTGATTTTTGGAGAGCAGGGGACCGGTTGAAGGCTTACGGATCCCCCTGGTTGTTGTAGATCAGGGCGAACGCTTATAACGGCTCGTAGGGACCCGGGCATAGCGTGTTGCCGGAGGCATGTGTAGTTACTGGTACAATTGCCACTTTCAAGTACAAAGGCATTTGAACCGCTATTGTCGGCGACATTTTGTTATGAACCGTGCTGGATTCTGTCAACGGAGCCGTGCACTATGCACATGAAAAGATCAACTCTTGTCGTTGCGTGCATCTCTGCATTGCTATGTATTTTTATGGCTCGAGCAGCCGTTCCCCAATCCAGGGGTTCACAGGTTCCGCCGAAAGAAGAACAATCCAAGGCCGCGCCGTTAGCCCCTCCCGAGGGGGAGTCTGTCGATCGAGGCGATGTGGTCATCGAGGGTCGCCGAGTCCTTTCGGTGTATCAGCGGATCGGCGAGCACTCTCCTCAAGAACGTGCGTCACAAATTGCCACGCGGATTGCCTCCGTGGCCCGTGACAAGAAAATCTCGCCCGACGATATCCGAATCTTCCCACAGGATGCCTGGAGCGAGATTCTAGTCGGCAACACGCTAATCGTGGCAGTTACAGATACGGATGCGCAACTCGCCGGTCGGCCTCGTGACGAAATGGCGAAGGAATATGCTGGCAATATTCGTAAAGAAATTTTGAATTATCGCAAAGAACACAGCCTGCGCACGATTCTGCTCAGCATCGCCTACACCATATTAACGACTCTCACATTGGTGCCTATCGTTTGGTTGCTCCGGCGAATCCGGATTACGATCCGATCCAGATTAGAACGAATTCTGGCTACCGCATTGCAACGTGAGACCAAGACGGCACGGGGGCTAATCGGGATTTATCTGGGTTCGCTGGCACTGGGAATAGGGCATGTCATCCGCTGGGTACTGGTTCTTGCGGTCATCCAGGTATACCTTGCCGTCGTCCTCGGGTACTTCTCTGTCACGCGGGATATCTCACTAAAATCCACGAGTTGGGTATTCTCCCAGGTCAGCGCATTAACTAAGTCCGGCCTCAATTATTTGCCAAACCTACTTGTCATTTTTTTCATAGGCCTGGCCGTTCATTTCTTAATTCGCATAGTCCGGGTAATTTTCGACGGAATCGACAGGGGAAATATAAGTATCCCCGGCTTCTATCCCGATTGGGCCAAGCCAACCGATAAATTAATTCGGCTGCTGATTATCGCTCTGGCATTGATCATCACCTTCCCCTACCTTCCGGGGGCAAACAGCCGGGCCTTTCAAGGCGTATCCATTTTCCTGGGAATATTGCTGTCGCTTGGATCTTCCTCCTCCGTGGCGAATGCAATTGCCGGGGTCATCCTTACGTATATGAGGTCTTTTCTCCTGGGTGATTGGGTCAGCATTGGAGGCAGCACGGGCGAAGTAATCGAGAAGAATCTCCTGGTTACGCGAATTCGCACACCCAAAGAGGAAATTATTACGATCGCAAATTCGAGTGTGATGAGTGGCGCGGTGCAGAACTTCTCAGCAAAAGCGCGAGAGTCAGGCGTTATTTTTCATACAACCATTTCAATCGGCTACGACGCTCCGTGGAGACTGGTTCACAGTCTTCTCATCAATGCAGCGTTGATGACCGAGAACATCCAGCATTTACCTGAGCCATTTGTTCTCCAAACCGCATTGAATGACTTCTATGTAACCTATGAACTGAATGCATACACATTGAAGCCGATCTTGATGCTGACAATTTACTCTGAGCTTCACCAAAACATTCAGGATAAGTTCAATGAGGCCGGCGTCGAAATTTGTTCTCCTCACTTCAGTTCCCATCGGGATGGAAACGTGATTGCGATTCCGAGCGAGTACGTGCGTTCCGACTACAAGCCGTCAGCATTTCGCGTGAATCTTACGAAACCCGCGGATGAGTAGTCGTTCATAGGAACTACTTCCATAGAATTCTTTGCGACCTGGTATTCGGTTGGTGCGAATCGTTTGATCGCCTGATACAGTCTCCATTGTTCCCTTCATGCGAGCGTTGCCTTCAAGGCGTTTACAACGACATTCCCCCGGAGGGTCGACACCGTGTCATTCCGATCAGTATTTCTCGCTGTCGTAATTGCGTTTGCACTAATTCTGTCAGCCTTTCTGGTCAACAGGCAGCGTCCAACTGTCGAGACATCCCAGCCGACGGCCGATTTCGTTCGTGCATCCGGAAAGTGCGCAGAGTGCCATGCCCGGCTCCAATATTCGGTGGTCCACGAGTACGAAATGTCTGCGCATGCGAAGAAGGGTGTGAATTGCCTCGACTGCCACCAGCCCGCCGCCGGCCAGCAGAAAGTCGATCATCACGGATTCGTGATCAGTACTCATCTGACGGCTGGAAACTGCCGATCCTGCCACGAAGGGGTCTATCAGGAGTTCCTTCGCAGTCGCCACGCCGCCCCCAGTTGGGCTGCCGTTCACGGTGAAAAGAGCTTAAGGCCGGAGCAAGTTTCCTTTAGTGAACAGTTCCAGCCGGGTGGCACGAAGCGCCCGCCGAATCCTCTCGTCCTCCCAGAGGGACATCCTGCAGCCACGTCCGGTTGCGAGCAGTGCCACGCGGTCGGTAAGCCCAATGAAGACGGCACAATCGGCAGTTGTACGCAATGCCACTCCCGACACACAAGTTCAGTGGAGCTTGCGCGGTTGCCCACTACGTGTGGCCAATGCCACATGGGTCCCGACCACTCACAGCTAGAGATTTACAACGAGTCAAAGCACGGTATTATGTTCGCGGCTCAGCGCCATCTGCTGAAGCTCGACGCAGATCCGCGCACGCTTACGACTCGCGATATGTTTGTGCCCACATGTGCGACTTGCCACATGAGTGGCATCAACGGTCTCAAGGTTACCCATAACCCATCGGACCGACTCGGCTGGTATCTCGCTGATGCAGTTACGGCACATCGTCCGAACTACCTGCAGGCACAGATCAATATGAAGCAGGTCTGTACACAATGTCATACGCAGCCCCTGGTGGAACGGGTTTACAGCCAGGGTGAACAAGTGGTCTTAAGCACTAACGCAAAGATCCTTGCCGCCAAGGCGATCATGGATGACCTGCGGAAAGATGGCTCTCTTTCCGGACCGCCATTTACACACACCATCGACTTCACCTACTTCAATCTGTGGCATTACGACGGCCGCACTTCAAAGCACGGTGCGTTCATGGGGGGAGCCGATTTTGTGCAGTGGCATGGGAATTACGAACTGCTCTCGAAGACTGTGGAACTTCAGCATGCTGCCGACGAACTGCGGAGAGAGCATGCCCGCAAGTAGATTCCTCCGTCGAATTCAAGCGATCGTAGCAAGTCCTCGCTTTCGCTGGGCGCACGATCCTCAGCTTTGGATAGAACTCTTCGTGACTGTCAATCTCGCCATTCTCGCTGCTGATATTTACATCGCTCACTCGGTGAATCATTTCCAGAAAGCTGCGGAGTACATTCCTCTGTACTTTTCCCTTGGAGCACCTGCAGTTCTTTTCGTGATGATCGGCCTGCGCTGGATTGGACGCTTTGAAGCACCGTGGCGAGATGTTGGTTATATGGTGGGCTGGCTTTCCGTCCTTGTTGGATTAGGCGGCGTCCTATACCACCTGGAGAGCCGGTTCTTTCTCGATCGAACACTTAAGAGCCTCACCTATGCGGCGCCATTTGCCGCGCCACTGGCATACACGGGACTTGGTTTTTTACTTCTGATGAATCGGATGGTAGCCTCGCGCAGCTCAGAGTGGGCGCGATGGGTAATCTTTCTGGCCCTCGGAGGCTTCTTCGGAAATTTTGTCTTGTCGTTGACGGATCATGCATCGAACGGCTTCTTCGTAAAGACGGAATGGATCCCGGTTATCTCCTCTGCGTTAGCGACTGGGTTTCTGATTGTTCCTCTTGTTCTAACGGTGACAAGGCGATTTATGGATGTTTGCCTGATCGTGATGCTGACACAGGCTTTAGTCGGCGTACTTGGATTCTGGTTCCACATACAGGCAAATCTTCTTGATCCGGGTCACAACCTCTTTGATAGGCTGGTGAACGGCGCTCCGCCGATGGCCCCATTGTTGTTCCCGAATCTTGTAGGCTTGGCGCTGATAGGAATGTGGGCATTGCTTCCTCATCTTGAAGAACCCATTCCGAAGCGGTCTTGGATGGGAGCGACATATGATTGGGCACACCCAGAAGAGAATCCTGCCAAGTCAAGCTGATGCATTTGAGTTCGAATCTTGGCCGTGTGAAGAGGTGGATAGCCAGGATTTCTGGAGATTGCCGATTTCGACCACCTCATAGGCCCGGGTGTGCTGCATCCTTTGCATGAGACACCAGATCAATGTAAAGCGTGGTCGGCAAATTCGTTTGCCAGTGGCCCGTAAGCTTCGCAACAATGACTAATCCGAAGAAGATGCAGGCGAGAACCGCTGCTACCGTCATCGGACGAGCTACGCGTCGCCGCCACCGTTCAAAGGGTGTGGCGGCCTTTCTTGGAGACAAGGCAAACTGCAGGGCATCTTGAGCGGGGCATGCCGCGACGCAGGCCATGCACGCCGTGCATTCAACAGTCCGAATCTGCATGAGCCGATCCACCGGCAAATTTGAGGGACATGCACGCGCGCATTTTCCGCAATCGATGCACGCATCCGCGTCGCGTCGAATCTTAACGGGACTTAGAAGGGACGCAAGCCCGAACAGCGCGCCATACGGACAGAGGTATCGGCACCAGAAGTTCTTAATGAGCATTGAAAGCAAAACCAGCAACGTGATGACTATGGCGGCTGTTCGTCCCATATCGCGAAAGAAATTCAACATCTTTACGTCGGCAACCAGGCCATAAGGCGTGACCATGAAATCGTGAATCGCCTCTGCGGACATGGTGCCAATCACAAAAATGAAGAATACGAGCAGCAGGTATTTCAAGCCTCGTAGCGGAATATCTACCCACGCGGGAGGACGAAGATTACGTCCAAAGAATTTTCTTCCTAGAGCCCACAGTTGCTCTGAAAATGTTCCAATTGGGCACAGCCAGGAACAAAAAGCTTTCTTGAGCAGGAAGCTCATCAGCAAGAAAGCAATAAAGAGAATCATCGCAGCTGGATGGATCGCCGGCACGTGTCCCGTGAGCAACAGATACTTCGCATTCATAAACCCTGCGATTGGTAGCCATCCTTCGGCTCCGGCGGGCCTAGGCACATTCAGTCCTTTGCCGCCGCGCTCGCAATAACGAACCCACAGGAGAAACTGAATTCCCAACCAGACATTCAGCGCCGCGAACAGCCATTGAACCGTCTGCCTGATCCTCTGCGAATCATCAGGCACTCCGCGGCGGATGAGATTTTTCTTTCTATCTCGCGTGAAGCTCGACGCAAGTTTTATTATCCCCATCAAAATTTCCTTATTGGAATTGGCGTGCAAAGGAAGGGTAGGCCGGTGCACGAGAATCGTCAGCGACTTATGTCACAGGTCCAGATAACTGAAGATTTTTCGCAATTCGTGATCGCACAGTGACAAAAGTCGCTGTGGCGGATATTGCCGCCCACTATCGTGTATTTCAAGGAGTCCGATATGAACACTACGACACAGACCGTTCGCGAGATTGCATTGGAACAGCCGACATCAATACGCGTATTTGAACAGTTCGGGATTGATTATTGTTGCGGTGGTCGCAAACCGCTGTCCGAGGCCTGCATGGCCGGGAATCTGGAAGTTAATGCTGTTATCGCAGCATTGGAAGCGGCCGCGAAGAAGCCTGCGCCCGACATCGAAAATTGGACTGACAAGTCTTTAGAGAGTTTGATCTCGCATATCGTAACCGCGCACCACGTCTACGTGAAACGAGAATTGCCTCGCCTAGCCCAGTTGGCGGAAAAGGTCGTGAATCGACACGGAGCAACGAAATTGGAGTTGCCAATCATAGCGGCGGCACTCGGTCAACTGGACAATGAACTCACTCAGCATTTAACAAAAGAAGAAACAGTACTTTTTCCATATGTAACTAGCCTCGAAAAATCCGTATCGCAGGGAACTGCAAGGCCCCAAAGTTGCTTCGGGACAGTTGCCAATCCGATCGCTATGATGTCGGAGGAACATGACGCTGCAGGAAGTCTGATTGCAGAAATTCGCCGTTTGAGCAAGAACTTCACTACACCGGAAGATGCCTGCCCCACGTTTCATGCATTTTACGACGGGCTGAGAGAATTTGAGCAGGATCTGCATCAACATATCCATCTCGAGAACAACATCCTCTTCCCTCGTGCAATCGAATTGGAAAAACGTAACTTATAGGCGAAATGATGGAAAGCCTCCCCTTGATTGGCAGGAATAGGCTCCAAAACTGACTTAGGTACTGGAAGCGCGGACTAATAACCGCGTTAGTGTAGAACGGGTCTCTTGCATAGTGCCGTGAACCAGAGAGCTCGACCGCAATCACTTGCATAGATCAGCTCTCTGGAATCCGCCGTCCAAGATGGCTCAATTTTGTTACAAGCGGATTCGGTAAGTCGGTGAGCTTGTCTGTTGTCCAGGTTGCTCAGCCAGAGTTGCCAGTTCCCGCCCTCCAGACGGCTGTATGCGAGCCACTGACCATCGGGAGAGACAGCGGGATACCTGGCGTTTTCGACGCCGAGCGACTCCGTCTTTCCCATTTCATCCACCAGCATTAGACGAGGCCTACCTCCCGAACTCGCTGAAAATATCAACCCACCGTTTGGAAGAAAGGACATCTCCATCACATTCAGCTCCGGTGGAGTTACTGCCTTTTCCATATTCGCAGGATTGGTGAGATCACTGACCCAAACCTGCGCACGCCCTCGATTCTCGCGAAGATACGCAAGCCAGTGGCCATCGAAGGAGATAACCGGGAACTCCGCGTGTGAGATGCTTTTGCGACCGACTTGTGAAGAATTGATAGTAGACTCATGCCCGACGACTTCCTGCCAACTTTCATCATTGGAAGCGCTCACGGCGAGGACATCATCGCGACTCGTATTGCTGAATTGGATCGAGTCGGGAAATTGGATAGCGGCATGATAGCCGTCGAACATCATTGCGACAAAGGACAGCGAATCACTTTGTGTACTTGGGCCTCTCGCCATGTACACGCCCGGATGGGCAGGTATTCTCCACTGATAATCCGCGTAAAGCCCAAGTTGATGTCGAACGCCGGATGCAATACCAATGATGATGATTGTAGCCAGCAATGCTGCCCAGCCCGCAAGATGTTGCCGTGCAGTTTTGAGAGACTCCTGCTGGACAAGAAGGATGAACGCGACAATACAACACAGGATCAGAGCATACAGCCTGGGGACGGCCAGCAGCACTTTCCAGCCTACGGCGCCGTTGCCAATCACGCCTAAACTTCCGGCAGCCACAACAAGGAGAATAAACAGGGCGCTCACCCATTCAGGCAACTTGTTCTGTAAAGCGGCTAACACAAAGCAAGCCGGCAGGATGAGCAAAGTCAAAAGGTAAGTTGACGCGGAAGTTGAGATCGCCAGTATAACGAACACGATCGCCGCCCACTCAAGGCGAATCCGTTCCAGAGTGCTTTTACCCGGAGTTACCAGCAGCAGTGCGGGCGCGATCAGGAGCATCTGAAAAAGTGGATGAGCAATGGCGAAAAGCCAAGGAGCATTTATTGCAGGATGCAAATTCAGCTGTGGCTCATAGATAAATAGTCTGTGAAGCACAGAACTCATCGACGCAGCTTTAAGGTTATAGGGGTCGAGTCCTTCTCCGCGAAGTGTGGCAGGCAGTACCTGGAGGAGGTAGGTCCGGTGGAGTTCCCAGCCAAATGCAAAGATGGAAAGACAGACGGAGAAAATGCCGCCAGCGACGCCTCCGATAAATGCTTTTACGTCGCGCTTCCGCAGAAAATAGAGCAAAAAGATCAGGGGAAATACTTTCAGGCCGGATGCAATCCCAGTTATGGCCCCTGCTAGAAACCGCCGCTCATGAACGTAAAGCCAGCATGAGAAAGTGAGGAGACACAGTAAAAGCACGTAGTACTGTCCATACAGAAAGTTAATTCTTAACGGAAGACTCATTGCAACCACCAAAGCGATTCTGCTCCTTGGCAACGCAGTCAGATTTCGCAGGAGAGCCAAGGTGAGGAATAAAAGTCCGATGTTGGTGATCAACCAACAATGCTTTGCCGCCAATGGCGGTAAAGACGTAAGGGGATAAACCACGAGGGTAGAGAATGGCGTGATTGGCACCAGGCCCACGAGGCGCTGGTCGATCTCTCGATGATCTTTCTGGCGCTGCAGCCAGATCCACTCGTAAACGCGCGAAGTTTCGTAGTGCTCGTGTACCAACCGCGCAGTTAGATAGTAGTTGGGAAAATCCGTATTGAGCGTGTGCCATGCGTTGGGCATCGTGCGTACAGCGAACTGCACAGACAGTAATGAGACAAGTGTCCATTCTGCAATGCGAATCCAACGCTGAAAGGTGACGCGTGCACTGGAAGATGTGAAATGTTTTGTCATTTAAGGTAGGCAGCATCTCAGGCGTGATCCTAGCAGGGTTAGTTGTCCGCGCGAAGTATGTTGCCAACGGGAAAATACTTGACCATCTGGACGCCAATTTCCGGGCATGCTAAGTTGCTTTCGGAACATTCTGGTTGGAAGGGGGAGCATGACCTGGCAGGATTCTGCGCCGGGGGACGCTGGCAAAGCAGACACCCCCATTCAAGAAACCATTTCGCACGGCGGACCGGATAGGGTTTCCGCATCGGCCCAACGGCAATCGTTTGCTTATGTTGGCCCGTACCTCCTTCTTCGAGTGTTGGGCGAGGGCGGCATGGGACAGGTTTGGCTTGCCGAACAGGCAAAGCCGGTAAAGCGCCAAGTAGCTTTGAAGCTTATCCGCGGCGTGCGTTCCGATTCAAACCTGATATCGCGGTTTCATGCTGAGCGCCAAATCCTCGCGATGATGGATCATCCATCGATTGCGAAGGTCTACGATGCCGGATCGACTGAGGATGGGCAGCCATACTTTGCAATGGAGTATGTTCCTGGCCTGCCGATTTCCCAATACTGCGACCGGAACCGCCTCTCCACTCGAGATCGCGTGAGCCTGTTCCTGAAAGTCTGCGAGGGTGTGCAACATGCCCATCAGAAAGCGATTTTGCATCGCGATCTTAAGCCTAACAACATACTGGTGGTCGATATAGATGGAGTGCCTGTCCCACGCATCATCGACTTCGGCCTCGCGAGAATGGCCGAAGACGAAATGCAAACCCGGTTCACACAAACTGGAATGATGCTCGGGACGCCGGGGTATATGAGCCCTGAACAGGCAGAGGGGAACCTGAACGTCGACACGAGAACGGATATCTATTCCCTCGGCGTAGTGTTTTATGAACTGTTGACTGGGGCACTCCCGATTGAAACTTCAGGAAGCATGCTGGAACAGATTCAACAGCTGATGCACAAGGAGCCCGCCACGCCAAGCAGCAGGATTCGGTCGTTACCGCCGACGGCTTCAATCGCCATGTATCGAGGTACCAGTAAGAGGCACCTTGTTCGACTAGTTCGAGGTGACTTGGACTCGATCGCTATAAAGGCTCTTGAAAAGGATAGGGAACGCCGCTACGGGTCTGTGTCCGACTTCGCGAATGATCTTCGGCGCTATCTTCGCGGGGAAGCGGTAGAAGCCAGGGCTCCGAGCACCGGATATCGGGCGCGTAAATTCCTGCTGCGCCACCGCCTAAGTGCGACATTCACCGCAGTGCTCGCAATTCTGCTAGTAGCCCTCGCAATTTCGATGACCGTGCAGGCACGTCGCGTAGCACGGGAGCGCGATCGTGCAAACCTGGAAGCGGAAACTGCCCGTCGCACGACCGCTTTTCTTTCAGACCTATTCACCGTGCCCGATCCAGACAAAGCGCGAGGGAACAGTATTACTGCGCGGGAAATTCTAGACAAAGGTGCGAGCGAAATTCGTGCAGGCCTCCGCGATCAGCCTGCCATACGTTCTCGCTTGATGGCGACGATGGGAGATGTGTACGCGGGACTCGGACTCTATTCGCAGGCTGAACCGCTGTTAGTTGAAGCGTTGGATCTTAGTCGGAGCGCTCTCGGGCCGAATGCAACGGAGACATTGCACGTGCAAGACAAGTTGGCATGGCTGAGGGACAAACAGGGACGCTACGCCGATGCGGAAAAGCTGCTTAGCCAATCGTTACAGGCTCATACCAGGGATGACGGACCGGACGCGGAATCGACCTTACGCACTGCCGCACTGCTCGGTGCTGCTTACTACCATCTTGGCAGATACAACGATGCCGACAAACTTCTTACGAACGCAGTTGAGGTGAGTCGTCGCAAGCAGGGTGAAAGCGCAGAGGTAACACTCTCCCTGCTTGGCAACCTGGCGATTACCTACGATGGAGAACAGCAGATCGACAAGGAAGCGGCAATATGGCAAGAACTTTATGAAAAGAGAGAGCGGATGCTCGGGACAGATTCGCCAACCACTATCACGGCGATGCAAAATCTGGCATACGCCCGCCGTCAGCAGCACCGCTACGCCGAAGCGGAGAAATTGTTGCGAGCTGCTCTCGCAAATTCGACAAGAGTAGTTGGAGCCGAGCATCCGACGACGCTGCAGATTCGCAACAACCTCGCGAACGTTCTTGAGGATACAGGGCGCCTGCAAGATGCCGAGAAGATGCATCGGGATACGCTCGCGATACGTATCCGTACGTTAGGGGAAGATAATCCCGACACATTGTTCAGCATGAACAATCTTGCGAATGTACTTGTAGAGGAAAAGAAATATGACGAGGCTGCCACCCTTTACCAGCGTGCTTTGCATGGAGAGGAGCGCGTTCTGGGTGCGAATCATCCTGAGATCGGAATTGTCTGGTACAACCTCGCGAGGGTCGAAGCTGGAAGACAACATCGTCGCCAGGCGCTCGCCTATCTGCAGACGGCGATGGACCACGGTTGGACAACAATCGAAGATCTGGATGCCGATCAGGAGTGGCGAGGCTTCAGTGGCGATTCAGGATATAAGCAACTGGTTTCCGAAATTCGGAAGCGGTCCCGGGCGAGTACTGCCGAAACCCATGACTGACGTGTGAGCAGTCCAGCGGTTTATCGAGGAAGGAATAAATCAGTTTAGATTTTGCAGCAACGCCGCACCGACCAAGGCGTCAAGGGCCGAACTCTGAATTCCCGCGTTGCTGGAGTCGAAAGGTCCTGACCATACCTGGCCCAATTCAAACTTCGTTCCCTGCGCGTTCTTCCAAATAGAGCTTGCATTTTTGAAAACAAAAGTTCTTAACTCGGGTTTCGGATTGGCACTTTCGAGTAATACGAGATTGCGAACAAAAATCCCCTTGAACTGGATGCCATCTGCCCCGCAATCTGGCTCGCAAGTATCATGCAGGATCCCATTGTTGTCGACAAAGTTCGTAGTAGCAGCCGTGGCAATCTTGTTAGCAGTCTCGAGGAGTGAAGGGTCGTGATTCACAGCGGATAGTGCGACAAGCCCGCCAAGGATTACTCCCTGGTTGTAAGTCCAGGTATTCTGGCCATTGTTTTCACAACCGACTCCTGCTGTCTGTCCCTGAGAATTTCCGAGACCGTCGTTGATCAGGTTTTTCGCATTGATCAGACCCGAACCTCGAAACCAATCCCATTCCTTATCGGCCCACTTCAGATATTCATTCTGCGTTGGTCCTGCAGTTCTATTGGCCAGGTGTGCTGCAACCGAGAGGAACAATTCGTTTGCAATCGCATTCTTGTATTTCCTATCTTTACTCCACCAGATGCCACCGCCACATTCGTTATTCCATCCGCCAGTCATATCGGAGAATATCGATTCGGCTATTGAGAGGTACCTCGGATCGCCGGTCAGGTCGTAGGCATCGATCCATGCCAGCGCCCACCATCCCTCGTCGTCGTAGAAATTATTAAGGAAGCCCGGACTGGTCTTTTGTGCAGCGTCAAATATATTCGCGAACACCGAATCATATTGCCTAGATTTGCTTAGGCGAGAGTAGTCAACAAGCACCGTCATTACATTGGCAGAATTCCACCACCCAGTAGTTTGGTATAGACCTGTCGAGGGTGAGTACCATGCCTGCAGTCTTTCGACAGCTTGTGTCGACTGTTGTAGATAATTCAGATCTGGCGCGACGGGAGGATGTGAATTGTATCGGGTGGCGCTCCGACTGGTGCAACCCAACAGGATGCTTAGCGCGATCAAGAGAGAGACATGGACGCTGAATATCCGTCCGTCTACCGAAAAGCTTGTGGATCTCTTTCGTCCAACCGTACGATTCACCTATCCCCGTTTCCCAACGTCGTTAGTTTTCGTTTCTTTGAGTTGAGTATCGCGAACCACGAACAGGCTACCCCAGCACCCGTTCGAAGATCGCATCGACATTCCCTAGCTGACGGGTTAGGTCAAACGTCGTCCCTAATTTTTCCGGACTTACGAGTGCAGTAATTTCCGGATCTTTCGCTACTTCGTCTCGAAAAATCAAATCGTCGCGCCAGGATTTCATGGCATGACTTTGAACCAGGCGATAGGCGTCTTCGCGTGACATGCCGGCCTCGGCGAGGTCGAGGAGCAGTTGCCCGGAAAAAATCAGACCTCCTGTGCTTTCCAGATTGCGCAACATTCGCGCGGGATATACGAGCAGTTTCTCGATCAGGTTCGTAGTTTTCGCCAACAAATAGTCCGTAAGAATCGTCGAGTCAGGAAAGATAACCCGCTCTACCGAGGAGTGGGAAATATCACGTTCGTGCCACAGGGCGATGTTCTCAAAGGCTGCCTGAGAGTTCGCTCTCACAACGCGCGCCAGACCGCTAATCTGTTCGCTTGTGATCGGATTCTTCTTGTGCGGCATTGCGGAGGAGCCCTTCTGCTTCTCGGAAAAATACTCCTGCGCCTCACGAACTTCGGTCCGCTGTAAATGCCGGATCTCCACCGCGATTTTGTCGAGTGTGGCCGTTATCAGCGCCAACGTGGAGATGTATGCGGCGTGCCGGTCGCGTTGAATGACCTGCGTAGCAACGGGTGCGGGCCTCAAACCGAGCTTCTCGCAAATCCTGACTTCATGCTCCGGCTTAAGATGGCCAAACGTCCCGACGGCGCCGCTTGTTTTGCCAACTCGCATGTCTTCCGCAGCAGCATCAAAGCGGGCGATGTTCCGCTGAATCTCGGCAAACCAGTTCAGGAGTTTCAAGCCAAATGTAGTGGGTTCGGCATGAATACCGTGAGTCCGGCCGATGGTAGGCGTGTGCTTGAATTCAATTGCGCGTTTACGGAGCACATCCGCAAGGCCAGTGAGTCCGGCGCGCAGAATTGTCGACGCAGCCTTCACCTGCAGCGCCTGAGCAGTATCGACCACATCGTTTGAGGTCAGACCATAGTGAAGCCACCGCGATTCAGCTCCGATTTTCTCGGCCACAGCGGTCGTGAAAGCGATGACGTCGTGTTTGACCTCGGCTTCAATCTCCTGGATTCTCGCTACACTAAAGTCGCCTTTTTCCCGGATTGCATGAGCGGCCTCTTCGGGAACTATCCCAGATTCGGCCAGCGTTTCGCTTGCTGCAATCTCCACCGCGAGCCACATGCGATATTTGTTTTCCTCTGTCCATATGCGGCCCATTTCCGGGCGCGTGTAGCGGTCGATCAAAACGTAGCCTCCTCGTCTAAGCCGGTCAATCGTGTGTACACATCATTTTATCGTTTGCGCATCTAACTTGACATGTGCCGGGTGTAGACTTCCGATGCAGAAGGGGAATTCATGGAAGAGCAACCAGAACTCATAACAATTCGAGATTTTCGTGATACTGCCGAAGCTGAAATGGCTAAGGGCCGCCTGCGTTCCGCTGGGATCGACTGTTTTCTGGTTGGCGAGAATTCCGGCGTTCTTTACGGCAATTCCATCGGAAGTATTCAACTGCAGGTGAATCCAGATGACGAATCCGATGCCCGTGCGGTGCTCGATGTAGCTGCCGATCCGGGAGACGCCGAGCGCGCCGAACGCGAAGATGAAGCCATCGCCGCTCAGGACAAGCCGATCGACGCCGACTGATTATTCACGTACTTTCCCGACGCCAAAGAGGACGCTCATTTCTTCATGGAGGAAGCCGCGCCCGGGCTTGTACGGCTGAATCCACTTTCCATCCAGCACGAACTGAGGAATAGCTCGCTTGCCAACGTTCTTTATCAAGTCCGTCGCAGCGGAAGGCGTCGTTTCAATATCAACTTCGGTATAGGAAATCCCGTGTTCTTCGAGGAAGCGCTTCGCGACCCGGCAGTCGCGGCACCATGCTGCGGTGTAGACCAATAATTGCATATATACCCAATGATAACTGAGGCTCTGATTAATTGTCTGGATCGATAATTCCACGTCGTTCGCGAAAGAATCCCCGCAAGAGTTCGCCACACTCCGCAGCCATAATGCCGCGTGTAACTTCCATTTGATGATTCAATCGAGGATGGTTGAGCACCGACAGTACAGAACCTGCTGCACCGGCCTTGGGATCGTCTGCGGCATAGACCAGCCGGTCCAGCCGCGCGTGGATCATTGCTCCAGCGCACATCGCGCAGGGCTCCAACGTGGCGTATAGAACGCAACCGGTCAGGCGATAGTTGCTGTTTGTCTGCGCTGCCGCACGCATGGCAACGATTTCTGCATGGGCAGTAGGATCAGAATCGCGCACAACGCGGTTTTGTCCTAGGGAAAGGACAATGCCCCCACAAACAAGGATCGCTCCGATCGGCACTTCGCCTGCGAGTGCCGCCTCATGTGCTTCGTCGATGGCTAAACGGATGTAGTCTTCGTCTGTCATTCCACAGCAGGCTGCTGCTGCGTCATGCAATGCAGCGCACCCAATCCCCAAATAAAATCGCCACAATGAATTCCCACAACTTCTCGTTCAGGAAATAACTCAGCCAGAATGTTGAGCGCTTTTCTGTCGTTACTATCGTTAAATGTCGGTACTAATACGACGCCATTTGCGATATAGAAGTTGCCATAGCTAGCCGGAAGCCTCTGGCCTTCGAAGACGACAGGCGAGGGCATTGGAAGCTCCACAATTCGAAACGGTTTGCCGTTGAGACCTCGGGCATCTCGGAGTCGCTCCAGATTTTCCTGTAACGGAAGATGATTTTCGTCGCTTGCATTCTTTTCCGTTACGGTCACGATCGTATCGGCCGAGACGAACCGAGTGGCATCGTCAACATGGCCGTGGGTATCGTCCCCGGCGATTCCACGGTTCATCCAAAGAACCTTCTCAACGCCAAGATAGTCCCGAAATACCTTCTCCAGTTGCTCGCGGTTAATTTCTGGATTGCGCTGCTGCACATCGCTTAAGAGGCATTCCTCCGTCGTAAGCAGAAGTCCTGCTCCATTGACATCGATTGAGCCACCCTCAAGCACCAGGCGATGTTCGCCAATTGTTGGGGACCACAAAGGTAACTCCTCGCTGGCGGCCACGTGGGAAGGAATCAAGTCGTCGTGATGCCAGTTGTCATATTTGGCCCACGCGTTAAACTTCCAATTCGTGATCGCTAATGGGCCATCGTGCCGAGTGAGGAAGATGGGGCCGGAATCGCGTAACCATACTCGGTCTGTCCGCCAATGATGAAAACGTATTTGGTTCAAGTCAGTCCCAACCCGCCTCAGCAGGTTTATGACTCGTTTCTCACTTTCAGCGTCGTTCACAAGGATGTGGACAAGCTCATTGCGGGAGAGATGCCGGACAATATCACAATAGACCCAGGGGATCGCCTGGAATTTGCCGGGCCAGTCTTCGCGATTATGGGGCCACGCAATCCATGTTGCTGAATGTTTCTCCCATTCAGCGGGCATTCTGTAGCCCAGTTCGCGGGGCGTCTTTTCTAAATCAGTCGGTTTCAAGGTATGCATCAACTTACTTGTCCGATTCAGGTGAATCGAGGAAGCGGCTCACGATGCCTCCATATGCATCAATTCGCCGGTCGCGTAAAAATGGCCAATTGCGTCTTGTGTCTTCCAGTAGACCGAGGTCGACTTCTCCGATAAGAATCTCTTCCTTGTCATGCGAGGCCTTGGCGATAATCCTGCCAAAAGGATCAGCGATAAAAGATCCACCCCAGAACTCCAGGCCCGCACCCTCTACGCGGTTTCCTCGCACATCGCCATGTTCCATGCCTACGCGATTCACCGCGCCCACGTAAACCCCGTTTGCAATGGCATGGGAGCGCTGAATGGTCTGCCAAGCCTCGTACTGCGCTTCGCCGAACTCCGCTTTTTCTGCGGGATGCCAGCCGATAGCAGTAGGGTAGAAGAGAATGTTCGCACCCATGAGTGACGTGATGCGCGCACCTTCCGGGTACCACTGATCCCAGCAAACCAGAGTTCCGATTTTGCCGACTGCCGTGTCAAACGCACGAAATCCAAGGTCTCCAGGCGTGAAGTAAAACTTTTCGTAATACAGCGGATCGTCGGGGATATGCATTTTGCGATAAAGTCCGGCGATGGAACCGTCAGTGTGCAGAATTGCCGCCGTGTTGTGATAAAGGCCAGCAGCGCGCCTTTCAAACAGAGAAGCGACAACCACCACTTTTTCTTCGCGAGCAACGGCACTCAGGCGCTCGGTGCTTGGTCCCGGAATCGGTTCAGCGAGGTCAAAAAGCCCAATCTCCTCGCGCTGGCAAAAATATTGCGCCCGAAACAGCTCCGGAAGACATACTACGTTTGCCCCTTCATGTGCCGCCTCGCGAACCCGATCCGCAGCCTTGTCAAGGTTGGCGTCAGGATCCGGGCTGCAGCTCATCTGCACCAGTCCGACGCGATATTTGCGCTTCATCGTCATCGCTCTATTCTCTCTGCTTTTCGTTAACACAGCAAAAAAACGGCGCAAGCCAAACTCAGGCCAGCGCCGTTTTGGAGCAATTGCAACTATTCAAAAATTAAGACTGCCGCTGCAATCGTTGTCGTCCACAACCCGTGTTTATCGCCAACCGCCGATTGTGTGACATTGGCCGTGCGCACGATCTTATTGGAGATGCGGTAAATTTCCTTCTTCTCGTCCCAGCTCTTGTCCGGGTCGAAGTCCACATCGAGAGTGGTTGCCAGCATCTCGGCAGCGAGTTCTTCCGCGTATTCACCCGCCTGCTCTTCCGTCTCGCCGAAGCTGTGGTGTTCGCTAAGGTATCCGTAGGTATTGCGGTCGGTGGGGATAGCGACCCCGATGCTGGAAGCCACCAGCCGATGCGGTTCCCTGGTCGAATTCTCCGCCACAACAGAGAACACGACTTCGCCGGGGCTGAGATACTTCAGGCCCTCTTTGCGTGTAATCATCTTGGCCTGGGGAGGAAAAATTGAGGATACGCGGACCAGGTTCTGAGCTGCAATCCCGGCATCGCGAAGTGCCAATTCAAACGAGGTTAAGCGTTCCTTGTGCCTTCCGACGCCCTTCGTAAAGAAAAGTCGCCTCGGGACCATGCTTTTTCCCAATTCAAGTGCCTCCACTGGCGTGCCCTTTTCGGACAAACCACACACCCGCCTGAAAATAACATATTGCCCGCCCTGCGGGGACTTGGGCGGTCATTTTTTGCACAATCTCGCGAAAGACCAGATCGTCCTGAGCATTTGGCTGAGAAGTGCGCACTTCATTGGATGCCGCTTGGAAGCATTCGGGCCCGAAAGCCAGATATGCGGTAAAGATTATTATCGTTCTTGTGAATTGCAACGACTTACAAACGGATGTTAGCCTTCATTAGTCTTCAGGGGCGTATTGCTCCCATCTTTCCTCGGAGAGTCACCAATCCATGCAAAAGAGCTACAACGAAGTGCCCTTGCCGGAGGGCGGCGAGGCCATCCAGTATGCCGATGGCAAGTACCTCGTACCTGATAATCCCATCATTCCATTTATCGAAGGTGACGGCACTGGTCGCGACATTTGGCAGGCCTCCCAGCGTGTATTTGATGCAGCTGTGGCGAAAGCATACGGCGGCAAGCGGGCGGTGAAGTGGTATGAGATATTCGCTGGCGAGAAGGCGTTTCGCACGTTCAACACGTGGCTTCCACACCAGTCAGTCGATGCAGCGCGCGATCTCCGAGTATCCATCAAAGGGCCGTTGACGACGCCGGTTGGCGGGGGAATTCGTTCCTTGAATGTGGCCCTGCGTCAGATTCTCGATCTATATGCCTGCGTTCGCCCCGTGAAGTATTACGACGGTGTGCCTTCGCCGGTAAAAGAGCCGGGCCGTCTGAATCTGGTCATTTTTCGCGAGAACACCGAAGACGTTTATGCCGGCATTGAGTTCCGTCAGGGTACTCCGGAAGCCGCCAAATTGATCAGTTTTCTGAATGACGAGATGTTGAAGGGCACGAGCAAGCGTGTTCGAGAAGATTCCGGCGTGGGAATCAAGCCGATCTCGATTTTCGGGACGAAAAGGCTGGTAAGAGCGGCAATCAAGTTCGCGCTGGAGAATGGGCGCAAATCCGTAACCCTTGTTCACAAGGGTAATATTCAGAAGTTTACTGAGGGAGCGTTCCGCGAGTGGGGATATGAGGTTGCCGTGGACGAGTTCCGTGATTCGGTCGTAACCGAGCGCGAGAGCTGGATCCTTGGCAACGCGGAGTCAAATCCCGGAATTACTGTCGAGCAAAATGCGGCATTGATTGAGCCGGGGCTTGAATTCGGGAACGATGATTTCCGCAAAGCACTCTACGCGGAAATCAAGCAGGTATTGGACACGATTGGGGCGACACATGGAGGTGGCAAGTGGAAACACAAACTCCTCATCAATGATCGAATCGCCGACTCCATTTTTCAGCAGGTCATCATTCGTCCGGAAGATTACAGCGTGCTGGCCACTCCGAACCTGAATGGAGACTATATTTCCGACGCCTGCGCGGCCCAGGTCGGCGGACTCGGCATTGCTCCTGGAGCGAATATCGGAGACGGATTCGCGGTATTCGAAGCTACCCACGGAACGGCGCCGAAATACGCTGACAAGGACATGATTAATCCCGGTTCTGTCATCTTGTCGGGCGTAATGTTGTTTGAATTTATCGGGTGGACTGAAGCAGCCAAGCTGATCGAGATGTCACTCAGGAAGACGATTCAGCAGAAATACGTCACCTATGACTTCGAACGGCAGATGGAAGGCGCGACGAAGGCGAAGACCAGTGAATTCGCTACTCGCATGATTGAAAACATTAACAAGGGTGATGAAGCGCTGTGAGGTTTCGGCGGTTCATCTGATTTTGAGCAAAGGAGAGATATGCGTAGGAAAGTAACAATAGTAGGTGCGGGCAACGTGGGCGCTACGGCTGCTCACTGGATCGCAGCGAAGGAATTGGCGAATGTTGTCCTGATCGACGTGGTTGAGGGAATTCCTCAAGGCAAGGCGCTCGACTTGCTGCAGGCTATGCCGGTTGAGAAAAGAGACTCGTTCATCGTCGGCACAAACGACTATGCCGATACCGCAAACTCCGATGTGGTCGTGATCACGGCAGGAATTCCTCGCAAACCGGGGATGAGCCGCGACGATCTGTTGATGACCAACTACAAGATCATGTCCGACGTTGTTTCCAAAGTTATTGCCTACTCGCCGGACTGCATCCTGATCGTTGTTTCCAATCCGCTGGATGCCATGGCACAGGCCGCCTACAAACAGTCGAAATTTAATCGTGAACGCGTGATTGGAATGGCCGGCGTGCTGGATTCGGCCAGGTTCCGCACCTTTATCGCGCAGGAACTGCATGTCTCCGTAGAGAACGTGACAGCTTTTGTTTTGGGCGGCCACGGCGACACGATGGTGCCTCTGCCTCGCTATTCCACAGTAGCCGGTATTCCAATTACCGAACTGATGGATGAGAGCACCGTCGAGCGGTTGGTGCAGCGTACCCGCGATGGCGGCGCAGAGATCGTGAAGCATCTCAAGACCGGCAGCGCCTACTACGCGCCATCTGCGGCCGCTGTAGAGATGGTTGAAGCGATTCTCAAGGACAAGAAGAAGATTCTGCCTTGCGCTGCCTATCTTGAAGGCGAATACGGAATTAACGGTTTATATGTTGGCGTGCCTTGCAAACTTGGAGTGCGCGGCCTCGAGCAAATCATTGAAATCAAGCTCACGGACCAGGAAGCTGCCGCGTTGCAGAAAGAGCGCCGATGCGGTAAAGGAACTTTGTGCGGTGATAGGCGTCTAGCAAAACGTCATGAGCAAAAGAGAACCGTCCAGCGAGTGCTGGACGGTTATTCTCTTTGCGGCTGATCTAGACGCGTTCGATGGTGACAGATTCAAGAACGATAGGCGTGGACGGGCGATCCTGCGCACCACGCTTCACCTTGGAAATTTTCTCGACCACATCGTATCCCTCGACGACTTCGCCGAAGATCGTGTGTTTTCCAGTGAGCCAGTCAGTATTCGCGACTGTGATGAAGAATTGAGAACCGTTCGTGTTCGGGCCAGCATTTGCCATGGCCAATTTGCCGGGCTCTTTGAAATGGTGCTTGGAGCCGCGTGTCTCGTCTTCGAACTTATAACCCGGACCGCCCATGCCATTCCCCATCGGGTCGCCGCCCTGGACCATGAAGTCCGGAATCACACGGTGAAACACAGTCCCGTTATAGAGCTTTTCATTTGATTTTTTTCCGGCAGTGGGATGGGTCCAGTCCTTGGTGCCTTCCGCCAAGGCGATGAAATTTGCAACGGTCTTGGGCGCATCCTGCTCAAAAAGACGGCAGACGACCTTACCTTCAGAGGTGTTGAACGTGGCATAAGTGCCGGGCTGCAGCGACATAGAAAACTCTCCTCGAAATGTTGGATAAGCGTTAAGGTTTGGCCGCGGGCGCTGCGGGCGTAGCGGTGGCAGGCAAGGGTGGCATTGGCTGGCCCTCGCGCACGATGGTGACTTTCTTTAACACGACATCTTCAAGCGGCTTGTCCTGGGAATTCTTGGGCACCCGGGCAATGGCTTTCACCACAACCATGCTGTCGTCATCGCATTGACCCAGAATGGTGTGCACGTGGTTGAGATGTTCGGTGGGAACTTCGGTGATAAAAAACTGAGAGCCGTTTGTGTCCGGTCCGGAATTCGCCATCGCCAGGCGTCCGGGAACGTCGAAGTTGATAGCCGGGTCGAACTCATCCTTGAACATATAGCCGGGATCGCCGGTACCAACGCCCATGGGATCGCCGCCCTGGATCATGAAGTCAGGAATCACCCGATGAAAGACGGTGTTGTTATAGAGCGGCTTGTGGTGCATTTTCTTGCCCGTGGCGGGATCGGTCCAATCCTTCGTGCCCTCGGCCAGAGCGATGAAGTTCTCTGCGGCAACGGGAGCCTGCTTGTCGAAGAGCCTGCAGGAAATTCGCCCCATAGTAGTGTCCATGACCGCAGTTGGTCCGGTCGGTTGCGGAGACACTTTCACCTGGGATCCGGGGGAATCGGGCAGATCCGACGCGGCAGCTGGAGGCGGAGTCGTCTGCTGAGCCGGTGGCGGGGTTTGCTGAGCCGGTGGTTGGGTTGATTGTTGTGCGCCGGCTAAAAAGGTAAAGGCCCCGGACGCGATTGCAATTGCGGCAAGGTGGTAGATGGATTTCATTCTGATTCTCAAGACTCTAGGGTACCTGATGACCGCGCTTCCATGCCAGTGCCGGCGGGAACGGCTCTAACTACTGCTTCTCCGCCGGTTGATGCTGCGTGATCCGTGGACGCCCCTCCGCCTGAAGTTGATGACCGACAGCCTCGACCTTGCGGAAGACGCGGAGGAAGTTACCGCCTAGAATCTTGTCGCAATCGGCGGCGCTGTAACCGCGCGCCATCAAGGCTTCGGTAATCTTCGGAAGATCGGCAGCAGAATCAATGCCCTCAGGAAGAGACTCGACACCGTCGAAATCCGAGCCTAGACCAACGTAGTCTACGCCGGCGACCTTCGCAATGTGGTCAATGTGGTCGATCAGCACATGGAACGGAGGCCGAGGAATCTTCGCTGCGAATTCCTTGTCAATAGCCAGAAGTGCTTCCTGGTCCACGGGTTTTCCTTCTGCTGCAAACTTCGCTCGCAGGGCATCCGCAGCCTTCTTGCGCTCGGGAGCCTGCGCCTCCCAGGCATTGCGATAATCCTGGCTGAGAAAGGCGGAGTAGAAATTCACCATCACAACGCCGTCGTTCACGGCAACAGCGCGCAACATCTCGTCCGTCATGTTGCGTGGTGAATCGCACAACGCGCGTGCGGAAGAGTGAGACGCAATCACGGGAGCGCGGCTGATGACGAGGGTCCGATAGAAAGTCTTATCCGCGACGTGCGAGATATCCACGAGCATGCCGAGTCGATTCATCTCGTAGACCACGTCTTTGCCAAACTCTGTCAGGCCTTCCTTCGTGTGCGGCACTTTTGCGTCGGAATAGTCGCCGGAACTGTCGGCCCAGTCGGTTGAATTGGACCAGGTAAGCGTCATGTAACGCACGCCCAACCGATAGTAGTCGCGTAGCAACCCAAGATCGTTGTCAATGGAGTGGCCGCCCTCAATGCCCATCAAGGCGGCGAACTTGTGCTGGCGGTGTGCGGCGACAATGTCATCGGCTGAATAAGCCATGCGCATCTGACTCGGATACTTGGCGGCCTGCTGATGTACCGCATCTATCAGCGAGAGCGTGCGGTGCACGTACTGACCCTTGAAAGCTTCGGGATTCACCCAAATGGAGAAAAACTCTGCGTCAAGGTTGCCGGTTTTTGCCGAGTCCAGATTCAGACTGCCGCCTTTAAGCGGATCGCCGAGATTCCAGTTTTCATCCAGGAACCGCTGCGTTGTGTCTGCATGTGTGTCGATAACGAGCGCACCACGATGCACAGCAAGCGGATCTGCCTTCGCAGAAGACTGAGACTTAGGAGTCGATTTTGGAGCGGATGTTTTAGGTGTCATGGCGGTATTTTGAGCGCTGGCGGAGAGTAGGGAAGCAGCGGCGAAAGCGAGCACAAGAGTCTTCATAATTTTAGGAAGGAATCAGTATGACTTGTTAGAAAATTTTAACAGGGCGGACTTAGGTGAGACTTTGATCCAAGAAGACCAGTAAGGACGAAAGGGCCAGTCGCACGACTGGCCCTTCCTGTCTTGTTAACTCGTTAAGTCGTGAATACATCTTTCGCAGCCTGGATGACGACGTCACGCCCTACATCGGAAATTGCTTTTGTCAGCGGCACCTGTTTCGGACAGGCCTGGACGCAGTTTTGGGCATAACCGCACTCCTGGATTCCGCCATCTCCCATCAGTGCATGCAGGCGATCTTCCTTGAGTACTTTACCGGACGGATGTTCATTGAAGAGTTGCACCTGTGCGATCGTCGCGGCGCCCACGAAGTTAGTGGAATCATTAAACTGCGGGCAAACCTCCATGCAGATCGTGCAGGAAATACAGCGTGACAACGGATAATTGGCTTCCTGCTTCTGCGGCGTTACGCGAGGACCGGATCCCAGATCGTAAGTGCCATCCAGGGGCACCCACGCTTTCACGCGCTTCAAGTTTTCGAATAAGACACCGCGGTCCACCGACAAGTCACGGACGATGGGGAATTTGGAAAGCGGCTCCAATTTGATTGGCTGGTCGAGCTTGTCTACAAGCGCAGAGCAGGCCATGCGCGCCTTGCCGTTGATGAGCATTGAGCAGGATCCGCAGATTTCTTCCAGGCAATTGGAGTCGTAAGTAATGGGAGTGGAAGCCCTGCCGTCCGTCGTCGTCGGGTTGACGGCTATATCGCGCAACGAGGAGATAACGTTCATTCCGGGGCGATAAGGTAGTTCAAACTTGTCCCAAACAACTGGACCATCGGGCCCGCTTTGGCGCTTGATTTCAAACTTGACGGTACGCTCTGCCATTCTTCTATCTCCCTCAGGTTCCTTTACTTCGCTGCGTCGTAACGGCGAGGACGTGGTTTGATAAATTGTGTGTCGACTTCCTCAAACTCAAAGCGAGGTTCATCGGCATCCGGAGCGAAGTATGCCTTGGTTGTCTTCAAGAATCGCTCGTCATCGCGATCCGGAAAATCCGGCTTGTAGTGCGCACCGCGAGACTCATCGCGGAGTGCGGCGCCCTGCGCGACCACGCGGCTGATTTGCAGCATGTTGTACAGCTGACGCGTGAAAGCGAAACTAGTATTTGCCCAGGCGCTCTTGTCACTCAAATTGATGTTTCGATAGCGCTCAAGCAACTCATAGATCTTGGCGTCGGTATCCTTCAAGGCCTTGTTGTACCGGATAACCGTGGCATTCTTCGTCATCGTCTCGCCCAGCTCACGCCAGATCTTGAACGGATTTTCGGTGCCGTCTGAATTCATCAGGCCGGAGTTGATCTCTTCCTGCCGCTTCTTTTCAGCACCATGTCCGCCGTCTCCTTGTGCCGCTGGGAGAGACTTGGCGTATTCGATGGCCTTGGGACCAGCCCTGAATCCACCAAAGATGCAGGAGAGAAGGGAATTCGCGCCAAGGCGGTTGGCGCCGTGGTACTGATACTCAGCTTCGCCGGCAGCAAATACGCCAGGAATATTCGTCATCTGGTTGAAATCGACCCAAAGTCCGCCCATGGTGTAGTGCATGCCAGGAAAGATCTTCATAGGCACTTCGCGAGGATCGTCGCCGACAAACTTTTCGTAAATCTCGAGGATGCCTTCCAGCTTGCGATCGAGAGTAGCGCGATCAATATGCGTCAGGTCTAAGTAGACCATCGGCTGTCCGTCGATGCCTAATCCGTGCTCGTACACGATCTTGTGGATGGCTCGTGTGGCGACATCGCGGGGGACAAGATTTCCGTACTTGGGATACCACTCTTCAAGGAAGTAGAAGCGATCTTCTGTCGGGATACTCGTCCAATCGCGCGCATCTCCTGCCTTGCGCGGCACCCAGACTCGCCCGCCTTCTCCACGAGCTGACTCTGACATCAACCGCAACTTGTCTTCGCCCGGAATACACGTTGGGTGCACCTGGATGAATTCGCCGTTCGCATAGTAAGCGCCCTGCTGGTACAACGCCGAATTCGCCGATCCCGTGCAGACGACAGAATTCGTACTCTTGCCGAAGATGGCGCCGTTGCCGCCGGTCGCGATGATGATGGCGTCCGCTGGAAAGGTACGAACCTCCATGCTGCGCAGGTTCATCGCGCAGATGCCGCGGCACGTCTTGTTTCCATCCAGCACTGCGGAAAGAAACTCCCAGCCTTCGTACTTCTGCACTTTGCCTTCCGACTCATACCGGCGAACTTGTTCGTCGAGAGCGTAGAGCAGCTGTTGGCCCGTCGTTGCTCCGGCAAAGGCGGTACGGTGAAAGAGTGTTCCACCAAAACGACGAAAATCGAGCAGGCCTTCCGGTGTTCGGTTGAAAGGAACGCCCATGCGATCGAGCAGGTCAATGATGCCAGGCCCAGCCTCGCACATCGCTTTGACCGGCGTCTGGTTCGCGAGAAAGTCTCCCCCATAAACCGTATCGTCAAAGTGTTGCCACGTGGTGTCGCCCTCACCTTTAAGGTTCTTGGCGGCGTTAATACCTCCCTGCGCGCAGACTGAATGTGAGCGCTTCACTGGGACGATAGAGAAGAGGTCAACCTTGCCGCCAGCCTCGGCGATCTTAATTACGGCCGAAAGTCCGGCCAGTCCGCCGCCTACGACGATGATCCTGGGAATTGCTGCCATGATTCGAACTTATCCTTTCTTACTCAGCTGCGCGCACAATCCAACGCAGGTCCGTCACTCACCCAAATAAAGGCTGTTCGTTTACTTATTGTGACGCCAGAGGAGCTGCGTCAGTCGGCGGTGACGGAACTTCGCCCCCGATGATTTGTGCGGGGGTCAAATCGGCTGGTGCATTCCTGTAGTCCGGGCCGACGAAGGCATAAATACTCGCGAGCCCGATAACGACCATCACCACTCCGAGTCCGGTGCATGCATACCCCATCTTGCGCCGTGCCTTATCTCCCGGTGTAATGCCCCATTTTGCCGAAAAGAGCCAGATTCCATACGCAAAGTGCCAGCAGGTTGCCACGATAGCGACGACGTAAAAGGCCAGCATCCACGGATTCGACAGTTCAACCTGCACTTTGTGGAAGGCCGCGCCCGGATGTTCCGGCAAGGAAATTCCGGCAAACCTCTGCCGCCAGACATGCTGCGCGATGTAAACCAGCGCAATCATTCCAGTCCAACGCTGCGCCACGTACATCCAGTTCCCGGCCCAGGGGTAGTAGACGACGTTGCTCTTTCCGCGAACCCAGATATAAACGCCGTAAAGCCCGTGGTAGATCAAGGGCAGGAAAATGAAAACCCACTCCAGCACCCGCACAAAGGGCAATGCATTCAGAAACTTAACTTGCTGAGCGTAGGCTGCGGGACCCTTCAATGCTTCGAAATTCGAGATGAAATGCTCAACCAGAAAAGCGCCAATCGGCACGATTCCGCTAAGAGAATGCAGCTTGCGGAGCAAGAACGAGTGACCCTCGCCAGCCTGTAACGGCTGCACACCACGTGCAGGAGGGGTGGCAGAAGGATTAACGGCGGTGGCCATGGGCAACGAACTCCTTAATTTCGTAAATAGAAGGGGATAGCCATTCAGACAACGAGTTCATCTAAGCCCATTATTGGTCCGCAGAAGAACCAGCGTCAAGGAAGCCGCAAGCTCGCCTCGACGGTGCCAAAGTTCACACGGGATTCTCAACTTTCAACAAATCCAACAAAGCACGAAACGCCCGGCCTCTGTGACTTAATTGATGCTTCGTTTCAAGGTCGATTTGAGCCATTGTCAGACCCAATTCCGGAAGAAAAAACAGGGGGTCGTATCCAAAACCGCCGGATCCTTGTGGCTGCGTAAGAATTTGTCCGTCTACTTGACCTTCAGCCGTTAGAAGGCACTTACCGTCTTGAGCGAGAGCCAAAACACAGCGATAGCGCGCCTGACGCTGGCTCGACGGTACGGACGCCATGTTGGCTAGAAGCAGGCCATTGTTCGCCTGATCCGAGGCTTCACCTGCCGACGCCACGACACCTGCGTCTTCCGCATACCTCGCTGAGCGAACACCGGGTGCTCCGTTCAATGCATCGACTTCCAAACCGGAATCGTCTGCAAGAACAAATCTGCCGGGCACGAAGTCGCAATAGTAGACAGCTTTCGATCGAGCATTTCCTTCAAAAGTATCCTCATTTTCGGGTGCCAGAGGTATCTCGGAGAGCCCCGGAAGAAGCTCAAGAGCAATCGACCCCGATTTGCCAGCCTCAGCGGCAGCTATCGAAAAGTCACGTAGTTTTCCGGCATTGCTGCTCGCAATAAAAATGGTGGTCATCATCGGAATCGCGCAAGGATCTATAAATGTGTTGGTGTCTGGGGTAGTTACAGCTGTGTGTTTTGCTTTGTTCCCTGCTGCAATTGGTGCTTCCAATCCAGAAGTCGGGCCTTGGTGGCCTCGCTTTCGGCTTCCGGAATCATCCCTTTGTGCTGGTACAGAATGGAAAGGCTGGTGTGGGCCAGGGGGTCGGACGTATCCAGATCGATCAATTTCTTAGCCCACTCAATGCCGTCATCCAGGCGTCCGCAGTCTTGCAGGGCTCGAACCAGGCCGTGAACCGCATCCAATTTCTCTGGATCCAGCGCGATACACGACAGGAATCCTTCAACTGCCGCGCAGGGCTCGCCAGCTGCCACGAGATCCAAGGCCTTGTGATACTGCTCCTCGGCTGCTGCGAGGTTCTGCTCACGATTCGGGTTCGTCGAAGCCTGTGTCATGGAATGCCCCTATGATACTGCGGAATGGAGAATTAAATGAAGGCTTATACCGAATACCTCTCTTTTAAGACAAAGAAGAGGCGCGAAATAATCCACATCACGCCGGAAGTGGAAGAAATTGTGCGCAAGAGTGGCGTTCGCGATGGACTGTGTTTCGTGTCACCCATGCATATTACGGCGGCAGTTTATGTGAATGATCTGGAAGACGGTCTAATTGAAGATATCTGGAAGTGGCTCGAAGAACTTGCTCCCGCTCGCCCTGATTACAAACATCACCATACGGGCGAGGACAACGGCGATGCGCATTTGAAATCACTGCTGCTGCATCATGAAACGACGCTCCCGATTACAGATGGCCACCTCGACCTTGGCACGTGGCAACGGGTGTTTTACGCGGAGTTCGACGGACAACGAAACAAACGAGTCATCGTGAAAGTGCTTGGCGTGTCGTAGATTCGGCGCTGCGAACTGCAAATTGCGGCATGGACGCGGAATTCGCATCCGTCGACGAACTTGAACTGATGCGCGGTAGCACAATGATGTCTACTCGACGATTTTGCCGCCGCCCTTCGGTGGTGACGTTTGTGGCTACTGGGTGAAACTCCGCGAAGCCGGCGGCCGATAGACGCGCCGGCGCGAACTCGTGGTCTTCTATGAATATGCGCGCAAGCCGTGTGGCACGCGCTGCTGAGAGTTCCCAGTTTGAATCGAATTGTCCGGTGTGGATCGGAACGTTGTCGGTGTGGCCTTCAATCCTGATGTCGTAAGGTGTGCCCAAAAGTGCCAGTGCAATCCGGTTAAGGATTGGCACCGTTCCGGATTGAGGCACCGCAGAGCCGCTGTCAAAGAATCCGGCTTCACGCAACGAAATTACGAGTCCCTCGCGACCAATGTGCACCGCAACCGTATGCTGGGCGATTTGATCGGAGAGGAGCGCTTCAAGGTTCTTCTGCATTGTCTTGAAGTCGTGTTGCACGTGTTCTGGGGTCAATGGCTGATCGCCTGAGCTTACGTTTACAGGGAACGTTGACTGCTCCGCTTCCTTTGCCATCACGGTGGCGCTCCGCGCATTTGCATTCGGGAAGAGCCCGAGAGAAGTGAATGCCGAATCAATCGCGTCCGCAAACTCCATCTGCTTCTTGATATCCGCTTTCGAGGCGGAATACAGAACCACGAAAAACGCGAACAACAGGGTAATAAAGTCGGCATAGGAAACAAGCCAGCGATCGTGGCTTATGTGATCCCTTGATCGCCTCCGTCTCATTCGCCCACCTTTACCAATGCAGGCTTGGCCCTGCTCAAAAAACTATTCAATTTAATTTCGATCATGCGTGGATTCATGCCTTCCAGGATCGAGATGACGCCTTCCATCAGCATCTCTCGGCGCAGTTGCTGTTCGCGTACGCGTAGACGTAGCTTTCCGGCGGCCGGCAGAAAGAAAATGTTCGCTGCGCCGACCCCGTATATCGTGGCCACAAATGCGACTGCGATTCCTCTCCCCACTTCATCCATCTTGTCCAGGTGCTGCATAACTTGGATCAGACCCATGACTGCACCGATGATCCCGATAGTTGGCGAGAAGCCGCCAGCTGACTCAAAGACCGCCGGCACCCGCTCTTCTTTTTCCGATTGATTGTTGAGTTCCAACTCCATGATTTTGCGTAATTCGGAGGGTTCGGTGCCGTCAACGGCGAGCATCAAGGCCTGTTTGAGGAAGGGATCCGTGACGATGGAGAGATCCTGATCAAGCGAGACGACCCCGCTTCTCCGCGCCTTGTTCGCATAAACGAGAATTTGCTTCAGCATGGTCTCGCCAGTCTCTTGCTTGCTCCAGAAAATACTAAGGAGTTGCTTAAACGCCGCAACGATAGTCTGCATGGGAAACTGCAACATCACTGCGCCGATGGTTCCGCCAAACACGATCATTGCTGCAGTAGGCTGCAAAATCTGGCCAAGGTTTCCGCCCTCGAGCAAAAGTCCGGCGAGAATTCCAACAACGGCAAGGGAAAGTCCCGCGAAGCTGCTCTTATCCATGTCTGCCCAACCGTTCCCATTGAGTCATTTGCTTAACTCCACTGCTGGTAATACTCATCTTTGAAAGTTCGCTCGATGGCTACCCACGGATGGCTCATCCAGCGTGATACCTTCCATCTCACTCTCTTGCTCGGGCGGTTCCAGAGATGCGCGATAGCCGGAAGCAGCACTCGCTGCCGTAGTCCGAAGAACGCTGTCCTGCATTCCATGTGTGAGGCTCACGCTCTCGCCTACCAAGCGGACGCGATACGCAATTACGCGTTCCAGGACTTCGAAACAGGATTCCCGCACCATGATCTTTTCGCCGTTGATCAGCGTCAGCATGGTGTCAGGAGACGCTTCAGCAAACTTGATCAAGTCGCTGTTCACAACCAGGGCGTTCCCATTCAATCGAGTCAATTCGATCATTTCAATTCATTCCCTCGTGTCCTGCTTATCGGCCAAAGACGCAGAACATTGAAATTGACCAAATAATTCTCGGATGCCTTCGGAATAACGAATTCGTGGAAGCGAATGTCATCAGACGCGATTTGCGGAATCCGTAAAGTCTTCTTCCGAGTCGCCGATGAAGGCAGTGGGTAACGCGGTTCCTTCCGCACGGTGGACCGGGGGAAACAGAAATGATCCTTCCAGGCAGGCACCCGACGCAGGGAACTCGAAATTAAACGCTTTTCAAAAAAACAGGAGCAACGACATGGCATTGGGTGTCCTGAACAACATCTCGGCAGTTTACGCGCAAAACAATCTGGCCAATACGCAGGCCTCTTTGCAGAAAACACTTCAACAGTTGTCCTCCGGTTCGCGGATCAACTCCGGTGCAGACGATGCAGCCGGCCTTTCACTGGCCAACAGTCTGCAGGCTTCCTCAACCGCTCTCACGCAGTCGGCAAAGAATGCATCTGAAGGCGTGGATATGCTTCAGGTCGCCGATGGGGCGATGTCGCAGATCACCAACTTGCTGAACCGCGCTGTGACCCTGGCAACCGAGTCGTCCAACGGCACGATGAATTCTGCACAGATCGGCGCAGCCAACGCGGAATATCTGAACATTCTTGGCGAAATCAGCAATATCGACAGCAACACCGAGTACAACGGCATCAGTTCGTTTGGCACTGCCTCCGCGATTTACACAACGGACGGCACCATGAGTCAGACGGACAACGCTACGGCGCTTGCGAATGTGGACGCAGGGACTTTGGGTCTGACTGCCGCTGGCTTTACCACTGCAGCCGGTGCCCAAACCGAACTCGGCCTGATTACCGCTGCTATCGCCACCATCGCGTCGGACCGGGGCACGGTCGGCGCGGGAATCAACACGCTGAATGCAGTCGTCAACGTGATGAGCACCGAATCCACCAACACCCTCGCCGCCCAGAACGACGTCACTGCCACTGATTACGGCCAGGCAACGTCCGAGATGTCGAAGTTCCAGATCCTGAGCCAGACCGGTATCGCCGCTCTTGCCCAGGCCAACCAATCGCAGAACCTGATCACAAAGCTCCTCCAGTAAATGCCGCGTCGATAATTTGGGGAAGAACGTCCTTGACGTTCTTCCCCGTTGTCGGCTCAGTCAGCATGTCATCACTCTTAAATATGTTGCGACGAGATCGAGAAATGCAGGGGGAAAGCAATGGGTGCAGTTGGTCTCAATTTTGGTTCGGCAACCAGCGGGCAGGGGTTCGACGTAACCAGCACGGTCACACAGATCGTCACCAATCTGCAGTCGGTCGAAGGCCCCTGGAAGTCGCAGCTTACTAAGTTATCCAACCAGGACACGCAGCTTACCAGCCTTGGATCACAACTCTCTTCTCTAAGCTCCGACCTGCAAAATTTGACCGACTTTACCGGCGTACTTGCAGCCAAGCAGGGTTCCAGTTCGGACTCGAGCGTGGTCAGTCTTACTTCTGCCGGAACCACCGCGACGGCGGGGACGCACTCTATTACGGTTCAAAGCCTTGCTCAGACGTCCACCGCTGCGTCCAGCGTGTTGGCTGCATCCGACACACTCTCAGGAAGCATTCAAATTCAGGTCGGCTCGGGTGCCCCTCACACCGTTCAAATAGCCGACACACATTCGACCCTTTCTGACCTTGCAACCTCAATTAATGAGTCCGGCATTGGCGTGCGTGCGACAGTGTTGAAGGATACTTTAGGAGCTCGTCTCTCGCTCGTTAGTTCGACAGACGGCGCCGCAGGAACGCTTACGGTATCAAGCCAACTCATTGATACGACTTCGGGCAAGCAGGTCGACCTTCGGACGATTCAAGATGGCAAAGACGCAATATTGTTGGTGAACGGAGTGCAGCTCACAAGCGCCTCCAACTCGGTAACGGACGCCATCCCCGGGGTGACTTTTCAATTGCTGTCGGTACCCGACTCAGCAAAAGACGTTCAGGTAGTAATTGCGAATGACACCGTTAGCGTGGCCTCTGCCATCAGTACCCTGGTGGTGGATTACAACAAAGTCATCCATTCCATCACGACCCAGGAAGGGAAAGACTCTTCAGGGAATGCTGAGCCGCTTTACGGAACGACAGTCCTCGCCCGGGTGCAACAGTCCTTGCAAGCCGCGATCGGCGCGACGTTTAGTACTGGGAATATCAGGTCGGCCTACTCCCTGGGTATGACGACGAATCCTGATGGAACTATCTCTCTGAACACCGACACGCTGAGTTCCGTGCTAAATACAAAATTTGCGGAAGTGGCATCTTTCTTCCAGGATGCTGGACGATTCGGAAGCGCCTTTTCAACTTCTCTGAACAATATGGGAAATGGCTTCAGCACCGGAATGATTGCTCTTGCTTTGAAAGAAAACAAGAGTCAGGAAGAGACGCTGAATGACGATGTCGCCCGACAAGAGAGTCTCATCGCGACACAGAAGTTGAGGCTGACGGCGGAGTTAAACGCCGCCAATCAGATTCTCCAGGCGATCCCGTCCATGATCAACCAGATTAACGAGATGTATAGCGCGGTCACCGGTTACAACAAGCAGGGTTGAGGAGACGAGCATGAACATTTATCAGAAACGAGCGCTTGAAGGGGCATCCGGCATTGAGTTGACAATAGCGTTGTACGACGGCATGATCCGCTTCCTCGGGGATGCCTCAAAGGCGGTGCTTGCCGCAGACGTCGATGGTCGCAGATCTGCAGCGAAACGCACGATTGAAATTCTGATTCATCTTCAAAGTACGCTGCGGATGGATGTCGGAGGAAAGCCGGCAGAGTCGCTCTCTAATTTTTATGCCGCAACTCTGGCGCTGGTGCTGCAGGGTTCGGTAGAACCTTCAGCAGAAAAGTTCAATTTGGCCATTTCCAATATACGGACAGTGCGCGAGGCATGGCGGCAGGTTGCCTCAGGCCCTGAAACTCCGGAACGCACAGCGGCGGAATTGCAACAGTGGAGCGACAAGAACGGAATGACTTTCCAGATATCACAGGAGCGGCCGATCGAAGAACGACATGCGGAGGCAAGCTGGACCGCATGACCTTTAAATTAGTCCCATTACTCGAATCGATAGAACCTCAATGCGTGACGGCAAGTTCCTCTTCCAACTGTTGCTTTTGAAAGAGGCTCGCGTAATAGCCATTCTTCGCAAGCAACTGCTCATGAGTGCCAAGTTCCGCAATCTGTCCAGCGACCAGCACTGCAATCTGGTCCGCGTGACGAACCGTGGAGATACGGTGCGAGATGAAGATCGTCGTCCGGCCCTGCATGATGATGCGAAGTTCATCGAGGATGCGTTCTTCCGTGTAGGTATCAACACTGGCCAGAGCGTCATCAAGAATCAATATTCGAGGATTGCGCAGGATGGCGCGGGCAATGCTGGCGCGCTGTTTTTGCCCGCCGGATAACGTGACGCCTCGCTCACCTACCATCGTTTCAAAGCCACGAGGGAAATCCTCAAACTCTTTCCGAATATGCGCTGCTTCGGCGGCCCTCATGACTTGATCCTCGCTTGCATCGGGCGCTCCAAATGCGATATTTTCCCGTATCGTCTCGCTGAAGAGAAAAGTCTCTTGTGGTACAACACCGAGATTGGAACGTAAGACTGCGAGCGGATATTGGCGAATGGGACGGCTATCGATCAGTACTGATCCCGGCTCCGCGTCGTAAAGACGAGCTATCAGATTGACGAGCGTGGATTTTCCGGAACCTGTAGGTCCGACAATAGCGAGGCTGGTCCCGGCGGGAACTTTGAGAGATAGCGATTTGAGTACCGGACTCGTCCTTTCGCTGTCGGACGGATAGGCAAATGTGAGATTTCGAAATTCGATTTCGCCCTGAACCGCGAAATCTTCCGAGATAGCGGGATCTGCATTCTGATCGTCGATCGTCGGCTTGTCCGACAAAAGTTCATCAATTCGAATGACGGATGCTGTTCCCCTTTGAAATAGATTGACTACCCATCCGAGCGCGATGATAGGCCAGGTGAGCATCAGCATGTAAGTAGTGAAGGCAACGAAGTTACCAAAAGTTATCTGATGCGTGAGCACCTGATGACCGCCGACGAACAGCGATATCACCATTGCCATGCCGAGGATGAAGTCCAGAGTTGGCCATAACATGCCCATCAATTGCACAAGCCGTAGCGACCTGCGAATGTTCTCGCGGTTCGAACGCTCAAAGGAAGCAATTTGTGCTTCTTCCTGTGCAAACGCTCTAACCAGCCGGGCTCCGGAGAAGTTTTCCTGCGCCTGGGCCGATATTTCGGAGAACATTGCCTGAATGCGCTCGAAGCGATCATGAATCTTGCTGCCAAGTATTTGCACTAACACCGAAGCGAGCGGCAACGGAACGAGTGCGAATAGCGTAAGAGTCGGACTGATACGCAATAGGAAATACAGAGCCAATACCGAAAACAGGATGGTGTTCGCGCTGTACATGATGGCCGGCCCGAGCAGCATTCGAACAGCCGCAAGATCATTGGTCATGCGAGCCATGATGTCGCCGGTCCGGTGCTCCTGATAGTACGAAGCGGATTGCTTCTCCAGGTGCCGGAATAGGTCATTTCGCAGGTCATATTCAATTTCGCGCGAGACGCCGATGATGATCCATCGTGTAAGAAAGAGAAATATACCCTTGAAGATAGCGACAGTAATCAGCAGGGCAGCATAGAACAGAATCTTCTGTTTTGTGACCCCATGATTCAGGTCATCGGTGGCCATGCGAATCACCTGGGGGAAAAGCACCCAGATGCCGTTACTCAGAATTACGGACACGCCTCCCCACAAGTATCCTCGCCAGTAGCGGCGCATATAAGGAAAGAGGGGGCGGAGGCGGCTCAACATTCTTAAACCATTTTAACTGAGTGCGGAAAACCCAAGAAATTTGGATCAGGTCGGCGTTCGCAGGAGCAGGTAGCCGCCAGCCAGCCCAAAAAGCAGATCAGGGGACCAGGCCGCCATCATGGCAGGTAGCATGTTGGCATTCCCCATCGCATCAAATGTCCCCGCGACCACCCAGTAGGCAATAGCCACGCCAATAGCGACGGCAACGCCGGTAAGGGATCCGCGACGCCCCATGGAGAGTGCAAACGGAACGGCCAAAATTGCCATGACCAGCGTGACCAGTGGATAGGCGAGTTTGCGATTCAATTGGACGCGGAGCCGCATGGTGTCAAAGCCGCTTTGGCTGAGGTCTCGAATATATCGTCGTAGTTCCTCAAAACTCATTTCCTGCGATTGACGGCTCTCTTTCTTGAAATACGAAGGTTCTTCCGCGATCTCGGCGAAGCTTCTTACGTCAAAAGGTTGATATCCGGTGATGGCTTCGCCATGAAAAGTGCGCTCCCATCCTGACTCGAAGACCCAGCGATGCAGTTGTGGCTCCCAGTGCGCACTAGACCCAAAGATTCGACGCGAAACTGAGAAGTTCTCCGGATCAAATTCAAAGACGCTGATGTTGGCGAATTTATCGTTGTCAGGGTCGAAGAACTGGTAATAGAAAATGCGTCCGGGCTTACCCGGTTCCTGATGTCCGAACATCCACTTCTGGTCAGGGCGCAGGAAGGTCTGCGCTGGCTTACCTTTGATTGTGCTGCGCAAAGCTTCCTGGCGTCGATTTGCGCCCGGCAGATACAACTCGTCGAAGGCAAAGAGCGCGACCGCCAACATGCTGGCGATGACGAACACGGGCAGAACAACTCGATAGAGGCTGATGCCCGTTGCCTTCATTGCCGTCAACTCGTTCGTTCGATTCAGCACGCCAAAGGTCACCAGCACCGCGATCAGTACGCTTAGAGGCGTGATCGTGTAGATCATGCTGGGTGTCAGATTGATCAGGTATTCGCCGACCGTGACCAGCGCGGTCCGATTGCGAATGATGTCGCCAAGCAACTCAAAGAAGGTAAATACCAGAAGAAGTAAAACGAAACTGATAAGCACCAATCCAAAGGTTGTGATGAATTCCCGAAGTACATAGTCGTCGAGAATGAGCGGAAACCTGCTCTTCTCTGCGCGGTGGCGCCGGGAAAGGGTACTGGAAGTGGATGCAACAGCGACCTTCTCCGTTGAATCGTCTTTTCGCCGGGAAGAAAGGGAAGAGAACAGCGTGATCAGCCTGCCACCGGTCGCCATCTGTCGCAGAAGGAGAAGACCGCAAACAGCGAAGACGAAATTAGCCATCCACACGCCGACGAATACGGGGAGTTTATTCTGGCGGCCAAGCGCGACACCCGTTGACGAGAGAAAATAGTAGAAAAATACCAGCGCAATCGTAAGTACAAATCCAGCGCTCTTTCCTCCGCGCTTGGATGACACGCCAAGCGGAACTCCGATCAACATTAGGACCAGACACGCGGCTGGGTAAGCGAAGCGCTTGTTCAACTCAATGAGATACCACTTGCCGCCCGGCCCCTTCGACTTTTCCAGTAGAACACGGTTAGACATAGCCAGCAGTGGGGTCTCACTCCTGCTCGCTCGGGCGTTGCTTTGGGTCCCGATCTGGACCGGCAAATCCGTATCGCTGAAAGTCGAAATGCTGTATTGCCCGGGATCGTTCGTCTGCGATTCATGCTGGGATCCGTTGCGAAGGCGCATGCGGACCGTTTGATCGTCGCCACTCACGACCGTTGCCGACTCGGCTGTTGTGACCTTCGGTGAAGAAGGATTGCTTAGATCGGCGAGAAAGATGCGCCGCCAATTCGAGGACTCTGAGGCGGGCTTTACATCTTGCACGTAGAGTACGTAATTCTTGAAGTCTTCATAGAAGACTCTCGGTTGTACCTCGAAGGAGGCTTGCGAGTTCTTTAAGGAATTCTCCAGGTTGAGCAGAGCTCGCGCGGATTTCGGAGCCAGGAAAAGGGAATTGACCAACCCGACGGCGAAAGCCAAAATCGCAACCGCGGAAATAATTCGGACGAAAGTCCAGACCCCGATACCCGAGGCACGCATCGCCGTGATTTCGCTGTCCGCCGCAAGTCGACCAAGTCCCAGCAAGATCCCGACAAGGACCGCCATGGGGATGGTGACTGTAAAGGTGTTTGGCAGGGTCAGCAGAAATACTTCAAAAACGCTGGTGAGCGATGCGCTGTTTCGAACCACCAGTTCAAGAATTCGGCCCAGGTCTCGCATGAACAAGATGAAGGTGAACAGCGCCCCGCCAATCAAGGCGTGCGAGAGGACTTCTTTCAAGATGTATCGCGTCAGAATGCGCACAGGTATTGAACCATCCTAAGTTTACAGGACCTTAGGCACAACTAGCGCGTGTGCAAAAATACCAGGTCCAGCAACTCGTCATACATCTCTTCCGCCTCGGTCGATCCTTTCCGGATCGCGTCACTGGCACAATTCTTCAGGTGATTGCGCATTAATTGCCGGCTCACCCCTCGGAGAGCCTGTTGCACCGAACCTACCTGTACCAGGACATCGGCGCAATACCTCTCAGACTCCACCATCTTCGCCAAACCGCGCACCTGGCCTTCAATGCGTGCGAGGCGACGCAGCGTAGCTGCCTTTACTTCCGGATCGACCGAAAGCGCCTTTCGATCCGGTCCGCACGCGCAGCTCTTTCCTGAAATCGTCGACCTTCGAATGGACACGAGCCTTGGGCAGGGTCATTGCTAGTCAAATCTCCTAAGTCTTAAGCTGTTGGCGAGTACGCTCACCGAGCTAAAAGCCATGGCTGCACTCGCCAGCGCCGGGCTGAGCAAAATATGTAAAGCGGGATAAAGTACTCCTGCGGCGATCGGTATCCCCAGGAGGTTATAGCCAAGGGCCCACCCGAGATTCTGTCGCATCACCCGCAACGTCTGCCTCGCCAACCGAATGGAAGTGACGACGGAATCAGGTTCGCCTCGCAGCAGAATCGCGTCGCCCGCTTCCAACGCCAAATCGGTGCCCCCTCCGATCGCGAGTCCCGCGTCGGCTTGAGCAAGCGCCGCTGCATCATTTATCCCGTCCCCAACCATCGTGACCTTGCGGCCCGTCTGCTGCAGCCTGCGAATTGTCTCCACCTTCATCTTCGGGAGGAGCCCTGCATGGATCTCACGAATGCCAACTTCCTTTCCCACCGCTGCCGCAGCGGCCTCACCATCTCCCGTCAGCATCACCGTTTCGACGTTCATTGCGTGCAGGGACGTTACCGTCGACTTCGCATTCCCGCGGATCGTGTCCCGTGCGGCAAGCCAACCGAGGAGCTGGTTACCCTGCGAAACATACAGCAAAGTTGTCCCGGGATTGAGATCTTCCCCGGTCATTGTCAAAGCCACCCCGGCCGACATCATCAGAGCGACGTTTCCCGCCGCCACGCGCAGCCCTTCGATTGAGCCCGTAATTCCCATCCCGGGCTGTACCTGCACATCGCTGGCTTCAACGATTTCGACATTGCTCTGTTTAGCGCGGTTGATCACGGCGTGGGCCAGTGGATGCTCCGAGCGCTGTTCGAGCGACGCAGCAATTCGCAGCAGCGTTTTTTCATCCACATTAGGAGTACATCCAATTGCAACAATGGCTGGCTTGCCATGCGTCAAAGTCCCGGTTTTGTCGAATGCGACGGTATCTGTTCTGGCAAGCCGCTCAATGGCGTCGCCACCTTTAAACAGGATGCCCAGTTGTGCCCCGCGTCCCACCGCTACTGTGAGCGCCGCCGGCACCGCGAGGCCCATTGCGCACGGGCAGGCGATTACGAGGACGGCGATCGATATTGCAAAAGCCCTGCTTAAGCCATCCGTCGGATCAAAAACGGCCCACGCGATAAAGGTAAGAGCGGCAAGCGCAAGCACGACCGGTACAAAGATGGAGCTTACTCGATCGGCCATCAGTTGCATTGGTGCTTTGGAGGACTGCGCTTCCTGCATCAGGCGGAGCATCTGCCCCAATACGCTTTGTGATCCTACAGAAGTGGCGCGATACTCCATCGTTCCGTCGTAGTTCAGCGAGCCGCCAATCACACGATCAGCTTCGACTCTTGGCACTGGTGTCGATTCGCCAGTTATCAAGGACTCATCTACCGTGCTGCGCCCTTTCGTAATCACTCCATCCACAGGGACCCGTTCTCCTGGACGCACCACGACTACATCACCAGAGACGACAGAGGCCAGCGGTACTTCGACTTCAACGTCCCTGGCGAAGCAAGATCGCCGTCTGTGGTTGAAGGGCAGCAAAGGATCGCAAGGCGTCCACGGTTCTGCGCTTGGCCCGTGCATCCAGCCAATTACCCATCAAGAGAAACCCGAGAATTAGCAATACTGATTCGTAATAGACTTCCGGGACCAATCCGTGGTGGAGAAACGCAGTTGGAAAGAAGGTGGCTGCGGCTGAGTACACAAACGCAGCGCCAGTTCCAAGGGCCACCAGAGTGTTCATGTTCGTGCTTCGGTGAAGAAGGGCCTTCCAGGCGCGACCGTAGATCGGCCCACCAGCCCAAATCATGCCAGCAAACGTTAAGAACAAGAGCGAGAGCCGAATTGCCTGCGGTGGAATTGCGTAGAGCCATGGAAAGATCCGTGTGAGCAGGTGATCCATGCCGAAGTGGTTCCCCGTCGTCATCAATGGCATGGATAGGAACATTGCCGCCGCACCGGCGACGAGTGTAGCAATGGCCTTTGCTCGCAAGTATTTCTCGCCGTCAGATGGCGTCTCAGTGCCGCTTTTCACCTCGCCAACTGCGGGCAATGTCGCCTCATACCCAGCATTGGCAACGGCCTCGACAAGTTCCGCTGGAGCGGATACCTCCGGATCAAAGACCACGCGAGCTGAGTGCGTCATGAGATTTACGCTGGCTTCCGACACGCCGGGCGTCTCCTTCAGAGCGTGCTCTACATGCGACTGGCAGGCGGCACACGTCATTCCTGTGACGGGAAATGTGAGTGTGACCGTGCCTTTGGATTCGATCGCGGAGCTCACGTCTATGTCTCCAGGTGTGTCGGATATCCAGCTTTGGAGATGGCCGCTACTAAGGCAGAAGGCTCTGGGGCGGTATCGGTAAGGTGAACGCGAGCCGCACCGATCTGAACCTCATCCACATGCACGCCTGCAATAGAGTTCAGCGTTTGCGTGACGCGGCGAACGCACGCCCCGCAATGCATATTCTCAATTCTGAGAACGACATCTTGCATTTTTCTAGATACCCCCTCCCCCTATCTTACACCTGCTCGGCAGGTGCTACTCTGCGTCGACGCTGGCAGAGGTGGCGAAGGGAAGAAATCTGTATCCGATGCCTCGAACGGTCTGGAGATAAACCGGCCGTGACGGCTCATCTTCAATGTATCGACGCAGGCGAACCATAAAGTTGTCGATCGCGCGCGTATCTGTGTCTTCATGCACGCGCCACACTTGTTCCAGCAATTCCTTGCGGGAAATGATTCTTCCCTGATTCTGGACGAGATATCGAAGCAGGTCTCCCTCCATGAGGGTAAGGTGAGTTGTTTTTTCTGCGGAGATTAACTCGAGCGTCGCAAAGTTGATCGTGCGCCCGGAAAAGGTGAAATTTGCCACCTCATCGGTGGTCTGGACTGCACTCGCCGCAGCATCGGATCGCTGCCAGGCCATTCGACGCAACAGGCTTTTTAGTCGGGCAATCAATATCGAAAGGTCAAAGGGCTTTGCCAGGTAATCGTCCGCGCCTGCCGCAAATCCCTGCAATACATCTTCCGGCCTGCCACGAGCTGTAAGGATCATTACCGGGACATAATTCTGCTGCCGGCGCAGCTCTTCTACCACTTCAAATCCGTTCTTACCCGGCAACATTACGTCGAGCAGAACCGCGTCAAAATTGGGGCCGGCGATGATTCTTTCAAGGGCGGTCTCGCCATCTCCGGCAATTTCAGCGGAGTATCCTTCGGCCTGCAAATTGAACATCAATCCCTGCGCTAAATGGGATTCATCTTCCACCACGAGAATGCGGAATGGCTCAGGCATCGTGCGTTACCAGATTGGTTTCGACGGAGCGTTCAAGGAATCTCGGCAACTGCAATCGGAGTGTAGTGCCTTTTCCTTCTCCATCGCTAAAAGCAGTAGCGTCGCCGCCATGTTGCCGGGCGATCGTACGGACCAGGAAGAGGCCAAGCCCTGTGCCTTTCACTTTCAGCGTGCTCTTGTTGGGTACTCGGTAAAATCGGCGAAAGATCCTCTTGATGTGTGCAGCAGGAATTCCCAGTCCATCATCCTTAACGTTCAGGACGATCCAGGCGTCATTTTGCACCTGCAGGCGAACACGCACATCCACTTTTTGCGGAGAATACTTTACGGCATTCTCGAGAATGTTCATCACTGCGGTTCGAAGATCGTCGTGATTGCCACGAACGTTAAAGGCTTCCGCCTCCGTTGCAGCTTCCAATCGAACTGCGGTCTCCGGCAAATGGTGTCGCATTCGTGTGGTCTCGATGCACTCTTTTGCAAGTGCCAGCATGTCGACCGCAACCCGCACCTGGTTTCTAGAATGCTGCCCAACCTCGCCAGCCTTTAGAACCTGTTCCACCGTAGCCAGAAGCCGTTCACTGTCGGCTAGCATAATTCCATAAAACTGCTGTCGCTGTTCTTCGCTCAACGCTCGTCGCTGCAGGGTCTCGAGATAAAGCCGGATGGAAGCGATCGGCGTCTTCAGTTCGTGTGTCACCGCGTTCAAAAAGCTGTCGTGGCGTTCATTTCGCCTGACTTCGCGAACCAGAAAAATCGTGTTCAGGATGAGGCCCGCAATCAAAACACCGAAGAAGGCGACGCCGAGAATCAGCGGTACGATCTTGCGCCAGTTCAAAATCACCCAGGTGACGTTGAGCGTGATGGCCAGGGCCACCAGGCATACGCCAAGTGTGATGAAGAAGACGATCGCAGGTCGGCGGCGTGTAATGCGCATAGAAAGTTAAGGATAACCCGGCGCGAGTATATCCGATCAGGGCATGGCGGGACTCAGCTTTCGGCGTTTTCGTTTTTGGTGACCGAAAAGAGATCGACCGCGGCGCACTTTAAAATGCGCTCGCGGTCGAAAGTCCATGCTATCCCGGTTTTATACGTCGGTTTAAGCGGCTCCAGCGACCTTGGGATCTTCAGGGTCGAAGCGCGCAACCTTCACATTTTTCGCCAGACCGATCTTGCTCAAGAACAGAATGCCGTAATAGTTGGGATCGAATTCGTACCAGGCCAATCCATGGCGAGCTGAAACAGGATGAGCGTGGTGATTGTTGTGCCAACCCTCGCCACCCGTGAGCAGGGCGACCCACCAGTTGTTGCGGGAATCGTCCTTTGTGGGGAAGCGCTTGGAACCCCACATGTGAGTGGCAGAATTGACCAGCCATGTGGCATGAAGACCGACAACCACGCGGAAGAAGATGCCCCAAAGAACGAAGCTCCAGCCGCCGAAAAACAGCAGTCCCAGCCCGACTACCACAAGGGGTACCCAATGATATTTGCTGAGCGCGAGCATGAAGCGATCTTTTGCGAGGTCCGGCGCGTAGCGGGAGAGGATGGATGTTTCCGAGTGCAGACCTGCGCCGCTCATAATCCAGCCCATATGCGACCACCATGCGCCGTCGTGTGGAGTGTGCGGGTCGCCCGGACGGTCGGTGATCTGGTGATGAATTCTATGTGTTGCAACCCAGAACATCGGCCCTCCTTCAAGCGAGAGCGTTCCGCAGATCGCGAGGAAGTATTCCACCCACTTGGGCGTCGTGTAGCCGCGATGGGTCAGCAGGCGATGGTAACCCATTCCGATGCCCATATTGATGGCAAAGAAGTAAAGAATTGCCGCAACAGCAACAGCTTTCCATGAAAAAAAGAAAAGCGCAGCAACAGCTCCAAGGTGAAAAGCGATCATAAAGGAAGTCGTTAACCAGTTGCGAGACTGGCCCTGAGTTGCGCGGCCCAAGATCGTTGTCGTAACCGTTTGTGCACCGTTCGGCATCGTCTTTACATGCGACGCCTTTACGTCTTCAGTGCTGACGGTTTCGACTGGTCTTTCAAGCAGTTCTGCTGGCATATATTCTTCTTTTGTCCTTTGTGGAAATGTTGCTGATGAACTCAACCGTATCAGTAGAGCGATGAACCGGTCCGTAACACTTTTGTAATGGCGTCGCGAGGAGTACAAAGGTTTGACCCGGGTAATGTGGCATCTTCATGAATCGGGGTCTTTAGTGCGAAAGCTGCTCGTATAAATAGTGAGTAAATGCAAGGCTCAGCAATGATTCAGGATGCATTGCGGAGTACAGTTTCTGGTGCATTGGAAAATCAATATGATGAAACCTCATTGGCTCCGCATGGCTATTCTTTTCGGCATCCCCTTCGCTTCGGTGGCACAACAATCCGAAAAGAAGTCCGTCGATTTGCCTTCCAGCAAACAGCTTTTGACGCCCGTTCCTGGAGCGCCGGCCCGGCTGAATAGCCTTCCCATGGGATCCGCCTGGTCTCCCGATGGGCGATACTTGGCAATCCTGAATGCAGGATATGGCACCTTTGAATCGGATTACGAACAGTCGATCGCGATCCTCGATACGCAGACAGGCAAGCTCACGGACTATCCCGACGCGCGAACGGAATCCAGTCTCCCGCAAACGATGTATGCGGGGCTCGCCTTCAGTGGCGACGGCGCGCACCTCTATGCGAGTTTCGATTCGCTCACGGCTCCGCTAGGTGATGGAGCAAACAAAACAGGCAATGCTGTTGCGGTGTATTCGTTCAAAGATGGTGTTCCGTCCCCTGAGAGACTGATTGCTTTGCCTCTTCAGAAACTAGCGCCGGGCAAGACACAGAACAACGTTGGATCCGGCGCTCCGGCAGGGAGTGCCATACCTGCGCCGGCCGGATTGGCTGTCGTATCAAACAAGGGCGGCGAAGACCAATTACTGATCGCGAATGAGTTTTCCGATAATGCAGTTCTGCTCGACGCCGCGACAGGACGCGTCGTGCATTCTTTTGATCTTTCCGAGAGTACGACGATTCCAGCCGCATTTCCGATTGCTGCGACGGTCACCCGTGACGGTCGCCGTGGCTTTATTGCGCTTTGGAACAGTTCTGAAGTCGTTGAGCTGGATCTTCGCAAAGGCACGATCGTTCGGCGTCTCAAGTTGCTTCCGCCCGAACGTGCCACCTCGGCGAGTTCGCATCCTTCTGCATTTGCATTCAGTCCAGACCAGAAAACCCTCTATATTGCTCTCTCAAATCGTGACACGATTGCTGCCATCGACTTGAGCAATGGAACAATGCGCGTTGCCGGCACTTTCGATACACGTCTTCCGGGCCAGGTTTACTTCGGCGCGATGCCCGACGGCGTCGCTGTTTCAGAGGATGGCAAGCGGATGTATGCCGCCAATTCCGGATCGGATGCGATTGCGGTTTTCGACGCGACGGCCATCCGCGCGAAGTCGACGCAACCGGTGAAGGCATTGGGCTTTATTCCCACTGAGTGGTATCCAACTGAAGTCGCGGTGCGTGGCAACAATCTTTACGTCGCGACGGCGAAAGGCGTGGGAACCGGTCCGAACAATGGTATGCAAAGACAGGTGGCCGGAGAAAAGGCACGCAAGCCCGAACATACTTATATTGCGACTCTCCTCTACGGATCACTTGCAACCATGGACAGGGTTGAAGCGGAGAAAAACCTCGCCAGCTTGACGGCAGAGACACTCACCAGCAACCGAATGTCTGCTGCGGAACAGCATGTAACGTTCAGCAGCGGCCAAAATCCAATTCGCCACGTGATCTACATCATTAAAGAAAACCGCTCTTACGACCAGGTGTTCGGAGATCTTGGCGTCGGAGATGGCGATCCGTCGTTAACGATGTATGGCCGCGCAATCACACCCAATCAGCACAAGCTTGCCGAGCAGTTTGGTGTGTTCGACAACTTCTATGATTCCGGCGAGGTCTCGGGGGACGGGCATGTCTGGTCTACGGCGGGCATCACCAGCGACTACACGGAGAAAACGTGGCAGCAGGCGTATCGCGGAGGACAGAGGCACTACGATTTCGAAGGTCTGAACGAAGAGGGCTATCCGTTGTTGGAAGGAATTCCTGACGTCAACGAACCGAATAGTGGATATCTGTGGACCAACCTGGCGCGTCATAAGAAGACCCTCTATCACTTTGGGGAATACATTTCGACCAAATTTTGCGATGACTCAGGCGAAGCTCCAAAAAACGTCTCGCCGAAGGAGGGTACTCCACAGCCCGCAGGACAGGCCTGTCCGCGAAGCTATATTCACAAGGGTGAGGCGATCCCGGCAAATTATGGCGGAGGCATAAGTCCGTATCCCTGGCGTATACCGCTCATTCAAAGCAACACACCTACCAAGCCTGAGTTGCAGGGTAACTTTGATCCCCTCTACCCGGACTTTAATGTGAGTTTTCCGGACCAGCTCCGAGTGGAAGAGTTTCTCACTCACTTTCGCGCTTGGGTCAACGCACGGAAGTCGGGCAAGGATGAGATGTCGTCGTTCGTGATGCTGCGATTGCCGGCAGACCACACTGCTGGAACGAAGCCCAGCATGCCGCGGCCACAAGCTTGCATCGCAGACAACGACCTCGCCGTGGGCCGGGTGGTGGAAGCGATATCCAATAGTGATTATTGGAACGACACTGCGATCTTCATTCTTGAAGATGACGCGCAAGACGGGGCCGACCACGTAGACGCGCACCGCAGCATTGCCTTCGCAATCAGCAAGTACGCTCCTCGACAGCAATCTCCACTTGTGGATCATCATTTCTACACGACTGTAAGCGTCATCCGCACCATGGAAGATTTATTGGGTTTGGCGCCGATGAACAACAATGATGCCTTTTCCTCCTTGATGGCGCCGTCGTTTCAAGGGAGCGGAGATCAACCCGCGTATCAGGCGGACTACACCAACCGTGACAATGGCCTCATCTACGAAACCAACGCTGCAGGTGCCGTCGGTGCGAAAATATCCAGCAAGATGGACTTTACTCGCGCCGACCAGGTGGACACGCAAAAACTGAACATCGTGCTGTGGCGTGATGCGATGGGTAACAAGCCGTTACCCGAAATGATGAAGAAGCCCCACCCGCATCAAAAGGACGCAGATGACGACTAGGGTTGCGATTGCGTTTCGATTGCAAACAGGCGTTTTTTAGCCAGGCTGCGCTATAGGCAGCTTTCGCCGAAGAGAACAACGCAGTCACCACCGGCAGTAAGAGCTTCATTCATGGCATGCCGCGCCTCAAGCAGAACGGTTAGCGGCGAGCGCCCTTTGCTCTGCGCAATGCCGAAGCTCGCAGCCAACCCGATGGATCTCGCACCCACTTCGACCGGGTGATGAAAGAGCACTGTCCGGATGCGGTTCGCAAGCAAAAGCGCATCTGCGGGAATGCATCCCGGTAGCGCAATCAGGAACTCATTCTCCTCCTGCCGGGCGATCAAATCGTAGGTCCGTAAATAGCGGCGAAGGCGACCGGCAATATAGCGAAGTAGGCGATCTGCGTTCTCAGCACCATATTCCGAGCGGATTTCCGAAAAGCCTTCGATCTCAATGAGCATGAAGCAAAGTACGCCACCCATTCGCTGAATCCGGTCCGTCTCGCGGAACAACTCGCCAATCATCGTCTCGCGGTTCAGGAAACCAGTCAGTGAATCATAGTTCGGAAGCGCGAACGGAGATTGAATAGCGAGAGAATCGGAAATGTTCATTGCGGAGCGCCTTTAGATAAGCCATCAGGTTACGTAATCGGCGTTGGATAAAAATTCTTTAGCAATTGCCTGGAAAATAAAAAGACGGCTCCGGAGAGCCGCCCTGTTTTGCCGAAAGCATTAGCCGATGAATTCGACCTTCGATGCGATAGGAATAATCCCGCGTTCATGTCCCATCTCAAGTAGTTTGCGAATGGCCGCCTTGCCATCCTCGCCGTACGAAAGCGTGCGCTCGTTGACATACATACTCACAAAGCGGTTTGCCAGGGCCGTATCCAGGTCGCGCGCAAACTGCATGGCGTACGCAAGCGCTTCGTCCCGGTGATCCAACCCATGCTGAATGCTCTCTCGCAGCGCCTGGGTGACTGTCAGCATGGTCTCTTTCCCGAGACTGCGACGAATGGCATTCCCGCCAAGAGGGAGGGGTAGTCCAGTTGTTTCCCGCCACCACACGCCGAGATCGATCACCTTCTGCAGACCGCTCGTGCTGTAAGTAAGCTGACCCTCGTGAATGATCAATCCAGCATCGAAGTTGCCGGCGCAAATCTCGGGGATGATCTTGTCAAAGGGGACGGAAACCGTCTCCACCTCCGGGCAGAACAGCTTCAACGTCAGGTAAGCCGTAGTGAGTTCACCCGGGACTGCGATTCTAACTTTCCCCAAGTCCGTAGGTTTGATCTTGCGGTTCGCCACAACCATCGGACCATATCCTTCTCCAACGCTTCCGCCGCAGGACATGAGCGCGTAGTTCTCCTGCAAGTAGGGGTAAGCATGAAAAGAGATCGCCGTAACGTCGTACAAAGGAGACGAAATCGCCTGGCGATTCAGGGTCTCGATGTCGCAAAGCGTGTGGCTGAATTTGAAACCGTTCACCCGGACTTTGTTTGTGGCAAGTCCATAGAACATGAAAGCATCGTCCGAGTCGGGGCTGTGAGCGATTTTGATTTCGCGAACGCCTGGGGCCTTAGCGGAGGCTTTGTTGGTGTCGGGTTGCGGGGATGACGAAGTTACACTCACTCTTTCCCTGGTCCTTTCAAATACAGAAGATGAAGCATTTCAATCCGCTCCACTCTTTTAATGTTTGCCGGTCGATCGATTCAATTGGCCTAAGTATTTCCTTGAAAACGACGGAGCCGGAACCACGCTGTTGCAAGCGCCGCCGCCGAGATGACTTTCAACGTGTCGCCCGGAAGAAACGGCAGTATTGCCATGTTGATAACCATTCTTGCATCTGCGTGTGTGTAAATCGCTAGCCAAAGGGAGCCACAAAGCAATATCAGGATGTTCCCTAAGGCTGCCGATGCAATGCGAGTCACAAATGTAGAGGTTCCTCTGCGGCTGAACCACGACACAATTGCTGCCACGAACGGATAGGACAATAGGTAGCCGCCGGTTGGGCCAAAAATCTGTGCCACGCCACCGATCCCATGTGGTGTGAAAACCGGTAACCCGGCTGCTCCTTCCACTAAATAGAATGCGAGCGCAGCAAAAGCCGTGGCCGGCTCCAGCAGCAGAGCCAGCAGCAGTACCGCGAAGGGCTGCATTGTCAACGGTACAGGACTGAACAGAAGCGGCAACGAAATGTGAGCGCAGATCGCGACAAACAGAGAGGCGATAAGCGCCACTCCGGCAGCACGCAGCAGCGTCATTGTGCGCTGCTGAGAGCCTTCCGCCTCAATCGCCGGTGTCTTCGCGAATAACTCAGCCATACTGTTGCTTCTCCTGTTCAGCGAATTCATCCAGCGCGCTTTACTCGCTCTCTGCGCTTTTGATAACTGGTCCTCTAACGGCATTTTGTGAGGCATCAATGTCGAGCAACTCGTGGGTGCCCGCAGAGATTTTCAGGCGTTCCGCTCGGTGTCTCTGGATATGTCGAGCCATCGCAAAAGCTGCCCAAAGCAGTGCCGCAACGGATATCAAGAGGACCACAAAGAGGATGCGCATGTTTAAGAGCCTGCGTCAGAATACCAAAGTGCAGAGGCTTTATCTCACACTCGCCTGAATCCACTGCAAATAGGCATCACTTACGCTTTCGACGTTGAGCACAAGAAACTCCGGAAGTTCATAGCTATGAAGGGATTTAAGTGCCTGTTCAACGAGCGGGACACTATCTTCAGTGGTTTTGATCACCAACATCGCTTCGTTCGCCTCCTCGATCTTTTCCTTCCACCGAAAAACGGACTGAGCTCCTGGCAATATGTTGACGCACGCCGCAAGCCTTCTCTCTACCAACATGTGGGCAAGAGCTGAAGTCTCTTCAATCGGTGCCATACAGATCGCGATTTTTACGGAACTCATAGCCATTTGTCTCCTGTTCCTGAGTTGAGTGCACACTGGCGGCTATTCAATGCTAATTGGCGAGACAAAAAGGGGAACAGTGTGCCGAGGTTGATTCCCCGCGAAGAATTCATCTCCGCTGCCTATTGACTGGCGACGCGGAGAAAATTTCACTGGAGAAAGGGTCCTCAGCGGCCGAATCGCACTTCAGCTGAGCTTGAAAGGTCTCAGGCAATTTGCCCAACAGCAGTCCCAATCCGAAGCCTCCGGTCAAACGTGGCGTCAAATTTCTGATGATCCTGTTTGCGTCGCGCCGTCGTATCGCCAGCGTTCTGGCGATCGTCGTCGCTGTGTTGTTCGGCTATCACGTCATTCTGGGGAACAATGGCGTAACTGTGTACCAGCAGAAACGCAGTGAACACAAGGCTTTGGAGCAGGAAATTAATCAATTGCAGGAAGAAAATGCCCGTCTGAAGGATCATGTGGATCATCTGAAAGCTGATCCGGGCGCCATTGAGCACGAGGCGAGGGAACGCCTTCACTATGCACGCCCCGGCGAGGTCATCTATACGCTGAATGAGAAGCCCGCGGACACCCAGCCCGCGCCTGCGCCAAAGGCTCAGAAGTAAATCACGCTCCATCGAGTCGGAAAGCGATATCCAGGAACAGACAAAACACAAAGATAACTAACCTACGCTCGTTGGCCTTCGAGCGCCTCGCTCAGAGAAGATGCAAGCTGCTCCCGCAAGTTCTCGTCTAGCTTTTTGCCGCCGGAAGTCAGATAGAACACGTCGATCGCAATTTCACCTTCTGTGTCGATGAGCGCGACTTCGATATTGCATTGATGCTCAGCCAGAGATCCGGCAATCTTGCGCAACAAGCCGGGGCCGTCCTGCGCAACCACCTGAAGCAGAGTGCTGTGGGTGGACGAGGTGTCATCGAATGTCAGCCGTGTTTGCACATCCACCTTACCCACGCCGAGACGTGTGGCGTTGCGGCCCTTTAGAAGAACCTCTACCGGCATCTCCAGCGAAACGACTTTGCGAATGCTCTCTTTGAACCGCTCAATCTCCGAGGGGTTTAGTTCGAGAGTGCGAAAGCTGTCGGTGAAATGGAAGGTGTCGACAATCACGCCGCGTTCATTGGAGAAGGCGTCTGCCTTCACGATGTTCATGCCCCAGGCGGAAAGCGCTCCAGCCATATCCGCGAACAGCATCGGCCTGTCCAACGTGATAAGTGTCAGTTCACAAAGCTGCCGACCCAGACGAAATTCGAGCCGCACCGGTTGCTTATCGAGATCGGCAGCCATAAGAAAATGATTCCGAACCTGTTCGGGAAGGCGAGTCTGTAGATAGCGCTGAGGAAGTCCTTCGAGAAATTGCTTCAATGCGGGTTCGCGGTCGGGAACCATCGAGCGGATGCGATACAACAGCGTCGGATCTACATCGGAGTGATAGCGAACCTCATCCACACTACGATCCATGAAATTCGAGGTGGAAATATAAAGTTGCCAAAGCGTCTCCGCTTTCCAGGGCGTAAGCGCATCCGGATGCACCGCCTTGATGTCCGCGTACGTCATCAGCGTGAGCATCTTCACCTGCATCGGTGTTCCGATTTTCTCGGCGAAGAGGCGAATATTCTCTGCATCAAATACATCGCGCCGCAGCGCGAGCGACATTTCCAAATGATTGCGGATGAGCTTTCGTACCGTGTCGCGCTCCTCGGCATCAAAGTCGAGCCGGGCAAGCAGGCTCTCCGCCAATTCAACGCTCTGCTGCGTGTGTTCTCCCGTTCTACGGGCCTTCCCGATATCGTGCAACAGAAGCGAAAGGAGGAACAGATCCATCCGGTCCAATTCAGGCAGCAGACCTGAAAGCCGCTTCTCCCACTCCTGCGTGGGCTGGCGGAGCGTGTGGATATTGTCGATCACCAGGAAAGTGTGTTCGTCCACCGTGTATCGGTGATAGGCGTCGCGGATCACCAGCGCGTCAATACCGTGAAATTCAGGGATCAGGAGTTCGAGAATCCCAAGCGCGTGCATGGTACGCAGAGCATGTGCGGCCTGCGGCCCCAGCAGCACTTCTCGAAGACAATTCCAAAGGAAGGGTCCTTCCGGCATGTGCACCGCCAGTACCGGCAGCGCATCCGTGATGCGGTCCTCGGCGTTTTGACTGAGGGTGTAGCCATGAGTGGCAACCAGCGCGAAGAGGCGCAGGATCGCATCTGCGTCGTTGACTTCGGCATTCTCAGCCAGGTCGACTCGTCCGTTCTCCACGTAAAAGTCGGTTCCCGCCACGGGGGTACGTCTACGCCGGAAATGGCGGTAAAACGAGGCGCGAGCAGGAGGCAGATCATCCATCAGCAAAACAGCACGCCGGTAAATTGTGCGCGCGTGCCGATAGTACGTCCGCATCCAGTAGGCAGGATCGGCACTGCCCCTCGTTTCGAGACCAATGCTCAGCGCGGCGGCCTCGTCCTGCGCGTGCCAATCCAACGTATTGTCGTCACGGCCACAGCGGAAGTGGAGAAAGCAGCGAACTGAGCTGAGAAACTCAAATGCGCTTTCAGCGTCCCCGGTAGGACTTGAGAACGGTGGTTTTTTGGGCCACTCCTTGGTTTCGCGCAATGTAAAAAGCAGGGCAAACCACTGGGCAAAGTGATGGTCGCGCAGACCGCCAGGACAGTCCTTAATGTTGGGTTCGAGGTGGAAGATGGTGTTGCCGAATTTCATGTGACGGCTGCGCGCGATCTCCGCCAGCTTTTGTGCCAGAGGATTCCACTCCCGCTGAACCAGGTCCGGTATGAGACTGTCTTGAAGCTTTTTGTAGAGAGGGAAGTCGCCGGTCAAGAATCGGCGGTCCAGAAGCGATAAGCGTAAATTCAATGTTTTCGGGGTCGAAGCGATCACACTCACGGAGGGTCCGCGTTGCCGGGCTGGCACGCAACCCGATGTCCCACATTGCCTGGCTACAAGCGCGGATGGAATCCCGAGCCTGTTGCTCCACCTCCTCATCTGCACAGAGGTAGAGAATGTCGATATCCGAGGAGGGAAAGAGTTCTTTTCGGCCAAATCCGCCGGTCGCAACGACTGCGATTCGGCCCGGCTCTTCTGCAAGATCCGTCCAAAGACGCCGTACAATTCCGTCCACAATTGTAGTGCGACGGTGAATGCCAGCTACCCCGTCGCTCGTGCGTTCAAATGTCTCGCGCATGGCGAGAGAGTCTTGCTGATACTTTTCTCGAAGCTCGGGGATCAGTATGGACTCTGGTGTCATGCCTGCGCTTTCCGGGGAGTTGGGATTGAATCCCGGTGTGTTCCGGGCGTCAATCGCGTGGGCAAAAAGGCTAGAGCGCTGTAGTACCCCGTTCGTCGTTCCTTATTCGGATTGCTTCATCGATCCTGGAAACAAATATCTTGCCGTCGCCGATTTTCCCAGTTCTTGCAGCGGTGACGATGGCATGAATCGCCTTATCCAACAAATCGTCGTTGATGACAACTTCGAGTTTGATCTTGGGGAGGAGATCGACCGTGTATTCTCGACCCCGATAGAACTCTGTATGTCCCTTCTGTCGGCCGTGACCCCGAGCCTCGAGGATAGTCATACCCTCAATGCCCACTTCCATGAGCGCATCTTTGACCGCATCCAGCTTTGATGGCTGAATTACTGCTTCTATCTTTTGCATAAACCTAAGCCTCAGGAAATTCAGAGTATCAGCTTGGCAGCCCGAGAAAACCGATTTTTACGGTTGTCAGGACGCCCATTCGTAACCTTCTTCACCGTGCTGCGTAACGCCAAGACCAGCTTCCTCGTCCTCAGGTGACACGCGTAAACCGATAACCTATCTACCGGCTTCAAAAAAGAAAAACTTTCCGCAACATTGATACCTGGCACCGCAGTCGACCACAAAGCTGGTTAGAAGTTCCACGATGCACTTCACAATTTGCCTGTACCAAACAATTATCATTGCAAAACTTTGCATCATTGTAGAAAGAACGTTCTACTTCCGAACCAGTGCGCCATAGAAAAGAGCCAGACCGAGCCCCGTCATTATCAGCACATGCCGAATTTACCAGCATCCACGAGTTGTCAGCCGAAGACCTGGCATCTGCGATCTGAGCCCGGAGTTTCCCGATTTGGTACTGCAAGGCTGAGTTCGCGGAAGTCTGACTACCGGCTTCGGTAGCCTGGCTAAGCGCGCAAACCGAAAGAAAACCGAATAACAACAGGCCCACGAACATTCCCGCTCGCGAGTAACTCAATGGCCCACAGCGCGTGCGGACTTAATCACTCGACCTCCCCGGTAACGAAAGAAAGCCGTAGTAATGTAAACTCGGCAAACAAGTGCTTCCGGCGCGCCGCCTCAACGATTTGGTAGAACGGCCGATCGAATAGCAAAAATCATGAATTCTTTGTTTGGAATGGAACTATTGTCAGAGCTTTGGCTCTACTCTTTCATATTTAAAGTGTTTAGAAAATGATGATTCCACGAGAATGCCGTCGTCGCACCGATTTTGGCTTCTTGTCCCCCTGGAATGAATCGTCTTACGCCTGTTTTCCCCATTGAGTATTTAGTTACGAACAAATAGTGCTCCAAAAAAGTGACTAAAGGGGTAGTGCATAAATTCGGGCGGTCGCGTCAACTTGTAGGCGACTGCGAAATTGCTGTTCTGGTGAGGAACTTGTCTCCATCGGCTTGGTTGTCAGGTTAATGAGAACAACGGCCCTTTTGCGTTGGCTGGTCTTCTCTGTCGCAATGACGGCATGCCTCGCTGCGTCCGCGCAGAGTTTCACCTTCAAGGAATACGGTCAGGAGCAAGGTCTTGGCGATCTTGCGATCCGGAGTATTAACCAGGACCGAGGTGGCTTTCTCTGGATCTCAACCGAAAATGGAGTCTTTCGCTACGACGGTTCCCGCTTTATCGAATACGGGCGTAAGCAAGGCCTCTTAAATCCATTCGTGGCGAATGCCCACATTGATTCCCGCGGAATCATATGGGCCGGCACTCCCACCGGTGTCTACTTCCTGCAAGGCGATCGCTTCCACGAACTGCTCTACGGAAACAAGTCGCTCGATATTGACGACGCCTCTGCGATGACCGCGACGGCCTCCGGCGAAGTCTTGATCAATTCCGTCCATGTTCTTTATTCCGTCTTGCCGTCGGGCGACTCCTGGAGCGTCAAGCGCTACGACGAGCGCTATCCCTCGGTTCCTTCAAAAATAAAAACGCATAGCGTGCTCCCCGCCGGTGATGGATCCGTTTGGACTGGCTGCGATCAGGGAATTTGCAGATCGGCCGGCACGGCATTCCAGAGGCTCGGCGAGCCAGAACACGTCCCAGCGGACCGCTACATCGCATTGGCAGAGGACAGCAAAGGGAATATCTGGGCGCGCGGTGATAAGCATGTCATCGAACGTCCGGCCGGCTCAACAGTGTTTCGGGATGTTTCGTCTGGATTCCCATTCGATCCCCGGGACAGCACGAACTCCGCGCTCATCGAAGACAGAAATGGCCGGATACTCACGCCCGCACTACCAGGGATTGCAAGGTGGAATGGCCATAGTTGGGATGTCATCGGACCTAGTGTTGGTCTGCCGGACTCGAACATCCAACAGATTCTCGTTGATCACGAAGGGATCGTGTGGATTGGCTGCCACGGTCGCGGATTATTCAAGTGGTTGGGGTACGACGAGTGGGAACACTGGTCAACGGGGCAGGGAATTCGAAATCCAGCAATTTTCGGCATGGCCATAGACCGTCAAGGCCAGGTGTGGGTCGGCAATGGCGAAACGATTGATGTCAGCGACAGCCAGCACCACCAATTCCACCCCTTCGCGGGAAAATTGCCTTCTCATCTTCTGGCGCTTCAATCTGCTGCCACGGATGCGGACGGAAGCCTCTGGTTTGGCGACTATTCCGGCACGCTGCTGCATATTCATCCGGAAACTAACACGTACGAAACCATCACGGTGCCGCACGGCGTTCACCAGCTTTTCGCGGATTCGTCCGGTACCGTATGGGCAATTACGCTTAAAGGACTTTACGGGATCCCTCCATCCCACAACGGTAAGAGAGTTCCAGTTCTCGAGCCGGACGCGCCATTAAATAAGGAGAATCTCAAGAGCATTTCGGAAGCGCCAGACAAGACCTTGTGGGTCGGCACACAGGGGGGACTGTTTCATCGTTCTTCGAATGGCTGGCACCGGGTGCAATTGCGCAACGCCGAGATTGGTTCTGAATTCGCGACGGTGGCAGCTGGTCCTCAAGGCGACGTTTGGGTGGCAGGAAAATTCGGAGGAGTGGCGCGGCTACGAGTTGAAAATGACATCGCGGCGGCGGTCCAGGTCATCACCGTCCCCACCATCTCCTCTGAAAACGTGAATGGCATTACTATCGACAACAGAGGATGGGTTTGGATTTCCAACGATCACGGCGTGGATGTGTTACAGGGGAACCGTTGGCGACACTTCGATCGCGATGAAGGATTGTTGTGGAACGACACCAACGAAGGTGCTTTCACCATCGATAAAGATGGCTCCGCGTGGATCGGAACCAGTGCGGGACTTTCTCACTTAATACATCCCGACGCGCCTTCGAGGTCGAATCCACTGGTTGCGCGCATCGAAGAAGCATCGTGGGGTGGTCGCGAACTTCCTGTGGACAGACCATCGCAGGTTTCGTGGCAAACCGGCGATCTCGCGGTTGATTTCGCCGTTTTCAGCTATCGCAACGAGGCGGCCGTTTCCTTCCGATACAGGCTGGTGGGATTGGAGGACGACTGGGTTTCAACTCGAAACCACTCCGTTCGCTATCCTAAGCTCCCTCCCGGCCGTTACCGGCTGGAAGTGGTCTCGGAAGATTCCGGCTTGCACCGCGTCTCTCCACCAGCAACGCTGATTTTTGAAGTGAAACCACCATGGTGGATGACTCCTGCCGCCTGGGTGTTGATGGCCATCGGAGTGCTTTTTATCGCGGCAATGATTCTCCGATGGAGACTTGGGCGTCTTCTTGACATGCAGAAGAGGCTGGAGAGATTGGTTGCGGAACGGACTCATGCTTTGCAATCGGAGCGGCGTGAATTGCTGGCGACGAGGGAAGTTCTCCGGCAGCAGGCAACGAGGGATGGATTGACCGGGCTATTGAACAGAACCGCGATTCTTGAAGTTCTCAATCGCGAGTGGAAGCGTGCGGATCGGGAAAAGACCGGCCTGGCAGTCATCATCGCCGACGTTGACCATTTCAAGCGCTTTAATGACACCTATGGTCACATTGCGGGAGATGAGATTTTGAACGCCATTGCAACTCGTCTGAAGGAGAGCATTCGGGAATACGACTCCGTCGGGCGATATGGTGGCGAGGAATTCCTCATTGTCCTGACCGGGTGGAACCGGGATGGCGGCGAGCAGCGGTTGACTCATCTCTGGCAATCGGTCAGCACCGAGCCATTAAGTCTGGGTACTCGACCAGTTGTTGTCACATCAAGTTTCGGTGTCGCAGGATTTTCCGCAGGGGAACCCGCTGCCGCCTTGAATGACCTTCTGATAGCAGCGGATCAGGCCCTCTACCGCGCGAAGGCGCTGGGCCGTAACCGGATCGAATTTGCGCAGCCACTCAACTCCGAAACTCTGGCGGATAGTTAGTAACGCTTGACAGTAGCCTTCTGCCGGCGCAATTCCGCCGCGATTTCTGCCCTGTCGGTTGCCGGAGTATATTAGGGGCATGAGCGACAGCACCCGCGACCGCTACTTCTTTGGGGCGCTCGAAAGCAGCGCGCAAAATCGCGAGAAAATCCGCGAAGCAAGTTATGGTTACGAACAGCCGGAAGGCGTGTTTATGACCTCGCTTGACCTTGCGGTGAACTGGATTCGGAAAAACTCCGTCTGGCCGATGACTTTCGGCCTGGCATGCTGCGCCATCGAGATGATGTCCATGGGGGCATCGCGGTTCGATATTGCGCGCTTTGGAGCGGAGGTGTTCCGTCCCTCCCCACGGCAGTCCGATCTGATGGTCGTTGCCGGCCGTGTGTCACAGAAAATGGCACCGGTGATTCGCCGTCTTTACGAGCAGATGCCCGAGCCAAAGTGGGTGATTTCCATGGGTGCCTGCGCAACATCGGGTGGGGTTTTCAACAATTATGCCCTGTTGCAGGGCGTAAACCAGGTAGTTCCAGTAGATGTTTATGTTCCCGGATGCCCCCCGCGTCCGGAACAATTGCTTTACGCAATTACCCTTCTCCAGGAGAAAATCCAGCACGAAAAGGGAAGCCTCAGGAAGACCCTGAACTTGCAGCCCGAATACGTCGCGGAATGATCCAATTCTTGCCTCCTTCTGTGAAGGAGTCCCGCAAAGGACCGAGAAACGATTTAATGCAAGAAAAGGTATTCTTTTCGTGTTTACATGTCGCTTTTACTGACCTAATCTGAATCTGATCATTTGTACGTCCTAGGTTCGTTTGGTCATCGTAAGCTGGAAAAGTTACTGCCGGATGGGTACCGTTATAGATTCGGGCAACTCATCTGGGAGAAAACTGCACTAATTCGGTGGAATCTGTGGTAGTTTCATGAATGATGCCAGTAAGTTAAGTTACGTGGAATCACACTGCCCCTGAGAGTGGAAAGCATGGAGCGAATCCACTTCTTGAACTGATTTTGATCTCCAAATGTTACAAGGTTGCGGAGGATAGACGCATGTTAGCTCGTCCGTTGAGTTCTCTGAGCCGAATTCTGCTTGCCGTTTGCGCCGTTGGGCTCGGGTCATCGAGTCTCTACGGGCAGGATTCGCCCAGTACACCCACAAAGCCGGTAGCAGCACCTGCTGCACCAAACGCTTCTCGTATCGATATTTTCACTGGTTATTCCTACCTGGCGCCCAAGGGCACTGTAAACACCCCTGGAGCCAATAATGATGGATCCGCTCTGCCGGTTTCTTATTCGGCAGTGAATTTGGGTGCAATCGGCAGCGTTGCTTATTATTTCGACCGGTTTGTTGGCCTCCAGTTCGAAATGGGAGCGCATCCGGATGGCAATAATGACGGCTTTTACACCTATCAGGGTGGCTTGATTGCGCGTTATCCCGGTGAGTTGACCGGAATTACCCCATTCATCCACGCTCTTGGCGGCACCGCAAAGGTAGGTGGCCCGTACAAGCAGCCTTACACCTACGGTGTTGCGTTGACGGCTGGTGGCGGAGTGGACTATGAGACTCCTTTCCTTCATCACCACCTGGCATTACGCCTCTTCCAGGCAGATTACGAATACATGCATGTCAACTTTGGACCGCAGTCGCCATATCCAACAGGCGGCCGTGCGAATATCAATGCTGCTCGTTTGAGCACCGGTTTGGTATTCCACTTTGGATCCATCGTTCCTCCACCTCCAGTGGAATATGCATGCTCGGTGAATCCGGCTTCTGTTTACCCGGGTGACCCCGCCACTGTGACCGGCACCGCCACCAACTTGAACCCGAAGAAGACCCCGAAGTATTCGTGGACTGCTACTGGCATCAAGCTGGCGGGCGATTCCAACGTTGGCCAGATCGACACGGCCGGTGTTGCACCGGGAACCTACGCAATCAAGGGTAATGTAACCGAGGGTGTTAAGCCCGGACAGTTCGCGGATTGCACCGCGAGCCTGACCGTGAAGCCCTTCGAGCCGCCAACACTTTCCTGCTCGGTGAATCCAACCACCATCAAGCCGGGTGATTCGGCTACCGTCACGGCGCAGGGTGTAAGCCCGCAGAATCGTCCGTTGACCTACACCTTCACCACTTCGGCTGGACAGGTTAGCGGCACCGGCAACACAGCGACTCTCACTACGACTGGCGCTCCTGCTGGAACAATCACCATCACCGGCAACGTTTCCGATGACAAGGGCCAGACAGCCTCTTGCACCGCGACCGTTAATGTCGAAGCACCGCCACCGCCGCCAGTACCCAAGACCCAGACGCTCTGCTCGATCAACTTTGATCGTGACACCAAGCGCCCGGCTCGTGTGGATAACGAAGCGAAGGCTTGCCTCGATGACGTGGCCCTCAACCTCCAGCGTCAGGCAGATGCAACGGCCGTCCTGGTAGGCGACAAGGCTTCGGCAACACCAGTACCGAAGAACAAGAAGGCCGCCAAGGCAGTTGAAGAGCTCGCAGCACAGCGCGCAGTCAACACCAAGGCATACCTGGTAACTGAAAAGGGTATCGACGCGTCCCGCATTTCGGTCCGCACCGGTACTGCAGATGCCAACCAGGTCCAGAACTATCTTGTTCCAACTGGCGCAACGTTCGATAACGACGTACCTGGAACAACGCCCGTCGACGAGTCTGCAATCACTGTGCAGACCCGCAAGGCGCTTCCAGAAAAGCACCCGACACACAAGAAGGCCGCTCAGTAAACAGCGTGCAGATTGTGCGTTGAACCCTCAAAGGCTGACCGGCAATGCTGGTCAGCCTTTTTGTTTAGCAGTAAATCGTGGCGGTATCATCTGCCACAACGGAGAGAGACGAAGTGGTATTTTCTAAAGCAATTTCAAGCGCAGCGGTGGTAAAGAGAATGACGCGGTCCACACAACGAAGCTTTCTCCTATTCCTTGTGTTGATGACTGCCCTATGTGCGCACGGCGCATTCGCAGCCGAAACGGCGTGGATCCCCGTTGGGCCAGATGGCGGCGATGCCAGAAGCTTCGCGGCAGACGCTTCAAATCCTAAACATCTTTACCTGGGAACAACCAACAGCTGGATCTATCAGTCGCAGGATGGCGGATCGAGTTGGAAACGACTCGCCAAGCTGGCGAAGACCGATGACCTGATCGTGGATAATATTCTCGTCGACTCAACCGACCCGAAGACTATCTTTGTGGCGACGTGGGTTGTGGATCACCCCGATGGCGGACTGTTCATCAGTATTGATCAGGGCGTCCACTGGAAGACAGTAGAAGACATGCAGGGCCAATCCATTCGCGCCATTGCCCAGGCTGCATCCGATCCCAAGATTCTGATCGCAGGCACGCTCAAGGGCGTCTACCGCAGCGAAGATAAAGGATTGCACTGGAAGCTCATCAGTCCTACGGGCAGCATGGAACTGCATGAAGTCGAATCGATTGCCATTGATCCGACAAATCCGCAGACCATCTACGCCGGCACATGGCATCTCCCTTGGAAGACCACCGATGGCGGTGCGAATTGGCGGAACATCAAGCAGGGCATTATCGACGACTCGGATGTTTTCTCCATCATCATCGATCCGAAAGCGCCCACAAACGTCTATGCGAGCGCCTGCTCCGGTATCTACAAGAGCGAGACCTCCGGTGAGCTCTTCAAGAAGGTGCAGGGTATCCCATCCACCGCGCGCCGCACTCGCGTCTTGATGCAGGATCCGGTAAATCGCAGCACGGTGTATGCGGGCACGACTGAAGGCCTCTATCGCACCACAGCTGCGGGCGTAAACTGGCAACGTCTTACCGGGCCCGACGTCATCATTAACGACGTCTATGTCGATCCATCGAACCCACAGCATGTTCTGTTGGCCACGGACAGAAGCGGAGTTCTCGAAAGTTCCGACGGCGCCATTTCCTTCAAACAGTCAAACGCAGGCTTTTCGCAGCGGCAGGTAGCCACGATTCTTCTCGACCACAAGAATCCGAAAACCATCTTCGCGGGCGTGTTGAACGACAAGACATACGGCGGCGTATTTATTACGCAGGATAATGGCGAGACTTGGCTGCAGCGGAGCAACGGACTTGACGGTCGCGATGTCTTTAGTTTCGGCCAGACAAAAGACGGCAAAGTTCTTGCCGGAACCAGTCATGGCATTGCGCAGTGGGACGGTGCAAGCTGGCAGCCCACCGGAAAAGTCGTAAATACTGTCGAAAAGACGACGTACACGGTGGTTAAGGGCAAAAAAGTTCCAAAGGTGAAGATGGTAGCGTTGCCTCCAACCACGCTCGATGCGCGCGTGAATAAAATCAGCGCAACCGAAGATGTCTGGTACGCAGCGACATCGGAAGGCATCTACGTGACGTCTGACCAGGGAGCAACCTGGCAGGGGCCGTTGCTCAAAGGGCCGCCATTCATCGGGGTTGCCAGCAGTGGCACCACCGCATTTGCGGCGCGGCGCGAAAGCCTTGCGGTTTCAGAGGACAGCGGGAAGACGTGGGAAGCCGTTGCTTTCCCGGCGAATCTAACCGCCGTTCGCGTAATCTCTACAACGCCAAACGGAGTGCTCTGGCTTGGCGGAAGAGAAGGCATGTTCTTCAGCGACGACCATGGCAAGTCCTGGAAGCCAATGGACAACCTTCCGTTCCGGGATGTGAATGGCATGAACTACGACGCGGAGTTGAAGAGGCTTCTCGTCACTTCCTGGCGTTCTACATGGGTGCTCGCCGTCAACGAGTCTGACAGAACATTCAAGTATTGGGATAGCGGCTGGAGTATACATTCCGTTCGATCTTCGGGAGGAAGACTGGTAGGCGCCTCTCTCTTCGACGGTGTAATTATGCAACCCATAGAACCTACGGTTGCCGCCACTGGAACCAACTGATACCTGTGAAAGTTGAGCACAGCAATCCTTCGCAGGCGCCCCGGCAACCGGTTCGCCTGCGAAGTTTTTTAGCGGAAGATTTGTCCGCGATGTACTCGCTCGATCAGGCTTGCTTTCGTGCCGGCATTGCGTATCCTCTGGAGGCACTACAGTACTTCGTCTCACATCCGGGTAGCTTTTCGATCATCGCTGAAAGCAATGCTGAGAAGTGTGCGGGCTTCTGCATCGTTGAAGTAATGCGCAGGCGCGGCATGGTCTACGGCCACATCATCACAATCGATGTACATCCGCATCTTCGTCGTCAAGGTATTGGAGGCATTCTGATGCAAGCCCTTGAAGACCGACTGTCGCAGTTAAAGGCGGGTCGCTGTATTCTCGAGGTTGCTGTCGATGATGCAGGGGCGCAGGAGTTTTACGCCAGCCGCGGGTATTTGGCGACGGCTCGTTTGCAGAATTATTACTTGGGTACACTTGATGCCTTCTTGATGGAGAAAGAACTGGGCCCAAGCAGCGACTAGTGGTCGGTCTTGCCTGCTGAAGTTAACGCAGCCTCAAGCGAAGAGCGTTTTTGATCGTTCAATTCGCCAATCTCCCGCCATAAAACCCTGCCATGCTTATCGACAAGCAGGACGGTGATTTCTTTGTCGGAGTCGATTTTCAAACTCTTCATGAAGTTCAGGCGATTCAGATAGAGTGGAATCGTTGTCTGGCGCTGCTCATTTTCAGGAAGGCTGCTGCGTAAAGAGGAGTTTATCCACCAGCGGTAAAGGAAGTTCTCTTTTCCATAGACAGGCAAAAGATAGTGATGAAGTCCGGGCCTGGAGGCTTCAACGGTTTTCACCGCCGGCGTCCAACTGTCAGCGTCTTTCTGCTGTTCGCTCTCGAAGGTCAGGATTAGTAAGTTCATCTGCCCCTGAAAGTCATTTGGAAGCGTGACCTTTGTTTTTTCCAGATTGTATGAAGCAATGACAGGAAAACTTCCGTTCAATGGCGCCTGCGCGTTCGCCGCGTGGCAAAGTGTCGGAATAAAAACCAAGCAAACGAGCTTTAGAAAGTAACGCATGGACCTGTAATTGTTTCTCTTTCTTGTACCAACGATATTACCAGTGAGGAGCAGAGCCCGGGTTAGATTTCGTCGCGCCGCAATTTGCGGAGGGTCGAATTTTCCAGCGGGAACTCGGCTCCAGTATGATTAAGAGGTATGACAGTGCTGACTTCCGCGACGACAACCCGCCATCCATTTCGCGCCAATGACTCACGTCTCGAACCAATCGCCGAACGAGTGCAGAGTGGTGAACGCCTCTCATTTGACGACGGCGTTACCCTATATCAGTCGCCGGATCTGCTCGCTGTGGGTTGGTTGGCGAATTTGGTTCGTGAGCGAATGCACGGGAACCTGGCGTATTTCAACGTGAACCGCCACATCAATCCAACGAACGTTTGCGTGGCGGCCTGCCGCCTGTGTGCCTTCGGGCGGAAGAAGGGGACCGAGGGTTCCTACACGATGGCGCTGGAACAGGCGTGGGAAACGGCCGCGTCCGGATACACGGAAGCCGTGACCGAGTTTCACATCGTCGGTGGGCTGCATCCGGATTTGCCGTTTGAATATTTCCTCGATCTTATTTCTGGATTGAAAGAGCGATTTCCCCAGGTGCACATCAAGGCCTTCACCATGGTGGAGGTAGCCTTTCTCGCCAAACGGGCGAAGCTTTCCATTGCAGACACGCTTAAGAAGATGAAGGCTGTTGGAGTCGACTCGCTTCCTGGCGGTGGCGCGGAGATATTCGCCGACCGCGTTCGCCACATTATTTGCGATCACAAAATCGACGGCAACGAATGGCTGGAGACAGCGCGCATCGCGCACAACCTGGGGCTGCGTTCCAATGCAACCATGTTGTACGGACACATTGAGAACGATGAGGATCGTGTTGACCATCTGCTGCGTCTTCGATCTTTGCAGGACGAGACTGGTGGATTTCAGACCTTCATCCCGCTGGCATTTCACCCGGCCAATACAGCCCTCGGGCATCTCACCACCACGACGGGCATGACGGACATTCGCCAGATCGCTGTCGGCCGGCTTCTGCTGGATAACTTCGCACACATCAAGGCGTACTGGCAGATGATGACGCCAAAAATTGCGCAGATCTCTCTGCGCTTCGGAGCCGACGACATCGACGGCACCGTCGTCGAAGAGAAGATCTATCACGATGCCGGAGCTACAACTCCGCAGGGCCTGCAGCGCCGTGGCCTGATCCGCCTGATTACGGAGGCGGGCAGGGAGCCGATCGAGCGCGACACGCTCTACCGGTCCGTCACGCGAACAGAAGACGCATTCACGATCGCGGTATAAGTTTCGCTCGCTGGATCGCGTTAGTACGCGGCTATTCCCGTGATGCTCTGTCCAATGATCAAGGTATGAATATCGTGCGTACCCTCGTATGTCTTCACGGATTCCAAATTCATCATGTGCCGCATCACCGGGTAATCATCCGTAATACCGTTTGCTCCGAGGACGTCTCGCGCCATTCGCGCACACTCCAGCGCCATCCACACGTTATTCTTTTTCGCGAGAGAGATGTGCTCAAAGCTGACCTTCCCCTCGTCTTTCATTCGACCAACGTGCAGTGCGAGTAATTGCCCTTTGCTGATCTCACTGATCATCCACGACAGCTTTTCCTGCACCAATTGATGGCTTGCAATGGGAGTGTCGCGAAACTGCTTGCGCAACAGCGAGTATTGCAGCGCAGTGTCGTAGCACGACATCGCCGCTCCGATTGCCCCCCAGCTAATTCCATAGCGCGCCTGGTTCAGGCACATCAGGGGAGATTTCAGACCACCCGAGCCGGGCAGCAAATTCTCCGCGGGCACATGGACGTCCTGCAGGGACAATCCTGAAGTGATGGATGCACGCAGGGACCACTTGCCGTGAACATCGTAAGCGGAAAACCCAGGACGATCTGCCTCGACTAGAAATCCGCGCACTCGATCGTCTTCGTTGTCCACCTTGGCCCAGATAACCGCAACGTCCGCAATCGAGCCAGAAGTGATCCACATCTTTTCGCCATTCAGCACGTAGCCGTCATCCACGTGGCGAGCGCGCGTTCGCATCCCCCCGGGATTCGAGCCAAAGTCCGGCTCTGTCAGCCCAAAACATCCCAGCTTTTCGCCGCTCGCCAGCTTTGGCAGCCAGTAATCTTTTTGCTGATCACTGCCGAACGTGTAGATGGGGTACATGACCAGCGCGGATTGGACGCTCACAAAGCTCCGAAAGCCTGAGTCGCCGCGCTCAAGTTCCTGCATCACCAGGCCATACTCCACATTGGACATGCCGGCGCAGCCATAGCCCTCCAGGTTCGCCCCAAAAAATCCGAGCGCTCCCATGGGCTGGATCAACTCGCGGGGAAAGCGGCCGTCGCGATTGCATTGTTCAATAATCGGCACGAGATTATCTTCGACAAACTGACGCGCCGTGTCGCGAGCCATTCGCTCATCGTCACTCAAAAGCGCGTCAAAACCGATGAAGTCAACACCGTGAAACGGGAAAGCCATGACGGATTTCTCCACTTTGTGATGAGAAGTTGGAAAACCAAAACAGGCAAGACTAGCAGAGTGGGCGGAAGGCTCGCAAAGGACAGCGTCGAGGAGAATCTGCTGGCTTTCAGCGGATAAACTTCTGGGGCGGAATCCCTTCGAGTGAGCTGCAAGACAGCTTTGAACTGGACGAAAGTCTAGCCGCAGCTGGATCAGGTGAGGTATTCCTTGAGGAAGACATCGTCCGATGTGACGAGATCGTGCGTACTTCCATCGAAGATCAGCTCTCCCTCACGAAGCACCAGAAATGTGGTGCTGTCATCCATCTCCCCCTCTGGAAGGCGCTCCATGTGATTTTCGGCCTGATTGAAGCGGTGGCTCACCAGCGTGAATGCATCCTGCAGACGATGCGTTACGAGGAGGGAACTCGTGTGATAGACGTCTCGCTGTTTCACAACGAGTTCAATGATCGTCGTTGAAGTGATTGGATCCAGACCGCCTGTGGGAGAGTCGTAAAGCAGCAAATCGGGCTTTGTGATGATTGCCCGGGCGATGGCCACGCGACGCCGCATACCTCCGGAAAGCTGCGAAGGAAACATCTGCATGGTGTGTTCCAACTCGACGAAACGCAACGCCTCTGCTACGCGGGTATCAATTTCGGCGTCGGACACGTGCTCTTGCACCAGGCGGAACGCAACATTGTCGCGAACGGTCAGGGAATCGAAAAGCGCTCCTTCCTGAAAGACCATGCCAATGCGTGATCGCAGGGCAAACAGGTCCCGCTCGGGCATGCTGCTCACTTCTTCGCCGAAGACCGTTATGCGTCCCGATGTCAGGGCGCATGAGCCCGTTGGCAAGCTTCAGCAGCACGCTCTTTCCCACGCCAGCAGGTCCGAGAAGGATTCGGGTTTCTCCCACTGCAACTCGAAACGAGATGTTCTTGAGAACGGGTTTCCCATCGAATCCGATAGAAACATCTTCGAAGACGACGACCGGCTCGCCTTCACGGGAGGTGGTAGCTGAAGAAGCGAGAGGCTGCGTTACCATGTGTCCACGCTCCTCAACGTCCGAAGATCCCGATCATGAATCGGCTAATCACGAAATCCACAAAAATGATCAGCACCGAGGAGACGACCACAGCTTGCGTGGTGGAGCGGCCGACGCCCTGGGTGCCACCGCGGGTGGTCATGCCGTAGTAACAGCCAATGGTGGCGATGATGAAGCCAAAGAATATGGGTTTCACCAGCCCTTGAAGCACGTCTGCATAGACCAGAGACTGATAGGCGGTATGGAAATACTGAGAGGCGTCTTGTCCCAACATGAGGGTAGCCACAAAAGCGCCGCCAGCGGTGCCAAATGCGTCGGAAACAATCGTGAGGAAAAACAGCATGAAGATGGTGGCGACCACTCTTGGCGTAACCAGCTTCTTGATCGGGTCAGTGCCGAGAGCGCGCATCGCGTCGATCTGCTCGGTTACCATCATCGATCCCAGTTCGCTGGCCATTCCAGAAGCATTGCGTCCTGACACCATCAGGCTCGTAAGAACGGGGCCCAGCTCCTTGATCATCGAAAAACTGACAAGCTGGCCGGTAATCGCGTCCGCTCCGAATTGTGCCAGCGTGGATGCCGACTGCAGCGCCAGCACGCCGCCCGTAAAGAACCCTGTGAGAATGACGATTGGCAGCGATCCCACGCCAATCGTATCCGCCTGCATCAGCGTGTCAGCCCAATAGCGGGGAGTGCGGAATAAATTCGCCATCGCGCTGGCGGCCAGGATTGAGTAGTCCTGTACCGAGCCGATGATTCGCTTTGAGAGTGCCTCAATTGATTGCAGGGGCATGTTTAGAGCGTTTTCACAGTTAACAGCGTGCGTTAACAACCGGGAATGTGTCGCCGTTCTTTTACAGAGCGATGACCTGTCGTGTCCAATTCTGCGTCGTCCGCAATTCGCTTCACAGGTTCAGAAATTTAGATGTGGCAACACGCGCATTGACTCAATACGAGTTACAGGAATAACACAGCCTCGTGATCAAAGCGAACGATCACTCAGCATGCGTAACTTATTCTTTCACGCGCTTCTTGATTTCAATGTTTAAACGCTTGATTTTCTGGTTCAAGGTAGAGAGTGGGATGCGGAACTGCTCGGAGGCGTCGGTTTGGTTCCAATTGCAGCGCTCGAGCTTGTCCATGATGATTCGACGCTCAATATCTTCGAGGATGTCGAAAAGCGAGGCGTCAGGATTGTGCTCCAGCAGGCTGGAAGAATAGCTGCGGCCGGTCAAATGGCCCGGCAACAATTCCGACGTGATCACAGTACCGGAGGACAGCACCACGCCGCGTTCAATCACGTTCTCCAATTCGCGGACGTTGCCCGGCCACTCATAGTCCACCAAAGCACGCATGGCTTCTGGGGCCAGATGACGCAACTCCAGGCTGTTCTCTTCGGAGTAGCGCTTGAGAAAATGAGCCGCCAGCAGCGGAATATCTTCACGTCGATTTCTCAACGGAGGCAGATCCACGGTGATGACGTTCAGTCGATAGTAAAGATCTTCACGGAACTTGCCCTCGCGAACGGCCTGGCGCAGGTCCACATTTGTCGCGGCAATGATGCGAACATCCACCTGCAGTTCCTGCACTCCACCAAGGTGCATGAAGCGCTTGTCCTGCAGTACGCGCAGAATCTTTGCCTGCGTGTCCATTCCCATCGTCCCAATTTCGTCAAGGAAGAGCGTCCCGTTATTGGCGATCTCGAACAGGCCCTTCTTCGAGGCGACGGCCGATGTAAACGCGCCCTTTACGTGTCCGAATAAAGTGGATTCAAGCAGGTCCGTCGGCATTGCCCCAGTATTCACTGGCACAAAGGGCTTGTCCCGGCGAGGCGAATTTGCATGCAAGGCTTTGGCGATAAGTTCCTTGCCTGTTCCGCTTTCACCTTGAATCAGTACCGTCGAGCGGCTGGGCGCAACCTGCGCAACCAGGTCAAAGATGCGCAGCATGTTTTCGCTTTTGCCAACAATGTGCTCGAAGTTATACCGCTGTTTCAGAGCCCGTTTTAGCTGGACGTTTTCTTCTTCCGCACGATACCGCGCGATTGCCGAACGAATGTCTGCCAGCAGCTTTTCGTTATCCCAGGGCTTCTGCACGAAATTCTGCGCGCCCGTGCGAATCGCATCGACCACATTGTCTACCGTGCCGTAAGCCGTAATCATGATGACCGGAAGCTGCGGTTGGCGATCACGAATCTGAGCCAGAATTTCGATTCCGTTCTGACCGGGAAGTGCAAGATCCAGCAGGACGAGATCAAATGATTTTTGATCGATTTCTATCAGTCCCGCTTCGCCGTCGACGGCGGATTCCACCGTGTAGCCTTCAAGGGTTAGGAGAGTCTGTAATGACTCGCGTATTCCGGCCTCGTCGTCAATGATCAGGATGCGGTTCGGCGCTTCTGCGGCCGGCGTGGATAGCCCGGGACGCAACGTCAGGGTACCTTCAGACATTTACGGTCTTCCTTACCATGGGGAATTCGAGGTGGAACGTTGTGCCTTTTCCTACGCGGCTTTCGACCAGGATCTTGCCGGCATGTTCCTGGATAATTCCGTAGGTCACGGCGAGACCCAAACCAGTGCCACGACGCTCGCCTTGCTTAGGAGCAGTCTTGGTGGTGAAAAATGGATCGTAGATTCGCTGCATATGCTCGGGTGCAATACCGGAGCCGTTGTCGCCGATCAGGACTTCGACGTGGCCGTTTGAGAGTGTCTTGACACTGAGTACACCCCCGCCCGCCATCGCGTCCTTGGCGTTGAGAAACAGATTGAGGAAGACCTGTTGCAGCTTTCCGGGGTTCCCCAGAATACTGGGCAGTTCCTGTTCAAGAGATACCTCGAGTTGCACACGCGAAGTCTTGAACTGGTGATCGAGAAGAGTTAGAGTATCCTTGAATCACTTGGTTTAGATCCAACTCACGAAACTCGGTACCGCTGGTGCGCGAAAAGTTCAGCAGCCCATTCACAATCTCAGAGGCGCGGAATGTCTGCTGCGTAATCTTGTCGAGCAGCGGTCCTAGTCGCTCATCCCCGCGTACCTGCTTGGCAAGCATTTGCGCGTAAGAGGAAATCACCGCCAGCGGTGTGTTCACCTCGTGCGCGACACCGGCAGCGAGCAAGCCGATGGAAGACAGCTTTTCCGCCTGCATCAATTGCGCTTCCAGTTCCACACGGTCGCTGAAGTCATCAACCAGGATGATCCTTCCAACCGTCCTGAAATTGCGCGAGACGAGCGGTGCGATCGCAATGTTCGCTGTGCGCGTCTCTCCGGCGCGCGTCGTCAATCTGAATTTATAGAGATTGTGGACGCCCGATTCTTCACGAACCCGGTTGAACTCGCTCATGAATTCACGTGGAAAAATCATGGAAAGAGGCTGACCGATCGCCTCTTCGCGAGACAGGGCATACATTGCCTCCATCTGCGTATTCCAGCTTTCAATGCGATCCGCCAAATCTACAGCCAGGATGCCGACGTTGATGGATTCGACGATATTCTCGTTGAATTCTTTCAGGCGTTCGTATTCTGTGATCTTCTCTTCCAGGCGCGCATACAGACGGGCATTCTGTATCGCGATGCCGATATAGCTGGCCAGCGATTCCAGCAGTTCCACGTCTTCACTCGACAGGAAATCTCCGCCTGTCGTGCGGCCTAATCCGATCACGGCAATCGTCTTGTCCTGCAAGCGGCAGGGAAGATAGTAGTTCAGGTCAAGCAGGGCCGCGGCGGCGCGCTGACTCTGCGTCAGGTGCAACGCTTGCTGCGTATTTTCGAGAAAGATATGCGACCCGGCGCCCGGTTGATCGAAATCAAGGAAGCTCATGTCCAGGTTTAAACCGGGCATGTTCAATTCCTGCGGAAGCCCGTGACCGGCCCCAAGTGTGTAGTGCTGCGAATTGTCATCCGAAAGGAAAACTGCAACCCGCGCAACCAGCAGAGTACGCGGAAGGCGATCCACGATCGAATTCAACAACGTACGAAGATCCGTCTGCGAACTCAGGCCTCGTCCAAAATCAATCAGCGTCTGTCGGTAGTCATACCGTTTGCGGTCGAATACACGGTCGACCCATTCCTGAATTGCGCGCTTCAACGGGTCGAAGAGCTGTGCCGTGACAATGATCGCGATAATCAAACCCCAGACCCGCAGGGAGGGGAATCGCGTGTGGACAACTTCTGCCGCCAAGGCCACAACGCCGAAATAGAGGCCCACAATTCCAGCGGTTGCCAGTGTGTAAGTCACGCCGCGCTTAAATATGAGGTCTACGTCCATCAAGCGATAGCGAACGATTGCCCAGCTAAACGTAAGCGGCAAAAACACCAGCGAAGCAACCGCGATGTTTTTCAACAGGGCGGGCACCGGCACGTCCATTAGGAACGGGACAACATACAGGAGTGCGAACGGCGATACGGCCAGAACTGTGCCGCGGGTGAGCCACTTGAGTTGCTGACGACGTAACGGTATGTCCGTACGCCGATAGCTGATGAAAAACAGAAGCGCGGCAAGCACGTAATAGATTGCTAGGTAAGCCGTGGCGATCTGGTCGAGGCGATGGTTCAGTCGCTGTGTCGCGGTCCAAAGTTCTATCGCCGCCAGCTGCAGTCCCACCACAATAAACGCAGGGACATAGATGAGACCGATGAACCACTTATGGCGCTGCGACGTGTCCTGCTCTTCAGGGAATGCGAGAGCAAAGTGGAGAAATAAAGCTGGCTGGAACGCGCCCGCGATTATCCCTCCCCAATAGATTGTCCAATCAAACGAATTGAATTTGCCCGTGTAATGAAAGGCATACAACACAAACGAGAGCAGGCAGAAAACGTAGAAGTGGGTCGATCGCGGGGCCGTCCAGCGGCGAAACAGAACATACAAGCCAATTAGAAGGTAGACGAGCGCGATGATCCTGAAGCCTTGGTTGATGCTGCGATCGGGCGGCTCAAGAATGACCGGAATATCCACCCGGACGCCGGATCGAATCAACGTATAGTTCGCCCGGCCATAAACTCCCGTCCGGTACATCTCATGAACCAGGGCTGCAATTTTAGGAGTGGAGCGGTCGTTGGCCGAAATTAACAGGTCGCCGGACTTGATGCCCGCGCGCATTCCTGGACCGTCATCGAGGACACGTTGTGCCTCAAGTCCTCCACGGGATTCGGTCCACCAGACGCCGTCTGCGGGCCTCTGATACTTGCCTTCCTGAACAAAGTTCAGAAACGCAAAAACCCCAGCGAAGACCGTTGACAGCGCCAGGACAATTACGGCAAGCCGAATTTGCAGCGGTTTCTGCATAGCGTGAAAAATGCTCTAAATGGAAGCTAACCCTTCGACGTGGTGCACGTCACGTTCCACCTGTGACGAATCGTTAAATTTTGACAGATAATGAAGTATTCGGCTTATAAACATAGAGATATGTGCTTGTGTCCGAATCTACCGTTTTCTGGAAAAGTGATATTTTGGAGGAAAACTCCGATACTTACAAACTTTCATATCGAGAAATACAATTTATCATAGGGGTTGGCTGCTTCTGTCTAACGATTTTTGATTAGTCTGTTCTCCTACACTCGAGGTTCGCTGACAAATGAAGGTTCTCATTCTGGGCGCTACAGGTTCACTCGGCAAGCAAATTGTTGTACAGGCAATCGAGCGAGGACACGACGTTACAGCCCTTGTCAGAAATCCTGAGAAAATCACCGATGCACGGATCCATGTCCAGAGTGGCCCACTGGATGCCGGTCACCTTGAACTTGCGATGGAAGGGCAGGATGCCGTGATCTTTGCCCTTGGAACCAAGCCCGGTGCGACCACTTTCTTCTCCGATACGACGCGACTGCTATTGGCAGCCATGCAGAAGCGCGGCGTCCGGAGGCTTGTGGTGGTTACGGGCATCGGTTCAGGCGATAGCAAGGGGCATGGCGGTTTTCTCTACGACTGGATCGTCTACCCGCTCATCACCAAGGGAATCTACGAGGACAAGGACAGGCAGGAGGCGCTGCTCAAGGCCAGTGATCGAGATTGGATCGCCGTTCGGCCCGCTGCTTTCACCAATGGACCGTTGACCCGCACCTGGCGGGCCACCGACGACCTGCGGGGTGTCACCATCAAGTGGATCTCCCGCGCCGATGCGGCCTCGTTTACCCTCGATCAACTCACCAACGACGAGTGGTTGCGCCGTACTCCGCTGGTCGGCTACTAATTCCTCTCTGAATGGAAAAGGCTCGAAGCCGGCTAATCCGGAACTTCGAGCCAATGGTTTAGACCGCCAAATCAATACGTACCGAGTGTCACCCGTACGACCTTGTATTTTCCCTTCGCGAAATTCAAGCCGAAGTCAGTCTGATCGCCATTCAGAATACGGCCCATCTTCCAGGTTCCGTCCTGATATTGGCCTTCTTCCGCGGTCAGGATCTGCATGTGTACATGCGGATCTGCTGGTTGTGGTTTGAAAACGACGCGAGCAGAGAAGCCAGCCACCAGGAACTCATTCTCGGAAATCTGCACCACGAGCGCGCGTCCGGATATGTCCTTGGTGCCCTCAGCTTTGGCCTCGCCGTACTGCGGCAATCCAAACGAGACGGTCGCCTGCCATTTTCCGAAGTCGAGAGTCGAGACAGGCTGTCCTTTTTCCTCAACCGCCGTCTTTAGCTTTCCTTCGAAGTTCCACGCCGCAATTTCGCGGTTCATGGGTTCAATGAGGGTGTAATTCTCGCCGTGCAGTTTCGGGTATTCGCCTTTGTCGAGCGTCCATCCAGTTTCGTCAATGCCGAAGGGCGAAAAGCCAATTGCTCCCTTGCCGAGCGCATAGAAAAAGTAAGACGCATAACGGTCGCCGAGCCCTGTTTCCGGTACCCACATTGCATTGTCGGGCCGTTGATACGCGGCAAGAACCTGCCGGTAGAGGGTCGAGTCGTCAATATAGATATCCGGCCCAATCATGTCGATGTTGTGAGCCGCTGCCTTCCAGACATCGATCATGTGAGGGACCGAACCGCCGCTGGGATAGCGGCTTCCCGGATCGGTCGTGCCCAGCCATACGTTGCAATACATGGGAATTGGGTAGACTGCTTTTCCCGCAGCAACAATCTGGTCAATGTAATGTGCAACCGAATATGCGGCAAAATTTTCGTCCGCATCCGGGCCGAACACCTGCTTCCAGGTGCCGGGTTGCTTGTGCATCGCCTTCACAAACTCCGAAGGCACCGGAGCGTCGAACTGCTTCTCTGCCATCGGAGAATAATCTCGCACCGTACCGAGTGAGCCGGATTCGTTCTCCACCTGGATCATTAAAATCGTGTGCTGGGTCGCATCCACTTCCTTGACATGCTGCACCAGCGCGGTGAACGCACGCTTATCGGCGTCGAGATTCTCTTGCGAGTTGGGCGAGAGCACGTCAATGGGCTCGCCACGAGGATCGATCATGCGCGGGTGATGCGTCGTGTCAGTCTTTACCCACGTCGGAACGTAATGCATCTTGCCGTTCTTCCACGTGCCGAACCATAGCAAAACCAGGTGTACGTTATTCGCACGCGATTGATTGACGAGCAGATCAACGGTGCTGAAGTCGAATTTCCCCGGCTGTGGCTCCATCTGCTCCCAATAGATGGGAGCCTCAATGGTGTTCACGTGCATCGATTTGATCGTTGGCCAAACTTCCGGCAAAGTGTCAGCCCACGAACTTGAGTTGTTAATCTGTGCCCCGAGAATCAGATAGGGTTTCCCATCCATCAGGAAGGCATAGCGCCCATCTTTCTGAACTATCTTCGGCATTTCCACGGCAGATGCGACCGCTGCGGGCAACAAAACCAATGCCAACGCGAACAGGATGAACTTCGCATTTGGGCCAAAAAGATTCTTGCTGAATTTCCGAACCGAACTTAAGAGACCACCTGAAATAGAACTTCCTGCAAACGTTTTCTCGCTCACCTACATACCTCCCCAATGAGGGAACTTCAAAGATTGTTATGGAACGTCGTCGATAAGCATACGCGAGGAGTAGTCGCCGGAGCGAGAGAAGTCATAGCGAGGAGCAGTTGCTGGAAATCGGGCGGCTCGAGGGCACACGAATAGATCGGAATTTCAGTCTTTACGATCAATAGAACGCAGCCGCGCTCCTGCGGATTCGCGATTCCCGGTGGCCGGTTTCAGCGATCCGGCTTTACCCAATCCAAACGCCGGCATGTTTGTATAGATGGTCTCGAACGTGCCAGGAGAGGCCGCGTATGTCTCATGCCATATTCCAACCGATCCGTCGGTTCCAACGGATTTGTTGAAGGCGTGCCAAGCGGGAAGATGCGCCGCGTCTTTATTCATTGCGTAGGCAAGCAACTGCTCCATCGATCGCCAATACTGAATCATGATCGTGGTTCGCCCAAACCACATTTCTGCGTGAAGTAAGCCCATCTCCGGATGACGCTTGAGTTCCGTGATCATGGGAGGCATAGCCAAGAACACCGGCCACCATTTATGCACCTTCAATGGATTGTTCACGCGCATCCCGATCAGGAAGACGACAAAGTCTCCATCCAAGCTGGCGGTCAGACGTTCTCTGAGTATCCTGGACATTGGTTCCTCCCATCGAAGGCCACGCAACAGGCAATCGGAGTTGCCATCCTACCAGTATGCTGCGATGCGACGAAAGCAAGTCTCTAGACGTGCTGTACGGCTTGCGCCAGTTGCGTGAGAGATCCTTTGGCGTCGCCGTAGAGCATGCTGGTGCAGCTCTTGAAGAACAGGGGATTCTCCAGTCCGGAAAAGCCGCGACCCTGGCCGCGCTTGAGCACGATGACGGATTTTGCGCGGTCCACTTCGAGGATCGGCATGCCAGCTATCAGCGATGTTGGATTGTCGCGTGCGTCGGGATTGACCACGTCGTTTGCACCAATCACCACCACCACATCCGTCGAGGGAAATTCAGGATTAATCTGCTCCATTTCATAAAGAGAAGAGTAGGGAACATTCGCTTCAGCGAGCAAAACATTCATGTGTCCCGGCATGCGGCCCGCAACCGGATGAATCGCATACTTCACCGACACGCCGCGCCCTTCGAGCAACTCACCAAGCTCACGAACAGCGTGCTGCGCCTGTGCGGTCGCCAGTCCGTACCCAGGCACGAAAACGACGCGGGTTGCGTAGGCGAGTTGCACGGCAACGTCTTCGGTTGAAGTCTCGCGCATTACCCCGCCGGAGCCCGCCTGCGCGTGCACTGCCGCTGAACCGAATCCGCCGAAGAGCACATTTACGATCGAACGGTTCATCGCTTTGCACATGAGGATAGATAGAATCAGGCCGGAGAATCCGTCGAGCGTGCCGGCGATGATCAACACGTTATTCGACAGCACAAAGCCGGTTGCCGCAGCCGCCAGTCCTGCATAAGAGTTCAGCAGCGACATCACTACCGGCATGTCCGCCGAGCCGATCGGGATCACCAGCATTACGCCAAACAGAAACGCAGTACCCACCATGATGTAAAACGCGATCGCGGCCTGAGGATGCACCAAGGTGTAAATAAAGCTGCCGAGTGTCGTCAGAAAAATAGCGGCATTCAGAACCTGCTGGCCCCTGAATTGAACCGGCGTTCCTCGGATAACTCCCTGCAATTTGCCGGATGCGATCAGCGAGCCCGTTGTTGTGAGTGCGCCCAGCATCACTTCAAATCCAAGGGCGCTGCGCGTAAACAAATTCATTGTTCCGCCGCGCACAGAGTATTCGGCGATACCTACGAGAGCAGCCGCGATAGCCCCAAATGCATGCGAGAGCGCAGTCCGTTGCGGCATCGCAGTCATCGGAACCCAGATGGCCATCAGCGCACCGACGATAGATCCAATCACAAGGCCAGCGATAATCCATTCGTAACTGACGATCTCCTTGTGCATCAGCGTGCCGATGATGGCTGCCAGCATTCCACCTTCGGCCAGGAACATGCCGCGGCGCGCAGTGTCAGGATGCGACATCGCCTTAAGCCCAAGAATGAAAAGCACAGAAGCCAGCAGGTAAGTCGCTTCGATGAAGTAGGAAGAGGTCGTCATCGCTTCCGTGGTCATTTCTGCGCCGCCTTCTCAATCTGGGCAGGCTTTCTCTTTTGAAACATCTTTAGCATGCGGTCCGTGATGCCGAATCCGCCGACTACGTTGATCGTTGCCGTGGTTACCGCGATGAATCCCAGAATCGTCGAGAACCGCGAATGGTGTGCGCCCGCGATTACAATCGATCCAATCAGCGATATGCCGGATATGGCATTCGTGGCCGACATGAGCGGCGTGTGCAGCAGCGGCGGCACGCGAGAGATTACCTGGTAGCCGAGAAAAGCGGCCAGCGCGAAGACGTAGACGGATGCGATCAGTACGGCAGGGTTCATCGTTTTACTCGCTTTGTTCTTTCTCGGTTCAATGTGTCGCAGCAGCTTCAAGAACCGCCGCCACACGTGTATTCGTCACCTTGCCATCGTGGGCCACGCACGATCCGGAGAGAATCTCATCATTGAAATCGACTGAGAGCTCTCCTTTCTTAACAATCAGCGCCAGAAAGTTCACAATGTTGCGCGAATACAACTGGCTGGCATGGACGGGAACGCTCATGGCCAAATTCAAAGGCGCCAGAAGTGTGACTCCATTCACCACAACTGTTTCTCCTGGTTGCGTGAGTTCGCAATTGCCTCCCGCGGGCGCAGCCAGATCTACTATCAGCGAGCCCGGTCGCATTCCCTCTACCGCGTCCTTGCGAATGAGCAGCGGTGCACGCCGCCCAGGCACGGCGGCCGTCGTGATGATGACATCGGTATACTTTGCCGTCTTTGCGATCAAATCACGGCCGCGATCCAGAGCCTCTTCGCTCAACTCCTTGGCATAGCCGCCCTTGTCTTCAGCGTTAATTCCGCCCAGATCCACGTCAAGAAACTTAGCTCCGAGAGATCGGACCTGCTCACCCGCAGCTGCGCGCACATCGTATGCTTCAACAACGGCTCCGAGGCGTCGTGCAGTGGCGATGGCCTGCAAACCTGCAACGCCTGCCCCAATTACGAACACCTTCGCGGGGGGAATTGTTCCTGCAGCTGTCATCAGCATGGGGAAGAGGCGCGGGAGCGTATCCGCAGCGAGCACAGCGGCTTTGTACCCGGCTACGGTGGCCATCGAGGAAAGTGCGTCCATGGCCTGTGCCCGCGTGATGCGGGGAACCAACTCCGTTGAAAATAAAGTGACCTTGCGACTGACAGCGGTCTTCAAATCCTGTGGCGCGTCCAGCGGTCTCATGAATCCGATAACGATGCATCCTGCCTTCAGCAGTTGCTGGTCGTGAACGTCTGGAGCATTCACTACGGGCAACAGATCGGCTGCACTTAGTAGCGCCGATCGGTCGGTGGCAATCTCTGCACCTGCCTGCGTGTAGGCTTCATCCAGCGCGCCCGCGGCCAGCCCTGCTCCTTGCTCAACCGCGATCTCGATGCCTTGGGTCACCAGCGTTTTTACGAAATCAGGCAACAGAGCGACGCGAGTCTCTCCGCTCGCTGTTTCCTTCAATATTCCGAGAAGCACGCCACCCTCCTGATAACTCTTTCCTGCGATTTCCTTGCGCGCCGGTAGTTCGTGCCGCGAACACGCCAGGCGTTTCGCCTACGCCTATCCTGCGTAAATTACTCAGGATTGAATTTTTTAGCCGTTTGGGATAACCCAGCCGTTATATCACTTCAAGGGTTCGCCTAACGATAAGCTTTGCACGGGGTCGCCGGTACTGAATGTGATCTGGCGCAGCCTTCTTCATATTTCTTAAGAGAGGCACGAGTTCTGAAACGAATCGAATTAATCCGTCGACGGGTAATTCACAACCATGTAGATTTCAATGACGATTCTGTTACAAGGAGAGCAATTCGGAATGGAGAGCAGAAAGACATTTCTCGTTTTTGGAGAGAAGGTGGAAGTCCTGGTTTCCGGCGAAGTCACAAATGGTGACAGCGCGATGATGATTCAAACCTCCCCGCCGGGTGGTGGTCCGCCGCCACATCGCCACCTGAAGGAAGATGAATTCTTCTGCGTTCTCGAAGGAAGATTCGAGATGTTGACCGAAGGCCAGTGGAATCCGGTGCCCAAGGGAGAGATGGTTTTTGCCCCGCGTAATCATTGGCATACTTTTCGGAATGCCGGAGACAGTGACGGCAGAATGCAGGTCATTGTCAGCCCGTCTGGTCTGGAAAAGTATCTCGAAGCAATCAGTCCCCTGATTCTGCCCGACGACATGGCTAAACTCATGGAAATATCGGAACAGTTCGGCATTGAATATCTGCCGCCAGCCTGATTAATTCTTCGGATCGAAATCCTTGTCCGCAATGAGCAGGCGCAGATCGCGCAGGTTGTGGCCCGTCGGCCCCGTCACTACGCTATCTCCCAGGGCGGTGAACAGTGGGCAGGCGTCGAATTCTGCTAAAGAAGCCGCCGGATCGAAGCCGAACGACTCCGCCCTGCTCACTGTGGACGTATCGGCAATCGCCCCTGCCGCCGGGCTGTTTCCGTCGATTCCGTCTGACCCGGCGCTGAACGCCACTAATGCCTCACCTTTGTACTTCGCCAGGTCAATTGCGCAGGCCAAGGCAAATTGCTGATTGCGACCTCCTGCCCCCACAGGGCCATCCAGCCGGACGGTTACTTCTCCACCGGAAACGAGGCAGAATCGCGGATGTTCCTGCCGCAACGCGTGGAAGCGCCCCAGCAGGTAACTCGCCGCTTTCGTGTAGTCCCAATCGTCACACGAGTCGTCAATCACGACCTTGTAGCCCAGAGAGCGCGCGTAGTCCCGTGCAGCATTGATGAAGTCGTGGCCGGAAAGCAGCGTGTCCAGCCCGATGCTTCCCGCGCCAAACGGATCACTTCCAGACGCAACCGGCATCGCTACAGAACGCGAGAGCCCAGACGCAGAGATCGCCCCCGACTGGTTCGCGCCATCTTTCAGCCCGGGTGTTTCCGGCAGATCAGGGCGCTGAAAGAATGCGCGCACGGACTTCGGGAACTTCTCCATCAGGTCAAAGCGCGAAATAATCTCGCGAGTCTGCGCTACCGTCGTGCGGTCGGGCAGGGTAGGGGAGGATGCAAGCGCATCCATGTGCCGCAGCGGAACGTCCGGCAGCAGCAGGGAGAACTTGGTAGCGTCCGGCGCGGCCAGGGCCAGCCGTCCGCCTTTTACAGCGGAAAAATGCTTGCGAACGGTATTGATCTCAGCGATCGTGGCTCCGCTGGAAACAAGCGCCTCGTGAAAGGCCATCGTGTCTTCCAAGGGAATCGTTCGATCCAGAGGAAGCTCGAACATCGCCGAGCCTCCTCCGCTGATCAGGAAAAAGATGAATGTGTCTTTTCTGGCGCGATGGAGCATGTGCAGAGCCTGTTTTGCCGAGTCGAACGACCCCTTATCCGGCAAAGGATGGCCCCCGGCAAAATAGCGAATTCTCCAATTGCGCTTTTTTGGAATGTAAGGTGAGCAACACATTCCCCTTAATCCTTTGCGTCGGGGCATGCGATCAAGCAGCGTTTCCAGCATGGGCAGAGCCGCTTTCCCTATGGCGATAACCAGAATCTGCTTGAACTTTTTCAGATCGATTCGTGAAGGCGGGAGCAGTGGGGAGATCGTTCGCACAAGCGTGTTGCCTTCAAAGCGCAAGTGCCTGTCGAATGCAGCTTCAATGCTGCACGCATCGAGTGAGCGTCGGAAAATCTCGTCGGCGTCACGGTGCAACTTTTCGAGTTGAAAACTCAAAGTCATCTGATACTCATCCCGGAGCCCTGTATGCTCGTCCGAAGAGCAAAGCTCGCAACCAGCCAGCTGCGAATTGCCGTTTGTACCTGGTCAAGTTTCCCTGCGAAGAAGTGATCAGCGCCTTCCACCCACACGGTTTGGGCCGGTGGGCGCACAGTCGCAATCACTTCTTTCAATCTTATTTTCGGGCCGTATTGATCGTTGGTGCCGCTTATAAAAAGTTTTGGCTGCGTACAGTGCGCCAGAAAATCGTATTGATAGTTGCGTCCCTCAGCGTGTACTGGAAGCCCAAGTCCCACCATGCCGTGCACTCGGGAATCGCCGCAACAAGCTTCCATGCCAACTGCCGCTCCGAATGAGAATCCTGCGAAGAGAATGGGGCGTTCAAACTCCGCATCCAGCCAGTCAAGCGCGGCACGGACGTCCTCTTTTTCGCCGCGTCCATCGTCGTGAACGCCTTCGCTGCGCCCCGTGCCGCGAAAGTTAAATCGCAACACCGGCAGGCCAAATGTTTGAAATGCCTTCATGGACTGAAAGACGACCTTGTTGTGGAAAGTCCCTCCGCCGAGCGGGTGAGGATGGCAAATCAGCACACAGAAAGGCGCGTCAACATGGCCTGCATTCAGCAGCGCTTCCAGCCGGCCGGCCGGGCCCCTCAGATCGATAGTGCGCAAGATCGCGGTGCCAATGTGGTTGGTCGTCATACTTCCTTTCTATTGTAGTAAACCGCCTCAGGTATTCTGAAAGGAGATGAACCTCGATCCCATCCTTTTGACGAAACAGCTTGTCGATATTGAGTCGACTACCTACAACGAAGGTGCGGTGGCGGCATTCCTGGCCCAGTTTCTGACTGAAAGAAAATTTGACGTGGAGAAAACTCCCGTCCTTCAGCCCGCGGAGAGCAAATTTCACGGGGACCGCGCGAATATCTATGCAGGGCGCGATGGCGAGACGCCGGACATCGTGTTTTCTACGCACATCGATACGGTGCCACCCTTCATTCCCAGCAGCGAAGATTCGGAGTACATCTATGGCCGCGGTTCCTGCGACGCCAAGGGCATCATCGCCGCCCAAATCTCCGCAGCCGAGCAGCTCCGCGCGTCGGGAATCCGGGTAGGCCTGCTATTTGTATCCGGTGAAGAGCGCGATTCCGCCGGGGCGAAGCTTGCGAATCTTTCGCCGAAGGGAAGCCGTTTTCTCATCAACGGAGAGCCCACTGACAATCGGCTGGCGATTGCCTCCAAGGGCACGCTGCGTGCAACGATTCGCGCAACAGGCAAGATGGCGCACTCCGCCTATCCTGAACTGGGTGACAACGCGATCCACAAGCTGATCGCAGCGCTCAAGAATATTCTCCAGCTCGAACTGCCCACGGTGGAAGGCATCGGCCCAAGCACGCTGAACATCGGTGTGATCGAAGGGGGACGCGCCCCCAACGTCATCTCCGACCTCGCTGATGCACAAATTCTGGTGCGTCTAGTCGAAGATTCCGCAGCCACCCGTCAGGCCATCCAGAAGGCTGTCGCAGGATTGGCCGAGGTCGACTTCACCCTCGAAATTCCCTTTATGCGGATGCGGCAAATCGATGATCTCCCAACCATGGTCGCTGCTTTCACGACTGACATCCCAGCATTAACGAATTGGGGAGAGCCCCTTCTGCTTGGTCCGGGATCCATCCACGTGGCCCACACTCCGCACGAGCGCATTGCCAAGAAAGAGCTTTTGGAAGCAGTCGATCTCTATATCAAAGTTGCCGGGCGGCTGCTGCAGTGAAGACCCGCTTCCTGCACGCCATCTACGCTCTGCTTGCCGCCTGGGGCGCAGGGATGTTGTCGACCATCGGTGAACAAGTCGTTCTCTGCTGGCGAAACGCAGACAAGGACATCCATATCTTCTGGCAGCTGTTTCCCCTCGTCCTGATGATCTGGTCGATCTGGACATTCTGTATCTCTCTGGTCGGCTGGGCTATCGTGGCTTTGCCTCTAGCCCTGCTGGTAGACGGACGATGGATCCACCATCGCCGACGCGGCTTCATGGTGGCCTGCGCATTCGTTTCCGTGGCGTTCACGACGTTCTATTTTCAGGCTTGGAGACTTCTGCAGCACTCCCAGATCGATAAAGCAAATTACCGCCTCTACACCGTTTTCACTGTCTGCTATTCCGTTTCCATGGCAGCCGTTTATACATGGCTGGCAGGCCGCTCCATCCCGTCCTCAAAATCCGTCGAGTTAACACGGAGTTGAGGCCGCAGCTTTCTGCTCGTCTCAATTCTCGATAGACTTTCCCAATGAGCGATAGCGGGAACCACGCCGGCGAAGAACACGCACCCAATCCACTGCAACATTCCGCCTCTTCCTACCTGCGCTCCGCCATGCACCAGCCCGTGCAGTGGCATGAATGGAGTCCGGCAGCCTTCGACCTCGCCGCGGCCGCTGGAAAGCCAATTCTGCTCGATATTGGGGCCGTCTGGTGCCACTGGTGCCATGTAATGGATCGCGAATCCTACGAAGACCCCACTCTGGCTCATGTCATCAACGAACACTTCATCGCCATCAAGGTTGACCGCGATGAACGTCCAGACGTCGACAGCCGTTATCAGGCCGCCGTATCCGCCATCAGCGGGCAAGGGGGTTGGCCGCTGACCGCGGTGCTTACTCCGGATGGCCGTCCCTTCTTCGGCGGGACCTATTTCCCCAAGGATGATCGCTACGGCAGACCGGGCTTTGAACGCGTCCTGCTGACCATGGCAAACGCGTGGCAAACGCGCCGCGAAGAGGTGCTGGAATCCGCCTCATCGGTGATGGAGGCGATCGAGCATGGGGAGAACTTCGCGGGAAAGCGGGGCCAGATCAGCCTTTCTCTGGTGGAAAAGCTTGTTGCCTCTGCGGTTACGCAGTTCGACTCCCGCTACGGGGGATTTGGTTCGCAACCGAAGTTTCCCCATCCCTCCGGGCTGGACCTGCTGTTCGATGTCGCCACCAGAACGGGCAACGAGGGCACCCGCCGCGCTGCGGTCTTCACGCTTGAATCCATGGCGAAGGGCGGCGTGTATGACCAGGTTGCCGGCGGATTCCATCGCTACTCCGTGGATGAGCGCTGGGTCGTTCCTCACTTCGAGAAAATGCTCTACGACAATGCAGGACTACTCGGGAACTATGTGCACGCCTTCCAGAGTTTCGTCGATCCGGCAATGGCTGCGGTTGCCCGGGACATCATGCGCTGGATCAATGATTCTCTCAGCGACCAGCAAAACGGCGGCTTCTACGCATCTCAGGACGCCGATATTACGCTCGACGACGATGGCGACTATTTCACCTGGACACGCGACGAAGCAGCAGCCGTGCTAAGCGAGCAGGAGCTTGCGTTCGCGTCCATCTATTACGACATTGGCGACGTCGGCGACATGCACCACAATCCGGCAAAAAATGTGTTGCATGTGAAGTTTTCTCTCGCCGAAGCGGCAAAGCGCGCTGCGACGGCTCCGGAAAACGCTGAGGCACTGCTCCAGTCTGCCAGGCAAAAGCTCTATGCAGCCCGAATGCAGAGGCAGGCTCCATTCATCGACCGGACGATTTACACGAGTTGGAATGCGCTGGCCGTATCCGCGTATTTTGACGCCGCGCAAGTGCTGTCCCTCCGCGAGCCGAGGGACTTTGCCTTGCTTACGCTCAACCGGATTCTCAGCCAGGGCTGGAGTCCTGCAACCGGACTGTCGCATGTAATTGCCTACCCCGATGGCGCGCCGGCGACGCAAATTCCGGGTGTGCTGGACGACTATGCTTTCCTCGTCCACGCCTGCCTCGATGCATGGACGGCCACCGGGGATCTTCGCTACTACTCGGCGGCCGCTGAAATTGCGGAGGAAATGATAGCCCGCTTCTACGACATGGTCGCCAGCGGATTCTACGACGCCGAGTCGCCGCGCGAAGGGGCAAAGGTGCTTGGCGCTTTGGCGGCCCGCCGTAAGCCCCTGCAGGATTCACCTACGCCTGCCGGAAATCCCTCGGCAGTCTCCGCGTTGTTGCGGCTTGAGGCGCTGAGTGGGAACCAGCAGTATCGAGAAATCGCTGAGGACACACTGGAGTCCTTCGCCGGCGTTGTGGAGCACTTCGGTCTTTATGCCGGGACGTACGGCCTCGCGCTTGAGCGCCTGCTGCTCGATCCCATTCAAATCGTGATCGTAGGAGACGGTCCCATGGCGGACGAACTGCACGCCGCCGCCATCGTGCGCTATGCGGTCAATAAGAGCGTCATCCAGCTTCGTTATGACCAGCTCAGTGCTGAATTGCTGCCGCCTGTTTTGGCCGAAACACTACCGCACCTGTCGGGGCTTTCAGCGGATTCACCCTTCGCCGTGGTTTGCAAAAGACGTACTTGCCTGCCACCCGTAACGAATCCTCAAGAGCTATTGCCATCCCTCACCTAAAGCTCAAGCTTTTCCCGCCATCTCTATCCTGCAAAAGGGTTTGTCTCTTGAGGTGGATTGGTTGTGGGGTCAGGAGCCTTTGTCACCTCCGGGGGCTCTACGCTGGGTGAGAGAGCCTGTTGTTGTGCGCCGGAACGCCCGCTGTGGATGCGGAGTGGGCTTCCCGGAAGCAGGTTCTTCTCTTCGAGCGCCAGTCGGATGCGCCGTTGAATCTCACGTACCGCTGCAAACTGCTTTCGTGCCCTGGTCTTTAGCACGATGGGGTACATCACTTCAGACCCTTTGATGCTGTCCACGCCCGGCACCTCCGGGTCAGCGAGAAACACATCTTTGTAGGTCGGGTCGTTCCTCACATCCGTCGCGATTCCTTTCAGCAGCGCCACAACCTTATCCGGTGGCGCGGAGAAGTCGACCGAGATAGTCAGTGTTGTCTGGGAATAGTCGCGGCTCATATTCGCAGTATTCGTAATCTGCGAGTTGGGGACGACATAGAGAGTGCCATCAAATCCGCGAATCGTGGTCTTCCGAAGTGTCAATTCCTCGACCGTGCCTGTGATTCCGGCAAGCGTCACTACGTCGCCCACGCTGAACTGGTCCTCTGCCACCAGCAGGATTCCATTCAATATGTCTTTAACAATCGTTTGTGCTGCCAGGCCGAGAGCAACACCGGCGACGCCTGCCGAGGCCAGCAGAGGCTTCAGGTCAACTCCCAACAGCGGAAGTATTTCCAGCGAGGCCAGAAAAGCGATGATTCCGATGCCGGTCGCACGCACCACGGAAGCCAGGGTTTTGACCTGGGAGATGCGGCCACTGCCATTATCGTGGCGCTCTGCCAACCGCGTGATGCGCGCAGTGATAAGTGCGAGCAGCCGGATTGCTATCCACGCCCCGATCCCGATTACGACGAGCTTTGGAAGCCCACGACGCACGAAGTCTGCGCCGTCATCACGCCACTTTTCGAAGATTCGGTGGAAGAATTCAGAAGATCCTGAGAAGTAGAGAAGAAGATATTGCATTGAGTTTGGCCGCATTCCTTTAAGTTTCCTACATCCTTTCTACATCGAACACCGGCGAAGCATTTCATCACTCTTGATGTTGCCCTCACCAACATTGGCGAAAAGCGACACCTGCGACAGCCTTCGCTCCACCTTTCTATAATTGACCAATGCGAAGCTTCGCGAACCAGTTGCGCTGGCCCGCCCGGGTAGGGCTTCTTGTCGTGTTTCTGACAATCAGCACCGGTGCGCTGCAACGCAACACGCAGCCGGGTCGAAGAGGTCCATTTACGGGCGCGGACGAGGATCCGCCTGACATCGCCAAAATCGAGATGGAACGGAAGCAGATGAAAATGTTGAACGAGCAGCGCCAGAAGCACCTGGTCTCCGACACCGACAAGCTCCTAAAGCTGGCAGAAGAGTTACGCACGGACGTCAACAAAACGAGTGTGTCTGGCGCTTCGTCAGACGCAGCCCACAAGGCAAATGAGATCGAGAAGCTGGCTCGGGGAATCCGATCGAAGATGATAATTGCGCCATAAATTTCAACTTCAACTTTGCTGGTCCGCATAAAAACATAAGTCTTTCTTCAGTGCGGCCTATCGAAAATTCCATGCAGCGAATCTTGTTTCAGGCATCCAAAGCTTTCAGAAGTCGTGGCTTCGCCAGGTGATCGTGCGGCCTGAAAAGCTGTACACGCGGATACTGCCAAGGTGCCCATGAAGTTGCTACAATTTCAGATGGCTGGCGCTGAAAGCCCAATGAGCGTGAACTGAAGGAGTGCGATGGTTCGGACGGCGGTTTCCACTGCGGAAGGTACAAGAAAGAAGCCCGCCTTTTCCGTAGACGCACAGCAGCTGGTCCATATGTACCGCATGATGTACATGTCTCGCAGCGTAGATGACCGCGAGATCATGCTGAAGCGACAACAGAAAATCTTCTTCCAGATTTCCGGCGCTGGCCACGAGGCGCTGCTGGTTGCGGCTGGAATGGCAATGAAGCCGGGCTATGACTGGTTTTTTCCCTATTACCGAGACCGCGCTCTCTGCCTGACCCTCGGCAACACTCCTGAAGAGCTGTTTCTTCAAGGTGTGGGATCGGTGGACGACCCAGCGAGCGGCGGCCGTCAGATGCCCTCGCATTGGAGCAGCCCCAAGCTGCATATTGTTTCTCAATCTTCTTCTACTTCAACGCAGTGTCTGCACGCAGTTGGCTGCGCGGAAGCTGGTCGCTATTTCTCCAAGATTTCCTGAGGCCGCGCAAAAGCCGGACAGCCCTGCCGATTACCGCGCTTTTCGCGATGTCGCGTTTCAGGGTGATGAGGTGGTGTACGTCTCGCTGGGCGAAGGCGCAACCAGCCAGGGCGAGTTCTGGGAGGCGATCAGCACTGCTTCCAACCGAAAGCTCCCCGTCATCTTCGTAGTGGAAGATAACGGATACGCGATCTCCGTGCCGGTTGAAGTGAATACCCCCGGCGGCAACATATCCAAACTGGTCGCGAATTTTCCGAACTTCCACTTCGAAGAGGTGGACGGGACGGATCCCGTGGCTTGCCTCGAGGCAATGACGCAGGCTGTCGAGCATTGCCGCGCCGGCAAAGGGCCTGCATTTGTGCACGGCCACGTCACCCGGCCTTATTCGCACTCACTCTCAGACGACGAAAAGAACTATCGCAGCAAGGCGGAGATTGAGGCGGACTCTTTGCGCGATCCTTTGCCCAAGCTGCAAATGAGACTTCTTCGCGAGGGCATTCTGGACGCGCAGGGTATCGAGCAGCTTGAACATGCCATCGATGAAGAGGTTCGCCAGGCTGCCGAACGCGCGATTTACGCGCCTCTGCCTGAGGTTTCGTCCATCGGGAAGCACGTGTATTCGGAAGATTGGGATCCGACGCGCGCTGAGATTCAGACAGTCGCGGAACACGATGCCGAAAAGCAGGAACGCACCATGGCGGACCTGATTAATGCGTGCCTGCGAGACGAAATGCGTCGCGATCCGCGCATCGTTGTTTTCGGCGAAGACGTGGCGGACTGCAGCCGGGAAGATGCTCTCAAAGAAGGACTTAAGGGCAAGGGCGGGGTCTTTAAACTTACCGCCGGTCTGCAATGCGAATTTGGTTCCGAACGCGTTTTCAATTCGCCGCTTGCTGAAGCAAACATCGTTGGGCGCGCTGTTGGATATGGGGTTCGCGGGATAAAACCGGTAGTCGAGATACAATTCTTCGATTACATTTGGCCCGCTATGCATCAGATTCGAAACGAGTTGAGTCTTGATGCGGTGGAGGTCGAATGGTACCTACGCTTCGCCTGCAGTTATTCGGGTGCCGATCGGCGGGTACCTTACGGGCGGGTCGATATATCACTCGCAGTCTGGTGAAAGTATCTTCACGCACATTCCCGGTTTGCGCGTGATTTATCCCTCTAACGCATTGGATGCAAACGGTTTGCTGCGCACAGCGATTCGCTGTGACGACCCTGTTCTGTTCCTCGAACACAAGCGGCTGTATCGCGAAACGTATGGCCGTGCGCTGTATCCTGGGCCGGATTATTCTGTGCCGTTCGGTAAGGCGAGCGTAGTTCGCGAAGGTACGGACGTTACGCTGATCACGTACGGCGCCGTCGTTCCGCGTGCACTGCAAGCTGCATTGAAAGCGGAGCGCCAGAATGGAATCAGCGCAGAAGTGATTGATTTAAGATCGCTTAGCCCGTACGACTGGGACGCCATTGCCACTTCGGTGAAGAAGACAAGCCGCGTAATTGTGGCTTATGAAGACATGCTGAGCTGGGGTTATGGGGCTGAAATAGCGGCGCGAATTGCGGACGAACTCTTCGAATATCTCGACGCGCCAGTGAAGCGCGTGGCTGCGATGGATACGTTTGTGGCTTATCAACCGTTGCTGGAAAACGCGATTTTGCCGCAGCCGGAAGACCTGTACCAGGCGATGATCAGCTCTGAAATCCTACTGAAATTGCCCGTCAAATCACCTCAAAATGACGTCGAAAACGCATCGTTTTGTGCACGAATGTTGGGGTTACATTTTCTCGATTTTGTAACCCCACCGTGCTGAAACGTGAAATCCCGGCTCGAGCGGTTTGCTACCATCTGGTGATGAAAATCACTGTCCGTCGATTTGTGTCCGGGGACGAAGAAGCGTTCCGACTGTTGAATGAGGCATGGATCCGTCAATATTTCGGCCTGGAAGAAGCGGACCACAAAATTCTCGGCAATCCTGTGGCGCATATTCTTGCGCCGGGCGGGCAAATCTACATGGCGCTGGACGGCGAGGATCGCGTAGGGACGTGTGCGCTGATCAAGATTGGTGACGCAGAATTTGAAGTCGCCAAGATGGGCGTGGCGGAGGATCGTCGCGGACAGGGAATTGGCAAGAGTGCTGCTCGGCGTTCGTGATTGCCGATGCTCGACAGATGAATGCGCGGCGCTTGTACATCGAAACGAATACTACTCTGAAAAACGCAATTCATCTCTACGAATCAGTCGGGTTTCGTCATTTGCCGCCGGGTGAAGGGCAATCGCATTTTGCTCGTGGAGATGCATTCCTGGAGATGTTGCTTGGTTGACGAACAATCTCTGAACGCTGAGGATGTCGAGATCCGGAACTGCGTTCGTTGCAACGCGGGAATCGGGAATACCGGAACCTTTGTTGAATATGGCTCGTAAGGATTGCCATGGCAGAGACAACAGTGCTGGCGGAAGTCGATCGACGCGTAGAGCCTAACCGTGCGACATGGTTTGGCCTTTTTTTATCGTTGTTCTCAATGATTATCATTCGCCAGGCGTGCCGTGCGGTTTCGACCGAACCGGGCACGACGCTGGTGTTGATCCGCGAGACCAGCATGTTCGCCTGCGCGGGACTGTTATTGTGGCTGATCCGCAGAAAAGAAGGGCTGCCATTTAGATCCATAGGCATTGGCACTTCGCCGGTGTGGAAGTCGCTGGCATGGGGCGTTGTGATTGCAGTGGCGTGCGCGGTGCCGGCCGTCGTAATTGCGAACTTCACGGGATACGGGCACGGTCCCGGATCACAGAGCTTCGCCAAATTGCCACTGTGGTTGATCTTCCTTGTAGTGGTGCGGGCAGGAGCCGTGGAAGAGTTATTCTTTCGCGGTTATGCCATCGATCGATTCAAGCGGCTTGGGTTTGGAAGAACGCTCTCGTGGGTGATTCCGCTGTTGATATTTGGCGTTGCACATTGGACGGGAGGTGCGGCAAATATCGCGATCGCGCTAGTGCTGGGTGGAATTCTGACCGCCTTCTATTTGTGGCGTCAGGACCTGGTGGCGAATATGTTCGGTCACTTTCTGGTGGACTTTGTCTCGAACGTGTTGCCCGCGATGTTTGGGTGATTCTGGAGCCGCCGACTCTGTTGGGCATTCATTTGTCTATTTGACTACGGCATCCAGTTCATGGCAATTAATGGTCTATTTTTGCCCAGCGCGTCTTTTCCATTCATCCTGCTACCGGTTCGGGAGTCAGGATTCTAGGTGAGGCGAACGCAACAGGTTGAGCATGGGAAGGGAATGAGAAGATCCCCGAGCACTGGTGAGCCATTTCCAACTCGGTCAACGAGCCCTCAGAACTTTCTGTTGCGATGGTCAGGAAACAGCAGAGGCAAAAGCTATCGAAGGTTCCGTTGGGGTTAGGACGATGTTTAAATTCGGGACCGTGCGAGGTCGTCTTCATGGAGATTCCTTGGTACAGGGGCCGACAGAAATGGGAAAAATATAGCAGGCGGGGCGCAACCTAAGTTCTAAGACTTCCTGGTTTTGAAGTGTCACCTATAGTCGAACCCCACCCGCGAAATTGAACTAAGTTGGTTGTAGTGTTCAGGGTAAGGGATCCGCATGCATGGCGTCTGAGCAATACTGCTCACATGCGAGGTGAACCTTAGATCATATTGAAGGGCCGATAGGTTGCAAAGCTATCCGGGTTGGTCGCAAAAAGCCAGGGATAGTGAGCAAAACAGCACAGTTTCCGAGCAGTGAAACGTGACACCCTAAGAAGTGTATGTTCACATAGGAGGCATTTCTAATTCCCAAACCGATCCCAGTTATCTTTGATTGTTCAGCTTTCCTTGCGAAGGCTGGCCTCGGACGAAGAATCGTTCAATTTAAGGCGAAACAACCGTTCTTCTCTCAAGGGCACGCAGCGGACGCTATCTACTATCTACAGAAAGGCCGGGCAAAACTGACGGTCGTTTCATCCAATGGCAAGGAGGCTACCATCACCTTACTGTCTCCAAGTGAATTTATTGGAGAGGAGTCTCTCGCAAGCCTCGGAGCGCTGCATATGGCCACGGCTACTGCCATCACAGCTTGCACGGCTCTGAGGATAGAGCGAGAGGAGATGATCCGCGTCATGCATCAGGAGCACGCGTTTTCCGATTTATTTTTAAAATTCCTGCTGGCGCGAAGCATGCGCACACAGGCCGATCTTGTCGATCAGCTGTTCAATTCAAGTGAAAAGCGCCTGGCAAGAGTTCTATTGCTTATGGCGGACTTCGGCCAGCCGGGCGAACCGGAAACGATGATTCCAAGAATTACGCAGGATACGCTGGCGGAGATGATAGGCACAACGCGGTCACGAGTTAGCTTCTTCATGAATCGATTTCGCAAACTCGGATTTATCGAATACAAGGACCGTATCCGTGTCCATAAGTCTCTCCTGAACGTAATTCTGCACGATGATTTACTCGAAAAGAACAAAGCATCATCCCCGCCTCTGAAGGCCTCCAAAGAACTCGTCTAAACCCCACAACCTGCTTAGCAAATAACTCACAGAGCGCGAAGTTGTAATATCCGTTTGGGGGAACCGATTGAGCGATCGGTTCGTAACTCTTAACAGGATGAAGCATCTCTACGACTGGCCGTGGGTGGAGACAGAGGTTGCGCGCAACGTGGATGTTTGGAATGAGTGCGCCTCTGCGCCCGCGTCGCAGAGTGGAGTGCGTTTCAACGCCGTCGAACAGCAGGTCCGCGAAAAGGCCTACGACGCAGAACTAGTCACAGTTGAGCGAGAGGCGAGACGAACTGCGAGAACGAAGGCGGAGCGCATAGCAACGCAGGATCGAATTGTCGCGTCGTTTGCACGATTCGCGGCCTCCGCGCTGGGCCTTGAACCTGCAGCGGTGAACCTGCTGACGAATGATTTTCTGCCCGCGGGTACAAAGCTTGCGCAATGGTCGAAGCGATTTGATGCGAGCCTGAGCACGGCGGATATTATGCAGGCGTGCAGAAACGCATGGACGGCATGCGGATTGCAGGCGTTGCTGGGTGAGCGGATCGGAATTACGCCAGCGATCCTGGGATACAGCCTCCTCTATCCTTACAGCGACAACTTTCTGGATCGCGCGGACGTGTCGCGGGAGGCGAAGCTTCGCTTCAGTGAGCGGTTTCGAACGCGGCTGCGAGGAGAGGAGCTTGGGGCTGCGGACGAGCGCGAGACGGCGCTTTGGGCGCTGGTGAAGTTGATTGAAGAGCAATATCCGCGAGCGGACTTCCCGGATGTTTTTGCGTGTCTGCTTGCGATTCATCGAGCACAGGAGGAGAGCATTGTTCAACTGCGGAATGGTAAGGACCGCACCAGTGCCGATGTGTCGAAAATCAGTTGCGCAAAGGGCGGCAGTTCTGTGTTGGCTGATGCCTGCATGGCACGCGGATGGATGAGCGAAGAAGAAAGTAGATTCTCATTTGCGTGGGGCGTGCTGCTGCAACTCGGAGACGATCTGCAGGATCTGCACGAAGATATGCAGCGCGGGTCGGTAACACTTTTCACTCAAGCGGTGGCGATGGGAACGCCGTTGGATGGTTTGGTAGTGCAACTGCTGAATTTCAGCGATCGAGTTGCAAACCAGATGGATGAACTTAACGAAGGCACAGAGACTCTGAAGAAATTAATGAGGATGAGTTGGAGATCGCTGATTATTGGAGCGGTGGCGAATGCCCACGAATACTGTAGTCCAGCCTTTTTGGTGGAAGCAGAGCGCTCTTCGCCATTCCGTTTCGAGTTCCTACGGTCGCGCCACGAGAGACTTACAAGCAAACAGGGCTTGTATTCCTCGCTCTTCAACGCATTCTACGAAGCGCGTGAAGATGAAGATGAACTACCGATGCCCGCGTATTCTATAAGTCGACAAAGGTAGTTGGTAAGTTGTAGGTGGAACCTATCAGCAGACACCGGCTAGTTAGAAGTAATACCTAAGTAGAATGCTTTTGCGATAACTGTGAACTTAGTTGCAGAGAACTGGGCTGCTAGAAAGAAGGCTTTCGTAGCACGAAAGAACTTTCCACGGTGCTGTAGTGAATGCCCACTACGTCGCCGATTACCCAGACAAGTCTCATCCGTTTCAGATAGCTTTGTCGTGGATTTCAATCCAAGAGGCGATGCTTTCAGCAGCGGGTATTGTGGACTAGAGGTTTGCGCCACACCCGCAAGTGATCGTTCGCACCGGAATGACGTTATTGCTGCCTTGTAGAGATTCAGCAACATAACCGGAGAGCTCGCGCCTGGTTAGGGCCGGTCGTAAATGACGAAGAAAGTTCTGGGTCTGTTACTCCTGCTATGCACTTCGATAGTTTGCGCGGCGCAGGTACCGGGGATTTTGAACATCGGTACTCTTACCTATAGCCATTGGCCATCGCCATCGCCTTCCATCGTGCGTCCCAGGAGCGGGGTTTGGTGGTCATCCATTGAAACCCAGCGCGGGCAGTATTCTTCTACATTCGCCGCCCTCGATCAATGGATCTCCGCGGCCAAGAATCACAATACGCTGTTGCTGCATACGTTCTATGGAACTCCACGGTGGGCATCGAGCGATCCCACGCTTCCGCCGAGAGATGTGAACGCGGTGAATGAGATTTGCCAGGCTCCGCTCTCGGGCGTGAAGCGACCAAAGGGCGATTGCATCTGGGCGGAGTACATTACGAAATTCATGCAGCATGTTTGTGGCGTGAGCGCGCAACCGGCCGCTCCGCTGAAAGGTGTCTGCAAGGTGCGCTACTTTGAACCGTGGAATGAATTTAACGATGGACAATTCTGGTCGTCGAATTACACGGACATGGCGAAGATGTCGAACGATGCTGCGACGATTATCAAGAAGTATTGCGGCGATTGTCTTGTGTTCGCGGGGAACACGTCTGCGGGTGGAGATGGGTATAACCCCAACTATATTCATGTTCCGGCGGTAGCGGGCCGCTTCGATCTTGCGCTGGGACAACTGCTGGACGCGTGGCATGCCATACCGGGCGCGACCTTGCCAGATGCGGTGAGTTACCACATGTATGGTGCGCGGCGAAACGTTATTCCTTATCCATTCCCAGAGACGATTGTTTCGCATGGTAGTTCGCTATGCACGCAGTTCAATACTCCCAATCCGAATTGCCGAACGCCTGTCTTCAAAGAGACCGCAGCAGTGCGCGCGGTGTTGCAGCAACGTGCGTGGGCGGCGAATCTGCACATCTGGAATACGGAAGGCGGTTTTGGACGGAATGACGATCTAACCGACGGAGTGAACCAGAGCAGTTCCAATACGAAGATGTTGCGAGAGGCTTATGTTGCGCGATGGATGCTTGCAGTCGCCAGCACGGGGACGGTGGCCAACTTGTGGTACGAGTGGGACGACGCATGCTGGGGAACGATGATGGGATACGGGATAGCTCCTTCGAAAACGGGATGCCCGTCCGATCCAGCGATTGCACCAGGGTACACACCGATCCATCAAACATGGGTGATGATGACGACGTGGCTGCAGGGCGCGCAATTTACGGGCCCGTGCACGAACACAGGAGCGATCTGGCGCTGCTCGATTAGCAAGGCGAATTATCACGGCACGTTTATGTGGACGACGGACTGGCTTGCAAGCACGGCCGTGCCGGTAACGCCGACTTATGCGCGCTATCGTGACCTGGATGGGAATGTTTACAGCATGAGTGGCGCGTCGCATGTGACCGTCACGAATCGGCCTATTCTGCTGGAACAATGAGCTGGAATGTCTCATGGGCCCCGCACTTTGTATGAGCGGGTCCGAGATTTGTGTGCAGTTATAACTTCGCGGCGCGTTCGAGTTCGGCGATGTCGAGTTTCTTCATTTTGTACATTGCCTGAACGACGTTAGGGTTCTCGATGATGTCGGGGAGGCCGGAGGGCACGATCTGCCAGAACAGTCCGAACTTATCTTTGAGCCAACCGCACATGATCTCACTGCCGCCATCTGCGGTGAGCTTCGCCCAGTAGTCATCCACTTCCTGTTGCGAATCGCAGCGTACGGTGAATGAGATGGCCTCAGTAAATTTGTACCTGGGACCGCCGTTGATCGCAGTGAATTTTTGCCCGTCGAGTTCGAAGGCGATGGTGAGGATGCTGCCTTTCGGCGCGTGTCGTTCGTCGGTGTTGTGCACGTCCTGCAGCCTTCGTGAATTCTTGAAGACGCTGATGTAAAAATTGACGGCTTCTTCCGCGTTGGTATCGAACCAGAGAAACGGCGTGATGCGGGGAAAGTCTTGTAGAGCGCCCATAGAATGCACCTGAATGTCAGGAAAGTAGCAACTTGCACGCTGTGGCAATAGATGCGCATTTCGCATTGTGGACGCAGCGGATTCAAGATTTTCTGTGGAATTCGGTGGGTTGCACAAAACCGGAAGAGTGCGTAAGGTTTTTCGAGTGGCGTGGGAGATCTGCGATGGTGAGTTCTCGTGGTGCAGGAATTTGCCTCGTTCAAAAAATCGCAGCAATGTAATTTGATTCCCACTCTTCAATTCTCCAATTCAATTCGCGAAAGGAAGAACTGAACGATGAAGCTACATACTTATCTGAACTACGGCGGTAATTGCGAAGACGCTTTCCGATTTTACGAGAAGCATCTCGGCGGAAAGATCGGGATGATGATGAGGCATGGAGAAATGCCGGGAGCACCGAATGTTGCTCCGGAGTTGAAGAACGCCATCCTGCACGCGAGCATCACGATTGGGGACACGACGGTGATGGCGAGCGATGTTCCGCCGGGGCGCTTCCAGCCGATGCGTAGCGCCTATCTTTCGCTGTCGGTTGACAGTGACGCGGAGGCGGAGCGCATCCATGCGCTATTGGCGGATGGCGGGGAGATCTTTATGCCGATGGAAGATACATTCTTCGCGAGCCGCTTCAGCATGCTGCGGGATAAGTTCGGCACATCATGGATGATTCTTCACGAGCGTCCGATGCAACAGCCCAGCTGAGAGTCTCGAAGGTGAGGGAATCGCCCCAGAGTCTTGAGAGTGGCCGGCAAGGCGCGCGGCGGTTTTGGTAAAAATAGCGAACGCCCCATCCGTTGCGGAGTGCGCTAAAGGATGGGGCGTTTGTTGTGTGTCTCGGAGAGGCTAGGGCATCTCAACTCGATCGATCACGAAGACTTTTCCCTGAGCCTGCTGCGGGATCAGCTGCAATCCGAGCTGATCCTGCACGGCGGTGGCGATGCTGTTGGCCTGGTCGGGGCCTGGCTGCCAGCTGAGAACGATGTCGTAGGTGCCCTTGAGTCCTGTTTTGTCGACCACTGTTCGACCGAGCGGGCCTGAAAGGAGATCTGCGATAGCGGCTGTGGGGCCGGTCAAACTGATTTGTCCGGCGCCTTTCTTGAATACGGCGTTCTGGCTGACGATATGCGGCGGTCCGGGTGCATCGGCTGCGGATGCGGGCTCTTCGACTGCATCGATCAACCTGGGACCACCGGGCGCGATGGTTAATTCATAGGTGGTCACACTTTGATCCTGTTGCGTGAGGGCCAAGTGGAAGCGATCCGCGAGCACGTGTTGTATACCCAGCCGAACTTGCGATTCAAACTTCGCATCCGGTGCAGTGCCGGGCTGAGGTGGCGCGGAGTTTGACTTGAGCACGAGGTCGTATTTTTCTGTTTCGATCCAACTGGGACCACCGGTGAGCTGATGTTCCTGAATGTTGTAGGCGTAGGTGATGAGCGATTTCACGGAAGCGTTGATATAGGTAAAACCTTCGGGGGTAATCATGACTCGCATTGTGTTGTTGCCGGAATGATTCGGCGTGAGCGAGGCAAGTTCGTAGGGCGTCATCTCGGCCTGCGGGGATTGCGCGCGAACGGCCGGAGCATTGAGAAGTCCGAGTGTGACTGGAGCGGCGATGGTGGCGACGGCTACGGAAGCAAGGAGCAGCTTGCGTGGGAGAGTGAGTTTGTCAGCAGCTTGATGCGTCATGATTTGCAGAATCCTTTTCTTGAGATTTGAACCCGTAACTCCTGACACGCAGGGCATGGGATATTCCACGCAATATCTGCATGTCTTCAAAATGCTTTCGGCATACACAGCCGGCTCGTTGCCGAGGTCGAGCACGGCTTCGTCGCAGGCGCGCTCGCGTTCGTCTACCAGGCGTGCGCCAAGCCACCAGATGAGAGGGTGGAACCAGAAGACTGCTTCCACGAACATGTGAACGGCGGCCCAGAGATTGTCGCGTCGGCGGACGTGCCAGATCTCGTGAACGAGGATGGAATGAAGGTGCTCCTGCTGAAGGTGTCCGGAAATTCCCTCCGGCCAGATCATGATGGGCCGCAGGATACCGATGACGCCGGGTTCGCTGGAGGCGCTGGAGAGAACGAATGGAATGGGATTGCGAATGCCAAGCGAGGGCTCGAGGGAGCGGAGCGCGTCCACTTCACGGCCCTGCGAAACGGGCGTGGTTACGCGGGTTGTAAGCGAGATGCGCCGCCAACGGATGGCCCAACGGATGAGGATGGCGAGGAATCCACTGAGCCACACGGTGAAGAGGATTGCGGGAAGCATCGCGAGCAGACTGCTGAATGCGGGCGTGGCGGATGTGGCAGTGGGGGCCGGTGCAGCGGCGAAGGGCTGGCTGATTTGCTGCACCGTGGAATAGAGAGCTGGTGAGTAGAAGCTGGTTGGCGCAAGCATGTGGGGCCTCGCGAGATGCGTGCCGAGGGCGACGAGAAGCGAGAACGGGACGAGGAACTTGAGGGATGCTACGAGCCAGATCGCGAAGCGAATGCGCGCCTGGTCTTTGCGGGTGGCGAGCACGAGAACGGCGGCCAGCAGGGCGAAGAGCGTGGATTGCCACAGATGATTCGCGGCCAGGGGCGCAGCGCGGACGACGAATTCAGACAGGGAGTGGTAGGTCATGGCTTGCCCGTCCTTTGAATTTTGCGGAGAGCTCTTTCAGCTTCCTTGATGTCTTCGAGCGTGAGCTTGCCGGATTCGATGAGGTGCGCCATCACCGGCTGAGAACGGCCACCGAAAAGGGAAAGCAGATCGTCGACGAGCCGGCTCTGCGCGGCGCTGCGAGAAACGGCCGCAGCGAAGATGTGGAAGTTGCCGACCTTTCGGACGCGGTGCACGACGTTCTTTATTTCCATGCGATAGACGGTGGTCTGGATGGTGGTGTAGGCGGGCTTGCGTTTCGCGGGGAAGGCTTCCTGAATTTCACGGATCGAGGACTCGCCGCGGGTCCAGAGCGTCTCCATGATTTCGAATTCCAGTTTGGATAATTTTGGGTCTTCCACTTCTTCCTCCTACATCTGTCTTAGGTTCTACTACACGTGTATGTGATCGTCAAGCGACTCTGAGAAATATTTTTTGACATCGTTTTCTTGCATCGGAATGCCGGGCAGCCGGGTCAGATTTTTGTAGGGATAATTTCGCGAACTGGTCAGGAGTTTTCTATGCATGTGCTGGATGTGGTGACAATTCTTATTGTGGGATTGATGATCGGCAACGAGCTTGCGGTGTCACTCTTTGTGAATCCCGTGATGTGGCAACTGGACAATCGTTCACAAACACAAGCGTTGAATTTGTTTGCGCGGATTCTGGGCAAGGCGATGCCGGCCTGGTATGCGGCATGTCTGCTGCTGATATTGATGGAAGCCTACGTTCATCGGCATGAGCGGGGTCTAGCGTTGCTCCTGGTTGCAGCGGCGATATGGATCGTGGTGATTCTGCTGACCGTGATGTTTCTGGTTCCGATAAACAATCGCGTAGCGGCGATGACGCCGGAGATTTTTGCCGCGAGCGGAAAATTGGAACACAAAAAGTGGGACACGATGCATCGCTGGCGCGTGGTCGCGTTGACGGTGGCGATGGTCTGTTTACTTGAGGGAATTTTGCGGTGAGGAAGATTTAGTGTTGTGGAATCTCGTCGAGGAAGCGGTGGAGGGTTTCGGTGTATTTGGTTGACTCTGGATTTGCGGGGATTTCGGCGAAGGTCTTAGGTAAGGCGGCGTGCTGAAAGAGATGTTGCATGCGCGGGCTGAGCGCGGGATCGACGGGCGATGGTGAGCGTTCGATGAGGAGCTTGGGAGTTTTGAGTGACTGCAATTTCGGCGCGAGGTCGAAGCGATCTGAGAAGAGCATTTTTACGGGCAGCATCGAAGTGCGGCGGTCGGCTGCGATTTGTTCGAGTGCTGTGGGTGCGGGATTCTCAAGGATCAACGCCGGGGATGGTGGATGGCGCACGGCTGTTTCTGCAGCGATGGTGGCGCCGAGGCCTTGTCCGTAGAGGACGATGGACGCGGGGTTAAGGGCACGCGTGTTGGTGAGGTAGAAGAGGGCGGCGTCGGCGTCTTCGTAGACGGTTTGCTCACTGGGATGTAGAAAGAGGCTTTTGCCGTATCCGCGATAGTCGAAGGCGAAGACGTTGATGCCGAGGGCGTGGAGTGCTTGCAAATCGGGCAGGGTGTTGGAGAGGGATCCAGTGGCCCCGTGGAGATAGAGCATGGTGGAGCGGGAGTAGCGTGCGTCCGGGGCGGCGGGGATCCACCAGCCGTTGAGCTGGGGCTGGCCCGTCTCGGTTCCGAAAAAGTGGATGTCTTCGAAGGGAAGCCCAACGCTGGCAGGCGTAGTGGCTACAGCTGATACAGGGTGGAAGATGAGCTGCCAACTGCCCTGGTAGAAGAGCAGGCATACAGTGAGGTAGGCGCAGACGGCGGCGACGGCAACGGAGATAGCAAAGGCGCGAAACAGCCAACGCGGCGAGACGAGGGGCTGCTGCTGGCGGAGGGGGTCAACCCATCCGGGAGGCGGAATGTGTTTGGGGCGCGGCTTCGGTTTCTGAGGCATGGGGTACGATCAGCCGAACGCCAGTTCGTCAGGGCTCTCAAGCGGCGTGCCACATACCCGGCAGATGACGGCGGAACAATCCCCGCAGACGAGCGGGTCGTTGACGGCACGCGCACAGGTTGGGCACCAGAGCTTTTCAGTGTCGCGGGGAGCAGATTCAGATTGAGGCTGAGTAGACATTCGTTGCAAGCGTAGCACGGGTGGGCAAGGGCGAATCTGCCAGGAAGATCGGAAGGCCCAGTAACCCGCAATTCTGTTTGACTCATGATTAATTGACAGTGGCCCGCGATACTTCCGCAGCGTCTTCCGAGACTATAGATATTTTTCGACACTAATCGGGACCACGGTGCTCCAGTTCCTGTTCTGTTGAGGTCTACGGCATCCCCGGTCCCCAGGTGCGAGGGACCGGGGGCACCCTCATGAGGTTCTCAGGACGAAGGACAGGGCGCGCGGCACGTTAGGATAGGAGCAGATGGACGGCAGGGGAAGAGGACGGGGATGAGCGAGTTTGTCAGGCTCTGCAGCAAGGCGGAGCTGCCGGGCGCGGGTGAGGCCAGGGAGATTGAGGCGGGCGGCAAGATGTATTGCGTTGCGAATGTGGGTGGCGAAATCTCAGTGCTGGACAATGTCTGTCCGCACAGGGGAGGTCCGCTGGGCCAGGGAATGATCGAAGAGGGGTATTTGGTTTGTCCATGGCACGCGTGGGCATTCGATGCAAAGACAGGGGTTTGCACGCATAATCCTCAAGCAAAGGTTAAAGTTTGGCCCTTGAAAATCGAAGGAGATGAGGTGTTAGTGGAGAGTGCCGGCTGACATCATCTAACGGTAGGAAGTCGAGATGGAGGATTGGATGAACCTGACAGAAACACCCGAGACCGTAAATTGGCCACCGATGCATTACGTCTTCATTGAGAAGGTGGGGCCGTTCATGGAGAATGCGCCGCAGGCGTGGCAGGACTTGCATAAGCTGGTGCCGGGGATCGCAGAGCAAAACCAGATTACCGGGTACACCAGCCTCTACAAAGCGGGACCGAAGATATATCGTGCCGGGGTTTCGGTTGAGGCTCCGCCAAAGAAGTTGCCAGATGGGTTGAAGTACGAGGAGTTCGAGGGCGGGAAGTACACCCAGTTTGCATTGAGCGGTTCGTATGCCCAGTTACCGCAGGCAACCGGCAGAGTTTTTGAGATCGTCGCGGAGAAAAATCTTAAGACGCGGGACGATTTCTGCATTGAGAATTATGTGAACGATCCGAGGACGACGCCGGAAGATCAGTTGTTGACGCAGATCCTGATTCCGACCGAGTAGTTTGGATTCGGGTAAGAGGTGAAAGGCTGTGAAGCGTCGAGACAGGATACTTTTGATATCGTGGGGAACCGTCATAGGAATAGGCCCGATTGTATGGTGCCTGCGACACCCCGGCGGCACGCTGAGTTGGGACTACGTGCGATACACATTGTTTCAGCTCGCATTCTGGCTTGTCAGTTGTTATGCCAACAGGCGCAATAGTGAGCCAGAAGTCTCGCTGAGCATAACGCCCAATTAGAGAATGGCGCGTTGTCTGAAGGAAGAAAAGAAAAGGCCCACGCTGATGAGAGCGCGGGCCTTTTGTTTTGTGGGGATCTAGTAGTTGACGATTCCGGCGAAGGAATCGGGCTTGAGGCTGGCGCCACCGACGAGGGCTCCGTCAATCTCTTCTTCGCCGAGTAGTGAGGTGGCGTTCTCCGGCTTGACGCTGCCGCCGTAAAGGATGCGCATGGCGTCCGCTGTCGGCTGGCCGAGGAGTTTGGCTACTTCCGCGCGGATGATTTTGTGGGCATCGACGGCCATCTGCGGGGTGGCGGTTTTTCCGGTGCCGATGGCCCAGACGGGCTCGTAGGCGATGACGATAGGCTTGGCCATCTCGGCGGTGATGCCAGCGAGCGCGCCGATGGTCTGGGTGCGGAGGACTTCTTCCGTCTTGCCGCTTTCGCGCTCAGCGAGGACTTCGCCGATGCAGACGACGGGGATGAGGCCGTGCTTGAGTGCGGTGTGGAGCTTCTTGTTCACAATTTCGTCGGTCTCGTTGAAGTACTGACGGCGCTCGGAGTGTCCGATGAGCGTGTGGGTGCCGCCGACGGCGATGAGCATGTTGGCCGAGGTCTCGCCGGTGTAGGCTCCCTCTTCGGCGAAGTGGATGTTCTGGCAGCCGACGACGACGTTCGAGCCCTTGGCCGCTTCAACCACGGTTGCGAGCGAGGTGACGGAGGGAAAGAGCGCGATCTCGTCGCGGGTATGGTCCTTGACCAAAGGCAGAAATGCATCGGTGAAGGCCTTGGCTTCGGCGGGTGTCTTGTACATCTTCCAGTTGGCGGCGATTAAAGCTTTACGCATAGTTTTCTAATCCTATTTTCTTGAGTCGAGAGTTTTGTAGAGGGTTTGAAGTGTGTGTTCGCGGTCGAGGCGATGCGCGATGCGAAGGGCCAGCCAGCATCCCAGAGCTCCGAAAAGAAAGTAGCCGCAGAGCAGGGTGGTGTAGGTGATGGCCTCGTAGTGAGGGCTGAGGGTGGGGCTGTCAGCGATGCGGTCGTTGAGGAACTCCACCTTGAAGCGCTCGGTTGCGAGGAAGCCGAGAAGGCCCATGAATGCGAATGAGAAGGGCGCGGCGGCGAGCTTCCAGCGGTATCCCGCGAAGGCTTTGGTGAAGAGGCCGACGAGCAGAAAAATGAAGGAGAGCAGGATACCGAGGGCCAGCAGGAGGAACGGCACTTCAATGGCGAGGGTCAACAGCCGGGTGTCCATGGCCAGTCCTTTCCTGCTGATTGGGAGGATCTCAATTTGATTTTAGCGGCAATTGCGGGGTGGGGATGTGATCTTTCGCACGTACTGGCCGTACGGGCGGCGGAAATGCGTGGGGAACCGAAGAGCGCTTAGTTAAGGGCGGTTAGCGAGTCAGTGATATTCATGAAAGCTGATTTCAGTAGCTGACATTGCGATCTCACATGTCAAATGCGAGATGAGGGGCTACTCGGCACAAGTGAAGCCGGGCCTTCAAAGAAGGTGCTTACGAGCAAAGATGTAGGCTCGGCGGCTCTGGTGCTCGACTGCGGGGGCATAGGGTTCGCGCTGGATGATTTCTTCGATGGTGAATCCGGCAGCCTCCAACATATGCTGGATTGCCGAGGGCTCGAAGTAGAAGGAATCCATCGAGACGGGCTGTTCCCACATGTGATCCACATGGATAACTTCCTGACTTGTGTGGAATGCGAGCAGCAGCAGGCCGCCGGGTTCGAGCACTCGCTGCATTTCGGAGAAAGCGACGGGCAGCAATTCCGGAGGGAGATTCACGATGGCGTAGAAGGCGGCGATTCCGGCGAGCGAGTTGCTCGCGAGTTTGAGCGCGAAGATGTCTCCTTCGGTGAAAGAGATTTCTGGGTTGAGTTGCCGAGCCTGCAGGAGCATTTGCGGAGAGAGGTCGAGGCCGAAAACATTTGCCCGGCGTCGTGTAGGTAGCGGGCGATGTGACCGGGCCGCGTCCGGTTGTTTCGGCAGCGAATCGATTGAGAAGTTCACGATCGAGTGGTTTGTTTTCGAGTTCGTTGAAGAGATTGCGAGCGTATTCCGCGGCGACCCGGTCGTAGCTTTTCCGGACTGAAGTTGGGGTGTTCTTGCCCATGGTGTTTTTTACCAGAGTGGAGAACCAGCGAGAATTAAATGCGGTGATTATGGTTGCAGAGCCCTGCAAGTGCTTTACAAGGGAGGGCTTGCATTTGTTTCCTATTTATCACCCGCCACCCACCGTATAAGAACCCCACTCAAGCCAACTGCAGGCTTGAATGGGCCACCCTTCTCACAGGTTGAAACAGCATCGATAATTAACACTGTCACTGTTTCTTATCAGCGAGCCATTGAGTTATTGCCTTCCGAGGTACTGGAGGTGTTGATGGCTCTGGCTTGTCACATTTGCCGGTGATGGCCGGTACATTCCGGGTTCATACAGCAAGACTCTGATGACGTCGTGAGTGAGGATCTCTCGCTCACGGCGATTGCTGAGCCTCAGCTGGCTTATCGCACCCACTTACAACACACTTCAAATCGGCACTCTGGGTAGGAGGAATATGTCTGAAACTCTCAGAAAAGCAGCCATTTTTGTAGGAGCACTTTCCCTGGTCGGGGTTCTGTCTGCCTCGGTGGCCGTCGCGGAAGAAAACCATGCCAAGCAAAGCAGTGACATGGTAAACGCGATGACCTACAACGTGCATGAAGGATCGGATTTTAATGAAATATTCGCCGCCACAAACGTTCCTGAATTCGTGACTGCCGTGCAAACTACGCTGGATAGCGTGAATGCGAGCAAACCACCTGTACGGATGAAGGCCGTTGCACGCCAGATCGCGATGAACCGGCCTGATTTGGTGGGCCTGCAAGAGGTCTCCACGTGGAGGATGGGACCGCCGGGAAATCAAACTGTCTTGTACGACATGCTGCAGGAACTGCTGGATGCTCTGAACGCACAAGGTCAGCACTACTACCCCGTAGTCGTGGTCCAGGAATTTCAACTGGCGGGACCGCTGCCAGACGGGACGAACTATCTGAGTGTCTCAGACACGGATGTGATCCTGGCGAAGCGCGGATTGCATCTCTCAAATGTGCAGTCGGGCAACTACAAGTATCAGCTTTCGGTACCGACCTTCTTTGGGGATGTACCGGTGGCACGTGGCTGGGGTTCAGTGGATTTGCAACTCCATAACCAGTCGGTGCGGTTTATCGTCACGCATCTGGAAAACGTGATTCCCCAGATGCCGCAAACGCTAATGCTTCAGGAGGCGCAGGCGCTGGAACTGATGAAAGGTCCGGCGAACACGTTTTTGCCCGTGATCATTGCGGGTGACTTTAATGCGAATGCGGCTGACCCCAACGATTTAACGTATGCGACCTACAAGCTTATGACGAACTCAGGGTACACGGATGCGTGGGCTGCTACACGACCCCTCAACCCGGGTTTGACCTGGCAACTGGTAGATTCACAATCGGTGGACACGGCATACCAGCGGATTGACTACATCTTCTCGAGGTTCCCAGGGTCGATCCTCACTTTGGGTGTTACCGCACCGTCTCGGTCAACCCAGTTGACGTGTGCGAATTGAAGTTAGTCTTGCCTGAATACACGGCCTGTCGAATCCCCTCACTATCGATACTCCTCACTATAGATACTATTGACCGCTCAAAATCCCTCGAATTTCCCTCCTTGGCTAAAAGACGTCCAAGAATCCTTGCGTTCCGAGTAGATTGTCGGCAAACCGGAAATAACTCCCTAGCTCACTGACGCAAAGCCAGTAGTACGGCAAACCCGCCAGCGAACCGCGCAGACTGCATGATCGCTGTTCCGGAAGCCTGCCAATATAATGGTTTAACGAGGGGCCTGGCTTGGATAATAGAAGGCCCGAACCTCTTTCAATTCTCCACCGACAACAAGACACAGATCGATAACATGATCCACGCCGTTAATCGTCTCCATGTCGAAAACGGTCGCGACATAATCGCCGTCGACAATGTGCTGCTTTATTTCTATACCCCTGATAAGCGGCAGAATGCTCGTGAGGAAACCCACTATCGTCTCGCGGCCCGCCAGTTTAGACATCAGTGGCCCTTCAAATGTCATGCCGGGTGCGAACGGCACGGACGAGAGGTCTTTGCGCGCGAGACCGTTCAAATAACTTTCTACTATCGCTATATTTTCTGATCGAGACATTGACTCACCCTAACAGAGTCTTGCCGTTCAGTTACTTGAACGAAACATCAAGAATCCCCTTGTCTTCGTCAATCGACTGCGTCTCGATTCGCTTTGCAATTGTGTAGTGGGCCATACTTTCTTTACTCCTAAGTAACGTCCGAGATGCCGGTGATTATCAGAATTCTGAAGCCTGAAGTTCTCTTTGCCTTTGTTAATCGACGAGCGACGGCGATGTTACGCTAGCAACCCATGGTTTCTGAGTTGTCGACCACTCAGCTGGAACTACGTTGAGTGCGCCAAGCAAACGGTCAACTATTTGCCGATCGGCATTTTGAATGGCTTCGACAGCTTAATCACGCGACCCACCTTGGCATACCAACCTTTCGGAGCGTATTCACTTTCATGGAGGTAGCACTGGGCAGAGACTTCATCACTACCATCGGTGAATGTCAGCAGCCAACTCCTCGGGGCGACGGTTTCCGGCGCTGTATGGTAGCGGGTCAAGGCAGCGGCGTTGATAAACGTCGTGCCCCATCGCCGCTCGATATGCGATTTCCCGCCGTACGTATCGTCTGGAGTCGTGTGAGTGTGTGCTCCGAGCCATAAGTCGACACTTGAGGGCGCTGCCGCCAGAACGCTCTCGAATGCACCTGAATCCTGTTTGCTATCCACCCAATATAAGAATGACGCACCCTGCGGCGTCCCTTGAGGAAAGTAGCCGTGGTAACGGGGCTTCCACGCTCCGCTTTCGGTCCGTTGCATTCCCTCCCATTCCCCCGAGGCGACCGTGGTGTCCTTAAGAACGTAATGATGCGCGCTGATGATTACGGATGAGTGGTTCGCTTCGACCATGCGTCCCCACCAGCGGAACGTCTCGCCGCTCACCACGCCGCCGGGGTTTCCGCCCAATGTGCCTCGACCGACTTTCTGTGTCGGTTCGTTAACGTCGCTCATCATCAGGAAAAGGAGATTCCCGACGCGAAAAGAATATCGCTCCCACGTCCCCTCGATTGGAAAGGGGCGCTTCCTCGCGTCAACATGCGAAAAATCTGTGTGCTCACCCGTGGGGTCGATCCATTTGCGCCACCACCAGGCCTGCGGTTCATCGAGACCACTGCGGTCGTGATTCCCTGATAGATCGTAGATGTCCTCTCGGCGGTGCTGCTTCAGTACGCCGAATTGCCGGACGATCTCCGCCCCTTCCGGGTCTTTCGGCGTACCTTGCTCACCTGACATATCCCCCAAATCCAAGGCGATGTCCCACTCGAAACCCGTTGCGGATTCGGATTGGCGAATCGCTTCAGCCAAGCTCTCCCTGCCGTGTTTCTTGTCAGAGCCCACGTGTGCATCAGCGAACACCCAAACGCGGAATTTCTTTGGTGTTTCGCCGCGTCCCTTAGCTTGCCGGGCAGTATTCTGGGCCGACAACGAGCCACAGATCGGGGTTGCGGTCATCCCTAAGGCCACGAGCAATGTCAGAAATTTATGCATGCAAGGCCCCCGCTCGACGAAATGGCCACGTTCCCGCTGCGATTTGGACATTACTACAACTACGTCACGCTCATTATTCCCAATGCGGGTTAAGGGCGAACAATTCGGAAGTCAAAAGGCGGCGGACCATACATTCCGTGTAGCCGGTGATCCGGTCAGTCTGATGTGCCCAGTCTCGGAGCGGGGAGCGCACTCAGTGAGTCGGTTCGAGGATTAGTTTCTGCGCACGCCAGTTCAAAATTTCTGCGACATACAGTTCGTTTTCAGATGGACATGCTATCTCGTGAATCCACCCGAACTCCCCCAGTTGCTTGCCGGATTGTCCGAACACGCCAAGAACTTTTCCATCGAGGGAAAGCTTGTATATCCTCCCCGGATAGGCGTCGGAGCTGTACATCACTTGATGCGGCGGAGGTGTAATACAGATCGCCCAAGGTGAACCGGGAGACCTTGTCGGGTTCGGCTGTTCTCGCTTGTCCCCGATTGCGGGGCGAGCACCATGATCGAATGGAACGTCGATGGTGATTTGGCGCAGAAACTTTCCCTCTCCATCAAAAACCTGAATTCGGCGGTTACCGCGATCCGCGACGTAGACATTTCCCTCAGCGTCGAGCGCAATACTATGCGGAGTATCGAACTGCCCGGGTTTGCTTCCAGGTTCACCCCAGGATTTGAGCCATTTACCGTCTTTGTCGACCTTGGCGATCCGCGAATTGATGTAGCCGTCGCTGATGTAGGCGTTGTTGGATTCGTCCCAAGCTATATCGGTCACCTGTCTGAACATCCCGTCTTCGGGAGGCAGTGGCGGGTTAGCGTCCTTCAATGGTCCGGTGCCATCATCAGAAGCCTCCTGCTTGCGGCCGAACACCATAACTACACGTCCCTCAGGATTGAATTTAATGACCATGTCAGAACCTTTGTCAGTGACCCAGATGTTGTCCTCGCGATCGACCTTAACTGTGTGCGCGTAAGACCACGCGTAGAGGTTGTGGCCGATCTCGCGCACGAACTTGCCGTCCGCCCCAAACTCGAGAAGCTGCGCAGCACTCGCTCCATATGCCGGCCCCGTCGTATTGCCACGCGAGAAGACAAAGACGTGTCCCTTGGAATTCACTGCCACCCCTGCAACTTCCCCGAAATACAAATCGGGGGGAAGTTTCAGAAAGTCGGGAACCGAACGGTAGCGTATTTCAGGCACCGGGGACTGCTGAGCAAAAAGCGAAGTGGCCACAAGAAACAAAATAAGAATGGAGCATCTCATTGAAGCCTCCGAAAAGCCAAAGCTGCCTGGCAGCACAGAACTATACCTCTTGGAGCGGCCTTCCGCGAGTTGACGGACCAACGCAGAGGACTTCACGTAACCAGCTTGTTCAAGCCGGGACGCCGCCAAGAGCAACCCGTGGATCTCGAACTGTTCGAGGATGCATGGGCGCAAGAACGTTGAACCAACGAGACAGAGCAAAGGTGTCGAAAACATACCAAGACAAGTTTCCGACCCCGGCATTATTCAAGTTTGCGCATTGCGGTTGGATGGTGGGCCATCCGTCAGTACTCAGGAGGTTACTGACGGATAGGCGGTCACTCGCCGGGAACCGGGTTTTCTCCCCTTGATGGCTTGATGAGTGCATTGGCGATAACGAGCGCGTTCAGTACTCGGTGAATTTTTTTCTTGTGAAATTCACTGACAACTTGGGCTTTGCGAAGGCACAGGTTCGACTCACCGGATTCGTTCCGCTGCTCCTTCTACCAGGAACTGCAACAGTTCCTGGACGTTGGTGTAATGCACCAAGTTGGCGCTCTGTCCTGCCCAGAGTGCGAGCAGGTCAGATCTGCCGGCTTTCTGCGCGGCCAGTGCCAAATTCCGCATGAGAAAGCGCTGTAATGGATACGGCAGTATCTCGGTATCCGGCCCATTCAGCATTTGAAGCAATTCGTTATGAATACCTCGTGCGACTCTGCCCGTGAAGCCGCGAGTCAATGCTGTCTGCCCACCCTGTCCGCTGAGAATGGCTTCGCGATGCAACGGATGCGCGCCCGCCTCCTCGCATACCAGGAAGACAGTGCCCATTTGAACGCCTTCCGCCCCGAGCGCGAATGCCGCGGCGATGCCACGAGCATCGGCGATGCCGCCGGCAGCCACAATTGGAACTGTCACGGCGTCAACCGCCTGCGGCACAAGCGAGAAGGTGCCAGTTAGCGAGTCTTGTGCCGATCTGAGGAACGATCCACGATGACCACCAGCCTCAAAGCCCGATGCGATCACTACGTTAACGCCAGCCTGATCCAGAGCAATGGCTTCTTCCGCCGTGGTGGCCGTTCCGAGCGTAATGATTCCTTTCCTTTTTGCCTCGTCGAGAATATCTTTCGGCGGAATGCCGAAAATGAACGAGAAGGTCGGAACATTGGCATCGAGGAGCACCCGCGCCTGGTCTTCAAAGCGAATCGGCTTGTAAGGCGAAAATTCCGGCTGTGAACCGCCCACTGCTTCGATATACGGCGCAAGATGCGACAGAGCGCTGTTGAATGCCGCAACGTCCGACGTGCGCGCTCCAGCATCCTCCATCGAAACCCATAGGTTCATTGCAAATGGCTTCGTCGTCAATGAGCGGATTTCAGCGATTACATCGCCAATCGCCTGCGGTTCGAGGCTGTGCGCACCGAACGATCCCAAGCCGCCAAAGTTCGACACAGCAGCTGTAAGCCTCTGGGATGAAAGACCACCGAGCGGTCCCTGGATGATCGGGTACTCGATCCCGAGAGCTTCGGAAACGCGCGTCTGATTCCATGTCTTGGCCATAATGCAACCTCGTAAAGAGAAGAGGCGAGAACTCTCGCCTCTTCAAGTTTCAACTTCAAGGACGACCTCAGCACCACTGGCACTCCGAGTGGGATGCTTCCAAGGCCAAGAACCGTTCGGACTGGGAGCTTGTCTCCCCCAAAGACGTCCCGAAGCAGTTCTGAAGCAGCGTCAGCTACCTTGGGATGCGCGGAGAAGTCGCCTTCGGTTGCAAGGTACGCGGCGAGCCTCACGACCTTGTTCACTTTATCAAGCGAGCCAAGGTACTTTCTCGCGGCGCGAGCACGTTCAGTCCCGCCATCCTTGCAGCTTCGCGGCCCTGCGCG
>CAWCOV010000018.1:0-153028 GCA_963797255.1 uncultured Acidobacteriaceae bacterium
CAGGACTCCGTTTTCACGTTGAAACTCAGTCTGAAATGGTCGGATGTAAAACGAAATGAGACGTGACCCTTTCTTTGATCGAAATGGTTCTGGACAAGGCTCAGCATTGGTACTACGCTCACGGACCTTGGGATCCAACCAAGCGATCTTGCGGTTCTACGTGTGGGAACGTTCTGCGCCACGGGCAGAACACCCGAGTTCTCCATTCCATCCTGGTTCTGTGTCGTCTTTAGGGAGCAAGTTATAACCCAGCATTGCGGTTGAATGGCCAGCAAGATTTTGGCCCCGCGCTGGTTCCCAGAGAGGTCTCAAATGAAACTTGGAAGAATCGTGAAGTCGGCTGCAATGGCTCTTTCCACCGCCGGGGTCATCACTTTCGCCGGCATGCAACTTGTTTCTCCGCGAGTACACGCCCAGGACAACGCTGCTTCAGAACAATCGCAAATCGTCATAGGTTGGCGTATCGCTCCTTCGTTCATCAACGCGCAAGGGAAAAACCCAGCGCTGGTTGGATTGGGGAGCTTTATCGTGAACGCGCAGTCGGATTGCAATGGGTGTCACAGTTCGGATCCCGCGAATGAGTACCTGCCCACGAACAACCCGTATTTTCTGTCCCCACCGAACAGCGGACCGAGAAAATACAACCAGGCCACTTACCTGATTGGCGGTCAGAACTTCGGTCCGGTCGGACCCGGAATTGTCAAAGACCCCAACAGCCCGCTGTTTGCCGGCCCCGGGCTTGGCCCGAACATCATCACCCGCAATCTCACGCCCGATCACACCGGTAACCCCGAGGGAGGAAATGATCTGAAGACGTTCATGACCATCATGCGAACCGGACATGATTTCGATACGCTGCACCTGAATTGCGGGGGGAACGTCACTGACAATTGTTATTTGCCACCAGTAAACGGAGCCGTGCTCCAGGTCATGCCATGGCCGCTGTATCAGAACATGACCGATCGACAGCTTACTGCAATTTGGACCTATCTAAGCACGGTGCCATGCAACGCCCACAATGACGCCGTCGGTGACGCTTATCCTTGGTTAAAGAACGACTGCTAGTAACTGAATACCTCAGCCCGTTGCTGCGGTAGCTGGGAAAAATTCATTCATGGAAAGAAGCTCGGTTGACGACATCGTCTCGTCAGCCGAGTTCTGTCTTTAGCCGTGGTCACGGTCATATTAACGACAGTGGGCAATCGATGCGCTCGATAAACTCATCCGTCCGACGATAAAAGTCGATACGATTCCCGATGCAGTGACTATCGGGCAACTCCCCGTGAACCGGACTGAACTGGCGGTACCCGTTCCGTTCATCAGGAGTAAGATTGTGGTGACAGTTCTGCCTGGCGCTGCAGCATTTGTCCCTTTGAAAGGGGGTCGTATGCTCAAGCCTGTACTGATCATCGCAGCAATATCGGTTGCGGGAATGGCCGCGTATTCGCAGGAAAGCCACACACCCGAGACCGGAACCCCGACCCCAAATTCTATTCCCCTGGCGGCCAGAGAGCGGGTCAACCCCGTCAAGCCAACTGTAGAATCCATTTCCGCCGCCAAGAAGATCTACGGCTACGACTGCGCCATGTGCCACGGTGAAAATGGCGATGGCAAGGGCGACACCGCCAACGACATGAAGCTCTCCCTAAGGGATCTGCGCGATCCCAGCACGCTGAAGGGTATGTCCGATGGTGAGATGTACTACATCATCGAGAACGGCAACGGCAAGTGCCCCCCCGAAGACGGCCGTGCCAAGCCCGACAGCATCTGGAACCTCGTGGTCTACATGCGCTCGTTCTCGGATCCCAAGGTCCTGCCAACCAAGTAACCGCACGAGATAAAGAACCGCACCAATGCAGAAGTGTCCACAAAGACTCCTGCGTTGGCCCTTTGGCGACGGACATTGCCGTATCCCTCCAACCTGATTCGCTCCAGCGCCTTGATTCTTGATTCGTTCCGATACTGAGCAGGCCGGGTTAACTACAGCACCTACAGAATTGGCCGGAGAAGGACATTCGCTACAACACTCCCGCGTAAGGGTATAGACCCTTCAACCGTGCAGACGTACATGAGGCATGCCGATATTCAAACAACGACTAGGATGCCCCGGTGTACCCTTGTTCGATGATCAGACAATAAGCACCTGCGGTAGTTGCAATCTTTGGAGAACACAGATCTGTTTGTCGAATTGAATACGCGCCGGCTCGTCCTGACGGCCGGCTATGTGGAGATAGGATTTCTCTTGCGGAAACAGGGGGTATCATGGGACTCTCTTTTCTAACTAAAACAGAGTAAACAAGTCGTCCTGTTGAGCGCAGGCAACCGTCTGTAAAGCGCGCACGGTAGCGGAGTGTCCCCTAGCAATGGAAAGTGGAAGCATCGAAGAGAAGTCACGCGAAGTTGAATTGGTTGAGGGGGTTAACGGCTCAGGTTCAGGGGAAGCACTGCGCACTTGCGCGGAAGCCGCGTTGCGCGAGAGCGAAGAGAAGTATCAGTCACTGTTCGATTCAATCGACATTGCGATCGCGGTGCTTGAAGTGCTCTACGACAATGGCGGAGTGGCCACGAATCTTCGCTTCGTTGAAACCAATCATTTCTTCGAAAAGCAGACGGGTTTGACGAATCATCTTGGAAAGACTACGCAAGAGTTGCTCCCAAATCTTGAGGACTCGTGTATTCAGGCCTATGCCAAGGTCACCGAAACCGGTGAATCGGTTCGCTTTGAAAGCTATTCGCAAAATTCCGGGCGTTGGATCAGTATTTTCGCTTCGCGAGTGGGCGGCGAAGGCAGCCGCCTGGTAAATGCGGTCTTCTACGACATCACAGAGCGGAAACAGGCAGAGGCGGATCTGCGCGAAAGCGAAGACCGGCAGGCCTATCTTCTGAGGCTGAGCGATGCGCTGAGGCCACTTGCGGATCCGATCGAGGTTCAGGGAGTGGCAAGCCGGCTGCTCGGCGAGCAATTGCAAACAGACCGGGTCTTCTATTCCGAAATGGATGAAGCACGGGGACAACTTTTAGTTGAACGAGACTTTGTGCGAAAGGGTACGCCGAGCCTCGCGGGCTCTTATCCTCTGGAGGCCTTCGCCTGGATTGAACAGTCGACGCAGAAGGGCGAACCGGCGGTAATAGAGAACGTGCGGACGTCGACGCTGATTTCGGATGCGGGCCGTGCGGTGATTTTGGGCACCAAAGTAAGTGCTTTCGCTTCTGTTCCGCTTTTGAAGGATGGCCGGCGGGTCGGCGCATTGTGCGTGGCTGATATGGAGCCGCGAGTCTGGAAGCCAGGAGAGATTGAGCTGGTTAAGGAGACCGCGGAACGGACGTGGGCGGCGGTGGAGCGGGCCCGGGTAGAAGCCGCACTGTGCGCAAGCGAAGGAAAATATCGCACACTGTTCGATTCGATCGATCAAGGATACACGCTGCTAGAAGTGGTGTACGACGCGAACGGAGTGGCCAGCGACTTGCGATTTCATGCGACGAACCGTGTTTTCGAAAGACAATCCCGCATGTCCGATTGTCTCGGGAAGATGGCACGTGAGTTGAATCCAAATCTTGAAGAGCATTGGGTCAAGACGTATGCACGCGTCATCGAGACGGGTGAACCAGTTCGTTTTGATCGTTACTTCAGGGAGGTCGGTCGCTGGTTCACAGTATTTTGCTCGCGCGTGGGCGGAGATGGCAGCCATTTGTTGAATGTAGTGTTCGATGACATCACTGAGAGGAAGCAAGCTGAGGAGGCGCTGCGCAGCAGTGAGGAGAAGCAGGCATACAAGCTAAGGCTCAGTGACGCAATCCGCCCGCTTTCCGACCCGATCGAAATCCAGGGGCTGGCCAGCATGGTGCTCGGTGAGCACCTGCGAGCAAACCGGATTTTCTATGGCGAGATCGACGAAGAGTCCAGTGAGATGTTGGTTGAACGAGAGTTTGTAAGCGAGGGTACGCCGAGAGCGGTCGGGAAATATCCGATGGAGGTCTTCGCCTGGCTTCGATCGTCACCGCAGAAGTTTGAGCCGACAGTGGTCAAGGATGTACGAGCCTCGCAGCTGCTTCCAGAAACCGACCGCGCGACACTTGCCGCAGTGCAAGCGGGAGCTTTCATCGCCGTACCACTGATTAAGGATGGGCGGCTGGTGGCTTGTCTCTGCGCCACTGACTCGTTGCCACGGGACTGGACGGAGGATGAGGTCGAACTTGTCTCGCATACCGGGGAGCGGACGTGGGCCGCAGTGGAGCGGGCCCGGGCGGAGGCCGCATTGCGCGAAGGCGAGGAGCGATTTCGACTGTTCCTTGAGAACGTTCGGGAGTATGCACTTGTGCAATTGGACCCAGAGCTGCGGTTTACGAGTTGGAATCCGGGAGCGGAACGAATCTTCGGGTACGCGTCGGAGGAGGCGCTGGGAAAGCCGTTTTCGCTGCTGCTTTCGCCGGAAGATATTGAAGCCCAGATTTCGTGCGTGGAGATTTCAAGCCTCGAAAGAAGCAGCCGCCAGGAAGATGCGCGCTGGCTCGTTCACAAGGATGGAACGCGGATCTGGGCCCGGTGGGTAACCGAGCCAATTCGCAACAAGGAGGGACTGGTTACAGGATTGGCAAAGGTGCTGCGTGACGAGACCGAACGGCTGAAGGCGGAGGCGAGTCTGCGGCAGAGCGAGAAGCTTGCAGTGGTGGGCCGCATGGCGAGCTCGATTGCACATGAGATCAACAATCCGCTGGAAGCCGTGACGAACCTCATCTATCTGGCGCGCAGGGGCGTTGTTTCGCCGGAGGTGGGCAAATTTTTGGAGCAGGCGGAGCGCGAGCTGGCCCGCGTGAGCCACATTGCGACGGCGACGCTGGCCTTTCACCGGCAGACGACGGAGCCACACCTCGTGGATATTGAGGAGATTCTCGAATCGGTCCTTGTGCTCTACGAGGGGCGGTTGAGGTCAATGCAGGTTTCAACGGAGCGGAGGTACAGCTGGCATCCTTCGATCAGCTGCCAGGCGGTTGAGGTTCGGCAGGTGATTGCGAATCTTGTGAGCAACGCGATCGATGCGATGCTGAAGAACTTGGACATGCGGCGACTCATTGTCCGCTTGCGGAGTGCTGCCGATCCGGTGACGGGGGAAGTGGGCGTCCGGGTAATGATTTCGGATTCGGGTGTGGGGATCCAGGATTCGGTGCGGAATCATGTGTTTGAGCCATTCTTCACGACGAAGTCGACGACGGGAACCGGGCTGGGGCTTTGGCTCAGCTCGGAGACGGTGACGAAGCATCACGGGAGGCTACGGTTCCGAAGCAGGACGGTTGAGAGTTATCGCGGGACTGTGTTTTCGCTGTTTCTGAAGGCGTAGAAAAGCGCAGGACAAGGAAACAGGGAAACGTATTTAGGTCACTACAACCGCAGCAAGGGGTTGCAATCTTCACGAGTCTGGCAGTGTTTGAACCAGGCGTCTTGGGCGTCTAGGACCTTTTGCTGAAGGAGCAAGGTTTCGGCACGGGATCGACGTTCGACGACCACATCGGTTGCACGCAGAGCGGCTTCGTGCTCGATTTCGATGTCAAGCCTTATCGGGCACATTCCGGAAGGGAGCAGATCAAGCGGATCCATTCGACGTGAAATGCCTGTATCCCCCGATTTGGAACTCAGCCAAAGTCTTGCAAATTACGCTTGTGTAATCTAAGCGAATTCAAAGTTTCTTGAGTCCAACGGTCGTCTTGCAGAGATGCCGATCTTTTCGTGCTCAGACAACGCTTTTCTCGCTTCAATCACCCCGCAAAGCGATCTCCACGACAAATCTGCGGAGGAAGCCGCGCGGAGTGTTAGCTATTATTCGCATAGCTGCCAGGTTTCCCCAGACAGCTCACTCATCTTCCGGGGTGGACGGGCGTGAATCGCGCATTTAAGAGTTCGGGTGGATTGTGGGCAATCCGCAGTTTCTGCCTGAACCGCTCCATTATGGTTGCGCGCTGAAACACGTCGCGATGCTGCTCCTGCCTGAGTCCGAAAATATTTCGGTAGAGATTTTCCGCCCCGGGGCCTGTGACCCCATCTGCGTCAAAAATGAGGTTCATCGCCTGGGCGTCTTCCATCGCTTTGACCGCAAGAAGCTTGGTTGCATCTGGATGAGGCTCTACATCCGAATTGTCCGCGGAACGGATGCGGTAGGTTGAAAGCCAGTAGTAGCACCGCCCATTATCCCAAACATAGACAATGGCCGCATCATACGAGGCGGAATGCCTGTCACCAACTGATTGGTTCCGAGAATTTGGCTTTGCGGCAATGGCACGCGCCTGGCCCCGGGAAGTGGCTTCCTCGATCAGGAGTTCCATAGTGTCAAGAGGCGAATAACTCCTCTTCCCTTTGGCATTCAAATTCGTTTCATAGAACTGAACGAATTCCCTTGCGGTGACATCCACGCAATCCAGTTCTTTGGCTGCTCTTCTAATGTGCCCTTTATGGTTCCTTTTTCGGGAACTCAGCACATCTTCCCCTGATGGATGACGCAGATAGGCCATTTGAGTCGTGTGACCAAAGCCGGATTCTTTAAAAGCATTCCTCACAAGGTCGGCATAACTCAAATCAGGATTGCAGACAAAACAAAAGGAGGCCCAGCGGGGTAACTGCTGAATCAGAGAGCGGATCACTTCTGCTTGCTCTTTGCGGCTAAGCTGGTCATCGACAATCGGGCCACCCAGATGCGACCAGTGCGGATCTAGTCCCACTGCAAGGCCGAACCGGCTTTTCTTCAGAATCAAGGAAAGGCGTCCGACAACGACGTTTCGGTGAAATGCCTTCAACTCGTGATATTCCGAAGCCCCGCGAGCAATATTGGTCCACCAGTCCTGGCAGAAAATGGGAAGCCGAGATTGATCGATACTTGCGACCTCGATACGCATACGTGGACCATGTATCCATCACACGTACGTGTCACGAGAGCAGGGTTCAACATAGGGATTTGTGAAATTTCAGAGGGAGCCATACAGATAATCAGCAGGGTGGGGAGGTGATGGCCCGGGCACAACCCCCGCTTCAATGCGTCCAATAAGGAACTACAGTTTGCCGCCAGGTTCGCACTCAGAAGGCAATGGCAATGAATTCCAGAAACGGAAGGCACCTGTCTGGAGTCGCGCAACAGACCGTACATTGTAGTTAGAGCCAAAAGACGGTTGGGGTATTCTAGTTGCAACTTCCCCAAGGGCCGACCATTATGCTCATTCGCAGCTTGCTTCCCGGCATCCTCCCTTTTCTGCTCCTTGCGCATGCCGCGCAGGCGCAGTCTAACTCCGCATCTGCTGTGAGAACCCTGAATCCTAACGCCGATGGCGGATATATTTGTGACTCACGTCAGCATCCGCAAGAACCATCCCGCGACAATGCTTTTTCCATGACGATCAATCGCTACGGCATTGCGGCCACACTTCAGACTCTCGCCTCGCAGGCCAGCGCCACGATCCTCTCTAAAGGAGGGAACGCTGTCGATGCGGCAATCGCGGCCAATGCGGCCGTCGGCGTCATTGAACCGATGATGAATGGCATTGGTGGCGATCTATTCGCCATAGTATGGGAGCCGAAAGAGAAAAAGATGTATGCCCTCAACGCCAGCGGCTGGTCTGCTAAGGGCGAAACCCTCGATGCCATGAAGGCAAAAGGCATCACCGAGATGGACGATAGCAGCATCTATGCTGTTACCGTGCCCGGAGCAGTTGCTGGATGGGCGGCACTGCACGCAAAGTTCGGCAAGCTTTCACTCGCCGCAGATCTCGCACCTGCTATCGCTCTTGCTGAAAACGGATTTCCAGTGACGGAGACGGACTCTGCTAACTGGGCTCAGTACGGATTGCAATTCAAGGACAGGGTCGCCTTCACCTCTGTCTTTCTTCCCGATGGAACCTACCCGGGCGTCGGACAGATCTTTCGCAACCCCGACATCGCGAAGTCTCTCCGCTTGATCGCGAAGAACGGCGCCGAAGCATTCTACCGCGGCCCCATTGCAGACGCTATCGTCAAGCTCTCCGACCAGAGCAACGGCTTTCTCACCCTAGCCGACTTCGCCGATTACAAGCCCGAGTGGGTCGAGCCCGTCTCCACTACGTATCACGGCTGGCGCGTCTACGAAACTCCTCCCAACACTCAAGGCATCGCTGCCCTATCCATGCTCAACGTTATGGAGCTATACCCGCTTCGCGAGTGGGGACACGATTCTCCGAAAACTCTGCACATCGAGATGGAAGCCAAGGCCCTGGCCTACTCAGACATGCTTCATTATGTTGGCGATCCGCACACCGACGATATTCCCACCAAGAAACTCATTTCCAAGGAACTCGCGAAAGAACGGGCCAAGGGCATCACCGACAAAGCCAACTGCAAGGTTCTTCCCTCAGGTCGTAAGGAACAGCTCGACAAACTGCAGTCGGACACTACGTATCTCGCCACTGTCGATCGCGACGGCGTGGTTGTCTCCTTCATTCAATCCAACGCCGGCAGCTTCGGCGCTGGCCTTGTCGCTGAGCACACTGGTTTCGTCTTGCAAAATCGTGGTAGCGGCTTCTCCATGGAACCGGGTCAGCCCAACTCGCTCGCTGGACACAAGCGTCCGCTGCACACCATAATCCCCGCCATGATGCAGAAGGATGGCAAGACCATCGGCTTCGGTATCATGTCCGGCTTCAACCAGGCCCAGGCCCACGCCCAGTTCGTTTCCAACATCGTTGACTTTGACATGAATATTCAGGCGGGTATGGATGCTGCCCGCTTCAATAAAGGAAACTCCGGCTGTGCCGTTAATATTGAGGACGGTTTCCCGCGTGAAGTCCTTGAACTGCTCGCATCGCAAGGCCACCAGATCAACCTCGTCCAGCGTTACTCACAGGTTATGGGACGCGGCAATGCCGTCATGCACGACGACACGTTGGGAGTAAATTTCGGCGCCACCGATCCCAGGGCCGATGGACAGGCCATTCCCGAACAACCACCCTACTAACCAGGGAAGTTAAGTCGTGTTCTGCTATGAGTGCCTAGTCCAACTCTTCGAATGGTGATAGACAGTGCAACGCGCTCATTGAGGCGCGAGATAGCGTACTGTTCTGGGTCCCGGTAGGTTTCCCCAACCGTGATTTATTAGATAGTCATTTCCGAATTGAGCGGTGACCCGGGGAGCAACAATCCTTGCTACAGGAATTGTGCGGTTCCTGCCAGCCTCAAGAAAGAGCCAAGCTGGCTTTCAGTCAATGAAGTAGCCAATGTCCGTGAGAACTCTTTCACTCAGCTCCACGGCTAAAAGGCGCGCACCGAAGGGGGCATACAGGTCTTGCTCAAAACGCTGGAGGACGGGGGAGGGCAGATCCGTCTGTCGCCGAAGTAATTGCAGCAACGCAGCGCTGTCGGTCTTGTACTTATAGTCTCCTTGGAGACCGCATGCCGGGCGAATCGTTAGCGAGAGGGGAATAGTTCCTGCGACTGATTCATATCGGCCGGAAGCTTGAGTGATGAGATTTACTCGCATGCGGAATCCTGACACTTGCGTTAGCAACTCTCAATGACTCGGACGGGTCATAATGTCAGCTTTAAATGTGGGGGGATGATGCTCTGTAGCCGAGTTTGCTACCGCAAGCAGGGCTGGATGTCAGGAAATCCCTGTGATGCAAGTACTATGCTCCTATCGCCACAAGGTTGCCAGCTTGTTGGCGTGCGATGCCTCGGTGCGGCCTCAGCGGAAACCCATGCTGGTCTGCGGATAGCGCGGTAAACGCCACAGCATAAATGCAGACATCTCGCGCTCGTTACTTGAGAGTTCTGGTTGTGTGGCCGGCAACCCGGAAATAACCTATTTTCGACTTTGCTTCCGGTTAGGCGGTGATCTAAGCATAAGGTTCAAACACCGAAGGATCGGAGCCTTGCTTGGGCTAAAACGAAAGTTGGTCGCCAGGGGGAGATTTGACAAGCGCACCCTAAGGAACCATTGATTTGATCCGAAAAAGCTGTCACTTGCATCTTGCCAGGCGCTCGCCAAAGGTGTAGCTTCTACTGCCGCAGCTGAATTCCTCCGGTTCAGTGATTCTGCTTCATCTGCATTTGTAGCTTTAGAGGATGGTCATTCATGTGCGTGACTGCCTTGGAATCCCATGACGGTAGGAGTGCTTCTGGTCGCAGCTTCACCAAGATCGTGTCTGCAGTTTCTGTTGCGGTTTGCGTTCTTCTTAACGTCGCCATTCTCGATGCGGCTCCCAAGCCCAAACCGGAGAGTCTGAGCATTTCGACGACCTCCCTGCCGAGCGGGACAATTGGGACAGCATTCTCGGCAAGCCTTAACGCGACGGGAGGAACGACGCCGTACAAATGGTCCCTTACCGCAGGGACCTTGCCTGCGGGGCTCAGCTTGTCGATAGCCGGTGTACTCAGCGGGACACCGACCGCTCTCGCGAATGCAACGTCACTTACGTTCAAGGTCGCTGATGCAGGCCGGCCAGCGCAGAACAAGTCTGTGACACTCTCGCTGACGATTGCGCCGCGGCCGCTCGTGGTTACAACGAGTTCGTTTCCAGGCGGCCAGGTCGGGATTGCGTACACCGCGAACTTGGCAGCCAGCGGGGGAACGGCGCCCTATAAGTGGTCGCTCAGCAGCGGCACACTACCTGGCGGGCTCTCGTTATCAAGCTCTGGGGCAATTACCGGAACCCCGACAAAGGCGCAGAATGTGACGGGCCTTAGTTTCCTGGTAACAGACTCGAGTACATCGGCAGCAACCGCTCTGAGCGGGTCTCTTGCCATCACGATCAGTTCCGCGTCACAGGGTATTTCTATCGTTCCAAAGCGTGCGGGGCTGACAGTCACTCAAATCTTGTCGCTTACGGCGACGTCAAACGACGGTGGAAGCGTGAATTGGAGTGCGACTGGGACCGGCTGCAGTGGAGCTTCGTGCGGAACATTCTCCTCACAGGCCACAACATCCGGATCGCCCGTTAACTACACCGCACCGGGAAATCCGGGACAGTACACCATCACTGCCACAAGTGTTAACAATGCCGCGGTATTGTCGACTATGACCGTGGGAGTGACCGACCTTGCAGGGGTTGCGACCTATCACAACAACAAGTCACGAAATGGGGTGAATTCGCAGGAGTACGTACTTGCGCCGAGCAACGTCACCGCGAACACGTTCGGCAAACTCTTTAGCTGTGTAGTCGATGGTGCAATCTATGCCCAGCCGTTGTGGGTACCGAATCTCATGGTCGGCGCCGCGCAACACAACGTCATCTTCGTCGCAACGCAGCACGATAGTTTATACGCATTCGATGCGGACGCCAGTCCGTGCTCGACTCTCTGGCATGTGAGCCTCATCGACAGCGCCCACGGCGGAACGGCTGGAGAGACATCCGTTGCGAACAGTCTGGTGAGTGCAAGTCTTGACATTCAGCCTGAGATCGGGGTGACCGGTACACCCGTAATCGACCTCGGAACCAACTTGTTGTACGTGGTCTCCAAATCTGTAGATGCCAACGGCAGCAACTTTTATCAGCGGCTGCATGCAATTGATCTGCACACAGGCAACGAAAAGCTGTCCACTGGTCCGGCGGTCATTTCGGGTACGTTTCCCGCCATCAATTCGACGGTCACATTCTCGCCGCGCCAGCAAAACCAGCGAGCTGGTCTGGCATTAGTGAACGGCGTGGTCTACATAGCGTGGGGGTCGCATGGGGACTCGGGTCCCTGGTATGGATGGCTGATGGGGTACGACGCTACCAGTTTGGCGCACTTGTACACCTTCAATACTGCGCCAAATGCGAGCCAGGGAGGCGTTTGGATGGGGGGCGGAGCGCCATCGGTCGACGCATCCGGCAATCTTTACGTCATCACCGGGAACGGGAACTTCGACGTGACGAATTCCACGGCTCCGAATAATGACTATGGCGACTCGTTTCTACAACTCACCAGCAGTCTGGCGGTATCGCAATATTTCACACCTGCTGACCAGGCCACTGACAACTCGTCAGATGGAGACTTCGGGTCTGGGGGAACTTCGGTGATTGTGGACCTTCCTACCAACGGAACGCTCGCCAACCACCTTGTGATCGGAGGGGGGAAGGACGGCAACTTATGCCTACTGAACCGAGATGCGCTCGGCGGATACAGCGACACGAATCAAGGCGCGGTCCAAATGCTGAGTTTCGGTAACGGCATCTTCGGAACTCCAGCTTACTGGAATTGGTCATTCTATCTGGCAGGGGCCGGCGGCAAGCTGCAGCAATTCACGCTGAACTCGTCCACGTACAAAATCAACACCTCTCCGACGTCTACTTCGGCCACGACATATCGTTTCCCCGGTGCAACTCCCTCGGTAACGACGAAACCGGACGACTCAGATGCTATTGTCTGGGCACTCGATAACACCCTTCTCTGCACGCCCCAGTCCCCAGGTTGCGGACCGGCCGTACTCCGCGCATATGACGCAACGAACCTTGGAACGGAATTGTGGAACAGTTCGCAGGATTCTGGGAACTTCGCCGGCTTGCCGGTAAAGTTTACTGTTCCGACCGTTGCAAACGGAAAAGTGTACGTGGGAACGCGTGGGGACGACAGTGAACAACCGGGGCACACCACCACTATCCCAGGGGAATTGGATATATACGGCTTACTTCCGAACTGACTCGTGAGGTGAGAGCGTTTTCGATTCGTCAGTGAAATCGGGATCGTCCCCAGAGGACTCCCAAGAGCCGAGACCGCAAGGTGCGGGTCTGGACGGTCGGTGCGGGCAATCTTTAGAGATTAAAAATATCTATCCATCGCTTGGCCACCACCCAAGCTCCGCTGCCGTTTCGATGGAGAGTCTCGCTGTAAACGAGAAATGCTTAGTTTGCGCAAGTTCTCGAAAGACTGCATGTTGCTTGCTGAACGGTATTCCCAACACGGGCAGGTACTCGCCCAATTCGGCGGCGGTCAATCCCATCTTGGCAGGCTGGGCTTGCTTAGTTCCATGCAGACGGCCACGAATAGTGAAGCGCGTATCTTCCATGTCCGCTTCCCCATGTTGTTCCAACGTCACCAAATAGTTATCCATGTCCGTGCTGCCTCCGGGTTTGAGGAGCGGTTCAAAGGGTAGCACGAGAATTGTGGCTGATCACCTACCGGCGAATTGAAAACAACAAAGTTGGAAACAACAATTAGTTGCAAGGTAAGAAAATGTCAGCGTCAGTTACAAATGAGCAATACCATGAGCGCCCAAGGGCAGACTTCGTTGGAACCTTATGGAGTCGGTGGGGGCCAAAATTATTGGCTGTTCGCTGCACTGGTCGAACTAGTCTCCATTCCGTTAGGTTGGCTTGCAGTGTGTGGGCGTCGCTCGCTGGTTCGCCGAATGCGGGCGGGCTTGAACCTACGAAATTTCATCCTGAAGCACAGCCATCGACTTCGGGACAATCTCTTTCGCATTGGTAGGCGATACGAATCAAAGGTTCTTCAGTTCAAAGGTCGTATTGCAGAAGATGCAAGTCTGGCGTTATCGGTCAAGGCTGCATAACGTAGCCTTCAATCGGGCCATTCGCGCAGATAAGACAAGCGCTCCGATGCTTAACTAACGCCTCATGCGCCAATTTAAGTTTCATATTCAAGACATTTAATTCTCGAATCCTAATAGGTCTGCGCTAGATTGTGCTCTGTTTGGCACCATTGAGAGAATTACTTTCCGTCTATCCGAGGACTTTCGAGGGTTTTTAGTGTCTGTAAGTGATTGAAAGTAAAGGAAAATAGCAGATTGGGAAGCTGGCGTTCTACCACTGAAATACTCCCGCATCCTATCGAAAAACTGCTATTTACACGATCCCTGGCCGTCCAGCACCAACACAAAATACCATTGGGAACCTGATCGCACCATCAACGCTATTCAAAGAAAGGTGGGATGCGAATCCGGCGACAACGGTATCAGGTCTGCAGGATTCGCAACGTCACCCATTCCCAAGGTTTTGCTTGGGAGTTCAGATACTACTCTACCGACGAATCGGGACACCGCAAAGCCAAGTCCTCAGTTACTCGACGGCACACTTTACAAATCAGAGCGCGACGTTCGAAAGGCAGTAGAGGGACATTCGCGGTCTTAAACGCTGATCCTCTTGGCGGAAGAATTGCCATTGCATTCTGACAAGTGATGGATAGCTACATTGGCGAAGAACACCCAACGCCGAAGGTCCTACTCAGGGAAAAATCGAGGCATGATCGAGACCACCTTCTTTGAAATATCAGACTGCTTCTTGTTGCTCCAAGTGAAAGCTCGGAAGTCTCCGACCCGTGGAACAAACAGCGCCATACGGTGTGCATGTCATGTAAGGTGGTGGCAAAGGAGCAGTTTGACTTCAATCCATGCTCACTAGAATCGTAGTGTGTCTTCTTTTAGCCCTGACCTCAGGTCCTGGCCTGTTCGGCGCCGATTTTGCCATGAAAGTGACCGACAAGAATTACCTCGATACTCAAGGATTTAGCGTATTTCTCTACGACAGTACGTACCATCCTGTCTTCGTAGACCAAAAGAACACGGCCATGGAGATGATTCTCCACGGCCAGCGCATCGCCACAAACGGCGATGTGCGCCTGATGCCAACGCCCGAGCAGTGGGACTTGGTGGCAACCCTCAAAGGGCGCCAGGCCGACAAGGCGAACAATCGGCTCACCGCCAACCTCGCGTTCCCGACCTTCGATTTGAGCTACACCCTGGAAGTGGCGGCGGAACCGGGCGGCGTGAAGATAACAATCAATCTCGACAAGCCGCTCCCGGAGAAACTGGCCGGGCGGGCAGGCTTCAACCTGGAGTTCCTGCCCTCGATCTACATGGGCAAGGCATACCTGGTGGACGGAACTAAAGCCGGCATCTTCCCGCGAACGCCTGACGATCCGATGGTCAAGGTGTTGCCGCTGGCCGATGAGCCGAAGAAGGCCTACTACCTGGAGGACTGGGACAAGGCCAAGGGATACACTCAGCCGCTGCCCTTTGCAGAGGGCGAGAGCATAACGCTGGGGGTTGACGACGCGCTGGCCCGGGTCAATGTCAAGTCGGATACTGCCGACCTCATGCTGTTCGATGGACGCAACCGCGCGCAGAACGGCTGGTTCGTGTTGCGTTCGCTGATCCCTTCGGGGAAGACCACCGGCGCCATCGTGTGGCACATCAGACCAGACGTGATTCCGAACTGGACACGTCCCCCAATGATCGCGCACAGCCAGGTCGGTTATGCGCCGGGTTTCTCCAAAGTGGCGGTGCTCGAACTCGACCCGAAGTACAAAGGCCCTACGACGGCCAAAGTACTGCGCCTGATGGAAGACGGATCTTACAAGCAGGTTTTTGAGAGTCCCGTCACATCTTCAACACCCTGGCTGCGATACGTCTATTCGAAATTCGACTTCACGCCGCTTAATGATCCCGGCCTATACGTCATCGAGTACGCAGACCAGCGCACGGCGCCCTTCCCCATCTCGAAGGACGCTTACGCTAACATCTGGCAGGACAGCCTGGACCATCATATGGCGGTGCAGATGGATCACGTTTCCGTTCGCGAAGCCTACCGTGTGTGGCACGCCGCTTCGCACCTGGATGATGGCCGTCTGGCCCCCGTGGTGGGGGAGCAATTCGACGGCTGGAACCAGGCTACGGCGACGGACGGCAAGTTCAAAGGTGGCGATCATATTCCTGGGATGAACGTGGGCGGCTGGTATGATGCCGGCGACTTCGACCTCGAGGAGCCTGCGCAACTAAGCGTGATTCAGAGCCTGGCTCTTGGTTATCGCGAATTCAATCTCAAGTACGACGAATTTACGGTGGATGAAACCGCGCGCGAGGTTGAGATGCACCGTCCCGATGGCATTCCGGATACCGTACAGCAAGTCAAGCACGGCGCCTTGCTCATCCTGGCGCAATTCCACAATATCGGCCACTCGATCCGCGGCACTCACGAACCAGATCTGCGCCAGTACACACATCTGGGTGACGGAGCGTCGACAACCGACGGCCGCATCTATGACCCGAAGCTCGGTCCGAACGAAGTGAAGGGCGACTTCTCCGGCAAGCCGGACGACCGCTGGATTTTCTCGACTACGAACCCGTTCTTCCAATGGAATGCCATCGCAGCGCTGGCTGCAGCGGCCGATGTGCTGAAAGGCTGGGACGACGCATTAGCGAAAGACTGCCTAGAGACCGCGATCAAAGCATGGAACGAAGAGAAGGCTCACCCCACGCAGGATCCAAAGGGCGGCGGATTAGGCGGAGCGGCTCCGGCAGGTGCTCCCGGAGGCGGCGTGCTGGCTGCGTCTCAGGGTGCGGTGTCTGGCGCGCAAGGTGCTCGCAACGGACGAGGTACTTCTGGCGCTCCCACGAGTTCTGGTACGACTGTCCCACCAGCACCACCGCCGGCCGACTTCGACCGCCGGGCGTTTAGCGTCGGACTGGACTGGACTGCGGCTCTGGAATTGACCATTGCTACGAATGGCGCCGAGCCCTACAAGTCGCGTCTAAAGGAGTTGTTCCCGCAGATGATCACTCCGCAGCAGATGGGCTTTCGTGGTTGGACGGCAGTTCGAGCGTTGCCGTATCTAGACGCGAGCGCTAAAGATCAAATGCGGGAAGCAGTGAAGACATATATGGCGGATTTTGACAAGCAGTTGGACGCCACGCCGTTCGGCGTGCCTCCGAGCCTGGGCACCTGGGGCGGATCTGGGGCCGTGGTTGACATGGCCATACGGATGTATTTTCTGCATAAGGCGTTTCCAGAACTTGTGAGCTCCGAATACACACTTCGCGCCGTCAATTACATTCTCGGCACGCACCCGGTATCCAGCACCTCGTATGTAGCTGGCGTGGGTACGGTCTCAAAGACGAAGACGTACAGCAACAACCGCGCCGACAACGCATACATCCCGGGCGCCGTGATTCCGGGATACATCATCATCAAACCAGATTTCCCGGAGTGCATCGACGACTTCGGATTCCTCTGGTTCGAGGATGAAGCCGTGGTGGCCGGGTCAGCTAGCTGGGTGGTGGCCGGCAATGCTGCGGACGCGATCACTAAGGAATCGAAGTAGGGTCAATACGAAAAGCGCTCGGCGCCCTGGAGCGGTGCCGAGCGCTTTTTGTTTTAGGAAGATCCCATTGCGGCCAGGACTTCATCGCATTTACGAGAAGGGGTCATGCAGGAGGCCGAATCGTTAGCGATAGCTCTCGCGACTGCCCTCACTTGAGCAACGCTACCGCCAGTGCAATGAGCGCCACCAGCAGCGCAGCGCCAGGAAGCCCATATGCTAACGCTTGCGACGCGCGGGTCGCAGTCGCACGAGGAATGATGTCGGCCTCCGGTGTGGCGACTGATTGGTCCGCAAAGAGTGACTGTTGCATGACGCGCTTGCTGGCAATCACTTCCTTGATGCCGGCGTCGAAATGATGCTGATGAATCTTTTTCGCAGTATCGGGAATGGGCTCAGCCGCGGCAGCTAGCGCCGCCTTCAGCACAGCATTTTGAATGTCTCCGCCGCTGACTTCATAGTGGAGTGCCAAGGCGTTGAAATCGACGTCATCAGCCAGCGGTGTCCGCAAAGGATGCAACTGCACCTGCCAGATCTTCGCGCGTTCCGCCTCCCCTGGCATTTCGAAGAGGATGTGTGTTCGAATGCGTCGTTCGAATGCCGGATCGAAGTTTGCCGCGAGATTCGTGGCGAAGATCACAACGCCGCTGTACGTTTCGAGTTCCTGTAGCAGAACGCTCACAACGCTGTTCGATTCACGCTGAAAGCCGTGATCGACTGACGTCGATCGGCGCGCTGCGATCGCGTCGGCTTCGTCGAAAAACAGCACAGCCTCTTCCTCCCGCGCAATGCGGAAGATGGCGGCAACGTTTTTCGGCGTTTCACCCATCCACATCGATTCGAGTTCAGAATAGCGAACCATCAGAAGATGGCGACCGAGCGAGTGCGCGATGGCTTCGGCGCAGATGGTCTTGCCCGTGCCCGGAGGCCCAGCGAAATTGAACGCGAGAGCAAGCCCGGTGGAATGCCGTTCCCCAAGGCCCCAGCGCCTGAAGATCAGATCGTGCTGCGTGACCTGCGCGAGTGCGCTATCCAGGGCGCGCCGGGTCGAGAGCGGAAGAATCACATCGTCGAAGGTTCGACGCGGCACGATGGAGTCGATGGCGCGGCGGCCGCTCGTGCCAAACAGACGGGATAACGAGATCGGAACCATAAGCTCCACCGTACCGCTTCTCCCGGCGAGAAATCAATTTGTTCCGACACTGTTCTGTCCGGGCTTTGCAGCGATGGCGAATGAAGGTTCGACAGTTGAGGCATTAATTGTCTCCGTTTACGTCTGATGTGTGCGTGCTGGAAGAGAATCCCCATCGAGCACTCTGCGGAGGACATCGCTTATTTCTTTCACTGTCCAGGGTTTGACGATGACGGCGCTGAAGCCATAGTCAGCAAATTCTGACATGACGGGCGCATCGGAGTATCCGCTAGAGACGATGAGCCTTGAATCAGAATCAAGCTCCTTCAGCTTGGCGGCAGTCTCCACGCCGCCCATGCCGCCGATCACCGTCAAGTCCAGTAACACTGCATCAAAACGCTTTCCATCCGCACTGGCTTGCTCATAAAGAGAGATTGCCTCCGTTCCGTCGCAGGCTGTTTCGACGTCGTATCCAAGCCGTGCTAGAACGGCGCGGAACAAAACTCGGAGAGCTTCCTCATCGTCCATCAGCAAGATGCGTTCAGATCCGGTTTGTGGATGAGCGACCGTGGGAGCGTGCACAACCGGAGACTCAGTGGAGGCGGGCAATTCAACGCTGAAAACAGTGCCGATGCCTGGCGTTGAATGCACGGATATGCGTCCGCCATGTTTATCGACAATCGCATATGCGGTGGCCAGGCCGAGACCGCTGCCTTCCGGCTTGGTGGTGAAATATGGATCGAAGATTCGTGGCATCACGTCGGGAGATATGCCACAGCCGGAGTCACGAATCGAAATCTTGACGCGGGGTTCGCCGTCGGCATGGTTGTTTGTTATGGCAATATTTTCGACGCAGACTTCGATGGCTCCGCCGTCGGGCATCGCCTGTCGCGCATTCAGAAGGATGTTGTGGAGCGCCTGGCTGATCTGGCCGGGATCGACATCGGCAAACCAGAGGCCGTCCTCGACATTGACATCCATCTTGATGGGAGAACCGGAACTTGCGAGTCGAACTGCATCCGTAACGAGTTTGGCGATGGAGACTACGCGACGAACCGGGGTTCCGCCCTTGGCAAAGGTGAGCAATTGCGCCGATAAAAATGCCGCGCGCTTACATGCCTTTTCAGCCTGTTCGAGGCACTCCTGTGCGGGTGCATCAGAACTGAGTTGTGCCCGGGCAACTTCGATGTTTCCATGCACGACGGTGAGGAAGTTATTGAAGTCGTGCGCGATGCCACCCGCCAACACGCCAAGCGACTCCAACTTGCGTGCGCGCAACAATTCTTCTTCCGTCTGTTCGCGCTGCCTGATCTCGGCAAGCAATTGCTCGGTGGATTCGTTGAGTTCGGCAGTGCGCTCCCGGACCCGGAGTTCCAGATCCCGATTCAACCCTTCAGTGATTCTGTTCGCCGTCTGGAGATCGAGGACGAGGTCTTGTTTTTCAATCTGCAGGCGGAGCGATCGCTCCACGGTGCGATAAATGCGCCGGGTTGTAATCAGGATCGCGATAGTGAAAACAAGAGCTAGTAGTCCCATGGCAAAGTGCGTCTCGTCGTTCTGGGCGAAAAGACGGATGGATGGGACGAGGCCAGTTGGAAGTATGAATGTGAGGAACGCCTCTGGCCGTGGAGCAAGAAGAGATGCCGCGCCCAGCATCATCCCGCCCAGAACGAAGACGAGAAGCACCTCGCTCATCACGTGAGTCGGGGAATACAGGAGGACGCCGGCACTACCCCATCCTGCCCCTGCAAGTCCGATTCCAATTGTGGAGGCAAGGCGCCATTTGCTGAGAGGCATGTGGACGGGCGAAGCGTGACGGAATCGCCACGCCACAACGTAGCGGAACGCCGATACCAGGGCTATGTAGATCCACCAACTGAAGACTATGTATCTTGGAATGACGACCGATAGCAGACTGCCCAGAACGATAGCAGCGAAGATGGTGATGCCAATCGCCAGGTTGGTATTGGCGTACAGGAGCTTAAGCTGCTCTAACAGGATTTGATTTCTCTTGGAACCCGAGTTCAGCCCCGATGCTGATAAAGGCTGGTGCATGGATAATCCTTTTAGTGGTGCAAATCTAGCACAAATCCATCAAGCCTCGATTCATAGTTTCAGCGCGAAAGTGCTCGTGCGACGGCAGTTCCTGTAAGTCAGCATCGAGAAAGGCTTTGGAGTTGGATAGTCACGTAGCTTGATAATGCTGATGATCAGTTTCGGTCGCAATCGCGGGGTGGAAAGCGATGCGGCAGTATGACTCAGGAAATGTCGAAAGGCCGTGATGGGCGGCCTGTAACGCGCCTGAACTGGTGAGGGTCGGGTGACGGTCAAACATCGGGGGTTGAATGAGCGGTCTGAATCGAAGAAGGTTTGTTGGAACACTCAGTGCGGCTGCTGCGGCTGCGAGTTTGCCTGGGGCGTGGGGAGAGCTGATGCCGCAAGAGAAAGACGATAGTCCAGAACGCTATACAGTTGCCGCCTACTACTTCGGGAACTACCACGTTGACAAGCGCAATGAGGCGCAGCATGGCCCGGGTTGGACGGAGTGGCGGCTGGTTGAATCTGCGAAGCCTCGGTTCGAAGGACACGTTCAGCCCAAGGTTCCGCTTTGGGGATACGAGAACGAGTCCGATCCTTCCGTATTCGAACGAAAGATCAAAGTTGCGTCGGATTCCGGCCTGTCTGCGTTTATTTTCGACTGGTATTGGTATAACGACGGTCCATTTCTTGAGGCGGCGTTAGAAAAGGGCTATCTGGGAGCTGCAAACCGCGAGCAACTGAAGTTCGCGATTATGTGGGCGAACCACGATTGGTTCGACATTCATCCGGCAAAGCTGTCCTCGCCTCCCACACTGCAATTTCCTGGCAAGGTTACGCCGGAAACTTTTCGATTGATGACGGACCACGTCGTCAACGGCTACTTCCAATCGTCGAGCTACTGGCTAGTGGATGGATGCCCATACTTCTCGATCTACGAACTCTTCAACTTCGTCGCCAGCATGGGCGGAGTTCGTGGGGCAGCGAAAGCGCTCGCGGATTTTCGCGAGAAGACGCGGGCCGCAGGATTTCGTGATCTGCACCTGAACGCCGTGACCTGGGGCGTGAAACTTCTCCCGGGGCAAACGGAGGTCAGCGATTTGAAGGGTCTGCTAGAACGGCTACAAGTCGACAGCACGACGTCGTACGTGTGGCTGCACCATGCGGAGTTATCGAGTTTCCCGGTTACACAGTACGAGGCGATGAGGAAGAGCTACGAAGAATATCGCGCTACCGCGACGGACAAGTTGGGCAAGCCGTATTTCCCAAACGTCTCCATGGGCTGGGATTCGTCACCTCGCGCTTGTCAGTCCGACATCTATATTGCAAAGGGCTATCCTTTTCTGCCGGTTGTGCAGGGAAATACGCCGGAGAAGTTTGGCGCAGCGCTCAGTTCGGCGAAACTATTTCTGGACAACTCGCCACAGTTAAGAAACAAGATCCTCACAATCAATTCGTGGAACGAGTGGACTGAAGGGAGCTACCTTGAGCCGGATACGGTGAACAAGTATGACTATCTCAACCAGGTCAGGAAAGTCTTCGCCAAGCCACGGCGATCTTAAACGATATTCGATCCTATCCACTGCTTGTTGTAATGAGCCGCAACCACATTCAAATTTCTTCATTGTTGGGCGGCGTGCTGTAGATCATAGACCTCCCATCTGGAGACCATCAACGCTTTGGATCGCTCCATTGCCATGCGACGCACCGTCCCTCCGGAACCAGCAAATCCCATAGACCTGCTGGCCGTTTTCGTTTGAGCCTACGAGGAAGGAAGACCCGTCTTGAGAGACATCGCCCCATCAACAACTTGATACCGTTGTCGCCGGAATTGCGGTCTCATCTGTCGCATAGGATCTGAACTTCGAGGCGAAACCTTGGAGATGGGTGACGTTGCGAACCCTGACAATCACATCCGGCCAAGTAATTGCGCCTGTCGCGAGCGCCCTCTTCGTTGTAAACTCTCCGAATCTCGAATTCTACTGGCAGGGGCTCACAGATGCCTGGCGAAACGGTCTCCTCGGAACAGGCGGCAAGCCTGGTCAAATCCGGCATGTGGTTGGACTACGGCGGCTCGCATTGCCAGCCCGATGTTTTCGACCGGGCGCTGGCTGCACGCAAAGACGAACTGGCGAACGTCAAGATCCGCTCCTGTCTGTCGTTACGCCCTCGCGCTGTCATCGAAGAGGATCCAGAGGGCAAGCATTTCCACATGTTCAGCTGGCATTTTTCAGCTTACGACCGCAGAAAACACGACGCAGGCCGTTGCAATTATGTGCCACTGAATCTGGGAGAGGTGCCTGATTATTACCGGCGCTTTCTCGATCCCGTGGATGTCGCCATCTTTAAAACTTGCCCTATGGACGACGGCGGATATTTCAACTTCGGCCCAACAAATCTGTGGCAACGGGCAGTCGTCGAACGTGCGAGGGTGGTGATCGTCGAGATCAGCCGTGAGATGCCATACGTATTCGGCAGGGAAAACGGCGTGCATGTGAATGAAGTTGATCACATCATTGAAGGAGATCATCAACCCTGCGCGGAGTTGCCCAACCCGGACCCGGGAGAGATTGATCGCACGGTAGCTCGACGCATCGCAGCTGAGATCGAGGATGGCTCCTGTCTTCAGATAGGGATTGGCGGCATGCCGAACGCCGTCTGCTGCTTATTGCTCGAGAGCGGGGTGAAGGATCTTGGCATCCACACGGAGATGATGACCGACGGCCTTGGCCTGCTTTACCGTTCTGGCCGCGTAACGGGATCGCGGAAGACGCTGGATCCAGGCAAGGTGACTTACACCTTTGCGTTGGGCTCGCACTCTCTTTATGCGACAGGGAACCGCAATCCTGACTGGTACTGCCACCAGGTGGACTATACGAACTCGCCGCACATTATCATGCAGAACGAGAAGGCAGTGTCTATCAACAACACCACGCAGGTCGATTTGCAGGGACAGGTCGCTTCGGAATCCGATGGCCAACGCCACCTCAGCGGCACCGGAGGCCAATTGCAATTTGTGCGCGGCGCATACGCGTCCAAGGGAGGCAAGTCGTTTATCTGCCTCTCGTCAACCTACGAGAAGCACGGTAAGCGTCGCAGCAGGATTGTGTTTAGTCTTACTGCCGGCAACATCGTAACAACGCCGCGCTCGGACGTGATGTACCTGGTTACCGAGTTCGGGATGGTCAACCTGAAAGGAAGATCCGTCGCGGAACGCGCCAGGGCGATCATAACACTTGCGCATCCTGATTTCCGCGAAGATCTGGAACGGCAGGCATACGAAAATCGGTTGATTCCGCGTGGCCTTTCGTTTTCCCAATGAGGGGAGTCCATCGGGGATTTACTCTTCGCCGTGCCATAGAAAAGGAGATCTCTCTTGTCACAGCAATCGAACAATCTATCTGCCAATCCTGTTGACGAAGCCATCAGCCTGGGGCCGCTCGTAGTTCGGTTCCTTGTCACTGGTGAGAATTCAAACGGTACGGTCGCAGTCTTTGAGTTGGTTGTCCCTTCTGGGCAGCGCCTGATGGCGCCGGCGCATAGCCACGACCACTACGAAGAGACGATTTACGGTATCGAAGGAGTATTGACGTGGACCGTAAACGGCAAGCTGATCGACGTAGGACCGGGGCAGGCGCTCTGCATTCCGCGCTGCGCCGTTCACAGGTTCGACAACAACGGCAGCGAAGACGCGAAGGGCCTGTGCGTCTTAACTCCTGCCGCAATCGGTCCGCAGTATTTTCGCGAAACGGCGGAGGTGGTTCGCGAAGCGGTCGGCGGCCCGCCCGACCGCGCGAAAATGATCGAGATTATGCGCCGCCATGGGCTAACTCCAGCTCCTCCTCCGCCTCAGGCGTAGGCGTCGCGTCGCCCGTCACGACCGGAACTCAGGCGAGGCTCTCCTATTTCATACGCCCGCGTCGTATCCTTTTCTTGCATGTTTCGCCCGCTCGGTTGCAGGGGAGTATGGGATGGATAATCTCGTTCTGAGTATCAATGGTAAGAACCTGCACGTGAGTGCATCTGCGGAAGAAAACCTTCTGACCGTCCTGCGTGATCGACTTGGCATGACTGGGACCAAGTATGGATGTGGCGAAGGTCAGTGCGGGGCTTGTACGGTCTTGCTGGAAGGCAAAGCCACGCGCTCCTGTATCACTCCGGCGAGCGCTGCCGTTGGCGCGAAGATCACAACCATCGAAGGTCTTGAGCAGAATGGTGTGCTAAGCCCGGTACAGCAGGCGTTTCTTGACGAGGGAGCTTTCCAGTGCGGCTATTGCACGTCGGGCATGGTTCTCTCAGCCACTGCGCTGCTTCGGGAGACTCACAATCCCACGGATGAACAGATCGTGCAGCATATGGATGGCAATATCTGCCGATGCGGCACGTATCCACGCATCGTCGAGGCAATCAAGCGCGCCTCTCAACTGCAGGCCAAGGGGGCGAATCGATGAGCCTTCACAACGAACTAATCCGTGAATTTCCGCAGCATGACGTCGATAAGCTGCACTGGTTTCAACTCGATAGGCGCGATTTCCTGAGACTTTGCGGCGGTGGGTTGCTTGTTTGTCTCACCGGCGTGTCCGCATCCTCACAGGAGTCCGGCCGAGGCGTTGGCGGCCATGAATTGCCGAAGGATGTGGCAGCATGGCTTCACATTGCTGCAGATGGCAAGGTGACGGTGTTCACCGGCAAAGTTGAAGTTGGCCAGAACATTCGCACATCGCTCGCTCAACTCGTTGCAGAGGAACTCGTCGTGCACTTCGACGCCATCGCCATGGTCATGGGAGACACCGACCTCACTCCGTGGGACATGGGCACGTTTGGGAGCCGGTCCATTCCAACAATGGGACCACAACTTCGCACGATGGCCGTTGCAGCTCGCCAGACACTTATAGAATTGGCCGCCCAACGATGGAACGTTGAGCAAACGACTCTGACGGTTGCGGATGGCAAGGTAGTGGATGCTCAAAGAAGTCGATCATTCACCTATGGCGAACTGACACGCGGCGAGAAAGTAGTGAAGACTGTATCCGGCGATGAACACCTGACACCGGCAAGCAATTGGAAGATCGCTGGCACTTCGATTCCAAAGGCGAACGGTCGAGACTTCGTAACCGGTAAGCATCAATATCCGTCAGACATTTCCCAACCCGGCATGATGATTGGCAAGGTGCTTCGGCCCGACGGATTCAAGGCGACACTTGTGTCGCTCGACGCCAGCGAAGCGGAGAAGCTGCCTGGGGTAAAAGTGGTGCGTGATGGCGATTTCGTTGGCGTGGTTGCTGGCGATGCGTTGACTGCTCAGCGTGGCCTCTCCGCGTTACGTGCGAAGTGGAGCGTGCCTGCACAGATTTCCAACAAGGATCTCTTTGATTATCTAAAGAATAATCCCGAGACAGATCGAGGTGACGACCGGCCACCGTTCACCAGCGGCTCTATTCCGCAGGCGATGGCAAACGCTGAGGTCAAGCTCGAACAACACTACACCGTCCAGTTCATCGCTCATGCTCCTCTTGAACCGCGAGCTGCGGTGGCGCAATGGGATAACGGCAAACTCACCGTATGGACGGGTACGCAGCGCCCCTTCGCTGTGCGCGATGAGCTTGCGGAAGCGCTTCGTCTTTCTGCTGACAAGGTTCGCGTCATCCAGCCCGATATGGGGAGCGGTTACGGGGGAAAGCATACGGGCGACGCCGCGATCGAAGCAGCACGCCTATCTAAAGCCGCGGGGAAACCCGTGAGACTAGTGTGGACGCGAGAAGAAGAATTCACCTGGAGCTATTTCCGTCCGGCGGGCTGGATCGAGATCCGGAGCGGTGCGCGGAGGGATGGCACTGTTGTCGCATGGGAGTATCACAACTACAACTCTGGCCCAGCGGCAATCACTACTCCCTACGACGTCGCGAATCAACTGATCCAGTACCATCCAACAAAGTCACCGTTGCGCCAGGGATCCTATCGCGGGCTTGCTTCGACCGCAAACCATTTCGCACGCGAGACTCACATGGACGAATTGGCGCAAGCGATTGGCATGGATCCGCTGGAATTTCGGCTGAAAAATCTTAAGGACCCGAGACTGCAGGCCGTATTTCAAGCCGCGGCAAAAAAGTTTGATTGGGGCCGTCTAAAGTCGACTCCAGATCGCGGCTTTGGCGTCGCAGGTGGCGTCGATAAGGGGGGATATGTTGCCACGTGCGCCGAGGCGAAGATTGATCGGGCAACTAAGAACGTCAAAATCCTCCGGGTGGTTCAGGCGTGGGAGTCGGGAGCAATCGTGAACCCGGATGGATTGAATAACCAGACTACCGGCGCAATCGTGCAGGGAATTGGAGGTGCCTTGTTCGAGTCCCTTCAATTCGCGAATGGGCGCATTCTGAATCCACATTTTTCGCAGTATCGCGTACCGCGCTTCAGGGACACGCCACAGATCGATGTTGTTTTGATCGATCGCAAAGATCTGCCATCGGCGGGAGCTGGTGAAACCGGTCTCGTCGGATTGGCACCCGCCGTTGGCAACGCAATCTTCGCCGCCACGGGCACGCGCTTACGCAGCTTGCCGATGAATTCTCTCAATGGACTGCCGGGGTAAGCCCCCGAATTATTCATGATACGTACCAATGCGACGTTGCAAGCAGGAGGAGACTCCAACTCCAATGGGTGAATCTCTTAATTGTTCGCAGCGTGACGTATCGAATCGCCGGCGCTCACATGACGTTTCTTCGATTGGATCATCTGCGCGCTCAATGCGCTTAGAAGAGCGAGTCCGACGGAGATGCAGATGACCTCGCGATATCCCAACACGAAGGCTTCGTCGAAGGCGTGCCTTACCCGCGGGTCGCTGATTTGAGCGCCCGCGAGTTTCGACCGCTGAATTTCCAGGCTCTGGCGCACAGAAGGAGAAAGCTGCATCTGGGCGAGGCTGCGGCTAAGCGTACGGTTGAATCCGGCAGAGAAGACGAGACCAAAGACTGCGATGGCGAGCAGTCCGGCGGTTCTTGACACCGCGTTATTGACTCCTGAGGCAACGCCGACCTCACCGGAAGGAACTGACTCCATGACTACAGTCGTAAGCGGCGCGACACTGATCGCCATACCGATACCCAGCACAACCACCGCCGGGAAGAAGGTGTTCCAGTACGAGCCACCGATCCCCGGCCTCAGAAAGAGTGCGAAACCCAATGCCGCTATAAGTGGACCAATCGTGAGCGGCAGTCTCGCGCCATATCGAGCCACCAGTCCTCCGGACCATCGGGACAGTACGAATATCAGCAGGATCAGAGGAAGCAGGGCGGCTCCCGCCTGTGTTGCGGAGTAATGCTGGACTTGAATGAGGTCGAGGGGAAAGAAGAATAAGATACCACCGAGCGGCGCGTAGAGGAGGAACGTGAGCAGATTTGCCCCCGAAAAGTCTTTTGACTGGAAGAGCTGCAAAGAAATCATCGGAGCCGGCGAGCGTGATTCTACGATAAGGAAAGCGAGCAGCGCGCTCAGGCCGGCGAGGCCGAATCCCCAGACAACTGTTTCGTGTCCTGGCGTCCTGGCCGAACCATAAATCAGCGCATACGTAATTGCTCCCAGGCCAAAGGTAGCAAGCGCGACGCCTTTCCAATCGAGAGTCTTGCTTGCTGCTTCGTTACGACTCTCCTGAACCCGCCACAAGGAGAGCACAATGACGATAACTGCGATTGGAAGATTGATGAAGAAGACCCAACGCCACGATGCGTGTTCCACCAGCCAACCGCCTAAGACGGGCCCGATCGCTGCGGTAATCGCCGTGAAACCAGACCAGGTCCCGATGGCTCGCCCGCGCTCGTTTTCCGTATAAGAGACGCTGATAATGGCCAAACTTCCCGGAATCAGAAATGCCGCTCCAATCCCCTGAATTCCGCGTCCGACGATGAGGGAGGTGATTGAGGTCGCGAGGCCGCACCAGGACGATCCAATTGCAAACAGCAATACCCCGAAGAGAAAGATTCTACGGCGGCCATAGACATCGCCAAGTGAGCCACCCAGCAGCAACAATGATGCAAGCAGAAGGGCATAGGACTCAACCACCCATTGAATGGCGCTCATCGACGCATCAAGAGCAGTCTGCAAATTGGGCAACGCTACGTTGACGACTGTTCCGTCAATAAACGCCATGCTCGAAGCGAGAATAGTCGCAATTAATACCCAGGGTCCTTTGCATGAGTGTGTTGCGCCCGAAGCAGCGCGAACAGCCGATTCCTCGCACGGAGATTTGATAGGCATCATCATCACTCGCTGATCTCATCAGTAGAGCTAATAGACCAAAGCACCCACTGCGATAGTCCCTACGCCGTCCTCCTTTCAGATGCTAATGCTTGCCAACTTAAAGTAGACGCATTCAGAGATATGCTCGAACAGGCCCACAAACTGATTCTGACGCCGCTAGAATGTTGCAGGTCACGGTTGAGAAGAGGCACAAGGTCGGAAAACGAAACGGCTGATTCTCATTGGTGCTTGCGTCGATTTCGGTGCAACGGCATTATTGCGACAGAGGTCCGCAACCAGATTGCGTGGCGAGTGCAGTTTCAATCAGACCATCGATGGAGCATCAACGATGACGAATATGTGGAACGATTTGAAGCATGCGCTGCAGATGTTCCTGAAGGATCCGGGATTCACGATCGCGGCCGTCTCCGCACTGGCTTTGGGCATTGGTGCCAACACGGCAATCTTCAGCGTGGTGAACACGGTGCTGATCAAGCCGCTCACCTATCCTGATGCGGACCGCATCGTGCAGTTTCAGCATCGCTCGCAGACGGGTGCCGAGAGCATGCTTTCGGCCAACCTGGCGTCCATTCCGGCCTTTCACGTCTATGAGCACCAGAAAAGCGTCTTCCAGGAGGTGGCCGCGTTCGACTTTACCAGCCCAGGCTTCAACCTGACCGGAGACAGGCCCGAGCAGTTGCATGGCATTCACGTTTCAGAAGCTTACTTCCGGCTCTTCGGTGCGCCGGTCATCCTCGGCCGCACATTTACGCCACAGGAGGATTCGCCGCATGGCGGCAAAGTCGTTGTGCTGAGCTATGGCTTGTGGCAGCGCCGGTTCGGTGGCGATCCGGCAATTGTCGGCAAGTCTCTGCTGCTTGGTCACGAACCCTACACTGTTCTCGGTGTAATCGGAAAAGACTTCGTTTCCAATCTCGATGCCGATGTATGGCTTCCTTTTCAGTTCGAGGCAGTCAGCAAGAACATGAATCAGTTCTTCCAGGCAGCGGCCAAGCTCAAGCCGGGCGTAACACTCACACAGGCCAATGCGCAGATGACGCTCGCTGCAGCTGAATACTATCGCGCATATCCGGCACCAAGCGTGCAGGACCAGCAGCGGTTTACGGTGCTGCCGCTACGCGACTCGATCGTGGGCGACGCACGCCGATCACTCCTCGTGATGCTGAGCGCAGTGAGCATGGTGCTGCTGATCGCCTGTGCAAACGTGGCTAACCTGCTGCTGGTGCGCGCAACGGGACGCAAACGCGAGTTGGCGATCCGCGCGGCTATGGGCGCGAGCCGCGGAAGAATTATTCGCCAACTACTCACCGAAAGCGTACTGCTATCGATTGCAGGCGGCGTTCTTGGTTTGGCACTCGGCTACGCCGGCGTGCGCGCGCTAATGGCGGTGAGTCCCGCTGGCCTGCCCCGTGTTGGCGAAAATGGCGGCGCAATTGGCTTGGACTGGACGGTACTTGGTTTCACGCTCGCGGTTTCGGTCTTAACCGGAGTTCTCTTCGGACTCTTTCCTGCCTTCACAGCCTCCCGCACCGACCTGAATACATCCCTAAAGGAGTCGAGCGGCCGCGCCGGAACGGGATTCCAGCAAGGCAAGAGCCGCGCGTTGCTGGTGATCAGCGAAGTGTCGCTGGCGCTCGTCCTGCTGATCTGCTCCGTGCTTCTGATCCGCAGTTTTGTAGCCCTGCACGACGTGCGCCCCGGCTTCGACCCAAGCAATGTGCTCACAGCTGAGATGTCGATGACTGGCGAAAAACTGCACACGACCGCTGGAATCGCAGACCTGTCACGCGTCGGCCGCAAGCGGTTAAATGCAATCCCGGGCATTGAGGTTTCTGGCACGACGACCTGGTTGCCCATTCAGGTGGATGACGGGCTGCCCTTCGATATCGTCGGCCGCCCCCCGGACAGCGCACATTTCGGGTCGCGATGGATGAGTTTTTCGCCGGGCTATCTGAGCACGTTCAAAATTCCAATTTCGCAAGGACGAGACTTTAACGAAAACGATACGTTGGGCAATCCGCTCGTGGCGCTGATCAATGAGTCACTGGCTAAACAATGCTGGCCGGGCGAAAACCCAGTCGGTCAGCACGTCATTATCGGCCACGGAATGTCACCGGAGACCGAAGAGCAGGCACGAACCATCATTGGTGTGGTCGGCGATACCCACAACAACGGGCTGAGCCATCCCCCGGATCCGATGATGATGGTGCCGACGGCGCAGGTCGTCAACGCCTATGCGGCTGCCTATTCTGACACGTCGGCGCAGATCTGGGTGATGCGCACGCATGGTGATCCGCATCCGTTCATCCCGGTCGTCACCGAACAACTCAGGATCGCAAGCGGCGGGTTTCCGGTCTCTCACATTCGCACAATGGACGAAGTATTGGGCCACACGACCGCGAGACAAAGCTTCAACACGCTTCTGTTGACGATTTTTGGCGTTGTTGCTCTGATCCTTGCAGCCATTGGTATCTATGGATTGATGGCGTATTCGGTGGCGCAGCGTACTCAGGAATTGGGCATCCGCATGGCTCTCGGCGCTGACCGCGAGCGCATACGCAAACTCGTCGTTTGGCAGGGCATGCGGCTGGCGGTCGTAGGAATGGTTGTTGGGCTTGGCGCCGCGTTCGGGTTCACACGGTTGATGGCGAGCCTGCTTTACGGAGTGAATCCGATCGACTCTACGGCATTCATTGCCGCACCGATTCTGCTTACAGCCGTTGCGCTGATCGCGGTCTGGCTGCCGGCTGCGCACGCCTCAAGAGTGGATCCGATGCAGGCTTTGCGCGCCGAATAGGACTGCGCGCCGAAAATCTCAAGAGAGTTCGCAATTGGCGAATTATCGCCAGGACAATAACTGACTTTTCCGGATTGATGCCGGAAAGTCGGTTTATTGTCGATATCGCTCCAGATCACCGTCAAATCCACACTCTGAAAATATTTCGATAGGAATCGTCCTCGATTTATCTTCTGCCGCTCTATCGTCATTCTGCTCTCGGACATCGTCCTGCACTTTCAATGCATTATGGGGGCGCCACACCAAACACTTGTGGCGCAAAATATTCTCCTAACCACCAATACCGGACTCCTGTCTAAGGTGCTGAATGCAAGGAAGCGATCACTCGATTGTCCGGGCCGTGTTGGCCGGGGACAAGGAAGCATACGGTGCGCTGGTCCGCGCTCACAGTGCAACTGTCTTTCGAGTGGCATTTCGAATCGTCGGCAACGAAGCCGATGCGGAGGAGATTGTGCAAGAGGCGTTTCTGCGCGGGTATCAACGGCTCGATAGCTTCCAGGAGCGTTCCGCCTTCGGAACCTGGATCTACCGGATCGCCGTTAACTGCGCTCTCAACCGAGTCGGCCAGCCGGGCATTGAGGCAGTGTACCGGCATTCCGAGGAAAGCGATCCGGCAGAGAAGACGGTGCAGGTGGCTGCACAGGATGCCGATCCGGAGCGGATCCTGTTAAGCAGCGAGATCAGCGCGGCACAGAACATCGCTATGCAACGGCTAACGCCGACGGAAAAGACCGCATTCGTGATGCGGCACATTGAGGACCGCTCCCTGAGCGACATTGCCGAGATATTGAACATCGCTCCGAATGCAGCCAAGCAGGCTGTATTCCGGGCGGTGCAGAAACTGCGGCGTGAATTGGCGCCATTGCGGGGGAAAGCATGAAGCATCTGGGCGAAGACGAAATGATCGAGGTGTACTACGGCGAGGCTACAGGCGCAGCCAATGCTCATTTGGAAGCGTGCCCGGAGTGCTCGGCGCAGTTTGCCACCTTCAAGCAAAGTCTGGATGCAATCCAGCCAGCGGCGGTTCCACAGAGGACTGCGAATTACGGCGAGCATGTCTGGGAGACGCTGCGGCCGCAACTGATTCCGTATCAGAAAAAGAGAACCAACTGGCTGGGTTGGACGCAGTGGAGAGCAGCGGCACTCGCGGTCGGCTTCGCGATGCTATTGGCGGCTGTGTTTCTCGGCGGACGGTATTGGGAGAGGACCTCGACTAAGAAATCTGACATCACTGCGAGTCTTCCATCCACGCAGCGCGTGGTTGTGGTGGTTCTCACGGATCATCTTGATCGTACAGAGAGACTGTTGGTGCAGTTGAAGCACCTGGATTCGCGAGACGGAACGGATAACGCTGAGCTGCAATCGGAAGCGCGCGCACTGTTGGCGTCCAACCGGCTCTATCGCACGAGCGCAACCAATGCGGGTGATCCGGCGCTTGCCGGGGCGCTGGATCAGTTAGAGGGTGTGTTGGCAGAAATCGCGAACGATCCGACGTTGACCGCGTCCGATCTCGACCGCGTGCGAAAAGAAATGAATACAGAGGGAATTTTGTTTGAGATTCGGGTCCTGCTGACGCGCAGTCCGGATCAGAAAAACGCGTCAGAACATGCCAAGGGAGCGTTGATCTAATGAAAGCTAAGGAATTGTCTGCAATCTATCTCGCCGCGGCGCTGTTGGTTGGCCCCTGGCACTTGCATGCTGAATCGCAGCAACCGTTGCTGGTCGCGTACGGTGAGAACTCTGCTGCCGACGACGCGAGCCTTTATGCCGAGGGTACGCGTGCCATCAGCGAGAGTCGGTGGCCCGACGCGGTGAGTTTGTTCGATCGCGTGGCGCAAATGCACGGCGAGCACGCAGAGGGCGCGCTTTACTGGAAGGCTTATGCGGAGAACAAGGAAGGGCAGTCGGCGAATGCGCTGAACGCATGCGGCGAGCTACGAAAGAATTATCCAAAAAGCCGGTGGTTGGATGAGTGTGGCGCGCTGGAGATCGAGATCCGCGGCAAGAGCGGCCACCCCATGTCGCCGCAGGCCGAGCCCGACGAGGATCTAAAGCTGCTGGCGCTGAACGCGCTGATGCAGCAAGATCCAGCGCAGGCTGTGCCGATCCTTCAGAAGATTCTTACCGGCAACCAGTCCGACGAACTGAAGAGCAGGGCGCTGTTTGTATTGGCACAGAATCGCTCGCCCCAGGCGCAGGCGCTGATCAGCCAGATCGCGCAAGGACAATCGGGCCCAGCCCTGCAGATCAAAGCGATTCGGATGTTGGCGGCTGCACAGGGAAAGGACGCTGGTGACACGCTGGCATCCATCTACCAGCACAGCAGTGATCCGCAGGTGAAGCGGGTGGTCCTGCAGTCGTACCTGATGACAGGGAACTCCTCCAAACTCGCCGAAATTGCGCGCCACGAGACGAATCCGGAACTCGTGAAGACAGCGATTCAGACGCTTGGTGCGATGAAGGCGACGCAGGATCTGCTGACGATGTATCGCGCAACGAACAATGTACAGACGAAGGCGGACATCATCAATGCGCTGATTGTGAGCGGCCAGAACGGTGTTGCTCCGCTCACGGAGATTGCGCAGTCGGAACAGGATGCGGATCTGCGGCGAAAGGCCATTCGCAATCTGGGAATTGCGGGAGGAATGTCTGTGGCGCCTGCCCTGGTGACGATCTACCAGAAGAATACGGATGTGGAGACCAAGCGCGCGGCTGCGCAGGCGCTGTTCCTTGCAAACGACGCGCAGGATTTGGTGACGCTCGCTCGCAACGAGAAAGACGTGAAGATGAAGCAGTACCTGGTCCAGCAGCTGAGCCTGATGCACAACCAGGAAGCCACGAAATATATGCTCGAAATTCTGAACAAGTAGCGAGGAAATCCCCATGAGACAGGATTGGTTGGTGGCAGCAGTACTCGGCGTGTCGATGCTGGCGATGGCGCAGCAGCAGACGCCGAAGGTGATCAACGCGCAACTTCACATTGAGCCAGCCGGCGCAGGACTGTCCGCGACGGTGAACCGATTTCAGCATTCAAATGGACCGCTCTGGCTGGGATATGAGGTGGCGGCTGTTCCGGGATCGCATTTCTCTATGTGTTCGGGCGACTCCAAATCATCAGTGGACAATGGATGTTGTGGTGTCTACCAATTAGAGGGCTCGAACAATAACTTCCGCTCTTCTGATGGGGACCGCGGTACAGAGAAGAGCATCGTTGTATTGGCCAGGATCGATCAGGGAGCCATCGACAAGGTTCGTTTCATTGGAGCGACATGCACGCTGGATGCCGGAGGATTGCCGTTCACGTTGCTGACGAATGTGAATGCAGATGACAGCGTGGCATGGTTGTCAAGCCTGGTGACCGCGGATAACAAGCGGCACACGGACGAGGCACTGACAGCTATCGCCATGCACCAGACTGCGAAAGCGACGGCCGCGCTGGAGGACTTTGCGTCATCGGCGAATCCACTCTGGCTACGTGAGAAAGCGGCATTCTGGCTGGGTGCCGGTCGCGGGCACGATGGTTTTCTGGCGCTGCAGAAACTGGCGAACGACCCGGATCCCGAGTTCCGCAAGAAATTAAGTTTCGATTTGTTTGTGAGTCACGATCCGTCTGCGGTCGATGATTTGATTCGCATGGCGAAGTCGGATAAGGACGTAGGGGTTCGCGAACAGGCGATCTTTTGGGTAGGGCAGAAAGCGGGCGCAAAAGCCGTGGCGATGCTCAAAGATACGGTCGAAAATGATCCCGAGGTGGGAGTGAAGAAGAAGGCGGTTTTTGCGCTCAGCCAGTTGCCGAAGGATGAGGCAGTGCCGGAGCTGATACATGTGGCGCAGACGAATTCCAGCCCTTCAGTCCGCAAGGACGCGATCTTCTGGCTTGGTCAGACTCACGATCCGCGAGCTCTCGCGTACTTCGAGCAGGTACTCGGACACTAATAAGCGCTCGTCTGCGATGGCTCCTCATAACGGGGAGCCACCCAGTCGGCCTCCACGTGGTTTCGGGCAAACCCTCGTTGCACGCCTCTCACGAGGGCGCCCGCACGAAATTCTCCTGCGGCAGACTGCTTGAACGAGCACGATTGCAAGCTATAGACCGAAGCGGACCAGAACATTGGGATATCGGAAGACACTAAATCTGGCTTGACATACCTATTTCTAAGATAACTATGTCGGGTGTAGTATCTCTGTCATGGCAAAGAATCCCAAACATCGCGATCTTTTCCCCGGCGCGTTGGAGGTCATGATCCTCCAATCTCTGCGGCTAAGGCCCATGCATGGTTATGCGCTCGTTAAGCACATCAAGCAGGTTTCTGAGGACATGCTACAGGTGGAAGAAGGTTCTCTTTATCCGGCACTTCAACGGATGCTGAAGGAAGGCTGGCTCGAGTCGGAATCCGGAATCTCCGCCAAGGGACGCCCCACGCGCATATACCGGCTCACCGACACGGGCATTCGCCACCTCGAAAAAGAAGTTATCAGCTTCGAAAAGATGTTTGCCGGCATTTCGCGCGTGCTTGCCGGGGCCAAGGCTTAGGAGGCCAAACATGGGATGGCTCGCTCATCTTTTCTCCCGACGTCGCCGCTACGAAGATATCTCTGTCTCGATCCAGGAGCACATTGAGGAGCGGATCGAGGAACTGATGGCCGACGGCACATCGCGCAAGCGAGCCGAGCAGATGACGAAGCGCGAGTTCGGCAACATGGATCTCGTGCAGCAGTGTAGCCGCGAAGTCTGGCAGTGGCGAGCGCTCGAATCCATTCTTGCGGACGTAAAATTCACGTTCCGCCGACTGGGAAAATCGCCGGGCTTCGCAGCGACGGTTCTCCTCACGCTGGCGATCGGCATTGGCGCGAATACGGCGGTCTTCAGCGTGATCAACTGCATCCTTTTGAAACCCCTGCCTTACCCCGATTCAGAACACTTGGTCTCCTTGTGGCTCAACGCTTCCGGCGCAGGTGGCCTCGCAAACTTCTCCAGCGGCCTTCAGCTTTCCCCGTCGATGTATTTCACCTTTTCTGAACACAATCGAACCTTCCAGTCGATGGGTATCTGGGCTCCAAGCACGGCAAGCGTTACGGGCCTGGCTGAACCGGAAGAGGTGCGGACCGGGATGATCAGCGACGGCGTACTCGAGACATTGGAAGTTCCTCCTTTGGCTGGCCGCTGGCTCTCTCAAACCGACCAGGATCCACATGGCGGGAAGACCGTCGTGTTGAGCTACGGCTACTGGCAGCGCCGCTTCGGAGGCGATCGCAGCGTCATCGGACGCGCTATTCAGATCGACTCGCAGTCCAGGGAGATTGTTGGCGTCATGCCGCGCGGCTTCCGCTTGGTTGATCGCGACTTCGATCTTTTGATCCCTCTCGCGTTAGATCGCACGAATCAAAAATTGGGAGGCTTCGGTTACTACGGAATCGCCCGTCTTAAGCCGGGTATCCCACTTGCACAGGCCGACGCCGATATTGCACGACTGATTCCGGTCTGGATGGATTCCTGGTCAAATGGCCCTGGCACCAATCCGCACGTCTATGAAAAGTGGAGAATCACCCCCAACTTCCGTTCGCTGAAGCAGCAGGTTATCGGCAGCGTAGGTAGCGTGTTGTGGGTGGTCATGGCGACCGTCGGACTCGTCATGCTGATTGCGTGCACCAACGTCGCCAATCTCCTGCTAGTCCGTGCGGAATCGCGCCAGCATGAGCTTTCCATTCGAGCAGCGCTCGGCGCTGGCCGCATGCGCATCGCGCGTGAGTTGCTCATTGAGAGCATATCGCTAGGGATTGTTGGAGGTGTAATAGCCATTGGTGTAGCGTTTGCGGGATTGCGCCTCCTCGTGGCCCTGGGTCCGGCAGATCTGCCGCGCCTAAGTGAACTCTCCCTTGATGCACGCTCGCTTGGCTTCACTTTCGCTGTCTCGGTTCTCTCGGGGCTCTTGTTCGGATCCATCCCCGCCTTGAGATACGCCCGGACACAAGCTTCCTCAATTCGGGGAGACTCAAACCGCACGGCCAGCGCAAGTCGCTCCAGGCAGCGCTCGCGCAACGGGATGGTTATAGCGCAGGTAGCCATGGCGCTTGTTCTCCTGGTGAGCGCTCTCCTTATGATCCGAACGTTCGCGGCACTGCGCAACGTCGAGCCCGGCTTTGCCGATCCTCAACACGTCCAGATCATGCACATCTGGATTCCAGACTTGCTGATTGCAGATCCGCAGACGGTTACACGCGCGCAGAACAACATCGCCGACAAACTTGCCGCCATCCCGGGAGTCACATCAGTGGGTTTCGCTGGATCTGTGCCCATGGAAAGCAACGATCCCAACTGGGACGAGATTCGTGTGGAAGGTAAAGATTACGAAGGCGGGGAGCCGCCGCTCAGACTCTTCAATTACGTGTCGCCAGCGTATTTCAGCGCCATGGGCACTCGCCTTGTTGCGGGGCGCGACTTCACATGGACGGACCTCTATGGCCTGCGATCTATGGTGATCGTCTCAGAAGATTTTGCGCGTGAGTCGTGGGGTTCGCCTTCCGCAGCCGTCGGTAAGCGCCTCCGCCAATTCTCCAACTCTCCTTGGCAGGAGGTCATCGGCGTCGTCGAAGACGTGCGGGTCCACGGCGTAAACGAGAAGGCGCCTGCCACTATCTACTGGCCGGCAATGCTCAACAATCCATACACGACGAAGCCGACCATTGATGCCCCACGCTCCGTCACGTTCGCTATTCGCAGCGATCGTGCTGGAACCGAGAGTCTCCTCAACCAGGTAAAGCAGGCTGTCTGGTCAGTGAATGCAAGCTTGCCACTTGCGTCGGTGAGCACCATGCAGGAAATCTACAGCCACTCGCTCGCACGCACGTCGTTCACCCTCGTCATGCTGGGCATCGCCGGCGCAATGGCGCTTGCCTTAAGCCTCATTGGCATCTATGGAGTTATCTCGTACGCCGTATCGCAGCGTACTCGTGAAATTGGAATCCGTCTTGCACTTGGGGCGCAAAAGGGCGTGCTGCGATGGATGTTCGTTCGCTCCGCACTCCTGCTGACGGGAATTGGCGTCGCCATCGGTCTTGCAGCGGCAGCCGCACTCATGCAGCTCATGAAAGTGATGCTCTTCGGTGTCAGCCCGCTCGATCCCCTGACTTTTGTCGCCGTACCATTGATCCTGGTCACGGCAGCTGCGTTTGCAAGCTATCTGCCGGCGCGCCGCGCTGCTGGAATCAATCCAGTTGAAGCGCTGAGGGCGGAGTAGAAGGTCGCCAACGCTGAAGGCGTTCTATCCAGAAAAAATTTGGACGGGATCGGATTCTCCTCAGAATTAAATGGGAGAAGAAGAGACTCGTTCCAATTTGACCACTCCTCAGCTCTTTGCTTCGCCAGTTCCTCTATAGTTCCTAATGCAGGCGAGTCTTCCCGTTTAGACTCGGTTCAGATTACGCGCCGAACTGAAAATCAGCTTTTTCCGTGTCAGGGAAATAGCTTCCGGCGCAGACGTAATTATTCAGACAAGTCAGGAAAGTGATATGAGCAACATGATCGGGTATCGGCTGAATTCCTTATTAACCTTCTTCTTCGTTGGAGTGGTTCTGGCAGTTTCACATGTTCCTATAGCAAAGGCGCAGTCTGCGCAACTGGCTGCAACTCCACCGATGGGGTGGAACAGCTGGAATCATTTCGCAGGCAAGGTAACGGACGCCGATGTTCGTGCGGCGGCGGACGCCATGGTTGCCAGCGGAATGCGCGATGCTCACTACGTCTACATCAATGTCGATGACACCTGGGAAGGCGAACGAGACGCGCAGGGCATCATCCACCCGAATAGCCGCTTCCCCGACATGAAGGCGCTTGGAGATTATGTGCATTCGAAGGGGTTGAAGTTCGGAATCTATTCCTCTCCTGGACCCAAAACGTGCGCAGGCTACGAGGGAAGTTATGGCCACGAGGAACAGGATGCGAAAACCTACGCCGAGTGGGGCGTCGATTTTCTGAAATACGACTTATGCGGACTTCGTCCAATCATCGGTCTGTACGATCCCCATCAGGATCCCAAGAAGTCTTCCGCAATGATGCGAGATGCATATAAGAAAATGCACCAAGCTCTGCTGAAGACCGGTCGACCGATCGTTTACAGCGTTTGCCAATACGGTTCGGATTCCGTGTGGGAATGGGGAGAAGAGGTTGGAGGAAACCTCTGGCGCACAACGGATGATATAAGCGACAGCTATCGCAGCATGGCGTTGATTGGCTTCTCACAGGCGGGGCTCGAAAAGTTTGCTAAGCCGGGACACTGGAACGATCCTGACATGCTGGAAGTGGGCAACGGCGGCATGAATGCTGACCAGTACCGTACCCAGATGAGTTTGTGGGCAATCCTCGCTGCACCCTTGCTCGCCGGTAACGACCTGAGCAAAATGGACGAGACCACGAAAAGTATCCTGATGAACAACGAAGTCATTGCAGTGGATCAGGACAAACTGGGGATCCAGGGATTTCGTCTCGGCCCGCTTCAGACGTGGGTTCGCCCTCTGGCCGATGGTGCGAAAGCGGTGGCCTTGTTCAATTTTGTGACCGACGACGTACCTCAGCCGATCACGGTGCGGCTCAAAGATTTGGGTTTCACAGGCCCTGTTCATGCGCGAGATCTTTGGGCGCACAAAGACCTGGGACTGATTAGCGATTCCTATACCGCTACTCCTCCTGAAGGAGGGGTCGTGATGCTGCGACTCTGGAAGTGAAGTGCTAGAGTCGCACCGTAGTGGATCAATGATGAGCTTTTGCGTCTAACGTCGCACAAATCGATTCTGTGCGGATAAGGCATAGGCTCAACCGAAATGCCGGCCCTAATGGTATTTGTTGTCGAACATTTGGGCCTCTCGCTCAAGTTCCGCGGTAGCAGCGGCGTGCGAGGATATCGCGACTTCGTAGCGAAAGGTTACTGACTGGGCTTTCTCCAATGTGTAGTTAAGGGCAGCGGACTTAGGCGAGAAGATGTTTTGGCCGAGCGGATTGGCTGCAAATAGTCCATAGCCTCGCGCGTGCCAATAGGTTGGATACCCCGGATTGCCTGGGTGATCGAAAATGGCGACGGTCGCGGTGCGGGTCCCGTTGTTTCCGGTCAATGCGCACCACCGCGCGCGGGTTCCCCAGACACCGGGCCCCTTTACACCTTCACTGGTGAGATAAACGCCGGTGGCTGGGTTTGGACCAGCAGGGGCGTCAACCTGGGTTGGGTTCCCGTTCGCGTCCATGAATGTGCCGCCCTTTTCCTCCGGCGATTCCAGCCAGCGAGCCACGCGCATGCCGAACAGGCCTTCCTTGTCGTCTTTGAAAACGGCGCGTTCGAGGGCCTTGAGGGTGACGATCTGATCGATGAATCGGGTGCCATTGCGACGCTGAAAAATGTATTGGGTGGTTTGTTGGAGCAGCTGTTGGTTTTCTCCAGTAACCCAGACCGATTCGACGACCAGTTCTCCGCGGTCAGCGCCACTTTTCGTGGATACGATCTTCGTATGAAGGACCGTACCCATCTTTGAGCGGACTTCCGGCTTGATGGCGTCGGAATTGTTCCAGAAATCGAAGCCGTTGACGTTTCCATAATTGAACCAGAGGCCTGCGTGGTGCGGATGATCCACACGCTCGTCGGGGCGCGGCTCGAGTGGATATCCACGAGTAACTGTGGTGCCGTCCTCCGTGATAAGCGGGTATAGCACTGGCTTCTTTAGCGAGATCGGCCAGATGTAGGAGGTGAAGGGCTTTCCGTCGATAGTGATGTCCACGCGCCGATGCGGCTCATCGGCGACGACCTGAATGCCCTTGCCCGATTGCGCGGCGAAAGCCATCCCCGTCGATGTAAACATTACGGCAAGCAAGCCTAAAATGACCCGTTTACTCAAAGACCTTGCCTCCTGCGAGGACCTGCTGGTTCTTGTCGTCGAAGGTGACTTTCAGTCCGGTCTGGATTGCAGCCACGTTCATACAGAGTGCGATGGAGTGGCTGTAGCCGGCCTCAATCGGAGCATTTGGCGTCTTGCGCGAGCGGACGCATTCCATCCAGTTGCGCATGTTTGCCGAGGTTTGAGGGTCGCCGCCGGTGTTGGCGCCGCTGGAGACAGCCTCAGCCTTCTCGACCAGCGAAAAGCTCGGCAGCAGATTCGGCTTCATGTTCATGGCCGCGGCTTCCGGCGCTTGCAGGCCGCCGTCGGGAGTCACACGCTGCTTGTCCATGTCGATCATGCCGCCGTTGGAGTAATAGAGCTCTCTGACTCCGCTTGCCGAGTTGGTGAAGCGCGAGGAATATTGCACCTGGAAGCCCTTGCTCAGATCGTCGAGCGGGCCGTAATCGAATACCGCGGTCATGGTGTCCCAGTTCTGACGCCCATCTTTCCAGAGATAAATACCCCCGTTCGCAACAACGCTGCGCGGATGCGGCAAGCCGGTGAACCAGTGAACTGTGTCAATCTGGTGGACGAGCCACTGATCGGGAATGCCGGACGAATACGGCCAGAAGAGGCGAAACTCAAGATATTTGCGAGCATCGAAAGGCTCGTAGGGGCGATTGAGGAGATAGCGCTTCCAGTCCGTATCCTGCTCTTTCAATAGCGGCACAACATCCGGACGCCGCCAGCGGCCCGGCTGATTCACATTCCATGTCATCTCTACCATTACGATCTCGCCAAACTTGCCGGATTGAATGTACTCCGCCGCCTTTTGATAGCTTGGCGTCGAGCGGCGCTGCGTTCCAATCTGCACGATTTTCCCTGTGCTTTTGACAGCGGCGAGAAACGCTCGCGCGTCCTCCATAGTGTGCGCTGTTGGCTTTTCAACGTAAGCGTCGCGGCCTGCTTTGACTGCCTCAACACCGTGCAGCGCATGTTGGAAATCGGCGGTCCCGATAATCACCGCATCGACATCTTTTCGGGCGTAGAGTTCATCGTTATTTCGAACCGGAACGACGGAATTGCCGCAAACCTTCTGGATGTAAGCGACGCCCTCGTCGCGACGGCGGTTCCACAGATCCGACACAGCTACGAACTCAAAGTTGAGATCTTTGGCGTGTTCCTGAAAAGCAGGGATCAAGGAAGCCTTCATACGATCGCCACAGCCGATGACGCCCACCTTGACGCGGTCGTTCGCGCCCACAATGTTTGCATAGCTGGACGCGCTCCACGAAAAAGCAGTTGCAGCCAGCGCTCCACCGCCTGCTTTTAGAAAATCCCTGCGATTGCCACATTTCAACGTCACTCTGTATCCTCCGCATGATGATTCTTACAGGTCATGGCTGCGTTTCAGACTTCCGAAGGCCAATGGTCGGGCCACAGAGTGCCATGAGTCAAGTTAGAGATTTGGGAATCGATCCCCTGGTTCGAATTTGAACACAGTTTGCACCGACAGGCCGGTTCGGGCCGGTCAATTGACGCTAAGCTTTGCCTGGAGTAGCGAGTGAAACAAATGCACAATCATGTTGACGGCTGGCTTCGTCCGGGAATCCGGATCGCAGTCGTTTTGGGGATGGGTATTGCAGCAACTCAAAGTTTGGCAGGGCAGCAGACCAGTGCACATGTGCCGCCCGAGGACGCCCGGAATACCGACATCCGAACGACTGACACCCCCGCGCCTCTACCCGAGTTCACCAACCTGAAAGCATGGGAAGAGCGCAGGATGTTCCTTCGAAATCAGATCCTGGTTTCGGCGGGGCTCTCGCCCATGCCGGATAGGACGCCGCTTAACGCGCAAATATTCGGAAAGGTTGTGGAGAAGGACTACACCATCGAGAAGGTGATGATTGAGACGATGCCCGGGTTTTATCTTGGCGGCAATCTCTACCGACCACGAAACGGCAAAGCAAAACATCCGGGCATCCTAAATCCGCACGGACACTGGCCGTATGGGCGACTTGAGAATCAGCGGCTCTATTCTGGGCCTTCCTTTGGCATCAGCCTCGCGCGACAGGGGTATGTCGTATTCGCCTATGACATGGTCGGGTACACTGACACGATTCAGTTGCCCCACCATTTTGGTAGCCCTGAGCAGCGATTGTGGTCCTTCGGACCACTCGGGTTGCAGCTATGGAATTCCATCCGTTCGCTTGACTTCCTTGCGGCGCTGGACGATGTGGACACTACCCGTATGGGCGTAGCCGGCGCCTCTGGTGGTGGCACACAAGCTTTTCTGCTTGCTGCCGTAGACGATCGTTTGCAGTTTGACTCTCCCGTCAACATGGTGTCGGCGATTATGCAGGGAGGTGATCTCTGTGAGAACGCTCCCGGCCTTCGACTCAACACAAGCAACGTTGAGATCGCAGCCATGTTCGCACCGAAACCGATGTTGCTGGTGTCGGCTACAGGGGACTGGACACACAACGTTCCAAAGCAGGAGTACCCCGCAATCAAAAGAATTTACGATCTCTACGGACAGGGGGACCACGTTGAGGTTGTTCAGATCAACGAAGAACACAACTTCAATGAACTCAGCCGCGAAGCCGTTTACCGCTTTCTTGCGAAAAATAATCCCGGTCTGAGCGACACTCGGGAGCTTACCGAGCACAACATCTCCGTGCCTGTGCTGCAGGACATCATGGTGCTTTCAAATCACGCTCTGCCTGCCAACGCGCTCGATCTATCCGGCGTCTTTCAACTTTGGCGGACTATGTCAAAGGCTCAGAACGAGACGATTCAAGACCAAACCTTTCTTCGCGACCGAATGAAGCAGACCCTTGCGGTGGAGACACCTGCAAATGTGATTGCAGACCACGATGGCCAGTCGATTGTTCTCAGCCGTCTTTCGAAGAAGGATCGTGTCCGGGGCATCTGGATTTCGGGAACCGGCAAACCAGCCATCGTCGTCGATCCGAGCGGCTCGGCGGCGGCGCTTGAAAGCGATGTGGCACATCGCCTGAAGAAAGAGGGAAGGCCCATTCTGCTGCTGGATGTATTTCAGGTGGGCGCGGCAAAGGCGCCACGCGTTGGAGACAACCCACAGGGAGTCAGCCCAAAGTTGGCAGATGATGCCGACGATGAAGAGCGAGCCAACGCTGCAGCCGGATATCCGAAATTCCTGACTTTCAATGTGAGCCGCGACGCAGCTCGTGTTCAGGATATTGTTACGGCGATCGCCTATTTAACCAAGACCGGCAAGAGTGTTGAGATATTCGCCACGGGGGACGCAGCCGTGTGGTCGACCTTTGCAACTGCCGTGAGTACGGTTCCGATATCGCTGCACGTCGAAAATGTGCCCAGCCTGACCTCGGATGCAGATTACGTGGAGCACTTTAATGTTCCCGGCATCTTACGAGCGGGTGGTATTGCGACCGCCCAAAAGCTGGTGATGGTGGGTAAATGAGAAATGATTCGTGGACGATTTTTCATTGGATCGCTGCGAGCTAAGAGGCTTGTTTCCAAGGGAATCGACTCGCATACTGCCCAAGGAACAGGGCAGACAAGCTTATCCGCGGTTACGAAACTCCTGCCACAGACACAGCAGGATGATCACCGCAACCAGGATCACGGCGACATTGGCGCCAGTCAACACTTCACACCAGAAGCGTTTGCCTTACAGAAATTCGCGATATGCATATGCCGATTTAACCCGGCTACTTCCGGCTGAGATGCGTGGCGTGGGCTTTGAGCCTAGTCGAGTATGCCAGTTACGACGAATTTCCCCCTAACAGGCTGTGAATTCGCCTGTTGTTCGCCCTTCATTTAGGTTTGAAGTGACCTACTCCACGAGGAGATCGCCCACCGTGAATGCTAGTAGATAGCAAGCATTCCTGGTGGGCGACACTATCTTCTCCGATTGTCTGTTAGAACTCTCAGTTCACCGTGAGAGAGATCGTTGCGTCGTGTTGTACTGCTCCGGCAACACCCGACACTGTAATCAACGCTGTCGTTTGCTTCACGGCAGCGGAACCTATGGTATAAGAATTAGCGCCGCAACCGCTGAGTATCGTCATTCCGACGACACTTAATATCAAGAGCAGCAACATCTGGATTCGGCGTCTCTTCCAGCCAACCAGGCAGAGCGAGATAGACAGAACCGCAGTCGGAAAACGCGTGTGTGAATCTGAGCCAAGTTCTGCCTTCTTTACGGAAGTCGTCAGTGTCAGCGTGGTTGAGGTAGCTCCCCCCGCAGGTGTAACGGTTGAGGGAGAGAAGGTGCAGGTTGTCCCAGCCGGCAGTCCTAGGCAAACAAACGAAACTGGAGCATGGAATCCGTTCGTGGGTGTGACCGCGATGGTCGCGTTGCCGCTTTCTCCAGCTTTCAACGACAAGGAAGACAAGGAAGCAGATACGGCGAAGTCCGAGTTGGCCGGAGCAGTCGCGATGGTATAGGTTGCGCTGGCAACGCTGCTCGGAGAACCGGAACCGACAGCGATTGCCTCGATCGTTACGGTCTCCGATACCGTGATCGGTCCAAAGTATTGGATCGAATTGGTTGTCGGAGCTGTGCCGTCAATGGTGAAATAAATCGTTGCGCCGGGCGTGGCATCCGAGATCGTTACGACCTGCGCAGAGGTGTATGTCCCAGCTGCAAGTGAGAAGACGGGCTTCGCCGCGGTCCCAGGAGTGGCTTTCGAGCTGTTGTTGATGGTCACGCTTCCGGGTACATAGAAGATGGAGTAGTTGACGCTCGACGCGCCCGAACAATTGGTTGACGGTGCCGATCCGGGTGAACTGTTTGGCGTGTAAGTAGTGAAGCAGCTTGGCGCCGAAGTCAGCGATCCCGCACTATCGCCGTTCACGAAGCCGCTGAAAACCGCACTAATTATTGGAACTGCGTCGCCGTACGATACCGTTGGGCTAGAAGCCGTGATGACCAGTGACGCCGGATTGACGGTGATGGGTCTCGATACAGTTGGAGCAGCCGTGTAATTTGTATTTCCCGGTTGGCTGGCTGTAACAGTGCAGGCTCCTGCCCCAGCGATCGTCAGACTATTCCCGAAGACAGCACAAACACCGGTGGCAGTGAAGGTGACTGGCAGTCCGGAACTAGAGGATGCTGATAGGGAAATGGTCGACTCACCATAAGTGAGTGGAGTTACAGGCGGCGCGAAGGTAATGGTTTGTGTTGGCTTGGCGACGCTGACACTCAACGTTCCAGCCACGTAGCGGATGGAATAGTTGCCGCTTGCCGCACCTGAACAACTCGTGGGAGCCGTTGAACCAACTGGGCTGGTGGGCGTATAGGAAGTAGTGCAAGACGGCCCCGTGGTCAGCGATGCGCTGTTGTCTCCGTTCACAAAGCCGTTAAAGGACGGAGTAATGACCGGCACCGCATCTCCGTAGTTCACCATCGGGCTTGAAGCAGTGATGACAAGTGTTGACAGATTCACGAGGATGGAGCGCGTGACCGGCTTCGCGGCGGCATAATTCCCGTTTCCATTCTGGATGGCTGTTACATTGCAAGTGCCCGCACCAACAATGTTCAGCCTGTTTCCGGAGACAGCGCAAACACCCGCGGTGCCGGTGAAGAAGACTGGCAGTCCGGAGCTAGAGGTTGCCGACAAGGGAATTGCGGAGACTCCATAAGTGACAGGACTGGCAAGTTGAGGGAACGTTATCGTTTGTGGAGGCTTGGCAGCACTGACGCTCAATGTTCCAGGCACATAGCGAATGGAGTAGTTTCCACTGGCTGCACCGGAGCAACTCGTGGGAGCCGTCGAACCAACCGGGCTGGTGGACGTGTAGGAAGTGGTGCAAGTGGGCGCTGTAGTCAGCGATGCAGTGTTATCTCCGTTTACGAAGCCGCTAAACGTCGGAACGATAATCGGCACAGGATCGCCGTAGCTCACCATCGGGCTCGAGGCTGTGATGACGAGTGCTGCTCCACTTACAAAGATTGAACGTGTGACCGATTGCGCGGCTGCGTAAGTCGCGTTCCCGCTCTGGCTTGCTGTGATACTGCATGCGCCTGCTCCAACCATGCTCACAGTATTCCCGGAGACGGAGCAGACGCCGGCTGTTCCGGTGAAGGTAACTGGTAGTCCTGAAGTAGCCGATCCTGCCAACGGGATTCCCGATGCTCCATACGTGACAGGAGTTGCAGGCTGCGTGAAGGTGATGGTTTGCGATTGCTTGGTGCCTGAAACTGTAACAGTCCCAGCTATGTAGCTCATGGAATAGTTGGCACCAATAGCACCTGTGCAATTTGTCGTCGCTATGGAGCCGGATGCGCTGGATGGCGTATAGGAGGTAGTGCAGGTCGGAGCCGTCGTCAGCGAGGTGCTCGTATCGCCGTTCACAAAGCCGCTAAACGAGGGAGTGATAGTCGGCACAGCATCACCGTGGTTTACCGTCGCGCTCGATGCAGTAATGGTAAGTTGCGTTTTCCTGACGCTGAGCGAGACCGTTGCTGGCGCTGGAGTTTTGTAGGCCACCGTGTCAGCGGGAGTGCAAGTGGCGGTGAGAGTCTGCGTTCCCGTCGCGAGAACAGTGCCGGCTGCCGGAGTGTAACTGCAGGACCCTGCGACGCTCAGGCTGGCGGCGAGTTGTGTCGCGCTGAGTGGAGTGCCATAAGTGATCGCGGCTGGAGTAGGCCATGTGATTGTGGGAGTAGTTTGTGTGGTCGCAAAGGGACTAACCTTAACAAAGAATGTCACGCTGTGAACACGCGATCCGCTGGTTGCCCAAAGCGTGATCGGAACAGTCTGAGCAACTGCAGCCATTGAAGAAGAGATAGTGACAGCAGCGGCCCCACTGGATAGGCTTTGTTGCGTGAAGGATGCTCCCACTCCTTTGGGTAGACCTGAAACCCGCAGACTTACAGGTCCGTATCCAAATGACCTGACAATTGCATTTACGACAGCCTTGCCCGACGACATGGTGTAGGAGCCGTTGTCGACACTTACGCTGAAATCTGCATACGACGGAGTAGGTGCTGTGCAAGCAGCAGGGGGCGATGCCGATGCCGGTGACCAGGTAGAGCTATAGTCCGAACCGATGGCATTCTGCCAGCCGGTTAGATTGACTGTCTTACCATTTGGAATTCTGAACGCATTCGCGGTCGCCGAGTTATACCACTTGTTATTACTTGCATTCACCGTCGTCGAGAAGCTAGTCCAATCTGTTCCACCTAGGTAGGTTCCGAATACAAACTGGCTTGGTGAGGAATCCTGAAAGGTATTTCCCGATAAGACCATGCCCTTTGTGAATAGATCGTAGGTCTGGTGTGTTTGCCAGTCATTGATGAGGATTCCGCCGGCCGTTCCGGCGACGTAGATATCGCCTTGGTATTTGCCGAATCCGCCGTTGTTATAGAATGCGTTGTTCTTGATGGTCACATTTTCGCTGGTGAGTACATTCGCGCCCTGTCCGCTATTGCATAAGAGGCTGTTCTGGAGAGTAATTGGCCCCTCATTCCTCTCGATCTGCAATCCGGCCTGTACATTCCCAGACAGGGTAGCATTGTCAATGAGGATATCCTTGTTATCCGTATCGAACCACAGACCCTCCGCCTGATTGTTATAGGAGAAGTGGTTCAGCACAGTTGTAGTGCGCATCTGAAAGAACTTCGTTCCCCCCATCGCCCAATCGTAGTAAGCACCCTGAGCGCCCCGCCAGTTGTTGTAGTCGCTTTCGTTAAAGGTGAAGAGTGTAGTTTGATCTTTCGTAGCAGAGAAACCGAGTCCGCCGTTGTAGTTTGCAACGGAGTTCTGCACCGTGATGTTGGTGCTACCGAAAACACCAAAGCCTGCCCAGTTATTCCACAACGCTTGAATTCCATCAATTAGGACGTTGTTACTCGAATTGACAGCCGCGCCGGTGGTATTCATACAGTTGGCAGCGTGACGAAACACCAGCCCGCGAAGCACAATGTTGGTCCGCCCGGACACGGTAAGAGTCTTGTCGCGCTTCGCGACTTCGATCACGGCGGTCGCCATGTTCGTCGAACTCGACGGAGACACGAACAGCGTGCTGGTTGTGTCATCTACGAAGAAAGTTCCGGGCACCAACTCAGCGTAAGACATGGTTTGCGTCAGTGGAACGCCATCCACGATTACCATTTCCCGTCGACGAGCAATAGGAGTGAAATCGAGAGGCCACGAATTCGGAACGGGACACGCTCCAAAATTCGCAGTCCAGGTAGTTGAGTAGATATTCGTGCTTTCCTGTGCCCATCCGGTCAGAATGTCGGACGCAGAAATGATGGCGGTCCCGGTTGTTGCGGCCTGAACGGTAAGTGGAGCTGCAGTTGCACCACCGTTGCCAATGCTGACGTACTCACGATAGACGCCGGGGTTGACGATTACTTTAGTACCTACTGAGGCCTTGTTATAAGCGTTTGCTTTATTAATGGCAGCTTGAATCGTCTTAAAAGGGGAACTGGAAGTACCGGAGTTACTATCGGAACCATTTTTTGCGTCTACATAAACAAAGGTGGTTTGATTTTCCACCACATGCGCCTGGGCGTTCGCGCGTATTCCTGCTACGACCACCAGCGCAAGAAAGAGAGCAGTAAATAGAGGCTTGCGGCACTGCATTGCGGGCCCTCGGTGGCCACAGAGTGGCTCAATCGTCGACGATTGGATTGATCCCCATTCAGGTCGGGATCTCGTTCCATCAGCTGGATACCGACGAAGTTCAATGATCGGGCACGCGGGTAATTACTCTTAGTCACCTTATGTCTCATCTCGGATAACTTTAGTTGTACTTAGAATAGGAATGGGCCTGTGCAGTTACTGCGATCGCATTCGTTGATCGTCGCGAATAGTGTGTTGCGGCGTCTTTGAACTAATCAGTAACGGGGGTGATTACGAAAGATCTAGACGACTGCGTTCGATCAATGATGAGGTATGCATGAGATATTTTTCTGTCTCAATCTTCCCCGATAACTCCCTCTTACATATCTGGTGAGTTATTCGAGATTCACTCCGTGTAAATGGCACAAGGTGCAATTCGGGAGATACTCTCATCGCTCGGAGTCATATCCGTAACTCTGGTTGTGTTTAATCGGACTTTGGAGACATCCATGTTTACGCACCCGCTTTCCTTAATGGATTTCCTGAGTCTCGCAGGCCGTTCATTGCGGAACTCGCAACCTCGCCGAGTGAGAAATAGAGAAACACCGCGGTAGATGGCAGAGACGGTGCCGTTTATCGTACCTTTGTACCTATGTACACGCGCCTATGCGTAGCTTTGCTCGTTGCCGCCTCAAGTGCATTTGCACAAGGTTCCGATCCTCTCAAGCTGGTAGATCCCCTCATCGGCACCGGACCGGAGGGCCACACCTTTCCGGGAGCCTCGGCTCCGTTCGGAATGGTGCAGCTCTCCCCGGATACCCAGATTCGTCCCTTCAAGCAGAGCTACAAGTGGGCGGCTGGATATCGCTACGAAGACACCACGATCCTCGGCTTCTCGCATACGCATTTTTCCGGCGCAGGTCACAGTGATCTGGGCGATGTGCTCCTGACTCCAATCAGCGGGGACAATGTGCCATTGGAGCCCGGCGATCCGGAAGGTACCCAGGCCGGGTATCGGCACCGCTTTTCCCATCAAAACGAACATGCCGAGCCGGGCTACTACGCCGTCACGCTGGATGACGCGCACGTCCGTGCTGAGTTGACGGCAAGTGAACGCGTGGGCGTGCATCGCTACACATTTGCAGGGGACGCCAAACGTCATCTCCTGCTGGACCTGCGCAGTAGCATCTACAACTATCCAGGCAAAGTCCTGTGGTCGCGTGTGCGCATCCGAAAAGATGGCACGGTGACCGGAATGCGAGAGACGCGAGGCTGGGCCCCCGGCCGCCAGCTTTATTTCGCGATTCGCTTTTCTGCGGCGATGTCTGGCCATGCGCTTTATAACCGCGAGGAGAATCCACCTGTGTACCGTGGCTTCAAGCCGCCGGGAAATTCACCGGAGGATACCCAGAGCATAGAAGGTCGCGGCCTGGAAGCTGTTTTTAGTTTTGGGCCCTCGACCGAACCTCTGATTGTGAAGGTCGCGCTTTCCCCAGTAAGCGAGGAGAACGCAATCGCCAACATGGATGCCGAGGTGCCAACCTTCGACTTTGACGGAGTGCGAGCGGCGACGCAGCAGCTGTGGCGTACGGAGCTCGGTCGCGTGGAACTCGACGCTTCGCCCGCAATGGAGAAGTCTGTCTACACCGCGCTTTACCACACCATGCTGGCTCCGGGCACAAGCATGGACGTGAATGGCGATTATCGCGGTCCAGACAATCAGGTCCATCACGCCGAAGATTTTCGATTTGTGTCGTCGCTTTCGTTATGGGACACCTATCGCGCCGAGCAGCCTTTGATGACCCTGCTTGAACCAGAGAAGCGCACAAATGATCTGGTCAAGTCACTAATCGTGTCGCAACAGGAGAGTCCTTTCGGAATCCTGCCAGTCTGGCAGTTTGCCGGGATCGAAACCTGGTGCATGATCGGCTATCACTCATTGCCCATCATTGCGGATGCATACATGAAGGGCATTCGCGGGTACGACGTGCAGTCCGCGTTGGATGCGATGGTGGCCAGCGCCACTTATGCTCCTTATGGAAATCTTGGCGCATATATGAAGCTGGGTTATGTTCCGGTGGATCACGACGGCGAGGCAGCCTCGAAGACTGTCGAGTACGCCTTCGATGATTGGACTCTCGCTCGGATGGCGAAGTCGATGGGCAACGAAGCGGTCGCTGCGACCTTCCTAAAGCGGTCAGGCTACTGGCGAAACAACTTCAATGTCGCGGATGGATTTGTGGAGCCGCGGCTGGCCGATGGCGTCTACCGTAAACCTTTCGATCCCGCCAAGGCAGGTGCCGATAGCGGCTTTACCGAGGGAAATGCGTGGCAGTACTCGTGGTATCAGCCGCAAGATGAACAAGGACTGATCGATCTGCTGGGCGGCAAAGAAAAACTGGTCGCGAAGCTCGATGCAATGTTCGATCAGAAGGTCGATATGAGCCGATATGCCGACGTGGAAGACATCTCCGGAATGATCGGACAATACATTCACGGCAACGAGCCGAGCCATCACTTGGCATATCTCTATATGTATGCAGGTGCGACACCGAAGACACAGGCCCGCCTGAAGCAGATCGTGGACTCGCAATACAAGCCTTCGCCCGACGGCCTGGTGGGCAATGACGACCTGGGGCAGATGTCAGCGTGGCTGGTGTTTACATCCCTAGGTTTTTATCCCGTTGCTCCGGGATCCAATCAATATGTTCTCGGACGCCCCTTTGTGGATCGCGCAGTCGTACACCTGCCCAATGGGAAGACACTCACGATTGCAAGCGTTGGTATGAGTGAAGCCCAGAGCTTCCTGAAAGACGTGCAACTCAATGGAAAATCCCTCGACCGCAGCTTTGTAACCCACGAGGAATTGATGCAAGGCGGAGAATTGAAGTTTGTCTTCAGCAGCGACAAGGATGCAGCATGGTCGCATCGCGCTCTCTTGGCGCCTTACTCGGAAACAACAGCTAAATAGATCATACGTGGCGTGAGTGCATGGTCGACGCTGACGTACTATCTTTAATTTGTTCACGGTGTACCGACGCTTGTCTTAATGGCGTCAAAGTAGTGGTTCTGGCCTTCATCCTCATATTCATCGGCCATCGAAAAGCCAGCTTGCGAGAGCTGATGGCGGTACTCCTCTCCTCCGAGAGAACGCGATTCTAATCCCGTCATTACATCGTTCCAAACCACTGTCTGCGTGGGAGCGGTAAACAACAGGCGTCCACCCGGCTTCAATATGGCGGCCACCCTTTGAATCAGTTGTCGCTGGTCTTCTTCAGAAAGCAGAAAGATCAGCCCCCATGCCAACGCTGCATCGAATGTTCGATCAAAGAAACTCGAGTCCTGGACGGCTTCGCAGACCACATGCGTGTTCGGGAGATTGCGCTCGAATGCTTCGACAAACGACGGTGCTGCGTCCACTCCAAAGACATTAAGCCCCTCGACGACCAGAACCTCGGTGATTGGTACGCCGGGGCCGCAGCCTAGATCAATCACAGCTGCTCCGTTCGAAAGCGTTTTCGCCCACTTTCGAACAGAACTCACGCCGATGCCCGCCGACTGACTATTGCCACGGCGGGCCAGAAACTCCGCTGCCATCCTCTCGTAACCATTTGATCGATCCATATCGATCACAGTAGCAAATCAGATTTGCAGTGGCGCGTTCGGCCTTGGAGTTCTCGCCTGGAACGGATGTATACGGTTAACCACGCCAAAATAGTACAATTCCGCCGACGACACTAAAGCATTTCAGAAGAGCCCAAATGAAACGACTTTCTTATCTTGTCCTGTCCTTCGCACTTCTCCTTACCGTCAATCTCGCCGCGCAAAACGCAGCCACAACGCCTCCCGATTGGGAAAACCCGCACGTTTTTGGCGTCAACAAGGAACCCGGCCGCGCAACATTCACGCCGTTTCCAGACGAGTCATCCGCGACAGGAAAAGATCAGCCGTCGAAGTTTGTCGAGTCACTCAACGGCAAGTGGAAGTTTAACTGGGTCAAGAGCCCTGATCTTCGCCCTGTTGACTTCTATAAGCCCGACTTCGATGTCAGTTCGTGGAAGGAAATTCCCGTTCCGTCGAACTGGGAAATGCAAGGGTATGGCACGCCAATTTATACGAACATTACGTTTCCATTTAAGCGCGACGCCCCACGCGTGACGGGCACACCCGATGATCACTCGTGGACTGCGTACGCCCAACGTGATCCTGTCGGCTCCTACCGCCGCGAGTTCACCATTCCCGACTCGTGGAACGGGCGCGAGACCTATCTGTTATTCGGCGGCGTGAACTCAGCGTTTTACGTTTGGATCAATGGTCAGAAAGTCGGATACAGCCAGGACAGCCGCATGACGTCCGAGTTCAACATCACCAAATATCTTAAAGCCCGGCAATAACCTGATCGCGGTCGAAGTGTATCGGTGGTCCGACGGTAGCTACATGGAGGATCAGGATTTCTGGCGGATGAGCGGCATCTTCCGCGACGTGGCACTCCTCTCCCGCGCCCCTCTCCACATCCGTGACTTCCAGGTGAAGACGCCTTTCGACAGCGCGTACGAAAACTCCACGTTCAAACTGCACGTGAGCGTGCAGAATGTGGGCAATGGCAACGGCGCAGCCTCAATGGAAACGAAACTGCTCGATGCTGCCGGAAAGCAAGTATTCAAGACAGTCTCAAGCGTAAAAGTTCCCTCGGGGAAAGACGCCGTTATTGATTTGCAGCAGGCGGTGAAAAGTCCGAATAAGTGGTCCGCGGAAATTCCTTACCTCTATCAGTTGATCATCACGTTGAAGGATTCCAAGGGTGGAGTCATTGAAGTTATTCCCTGGAACGTTGGATTCAAGCAGTCCGAGATAAAGGGCGATCAGATTCTCTTCAACGGCAAAAAGCTGATCATCAAGGGGGTGAACCGTCATGAATTCGATCCGGATTCCGGCCAAGTCATCTCGCGCGAGTCGATGATCCAGGACATCAAGCTCATGAAGCAGAACAACATCAACGCTGTTCGCACCTGCCACTACCCCAACGTGACGGAATGGTACGATCTCGCCGACAAGTATGGTCTCTACATCCTTGACGAGGCGAACGTTGAGTCTCACGGCTACGGCTCCGGTGAAAAGCAAGTCATCTCCGACGGCGAAGACTTTCGCGATGCGACTGTCGATCGCCTGAGACGCACGATCGAACGCGATAAGAATCATGCCTCCGTTATCGGATTCTCAATGGGCAACGAGGCCGGCTTCGGAGCAAACTTCATCGCCGCAAAACAATGGGCCAACACGAATCACCCGGAGTTCTTCATCATTTACGAGCCGGCAAATAGCGTTCACGGCGACGCGCTTTCACCCATGTATACGAAGCCCCAGAACACCGTGTCGTACTACAACACATACGGCAAGGGACGCCCTTTCTTCGAGATTGAGTACGCGCACGCCATGGGGAACAGTACCGGGAACTTCCAGCAGTATTGGGACATTGTCGATTCGCAACCGTGGGCGCATGGCGGCTTTATTTGGGACTGGGTCGACCAGGGCATCCGCAAAAAGGGAACTAACGGGAAAGAGTTCTGGGCCTACGGAGGAGATTTCGGCGATAAACCGAACGACGACAACTTCTGCACAAATGGTCTCGTTCTGCCTGATCGCACCATGCATCCCGGACTACTCGAAGTAAAGAAGTCGTACTCCAGTATCAAGGTAGATCCCGTTGACCTCGTAAACGGCAAAGTTCGAATCCGCAATAAATACAACTTCCTCAGCCTCGGCTTCGTTCAGGGTTTCTGGTCGCTGGAAGAGAATGGCAAAAAGATTCAGGGTGGCGATGTTGCGGTTGGCGATCTGCAACCTGGCATGGCGAAGGAAGTCACCCTCGATCTGAAGCAGCCGACAATCACCCCCGGAGCGGAGTATTTCCTGACCGTCAGCTTTGGCCTTGCGCAGGACGAACCGTGGGCTGCGAAGGGGCACAACGTTGCTTGGGATCAGTTCCAGGTTCCGTTCCAGGCAGCACCCGCGCCGTCACGGCCCGTGGAGAATCTCGCCGCCATTAAATTGGCCGAGATTCCGGATTCACTGGTCATTTCGAATGAAGCTTTTTCAGTCGCGATCGACAAGAAATCAGGCTCAATCTCCTCGTATAACGTGGGAGGCAGGGAACTGCTGACCTCGCCGTTGGAGCCGAACTACTGGCGTGCTCCTACTGATAATGATCGCGGAAATCAAATGCCGCGGAGACAGGCAATATGGAAGATCGCGGCCGTAGCTCGCGAGACGACCAGTGTCGAAGGAGTGCAGGTATCTCCGAACGTAGTGAAAGTGACGGCCATTTCCACTTTGCCCGCAGGCAAGTCGACGCAACAGTACGTGTACACAATCTACGGCGATGGGTCTGTCGAAGTGGAAAGTTCATTCAAAGCCGGCGAGGGCACAATCCCCGACCTGCCGCGATTCGGCATGCAGATGAGCGTGAACGGTGCACTGCGAAATGTCGAGTGGTACGGGCGTGGTCCGCAAGAGAACTACTGGGACCGCAATCTCGGTGCCGCCGTCGGCATCTACAAGGACAAGGTCGATAACCTCTGGTTCCCCTATATCGCGCCGCAGGAAACCGGTAATCGCACCGACATTCGATGGGTCTCTTTCACTGATGATCAAGGGGTCGGCTTGAAGGCGACAGGGCTTCCTCTGCTGAACTTCAGCGCGTGGCCTTTCCCTATGACAGAACTCGAACGCGGCAAGTGGCCCGTCAAAACGGGGCATAGGCATCCTTCCGAAATCGTCCATTCAGACGACATCACGGTCAATCTGGATTACCGTCAGATGGGCGTTGGCGGCGACGATAGCTGGGGCGCTCCAATTCACAAGGAATTTTCATTGCCCGCCACCCAGTACGAATACAAATTCCGGCTTGAGCCCATCACAAGCCGTTAACCAATTCCTGCCGCGTTGTCATGGGGCGTTTTTTTGCCTCATGACAACCCTGCAGTCCCGCGGAAAACACTCAAGACCACCATCGTCAGGAGCCCAACGATGTACAGATTGGTTGCATCACTCGCACTCCTTGGAATCTCCTGCACGCTGAATGGCCAGGCCGCAACACCCACTCCGGTGCCTTCCACTTCAGCAACGCTTCCTGGCAAAGGATTAGCTCAGCACGACTTTCTGTACGCCGGAGAATCCAAGAGCCGCAGAATTTTTATCGTCCGCCACGGCGAGATCGTCTGGACTTACAACGACCCTGGCGGCAAAGGCGAAATCAGCGATGCCGTCATGCTTTCCAATGGCAACATCCTCTTCGCGCACCAGTTCGGCGTCACCCTCATCAATCCTGAAAAGAAGGTGATATGGAAATACGACGCCCCGGCGGGACAGGAAGTTCACACGGCCATGCCTATCGGAAAAGATCGCGTGCTGTTCGTGCAGAACGGCGATCCGGCACTCGTACGAGTCGTAAACATCGTGACCGGCGCAACCGAAAAGGAATTCAACATCCCAACAAAAATGCCGCCCAGCACCCACGGACAAATTCGCCACGCGCGATTGACTGCCGACGGAACGCTGATGATTGCGCACATGGACTTGAACAAAGTTGCTGAGTACGACTTCAACGGCAAAGAACTTTGGTCCTTCCCCGCCACGGTGCCCTGGGGAGTAACTCCACTGGCCAATGGAAATGTTTTGATCACGGACCGCACCGGTGTGCGCGAAGTCACCCGCCGAGGAGAGTCTGTGTGGACGTTCAGCCCCTCGGACACACCAGCCTACCCATTTGCCAGCCTGCAGCAGGCCTGGAGACTGCCGAACGGCAACACAGTGGTCAACAACTGGGTGAATGAATGGAGCACGTCACCCGAGAATCGCATTGGAACCTTGCAACTGCTGGAGTTGACGCCGGCGAAACAAGTTGTCTGGGTTCTGAATTCGTGGACCCCACCGACGGATCTCGGCCCGGCTACGACTATTCAGTTTCTTGACCAGCCCTCTGCCGCAGAAGACGTGCACTTCGGCCCGATTCATTAGTCAGCACCGATCGCGGTCTTGAGAGCTATCAATCGAGGGCGTAATTTGAATCAGGCTTGAAACTCCATTGCGCCAAAAGATAGACAGCCAGAAAAGCTGCTATAAATCTTCTGTGCTGAATCAGCAGATGGAAAGCGATGCGCTTCTGAAGAAGCAATTGCGGCGGCGCTGGCTGTATCTTCTGCCTGCAGTCTTCGTCACGTATAGTCTTGCCTATCTTGACCGCGCGAATTATGGATTCGGCGCCGCCGCAGGACTCGCCCAAACCCTCAACATCAGCGGTTCTCGCTCGGCATTGTTGGGTTCGCTCTTTTTCCTGGGATACTTCCTGTTTCAAGTTCCGGGTGTCGCTTATGCACGGCGCAAGAGCGTAAGTCGGCTCGTCTTTTATTCCCTCATCTGTTGGGGTCTTTTGGCAGCGCTCACCGGCGTCATCCACCAATTCTGGCTGCTTGCGCTGGATCGGTTGCTTTTGGGGGTAGCGGAAAGTCTCATCTTTCCTGCCATGCTCATCTTGCTCACCAACTGGTTCACCCGGGCAGAGCGATCCCGCGCAAACACGATACTCATCCTCGGGAATCCGATCACGGTTCTGTGGATGTCCGCTGTCACCGGGTACCTGATAAAGGCCGTCGGTTGGCAAATGGCATTCATCATTGAGGGACTACCTTCGGTCTTATGGGCCTTCTTTTGGTTCCTAATAGCTCGCGATCGCCCGGAAGAAGTCTCATGGCTGGATCAACGCTCGTGCGAAGAATTGAAAATCGCTCTGGCAGCAGAAGAGGTCAAAATCACGCACACGCCAAATTTCACTGCGGCGTTGCGCCTGACCAGTGTTCGCTTGCTGTGCATACAGTTCTTCTGCTGGAGTGTAGGTCTCTACGGCTTCGTGATATGGCTTCCTACAATCATTCAAGCCGGGGTCGTTCAGGGCATTGAGACGGTGGGACTGCTGAGTGCGGTTCCTTATCTGCTCGCAATTATCCTGATGCTCCTTGTCGCGCATGCCTCCGATCGGACGCTCAGGCGCAAGCGCTTCGTATGGCCATTTCTGTTGTTGTCGGGCGTGGCGCTCTTCGGTTCCTACATAATGGCATCCCACAGTTTCTGGTGGGCGTATGGATTTCTCATCCTCGCAGGTGGCTGCATGTACGCGCCGTACGGCCCTTTCTGGGCCATCATTCCAGAGATGCTGCCGCGAAACGTAGCTGGTGAAGTATTAGCGCTCGTAAACAGCTTCGGCGCACTCGGCGCATTCACTGGTTCCTGGCTGGTCGGATTACTTCAGGCTCTCACCCACAACTCCCGCGCGGGTTTTCTGCTCATGTCCGTTTCTCTGATCGTTTCCGGCGCAATCATTCTTTGCCTGCGCCCGCTCAAGTCAGACTCACGAGTCGCGACGGAATAGCCTTACACGTTGTAAGTATCCCGCCGCGAGAGCGCGACTTTTAGAGCACTATTTCTTAGCAGTCTTCATCACCACCACAGGACCAAGAAGCCCCGACGGCAGCAGTGGAGAATCCGCTTTATACGGATGGATCACAGTGAACGTCACCTTAGTTGCGTTCGGCTGCTGATCGCCAATCATACGATTCACCCACGCATTCGCGACTTTGATAGACACTTCATTAGCCCCGGGCTTCAGCGCAGTCGTGACGTCGACACGGTAAGGCGTGTGCCATACAACGCCAACAGCTTTGCCGTTCACCGTAACTTCCGCGAGGTTCTTCACAGCGCCCAGATCAATCCAGATCTTCTCTCCTGGGTTGAACCAACTCGCCGGCGCATCGATGGTCTTCGTGTAAGTGCCAAGACCGCTGAAGTAGCGAATCCCGGCATCGGAGTTTTCGCTCCATGATGTGAGTTTGTCGAGAGTCGCCGTGGCTGGCGCACCGCGACCAGCTTGGAAGCTCACGTTCCATGGTCCTTCAACCGTCGCGAGCGCCGTTTCTGTCGAGGCAGGAACCGTTACGGATGTCGAAGTTGCAGGTTTGCGGAACACGACAAAGACCGTGCCCCACGGTTCCAGCTTCAGGGGGACAGTGGTCTTGCCGTCGGCGATGGAGTAACTGGCCGGTTCGCTCAAGCCGGTTTCTGCATGCCACAACTCGGCTTGCTTCCCTTCAATGCGGAACGTCGCATTCACACTCTGTCCATGCACGCTGCGGTTGTCGACGTAGTAGATGTCGCCATCCGGCAGCTTGCGATGCACGAACAGCATGTCGGTATCGGCCTCTGGCTTGTTGTAGTCAAAGTCCGGAGCAAGCTTTAGTTTGAGCATCGCCTCCGCGACCGTTTGCCCGGCATAAACCTTGCCTTTTCCAACGGAATGTTCTCCCGTTCCGTCGCCGAAGAGTTGCGTTGACAACTTCTGGAATTCCGCCTTGTCGTCCGAAAGACTTGGGTCGCCAACCGGCTTGGGTCCTGCGATCGTCGCTCCATCCTCCGCAAGTTTATGCAGGGCGCGAAGCACCGGCAAAGACATCTGCTTGCTGTTTGGATCAAGGCCAAGCACGCGATAGCTCATGCCACTGCTCGTTACAACGTTGCCGTCCTTCACCGACAGCATATGAATCAGGCCATCGGCGTTAATGTAGTCGAAACCGTATCCCGCCGGAACATTGGGATTATTGTTTGCGAACAATGAAGTCAGGTTGTCATCTTCACCGTAGTAGTAGATAAAGTCCGCAGCAAAACGGCCTTGCTGCAGCATGAAAGAACTGCGCGCCAGGTAGTTGATCCACGGTGCCGCCTGTTGCGCCCACGTTTCGTTGCGCGTGAACCACTGCCCGAATGGTCCTAATCCAAGTCCCGGAACTTTGCCAATAAGTGGTTGATGGACGGAGCAGTGAATCACGAAACGGTTCACGCCTTCAGCGAGTTCTTTGTCCGCCGTAGGTTTAAGCGTAGCGGGAGACCAAGCCCATGGAGCCAATGCCGCCGTCATCGATTCGGCGGCGGTAAGGTTCTGGCCGTAGATATGGGCAACGCTGGCAGACTCGCGTATGTCCGCATTCGCACCCGGAAGATCCTTGTTCACGCCCGGAGTCTGCGTCCACATGGCAGACATGGGAACCTCGTTCAGCTTCTTTACCTCCATGCCATCTCCGACAAAGGCGCGCCTTGCTTCATGCGACTCACCGTAATGCCCAAGACCGTGCTCGTGAAGTGAAGCCTGTATCTGTCCGTAGTGTTCATTGGCAATCAGGTCCGAGATCGTCTTGCGAAGATCCCAAAGAAACCGGTCACTGGCCTCTGACGATTGAACAATGTGACCAGTAAGCACCGGTATCCACGGGATCAGACTGTATCCACGATCTTTTTTGAATTGCTCGATCATGTCGTCAGTCCAGTTCTGCGAACCAGCTTCCCAGCTATCCGTAATGACAAACTTCAGGCCTCGTTTCCCCATCCACTCGTCGCCCAGTGTGCTGTGATACTGGCCCAGATACGCATCCATGTAGTTCTTCACATAGGTGCGGTTGAGCTTGTCGACTTCAAGGCCCGTAGCCTCTGCGGAAGCGGGATGATTGCTGATGCCGATCAGCGAGTAGCCCAGCCGGACGATCGTCCAGTGTCCTGCAGGGGGCGTCCACTCGAGTTTGCCGTCCTTGCTCATTTTTGAGGTCAGGTCAACAACGCTTGACTTGTCGATGACGTCAGCCGGAGCAGCCGGCGGAGTCGCCAGGGAAGCTAGATTCGATTGTGGAATGAAGGCAGCTTTCTCCGGAAAGCGATTCACGCGAGCGCCCGGATAGAGAACGAGTTCCGCGACGCGTACCATGCCCGCTTTATCGGTCTGCGTAGGAACAAAATCCACATCGAGTTGAGCGGCGGCCTTTGCCGGTTTGAACGTGACACGGAAAAAACGTGCGGTGACCGGCGGAAATGAATTGGTAAAGCCAACGGCATTTAATTCGATGTGAGCAACTTGCCGAAACGTCTTGCCATCATCACTAGCTTCAAGATCGCGCCCGCTCTCACCAAAGCCCCGGAACATCGTCATAGGATCGAAGCTGCCGCCGTTAATGTACGTGATCCCCTGGATCGATGTCGGTTTCGGAAATTCGTAGAGGATCCACGACGTTTCGCCATTCGGGGCGGCAGGGAATTCCACTCCATGGATGAAGTCGCCATCGCTCAAGGCCGCGGCATCAATACTGCCTGCACTTGTGGTGATCTTGGGGTTGAGTGCCGCAGCGGCAACGTCGGTGTCGGGTACGCGATAGGCAATCACCGCGCTGTCAGCATAAAACTCAAGCCCCTTGAGAGGATCGCCTTCGCTGGGCAAATCATGGTTGCCCATGTTCTGGAATGCGCCAGTGTTCGCGGGAGGATGCGGAAGCACACCGGAAAACGGCTTGCCTCCTTCTACGTGCGTCTCGCTCCAAACATACTTCTTCATCCCCTCGCTCGGCTTCACCCACGGGCCGCCGGTCTCGCTCCATCCCGGGGAACCAGCGATAGCTTCTTCCATCCCGAGTTGATCTGCCAATTTGGTGGCGTAAAGAAAAGTGTCTTTCCAATCAGGAGTCATGTACGCCAGGCGATGTTCCACCACCTGCGGCGTGCCGAGTGCCGCGTCAAAATTCTGGAACCCGCCAATCCCAATGCTGTGCATCCATTCCAGATCCAACTGGATGCCTTCCTTCGTAACATTGCCGTTCAGCCAATGCCACCAGACCCGCGGCCGCGCCCCGTTGGGCGGATTTTCAAAGCCACTCTTTAAAGTGTCTCCGCCGTTTTGCGCAAGCCCCGGGTTCGACCCCATGGATAGAAACAACACGCCCACTGCTACAAGTGCCTTGCACGTACATGCCATGATCTTGCTCATTTTGTCGTTCTCCATGTGGGTTGGAACAAATTCCGCTAATTCGATTGCAAGTTGCTATTCCGTCCTTTATTCGTCAGCCACGAAGGTCCAGTTCGATGGCGTCGATCAACGGAACGAGCCATTCAAGAAGCGCCTGGTGCGCCGGGTTCTGGACATACGCATCCAATGCTGCCTGGTCTTTGAATTGCATCAAGCCACCAAAGGTATAGCCCTTCCCTCGTGGAGAAATGTTCTGTCCCACATGCATTTGAATCAGTCCGGGGATCGTACCTTTGAACGCTGCAATTTCCTTCGCCGCCCTCTCCTTCTGGGCATCGACCGTTCCCGGCTTCCACTGAAATGCAAATATATGGAAGACAGTTTGTGACTCACCCTCGGCCTTTACGTCCTTCGATGAAAAAAGAGGCAAGAGCGGAGCGGCTACGGCTGCAGCACTCCCGACCCGCAGCAACATACGGCGCGTGAACTTTACCATAGGAATTTTCCTCTCGAGGTTGGCGATATGGAGTTTTTGAACAGAGAAGGGAACTAACAACGATCCAGCTGCAACAACCCTCTTAGATTACGTTCCCTTTTACTGAAAGAACTATACTGCGTTCGATTGGTCCTATGTGTTTTGATGGCGGCGTCCCCCACAAGAGTCTAGATAGAAAAGCTCGCCCACTCACAAATTTCAGATTTGAATCTACGGACCTGCAATTCAGGAAGGGAATAATTCAACTGTTTGTGAGTGCAGGCACTGGTAACTTGGGTCTGCATTGAACCGGAATGTAAATAGGAGACCGCCCATGTCGTCAGAAGGTATCCACGGGCAACTATCGCAGCTTGAGTGCATCGCTGATTACGCCTGCGAAATTGGCGAAAACCCTCTGTGGCACCCGCTCGAAAAACGTTTGTACTGGTGCGATATTCCCCGTGGCCGCATCTTCCGCTTTGATCCGTCCTCCGGAAATCACGAGCTATGCTACGAAGGAAGACCTGTCGGCGGTTTCACCTTTCAGACCGATGGCTCGTTACTCCTGTTCATGAATAGGGGAACAGTTGCAATATGGAGCGACGGAAACCTCACGGAGATCCTGTCCGAGATCGAAGAAGAAAAAGCCTCCCGATTTAATGACGTAATCGCGGACCCCATGGGCCGGGTGTTTTGCGGAACCATGTCGAGCAGCGCGGGCAAGGGAAGGCTCTACCGCATGGACCTGGACGGCACAATCCGCGTAATCCTTGATGGCATCGGCTGCTCCAACGGCATGGCCTTCACTCATGATCAAAAGGGCTTCTACTATACCGATTCCTTCGCCCACGAAATTTACCTTTTCGACTACCGAGCAGAGGACGGTCGAATTTCGAACCAGCGCATCTTTGCCTGTTTCGATGAATCAGACGGGCTTCCAGATGGAGCGACGCTGGATGCCGATGGTCATCTCTGGTCTGCATTGTGGGACGGATCCGGCATCGTTCGACTAACTCTTGATGGCAAGATTGAGAAGCGCATTTCGTTACCCACGCGAAAAGTTTCCAGCCTCACCTTTGGTGGAGAAAACTACAACGAAATCTACATTACGACCGCGGGCGGAAACACCAGAAGCGAAGATGGCCCGCTGGCAGGGGCCACCTTCCGATTGAAGACAGAAGCAAGAGGCGGCCCTGAGTTCTTTTCGCGCATTCAAATTGACGGCTGACGCAGCTCAAAGTTTTTGTTTCCAAGTAAGAAGCCAGACTTTCTTCAAAGTTGTAAGTGCGAATATTTCCCAAACTAGCCTAAGTGATTCGCAACACACGAGATAATCTAAGTTTGAAAGTAAAGAACTGCTTACAAAGAATGAAATATACGAGATCTCGTCAGAACGCCGATCAGCGACGATCGAACATATCAACACCCCTTTATCCATTGAAATCGGGCCACCAAGCTGTAATCTAGGTATGACGCCCGATAAATCCGCCCATGGGCAGTCAGGGCCAGGCACCTGAGACAAGCTACTTAGAAATAGCTTCATCATTTGAACAAAATGGCTGATCGTTTGTTGCCGCATCGCACGGAGAATCGCGGCATTCCTTCTGTCTGGCAATTAGCGGGGCTTGCCCTGGCGCTGATCTGTCTTTCGGGAGCCGCATCCCTCATCAATGAGCGCAGTTGGAGCGCTGGAGGCGTCACGATCCTGTGGCCATCCAATGGCCTTCTGCTGGGAGTCCTGTTGTGCGCTCCGCGCCGCCATTGGTTGTCGTATCTCGCAGTCGGTTTCATGGTCGATTGCGGGTTGAATCGGGTTCTGGGTTGCACGAACTTTGCTGCCCTCTATCTCAGTAGCTGCAACATGACTGAAGTGCTCGTGGCGGCCGTTCCTCTGTATCGAATCATCTCGCCCAAGCCAGACCTCACCCAGCGTAAGCAATTGAAGTCGTTCCTGATTTATGGCGTGATCGTCGCCCCGACTGTTGCGTCATTTCTCTCGTCCTTTCAGACTGCACAAAGTTTTTCTCTCCCGGTACTTCATTCGTTTCAAGAGTGGATCACTGCGGATGCGCTCGGTATCGCCACCGTCACTCCTCTTTATCTTGCATTCAAGCAACACAAGAGCTTTTCGAGTCGAAGCTGGCAGGAAATCAGTTTGCTCTTCGGCTTGCTATGCGTAACAACCTCGTACGTCTTCTGGCAAACTCAATACCCGTTTCTCTTTTTGGTGATGGTGTCCTTGTTCCTCCTGGGAGTTCGTCTGGGACTGGCGGGTTCCGCGCTTGGACTCCTTATTGTCTCGAACCTGGGAGGCTATCTCACCACCTTGGGACACGGTCCCGCCGCCATGGTGCCGGGCGTTTCCATTTCCATGCGCGAACTCGTCTTTCAGTTCTTCATCGCGATCTGCATGCTGGTGCTTTACATCATCGAGGTCGTGCTTGCTGAAAGAAAGAGTCTGGAACGTATTGTCGAGGCCAGCGAAGCCCGCTTCCGTCTTCTGGCAGAAGTTTCGAGGGACATTATCGTTTTGATGGACGTCACCGGGGTGCGCCGGTATGTTTCGCCTGCAGTCACTGAAACCCTGGGATGGACTCCGGAAGAATTAGTAGGGAAGACTGAGCAACAAATCATTCACCCGGACGATGAGGAAGAATTTTCTGCGCTGCTAGAGGAGTGCCGGCGGGGCAAGCCATCCACCATTTTCCCCTATCGTTGCAAGCGGAAAGACGGTAGCTACCGTTGGATGGAAGCCAACCTTCGTCTCTATAACGACTCTGCTACAGACGTGCCTGTTGGGTTTGTGAACGTAGTGCGCGACATCTCCCACCGCAAGGCCGCCGAAGAAGAACTGAACAAGGCATTTCGACTGGTGGAGAACCTTGCCAGCCAGGATGGACTTACGGGAATCGCCAACCGTCGTCGCCTCGATGAGACGCTCGATTTCGAATGGCGACGCGCCATACGAGACCAGTCCGACATCTCGGTGCTCCTGATCGACGTAGACCACTTCAAGACATACAACGATATCTACGGTCATCTATCCGGCGACAATTGCCTTCGCCAAATTGCTGAAGCTGCGCTCGAGGCGGTACACCGGCCAGCCGACCTTCTCGCCCGTTACGGCGGTGAGGAATTCGCAGTCGTGCTTCCGAATACGAACAGCTCGGGCGCTTGGGAAATCGCCGAGCAGATTCGGAATTCTGTCGAAAGCAGGCGCTCTCCTCACGCCGGCAACCCGCACGGAGTTGTAACCGTGAGCATTGGATGTGCCACCCACCTCCCCGATCGAAACTCCAGTTTCAGCACTCTATTGCGGGCAGCTGACAGTGCTTTGTACAAAGCTAAATCTGCCGGGCGGAATCGCACCGAGAGCGCAACTTACGCAGTCTCCAACGCATAATCAGAGTGCCTGACAGGTCCTCAGAGTTCCACCACAAGTTGACACCACTGCTGTGCAATCGTTACGGTAGCGCGATGCACGCGAAGCGATTCTGTTCCTTCAGCAACCTATGTCGCCGGCACTGACTTGGACACGCATCGACCTGCTATGGAGATTGAATGAAACGTTCGCAAACTTTCAAAGCAATTTGTTTTGACAGTCACTTCCTCGTTCCTTTATCGGCACTTCTCATTGGACTAACCCTACTCATCACGCTCCACTAGATTCGAATCGCACGCGGGATCCTGGAAAACAGAATGGGAAAGACAATCGCACCGAAGAGCGCAGTACGAACTCACACCATCGGTGTGCTCTGTGGTCTTGCGGCGGGCGTTTGGCTGGGAGCCGCCGAAGCTCCAACCAAGCTGGTGAATTCGGGATTTTCTCCATTTGCAATCTCGTTGTGCATGGTCTCCGGCGTTTTCATTGCACGATGGACTATTCCAACATTGCTCAAAGGCACGCGCTCTGTCGTCGTAGATCTAAAAGAGAATAAGCACTTGATAGTTTGGGCAATTCTCGCCGGAGCATTGTGGGCCGTCGCTAATACTCTCACGGTGTTTGCAATTCGCGATGTCGGTCTCACGATTGCCTTCCCCCTCTGGAACACCAACTCCCTCGTCGGTATCTTGTGGGGACGCCTCTTGTTTGGCGAACTCAAGCATGCGGACCGCAGGAATATCGCAAAGGTGCTTCTCGGCGCGCTGGCAATTGTGGTGGCCGCAATCATGCTGGGCTTCAGCACCATCCACACCGGGATGACCCCGGCACCACGCGCCGTCGGCGGTATCCTTGCTGCGCTGGGTGCCAGCCTGCTCTGGGGAACGATGTACGTTCCATATCGCAAGGCCTACATCAGCGGCATGAACCCGCTTTCCTTTGTCACCATCTTTACCGTGGGTGAGCTGGTCACCGTCTTCGCGCTTGTACTTGCATTGGATGGCGGCCTGCAATCGCCAGTATTCCATCTCGCGCAGACGAGGCACATGCTCTTCTGGTTATTTCTCGGGGGCTTCGTCTGGGTCATCGGCGATCTCTTTCAGCAGTTCGCTACAAAGTACATCGGCATAGGACGCGCCATACCGCTTTCCAATACGAACCAGCTTTGGGGACTAGCCTGGGGCGCCCTTGTCTTCGGCGAGCTCGCGGGGGCAGATAGCCGGCACAAGCTGCTTGTTTTGCTAGGCTCCGCGGTCATGATCCTCGGAGCACTCGCCATCAGCACCGCGGTCGCAACAGAACGAGAGCATAGTTCCACCAATGACGCGCTTCTACGCGAATGCAATCGCTACGATCTTGACTACCAGCGGGTTCTGCAGCGTTACAGTAGCGAGGCAACAGGAAGGGAAGATAATCGGCGAGACTGGTGGGACTACCTCATCGTGGCAATCGCCATCGGCATCTTCGTCTGGCTTGGCTGGAATGCCTCCATCCCTCCCCTTACCATGAACTTCCAGTGGATATCTGTTCTAACGGCGATTCTATTACTCACTCTCGCGGCCTCCATCTGGGCTCTCTGGAAGGCGTCCAAGTCAACGCCAAATGTTTAATCGACCTGTGACATTTTGAGAATTGCCAAGTCCGTCTCATAATAAGTGTCAGGCAGTGGGACCCAGATTTGATTTACTAACGGTGAATCGACATGAACTCCATCGCTCCGAATGCTCTCAATCCGCTTAAGCAACTTGAAGAATGGGATGACTTCCTAGAAGGCCGCTACCGGGAAGGGAAGTCCGAAGATGAGTTTCGTCAATACGACGCCACCGCAACTCCCGGCGTCGCCGAGTTCTATCGACTGAACCACGAGAACCAGACAGTCGAATATGTTCTCGGTAAAGAAGCGGAATATTTCGGCCTCACTCGCGGGAAGAAGTCCATATGGGAAGCGGCGGAATATCTCAACACTTTGGTGGATGACAGCGACCCGGATACCGACCTCACTCAGATCGAACACCTGCTGCAAACCTCTGAGGCAATGCGTCGCGACGGCCAACCTCGCTGGATGATTCTCGTGGGATTTGTCCACGACCTCGGCAAATGCCTCTGCCTGTACGGCGAACCGCAGTGGGGCGTGGTCGGAGACACATTTCCCGTCGGCTGCGCGTGGTCCGACAAGATTGTCTTTCCGGAATATTTCAAGAAGAACGCTGACGCCGGTAATCCTCTTTACCAGTCGGAATACGGCATCTACCAGCCTCATTGCGGGTTGGAAAACGTGCACATGTCCTTCGGTCACGACGGCTACATTGCCGAGGTAATGAAGCCATACCTCTGCGACGAAGCGCTCTACATGCTGCGATTCCATTCGTTCTATCCATGGCATAGCCACGGCGCTTATGAGCATCTTGCCAATGAGAAAGACCGCGCCATGCTCGAGTGGGTGAAAAAGTTCAATCCCTATGACTTGTATTCCAAGGGTCACACCAAGCCGGATCTGAAGCAGCTCAAGCCGTATTACGACGACCTGTTTGCTGAGTTCCTTCCCGCTAAGCTGGATTGGTAGCGAACGAAGCCAAAGCTTCCGCCACGGAAACGAAAGCTTGCCAGACGCGTGAACGTCGTCGGCAAAATAACTTCGTCAGTACATCCAATTGCAATCACGAGTAAAGTCCGATGGAGCGGATCGTACCCAGCTGTCTCCGGATTTTTCCACAGCGAAAATGCCTCCGCTTCCGCAGAGTTTGCCGCAGCTCTTGATCACAGATACGAGCGCCCGCGAATGCGCATCGTCAAAACCCGGTGCCCCCAGTAATCGGATCGTCTTCAAATCTGCGTAAGGCTTGCACTGCGGCGAATCAACGTCCTTCGCAACACGGCATCGCCGTGCCGTGTCGACATCGTTTACCGAGAGCAAGCGGTAGCCCTGAGCAATTGAGAATTTCTTTTCAAAACGATGAGTCTGCCGATTCGCAGCGACAAAGCTATCCGTCATCTGCCGCTCCTCTGCCGTACTCGGCTTCAGGCAGCTGCCATCCACTTGAGGGATGTCCGTCACCGATGCCTCGCAGAAGGCGAGCGGCTGATCCATCGGCTCTTTGTAGAGTGCCGAGTAAACGGCATACGCCTCGTCGCTCACCGGACCGCCATTTGGCTGATTCAAAGGCGAAGTCGTATTCAAGTCCGTCACGCCGCCGGGAGAACCCTCGTGACGGTGCGCTCCGAATCTTTCCCATAGCAGCACCGCTGCAACCACCACCAGCAACACCCTCAGCAATACACGCCACGATACCCGCATCTTCTCCGCTCTCCGTCACTGATTATGATGAGGGCGGCAAGGTGAAAGTTCAACGTACCCCGAAAACTCGCGCGCCTCCCTGTTCTTCGCGACCCTTCGCAGCCACATTTTCATTTGACACTTTCGACACCCGCGCATGCGGTAATCCAAACAATGCCCGGCGAACCCGCTAAACTGAAACCTCCATGCTGCGAACTGCGAACGCCACCCGCTACGTCGTGCCTCTCCGAGAAGGGGGATCGCTCCCCGCCATCGTTGAAGCGGACGATTTGGGACTTTATGTCGTCAAGTTTCGCGGAGCAGGCCAGGGCACTCTTGCCCTCGTCGCAGAACTTATCGCAGGAGAAATCGGTCGCGCGCTCGGCCTCGCAATCCCGGAAATCATCTTCATCAACATCGATTCAATGCTTGGCCGAAATGAGCCTGACGCAGAGATCCGCCAACTTCTCAAAGCCAGCCACGGCCTCAACCTCGCATTGGATTACCTTCCCGGCTCCATCATGTTCGATCCGGCAGCGCGGGACAAAGCGTCTCCCTCAGAGGCTTCACTTGCCGTCTGGTTCGACGCTTTTACGCAGAACGTCGACCGCACGGCTCGCAACGCCAACCTGCTCGTCTGGCATCGCAAGATCTACTTCATCGACCACGGCGCTGCCCTCTTCTTTCAGCACAACCTCGCGACCATGATGCAAAAAGTGGAGTCACCTTTCCCCGAGATCAAAGACCACGTGCTCTTAGATTGGGCATCGGAGATCGCACAGGCCTCCACCTTGGCCCATAGCAAGCTCACCCCGGAATTGATCTCCGACATCGTTGCACAGGTGCCTCCGGATTGGTTCCAGGCGGGTCCGGAAGAATCGGCGGTCGCGCAACGACGCGCTGCTTACATCGATTTCTTGACCCGGCGGCTAGCCGCGTCTTCCATCTTTGAACAGGAGGCGATCCATGCCCACGCACGCCTCTTTTGATTACGCCACTCTTCGCGTGGTACCTCGCGTCGAGCGCGAGGAATTCATCAACGTTGCCGTCATCGTTTTTTGCCTGGAGAAGCGCTATCTCGAGGCGCGAATCCATCTCGACGAGCCGCGTCTCCTCGCACTCTTCCCTGAGGTAGATGTGGAACTCGTCCGACAGCATCTTGACGCTGTTCGGCGCATCTGCGAAGGCGACCCCACAGCCGGCCCCATCGCGCAACTGTCGCAGCGGGAGCGCTTCCATTGGCTCATATCTGCCCGCAGCACCATCCTTCAGCCCTCGGCCGTGCACACAGGTCTCTGTGCTGGCACCGAGGGCGTGCTGGACCGTCTAGCCAAGCAGTTTCTGTAACATAGCTATCCTTTATTAGCCTGCATGGCTGAAACCGTAGGCCCCCTCTTCTTAAATTTCCACGTGAAACTAGCTGCCCTCATTGACAAGCGAAACCGACGGTCATAAACTTAACAATGTTAAGTTAACGTTGGTAAGTGGAGATTGGTATGACCATTCAAGAGCGTCGCATCCGAGAAAAAAGTGAGGTTCGGGAAAAGATCCTCGACGCCGCTCGCGATCTGTTTGTCACTTACGGATACGACGGAGTCACCATGCGCAAGGTCGCCGCGCGCATCGACTACTCACCCACCGCCATCTATCTCCACTTCGCCGACAAGGAGTCGCTCTTCCGCGAAGTCTGTCATCAGGACTTCAATCGTCTGGCCGAGGCGTTCCGTGATTTGGTGAACATTAAAGATCCGCACGAGAGATTGGCAGCCTGCGGTCGAGCCTACGTCGAATTTGCCGTGGCCAATCCAAATCACTATCGGCTAATGTTCATGACCTCTCATCCTAAATCTCTGAAATTGACCGACGAAGAATTGGCCAGGAGGGGAAATCCCAACGAAGACGCCTATGCATTTCTTCTGGGGCTTGTGCGCGATTCGCTTGAAGCGGGTGCCTTCCGCCCGGAACTGACAGACCCGCATTTGATCGCTCAAACGTTGTGGGCAGCGGTTCACGGCGTCGCGTCCCTGGACATCGTCATGGATCAGGATCAATGGATTGACCATCGCCCCCTTGCCGATCGCCAACGCTCAATGATGGACGCGCTGATGAGTGGCTTGATGCGTTCAGGAACTTAGCCTATGCCTCCCATCGCGCGACGAAATCTCTTTCACGACAAAGTTCGACTGGCCGTCACGCTCACCGGCATCACCTTTGCCGTGGTGCTCATGGTGGTTGAGTTGGGATTGTTCATCGGCTTCAGCGTCACCACCACGGGACTCATCGATCATTCCGCCGCCGACTTGTGGGTGGCTTCGCTCCATATCCCGTATATCGAGCAGGGAGTGCCCTTCAGCGAGCGGAAGCTTTACCAGGTACGCGCAACACCGGGTGTCGAGTCAGCAGAAAAATACATCGTCCGCTTCGGAAACTGGAAGCGTACCGATGGCGGCCACGATAGCATCCAGTTGGTGGGCTTCAACCTCGATAACCCCATGGGTGGCCCTTGGAATATAGTCGCTGGAAACGTCGCCGACCTGCGCAATCCCGACGCGGTAATGATCGACGAAAACTATCGCAAGAAACTCGGCGTCACCCACATCGGAGAGACGTTCGAAATCAATGATCATCGCGTTCGCATCGTCGGCTTCACCAAAGGGATTCGCTCCTTCACCACTTCGCCTTACGTTTTCACTACTTTTAAGAACGCCCAAAACATCGCGAATCTCAAGGAACAGGAAACCGTATTCATCCTCGTGAAGGCGATTCCCGGAACCAACATCGATCAGCTGGCCGAACAACTTTCCACCCGCCTTCACGACGTTGACATTCTCAAGACCAATAGCTTCAGCAGTAAGACTCGCAACTACTGGATGTTTACAACTGGTGCGGGCATCGCCGTTCTACTTGCTGCCGTCCTCGGCCTGGTCGTTGGAATCGTCGTCGTTACGCAGACGATTTATGCCACCACCATGGATCACATCCGCGAATACGGCACGCTCAAAGCAATGGGCGCACCCAACAGCTACATCTACCACGTCATCCTCGAGCAGGCCGGGATAGCCGCTGTCATCGGCTACACCATGGGTATGTTCGTCAGCATCTTCGTAGTGCATGGCGGACAAAGTGGCGGCGCGGCCATCGTTCTTTCCTGGCCCATGGCAGTCATCATTTTCTTTCTAACCACCATCATGTGCGGTATCGCAGCCATCGTGTCCATTCACAAAGTCATCAGTCTCGACCCGGCGATGGTCTTTAAAAATTAATCAGCGGAGCAACAATGCAGACTGCGATTCGAGTACGCGGAGTAAGCAAAATCTATGAGGAAGGAATTTCTCGCGTCACTGCGCTTGAGGGAGTGGACCTCGACGTTTGCAGTGGCGAAGTCCTCTTGCTCATGGGCCCATCCGGCAGCGGGAAAACCACGCTGCTTTCGGTCATGGGATGCATCCTCCGCCCCACATCCGGAAGTGTTGAAGTGGCTGGTGTTGAGACTTCAACTCTGAGTCAAAAAGAACTGCCTGCCATCCGGCTTCGCCATATCGGATTCGTCTTTCAGGCATTCAATCTTTTTCCAACACTCACAGCGCGTGAGAACGTTGAAGTTGCACTCGACCTCAAAGGCATCCGCGGAACCCGCGCGCACAAGACCGCCGGAGATCTGCTCGACGAGGTCGGCCTCACCGACAAGATGAACACGTTCCCCGCTGATCTGAGTGGCGGACAAAAGCAACGTGTAGCGCTTGCACGCGCTCTCGTCGGCGATCCTGAAGTATTGCTCGCGGATGAACCGACAGCCGCGCTCGATTCGCACACAGGCAGGAATGTGATGCAACTCATGCGCGACCTCGCCCACCGCCGCGGCCGGGCCGTCGCCATCGTTACCCACGACAGCCGCGTGCTCGACATGGGCGATCGCATCATCCGCATTGAAGACGGGCACATCGCCTCTACAGAAAACGTGAATGGACACATCTCCGCGTGCGCCGTTCCAGTCGCATTACAAGATTCGATCGCAACGAGGTTCATATGAGCAGGAAAATTAATAATCACTGGCGTGGCCGCCGTTATTGCCGTAGTTCTTATTGGAGTCATCATGCGCCGTTCGGCGCGTACCGCTGAGGCCGCGGGCACAGCCGTGGTTAGCATTCCTCACGGCGATTTTGTAGCAGGCCCGGGTCGCGTCGAGCCAAACTCTGAAGACATCAAAGTCGGGTCCGAAATTAGCGGCAAGCTCAAGCAGGTCCTCGTCGAAGAGGGCGACGCCGTTACCGAGGGACAGATCGTAGCCATCCTGGTCAATGCAGATCAGCACGCCCAAGTGCTTTCATCGCAGGCCGTTGTCCACCAGCGTGAAGCGGAGTTGCGCAAAGTGATCAATGGCGCACGCTCGCAAGAGCGCAAGGAAGCCTTCTCGACGGTGGAGGAGAACAAGGCCGTCATGGAGAACGCGCGCGCGGAAATGGAGCGTCATAACAAGCTCTTCACCGAAGGCATCATCTCCCGCGAAGAAAATGAGCGCTACATTCGCCAGTACAACGTCGCTGCCGCGCAGTATCAGCACTCCGCCGAGCACCATTCGCTCATCGACGATAATCCCAGGGAAGAAGATCGCTCTGCCGCCGAAGCTACTCTCGAACTCGCCAAAGCCCAATTGGCGGAGGCGCAGGCGCGCTATGAGAAAACACTCATTCGCTCGCCTATCAACGGAGTCATCCTGCGCAAGCATCACCGCTCGGGAGAGAGCGTCAGCAACTCCTCTACCGTCCCCGATCCCATCGTCACTATCGGCGACAATTCCAGGCTCCGTGTTCGCGTAGATGTGGACGAGACAGAAGTAGCCAAGGTAAAAGTAGGTCAACCGGCGTACGTAACGGCCGACGCCTTCGATAAACAAAAGTTTCCCGGCCACGTGATACGCGTAGGCAAAGAACTCGGCAGGAAAAATGTACAGACTTCCGAGCCCACCGAAAAAGTCGATACCAAGATATTGGAAACGTTGATTCAACTCGATCCCGGTGTCGAAATTCCGATAGGTCTCCGCGTAGATGCCTACATCCAAACATCAGGGAACGCCGTATCCAATTAAGCCGAATCGAAATAATGACACGCAACACCTGCGTAGTGCAGGATGGTATGGACTCGTAAGCGTCAACACTTTCCGGCGGAGACAGCGAAATAGATGGAGCACACATCTGAGAACCACAGAATTCTGAAGCTCGATCCTCGTGACAATGTACTCGTCGCTTTGACACCGCTTCATGCTGACGAGACGATCACGTTCTCCGGAAAGAACATCAAGCTTCCTTCTCCAGTTCCTGCGAAGTTCAAGTTCGTAGAATCGGCCATGCCCTCCGGAGCGCAGATCACCATGTACGGGGTCACCGTCGGAAAGCTCACGGAGGATGTGCCCGCAGGCGGCGTGATAACAACAAGAAATCTTCGTCACGACACCAACGGATTTTCTGCCGAACGTCATCACCAGGAATGGTCCGCACCGGATGTTTCTAAATGGCAGCAGCGTACATTCGACGGATACCATCGCGCAGATGGCCAGGTAGGCACGCGAAATTATTGGCTCGTGTTGCCGCTTGTTTTCTGCGAGAACCGCAATGTTGAAGCCCTGCGTGAAGCATTCGAAGAAGAGTTGGGATATACGCGAAATAACCAGTACCGCCAGCAGGTGAGGGAACTCGCGACCCTCCATTCACAGGCAACTCGTGATGACGCCGCTCTCAGCGCTCTCCCGCAGCGCCTGTTCAAGAATCTCGACGGCATCAAATTCCTGCTTCATCAGGGCGGGTGCGGAGGCACGCGCGAAGATGCCCGATCGCTGTGCGGTTTGCTCGCCGGGTATATCCATCATCCCAATGTCGCGGGTGCAACCGTTTTGAGTCTCGGCTGCCAGAACGCGGAAGTATCCATTCTGAAAGAAGAGATCCAACGTCGCGACCCGCAATCCAGCAAGCCGGTATTGATTTTTGACCAGCAACAACAAGGTCTCGGCTCGTCTCTGCTTGAGCAAGCTATTTCGAAAACATTTGCGGGTCTCGCAGAAGCGAACAAACTCCAGCGAACTCCGGCACCTTTGAGCGCACTCACCATCGCCCTCAAGTGTGGCGGCTCCGACGGTTTCTCGGGCATATCCGCGAACCCCGCCTTGGGACACGTCTCAGACACATTGGTCGCGCTGGGCGGCAAAACAATCTTGTCCGAGTTTCCTGAGCTCTGCGGTGTTGAGCAGAATCTCGTCGATCGCTCTGTCAGCCAGCCTGTTGCCGAACGTTTCGTTGATCTGATGAAAACGTATGCAGCGCGCGCGAAGGCCGTTCACTCAGGCTTTGAAATGAATCCATCTCCCGGAAATATTGCGGATGGTCTTATCACCGACGCGATGAAATCCGCTGGCGCTGCGAAAAAAGGGGGTACATCGCCCGTCACCGATGTGTTGGATTTTCCGGAGTATGCAACTACCCCGGGACTGAACCTGCTCTGCACGCCCGGCAACGACGTCGAGTGCGTCACCGCGCAAGTGGGAGCGGGCGCCAACGTTGTTTTGTTCACCACAGGATTGGGTACGCCAACCGGAAACCCGATCGCCCCCGTCATTAAGGTGGCTACGAATTCAGCAATGGCCGTACGCATGTCAGACATCATCGACCTGGACGCGGGCGCAATTATTTCGGGCAAATCCACCGTCGAGAAAACCGGAGAGGCAATCCTCGACATGGTCATTGAAGTTGCAAGCGGAAGGCGCCAGACGCAAGCGGAACTCTCCGGACAAAATGACTTCATCCCCTGGAAGCGCGGCATCTCCCTCTAACTGCCGCAATCTATAACTCTGCGTCTGCCGCGTAATCAATCGTTGCGTCTCTGAAACCTTCGCTACGCCCGACAAGAAAATGAGAGATTATTCCGCATGCCCAATCATGTTTTCGGTATAGGCCTTCTGCAGCACAAAGAATGCCTTCTTCTTTTTCCCATCAGGAGAGAACAGTCCTTTGCGATTGAAATAGTCCTGCATTCCCGGCAGCTCCCGTAAAGGCGAGCGAAAATCCATCAGGATCCACGGCGTCATGCCGCGCAATTGCGGAATCTTGTTCAGCATCACGAGTTGATGCTCGTAAATATTTGCCTGGAACTCCTCGGTCCACCGAGTGGTGACCTCGCCATTCAGCCCGGCCTTGGATCCTCCGCCAAATTCACTCATAATCATCGGCTTCTGGAAACGGATGTCCCACTTAAAATTGTCCGCATCCGCCGCGGTCTTCTCATACCAACCGATGTATTCGTTAGTGCCGATAACGTCGAGCACGTTGCCCAGCGCATCGTCAACGATCTTCGTGTTTCCCTCGCCGCGAACCAGCAGCGCAGCCGTCACCAACCTTGAAGGATCCTGTTCGTGCGCATCCGCAACCAGCGTTGTTAAAAATGCCGTGCGAGCAGGTGTGCCCGGAGTCTCATTGGCAACCGACCACAGTATGACGGAAGCTTTATCGCGGTCGCGGCGAATCATCTCCGTCAACTGCGCCTCAGCCTTCTTCAACACAACAGGATCGTCAAAGTGAACCGCCCAGTAAACCGGAATCTCTGACCACACCAGGATCCCCATCTTGTCCGCCAGCCGCGTCATTTTCTCGTCGTGCGGATAGTGCGCCAACCGCACGTAGTTTGCGCCAAGCTCCTTCGCCCACCCCAGCAGCGTTTCCGCATCCTGTTCGCTATACGCACGCCCGGTGCGGTAGGGAGCTTCCGCGTGGATGCAGACCCCTTTCAGGAAAATCGCCTGACCATTCAGCAAAATCTGCGTGCCGCGAGTTTCAATTGTTCTAAAGCCGATGTCATCTTCGAGCTTGTCGCCGTCCGCTTCAAGCGTCGCGTGGTAAAGCGTTGGATGTCCCGGAGCCCACAGCTGCAGCTTCGCGTCCTGCAATGTAATCAGAGCATTCCCATCTGCGCCGACCGTGCCGCTCGCGTTCAAATGTTGATCGGAATTCGCGAGTGTCACCTTCACCGGAGTGCCCGCAGTAGCGCCTTCCACATGCACCCAGCCTTCGATGCGATCCGTCGTGCCGCGCTTCAGATGCAGGTCGAAGGTATCAATGTAGTGGTTCGGAACATCCACCAGGTAAACGTCACGTGTCAGCCCGCCGTAGTTCCACCAGTCCGTCTTTAAGGTCGGAACGCCGTCAGCTATGCGCGTGTTATCCACTGCAATCACCGCGAAGTTCTTCCCATGTTTCAGCGCGCTGGTCACTTCGCAATCGAAGGTGGTAAAGCCGCCTTCGTGATCGCAAATCCTCACACCGTTAATCCAAATATACGAACGATAGTTTGCTGCGCCAATGTGCAGAAAAACTCGCCGACCCGCAACGGGCTCGTACGTAAAATCCTTTTCGTACCACAGCGGCCCTTCGTAAAACATTAGCGATTCGCGCTGCGTATTCCAGTCTCCGGGAACCTTCAACGTCGGAGATTTTTGAAAACTGTACTCGACCAGTTGCCCTGGCGAAGTCTGCTGCTTATTCTCCGCGAACCCATTGTTGCGGATCTTGCCCTGCCCGTCATACAACCCATTTCCATAAGGATCAATGATCGACTGCCATTCACCATTTAGGCTCGTAGAAGTCCGGTGGTCTGCCGCTGTCAGCACCGTTGATGGTTTAGGCCCCGCATCCTGTGCGATTCCATGACAGGGGAGAAGCGTGTAGGAAGAGACTGCAAGCAAAATTGCAATAAGAGAAATTCGATTGGAAGGGAACACACGATTCGACTTACCAGGAACACACGTCATCCATCTCTCCCGCGAACTTGTGATCAAACAGAGTGGGGCCAGATTCTCCCACCGCTCACAACCTGTATTCAGCCCAAGTGAATCATTGTATGCTTGTACCGCGTTGGCAGGAATAGAGCGAAAATGGCGATTACAACTATCACCGTTGTTTCCGAATCTAAACAATAGTTAAACGCGCCACTAAATGCGAAGGAGGATTTATGGATACTTTGAAGTTTTGGGCTGTTTTTACGGTTGGTGTGGCTGCCGGAGCTGCTGTTGCACTCATCTATGCGCCCCAGACCGGTGCCAAGACCCGCAAGCAGATCCGCAGGAAGTTGGATGACGCCACCGACTATGTGAAGGACGTGACCGGTGATTTCGGCGATCGTGCCGGGGACGCAGTCAACCGCGGTCGCGACGTAGTTGAGGATCTCGTGAACTCAGCGCAGCGCGCATCTCAGACAGTCGCCAAAAGAGTAAGCGACCTCACCTAAGCGTTTTCCACCACAAATAAAAGGCCCTGTCCTTGGACAGGGCCTTTTTCCTTTCCAACTCTTCGCTAATTGCTGAAGAGCAGAATGCCGTTCGCTTTGTCTTCACCAACGTCTGTAATGGACCGATAGAAGAGCTGGTTGTTTTCGAGATAAACCTCGAGGAACGCCGGACGTTCCGTAATGCCGCCAGCGATAAGCGCCTCTGAGAGCGGATCTTCTACGTAGCGCTGCAGGGCGCGGCGTAGCGGACGAGCTCCATAGGTGCGATCCACGAGCGTCTTTTCCAGAATCCACTTCTTGGCATCTTCGTTCACAGAGATCGTGATCGCCTTCTGCGCAAGGTTGGTGTTGAGCTGCTGCACCAGCAATTCGAGAATCTGGATCAGGTCCGCATCCGACAGCGACAGGAAGATGATCACTTCGTCCAGACGGTTCAGGAATTCGGGGTTGAAGGTTCTCTTCACCTCGCTCTTTACCATCTCTTCGATCTTGTCCATCACCAGGTCTTCGCGCTCTGACTGGAAGCCCAATCCCTGCTTCTTCTGCAAGTGACGGGCACCTATGTTCGAAGTCATGATGATTATCGTGTTCTTGAAGTCGACCGTGTTTCCAAGGCCGTCCGTCAATTGACCATCTTCAAATACCTGCAGCAGGATGTTGAATACATCCGGATGCGCCTTCTCGATTTCATCCAGCAACACAACTGAGTATGGAGACCGCTTCACGCGCTCCGTAAGCTGACCACCCTCCTCGTAACCCACGTACCCCGGAGGCGAACCGATCAGCTTTGACACCGAATGCTTTTCCATGAACTCTGACATGTCGAAACGGATCAGCGCCTTCTCGCTGCCGAAGAGGAACTGCGCCAGCGTACGCGCCATCTCCGTCTTGCCCACGCCCGTCGGTCCCAGGAAGAGGAACGATCCAATGGGACGCGCAGGATTCTTCAAGCCTGCGCGCGAGCGGCGAATCGCTCGTGCCAGCGCGGAGATCGCCTTGTCCTGCGAAATAACGCGACGGTGGAGTTCTTCCTCAACCCGCAAGAGCTTCTGCGTTTCTTCTTCCTTGATGGATGTGATTGGCACGCCGGTCCAGCGGCTCACGACATCCTCAATGTCCTCGCGGCCAACAATCCCTGCCGTCGAATCGTCAAGGTGATACTTGTCGCGCAGTGCGCGCAGGTTCTCTCGTTCCTTACGCTCTTCGTCGGAGTAGAAACGCGCCTTCTCAAATTCATGATTGGCAATCGCGTTCTCCATGCGATGAACGATGAACTTGATGCGCTTTTGCACCTCGGTAATTTCTTCTGGCAACGAGGTCTGGCGCAGCTTCACACGCGCACCCGCCTCGTCGATCAAATCGATAGCCTTGTCCGGCAAAAAGCGATCCGGAATATATCGATTCGAGTGAGACACCGCGAACGTAATCGAATCATCCGTATAGCTGACCGCGTGGAATTTCTCATAGCGGTCCTTGATGCCCATAATGATCCGAATCGCGTCCTCTTCATTCGGAGGCGGCACTTTCACAGCCTGGAAGCGGCGTTCCAGTGAACGATCCTTCTCAATCGACTTGCGATACTCCGCCGGAGTTGTTGCCCCAATGCACTGAATCTCTCCCCTCGAAAGGGCAGGCTTCAGAATGTTTGCCGCATCCAGCGAACCTTCCGCCGACCCGGCACCCACCAGTGTGTGCAATTCGTCGATGAAGATGATGGAGTTCTGGTTTTCCATCAGTTCCTTCATGATCGTCTTCAGTCGTTCTTCGAACTGTCCGCGATACTTGGTGCCGGCCACGATAAGCGAAAGGTCAAGCGCAAGCACGCGCTTATCGGCAAGGAAACTGGGGACCTCGCCATCCGCAATCTTCTGCGCAAGTCCTTCCACGATTGCCGTCTTGCCCACACCCGGCTCGCCAATCAGTACCGGATTGTTCTTGGTACGGCGGCAAAGAATCTGAACCACGCGCTCAAGTTCAAGATCTCGCCCCACCAGCGGATCAAGCTGGTTGTCCATCGCGGCCTGTGTCAGGTCCCGCGAAAACTCCGCCAGCAAACTGGATTCACGGTTACGCGCAGAAGGTGGCGCCTTCTCTTGCGTGGCACGCGCCAGCTCTTCGCGAATGGCCAGCAGTTTCAGTCCCCGCTCGTGCAGGATCTCTGCGGCAAAGCACTTTTCCTCACGCAACAAACCCAGGAGCAAATGTTCAGTCCCAATATGCTTGTGGGAGAGCCGTTCAGCCTCTTCCGCGGCATAAGCGAGCACACGCTTGCATTCGTTTGAAAGCGGCAGATCGACCGAGGTCGATACCTTTTCTCGAATGGTAGTGTGTCCCTCAATCTGCTTGCGAATGGATTCGACTGACGCATGGGAGCGGAGAAAGCGGTTGGTTAACGCCTTATCTTCGCGCAGCAGGCCAAGCAGTAAGTGCTCAGTCTCAATGTACGGCGAGCCGAACTGGCTGGCTTCATACCGGGCGAAGAAGATGACGCGACGCGCCTTTTCTGTATACCGTTCGAACATGTTCCCCCTTCAAACCGAGCCCACCTCGCTGTCGGAGCCGCAGGGCACTTGCGCCCTGTACTTCGAGCCCAGCGACGAAAAGCTCCATCTCCCTACCGTCTGCCCACGAAGTGGTTTTTCGTAGGAAAGACCCTTTAGAGTGGTCGAACGGCTGCCTGTTTTGGCTCTGCCGCGCCGCCATGGCTGCAACAACTTGCAGGTCCGGCGACATCCCATCCTGTAAAACAATCCTGCTTTATTCTTAAGACGCGTATCAAACAAAAAGGGTTCAAAGTCGGATTTTGTCCCCAATCAAACTTCCAGCGGCGATACTTCTTCCATCTTTCGCTGATCCAGCCGCAAAACCCTGGAACACCGTCTTGCAAGTCCCAGATTATGAGTCACAAGCAGAGATGTCAGCCCATGACTGTGGTGAAGACGCTCTATAAGATGGAACACGGCATCGGCAGTTTGGTTGTCCAGGTCTCCCGTAGGTTCATCTGCCAACAGGAGTTTTGGCCCGGTTACCAGTGCACGTGCCAGCGAAATCCGCTGTTGTTCTCCGCCGGAAAGCTCTCCCGCACGATGACTCGCCCGGTCCCCCAAGTCCACTTCCAGCAACCACTTCTCCGCGCTTTTGAAAGCGACTGCCTTCGATTCTCCGCGGGCTAAAAGTGGCATAGCAATATTCTCTAAAGCCGTAAACTCCGGCAATAAGTAGTGAAACTGCCACACGTAGCCAATTTCGCGGTTACGGAATACCGCTGCCTCTTTGGCAGACAGCGAACTTAATTGATTTGAGGCGCAGTATACGTTACCGCTGGAGGGGGTATCAAGCGCTCCCAGCATGTGCAAAAGTGTGCTTTTACCCGCACCGGACTGGCCAACGATCGCCATCAGGTCGCCCTTGTGCACCTCAAAGCTCACATCCTCAAAGAGAACCAGCTTTCCGCGGCCGGTCAGGTACTCTTTCCGCAGGTGCTCCACGCGAACCAGCGGCGGTACCTCCTCCGCAGTCGCAGCCGCTCCCATTGCAGTTTGCGCGGACCGGTTTGGAAGCGTCTCCATGCGTCCTATTGTAATCAGGCTTGCCGCACACAGCGGTCTATTCCTCGCTAACGAAAGTGCTATTCGTAACGAAGCGCTTCTGCTGGGGCAATGCGGGCGGCTGAGGCCGAAGGGTAGAGCGTGGCCAGCAGCGATACCGAAAGCGACACAATCGCCACAATCAGCCCATCCACCAGTCGCGGCGCGAAGGGAAGATAGTCAATGGAATAGACCTCGGCCGAGAGGTGAATGAAGCGGTAATGCCCGCCAATCCACGCCAAACCGTATCCCAGCGCCAAACCGATCGCCGTGCCCAGTACGCTGATCAGCAAACCCTGCATCAGAAAAATCCTGCGGATCTGCGCCGGCTGTACTCCAAAAGACATCAGCACTGCAATGTCCCGGGTCTTCTCCATCACCATCATTGTCAGCGCTATAAGAATATTTAATGCGGCCACGCAGACAATTAAACCGATCACGATGAATGTAACGATCTGTTCCAGACGCAGTGCGCGAAACAGCTCCCGGTTCTGCTCCATCCAGTTCGTCGTCAGAAAACCCGGCCCCGCCGCCGTCTCAATCTCCTTGCCAATGCGATCTGCGTGGTACATGTCGTCAACTTTGAAGGAGATGACCGACACCAGGTCCGGCTCTCCGAACAGCGCCTGCGCATCCTTCAGCCGCAAAAACGCATAGCTCGAGTCGTATTGATAAAACCCAGACCGGAAAATCCCCACAATACGAAAGCGCTGATACTTCGGCACAATCCCCAGCGGAGTCAGCTCACCCTGCGGGCTCGTAACCATGACTGACGACCCCACCTTCGCATCCAGTGTGTCGGCCAGGTCGTAGCCAATCACCAGCGGTGGTTCCGCGCGATTGGGATCCGTTGTGGCGCTTGTGTCAGCCTCGGCGAGTGGCTGCGCCGTCCCCATCGTCACATTCGCCAGCAGGTCACTCACAGTACGCTCCTGCGCGGGAACGATTCCTTTGACAAGCGCGCCGCCCGAGCGAGCACCCCGCGAAATCAGCACTTGCCCGTAAAGTCCCGGAGCTGCCGCCGTCACATGCGGAAGTTCGCGCAGCCGATCCGTAAGTGCTGCCCACTGGCGAATGCCGTCGCTCTGCACGCGCATCAATTCCACGTGCGCCGTTGACCCCAGCAGCCGCTCTTGCAGGTCGCGCCGCATGCCATTCGTGATGGCCAGCGCAACGATCAGGGAAGCCACTCCCGCAGCCACTCCGGCAACCGAGATCAGCGTGATCACCCCGACCACCGCCTGTCGGCGCTTGGCCCTCAGGTATCTCGCCGCGATGAAAAATTCAAAGCGCATATCGTTCAGCGCACCAGGATCTTTGCAGCCACAACATTGTCGCGCCGGTCATACACGCGAACTGTAAGTACATGCTCAGAGGAGGCAGCCGCCTTCACGCCTTCCACCTGCGATGGCAAAGCCGCGCGGAAGTCATACCGCTCGTGGAGCGAATCAGACAATGCTCCCACCGGCTCAAGATACTGCCACGGCCCGGCATCGATCGAATATTCCGCATGCGCAATCGGAGTAATAGTGTCCGCCGCTTCAAGTGCGGCGTGAATCGCTCCGCCTTCCAGCTTCGCCGTAAAACCCGAAACCGTAGGCGACGTTGTATCCACCAGGAATCGATCGCTCACCCGGTCGCCGGTCAACGCTTCGCCCGGAGAATGCGATGGCGAATCGCTAGCCACAATCTTCAACCGGTAAGTCCCGTCCGGCAAACTCGATGTGTCGAACGAAAGATAACGATCCGTCACATTCCGCTTCAACAGCAGCCACGGTTGATCCTCTTCGCCCTGGTAGTAAACATCGAAGACCATGTCGTCGCCGTTTTCATCATGGGCCGCCCACCGTCCCGTAATCGCAGTCCGGTCCTTCTGCGCCGTCAGTGGCGCAGTGCCTGGATCCGATGGGAAATTAATGCTGTTGCTTGCTGTCGACGGAAACGTAATCGTCACTGTGCTTGATGGCGTCGGCGCACTCTGCGGGCTCAGTCGCGCTCCCTGTTGCACCACGATCTCGTCCACCACCGGTGCCACATTCACCGGCAGATAATTAACCGTGATCCCACCAATCACCGCCCCCGGACGCATCACAGTCTTCCATTGCACAAATCGCGCTGACGGCACCGGGATCATCGCCTGCTCCGTAGTTACCTTTTGCCACGCGCTCCAGTTGCGCTCAGGATTCTCAACGTTCCCGCTTCGCACATAAAGATCGAACTTGCCTGCGGTAGCATCATCCGTCTCCATGCGTCCCCACCGCGAAAACAGCCCGGCATCGAACACCTGGCTCTGAAAGCTGCCTTCCGCCGCTGCGGCGGTGCTCATCCGGTAAAGCTTGCCCGTGTTGCTGGTCGCGATGTAAACACCATCCGGCGCATCGGCAAATCCAACCGCCTGCGATGCCTTCAAATGTCCAATGTCCGAAAAGCTGCTGACTGAATCAATCCGATACACGCGGCCACGATTGCCGCTCGCAGCCAGCAAACCGTGCGGCGTTGAGCGCAACGAGTACACAATGTCGTCGCGGCTCGCCCATAGCGAATGCGGAGCACCCGAGGCCGGAATCTCAAACACCTCCGTGCCGTCTGGAATTATTGTGTTCCCGTTGAATGTCTGTATCGATCCCGGCTGAATAATCGTGAGCGTCGTCGTCACATTTGCCACGCCCTGCACTGGCAGCGGAGGCAGATTGTTGCGGCTCTTGTCGCCCACGTTCGCAACGTAGATCGTTCCCCCCGGGCTGATGGCCAGCGACGTAATCTCCCGTCGCGGCGCATCGAAAATCACAAAGCCTTGTCCCGCTTTATCAATCCGATAAACAAGTCCGCTGCCATCCGATCCCGCGATCAGGTTGCCGTCCGGCGCGAATGCCAGGCAGCGAATATGCGGCTCGTCGCTTTTGAAAAAGAGTTCAGCCTTATTAGCAGGCTTTGCCGGATCCCACCGGAACACCGCCCCCGGTCCACCCGCAGCAATATAAAGCCTGCCCTGCGCATCGAATGCCATGTCCCATATGTAGCGCGGCTTTTCCTGCGTGGTCTCAGGATCGAAAACCACCTTGGCCGTCTCTTCCGTCTCCGGCTTGCCCGCGCTGGGCTGCAGTTTGTAGATACGCCCCTTTGGCAATGTCGCCGCATAGATCGAGCCATCCGGCCCCACGCGAACCGATTGCACTGAGAGGTCTTTCGTCTCAAACAGTGTCGTCGAGCTTCCATCGGGAGCAATTCGCAGCACCGTCGCCGGCGAGCCCGTCCCGAGATACGCGTTCCCCGCTCGATCCGAGCTGATGGACCAAATGTACGTCGAAGGCGTCGTGATCACATCATGGGCTTCGCTACCGGTTTCCAGCGTCCCATCGTTTCGCAGGATGACCGACTGCGGCGTGCCTCTCTGGAATTCATCGAAGCGCGATTGCGTCCATTGCTTGGTGCCCTGCGCGAAAATGCTGCGGGGAAGTGAGAACGCAGACGCAATCAGGAGAACGGCCGCGGAGAGAAGCAGGGAAGGTCGAATCATGCTGACTCTGAGTCTACTAGAACGAGGTTGTCATGCGGATGGGCAGCAAAAAGGGGCGGCCAATAGCCACCCCTCTGAATATTTTTGCTCTGAGCCGACGCACCGCCCTATGAAATTGTCATCCTGAGCGAAGTCGGAGGATCTGCGGTTGATGCATTCACTCGCACCGCCGCTGAAAGGCCGGTTGTCAGTTCGAAAGCACTGCGCGATAACGCACGTGATTCTTCTTCACCCGCGTAATAGCCTCGTTCACTTTCGCCATCGGAAAACGCTCCGTCTTCGCCTGCACACCATGGCGCGCCGCAACGTCCAGCATCTCACGCAAAAGAAGCGGACTCCCGATCGGGCTCCCGGTGATGCTCTTCATCCCGGAAACAATCGGGAATATGGGGAACGAAGCCGGCTTAGCCGGTGCGCCCACAAAGCAGAACGTGCCCGTAGGCCGCAACGCTGTCACGTAGGTAGACCAATCCTGGTCTGCATTCACCGTCGAAAGGATGAAGTCGAACGAGCCCGCGAGCGCCTTCAATGCCTTGCTCTCGCGCGTATTCACAAAGTGGTGCGCTCCCAGTTCAAGCGCTTCCGTCTCCTTCGCTTCAGTGGTGGAGAAGGCCGTAACCTCGGCGCCAAACGCCCGCGCAAACTGCAGCGCCAGGTGTCCCAGTCCGCCAATTCCAATAACCCCGACTCGCGACGAGGGATTTACGCCATGCGTGCGGATAGGGTTGTATACCGTAATTCCGCCGCACATCAGTGGAGCGGCACTCTCGCTCTTCAGTTTTTCTGGGATAGGAATTGCAAACTTGGCATTCACGCGGACGGCGCTGGCATAACCACCGTTCCGATGCACACACGTGCCCTGCGACTTCGCACACAAATTCTCTTTCCCTTGCAGACACCACTCGCAGATACCGCACGAGTCGGACTGCCAGCCCACGCCCACGCGCTGGTCAACTGTCAGAGTTTTCACATCCGCGCCCAGTGCCGATACGGTACCGACAATCTCATGGCCCGGGATGAACGGATACTCGCTCGTACTCCAGTCGTTGTTAATCAGGTGAATGTCGCTATAACAAACGCCGCAATGGGAAATCTCTATCTCCACCTCGTTCGGCTTTAAGGCGCCGGGTGAATACTTATAAGGCAGCAATTCAGCACCGGCAGCGTGCGCGGCGTATCCATTTATCGAACCCATAACAATTTTTCCAGCCCTTCATTCATGGAACGTCAGGTGCCGCTCAGCTATGTCCTGTTCCGTTGTCGAGAGAACGCAAAGAACTACTTAGTCAATTCGTAGGGAAATAACCTGCTGACCTGAGAGTACGGCATCTACTGGTACTGATGTTACCGGAATCGCAGACTCTCCGTTCAATGTCATTTCCTGTGAATTGCGCAACGGTTCCAGCACGTTGGCCATGGAGACGGGAAGCTCCGGCAAGGTGCGGCCCTCAAGCAGCGCTTGCGCTGCGGGTGTGAGCAACGTCACGTATAGCCTGTCATTCGGGCGCATGCCCTCAATTTGTGCGATGGTCGCATTCATATCCAGTGGCCGGCCGCCTGCGCGGTTCGGCGCTGTCACGCGGTCCAGCGTTCCGCCATCACTCACTAGCAGGCGAATAGTACCGTCTGGCAGCGACGCCGGGAGCATGATCGGGATGCGAATATTTTTCGCCGCACCGCGATACGGCCTCACCGTCGCTTCCACCGTGATCGTTTCGCCCGCATGCGCTTCCATGCTGGATGTGCGCGCACCCTCCAACTGCATCGTCCTTCGCTCGGGCACCGCCTCCACATTGAGAGTCACACTGCGAATAGAAGCCTGCCGCGTGCTGTTGCTGTAGATCCGCGCGAAGCGCTCTGACACCATAAGCGCCGCGCCCAGGTTCGCGCCCTGGTTCTCTGCCGGAGCCACCCAGTTATCCAACGGCACCGGACGAAAACCGTCCACTTCAATATTTCCGCGAATGTGGAAGCTCGTGTCCCCACCCAGCCCATTCGAATCCATCAGCGCCTGGTACACCGAAACCAGCAATGCAGAAGGTGTGATCTGCGGCTGGTCGATCACTTCGAAATGCAGCGTGCGTGGAGTCGTCATTCCGCGAAGCTCTACCGTAATTGGGACCATGCGAGCGTTCTGGCCAAAGCTGCCCCGCACCGCGGAGTGACGGTCATCGGTTATCGAACCCACCGTCTCCGTCGTATTCACAATCTTGAAGGCATTCAGTGGAGAGGGAACTGTAGCCAGTACCAGCGCCTTCGTCATCGGCATGGATACGGCCCCGAACTGTGTGATCGGATGTCCGCACGCCAGCAGTTGGTTCGCATCGACATAGGTCGTGGTACATGTAGCGGCAATCTGTAGATCTCCGCGTACCAGCAGCGCGCTTACCGCCGAACCCGGAACAATAGGCTCAGGCTGTGATTCCTTTGAGGCGCCGCCGCCCACTCCCGCAACTGACATAAGGCCGGTCCCCGCAAAGCGATCCTGCCAGATCTTCACAGCCTCGGGGCCGTAGCCGGAGAGCACCAGCGGAGTCTCGATCGGCACAAATCCCTGTGCCGAGGAAACGGCGGTGCCGTTGGATTTCGTTCCATTCGCAGCCTCTTCCCGCACTTCGAGCATCTGTTCGATGGGAGTGACGCCTGCGATAGGTTCCTTACTGAACTCGCCAATACGATAGGCAAGCGCTCCCAGCAGCTTGCCGTCCACGTACACAGGACTGCCGCTCATGCCTGCCACGACCCCGGTATACTCTGGTTTGGTGCCGTGCAACCGAACCAGGATCATGTCTTTGCCCGGTCCCAAAGCTGCGGCCAGTACTCCGAGGATCTCGACATCCATCGCTTCCGGTTGTGTACCCTCAAAAACGGTGTATGCCACTCCCCGCAGACCGCGGTGAACGTGGTCCAATGGGTAAATCCCTGCGGAAGAAGGCGGCGCCCCCGATGGGACCTGCGCCGTCAGGCTCGTCGAAAACAGAAAGCCGGCGGCGAAAATCAGGCGGGTTGTTTCCTTAATGCGGTTTCGCACGTCTACAGATTAGCTGTTACCGCGGCTGCCGCATAGGGCAACGCGATTTACAAAAAACCCGGGGTTGGTTATGACATCGATCGTTCGACGCTTTTCTTTGCGCTCCCGCACGGCCCTCTTGATGGCGCTCTTTGGGATGATGGCGCTGACTTGGGCATTGCTGCCCGCACTCAAAGCCCAGAACACACCCGCTCCCGCCTCTCAGCAGCAACAAAAGCCTGAGGACCAGCCAGTACCCGAAGCCGGAGGCCCTGGCGGCGATTCAGGCCCCGTCGCGGTGCCCCACAAAAAAACCTCGACAGATGAGCCACCCGCTCCCGTCGAGCCCAAAGTCAAGAACCCTCCCGGCATGGGAACCTATTCTTTGCACGTCGATGTCCCAGTAGTCACGGTGGACGTAGGCGTCATCCTGGAGAAAACTCATCAGTTCGTTCCTGGGCTCAAAGAGGAGAATTTCCGCGTATTTGAGGACGGAGTCGTTCAGCCGCTCGTTGGATTTCAGCGCACCCAGGCCCCAATCACCGCCGTGCTTCTCTGCGAATTCGCCGCCAACAGCTATTACTTTATCTACGATATGCGTAATGCTGCCTATGCTTTCGCGCAACAACTTAAACCAGACGATTATGTTGCGGTCATGACCTACGACATGCATACGGTGATCCTGACCGACTTCACCCAGGACAAGCGCGTGATCTACAACGCGCTGAACACGCTGCAGATTCCCGGCTTCAACGAGACGAATCTCTTCGATGCCCTCTATGAAGCGCTTGACCGCCTCAGCCGCGTCGAAGGCCGCAAATACATCGTCCTCGTCGCCACCGGACGGGATACCTTCAGCAAAATCAACCTGGACAAGATATTGCAGAAGATTAAGGCCACGCCAAATGTGACCATCTTTAGCGTGGGTACAGGTCAAAACATTCGACTCCAGGCCGAGGGTCACATGGGACCAATTACCAATCTGGAATACCTGCAGGCGGATAATCAGATGAAAACCTTCGCCCGCATGACCGGGGGCATGTCCTTCTTCCCAAGATTTACCGGAGAGATGCCGGAGATCTTCCACGACATCAACGACACCATCCGCAACCAGTACCAGATCACCTACAGGCCGACCAACGCCAACCAGGACGGCACCTACCGCAAACTCCGCGTGGAACTGGTGGACGCTGAAGGGCAGCCGCTTCGCATCCAGGACGAAAAGCACAAGCCGCTGAAATACGACGTCATCGCGCGCGACGGCTATCGCGCCAAGCCCAAGGTCGAATAGCCGAGCGGAACGAGGGAAGCCCCGCTCAGGCCGGGCTTTCCTCGTTCACCCGTTTCTCTAAGGACCTCCGCGAACTCTGCAGTTCAATACCCGGCGCATCACAAACCTCCCCTCGACATAACTGCATCCAAGTCATTCAGTTAGGCAACCCAACATTGCGGGCATGGAAATTACTCTGGCTGTAATATCGGAGTTTGTTGGTAAAGGAGCAAAGATGGCGAAAGGAACGATGATCTCATCCAGCAGATTGATATTTCGGAACACGATAGCGGCATGCGCTCTAGTGCTGACGATTGCGGGCTGCCAGTCCAAGACGGCGCCCACCAAGGAAAATTACATTGCGGCCTTGAATGCCCATTACGCCGCCCACGACGATTGCCTCTTCCCCGGCGGTTTGCGATTTCCATTCTCTGTCAGCGCCAAGCCCGGTGCCGCATCGGATAGCACCGTGAGCGTCAAGTCGCTCGAAGCCCTTAAAGACGCGGGCATGCTCGAGCGCACCGAGGACAAGGACCTGCACGTCAATCGCTACACCCTCACCACTGCGGGCTCCCGCGCTTCCGCTCGTTTCTGCTACGGACATCGCGTCATCTCCAGCATTGACAGCTCCACCGAACCAGCCAAGGTCAACGGATTCCCCGAAACCCAGATCGAATATCACTACACCATGATTGATGTGCCCATATGGGCGAAGTCCGAGGCCATTCAAGCCGCGTTCCCTGAGATGGGCAAGGCAATCAAAGGCGAAGGCACTGGCAAGGCGAGACTCTCCCAGACCCTGGCAGGTTGGCAGGTCCCCGAATAGCAGTGTTCTCGAAGGGGTGTCCCATCCTTGCGCAACAAGGGTGGGATGGCAACAGCGCCGCACAGATCACTCAACAACGAAGAAAGGCCGGTGACTCTACCGGCCTTCCTCTCCTCAATCCCGCAAGCTGCGCAGCGCCGGATAAAGCCGTCTGTACACCTTGTATCCCGCTTCGTAGGCTTGCACTGCCGCAGCATCCGGCTCAATGCGTTCTGCCACCGCCAGAGCAGTCTGGCAGGCATCGTCGGCCGTCGGCCACACGCCAATCCCCACCCCGGCCAGCAGCGCCGCTCCAAACGCCCCACCCTCTTCCGCCACTAGGACCTCTGAGGCGTGGTTGTAAACACTCGCCTGGATCTGCCGCCACAGTGGACCGCGAGCACCACCACCGCCCAGCCGCACGCCCTTTACCGGAATCCCAAGCTCGGCGAACAGCGTGAACGTGTCTTTCAGCGAATACGCCACACCCTCTAGCACCGCCCGCACAAAGTGCGCTTGCGTGCTTCCCGCCGTAATTCCCACAAACGCCGCCGTCGCCTGCGAATCCAGATGCGGAGTTCTCTCGCCAAGTAGATAGGGAGCCCAGATCACTCCATCACTTCCCGGCGCAACCTTTTCCGCCGCCGCAGTCAATTCGTCATACGAGGATCCCGCCGCAAATGTCTCCCTAAACCAGCGGAACGACAACCCCGCAGATTGCGTCACACCCATCACGTGCCATCTTCCTGGCACAGCATGGCAAAACGTGTGCAAACGGCCCTTGTGATCGCGCACAGGGCTGTCTGTGGCTGCGAATACCACGCCGGAGGTTCCGATGGTCGCCGACACAGATCCCGGCATCAGGATGCCCATTCCAACCGCTCCAGCGCCCTGGTCTCCAGCGCCTGCCACCACCGGAGTGCCCGCCTTGAGCCCAAGCTTCTCGGCAACCCCCGCGCTCACCTCCGCGCACACCTCGGAAGACTCAAACAGTTCCGGCAGCCACGACTCCGGAATCCCCGAAACCTTCGCCACCGTGGCCGACCACGTGCGATGTGTCACATCCAGCAACAACGTGCCGGATGCCTCCTGCACATCCATCGCGAACTTTCCCGTCATCCGGTAACGAACGTAATCCTTCGGGCACAGCATGTGGCGAATCCGCGCGAAAACTTCCGCTTCGTGCTCCTTAACCCACAGCAGTTTCGTCAACGTGAAGTTCGGCAGAGCAGGATTGCAGGTGAGTTCAATCAAGTGCTCGCGCCCAAGCTGCTCATGCAACCAGTCGCACTGTGCATCGGTTCGCTGGTCACACCAGATCAGTGCAGGACGCAGTACCTTCCCATCCTCGTCCAGCATCACGGCCCCATGCATTTGGCCGGTCAACCCAATGGCATCCACGCTGGCTGTGGAATTCGTGTCCTTTCGAGCCGCTGCCAGTGCGGCTGATACCGCTTCCTGCGTCGCTCGCCACCAGTCTTCCGGATCCTGTTCCGCCCAACCCGGCTTGGGAGAACGAAAAGCCGCGTGTTCGCTCGAGGCCGAAGCCACAACTTTGCCGGCTTCGTCCACGATCACCGCCCTGGTCCCGCCAGTACCTACATCAATACCTAGTAGCCACACAATCGTTCTCCTAAATCGATTTTTCAAGCGCAGAAAGCATAGCACTACGGGTCGCTCAATGCTTTAACTAGGGCGGATGAAGCGACTCCATCCCCCGAAAGTGTTACACGGTCTATCGCGCAGTTGTATAGACCCAGGAGCTAATATCGATCAGTGTAATTCGTACAAGGTTGGCCGAGTAGAAATTACCGGAAGCTGGAAGAGACCCGTTCGAGGTACTTACTTTGCGAAATGTTCTTATCATTGATGACGAAGAGGACATTAGGGAAGTAGCAGCTCTCAGCTTGGAACTATTTGCGCAGTGGCGAGTGTCGAAAGCTCAAAACGCCCGCGAAGGAATAGCCAAGGCCATCATGGAACAACCTGACGCGATTCTCCTTGATATGAAAATGCCGGGTACCGACGGGCGGGCTACTCTCTGTATGCTCAAAGCGAACCTGCTTACCGCCCACATCCCGGTTCTCCTGCTCACTGCCCAGGCTCTCACCTCCGAAAGAAAGCAACTGGAAGCACTTCCCGTCGCCGGTGTACTCACCAAGCCATTCGATCCTGAAAAGCTGGCATCGGAGATCTCCAACCATGTGGGATGGAATCCTCAGGTGCCGCCGGCAATTCCAGTGAAGCCCTGTCGTCCAGTCTCTCGTTTTGTTGCTCTCGCCATCTAGGAAAACAGTTCAATCGACCAGCAGTTTGCGCTCCGGCAGAAAGTAGAAGACCGGAATCAGGATCAGAATTACCAGGGCTAACCGAGCCGACCAGAACGCTATGGGAGCAGACAGCCCATACGCAGCAATGGTGTAAATACCTTTGGTCTGCATGCGTTGGAACTGCCGCTCCAGCACCTCATTTCCATGGTTGTGGTGCGCCAGCACTCTCTGCAGGACATTAAACGCCACGCACGTAACCGCCAGCTCGCCGGCATAGACCGCGACCGGCAACGGCGCTCCGTGGTTGTCCCCGAGATAGCGCGTCACAAACGGGATCAGAGACATCCAGAACAACAGCACATTGTTCGCCCATAGCAGCGCCGCATCCGGCCGCTTTGCCGTCCGCAGTATGTGGTGATGGTTCACCCACATGATCGCCACCACAAAAAAACTGAGCGCGTAAGCCAGCATCGTCGGCCAGATGGCAACTAAGGATTCAAAGCTGGTGTTTTCGGGCGCCTTCAGTTCCAGAACCATGATGGTCACAATGATGGCGATCACGCCGTCGCTGAAAGCTTCCACTCGCCCCATCTGAGGTCTCCGCGTCTTGGCAGAGCATAGCAGGCGCCAAACCGCGGGAGCGAGCAGGCGATCGACGGCAGGTGCGTCGATTCCTGGGCGGGCGAGACCTCACCAAACGATTTGGCAACTCGATCGAGACGGTGCACTCTAGCTTGTGCAGGAACTCCTGGAATCAAACGTGGTATTCCTATGCCCGGCAAAGGTGGCTATGATTTCGCCAAAGTGATATGCCCCTTGTGTTCCGCGTCATCGACACCTTTGCCGACGCATCCCGCTGCCGAACTCTTCCGCTGCAAAGGTTGCTCCCACGCCTTTACTAATCCGGAGAGCATTCACGAAGCCGAGCAGTATGGCGAATCATATTACGACGAAGTTCATCAGCGCTGGTTCCAGTATCCCAACGTGGCGCTCTTTCAGCGGATATTGCAGCAGATCCCGCAAGGCGCTTCCGTGGTCGACGTGGGATGCGGCCGCGGCGATTTCCTGCGCTTTGCGCAAAAACAGCGGCCGGATCTTCAGTTGACCGGGATTGATCTTTCGCCGAATGAGAACGAGCCGGGGCTGACGTTTTACCAGGGAGATATTCTCGATCTTCCCCTTGAGGGTCAATTCGACGTAGTGGTGTCACTCGCAGTCATTGAGCACATCGTGGAGGTCCGCACCTTTGTCCAGCGCATGCAGCAGTTATCCAGGCCAGGCGGCACCGTCGTGGTGATGACGCTGAACGATGGAAGCCTCTTGTATGCATCGGCCCGGGCTGGCCGCCGTATGGGCGTATCGCTGGCCTTTGACCGGTTGTACGCGGTGCATCACGTGCATCACTTCACCCGCGCTTCGCTGGCCGAGCTCTTGCGTGGGTGCGGGTGCATCGTGCGCGAACATTGGGACCACAACGCGCCCGTCGAGGCTATGGACCTTCCCGTTAAAAGTCTCTGGCTGGATTCTGTCCTGCGACAAGGGCTGAAGATGGTATTTGCTGCGGGGCGGTTGACCAGACGAAGCTACCTGCAGACGATCGTTTGCACAGTAGACTCGAGAAAGAATCAATTCAAAGCGCGAAGATCTCCGCGTCTTGGCACTAAAGCGCGGGAGCGAGCAGGCGGATCAGGAAGAAAATAGCCACGCCTGCAAAGAAGATCAGTGCCATGCGAACGCCCGGCTCGCGATTCACTTCCGGTACCAGGTCCGTCGCCGCAACGTAGATGGCCACCCCCGCAGACAACGGCAGCCCCACTCTCACCCATGAAGGGAAGAGGCTGATCAGAAGAACGCCGACGATGGTGGTAATAGCCAGCAGCACAGAGGAGTAAAGCGCCGTGGGACGGCTCTGTCCGCTTGCCAGCATCACCGACGCAACGGTAAAGCCTTCCGGAACCTTGTGAAGAAATACCGCGAGAAACAGCACCCAGCCCAGCCACGATGAGAGCGCGAAGCCGGATCCGATGGCGACTCCATCAAAGAGCGAATGAATCGCCAATCCGCCGACTACCGAGTAGCTGGTGCGAGCGGAAAGAAACTCACCCGGATGCGTCTCTTCTCCGAAATGAAAATGCGGCGTGATCGTGTGCTCCAGAAAGTGGATGGCGCAATATCCCGCCAGGACCATCGCCGGGGCCCATTGCACCGAAAGACGAAAGCTCTCCGGGATCATCTCCAGAAACGCCGCCGCCATCATGAACCCCGCGCCCAGCGCCACAAAGTAGCGAAGGTAGGCCTTGCTCAGTTGGAGCGCACCAGCACCACACCGCCGAAGACGTCTGCGAGTGCGGCAAAGCCTCCGAGAATGAGTGAGAGCGTGAAGTTGGACATGGAGCTTGCTGGACGCTTAACTAGCTTTCAAGTGTCGTGTGACTATCCGCTATGCCGGATGTTGATTACGTCGCCGTCCTGCACCAGGTAATCCTTGCCCTCGAGCCGAAGCGTTCCATGCGAACGCGCCACAGCCTCGGAACCCGCTGCCAGCAGCGTGTCCCAGTGGATCGTCTCCGCGCGAATGAAGTGCTTCTCGAGATCAGTGTGGATAGCTCCGGCAGCTTCCTGAGCGCGGCAATTGTAGGGAACCGTCCACGCGCGGCACTCATCCTCACCCACGGTGAAAAAGCTGATCAGCCCCAGCAGCGCATACGACTTTCGGATCAATCTGCGCAACCCGCTCTCCGTCAGGCCGTAGCCTTCAAGAAAATCGGCTGCTTCCTCGTCATCCATCTCGGCCAGTTCTGCTTCCACTTTGCCGCAGATGGCCGTAGCTCCGGCGGATGGCCGCGACGCCACTTCCTCAAGCTTGTACTTGGCAACAGCCGCTTCAAGATCGGCCCCAAGCGTCGTGCTCTCGGAAATATTCAGCACGTAAAGAATTGGTTTCTGCGAGAGGAACGTGAAGCCGCGAATCAGCTTCTTCTCTTCCGCAGTCAGTTCCATTTCGCGAAGAGGCTTCTCCTTCTCCAATTCTTCCTTGGCGCGAAGCAGCAACGCATTCTCTTTTACAAGCTCGTCGGTCTTCTGTTTCTTGAGATCTTTTTCCAGCCTCTCAAGGCGCTTCTCGATCTGCGTCAGGTCGTTGACCATCAGGTCAAATTCAACGTTCTTGATGTCGCGCAGGGGATCGATCTCGCCCACATGAGGAATGGAATCATCTTCAAACGCGCGAAGCACGTGGATCAGCGCGTCCACGCTGCGCAGGTTCGCCAGCAGGCCCGTTTCCTTGAGCGCTTCCTGCCCCACCGCCGCAACATCGGCATACTCCACCGTCGCGTAAATGGTCTTCTTCGGTTCGTATAACTCGGCCAGCTTGGCCAGACGGTCATCCGGTACCGTGGCGATGCCGATATGCGCTTCGCGCGAATATGCCTTTTCCTCGACCTTGGCTTTGGTCAGGATCTTGAAGAGCGAGGTCTTGCCCACCTGGGGCAGACCGATAATGCCAGTTTTCATGGTCTTCCTGGAATGAATTCAAGTGCTTGGTTCAATTCTCCATGATACAGGGGCCGGACCGCCTACAGGAGATGGAAGACCAGTCACCACCGGGGACACGAAGTCAAATCAGCCGTTACGCCGAGCATAAATCTCCGGCATAGCCAGCACCCCCACCAGCACCAGCCCGCACAGGAGAATCGCTTCCTCCACATGCTCCGAGGTCTTGTGCAGCCGCTCAAAAGCCGTCCTCGAGGGATCGTCCGCAGCAGCCGCATCGACCGCTCCACCCAGGGCAATGCGATATGTCTCCATCTTGGGAATAATCCCGAACTGCGATACGCCCGTAAGCCCCACCATCACCGCCAGCAGAACCAGCGCGATCCGCAGACTCTTCGGCGACACGATCCCGATGCGTTTCCCCAGCAGCACCAGCACAATCAGCAGACCGCCGGCCACCAGCCCCTCATAGTGGATCACCCGCAGGCAAGCCCCAACAATCCGCCCCGCTGTGTGCGTGTCCGGAGTCAGCGTAGTAAAGGCAAAGAACGCCACAAAGGGAAAGAAAAGTTCGGCGCCAATCCAGGTCACCAGGCAAAGCATTATGAGGGTACGCAATGCAATCTTCATGCAGGGCTGATTGTACTAGCTTGTTGCCGCGCGCCCACCCTCAAGGATGCTGCGCCGGCGCAGGCGCAGGTACCGCCGCCGGCTTCGGAGGAGGCAGCGGATACGTCGTGTCGATTTCCTCAATCAGATCCTTCAGCAGCGGAATATCCGGCTCATTCAGCCCATCTTTCACAGTGTTCTGCCAGATCGGCCCCAGCAGCCCTCCGCCCGCTTTCACCATGAAGACCCGCAGCAAGTCATTCGGAGGCCCCGCCTCTCCCCTCACCCCGACTGTTGCGCTGTCCCCGGTGGTAGTCTGCGAAGCATCCGCCGGATCAACTGGCTTCGAGCTCTGAGGATGATTCGTCCCCCCGCTGATTCCAGCCATCCCGCTCACGCTCGCAATCCGCCCCTTCCGCACCACAAACACCAGGTCCGCATCATGGCGATCTAACGCCAGCTTGTAGCGGCCCCAGTCCTGAATCTCGTTCTGCACATCGAAGATCGCCTGCCGATCCTCCGGCAGCAATCGGGGATTGAACGGCCCGCCATCCATACTTTCAACGTAGAAATACGTAGCCGTCCGGAACGCCGCAGGAAGTTGAGGCGCATTCTTCTTCGACTTGCCCTGCGAAAAAACAACTCCGCTGGAAGTCAGCAACAGCAGCAGCAGCAGCAGCGAAAAGTGCTTCACGCAGATACCCTCAAATATTTCGACTCACCTCGTCGCCAGTTTGTTATCGAACGAATGCCGATCTTACCCGCAACGAAAAAGGGCCGGCAAGCGCCAGCCCTTCTCGAATCCTCAATATCCCTTATCTCTCCGGACCGCCCTGGACCGAAGTCCTGCCAATCAGCCGCTCGATGCGCTTCGCAATCGGCGGATGCGTCGAGAACAGATTCGCGAACGTCGCTCCGCCCAGCATCGGCGCAACAATAAACAAGTGGGCATTCGACGGAGAAGCCTGCATCGGCAGCCGCTTCGAATACACATCCAGCTTTTCCAGCGCGCTCGCCAGCGCATACGGATTCCCGGTAATATGCGCGCCCGTAGCATCTGCTTCAAACTCGCGCGTGCGCGAAATCCAAAGCTGGATCAGCGTTGCCGCAATCGGTCCCAGAATCAGCATGAACAGCCCGCTCATTCCGCCGCCGCGATCGCGATCGTCCCTTCCACCGCCGCCGCCGAACAGCGCTGCGAAGTAGCCCATCTTCGAAAGCAGTGTGATGGCTCCCGCAAGCGACGCAACAATGGAGCTCGTCAGAATATCCCGATTGCGTACATGTCCAAGCTCGTGCGCCAGCACTCCTTCCAACTCATCATCGGTCAGCAGATTCAAAATGCCCTGCGTCACCGCAACCGCCGCGTGCTGCGGATTGCGCCCCGTAGCGAACGCGTTGGGCGAGTCGCTCGGAATCACATAAATCTTCGGCATCGGCAGGCCCACGCGTTGCGTCATCCGCTCCACCACCTGGTAAACGCGTGGCAGCTCTTCCCGCGTCACCGGCTGCGCGCGATACATCGCAAGCGCCAGCTTGTCCGAGTAGAAGTAGCTGAAAGCGTTCATCGCAAGGGAGAAGGCAAACGCAAGAATCATGCCATTGCGGCCGCCATAGTGCGCGCCAATCAGCACCAGGATCACCGTCATCAGCGTAAGCAGGAAAGCCGTCTTTAACCCGTTCATTGTGATGCCACCTTCCGGGCAGTTCACTTCAGGTGTGAACGGGACCCTTTACAGGATCCCGCCGTCACTCCGCATCTAGTTTACCGAACATAGCCCTTCACATCATTAGACGAGTGTGCACGCCGAAAGATGCGAACACAACTGCCCACTATCACCGCACGAACACTGCGTTGCCTTACTCGGCCTGCCGTGCCAGTGTGCGCCGCAAAACAGTCTCAAAGGCTGATTTCAGCTGCAGATACTCCGCATCGCTGATTTTTCCTTCCAGCTTCTCCGTCTCAAGCGCAAACAATTCTTCCTTCAATACCGCCAGCATCGTAGCCGGTGCCGCCGCCGCTGGACTGGCAGTGTGGAAAGTAGCCGGAGGCGGTGGTGGAGCGCTTACAAAGTGCCCTGCCGGAACAGGCGCAGGAAGTGGAGCCGGCTTCCGCAGCAGAAATCCCGCTGCAATCGCCAGAATCACCGATAGTCCGCCCAGAATCCACCAGCGATACTTGTTGATCGGATCTTCTCCGCCAACCGGAACACCGAGGCCACCACCGGGACGAGTATCTCCGCCCGTTGCTGAAGGAGGCGCAACCGTTTCTCCCGGACCATCCGGGCTGCCACCACCGGCAGCGCCACCCTGTGCCGCATCCCCACCGCCTTGTGCGCCTTGCGCTTCACGCGGCATCGATCCCTTGCCGGAAACCGTGAACTCGATTGGCTGGTTCGGTGCAATGTTTCTCGCCACGTAAGTCTGCGAGGTCGGATCTTCGTTCACCGGCTGGAACTTCGAAGAAGCGCCGGGCACAAATGTCATCGCCTTCGGCAACATCACCGCGAGGTTCTCGGAACCAATCGCCATCTTCGGCGTGAACTTGTAACTGCCGGTGTACGGAACCGTGTAGCTCACCTGGAAACGCGTCTCACCTGGACGAACCGGAAAGGCAAATGCATAGTGCCCCGGTTCTCCCAATGGCACCGGGGACGATGCCACCGGCATGCCCGCGGGAGCCATCGCGGCGGAGCCTTCAATCTTTGCCCCAACCGGCAGATAGATTTCATAGGCATGTTCACTGAATTGTGTCCGTGGCGGTGTCGAATCGTTCTTCACGAAATAATTCTCAGTCACCCTCAGCCCGTTGTTGTCCGTTTCCATACGGATCACGTTGGCTTCCGTCGTGATGCCTTCCACCTTCTCCGCCACGTCGTACACATCAATCTCAACGGACTGCGTTCCTGGAGGGCAGTTCTTGAAGTAGGAGCCCTTCTGATGTTCCACGCGGATAAGGTGCGGCCCCGCGTCAGGAACGGTGAACGTAAATTCGCCCTTGGCATCGGTCTTGGTGCGCCCGGACTCGGTCATGCCTCCGGCCAAATTCAGCAAAACGACAGTGTCGCCAACCGACGGCTTGCTCACCGTCTTGTTGGTTACCGTTCCACTCAGCGATGCGGCAAGCGATGAAAGCGGGCCGGCCAGAAGGAGTAAAAGTGCAATCTGTACGTACACAAGTCTTTGGGGCTTCATAGGTTCCGTTGATTCTAAATTGTTGTGGGGCTCGGGCGCGGACTTTAAGGAGCCGCCACTCGCCTGGAGTGGTTACACCTGGCGAAGCGTATCGATCTCAGCCAGCACCTCGGCCGCCTCGTTCTCCAGCGTCGCCCGTTGCGCCGCATAATCTTCTTCGGGATATTTGCCCGCTCGAAATTCGAAGTTCAGATCCTTGAGGTTTTCATACACAACTTCGCGGCGTTCTTCCAGAAAATCGAGGCGCGTCTTCTCCGTCTGCGCTTCTACATGGCGCTCCGGCCAAAAAACGTATGCGAAGATGGCGAGGAGCATAACTCCGCAGGCAATGGTGCTCATGAACGGGGATCTCCTTCAAACTCATCCGTCTCGTGCCGTATGCGATCGCGCATGCGGTCAAAGGCAGGAGTGTTCGGAACGTGCGGCATGTCCACTGTGCGAAGCTTCCACTTCCTCACCAGCAGCATCGTGCCCATAATGCCCAGCAACAGAACTGCAAACGGCATAATCCATGCGACGCGATTAAAGCCCTGCGCGCTCGGCGCGGCCAGAACGGTGGGGCCATACTTCTGCACAAACGACTGCAGGATCAAATTGTCGTTGTCGCCCTTGTCGATGCCCGCAATCAACTCATTGCGCATGCCCTCGGAAGCAGGGCAGCCAACGTGGTTGCACTCCAGCAGCACCTGGTTGCAGCCGCAACTGCAAATCATCTCGTGACCGAGTTTATTGAAACGCGAACCCGGATCGGCGGCACCCATCGTGAAGATCACCACCACGGAAAGCAGTCCCGCCTGGATAATGCGCAGAATCGATTTTGAAACGCGCGGAACTTTCATCAGTCGCCGCCCTTCAACGCGGCTTCCGCCGGCACGGCGGCCATAGCTGCAACGCGATTCTTCTGTGACGCCAGTGCAGCCGTCATATTCGGTACCAGTGCAACTCCTGTACCGAACACCACAATGCCAACGCCGATCCATATCCACATAATCAGCGGATTCAGGAAGGCCTTAATAATCGGCAGACCGGTCTCCGGATTCTTTCCTTCATACACAAGATAGAGATCCCACAGCGGAGTCGAGTGGTTCGCGACCATCGTCTGTGTCTGCTGGCTCGATTGATAGAAGCGTTTTTCCGGAGCCAGTTGGAACTGCTTCTGGCCGCCGCGATAAACGTCGATCAGAGAGAACTCGGTGTCATAGTTCGCGCTGGTCTCCTGCGTAAAGCTTTGGCACACCAGGTGGTAGGGACCGAGATCCATGCTCTGCCCAAAGCCCAGTTCCTTTTCGACGTTGCGGTTGAAAGCCGAACCGGCAAGCCCGACAAACATCACCACAATGCCGAAGTGAACGATGTATCCACCGTAGCGGCGTGTATTGCGGCGCGTAAGCTGCACCATCGCAGCGAAGATGTTCTGCCCGCTGTGCCGCTGAATCACCTTTGCGCCACGAACAAACTCAGCCGCGATGGCAGTCGTAACCAACGCCGAAAGCGACAGGCAGACAAGCGCGTAAAAGGAACCTTGATCTTCCCAGAAGTGAACCCCGCCGGCGGTGAGAGCGACTGCAGTTACTCCTCCCACAATCGTCGGCCACACAAGATTCTTGCGAATGCTCTTGAACGAGGAACTGCGCCACGCGAGTAGCGGACCAATGCCAGTCAGGAAAAGCAGGAACAGTCCAATCGGCACCGCGACACGATTGTAGAAAGGCGCGCCAACTGTAACCTTGCTGCCTTGCACGTATTCCGAAATCACCGGGAACAGCGTGCCCCAAAGAACTGTGAAGCAGGCCGCGAGCAAAACGAGATTGTTGAACAGGAAACTGGATTCGCGCGAGACCAGCGACTCAAGCTTGTGCTCCGTTTTCAAGTGGTCACGCTGCAACACAAAGGTAAACATGCAAACAACGAGCGTCAGCACCAGGAAGCCGACAAACCAGTTTCCAATGGAAGACTGCGCAAACGCGTGAACCGAACTCACAATTCCGGAGCGAGTGAGCAGCGTTCCCAAAATCGAAAGCAGGAAGGTGGAGAAGATCAGCCACACATTCCAGTTCTTCATCATGCCGCGCTTTTCCTGCATCATCACCGAATGCAAAAACGCGGTGCCCGTCAGCCACGGCATCAGCGAAGCATTCTCAACCGGATCCCATCCCCAGTAACCGCCCCATCCAAGCACGGCGTAGGCCCAGTGCATTCCCAGCACAATACCAGTGGTCAGGAAGACCCATGTCACCATCGTCCAGCGCCGCGTAATGTGAATCCACTTCTCGCCCGGGTACCGCATCATCAATGCGCCCAATGCAAACGCAAACGGTACGCTGAAGCCCACATAGCCGAGATAAAGCATCGGTGGGTGGATCACCATTTCTGGATATTGCAGCAGGGGATTGAGACCAAAACCGTCCGCCGGGATCTCTCCCGCGACCAGCGCAAAGGGCAGCGCCGCAAAGTTAAGCAGCAAAAGGAAAAAGAGCTGAATCGCGGCGAGAATGGTTGACGCATAAGCCGTCAGCCGTACGTCCACTTTGTGGCGAAGCCGTAAAACGAATCCATACGCCGCCAGCAACCAAGCCCACAGCAGCAGGGAACCTTCCTGCCCCGACCAGAGAGCCGCAAACTTGTACGGCCCCGGAAGCGCCTTGTTCGAGTGGTGCAGGATGTAGGCAATCGAGAAGTCGTCGGTAAAAACCGAATAAAGCAGTGCAGCAGCGGCTGCACTGACGGCAAAAAAGCTGCCGATGCCGGCACGCCGGGCTGTCTCTGCCAACCTCTCGGGGGAAATACGCCCCGATTTGCCGGTGGAAAGTTGTCGTAGGGCGATCGCGCCCGCGACAAGGTTGTAGGCGCAGAGCACCAGAGCGAGCAGAAGAGCGAAACTGCCGAATGTCGCCATAGGAACCTGATTGATTGTCGCACCTCAGGGTGGGTGCGGCAAAGTGATCCATATCACAGTGCAAAAACGACCAAAGCTCGCTATATTTGCGTGCTAAACGCACGTTTTCAGCACATATTCAAACCGCTTGAAGCCCCGTAAAACGTGGGTCAGGACTCAGGTAACGGCCTTTTTCTGCGGTTCCGGAAGCTGCCAAATCCGCGACATCAAAAAACTAACCGCCAGCCCCATGAGGCACCCCAGCAGCACTTCCGCGACCTTGTGCAGCCCGTGTTCAATGCCCGTAAGCTTCGAATTATGCGTGATTCCAGAGGCGATAACGATAGCCGCCGTAATCGGCGCCTGCCGCCACATCGTGGTGATTTTAACCAGGTAAGTTGAAATTAAAACCGTAACCGCAAGCGCCAGCGGCAGCTTCCAATCGCGGTGTCCTCCCAATATCAGGAAGAACAAACCAACGCCGCAACCCACCAGAACATTGATAATGCGAGCCTTGAACATCCTCGCCGCTTCTTTCACTTGCGGGTCTGAAGCGGCGATCATCGACGCGATCGCCCACACCGGGTTGGTGTCGGCGATGTCCTTTAGCAGAAACCACAGCAGCGCCGACCCGATAAATACATTCACGGCGAAACGAATTCCAGTGATGTCGCTGGGAACGAAGCGGGATAATTTCACGATAGTCCCCGCCTCGTTTTCCGGGTAACGCCTACTCATGACTTTGCGGCTCATTTCCTCTTAAACGATAGACCATGCCCGTCTTGGTGACGCCGAGTGCAAGCCAATCTTTTACTATGAGTTGCAGCGTAATGTAAAACTGGGCCACGAGCTTTTTCTGCTTCTCGGCGATGAGCGTCTTGTCAGAGAATTTGAGTTGGAATGCGAACTCACCGACGAGCGATTTGTGCTCTCCGCGCGTACGCCAGAGACCGATATCGCATTTAGCAACCATGCCTCGACCGAAGTCCAGTTGTCCTAATGGAAGCAGTACCTCTTCCACGATGCCTTCATTGACCAGGGTGATTTTCTCGTCGTCAGACCTCTTAAGCGCTGAAAGCGCAGGGAAAACCCTCACGAGTGTGGACATGGAAGTCTTATCCGACTCGTGCATCTGGCTCACGCCAAACTGGCAGTTGTGGGAGTACAGAATGCGGAAGCCGCCGATCTCATCCTTCAGCGGAAGTACTTCCGCTTTGAACTTGATCTGAAAGGTGCCTGCGATCTTCGGCCGGACATCGAAGCCGGCAGCCATCACTTCGTCGGGATGGCGGAACTTAAACACAACTTCCGGATCGCCAACAGGGAAACCATCAACGTAAGAGACGCGTCGCCGCAGAATGAAGGCGTTGTTATAGAAGCGGAAATCGGGCGTGTCGCCAAAGATGATTTCGCGGATCTCTGGCCGTTGCTGGGCCTTGGCATCCTCAATGAAGCCCACACCCGTCTTCTTTGCCGCCTGCTGCACAAGCTTGCCAAAGTCGCGGAAGCTTTGCACGGAGGTAAAACGATCCGGTTTCAGGATGAGCTTGGCTTCGAGATATTGAATACGATCGAGAGGGGTTCCATCGGCGTACGCCGCGCTCGCGACGGCTGGGTGAGCGGGGGGAGGCTCCGGCTGCTTTAGGGCCTTAGAGCCTTTCTTAGCACCCTTCTTCTTTTTGAGGTCCTTATCTTTGCCGTTTTTGTTCTTCTTTGATTTGTCTTTCTTCTTATCTGCCATCGAAAATTCTCCCGTTCTCGTGCGCAGAAGAGTCGCTCTTCCTTATCCCGGCTTTGCTATGCCGGGATCACTTCTGAGCATGGGTAGGGATAAAGGAATGCGCAGTCACCCCGAGCCCTTCTTTCACGTCTAGTGAGCGTACGCGCTGGATAGGGAAGTCACAACTAGGAGTTTTGCTAGAAAAAAACCAGAGATTCACGAACGGGCATTGTTCGCGATACGTTGGCTGCGTTACCTCGTGCCCCACTCCCACATGCCGAAATTCGTCTGCTTCGAGATGGGGTAGCCGGCGAATCGAGCCAATAGACTAGCTTGTCCGCGATGGTGCGCTTCGTGCGCTACAAGGTATCCAACAAAGGCGTAGACGTCGGGCTTGAAATTCTTGATCCGGCTGTCACCTTCAACGGAATTCCGGACAAGAATCTCGAGGGCAGCAGCGCTTTCTTCCAGCGCCTTGCGTGCCTTCTCGATGGTGACTGTTTCTTTGTCAATCGCTGCCGGGAGCCCGGGATGCCCATTGGCCTTCAGCCACATGAGCCGAACACTGTGGATGTGGGCAAACACAGCCGCGATGTCCCGCCCCTTCGCGCCTGGAGGTGCAATCCGCCACGCCGCCGGATCAAGGTTGTCCAAAAGATAAAGAGTGATTCGACTATTAATGCCAAGGCTGCGAAGCAGGCTCTGCGCTGGAGAGAGCGGGTCGGGCGTGGATGGAGTAGAAGACATAGATAGTTCCGCGGAGGTTTAACGATAGCGCAAATTTGCATACGGAAGGTTAATACTGAAGACCAACCATCCGTGTCATTTCGGCTTACGTGGGAAACGGTGCAGGATCTGGAGGAAAGAGATCAGGTAGAAACAAAAACGGGAGTGCATTTAAGGTAATGTCATCACGGCCGACAACGCTTACGCTATACGGCCCATGGGCTCATCGAGCATTTGCCTCGTGAGGCTGATCAGTGCATCCGGGGGAAAGGGCTTGCTTCTGAAAACAACATTCAGACCTCGATAGTCATCTTCGAGATTCGGTAGACCGCTTAGAACAAGAATCGGTACCGTCGGCAGGATGGCGCGCACCTTCCGAACCAAATCGACGCCATTCATGCCGGGCATAAGATGGTCGGTAATGACTAATCCCAGCATGTCAAACATCTGCGGGTCTTCCAGCAGGGCGAGGGCGCTTGAGCCATCAGAAGCCACGACTATCTTCTGGCCGGAGCGCTCCAGAATGGCTGTGCGGGTGGAGGCTTGAATTGCATTATCGTCCACGAGGAGGGTGACAGCGTTAGAAGAATGCATTTCGGCCAGAGAACCTCGAATTCAACAGATGCAACCCGCGCGTAAGCGGTTGCACTCAACTAGAGACAATCAATGAAGTGATACATAAAAAGCAACCAAAAAGTGGGATGGCGTCCAAAAAATAAAATCGAGCGCAAACGCTTTACTCGTGGCCAAGACCGCGCTATTCGATGCCGAGCTGATGCTGCATCTGCTCCAAAGTGTACCCCTTTGTTTCTGGATATATAAACAGCACTACGAAGAACTGGACGGCCATCATTGCAGCGAAAAACATGAACGGATATGCCCCGGAAGAGGCAGCCATACGTGGAAAAGTGAAGGCGATGATTGCATTCATGATCCAGTGCGCCGAACTCCCAATGCTTTGACCTTTAGCACGTACCCGATTGGGAAACACTTCCCCGATATAAACCCAGATCACAGCACCCTGAGAGACTGCGAAAAACGCGATGTAAGTAACCAGCAGCCAGAGTAAAGCTCCCTTATGTTGATTGGTGGCAAAGACATATGCCACCCCGGCTAAGCAGAGGCCCGTACCGACGGAGCCAATCAGCAGCAGTGTCTTGCGGCCTACCCGGTCAATGACTGCCATACCGATGAATGTGAAGATGAGATTGGTGAAGCCAATAGCGACCGCCTGTAAATCTCCGGAGAGCTTGCTGAAACCCGCCTGTTCGAAGATCTGGTTCAGGTAATACAGGATGGCGTTAATCCCAGAAAGCTGATTGAACATGCCGATCGTGATGGCAAGGATCAGCGGCAGACGGTACTTCATCGAAAACACTGGTTCCGACTTAGCTGCCCGTTCGAGGTGAATGGAATCAACAATCTCGCGGAGCTCAGCTTCGGATTCAGGCGAACCCATCATCTGCAATACGGAACGAGCCTCGTCGATGCGCCCCTGGGTGACGAGCCATCGGGAACTGCGGGGAATACCGAACAGAAAGATGAGGAATAGCGTGGCGGGGACCGCGGCTACGCCAAGTTGCCAACGCCACTCATGAGCACCCAGGTTCAACGTGCCGATCACGTAGTTGGAGAAGTATGCCAACAGAATGCCGATGACGATATTGATCTGAAACATGCCAACGAGGCGACCCCGCCATTTCGCAGGAGCGAGTTCGGCGATATATACCGGGCCCAGAACGGAGGAGCCACCCACGCCAAGTCCGCCGATGAACCGGAAGATGACCAGGGCGGGCCAACTCCAGGCGAACGCACACCCGATCGCCGAGATTACATAGAGGATCGCGGTTATTCGCAGGGTCTCGCGTCCGCCTAGTTTCTGGCCGATCGCGCCGGCGCTCATGGCCCCAATAACCGTGCCCCACAGTGCGATGGATACCGTCAAGCCAAGAGACTGCGGCGTCAGGTGATACATCTGAGTGAGGGAATGCGTCGTTCCGGAAATGACAGCGGTGTCAAATCCAAAAAGCAGACCACCCAGTGCACCCACGAGGGTGCTCTTTACCAGATATCGATTGAGCATGAGTTCGAAGCTCCGTAGATGAATGTAACAGAAGGGGCTAAAGAGTTTCTGTGATGAAACTGCCCGGATCTGCGAGGAGCGGAAGGAGAATGTGCGCCGGGCCTTTTAAGAAAGCCCGGCGGTTTGAGGGTTTAATTTACGGACAAACTGCGGTTCGAGCGTTCTCAATTCCATCGAGCGCAGCCCATAGTGCCTTTGCACCGGTGCTCACACCCTCAAAAATCTCGTCCGCGCACTGTGGATCCTGATTAACGCATCCATCGATCAACTCGTGCCAGACACTTGAGTGATGAACGTCGACCACCCGGTGCAATGCGAAATACTCGCAGGTCCGATCGTCGGCTCCGTAAAGATCTCTCAGTCCCTTAAGCTTTTCGGCAGCCACGCGCGGTACCTGTGACTCATAGGCATACAAGGCACCGAGCGCTTTCGGAAGGGACGCTTCAGATGCCAGCTCACGATATGTATTAACGAGCTGATTCATCTCCGGCTGAATTGCTGCTTCAACCGTATTCGCGGATTTCACCTTCATCCCGGACTCGAATTGTTTCCAGATCGCGGCATGGGAGCGCCCACCGGCGTCGATGCCTTCTTCGTCCGCTGCGTTCGCAAGGATGGTACGGCGCACAGGTCCCTCTGGCTGACGGGCATGGAGTGCCGTCAGATACGTGGGGAAAGCGGAGACGTGTTCATAGTATTGAGCGGCATAAAAAGCGAGGTCATCGTGGGTGAGTTCACCTTTACTCCATGCCTGGTAGTAAGGATGTGTGAGGAGGTCGTGACGGGTTAGGATTTCTTCGACGCGAGCCCAAAGCTCATTGGAAGTCATTGGTCTTCTCCGGGGGAATCGGTAGATGCCTTGTTCCTGCAATGTAACAACATTAGGGGGCATTGGCGAGGACTGCCTCGGAGCGGAAACAGCGATTTACAGGCAAACGAAACTTAGCCGAAGAGGAACTCCTTCGTTCTCAGATCTTTGATCGTGTCCCGCAGCCGGGCCGCTTTTTCGAATTCGAATTTTCGAGCGGCTTCGCGCATATCCGATTCCAATTTGGCAACGTATGCATCGATGTCCGATTGCGATGAGAACTCCGGCATGTCCTCGTTTTCCTCAGTGAGGTCGGCGTACTCCGCTTTGAGAATATTTACGAGCGACATGTCGATAGGACGCAGGATCGACGTGGGCGTAATGCCATGCTCTTCGTTGTATGCACTCTGTGTTTCGCGGCGGCGATCGGTTTCTCCAATGGCCTGCTTCATGGAATCGGTCATCTTGTCGGCATAAAGAATTGCACGGCCGCTGATGTGACGGGCGGCTCGGCCGATGGTTTGAATCAGCGAGCCGGAACTGCGCAGAAATCCTTCTTTATCCGCATCGAGGATTGCGACCAGCGAAACTTCAGGCAAGTCGAGACCCTCGCGCAATAGGTTGATGCCGACGAGCACATCGTATTCGCCCTTGCGCAAATCGCGTAGCAGGCGAATGCGTTCGAGGGTTTCGATTTCAGAATGCATGTAGCGGCAGCGGACACCCACCTCGGAGTAATAGCCGGAGAGATCTTCCGCCATTCGCTTGGTGAGCGTAGTAACGAGGACGCGCTCATTCTTCGAAACGCGGTCGCGAATCTCCGCCAAAAGATCATCAATCTGCCCACGAACGGGGCGAATCTCCACCTGCGGGTCGACCAGGCCTGTTGGACGAATAATCTGTTCAACCACGACGCCGGCTGATTTCGTAAGTTCATATGGGCCGGGTGTAGCGGATACGTACACGATCTGGTTGGTACGGGTGTCGAATTCTTCGAATTTTAGAGGGCGATTGTCCATCGCGGAGGGCAGGCGAAATCCATAGTCGACGAGGTTCTGCTTGCGCGAACGGTCGCCATGCCACATGCCGTGAAGCTGAGGCACGGTTACGTGGGACTCATCGATAAACATCAGGAAGTCGCGAGGAAAGTAGTCGAGAAGCGTCGGGGGTGGCTCACCGGGAAGTCGTCCCGAAAAGTGGCGTGAGTAGTTCTCGATGCCGTGGCAATAGCCGACGGATTTGATCATCTCGAGATCGAATCGCGTGCGCTGATGAATGCGCTGCGATTCAACCAGGCGTCCTTGACCTTCCAATTCCTTTTCCCACCAGCCCAGCTCGTCGAGAATGGATGAGACGGCGCTGGTCTTGCGCTCTGGCTGCACAACGTAGTGGGATTTGGGATAGATCGGCAAGCGCGCGTACTTTTGCCGCACGGTTCCGAACAATGGATCGATTTGCGACAGGGATTCGATCTCGTCTCCAAAGAGCTCAATGCGGAAGGCGTTTTCGTCGTAGGTGGGATAGATCTCGATGACGTCTCCGCGAACGCGAAACGTACCTCGCCGAAAGTCGGCGTCATTGCGTTCATACAGGATCTCCACGAGTTTGCTTGTAATGTCTTCGCGTCGAACCTTCTGACCTTTTTCGAGCAGCAGGAGCATACCGAAATACGCCTCGGGGGAGCCCAGGCCGTAGATGCAGCTTACCGACGCGACGATGATGGCATCACGGCGTTCAAACAACGAACGGGTCGCGGAGAGGCGAAGCTTGTCCAGCTCCTCGTTGATCGTGGCTTCCTTCTCGATATAGAGGTCGCCGGCGGGAATGTAGGCCTCTGGCTGGTAATAGTCGTAGTAGGAGACGAAATACTCCACAGCATTGTTGGGGAAGAACTGCTTGAACTCGTGGAAAAGCTGAGCAGCAAGAGTCTTGTTGTGTGCAAGGATGAGGGCGGGCCGATTCAGTTCTTCGATCACCTTAGCCATCGTGAAGGTTTTGCCCGAACCTGTAACACCCAGCAATACCTGATGCTTTTCTCCTGCTGCAATGCCGGAGGTGAGTTCTTCGATTGCACGGCCTTGATCGCCGCGCGGCTTGTAATCACTAACTAGCTGAAAATCCATGGCGTCCCTTGTTAGATGCTACCCGAACGAGAAGGACGCAGCAGCGTCAACGCCTCACGGGTGGGTAGGGCATGGTGTAATACTGCCTCCGCCCAACGAAGAGCCAACGGAAGAACATCCATATTCCCCACAGGATCGCCGCAATCACGAGGAATATCGGCAGAAAGATGACTGGAGGAAAAATAACCCTTTGGCCGCCAATGTTACTGCCTTCTTCGCCGTGCAAAACTCCGCCGAAAAGCACCAGATCCCGCTCGATAGATGCATTGCTGCCGAGGTAGAGATCGCCGCCGAAAATTACCGCAGCACCGCTGACGTGTTCTTCAAGATGAACGTCGCCACCGAAGACGACGAGGTCGCCAGTGATGGAGCCTTTTGCATCCACGGAACAGAAAAAGCAGACGACGTCTCCGGCAGCTTCGCCGGCGGGCACCACAATGTCAGTACCGAAGTGGACAGTATCGTTTCCGTTGGACGCGACGGCTGGGAGCGTGCAGGCGGCGAGCAAAATGAGGAAAGCCAACAGTCGCTGGGTCATGGCGCAGTTCTCCTTGCAGTCCTTGATACGGCGAGTATCGCTGCCGGGTTCCATGAAAACGCCGAACGCACCCAGCTTGCAAATGACAACCGGAATGAAAACTTCATCGAACCGACTTCGTTACCTCAAGCACCTGAACCCATTCTGCTGCTGAATCGACAGTGCAGTCTGGTGGATCGATCTCCAGGGTGTGAGGTGAGAGTCCGAATGTGCAGCCCAGAATCCATGCATCTGCGTTGCGCGCCGTGAGAACGTCAACGTTCGAGTCGCCGATCATGAGTGTTTGCGAGGGCAGAACCTTTGCTTCGCGTATTAGCTCGTTCAGGCCCTTCGGATCGGGCTTTTTTGTGGAGAAGCTGTTACCCCCGAAGATACGGAAGAAATAAGGACTGAGACCGAGAGCATCGCAGATTGCCTCGGCAGGGCGAACCGGCTTGTTTGTCAGCACTGCCATGGCCCGCTCTGAGCCGTCCGGTGCAATCTTCAGAGCCTCAAGCGACTCCAAAACTCCGGGATAAACATAGGTGTAATCCAGCTTGTGTTCCCGGTAATAATCCAGAAAGAAATTGAGTGCCTTTTCGAGATAGGCGTTGTCATCGGGATCGCCAAGCGCCCGTCGCACCAGCATGGAAGCGCCATCCCCGATGTAGGTTGCGATAACCGCGTCCGGGAGTGGATGCTGTCCAAAATGCCGAAGCATTCCGTTTATGGAGTTGCAGAGATCCTTGCAGGAGTCGACGAGTGTTCCGTCGAGGTCGAAAACGAGCAGTCGAAGGGATTCGGTGGGAAGTGGTCGCAGTTGGCGAATCATGAGTTCAGTTTATCGGAAGCGAAGGGAAATACAGGTTCCCCTCGCTTCGACAAACGCTTCTGTTTAGTGGACGTGAACGCTTCCTGATCCGGTTTCAACCCGTACGGTGGGCCCGCCGCCATTGATCTTGCCGACGACGTGATGCTTGTCGAGGCTTCCTTCGACCGTCATGGGTACATCTGTCTGAATTCCGCCGGAACCTGTCGAGGCATCCAGTGTGAATGCGGAACCATTAGTCGCAATCGTAACGTCGCCGGAACCTGTCCCGATTTTCCACAGAGAGACGGGCTTGCCGCTGACTTCGATATTGCCCGAACCAGTTTCGGCCTTGAGACCACCCGAGACGTTGCTCAAGTGAATGTTACCGCTCCCTGTGCCGGCTTTCACATCACCAGTTCCTGTCAGGGTGGCAGTTATGTCGCCGGAACCAGTGTCAAAGGAGGAGGCTCCACTCAAACCAGAAGCGTCGATATTTCCTGAGCCCGTGCCAAGTTTGGAGTTGACGCCGACGTTCATGATCTTCAGGTCGCCGGAGCCACTGCCTGCGCTGAGATTCGTGTCTTTGGGGGCAGTGATGTCGTAGTCGATCGAGACGTTATTGAGGTGCTGATCTTTTCCAACGCGAATAATGTTTCCGGTTTGCTCGATGGGGGGATTCTTGACGACTTCGTTCACGCGTTCTTCCGCGCTCTTTGAGGAGCCGCTCATCCAGCCAGTTCCGGCCTTGACGTGCCCGACAATGTGAATCTGATTGTCAGAACCGGGATTGATTCGTATATACCCTGAGCCCGTGGAAACGTTCAGTGTGGCGTTTCCGCTCACGGTCAGCGTTTTTTCGAAGTTACCTTCAGCAGCGCGCACGCATGCGGGCACCAGCAACAGAGCGGCGGTGGCAACTGCCGGAATGAAATTGTGTAATGAGGAGCGCATCAAATTTTCCTTTCTTCCTGAGAGTCAGGGGGGCCTACCCGGAACTTATTGCTGAAGGACGACCGTATCTCCGTCCTTCAGTCCTTCGAGAACTTCTGTGCGACTGCCGTTTGAGATTCCGACCTTGATAGGGATTTTCTTTTTGCCTTCCTTACCTTTTGGATCGGGGATTTCGACGGAAGCTTTCTTTTGGTTGTCGTACAAGACCGCGTTTTCGGGAACGGTGAGAACGTTTTTGTGCTCATCGATGAGAATTTCCGCATTGGCGGTCATGAGCGCCTTTAACTCTCCGCCGGGATTGTCGATGGAAACGCGCACCTCAAATGTGGTTACGTTGTCTTTTTCCACACCCAGCGGGGCAATCTTTGTTACTTTTCCGTTAAAAACCTTGTCGCGAAACGACTCAACCTTGATGCGTGCCGGCTGGCCGAGGTAGACGTGAGCAATATCCGCTTCATCCACTTTTCCCTGGACGTAGACCTGCTGGGTGTCGCCGATCGTCATGAATAGTGTTGCGGTCGAGCCCAACACGAGGATCGAGCTGACTGCATCTCCGATTTCCACGTCGCGCGAAAGAATCACACCGTCCATGGGAGAGGTAATGGTGGTGTAACTTAGCTGCTCTTCAAGCTGATTCAAGGTGGCCTGGCTCTGCGCTACCTGGGCACGAGCCTGCTTTAGTCGGCCGGTATCCACTGAAATCTGCGCGCGAGATCCATCTCGCTTATTCAGTGCCTGCAGGTAATCACGATTAGCATTATCAAGGACCTGTTGGGAGACAACTCCTTCTTTTGCCATCTCCTGGTTGCGCTCGAGAGTGGCTTTGTACATGGGAAGGTCAGGAGCAGCGGCATTGACCTTGTCCTGCTCAACATTGGCCTCAAACGTGGCGACATTGGCTTCTGCCGCTTGCAGTTGAGCTTTTTGCGCTGCAACCTGGGCGAGGATCTCCTGTTGATCCAACTGGCCCAGTTTGTCGCCCTTTTTCACAATCTTATTAATGTCAACGTCGAGATGGGTGACGATGCCGCTGGCCTTCGATTTGACCTCGACCTTGGTGATGGGTTGGATTTTTCCTGTAGCTACGACACTTTTTGCGATATCGCCTTTGCTGGCCTTGCCCAGCTTATTCGGGTCAATCTTGGTACCTTGCCCACGAACATAAAGAACGCCGCCCACAATCGCGACGAGCACAAATGCCGCAATTCCAATCCACAACCAACGTTTTTTTGGTTTGCGTGCCGCCACTTAAACCCCCACCCTTGATGATATTCCTCGCCGGGAGGTTTTAACCTTCCACAGGCCTTGGGGGGTAGTACGTACTCGTGGTTGATATGGTTCCATTTTCCGGGAAGTTTAGGCAGGCTTAAGGGCTTCTCTCTGAACAGGGGTCCCTGAGGTTGGAATCGACCACAGGATGCTAGACTCGGAGTGGAAATGCTTGGATTTCTGCTCTTTCGAGTCGTCTCCGTGGCTCTGCTCATTCTGGCCAACGGTTTCTTTGTGGCGGCAGAGTTCGCATTGGTCAGCGTTCGCGAGACGCGGATCGAATGGATGATCGCTCAGCGCATGCCCGGCGCGAGAGCGGTTCGCCGTCTGCAGGAGAATCTGGACGATTTTTTGCCCGCCGTCCAATTGGGAGTAACCCTGTGCAGCCTTGCCCTTGGCTGGGTAGGCGAGCCGGTTGTGGCCGACATTTTTGTCCACTGGATGCGTGGCATCCCTCACTCTTCACTTTATGCTCATGCAGTTGCGGTTCCGCTGGCCTTCGCCCTGATTACCTACCTTCACGTTCTTCTCGGAGAACTGGTGCCCAAGTCGCTGGCGCTGCGGAAGGCGGAACAATTGGCGGTCGCGGTTGCCGGACCGATGGAGTTCTTCATCGGCATTACCAGGCCGGCGGTTCGCTTTATGAAGCGTTCGGCCAACATAGTGCTCCGGCTATTTCGTGCTCCCATGGTGCATGAGGGAGGGGTGCATTCGCCCGAGGAACTGAAATTGATAGCCACTGCAGCGCGCCGCATGGGTTTGCTGCCTGAGATGCAGGAGGCCATCATTCATCGCGCCGTCGAATTGAACCAGATTCCCACGCGCGAGATCATGACGCCGCGGCAGAGGATATTCTCTCTTCCCGCAGACATGCTGATTGAAGAGGCGAGCGCGAGAATGGTGGACGATCAACATTCGAGAGTGCCCGTATACGATCCTTCGCGCGGCCCGGAATACATTATTGGCGTGGTGTATTCGAAGGACGTGGCGCGCCTGATGCACTTTCGCACCTCAGCGCAGACTCGCTTTGCACGCGCACCTTTCAGCGAATTGAAATTGGGTCAGGTTATGCGAGATGTGCTGGTAGTGCCGGAGACGAAGCCGGTAGTCGATCTGCTGAAGGAATTCCAGGAAAGAAGGCGGCATCTCGCGATTGTTGTAGATGAATATGGCTCGACGGTTGGCCTGGTGACTGTGGAAGACGCTATCGAGCAGGTAATCGGTGAAGTGGAAGATGAGTTTGACGAGGCGGCCAAGACCGTCCTCACTTCGGCATCCGGTGCGCTGATCCTGGATGGAGGGGTTAATCTTCGCGATCTGGAAACGCAGATGCATTGGCGCTTGCCGCGTGAAGGTGGAGTGGAAACGCTGGCAGGGTTCATGCTCGCACGTCTCGGCAGAATTCCGCGGGGCGGGGAATCAGTGGAATACGAGGGCCGGAAGCTCACGATCATCGAGATGAAGGGGCATCGCATCAGCCAGATCAGGGTGGAACGCCTGGAGCCTCAGCAGGAAACGGTGTCGCTGAAAGAAGCAAACGGCGGCGCGGCATAATGGCGGCACTCCGCTCACTGATTACGCGAATCCTCTACACCATTCCAGTAATCTGGCTGGTGGTCACGATGGTGTTTTTGCTGATCCACCTCGTGCCCGGAGATCCAATCCAGCAGATGCTGGGCGAAGGCGCAACTTCGTCGGATCTGGCCACACTTCGTCATCAATATGGACTGGATGCGCCCCTCGGCCAGCAATATCTACATTACTGGCGCGGAGTGCTGCACGGAGACCTTGGCCGATCGCTCAGGCTGAATGATTCTGTAACGCACCTCATTGCGGCTCGATATCCCTATACCCTGCAACTTACGATTTCGGCGTTGGTATTGGCGTTGTTGCTGGCGATTCCTGCCGGAGTGATCGCGGCACTTCATCGCGGAGAGTGGCGGGATCATTCGCTCGGAGTCGTGAGCCTTCTGGGTCTCTCATTTCCAGGGTTTGCCATGGGGCCGATTTTGATCTTGATTGTGAGCATCAAGCTTGGATGGCTACCCGTCTCCGGTTCTGGATCCATTGCGCATCTGATCCTGCCGGCGTTCACGATGGGAGCAAGTCTGGCGGCTATCCTAACGCGGATGGTTCGTACCGCAATGCTTGAAGAGTTAGGGCAGGACTACATCCGCACGGCGCGTGCCAAGGGATTGCCTGAGAGAACGGTGGTTTACAAGCATGCATTGCGAAATGCGATGATCCCGGTCCTCACGCTGGTGGGCCTTCAATTTGGCGCGTTGCTTGCGGGGGCGATTGTGACGGAAACGATTTTCAGTTGGCCCGGGCTGGGACGATTAACGGTATCCGCGATTTCAAATCGAGATTATGCCCTGGTGCAGGGCTGCATACTCGCTATCGGGCTCACGTATGTATTGGTGAATCTGCTCACCGATGCTCTTTACGTTGTGGCGAACCCGCGCATCCGGTCATAGGCGGCGAAATCAGAGCAGCGTTACCAGCTTTGGTTTGATGGCAGCCTTGGTGATCTCAAGAAAGCCCAGCGACACTGGCAAAGAAAACCGCCGAGGGCCGCAACTCCCGGGATTGAAGTAAAGAACATTTCGCTTTGTCTCCACCGTGGGAGAGTGGGAGTGACCAAATAAGACTGCGCTAAATCCCGCTGCTGAAGGGTTTAGATCAAGGGTCTGAACCTGGTGAATCATGTAAAGGGTGTGGCCCGCGAATTCCACGATCTGGGTCAGCGGGAGATGGCTGCAGGGACCTCGTCGATCGATATTGCCTCGTACGGCGGTGACGGGCGCGATCTTTTCGAGCGTCGAAAGTATCCGGATATCGCCGACGTCGCCAGCGTGAAGAATGTGGTCGCAACCCTTAAGAGCGGCGGTCACTTCGGGGCGTAGAAGACCGTGCGTATCGGAGATAACTCCGACCTTGATCGCCGGTTCAGTCATTGGGCTTCCTCTCAACGTTCTCTACAGGCCAATGCTTAAGCGGGTCCGCGGATCGAGATAGTCTCTCAGCGCGTCGCCAATGAAGTTGAAACTGAGCACGCAGAGCATCACGGCGATGGCGGGGAAAACGATCATGTGAGGCGAGTCAAACAAATGGGAGCGGGCATCATTCAGCATGGATCCCCAACTTGCCGCGGGTGGCGGCACTCCCAGGCCGAGAAAGCTCAATGTGGCTTCCGCGAGCACAGCGCCGGCCATTCCTATGGCCGACTGCACAATGATTGGTTGAAGAATATTTGGCAGAATGTGGCGCGTGAAAATATGGAGATCGCCAGCGCCCAATGCGCGTGCCGCCTCGACAAATTCGCGCTCCTTGATGGAGAGGACCTGCGCGCGAACGAGGCGCGCATACCCAACCCACCCGCCAATAGAAAGCGCGAGAACGAGATTCATTAGTCCGGGCCCAAGGAATGCGACGAATGCAATTGCGAGCAGAATTCCAGGTAGGGCTAAAAAGGCATTCATGATGAAGACATTGATTACCGTGTCCAACGCTCCGCCATAGAAACCTGCGAGACCGCCGAAGATCAATCCCAGCAAAAGGGAACATGTGACGACGGAGACGCCAACCATTAAGGAGATACGAGACCCGTAAACCACGCGGGAGAAGATGTCGCGACCGAGTTCATCCGTTCCGAACCAATGTGCCGAGGAAGGCGATCCGAGTCGCGCGTTTAGATCGAGAGCAGCCGGATCCGCCGGTGCCAAAAATGGGGCGAAGACCGCGCAAATCAGAAATACCGCAATCAGCAGCAATCCAGCGATTGCGAGAGGCTGATGACGCAAGGTACGGCTCATGTCCCTCGTGGCCAATCCTGGTTCACCCCCGGCTCAAGCATAGCGCGAGGCGCATCGAAACGAGACAAAGAAACGAAACGCGTGTTCTACAAAGTACGTTGTATTGCCTTAACCGAAATGTTGACACTATCTTGCGAAAAGTGGGGGACGAATGAGGATCGGGAACTGGCTGACGTGTTTAGTGGGAATTATCGCGATCGGCGCTGGCGCTCACGACTTACGTGCGCAGAACAGTGAGGAGCGCCAGCTGTTTGAACTCGTGAACCAGGCTCGAAGTCAGCAGCGATTGGGCCCAGTTAAGTGGGACGTAGCTCTTGCAGCTGCCGCCCAGCAGCATGCTCAGTGGGTTGCACGTTCTCCGCAGCTATCCCATCAATATCCCGGGGAACCTGACCTGGCCAATCGTGCGTCGAATGCCGGGGCGCATTTCCATGAGATCGCAGAAAATGTGGCTCAAGGACAAAGTGTCGATCAGCTGCATGAAGAGTGGATGAATTCACCCCACCATAGGGCAAACATTCTTGACCCGAACATAACCTCGATGGGCGTGGCAATCGTCCGGCGCGGCGACACGCTGTTTGCAGTAGAGGATTTTTCGCAGAGTGTCCCGAACCTGGGACCGGAGGAGGTCGAGAGAAAGATCGAGGCAATTCTTCAGACTCGCGGAGTAACGCCTTCGACATCCGAAACAGCGCGGAAAACCTGCACGATGGACCACGGAAGCGCAGGCGGCCCAAAACCGATGTTCATTATGCGGTGGCAGGGAACCGATCTTGGACGCCTGCCGGATGCACTCGAAGAGCGACTGCAAACGGGTAGGTATCACACAGCTTCAGTAGGCGCATGTTCCGCCGGACAGCAGCCATTCTCGGGTTACAAAGTGGCTGTTCTGCTTTTCTACTGATTATTTTGTCGGCTCCATTTGCAATGCATTGTTGAATCGGTTGAAGTAATTGAAGAGTCCGATGGCCGACATGAGTTCGACAACTTCACCCTCATCGTAATACTTCCGCAAGCTCGCGAATTCCTCGTCGGATAGTCGCGTTGAGCAGAGTGTCATTTTCTCCGCGAGTCGAAGAGCAGCTTTTTCCGCAGGAGTGAAGTCGATGCGCGTCTCAAAATTTGCGAGATCGTCAATCTGCTCCAGGCTCCAACCAAGCCGCTTCGCGATAATGGAGTGCGAGGCCAGGCAATATTCGCAATCGTTGAGCTGGGATGTCCGCACGATGACCAGTTCTTTCAACTTCGTAGGGAGAGTTCCGGTGGTCAAAATTGCTTCGAAATGAGCAATCATGGTCTCGAAGATCTCCGGACGGTGCGCCATTGTGCGGAACATATTCGGAACATTTCCGCGTGTCCGCATATAGCGGTCATAGATGGCGCCGGTAAACTCTGAAACGTCGTTCCTGCCGAGCCGAGAGATGCGGGGCATTGTATTTTCCTTCCGATTCGATCCGGTCTATTTTAGCCTGCTACCAAATCCAGACGACGAACATCCTCGAATGGGATTATTGTCATCAGTGAGACAAGACATTGAGCCACCGTGCGATAGCACGTTTTTGGAGCGCGTCACACCTATGAAACAGGTTGCGATTATTGGAGCAGGTCTTGCGGGACTTGAATGCGCGCGACGCTTGCAGGAGGCGGGATCGAATGTGGTTTTATTGGAGGCCTCAGACGCTCCTGGTGGACGCATTCGTACTGACTGCGTCGATGGCTTCCTGCTTGATCGCGGATTTCAGGTTTTGCTCACCGCCTATCCTGACGCGAGAAGCTCGCTTGATTACAACGGTCTGCACCTCAAATCGTTTCTGCCGGGAGCCTTAGTGTGGCATGGAGGCCGCTTCCACCGCTTTGCCGATCCATTCCGCGATCCGATTGCTGCCATGACTCTGCTTTTCGACCCGGTAATCCCCGTGATGGATAAGGTGCACGTTGCCCGTTTGAGAAATCGCGTCTGTCGATTGAAAAATGAGAGCTGTTTTGAGGAGCCCGAAAGCACGACCGGCGCATTCCTGAAGAATTTCCGATTCTCAGAAAAAATCATCCAACGTTTTTTTGTTCCATTTTTAGGGGGCGTTTTTCTCGAGAACGACCTTGTAACTTCGAGCCGGTATTTCGAATTTCTTTTCAAGATGTTCTCCACCGGCTCAGTTTGTATTCCGTCACGGGGAATGGAGGAGATCCCGAAGCAATTGGCCGCGTCTCTCGCGCCGGAGACGTTGGCGCTCGGGGCGCGCGTAAAAACGATGAAGCGATCGAAAGGCCGATTTACGCTGGAGGTGGAAGGTTCCGCTCCGATTGAAGCAAGCACCGTGGTTGTTGCGACGGAAGGCTTGGAGGCGAAACGGCTGCTCGCACTCGCGGGAGCTTCGATGGAGAAGCAAAACGCGCGGAAATGGAATTCAACAACAACCTTCTACTACGCTGCGCACCAGAAGCCCGTGGGCGAACCAATTCTTGTTTTGAATGGAGAAGGCCGATCTGCCGGTCCCATCAACCACCTGGTAGTCATGAGCGCAGTATCGCGGGGGTACGCGCCGGAGGGGCAGCACTTGATCTCAGTAAATGTCGTCGGTAACGCGCCTGAAAACGATGCGGAAATGGCCAAACTGGAAATCGACGTCCGCGAACAGCTGGCGAGGTGGTTTGGCGCACAGGGACGCGAGTGGCGTTTGCTCGGCGGATTTCCGATACGTAATGCCATCCCTCAACAAAAATCCGCCGAGTGGGAAAAGAGTCCGCTTTGGGTGCAATTGTCCGGATCCAAGGATCCACTCGCTCGCATATATCTCTGCGGGGATCACCGGGAGACTTCCTCGATTCAAGGAGCATTGTCGTCAGGCCGCCGGGTGGCTCAAGCCATCCTGCAGCAACCCTCAAAGTGAATCGAGCGCGTGTTGAGGCAGCAGTTCCCGGAGGCGAAAAGGGCAAAAACGAACGCCAGGCGTCTTTGACGCTGCCCTCCATTTTTGGTATAAACTGAAAGAACTTCGTATCCACGCCACTTATACTCCTCAGTAGCTCAATGGCAGAGCATTCGGCTGTTAACCGAAGGGTTGTAGGTTCGAGTCCTACCTGAGGAGCCAATTCAATTCAATCAGTTAGCGCGAGTCGCTTCCGGGTCCTATCTCCGATACCGGGGAAAATACCGGGGACCCCGCTTCAATTCGCTCCGTCGCTGATGCTTTCAACAGCACTCCTGAGATCATTCAAAGAGAAGTGTCCGTAGCGCGCCGCCATACGTACCATCGTGGCCGGACTCCAGCCCACAATCTTGGCAACCTTCGGCGATGGGAATTCCTGCGTTCAGCATCCGGGATACTGCCGTGTGCCGCAGATCGTGAAAGCGGCAATGAGAGGGGCGACCTGTTCCTCAGATTCTGTATCTTCCGGACCGCCTTTCAGAATCTTGGCCGCTCTCATTCTTCGCCGCTTCCCATGCTTCCTTGATACTGCCGATGGGCTTGGATGAATCCACGTTGTAAGCCTTGGCTGAGAACTGCGTCACCAGCTGCCCCATAACGCTCTGCCGGGAAAACATAATGCTCTGGCTTGCGATCGGGGAAGTGCGTTGCCCAGAAACTCAGAGCGCCTATCGCCCGTTGGCTTAGTGGAATAATGCGCCCGGTACCTGAGACTGTTTTGTCTTTGCCCCATTGCAAACACCGATTTTCAAAATTCACGCATCCCCATTGAAGAGTCCGGATCACTCCATACCTTGCCCCGGTTTCAATCGCCAAGGTGACGAACGGAACGAGCGAGCGGGAGCGGGATTTTCCGCAAGCCAATAGGAGTGCCGACTCCTCTTCGGGTGTTATCGCCCTGCCTATTTCATCTCGCGTTGGCAGCATCTTCACGTCCGGCTGCAAGCGTGCCCATTGGCCAGAGCGTTTCAGTATTGCCCTGAGTGTTCCTATTTCCAAATTGACAGTCTTGGGTGCAGCATCTTCATCCAACCTCTTCTGCTGGTATCGCGAAATATCTCGCGCTTCCAAGTCGCACACCAGCTTGCGCCCAAGTTCCGGGAGAAGATGCACGAGATTTGCCTTTTCGATCATCAACGATCGAGGCGCAAGCGTCGCTTTCTTCGTGTCCAACCAATCATCGGAGGCTACGGACAGTATGCGGGGCTGCTGCGGCTTCCTGATACCTGCCGTGCCCTCTTCAAGTTCCCGCCGCCGCTTATCCTGAATCTTTCCGGCAAGAGTCTTGGAGGATGTACCTGTGCTTTCCCGGATCCTTTGGCCGTGAAACACGAAGTCCATCGTCCAGACCTTGCTGCCTTTGTAGCGAAACACTGACATGAAATGACTCCTTCCTAATTTCTTCGCTATTGTTTCGCGCTGCCATTCGTTTCAGGACGCGGCAACTGGCCGCGATTCACCCAACGCGTCACGAATTTTTGCGAGATGTCCGGGGTGCGCCTGTGAAGCCACTGTTTCCAGTCGAGACCGGCTCGGCTCTTAAGTGAGTTCCATCTGCGAATCGCGATATCTGCTCGGCGCATTTTGTCTTCGTGCTCCGCCTTAAGTCGCGCACGGGTTCTGGCTGTGGCGGTCGTTATATTCCCGCACCGCCGACTGCAATATACCTTTTGCGAATCTTTTTTTTGATGTAGTAGTTTTGGCAACGAGGGCAAGGACCGGCCAGCGAATCGCAATTAGGCAAGCTTCTGCTGTCATTCCGAAATTCAATCAACTTGTGAGCGGCTATTCGTTCACTGAAGGGAACAAATATTCGCAGTTCATGAAGGGCGACAAGGTTGCCGGCTACGGGCTAACGGCGCTGGTGGTGGGAGGCGCGGCAGCGGCGGCAGTCAAGACAGGTTTGTTTGCAAAGCTTATCAAGTTTCTTTTGGTATCCGCCGCAGCTCTTTGGAAATTTATGCTGGCAATTGTTCTCGGAATAGGCGCTTTCATCAAGAAGCTTTTCAACCGGGCTAAACAGGCAGTCGGCGGAGAAGAGACCATTGGTGTGGCGACCCAGGATGAACAACGCCAGCTGACGGCAACAGCGCGAACCGGTCCAAATGACCAGCGCTGAGATAGACATCTTGGCGGTTTTGTACGCGCTCTACCTGTGGGACTGCACCTTTTGGCTTTCAGAAAAGCAGGTTGCACTTGTGGAAGTGCGACGCAAATGGGTGGTGAAGCGGCTGACTCCCGTAAGTTTCACTCTGATGCGTCGCATGCCCATCCTGAGAAACCCCTTCTCTACCAGGGCCGGTTTGATTGTGAGTAGCGACACTTCGATGGGAACAACCGATCGTCGAATCAAGCGGCTGGGTCACCGCATTTCGAAACTGCAAGACAAACTGCGCCCGCTTTCTGCAGCTGCGGCTTTCTTGGCGGTTTGCATTCTTGTGCTCGTGCCGGCGACGATCCTCTCGGGAAGGTTCCTGGTTTTTTGGAAGCCCCTCACTTTAGTTTTGCTAGCGACTCAATTTGCGGTAGCAGCCGAGTTCTATTTGGCGGCACGAAACTGGAGGCGACTTGAGAGGCGTTCCTTTTGGGAATCATTTGTCGCGGTTTGTCTTAACCCTCTCTCGGCAATAAGGAGTGCCGACACTATCATGAGGTGGAACTTTTCTCGTACCAACATTTCAACAATCATCGAGGCCGTCAGCGACCAATAGATGACAGTCGGTGCAGCCCATATCGAGTGCAACCGAGTTCTGCGTCTACTTCACTCACGAGATGATGATTCGGAACATTTGTTTAAACCGAGAACCAATTGTTCTCACAACTTGTTTTACTTGGAGATTCCATGCGCGCCTTGGTTTCGGGAGTGCTGTTAGCCGTCTCCGTCAGCCTGTCTGCTCAAACAACCGATACGGCAAAGAAGGTCTACGACTCGTCGCAAAACTCAGTCTTCCTCATCCACCTGAATGACAGCTCCGGAGCGCCAACTGCACTCGGGAGCGGGTTTTTGGTTGGCCCGAGAATGTTGGCGACGAATGCTCATGTTGCTAGCGCTGGCAGTCCGGTACTCTCCGTAGGTCCGGTCCGAATTCCGCTCAAAGTCCTGCGCGTAGATGAGGAAAACGATCTGGCGCTTCTCACGCTGGATGCAGACCTCTCTTCAAAGCCGTTGCTCCTTTCGACCTCCGCAATTTCGCCCGGAGAACAGATCTTTGCAATCGGCAATCCTGAAGGCCTCGAAAAGACCATCAGCCAGGGGATAGTCTCCGGACTACGTAAAAGGGAAAACCGCGATCTGATTCAAATCACCAGTCCTATATCTCATGGCTCATCAGGCGGCCCGATCCTAGATGCAAAAGGAGTGGTCGTCGGCATTGCAGTAGGAATAATGGAGAACGGTCAAAATCTAAACTTTGCCGTTCCGGTTGTTTATCTCAGGGCCCTGATTGAGAACAGGAACACCATCCAAAAGGCTGCGGTGGTGGATACCGCAAGTTCGCTCGCAGAAGCGAAACGCCTGCAAAGCCTAAGAGATAATCTCCAATATTCTGACGACCCGAATTCCGACTATCAGAAGTATGGCCTACAAATTCAAAAAGGTATGGTTGCTGTTGTCCGGGAGTCCAATGCTGAAGGCGCTCTGACTGAGGTAGCATGCCTCGGAACGAAAGCCTACGAGTTTAGCGACACCGGCATCGCCGCAGCGAGAAAACTCAACAAACTACAGCCCTCCCCGGCACATAAGGCGCTCCTCTCCTACGTTTTGTTGGATCGCGGACGAGACGAAGATGTGACCTCTCTTTTCGCCGACAAGGACAGTCCCCGTCAAGCTGAGGCAAAAGCTGCCTCCAAGAAATATTACGAGGATGCAGCACTAGAAGCGGCTGATACCAGGAGGATAGCTAAAGGATCGGACTACCTGGTTGCAAGTTTCGTTCTAAGCGAAGCGATGGTCAACAAAGGTTCATACTACGAAGCTGCAACAATCGAGTCGCCCGTTGTGAACGGGGTGCTCACCTTCTGCGGTGCAGATCTCGTTCGAGTCGCGTATCAAAGCCTTATCAGTAATAACATTCAAGCTAAGCAACCCGCAGAAGCAGAAAGGTGGTTTCGCCAGTATGCTGCAAAGTATGAACCAATGGCCTACGAATGGGACTCTGAGGGAGACCGTAGAGGCGACGCCAAGGATTACGCATTTGCTGCTGATGCATACGAGAGGGCTGCAACAGCTAGTGACTACTATTCGTATGACATGTGTTTCGCCTCCATAGATCGCTACCGGCAAAAGGTTACAGACGAAGAAAAAGTTCTAGCCGATGGTAGAAAATGCGTCGAAGCTTCCGTCAAAAACACTAACAAAAATGCGGAGCAGTATTTTAAGCAGGGCCTTCCTCTCGCGTATAGGGGGATGGCGGATGTGTTGAACTGGCGGGGAGCATACCCGTCTGCATTGCAATACGCAAAGGAGGCAATAGCGGCAGATCCTCAAAATGCCTATGGGATGTATCTCGAATCGGTGATTTTGGACAAGATGGAAAGGTATTCTGAATGCACCTCCGCCGCTCAGGAATCTGTTCGCTTATCCGACGGCGCTTACCCGTACATGCAGTTTCAACTGGGTAGGTGCTACTTTCACTCAGGTAACTGGAGCCAAGCAGCAGTAAACTTTCGGCTTGCGGCGGAAGCTAATAAGGATGATGCGCCCGCCGCGTTCAATCTTGGCCTCTCTCTTCAGAGGCAAGGCTTCGAGCCAGATGCACGCCTATGGTTTCGTGAAGCTTTAAACAGGAATCCAGATAGCGAGTTGCGCGGAAAGATAGTGTCCGAACTGAAATAGAGTCTGCTGCCTTAACTTAACAAGTCCCGCTACATGTTGCTCGACGACATGGACAGCTTAGTTCCGTAGTATCCTCGGTGCCTAAAGGCGAGGCGCCCAGGGACCATCATCATTCGTGGAAGAACTCAACCGCTCCCCGCTCTCTGTACCAGCCTCTGGCGCGATCACCAGTATCCGGGTGCGTCGGCACTTGCCTAGCGTCTGAATCTAGGGTTTTGGTATTGATCCTTTTCTTGGCATCGCGATAGGAACGCCATCGACAGCGCTCTTAGCCCGTTGTTCAGCATCAGTAAAAGCGTCTGCTTCAGAAGTGAAACAGTGGCGGAAACCCCAAGGAAAATGTCATCCTTCCAAGCGCGTGACTTCCAAGATTGTCCGATCTTGGTGGCTTCCCACTTTATCCTGTGTCCATTGTATGTGGATTCCATTCGCGAATTGTAAACTGCCGGGAGAAGCCGACCAGTTAAGTCGAATGAGGTAGGGTCACTTCGATGTAGCCTCGAATTCTTTAAAATGGCGCATTATGAACGCTGCACTAAAATCGATCCGAGCGTTGGTTCAGCAATAGCAGCTATTTCGCGCGGCTGTATTGATACAGAGTCTCTCGGCTGATGCCGAACTCCCGCGCTAATGATGTCTTCTGCTCTCCTGCCTTGATTCTCCGACGGAGCTCCTTAGCTCGCTCAATGCTCAGAGAGGGTTTGCGGCCTTTGTAAACACCAGCCTTTTTCGCGAGAGCAATCCCTTCCCGTTGGCGTTCACGTATCAGTGAACGCTCGAACTCGGCAAAGGCTCCCATTACGCTGAGCAACAATTGCGACATCGCAGAGTCCTCGCCAGTAAATGTCAGGCGCTCTTTGATGAACTCCACCAGAACACCCTTCTGGGTCAGGTCCAGTACAATCTTGCGCAGGTCGTCCAGGTTGCGCGCCAGCCGATCCATGGAATGAACCAGCAGGGTATCGCCCTCGCGCAAGTAATCTAGCGCGGACTGCAACTGCGGGCGCTTTGTGTCTTTACCGGATGCCTTGTCTGTGAACAGCTTATCAACGTCCTCACCATCGAGTTGTCGCACCGTGTTTTGGTCGAGCGTGGAAACACGAATATAGCCGACACGCTTGCTATTCCGTCTTGCTGCTGCGGTCATGGTCTTCCTCTAATTAGTGTCAGAAAAGACTCTAAGACCGTTGAGCGCTGGTGTCAATCAAATAAGTTTTCGATCCTATTCTGACGCAAAATGTGTCAGATCTAAACGTCAGGTTGGACTATACCCCACATAGACATGCGCATTCGCTATAAGAGTTTAGAAACGAAAGCGTTTGTTCAGCGTGAGCATTGGTTCGCCCTCATCCAGCCTCAATGGATACGCGCTCACCGCCGATGGCTCCCAGCTCGCCGTCCTGACGCGCGACCAGATCTCCATCTATCCTGTTGCTCGCAAGTGATTTTCGCTGCCCTGGTGCGGCTGGCAGAAACTTACTTCGCTTTACGCAAACCATGGGCTGGGCTTCATTCAAAACAGGTGACCTGGCTCTCGCAGAGAAATCTGCGCTGGCTGCCTGGAAACTCGCAGAGGATCCCACTGCCGGCGATCAGGTTCCCTGGGAAGATCTCCTCGGTTTTCTCCGTTGCGACGCGCCCCACGTGGGCTCAAATCCATTAGTTCGAATGTGACGGTAGTGATAACTGCTGCTTGCCCGCAGTGAGGGGATAGTTCTTTCCGTTCCAGATGAACGTCCCGGCCAATCCGTTAGGCAATGTGATTGTCGCTTGAGGTACTTTCTGGTCGAGATCCATGGCAAGAGTTATCGCGCCGCCAGGAGAAGAGAGCGTGGCATCAACTTTTTTCAATGAGCCGGGACGAGGTTCAATGCGAACTCTGTTGAAGTTGGGTGACGCTGGGGTGATGCCTGCCACAATTGACAAGAGATCGTAATTAGGGTGTGCGCTCCAGGCGTGTGAGTCCGAACGCGTAGGCTCTGGTTGTTCGGACCATGTGGTGAGTCCATTCGCGACCATCGTTTTCCATGGCTGCAGAGTCTCAAGATAGCGGTTTCCCAATCCCGAGTGAACCAGTGCGCGTGCCAAGTAGAAGCGGTAGTAGTACGAAGCGAGGGACATCTTGGCAGGCACGTTTTCCGCAACAAATGTGGGATCGCTCGCCGACAGAATCTTCTTCATCACCGCCGCCTGATCAGCTTTCGGGACCACGTCAAGCCAGACTGCAAATGCGTTTGCGTGCTGGCTGAAATGATTCTTCTCGGGCGTATCGGCGATAAGTGCGAACTCTTCACTCCAGCACAGGCGCCTAACCGCCTCGGCGATCAGTACAGCCTGCTCGGAGTCCTGTCTTGCCAGGTCCTTGTTGCCGAGAGCATCTTCCAGTTCGGACGCATATCGCAGGGCTTCAAGGTATTGAAGACTCAGGATTGCGGAATCTCCCTCGGCGTCCTGCGGCGGCACGCCGATTGCGAATCCATTGGCCCAATCGACGAACGACCACCACGGAAGCTTGCCCAACAGGCCGTTCTTGTTCTGCTTTTGCCGGAAGAATTCGAGCGTGCTGCGCACCACAGACAACTGAGCTCGCACAAATTCCGGATCGTCTCGATACATCCAGAAGTCGTGCACCATGCCAATCCAGTAGAGAGAGAATCCGGGAATGCTCTGAAATGCGGAGGCCGGATAATGACTGAGCGTGATCCCTTCCGGGATGGTCGAATTGTGAAACGCTTCGATCGCCTGACGGCCTAACCGGTCGTCGGCCCCTACCGTGTAAGAAATCAGCGCCTGAACGCGGGTATCGCCCGTATACTGCAGACGCTCCCAGTAGGGCGTATCCATGTAGGTGTCATGGGCACACAGGCGGGCGGTCCTCCAACCGATATCCCAAATCGGCTTGAGAGAGGGATCGTCCGAAGCGAACTTTCCGGATTCCTTGAAGGGATATCCTGTAAACCATGCACGAAGACTGTTGAGGTCGAGGGCCTCTTCCCCTGTCTTTACGTCGATCTGCAGATAGCGCCATGTCCTCCATTCAAGAGGAGTGAAGGTTCTTTCTGATTCTCCATCAGGGTAGACTTCGTCGTAGATTCCCATGATGTGCTTGGTCGCGATCTCGTTTCGGTTCCCCTTCTTTTCCTCCGCATCGTAGAGAGCCTCCGCGTACGTGAGCTTGATCTTGGCGCCGCGCCCCTTGCTGAATGTAAGTTCGGGATAGGCAGTCGTCAGGTTTCCGGCGTCGATGAGCATTGTCGCCTCTTGATGAGGCGGGATCGTCAGTGTCCCATTCGGAAACTTGGAAGCCGAAGTCAGTCCTGTCATTCGGACGACATTGCCGGAAGACACTTCAGTCGTCTCCATCAGCGGCAACGTATCGGGAACCAGCTGCCAATTGACCTGGGCGAACATAGTTCCGCGCGCAGAGGCGCGCCCGATGATCACAGCATTCTTCCAGACGCCACTCCCTTGGGATGTTACGTCAGGGGCATCCCATGCCCAATTGAAGGTAGCAGCGTCCAGTTTCTCGGCAGGCGAGCCAACGTAGTAGCGCTTCCGCATGTCCGGTGGGGTCGCGAGGGTTGAAAGACCCTTCTCGATTGCGACGCTCCAGGTTTGGTCCGAGTGAATATCGGCTGGGTTCGAAGAATCGCCATCGATCAGAAAGCCGATGCGATCGGTGATTTGACGCACCGGGGCGTTTTCCCCGAAGTTCCAGACGGTGGCGGAGATAACGTTCCTGCCTGGATGAAGCAGGCTCGCAATGTCATAGGTCGTATATTTCCAATGCTGAATGTCACCGTGCGAGGGCCCTGTCCCTACATTCTTGCCATTCACCTTGAGAAGGTATTGATTGTCCGCCGATACATAAACTGCAAAACGGTCAGGCTGAGAAGCAAGGTCTATTTCTTTTCTGAAGTGAAGAAAGCACTCATCCCGTTGCGGAGCATCGGGACTGGTGATCCAGGAGGCTTTCCATGCGTGAGAGAGAGGAAGAGGTGGAGTCGACTGTGCGTGGCCAGCGACAGATATTAAAGTCCCGCAGCCAATGAGGAGGCACAAAATCGGGCACCTTCCAAGTCGTCCAACAGACAGCCCTCGCTCAACGTACTTCTTCGACTGCCGGCAATTTTCTCTCGCCATCATCGTAGTTTCTCCCACTTTCAATTGCGGAACGTTACTCCGCGTCCAAACAGCATCGCCTGTAACTGAATGAAACGGATTCGTCCAACAGTCACCAATTCGAACCGTCCGGAATACAAATTCCAGATTTGTTCGATCCCGCTAAGTTTCTCACTAACGAAACCATTGCAGAATCTCTAAGTACGGTGTGTTCCGAATAGTAGGTAAAGAGACCTTAAGCGCTAGGCATGCTGGTAGGCTGATCTGCCGGTCGATCGGATTTGTTGACGTTGGTGGACATGCGTTTCAACCATCCCGTGATCGAGCCGGACTTCGATCGATTCAGCAGACTGAACTTTCCCTCGAGATCCTGGGCAAGATATCCTCTATCGGCCAAGGTTTGAAGGATCCTGTCCGTCGTCCTCTGCGAAACTCCAGTTGTATTTGAAATGTACCTAGTTTTGAGAGGGTGATCGCTTTTGAGCAATAATTCAAGGATATCCAGCGTATGCATGAGAACCGGAACCAGGTAGCTACGGGTCTTGGTGTCTTTCAGCATGATCCATATCTCTCAACCGCGGCGCCATCAATGGAAGATTCAGAGACGACGTCGCCTTTCGAAGGAAGGAGAGTCGGTTCCTTCGTTTGAAAAGTACGCTTCTATTGCTTGGCCACATCAAGATCGATGGTCAACTTGACCTCGTCGCCCACAACTGCCGTGGGAACCTTTGTCGCAATTCCAAACGCTGTACGGCTGATTGTCGTGGTGGCTGAGAATCCGGAGTGCGGCTTCTTATCCATACCCGGAACCGGTCCGGTGGGTCCCTCCACTTGGAGGACCACTGGCTTTGTCACGCCATGCAATGTCAGATTTCCCGAGATTGTCAAGGCGCTGCCGTTCTTTGCGATGCTCGTGCTGACGAAAGTTGCCGTCGGAAACTGCGCGACATCGAAGAAGTTCGGACTCTTCAGGTCGCTGTCTCTCCCTGCAACGCCGGTGTCCACAGTAGTTATGTCAATCGTGACGTTTACGGTGGATTTCGTGATATCTGATTCATTGAGGACGATGTTCCCGCCGATGTTTCCAAAATGACCTCGCACATTGGAAAGACTCATGTGAATGATCGAAAAATTCACTTGGCTATGCGCTTTGTCCGGGATCCAGGTAGAGGATTGCGCATGTGTGATCGGGGCGGGGAGCAACAACACTCCGAATATGCATGACAATAGTTTGATCATCTAACACCACTCCTTTCAGGGCGTTGTAGTTATGGTTAGGAGCCGGCAAACACGCCGGCACCAAGACGGAAGAAAGTGTGAAAACGGATGAGGCCTGCACTTGATGAGTACTTCAAGGCTCCATTTGCTCCCAGAGACTCCTTTCCAGCCCGAACGGATCGTCGACGACTTTGCATTCAGCATTGATCAGCATCGTTGCTCGCCGAGCGGTGTCGTATGCGGGCCAATCCGGCTGCCCTTTGGCGCCGGGTTTGCCGGTTTTGGCATAGGTGCTCCACATCTGGCTCATGTTCTGTGCCGTCTTTACGCTGTCAGCACTGGTATCCATCATCGTGCGCGTCGCCGTCTGTTGGGGGTCCGGGCTTGAAGCATCGCTGGGTTGGATAAGATCGAATTTGTATGCGATCTCGAGTGCGTGTGCTGCGCCCACCTTATGCTGCGTACCCGGAACGATGCGTTGGGACTCGTACGTGAAGATATAGGCGTAGACGGGAGCACCATGCTGAGCGTACTTGCGTTCAGCTATTGTGATCGAGCCGAAACCGATCATCCGGGCGGTGCTGATCGCGATGTAGAGGTCAGCTGGTGAGGCTTCGGGACGGCTCTTGTGGTACGTGCTGAACACTTCTTCGGCATGCTCGCCGTATTCCTTCTGGAGCCTTTCTTTCAGCGATGCTTCTGTGAGGTTGAACACGTCGCTGTTATGAGATTCCATGAAGAAGAAGATGGTCTCGTCGCGGTTATAGCCGACAATAAGCGGCTTGTCTTTCGAGATAGACGGTGCGTTCGGATCGAAAGGATGGTGAGGCAGTATGCTGCCATCCACCACAGGCCCGAAACCGCCCGGTCGTCCGCCGCCACCGATGCCGCGGCGTCCGCCACTCATTGTCAGCGGACCTCCCCCGGGCTGTTTCCCTAGATCTACCTGAATGGCCAAGAGTTTTTCCGCCGGAACATCGAGTAGTTTGCGCCACTCATTTTTTCCGAGCCCAAGCTGCTTCATGACCATCAAGGTGGTTTCTGTGGCCATGTCACGCGGAAACATGCGAATTCCGGGACCGCTTTCGATAGATGCCTTGTTGAAATTCGGCGCAGCCGAGGGCATCGCATAGAGGCAGGAGGTCTTGGCACCGCCGCCGCTCTCGCCGAAAATCATCACATTATTGGGATCCCCACCAAAGGCCGCGATGTTGTCGTGCACCCACTTCAACCCGTCGCATATATCGAGCAGTCCCTGGTTGCCAGAGGTGGCGTACTCTTCTCCTGCAAGTTCTCCGAGGTAGAGGAATCCCATCAAGCCAAGGCGATGATTGGTCGCAACAACGACCACATCCCAGACACGAGCCAGGTTGCTGGCATCCTGATACGGAGCTCCGCCTGAGCCGACGGTGAAGCCGCCTCCGTGGCTATAGAACATGACCGGACGCTTGCGCCCGTCAGCCGCCGGCGTCCACACGTTGAGATAAAGGCAGTCCTCCGCTGGCATGCCCTCACTGTTGCCAAAAGAAGGCCGCATGGACGGTTGCAACGAAGGCGGTCCTGACTTCAGCGCGTCGCGGACACCTATCCAGGGCTGGAGCCGAGCCGCAGCTTTGAACCGGTTCGCACCGGAAGCAGAACCGCCGTAGGGAATGCCCTTGAAAGTTGCCAGACCATCGCCTCTCTGGCCGCGAACCCGCCCATAAGATGTGTCAACTTCGATGAATTCCGTTTTTCCGGACTCTGCAAAGTTACGAGCCGCGGGGAGTACAGCAACACTACCCAAAGCCATGGAACCTCTGGCAACGAATTCGCGTCGGCTAATTCTCCGCGAGGAACGATCAAAGAATGAACTCACTATTTTTTCCTTTCTCTTCGGTTCTCATTTGTCACAAGTTCAACTCAACTTTTCGATCAGATTGTTCAATTCGTCAGCGGTGTGCAGGTAACTACGGTTAGACCAGCACTTGGTGGGCCCTCACGATGGCCGCTCCGTTCGCAGTACTGTTTGCACCAGATCTCCCAATTGTGTCGCGGTGAACTGATTCCCTTCGACGTTGGCGGCCAGTCGGCCGTTTCTGTCGATCACGACGGTGTGAAACGGATGCGTCAGAAATCCTTCATCGCTCCAGAAGCTCATGCCGAACAATTCTGCCACGCTGCGAACTTCCGGTAGAGAGCCAGTCAGAAATCGCCACTCTCGAGCGTGGGCTTTCCAAGTATCGGCGTACACCTGGAGAGCTTTGTCCCGATCACTATCCGGGTCAATCACGATGGTCATAAGGATCAGATCCCGGCCCATACTGTCGCGGAACCGCTTCATGAGAAATGCCAGATTACTAGAAAGCCGAAAGCAATAATTTGGGTTGGGGCAACGCGAGTAGGTGAAGCTCAATACGACCACTTTTCCTCTAAAGTTCGCGAGGTGAGTTGGTGTTTGCGTCTGATCCAATAAGGTAAAGTCCGGAACTTGTCCGCCGACGGGAACCGCGCGCTCCGCCGCGGCGGGATGAATAGCACGTTGAAGAAACGTGAGCCGCGCCGCTTCCGTGGGTTCAGCTTCCGCGCTTTGGCCCGCGATCGTTTGCAGTTGCTCAGCGTACAGCTTGTGTTTCTGTTCAATCACATTGAAGCGTAGTGAGGTGCCCGGCTTCATGGCATGGAGTTCGTTCGGCTGTCGAACCGAGAATTCCATCACCATCTTATCCATGTAACCTGGGACAGAGTCGCAGGACACCACAATAACTCCATGTTCGTGATCGATCTTGAGGAGCATACCTTGCACAGTGTGCTCGGCAGCCCAAACGTGCAGCACTGCGTATGCAAAGATCGCTGAGGTAGTAAGCAGCCATTTAATCGCGGAAAAAACCACTCGGCGCGCCATTTAATTTCTGTCGCCTCGCAGCTGCGTATCGTTTCCGACAGCTCTCTTGCCTGCGCCGACGCGAATCGGCGTGTGATCGAGCCGCATGTAGGACGTTGCAAACTCCTTGATTTGGACGAATTCATTCTTCTCAACATCAGCAAAGTGCTGATGTGTACCACTCGCTGGCCACGAAACGTCAACCGTGACTCCGCGCGCTTTAGGTCCCAGCCCGATATGTTGCTCCATGGGATTAGCGCCAAAGGAACTCGCCTCAGCAACGAGTCGGTACAACGAGCGTGGAGCATCGTCCCCGTTTTGCACCGTCACTTTGACCTGTGCGCCCGCCGCCTCACGATTGCTCTTCACGCCAACCAGCCGCACATTCAACCAGTCGTTGGTGTTCCCGGGATTTTGAAATACCCGCATCGCATGTTCGTCGCCCGGTACCGCTCCCCCCGTCTCTGCCACTATGTCTTCATGACCGTTCCGGCTTAGGTCCGCGAAGGCGATGCCATGCCCCTTGTGCAACTCTCCGGTACCGGAAGTTTGCGTAATATCGACGAAGGCTTTTCCAGCGTCGTTCCGAAGCAGCACATGCGGTAGCAGCGCGGTGTAAGACGGAGATCCACTGCCAAGATAGATATCCAGGTATCCATCGTTATCCACATCTCCGAAATTTGCTCCCATCGGCATAAAGACCTTGTCCAACCCAACCTTCGCGCTAACGTCTTCAAATGTCCCATCGTGCCGGTTGCGGTAGAGCTTGAGCGTCTCGGCGCTGGGGATTCCGCCGACGTAGGTCTTCAAGGTTTCATCAATCGAATTCAGATAGCTGGCGACGAAGAGGTCCGGCCATCCATCGTTGTCGTAGTCGAAAAACCATGTAGCGAAGCTGAAGGCCGGTGCCTGCACCCCGGCCTGCCGTCCAACTTCGGTGAATGTCCTGTTGCCTCTGTTGTGATAAAGGAAGTTGGCCCCGTTCTGATTGGCCACGTAGAAATCGACAAATCCGTCGTTGTCGTAATCGGCCGCGCTCACTCCCTTGGAGAAGGCGGTGCGGTCAATCCCAGCCGATTTGCCAATCTCAGTAAATGTTCCGTCGCCATTGTTGTGGAACAATTGCGCGGGGCTGTTCTCATTCGCGACGAATAGATCCAGATATCCGTCGTTGTCGATATCCGCCCAGGCAGCGCTCTGCGTTGAAGTTACCGTAGCGCCCAGGCCGCTGGCATCAGTGTCGTCGGTAAACGTCCCATTGCAGTTGTTGCGGAGCAGCGATTTCCGTTGAGCGTATTCCCAACCGCCGCGCAACACCAGGATGTCCATGCAGCCATCGTTGTTGTAATCCGCTTGCACAATGTTCAACCCACCAAGTTGATCTGCAAGACCTGCTTGTGCTGATCGGTCTTCAAAAGTTCCGTCTCCATTGTTGTGGAAGTACCGCAATGGATCGCATACGTTCTGACTCGACACAACCACATCCAGCAGGCCGTTGTTCTCGAAGTCGTCCACGACAACGCCGCCCGCAGCCCGCATTACGTTAAGCCCCGCTGCCGGAGCCACATCCTTAAATCGTCCAACGCTTTCCTTCGATTGAAAGTCACTCGGCGGAATCAGATACTGCTTCGGCAAACCGGCTGGATACTGCCCGATGGTCATGTAGGCAATATTTAGAAGCCACCTGACTTCGAGGTCGTCTGGTTTCTGGTCGAGATATTTCGTGTAATACTTGATGGCCTGCTCTGACTTTTCAGTCCGCGTATAACTCGCATGCGGGTTCAATGGGGGGAAGATGTCTAGGTCGCTGGGGCTACGATAAACGCCGTTCTCCATCTCCGACGCATGCAGGAGCGCCGTACCTAGACTTTCTTCGATGTTTGGCAACAGGGTGGGAAGCTGATCTTCCGCTATCTTGTAGGCGATCTTCCATTCCTCGATGGACTGGCTCATCTCGCCCCTGTATGCGAGCAGTTGTCCCAGCGCGGCGTATCCGTTCACCTGATCCAACGCATCGTCGTGGTCCGCCGGTGGCGTATTTCTCCCGCTCAGCGCGGTTCGCAAGTCGCTCTCCGCATTTGCCAACGATTCGGTACGCAGTGTGCAGACTTTGTGTAGATCCCGGTTCCAACCGTCTGGCTTGGGAAACTCCTGCATGATCGCGTTGGCCTCGACCTGTCCGGACACCGGCGCACCAAAGCGGATCTGACCTCTTGATATCAGCGCTAGGATCCGCTCCGGATTCAAATCAGTGGAGACAGGGGCCACGGGAAGAATCTTCAGGATGGCAAATCCAGAAGGTAGCTGGATGATATCTGTCAGCTGCCCCACGGTGTGTCGGCCAAGCGCATCCCGCAACTCACTGCGAAGGGACCCCGGATCCAGAGTGCCCATATAGCCACCATCGACTGCGGTTGCATCGATGGATCTCTCCTTTGCAAGAACCCCAAAATCTGCACCTTCATTCAATTGCTTCAGCGCGGATTCGGCATCCTGCTGAGTGGCGACCACGATGATCGCGAGATTCAATTTCTGCGACGATGCGGGTGTCTGGCCGCCGTCCCGGTCTTCTGCAAAAACAACTGCGACAATCAAGGCGAAAACCAGCGTGCCTCCCGCGGAAGTCCTGACCATTCTCGAGGGAAAGTACAGTGCGAGTTCAGGACGCGATCTCTTGAATCTCAGCATGGCGCAACCTTGCCGTGTTACTGATTCGGTTTATTCGTCCACGTAGCCCGTTTGGCGGCGCGAAATCTGAAATTGACAAGAGTCGTTTGTGATTCCCAGTTGTCGTGGGGCAGATTTGCCTAAACCCAACTATTATTCCGATCCAGGCGAATAAGGTTTGGAGAGTTTGAGATGTTTTCACCCGCCTCGCTCATCGATCTGCATGACCGTAGAAGCGGTATCGCCGATGTACAAGGTTCGGTACGGTTCATATGCTCGAGCTCGAGCACGTTAATCGGCAGACCCTTTAGAATATGAACCTTGCGGTCACGACGTTAAGAGATGTGCCGGCTCTGTGCTACGATTTCATTCACCGCGAGAGCGACGCGGAGGTCTGATGCTGCGCACTCCGAGCGAAGGTGAGAGCAGAAAACCACAAGAGAGCCGGCTCAACGGGGAAGTTCAGGCTGCGGTCCGGGTTGAGCTGAACAGGATGCTTGAGGCTCAGGTTTTCGCTCAAAGTTCACGATGCAAGCGATTCCTGCACTACATCGTTGAGGAAACCCTCGCCGGCAATGCCGGCCAGCTCAAAGAGCGGACCATCGGCATCGGCGTTTTCGATCGTCCCGCTGACTACGACACTGGCGACGACTCGATCGTTCGTGTTACTGCGAACGAGGTACGCAAGCGTCTTGGGCAGTTCTACCGCGAATCCAAGAGCCCACACTCAATCCAGTTCGAACTTCCTCGCGGTTCTTATGTGCCGGAATTCCGGGTCCAGGCAACGCGCCGAATCGATGAAGTGTCAGAGACTACGGTTCTTGAGTCGGTCGGTGGAGGTCGTGAATCCGCAGAGTCCGCTTACGGCATAGAGTCCGCGATCCCGGCTGCGTCCCTAGATGTACCGGCACAAGCGACCGTCACAATTGAATCAGCTCCGTCCACCAAAACATCTCGAAGACAGCGAGTTTATCTCCTGACCGGAGTTCTGCTTGTGCTCGCCGGTTTAGCAACCGGTGGGCTGTTGAGAACGAGGGCTCTGAACAGCGTGCCCGACCTCTGGGCCTCGTTTCTCAACGCGAATAGCCCCATCCTGGTGTGTATCGATACCCACCAGCTTCCACTTCCGACTTCCGCTGCGGAGGATAAGAAATTTGCGAACATGGTGCTTCGCAAACAAATCATTGCTCTCGATGATGCAGCGGTTCTCGCCTCCATGGGAGCTATGTTAGGAAGAAAAGAAATACCTTTCCGCGTCGTCGGGGCCGAGCAGACTTCTTTGTCAGATCTTCGGCGTCAGCCGGTCATACTGATCGGAGCTATCGACAACAAGTGGACGATACGGTTAACACAGGATCTGCGATACCGAATCGAAGTCGCAAACCCGCCAGGTTCAGGATCGGAAAAGGAGCCTGTTGCCTCAATCGTTGATTCGCAGCATCCAGACACAAGATGGAGCACCGATCTCTCAGTACCTTTCAACGCCTGGAAGAGTGACCATGGCGTAATCGCGAGAGTGGACGACGTGACGACAGGTGTTCCTGTGCTGATTGAAGCAGGACTGGGCAATGCCGGAACGCTCGCTGCAAGTGAATTGATCGCTTCAGGCGGATTGTCGGCCGATCTCGCGAACGAGCCATCCTGTCGAGGTAAAAAGAACTTCGAGGCTGTCATCGAGACGCAGATCATCGACACAAAGTCCGGACCGCCACATGTGCTTCGTCTGACTTGCTGGTGAAATCGGCCACTAATGAGTTCTCTCTAGGTCCACGCACTTTCTGGGCAAACGGTGGACAACTCCGCTGCACGCTCCTTAAAAGGGAACTTGCGGACTGAAGAAACTACGAACACACGAGAGTTACGAAAATCCTGATCACTTTGCATCATAAAAATGCCGATGATGCGGATAGAGTACCGTAACGTCGCCGTCACGGCTGAACTGTGAGGATCGAACTCTTAATAAGGCGGCTTTGATCCTGTAGGTCGGTGGATTGAAGAAGCCTCGCCGAACTTGCTGCTTCTCAGTTGTCGTTAACGGGGCAATACGCTCGTTGAGCGAGCGGCAGAGGGGGTTTCCCGAGTTCCGGACGCATGGTGGGCAAACCGGAAGTAACTCGGGCGAACACGACTTTACCTGTTTCCGGGTTATTTCCGAATTGGCCGGTCATACACTACCAATGCCGGAACCGCCAAATCAACTGTCACATAGCTTGACCATTGGCGTCAGGCCGATTCGGCTGTGTAGAAGCCGGTCACCCGTTCGAGTCATGGTTAGAAGGGAGGCCGTCTACTAGCATCGGGCCAGTCCGAACACACGGACACGATACGATACATTAACCCCTCGGGACCCTTCCTCCGGGGGGCTTTTTCCGCCCGGAGGACGACGGGCTCACAAACTTGCCGACTCACAACTTCCTCGGTAATCAAAGAAGGATTCAAGACTCCAAACCCAATCGAACCCGCGGGCGACATCATCTGGGTTGCCGAGCGCGGTGCTGGCAAGGCCGTGTCGATTCCGATGTCGAAATGATGGGCAGAGATTTGGTGAACGAAATGAAATGCAGTTAGTGTTTGGGCGGTGTAGCCTCTGACCAAGGCCGAGGATTTACAGTTTGTGAATTCCGTGCAATTGCAGTAGCGCAGCAGGATTTGTTTAATATCCTTGCATCGCTGTTCAGGAGAGTTTCATGCGCTTGTTCGTTACGCCTAGATTTCTCGCCCCTGCAGCACTTGTATTCGGCACCTTAACTGCAATCTCCGTTGTCGTTGGCTCTGGGCTGACTCATCTAGGCCATTCCACTGTTCGCGCCGCCAGCACCGCGTGCTCCAGCGATGAAAGCGGTCTTAAGCTCCCGCCGGGCTTCTGCGCCACCATCTTTGCGGACGGCATCGGACACGCCCGCCATCTCGTCGTCGCCCCTCACAACGTCGTTTACGTCAACACTTGGTCAAGCGACTACTATCCCGCCGGCGAAGCCGTTCACGAAGGCGGCTTCCTCGTCGCTCTTCAGGACAAGTCCGGCAATGGCAAAGCCGACGTCATCGAGCGATTCGGCGGAACGATGCAGGACGGCGCACACGGCGGCACCGGCATTGCTCTTTACAGCGGTTCCATCTACGCCGAGGTCAATGACCGTATCATCCGCTACAAGCTGCCCCACGCGCTCGTCCCCAGCGATCCGCCAGTCATCATTGTCTCCGGCCTTCCTCTCGGCGGGGACCACCCCATGCACCCTTTCTATATCGGCAACGACGGCATGCTCTACGTTGACGTTGCTACGGCCACCAACGCCTGCCAGCTGAAGAACCGTAGTCTGCATTCCCCCGGCGCCGATCCGTGTAAAGAGCTCGAGACACGTGGCGGCATCTGGCGCTACGACGCGAAGAAAACGGATCAAACCTTCTCGCCCTCCGAACGCTACGCAACCGGCATCCGCAACGCTGAAGGCTTCGGCATTGATAAGGCAAATAACCGCGTCTACATCGCACAGCACGGACGCGACCAGCTCCACGCCAATTGGCCCGAGATCTATAAACCCGCACAAGAAGCCACGCTGCCCTCGGAAGAAGTTATGCTCCTTACCAACGGCGGCGACTTCGGATGGCCCGAATGCTACTACGACCCTGACCTCAAGCGCCTCGTCCTCGCCCCTGAGTACGGCGGCGATGGCAACAAAGCGGGCGTTTGCTCCACCAAAACCGGCCCCGTCGCAGCCTTTCCTGCACACTGGGGACCCAACGGCATGGTCTTCTATGACCAGAAGCAATTTCCAGCCGCTTATCGCAACGGCCTCTTCATCGCTTTCCATGGCTCATGGGACCGTGCACCTTACGCCCAGGGCGGCTATAACGTCGTCTTCCAGGCTCTCACGCCCAGCGGTACCCCCGGCCGGTGCGAGATCTTCGCCGACGGATTTGCCGGCGGTGTCATCTCGCCGGAAGGCGCCATCCATCGCCCCTCGGGAGTTGCTGTCGGACCGGACGGCGCCCTGTATGTCTCCGACGACATGAAAGGCCGCATCTACCGCATCACCTACATCGGTGGGGCCGAGCCCAGCTTCACTCCCTGTTCCAGTCTCACCGCTCCGGTCGGCGAACCCGTACGCACTACCGCCAAGCCGCCCGAAGGTCCGAACCGAGACGCTGCTGATGCCTCTCTTCCCGTGCCAGTTGGAGCCACGCAGGAGATGGTTGCGCTCGGCGACCGCGTCTATCATGGCGAAGTCGGCGGAGCCCCTTGTGCCGCCTGCCATGGAGCCGCCGGCAATGGAACGCCTCTCGGCTCCGACTTGACCAAAAACAAATGGCTCTGGAGTGACGGTAGCTGGAAAGGACTCACCAAAACCATCACCGACGGTGTAATGACGCCAAAACAATATCGCAGCCCGATGCCTGCCATGGGTGGCGCGCAACTCACACCCGAACAAGCAGAAGCCGTCGCCGCGTACGTATGGGCTATGAGCCACCATTGAATCCATGACACCTATTAGGCCCTTGAACGAATTTCATGCAATGTAGGATTAAACAGGAGATTCCACGATTCGTGCAATCCACAATCAAAGGGTGCTCTGCCATCTTCTATACGTCCGAGGAACAGCGAAATATCAGCACCGCCTACATTGCCCAACTAGACGCCGCGAACGTCTTTCCCAAACCGATCGTTACTCAGGTCATGCCGTTGAAGGGTTTCTATTACGCCGAGTCGAATTAGTGGCGAGAAACGGCGGAGGGTCAAGTAGTTGGGTTGTGCCTCGTGACAACAACCAGCGTATATGTATCCGCCGACCAGTATTGAAGAACATATTCCGGCGTTTGACTTTTAGCGACTCGATCTCAGCTTCGTGTGACTGCTTTCACGATTGAATGCGGATTAAGTGTTGGAATTAAGCGCGAGAATTGCCATCCAGACTTCCCAAGATTCAACGGTGTGCCAAATGAAATCGGATTAATCGTCCTCGCACCTACTTGGACGTCCCGTGCGGGCAATGCAGCAAACGATTGCGCGTCGTTCCTGCCGTCTGCGCGGTCAGACCTCTACGCTCCAACATTCAGAGGCGTATCCTGACTGGCGGCGTACAGAACACCGCCGTACCCGAAAATTCCCTGACGAGAGCCGTAGCCCGCCTGCGCCAGATGCCGGACCGAACAGCATAACCCGGCCCATCGACGCCAAACTGAACCGGATGAGCGAGCTGGCCTGGTGTCAACGGTCGAGGACTAAACGTATGGAGACGTGATCTTGCTACCTTGCACGCCACTGTTCAGAAGGGCACCGCATGGCCTAGCGATGCCCTATTTCTCGGAGCGAGCAACCTCACAGCAAGCTATTTCGGAACTCGCGTGCCTGTATATCGGAAAACAATAACGTCTCTGCCGGTACAGTTTTCCCCATGCAAGTCACAGTTAGGCGTCACCGCGGTACCTGTCAGTGTGTTCGAGCTGGTCAATTTCATAGTAAGACCTACTTTTCCCAACCCCACTGCCACCCCGTTGGCGTCGGTGTTGAACCCGTAGAAGGATCCGTTGTAGCTATCATGCTTGGCTTCTTGCCAACTACCGTAAAATGGTGGGGAAGGAACTTCACCATTCGTGATCAAAACTCCACCGGCGGTAAAGGAGATCAGGGAATGGAACTTAATCCCCGAACTGACTCCGTATATATCGAAGACCCAGGTTCCGATAATCGGTGAACTGATCCGATGATGAGCGGCACCTAAGTTGACCCCATCGGTAGTTGTCAGCGACTCTGACTTTTCGTCTTGCGCGAGAGCAATTGAGCTAATCCCGGCCATCAGGGTGAGCATCAATGAGGTGGCCAGCCATTTGCGCCAGCCGTTGCCATTTTTCACCATTGCCATTGTTTTTCTCCTTCGATTGGTAAGCGTTTGAATGAGTGTCATGAATCCTCTGTAAATTCGCCCGGAGCATTCCTTCAGAGGAAGTTGGGCAGCGATGCAGGACCATAGCCCGCGAGACGGCAGAAGCCAATGCACGCGAGGTGAAATAAAAGTGACGAGTTGGTCGCGAACCAAATAGCTGAAAATGAAGCACTTAATTATGAAGTCGCGTTCGGCTATGAAGTGGTATGCTCGGCGAGTGGTTTGGTACGGGCAAGGATTCTGCCGTGGAAGAAGAAAAGCGCAGGAGAAACAGTGCGCTCCACACACGATCGAGAATTCGATTCGGTCCGTATGAACTTGATTTGCGGACCGCCGAGTTACGCAAAAATACTCTAAGAATCCGCCTCCAGGAGCAGCCGTTTTTAATACTCGTTGCGCTACTGGAACGTCCGGGTGAACTAGTTCTGCGTGAGGAAATCCGCAACAAGCTCTGGCCCGACGAAACAGTGGTCGAGTTCGATCACGGCATCAATGCGGCTGTGAAACGGCTGCGCGACGCACTCTGCGATTCGGTTGAAAAGCCCCGCTACATAGAGACATTGTCCCGAAAAGGCTACCGATTCATCGGAAAGGTAGAATCCGACTCATCCGAGCAAACGGAATCGTCAGCCGATCGAAGGGAGATCTTTCACTCCGTCGATGACGAAGTCAATCTCGAACCGGTGAGTCCGCGCCATGTAGAGACTCTGCCTCCGCGCGACGATCTTTTCATTGCGCCTGTAAATAGTGAAGTGTTCTCCTCTGACGCGCGGGTTCAAACGTTCACGGCATCCAGCGGGCTCGCGAGACATTTGGGATGGATGACCCTCGGCGCGGTCACACTTGCAGCCTTGTTAGCCGTTGGATTCTGGTATCTGCATCGTCCACTGCCTCCGCCGCGGGTCACGGACTACCCGATGATCACCCTCGACGGTATGCAGAAAGAGGTGGTCGGAACGGATGGGAGCAAACTGTATCTGAACGTGATGAATCCGCGCGGCATCGCCCAGGTACCAATCTCCGGTGGACCGATCACGCGGATCCCGGTTGAACTGCTTGCCGATGACCCTTACAGCGACGACAAGGGAGGCGCGTGGGATCTATCGCCCGATGGGTCCAGTTTTCTTGTTCGTAGTCACTGGGATGGGACGATGTACGACATGTCTGTTGTTGGGACCCAGGGGCACCCGGCCCGCTACCTAACGAGAGCATCCGATGCGGCATGGTCCCCCGACGGCAAGTCCGTGGTTTATTCCACGGAACACGGAGATTTCTATCGCATTCCGAGTACTGGGGGCGAACCTCGCCTGCTCCTCTCCTCGTCGGCCCTTGACGGGGAGAACCTAGGCACCTATGACCTGAGCTGGTCACCGGACGGCAGTAAGATTCGGTTTACCCGAAACCATGCGCTCTGGGAGGTGTCGTCAAACGGAGCCAATCTCCGCCAACTGCTGCCCGGCTGGCACTCCTCCTCCTTGAAGTGCTGCGGCCGTTGGACTCCTGATGGGGAGTTCTTCCTGTTTATTTCTGGCAATACCCTGCAGTCGGGTGTTCTGTTTGTAGCAGGGGCCCAGATTTGGGCTATCGACGAGCGTCGCGGGCGGTTGCGGCCGCCGATTGCCCAACCGATTCAACTGACTTCCGGCCCCATCGATTGGGGTACGCCCATTCCCTCTCGGGACGGGAAAGGAATCTTCGCCCAGGGCGTCACCCCCCGGGGCGAGTTAGTCCGGTACGACCGCCAGTCCAATAAATTCCAGCCCTATTTGGGTGGAATATCCGCCGAGTTTGTCGCCTTCTCCAAGGGCGGGAGGTACGTGGCCTACGTCTCCTATCCAGACGGCATCTTGTGGCGGGCGAACCGGGATGGAACAGGAATGATGCAATTAAGCCAACCTCCTTTCCATCCCACAGCGCTGCGCTGGTCGCCGGACGGCTCGCAGATCCTGTTCATCGACAACCTAAATGACGTGGGTACGATGTTTGTCGTTCCCGCTCAGGGCGGGACTCCCACGCGGGTTCTTCCTGAGGACAAGAGGGCAGAAGGGGATGCGACCTGGTCATCCGACGGGAAAGAGTTGGTTTATGATTCAGATTCTCTGTTGACTTATAGTGATGGTCCAGAGGGCAAGAGCGAAATACGTGTTCTCGACGTGGTCAGCCACCGGGTCAGCACCATCCCGGGATCGTATAACATGTGGTCGCCTCGCTTGTCTCCTGACGGCCGATACATCGCCGCGATGACCCCCACGCATGGCCTGCGTGTCTTCGACCGGGAGTTGCAGCGTTGGACGACGCTCCAAAAAGCGCCGGTAAACTGGCCCTGCTGGTCGCAGGATAGCCGCTCGATTTACTTCCTGGGACCGGATAATCTCAAAGCCGTTTCTCGAACCTCGCTTGACGGCGGCCAAACTGAGGTAGTCGTCGATCTGAAAGATTTCCGTGGAACTGGATGGTACGCCGGTTGGATGGGCATGGATCCAAGCGATGCACCCCTGCTGCTCCGCGATGTGGGAACCAACGAGATCTACTCCCTCCGCCTAGAGCGGAAGTAGCATTTCGTGGTCTTAGTATCTGACTAGTGATGAGCAATCTATGGCGGAGCCGAATGGCCCGTTTTTAGATTCCCGATGTAGAGTTCCGGGGATTGCACGTCAAACACTCAGAGGTTGTCTGGCATCACAGAAAGAATACTTCTTGAAGCGGCTTTCCCCGAACTGAGAGACCAACGCAGAGGACTTCACGTAACGAGTTTGTTCAAGCCGGGACGCCGCCAAGAGCAACCCGTGGATCTCGAACTGTTCGAGCATGCATCGGAGCAAGACGTAGAACCAACGAGACAGGCATAGTTGCCGAGAACATACCAAGACATTTTTCCGACCCCGCATTGTTCAAGTTTGCGGTTGCGGTTGGGTTGTGGGCAATCCGGCAGTGTCGTTAGCAAGTGAAAATGTCCGCTTTTGAGAACAAATGAAATGTCCGGTTTCATAAGTTAATAGCCGTAGAGGCGGTGGGAAAGTGTGAATCCCGCGTAGTGTGCGGGATTTGCAAGTGGTGTGGGAAAGTCTGCTTTTTGACTTTTCCATTCCACGTCTTTTCCACGGCCTTGATTTGTTTTTTGCTCAGCGACGTTAATAGTTTTCCTTCAGCGCTGTAGTGTCCGATGCGATGCCCAGCGATCATGAGGGTCAAGGTGGTGTCCAGATGCTGATGGATGATGACCTTGCATCCGGCCAGGGTCGGGCGCCAGTGGGCACGCTCGAGCTGCATCACCAGGTTGTGAAAGCGCACGGTGTTGTCCCGATCAACCGTGCGCTCGTAGCGTTGCGTGAACACCATTTCCAGGTTCCTGTGCCGGCAGGATAGAAATGCTGTTCCTCGCTGCGCTGCCGGAACTGTAAAACGGCGGTTGAACTCCGCGATGTAGGTCTTATGGAGAAACTCGTTGGCCCCTTCGAGAGTTCGGATCCCGCGCAATCGCAACTCCTGCGGCAGCCGTCCCTGCCAGGTAGAGAAGTTGCGCTCCGAGCGTCCCCGCGCCTGCGGAGAGTAGGACGGGATCATATGCACTCCCAGTTCCTTCATGGCACGGCCTAGCTGCGTAGGGCGCTCATAATCGACCTTGCCGCCGCTCTTCGGCGTCAGCCAGAAATGGGCTCCACGGTCGGAATAGAGTGAACAGAACAGCCCCTTCCGTTCGATCACCGCCCGCAACCCGGCCATCACGGTTGCCGTTGTTTCTTCTTCGGCCAGCTGCGCATAGTAGATCTCGCTGGTGGCATCGTCCAGAATCACGATCAGGTCGTGCCGGCGCTCATCCTGAAACCACTGGTGATCGCTTCCGTCGATGTGCAGCATCATCCCCGGCAGTGGACGCCGTTCACGCCGCCTGCGGTGCACGCCCCGCCTGGCCTTGCGCTTCACCAGGCCAGCTGCCTGCAGCGCCTGCTTGACCCACGTATAGCTCAACCCGATCTGATGTTCCTCGCCGAGCTTCTCATGAAAGTGCCGCACGTTCAGATCGAAATACTTGTCCCGGTACAGGCTCAGAACCTCTTCCGCCTGCGCCTTCGGCACTCGTCTGCTACTCGGCTTCCGTCGTCGCCGGTCCAGCAAGCCCTGGTAGCCTTCCGCCTCATAGCGCTTACGCCAGCGACGCATCTGCCGCTCGCTGATGCCGATCAACTCCGCTGCCTGACGCCACTTGATCTTGCCCGATGTGGCGCGTAACAACACTTCCTGTAACTTCATCGCCCGCTCCGCCGCGGTCCTCGGATAGATCTCCATGCTCATGTGCATGGCTCCATCCTCGCCGCACGCTATGCGGACACATCACTTGCTATAAACACCGGACACATTATTAGCTAACGACAGTGGGCAATCCGGCAGTTACTCCAGAGTTACTGCCGAGTAGGCGGTCATACACCAGCAATGCTGGAACCGCCCAAATCACAACTTGGCAACACTGGCGTGAGACCTGATTCAGCCGTGTAGAAGTATCTCTTGACGCGCGAAGGCAATCGCCTGTGCGGACGACATAGCACGCCCCCTCGGTTCGGGCGCTCTCGAATGACGTTTCTCCGACGGCAGCTCGAGCGCGCTCAATAGAGCGATCCCTAATCCAACGGATGGACGGCGCAAGCGATCCGCCGACGTTTTCCAGCTGCCCCTCTGCGTTGGAGAGGTTAGCGCCCATTCGAGTGCTGCGCGGATGTTCTCCAACTCCATTCTCAAGAAGAGGGATGGATACGTTTAGTGAGGTCGCAAGCGCTGATGGATTTTGCCTAGACCATCCGAGAGTCTCGCCCAGGTACCTATCTCACCTCGATCAAAGTGAGAGAGCGGGGCTGCATGTCGACATCGATCACACTGGGGAGTTGTACGGTCCGCTCGTTTTGCTGACCGTCGATATTCAGAGCCAGTGCCTTCTTTCCCTGGCCTCTCAACTCGACGCGCGGAGACTCGCCGAGGTCAGCACAGTTCGCCAGCACAACGCCGATTCGGCCATCGGCCGCTTGCCAAGTTGCTGACTGCACCAGTGGTTCCTTGCCCCACCCGAAGTCACGAAGCGTCACATTGCCCACAGTCCAGGGTCGAAGCATACGCCCATAGACGAGAAAATCGCGCGCGATTCCGGCGCGGAAATGGTTCGTTCTCTTTGCCCAATCGAGAATGGCGGCCTGATCAGGGATGGCACGAGCCCAGGCCTGATCCCAGTCATACTCAATCAGTCCCTTATCGCGCAGAGTGAAATTGAGCATATATCCAGATACGATGGCTCTTGCCACGGAAAGACGCAAAGCTTCATCATTCACGCGATTCCCAAAGAAGCCTTCGTGGCCGTTGCAGTACTCGTGGTACAGGAAGGAGTACAGCGGGGTCGTCCTCATGCGGCCGTCCCAGATTTGAAAATCCTGCAGGTAGATCTCGGGTGGAGCTCCCTCGCATGCCATCGACACTCCAGGGTTCACCGAACGCGCGACTTCGGCATCGGCCTTGAGCAGTTTCTTGAAGCCTTCCGTCATCCATGGACCGGGTACCGGCGGATGACCGTGATCGGTGGCATAGCACGCTACCGGGCCCGGTCCCTGGTCCAGTTGCTGAACCACGCTTGGTCCAAGTTCCGCCATTTTTCGAGTCATGTCGAGAATCATCTGGCGTCCCTTATCGGTACCAACGCACGCCCAGTAGTTCTTTCTCCACGGCCACACATCTTCCACGAAGGTCCCATCAGGTTTGCGAGCCACAGCGGCTTCGCCGCCATGGGACCGGAAATACGGCATTCCGTCGTAGCCAGTGTTTCCCTGCCACGTGACCCAGCAAAGACTGTCTCCGTAGAGGAACGGAGACCAGCCTTTCTCTTTTGCCCTGGTCATGAACTCGCGCATGGCCTCTTCTCCACCGAGGGGCGGAAAGGCATCGGGCTGAACCCATGGACCGGGATGTTCCCAGTTGTAGACGAAAGGCATGAGAGGACTCTCAAGTTCCTGGGCGAGTTTTTCCAGATACGGCAAAGCATTTGTTGCGGGCGTGTACTCGGGGTTCTCCATGGCCGGGCCGTCCCAGTCAGCCTGGCCACGCATCGGGAATGCAAACCCCACCGCCGAATCGGTAATCCACTTTGGGCAATCCTTTCGATCCACAAGCTTGCGTCCGCAGAACGCCTGCTTCTGTGCCCAGTCCCGATAAATCTCCGCGGCGGCATACCAGTCGCCGTGGAACGCGCCGATCACAACGTTGTACGGGAGCTTCGTCTGGTCAGGGCCCCGTGTACCCGGGTAATGCGCGAGCCCCAGTGTGACTCCGTCATCCTCCATGACCCGATCGATAAACTTCGGCAGGCCCGTCGCGTCATCGCACGCCATGTACAAACCGCCAACGGAGTTGTAATAGGCCATCAACTGAGTCGAAGCCCATAGACCGGGATAGTTCGGATAGCGCCAGATGTCGGGCGTGTTCCGCTGTCTGCCTGCCCAGATATCTTCCAGCCACAATTCAGGCGTGATGTTTCCTGTTCCTCCCCACTGACGCTCGAGCGGGGTATGACGGGTCCATTCGGGCCGTTGATACACTGCAGGCTCAACTGGACCCGCCAGCGAACCATCCAGCGAGGACGACAGAATGTAGCTTGGATCGCCATCCTTCGGGTTGTCGAAGGGTACTTCGATCACGGGGAACTGCACGTGCCCAATCCAGGATTTGGTCCCGTTTTTCAGCTCCAAGTTCCAATACGTGAGGGCTTCGCTCGACGGACATCGGATGGTAACGATCGCATCGACGGGTAGCTCGCCAATCTCCTTGTATTCGATCGTGACTGTCTGGTCCTTCGCCTGCTCGTCTTTTCGCACGGTGATCTTCTTCGCTTCAGAAGAAGCCACCAGCTTGAACTCCGCACGATCATTCATGAATTCGACATTGAAAAGGGGCAAGCGAACGTGGTCTCGAATCAGCAATTCACGGTTGACGCCATACGTGGACTGAAAGGATGCGATTGTTCCCCGTACCGTATCGATGAGCAAGCGATATCCCGAATTGACAACGATCACCGGCGCGGGGGTGACGGACTCGTGGGACTCGCGAACATTGGTGTTCTGGGCCGAAAGTGCGGGAGTTAATCCCGTAAGGATTGCTGCTTCGCTGAGAGGTAAGCACGAAGTGGCGGCCGTCGAAGCGACCCCCGAGAGGAATCGCCGGCGCGATAATCCTTTGGAGCCAGGCATTAGTCCGACCCTTCCCATTTGCAGATTGTCGATTCTGATTGTCGATACGCCAGGCTGTCAAGGCTTCAGCAAAATCGCAAGTGAATCATCCACCCTTGAGAGGTGTTTTGGAGTCCTTCCCGGATAACGGCCAACTCAGAATAAGGTATCCATTTACGGCACACTCCCAACCCTCGAACTCGCCTACCGTCAACACCAACTACAGTGCTGCCCGGATTGGCGCTCCATTGGTCGGCACGGGACTCAGCTTCCGCTAAGAGGAGCGCCATCCCGCTAAGACTACCTTCGACAAAATCTCGTCGCGTCATCGTCATAATCCAGACTCCTGTTCGAAAGCGCGACAATGAAGCGCGCTAGATCGGTTTTCCCATTTGAGCGTGAGTAAAACTTGGTGTGATCTGGTGAGCGTGGAGCCCGGAGGTACGATTGAATATACTAGCGCCATTTCTACTCATGGCAACTTTCTTCGAGAAATTGTCGTGAAACTCTGAGGGTCTGCATTTTGCCAACTCCGCGGGTGCTGCATCGGTGGTGGGCTGCTCGGTCGTGATGAGCAATAACATCCCCGGTTTGACGATCACGGAACCCGTATCACGAACTGGCGCGAAGGGACTGACGGCAGGTTATTCCGCAAGGCATATCTCCCCCCGGAATGACACTTGAAGAGGCGGAGCAGATAACAGCGGAGCGCGGAGGCGAGCAGAGAACGCAGCCGGTCCTGCGGGAAAGGCTACCGCTGGCGTCAGAATGGTAAACCACTTGGAATCGGACCTATGTTTTGCGGCGAGGAGTTGCGTCTTTGGACCGCTGATAGTGTCCTTGGTTTCCAGATAATATAGATCGTCCGATTCGCAAGTATGACGGGTCTCGTCGTGCTCAAGCTTGGCTTCTAATCGAGTAAGCTTTTCGTTTTCGTCCAACCGGAAGCTGGACTCAGAGTAAGCGACTCAAAGAAAGAGTAAGATCACTGCCACATACGCATCATCTCCCGGCGGGTGCTGGTCATCCAGGGCATGCGGGCCAGCTTTTGCAGTCACGAAGGAGAGCAACCGTGAACCCAAACCGGCCTTGTTACATCAATGGAGTATTAGGTACGTTGCCAAGGACTGAGATTTCCAAATCGGAAGTCTCTGATTCGAGGGGAATGACGTCTGCCTTGCAAACGTTCCTTTCTTCGACAATTTTGGTTCGTCACGCTGTCTTCGCGCTGCTCGTGAGCTTCGGCATCTGTTTGTTGCCCGGGAGTCGCCAGGCGGATGCTGCGATGCTTGCGGATGAGCCTTTGGCGAAAGTCCAGTTGCCGGGGAAAATCGCGTGGCACAGCTGCCAGAAGCATCTTGAGAATGTTGACTGTGCAGAGGTGCAAGTGCCGTTGGATTGGAATCACCCGGACGGTCCTGAGATCTCATTGTCATTGGCTCGTCATCGCGCCAGCAAGCCGGGCGAGCGGATCGGTTCTCTGTTCGTTAACTTTGGGGGTCCAGGTGTGGCGGCGGTCCCCTCCGTGAAAGAGGGTGGAGAAGGCCTGGACGAGTTGAGCGGAGGACGGTTCGACGTGGTTGGTTGGGACCCGCGTGGTACCGGCGAGAGCACGCACGTACGTTGCTTTAAAAACGAAAAAAATCTGGTGCGGTTCTGGGGTGAGGATTGGACGATCCCGTCGACGCTGGCAGGCTCGGGGTCCTATGTGCCCAAGACCATCGAATATGCGATCCGGTGCGCTACCCTGAGCGGCTCGTTGCTGGAGCACATCTCCACTGCGGACACGGTCCGCGATCTCGATTACCTGCGCCAGCTGGTCGGTGATTCTCAGCTGAACTATCGCGGCCTCTCGTACGGCACCTTCCTCGGTCAGACCTATATCAACATGTTCCCCAACCATGTGGGAAGGATGATCCTGGATGCCAATATTGATCCCGTCGCGTTTACCACGTCGGTCGAGGCGAATTTGTTTGACACAGGAAGCGATAGTGACCTGGTGTTCGAGAAGTTCCTGTCGCTGTGTGAGCACGCGGGACCGAATTGCAAACTCACAGGTCATGGCGACGTGACCGCTCGCGTACAAACGCTGCTGACACACCTCCGTCAGGGGTCGATCCCCGCACCTCGAGCGCCTGCGCCGCACGAGTTGCGCTACGGTGACGCGCAGACGGTTATCTGGTCGTTGCTTCGTGGGCCGGCCAACTGGCCCAAACTTGCGGACATGCTGAACCAAGCTGCCGACAGCGACGGGTCCGATCTCGAGATAAGCTTTCTGGAAATGCGAGACCCCTTGCTGACGGCCCTGGTGTCGGCGACGGCCCTGCAGTGTGCCGATAAGCCCCTCCTGCCGCTCGGCACGGTTCTGACCTGGCCCAAGGTCATGCAGCATCTCACGACCACCAATTTCCTCGGGTCCGCAGAAGGTTGGTGGCTCTGGGCCCCCTGCTCTTCCTGGCAGGCGCGCAGCTCGGAGCGGTACACCGGCCCCTGGAATGCTACTACCGAGAACCCGATCCTGGTCATCGGCAACAGATATGATCCCAGGACGAAGTTCGCAAATTCCGTACTCGTGTCACGCCTACTAGGCAACGCCGTCTTGCTTAAGCTTCAAGGGTACGGGCACACCAGCGACTCCGACCCCAGCTCCTGCGTCGACGAGGCAGTCACAAAATATCTGGACACCGGGACAACACCGCCAGTGGGGACAGTCTGCCAGCCGGACCATGCTCCGTTCGACCCTGACTTCGGCAATCCTATTTTCCGGGAGCAGCCTATTGACTGACAGCGCACCCGTCTCGTGTGGGGTTCATCGAGTCGTCCGGGCTGCGACCACGACACCGGAGTGGGTGGCTGCGAATCCTGCCCCAATACAGACCTGAGAACCGCGCTTCTCGTCACTTGACTCCCAATTTGTCGGCTAATCGGAACTTATTCAC
>CAWCOV010000019.1:0-776152 GCA_963797255.1 uncultured Acidobacteriaceae bacterium
ACCTCTCCCTTACCACTTGGGTACCGCGCCGGGTTGGAACTACCTTTCAGATAGGCGCAAGGCAGTGTGTCAGCCTGGGCTCTCTCAAGCTCTTTATCCAAATAGGCGTAAGAGGGAACCTTCCCGAGCGGCTCGGCTGACTGGAGCGGGAGACGGGATTTGAACCCGCGACCCTTGCCTTGGCAAGGCAATGCTCTACCACTGAGCTACTCCCGCTCGGTACTCATCGAGTATAGCTACAGGGCCCGCCCGGGGTCAACGAACCGGGCCCCGCATATCGACTTCAGATCACACCGTGCTGGCCGCGCGTCGCAGCGCCCGCGCCCGCTTCTATGCTCACAATCTCGCCATCCCGCATGTGCAGAATGCGATCCGCAATCGACGCCGCTTCGGGATTATGCGTAATCATCAGCACCGTTTGCTTGAACTCGCGGTTGGAGCGCTGCAGCATTTCCAGCACCGCCTCGGAGTTCTTCGTGTCCAGATTGCCCGTCGGCTCGTCAGCCAGCACAATCGCAGGATGCGTGATCAGTGCCCTCGCAATTGCGACTCGCTGTTGCTCGCCGCCCGATAATTCTGAGGGGCGGTGCTGCAGACGCCCGGCAATCCCCAAAAGATCGGTCAGATTGTCCAGGTATGCCCTGTCCAACGGCTCGGTGCGTCCGGATATGTCGTAGGCGATATCGATGTTGTCGATCGCGGAGAGTGTCGGCAGCAGATTGAATTTCTGAAACACAAACCCGATCTTCGACTTTCGCATGCGGGTGCGTTCCGCGTCTGACAGCGCTGCGAAATCCACGCCGTCGATATGCACATTGCCTGAGGTCGCGTGCGTTAGTCCGCCGAGCACGTAAAACAGTGTGGACTTGCCGCTTCCAGAAGGGCCGACCACGCTGACAAATTCTCCCGGCTCAATTTGAAATGAGACGTTGCGCAGGGCCAGAACTTCAATCTTTCCCGCGTGGTAAACCTTGCTTAAATGTTTGGTGGTGATGATAGGCTGCACCATTCGATTGTAAACGGTGTGGGCGAGCAACGGCGGGAGGCCTGGAATCCTCCCCGCCCAGTGGTCCCGTCCAATTATGTGGCCTACGACGCGGCTGCAACGCTCGTAAGAACTGGCGAAGAGAAACTCTCCTCGCGCTGCGTCACGGGCCGTTGACCAGCATTCCGCCTGGGGCCGCGCTTACGCGCAATCAGCATGCGAACTCGGTCCAGTATTTCGGCCGCCGTGCAGGCCCCTTTCGGCAAAAACGCATCGGCGCGATTAGCGCGCTCAAACTCTTTCACGCTGCCGCTCAGGATCACCATCGGGACCTCAGGCGACATTTCCTTCATTCTGCGAATCAGCTCATTGCCATCCATTCGCGGCATCACCAAGTCACTCAGGACCAGGTCCACGCCACCTTGCGTGAACAGTTCCAATGCGTCTTCAGGATTCGTGGCGCTTACCACTCGATAGCCCCGGGTTTCCAGCATGAATTGTCGAACGGAGAGCGCTTGTTCATTGTCGTCAATGCAGAGAATCGTTTTCTTCGGCCTCATGATTTCCTGACTGCTCTTGTTTTTCGAGCGGAGCTCACTCGAGGCGCACGTCATCGTGCACCCGTTAAGGCGATGGGTGGCACAACCCGGCCTGGTGAAACAGAACGCCGCTCCGCAACGCTGAGAGAAAAAAGAGCAAGCTCTTCTGCTCCGCGCACGCGGTGCCGCACTCCCCAGATTCAGACCGGGTTGCGGAGAGCAAAAGTCGCCGACGTTGGTTGCCTCGCACCGTGCGAACCTTCGTCGATCCGCATCCTTTCACGGCAGCTGGCCGGAACATGGCAGATTAATACGAAATCGCAACTGGGCGCGCACCGCTGGCGGCCTCTTGCTCTAACTCAAGTTGTGGATCTATAGGCGAAAGTTGCAGACCGAAGTATTTCCGGAACGCTTGCCAAGACTACGAAGCACGATCCCACATGTAAACGGGGAAGATGGAGCGAAAGGGTGATGAATTTTTCGCTGGCCTTTCAACAATTTTTGTCGACACACCTTAAACACTGGCGATTTCGATGCCTCTGCCTGTTGAAAGCATGTGCATCACGCAAGGAAAAACCTCCCCTTTGCAACAGGAACAGTGCTGCCACCTACAAGAATTTGGCTCACACTTTCGCCTTCGCGATGCGCGCGCAGGTATAAATCGCTCGGCCTTCCCATCTCAACGCCCTGTCGAAGGTGCACCTTTTCATCCGATGCCACAAATCCATGTCGAACCAGGTACGAAATCGCGCAACCCGCAGCCGATCCCGTCGCAGGATCTTCACCGTTGTAGAACTGCATGCGCGCGCGCCATTCGTTTCCATCCCCATCGGAGTCTTCGCGTGCAATGCAGTAGAAAAACTTCGCGTCCTTGTCTCGTAGATACTCGTCCGCAAGCGACAGAGGCACTCGCAATCGCGACAGCACATCGACAGACGCAAGCGGCACAATCACGAAAGGAACGCTTGTGGATGTGGTCTGGATAGGCATGGAGGGCGCCAGATCCTCTACCTTGAGCCCGAGAGCCTTCGCCACCAATGCAGCGTCATGCAGCGCTCCGAACGAAGGATTCGGCTGCGTCATCTCGCCGAATCGTGATCCGCTCTCAAAACGTACTGGCACCTTACCCGCTTTGAGATTCAGCACTACAGTCTCCCTCCCGTCAACTTGTTCCACCTTGAATGGCAAGTACTCGCGGATCATCGACGCCGTTCCCAATGTGGGATGACCCGCAAACGGCAGTTCCTCCTGCACGGTGAATATCCTCACGGTCATGCCCTGCTCGCGTTCTTCGCGCTCCTCACGTCGAATCAGGAATGTAGTCTCGGAGAGATTCATCTCGCGCGCAATCGCCTGCATCTGTTCCGTGCTCAGATGGCCCGCGTCGGCAAACACCGCCAGTTGATTCCCCGCAAGCTGCCTATCTGTGAAGACATCGCACAGCCAATACTCAAGACCCTCGCCGTCAACCGTCATGCTGTTTCCTCCAACCACACCGTTGTTCTCAATAGATTGGATTTGCGATCCCGACGCTGCAAATTCTCGCCGACTCTCTGCCACCCCTTAGCTGGCTTTGCGGCTTGTGGAACAATACGCAGAGCAGCCATTTGGAGCTCAATGTTTTTTCGACGCACATCCACCGCTCTATTTCTCGGCGCACTTGCCGCCTGTCTGTTGCTCATACCTGTATTGCACGCGCAATCGTCCACTGGCGTCCGCAGCGTTTCCTGGACCCCGCAGCCGCTGCGAGTAGGCTCTCCCTGCATGTTCACGGTGGAACTTGCTCAACCCGCAAAAGCCGTCAAAGGAACGTGGTTTGGTCACGAGATAATCTTCTCTCCGGGACCTGGCAAGAAGATCTGGTATGCACTGGCGGGCGTTGATGTCGAAGGAACTCCGGGAAAACAAGACATCGCTCTCGAAGTCTCAGTAGCCGAAAACAGCACGTTGAAAATCACCCGCAGCGTGGACATTCTGCCATCGACTTACAAAACGTCAACGTTGAGCGTGCCGAGCAAATTCACTGAGCCGGACGCAGCCACACTCGCGCGCATTGCCGCCGATAAGAAAATAAAAGACGCCGCATTTGAGCAGCAGATGCCCGAAAAGGAGTGGCAAGGAAAATTTCTGCCGCCCGTACACACGCCGTTCACCGAAACCTTTGGCACTCGCCGCGTCTTTAACGGCACTACCGCCAGCATTCATCGCGGACTCGATTTTCGTGCAGCTGTCGGTATGCCCGTCTCGGCGTCAAATTCCGGGGAGGTCATCCTTGCGCAGCCTATGTTCTTTGAGGGTGGACTCGTCGTCATCAACCACGGTCAGCAGTTCATGACCCTCTACATGCACCTGTCGAAGATTGAGGTCACTGCCGGACAGCATGTGCGCAAAGGTCAGGAGATTGGACTCAGTGGAGCTACTGGCCGCGTCACGGGCCCGCACCTGCACATGGCTGCGCGTTGGCAGGGAGCCTATGTCGACCCGCAGAAGCTATTCCTGCTCGCGCTGCCTGCTTCCGCAAAGTAGAAACTTAATTCACCTGCTTCAACTTGATCTCCACGTGGTCAGGATTTCCGCGGGTTAATACCGGATAGGCCGTGTCGTTGATCCAAGTGAGTTTTCCGTCCGACGTAATCCGCGCTTGCACCGCATATGTGTGCGCCGGAACAATCTGACTTGAATCAAACTTGATCTCAAACGCAATCGGCACTTGCGTCGTCGTCGTGATCTCCTGCTTACCTACGATCCGGGCCGGCGCATCGGCGAGCGACACATCCGCCAAGGTGACTTCCAGCAGCGATCCTGACGGCAAGGCGATGCGCTGCATATATGTAACCGAACCAGTTACACTGTTCTCGCTGGACTCCTCATTTGCCTCAGTAGGCTCAACATATTCGCTCTGCACCGGCTTTCCCTGCGCAATCATTCGGCTTCCCTGCAGCTTATAGATCGTCGTCTCGAGGAACTTTGGGCAGCATGCCGGGCCGTTCGGAGCGTCAGGAGCCAGGCGCACCACGGACAACAGGCCATTTGTAACCGTGACTGATTGAATAGATCCCCAGGCGCGGTCGCCGCCACTGATGGTCGCTAGCTGGGTCACTTGCCCTTTTACCAAGCCGAAGACGAAGCCCTCGCTAAACACACCACTTCCACCTGAATTGCAGGCCGACAGCACAATGGCCTCTGTGCTTCCGTCCCCTCCAATATCTCCGTAGGCGATGTTGCCAATCTTGAAATAGAAGCGGTCAGGCTTAGTGCGCTCGTAGACACCGTTTTTTACCCGGATGGGAGTCTTGGAACAGGAAGGGCGATACGTAAAGTTCTTGAAGTCTGCCGACTGAATTGTCAGCGGTGTGGCTGCAGAGGGCTTCTGCGCATTGACCGGGTGCGACGAAAAAAGTCCCACGAAGACGATGCCCAGGACGGAGGCCAACATGGCTGTTCGGGCATTCCGCATGACGTCAAGCTCTCCAGTTGGTCAGGTGTACGAGCCGCCTTTCTCGACTTGAACCGGGCTCATCCTTCAACTATATATAGCGATAAAGCGGGAAGGACTGTGCCTTTTCCTGAACATGTGGCGACTCGCCGACAGCGCGATTCCATAATCGCTTGATTATCAGCAATATGCGCTACTGCTGCGCTTCCTGCCCCAGCGCGTAGTAGCCTTTCCGCGCCTGCACCTTCAGCCCGTCGCCCTTGCACTGGACATCGACGTGGCGATAGCCACCATCCAGCGTCGCATTCGTGGGAGTGTAGCTGGCGAGGTACTGCGTACGAAGTTCGTCTTCGATCTGTTTGAATGCAGCTTCCAGCTTTTTGCCGTTGTTGCCAACATCGATCACCCGTCCGCCCGTCTCATCCGCCAGCTTCTTCATGGCAGCATCGCCGGTGTAGCCGCCAATCATCCCGCCGTAGTAAAAGCCTCTGTCTGCAATCATCAGCACGTAAACGATGGTGTTCGATTTCTGGGCCGCTTCAATGGCAGACTTTACGTTTTCCTGGCTCCCTACGTCTTCTCCATCGGTCAGCAGAATCATGGCTTTGCGCCCAGCTTCCAGCTTCAACTTTTCGTTTGCCGCCAGGTACACTGCGTCGTAAAGCAAAGTTCCCTTGGGAGTCCCGTGGACGGGAACAGGCCCTTGTCCAATTCCCGGCACGCCCATCGCGCCATTTCCGCCAGCGGTATTAATCACCGCCTTGTTCATCGCCCGTTCCAACTGGCGGGGATTGCTGGTATAGTCCGACAGCAAATCGACACCTACGTCAAAAGAGATCAGGAAGGCCTCATCTTTCGACCGCAGCACGCGCTCGAGAAAGGCGGCGCCGGTCTGTTGCTCCATGGGCAACACATTCTGCTGGCTACCGCTCGTGTCCAGCAGGATGCCAAGCGTCAACGGCTGGTCTGCCTCGGCGGAGAAGTTCTTCAGCTTCTGCGGCACCTTATCTTCAAGCACACCGCAATCGTCCCGCGTCAGGTTCGGAATCAGGCCGTTGTGCTTGTCGTGGACGGTGAAGTACAAGCTAACCAGGTTGACGTTGACCTTCAGGGTCTCCACCGGGGCGTCGCGATTGGTGTCCTCGCTGGTGTCCGGAGCAGTGCTCGTAGGAGCCTCCCCCGGTGAGGGGGCAAGCTGAGCAAACAAGGGGGTTGAGACCATGGAAATCAGCAGCGCCGTTCGCAAGACACGAGAAAGCATGTTCCTTAGACGGATATTCATGACAGAAGTCAGCATAGCAAGCCGGGCGGGGAGAAGGGGTTGAATCTGGTACTCTGAGAGTTGGCTATGCCCGCCGGGGTGGAGTTCCGGGCATCTCATTTTCTGTCAGCTTTGGGGGTTCTCTGGTGAGTGTTGGATTTGCATCGATCATGCTGGCTTTCTTGTTCCTGGGCCAGCCGCAACAGCAAAAACAAGATGTGCCCGACGCGCCCGCCCCCCAGAGCGGCTCCTCGTCGAGTGGACTGGCTGACGGCCCTACCCCTCAGACCACAAACAGCAATGGCCTCGGCGACTTGCGCAACCAGATCGCTCCCGGTAAATCGGCTACGCCGGAATCCCCAACCGGCACTGATTCCTCTTCGACCACACGGCCCGTACAGCTTCCGCCCACTCCACGCCCCTCCGAGCAGGAAGAGACTCCGGACATGTTGCCCGAGCCCGGCCAAGGCCCCGTTACCACCATCCGGGTTCCCGTGAATTTTGTTGAAGTCCCCGTGACGGTTCGGGATTCCAAGGGCCATCTTGTCTCAGGTCTTACTTGGCGCGATTTCCAGATTTTCGAGAACAATCAGCGGCAGAAACTTCAGCTCTTCACCGTGGATCCGTTCCCGTTATCGATCGCCTTCGTCATCGATCAAAGCCTGCCCCAGGACACCATGGCCAAGGTCAACGATTCGCTCGCCGAAATCGTGAATGCCCTTACTCCGCAGGACGAAGTCGCCCTCTTCACCTACAACAACGGCGTCGAAAACCCAACCGACTTTACTGCTTCGCAGAGCGCGCGCTTGAACATGGCGATAGCCCGCTCCAAGCGGCCCGGCCGTGACATGGGCGTGCCTGTCAATTCTGGACCACTCGCCAGTGGGCCACAAATCAACGGGCACTCTATCGATCCCAACCTGACCCCACAGCGCGGCAACAGCAGTGGAGTCATGACCATTCCGAAAGAAGTGCATACCCTGAACGACGCCATCCTGGCCGCGGCAAAAGCTACAGCCAGCCAGCAGAAAGGCCGTCGCCGCGTAATTTACGTCATCAGCGATGGCAAGGAAGCTGGCAGCAAAGCGACCTATAAGGAAGTTGTCCGCTACCTGCTCACCAATAAAATGGCCGTGTACGGAACCCTGGTCGGCGACGCGGCTACCTGGGGCGTCGGATACCTCGACAAGATTCACATCTGGGGATTGCCGCAGAACAACATTCTGCCCAAGTACGCGCTTGCCACTGGCGGAACACTCGATGCAGAAGGCTCCGTCAGCGGTATAGAGAAATCCATCGCGAATCTGACGACTGCCATGCGCACGCAGTACACGCTCGGCTACATCAGCCATCAGCCCCTGCTCGATAGCAAGTACCGCAATATCGATGTCCGCGTCACCCGGCCCAATCTGGATGTCATCACGCGTGCCGGCTACTATCCTGCTGCGGCAGACGCCCGCCCGCAGTGATGCTCGGATCTTCGGCCATGGCTGCCACCAGCCTTGGTTTGGCGGCCGCGGTTTTTTGGGGCGGAGGCGACTTCACTGGTGGACTCGCAACGCGCCGCGCATCCCCATTTGTAACCATTGCGGTAGCACACGGCATCAGCCTCGTAGCGCTTCTTGCCATTGTGCTCGCATGGCACATCCCCGCGCCCAGCCCCTATATCCAATTCATGGGAGTGCTAAGCGGCATCGTCGCCGGTCTCGGCGTTGTGCTTTTCTACAAGGCACTATCGCTGGGAGGCATGGGCCTTTCCGCTGCAATTGCAGGACTAATTTCGGCTGCGATTCCGGTGATGTTTTCATTCCTCACGGAAGGTCTGCCGCATCCGCTCCAGATACTCGGCATCCTGCTCGCCGTGATAGCCATCTGGCTCATCGCTTCCGGGCCCGGTGCCACAGCGCCTAGAACGCTCGTCATGGCGACACTCGCCGGCATTAGCTTCGGCATCTATTTCATTCAACTCAAAATTACCGGCGCAGGAGGAGTTACCTGGGCCCTCACCCTCGCTCGCGTGGGTAGCTTTGTATTGGCTATCAGCGTCTGTGCCATTCAGGCCGCGATTCGCACCTTCCGTCGCAATGGTCCGACCTTAGCTGACGCCGCGGAAGCGCGACACTCCTCACTTTTCAATCCTGCATTTCTCGCGCTCGCGGTGCTCACCTGCGTTCTCGATACGGGAGGAAATCTCTTTTACACGCTGGCCACCACCGTCGGCAGGCTCGACGTTGCCGCCGTCGTCTCCTCCCTCTATCCCGCTGTGACCATTCTGCTCGCTGCCCTTGTGTTGAAGGAAAGAACCACGCGAACGCAGACTGTCGGAATGCTGCTGGCGCTCGCAGCCGTGGTGCTGATTTCTCTTTGAGTGTTTCGAAAATTGTGCCGCGGAACAACAGGTGATTTTTTGCACGTTGCAACGGGCGGAAACGTGTATGCGTCGCCGCTTAGCAGGAATTTGACTTTAGCAGGGATAACTCCATGCCGCGGGAATCTGCACCGCGGCTCACGGAATCATTGCGAGATATATAACATCGTCCGTCGTTTGCACGCGGACTGGTTCATTGCGAAACGCAGCTATTTCGGCTCGATGGGGGTCGACGGCGGCGTTTCCTTCGGTGCGTCCGGCGTGCCCTTGATGCCGTCCTTGAACCCGCGCATCGCCTCGCCCAGACCCTTACCTAATTCTGGCAGCTTGCGAGGCCCGAACAGCAACAACGCGACCACCAACACTACCAGCAGATGCCATGGTTGAAACTCACCCATAAAAACTCCTTGTGCTTCCCACTCTACGGAACGTTTCCGATCACGAAACCGGATCTATCCCTATCGCCCATATTGTCGCACAATGCGACGATCTTCTTCATCCAGCCCCGAGTCCACGCTTGACTTGCCGTTCGCCCTGCAAAATCCGCCGCTCTCAACCGCTCATTTAAAAGGGATATCGTGCTGCCGGGTGGACCAGCCACTGCTGGCCACCGAGCCCCAGAACATCCTTTTCGACGGGATGTAACTGGTCATATTTCCCGTCTTTCCGGTGTGGGCAAATGCCTGGAATCGCCAGTTCAGCACGTCGGCCACGTAGATCGTCTTGTCCGGACCCATTGCCAGGAAATGCGCCCACGCCATCTCCCCCGGGTTGTGCCCGGGCTCGCCAAATGCACCCAAAATCTTGCCGTTTTCGTCCAGTTCCACGATCCGGTCAAAACCACCGTCAGCCATCCACACATGCTGGTCCGGCGTGATCAACAATCCATAGGGGTATCCGATGCCTGTCCACTCCCTTAGAAAGGTCCCCTCGGCATCGAAGATCTGGATCCGCTTGTTTTCCCGGTCTCCCACATACACCCGGCCTTCGCCGTCCACCACAACGCTGTGTGGAAGATTGAATTCCCCTGGTCCGCTTCCGTATTTGCCCCATTCCTTGAGGTATTTTCCGTCGCGGTCAAATTTCACGATGCGCGAGTTGCCATAGCCATCGGCCACGTAAATCTCGCCATCTTTGCCGACCGCCACGTCCGCAGGCTGGTTGAACAGCCAGTCCGCCTCGCCCGCCGTGTGCGTCTTCCCCAGCACCAGCAGCACCTTGCCTGTCGGATCCAGTTTGAGCACAACGTGACTGCCGTCGTCCGTGGTCCAGATATTGTCCTCGGCGTCGATTCGCAGGCCGTGCGGGTGCGTGAAGAGCCCGGCCCCAAGACTCCGCACGAAAACGCCCTTCGCGTCGTATTCAGAGAGCATCGGCTCAGTTCGCTGGAACAGAAAGATGTGTCCCTTCGAATTCACCGCCACACCCGACGCTTCGCCCGCAACCGCGCCCTCGGGCATCTTGAAAAAGCCCGGCAACACTTGATACGGCAACTCCGGCACTGCCAGAAATGTGGTCAAAGCGTCCTTTTCTCCCCAAGCATGAGTCGCCATCAGCGCTACCATCCCAATCGCAATTCGCAGAGCCCTCCCTGCAATCCCCAGGCTCACTCGTCATCCCTTCCGTCAGCACGAGGCATTCGTTTCGCTTTTTAATGGATCGACGCCGGAGGTCCCAGGCGCTTGGCGATCATCGCGTAAAACTCTGTCAAATTCTCCTGTGACCCCATCGTCAGCCGTCGGTACACCTTCATCATGGGATAGAGATTCGATCCGCGCACCTCGAGCGTCGGCACCGCCAGTGCTCCGCCTGGATACTGGCTCATCTGCCATCCGCCGCCAAAACGGCGACGTACCACTTCGCCGAGATAAGCGCCCCATAGGCGAGTCTCGTGCTCCAGGCTGTCTCCCGCAGGATGGCCGTCCGTCGCTGCCAGGCAGCGCTCCACGCCCGCAATGGACGCTTCGGTGAAATCCAGACGCTCGCCCTTCGCCGCGGCTGCCCGCACTGCCTCATCGGCATACGCAATCATCATTGCGTCGAAGGAATCAAATACCGCCCCGGCAAGCCGCTCCTTCGCATCCATGCAACCAGACTATCCTGCCTTCGCCTGCCCAACACAGGACAAAATGGCCCGTCCCCTTCTGACAGGAATCGCAGACCCATGTATCGTTGACGTAGACCTCCTTTTGGAGAAGGGATGCGAAATTTGACTTCTGTTCTTAAGACGGGGCTCGCCCTTTTGTGCGCGGGCTCCATGCTCTACGGGCAAGCTCTGCACGCTCAAGCGCCCGCTCCGGCACAGGCACCACCGCCAGCACAGACACCACCCGCGGCGCAGGCACCAGCAACGCCCCCCACGCAGGGCCTGCCGCCTTCCACGATCTCGCTGGACAACAATCCGCTGGCCGGAGTCACCTACACCAATCATTGGCAGTTCTACTTCGGCGCCGGCTACCGACACTTCAATGCCGGACCGGCGCTGCACCAGAACTCCATCATGGGCGGCCCGGATATGCAGGTCACCCGCCGCCTCAATAACCATTGGGCAGCTACCGGAAACGTCCGCATGTATTGGGGTACCAGCGGGACCATTCCCAATCCCTACGCAATCCAAGGCCCGCTTGTGAGCGAATACGATTTCGCTGCTGGACCGGAATATCGCGGCCCTCATAACAAGCATGCCGCCCTGAATCTTCATGCCCTCGTCGGTGGATCCTACGGCGTCTACGAGACGGAGCTCGAAGGAGTCCCGCCCGGCCTCCTCGGCTTCTATCCCAACGGACTCTCATTTCTTGGAGCCTTCGGCGGTTCGCTCGACCTAAATCGCTCCGCGAACTGGGCGCTGCGCATTTCGCCAGACTACATGATGACCCATCACGGCAACATGTTCCAGAACCAGTTCGCCATCTCCGTCGGCGTCCTGTACCGCTTCAATCACAAGGTTCCAAAGCCCGTGAAGAAGCCCGCTCCGACCCAGTAGAAATCACGTCTCAGAAATACGGGCAGCCCTCATCGGCTGCCCTTTTCTTTCTCTCACTCTTCACGAAGTTTATCCGCCGCTACTCGTTCACGAGACGGCGATCCCTTGCACGAATCCAAACTTCGAAAATCAGCACGTTGATTGAGAACCCGACCCAGAATGCGATGCCGAAAAACTGATCAATTCGCAAATGCGTCCTCGCACTCGTTGCAAAAAAGACGCCCATCACCGGACGCGTGGTCGCGATCCCAAGCAGCACCGCAATTGCCCGCAAAAGCCATCGCCGTTTCAACAGCACATTCCCCGCGCGCTTGTACAAATACGAACGCAGTAGTGAAAACAGGAAGAGCGTGTCGAACACCAGCACTGCCGAACGCTCCACCCATCCGCCCACGGCAAATGCGCTCATCGCATACGCGGTCAGTCCCACAACCACGCCCAGCGGGTAAACAAAACTCTCTGCCCATCGCGCCTTTTCAAATTTGAGGAACACTACCAGCGGCGCAATCAGCACAAACGCGAGCGCCGGCAGAACATGCGCCAGCGTCAGGGCCATGTGCGAGGCGAACGCTCCGTCCAGCCCCGCCATCTGCGGTGGCACGTTTTTGGGTGGAGAGAGCAGCGCCGACAGCCTATGCAAGACGACGGCAATCGCAATCACGGTGCAGCCCCAGAACCCGATCCGCAGCCACAATGGCGACGACGACGGCCGCCGCTCGATCGCCTTCTCTGCGTAACCGCCCATCCCTTTTCTCCTCAGCTTCAAAAATCATTCTTTATTTCACTTTACAGTTTGTCAAATTAACTATCGAGCCTACGATGGATTCGTGGACGACAAGAATCCCGCGAAGAAGACCCTCGCGCCCCGCAAGCGACCCTACGAACTGGGTAAGCGCCTCGAACTCTCCGATGGCAAGCGCGTTGCCATCCTCAAATCAGCCCGCAAACAGCTTGAATCCAATGGTTTCCTGCAACTCACCATGGAATCGCTCGCGAAAGAAAGCGGAGTCACCCGACAAACCATCCACAATCTTTTCGGAACAAAATCGGCTGTGCTGGAAACTCTCTTCGACCAGCTCGCCGTCGGCGGCGGCTTGGAGCGGATGCGCGAAGTTATGCAGCAGCCGAATCCGGAAATCCTGCTCTTAGCCTTTGTGGAAGTATTCACCGATTTCTGGACAAAGGACCGGATGCTAATCCGCCGCATTCACGGCATCGCCGCCATCGATCCCGAATTCGGCGAGGTGGTCGCGGCGAGAAACCGGCGCCGCCAGATTGCTGCCTCCCGAATCGTCGAACGGCTCAGCAGAAGAGAAGGTGCCCGCGATGAAGAGCAGGCGCAACTGGTCGCCACGCTATATGCGCTCACGTCTTTCGAATTTTTCGACGCCTTGGCGGAGAGCATCGGCAGCACCACTGGAGCGGCCAGTCTTGTCTCCGGCCTTGTAAAAAAATTCATGCTCGCCTGACGGCCATTTTTCGTCCATCCATCGGTCGGCGTTTAAGTTACATCGTTCGGCTCCCATCCCCCAACGTTCATTACGCGACATATCCCGAATTAGTCATGATTCCCGCCAGCGGAATTGTTACCATTTCCAAGCATCCCCCCAGGCACTTAGCCACTGCGCAGTCTTAACCGGGTCCCTGTCTCGTCCGCTCTCCCGGCGAGTGAATTGTGAAAGGCTATTCTGAGATTTTTTGTGCCAAAGTTGGGCCGAGTTGTACTCGCCCTCGCTCTCGTCACAATCGGTCGCCTTGCGCAGGCAGACGTCGGCGTCGTGCTCGCAGATCCCACGTCCATCGGAGTCTCGCAATATACCCACGCGGGCCATTCCCTCGTTTACCTCTCAGGAGTTTGCGCCGAGTCCCCCGTGCGCGCCCGTCTATGCGAGCCAGGCGAACAGGGCTCCATTGTCACCACCTATCCCAACTTTCGCGAGGACCAGCCGTACGCCTGGAACCTGGTTCCAATAAGCCTCTACCTGCATGGATCGCTCACACCCGGTGACCGTCCCCTTTTCTTCGGGCGCAATCAAAGAGGCTCTTGAACGTCACGCCCGCGACGGCTACCTGCAAACCGTATGCCCTGAAGGCGCCTGTCCACAGGTCGCACACAGTTTTTTGCGCGATCTGGTTAGCGTAACCGCAGTGCGCGACGTCTTCGTCTTTGCCGTGCGCACCACTCCGCAACAGGACCAGATGGCCGTGAACTGGCTAAACAATCAGCCCAACGTCAACCGCTACAACGGATTCACGAACAACTGCGCCGTCTTTACGAGTTCTCTGGTCAATCTGCTCTTTCCTCATTCCGTGCAATCGCGATTTTCCCAACGATCTAGGAATGATGGCACCCAAGGCCGCCGCCCGCTCCTTCACACATTGGGCCCTCAAGCGGCTCGGTCTCGGCTTTTACACAATGCACTTTTCTCAGCAGCCTGGAGATCTGCCGCGCAGCGGCCTCGCGCAGAGCGGCACCGAAACTGGATTCCATATGAAGAAGTACTTTATCCCGGCGGCGCTGATCGGCGAGCACGAGGTCGCGGGATCATTCCTGGTCGCCTACTTCCTCACGGGACGGTTCGGCATTTTCAAGGAGTACTCGCACCACCCCTCAGCCTCCATCCTCGAGCTTGGAAAGCAAAGATAGCGCGGAAAAATCACGACGACGAAGCAGCCGCCGTTTTCCAGGCCGCAGCGAAGGACGTCCGGGACGACATTATCGGATCTGAACAGGATTGGGCCGGTTACCGCGAACGGTTTCTAGCTTTTCAGGATTCGCCGGACGCCATCGAACTCTCTCCCGGCAAGAAGCAGTTCTTCCCAAAGCAGTATGACTCCGGGAAAGCTGCCGTCGACGATGAAGGTGCACCATGGCTGACGGTTGAAACCAACGGCATTGCACGCACCGTCGGGATCAGCAGCGCGAACCTGCTCTCGGATCGTTCCGACCCAACGCTCGCCTACCAGCTCATGCTCGGCCGTGTAGGCTACGCGCTCCATGCCAAGAACCACTCGCGTGAATCTCTCGTGGAATTTGAAAAAGACTGGGCACTTCTTGAACGATCAAGAGACCGTCTTCTCTCTCACCGAGAGCAGAAATTGCTGATCGCCAAATCCCGCTAAGCAAAGGTGAGAATCACTCGAATCCAGCGAACCCCTTGCCAGAGCCCACTAGAACATCCGAGAGAATTTCTGCCGCCGCGTCTGCCACTCCGCAGTCGGGAAGAGTGTCGGTCCAATCTCGATCAGTCTTGGCAGCATCTTAAACACGGATACCTGGTCCCACTGCTTTCCGCTGCGAGTGCGCAGCCCCTTCTCGTTCAAGCCGCTCGCGATAACTGAGAAGGAAAAGTCCTGCACCAGCATCTCCATCATCTGCGTCAGCACCAGCCGCTCGCGGGGATCGGGCTCCAGCCGCTGGCAATCATCCGAGATCCGAAGACCGTAGGGAATATCTTCGTTGTAAGCTCCCTCCGACGGAGCCTCATCTCCCGGCAACTCGCGCCGCCACTCAATTGACACCACCTGCCATCCGGCGGCCAAACGCTGGTCCATGATTGCAGAACTGAATGGCCCGGAAACCACGTCTCGAATCCGCTCAAAGTGCGCCATGCGTGAAGCCTCCAGTACAGACAAATCTGTGTGTCACCTTGTTACTTGCAATCGACGCTCCCAAATTCTTTTTCCGATGGATGCCAAAAATCCTCAAATTTGGCCCATTTTGGCAGAGCCGGTCTCGCCACCTGACAGCATAGGTGTTCGAAATCGCCAATTGCTGTTCGACTTTGGACATGGACACCTGGTTCGCGCTGATTCGCTGCGACGGCTCACGATCAAAATTTCACGTCCGTAACTTTGCCATTCTCAAACACTACCTGCATCCCCTTATAGGTCCACAGGGATTTCTGGCCGAATGTCACCTTCTTTTGCGGTTCGCCCATCGCCTTCGTCACTTCGTCTGTCGTCATGCCCGGCGTGATGGTCGTATCGCTGGCTGGCTTTGCCGTGACGGGATCGGATGCTGGAGCCGTTGTGGCTGCCTGCGCCTGCTGAGCAGGTGTTGATGGCGTGGAGTTTTGCGTGCGCTTCTCAATCAGCCGTTCATAGTTTTCTTTCGACCACTTCTCCACCTTGTTTGCCACCGCACCGGCAGCAATCCTCCAACTCATCCCTTCGCCCTGGATCTCCGAGTTGAAGTCGCCCGCGATCAGGGTGGCGTACACAATTCTCGTCGTGCTCTCATTGGCTTGGGTCGTGGTGCTGGTGTGTTTTCCATCGTCGCTTTTATCCTTGTAAGTCGAAACGCTGGCAATGTCTTTGCGTGAGTCTCTCTTGTCAATGTGAACGATCACATCGGCATTCCCCGCCGACTCCACAACCTGTAGTGTCTTGTTCTTCCCCTGCAATGCTTTTACGAGGTCTTGCGCAGAATCGCCTGCACCCGCATTTGTAAACCCGTCCGTACCCGTTCCATCCACGTACACATTGACCAGCCGCTGCGACCATCCCGTCGACGCTGCAAAAATCAGAAGTAAAGTGAGACTGAGTCCTAGAAACAAACGGCGACGCATCGGCACACCCTCCGCCTTCGGCATTTATCGACACAGGTTACACTACCGGCGCATAGGATCAACGCAAAGAATGTCGCTGCGTACGCACACATTTGCACCTCACGCAAACTCCCTCGCTGCATGAGTGCGATCATCCCCCAGGCCTGTTGCCCGGCACAACAGCGGCGCTCACATTCTCCGTCGAAGTCTTCGGCGTCACCGCCACAACGTAATCTTTTATCTCGTGGCGGATCAGGTCCTCAACATTTTGTGCGAACAACTTGTAAGCATCCTGGTGTGTATTGAATTGGGCGTACGCGCCGGACAATTGCAGAAAGCTGAAGCCCTCGCTCTTGATCAGTTCCCCAGACATTCGTTTCTCGCGCCATATTTCGCCGAATCCAAACAAGCTCTCCAGGCTCGCACAAATCGCCACCACTAAGCTGGCCACAATCGACGCGACAGAAAACATCCAGGCGTATTCGCCAAATTGTTTCAGCTCTCGCAGCCCAACCAGTGCGGGGATCAAAGCGCTGCCCACGATTACGGCAATCTTCAATGCCTGGTATTTGCGCTTGGCCTGCCACGATCGCCAATCCCACCACTCCACATACTTCAGCCAGCGCGCGTTGATATACTCGTTCGACTTGGGGTCGTTCAGGCTCACGCCATTCATCAGCGTCTTCAAATCTTCAAGGTCAACAAGTTTTGGGTCCATCATTGGCGAGCCCTCGTGACCAACGACATTACCGTAAGCACACTGTCCCGGTCTTGCGTTTTTCACACAAAAATTAACGAAGGTATTTCGCATTCGGCCATATTGGCCCTTGAAATTGCGCACTTTTTTACCTTGACCTTCATCCAATCACGAGCGTGAATGAATTCTGCGGCAAGCACATGAGAGGAGAAACACGATGACGAAACAAATGGACCTTGGCGGCAGCTTCACATTCCCCGGCACGTCGATGACCGTAAACCGCATGGGGTATGGCGCGATGCAGCTGGCCGGTCCACAAGTGTGGGGACCACCGCGCGACATGGATGCTGCCCTCTCCGTTCTCCGCGAGGCCGTCGCGGCTGGCGTTAATCACATCGACACCAGCGACTTTTACGGTCCGCACGTGACGAATCAAATCATCAAGCAGGCACTTCATCCTTATCCCGATGGCCTCGTTATCGTCACCAAGGTTGGCGCTCGCCGCGGCACGGACAAGTCGTGGATTCACGCTCTCGCGCGCCAGGAACTGATCGACGCTGTTCATGACAATCTCCGCAATCTCGGTGTCGATCGCCTCGATGTTGTCAATCTCCGAGTAGGCGGAATCACGGGTCCGACCGAGGGCTCGATTGCAGAACAGTTCACCGTGCTTGCCGAGCTCAAGCAGCAGGGGCTCATTCGCGATCTCGGCCTAAGCAACGTCAACGCCGAGCAATTGGCGGAGGCTCAGGCAATCACAGAAGTAGTGTGCGTGCAGAACTTCTACAATGTGGCGCAGCGAAACGATGATGCGTTCATCAACGATCTTGCGAAGCAAGGCATCGCCTATGTGCCATTCTTTCCTCTTGGCGGATTTACGCCCCTCCAGTCCTCTACGTTGAATGAAGCCGCAGCCTCGCTCGGCGCTACGCCCATGCAGGTCGCGCTCGCCTGGCTACTGCAGCGCTCCCCCAACGTCCTGCTCATCCCCGGCACATCGTCCGTAGCTCATCTGCGTGAGAATCTAAAAGCGGCGTCGCTCCAAATTCCAGCCGACAAAGTCGAGAAACTAAACAACCTCTCTATCCAGCCGAAATGACAAATTGGATGCCCGGTTCTAGCCTCTATGTCGGCTACAGCAGGGTTGCGCCACACCCGACAATTCCGCAAATACCCCTCACACGGCCAGTTACCTTGTGCGGCATTCACCAGAATTTCGTATAGTTCGGTCTGCACGGATTCACGAACCAAGAGATCAAGCAGGGGAAATCACCATGGCAGATGACGGATCAGAGCAAGGCGCAGCGTGGCCCACAGCAAAATTTCATTTCAAGGTGGAGTTCGGTCAGAATGGGGAAATCCCTTTTCAGGAGATTTCCGGCCTTGACATTGAGTCCCAGCCGATTGAATTCAGGGCAGGCAACAGCAAGACGTTCTCCGTCATAAAAATGCCCGGCATCCAGAAGACCGGAAACATCACCATGAAGAGAGGTGTCTTCGGGAAAGATAATCAGCTCTGGAAATGGTTCAACGAGATCAAGTTGAACAGTGTGCAACGCGTGCCCATCACCATCACCCTGTCTGATGAGAGCGGCAATCCGACGATGGTGTGGACCCTGGCCAACGCCTGGCCCACCAAAATCACCGCCACCGACATGAACTCGGACGCCAACGAAGTCGCCATTGAAACCCTGGAGATTGCGCACGAGGGCATAACAATCGCCAACCGTTGATCCTTTCGATCATCACGGAAGAACCATCGCAAAGTCTGCGGACGCTCCTCTCTCCCTTTTGACAAACCCGGCCGTAGGGTTTTTCATGAATGCGGCCTGATTCACTCGCGCCAAGGAGCTTTTTTCGCAATGAGGAATATGACACGTCGTAGCTGTAGCGCCATGCTGGGCGGTTTCCTGCTCGCTCTCACCCTGTCACCGCTCAACGCACAGACGGCACCTCCGGGCGCTGGCGGCACTGCCCCGAAGAAGCCGGCGAGCCCACCTGCACAAGCTTCCGTTGTACTCAAAGGCAAGACAGTCACCATTGACTATAGCGCTCCGTCCGTGCGCGGACGCCAGATTGCCGGCGGCCTCGTCCCTTACGGCAAGGTATGGCGCACAGGCGCAAATGCCGCCACGACTCTCAAGACTCCCATTGATCTCAAGATCGGCGACCTGAAAGTTCCCGCAGGAACTTATACCCTCTACACGTTGCCCAGCGAAAACGGCTGCATACTTATCGTGAATAAGCAGACCGGGCAATGGGGCACCGAGTATGACGAGTCAAAAGACCTCGGCCGCACTCCCATGAATCCTATCCAAGTGGCAGATTCCGTCGAGACCATGGTCATCAAATTCGATCCCGTCACGAATAACGCGACAGACCTTCACATCATATGGGAACACTGGGATCTCACCGTTTCCGTCGCAGCAGAATAATCGCTTTTCAGAAGACATAAAAATGGCGTCCGGAGAAATCACTTGCCGGCCGCCATTTTCATTTCGTATTTCTATGCGATCTTTACGCTGAGCCTAGCCCGCAGCCGCGTCCCGATCCCTGCGAATCGTCTCCATCACGCTTTGGATGAGCTCTTTGGCTCCACGGATTTCGCTCAGGACCGTCTCCAGATCCAGCGCCGGTTTTGACGGATTTCGTCCGGAAGTGCAATAGACCCCATGCTGTCCAATCAGGATCAAAGCGTCCGTAAGCATGTCCAGCGACACCGCCAGCCTGCCGCGCGCTTCCCCCATCATGAACTCATGTTTTTCCAGCTCTTCACGCCGCTCGTCGAATACTGTCATCCTGTTCCGCTATCTCTCATACCCGCGCCAACCGCGGACTTGACCTACTTCGCTTTTGGCTTCCAACGCAGCACTGGCTTTCTCGCAGCGCCTACTTCATCCAACCGCGAGATTCGCGTCGCATGCGGAGCGGTCCGAATCAATTCAGGATTCTCCTCTGCTTCGCGTGCAATCTGCTTCATCGCATCAATGAACAAATCAAGCTCTTCCTTCGATTCACTCTCCGTAGGCTCAATCATCAAAGCGCCCGGCACAATCAACGGAAACGAAACGGTGTAGGGATGAAAGCCGTAATCGATGAGCCTTTTCGCGATATCGCCGGTCCTGATGCCCTTCGCCGTCTGACGCTTATCACTGAACACAACTTCGTGCAGCGTCGGAGTGTTGTAAGGAAGTTCGTAGCTGTCTTCGAGGTTCTTGCGAATGTAATTCGCATTCAACACAGCATCTTCGGTTGTTTGCCGCAGCCCATCGGGGCCATTCGCGAGGATGTATGCAAGCGCGCGAACGAACATTCCATAGTTGCCGTAGAACATGCGCACACGGCCTACCGACTGTGCGCGATCGTAGTTGAAGTGTAGGCTTCCATCCGCAGCAGTTTCCAGAACCGGCGTGGGAAGGAATGGCTCCAGAATTTTCTTGCAAGCCACCGGCCCTGAGCCCGGCCCGCCGCCACCGTGCGGAGTTGAAAATGTTTTATGCAGGTTCAGGTGCATTACATCCACGCCAAAATCACCCGGCCGCGTTTTGCCGACCAGGGCATTCATGTTCGCGCCGTCCATGTAAAGCAGCGCTCCCTTGGCATGCAGAATTTCCGCCACCTTGTGAATCTCGTTCTCGAACACTCCGATGGTGCTGGGGTTGGTGAGCATCAGCGCGGCCGTATCTTCGTCCACCATTTGCTCCAGCGCGGCCACATCAATCCCGCCCAGAGAATTCGACTTAAGATTCTGCACTTCATAGCCGCAATGCGCCGCAGTCGCGGGATTGGTTCCGTGCGCGGAATCAGGGATGATGATCTTCCTGCGAGCGTTGCCTTTTGACTCGTGATACGCGCGTACCAGCAGGATGCCGGTGAACTCGCCATGCGCTCCAGCGGCGGGCTGCAAAGTGATTGCGTCCATGCCTGTGATTTCGATCAGGCATTCCTGCAGCAGCTTGATGACTTTCAATGCGCCCTGCGAGAGCGACTCCGGCTGGTAAGGATGCGCTTCCGCAATACCCTCAATCCGCGACACGAATTCATTCACACGGGGGTTGTACTTCATGGTGCAGCTTCCCAGCGGATACATGCCGAGATCGATCGCATAGTTCCACGTGGACAAGCGCGTGAAGTGACGAATGATTTCGATCTCGCTCAACTCCGGCAGGCAGCCTGCGTCCTCTCGAACCGCGCCGGGCAAAAGTGTTGACGCATCCACCTCCGGCACATCCAGCGGAGGAAGCTTGTAGCCCTTCTTGCCGGGAGAGGACTTCTCAAAAATCAGCGCCTCATTCTGACTCAGGTGCGACGAGACTTTGGAGCGAGTGCCCTCAAACTTCTTCTCGCCTGCGTCCTGCTGTACATCTGGAATCGTGCTTGCCATTCGTATGCCCCTCATATGCGCGGATTAACCCGCGCGGTGCAAAAAACAACTCTCTAAACGTTGCTGACAGCCGCGGACTGCGCGGCTACAACCGATGCTGCGCGATCCATTTCTTCGCGCTTGTTCAGTTCGGTTGCGCACCACAATGTGGCGTTGTCCAACTCCGGGTACCACTTCTTCAAGCTCAAGCCGCCGACAATTTTCTGATCGAGCAAGCGTGCATTGAGCTCTTCCGCTGTCTCTTCTGTCTGCAGCACAAATTCGTTGAAGCGCGGACTGCCTTCAAACAGGACCTTTACGCCCGGTGCGCTGCTCAGCGTCTTCGCGGCATACTGAGCCTTTGCAAGATTCTGCAACGCCAGTTCGCGAATCCCTTCCTTGCCGTAGACGGTAAGGAAAATCGTCGTCATCAACGCAACCAGTGCCTGGTTGGTGCAGATGTTCGACGTCGCCTTTTCCCGGCGGATATGCTGCTCGCGAGTCGAAAGCGTGAGCACAAATCCTCGACGTCCCTCGCTGTCAACAGTCTCACCGCAGAGCCTTCCCGGCATTTGCCGAAGATATTTTTCCTTGCTGGCAATCACGCCGCAGTACGGGCCGCCATAGCTGAGCGCGACGCCAAACGACTGCGCTTCCATGGAAACAATGTCAGCCTCAGTCGGCGGTTTCAAAATTCCCAGCGACACCGCCTCAGCAATCGACACGATGAGCAGCGCGCCTTTGCTATGCGCCAACTCTGCAATCGCGGCCACATCTTCCACAATGCCGAAGAAGTTCGGCGACTGCACGATGACGCATGCAGTCGTTTCGTTCAAATTCGCGGCAAGCTGCTGCATGTCGATGCGGCCATCCTTGCCGTATCCGATCACCGTAGAAGGCAGCCCCTGGTGCTGCGCATAGGTGCCCATAACCTCGCGGTATTCGGGATGCACCGTCGCCGCGGCGAGAACGGCGTGGCGGCCAGTTATGCGAGCGGCCATCATCACCGCCTCCGCCGCGCCCGTTGAGCCGTCATACATGGAGGCGTTTGCAATCTCCATGCCTGTCAACTCGCAGATCATCGTCTGAAATTCAAAGATTGCTTGCAGTGTTCCCTGAGTAATCTCCGCCTGGTAGGGCGTGTACGACGTAAGGAATTCACCACGCTGCACCAGCGAATCAATAATCACAGGCCGGTAGTGGCGATAAGCACCGGCACCGAGAAAGCTCGCGTAACCATTCGCCGTTTCCGACGCCGCAGTCTTGAAAAAGTCGATGATCTCGGACTCGGCCATCTGCCGCGGAACCTTCAAATCACGGTCAAAGCGATACTCTTCGGGCACCGTTGAAAACAGGTCGTTGATGGATGCGACGCCAATCTGTCGCAGCATCTCCTCGCGCTCCGCTGGAGACTTGGGTAAATAACGCATTCGGATTCCTTCTTAGCTCAAACTTTGTTCTCAGCAAGTTGCTGCTGCTTCAAAACAATTGAAAGTCCGCAGGAAATAAGGCGGTGCCGCGAATTTGATGCGCGGCAGCCTCGTTACGGTTCTGCTGACGCTGCCTAGTGGCCAGTCTCTTCCGCTATAAACTTTTCGTACGCCGCCGTATCGAGCAACGCGTCCAGTTCGGCGGTATTTGCAAGATCTACCTTCACGATCCACGATGAGTGAGGATCGGTGTTGATCTTCTCTGGTGCCGTTGTCAGTTCCTCGTTCACCGCCGTTACGGTTCCTGAAACTGGCGAATAGAGATCGGATACAGCTTTCACTGACTCAACGCTACCGAAAACCTTTCCCGCCTTGACCTCTGAGCCCACCTTCGGAACTTCAACGAAAACAATGTCGCCCAAGGAGTTCTGCGCGTAGTCCGTAATCCCTATCTTTCCGGTCTTGCCCTCGACCTCAATCCATTCATGTTCCTTGGTGAAGCGAAATGTCGCGGGATAAGCCATGGAATCTCTATCTCCTAACTATTGTAAGGGTGTGAGCTTCGAAATCGGTCGCGGGCAGACGGGGAACATCGTCCCCCGATAACCCAGTCTGTTTGTGCGTTTACAGTTTATCCCTGCTTTTTGGGGCGGCGGTAAAACGGAGTGGAAATCACCTTCGCCTTCACCATGTTGCTGCGCACCTGCACCAGAACTTCCGTGTCCAGCGCGGTAAACGCCAGGGGAACATAGGCGAGGGCAATATTTTTCTTCAGGAAAGGCGAAGGCGAGCCGCTTGTGACGTAGCCGATCTCTTTTCCCTCCAGCGATAAAACGGGATACCCGTCGCGCCCGATGCCCCTCTCAACCATCTCCAGGCCCACCAGTTTCCGCTCAGGACCACCCGCAGCCTTCACCTGCTGCAGTGCTTCCGAACCTACAAAAGGACCCTTCTCAAGCTTACAGAACCTGTCAAGGTTGGCCTCGAAGACGTTGATGGTGTCACTGATCTCATGGCCGTAGAGAGCCATGCCCGATTCAAGGCGCAGAGTATTGCGGGCTCCCAGACCGCACGGCACGATGCCAAACTCTTTCCCGGCCTCAAGCACTTCATTCCAAACGCGCGCGCTGGTGGCCTCGTCCGACGGAACATAGATTTCGAAGCCGTCTTCCCCGGTATATCCCGTTCGCGCGATGAGTGTATTGTGCAGCCCGCAGACCTGTCCCCACGCGAACCAGTAATTCTTGATCGCCGAAAGATCCACGCTGGTGAGCTTGGCCAGCGTCTCCGCCGCACGCGGTCCCTGGATCGCCAGTTGCGTGTACATGTCGCTGTAATCGCTGATATGGATGCCGGGGAACCTGCCCACCTGCGAACGCACCCACTGCACATCTTTTTCGCGCGTGCCCGCGTTAATCACCAGCAGGTAGTCGTTATCGCTGAGCTTGTGGACGATTAAGTCATCCACAAATGTGCCCTGCGGATAGAGCATCGCGGAGTAATGTGCCTGTCCGATCGCGAGTTTCGAGGCATCGTTCATCGAGATGTGTTGAACGGCGGCCAGCGATCCCGGCCCGCGGAACTGGATGTCTCCCATGTGGCTGACATCAAAGAGTCCTACCGCAGTCCGCACAGCCATGTGCTCAGCCACCAAGCCGGAGTACTCCACCGGCATATCCCATCCGCCAAAATCAACCATCTTGGCGCCAAGCTGGCGATGCACTGGATTTAGCGCGGTTTTGCGAAGTGTGGGCGTAGGTATGGCGGGAGTAGACAATTGGAAACCTCGGGCGGGGCATAGTAGGACCCCCTTTACGGTAGCACCGCTATTTTTTACGGGTCAATGAGCGGAGGAACGGCGGTTTGGGCCGTCACAAGAATCTAGCGCAGCTTTCGCAGCAGCAACATCGTCTGATCGTCCGTCTGCTTGCCGAATTTCATGGTCCGTGCACGAAGATCGCTGTAGATTTCCGGCAGCGGCTTTTCCACGCAACCCAGCAGCATGGCCTTGAAGTCCTCCATCCCAATCTCCTTCTCTTTCGAATCGAAGATCTCCGTGAATCCATCGGTGATGATAGCTAACAAGTCGCCCGGCAAAAGCTCAAGTTGCGAAGTCGTATAGCACTGATTCTGGAAGAGCCCTATGGGCACATTGGCGTCCGCGTGCTCGACGATGTTTTTCGTTTGCGCCTGGTAATGCAGGATCGGCAAGTGCCCGGCGAGCGCGAAATTAAGAGTCCGGCCGCCATTCCCGCTAACGTAGGCGAAAGTCAGGTAATTGGAAGGAGAAGTGAAGGGCTGCATCACGTCGTTCAGGTCCGCAAGTAATTGTTCGGGGTCGCGCAGCTTTGTCAGCTGCATCGATGCCGCGCTCTTGATCATGGACATCAGGATCCCCGCCGCTACGCCGTGTCCGGAAACGTCCGCAACATAGGCGTGCCATCTTCCATCGCTTTCAAGGATGTCGAAGAGGTCTCCGCCCACTTCACTGCTGGGGATTGACGTGCCGAAGAGTTCCACGTTGCCGATAGTTTCGTGCCGGACAGGAACGAGTGTGCGATGAATTTCGCCTGCAAGTCGAACCTCCGTTTGCGTCTTGAAGAACCGCGCGCCCTCGCGATTAAAGAAAGCCAGAAAAAGGACGTAGCCGACAATGATCAATATCGCCTCGAGCGCGGAGGAAACTTTGATCTTTTGCTCAAGTTCCGGCCCATTCAAGACATGGTGAGCGCCGAAGGAGTGTGCCAGCAGTGAGTACGTGCCCGTCTGCACTATCGAAATCACGGGGAACAGCCAGATGATTCTCCTTGTTCCGGCCAGGGCCCAGACGATGGCGAACGATCCGCTCACAAGGACATTGCTGACGATCTCCAGTGGCGATTGCGACTGGTTGTTTATCCCCAAAAAAATCAAATTCTGAGCAGAGAAGAGGCAAAAAACCGCGGCAAAGAAGAAGATGGAAGACCGGAGCGGCATCTTCTTCCAGACCTCGGCATTCGTGCGCCATGAGCTCATCGCTATCCTCGTTCGGGGCGAACGGCTCTGCCCACGACTAAGTATCCAGGCCCTGGTAAAGACTAAAACTTCTCATCGGCGGTAGGGCCGTAGATTGCCGGGACGGCCGCGTCATTCAGCCGCAGATATACGGTCAGTTGTCCACGATGGTGAGCCAGATGCCCAAGAACTCCGTCCAGAATCATCGTGTATCTCGGCCCCTCGCTCACAGCCTTGCCACCCATTTTGAAAGCCCAAGGTTTCATCAAGTGCTCGTCGGTAGTCTTCTCGAGCGATTTACGTGAATCCGTCGAGCCCTTCTCCAGCAACTGAAGAAGCTCAGCGCGGCTTTGAACGGCCTTAGTCTTGAAACCCTCGCTGGACGGATCAGTGAAATCAATTCCGTCAGTCTCAATCATGAAGCTCACCCACCCAGGCATGGACGCGACCAGGGCCGCGAGATATCCCAGTGGCATGGATTTTTCGTGAGGTTTCCAGTCATTGTGCCCCTCGGGCACTCGCTCGATCACCTTTCGTGTCGCCGTTGTTTCCGCTTCCAATCGCTCCAGAAATAGCTTTTTCAGTTCCATTCCCAATCCTCCAATGATCGACCATCCTATTCGATCTGTTGAGCTTAATACCGCTTCAAATAGGCCACGATTTTCTAATCGCGGAAAGTGTTTTGCTCACAAAAATTGGCAGCGCTGTCGGGGCCGCACATTGGTTCCAGCAAAGTTCGCAGTAAATTCTGATGCGTCTTCGGGATTCGGTGGCTCCTGATTCAAGACCAATTGGCGGAAAGGATCCGCCTACAATCTGACCGAAGCAGAACTCTAACTTACACTTGAGATCACTAGGAATCGATTCTCCAATCAAAGGACATTGCCCGACTTGTTGCCCCCATCATGATGCAACGATTTCGCCGCTGGTTCAGTGATCCACTCTTCCTGCTCTGCCTTGCCGTAGGTCTGGGTGCATTTGTGGTGCAATCCGGCGAGCTTGGCACGTCCGATACCCTCCATAGGCTGAAAACCAGCCACTCGTGGTGGACTGGTGTGCCGGCGGTGTCTCCTGAGGAATACCCGGAATTCGGCATCTATGGCCGCGACGGCAAGCTGCAAAGTTGGTACGGCATCGGACAATCGCTTCTGTTGCTTCCGTTCGATGTAGTGGGCACGTACATCGAACGACTTCCGCGATTTGCCGACTACCAAGATGATCCGACCGTATGCGACATATTTGTCAGCTACTGCATGAACATTCTTATCAGCGTGCTGACGACGCTGGTCTGTTTCCGTTTTCTGCGGCAATTGAAATTCAGCACGAAACAAGCCGTTGCCGGAGTGCTGGCGCTCACCTTTGCCACTACTCACCTGCACTACACGCAGAACATGATGGAGAACAACTACATCTTTCTGCTGACGCTCGTCGGATTATCGTTCCAATACGAGTGGCTCCTCACCGGAAGAACGCGAGCGCTGCTGATCGGATCCGCGGCATTTGGATTGAACTTGCTCACTCGCCTCACCACCGGAATGGACTTGATGGCTGGAGCCCTTTTTCTGCTGCTGGTGCAGTTGTTTCAGGGCGAAAGCTTGCGGAACACATGGGACAAATGCCGTCGCTACGTAGCGATGGCATTTCCGGTATACGCAGTCTTCGGCCTGATCGATCGCCTCTACCAATACCATCGCTTCGGCTCGTTCTTCAACACGTACATGAGCGTCTTCGCCAAGCAGGCCCACGAGCGCGATCCATCATTGCCGGTGAACTATCCCTTCGAGACACCCTTTCACGTTGGCTTCTTTGGAGCCCTCTTTGCGCCGGAGAAGTCGATCTTTCTTTTTGATCCGCTCCTGATCCTGATGCTTTTGCTTATCGTCATCGCCTGGAAGCGCTTCAGCCCTGTTGTAAAGGCCTACGTGGTAAGCGGCTTCGCGATGCTTTTTGCCTACATCAGCTTCTATGCGCGACTGTCGTTCTGGAGCGGCGATTTCGCGTGGGGCGACCGGTACGTCGCAACCACCGCCGAGTTCGTGGCTTTGCTGGCGGTGCCCCTGCTCCTTCGCCATCGCAGCCAGCTAAGCAAAGGCGTTTGGTGGACCAGCCTTTCGCTGATCTCGATCAGCGCTGCAGTACAGCTTGTTTCGCTTGCGTTCTGGCTGCCGCTTGAGATCTACCAGATGGAAACCTTCGGCCATCCGACTTTCGTAATCGCCTTGCGCGTAAAGAACATCGTGGCTTTCGCTTTGGGAAAGATGGAGGTGTGGGGCCTGAACACGCACGCCATGACCGAGGATCCGTGGGACTACGTGCACATCACCACGTGGAACTTCTTTCCCTTCCTGCTGCGGCGGGTTGGCGTGGCGCCAGTGTGGGTTGTAAAAATCGCCTTCTCCGTCTGGACTGCTGCTGTTGCGGCTTTCGCCGCCACCATGTGGCGTGTTCGTCGTGTTGTAACCTCGCTGCCGAACGACTGATTCCAAAAGCCTGAAAACAGACGACGTGACGCCCATCACAGGACCCTCGCCTTTTCGGAGAAAGCTCTTGAGCATCGTCCCTACAGGGGACTAGCATGATCCGCATGAGTGCAGAAGAGGCAGTAAAATCCACAGAATCCACGACAGACGGCAAAGAAGCAATTGCTTTGCTGAAGAAGCAACTTGTAGCTCTTGAAGAGATAGCCGAGGGCTTTTTCGGCGAAGTTCAGGACAAGGAACGGGAATGGGTCTTCCTCACGGAAGCACTGGTTGCGAAGATCTTTGGAATTGAAAGTCCGCAGCACGACAAGCTTGTAGCCACGCGTACGCTGGGAACCGCTGATGTTCAGGTGCGTTTCGGTGGACCGGAGCATGAGCGTCTGCAGCAGAACTTTGAAGAGCGCAGCCGCAAGCGGCGGACGGCGATTAAGGCTTTCATTGAGGAGCTGAAGATCAAGGCTCACATGGAAGAGAAGGAATAGCTGCAAGTTACTGCAGCGAAAGAAGATGAGACAGCTCTTTCCGCCGGTGGGGTGGCCTGATTTGCTGCCACGCACCGGTCGCGGAAGAGCTGTTTTTCATGCACGAAAACGCTCATTTAGCGTGCGAAAACGTGCCACTTAGACATGTTTCGCAATGGTGATATGGATCACAACGGGTGATCTTAATCACCAATTCTGCCCCACCGATCTACCCACGACCTGTCCCGACATCCGCCGAACTAGATCACGACGGCTTCCTGGTACTCGCCGAAGACGCTGCGCATGGCGCTGGCTATCTCACCGACCGTGGCCAGAGACTCCACTGCTTCGAGAATGGCCGGAACGAGGTTTTCTCCGGAACGGGCGTGCTCGACTACTTTGGCGATGGAGGCGGCGTGACGGGCGGCGTAACGCCGAAGGCGGAGGGCTCGAACTCTTTCGACCTGTTTGCGCTCGAGAGCTTCGTCGATGCGCTGGATGGGAATCTCAACTTCACTCTCGGCGGTGAAACGATTCACGCCGACGACGACGGCATCGCCTGAGTCGACGCGCCGCTGATAGTCGAAAGCGGCATTCTGAATTTCCTGCTGCACCCATCCATGTTCAATGGCACGCAGCATGCCGCCCATGGTGTGAATGCGGTCGAGGTACCCGCGAACTTTCTTTTCGATTTCGTTGGTAAGCGATTCGATGAAGTAGGATCCCGCAACAGGATCGACCGTCTGCGCGACGCCGGATTCCGAAGCAAGAATCTGTTGCGTGCGCAGGCCGATGCGCGCGGCCTCTTCGGTGGGCAGCGCCAGGGCCTCGTCGTATCCGTTGGTGTGGAGGGACTGCGTTCCTCCTAGCACTGCACTCAATGCCTGGATGGCCGTTCGCACAATGTTGTTCTCAGGCTGTTGGGCGGTGAGCGTTGATCCGGCGGTCTGGGTGTGAAAGCGCAGCATCCACGAGCGCGGATTTTTCGCAGCGAAGTGATCGCGCATAATGCCGGCCCACACGCGACGTGCGCAACGGAACTTGGCAATCTCCTCAAAGAAATCGTTATGCGCGTTGAAGAAGAAGCTGAGACGAGGCGCAAAGGCGTCCACGTCGAGACCCGCATCAATTGCGGCCTGCACGTAGGTCATGCCATTTGCGAGGGTGAAGGCAACCTCCTGCGCGGCGGTGGATCCGGCTTCGCGCATGTGGTAGCCGGAGATGGAAATGGTGTTCCACTCGGGCACGTTGTCCGCGGCCCAGGCGAAGGTGTCGGTCACAAGGCGCATGCCGTGGCGGATGGGATAGATGTAGGTTCCGCGTGCAATGTATTCCTTGAGAATGTCGTTCTGCACTGTGCCGGAAAGCTTACGCGTGTCCGCGCCTGCACGCCGCGCCGCCGCAACGTAGAGCGCGAGCAGGATGGCGGCCGTGGCGTTGATGGTCATAGACGTAGAGATGCGATCGAGGGGAATGCCCGCGAAGAGCCTCTCCATGTCTTCGAGAGAATCGATGGCGACTCCCACTTTGCCCACTTCGCCGATGGCCATGGGATCATCGGAGTCGTAGCCAATCTGCGTGGGTAGATCGAAGGCAACGGATAGACCGGCAGTGCCGTTCGCCAGCAGGAATTTATAGCGGGCATTGCTCTCTTCCGCATCGCCCATGCCGGCGTACTGGCGCATGGTCCACAGGCGCCCGCGATACATGGTGGGCTGGATGCCGCGGGTAAAGGGGAATTGTCCGGGATAGCCGAGATCGCGTTCGGCGTCGAATCCAGTTTCGGCGAGATCTTCCTGGGTGTAGACGGGCTTCGCGTCGTCCGGCCTGTGATTGGGAGTTGCCGCAGTTTCCGATGAATTGTGTTTAGAAGAATTCGCCATTACTTTGCCCGCTTCAAGGTTGTAGCGGAAGAGCGGCAAGTTAGCAAGTCAGCGCAGGGATGTTAGGTTCAATCGTCCGTTGATCCCGGTCTTCGAAGAATTGCGTTAAGGGTGATCCACCCGCCAATCTTGTTTCAGTAGGTTCGAACTCGCCATTAGAATCATGTGATGACACAAAAGATGGGTGCCGATACGCTCTTGATCATTCCGTGTTGTGCGGCAAAAGACGAGGGTGGACAATCGATTCGTGAATACCCCGACCCTCTGCGACAAAAGGTATCTGAGAAGCACTACTCCGATATTCTTACAGCGAGGGCGACGGCGCTACATGATTTGAAGGAAACCCCGAAATTCTCAACGCACGCGAAGAATCTCTCACTGCGTGAAGGTCTTGATTTTGGGGGGAAAGGTCTTTCCGGTGCGTATCTGACAGCAATGTGTAGGTACACTGGTAATCTTTATTCAGTTCCTGAACTAAAGACCGTATTAGAGAAAGCAGTATCCTCAGCAAGCGGACCACAGATCATAATTCTGTCGGCCCTTTATGGTCCACTACACCCGCTTAGCAAAATTCAGAACTACAACCTCAAGATGTCAGATCGCCCCGCAAAGATTTGGTCTAGTTCGTTTCTGCCATTTTTGAAAGACTACGTGCTGCGTAACAGCATCTCGGCTATCTATCTCTATCTTGGGAGCAGCACGCAATATTTCAGGGTTGCGGCGAAAGCAGCTGTTGAGTTGAAAGACAGAGGGATAGTGTCCCAGGTCATTCAGTATCATGTCGTGAATGGAAACACTCGTGAGACTCCGCAGGGGCATGGTTATCGGCTGCTTTTCGACCTCACAGGCAGGTTGGGCGAGAGATCGCAAGAGTCAGTCGAGATCGAAAAGAAAATCTTGTGATTTGAAGCAAGCGAAAGATCCGTTTCAAGTGTTAATTGGCATGTAGGTTTATGAAAGTGATGAGTGCAATTCAGACAGACGTAGATCGGTTTTACACTTTGCTCTCGCATCTCGAACAACTGCCGAGTCAAGGATTGCGCCTACGCGTGTTGGACGGGAAGGATCTTCCACACAGAGGCGTCTACTTCTTTCGCGAGCCAGGAGAAATGAATCCTCGAGTTCCCGGATCTCTGCGCATCGTGCGAGTGGGAACCCACGCAGTTAGTTCAGGGTCGAAGGCAACGCTTTATTCTAGGCTGAAGACACACCTTGGGACGAGGGTGGGCCTCGGAAACCATCGCGGATCAATTTTTCGTCTTCACCTCGGCAGAGCAATGCTACGTAAGGACAATCAAATAATTTCAACTTGGGGCATCGGTTCGACCGCTCCAGTAGAGTTAAGATCCGACTCACAAGCGCAACTCCTAGAAGCATCATGGGAAAGAAAGGTTTCCGAATATATTGGCGAAATGACGGTCTTGTGGGTGGACGTGCCAGACGAGCCTAGCTCGACCAGCCTCCGAGGATTCATCGAACGCAATTCCATCGCGCTCCTTTCCAACCAGAGATCGCCAATTATCCAAGCGAGTCAGGGCTGGCTGGGGCACTTCAGTCCCAGAGAAGAGATTCGATCAAGTTCACTCTGGAACTTGAATCACGTGGACGAGGTATACGATTCCCAGTTTCTAACTCTTCTTGACGAAGCGGTAGAACGAACAAGCTCTTCGTTGAATTCGTCACATCGCTGACAACGCTCCACTAGGCCAACTCTGGTGGATGGGGCCCGAGCCGATGATCCACCTCGGATGTAGCTCACTTTTTCAAATTTGAATCCCGGTCCCAGCCCTCTGACATCCAAGAGACACGAGCTCACTAAATTTGATTTGAACATTGGAGCAAGAAGATGCGAAGGCTTTTGGTGTGGACATTCGCGGTTGTCTGCCTATTTGTAACTGTAAATGAACTATTCGCTGCTTCGGCAGTTGTTGTACTCGGCAAAGACTACGCTTTCCCGAACAGGATCGATGGGCTGCCTTCGAAGTTGTCTGACTTTCAAGACCTGCAAATCAACTCATTCGAGACCAGCGACGGTGTGAAGCTTGCGTACTGGGAAGCGGGGACGGGCAAGCCGCTGATCTTTGTGCCGGCATGGTCCGCGAATGGAGCGAACTACATCAATGTGCTTTACCTGTTGAGCAAGCACTATCACGTGTACGTGCTCGACGAGCGGAATCAAGGGCTGTCGCAAAAGGTCGACTTCGGAAACCGGATCTACCGGTATGCAATGGATCTTCGCGAGTTCAACGAACACATCGGAGTGAAATCGGCCTACTACTGCGGCTGGTCGATGGGCGTGTCGATCCTGTACGGGTATATCGATCTCTTTGGAACCACGGGGATTGAAAAGCTGGTCCTCATTGACGAACCGCCGTCCATCCTGAGCCGTCCTGGAATGACTGCGGACGAGCGCCTCAAATCCGGAGCGATCGCGGATTCGGTGCAGCAAGTTGGCGAGGTGATGTCAGCACGTAAAGGAATGTCATTGATGGAGCGTTATAACGCTATGGATTCGCCTCCCTATGCGAACTCGGAAGCGTTTGCTCGCGAGATGGTCCCGGTAGACACGGTATCCGTCAACCGCATTATGTACGACCACGCGAGCATCGATTGGCGCGACGTGATCAGCACAAAGATCAATGTACCGACGGCGATCTTTACCGGCGACTACAGTGCGAACGTTCCGAGCCAACGGTGGATGCAGTCGGTGATACCCAACTCGACGCTCTATGTGTATTCGAAGACGGAACAGGGGGATCACTTTCTGGTTTTCAAGAACCCGGTGAAATTCACCAGGGATCTTGAGGAATTTCTGCGGGGGAAGGATGTGAATTCGCCTGCCGCGACGGGAGAGTCGAACGTCATAAAGGAGACTCTGCTCGCCGCAGATGCATCGTGGAACGGTGCTCCCTACGAGGCTTATCCCGGAGGCAAGCCTGAACTCACGGTGCTGAGAATCACGATTCCCGCGCACGGAGATTTACCGTGGCACTCCCACCCGATGCCGAATGCCGCGTATGTAGTCTCCGGTGAAATCACCGTCGAAGACAAGAGCGGAATGAAGAAACATTTCTCCGCTGGCCAAGTGATTCCCGAGACCGTGAACACTCTTCACCGTGGCATTACGGGCGACACGGCCGCCGTCTTAATTGTGTTTTATGCGGGAACGAGAGGGATGCCGCTGTCGCAGATGGGGCAATGAGCGCGCTTTCCGGAGTATGATTTGCGGTATGCCACGTTTTGCTAGGCGCGGTGCGGTGCTGGGTGCTTTTCTGATGAGCATTGTGGTTTCACCCAGTTCCATTGCGCAGAGCTTTCCGCTGGATTCGACTGAGGGGCTGCAGCCGCACGGTGTCGAAGTCAAGACGGTGATGTATCAAGGGCGCAAGGCGGTTCAGGGCATGCCCTCGGCGTCTGCAGACGCAGAGTGGGCGGCTCATCCTACGGGTAGCGGCGGCGGCATCGTCGTTCTTCCTAAGATCAAATTTCATAACGGGACCATTGAATTGGACGTCGCGGGAAAGCCGCGGGCTGGAGCGCCGGGGGACGCTCGCGGGTTCGTGGGCCTGGCATTTCGCGTGAACTCCGACGCGTCAAAATACGAGTGCGTCTATATCCGTCCAACCAATGGCCGCGCAGAGGATCAGCTTCGGCGGAACCACTCGACACAATATTGCGCCTTCCCTGACTACGAATGGTCGCGCCTGCGTACCGAATCACCAGGCAAATACGAATCGTATGTGGATTTGGTACCGGGCGATTGGACAAAGATCAGGATCGAAGTGAGCGGTTTGAAGATGAGGTTATACGTGAACGGCGCATCTCAACCCACACTTCTGGTAGATGATTTGAAACTTGGGGATAGCCAGGGCGGTGTGGCCTTGTGGATCGGCATGGGAACGGAAGCCTACTTTGCGAACCTGCGCGTCACTGAAAAAATCCAATAGAAATCAATGAGCCAGGATCCGGCTCACGCAAGGCCGTTGGGAGAACTTGTTGCGGAAGAAGTTGCCGCCATCGCAGGAAGAACTCCGATACGACCAGCGAAATCACGATGCAGCCACAGTTCACTACGACGACCGCGTCATTCCTCGGCTCAATAACTGGAATTTCAGAAGCGAGATGTGGGGCAACCAGCAGAAGGTTAACGAACCCTCTATTGTGTCTGTCGCAGTAATTCTTCCAGGCGAGTCTTTGCCCAGGTTGTTGCAGAATGATTCCCTTGCGTCTTGCTCTCGTAGAACTCTCGCAGACCGATGTGGAGTTGATAGCAAAGGATCATCGTGCGGGCATCTTCGGTGAATACGACTGTGTGTTCAAAGAAGGCGGCCAACTGGTCCATGCACTTGAGCCACGTTCGCCAGAAGAAAATATTAGCGACGTCATAGAGCGGATCTCCGACGATCGCTTCAGACCAATCGATGACGCCGGTGATGGACTGCCCATCGCTCAGCACATTGTTCGATCCAAAATCGCCATGCACGAGGCAACGAACGTTTGGGGCTTTCCCGGAGAGGCGAAGCAACTCGGCGTGAGCGGAATGAAGGATGGGGTCTCCAAGCAGTGAAGACATGGCGGACCATTCCCGATACAGAGATTGCAAATAGCTCGGCCAACTGGAATAGCGACCGACTCCGGCTTCATCGAATGGGCCGTATCCCCGGGTGATGGAAATATCGCACATCTCAATCGATTTCATAACGTCCGCTGTTGGTTGAAGAGTGGGCGGAATCTGCTCCGCAGACATATCCTGCAATGTGATTCCGGCGACGCGTTCGCTGATGCAGAACGAATGGGTGGCGCCGATGTTCCCGGTAGCGAGAACAGCGGGAATGGGAAGAGACGCAGAATTGAAATGGCGGTAGGCGAACTCGTCCTTCCTGAATCCGGCTGCGGAATTGTTTACGCGGACGATGTACTCACGGCCCTCGTCGACGAGCAGGTAAGCCTGCGATTCCAACCCTCCCGGGATGGGGACGAATTCGGCTGCAGGACCATGAAACGGTCGAATGGCGTCCTGAATATCGTTGAGAGGGGGATGCGGCATAAGCAATGTTCCGCTGTCCTTATTGTCTTACGCTTCGCTGTCTTTATTGTCTTACGGATTTGGCATCGGACCGAAGGATGTGCAACTTCGAAAAAAGTAGCGGTCGGTTCACGCGGCAATATTGGACAGTAATGGGCGGTGAACTTCGATAAAGGAATCTCGCTCCTTCAGGCTAGAAGGGCGATGAAAGGATTCCTTGTGCGATGGGGTAATACAGATCACTGCTAAATCTCCAGTTGGAGAGTGTTGCAATAGTCTTCGATTCCCTTTGCGGACTCTCCGCGACATTACGTCTCTTGCGGGCCCATTGGACTTATCTATCGTTCAACCGAAGTTGACGCGAGTAATGACGTTGGTGCGAATTTTTTGGGGTGCCAGGCGCGAGACTGTTTCTGAACTGAACGCGTGTTCTCTTTCGTTGAAGAAGAAGCTGAGGATTTCGCTTCCTTCCTGTTGGAGGTTTGCGCGACGGGACAACCAGCGCTCGATTTGCGGAAGAGCGACGTTGACGATGTAGCGGTTGATCTCGTTGCGATACATATAAGGCACGGGCTGCACCACAATTTCCCAGCGGGATTGCGGCGGACGCGCGCGGAGATAGGAGATGGGGTACCTGGCTGCGGGATATTCGTCGTTCAGATATTCCACGCGGATGAATTCGTAACTGCCATGGCGCAGATTGGTATCTGATCCAAAAAAGAATCGCAGGTTGAGATCCGGCGGGAGGGACGTCGAGGCGAGTGCTTGAGAAATGCTGCTCGCGTCTACCGGATATGCCAGATCTTCGGTGAGTGTCGACTTCGAAAGCGTAGGGATTATGACTAGGTCTAAATTGAGTTGGTCTAAAGTTTGCACGACATCCTCATTTATTACATCCGTACTTGCTTCTTCCCGATGGGCGATAACTGATGGCAAGCTCATTGTCCCCCTGAAATCTCGGAGCGCATGTGATTTGCGACACACCTTTCACCACAGACCTTATACCGATTCGGATTAAAAACTCTCCCGAATCAGTTGAAAAGCCGGTGAATGTTAGCAATCTAGATACGCATGGGGGTGGCACGGCAGCCACTTATTTAGACGTTGAACTTAGCGGCTGGTAATCAGCATAAGCGGATCGGGAGCGATTTCGCAGCGATTTTCCGCGCTGGTCTGCCATCTGCCGCCATCTGCGTAGGTTACCGATTCCAACTCAATGGAAGTGACGGCGGAAAAGCTCTCCAGACGCACGTCGGTGGAGACATCCTGATTTGGTCCAATGACCAGAACCAGGTCAAGCGACTTCTCTGCGTCTGCCCGGGGCGTGTGGAAGGCATAACGCGGGGGTTAGGGGTGTAGCCGCGCACCTTGATGCGGGCGGCGGTGACGCCGGTGAGTTGGGTATTCGCAAGGGTGAGACGAATTTGCTGCGCCGGCTGACGGGGAGTTTCTCCGGGTTGCGGCGAGACTTTGGCGTTGCGCAGTTCTCCGCTCATTCCCTGCTTGGCACTGAGATTGAGCGGACAGTGATCGCTTAAGGGAACAGTCTCGAGCACTGCGGGCTGGGATGGGTTATGGGCAGGACTTTGGCCGTAGGCCGCCAGCGTTCCCAGGATGACTAGGAGGCTGACGACTAAAAACACGATGACAGGAACGGGCGCTTCAACGCGGAAGAATGGGCCGTGTACCCTGTTCCGACCGTGGAAAGACGGGAAATGAGCGGCAAAATGCATAACCGCCTCCGTAACGAACTTCGTACGCAAACAAAATACGCCTGTGTGAAGGGATTTACCAACATATGAAGAGAGTTTTCAGTCTAGCGGCGCTTCTTTTCTTTTCTGCGGGCGATGTAGAAGGAGCTTACGGCGAAGTAACCGAAGAGGATAGCCATAGCGAGATCGAGGAGGAATTTGCGGTGATCCGCCGCAGTGGCCGCGAGGGCGTAGCGATATTGGAAGGCTCCGCGGGCGAAGTAGAAGGCGAAGAGACCGAAGAAGACTCCGGTGATCTCTGACCAGAGCACGCTTGAGACATGGGCGAAGGGTCCCCACATGGCTTGTCCGAATCGCTTTGCTCCTACCTTGAAGCCGCGGGTTTTCTGGACAACTTCTTTGGCAACTTTGGGAGCCTGTTCGCGAGCGGTGCGCGATGCGGCTTCAGTGGTCTGGCGCAGAGTGCTGGCCGCCTTGAAGGATGTGGCTTGCGGGCGTGACATCTGCTCGGCTGTTGGAGTGGGCTCGGCTATTGAAGCAGGCTCGGCGGGCGGAGTAATTGCTGGGGGTGTGGCGGCGGACGGCGTGTGTGGTGGTGGAGGAGTAGAAGTCGTGTTTGCTGGCGGCGTGTCCGTCGTGGGAGCGGCGGGTTGCGTGTGCGCATCGAGATGCTCCTTCGCGATGCGGGAGGCAACCCTTACGCCGATACCAAGCTTTTGCCCAAAGGACTTCGGTTCCACAGGAAAAGTTTAGCAGCGTGCGGGGATTCGGATTGCCCTGATCCGACATCAGACGTAAGGTAAGTGAATCCGAGGGGCTAATTCCTTTAGCGCGAGGGCCTGGCAGGAGCGGGACGAGAGGCTTGCGGGCGCGACGAGGGGCATCCACGGGGAACCGGGGGCGACTTTGAACGAACGATTACAGAGCCTGATCCAGAAGCTTGGGGAAGCTATCCACGAATCAGTCGCCGAATCTCCTCAGATCGCGGGAGTGGTGCAGGATATTCGTCAACAGGGTTTTGATGTGCTTCTGATGCTCGAAGCGACGATTGGACTGAACGAGGTTGAGGAACATCCGGCGGGCGCGGCGGGCGAAGGGGAGGAAGGCGACGAGCCGTTTTCGCCGCAGGATGTGAGTTTCCTGCGATCGCTGCGCATTGCGGTGGAGGACGGAGCGGGGGAGTAACCGCTCGCTGTATCTAGCTTGATTTGGCTGTGGTAGCATCGCGAGTTGATCCGGAACACGCATTGAATGTGCGTGCTGCAAGGCCGGGTTCGACCGGGCAGCGCCTCCTTCAAGGTGGCGCGCGAATGGGGCAAAAGGATGATGAAAGATACTCTCGGAGTACTACTTGCTGGAGGGGCAGGAGAGAGACTATTTCCGCTCACACGAGATCGCGCGAAACCGGCCGTCCCATTTGGGGGGACATACCGAATCATCGACATAACCCTTTCCAACTGCATTAACTCTGAACTGCGGCGGGTATACATTCTGACGCAGTACAAGGCACTTTCACTGAACCGCCACATCCGCGAAGGCTGGACAGGAATTGTGGCGCAGGATCTTGGCGAGTTCATTGAGATTCTTCCGCCGATGCAGCGCGTGAGCGCGAACTGGTACATGGGCACGGCGGATGCTGTTTACCAGAACATTTATTCGATTGGGGCGGAGCAGCCGAAGTATGTGCTGATTCTTTCCGGCGATCACATCTACAAGATGAATTACGGCTTGATGCTGGAGCAGCATAAAGACTCCGGTGCAGACGTGACGCTGGCGACGCTGCAGGTGAATCCCAACGAGGTGGCGCAATTCGGCGTGGTGGAAGTGGCGCGCAATGGCGACGTGGTGGGCTTCCAGGAAAAGCCGAAAGAAACGAGCTGCCGTTCGCCATTCAATCCTGAAAAAGTAGACGCGTCGATGGGCATCTACATTTTCAACACGGATGTGCTGCTGCCGGCGCTGATCAAGGACGCGGAAGATCCGAACTCGAAGCATGACTTCGGGCACAACATTCTGCCGGGGATCCTTGGCAAGTACAAGATGATGGCTTACGACTTCATCGATGAGAACAGGCAGGACGCGCTGTACTGGCGCGACGTGGGTACGCTTGAGGCCTACTACGACGCCAACATGGACGTAGCAGCGGTGACGCCGGTTTTCAATCTTTATGATTCCGCATGGCCGATGCGGACACGGCAGCGGCAATATCCGCCAGCAAAGTTTGTGTTCGGCGAGCCGGGCCGTTCGGGCATGGCGATCAACTCGGTGATTTCAGCGGGCTGCGTTGTATCCGGCGCGGTAGTGCGGAACAGCGTGTTGTCACAGGATGTGCGCATCAACTCCTATGCGGAGGTGGATGCCAGCATCATCTTCACGCACGTGAATATCGGGCGTCATTGCCGCATCAAGAATGCGATCATCGATCGCGACGTACATCTGCCGGAAGGCACGGTAATCGGCTACGACCACAACGAAGACAAGAAGAGCTATTTCGTTACGCCTTCGGGGCTGACGGTTGTCACGCGCGATTACTCGCTGTACGAGAATCCCGTGGCTCCGGATTTTCTGCAGCAGGCGTAAGACTCAAGCGGAATGCGAAAGGCCCCGGCGATTGCTGGGGCCTTCGTGTTTTTGCGTGACAGCGAAGTTAGTGGCCGGTGGCTGCGCTTAGCAGGTCCACTGCATCGACGATCATGCGGGTGCGACGGTCATAGACCACGGCGTATCCATCGATGTATCCGCGCTGGTAATAGACGGGTACGGGCGGAAGTTCCTGCACGACGATGATGGGCATGGGCTGGAAGCGCTTCTCCCATCCGGGAGGAAGAGTGCCGGTGCGGTAATACTTCTTGCGCAGGCCGGGAGGCAGATCGCGGGGACCTTCATAATGCTGCCGTAAGACGATGTAGTCTGCGCCGCGGAAGTAGTGTGGGTTGTAGGGCGCGTGCGGGTTGTAGTGGTAGACATCGTGCTGAACGTAGTGATCGTTGTGCACGACTACCACGGTATGTTCGGCAGATTTCTTACCGTGACCATTGCCATGACCTTCGCCATGTTCGTCGTGACCGTGCCCTTTGCCGTTCCCGTGATCGTCCGCGCGTGCGGTTGTTCCGGCAAGCATGAAGGAATCCTGGAATCGGTGCCTATCAACAACAAGATCAAAAACAGTCGCTGTTTCATTTCGTACTCCTGACAAACGCTAAAACTGTTGTCTTCTTAGAAGATCCCAAAAAGTGTTTTCTTTTGAATGAGATGCCGATCCTCGTCGGAGATGCGGGTGTATTCGAGTTATCACCCTGTCTGGACAACTTTCGGGACGTATTCCTCCCATTTAGGGAATGATGGCGCTCTGCGGGCGAAGGGGCCATGACACCTTTTGAGGATTGCCACGGCGCATTTGGGGATTGCGTTATTGAATTTGACGATCGCTGGCTGTGTGGATGCTCGAGGGGAGACCACGAGAGGGTGCCGACAAGGGCGAGTTCGTGGCGATCCAATTCGTACTTCGGCAACATTGCGGGTATAGAATTCCTGGTTCCCTCTACCGAACAGAGTTGGGCTCTTGTGAGATTGGATTCTCCATCGCGGACTCGTTTTCTTCGCCAACAGATTCTTTACATTGCGCTGGCGACGATTATTGGCGCGGTTTTCTGGGCTATCGGGCAGCAGGTCAATCCCCTGACCTTGCTTGTCTACTCGCTGTGTATCGGGAACCTGCTTATGCCTCCGCTGAACCGTCTTCGGTTCCTTTATGCGGACCGGCCTTTTCCTTACGACTGGCTGATTTTTCTTCCAATCCTGCTTGCGCTGACGGTGCCGGTATTTCTGATTGCAAGCGTATTCGTGTGGCTGCTGGCTCCGCCTACGCCGCAGACGCTGGGGCACCTGGTCACGCGGGGATGGAAGCTGCCGTTCCTGGTGACGATGGTGTTCGGCATTCTGAACTACCTGTATCGCAGTACGAAGGAACGTCTTGAGAGTCGCAACGTGGAGTTGCAGCACTCCGTTGAAAGGAGCGCGGCACAACTAGAGCAGCAGGACAAAGAGTTGCAACGTGCGCATGAGATGCAACAGTCCTTGCTTCCAGCAATGATTCCGCAGATCCCGGGGTACTCGATTGCGGGAGCATGGCAGCCGGCACGCGTGGTGGGCGGCGATTATTTTGATGTGCTGCGGCTGGACGACCATCGATTGGGAATCTGCATTGCGGATGTTGCGGGTAAGGGCATGGCGTCGGCATTGTTGATGGCCAATGTACAGGCTATTGTGCGGGCGTTTGCGAAGGACTCGGAGAGCCCGGCGCATGTCTGCAGCAGGATCAACCGGCTACTTTGCGACAGCGTGGCGAAGGGCAAGTTTGTCACATTCATTTATGGCGTGTTGGATAGCGAAACGCGCGTCTGGGAATACTGCAATGCCGGGCACCTCTATCCGCTGGTGGTGTCGCGAGACTCGATTCAGAAACTTGAAGACGGCGATGCGGTGCTGGGTGTGTTTCCGGAATGGCGGTATAAGAATTCGAGTGTGGAACTCAAATCGGGAGACCGATTGTTGCTGTTTACGGACGGAATTACCGAGGCATCCTGTGACGACGGGGTTGAGTTTGGCGAGGCGAACATTGCAGCGGTGGTACGTGCGTATAAGGGAGACTCCGTATTAGAGCTGAACGAGCTCATCCTTGCCCGGGCTTCGCAGTTTTGCCGCTCGCGGTTCGAGGATGACGCTACGCTGCTGGTGGTTGCAGTGAACTGAGCCTCGAAAAGTTCAGCAGGTACCTCTCAGAGGAGTCGGAGTGGCAATAGTGATTACGACTTTTCCCCTGGCATGACCTTCTTCCCGATAGCGAAGAGCTTCCGCTGCCTGGCTAAGCGGATAACATCGATCGATCACCGGCGTTATTTTTCCAGCCTCAAGCAGCTCCTTGAGAATCGTCATATCTTTCGCGTTGATCTTCGCGATGAAGAACCGAATCTTCCTGCTTCCGAGGCGCGATAGCAATGGCCCGAGCGAAAGGCCCTGGATGACTTGAGGGAAGCCGCCTCCGGCCACCACGAAGATACCGTTGCTGTTGAGCGATCGCATGTAAGCGAAGATGGAATGATGGGCATTCGCGCCGAAAATGAGATCGTAATGCTGACCGCCTCGCGTGAAATCATCATGGGTGTAATCGATGACGTGGTCTGCGCCGATCAAGCTCGCCGTGGCCACGTTGGGCGGACTGCATACTGCCGTCACTTCCGCGCCGAAAGATTTGGCAATCTGAATTGCAAACGTGCCGACTCCTCCCGACGCGCCATCGATGAGGACATGCTGACCGGGTTTGATCTGTCCCTGATCGCGCAGTCCCTGAAGGGCAGTGATGGCAGCTACCGGTACGGCTGCGGCTTGCTCGAACGACAATCTGGCCGGCTTGAGCGCGAGGCCATCTTCGACGGTGCAGGCATACTCGGCAAACCCGCCCAGACTTCCTTTTGTGAGGGACGCACCAAATACCTCGTCGCCGGGGTGAAACCGCGTTACGTTTTTGCCGACAGCTTCCACCCTTCCGGCAATATCGGCGCCCAGGACGGGGTGTTTTGGCTTGAGGCGTTTGCCTATTGGGGGGAGGAAGAACAATGGTCCGCGCATCATGTACCCATCGAGCGGATTGACGGAGGAGGCAAAGAGCTTGATGAGGATCTCGTCCGCCTGAGGCGCAGGCATTGCGATTTCCCGGAGTTGCAGCACTTCCGGCGGTCCGTAGCGCGTGGTGACGATCGCTTTCATGGTGGCCCTTTATCCGTTGTGCGGATAGCGCCCAAGTTGTCGGCTACTCGACGCAGCTAGTATGCGCTATTCGGTTGAAAGGTGTGCGGTTTTGACTGCGTGAAAGCCGCAACGGGGCGAGGAGGTTGGCAAGCGAGTGACGCACGTCGTCCCGAATCCGGCTAATCGGTGCTTAATCCTTTTAGTAATGTGCCATCTACAAGGAATTACGGGATAATCTTGTGTGTTCGGAACTGCGGGCACTGTTCTGCCGTATCTGGCAGACATGAGCGTTGCGGGGACTATCACGTGGAACAGCCTGGGAACCGGTTTTGCGGGAACCTCAAAGAGGGGTCCGCAGGCGGGCAATTTCCCGGCTGGCGTGGATCCTCTTGCAGCGGGCCGTGCTTCCGGGCAACAACTCGCGCCCGCAGGCTGGAATAACGGATTGCGCGAAACGGGTGCCAGGAACAAGGGCCGGGAGCACCATCCGGCGACTGGTGTCAGTAGCCCCGGGAACCGGGTTACGGGGCGGCTTGCGGAAGAGAGACTTGAGGACCGTCGTTTGGAACCCGATTGGAATGTAGTCGTTGGGCGTTGCCTGGGTGGAGATTCAGTGGCCTGGACGGAGTTGGTCCGAGCGCACCATCGCCGGGTATACAGCCTTTGTTACCGCTTCACGGGTTCTCCCCAGGACTCCGAGGATTTGACGCAGGACGTCTTTCTAAAAATTTATGGAAATCTGGGCAGCTTCGATTCGACTCGAGGCAGCTTCCAGGTCTGGATTGCGACGCTGACCCGCAACCTGCTGGTGGATCACTTCCGACGGAGCAGGCAGTTGCGGGCGACTGATTCCATTGATGCCGGCTGGGACGATCCTGAAGATGGGCGTCCAGCGGACCGGCTGACCGATTCCCGGCCGACACCACACGAAAATGCTGCCACCCAGGAACTGCAGAAGATGGTCCAGGAAGCTTTGACGCGGATTTCTCCCGAATTGCGGGAGGCGGTCATCCTTCGCGACCTGCAGGATCTGGATTACAAAGAAATCGCCCAGGTGCTTCATATTCCTGAGGGAACCGTGAAATCGCGTATTAGCCGCGGCCGTGCGGAACTAGCGAGGCTGTTGGAACGTAATAAGAGACAGGTGGTTTGAAATGTCAGACCGTACTCCATTTGAAAAGAATCCGCGTACGCTCCTCTGTGAAGAGTGGGAAGCTCTGCTGGCTGACGCGCTCGATGGAGCGTTGACGGACGAGGATCGAGCAAGCTTCGATCTTCATACCGCCGAATGTCCCTTGTGCCCGGTGATGTTGGGAGAGGCGGAAAAGGGGCAGCAGTGGCTGCAGTTTCTTCACCCCGAGCCACAAATTCCCGCGGGCCTTCTGCAAAAGATCCTGACCCAGACCACCGGAACGGCGTTGCCGGCTATTTCTGCCAACGCAAACGTTGCCTCGATACCAATTCCTCTAGTTGCAGCGCGGGCGGAGTGGAAGCACTTTGCGGGTTTGCGACGCTATGTTGAGCCACGCATGATGATGACGGCTGCGATGGCGTTCTTCTCGATCGCCCTTACGCTGAATATGGCTGGCGTCCGATTCACATCTTTCAAGGCACAAGATCTAAGACCTTCGTCGCTGCGTTCGAACCTGCAGCGCCAGTTCTATACGGCTAAAGCTCCGGTCGTACGCTACTACGAGAACCTGCGGGTAGTGTACGAAGTGGAGTCGAGGATGCGCGAACTTCGCCGCACCTCGGAGAGTGAAGAGACCAAGGCACCGGTCAAAACGGACGATACCAAGCCTCCTGCCACCCACGAGAATGGCGGGAGCGCCACCAAGAAGAATGGCGGCAAGTCGGAGTCGCCCCGTACTGCTGGACCACCTATTATTTTCGTCGGCCGTCCTCAATTGGCCGTCTTTGAATCCTTGCCGGAATGTCGGGACCGGCTGTCCAACCACGAAATGGAAACCGAAGTGGCAACCAGTTTGTTCCCGCAAAGAGCAGACCAGGCAGAAAGGAGCTTGGCATGAACTGCATAAATCATCCTGAAGTACAGTCGGTAGCTTACTGCCAGCAATGTGGAAAGGCCTTGTGTTCCCAGTGTGTTCGTACGGTGTCGGGTATTGTTTTGTGCGAGCCGGATCTCGCAGCAAAACTGGGCATGCCGGGCGCGGGCGCTCCCGCAGCCGGGACTTACACCGTCAATATAGGTGACCCAAATTTTCAGTACTCGGCCACGGGCCCCTTACCGGCGCAGCCATCGAATTTCGATGCCAAGCCGACGCTGGCAGGCATCCTGGGATTCATTCCCGGTGTCGGAGCGATGTACAACGGTCAATTTATCAAGGGCCTCGTCCATGTTCTGGTATTCGTGATCCTGATTACGCTCACAGAAGATCACGGAATGTTCGGGCTCTTTATCGCTGCCTGGGTTTTCTACCAGGTTTTCGACGCCTATCAAACGGCGAAAGCGCGGCGTGACGGATTGCCGCTGCCTGATCCGTTCGGACTGAACGAGCTGGGGACGAAGCTGGGATTACACCCGGCGCATGCACCGGTAGCGGCTGCTGCGGGTTACGCCAACGCGGCTGCGGGCCAACCGGCAGGCGCCCCGGTAGCAGCAGCCTATGATGCAGCGGCGTACCAGGCAGGTGGTTATCCTCCGGTGCCGCCGATGCCGCCAGTTCCACCGATGCCTCCCATGCCACCGCGCAGGTCGGAGCCTGTTGGCGCCATTATCCTGATCGGCCTTGGCGTGATGTTTCTTCTGAGTTCGATGGGCATCCTGAGCATGCACTGGCTCCACCATGCCTGGCCGATTCTCCTGATTGCGATTGGTGGTTGGTTGATCTTCAAGCGGACGCGCGACGTTCCGGATGGAGGTGTCAAGTGAACCGCTATACCTTACTCTGCCGATTGACCTGGCCTGCCATGCTTCTGCTTGCAGGAGTGCTTGCCTTAATGAACGAGGCGGACATCATAAGGTTTCACAAGAGTTGGCCATTATTCCTGATTTTGTGGGGAGTTTTGAAGCTGGCCCAGCGTGCAGCACTTTCAAGCGTGGATGCAGAGGGCGGTTATCCCGGGTATCCGGGCTACTATCCTCCAACGCCTGCCGCAGGACCTGCTGCTCCCAGCAGTCCCACGTCTGTAGTACCGGTCTCGGGCCCAGAGTCTGACGCCGAAAATTGGAGGCAGTAATGGCTACGATACCTCCTCCGATACCACCGCAAGAGGCCGCGCGTCGAGCCAGGGAAGCCTGGCGTGCGCAAGCTGCCGCGCAGAAGGCGCAGTACCGCGCGCAGAAACAATATTGGCGTTCCATGCGCCGCCCGTCGATCACAGGACCGATTGTCCTGATATTCATCGGCATCATGGCGCTGCTGCTGTTGACCGGCAAGATTAACGGCGCCACGTTCTGGATCGCTTATCAGCACTGGTGGCCGCTGCTGTTCATCGTTGTGGGACTGGGAATGCTGCTGGAGTGGTTCCTGGACCGCGACAAGCCGTACCCGGTGCGACGCACCAGCGGCGGGCTGATCTTCCTGCTGATACTTGTAGCGGCGGCGGGCACATTCAGCTGGGCCCACTGGAACTGGGGTCCATTACGGGACCAGTTCGGCCACGACGACGGCGACTTCATGCAGATGATGGGTGCTGAGCATGTAGACGAAGTCCAGATGGACATGACGGCACCGGCGGTGGCGATTGTGCAGGTGGACAACTCCCGCGGCGATGTTGTGATTGCGACGTCGCAGGATAGCGAGATGCACGTCCACGCAAGAATGACGGCGTATTCGAACTCAGAGAACGAGGCGAAGCGCCTGATGGAGTCGTTGAAGCCAAATGTAACTGTGAATGGTCAGAATGTGAACATTCGCGTGCCGGGCAGCTCGAATGGCAAATCGGATATGACGATCGACCTACCGGCGGATGCTGCCGTGACGATCAACGCGGGACATGGCGACATCAGCATTGATGGCTTGAAGGGTGAGACTCACTCGACGGCTACTCGTGGAGATGTAAAGCTGGAAAACCTGGCCGGATCGGCACACGCCCGCATGAGCAAAGGTGACTTCTCAGCACATGGACTGGCGGGAGACCTGACGGTGGAAGGGCGGATGGATGACGTGACGTTGTCTGAGATCCGCGGCAAGGTTTTGCTGGATGGCGACTTCTTCGGCGACATGCACATGGAGCACATTCAAGCTCCACTGCACCTGCACTCCAGCCGCACGGATATGGAAGTGGCGCGGATTGCGGGCGACCTGACAATGGACTCAAACGATCTGCGCATGCAGCAGGTTCAGGGTCCTGTCAAAGTGGTCACGCATTCGAAGTCGATTGATCTGAGCCAGGTATTTGGCGATATTCACATTGAGAACGCGGACAACGATGTTACGGTGACCTCGGCCACACCGCTGGGCAACGTGTACATCAACAACCGTCATGCCTCAATCAACATGGGCGTTCCAACCGGGTCAGATTTTGCAGTGGAAGCGCGGGCCCACAACGGGGAGATTTCGAATGACTTCTCTCTGACAAACGCCAACGAGAAGAACAGCAACACCTTGTCAGCCGAAGTGGGTAAGGGCGGGCCAAAGATTGTTCTGACGTCCGACCAGGGTGACATTCACTTGTCGAAGGCGGAGATGGTGGCGCCGTTGCCGCCGGTTCCTCCGGTAATGCCCGTACCGAACGTGAAGGGTGTGGCACCTGTTGCACCGGTGCCTGGTATGCCCAAGGCTCCGAAAGTGCCCGTTCCCGGCAAGCACCTGAAGTCGCCGGATGGAGCTACCGAGCCGCCAGTCGTTCAGCAATAATCGCTTCCGCACGGGCGACGACCTCGTCCAGCGAAAGCATAGTTGAATCGATGACCACAGCATCTGGAGCGGGCCTGAGCGGGGATTGGACACGAGTCCTGTCCCGCTCATCCCGCTCTTTGATTTCCCGGAGCACGACTCCTGCTTCGGTGGTGCTGGAGGGTCCAAGCTGCTGAAAGCGGCGCTCGCCTCGCATCTCAGGCGAAGCATCCAGAAAGATTTTTACATCGGCTGCAGGAAAGACTTCGGTCCCAATGTCGCGGCCTTCCATTACGACGCCTCCGTCGGCTCCAAGCTTTCGCTGCATGGTCACCATCCAGCTGCGGATGGGTGGATGGACGCTAACGCGCGAAGCGGCGTGGGTCACCTCTTCCTGGCGAATGCGGCTGGTGACATCGCGATCGTCGAGAAAAACTCGGTTGCCGGTCGATTCCGGCTGGAGACGGATGACGGTGTTTTGCGCCAGTGCCTGAAGTGCCGGTACATCCTCGAAAGGCACACCGCTCTCGAGGGCCTTGAGAGCGAAGGCGCGGTACATCGCGCCGGTCTCGAGGTTTAGCAGTCCAAAACGGGCGGCGAGCCGGGAGGCCAAAGTGCTCTTCCCGGCTCCGGCAGGGCCGTCAATTGCCACGATGAACGGACGCTGGCTCATTCAGGCCGCTTCTTTCGCGGAGGATAGTCGCCGGGATTGCGCTTCTTGCTGAAGCCCCCGGGATTGCCACCCCGTGGTTTGCCTCCCGGGCCAGACTTGAATCCCGGCTTGCCGCCGAACGAAGGCCTTCCGCTGGCGGGGCGGGCCGAAGATGGGCGTCCTGAGGACGGGCGGGCCGAGAATGGTCTTGAAGTAGAAGCGGGTCTACCGGATGCCGGTCTGCCGCTGGACGGACGGGGCGAGAAAGGCTTGCCGGTGGATGGACGTCCGGTTGAAGAGGGCCGGCCGGTGGATGGTCGCGGCGAAAATGGTCTGCCGGTAGATGCGGGTCTTCCACCCGATGGGCGGGGTGAGAAAGGTCTGCCTGCGGGAGGACGACCGCCGCTGGAGGGTCTTCCGGTTGAGGGGCGGCCCGTCGATGGCCTGCCGATGGACGGGCGTGCTCCGAATGTCCTTGGACGACGCTCCCCTGATCCTGCTGCTGAGCCACCTTCCGGACGTCTGCGCTCGAAAGTGCCTGCTGGACGGGGACGTGCACCACCTGCTCCGCCGGGGCTTGATGGACGCGGACGGAAACTGGGGGGCTTGCCGCCACCCTCGGGGCGGGGGCGGAAACTCGGGGGCTTACCGGCACCTTCGGCACGGCGGAAGCTGGGTGGTTTGCCCGCACCCTCCGTGCGGGGACGAAAGCTCTTCTTGTCTTCTTCCCACGGCTTTACGAACGATGGGCGGGATGGGCGCTCGGCGCCAGCGGGGCTGGTTCCCTCTCGCCGGGGAGCGAACTTGCCGCCACCGGGTTTGGAGAATGGGCGCGATGGACGATCTGTACTGGGCCGATCTGTACGCGAACGATCAAAGGAGGGACGGCTGCCGCCTTCCCTTCGCGGCGCACGGTCGTTGAATGATTTGCTTTTGAAATCTCCACCGCCGGAGCGGGGCGATGTTCGGCCGGACGGGCCGGCGAATCCGCCTTCGCGGCGGGGGGCGGCGTCACGACGGGGACGCTCGTCGCGACGGTCTCCGGCTCCGGTTCGAGGAACCCAGCGACCCTTCTTGGCGCTGCCTGCGCCTTCGCCGGGGATTGCGCCTTCGCGGCGGGGTCCGATTTTCGTCGGCGCGGACTTGGGGTATCCAGTCCGCTGCCGAGCTGTTCCGGAAGCGGCTGGCCTTGCGCTGGTGGGACGCGGGCTATAGGGACGTTCCGGTCGGTCTCCCGCGCTTTCGCGGCGGGGACGGTCGGAGGGTGATCCTGCGCGGGTGTCCAACGCTTTCTTTCTCCGCTTGCCGCAGATGGGCGGCGGGGTGAGCCCGTGACATCCGGGCCGGCTGGCGGTCGCGGTGAACTGCGGCGGGTCGCGAACTTCTCGCTCTCCGGACGCGGGAAGCGCGGTTCGTCACGATCCGGGCCGACAGCAGAAGAGCGGCGTTTTCCGGGAGGTACGGGCACACTGGAATCGCGTTTCCAGCGAAGCGGATCGGGGCCTGCGGCGGCGGGACGCGGAGTGTACTTGCGGATCTTTGAGCCGGGTGCGGAAGCCGTGGGCGAACCGGGGGCTATGGGCTCAATGGTGAGTCCATTGCCTGACATTGGTACTGAAGGGGGTGGCGGCGGAGCAGGCGCTGCGATGGGCTCGATGTCGGCCATGTCGATGGGCTCACCGAACTCCGGCAGGGTGCCTTCGAGGTAGAGGAGTGGCTGTGCGTCGAGCGAGTAGGTGGAAAGCTGGCGCGTGGCGGTGAGTCCACGGATGACTTCGCGAACTTTGGTACGCGAGGCGAGCGGGGATAGAAATACTTCTGCTTCCTCGCTGGTGGCGGCGACGGCGGACTGGAGATAGCGGGCCAGCAGCACCGAAAGCGCGGTGACCTGCGACGTGGCCTTGCCTGCGGTCATTGCGCTTTCAAAGCGGGTCTTGAGAGCTTCCCAGGTGGCGGGCTCGCCGTTGGAGCCGGGGAGCAGGATGACGCGGAGGCTCGTCCACAGATCATGCAGGGCGCGGAGGATGGCGGCCTCGGTCAGTTCCTTGCCAAGGGTTTCGCGGAGTTCGATCGCGGTCTGGACCCCGGTGCGCTCGATTGCCTTCCACACTTCGAGAACCAAGGGCGAGACGCGGCCTGTGCCGGTGGTGGTGGGATCGTGCTTCCAGCCTTTGTCGCCACGCAGGGTAAAGATGTAGGCGAGGTATTCGGGGGTGACTAGGAAGTCGGGCTGTTCCCCGGCCATCCCTAATAGATTCAACGCGAGGATGTCGCCTTCGTCAGTGAGGCGGGCGAGCATCGCGGTGGCGTTCTCAATCTGTTCCAGCGACGGTGTGGCGTTGGTCTCGCCGAGAAATGCCTCTACAAAAGATGGTGCCGGCGCGGGAAGCTGCATTTTGCGGGGCAGGAAGAGGCATAAGCCGGTCTCCTGCAGCCATTCGCGGGCGGCTTCAAGGGTGAGGAGAGCCTCGCCGTTCTGGTGCCACCGCTGGGCACGAGTTTGTTGGAGTTGCTCTCGATTCAAAGGAGTTCCTTCTTTACGCGCGCCGGAGTTCGTTCCGCCGGGGGATGCATTTCAGATTTGGCCGGGTGACAACTCAATCCTGCTCTTTTTTCTCATTCTGTGCACGGCAAAGATTCCCGTTCGCTTGTCTGAGAAAGATGATGTCAGGTGTTTGAGCCGTGATCGACCGTGAAATGCTCCATTCAGGCCGTTCAGATCCTCTGAAAGGCGCGCTGGATGTCCTTCCAAGCATACCTTAAGGCGATGGGGCGGCCATGGGGACAACTGGTCGGGTGCTCGGTTTTGGCGAGTTCCGCGAGCAGCCATTCCATGCGGGTTGGATCCAGCGGCGTGTTTACCTTAATGGCGGCGTGGCAGGCGATGGACGCGGCGATGCGGGTGCGCATGGTTTCGAGGTTTTCCCGTTGGGATTCGCGTTCACTCTGCTCCAGCACCTCAATCAGCATGCGCTCCAGTTGATTGCCCTCGAGCCCAATGGGGGCGGCCTTGATGGCGATGGTGCGAGGGCCGAAGGGTTCGGCGTCAAAGCCGTTGTGCTCCAATTCTCGGGCGATCGCGGCGAAGACAACCATCTGCTGCGGCAGGAGATCGACCAGCATGGGCATGAGCAGGCGCTGGCGCTGGACACGCTCGACCTGGCGCTCGCGCAGGATTTTCTCAAACAGGACGCGCTCGTGGGCGACGTGCTGATCGATGATCCACAAGCCTTCGTCGTTGATGGCGAGGATGAACGATTCGCGCATCTGACCGAGGGGCTTGAGGGAGGCGAGCGCATTGAGATTCGCGGGAGGAAGCTGGTCCTCGTCCACTGGCGTTTGCGAATCGCATTCGTGGGCGGCCTGGGGCATGGTGGAGGCGATGACCTCAAGTCCGGCAGCGGAAAAGGGCAGTTTGGCCGTAATGGGCGTCGGCTCGGGCGGGCTGAGTTGGAAGGGCGCGGCCTCGCTGGCCAGGGCTTCCGCAGTTGCGGAGACGGGCTCTCCGGGGAGCGGCGAGACATCCTGCAAAAGCGCGGAGGAGATGGCCGATGCGGCGTTGGGGCTGGCGGTAAGGGCCTGCAGAAATCCTGCGGCCGGACGGGCCTGAATGAGCGCGTTGCGAAGACTGTCGCGCACGAAATCGTGGATAAAGCTGGATTGGCGAAAACGGACTTCGGTCTTCGCTGGGTGAACGTTGACATCCACTTCTTCCGGCGGCATCTCGAGGAACATGAGGATGACGGGGAAGGATGTGGGCGGCATGATGTTGCGATAGGCCTCACTGACTGCGTGCAGAATGAGGCGATCGCGCACCAAGCGCTGATTGACGAAGACGTAGATGGAATTGCGGTTGAGCTTTTGCAGTTCGGGCTTCGAGAGGAATCCGCTGAGCCGCAGAAAGCCGGGCGCGGGGCGCTGATAATCGGCGTCGCGTTTCCACGGCGGGGGCTCGGGGAGTCCGGCGTGCTCGAGCGAGCGTTCCGCAGCGAAGGGCAGAAGCTGATTGAGGAGTTCGCTGCCGAAGATCTGGTGCAGGCGTTCCGCAGATTTGCTGACGGGAGGCGCGATGAGCAGCGCATGCGATGCGGAATGCAGCTCAAAATGCTTGTCAGGATGTGCGAGTGCGTAATGTGTAACCAGCGCTGTTACGTGTGATAGCTCCGTCGATTCGGCCTTGAGAAATTTGCGCCGCGCGGGTGTATTGAAGAAGAGATCGCGCACGGCGATGGTGGTGCCGGGAGGAATGGCAGCATCATCCACACGAGCGATTTTGCCGCCGACGATTTCAATGTGCGTTCCGGTTTTTTCTTCCTTCGTGCGGGTTTCGATTTGGAGGCGCGAGATAGATGCGATAGACGGCAGGGCCTCTCCGCGAAAGCCGAGCGTGGCGATGGAGAGCAGGTCGTCGCTGGAACGGATTTTCGAAGTGGCGTGACGTTCGAAGGCGAGGAGAGCGTCGTCGCGCACCATGCCGCAGCCGTTGTCGGCGATCTTGATGAGCTTGCGGCCGCCCCCTTCTACCTCGAGGCGGATGTGGGTGGCTCCGGCGTCGAGCGCGTTCTCCAACATTTCCTTGACCACGGACGCGGGACGGTCGACGACCTCGCCAGCGGCTATCTGGTTGGCAACCTGGTCGGAGAGTATGCGGATGCGGCCCATTTACAAACTCACGTTATCAGGAAGTTGTGCTCGCCGCACGGGGTGCTAAAAGCAGCGAGTCAGCGAGTCGGCAATTTAGCAAGTCAGCGAGAGGGCGGGGTGGTTGAGCGAAAGGACGATGGGCTGATCTGCCATTGCGCACCGGAGGGCTAAGTAACCTGCATTTCTGTTGACTCTTGAGTGATTGCCGAATGGTCCACAACTCGCTCGCGAACGATCACAGAAGGCCTGAATGACGCGCCACAGCATCATAGGCGGACCCACCTGATGCATTCGGCTTCGTAAAAAACCATTGGAAGTGACTTGGGTTGCGACGTCCGCGAGGTTCTCAAGACCTAATTCAGCAAGGCTTTGTATCGCACAGCAAGGGAGGACCCAGCGTTCAACGATCCTAACACTCTCTATCTAAAACTCGGGGCTGAATAATCCTTCTCGATGGAGCCTTGACCACCAGGTGACTTAGAGCTACTCTCGGGTTGCTCGTCCTTCAAGAACGCCTTCTCTTAGCCAAGAAAGGACAGTGCCATGCGAAGTGCGCTTCCCCTTGCATCATTCCTGTTCGTTGCCTCAATCCTAAACGCCCAGAAAATCACAACATTTGATGTTCCCGGTGGGATTAACACACAACCCTTTGCCATTTCGCCATCGGGCGACATTGTGGGGCGCTTCGTAGTCCAAAGCGCGACGAACGTTCCACACGCCTTTCTGCGAAAAGCCGATGGCACGATAACCATGCTCGATGCTGCTCCTGGTGCTTCGACTTTCCCCGGTGCAATGAGTCCATCGGGAGAGATTGCGGGATACTTCTCATTGCCTCCGACGTACTATGCGACTCAGGGCTTCGTGCGAGATCCGCATGGCACGACCACCGCGTTCAGTTTCCCCGGAACGGATACACAAACCCTCCCACTTGACATAAATCCGAGAGGAGAAGTTGTGGGCATTTGGATCGGTTATGGTGGCCGGTACCTTAGCCAGGAGCACGGCTTCCTGCGGGAGCCTGATGGCACGATCACCACAATAGATGCTGGCAGCCCAAGTTTTCCTGATACGTGGATCCGCTCGATCAACGCAGCAGGTCAGAGCACGGGCTTCTACGATAACTACAATGTGGCGGGGCAGGAGGCACACGGCTTCCTCCGGGAAGCCGATGGGAGCATCACGTCGTTTGATGTTCTTAACGCGACGGACACGCTGCCTGTCGCAATCAATTCGAAAGGACAGATAGCCGGCGACTACCTCATCAGAAACCAGGCGGTGCAGCGCGGATTCCTGCGGGACAAAGATGGGACGATCACTACATTCGACGTCCCAGGTGCGACGCCCAACGGCAATATAATCGTGGCGATTGATTCAAAAGGGGAGATTGCAGGCATCTATCAGGATAATGACTTGAATTACCACGGCTTCATGCGAAAGGCTGACGGGACCATAACAACGTTTGACGCTCCGAAAGCGACGCAGACGATCCCTGCAGCAATGAATTCTCGAGGCGAGATAACAGGGGCGTTCATAGACACAAACGGTCATGAACATGGCTTCGTGTTGACTCAGTGAGAGCTGGTTCTTTTTTGACCTTCCGCTCTCGTTCCGAGAAGCTTTTCTCGTCTAAGCCCATCTCTGCAACAACGCGACGATAGTCCCGCAAGAAGCGCAGCTTCCGGGAATGGGTGAACCTCGGAACGAACATGCATAGGCCAACGCCAACGAAGTAGAGATCAAATCCTTACTTTTCACGGTACGTCCATCTTTTAAGCAGGCACCTGATCTCGGTCAAACCGGAAATTATTGGAGTGTCACCGGCTACTCGTAAATTAGTCATCGGTAAACACTCGCGCACGCCTCCGGAGTGGATGTGTGGCACCCGCTTTCAATTGGCGAAAATGAAGCGACAGAAAAGTGGCGGCTACCGGCTTGTTCTGCCGGAGCCGCCACTAGTCTGATCCGCTAAAGAATCAGCGGGATTTGCCGTTCTTTGCCTTCTTCGCTGCGGGTTTCGACTTGGCTCCCTTAGCGGAGCTGGCTGTCTTGGTGGCGCGAGTGGCTGCGAACTCGGCGTTCTGTGCCGCGACTTCCTTCAAGCGTGCTGTTTCTCTCGCTTGCTCCGCGAGGTAATCGCCGAGCACGTGGAGACGAAGGAAGTTGGTGGAACCCGACTTAGTGCGTGTTCCGGCGACAATGCCGATGACTTCGCGGGGACGCACGTAGCCGCCTTCTTCGAGTAGCTGTTCGGCTGCATCCACCATCTGGTCAGTGGTATTCATCTTAGTGCACTTGATGGGCAGCACGCCCCAAAGCAGGGCCATGCGGTTGATGGTTACGTCGACGCTGGAGAGGCCGTAAATGGTGGTGCGGGGGCGGTACTTCGACAGCTGGCGAGCGGTGGTGCCGGACTCAGTGAATACGGCAATCGCGCTGAGGTCGAGATCGTCGGCGGCGTGGGCCATGGATTCGCAGATGGTTTCGCCGATAGACAGTCGCATGCGGTTGGGGCGTTCGCGATCCCGTTTGGAGGTCTTGCGCATGGTGGATTCGGTTTCGCTGACGATCTTGGCCATCATGCGGATGGCTTCGATGGGGTATTTACCCATCGCCGTTTCGCCGGAGAGCATGACGGCATCACTGCCGTCGTAGATGGCGTTGGCGACGTCACTAGCTTCCGCGCGCGTGGGCCGCGGGTTTTCGATCATCGACTCGAGCATCTGCGTGGCCGTGATGACGGGCTTGCGATACTCAGATGCGCGATGAATGACGTGCTTCTGGATGGCAGGAACTTTTTCCGGCGGAACTTCGACGCCGAGATCGCCGCGGGCAACCATGACTCCGTCAGCCGCCTCGAGAATGCTTTCAAGGTGCTCGATGGCCTGCGGTTTTTCGAGCTTGGCGATGACCCAGGTTTCCGATCCCAGTGCTGCAATGCGGTGCTTGACCAGCTTGACGTCTTCCGCGGTACGGATGAAGGAGACGGCAATGGCGTCGACGCCGTTCTTCAGCGCGAATTCGAGATCGCCCTCGTCTTTTTCCGTCAGGGATGGGACACGGACTGGAATGCCGGGGAGGTTGATGCCCTTGTGTTCGCCGAGCATGCCACCGTTAATGATTTCGCAAACGACATCGTCGTCGTCAATTTCGCGGACGCGGAGTTCGATGAGGCCATCGGAGAGCAGCAGGCGGGAGCCTTGTTCCAGGTTCTCAGCGAGAGTCTTGAAAGTGGTGCCGACCATATCGGCGGTGCCGAGAATGTCGCGCGGCGTGATGGTGAGCATCTGGCCGGTCCGCAACAGCACCGGAGCTTTGTTCTTGAGGCGGCCGGTACGAATCTTGGGACCTTGAAGGTCGCCCATGATGCAGATGCGCTTGCCCTCCTTGGCGGAGACGGAGCGAATCATTTCGATCAATTCCAGCTTTTCCGCGTTGACGCCATGCGAGAAATTGAGGCGGGCTACGTCGAGCCCGGCGCGCACCAGTTCGCGGAACATCGCCTCGCTATTTGAGGCTGGACCAAGTGTTGCAACGATCTTGGCTCTTCTTTGACCTTGAGCCATGTTCAAACTTAAATCTGCAAGGACAGAATTCATCAACTTCCCCCGAAACACTACTTTTCTGTTGGCTGTTATCCACTCAATTCTACTAGAAGGTTGGAGTGGAGATGATAAAGGCCCGTAAACAGTGCCTAGATGGCGCGGGCGTTGCCCAATGGCGGGGCAACTTCTCCGCTTGCTGAGGGCCGATTGCGCGTCTTGCGCTCTTTCTCATGCGCGATGCTGGCGTTGTACTCGCCGCCGAAGAGGACGGCGACCGAGGTGATGTAGAGCCAGACCAGGGTCGCGATGCCGGCGCCGAGCGATCCGTAAACAAGAGAATAGTCGGCAAACCGTGTGACATACCAGCCGAAAAGCAGCGTAACGAGGAACCAGAGCACGGTGGCCACGGACGCTCCCGGCACAACCCACTTCCAGCTGTTGGGGTGAGGAGTGCCGAAATGGTAGATGACGGACAGAACGCCGACACAGGTGACAAGCGCAATGGTCCAGCGGACGGCGACCCAGAAGATGAGTACGTAGCTGCGGAATTCGTGGTTGGCGTACTCGATCATCAGGAGCTCAATCTGGTGGCCGAAGATGACGAAGAGGGTGGCGGCTCCCATGGGCACGAAGCAACTGGGAATGAGGAAGATGGCCAGGATGCGCTGGTGCCAGAAGTGCCATGCCTTGCGATCCAGCTCATAAGCGCGCAGAAAGCCTTCCATGAGTGAGAGCATGACGCCCATGGCGGCAATGGTGCTGATGATGACCGCGGAGAAGAGCACCTGCACTGACCGCTGATGCTGGTATTGCAGATATGCCTGGGCAAGGTTCATGGTGTCGGCGGGAAGGACTTCGTCCAGTGCTGCGCGAACCTCGCCGCGAAGAGAGTTACTGTCCGGAGTGAGGGCGATGAGGGCGGTGAGGACGAGAAGGGCGGGAAAAACGCACAGGATTGCCGAATATGCCGCCGCCTTGGCCGTCCCCAGAACGTCATGGTCGAGCGAGTTGACCAAGGCTTTCCGGAGATGGACGAAGAGTCGCAGCATACCAGTGAAGAGTAACTGAATGGCGCGAACTTCATCCAGCGTTACACTTGCGGGTTGATCGCCGGGGCAACCGGGAATAGCATCATATGTCCTGTAAAAACCTATGAATCATTCACTCGAATACTCTCGTCTGTTCCTGATCACCTGCGCACTGTTTGCCGCAGGCGTCGCTTTTCAGGGTGCTTCCGCCAAGGCAGAAAAAGCCCCCGCCAAGAAGGCTGCCGTCGTTTCCACCGCAGTGCCGAACGCGCAACTGGCCGATCCCAAGCTGAACCAGCGGGTGGAAGAACTGCTGAAGAAGATGACGCTGGAGGAGAAGGTAGGCCAGCTGGTGCAGTTTTCGGCGGGCGCTCCTACCGGCCCGGGCACTGGCCGCACCAACTACGAAGAAGGTGTCGCCAAGGGGCAGATTGGCTCGCTGTTCAACGCGGTAGGCGCGGAAAAAACAAATGCCTACCAGCACATCGCCGTGGAAAAGACGCGGCTGCACATTCCGCTGATCTTTGGCTATGACGTGATTCATGGCCAGCACACGACGTTCCCGGTGCCGATTGCGCTGGCTTCGAGTTTTAATCCTTCAGCAGCAGAAACGGTGGCGCGGACGAGCGCAGTGGAAGCGCGGGCCGATGGCATACAGTGGGTCTTTTCGCCGATGGTGGATATTGCCCGCGATGCCCGCTGGGGCCGTATAACGGAGAGCGCCGGTGAAGATCCTTACCTGGGCGCGGCGATTGCGCGGGCGTGGGTCAAGGGGTATCAGCAGGGAGATCTTACGAATCCCACGTCCGTCGCTGCCTGCGTGAAGCATTTTGCGGCGTATGGCGGCGCCACAGGGGGACGCGATTACAACGCTGTGGACATGTCAGAGATGACGCTGCGGCAAGTTTACCTGGAGCCCTATCGGGCGGCGGTAGAGGCGGGTGCGGCCACGCTGATGAGTTCGTTCAACACAATCAATGGCGTTCCTGCGTCGGCGAATCCGTGGACGCTGACAACGATTCTTCGCGGCGAGTGGAAGTTCGACGGCTTTGTGGTGAGCGACTGGGGCTCAGTGGCGGAACTGCTGAACCATTCCATTGCCGCGAATGGGGCTACGGCAGCGCTGAAGGCCCTTACAGCGGGCGTGGACATGGATATGGAGGGAAACCTGTACTCGACGCACCTGGTATCTCTGGTGCGGTCTGGTGAGCTGAAAGAGGCGGTTGTGGACGAGGCGGTCCGCCGCGTTCTGCGGGTGAAGTTCGCGCTGGGTCTGTTTGAACATCCCTACACCGACGTGACGCCCGCTTATACGGCGACGCCGGAAAAGCGCGAGATTACGCGAAAGATTGCGGAGCAGACGCTTGTACTGCTGAAGAACGATGCTATGCAGGGCACGGGCCGGACGCTGCCGCTGAAGAAGTCGATTCGCACACTGGCGCTGATTGGGCCGCAGGCGGATGACAAGGCGGAGATGCTGGGGTCGTGGTCCTCTGCCGGAGACGCCAAGGACGCGGTGACGTTGAAGCAGTCACTGGAGACGCGCTTCGCTTCCGGCGGTACGAAGTTGATCTATGCCAAGGGCACGGATCTGAAGGGCGACAGCACTGCGGGATTTGACGAAGCGGTGTCCGCGGCGAAGCAGGCCGACGTTGTGGTGATTGCGCTGGGTGAACCGGCAAACGACACCGGAGAAGCTGCCTCACGCATGACTCTCGGGCTGACGGGAAATCAGCAACAACTGCTGGAAGCGGTATTTGCAGCGGGCAAGCCGGTGGTGCTGGTGTTGTTCAATGGAAGGCCGCTGGCGCTTCCGTGGGCGGCGAAGAATGTTCCGGCAATTCTTGAGGCGTGGTATCCGGGAATCGAGGCTGGCAATGCGGTCGCGAATGTGCTGATGGGCGACGTGAATCCCAGCGGAAAACTTCCGGCGAGCTTCCCCTACAGCGTGGGACAGATGCCGCTTTCGTATTCGCAATTTCCGACGGGGCGTCCGATTACGGATCCAGATGGTCCCACGCCGGATGCAGCGAGCGACATCAAGTACGGATCGCGATACATCGACGGACCGAACACTCCGATTTATCCATTTGGCTGGGGACTGTCGTACACGCAGTTCTCTTATTCGCCGCTTACTTTGAATGCCAAGGAGATTGCCCTCTCGGCACTGCATGCGGATCGCACACAGAAGGCTGGCGTGATCAAGGTTGGAGTGGATGTGAAGAATACCGGGACGGTGGAAGGAACGGAAGTGGTTCAGCTCTACATTCGCAACAAATACGCGAGTGTGGAGCAGCCGATGCGGGAGCTGAAGGGCTTCCAGCGCGTGACGCTTGCGCCGGGAGAACAGAAGCATGTTGATTTCACTCTTGGCTTTGACGAGCTTGCGTTCTACAACGCGAACCTGGAGCGCACGGTGGAAGCGACGAAGTACCACATCACCGTGGGCGGTAGTTCAAAGGCGACCGAGTCGGCCGAGGTGCAGATCACAAAGTAGAGCAGAAGAAATAAGAACCGGTAGTTGCCTCAGTTTGAATTTATCGTCTCACTTTCAAAATACGTTGAGGAGGCTCGATGAACGCATGAGGGCCATTAAACGAGTAATGCTTTGGTCGTTCGCTGGGATCGTAGTACTGATTTTCGGGTATATGTGTTTTGTTTTTGGCCCACCTTTCATTCAGCCGCTTTATCTGCCCAAACTTCGGTATGAGATCCCAGACGGATATCGAGGATGGGTACAGTTTGAAGTGAGCAATCCAGCCTGTCCTCCGCTGGGACGTGATCGTCGGTTTCTCGTCTATGTGGTCGATGCGAAGGGGCGAGGATGCACCAGCAGCCCTATAGCTGAAGGGTGGAGAACGGTACGATACCAATATGTTCTGACTAACGGAGAGAGGCACAATCTTCCAGACACCGGCTGGGGTAAGGGTGGGATGATCTGGGATGAGATGTACCGGTATGAAGGATCAAAGCAGACTGACGTATTCTTCGTGGGGACGGAACAGGAATTCAAAGTCGCTGAGAACCTGCCTATTAGGTGACTAGCCGCAAACTCAGACACTACTGAAAAGCCCTCACCTTGCGGTGAGGGCTTTTTGTTTTGCAGACTACGAGAATTTAGCAGTCCTTTTTGGTGGTGGAGCAGGGTACGGCGGCGCGATTGAGCGGAGCCGGCTTCCACTTGGTGAGGAACTCGCTCACGGAAGAAACGTCCATGCGGCGCAAGGCTTCAAACTCGCCATTGCGTTGGCTGTACACGAGCTTTCCATTCGGATCAAGAACGGCCAGAGCGGGCACGCCCTTTTCGAGCGGGATGTTGTACTGCTTCGCGATGTCGAGGTTCTGGTCATAGCGACCGATGTTGACTTCGACCAAAACAAAGTTGTTCTGAAGGAGCGACGCGTTTCCCGGATCGTGCAAGTAGATATGCAACACCTGACAGTCTCCGCACCAGTTTCCTCCAAAGTCGAGAAGGACGCGCTTGTGTTCGCGGGTGGCGGTGGCGAGAGCCTGGCGGATTTCAGCCTTGGCGTCGGCGGTGTCGGAATATATCTGGGTGGTAGAGGCCACTGCAGCGCATGAACCGGCGATAAGAAGGCCGGCGATTGCTGAGAGGATCCTCTTACGGGTTTGGGGGATTACTGACATCCAAATGCTCCTCGAAAACATGTTGCTCATATAGTGTGACACGTATGAAGTGCCAGTGATGAGTTGGACGCCTTACTGGACGCGCCAAATGCTCACACAATTAGATGTTTCAGCCGCCCCTCCGGTTACAACATTCCCTGGGGATGGCGATCGTCGGGGTAGGAAGCGGCAAGGCTCCTGATTTGTGGGAGATGCTGGGCTTTACGCCGGTTCGAGGAAGGTCACGGTGGCGTCGGTGGTTTCGATGATTGCGGTGGAGTGTCCCAGCACCTCGCCGTCGGCCTGGATTTGGACCGGGGTGGAGTACTCCCAACTGGGGAGGGGACGGAACACGGCACGCACGAACTCTCCGTGTTCCGCGGCACCTTTTCGCGCGAACTCGGTGGAGCGGTAGAGGAGCGCGTGATAGATGGCGCGGGCGAGGGCGACGCGGGAATTTCCCGGCACGGAGAAGATGCGAATGGAGGCGGACTCCAGGTCTCCCGCAGGACGCCAGCGGTTGAGCTCCGGAACTCGGGCGGCGATGGCCTCGCAACAGATGCGCGTCTCGATGCTGCCGTGGATGTCGGTAGTCTCCATCTCAAAGGGGACGATGCTTCCGCTGAACAAGAGCTGTGTGCCTGCGGCGAAATATGCGGCTGCGCCGATGGTGCGTTTGCCCCAGGCCTTCGATGATTCCATCAGCGAGGCGTGCATGCCGAGTCCCGCAGAAAAAACGAAGTACCAGGATCGTTGAGCATCTCGCGTAAATGCGCAGGTAATGCGGCCGAGCGCGATGCGACGGGGGCGAGCGTTGAGGATGCTATTGGCAGCCTGAAGCGCATCCGTTGAAACGCGCAGGTTCTGGGCAACGACATTGCCGGTGCCGAATGGGATGAGGCCGATGGGAGTTTCGGTACCCGCTACTGCCTGCACCGCGTCGAATATGGTTCCATCGCCGCCGCACACGATGATGGCGTCATAGCCGCTGGGAAGGGCCTCGCGAAGCTTGTCTACCGTGGCATGATCCGGGAGTGTGCGGAGTCTGTGAACATCTACGCCCGCGTTGCGAAATACCTGCTCCGCACCGGAAAGATCGAGACGCTTCTCGATCAGCGGGTTCACCAGCAGCAGAATTTTTTTCAGCAACGACATGCGGGACATGACTCCACGATATGAACTTCGAGAATACAAGGTCTGAAGCAGAGTTCGTGCGGAGGGCTGGACGGAAGATGAGGGCGAGATTCGGGAGGATCGCCGATCGAAAGGAATCACGCAAAACTTGGGAGGGCAAGACGGCAGCGATCCGGTTGCTGAGGATCACGCGAACCTGTCAGGCAGTGCGGGGCAACTCAGGCTCGCGGATCCTGGCGGAGGAAAGGAACGCGCGCATTTTCTCCGCCTCTGCCCTCTGCTCGTCGACGAGTTTTTGTTGGCGCCTGCGGTGATCGGGGCTAAGGAGGCAGGAAATGATCTTCTCGTCCCGGGACGCGCCGAGTTCGAGTTCAAGGATCCGGGCGAGGATCATCTGACCGAAGCGTGCGCTTACTTCAAACGTATCCTGTGGCATAGAAATCCTCTGAAATCCCTCGTACCTTGGCGATGATAGGGGTGGAATTGAGAGGCCGCCAGAGTACGACAAGGCGAAATCGAGCTAACTTTGGTGATGGGCTGGAGGCTTCCAGACGTAACAAAGCGGCGAAACCGGGTGGGTTTCGCCGCTTTGTGTTCCGTTTGCGGAATGGTTGGAACTATTCCGCTGCGAGTTCTTCTGCTTCGCCTTCCTGCCGCATCAATTCCAGTTCGCGCTCGGCCTCTTCGTAAGCGGCGTTCACTTCCTGCTGCACCTTGGCAGCCGCCTCTTCGAGTTCGGGTGAGAGCTGGATGTTGCGGTAGTACTCCATGCCAGTTCCGGCAGGGATGAGACGACCGACGATGACGTTCTCCTTCAAGCCGCGAAGGTTGTCGACTGCACCGTTGATGGACGCCTCGGTGAGGACGCGTGTTGTCTCCTGGAATGATGCCGCGGAGATAAACGAATCCGTCGAGAGCGACGCCTTGGTGATGCCCAGCAGCAGTGGACGACCGATACACGGACGACCACCCTTGGCGATGACGCGCTCGTTTTCCTCGCGGAAGCGGAACTTGTCGATCTGCTGCTCGAGCAGGAAGCTGGTGTCGCCAACTTCTTCGATCTTCACCCAGCGGAGCATCTGTCGAACGATGGTCTCGATGTGCTTATCCGAGATGGTGACGCCCTGCAACCGGTAGACTTCCTGGATTTCGTTCACCAGGTAGCTTTGCAGTTCCTTCTCACCGAGGACGGCGAGAATGTCGTGCGGGTTGAGAGGTCCATCCATGAGCGCTTCGCCAGCGTGCAGACGTTCACCTTCCTGCACGTTAATGTGGATGCCGCGGGGCACGGAGTATTCTTTCTCTTCTCCGTTGTCCGCAGTGACGTAGATCTTGCGTTGTCCCTTGGCCACATCTCCGAACTTCACCACACCATCGATTTCACTGATGATGGCTGTCTCGCGGGGCTTGCGAGCTTCAAAGAGCTCGACGACGCGGGGCAGACCGCCGGTGATGTCCTTGGTGCGGGTGGTTTCGCGCGGGATCTTGGCGATGATGTCGCCGGGGAAAGCTTCATCTCCGTCCTGCATCATGAGGTGAGCACGGCTGGGCATCAAGTAACGCTTGTTGCCCTTGGCACCCTTGATGACTACGGCGGGCTGACGCTTTTCGTCGGCAGCGTCCGAAACCACCAGGCGCGACAGGCCAGTGACTTCGTCCACTTCCTCGTTCAGCGTGATGCCTTCCTGCAGATCCTTGAACTGAACCGTACCGCCAATTTCCGTGAGGATGGCGAAGGTGTAAGGATCCCACTCGACGAGTGCCTGACCGAGGGAGACCTTGGCTCCGTCTTCCACCTTGAGCTTGGCGCCGTACACAACCTGGTAGCGTTCCTTCTCGCGGCCACGATCGTCGACGACGGCAATAGATCCGGAGCGGTTCATGGCAACGAGGTCGCCGGTACGAGAGCGGACCGACACCATATTGATGAAGCGCACCGCGCCGTTGTTCTTGGCGTCGAGGCGTGACTGCTCGGAGACTCGCGATGCGGTACCACCGATGTGGAAGGTACGCATGGTGAGCTGGGTTCCGGGCTCGCCGATGGACTGCGCAGCGATGACGCCGACTGCTTCGCCGAGTTCGACGAGGCGACCAGAGGCAAGGTTGCGGCCGTAGCAGAGAATGCAGACGCCGCGCTTGGATTCGCAGGTGAGCACGGAGCGGATCTTGACGCGCTCAATGCCTGCAGCCTGGATGGCCGAAGCGAGATCTTCTGTAATCTCCTGGTTGACTTCCACGATGACCGCACCCTCGAAGTCCTTGAGGCGCTCGAGCGAAACGCGGCCGACGATACGGTCGCGCAACGGTTCGATGATTTCGCCGGACTCGACGATCGGTGTAACGTAGATGCCTTCCACGGTGCCGCAGTCATGCTCGCTGACGATGACGTCCTGGGCCACGTCAACGAGTCGACGGGTCAGGTAGCCGGAGTCAGCGGTCTTGAGTGCGGTATCAGCCAGGCCCTTACGTGCGCCGTGGGTCGAGATGAAGTACTCGAGAACGGTGAGGCCTTCGCGGAAGTTTGCCTTGATCGGGGTCTCAATGATTTCGCCGGAAGGCTTGGCCATGAGGCCGCGCATGCCGGAGAGCTGACGGATCTGCTGTTTGGATCCGCGAGCGCCGGAGTCGGCCATGATGTAGATCGGGTTCATGGTGCCGGCCTTGTCGGCGTTCTTCATGTTGTTGAACATTTCGTCGGCAACTTTTTCCGTTACCGCCGACCAGATCTGAATGACCTTGTTGTTGCGCTCGCCGTTGGTGATGGCGCCGTCAAGGTACTGGCGCTGAATGCCGACAGCCTGCTTTTCCGCTTCGCGCACCACGGGTGCCTTCGAATCTGGAATGACCATGTCGTCGAGACCAACAGACAAGCCAGAGCGGGTGGCGTACTGGAAGCCCAGTTCCTTGATGCGGTCGAGCATCTTGACCGTGACTTCAAGACCGAGGTTCAAGTAGCAGTAATTGACCAGCTGACCGATGCCCTTCTTCTTGAGCAGGCCGTTGATGTACGGCATGCCGTCGGGCAGAGCATCGTTCAGGATGGCGCGGCCGACGGTGGTCGAGATGTACTGCTTCTCGAACGGCACCATTTCGGTGTGCGTCAGATCCTGATCGTCGTAAGCCGTGGTCATGTCGAGCACGTTGCCGGTGTAGCGCAGGCGAATGGGCGACAGGGTTTCGACTTCTCTTGCTTCGAGCGCCATGAGCACTTCGTCGGTGTTGGCGAAGACGCGGCCTTCACCCTTGGCGCCGACTTTGGCCTTGGTCAGGTAATAGAGACCGAGAACCATGTCCTGCGTGGGGACGGTGATGGGCTGTCCGGATGCGGGCGAAAGGATGTTGTGCGACGCCAGCATGAGAACACTGGCTTCCACCTGCGCCTCTGGCGATAGCGGAATGTGCACAGCCATCTGATCGCCGTCGAAGTCGGCATTGAATGCGGTGCAGACCAGCGGGTGAATCTTGATGGCCTTGCCTTCGACGAGCACGGGCTCAAACGCCTGGATACCGAGGCGATGGAGCGTAGGAGCGCGATTCAGCAGGACGGGGTGATCCTTGATGACCTCTTCCAGGATGTCCCACACGATGGGCTCCTGAAGTTCGACCATCTCCTTTGCCTGTTTGATGGTGGTGCAATGTCCAGTCTGTTCGAGCCTGTGATAGATGAAGGGCTTGAAGAGTTCGAGCGCCATCTTCTTGGGCAGGCCGCACTGGTGGAGCTTGAGTTCCGGTCCGACCACAATGACCGAACGGCCGGAGTAATCGACGCGCTTGCCGAGCAGGTTCTGACGGAAGCGGCCCTGCTTGCCCTTGAGCGTATCGGAGAGCGACTTAAGCGGACGATTGTTGGCACCGCGCAGCACGCGGCCACGACGACCGTTGTCGAACAGCGCATCCACTGCTTCCTGAAGCATGCGCTTTTCATTACGCACAATCACTTCCGGCGCATGCAGATCCATGAGCTTCTTGAGGCGGTTGTTGCGGTTGATGACACGACGATACAGGTCATTCAAATCGGAGGTCGCAAAGCGGCCGCCATCCAGTGGCACCAGGGGGCGCAACTCGGGAGGAATGACCGGGATGACGTCGAGGATCATCCACTGGGGCTTATTGCCCGACTTGCGGAATGCCTCGACAACCTTCAGGCGCTTGGCATATTTCAGGCGCTTCTGCAGGGACGATTCGACCTTCATCTTCTCGCGCAGCTCGATCGACAGCTCATCGATGTTGACGCGCTTGAGAAGTTCCTTGATCGCTTCGGCGCCCATCATGCCTTTGAAGCCGGTGGGGCGGTATTGCTGGTCGAGCTCGCGGAAGCGATTCTCGTCCTTGATGATTTCGCGCTCCTTGACGGGCGCGTCGCCGGGATCGACTACGACGTAGCTTTCAAAGTAGAGAACGCTTTCCAGGTCGCGCAGCGAGATGTCGAGCAGGTGTCCAATGCGCGACGGCAGGCCTTTGAAGAACCACACGTGCGAGCAGGGTGACGCCAGTTCAATGTGACCGAGACGCTCACGACGAACTTTGGAGAGTGTGACTTCGACGCCGCACTTGTCGCAGATCACGCCTCGGTGCTTCATGCGCTTGTATTTGCCGCAGAGGCATTCCCAGTCGGTGACCGGTCCAAAGATGCGTGCGCAGAATAGTCCATCGCGCTCCGGTTTGAAAGTACGGTAGTTAATGGTCTCGGGCTTGGTTACTTCGCCGTGAGACCAGCTGCGGATCTTTTCGGGCGAAGCAAGGCTGATGCGAATTGCATCGAAGTCCGTGATCGGGCTGGTGAGTTCAAATGGGCTGGAACGGTACAAGACGACCCTCCTTGGCACCTTCCTCCGCTGAGGCAAATCGCCTGCGGAGTGTGGCCACTGCATCCCGGGATGAATGTTTTTCGGTTCCTGTCCTTCCCGGGGGAGCTTTTGGCTCTTGTGGGACAGGCACCTGTCTTGCTAAATCTGGGCGATCGATTCCTGTCCGGAGCCGCAATCATGCGGCCCCGGACCTGAGTTAATCGGCTGCCGCGACGGCAGGCACGGGCTGCTTTTTAATATCCGCCTGCTTAATCAATTCCACATCCAGGCAGAGCGACTGCAGCTCACGAATGAGCACGTTGAACGACTCCGGAACACCCGGCTCGATGGCTGCTTCGCCCTTGACGATGGCCTCGTAGATCTTGGTGCGGCCGTAAACGTCGTCGGACTTCGCGGTGAGCAGCTCCTGCAGGATGTAGGCGGCGCCGTATGCTTCGAGGGCCCACACTTCCATCTCGCCGAAACGCTGTCCGCCGAACTGCGCCTTGCCACCCAGCGGCTGCTGGGTGATGAGGGAGTACGGTCCGATTGAGCGAGCGTGAATTTTGTCGTCGACCAGGTGCGAGAGCTTGAGCATGTAGATGTAGCCCACGGTGCCCGGCTCTTCGAAGGGTTCGCCGGTCATGCCGTCGAACAGATTCGTCTTGCCGGAGCTCGGCAACTCGGCCGCAGCGAGGAGAGCCTTGATTTCGGCCTCCTGGGCTCCGTCGAATACCGCTGTGCCGAACCAGATGCCGCGCTTCATACCGGCAGCCACGCGGAGCAGCATCTCGTCATTGAGCTCGAGCAGCTGGCGCAGGGTTGCGGTGTTGGCGAAGCGTTCCGTGATGTAGGCGCGAACCTCGTTGGCGTCGTGGTTGCGCTGCACAATCTCGTTTACCTTCTCGCCGAGTTTGTGTGCTGCCCATCCCAGATGCGTTTCGAGAATCTGACCCACGTTCATACGAGAAGGAACACCGAGCGGATTGAGAACGATTTCAACCGGCGTGCCATCGGGCAAGTAGGGCATGTCCTCTTCGGGAAGGATGCGGGCGATAACGCCCTTGTTCCCGTGACGGCCTGCCATCTTGTCGCCGACGGACAGCTTGCGCTTCATGGCGATGTAAACCTTGACCAGCTTGATGACGCCGGGTGCCAGTTCATCGCCCTTCTGCAGCTTGCCGATGCGCTCATTGGTGATCTTGCGCAGCACATCGATCTGGCGCGAGGTCATTTCCTCGATCTCATCGATCTGCTCGTTGACGCGCGGATCCTTATCCGTGTAACGAATGCGCTTCAGGTTCTTGGTGGAGATGCGCTCGATGGTGTCGCGATCGAGAATCGCATCCTTCACGATGAGGCGCTTGTTGGTGCGCTCGTCGTGCAGATCGGCCAGAACCAGCTTGCCGCCGAGAATTGCTTCAAGGCGCTTGAGACGCTCGTCGGTGAGGATTCGGATTTCGTCAGCCAGGTTCTTTTCGAGCTTGGCGACCTGCTCGCCTTCAATGAGCTTGGCGCGCTCGTCCTTCTCCTGTCCCTTGCGGGAGAAGATGCGGACGTCGACCACCGTGCCTTCGATGCCCGGAGGGCACGTGAGCGAAGCGTCGCGAACGTCGCCAGCCTTTTCACCGAAGATCGCGCGCAGCAACTTCTCTTCCGGCGTCAGCTGGGTTTCGCCCTTGGGCGTCACCTTACCGACGAGGATGTCGTTGTGCTTGATCTTGGCGCCGATGCGGATTACGCCGCTCTCGTCAAGATCGCGCAACGCGGACTCAGAGACGTTGGGAATATCGCGAGTGATTTCTTCCGGTCCCAGCTTGGTGTCGCGGGCTTCAATCTCGAACTCTTCGATGTGGACGGAGGTGTAGTAATCCTCGCGCACCAGCTTCTCAGAGATCAGGATCGCGTCTTCGAAGTTGTAACCGCGCCAGGGCATGAAGGCCACGAGCACGTTGCGTCCCAGTGCCAGCTCGCCCTGCTCTGTGCAAGGTCCGTCGGCGATGACCTGACCCTTGAGAACGCGATCGCCGTGGCGCACGATCGGCTTCTGGTTGATGCAGGTGTTCTGGTTGGAGCGCTTGAACTTCGTCAACTGATAAATGTCCGAACCAACTTCGCGCGACAACTGCGTGGGGTGATGTTCGCCCTCTACGCGGATGATGATGCGCTCGGAGTCGACCGAATCCACTACACCGTTCCGGCGTGCAAGGATGACTGCGCCGGAATCGCGCGCGGTCACACCTTCCATGCCGGTTCCGACGAGCGGAGCTTCCGCAACCAGCAGCGGCACCGACTGGCGCTGCATGTTGGCGCCCATGAGTGCGCGGTTGGCGTCATCGTGCTCAAGGAAGGGCACCAGCGACGCGGCTACCGAAACAAGCTGCTTCGGGCTGACGTCGATGTAGTCCACTTCAGCGCGATTGACCAGCACGAAGTTCCCGGTGCGGCGTGCATTCACCAGCTCTTCCGTGATGTGGCCCTGCGCATCCATCTCAATGTTGGCCTGGGCGATGGTGTGGCGATCTTCTTCCCACGCGGAGAGATAGAACGAGAACGGATCGAACTCGATGGGACGCTTGTTCTCCTTCTTCAACTGCGCGTTGAGTTTCGCTGCTTCTGACTTCTCGAGGTGATCGCCCACACGCAGACCGCTTTCGCCGGCGTTGGTGACCTGTACGTAATCGAGAATCCGCCCATCCTTCACGCGGCGATACGGCGATTCGATAAAGCCGTATTCGTTGATGCGCGCAAAGCACGAGAGAGAGCTGATGAGTCCGATGTTCGGACCTTCCGGCGTTTCAATCGGGCAGATGCGGCCGTAGTGCGTGGGGTGAACGTCGCGAACCTCAAAGCCTGCCCGCTCGCGGCTGAGACCGCCAGGCCCAAGGGCGGAGAGACGGCGCTTGTGCGTGATCTCCGACAGCGGGTTGGTCTGATCCATGAACTGCGAAAGCTGGGACGATCCGAAGAACTCGCGGATAGCCGCCATGACCGGTTTGGCGTTGATCAGGTCGTGCGGCATGGCCGTCGACATTTCCTGATAGACGCTCATCTTTTCCTTGATGGCGCGTTCCATGCGGACGAGGCCGATGCGGAACTGGTTCTCCATCAACTCGCCGACAGCGCGAACACGGCGGTTGCCGAGATGATCGATGTCATCCACGACGCCGATGTTTTTGCGCAGCTTGAGCAGGTAGCGAATGGTCGAGTAGAAATCCTCTGGCGTCAGCGTGCGGCGGTCGAGAGGAGTCTCTTCCTGATTTTCGTAGAGCTTGATGTTGAACTTGAGACGACCTACGCGCGAGAAGTCATACTTGCGTGGATCGAAGAACATGCCTTCGAAAAGCGCAGTAGCGGTATCGAGCGTCGGTGGATCGCCTGGACGCAGCTTGCGGTAGATCTCGATCAACGCCTCTTCCGGCTTGCGCACGGAGTCGCGGCGAAGAGTGTTGCTGATGATGTTGCCTACGTCGTCGCGCTCTGGAAAGAAGACTTCGATCGAGGTGACGCCGCTCTCGGTAATCTTGTGCAGACGCTCGGCATTCAGCTCAACGTTGGCTTCAACCATGACTTCGCCCGTCGTCTGATCGACAACGTCGGCAGCGGTCATCGCGCCATCCAACTCGGCTGTTTCCACTTCGACCTGTGTGATCTTCGCGGCACGCAGCGCCTTCAGAATCGAGGCCGTAACCTTGCGGCCAGAGTGCGCAATCTCCTCACCCTTCACCACGACGGCGTGTGCCGGCTTGGCTCCGAGCAAGTGAGTGTGCTTGCCGGTCTCGATCACGTTCCAGTGCAGCTTGCCATCGGACACGCCAATGGTGTCGACGGTGTAGAAAGTCTTGAGAATTTCTTCGTCGGAACGCAGACCCAGGGCGCGAAGGAAGATGGTGCCGAGGAACTTGCGCTTGCGATCGATGCGGACGTATAGCGTGTTCTTCTGGTCGTATTCGAACTCAACCCACGAGCCACGGTAAGGAATGATCTTGCCGAGGAAGTAGGTGCGGTTGCTGGCCGTCTCAAAGAAGACGCCGGGCGAACGATGCAACTGCGAAACGATGACGCGCTCGGTGCCGTTGACGATGAACGTGCCGTTCTGCGTCATCAGCGGAATGTCTCCAAAGAAGACCTCCTGTTCCTTGATGTCGCGGATGGACTTGTTGCCCGTCTCCGGATCCTTGTCGTAGATAGTTAGGCGCACGGTGACCTTGAGCGGCGCAGAGTAGGTCATGCCGCGCTCTTCGCACTCCGCCTGGTCATACTTCAGTTGCAGGCCAACAGGATCGCCGCACTTGTTGCAGAAGTCGGGCGTGTTCTTGTTGTAAGTTCCGCACTTGTGGCAAAGGACATCACCCGGATGAAACGGATCAGTGATCACCATGGCGCCGCAGTTTACGCAGGCGGTACGCAGGTGATGCAGACCCTTGAGGTGTCCGCACTTGCACTCCCAGTTACCAATCGAGTAGTCAACAAAATCCAACTGCGAGATGTTGCGAAAATCGGTGATTGGAAAGACAGAGGTGAACACAGACTGGAGTCCGTTGTCTTCGCGTTCGGAAGGCAGCTTGTCCATCTGCAGAAAGCGTTCATAGGAGCGGCGCTGAACTTCAATCAGGTTAGGGATCTGGATCGACGTTGGAATTTTGGAAAAATCGAGACGGCTGCGAATAGCGCGGTTCTCGTTCGGCATGCATTCACTCCTGGAACTCGTGTTCCCGAGGCTCCGGCACGGATCACCGGAAGAAGAACTGCCGCCCGAGTCAAACGGCAGGTCTGGTAGTGCGTTCTTGCTCGCATGTTCGGCCCGCCTCGTTCGGACCGGACACGGCGTTGTGTGACAAATCAGGCAAAGTGCAACGGCGACTGGGGAGTCCCCAGGAATTTCACTTTCGCGGCCGGTAACGCTGACCGGAAGATTTCCACGCCTGGCCGGTGTATTATCCGGACACGCGAGTCAAGTGGCGGGCAACAAACGGCATCACACTAAGAACGCAGGAGGACTTCCATCCCGGGACGTGAATCGTCCGCGGATTAGAGACGCCAAAAGCCCGAAGGGACAGGAAGCCCCTCGAGCGCCACAACCGAATTGTGCACTTGGCAAAAACAGAATGTCCGATTCCCGCCGGTTCAAAACTAGCGTGTGTGCCGCCTTACAGCAGATACTTCATCACCCCTGCAAATCCGCCGCCCGCTTTGCAGAGATGTCGGCAACCAAGTGCCGAAATCACGTGTGCGATCCAACCAAACTACCGGACCCGCAATCTCAGAGTCTGGGTGAAAACCCAGGCAAGGAGAAGGCAGGAGATTTTACATCTCCGGGGCTGAAAAACATACAAGCCGAGCGAAGACGCACCATGACAAGCATAGCGCGTCTTGCTTTGGCATGCAACTTGCTTACTTAACTTCTACGGTCGCGATGCCGTCAAATTTCTTGCGGATGGTCTCGGCCTCTTCCTTGGTGGCGTTCTCCTTGAGTGGCTTGGGAGCTCCGTCAACCAGGTCCTTGGCTTCCTTCAATCCGAGCGAAGTTACTTCGCGTACGGCCTTGATTGTATTGATCTTGTTCGCGCCCTGATCCTTCAGGATCACGGTGAACTCGGTCTGCTCTTCGACAGGAGCCGCTGCTGCTGCTCCCGCTCCGCCAGCCGCCGCAACCGGTGCAGCTGCTGCCGCTGAGACGCCGAGGCGCTCTTCGAGCTTCTTTACAAGGGCTGCCGCGTCCAACAGGCTAAGCCCAACAATCTGATCCTCTAACTGCTGCAAATCCGCCATGATTCTCTCCACGTAAAAATAAATTTTTTACTGCTGCCGGGTTTCCCCGATTGCCGCGGTGGCCAAGGTTTCCGATGTGCCCAGACGTGGCACCCCTCTGCCGATTGCAGCGAAACTTTTTGTCAACGGCCGAGGCCGCCGACGAACCCGGGCGCAAATGCCGCCCGAAAACTCTTTACGAAGCCGGCTCTTCCGGTGTCGCTGCGCTGACACCCGGCTCGTCGATCGCCTCGACCACTGCGTCCGCTGCCGGTACCTCCGGAGCCACCACAGCAGGATCCGACGCAACCGCATCAATTGCCGCCGTGTCGACTGCCGGTGCGGATTTGGGCGCTTCCGACTCGCCAACTGGCACGGTGGCTTCTGCCGCAGGAGCGTCCGCAGCTGCAGGAGCTTCCGCTGCTGGGGCTGGTGTCGCAGGAGCTTCCGTTGCCGCTGGCGCGGGTGCTGCTGTCTCTGCCGGGGCTGCGGGCGCTGCGCCAAACTTGCCCTTCTCCACTCCCTGATTGATCACCACAGCCAGGTCGCGGCCGGCTGCATTGAGCACGGTGACCAGGCGCTGTGCCGGGGAGTTGATGAGGAACAATAACTTGGCATAAATCTCTTCCTTGCCGGGCATGGTTGCCAGCTCAGTGATCTGGGCTACGCTGAGTACTTTGCCATCGACGATGCCGAGCTTGAAGGTGAATTCCGCGTTGTCTTTGACCCAAGTCGAAAGAGCCTTGGCAAGCGCAACCGGATCGCCGCTGGTGTAGGCAACCGAAGAAACGCCCTTCAGACCCTGAAGTGCTGCTTCCACGCTGCTCCCCTGCGATGCGCGCGCGGCAAGCTTGTTTTTGAGGACCTTGTAGGTGCCGCCCGCTCCACGAACTGCCTTGCGCAGCTGGAAATCCTGGGAAACCGTAAGTTTTGCGAAGGTGCCGACGATGGCTGTCGTGGAGCCCTTGAGCTCCTGCGCCAATTTGTCGATCTGCTCCGCCTTCTTTGCTTTTGTCAGTGGCATTGTTCTCGAATCCTTGCTGGCCGCCCGCCGGGTTCTCTGACCGCTTGGCCAAGAGACTCACCGCACTACGACCTGAAACCTGAACTTAATTAGGGCCAGTAAACCGGCTTGAAATCTTTAGCCGGTAACCCGGCTGGAAAATCTTTCGACGCAAATCCGGCTTAAGCCTTGGCTGCCGTCTCAGCCACTGCGCCATCGAGCAGAATGCCCGGGCCCATCGTTGAGCTGATCGTGATGCCCTTGATGTACTTGCCTTTTGCCGCTGAAGGCTTGGCGCGAACCACGCTGGAAATCACGGTAGTGGCATTGTCAATCAGCTTCTCGGGCGGAAAGGAGATCTTGCCCACCGGAACATGCACGAGCGCAGTCTTGTCGGTACGGAACTCAACCTTGCCAGCCTTGATTTCCTTGATGGCCGAGGCAACGTCGTTGGTGACCGTACCGGTCTTGGGGTTCGGCATCAGGCCGCGAGGGCCGAGCACCTTCCCGAGACGTCCTACCGACTTCATCATGTCGGGAGTCGCGATCAACGCGTCAAAATCGGTCCAGCTTTCCTTCTGAATCTTCTCGACCAGATCTTCGCCGCCCACGATGTCCGCGCCTGCTGCTTCCGCGTCCTTGAGGCGATCGCCGGAAGCGATAACCGCAACCTTTTTGGTCTTGCCCAGGCCGTGCGGCAGGACTACCGTGCCGCGAACCATCTGGTCTGCGTGGCGCGGGTCAACGCCGAGGCGCAGGGTTATGTCGACGGTCTCGTCGAATTTGGCGAACTTGATCTTCTGCAGAAGGGAAACTGCTTCGGGGAGAGCGTAGGGCCGCGCTTCAACCTGCGCACGCGCCTTCTCAACATTCTTGCTTAATTTCTTTGTCATTCTTCCTCGTCTCCCACCGCTCGGCTTGCTCTGCCGGGCCGTGGTAATGGCTGAATCCGGATCTCCCGGTCAACCTGGTGACAGCCTGCAGTCGGAACCACAGGCGCAGTCTCTTATTATGCTTGAAACCCGGCTCGATTGCAACGCCTGGAACCTCAAAAACCTTTTCCAGAGATAGAAGTGCCGCTACAGCGGACTGCAGTGCGAAGATGACCATCCTATGAGTGAGTGCCGCCGTCGAGTGAGTGCCGCCGTCGATTTGGTAACCTGAGGAAGATCGCAATCTCATGCGTGAGGGATTCATGTCACTTGTCCGTCGCTTTGCCGCTGACCTCATCGATATTACGGACGTGATGCCTCTGAGACAAAGCCTGGTGTGGTACGGAAATATTTTTCGCCATCTGCCGCAGGTGGTGAAGACGAGGAAGTACTACCCGGCGGACAACGATATGACGGGTATGGTGAACTTCCGGTACTGCGGCACTGACCTGGCTTTCGACCTGACGGGCACGCCCAATCAGTCCTTTTCGTGGTTGCGCGAATTCTTTGTTCGCGACAATTACTTTCGCGAATTCGACATGCAACGAATGATTCCCTTTAAGAATTTCGTCGACCTGGGATGCAATGTCGGCAGGGTTTCGCAGATCGTGAAAGCGATCTGCGGCGGGAAGACAAAAGTCCTGGCGGTTGACGCGGACGATTACACAGACAATCGATTCCGGCGCCAGATCGCCAGCGAAACCGATATTCAATTTGTTCAGGCGCTGGTCGTATCAGGAAGCGCTAATGAGAATTTCGACCGTGCCGCCTATCAAAGAACCGTTAAGAAATACGGCGATACATTCAACGATAACGGGCGCAGCATTACCGGGAATGAGATTCTTTCCTTTTTCGAAGGGGAGAACGTCGACTTCATGAAGCTGGACATTGAGGGAGCGGAGTTCGACATTCTCTTTACCAATGCTGAGTGGTTGTCGAAGGTCGACAATCTCGCCATGGAAGTTCATCCCGAGCTGGGCAATCCGGCGACGATCATTGAGGAACTAAGGAAGCTTGGATATGCAGTTTCATGGAGAGCGAACTACGAAGAGAATGTTCGCCAGGAAGCTTCCGACTTCATCTATGGCTCACGCAACGGGATGCTGAAAAACCCACGATGAAAACGCATCCTGGAAAAGTGTGACCCCGCCGTTCGTTAGAGATCCAGCGGCGTGAAGCCGGCAAACTGCAGCGAAGACTCCGGCAGATTGTGCAGCGGGACCGCGTCACAGGCGGCGAAGAATCGCTCCCACAACTTCCCCACTCCGGGATGCTTGTGCGCCTTCTCGACTCCGCCGCTCGCCCATTCAAACACTTCGATGATGGAGCCGTCGGATGCTTCCGCAATGACGGTCTCCCGTTCGGTGGCCAGGCCTTCGCTGCGCAGGTAGGGAACGTGTTCACGGAGCAACTGCAGAAGCTCATCGCGCTTGCCGGGTTTAGGCCGGTAAGCGACGATCACCACGGTAGCCTCTGCGTTGTTCTGCGTCACGATTTCCCTTACGCGACTACTTCGATACCCATCGAACGCGCCGTGCCCTTGATGCTCTTGATTGCGGTCTCAACCGAGGCGGCGTTCAGATCGGGCATCTTCTGGGTGGCGATGTCACGCACCTGGGCTTCCGTCACCTTGCCGACCTTGTCCTTGTTCGGCGTGCCGGAACCCTTGGCCAATCCGGCAGCCTTCTTCAACAGGACGGCGGCGGGAGGTGTCTTGGTGACGAACGAGAACGTGCGGTCCGTGTAGACAGTGATGACGACCGGAATGATCAGGCCTTCCATCTCTTTGGTCTGCGTACGCGCGTTGAACTGCTTGCAGAACTCCATGATGTTGACTTGCGCTTGTCCGAGTGCGGGACCGACTGGGGGAGCCGGCGTTGCCTTGCCCGCGGTGATCTGCAACTTGACGTAGGTTTGTACTTTCTTCGGTGCCATCTTAGAAAACCTTCCTTAGCTTCCGGCTACAATTGCCTGCTTCCAGCTGCTGCTCTCGCCGATGCGTTCCATCCGGGACGCGGCACGAGGCTTTGAGCTACGAGCAGACAACTGCGCCTAAACTACCTTTTCTACTTTGCCAAACTCGAGCTCGACAGGGGTGGAGCGGCCAAAAATCGTGACCATCACCTTCACCGTCTCGCGATCTTCATTCACTTCATCCACCACGCCGTTAAAGTTTGCGAAAGGACCATCGGTGATGCGCACCGACTCGTTCTTCTCAAACTTGATCTTGAGCCGCGGCTTCTCTTTCGACGTATCCGTGCGGAAGAGAATGGAGCTTACTTCTTCTTCACTCAACGCTACCGGCTTGTCGCCTGTACCTAGAAAGCCCGTGACGCGGGGCGTGTTCTTGATGATGTGCCAGAGGTCGTTGTCGAGATCCATTTCCACCAGGACGTATCCCGGAAGAAAGACCCTCTCGACGGTACGCTTCTTGCCGTTGACGACTTCCGTCACCGACTCCAGCGGGATCATCACGCGCCCAATCTTGTTCTGCAGGCCGAACGCCTGTACGCGGCCTTCGAGAGACTCGCGCACCTTGCGCTCAAAACCGGAATAAGCGTGAATGATGTACCACTTAAATTTCTCGTTTGCCGGGGGCCCCAACTGCTCGGTGCCGCCTGCTCCCACGCCTACGCCTTCGATTTGTTCCGCCATCGAATCCTCTTTCACGACGCCCGGGTCAGACTGCTTACGATGGAACGAAAGCTGCTTAACCCGTCGGGACTTCCCGTTCATGAGAAGTCGCACTTCGCCACACCTGTTGTCTTTCGACAGAAGGAGTGAGTTGACTTACTGCGCGCCGCCCAACGAGCGCAGCACAGCTTGTACCGTGCGGCCAAGCACGTTGTCGACTACATAGAAATACGCCGCGAATGCGAAGACGGTAACGATCACAACCGTGGTCGTGGCGCGAACTTCCGCCTTGGACGGTGTAACCACCTTGCGCATTTCGCCGCGAACATCCTTGAGAAAGTCGACGGTCCTTGCGTAAAAGCCGGTGAGCTGGTTCTGCTTACCACTGTCCGGGATCGCGAGTTCCTTCGCCATTTTCTTTCCTTTTTCCACTACGGGCATGATGGCCCTCTCCCGCGGTACAACCGGTTCCAGTTGTTTCCGCTACTTCCGTCAACCCTTCAGAATCTGGCAGGGGCGCTCGGATTCGAACCGAGGAGTCCGGTTTTGGAGACCGGCAGTTTAGCCGCTGAGCTTACGCCCCTGTGAAACTGTTGTTACCTCTTAAGAAGTCAGCCAAGCCGGCAGGATTGACTTGATCGCCGGGCCTGTCGCCAACTTCCGGAGAGCCTGATTACTTGGTTTCCTTGTGATCCGTGTGCTTACGGCAGCGATTACAGAACTTGGAGAACTCGAGGCGGCCAGTGGTCGTCTTTTTATTCTTCGTCGTCGAGTAATTGCGTTCCTTGCACACACCACATTGCAATGTCACGATTTCACGCATCTTTTTATCCTAACCGATTCGGTGCGGGTTCAGCCCGCCTCCGTGAATGCCCCGGAACGCTTTCGCGCTCCGGGCTAACAAATTCGTTTACTGAAACTCAAATACCTAAACGCCTACTTGACGATGTCGGTGATGGTTCCGGCGCCTACGGTGCGTCCGCCTTCGCGGATGGCAAATCGCAAGCCCTTCTCCATCGCCACCGGGGTGTGCAGCTCGATTTCAAGCAGCACGTTATCGCCCGGCATCACCATCTCCGTGCCTTCCGGAAGCTTCGCCGTGCCCGTCACGTCCGTGGTGCGGAAGTAGAACTGGGGACGATATCCGTTGAAGAACGGAGTATGACGGCCACCTTCTTCCTTCGACAACACGTACACCTGGCCGGTGAACTTGGTGTGCGGCGTAATCGATCCCGGCTTGGCCAGAACCATGCCGCGCTCCACGTCTTCCTTGGCGATGCCGCGAAGAAGAAGTCCGGCATTGTCGCCCGCCAGGCCTTCGTCCAGCTGCTTCTTGAACATTTCCACGCCGGTGACAACCGTCTTGCGGGTCTCGCGGAAGCCAACAATCTCGGCGTCCTCGCCCACCTTGATCTTGCCGCGCTCGATCCTGCCCGTCACCACCGTGCCGCGGCCGGAGATCGAGAAAATATCTTCAATCGGCATCAGGAATGGCAGATCAATCGCACGCGCCGGCATGGGCACATTCTTGTCCACCGCTTCCATCAACTCGTCAACCGACTTCTCCCACTGCCCTTCGCCGTTCAATGCGCCCAGCGCCGAGCCGCGGATGACCGGCAAATCGTCGCCCGGGTATTCATACTTCGACAACAGCTCCCGAACTTCCATCTCCACCAGGTCAATCAGTTCCGGATCTTCCACCGCATCGCACTTGTTCAGAAACACGCACACATACGGCACGCCTACCTGGCGGGCCAGGAGCACGTGCTCCTTGGTCTGCGGCATGGGACCGTCGGTCGCCGCAACCACCAGAATGGCTCCGTCCATCTGCGCCGCGCCGGTGATCATGTTCTTGATGTAATCGGCGTGGCCCGGGCAATCCACGTGCGCGTAGTGACGATTCGCCGTCTCGTACTCCACGTGTGCGGTCGCAATCGTGATGCCGCGCTCGCGCTCTTCCGGTGCGTTGTCAATCGAATCAAACGAACGGAACGAGTTCTTCGGGTTGTGCTTCGACAACACCTTCGTGATCGCCGCCGTCAACGTCGTCTTCCCGTGATCAATGTGCCCAATCGTGCCCACATTCACATGCGGCTTGGACCGGTCAAACTTCTCCTTCGCCATACTCGCTCGCTCTCTCTTCTGATTTACTCGGAGGGGAAGGCGCCTATACGCCGCTCCCGTTCCGTAAGTCCTGTCAACTTCTTGTCCAGTGTCTTGTATTCGGTGGCAAATTCCACGCCGAATGCTTCGAACGCTTCCCTGGAAACCCAATAATCAAACGTGAAAAACCGGTTGGATTTGGCGATACTTCTCGCCAGCTCCACCCGTAGAAACCCTGTTCCCCGGCGGAATAACCGAGCCCATTCTCCATCCACGCCGTATGCCTCTAAAAACGCTTCTTCTGCACCGGCACGAATGTCAAATTCCCAAACCACCACGAAGACGGGCTCCGTCATGATCTTCTACTCAGTAGTACGCGTACACCTTCAAAAACTTTGCGCGGAGTTCAGGAGCCACACGCTCCACCAGCGCCAGATACTTCTCCCGCACCTGCCCACGATCCGAGTCTCCCAGTGCGCCGTAAAGTGCCGGCGTACCTGCTCCGAGAAGACCCCGCGACAGCACAACTTCGAAGTCCCGCACGCGCAAGCCCGAAGACTTTACCTGCTTCAAAAATCCGGCCACAGATCCTGCGGCGAAACGTGCGATCGAGAATCGCCGCAATCTCCGCAAACCGCGGCTGATCCTGTGCCGGAATGACTGCCTGTTCAAACATCCGTTGCCGGCTCCTGTGCCCAAAATCTAATTGCTCACGCCTGTCGAGCATTGGTGGAATCTGGAGCGGGAGACGGGAATCGAACCCGCGACCAACAGCTTGGAAGGCTGTGACTCTACCACTGAGTTACTCCCGCCTGCTTCAGCTTGTCAGGAAGTAACGAACTCTGACCTGCCGATTTGTTGCCTGCTCCTGAAAACTGGAGCTGATGACCGGGATTGAACCGGTGACCTCTCCCTTACCAAGGGAGTGCTCTACCGACTGAGCTACATCAGCCCTGCAAAAACCTTCGTGCCAAATACCGCTGAGGAGAGGTCACCCGGTGACGCCTGTCCCTTTGGGTCGCGGACAACGGCTCACTTCGCCTGCCTGCCGCAACGCTTACCAAGGGAGTGCTCTACCGACTGACCTACATAAGCCCTTTAAAGCTACCTCGTTCCAACTGACGCCAGCTTGAACCTTACCTCAAACTGCCGTTCCCTACTGCGGGGGTACATCTCCATCGTAACGCGGACTGGGCTCTTCTTGCGAACCCGGCGTGAGCAGGATGCGCAAGGCAAATCCACCCAGCAGGATCATCACCAGCCAACGTACCTGGCCCGACTCCATTGTCTCCCAGGCTAAAAGTGCCAGCCCGGCGAGAAGCAGGATCGCCACCCACCTACGACTCTTACCCGCCAGGAGTTTCACCTGACTTCCCCGCAAATCTTATGGTGCACAGGGGAGGATTCGAACCTCCGTAGCTCGCAAGGAGCGGCAGATTTACAGTCTGCTGCCATTAACCGCTCGGCCACCTGTGCACATCCCTTTCAAACACTGTCCCGCCGGAAACGCACTCGTGGCAAGCCCGAAGGTGACTCCGCACACCAGCCTTCCCGTAACCGGGAAGCCAGATCCCCTCGAAAACCTCTTCGCGAGACGGGAGAACCAGGATGGGATAACCGCGCGGGCGAGACCGGAGGCCGAAGCCAGCCAGAGCACAAAATCCGCTGCTACCGACCGTTCTGCGGCGGGAAAAGTCTGGAGCTGGCGAAGGGACTTGAACCCCCGACCCTCTGATTACAAATCAGATGCTCTACCAGCTGAGCTACGCCAGCCCGAACAGTTTTACGCCAGACGCTTTAGAGGCACACGGGGGCGTCTCTAAAAAGTCTGGCATAAGACCAAAGATTAGCACAGAGGGAACGGCCGTGCAATCACCGGTAAATCCTGCCGCAGAGATGACCGATCTCGCAGCGAAACAGCGACCAATGGCGTTTGCGGACCCCTCGACTGCGGAATTTCTCACGCCATTCACTCCGCTCGTTGGACGAGTTTCGCGGCATAGCCTGCGGGCGCGGTCGGGGAGGTCAAGTCAAATCTGTTGAAGCGATGGCCGTTCGACGCCGAATGATATCCTTCCCTCATTCAGGCGATGATCGAAAAAATCGGCGGTTGGCTGCGAATACCACGAATGCACAAGCGTACACGGACGACGCTCCTCATCGTATTTCTGGTGCTGGCCACACTGACAGCGGCCATTTTCCTGCGAAAAAATGCGCCCCCTGAGGCGGCTCGCCTGCTGCCGGAGTCGGACGGGATTGTTTACGTAAACCTCCGCCCATTGCGTGCGGCGACGCACTTCGAGCAGCGGCCGGTTCATCGCGACGCTGACTACCAGCGCTTTATCGACGCTACCGGATTTGTGTTTGAGCGCGATATGGATGAGGCGGCGTTTGCGCTTCACCAGATGCCGGATCCAAATGGGCCGAATGGCATTGTGGCCTTCTCAGAGGTGTTCGTCGGACGCTTCGATGGGAAGAAACTGGCGAAGTATTTCGAGGGTCAGGCGACATCGCACGAGACGTACGCTGGGCACGAGATTTATGAGATTCCAAGCGAGGGACGGACGGTGCGCGTTGCCCAGCTAGGCTACGACGTCGTGGCGGTCTCAAACACGCCGACGGCCGAACAGATCCATTCCATGCTGGACCGCTATCGGACTGCTGCGCTGCCATTCGCGGGTTCAACCTTGCTATCGCAGCATTATCATGAGATCCCGTTGCTTTCACTTGCCTGGGGGATTGGCAAAATCGGTCTGCCACTGGGCGAGAACGGCGGCCTTAAGTTGCTGGGCATGAAGATTCCAATACCCGGAAGACACCACTTTTCTCGCATCCGTGCGCTGGACAGGGGCCTTGCGCCTGCGGGTGGAGGAGATTACACCAACCGACAATGCAGCCACGGTTTCGGCCGAAGGGCTGGGCTCAATGGTGGGCCTGCTGCGCGCGGTTGAAAACAATCTGCCGGAAGGATCGGGCAACGCCGAAGTCCGCAGCGTATTGAATTCGATCAAAGTGGACCACCACAGGAATCGGGCGGTGGTTACCGCGACATTGCCGGAGAGCTTGCTGCAACAGATTGCCGCAGCGCCGGGAAGTGGCGGGGTTCCTGCCGAATCGACCACCCCGGCAAAATAAACCCCTCGAATTCAGCGGCCAGTGAATCGATTTCTCCATCCAAAGCACATAGCGCCTTGCGTAAGCCGACCGGCGTAATCCGATACGGAGGTTGTATGCGGAAGAGATTTTCCCAAGTTGTCGCGTTCTCCCTGCTGTCTTTTCCTGGCTCGATGCTGGTGGCATGTTCCGACCAAAAAGCAGCGTCGGAAGCAGCGCCATTTACGGGTTACGATCACCAGGTTCCCGGCGCCCAGCACAAAATCACAGTCGCGGATCTGCCTGAACCGAACACGGCGCAATCCATCGACAACGGGCCGAAGATGGTGCCGCGCCCCTCCGACGGATGGCCCAAGGCTCCCGCAGGCTTCAAAGTGGAGGAGTTTGCCACGGGCCTTGAGAATCCGCGGCTGATCCGCACGGCTCCGAACGGCGACCTGTTTCTGGCTGAAAGCTCTGCGGGCAAGATCAAAATTTTTCGGGGAATGACGCCTGATGGCAAGGCGGGGCAAGTTTCAGAATATGCAACGGGATTGAGCCAGCCTTTCGGAATTGCGTTCTATCCATCGGGTCCAGATCCGAAGTGGGTATACGTCGGCAATACCGACAGCGTGGTGCGATTTGCTTATAACAATGGCGATTTGAAAGCCAGCGGGCCTCCGCAGAAATTAACGGAGCTACCGGGTGGAGGGAGACTTCGCGGCGGTGGACATTGGACACGCGATATTGTCTTCTCGTTAGACGGCAAGCGCATGTTCGTCTCGGTGGGGTCCCACTCGAACGTGGATGATACCGACACGCATCCAGAGGAATTTCATCGCGCGGACGTGCTGGAATTCACGCCTGAAGGAAAGTTTGTAAAGGTGTATGCGTATGGCATTCGCAATTGCGTTGGAGAGACGATCCATCCCACGACGGGCGAGCTCTGGTGCTCCACCAACGAACGCGATGCGCTGGGTGACAACCTTGTTCCGGACTACATCACGCATGTGCAGGAGGGCGGCTTCTACGGCTGGCCGTGGTATTACATGGGCCCGCATCAGGACCCCCGACACAAAGGAAAACATCCAGAGTTGAAGGACAAAGTGATTACGCCGGATGTGCTTCTGCAGCCGCATTTCGCTTCGTTGGAGATGTTTTTCTATGACGGATCGCAATTCCCTGCAGAGTATAAGGGCGATGCGTTCGCAGCGGAGCATGGTTCATGGAACAGGCATGTACGCGCTGGCTATGAAGTCGTTCGCGTTCCCATGAAAGATGGCAAGGCGACGGGTGAGTACCAGGATTTCCTGACAGGATTCACCACGGCGAACGGTGATGTCTGGGGCAGGCCTGTGGGAGTCGCAATGGCGAAGGATGGATCGCTGTTTGTGTCGGACGATGGATCGAAGACCATCTGGCGCGTCAAGTATGTGGGTAAGTAACATCCTGCACATAAACAGAACAACCATAGTTACAAATAGCGCAGCGCTGATGAACATGGCGCTGCGCTATTTTTTTAACAAAGTGTGCGCTGGTGGATTGAATTAGAAGGAATGCTAGTTGCTGCCGCCGTGGAGAACGTCCCCGACGCTGGCCAACTGACGCATGGTGGTCCGCAGATATTTGTGCGGATTGACCGGAGTGTTGTGAACGCGAACTTCGTAGTGAAGATGCGGTCCGGTGCTGCGCCCTGAAAGACCCACATAGCCGATGACCTGGCCTCGCTTAACCTGCTGGCCGGCAACGACGGTAAATCCAGAGAGATGGCCATAGACGGTTTTGACGCCGTGGCCGTGGTCGATCACCACTTCGCGGCCATACCCGTTGGTGAGAGATGCCATATCCACGGTTCCGTCGGCTGCGGCGCGAATGCCTGTGCCGAAGCCCGCAGAAATGTCGATACCTGCGTGGAATGCGCCTTCCCCGTTGAACGGATCTTCACGCTGACCAAAAGAACTGGTGACTGTCCCTTCGAGAGGCCATAGCGATGGTGCGTCCGCGAGTTGCATCCAGTCGCTGGTAGTGGTGCTGAGATTCAGACCACCTTCCAATGCGCGCGACATGCGGCCGGACATGGCAGAGGTGCGAAGCTCGTAAAACTTATCAATGGACTTGTCGTACTGCTGCTGCGTGAAATCGTCGGAGACAAGCGGAGTTTCCGCAGTAAGGGCTTTTTCGGCTGCTTTCGCTGTGAGCTTGTTCTGTCGAAGCCCGTACAGCGCGGCAACTTCATTGGCCAAGGTGCCGAGAGATGCGGCCTGAATGTCTTTTTCGTGAGCTGCCTGTTCCATCTGCAGATAGTTCCTGCGGATGGCTTCACGCTCGGAACGAATCTGGTTGAAACTCGCAGTTTTGAGCAGCATGCGCGAGTACGATCCGGCCATGCCTGCGATCGTGAATGCTCCAACAACCGCCGCTGCCACGAAGATGTAGGCATAGTGCAACGGAACCGGAATTTTCCTCAGGCGTCCGTCCTCTTCGCGAGAGACGAAAATAATGTAAAAGCGGTTCCGCAAGCTATCCCTCAATTTGAACGAACTAACCCAAGGAACTTGTCTGTTTTCTGATACGGCGAATTCAGGCAGATGTTACTTCGCAAATCCAGAAAATCACAGCAAATTCTTCAATCTCTTATCTTTGGGTAACCTACCAGAGGCCCCCAGATGAGTCAATCGTCTCAACCGCCGGTCGGGCTCCCCCGTTCGGGGTGGAACACACGGACTGAATGGAGCTTCATAGTGGCAAATCCAGAGCAGCGCTGTATGCTGGCGTCTATAAATGAGTCGTTTAGACCATCCTGGCGAGAGAAGATCGACGAACTGGAAGCGCCCGGCGGAGAGCCCGGGGGAGCTTTCGCTCATTTCTTCGATACGAAAACGGGCGACCAACCTGGCCTCCGCAAAAACTCTCCGGCTGGGTATCGGGGACGATTGCGCCATCCTGCAGCCGAAGGCCGGGACCGAGGTGGTGGTGACGACCGACCTGACCCTGGAGCAGGTCCATTTTCGACGAGACTGGCATCCGGCTGAGGCGGTGGGACATCGCTGCCTGGCGAGAGGCCTGAGCGACCTGGCGGCCATGGGTGCTTCGCCGCTGGCCGCGTTTTTGTCCATTGCAGTGCCCTCCGAGCTGACGAAGAAGCGCGGGCAGGCGGCAAGCTGGATGGACCGGTTCCTCGATGGCTTTTTCGGTCTGGCGCGGCTTCACGGCGTTCCGCTAGCGGGTGGGGATCTGGCCCAGGCTCCGCGATCCGCCGATGGCACATCGCTGGTGGCGGCTGACATTCTTCTGCTGGGTTCGGTGCCGAAGGGACGTGCGCTGCTGCGCTCCACCGCGCGCGCCGGAGACATGATCTACGTCACGGGCAGCCTTGGCGGGGCGGCTGCGGAATTGCTGGCCCTGGAGAGGGCACCGGGGCGGTTCAAAGCTGCCCGCTCAGCGGAGGAGCACCCTCATCTCTATCCACGGCCTAGGCTGGGAGTGGGGAAGCGGCTTCTTGACGGAAAGATAGCTACCGCGGCCATCGATCTGAGTGATGGGCTTTCTACGGATCTGCTGCACGTGTGTGAAGAGTCTGGCCTAAGGGCGGAGATCGACGCGAAGTCGATCCCGATCCACGTTATGGCGGCGTTGGCTGAGAGCGCAGGCTGGACAGACTCCGCCCGGGCGCTAGCACTCCACGGTGGAGAGGACTACGAACTTCTCTTTACTGCATCGCCGAAAACCCGCGTCCCAAAGACTATTGACGGCGTGCGCATCCACGCCATGGGGAAGATGATGCCGGGACGGCCTCGCATCACGATGCGTGACGGAAAACGCGTTGAACCGCTGCTGCCGGGCGGATGGCAGCACTTCCGATCCCGATAACCACGGCGTCTGCTCTGCATCCCTGCCGATCCCTTGTTACCATCTCTGAAGACCATGACAAACAACAAGACCCGCGTTCGTTTTGCCCCTTCCCCAACCGGACAACTGCATGTCGGCAATGCTCGTACCGCGCTTTACAACTGGCTGTTTGCGCGGCATCACGGTGGCGAATTCCTGCTGCGGATTGAGGACACTGACGTGGAACGCAGCGAGGCTCGCTACGAAACGCAGTTGATGGACGATTTGCACTGGCTGGGATTGCAATGGGACGAAGGTCCAGACACGGGAGGCACGTACGGCCCCTATCGTCAATCGGAGCGGCTCGAGATCTACCGCGGGCACACTGATCAATTGTTGGCGGAGGGAAAGGCGTATCGCTGCTTTTGCACGAATGAAGAGCTTGAGGCCGAGCGCGCACTCGCCATCGTGGAACACAAACCGCAGGTCTATTCGGGCAAATGCCGGACGATCGACCGAGCCGTCAGTGAGACGAGAGCGGCAGCGCAGGAGCCCTTCGCCATCCGGTTGCGCATTCCCGATGCGCCCTTACGTTTCCATGACATCGTTCGGGGCGATGTGGAGTTTGCCAGCGACACGATGAGCGATCCCATCCTGGTGCGCTCTTCGGGAGTGCCGGTCTATAACTACGTGGTCACGGTGGACGACGCGCTGATGGAGATCACTCACGTGATTCGCGGCGATGACCACATTTCGAATACTCCCAAGCAGGTGGCAATTTACCAGGCGTTCGGCTGGGCGGTGCCACAGTTCGCGCACCTCTCCACGATTCTTGGAGCGGATCGCGAGCGGTTGTCGAAGCGCCACGGCGCGACGTCGATCAGCAGCTTTCGCGAGATGGGCATTTTGCCGGAGGCGCTTGTGAACTACCTCGCCCTGCTGGGTTGGGGAGCGGAAGACGGCAAGACTGAGACCTTTACTCCAGAGGATCTGACCAAGGCATTCAAGCTGGAACGGGTGACTTCGTCGCCGGCAATCTTCGACTTCAACAAGCTGCACTGGCTGAACCGGCACTATTTGAAATTGGCGGTGCCGGAAAGAATCCTGGAGTTGGCGTGGCCTTACTTTGAGACAGCTGGTTTTCTACCGGCATTCTCGGCGGACAACAACAGCGGGGTAAAAGCGTGGACGGCCGCGATGATTCAACTCCTTCTCCCCTCGGTAGACACGTTGGCGCAATTACCGGAGAAGGCACGCTTTTTGTTCCGCTTCGACGCCGAGCCCGCAAAGGCCGACCCGGAAAACGCAGCTTTGCTGGCAATCGAGAGCGCACAGAAAGTGCTGCATGCCTTCGCGACGCGGGTGCGTTCGAGCGATGGTCCTGCGACGCGGGAACAATTCAAAGCGTGGATGAACGAGATCAAGGCCGAGACGGGCGTTAAGGGGAAAGAGCTGTTTCATCCTGTGCGGATCGCGATCACCGGATCACACTCCGGCCCGGAGTTCGACAAGCTTATTCCATTGATTGAGCAAGGCAGCCGCCTGGATCTGCCAGTCCATATTCCGTCGATCCGCGAGCGCGTTGACGGATTCGTTGGAGCGTGACGACGGTGATCGTCGACGAGAGTTTTGCGCATTCCTGGCAGGTAGAAGTGCTGGAGCGGCGACCGCTGATCGTTCCCTCGCGGCAGTTTGTGTATCCGCGCGAAGCGGAAGAGGTGGAACGCGGCGCGATGGAGTTGCTTGTTCATCCAGAAAAGGGCCTGCCCTTTCTTGCCACCTGTGCGTTGGGCTTCGCGGACGCGTTGGTTCCCTCGGGCGTGTGGGCTTGCCCGCATCCTGATGTACTTTGCGCGGTGGCTGGAGGATATGCCTACTGGATCGATACAGCCGATCCCACGCAGTTTGAACAAATCTCGTTTCGTCCAGCGTTGCTGGTACGTCCAGTGGTCGAGCATAAGCTGCTGCTCTTTGGCGGCCACCACTCGCTTGAAGCATGGGGAAGCGAAGGACGTGTGTGGCAGTCGCCACGGCTGTCGTGGGAAGGTTTCGAGATCATGGAAGTCTCGGGCGACCTGCTTCACGGAACAGGCTGGGACATGATGACCGATAGCAACGTGACGTTCACCGTCGATTTGCGAACGGGTGAGACGGTCTAAAGTTCAACAGACGTCGATTCGGAAACAGGCGGAGCGTAAAAACTCAGGGCTGAGTCGCGCTGCTCGAGGACGCGATAACGTTTCAAGCTTCCATAGCTCTCGGCAAGAGGATTGCGGCGCTGGTGTTCTGCGATCACGATGCTGTTCTCGTTGAGTACGCTTGCAGTTTCACCGCCGAGCAGACCGAGCGTCGAGGCGTACTCCGAGATGGCTTCGTAGGGCGGGTCGAGAAAGACGATGTCGAGGGTCTGACCAGTTTTCGCAACATTCGCTGCGGAGCGCCGCAGGAAAGAACTCACCGTGCGCGGCTCAAAGCCGTATTTGCCGACAATCTTCAACGAGGCAAGATTTGCGCGGATGGCTTCGAGAGCAGGCTCGGCTGTCTCGACAAAATAGGCGAAGCGGCTGCCACGGCTGAGTGCCTCGATGCCATTTGCACCGGACCCCGCATACAGATCGGCGAAGACGGCTCCCGCGAGTCTGGGAGCTAGTACGTTGAAAAGAGTTTCGCGCAGACGGTCGTAGGTGGGCCGGGTTTCCAGTCCTTTGGGAGCGGCAAGCGGTCGAGAACGGTAGAGTCCGGCGATAACACGCATCGAATGTGATGGTAGAGCATTTTGATGCTCAGCGTTTCGAAACCGCGTTCGCAGAGCGGCCGTTTTGAAGTCCTCTGTCGGCTAGAGTTTTGCACTTGTGAAGAAACGCCGGAGCGATTGCACCCACTATCTCGGATGACGTCGTTTCGTCAAATCTCTCCGAACCTCTACAATTAAAAGCAAGCAGCGCACAGCATCAGAGTAGAAGAACATTGAGGTTGTTGAACCGATGATGAGGGGTTGGTCATTTCCGCTGGGACGTTGGATGGGGGTGGATGTTCGCATCCATACATTCTTCGTGCTGCTGCTTGGCTTTTGCCTGCTCTACACCAATGTGATTCACGTCTCTTCGTGGCGCGGCATAGGTCTGTGGCTGCTGCTCGTGCTCGCGGTGGCTGTGCGAGAGACGACTCGCGTGATCGCCGCTGCGTATTACGGACTAAAACTTCGCAATATTCTCCTGCTGCCCATCGGCGGCCTGTACTCGTATGCCAATCCTGAAAGCCAGGAACGTTCGATCGAGCCGCGCGTCCAGGCGATTATGGGCTCTGTGGGGCCGCTGGCGAACATCTTCTTCGCGTTGGTGGTGGGCGCGCTGATTATGGGCTCCGCGCCCGGTTTGAGCCTGCTGCAACGCCCGTACGTGACACCGAACCATCTCATCCGCAGCATCGTGTGGCTGAATTTGTTCCTTGGATTTCTCAATATGCTTCCCGCCTATCCTCTGGATGCAGGGCGCATGTTGCGGAGTGGATTTTCGCGTTCCCGAGGTGCGTTGCAGGGAAACCGCGCCTCTACGAATATTGGTCAGATCCTGGCGCTGGCTGCTTTTGTCGCGGGAATTGTGTTGCAGAATCCCTGGCTGATTATGGCCGGATTCTTCATCTTCATCGGCGCGCAGCTTGAAGACCAGGGAGTGATGTTCCAGTCCGTCGTAGACACGGTGCAGATGCGCGACGTGATGCTGACAGACTTTGCTACGCTCTCCCCTTCCGACACGCTTGAGGACGCGCTGTACAAGTCTATCCACTGCCTGCAAGATGATTTTCCAGTTGTACGGGGAGCGAGCTTAGTTGGCATCGTCTCGCGTCAGCGCATTCTGGATGCACTGCGCGCGGAGGGTAATGGATATGTGCAGTCGGTGATGTCGCGGGCATTCCAGGTGGCTCAGCCGGATGACTCGCTGGGCTCGACCATTCGCCGCATTTCGGCAGGGCGCGGGTTGTCGCTTGTACCGGTGACCGAGGGCGAACGCGTGATTGGAATCGTGAGCCTGCAGAACCTGATGCACTCCATGAGTCTGCTGGCGGAGCATCGCCGGGTGCAGCGACAGAACCAGGAATAGCCAGCGCATGGATCAAGCCGAGGAACCTCTGGAAGATCGGGCTGACGAGGACTTCGCATCATCCACCGAAAAGAGGCCCCTCGCTCCCGGGCTGTATCTCGTTGGAACTCCGATTGGCAATCTGGAAGACATTACTCTGCGAGCGCTGCGTGTGCTGCGCAGCGTGGACCGCATCGCCTGCGAAGACACGCGGCAAACGCAGAAGCTGTTGAATCACTACGGCATCACCACGCCGACCGTTAGCTGCCACGAGCACAATGAGCAGGCACGTGCTGCGGAACTGCTGGATATACTTTCGCGTGGCGGCCGTGTCGCAGTTGTTTCCGATGCCGGTATGCCCGGCATCTCCGATCCGGGAATGACGCTGGCTTCTGCGGCTCTTGCTGCGGGCATTCCTGTCATCCCCATCCCGGGCGCAAATGCGGCATTGTCAGGACTGATCGGCTCCGGCCTGAGCACAGACAGCTTTCTCTATCTCGGCTTTCTTCCATCGAAAGCGGGCGAGCGACGCACGCGTCTGGAAACGCTGGCGAAATCAGCGGGCGATCCTGCGCCGACGCTGATCTTCTATGAGGCGCCACATCGTATCCTGGAAACTTTGTCTGATATTGAAGTGGTGTGGGGCGCGGAGTGCCGCGTGGTGGTGGCTCGCGAATTGACCAAGCTCCACGAAGAATTTCTTCGAGGCAGCGTTGCGGAAGTTCGAAGTGCCCTGGCGCAGCGCGAACGCATTCGCGGAGAAATCACGCTGCTGGTTGAGGGTCGCAGGCAGGAAGCGGCAGCCTCGACTGCGACGTCGGTAAAGCAGCGGCTGGCGGAGTTGGAGAAGGCAGAAGGCTTGAGCGAGATGGACGCGCTCAAGAAAATCGCGAAAGAGCGCGGGCTCTCGAAGAGCGATGTTTATAGAGAATTGCAGCGGGAGCGCGCAAAGCGGTAACGCTACTTCTTTGTCTCGGCGGGAAGTTCCCATGGACGCCGCGTGCGCTTCGATTCCGGAAGATCGCGGCCCTTCAGCCTGTCGTAGTAATATCGGTCGCTCACCGTGCCCAGCGATTCGTTATAAAGATTGATGCCGCCCGTGGCGAGCTTCAATTCCTCACTGAAGAGGTGCAAGGCGCGCAGGTGATCGGCGGTCGCAGGTACTTCGAGTTTCGTAGTCTTGAGAAATTTCTGATTACCGCGATCCAGTATGCGCGAAATCTCGCCGCCGAGAACAAATCCCGGACGAGCTGCATATGCCACTGCACCATTGTCCCCGGCCGACAATATCGCAGCGCAGCCATGCTTTGAGACCTTGATTTTTCCGGGAACGCCGGCAACTTCCTGTACGTCGAATTCAGCGCTTCGAAGAGAAGCGAGTCGTTCCTGAAATCCAGGTTGTGCTGTCTTTCGTGGCATGGAATGGCATTCCGTTCGGTATAGCGATCTGATGTTGCCTTGCGGGCAGCTACACTACAGGAAGCCTCGTCCCGACGATTTAACTTTCGCACATCCCGCTATTGGCTGCAATTGCAGGCCGCGGGCTAAGGGAGGAGTTTGACAGGACCCTATGACAACAACATTTGGTAGCTCGCTACTGCAACGAATTGGCAACACTCCTCTCCTCCGGCTGGAACGGCTGACTGCACATCTGCCTGGTATTCAGATCGTCGCGAAGGCTGAGTGGATGAATCCCGGCGGCTCAGCCAAGGACCGGCCTGCCGCAGCAATCGTGGCAGACGCGAAACAGCGAGGGCTATTAACGCCGGGCAAGAGGTTGCTGGATGCAAGCAGCGGCAACGCCGGCGTTTCCTATGCAATGCTGGGAGCGGCGCTGGGATTTCCTGTCACGCTTTGCCTGCCGGAAGATGTGTCGCCTGAGAAGAAGACCACCATGGCCGCTTTTGGAGCGGAGACTTCCTACACCCCGGCTGATGCGGGCGTGGATGGGGCAATTCTAAAGGCGCGCGAACTGGCCGGAGACGATCCGAATCGATATTGCTACGTCGATCAATTTTCAAATGACGTGAATTGGCAGGCTCACTACCAGAGCACGGGAATCGAGATCTGGGAGCAGACTGAAGGATTGGTGACCCACTTTGTGGCTGGGGTCGGCAGCAGCGGGACGTTCCTTGGAACGACGCGCAAGCTGAAGGAATACAACTCGAAGCTTCAGGCGATTGCGTTGCAACCTGATTCGCCAACAGCGGCCATCACCGGAATGAAGCACATTTCTACGACGCTGCTGCCAGCCATCTATAGCCCGTACCTGGCGGACCGCACCGAGTTGGTTGGCGCGGACGAAGCGCGTGCGATGGCGAAACGTCTGGCGCGCGAAGAGGGATTGCTGGTTGGCATTTCCGGTGCTGCCGCCGTGGCTGCCTGCCTGAGAATTGCGGAGGAACTGGCAACGGCAGCAGGCAACGAGCAGCAATATGTTGTTGCAACCATTCTTTGTGACGGGGATATTGCTTGAGTCCAGTGATCTGGTTATTAACTTCGTTTTAATGCTTTTAAGCGCTGATTGCAGATTGTTTTGGATGGCAAAAATAAGCGTCCTTGCTGGAAGCTAAAGCGCGTCAGTATACTCCCTGTGTTGCAAGGTGCTGCCCCTCGTCCCCATGCCTTGCAGGAGAATTACAGCTTCATGGATCTCATACTTGTTCGAATTGCATTTCTATTGCTTCTTTCTCTGGCCTGTTATCTGCTGCAACCGTTTGGGTTAGCCCATTGGACTGCCGCCGCTGCAGGCGCTGTTGCCGCTGCGCTCGTAATCGTGTTTGAGTTGCGCGTTCGCGCTATAAGCCTGAAACGACTTATTGGCGCTATCATCGGCAGCATTTTTGGCATCTTCGGCGCATTCCTCTTCAGCGTAGTTCTGCGCGACAGCCTACCTTCGGGAGGAACGCTGAGCACGCTGCAAATCTTTGTGCTGCTGTTGATGTCGTATATCGGACTCGTGGTTGGAACCAGCAAGGGTGACATGTTGAACCTTGCCGCCCTCGGAAACCTCTTCTCCGGCGAGCGTTCGGCGCGCAGAAGCGTGAAGATTCTGGACACCAGTTCCATTATCGACGGACGCATAGCCGATATTGCCGAGACTGGCTTCCTGGAAGGGACGCTGGTGATCCCGGAGTTTGTGCTGCGAGAGTTACAGATGGTGGCCGACTCGTCGGATGCATCCCGGCGTCAACGAGGACGGCGCGGCCTGGACGTGCTGCAGCGCATGCAAGCCAATGCCCTGCTCACGATACAGATTGTCGATCAGGACTTTCCTGCCATACGTGAAGTGGATCTGAAGCTGATCGAATTAGCGAAGCAATTTGACGCGAAGATCGTTACAAACGATTTCAATCTCAACAAAGTGGCACACGTACGCCAGGTGCAAGTGCTGAATATTAACGATCTGGCGAATTCGCTGAAGCCGGTTGTGCTTCCCGGCGAGAAGATGCACATCGTCATCCTGAAAGAAGGCAAGGAAGCCACGCAGGGTGTCGGCTACCTGGACGACGGCACCATGGTGGTGGTCGATCATGCGCGTCGCATGATTGGTCGCTCGATTGAAATGACGGTGACGTCCGTGCTGCAGACGGCGTCTGGCAAGATGATTTTCGGCAGGTACGACGAAGCGGCGGCAGGGGCGCGGCCAGAAGCTTTGCGCGAAGTTCACGCACGGATGGAGCCGTAGGCTGACTACGGCTCGCTGATCCTCGCATATTTCTCTTGCGAAGCGTCTTCATTCGCTACCAGGGAATCGTTTGATCCATATGGAAGTAGCCGCCTGTAGGGCCATCATCGGGTAGCGTTGCGAGCCGAACGGCTGTTTTCGCTCCGTCTACAACTTCAAGCTGCGCGTCTTTGCCGCCCATATCCGTTTTTACCCATCCCGGATGCGCCGAGTTCACCTTCACCCGCGTTTCTTTTAATTGGAGCGCGGCAACAACAGTCAGCATGTTGAGCGCTGCCTTGGACGAACAATAACCCGCGGAAGCCCACGCGCCACCATAACCACTTGAAATTGTCGTCAGAGAACCGAGGATGCTCGACTGGTTCACAATGCGCCCTGCGGGGCTCGCCTTCAGCAATGGAAGCAGAGCCTGTGTGATTTCGTATGGCCCGATGACATTCGCTTCGTAAGTTCGGCGCAATGTTTCGCCCGTAACGTCGCCGTCGAAGTCGTGGTTGACGCCCGCATTGTTCACAAGAATGTCCAGTTGCCCAAACGCGTCCGCGAAGAAGCCGGGAAGCCCCTGAATGTCTTTTGGATTAGTGACGTCGAGCTTCACTGGATGGGCATTCAGTCCCTCAGACACGAGGATCTCGGTAGCTTCGCGCGCCTTTTCCAGGGTGCGCGCACCCAGCACCACGGTGATGCCCTGTTGGCCCAACTGGCGGGCAATCTCCAACCCAAGTCCCTTATTTGCTCCGGTAACGAGTGCGACTCTCGATTTGCTCATACGCAGAAGATGCGGCTGAAAAGCATTCGGCTTCAGAAACGCAGCCGGATCTTCCCCAACTCCAGGATCCAGTTCACAGGTATTACGAACTTCTTACAGCCGCCTGGCGTGGAGATCGTCTACCTTTTTCAGACAGGCACGCGCCTTTGGACCCCTGTCTCTGGACCCCTTTGATATGACGAACATGATTGCACCCATGGAAACCGCAGCCGAAACGCAGCAGGTAGTCGACTATTCCTCGCTGACACAGGCACGCGACGGCAGCTTCAACTGGTTCTTCGCCACACTTATTTTTATTTTTCACGTTGGCGCACTGGCTGCGTTCTTCACCTTCCGGTGGTCTTCGCTGCTGGTCTTCCTGGTGATGTGGATTTTCGCCCAGAACGTGGGAATCGCGATTGGCTATCACCGTCTCTTGACGCATCGCGGCTACGCCACTCCCATGTGGCTGGAGTATTTCATCGCAGTCTGCGGAACGATGGCGTTGCAGGGCGGGCCAATCTACTGGGTAGCGGTGCATCGCCTGCACCATCAGCTAACGGACAGGCCGGGCGACCCGCATTCCCCACGCGACGGCAAGTGGTGGTCGCACATTGGTTGGATCCTGCGAGGAAGTCTGCACAGCGAAACAAAGTTGCTGGCGAAATATGCTCCGGACCTTGCCCGCGATCCCTTCTACGTATGGCTCAGCAAATGGAACTGGGTACCGGTCACCGTCGTTGGAATTGCACTTTTTCTCACTGGCGGCTGGTCGTGGGTTTTCTGGGGGATTTTTCTGCGGGCCACGCTAGGCCTGCACGTAACCTGGCTAGTCAACTCCGCCACGCACATGTGGGGATCCCGCCGTTTCTCCACACGAGATGACTCCACGAATAACTGGTGGGTGGCCCTGTTGACGGGCGGCGAGGGCTGGCATAACAACCACCACGCGCATCCGGTTTCCTGCCGTCATGGCCTGGCGTGGTATGAGCTGGACCTTAACTACGCATGCATCCGGCTTCTCGCCGCCGTCGGCCTGGCTCGCAAGATCAAGATCGCCAGCGTCGATGGGCATCCCGTGACGCACGCCTGAGCATTCCAACCATCCTGTGAATCCCACCTTGAGGGTAGCCGGTCCGTCTCACGAACTGGCACCCTTGTTCGGTCCCACCTTTGGCTACATTCCGCTATTTTCGATATGATTCACTGAAACCAATCAATTTGCCTTGCTTCATATTCCCGGGTCGACAATAAGATCTGAATGTGCGGGGATCAGACGAATGTCGAGAAACACCTTGCTTCGAATTTCAAAACCACCGCGATCAGCGATGTTCTGGATTCCCAGCGTATTCTTCCTAACCCTCATCGCCATGTGGTGGACTGGTTCCCTTGGTAAATCATTCGACACCAGTTTTCTGCCCCACGGGTTTTGCTACGACTGGAACCCGCGACTGGTGTGGACGCATGTCATCTCTGACATGGTTATCGCACTCTCTTACCTTGCCATTTCCACAACTCTCGCGTGGCTCGTGTACAAGTGTCGCGGCGATGTTCCATTCAGTTGGATTCTTGTAGCCTTCGGCGCATTTATTATCGCCTGCGGAGGAACGCACTTCGTTGAAGTGATCACTCTGTGGAAGCCTTATTACTGGCTTTCGGCCAACGTTAAGGTCGTTACGGCAATCGCATCGCTCATCACCGCAATCGCGCTGCCTCCGCTTGTTCCTCACATGATTGCGCTGTTGCGAACCGCAAAATTATCGGAGGAGCGCCGGCGGCAACTGGAGTTGACTCACTCCGTATTGCAGGGAGAGTTCGAGACGCAGGGGCAGACGTTGGATAAATTGGCCAACGATATTGCGGTTCGCAACCGCGAGTTGCAGGAGAGTACGCAGCGCCTCTACACAACTCTGACCAGCATTGGAGATGGCGTGATCGCGACGGATGCTGATGGCTGCGTGACTTTCATGAATAGTGTCGCGGAAAGACTTACAGGCTGGTCTCTCTTTGAAGCCACGGGTCAACCTTTGACCAGTGTCTTTAAAATTCTGAATGAGATTACCCGGCAACCCGAAGAGAGTCCTTTTGACCGAGTTAAGGAGACGCGACGGATCGTCACGCTTACGAACCACACGATCCTGCTGGCGCGGGATGGGCGTGAAATCGGAATCGACGACAGCGGTGCCCCGATCATGGACGCGAGTGGCGAACTCACGGGCGTGATTCTCACTTTTCGCGACATTACCGATCGGCGGGCGGCGGAGGAGGCACGGCGACTTCTCGCCTCCATCGTTGACTCGTCGCAGGACGCCATTATCTCGCGCAATCTCGACGGCACCATCACTAGTTGGAACAAAGGCGCGGAGAGGCTCTACGGATACCACGCCCAGGAAGTGCTCAACAAGTCGCTGGCCATGTTGCTGCCGGATGAGACTGGTGAGAATTTCATGGACCGTGAGAAGGCGCTGCTGAGTGGCGATCTGCAGCACCTGGAATCCAAACGCAAATGCAAGGATGGGCGAGTCATCGATGTCTTTCTGACCATTTCTCCGATTCACGACAATGCCGGGCGATTGACTGGAATTGCAACCATTGGCCGCGATGTTACCGGGCAAAAGCAGGCGCAGGAGGCTCTGAGGACATCGGAGAAACTGGCTGCTACCGGCAGGATGGCAGCAACGATCGCGCACGAGATCAATAATCCACTCGAAGCCGTGATGAATCTCCTTTACCTGATCGAGACGGGGACAGATTCCAGCGACGATGTACTCAAGCTGGCTACACAGGCGCAGACGGAACTCGCTCGCGTGGCGCACATCGCGCGGCAAACCTTGGCGTTCTATCGCGACAGCACAAGGCCGTTGGACGTTGACCTGCACGAAATCATTGACAGCCTTCTCGACATCTACAAACGCGAGATCCAGGACAAGGGCCTTGCCGTCAGCATGCAAATCGAAGATGGGTTGACCGTGCACGGATTCGCAGGCGAACTACGGCAGGTGTTTGCCAACCTGATTCGAAACGCCGTGGAGGCGATGCAGGCCAAGGGCTCGCTGCAGATTCGTGGCAAGAAAGAGTCCGATGGACGAGTGCTGATCACCGTCAAAGACTCAGGCCCAGGAGTACCGGCATCCATCCAGGAAAGAATTTTCGAGCCCTTCTTCACGACCAAAGGAGTGAATGGAACAGGCCTCGGGCTTTGGGTAACGCAAGGCATCGTGCAGAAGCATGGCGGCGTGATCACGGTCGCGAGCCCACCAAATGGCGGAGTGTCCGGCGCGGAATTCACGATCCTTCTACCAAAGGAAATAAAGCTGGCCTAGGGATGATTGGGTCTTCTTTCACCCAGGAAAGCATCGGGGCGCGAGTCATCCTCGAGCCCCGATAAATGCCCTCACAGATTATGCGAGCATCGCTGCGAGATCCTCTTCGGCAGTGGTAATCGGCATCAGGTTGAACTTCTCGTTTAGCAGACCAAGCACTGCCGGAGACAGAAACGCCGGAAGCGTTGGGCCGATACGAATGTTCTTGACGCCCAGATGGAGCAGCGTGAGCAGTACGGCTACGGCCTTCTGCTCATACCAGGACAGCACCATCGACAGCGGCAGATCGTTTACGCCGCACTCGAAAGCCTTGGCCAGCGCAAGAGCAACCTGGACTGCAGAATATGTGTCGTTGCACTGACCCATATCGAGCAGGCGCGGAATGCCGCCAATCGTTCCAAACTCAAGCTTGTTGAAGCGGAATTTGCCGCAAGCCAGCGTCATGATCACGCAATCCTTGGGAAGCGATTCCGCAAGTTCGGTGTAATAGCTGCGGCCTGAACGCGCGCCATCGCAGCCGCCGATCACGAAGAAGCGCTTGATGGCTCCCGACTTGACTGCGTCGATGACTTTGTCCGCCACGCCCAGCACGGCGTTGTGGCCGAATCCCGTCATGATCTCCTCGTCGGAACCGTCTTCCACGAAGCCGGGAGCCTGAAGAGCCGCAGCAATCACCGGTGCATAGTTGCGGTCGGCAATGTGCTCAACTCCTGGCCACGCGACCGCGCCGCCGGTGAAGATGCGATTCATGTAACCCGGCTTCGGCTGCTGAATGCAGTTGGATGTCATGAGGATTGCGCCGGGAAATTCGTTGAACTCGTCGGCCTGATCGACCCATGCGCCGCCATAATTACCGGCAAGGTGCGGATAGCTCTTGAGCTTGGGATAGCCGTGGGCCGGAAGCATTTCGCCATGCGTGTAGACGTTGATTCCCAATCCCTTTGTCTGCTCCAGCAGCGCCCACAGGTCGCCGAGATCGTGGCCTGAGACAAGAATCGCCTTGCCCTTTTTCGGCTGAATTCTGAAGCTGGTTGGTTGCGGATGACCGAAGGTCTGCGTATGCACCGTGTCCAGCAGTTCCATGACACGGTAGTTGAGTTCGCCCACTCTGAGCGCGGCGCCGAGAAGATCCCCTGCCGTGGCTGTACGGGTTAGCGAATCGAGAATTTCGTGAATGATGGCGTAGGACTGGGGATCTGCCCCGCCTAACGCGTGGGCGTGCACGGCATAAGCAGCTACACCCTTGATGCCGTAGAGGACCAGTTCTTTGAGATTCGCGATCTCCTTCGTTTCGAGAAGAAAACGGACAGGCAGCAGTGTTTCTGTTCCTTGCGCGACAAGCCCATCGATCGTCGGTGCGGGCTGCCATGAGGCGGCTCCCGTGAGCGCCTCAGGAACAATCCCCTGCGCATCGCATGCGCTCTCGTAGAAGCCGCGTGCCTGTTGGCGTACTTCAACTGCCTTGTGAATCAGAACGGACAAACGCTCAGGATCGAAATTTACGTTGGTGAGCGTTGCAAAGATGGCGTCGATAGTGAACGCGTCAATCTCAGGGTCGGCTATGCCCTTCTGACGGGCGCGGTGGGCGTACATGGAGATCCCTTTGACGCAGTGGATCAGGAGATCCTGAAGAATTGCAGTGGTTTCGTCTTTACCGCAGACGCCTAAAGTCTGGCAGCCTTCGCCCTTTGAAGTTTGCTCGCACTGATAGCAGAACATAAGAATCCGTTCCTTCCTGTTGGTCTTGCTGAAGCAAGATGAGTCTTGATTCAGAGAATAGGCCCGGGGCAGGGTTCGGTCTGCGACTTAAGTCACAGCTGCGCAAGAATCCATGTCCGCAGGCGGCATAATGAGGAAGACCCCGAAAAGGAAAGCAGGGCATATTTTTGAGCCGACGCCGCACATGATGGGCAGCAGACCATCCTCTTCTGAGGCTCAGCCATTCGACGTCGTCATCCTTGGCGCGGGAGCTGCGGGGCTGATGTGTGCCATTGAGGCGGGACGGCGAGGCAGGCGCGTTGCGCTACTGGATCGCGCGGAGCGGCCGGGCAAGAAGATCCTGATCTCGGGAGGAGGACGCTGCAACTTCACGAACATTCATTGCCAGCCGGAGAATTTCCTCTCCGGGAACCCTCACTTCGCGAAATCGGCGCTCGCCCGCTACACACCAGACGATTTTCTTGAGCTTGTCAGAAAACACGACATCCCGTTCCACGAAAAAACTCTGGGCCAGCTTTTTTGTGACCATTCCGCGAACGACATTCTCGACATGCTGCTGAAGGAGTGCGAATGGGCTGGTGTCACTCTCTTTCTGAACGCCCAAGTCGCCGAAGTGCGGCGCGAGACGGACTTTCTTCTGCAGACCAATCTCGGCGAATTTCAATCGGAGACCTTGGTGATAGCGACCGGTGGGCTCTCGATTCCGAAGATGGGTGCAACATCCTTTGGTTATGACATCGCGCGTCAGTTTGGACTGAACATTCAAGAATGCCGGCCCGCGCTCGTTCCCTTCACGCTGCATGGAGCCGATCGCGAGGCTCTCTGTGACTTGACAGGCGTCTCCATGGAGGTGGTAGCCAGCATTGGCAGCCAGAGCTTTCGCGAGAAGATGCTGATCACGCATCGGGGTCTCAGCGGTCCGGCGATCCTGCAGATTTCCTCTTACTGGAATAGCCGTTCCGCGATCACGCTGGACCTTGCGCCGGGTAAGGATCTCATTTCTCCGTTGCTGGCGTTGCCTTCTCGCCGGGATGACTCCGCTGCCAAGGCTGCGTTGCGTTCCGCGCTTCCGGCACGCTTCGCCGACAGGCTTGTCGATCTTGATCCGCCCGCCGCCTGGACCAATCACGCGCTGGCGGAATACGAAGAGCACTTGCACAACTGGACGATTACGCCCGCCGGGACTGAAGGCTACGAGAAGGCGGAAGTGACCGCCGGGGGCGTGGATACTTCAGAGCTTTCCGCGAAGACCATGGAATGCCGCAAAGTGCCGGGCCTCTTTTTTATAGGAGAAGTAGTGGATGTGACAGGCCACCTTGGGGGCTTCAACTTCCAGTGGGCCTGGGCCTCCGGTGCCGCTGCAGGCCGTGCAGTTTAGAGAGGCTTGCTCATACGCATCAGCTGGCATGGGATCGTGACTTCAATTTCATCTGGAAATGGCTCGGTGGCGACCTCGACATATCCCAGCTTGCGATAAAAAGGCGGCAATTCGCGACGCAGGTCCACGATGCGCAGTTCCGAAAACGCGCAGCCATGATTGCGAAAGAAACTTTCGGCCTCTGCAACCAATCTCCGACCGATTCCTTTCCCCTGCAGATCCGGCTGGACGGAAAGCATTCCGATTCGTCCGACTCCAGACGCGATTTCGCCTCCCATCTCACAGAAGACTGCACCTTGAAGAGCGCCATCCGCCTCCAGCAGCAGGAAGGTTCCTCGGCCAAGGGCCGACTCGACTTGCGCGAGGGTGACGCGTTCGTGGACCAGGAAAAATCGCTCCACCGCAAAGGCGTGGTTGATCAAGGCCGTCAGGGCGGCAGCATCCGCGCCGGTTGCGGGGCGCACGCCGGGTTGAAAATCGAGTCTCGATTCAGTGCCGGACAAGGACATTCTGCCATTCTATTTCGTATCGCTCCCATGTCGGCAATCGGCGGTTTCCAGCACATTCCGCCTTAAGGCATTTAGAATGGTAGAGGACCAAGTCCCCAAAACTATGACAATCAAAACCCACCTGACATCGGCCGTTGACAAGGCCGCCAGCGAAGCTGGACTCGTCGTCCTGGCAGCGGAAGCCGGAACGGACTTCAACAGCAAGCCCACAGCCCGCTTTCGCCTCGCACTTTCGCCGCACGCCGCCGCGGACCACACGCTCGAACTGGAATTGAGCGACGTGTTCGACTTCAACAAGCCGGAATTGCTGCCTGCGATGACGTCGCACCTGAGAGAAGCCGCGAAAAGGCTGCGAAATCCCCGGCCCGATGCGTCAGTAACCCTGGCCGGACTGCCGGTCAGCTTCTCCGAATTTCGCTGGCCCTTCCACCGCTCCACTTCTGGCGCCGACACATATATTGCGCACGGAGTAGTTCGCCTGGAAGATGGCGAATCGTCTGCGCTGCACGCAAAGGTTTCCGCCGCCATGACGGTGACATTCGCCGAGATCGTACCCGCGCCGGAACAGCCTTATGCGGAGACCTTCATCTACAACGCCATACGCAAGACCCTGGACCAGGGCCAGCTTGAGTTGGTGAAAAGCGGCAATCGTCAACCGGTTCCGGTCACAACACGCTACTACAGCAGGTGGCAGAAAAAGTTTTTCTTCACCGACACGGAAGACGGCAGCAGGAAGGAATTCCTGGCCATGAAGGTGTACTGGCTCTCGGGCGTTCTGGGTGGCGGCGAACCTGTGTGGATAGCCGATCCGCGAGACGCGCAATATCTGAACACGACGCCCGAAGACCTGGCCAAAATGGCCGCGGAGCAGGCCAGTGCAGGTTTTTTGGCGCTGACCCCCGAAGGCGATTTCGCTTCCGCGACGCCGAAACTGCTGGCCCGGGCCGAGGAATATCACAACCGCATGCAGGCTGCACTTGCCATTACCAAACCGGAATTCAACGAGGAAATGCGGCACGGCCACACGAATATGTAGCCTGCTTTCAGGTCAGAAAAGACCAGCGCCCCGTCCCTTGCAGCAAGGGCGGGGCGCTTCTTTCTCCGGCCAGTATTCGGTTGACCTTGCGGGCACGGAAAAACTTAAAAGAAGAGGAAACGGTGTCCCGAAGACGCAAATGCCGTCTGCGGATCGGACGAATCTCTGTGCATCACGGGCATGGCGCCTCTACCCCAATCAGCTTGGTTCCAGGATGTGACGGAGAGACGGCCACCGCTCCGCGAGAGGGTGATGGGATGCTTGCCCGTTTCCGGCGTGAATGTGAGGACGATGCTGCCGCCACTCTGCTTATACTCGGCGTAATACGTGGTTACTACGCGGCTGGAATAGCTTTCTGAAACGGTAGCCTTGCCTTTCGGCTCCAGGCTGATGGAGAACAAGGGAGCAGCGGGAGCCTGTTTCACCGGAGAGGCCTTCGCACTGGCCGGCACCATGGTGTTGCCGTTGACGGTCTTGGCTTCTTTGGGAGCTTCCTTCTCAGCAACCTCCGTGGTGTAGATAGCGGTGCTGTCAGCGTGACAATATTGAACCGAAGTGGCGAGCGCCAGAACGGCGCAGAGTGTGATGAGCGGGGAGGTCTTCTTGATGGCCTTCATGGAGGGGAGAATAAACCCAATACGCGGGAAGAGAATCCCACCTGCCACCTCTACATTCGTTCGCGGCAGACTCCACGAAAGTGGCATATGCGGGAATTATGCGTTGAATACTCGAGAATATGCCCAATTAGCGAGGCATTTATGATTCTGCAGGACTTGTCCGACTAAAGATTTTGCCGACATCGGTGATATTCTCGTTAGAACGCGGCCGAGTTTTCCACAGCCTAAGGGCTTTTCCGGGTGACCACACGGGAGAGTCAAGTTAATTTGTGAGGCTTGCCAACTGCGAATCTTCCGCCAAAAATACTCGCGTTTCACCCTCGCCGAGTACGCGAATCCTGTCATTTACTCCAGCGAATTCCGCAGCCAGCAGCAGGCGCTTCACTGGCTCTTCGGTAGGCTCGTCTGACAGCCGAAAAGTGCCGAAGTGCATCGGAATCATCCAGCGCGAACCGAGGTCGAGGAACGCCTGCAGGGCATCTTCTGGGCTGGCATGTACGTTGCGGAAGCTCTCCGGGTTATAGGCTCCGATTGGCAGCAACGCCACCTGCGGAGCGAGCTGCTTTCCAATCTTCTCAAAGCCTTTGAAATAAGCAGTATCGCCAGAGTGATAGACAGAATGCTGGCTGGAGCGGACAACGTAACCGCCGAATCCGCGGTGCGTGTCGCGATAATAACGGGCTCCCCAATGTTGCGCCGGAGTCAGCGTAACCTCGAGGTCATCCATCCTCTCGGATTGCCACCACTCGAGAGGAATCACTCGCTCGAACCCTAAATCCCGAACCAGATCGCCGACTCCCCACGGCACGATCGCGACGGGGGAATGGCCGGTTAGTCGCCGGGATTGCCTGACAATCCGCAGCAGAGAAGGCCTGTTGAGGTGATCCATGTGCGCGTGAGACAGCAAAACTGCATCAATTGGCGGGAGTTGTTCGATGGTGACCCCAGGCCTGCGAAGGCGGCGAAGTACCACCAGCCATTGCACAAAAACCGGGTCGACAAGCAAATTCTTCCCGCCAATCTGCAGCAGGAAAGAAGAGTGTCCGATGAAAGTAACGCCCAGTTGATCGGGGTTAACCAGCACGGGAGGAACACTTTCTCCCTCAATCCGCTGCATCGCCGAGGTGCCCGCCAGATTTGTTAGAAAACGAACTCGTTTGCCGATTCGTGCACTACGTGTCACTTCTACTCCCCATGGGACGGTTCCGGAATATTACAGCGACTTTGATTGACGCTTGCAAGGACAATACAGACTCGTCGCCCCCACCTAACAACTTTTTACAATTTTGATGCCATTGCATCTCGCGCAGTGAGTTGATGAGGCTCCGACGCCGTCAAATTCATTTGCCCTCGTTGTGATGACTGTGAGTGTGGGGGCTGGCCTGTCCCTCATCTTGTCCCGTGGTCGTCATCACGAGTTTGCCGTTTTTCACCCCACGAAGACTGAGCATGTGGTCGGCAAGGTGGCGAATGTCGGAGCTGTTGCCCTTCATGATAATGACCTCGAGACAATTCAAATCGTCGAGATGAATATGCGTCGCTGCCAGCACTTTGCCGTGGGAGTGGTGCTGCATCTCCGTAAGCTTTTGCCCAAGATTCGGCAGGTGGTGATCGTAGACCATGGACAGGGTTGCGACGACGTCCCGATTCTCATCGACGGCATCGTTCACCAGGGTTTCGCGAATCAGGTCGCGGATCGCTTCTGAACGATTCTTGTAGCCGCGACGCACAATCAATTCGTCAAACTGTTGCAGCAGATCGTCCTCAATGGAAACGCCCGTGCGCGTTATCTCAGCCATGTTTCGCCCTTGACCTTGGTTCCCGCTCGCCGTAAGCTGCCCGACGATTGCTTTCTAGTTATAAACCCGCAACGCAGAATTCGACTTGGACCTGATTCTTTTGCGCCTCGCATCCTACGTTCCAGATGGCCATACTTCCCCATGAAATCACGACAGTAGCTGGCGGACTTGTGTTCGTGCTGAGCTACCTGGTCTTTGCTTTCGGTCACATTCCGGGCACAAAGATCGATCGTACCGCCATGGCCGTGATCGGCGGAACACTCATGGTCCTTTTCGGCGTATTGAAGCCGCGGCAGGCGCTGGATGCCGTCGACTTCCCGACGCTGATACTGCTGCTGGGTATGATGCTTCTGGCAGAGGGGCTCAACGAAGCTGGTTTTTTTGCATGGCTTACCGATCACACGCTCAACCACTTAAAGCCGCAGCACCTTTTGCCTGCGGTGATTGTGACGAGTGGGCTGCTTTCCGCACTTCTCGTGAACGATGTCGTTTGCGTGATTCTTACGCCGTTGGTATTGGACATAACCCACCGAATGCGCCGCGCTCCATTGCCGCATCTGCTGGCACTCGCAACCGCCTCGAACATCGGCAGCGTCGCGACGATTACGGGCAATCCGCAGAACATCCTTATCGCATCTGTGTCGCACATCTCTTATGTTGAATTTCTTCTTCGACTTGGGCCCGTGGCATTGATGGGCCTCGCGGCGGATTTTCTTATTCTTGAATGGATCTTTCGAAAAACCTTGCACGAAGAGATGCCGCCGCCAACCCACGTAGCCTTGCATGAGGACGTAACCATTCGTCGCATGCTTTGGCCCCTGCTCATTCTGCTCTTCGTTTCCGGAGCTTTCTTTGCAGGAGTCAATCCTGCCATCGGAGCTGCCGCAGGTGCATCTCTGCTGCTCGTAAGTAAACATACGAATGCACGCCTGCTCTTCAGCCGCGTGGACGTTTCGCTACTCGTGTTCTTTATCGGCTTGTTCGTGGTGCTGGCTGGAGGGGAAATCGTCGGAGTCAACGACAGGCTGCTGATGTTGTCAGAGCACCTGAACCTCAGGAACACAATCATCTTTACTGGAGTGGTGACGCTGCTTTCGAATCTTGTCAGCAATGTTCCAGCGGTGCTTCTGCTGAAGCCTATCGTTGTCCATCAGGGTTCGACGCATGCGGCATGGCTGCTGCTTGCGATGGCGAGCACGCTTGCGGGGAATCTCACGATTACAGGTTCGGTCGCCAACATCATCGTGGTGGAGAGCGCGCGCGACGAAGCGCATGTCAGTTTCTGGCAATACCTGCGCGTAGGCGTGCCGGTGACACTGGTTACCCTGTTGATGGGATGGGTCTGGCTACACTTTTTCGGGAGATGACGGGGGAGTTGGCCGACACAGGCGAAACTGATTTGCCCGTTCGAACTCCTCACGCAACTCCTGAGTTTTCAAATGTTCGCGAAGATGTGTCATGCGTTGTTCGAGCGCAAGCATCGCGTCCGCAATCTCGTCGGCGTTGGTATGCGCGATATCGCGCCACATGGAGAAAGGGCTGCATCCCAGTCGCGTCATCTCTCTCAACGCCCGGCCACCAATCGCACGCATATCTTCTGCGTCGCCGAATTTGTCTTCGAGCAATGCGGCAAGGGCGGTTGAGACCATCTGCGGCAGATGGCTGACCCACGCGCACAATTCATCATGCCGCTCTGCTTCGATATCCATGATGCGGGAACCAAATTTAACGACCCACTCGCGCCACTCGACAGCACTGGCCGCGGCATGGGAGTCCATCTGGCCCTGGCAGGGTGTGAAGAGCCACACAGCATCCTTGAAAAGCGCCGCCTCGCCGTTTGCCGCGCCGCTTACTTCCTTGCCTGCCATGGGATGCCCCGGCAAAAATCCGGCATGACCCGGCTGGTTGAACCAGCGCTCCGCAGCCACGGCAATCTTTCGCTTGGTGCTGCCGACATCCGTCATCAACTGGCCGGGACGAAGGCACGAGGAGAGCTGCTCCATCCAGCCGACGATGGCGAAGACAGGACCACTCAACACAATCAGGTCAGCAGTTTTTGTAGCGAACAACGCGTCGCCCGCAGATTGACTAACCGCGCCGCGCTCCAGTGCGATTTGTAACTGCTTCGGATCTCTATCCCACCCCGTGATGGTTCCCTTGAATCCGCTCTCGCGCAGGGCCAGGCCTACTGATGTTCCCAGCAGGCCGGTGCCCAGAATCGCGATACGTTCAATGGCCATGGCTAACGGATTGTCCTGCCAACAGCCGGGGCAATGATGCGCAGATCCTCGATCAGTTTGGCAAATTGATCTGGGAACAATGACTGCGCGCCGTCAGACAAAGCCTTGTCGGGATTGGGATGGACTTCGATGATGAGTCCGTCGCAACCAGCAGCAACCGAGGCTCGCGCCATGGGAGCAACCTTGTCGCGTCGTCCTGTGCCGTGCGAAGGATCCGCAATCATCGGCAGGTGCGAAAGCTTCTGCACGATTGGGATCGCGGAGATGTCCATGGTGTTGCGCGTATATGTTTCAAAGGTGCGGATTCCGCGCTCGCAGAGCATAAGGTCATAATTGCCGCCCGCAAGAATGTACTCCGCCGAAAGCAGCAGCTCTTCGATCGTTGCAGCGATACCGCGCTTGAGCAGCACCGGTTTGCGGACCTGCCCCAGTTCCCGCAGCAGGTTGAAGTTCTGCATGTTGCGCGCGCCCACCTGGAACACATCGATGTAGGGCAGCATGACTTCAATCTGCGATATCTCCATGACCTCGGTGGTGACCAGCAGATCGTGTTTATCCCCGGCTTCACGCAGCAGTTTCAGAGCTTCGAGTCCCATCCCCTGGAAGGAATAGGGCGAACTGCGCGGCTTGAAAGCTCCGCCGCGAAGAAACTGCGCCCCCGCTGCCTTCACCTGTTCCGCGCTTTTAAAAATCTGATCACGCGACTCGACAGAACAGGGTCCGCCCATCACAACGACTTCCTTACCGCCGACGGTAACGCCGTTGGCAAAGTGAATGATGGTGCCCTCAGGGCGAAAATCCCGGCCAGCCAGTTTGTAGGGGGAAGAGATGCGGTGAGCTTTCTCCACGCCGGCCATTACTTCGAAATCCGCGAGTTCGAACGAACTTGGCGTGCCCACCCCGGCGAGAATCGTCTGCACCGCTCCGGTCGTACGGTGAACATTGAATCCAAGGTCCACCAGTCTCTCGATTACCAGATCAATCTGTTCTTCAGTGGCCTTATGTTGCATCGCTACGATCATTTCTATTTTCCTGTCTTGCGCGAATCGTTCGCGCTGTCTAGCGCTGGCTTGCCCAGGTTGAGGGCACTGTCAGCCGCTCGCTGTGACGCCAACTCGTTCTTCTGCAAGGAGCGCATCACGTCGATAATCCGTTCGTAAATGTGCACCAACTCAATATCGGGCAGCGGTCCCGTATTCGCCTGGCGCACGTTCTCGTAGATCTCGTGCTCCCGCTTCGGCTCGTAGACGGGAAGCGAAGTCGCGCGCTTCAACTTGCCGATCTCTTGTGCAGCCCGCGCCCTTTCGCTGATCAAACGAACAAGCTGACGGTCCAGCTCGTCGATCTTCAACCGGAAGTCCTCAATTTCGCCCATATTTTCCCCTGTCAGAACGATGAGGCGGTCAGATCCGGGGCCACGGTTCGCCCACCGGAAATTGCTCCCTCACCTTGAAGAGTTGAACTCGTATGATACGGCACCAATGCCGTGAGAGTAGAGGGGTTTAACGGGCCGGCACCGGGTCACCCTGGCGCAGACCCTTGATAAATCGTGCGACTGCGGCTGGCTCTTCGCCTGCCGGCGATTCTTCGATAGTGGCAACGATGGCGCTGCCGACGACCGCCGCATCCGCAAATTGGCCCAGGGCCGTAACATGATCGGCATTCGATACGCCAAATCCGACAGCAATCGGCAGGTCGGTATACTTGCGGAGTTTCTTTACCAGTTCCTCAGCATCCGTCGTCAGCGCCTTCTGCTTGCCGGTAATTCCGGTGCGCGAAATCGCGTAGATAAATCCTTGGGACACCGCTGCAATCGCTTGCAAACGCTTCTCCGGACTGGTAGGTGCGGCAAGGAAAATCGGAGCTAATCCATAGCGATGCAGATGCTCAAGATACTCATCCGCCTCTTCCACAATCATGTCCGTGACCAGCACGCCGTCTACTCCGGCGGCCGCAGCGGTGGAGGAGAAACGCTCCAATCCAAAACGGAGAACAGGATTGTAATAAGTGAAGATGACCAGGCCGACAGCAGGTCGTTCCGCGCGCAATTCTTTTGCCAGGCCGAGAACATCTTCGAGCCGAGTACCGCCAGCCACGGCACGCTCGCTGGCACGCTGAATCACAGGCCCATCTGCCAGTGGATCGCTGAAGGGAACACCAAGTTCCAGCACGTCCGCACCGGCGTCAATCGCCGCCAGCGCAATTGCATGCGTCGTCGCCAGGTTTGGATCGCCGGCCGTCAGGTAAACAACAAGGCCGGGTTTATTGGCAAAGCGGATCGGCATTCTTTCTGCTCAAGCTCCCTGCAGGTTCAGCTCGCGCGCCAGGATACCCATATCCTTGTCGCCGCGGCCGGAAAGGTTCACAACCAGTATGTCATGCGGAGAAAGCTTCGGCGCAATCCGAATTGCTTCGGCCACCGCGTGTGCGCTCTCCAGTGCCGGGAGAATGCCCTCGCACCGCGCCAGCCGAACCGTTGCGTCGAGCGCTGCTGCGTCGGATGCGGAAACATACTCAGCCCGACCGGAATCGTGCAGCGCCGCGTGTTCCGGACCAACAGATGCGTAATCAAGCCCCGCCGAAACAGAATGCGTGAGCGATACCTGTCCCGCATCGTCCTGAAGCACATAGGAATAGGTGCCCTGAAGAACCCCCGGGGAGCCGCCCTCAAACCGCGCCGCGTGCGAGCCCAGTGTTTTGCCCCGGCCTCCAGCTTCCACCCCAATCAGGCGAACTTCTTTGTCTGGGATGAACTCGTAGAACGCGCCAATCGCGTTGGATCCACCGCCCACACACGCAACAATCGCGCTGGGAAGACGCCCTTCTTTCTCCAGTAGTTGCCGCTTCAGTTCCTTGCCCGTAACTTTATGAAAGTCGCGAACCATCATGGGATAGGGATGCGCTCCGAGAACGCTGCCGAGGAGATAGTGGGTAGTGCGAACGTTGGTGACCCAGTCCCGCATGGCCTCGTTGATCGCGTCTTTGAGCGTCTTTGAACCCGAGCTGACGCCGCGGACTTCCGCACCGAGCAGGCGCATGCGATAGACATTCAGTTCCTGCCGCCGCATATCTTCTTCGCCCATGTAAACGACACATTCCATGCCAAAGAGTGCGCACACCGTCGCGGTCGCGACTCCATGCTGGCCTGCGCCGGTTTCTGCGATCACGCGATGCTTGCCCATGCGTCGGGCAAGCAGCCCCTGGCCGAGACAGTTGTTGATCTTGTGCGCTCCGGTATGCAGAAGGTCTTCGCGCTTGAAATAAATCTTTGCTCCGCCAAGCTCTTCCGACAGGCGTTTGGCATGGTAGAGAGGTGTGGGTCTACCGGCGTAATTGTGCAGCAGCGAATCCAGTTCGAGATGGAAGTCAGGATCAGCCTGCGCTTCCGCATACGCTGTCTCAAGTTCCTCGAGCGCAGCCATCAGCGTCTCAGGAACATAGCGTCCGCCATACACGCCGAATCGTCCCGGCCGGTCCATACCAGTTGCAGTTGCACTCTTCTCAGTTGCAGGCAATGACATAGTTTCCCCTGAAATTTCGGCTAAGCTTCGGCGGGCTGCTTCATCTTTTTCAACTCTGCTGCCGCCAGTCGTGCCTGCAGAATGAAATCTTTCACGCGCGCCGGATCCTTGCGTCCGGGCTCTCTTTCCACACCACTCGCCACGTCCACTCCCCATGGTTGCATCGTGTAGATAGCCTCAGCAACATTCTCCGGCCTCAATCCACCGGCCGCGATCAGACGCAGATGCGGGGCGACGGTGATAAAGCTGCTGCCCGCGCGCTGCCAATCGTACTGCACTCCGGTTCCGCCAACGGCCCTTGCCGTCTTTGAATCGACAAGTACAGCATCGATTCCACGATCCTGCCGCATTGCTTCGAGCTGATCTTCCAATCGGTCGGTGTAGTGCAGTACGCGAAGAATCTGCAGGCGGACACCGTCTGCTTCTCTATCAAAGCGCTCGCGCAAACGAACCGCAACGTCCATATCGGAATGAAGCTGCACCCCCGTCAATCCGCATTCCTCTACGATGCTTGCGATCTCTTCAAAGCCTGAGTCGACGAAGACTCCGAACTTGTCCACGTGGTCGGGAAGGTACGGAGTAATACGGCTGACGACCTCGCGGGTGACTCGACGCGGGCTGGGAGCAAAGACAAATCCCACAGCATCCGCGCCGCAGGCGGCCGCCAGCATTGCATCTTCCCGCGTCGTGTTGCCGCAAATCTTGATCCACATAAATTAAATAACTCTGACGAATTTCTAAATCCAGTTCGTTGCCTGCGTCTCGGAAACAGCGCTCAGAAGTGCCGACAATGCTGCGCCGGGATTCGGCTGGCGCATCAGCGATTCGCCAATCAGGAACGCCTGATATCCGGCAGCCTGCAGCCGCTGAATGTCATCTGCTGTGTTGATGCCGCTTTCGGCCACGCGGACCACGTCTTTTGGCAGCTTCTCGGCCAGTTCGAGCGAAGTCTCAAGACGAGTTGACAAAGCTGCGCAAATCACGATTGTTTACGCCGATGGCTTCGCAGCCCAGATTCAAATCGAGTACGCGATCCAGTTCGTCCGAGGTGTGAACTTCGCAAAGCACATCCAGCTTCCAGCCGTGCGCCGCCTTGGAGAGAGCCTGCAATTCGGCGTCAGTCAATGCAGCGGCGATTAGCAGGATCGCGTCCGCCGAATAGGCTCGCGCCTCCAGCATCTGCCACTCGTCCAGCATGAAATCCTTGCGCAGGCACGGAATCGTGACCACCTCAGACGCGGCGGCAAGATTCGCCAAACAGCCCTGAAAGAACTTTTCTTCTGTGAGCACGGAAAGTGCTGCTGCTCCGGCGTGGGCCAGATCACGCGCTAGAGAGGTAACCGGAAAGTCTGCGCGGATCAAACCCTTCGAAGGGGAGGCCTTTTTCAACTCGGCAAGGACGGCTGTTCCGCTCGCCGCTTTGGCACGCAAGGCCGCCGCAAAGCCACGCGGCGTGTGTGCTTCGGCCACGCGTTCCAACGTCCGCCGTGGCGTCGTTTGGCGACGCTCCTTCACTGAGCTGCGTGTCGCGGAAAGGATCTCGTCCAGGTGAGTTGCCATGAAAATCCCCGAAAACAATGGAGTTTCCAGTATATCGTCTCGCGGCTCCCTCCACGGTTTAGGACCGGGAGCCAGTTACAGTTCGGTCAATCCGATGACTAGGTGGTAACGGGACTCTTTCGCTGGTCGACGCGGTCCAGCCCGTAGGCCGCCTGTGCTTGCCGCTACTTACAGGTCGCCTGATTTTCGCGTGTTGACCGTGAAAATACTGGGGATTCAGCCGTGACCACTGTCACATCGCCCTCTAGCAAGCGGAGGAGTAGTATCCCCGTCCGGAAGGGGGGCTTATGTTCTCACGGCTCTCAATAGTTGTACTCGCCGGAATGCTTGCGCCGGCAATTTTCGGAAACGCTCAGCAAGTAAAACAGGTCAATGTAAATCTGGTCCCAGTTAAGACCACCCCAGCATCTTCGGGGCAGGAGATGTATTCGCAGTATTGCGCCGCATGTCATGGCACAGAAGGTAGAGGCAATGGTCCAGCAGCAAAGGGACTGAAAGTGCACCCCACCAATCTGAGCATGCTGGCGGCCACAAATGGTGGGAAGTTTCCGGCTAACACCGTCGTCACGGTGCTGCGTTACGGCGCGGAAGTTCCCGAGCACAATTCGAAAGAGATGCCGGTCTGGGGACCTGTATTTCGTTCGATGCACGGCTCAAATCCGACGAGCGAGGAGCTGCAGAGAATCAGCAACATCACCAGATACCTCGATACCTTGCAGGTACGGTAGAGGCTGATTAACGCAGTGTAGTCACAATAAGGGAGGCCGCGGCAGACGTCGCGGCCTCCTTTATTTATTCATTGGGTTAATTTTCAATACCCGCGCATTCCGAAATACAAAGTGCTGCGGTGTTCTGTAAAATTGGGACAGGCGATTCCGGCCCTGAAAAGTGAACGTAACTGAGGTCGCGTAACCCTGCGCCACTGGTTCACGAATGCTCTACCTTGGAGAAGACCATTGAAGATCCAATCTCTTTTTGCTGCCATGCTTGCAGTGGCGGCTTTCCCCGCGTTGGCTCAACAAACTAACCAGAATTCCTCCCTGATCAACATTCATGTGTCGCAGAACATTCCGACGGTGAATTACGCGACCAAGGGTTCCACCAGCATCGACTTTCTGGGAACCGCCCTGATGCCACGCGCGACCGGGCAAGCCAAGATCGGCAACAGTAAGGGCAGCGTGCAGATTGAAGCCCAGTTCAAGGACATGCCGGAACCAACCACCTTCGGCTCCATTTACCTTGTGTATGTTTTGTGGGCGATTACGCCCGAAGGCCGCGCAACGAATCTCGGACAGCTTGTCTACAAAGACCAGAAGAGCAAGATGGAAGTGACTACCAAGCTCCAGACCTTTGGCATGATGGTCACCGTCGAGCCTTACTTTGCCGTGACGTATCCCGGCCAGCAAGTAGTGCTGGCAAACACGATCAGCGACAAAACCAGGGGCACGGTCGCTGAAGTGGACGCGAACATGGAGTTGCTCCAGCGCGGCAACTACTCTGACCTGAATCTCACCGCACTTTCCATCGATCCCAAGATCCCGCTCGATATTTACCAGGCTCAGAATGCCATCCGCATTGCCAAGGCTGAGGGCGCGGACAAATATGCGCCGGACGCGATTGCAAAGGCCGAGCAATCGCTCACGCAAGCGCAGTCTTATCTCGCTGCAAAGCAAAAGAACTCCGTCTCATCGGTGGCACGGCAGGCCGTCCAGGCGGCTGAAGATGCGCGGTCGATCTCAGTCAGGCGCCGTGCGCAAGACAAGATTGCAGCGCAGCAACTGGCCGAACAGCAAGCCAAGGAGAAGGCCCAGGCAGAAGCCTTGCAGGAAGCACAGCAGCGCGCGGAAGCAGACGTAGCAGCCGCAAGAGCCGCAGCGGCCAGTGCCGAAGCAGAAGCGGCTGCAAAGGCCGCGAATGCCCAGGCCCAGGCAGCGAAGAAGGCCGCTGCCAACGCCGTACAGGAAAAGGAGGCACTGCGTGCGAGACTGCTGGAGCAGTTCAACCGCGTGCTGCCGACAACCGACACTCCACGTGGACTGGTACTGAACATGGGGGATGTCCTGTTCAACGTGGGCAAGGCTGACCTGCTTCCCCCCGCGCAGCTTGCCCTCGCCCGCCTCTCCGGAATCCTGTCTAACTACCCCTCCCTGCACCTTTCCATCGAGGGATACACGGATAGCACCGGCGCGGCGGACTTCAATCAGAAGCTCTCCGAAAAGCGTGCAGATAGTGTGCAGACCTACCTCGCAGCGCAGGGAATCCCCACAGATTCAATGACCGCAGCAGGACTGGGACCCGCCGATCCGGTTGCGGATAACAACACTGCAGCGGGAAGACAAAAGAATCGCCGGGTGGAGATCGTTATCTCCGGCCAGGTGATCGGCACCAAGATCGGCTCGAGCGCTCCCGGCGCAAATTAATCTGCAACAAATAAAATCGCGGACTCTTCTTGCAGGAAGAGTCCGCGTTTTTGTTCCCCATCCACCGTCGGAGTGGAGAGGCTCGTACGAGCTTGTTAGTTCGTTTCGCGGGCTTCGTTACCGCTTGTACCGTTGGGCAAGTCGAGCACGAGAAGGGAAAAGTCGGTCCCGTTCGAATTGGATTGTTCAATACCAACGATGTGCTGATGCTTTTCAGACCCTGCCTTCAGTTCGTTCGATCCATTGCCCGCCACAATACCTTTGTCGCCGGTGTGGACATTCTTATCGCTGTCGCTGCAGCCGAGTCCTTCGCGGGTGACGGTGGGCGTCCCTACCGGCTTGCTGTGCTGGCACTGCACCACGTCACCGTAACGGCTCATGGCCTTGCGGTAGAAATCCAGTACTTTGTCTTGAGGATCGGTGGTGTGGTACTTCACCACCTTGAGCCGCATCTGCCAGTCGCCAAATCCAAGATGAATGTCCGCCGATCCATGATCCTTGTCGTTCTTTTGGGCGAGGGTCGCGCCCGGATACACCGGCAGGCCAACATCGGCTGCTGCCATTGAGTCGGTCTTTACCTGCACGCCGCCCACGGGAGTTTGAATCTTGACGTTCTTATCACCATTCTTCGATGGGTCCACCTGAACACTGCAGGCAGTCGCCGCGATCACCAAAGCTGACCCAAGAGCAATTCCGGATTGACGTGCGAGTTTCCAAAGGTCGTTCATCGTTTTCCCCTGACAACGAAATATACGCAGCAGGGCCGGGCAGAGTTCCAAATATGCTCCACGTCCCGCTTTGGGACAGCTAAGTGCATCACATAACGTGTGTTTTGAAGGTAGAGAGTCTTCCGGAGAGAATCCGGGTTCAAATGAATTGTGTGGTTGGGATCAGTCCTCAGCGGTCCCGGAGGAAGTTGGGCTATGAAAGCGTTCGTGCAACGGTTTTTTTCCCCCCTTGTTTGGTCAGGCATCGTTTCCGCCGCCCTCATCTCAGTCAATCCAATCGCGGTTCATGCGGACTCCGATGACCCGCCGTCGCGCGTGGCGCGCCTGGGTTCGCTCGAAGGCACGGTTTCGATTCAGCCGGCCGGAGTAAATGAATGGAGCACCGCAAGCTCCAACTATCCGGTATCGACTGGCGATCGAGTTTATACCGACGACAACGCGCGCGCAGAGTTGCAGATTGGGCAGACAGTCGCCCGCATGTGGAAGGACACCGATCTCTCTGTAACCAACTTGTCCGACAACATGACCCAGCTTGGGCTGGCGCAAGGATCGCTGAGGCTCAGGACGTTCGGCATGGATCCGCAGACTCAGATTGAGATCGACACTCCCAACGGAGCGCTCCTGGTTACGCAGCCGGGAGACTTCCGCGTGGACGCCTATAACGGCGACTATGGCACCGTCGTTACGGTAAACAGTGGTGAACTGGAACTCACCGGTCCTGACCTGCAGCAGCGAATTAACAGCGGCCAGTCGTTACGTCTCACTGGCACGAATCCCATACAGGTTTCAGGGATGCAGATGCCCTCGGTCGATCAGTTTGACGGCTGGAGCCTGGATCGCGATCGCCGCCTGGAAAACTCTCAATCGGCCCAGTACGTAAGCCGCGACGCGCCCGGTTATGACGATTTGGACGACTATGGCGATTGGTCTCCGCAAACCGAGTACGGCCCCGTCTGGTATCCCCGGAACGTGCCCGTGGGCTGGGTGCCGTATCGCTATGGGCACTGGGTTTGGACAGGTCCGTGGGGATGGACATGGGTTGCGGATGAGCCCTGGGGCTATGCGCCGTTCCACTACGGGCGCTGGGCGTATGTACGCAATCGCTGGGGATGGGTGCCGGGGCCGGTAGCGGTGCGTCCCATCTGGTCGCCCGCCTTAGTGGCCTTCGTAGGAGGCCCCCACTTCGGAGTTAGCGTTGGTGTCGGTGGCGGATACGGCGATGCCGCATGGTTCCCGTTGGGACCGGGCGAGCCCTACTCGCCGTGGTACCGCAGCAGTCCGAGGTACGTAAACCAGGTGAACATCACCAACATTCGCGTGACTCGCGTTGTGAACGTCCAAAATGACTATAACCGTCATGATTACAACAACGTACGGTACTCTCACCGGGAAAATGGGATGACCGCGGTGAATGGCCGCGATTTCAGCACGGCGCGTCCAGTGGCGCAGAACATGTTGCGCGTAAATCCTCACCAGTTCGCCCAGGCGCCGGTTACGAAACCTGAATTCAAGCCGACGACTCAAAGCGTCGTCCCGCGGCCAATCCACAATGGTCGTGTCGAACCAGCGCGGCCGGTGCTTTTGACGCAGGGAGGGAAAGAAGCGCAGGCAGTTCCGGGAGCGAGACCTCAACCGGTCCCCCTTCGTCCGCTACCTACCAGCACCGTTCAGCAGGGTGGAGGCCCCCGGCCAGTTGGCGCAGGCAATAACCCGCCCCGTCCAACCACGATCCAGCCGCCGCACGTAGGCCAGGCTCCCGTGAGAGTGCAGGATAACCCTGTCCAAAACAACCAGCCGGGAGGACAAAACGGCACGCATCAGACTACGACTCCTGTGCAGCCCGGGAACCAGTCGGGACGCACACCCGCCCCGGGGACGAATACTGGCAATCCGAACCGGCAGGCTGGCCAGGATCAGCAGCCACATCCCGGGAACCCGTCTCCGAATCCCGTTCAGCCGGGAAATCAGCCGGGACGGCCACCCGCGCCGACTTTGAATTCGAATCGGCCAGCAGAACCCGGACAGCCGGTCCACGCCACTCCCATCCCTGCTCCAGCAGCGCCGTCCAGCGCCGCTCCGCAGCGGCAGGAGGAAGTTCAACCTCGTCCACAGGGGCCGAACCAGCCTGCCCGTACGCCCGCACCTACTCTGGGGCCGGGTGCGCCGAATCGACCTCCGACGCCGGAGCAAATTCACCCAACTCCGGTCCCTGCTCCAGCAGCGCCGGCAAATGCGGCACCGCATCGTCAGGATGAGGTCCAGCCCCGTCCGCAGGCACCCAACCAACCGCAGCAAGTTCAGCCGCCACCGCAGCGGCAGTCAGTGCCCGTACAGCGGCCTCCATACCAGCCGCAGCAACCGCCGCCGCAGAATAATGTGCCGATTCCACCGCAACAGGCGCAGCCGCCACAACACACCGCCCCTACTCCTCCTCCGATGAGGCAGATAGAGCAGCCACAACGGACTGCGCCTCCACCTCCGCAACAGGTTCAGCCGCCGCAACAGCGGCAGGAAGTGCCGCCGCAACGGGTCGCTCCTCCACCCCAGCAGAGACAGGAAGTACCGCCACAGCGCGTAGCACCGCCTCCACCGCAGCAGGTTCAGCCGCCGCAACAGAGGCAGGAACTGCCGCCGCAGCACGCTGCTCCTACCCCTCCGCCAATGAGGCAGGAGATGCCGCCACAACACGCGGCGCCTCCGCCACAGCAAAGACAGGAAATACCGCAGCCGCAGCATGCGTCGCCCCCACCACAGCAACAGAGGCAACAAGCGCCTCCGCCGCAACAGAGACAGCAAGCGCCTCCGCCGCAACAGCAACATGCTGCGCCGCCTCCACAACAGCAGCACAACGCGCCTCCACCGCAGGCGCATCCTGAAAAGGACGATCAAAAGAAGCAACAACAATGAAAACAAGGGCTGCGATCAAAACAGATCGCGGCCCTTTTTCCATCTGGCTGCGTCGTTGGCTCTTTCTGAAACATCCGATCAGGGAGAAGCAATTTTTCGAATCGCTGCATGCTTGTGAGGTCTCCCATCGACATGAAGTCTCCTGCGCATCTTTTCGCTCCCGTCTCTTTTCGCGGCGTCACGCTCTCCAATCGAATTGCCGTTTCGCCGATGTGCGAATACTCGAGCGAGGATGGGTTTGCCAATGACTGGCATCTTGTCCATCTCGGCAGCCGGGCTGTGGGTGGCGCAGGTTTAGTCTTCACGGAAGCTGCAGCAGTGACGGCGGAGGGCCGCATCACGCCGCAGGATCTTGGCATCTGGAAGGATGAACACGTTGCGATGCTGAAGCGCGTCGTGGACTTTATACATGCGCAGGGCACGCACGCAGGTGTCCAGCTAGCGCATGCCGGAAGAAAGGCCAGCATGACGCGGCCATGGGACCCGGGCCCCAACGGCGAACATGTGGTTCCACCTTCTGCAGGCGGATGGGAAGCAGTTGTTGCGCCCAGCCCCATCGCCTTTGACTCTGCGTACGCTCAACCGCACGAGCTGGATCTAGCCGGCATCGACAATGTTGTGCGGGCTTTTGGTGCGGCCACTCGTCGATCAATCGAGGCGGGATTCGATGTTGTTGAGATTCACGCGGCCCACGGCTATCTGCTGCACGAATTTCTTTCGCCGTTAAGTAACCAGAGGACAGACGAATTTGGCGGAAGCTTTGAGAATCGCGCGCGCATGCTGCTGCTGGTGGTCGACGCCGTTCGCCGCGAATGGCCGGAAGAACTGCCGCTGTTCGTAAGAATTTCTGCGACAGATTGGGCGGAGGGTGGATGGAATATCGATGAATCCATTCTGCTGGCGAGCCTGCTGCGAGACAAGGGCGTGGACCTGGTGGACGTCTCATCCGGAGGCATGGTGCCGAAGGTGACGATTCCGGTAGGACCGGGGTACCAGGTTCCCTTCGCGGATCGAATCCGACGGGAAAGCCGCATTGCTACTGGAGCTGTGGGCATGATCACCAGTCCTGAGCAGGCAGATCAGATCGTGCGCAATGGGCAGGCAGACCTTGTTTTGCTGGCGCGGGAAATGCTTCGCGATCCGTATTGGCCGTTGCATGCCGCTGAAGATTTGCGGCAGGTAATTGCGTGGCCGGCGCAATATCTCCGGGCTGCTCCCCGGGGTACAGTGCAACGCGAGCCTGTGCCGGTGAACGTAACCGGGCTGGCTACAAAATAAGTACGCACCAGCGCTGGCTACCTCGCAAAAAGAAAAGAGTAAAGTGTCGTTGCAGGTGTCCTATACTTTCGACAGCGGACACTCCTGCGCGGAGGCTCCGTACCGACACATGGCGAGTCACCAGACACAGAGACGCGTTCCTTCGAAGACCGAGATCCCGGACAAGCTCTACTTCCGGATCGGTGAAGTCTCGCGACTGTGCGCGGTAGAGTCGTATGTTCTCCGCTTCTGGGAGAGCGAGTTTCCGCAGCTTCATCCCAATAAAAGCGGCACTGGCCAACGCCTCTATCGCAAGCGCGACGTGGAGATGGCTCTGCGTGTCAAGCAACTACTCCACGAAGAGGGCTACACGATAGCTGGTGCGCGTCAGATTCTGCAGAGCGAGTCCAAGCGCAAGAGCAAGCAGACGGAATTGCCGATCCCGGTAGCTCCGATCGCGGTCAAGCCACAGGAGCAGGGACTACCTGTGTCGCAGAACGCCGCCGCCAAGGTGGATCGAATTCGGCGTGAGTTACGCGAGATTCTTGGTATTTTGTCTGTTCCGACGAATGCCGCCCAGGCACGGCCGCGAAATGTGCGGCGGTTTGAAAAGCCCGGCGCCAAGCTTTTCGAGGACTAAACCTTCTCTAAGCGTGCGACGTCGCGTCGCACCGTCCCATTGGCACGCTTCTTAGCAGCGTTCACAACACCGGTTTTTTCGGCAAAACTTACAATTTTCTTTGACGTCATAAAGCGCTGCATTGCCTGCATGGCGCAGCCCTGACCGCAAAGGTGGTACATGTCCGGATTCTGGCTCTCCGCAATATTCCACGGGAAAATAGTAAAGCGCTGATTCGGCTGGTCTTCCTCCCAGCATGGCACTGCGCCCAGCATCACCATCCACCAGTGATTCGCTTCACCCTTCTTCTTGCCGCAAATGTCACAGCTGAAAGATACATCCCAGACCATAAGGATCTCCGTTATCCGGCATCTTGCGGTCGGATCATGCCAATACAGTAGACCACTATGGGGTGTCTCGTGACATGAAAAGTGCTAGTCTTGAAGCTGAGGGTATGTCCCAGCAAGCTCTCATTCAGCCCCAAATCGAATTTACGCGAGTCCAAACAGATGATCTGCCCAAACTGCTCCTCATCCAACTTTCGTATATCCAGCTTTCGATGGAAGGACTTGGAACGACTTGCGCTTTTGCAGTACCCGATCCGGTGCCGCAATTGCCACGAGCGAACCTATGGCGGCTTAATGCTCGCCCTTTACCTCGCACAGACCCGAAGGGCCCGCCGGCGGAAGAGATCCTCCCTCGAGACGCATTAGCACTCCTTCGAGCCCGTTTTGCATGCCAACCGTATGACTCCGGGGAGTTTCTAGCTGACCGGCGTCAGTTCCTTGTTCTTTTCCGCAAGGGTCTTTTTAGCTTTCTCCCAGTCGGCCAGAAAACCTTGCAGTCCCTTGTCGGTAAGTGCATGGTTATAAAGGGAATCCAGCACCTTGAATGGCATGGTTCCGACGTGTGCACCGGCCTTGGCACATTCCACTACGTGCATAGGATGGCGCAGGGAAGCTGCCAGAATCTGCGTCTTGAATCCATAGTTCTTGTAGATAAGTACGATGTCTTTAATGAGCGCGATGCCGTCCTGGGAAATGTCGTCTAGGCGACCGACAAACGGGCTCACGAAGTAAGCTCCGGCCTTGGCAACAAGCAGCGCCTGTGAAGGCGAGAAGCAGAGTGTCATGTTGACCTTGATGCCCTGGTCAGAGAGAACCTTACAGGCTGCGACGCCATCGCGGGTGATCGGTAGTTTCACCACAACGTGTTCTCCCCATTCGGCATATCCCTTCCCCTCTCGCACCATTTCATCCTTCTTCAGCGATACGACCTCGGCGCTAATGGGGCCGTGTACCAGCTTTCCTATCTCCGTGATCACTTCCCTGAAGTCTTTCCCCTCCTTCGCGATCAGGGATGGATTTGTGGTGACGCCGTCCAGAATTCCAAATTCAGCGCCTTTGCGAATTTCGTCGATGTTTGCTGTGTCCAGAAAAAACTTCATATTCCCTCTTTAGTTCGAGATTGATGTGTCTTAACGTCGCGTGGAGCGGTCATTGCGTTATGGCGAGTTGGATTCCGAAACCACCTGCGCGTGTTTGCTATGCGCGGAAATTGCCCTGCATCGGCTGAATTCGCATGGGGAGTGTTTACTCCGACGTCTCTCCTGGAACCAGAATGGACACTTCCCGCTTCCCAGGCGCTTGCCTACCATAGGAAGTTCTGGGATTCTCCGCGGACCTGCTCATGCGTCGTTCTGTACTGGTAATCGCGCTTGTGTGTGCGATGTTGCCGGTGCTGTCGAAGGCTGACGTTCCGCGTCACAACTCCGCCAGCTCCCGCGCCCACAACGCCACGTTGAGGTCGACGCACTCCTCCAGTACATGGAAGGAAAGCCGCCACGCGCCCTAAGACGGCCAAATCTTCCAGCACGTCAAGAAAGAATGTCAGCGCGAACCACTCCTCCGCCTGCCGCCGGAGCCACCCATGTGCGAAATCCCGCCGTGCGGCGCTGGCCACGCAGCGGCCTGACGTCAAAGCGACACTGCCGACCAGGCGGCTCCAGCACGTGAAATTCGCGCTGCCGCCGCCGATGAAGGGCTCGCGCGAATCCCTGGTACGCCAGAACGTGCGTGCCGATCAGGATGGGCTTACGCGCATTGAGGATGACGGCGACATTGCCGACATGCTGCGTTCGCGTCAATTAGTCGCGTTGCCGGCAAGCAGCAGTCTACGGGTGGACCCCCGCCTCGCATCGAACCGCCGCTATTGTCGTTCCTGGACGGCGAGTTTCCTCAGCGACCTATCCCGCGCGCATTATTCGCGCTTTCGAACTCCTTTGCAGGTAAATTCGGCTGTTCGCACGGTCGCCTATCAGCGTCACCTGCAAGGCATCAACGGCAATGCAGCTCCGGCCGAAGGTGACATCGCTTCTCCACACCTTACGGGAGCGACTATCGACATTGGCAAGAAGGGGCTTACGATTTCACAGATTGGATGGATGCGCGCCTATCTTCTCCCGCTGCAGGCCAAAGGAAGAATCGATGTGGAGGAAGAATTTCAGCAGGCATGTTTTCACGTGACTGTGTACAGGAGCTATTCGCCGCATAGCCTGCCCGCAGCCGATCCTCTGCCGTCGACTGCCCGGTCCTCGGAAGCAATCGTCGCCGCTCGCATTCGGTAGTGGGAGCATATTGTTCCTCAATTTACGGATAGAATTCACGGTTGCGAAGTTTTCGCACACTCCGTTGCACTTGCGGGTTAGAATCTCGCACGAATGATTATTTGACGGAGGCTCCTCGGTTATGACGGACGCAACTGTGACATCGCCTGCGGCTACAGCTGATGCTGAACATCCTGGACTGACACAGATCCAGCGTATCCTCTACACATTTACGGCGCCGACAAAGACGTTCAAGGATATTTTGCGCAACACCAGCTGGTGGCTGCCGTTTCTGCTGAGCCTGCTGATCAGCTATGGCTTCATTTTCGCCATGGTGTCGCACGTCGGTTGGGACAAGCTCACGGAAAACGGTATGAAGCAAAATCCCAGTGCCATGGAGCGCATGAACAGCATGCCCCCGGACCAGCGGGCTAGCGCCATGGAGTTCTCGAAGAAAATAACGCAGGGCATCACGTACTCGATTCCGATTCTGTCGCTGGTTTTTGCGGCGATCTGCGCCGTCGTGCTCTGGGGCACGATGAATTTCCTCTTCGGTGGAAACGCTAAATACGGACAAGTGCTGGCTGTCTGGTTCTACGGCACACTACCGCTCATCTTTATCGGGATCTTCGGCATTATCACCATGTTTGCGGGGGTCGATCCTGATTCCTTCAACGTACAAAACCCGGTCGGGACCAATATCGGCTATTACTTAAGCCAGGACGCTCCGAGATGGCTCACCACGTTCGCATCTCAATTCGACATTGTCTATATCTGGGCGATGGCATTGGTTGGAATTGGATTGGCGATCGTGGCAAAAACAAAACGCGCTTCCGGGCTGATCGCAGTATTTGGATGGTGGGCGCTGATCACAATCGTTCGCATGGGATTTGCGGCTGCGCAAAGCTAACGCGCAAGCTGCACAGGAAAAAAGGCGCCGATTCGGCGCCTTTTTGTTTTGTAACTAAAACTGATCTTATTCGCTCCAGCGACGGAATATCAGGGAACCATTCGTGCCACCGAAGCCGAAAGAATTCGAGAGAGCAACATCGAACTTCAATTCCTGCGGTTTGTTGGGAACGTAATTTAAATCGCAGACAGGATCCGGATCATCCAGGTTCGAGGTCGGAGGCACCATCTGGTTTTGCAGCGCCATGATGGTGATACCCGCTTCTAATCCACCCGCCCCTCCGAGCAAGTGGCCCGTCATGGACTTGGTGGAGCTGACGCGAAGTGTGTGATTGGTGGCGCGCTCCCCGAAGAGCTTCTTCATTGCCGCGGTTTCAAGTGCATCGCCAACCGGAGTCGCGGTCGCGTGCGCGTTCACGTACCCAATATCATCGGGTGTGATGTTCGCGCTCTTGATGGCGTTTCCCATGGCGCGGAAACAACCTTCGCCTTCTGGAGCCATGCTGGTGATGTGGTAAGCGTCTGCGCTCATGCCATAGCCGATGATCTCGGCAAGAATCTTTGCACCCCGCGCCTTGGCGAACTCAAGTTCTTCAAGAATGAGAATTCCTGCTCCCTCGCCAACCACAAATCCGTCGCGGTCCTTATCGAAAGGACGGCAGGCGTGTTCGGGATCGTCGTTGCGCGTGGAGAGTGCGCGCATGGCAGCAAATCCTCCAACGCCCATGGGCGTAATGGCTGCCTCGGCTCCGCCCGCAATCATGGCATCGGCATCGCCGCGCTGGATGATGCGATAAGCGTCACCCACACTGTGCGCACTGCTGGTACAAGCTGTGGCTGTAGCCTCGTTCGGTCCGCATGCGTGGTACTTGATGCTGACCTGTCCCGCCGCCAGGTTCACGATCGCAGCAGGAATAAAGAACGGAGAAATCTTGCGCGGACCGCCAGCAAGCATGGCGCTATGTTCGCGCTCAATAATGTCGAATCCGCCGATGCCTGAGCCAATGTGCACTCCAACGCGATCGGCAATATCCGGCGTGATATCCAGGCCGGAGGTCGTCATCGCTTCCTGCGCTGCGGCAAGTGCGAAGTGGATGAACCGCGCCATCTTGCGTGATTCTTTTTTCTCGACGAAATCCAGTGGATCGAAGTTCTTCACTTCCGCGGCAAAGGTAACGGGGAACTGAGAGGCGTCGAAGCCTGTGATCGGCGCCATCCCGCTCTTGCCTGCCAAAAGATTTGTCCAGACCTCGGGCGCAGTGTTGCCGACGCCGCAGAGCAGCCCGATGCCGGTGACTACGACGCGCCTGGGCAAATTACTTTCCAGCCTTTGCATGCTTGTCGATATATTCAACTGCGTCTTTTACGGTCTTGATCTTCTCGGCGTCCTCGTCGGGAATTTCGAGATCGAATGCTTCTTCAAACTGCATTACCAACTCGACCACGTCGAGCGAATCCGCGCCAAGATCCTCCTGAAAGGAAGCGCTGGGTGTAACTTCGGCCTCGTCCACCTGAAGCTGTTCGACAATAATTTGCTTAACTTTCTCTTCCACTGAAGCCATGCGTATCTCCTGTCAATTAAAACGGCAAACCTATCATACGGGCAGTGGGCAGTTTGCTCCACCGCCGACAAAACGAAATTCAGAGCAGGCCAAGTTTCGTCCTGAGGCCTGTAATGCTCAGGCGCCTCACCTTTGATGCTGCCAATTGCCCCGAAGCTCTAAGTCTACTGAGCCACGATCAGGGTGTAAAGCCAAGGCTCCCGGAAAGATACACCCGGAGTACCCGTTCCGGATTTCCGGGCCATATCGCTCGCGAAAACGAGTAAAGTTGAACCAAGGAATATCTCATGATTGGATCCATTCCCTATTCTCATTCTGGCCACTTTAGTGGGGTTGGCGCTGGGCTCCCTGCTTGCATGGATTGTGGCCAGCAGCCGTGCGCAGAAAGCGAGTGAAAGCGCGCTGGCAGTCGTAAAGAGCGAAATGACGTCCGAGATCGCCAAGCGCGACGACAGCTTAAGAGCTTTCCATGCCGAGGAGTACCGGCAAAGAGAGGAACTTGCCCGTCTGCGGGAGCAGGCCCAGGCCCTCCCGGACCTGAAATCGGACCTCAATCAGGCACGAACGGAGAGGGAGAATTTAAGGAGCGAACTGGCCCAGACCCAGGCGCTCCTCTCGGCCGAGCGTAACGCGCTTCCAGAGAAGATTGCTCTGCTGCAGGGCTCGAGAGAGCAGTTCTCAGATCATTTCAAGGCTCTGGCCAGCAACATATTGGAAGAGAAGGCTAAGAGCTTCAGTGCGAAGAGTCACGCTGATCTTGGACAACTTTTGGATCCACTCAAAACCCAACTCGACCAGTTCCGTTCTCGCGTCGACGAAGTCTATGTACAGGAGAGCAATGGCCGCTCGGCCCTCACGGCACAAGTGAAAGACATGATGGAGATGAATAAACGACTCTCCCAGGATGCCGACAACCTAACCAAGGCCCTGAAAGGGTCTTCGAAAACGCAAGGTAACTGGGGCGAGCTGATCCTGGAACGCATCCTCGAAGCTTCCGGCCTGCGCAAAGGCGTGGAATACACGAGTTCAGGAGAGCTACTCACGGGAAGACGGATCCCGAGGCCAGCCCGATGTCGTCATCAACCTGCCCGAAGACAAACACTTGATCGTCGACTCGAAGGTCTCGCTGACGGCTTATTCCGAGTATATGAGCGCCGAGTCGGATGCAGCGCGCGAAGGCTTCCTGGGCCGCCATATCGATTCCCTGCGCAACCACATCAAAGGCCTCTCCGAGAAAAAATACGAGTCACTTTACGGCCTCAACTCTCTTGACCACGTCGTCCTTTTTGTGCCCATTGAATCAGCTTTCATTCTCGCCACCTCCAGCGATATAAGGCTGTGGGAAGAGGCCTGGCGCAAGAATGTTTTGCTAGTTTGCCCCAGCACCTTCTTGTTTGTCGTGCGCACAGTCAACCACCTCTGGCGGCAGGAGCACCAGAACCGCAATGTACAAGAAATCGCCGAGCGCGGCGGGGCCCTGTATGACAAATTTGTCGGATTCGTTGAAGATCTGCAGTCGGTCGGACAGCGCCTCGCCCAAACGAAAGACAGCTACGACAAGGCTTTCGGGAAGCTCAGCACCGGAAGGGGCAATCTGGTGCGTCAAGCGGAGAATTTGAGAGACCTTGGAGTACGGCCCGCGAGACGACTCCCAACTGCGCTCGTTCTTCCGGATCTCGAAGAAAAGCTGCCACCGGCGGACGAGAATGCTCAATTGTCACTGGCTGCGGTCGAAGAGCTCCCGTACCGCGAATAGAGTTGCGGTGCAGCCTAGGGTGTCTTTTTCTCGACTTGGGTTCCGGTGGCGTGCAGGCCAGCGGGAGTATCCGTTTCGGCGGGCTCGGCCTGCGGCTCACGGCCATCGTCTGGCTGCACGTTCTGCTTCAGTAGTTCATGCTGCTGCGGACGACTGGCATCTTTCAAAAATGGATCTTCTGTCTCTACGGGCTGCACTCCTGCAGGCGCTTCCTGCGTGGACGCCTCGTTCCTGATAGCGGAATTACCGCCGTGGCTCTCGTTCGTTTTTGATCCGTGGCTCGGCTTGAGTTTGTCCGACTTGTCTTCCGCCATGTCTCCTCCTAGTGGGTACTCGACATTTCAAGATTTCCGGCAGGATGCGCGTAGTTGAATATCCCGATTCGGAATGCATCTGTGTCATCTGGATTAGATGCGGGCGACGCGGGAATATGTGAAGAATGTTGCTACGCGATTAATGCGAGCTTGCAAAGGCCGCGTGCATCTTTTCCCAGGTGACGCTGAGGTCTTCAGGGAGAACTCTGGCTTCCGCAACAACTGTCATGAAGTTGGTGTCGCCGTGCCACCGCGGCAGTGCATGCAGATGCAGATGTCCCGCAACGCCCGCGCCTGCAGCCTTTCCCAGGTTCATGCCGAGATTCATGCCGTGGGGTGAATAGAGCGACTCAAACACGCGAGTAACGCGCTGCGCCAATTCCATCATCTCTGCCGCCGTGTCCGCGGCCAACGCGCCTAGCGAGGCCTCGTGCACGTATGGGATCACCATCACGTGTCCGCTGGTGTAGGGATAGGCGTTCAGGCATACGTAAGAACTCTTGCCGCGATAGACCAAGTAGGCTGCGCGATCCGCTTCGTACGGCGGCATGCCTTCGGCAATCGCATAGTCGGCGGAAGCAATCAGGTTGCAGAAGACACAGTGTTCGTCTCCCGGCCAACGCGCCAATTTCTCAGGAACTCCCTGCCGATGATCCTTCTCGTCCACTTGAGTGACGTAGGAATAGCGCCAGGGTGTCCAGAGATGATCCATTTCCTGACCAGTATAGACACAGACGCACCAAAGCAGTTCAATGCGGCGTCAGCACTGGTTCAGAGTCGCTGCTTGAGCCTAGTCGGCCACGTGAATAACCATCTTGCCGGTATGGCTGTCTCCGGAGCGCAACAGGTCCATGAATGCTGAAGGAGCCTGATCGATGCCCTCTACAACCGTCTCGTGGCTCTTGATCTTGCCGCTCTTCAATGCTGGACCAATGTCGGCCAGAAACTCGTGCATATTGCCGAGAAAATCGGAGACGATGAAGCCTTCCAATCTGATTCGCTTGCCGATAACGAGGTGCATATTGCGCGGTCCCGGAACCGGCGTGTTGTATCCGGCAATTGCGCCGCACAGGGCAACCCGGCCGCGCTCTTTCAATACCGTAATCGCAGCCTCGAGCTGCGGTCCGCCGGTGTTGTCGAAGTAGACGTGAATGCCATCCGGCGCTGCTGTCTTCAGGTGATCGAGAGGCTCGCCATCTTTGTAGTTGAATGCAAAGTCCGCTCCAAGATCGTCGCGCAGCATGTTTACTTTGGCATCAGAGCCGGCGCTGGCAATGACCCTGCAATCGCGGAGTTTTGCGAGTTGGCAGACCGCCGAACCTACAGCCCCGGCTCCGCCAGAAACAAACACCGTCTCGCCCGGTTGCAGGCGAGCAATCTTCCATAATCCAACCCATGCCGTAAGACCCGTGATACCGAGCAATCCGAGAAAGGTACTCGGCGGTGCGAGCGACGCATCCAGCTTCTGCAGCATTCTGGCTTGCGCTACAAAGGCCTCCCGCCAACCAAACATGCTCAGTACCAGCGAGCCAACAGGAAGCGATGCGTCCCTCGATGCGGCAACAACGCCGACAGCAGAGCCCTCCATCGCTTTTCCAACTACAAAAGGAGGAACATAGGATTTGGAGTCATTCATGCGGCCGCGCATATAAGGATCGACTGAGAAGTAGAGATTTTCGACGAGAACTTCGCCAACGCCGGGATTCTTTAATTCGACATTCGCGAAGGCAAAATCCTCGTGCCGAGGTTCACCTTTTGGCCTGGCTGCGAGCCGGATTTCACGTGATTGCATCGACATAGTCGTTCCTGGGTCCTTCCGCCTATTCGATGCCACGTATACAGGGCCGGCATGACGAATTGAAAGTGCGGTTTTTTGAACGCCCCAATTGTGTTAATAACTCGTTCAAATCGGGGTATAAGGCGAATCCTTCGTTGACTTGACCGGGGTGCGTTGCTATATTTCAAGTGTAGCCCCGCGCCGGGATTCATGCGTCGGGCTACGACCGCCGCATTTGCTCATCCCTGCCTGCCGGATGCTCCCGATCGGAGACCGACGTAGTGCCGGGCCACTCACTCTGGCCACACTCTCCGTCTCCCTGAGATCTCCGCGATAGTCACACGGAAGCGGTTCATGCGCGGTCCCCGGCACTTCGCGGATCAGCAAGTACCTCAGGCCCATACGCGAAGCAATCTGCAGGATCAATTACCGGTCGCACCATCGGCTGGTTGTTCGTTTGAACTTGTAGGGGCGGAAGCGGGATCCGTCGACCAAGAATCCCGGAGCTGGCAGTTATGGCAGACGTCCTTAATCCTGAACAAACCGAGAGCAAACCCCTGAACACCGAACTGGAAACCCCAACCCTCGAAGCAGCGACGGAGCAGTCTGAGCCGTCCATCGAATCAACCCACAACCCCGAAGCGCACGACGTCCACGTTACCCCTGCAAACGAGCCCGTCACCGACACGGCACCCTCGGCCCCGCAAGCTCAATCGACGCACGATGACCTGGAAATGACTGGCATGGAAGACTTTGCCGCCGCCCTGGAATCGTTCGACCGCGAGCAGGCCGCCGAAGCTGCGACCCAGAATTTTGACGACAACATTGTCACGGGTACGGTAATCAAGCTTACGGATAAGCATGTCGTTATCGACGTGGGACTCAAGTCCGAAGGCTTGATCCCGATCGAGCAGGTACTGGACCACACCGGTCAGCCGAAGCTAAAAGCTGGCGACACGGTGGATGTTGTGATCGAGCGCGAAGAGGCCGAAGGCGGCTACCTGGTCAGCTATGACAAGGCGCAGCGCCTGCGGGTTTGGGACACGATCGAGAAAGCTGCCAACGAGAAGACTCCCGTCATGGGAACTGTCCTCGGCCGCGTCAAGGGTGGTCTCACCGTTGACATCGGCATCAAGGCATTCTTGCCGGGGTCTCAGCTGGAAATCCGTCCCGTCCGCAATCTCGACGGCTACATCGGCCAGCAACTCGAAGTTCGCGTCATCAAGCTGAACAAAAAGCGCGGCAACGTCGTCGTCTCCCGCAAGGAGATTCTTGAAGAAGAGCAGACGGCCCGCCGTTCGACCACCCTGGAGCACCTGGAAGAGGGCACAATCCTGACCGGAACCGTCAAGAACCTCACCGATTACGGTGCGTTTGTTGACCTCGGCGGAATTGACGGCTTGTTGCACATCACGGATATGTCCTGGGGACGCCTCACGCACCCGCGCGATTTGGTCAACGTGGGCGATGAGATCCAGGTCAAAGTCCTTAAGTTCGATAAAGATAAGCAGCGCGTATCCCTCGGCTTCAAGCAGTTGACGCCGGATCCGTGGCTGGATGCCGTTGAGCGCTATCCCATCGGTGCTCACGTGCGTGGCCGCATCCTCAGCGTTACCGACTACGGTTCGTTCGTGGAATTGGAGCAGGGCATCGAAGGCCTAGTCCACGTCTCCGAAATGACCTGGTCGAAGCGGATGAAGCACCCCTCGAAGCTGGTCAAACCGGGCGACGAAGTAGAGACGGTTGTCCTTAGCGTCAACCCGAACGACCGCCGCATTTCGCTGGGCATGAAGCAGCTGATCGAGAATCCCTGGGAGCACCTGGCACAGCGCTATCCCACTGGCCAGATCGTGGAAGGCCGGGTTCGCAACCTGACCGACTTCGGCGCCTTCATTGAAATTGAAGACGGCATTGACGGACTGGTTCACGTCAGCAATCTGAGCTGGACCAAGCGCGTCAAGCATCCCTCGGAAGTTCTCAAGAAGGGTGAGAAAGTTCGCGCCGTGGTTCTTGGCGTCGAGCCGGAAAACCGTCGTCTATCGCTGGGCGTCAAGCAGTTGCAGCCCGACGTGTGGGAGACCTTCTTCGAGCAGCATCGCGTTGGCGATGTTGTGAAGGGCAAGGTTCTACGCACCGCGCAGTTCGGAGCTTTCATTGAGATCGCGGAAGGCATCGAAGGTCTGTGCCACGTTTCGGAAGCGGCTGATTCTCATGGCGCTCCCGTCAAACTGGAAGCCGGCCAGGAATTCGACTTCAAGATCATCAAGATGAATGCCGAAGAAAAGAAGGTTGGACTCAGCCTGCGTGCAGTGGGCGAAGAAGCCAGCCGTGCGGATGTGGAGGCTTACAAACAGCCGACCTCTTCCTCCTCGTCTTCGTCCTCATCAAGTTCGACCACCACACTGGGCGACCTGATGAACTGGAAGCGCAGCGAGCACGAGAACTAAATTGTTCTATAAACAGAAACGGCAGGCCCAAGGGTCTGCCGTTTCTCATTTGTGCGGAATACTTCAGCGCCCGGCAGGCAAACGGATTTCTCCGCCTGCCTATTCCCGCAGTCGAGACGTCGAGGCTATTTCAATTTTAGATTGATGATGTTCTGCTTTTTCTGGTCGAACGAGCTCACCGAACGCGTGGGACTCTTCTTCCCTTCCAACTCCGCCCATAATTCATAATCCGTACCGTCAGAGAGCTGGCCGAAGCGATAGGTTCCATCCTGAGTGCTGATGGCGCTCCGGATAGTGAGTGTTTTGACGTCCTTGAGGTAGACCACTGCCCCGGCCTTCCCTTCGTCCGACTGTCCCAACACCTTCCCCTGAACCGATCTTTGCTGTTGCCCGTGAGCTATCTGTGGTGCCAGTGCGAGCCCAACCAGCAAGCCCATCAGGATGAAATACCCGATACTTCTTCTCCCTGTCCGGGAGCCCGAAAACTTCAACACTCTTACTCCTCTTCCTCGTCTGAGAACTCTTCGTCCTCGTCCTCAATGCCATCGTCATCGACTTTCGCCAATTCCAGCGGCTCCGTGGCCACGATCTCATACTCGGTGCCACACTCATCGCAAACGACCACGTCGCCTTCTTCGGCTTCTTCTTCGTCGAAATCCAGCACGGTATCGCATTCGGAACAGATTGCCATGGACCCCTCCAATTCGTTGGAGTATTAGGATGTTAATTGCGTAATGCTCAGGTACAACTTCGCTAGTTGTAGAGTGAAGTTCGTTGTCCGTCAAGCTACCAATTTTCAAATTGTTCGAAAAATTTCCCCGGGAGACCTGTTGATGATGCAATCTGATGCCGGATTCAGGAATTCAGAGTACACCCTCGTTAAAAACCATCCTGCACGATATGTTTCGGCAATCGCCGCCGCTCTCCTCCTGCTCAACGTTTGCCCGGCAAACGCACAAGCTGCGCCGGACTTTGCGGCGACAGGCCAGCCAATCAGCGCCGCTCCCGCCGATCCTGCAATTCGCCAGGCCCTCGGCCAGGTATCCCCCAGGCAGATTCGACGCACAATCGAGACGCTGGTGAGCTTCGGGAATCGCAACACTCTCTCCAGCATGGAAACCTCACTACCGCAGGGTACAGGCGTCTCTGCCGCGGCTGACTGGCTGCAGAAAGAACTGCAGCAGTACTCGGCAGATTGCGGTGGGTGCCTGGAGGTAAAACTCGACACCTTCACGGAAACTCCTCAATCGCGGATTCCGAAACCCACCACGATCACCAACGTCTACGCAGTCTTGCGCGGAACAGATCCCAAGCAGGCGAAGCAGATTTATCTGGTGACGGGTCACTACGATTCGCGGGTCGTGGATGTACTCAACACCAAATCCCCTGCACCGGGTGCGAACGATGACGCGAGCGGCACGGCGGTGAGCCTGGAATGCGCGCGAGTGTTGAGCCGAAGCAAGTTTCGCTCAACGCTGGTATTTGCAATGGTCGCGGGAGAAGAACAGGGCCTGAATGGCAGCCGCCATTTAGCGAAACTCGCGAAGTCGGAAGGCTGGCAGATTCTCGGCGTCTTCAACAACGACATTGTCGGCGGTGACACCACTCCTGGGAACGCGAAGCAGCAGAAGTCGATGGTCCGCGTTTTCTCCGAGGGCATTCCGGCAACGACCACGCCCGAACAATTGCAGGCAATTCAGTCGCTGGGTGCTGAAAATGATTCGCCTTCCCGTGAACTTGCGAGAGCTACCGTGGACGCCGGCAAAATTTACTTCCGAGCGCCCGGCCACAGCGGGACTGGTCAGGGTCAGGCAGCGTCGTTTACTCCAGTTATGCAATATCGCCGAGACCGATTTCTCCGTGGTGGTGATCAAGTGCCGTTTAATCAGGAGGGCTTTGCCGCCGTGCGAATTACGGAGTGGATGGAAAACTATAACCACCAGCACCAGGATGTCCGAACCGAAAATGGCGTGGAATACGGCGATCTCACCAAGTTTATCGACTTCGACTACGTCGCCAATGTGGTGAAGCTGAACGCTGCGACGATGGCGACTTTGGCCAGTGCGCCTGCTCCGCCTGAGGACGTAAAGATCGAAACGAAGAAACTCGACAACAACACCACGCTGACGTGGAAGGATGGCCCGGGAGCGGCTGCAAAGACTTACCAGATCGTTTGGAGAGAGACCTCCGCGCCAAATTGGCAGCGGTCTGTCGATACGCACGGAGAACGCAAGGCGACGCTGCCGGTGTCAAAGGACAACGTCATCTTCGGCGTTCGCGCAGTGGACGACGCCGGCCACCGCAGCCTGGTAGTCACGCCGACACCGGAACGATAGCGCAACGCACTGTCTCTCGAAGTGTGGCGGTCCTAAAACTCTATTTCATGAACAACGTATCCTCCAGAATCTGCGGGTTTCTGGAAATGTTCTAAACTGCAAGGGAGAGAGCGTCTTCTATGCCACGCAGCGCCGGTATCATGGCTTTTCCCGAGTTTCGCGGCTTCACCCGTAAGCTGATTCTTTGGAATCTCGGCATCTTCTTTTCCCTGCTGGTGCTCGGCTTATTCGCCCGAGGCGCAGTTGCGGCGATTGTCAGCTATACCGCCCTCGTTCCGGCCCTGGTAGCCCACGGATACATCTGGCAGCTGGTCACCTACAGCTTTCTCCATACCGGGGTTTTAAATACCGCCCTCGAACTACTCTCGCTGTGGTTCCTTGGCAGCTTTCTTGAAGATATTCATGGTGCCCGCTGGATGGCCGAGCTGTACTTTGTGTCGGTGATTGGAGCAGGCGTAGCCGCCGTGGCTCTTTCCTTCGCACTGGCGCCCAGCATTGGAATGGTCGGAATTGGGCTTACCGGATGCTTTGGCGGCATCTTCGGGCTGCTGATTGCCTTCGGCGTCCTGCATGGGGACATGCAGTTCATGCTCTTCCCCCTGCCTATCCAGATCCGCGCCAAATACCTCGTTACCGTGTATTTGCTTATCGCGTTCGCCAGCTTTTTTCTGAGCGACAAGATCTATGCGCTGGCTCAACTTGGCGGAGCGCTCTGTGGATTCATCTACATCAAGGCCGCTCCGCGCAAAGGTTTCTTCTCCGGCGCGAGCGAACAGTATTTCGGCGTTCGGAACAGCTACTACAAGTGGAAACGCCGCCGCGCCGCTCGCAAGTTTGAGGTCTATATGCGCAAGCAGAACCGCGAGGTGCACTTTGATCGCGAAGGCCGGTACATCGATCCCGACAAAGATAAAAATCCGAACGACAAGCGCTGGATGAATTAGAAATTCCGGCTACGTACCTGACGAGCATCCTCGCTCTTCCGGCCGAGAACGCCAGCCGATATGATCAGGCGTCAGTTGGGAGGACCCTGCTTGAACAGGCTAAGAAATGTCGCTCTATCCGCGTTTGCTGTGATTTTATGTGCAGAATCTCAGCGTGCCCGCATGCCGCGCGCAGGAAAAACTTCCCACTGCCCGCGAAGTGATCGCCGCAATCCAGGAGCATGTCGGCGTGCCGTGGAACGCTGACACCGTGGATACGATCAAGGCTGGAAATCCCGACACTCCGGTTACTGGAATTGCCGTCACCATGATGGCGACGATGGACGTCCTGCAGCACGCCGCGGCTAAGGGACTCAACCTTGTGATTACGCACGAACCCACGTTTTACAACCACCTGGACAAGCCGGAAGGTATGGACGAGAGCGATCCCGTCTGGGCGGAAAAACGCGCCTTTATCGAAAAGCACCACATGGTCGTCTTTCGCTTCCACGACCATTGGCACCGGCGTAAGCCCGACGGCATTGAAACTGGAATGATTCATGCACTGGGTTGGGAGAAATTTCAGAGCACAGAAAATCCTTATCTATTCACTCTGCCGGAAACGACATTGGAGAAGCTCGCCGCGGATGTTGCGCAGAAGCTGAATTCCCCAGTTCTGCGCGTGGTGGGTAAGCCGGAGATGGTCGTCACTCACATCGCACTCAGTCCCGGAGCCGCAGGATTTGTGCGCGAGACTCATGCTCTCGAAATGGAAAATGTGCAGGTGCTGTTGGTGGGAGAGACTCGCGAATGGGAGACGGTCGAGTATGCCGCCGACGCTGTAACCGAGGGCCGTAAGAAGGCGCTCATTGTCATCGGCCACATCCCTTCAGAACAGGCCGGGATGGACGAATGCGCCACATGGCTGAAGACTTTCGTCCACGGTGTCCCAATCGCGTTTGTGCCTGCGCAACAGCCTTTCTGGATTCCCAGGAAAGCGCAGTAGCCGTAGTTCCACCCTAGCCGCGATTCAATCGCTGACGACAACGCCGATGGCGAGCCCGTCGTATCCCTGGCTGCCAACGGTTTGAACGATCGTCGCGCTCACGCGAGGCTCCGAGCCGAGCATCTCGATGAAGCGCTGTATACCCTGCACATTTGTGTCGTCGCAGGTAGCGTCTGCAATGCGGCCCTGCTGCACGGCATTGTCAGCAATGATTACGCTGCCACGACATGTGAGCTTCAAGGCCCAGCCCAGATAATCGGCATAGCCGCTCTTATTGGCGTCGATGAAGACGAGGTCAAACGGCGCTGCGCCCTCGGATGCCAGCAGCGGCAGGGTATCCAGCGCTGAGCCTTCGCGAACCTCGACTTTGTCCGCCAATCCAGCTTTTGCGATATTGTCGCGGGCAACAGCCACATGCTTAGGCTCGAATTCCAGGGTGATCAATTTGCCATCCGCAGGCAGCGCACGAGCCAGCCAGATCGTGCTGTAGCCTGCCAGAGTGCCGATCTCGAGGATCCTTTTCGCCCCGTGCATTTGCGCCAGAAGCTTCAGGAGTTTGCCGTGCGTCGGCGATACCTGGATGGGAGGCATTCCAGCCGCTTCAGTGGCCGCCAGAACCGTATCGAGCGACTCGTCCTTCCCCAGCAATTGCTCCTCGATGTACCGCTGCGCCCTGGTCCAAACCTCTTCGTCCATCTCCACCATCCTTTATGCCTTGACAGATTACTATCGATCCAGAATCTTATCCCGTCCCCGGCCGGTCCCGCGCCTGACAACCTGTCTCCAAACCATGTATCTTCAAAGGAGCGAAGCTCTTTTCTTTTTGAAGCCAGGCCGGCGGACAAAGCGCCCCCCGCCTGGGATGAGGTAATCAAAGCCAGCGTGTTTTCTTTCTATCGTTCCTCGCAAAAGCCCAAGTTTCTGGAAGCAGCCGTTTTTTCATGCGCCGTTCTTTGCGCCGCTCTTCTTTGCCCCACCAGCCAGTTACGTGCCCAGGACGCGCCGCCACCTGCCGCTGCCCCGCCGGCCCCTGTGACCAATGCTGCCGATTATGGAAATCGGTGGGACATCTTCGGTGGTTTTTCCTATTCCTACTTCACAACGACATACGGGCACGGCTTCAAGACGAGTCTCTATGGTGCCAGTGTCGAAGGAACTGCCTGGCTGTCTCCACTCATTGGCGGCACGGCGGCCCTGCGGTGGGATTCGGGAAACATCGGCATCGATCCCAACCCCTTTGAAATCACCAACCCTCGTATCTCGCAGACGCTATTTCTCTTTGGACCCGAGATTCGTCCTTTCCGCGAGAACAAATGGGCGATCGGCGGCCATGTGCTCATCGGCGGGACCTATGGCATTTTCAGCCACGATCTAAAGGGCGTGCCTCCGAACCAGGTTGGCCTCTACAACGATCAGCTGGCCTTTGCCGTGGCAACCGGCGGAACGTTTGACTACGCCATCACACCAAAGCTGTCCATCCGCCTGATTCCTGATTTCCAGCCCACGTTTTATGGACATAGCGTTCAGAAAGATTTTGCCGGCCAGTTTGGAGTCGCCTACAAATTCGGATCGATTAAGAAGTAAGGCGTAGTCGCCACGACGCAAAAAGCCCGGCATCGCTGCCGGGCTTTTGTTTTTCAAGCCGCCGGCCGAGTTAGCTCTTCAACACGGGCCGGATATGCAGTTCTTTCAACTGCATGTCGCGGACAGGCGCCGGCGCATTCACCATCAGGTCTATGGCCTTGGCCGTCTTGGGGAAGGCGATCACCTCGCGCAGGCTCTGCTCTCCAGCGAGGATCATCACAATGCGGTCCAGACCTAGCGCAATGCCTCCGTGCGGCGGCGCACCGTATTCCATGGCTTCCAGGAAGTACCCGAAGCGTTTGCGCGCTTCCTCGTCCGTCATGCCAAGGGCGGAAAATATCTGCGACTGCACGTCCTGGCGGTGTATGCGGATCGAACCGGACCCGAGTTCCGTCCCGTTCAGCACGATGTCGTAGGCCAACGCCCGCACCGCTCCCGGATCGGCGCTCAAACGTCCAGCCTTCAAATCATCTTCGTGCGGAGAGGTGAAGGGATGATGTGCTGCGCCCCACGTCTTCGTCTCTTCATCCCACTCGAAGAATGGGAAATCCGTGACCCAGAGAAATTTGTAATCTTCGGCCGTTCCCTTCTTCTCGAAAGCTTTATGCCGATCGGCAAATTTCTGCGCCAACGCCAGCCGAACCTGTCCCGCCATCTCGTAGAGAGTGCGCTCGCGGCCAGTGACAACACTTGCGCGGTCGGGAACGTTGCCTTGCTCTCCGCCACCGTGCCGATAGCCCGATCCTTCTTCGCCGGTTGGAGGCCGATTTCCCTCTTCACCTTCGGCGAATCGGACCTTGCCGTCTGCAACGACAAGGACGATCAGATCCTGTTCGCCTGCGCCGATCTTCTCGCGAATGACCTTGATCGTCTCCGGGAAAGACTTCTCCAGACGCTTGAAGTCATCCATGACCTTGACGCCATTGGCCGCCAGTTTTGGCGGGTACACGAGACGGAGGTCGTCGCGTTCCTTGCGGGAAAGATCGCCGACCGCTGGAATTCGCACAGCGACGATTGGCAGACCGCCGACAATCGCCAGCGTCTCCAACTGCTCAGGAGTAAAGGTCGCGCTTACCTCCGTCAGCGCTGGCAGGCGCATATCCGGTTTATCGATGCCATACTGCCGCAACGCTTCGTCGAAGGTCATGCGCGGAAAGGGCGGATTCAACGGCTCGCCCGCAACATCGAATGCAGCTTTCAAAAATCCTTCGACTACAGCGAAGACCGTTTCCTGCTGCGGAAACGACATCTCCAGATCGATCTGCGTGAATTCCGGCTGGCGGTCCGCGCGGAGATCTTCGTCGCGGAAGCAGCGAGCCACCTGGAAATACCGATCGAATCCAGCGATCATCAGGATCTGCTTGAAAAGCTGTGGCGACTGCGGCAGCGCGTAAAAGCTGCCGGGATGCACGCGGCTGGGCACGAGATAATCGCGCGCACCTTCGGGCGTTGAGCCCATAAGGATCGGCGTCTCGACCTCGAGAAATCCCTGGCTCGACAGATACTGTCGGATAGCCAAGGCAACCTTGTGCCGCAACTCAAAATTCTTCAAGCATCGCAGGACGGCGCAAGATCGAGATAGCGATACTTCAGGCGCAGTTCCTCGTTGCCGATGGCGTCCTCGGCGGGAGAAAACGGCGGCAGCTTAGAGTCGTTCAACACCAGAAGCTGATCGACAACAATCTCGATCTCACCCGTCTCCATCTTCGGATTCACGACGTCGGCGCCACGCAGGCGGACCTTGCCAACGATGGCGACGACGTACTCGGGCCGGATCTGTTCAGCCTTGGCGTGGCCTTCGGGGCTCAGGTCTTTGTCGAGCACAATCTGCGTAATGCCGCTGCGGTCGCGAAGGTCGAGAAAGATGAGGTTGCCGTGATCGCGGCGGCGGTTTACCCATCCCATCAGGACGACCGAACTGCCTGCGTCCTGCGCGCGCAAGACGCCGCAGGTGTGTGTGCGTTGTAGTGTTCCTAGAAAATCGAGCAAGGATATTCCTACTTTTCTTCTGAGGTCTTTTACGTCGATTTCAAAGCGGCAACGAGTTGCGCTCGTGGAACTTTCGTCTGCTCGCCGGTTGAAAAATTCTTCACTGTCAGGATACCGGATTGAAGCTCGTCCTCGCCAAAGAGGATGATCTTGCGCGCCACCTTGTTCCCGCTCTCAAACGATTTCTTCAGGCGGAACGATCCGTCACCCAGATCGATGCGCAAACCCTCGCGGCGCAATTCCCGCGCGAGCGCCAACGCAGGTGCATCGAGCGTCGTTCCCATTGGGGCTAGATACGCATCGGCGAGCACCACTGCCTGCGCGCCCGCACGCTGTGCCTCGAGCGTGAGCACCAGGCGGTCCGCGCCGATGGCAAATCCAATCCCCGGGGCCTTGGGTCCGCCCAGCATCTCAGACAAGCCGTCGTAACGGCCACCGCCCAGCAGCGCGTTCTGCGCACCCAGACCGCCATGCGTGAATTCAAAGGTCGTGCGCGTGTAGTAATCGAGGCCGCGAACCAGGCGATGATTCCGATGATAAGGAACACCGCATGCATCAAGCGCCGCGCATACTGCAGAAAAGTGCGCCGTCGATGCTTCGTCGAGCGAATCTGCGATGCGCGGGAGAGTGTCGATGATCGCCTGATCCTCCGGCACCTTGCAATCGAGCACGCGCAACGGATTCGTCTCCGCGCGTCGTTGGCAGTCAACACACATTTGTCCGACAACGGGCTTCAAAGCTTCACGCAGCTTCTCAACATAGAGAGGCCGGTCCGACGAAGATCCAACGGAGTTGATACTGAGCGTCCATCCGCTAATGCCGAGTGCATCCAGCAAACTGGCCAGCATCTCCAGCACTTCCGCGTCGCGCAATGGAGATTCAGAGCCCGCGCTCTGCGGGCCGATGACTTCAGCGCCGATTTGATAGAACTGGCGATAGCGCCCCTTCTGCGGTCGCTCTCGGCGGAACTGCGGTCCAATGTAATACAGCTTCTGCAACTGACCGCTCTCGCCTAATTTGTGCTCGATGTAGGCACGAACTACACCCGCAGTGTTCTCCGGCCGCAAAGTCAGCGACTGCGCTTTTTCTGATTGAGCGCGGGCGCGATCTTCCCACGTGTACATTTCCTTCGAGACGATGTCCGTCTCTTCGCCAACGCCGCGGGCGAACAGTTGCGTGTCCTCGAATATCGGCGTGCGAATCTCGCCAAAGTTATAGCGGGCAAAAACGCTGCGGGCCGTGGACTCAATGTAGTTCCACAATTCAGTTTCCGGCGGCAGCAGGTCGCGGGTGCCGCGGACAGCTTTCAAGATGCTCATGGATGCGAGGTTCCGTCTCTAGCTAGTTTACCGGAGGAGAGGTGCGGAGGATTGGACACGGGCACGTTGCTTCATCGACGCAGCAACAAGTTGTTACCAACTTTTTCGCTCCTCGAGATAAATCTGAACGTAATCCAAATAATTTTTTGCGTATTGAAGAATCAGCTCGCGATCCTTGTCGTCGAGTTCGCGGCGCACTTTGCCCGGTATGCCCGCCACCAGCGAACGCGGCGGAATGACAGTGTTTTCCGGAATAACCGCGCCCGCTGCAATGATGGAACCTTCGCCGATCCGCGCATTGTTGAGGATGGTGGCGTTCATTCCGATCAAGCATGCATCCTCGACCACGCAGCCATGCACCGTCGCGTTGTGTCCAATAGTTACCCAGTCGCCAACAATTACCGGGTAAACATAGCGCATTCCGTGGAGGACGGCGCAGTCCTGGATGTTTGAATTTTTGCCAATTCGGATGTAATTTACGTCGCCTCGCACCACGGCATTCATCCAGATACTGGAGTGTTCTCCGAGCGCCACGTCGCCCAGAACCTGTGCGGATACATCGACATAGCAGTTTTCGGGAATGATGGGGGTGTGCCCCTGGTAGGTGCGAATCATGCTTGAAATACCCTCAAAAACGTCTCAACAAGTGTAACGAAAGAGCGTCGAAATGCACCACTTTGACATGCTGAAGGCGGTTCCAGAGGCAGGCTTGAAAAGCAAACTTTTCAAAAATTGAGACAAAAGTACTAATCTTTTATCCAAATCCGCTTGACGGTTTGCCTCCAACGTCACGTATTCTTATAAGAGCCTTTTAGGCAGGTTTGGAGGTGTGTTTCTTTGGCAGAGGTTCGAGTGCAAGAAGGCGAACCGCTAGAAAATGCGTTGCGTCGCTTTAAGCGTAAGGTGCAGCAGGAGGATATTATCAAGGAAGTAAAACGTCACTCCTTCTACCTGAAGCCAGGCGAGAAAAAGCGCGTGAAAGAGGCGTTAGCACGCAAGCGGAATCGTAAAAAGGCTCGCAAAGAAGCAGACTAGCGAATTCTCCAGACCGGGGCCCAGACTCAGAACAGTACGAAAGTTAACTGCGATGGGCCACCGGGGTACTGCCGAGATATTAAGTTCTTGTATTTTTCTTAACCCCATTCTGGGCACCGCCAATTCCCAATGCGCGTGCCATCCTGAGTTTCTTCGCGGTTAGCAAACCGCTTCACGCCGCAACCCTTCGAGGCGGCAAGGGCCCTTCAACACTCAGCAATGCAAGGAAACGACACCAGGCTGTTCTCTCCCAACCGAGAGCGCGGCGTGGCGCTGCAGCCTCAACTGTGGTTCGAGGCGCGGCCCGGGGGACGCGAAGATGGAGTTCGTCGACAAAGTGTTGAAATGCGTGGATTGCGGAAGTGATTTCATATTCACGGCCGGGGAACAGCTTTTCTTTCACGACAAGCAGTTCAAGAACGATCCAAAACGATGCAAGCAGTGCAAGGCTAAAAGGGCTGCGGGACCGGGACAGGGCGTCCGAGCAGAAACCCGTACGGTGTGCTCGCAATGCGCCACCGAGACGACGGTACCCTTCAAGCCGACGCAGGGCAGGCCGGTGCTGTGCCGCTCGTGTTTCCAGCAGGCAAGGCCGCCAGTGACTACTGGGCAGCCAGCGTCCCCTGGAGCGATCGTGACGGGAACTGCCTGAAATTCAGGCAGTTCGTTGTGATTGCGTGGGGCGCGAAGCGGTGGGCCTAGCTTCGCCGAGAGGCGGACTTGCGCGCCACCGGAGCGGCTGCTGTGGCTGATGCAACGGACTTTTCCGGGGCGGACGCCGCGCGCTTGCTCTTCTTGTCCTCGTGACTCACCAACAGAGCCTCGATCTGAAGCAGCAGATCCTGCGTGTTCATTGGCTTGACTAACATCTCATCGGCACCCTCATCGCGCCAGTCGGTGCCGCGGATGGGATACGCCGTGAGCATGGCGACCGCCGGCTCGTACAGCGCTTTCTTTGCTGCGTGCACGACCTCAATCCCCGAGTTGTCGCTCTCCATCTTCATGTCGGTGATGACCATCTGGTAGGTATGGGAGCGAATCTTCAATTTCGCTTCGCGCGCGGAGGCGGCTGTCTCTACCTCAAAGCCATGGATTTCCAGGACAGCTTTCAAAGTGAGGAGGATTGCAAGCTCGTCATCGACCAGCAAGATTCGCCGTTTCATTGGGAAGATCTCCGATACAAGAATATTTCGCGGGCAAGGCTGCCTGAAAAGCGCACCCACGGTGAAGAAGAACTCATCAGCCGGTGCGACATTCGAGTCAGTGCGCCGTGCGAATTTCTTCGATACTGCAAATCAAGCAACGCCGCAGAATACCACGTTGTGATAACAGGTCGCCGGAACAAAAGTTGATGCTTCTGCTGCTTCAAGGATATACGACAGCGTTGGAAATACTACGAAAAGGGAAGCTGCGGCACGGCATCAAGCCGGATTCTTTCTCATCGGACTACTTCGTGAAATACCTGAACCATTCTGTAGAGGACTGATCGTAGCCCAAAAGCTGCAACTCCGTTTCCGGGTTGAAATTCGGAAAGAGGTGGGACGCCGTCGCCCCCGGTCGTGGATGAAATCGCGAGCCCGATCATCGAGTGCTCGCGCCATCCATCTTCCCTCTATCTTGAGCCACGTCAACGATGTATGGTCCCTCATAAATATCTTTCATGGGAAGCATGGAAATTGGGTCACAGTACAATCGCCTCTACTCAACCGAACTAGACAGAGCCCACTTGCCCGTGAAAGACGAGGACCGATGGCAATCTGCTCCCCGCGCCCAAAGGCAATGATGTTTTCAACCAGGCAAACGGTATATTTGCACTGCAAGGATTGACCGCCGATGCAGACCTTTGTCATTCGCCAGCGCGTTGCGGACTTCCTGAGGAAACACACTCCGTTCGAAGTGTTTTCAGAAGAGGACCTGTTAACGCTTGCGGGCAGCGGGCGAGTGCTGTTTCACGAATCGGAAGAGTTCATTTTCCACCAGGGCGATGCCAAGGGACGCTTTCTCTGGATGATTCAACAGGGCAAAGTGGAGCTGCTGGACGAGTCCACATCTCTCCAACCGGTGCGAGACATATTGGGCGAAGGGGATTTGCTCGGCATTGAGCGATTCGCCGGAGACGGAAGTTTTCAGCACTCGGCACGCACTGCAACCGATGTAATTCTTTACGCAATCTCCGCAGAAGTCTTCGAGGCGTCGATGGAGAAATATCCGTCGGTGAAGCGCTATATTTCTGCGCACGACTCTGTGTCCGGCATCCGCGGATTCAGCCGAACGTCGTGGCTTGAGGCCAAGCCACCGGCTGCGGGATTTTTACGAGCGCGGCTGCTGCGATTGCCCGAAGATGTTTCGCGTGAAGAAGCGATACAGCAAATCTCCGCTTCAAAGAGCGGTATCGCCTGCGTGGTGAACGATGCGGGCGTTGCGGTGGGCCTGCTTACGGCGACCGACCTTTGTGCATCCACAGATGACTCTGCAGCAGGTGTAGCGCGCATGTGCTCATCGTCGATACCTGCCCTGTTCAGCACGCGATCTGCGATCCGCGAGATGTTGCGCGGACACTGCAGCGAACTGCTGATAACGCAGGACGGATCTTTTACGAGCAAAGTGGAGGCGGTGCTCACATCGCAGGAACTAGCGATGTTCAGCGACTACGATCCTACACAACTGATTCGCGCGATTCGCATGTCGACTTCCATCGCGGAAATAAAGCCGCTGATTCAGAGGGCTCAGCGGATGATTGTGGACGGCCTGGCGCAGCCATCGGATCTGGATGATTGCAGCGTTCTCGGCGTGGAAGTAGTCAAGGCAATAGCGGACGCCTGTATTGGAATGGCCAACTCGAGTGTCGAGGATGCGGGGATTCCCCCGCCGGGTGTTCCGTGCTGCTTTGTACTGTTTGGCGCAGTGGCACGGGCCGACATGGTAGCGCCAACTGTGCCTGCAATCGCCGTGGTCTACGATGACGCGGAGGAAAAAATTACTTCGCAAGACCATATGTACTTTGTGGCGCTCGCGGGCGAGATTGGGGCAAAGCTGCACGAGTGTGGAATCGCAGGAACTGTGCTGAACTGGCCGGAAGGAGTGCAGCCGAGCATGCCACTTTCGGAGTGGGCGCGGTTGTATCGCGAGACAGTTCGCAATCCGCTGGGACACGATCTCTATCGCCGTCGAGAATTCTTCGATCTCGCGCCTCTGTCAGGTGATGTAACGATCCTCGGCAAAATTCAAGCCCACATGCTGATGGAGTATCACGAGTTCGACACGGCAATCCCGTTTCTGGCGAACGATACTTTTATGCATTTGCCGCCGATGACTTTCTTCCGGGGCATGGTGCTGGGGCTGGATGGGGTGCAACACGAGAGCTTCAACATTGTGGATGCAATCATCACGCCGTCGGCGGATGCGGCGCGCGTCTTCGCGATTTCAAAGGGAAGATTTATTCCGGCCAAGACACTCGCGCGATTTGGATCGGCGGTTCGCGACTTCCCGCAGGGAGCGTCCATTCTGACGGAAGGAGCGGCGGCCTACCGCATCGGAATGTACTACTGGACGCTGGCCGGCACGGACAAGATATCGCCCGCGAAACTATCGAAATTTGATCAGCTGCTTTTGAAGACAGCGCTCACATCGATCCAGAATCTTCTTGAATTTACCCATTCCACATTTATCAAAGATTGATTGAGGATTTTTACCAAGGGATTGATTGGCTATTTTTACCAAGGATTGATTGACGGATCTTAAGTCAAGGACCGAATGACGATCGCAGCCTACCAGGAAGCATTCAAGAAAACGTGGAGCGACGACACGCCGTCAGCCGAGGTGCGCTTTGTGGTGCTGGATACGGAGACGACAGGTCTGGATCCGCGGCGGGACAAAATCATCAGCATTGGTGCGCTGTCTGTGATCAACGGACAGATGCGTCTGGATGATTCGTTCGAAGTGCTGCTGAAAGTTTCCTACAACAACACCTCGGTGACGGTGCATGGCATTACGCACGACGAAGCGGTGGGCGGCATGGAAGAGCCGGAGGCGCTGCTGCTCTTTCTCGATTATTTGCGCGATGGAGTGATTGTCGGGCATCACATCGGTCATGACATTGAGGTGCTGAATGTAGCTTGCGAAAAGCACTTTGATCTCACGCTGAGCAATCGGTCCTTGGACACGATGGATCTGACGCTGTATCTGGACGACGATGGCGCGTTTCCCAATCGTCCAAAGGACGCGGGATATTCGCTGGATGCACTATGTGAAATGTTTGGGGTGGCTCCGCACGATCGCCACACGGCAGGTGGCGACGCATTTCTGACGGCGCTGGTATTTCTGCGGCTGCTGCGCTGCGCGAAGGCCGTTGGACGCGATTCGCTCGGCACTCTCTGCATTCCTTATCCGGTGGGCGGCGAAAGTGACTGAATGCAAGCGCTTTGGCGAAATGCGGATTTAGGCGAACCTTTCGCGGCGGAAGCGAATCCCACACTGGAACGAGGTAGCGAGGGAATGGCCGGTTCGGGGTCGCGGATTCAAATCCCTGGAACAGGACCGATGCTATACTCGTCAGGCGAAGGCTAGGCCTTTGCGTACCGGAGGAGAACCATCGATAAGCGTTCAGCAAAGTCGTTCATTCGCATTAACGATAAGATTCGCGCACGGGAAGTGCGTGTCATTGACGATGCCGGCAATCAGCTCGGCATTCTCCCGCCATTCGAAGCATTGAAGATAGCCCGCGAGCGCGGCCTTGACCTGGTTGAGGTGTCGCCCAGCGCGGTTCCGCCCGTCTGCCGTATTCAGGACTATGGCAAGTTCCTGTACGAGAAAGACAAGAGCGACCGTGCCGCGCGCAAGAAGCAGAAGATCATCACCATCAAAGAAGTGAAGTTCTCCGTCACCGTGGATGAGCACGACTACGTGACGAAGAAGAACAAGGCTCTTGGCTTTCTGGCAGATGGCGACAAGGTAAAGGCATCGCTGCGCTTCAAGGGGCGGCAGATGGCGCATCGCGATCTTGGCTACAAAATCATCAATCGCCTGATCCAGGACATTGGCGAAAACGGCGTCGTGGAATTCATGCCGCGCATGGAAGGCACGACGTTGCACGCGATTATCGCGCCGGGCAAGAAGGCGGAAGTGCAGAAGGCGCCCAAGGCACCGGCCCCGCCGAAGGGCACGGCTGAGGCCAAGCCTGCTCCAGCGGCAGCGCCTGTGTCAGAGCCAGAGACGACAACGCCCGTCCAGTAGCCGAGTTATGGAATAAAGCGCCGCCCTGATCGCGAGATTGGGGCGGTTTTGCTTTTGGTGAGTGCGAGGTCTCTCCTTGACAATCTAGGAGAGCGCTGGTATTTCTCTCCTAGAGCGTCAAGGAGAGAGCCGCGTGTCACTGGAAAAGCCGGAAAAACAAGTAGATGTACTGCAGGGAACGCTGGATCTGCTGATTCTAAAGGCAGTTTCGCTTGGACCTCTGCATGGGTATGGGGTGCTGCTGCGGATACAGCAGATTTCCGGCAAGGAGTTGGTGATACAGCAGGGTTCGCTCTATCCCGCACTTTATCGGCTGGAGCACCAGGGAGCCATCGCCAGCGAGTGGGGTGAGAGCGACAACAATCGCCGCGCCAAGTATTACCAGCTGACTGCGGCGGGGCGCGACCGGCTCGACGAAGAGACTGACAAGTGGAACCGCATGGCCGGAATTATTGGCACGATTCTGCGGACAACGCCGGAGGAAGCATGAGCCTGCGATCCTTTTTCACTCGCGTCGCCAAGCAGCCGCAGTCATGGTTCCGCGCTGTTTCGAAGCGCAGCCGTCTGGAAGCGGAAATGGAAGCTGAACTTTCCTATCATTTGGAGAGCCTGGTGGCGGACCTGGTAGCGGCTGGTTATTCTCCAGCGGAGGCGGCGCGCCGCGCGAGGATTGCATTGGGATCACCGGTGTCAACCAAGGAAGATATTCGCGCGTCGGTCGGGCTGCGCTGGTGGGATGAGTTCTGGGCGGATCTGCGATATGGTGTGCGGATTCTCGAAAAGAATCCCAGCTTCACTCTGATTGCGGCAACATCGCTGGCCTTGGCTATTGGCGCGAACACGACGATTTTTTCCGTGGCCAAGCAGGTGCTCTACGACCGTCTGCATGTGGATCATCCTGAGACGTTGAGGCTGTTGCGCTGGGATGGGGACAAGAAGGTCGCAGTGCACTCGATGTGGGGCGAGTTTGATACCGACCAAAACGGGGTCACGAGTTCATCGTTCTCCTATCCTGCGTACCAGCAACTGCGCGCCGAAAACCGCTTGATGGAAGATATGTTTGCGTTCAAAGACGACGGGATGAACGCAACTGTCGCCGGGAATGCGCAGCGGGTGGTGGTGGAGATGTTATCCGGCAACGCCTATGCGGCGCTGGGTGTGAAGCCTCAGTTGGGGCGTGCGATCCAGCCGTCCGACGATGCCGTGTCCGGCTCCGGTTCTGCGGCCGTCATCAGCGATGGCCTTTGGGAGCGCGAGTTTGCTCGTGATCCGAAGGTGCTGGGGCAGACGATCAAGTTGAACCAGGCTGTGCTAACGATTGTCGGGGTGAATCCGCCGGAGTTTACCGGGGCGAAGAATGCGCAACAATCGCCGGATGTTTTTGTGCCGATCAGTTTGCAGCCGGTCATCGATCCAAAGCGCGGCAAGGTTCCGGCGCTGGCGGATCCGGATATGTGGTGGGTCAACGTCATGGCCCGGACCAAGCCGGGCGTGAAGGATTCCGAAGCGCGGGCCGCACTGGATGTGCAGTTGGGGGCGATTACTCGCCACACCATGACCGTGGAACAGGGCGACACCCTTCCGTACCTTGTACTGGCCGATGGGGCGCGGGGATTGCATTCCGCCGACAGGATGTTCAAGAAGCCGTTGTATGTGCTGATGGTACTTACGGGCTTCGTGCTGTTGCTCGCCTGTGCAAACATCGCCAGCCTGCTGCTGGCGAGAGGAGCGCAGCGACAACGTGAAATAAGCGTGCGGTTGGCCCTTGGAGCGGGGCGGGGCCGCGTTCTTCGCCAATTGCTGACGGAAAGCCTTCTCCTGGCATGCATTGGCGGCTTTGGCGGTTTGCTGCTCGGCTTTATCGGGCGCAACGCCATTCCCAAGTTGCTGGCGAATCCGTGGGAACGGGCCGCGACCACGGTCCCTTTTGACTGGGGCGTTTTCGCCTTCACCGCAGCGGTCACACTCTTGACGGCCTTTCTGTTCGGGCTCGCTCCTGCCGTGCTGGCTGCTCGCAGCGATGTAGGCAGCAGCTTGAAAGGCGAAGCACACACAGCGTCGCGACGACGCAAAGGGCTTAGCGGCAAGGCGGTGATCGTGGTGCAGATCGCACTCTCGACCCTGCTGGTGGTGGGTGCGGGATTCTTCTTGAGAACGCTGATCGCGCTGCACTCCGTTGACGTTGGATTTAACGCGAATCATCTTCTGCTGTTCCAAATCAATCCGCCGGGCAAGCTCTATCCGGCGGGGAAAGATGTGCAATTGCATTCGCGGCTGGAGCAAGCATTCTCCGCGGTTCCGGGTGTGGAGCGAGTTGCGCCGGGAACGTTCACCTACATTTCTCAGAGCATGGATAATTCCGATTTTCTGCCGGAAGGGGAAACTTTCGACGAAAAGAAGGGACAATCGGAAGACTTCAACATTGTGGGCAACGACTTCTTTCAGACCATGGGCATTGCAATGCTTGCGGGACGTAGCTTTGGTCCCGAAGATACGGCCACATCCCAGAAAGTCGCGGTCGTAAACCAGGCACTGGCGCGCAAAAGATTCCCCAACGTAAATCCGATTGGAAAGAGATTCAAAGCGGACCGGGCAACCACCAATGACTGGATCCAGATTGTAGGCATTTGCAAGGACACCCACTATACGAACTTGCGCGACGAACCTCCGGCGCAGTTCTTCACGCCCTATGTGCAGCAACCCCAGATTGACGGCATGACTTATCAGATTCGGACCAAACTGGAACCTGCTTCGTTGGTTCCTGCGCTTCGCCGCGTGGTTCAATCCGTAGATCGCGATCTGCCCATGATTGATGTGCGCACACAGCAGGAGCAGATTGACGCGACCATGCAGATCGAGCGCGCCTTCTCTGCGCTTACTTCGAGTTTTGGCGTGCTGGCGTTGGCGCTGGCCTGCGTGGGTATCTACGGAATCATGGCTCACTCGGTAGCGAATCGGCGGAATGAGATTGGAATCCGCATGGCACTGGGCGCGCAGCCGAAGCAGGTGAGAGGCATGATCCTGCGCGAGAGCACATGGCTTGCGGCTTTCGGAATAGCGGTGGGAGTAGCGGTTGCGCTGGCACTGATGCGATTGGTGAAATCGATGCTCTACGGGATTCAACCCTATGACCCAGTAGCACTTTCAGCGGGCGTGCTTTTGCTGATAACGGTTGCGGTTGCGGCCAGTTGGATTCCGGCGCGACGCGCGGCAAGCGTGCAGCCGATGGATGCACTGCGCCACGAATAGAATGGCGCACAAAAATGAAAGGCCACGCCGTCATTCGTCGGCGTGGCTTTTTTTGCGGTATTCGTCCTTCAAAGGGGAGGGAGTTCGGCGCTAATCTTCCTGCGGCACCGGTTGGAGAGCTTTGACTGCTGGCTGACCGGCACCGAAAGCCTTGCCGCTTAGGCGGTAAAGCACGGTCCCAATAATCAGGCAGGTTGCGATGCTGATTCCGGCATCTGCGGCGAAACTTCCCGCGGCTCCGCCGTAGGAATAGGCATGCCCGTCGATAAGCATCATGGCTGTCAGGGGAACGTTGGTGGCTCCAACCAGGAAAGTGAAGGTCGTTGCGGCGAGCGGATTGTTTTGACCGATGGTCTCAAAAGCAATTCCGCATTGGATGGCGAAGGACATGGCCTGGAACAGGAAAATGCCGAACAGCGCCATCGCGAATACCCATGATTTGTGGGGAAGCAGGATGAGGCCGAAGGTAAATAGCCCGCCCGTAATGCCGTTCACGAGATAGAGGAGGCGCAAGGGCATGCGCCTGGCGATGACGGGATAGAACAAGCAGCCGATGAGTCCGGGGATGATAGCCCCCACCCCGCCAGCAAGGCTGACGATCCGAGCCGAAGCGTGGAAGTCGTTGCCGATGCCGCCGAGCAGGTTGGTGAGCGCGAAAGATCCGCAGGGAAAGACGAAAAGCATGAGCGCGATGAGCACTTCGCGGCGGCGTAAAAGCGCCAGCACCTCGCGATTGAATTGAATGAAGCTTTCCGCGGCAAGACGCCTATCCGGCCCAGGGGCCGGCATGATGAGAAAGATGGTGGCTGGCGAGAAGACAATTAGGCCCAGAAGGACCGCCGCCAGCCCGATCGGCAGATGACGAACCAGTTCTCCGCCAAGCACAGAGGTGACGCCGATTCCGCAGATAAGGGGAATGTTGATCCAGGCGCTGAGCTGGTTCTTCTGATCCTCGGCGGTGATATTGGAGAGCCAGCCCCCAAGAGCTGTAGAGGAGAGCATTGCCGCCCCCGCGCCCAGCACAATGGCGGCTGTGAGGACGGCGAGGTGATCGAGGTTCAGGATGGCCACGACCACCATAGTCGCTTCGAGCGCAGCGAAGGCGGTGGCATACCATCGCCGGCTGAAGCGCACGTCAAGAATGGGACCGAGGGGGACGCAGAGGAAATTTGGCGCGAGGGCAGCCGCAGTCATGAAGGCGATTCTCGACTCCGGCACATGGCGGGCCGCGAGTAGCTGGGGTATCGAGAAATAGATTACGCCTGCGATGAGCCCCAGCGAGGCATTCGAAAGTCCCATCAACCAGACGGGCGGGACACGACGGCCATCGTGCAGGCGGGCGCTCAAAGTCTTCCGATACTACTGCTTTTGTTTGCTACTGGATAGGCCTTCTTTTGCCGGTTTTAGGGCGGCGTCAGGGTGGCCGGGCGGAATGTGTTCCGAGTCAGATTCGGAGGGCGATTTGCTGGTTTCTCGACTCATTCTGCCCCAATTTTGGGTGGTTTCGGGGTGATAGGCGAAGCTGGAACAGTTCTCCATGGTTGCCCTGAAGGCCCGTATCCCTGTACACTGGTTGATGTTGCACGTAGGTCAATTGAAGTAGGACAACCATGCCTAAACTAAAGAGTCACCGGGGCGCGATGAAGCGCTTCAGCAAGACTGGTACCGGCAAAATCAAGCGCGGCCAGACCAAGATGCGCCACATCCTCACGTCGAAGGCGACGAATACCAAGCGGAAGCTCGCAAAGAGCGCCCTGGTATCCGATGCCGACCACGCGAAGGTTTCGCGCATGATTCCTTACCTCTAGATCGCGCCCTGACGGGCGAAGGGCCGCGGTAAAGCGTTCCGCAATGGCCCCCGGCAGACCTCCAATGGGAGCTGACGAGAGATCAAGAGCAGCAAGCGAGTGAAGAGGTCTAAAGCGATACCCTCCCGGGTTTTCGCCTCCTGCCTCCAGCCGCACAACGAAACACGCAAAGGAGAAACAGAAAATGCCCCGTGTAAAACGGAGTACCAAGCGCAGCGACCGCCGCAAGAAGATTCTCAAGCGGGCAAGTGGATATTTCCTCACCAAATCCAAGCTCTACCAGGCAGCCCAGGAAGCCGTAGAGCGTGGCATGAAGTTCAGCTACATTGGCCGCAAACAGAAGAAGCGTCAGTTCCGCTCACTCTGGATTGTGCGCATTAATGCGGCTGCCAAGCTCAGCGGGTTGAACTACTCCCTGCTGATCAACGGCCTGAAAAAGGCCGGCGTGGAACTGGATCGCAAGGTCCTGGCAGATGTCGCCGTGAACGATGCCGAGGGTTTTGCGGCGTTGGTTGCGCAGGCGAAGGCTGCGTTGGAAAAGACCGCGGCTGCCTAAGACACCGAGTGTATTTCTAGAAAGGCATGGCCTTCGGGTCATGCCTTTTGCATTGGTGCGTCGGGATTAACCGCTGAAATCTGAATTCTGGTCACACGAGGTCGGGCGTAGAATCCCCCATGTGAAAGCACGATTGTTCGTCGCACTCCTGCTTGTTGCAAGCTCGATCTCAGTTCAAGGGCAACTCGCAGCAAATTACTTCCTGGAGAAGCCAACCTTTGCGCCGGGAGAGCCTGTATTTGTTTATCTGAAGCTTTCCAACCTCGGACCGGTCGCGGTACGTAGCCCGGGCTTCGACCCCGAACTGCCCTTATGTTCTGGAAACTCTATCAAGCTTAGCCGGGTTCCGCCCTCTGGGCCTTCATGTCTGACCCTTTTCGAAACCACCTGCACAATAGAGGGTCACCTTCCAGCAGGCTCAGTTTTACTCGGCCCAGGTGAAGCGACTGTGGAACGATATCTCCTGAATTCCGCATTCGAGATAGGAGCTCCCGGCAACTATCTCGTTGAGGCGAAACATGGGGAAGGGCACCCCAGCGTATTGCCCACGCGCGCGGAATTGCGCTTCCGGGTGGACGGAGATGCTGGTTCCGTTTCTGGCGCCGAGTTGCAGCCGTGGATCGATCAACTCGGCTCAGACGATCTGCAAAAGCGCCGGGAGGCGGCGCGGGTTCTCGCCAGCGCGGGTTCTCCAGCGCTCGAAGAAACGTTACTCGGATTCGCCAAGAACCCTGATTTCCAACTCTACGCTCCGCTTGCGCTCCATCGCCTGAACAGCCCGCGAAGCCTTCAGGCGATGGCGGAACTGCTGTCATCTGCGCCATACATCCCGGACGCTGCCCGCTACCTGGCCGAAACGGGCGATCAGAAGTGGTACCCGGTTTTGCGCGACGCTGCCGTGAAGAATGGAAAAATCGTAAGTGAGCCTGACTATGCAGCTGAACTCGGGGGCGTGAAAATGCTTCCTGTTCTTGTTTCACTCGAAAGAGATCCAGGGTCCCGATTGCAGGCGGTAATGGCGATGGGCTCGACCGGTTCCCGCGAAGCAATACCAATTCTGATTGAACTCTTGAAACATCCTGATCCGGAAACCAGTTGGAGGGCCTACTACAGCTTGTACGAGTTGACGCATCGCAGTGACTCGCTGGAGTCGCAGGATAATTTTCACGCAGACGCCCAATACACGAAGTGGTCGGAGTGGTGGAACCGCGATGGCGCGACCGCTCCGATCTTCAAGCCCTCGCATTGCTTGGAAAGACCGACAGAACCCTGAACCTGGCTGGTTCAGCGGCAAGATTTCTGTAAAGCAAGGAAATCCTGCCGCATCCTGCGGTGGAGCGGGTCTCTGATTTATCCTGAACAGGATCATGTCGCAAGAACAGATTCCACTATTGAGCAGCTTTGATGAAGCTGCGCTTGAGCAGGCTTTCAGCGGGTTGGCGGGACAGGCTGCGGAGTCGGCGCGGTCGCTGGCGTCGGCGGAAGCGGTTGAGCAGTTTCGCCTGGAATGGCTGGGCCGCAAGCAGGGCCGGCTGAAGCTGGTGAGCGAGGCGTGGCTGAAATCCGCTCCGCCGGAGGCGAAAAAGACAGATTGGCCAGCGCTTCAACAAGCTGAAGGAGCAGGTGGAAGAGCTGCTGGCGAACGCGGGCAATGCCGGGCCGGACGACGCTGCGCTGGACCGCGAAGCGATCGACGTCACGCTGCCGGGAACGCGGACGCTGCTGGGCGCGGAGCATCCGATTGTGCGCACGATGAACGAGATCGTCTCGGTGTTTCAAGGGATGGGCTACTCGGTTGGCGTGGGGCCCGAAGTGGAGACGGACTACTACAACTTCGAGTCATTGAATTTTCCGCCGAACCATCCCGCGCGCGACACGCAGGACACGCTGGTGGTCGCGAACCAGGAGCGCAAGCCGCTGCGGGATCGCCTTCTGATGCGCACACATACATCTCCGGTGCAGATCCGGACCATGGAGCAGCAGCCGCCACCGGTGCGCATCGTGATCCCGGGCAAGGTACACCGCAACGACGCGTCCGATGCAACGCACTCGCCGATCTTTCACCAGGTGGAGGGGCTGTGCGTGGGTGAGAACGTAACTTTCAGCGATCTGAAGGGCACGCTCGATCACGCGATGAAAGCGTTCTTCGGGCCGACGGTGAAGACGCGCTTTTTCCCATCGTTTTTTCCGTTCACGGAACCGAGCGCGGACGTGCAGATCAGCTGCATCTTCTGCGGCGGCAAGGGCTGCCGAAAGTGCAAGCACTCCGGATGGATTGAGCTGCTGGGTTGCGGCATGGTGGATCCTGCGGTCTTTGGATTCGTGCAGCAGAAGCAGCCGGGCTACGATCCCAAAAAGGTTAGCGGGTTTGCTTTCGGGATGGGCGTGGAACGCATTGCGATGATGAAGTACGGCGTGAGCGATATTGGACAGTTCTATTCAGGGGACATGCGGTTTCTTAGGCAATTTGCCTGAGAAACCAGCTAAAGGGCGGTTGGCTAAAAAGCAGTTAGCGAAAGTCCGGTTAGCTAAGAAGCGGTTAGCGAAAGCGGCTAGAACACGCTTAGCGGAAGAGCAAAGCAGCGGGTGAGATGAAGACCAGGCATTTTCGGGATTTGATTGTTTGGCAGAGGTCGATGAAGTTGGCTGGCGTGGTGTACGCGGCGACAAAGGCCTTTCCGCAAGAAGAGATGTTTGGGCTGACGAGTCAGATTCGACGGGCGGCGGTTTCCGTTCCTAGCAATATCGCCGAAGGTCACGGAAGGCTTACGGACAATGGATTCGCTGTGTTTCTTGGGCAGGCGCGTGGGTCGCTTTTCGAAGTCGAGACGCAAATCGAGTTGGCAAGCACTCTTGGATACATCAAAGCGGCCGACGCGCGAAAGATAATTGCGGATTGCGAAGAAGTGGGAAAGATGCTGAACGGCCTGTTGAACACACTGAAGGAGAAGCCGGCTCACTAAGGGCTTTTTCGCTAACCGCCGTTTTGCTAACCGCTTTTTAGCTAACCGGACTTTAGCTAACCGCTTCTTAGCTGAGCTTCTTGGACATTGAAGGAGAAAGAAACGAGGACTGTTTACTGACAGCTATTTCGCTAACCGCCGTTTTGCTAACCGCTTTTTAGCTGACCGGCCTTTAGCTGACCGGCTTTTAGCTAACCGCTTCTTAGCTGATCTTTATGAAGATTCTTACTGAATGGCTGCGGGAATATTTGCCTGGCATTCCTGTAGATGACCACAAGCTGGTGGAGGACCTGACGCTGCGAGGCATGGCCGTGGATGGCGCCTTCGATCTTGGTGCGGGCAATGGCCTGCTGCTGGAGATGGACATCACCACGAACCGCGTGGACGCGATGAACCACTACGGCATTGCGCGGGAAGCGAGTGCGATCTACGGGCTCACATTGCCTGCGCTCGATACTTCTTTGCCCTCTTCGGTCGGGAGTCCGAGTCCCTATCGTGTGCGGATTGAGGCTCCTGAACTTTGTGGGCGCTTTACTGCCCGCGTGCTGCGCGGAGTGACCATCAGGCCATCTTCCGGTTTGTTGGCTGAGCGGTTTACCAGCCTTGAGCAGAAGATGATTTCCAATGCCGTGGACGCGACTAACTTTGTCTGGATCGGCATGGGACAGCCTACACACGTGTTCGATCTCGACAAGCTGGAAGGCGGTATCGTTGTCCGCCGCGCGCACAAGGGAGAAAAGCTGCGCTTGCTGGACGGCAGCGAGCGCACGCTGGACACGGACGACCTGGTGGTTGCGGACGAAAAGAAGGTGGTCGGGCTGGCTGGGGTGATGGGCGGCTGGGATACGATGATCACCGCCGAGACGAAGAATGTGCTGGTGGAAGCGGCCTGGTTCGATCCCGCAATCGTTCGCGGAATGTCGCGGCGTCATGGATTGCACACCGATGCGTCGCATCGTTTTGAGCGCGGCGCGGACTTCAATGCTCCACCGATTGCTTCTGCGCTGGTGAGCAGGATGGTGCTCGCGGATGGCGGCGAAGTTGTCGGTGATCTGGTGGATGTTGTGGTTCCGGCGGCGGCGGCACGCACTGCCCATCGGCCACCGGTCAGGCTGGAGTTGAGCGAAGTGCGCCGCATCCTGGGCACAACGATCGACGCCATGGGGATTACAGCAACGGTGGTTGAAACCGTACTGACTGCGCTGGGATGCTCGCTCGTTTTACGGTCCGACGGAATTTACGATGTGACGCTGCCAAGCTGGCGGCTGGATCTTGAACGTGAGATCGACCTGATTGAAGAAGTGGCGCGTGTCTATGGCTACAACCGCTTTGCCAACACTCTGCCCGCGTTTGAAGGCACAGTGGTCGAGCTTCCGTGGGCGGCAAAAGAGGCGGCCGTGCGTTCCACGCTGCTGGCGCTGGGATGGAACGAAGCGGTGTCGAGCACATTTGTATCTGAAGCGGATGCAGTTACCTATTCGCCGCAGCCTTCTACCGCCGTGGCGATGGGCAATCCTTTGAACGAAGAGGCAGGCGTGCTTCGGCCTTCGCTGATTCCGGGCATGCTGGCGATGGTTGCGGGCAATCTCAACCGTAATGTTGAGGACGTCCGCCTGTTCGAAATGGGTACGGTCTTCAGCGGCACAACGGAGCGAGTAGATGAGCGTCCGACATTGTCGATTGGCGCAACCGGACTGACTGCGGTGCAGGGACCGAACCAGCCTCCGAAGCCGGTCGATTTCTTCGATGTAAAAGGCTCGCTGGAGGAATTGCTTAGCCGTTTTTCGAGCCGATCGCTTTACTTCGACAACTTTGCCGCGGGCATGCACCTGATACCCGCGTGGCTGCATCCGGCTCGCTCGGCTCGCATTGCGATGGATGGAACGACGATAGGATATTTCGGCCAGTTGCATCCTGAAGAAGCTCAGCGCCGCAAGATCAAGCAAACGGTTTTCGTTGGCGAAATTTATCTCGACAGGCTATATCGCCAGGCGCTTCGGCAGCCGGCGGTGCGGGAGATATCTCGTTTTCAGCCGGTGCGTCGTGATTTTTCTCTGACGTTCCCGAATGCGGTGCGCTGGGCGCAGGTGGCTGACGAACTTACGGCGCTGGGCATTTCCGAGCTGGCAAGTTTTGCGCCGAAAGAAATTTTTCGTGACAAGAAGCAGGGAAGAGCGGAGTACTCACTGCTGCTGGGAACGGTATTCCAGTCGCAGGAGCGAACGCTTCGTGAAGAAGAGACACAGCTTTACTCCGATCGCATTGTAAAGGCGATGGAGCGAATTGGCGGGCGGTTGCGCGCCTAGCCGAACAATCGTCGGTACCTGCGAGCCGAGTTTTCCTCTGGTTTCACGGCCCTGCAACGTGTATCGGCGCTATACTTCGCCAAGGGGGAAGACAGAACCGTGGAGGATACACCGATGTCAACGCTAGCGCTGGGAGAGCCGGAACTACCGATGGCCGCTGCCGATTTCGAGGCACTGGAGCGCCGGGTAATACGCACTGTGGAACTGCTGAAGTCGGAGCGCGAGCTGCGTGCCGCAGCTGAAGAGCGTGCTCTTGCTGCGGAAGAAAAGGCTAACGAAAACGAAGCGATTTTGGGAAGCCTGCACACCGAGCTGACCAATCTGAAAAAAGAGCGCGACGGCGTTCGCTCGCGCGTGGAAAGCCTGCTGAGACAGCTGGACGAACTCGCACTCTGATAGGGGAACATCCGGAATGACAAAACCATCCAACGAAGATCCGCAGCAGCCAACCAGCGTAACGGTTGAAATCTACGATCAGACCTACCACCTCCGCGGGCACGATCCGGAGTACATCCAGATGCTTGCCAGCATGGTGGATACGAAGATGCGCGCTGTGGCTGCCCAGGGCACGACAGTGGACTCGCTGCGTGTGGCTGTGCTGGCCTCGCTGAACATTGCGGACGAATTAGCGATGCTGGCGGAAAAGTATCGTGTGCTGAATGGATCCGTGTCGGAAACGCAGACCAGTCTTCGCTCGCGAGCCAGCAATCTCGCCGGGCTGCTGGATTCTGTGCTGGGTGACGAACGCCGCATCGGCTGACACGATCCCGCCTCGGAACGAGCGAGCGAGGCGATGATTCTGCGATTCGATGGCGCGTGCCGCTGGCAAGGAAAGTCGGCGCACGCAACCTTGAAGCGACCTTCAAAACATATGCGCGGTTCCTCTCTTTGAGAAGGACCGCGCACTTTTGTTTGTGAGCGAACTGGACTTTTCCGCTTAGGGTTTGGCAGCAAGAGCAAAATTCGGTTCAACTCCACCCGGCCATGGAATGAACGCTTTGCCGTCGAACGTGTAGGGGATCACGGCTTCAACATCTACCACTTGCCCATCAATCTTGTAGGGCTGGAACTTCCAATCCTGGATCGCGTCTGAGGCCGCCTGTGTGAGATACGGGTTGCCACTCGCTCCCTTGATCTTTACTTTGCCTGTCTTGAGGATGATGGCATTCACAAAGACCGTTCCAAGAGCGCGCTGTTCCGCGGCTTTCATCGGGTACATGGCTCCGGCCTGCTTCACAACCACGAGCTTTGGATCGCCGGGAACGCGCGTCCAAGGCTGCGGGACGGCATTGGCAGCGGGTTTTACCAGTGCAGCATCGGCGGGCGAAAGCGGCTCAAGCGAAACTACCTTGATTGCCGAAGTGAGGCGTTTGTTGAAGCTAACTTTCACGTCCTTGGCAACCGCTCGATTTTGAAACACCTGGTAGTCGTCCAATTGGAAAGCCGTATCCGGTGCATTTACCAGGCGAACGTGATTCTCGGCGTCGAAGCAGTAGGTCGGAATGCTGTTGCCGGGGTTCTGAGCGGGCGCAACCATGATGCATGTCATGGCGACCGGAGTGCTCATGAGTCCGCCGTTAAACTCGTATTCCGGCTTGAAGTTTGCGGCCTGGAAGAGAGGGTTAACGGTTGGAACACCCACGCGCAGATCAAGCTTGGCGTGGTCGAAATTTTCCTTGGAGTCTCCCTTTGCCTGATAACGCTCTGTGGCGGTTACGCTCCACTCTGTGCCGGAGTATTTTTTTCCGGTGTAGGTCCGCTTCCATTGATCGGGCGCGGTGGACCACACTTCCAGAGTGCCTGCCTCCGGCGTGGGATCACCTTCATATATCTCGTAGGTAGCTTTGAGGTGGTATGGCTGCATGTCCTTCGCAGTAAGGCCATTCAGTTGAACACCTTTGTCGAAGATGGCATGTGCTTTGGCATTCAAGTCGTTGCCTGCGGCTGCCGGGGCTGTTTGTGTTTGCGCTGGAATCGCGAAGATAGTCAAAACTGCAAGAGACACGATTGCCAAGAGGGACAGAGATTTCGCGTGCATAATTTGTTGGCTCCGATGGACCAGCTATCGTACATCAACCGCCGCTTCCGAAGATGTGTTTTGGAGCATGTTCCCACAGGAATGAAGGCCACAAAAAGCGCGGGATACAAGCGGAAACCAGTGACCTGCATAGTGTTGCGCCATAGTCAATGCTGCTTGCGAGGCACTACGCAATGAAGTTCGTTTTAGTGGCTGCTATTGCCAACCTGATCAACCTCGGCTAGCATCCTGAAAGAAACCGGCCTGCGAAGCAGGTGCTGCGGTCAACTCAGGTTGAACCTTTAATCATCGAACAGGGACTCGACTCGAATAATCGGCTTGGTGTGCTGTCCGCCAGTCCGGAACGCCTAAAGAGCCGCGGAGAGTCCCACCGTCTTAGGACGGGTTCACCTGAGAACTGCGTCACGGCCCAGTGGGTCGGTCTCTAACTTTTGTCGCAGTCCGTGTTGCATTTTCCGGATTGCGCTACTATTCGCTTGATCGTTGCGCTGGAGAAAGCCGGGCAGTTCTTCAGCTCTCCTAGAGAAAGTTAGCGACAGCAAATTTACGGTGCACCCTCTCCTCTTCCAGATCGGCCCCATTGCAGTTCCCTCTTACGGAGTTTTCGCCGCGTTCGGCGTGCTGGCCGCACTGTTTCTGAGTGCCCGAATGGCGCGCGCCATGGGAGCGGATGCAAACAGTATCTGGAATCTTTGCGTGCTGATGATTTTTACGGCGCTGATTGGGTCGCGGTTGTTGCTGGTGCTGCTGAACTGGAGTGATTTTCGCGCGTTTCCCCTGTGGATGGTCGGACTGGCCTCCATGCGAACGCCATGGATGCTGATTGGCGGAGGGGCGTTTGCCCTATTGGTGGGTCTTGCTTATGCGCTCATGATGAAGCTGCCCTTGCTGCGTACGCTGGACGTGCTGACGCCGGGGCTGGCGCTGGGCTACGCCATCAGCTGCATCGGCTCCTTCTGGGCCGGATCGGCTTTCGGCAGTCCGACGACGCTGCCTTGGGGCGTGGTGTATCGCAGCCGCCTGGCGGCGGTGTGGTCGGGAACGCCGCTGGGTGTCCGACTCCACCCAACGCAACTCTATGAAGCGCTTCTTGAATTGCTCTTTTTCTGCGCGCTGATGCTGCTGTGGCGCAAGCTGAGACCGGGGGAGTTATTGGGTATGTGGCTGTTTCTTTTGGGACTATCCTCCTTCTTTCTTGGGTTTGTCCGCGGCTCGCATCACCCCGAAATTCTGAACGGCGGACTGCTTCCCGGGCAGGCGGTCGCCGTGCTGCTGGTTATCGCCGGCGGCGTGTTTTGGTGGAAACGCGATACAGTGGAAGCTAGTGCCTAAAGTCATCGAATCAGAGAATCCTCGGGATCTTCCGGCTCTTCACTCGTGGATTGTGCCGCCGGAGTCTGCCGGACAGCGCCTGGATCAATTCCTGGTGCAGCAGCTTGAGTCAATCAGCCGCTCGCGCATCCAGCTACTGCTTGAGCAGGGACACGTGCTGGTGAACGGTAATGCTGCCAAGCCCTCCTTGCGCCTGCGCGGCGACGAGCAAATTGCGGTAACGGGCGAGGCAGAGCCGAAACCGCTGCGCGCCATGGCGGAGGAGATTCCGCTGGATATTGTGTACGAAGATGACGATCTTGCGGTAGTGAACAAGCCAGCGGGGATGATGGTTCACGCTGGGGCGGGAGCTACGGACGATGCCCGCAATCGCGGGACGCTTGTGAACGCCATCCTGCACCACTTCAATACTCTCTCAACGTCGGGCGGCGAGCTTCGTCCCGGCATTGTGCACCGCCTGGATAAGGAAACCAGCGGACTGATCGTTGTGGCGAAAAACGACTGGACTCATGGCAATCTGGCGGATATGTTCGCTTCGCGCAAGATGGCGAAAACCTACTTCGCGCTGGTTCACGGCGATCTGGAGAAGGATTCGGGGACGATCAACGCTGCCATCAGTCGCGATCAAATTCGACGGACACGCATGACGACGAAGCGCGATGAGGGCGGAAGAAGCGCCATTTCGCACTACCAGGTTCTGAAAAGATTCTCTGGGCGTTATGGCAAATTCACGCTGGTCGCGGTCAAGATCGAAACCGGCAGAACTCACCAGATCCGGGTACACCTGTCTTCCATCGGGCACCCGGTTGTTGGCGACACACTCTACGGCGCTCCGGCGCGCATCGTTGTGCCGGTAGCGATCAGCGGCAAGCGGAGAACGCAGCAGCAGCCAGAAGGCATTAGCCTTAGCCGTAACTTTCTGCATTCCGCTGAACTGGAATTTCCTCATCCCCGCAGCGGAAAGTTGCTTACTCTGAAGTCTCCGTTGCCGGACGAATTGAAGAATTTTCTGCGAACGCTCGATGCCGCCGCTGAGGCGAAGTCCAAGGCGATTCGCGCCTGAATGAGCCCAGATAAAGCCGTTGATAGAATGAACTTACGAGGAAAGATGTTGATGCCCAGAAATCCCCTTCGTGCCTGGCTGCATACCTTTGCGCCGGCAACCGCGGCCCTGCTGTTTGCAGTTCCTGTTTTCGCTCTTGCGCAGACTCCCACTCCCGCCCCGCAGAATGCTCCGGCAGCGCCGCCGCAGCAGTCCGCACCGTCAACGGCCGGTCAGCAGCCGACGCCACCCGCGGCGGGCCAGCAGGCTACACCCACGCCGGGCTCCGATGAGGGCGAGTTCACCATCCGGCGCAGCGTCGATGAAGTGAACCTGATTTTCACGGTGACGGACAAGCATTCAGGGCGATTCGTGAGCGATCTGCAGCAGCATGACTTCGCACTGCTCGATGACCAGAAAGCCCCGGCAAAGATTTCAAAGTTTACGCAGCAGACAAACTTGCCATTGCGCGTCGGTATCGTGGTCGATGCGAGCACCTCCATTCGCCAGCGTTTCGCGTTCGAACAGCAGTCAGCGAACGAATTCCTGGCGCAGGTGTTGCGCGCCAAGAGCGATAAAGCTTTTGTGATGGGCTTCGATGTCGTGCCAGATCTGAAGCAGGATTGGACAAATAATCTCGACCTCCTCGACACCGGCATCAACAAGCTAAGGCCGGGAGGCGGTACCGCGTTATTCGACGCTGTCTACACGGCATGTCGCGACAAACTTCTGGACACTTCCCGTGGGCAGGAGCCAGTGCGTAAGGCAATGATCCTGATTTCGGATGGAGACGATAACCAGAGCCGCGCCTATCTCGATGATGCCATCAAGATGTGCCAGCGCGCCGAGACCATAATCTATGCCATCAGCACCAACGTGAGTCCAAGCCGTGGGCGCGGCGACGCGGTGCTGGAGAAGATGTCGGTAGCTACCGGCGGGAATACGTACTATCCGAAAAAGATCGAAGAGATGTCGCAGAGCTTTCACGATATTGAAGAAGAGCTGCGCAGCCAATACGCGCTTTCTTATACCCCAGCGGATTTCAAACCGGACGGATCGTTCCGGACGATCTACCTGTTTGCGAATGATCGGAAGTATATTGTCCGCGCCAGAAAAGGATACTTCGCGCCTAAGCAGTAAAAAGGAAAAGCGAATCAAAGCCCGGGACAATGGTTCCGGGCTTTGCTGCGTTTACGGGATCATCCACGGAAACCAATAGGCCTGGGCAAATGCGACGACACTTAACATTGCCGCGATCCCGATGCTGTGCCAGAAAGTCGCGCGCAGAATTCTGCCTTCCTGCCCGATCAGTCCAACGGTAGTCACACCTACGGCGATGTTTTGCGGTGAGATCATTTTGCCGGTCACTGCGCCGGAGGAGTTGGTCGCGGCCAGCAGTACCGGGCTGAGATGAAGCTGGTGGGCGGCAGCCACTTGTAGATTGCCGAAGAGGAGGTTGCTGGCAGTGTCGCTTCCGCTGAGGAAGCACGCCATCCATCCGAGATAGCTGCTCAGCAGCGGAAAGGCTGGGCCAACGCGAGCGACGGCCGCGCCGAGAGTGTAGGCCATGCCGGAATAGTTATAGAGGTACGCCAGTGCCACGATGAAGAGCACGGTGAGTCCGGGCATGCGCAGCTGGCGAAGCGTCTTTGCTCCCGCGTGCAGGACGACCCAGGGACGGGCGCGGAAACAGAGTGCTGTGAGCATGGTAGTTACGAGGACAGCTGTTCCGACTCCGAGCGGCTGAAACGCGTAGACTGCCGCGTAAGAGCGCTGATACAGCGTGATGAGAACGCCGTGATGCAGGCTGGCCATCGGGATGTTGAGCTGTCGGAATTGCAGCAGGCGAAAGTACGTCCAACAGACCATGACTACGGAGAGGAGGAGCCACGGCAGCCACGCTGTGAAAGCCTCGCGGCGGGTGAGCGTTGCAGGCAGGGCTTCTGCCGGAAACAGGACGTCTCCATCCGACGCTTGCGCTTTCGGTGTCCAAAAGCGCAAGAGAGTTACCGTCGCGGCAATCGATGTAGTCGCCGCGATGAGATCCGCCGCATACGGTCCCCAGAGATTCGATACCGCGAATTGCGCCAGGGCGAAGGTTGTTCCTGCAACGAGGGCCGCCGGCCAGGTTCGCTTGAGTCCTCTGCGCCCATCCACCACGCAAACGAGATATGCGGGGAGCACCAGGGACAGAAAGGGAACTTGTCTGCCAACCATGGATGAGAGTTGGGACAAATCCAAGCCAGTGACTCCCGCCAGAGCAACAATGGGTATACCGATCCCGCCGAAAGCGACGGGGGCGGTATTGGCGATGAGGGCGACGACTACGGACTTGGTCTTTTCCATGCCGAGTCCCGCAAGAAGGCACGCGGTGACTGCGACTGGCGCGCCGAAGCCGGCGGTTCCTTCAAGAAGGGCTCCAAAACAGAAGGCGACGAGGACGGCCTGAATACATGGATCGCCGGAGGCACTTTTCTCCATCCATCGCCGCAGGAGTTCGAATTTTCCCATGTCCTGCGTGAGGTTGTAGAGCCATAGCGCAGTGAAGACGATCCAGAGGATCGGGAAGAGGGCGTAGACGAATCCGTAGACAGCGCTCCAGGCTACGAGCACGAGCGGCATACGCCATACGAGCAGCGCCAGCAGAATTGCCGTGCCGAGCCCGCAGGCTGAAGAGACCAGTCCGCTGCGGCGGAAAAGACCCATCAACACAAGTACAAGAATCAGCGGTAGTGCGGCGACCAGCGCGGAGAGCGCTACGGAGTGAAGAGGATCGAGTGGTTGCGGCCAGATGACAGCGAGCCAGGAGATCATGCAGCAAGCCTCGCACACCTCGGGGTCAGAGTCATCGCAGGCATGAAGTTTTTATCTAGTTCTGTTCGTTCTCGGGTTCTCTGGTTGGATCATCACCATCTACTTCGAGTCGTTGATGTCGATTCGGAATCAAGCGGCGGAATGTTCAAGGGTCCGCCGCCTCCACGCACCGCCAACGGCTGCAGGCGCCATCAGGACGAGCGAAACGATCTGTGCCCAATGGCTTGCTCCGATGTCAGTAACCATGGAAAAGATGGAGATTGCCGCGATCATCACGCCAACGGCACATCCGGTAGAGAATCCGCCGATGTGTGCCGCAATCCAGCCGCCCACAAAAGCAAATGCGATGCCGTAGATGGCGGTGAACACCATGAAGAGTGCGGATGCGGGCCTGCCGGGATCGTGGCCGGAGACACGAAACAGCAGAATCGATGAGACGAGCGAAATGGAATAACCCGCGAGAAAACCGAGAATGTGCCGCATCGGCAGGTTATATGGCTGGCGCACAGGCCGCGTCAACGACAAAGACTGTTAAAAATGATGAGCGTTGGACATCGGCCGCGATTTTCAGCGGATCAACTCGTGTGATCGAGGATGATCTTCCATCCCTGACTTGTTTTTTCCCAGACGAGCGAAAAGACTCCCTGGGCCGGCCCACCGGCTGCAGCGGAGCGGGCGAGGGCGAACTTTCCAGTAACGACGGCGAAGTTTTCGCCAAGGGAGCGCACCTTGAGATCGGAAAATGTCAGCTTTCCCATGGCCTCGGGTGAGGTGTAGTGCTCTTTGTAGCCGGCACGAATGTGTTCGTATCCTTGTGCGATCTGCTTGCCAATGTACGTCGTGTCGACGCTTTCTTTGTATGCCGTCATGAATCCGTCCACATCGCCGCGGTTCCAGGCCTCGGTTTGCGTCTGCATCGTCTTCTCAATGGCGGTGGTTGCGTCTTCTGCGCGAACGGCTACGGGTGAAATGCCGACAAGGAGTCCTAAGATGAGGCAGATCAGCGAATTTCTTTTCACGGTGAACGCTCCGTAGTCGAGGAATTGAACTGAGACGTCTCCGGACAGGATCACGGCTCTGAAAATCCGGTTCGTGCGATTGTACCCAGCTTGCGCGCAGCCCTAGAATAGTTCATGGCCGCTTTCAAAATCGTCCACACTGTTTGCTCCCATGATTGCCCCGATTCCTGCGGGGTGCTGGTCACGGTCAATTCCGAAGGTCGTGCTGTCAAAGTCCAGGGAGATCCCGCTCATCCTGTGACGCAGGGATTTCTATGTGGCAAGGTGGCGAAGTACCTTGATCGCGTTTATTCACCCTCGCGCGTGCTTTATCCCATGCGCCGCAAGGATACGGCGGCGAAGGGTCCCTTGCGGCCGGGCAAGGAGACTGCAGCTTTCGAGCGCATCTCATGGGAACGCGCGATTGACGCCATTGCGCAACGGCTGGCCGCCATCAGCCGCAAATATGGTCCCGAGGCAATTCTTCCTTACAGCTACGCAGGAACGATTGGCGCGCTGGGATTTGGCTCAATGGACCGCCGCTTCTTTCACAGGCTTGGAGCCTCGCAGCTTGATCGCACGATCTGTTCCACGGCGGGAGGGGATGCGCTGGTGTCGGTCTATGGCCGCAAGCTGGGGACGGATACAGAGCACTTCCGCCACTCCCGCTACATCATCGCGTGGGCGGCCAACATTCACGGCAACAATGTGCACCTGTGGCCGATGGTCAAAGAGGCGCGCCGCAATGGAGCGAAGCTGGTGGTCATCGATCCTTACCAGACACTCACCGCGAGGCTGGCGGATTGGCACATCGCGATCCGGCCCGGAACGGATACCGCCCTGGCGCTTGGCATGATGCACATCCTGATTCGGGATCGTCTGTACGACGAGGAATACGTCGCCGAGCAGACACATGGCTTTGAGCAGCTTGCGGAGCACGTAAAGCAATACACGCCAGAGTGCGTTGCCAACTGGACGGGGATGACGGCAGCGGATGTGGAACGGCTGGCACATGAATATGGCACGGTCACGCCTGCCGCTATTCGCATGAACTACGGTGTGCAGCGTTCAGAATTTGGAGGCACAGCGGCTCGTGCCATCGCCATGCTGCCTGCACTGACGGGTGCATGGAAAATGGTTGGCGGAGGTCTGCAGCTATCCACCAGTGGCGCGTTCCAATTTGACAAGGTCGCGCTCGAACGGCCTGACCTGATGATGGCAAGCCCCCTGAAACGGCCTTCGCGGATCGTAAATATGTCCGCGCTGGGCCACGCCCTCACCGAGCTTGGCTCAAAGCCGGAAGACGGCCCTCCAGTGAAGGCCCTGTTCGTTTACAACTCAAATCCGGGAGCCATTGCCCCGAACCAGAATGCCGTGTTGCGGGGGATGAATCGTGAGGATCTTTTCACCGTGGTGCACGAACAGTTCTTCACGGATACGACCGACTATGCGGATATTGTGCTGCCGGCGACCACATTCCTTGAGCAAAAGGATATCCAGGGCGCATACGGACACTATTATCTTCAACTCTCGCAGCAGGCGATTGAGCCGCTGGGCGAAGCGCGCCCCAACGTCTGGCTCTTCAGCCGGCTGGCGCAGCGCATGGGCTTCACGGAGAAATGTTTTTCCGATTCCACCGACGTTTTGATCGCGCAGGCTCTTCGCCTGGAAGGCGAGACGGAACAGGAGCGTGCTTCTTCCAATCCCGATATGGAAGGAATCACCATCCAGCAATTGGAGGACGAAGGGCATGTGAGGCTGAAATTCGCGTCGGAGCAGGCGGGTGAGCCGTTCCTTCCTTTTTCGAAGGGCGGGTTCGGCACCCCTAGCGGCAAAGTAGAATTTTTTTCTGAAGCGCTGGCGGCCCAGGGAATTGACGCCCTTCCAACGTTTCGGCCCGCTACGGAGTCTCGTCATACTGCGGCAAGCGAAAAATATCCGCTGGAAATGTTGGCGCGCAAGGCCGACAACTTTATGAATTCAACCTTTGCTAACCTCGCTGGTCATCGCAAGATGGAATCGCGAACGGATTCCCGGCTGGAGATGAACGCAGCCGATGCGGATTCTCGTGGGATCTCCGATGGAGATTGGGTGGAAGTCGCGAATGATCGCGGCAAGCTGCGTTTGCAGGCGCTTTTGGCGGCCAGCGTCGGCCCGGGTGTGGTTTCAGCGCACCTTGACTGGAGCAAATTCAGCCACGATGGACGTAACGTGAACGCATTAACCTCGGAGAGGCTCACGGATATCGGCCGGGGCGCAACTTTCTACTCCACCCTCGTCGAAGTGCGAAAGCTGGAGCCCGACGAAGCCAAAACTGCCACAGTCCGATAGACTAAGAGTTGATGTGCCGATGCAGGGGGGAGCATGCCGTTTGCTTCCGGGTTCCAATGCGCTGGCTGTGGAGAGTGGAATGAGACCGTGGTGGATGAGTCTGCAGGCAGCCGGCAGAGTTACGTCGAAGATTGCCAGGTGTGCTGCAAACCGAATGTACTCCAGATTCTCTGGGACGTTGCGGGTGAGGAGTACTGGATTCAGGCAGAGCTTGAGAGTTGACGAGATCCTTGCCGGATTGATGACGCGAGGTCTCGTTTAATGCAGGAACCGAATACCGCGGCAGCCCCGGAGTTGGGTCAAGCCCCTTCCATCACTTATAATCACCTTTTCCTCAAGCACGACATGACCTTTTGCAGTGAGGGTGTGCCTATTTTTCCCGTCGTACTCCAAGGGAGTCAGAACTCCCAACACGAACAGCATTCAGTTTCGCGCCCGCGGTTTCGCCGATTGACGAGGTTTCTGGCGCTGTTTCTGCTATTTTTTGCGGTTTCGGCCTTCGCCCAGCAGAATACGATCTCGTCCATTCGCGTCATTGGCAACCGTCGTATCCCTAAAGAGACGATCCTTGCCCGCCTGTTTACCCACCCGGGAGACACGATCGACCAGCTTGCGATTGAACGCGACTTCAATTCCCTATGGAACACCGGCTACTTCGAAGACGTCCGCATTGAGAAGGAAGACACCCCCAAGGGCATTATTCTGAACGTGTATGTACGAGAGAAACCCACGATCCGCGAGATCAACTACAAGGGAATGAACTCGATTACGCAGTCGGACGTGCTGGAGCGCTTCAAAAAAGCGAAAGTCGGGCTGAGCGTTGAGAGCCAGTACGATCCCACCAAGATCAAGCGTGCGGAGACGGTAATCAAGGAGTTGCTGGCCGAACACGGTCACCAGTTCGCCACCATCAAGACCGACGTAAAGACTATTCCGCCGGCCTCAGTCTCAGTGAACTTCAATATCAAGGAAGGCCCTACCGTTAAGGTGGGCAAGATCCAGTTCCAGGGAAACGAACACCTCACGTCTCGCGAGTTGCGCGCGAGCATGAAGAACTTGCGGCCGATCGGTATTCCGCACTCGATCTTCCTGGAAAACCTGTTTCCGCGCACATACGACGCCAGCAAACTGGAAGAAGATGCCGATCGTGTTCGCAATGCTTATCGCGACAAGGGCTACTTCCGCGCGCAGGTCAGCGAGCCTCTTACGCATATCCGCAATGAAGGCGGACTCTCCCTTTTGACCTTCCGGCCCAAGAAGGGCAAGCGGATCGATATCCGCATGCCGATTGAAGAGGGCGACCGTTACCGCCTGGGAACAATCACCTTCAGCGGCAATACGAAGATGACGAACACGAGAGCTCTTCGTGCGCAATTCAACATGAAGGATGGGGACTTCTTCAGCGCGACTCTCGTTGGCAAGGGACTTGAGAATCTGCGTAAAGCCTATGGCCAGCTGGGCTACATTAATTTCGCGGCTGTGCCGACGCCCAAAATCGACGAAGCGAAGAAGACCGTCAATCTGGATATCGACATCGACGAAGGCAAGCAGTTTTATGTATCCCGCATTGAATTCCAAGGCAACACGATTACACGCGATCGTGTTATCCGACGCGAGTTGCAGATTCAGGAAGGGCAGGTCTACAACAGCGCCCTTTGGGAAGCCAGCCTGCTACGCCTGAACCAACTGGACTATTTCGATCCATTGAAGGTTGACCAAGACTCTGAGACCCACCAGGACGCCCAGAACGGCACCGTTGAGCTGCTCTTGAAGGTGAAGGAAAAGGGCAAGAACTCCATCGGACTGAACGGCGGCGTCAGCGGCTTGTCCGGCGCGTTCATTGGATTGAATTACCAGACCAACAATTTCCTCGGACTGGGCGAAACACTCAGCGTGCAGGCGAATGTCGGTAACGTCTCCCGCAACCTGTTATTTGGATTTACCGAGCCTTACCTGAAGAACCGGCCGTTGAATGTGGGCTTCCAGATCTTCTCAAGCAAGCAAGACTACAACGCAGCCAAGAGCTACGCGCAGTCAACCACCGCTACGCAAAACCAGACGAACGCGACGAATTCCCTGGTGCAGAACTACAACCAGTCGACGAACGGCTTCAGCCTGTCTTCGAGCTACCCGATCCGGCGTTCTTTCAAGCGCGTCGGTTTGACGTACTCATGGACCGACTCGTCGATCACGACGTTCAGCCAGGCATCGACCAATCTGTTCCAGACATTGGCATTCCGTGGCGGCATTGCCGGCCAGAATGCGCTGCAGGGCATCATCAACAGCTCGGCCTCATTCAGCTTCCAATACAACCACCTGGACAGCGCCTATAAGCCGCGCAACGGCAATGAGGCGTCTCTTGCCTTCCAGATCGCGGGACTTGGCGGCAACGTCCGCTATTTCACTCCGGTCTTGGAATACAAGCAGTTCATGTCGATGAGAGGCCTGAAAAGGAACATGGAAGGCCGGAACGTATTCGGCTATCGTCTGCAAGCTGCATACGTTCAGGGATACGGCGGCGCTGTCGCTCCTCCCACCAACCGCTTCTACACTGGCGGCGAGTCGGACTTGCGCGGCTTTGACGTTCGCGCAGTCACGCCCTACGCCTATATCCCGACACGCGTCCTCTTTAACCTGACGAACCCGGATGGTTCGCTGGTTCCGCGCGATCCGCAGAACCCGCAGCTTGGCCCCATCCAGGTGCCACTGCCGGTATACGGCGTGGTCTCTGTCGGCGGCGACACCACATTTACCAGCAACATGGAGTACCGAATCCCGATCGCCGGGCCGGTAACGTTTGCCTTCTTTGATGATTTCGGGCTGGACGTCATTCTGCGTAAATCGCAGCTACGCCAGAGCGTGGAAGGAAACGACATCATCAACGCCCCACTTTATGGCTGCCCGACCTACATCAACGGCGCTTGCCAGGGCGGACAGAGCGTCCACTTCAGCCCGCTGATCGCACCGATATACGGAACAAACCTGGTTCCGCGCATGTCGCTGGGCGGTGAGTTGCAGGTGATTCTGCCGATCGTAAATGCGCCCTTCCGCATTTATTACGCCTATAACCCCTTGCGGCTCTATCGCCAGGTACCAGGCCAGACGCTGATTACCCGTTCAATGTTCCCGGCAGGCGGTGCGGGAGATTACAGCTATGCGGAATCGTTGCAGCTGTATGGCCCCTACTACCAGATGCGTGAACCACGTAAGACCTTCCGTCTGACGGTCAGTACAACCTTCTAAGTAGCGCGTCTAACCGGGATCCGCCATGGCTTCCGGTTTGACGCTGTCTATCCCCATACCTATAATTCTGTAAGGTTCCTGCGATGTCTCTTCCCGTGTTTCTTCTTCAGCAAGATCCAGCTCGATTCGAGGCTCGGATGCTGCCCCTTTGGAAGTGCGCTAGAGGTTGAACAGGAAGCGAAGACTTGCTTCCGTGAGGAAATGCGGACAATCTCGAATCGACCCGAAGAACCGAAGGAGTTTTGAAAACCTAATGAAGCGTTCGTTGATATTAGCTTGCCTGCTTGCGTCCGGACTTGGCATGACCGCATTTGCTCAGACCGCCGCTCCTACAGCCGCCGCACCCGCATCCGCTCCCGCCGGGCCCGCAAAAATTGGCATCATCGCCTTCCAACCCGCTGTATTCGGTACCAACGAAGGACAGCGTGATTCCGCGCAGCTTCGTCAGAAGTTTGATCCCAAGCAGGCGCAGTTGAAGGCTCTGAATGACGAGATCGACTCTCTCACCACCGCTTTGAAATCGCAGGGTGACAAGTTGAGCGACGCAGAACGCGCCGCACGTCAGCGGACGATCGAAGAGAAGCAGAAAACGCTGCAGCGCAACGTGGAAGATGCCCAGAACGAAGCACAGGCTGAGATGGGCACCATGTACCAGACGCTGGCACAGAAGGTCTACGAAGTTCTACAGTCCTATGCTCAGCAGAATGGCTACACCATGATCGTGGACATCAGCACGGAAAAGAGCCCGATCCTGTGGGCCAGCCAGGCCACAGACGTAACGCAGGCGGTTGTTCAGGCTTACAACGCCAAGTCCGGAGTTCCGGCGCAACCTGGTGCAGGCGCAGCTCCTGCAGCAACTCGACCAGCCGGAGCGGGAGCGGCTACTCGTCCGCCAGCCTCCACCACACCCAAGCCCGTAACGCCGACCACACCTAAATAAGCGGTATAGCGTCGAGAATAAAAATGACCCCGATTTCGGGGTCATTTTTCGTTCCGGACAACGGGCCATCCGGGCTCACTTATTCGGCGACAAACGCTGGAAAATGAGAAGGCTGAAAAAGCTTCCGCCTGTGGAAAAAAATGTGGAATAAGTTACCTGTTTGCAGACTCGGTATTTGCAATCAGTTAACGTTTCAGCCGGACATACTGTTTGCTAATCCGTTAAGACACTTGTTTTCAGGGGCTCTGCCACGCGGTCTTTTCCAGTTGCCCACAAGGTGTTGCAACTTTTCCACAGATGTTCTTATCTTGCGCTTTCCACAGATTCAGGTTACGGCTGAGTGACTTACCTCAAGTTACGAACGAATTCCCAAGCTAGCGGGATGGGTCTTCGCCGAGCTTGAGAACTGCCAAAAACGCCTCTTGCGGAATGTCAACTTTACCTACCCGTTTCATGCGCTTTTTGCCCTCTTTTTGCTTTTCCAGCAGCTTGCGTTTGCGCGAGATATCACCGCCGTAGCACTTGGCAATCACGTTCTTGCGCAAGGCCGCGACAGACTCCCTGGCGACGATTTTGGAGCCGATGGCGGCCTGGATCGCGACTTCGAACTGTTGGCGCGGAATAAGCTCGCGCATTTTTGAAACCAGCGCGCGGCCACGGTCATAAGCGAATTCACGATGCACGATGATCGAAAGTGCGTCCACCGGCTCACCGGAAACGAGAATATCGAGCTTGACCATGGGCGATACCCACGTTCCTGCCAACTGATAATCGAGCGACGCATAGCCGCGCGATACTGATTTCAGACGGTCATAAAAGTCCAGCACGATTTCATTCAGAGGCAGCTCGTAGGAAAGCATTACGCGAGTGGGAGTTACATATTCAAAATTTTTCTGCCGGCCGCGCTTCTCTTCCACCAATTTCAAAATGCCGCCAACATATTCCTCGTTGGTGAGAATGGTGGCATCGATGGTTGGCTCTTCGATTTTTTCAATGTTGCTTGGGTCAGGCCAGCGCGATGGATTGTCGACTTCAATTACGGAACCGTCAGTGAGCGTTATTTTGTAACGCACGCCCGGAGCGGTTGTAATGAGGTCCAATTCGTATTCGCGTTCCAGGCGTTCCTGGATGATTTCCATATGAAGCAAGCCGAGAAATCCGCAGCGGAATCCGAAACCAAGAGCGACAGAACTTTCGGGCTCGAAGAAAAATGAAGAGTCGTTGAGGCGAAGTTTTTCGAGGGCATCTCGTAACAATGTGTGTTCGTGCGAGTCCACCGTATAGATTCCGGCGAAGACCATGGACTTGATGTCTTCAAAGCCGGGCAGCGGTGAAGTGCAGGGTCGCGCATCTTCCGTGATGGTGTCGCCGATCTTGGTATCGGCAACGTTCTTGATCGTCGCTGTGAAGAAACCTACTTCCCCCGCAACCAACTCGCCGATCTCCACTGGCTTTGGCGTGAGCACGCCGAGCGCTTCCACATCGAAAGTCTTCCCATTCGACATGAAGCGAATTTTTGCATTCTTCCTGAGACGGCCGTTGATGATTCTCGCAAGCACCACGACGCCGCGATACGAGTCGAACCATGAATCGAAGATCAGCGCCTGTAGCGGCGCATCGATGTCGCCGGTTGGAGGCGGAAGGCGATGAACAATGGCTTCCAGCACGTCGGGGACGCCGAGACCTGTCTTGGCGCTTACGGGAATGGCATCGGTTGCATCCAGGCCAACAGTGGATTCGATCATCTCCTGTGTGCGAACGACATCGGCACTCGGAAGATCGATCTTGTTGATGACGGGGATCATGTCGAGACCGTTGTTGATGGCCAGGTGGGCGTTGGCGAGTGTCTGCGCCTCCACTCCCTGCGACGCGTCCACTACGAGCAAAGCGCCTTCACACGATGCGAGCGAGCGTGAGACCTCGTACGAAAAATCAACGTGGCCGGGTGTGTCGATCAGGTTGAGCTGATAGATCTCGCCGTCTTTCGCGTTGTACATCATGCGCACGGCATGTGCCTTGATGGTGATGCCGCGTTCGCGCTCGAGGTCCATCGCATCCAGAACCTGGGCCTGCATTTCCCGAGCCGTCAACGAGCCGGTCAGCTCGAGAAGCCTGTCCGACAAAGTTGATTTACCGTGGTCGATGTGCGCGATGATCGCGAAATTCCGAATATGTGCAATGTCCATTGAGAGATGCCGGAGGGTGGGGCGCACCGCAAACTGAAGCGCGGCGCACAAACTTCCTCAATACATGATCTTATCATCGGTGTGGAGTGGGTTCGCGCAATACAATAAGGACAGCCTTTTTCAATTACCGCATGGTTGGTTTCAAACTTTCCTCTGCTGCTGCGTGCGTAGCTTTCTTGCTGCTTACCGGGTGCGATCCGCAGCCGGCGACTACTCCTGCAAAGAAACCTGCTCAAGCTACTGCGCCAACGCTCACAAAAACAGGCACGCCGTCCACGCAGGCGGAGAAGCCCGAGTCCACTCCTGAAGCTGCGACAAACGCCGCCAAGAATCAGCAGCTCATCGACGAAGTGGAGAAAGCGTACGCCAGCGGAATGTCAAACTACCGCAACGGGCAATTGACGGAAGCGAAAAGAGACTTCGATCATGCGGTAGACCTGATGTTGGCGAGCGGCATTGATCTTAAAAGTAATCCGCAGCTAAGTGAAGAGTTTGAGCACATCGTAGACGCGGTGAACACGTTGGAGATGCAGGCCTTGAAGCAAGGCAACGGCTTTGCTCCGAAGATTGAGCCTTCTCCCGTCGATATCGCCAACGATGTTACATTCCCCGTCGATCCTAATTTGAAAGCGCAGGCGATCGCGGAATTGAAGACGACGCAATCCGATTTGCCGCTCGTGATCAACGATTACGTCGCCAGCCAGATAAGTTTCTTTTCGACGAAGGGTCACGGCACCCTGATGCGTTCGTTGCAACGCGCAGGGCGTTATAAGCCGATGATTCAGCGCATTCTTGCGGAAGAGGGCGTGCCGCAGGACCTGATCTATCAAGCTGTTGCAGAATCCGGCTTTCAGCCGCAGGCGATGAATGGGCGTTCGGGAGCAGGAGGCATGTGGCAGTTCATGCCATTCGGCACCTACGGTCTTGCGCGCAATGGATGGTATGACGAGCGATTCGATCCGGAAAAATCGACCCGCGCCTACGCGCGTTATATGAAGTCCATTTACGACCAGCTCGGTGACTGGTATCTCGCTATGGCGGGATACGACTGGGGTCCGGGGAATGTGCAACGCGCAGTGCAGCGTACGGGCTATGCGGACTTCTGGGAATTGTATCGGCGCAACGTGCTGCCGCAGGAGACGAAGAATTACGTTCCCGTAATTCTTGCCGCGGCCATCATGGCGAAGAATCCTGGTCAGTATGGATTGGATGCAATGACCTTCGATCCTCCTCTCGTCACCGACAACATAACTACAAACAATGCGGTGGATCTGCGATTGGTTTCTGATGTGGTGGAAGCGCCTGTGCAGGAGATCGTCGGACTAAACCCGAGTCTGCTGCGCATGAGCACACCTCCGGATACGCCCTACGAGTTGCACCTTCCTGCGGGCACAAAAGATTTATACGAGAAGCGCATCGCGGAGATCCCTGAAGACAAACGCAGAAGCTGGAGATATCACAAGCTCGCGCCGGGAGAAACGCTCGACGATGTGGCGAAAACTTTCCACGTCAGCGCCGCCGACATTGCTTTCGTAAATCAACTTCCCGCGGAAAATCCACTTTCACAAAGCGAAGCACTGGTAATTCCCTTGGCACCTGCCCCTTCGGTGTCATCGTCGTCCCGCGCGACGACATACACGGTGCGTCGTGGCGAGACGCTGGTTTCAATCTCTGATCGATTTGGTGTTTCTGTCGACCAGCTTCGACGTTGGAATCACTTGAAGTCCACGCAGGTTTCATCCGGCAAAAAACTCTACGTTGCTGAGCCGGCACACGTAACGCGAACCAGCGCACACAAGCGTAAATCGCGGTCTTCAGCCTCATCGGCGAGTGACAGCAGCAGTCATGCAAAGAGTTCCGGCCAGACAGCGTCAAAACATTCTTCGAGCAAGAAGTCGACGAAATCGGGCTCTTCTTCATCGAAGAAAAAATCTTCTTCCAAGTCTTCGAAATCATCTTCGAAGCATTCTTCCGCAACGTAAAACCGGCTCACACCGAACGCAAAACCGAAGACACGCGAATGACAATCGCACAAGGAAGTTCACTTCTTGCTTGCGTTCGCTCGCGTACCGTTGCATGCTGTTGCTATAATCCGCGCGGAAGTGAACCGCGCGTTAAGCTACGTTGTGCAATCAAAATTCGTAAGTACCGGCGCCGTGGGAGGCATGGGAATGCAGGACGATCGCAAACTTTCCGCACAGAACGACAGCGAGTTTGAGCCCGAGGACGACGAGTCCTTGGAAGAGCTGGAAGATAGCTTCGACGACGATGAGGAAGAAGAAGAGATCAGCATTTCGATTTCCTCTGACGACGACGAAGATCTAGGTCACGACAACGAAGACGAAGACAAAGTCTCTCCACCTGAAGTGAAAGAGCCGGCTGAAGTTTTTGGTGTTCCAGCCCCGGCTAAGAAAGCTGCACCGAAAAAAGCTGCACCGAAGAAGGCTCCTGCAAAGAAAGCTGCAGTCAAGGCGCCGGCAAAGAAGGCCGCAAAGAAAGTTGCAGTCAAGGCACCAGCCAAGAAGTCAGTTAAAAAGGCAGTAAAGAAAGCCGCGAAGAAGGTTGCGGCGAAAGCTCCGGCCAAGAAGGCCGCAAAGAAGTCAGCCGCTAAGAAGAGCAGTAAAAGCGCTCGTAGCGGCGGCAAAGCCACCAAGAAATCGGTGGTTAGTAAGAAGAGCGCTGTTGGTAAAAAATCTACAAAACGAGGTACTCCTTTGGCAGTGAAGAAGGCAGCAAAGAAGGCAGCAAAGAAGGCGCCAGCCAAGAAGGCAGTAGCGAAGAAGGCTCCGGCGAAGAAGGCAGCTAAGAAGGCAACCAAGAAGGCGCCTGCTAAGAAGGCCGCCAAGAAGAAATAACCGTTCTACAAGGCAAGCAAAAGAGCCCGGCAATCTGCCGGGCTTTTTTGCGTCCGCTGATAAGTGAGTCTTTAGCTAGCTTTTCTCGGCAACACTCAACTCGGCCAGCACCTCTTCCGAATGGTGCGAAGGGTCGACGCCGATCCACACCTTAGTGATCTTGCCGGAGGGATCAATCAGGAAAGTATTTCGCTTGGCCATCTTCATGCCCATCATCGTGCCCAGCGAGCCGTACTCGGGTGTAACTTTTTTGTCGGAGTCGGCAAGCAGACGGAAGGTCAGCCCTTCCTTGGTGCAGAACTGTTTGTGGCTATCCGGCGTGTCGACGCTGACGCCAAGAATGACTGCGTTCATCTTGTCGTACTTTGCCTGGTCACGCTGGAAGTTGTGCGCTTCGAGAGTGCAGCCGGACGTCATGTCTTTTGGATAGAAGTAGAGGACGACCCATTTGCCTTTGAAACTGTCCAGGCTGATCTGGGTGCCATCCTGCGACGGAAGCGTGAACCCGGGTGCCTGTTGACCAACCTGTGGAACCTGATCGTCGGCGGCATGGCCGGGACGCAACGCAACCGCAGCGACGATAACTAGCAATGCGAGCAGAGCGATGGATGTTTTCGACACAGTGGAGTCTCCGGGGAAAGATTTTTCCGCGTAGCAAACGCCACGAGGTTCAATTCTGATTATGCGGGTTCGACAGCAACTATCGCAATCTCCGCGGCGTCTGCCATGGAACGGACTGTTTCCTGATCAAAAACCAGCGTTCGTCCGGCTTCAATTGCCAGGCAGGTGGCCTGGGCTTTCCGCATCTTCTCAATCGTCTGCACGCCCACCACGGGTACGTCGAAGCGCATGTCTTGCCGTGGCTTGGCAAGCTTGACCACGGTAAGGTCGCGCTGCAACGTTGATGCATCGCCGTCTTCCGCCAAGGTTTGCATCAGGATGCCCGCACGTTCTATGGCTGCATCCGTTCCTTCCATCGCCTCGACGGCGACGCAGGCCTGGCTGGCAATGACGACCGTCTGTCCAATGTCAAAACCTGCGATGGCGCTGGCGACACCGCGGCCATAATGAATGTTTTTCTGTTCTTCTTCATTTGGAGAACGAGCGGTGAGGACCCCGCTCTTTGCCAGCAGGGGCTCAAGATAGGCCGTGGACGATACAAGCTCAATGCCCTCATCCTTGAGCACTTTGGCCACAGCTCCCAGCAACATGTCGGTGTTCCGGGTGCGGAGGGAGAGCAAGAGTTTTGCCAGCCGCCAGTCGGGTCGAATGCTGGAGAAGATCTGCTTGTGCTTTACCTGTCCGGCCATGACAGCCCGGGTTACGCCAGCGCCCTGAAACGTTTCGATCAGGCGCGACAGTTCTCCCAGGGAGAGCCAGAAGACTTCAACGCCCGGATCCTTCGCCGCCAGAGCGTCGATCTCCGGATCGGTCTCTTCTTTGATTGCGGCGACTAACACTTGATCGCCGTGCGCCCGTGCCGCGCTCAACAGCAGAAATGGGAATCGTCCGTTGCCGGCAATCAGGCCAAGTTTCATCTTTACTTGATGACTCCTCGCGTCGATCGCTCAACGCATTCAATCAGATAGGCTACATCGTCCGTGGAGGTACCCTCAGCGCGCAGCCGCTCCATAGCCTGCGCCGTATTCAGTCGCGAGGCCAGCAGCGTCCTGTAGGCGTGCTGCAGCGCTTTTATGCGCTCTTTTGAAAAACCGCGCCGCTGCAGGCCGATCTTGTTAATGCCATAGGCTCGTGCTTCGCGCTTTGAGGCGGTGAGCGAAAACGGCAGTACATCCTGCGTGCAGATGGTACCGCCGCCGATGAATGCGTACCTGCCAACGAAACAGAATTGGTGCACGGCGGAAAACGCGCCAACCGTAGTCCATTCTTCGACGAGTCACGTGTCCTGCGAGCGTCGCCGCGTTTGCCATGATGCAGTGGTCGCCCACCTGGCTGTCGTGCCCAACATGTGCGCATGTCATAAAGAGACAGAAGCTGCCGACGCGAGTAAGGCCACCGCCTTTGACCGTGCCGCGAGAGATGGTCACACTCTCGCGAACAACATTCTCGTCGCCCATCTCAAGGCGTGTCGGCTGCCCTGCGTAGCTGATGTCCTGCGGTTCTACGCCGATAGAAGAAAAAGGGAAAAACTTGTTGCGCGCGCCGATGCTGGAGTGGCCGTCGAGAATGACGTGCGAGATGAGTTCGCAATCCTCGCCGAGAACGACATGGGGGCCGATGGTGCAATAGGGGCCCACGGTGCAACTTGCCGGCACAACGGCTGTCGGGGCCACAACGGCTGACGGGTGAACGCTCACTCGGGGCTCGCTGTTGGAACCGGGGAAGCTGCTGGCTGCTTCTGCCGGGGCACCAGCTGACACATAACGATTGCCTCGCAGGCCAACTTGCCTTCCACGGTGGCGGTGCCTTCCATGCGGCAGGCCTTCGAACGCCAATTCAAGACTTTGATTTCCATTCGCAACTGATCGCCGGGCACGACAGGCCTGCGGAACTTCGCCCGCTCGATGCCGGTGAAGAAGGCGAGATGCTCGTCGCGATCGGGAAACTCAGTGAGCAAGAGCGTTGCGCCCGCCTGAGCCATTGCTTCAATCACCAGCACTCCGGGCATTACGGGGTACCCGGGAAAGTGTCCTTGAAAGAAAGGCTCGTTGATGGTGACGTTCTTGATCGCGACAATGCGCTCTCTGCGAACCACTTCTACCACGCGATCAATCAGCAGAAACGGATAGCGGTGGGGCAGGATCCCCATGATGTCGGAGATATTGAGTTGAGTGCGAGACTCCAGGATCGGGTTTGGCGTGTCCATAGGTTTGCAGCGCCGATTATACAATTTACCGGCAACGATGCTCTCCCTGAATCGGCGCCTTCGCCGGGATTACTTCTTGATTTTCGCGGCCATCTTATCCGGGTCAAAGATTTCCGGTGGAATGGCCACGTTGTAGCTGGCCTTGTACAGAAAACGCTGATCGCTCATCTCGCCATTTTTGTAATTCGTGATGGTGAACGGAGTGGGGATGCCGCCAAATACGTGATAGTCGTCGTACTCTTCCGCCGCCTGATTTTTGTCTTTATAAACAGGATCTCGGTACGAATAGCTACGGCGAATGGGCAGGTGTGTCTGGGCATCAATCTCGATGACAATTGAATCGTTCTCAGCGGAAATCAGCTTCACTTTGTCTGCCAGGTGACGTTGCACCAGGCTTTGGCCATCATAAAAGAGAACCGTTCGGGGATCCTTGAGCCAGACTTTGATGGCTACTTCGATGGAATGCTCGCGGCGGCGCAATCCGTTTTCCAACTCCTCCGCCGGCCACGGTTTCTTGCCCCGGTAAGTGATCTCCCAGCCTTCCTGCCCGATCAGCATCTGCACGACGTCGCGCTGCTTTGTATACAGAGTGGTGTCCTTCTCGGGATATTGGTGGTATTCGAAATAGTCGACAATTCCGCCAGTTGGAGCGCCGCGATAGAACGATGATCGCCGTCCTTCGATGTAGCGATTCTGCATGTTGGTCCACGCATCGCCTCCGAGGGCCTGCACCATTGTCGCCAGAACGGCACGCGCTTTCTGATCGTTTTCCTTGATGCTGAGGTCGTCGTTTGATTGCGCCGACGCGGAAGGAATGAGAAGGAACAGCAACGCGGCCATGAAAGTAATTGCTAATTCAACTGGCCTATTTACCGTCGACAGGGATGGCCCACGTACCTCGTCCCGCAGGCGGGATCTTGCAACCATACTTCTTCTCCTCAATATGTCCGATTCTTCGTACAGAACACTTTGATCATCCGACCAGGACAGCGCCGCCATTTACGTTAAGTACCTCGCCGCTGATGAAACCGGCATAGGGAGTACAGAGAAAAAGTACCGGAGCAGCAATCTCTTTCGGTGTGGCTGGTCTGCCTAACGGGATTGTCGCCAGGATCTTGGGATAAGCCTCGGAATCGGCGAATGTTGACGCAGACATATCCGTCCTCACCCACCCGGGCGCAACACAATTCACGTAGATTCCTTCGCCGGCCAATTCGCTGGACAGGCTCTTGGTAAGACTGATGAGCGCGCCTTTGGTCACGGCATAGTCAGCGTGGAAGGCCTCGCCTCGCTGCCCGGCAGTGGAACTGATGAGGACAATGTGACCGGCTGCGCCTTCGTTTGGAACTTCCGCCCTCTGTCGCTGAAATTGTCCTACGGCGGCCTTTACAAGTCCGAATACGCTGTCGAGATTCACGCCCATAGTGCGGTCCCAGCGCTCGCTGGACATGGTCGCAATCGACTCGTCTTCCGGAAGCCAGATGCCGTGGTTGACCACCAGCACGTCGAGTTTTCCGAACGCTCGGCACGCGGCTTCAACCAGAGATCGCCCGCCTTCCGCATCGGACAGATCCTGTTGAATGGCGACACACTCGCTTGCTCCCCCGCATTCATCCATCAGCGCCAAAGCGCTTTCGCGCCTTTGCTGATAGTTGAAAACGACCTTGGCGCCTGCCTGGCGGAATAAACGAACTGTTTCCGCGCCAATTCCGCGCGAGCCGCCAGTGATAAGCGCTACCTTGCCATCGAGGGAAAGAGAAACCATACGGCAACGCTAATGGAGAGGTAGCCGATGGTGCAACCGCCCTGTTCCTGGACCAGCAGCGGAAAGTCGATTGTACGCAATCGATTCCAGGCGCTAGTTCTTTGCATTTAGCTTGCCAGCGTCGCTCTTCTGCTTCGCGGCCAGCAATTTTTTTCGCGCCGTCACGATTTTCTTGCGTTCGGCCGTAGGCATGGCCAGGATGTCTCGCGTACGTTTTGGCAGCTTGGCTTCGATCAGATCGCGCGCGCGTTGCAGATGCTCCTGCCATTCTTTCGTACGGAAGCTTTCCCAGCGCTCGACTGCCACCCAGTGTGCCCGGGCGAGATAGGGAGCAGGAATGACGCCGTCGATCTCCACCAGTTCGGAAAACTTCTCCGGACCAGCCGCAAACGAAATTGGAACATGGCCGTCCTTGTCGAGATTCAAAACCGCGAACATCTTGCCACCGATGGATTTATCCGCCACCCAGAAGACAAGATTGTCGCCCCACTGCACCGTCTCTTCTACGTGGGGAAGTTTTCGCAGGAACTCTCTGACACTCTCCGCATCCATGCAGCCCAGTATGACCTTTCTGGCCACGCTGGCTCAAGGCCAATACGAGAAAGGCGAAGTCTGTATTGCTCAGACCTTGCTCTTCAACCGGATGGCGCCTTTCGCGAGCGAGGGTTCGACCTGCCGCCCGCGCTGGGTAACGACGATAAGCTTCCGGGAGGCGAGTCGCTGTGCCGCTGATCGCGCACGGTCCATCAGGCTTTGCCAGTGGTCTGGGCTCACGCGTCTCGCCGCCTCTGATGGACAAATCGTCTTGCCGGGACCGCGCTCACGAAGCAATTCCTGGATGGCTGTTTCGAGTGCGAAGTCCACTGGCGTAAGTGTGTCGGGTTTGTTTGCCATGTTGGTTCGATGCCGGAACGTAGCCCGCCGAAGGCAAGCCTCTGCTAATCCCCTTTATACTGAGAAAGCTATGTCGACCTTTGCTCCCGTTGAAGAACAACTTGATCTGCTCGAAAAAGGCGCCGCGGAGATTATTCGGCGCTCCGATTTGCGGGAACGGCTTGAAGCCTCGCGCAAGAGCGGCATTCCCCTGCGCGTGAAGGCCGGGTTTGATCCTACTGCTCCCGACCTGCACCTTGGGCATACGGTACTGATCCGCAAGCTTAAGCATTTTCAGGATCTAGGTCACACGGTTATCTTCCTCATTGGCGATTTCACCGGACTGATTGGCGACCCGACGGGGCGCAATGTCACCCGCAAGCCTTTGTCGACTGAAGAGATTCTGGCGAACGCGGAAACTTACAAGGATCAAGTCTTCAGAATTCTCGATCCCGCAAAGACCGAAGTGCGATTCAATTCCGAATGGCTGGGAACGCTGGGGTTTGAAGGCATTATCCGACTCGCGGCGCGATTCACCGTTTCACAGATGTTGGAGCGTGACGACTTTCACAAGCGCTTTCAGGAAGAGAAGCCCATCTCGCTGCACGAGATGCTGTATCCGCTTGCCCAAGGCTATGACTCAGTCGCATTGCGCGCTGACGTTGAGCTGGGCGGCACGGATCAGCGATTCAATTTGCTGATGGGCCGCGAGCTGCAGCGCCACTATGATCAGCCGTCGCAGATCATCCTGATGACCCCGATCCTGGAAGGCATGGATGGCGTGCAGAAGATGTCCAAGTCACTCGGCAATGCTATCGGCATCAAAGAAAAGCCCAGCGAGATGTACGGCAAGCTGATGTCGATTTCCGATGAGCTGATGTGGAAGTACTGGACGTTCCTGACTGACCTGCGTCAATCCGAGATCGAAGAGATGCAGACTGCCGTGAGTGCGGGCTCGCTTCATCCCATGGAGGTGAAGAAACGCCTGGCCCGCAGTATCGTCGCCGACTTCCACTCGGAAGAAGACGCAAGGCATGCGGATGAGAATTGGGCACTGCAGTTTCAGAAGAAGAAGATTGCTGCGGACGCAGAAGAAGTCCACGTTGCTTTTTCTGAGTTGGAGTGGAATTCCGATGAGCCGCACACGATTACGACGATCTACTCCGCCGACGGCAGTCTGCTGACGAATCTGGAAGTAAGCGTTGACGATCTCGCTCGCGGACGCGGTATTCGTCTGCCTAAAATGTTGCTGGCGGCGGGGTTAGCGGAATCGGCCACGGCTGCGTCGAATCAGATCAAGCGGGCCGGCATCGTGATTGGCGAGTCTACTGAAAAGACCGTGAACGTATTGGTGAAGGATCTTCCCGCGCGCTGGCCCGTGCGCGTGGGCAAACGCGCAAAAATCGTCGTGATTGAATAGGACCCGCGTGATGTGATCTGGCCCACTAGCCCGAAGGTGGGCTTGCCGAATCGCGCGGGAACTCCTACCCTAGCTGCCATGAAATGCAGACAATCTATTTTGTTCCCATCGCTTGCGGTGGCGCTTCTGCTTGTTTGCGGGAATGGTCTTTACGCTGTCACGAAGCCGCACACGGTTGGGCTTGGCCCGGTGAAGCGAGTTCCGCACACAGCTATTGGCGACCCGTCCGATGCCTCACTGCACGGCAACGCCGACGGAGAATTGAAGATCCGGGCGCTCGTTGTGGATGGGCAAGTGAAGGACTGGACCACGGGCGAGGCACACGACATCACTGACCGCAGCTTTACTATCCGCCGTGCGCTGCACATTAACGACACTCTTCCGGCAGATGCGAAAGAGCGGTGGGTGTGGCAGCGTGGGTCATGGATCATGGTCGATCGCACGAGCGGCCACGTCACCGCACTGCACCTGCCGGATTACGATCCTGCGATTTCAGAGGTGGTGTGGTTTCGCGATTATGCCGCTTACTGCGGAATGCCCACGACCGGCAAATCTCTCTTCGCTGTCGTTTCGCAAGTGGGCGCGCGTCGGCCCGTGCTGGCAAAGAAGCTCACAGCCTGGTCAAGCGACGATCATGCCAATCCGGCGTGCGGCGTAGCGCAATGGCAACGCGAGCCACTTCGCGTGACATTCAACCCCACCGGGCAGGATCAGCTGAGCTTCGACCTGGTCGGCCTCTCAGCGGTGCTGGTGGAGGAAAGCGACTCTGCGGACGCTGAATAAAAGAGTTGGCGACATCATTGTGAGCTGCGTACCCCTGCCAAACGACGGCAGAAAACAGCTACGATAGTCGCCATGGAGTCTTTCGATCTACAACTGGAAAAAGCGAAGATTGCCCACGGGCATCTCTGTGCGGGACAGATCCTTGGCGTGCGTATGGCGATGTTGGGATGTGAACGCCTGGGCATCGCTGACCCGCTCGGCGCGGACCGCAAGCGCCTGGTAACGTTTGTCGAGATAGACCGATGCGCAACCGACGCGATTGGCGTTGTGACTGGCTGCCGTCTCGGAAAACGCGCGCTCAAGTTTCGTGACTGGGGCAAGATGGCCGCAACATTTGTCGATCTGGCCAGCCACCGAGCCATTCGCATTGCTGCCCGCGAATCGTCCAAAACACTCGCAAAGGAGATGCACCCCGAAATCGAAAACAAGAATCAGCAGCAGATGCTCGCGTATCGCGAAATGACGGACAGCGAGCTATTCACCGAAGAATGGGTGAGCGTTCACCTGGATCCAAAGGAGTTTCCGGGCTTCAAGGGAGAGCGCATTGCCTGCGCGATTTGCGGAGAAGGCATAAACTACGACCGTTACGTGGAACGCGAAGGGCAGATACTTTGCCGCGGATGCGCGGCGCCGTCAGAGCGGTATTATCAACCCCTCTGACGGACGCTCAGTTCGCGGAAGCGTTGCTCTCTTCGACCGCCTGGGCGACTCGGAAAATCGTGCCTTCATCGAAGTGTCTGCCGAGAATTTGCATGCCGATTGGCAGACCTTCGCTGGAATTTCCGCATGGCACTGATAAGCCGCAGATGCCTGCGAGGCTTGCGGTCACCGTGTAAATGTCCGCGAGATACATGGCGACGGGGTCATCCGCTTTCTCCCCTATCTTGAACGCGGGAGTGGGCGCAGTGGGCGTAACAATTGCGTCGACCTTCTCGAAAGCATTGAGATAATCCTGCGCAAGAAGCCGCCGAACCTGCTGCGCTTTCAGGTAATAGGCGTCGTAATATCCTGCGCTGAGGGCATACGTTCCGAGCAGGATACGGCGCTTTACTTCCGCTCCAAAGCCGGAGTCGCGTGAGCGCCGGTACATGGTCGAAAGTGTATTCGCATCTTCGGCGCGATACCCATAGCGAACTCCATCGAAGCGCGCCAGGTTTGAACTCGCCTCCGCCGTAGCCAGAACATAATACGTTGGAATGGCATAGCGCGAATGTGGCAGCGAAATGGGATGAATGCTGCATCCTTTGGCGCGAAGCTTTTCAATCCCCGCCTCGATAGCAGCACGAACTTCGGCGGTCCAGACCCTCGGCAAAATATTCGGCGGGAACGCCGATGCGCAAGCCTTCCGCACCTTTCGCCAACTCCGCCAAATAGTCCGGAACCGGCAGCGGGGAGGATGTCGCGTCCATTGGATCGTAGCCGGCGATAACGCCCAGCAGCGTTGCCGTGTCGCGTACGGTATTCGCGAACGGGCCAACGCGGTCGAGCGAAGAGGCAAAAGCAATCAGTCCAAAACGGGAGACGCGACCATAGGTGGGCAGTACGCCAACCACTCCGCAAAACGATGCGGGCTGGCGAATGGAGCCGCCTGTATCCGTACCCAGCGTGGCAACTGCCATACCGGCTGCGACTGCCGCTGCTGAACCGCCGCTCGATCCTCCGGGAACGCGGTCGAGGGCGCGGGGATTGTGTACCGGGCCGTAGGCCGAATTCTCATTCGAGGAGCCCATCGCAAACTCATCACAATTCAGCTTGCCCAGCAGCACGGCACCGGCAGCCTCCAATCTCGCCACGGCCGTGGCGTCGTAAGGGGGATTGTAACCAGCCAGGATCTTCGAGCCAGCCGATCGCAGGTGCGCCTTGCATGTTCAGCACATCTTTAATGCCGATGGGAACGCCGGCAAGAGCAGGCAGCGCCTCTCCGGTTGCAGCCATGGCATCGATCTTCTGCGCCTGCCTCAGAGCACGCTCGCGGCTCAACGCAAGATAGGCGTGAATCGCAGGATCCACTTCACTAATGCGCGAATAGGCTTCTTCGGCGGTGGCAACTGCGGTTCGGGTACCGTCCGCGATCTTTGCCTTCACGCCGTCGATGGTCTGCGGATGTTCCTTAGTTATTTTTGTCAGTGTCATGCTCTTCCCGATAAGTGAAGCGGGCCGCATTTCGCGGCGAATGCGTTAGCGTTCAAGGACTTTGGGGACTTTGAAAAATACGCCATTGGTCTCCGGTGCTCCCGCCAGAACCACACCGCGGTCTAGCGATGGACGAAGCTCGTCGGGGCGTAGAGTTTCAATGGGCGGTATGGGTGGAAGCGCCAAAATTTCACTCACTTGGGCCATCGCCTCAACGTTGGATGTGTCCAGCTCATTCAGTTGAGCGATATGCCCGAGAATAGCGTTCAGGTCGCGCTGCATCCGCGATTCCTCGTCACCGCTCAGCTCAAGATTCGCAAGCTCTGCAACGCGGCGCACATCATCTACCGAAACCTTCACTGCATCTTCCATCTGTTTTTCGACTCCCGGAATGTTACGGCGTCATCGAGGAGTGCTCCGTCTTCTGCTGCAGGCAGCAGACACGCCGTCACAAGTGTGAACGGGCGAACTTGCGCCGCGATGAGTTCTCAACAAAAGTATATCCGCAGTGGAGCGGAAACGTGCCACTGCGGCTGATTGGACGCATATTGACGGAATTGGATTTGTGATTACGCCGCGTCTAGAGGTTAAGCGAAAGATCGAGCGCCGGTGCGGGGTAACCGAGCCCCACGCACGCACTCGCCGTGCAGAGCAGTAGCCCTATGTCACTCGCCAGCGTGGCTTGTTCCATGTACTCGCTGTCCAGTCGCGCCTTCAGAGGCTTGACAGTGGACTCGTAGAACTTGTCCAGATCGTGTGGCGGAACTTTCCGCAACATCTCTTCCTCGCGTCGAAAAGCCAGGGTAGCGGCACCGGTGAGCCCTGGTCGAAAAGGCATTTTCATGCCCTCGTGATGAGGAAGCTTAGGACGTGGCCCGACAAGACTCATGTCTCCACAGAGCACGTTATAAAACTGGGGCAGCTCATCCAGTTTGTAACGCCGCATATAGACCCCGACGCGAGTAATTCTGCGGTCGCCATGGACCGTGATCGGAGATCCGCACTGCGCCGCGGGGGCAACTTCCATTGTTCGAAACTTGAAAATGGTAAAGAGCCGGCCATGGCTCCCAACTCGCCTTTGCGCAAAGAAGACGGGTCCCTTCGAGGTAAAGCCGACAAGCAAAGCGAGGATCAGCATGAAGGGAGAAAACAATAGAAGTCCCACCAGCGACGCGACAACGTCAAGAAATCGCTTAGCCCGGGATACACTCCAGCCACTCGCCTGCGCAACCGTCGTCTCTGCCGCAGAAACAGCATCCACAGCATGGGTCCGCGACCGTTCCGTGCCGCGAAATTCGGCAACACTTACCGGAGCACTCAAGATTGAGAATACGGTTGGCTTCATTCCATAGACCCTTGAATTCTTTATGGTTGGACAAGTGTAACGAACAACAGTGGATAGTCCATCATTTTTTTTTGAACAACATGGTTACTGAATGGGGGATGCCTTTCTACGCACGAGAAAACGCAAACGGGCTAGCAACGCAAGCATCGAATTACAAACGAGTTATCACACTCCACTTTTGTCGAACAAATAAATTGTCGCTTTTCGAACTGTTCTCTCTATAGATGCACTGAGGTGACACCAGTTGTTTACGAGGGCCGAAAAGGACCTTTGCATACCTATAACTTTAATGACATTTGTGACAGTGCCATCTCACCGCAAGATAATTCAGATCGCAGTACCCAACTAGGTTACGGTGCAAGAATTGCAATCGTAGCTGCTCCCAGAGCTAACTGGGAGAAAACCTGCGACCATTCGATGAATCCCCGCATAATAGCAGGTTTGAAGAGCTTTTCCGGAACGACAATTGTATCGCCGGGATTGAGTTCCGATTTCTGGAACTTCTGGCTGGTAAATCGGGTATTTGTTGTCTCCCGGCTGAAAACAGAGCCGTCCGCGCGGATTACGAAAGCGTGACTATTGTCGGCATTCCGTTTAGGTCCGCCTGACAACTTCAAGTAGTCGTCCACACGGCGACCCGGGGAAAAGAGAAACGAGTTTTGATCATAGACCGCGCCGACGACATTCACGTTCGCCGGCACGGCAGGAACCGTGAAAGAGTCGCCGTCTTCGAGTCCTATTTCGGGAATTGCGTCGAGCGATTTGGCATCAGGATTGATCTCAATCACGATTCGTCCGGTAGCTCGGATCAGCCGAAGTCGCGCGATCATGTCCTTTGTACCTGTCATAACGCCGGAAATCGCGGCTGCATCCGCCGGGGAACTAGCCGAGGAGATTTTACCGGTACCCTCCCGCTGGAGATCAATCTCCAGCGTATTGACATACTCGTCCAAGCGCTGCTGTTGCAGAACGCGTGTCGACTCACGGTTGAACTCAGAACCGAATAAGTAGGCATTTGGGGTCAATCCGCCAGCCCGTTGAATCAGTTGCCGAAGGTTTTCTCCCTTCTTCACGCTATAAGTTCCGGCGCTTGCGATCTCTCCTTCCAGCTTTACAAATTTTGTTTGATCTTCAATAGGAACGCGAATGTCTGCCTGGGAGAAGATCGTAACGACATCACCAGGCTGCAAAACCAGGTCCTGGCTGGCGTCGTGGTCCATAACCAAAGCGCCGAGCCTGAAGGGCAGGAGCGAGGTTTTGAGTGTTGCCGGATCGAGTCGCTCGATCACCGCATATGCCCAGTCAATCTCCGGCGCGGGCAATTGAACAGTGATTCGTTTGGTCGACGATCCCATGGTGTTACCCGTAAAAATTCGGGCCTGCTGGCTTGCAATTGATCCTTGAGCACCCTCCTGCTCGGCGCCTCGCTGCTGAGCAGTTCCAGGAACAGATCCGGGAGGCGTATCTTGCGTCGGCGGCTGTTGTTGTTGCTGGTCCTGGGAGCCCTGATCGATGTACTGGTCCATCGAATTTATGTCTGTGTTCTGCGACGGATTCGTACTGTTTGTTCCGAAGGACTGATTGCCGTTCTGATCGGTTTTCGTATCCGATTTGTTGTTCTGCGTGCGCCTGGTAACGGGCAGCGGCTCAAAAAACATTCGATCGGGCAGTCCGAGCTGGTTCCTGTTGCGCCAGTAATTATTCGTCAGCAGCGATGCGCGATCGGGAATGATGTCACTGAGTCGAAGTCCTTCGTGCCAGGCAAAACGTCCCGGGTTCGCGAGATTCCCGCGCAAGGTGACCGTCTTCTCAAAACGCGGAGTGATGGCGAAAACCCGAAGGACATCGCCATCATGTATGACCGTTGCCTTGCCTGCGGCGTCCAGCGTAACCTGCATGGCTTCGCGGAACCGATGCTCCTGAATGCGCTCTAAAGACACGCGTGCGTCCGACGCCACCGCCGACATTCCGCCCGCCAGTTGAATCACTTGTTCCAGGGTCGTCTCGCCCTTTAATTCGTAGATCGCCGGGATGCGAACCGCTCCAGCCATGGCCACCTGGGGACCTACCGGTGGAATGTAGATGACATCCCCTGGCAACAGTGAGGGATCCTGGGATTTGTCTCCGCGGAGCAGGAGATCGTAGAGATCGAAATCGCTAACAACCTTTCCACCCCGCTTAAGCTGAATCGTGCGCAAGGAACCCTGGACCGAAGGGCCACCTGATGCAAACAGGGCATTCACCAGGGAACTAAGCGAGCTAACCGTATAGCTGCCGGGGCGCTTAGCCTGCCCGAGCACAAAAACCTGGATGGAACGAAGCTGTCCCAAGTTCACGTTCAGGTCGAAATTTCGGTAAACACGCCCAATCTCCGACCGAAGACGCTTGTCCAACTCTGAAAAGGGAATCCCGGAAACGTGGACCGAACCTACTTTCGGGACATAGATGGATCCGGAACGATCGACCGTCAGCCTGGTGTTGAATGACACCTGTCCCCAAATGCGAATCAGCAGCTCATCGCCCGGACCAACGACGTAATCAGGTGTTACCGGCGTCTGGTCAACGGGAGCAAAAGTGGTTGGCACCCCACGAAACAGCTGTCGCCCATAAATCGGAATGATCTGGCCGAGTGACAACGAAACGAGCCGTTGAAAGTCTGTGATCGGGTCCGGCTGCTGGTATCCGTAGTTGAGGTTCTGGTAGCCAGGATAGAGCGGATTGTATGGATTGTTCTGATATGGATAATTCTGGTAAGGATAATTCTGATTGGGATTGGCCGGCCGCGGTTGACCCGCTGAATCAACATACAGGACTTCATCCTGAGGAGATCGCATCGTCGGCGAGTTCATGCCGCCGTTCCCGTAAGAGCCGTAATTCCCCCCGGGGTATTGCCCGTTCCGCTGACAATTGGGATCGTTCGCGTAAGCTCCGGAGCAGCCAGTGTCCTGACCGTATCCAGGGGAGGTGTCTTGGTTCGTCTGGGTCGTCTGCCCAGCGAGGGAGACGGCGATCAAGAGGGGAAGAGCGAAGATGCAAGAAAGTCGATTACCCATAGAATTCCGCAAGAGCGATCTTGGAGCATCCGTCTCCCGGAAAAAGCCTCCCGGAAAATTCAGACCCCGATCTTCCAAACCTTTCACTTCAAACATTCTGCTTGACCAGCATACCGGAGATGGCTATGCCTTGCCGATATCCCCGCTTCTGCGGTCTAACGTCGGACCCTTGAGCCGCCGAAAAAATTCTAATCCACCGTAAGACTCAAGAGAGTGGTTCGTTTGATACCCGTCGATGTCGCGGAAATGCTCAAAGCATAACTGCCGCCCGGAGTCGCATTCACCGGAGCAGGATTGACCGGAGTGGATAGTTTTCCTCCACTCACCGTTACTCCACAGCCAAGAGAGGACAACGCCAGGACAGCGGACAGAAACAGAATTGCCAATCCACGGGAACGCCTGACACGGATACCGAAGGGCAACAAAACTGCCAGTGCGAGGAAACCGCCGAAGGACCAGAGCGTCCCTCGGGGGCGATCTGCTGCTTTGGTCGTCGCCGTCGTCGTCCCCGTAATAACTTTTACGGAAACAAAAATTGAGTTGCCTGCAGTCATCTGGGCCGCGGCCGGGGAGACAAGACATGTGGAGTTTTTTGGCTCTCCCTCGCAGGTAATCTCCACGTTTCCGCTGGAGGCGCCGACAGGCTCCACGCTGAGAGAGAATTCCGCCGTCTGACCCGTGACAATTGTTGCGGTTGGAGACCCCACAATGACGAGTTGAAAGTCCATACCACTGCCATTCAAGGGCAGATTAAAAGCGGCCGCGGACGAAGTGGTAACCACTAAATTTCCTGACCGGCTTCCGACTGAAGCCGGAGAAAATTTGATCTGGAGATTACAACTTGAGCTGCCGGCAACAGTTTCGCCGCAATCATTGACTGTCACCGCGAAGTCGCCGCTGATGGCAAACACGAGTCCCTCAAGCGAAAGGCCACCGTTATTGGTTAAGGTGAGCGTCTGCGTGCTGCTTCCGCCGACTCCCACTACTCCAAAGTCGAGGTAGGTTGGCGCGATCGATACTCCAGCGGGAGCAACCCCTATTCCACTCAACGAAACAGTGTGCGTTCCCAGCATGTCGGTGATGGTCAAAATTCCCGAAGATTGCCCGGGGCGACTGGGATGGAATACCACCGAGAAAACGCAGGTAGAGTGGCCGGCGAGAGATGCCCCGCAGTTATTGGTAACAGAGAAGTCTCCCGTGATATCGGCGCGGATCAGCGACAGGGCCGCATCGCCATCGTTGGCGAGCGCAACAAGTTTCGGGGTGCTGTTCGATGCGAGTACCTGTTCGGGGAAAACAAGGGCTAGCGGTGTAATGGAATCCGTCGCCGCGGAATTTCCCGTCCCCGTGAGCAGAGCAATTTGAGTGCCCACGGAATCTGCCATCGAAAAGGTACCCGCTGCAATGCCCGACGCAACCGGAGCGAACGCAATACTTACGGTGCATCCATACGTGGGCGCCAGGGATGAGCCGCAGGTATTCGCTGTGATGCGGTACGGTCCGGTCATGCTCACAGCGCCGAGCGTAATGTTGACTCCGCCGATGTTGGAGATGGTGACGGATTGTGAGGCTGAGACGTTCCCGCTGAGTAGCGTCCCAAAATTCAGCGCCGAGGGCGTGAGCAGGATGTCGGCGCCTTTCACTCCACTTCCGCGTAACGGAACTTCGAGTTGGCCGCCAGCGATATTCGCAGAAATCAAAAGCATTCCCGACGTCGCGCCGATACGGGATGGAGTGGTGGTCACGTAAACATTGCACGAGCCCTGCGCCGGTATGGAGGCAGAGCAGGTATTGGTTTGCGAAAAATCGACCGACACCGTTATTTGTGATATCTCCAACGCCTGCGTTCCGGTATTTGTAACAACGACAGTTTTTTGTGGAGATGTCGTCTGCACAGACTGGTCCGGAAACGTCGCCGTTGCTGGTGAAGCTTCCGCGGTCGTAATTTTGGAGGGCGTGCCGGCGAGCGGTATCTGCCAAATGCCGCGACCATAAGTCCCCGCCCGTAACGTAGAGCTTGCTCCTTCAATGCGCAATTGAGTAACGGGCGCGTTCGGCAAACCGGTGCCAAGAACACTCCAGCAATTGATCACGGGATTGGAACAGTTGGAGATCTGTTGCGTGACGTAGACGCCGGTATCGAGCGCAACATACACGGTCTCAGCGTCCTGCGGGTCGATTGCGAGGGAGTTGGCGGGAGCCCATGGCAGGTTGCTGTTCATGTTGATCCAGTGCGCTCCGGCATCCTTGCTCTGGTACACAAGAGATGCCGAGATCCCATTCCCGCTGAAGCCTGCAATTGTGACGTACACCGTCTGACCGCTGGTATCGTGCGCGTCTGGAACGATGCTTGAAATTGCGAACTTCCCCTGGTTGAAGGGCTGGCTGGCATTGCCTACAGGCGTGGTAGAAATATCGGCCCACGTGGAGGCGGACCCGTTCCAACTCGCGCGATACAAGTGGCCCGCGGCAGTGGCGCCTCCATCCAGCAGCCCTGCCATTCCTGCGTAAATGAGTTCGCCGCTCGGTGTCGGGGCAGAGGCGAGCGAACGAATGATGGCGTTCCCGTTGCACAGCGGAGCCGTTAGTTTGTCCAGCATGCCGCTGATCGCATTTGATGCAGACCACGAAGATCCGTTCGCGGGGCCGCGCCACACCCGGCATGTGCCTTCGAGGATTTGCGAGGGATCAACACTGTCCAACGTGAATACGGCTGGGACCGGCATAGTGCGGCCATCGCCGCCCACAGTTGACTCGCTGATGACAGGAGGCCCGAAATCAGAAGGCTTGCACGCGACGCCGAGATTACATCGCTCGACCGCTACTCCGCTGGATGAGGTGGTGTACCAGTTCTCCGGGTAAACGGGATCAATCGCCGTCGAAGCTCCATAGCCGTCTTGCACCTGCGGCCACGTCGTTTGTCCGGCAAGTGACTGGGCCGCAGTTCCATTTGCACCGAGACCTGCCAGCATTACATTTGTGTCATTTGGATCCTGCGCGAAACTTGTTATTTCTGCCAGCGAGCCGATACCCGAATTCAGGTTGTCGAACGAGCCTGCGTCATCCGCAGAGCAGGCTGGCGAAGGCTGATTGATCCCGTTGGTTGTTCTCCAGAGGCCACCATCATTGCCAAAAAACATAAGTCCGGAAGGGGGCTGTCCAGAAGCACTGGGAAGGTAGTCAACAGCGTGCTGGAACGGAGAGATTTTGGCCCCAGCGCAGGTAGTGGAGTTAGTGGTATTGCGCCATACGCAACCTGCTGCCAAGCTGCAGCGGGAGATGTCCACAGTCCCTGTGTACAACACCGTGTCAGCCTGTGAGGGCACCGCCTTCAACCAGAGATTGTAGGTGCCCAGCAGGATTGATTTGCTGCCATCCGTGATCTCAAGAGCCGTGGTGGATATTTGCCGGGAGAAGGCCACTGTCGAAGACGTGCACGCGCCGGACTTCAGGTTGCAGACGTCCTGCCAGAGCCCCACATCCTTGTTGGCCTGGTCGACGCTGAAAGCGAACAAATCTCCAGTAAAGGGTTGAACGGATAAAGCTCCGCGAAACACTTTGCAGGACTGCGAACCGGGGCCGTTGAAGGTGGTGGGACAATGTGCCTTGTCTAGCAGCAGACCCGGCTGGCTCGCAAGGCGTGTCCAGGTCTTGCCGTCGGGTGATTCGTAGTAACCATGAAACCGAATGGCCGCATAAAACTTCTTCCGTATCGGATTCCAGGCCACGGCGGTGGCGGCATTTCCATCCCAACCGGAAAAGCTCGTGTCCGGTCGTTGAATCCATTGTCCAACGCTGTCCTGAATGCTCGAAAGCAGCCACGTCGCCCCGGCATCGTTGGAGTAATAGAGACCCTGCACGCTGGTGCCGCTAGTTGATGCGTTGACCACGGTTCCCTCAGCAGCCTCTGAAACGGCAGCTACAACAAGGTTGGGAGCGACCGTGCTCCACGCAAATCCTGCAAATCCTTTTCCAATGAAGGAGAAGTTCTGGTAAGGCCCGAAATCTCCGTCGCTGGATTGGGTGATCAGCGTCCACGTGGTGCCGTTATCGTTCGAACGCAAAAGGCCACTGCCGTAGTAGGAGTCGAGTGAATCATTGGGGTCGCCGGTGCCCGCCAGAACGACACCGGTTCCGCCCGGTTGCACTGTGAGCGCCCCGATGCTCAAGGAAGCCGCAATTCCTGAGCTGAAAGCCGGCAGATCGTCTGTGAGCGGACTGAAAGCTACCTGGTCGGCGCTCGCTGCCGCGTTGGTAGACTTCCACACGCCGCCTCCGGTGGTTCCCGCGTAAACGGTGTTGCCGGATCTGTCCCACGCATCGATCGCGAGGCTGGTCACCCTGCCGGTGACATTTCCAAATTTCGGAGTGAGCACCTGGTTGGGTCCTATGGGCTCCCAGACGCTTACCTGGGATGGAGAAGCGTGCGGTTGAAGGATAGGAAGAGCGGCGTGCTGTCGGCGCGCCTGAATCAGTAAGTTCGCAGAGGAGGGGCGGGTTAGGTCGCGGCTTTTAAGGAAACTTTCCGCGCGCGCCAACACTTTGCTCGCTTGGATGGGCGCAGTCTCTGCCGGGCCCGCGGCAGGGGCATTCTCCAACTGAAATGCAGACGAAATTTCCGCTGCTCCTATGAAAACTAGAGCAACTAATACACTTACGGGCCGATTGAGTCCCACTTCGAGCGAGCCTAGTTCCAAAACGGGATGGTGACCCATTATGGAACTTCGGTGCTCCAAGTAACTAGAAAAAATCTAACGAACTTCGCACCGCGAACTCCGGAAGCATTTGAAATGCTCGTTTAAGATCACGCGACTTCAGGATTCCGATGCATCGTCCCAAAGGTGCGGCGAAGGATCCATCACCTTTTGAATGTATCGTTTAGAGTTGAATTTCTTGCCGGTTGAGGCTCCCGACATGTAGCGGATTGTGCCGAATATTGGCCTGTCGAACCAAGGGCGATCATGTTTTCCCACAATGGCCCAAGCTATGCCCGCATAGCCATTTGGATCCCGTCCATCCAATTCGTACTTGTCATTCAGGATCACAGCATACTCGAACGCGGCTGCCGGGCTGGGGCTCCATTCCAGGATCTTCTTCGCCCAGTACATGCGCATATAGTTGTGCATCCAGCCGAGCTTCACCATCTGCATCTGCGAGGCATTCCACAGCTCGTCGTAGGTCTCTGCCTTCTCCAACTGCTCAAGGGTGTAGAGAGGGTCGCGCCGGTCCCTGGCGTGTTCGTTCAGCGTCTTCAGAGCCCATGGCTCGGCGCACTCAATGGAGTCGTACGCCTCCGTGTGGCGGACGAAGTTAACCGCCAGCTCCCGCCAACCAATCAACTCGCTGAGATAGCCGTCGCGGGCAGTCGCGGGAACCTTGCCCTCCTTTGCTGCTTTGTCCACCGCAAGGGCGATGGTCAGCGGACTGATCTGGCCAAAATGGAGGTACGGCGACATGCGGCTGGTCCCATCGACTTCAGGATGGTTGCGCTGCTTTCCGTAGGTTGCCAGGTCATTTTCGACGAAGCTGCGCAGGCGCTTCAGGGCTGCATGCGTGCCGCCAGTGAAGCTGTCGACGGGTCCAATGCTGCGATCCAGCTTGCGCCATCCTTCCGTGATGTCCGAATTTACGGGGAAGTTTTGCAGCGAGGCGGGCCGCTCCCATTCGCGCTTTGGCCTCGGCACCGACGATGGGACCATATAGGTTGGCAGTTCTGCGTACAGCTTCGGCTTAAAGATGTGCAGCGCGTACATCCGCTTTGGAAACAGGCGGGAAGGAACAACGACGTCGGCATCGACGGTCCAGAACGGCAGGGACAGGCGATGCGCAAGCACCTTCCGCCATCGCTCCGGCTCGCGACAAGGATTCTCATCGCCGATCACCATTGCCGCATTCACCTCCTTGAGGAAGGCCTCCAACTGATTGCTGGGAGGGCGACGGACCACGAATCCCACGCCGCGTTCTTTCAGGTCTTCTTCAATATCGGCGAGACCCTGGTTAAGAAACGCATAGTGACGAAGGTTCGCGTGCGGGTAATTCGCGATCGCGGAAAAGAAGACGACAACCGGGAGATTGAGCTCGTTCGCAACTTCGATGGCCACGTCGAGCGCGGGATTATCGATTCCCCGCTGTGCCCTCTGCATCCAGTACACAACGCAGCGGGCGTCCTCCACGGGAGCGCCTCCGCGGCGGACGAATATACGGGGATTGTTTGCGATAGCCTGGAGAGGTTTTGGTGTGTCGTCCGATACTTCTTTCGGCATGCTCCGGTTCTCTCTCTCGATCTTAGATTCAAGCAGCGGTCATGAGGAGAGCACAGTCATTAAAGCTTGCAGCAGATGAAAAAATGGCGGCAAGATTGCCGCCATCTCTTATTCGAATTGAAGTGCTGTTACCAGAGGCCCCATGCTCGGCTGATGTAATCGCTCAGCGTCATGGTGATGAGCACGAGGAACGTAAAGAACCCCGAGGCTACCGTCAGCTTCATGACCCGCGAGCTGTACTTGATGTGCATGAAGAACAGGATCACCAGCACGGCTTTCGTGCACGCGATCGCCAGCGCAATCACGGGGTTCCATTCGCCAAGATCGATGTAGGAAGCGCCCACCGTAATTGCGGTGCCCACAAGGAGAGCTCCGAAGATGAGCAGGTACATACGCGGGCTGACGATGTGGTGCTCGTGATGCTCGGCAACGGGATGAGAAGGATGTTCAGTCATAAGTGTTCTCGAGATTCCTTTTTACACCGGGTGTCGGCTGATCAGATACAAAAGCGGGAACAGGAAGATCCACACGATATCGACGAAGTGCCAATATAAGCCGAAGTTTTCGATGGTGGTCATGTGCCCGTCTGTGTAGGCACCTCCCCACGCGCGAATCATCAGAATCGTGAGAATGGCGATGCCGATAATCATGTGCAGGGCATGCATTCCGGTCATGGCGAAATAGAGCGAGAAGTACATCTGCGTCTTCTCCGCCATGTCGTAAGCAAGCGGCTTGTCTTTCGTGAGGTCTGCGGGATTTACAAATTCTTCAATGCTGAAATTCGCGCCGGGAATGTGGTGCTTCTCGTATTTCTCCGTGTATTCAACCGCCTTGATGCCGAGAAATACGAGGCCAAGTATGAGCGTGGCGCCGAGCGCCAGTAGGAGGCCGCGCTTGTTCTTCATCTCCGCCGAGTAAACGCCCATGGCCATGGTGAAGCTGGAGCTGATGAGCACTACGGTGTTGATGCCGCCGAGCCAGATGCTGAGCTGATGGCTGCCGGCTACGAACGCCGGATAGTACCAGTTACGGTAGATGAGATAGGCTGCAAACAATCCACCGAAGAACATGATTTCCGTGAGCAGGAAAAGCCACATGCCGAAGCTCGAGGCCTCGCGCTGCTGCTCCACGGTTTCGAAATGGTGGCGCAGGTGCGCGGGATGCTCGTGCACCGCATGACCTTCAGTTACGATCCCGTTACTCACAGTCGTTTGGCTATCCAACGGTGGTTACCTCATTCTTCGTCTTGTTCGCAAGCCACTCATAGTCGTAGGCTTCGTGATCCATGATCGGGGTTTCCGGGAAGTTCGCCGTCAGAGGCGGCGATTGAATCTGCCATTCCAGGCCCGTAGCCTGCCAGGGATTATCGCCTGCAATCGCACCATATTTGAGGGACCATGTCATGTAAATCATCGGCAGCATGTATCCAACACCCAACACCGTCGCTCCTGCAGTCGAGAGCACGTTGAGCACCTGGAACTCCGGCGGATACGCATGATAGCGGCGCGGCATGCCAAGGTAACCAAGAATGAATTGCGGGAAGAAGGTCAGGTTGAAGCCGATAAACGTGACGACCGCCGCAAGCTTTGAAAGGGACTCGGGATACATGCGGCCTGTCATCTTCGGCCACCAGAAATGGACACCGGCGAGATATGCCATCAGCATGCCTCCCACCATGACGAAGTGGAAGTGAGCCACGATGAAGTAGGTCTCGGTCAGGTGGATATCCATGCCCAGCGATCCGAGAAACACGCCGGTAAGTCCGCCAATGGTGAACAGCCCGATAAAGCCGAACGCATACAGCATCGGCGTTTCAAACGTGATCGAGCCCTTATACAGGGTGGCAGACCAGTTGAATATCTTGATCGCCGAAGGCACTGCGACGAGCATGGTCAGCAGCGAGAAGACCAGTGCGGAGTAGTTGGAGACGCCCATGATGAACATGTGATGGGCCCAGACGAAGAATCCAAAAACCGCGATGGCAACCGACGAAAATGCGACGGCCGTGTAGCCGAAAACGCGTTTGCGCGAGAACGTGCTGATGACTTCAGAGATCACGCCCATGCCGGGAAGAATCATGATGTAGACGGCGGGGTGTGAATAGAACCAGAAGAGATGTTGAAAGAGGAGCGGATCGCCGCCCTTGGTGGGATCGAAGACGCCGATGCCGATGGTGCGCTCGAGAGCCACGAGCACGATGGCTATGGCCAGCACCGGAGTTCCGAGAACCATCAGGATAGAAGCGGCGTAGTGCGACCACACAAACAGTGGCAAACGGAACCAGGTCATGCCGGGGGCACGCATGCGGTGGATCGTCACGATGAAATTCAAGCCGGTGAAGATGGAACTGAATCCAGCAATAAATATTCCCAGGGCCGCCGTAATAACGTGGGTATTCAGGTAATGCGTGCTCAAGGGAGTGGTAAAGGTCCATCCCGTATCAACTCCGCCGAGTACCATTGCGGAAAGAGTGAAGATGCCTGCGAAAACGTAGAGATACCAGCTCAGCAGGTTGATCTTTGGAAAAGCAAGATCCTTGGCGCCCACCATAATGGGAAGCACGAAGTTGCCAACCACCGCCGGCACGGAAGGCACCAGGAAGAGGAAGACCATGATGACGCCGTGCATGGTGAACAGCTTGTTGTAAGTATCGGAGGCGACGAGATCCGGGAGCGGGGTAAGCAGCTCCAGACGAATGAGGCCTGCGAACGCTCCACCGAGGAAGAAGAAGAACGTAATCGAGATGAGATAGAGCATCGCGATACGTTTGTGATCTCCCGTGAGCAGCCAGCTCTTGAGACCATAGCCATCGTTCAGGTAGCTAAGCCTGGGCAGGGTCGCGCCTTCCTGCGGGGGCAACTTGACGATTGTGCTCATTACTTCACCATCCCCGGCACGTTGGGTGCCGTAGTTCCTGACGCAGCTCCCGGTGCATTCCCGGCCTTTGCCGGAATTTGCGTGGGCGCTAGTTCGGTTGTGTTCAGCGTCTGCTGGACGCGGTAGTTCGAGTTGAGATTCTTGATGTACTCTACGACATCAATCAGTCCTTCTTCACTGATCTGACCTTGATACGTCGGCATGATAGGCGCGTATCCTGCAACCGAGTGCATGGAAGGATTGAGAATGGATTCACGAAGGAAAGCTTCATCCACCATCGTGTAGCTGCCATTCGCGAGCTGAATCTTGGAACCATAAACGCTGGCCAGGTTCGGACCGCGGGCAGATGCTTCTCCCGAGTGGCAAGCATTGCAGCTGAGCGAAGCGAAAAGCTTTTCGCCATTCTGCGCCAGCGATGTGCCGCTGGTGGAACTCGCCAGCCATGCCTTGTAATCGTCCGCAGACAGCACGACAATTTCACCGATCATCGCCGAGTGAGATGTGCCGCAATACTGCGTGCAGAAAAGATGGTAAGTGCCAACTTTCGTCGCTTCAAACCAGACGGTGGTGTACCTGCCCGGAATCACTTCGCGCTTCACCCGGAATGCCGGGATGGAGAAGCTGTGGAAAACGTCCTGCGAAATCATGGTGAGCTGCACCGGCTTGTTGATGGGAACGTGCAGCGCATTGATCTCGTGCTGGCCACCGGGATGCTCCGCTTTCCACATCCACTGCTTACCCACGATATAGATGTTCATGGCATTCGTTGGCGGATTGTAGATGCGGAAATAGAGCAGCGCGCCCCATACGAAGCAAACCATGAACAAGGCGAGCGGAATGATCGTCCACGTCGCCTCAAGCAGAGTCGAACCCTCAATCTGTGTAGCTTCGGGATTCTTGTCCTTGCGATACAGGATGGAGAACGTCACCACCAGAATCGTGACAATCACCAGCCCTGCCAGCGTGATGAGGACGAGGAAGAAGTAGAGAGCGTCCGTATAAGGCGCGATCGCCGACGCCTGCGGCGGAAAGATCGCGAAGGTCGTTAGCCACTTCTCGAGAAACTGCCAAATCACTGGACTGATATGAGACATTCCCTTTATCCGTTCGCCCTTTATCCGTTCACTTTGGTTTCAATTCGGGATTTGCCGTCGCGTGCTGCATCGCGCCGGAACATGACCACCATGAAACCGCCCAATATTAATACTGTAAATATGCCGCCAAGCTGCACGACGCGTGCGACCACAAGGCTGTGCTTATTCAACGATGGATCGTAGTGGTAGCAGTACGTAAGAATCGCATCCACCGGCGTGCCGATCTTGTTCGAGGAGGCTTCGACGAGCCCAAGTCTCAGGTCTCTCGGCGAATATTCCACTCCCATGTAGTACTGCGCGATCCTGCCCTCTGGCGTAATGATCTGAAGCGCGCTTGCATGTGCGAACTGGGTCAGCTTGCCGTCGGGTCCGGGAACGCGCACATAGCCGTAGCCCGTCGCATCCGCCAGCGCGTTGATCGAAGGCTGCATGCCCGTCAGGAAGTGCCAGCCATCGGCCGTCTCCGGCTTGCCGTAGCGCTTCACATACATCGCTTTCTTGGCGCGGGCAAGCTCCGGCCCTTCGCTCGGGTCGATGCTGACCACGATCACATCGAAATCTTTGCCCGGAGTAAACTTCACCATTTCCAGCGCGCTCACGAGGCCATTCAGTTCCTCGGAGCAAAGCATGGGGCACTCGTAATAGACCAGCGCAAGAATCGCGGGACGCTTGCCGAAGTATTCGCCCATGCGAACTTCCTTGCCCGTCTCGTCGCGAAATTGACCGTCCAGCGGAATCATCTGGTTGAGGTTCTGCGTGATCTTTACTTTATTCAGAACGGTGGGCAGATGGTCGTTCTGCTCGCCCATCGCCTTGTCGCCCGGAGCCGCAACCTGCGCAGCCACAGGAACTCCCAGCGCCAGGGCCAGAGCCACGGGCGCAAGAAGACCGCCGTAGATTGAAGCCTTTCGCCGAAGTGTCTGTGCTGCCTTGTTGCTATTCATTCATTTGCTCCGTGGCCCGGTTGCTCGCGCTGCTATACCGCCATCGCTATTTCAGCGATGCCTGCTCACCTGTCTTATGCTCGTGCTTGCGCTGCTGTTCCTGAACTTCCATCATTTCCTGCTCGTACCCAGTACGGGCGAAACCATTGGTTATCGGAACCACGACGGAACGATCCGAATCCGCAGTCATCAGCGGTTCCGTGGTCGCCCCTTCCTGTACCGGCAAGCCGCGCTCCGCAATCAACTGCATGGCGCGTTCGATCGGAATTCTTACTTTTCCCTTTTCGTGGTTCACCCACGTGTAGTGGTCCAGCAGCAGATCTTCACGTGCATGCATGTCGGCCATTTCCTGGTTGCCGTCGTCGGTCTGCAAACGCGGTGTTGGAAAGCGCTGCGTCAACTGCGAAAGCTGCTGCTGCTGCATGACAGGGTTGGGAGCCATGTTGTCCAGCTTGCCCGTGCTTGGAGCAGATCCAATCTGATTCCACTTGTTCGGCGGTCCGTCGCGCTTTACCAGCGCGTTGTTGATCACTTTGCCCATACCGAAGCAGAAGACAAAAAACACACCCAGGAATACGAAGAGCGCCACCAGGAAGACCAGCACGCCCTGAACGCTGACGTCGGTCGTCTCATAGCCCAGCGAGCGATCCTCTTCTGGAACCTTGCCGTACGTCTTGGGATCGTGTGAGTTATGCATGGGCATGGTCAGGCTCCAGAATTTCCGCCAGATGCGGATCGTTGACAGCAACCAGCGCCCGCTTCTGCAACTGGGTGAAGTAATAGGCCAGCCAAACGGAGATCAGAACTACGGGCACGGTAGCGTACTCAAGAATGCCAAAGCTGAAGTGAAGATTGCGCGCCGCATCCGGGAAGTTCGGCTCGATAAGCCAGAACATATCCCAGCAGCGAGCGAAGATCATCCACCGGCACACCAGCATCAGGCGGCCAGGATTGCGCTTAAGATCGCGGGACAGCAAGAGCGTAAACGGGATCAGCCAATGGAAGACAAAATCCAGCGTGGCGACGACACCCCATCCGCCACGGAAGCGGTTCAGATACCACGGAATTTCTTCCGGAAGATTGCCGCTCCAGATGATAAGGAATTGCGAAAAAGCGAGATAGATATTCAGCATGACAAAGGCGAAAGTCAGCTTTCCCAGGTCGTGCTGCTCTGTGGTGCGGAGAATCGTCTTAATCGGCTCGCCCTTACCGAGGCTGAGCACAGTGATGATGACCAGCGCCAGAACCGCGTAGCCCTGTCCCACAAGGAAGAGCAATCCGTAAACGGAGGAGTACCAGGTCACATCCAGCGACATTACCCAGTAGACCACTCCCAATGTCATCGTCAGCGAATAGACCAGCACGCCGAAGCCGCTGATGTTTTCAAACTTCAATTGCCAGTAGTGGACGTGTGCTTCTTTATCCTTATCCCGCTGCAGCGAAAGCGCATTCAGCCGCCACATGTAAAAGCCCCAGATTGCGAAGCAGACAATCGTGCTGACCCACATGGTCGTGATGTTCAGCATGGGGCGCTTGAATGCGATTGCGTGCGCCTGCGCTTCGTTGATCACACCATCTTTCAAAGCCTGCGCCGGGTTGGAGATCGCTGCCCAGAGATACAGCTTTTTCGCAAAGAGGCCAATCGGGATGAAGTAGAGGAAGACGAGCGGGAGCGTGCGGCTCATGGCCTCAAGAGGACGGCGAATCAAAAGTCCCCACTTGCCACCCGAAAGATACTGCACCATCAGAACGGCCAGCCCTCCGACGGCGAAGCCGAAGCAAATCATGTAGCCGAGCAGCCAGGCACGCAGCAGGTGATCCACGCTGTGGTCCAGCACCGCGAGCAGAATGGAGAGGACTGCAAACACCGCGCCCACAATCAGAGCACGGCTGCGCCAGCTATTTACAAAAGCCGGTGCGCCGAGATCGGCGGGCAATGTCCTCGCGTGGTTTCCGTGTGCCATCGAAATCGTCCCTGTCCTTAGTTCGTGCCCTGTGGCTTCGTGCCACCGGCGGGGTTAGCTGTCGTTTTCGTCTTGGCGGGTGCTGCCTGGCCCGGAGCCTGTATTACTAGCGGCGGCGGTGTCTGTGCTGCGGGCGCCATCGCCGGATTTCCCTGTTCCTTATCAGGATGAAGCGCCTGCACAGCGGTCGGCGGCAGTTCCCATGGCTTGGCGAAGCTTGCCGGGAAACCGAGCTTCTCCGTCACATTTTCCAGTGACTCAACCTGCACTCCCGCGGGCACATCCTTTTCCGTTGCATCCTGGCTCAGTTGAAGAGCGCGGATGTACGCAGCAACGGCCCAGCGATCTTCCGGAGTTAACTGCGCGGAATAATCCGGCATCGCGCCGTAGCCATTGGTCATTACGTAGAAATAGTGGCCAAGCTTTTGCGTGCGGCGAACTGAATCATGGAAGTTGCCTGCGGACTTGTAGCCACGCTGCACGATCATGCCGGCGCCATTACCCACTCGGGAATGGCATGGAGTGCAGTAGATGTTGAAGCGCTCCTGGCCACGTTCGAGCACCTGCATGGTCGCGGGGAACGGCATCACATCCAGCTCTTCCTTGTAACCATTCGCGGCCGGCACAACTCCGGTAAAGAAGTACGAACCGTCGTGCAGTTGCCCACGAGCAACGGTATTTGCAACTTGCGGACGCGCCGAGCGGCCATCGTCGAAGAACGCGCTGCCGCGCTGGGGCACCATCTTGGGCTGGTCCTGCATGTCCTGCCGGCAGCCACCCAAGAACGCAAGCGCGACTGCGATTCCACCTGTCAGCAGCGCGGAACGGCCGTAGCGGATTGGATCGATCACGTTAATACTCCACCTCCACCACGGATACGGGCCGGAAGTCCTCGAGATACTTCTTGGTATCGGCGAGCGAAAACTTGGGATCGTTCGCTTCAAGGCACAGAAAGAACTTGTCCGTCGTCGCGCCGTTGCGAAAGTTCGGCGCGTTAAACAGCGGATGATAGGGCGATGGCAGGCCGTTCATCGCCAGCATGCCAAACGCGGCAGAGAGGCCCGCGAACAGAATGGTCCATTCGTACGCCGGAACAATAAATGCGGGCCAGGAGTAGTAAGGACGTCCACCGATATTCAGCGGATAAGCCCACACCGAAACCCACGTCTCCAGGCCGAACATCGCACACAGTCCAAGCAGGCCGCCGATCAGGCAGACCATGGACACGCGATTTCTGTGAAAGCCAATCGCTTCCGCAGCCTCCTCTACCGGATAGGGGGTGTAGCAGTCCAGCCGCCGCCAGCCAGAGTCGTACGCAGCTTTCGCGGCGTTGACCAACTCGGTCGGCGTGTCGAACTCTGCCAGCAATCCGTAAGTTCCTTCTACTTGGGCCATTAGTCACCAGCCTCGTGCAACGGTTCTGCGTCTGCCTTGATCTTTGCCTGCGGCAGCATGATGCGGATTTCCGACATCGGGATCATGGGCAGGAAGCGAATGAAGAGGAAGAAGAGCGTCGTAAAGAGGCCCATCGTTCCAATGAAAGTTGCGTAATCCCAGCGAGTGGCGCGGTACGTTCCCCACGAAGACGGCAGGAAGTCGCGATAGAGGCTCGTGACAACAATGACAAAACGTTCAAACCACATGCCGGTATTCACCACCAGCGAAAGCAGGAACATGAAGAGCGGGCTGCGGCGCAGCCTGCGCGACCAGAGAGTGGTGAGCGGGATGGCAATGTTGCAGGCGATCAGAACCCAGTAGGACCAGCCCATCGGCCCAAACATGCGGTTCCACATCATGAAGCTTTCCCACTTGCTCGCCGAATACCAGGCCATGAAGACTTCCATGCCGTATCCGTAAGCTACGATCAGGCCGGTCGCCAGCATCACCTTGCCCATATTTTCAATGTGGCGAATGGTGATCATGTCCTCAAGTCCATAGAACTTGCGGATGGGTACAGCGAGCGTGATAACCATGGCGAAGCCGGAGTAGATGGCGCCGGCCACAAAGTAAGGCGGGAAAATCGTAGTATGCCAGCCCGGAACAACCGCCACCGCAAAGTCGAAGCTGATGACCGTGTGCACTGAGAGCACGAGCGGCGTTGCCAATCCTGCGAGCAGCAGGGAGGCCGTCTCATAACGCATCCAGTGACGGACCGATCCGCGCCATCCGAGCGAGAAGATTCCGTAAACATACTGGCCGAACTTGGTCTTGGAACGATCGCGCATGGTGCCAAGATCAGGAATCAGGCCAACATACCAGAACACAACGGAGATCGTCGCGTACGTTGAAACCGCGAAAACGTCCCACATCAACGGCGAACGGAACTGCGGCCACACGTTCATCGTGTTGGGATAGGGGAATAGCCAGTAAATCGCCAGCCACGGACGCCCGGTATGGATGATGGGGAACATTCCGGCGCAAACCACAGCGAACAACGTCATCGCCTCGGCAAACCGGTTAATCGAATTTCGCCAGCTCTGCTTGAAGAGCAACAGAATGGCGGAGATCAGGGTTCCGGCATGGCCGATACCGATCCACCAGACGAAATTGATGATCGCAAAGCCCCAGGCTACCGGCTGGGTGATAGCCCAAATTCCAGTGCCCTCAAGAAATAGCCACGTAACCGCGACCATCAGAACGCCGGCAATCGAACTCGCAACAATGAATCCGCCGAACCAGCCCAGGGGCGTGTGCGGCGTGAGCACGATGCGGGAGATCTTCTCCGTAATCGATTTGAAAGTATGTCCCGGCGCAATGACCCGCTGTTCCCCAGTTGCCGGGTCGATCATCGGATCATTCACGGGAACGTCTCTGGTTGCCATGCTCAGTCCAACCTCTTAGCTGTTCTCGGGCGCGTGGATCGTGTGCGCCTCGGCTAGTTCCGGGTTCGGGTTGATTACGCCAGCGGTGTAAGTCGTACGCGGCCGCGTATTCAGATCGGCAAGTACCTGGTAGTCGCGTTGCTGGGCCTTGAGTTTCGCCACGCGGCTGTTCTTATCGTTGATGTTTCCAAACTCAATTGCGTTTGTCGGGCAGGCCTGCTGACAGGCGGTCACGATCTCGCCATCGCGAATCTCGCGGTTTTCCTTGTCCGCATCGATCTTCGCTGCGCTGATCCGCTGCAGACAATAGGTGCACTTCTCCATCACACCGCGGCTGCGTACCGAAACGTCAGGGTTGCGCATCAGCTTCAAGCTCTCCGTCTCATAGTCGGAGAAGAGCAGGAAGTTGAAACGGCGAACCTTATAGGGGCAGTTGTTGGCGCAATAACGGGTGCCGACGCAACGGTTGTAGACCATGGTGTTCAGGCCTTCCGGCGTGTGGACCGTGGCTCCAACCGGGCAAACCTGTTCACAGGGAGCATTCTCGCAGTGCTGGCAAGTCATGGGTTGGAAATGCGCCTTGGGCGACTCGAGGTCTCCCTCGAAATACGTGTCAATGCGCAGCCACTGCATGTTGCGGCCAATCTTTACCTGCTGCTTGCCCACCACCGCAATGTTGTTCTCGGCATAGCAACTCACCACGCACGCATTGCAGCCCACGCAGGAGTTGAGATCGATGGCCATGCCCCAGGCATTCTTGTCATAGCGATAACTGGGGAAAAGGCTCTCGTCCTGGGCCGGCTTTTCGTGGCCTTCCTGCGCAAAAGCCGGATTGGCGCGAAACTCCTCGAGCGTGGCATAACGGATAATGCCGCGATCCGCCGCCTCGTTCCCTTCGAGAGAATGCGTGCCGCTGCCGTCTCCGCCATCGCTGACCGAACGGTGATCGCCGTAGTGGCTCTTGGTCACTGCCAGATCCCAGCGACCACCGGTAGCCTTTACCTTGGCGCCCTGTGCAAACAGAGGCGAATCAGAAGTGCGGATGAGATATGCGTTAAAGCCCACTCCCCCGGCAACTCGACTGCCCGTGCGGCGGCCGGATCCCAGGTAAACGGTAATGCTGTCGTTGGGATGGCCCGGCATCACGAGCAAAGGAGCATTCACTTTTCTGCCATTCAGCTCAATCTCGATGATGTCGGCTTCGGTCAGCTTCAGCTTGCCGATCGTGTCCATGCTAACGAGGGCCGCGTTGTCCCAGGAGAGATTGGTCACCGGCTTGGGAAGTTCCTGCAGCCAGGAGATGTGCGCCAGCCGACCGTCATAAATATTGGGGTCAGGACGGAAGATGACTTCAAAACCGTCGCTGCTCGCGGCTGGAGAGGCGGGAAGGGATGCGCCAGCCTTCGCTGAAACCGTCTTCGCGTCGAAATCCGATCCATCGATGAATCCAGCATGCAGAGCCTTCCGCCATGCCGCTTCGAAGTCGCCTTTGACCAGCGGCTTCCATGTCTCGCGGACCGCTTCGAAGGCCGATACATCCGGCGTTTCAAGAATGGACTGGAGCACGTCGTGCGATGAGTGGCCGCCGTACAGAGGCTCAATCATCGGCTGAATGATGGTCACCGTGCCGTCGTAAGCACGCACATCCGACCACATCTCAAGATAATGGGCGGAGTTGATGTGCCACTGCGCAAACTGTGCCGTTTCATCGAGATAGGCACCGAGATGCGCGAGCGTATCGACATTTTTCAACGCCGATTCGAAATCCAGATCTGCAGGAGCGCTGTACAGGGGATTGGAATTCAGCACTACCAGCCACTGAACCTTCCCGGCATTTATGTCAGCCACAAGTGCCCGCAAATCAGCGGTTTGCTCGGTCGGCAGCGGATTTACGGTCTCGGTGTAAACAACCGTCTTACCGACGTTACCGAGCGCCTGGTTGATGGCAATTGCGGCAAGATGCACGGTTGGCGACTGTTGTTCGCCGGGGATCACAACCGACTTGCCGGCATTTGTCTTCAGATCTTTCGCCAATGCTTCCAGAAACTTGGAGGTCTCTGCTGACCCTGTGCCACCTGCAGCCGATCCGCCCGCGCCAAGGAGTTCCTGAAGCTGCAACGCAACGGACTCCACTTGCGAAGCCTTCACTGCAAGCCGATGTTCAGCCTTCAAACCCGTCGTTGTGGTTGTGCTTTCAACGGAGTAGAGGCGATTCATCTCGACGCCGGGTTCAAGCTTGCGTCGTTTGGCGTAGTCTCCCGCGAGCCGCAGGAAGCCGGGATGTGCGATACCGGAGAGAAAATCGGCGTCCAGCGAAACGATGACATCGGCTCCGTCAAGCCGGTATTGTGCGTCAACGTACTCGCCGAAAGCAGCCTTCGAAGCAGCGCGCGCGGAGTCGCGATTCACCGGATCGTATTGAACCAGCTTGAGATTCGGGTAAAGCGCCTGCGCCTGCTTCCACTGATTAGCCAACGTGGGCGAAGTCACCGTGCTCGTCAGAAAGACGATTCCGGATCCACCTGAAGACTTGGTCTCCGCGAGTTTGGAGCGAAATGCCGACTGGAAGGCAGCCCACTGGCTGTTTTCGCCGCGATAGGTCACCCTGGGCGAGCGATCTGGATCGTACAGACCCAGCAGCGTTCCCTGCGTCATCGCGTCGGAGGAACCGCGGTTGTAAGGATGTTCCGGATTGCCTTCGAGCTTGATCGGCCGATACGCATCGCTCTTCACCAGCAGCGGAACTGCCCCGGTGGGGAAGGGATACGCCGTCGCAAAATAGACTGGCTTGCCGAGGATCAGGTCTTCCGGCTGCTTAATGTAGGGATAAATCGCCTCGTCGGGCTGCTTGGTGCAACCGGATAGTCCGGCAAGGGCCAGCGAGGCACTCATCAGCTTGAGAAAACCGCGCCGCGAGACCGGATCGACCCACTCCGACGCCTGCGACGGGAATTCCCGCTGCAACATCTCGTTGAATCCGGGCGTTTCGGACAGCTCGTCCAGACTGCGCCAGTATTTCTTGCCTGTGAGCCCAGCCGTCTGTCGCGCGCGCCATCTCAAGCGTCATGGCGTTCGCCGCAGGGCTCTCTTTTAGAGTGGAGACGTGGACGGGAGCGGCTTCAATCGCCACCAGCCCGTTGCTGTTCTCCATGCTCATCTCCCCGGCTGCTTCGTCCTGGTGCTGATTCACGCTATGCGCCTCTGCCACGATGTCGTTCTTCGCCTCGACCGTTAACTCTTTGGGGGTGGGATGCGGATATCCGTTCCGACTTTCGATCATCGGTGACATACCTCGCAACTGCTCAACTCATGCGCGGAGCGGATGTTGTATTGCTTCACGAGGTACATTCCCAGTGCGTCCTGGCTGGTGAACTTGGTGTAGCTGAGAGAAGCCGGCATCGCGGTTGCGTCGGAACTGCTTGCACCCTTTTGCGTGGTGTCCGGCATTTGAAGCGACGCGATCTGCGCGCCTGCCTGAGCCGGGTCGCTCGTCACGCAATTCACGGTCTGCGCAGTGGGTACGCCCGCCTTCAATCCGCTGGTGCCGCACCAGACTGGCTTCTCCGACGTGGGGGACTGCCACGCCATGTTGTAGACCTCTGAGTCACGGGGCGGATGTTCTTGGGGGCATTGCGATGGCAGTTCAGGCACCACTCCATCTGCAGCGTGCTCTGCTGGTACATCAGCGGCATCTGGTCCACGCGGCCATGGCAGGTGGAACAGCCCATGCCCTTGTTCACGTGAATGGAATGATTGAAGTACGCGTAATCGGGGAGGTCGTGGACCTTCGTCCAAGTGATGGAGTTACCCATCGCCCAGGAGGTGCGCACTGGAAGCAAAAGGTTGGCGTTCGTCCAGATCTGCGAATGGCAGTTCATACAGGTTTTCGTGGGGGGAATGCCGGCATAGCTCGATTTTTCAACCGAGGTATGACAGTACTGGCATTGAATCCCCAGGCCCTGAACGTGGTGCTTGTGGCTGAACGGGACCGGCTGGTCTGCGCGCTGCCCTTGCCGGGTGACCCACGGCGACCTCTGCAACTGATCCAGCGTCACGCCCAACGCGATGACGATCAGCCCGGTCAAAATCAGGCTCATCCGGGCCAGCGCGTTCGAGCTGCGGTCAAAAATCTGCGCCATGAGTGCTGTCCTGCTTCCTCAGATATCGTTGAGTTTGAAGGATGAACGCTGTGATGTTCACAGCCGGTAGTTAGGGTAGGAATTACCCTGGACAAAAAATGCCCTTAAAAAAGAAATATAGCAGGCGAGAGGTCTTGGCAAGCATCCTCCATTCGCTCGGGTAGAAAAAACACAGTGGTGATTTGGTCGGGGGGCGAACCAAATTAGGAAAAAGGGTCAAGTTCAAGAAACGAGTAGGCCTTGCACACAGTGGACTTGAGCGAACTCGAGGCTTTTGTGAGCTGTCTGATCCGTAGGATGTCAGCCTTGAAACCTACGACTCCGTTTTTTTTGAAAAAATTTCAGGGAGCGACAACAAGTAACTTTGACTGTGTCATTTCCTGAAGAGCCGCCCGAATGCCTTCGCGGCCCTCGCCGGAATCTTTTACGCCCCCGTAAGGCATGGAGTCCATCCTCCAAGTCGGCGAGTCACCCACGACGAGGGCACCGACGTCCAGCCGCTCATAAGCGCGGAAAATACGCCCCTGATCGCGGGTAAAGAGGCCCGTTTGCAGTCCGTATTTCGACTCGTTGAGCAGGGACAGGACGGAATCAAAGTCGTCATAGGCTTCAATGGCGACGACCGGACCGAAAACCTCCTCGTCAGCGACCTTCATCGGGCTTCGGGTGCCGGAAAGGATCGTCGGCTCGACCATCAGGCCGTGCCGCTCTCCTCCCGTGACTACTTTGGCGCCCTGTTGTCTGGCTTCGTCGATCCAGGCGACGATCCTCTCGGCTTCCTGCTCCCGGACCACCGGCCCGATATCGGTTTTCTCGCTGGCAGGGTCTCCGGAGACGAGCAGTGCGGTCCGTTCGACCACTTTCCACAAAAATGTCTGAAAAATGGGCCGCTCAACGAAGATCCTCTGGACTGAAATGCAGCTCTGGCCTGCATAGGTGAAAGCGCCAGCCACGGCCTTTTCGACGACCCCCGCGAGATCTCCGCAATCGCTGTGCACAATCATCGCGGCATTACCGCCTAGCTCGAGCGCGACATGCTTCTTTCCGGCACGCCTCTTGAGGTCCCAGCCGATGCGGGCGCTTCCGGTAAAGCTCAACATGCGGATGCCGTTCTCCTCCTCGAGGAGCCGTTGCGCGTCCTCGTCCGCCATGGGAAGCACCGAGAGCGCCTCAGGTGGCCATCCAGCTTCCAGGATGAGCCGGCCGAGTGCCAGCGCGCTGAGCGGAGTTTGAGGGGCAGGCTTCAGCAAAACCGGGCAGCCTGCCGCGATGGCCGGGGCCAGCTTGTGCGCCACCAGGTTCAAGGGGAAATTGAATGGAGTAATCGCGAGAATCGGGCCGATCGGAAACCGGCGCACGATGCCCCAGCGACCTTCGGAACCGGGTAAAAGATCGAGCGGGAGCACCTCGCCGCCCTGACGAACCGCCTCCTCCGCAGCGATGCGGAAGGTAAATGCAGCGCGATCCACTTCAGCCAGCGCTGCGCGCAGCGGCTTGCCTGCCTCGGCAACGATGGTCGCGGCAAACCCGGCGCGATCGGAAATTAGCCGCGCCGAAACCGTAGATAGAATCCTCTGCCGCTCATAGGCGGGGATTGCACGGATGGCCGGGGCATGCCGCGTGGCGGTATCGACCGCTCCGAGCGCGTCCTCAAACAACGCGGTGGAGACCGTCGCGACCACTTTGCGGTCCCAGGGGGAAAGCACAGTAAACGTCTCGCCGGATTTCACTTCTTTGCCGCCGAGGAGGAAGCCGGTGATCTCCGCTTCGGTTCCGGTCGCTTTTAATGCTCTTTTCCCCTGCTTTGCGGCTGCCTGTTTCTTCGCCATTTGCCTGCCTTCGTTCGCCTATACTTCAATTCTTATGCCAAATGGTCTTCGCTCTGTACGCTATAACGCCGAACTGGCCCGTGAACAACTATCGCTGGCCGATCCCAAACTCGGGAAGCTGATTGCCGCTGTGGGCCCTTTCACACTGCGGCTCAAAAGCCAGCACTCGCCGTTCGAAGCGCTGCTTGAATCGATTGTCTACCAGCAACTGCATGGTAAGGCCGCGGCTGCAATTCTGCGTCGCCTACTGCAGGTCTTCGGCGAGATTCATCCGCAGCCCGAGCAAATGCTCGCCGTTCCGGACGAATTGCTGAGAGGGGCCGGCCTTTCCGCTTCCAAGGCGCTCGCGATCCGGGATTTGGCGGCGAAAACGCTGAATGGAACGGTGCCGACGCTGACGCAGATTCGCCGCCTGTCCGATGAAGAAATTATTGAGCGCCTGACGGAAGTGCGCGGGATTGGGCCGTGGACGGTAGAGATGCTTCTGATCTTCCGTCTTGGACGGCCGGATATCCTGCCCACGACGGATTATGGTGTTCGCCGCGGTTATGCCTTGACCTTCGGGAAAAAGCTGCGCAAGGGCGAGGTGCTTACTCCGGCCATGTTCCCCAAGCCTGCGGAGATGCTGAAGCGTGCAGAGCGATGGCGTCCGTGGCGTTCCGTGGCAAGCTGGTATTTGTGGCGCGCCTGCGATCTGGCAGATGCGAAGCCGGAGGCGACTTTCGCGAAATAACACTTCGTCAAGACCCAGGGCTAATACTTTCAGAGCAGTTCGGGTCACCCTGACAGGCATTTGTGTCCCGAAGCAGACTGCTTTCTAATGTGAGTCAAGGAATTTCATGGAATCTGCTTTGCGTTACGTATGCGTTCATGGCCATTTCTATCAGCCGCCCAGAGAGAATCCCTGGCTGGAAACCGTCGAGATCCAGGATGCTGCCGCGCCCTACCACGACTGGAATGAGCGGATTACGGCCGAATGTTATGCCGTAAACGGAGCCTCCCGCATCCTCAATGAAAAGAAGCAGATCATCCGCATTCTGAATAACTACGCGAGGATGAGCTTCAATTTCGGTCCGACGCTGCTCTCCTGGCTGGAAGAGAACGCCCCCAGAACGTATCGCATGATTCTTGAAGCGGATCGCCATAGCCAGGAACGCTTCGACGGACACGGTTCCGCGATGGCGCAGGTCTACAGCCACATGATCATGCCCCTGGCGTCCACGCAGGACAAGGTGACGCAGATCCGCTGGGGCATAGCGGACTTCGAGCACCGGTTTCAGCGCAAGCCTGAAGGCATGTGGCTTGCGGAGACAGCGGCCGACTCAGAAACACTGGAACTGCTGGCCGACCATGGCATTCTCTACACCGTGCTCTCGCCCTACCAATGTGCGCTCGTGCGGCCGCTTGCGGACCAGGACGGCCTCAGTGCGGGCGAGTGGACAGAGACCCCCAACGGCTCTGTGAATACCACGCGGCCCTACCTTGTGCGTTTTCCCAACGGAAAGAGCCTGGCGGTATTTTTCTACGATGGTCCGCGCTCCCGCGCGATTGCGTTTGAAGGGTTGCTGCATAGCGGCGAAAAATTTGCCACGAAACTGGTTAGCGGATTCAGCAGGAATCCGAATAGTCCGGAACTGGTGCATGTCGCCACGGACGGCGAGAGCTATGGCCACCATCATCGCCACGGTGAAATGGCGCTTACCTATGCGCTGAAGTCGATCGAAGATCAGGACCTGGCGAAGCTTACGAACTACGGACAGTTTCTCACCATCTCGCCGCCCACCTACGAGGCGCAGATCATCGAGAACACGAGCTGGAGTTGCTTCCATGGTGTGGAACGCTGGCGCTCGGACTGCGGCTGTAACGGTGGGCACGGCGGGTGGAATCAGAAATGGCGAGGTCCATTGCGGCAAGCGCTGGATGAGCTTCGCGATGCCTTGATCGAGCCCACGCGGCAGTTGGGCGAAACGCTTTTTCAGGATGTTGACGCCGCGCGCGATGGTTACATCGAGGTAATTCTCGATCGCAGCCGCGCCTCGGTAGACCGGTATTTTGCCACCTACGGCAAGCAGGGACTGTCGAAAGAAGACCGTATTATTGCGCTCAAGTTGATGGGGATTCAGCGTCAGGCTCAGCTGATGTACACCAGTTGTGGCTGGTTCTTTGACGACATCTCCGGTATTGAGACAGTGCAGGTCATCTCGTATGCCAGCCGTGCGATGCAACTCGCTTCAGAGATCTTCCCCACGGATTCGCCCGCACACTTGCTGGAAGAGAGATTTCTCAACCGCCTTGAAGAAGCGAAAAGCAACGATCCCGCACAAGTAAATGGAAAAGAAGTCTACCTGCGGCGTGTGAAGAAGATGCAGGTGGGCCTGGAGCAGGTGGGAGCCCACTATGCCATTAGCTCGGTCTTCGGAAGTTATCCGGATGACAGCCGGCTATTCTGCTTCTCGGTCCATCGCGAAGTCTACGAAGTATTAAATTCGGGCAGAGGGCGCCTGGCTCTTGGCCGCGCACGGGTGTCGTCGAGGATTACCGGGGAAGCAGAAGATATCGCCTTCGCGGTGCTCCACTTCGGAGACCAGAACATTACCGCAGGAGTAAAGCAATACGGTGGACAAGCAGCCGATGACACAGAGTTCGCGCAGTTGCTCGCCGGAGTACAGGAAGCTGCCGTGCATGCAGACCTGCCACAGGTCATACGCCTGTTCGACGGGTACTTCGGCACTACGGCATATTCGCTCACTTCTCTCTTCACGGACGAGCAGCGCCGAATCCTGCGGCTGATTTTGAATTCGACGTTGTGGGAAGTGGAGAACAGCCTCTGCACCATCTACGATGCGCATGCCTCGCTGCTGCACTTCCTGACACAGAGTGGTTTACCGAAGCCTCCGGCGCTAACCCTAGCTGCCGGCTTTGCCATAAACGCGGGGCTAAAACGTGCCTTGGAAAGCGAACCGCTGGACGCGATCCAAATGCGGTCTTTGCTGAACCTTGCTGGCGCCGATCAGGTTGCTCTCGACACGCATTTGCTGAGCTATCTGGCCGACCAGCGAATGAAACGGGCCATGGTGGAATTGCGTGCGGAACCACACAATCTTGAGACGCTCGATTCGACCTTGGATATTGCCCGCGCGTTGCGGGTGCTTCCATTCGAACTGAATCTTTGGCAGGCACAAAATATCTGGTACGAAACGCTGCTTGCATCGCGCAGCCGTATCGTCCTCATGGCGTCCGTGGATCAGCAACAGTGGAAACTTAGATTCCGCGAGTTGGGATCGCTCTTGTACATTTCCGTCGAAGACCTGGTCGTGGAAGAAGAGCTTCCTGCTAACGGTATAGCCGTCTCTCCAAGATGGGCGGGGATTGAACGAAGAGCGTCTGGTTCAACAAAGTAAACCTATACCACTCGGCGGATGCCCGGAATGAACATGACCAGTGAGCTGACGAGCACGCATGCCAGCAGTGTGAGGGAACCTGTCACCGCAAATTTTGCCAGCGCTGGCCCCTGCCAGCCACGCAGCATGACGGCGATCCCGACCAGGATCGGCGGATGGATGATGTAAATGGTGTAAGCGCGAACGCCGAGATATTCCCATGGAACCGATGGCTGATTGTGTTTCTCGCGGAAGATGACAATGTATGCAGCGATAATGCCCCAGGCAACGAATGGTTCCCAGAAGCAGTAAAGGATGGCGGGCCAGCCAAAGCCGCCGTCAAAGTTGAATCTCTTGCCATAAACCGAGCCCACAAGAGCCGTGAGGACAAGAACCGGTGAGCAGCAGGCGGAAATAATCAGCCACGTGCGCGCCGTTTTCCATGGAAGACGGTCAATCCAGTTCCGCTGCCAGGCTACGCATCCCAGTACGAAAAGAAAGATGTAGGAAGAGAAATAGCCGAGTTGAAGTCCCCAGACATTGCGTCCGACCGGAACCCAATGCCGGATAAGCACCGCCCCTGCTGCCACGCCAACGGCGCTACATAACCAGGCGCAGTTTGCCGGTAACGGCGCATCCAGTCTGCGCTGCTGCAGCCCTCGCGAGAGAGCCCAAATCACGAAGCCGATGGAAAAAATCAATAGAGCCTGCGCAAACCAAAGCGGACCATTTTCCCACGGACCATGGAGAACCCGGTGGGGAAAATCCGGCAGAAAGGGTACGGCTGTGCCAGCGGGTCTACCCCAGGCGAGCAGGATGGACACGGTGAGTGGATGCAAGATAAACGCGTAAAAGCCCAGAGGAATTCCCAATCGAGTAAAGCGGTCGAGCAGGAATCGCGAGGTCCCCTTGCGTTCGTAGGCTCCCGGCGTGAAATATCCCGCGAGCAGGAAGAAGAAGCCCATGAAGTAAGCCTGGTTCAGAGACACGAAGAAGATAAACAACACGCCAGTGAGCGAAATGGACACAGGAAGTTCCCGGTAATACCATCCTCCCGGCGCTCCATAGGTGATGGCCGTGTGATGTAAAACGACCAGCGCGGTGAGAATCACACGAATGCGATCGATGTAGTAAGAGCGCCCGGCCATGTGTGGAAGTATATGGTCCGCGGAGCCGTGGCTCGTCAGTTTGGGTACTTGATTGTGCACGGCCCCGGAAAATGGCTCGAAGCCTTTTCCGCACAGTCCTCATATGGGAATCTATAATCGCGACACTGGCTTAGCAGCCCGAAGCAGGGAGTGATTGCATTCATGGCAGCACTGAAAACCGCAAAGCGGCTTCTCCTGGCGACTCTCGGACTCTGGGTTTTGCTCTACGGGTCCTTCTCGTTGTTTCTGCCGCCGCTGCTGGATGATGCCGATTCTGTTCACGCTGTCGCGGCTCGAGAGATACTCGCGCGACACGACTGGACAACTCTCCACACCAACGGAATTCGTTACCTTGAAAAAGCTCCACTGATGTACTGGAGCATCGCCGCAAGCTTCCGCGTCTTCGGCATCTCGGACTGGTCTGCACGCCTGCCTCTCGCTCTCTATACGCTTGCGCTTCTGTTCGCGATCTTCATGCTCGGCGAACGAATGTTCGCGAATACTGCTGCCGGATTTTATGCAGCGATGATCATCGCGACCTCGTTTGGAATTTTTGTCTTCTCGCACCTGCTTCTTCCAGATGTGATGGTCTGCCTGTGGATGACGCTTGCCATGTATTTCTTCTGGCAATCCCTCTACGAAGATCGCCCATCGCTCTGGACGGCGGTGGGATTCGGCGCGGCATGTGGGCTGAATGTATTGACTAAAGGCGTGATCGGCATTCTCTTCCCGCTTGCCGTGGTGTTCTTATTCCTGTTGATTACGCGGAACCTGAAACACCTGTGGCGCTGGCACGTGCTTGCTGGTGTCGCCGTGTTTCTCCTTATCGCTGTGCCCTGGCATGTGATGGCGGGACTCGCGAATCCCACCCAGGGCCATCCGGTCGGCGCTGTTCCGACGCAGGGAAATGTTCACGGATTCTTCTGGTTCTACTTCATCAATGAGCACGTGCTCCGCTTCTTTAACAAGCGCGTGCCGCACGATTACGATACGGTTCCGCTCGGAGTTTTCTGGGCTCTCATCGTGGTATGGATGTCACCTTGGCTCTTGTTCGCCGGTAGGCCATTGACTCGCGTCCCCTTCCGCCGTGCCTTCCGCAGGTTGCCTCTCGATCGCGCCGATCAGCGTCGAGTGTTCCTGACCTTGTGGGCTGCGTTGATCCTGATTTTCTTTAGCTTCTCTACCCGTCAGGAATACTACGTGCTTCCGGCCTTACCGGCTTTTGCTCTTCTCGCTGCGGGGTGGATGGCGGCCGACGAGAAAGAAGTTCAGGAGAGGACCGGACTCCACATCGCCAAAGGGCTATTCGTTGTCGGCATTGTGGGCGCGGTGATGTGCATCTTCTTCGCCGCGCGTGGACACGCTCTGCCCGTCGGTTCCGATATTTCGGTGCTGCTCGATGCGAATCCCGACGAGTACGAATTATCTTTCGGTCACTTTTTTGATTTGAATCTCGACGCGATGGGCGCGTTCCGCCTGCCGCTTGCTCTTGTCGCCCTGTCGCTGATCGTGGGAACATCGGCGAACCTGTGGCTGCGATTGAAAGGGAAGCGGCGCGTCGCAAACTGCTTCCTCATCGGGATGATGTGCGGCGTGCTGATCGCTTCGCAGGTCGCCCTCGTAATCTTTTCTCCAGCACTTTCTTCGCAGATCCTGGCGTTGGCTATCCACAGTGAAGTTATGCCGGAGGACTTCGTTGTTCTAAACAGCGAATATGAAAAGGCCTCGTCCATGGCGTTTTACCTCGACCGTTCTGTCTACATTCTGAATGGACGCAGCTCGGACCTTTGGTACGGCTCTTATTTCACCGATGCGCCGAAAGTTTTCAAGGACGAGGAATGGCTTGCCGAGCGCTGGCATGGTCCGGAAAGAGTGTTCGTGTTTACCGAGATTGGCAAGATGCCACCGGTGCCGGGACCAAGCTACGTGGTAGCGAAGAGCGGCGGCAAAGAGATTGTGAGCAACGAACCGAACACGGGTGGCGCGGAGTTCTAGGAAGCCCGGCTGCCGTTGATACCTGCCCGCTTTAACTTGCCTTTGTTGAGAGAAAATTCTTCCCCGCGCCACAGGATGGTGTGTCCGGCATAACTCCATGCCCAGATGCCAAGCGCACATATATCTCGCGGCAAAAGCAGCCATAGATCCCGCAACACTTGGCCATCTCTCAGGACCGCTACGCCGACGGTCAATGCCAGTGCGACGCGCGCTGCAAGCACCATGCTGAAGAGCGCCACACTAGGGAGACTGACTCCGGAAGCAATCAAATTCGCGATGGCCAGCGGTAATCCAAATGTGAAAAGCAGTCCGAAATATTGCTTTCGGCTGTCGCGAATAGCTCGGGACCAACGCAACTGATGCGCAAGAAACTGGGTAAAGCTGTACGCGGGCAGATGGGTATCCACGACTTCTCCGCTCAGCACAACCTCGTAGCCGGCTTGAGCAGTTCGAAATCCAAGTTCGAAATCGTCTGCGAGGTAATCGACCAGCGGCAAAAATCCGCCAATCGCGTCGAGCGCTTCACGCGAGATGGCCAGCGTGGATCCCAGTCCGAAGTGAATGCCGCCTTCAATCTTGCGCGCGGTAAGCACTCCGGCAATGAAGTCGGTTGAGATGCCGAGAGCTTCCATGCGCGATCCTATGGTGTACGAGGCTTGTCCGCGATAGGCCGCCGTCACCATTCCCACGCGTCCACCAGCTTTCATGGGCTTCTCAAAGCCGGCCATGATGTTGCTGAGATATTGGGGCGCCACCTGGATATCGCTATCGTTGATCAGCAGGTGGTCATAACGCGCGAGTGGAAGAATCTGCGAAAGATTGCTCACCTTGCCGTTGGCACCACGAGTTTCCGGGCAAAGAATCAGGCGGATATCGCATTGAGGGAACTCAGCCTGCAGTTGCTTGACTGCCGCAACCGCAGGATCGTCCATGCCGCTGACGCCGAATAGAATCTCGTATTCGCTGAAATAATCCTGGCGGCAATGACTGGCGAAGCTCGCGTACATCTGCGGATCGAGCCCCTTCACCGGCTTGAGGATGCTGACGGGTGGATGAAAGAGGGAAGGCCGCTGCGACCGCGTTGCAAGGAAGTCACGAGCGCACCACAGCGCGAGCAGATAATAGCCCAGGCCGGCGAAGGTCAGAACGGTCGTAATTACTTCCACGGCGAAGGCGAGCATGGGCAGACTTCAGTTTAGCGAATGACCGCTTTATTCGTAGCGGAGAGCCTCAATGGGATCGAGGTTCGCCGCTTTCCACGCGGGATAAATTCCGAAGATGAGGCCAATCGCACACGAGACCGTGAAGCCGACGGTAGCCCACGTAGTCGACATGGAAGCAGGAAGCCCGGAAACGGCGGTGCGCACAATCACGGTTATGATCGCTCCTGCAAGCACACCGATTACGCCGCCCAGCGCGCACAATGTCATGGCCTCCAGGGTGAACTGGAGAAGGATATTTTTCTTGGTCGCACCCAGCGCCTTGCGCACCCCTATCTCACGCGTTCGCTCGGTCACAGACACCAGCATGATGTTCATCACGCCCACGCCACCCACCATTAGCCCTACGCTTGAAACCGCAATCATGAAGGCAAAAAGACCGCTGGTTATCTGGTTCCAAAGCCGGGTGATCGATTCGGGGCTGAAGACCTCAAAGTTGTCGCTCTGTTCTACGCGTACCTTGCGTCGCCGACGCAACAACTCCCTGATCTCATCTTCAACCATGCCCTTGTTCTTCAGGTCGTCGTACTTCACGCCAATCCACACATCCTTAATTTCAGGATGAAGCTTGTTAAATGTGGACAGGGGGAGATACGCGCTGTTGTCATTGGGATTCTTGCCGCTTCCAAAGGCGCGCTTCTGCTTATCGAGCACGCCGATTACGGTGAAGAGTTCTCCCGAGATGTTGACTTCCTTCCCGATCGGGTCTTCTTTCACAAAGAGTTCTTGAGCAGCATCATGGCCAATGACTGCGACATTCGCGCGCCGCGTATCTTCATCCGCGGTGTACATGCGGCCCGCCGAAAGATGAAGATCGTAGACATCCGATACCGCAGCGGTGGTGCCGTCAAGAATGGAGTGCTGTAGCTTGCGGTCGCCATATTTAATGCTGACCGCTCCCAGGTTGAAGCGAAAGTCCTGATAAGTCTTGCTGGGATCGACAGCGACAACGTGCGGCAACGCCTTCATCGCTTCAGCGTCTTCCTGCGTTAGCTTCTTGCGGCTGAGTTGCTCGACGGTGGGACGTACGCCAATCACGGGCATGTGGAATACCCAGAGGACATTGGTCCCAATTGCCTTCACCAGGTCCTGCACGTTGTTGTTGAGTCCGTTGATCACTGAGGATATTGTGATCACGGTTGTGACACCGATAACAATGCCGAGGATCGTCAGCCCAGAACGAAGCTTATTGGTCCGAAGCGTCTCAAGAGCCATCCGGACGGATTCTCTGGAATCGCTCAATTTCATAGTGACCACCGCGCGACCATTTTAGCTCATTCGTAGCGCAAAGCTTCAATGGGATCGAGGCTGGCCGCCTTCCACGCCGGGTATATGCCGAAAATCAGTCCAATGCCGCAGGAGACCGTGAAGCCGACGAGAGCCCACGCGCTCGACATGGAAGCAGGGAGCGAAGTGACCAGCAGCCGGACAACCAGCGTGATAATTGCGCCGATCAATACGCCGATGACGCCTCCCAGCGCGCAGAGCGTCATCGCCTCCAGCGTGAACTGCAGCAGGATGTTTTTCTTTGTTGCCCCCAACGCTTTTCGCACGCCTATTTCGCGGGTTCGTTCTGTCACGGAAACCAGCATGATATTCATCACGCCCACGCCGCCCACCATCAGGCCGACGCTGGACACCGCGATCATGAACGCGAACAGACCGCTGGTGATCTGGTTCCATAACCGGGTAATCGAATCGGGGCTGAAGATCTCGAAATTATCCGGCTGCTCAACGTGCACTTTGCGGCGGCGACGCAGCAATTCCCGAAGCTCGTCTTCGACGATCGGCTTGTTCTTTGGATCGTCGTACTTCACGCTGATCCAGACTTCTTTGATCTCCGGATGAAGTTTGTTGAACGTTGACAGCGTCATGAATGCGGAGTTGTCATTCGGATTCTTGCCGCTTCCGAAGGCGCGCTTCTGTTTGTCCAGAACGCCGATCACGGTAAAAATCTCGCCTTCGATGTTCACATCCTGCGCCAGCGGATCTTCTTTGCCGAACAGTTCTTCCGCGGCGTCATGGCCAAGCACTACGACATTCGCTCGGCGCGTATCCTCTTCCGCCGTGTACATTCGGCCTGCGCTAAGAACCAGGTCATTCACGTCTTTTGCCGCAGCGGTATTGCCTTCGAGGATGGTATGCTGCAATTTCTTGCTGCCGCGCCGAATCGTCACGCCACCAAGGCCGATCTCAAAATTCTCGTAACGTTTGCCCGGATCGACCGCAACTACGTGCGGCAGCAGTGCCATCGCCTGCGCATCTTCAGGCGTCAACTTTTTGCGATTGATCTGCTCGGTGGTCGGTCGAACGCCGATCACCGGCATGTGAAACACCCAGATAACATTCGTCCCGAGCGAATTCACCAGCGCCTGCACATTGTTGTTCAGACCATTGATGACCGACGAAATCGTGATCACGGTGGTCACGCCGATAACAATGCCGAGAATCGTCAGGCCGGAGCGAAGCTTGTTCGTTCGCAGGGTCTCAAGCGCCATCCGCACCGATTCTTTGGAATCGCTCAGTTTCATAGATAGAAAGAATCCGTTCGTTAGATTGAGTTTGGCCCGGCTTGCTTTATTCGTAGCGCAGAGCTTCGATTGGATCGAGGTTCGCTGCCTTCCATGCCGGATAGATCCCAAAAATCAACCCGATTCCGCACGACACAGTGAAGCCGATAATCGCCCACGTACTCGACATGGTGGCAGGAAGACCGGAAACGAGCAAGCGGACGATCAGCGTGATAATCGCGCCGATGAGCACTCCGATCAAGCCTCCGACGGCGCACAACGTCGTCGCCTCAAGGGTGAATTGCAGAAGAATGTTTTTCTTTGTCGCGCCGAGAGCCTTGCGTACTCCTATTTCGCGTGTTCGCTCGGTCACAGACACCAGCATGATGTTCATTACGCCTACGCCGCCCACCATCAGTCCGACGCTTGAAACCGCGATCATGAATCCGAACAAACCGCTGGTGATCTGATTCCACAAACGGGTAATGGAGTCGGGGCTAAAGATCTCGAAGTTATCAGCCTGTTCGACGTGTATCTTACGACGACGACGCAACAGTTCTCGAATCTCATCCTCGACGACGGGCTTGAATTTCACCTCGTCGTACTTCACCGTAATCCAGACTTCTTTTATTTCGGGATGAAGTTTATTGAAAGTTGAAAGGGGCATGAAGGCCGAATTGTCATCGGGATTTTTTCCACTGCCGAATGGACGCTTCTGCTTGTCGAGGACGCCGATAACCGTGAAGATTGCTCCTTCGATGTTCACGTCTTTCGCCAGAGGATCTTCTTTTCCGAATAACTCTTCGGCGGCATCGCTCCCAAGCACGGTTACGTTGGCGCGTCGTTCATCCTCTTGCCCTGTGTACATGCGGCCGGCGGTGAGCGTCAGATTGTTGGTGTCTTTAACGTTGGCAGTGTTGCCCTCGATGATGGTGTGCTGAAGCTTCTTGCTTCCACGCCTCATGGTTACACCGCCCAGGCCAAGACGATAGTCCTCGTAGCGCTTGCCAGGATCAACAGCTACCACGTGAGGCAGTAGCGCAATAGCCTCGGCATCTTCCACGGTCAGCTTCTTGCGGTTCATCTGTTCGGTGGTAGGCCGCACGCCGATCACTGGCATGTGATAAACCCAGATCAAATTGGATCCGATGGACTGAACAAGCTCTTGAATGTTGTTGTTCAGGCCGTTGATGACTGAGGAGATGGTGATCACCGTGGTGACGCCGATGACGATACCGAGAATCGTGAGGCCCGAGCGCAGCTTGTTCGTGCGTAACGTCTCGAGGGCCATCCGAACGGATTCTTTTGACTCACTCAGTTTCATAAATCTCTTTCATCTCCCCGGCTAAAGTTCCGAACGGAGAGCAACAATGGGATCAAGCATGGCAGCTTTACGCGCCGGGTAGACTCCAAAAAATACCCCAACGGCAGTTGCCATGAACAAACCCATGAAGACCGACCAGATCTGCACATCGGTCGGAAACCCCACGATCATCGTGATCGCTTTTGCAGCACCCACACCGATCAGCACGCCAATAGCGCCGCCAATCATCGACATGGTGCCGGACTCGATCAGGAACTGCAGCATCACGTCCTGCCGTCGCGCTCCGAGCGCTTTTCGCACTCCGATTTCGCGGGTCCGTTCGGTAACCGAGACCAGCATGATGTTCATGATCACGATGCCGCCCACAACCAGCGAAATACACGCGATGCCGACAACGACAGAGAAAAATGTGGAGCTGATGCTGTTCCAGATACCGATGAAAGTGTCGTTCGTCTCGACCGAAAAACTCTCCTCGGCCCCAGGCGCATCGTGGCGTCGGGCGCGCATAATCACGCGGGCTTCGTCAGACGCATTCTGCAACGCGCCGGGCTCGGTTCCGGCCTTGGCAAAAATGTCGACGCTGGTATTCATGCCGTGGGTCTGCATGTATGTGCTGAGCGGGATATCGACAAAATTGTCCTGGCTCTGGCCGAGGGTCTTTCCCTGGCGTTCGCCCACTCCAACCACCGTGTAGGGCACGCCGTCCACGCGGATTTCCTTGCCTAACGGATCGCCACCCGGCATCAGGTTGTCGATGATGTCGTATCCGATAATCGCCACCTTCATGGCCTGTTTATCGTCCATCTCCGTCAGGGAGCGGCCTTCCACGATATTCAGGTTTGTAATGGCGGGCATGGCCCAGGTCCAGCCGCGGAGACTCGTTCCGGTGCTCGACTGGGTTCCATAAACCACACGGGTGGTGCCTTCGATCGAGGCGCCGGTCACCGTACAGAGCTTGCAGTTGTCGCGGATCGCTTCGTAGTCGTCGATCCTGATGTTTTTGCGCTTCTGAAATTTCAGCCACTCTTCGCCGCTGGTAATCACCGACGGGGTCTTCTTGACAGTGAAAACATCAGAGCCGTAGCCAGATATCTTAGTGGCGACGAACTTGTTTGCGCCGTTCACCAGCGTAATGACGGCGATCACAGAGGCCACTCCAATGACCACGCCAAGCAGCGTGAGGATGGAACGCAACTTGTTCGCCCACAACGACTTCAACGATATTTTTACCGCTTCGAGAAAGTTCATGGCTCACTTACAGTGCTTGAAAAATGCCCAGAATCTTGATGCGTGAGTGTAGCAGCGCACCTCGGAGAAAGGCGAGCGTCGGGCATCCTTCTAACAGGCAATACGCTGAATTGCTGTCCAGGGTTCCCCAACCGCTGAAAAGATGGACGATACCGGGGCATAAAAAGACCTTGCCCCGAACAAATTGACCAGGAATACGGTGGCCCCGGCCTCCTTTTCCGAAGGCACGGGGCCATAGTCTGCAGGCGGCCTGTAAGCCGAATTCTGTCGAGGACGGTCATTCCTCTAGGCGACGCATTACTGCGGCGCTCCAGCAACCTACCCGGAGGTTTCAGCGCCCACCTTTTCAGGTGGCGACCCGCTTGGGCGCGCCGGGCCGGCACGCACTCGCGGCAGTGGGTCAAGCCGCGAATTCCCTCCCTATTTGGTCTTGCTCCGTGTGGGGTTTACCATGCCCCCGACTTTACAGCCGGGGCGGTGCGCTCTTACCGCACCTTTTCACCCTTACCCGCCGCTTGCGCGGCTGGCGGTATATTTTCTGTGGCACTGGCCGTCTTCCGGCCTTGAAGCCGGAATCCCGGACGTTATCCGGCACACTGCCCTGCGGAGTTCGGACTTTCCTCTCCCGAAGTGTTTTCACACCCCGGCAGCGACCGCCCAGCTCGCCTGCAAACACTATCTTAGCAGTGGCGGACCGCAGCGAAGCCACCTTTGTAGCCGCAGCTAATCTCGACAGATCTTCAAGAAAGATTGCTCATCATTTCGCCTTCAGCGCGCACGCAGCTTCAAATTCCTTGTAACTGCCCTCTTTGAGGGTCAGATTAGCCGCCTCTTTGCCCATGGGATGATTGCGGTCGTGTTTGCGGTACACGGAACCGTCTGGCAGGAAGCTGGTAGATATTGTTCGGCGATCATCCACCTGGATACTGCGGTCAGCCCACGTCCCATAGAAATCGAGGCTCGGCCGACGATCGCCGGTAAAATTGTGGTTCCATGCGAGCGTGTTCGACATGTACAGGTGTATCGGCTCGCCGGTTGTAATCAAGTTGAGCCGGAATGGCATGCTGCCACCCAGCCTCAATCGGAAGCGCTCACCAACAGGCGTGCAGAGATAAGCCTGACCAGTAAGGTGCGACGCTGGCAGAATGCGGCTGCCCCGGGTGCTGGGCGCCAACTGAACATAGAGCACATAATCGCCGCCGGCGGACTCCACTCGCACGCGGCCCCATCCCTGCCAATAGGGAAGCCAGTGAAAATGGCCGCCGAGGTAATACGCCCATGGCGTAAGAAATGAGGGAAGAAGGCACACGAATCCGAGGACCGCGAAGAGCAATAAGAGATCTACGCCCAGTCCACTTTTGCGGCGAACTGGCGGTCGAGCAGGGAAATTGAGGGGAGTTTGCAAGTTCGCTCCTTGATAGAAGGAGGCCCGGCTTGTCGAGAAGTATGCGGCAAATCCTGCAGAAAAGGCCATCGGCCTGAGAGAATTTGACGAGTGATAAGGCGGGCCTTGACCTGAGCAACTGGTCGCAACTTCAACTGGTATCCTAGAGTCAATTCCGCCCGCTTATCGAAGGAACGCCTGCAAGGCAGCCTGATGGCGCGCTTTCAAACCGCATTTCGAGGAGATCATGGCCGCACTGATCGAAGCCATCAGCGTAAAACGCAAGATGTTTTTTGAGTTCGAAAACAGTCCATTTCTGTGCCTGGACTCGGAGATTTCGACGCCAACCGCGCGCGGCGGACAGACATTGGTTCGCCTGAAGATGCGCAATCTCATCACCCGCGCGGTCTTCGACAAGACCTTCAAAGCAGGAGACAAATTTAAGGAACCGGATCTGCAAATGGTTCCCGCCTCCTACCTCTACCACGATGGCGACGGCTCCCATTTCCTCGACCAGGAGACATACGAGACCCTCACCCTGCACGAAGACATGGTTGGAGATGCGCTGGATTACCTGATCGAAGGCGCCATTATTGAATTGCACAAATACAACGGCAATCCTATTGGGCTGCAATTGCCCGTGCAGGTGGAATTGGAAGTCAAATACACGGAACCCGGAGCCCGGGGCGACACAGCAAGCGGCAGCGTGACGAAGGTCGCAAGGCTGGAAACCGGTATCGAGATTCGCGTTCCCCTGTACGTAAAAGAGGGCGAGAAGATTAAGGTATCCACTGAGACGAAGGAGTTCGCGGGGCGCGCCTGAAGTGCGATTCCATGGATCGAAGCTTCGGAAAGAAGCGGCATCCTGAAGACAATTCAGGCGTCGTAGACTATTCCATCAATCTTGACTTTCGAACACCAGAAACAGTGGGAAATGTTCCTGCCCGGCGCAAGCGTTGCAAGGTCAAGTCGACGCCAGCGGTGCAAACCGGCGCGGCAGAACAGTCCCAGCACACTGCTGGCTTCGTGTTCCCTGTGCGGCCAAAGCTTAGCCACTTGAACAGCAAGTTCGGCATCCGCTTGCACGTCTTTCGAACTGCTCATGTATCCAATATCCCCACGCTCTCATGAACGCCAACATCAGGGGCATAGCGCCCATGCGCACGAATCCCCGGGCAAATGCTATACCGGGGGAAGCTCCAATTGCTCCGATCCGTGCTCATCCTGATATGGACGGAAGCAGGCGCGGCAACGCGCCTCGTACACTCCGGCAGCGCCCACCATCACCAATTGCTGGCTGCTGCCCAGGCGTTGCGTGTGAATTGCGGGCGCGCCGCAGACCATGCACACGGCCGACAGCTTGACCACCTCGTCCGCAACCGCCATCAGGTCAGGGATGGGGCCAAACGGCTCGTTGCTGAAGGTCGTGTCCAACCCTGCCATCACGACGCGTTTACCCAGGTGGACCAATTCCAGGGCGAAGTGCACCAGGCTGCGCTCGAAGAACTGCGCTTCGTCCACGCCGATCACATCGACTACAGGAAGGATTTCTGCCAGTTGATCTCGTAACGCAGCCACGCTCGGTACCGTTACAGCATCAAGAGTCTGAGCGCTGTGCGAGGCGATAGCGGTTCGGTGATACCGGTGGTCCATGTCCGGCTTAAAACTCGCAACCCGCAGCCGCGCAATTTGCGCACGTTTCAAACGGCGGATCAGTTCTTCTGATTTGCCCGAAAACATGGGCCCGGTAATTACTTCTAAACGGCCCGGATGAATGCTCATCGACTACCTTTCAAAAACTACGCACTCAAGATGATCCTCCGGCAGAATTGACTCCGCCACAGTCGTTCAAAACGACAGCTCACCCAACTTCCCGAATACATTTCGAGAAAAGGCCACGAGCCGACGTCTTGAAACGAAACAAAAGATCCTCTGAGGTACTGCTTAGTGTATTGCTTTCGCTGGTGTGGAAAGCGGGAACATCAGGCTTTCCGCCATTTTCCGATCGCGGCGAACAGCGGAGCGCCCCATGCGGCAATCGACAACAGGGCTCCAAACAGGATGACCGCATCGATGCTTTCGCGGCCCTCGGGCTGCCAGTACACATTCGCAAGATTGAACCACAACGCAAACTCATCCAGTGTGAGCGCGGACGCGACACCATAGAGAATGGACATCAACCGGCTGATGAAGATTGCGGAAGCATTTGTGCCGTGGTCAATCTCCAAAACCCATCCGTAACCGAGGGCTAGCAACAGCAGGATTCCCCACACCAGATGATGGATGTGGCGTCCGTCGATCTCCACCCAATGAAACGGACCGATATGGCGAACGATCGCCATCACCAGCAATCGCAGCCCGAGAAAGGTGATGAAGAAACTCACTGAAGCGTAAAACATCCTTCGTCGGGGACGATCCGGCAAGGTGCTGTGAATCAGATGACCGAGACGGGTAAGGTGAAGCAGCAACAGCATCACCGCCGCTGCGCTCGCGGCAAAAAGTAGCAGAATTCCCGTTCCGGTTAAATGCATGCGCAAATTAGATCATGCTGGCCAGAGTGGACAACGATCTTATTCCAAACGCGAAAAAGCCGGGGTCGCATTGACCCCAGCCTCATTCGATCCACATCGCCAGCTTCTCTAACTAGGCAACTTCTCGCTGGCTGCTCTTCTTCCCGCTGACATCTCCTGTGTCGACGCCCACCGGAGACGAGTCGACGGCGGATGCATCTTCCGTTCCCGGCTGTGGCTTATAGGGAGCAACGTGCAGACCCGTTCCGCCCGTCATTTCCGAGTCGACAAGGTTCAGGCCGCCTTCCTGATTCCACGGTCCGACGTAATCCTTTGACCCGTCCTGTCCTTCGCCGGTGGAGGCATTGAAGTATTGATCCACCAATCCCGGTGTGGGCTTGATGATGCCGATTGCGAAGCGCGGCTTCTGCATGCTTTCAAGGGCTGCGCTGAAGGCTCGCATGTGGGTGATCTCGCGCGTCATAAGGAACTGCAGGGCCTCTTTGCTTTCTACGTCGTCTGTGAATGCGATCAGGCGTTCGTAGACAATTTTTGCGCGGGCTTCGGCTGCTATGTTGCTGTGGAGGTCCACCGCCAGATCGCCCGTCACCTTGAGGTAATCCGCCGTCCATGCCGAGCCTACAGAATTGCAAAGCGTAACGCCTCCGCCGCCTGCGACCGCCACCAGGGGATCGGCTTCCGCCGCATCGCGATCATTTTTCATGGGCTTCAAGTGCATACGGATCAAAGCGCCAACCACTTCAAGATGGCTGAGCTCTTCAGTGCCGATATCCATCAACAGATCTTTGCGACCCGGGTCTTCGCAATTCATGCCCTGGATTGAATACTGCATTGCGGCAGCAAGTTCGCCATTTGCGCCGCCGAATTGCTCCAGCAGCATATTGCCAAATCTTGGGTCGGGAGTGCCGACCTTCACGGTATACATCAGCTTCTTAATGTGGTGATACATCGATGGCACCTCTTATTGGTGTGAAACAGTTTGAGATCTGGCACCCTTCAGTTCGCGTGGATCGGGGTGCGTTGCCGAAATGGCCTGGCGTATTCGAGGGTTTGCCAGGCTTTCACAGAGCCACGCTTTTTCGCGTCCGATCATCGATTGATCAGTGCCTCTCCTTGAGAGGCGGACAGGGGGAGCGAAGTTGTCCCATTCTCGAGCATCGAATTTGAGAAATGTGGATCAGGATGGAGGCAACTCTTATCACGGTTGACCACGAAACAGCGGCAGCGCATCCTACCTGCAGGCGCTAACTTGTTTGGAATGCGGAGCGCATGAGTTGATGTCGATTTTTACTCCTTGACCTCCGCAAAGAACGGCGGCGCAACGATTCAAACCGAGGGTTCGGCAGATGACGATTCGATGGAAGCTATTTGTCTTTGCGATTTCTTTTATGGCGCTGAGTTCGGTTGGCCTGCACGCGCAAAGCGGTATCACGGAACAGAACGGTCGTTCGATTACCTGCGCATCCGATGACGGAAAACGGCACCTTTGCTCCGCACCCACTCAATACGGTGTCAGGATGACGAATCAACGCAGCGGATCTCCCTGTATCCAAGGACAAACCTGGGGATATAACAACCAGGGAATCTGGGTGGATCGTGGATGCCGCGCCGACTTCTGGCTTGGCGGCGGCTACCATGGTGGCGGCGGGAACGGCGGTTATCCTGGAGGTGGAGGCAATTGGAATGGAGGCGGTCAATCCATCACCTGTTCCTCTGACAACGGGAAACGCAACTATTGCAATGCAAACACCCGGGGCGGCGTGCGGATGGTGAATCAGCGCAGCGGCTCTCCCTGCATACAAGGTCAGACCTGGGGCTATAACCAAAGCACGATCTGGGTAGATCGCGGATGCCGAGCCGACTTCGTGGTAGGGAGCGGTGGCGGAGGAGGCGGTAATTGGAACGGTGGCGGCCCAGTTCAAACCATCTCGTGCTCCTCTGACAACGGCAAACGCAACTACTGCAATGCGGACACACGCGGCGGCGTGAGAATGGTCAATCAACGCAGCGGTTCGCCTTGCATAGAAGGCGAGACATGGGGCTACACCAACAAGAGCATTTGGGTTGATCGAGGATGCCGCGCGAACTTTGCTGTCGGCGGTAGATAGTAAGGTTAGCGATTGCTGCAACGGAAAAGGGGCGGACACGATCATGCGGTCCGCCCCTTCCATTTTGATCGTCCGTTTCTACCTGGCGGAAACCGCTTCTGCCGCTCGCCGCCAGCCATAGAGCGGAAACTTCTCCGCCATCTCCAGCACTTGTCCCTTGATCCGTGCCAGGGCTTGAGGATCGTTGCGGTGGTTAAGAGCCTCGGTAATCCACTTTCCAATCGTCTTCATTTCGGCTTCCTTCATGCCGCGCGTCGTCAGTGCGGGTGTTCCGATGCGGATGCCGCTCGGCTTCATGGGAGGATTGGTGTCGTACGGAATCGCATTCTTGTTCACGGTGATTCCGGCTTCACCCAGCGCATACTCCGCTTCGCTGCCCAGAATTCCCTTTACGAAGACATCCATCAGGATGACGTGCGTATCCGTGCCACCGGCGATCAGACGGTAACCCTCTGCCGAAAGTGATTCGGCGAGCGCCTTCGCATTGGAGACAACTTGCGCCGCGTACTGTTTGAATTCCGGCTGCAGCGCTTCACGGAACGCAACTGCCTTCGCCGCGATGACGTGCACCAGCGGACCGCCCTGCTGTCCGGGGAACACGCAACGGTCGATGTCCTTGGCAAATTGCGCCTGCGAAAGGATCATGCCGGCACGCGGTCCACGGAGTGTTTTGTGCGTAGTGGTGGTAACAATGTGGGCGTGCGGTACAGGCGAAGGGTGCGCCCCACCGGCCACGAGCCCGGCAAAGTGCGCCATATCGACCAGGTAGAGCGCCCCAACCTTGTCGGCGATCTCGCGCATGCGAGCGAAATCCCATAACCGTGGATAGGCGCTGCCTCCGCCGATGATCAGCTTGGGCTGTTCGCGGACCGCAATCTGCTCCAACTCGTCGTAGTCCACCACTTCCGTATCCTTGCGAACTCCATACGAGGCGACGTGATAGAGCTTGCCGGAAAAATTTAGCTTGTGTCCGTGCGTGAGGTGGCCGCCATGCGCGAGATCCAGGCCGAGAATCTTGTCGCCTGGCTGCAGTACAGCCATGTAGGCTGCCGCGTTGGCTTGCGATCCGGAGTGCGGTTGCACATTCACATGCTCCGCTCCGAAGATCTCCTTGGCGCGGTCGCGGGCGAGATTTTCCACCACGTCCGTGAACTCGCATCCGCCGTAATAGCGCTTGCCGGGATAGCCCTCTGCATACTTGTTTGTAAAAACGGAACCAGCAGCCTCCAGCACCGCTTCGCTGACAAAGTTCTCTGAAGCAATCATTTCGAGGCCCTCGTGCTGGCGGCGGGTTTCATGATCAATGGCGGCGGCGATCTCAGGATCGGACTGGGCGATGGACATCTGCATGCGGTCGGACATGCAGTGATTTTATCCCGATTCGCACCACATCCGGAGGGAAGAAACGAAGGCTCTGTGGGAAAGAAACACGGAATCGTGCGCGGGTGGACCAGCCACTCCGCGCACCAATGCTAGAGCTTTACGCTGACAGGTATACCGACAAGTCCCGATCCAAATCCAGGACTACGCTTCATCCGCCATCTGCATGCTCAAATAGCGCTCGTATCCCAGCTCTTTGATCAGGTGTTCCTGCGCCTCGAGCCAGTCGACGTGCTCTTCTTCGTCCTTCAGAAGCTTTACAAACAGGTCGCGTGAGCCATTGTCCAGGTTGTCCGAGGCAATTTTGACGGCCTCGTTATACATGGCAACCGCGCCGATTTCCAGCTTCAGATCGGACGCGATCATGTCCTTGACACTTGCCCCAATGGTGAGTGCAAGCGGCTCCATGCTTGGGGTTCCATCAAGGAACAGGATTCGCTCCATGATGATTTCCGCATGCTTCATCTCATCGATGGATTGCTTCTTGATGTACTTGGAGAGTTTTTCGTATCCCCAGTTTTCGCACATCTCAGCATGCAGGAAATATTGGTTGATGGCGGTAAGCTCTTCACGGAGCGTACGATTCAATTGCTCGAGAACCAGCGGATTACCCTTCATGCAAACCAGTTTTTCACAAACTGGATAACTGTCCACAATTAATTCGATGGCACTAGAAAGTAAGCTAGCCCTTACCCTTAACGGGAAATCAGCTCCGCCTCCGCCTTAAGCGGCACCGGATAAGGCTGCTCTGCCAGTTGTTTGAAGGATTTGTAGATGAAGGATCCCAACGCCCAGCCATCCATGTATTTGAAGGGCGTTTCGCCCAGCGTGTAATGCCCGCAGGGCAATTCACGATCGACGAAATCGACATTACGCGCGCGGAAGTTCTCAACCACCTTGAGTGAGAACTCGTTCAGGAACGTGAGATCGTATTTGCCGTGCACCACCAGCACCTTCCGCGGCATGGACGCGAACTTGTCCATGTAGTGAATGGGGCTGACCGCGGCCCAGAGACGGGACAGGCTTTCCGGCGTCACCACTCCCTCAAATGCCGCTCGGATGTGCCGGGTACTCTGCCCTGTCCACACCACGTCGCCGAACGAGGTGGACGCGTGATTGAAAGCACACACCTGGATACGCGGATCGTGTGCCGCCGCGATGAATGCATAGCAGGAACCGAGCGAGGTGCCAAGCACGCCGAACTGCTCATATCCCTGCTGCTCGAGCCAGTCAATGGAAGCGCGAATGTCCACCACCGCCTGGCGGCAGGCCGACAGCGTGCGCCCGATATTGGAACTGCAAGCGTAGTCAGAACGCTCCAACTCCGCAGGACGCCGAATGTCGTGGTACGGCTTGCTGAGCCTCAGCGCGGAAATACCGAACCTGTTGAACAAGCTGCAAAGCGCGTTGTGGCTGAAGGCGTCAGCATTCCACTGCGGCATTACGATGACGGCTTGCTTCGGCTTGCCCGCCATTTTCTCCGGAGGCGCAGGATACCAGCGCGCATTTACCAGGTCGTTCTCAGGATGAATCGTTCGTTCCGGCGAAGTGAATCGCAAAAACTGCGCATGCTTTGCTTTTCCCAGTCGGGCACGCTCGTTCAGCTTCGCGTCTTTCGCCAGCGTCTCAGGCCGGACATTGGTTGGAAAAAGCTGCGGATATCGATCTTCGAGCCGGAAATCCGTCGGCGTCGGGTAGCTGTAGAAATCCTTGCTGTGGCGGATGACCGCTTCGTTCAGCGCGATCATCGCACCCTCTGCATCAGCGTCGTTCGCAGGCGGCTCCCCCGACGGCCCGTAAATCTGCGTAGCCAGTCCGCGAGCCTGGACAAACGAGTCCAGCCAATCAAATCCCCACTCCACCGGACGCACCACGCGGTTCGAATCTCGCGTAGTGAGCGCTGTTTCCCAGCGATACATCCAGCGTGCATATAGCTTTCTCAACATGACTTAAGTTTACCAGCGCTGGAATTGGACGAGCGTGATGTGACTCACCTGCAGTTACCCAAACTAGTTGCTTGACGCAAGCAACTAGTTTGGAATACCGTCAATTCCATGAAGCTCGGGGCCGAAAACACGAAGGAATGGTGGGATGAGCTGGAACGGCTGGGTCGCATTCTCGGGCGCATTGGCCCAGATGAAGTGTGTTGCGATGGGTTGAGCCAGCGCCAGTGCTCCATCCTGCGGACGCTCGTCGAGCAGGAAGGTGCACGCCTTTCCGATCTCGCGGCGAGCTCAGGCATTACGCCGAGCGCGATGACACGGGTGCTGGAGAAGCTGGAATCGCGTGGCCTGGTCGAACGTGTCCGCGGTACGCACAAGGATGGGCGTGCAGCAAAGGTTCGCATTACCGCCGAAGGCCGCCGCACGCGCAAACAGCTTGACGCCCTGATGCGAGAGCGGACCAACGAAATTATCGAGTCCATCCCCACGCAGCAGCGCTCCAATATTTTCAACGCGCTGCAGATATTGAACTCTGCGATTGAGTCTGCGGGTTGCTGCGGCCTGAACGCACCCGTAGCAAAGCTAATCAGAATCGAGGAAACAGAATGAAGAACGAATCCCTGACTACGGCGGTTGAAGAACACTATGCGGCGGTTGCTCGAGGCGAGAGTTCGGCCTGCGCAGCGCCGGTCGGCGATGTTGCCCGATCTATTGGCTACTCAGAACAGGACCTTGCCTTAGCGGGCGATGCGAATCTTGGCCTTGGATGTGGCAATCCGCTGGCCCTGACAGAACTTGGGCCCGGGCATGACCGTCGTGGACCTTGGGGTCGGGCGCGGGATTCGACGCATTTCTCGCTTTGGATCGTGTAGGGCCTACCGGTCGCGTCATTGGAGTGGACATGACGGACGACATGCTCGCGCTGGCGCGGGAGAACGCAGAAAAGCGCGGGGCCACGAACGTCGAATTTCGCAAAGGATTCATCGAAGACCTTCCTGTCGAGAGCGCGTCGGTGGATTACGTGATCAGCAACTGCGTCATCAATCTTTCGACAGATAAGCCCGCTGTGTTCCGCGAAATCGCGCGAATCCTAAAGCCAGGCGGAAGATTCGCAGTGAGCGACATTGTGTTGCTCAAGCCATTGCCGGAGACACTGGCACGCGACATCAGTGCCTACGTCGGCTGCATATCCGGTGCAAGCATGCTGACCGAATATCTAAGCATCGCGCTCGCTGCCGGACTCCACGATCTTTCTATCCCACGCATCGCGAATGGCGCCGACCTGGTGAAGATGCTTTCGCCGGAAGACATCTGCACCGGTGGATCGTCATGCTGCGGCTCAACGGTTGCCGTCAGTTCCATCAAGAATCCCGATGCAATCGCACGTCAGGCCGCGGAGGCGCTGGCATCGATAAAGCTTCACGGTAGAAGGTAGGCGGGCACAGTGAGCGAGCAACGTCGGAGGCTAGGATTTCTCGACCGTTATCTGACAGCTTGGATATTTGCCGCCATGGGTGTCGGAATAGTGGCGGGGTGGCTCGCTCCTGGAATCGTCCCACTCCTCAACAGGTTCAGCGTTGGTACCACTTCCATTCCAATCGCGGTCGGCTTGATCCTCATGATGTATCCGCCTTTTACGAAGGTGCGATATGAAGAGCTTCGCGAGGTTTTTCGGAACAAGCGAATTTTGTATCTGTCGCTGATACAGAACTGGGTCGATCGGGCCAATATTGATGTTTGCGCTTGGCGCTGATCTTCCTGCGCGGCTATCCGGAGTATATGGCCGGTCTGATCATGATCGGATTGGCGCGCTGCATCGCCATGGTGATCGTGTGGAACGAGTTGGCCAAGGGCGACACCGAGTACGCAGCAGGATTGGTCGCTTTCAATTCGGTCTTCCAGGTGCTCTTTTATTCGCTTTACGCATGGATCTTTATCACCGTGCTCCCAGCGAAGTTCGGCCTGCATGGAATGACAGTCCATGTTTCCATGGCGCAAATCGCGCAGAGCGTTGCTATCTATCTCGGCCTTCCCTTTGCAGCGGGCTTCATAACCCGCGCAGTGCTTAGGAGAGCAAAGGGCGACGCCTGGTATCAGACATCGTTCCTGCCTCGGGTCAGCCCTATCACGCTGATCGCGCTGTTGTTCACGATCGTCGTGATGTTCTCTCTGAAAGGCGCTTACATTATCCGCCTGCCGTTGGATGTTCTGCGGATTGCCGTGCCTTTGCTGATCTACTTTGTCGTCATGTTCCTGGTCTCTTTCTATATGGGACACAGGCTGGGAGCGGATTATTCAAAGACGACAACTCTGGCATTTACCGCTGCGTCAAATAATTTTGAGCTCGCAATTGCGGTGGCGGTTTCGGTTTTTGGTATCAGTTCGGGAGCGGCATTTGCTGCTGTGATCGGACCACTTGTCGAAGTGCCCGTAATGATTGGCCTGGTGAACGTAGCGTTCTTTTTTCAACGGCGATATTTCGCGCCTCCGCCGGTTGTCTTACTCAACAAAGTCTCGACCTCCTAGAGTGAGCACACATGAAATCGACAGTCCTGTTTCTTTGTACCGGGAACTCCTGCCGGAGCCAGATGGCGGAGGGATTTCTTCGTCAACATGGCGGGCATAACTTTGAAGTCCACAGTGCAGGTACCAACCCAACTACGCTGAATCCATTGGCGGTGAAGGTGATGAGCGAAGCTGGAATCGACATCTCGCGCCATGAATCCAAGAATGTCTCGCGATACGTCGGCGAATGCAATTCACCTACGTCATCACCGTCTGCGATCACGCGAAAGAATCGTGCCCCATCTTTCCCGGAAACAGCATTCGTCTGCACTGGCCATTTGATGATCCCGCGGACGCAACAGGCAGCGAAGAGGAACGCCTCGCCGTATTCCGCAGGGTGCGGAACGAGATTGACGAACGCATCCGGGAGTTCGTGGCACAGGCTAAGTAATTTGTCTGGTGCTTAGTCCACGAGCCGGCGATGCACCCGGTGGCCAATGTCCGTGAGCACCTCCCAAGGGATGGTGCCAGTGCAATCGGCGTGCGCGTAGGCGTCGATTGCGCGAGTACCCTGCTCGCCAAGGATCACGACTTCATCCCCTGATTCCACGCCGGGAATATCGGTTACGTCCAGCATGCATTGATCCATGCAAACTCGTCCCGCAATCGGAGCAAGCTCGCCGCGCACCAACAATGCGAAGCGATTGGATAGACGCCGATCGAGTCCATCGGCATAACCCGCGTCCAGCAGCGCAAGCTTCGTCTCACGCTCCGCACGAAACGTTTCGTTGTAGCTGACGGTTTCGCCTTGCGGAATCATGCGCGTTGAGATCACACGCGTCTTCCACGCCAGCACCGGCTTCAAAATCGTTGCGGAGGCATCTGCCTGCGTGCCCCGCGGTGCAAAGCGAGGCGCATAGCCATAGAGTGCGAGGCCCGGGCGCAACATGAGCCGTGCTCCGTGCTTCTCTAGCCAGCACGCGCATGGGCGGCAAGTCATTTCCACCGAGCAGCGTGGCGGAAGCACCCGCGTGCAGCGACTGAAACGTCAGCCCTTCCTCTGCAATACAATCGAGCGCAAGTGCGAGTCGCGAAAATTGTCGCTGGAACGACGCTGAATCCAACTCGTCGGCGGCGCTGAAGTGCGTCATCACGCCTTCCAGTCGAAGCGGAGATCCGGGATGAAAACGCGCCAACAAATTCTTAAGTTCACGCGAACCGCCCCGGTCATAAGGAGCCGGCACACCCTGGCGAGACATTCCCGTATCAATCTCCAAGTGCACGGCGAGCGATTGCGATGGCAGCCCGCGTCTCGCGGCGGCAGCCTCCAACTCATCCAGGTGAAATGGCTCCCAGACCACGGGCGTCAGATCGTGATCGAGTAGTGCATCACCCTCACCTTGCCATGGACCGGACAGCACAAGCACCCGCGTAGATGGCGGGCAGTAGGATCGGACCTCAACGCCTTCTTCAACCGAGGTGATGCCTAGCCACTCCACCCCTGCGTTGGCGAGGATCGGCGCACACTGTTCGAGCCCGTGTCCATAGGCATTCGCTTTGACCACGGCAAGCAGGTCAGCCGAATCCCCCGCTAGTTGGCGGAGATAGCGGTAGTTATCAAGCAGACGGCTGCGAGAAATTTCAACCCAGGTCGGACGAGTGCACATGTTGGAAGCTTCATCGTAAATGAATTCCGAAGACACTTTCTGCACCACTTCTATTTTGGAATCAGCGAACACTCTTCCCCTCCTCGACCTGCGAGCGCTGCCCTTGACAGTCGTTGGTGGATTCCATGAGACTCCCGCCTGCAGGGGTGTCTCCGGCTTCCCTCGTTTCGTACCAATATGCAGAGGCCCTAAAGTGAGTCATAACCGCTATTCCCACATGCTGCAATCATCCTCCAAAATTCTTTCCGTCCTCCTGATGTCGGTTATTTTCAACGGCTGCGGAGATAAGTTATCCTCTCCCGTCCTCAGCGGTTCGGCTTCGGAAAATGCCGGCAATTTCAGCAACGTTGTTTTTCTCGGCGATTCGCTCACAGCGGGCTATCAGAATGGCTCTCTTCTGGATGCTCAACAGCCGCACGGTTACGCCCCTCTGATTGCGGCGCAAGCCAATTTCAAAATCGAGCAGCCGTTGATCGCTCCGCCGGGCGCTCCTGCCGTGTTGCAGTTGAAAAGCATTGGACCGCCGCCCGTTATCGTCCCAATGGATGGAACGACGACAGGTCGCGACAACCTCACCATTCAGGCAACCGACGTTGCGGTACCCGGACACACCGTTCACGACCTGATTGCCACGGCGCCTTCGCTGGTTCCCGCGACCGGCCAGGAAAAGCTGACCTACCTCGTGCTCGGATTCCCTGGGATCCAGCAGGGCGTGCAATTTACGCAACTCCAATGGGCACATCAGCTCAATCCCACCACGCTGATTTTGTGGATAGGCAATAACGACGCGCTGGTTGCAGATATATCCGGCACTCCAGCGGCCATGACCTCCGTCGCGGACTTCACCACCCAATACACGCTGATGATGAAGCAGTTGATGACCACCACTCGTGCCAACCTCATCGTCGCTAATATTCCCGATGTGACGACCGTCGCTTACTTAACCCCGGGAGCATTGGTTCTGGGCGAATATTCGCAGATCACGGGAATTCCCGCGGCGCAGCTTAGTCTCCTGACTGGAGTACAGCCCACTGACCTGGTCAATCCGACAGGATTGGCTGAGATTTCCGCTATCCTTCAGGGCACTCAGAAGACTCCGGTTGATGATGCGGGCGCGCTCACAGCGGCCGAGGCGGCAACGGTTCAGCAGACGGTGATCGCTTACAACCAGGTGATCGCTCAACAGGTAGCCGCTGCTGGCGGCACATTGGTGGACATATACTCCGCCACTAACAGCCTGCATGCTCATCCGCCGGTCATCCTTGGTTATCCAACGAATACTGGATTCCTGGGTGGTTTGTTCTCTCTGGATGGCATTCACCCTACCAATACCGGATACGCCATCACCGCGAACGCGTTTATCCAGACGATGAATGCCGCGCTGGGCAAGACGATTCCGCTGGTTGACGTGAGTGCCGTCGCGGCCAAGGACCCTCTCTTCCCGCCGAACCTTGCTCACGCCACCACGTCGCCGGCGCACATTTCTGCGACGGCCGGAAAGTCGGTTGAATGGATGTTCCGCCACTGAGCTGCATTGCGAGTTGAAACAAAGAGGGCCGAATTCCTCGGCCCTTTTACTTTTGGCGCGCATAGCTCTCAGCCGCCCGCATCCGTCTTTCCTTCGCCCGAGGGGACGCATTTCGCTGTTTTCCCTGCTGGCCAGCTACAATAGAGATTCGGACATTTTCCTGCCGGGATCCCCTGTTCTTTCTGGGAACGGTGAACAAAAGCAGAGTCCAGCAAATGGACGATGGGGTGCGGATGTTAGAAGCAGTTGCAATAAGGCATTGGGCTAAAACGACTGGCCGGTCGGTAGCCGCGATTACGATGGCAGTTGTAATGATGTTGGCAGTGGGTTCGGCATTTTCGCCGGTCGCTTTGGCGGATGCGGATCCGGCCGCGCAGGCCAAGCTAGCTCCCACAACAACCCAGCTTTCCATCGACTCCAGCGAGGGCGATTCGCGCACTGCGGCCACTTTCACCGTCCACGTCATGGGAGTCGGTACGAGCGCCACACCGGCTGGAAGCGTCAGTCTGAAGATGGGCGACGTCTCCCTCGGCTCTGTTGTTTTGGACGAAAACGGATACGCCACTTACAAAGTTGAGGCTGTAACACAGGGTCATCAGCAGATCGTCGCCACATTCAACGGCAGCTCCGCTTTTGCGTCCTCGACCTCGCCCGTCAGGGCACTCGATTCCGTCACATCCGGTTTGCCGGATTACACCTTCGCGGCGGATAAGACTGCGCTCACCATCAAGGTGGGGCAGTATGGAACTTTGGGTGTGCTGGTTTCTCCTGAGAACGGATTCAACCAGATCATTGCGTTGTCCTGTTCGGGTCTGCCGCTGGCCACCACTTGCCTGTTTACCCCCTCCCAGCTCACTCCTCTGGCCGATGGAAAGAACACTCCGCTTGCTTCTACGCTCATCGTTCAGACAACCGCAATCACCGGCGGCACAGCTGGATCTATCAAGCCGGCTGGCGGACGTCCGATGTACGCCCTGGTGCTTCCAGGGATCCTGGCTCTGGCAGGATTGAGCGCGACTCGCAAGCGCCTGCCGGCCCTGCGCATGCTGTGTATCGCAGTTCTCTTGACCGTGAGTGGCATGGGTATGAGCTCCTGCGCGGCGCGCTACGATTACTATCACCATCCGCCAAACGTGAACCGGGGAACGCCCATCGGTACAACGACGCTGACCGTCTACGCAACTTCCAGCAGCGGCAACGTTGCGACGGTAAAGTCACTCAACGTCGCCTTGACGGTTACAAACTAGACGTAAGCAAGACAGAGAAAAGGGCATGGCCAACGCCATGCCCTTTTTACTGCTCTTGGACAAGGTTGTTCCGTTGCCACCCCAACGGCTTGAATCAGTTCCACTGATTTAGGTTGGTGTGAGACGAATGATTTCTGTCGGATATCTGCGCAAACGTAGTGCCATTTGTGTGCTGTTCATGGCACTCGCCTGTTCCCTCTGCGCGTTCGCAGCTCCTGCGCCGATTGAGGGATACCGTGTCGTCGCAACCAGCCCCCATTCGACGGCGAACTATACGGAAGGCTTTTTCTACCTTGATGGCCTCTTCTATGAGGGGACTGGGATCGTGGGGCAATTCTTCGGCATTGGCAATTGACCCCGCGACGGGCGTGGTTAAGAGGAGGCACGATTTGCCGCCGCCCTACTTCGGCGAGGGAATTGTGGATTGGGGTCCGTTTATCTATCAGCTGACTTGGCAGTCGCACACCTGTTTTGTGTACGACCGCCTCACCATGAAAGTAATAAAGCAGTTCGCCTATGCTGGTGAGGGCTGGGGTATGACGAAGACGAAGACTGAACTGATTACGAGCGATGGTACTGATACGCTCCGGTTCCGCGATCCAGTTTCTTTCAAAGAGACCCGTCATATCACCGTCACAGACGAGGGTAAAGCCATAGATAAGCTTAACGAGCTTGAGTTTATTCATGGGGAAATCTATGCGAACGTCTGGCACTCTGATCGGATTGCGCGCATCTCGCCGAAAGATGGGAATGTTATTGCGTGGATCGATCTGACAGGGTTATTGCCTTCTGTCCTTAAGGTCGATGCAGAATCGGTGCTGAACGGGATCGCATACGATGCTCAACACGACCGGATATTTGTCACTGGCAAACAGTGGCCGATGATCTTTGAAATAAAGGTTCTGCCCCGACGCTGAAAATGAACCGAAGCGAGCATCACCCACCGACCATCTCGTTCTGAACCAACCCAAACGCCTGTTCCCTCATCTTCGCTTCATTACCGAAGCCGCGGAGCCAGCGTACCTCCGGCTCCCGACGAAACCAGGTCAGTTGGCGCTTGGCGTAGTTGCGATGGCCTTGCTGAGCAGAGACCACCGCCTCTGCGACGGATAAAGTCCCGCTCAAAACCGCCTTCGCCTGCTTGTATCCCAACGAATCTAGCGGCCGACAGTCTTCGCCGTAGGTTGCGATCAACCTCTCCGTCTCCGCAACAAGGCCATCACGAAACATCTCTTCTGCGCGTTGATTGATGCGCACGTACAGCGCCTTCCGCTCCGGTTCAAGCCCAATGCGCAGAATGCGAAAGCCCTCAAGGCGTTCACGGCCCTGCTGCCACGCAACTGACATCGGCTTGCCAGCCGTCATGCTGACTTCAATCGCGCGGATAAGCTTTGGTTCGTCATTGGGGTGGATGAGCGCAGCGGATTCAGGATCGAAGCGGAGCAAAACACGATGCAAAGCGCCCGCTCCGTGCTTTTTTGTCAGGCCGCGCAGACGGTCCCGCAGCGGCTCCGACCGCTCTGGCCCTGCAAAGAGACCTTCAATCATGGCGCGCAGGTAGAGGCCCGTTCCTCCTGTCACAATTGGTACGCAGCCTCGCGCGGAAATATCCTGCAGAGCTGTTCGCGCATTGCGACTGTAGTCTCCGGCAGTGTACGGCTCAACCGGAGACACGACGTCGATCATGTGGTGTGGGACACGCTCGCGCTCCGCAAACGTAGGCTTGGCTGTGCCGATCTCCAATTCGCGGTAAACAGCTACCGAGTCGCAGCTGACAATCTCACCGCCAAAACGCTCTGCCAATTCGAGCGAAAGGGCCGTCTTGCCGCTAGCGGTTGGTCCCAGTAGAACAATCAGGAGACGCTGATTTCCAGTCTTCGGGTCGGACTGATCGTCTACCAAAAGCGCCACCACCCCACCGGGAAAACGGACGCGAGTCCGGCCCGCCAAACGCTCAGGATCACAATTGCAACAATCAGAATTGCAATTCCGGCTGCCTGACGCCGCTGCAGACTGAGCCTGGCTCTTTTTTCGGGGGTGTTCGAGTTGGCGTGCGGGATCGCCATCGGCCTATCCGCCGGGCTTGATGTTGTAGAAGAACGCGAAGCGCAACTCAAGGTATGGCCCCTTGAATTCCTTTGGCAGCACGGGATAATTCGCTCCCGTTATGCCGCCCCAGGCTGCGCGGTCAAGCGAAACGTCGCCGGAAGGGCCGATGAGCTTCATGTTCTTCACGCTGCCATCCGGTAGGATCATGAACTGGATGTAGACCTTACCTTGCTTGTAGAGCGGAGGCCGCACCGCTTCGGGGATCAGCGGATCCCATGCACGATATGTCTCTCGGATCACCCGCTGCATGTAGGGACCGAAATCCACGCCGAGCGTATCGCTGAGAATCTCTGCTCCACCCTGCAGCCCGGAGTGCTTCCCAGTCTCGCCGCCACCCTGTCCGAAGCCACCGTCCGATCCGTCCGCGTTTCGCGCGTTGCGGGCCGCCTGCCGAATCGCCTCGCCCGGAGACAGCGCGCCGGAATTCATGGGCGGCGCAGGACGCGGCGCCTCCACCTGGGATTGCTGGTTCTGCGGTAGTGGCTGGGCTGGCTTCACGTCGGGAGCCTGCGCGACCTGCGGAAGGTCAGGAGCCGTCGGCTGCTGCGTAGGCGGCGGTGGAGGCTCAGCTGCCTGCTTCGCCTTGCGCATAGCCTTCAGCTGCTCCATCGTCTTCTTGTCGATGGTCGGCTGCTTCGTTTCCGCAACCCGGTTCTTGTCCGAAATCACATCGGGATGCTTCGGCTGCACCTGCTTGAGTGCATCCGGCGGCAGATCCAGGTAGGTTAGATCCTTGCGGTTCTTCAGAGCATCTGCCGGATTGATGACATGCGGCTGATGAAAGATCACGCTTGGTCCGTAGAAAAGAAACCAGGCGACAAACATGTAAACGATGATCGAAATCCAGATCGACTCGCGCAACCGCGCCCGCGCCCGCTCGTCCTCGTATTCCTCAATAAGCGAAAATAGCTCGTGAGGCTCGAGTTCTTCGTAGCGATGACGCCTTCGTCTTGGGGGCCTCTCGTCAGGAGGCATTTCAGCAGGATTCGTCGGCGTTTCGGTGATTGGCATCAAGAGTAAAGGCACTGGTCTGGCAAAGATGTCGCGCGTTACGCCAGAACTGTCGGATTCTATCTATATTCTCTCATCCTTTTCCGGCCGCGCAGTTGGCCAATTTCTTGTCTTTGCCAATATCTAAGCCTAAAACCCTTACAATCAAAGGATGATCCGCGCTGCCGTTGTGACCGTAAGCGACACTTGTTTTCGTGGTGAGAAAAAAGACACTTCCGGCCCTGCAGTGGTTGAAATTCTATCGGCAAACGGCTTTCAGGTAGACGATCTTCGCATCGTTCCGGACGAGCAAAACCTCATCGAAGAAGCACTGATTGCCGCGTCCCAGCTCTCGGAACTAGTTGTAACTACAGGGGGAACCGGACTCGCCCCCCGCGATGTTACCCCGGAGGCTACACGGAATGTCTGCGACAGAATGGTGGATGGAATCGCGGAAATGATGCGCGCTGACGGGCTAAAACAGACACGATATGCCTCCCTCAGCCGCGCCGTCTGCGGCACGCGCGGCAAATCGCTGATCTTGAATCTACCCGGTAGCCCCCGTGGAGCCATCACATCCCTTACAGCAGTTCTGCCGGTACTGGGCCACGCGCTGGCGCTGATGGCGAATATGCCCGCCGATCACGATGCGGCAGACCCGCAAAAATTGAGAAGCAAGGAATTTGAAAGACTTTGAAACACTCTGTAACCACGCTGCTGCTGAAATACAAGCTCTACATCCTCGCCATGCTGAAGCCGCTGGGCGTGTGGGGAGCCTTCGTCATTGCGTTTTTGGACTCCTCCTCCATTCCCGTACCCATGGACATCGTGATCGCGGGCTATGTATGGAGCGATAAGCGGCACTTTTACATCTATTGCATCCTCGGCGCCCTCGGTTCTGCCTTTGGTGGCCTGGTGCCGTTCTTCCTGGGCCGTGCCGGCGGTGAACTCTTTCTGCTTAAGCACGTGGACCGCGTCCGCTTCGAGCAGGTCCGCGACCGGTTTGAGCGCCAGGAGTTCCTGGCAATGATGATTCCTTCCATGTTGCCGCCCCCGACGCCCTGGAAAGCCTTCGTTTTCGGTGCCGGAGTCTTTGAAATGAAGACTCTGAACTTTATGCTCGCGGTCTTTTGCGGACGACTTATCCATTACCTGGTGCTGGCTTTCCTCACCATTCGGTACGGTCCGGAGATGGTACACCTGGTTGCGGACCTTGCCCGCCGACATCTGCCGGCAGTTCTGGGCGTGTTGAGCCTATTACTGGGCCTGCTGCTGCTCTACTGTGTTCGCAAGTACCTTGGCAGGCGCAAGACAAACGGTACCGAAGACTCTCTCGAGGACGCGCCACAAACCAAGAATTAAACCTGCCATCCAAAAGCAGAGGGGCGGACCGATTGGGTCCGCCCCTTTGCTTTGAACGTAAGACTCCTAGGCTGCAGCCCGGCCTTCGCGTTCGGACATCCGCCTTGCAAGCGCGGGCAGCCCAAAAGCAAGGCTAAGAACCAGCCCTGTGGAGAGCAGATCATTCCGGTAGAAGGGTAGCGCCGAAACAAAGCATGCGCTCAGCCCAGCCATGGTGTGGGGGTACATTCCCGAATTTGCCCAGACAGCGAAGTTGGTCACGGCAAAAAACGAGGTTGCGGAGAGCACCGTCGCCGCGCCAATTCGGGCCACGGAAACGCGATCTTTCAGCAGGATTCTCCCCAGTAAGATAGCGGCCGCGTACCAGACCCACGTCAACAGGTAGCCCTGGACATGGAAAGCGTAGTTATAGGCATAAACGGTCAGGTAGTAGTCCGTTGCCATAAGCAAAGCTACCGGCAAAATCGCCTGACGAAGGGGCCTGCGAGCTCCAAAAAACAGCAGCGATCCGCCAACCGCGGAAAAGTTAATCCATGTGTGGGGAATTACCCTGCTGGCAATCGCCAGCAGAACGAGCAGAAAGGACGACATCAGCACCTCTTTGAAATGTGAAGCAGAGTCTGTAACAGGCCGGTGTGCGCACCTTAGTAGCAAGTTTCATTCTGCGGACGCTCCGTCCGCGGGTCAAGACAAACTTTCTCTTTCACTTCAATACCTGTTGCTATTGTAAAGCTTTTTCAGCCGCAGTTACTTCTGCTCCTCGCCGTTCATCACCATCAATTCAATGCTTCTATCCGGAGCCACCACCACCCAGCCGGACAACGGCGGGTTTTTCGCGTTTAGAAACAACGTGGAGTAGGAGAAACGGAGATCCCGGAACTCCACCGCAGTGGAACGCGGCGACGTCGATCCGTCAAATCCAGGTGGAGGATCATTTCCAAAATCCCGCACCAACGGAAACTTCGACCAGTCCAGATAAATGTGTCCCAGCCACGAGCGCTTCGCCGCCAAGGTGTAGATGGTGACTGGCGGCTTATACAGCAGGTTTTCGTTGGGCTCTAACTCACCGGTTCGCGTGTTCACGAGGCCGGTCTGAAAATAGTCCGGCGTCTCTGCGATGGCATACCAGCGGTAGGGATTCAAAGGAAATGGCTCGGCAGCAACCTTGAGAAGCTTGCCGTCAGTAAACGTGCCCGCACTCACCAGCTTCAAGGCCCGCTCGTGTTCGGCATTCCTGACCACCCATACGCCAACCATCACGACCAGTGCGAAGATGGCCCAGCCACGGCCCTTGAACGGTGTTTTGCGTGCCCCGATTTCTCGGTCCGCCAAACCAAGAAGTGCTGGCATGACCAGTGCCGTGAGGAGAGCCAGAAAAATGATCGGTTCAACAATGAAGACGATGTCCCACGAGTACCATCTGGGATTGAACGGGAAGAACGGACGCAGGCCGTAATTGTTCGTGAAATCCAGCAACAGATGGCTGAATGCGGCGATCAGCGAGCAAAGATAGAGGACGCCCCAGCGCACCGGCTGCTCAGGTTTCTTTTTTCGCCTCCAATGGAAAAGCCATACCGCTCCGACAATCACCAGGGCTACGACGGGTGCGCCAATCAATGTGTGCGTGATTCCACGATGATGTTCGAACCCCGCGACCGGTCCTCGCAAGCCCCAGAGAATGTCCAGGTCAGCGGCCTCGGCGGCCAATGTCATCGTGACGGTTGCGTAGGCAGTCTTGCGGTTCAGACCGGCACGCGACAGGCAGGCGCCGGTCATGAAGTGGGTAACGGGTTCCATCGAGCGGGTGTTCCTCCCGTAGCGCAGGCAAATGTCAGGGTGCGGCAGCCGAATGATTCAGCCAAATATTTACACGTTTGCACTACCAGCTTATCCGTTTCAGCAGAGTTCCCCCACGTTTTCTATAATCCATTCGAATGAAGGCCGCCTACCGAATCGAAGAGCTGCGCGAACAAATCCGCCACCACGAGTACCTTTACTATGGGCAGGATGCGCCCGAAATTTCCGATGCTGCATTCGATGCTCTCACGCGTGAGCTGAAGGAGCTGGAAGCGAAGCATCCCGAGCTGGTCACCTCCGACTCTCCCACGCAACGTGTTGGGGGCAAGCCGAAGGAAGGTTTCCCCAAGGTCGCCCACTCCCGGCCCATGTTGTCGCTCGACAACGTGAACAGCGAAGAAGAGCTGCGTGATTGGGACCGGCGTGTGCGCGAATTGGCCAAGGGCGACAGCGCGAAGATTCGCTACACCACGGAACTTAAGCTCGATGGTCTTTCGCTGGCGCTGCACTATGCGCCGGGCGCGGGTGGAGCTTCGCATCTGGCTCGCGCTGTAACCCGCGGCGACGGCAGCATCGGCGAGGATGTGACCAACAACGTGAGGACGATTCGCTCCGTCCCGCTCTCCATCTCTGCGAAGAAGCTCGAAGCCGCCGAGCTTGCCCGCGACATTCGAAGTGCGTGGCGAGGTGGTCATGCCAATATCCGCGTTTTTGCGCATGAACGAGGAGCAGGAAGCGCAGGGCTTGAAGCCCAAGGCCAATCCGCGCAACGCTGCCGCCGGAACCATCCGCACGTTGGAGCCGAACATCGTGGCGCAACGCCGTCTCGATTTTTATGGCTACTTCGTTTTCGTAAATGGCGAAACATTTTTCCCCACCCAGGTGAAGACGCTGGACGGCTTGTCGACCGCAGGATTTCGCGTGAATCCGCATCGCGATGCACTGGCGTCGATTGAAGAACTGATCGCCTTCATTCACAAGGCCGAGAAGCAACGCGCCGATCTGGGATATGAAATCGATGGAGTGGTCATCAAGGTCGACTCCACCGCGCTGCAGCAGCGCCTTGGCTTCACGGGCCGCGCCCCGCGATGGGCAGTCGCCTACAAGTTCACCGCACGCTCGGCGATTACGCGCGTGGACGACATTCGCGTGCAGGTGGGACGCACCGGCAAACTTACGCCGGTGGCGGTGCTGTCGCCCGTTTCCATTGGAGGAACGACGGTAAGCCGCGCCACACTGCACAACGCCGACGAGATTGCGCGGCTTGGCCTGCGCATTGGCGACAGCGTGCTGGTGGAGCGTGGCGGCGACGTAATTCCCAAAGTCGTCGAAGTGGTGCCCGATCCCGCAGAGAAAGACAATCCCCGCGAACGCCGCGAATTTCATTTCCCCGCTAAGTGTCCCGTATGCGACAGCGAAGTAGTGCGCGCCGAGGGCGAAGCCGACTATCGCTGCGTCAACGTGGATTGCCCCGCGCGTCTGAGCGAAAGCCTGCTCCACTTCTCCGCCCGCAACGTGATGAACATCGAGGGCCTGGGCGAAGCCGTGGTCACGCAACTGATGGAACGCAAACATGTGTCGAGCGTGGCCGATCTGTATGCGCTCGACGAGCCCACGCTGTTGTCTCTCGAACGCATCGGGCCAAAGTCGGCGCAGAATCTCCTCGATGAAATTGCGCGATCGACAAAAGGCTCCGCTCGATCGCGTGCTCTTTGGATTGGGGATGCGCTTTGTCGGCGAGCGCACAGCGCAGTTGCTGGCCGAGGAATTCGGCTCCATGGATGCGCTGATGAATGCGTCCCTTGAAGAACTCGAACGCGTGAATGAAGTGGGGCCGCGCGTCTCGCAAGCCATCCGCGAATTCTTCGACGAGCCTCGCAACCGCGATCTGGTTGAACGTTTGCGTGCCGCCGGACTTACCTTCACCGCGGAAAAGAAGAAGCGATCCACGCAACTCGAAGGTCTGACCTTCGTGCTGACGGGAACGCTGCCGAACTTGTCCCGCGAAGATGCGAAGTCAAAGATCGAAGCCGCAGGTGGTCGCGTCTCCGGCTCCGTCAGCAAGAAGACAAACTATGTCGTCGCCGGAGAAGAAGCCGGATCGAAGCTGGATAAAGCGCAGAGCCTCAGCGTGCCAATCCTGGATGAGGATGGATTGCTGAAGCTACTTGGATAAACCACAAACCACCTACTCAAAAAAGTTTTGCGTTCCCCACTTGTCAGACGATGCCCAACGTTCAACATGTGATCGGTCTGAAATCGCAAAAGATATTTCCATTCCGTATTCGTTCAGTCCAGAATGTGTGCGCTCTAATTTATGGAGCGTAACTACAAACTCGCCGCCTACTTGATCGGTGAGGGCTGCGCCAACTGTTGGGCAAGTAATTGGAAGTTAATCGCTTCAAGCTGCTTTACTGGACCAGTATCAGCAGATTCAACAATCGTAGGGGCTTTTGTATCATCTTCCATGCTCAAATCGATCTCCTTGAAGAAGATTAGTATCCGCGAATTTATGCTTCCCAGACCGGCCAGATGTCGAACGGAACTTACGCTGACTTGCTGACGGTTTTTTGGGTGACCGGCTGTTAGCTGCATTCCTACATCTCCGGCTCACTCTCGTGCGCGAGATTTTCAAATCTTGTGTAATCCGATAGAAACGCGAGATGCACGGAGCCCGTGGGGCCGTTGCGCTGTTTCGCGATGATGATCTCCGCCTTGCCCTTGCTGTCCGGATCCTCCTCGCCGTTCTCGTCCTTGTTGTAGTAGCTTTCACGGTGGATGAACGCGACCACGTCGGCGTCCTGCTCAATCGATCCTGATTCGCGCAGATCGGAGAGCATCGGTTTCTTGTTGCCCTCGCGCTTTTCCGATGCACGGCTGAGCTGCGAGAGCGCAATCACCGGAACCTTGAGTTCCTTCGCCAGCGCCTTCAGGCCGCGCGAAATGGCGGAGACTTCCTGCACGCGATTCTCATATCGCTTGCCGCCGGAGCCGACCGCGGTGGCCGACATCAGCTGCAGGTAATCCACCACGATGAGGTCGAGGCTGCCGTTGATCTGGCGCAGGCGGCGTGCCTTGGCGCGCATCTCGGTGAGCGAGATGCCCGGCGTGTCGTCGATGAAAATCTTCGATTCCACCAACTCGGCCAGCGCATGTGTCAGCTTCTCGCGCGCGTTGCCGGCGAGATACCCCATCTGGATGTGGCGCGTGTTCACCATCGCCTGCGAAGCGAGCATGCGGCGCAGCAGCGACTCCTTCGACATTTCCAGCGAGAACACGGCGACCACCTTGCCGCCCTTCACCGCGCAATTCTCCGCAATGTTGATGGCCCAGGCCGTCTTGCCCATGCTGGGGCGGGCCGCGATGATGATCAGCTCGGAGTGCTGCAGGCCGCTGGTCATGCGGTCGAAACTCTTTGTAGTGCGTCTCCAGTCCGGTGATTTCGCGGCCCTGTTTATACAGGTTGTCGATGGTGCCGAAGGAGTCGCGCACAATCTCCGGGATGCCCGCAAAGCCGCTGGTAATGCCGCGCTCCGTCACTTCCATCAGCGAGGACTCGGCCGCGTTCAGGACCTCGAGCGCCCCTTCGCTCTGGTCGGCAGCGCGGGTAATCGCGTCCGTGCAGATGCCCATCAACTGCCGCAGCAGCGACTTGTCCTTGACGATGCGGACATACTCTTCAATAGATATGCGGCGCGGCAAACCCTCAGTGAGCGACGCGAGATACGCCACGCCGCCGATCGCTTCAACCTCTTTGCGGCGTGCCAATTCGTCAGAGAGCGTAACGATGTCAACGGCGCGTCCGGCATCAATCAGCTCCGCCATGCGCGTGTAAATGCGGCGGTGCGAATCCAGCGAGAAATCTTCGGCGCGAATTTTCTCCGCCGCCTCGTTGAAGGCGAGGTTGTCGAGCAGGATTGCGCCAAGAATCGACCGCTCGGCGTCAAGATTCGCCGGCAGTCCGCGTTCCAGGGTGAAGTCCGGGGTGGTAGCCATTCAGTCGTGCCTCAAGCATTAAGTGTAAGGCGAAGCAGCGGCGAAATGCCCTGTGGGTATCCCCGTTAACACGAGGAAAACATGCCCGCTGCTATCATGGAATGTGTACCCCCTAAGGCCAATGAACTCAACCTGCCGCACTCTTCTCCTCATCTTGTTTTGCTTCTTTGCGGTTGCTTCTTCAGCATTTAGCCAGCAGCCGGCTACCGCCATTCCCACCACGCCCGCGCCGCCGTCAAACGATATGAAGATGATGCAGCGCATTGAAGCTCAGTGGGACGACGCCCTCGCCAAGAAGGATCAGTATGCGCTGGAGCTGGTGCTTTCGCCCCAGTTCATCGACATCTCCTCCACAGGCGAAGTCACGACGCGCAACCAGCAGATCGCCCGTCTCTTCCTGAAGGAAGGCAGCACCATTCCGAAGCTCGAGCAGAAGGTGGTCACGGTAAGAATGTTCGGCGACATCTCGCTGGTCAACGGCACCTATTCGCTGCAGAAAAAAGAAGGCGGCACGTTGGTGGAAGAGCGTGGCGTGTTCACGCACGTCTACCAGCGAGTGCGGACGAACTGGCAGTGCATCAATTCGCAGCGCACCATCGTGGTGGAAGAAGACTTGACCAAGCCGAAGAAGAAGAACAGCAACAACAAGGCACCTACTAGCCCTGCTGAGCTACCCATGCATGTTCCGCTAATCTACAAGGGCGCTGACCCTGCCCCGACCCAACCGCCAGCTACGCAGAAGTAGTTGCTTGAACCAAGAATCTTGGCAAAGAAAGCCTGCTTGAGATCTCGGTATGAAGTCAAAGATTGCTCTCACTGCTCTGCTGTTCTCTGCCGGTAGTTTCTTCATTTATTCATCGAACCTTTTATCGCAGCAGATTCCGCCGACAGAACAGTCCAACACTGCAGCGCTGGCTCAGCAACCCTGGACCGTTTTGGTCTCCGCAACTTCCCAGGGTGGTGGCCGACCCGATCTGGTCCCAGCGGATGTAGTGATCAAAGTCGACGGCGCGGCCGCGACAACTTCAGAAGTGCACCCGATGATAGGGCAGCCCATGCGCTATGCCCTTCTCTTCGATAGCAGCCACTCTTTGCTAGATGATTTTAAGGCACAAGTGAACGAGGCAAGTGCGCTGTTGAGTAGAGTTGTCAAAGGAGGGCGCGACTATGGTTACCTGGTAGCTATCCAAGAAAATCCATATTTGGACGCTCAGAGTTCAGATCCCCAACAACTTGTGACAGCCCTCCGGCACGAAAAGCCATGGGGTGGAACAGCACTCTACGACGCGATCTTCGCAAGTTCTTATCAGTTGACCAAGAATACCGCCGGACCTGGCATGCGAGTCATGTTCCTCTTTACGGACGGCAAAGACACCGTAAGTAAAACGACTGCTGAAGTTGCCGCGCGAGCCTTGCTGGTAGCCGGAGTGAGAGTTTATGCCATTGGCAATGGAAATCCCAGTCCACAGGATCGAGAACTCTTGACGCGGATCGCTGAGAGCAGCGGCGGCAGGGCTTACTTCGTTTCTGGAAAAAAAGAGGGTGATCGCGTCATCGAAGACATCGATCAGCAACTATCAAGCCTCTTCAGCGTGTCATTTATGTTTGCGGGGCAAGATGCGGACGGAAAAATTCATCAGTTACAAATTGGCAGTTCCAGGGACGGAATTCTGATTACCGGGCCCGATCGTTATTTTCGACGAAAGCCATTGGCACAGCCTGCCGCCGCGCCGAAGCAGTAGCCCGTCAAGGAGTTTGTCGTCTTCGGCTGAATTGACTCAACTATTTTCGCGCTGGTGGTTCCTGCGTGGCGCGTCGCAGCGCCGCACGCGCTAACAAACGAGTGGAATCAAGTGTCGGCAAGGCTGAGTTTGAGTCGCTGATGATCAGTGGGATTTCGGTGCATCCCAATACCACTGCGTCGCATCGCTCATCCACTTTCATCCGCGCGATCGCCTGCTGAAAATGTGCAACGCTCTCAGCCTTGAACACTCCGTAAACCAGCTCATCCATGATGATGCGATTGATCTCTTCGCGTTCGTCGGCTCTGGGACGCACATACTCCAACCCGCGAGCCGAAAGTTTTTCAGGATACACCTCGCTCTCCACCAGCCATCGTGTGCCGGTGAGCGCAACACGCTGAAAGCCGCGGTTTACGGCCTCCGCAGCTACAACCTCGGCAATGTGCAACCAGGGCGGCATCGATTCTTTTTGAAGGTAAGGAAACGCTTGATGGATGGTGTTGTCCGGACAGATCAGGAAATCCGCGCCGATGCTTGCAAGTTTCTTCGCTGAGGCCGACATCAACTCGCCCACGCCGGGCCAGTCATCGCGATAAACGCATTCCATGTAGTCCGCGAGCGGGTAGCAATGCAACGAAACTTCAGGATGTGCGTGCGGGCCGAGCAACTGCGCACCCTCAATGCAAATCGTGCGATAGCAAAGCGACGCGCCCTCTGCAGAACAGGCAACAATCCCGATGTGCTGCGGCATGAACGAATCCTGCGAAAAGGAATGACTTCGATTGCTGCGGGCCGCTATTTTTCTGACGTTGCGGCCTGCTGCCTTCCCTGGATCTGAATGTAAACGTAGATCAGCGAAAGCGCGGCGGGGGTAACACCGGGAATGCGGCTGGCCTGGCCGATCGTCTGCGGGCGTACGCGCAGTAGCTTCTCCTGTATCTCGCGCGACAGGCCGCTGACGTTGGTGTAGTCGAACCAATGCGGGATCGCGTGCTCTTCCGCCTTCTTCAGCTTCTCAATCGATTTGCGCTGTTGGTCGAGGTAACCCGCGTATTTGATCTCCGTCTCCACCGACTTAAGCTCGTTGCGAACACTCGCGGAGAGATGCCCTCCGGCGTTGGCGTGGAGCAGCGGAGACAGTAATCCCGCATCCGGCAGCGTGCCAATCTCCTCGCACAGCACGGGGTAAAGCACTTCGATCGTAACTTCTGGGCGCTTGAGTAATTGCCCATACGTCTGTCCCGCAATGGTGCCGAGTGCAGCGGATAGTTCCGGCAGCATCGCCGCAATCCGTTCGGGATTCACCTTGCGCGTTGCCAGCATCTTTTCGAGTGCAACCGCGCGTGCCTGCTTCTGCTCATAGTCCTGCCACGCCGCATCGCCAATCAGCCCCAGCCTTCTGCCATGCGGAGTCAGCCTGCGATCCGCGTTATCGATCCGCAAGTGCAGACGAAATTCCGCGCGCGATGTGAACATGCGGTAGGGCTCGTTCGTTCCCTTGCTGATGAGATCGTCGATCAGAATTCCGGTGTAGGCCTCAGTGCGGTCCAGCGTGAACGCCTCTTGTCCGCGCACCCACAAGGCAGCATTGATGCCGGCCATCAGGCCCTGGCACGCCGCCTCTTCATAGCCCGATGTACCGTTGATCTGCCCCGCGAGATACAGTGCCGCAATGCTTTTCACCGCCAGCGAGCGATCCAGTTCTGTGGGATCGATGGCATCGTATTCAATCGCGTATCCCGGCCGCAGCATGTCGGCGTTTTCAAGTCCGGGAATGGAGCGCACAATTTCGTATTGCACTTCCATCGGTAGCGAGGTGGACATGCCATTCACGTAGATCTCGTGCGTATCCAGCCCCTCAGGCTCCAGGAAAAACTGGTGCTGTTCCTTGTCAGGGAATTTCACTACCTTGTCTTCGATCGACGGACAGTAGCGCGGACCGATGCCTTGAATCTGTCCCGAGTACATGGGCGAGCGCGACACATTGTCACGAATAATGCGCAGCGTGTCGGGCGTGGTGTATGCAATGTGGCACGAAATCTGGCGCTGCTTGATCTCTTTCGTTCTGAAGCTGAACGGCGTGGGATCAGCATCGCCGGGCTGCTCCTCGAAACGGTTCCAGTCGATGGTGCGGCCATCCAGGCGCGGCGGTGTCCCGGTCTTCAGTCGGCATCCGCGCAAACCCAGGCGCTTTAACGCTTCGCCCAGCAGCACGCTTGGCGGCTCGCCACTTCGGCCCGCGGGATACTGCTCTTCTCCGCAATGGATGAGGCCATTCAAAAATGTTCCCGTTGTGATGATCACGGCGTCGGCAAGCAGCGTGCGCCCGTCGCGCAGCTTCAACCCCCGAACACGTCTCGGTGTCACCGTCTCGTCCATCACCAGGTCAGTGACTTCCGCTTGCTTGATGGCGAGATTCGACTGCGACTCCAGCACCTGCCGCATGTGATTGCGATACTGCTGCTTGTCGCACTGCGCTCGCGGCGACCATACTGCCGGGCCACGCGACGTATTCAGCAGGCGGAACTGGATGCCCACCGCATCCGCCACCTCGCCCATAATGCCGCCCAGCGCATCCACTTCCCGCACCAGGTGCCCTTTGGCGATCCCGCCAATCGCAGGATTGCAGGACATTTGCGCGATTAGATCGAGGTTCAGCGTAATGAGCGCTGTGCGCAGACCCATCCGCGCGGCAGCCATTGCGGCTTCGCACCCGGCATGCCCCGCGCCCACAACTGCGATTTCGTATTGTTCGATAAAGCTCATAACTATTTAGATATTAGAGCAGGTTCGCTGTTTCCGTCGTGCAACAACCTGCCACAAACAGAAGCGCGGTAGCCGAAGCCACCGCGCCTTTTAATTGTACTTCAGCTTTTAGAAGTTGAAACGAGCCGCGATCTGTACCTGCCGCGGGTTATATACGAAGTTCGAATTGCCGTTGTTATATTGGCCAAAAGTATTGTTGAAGGCCAGCGTGGCTGCCGATGCTGTACCGCCCATTGTGTAGAGCGCCGAACTCAAGCCAGTGATGTTGACGTGATTGAGAGAGTTGAACAATTCCGCGAAGAGCTCCACGTTCATCCTCTCGGTGATAGCAATTCGCTTGGATACGCGCCCGTCCAGAATAAAGGTGCGTGGGTAATTGTAAGTATTGCGAAGTCCCGGCAGACGATTGACGCCGGTACCCAACGGTCCTGAGAAGCCGCCCAGCGTTGCTCCACCTACTGTGCCTGTGACGGGAAGGCCGGTTTGCGCCTGGAAGATCGGGGCAATCGTCCATCCATTCACGAGCCGCTTCTTAAAGCCGGAGCCGCCGAAGGTCGGGCTGTAAACCGCGTTTGCAGTGAATCGCTCACGAACATCGTTCGCCGAAATGCCGTAGTCGTCGCGCAGATTGGCGGGGTTGAGCACGTTGTTCGAAGGTGATCCTGTACCAACGTACTGGTTGTAATCCATCGCCTTGGCCCATGTGTAATTCATGTTGTACTGCAGGCTTCCGCTGGAACGATGGTTCAACTGCGCAACCATTCCGTTGTAGTTGGAGTTCGCGTTGCTGACCACATCCACAATGGCCGCATAGTTGGGATTGGGGCGGTTCTTGTTGGTGTAAAGCGGAACCGTAATCTTTGTTCCCGTCCGGTACGGTCCAGCCTGGGCGCCCTTGTTCGGTCCTGCATTCTGGCCGACCACGGTGTAAGTAATTGAACTGACTGACTCCGCATCGTAATTCTGATCGATGCCGTTGATCAGTTCGCGGCCCAGGCTTCCCACGTAGCTGAGTGAGAAGACCGTATTGCGGCCGACATTCTGTTCCACTGCGAAATCGATCTGCTGAATCTGCGGAGCCTGGAAGTTCTTGTCGAAGTAAGCGATCGAGAGCGCTGCGCCCTTGATTGTCGGAGCCGAAGCAGGATGTTCGGGAACGTCAGGTACGTCGGCGTGGGTGATTTGGCGTCAGGTTCGTCTTGGGGGTGATGCCGGAATAAGTGAGCACACCCGCCGGATTTCCAGATGCAACGTAGGTCTGCAGCAAATCCGAGTTGATGATGCGGCCGTAGTAAATTCCGTAACCGCCGCGAACCACCGTTTGACCGGTGCCGAATGTATCCCAGGCAAAGCCGAAGCGCGGACCCCAGTTATTTTTGTCGCTGGGCGATTGTGACGTCAGCTCTGCGATGGTTGCATTGCCGGCACGCGGCAATACGCTGGTGTCACCGGTATTCGGCAGAATCGAACTTGGCAGCTGTTCGTATTCGTACCGAAGCCCAAGGTTCAACGTCAGGCGGGGAGTCAGCTTCCAATCGTCTTCCGCGAAGAAGGCATAGTCGTTACTGATGATCTGAAATGCAGCCGGTCCAAACGCCTGGATGAATCCGTTGTAATGCGATTGATAGTTAGCCGGGCCGGCACCGGTGGTCAGGTTTAGATAGTCCGACAGATAGTCGCCCGTGTTGTTGTAAATGTAGGCGCCATTTCCGTTGTAGAGATTGTTGATGTAATCCAGCACGCGGTTGTAGTCGACACCGAACTTCATGCTGTGATTGCCGTGCAGAAAGCTCACTGTATCGGCAATCTGGGTGCGGCGTTCATCGGGATACGAGGCGCGTTCGAGGAACTGTGCTTTGCCGATCTGGATGCCGTTCGTGAGCGAGCAGCTCGTGCCGCTGACAGTAGCACTGATGCACGTAAATGGCGGCCGGCCGAAGCCGTTGTTCGCTAGCGGGGTTTCGTAGGCCGTGGGTGCCTGGCTGCTCTGGTACTCAAAGTCGCGTCCATATTGGAAACGCACTTCGTTGAGGAGAGAGGAGGTCAGCGTCGAAATGAGCTTGGCGATGCCCCAGTCTTCCTTTACATAGTCATTGCCGAAGCTTGCCTTGCCGTACGGATTGGAACTCTGCGTCTGCACTCCGGCGGGCGAATCCCAGCGAACGCGATTGTATTCAAACGATGCGCGATTCTTGGGCGTTATCTGCCAATCAAGTTTAGGGAAAAAGATGATCTGATCGCCCGTGCGAGGTACCGTGCCGAACACACCATTCACCAGCCCATTGAACCCCGTGTTGTAGGCGGCCAGTGCGCTCGCGTAGGTGGGAAGCTTCAGGTCCTTCATCATCAGGCAAACATCGTTTGTCGTGCCGGTTGCGCCTACGCAAGTGGAGGTCGGATTAGGAGTCGCAAAGAAGTTTGTCGGATTGTTCGACCGCGCCGTACCGGGGAAGTTGCGCTTCGACTGGTCATACGCGAAGAAGAAGAACACCTTGTCTTTGAAGATCGGGCCGCCGACGCCAAGGCCCCACTGCTTGCGCCAATCCGTCGGAACATAAACCTGGTTCACATATTTGCCGGTTGCAGGATCCAGCACCGCCAGCGTGGTGTAGTGGTTCGCCGCTCCCCAGCTATTGTCGCGATCGCGAAAGAAAAGTTGACCGTGGAAATTGTTGCTTCCGCTTTTGGTGACCGTATTGATCACACCACCCGCGGACCGCCCATACTCAGCCGAATAATTCGAAGTGTTGACCTGAAATTCCTGTACCGCAACTTCAGAGGTTGAGTACTGCAGACGCGTGCGACCGCGCTCCTCAGAGAAGTACGCCTGGTTGTTATCGGCGCCATCCACAGTGTTGTTGTTCAACAATTCTGAAGTTCCGCGGAAGCTCAACAATCCAAATCCGGAAGAATTCGACACCACGCCGGGAGTAAGAATCGCGAAGCTCGACCAGCGGCCACCGTTCACCGGGAGATTGTCGATCTGTTCCGGATTGATGTTGGAGGAGAAGTCGTTCGATGTCATGTTGATGAGCGGCACTTCGCCGGAGACGGTAACGGTCTGCGAGGCGCTGCCGATCGTCAGGTGCGATTGCATCGTGGTGCTCTGTCCTACAATCACGACGGTGTGTTCGGCCTGGTATGTCTGAAATCCGTTTGCGGTGATGGTTACCGTGTAGGAAGCAGGTGCAAGGTGGATGACGCGGAAGTATCCCTGTGCATCTGTCTTGTCGACGGACTCAGCATTGGTGCCTTCATTGCGAATGGTCACCGTTACGTCCGGCACAACTGCACTCTGCGTGTCGTAAACGGTTCCGTCGATAGCGCCGTCGGTTGTTGTCTGAGCGACAGCGATAGGCCCACCGTGAAGCATCAAGACAAAAATTGGAAGGATGACGAGTAATCCGATGAGTTTGAAGCGATGCAGCATCTGGTTCTCCTCGAAATTTATGAAAATGTACGTATCGCCCTGACGGGCATCGGCCAGCGTTCTATCTGTCAGAACGTTGGTACCGGTAGTCTCTGTGGTCTTCTTGATCAGATAATTTGGTTTGGACAAGCACCATTTTACGAAGGGCTATGTCACAAAGATGTGATCGATTGCACTGTCTATCGATTAAAAAAGTGCGGCTTTTTGATTGCTGACACGACTTTTGCATATCTGTTTTAACTTCTTGTAAATTTCCCGCCCCGGTGATGTTTGAAACCGCAATTTTGCAGTGCTTTTTGCCTCTTTTTGCTTCTAAAAATTCAACCTAACAGCGACCTGAATCTGCCGCTCCCGGCTCATTGCAGTACTGTTTGCGTTCGTAATCGATCCGAAATCAGGTACATACGTCAGCCGCGGCAGTGTAAACGGGGAAGACGCGCCGTTCATGACGTAACCTGAAGTTTCCACACGGGTTGCGTTGCGATGGTTAATCAGGTTAAAGCATTCCGCCATGAGTTCAAGGTTGAATCGCTCATTGATCTGCGTGCGTTTCGAAGCCCTTACATCGAATCCATAAGTTGGCGGATAGCGAAATGTGTTTCGCCCCACTTCGGGCAGCCGATTGTCGCCACCGGATCCGTTGATGCTCACCCCTAAACCGCTGATCGTCCGTATCCGGCTCAGTTCATCGATAACCTTCATTGATGGAACTGCCCCGATTGTGCGCATCGTATAGGGCAGCCCGGTCTGCAGTTGCGCTGTTGGTGCGAGAGAATATCCCCCCAGAAAAACACCTTTTACACCCTTCGGCTTCCATTGGCTCTCGAACACCGCGCCGCCGGTCAGGCGCTGGCGCACGTCAAAACTGGAATCCCCGTACTCAAGGCTGAAATTACGCGGATCCAGCACATCGTTTCCATCTGCGAAGGTACTTGCATTCTGGTTGTAATCTGCCGAATGCGAATACGTGTAGTTCGCGTGATATTGAATGCCGTGTTGCATGCGGTGCGTCAACCGGATCAGCCCGGCCTCATAGCGCGAATTGGTTTCAGAGAAAATATTCGTGACCTGCTGATAATTCGACTTGAGTCGTCGCGCAAAAAACGGGGCAGTATATGTGGACGACTTAATGGGCCCGCGGCCCGTGTCATCCGTCACTTGGTAAGTGATGGAATCCACTTGATTGAGGTCGATGTTGCCGTCAACGAAGTTCGGCAGTTCGCGTCCCAGGCTGAGCATTCCGCTCGCCGATAAAGTTGTCGTGCGCCCTAGAGATTGCTCAAGAGACAACTCCGATTGTTGAATCTGCGGATTCTGGAAGTGTGGATCGAAGAAGACCGCATCCGGCGCAATGCTGGTGGCTGGCGCTGCTGTGAACACGTACGGAAAAGGCGGGGGGCCCACGTCCGTCGGACGAAAATAATAGCTGCGTTGCGCGTTGGGCGAACCCGTGGTGGTAAGAGCGGCAAAGGCGGTCGAGTTCACAACGCGCCCGTAATAAACCCCGTAACCTCCCCGTAAAACTGTCTTTCCAGAGGGGAAAACATTCCAGGCGAATCCGAATCGTGGACCGATGTTATTGCGATCATCCGGCAAGGTCGCCGTTTGCGGAAAATCCGGATTCACCATCGCCTTTTGCGTATCCGGCAGTTGTTCGTATTCGTAGCGAAGGCCGAATGAAAGTGTAAGCGCGCGCGTGACTCTCCATTCGTCGCTGATGAAGCCCGCATAATCCGCGGACGAAAATTCAAACGTAGTCGGCCCGATCGATTGCGAGTACCACGAATAGCAAGGCAGATTTCCTAGTCCCGTTCCACCCGTGTCGCAATGGTTGGGCGAGATCAGGTCCGACGTAAAATTCAGCACGTTTGGATAGCTGTACGTGCCCGTCTGATTGCGAAGCGTGTTGCTGTAGTCGTTGACGTGGTTGTAGTCGTACCCGAACTTCGTAACGTGGTTTCCATGCACCCACGTCACCGTATCCATCAGTTGATTGCGGCGTTCATCGGGATACGCAACGCGATCCAAATAAGCAGGCTTGCCAAAGATGAATCCGTTGGTCGAACTGGAGATTGAAATCTGCGGTGGCTGACCCCACTGATTCTGCGCGAAGGTTTGTTCGAAGGGCGTGGGTTGCTGGCTCATCTCCGATTGAAAATCGCGCCCGTACTGGTAGCGCACTTCATTCACCATGTCGGGCGTGAGGAAGAAATTCCAGCGGCCAATAATCCACGACACCGTGGTTGCGTCGTCCCCAAAGCTGGCAATGCCGTAGCTTGACGAGGGCGCCGTTTGAACTCCGGCTGGCGAATTCCATCGCACGTGGTTGTATTGCAGCGTCACGTGATTGCGTTCGCCAATTTGCCAGTCGATCTTGGGAAAGAAAACGGCTTGGTTCGAGGTGCGATCCACTACGCCAAGCTGCGCCGCCAGTTTGTCGAGCGTGGCGCTGTAATTTTCTCTCGCCTGATCGGTTGTGGTCCGAGTGCGCGCTCCCAGCATCTGCAGGCTGCCTGTGCTGGGCATGGCAAACAAAGCGTCGGGATGCAGAGCGCGCGCCACTCCGGGAAAGTCGCGGTAGTTTTCGTCCCAGGATAAGAACCAGAACAGCTTGTCCTTCTTGATCGGCCCGCCCATGCTCACGCCCCCCTGGTAACGCATTTCCCGCGGCTTGTATGGTGTGGTTTCGTAAGTTCCGAGAGCTGTCTTACTGGTGAGCGTGGTGAAAGGATTGCGCGCCGCCCAATTGCTGCTGCGGTCAAAGTAGAATGCCTGGCCGTGAAAGGCATTCCCGCCAGAGCGAGTAACCGTGTTGACCACGCCGCCCGCCGCCCGGCCGTACTCCGCCGAATAATTCGAGGCGTTTACCTGGAATTCCTGCACCGCCGACTTACTGATGGAGTAGGCGATCCGCGTTCGACCACGCTCCTCTGAGAAGAACGCCTGGTTGTTGTCCGCCCCGTCGAGGATGCTGTTATTCAACAGCGGGCTGGTGCCATGAAAGCTGATGAGGCCATTGCCGTCCTGGTCGGGAACGGCGCCGGGAGTCAGCAATGCGAAGTCGGACCAGCGGCGGCCGCTCGACGGCAAGCCTTCCAGCGATGCCTGGTCGATATTGCTGGCAACTGAGGAGCTGGTCGTATCCAGTTCCTGGACCTTGCCGTTGACCGTGACCGCTTCATGCGGCCCACCCGCATACAGGCTAAGGTGCAGCTCCGTCACCCGTCCCACTGTCACGGTGCAGTCCGCGCCAGCGGGCGCAAAGCCGGGGCCGCTCACCTCCACGCGGTACTTTCCCGCATCGAGTGACGCAAAACGAAACTCCCCCTGCTGATCCGTTCGCGTCCAGCGGAGAACGCCGCCGGCCTGGTTGCGAGCCTCCACGCGCGCGCCCACCACCAGTCCACCAAATGCGTCCACGACTGTGCCTCCCACCGAACCTCCCGTAGAAGATTGAGCCGAGCCACTGGCAATGAGGAGAATGAACAGAAGAACGCCCAGCGCGAGACGCTGCAAAGGCGAGCCCTTAAGCCAGCTAAGGACACGTTCCCGGTGGAGATGCCGCTCCCAAAATCGCGGCGGCGCTTGCGCCATAAATGGACTCACAAACCGGCCGCCAATCAAATCTGACGGGCACGGGTCGATCAGCGGTGACTGTCCAGACCTCGTTTTCAGAAGGGGTCGGGTGATATCACCTTGAATTCAGGCCGAGCGAAGCCCTTCGGAGGAAGACTGTTCAAAATCAGCACATCGCTGACGACAAACAGGACCGTATCCGTAAGGAAACGCACGGGTGACTCGGGGAGGAAGTAACTTAAGAATACTCCTTGGCGATTCGGAGGCCGCTGATCTTTTCCCGCATTGGGCAGTGCATTCAGACAGACTGGGTGCGTTTCCCAAAATGGAACTCGGGGAGAGGCCGAAAACCTCCTACTAGCCCTAAACCATACATTCAACGGGATCGCCCGACTGCAACATGGGAAGGATTGAACGGTCAATCCGCCGATCTATACTCGTGCCATGCCAGAATCGCCGACCGACCCAGCTCAGGACCTCACCTTCAAGAACGCTTCCAATTCGACCGGACGGCATTTACGGATTCAGAGCATCACGGTGTTCGTCAGCGATGCGGATGTGAGCCTTAATTTCTACGTAGAAAAGCTGGGATTTCGTTTGGCTTTTGACGTCGTGCTACCAATGGGCGCTCGCTTTATCTCCATTTCCCCTCCCAATGGCGATACCAACCTTGCATTGATGGCTCCCTCGCCCGGCACTCCCGAGCACAGTTTGATCGGTCGTCCCATGCAAACAGCCTTCATGACAGAGGATATTGATGCGACCTACGAGGAATGGTCCAGCCGGGGCGTCAGGTTCATAAATCCCCCGTCCATGCAGCCGTGGGGAGGCAAGGTCACCCAATTCGAGGATCCGGACAAAAACACCTTCGGCCTGATCGGCATCGACATTTTCACGAAACATATTGAGGAAGAACGCCGCAAGAACGCCGAGAAGTTGGAGGCGGAACGAAATGCGGAGATGGAGATGGAAATCGCACGCCAGGTGCAGGCGAAGCTTTTTCCGCAGATGTTCCCGCCTATGAAGACGCTGGAATATGCAGGCCAGTGCATCCAGGCACGCAATGTTGGCGGAGATTATTACGACTTCCTCGACCTGGGCGAGAGCCGGTTGGGAATCGTAATCGCGGACATCGCCGGAAAAGGTATCGCGGGTGCCCTGCTCATGGCCAACCTTCAAGCCAATCTTCGCAGCCAGTCCGCGATCGCCATTAACCATCCCCAGCAGATGTTGCAGTTAGTGAACCGGCTGTTTTACCAAAACACTGGCGACCACGCGTACGCCACGCTCTTCTTTGCCGAATACGACGATCGAACCCGCCGCCTGCTCTACGCGAACTGCGGTCATCTTTCCGCTCTTCTTCTTCGCGGCGACGGGCAATTGCAGCGGTTGGCTTCAAACTGCACAGTTCTCGGACTCTTTGAAAGCTGGCCATGCGCCATGCACGAGTGCCAGTTGCTCTCCGGCGATACACTGCTCCTCTACACCGACGGAGTAACCGAGGCCGTCGACGACAAGGAAGAAGAATTTGGCGAAGAGAGATTGGCAGCAGCATTAAGACGCGGCACCCAAATGTCTCCGCAGGAATTGCTGACGTTCATTGTGGAAAGTGTGCGCGAATTCAGCAACGGTCAATTCTCGGATGACCTAAGCCTGATTGTGGCGAAGTGCCGATGAGCCGTGGGTGACCGTTTTATCCGACGTTGGCTGAGAGGATACGAGCTTGCTCAACAGCAAATGCAGTTGCTCCTTTTCTGCTGTTGAGAGCGCGGCCAGGAGTCTCCCGGAGACTAACCTGTTCACCTTCTCAGCTCGTTTGAGCATCTGAAGACCCGCCGGCAACAGGTAAACGACAAACGCTCTATTGTCTTCGGGGTGATTCCGGCGCACCACCAGGCCAGATGACTCCAGCTTGTTCAAATTCGGCACAATTGTCGCCTTGTCTATCTCGAGTCTGTCACCCAGTCGTGCTTGCACCATGGGTCCATTCGACGCCAATAGCTGCAAAATACCGACCTGGTGTGGTTGCAGGCTCAATTCAGCCAGATGAGTCTCGTACAGCACCTTGGCCGCTTGATGAGCTCGATGCAAAAGAAATCCCGTCCACTGCGAGGGTCCAGAAGAATTCTCAAGGACACTTGCAGGAAGGCCCGGTCCCACGCGCTCACCTTTCGCAGGTTGCCCATCATGTCGTTTCTTGGAGAGTGTGCGGCGTCTCATCATCGTCCCCTGACTGTCGTAGCAATCTAAACGTTCATTTTATAACGTTAGTTGATCGCCACAACGTTGTTTGATTCAATGATCTCCAGCGAAAGGAGATGCGGTGAATTCCAACAACGAACACTCGCTTCCTAGCATGGGCAATGCCGTTCGTTCGCACTGGTCAACACCCTGGCTGTTCTCGATCTGCCCACTTCTTGTTGGCAGCATGGCGGCACAGATCGGGATATCCGTGCCCCATACCGCTTCTCCGTGGCATTATCCTCCTCTTTGGCCTCCGCTCTGGGTCTTTTGGCTAGTGTGGATCGATATCTACCCCGGCTGGGGATTCGCGACTTATCTTGTATGGCAAAAACGTCGAGAGGCAGATGTTCGCGGAGCCCTCGCGCTATTCGCAATCATGTTCGTTTCTGGCTTGTTCTTCATGCCGATTGCCAGCTTGAGCGGCGATAATCCGGGCGTAATGACTTTGGGCGACCTGAATGGGGTTGTGGGTTCTTTGATCGTCGCCTGGGTATACACCCGGTATTCCCGGCAATCTATTTGGTATCTGCTGCCAATGCTGATCTGGATGCCGATCACCTTTGCCCTGAAGATGTTTTACTGGCACGCCAATCTTTAAAAACTGCGAGAAGAAAAACGGCGGCGGGAATTATGAGGTCTGTTTCCGTTTGGCGAGTTCCTCAGCCTTTGCGGCACCTTGTATTGCTCCCCGTCGCCCGGGGGCATTCAGCAGCGCTGTTTCAAATTCCTTCAGAGCTAGATCCGGGTGATTCTGCTCCAGCAACAAGTAGCCAAGTTGTTCGCGAGCCGGAACAATCGGCCCCGGCGTCACGGGAAGCTTCTCCACCGCATCTTCCTCATCCGCCGCAGCACTCATCAGCTTCACAGCTTCCTCGGGATTTCCATCCGCCTGCGCTGACCACGCCATCACTTCGTGTTTCAGGATCTCAACCTGGGTCGCCCAATACGAGCTACCGGACATGCGAAGCTGGGCCTCGATCTGGCGCAATCGATCAACTTCCACGTGTGCTTCCGCAGCGTGCCCACCCCGCGCAAGCCCCAGCCCCCGAGCCCAGATCGCAATCGCGGCAACCTGTGGCGGCGCTCCTGTAGGAGGGACGATAGCGGCAACGTCGGCCCACTGACTCCGCTCCACCGCGTAGCGAATGGGCATTGCCGTGGAGGCATATGCAATCTTGAATTCTTCCCGATTCAAATTCGGCATGCTGTTCAGTTGCTCGATGAGCTCGCCCGCTTGCTTGTCGCGTCCGCTCTGGAGATAGGCATATACCAGGTAATCCATCGCGTGCAGTTCTTCCCCGGTGTCACCTTGTTCATGCGCCGCCTGCCGCGCTGCAAGGTTCGACGCGATGGAGTCGTCCCATAAGCCAAGTCGCGTGAAGATATGCGATGGCATGTGCAATGCGTGCGGCGCAGAGGGTGCGATCTGCGAGTAGGCCCGTGCAGCCACCAGACCATTGGGTGCAAGCTCCGCGTTGTCGTATGCGTGGATCAAATAATGCGGCACTCCCGGATGCTCCGGGTTGGTGCGATCGAGGGGCTCCAGCAACGCGGCCGCCTCTTTCTGCCGCGAATGCGTCTTGTCCGCCGGAGACGCATTCGCCAGCAGAGCCAGCGCGTAAAACACCTGCGACTCGACATCGTCCTTGTTGCTTAACGCGAGATTTCTCATCGCGTGTTCGTAATTCAATGCACGTGTGGGGTACGGAACGATGGCAGCATCCTGATAGAGCAAGGTCAGTGCCCGGATGAACTCCAGTTCCCGCTCGGAGCAGTTCCCGATTTGCCGCGCTCTCTTGATCTCTTTCTGCGCGATCGGAATGTTGGCGGGAAGAATGGGCGGCTCCCAAAGCTGGTGATAGTACGTCATCGCGATTCCCCAATGTGCCATCGCACACTGCGGATCCTGTTCGGCCACACCCTGAAACGCATCTTTGGCGGCGGTGTACGCGAAGGAGTGAAGCAGAGCCACACCTCGGTTGAATTGCTCCTGGACCTCCGGCTTGCAGGAAATCGGAAACGATACTTTTCCCAGCTTCTCAGGCGCGGGATGATTATGCGTCTCTTGCGCCGGCAACAGGGGAAAGACCAGCAGCAGTGTGAGTAGGATCCGCCATTGCTGGGGCATGCCTTATCTCCATTGGAGCGTGGGCCCGTCGTGACATCAGAATTCTAAATCGAAGCTGGCAACCATGCCCGCCACGACTGCAAAGACAGGCCACTCACACCATTAGACCCCTCCAATACGTTGACGTTCGTGGGCCAACCCGCCACACTGGATGGTACCTATGTTTATTGATGAAGCGCGAATCCGGGTTAAGGCCGGCGATGGCGGCAATGGCTGCATGGCCTTTCGTAGAGAGAAATTTGTTCCCCGCGGCGGCCCTTCCGGCGGCGATGGCGGCCACGGCGGCGATGTGGTCATGGAGTCGAGCAACCGGCACAATACGCTGGTCCTGTTCCGCTACAATCCCGAGCACAAAGCAGAGCGCGGCGAGCACGGCATGGGCTCAAACTGCACCGGCAAGGACGGCCACGACGTCATCCTGAAAGTGCCCGTGGGCACTTCGGTCTTCGACGACGACACCGGCGAGCTTGTCCACGACTTTAAGAAGCCCGACGAGCGAGTGATCATCGCAAAAGGTGGACGCGGCGGTCGCGGCAATCAGCATTTCGCTACGCCAGTGCACCAGGCTCCGCGCGAACATGAGGAAGGCAAGCTTGGCGAAGAGAGGAATTACCGCCTTGAACTGAAGTTGCTGGCGGATGTGGGATTGGTGGGCTATCCCAACGTCGGCAAATCGACGCTGATTTCCCGCATCTCCGCGGCCCGGCCCAAGATCGCCGACTATCCCTTCACCACCCTGATCCCGAATCTCGGAGTCGTCTACGTCGGCGATGCGCCGAATGAAGACAGCTACGTGGTGGCGGATATTCCGGGGCTCATTGAGGGTGCACACCTAGGTGCAGGCCTCGGAGTGCAGTTTCTGCGCCACATTGAACGCACCCGCGTGCTGGTCCATCTCGTCGACGTATCCGACGCCAGCGGGCGCCCCGATCCCGTGGAAGATTTCAAAGTGATCCAGAAAGAGCTGGAGAGCTTTGGCCACGGCCTCGACGAAAAACCGATGCTGGTAGTGGCTTCAAAGGCCGATGTGGCCGACCCTGCGAAGCTCAAAAAACTGCAAGCCATGGCAAAGCGTAAGAAGTTGGACTTCTTCGCCATCTCCGCCGTCACCGGCGAGGGTGTCGATACGCTGAAGTATGCCATCGCAAAACGTGTCTTCGAGTTGCGCGAAGCTGAGTTCGCCCAGGAGAAGCCAGTGCTGCCGGAGTTCGAGTACTAAAGCTAACTCTCCTTCAAATGTGCGCCAGCCTCAGTCATTCGGATCGCGGCTCAAAAAAAGATGCGACATCGTCGTGATCTTGTCCGTTGAAAGTGAACTTGCATCCTTATTAGGATCGGCGGAGAAAGTCGCGCGCACCTTGATCATGTTGCAGCGCTTGTAGGCGTAGACGGCCTGGTTGCGGAAGGCCCCCGTATGCGTGATCTTGAAGCGCTTCTCCAGATCCCCGCGCGTCATCCCAACCCTTATGCCGCCAATGTCGTCCAAGGCGTGGCTGATCAACGTGCATCCGGCCGAGGTGGCAGGCTGCGTCTCGCAATAGCCTGAGAAAGACATGAAACAAAGCACGAGCAGGGTGCATAACGCCGGTTTGCGCATCGAGGACCTCTCCTATCCTGCAAATCCTATATTGGAAAATAAGATTCTTCTCGACGCCGAATCGAATCTTTCCCTGCGGAGAAAAAATCACAGTCCCGTGAGTTTGTCGCGGGTCAGCGCATTCCACTGCGCCAATGTCTCGGGCATCTCCGGCGACATGACTCCCGGCTCAACGCGGTCCACAATGCTTTGCGGGGCCACGTTCCCATCTTTTGCGCGGAACAGCCCCTTCACCCAGGCCACCGCCGCCAATCCGCCGCTGAAGGTGAACGTCTGCTCGATGTAGAACCAGCGCTCATCCCAACATAAAATCCGGCTCGAGATCTGGAACTTGGTGAACAGCGGCAGCGAGCGGCGATAGGTGATAAAGACCGAGCCAACCAGCGGTGTCCAGTGCTCGTCCATTGCCAGCTTTAGCACCCCGGTCGCGACCGTCAGGTGCATCCGCCCATAATCCATACAACTAAGAAAGCGCGAATTGTTGAGATGGAGATTAAGATCGATGTCGTTCGGCCACACGCGCATACGCACGACATCTTCAGCAAGTACGCCAATGCGCGGCAGCGGGCGGATGTACTGGCGAAAGGCAAGCAGCGGAATGCGGACAAAACTGTTAATGTGCGCCATGGAATGAACGTTGGTTCAATTCTCATTCTAGACTGAACTACGAACAGACATTTGCAACGGATAAGAGGCCAGGATGGCAGAGCAGAAGAACGGCAGGCAGAGGACAGAGGGCATGAGCAGACGCAAATTCATCGCAGGTGCAGCCATTGCCCCGCTGGCCGCGAAGGGCTGGATAGCAGAGGCCGCTTCAGTCGGCGACGGAAGTCTGTTGCTCGTTGGGACCCAGACGACCGCCGGCAGCAAAGGCATCTACTCGTACGTGTGGAACGCCGCCACGGGTGATATGTCATCCCAGCTTTTGGCCGCCGAAGTGGAGATGCCCACGTTTCTGGCGTTGGCGCCCGACGGCCACCATGTCTACTCCGCCAACGAGCTTCCGCAAGGCGACGGGAAAGTGACGGGCTTTCGTCTCGACCGCGCCGCGCGCAAGTTGACGGAGATTAATGCTGTCTCCTCTTTGGGCGCTGCCCCTTGCCATGTTGCGCTGGACCGCACCGGTCATGCGCTTTTCGCTGCGAACTATAACGGCGGAAGCGCGGTGTCCTATAAAGTCGCGGCAGATGGAAAGCTAAGCGCAGCGGTGGAAGACCTGAAGTTCACCGAGCATGGTCCGAATGCCAAGCGGCAGGAAGCGGCGCACGCGCATCGCGTAACCGTTTCGCCGGACAACCGCTTTCTGCTGGTGAATGATCTGGGCGGCGACGCGATCCGCATCTTCCACATCGACGTGGCTGACGCGAAGCTGAAGCCGAACGATCCGCCTGCGTGGAAGGCGACTCCGGGATCCGGTCCTAGAAGCCTGCGGTTTCATCCCAATGGCCGCTGGGTTTACAGCATGAACGAAATGGAGTGCACCGCCGAATTGCTGTATTGGGACGCGGCCAAGGGCACGCTCGCCTCGCAGCAAAAGGTGCCGCTTGCTGGCAAACGGCCCCGACGAGACGGCAACCGCATCGGAAAGCGCCATCGACAAGCGCGGCGAGTTCGCCTACTTTGCCGTGCGCGGACCGAACACCATCACCACCTGCAAAATCGATGCAGCTTCCGGCAAGCTGACTTTTCAGGATCGGATGCATTGCGGCGGCAAGGTGCCGCGCCACATCGCGCTCGATCCATCTGACCGCTGGCTGCTCATCGCGAACGAAATGTCTGGCAACGTCGCCGTGCTGAAACGCGATACGAAAACGGGCAAACTGTCTGAAACGGGAAAAGAATTCGCCATCAGCAAGCCGCAGTGCCTGGTGTTCGCATAGTGAATTGGCGAGCGGCACGAACAGAAATTGAGCGCTTCAAAAGAACCAGGGAGATTTGCGATGCAAAACGCCAAACTGCTTATGATCGTTGGAGATTTCGTCGAAGACTACGAAGTCATGGTGCCCTTTCAGGCTCTGCAGATGGTGGGCCACACCGTGCACGCCGTTTGCCCGGGCAAGAAGTCCGGAGATTTCGTCCGCACGGCCATTCACGATTTCGAGGGTGACCAGACCTATACGGAGAAGCCCGGCCATCGCTTCGTACTCAACGCCACTTTCGATGACATTCGCGTGGAGGACTACGACGGCCTGGTGATCCCCGGCGGACGCGCGCCGGAATATTTGCGATTGAACCCAAGAGTTATCGCCGCCGTTCAACACTTCACGAAAGCAGACAAGCCCATCGCGGCCCATTGTCACGGACCGCAGCTTCTTGCCGCCGCAAATGTGCTCGCGGGCAAGAAAGTCAGCGCGTATCCCGCATGCGCACCGGAAGTGGAATTGGCTGGCGGCACTTTCGCCGCAATCGATGTAACCGATGCGGTTACAGATGGAAAACTGGTCACCGCACCCGCGTGGCCGGCGCATCCAACCTTTCTGGCACAATTCCAGGAAGTGCTGCTCGCTCACATGGCCTCGCGCTGAACGCAGCAAGGTCCGCGAAATCTTTCCTTATGTAACTGCTACTGTTCTTTTTAGGAAACGGCCTGTTAAGCGGGCGCCAGGGTTGGCACTTTCGCGTGGCTTGGTTGCGGCTTTTCGTAAGGCAGATGCGCCACTTCCCAGGTAGAGCGGTCGCGTCGCAGGCGGGATACCAGCGCCGTGTGCATCGCGTGTCCGGCGCGTTCCGCAACCACGCGTCCCAGAATGCAATGTTCCGCCAACGCAAGATCGCCAATTAGATCCAGAACTTTATGACGCACAAATTCGTCTGGGAACCGCAGCGGCCCATTCTCCACACCATCTTCTGCAACGATGATGGCGCTCTCGTTGGAAACGCCGCGAATCAATCCCATATCGCGCAACTTCTGTTCGTCGCGTTTGAATCCAAAGGTGCGGGCGGGTGCTATCTGCGATGCGTAATTGCCGGCTCCCACATCGACGGAGAATGTGTGTCGTCCAATCGGCGATGGGAAATCGATCGCGTATTCAATGGTGTAGCTGTCCGCCGGGTAAATGCCGATGAACTTGTTGCCATCGTGCACCTCCACATCTTTCAAAACGCGGAGATATTCGCGGCGACGGCGCTGCCTGGTCAGGCCCGCCGTTTCGAACGCCTCCACATAGGGCAAAGCGCTGCCGTCCAGTATCGGAAGTTCGAGGTTGTCGAGTTCAATGATGACGTTATCCACGCCCATGCCCGTGAGCGCAGAAAGAAGATGCTCCGTCGTTGAGATAAGGACGCCCTGCCGCATAAGGCTGGTGGCATAACTCACCTTGGCGACATTTCTTCCAGTGGCGGAGATTTCAAAATTATCGAGATCGGTGCGGCGGAAGACTACGCCTGATCCAGCAGGCGCCGGCAGCATGCGCATCACCACGGGCGCGCCGCTATGCAATCCCACCCCGGCAAACTCGAGAGGGGCCGCGATGGTGTGTTCGAAATGCTTTAATTCTGGCAAATAAAGTTACCGGCTACATCCTGCCGCCGTACTCAGCAGCCTCTCAATCTCTTAGACTACTTGGTGGATAACAAAGTTGTTGTGTTGCAAATTAGACACACGTTGGCTGGATTTTGGAACAATCGCGCTTTTCGTCAGTGTAGCCAAAATGAGACAGACGAGGTACCTAAGCGGTGAAAAATGCACTGAATGTGAAAGAGCTGCTTGCCGATGCCCAACGGCTGGAACCAAAGACCATGGCGCGTCTGCGGGCCCTCGTGGAAACAGAATCGCCCACGGAAAACAAGCCTGCGGTGGATGCGTGCGTCGCTATAACGGAGCAATTTTGCCTGGAAGCCGGTGGAAAAATACGTCTCCATCGCCAGAAGGCCTATGGCGATTTGCTCGAGGCACGCTTCGGGGTCGCCTCCCGCGGCCGCAAACCGATCATTCTTTTGGGGCATCTTGATACGGTTTGGCCGATGGGAACACTACGCACTATGCCCTTCAGTGTGAAAGACGGTCGAGCCTCTGGAGCCCGGTGTCCTTGATATGAAGGCTGGTGTCGCAATGGCACTCACAGCGCTCGAAATTTTGCAGGCCCGCAAATTGCTCAAGCGCCAGGTAATCCTGCTCCTTAACAGCGACGAGGAGACAGGCAGCGAAGTCTCCCGGCCTGTGACGGAAAAGCTCGCGCAAGGCGCCAATGCGGTATTTGTTTTGGAGCCGGCACAAGGGCTCGAGGGCTCCTACAAGACGGCGCGCAAAGGAGTTGGGGAATTTCGCCTGCATGTCCGAGGCGTCGCCGCCCACAGTGGCGTGGATTTTATTCGCGGACATAGCGCGATATCGGAATTGGCTCGTCTAATTGGCAAGATTTCTGAATTCACTGAGTTGGAGCGGGGCACAACGGTGAATGTCGGCGTCGTCGGTGGAGGAACAAGATCGAACGTCGTTGCCGCCGAAGCATGGGCCGACGTGGATGTGCGTATTGCCCGCCGCTCCGATGCTCCTCGCATCGATAAACGATTCCGTTCACTGCAAGTTACAGATAAGAAATGCTCGCTCACGGTGGAAGGCGGATTGAACCGGCCTCCGATGGAGAGAACACCGGCGACCGTCAAGCTGTTTCGAAGGGCGCAGCGGCTGGCGGCGGAGATCGGCATTCCGCTGGCGGAAGCAGCAACCGGCGGCGGCTCCGACGGCAACTTTACCTCCGCAATCGGTGTTCCCACACTGGACGGTATGGGCGCCGTTGGGGAAGGCGCGCACGCTGCAAATGAATCGATTGTGTTGGAACATCTCGCGCCACGAACGGCGCTGCTGGCGGCGATGGTAGCGGATATGAGCGATTAAGATCGTAAGGGACTAAGAAATTTGTCGCGAAGGTGAAACGAAGGACGAAATTGCTTCGTATTAAAGTCAGGGAAACCCGGGGGGCAGTATGTTAAAGGCGATCGAAGTGGGTTTATTGGCGGTAAGTTGTCTGGTGTTTCTAGGATTAATCGTCACCGCGCCCGCACGTCGCCGAAGCAGGACCGAAACGGAAGAAGCGCGATTGGCGAGCCAAGCAGCAATGCATGGCGACCGGACTCCGCGTTAATGTTGATGCGCTACCGGTCTCGCAGTAGCTAAGGCAAAATAGATATTACCCGGAGGACCCTCCCCATGCCCCCAGGCATATTGATCGTTGAGCCTCCCGTCTCCATCCTTCAATCTCTCCGCCGCAAACGCGTGCCCGTGCTCATATCGCTCTCTGCCCATCTGATTTTCTTCGGCATGCTCGTCTATTCCAAACCTCTGCACGTGGCTCCGCTCACACTGGCAGGCGACGACCATGGCTCCCGGTACGTTCTAGCTTATTTGCCGGGCCACGCCCAGGCGCCGAAGGGCGCGCCCGCTCCCCGCAAAGTTCCAAAGACCGTCAAGCACGCGCCGGAAACTCCCGCGCTTTCAGCTCCTGAGATTGACACTGCGAAGATCGCGAATCCCAACACCACTTCTCCCGTCTCGGCCACGCCCGACTCAACTTCGGGAACAGATTCGCTGGGCAACGGAGACATCAGCATCGCCGTGCTGAAGGCCTCTCCCCGTCCGCGCCCTGACTTGTCGCAACTGCCCAGAGGCAGCGCAGGCGACGTGGTGCTGGATGCGGTCATCGGCCCCGACGGAAGTGTTGAGAAGCTCACGCTGGTTCGAGGGCTGGGACACGGCATCGATGAAGTGGTGATCGCAACCGTGCAGGCCTGGACATTCCTTCCCGCGACCAAAGACGGCAAACCCATCGCCAGCGAGCAGGAGTTGCACTTCCACTACGAGCGCGGGTAAGGCAGGCTCCAGCTACTTCATCGTCTCCACTTTAGATACCGCGATGTAACTCAACTGTGATTGCGCAAACTTCGCAACGATCGAAACGCTGACGGTGAAAACAGGATTTTTACGGAGTTGCTGTTCATTGAGTTCCGGATGTTCTTTTCGGAACTGCGCTAATTCTTCAGCCGTCGCATTCCTCTTGGATTCCGCCACGTACCGGAATTGATCTTGAGTTCGTTCACTGGGCTGGCCAAGAATAGCCGTCACCTGTTCAGGCGTTTGTCCCAGGCGCAATCCAGAACCGGTGGCGACAGTATTCGGTGCTCTAGCTACGGCCACGCAGGCATCTTGTCCTGTCCACGTCGTTCCGTCCGAAAACAGATAGTAAGTTGCGCCAACCTCGCCGTGTTCAAAGATCAGATATTCCTTTACTGGCAAGGCGTAGCAGGCTTGTTCTCGAAACCTGGGGCCATCTCCCCGGACGACTGGCCGAACGCTTCCGAATTCCGTGCCTGCGAGCGACAACATGTCGTCACCCAGCACCACTCTTAAAACTTCAAAATTCTTACTGGAGATATTTCCTTTTGGAGGTGCGACCTTTCCAGCGGTGTAATTCGAATTGAAGTTCGACCACCAATCGGAGTTGTCATCCAGCCGTCTGCGGAGCCAACCCTTGAGAGATGCTAGAGTAGCCTACCCAGAAACGGCCAACACGATGATCGCCGCGAGAACTCTCGCTCGGAACATCGTCGCCGATTTCACCGCGCGCTCCCCATCAAGCTCGCCGAGCGCTTCAGTCTCTTGTGCATGCCTTCGATCAGGCCCGACACCAGCGCCAGCGGCAATCCCACCACGTTGAAGTAGCAGCCTTGGATGCGCGGGATCCACTTTCCCGCCCGCCCCTGGATGGCGTAAGCGCCGGCCTTATCCATCGGCTCGCCGCTCGCTACGTACTCGGCAATCTCGGCCGCAGAGAGAGTCTGCATGCGAACGAAGGTGACCTCCGCCGCGCTTTCCAGACCCGCGCGCGAAATGAGCGCGACTCCCGTAATCACCTGGTGCGTGCGCCCCGACGAGACGCGTCAGCATACGGGCGGCATCTGTCGCATCGGCGGGTTTGCCGAGAATATCTCCATCGACCACCACAATCGTGTCGGCCCCCAGCACCAGCAGCGGATTCTCCGGTACGTCGAGGACGGACTGCTCCGCGAAAACCGCCTGCGCCTTTTCACGCGCCAACCGCGTGGCGAAGCAGATCGCGTCTTCACCGGGATGAAGCGTCTCCGGCACCGAAGATGGAATGACCTTGAATTCTAATCCTGCCTGGATGAGCAATTCCCTGCGGCGCGGAGAAGCGGATGCGAGCACAAGCATAAGGACAAAGGATAGCAAGTCAAGGGCAGCGAGTCAGCAGGTCAGCGAGTAAGCAGCGAGTTAGCGAGAAAGCAGCGACAGGCATCTCGATGCGATACAGCCGACTGACTGAGCCCGTCCAGCCTCTACAGCCCCTCGGTCAGCGGCTTGCCGATCTCCCAGTGGTGGCCGTAGGGATCGACAATGCGCCCCAGCAGCCAGCCGTACTGCTCCTTCACCGGCCACACTTCGGTCGCGCCCGCCTTTATCGCTTTGTCGAAAACTGCGTTGGGGTCCTCGACCACCAGCACCATTCGCACCGACCCGCCGCCAATCGTCTCCGGGCTGAAATTCTTGTTCTCGGGAGATTCGTCCGCCACCCAGAACTCCGCTCCCTCCACGGACAACCGCGCCACAACCGCACCGCTCGGATCGTCCATGCGGAACGCTTCCTCGGCTGCAAAGGCAGCTTTATAAAAGTCGACTGCCTTGGCGCCATGCCGCACGGAAAGCATGGGCGTAATCTGCGTCGCAACTTTCTGTTTCTCTTCGGCCATCGAAAACTCCCTCATCCGTCTGGTTGGATGCACGCTGTGCGGAGACTAGCTCTGTGGTTCGCGAACGATCCCCGTATCCGAGCCCTTCGCATCCGCCACGCCCCACGCCATCCGCGGAGTGTTGTGCGCAATGCCGTAGCGCCCATCGGGCCCCAGCAGGATGATTCCGCCGTGCCCATTCAACCGCCGGTTAAGATACGCAATGGCGTCCATCGCCGACAGCTCCGGCGGAATGCCTCCGGCCACGCGATCCACCGCCCACTTGCCCAGCACCAGCTTCATGATCGGCTCGCCCCAGCCCGTCAGCGAGGTGGCCGCGCTGTGGTTATCCGCGTACCCGCCGCAGCCAATAATGGACGAGTCGCCCACCCGCCCCGGCGTCTTGTTCAGCGTGCCCCCGGTAGAGGTGCCCGCCGCAAGGTTGCCGAAGTTGTCCAGCGCCACCGCGCCCACCGTGTCGTGCGAATCGTGTTTGTGCACGGTGTAGTTCGGCGGCTCAATCTCGTTGGGAGGCCCGGAAAAACTCTGGTCAGGCAATCCCCGCCGCTCCTGCTCCTGCGCTTCCTTCAGCCGCACCACCTCGCGCTCCATCACCAGCTCGGAGTTGTCGATCAGCTCAATGCCGTGTGCCGCGGCAAACTGCTCCGCTCCCTCGCCCACAAAATACACATGCGGACTCTTGTCCAGCACCAGCCTTGCCGCGTGAATAGGATTGCGGATCCGCTCCACGCACGCCACTCCCCCGGCACGCAGATTCGATCCATCCATCAGCAGCGCGTCCAGCTGCACTCGGCCATCGCGGGTAAGAAAGCTGCCGCGCCCCGCGTCGAAGGTGTCGTCATCCTCCAGAATGGCAACCGCAGTCTCAACCGCATCGAGCGCCCGCGCACCCTTTTCCAGTAGCGCGTATCCAGCCGCAAGAGCACGCGCAACCCCCTGCTGGTGCGCCTCCACCATGTCGTCAGGGATATCCCATGCACCACCATGAACAAGCAGAACCGGTCGATTCTTCATAAGAGTTTCCATAGTACGGGATGAGGCACGTTTGGGGAGCAATCGTGTGACTCCTATCACTGCATATTCGTATTAGCGAGCTATTCATTTGGAGGTTCGAATCTCGCTTGAAACCCTGTAAGGAAGCGCACCATGGGAACAGCAACTGCACCAGTGAGGAAAAGTTGTCGCAAGCCGTCAATGGCAAAAATTCGACCTTTCAAGCACAACACACGTTAGCTGAGCTCAAGGCAATGGGCAAAGCTTTGCGCGACAAGTGTCCTCGTGATTCGCACGCGGAATGGAAGGCGCCGCACAATCGGCCGGATCCGGTCCGCGTAGTGCTAAAGACGGACGAGGGACGCCTTCCCGGCCTCGTTCCGCTGCGTCATGGGCGCATGGTGTTGTCTCCCTTCACCTTCTACCGCGGCTCGGCGTTCGCCATGGCACAGGATCTGGCAGGCACTCCTTCTACCGGGATCCGCGTGCAGTGCGGAGGAGATTCTCATCTGGTCAACTTCCGGGGTCTCGCCACAGCGGAGAGGCAAGTTATCTTCGCTCTCAACGACCTTAATGAGACCCTCCCAGCGCCCTGGGAGTGGGACCTGAAGCGTCTCGCGGCGAGCATCGTGGTCGCCTGTCGTGACAACGGCCTCAGCGAATCCGTCGCCAGGGATGCGGTCCTCGGATGTGTCAGGTCCTACCGCGAGCACATGGCGGAGTTCAGCGAGATGAAGGTGCTGGAGCTGTGGTACTTCGCCCTCGAAGCCAGCATGATGATCGCGAGCGTTAAGGATGCCGAGATTCGCCGCGATGCGATCAAAAACCTGGCGAAAGCGCGTGAGACTAGCAACTCCGAAGGCTTCTTCCCGAAGCTCGTTGATGATTCGGCCGGGACGCCGACGGTTCAAAGACCAGCTTCCGGCGATCTTCCACTGGAAAGGTCACACCCCGGGGAGATCCACCACGAAGTCAGGGGAGCCTTCGAGCGTTACCGCGAATCTCTGGCGCCTAACTATCGCATGTTGCTCGATCACTACGAGATCACAGACGCCGCTGTTAAGGTCGTCGGCGTGGGAAGCGTCGGCACCGGCTGCTGGATGATGCTCTTGATGGCGCGCGGTAAGGAGATCCACTTATTCTCCAGGTGAAAGAGGCGCGCGCCTCGGTGCTGGAGGGCTTCGCAGGAAAGAGCGTCTATCCGAACCGCGGGCAGCGTGTTGTGAACGGCCTCCGGCTAATGCAGCCGTCCAGCGACATCTTCCTCGGATGGACGTCGGGCACGAGAGGACGCCACTTCTATATCCGCCAGCTCCGCGACGCCAAGATCAAGTTTGCGGTCGAGACGTTCGACGCGGCCAGGATGGCCCTCTTCACCCAATTTTGCGGCTACTCGCTGGCCTTGTCCCATGCGCGCTCCGGGCAGCCCGCGCTGATCAGCGGCTACCTGGGCAAGAGCGACGCCTTCGACAAAGCGGTTGCGGCCTTTTCGTTTGCCTATGCTAACCAGAACGAATCGGATCACGCTGCGCTGCAACGTGCCATCCGCGCTGGAAAGGTAAAGGCAGTGATCGAAAAAGCAAAGTGAGCCTCACGCGTTGCAGGATCAGATACAGTTACATAATCGAATTCTGCACAACTTGGCATGCAAGAAAATGGCAGGCGGGAGTCTCGCCGCAGGAGCACTCATGGAACGAAACTTAAGACTGCAACAACTAGCCTGTATCGCGGCATTCGCTGCGGCTTGCTTCCCTTGTTCACCGGCTGCAAGAAGACAGAGACCGCTGCACCCGTTGCATCAGCGCCTCAACCTGCCAAGCCAACACCTGCCGCGGTTGTTGGAGGCGGCCAATTTTCTCCTAACGTCGGTCGAGCCATCCCGCAAAGGGTCTACTGGGGCGTTGCGCACGTCCACACCGGTTACTCCTTCGACGCCGGAATGTTTGGAATATCGCTGACCCCCGACGACCTCTTCAGGGTTGCTACTGGCGGAGAAGTAGTGATGGACAACGGTGTGCGCTTCAAGCAGGACAAGCCGCTGGACTGGGTGGCAATCACTGACCACGCCGAATACCTCGGTATTTCCGATCAAATTCGCGCCGGTAGCCCCGAACTCCTCGCCAACCCTCAGGGCAAGCGCTGGTATGAAATGTCGAAGACCAGCCCCCAGGAGGGCGTCAAAGCTGCTATCGAAGCAGTCGTCTCCATGCAATCCGGGAAGCCTGTCTTCGACGCAACCAAGGTCACTGCCTCCGCCTGGGCGCACGCTACCGAGGCTGCTGAGAAATGGAACCATCCCGGCGTCTTCACAACACTGCACGGTTTCGAATGGACCTGCGCCCCCGGCGGCAACAATCTTCATCGCACGGTAGTCTTTCGCGACTACATCGACCGCGTCAGCAAGGTTGTTCCCTTTTCCACCTTCGACAGCCAGGACCCAGCCGCATTGTGGAGGTACATGGACGATTACGCGACAAAGACCGGCGGTCAGGTGTTGGCCATTCCCCATAATGGCAATCTCAGCAACGGCATGATGTATTCCGCCGAGACCTTTGACGGAAAGCCTATGGACCGGGCCTACGCCGAGACGCGCGCCAGCCACGAGCCACTATTAGAGGCGACGCAGATCAAGGGTGACAGCGAAACCACCCCTTTCTTTCACCAACCGATGAATTCGCTAATTTTGAGCGCTGGGACATCAACTTCAACAAAATGGAGAAGGCTCAGGATAGTGTGCTCAAGAATAATTACGTCCGCTCTGCGCTCAAGTTGGGTCTGGAACTGGACGCCAAACTCGGAGCCAATCCGTATAAGTCAGGGATGATTGGTGGCAACGATGCCCATGTGGGTGTGGTCACCACGCGAGAAGACAACTTCTTCGGCGAGTTTGCCAATGGGCTGCCGTCGCCCGACCGCTGGAAGACTCCGTTGGCCATGATCAACAGCGATCCGAAGAAGGGACCGTTGATGTCTGTCTGGGGAGAGCAAGCAGCGGGCCTGGGCGGTGTGTGGGCGCGCGAGAATACCCGCGAAGGCATCTGGGACGCGCTGAAGCGCAAGGAGGTCTACACCACAACCGGCGACCGGCCTGTCGTACGCGTCTTTGCAGGCTGGGACTTCGCACCCGCTGATCTCAATCGCGCCGACTTTGCAGAGAACGGATATGCCCACGGCGTGCCCATGGGCGGCGATCTCAGCCAGGCGCCCAAGGGAAAACCGCCCGCCTTCCTGGTCTACGCGATGCGCGATCCGGACGCTCCCAACCTCGACCGAATCCAGATCATCAAGGGCTGGCTCGATAAGGACGGCAAGTCGCAGGAACGCATCTTCGACGTGGCAGTATCCGGCGGGCGCAGGATCGATGCGAATGGCCGCTGCAGAACGCCTGTGGGCAACACGGTGGATATACCGAACGCGTCTTACACCAATTCCATCGGCGCGACGACACTGTCGGCCTACTGGAAAGACCCGGCGTTCGATGCTACGCAGCGCGCCTTCTACTATGTCCGCGTGATCCAGATTCCGTCACCTCGTTGGACAGCTTATGACCAAAAGCGTTTCGGGATCAAGATGCCCGACTACGTTCCAATGACCGTCACCGACCGCGCCTACACCTCTCCCATCTGGTTTTCGCCGGCAAAATGATGACCACGTCGACGGTGTCAATCAATCCCTTGTCTACTACTCCGCATTGAGGAAGGCGAGCATCCCCCCTGGAGATGCATTTGTAAGGGCAACGCGGCCGTGCGTTTGGGCTCCGACCCACAACGTTACTGGTATCGAAGTGGATGGTTTCTCAGTAGGGGATTTTTCCTACGCTTCGATTCGCGAACGTTGCCGGAGTATCAACGCCCGCCATCAGTTATGTTTCCGTTACTGTCGAGTAGCACCATACGCTCGCGACGCCAGTTTATCCTTCGATGATGAGGGTTTGCGGATACACTTCGTTCGGGAAGGCGACGAATCCATGAAACCACCATCGAATGTTAAGACGTCAGCGCAATACATCGCCTCACTCCCCGCCGATCGTGCGAAGACGATCGCGACGGTGCGTGCACTCGTGAACAAGCACATTCCGCCCGGCTACGATGAGTGCCTCGTCTGGGGCACGATCGGCTGGACGATCCCCCTGTCTCGATATCCTGACACTTACAACAAGCAGCCGATCTGCTACGTTGCGCTCTCGTCGCAGAAGAACTACTGCTCGCTCTACCTGATGGGCGCGTTTTGGAGTGCGAGTCAGCTCGAGCAGCTGAAGGCGGCGTTCAAGGCGGCGGGGAAGAAGCTCGACATGGGGAAGTGTTGCGTTCATTTCAAGTCGCCGGACGATTTGCCCCTCGAAGCGATTGGCAAGCTGATCTCGACGATTTCGAGCGAGAAGTGGATCGAGATGTACGAACAATCGCGCTTGATGACCAAGGCGGGGCAGGCGAAGATGGCGAAGCAAGGCACCCCATCGGCGAGCAAGGTGGCCGCCAAGCGCGTCGCCACAAAACGTCGGCGGTAAACTTTCCCAGCATGACTCGCCGATACCGGACCACCAAGTAAGTCGAGACCGGCTGGGAACGCCTTAATTCGATCACTTGGGAAATGCCGGGCGCCGGGTGCCCCACATCTCGCGTTTGAGATGTGGGTTTTTGATGGTGCGACAGATTCCGCAGCTTCGCGTTCTTGTTGGCTGCTGGTGTGCTTCGAGGCATACGACGTTTGTGAGCATCGCATCCCATGTCTCAAACGCGAGACATGGGCCACCTGCCAAAATGGGTCGGAGGTTATCGAATGAGGATAAAAGCATTGTTGGGAACTTTTGTTGTACTCACATCATTCGCTTCGGCTGCGGACATCTCCGGGGTCTGGAGTGGAGCGTTCCGAGCATCTAATAGCGAACACGATGTCCCTCAACTTTTTACCCTCAAGCAGGCCGATGGCAGAATAACCGGTACTGGAGGTCCAGATTCTTCCGAGCAATATCCTCTTCTTCATGGACAGTTTGCGAATGGTCATCTCAGATTCGAAGTGATGTCGACGCTGCGAGACTTCGTCTACGACCTGACGGAGACAAAGAATGAGTTGCGAGGGACTGTGGTGATCACGCAAGGGGGCGCCCCCGTAACAGCCCAGGTCTGGCTCAGGCCCGTTCATTGATGTCATTGCACAATCCAACTTCAAAGTTTGCCCTTTGCGCATTGTTTGTTCTTTCATCGACCGCTCTTGGCCAACCGTTTCCCGAAGATGCGCAGAGCGGTATTTTGCGCCGGGTGCCCCACATCTCGCCTTTGAGATGTGGGTTTCTGATAATGCGACAGATTCCACGTCTTCGCGGCCTTGTTGACTGGGGTACTTCGAGACTGGATCACCCTTGCGATCAGCGTATCCCATGTCTCAAACGCGAGACATGGGGCACCCGCATTTGTTGGGGTGAGTTATAGGCCACCCGCCGACTCTGGAACTTCCTGACTTTCAGTTGCGTAGTTTTTGTAGACACACTGCCAAGAGAGTTCATTTATCGTGACGCAAGATGATCACCTGCATGTTCCGAGATGGCTACCCTTGGCGCTCGCGGTTGTCTTCGGAACGGGCGCGGCTTTTTCCTTCATGGTGTACATGGCGAATGGAATAGTAATCGGAGATCTTGTTGGTCTCCCCGGGCGCGGACAAGATATCGCTATCGCTCAGCACCGCTCCAGTATTGGCCTTCTTTGCGGCGCCCTTTTGCAATTCGGTGCGGCAGGAGCATTATTCAAATCCATGGAGCGCGAAAATGGCTACGATGCCGGACGCATTTTCCGGGCTGTGCTTGGCTCGCTCGCCGTAACTTCCGCAGGCGGTGCGCTGCTCTTTCTCGTTTTGAGAGCCATCTACTGAAGCACAGCTTCCCTACGCGTTCGAGACAGGCTTCATTTCCTGCGAGGCGGCGACGGTGCTTGGCAACGACTCGCGCGTGGGCTCGGCGACGACTTTCGCCTTCAGCGGCGCTAGGTGCCGGGTCTGCTGGTAGGTGTAAGTGATACGGTGGATCACCGTCATGGTCGAAACAACGGCTAGCACCCAGAGAGCCGGAGCCATCACACCCCAACGGTTGCACAGCGCTCCTAGAATGATGAGCACGATGCGTTCCGGGCGCTCCATGAAGCCGACCTTGCAGCTGCCGATGAGCGCTTCTGCGCGGGCGCGCGTGTAGCTCACCATCAGCGAAGTCACCATCACAAAGGCCACCAGCCAGACGTAGAACAGGCGGTGTCCGCGCGCGTAGTAAACCAGCAATCCAAAGAACAGGACAACGTCGCTATAGCGGTCGATCACGGAGTCGAAGAAGGCTCCGAAGACGGTGACCTTGTCGGTCTGGCGGGCGACGCGGCCGTCCACCATGTCGAAGATGCCAGCGCCGATAATCACCAGCCCGGCATAGAGAAACATGCGCACATTGTTGTGCGCGTTGGCGAAGCCGAAGAGCACGGCGGCGCCGGTGTTGATGATGAGCCCGATAAAGGTAAGGGTGTTCGGCGAAATTTTCGTCAGCGCAAGCCCATTGACGATGCTTTGCAGAATGACGCCGCAGCCCCGGCCGAAGGCACTGGTCCAGCTCATTGCACGCTCCATTCACCGGAAAGGGCGGCCGAGTTGGCCAGGCAGTCAGCGCAGAACTTCATTTTGCCTCTTCTTGGACTTCTTCTGAGTCTTCTTCATCGTGGATGGTGGTCAGCTTCAGCACTTCGAGTTCCCGTTTGCCGTTGGGAGTAACTATAACGGCAATATCCCCCACCTTCTTCCCGACCAGTCCGCGACCGATGGGTGAGGTGGTAGAGATGAGCCCTTTGCTAACGTCCGACTCTTCACTCGTAACCAGTTTGTACTCGATCTGCTCTTCCTTGGTGGAATCGAAGACCACGACGGTGGACCCGAAGGCCGCCTTGTCACGAGGGATGTTCGCCAGGTTAACCAGCGCGAGTTCGCCCATGCGAGCCTTCAACTGACCGAGGCGCGCGTTAACGAAAACCTGGCGCTGCTTGGCCATGTGATACTCCGCATTTTCACTAAGATCGCCCAAAGACGCGGCTTTCTTGATCTCAATGGGGAGTTCGTGGGTGAGCTCGTACTCGAGCTTGATGATTTCTTCCTGCAACTTCTTTTTAATGTGTTCTGGCATTCCACTCTTGTCCGTCCCCGCTTGAAACGGGGCGCGTGTCTGCATTTCAGGAAGGTGTGTCCGTCCCTTTGGATTATACGACGACCCATGTGCATAGATGACGATTCGCGCCCAAGCGTTTCGAATTTGAAACTCGGCGCCTTGACGGTCGTATCGAACGAAGCATATGCTCGGTCCTGGTTTGCTTCCTGGTTACTCCTTTCCTATTGGCTTATTGCATAAACCTATGAGAAGCATGCCCAGTTTTCAGGTCGGTGACAAGGTCGTCTATCCAAATCACGGGATAGGCATAGTAGATCAGATCTCAACCCGAACGAACGGATTTCAGGTAGAACGCTTTTACATGCTGACAATTAAGGCCAGCAGCCTGAAGGTGATGGTCCCGTGCGGCAATGTTCTGACAGTAGGACTGCGTCGCGTCGTTCGGCAGGAAGAAGTAGACAGTATTTACGCTTTTCTGGGTGAAGACCCCTGCAGCAGCAACGCGGACTGGAAAGAGCGTTATCGCGAACACTGCGAAAAAATGAAGGCCGGTTCGTTGATGGAAGTTGCCGAAGTGCTCAAGAGCCTGCTGGTGCTGGCCAAGAAGAAGCCCCTCGGATTCCGCGAACAAAAAATGCTGGAAAAAGCCCGTTACCTGCTTGTGAACGAGATCACTCAAGCGATTGGCGGGGATGAATCGACGGTGGACGACAATCTGCTGGCGTCGCTTAGCCGGGCAGAACTGAAGTTCCCCGATATCATCGGCGAAGCGTAGAAACTGATCAGCCTTTCAAAGGGCATCTTGTCTCGACCAGAGACGCGGTGCCCTTTTTGCTGCTTCAAATGCCCCTAAGCGTTCGCCGCAACCAGCGGTTTCAATGTCGACGCCAGGCTCTCTGCCCAGGTCCGAATCGCCGCCCAGTCGCGTTGATCCGTAGTGGAGAGCTTGCGAACCGGGCTGCCGGGCAATTTCAGCAAAAGCCGCTCAAATGGATTCATCGTAGAGGGATCGTACTTACCCACGAAGACCTCGCCCGCTACCGGCGTAAGCCATTCAAACTGCACCAGCGCCTTGTCGATCACCGTCCTGGCCGCCTTCATTTCTTCCGCGTCGTGTTGGAGGGGTCCAAGCGCAAAAATCGCTACCGGGCGGGTGATGAGGGCAACGGTATGTTGCGATAGAAAGCGCAACATATCCTTGTGCCAGTGGCCGTAATAAATGGGCGCTCCCAGAACAACGGCACTGTAGGGGAGGATGGAGTCAATGGATTCCACCGGCCGCACTTCCGCTTTAAATCCCTGTGTTCTCAGCGTGGCTGCGACGGCATCGGCTACTTCGCGGGTGGACCCGCCACGGGTGGCGTACGCAACAAGAATTGCTTCTGACATGGCTGGCTTCCCTTTCCGCGCATCTGTTCAACGCATTGCGGGATAACCCGGTCGCACTGCGGAAAGATGCAGCGGAGTGATTGTAGGCTTGCGGGCCTGTCTGAGGGAAGTGCCGTGGAGAGGAAGTCTGGAAAATTGAGGAAAACTTCGGTTTAGTCTTCCCGTTCCGGCAGGTTTCTTGCCTCACGTGCCAGGTTGTTTGCGCGAGAGTCGAGAAAACCCTGCAGAATCAGTACGGCAGCGACCTGGTCAACTACTTTCTTGTGTTCTGACCCCGCTCGGCCCGCTTCATGCAGCAGACGGTGCGCTTCGGTTGTCGTCAGCCGCTCATCCCACAAAACGACAGGCAGGCCGAATTCCTGCCGCAGTGTTTCCGCGAAAGCCTGTGCTTTCATCGCCTGCGGGCTCAGATCGCCGGACATGTACAGCGGATTCCCGACCACAATTTCCGTGCACCCGTGCTTGCGAAGAATGCGGGCGAGAGAGCGCAGATCGTCTTTCCGATTCGTGCGGTGGAGCGTCAAAACAGGCTGCGCTGTCAGGCCGCGCTCATCGGAAACTGCGACGCCGACGCGCCGATCGCCCACGTCAAGACCCATAATTCTCGGGATTCTGGCTTCGACGGAGGGTGAGGATAACTGATCCACTCAGAAATCTTATTCCATCGCTCCGTCGTGTACCCGGGATAGAGGGAACACATCATAAAATCAATCAGTAACCTTGCGCGCGGAATCTAATTTTCAAAGGCTATTTTGAGTGCGAATTCTTCTGGTCCTTATTCTTCTGGCGGCATTGGCGGGCGCTGCCTATGTAGTTCTCGCGCCTGCGGGTCCCACAACGGAGACCTTCGTCGATTTCCCTATAGGAACAACGGTTCGCCAGATGGGCTCCCAACTGGAGCACAGCGGTATCATCCGCAGCCGGTATGCCTTTGAATTCATGCGCTTTGTGAAGCATGGGACGCTCAAGGCCGGGGAGTACAGGTTCGACCATCCAGCCACAGTTTCCGAGGTCTACGACCGCCTGCTCCGCGGGGATGTGTACACCGTTGCGGTGACGATTCCGGAAGGCGCGAACATCTACGACATTGCACAGCGGTTGGAAGAGGCAAAGCTGGGAACTGGCGCTGATTTTCTTGGAGCGGCAGTGGCGGATGTACACCTTGTCCAGGACATGGATCCGACAGCACCCAGCCTTGAAGGCTATCTCTTCCCGGATACCTACCATTTGCAGCGGAAGGCCACGGCGGACAAAATTGCGGCGGCCATGGTGAAGAGATTCCGGGTTGCCGCGGAATCCATTGGGCTTACGCACGATTTCCGGCGGGTGGTGACGCTGGCTTCCATCGTGGAAAAGGAAACGCCGTTGCAGGCTGAGCGGCCGCTGGTAGCGAGCGTGATGGTGAACCGGCTGGCAAGGAATATGCCACTGATGACCGATCCCACGGTGATTTACGCGCTTTTGCGCGAAGGGCGCTACCGTGGCACGATTTACGCCTCTGACCTGACAAACGATTCGCCCTATAACACCTATCGCCACCCGGGCTTACCGCCGGGGCCGATCGCAAACCCGGGGTTGGCATCACTGCGTGCCGCGATGAATCCCGCGAACACTGAATACTTGTATTTCGTTGCCGCCACCGGGGATGCGTCCGGGCCGTCGCGATTTGCAAAAACGCTTCAAGAGCACGAGCAAAACGTGCAGGCTTACCGGAAAGCAGCCCACGCGGGGGGAAACCACTAAGCGAAGCAGATATACTCGCTTACTGACTCCGCACGATGAACATGGATGAGTAAACATTGGCTGAAGGCGCTGACGCTAATCCTGCCGACTTTGACGGGATGCCTTTACCACACCCGAAAAGTGCAGGTCCCCAAGCCTACGGGGGTGGTGCAGGCGGCCCGCGGCGAAGACCTGGTGAAGCAGGTGAATGAGGCCTACGCAGCCATCCGCACCCTGACTGCGACGGTGGAATTCCAGGCGCAAGTGGGCGGGACAAAAAAAGGCGCAGTGACGGATTACACCTCGTTCCGCGGCTACATCCTGATGGAGAAACCCGGGAAACTGCGCGTGCTGGGACTGGTGCCGGTGCTGCACACGCACGCCTTCGATCTTGCGAGCAACGGCGATACCTTCAAGCTGCTGATTCCGCCGAAGAGCAAGGCCATTGTGGGCAACGTGAAGCTTACAAAGCCTTCAAAGAATGCGCTGGAGAATCTCCGTCCCGGACTGTTCTTCGATTCCATGCTGATTCACTCCATCGCTCCGGAAGAACAGATTTTTGTTACCGGTGAGTCGCGAGTGTTTACTGATAAGGAAAAGAAGCAACTGGTGGAAGAGCCGGTCTACGATCTGGCGATTGTGCGGCGTAAACCGGATGGAAATGAGCTGATGCTCGACCGCGTGATTCGCTTTGGGCGTAGCAACTTGCTGCCCTTTGAGCAGGATATCTACGACAGCGACGGCAACATTACGACGCAGGTTTTGTACGGGCCGTACCAGACATTTGGGAATATACGATTCCCCGGAACCGTGACGATCAAGCGCCCGTTGGATGAGTACCAGATCACGCTGACGATTGAGAAACTGACTCTCAATCAGAACCTGACGGAGGATCAGTTCGAACTGAAGATCCCGGAAGGGATTCCGATTCAGCAGCTGAATTAGTTCGCGCGCGGGGATCGAATCGACTATCCGGATCGCCTTATTTTCGGTGTTCAATACTTTGCGATTGCCTGATGTCGGATGCCGCGACAGCGTTGAACACAGCCTTTGCCTGATGCCGGATATCGTCGTAATGGTTTTGCCTAAACTCACCAGTTAGAGTCGCGATGACCGGATGATCCGATAATCCGTGCTCGTTGAGAACTCGGTCCAGTTCTAACATTGCAGGATCCGAACTCGTCGCTGGATCAGAACGTAATCTCAAGCCGACCTTAGTGCAGGCAGGGTCCCAAAGACTTGCGCCCTCCTTCGTAGCCGTGATCCGTACAGTCATGACCACACTAATGCCAGCGTATTGCGATGGATGTGCAAGGAGTTCACAAATGCTAATTTTGAGGGGAGATTTGTGGGCGACTTCCCCAATAGCTCCGTGAACACCAATCGAGAAGATGATGATGACCAGTCCCGGAATAATTCGACTACATCTTCGGAATTTCATCCTGAACGTCCCAGATCCCTTGCTAGATGTGGAAGTGGCTTAGGCCGGCGCGGTCGGCGTGGGTGGTGATGGCGCGATCGATTTCGAGCGCTAGAGCGAGCGCGGCGCGGCCATCTTCGGCGGAAACTCGGGGGCGGGAACGGTGGCGGACTGCGTTGAGAAATGACTCGATCTCGAGGCGCAAGGGCTCTCCGTGAACGACGATCGGCTTATCGAAGGACAGGCCCGCTGCGAGTTCTGGAATAGGAAACATGGGCGGCGGCTTGACGACTCCGGAAGCCGACGGCTCACCGTCGGTGCGGTCTACGTTGATCATGAGAACGTCTTTGCGGGCGTAATCGACGGAGATGTATTGCCGGGGCTGGAAGAAGCGGAGCTTGCGTACCCTCTCCGTGCTGACGCGGCTGGCGGTAAAGTTGGCGACGGCCCCTGATTCAAACTCAAGGCGCACGTTGGCGATATCCACCTTGGGCGAGAGGATGGGCAGGCCCACGGCGCGGACTTCCACCACCTGCGATTTTGCAAAGGTGAGAACGATATCGAGGTCGTGGATCATGAGGTCGAGCACGACATCGACATCGAGAGCGCGCGGCGTAAAGATGCTGAGCCGATGCACCTCAAAAAACATGGGGCAGTTGAGAAGAGGCTCGACGGCGGTGATGGCGGGGTTAAAGCGTTCCAGGTGACCAACCTGCAGGACGCGGTGACGATGCGCCGCGAGCGCAACCAGCTTGTCGGCCTGTTCCAAAGTCGCTGCGATGGGCTTCTCGACCAGAACATCCATCCCAGCTTCAAGAACTGCGGACGAACGGCAAAATGCGCTGAGGTTGGAACGCAGACACAGGCCGCGTCGATCTGCAGGCCGGAACTTCGTCGCGGCGAGGCACTCCTCCAGGCTGGCATACACCGGAACCGCGTACTTGGCACGCAGGGCAGCGGCTCTCGCCGGATCAGGATCGACTACGGCAGCAAGGGCGACCTGCGATCCTGCATCCTGCAACTCGCGAAGGACGCGCACGTGGTTCTGGCCGAAAGCGCCGGCGCCAAACACTGCGACGTTCAAAACAGGGCTGTTACTGGCTGGGCCGGCGTCTGACAAGGGCTGCGCTAGCGCGCTCTCCCTTTGCCTTCCACGGCGCCGAGGCAACGGGAATACAGATCCAGAAGCTGGGTAATCTGGTCTTCAGGTTTTGGTGCACTGGGAGCGGTAAAGCCGGTGGATGGGGCGGTGGTGCGACCGATTCCGGTGGTTCCGGCGACGAACTTGAGCAGATCGAGCGCGATATCTTCATTGCGCCGAGCGCCATTGCTGGAAGTTGGGGTTGATTCCATGAACTCCTCCGAAAGGCGATGCTACCAAACTTTGCAATGGCTTGCAGTGATCGCAGCGCGAGACGGCCGAGCACTCGCGCTTGAGACCGAGACCACTTGATTTGCCAATGCGGCGCGTTCAGCGGGGAATTTTTTTGCGGCATGATCGTGAAACTCAAACCTGAGTGAAAAGAAAGCAGACGCGTCCGGTGATGTAATCCGATGCGGTTTCGTTTGGGCCAAGCTGAACCAGGGTAATGGGATACGCGAGGCTGCAAGGTCGAAGGATGAGGCGGCTGGCGTCGAATTCAAGATAGCGGATGAGCAGAGTATTCCCGTGGCGTACGGCATAGAGCGTGGGGCGATCGGCATGTAGACGGACCAGCGAGTTGTAGTGCCGGTCGATGACCGCGATGCTGCCGGGCGTGAGGATAGGCTCCATGGGCGCGGACTGCGCAGAGGTCAGCCGCACAGCCACGAAGCGCAGCCAATGCTTGCGCGAATTGGCGCGGCGCACCTGCAGGGTTTGCAGAATTCCTGCCGGAATCCTCAGGACGTCGAGCACAGAATGCGATGGAATGTTCTGACTGCTAAGGGCGGTTGCGGGGGCCACTAGCGGGATTGCGTCGAAGTTTGTATCCGGCAGCGCCGACAAGTGTGCCGGAAAGGATTCGTTCGGCAACAGGTCAGAGATGGTTAGGCTCTGGGACACGAGTATGCGGTCGAGACCTTCGAGGCTGAGCGTGCGTTTTCTGCGAAGGAAGTTGGAGATGTGGGACTGCCCGAAGCCGGTTTGACGCGCAAGCATGATGCCCGATAAAACACCACGGTCAATGCGACGAAGTATCTCAAGGCGAAGTCGTTCCTGTAATTGAGAAAAGGTCATTTTGTGGAAAATTGCCTATCAGCAATAAACCGGGGAAGTTCGATATTTCAGGCAGAAAAGCAACATTGACAGTTTCTTTAGGAGCCGAGAGATTCGCGCGTAACCGCCGTCGATCTCTGCTGGTCTCCGCTACTTAAACGCATTGACGGCTTTTGATAACCGCATTAGATTCGCACTACTTTCCAAATGTTGAAACGCGCGGCTAACGAAGTCCAGTAACTTCGCTACTTATCCAAGCACTTTTGTGTGAGAAGTTGCCTCTTCTCGCCAGGGTGTATTGCAAGGTCGAGTTAGCGATCTGGCTGGAATTGGTTGCCTGCGGGCCAGAAAGGAGGAGAGCCGATAATTTTGACAGAGACCAGCGGTCTCCGTCGTGGAAACAGTATTCCCAACGATCTGCGAGCCAAAAACGAAGAGCTGAAATACCAATGGGAGCATGATCGCCGAGATGGAGCTGAGCCAATAGATGCTGAGCCAGTCCGGCGGGACTTCCACTTACGCCGCGATATGGATTAAGGAAAGTTCGCGGGGAACAATGCAAGCCTTGGAGAAATCATGATGTATTTGAGCGTGCAATTGAAAGTATGCGAAGGGTGCGGTAGTTTGTGGTTCCGATCGGATGAGCTGGGCGTTTATTGCAATCCATGCGTAGACCGGCTTAAGGATTTTCCAGCGATTGGAAGCCGCAAGCGCAGCGCGCGGAAGCATGCATGCAAAAGAGCTGAGCAGGCCGCTGTTGAAGGTGAGGCGGCATGAGCGCAGCAACGATGTTACCCGTTGTGTGGGGTGAGGGTGCCAGAAAGGCAGCAGTTGCGGGTGTTGCAGTTCAACGGCAGACAAGCGCCGTTGCTGGGGAACAGCCGGCAGAAGAGCTTGCTTTCTATCGCAAGCACACGCAGTTGATGTTGCGGCGTTTTATGCACATGTCCATGCAAATGGGCAGGACACCGTCCGTGCTGGGCGAACAGGTATTTCGCGGACGAGTGTCGAGTTACAGGCTTCGAAGTTTTGAAGATGCTGTGATTGCTGACCTGTGTGTGTTGAAGAGTCAGATGGGCTCTCTGTTGGGCGATGGGCAGCCAGGTCGTTTGAAGGTGCTTGAAGATCATGTCGAGCGCCACGAGTTGCGCTGGCAGAGGGCAAAGGGGTTTGCGGCGGCGGTTGGAGTGTTATTCACGCTACTGCAATTGGCAGTGGAAGTAGTTCGGCACTACCAGTGACGAGCGTGTATCCAGGCTTGGTCGCTGTGGGTTGGAGGCATTCAGTAGATGGATGATTTACGGATCTGGATTAAGGGTCTGATGGCTGCGGTGATCCACGGAGCGGCAATTACGGTGACGGCTGTGATTGTTGATCCTTCAGCATTTGCCGCAAGCAGGAGCGGTCTGGGAAGGCTGGGTGTGATGGCGGGCATCAGCGCAATATTCGGCGCTGCTGGTTACCTAGCGCAGTCTCCGATACCCGGAAAGCAGTAGGGCCGAAGTGATCGGCAGAATGAGGAACGGATGAGTGGAGTGAGTACATTTTTTTCTGATTTGGTTTCAGCAGGCAAGAAGGTTGAAGACTTTCTGATGAGCGTAGCCAAGGGCGCAAAGACTTTGGGAGCGATTTGGGGTGCACTGTCGGGGCCTGTGTTGGCAGCGGCGGCAGCAGTCTTTTACGACGTAGTGAAGACGGTAGCGGCAGCGGAGTCAGCTGCGTCGGCGGCATCGACGGGCAATGTGATGGGGGCGATCACGCTGAGCGAGACAACCATTGGATTGGTCAAGCAGGTTGTTTCGGATTTCAAAACTGGTGAAGCAACGGTGATCGCAGACTTCAAGACGCTAGGGATCAAGTTGCACTAGATGGTCGACTCACCGGGAGGATATGCGAGATGCAGATTTTGGAATTCCGTCCGGTAACGGCGGAGCAGTTCGTACGTATTTCTGATGCGCTTAAAAGCAAAGGCCTCAATGTTTCCGGCAAGCAGGGAGAAGTAAAGGCATTTGGAGCGGAAGTGAAGTTTGATTTCACCGAGCCCTTGTTAACGATCACTGTGGTGAAAGCTCCGCACTTTCGCAGGCTGGAGCAATTTGTGGCGCAGATCCGAGAGGCCGTGACTGGACTGTTGGATTCTCCGGCTTAGAACAGTGGGGCTGGGGCACAGATCGAATTGTTGCGCCAGCCCTGGTCATCCTTTTACCGGCAGGAAGGGCAAGTATAATCACCTGCATGGAAGAAGCCCCTTTGGTCGGTGTGGTGATGGGCAGCAAGAGCGATTATGAGGTGCTCAAGCCTGCCGTTGACCTGCTAAAAGATTTTCAAATTCCTTTCGAAGTCCGATTGGTCTCCGCGCATCGCACGCCGGACTGGCTATTCGAGTACGCGGAACAAGCGGAGCCACGAGGGCTTCGAGTGATTATCGCCGGAGCCGGCGGTGCCGCGCATTTACCCGGGATGCTGGCGGCAAAGACGCTGATCCCCGTGCTTGGGGTTCCTGTGCCGGCAACGATGTTGAATGGAATCGATTCGCTCTTGTCGATTGTGCAGATGCCGAAGGGCGTTCCGGTGGGTACCCTGGCCATCGGGAAGCCGGGCGCGGCGAACGCGGCGTTACTGGCTGCCGAGATTCTCGCGCTCGAAAATCCGACGCTGAAGGAAAAGCTTCGAGCGTGGCGTGAGATGAATCGTCAGGAAGTGATGGGGACGGAGCTGCCCGAGTGAGCGTTATTCTTCCTGGAGCAACCATCGGAATACTTGGCGGCGGTCAGCTGGGCCGGATGACGGCTATGGCGGCGCGGTCGCTTGGCTATCGCGTGCAAGTGATGGATCCTGATCCGTCGTGTCCTGCGAGATTTGTGGTGGACGCCTGCTTTGAAGGCGCATGGGACGATGCACGCACGGCCGCGAATCTGGCGCGAGGCTGCGATGTGGTGACACTGGAGATTGAGCAAGTGGCAATCGCAAGCCTTGAAGCTGCTGAGAAACACGCGCCGGTGCGGCCCGGACCAGAGTTGATGCGGATGGTACAGGATCGCATTCTGCAAAAGACATGGCTGAAGGATCATGGATTTCCGGTCGGGGCCTTTGTAGCGGCAAATACGGAAGATGAATTATTGAAGGCTATCCCCGAACTTGGCGGGCGATGCTTTGTAAAGAGCGCACGAGGGGGATATGACGGGCGCAGCCAGGTGAAGGTTGGATTTGACACCGTTGCAGATACAAATGCTACGAGGACGGCCTGGGGATTGCTAGGGAAGGCTCCTTGCGTTGCCGAGAAAGCGATCGAGCTGAAGCAGGAGATTTCCGTGATGGTGGCGCGAGCTCCAAACGGGCAGGTGGTGAGTTTCCCCTCGGCTGCGAATCATCACGAAAATCAGATTCTCGCGTGGAGCGTGCTACCTTCGTCGATTCCAGAAACGTTGGAGCGGATGGCGCAGGATATGGCGCGAGATCTTGCGGAGAAGTTGAAGTTAGAAGGGCTGCTTGCGGTGGAAATGTTTCTCACGGCGCAGGAGGAATTGTTGATCAATGAGTTGGCACCGCGACCGCACAACAGCTATCACGCGAGTGAGCGGGCATGCGTGACGAGCCAGTTTGAGCAGTGTGTGCGCGCTGTGTGTGACTTGCCGCTTGGTGACACGAGCATTCTGCGACCGGCGGCGATTGCTAACCTTCTGGGCGATCTTTGGTTGGATCACGAGCCTAAATTCGATAAGGCATTAGAAGTGCCGGGCGTAAGGCTTCATCTTTATGAGAAGGTGCTTCCACGTAAGGGACGCAAGATGGGGCATCTATCCGCGGTAGCGGCAACTCCGGAAGATGCCGTAAAGCGAGTGCTGGAAGCGCAACAATTATTGTGACGAAATAGAGAAAAGGGGCAGACTCTTTGAGTCTGCCCCTTTTTTATTTTGCTGAAAACAATCAACCGATATCTTCGCTCCAATTTTCCAGGTACTTCTTCAGCTCAGCCATGAACTTGCCGGCATCCGCGCCATCGACGGTACGATGATCGAAGCCAAGAGTCAGGCGAATGATACTGCGTATTGCAATGGCGTCGGAACCATTCTCATCTGTAACTACCGTTGGTTCTTTGAAGAGTCCGCCGACGTCGAGAATCGCACTCTCCGGCTGATTGATGATGGGGGTGCCGAACTGCTCGCCGAAGATGCCGGGATTCGTAATAGTAAACGTGCCCGAGCCAACTTCTTCCGGCTTCAGCTTCTTGGTGCGTGCACGCTCGGCTAAATCAGCGATGGCACGAGCGATCCCGAGAAAGCTTTTCTCTTCTGCCTGACGGATGACGGGAACAATGAGTCCCCATTCGAGAGCAACCGCAATTCCGATGTTGATGTTCTGGTTGTAGCGGATGGCCTCGCCTTCCATCGACGCGTTGATAATCGGCATCTTGCGCAACGTGGCGATGACCGCTCGCGTGATGAACGGCATGTAGGTGAGTTTGACGCCGTTGCGCTGCTCGTACTTGGACTTCTCTTTCTCGCGGAGACGAACGATTCGGCTGAGGTCGATCTTGAAGCAGGTGTGGACGTGCGGGCTGGTCTGCTTCGACTCAAGCATGCGTTGCGCAATGATGGAACGCATCCTTGTAAGCGGCACAAGGGCGCCGGGCGCGGGTGTGGCTGCGGCCTTGTCTGCTGCAGGTGGTGAGGCAACCGGCGCGGCAGGACGCGCGACTGGAGGAGTGGGCGCGGCAGCGGCGGCCTTTGCAGCGCCTCCACCAGCGAGATACGCGAGCACATCTTCCTTGGTGATGCGGCCTGCGGAGCCTGATCCCTTAACCTTGCCCAAGTCTAGATTATTTTCTTTTGCAATGCGACGGACCAATGGCGAGGAGCGCACACCGTCCTGCGAGACGTTCTCGACCGGTTCAGACGTGGGCTGAACAGGCGATACGCTGGGAGAAGCAGGTGCCGTAGCTACAGGAGATGTTGTGGCTGGTGAGGTTGCCTTTCCATTTTTTCCGCTGAGCACCGCAACAACGGTATTGATCTGTGCGGTGGCGCCTTCGGGAACCTTGATCTCCGCGAGCACGCCTGCTGCGGGGGATGGGATTTCGGCATCCACTTTGTCTGTGGAGATTTCAAAGAGTGGCTCGTCGCGCTGAACGGTGTCGCCTACTTTTTTGAGCCATTTGGTAATTGTGCCTTCGAAGATCGACTCGCCCATCTGCGGCATGATGACGTCGGTGCCTGCATCGCCCGCACTTGCGGCAATGGCAGCGGGTGCAGGAGCGGCTTTTGTTGTCTCGGCTTTTGGGGTTTCGGCTTTGGGCGCCGGAGGTGCGGGGGCTGGCGCTGCCGGAGCAGAGGCTACGGCGCTTCCTGCTTCGCCGAGCACGGCGACCACTGTATTGATTTGTACAGTGGAGCCTTCCGGGACTTTGATCTCAGTGAGCACACCGCTCGAGGGCGAAGGGATCTCGGCATCGACCTTGTCAGTCGAAATCTCAAAGAGGGGCTCGTCCTTCTGAACGGTGTCTCCCACTTTCTTGAGCCATTTGGTGATGGTGCCTTCAAAAATTGACTCGCCCATCTGGGGCATAATCACGTCAGTCGGCATTGATTCCCTTTCGCAATCCCTTTGTTCCCGAAAATTTGGAGGGCATCGAACCTGCCGCCCAAAATGCTGCAAGCAGGATTATAAATCCCTGAGTGCCTGAAGGTTATTGGTGACGCTTGGGCGTCCAAGCCGGGCGAATTCTAGCGCACGAAATCCTTCCAGAACAACACAGGCTACACCAGAAAAGGGTCCTGCTTCCCGTGAAGCCCGACAAGTTCTTTCGGCACATGAAGCGGCGTGTCTTCCGGGACGGCGCGGGCTTTCTCGATCTCTTCCTGCGTCAATATCGGTCTGGAGTGGGCGGAGGCCAAAAAATCCGTAAGGGAATCGACCGCCAGCACCTGCTCTCCAAAGACAAATCCAAGATGACGCGCGACGGCGTTGGCAGCGGCTTCAAGAGTTGGAACGCGCTGGCAGGTCTCGTTCTCCAGGCTAGTGACGGCTTTGTCGGTGATCCCGCAGGGCACTATCAATTCGAAGTCGCGCAGGTCCGTGGTGATGTTGATGGCGAACCCATGCGAAGTAACGGCACGGGATATATGTACGCCAATGGCTGCGATCTTCTTTTCTTCCGCCGAACAATTGGGGCTGGTCCACACGCCGGTCAGTCCGGCAATCCGCGTAGTGTGAACGGCGTACTCCGCGCAAAAGCGGATCAATGCTTCTTCCAAAAGGCGAACAAATTCGACAGCGCCCAGCCGAGGTGTATAGCTCCTGAGATCGAAGATCGGATAGCCGACCAGCTGCCCGGGGCCGTGATAGGTAACGTCGCCACCACGATTGATCTCATGCAGCGAAACGCCACGGCTAGCGAGCAGTTCATCCGATGCAACCACGTTTGCACGATGGGAGTTGCGCCCTAAAGTGAGCACCGGCGGGTGCTCCAGCAGCAGCAGAGTGTTTCCGATTCGCTGCTGATAGCGAAGCTCGACGAGTTCCTGCTGCAACGACAGGGCGCGATCGTAATCCATGCGTCCGAGATAGAGATAGCTGAACATATAGAGCCTTTACATTGCGGGTCAGACATCGGCTCGCGCGTTTATGCGTTGATGGCCATTCCTTCCACGCTGCCATACGCGTCGAGGAGCCCTTCAGCCAGAGTCGGATGCGCGTGGATCGTGAACATCATTTCCTCGAGCGTCGCTTCGAGTTCAATCGCTGTAACGGCTTCCGCAATCAATTCCGTAGCAGAGGGGCCGATGATGTGAACACCGAGAATCTCTCCGTGCTTGGCGTCGGTGACGATTTTGAGGAAGCCATCGTGAGAGTCAACGATGGAGGCTTTGGAGTTTCCGGTGAATGGAAACTTTCCGACCTTGACGTTGTAGCCTTTTTCTTTTGCCTGGGCCTCGGTAAGTCCTACGCTGGCGATCTGCGGCTCAGTGTAGGTGCAGCCGGGGATGCGATTGCGATTCACCGGACGCGCATACTTGCCGGCCAGATGCGCTGCGACGACCATGCCACACATCGCACCAACGTGAGCAAGCTGGGGCATGCCGGCGACGATGTCACCGATGGCATAGACTCCGGGCTCTGCTGTCTCCATCCACTGATCCGTCGGGATGAAGCCTCGCTCGAGCTTAATCTTCGTCTTCTCGACGCTGACGTGCTCTGTTCGTGGAGCGCGGCCAACAGCGACGAGGACCTTCTCCGCTTCCTTCACTACGGTCTTATCTTCAGCGCTGGTAAAGGTGACCTTGACGCCGGTGCCGGCCTTTTCGACCTTCTCCACTTTCGCGCCGACGTTGATATCGATTCCGCGCTTGCGATAGAGACGTGCCAGCTCTTTGCTGATGTCCTCATCTTCAACTGGGACAAGACGAGGAAGGTATTCGACGATGGTCACTTCCGACCCGAAGCTGCGAAAGATGGAGGCGAACTCGACGCCGACCGCACCCGCTCCGATGACGATCAGCGACTTTGGAACGCTGTCGATGTGCAGGATCTCCATGTTGGTGAGGATGGTTGTGTCAGGCTTCAAGCCGGGAAGCATCTTGGCATCGGAGCCGGTCGCGAGAATGATGTTTTTCGCCTTTACGTCGCTTACCGTTCCTTTATCGCCGCTTCCGGAGGAAACCTGAACGGTATGCACACCGCCAGCGGCGGGGCCAGTCAGGCGGCCATGTCCTAGGACGACTGTGACCTTGTTCTTGCGCATGAGGAAGTCGAGGCCCTTGGCATGCTTGGTAACGATGGCATTTTTGCGCTTGAGCACTTCGGGCCAGTTGACGGTCACTTCCCCAACACCGTCGATGCCGTATTCCTTGGCGTGCTTGAGGTGATCCCAGATCTCGGCATTGAAAAGAATGGCCTTGGTGGGGATGCAGCCCCAATGAAGGCAGGTGCCGCCGAGCTTCTGATCCTTCTCGATCAAGGCTACTTTCAGGCCGTACTGCGCAGCGCGGATGGCAGCCGTATATCCGGCCGGACCTCCGCCGATAATTGCCACGTCGTAAATTGTTTCCGCCAAGGGATGCTCCGTTCGAGAGTGAAACTAGGAGTTCGGGTAGAAGCTTGTGATCTACCGGTGTAAATCATTCATCAACGCTATTTTATGCGATGCCGGGGTGGCCGAATGGATTCAGCCGCTCTGAGTGATGCCATCCATTTAAGCCAGCGCCTTGGCTGCTTCTTGCGCGAAGTAGGTGACGATAAAATCGGCGCCTGCCCGGCGAATTGAAAGCAGGGATTCGAGCATGGCGCGCTGGGGTTCCAGCCATCCACGCTGGAAGGCTGCCTGCAGCATGGAGTATTCGCCGGAGACCTGGTAAGCGCCCATCGGCAGATCGAAGTTCTCGCGGGCGGCACGGATTACGTCGAGGTACGGCATGGCCGGCTTCATCAGGATCATGTCTGCGCCTTCGCCGATGTCAAGATCGATCTCGCGCATGGCCTCGCGGATATTCGCTCCGTCCATTTGATAGCTGCGGCGGTCGCCAAACTGGGGGGCAGAGTCGGCAGCTTCGCGAAACGGTCCGTAGAAGGCAGACGCGAACTTCGAGGCGTAGGACAGGATGGGCACGCTCTCCAGCGCGGCGTCGTCGAGAGCGTCGCGGATGGCGGCTACCCGGCCATCCATCATGTCAGAGGGTGCGACGATATCCGCTCCTGCTTTCGCCAGCGAAGTGGCTGCCTTGGCAAGGAGTTCCAGGCTGGAATCGTTCTCAATCTCGTAATCCTCGCCTGTTTTCTTCACGATGCCGCAGTGGCCGTGAGAGGTGTATTCGCAGAGGCAGACGTCGGCGATCATCACCAGACTTTTGAGCGAGCCGACCTGCTTCAGAGCCTGAATTCCACGCTGCACAATGCCGTCGTCGGCCCAGGCTCCGCTCGCCTGCTCGTCCTTTTGCTCCGGCAGTCCGAAGAGCAGCAGGCCGCCAAGTCCAAGCGAGGCAGAGACTTCGGCCTCCTTCACTGCTTCGTCGATGGAGAGATTGAAGACGCCGGGCATGGAGCTGATCTCCCGCCGGATGCCTTCCCCGGGGCAAAGGAACATTGGGGCAATCAGCGCACCGGGGTGAAGATGGGTCTCGCGAACGAGGGCGCGCATGGCCTCAGTCCGGCGAAGTCGCCTGAGTCGAGTGACTGGATAATCCATACTCCAGATTCTACTCGGGTGTCGGCGGCGTGGCGTTCAGGCCAACGTCGAGATGCACCCGAATGCGTAGGCCCTAATCCTAATCTGAGATCTGGTTGTATTCGTGGGCAGACGCAGCCGGCAACAGAACCCAGAGCGTGTAAATACCCAGCAAAGTTCCAGTAAGGGGCTTGAGCAAGGTCAATATGCCGACAACGATGGCCAAGGTACGGCCCCAGCTTTTGCGGTGCAGCAGGGCTACTCCCGTCAGGATGGCGAGCGCCGCCCGGAGTACCAGGATGATGGTGATAAAAGGGATAAGCCAAGGTATGCCGACGAAGGGGAACCCGTTGCCGAAGGGGCCGTGTCCCATGGGGCCCCAAGGGTGGTGTGCCATGCTGCCGAAGAATCCCGCCATGAAGGTGGCGGCGAAGGCCCATGTAATCAGCACCCAGCCGCCATAGACCAGCCAAAGGATTCCGAGGGTTTGAAGATGCCGTTCAACGCGCGTCTGCGCGAACGGCACTGGCATGGGTGGATAGGTCTGGGGCTGCATGGGAGTCGTAGGAATCGTACCTGCAACCGCCCTGCCGCACTTGGGGCAGGTTTGCTGGTTCGGCTGCAACTGCTGACCGCACGCGGGGCAAAACATGGATTCCTCCTCGAAGCATCGGCCATTGGCGGATGCCACATCTTGAGCCTACGCAATCGGTATACCGCTTGTTCCCGGGAAAGAGGCTGCAAGCCGGTACTTTCGACCTTCAAAATTACGCCAAAGCGGTCGTTTCGGCAGCCAGAATCGTAACAACATGAAGCTGGGCATTACCATAGGCCTGTGGCACTTCTGAATCCAGTTCCGTCGCCCGTGGAAGAGACAAGCAGCCCGTGCTTGAGTGGCCACGCCTGCTTAAATTGCTGGCAGGGTACTCTCATTCTACCGCTCGGTCGTCAATGGATCCTGGACCTGCGGCCTTCCAGCGATCCGGTCTGGCTTGACCGCCAACACGAGCTGGTCGACGAGATGCGGCTTTTGCTGGAGCAGGGCGTGTCCGTGCCTCTAGCCTCTTTGTTCGACCCGACCATGCTTCTCGACAAGGCGCGGATTCCGGGAGCGGCGTTGGAGCCCGAAGAGTTGCGCGCGCTGCTGAGCCTGATGGACGACATTGGGTCATGGCAGGGAGTGATGAAGACTCCACCGGCCCGCGTGGCGGAAAAGCTGCCGCAACTGCAGGCGTTGAGCGCACCGCTGCTGGGCGCGGAACTGCGGCCGCTGGTTGATTCACTGCGGGAAAAGATGTTGCCGGATGGCACGCTTGGCCGACAATGCCTCGAGCGATCTGCGGCGGATTCGTCGGGAGCAGGAAAAGCAACAGCGCCATATCGAGGAGAGTTTGCGGGCAACGCTGCGGCGGCTGTCTGAAGGCGGCAGCACGCAGGAAGACTTGATCACGATTCGCGGTGACCGCTTTGTGATTCCAGTGAAGACGGAGTGGAAGCGGAAGGTTTCCGGCGTGGTGCATGGCGCCAGTTCGAGCGGTCAGACAGTCTACGTGGAACCGCTGGAGACCATTGAGCAGAACAACGAGTTGGTCCGGCTGCTGGAAGAAGAACAAGCGGAAATTCATCGCATTTTTGTCTCGATGACGCGGCAGGTGGCTGGTTATGCCTCGACCATCGGGCCCGGAGCGGCTGTTCTGGCCGAGGTGGAGTCTCTCGTCGTTCGCGCGCGCTTCGCCCACGACTACCAATGCGTCCGGCCCAAGTTTTCCCCGGGGGATAACCCGTCGCTTGACCTGACAAATGCGCGTCATCCCCTGCTGGAGAAACGCCTTCGTGCGGCAGGAGCGATGGTCGTCCCGCTGTCGATTGCGCTCACGAGCGAGGCCCGACAGTTGATCATCAGCGGTCCGAATACCGGCGGTAAGACGGTTTCGCTCAAGACCACGGGACTTCTGGCTTTGATGGCGCAGGGCGGCATTCCTATTCCTGCAGATTTTGCGGTGCTGCCCATCTTCAAGAGCCTGCTGGCGGATATCGGGGATTCCCAGTCGATTGAAGAGAATCTTTCGACATTCTCGGCGCACATTCTGAACCTGGATCGAATCTCGCATCTTGCCAATGACGAGTCGCTGGTGCTGCTGGATGAACTGGGGTCAGCAACCGACCCTGAAGAGGGCGCAGCGCTGGCGGTGGCGATTGCCGGGTATTTCCTTGAAGCAAAGGCCTGGTGCCTCATCTCCACCCATCACACGTCGTTGAAGGTGTACGCGGCGAACAATGCGGGCGTCCTGAATGCGGCCGTCGGCGTGGATGAGCGAACCCTGGTGCCGAACTACAAGCTGCGTCTCGGGGTGCCGGGCACTTCTGCTGGAATCAACACCGCGGAGAGGCTGGGACTTAACAGCGCAATCGTGAGTGGAGCGCGGGCAAGGCTGGGTTCCCAGGTAGAAGATATTGCCCACTTTTTGGAGCAGCTGCACCGGCAATTGGAGGCGGTGACCGGGGAACGGACTCATCTTCGTCAGCGCGAAGCCGAGGTGGCAAAAGAAAAGGCGCGCCTCGAGGTGGAAGGCGCCAAAGAAGCCCGGGCTAAGCTTCGTGAGATGGAACAGAAACTTACTTCGCTGCTGAAGGATTTTGAGTATCAGGCGCGGGAGACGGTTCGCGTGATTGAAGACCGCGCGTCGCAGCAGAAGCTTTCAAAGGAAGCTGAGCGCCGGATTGCACGGCTCCGTCGGGAATTCAGCGAGCAATTTAATTCGGCCGTCGTTGCGCATAATACCGGGGCAGATCGTGGCGATGCCCATGCGCAACCGCATGTTGTGCGGCACGTTGCGACAGGCGATACTGTGAAACTCAAGTCGATGGGGAAGACCGCGGTCATTCAAAGGCAACTCGACGAGAACACATTCGAAGTGCAAATGGGCGCGATGAAGATGCGCATCGGACGCGACGATATTGCAGAGGTGATATCGGCTCCGCCCGCCACAGGGCAAGGCGTAAGCCCATTGCAGGCGGCACGGCGCCGCGGGGTTTCCGTTTCTGTGAGCGAGCCAGACGAAAACATGCGGGCGGAGATCAACCTGATCGGACGAACTGCGGATGAGGCAACAGACGAACTACAGAATTTCCTGGATCGTGCCTTTCTGGCTGGGCTGCCGCGCATCCGCGTGGTGCACGGCGTGGGCATGGGGGTATTGCGCCGCACGCTGCGCGCCTATCTTGAGAAGCATCCCCAGGTTTCCTCGATCGCCGAGCCCCCTCACAACGAGGGCGGAGCGGGAGTTACGATTGCCGAACTGAAACAGTAGATTCCATGCATCATAGGATGAAACCGGCCCACGTTTCCCGGATGGCGAATGTATGGACAAGGGTGCTAGCATTCTGCCCATCCGGCTGGGACTAACGGATCGGATCGAGGCGCGAGAGATGATTCGGATAATCACTGTAGAACGCGAGTACGGCAGCCAAGGGGCTGAGTTCGCCCAGCATCTGGCCAACAGGCTGAACTGGAAGCTGATCGACCAATGCCTGGTCGAGGACGTCGCGCGCAAGGCCGGCGTTACCAAGAAGCAGGCAGAAGAGTTCGACGAGCGTCTGGATCCCTGGTACTACCGCATGGGAAAGGCCTTTCTGCATGGGAGCATGGACCGTTTACCGGGACTGCCCGAGGATCAGGTCTTCGACGGTGAGCGGGTTGTAGGGCTCGTCCACGACTGCCTGAAGGAGGCCACGGACGAAGGAAACTGCGTGGTGGTGGGTAGAGGAGCCGCCTGCGTCCTGACTGGCGTGCCTGGCACGTTCCACGTCTTTGTCTACGCTTCGATGTCTCGAAAAATTCGCTGGTTCCAGAAAAACTTTCCGGATCACGACAAGGAAGCGGAAGAGGAAATTCTGGAGACCGACAAGCGGCGTGCCGCTTACATCAAGCGATTCCACGATCGAGATTGGAACGACCGCCGGCTGTACCACCTGATGATGAACTCCTGTATGGGCTTCGACGCCATGGTGAGCGCTACCATCGATGGTGCGGGACTTACCTCGTTGGTGGAGGCACAAAAAGTCGGCTAGGGATCTGTGGGTGAATAAAGAAAGCCAGTCAGGGATTCTGACTGGCTTTGTTCTTTCTGCTGCGTCTGCGATTTTTCTCAAATACGCATTGGCATGATGATGTAGCGGTACTTGTAATCTTCGCCGGGATCTTCCGGCCGCATTTGTCCTGCGGATTGCGCGTCTTTGAATTCCAGCCGGACTTCGCCTTCATTCCCGACAGCTTTGAGGAAGTCGATCATGTAGGCGGAGTTGAAGCCGACCACGATGGCGTCGAAATTGTACGGCGTCTCGATGGTGTCTTCCGATTCCCCTGCGTCCGTGGATGAAGAGGAAATCTTTAGCTCGTTCTGTTCCATGCGAAGCTTGATTGCGCCGGAACGCTCGTCGGCGAACTGTGCCACGCGCTGGATGGAGCCCATCAAATCCTGGCTGCGCACCACCACGAACTTGTTGTTGTCGCGCGGCATGACGGCTTCGTAGTTCGGGAAACTGCCCGCTCAGTTTGCGCGTGGTGAGAACGCGATGTCCGATGCGGAAAAACAGCGTGTGCTCGTCATCCGCGAAATCGATAAACTCTTCTTCGCTTGATCCCAACAGAGACTGCAGTTCCGCAAGAGCTTTGCGAGGAATCAGGGTCTTCTTCTCGCCGCTTACGTTGGCCAGGGTCTCGCCGGTTTTTTCGACGAAGGAGAGGCGATGTCCATCGGTGGCTACCATCGCCATACTCTCGACTTTGAGGATGAGCAGTGCGCCGTTCAGCGTGTATCGCGATTCTTCGTTTGAAATCGCGAAGATCGTTTTGCTGATCATGCCCTTCAGAGAGCTTGTCGGGATGCGGGTGACGCTGGAGTCAGGAAATGCCGGCACTTGCGGAAAGTTTGCGCGGGCCATGCCGACCATCTTGGTGTTGGACCGGCCGCTGCGAATCTGCACCCAGTGGTTTTCCATCAGCTTGATGCTGATATCGCCATCGGGCAAAAGTTTGATGTAGTCGTAAAGTTTGCGAGCCGGGATGGTGCACGAGCCGGGCTTTTTCACTTTCGCTGCGCACGAAGTCTTGATGCTCTGGTCTAGATCGGTGGCAGTGATTGTGAGGCGATCGTCTTCGGCCTCGATGAGAAAATTTGAAAGGATCGGGATTGTGGTCTTGCGCTCTACGACACTCTGCGTCGCGGTCAGTTCCCGTAATAGATCCTGTCGGCTTACGCTAATCTCCATCGTCGCGCCCTGCGCCAGCGGTCGCTCCTGTTCAGTTCCTACGCCAGGCATGCTCATCCGCCCCCTTGAAACAGAATTTTCAATTCTCTACGTCCATAGCGCGCGCTTTCTGCAACGCGTGGTTCGTCCAGATCATTCTAGTGACAAAGCCTTGCTGTGGGGTGGAGTTTCTTTCTGGAAAACGGGGGACAGCGGTGGAAACTTTGCCGGACGCGAAGACGCAGGGAATTTGTAAATGCAAAGGCAATACGACTACTAAAAAACAAATTTATAGAATGTCTTTTCCCAGTAGTAGTAACAGTTCGATCAGGAAAAGTGGAAAGGACTCCCGAAATACAGCAGGAATAGGGTTTGAGCGGGTGTCCTGTTTTAGAAAACCGGTGTGCTCGAAAGAGCAAAAGCAGGAAGACAGGATGAAATACCTTGAAGCGCAACCAGGTTCCCCGCAGCTTGCACATTGAATATGTTGTGTTGTGGAAGATAAACGGGCGTGAGAAGTGGAAAGCGCGGTCCCATCCAGTGTTTACGGCTATTTCTAATCACCATTCTTTGCACATGGTACGAGATTCCCTTGTTTTCCTCAGAGCCCTTCCTCAGTGTGACTTGAGCCAGCGTTCCTCGTAGCGGTCGTCGTGGTAAAGCACGCTTTTTACCTGGCCACCGGCATCTTTTTCGAAGATGAGCCGGGTGGAGCTGCCGCTGGGGTAGAAGAAGGTGTTGGCATTTTCGGGCAGAAGTTCAGCGACATCCCCCTGACCGTTCTTCTGGTAGAGACCCTCGCCCTGCCGGAAAACAGTCAGCATCAACGTGTTTCCGTCGCGATATTCGCCAATGTATGCATCGTAAACAGCCGGGCTGATCTTGGCTGGAACGGGGTGAACGGGGATGACCAGTCTTTCCGCTGAAGGCTGGGTAACCGCGATTTCGGCCAGTTTGTGAGCAAGCAGCCATTTAGGCAACTCCGGTTCAGCGTAGCCCTTGTCCCATGCATTGTGACGGACGCCCTTGAGTTCCCACAGGCGGACATTGCCACCAGAGGCCTTGAGCGCCTCAAACATCAACTCGGATTGTTTGGGAATCACGACAGTGTCTTCTGATCCGTGAAACATCCACACAGGGGTGCGTCCGATGTGCGTCGCATAATCTGCGGGCAGGGTTGTGTCCTTCCATCTCTGGGGGGCATAGGACCAATAGACGCCACCCGCCATGATCACAATGGCCGCAAAGTGGCTTGGGTAGGTCTTGGCTATCTCCCAGGCGCCGTAGCCGCCCATGGAGAGACCGGTGAGGTAGGTACGCTGCGGATCGCCGTGGAACTCCTTAGTCTCAGCCGCAAGCGCAGTCATTGCCATGTGCATCATCTCGGGATCGGTCCACCAGTGATGATTAAACGGGACCTGTGGCATCACTACGACGAACGGCCAGCGATCGGGATGAGAGCGAATTGCGGCGGGAAGGCCGATCTGTGTCTGATCCGTACCATCCGATCCGCGCTCACCGCGGCCGTGGAGAAAAAGGATCATCGGCCAATGTTCCGAGGGAGACCACTGTTCAGGAACGTAGACCTGGTATTTGTAGGTGGTTCCGTTGACGGCGATATGCCGATTCAGAAATCCGGTGTCGTGGGTGCGTGCCTGCCCAGAAGCAGAGAGAAAAAGAGCCGTAACAACGAAGAGGAGGCCCCTGAAAGGCTTGCGCCACTGCATGACAAAAGAATACAGCGGGAATCGAGAAAAAGCTGTCAGCTAAATCGATGAGTTCAAAGAAGGTGTGAGTGCAGCGAACTGAATGTTCAGAGAACTTGCGGGCTACATCTGGTCCGAGTGTGGCCCGCATTTGCAGTTTCGTGGAGAGGGGGTTAGGTGTTCAGCTTCTCCATAAGGTCATTAACCATGGCGTTCATGCCCTTGTCGGTGCGGCGCTGTTCGTCAATTTTTGAAATGGAGTGCATGACGGTCGTGTGGTGCTTGCCACCGAACTGGCGACCAATCTCCGGCAGCGACGCCTCTGTCATCTGCTTAGCGAGATACATGGCGATCTGCCTTGGTACCACCACCTCGCGCGAATTATTCTTCTGCTTCAGCTCGGCGACACGCTTACCAAAGTGTTCTGCCACCGCGCGCTGAATCGCCTCAATAGTGATCTTGCGAACCTGGGTGTCGATGAACTGCTTCAAGCATTGCTGCGTCGTCGGTAGCGTAATCTCCATGCCATTCAAGCTGCACCAGGCGAAGAGCCTGACTAGCGCACCCTCAAGCTCACGGATGTTCGTGCGCACATTCGATGCGATGAAGAGAGCTACATCGGTTGGCAGAATGACGTGTTCAGACTCTGCCTTCTTCTGCAGGATAGCGACCTTTGTTTCCAGATCGGGCGGCTGGATGTCAGCAATCAGACCCCATTCAAAGCGGCTGCGCAGACGATCTTCGATCTCTGGCAATTCCTTCGGCGGCCTGTCCGACGCAATCACGATTTGCTTCATGCTCTCGTGCAGGGCGTTGAAAGTATGGAAGAACTCTTCCTGGGTGCGCTCTTTCTGCGCGAGGAACTGGATGTCATCGATGAGGAGCAGATCCACCGAACGGAACTTGTCGCGGAAGCTCGTCATCTTGTCGTAACGCAACGAGTTGATCATCTCGTTGGTGAACTTTTCGCTGGAGACGTAGCAGACGGACGCTTGCGGCTGGCGCGCCTTCACCTCGTGGCCGATGGCATGCATCAGGTGCGTCTTGCCCATTCCAACACCGCCATATAGAAAGAGCGGGTTGTAGGCCTTGGAGGGGCGCTCTGCGACGGCCTGAGCCGCGGCGCGCGCGAACTGGTTTCCATTGCCAATGACGAAGTTGTCGAACGTATATCGCGGATTGAGCAGCGCGGCGGTGCTCCAGTCGAATTTCGCCTGGACTGGTGGCACGGCGGGCCGAGAGTTGCTTCCCCGATTGACGTTGGTGGCGTGCGAAGGAACCGGTGCGAAACCGCCATCCTCTCGCACTCTCGTTGTCGATGGTTCTTCTTCCGCTGGAATAAAGGTAACGTCGTCGAATTCCAAGCGCAGAGATTCCATTGCTTCCTGTATCAGGTCAGCATAGCGATCGCCAATATGTTGAAACTCGGGAGTGGGTATGCGGACGAAAAGCATGCGCCCGATGACGTGGCTATAACGCGTGGGTTTTAGCCAGGTGTCAAAGGACTGGCGATTTACTTTTTTCTCAAGGGCTCCGAGGATTCTCACCCAGGGGTTGAGTATAGCCGTGGCCGTTGGTGCGAAAGACATATGCTTCCTTGCGTGCTACATCCGAGTGCCTGAAAACTCTTTGGCGGTAAAAAAAGATTGCTCCACGCGCGGGAATAAAGCAAGCGCGTTGCTACCTTTTCAATTCCGGGGTTGCGCGGGAATTGGAAATCCCGGCGCAAAACGACACCACTATAGAATTCAGGGCAGTTGGACGTGCAGAAAAAATCACTCTTGAACGCTGCCGATACTAGCACACTTGCACGATGGCGCAACCCCTCTTTCTGGGGAATGTTCCAAATTGGAGCGGAGTTGCACCATGCTCTGTGAAGTTCTCTCATGCTGCCTCACCCGTGCTCCTGTGCAGACCCGGGCAGTACGAGGAAGTTGCATAAACTTTGCGGGTTTTCCACCGATCCGCTATACTTAAAACTTGCCCTAAAGGCAGAAATATTTCTCAAGATTCAGGAGCGCAGTTCGATGCCTAAGCGCACATTTCAACCCAACCGTCGCCGTCGTGTAAAGGTGCACGGATTCCGGGCTCGTATGAAGACCAAGAGCGGCGCAGCCGTTCTCTCACGCCGTCGTGCACGTGGACGAGTCCGCGTTTCCGTCAGCGCAGGTTTCAGAGACTAGTTTCCCCTAATCCTCACGTCTTCCTGCAGGCGTCCGTGGCCACAAAAGCTGTCAATCTCGAAGAGGCAAAGAAGCTCCTCGAACAGTTCTGGTCGCCGAAGGTCATCGGCAGTATCAACGATCAATACGTGAAGATTGCAAAAGGGAAAGGCGACTTTCCCTGGCATTCGCATGAGCACGAGGACGAGCTTTTCCTTGTGATCAGCGGCCAACTCACAATCCACCGTGAGCCTGCGGATGGCGGGACTCTGACACTCAATCCCGGAGAGTTTTACATCGTCCCTCGTGGAATGCGGCATAGCACTTCTGCCATGGAAGAGACGTACTTATTGCTCGTTGAGCCGAAGAGCACCGCGCATGCCGGCACAACGGACACTCCACTTGCTCGCAGCATAGCGGAGCAACTCTCCTGAGAGATTGCGCGATTCTCGGTAATCGCTACAGGTAGTCAACCATGCCTACCCCGACTCAGCGTTCAGGTAATTCGCCGGTTGTGTGTGTTTCACCGCCGCTGGTGCAGAGTCGCGCGCGGCTGCGCAAACATGGGGATTATCAGCGCGTCTACAAATCCAGCCGTAAGCACTTCTCCGCTTCGATGGCCTATTTCTTTTCTCTTCGAACCGCGACAAACAATGCTCCGGCCGGACCGCGTGTTGGTCTCACGGCGGGAAAGGTACTCGGTAATGCAGTGGAGCGAAATCGAATCAAGCGCCGCATGCGCGAAGCGGTTCGACAGCACATTGCACTGATTTGTTCTGATGTAGATGTAATTCTGCATCCCCGCAAATCAGTGCTGACAATCGAGTTTGGCCGTCTTCAGGCTGAGATCGAGCGAATCTTTCAGACGATCCAGAAGACCTTTGCAGATAACGCGCAGACCGCTTCAAAGCAAGGAGCGGTGTGATGGGAGAACGAGTCCCTTCGGCTGTTCACTCCGTCTATAAACGCACGCTTTCGCCGATGCTTCATGCAATTACAGGAATGTCCGGAGCATGCCGCTTTCAGCCAACGTGCTCAGAATATGCAGTGCTTGCGGTGTCGAAACACGGCTGGATCCGCGGAGGGTGGCTGGCAATCTACCGAGTGCTCCGTTGCAATCCCTTCTCTCGCGGTGGATTTGAACCGGTGCCTGGCACATGGCCCGCCACTGAGGGCGGAGCGACAGAATCATGCAGAGTTGGGCCGCGCCAGTTACCATAGAAAGAGCCTGCGTTGGCGGTACGGTATCCGCCCAGATCGCTGGAAGCAAATACCAGGCAACGAAAAATTCGAGCATTAATATTCAGGAAAGTTCCCTTGGCAGAAATTAAGAATCCGAATCAGCAGGGGAGTGGTGGGCAGGACTCGCGCACCATTCTCGCTTTCTCCGCGATCTTCCTTTTGATGTTCCTCGGCCTGCAATACTTCAAGCAGAAGAAAGGGCCCGAGCCACCTCCTCCGCAGCAACAGGTGCAACAGCAGCAGAGTGCCACACCTGCGGAGCCGCCGCCCGCAGCAATCGCGTCTGCAACTAGCTCACCTGTCGCGAACGTGAAGGCGGAAAGTGAAAGCGAAACGATCGTTGAAAATGAACTGTATCGCGTTCAATTTTCAAATCGCGGCGCCCAGGTTACCTCGTGGATTCTGAAGAAGTATACGGATGAAGCCGGAAAGCCGCTGGATCTCGTAAATCCGAATGCAGCCCCGAAATTCGGCTTTCCACTCTCGCTCCACACCTATGATCAGGCTCTGACCAAGAAACTTTCCGAGGCGCTCTACGAACCTTCGACGACTGGATCGTTGGCGGTTCCCGGCAAGCTGAGCTTTACGTACGCCGAGGGCGGACTCAACGTAACCAAGACGTTCAGCTTCGATTCCAGCTACGTGGTCAGTGCGGATATCGCGGTTACAAACAACGGTGCCCCCGTCAATGCGATGCTTGCATGGCCGGCGGGATTGGGTGACCAGGAATCCCTGCAGAGCTACAACACTAACTCTCAGTTTGACTTCAGCTTGAACGGCAAGGCTGACTACGAAGGCATTAAGAAGGTCATCGGCGGAGCGACGCTGACCGGCAACTACGAGTATGCAGGCGTGAGTGATCTCTACTTTGCCGCGATCTTCCTGCCGGATGCTCCTGACCGCGCCAACATCGTGACGTTGCACAACATGCTGCAAGTTCCCCGCGCTAAGGACAAGAACGTCACCGATTCGGCCTCCGTCCTCGGCATCGCAGTTGGGGACAGCAGCGGGCACACTCGTCTTCGTTTGTTTGCCGGTCCTAAGGTCATCTCCGTTCTCGCTTCGGTGCGCGCTTCGGCGTCGGACGGATCTCAGACTGGACCCAGCCTTGAGCCGATCATCAACTTCGGCTGGCTGAAGATTATTGCCAAGCCATTCTTTCTGGCCCTCCGCTGGATCTATCAGAACATCGTTCACAACTGGGGATGGGCGATTCTCGTGCTCACCTTCTTTATCAATCTGGCGATGCTGCCGACGCGTGTGCAGATGATGCATTCCGCGCTCAAGATGCAGCGCATTCAGCCGGAAATGGACGCCATCAAGAATCGCTACAAAAACTACAAGATGAACGACCCGCGCAAGCAGGACATGAACAAGGAAATTTTCGACCTGCAAAAGCGAGAGGGTGTGAACATGTTCGGCGGGTGCCTCCCCATGCTTGTCCAGATGCCCCTGCTGTTCGGCTTCTACAAGATGCTTTCGAACGTAATTGAATTGCGGCATGCGAATTGGCTATGGTTACACGATCTCGCGGCACCGGACCCGCTCCATCTGCTGCCTGCTTTCTTCATCGTTACCATGTTCCTGGTGCAGTTCCTGACGCCTTCACCAGGCGTGGATCCGGCGCAGCAAAAGATGATGGCTTTCACAATGCCGGTCTTCATGGGATTCGTGACCTGGAACCTGGCTTCGGGCTTGGCGCTCTACTGGTCATTCGGCAACGTCATCAGCATTATTCAGCAGACAATCATGAACAGGACGAAGATGGGTCGCGAGATGAAGGAGATTGCCGCTCGACGAAACGCTAAACGCCTTGGCAAAGCTCCAGCGCGAAAATGAGACGCGAATAGAAAATGAAGTCAGTGAGGGTGCCAGGAGCAACTTGCTCCTGGCACCCTTTCTCTTTGTCCGAGAAGAATAACTGTTCCCGCAAGACTGACGAGACGGGCCATGGGATGCGATACTGGTCAGCGATGCCGATCGAAGATTACGCTGCCGCTGCTCAGAAAATTGCTGCTTTCCTCAAAACGCTAACGACAACCGGCGGACTGCGCCTGAAGTACAGGATTACCGCAGGCGGAGGAGCCGCTGACCCTGACGGTCTCGAGAATCGCGAGATCTATGTCGAGCTCGCGGGACCGGACGCCGCGCTTCTTACAGATCGGGGCGGCGAATTGCTGCGCTCCCTGGAGCACGTGGCGGCGAAGATCATCCGGCTTGAACCGGAGGAGCATGACAAGGTCTCTTTCGACGCTCAAAACTTCAAGGCTATTCGAGCCCGTGAGCTTCGAATTACTGCGGAGACAGCGGCTGAACGCGTTCGTCGCGGCGGTCAGCCCTTCAGTTTTGCTCCCATGAGTTCGCGGGAACGCCGTATGCTGCACCTCGCTCTGCGCTCTTTCGAAGATCTGGAAACGGCAAGCAGCGGCGAGGGCGCCAATCGCTTCGTGGTGCTCTATCCCAAGGGATCACAACATAACGTCGTGGCTACGAGTGATCGGCGAAGGCCCAGTTCGCGTCCAAGTTCGCGACGATAGCCCTTAGAGCTAATCGTCAGGCTCGCACGGCAGCGTCGGTGCGCTACCCTAAAGATCACCGTGCAATCCAACGATCAAGCCGTGCCCGCAAGTGGAGCCTCAAACGACACCATTGTCGCGATATCGACGCCCCCCGGCCGCGGGGGTATTGGAGTCGTCCGTCTCTCAGGACCTCGATCGGTAGCCATCGCCTCCGCCTTGGTGCGGCTGCGCAATCCTCTTCTGCACGCCACCGCGCGTTTTGCAGAAGTAATCGATCCCGAACATCAAGAATCGGCCGATAACCGCCTCGACGAGGCACTCGCGACGTGGTTCACTTCTCCACACAGCTACACCGGCGAGGACCTGGTTGAAATAGCAGCTCACGGATCCCCTGTAATCCTCGACCTCCTCGTCCGCCAGGCTTTAGCGCATGGTGCGCGTCTCGCCGAACCGGGCGAGTTTACTCAGCGGGCATTTCTGTCAGGCCGTATCGACCTGACACAAGCTGAGGCCGTACGAGACCTGATCGAGGCGCACACACTCTACCAGGCGCGCGTCGCCGCTCAACAGATGGGTGGGGCGCTCTCTCGCCGAATCTCTCCGTCGAAACAAGAACTCGTTACGCTGATCGCGACGCTGGAAGCAGGCATCGACTTTGCCGAAGACGATGTGGACGTGATGAGCGGCGATGTGATCCTTCAACGGATACGCGAAATTCAACGACCACTCGAAGCGATTGCGGCGAGCTTTGCTCAGGGCCGCATTGTCCACTCCGGACTCACGCTGGCGATTGTTGGCCGGCCGAACGCGGGGAAGTCCTCCCTCTTCAATCGAATCGTCGAGCGCGAGCGCGCAATAGTCACAGCTACGCCCGGCACCACGCGCGACTTGATAACCGAACGTGTGTCGATCGGCGGCATTCCCTTGGAGTTAATTGATACGGCGGGGCTGCGCGAATCCAGCGATGAGGTCGAGTCGATAGGAATTCAGAAGACGCGAGAGGCGTTTTCAGATGCGGACATTGTTCTCCTTGTCCTGGATGCGACCCAGGCCCTCAACAGCGAAGAGTCATCGCTGCTCGAGGCACTTGAGAACAGGCCTGCCCTCATCGCGCTCAACAAGTCTGATCTCGCACGCGGGAACTCAGCCGAGATGGGTGCGAAACTTCACCTTGTGCGCACTTCGGCGCTCACGGGTGCAGGGATAGTCGAATTGCGAGATAAGATCCTGACTGTCGCTGGTGCCAGTGGCGAACCGCAGAGCGGGCTTCTGACCAATTTGCGGCAGCATAGCGCCGTCAAGGATGCTCTCGAGTCGCTCTCGGCTGCTCAATTTGCCGTGGCCAATAAGACTCCACACGAAATGCTTTTGCTGGACCTCTACCAGGCCCTCCGCCAGCTAGACTCCCTGACCGGCGAAACCACTTCCGATGATGTGCTGAATCTAATTTTCTCCACCTTCTGCATCGGAAAGTAAACTGTGAATTGCCCGGTAGGAGTAAATCGGAGACCCCGAGCCTTGACGTCGTTTGGTGGATACCGACGTCTTTTGGTACTAAGGTTCTTAGGATCGCCTCCAATGCAGTCCCCTTCGAATACAACAAATAAGAGACTCAACGCCCTGGCGGACTGGGGCGCTGCAACAATAACCGCCGACATTTCATCGAGATATCATTATCCCTAGCGCAAAATGAGGCCGAAAACCGCAGGGGAAACTCTGATATCCTCGCATTTAAATCCTTTTCGCGACGCCAGGTGAATGTGATTCAGCCCTCACTGGATGAATCCTTGTTTAGAATCGTTAGCCCGAAATCGTCCCTCTCGGGGCGCCCGCTTCGTCTGACGGCCGCAGACATTTATGTAGCACTCCGAAAGCGTTGGCGTTTATTTGGCGCTCTTGAGGTTTGCGTTAAGGGGATGAGTTTCTTACAACGACCGGTCTCGGTCGAACGAATCCACGTTGACCGGCTGGTGCAATGAGTACGAAGAAGCAAACGTTAATATGCATCCTGCTCTGTACGATTCTCTGGACGCTGGGGTGCAGTATCGGGCTCACTGCCCCACCCGAGGGGGCATTCGCAGGTAGAGCCGGCGAATACGACTACTCCCCCACCGCGATCCAGACCGGGAATGTCCAGCAAATCTGGTGGTGTGGCGAAGTGGGAAGCACTGACACGATCCAGTATGAGTCGATCGATCTGACAACTCACATGGTCGTGACGGGCCCGCAAACAGTTTTAAAGGCCTCCCATGGCAAATGGGACTCAGTATTTATCTGCAATCCAAAAGTTGTTCGTGGAGTTTTCAAGAACCCGTTTGGCGACAGCCACGACTACTCCTATGCGATGTATTACGTAGGAACATCTTCGCCAACCGGTTTATCAAACGATATTGGGGTGGCCTTCTCGAACGACGGTATTGATTGGCGCAAGTATCCACATCCAGTGATAGTTGCCACCACACTCACGAATTATGGCGTGGGACAGCCTGCGGTTTACAACAGCGACCATAAATCGGCAATTTTGTTGTTCTACGAAGATTTGAACTCACCACGTAAAACCGATCACATTGAAGCCAAATCAACGGACGGCATTCACTTTACAACTGTGGGAACCCTGACAACTAAAGGCATTGACCCTAATTTTCCCGAATCGAGTTGGGGGGATATGGCATTCGACTCGGCGACCGGATATTGGTACGCCGCATTTAATCTCCCCTGCCGAGATCCCGCTACTGTCGGAAACGCATCGGAACGTGGCCAGCTGGGAGTAGTCCTTTATCGAATCCCGGATGACTCACTTATTTCGGGGACCACGCCATGGCAGCAACTCAAGTCATTCGACACCAACGCCATGGGAAATGAGTCCACATTTATAGCGGGATTCACGCGGGATGATTACGGGGCTCTTAACGTTGGCGCCTATCCAACGATTGAGCTGTTCACGTCGATTTCTAATCCCCGTCCAGCTTGGAATTCAACGGCGGAGGCAGCAGGGAAATCAGACAGCACTGACAAATGGGACATCGGTGTCGCGAGCTGGGTCCCAGGTGCACCCTCGATCCCATTGAATCGATACGCAAATACGACTACTCACGTGGTCACAACCGGCTGGATTGACCCGAATGGCGGATTTGGATTGGAGTCTACCCTCGGTCACCTTTACGAGAGTCCGCAGATGGGTGCCACCGTGGCATTCTACGGTTGCAAGAGCGGTCCCACGGATTATTTCGTCTCCACCGATGTTGCCTGTGGTGGAAAGCTGTTTCTCGGCACGAATGGATTTGGTTATTCCGGCCCCGATGCGAACATCGGTCTCCTGCCTCTGTACAGCTGCAACACCGATCATGATCACTTCCTAAGCAAAGACTCGCATTGCGAAGGCCAACAAGGCGGTCAACTACTTGGATATGTGATGCCCTGACCTGCCAAAATTGTTACGTGTATCGTGTGCCAGGCCAGTCTCATTCATCAAAATGACTCTTGACAAGGCTGCTGACCTTACAGTGATGTACCCAATATAATGGGCTTGTGGACGGCATAGCCTTATACAGAGTATTCGGAGCCAGTTCTGGGCAGGCATTGCACGAGACGAAAGGGCTGTTCTCTCTTTTCCCTTGTAATCAAGTGCGATGGCACCGTTGCGACAAGGAAAAGCGGCTAAGTTACACTATAAAGAGTCATAGAAGTCGCAACCCTAATCTTTAGGGAGCAAAGAATTTCCCCTTGAAGAGGGTTTGCGTTCAGACCGATTGCAGCGCGAAATCGAAAATAACGAATGCGAACCATTAATCCAAGCATCCATGATGACCCGGAGATCACACCACGGTGGTTAGGGGACCGGGACGAAGTCTCTTTCCTGGATCTCCTGATCGTACTTTCGAAAAGTAAACGGCTGATCTTTTGGACCACAGTTATTGTGGCCGTCCTCACGGTTATCATTTCCTTTTTTCTCCCCGCAACTTACACGGCGACAGAGGTAATCATGCCTCCGCAGAATGCGTCCGCTGGATCCGCATTACTGTCACAGTTGAATAACATGGGGCCGCTTGCGGCTCTTGCTGCCGGCGGGCTTAACCTGAAGACCTCAAATGATTTGTATATTTCGATGTTCGAGAGCCGGACAGTTCAAGAAGCAATGGTCAAGCGATTCAATCTCATGGGCAAGTACAAAAGACTTTCGGATGCCCGAAATGCTTTTGCAGGTAAATGCGAAATCAAGGCCGGTACCAAGGATGGTTTGCTCAGTATTTCAATAACGGATGGTGATCCGAAGAGAGCTGCAGAGCTGACGGCGGGTTATGTTGAGGAGTTCAGAAAGCTTACGGGAACACTTGCAATTTCGGAAGCGTCGCAACGTCGGCTTTTCTTCGAGCAGCAACTTATGCAGGCGAAGGATAATCTGGCGAATGCGGAAGAAGCTTTGAAGAAGACGGAACAGGCAACCGGGATGTTCGTTATGGATAGCCAGGCCCGTTCCCTCATCGAATCCGCAGCATCTTTACGCGCCCAAATAGCCTCGAAGGAAGTTGAAATCAAGGCGATGCGCTCGTACGCGTCAGACGGAAATCCTGATCTGCTCCTGGCAGAACAGCAGCTCGCGGGCTGGCGCGCGCAGTTGAGCCGTCTGACAGGGAATACAGGAGGCAGCGAAGACGATCTCCTGTTATCAAAAGGCCAGGTTCCGTCTGCCGGTTTGGAGTATCTCCGGAAAGTGCGGGACGTTAAGTATTACGAAACGATCTTCGAATTGTTGGCGAAGCAGTTTGAGATGGCGAAGCTCGACGAGGCTAAGCAAGGCGCGATTATCCAGGTGATCGATCCTGCGGTGGCTCCGGACCGCCGAACATCTCCTAAAAGAGCCTTAATGCTCATCGTAGCTACTTTCTGCGCTTTTTTCGCTAGCATTTTCTTTGTACTGATCCGATCTTTCCTCGTGAATGTTCAGAGGGATCCGCAGAATAAATCGAAGGTAGAAGAATTGAGGGCTATGCTGTTGCCGAGGAAACCGGAAGTAGCTCCTTAATTTTCGCCTTTGGCTCCTGCCCTCGGTACTCTATACAGCTGTCCATCAAAGCTAATCAATCAGTTTTCGAGGAACGGAGCGAAACAGATGGCGTTGATCTCGGTCGCCATGTGTACCTATAACGGTGAGAGCTTCATCGCAGAGCAATTGGAGAGTATCGCAGGGCAATCCCTTTGCCCAGGTGAACTCGTAATCTGTGACGACGGATCGAAAGATGCGACTGTGGAGATCGTTCGGAAGTTCGCTGTTACAGCTCCATTCAAAGTTCGATTTATCCAAAACAACGAAAACCTGGGATCAAGAAGAAATTTCGAAAAGTCCATAGGACTCTGCGAAGGAGATCTGATTGCGCTAAGTGATCAGGACGATATTTGGCATCGCGAAAAGCTCGCCCGGCTATCTTCTGAATTGCTTGCAGACCTGGCCATCGGCGGAGTTTTTTCCGATGCAGAGTTGGTCGATGAGAAGGGACGACCGCTCGACGGCACGCTATGGAAAGCTGTGCGATTTTTGCCGAAACGGAGCAATGGGCAACAACCCGGGAACGACCTGACAGAAATACTTTTGAAGCGAGATGTCGTTACAGGTGCGACATTGATGTTTCGCGAGAGCATGCGAAGAGTCATTCTTCCCATTGATCCCTCCTGGGTTCATGATGGCTGGATCGCCTGGATGCTCGCTCTGTATTCGCGGCTCTTGCCTGTGAGCGAATCACTGATGAAATATCGCGTGCACTCCTCCCAACAGGTGGGTCTGAAGCCGGTGACGTTCAGCGGTCGTACGCTTAATGCAAGGCAAACGACACGCGAAGATTACCTGCTTTTGGCCGGAAGGATTGAGGCATTGCGCAAGCGTTGGCAGGACATCCCGGGAGAAGACCACACGGATCGTTTACGGGATTTGGACGGCAGGATAGCCTTGCTGCATTTGCGCGCGGATTTGCCAAAACGGCGAATACAGCGTCTGCCTTCTTTGCTTCGCTCCGCCAGGGCCTACCAGTTGTATGCAGAAGGCTGGCAAAGCATCGCAAAGGATTTGTTCCTCCCTAGGACCTGAGGTACTCGTTATTTCTGCTTGCGACTTCCATCAACTTCTTTCGCATGTCTCCCGCAAAGCCGAAGCTACCATTCGGCTTCATGTGCATCGCGATATGATGGTAGGTTGTCGAGTTCCCTCTCAGGCTGAGGGGATTCGGTCTGGACTTTAGCAGGCTCCGACGGCGGCGCCTTGCAGCGGCATTCTTCACTTTTGGATGAGGCTATTGAGTGAGATCAGCGGTAAATAAAGACCCAAGGGTATGCATTGTTGTCGTCAATTGGAACGGAGAACGAGACACTCTTGTCTGTCTCCAGTCGCTTCTGGCACTGAATTACTCCAATTTCCAGGTAGTCATTTCCGACAATGGTTCGCGTCCCGAGTCGCTGGACGTGATCAAGGCGTGGGTATCCAGCCATTCCGCCGCGAATTCTTCAACGTCAGGATCTCTCTCCTGCGTTGTCATCGAAAATGGCAAAAACCTTGGCTTTACCGGCGCAAATACTGTGGGAATCCAGTATGCGTTGGCCCATGAGGCGGACTATGTCTTATTTCTCAATAACGACACGATCGTCACGTCTGATTTCCTGACCAAAATGATCGAGGCGGGAGAAAGCGATCCGAAGATCGGCATCGTGGGATGCAAGATCTTTTATTCTCAGAAAGAAGAGGACGGACGTCATAAGATCTGGTCTCTCGGTGGCTACGCGTTTGCCAAGGGAATGCCGGTCAATGTCGCCAACGGTGAATACGACAGGGCTGACTGGCGAGGAATACGTCCCCAGGAGTTGATTAATGGATGCTGCATGCTCATCAAGCGGGGAGTCATCGAGACCGTAGGTGTCCAGGATGACCGATTGTTTTTTGGCATGGATGACGTTGAATACTCATTCCGAGCGGCAAGGAATGGCTGGAAAAATCTAGTCAATCTTGACGCCTCGATTTATCACTCTGCGTCGCAATCGGTGGTCTCGCATGCAGATTTGCAAATCTACTATCTGTTTCGGAATGTGCTGATCTTCAGATCCAGGTCTTTCGCCTGGTACCAGAATTTGGCCTTCTATTTTTATTTTGGATTGCGATACGTAGTCATCGCTGGTCTCTACAGATGGCTGGTAGGTAGATCGCAGGTCAACACGGGAATGTTTTTAGCTCTGAGGGATTTTAGGAAGGGCGTTTCTGGAGAGTGCAAGCATCGAGAAATTTTGCCATCAGCCTGAGGATCGGTTAATGCATGGGGAAGCCGCTGACAATCAAAGATGGCGCGGAGCCCTTGCTTCTTCTGGCTGAGCTGCAATGGCGAGAAACCGAATGAATCTGCTGCGTCGCTTGGGCAACAATGCTGCCTCACAAGACGGGCACTCACTTCCGTTGATGCACATCGTCTGACAAATCACGACCGGAAGCCATATGGTGGGAACGAACCACAGCGGATCAGACGAGTAGATAAATAACGTCATCAAGCATCCGACCACCATCAGCCTTCGAGTGACAATATCATCGATGTACTTCGATCTTCGGTAGCAGCTAACAAGAAGGAGTATGTAGCCGACGAGCAGAATGGGCGCGAGCACAGAGAGTTGCGTAACAAATGCCATAATTCCGCTGTTCATCTCATTTAGATCCTTGATATGACGAAGCGTGCTTCCTCCATAAGACATACCCCAGGGATACCGATGCAAGTAGGCCAGGAAGTTCGAAACGCTACGGCCTCCTTCAGCCTCTCCTTTGAATACCATGTAGAAAATTTTCAGAGAAACACCAACAATCACGTTGCTCATGGCGATGCCGAGAACGGCAACACAAATTGAGCCCGCCGTAATCCAGGCCAAAACCTTTGGGCGCCTGAGCTGATCTCGAAAGAAAAATGTTGTCAGAAGGACGTACGCGAGAAAGTAAACCAGGCTCGATGCTGAAACATTGACGATCGTTACGATCAAAAAAGCTATCCAGGAACGCTTCTTTCCGTGCTTTAAATACATCAGCAGGAAAAAAGGAAACAATGGGGTCAAAAACTTGCCGAAATGTCCGCGTTCAATGGAAACCCCGCCGAACGCCGGCACTCCAACATGTCCAGCATCAAAAAACGTGCCATATGGCAATTTACCTGTGGCAATAATCGCGATCTGAATGAAGTAGGCGACGATTCCAATAACTGCGAAATTGACGATCCATTCCAACATCCAATGCACGGAACTCGTGTCGCGAAATTCCTGCGAGAAAATCCAAATCATTACCGCCAAAACCACAATTTTGAAAGTCACAGCTAAACGAACTGCCAAGGCTCCATTCTCATTCAGTACGCTGTAGATTGCGTTGATAACCACTTGGTGGACGAAGATCAAAGCTATCGCGAGCAGAAGTAGAAAGGTCAAGCGGTGGGTTACCAGTATTCGCCGATATTCTCCATATCCAACAACTCTCAGGAGAAAGTACAAAACTCCCAGTACACCGCAGAGATCACCAAGGGCGGCTCCTGCGATCTGAAATGCCGGATTGTTGAAGAGAGTGAGAGCGAAGTACAGAGCTACAAACTTCTGGAGAGTGTTCTTTTTAGAGGCGAAGACGCAAATGGTGAGAATTGTGACGGCTATATAGGCGAACGTGAGGTGGAGCGCGAGGAGATCGAGGAAGTAACCTCCCCCAAAGTACTCGACCATGGAATCGAAGGGGTATCGAAACTCTTGGAGTCCGTTAATGGCACTCCTCCTCGTATATTTCTGAGGCTTCAGTATACCTCAGGGGTCCAGAGCGCCGTTGTCGCACAAATACTGATCAGGATGCATATCAGCAAAAAATTCTCTGGGCTCACGTGCGGAAACGGGCCTGGTTTAAGTTACCCATTCGAGTTTGACGCATTACGATCATCTTCTACTAAGTACAATCAGGGATATCCAAACGTGGGAAGCAATATACTTTCGTTCAGATGAAAATACTCTACGATCATCAAGCGTTTTCGTTACAGAACGAAGGCGGGATTACCAGATATTTTCATGAGATCATTCGCCGCTTGAGCCGTATCGATGGAGTCGAGCCAATCTCTCTCATCGGGTTTTCAAGTGTCGATCTTGCGGTCAGTGCGGATTTGAGGAGTCGGGGGGAAACCACACTCTGGAACTGGCCCCGCCTCAAACCTGGACTTCCGAGGTACGCCATAAATGAGGCCATTTCAAGTGGCCTTGCACTGATCGAAGGCAAGTTCGACATCTATCACAACACCCTATATCGGTTCATGCCTTTGGCCCGCGCGAGGCGCTATGTTGCGACTCATCACGATTGCATACATGAAAGATTTCCCGAGTTGTTCAAAGACCGGGAGCGAATATTCCGCGCAAAGCAAAAAATGTTCACCCAGTCTGATTTGATATTTTGCGTTTCCGAATCAAGCCGTGCCGATTTGCAGGAGTTTTACAAGGTCGAGCCCGGCAGGACGAAGGTTGTTCACAATGGAGTCTCCGAGATGAAACGTACACTCAGCGGTCGAGATCAATTAAAAAAAATCATCGACACCGACTTCATCCTCTATATCGGGCGAAGAGACGGGTACAAGAATTTCGAGGGTCTGGTGAATGCAATTCGGCAATCGGGAACAAGTCGCACTCACGCACTCGTTGCGGTTGGTGGAGGGCCTTTTTCTGCCCAGGAAAGACGCCTCATTCAGGACTCAGGTTTGGAGAAACGAGTAGTTCTGATCACCAAGGCATCTCCCGAACTTCTCGCAGAGTGTTATTCGAAGGCTTCGCTCTTCGTCTATCCCTCTCGTTACGAGGGCTTCGGCCTGCCTCCTTTGGAGGCGATGCGACTGAGGTGTCCTACATTGGTTGCAAGGAGTGCGGCCACCACCGAAATCTGCAAAGGTGGCGCTTTTTTCTTTGATCCTGATCAGCCGGAGGAGTTCAGCGACATGCTGAAGACCGCTCTCTTCGATGCGAGTGCGCGAGAGGCGATGGTAATAAGGGGATTAACTGTTTCCGAGTGCTACTCCTGGGATAATTGCGCTTCAGAAGTATTGACGGGGTATCAATCGCTAATCTGACACCAGTATTCCCATGATTTGTAGTGTTCTCCCACGGGGCTCGGCTGAGCCATTGCGGCTTAGTAGGAGGTGTAGCTTTGCGAGATCAAAATATCGTCATGTTGAATGAGATTTCGTAATTGCATGTCCCAACAATCGATCGTCACTACACTGGCGAAGTGTTTCGAGTAGACCTGGTGACAATGATTAAACATCTCTCTCATCTTTTCCGGATCAGTCATAAAACGTCTTAGGTCCTCCGCAACTGCATCAGCCATTCCTGGAGCAAGCACCCAGCCCACTTCGAATTCCCTGATCCATCGCGCGATCGCAGACTCTGGGCTGCCGCAAAAAAGTACAGGTCTGCCGATAGCAAGTGCACCGAAAAACTTAGACGGTACAACCGTACCTGTCCAATCCTCTTTTAGGCTAACCACGAGTATGTCAGCTGCTGAGAGCCTTACGGACAACTTGGCAACCGTTGCCGGCGGGATGATAACCACATTTTGAGCGTTGGCGGAAAGAGCCTGCCTCAGCCCTTTCTCGCCATTTCCATTGGCGCTGAACGCGAACTTTACATCATCCCCACTTAAGACCTGCGCCAATTCGATCAGACCATCGAAGCTGTGAGCTTGGCCGATACTGCCTGAATACATTAAGGCGAGCTTGGTCTCTCCGAAGATCGTCCGTCTTTCACATCCATGGGTTGGCACTGCCTCGGGCGGCTCCGCGAGCGCCCACGGTACGAGCGTCGCGCGAGCCTTGCGGATGCCGTAGTTTTCCAGGCGTTCCCGCATGCAGCTTCCGATGTCCACTATCAGATCGCATGCGGCGTAGGATTTCTTCAGCAAGTACCTGAGAAGAGAAACAATCGTACTCTGTTCCTTGAATATCCCGGCTGAAATAGCTGCCTCGGGGTAAAGATCAAAGCACCAGTGCGCAATCGTTGTCTTCGGTTTGAATCGTCGCCATACGATCGCAATCAGCACACTCATGATCGGGTCAGTGCCAATGATTAGTACATCAGGGTTCACACTCCGTTTGAGCCCCAACGCTGACCAGCGCGCGATCATCCAGATTGCATTTAAGATTCTTCCTACGCCGGAAGATTGAACCAATCCGGGTCGCCAGATTCTTCGAACCTTCACTCCGTTTACATCTTCTTCAGCCAGGTATTGCTGTTTTTCATCCCGGAAACTGCGATTGCAAGGAAACGCTTGAACATCCCATCCCCGAGACACCAATCCAGCCGAAAGTTCACCAAAAATGATGGCGCTGACGACATCATCAGGCGGGAAATAATGGTACAAAACAATCGCCTGAGGCAATTGTTTCTCGCTTGAAGATTGAAGTTCAGGGCCTTTCAGTATTTCGTCAACTCGACGCATGTGATCTGGGCTCTAACTAGTCTGTTCTTCGAGATAGGTAACGATAAGGATAAACCATGGTTCCCTCAGTACTGCGATACTTGAGGCTTGGGGTTTTTCGGCTCGCAGGCGGCCTATCTTGCGCATTTTCACTAGCTTGGCATGGGAAAACTCCGAAATATTAATGATTTGATAAGCATCCAAATGAGTTACAGAACTTTAGAATCTTCTTGCGCCTGCGTTACATGCGGGGGACAGCTTCTACGGAATTCCCAGCCTATACACTAGACTCAAATGTCGCCGGTGCATCGCGCCGCCGGATCTATGAAACCACGGCACTTTTAAAAGACAGGGTCACAGCCAATGCGCTCCTTATATCAACGTTTGCTTCAGAGTGCCAACCTGCGACTCAAACTCACGCCGGACGGACAGCTAAAGAGCTTTGCGCGTTACCTTCCGTATGTCCAGGCAAAATCCGGCCTTGAAATTGGGGGACCGAGCGAGATTTTTCAAAAAGGGAATCGACTTCCGATTTACGAGGCAATTGGAAAGCTCGACAACTGTGACGTGTCTCAATCCACTGAGTGGGCCCAGCACTCGGAGACTTTTGTTTTTAATCCTTCGAAAGGGCCGGGAAGAACCTTTTTCCGTGATGGCTCAGCGCTGGTCGGTGTCCCGGATTCGACATACGATGTCGTTCTTTCTTCTCACAATCTCGAGCATTTCGCGAATCCTATAAAAGCCTTGAAAGAATGGCGGAGAGTTCTTAAGCCACGCGGAGCTCTTGTGCTCGTGCTCCCTTACTACAAGGACACGTTCGACCATCGGAGAAAGCCCACCCTCGTGGAGCACATGGTAAAAGATTTCGAGCAAGGTGTTGGCGAAGACGACCTGACCCACGTACAGGAAATCCTGGAATTGCATGATCTGGCAATGGACACAAGGGCAGGCACCAAAGAAGAATTTGAAAAGCGATCGATGCAGAATTTCTCGAACCGGTGCCTACACCACCACGTCTTCGATGAGCGTAACAGCCGTCAACTGTTAACCGAAGTGGGATTCGATGTCCTCTCTGTCGAGATTACGGTTGCTCCTCACCTTTGTATTCTTGCGCACATGACGGCGAAAACGAAAATATGAAGGCCGGGCATTTCACCCATGCAATCACGACTGTTACGTGATACAGGTTCAAGAATTCCCCGAAGCAATCACATCTTTCTCATTAAACAAACGAGCTGGTCGCCACGATGCTCTTCATTGAGTTTGTCGGCCTTTTGCCTGAGTATTTCGATTTCCTCGACTCGAAATCTGGGCTGGAGATCTTTTCGGCTAATAGCCTCGTTCCAGGCAGTGTTCTCTGCGTAAAACTCGCTCGCGAGAAACTGAAACTCCGTAGAGTCGAATTCAATCCGTTCGATCGCGAGACCGGATTTCGAAGCCAAGAGTGCAAGGCTTTGCTGCGATGGAATCGTGATGTGTCTGGGAGCGTCGATTTGAGCCCAGTTTTCACGATAGTGGTCCCACGCCCAGCTTGAAGTCGTGGGAACCCGGATCAGGCAATATCCGCCGGGAACCAAAAGCCTCGAAGCTTGTTTCAGTGTTGCCAGGGGATCCAGGAGATGTTCAAAGCTGTGGTGAAACATGATGATGTCCCACTCCCCAGTGACCTGCTCGAGAGTCTGCTTCCTGATGGAGAGCCCATTAGGATAGTCAATTCCAGCTTTGATAAAAGGGTCAACGCCAAGAAGCTTGCGGAAGCCGGCGTTTCTAAGTTCATAAAGCCTGTAGCCGGTTCCGCAACCCACGTCGATTATGCGATCGGTCGTGCTCGGCTTGATCAGGGATAGAGCTTTAAGACCTATCTCAACTTCAGCTGGCCATCTGGTGTAAAGGAGCGATCCGAGCAGTCCTCGGCCAGAGATGATGTAACGAGTCCTCAGGCCTTCTAACTTACCTCGTAAGGAGGTACGAAAGTGGTCAGGCGGCCAGATGTTCAGGCTTTCATAAGTTGTCGGATAGTGACGAGAGAGATCCTCTGGCACATCGACCAACTGCAGGCAGTGGCATTCCGCACACTCGAAGTATTGAAACCGTTCCCGGGTTCCGAATTGCATCTCGGAAACTTCGTGTACTTGATGATGCCCTTGTGAATTACAGACCCTGCAAACTTTCGGCACCAGCGTTCACTCAACTCTCTAGGGAACTGGATAACAAGATTCAAAAAAACTACTGTGGTCTTCATTCGCCATCCTGCAGAAATAAGGTCAGTCGGTCATTCCGACGACCTGGATGGGTGACAAGTAAACCAGCCTTGATGCAGGTTTCATCGATGACCTCGTCCCAACTCTGCTTAGAGAGCGAATCTACGGCGGTTGACTGAATCCGTTTGCGAAGGGATTCATCTTCGATCAATCGCGCGAGGGTAGAGCTCACTTCAGACACAGTTGGAGGAGTTACTATGCAATTCTCACCGTGGCGAAAGAACCAGGATGTGGCTTCATTCTCGTTCGTTACGACAACGCAGCCTGATGCGATCATCTCGAACGGTTGATACGAAGGATGTTTTGAAAACATAAAACACAGACCGATGTGGCTTTCCCTGTAAAGCTCTGCCACCTCAGAAATACTCGCAAGCCTACCCTTGTTTTCGACAATATTCTCAAGGCCATACTGACCCGGGTGCCAATCCTCGCCTGCACTAATAATTCGCACTCTCGTTCCGAATTTCCTTTTGACTTCGGCCAGCGCTTCGATACCCAGCTCGAACCCGTTCCGATGGCAACTTGGTCTTCCATAGAACACAATCTGTATTGGACTGCTGATCTCTGAAAGATTGCCTGGATGAAAAACGTCACCAGCAACGGTTGGGATAAAAGACACTCCATCCGAGATATTGTGAGTTCTGCAAATAAACTCCAACAGGCCGGGAGTGTTTACTATCGGTTTCAGTCCCAGGCGGTAGCTGTTCTCTGCCAGGCCGTAGATTGAGCCTGCAGGGTAGAAAGCTGGTTCATAATCCTGAATGAAGTAGTAGTTAGCCTCTCCCTTCATCTCAGCCACAAAATACGCCGATTTCCAGAACGTCGCGATCGATACTCCTCCGTCCAACGGCTTACTGCTGACCGCGCCTCTCAGAGCAGGAAAAAGAGCCTCGATTGTTTTACGGAGATTGGAAATTTCGCTTTCGTTGCGGTCATAAATAACAATTCGCGTTGGGATCGAGTAGGTTGACGCCAATCTGGAGGCAAAGCGGAGGATGGTGTAGACACCCGCGTAGAGAGAATTGTCGTGGTATGGAACAAACCAGTTGAGCGCAGAAGCCTGCTTGCCGGCGGCCAAAAATTGAGAATTCAGATTCCTGTTTCTATCTCGTAAACCAACGTTTGGCCGCAGTGAATTTATCAAGGAAGCTTCTTGAGAGCCAGACGACATTCGTCGCCGCAACGAATTCCGAAGTTTGGCTATTCTTGGGACCCCGCACAGCTTCCGATCGATCCAGCCTGCCATCTCAGTAGCCAAACTCAAAAGTGGTCTCCAATCAAATGCCTGCTGCCGGCACCCCCAACGGCAGTTTGCACCTCCATAAATCTACACTTTACGATCGGTTGAAACAACGGCCGGACATCGCGGGCTGCTTTAACCTGAGATACTTCAATAAGGAACAGAGGAGCTTTGCCTTCCATTGAAAAGCCTGCGCCAACTTTTCGTTCGTAACGCAAGCATGAATCTGATCCAATTGGCAGCGAATTCGCTGATTGGATTGGCGCTTCCTCCGATTCTGATTCACAGTCTCTCGAAAGAATCGTTTTCTGCGTGGACATTGATCGTGCAGATAAGCATGTACATCATGTATTTCGATTTCGGAATACAGTCTGCCGTGGCCTATTTCGTGGCGCACACCGAGGAACGTGGAGAAACAGAACTCCGTGACTCGTTTATATCCTCGGCCATTGCACTTCTCGGAGCCCTCGCCTCCGTGGGATTCTTGGCGCTGATTGTAATGTGCTGGTTCCTGCCCAACATTTTTAAAGGGATGTCAGCTGCGCTGCTGCCAGATGTCCGATCGTCGATCCTACTCTTGGGCTTCTCGATAGCAGCCACATTGCCCACAAGCGCGCTGGTAGCCATCTTCATCGGACAACAGCGTAATCAAATATCTGCTGCCATTAGCGTTATCGGCCGCGTACTCTCTGCCGGATTGATTGTGGCGGTCGTACTACAGCGGCCGAATCTAATCCAAATGTCGGCGGCACTCGCATTCTCTAATCTGTTTGTCGGCGCTTTATTCATTAGAGCTTGGAAAACGAAGGCTGCGGCCGTTGCGGTGCATCTGAGATACGTCTCGGTTAACGCGATGAAGCGCCTTCTTTCATATTGTTACGGCCTGAGCATCTGGACATTTTCCGGGCTTCTGATATCCGGCCTCGATACCTTGATTGTTGGCAAAGTAGATTTCCATGCCGTCGGCTACTACGGTGTCGCAACAACCGTGACCATGTTTCTTGTCCAGGCTCAAGGAGCTGTGATGAGAGCCTTGGTACCTACGGCTACCGTCCTCAGTGCTCGGAGCGACCAGTATGGTCTGAACCGTGTGTTGTTGAACAGTACGCGGTATGGAACTCTGCTTCTTTGCTGGATCGGCATTCCGACCGTAATATTAGCTCGCCCTCTTATGAGCATTTGGCTGGGCAGAGACTTCGCGAGTCACAGCTTCCCACTTCTCCAGGTCTTGCTCATTGCGAATATGGTACGACTGACTTTTCTGCCCTACGCGACGGTCATTACTGGAGTCAATCAGCACAATAAAATTGCGATCGTTGGACTGGCGGAAGGTCTCATCAATATCGTATTTAGCGTGTTCTTTGGGCAGCGGTTCGGGGCGATTGGAGTTGCATTCGGTACTCTCATTGGAGCAGCCGCAAGCGTCTTGATGCATCTGAGCTACAGCATGAGCGTGACTGATTCCGTGTCAGTGAAGAGAAGCGAACTACTCGGGCGGGGCTTTCTTCTGCCTTTTCTCAGCTTCGCCCCATGGCTTCTTCTCTGGCGAGTTTGCGAGGGCATGACGCTGCAGATCTCCGTTCTAATGCAGCTGCTTGGATTTGCGACTGCGCTTCTGCTTAGTTGGAAAGTCTCCATCGCTCAAGTCGAACGACAAAAGATTCTTGCGTCGCTTTCTGGGTTGTTTTCAGGGTCGGCAGTTGATAAGCCGGCGTAAATTTTCATCATAATCTTGTCGTCAGAGTACAAGAGAGTTTACTCGCCATCCCCAACTGCGCAAACTTGAGCTGAAAGGATGAGGCGAGTCTCCCTCAAAGAGTCATATGTCGACTGGTATACTTGGCCTGAATCCTTTCAGGTGTGATTCACAAAACCAGTGACTTCTCAATCGAGTTCACCAGGCAGCATCACCGCCGTGGTGGTCCTTTACAAACGGGCGCCATCCGCGAGTGAGACTCTTTGCTCCCTGAAAGAAATCCTCCGCGCCGACTCCACCCTGGCAAGTCACCTTTCTCTCATCATCTATGACAACTCCCCGGAATCTCACGATTCCGATCTTGCCATGAATATTCCGGTTCTCTATAAACACGATCCAACGAACAGCGGGTTAGCGGCCGCATACAATTTCGCTCTCGACTGCGCGGATCAAGCGCGACATGAATGGTTATTGCTGCTGGATCAAGATACGTCTCTTACGCCAGAGTTCTTCGCTGAATTGATTGCATGTACGCTCCTGTTGCGTGACCGAACCCAGGTGGCGTCTATCGTGCCGAAGCTCTTAGTGGGCGGAGAAATCTTTTCACCCGCGGCACATTTTAACGATCAGGTCCGGCGTCCATATTGGCGCACCCATCACGCTGTAAACCACGATGAAATTGGCATTCAACAGGGACGGCTGGGTGCCTATAATTCCGGAGCCACACTTCGAGTCTCAAAGCTCATCTCGGTTGGTGGTTTCCCAAAAGAATTTTGGCTGGACTATCTGGATCACGCAGTTTTCCACGCTCTTTCCATCCATGGCTTTCAAATGTACGTGATGAAAACCGAGCTAAACCATGACTCGTCGCAGGCAAAGATGGGTGATGTACCGGTCTGGCGTCAAAGGAATATTCTGCAGGCTCAGACTTTGTTCGTGAAACGTACGGGAAATTTTATCGATCGGCTTTTTTACAGGATATGGCTGCTGCGCTATAGCAGGAGTCTTCGAATCAATCATCCAGACAAGCGGCTATGGAAGGAAGCTTTTGTACAAGCTCTTCGCCTGAAATAAAACCAGCAACACTGAATCAATCAATCGCGACATCGAATGCCTGGCCTGCTACTTCGTTCCAAAAGTCCAACCGAGTCCTGAGCTCGTGCCGTAATCGCTACCCACAAATCCGGGAGGAGGCTGGTTATCCCAGTTTCCATAAAAGGAAACATTCCAGGTCAAATCACTGAACATTTTGACGTAATAGGAAGCATTGGTGTTGAAGTGCACCCGTCCCGGCGTAGATAGAGCCGGAAAAACCGCCGCGTTTACCTCCAGATTCGTTTTATTGAACTGAAAGAGCTTTACATTCGCGTTTACCAGTGCCGTGGCGACGTCTTGCTTAACGCCTACGCTTCCTGCCTGTTGATAATTTGTGCTCTGCCACGCTAAACCGCCCGAAACCGAAACGATGGCATGGTTGGTGTTTGTGAGAAAGCGCCCAACCCCTCCTCCAAACGTCGTTTCTAGATTGATGCCCTGTTCCGTACTCTGAAGGAAATCTCCAATCCCGGCATAGAACCAATTCTTTGGACGCATGAGGTGTTGGCCAGTAAGTATGATCTCGTTTCTGGCGGAAGCGCTGGTGCCGGTGCTGGACGATAATGCCGAAGTGAGGCTGGCACCGGCAGACCAGCGTTCTCTGGGGTAATTTACGTCGCTACTTAAGTTATATTGCGTCGACTGATTGCCCTTAGAGTAAATCAATCCGAAATTGATGCTGCCATTGAACCGTTGCCAGAGTCTATCCGAAGTCTGAGACATCTTGACGATCTGATCGCTGGAGACTGTGACGTTCTTCTCCAAATCCGATGCAATCTCGATCTGTACCGGCCGCGTCCCGGGGGCACCAACCGTCGCCAGTGTTCCCGTATAGACCGATCCGTTTTCCGTCCTCACAATAAAAAGCTGTTTGCTCTCGATGTGGTCTACTTTTGACCATTCAACAGACTGCGTGCTCAGGATGTAATCAAAGCTCGCATATAGCACCCCAGCGCCCAGTCCTTTGATCTCGCAAGTCAGATGGTCGCCATTCGTCATGACCAAAACGTCGCTCTTGGTTCGCGCATACATCGTTCCGGAGCACAGCAAAAGAACGCAGACAAGGAGGACCCGATTCATCATGACAGACCTCTTCAAGAATGACCTCACAGGGGATGCACCTATGAAGTTACATCGACTTGCATGTCTTCAGTAATTGAGGATTTAGGTAATACCGTCGAGTGCCCTCTTGAGGCACAGACGTCATAGCAAAAGGAATCGCTATGCACGCTGAATTCTTTGGTCCGATTTCACGGAAATACGCCGAGATTCGGGGGGATGGCGGGGGATTTTTAAGTATCGCTAGGCTTTGGTGGGCCCACCAGGACTTGAACCTGGAATCAGCGGATTATGAGTCCCCTCCGGCATTGTCAGGAATCCGCGAAAACAGTCGATTTTCGACGATTCCTGACAATGCGCCAGTTTGGGCGGTGAGGTTCGGTGACGGTCGATTACGGGCGATTGGTCACGATATTGGTCACGTTTACTGACCCACGTCTTGCTTTCAACACCTTCCTGTTCGGAACGCATATCACTTCGGTTGTAGAGACTTGGACTCACCGGAAGGGTATGCTTCCTTTCTTTACTACATCGGGACGGTATTTAAGACGGTCACCTGGAGTCAGAACTATGAGATTCGTTCAATCGATACTGAGGATCCTGAAAGAGAGTAGAGAGAAATGAAGGTTATCGCTGACGGCCTAGAAACACTGGCCATTTTCGCGACCGTCATCGGTTCACTAGCCGCTATCTCTATTATCGCAGCGGTGCTTGCGTTCGACTCGCTGAAATCACGAAAGAGAAGTAAGCGTCGACGAGTTGGGACGTAGAGCACCACTTCTGGACTGAGGGAAAGGAGGTTTCTTCGATTCGAACCAAATACACCGGTCTGATCTTTCATGACCTCCGCCGAACAGCAGCACGCAATTTGCGCCGTGCTGGAATCTCCCAAACGGTGATTATGATGATCGGCGGATGGCGCACTCGCAGCGTATTCGAGCGGTACGCGATTGTCAGCCGGGGTGACATCGTGGATGCGATGCAAAAGCTGGAAACTAATCGCCGCGAAATGCTGCAAGGTCACGAAATAAGTCACGCTGGCGCTTCCGCACCTATTGACCTAACTTCAACTACCATCAACTAAGGCAATAGATTCACTGCTTTGATTGGTGGGCCCACCAGGACTTGAACCTGGAACCAACGGATTATGAGTCCGCTGCTCTAACCAATTGAGCTATGGGCCCTGACGGGTATCTATGCCGAGAAGCGCCAGCGATGCTCGGTGGCTGGAAAGATCCAGCCTTGTTCGACGAATCCGCAAATTCCGGCGCCATCATCAATCATACAAGGTGAAGCGTGCTTTCCGAATTCGCCCGATTGGTAGATTGGTAGCGGTCTTCGATTCTCAAGCCTCAACAGCTTCGCGGACGGAGTTACGCCCCAACGCGATCGCCTTTCTGTCAATTTCCAGCCATCTGGAACTCTTAACCATCAGGCCGAGAACATCGTCGATATTCTCCTCTGTCAGCACGTCCGTAGCTTCCAGCAGAGCCCCAAGCATCACCATGTTTGCCGCTCGTGTTTCTCCCAGCCCATTGGCTAGCAGATCGAAAGGCCGGGCGATCACGCGGACATCCTCGCGGGTGCACTCGGATGGTAAAGAGATGCCGTTGTAAATCACCCATCCACCGCTACGAATGGCACCGTAGAACTTGTGCAGAGAGGGCTCGTTCATTGCAATCAGAATGTCTGGCCGCGACACTATCGGCGAGTCGATTGCCTCCGTCGAGAGCCGCACATTGCAATTGGAGGTTCCAGAACGCATTTCCGGCCCATACGAGGGCAGCCAGGACACGTCATATCCGGCGCTCAGCCCGGCTTCCGCAAGCATCTCTCCCAGCAGAAGGACGCCCTGCCCGCCAAACCCTGCAACCTTGATTTCGAGATCAATGTTTTGTGCCGTGTGGTCATGATGGGGAGTGAATTCCAGAGCGTCGTCCACCAGACCCAGTAGTTCGGGAATGGACTCAACCGGCGGCGGTGTTTGTTGCTCGGGCCGAGGTATAGCCTGCTTCGTTTTGTCCCGGAATACGCCCAGCGGATAAACCTTAGTCATTTCGTCACGAATCCAACGCTGCGCATCGACCGGAGTCTTTTTCCAGATCGTCGGACACGGCGACAGCACCTCCACCAGCGAGAATCCCAGCCGACGTACCTGGTTACCAAGCGCCTTCTGAATAGCGCGATTCGCACCGGCAACTTGCTTGTTATCGCCCAAAGCGACGCGCTCAATGTACACCGGCGCTTCCAGTGTGGCCAGCAACTCGCTCACATGCAGCGGATAGCCTTCGTTCAAGGGATTCCGGCCACACGGCGATGTCGTGCTTGCCTGCCCAAGCAGCGTTGTGGGTGCCATCTGTCCGCCGGTCATCCCGTAAATCGCATTGTTCATGAAGACGACGGTGATGTTTTCGCCGCGATTCGCAGCATGCAGAATCTCCGCCGATCCAATCGCAGACAAGTCGCCATCGCCCTGGTAGCTGATCACAATGCTGTCCGGCCGGCTCCGTTTTACGGCGGTTGCAACCGCAGGCGCGCGCCCATGCGCTGCCTGGATATTCCCAACATCCAGGTAGTGATAGGCGAATACCGAGCAGCCTACTGGGCTGATCAAAATCGTGCGGTTCTGAATGCCCAGTTGATCAATGGCGGCGGCGATCATCTTATGCACGATGCCGTGACCGCATCCCGGACAGTAATGTGTCTGCTGCTGCAACTCTGCTTTCCGCTCGAATCGCGGATAAAAGGCTTTTGCGCGTTCCCGAACTACTCTCTCGTCAGACATTGGCCACCCGCATATCTTCCGCCGTGATCTCAATGGCGTGGTCTTGCGCTTTTGCTAGAACGAATGCGAGCACCTCTTCTGCGGAGGGAATGTTGCCTCCCAGGCGCCCGTAGAATTCGACAGGTCTGGCACCGTTGAGCGCCAGACGAACGTCTTCGATCATCTGACCCAAACTCATCTCCACTGTGAGAAAGAGCCGCGAATAGTGGGCGACCTGTTGAAATTGTTCGACGGGGAATGGATAGAGGGTGATCGGCCGTAATACTCCCACTTTCAATCCAAGAGACCGGGCATGTCGCGCAACGGATTTCAGTACTCGCGAGACAATGCCATATCCCACCAGCACGACATCCGCATCTTCTGTTCGCCAGAGTTCCGCGCGGACCTCTTCCCTCTCCATCTGCTTATATTTTTCCTGCAGGGCGAGCACATGCCTTTCCAGAACATTCGGGTCGAGGTGGAGAGAGCAGATCAGGTTTTGCCGTGACTCCTCCGTACCTAAAACCGCCCATTTCGGGCTCGGCACGTTACTGGCGGCAAGCTGAAACTCAACCGGCTCCATCATCTGTCCGATACACCCATCGGCCATTACCACGACGGGGTTTCGGTATTTATCGGCGAGATCAAAGGCCAATCGGGTCAGGTCTGCCATCTCCTGCACGGAATTGGGGGCAAGCACGAGCGTTTTGTAGCATCCGTGCCCTCCGCCCTTCACCACCTGGTGATAATCGCTCTGCTCCGGCGCGATGTTGCCCAGGCCCGGTCCACCACGCGTAATGTCTGCGATAACACAAGGCAGCTCCGAACCCGCCATGTAGCTGATGCCTTCCTGCATCAGGCTGATCCCCGGGCCGCTCGAAGAGGTCATGCAGCGCACTCCGGCTGAAGATGCTCCATAGAGCATGTTGATGGATGCCGTCTCGCTCTCGGCCTGGAGAAATGTCCCGCCCACCTTTGGCAGATATTCAGCGGCGGCTTCGGTAATCTCGCTTGCTGGAGTAATGGGGTATCCGTAAAACGCGCGGCAGCCCGCGAGTACTGCGCTTTTCAGGATGGCTTCGTTGCCCTTCATTAATTGCTTGCGCATTGGCCCTCCTCTAGCTGAACGCGGACGGCGCAAAATACTTTGATCGCGCCGGGCTCAGGACATACCAGGAAACAAATGCCGCAGCCCGTGCAGCCGTGGCCGCAATAGGTCACGGGATGATAGCTGCAGTGATTCAGCCGAGGCGCCATGCTCAACACCTTTGTCGGACATGCCTCCACACACAATCCGCAGCCCTTGCATTCCTCTTCGTTCAACTCCAATCGACCCCGGTCGGTACCACCCATGGTTGTCGTATGCATCCCCCTCGCTTGCGTCAAAGTGGACATTTTCTGCCCGTTTATTTTGCGCATAGCGATCTGCTGGGTTCTGCGAAACCCAGCGCCGTAAAGATTGCACCGCTGCGACCAGAGATACTGTGCGAGCCAGCACATCTCCACGTGATATGCGTCACGCGGTATGGCACGGTAAGCTACGATCAATATCGTGGCTGCCCTGCTTGAAGTGCGTGATCTTTCGATATGGTTTCGAAACGACAGCGGTGAGATCCCCGTCGTCCATGACCTCAGCTTTTCGATCGGCGAAGGAGAGGTAATTGGAGTCGTCGGCGAGTCGGGCTCCGGTAAATCCGTGACGGCACTCGCGATCCTCGGATTGCTGGGCAACGCCGCACGGGTCGAGGGCTCCATAAGATTCGCCGGTGAGGAATTGCTCGGCCTTCCTCCCAATGCGATCCGACGTTTTCGCGGCCAGAAGATTGCCATGATCTTTCAAGAGCCCATGACAGCCCTGAATCCTGTGATGAGGATTGGGGAACAGATTGCCGAGGCTCTACGCACGCATCATCCCGAACTCGGCGAGCGGGAAATACGGCGCCAGGTTCTGGAATCCATGAATGCGGTGGCCCTTGCTGAGCCGGAAGCCCGATACCGCGATTATCCCCACCAATTCTCCGGTGGCCAGCGCCAGCGCATCCTGATAGCCATGGCGATCATCAGCCGGCCCCGGTTGCTCATTGCGGACGAGCCGACGACGGCTTTGGATGTAACCGTACAGGCGCAGATTCTGGATCTCCTGCGCGACCTGCGCAAGCGCTATGGACTCGCCATGGTGTTCATTTCACACGATCTTGCGGTGGTGCAGGATATCGCGGATCGCGTGCTGGTCATGCGTCGCGGCTATCTGCTCGAAGCGGGATCGCGGGAGCAAATCTTCCACGAAACGGCACACCCGTATACAAGAAGCCTCCTCGGCGCTGTACCCACCCTACATACCGACCGCCAACAGCCACTAGCCACCGTTCCCAGCCTTCTTGAGGCCCCGTCAGGCAAGTTGATCGAGCCCACTCCGGGGCACTTTGTGCGCGAGGCAAGCGAGCTCTGATGCGCTCGGGAAACGAACCTCTCCGATTTGGCATTCCCGCGGAATGACTATAGATTGAGTGAGGGCTCTTCCTCACCCCCGTTTTAGTATGCGCGCTCTTATTCTCTCCGATATTCACGCCAATCTCGACGCTCTGGACGCAGTTCTGACGGCGGCTCCCCAACACGATACGGTGTGGAACCTCGGCGACACGGTTGGCTACGGCGCGAACCCTAACGAGGTCATTGATCGTGTGAAATCATTGGGAGAAGTATGTGTGCGCGGAAATCACGACCGCGTCTGCTGCGGCCTCGACTCCCTTCTCGACTTCAATCCAATCGCTGCACAGGCGGCCCGCTGGACGCGAACAACCCTCACTCCGGAACACGTTGAATGGCTGAGCCTCCTGTCCGAAGGACCAGTGATGTGTGACGGGCCCGAAGTCAGCTGCGTTCATGGCTCCGTGCTGGACGAAGATCAATACGTGATGACGCTTCGGGATGCGTGGCTGCCCCTGCAGGAAGCGCAAACCCGCATCACCTTCTTTGGACATACGCATGTGCAGGGCGGCTTCGCAGCCAACGCGGAGGAATGGTTCAAGCTGGAACCGCGGTACCACGGCGGCAGCGAACCGGAAGAGTATGAGCTTCCTCTCCGGCAAGGCCTTCGTTATCTACTGAATCCGGGAGCCGTGGGACAGCCCCGGGATTACGACTGGCGTGCGGCCTTCGCGATCTACGATAGCGACCTAAAGACGGTCACTTTCCACCGCGTTCCTTACGACGTCCAGATGGCCCAGCAACGCATTTTGCGAGCTGGACTTCCGGATCGCCTTGCCTCGCGCCTTCGCGAAGGCAGATAAGCCAAAATAAAAAAGACGGAACACTGGCACACATGTGCATGCAGCGGTCCGTCTTTGTAGATTGTCGCCAAACAGCGTCGTTACTCGGCAGCGTCTTCGCGAACGACATTCACTTTCAGGTGCGCGGTGACTTCGCGATGCAGCTTGACCGGCACGTGGAATTCCCCCAGCGCCTTGAGCGGCTCGTCGAGGTGGATCTTCCGACGGTCAATGTTAAAACCCTTGCTGTCCAGTGCCTGAGCGATGTCCGCCGAGGTAACTGAGCCGAAAAGATGTTCGTTCTCGCCAACTTTGCGCGTAAAGCTGAGCGAAACCGCGTCCAGCTGGGCAACGAGAGCTTCCGCTTCCGTCTTCTCTTTTGCGGACTTGCGCACGGCCGAAGCCTTCATTTGCACGATGACAGCCTTGTTAGCCGCATTGGCTTCCATGGCCAGCTTTTTCGGCAGCAGGAAATTCCTGCCGTAGCCTTCGGCGACTTTCACGACGTCGCCGCGCTGGCCGAGATTTTGTACGTCTTCCTTCAGAATGACTTCCATTGCGATCTCCAGAAATTTGGTAATGCGGTTCCGCAGCCATTAAGCCGATTCACGGGGGCAACTCGCCGCCAGGTTAAGCACTTCGCTCAGCCAGCCGGTCCCAGTGCACTAGAAGCGTGCAGCGAACGGCAACAGGGCAATGTTCCGGGCCTGTTTGATTGCACGCGTAAGGCGGCGCTGGTGCGTGGTGCAAACGCCAGTCAGACGACGGGGCACAATCTTGCCGCGCTCAGCGACAAAGCCCTGCAACAGGCGGACGTCGCGATATGGAATCGCATCGATCTTTTCGGTGCAGAACTTGCACACCTTCTTACGACGGAAAAACTTGCGGCCGCCACCAGGGCCACCGCTAGGACGGCCGCCACTGCGTTGGCCGGGACCCGACGAGGGTCCGGAGGAGGATGGCCCCGAACTGTGGGGCGCGCTTACGGGAGTATTTTCATCTGCCATTGGCTCTTCTTCTTTCCTTGCGGCAAGGCCGAAGCCTGCTGCCGCGATCTTGTCTTCTCCTTTTGGGAGAAGAGCTTCAATTCACCGCCCGGAAACCGCCCGAGCGTCTAAATCTCTTAACCGCCAGCTAGGCAGTTGCAGGTGTCGTCGCTGGAGCTGCAGGGGCCGCGACTTCCGACGCGGGCGCGATAGGCTCCGCGACCGCAGCAGGTGCTTCCACCGGGGCTGCAACGGGTGCGGGCGCCTGGGCTGCCGGCTGAGCGCTCATCTTCTTGCGGCTGGCGCGGATCGCGCGAACCTTGGCGAGACGCTTATCTTCTTCGTCCATGCGAACGGTGATGAACTTGATCACCGGCTCCGTTACGCGGAGGCGGCGTTCCAGCTCGGCAATCAGCTTGCCATCGGCTTGTACCGTGAGCAACACATAATTACCGTCGTTGAACTTGCGCACCGTGTAAGCCAGCTTGCGGCGGCCGAGCTTTTCGGTTGACTTGATTGCGCCACCGCCATTGGTTACGGTCGCTTCAAAAGCGGCAACCAGCTTGTCCAGATCCTCGTCCAGTATGTCGGGACGAACGATGAACATTACTTCGTAAACACGATCCATTCTGCTTCTCTTTCCGCGGCCTTCTTCAGACCTGCTATGCCATCCCGGGCTATTCCCGTTCCGGCGTTTCCCGCATCATTCCGTCGGGCCGTTTCGCTCTCGACGATTGAATTCGTTCATCGCCGCGTTCACTCCCGCCGTCAATACCGTCTCTACGGCCAGCGCCACGCGATCCAACACCAGGTCTAGCTCGGCTAATTCGGGCTTGCGCATCTGTGTCAGCAGATACTCCTTGCCGCCGCGCCGCGCACCTTCCAACCCCGACATCTCCGAACCGACCCCAATTCTCAGGCGAAGCCACTCATCGGTCCTGAGCGCTCCCGCCACGGATCGCGCGCCGTTATGCCCGGCAGCGCTACCCCGTTCCTTCATCTGCAACCGTCCCAGCGGAAGATCCAGATCGTCGTACAGCACAATCATGTCCCGCTGCGGATCGGCATCGAACTCGTGCAATAGTGCCTGGACGGCAATACCGCTCAAGTTCATATATGTTTCCGGCTTGGCCAGGATCACATCCCGGCTGGCGATTTTCGTGGTCGCCGTCAATGCCCGGCAGCGGCGATTGTTCACTGTTGCTCCGCACCGTTCCGCAATCCGGTCAATCGCCAGAAAGCCTGCATTGTGCGGGGTGAACAAGTACTCCACTCCCGGATTTCCCAAACCGATAACGAGAAATGGCCCGCGGCGTTCGCGGATCCTGTCCCCGTCTTGTCCTGTGCCGGAGCGAACCAGCCGCTCCGGCCCTTCCAAAGCGTCGTCCAAGGGTTACTTCTTCGCGCCCTTGGCTGGTGCTTCGCCCTCTTCCGCATCCTGCTTGCCCTTCTTTACAACTTCGGGCTCCGCAGGTGTGGCAGCGGCAACAGCATCCGCAGCAGGTTCAACCTCTTCGCGAATGGCGGTGACGTGAGCAATGGTTGCATCCTCGTCCGTCAGCACCTTGAGCTTGGGATTCTTCTCGAGATCGCCGACTCGAACACCTTCGTGCATCTTCAACTTGGAAACATCCACGTCAATGTGTGCAGGAATGTCGCCCGGCAAGCACTCGATTTCCAGTTCGCGCAGAACCTGATCCAGAATGCCGCCCTGTTCCTTCACGCCTACAGGCACGCCAACCAATTGGATCGGCACTTCCACCTTCATCGCCTGATCCATCGCAATGCGCTTCAGGTCGACGTGAATCAGCTTGTCCTTGATGGGCTCATACTGCCAGTCGACAATCATGGCCTTGGTGCGTGCGCCGGCAATCTCGACTTCAAAAATGGTGTTGTGGCCAGACTCGGACCAGAGAATGCGCTGCATCTGCTTGGGATCGAGTTCCAATGCCTGCGCCGGCTCTTTTGCGCCGTAAATCACGCCAGGAATCTTGCCCTGCACGCGCACGCGGCGAGCCGCATTCTTGTTGAACTTACCTTCGCGCGCTGTGGCTGTAACTACTTCGGGTGCTGTTGTCATTTGTCCTTATCCTTCGGGCACGGTCATCAAAGCCGCTCCCTTTTCGGGCCGCTGAATCTGTGCGGCCAGGGTTTTTAAGAAATCAGCTTCAGCTGAAGAGCGTGCTGACGCTGGTCTCCATGTGGATGCTCTCAATCGCGGCTCCTAACAGGCCCGCAATCGACAGCACCTTGATCTTTGCGACCTTCTGCGTCTCTTCCCGCAGAGGGATGGAATTCGTCACCACCAATTCTTCCAATCGCGAATTGATGATGCGCTCGGTGGCCGGACCCGATAACACCGGGTGCGACGCACAGGCGTAAACTTTGGCAGCTCCCTGCCCCAGCAGCGCGTCGGCCGTCTTCACCAGCGTGCCTGCCGTATCCACAATGTCGTCGATGATCAGGCATGTCCGCCCCTTCACATCGCCGATCACATGCATCACTTCCGTTACATTGATGTCCGTCCGCCGCTTATCCACAATAGCCAGCGGAGCGCCCATCTTCTGCGCGAAAAACCGTGCGCGCTCCACACCGCCCGCATCGGGCGACACCACGGTAAGATTCGGCAGATTCAACTCCTTGAAGTAACTCACCAGTACCGGGCTTGCGAACAGGTGATCCACCGGAATGTTGAAAAAGCCCTGAATCTGTGCCGCGTGCAAATCCACAAACAAAGCCCTATCCGCCCCGGCAGTGGTCAGCAAATCGGCCACCAGCTTTGACGAAATGGCTACACGTGGACGATCCTTCCGATCCTGCCTCGCGTATCCGTAGTACGGAACCACCACCGTGATCCGGGCCGCTGACGCCCGCTTGAGCGCATCGATCATGATCAGCAGCTCTACCAGGTGTTGATCAACCGGGTAGCACGTCGGCTGAACGACAAATACGTCCACACCGCGAACATTTTCCAGCAGCTGGAAGTAGACCTCGCCATCGGCGAATCGCTGCGTTTTGGTTTCGCCCAGCGTAACCCCGACATGCTTGGCAATCTGCTCAGCCAGCGCCCTGTTCGCAGAGCCGCTGAAAAGCTTGAATCGCTTGTCGTCCCCAAGCCGCCCGGTTCGTTTTCTCTCGGCGGCGGCCTTTACCCCGCCCCGCTGAACCGTGCCATCCTGCGAATGAGAAGATGTAACCGCCTCTTCCGCGCCAATCGCCGTCGCTACTCCCACTGCATCTATCGTCACAAGAACCCCCCAAGCTGGTTTGCGTTGGATGTTCGAGATTTGGATTGGCGGGGAAACCCTTCTTCCCAACCGCGAATTGTGTCGTACTCATGCTACAAACTGCCGAAACTCAAAAACTGGCTGGGCGACTAGGATTCGAACCTAGACAAGTGCCTCCAAAGGGCACTGTCCTACCGTTAGACGATCGCCCAGTACATGCCACGGGCGCTCTGCCCCGGCTCCTGAATCCTAAGCCACTGAAACCATCTCGCGCCAGTAGTCCTCGCGTGGAATTGTGCGGGTCAAGAACCCCTCAACACCTTGCGATTTCAACCTGTCGAGAGCCGCTTTTGCTGCCCGCTCGTCGTGGTACAGCCCAAAGAGAGCCGAGCCGGAACCAGAAAGTGCCGCATAAACGGCATCCATTTGGGAATCCGAATCGCCTGAAACCGCAAGTGTGCGCTTGATATTGCCGAGAAAGGGATGCTGTGAAAAGACAACTTCTTCGAAGTCGTTTTCAATCCCGGTTCGGACAAGCGCGAGAAGCGGGTTCTCGGGCTGGCCTCCTCTCAAAGAGGAGACACCGGAGGAGGGCGAGCTCACCGGGACTAACCCGGATGCGAGCATGCGACTCAACCTTTCTAGAGTATCGGAGTTGTCGGAGGCGGTCAATGCAGAAGCGGCGCCCTCCGTCCTGACCTCACCGTGCAACGCATCCCAATCCCGAAAAGCCTGTGGAGTAGACACGCCCACCGCTGGCGTCGCGACGACACACCAGGTTGGCGGCAAATCCGGCAAAGGATGCACCTCTTCTCCGTGACTCAGGCCCAAAACCGTTCCGCCGATCAGGAAAAGAGGTACGTCGGAGCCAATCGTCGCCGCAAGGGACAGTCGTTCTAAGCCCTCAAGTTCCCGGCCAAGCTCCCGCTCAAGACCTATCAAGGCTGCCACGGCATTCGCCGATCCAGCCCCCAGGCCTCCTTGCACAGGCAGGTTTTTCTCGATATGGACGTGAACGTGTGCGGAAACTTTCATTGCTGCCAAAGCGGATTCAACCATCCGCCAGGCGGTGTTGCGCTGGTCCATGGGCACCCGAGGATCATTGGTCGTAAGTTCAATGTTTGTAACATCTGCGGGCCGCACCTCCACCGTAAGCAGGTCGTGTACCGCCAGCGTCTGGTAGATCGTCACCAGCCCGTGGTATCCGTCGGGCCGCGTCGGGCCGATAGCGAGGCCCAGGTTGATCTTTGCGTGAGAGCGTACCTGCGTGGACATGTCTTCTCAGCCCATTGTAGAGATGTAGCCATTAGCGAGGCTATTCGATCCGCCTCCGCTGAGTCATTCCCCCGTCCATGGATTTACCCGCACCGCCCGATATTCGATCTCTGAGAAGACCGTCTTGCACTTCTCTCCATGTGGGGATTGCGATGAGAATCCCGCACGAATCTGCTGCGCGGGAAGCAGGCTGAAGGAGCGAATAATCGTCCACTTTTTGCCGTCCGTGGACGCATAGAAAAAGATCCCCTGCCCGATCTTTGCGACCTTCAGGTAGACGGCATTGCCGTTGATTGCAATGGAGTTATTGTCGTCGGAAAGGCCGCGAGTCACAACCGACACGATCGTTGGCTGTTTTTCGATCGACAACTCGAAACAAAGTTTCGCCCAGACCGTATCGCTGGCATAAAGAACAAGCACACCCGCGTCCCACTGAGATAGAAAATCGACGGTGACCTTGGCGCTCAAGACGAAATCATCTGCCGGCTTGAAGAGTAGCTTCGGAGTGTTTTCTGTCTTGCCGCCGTCCAACGGAGAAATAAACCAGTCAGTCTGCTTGCCGGCCGTGATAGACAAGGCTCCGGCTCCATCTGCTGTCCACTCCAGCGGCACATTCTTCCATTCCAGCGGTCCCGGAACACTGTGCAGCACCGGAACCGAATTGTCGGCAGCAAAAGCCCACGGAACAAGGCAGAGCGAGAGTATCAAGGTCAGTTTGAGCAGAGAGCGCAAGTTAATCTCCTGGGAATGCCGGCAGGTCGGTTGGATCCGCCTTGGCACACGATTCTGGCTCCGCGAACGTGCCGCGTCTGTGATTGCCAGTACGTTGACTACGGGACAAACATTCGCGTCGGCGGGCGCTCGTCATTTACGGTAAAGACAGCTACACCACGAAAGGACTGAACGTGAGCGGGTTGAATTGGACTTTGCCACAGGGCATCAAAGGCTTGATCTTCGACTGCGATGGGACTCTCGTCGACTCCATGCCCTTGCACTACAAAGTTTGGGAAACGGTGCTACTTCGGCACAACCTCCATCTCACCGAGGAGCGCTTCTACGGATGGGCCGGGCTGCCTGTGATTCAAATCATCCAGCGGCTCGCGGATGAAAAAGGCCTGGTAGTCGATGTTGCGGCGATTGCAGAAGAGCGGGACGCCTGCTTTCATAGCCAGCCGCTCGATCTGTTCCAGCCAGTCGCGGTTGTCGTGGAGATCGCCCGCAGTTTTCGCGGAATCCTCCCGATGGCTGTTGCAACTGGCAGTACGCGTGCCTCCGCCGAAGCTTCTTTAGAGGCGATTGGCGTGCTCGATTGGTTTGACGCTGTGGTGAGTTCCCATGAAGCGGGGCGTCCGAAGCCTTCGCCGGACGTGTTTCTCGCCGCTGCGGAGCGAATCAAGGTTGATCCAGCTGATTGTGTCGCTTTTGAGGATGGAGACGCCGGCTTGACGTCAGCTCGCGAGGCCGGAATGCGAGTCGTCGATATTCGCCCGATGCTCGTTCGCTAAATATTTCTCAAGCAAATCGAAAGAGGATCTCGTCCGCCACACGGATCCTCAATCTCCGCTAGCCAAATCGTCGGGTCAGGTTAAACTCGCCTATGACGCGACGAGCCTTCCTGCAGAAGACCCGCCCACTGACTCTTTGCCTGCTAATCAGTTTTTCCGCATTGGCCGTCACCGCGGCGCAGCCTCCCACCACGAAAAAGGCCTATATGAATGAGCAACCCACGCGTGCCCGACACGCCATGGTCGTGAGCGTGCACCATCTTGCCGCCGATGCCGGTGTCGAGATCATGCGCATGGGCGGCAATGCGGTCGATGCAGCGGTCGCCACCGGCTTTGCGTTGGCAGTAGTGCATCCTGTGGCGGGCAATATTGGCGGCGGCGGGTTCATGCTCATTCACTTCAACAGCGCAATCGGCCAGACCAACAAACACGCCGGGAAAACCGTATTCATCGACTATCGGGAGAAAGCTCCATTGGCCGCCACGGCCAATATGTATCTTGATGCGCAGGGCAATGTGCTGCCCGACGCCAGCACCATCGGCTACAAAGCGATTGGCGTTCCGGGATCCGTTGCGGGAATGGTCTACGCGGAGAAGACCTACGGCAAGCTCGACCTCAAGCGTGTGATGGCCCCAGCAATCAAACTTGCTGCGGACGGCTTCGCGCTGACCGCCCCGGAAGCCGAAGAACTGCACGATGAGGACCTCTCCCGCTTTCCCGAGTCGAAGCGCATCTTTCAACGCGACGGCAACTTCTATAAGGCCGGAGAGGTGTTTCGTCAGCCGGAATTGGCGGAGACTTTGCGTAAGATCGCTGCCGATCCAGACGACTTCTACCATGGGGCGATGGCCGCGCAGATTGCCGCAGCCGTGCAGAAAAATGGAGGTCTTGTCACCGCGAAAGACATGGCCTCCTACCGCGTAAAAGAGCGCGAACCGATAACCGGCACCTATCGCGGTTTCACCATCCTGAGCGCGCCGCCGCCGTCTTCCGGAGGCATCGTGCTGCTTGAATCTCTGAACATCCTGGAAGGATTCAAACTCGCGTCTCTCGGCGACCGTGCGCCGGAGGAAATGCACCTGGTTCTGGAAGCTTATCGTCGCGCCTACATGGATCGTGGGGATTACCTGGGTGACCCAGATTACGTCAAAATTCCCGTGGAGCAGATCACGTCAAAGAAATACGCCGAAGAGTGGCGTGCCGGTATTCTCCCCGGCAAGGCGACACCGTCGAGCGAGCTGAAAAGGCCGGAGGGATTCTTGCCGCCGCCACCCACCGAACAGGATGTTCGCAAAGAGCCTGGAGACACTACTCATTACTCCGTAGTCGATCCTGACGGCAACGCCGTCGCCGTGACTACGACGCTGAATGGTGGATTTGGCTCCTATGTCACCGTCGAAGGGTTGGGATTTCTGCTGAACAATGAGATGGATGATTTTGCCTCGAAAGAGGGTGTGCCCAACTCGTACGGGCTCATCCAAGGGCCGGCCAATGCAATTGCTCCCGGAAAGAGACCGCTTTCCAGCATGACCCCGACCATCGTGTTGAAGGATGGCGCGCTTCGCATGGTGCTTGGATCGCCCGGCGGTTCGCGCATCATCACAACAGTCGCCAACATCCTGCTGAGCACAATTGATGGAGTGTTGAACATTCAGCAGGCTGTGGACGCTCCGCGGTTTCATCACCAATACCTACCGGATACGGTCTATCTTGAGCCCGGATTCAGCCCTGAACTTCAGCAGGCGTTGATTGGCATGGGCTATTCGGTGGACACGAAAGATGGGCTCTGGAGCGATGGCGAGTGCATTCTTGTAAATACAAAAACGGGCGAGTTGGAAGGCGGACAGGACCACCGCCATACATACGGAAAGGCGGCGGGATATTGAATCCACCAACCCATGCCGCAAGCTCCAGTCCTCCTCAAAAAGAAACAAAAAAGTTACTCCTTAGGCATTATCTTCTGGGAGATGGCGGCTTTACTCTGTTGGCAGGTGAGAAGATAGCCGGGGGTGAACTTTCCGCGCCCCGGGGACGGATCAGGGATTCTCAAGCATGTTAAGAGTGATTTCCACACATGTACTCCTTCGCCACCGGCTGCACCCTGGCCTGCTCGATCTGCTGGCCCGCGGCGGCGTCCAGGGCATTGAGTTATTTGCTGCCCGCCAACACTTTGACTACTCCGATCGCGGCCATGTCCGAGAGATTGCCGAGTGGTTCCAGTCCAATCCCGTGAAGGCATTTTCTTTGCACGCTCCGCTCTTTCCCGACGCGGAAATGGGACGCGGAGGAACTCCGTCGGTAAACGTGGTTCATCCGGAAAAGTCTCGGCGCATCGACTCCATGGATGAGATCAAGCGAGCGCTGGAGACGGCCGAACAGCTTCCATTCAAGTATCTTGTCGTTCATCTGGGTGATCGCGAGGACCTGTGGAGTGCCCGGACGCTGGAGCACGCTCTAACCGCTCTTGAGCACCTGCAAGCCTTCGCCCGGCCCATGGGCGTGAATCTTCTGATCGAGAACATGCAGAACGAAGTGACGGAACCAGAGCGGATTCTTGAAATTCTCAACACCGGTCACTTCCGCGATATTGGTGTTTGTCTGGATCTGGGTCATGCTCACCTCGGGCAGGGCATTCCTGCCGTGATGGAGGTGTTGAAAGATCGCGTTGTCTCCACCCATGTGCATGACAACAAAGCTGACAAGGATTCGCACCTGTGGCCCGGCGACGGTAATATCGATTGGCCGGCGACAGTTCAACAATTGCAGCTGGCACCAAAACTCGAAGCAGAGGTATTAGAGATTCACTACAGTCTCGAAGATCCCCACGAATCCATCTTCGCGCGGGCGGTTGAGACGTTCAAGTTGCTGGGTGTTCTAGATGAAGGGTTCCAGGCAGACCGTCGAAAGGCGCCACGCACTAGCTGAGTTAACGGGCAATCCGTAGAGTTAGAGCACTCACAACTCAAACATTCGAACCCGGAGGAGCGGAAAGTGCCCAAGTTCGTGATCGAGAGGGAAATTGCAGGCGTAGGAAATCTGTCGGGGGAGGAGTTGCACGCCATTTCGCAGAAGTCATGCAGCGTTCTGCGGCAGTTGGGCCCCGAGATTAATTGGGTTCACAGCTGCGTAACCGACGACAAGATTTACTGCGTGTACATAGCGCCCGACGAGGCAACGGTACGCAAACATGCTGAGATGGGCGGTTTCCCCGCAAATCGGATCTCTCAGGTTCGGGCAATCATCGATCCCACCACCTCTGAATAAGCCAAAACCCCGGTCGTCAATGATTGACGACACGGTGCTGCGTTCTCCGACCCGTGCCAAATGCCGCATGGGGCTACGGAAGCGGGAGGCGCCGCAAAAGCGCCTGCCTGCAAACATGCTCTAGAATGAGGGGTGGATTGTGGGGGCTGGAACCCCTGCCACCGTTTGTAAGGAAGCCATGTCAGAAGAGACCCCCGGAGTACCTGAAGTAAGTGTGACGGCCGCAGTTCCTGCTTCGCCCCTGACCACAATCGCCAACCTCGGCAAGCACGAAGGTGCAAGCGTCACTCTGCATGCCTGGCTCTACAACCTGCGCGCGAGCGGCAAGCTGCTGTTCCCAATCTTTCGCGACGGCACCGGCACAATCCAGGGCATCGTGCCCAAAGCAGCGGTATCCGCCGAAGTCTTCGAGACGATCCGGCACCTTACGCAGGAATCCAGCGTAATCGTCACCGGAAAGGTGCGCGCCGACGCCCGGGCGCCCGGCGGTTTTGAGCTGGATATCGAGAACATCGAAGTCTTGCAGCGTGTTTCGGAAGAAGATCCGTTCCCTATCTCGCTGAAAGAGCACGGCGTCGATTTCCTCATGGAGCATCGGCACCTGTGGATCCGCACGCCACGTCAGTCGGCAATTTTGCGCATTCGCGCTGAAATCATCAAGGCGGCGCGCGACTACCTCGACGACAACGGATTCATTCTCACCGATCCGCCGATCCTGACCCCGGCAGCCTGTGAAGGCACCAGCACGCTCTTCCCGGTCGATTATTTCGGCGACGAAGCCTTTCTTACGCAAAGTGGACAGCTTTACATCGAAAGCACAGCGCTCGCATTAGGCAAGGTTTATTCCTTCGGTCCAACCTTCAGGGCGGAAAAATCCAAGACGCGCCGTCACCTGACCGAGTTCTGGATGGTCGAGCCGGAGCTCGCATTCTGCGGCCTCGACGGCCTGATGGAATTGGCCGAGAATTTCATCAGCTTTATCGTCGAGCGAGTTTTGACGCGCCGCGCTTCCGAGCTGAAAGTGATCGGCCGTGACATTTCCAAGCTGGAAGCCATCAAGGCGCCCTTCCCCAAAATCAGCTACGACGAAGCCGTGAAGATGCTCGATGACGCTCATGCGAAGGGTCTGATCGAACAGAAGTTCGAATACGGCAACGATTTCGGATCGCCGGACGAGACCTATATTTCGTCTCAATTCGACAGGCCGGTGATGGTCCACCGCTATCCGGCCGCGGTAAAGGCGTTTTATATGGAGCCGGATCCGATCAATCCGAAATACGCTCTCTGCGTGGACGTCCTGGCGCCGGAAGGATATGGCGAAGTCATCGGCGGCTCCCAACGCATCAGCTCCTACGACCTGCTGAAGCAGCGCATCGAGGAGCACAAGCTGCCACTTGAGGCCTTCCAGTGGTATCTTGACCTTCGCCGCTATGGTTCCGTTCCACACTCTGGCTTCGGCATGGGTATCGAGCGGGCGGTTGCCTGGATCTGCGGCCTGGAACATGTTCGCGAGACGATTCCGTTTGCTCGCACTTTGAACCGGATCTATCCCTAGGCCCGGTGTACTACGGTCAGTACGGCCTGCTGCCGTATTAGCCTTTTTAGCCCCTGAAGGACGGGCTGTTCTATGTCAGTCGATCCGGCAATCATCTCAGGCGAAACAGATGTTCCGAAGAATATGCGCGGGGAACTCAGGAAGATCCGCATCCTGGGCATTCCTCTCGATCTAGGTCAGTCCCGCCGCGGCGTGGACATGGGACCCTCGGCAATGCGTGTAGCCGGTCTTGAGGCGCACCTTGAACAGTTGGGACACGTGGTGGAAGATGGCGGGAATATCAGCGTCGCCATCGCAGAGACCCGGCAGGCGGGCGCGGAAAATGCGCGCTATCTGAAGGAGATCACCGAAACCTGCACCAAGGCCGCCGAACGCGTGCTCGCGACCCTTGAAGAAGGCATGACTCCCATTGCCTTGGGTGGCGATCATTCCGTCGCTGTCGGTACTGTCTCCGGAGTGGCGGAATTCTTCCGGCGCAAGGGGCAGAAAGTTGGCCTCATCTGGATCGATGCCCACTCCGACATCAATACGCCGGACACCTCCCCCAGCGGCAATGTGCACGGCATGCCCCTCGCCGCATTAATGGGATTAGGTCCCGATCCCCTCAAAAACATTTTCGGATTCTCCCCAAAGGTATCTCCGGAAAATGCCGTGCTCGTAGGAGTCCGCGACATAGACGCGGCGGAAAAGGCCAACATCCTTCGCGCAGGCATCAGCGCGGTTTACACGATGCGCGACATTGATGAGCGCGGTATGCGTACGGTAATGGAAGAGGCTGCCCGCACGGCGAGTAATGGCACGGCTGGCTTTCACGTTTCGCTCGACATGGATTGGATTGATCCGGAAGACGCCCCCGGAGTCGGCACGCCCGTTCGCGGCGGTTCCACATATCGCGAGGCACACCTGGCGATGGAAATTCTTGCTGACAGCGGCGGCATTGTCAGCTTCGAGATCGTCGAAGTAAATCCGGTAATCGACGAGCACAATCGGACAGCCGACCTCGCGGTCGAGTTGGCATCCTCGGCTTTCGGCAAGAAAATCCTGTAACGCAACGCTTCTCGCCGTGACCATGTTCTGCGTTGATTCCCTCTGCGCAGATTGCACGCTGGGATCGCCGCGATCCTCAGCGCCTGCTCTTACAATGAATCACGATCATGAAAAAACTACGCGTAGGTGTTCTATTTGGCGGGCGCAGCGGCGAACATGAAGTTTCACTTTTATCCGCAGCCTCAGTTCTAAATGCAATCGATCCAAAGAAATTCGATGTTGTTCCCATCGGAATCACAAAAGAGGGCCAGTGGCTCACCTCCACGCATGCACAGCGGCTGCTGGAAGGCGATGTGGCCACACCCACCACAACGCTGCGGGCGGGCGACCCGTCCACGACCGCCCCGGCTGCGTTGCTCGCTCGTGGTGAGGCGGTAATCGTCCCGCCGTCGCCTTCTACGAACACCCTGGTGCCTTTGGAGACTGCCTCTCAATCGCTGCCGAAAGATGCGTTGCATCTCGACGTCATCTTCCCCGTATTGCATGGGACCTTCGGCGAAGACGGCACCATCCAGGGATTGTTCGAACTGGCAGGCATTGCCTACGTCGGCTCCGGCGTGCTGGGTTCCGCAACTGGCATGGACAAGGATGTAATGAAAAAGCTCTTCGCCTTCTCCGGCCTGCCGATGGTGAAGCATGTCTCGCTGTTGCGTTCGGATTTGCAGACAAGCCGACGCAAAGTTATCGCGAAAATCGAGGCAGCTTTGAAGTATCCGCTCTTCGTAAAGCCTGCAAATCTGGGATCGTCCGTGGGCATCAGCAAGGCACACAATCGTGCAGAGTTGGGCCCGGCACTCGACCTGTCCGCGAATTTCGATCGCAAGATTGTCGTAGAGCAGGGTGTTGGCGGGGCCAATCGCAAAGCAAGGGAACTTGAGGTTGCGGTCCTTGGGAATGACAAGCCGATCGCCTCGGTCGTTGGCGAGATAGTTCCCGACAAGGAGTTCTACGATTACGAGGCGAAGTACGTCAGTGAAGGTTCGGTTCCGATCATTCCCGCCCGCCTGACACGGCAGCAGTCGAAGCAGATCCAGCAGATGGCCATCGCGGCCTTCCAGGCTTGCGATTGTTCTGGTTTGGCGCGTGTCGATTTTCTGATGGATCCCGGCAAGACGCAACGCATCTATGTGAACGAGATCAACACGATGCCCGGCTTCACTTCCATTAGCATGTATCCCAAGCTATGGGCCGCTTCGGGCATCCCTTATACGGAATTGATCACACGTCTGATTGCGCTCGCGATCGAACGCCATCATGAAAAGGAACAGAACTCCTACAGTGTGAAGTAGCGCGGACGTGCAGTAGGATGGTCACGATAGAAATTGTTTGCGATGGAGGCCGATGATGACACTGCTTGATGCACCGAAGTACGACCCGGCCCGCGACATAAAACGCCGAAATTTTCTGATCGGCGCCGCGGTTACAGTGGTTGTGCTCGCCTTCCTGACTTTCTGGTTCTGGAATTGGCCGGCGGAGCATCGCGTCAACCGATTTTTCACCGCCATTGAAGCGAAAGACATGGCTAAGGCCTACGGCATTTGGAACAACGATGAAGATTGGCAGAAGCATCCGGAACGCTATGCCAATTACAAGTACGGCAATTTCCAGGTGGACTGGGGTCCGTCCAGTGACTGGGGCCAGATCACCAGCCACAAAATTGTGATGACGAAGCGTACTGGCTCAGGAACCGTAGTTGGCGTCGAGTTGAACAAACGCAAGACGCCGACATTTTTATGGGTGGAGAGCGCTACCCATCAACTTGGTTTTTCGCCAGTGGAGTTGGAGTACTGAAGAGGGCCGCGTAATTAAGCGAAGCGCACGCCGAAGTTTCTGACAACATCAGTTACGACAACGCGGACAACTTCGGGCACGGCGAGCCAGGCTATGTAGGTAGACAAAAGAAAGATCGGGCTCGCAACCAGCGCTGCTAATGTTCTCATGGGATGGGCTAGTTTGCGGTTCATGATGGCTTCCTCCTGACTCAGATACGCGAAGCTGAGTCAGAAGGTTCCCGTTATGTTTCCGCAATTACTTCGCAGCGATTTGTAACAACAGACTGCGAGATTTATTCCGCGCTTGTTTCCGCAGGCTGCATCAAGGCCGCGAGCGTCTTGTTCAGGCTTGCTGAATCTTCTACATGCAGGCTCTTCTGACTGCGATCAATCTGCCGCATCAATCCACTCAATACTTTTCCTGGACCCACTTCGATGAAGTGGGCAGGATGCTGCTGGATCAGTAGCTGGACAGATTCAACCCACAGCACGGCGCCTGTGACCTGGCGCACGAGCGCGTCGCGTACTTCATCCGCTTTGTGAACAAATTTCGCATCCACGTTCACCATGATCGGTACATCAGGATCTGCGAAGTCGATCTTTGCAAGGTCCTCAGCGAGCCGGTCTTGTGCAGGCTGCATGAGTGCGGAATGGAATGGAGCGCTCACGTGCAGCATGACGGATTTCTTCGCGCCGCGTTCTTTCGTTAGTGCCATGGCTCGTTCCACCCCGGCAACCGCACCGGAGATCACTGTCTGCTCAAGCGAATTTCTATTTGCGGCGGAAACAACTGTGCCGGTTTCAGCCGCAGCATCTTCGCAGGCTTTGGCCACGTCGTTTTCCGGCATCCCAAGAATCGCAGCCATGGTGCCCTGTCCTGCGGGAACTGCTTCCTGCATGTAACGGCCACGGTTACGAACTGTACGAACCGCGTCTGCAAAGCTCATGCTATGCGCTGCAACATTGGCGGAATATTCGCCGAGCGAGTGACCTGCAACAAATGACGGTCGTATTCCGTTCAGTGCCAAGACTCGCTGCGTCGCGATGGAAGCCGTGAAGATGGCGGGCTGAGTATTCTCCGTCATCCGTAGCTGGTCTTCGGGACCTTCAAAGCAGAGCTTCGAGAGACTGAAACCAAGTGCCTCGTCGGCCTCTTCAAAAGTCTGGCGGGCAACGGGAAAATTCTCATAGAGATCGCGGCCCATACCAACTGTCTGCGAACCCTGTCCGGGAAAAAGAAACACCAAATTTTGTGAAGTCATGCTCGTGATATTGAAGAGAAGAAATGGAAAGGATGCAAGCGCAGAATTGCGTTCTTACAAAAGCCGTAGAGGGACATTCTCACTCGCCCGTTCGTTATGGTTGCTGGCGAACTCGCGCTCCAGGCCTTCGTTGATTCCCGCGCGCGCAAATTCTGCCGCCACGCGAATGCCGTTGTAGATTGCGCGATCATTGGATGACCCGTGACCCACGATGCAGACGCCGCGCGCTCCCAGCAGCGGTGCGCCGCCGTATTCCCGGTAATCCAACCGCTTCTTGAACTCCTTCAAAGCCTTGCGCGAGAGAAGCGCTCCAGCCTGCGCAGTCACCGTCTTGGTGAGGGATTCCCGGAGCAGGTCGCTGACCATCCTGCCAATTCCTTCAGAAGCTTTCAGAGCAACATTTCCCACAAATCCGTCGCAGATCACCACGTCGCAATTGCCGTTGAAGACGTCTCGCCCCTCGACATTTCCGATGAAGTTGATCGGAAGCTGTTTCAGCAGGGGGAAAGCCTCGCGTGACAATTCGTTCCCTTTGCCTTCTTCCTCGCCAATGGAAAGCAGGCCGACCCGGGGCTGACGGATTTTGATTACTCGTCGGGCATACATCTCACCCATTACTGCGAATTGCTCAAGATTATGCGGCTTGCAGTCCACGTTCGCGCCAACGTCCAGCAGGATGCAAGGCGAACCGGTGGAAGTCGGCATGATCGCGGCCAAAGCTGGCCGGTCAACGCCGGGAAGAGCACCGAGCACCATCTTGGCACAGGCCATTGCGGCGCCTGTGTTTCCCGCTGTTACAAATCCCGCAGCGTGCTTTTCCCTTACCTGCTTCAGACCAACGCGCATGGAACTGTCACGCTTGTTGCGCACAGCGATGGCTGCCTTTTCATCCATGCCAATGATTTCGCTGGCGTGAATGATGTCGATTGGCAGCCTCTCGCCCATAAGGTGATTGGCAAGCAATGGGCGCAGCAACGCTTCCCGGCCTACGAGAGACACACGCACGGGCAAATGACGACAGGCGAGGATAGCGCCCCGGATCTCAGGATCTGGAGCCTTGTCCGAACCCATTGCGTCAAGGGCAATGTGCGTCAGCATCGGGGTGGAGTGCAGTTACTTCGCTTCCTTGACTTCGAGTACTTCGTGTCCCTTGTACGTGCCGCATTTCGGGCAGGCGCGGTGAGGCAGTTTGCGCTCGTGGCAATTTGGACACTCGCTCAGACCAATCGGTGTAAGAGCGTCGTGTGCGCGGCGCTTGGAAGTGCGGGCCTTGGAATGGCGCCGCTTTGGATTAGGCATTGCAGATTCCTTTCGTTCATCCGTCAACAATCCTTCACTAAAAAGGGCCTGGGCAGATACTGACCAAGGCGCCGGGATTGATGCGGTGCTTCGTACTCTAGATTTTTATCCGGCTGCCAAGGTCTGAGAGCGCCGACCAACGCGGATCTGTCCTGGTTTCTTCGCAGGTGCAGGTCTCAGCGTTTAGATTGGTGCCACAACGTGGGCAAAGGCCTTTGCAATCTTGACGGCAAAGCGTCTTGGTGGGCAGGGACAAAAGCACCTGCTCCCGAAGCACATCTTCGAGCTCAAGACTACCTCCCTGATAATACCCGATTTCGGTCTCTGACGTGGTAATCGAGTGCTCAGAAGCTTCACCGTCTGCCCCGACCGGACGGAACAGAAGATCGAAATCATCTTTGAGGTCGTAGTGGACGGGCTCGACACAACGTGCGCAGGGCACCTCAAATTGCCCGTCATAATGAGCTTTCAGGCGGATATCCAGGACAAAATCGCGTGGTCCACGATGTTCCTGCAACAAATCTGCCTGGCCGATCACGTGGAAGTTGTTGATTTGTTTGACTTCCGACCCGTAATCGATTTTCCCCGGAACGATCAGTTCGTCAAATTCAAGTGGTTCCCGTTCAAGATCCACCACTGTAATCAGCATGTTGCAACCTCTTCGCTCCAGTACCGTGTTCGCAGCAAATTGATTCCGGAGCCTTCTGTTTCTGAGAGTAAGGAGCGCACGGCGTGGCGTCAAACATTCATTGATTTTGTGTTTCCAGAGGAATAAATGACGGGCGGCGGACAGGGAAAGAAATCGTGGGACAGGGCTGAGCGATAAAGGACCAGCTGCCCGATATGTCCCACTTTTTTGATAAATGCGCTGCAAAAGCAGCATTAGAATTTAGGCGGCTCTTACGAGGCCATTCCGATCAATTCTCTCTCGGCGCGGAGCCAATCCTGTTCGGCGGATCCGTCAGTACGTCCGCGATCCATCCAGAACTTCTCTGCAAGACGGGCAATCTCTTCCCGTGTCGGTGTGGAAGCGGGGGCGGCAACGGCCTTTGCTTTTGGGGTGACGGCTTTCTTCTTGGCGGGTGCTTTCTTCTTCACGGTCTCTAGGGTGCTCATAAATTCTCCTTAAGAATGGTAAGTATGGGGGCCCATGATTGGGTGTGTTCTTCTAGGATACCCCAACCCAATTCTCTCCAGACACCCTCACCCGTAGTAATCAGGTCGATACCCACCCCGAGCGTTTATTACTAAAACGTTAAACCGGTCCGAAAGGCAGTCTTGAGCGAGCTTAGAATGCTTCTCCCGGTTTTGGGGGAGCCAGTGTTTTCCAGGGGTTGGCCTGAAAAAGCCGGATGGCTGCAATTCCTGATGCTCCCGCTCCGATGCAGGAGGCTGCGTCCTCCAGGGTAATTCCGCCGAGAGCAAAAACCGGCATCGATCCAGCCGTACGGCAGGCTTTGCCCAACCCCTCCAGCCCCACGCCCGGAATCGATCTTATTGATGTGGCTGATCTTGTGTCCCATTTAATTGTCTTGTCATGGATCGGTCCGAAGAGAGCCATCGTGGCTCCGGCATCCCTCGCGGCTTCGATTTCCCGAATGGAATGACATGACACGCTGATGACCGGAGGCTTTTTGCCGGCAGCATCGAACAGGGTTGCCACTTCGCGGGGAGTCATCGTGCCCGAAGATGGGAGATGAACACCATCTGCGCCGACCGCGAGAGCGATATCAGCGCGCCCGTTCACCAGGACCTTCGTCTTTACCGGAAGCCCGACCCAGTCGCTGGTCCGTACCGCCCCCATGATCCTGCCAGCCAAGCTCTCCAGTGCCCGAGAGGTCAGAGTCTTCTCGCGGATCTGGATGTAGTCCACCCCAAATGCTGCCCACATCCACGCCAGGGCGACAAGGGCGTCGCAGGCATCTTCTGGACTCCCGGGAAGTTGCGACGCGTCTGTGATGGCATAGAGCTTCATAGGAACAGTGTATGAGAGCGCGATCAGGCAAAGAAATGAGGCCAGAAAGCAGGTCTTGCCGGGGCGGTCTGGCCTCCCGCGAAAACGAAGGAAATCTGCGGTTTAAGGGCCTTTTGAGCAGCAGAAAGGGGCGCAAGGTCTGTGGCCCGGCGCCCCCGTGAAACCCATTGAATTACCGATAACTCCGCTGGTAGGTGTGGGACAGGCGATCATGCCAGCCCAGGCTATCCTCGTCAAAGAACGCCCAGGCGAATCCCATACCTAGCGTGCAGGCAGAAAGCAGAATTGCGCCGATTCGGTTCCGCATCTGGTCGCGTGTCGGGTTCTCGTCCTCAAACGTGCACAGGGCAATGCGCGCATACCGCATGCCGGGCGTCGCCTCAGAGAAAGTGAAGAACAGGAACTGGTAGAGCAGGAAGAAAAAGACGAGCGTTGCGCTGGCGGCTGCGAGGGCCGGCTTTCCCATCGGGGGATGAGCGGTGCAGGCGACGAACACGAGCACGAAGACCAGAAACGCCAAACCTGCGAGGGAGAGGTCTACCAGTCCCGCCATCAGGCGATCTCCCATGGCCGCTACCTTCATGGGAATGTCGAGATAATTTACGAGGCTGGGATCGGTTTCGATGTGTTCCGCAGAACGGGCATCCAGTCGAATGGATGACCATTCCGGCGTGGAGAGTTCGGATTCGGGGGTCTTCGAAATGGTTTCCGAGTCGACCTCGAAGATTCGGAGTTGCGGAGCCTCGGCAACGGAGTCTTCGCGTAACGGCCCTTCGGCCAGACGCGGCCGGGCTTTGCGCGGGGCCACGATCTCGCGCGGAAACTCAATGACGTTTCCCGCGATGGTCTCAATTGGCTCGACGATGTCTTCGACAAACGCATCACTTAAACGCGAAGCACTCGTAGATCCCTGATAGATAGGCGAAGTCGGGGCCGCGATATTTTGACGCTGTGCAGCCGGCGGAGTCCTGACGGGCTCCTCGAATTCATCCTCTCTCATGCCGTCCAGGACCGCCTGCGCGGCGACCATCGCATCCTCAGCGGCGGCATGCGCCAGCTTCGCTGCATTTCTGGCCTCTTCAGCTAAAACTTGGCTATAGGACGGGACCTTGGCGTAGCGGGCGGCTACACGCGCGGCCACCTGCGCGGAACGAGAATCCCCCGGCTCGATATCCAGCGGGAGGTTGCATTGATCTTCGGGTTTCCGAGGGCGCCGCGTACGATGCGCTGCCAGCCTCTCATTCACTTCTTGTTTCCACAACGGAATAACCTCTGGGGAGTCGGACGACTGCAAGTTGGAAGAAGTGCTCAACTGTATCCTCGTTTCTGCAAGATTTCTGTCGGCCCCACGGTTTCTCGGCGCAAGCGACAGCCGAATCGCTTACGTCTCTTGATTGATGACATCAAGGGGGAGAATGGGAGGCAACGGATAGACGTACATTTCGCCATTGGCGGTTCTCCAATGTTGGGCGAGAGTTTCGTACTGTCTAAAGCCAGAGCGGTGAACGTTCCTCCGCCGGACAAAGCTGTTTGTTATCCTAGCCTCGACCCAGGTGATGAAAATCCACACCTTTTTGTGTATCACGCTGTTGTGCCTGTGTCATCCGCAGCTTTGGCCGCAGGAGTTAACGAAGGAGTTTCCCCGCGACGCAGCTGGGACGACACCCTCTGCTGACGTCGCTGTCCAGCCGCAGGAAGGCGCTGATGCAACCGCACTGCCTGACGCCCCCAGCGCCAGTTATATCCCCATGGCGGAGCCTGAGGCACCAGCCCCCACCGGAACGCCGGTTCGCATTCGCGCTAATGAACAGAAGAAGGGTGGCGATGTCTGGTCGCTGAGCGGCGAAGTTGTGATCGAGTACCGCGACTACGTCCTGCGAGCCGACAAAATCGAATACAACGCGGAAACTGAGATCGCCGAAGCGGAAGGGCATGTGCAGTTGCAGGGAGGGCCGGACGATGAACTGATCAATGCCAACCGCGGCACCATCAACCTCGCCCTGCAGACTGGCCGCTTCTACGACGTGGTCGGGTCAATTGGCGTCCGCAAGACCGGGCACACAACGGTCTACTCCACCGTGAATCCCTTCCTTTTTACTGGACGAGTTGTGCTCAAGACGGGGCCGCGGACCTACAAGGTGATCGACGGTTCCATGACTTCGTGCCGTTTGCCGAAGCCGGACTGGCGCTTGCTGGCACGAGAGATCAGCGTAGATGACCAATCCGCCAAAGCCACGAAAACGACATTCCGCTTGCTGGATGTCCCCATCCTCTATCTGCCTTACGTGACGCACTCCGTGAGCACGACAGGCCGGCAGACTGGATTCCTGATTCCGACATTTGGCACATCCACAACCAAGGGAACCATCGTAGGCGAGTCAGTCTACTGGGTTATCAATCGAAGCACCGACGCAACGCTGGGGTCGGAGTATTACAGCAAACGCGGATGGGCTCCCAACGGCCAATTCCGTTATCGCGGCTTCGATCGCAACTTCTTCACCGCACGCTTTACGTCGATGCTCGATCGCACCTCCGAAGCGAACAGCCCGCCGCCCACCGCAGAGAATCCAAATCCTCCTCCGGGCAATGAAGGCGGCGTTGATATCACAGCGTTTGGTCGCCGGGACTTCGGTGAAAATACACGCGCCGTATCGAATCTCGAATATCTCAGCTCCTACATCTATCGCCAGGCTTTTACCGAGAGCTTCGCGGGCGCGGTCAATTCCGAAGTGAAATCAAATGCATTTCTCTCTCACACGAAGAATGCCTGGAATGCGGCGGTTCTCTTCGATCGATACCAGAGCTTTCAGAGCACCACTCCCGGAGATGAGATTCGCATTCTTACCTTGCCGAGCATCAGCTACCAGGCCGTTGATCAGCGTCTTACAACGACGCCCTTCTTTTGGGGAATGACGGATACGGCCGCAGGATTATCACGTTCGGAGCCAGGATTCCAGACCTCGCATGAAGTGGGAAGGCTGGATATTTATCCGCACCTTTCTTTGCCTCTCCACTTCGATGGTTGGACATTCCGGCCACAAGTGGGATTGCGAGAAACGTTCTACAGCAAGAGCCAGAGGCCCGGTTTCGGAGTGCCCGTTGAAAGCGGCGCAGTGTTGAACCGATTCGATCTGGAGGCAGGCATCGAGATTCGTCCGCCGGTCCTGGAGCGCACCTTTACCTCGGGTTGGCTGGTAGAGAAGCTGCAGCGCGATATTCGCCACACGATTGAGCCGCTGGTCCAATACAACTTCGTCGGCGGAATCGACAACTTCCACCAGGTTCTGCGCTTTGACGAGACCGACGTCGCCAGCGATACCAACGAGTTCTATTACGCGCTTACGCAGCATCTCTACACGCGAAATCTCAAGAGCAAGCCATGCACCCCAGAGAGCGAAGTTTCGGTACCGGCGGGAGAAACGCTGGCGCAGGTAATTGAGTCGGGCGCGCCACTCCAACGGACCCTCGGTCAGAACTGCGAGAGCAATTCGCGGGAGTGGATCACATGGACGATTGCCCAGAAATATTTCATTGATCCGCGATTTGGCGGAGCCATTAGTCCAGGGCAGAGAAATGTGCTGGTTACAACTCTCAATCTGACAGGCGTCGCCTTCCTGGTTTTTCCTCGCGATATCTCGCCGGTCATCTCGCGGTTGCGCATGAGTTCGACCGAACACACCGATATTGAGTGGGATCTCGACTACGACACACGCGCAGGTCGAATCCAATCCAGCAACGTGTTCGCCGACTTTCGCGAAGGCAATTTTCTTATGGGAGTGGGGCAGGCGCGACTGGATGCTCCTCAGCAGCAATCGTCGGCAACCACCACATCCATCCCTCACGCAACGATATCGAACTATAACCAGATGCGCTTTTTCGCAGGGTACGGCAACCTGACTCGGAAAGGATTAAACGTAGCCGGAAACATGGGCTACGATTTCGCCCAGGGAGCGCTGGAATACGTGGGCGCACAGACAACGCTGAACTTCGACTGCTGCGGTCTGAGCTTTGAATACAATCGCTTTGCGCTGGGGTCCGTGCGTACGGAGAACCAATACCGCTTTAATTTCTCGCTCGCCGGAGTGGGAACAGCGGGAAATCTGCGCAGGGCGGAACGCCTCTTCTAAGCAAGGTGTTCCGGGAAGCACTAAAATGGCAGGTCACCCATAAAAGAGGAATCATGAAACGCAATACTTCCTTTCTGCTCGCGCTTGTTTGCGCCTGCTTGTTGTCCTTTTCGTTTGCGCACGCTGCCGAAATAGCCACTCGGACCGGCCTGCACCACACTGCGATCGCGGCAGCCAGCGAGACCGAAGCAACGATCTCGCCGGAAGATCTTGTAAAGGCATTGAAGCTCGGCAAGAAAGGGCAGCCGCTGGTGTTGAATGTGGGACCACACACGCTTTACGAACAGGCGCATATTCCCGGCGCGGAATACATTGCACCGGGTTCGAGTGAGCAATCCAACGCAGCCCTCCACGCGCGGGTGAAAAATCTGGCGCACGGTAAATTCATCGTCATCTATTGCGGATGCTGCCCCTGGGGCCGCTGCCCCAATATGCACCCTGCTTTTGCTCAACTTCATGCAATGGGATTCACCAACGTGAAGATGCTCTACATCGCGGATAACTTCGGCACGGATTGGGTTTATAAGGGCTATCCGACGACGAAGGGCGAGTAAGGTGCTATTTTCACATCGCGAAGCGATACAATATCGCCGCAATTATGCTTGCACTGTTGGTCGCAGGTGGCGTCTACGCTGTTCTACGCGATCGCAGGGAGGCACGAGAACAGCATATTCGCGCACTCGCGAGTCGAACGCCGGCCGCGGATTTTTCGCTCACTGATCTCGAAGGCAAGTCTCTCGACCTGACGGACTTTCGCGGCAAAGTGGTTCTCCTCGATTACTGGGCAACCTGGTGCGCGCCATGCAAAATTGAAGTTCCGCATCTCGTCGAACTTCAGAAGAAGTATGGTCCAGAGGGGCTGCAAGTCGTCGGTATTTCCATGGACGACGACTCGGCAACCGTGCGAACCTTTGCGCGCGAGTTCGCCATCAACTATCCCGTCGCATTGGGAAATGCGCAGCTCGCACAGGCATACGGTGGAGTACTCGGCCTGCCTGTTGCCTTTCTCATCGATCGCAATGGACGTATCGTAAAACGCATGGACGGCGATGCTAAGTTGCAGGGTTTGGACAGGGAAATCGGCGAGTTGATCCAGGAAAATTAAGAGAATTCCTGATTCGGAACCAGGAAGCTATTTTGGAAGGCAGACGGATCCCTTCGCAAATCTCTGCGGTTTGAAAAGGACGAAGAAGTTCTATGCTGCTGGAAGGGAAACCGAAGTCCATCCCAGGTTTCGTTATCAGCAAAGGTTTTTGATTCCATGTGCCATGAAGTCTTCGCCGAGGCCGGCATCGCGCTAACCGCTGAGTTTTATAAGGAACTACTCGACCACATGAGCGACGGTGTCTACTTTGTAGACCAGAATCGTCGCATTCTTTACTGGAACCAGGGCGCAACTCGCCTTACCGGCTATCGCCCTGAAGAAATTGTTGGCCGATGTTGCGATGACGACACTTTGTGTCACGTGGACGAGACAGGAAAACAGCTATGCAAAGAGGGATGCCCTTTAACCGCGAGCATTACGGATGGCAGTTCGCACGAGGCGGACGTTTTTCTACGCGATAAGCATGGGCGGCGTGTCCCGGTCTCGGTGCGCGTGCGGCCAATTCGCGCTGCCGACGGAGCCATCATCGGCGCCGTGGAAGTATTCAACGATATCTCCTTGCAGTATGCGGAACGGCTCAAAGCGGATGAGATGGAGCGGCTCGCTTTTATCGATGAGCTTACGCAACTTCCCAATCGTCGTTACCTCGAGTTGACTCTCGACACAGCACTGGAGCAGTACCGTCTGCATGGAGAACCATTCGGCGTGCTGGTCATCGATCTGGATTCTTTCAAGTTGATCAACGACGATTTCGGTCACATATATGGGGATCGTGCATTGGAGCAGGTGGCGCGAACCCTTTCAAGCGTTCTCCGTTCCAGCGACGTAATCGGGCGATGGGGCGGCGATGAATTTCTCGCTGTCATTCGCCACGTCAGCGGTCCGCTATTGGGAGTTCTGGCAGAACGATGCTGCACCCTGGTGGCGAAATCTTCCATCACAGATGGCGACGAAACTCCGGTCTCCTTATCGATTTCAATTGGCGGCGCACTCGCCCGTAAAAACGATACGGCGGAAGATTTAATTCATCGCGCAGATGAACGGATGTATCAGAGCAAGGCGGTTGGCCGCGGCCAGGCGACGGTAAAGGAACCTTAACGATTCCAGATCTCGTTCAGTCTCACTTGGAATTGGATCCGTCGTAGAGTTGAAACTCCCGAATCGATGCCTCTCGAACAGTAGACAAAAGATTAAGACGCACCCGCTGCGTAGTGACTGCAGGGAAGATGTCGATTTTCTTGTGTCCAATTGCCTGTGCTTCCGCAATACGCCTCCATGCACCGTGGTCATAAACCTCGATTGCGTATTGCTGCACATTCTGGCCCTCATTCAGCCGTTCCATCGTAAGTGCGCGATCAAAAGTGACGGGATGAGGAAAGTTCACCTCGAGCATCGCATGATGCAAGCCCGCCGGTGTCGTCCAGAACGTGTCAGGATCGTTGTCCAGTGCAGCATCCTCTTCTGGACGAGGGGAGCGCTCCTTCACCAGGTTCGTCCCATAGAGGCGGTGAATCGCCTCGCCGAATTCATGCAGCCGCGCCGCGTCCGCTTCGGGTAGCTTTCCCGTGTCATCCGGCGCAATCCCGATCATCAACTGCGCGCCGCGACCAACGGTCTTGTTGTACGTGTCCACCAGTTCGGCAACACTCTTCAGCGAAGATTCGTCGTGCGGGTGCCAAAACCAATGTTCCTTATGCAGAGGCGTGTCCGCTTCCACTGGACGCCAGCGCAGGTATCCGGCGCGATCCACCACATTCCAATTCTCGTACGTGACCGTACCGCTCTCATTGCCGACCCACCGCAGGTCTGCGAATTGGAAGAGGGCTACATCGGCGAAGACGAGAGTGTTGGGCTGATAGGTTCTCAGGTTTTCGACGATGCGAGGAAAGTCGTAGGTGCGACCCGTGCTTCCGGCCCCATCCAGCCAGAATTCGGCGAGGTCTCCGTAACCCGTGGCAAGTTCCGTCAATTGGCTGAAGTAATACTTGTCGTAAGCTGCGGCGTCTGGATATCGCGGATCATGCCGGTCCCACGGTGACAGGTATACCCCGAATCGCAGGCCGCTCTTCCTGGCCGCATCCGACACTTCTTGAACGAGATTGCCCGATCCATTCTTCCATGGGCTGCTTTTTACGCTGTAAGTCGTCTGTGCTGAGGGCCAAAGGCAAAATCCGTCGTGATGCTTTGCCACCAGCACTGCATATTTCGCGCCGCCTGCCCGCGCTGCTTCCAGCCATTGTTCTGCATCCACGTTCGCCGGATGGAACACGGACGTAGCTGCAGTTCCGTCGCCCCATTCCTGATTCAGGAAAGTGTTTGGGCCGAAATGGATGATGACTCCAATCTCCATGTCCTGCCACGCCACCTGTTGCGGAGACGGTTTGAGATCGGAGAAGTTCTGCGCGCACGCAAGGCTGGGCAACAGGATCAAAGAAGCTCTTAAAAGTTGGCGCAAACGGGTCAGAGTGCAGGCTGGTGCCATTAGAAAACCTCGAATCATTGCAGACCAGGCCGGAAAAAGCGGTATTCCGCCTTCCACGGAAAGCATGGTGGCTTTTGGGGAGCAAGTATAGCTCAGTGCTTACCGGGCATTTGTGCCATGGCGGGGCGTTGGGGCGGCGCTACCGGCAGAACCTCTTTAAATCTGCGGCTCCGGACGTGCGAGCAAGGCGTGCGGAGTGCGATAATCGTCTACATTCAGGAAAGGCGGTTTGCTTGTCCCGTTCTCGTATTGTTTTCTGCTGCCTGGTAGTCATGCTGGCAGCGGGCTGTAGGGCCCAAAGCACGGCAATTGATTCCCAGCTCACTCGCCGCATTGAAATTTTGGTTCGGTCCCAGTTTCCCGTGCCCGCCGGTTACACCATCACGGTTGGAGCGCGCAGCAAGAGCGAATTCACTGGCTTCGACACCATTCCGGTCACTTTTCAGCGCGGAGATAAGAAGAGCTCGGTGAACTTCCTGATCTCCACCGATAACAAGACGCTCGCCCGCCTGGAAAAGTTCGACCTCAGCAAGGATCCGGCAGAGGCAGTCTCTTACGCCAATCGGCCCGTGCGCGGCAATCCCGCAGCGAAAGTTGTCATTGTGAATTTCGATGATCTTGAGTGCCCTTATTGCGCCAAGATGCACTCGGCGCTTTTCCCGGCCACCCTCGATCGTTACAAGGATCTTGTTCGCGTTGTGTACAAGGACTATCCGCTGGTTGAAATTCATCCATGGGCAATGCATGCAGCTGTGAACAGCAATTGCCTGGCTGAGCAGAGCGTTCCGGCATATTGGCAGTACGTGGACTACCTGCATGCCAATGGCGCCGAAGTAAATGGGACATCGCATGACGTAACGGCGATGAAGGCAACATTGGACAAGATCGCGCGCGAAACAGGGCAACGGAACAAGGTCGACATGACCGCCTTGAACGCGTGCCTGACAAAGCAGGATGAGACGGCGGTTCGAGCCTCAATGAAAGAAGGTGAGTCGCTCAATATCGATGGGACTCCAACACTTTTCATCAATGGGGAGCGGATCGGCGGAGCAGTTCCAGAGGAAGTGGTTTGGGCAGCAGTGGACCGGGCACTTATCGGAGTCGGGATACAGCCTCCGCCATCGCCAGCCGCACCAACCTCGGACAGGGAAGCAGCACCCGCAGCTAAATAAGTGCTTTCCCGTAGAATAGATGGAAGTCGTATTTCAGAGGCAGGCGCAGGAAACCACGGGGGCTAACCTCGGAACCCGAAGTACCGGGTGCGTCTACTGTTATCTGAGGGAGAAGACTGTTGCAATTCCAATTCGATCGATCGCGACCTATTGTTCCGCCGGGCTCTGCCAGTCACAACAGACTCCAAGGATATGCAGCACTGATTGGCCTGTTCGCGCTGTGCGCCGCGGCAGGAACCGGTTGCAACCGTGCGCATTCGCCCGACGTGATGGCCACGGTCAACGGCAAGCCGATCATGAAATCCGAAGTGGAAAAATACTATCGCAACGGTCTTGGTGAGTCGCAGCAGGAACCTCCTCCCGAACAGGCTGACATCATGCGGCTGAATATTCTCAAGGGTCTGGAAGACGAAGAGATCATCCAGCAGCGCGCCGCCAAACTCAACCTGGTTGCAACCGACGAGGAAGTGGAAGCCAAAATCGCCGAAGTAAAAGCCCCCTTTACCCAGGAAGAATTCAACAAGCGTTTGAAGGCAAAGAACCTGACGATTGATGATCTTCGTCACCAGTACCGCCGCACCATTACGACGGAAAAGCTGTTGAACAAGGAAATTAACTCCAAGATCAACATCACCGACGCGGACATCACCAGCTACTACAACGCCCATAAGGCGGAGTTCAATTCGGTGGAACCGCAGTATCGGATCTCGCAGATTGTGGTGACGTCCCTTCCCGCTCAGCAGGCTGGAAATCTGCAGAACTCAAAAGCAACCAACGATGTGGAAGCCCGCAAGAAGATTGAAGTGCTCCATAACCGTTTGGAAAGCGGTGAAGACTTCGGTGCAGTAGCCGCGAACTTCTCTGAAGATCCGAACACCGCCAGCAACGGCGGAGACATGGGATTTGTTCCCGAGTCGCAGTTGCGTTCGAACATCAATGTGTATAACGCCATTACAAAGACCAGGCCGGGACAGATCACCGAAATCGTTCCGTTGTACGATGCCTCGGGCTCGAAGCACGCGATCGGTTTCGCAATCTACAAGCTTGCATCAAAAGATGCAGCGGGGCAGCGTGAACTTAACGATCCGCGTGTACAGCAGGCTATTCGCCAACAACTGCGCGATGGACGGGCGCAACTGCTGAAGAACGCGTATTACGAAATGCTCCACGATCAGGCGCGCGTGCAGAACTTTTTTGCGGAAGAGATTTATAAGAAGTCGCAATAAGGGCAGCCATGCTTCGTTTCGGTATTCTGGGTTTTGGCCATCATGCCGTCCGCCGGCTCGTTCCCGGATTCGTGGGCGCCAAGGCTTGCTCACTCCATGGACTGTGGAGGCGCGACCAGCAGAAAGCCCGCGAGAACGCCGCCGAGTTTTCTATCCCCAACAATTTCGCTTCTGCTGAGGCGCTGTGCGCATCGCCCGAGATTGACGCCGTGTTTGTTGCGTCACCCGATGCTCTTCATCTGCAGGACGTCCTTCTCGCGCTTGGGCATGGAAAACCTGTTCTCTGCGAAAAGCCCCTCGGGATGAATCTGGAACAGGTGGAGACCATGCTGCGAGCGGCGCGGCAGGCGAATGTCCAGTTCGGTGTTGCCCAGAACTTTCGCTATAACGAGAGCGTGTTGCGCGCCCGCGAATGGATCGCGAGTGGCCGCATCGGAACTCCTCGGTTGGCTCATCTGCAGTTCTGCTACGATGCTGAGGGCAGTCCACGATCCTGGATCTACGATCCGTCTCTCGCCTGCGGTGGCCCGATCGGGGATGTCGGTATTCATTGTGTCGATGCCATGCGCTTTCTGTTGCAAGATGAAGTCACAGCCGTGGCCGCGCTGGCACGCAAAGACGCCCAGTCCGGTGAAGTTGAATCGTCAGCAGTGGTATCGCTGGAATTGGCAAGCGGCACGCTCGGCATCGTGAGTGTTACCACCCGCGCTGGATACCGCTCGCTCTTCGAAATTGTGGGGAATGAGGGGACCATCTACTGCGATGACGGTCTCACCGTCGATCATCCGGTGGAACTTGTGTTGCGCAGAGACGGCCAGGTGGCTGCAACCGAAACACTCTCAAATGCGGACGGATACAGCCGAATGCTGGACTCTTTTGCCGCAGCCATTGCGGGACGCGAAGAATATTTGGCGACGGGAGAAGACGGTCTCAAGAACCAGCAAGTACTGGATGCTGCCTATGCCGCGTGGCATTCGGGGCCCGGCAGGAAATCGTCACTCGATAATGGCGAGTTGCTGGCCCGAAATCACCGCGTCGCCAACTTCCACAAGAATCCGAACTACCCGTCCTGCCTTGGGAGCCTTCAATTCATTCTGCATCTTCATCGCTTCAATTACGATGACGCCTTGTTGAGGCTCAACTTCGTCCCCTTCTGCGCGGCTCAAGCGAATAACACGACCCGGCATGGGTGCTTTGATCGAGATAGGGCCAGCGGTCAGCCTCCCTTTACTGCGCCTCGCGGTGAGCGACCGTGGATCGTCCACGCGAAACGGCAGACGTTCGTGTCCCACATACATCGCCGGATCGGTTGAATCCTCGTCGAGCACACACCGGAAGACTCGGCCACCAATCAGCAATGAGAGAATGCCTGGGCGCGGAAAGCTTGCCTCGACCTCCACCTGCTTTCCATCAATTGACACAAGATAGCCGTTGTCGCCCTGCCTCTCCAACTCTACTTTCCGTAGGACGCCGTAGATTTCGATGTTGAGGATCATGGGCGGAGTCCTTCATTTCGTGCCGTAGACTTCCACCGCGAGAAGGATTCGTTGCCCTGGAACTCCGTTCTGCTTGCGCAGATGTTGGAAGATCGCTGCGGCGATGACCGCCGCGTCGGCCTCATCGCTTCTCGCAAGCGCCGCCTGCGCCGAGGCTACGGCGTTTTTTGTCTCATCGCTTGCCAGCAGACGGTCAAGGCTGCCGGTGTCAATCTGCCCGGCTTTGAAATCCTTGTCGTTAAGGATTCGGCGGAAGAGACTGAGATTGCTCCGAATTCCGCAGATGATATATTCCTCCAGCGCTCGCAACATACGCTCGATTGCAGCGTCTCGAGTGGGGGCGTATGCGATCAACTTCGAAAGAAGGGGATCATATTCAATCGGGACGATGCAGCCCTCGTAGATGCCACAATCCTCGCGAATTCCCGCACCCGACGGTTGGAGCAGTCTCGTGATTTTTCCCGGAGAAGGGAAGAAGCCATTGTCCGGATCTTCGGCGTAGATTCGGCACTCAATCGCATGGCCGCGGAACTGCACGTCGGCCTGTTTGATGGGCAGCACTTCTCCCTGCGCGATTCGTATCTGTAGGTGAACAAGATCCAATCCGGTGACAAGTTCTGTGACGGGATGCTCAACCTGAAGCCGTGTATTCATCTCCAGGAAGTAGAACTTACCGTCTTCGTCCAAAAGAAATTCGATCGTGCCGGCATTGCTGTAGTTCGCAGAACGCGCGAGCTTAACCGCTACTTCTCCCATCTGCTGACGAAGCTCTGCGCTTACAACTGCAGAGGGCGCTTCCTCCACCACTTTTTGGTGGCGTCGCTGCATAGAGCACTCGCGTTCGCCCAGAGAGACACAGTTGCCGTGTTCGTCGGCGAGAATCTGGATCTCGATGTGCCGTGGCCGTTCGATAAATCTTTCCAGATAGATGGCGCCGGAGCCGAAGGCGCGGTGCGCTTCGCTCTGAGCACTCAGGAAGGCGCTCTCCATCTCCGCCGAATTCGTGACCACGCGCATACCTTTGCCGCCGCCGCCCGCGACAGCTTTGAGAATTATCGGATAGCGAATTTCGTCCGCCAGGGAGCAGGCTTGTTCGATGGAGGTAAGGGCATCTTTCGATCCTGGTACGCGAGGCAGACCACACGCGTCGGCAGTTTGCCGCGCCATAATCTTCGAGCCGAGCTGGCGCATAGCCGATGCGGTTGGTCCGATAAATTTGATTCCCGCATTGTGACAAGCTTCTGAGAAGTCCGCATTCTCCGAGAGAAAACCGTATCCCGGATGAATCGCGTCAGCACCGCTGCGGTGAGCGATTTCAATCATGCGGTGAAGTCGAAGATAGGACTCGTGTGCTGGCGCGGGTCCCACGCGATAGGCCTCGTCTGCTTCAAGGACATGCAGCGCATCTCTGTCCGCGTCAGAGAACACAGCGACAGTGGCAATACCCATCTCGCGAGCTGCCCGTTGAATTCGCAGGGCGATCTCGCCGCGGTTAGCAATCAGGATTTTGCGGATCTCTTGCACGGTGAAGGAGGATTCTACAGGAATAACGATTCAAACACAGAAGCCTCCCTCAGGAGGCTTCTGCGAAAAGCGATAGTCCTTATCACCGGACTATTGGTTGTCCATGATGACGCCGCCGGGCGTCTGTTCATTCTTCTTTTCTTCATTCGCCTTGCGGGTGCCCATTGACTTGTCGCGCCAGACCACGGCCTGATCAAGATCAGCCTTGCGTGCCGTCTCATCACCGCACTCGAGATCGGCCTTGCGGCGATAAACGAGGTTGATGTAAGACATAGCATCGTCGTAGGCGGGGCGAAGCTCGATGGCCTTTTGCAGGCTCTGAATTCCTTCCTCGACCAACGGCGTGTTTTGCTGTTGGAGGTCAGCGCAGGCTGCCTTCGGAAGTTTTGCATTGCCATTGCCATCATCCGTCATGCCGTTCTGTGCGAGCAACTTTACGGCATTTCGATATGCAAGTCGCCAGTCAATGACGCCGATCGAATAGTAAGCTTCGGGATCGTTTGGATCGACGGCAATCACTTTCTTCTGCCAATCGCGCGACTCGTCATACTTCTTCGTATTGAAGTACAGAGATGCGATGCCTTTCAGCGCGGTGAGATCCTTGGGGTCCTTGGCGAGGACGTCCTTGAATCCATCGATTGCCATTTGAGCGCTCTGGAGATTTTCTTTTGTTTCGAGATCCGGCACGACTTGCTGCGCATATGCGGTGGCCAAATACAATTTCGCCATCGGCAGAGTCGGATCTAGTTGGACGGCCTTTTGAAAATGGCCAATCGCCTCTTCATACTTAGCGTTTTTATACGCTGCGACCCCTTTATTCAGTTGGTCACGGGCCTGAAGGCGATTGCACCCGGTCATAAAGGCCAGCAGGGACAGAACAGCCACCGCCAGCACCGGAAAACGTGCGCTTTGTTTCATTCTGCTTCTTATCTCCTTCGATCGCCAGGCTGCGCCTAGCATCCTTGATGCCTGTGGGCAGGAAAATGTAAATCTTTCCGCGCAGTGATTGTAATTGGTTTCTTGCCTCTGGCAATGCCTTAAGTAGAACCAATAAGTAGAACCAACCAAAAATCCGCGCCAAGTTTACTATCTCTTGCCGTGTTCAACAACACGGCAAGATCTTTACTGTCCAGCTTCAATTTTTGGTGTGATTAGACCGATGTGATCGACACCGGCGCCATGGCCCATGTCAATGACTTCGGCAACGTCAGCGAAATTCAAATCTTCATCACCCTTGACGAACATTACGCGCTCAGCTCGAGAGGCAAAGATAGCTGTAAGCTTGCTTTCCAGCTCGGCCTTGGCGACGTCGTCCTGGTTGATCTTGTAGCTCGGAGCACCGCCACCTGGATGGTGTGCGATTTGCACGACGATGGTTCTGTCGTTCTCCGGTGTGTCCTGGTGATTCTTGGGCGGCTGGGGAACCAGCGCGTCCAATCCTTTCGGCGTTACCGGCACAATGACCATGAAGATGATCAGAAGTACCAGCAGAACGTCGATCATCGGGGTGACGTTGATATTGGAGTTCAGTCCACCCGGACCACTTCCACCACCCATTGCCATAATGATTCCTCGTTTCTATCGGCGACTCAGTCGTACGCCATCGCTTTCGTTACTTTGCTGGCGGTGGTGGTTCTGTCGAAGTCTGGCGCTTTTCTGTCAGCAGCCCTACTTCATCCACGCCGGTGGAACGAACGTCGTCGATTGCCGTTGTCACTGCACCGTAGTGTGAACGTGCATCCGCGCGTACAAAGATCTGCTTATTCGTCTTGTCTTCCATCTTTGCGCGAACCTTGGATGCCAGATCGGCTGGCGAAACCTGGTCCTGGCCAAGATAGAAGCGGCCATCGCGGGTTACCGCAACGACAATTGCATCTTCTTTATCAGCGTCCGGCATCGATGTCGGGTTATTGGTTTTCGCGAGATCGACGCTGACCTTATTTTGGAGCATGGGTGTGATGACCATGAAAATGATCAGCAACACCAGCATGACGTCCACCATCGGAGTCACGTTGATATCCGAGTTAATCTTCTTGCCTTCGTCTCTCTTATTAATTCCCATGCTGCGCTCCGCAGTTCGAGCTTTGAGTGGCTACAAATTCAACCTCGAAACTCCTGGCTTCGCCACAGGCTGGACGGCCCTCTAAAACCGTCCAGCCATGGCGTAGGATTCCCGCTGTTGAGTAACAGAAGCAATGCCGCTTAGCGGCGGTGGCTCTGCTTGATGAAGTAGTCGATCAATTCGCTGGAGGAATTGTCCATCTCGACGTCAAATGCTTCCACCTTGCTGGTGAAGTAGTTGAACGTCATAACGGCGGGGATGGCTACCAGCAAACCGAAAGCGGTGGTTACCAGGGCTTCAGAGATACCGCCGGCGACTGCGCCGATACCGGAAGTCTTCTGGGTGGCGATCGCCTGGAAGGCGTTCAAGATACCGACGACCGTTCCGAACAGGCCGATAAACGGCGAGGTCGATCCGATGGTGGCCAGGCCGCTCAGGCCTCTCTTCAGCTTGGCATGCACAATGGCTTCAGAACGCTCAAGTGCGCGCTTGCTGGATTCGATCTGATCTTCGGTCACGGCGCCGCCGCTGCCGAAGTTACGGAACTCCTGGAGGCCGGCTGTTACCACTTCGGCCAGATGCGATTTCTTGTTGCGGTCAGCAACCTTGATTGCTTCATCCAATTTGCCTTCCTTCAAGGCGCCGGCAACACGGGGAGCAAACTCGCGCGACTGCTTGCGGGCGGCACTGAAATAGAGCCAGCGGTCGATGATCACGGCAAGCGACCAGATCGACATGACGAAGAGGATGATAACGACGCCCTTGGCAAGGGATCCCATATTGTGCCATAGGTCGAGAGGGCTGAAGCCGACCGTCTGCTGCTCCTGAAAAAACATGCCGAGAGCAGAGGGGTTAGCTACGAGGTGGGTAAACTGAGCGAGAATCACTGATTCTTTCCTCCTAAGGAGTAAACGCGTTATTTCAAGTTACGCAAGATTAAGCGGGAGACCCTTCCGCGTATATCCCACGGAGAGGTCAGGGAACAGCAAACTAACCACCAAGGTTGAATACTACGTTTACCTGGGTTTCCACTTCTACCGGATCACCGTTGAGCAGGTAGGGCTTGTATTTCCAGGTTCGAACCGCATCCATCGCAGCCTGCTGCAACATTGCCGGACCGCTGACTACGTGCAGATTCTCGATAGAGCCGGTTTTGGAGATTGTCGCCTGAAGCACCACGGTTCCTGAGATGCGAGCCGCTTTGGCGATGGCAGGATAAATAGGCTGCGTCTTGCTAAGCAGGTTGCCCTGCATAACGCCGGAGGACACCGCCATCTTCTTGGGGGCTGCTGCTTTCACGGCGGGCTTGCTGTCGATACCGCTGAGGATGCCCCCCATCGTGCCGCCACTGCCGCCCGCTTCACCGCCCATAACGCCACTAAGATTGACGGCTGGGGCTGCTTCAGAACTGATCATCTTTACAGTTTTCGGAATCTTGGTAGGAGCTCGAAGGGTGTTGTCAATCATCTCCGAAACCGCGCGAACCTGTTTGATTTGCACTTGCGGCGGAGGTGGTGGGGGTGGCGGTGGGGGTGGAGGCGGTGCCACGAGCAGGGTTGCCATCGCCTGCTTAGGCAGTGCTTCTGGATAGATAAGGGGAATCAGAATCATGGTCGTAAGTATCGAACCATTCAGCACAATACCAACGATGGTGTAGTACTTGCTTTTGGTTTTGATTCTTCCGGACGACTCTATCAGGCTGTCTTCAAACATGGCCTACCTCGGTGGAGCGAGCTTTGATGTTTCTATAGACACCGTGCGTACAACTTTTGATCCCGCCCTTTGACCGATTCCCGCCAGTTTCTGAATCTTTCTCGAAGTTTATGCTTTGGCGCGGCGGGCTGCGGGCAATGCCGCCACCTTACCGCGGGACGCGCGCCAGTCCTGGTAAGCGACAAGCATGGGAGCTGCGACCGCAATCGACGAGTAAGTTCCGATCAGAATGCCGACAACAAGGGCGAACGAGAAGCCTCGGAGGACTTCTCCACCAAACAAATACAGCGACATGACAGTAAGGAACGTCAATCCCGATGTCAATACTGTTCTACTCAGGGTCTGATTGATGCTCCGGTTGACCACGTCTTTCAGGCTCTCCCGGCGGGAGAGTCGCAGGTTTTCGCGGATTCGGTCAAATACGACAATCGTGTCGTTCATGGAGTAACCGATGAGCGTTAGGATGGCGGCAATCACCGTCAGGGTTATTTCTTTATTGAAAAGACTGAAGAATCCTACGGTGATGAGGGTGTCGTGGAACACGGCGACGACCGCTGCCGCACCGTAAATGAACTCGAACCGGAACCAGAGGTACACCAGCATGCCCACAAGGGAGTAAAGAGCAGCAAGCACAGCCTGCTTGCGGAGCTGCGAACCTACCTGGGGCCCGACAATTTCCACGTTGCGGATGGTGAAGCCGGAAACGTACGTATCCTGTTTCAGCTGGTTCAGGATGGCCGGGTCGGCCACGGAACTAAGCTCGTCAATCGATCCGATCAACCCACCGCGTTGCTTGTCGCGATAGTCGAGAATGGCATTGGCTGCTTGCGCATAGCGCTTGTCGGCGTCAGCCGTTCCGCTGATATGCAGCGGGTCCTTCTGCTGCAGCAGGTCGGTCAGGGCGCCACGGCCGGCGTTGTCGAGGTCGAGTTTGCCGGTGTTGGCGGGTCCTGCGGCAGAATAATGCGTCTGCAGCGCTTGGACGATCGCCTCACGTCCGCTGTCGAGCTTGGCTTCGCTGGTGTCCTTCTGGGCCAGCGAGATGATGACCTGGTGGTCAGCCGCAGGACCATAGCTCTGGATCCGGGCATCGTGGATGCCCGCGCTATCCGCAGCAGCGCGAATCTTGTCGATGTTTGCCGCCTGGTCAAACTTCACGTAGACCAGCGTTCCGCCCTTGAAGTCCACCCCGAGCGGAATGCCGTGCCAGAACAGCATCGACAACAAGCCGGCGACGCTGAAAACCAGCGAGAAGCCGAGGAAATACCACTTTTTACCAAGCCAATCGATATTTACATCACGAAACAGTTCCACTGAATTCCGCCTGCTCCTCGAGTCGGGCCTCGAAAGGCCCCGAACTCTAGATTTCTTTCTGGTCGGCCCCTGACTCGTTCACGCGCTCTAGCGCTGAAAGTGTCGGATACCGCCGGTGTATCAAATTTCTTCGCGTCGAAGCACTCGTCTTGGTTCTCGTGGGAGAACTTCAGATCGAGAGCGACTCCCCGTGCGTGTGCTTGTTGACATGCCAATCGAAGATCACGCGCGAGACAAACACGGCGGTGAACAGGTTGGCCAACAAGCCAAAAGTCAAGGTGACGGCGAATCCGCGAACCGGACCGGTTCCGAACAGGAACAGGATGGCTGCGGAAACGATGGTCGTCACGTGGGTATCAATAATCGTTATCCATGCGTGCGCAAAGCCCTGGTCAACTGCGGCCGATGGCGCCTTGCCTGCTCGAAGCTCTTCCCGGATGCGCTCGAAGATCAGTACGTTCGAATCGACGCCCATACCGATGGTGAGGATCACTCCAGCGATGCCGGGCAACGTGAGCGTTGATCCGCTGATGCCCATGAAGGCCAGCAGGATAATGAGATTCAGAATCAGCGCCAGGTCGGCATTGATTCCGGCCCCACGATAGTAGATCAGCATGAAGATCATGACCGCGGCCATGCCGATGATCGACGCCATCACACCCTGGTGAATGGAGTCGGCACCGAGCGACGGTCCAACGGTGCGCTCTTCAAGGTAGCGAATGGATGCCGGCAACGCGCCGGTGCGCAGCATCAGCGAAAGATCAGCAGACTGTTCCTTGCTGAAGCCTCCGGTAATGCGGCCCTGATCGCGGATGGGCTGCTGAATGTTGGCCACTTCGCGAACGCGATTGTCCAGCACTACACCCAACCGGTTGCCGATGTTGGCGCTGGTGAAATTGTAAAAGCGCTGGCCCGCTTCAGTTGTCAAAATGAAGGTTACGTCGGGACGCTGATTCTCATCTACGGAAGGTTGCGCGTCGCGGAAATCGCTGCCGGCTACCTCAGAGATGCGTTTCAGGATCCAAACCTGGTCCGCGCTGTCTCCACCGGTGACCGTGCCATTTCCGTGCATCATCACCTGGTCGGGAGGAACCGTGCCGCTGACTGACTGCAAGGCTGAAGCCTCGTCCGGGAACGGGCCGCCGAGCACATGATGGATCTCAAGGCGGGCGGTTGACTGGATGATTTCCTTCACACGGCCTGGATCATCCACGCCGGGCAATTCCACAAGGATCTGATTCGATCCCAGGCCATATTCCTGGATCACCGGCTCGCTGACACCGAGCTTGTCGATGCGTTCGCGAATGGTCTCGATCGCCTGCTGCAGCGCATGCTTCTGAAGATCTGCAAGCTGCGTCGGCTTCATGGTGAGAACCCAGACGTTGTCGGCGCCGGAAGTAACGTCGTATTGGCTGGAATACTTGGAAGTGAGCGCGCTGCGCACGTCTCCGGCCCGTTCCGCCGGAGTTCCCAGTACCTGAAGCATTTCCGGGTGCTTTGTCGGATCCGGCTTGGCCACGCCGCTGAAAGTGATTCCGGCAGCCTGAAGGTCCGCCTCAATCCGTTTCGTGGTGTTGTCGGTTTCCGCATTGACGGCGTCGTCGACCATCACCTGAAGAATGAGGTGAGTGCCGCCGCGAAGGTCAAGCCCAAGGTGGATCCTGTCCGTAAAGGAGGCGAGCAAAGCCTTGCCGCTCAGGCCCTTGGGAATTCCAAAGATGCCGAAGAGGCAAATAATCAGGACGGCGATAATTGCTATGAGTTTGGTGCCTAGGTTTCTACGCATTCGATTCGCAATCGGGGTGGTCGGCCACTTTTCGGCAAGCTGAACTTACCGGCGGGCAGAGCACGGTTACTTAACTTCCTCTTGAGTGGTGACGGAGGCTATGGCAGTCTTTACGACCTCAAGCTTCACATTGTCAGGGGGGAGACGAAGCTGGATAGCGTCGTCCTTGATAGAGATGATCGTCCCGCGGAGACCGCCTGTCGTCGTTACCTTATCGCCGGGCTTCAACTCGTTCAGCATTTCCTGCCACTTCTTTTGACGCTGCTGATTGGGCCGGATGAGCATGAAATAGAAAACGACAATAATCAGGATGAATGGCAGGAAGGTGAAATAACCCTGCCCTGCGCCAGCGGCTAGAAATAGAGCAATAAACGTAAACACGCAATCCTTCTCTCAAGCGCCCTGGGTGCGAGCTGCTCAAACCACGATCAGATTTGTCTTCTGGGAAGGCCGCTCTTGGAGAAACCAGCAATCACGTTGAGGAATGCACGGGATTGGTTTCCGGGAGGGCTGGAAGAGGGCGTTCAGTTTCGGAGTGTCTCCCGGGGGAGAGGCAAAACCAGGGCGCCGCGGAATGAACCGGATCTCGCACTGGAGTGGTATCTCAGCCTGGACTTCGACACCAATTTCCGCTAACTGGACTGGCCCAACTGCCTGCTGCTTCCTTTCGACAGGGTACCTTAGAGCCTTACTCGCCGGGACGCAAATCTTCACGCGCACGTATACGGGCCAGTAAAGCTGGAAGTGTGCCTATCGCAATAGCATCACGCACACGCTGCATCGTGTCAAGGTAGAAGGCCAGATTATGGAGCGTATTGAGCACTGCTGAGAGCGGTTCCTGTGCCGTCATAAGGTGCCGCAAATAGGCCCTCGTGTACCTTTGGCAGACCATGCAGCCGCATTCCGGATCGGCCGGACCCTGATCTTCGGCAAAACTGCGGTTCTTGATGTTCAAACGCCCCTGCGAGGTAAAAAGCAGGCCATGGCGCGCGGCGCGGGTGGGCAAAACGCAATCCATCATGTCGACGCCCATCGCCGCATACTCAACAATTTCATCAGGATAGCCCACACCCATGACATAACGTGGCTTGTCCGCTGGCAAATAAGAGAGCGTTTGCTCGATGATCTCGCGGGTGAGTTCTCGCGGCTCGCCGACACTCAAACCGCCGATGGCATATCCCGGAAAATCCATCTCCACTAGCCGACTGGCACACTCCCGGCGGAGGTCGGCGTACATGCCGCCCTGCACTATCCCAAACAAACTTTGGGACTTACCGGGGAGATCAGCAGCCCAGGGCGTTTCATGGCTATGGGCGTCGAAGTGATCTTTACTACGACGGGCCCAGCGGAGAGTTAATTCGAGCGAAGTTTGGGCTCGAGCGCGGTCTGCCGGGTACTCCGTGCACTCGTCGAATGCCATGACGATATCTGCCCCTAGAGCGATCTGAATCTCCATCGAACTCTCAGGAGAGAAGAAGTGCGAGGAGCCGTCGAGATGGGAGCGGAAGCGAACGCCCTCTTCGCTAACCTTCCGTAACTCGTTGAGGCTAAACACTTGAAACCCGCCGGAGTCAGTCAGCAGGGCATTCGGCCAGCTGATAAATTTATGGAGACCGCCCATTCGGCGTACCAGTTCGTGGCCGGGCCGCAAATAGAGGTGGTAGGTGTTGCCGAGGATGATCTGCGCGCTCATCTCCTCCAGCAAGTGCTGAGGAACGGCCTTTACTGACCCTACAGTGCCCACTGGCATGAACACCGGGGTTTCTACCGCCTGATGGGGCAGCGAGAGGGTGGCGCGGCGTGCAGGGCCGCCTGTTGCGTGTATCTCAAAACCAAGGGACATTCTTGCCTATTGTACGTGCTGGAAAAAGAGGTTCCCGCCCTTTTGCGACGCTTCAATTGGTCAGATCGCCGGGGTAGGCTGATCGCGATCGTCAGAAACGGTTGGTTCGGCTCTTTGCTTCCAGATGTGCAACAGGGACAGTGCAATTGTGAGGAGAAGGGGGCCTAACACCAATCCCGGGACACCAAAAAATAAGATTCCGCCAAGCACGGAGAGAAAAATCGGAACGGTATGCAGCTGAAGTCGGGACCCCACGAGGGTGGGGTAGAGAATATTGTCGATGGTACTCACGACCACGCCGCCCCAGACGGCCATGATGATCGCTTTAGCCCAATGGTCGGTTATTCCTAAATAGACCGCAACGGGTAGCCAGACGAGAAACGCACCGAGGCCCGGAATGCAGCTCAATGCCAAAGTAAGCATTGCCCACAGCAAGGCTCCCGGAACTCCCAGTGCCCAGTAAGCCAGCCCCGACAAAGTTCCTTGCACGGACGCTACCACCAGCCGGCCAAGGACGGTTGCGTAAATCGTATCCGTGACACGTGCCAGCAGGTAGTCCACTTCGCTATCGCCGAGTGGCAGCAACGATCGCAATCCTGCGAGCGCCTGCTGGCGGTCTCGCGTGAGGAAAAAGAGAACAAACAACATGACTACGATTTGAATGAACGCCTTGAGTGAACTGGAGAGAAATCCGCCGAACCATGAAGTTGCAACCCGCGTTGCTGTTTGGATGGATTGTTCAAGATCCAGCCGGTCCGTGATTCCATTGACAACTTTCGCAAGCCTGGGATGGCGATCGAGCAAGCCCTCTGCGGAGCGCTGGGCCGACCCGTTCCGGGCCACATTCACAACGTCTGAAGCATGCCGCGAAATGCCCGTGACGACCAGCGAAAGCGGCAGAATGATGACCACCAGTACAGCGACCATCATGATGAGGGCGGCCAAAGTCGGATTGCCGATTCGACTCTTCAGCAGGTCGTAGGGTCTGGCAGAAATAGTTGCAAGGACGACTGCCCCGGTGAGTGCCGGCAAGAACGGATAAATAAGTCGGCCGCAGAGGAACAATATGCCGAGTGTCAGGAGAAACAGGGCTATATTCTTCCAACTGGTTCCCGACGGCGGATCTGCTTCCATGCCCACGTTGGTTCGGCTCCAGTCTCGACACGGTTCGTTCCCAGCAGGGTATATTCCGGGTCTACCGCCTGTCAGGGAAATACATGCGAATACCAAATCTGCCGACGATGGGTGTCCCCAAAGTCAGCACCGGGGTTCTCCCCACCTGCATCGGCTGATTGGTCAGGTCTTCCGCGGATGCAAAGACCTGGTAGCGGTGGCCTTCGGGACCACCGAAGCTTTTCGAGTAGTTCGCGTCCAGGCGAAAGTAGCCGTTCAACAGGAACTGGTTGGCATCGTCGTCATATTGATGTCCGGAAGCCCTGGCCTGGAAACTCAGCGTACCCAGTTTTGTGGTGTGCACGCTCACCTGGAACGTTCCCATATTCTGCGCCACCTGCGGAATCCAGTTCCCGACAAGTTGAGGTTGCAAGGGAGACTGCGTGACGGTGGCATCAGCGAACTGGTATCCACCCACGATGGAGAGCCAGCTTCGTGGGGCGGACTCGAAGTCAAGCGAGAGACCACGGCTTTCTATCTGGCCCAAATTTTCACGCCTCTTCAGAACAGAATTCGGGGTGGTCGCGAGAGTGAGCGCAGTGATTGGTCGATTAACCTGCGTCCAGAAATAACTGGCCCGCAGAGTGGTTGAACGCATTGTGAATTGCGTGCCCGCTTCCCATCCGGTCGCTCTCTCGGTTTCAAGCCTGGGGTTGGCGAGAGTGAGTTCCTGTCCCACCTGTCCATTGCGATAAAGTTCGTTTGGCGTAGGAGCGCGAAAGGCTCTAAATCCAGATGCACTGAGCGCAAAACGTTCGCCCAGCCGGCGAACCACTCCCAACCGGGGATTGAAAACATCCTCGCTCAACTGCGGAAGAGGGATGATTGGTGCGGGGATTTGAACAACGTCGAAGTTGCGAAAGAAATCCACACGGCCGCCCGCAGTCAGAGTCCATTTGCCCGGCGTCCACAGCGCTTCAACGTAAGTGCCCGTCTGGCGCTGTCTTACGGTGGTATTGACCTGGTTCAAAGAAGGGAAGAGGGTTTCGTAGTCCGCGGCACGAACGTCGCGAGTGTCAGCGCCGGCGACCAGCACAAAATTCCGGCCGAAAAACTGTTGCCAGTGGCCAACAAGGCCCAGTTCGTTGGCCGGCGTCTCTGCGTACCGCGTCAGTCTCTCTGTATTCCGATTTGGACCGATCGAGGAGAAAGTCTGACGATAATGCTCATTGCTTCCATAAGCACGCAGGCCGAGAGTGCCGCCGGAATGATTGCTCCAGTCATAGCCGCCTGCGTATCGCCAGAGTCGGGTGCCGTTGGTTTGCAGCGGCGTTCCGTTGCTACGAGCCTCGTTGAATCCGCTGCCACGCAGAAAGAGTCTGCTTTCGGTAGTGTGCCGATCGAAGTAAAGAACAGCATTTTCTGCCTGCACATTGGACGGGATATCGACTGCCCCTCGATATTGCGGAGCGACGAGGGTGAACCCGTCAGTTGCGAAATAGCCAACGCTCGCGAGTCCCGCCCACGGGCCGTGTATTGCCTGGCCTTGCCCTACTCCCTCCCACGTGTTCTGGCCGCCGTAGCTGCTCAGAAGCCAAAGCGAATTCTGTGTGGGAAGGACGGGAATCTCGTTGATGACGCCGCCGATGGCACTGGAGCCGTAGAGATCGGACGCGCCTCCGCGCACCACCTCGACGGATTGGATCGACAACTCCGGCATCTCCTGCCAATGCACCCATCCGCCAAAAGGATCCAGCTGCGGCACATCATCCGCCACGACGAGTGTCCTGCTGGCAGCCGTGGAACCGAGTCCGCGCAATGACAGCCCCTGCGATGTTGGATTGGCGACTTTGGAGCTTGAGCGCCGGAATAGCTCCGCACCCGGTACCAGACGCAGCTTGTCATCCAGGCTGGGTGAAGCTGCCTGACGCAGTTCTTCCGTTGTCAGCACGCGCACGCTTGCGGGACTCTCGTTGATGGGTAAAGGTGTGCGGTATGCGGTGACCATGACACTTTGCAGGGGACCGGCTGCGGATAAAACGATGCGCGCCGGCTGTTCCGGCTGAATTGTCACCGTGGCTGGAAGAAAGCCCGCAGCCTTGACGGTGACCGCGCTTCCGGGGATTGCGTCGAAGCTGCCGTCAATGCCCGTACTGGAGATCGCGCCTGTTCCCGTCTGGATGATCGCGCCTGCGACTGGCTGGCCCTGCACATCCACCACCGTTCCTTTCACCGCGTGCGGCTGCGCACGGAGAGGCAGGGCGGCCAAAAGCAAGAGTGTCAGGACCATTCCGGATCGGCGCAGCATGTCTCTCCAAGGTAACTTAGTCTTCGATTCTCTTCACAGCGTTGACTCCATTTGGCCCATCTTGCGGCAACTCCGCCAGCAAGGCCGCAATGGTCTTGTTGCAAACCGGATGAACAAGCGCAGGCGCGATTTCCGCAAGGGGCGCCAAGACGAATCGTCGCTCTGCCAGTTCAGGATGCGGGAGCGAGAGATTTGCAGTTCGTATGACTCTGTTGTCGTAAAGAAGGAGATCAAGATCCAGCGTTCGCGCGCTTTTTGGAGCCATGGCCGCGCGATTTCGACCGAAGCTCTTCTCTATCTCAAGGAGCTGCGTCAACAGCTCTTCCGGCTCCAAAGGCGTTTCCAGCGCTACAGCGGCATTGAGGAACGGAGGCTGGTCAGTGTTGCCCACCGGCTCGGTGAGATAAAGAGAGGATGCCATGACGACACTGCCCAGAGACGACAGGGATCGCTGAGCACGCCGAAGCGTCTCCGCTGGAGAGCCCGCGTGCGAAGGGAGATTCGAACCAAGGGCGATGTAGGCGCAGGGCATCGAGTCCATTCTATGGGGCACCCGCGACACCCACGCAATCCCACAAAGATCGAAGTAAGAATGGTCAGGTCTTGCCGCTCGATTCCACGATAGGATGCTTCCTATGCGCATTGCCTTCTTCGGCGGGAGCTTCGATCCGCCACACTGCGGTCATCTCGCCATTGCGCGGGCGGCAGTCGATGGTTTCGGCCTTGACCGGGTTTTGTTTGCTCCGGTAGGCACGCAGCCGCTGAAGAGAGACCTGCAGCCGGCCGCTTTCGACGACAGGCTGGCAATGGTGCGGCTCGCCACTGAAGGCGAGTCCAAGTTTGACGTGTCGTTGCTGGATGCGCCCAGGGCGGATGGCAAGCCGAATTACACTCTCAATACACTGCGAACCCTTCGCCGCTCTCTTGCGCCAGAGGATGAGCTGTTTTGCCTTCTGGGAGCCGATTCCTTTCTTTCCATCCGGCAGTGGAAAGGCGCCGAGGACCTTCTCTTCGCGTGCGACTTTATTGTTGCGGGTCGGCCCGGCTTTGAACTAACCGACCTGCGTTCTGCGTTGCCGGAGGATGTGCGCGTCGCGGGTAATCCCAGACTATTTTCTCCGGGATGCTTGTCGGTGGGCCTCGAAAGCCCTACGCGGCGACACTCTCGACTCTACCTTTTGCCGGACCTGAAAGAGGACGTTTCCGCTACGGAAATACGCGCGGCTCTCAATGGGCCTGAAGGTGCTTCGGCAGACGAACATGCGGTGTTGCCTTCGGCGGTAATCGCTTATATTCGTGCCCACGCTTTGTATCGCTAATCCGCATGGATTCAGGCAGAATCGCCGAGGAAGCTGGTACCGTTCTGTTGCCCGCGCTAGGATTAAAGAGAATCAGGAGATTAACCGAATAGATGGCATCCCTCGAAACCCGCCGCATGGTGTCTGTCGCCTTCGCAGCCTGCGAAGACAAAAAGGCAGAAGACACACGCATCCTTGAACTGGATCCGATGGATTCAGGCTTCACCGATTTTTTCCTCATCACCAGCGGAACGAATACGCGCCAAGTGGTAGCGATCGCCGACGAAATTGAGATGAAGATGAAACGGGAGTTTCACACCTACCCGAATTCGGTGGAGGGCCGCCGGCAAGGGGAATGGGTTCTGATGGATTACGTGGATTTTGTCGTTCACGTTTTCCTGACGGAAAAGCGCGCCTTCTACGACATCGAAAGGCTGCGCAAGTCCGCCACCCAGGTAGACCTGGCGCAGTTGAAGTCGACTTTGAATGACAAGGTGAAAGCTGTCCGGAAGAAGTCGCCGGCGAAAACGGCAGGTGCCGAGCCCGAAAAGAAGCTTGCTGCAAAGAAAGCAACCAGTGCTGTTACGAAATCCTCTGCCGTAAAGAAAAGTGCTGCGAAGGGCGTTGCTACGAAGGCTAAAGCGAAGGCGGCTCCGGCGAAGAAAGCAACCAAGGCTGTTACGAAATCGGCGACTGCAAAGAAAACTGCTCACAAAAAGTCTTAGTTTGTAAGCGATGCTTCTTGTAGGGCTAAATGTAAAAACTGAGGCAAATAGAAAGGGCGCTCTTGCGAGCGCCCTTTTCCGTGTTGTGTAGCAGGGTTGGTTAGAATACGAACTTCGCGCCAAGCTGCATGGTACGTGCGTTGCTTGGGAAAGCCGCTTGCGGATCGTTGAATGCCGCGCTCTGCGGCTTCAGGAAGTTCGTTGCCAATGCACTGGTATCACCGAAGCTGTTGATCTGGTTCAAGTAGCCCGAAACGAACTGGGGGTGATTGAACACGTTGAATGCGCCTGCGGCGAATTCAACTGCGTAGCGTTCGGTGATGTTGATGCGCTTGATCGCCGTCACGTCCCAATCATTGGTCCGGGGAAGTTCCAGCGTATTGCGGCCTGCAGCTCGAGAGAGCACCCGCGCCAGCAGCGATGTAGTAGGCATCCGGGATTATTCGCCAGGTAACCGACGATCGCTCCATTGCTGTTCTTAAGAGTTGTCGTTCCCGAACCGACATTCTTGTTACCAGCCGGATTGATGACAGCGCGATCACCTGCTGCGTCTCCATTCAGGTTGGCATCGATGCCGGCAGTAACGGTTGCGAACTCACCCGTCTGCAAGGTCCAGATTGGTGCGATCTCCCAGTTGCCCACGATATTGCGTGCCAACCAGTTGTGGCTGCTCTTGAAATAAGGGATATCCCAGAGGAACTGAGCCGTCAGGCGGTTCTTGTGGTCGAGTGCGGAGCGCGAATACTCACCGTTCCAGTTGTTCCAGTCCTGCGCACGGCGGGGAGTAAGAACGGTCGAGAACACGTCGGCCGTGCTGTTATCCATCGTCTTGCTCCAGGTATAAGCAACGTTGAACTGGAGTCCGCGTTCAAAGCGGCGCTGCAGCTGGGTCTGGAGAGCCTGGTAGTTGGAAGCGCCGAAAGGCATGAAGCCAACGACGTTGTTGCCATCGAATCCGGCATTGGCGTAAGTCGGCACATAGCTGGGTACTGCCGCCTTGACGTCGTTGAGGGTCTTCATCCCGTCCAGTTCCGCCTGCGAAGGTGCTCCCGAAATGAAGGTCGGAAGATAGTTATTGGGCGTGACTACAGTCTGGCGGTTCAAACGATCCTGAACCGAGAGGTGAATTCCACGAGTGCCTACGTAACGGACTTCGGCGGTGTAGTTCTTGGCGAACATATGCTGAATACCAAGGTTCCACTGCTCGGAATAAGGCAGCTTCTGGTTCGGAACATAAGCGCTGGTTGCTTGTTGCTGATCGTGGACTGTGTCGAAAGTCTGAAGACCGCCGGTACCCGGGGGCAGACCGCCATTGGCGAGGAAGTTGGGCGAGCCGGCATCGGGATATCCAGCGTTGCCTACATCCTGGGTGGAGGAGTACTGGGGTGGCAGGGAGAGAATGCCGAGGTTGTCATACAGTACGTCGACGCCCATACCGAAGCCGCCGCGGATTGACCAGTCACCCTTGCCAGGTGCCCATGCAATACCGATGCGGGGAAGGAAGTTCCACCTCTGCGGTTCAGGCTTGGTGAATTCGAGGACGCCGGGTACCGAAGCAGCCGCGTTGACTACCTGCTGGCGCTCGCCGAAAGGAACCGAAGTGAACTCGTAGCGGAGGCCGTAGTTCAGGGTAACGGTGGGGCTTACGCGCCAGCTATCATTGGCAAAGCCGTACCATGCAGTCTGGTCGCCATAGTAGAAGAAGTTGCCGCTGCTGCGCTCACCGAACTCGGTGGGGGCCAGGTCATGCAAATACTCGTCGGTGCCGTACCAGTAATAGTCACCGCGGACGCGCTGCGTGAACGACTGGGGTGAGATGTATTTGCGACCGTCAAAGCCGAACTTCAGGCTGTGGTTGCCCTTTACCCAGGTTACGTTGTCCGTCGCCTGGTACAGGTTCTGAATCGTCGACTGCGGAGCATTGCCGTCGGGACCGACGTTGATTGCTCCAAGATCCTCAAAGGTGAGGTTGGGGAACATGTCGAGACCGGGGAAGGCAAAGTCGCCGACCGGAGTGTCGTTGTAATAACGGTTGTAACCCAAGCGGAATTCGTTGGTGATGTTCGGCGTGAAGTTGTGATACTCGGTCAACGCGATCAACTGGTAGCGGGAAGGCAGCGTGCTCCAGAAGGTGGGCAGATAAGCTGCAGTATCCAGAGCGTTCTGCTTGTTATAGATGTAGCGGCCGCGGAAGTTGTCCTTCGGGGAGATCGTCCAATCGCCGCTGGCTACGATCGCTTCGTTGTTCGTGTAGGTCGCTCCGGAGATGGGAAGAAGGCCGATTTCCGCCGGAACAATGTTGCCTGCAGGATTGGTGATCCCAATGGCGTAGGTTCCGCCGGGAGTCAGTGGCGGATTTTCCGGAACGGCGCAGGAGTTTGCGACAGTTGTTGGCGATCAGGGGTGCCAGTATGCTCGAGGGCGTCACATACTGGTTCAGCACGCCGAGGTTGGTGGCGTTCAGGCCCGCAACGCTGTTGATGGTTTGGAAACCAGCAGCAGTCGGAGTGCAAGTCGAGCCGACGACGGATTGTCCGATTGGCTGATACTCAAAGGCGCCGTAGTAGAAGAGTCTTGTTCTTCAGCAGCGGGCCGCCAACCTGTCCGCCGAAGCGGTTGTTGTCGTAACGCTGGTTCTCGGTGTATCCAGCCCGGATCGTGGTCTGATCAATCGCATTCAGATTTCTGTTCTGGAAATACTCATAAGCGCGACCGTGGAGGGAGTTCGTTCCGCTGGTGACGACGACGTTGAACTGTCCGCCAGTGGAGTGACCGAATTCCGGAGAGAACTGGTTGGTCAGCAGCGTGAATTCCTGAACCGAGTCGTTCGGGACGTTGATCAGTGGTCCGGTTACCGACTTGTTGTTGTTGTCGATACCTTCAACCGTGAAGTTGTTGTTGCGGGGACGCTGGCCGCCGATGGCCGGGCCAGTGCCGGCTCCGATACCACCGCTGCTTCCTACGCCGGGGGCCAGGAGCGACAGATTCAAGACGCCCAATCCTGTCGGCGGCCGTGGGCAGATCCTGGAGTTCCTTGGTTTCGAATGTCTGCTGCAACTGCGCGGTCGTAGTGTCGATGGCTGCCGCAGCAATCGCGGTGACTTCTACGCTGGTTGAAGCGCCGGCAACGGCCAACGTCAATTTGGCGGTGGCGGTGCGGTTCACTTCAACGTTGAAATTCTGAAGGGTGTACTTGGAGAAGCCCGCTGCCGATGCCGAAATATTGTATTTCCCTGCCGGCAGGTTCTGGATGAGGTAGTCACCGGAGGCATTGGTCGTCGCGGTGAGTGCGGCATCCGTCGCGAGGTTCGTTGCCGTGACCGTGGCGTTTGCAACTGCCGCGCCGGTCGAATCGGTCACCGTTCCCGAGATATTTCCGCTTGTAGACTGGGCATAAGCACTCTGGGGAAGAAATGGTACCGCCAAGGTCCCAAGTGCTAGGCCGGCGCTAACGAACAGCACTGCCAATTTCTTCGTAAAACTCATTTTGTAACCCTTCCTCATGGTTAATAAAAGTGCATCAAAGAGTAACTAGAAGTGGCGGATCGTCTGGCAAGCAGCCCTCTTCCGTTTTCACGCACCGCAGCTCAAATGAAACCGGTGGTTACACCTTTACTGCAATTGGGCCGCCAAAGATGAGGCTATACGGTGGAAATCGTAACTTGCTGGAAACACGCCAGTAATCCTGCCAATTTTCCATCTATGTCGGCTCCTTCCAATTCGCTAAATATGAAAATCCATATGATTCCAAAAAGAGAATATGAAAAGTGTCAGCCGTCACAGCCTTCCGAATTGCCTGGGATTAGGCTACGTCGGGCGACCGCATCAATCCGTGGGTGCGCCCAAGTAAATCTAACCTGTTTGCAACATTGACACCCACGAACTCATTGATTTTAAAAGCAAATAAATCTTGACTGTTGCGCGATGCTCGGACGGCCGCCGGATCCCTCACGCGGGATTCGCGATACACTCCTTTTCATCTTGAAAATCCATTTGATTGCGCTGGCGGGCCGGGCAAAAAGCGATGCTTTTGACTCGCTTGCGCGCCTGTATCTTGATCGCCTGGACCCCTACATCAAGACAGAGTCCACCGTTCTCCGGAATGAAGAGCTTTTCTTTGACTGGGTGGAGCGCCAGCGATCCCGGACAGCGCCCGTGCTTTTGCTGCTGGACAGCCGTGGACAACAATTTTCGTCCGTTGAGTTCTCCACGTGGCTGGGAAAGCAGCGTGACGGTGGCACCCAGACGCTTGTGGTTGCAATCGGTCCCGCGGATGGCTGGTCGGCGACAGCCCGCGAGAGGGCGGACAAATTGCTTTCGTTAGGCCCAATGACGCTGCCGCATGAACTCGTTCGCGTGGTGCTGGCCGAGCAACTCTATCGTGCATTTACAATTCTCGCGGGACATCCGTATCACAGCGGGCACTGAGCAGCTTTCACCAAGGCAAAACGGGAGAATGCAAAACATGGCTGAAGTGCCGGTCGAGTCACGCAAGGGTCTCATCCTTATCAATACAGGGCCGGGCAAGGGCAAGACGACTGCTGCCATGGGAACTGCCTTGCGCGCGGTTGGGAACGGCATGCGGGTGCTGATGCTTCAGTTTCTAAAGGGTTCCTGGCACTACGGCGAGCTGGATGCGGTGAAGCCATTCGGCGACAATTTCGTGATGAAGCAGATGGGCCGGGGATTCGTGAAGGTGGGCGGTGCCGAGACGGATCCAGAAGATTCAAGGCTTGTCGACGAAGCATGGCAGGAGGCGCGGCGCGCCATTCTTTCCGGTGAATGGGATATGGTCGTGCTGGACGAGATTAATTACGCGATTGGATACGGCATGCTTGATCCTGAGAAAGTAGTGGAGACGTTGAAACAGCGGCCGGAGATGGTGCACGTGATCTTGACGGGACGGAACGCGCATCCTTCTTTAATTGAAATCGCCGACACGGTTACGGAGATGCGGCAAGTGAAACATGCATACGAGAGCGGCATCCTCGCCCAGCGTGGCATTGAGTATTGATCCAGGGGTATGGGAAAAATGAGTTGTTGGTTGGTAGCAGGGAAAGGGAATCATGGCCTGGTTTAAGCGACAGGAAGCGGAATCGGAAGATGTGCCGTTTGGGAGTTCAGTCGATGCTGCCGGCGAGAAGAGGGTAAAGACTGAGGGACTTTGGATCAAGTGTGATGGTTGCCGTCAGACGATTTGGAAGGCCGACCTTGAGGCCAACCTGATGGTCTGTCCAAAGTGCGACAAGCACTTCCGCATTGGCGCACGACAGCGCATCGAGATGCTGCTTGATCCCGGCTACGAACTTGTCGATATGGAGCTTCGATCCACGGATCCCTTGAAGTTTGTTGATACCAAACCTTACGCGGCACGACTCGAGAAAGCCCGCAAGGATACTGGGTTGAATGACGCAATCATCAACGCCCTGGGAACACTGGGCCCGCACAAAGTTGTGCTGAGTGTGATGGAGTATTCGTTCATCGGCGGGAGTATGGGCTGTGTTGTGGGTGAGACGATCGCTCGCGCAGTGGACCGCTCGCTTGCTACCGGACACCCGCTGATCATCGTTGCCTCGTCGGGCGGAGCACGCATGATGGAAGGCGTCACCAGCTTGATGCAGTTGGCCAAGATATCCTCTGGCCTTGGTCTGCTGGACGACGCGAAGGTTCCTTATATATCGGTGATGGCCGATCCCACCACGGGTGGAGTTACGGCAAGCTTCGCCATGTTGGGAGACTTGAACATTGCGGAGCCCGGCGCTCTGATTGGGTTTGCGGGACCGCGCGTGATCGAACAAACAATTCGACAGAAGCTGCCTGAGGGATTTCAGCGGGCGGAGTTCCTGCTTGAACATGGAATGCTGGATGCCGTGGTGCAGCGCCGTGATATGAAGAGCTACCTGATTCGCGCGCTGGACTTTATGCAGCCACAGTCGGCAAAGGAAACAGCAGTTGAAATTCCCGTTGACTCGAACTCCCTCGCCTGATGATGGGGTTCTCAATCAAGGTACTTCGGCAGGCCTAGAATAGTGGATATGTCTTACGCAGCGGCTGTCGAAAGTTTGTTGATGCTCAGCGGGGAGCTTCATAGTCCCGCGGGTACGCCGCGCCGCAAGTTTCGACTGGAAGACATGCGCGTTTTAATGGCCGCTTTGGGCGACCCGCAACTGCAGTTCCCTTCTATTCTGGTTGCCGGGACAAACGGCAAAGGCTCTACCTGCTCCACGCTTGCAAGCATTCTCAACGCTGCTGGTTACCGGGTTGGGCTCTACACGTCGCCTCACCTTTCCCGCGTGAACGAGCGCATTCATGTGTCAGCTGAAGCAATTGCGGACGAGGCTTTCGCCCAGCGCTACTTCCGCGTGCATGAAGCTGCTGTGCAACTTGTGAATGAAGGCCGGCTGCCGGCTTTGCCAAGCTTTTTCGAGACGATGACAGCAATCGCCTTTCTTACGTTTGCCGAAGAGAGAGTGCAGATTGCGGTGCTTGAAGTTGGTATGGGTGGGCGATTGGACGCCACGAATATCGTGGAGCCGCTCATCTCTGTGATCACCGATATTTCGCTGGATCACACGGAATGGCTCGGTCCAACTGTGGAAGCAATTGCGCGTGAGAAGGCCGGTATCCTGCGCGAGAACGGCGTTCTTGTGACATTGTCCCAGTTGCCTGAGGCGAACCACGCAATCGGAGAAGTGGCGACTGCGCTGAATGTTCGCGGAGTAAATGCGGCCGAATTCATTCCCTTCCAGCCATCGCGGACATGGCGCAATCGCTATCCGCTCGAAGTGCTCGGAAGCGTGATTGAAGTCGATTCGCCGCTGGCGGGCGTACATCAGCAACGCAATATCGCACTGGCGATTTCTGCCGCTGTCGAAATACGTAACTATCACGGTTACAATATAAATGCTGCTGCAATTGAGTCGGGCATTCGCTCCACGGATTGGCCGGGGAGGCTTGAAACTTTCGCCGGCGACGAACTCCATGCCGAAGTCCTGATTGACGTTGCCCACAACCCCGCTGGGGCGTGGGCATTGCGCGCGGCCCTTTCGTCGCGAAGTGATGTGACGCCGTCAACGCTGGTGTTCGGATGTTTGGGGGATAAGGCAATCGCGGAGATGGCGCAGATCCTCTTCCCTTGCTTCGAGCGCGTGATCCTTGTCCGCGTTGATTCTCCAAGAGCAGCTTCGCTGGACGAAATGGAAACGGCTGGTGCGCCTACCGGTGTTCCGATGCAGCGAGCAAGCGATGCAACAGATGCCTTGAACGTGGCGCTCGACGAGACACCAGCGGATCGGCTGATTGTCGTTTGCGGATCGGTCTATTTGGTCGGCAAAGTGCGCGAATTGATTCCGAAAACGTCGTCCAAAAAAGAAACCGCGAGGTCGACCGCATGACACATCGGCCTTCATCGCTTACACTGCGCAACCGGCTCGTGTCCGACCTGATCCAGACACCCCTTTTTGGCCTTGCAACGATAGGCTTTGGGAGCTTATCGATTGCCTCTTCCGTCGTGGACAAGCACGGCCGACTTCAGCATAAGATTGCCCGGGCCTGGGCGAAGACCACGGTGCGAATCAGCTTGTCTCCGCTGATAATTATTGGCGCGGAAAACCTTCAAAAGGCTCCAGTCGCTGTTTACGCTGCCAACCACACGTCTTACATGGATACGCCCGTACTATTTGCGGCGCTGCCCTTCCAGTTTCGGATCCTGGCCAAGCAGCAGCTTTGGAAGGTCCCCTTCATCGGTTGGCACCTCGACCGTTCCGGCCAAATACCTGTGGACATATCCACCCAGCGATCCGCCATTTCGAGTCTTGGCGCCGCCGTGCGAGCCCTAAAGGCTGGAATGCCGCTGGTCGTCTTCCCGGAGGGAGGCCGCACAGAAACCGGACACCCGCAGGACTTTCAAAGCGGGGCCGCCTATCTCGCGATTCGCGCGCAGGTCCCTCTGGTACCGATGGCTTTAGTCGGGGTGTACGGGCTGCTGCCAATCCACACGCGGCAGTTTCATCCACGACCGCTGAAGCTCATTGTCGGCGAACCCATCTCAACTTTGGACTACACCACTCGCCAGATCGATCAATTGAATAATCGCTTGCGGGATGAGGTCAATCGCATGTATTACGAGAACGGCGGTATGCCGGAGCCGGAAACTCAGCCGGAAGGTTCTACTATCTCGAATGCGCTGGAGCAGAATCAATGAAGGTTGTTCGAATCGCTGTTCCGGAGCCCACGTCACGCGACGCGAGCTATAACCAGCGCTGCTGGCCACAGTACGCGCACGCAATCCACTCCTGTGGCGGCGTCGCGGTACCTATCCCCCTCGGGGAAAGCCAGGCAAGCGTCGCTCACACGATTGGCGGATGCAACGGGATCTTGCTTCCCGGCAGTCCTGCGGATCTGAATCCGCAAAAATACGGCCAGGAGCCCGAGCCTGAGTGCGCGGCGCCGGACTCCTGATCGCGAAGCCGTGGATGAACTTCTCCTGCAAGATGCCTTCAACCTGCAGAAACCCATCTTCGGCATATGTTATGGGGTGCAGGCACTGAACGTCTGGAGGAACGGCACTCTCCGCCAACACATAGCGGGTGGCTTGCACGATCAGTCGAAGAAGGCCGAAGCCCATCAGATCGAGGTTCGTTCTGATTCGCGAATTGCGGGAATGATCCCACAAGCTTTCTCAAATGCAATCAAGGTGAATTCCAGCCATCATCAGTCAGCGCTCGTTCCGGGAGATGGCCTGGCTGTCGTTGGTGTTTGTAAGGATGATGGCGTGATCGAGGCGCTGGAGCTGGTCAATTCAGACCAATTCGTCATGGGAGTTCAATGGCATCCTGAGCGGACCTTTGGGACCGATGCATTCTCCCGGGCGCTGTTTGAGTCCTTTGTGGCTGCCGCATCTTCCTGGAAACTCAGGCCGATTCAGGAATCTGTACTCTCTTCTCGATGAGCCGGCTCAATGAGCTTCTGGTTGAGAGCGGGATTGAACCGCTTTCAGCAGACGTTGACCTCCAGTTCTCGTCGTACCTGGAGCTTCTTTTGAAATGGAATGCGAAGCTGAATCTGACGTCCATTCGTACATCGGACGAGATTCTTAAGCGCCACTTTGTGGAATCCATCTTCTGCGCCCATCAATTACCGGAGGGCGTGAAGACCCTGCTGGATTTTGGGTCCGGAGGAGGTTTTCCGGGCGTCCCAATTGCCGTCTGCAGACCTGACATCGCGGTAACTCTTTCCGAGTCCCAAGGGAAGAAGGCAGCGTTTTTAAGAGAAGCGGTCCGGACTCTGGGATTGAAAGCGAGCGTCCATGGGGGCCGAGCCGAGGAATTGAAGTCAGTTTTCGATGCAGTTACGCTCCGAGCAGTGGAAAAGATGGGGGAGGCGGTCTCCGAGGCAGTCGAGCGTCTGGCTCCGGGTGGCTACATGGTTCTTATGATCGGCGCAGCAGATGCGGCTAGTTTGGGCGAGCCTCGCCTGGCATGGGGAACTCCGATTCCTATGCCCGGTTCTGAGAATCGTGTGATTTTGTTAGGTCGGCGGGAGCTGTCCTAGTCTCTTCGGAGCAATGTTCCACGTGGAACAAGCCTTCAGAAGAGCGCCGTGTTCCACGTGGAACATCCAGAATTATTTACGAAGATTTCCACCGATGTCATCTTTTAGGTTCACCGTGGAACTCGGAAGCCGAAATCGTCCCAAATGCTGTAGGCAATAGGGATCTGGCCAGGTAAGCCCATATGCAAGAATAGTTCTCCACAGATAGGTCCTCGTTCTGCACAGCTGGACCTTGTTGCGGAACCACCTGCCGCCCGATAGTCTTTGGGCTCATGGGCAAGGTGCTGGCAATCGTTAACCAAAAAGGTGGAGTGGGCAAAACTACCACTGCCATCAATCTTTCCGCTGCCCTGGCGTTGGAAGGCCTGAATTGTCTTCTCCTCGACTGCGACCCCCAGGCGAACACCACCGGCGGTCTCGGCGTGTCGCGCGATGAGCAGCGAATCTCGATGTACGACGTCCTGGTCGGCGAATCTCCTCTAACCGATGCAATCCTGCAGACCGAGATCGACACATTATCGTTGGTGCCGGGTAGCAAGAACCTGATTGGCGCAAACGTCGAACTTGTGCAGGCCGAACGTCGCTCGGAGAGGCTCCGCGAGGCCATTGCCCCGATCCGTGATAACTACGACTTCATCCTCATGGACTGCCCTCCCGCGCTCGATTTGCTCACATTGAATGCGCTGGTCGCGGCGGACCGGCTGCTCGTCCCCATGCAAGCAGAGTATTTCGCGCTCGAGGGGATTAGCGAGCTGGTGAGCACGCTGGAGAGGGTTCGCTCCGCGTTCAATCCCAGTCTGAGTATTGAGGGTGTTCTTCTTACGATGTACGACGACAGGACGAACCTGGCGCAACAGGTCACCGATAATCTCAAGGGATTTTTCGGCGAAAAGCTCTTCAATACTGTGATTCCGCGCAACGTCCGGCTGGCCGAGGCTCCGAGCCACGGAAAGCCAGTGGTTCTTGTACGATCCCCGTTCGCGAGGTGCCGAAAGCTATCGCGCTCTCGCTCTTGAGATCCTCACGCGGAACAATATCGTGAGCCCAAAGAGCCTGAAGTCCGAGCTGGCGCCGGTCCCGGAAATAAAGGTCCGTTTTTGGCCATATGCCTGATTCAGAAAGCCTTACCGCAGATTTCAGCAAGGATAATCATTAATGAGTACGACAGTTGATCACACTAAACGTCGCGCCTTGGGCAAGGGCCTGGAGTCCCTGCTCCCGCGTGTTGCCCCACCAGCCCCAGCCGTAGCTAAAGAGAGCGTTCCTGAGCCTGCGCAAGAATCTGGCAAGCCGCGCGAGATCGCGGTGGAACTGATCGACAAGAACCCTTTTCAGACGCGAAGCCATTTTGACGAGCAACAACTCGCCGAGTTGGCAGCCTCCATTGCAGCGACGGGTGTTGTGCAGCCGGTGCTTCTTCGTCCCCTGCCGAACGGGCGCTTTCAACTGATTGCCGGGGAACGACGCTGGCTCGCCTCACAGAAGGCCGGCAAGGATTCCGTTCCGGCGATTCTCCGCCAAGTATCCGACGAGCAGGCGATGGAGATGACCATCGTTGAGAATCTTCAGCGCGCCGATCTGAACCCGATTGAGCAGGCCCGTGCGTATGAGCGTCTGAGCCGGGATTTCAAAATGACGCAGGAGCAGATGGCGCAGCGGACCGGCAAGGACCGCGCATCGGTGTCGAACTTCCTGCGATTGTTGCGGCTTCCAGCGGAAACGCAGGAACAGGTAGAAAAGGGCGTCCTCAGCTTTGGACACGCCCGCGCTCTGTTGGCTCTCGATTCACCAGAGATGGTTCTGAAGGCCGCCAAGAAGGTCACAGCGCTCTCCATGTCGGTTCGGCAGACTGAGAGCTACGTGCAGGGCCTGCTGAACCCTGAAAAGAAAGCTGGCGCGCAAAAAGAGGCTGAAGCGATCGATCCAAACGTGAAAGAAGCGCAGGACAGGCTGCAGCGGTCACTCGGATTGAAGGTTCGCATCGAGGATAAGAATGGCCGTGGACGCGTGGTGATTGAATACGCACGGCTCGAAGACTTCGATGCCTTGATGGAAGCGATCACGGGCGAGTAGCAGTTCTATCAGCTAAGCATCTCCATGAGCGAGTCGCGCAAGCATGCCTTGCGTGTGCCCGCAAACGTCTCTGCTACACTTTTTCAACTTCATCAAGAGGACTGAAATTCATGCGTGTTGAGCGTAGCGCGTATTTGTCACTGTCGCTGTTACTTATTTCGGTTGCCGGCTTCTCGCAAGCACCGGCGTCGTCCCCTGCCCCTCAACGCACCGTCATTCACGCCGGCAAGGTGCTGGATGTACACACCGGGACCACGGCAGCAAACCAGGCAATCGTGGTCAGCGGAGACAAGATCGTCTCTGTTGGGCCGGACCAGCCCGCGCAGCCGGGAGATCGCGAGATTGACTTGCGTGCGATGACCGTGATGCCGGGGATGATCGATGTTCACACGCACCTTACGATGGATACAAACTTCGATCCGTACCACGAGTTGAGCACGAATGCGATCAAGGAAGCGCTCATCGGAGTTGTGAACGCAAAGACGACGCTTATGGCGGGCTTCACTTCGATACGCAATGTTGGGGCCTCCGGATACGCGGACGTTGCGTTGAGAGATGACGTTGAAGCCGGCATGTTTCCGGGGCCGCACATGCAGGTGAGCGGTCCGGCGCTGGGCATTACCGGCGGCCACTGCGATGAGAATCTGCTGCCATTCGAATTTCACGCGACATCGGATGGCGTGGCCGATGGCATTGCGGCGGTTCAGCATATGGTTCGCCAGAACATCAAGTATGGGGCCGATGTAATCAAAATCTGCGCCACCGGTGGAGTGCTTTCGAAGGGTGATGATCCGCAGGCGTCGCAATACACCATCGAAGAGATGAAGGCTATCGTCGCTGACGCGCATCGCCTGGGCCGCAAGGTTGCAGCCCACGCACACGGCACGCAGGGCGCAATGTGGGCGAGCGAGGCTGGCGTGGATTCGATTGAGCACGGGTCCTATATCGACGCGGCCACTATTGAGGTGCTGAAGAAGAACGGGACATACCTGGTGCCAACGGCTTATCTCGAGACATGGCTTCCGATACATGGAAACCTGCCGCCCTTCTACCAGAAAAAAGCGGAGGCCGTGAGCAAGATCTCGTTTCAGAACTACCGTAACGCGATCAAGGCAGGCGTGAAGATTGCGTTGGGGACAGATGCTGCTGTTTATCCGCACGGCATGAACGCACATGAGCTGGACGTCTATGTGAACGACCTCGGAATGAAGCCGCTCGCGGCGATCCAGTCAGCTACGTTGAATGCCGCGGACCTGATGGGCTGGTCTGACCGCACCGGATCCATCGAAGCGGGCAAATGGGCTGACATCATCGCTGTTTCTGGAGATCCGCTCGCGGACGTCAAGATACTTCAGAGCGTTCCATTTGTGATGAAGGCCGGCGTCGTCTACAAGGACGAGGCGCATAAGAAATGAATTGCAAGGGACATCAGAAGAAGAACCCGGTGATTCGATGAAAGCCACTGCATTCGAATTCCGGGTTCGAATTTTCATCATTGCGTTGATTTATACTCTGGGATTTTTCTCGCCGTGGGATCCGCTCCTCGGCTCGGGTGCACGCACGAACATGTGGCTGGATTCTTCGTCGTGGATTGCCGCCACCCGCTGGCTGACGCTCAACGAGGCCACATTATTTGTAACTGTGTGTGCGCTGTTATTCGGAATTGCAGGCACAGTGCTTCGGGTGTGGGCCACGGCTTACCTGGGTGGGGCGACCGTCACGGATTCCAGGATGCTGGCTGGAGGTGTGGTTGCATCGGGCCCGTACCGACATTTGCGGAATCCACTGTACCTGGGTACATGGCTTCTATCGTTTCCCGTTGCGCTATTGATGCCGGTTTCCGGGGCGATATTCGCGCTGATCGCGATACTCGTATTTGAGTTTCGACTGATCCTGGGAGAGGAAGCATTCCTTAGCGGGAAAGCTGGGTCCTATCTACGAAGATTACAAACAGCGTGTCCCGCGCCTCGTTCCGCGGATACTCTCTGCGATTGGATCAGCCGACGCACGCCCAAAATGGGTGCAAGCGATTGTGGCAGAGGTCTTCCCGGTCGGCTTCACTCTTTGCTTTGCAGTGCTCGCCTGGCGCTATAACGCACAACTCCTGACAAAGTGCCTGTTGATCTGTTTTGGCGTGTCGTTGATTGTGAAAGCCATAATTCGCAGAGAGGGATAAGAGTTAGAACGCAAAAAAAGAGGAGAGACGCTTGCCTTCGTCTCTCCCACTACATGCTGTCCTAATGAAGTCCTGCGGCCCGTCTTTGGTGCGGGCCATGCAGGGCGATTGATGAGGTAAAGCTACTTCTTTGGTGGCGCGATTACGTCTTTGGCAGCCTTGGCTACGCGGAACTTCACGACGGTCTTCGCCTTGATCTTGATGGTTTCGCCGGTCTGGGGATTGCGTCCGAGACGAGCTTTGCGCTCCGCCTTTACGAGGCGTCCCAGGCCGGGAATCACGAATACGCCGTTCTTCTTTGTTTCCTTGACTGCTGTTTCAGCGAGCAGATCCAGAAAAGTTGCTGACTGTTTATTTGTGACTGCGAGTTTCTCCGCCATGTGACGGACAAGTGCTGTCTTGGTCATGCCTGTTGCCATCTTGTAAATCCTCCTAGTGGTACTTGTCTTTCACCACAACGGAGTGCGCGATGAGCCTTCTCCGAAGCAGCTATCAAGGTTCTTTCTCTGCATGGTCGGGGTGTTTGCTTCGATGCGGGCCGTTAGCCTGATGTGTGCGAAACCCTGTGTTCATGCGGGTTCAAAGAACCCTACCGCCGTTTACGATGCGGCTTTCGGAAATCTTTGTCAACGAGAAAAACCCTATTTCCACAGGTTTTTTAGGGTTTTGTCCTATTTTTACCCGTTTTTTGCTGTTTTTGCCCAATTTTGAGCACTTTTCATCAGCCGAGGATGCGGCCATTCATCGGAAACAGCACGCGCTTGTTTCGTTTGAGGGCATGCACGAGAGGCGTATTCAGGGCCTCAACCAAGGGGGTTGCCAGGCGGAAACGCAGAACGATCTCGCGAACGAAATTCTCGTCGAGAGCTGCTTCCGTGGGCAAAGTTGTCGCCAGTCCCCATTGCCGGCAGAGTATAAGATCCATGGCCGGGTGTTCCTTGGGAAAGCCCTTTGGCGGTCGCGTGAGCGGCAGGCCGTCGAAGCTATCCATCTGCCGACGCAGTTTCCTATCGTTCAGCAGATCGCGCACTTCCTCATGGTGATCGAGCAGGTAATTGCGAATCGCCGATAGCTGCTCTCGTTCCGGCATGTAAACGCCCGCTGCGATTACAACCTCTTTACCGGAGATGTGAAAGTAATAGCCCCCGCCGGATGTCTTTTCCAGTCCTTCCCGTGACCACCACGCAGCGATGTTGCGTTTGTAGGGACTTTTGTCTGACGAGAAGCGCGTGTCGCGGTAGATGCGCATCATGCACTTTTGCGGCGGCCGCACGTGTGCCGGGGCAAACTCCGCCATTGCTGAAGTGATTTGTTCAATGATGTGCAGCATCGGCCGTTTGAGTTCGCGCTCAAACTCCGGCTTGCGTGGTTCAAACCATTCCCGGCGATTGTTGCGCTCCAACGAGCGCAGAAACTTCAGAGCGGCAGGAGTAAACCACGCATTTGTCCCCAGCTCGGGGTTCCCATGGGATATGGGCGCAGTTCTGGATGTGGCAGGGGCAGCTTTCACTCGCCCTTTTTTTGCGGTTGATCTAAGTCTTTGAGTTGCGGGAGTCATCGAAACCGATTTTAAAGTGTTCTATGCGACGAAAACCGAGTTGAACAAATTTCCGTTTTAGCTGGTCTGATTTTACCGAAGTGAACATCCAATGCACAGGACGTAAAACCCTCTGCAACCTTCGTGCAGCATCGCTTCGGCCGATCTTCGCTCACAATATTGATATGTTTCGCACCCTTTCAGCCTTCGGCGCACGCACCCTGTTGATATTTCTAGCGACAGCCTTGTGCCTTGGAACCGAAATCAACGCGGGAAGCGATCAGATCTCATCCGAACAGGCTCGTACCGTTGCGCTGATGGTTGCGCGCCATGACAGCATCAACGTAACCGATCCCGACATCGTGGTGGACTCCATGGACGGGAATGGAGCGTTTGTTCCGGGGTACTTCAGCTTTATTTTCATCGCCGTGGATCCGCATGTTCCGGGAAAAGACAAGACGCTTGCCATGTATGCGGTAAGTCCGCGTACAGGCGATGTCTGGGAGCTAAATCTTTGCAAACACTACGATTTTCCCGAGTTGTCGCGAATGCAGCACAACATTCAACACAAGACGGGTGCCCACCTGTCCGATGAAACTGCCTCAGCAAAATCAATGGGATGCGAAAAGCCGCCGCAATCCGTCAGCAACTAGGGTTTCGACTTTAGCCTGATCCTGCGAGCGTTAGCTAGCGAATCACCAGCATGGCCGCGCGGAACAATTCATCGAAATCCTTTGCCGCAGCTTCATTCTTCTGGATCACCGTTTCAATGGCCTTTTGTGCCGATGCGCGTTGATATCCAAGGTTGACCAGCGCTGAGAGCGCGTCTTCCGCAGCCGGGCCTCCGGCTACGGGTACTGGCGCCGTAGCCATATCGTCCAACTTGTCTTTGAGTTCGACAACCAGGCGTTCCGCCAATTTTTTGCCAACGCCGGGAATGCGTGTGAGTGTCGCGTGGTCCTGCGCCCGAATGGCGGCGACCGTGCGCTCAGGATTCAGCCCGCTGAGGATTGTGACAGCCAGCTTGGGGCCTACTCCGCTGACCTTGATGAGCCGTTCAAAGAGCTTTTTCTCGTTGCGGTCAAGAAATCCGTAGAGGGCCAGCACGCCCTCCGCCACCTGCGTGTAGATGAAGAGGGAGACATCCTTGCCCTCCGCCGGCAAAGCGGTAAAAGTCGGCACGCTGACAACAACGTCGTAGCCGACGCCGCCTGCATTCACTATGGCCTGGCCAGGCTGCTTGTAGAAGAGGGTTCCGTTCAGGTGGGCAATCATTGCGGCGATTGTATCGCGCTCGGCTGACGAGCGTCAGTTGGGAGCAGATGAAACGCCAACGCGCGGACATCGTTATTACCCTTGCGATTCTCTACGAGGAAGTTGGCGCCGAAGGCTCGGTTGCCCGTCCGGCGAGGGCACTAGCCGCGGCGGCGATAGAGGATCTGGAATTCATACCCGGAATTTGGCGGGAAAAGCGATGCGACGTGTCGCAGCCGCTCTGCGAGTGCCGGTGCTGCCAGAAGCGGGTATTCCCGTTCGCGCAAATCGGAGTAATCGAAATCCAGCGTAAGCGAGAGCATGTAAATAGCGATGGCATCGGAAAAGGCGGCGTCCATGTAGCTGTTGCGAGCACGCTCATCGACGGGACTCTCGGAACCGTCGGAACGGCGGCGGTCGAAGGATCGGCGACGATGTTCAAACGCATCCTGACTCGTCTCGCCGCGGACATCCGCTGTCGCCTGCGACCATACCAGGTCGGAGAAACTTTGAGGCACGCCGACTGCTTCCACGAAGTGATGCCCGGCGTTGATGAAGAATTCGAAGGCGAGCGCGAATTTATCCTGCATCAGGCGGGTAGAAATGAAGATGCAATCGGCATTGCCGAACTTCACGTTGCGGTGGCAGATCGCACGATCGCTCAGGTCCACGCTGTAGGCGGGTGCCACCATGATTTCATCCGACTCGCCCAAGGTAAGTGGAACAAAGTAGTAGGCGTGATGCGAAAGAGCCGCAGAGACTGAAGATGGGACAGCCTGCAGAATCTGCTCAAGATCCGCCGTGACCAGGTTCGTCTCACCAAAAGTGGCGTAGCAAATGCCGTTGGTGGCCTGCTGAACAGCAGTCTCCTGGGCGACCTTTTGAGCAGGGAGTAACTCGATCTGGGCGGCTTCAGCCATAACGCTGTATTCTAACTGAGCAGTGGCCTCGCCGCTTGCGCAAAGGATTCCAGGCAATGACGCAGGGGCACTCCCGCAACGAATTCGGCATTTCAGTTGACGCAAATCCCAGGAAGCGCGGTTTGGTTTTCGGTCTGCCGCTGGGGAATTTCGGCCTGTTCGCCAGCCTGTTGATTTCATTTTCCGCCGGTTTTCTGGCGTTTTTCCTCACGACGTTCGTTGGCATCTTCGGAATTCTTTTCTACAACTCTCTTGGGCATCACGCGGTCGATTATGCGGTGGCGTACAAAGCTATCGCGTTGCCGGTGGGGATAGTGGTGCTTCTGGTTTGTTTGTTGTTTTTCGGATCTCTATGGATCCGGCGCAAGACCTCGGAGAATTCACCAGTCTGAGTTCGGTGCTTTTATTAAGCGACAACATCCTCCATTCCCTCGCCCTAACTCAGTACTAAAACGATGTCCGTGCACTTGCGCCAGCAAGTCTTCTGGCCTTCAAAGCCCTGTTATTCTCAAAAAATCGACCCTTTTTCTGGAGGCGTTTTCGCATGTCTTTTCAAGTTCGTGTTGCTGGGCTGGGCTTTCTGGTCGCAGCATCTTTTGCTGTTGCGGCCGACAAGCCCGCAGCCGCGCCCGCCCCTGCAGCGACGGTTCAGCCGGCAACGGAAGTCGTGGATCTGAACATGTATCAGCGGATTCGCGACGAAGGCATCAATCACTCGCATGTCATGGAATTCGCGTCAGCGCTCTCAGACGGAATCGGCGGGAGGCTCACGGGATCGCCGAACATGAAGAAAGCAAACGAGTGGACACGCGACGAACTCACCGCTCTCGGCTGCGTCAATGCGCATACAGAGGATTGGGGAGAGTTCGGAATGGGCTGGCAGCAGCTAAATACCTGGGCGCGGATGACCTCGCCGGATACCTCCGTGTTCATCGTGCAGGCTACTCCGTGGTCGCCTTCGACCAACGGCCCGGTGAGTGGAGATGCAGTGCTGGTCAACATCAAGGAAGAAAAGGACATTGACCAATACAAGGGCAAGCTCGGGGGCAAGATTGTTTTCCTGGGCGAAATGCGCGAGGTCCCCCCTGTCGACCAGGCGCTCTTCCATCGCTACGACGATAAGGAATTGAAGGAGATCGCGGATTATCCCGTGGCCAACGGACCCTCGACGCAACCTGCTCGGCTGAAGGCATATATCGAGCGATTGAAGCTGAATGCCGCTCTCGGCAAATTTCTCGCCGAGGAGAAGCCGCTGGTTGTAATTCGTCCCAGCCGCGACAGCGAGAAGCATGGTGGCTCCGGCGGGACAATCTTCGACGATAACGGTGCGACCATTGGCCGCGATCCTTATAAAAAGCAGAATGCAGTTTCGTTCCCGGTCGTGGTGACAGCGATTGAGAACTACGGCCGCGTGGCTCGATTGGTGAAGGCAGGAGTGCCGGTAAAGGTGGAAGTCAACGTTGAAACGAAATTCACCGGCGACCAGGAGCACGGCTTCAACACGATTGCAGAGATACCCGGCACTGATCCTAAATTGAAAGACGAAGTTGTGATGGTAGGTGGCCACCTGGATAGCTGGGCGGCAGGTACGGGAGCGACGGACAATGGAGCGGGTTCGGTCGTCGCGATGGAAGTGATGCGCATTCTGAAAGCGCTCGATGTACACCCTCGTCGGACGATTCGCATCGCGCTCTGGAGCGGCGAGGAACAGGGACTGTTCGGATCGAAGGGATATGTGAAGGAGCACTTTGGATCAGCGCCGCTTTCTGAAACTCCCGAACAAAAGGAACTGCCGGAGTACCTGCGAAATGCGGGTGGACCCCTCGTTTTGAAGCCTGAATGGAAGACTATCGACGCGTATTACAACGTGGACAATGGGACGGGAAAGATCCGCGGCATTTACGCGCAGGGAAATAGCGCGGCGGAATCGATCTTCGCCCAATGGATTGCGCCTTTGCAGGATCTTGGCGTAACCACGCTGACCATGCGCAACACGGGCGGGACGGATCACCTTTCCTTCGACGCTGTGGGACTGCCGGGCTTCCAGTTCATCCAGGACGAGATGGACTACGATGCGCGAACTCATCACTCAAACATGGATACATACGAGCGGCTGCAGCCCGCAGACCTGAAGCAGGCAGCGACCGTCGAAGCCATCTTTGTCTACAACACGGCGATGCGCGACCAGATGATTCCCAAGAAGCCCTTGCCGCACCCTGAACTGGAAGAGAAATCCAAGGAGCCGCTTCCCGGAGTGATGCCCGGGGCGGTCGTTCCTGAAGTGAAGAAATGACGGGATTGCGGACGGATCATTAGTGTCGTCCGCAGTTCAACTTCACTTCGGAAGATTCGCGTGCCAGATACCCCAATTCAGCAAGGATCGCGAAAGATACCCAGCAGAGGTATGGAACCATCATCCAGGCAGCCAGAGGGTAAACTCGCCAATACGCGATCGTCATGAGCAGGATGGCAAACCACAAAATTACGATTTCTACGGCTGCGCCGAAAATCAGGTGCTGATGAAAGAAGATCCAACTCCAGGCGAAATTCAGTACCAACTGCACCCAGAACAGAATCAGGGCGCGGGTGCGATTGGGTGAGTCCGGCATACGCCAGATGAGCCAGGCAGCAATTCCCATCAGTGCGTAAAGGATGGTCCATACCGGTGCGAAGACCTGGTTCGGGGGGTTGAAACTGGGCTTTGAGATATTGGCATACCAGGTTGGGATCGCTTGAGCGGTTGCGTAGCCTGCGACCCCGGATACGAGAAAACAGGCTGCGAGCCAACCGCCAAGCGCAAGCCATTGATTGCCACGGCTTTCCATGTGAATCCCTCTCGCGAGCAAGGGTAGCATCAGGAAACTCGTCGCCATGACTCTCCTCTCGAATTCTTCATTGCTGTGTGACGAGAGGAAACAAAATGGCTAACCTTGTTCACTGACTCGACTTAGGCCGTCAGACCCAATATTCTTGGAATGACCTTCAAGACAAAACTTATGAGTTCATCTGAAAACACAATCCAGGTTCAGCTTCCCGACGGCACAGTCAAGAACTTCCCCTCCGGGGCTACGGCGTTTGACGTGGCGAACAGTATCTCTCCGCGCCTCGCCGCTGCTTCTGTGGTAGCTCGCGTTCGCCCGCTGACTGCGGAGTCCGCCGCTACGACCGAGGCGGATGAAGCGGCCTCCGAAGCGACAATGTATGCCGCCAATGATCCGAATGCGGAACGGTTGGTCGACCTGAACGCGCCCATCAACGTGGATGTAAAGCTGCAGCTGCTGACGGAGAAAGATCCCGAGTCGCTGAAGGTGGTGCGTCACTCCGCAGCTCACGTTCTGGCGACAGCAGTGCTGGAGTTATTTCCGGAGACGAAGCTGGGACACGGCCCTGCTACCGATGCTGGATTCTTTTACGATTTCTATCGTCCGACGCCATTCACTCCAGATGATCTGAAGCTGATTGAGGCGAAGATGGCGGAAGTCGTCTCGCGCGACGAAAAATTTGTTTGCGAACGCGAACCGCGTGAGAAGGGTCTTGAAGAATTCAAGGCTGGCGATGACTTCATGAAGGTCCACTTCGTGGAGAAGTTCACGAAACCGGGCGAGGAGATATCGCTTTATCGCAACGGATCCTTTGTGGACTTCTGCCGCGGGCCGCATGTGCCCTCCACCGGCCGGGTGAAGGCATTCAAGGTGCTGAGCCTTGCAGGTGCGTATTGGCTGGGCGATGAAAAGAATCCGCAATTGCAGCGCATTTACGGAACGGCTTTCTTTTCGCAGAAAGAAATGGACGCGCATTTCGTGCGGCTGGAAGAAGCAGCCAAGCGTGACCATCGCGTCTTGGGAAAGCAGATGGATCTTTTTTCCATCCAGGAACTCGCCGGGGCTGGCTTAATCTTCTGGCATCCGAAGGGCGCCATGATCCGCATGATCATGGAAAATTGGATGCGGGACGAATGCATTCGACGTGGATATTCGCTCGTCTATACCCCGCACGTGGCGCGCGTGAACCTTTGGCAGACAAGCGGACACGAAGGCTTTTATTCCCAGAACATGTTTACGCCAATGGAACTGGACGATGCGTTTTACCGCATGAAGCCGATGAACTGTCCATTCCACATTTTGATTTACAAGAATTCGCCGAAGAGCTACCGCGATCTGCCAGTGCGACTGGCCGAGCTCGGAAATGTGTATCGCTACGAGCGGTCGGGCACTATGCATGGATTGCTAAGGGTGCGCGGCTTTACGCAGGACGACGCGCACATCTTCTGTACTCCGGAACAGATCGAAGACGAAGTCGTTGCGTGTATCGATTTTGCGCAGAAAGTTTTAGAGACTTTCGGATTCAAAGAATTCAAGGTGGAGCTTTCCACCTGGGATCCGAATGACCGTGCGCATTATGCAGGATCGGACGAGAAGTGGCACCTTGCGAATCATTCGCTTGAGAACGCATTGAAGCGCAAGCAGATTCCCTACAAGACGATCCCAGGCGAGGCCGCGTTTTACGGCCCGAAGATCGACGTGAAGCTTGTCGATGTCCTGGGCCGGTTGTGGCAGCTCTCGACGGTACAATTTGACTTCAACATGCCGGCGCGTTTCGAGATGGAATATGTGGGTGAAGACGGAGAACGCCACCAGCCATTGATGGTGCATCGCGCACTGTTCGGCTCCGTGGAGCGCTTTTTCGGGGTGCTGATTGAGCATTATGCAGGCGCCTTCCCGCTTTGGCTTGCTCCTGTGCAGGTTGGATTGGTACCCATTAGCGAACGGCATATCCCTTACGCGCAAAAGATACAGAAACAGTTACAAGATGCCGGATTCCGCGTGGAGCTTGACGGGCGCAATGAAAAAATGAATGCCAAGATCCGCGACCTTACGATGCAGAAGATACCTTACCTGCTCGTGATGGGCGATAAGGAAGCCGAGGCGGAGGCTGTGAGCGTAAGAACGCGTGGCAAGGGAGACAAGGCTCGATGCCATTCGCCGAGTTCCTGAGCCGTATGCAAGGATTGGTCGAGAGCAAATCGACGGAGCTCTAGAACTGCGAAATTACTTCGCAGCTCCGTACTGCTTTTCTATCCAGCGCTTGTAGTCGCCGGACAGGATCTGTTCCGTCCATGGCCGGTTCGCAAGATACCATTCAACTGTTTTCCGCATGCCGGTTTCAAAAGTCTCACGGGGTTCCCAGCTCAGTTCCCGCGCGACTTTTCTGGCGTCAATGGCATAACGACGGTCGTGCCCAGGCCTGTCCTTGACGAACGTGATGAGCGAGCGATGTGTTCCTAATGCCGCGTTGGGATGGAGTTCGTCAAGCAGAGAACAAATCGTCTCGACGACCTCTAGATTCGCTTTCTCGTTGTTGCCGCCGATGTTGTAAGTCTCTCCCGGCCTGCCGTTTTTAAGCACAACACGGATCGCGTCACAGTGATCTTCGACAAAGAGCCAGTCGCGCACATTCTGCCCGTCGCCATAGATTGGCAGCGGCTTACCTGAAATAGCATTTTGAATAATCAGCGGAATCAATTTCTCAGGAAACTGGAACGGGCCATAGTTGTTCGAGCAGTTCGTCGTCAGCGTCTTCAGTCCGTAAGTATGGTGATAGGCGCGAACGAGATGGTCGGAACCCGCTTTCGACGCGGAGTAGGGGCTATTCGGCGAGTAGGGTGTTTCCTCCGTGAATGCCGGATCCTCCGGGTGCAGAGAACCGTAAACTTCATCCGTCGAAACGTGAAGAAACCGGAATCGATCCTGCTCTTCCTTCCGAAGAGTCCGATGATATGCGAGACTCTCTTCAAGCAATGCAAATGTGCCGAACACATTTGTCTGGATAAATTCTTCCGGGCCGAGGATGGAGCGGTCCACGTGACTCTCAGCGGCAAAATGAACGATGGCGCGCGGCTCATACTTCGCAAAGATTGACTTCAGACAATCGCGATCGCAGATATCTCCGTGAATAAATGTGTGAAGCTTGTTGCCCTCAAGGTCCGCGAGGCTGCCCAGATTTCCCGCATACGTGAGCTTGTCAAGATTGATCAGCTCAGTTTTTTCTTCGGCTAGCCACTGGCGAACAAAGTTCGAACCAATGAATCCAGCACCGCCTGTAACAAGAATTGCGTCTCGCATCTTTTGATCGTCCCAGCTTCCTAGATTTTGATTGCCTGCCGCGCTTCAACTTCTTGCAGCACTGAGGCTGTCGCGGTCTCCCAATCGCCCAGGCGAAATCCAAACGTCTGCTCGAACTTTGTATTGTCGAGAACGGAGTTCATAGGACGGCGGGCTGGCGTTGGATAATCCTTCGTTAGGATTGGCAAAAGCCTTTCCAGTTTACGACTGGGCATGCTGTTTACGATTGCCTGCGCGAATCCGAACCACGATGTAGTTCCCGCCGCAGTCATGTGATAAAGCCCCGCCGGGAATGCATCTCCCGTCACGCCGGCGTATTGGTGGACGAGGCGTGCTGTAGCACGAGCGATCTGCCCGGAACTGGTTGGCGATCCTATCTGGTCGGAGACGATTTTCAATTCCTCGCGCTCTTGCGCCAGCCTGCGAATTGTCAGCAGAAAGTTATTGCCATGCGGACCGTATACCCAGCTCGTCCGCAAATTCAAAAATCGACCGCCGGCTGCGGCTACAGCCTGTTCCCCTTCCAGCTTGCTCGCACCGTACATGTTCAGAGGAGCAGGTTGATCGGATTCAACGTAAGCACCCTGCTTCTCGCCGTTGAATACATAATCGGTGGAGTAATGGACGAACATCGCGTCGCGCTTTCGCGCCTCTTCGGCGAGCACTCCCGGCGCAGTACCGTTGATGGCGCGCGCAGCGTCAACCTTAGTTTCCGCATCATTAACCGCGGTAAAAGCCGCTGGGTTGATGATCACGGAAGGATCGCTTTCAGCCACCAAACGCCTGATAGCATCTGGTGAAGCTAGGTCACATTCCTTGAGATCAACAGCCGTTACTTCGCCCAGTTCGCGAAGAAGCGGAATGAGTTCGGTTCCAACCTGTCCTAAAGCGCCGGTCAGCAATATTCGCATAGAGCCCATCCTCAATCGAAAAGTGTTGCATCGCGCAACGAAAGTCCAGCTTTGTCCTTGGCGGAGATAATCGGTTCCACGTCGAGCGGCCACGTGATATTCAAATCGGGATCGTTCCAGAGCAAAGATTTCTCGTAGCTGGGTGCATAGAAATCGCTAGCCTTATATAGAACCTCAGCGAATTCCGAAAGAACAACAAATCCGTGCGCGAAGCCTTCTGGAATCCATAGGAGCCGCTTGTTTTCAGCGGAAAGTTCCTCGCCTGCCCATTTACCGAATGTCGGTGAGTTGCGGCGTATATCTACTGCCACATCCCAGATAGAACCCACCACCGCCCGAACCAGCTTGCCCTGTGTTTGCTGCAGTTGGTAATGAAGTCCTCGCAAGACTCCGCGCGAAGATCGGGAGTGGTTGTCCTGAACGAAGTTGCGATCCAACCCGAGATCGCTAAATACCTTCTTGTTGTAGCTTTCGAAAAAGAATCCTCGATCGTCACCAAAGACCTTAGGCTCAAACAACAGGACATCGGGAATTCCGGTCTTGACGACGTTCATCGGACCCCTATGTGCGAAGACAGCACCCGCTTCTCTTCCACGATGTGTAGCAAATATTTCCCGTAGCCGTTGTTTTTATTCTCGTCGGCAAGAGCGAGCAGTTGCGAGGTATCTATGTATCCAAGTCTCCAGGCAATTTCTTCCGGGCAGGCAATCTTTGTACCCTGTCTCTTTTCAACCGTCTGGATAAACATGGCGGCATCGAGTAGAGACTCGTGGGTTCCAGTGTCCAGCCAGGCGTATCCACGGCTCATCAGCTTGACATGCAACTTGCCCGCATCGAGATAAAGCCTGTTCAGATCCGTGATCTCCAACTCACCGCGTGCCGATGGACGAAGTGACTTCGCCATCCTCACGACATCGCTGTCATAGAAATACAGTCCTGTCACCGCGAAGTTCGAGCGTGGCTCCCTGGGCTTTTCCTCCAGGCTGATTACATTGCCTTCCTGATCAAACTCCACTACGCCGTAACGCTGAGGATCGTTCACCATGTAGGCGAAAACTGTGGCGCCCTGCTCCTTTTCCACTGCGCTGCGAAGGAGTCCGGAAAAGTCGTGTCCATAGAAGATGTTGTCGCCGAGTACCAGTGCGGCGCGGCTGCCATCCAGGAATTCTTCGCCTATCAGAAATGCCTGCGCCAATCCATCCGGACTGGGTTGAACCGCATACTGAAGCTTGAGTCCCCATTGATTCCCGTTTCCAAGCAACTGCTCAAAACGAGGGGTATCCTGCGGCGTGGAGATCACCAATATTTCGCGAATGCCCGCAAGCATAAGAACGCTGAGCGGGTAATAAATCATCGGCTTGTCATAAACCGGAAGCAGCTGTTTCGAGACTGCTCGGGTGGCTGGATAAAGCCGTGTGCCGGAGCCGCCCGCGAGAATAATCCCCTTCATCGTCCTGAACCTGAAGTTAGAATTTTGATTCCCCCTCGCCTGCCGTATGCGCCAATCGATTGTATCGGGGAAGTCTCCGTCCCTGCGTTCAAAAGGAATTCAATAGGTTCGCAGAATCGTCCAGAGGCCAAGGTCAGAATACCATTTCATTCCCGCTCTGCCCCTGCCCGGGCTCAGAGCAAAGCGGTTAGCAGGAATCTGTGCGGGGCCTGCAAGGTGAATAGAAAGGGAAATCGCAACGTGCTGATTCTCCGTTGAGCAATCTGCTGCCCAGCGATCCTGGCCGGGATGTGAACGTGAAGAGGAGTTTCCGCCGCACGGTCGATCATTCGGTGGAGCGCAGCACCATCCATCTTTACGACGACGGCAAGGGCGAAGCGCTCTACTGTTAGATCTCATACCGCAAGCAACACCCATTGCAAGAGAATCATTCTGTCCGGCTCGGACACGACAGCGGTGACAAAAAACATATGCGTCCAAAAGATTGGGCGCGGCAAGCGAAACACCCCCTTTGGAGAGCTAGTATGCGCAAATTTGTTCTGTTCGTGTTCTGTTTGCTGATCCCCGTCATGCCGATCCACTCGCAGACGAACTATGCGGTTCTGCGTGGATCCGTGCTCGATCCACAGGATCACCCTATTCCGGACGCTAAGCTGCGTCTCACTGCGACGGCAACGGGAGCGACGCGCGAAATAACCGCGAATGCATCTGGAATATTTGAGGCCGATGGGCTGCTTCCGGGCGCCTATATCCTGCAGGTGGAAAGTCGCGGCTTTGCCTCTTCGAAGCGATCGCTGGAACTTGAAGTCGGTCAACAGGTCTCGATCGATGTGACGCTCTCCGTGGGTCCGGATACCCAGACGGTCGTCGCGAACGATTCTGCGCCAATTTTGAAAACTTCAGACGTAAGCGTGGGAGAGGTGGTAGATCAGCGCTCTGTAGAACAGCTGCCTCTAAACGGCAGAATGCTGGTCGATCTGATGTTAAGTGTTCCGGGAGCGCACCTGAGTCATGGCGCGCAATCGGGAGATATGAACCCCCTGTACTGGCGGCCGGGTCAGCGGTCGGCGATCAGCGTAGGTGGCAACCGGCCCAATGCGAATTATTTTCTATTGGATGGCGCAACCAACACAGATCCGACATTCAACACGCAAAATTTGAGTGCGTCGCCAGATGCGGTGCAGGAGTTTCAGGTCCAGGTGGGCAGCTATTCAGCGGAGATGGGAGGCGCCGGCGGCGGCCAGGTCAACATCGTCACCCAATCGGGCACCAGTCACTTGCATGGCACCGCCTACGAGTACCTGCGCAATGGCGCGCTGGACGCGCACTCATTTAACCAGATGGGTGGATCCAACCACCTCGTGCAAAACAACTTTGGTGGCGTCTGTCGGCGGACCTCTCTCGAAGAAGCACACTTTTTTCTTCGTAAACTATGAAGGCATGCGTCATGTGCAAGCTGACAGCATGACGGAAACAGTTCCGACTCCGGACGAGATTGCAGGCGACTTCAGTATGAGTGGGGTGACGATTTACGACCCCAACACGACGGTCAACAATCCCAACTACAATCCAAGTCTTCCTGTCAGCGCGTCCAATCCGCAATTCACCCGACAGCCGTTTCCAGACAACAAGATCCCAGCCGACCGCATGAACCAGGCTTCCGTCACCATGCTGACGAAGTATGTGCCAGCCCCCAACTTGATGATGGGCATGGGCGCGGGCATGACGATGATGGGGCAGCCGACCGTGCCCGGCGCCGGAAACGACTCCAACAACTACCTGGATGTTCTGAATGAGATCCACTACAACAACCAGGGAACCATTCGTGTAGACCAGGTGTTTAACCAGGGAAACACGGGATTCATTCGCTACAGTGCTGGTGGCGAAAACGGCTTTATGCCGCAGAATCTTCCGGGCTTTGGATTCTGGCACGACAATCTTGCGCAGCAAGGCATGGGAGCCTACACCCATGTGTTTACCCCGACCCTCCTCAACATGGCAACGGTCGCCGTGTCTCGTCTTTCTATGGATCACACCACGGAGAGTGCTAACAAAAACGACATCGTGAGCGAGTTGGGCATTGCGGGCGTCGGATTCGGCGGTCCGGGTGCGTGGGGCGCACCGTACTTCAATGTGCAAGGCTACTCACCAATCGGCGACAGTTATGCCGCAACCCCCATGCATGCCTGGGACACGATTGTCGAAGGCCGCGACACGCTGAGTTGGCTGCGCGGACGCCATAGTCTTAAGTTCGGAGGCGCCTACCAGAAGTTCATCTGGCCGATGTGGGGCTTCTTTCAAAACAGGGGCTACTACCAATTCACAAACGGCTTCACTACGGATATCGGCGCGAACAATGGCACCGGCTCGGCGCTCGCCAGCTTCCTGTTGGGTTTGCCCGCGGTTCGGCAGAGGCAGGCAGGAGTCCCGCAGATGAATCTCCGCCAGTGGTATGCGGATGGCTACGCGCAAGATACATATCGCATCGCACGGAACACGACCCTGGACTTTGGCCTTCGCTATGAATACATGAGTGCTCTTACAGACATTACGTATACCAACAGCAATCTGACGTTCTCGTCGGAGGGTGTTCCTTCGGTGTTCATCGGCGGGCAGAATGGATTTCCAAAAGGCCTGATGTATCCCAACCGCGCGAACTTCGCGCCGAGATTGGGTATCGCGCAGAACTTTCCCAACCGTAATCTTGTATTGCGCGCCGCCTACGGAATGTTCTTCACTCCGGTGGATATGAACACGTGGTGCAATCAGCGCCACAACGTGCCCTACGTGTTTCCCGAGACGAATCAAAGCGACAACTTCACGCCGAGCATTAAGACGTTCAACTTCGCGCCCGCTGTGCTTGGCATAACGACGGTCAGCTTCACCGCAATGGAGACCCACCCCGATCCGCAATACATTCAGCAATGGAGCGCATCGCTGCAACAGGGTCTTGGCGCCAACACCGTGTTCGAGATCGGATACCTGGGATCGAACGGATACAATCTGCAGCGCGCACACCTCATCAACAACGCACAGCCGGGACCCGGATTAATCCAGCCTCGTCGTCCATTCAAGAAGATGAGCTTTGTGCCCAACACTGTTCTGCCACCCGATATAACAGTAGCGAGCACTACGTTCGGTGTGAGCACCATTAATCTGCTGGAGAACTCCGCGCGCAGTTGGTACAACGCAGGCTACGTGAATGTGCGCAGAAGATATGCGAATGGGCTCAGCTTCCTGGGCAACTACACATGGTCCAAGAGCCTGTCGAATGCACCAGATTTCCGTTCACCCATGTTCGAGTCTTCGATTCCGCAAAACAATTCTGATCTGGATGCGGAAAAGGGACCGGCATGCGACGTGCGCCATCGGTTTGCAATGAGCACGGTCTACAATCCGCCAACGTGGTCTCGAAACGGTTTCACAAAGGTCATTACGCGGAATTGGCTGGGGTCAGCGGTTTACCAGTTGCAGAGCGGATTCCCGATGACAATCTCCGTCTTTGGAGACACTGCGAATGCCGGAACTGCGCTCGGTGAGAATCCAATTCGTGCCAACTACACGGGCAAGCCAGTCTTCGGTCCCGGCACGCGTACTGCAAGCCGGTGGTTCAATCCTGCGGCCTTCAAGGCTCCACCTGCTTACACCTTCGGCAACACAGGACGAAACATGGTTGCTGGGCCAAGCCTGAACTCGCTCGATCTGGGAATTGTGCGGTCCTTCTCACTTCGCGAGAATTTGAGGCTCGAAGCACGCGCCGAATTCTTCAACGCCTTCAATCATACAAACCTGGGTACGCCCAATCGCTTTGTAAATACCGCGGGCTTTGGTTCGATCACTGAAGTCACCACGCCGGGGAGAGAAATTCAGTTGGGCGCGCGCATTTCGTTTTAATGAGTGACAGACGATCCCGTTCGCAGCCTGCATTTCCACTTCGGCAGAGTTGCGCCAACTTCTATCAAACTTGGCCGCGAGAGTTCTCCTGCCGTGATCAGGGCTCGTCACGCCATAAAGTCAATAGACTGAGCAAGGGATGACGAGTTGAGATAACTCCAGCGCTCGTCTTAGAGTCCAAGAGCATGGAACACGAGATCGACGGTGTCCGTTTTTCTTTCAAAGCAGAACGTTTTCCTCTAAAGTTAGTCGATCGCTCACAAAACGGAAAATCATCACGTGGAATCAAAAACAGATCAGCAGGACAGGATCCAGCCATTCCCTTCTTCATCGGGACAGATGTTTCATGAGTACTTCACGCCCGGTAAAAGCTGGAGCTTCAAAAAGCATGACTTGCTGGATGCACGTGCCAGAAGGCTTTTCGAGAGCACCGCTCTAGGTTGCGCGCACGACGCTTATCCGTTCCAGATTCCGCTTGAGTCCAAGTCCGGCCCTTTCGTACAGGCAGACGGGCACGAGATGCTCATGCTGTCTTCCTACGACTATCTGGGGTTAATCGGAGATCCCCGGGTCAATGAAGCAGCGGTTGACGCGGTAAATAAATATGGCACCGGTACCGGCGGCGCGCGCCTGCTCACCGGAACCCTTGACTTGCACCGGCAGTTGGAGCGCGATGTTGCTGAGTACAAAGGAACCGAAGAGGCAATCACTTTTAGCTCCGGATACCTGGCGAACATTGCGGTGATCACTTCGCTGCTTGGGCCCGCCGATCGCGTGATTGCGGATTCACTTTCTCATCGCAGCCTTCTCGATGCTTGCCGCATGGCCGGAGTGCAGATACAGCGCTTCCGCCACAACGATCCCGAATCTCTGCGCCAGGAAATTCTGAACGGATCATCCGCCAATCGAACGCTCATCATTTCAGACGGTGTTTTTTCGATGGATGGCGACGTATGCATCCTGCCTGAGCTGATTGCGATCAAAAAAGAGTTCAATTGCTACCTGCTGATGGACGAATCCCACGCGTCCGGAGTACTAGGCCCCCGCGGCATTGGAACCGATGAACATTTCGGAGTGCCAACATCCGACGTCGACATCTGGACCGGATCCTTGGCCAAATCGATTCCCTCCAACGGCGGCTTCGTTGCAGTTTCTCGGGAGCTTGCCATCTTCCTGCAGCACGCATCTGCGCCCTTCATCTTCTCCGGATCGATTGCCGCGCCGGCGGTTGCTGCCGCGATCGAAGGTCTGGCAATCTTGAAGGCCGAACCGGAACGCGTGACGCGCCTGAGGGAGAATGCTAACTTCCTTCGCAGCGGACTGCAGAGCCTTGGATATAACACCGGATTGTCAGAGACGCCAGTCATTCCAATTCTGCTTCCGGATGAGCGCGTGACAGCTTTGCTGGCGAGAAAGCTGCGGGATCACGGGGTCCTGGTCACACCGGTGATGTTCCCGGCGGTTCCCTATGGGACGGCACGCCTGCGGCTTTGCGTTACCGCGGCACACACTCGTGAACATCTCGAGTTTGCCCTGGACGTCTTTCAAAAGATGCTCCCGGTCTAGAGCCGGGAATGCCATCCTTTATAACTGGGGCAAGTGGATTTCTGGGCGGACGATTAGTCCAAGTCCTGTCCGCACGCGGGGAAGAGGTAATCATCCTCGCGCGTCAAAACGCTGATTTGAGCCATCTTTCCGGATTGCCCATCCGCATAGTTCGCGGCGATCTAGGTGATCCGGACTTTCTGCGAAACGCAACTCAAAACGCGAACAGAATTTACCATTGCGCGGCTTGTTCCACGGACTGGGCAAAGCTGGATACCTATCGCGAGGCCAACGTTGTAGGGACGCAGAACCTGCTGCTAGCTGCTCGCGATGCCCCTCGCCTCGAGCGTTTTATTCATATCAGCACCTGCGACGTGTACGGCTATCCACGCATTCCCTGCGACGAATCCCATCCAATGAACGATGTCGGACTGCCGTATAACAGCACAAAGTGCCAGGCTGAGCGCGCAGTTTGGCAGGCGCATAGAGAATCGGCCCTGCCGATTGCGATTCTCCGTCCCACAACAATTTACGGACCTCGCGGCAAAGCCTTTACTGTCGATATTGCCGAGCTTCTGCGCGACGGGTGGATGGCCTACATCGATTCCGGCAGAGCTCCGGGTGGATTTGCATATGTCGACAACGTCGTCGACGCCATCCTGCTGGCGGCAGAAAGCCCGAAGGCAATCGGCCAAGCCTTCAACGTGTCGGATGGAACCGGAGCAACCTGGGCCGAATATGCTACTCAATTTGCAAGCGCCCTAGGCTGCCGGCCTCCGCGAATCAACCTTCCATTCCATGTCGCGATGGCCATTGCCCGGGTAATGGAAGCGCCCTATGCCTACACCGGATTGAAAGGGCGTCCCCTCCTCACGAGGCATGCCGTCTATCTCCTCGGCGTCAATCAGGAGTTTCCCATCGAAAAGGCAAAACGATTGCTCGGCTTTGCTTCGAAAGTCGGCCTGAGTGAAGGCATTCAGCGGTCCGTGGAATGGCTAAACTCGCGGCAGAAGTGCTGACGTAAATCCGCCGATAGTCGGCCACTTTAAGCGCCGGTATATGCTTTGAAGGCCAGCACCGCGTTGAGTCCCCCGAACGCAAAGGAGTTCGACAGGCACGCCTCCACCGCGATGTTCCGGCCTTCGTTCGGAATCACATCGAGATCGCAAGCCGGGTCGGGGCCGGTGAAGTTGATCGTTGGTGGAACGTAGCCGTACTTCAGTGCGAGGACAGACGCCACAGCCTCCAGCGCTCCGGCAGCCCCGAGCGTGTGCCCGTGCATCGATTTCGTCGAACTGATCGCAAGCTTGTCGGCATGCGGACCGAAAGCTGATCGAATTGCTGCCGTTTCCGTCCGGTCATTCGCTTCCGTTGCTGTCCCGTGCGCATTGATATAACCGATTTGTTCCGGTGCAAGGCCGGCATCGTTCATGGCGGCTTTGATTGCCCGTGCGCCTCCATCCGACAGAGGCTGGGTGATATGGCTGGCGTCAGAAGACATTCCAAATCCCGCTATTTCGGCAAGAGGCGTGGCGCCGCGTGCAAGCGCAGCATCCAGCGGCTCCAAGATCAATATGGCTCCGCCTTCTCCCAGAATCATTCCGTTTCGGTCGAGGGAAAAGGGCCTGCAGGTGTCCTTGCTGATCACACGCATGGCCTCCCATGCTTTCAGGCCGCCTATAAAAAACGGAGCTTCGCTGCCTCCGGCAATTGCCATGGGAGCAGCTCCGGATCGAACCATCCAGAACGCCTGCCCGATGGCATGCGCCGACGATGCACACGCTGTGGAGACCGTGTATGCGGGTCCCTGGATGCCATATTTCATGGAAATGTGGCTGGCACCGGCATTGCTCATGCCAAGGGCGATGGTGAGTGGATGGACTCGCGTGCGGCCATGGTGAAATAGCTCCCAGTAGCCCGCCTCCTCTGAGCCTCTTCCACCCATGCAAGACCCGGTTACAACGGCGGATTTCTCCTTCAACTCGGGTGTCCATTCCACGCCGGACTGGGTCATCGCCTCGTGCGCGGCGGACATGGCAAACTGGGTGAATCGATCCATGAAGCCCAGTTCCTTCGGGTCGAACGTGAGTTCGGGATCATAGCCTCGCACCTGGGCGGCATTCTTGAAGCGAAGTACGCCATGCTCTTCATTGAGGCCATCCAATGTGCTGATTCCGCAGCGTCCACTGCGAAGGGAGGCGAGGAAGTCCTGCTGGTTCAGGCCCACGGCGCTGATCACACCGATGCCCGTGATCACAACACGTCGCATATCAGCTGGCAGGTGATGCCGTTCCTTTCGCATCAACAAGCTGGGTAATGCCAGCGACCATTTCGCCTACGTTCGTGACCTTTTTGGCCTCTTCATCATCGATCTCGATGTCGAATTCACTCTCCAGATCGAACAGAATGTTGAGCCGATCGAGGGAATCTATTCCTAATTCCTCGAATGTGCTGTCGGGCCGCACATTTTCGAGCGGGATCCGGCGTGTTGTTCCAATAACTTTGACGACTCGATCCTGGATAGTTTCAGACATAGGCCCTTTGACGTATGAAAACGGCGATTGCTCTCTGAAAATACTCTTGTAAGCAACAATTTTCCACCCCACCATCGATCTCGCCCGATTGCACCAAAAGCTGTGCATACAACCATTCAATACGGTAAACAACGAGGCGTTATGACTATCGCTAACGCGTAACGGCTATTCGGCCATACTCCAGGATTCATCCGGGTCGAATTTGGTAATGGCTTTGGCCTCGTCCACGGTATTCGGCCCTAGGTCCTTTTGAAAGATGACTCCGTCTTGATCCACCATAAAACTCATTACACCGGAAGCTCGATACTCGGCAGGATAGGCAAGGATGGCGAAGCCACGGGTCATATCGCCATTCACCCTGTAGCTATGTTCTCCGCCCTTGGCGCTTGGTCCCTGCTCCTTCAAAATCCGATAATAGTAACCGTGGAAGGGCAACAGCGATCCGGCATTGGTGTCGAAGCCTTCCGTGCTCGCTCGTGCAGCCAACGGGCCAAGCGGACTGTCTGCTTCTCCGGCAGCAGGCTCCCAGAAAAGTCCATCATGTTTGCCTTCCTGGCTCCGGATTTTCTCCGCGTAGTGCCTGGTTTTTTCTCCGGCCTGCAGTTTTGAAAAATATTCCTTTTGTGCGGCGACTCCTTGATGCAGGACTTCGAGAACGGTGAGTTCATTATCCCCAATGCGCCTTGCAACGAATTCCTCGCGTGCCCCAGCGGCGTCAAAGTGCCACTGGCCGGACGCATTCTTTTTCAACGGGAAGGGGAATGGATAGTTCTCAATTCCGACGTTCAGGACCATTCCGCCTTTCTCCAGTGCACTCCAGCGATGCATCTGGTCATAGTCGGCGGCGAATGCAGACATGGCCTTTTGATCATCCGCTGTATTCCCAGTTAGTAAATAGTCTTTTGCATCAGTTCCGAAGATGGCCAGCACCGCGTCGGAGTTGCCGGATTTCGCAGCATCGTACAACTCTTTGCCGGCAGAATCCGGTGTTGCAAAGAACCGGGGACCTTCCGGCGGATCGGGCTTGGCCGCCTTGTCACAGCCGGTCCCGACAAATAGCACCGTCGTAAGAATCAGTAAGGAATACCATCTGAGAGACCAGATACTCTGCACTGCTGGATATCTCGACTGCGTCATCGCCGACTCCTTGCTTCCCTGAAACTAAGGTTCACTTTCCTTCTCCTGTCCGCTAAAACCGCGAAAAAGCCTTTGATCAGCCATGTTTTCGCGATGTGCCCATGCTCCGATTACCGCGCGCGCTTTGCGGGCGGCCTCCTCCTGTGCCAGAAAAAGCGTTCGGACGAGACGATGCGACGGTTTTCGGAGCGCTCTGTTGCGGATAACCCCGAAGTTCCTTGGTGCTGGGCTTCGGAGCGGGAGTCACCGGAGTAGGCCGGGGTGCGGGCGCGGGCATCGTGCCGGGCCTGCCAGATGCAGGACGAGTCGATGGAAGTGTTGTAGGACGAGGAGCAGGCAGAGGTGTCGGCTTTGGACGGTATCCCGGATATGGGGGACGCCCTCCACTACCCGGCGGCCTGTAGGAAGGAGGCCGACCGCCTGGCGGATAATAAGGCGGACGATAACCCGGATAGGGTGGTCGTGGCGGCGGGTAATAAGGAGGCCGATATCCCGGGTAATAGCCGGGATAGTAGCCGCCTCTCCAGTAAGGATTGCCGTAGTAGTAGCTACCGCCGCAGGAGATAGTCCTCACACCCCAACTCATGCCCCATCCCCAATAGCTGTAGCCGCAGGAGGGATTGTGCATTGCTGCACCCACCGCCATTCCAACGCCGAACGAGAGAGCGGAAGTCGCTACTACGGCTCCGGTACTGTAACCGGGAGTTGTAACGGGCACGCCATACACGACAGTCGGGTTGTAAGACGGAACGTAAACGACCTGCGGATTGGCCGGCTGAATAACGATGACTTGCGGGCTCTCCTGAACCACCTTGATTTCTTTGCCAGTCTTGAGATTTCCCGCTGCATAGGCTTTGGCCCGCATGCGCTGCACAGCGGCAAGCGTGGCTTCCTGCTGCGTGGCGGAAGCGTCTCCAAGGGCTGAAGTCCAGGTGATGTTCGATGCCAGCGTATTCAGCACTGACGGGAACTGCGTCAACGCCTGCACTGGCGGATCCCACGTCTTGCCCTCAACTGCTCTCTGCAAGGATTCGCCTTTAAGGCTCGCATTCGCCTTGAGAAAATTGTTGGCGTCTACGACCTGGTCGGGGAAAGTCGCCGCTCCCAGGACCTGCGCTACGAGCGCATCCGGGTAAAGCGCAATCGGAGCGACAAGCGCATCCAGATCGCTATCAGAGAGTGGCGCGTAATCTTCCTGAAACCCAAAACCTGAGCCGAGAGGTCGCGCCAGCGCATCCTGGGGCATAGTGCCCACATAGATAGCGAGCCCCAGTGTTGCCGCCAAAAGCCGTTGCAAAATCTTCATCGTGTCCCTGCTTTCCAGAGGGCCCGGGAATCACACGGAGGATATCAGACCGCCGTTGACGGGACTGAGGGCGTACTTCCAGCCGGTCACCGAATGCATTGCGCTTCGGCGAATTCGGTCCACTCGCGTGCCACTGCCTGAACGATTTCTGATAGATAAAGCGGGCCGATGCCGAAAGTCCATTCTTCGGTGTATGCTGGTTTCCGCGAATAAGGGCATTGCGAATTTCCAGCGGGAATTGCCCGAGTAGACGAAGTTTCTATTGAGCCTGTGCCCCTTGGCAGGCCCATTCTTATTACGGCCGGTCATCGGCGTTAACACAAGATGCCGTGACAGGTAGCTCCAGCAGATTTGCATGGGAGGAAAGTCATGAGCCAAACCTTCGCCATCGGGATCGGTGGCGCAGCAGGGCAGGGAGTAGCGACGCCTGGGGATATTTTCGCGAAGATCTTCAGCCGCCGTGGGCTACACCTGAATGCCTACAACGCCTACCAATCCATCATTCGTGGCGGACATACCTTTCTCACCATTCGCACCGGGCCGGAAAAGGTGACGAATATGGGCGACAGAATCGATCTGCTGATTCCATTGAATCAAGACACGATGAATCGCCACCTCGAACTGCTTTCCGCTGGTGGGGCCTGTATTTACAACGAGGATGCAATCAAGCCAGGATCGGCGGCCGCAGGAGTGCAGCTTTGTCCGCTACCCGTCTCCAAGCTGGCAGACATCTCTCGCAATAAAGTTGCCCAAAACACGCTTGCCATCGGCGCGGCCCTCAGCATGATGGGCATCGGCTTCGAAGCGCTTGAAAGCGTCCTACGCGAACAGTTCCGCAAGAAGGAAGAAGCTGTCATCGCGGAAAACATCGCCATCGCACGAGCGGGCTACGATTACGCGACCCAGAACTTCAAGCCGTTTGCATGGCCGCTTCCGATGACGGACAACAAGTATGCCGTCTTGAGCGGTAATGGTGCCATGGCAATGGGCGGTGCGGCGGCAGGCTGCAAATTCTATTGCGCCTACCCAATGAGCCCCGCAACCGGCGTTCTCCATTGGATGGCCTCTCACGCGCGACAGGCAGGCATCATGGTCCGTCAGCTTGAGGATGAGATTGCCGTCATCAATTGCGCCATCGGTGCAGCCAGCGCAGGTGTCCGCTCAATGTGCGCGACTTCCGGCGGTGGCTTTGCCCTCATGACCGAGGGACTTGGACTTTCCGCGATGATGGAAACTCCCGTCGTCGTAATCGACTGTCAGCGCGCGGGTCCATCCACAGGCGTACCCACGAAAACGGAACAGGGCGATTTGTGGCAGATGCTTGGTGCCGCATTCGGAGACTACCCGCGTGTGATCGCGGCTCCTCTCGACATCGGCGATTGCTTCACTCTGATGCCGGAAGTTTTCAACGTGAGCGACCGCTTCCAGGTTCCTGCAATCGTGCTTTGCGACCTTCTTCTGTCAGAAGGAAGACTCAGCGTTGATCCCACGGTGCTGGACTTCAAACCGGAAATTGATCGCGGCGAGTTGATTACAAATGCCAACGCGACCACCCCCGAGGATGGCGGGTACAAACGCTACAAGATCACTGACAGTGGCGTATCTCCTCGTGCCATAGCCGGAGTTCCTGATCACCTCCACACCCTGTCGAGCGACGAGCACGACGAGGATGGCGTATTGATCAGTGACGAGTACACAAACGCGACCAAGCGCCGCGCCATGATGGATAAGCGCATGCGCAAGGTACAGGGAATTGAGGCTATGGTTCCAAAGCCGCAGCTGCAAGGCCCGGCGGACGCCGACGTTACCCTGATCGGCTGGGGATCGACGCAGGGCGTGATTGAAGAAGCCCGCGAGATGCTGCTTGAACAGGGAGTCACTTCGAATCAGCTACAGATTCGCTGGCTCGTTCCCCTGCACGGAGACGCAATCCTCGACATCCTGAAGGATGCACGCCACACCATCATCGTGGAAAATAACTTCAGTGGGCAGTTTGCACGCTACTTGCGAAGTGAGACCAGCTTCGTGCCCGATGGACACATTCGCAAATACGACGGAGAGCCGTTCATGCCGCACCACATTGTGGAATCGGTAAAAGAACAGCTCGCTGGTTCGACCTCACTTTCGATTCCCACTCACGAAATCATGGTCTAGGAGAAAAGCAAATGGCGACAGATGTAGCGGCTCCCAAACAACTGGTAATGGCAGATCTCAAGGGTAGAGTCGATCCGGACTGGTGTCCGGGCTGCGGCGACTTCGGTGTGCTCGCCGCCGTGCAGAAGGCTCTGGTCGATTTGCAGATCCCGAACCATGAGGTGATGGTCGTGAGCGGCATCGGCTGCTCCTCCAACCTGCCGGGATTTATTAACACCTACGGCATGCATACTCTTCACGGCCGTTCGCTGCCGGTTGCGACGGGCGTGAAAATGGCCAACCACGATCTCACCGTGCTCGTGACGGGCGGAGATGGCGACGGCTTCGGCATTGGGTGCGGACACTTTGTGCATACCATGCGGCGCAACATGGACTTGACCTACATCGTGATGGACAACCAGATCTACGGCCTTACGACTGGGCAAACGTCCCCCACGAGCCGTGTCGGCATGAAGACAAAAAGCATGCCGTTCGGCAGCATTGAGCCGCCACTGAATCCCATCTCTATGGCTCTCTCTGCCGGGGCAACGTTTGTTGCGCGCGGCTTCAGCGGAGAGCAAAAGCACCTCACCGAATTGATCAAGCAGGCCATCGAGCACAAGGGATTTTCCTTCCTTGATGTGTTCAGCCCCTGCGTCACCTACAACAAGGACAACACCTTCCAGTGGTTCCGTCCCCGTATTAAGAAGCTCGAAGAGGATTCTGAATACGATTCGAGCAACTGGATCGGCGCAATGGAGAAGTCGCTGATGTGGGGTGAAGAAATTCCAATTGGAAAATTCTTCGAAAGAACCGACGTGCCCGTGCTGCATGAGTCTGAACCAGTGCTGCAGGCAGGTCCGCTGATCAATCGCGAGCTGTACATCCCCGAAGACGTTGCACGCGGCTTCGTAAACGAACTGATGTAGGAACCGGTCAAGATGGCGTCTTAGCCAGAAGAAGTCCCCTCTGGCTAAGACGCCTTTCTTTTGCCCGGTAACGAATTGAGTGTTCCCTTCCTTTGATCCGAAATCGTCTGCTGAACCAAAGCTGAGCGAAATTCCCGGCAGATGAATATACTGGAGCCGCACCCTCAGCACTCCAATCCTCCGCACTGAAACGCAGGGTCTACCGCCCTCAGTCAAATGCAGAAGACCGTGCGCTCCTCCGATGAATAACCAACGGCGAGCAGGACTGGAGATTGAGGCGAGGCTTTGCCATTTTTCTAGGAGCAGCAATGAAATCGAATCAAATGGGATCCCGATTGAAAGCTATCGTGTTCGTCCTGTCCGCAACTATGTTCTTTGCCGCTGGTTGTCGGGCACAATCTGCGAAAAAGTCTGACGCGCCCAGCCATCCGTGGATGAACAAGAGCCTCTCTGCGGACGAGCGCGCGGACATGGTCATCAAGGAAATGACCCTGGATGAGAAGATCCAGCTGGTTCACGGCACCGGGTGGGGCCCGCTGATTCCCGGCTCTCCAATGCCGGAGCATCACAACCTTGGCGCAGGGTTCACCCCCGGTATCGAACGCCTCGGCATTCCGGATATCAACCTCGCCGACTCAGCTGTTGGCGTGCGCCTGTCCGCCATCCAAAGCCGCTACTCAACTCTGCTGCCATCCACGCTCGGCGCTGCGTCAAGCTGGAATCCCGAAGCAGCCTTTCTCTATGGCTCCGTGATCGGCCGTGAACTGCGCGCTCAGGGCTTCAACATGTCCATTGGCGGAGGCGTGAACATAACGCGTGAGCCGCGCAACGGCAGGAATTTTGAGTACGCGGGCGAAGATCCAATCCTCGCCGGGACCATGTCGGGAAACCTGATGAAGGGCCTCCAGGCGCAGCAGGTCATGGGTGACATCAAGCACTATGCGCTGAACGATCAGGAGACCGGCCGCAACATAATGAACGTGATTCTCGACAAGCGTGCCATGCGTGAAACCGATCTGCTCGCATTTCAGATCGCGATCGGCATCGCCAATCCGTCGGGCGTTATGTGCTCTTACAACAAGATCAATGGCGACTATGCCTGCGAGAACGACTACACGCTCAACGAAGTCTTGAAGAAGGATTTTGCCTTCAAGGGATGGGTGCTCTCCGATTGGATGGGCACGCACAGCACGACGAAAGCTGCGCTCGCAGGACTCGATCAGGAAATGCCCGGCGATCAATACTTCGGAGCCGCGTTGAAGAAAGCTGTGCAGGACGGATCGGTGCCGCAGGCCCGGGTGGACGACATGGTTCATCGCATTCTTCGCAGCATGTTTGCTGCGGGGGTGATTGACAATCCGCCGACGCCGCGAAGAGTCGTCGATCCTTTCCGTGGCCGCGACGACGCACAGAGTATCGAAGAACAGAGCATTGTTCTCCTCAAGAATGCAGGCAACATTCTGCCGTTGAATTCATCCATCCAATCGATAGCCATTATCGGATCGCATGCTGACGTTGGCATTCTGTCCGGCGGCGGATCGGCGCAGGTGGATGCGCCCGGCGGCAATGCGATCAACCCGGAACCGGGCGTATCGCCCTGGGACCAACCGATCTGGTTTCCCTCATCGCCCATGAAAAACATTCAGGCCAAAGTGCCGGGCGCCAAGGTCACATTCAATGATGGTAAGGACGTCTCTGCGGCAGCCAGTCTGGCAAAGGCATCGCAAATCGCTATTGTCTTCGTCAACCAGCCAATGAGCGAAGGCCACGATGCCGCGACGCTCTCTCTCCCTGACAATCAGGATGCGCTGGTCAGCGCGGTAGCTTCTGCAAATCCAAAAACGATCGTCGTACTTGAGACAGGCGGCCCGGTCACCATGCCGTGGTCCAACGCCGTCGCCGGCATCGCTGAAATGTGGTATCCGGGGATCGGAGGAGCACAGGCATTGGCTAACATCCTCTTCGGGGACGTGAACCCCTCCGGCAAACTGCCCGTGACCTTTGCACGCAACGATGCGGATCTGCCCCACCCGCAAGTGCCCGGAATAGAACTCGCAATCAAGGCTGAGCAAGAAGCAAAAAAGACCAACACACCCTGGGATGTCAAGATGCCTCCCTTCGACATCCATTACACCGAAGGCATGAAGGTTGGATACAAGTGGTTCGAAGCCGAGCACAAACAACCGTTATTCCCGTTTGGATTCGGCCTCTCGTACACGTCGTATGCGTATGCAGATCTGAAGGTGGATGCGCAGCAAAAGACTGTTAGCTTCTCGGTGAAAAACACCGGAAGCCACGCAGGAACTGAGATTGCACAGGTCTATGCAATGCTGCCGTCTGCTGCCGATGAGCCATTCAAGCGCCTCATCGGATGGCAGAGGGTGACGCTCGCAGCGGGCGAGGCAAAGCAGGTCACACTCAACATCGATCCGCTTTACCTCTCTATCTTCAATGTTCAAAAGAACAGCTTCGAATTGCTCGCAGGAGAGTACAAAATCTACCTAGGCGGCTCGTCGTCGGACACACCCCTGACCGTTCCCATGCTCTTCAAGTAACTGATGTGGCGACTCCATCGGCATCAGTCAAACGATGCCGATGGAGTCGCAAGTCACTTCTGGTTCCTGTACAGGCTCAGCGCAATGCCATCTCGCGTGATCCTCGTTGAAAGAAGTAGATTGCCGACAGCAGTACGATGGCTGAGATGATGACCTGAGAAGCAACGCAGTAGAGGCACCACACATGCAGGATCCGACTCTCAACAAAGGTCAGATAAAGAGCGAATACAAATCCTGCAACCGCAGCAATCAGGGTCAACCGCTTGAGTGCACAAAGTGAAAGCAGAGTAAGCAGCGAATATCCCGCGATGCCAATTGTTGCAACCGGTACATGTCCGATCTCCGCATATTCACTGTGGTTCACAACTCCGCAATCCCACTTCTCATTGATGCTGCAAGGCTGGGTATCAGTTGAGATATGAACCCGCAGTGCAAGCGTCGAAACCACAATCCCTGCAATGGCCAGAACGGCAATCAAGTAGCGCATATTCTCCCCTGACTTAATAGTTGAAGCGAAAACGGATCTCTCCGTAAATCTCACGTGGGTCGTTGTAGTGAAATCCACCGAACGTGACGCTGTTATCAATCAGCACGCGAGTATTCGCCAAGTTCAGGCCGGTCACCGAGAGACTTGTGTGCTCTCCAAGGTTCCTCCCGAGAGATGCATCCACCGTAGCATGTTGTGGCAAATAGTCTCCGGGATACTGTTCGTTCGGATCGCCGTTTGCGAAGCCCGATCCGTAGTAGACGTTCGCGGAGCCATAGAAATGCCATGGAAGAGACGCGTAAAAACCAACATCCAGCGTGTTGCGTTGGTCATGATCGACGGGCGTATACCCAGGCTCAACATCGCACTGCGGCGAAGCAACAGGGACGCAGATCAGGCCGCCCGTAATCGCACCCTGCTGCTTTGCAATCTGGTTTGAATACGCGAGGTGCATCTGGCCGAAGTTCCATAGGCGCGGAGACTGCAAAGTGAGTTCCCACGCCTGCACCAGCGCGTCGTCGATCGTCACCGGAAAGTAGATGCTGGATTCACCCACGCTGGAGTGGTCCAGAAAATTATTAATGCGAGTTTGAAAATGATTTGCATCCAGCACCCATCCGCGGAATGGAATCTGCACGCCGAACTGGTATTCCTCATCATGCTCGCCATACAAAGGAATGAATGCGGTGTTTGTGCTATTGGCATAGTCAATGAGCGGTCCGGATGCGGTTAGCAGCGGAGGTGGCTGATAGAACTTCCCATAGAATCCGCGAAAAACCCAGTTGAGTCTTGGAAGTTGAATCGCGACTCCGATTCGCGGGCTTAAGGTGTTCTCGGTAATGTCTCCAATAAAGTTGGACTGGCGAAGGCCGGCAATAAGCGTCAACCATGGTGTGACTTTGTAATTGTCCGAGATGTATTCATCGATCACGCCGCCACTGGCCGCTTCACTCATCGTGAAATTTTCAAAAGTGCCGTTGTTGAAAACCGAACCGTACTTGTAGGTGTCATGTTGTCCGAATGCATAGATGCCACCCTTGCAAGTGTGTTTCGCTTTACCTGGCCCGTCATGGATGCCTGCAGCCCACTATAGTTTGAAGCGCGATCTGCAGTTGTCGCTATGGGATAGTCGTTTTCATCCGGCTCATACTTCGCCTGGTTGTAGTGATAGAACGGTGAAACCTGAAGCAGCGAAGATGGGCTGAAAGAGTGCACCCACGACATGGTCGCCAGACCATCCGTCTCGTGCTGGCTATCCCGCAAGCCGCTTGAATCGTAGTCCTGGTTCCCTTCGCTATTTGGATCAGGATCGTAAGGAATCTGAAAGTAGTCCTTGCGGAATTGAGTTACAAAGCGCAGTTGATCTGCGGAGGACTTGTTGTAGATGAACGATGCAAATCCGCCGTAAGCATTCGTCGCGTCATGATAGGTCTGCGGAATCGGCGGGGATAAACCGTAATTACTTCGGCTTCCCGTCAGGCTCGCATAATACGCCAGCTTTTCACTGTGAGATCCAAAATTGAACTGATCATTCGTCTGCCAATAATTGCCCGCGCTCAAAATCAGCTCCGCTTCGCGATTCCGCTCAAATCCCGTTCGCGGCACAACGTTGAAGACGCCATAGGTGCGGATACCCACATCTGCCGTATAGCTGCCGCGCTCCACCTCAAGATTGTCGATGTCCTTGGGATCTATCTGCGCGCCAAGGTTGCTGGCAATATTTGTATTCGGAATCTCCACTCCATCAATCTGCCAGCTCAGTTGGTGGCCGCCGCGCATGTGCAGCATGTCATGCGTCATATAGGCTCCCGGAACATAGTCCGTGATCATTGCCATGCTGTTGGTTCGACTTGCTCCCGGCGTTCTGGCGATGTCTTTCCGGGTAATCAGCGTGGTAGACGTTGCCGAGTCCACGTTGACCCCGTCCTCCTGCGTGGTAACAATCACCGATTGATTCACGCTCACCAGCTGCAACGCAAAGTGAAGGACCGGCGCTGTTCCTGAAGCGATGGTGATACTCTGCTGAATTGTTTGAAAACCCTGCTCAGAAATAGTGACGATATAGTTGCCCAGCGCAATAGCGGGTATGGAAAAAGAGCCATCCTGATCCGTCACCATCGACGATGAATACTCGGCGTCCCGAGCCCGCAGCGTTACGTGAGCGCCTTTGATAGGACGATGCTGCGGATCGTGCACAATGCCGTGCAATTGCCCGAAGACATTCGCAAACGCGGGTGCCGAACCCAGCATGAGTCCAATGCAACAAAGAACTATTAGTTTTCGCAAGTGACCTGCATCCTTGAAACAATTTGATCAACGGGGGAAAACACCATTTCGCAGACTTCTCTGCGCTTAGGTCGTGACCGAGTTGCTACAGGATGCGGTTCGGAGGCCCTCGCCGTTGGCGGGAACGATTGATATTGATGCGGAGTCGAGCGGAAGTTTGCGGCGAACCAGAAGGATGCGCCACGACATCAGCGAAAATGGGCTGTGCCGTCCCCATCGCAAGATGCGAGTGGAAAGCGCTTACCAGGGCCTTTGAATCATAGGGGCATCGCTCTCTGGCCTGCATGAGAGATGGGCTCGAGTTCGGCTCGCCTGCGGCCGCGCGCATTCCGCAATGATGAGAACCGCCCTTGCGGCAGCACACGGGAAGATCGGAGTCACGGAGCCCCGTTGACGCAAACAGGTCGTGACCCATCGTTGTGCCGATGACGAGCAAGATCGTGATGGCAATAAGGCGTCTCAGGCAGCGATTATAAAACAGAGTCGATCCTGCTACACCACTTCCGGCAGCGGCTTGCCCTGCGAGAAGCGCGCCGAGAAGCCGAAGAGCGAGCCGAGAGACGGAACCAGATCAATGGATTCGACCGGCCGGTCAACTACCACGCCATGTCGGATGCCGGGCCCTAGCACCATCATCCAGGTCGTGCGAGACAGCGTGTCGCCCGTACGGTGATGCTGAAAACCGTTTCCACCCGGGTCCGTGTCGGCGTCGCGGCCAAAATCCGGCAAAATGAACATCGTTGTCTTACCGGCATATTCCGGCTCCGATTGGATCGCGCTCCAAATCTCCGCGCAAAGTCGATCCGACCGCCGAATCCCATCCACATACAGCGAGTAAGTCCCGGAATGCGCAATATCGATATCGTGCAAAGTAATCCAGAGCAGGCTGGGCGCCAACTCGCGCATCAATCTCTTGGCAATATAAACCGATAGTTCGTCAGGACTTGCAAGGCTGCGAGCATGCGCTGAAAAGTCGCCGACCGAGAGTTTCAGCAGATCCTGAATCTGCCGCATCTCCACTTCATTGCCGGCGATTACCGGCGTGTAGAATGGCGCCTCGTAGCTGTCCCGTAATAAGTGGGTGTAGTCCGCTGGGCCGCTCGATGGCATGGCAGCCGCCAGCAGATGTTTCGGCAGAATGACCCCCGCACCAAGGCCCTCGCCGTAAAGCCGGTTGTCGCTCTCACCAATACGGTTAAAACCGTTGCTCGGCGCAACCACCCACGCATCGTTCGAACGCCGCTTCAAATCCTTGCGGAAATATTCGAAGACTGTGGGATTGTGCGGCGGCACAGCGGCAAAATTGTTGAACGTCTCGTAGACGCCGGTTGCCAAACTGGCCGTTGCTACGTAGTGCCCGAGGATGCCGCGATTCACAACCTGGGCGAAGAATGTGGACTGGGGGAAAAGAGACCCAACGAGATTGGGAATATTCTCCTGGCCTTCCGGAGCGAAAGTTTCCTCGTCCCGCGCCCCGCCGCCAAAGGTCACAACAACTGCCTTTGGACGAGGTTTCGCCACCTGTGCACTCAGCGGGGCGAAGCTCAACAAGGCACTTCCGGCTGCAATCCCGCTCGCGGAGCGAAGAAAATCTCTCCTGCTAAGCGCTACTCGGCGCGCGGCGTCCCGAGCGTCTTTCAAGTCCCTGGGGCGAGCCGTCATCCCCACTGCATCTTCACGAGCCACATCCACAACTTGCCTGAACCGTTCGATCAACTAAACTTCTCCACCGGTCTTCCTTCCGCAGGGATATATCCCGGGCGGGTCGCCTTTTTCGTTCTGAAAACGGGCGAGCGTCTAGTGATAGTACGCCCTCAGGCATCTCGTTTGAGAGCCCCTTTTCTTGTAACTTGACGCCTTAACTTGCGATCGCCCCTTCTGCTTAGTCCCGTCTCCTCTCTGCGCCTGTCTTGACCGCTCCCATCGCGAATGAGTGCAGCTCCTTTCTTACCAATCGGTTAGCGAACTCGCGTCCGACCCAGTCAGGCGTATTTCTGCTCAAATTTCGACTATTTCGGGAGAATTCAAATGGGAAATACTGAACCACTCGTGCAAGGGTGAATAGGGCACTCGTCAGTCAGGCGAACCACCTTGACGCAGTCCCGGGCTGCATCTACAACAGTTAACGACAAGAAATCCCACAATTCTTCCCGCCCTAGTCTGTAACTGGCTCTGGCGGTGCCATTCGCAACGCCGATTTCCGCGGTCTTCGCACGCGGTCGAAAGTCAGGAAGCTAATGCAAAGACGAGATTTTCTCAAAACTACCGGTACGCTGATTGCCGGAGCCACTCTCACCACGTCTGTCACTCGCCGCAGAAACCGTTGCCAGCAAGCCCCCGGCGGATGGACGCCTCATTCTGCCAATCAATCGAAATTGGAGATACAGCAAAACTCCCAGCGACGCCGCTCATGCGAAGGATTTTGATGACTCCAGCTTTGAGCGTGTCGTCGTTCCCCACACCAACGTGAGCCTGCCCTGGCACAGCTTCGACGACAAACTATATGAGTTCGTCTCCGTCTATCGGAGGCACTTCAAGCTACCTCCAGAAGCGAAGGGCAAACACGTCTTTGTGGATTTCGAAGGCGTAATGACGGCTTCGACCGTATATCTGAATGGCACCCGCCTTGGAGAATATAAAGGGGGATTCACGCCGTTCTCTTTCGACCTCACACCGCAGGTAAATTTCGATGGCGACAACGTGCTTGTAGTCGATGTGGACTCGACCGAGCGCGCCGACATTCCACCGTTCGGCTATCAGATCGACTACCTCACCTTCGGCGGTCTTTATCGCGAAGTTCAGCTGAGGATCGTTCCTGATGTTTTTCTGGAAAACATTTTCGCGAGGCCTGAAGGAGTTCTGACGAGCAGCCCCAGCCTCGAAGTCAATTGCCACCTCCAGTTCGCCGCCGCATCGAAGGATCCGCTAAGCCTTGAAGTCTCCCTCATGGATGGAGAGAAAGTTTTAGCGACCGGCACGCAGCAGAATTCCGCCTTCGCCTGCCGCTGCCGATCCTGTCGTTCATCCGGTGTTGCTGTCGAAGTTGGGCGCCATCGAGTTGTGGGATTTGTCCCATCCCAAGCTGTATCAGGTAAAGGTGCGTCTCATGCGCGGCAAGAATGTCGTGGATGAAGACGCTCGCACCATCGGATTCCGCGACGCCAATTTCACCGAGCAGGGATTCTCTCTGAACGGCAAAGTGGTCAAACTGCGCGGCCTCGATCGTCACCAGACATTTCCATTCGTGGGACAGGCAATGCCTGCTCGCGTGCAGAAACGCGATGCACAAATCCTGCGCAACGAACTCAAGTGCAACATCGTCCGCACCTCGCACTATCCCCAGTCGCGTCATTTCCTCGACGAGTGCGATCGCATCGGCCTGCTGGTTCTCGAAGAGATTCCCGGCTGGCAGCATATCGGCGACGAGGCCTGGCAGCAGATCTCGGTGGACAACGTAAAGCGCATGATTCGTCGCGACTGGAACCGTCCAGTCGATTATTTTGTGGGGCGTTCGAATCAACGAGTCTTTGGACAACCACAACTTCTACACGCAGACCAATGCGGTAGCTCACAAACTCGATCCCAGTCGTCAGACGGGCGGCATTCGTTACTTCCAGGCTTCAGAGTTTCTTGAAGATGTCTTCACGATGAATGACTTTGGCTGGCCCATGTTAAAGCCAAACCATTCGCGCTATCTGAACACGGAGTTTGTCGGGCATACCTATCCGACAAAGAGCATCGATGCTGTGGAGCGGAAGACGGAACATACAATCCGCCATGCCCGCGTGCACGATCAACTCGCCTCCGATCCTCAATATGCTGGTGGCATTGGCTGGTGCGCTTTCGACTACAACACCCACTCCGATTTCGGAGCGGGCGATCGCATCTGCTATCACGGCGTCACGGACATTTTCCGCGAGCCCAAACCAGCTGCGGGATTTTATCGTTCGCAGTGCGACCCCGCAGAAGAAGTTGTGCTCGTTCCCGCCTTCCACTGGGCTGCCGGGGACGAGTCCGTGGGATTCTCGAAGGCGGTCGTCTCTTCCAACTGTGACCACCTCAAGTTCTACGTCGACGACAAACTCGTCATCGAAGCAGATCCTGACCGCATCCAGTTTTCTCACCTGAAATATGCGCCGTTCGTCGTTGATGTGAGCAAAATTCACAAATGGGGCGAGCTACGGATTGAAGGCTACATCCAGGGCAAGCAGGTAATCTCGAAACAGTATTCCGGAAAAGGCATCGATCAGAAGTTCATGTTGTTGCCGGACGACACCAGCCTGGTAGCAGATGGAGCCGACACCACTCGAGTAGTCATGCGGGTCACGGATGAGTTCGGAGCAATCCGTCCCTTCGCCAACGATCCGATTGCCTTCGAATTGCAAGGACCAGCAGAGTTGATCGGGGATAATCCCTTCTCCATTATTGGCGGCACTGGAGCGGTGTGGATTCGCGCCAAGGAGGAAGCTGGCACCGTAAAGCTGACCGGAACTCATCCGGTTCTGGGCAAGCAGGAAATACAAATCGTAATTGCGCCAGGTGAGGCGGAAAAGGCCTAGGCGATTCATCAGGACGATGACGTCTGCGGCTCTCATCGAGAGCCGCAGGATGCCTGAATAAGAAGCAGTCATTGACAAGGAATCGTGCAGGCTGTTTGTATTCTGCAGACCTGCTAACTGCATTCGGTCCATTGATTTTTTCGGGGAGCCTTATGTCCTACGTTCTTGCTTTGGATCAGGGAACCACGAGTTCACGCGCAATTCTTTTCTCCGCGGATGGAAAGATTGTCGCCCAGTCTCACCACGAGTTCGAGCAGATCTATCCGAATTCCGGATGGGTGGAGCACGCTCCCTTCGACATTCTCACTTCGCAGCTGGGCTCGGCCGTTGAGGCGTTGGGAAAAGCTGGCATCCGGCCTCGCGACGTTTCCGCCATCGGCATAACTAACCAGCGCGAGACCACGCTCGTCTGGGATCGCGAAACCGGTAAGCCGGTCTACAACGCCATCGTCTGGCAGGATCGCCGAACCGCTCCAATGTGCCAGAAGCTGACGGAGGCGGGCGCAGAAAAGAAGGTTCGTGAAAGCACGGGGCTGCGTATCGATCCTTATTTCTCAGCCACAAAAATTGCATGGATCCTCGACAACGTTCAGGGTGCGCGCGCCCGCGCCGAAGCAGGGAAGCTTGCCTTCGGCACAGTCGATACCTGGCTGATCTGGAACCTCACCAGCGGTGGTAAGCACATCACCGATTACACCAACGCGTCGCGCACGATGCTCTTCAACATCGTGAAGGGATGTTGGGATGAGGAATTGCTGAAGCTCCTCAACATCCCCGCCAGCATGATGCCGGAAGTAGTTTCATCCAGCGGCAGAGTCGGCGAAGTCACGACCACGCTAGGCTTGCATTCGGTTCCGATCTCAGGCATCGCCGGAGATCAGCAGGCAGCGCTTTTCGGGCAACTCTGCCTGCATGCAGGAGACACGAAGAATACCTATGGCACCGGCTGCTTCCTGCTGCAGCACATTGGCGATCAATTCGTATCTTCGGAAAAGCAACTCATCACCACTCTCGCCTGCAGCCTGGACAACAAGCTGCAGTATGCGCTCGAAGGAAGCATCTTTATCGGCGGCGCGGTCGTGCAGTGGCTGCGCGACAATCTGAAGTTGATTCACTCTTCCGCCGATGTAGAGTCGCTTGCGAATTCCGTGAAGGATGCGGATGGTGTCGTGTTTGTCCCTGCATTTGTAGGCCTTGGCGCGCCACACTGGGATCCTTACGCAAGTGGTCTGATCATTGGTTTGAGGCGGAGTACGCAGCCCGGACACATCGCCCGCGCCGCAATGGAGAGCATCGCCTTTCAGGTGGCCGACGTGCTCGAGGCAATGGCGTCAGATACTGGAAAATCGCTCAGCGAATTGCGCGTGGATGGCGGAGCTGCAGCGAATAACTTGATGCTGCAATTCCAATCGGACCTGCTCGGCATTCCCGTTGTTCGTCCCGCTCACATTGAAACCACCGCAATGGGCGCGGCTTACCTGGCCGGATTGGCGGAGGGATTCTGGGAGAGTCCTGAAGCAATTCGCGCATTGCGCGAACCGGATACAACATTTAATCCTGCGATGGATCGGTCCGCCGTAAATATAGCGAGAGAGCGTTGGCATGATGCCGTCGAGCGATCCAAAGGCTGGTTCAAGCCTCACGAAGTAAAGACCGGAGACTAAAAATGAAGCGCGAAGAAATGCTACGGAAAGTCTCTGAACGGACGACTCCGTGGGACATGGTGATTGTGGGTGGTGGTGCAACCGGCGTTGGCGTTGCCGTGGACGCGGCCACGCGCGGGTTCGATGTGCTGTTGCTCGAGGCCTCCGATTTCTGCAAGGGCACATCCAGCCGAAGCACCAAGCTCGTTCACGGCGGAGTGCGGTATCTCGAGCAGGGCAACATCTCGCTTGTAATGGAAGCGTTAAAAGAGCGAGGCCTCATGCGCCAGAATGCTCCGCACCTGGTTCACGATCTCGCCTTCATTGTGCCGAATTATTCATGGTGGGAGATGCCCTTCTACGGCATCGGCATGAAGATGTATGACCTGCTGGCCGGCAAATATGGATTCGGACGCTCGCGTGTCCTCTCGCTCGAAGAAACTCTCGAACGCCTGCCCAACTTGCAGAAAGATGGATTGAAGGGCGGCGTTGTTTACTACGACGGCCAGTTCGATGACAGCCGGTTACTGATCCACATGGCCGCCACCGCCGCCGATCACGGCGCGACGCTTTTGAACTATGCCCCCGTCACTGAAATTACAAAGGACGAGGAAGGCTACGCCAACGGAGTAGTCTTCCGCGACGAGGAATCTGGCCAGGTCTTTACTCAAGGCGCGCAAGTCGTCATCAACGCCACGGGCATCTTTGCGGACCAGGTACGCCACATGGCCGATCCCGCGGTCAAGAACATGGTTGTGCATAGCCAGGGCATTCACCTCGTCTTCGAGCGCTCCTTCCTTTCCGGAGATACGGCGATCATGGTGCCCCATACCAGCGATGGCCGCGTCCTGTTTGCGATTCCGTGGCACGATCACACGCTCGTCGGTACCACGGATACGCCAATCCCTGACTGCAGCTACGATCCGCTGCCCTTCGAAGACGAGATCGAATTTATTCTGGAAACCGCTGCGAAGTATCTCAGCAGGCCGCCCTCGCGCGAGGATGTGCTCAGCGTTTTTGTCGGCATACGTCCACTCATCAAGCCGCAGGACGAGTCCGCCGCGAAGACATCGTCTCTGTCGCGCGATCACACCATTCATATCGATCCTTCCGGCCTGCTCACGATTGCCGGAGGCAAATGGACGACCTATCGACACATGGCGGAGGACTGCGTCAATCACGCCATCACCCTCGGTAAACTCCGCGACGCCGATTGCGTTACGCGCTCATTGAAACTTCACGGATATCGCGAGGAAGAAGATGAGCACGGCAGCCTCTGGGTCTACGGATCGGATGCCGAAGCCATTCGCGCGATCGCAGATGGAGATGCGTCCCTGCTCGCGCCAATTCATCCCGCGCTTCCCTACTCGCCAGCCGAAGTCATCTGGGCGGTTAGAGAGGAAATGGCTCGTACCCTTGACGATGTGCTTTCACGGCGCACCCGCGCTCTCTTCCTGAACGCGAAGGCAGCGATTGAAATGTCGAACGCCGTCGCGGAATTGATGGCCGCAGAACTTCACCTGGGAGACGCATGGGTGCGCGATCAGACTTCGGCATTCAGAACTCTCGCGGAAACATACCTTGTCAGAACGAGGATAGCCAATTGATGCGGTCTCCATTGTTCGGTGAATTCATGGGCACGATGGTGATGATCCTGCTCGGCGATGGCGTCGTCGCCAGCGTGGTCCTCAAGAAGACGAAGGCGGAAAATGCAGGATGGATTGTCGTCACCACGGCATGGGCCTTTGCCGTGTTGTGCGGAATCCTCACGGCATTTGTCTGCGGCAGCCCGGACGCGCATCTCAATCCCGCCATCACCCTCGCAATGTCGATAAAAGAGAATGACTTCAGCAAGCTGCTGCCTTATGCGAGCGCCCAGGTTGCAGGCGCGTTCGTTGGCGCATGCCTCGTCTGGCTGCACTTTCTTCCCCATTGGAGTGTGACGCCGGATGCTGAGTCGAAGCGCGGCGTCTTCTGCACCATCCCCGCCATTCGCAACCTGCCCGCCAATGTCACCAGCGAAATCATCGCCACCTCGGTTCTGGTCCTTGTTGCCGGAGCCATCAGCTCAAAGCTCGCGTTCGCCACCGGCACCGCTCCGGGATTTTCTCCCTACCTGGTCTCCTGTCTGGTGTGGAGCATTGGCCTATCGCTCGGCGCTACTACGGGATACGCCATCAATCCGGCGCGCGATCTCGGTCCTCGCATCGCCCATGCCGTTCTCCCTATTCCCGGCAAGGGAAACTCCGATTGGGGTTACGCCTTTGTCCCAATCCTCGGCCCGATTATCGGCGCATCCATTGCTGGATTTTTCCTCCGCTTGTTGGGAGCCTGAGATGTCCGTTGGCGGCAAAACCTCTAGCTTGCCTCGCCACGCCAGAGGTATCATTCACCCTATGCGCGTTCAACTGAAGCTCGTCCTCGCTCTCTCCGTGTTCATGCTCGCCATCCCTTCGTACGCCGCAAAAATCAAGACGTTCTGGAGCGGATCCGGCATGACGACGCAAGGGCCGCAGATGATCATGCTGCAGCTCTCCGCAGACGGCACCGCTGTGTTTCAGCAGACCCAGGGCGAGAACACCGTCAAGTATCATGCCGAATGGCGAAAGGACGGCAGAATCATCTCTGTCCGCTTCAACCACGAACCCGGAAAGCCGGTAAAGCCGACCCTGGCTTTTGAACTGAAGAAGAACCAGCTTATCCCGCAGATTCCCGGCAACTCCGAGATGGGGAACTACGCTTATCCAACTCTGACGCCATTTGGGCCGGACGAAGTGAATGCAGGAGCAGGCTCAACGACCTGCGCGAACGGCATGCCCGGTACCTGCGTCAACCGTCAGACCTGGAGTTCAAACGAGTAATTCCGCGTCTCTCTCAATGCGGTTTGATGATGCGGTACTCGCCGCTCACGTGCATCAGGCTCATGATGTAGAGCATGCCGTCGTAATACCGCATCTGGCCCGATGGCACCGGCGCGTCCCAAAGGGCTTTCAGGAATTCCTTCTTGCGCGGATTGGTAGCCGCCAGGCTGGCCACCGCATTCGCCGCCAACAGGCCGGTCGAGTGTCCCGGCTCCGGCTTCGTTGCTTTGCCGTCCAGCGTATAGAGGTCACCGTACGTGTCCATTCCCTGCGATTGAAAGAATGCCTGGATGCGGTCGCTTAGCACGGGTTCCTGCGTATCCTTGCGCCACCACGACCAGTCCACCGACCAGTTGCTGGCCGTGCGCCACGAATCGTAACTGAAGATGCTGGATATCGGATACTTCGAAGCCCGCGGCGTTCCATCAAAGTTGGCGTATCCAGGATTCAGGCCGGTCTTAGGGTTTGTCGCCTTCACGAAAAAACCGCGACTCACCTCGGCGGCATCTGCCCAGAACTGCCTATCTTCCACCGGCCCCCATCGAGCCCAAAGTTCGTAAAAGGCGGGCAGGTGATACGAGGGATCGGTGAAATCGTTAGGACTGGGAACGGGTACAAAGCGAATCATCTTCCATTGTTCATTCACCTCTGCCGCAACCGTACGAGGCCCGAACTTTGTCGGCCCGGACATTTCCGTGCGATGGCGCATGGCGGTCAACAATTCATCCGCCTGCTTCTCGTAGTCGTAGATTCCCGTTCCATTGCCCCAGCGATTTGCCGCGAAGTAAAGCGCCATCACGAAATACTCTTCGCCATCCGGAGCCGCGGTTTCTTCATTGGGAGTGCCGTCCGTCTTGCACGACCAGGAAAAAAAGCCGTACGACGGATGCTTCGGATCGCTGATGTACATGTACGTCTTTGCCCAGTTCCAAAGGGCGTCAAACTCCGCCTTCTTGTCCAACTGAACCGCGATCATCATGCCGTACGACATGCCTTCCGTGCGCGCATCATGATTGTTCCAGTCCGTCACATAAGCCAGCGGTCCATTCGCGTTCTTTCCGGCCTCAAAGTAAATTGACTGCGTCGCAGGATCGCCATGGAATAGCTGTTGGAACGCAGTCTGGATTTTTGCGGAAATTTCCTGCTTCGAGTGTCCCGCCTCGGCAAATAGATTCGCGTATTTTCCCGTCGCATACGCTCCCGAACCATCGCTGAGTTTGGGCGAATTAGTTGTCACGGGCCGAGACGAAGCGGTAGTTCCCTGGCCGAGTGCGGCCGTTGTTGTGGTCGTGAGAAGAATCGCGCACAAGCTCGCAAGGACCGTAATGGGAACAGGAATTGCTAGCGAAAACGCCGCAAAACACTTTGTGGGGATCGACATGGCGCCCTCTTTGTACTAGATATATCGATTTAGCGCAAAACCATTCGGCGAGTCTATGCGTGGGATGGTTCGCCATCGCGTCCGTAAGAACGGAGACGAGCGCGTAACTTCAATCGGGCCACCGTAACTTTTTCAGGGAACGTGGGTCTGACAGAATGTAGGCCCGCTGGATGCACTGCGGACCACAGTTCTCCGTGCTGGAACCGGATGGAAAAAGCAGGAAGCACATGGCGCATTTATTGAAAGACCGTAGCAGCTTCTATCGATCAGCAACCTTTGTGTTGGTCTGTCTCCTTGGTGTTTCGGCTTCAACGTCTTTCGCGCATGGTCAGCAGCAGGAGAATCAGCAGGCTGCGGCCCGAAGCGACGCGGATATCCAGAAAGACGTTGAAGCCGCTCTCACTGCCTCCCCGGTTCTCAACGGGCAGGAAATCCACGCGCAAACCTTCGGTGGTGGCGTCACCCTCACAGGGTATGTCGACGACGAAGCGTCGAAGGATCTCGCAAAGATCGTGACTTCGAAAGTAATTGGTGTCCGTTCCGTGGTGAACCAGCTCACTGTCGTCCCGATTGGCGCACCAACGGATGCCGAATCCGGCGCGAATGCGCAGGCTCCTACAGATCAGCAGGAACCAGATCAACAGGGGCAAGCGCAAGCGCCAAGCCAGCCACAGCAGGCTCCGGACCAGCAGTCTGGTGTGTCGCAACCTCCGCCAGACGGCTATTCCCCGCCACCCCCCGGATATCCCACGGTGACGAAGCGCCCGCCTTACGACCAGGGCCAGGCGGCTCCTCAACAGCAGTACCCTCAGGGACAGTATCCGCAGGGGCAATATCCACAAGGCCAGTATCCACAGGAGCAGTATCCGCAACAGGCTCCCAGCGGGCCGGTGCAAATTCCCCAGGGCACGATTCTTCGTGTGAGGTTGACCCAGCCACTGGATTCGAAGTCGAGCGGAATAGGAACAATGTTTGAGGTCACGTCGGCGAACGACATTTACATCGGAGGCGTGCTCGCCGTGCCTCGCGGGGCTTTGCTTCGTGGACAGGTAGTGGACGTGAGATCTGTAAAAGGCGGACTGGGCGGCAGCTCATCCATGTCGCTGACCCTCAATTCCATGGAGTTGGAAGGCCGTTCCTATCACCTCGGCAGCGATGTCTGGGTTGGCAATGGGCCGGGTAAAGGCGGATACTCCGCCGGCAACATGATGGGCGGGGCCGCGATTGGCGCGGCTATCGGCGGCATCGCGGGTGGCGGCGCAGGTGCCGCAATCGGCGCGGTAGTCGGCGGCGCAACCGGGGCGGTTGCTTCTTCTGCAAGTTCCGGCCCGCGCGTAATTCTTCCGCCCGAGACTATCCTGACGTTCCACCTGGCTGCGCCGATTGAGGTGGTTCCTGTCAGCTACCGTGAAGCGCAGCGGCTGGCCGACTCGTCCGGCCCGCGCACGCAGTATTATCCCGCAGCACCAGTCGGGTATCCTCCTCCTCCGCGCGTGATTTACGGCTATCCCTATCCGTACGGATACCCGTATGCCTACGCTTACGGCTATCCACGCCCCTATTACTACCGTCCGGGATATCGGGTCTACTATCACCCGCATTGAAATCTGCTTCGGTAATCGTCCACAAAAGGGTGGCCTCGGCCACCCCTTGTTGTTGCGGATTCGGGTGCAATGACTGGAGAAATCGCCGCACTGTGCAACGCAATGTAGGCAATTGGCATAAGCTGATCGGTGCTTCAGATTGTTCCCGAAAGCGAGCCCTGCCTCCCTATGCATTTGCAACGGAAATGTCTATACATACTGGCGGCAATCCTCGCATTTTCGTGCTTTTTAGAGCCTGTTCTTGCAGCGGAAAGACCGCAGCTTGGAGCGCAAATCTGGATCGAGCCGGGACAGACAGACAAGCAGATTGATGATTGGTTTCATCAACTTGCAGACGCGCAGATGCCCGTCGCTAGGCTCTTCATGATGTGGGCCTACATGGAGCCGCGGAAGGGGGAGTGGGACTTTTCGCTTTACGACGCTGCGTTTCGCTCCGCAGAGAAGTATCACGTTGCAATCGTTGCAACTTTGACGCCAAGTGGACCGCCGACCTTTGAAGGCGGAGATGGCAACCAGGGCGTGGGAATGGTGATCTCCGAAGAGCGCAAGGTGGACGCTAGCTCATACATTAGAAAGGTAGTTGAGCGGTATCGCAGCAGCCCGGCACTGGACAGTTGGCTACTCGTGAATGAGCCCGGCGAAAGTCCAGCACCGGATCCCTTGGCCATCGCGTCCTATCGCGAATGGCTTCCGAAACAGTACAAAACGATCTACGATCTCAACCTCGCCTGGGGCAGTAACTGGCCTTCGTTTCAGGAGGTTAGCGTCGCTACAGGATCGGGAAGCTGGAACAAAAACAGCTCCACGGACTGGATGACGTTCTGGCGAGGCTATCAAACGCAGGAGCTTGGATGGCTCGCATCGCAGGTGCGCAGCACGGATCCGAAACATCCTTTACATCTGAATCCACACGCTTTAGTGGGCAACCTGGCTTCGCTATCCGATGATCTGCCGTCGTGGCGGCCGTTTCTTGACACGCTCGGCTGCTCGATTCATCCTGCGTGGCATTTTGGATTGCTCAGCCGCGACCGTTATGCGCTTGGAGTGTCATATGTGAATGCACTGGTGCGTGGAAGCATCGAACCTAAACCATATTGGGTCACAGAGTTGCAGGGTGGCAACAACATCTATAGCTCGACCCGTCCCATGGATCCGACGCGGGAAGACATCGCGCAATGGGTGTGGACGAGTGTGGCTTCCGGCGCGGATCGCGTGATTTTCTGGCTGCTAAATGCACGTAGAGCAGGGGTGGAATCCGGGGAATGGTCGTTGCTGGATTTCCAGCAACAGCCCAGCGCAAGGCTCCAGACCGCATCGTCTATCGCTAAGATTCTAAAGGAAAAAGAAGCATTCTTCGCAGCGGCGCGACCGGTCAAATCCGACGTAACTTTGATCGTGAGTTTGGAGACGATGACGCTGGAGGCGCAGTATGCGGATTCGGATTTTCCGGGGCGCGACAAAAATGCGCAAATTCTGGAGACTCTGGGCTTCTATGAAGCCCTCTCGCAGATCGGTATACCTCCTGAAATCAAGCACTTCGGAGATTATGACTGGCGGGGTACGACTGCGGGAAGAGTAGCGATTTTGCCCGATGTGCGTGCTTTAACTGCGGCGCAGATCGAGGATTTGCAGGCATTCGTCAAGAGCGGCAACCTGCTTATTATCAGTGGTTTGACAGGGTTTTACGATCCGCACGCACTGGCCTGGCCGCTGGCAGGATTCCCGCTCGGGAGGGTGACTGGGGCGGATTTGAAGGAAGTTCACTTTGTAGGGGACAAGCTGGAGGTGCAGTTGTCGTCGCCAGCGGTGCAACTCCCTTCGCATCTATGGTTTAGTACGGTCATTCCGAGAGAAGCGGTGGCGATCGGAACGCTTGGCGGGGAGACAATCGCTACCCGCCGCGAGGTAGGGAAAGGCGGCTGTGATCTGGCTCCCAACTCCTTTAGGATTAGGTAGTTGGCTCAACCAGTCTGGGCCGTTGGCGAGCTATTTGCAGCAGGTGCTGCCGGCTGGGAAGTTCCGGTTTGCCGGGGTGCAACCCGATTGTTTGCTTGAAGTTATGGAGAATCAGGGGTCGTATTTGATGATGGTCACGAATGGTTCGAACGAGAAGCGGAGCTGCCATGTGATCCATCCCGATGGACTTAAGAGCAATGTTTTGTGGGGTTTGGAGGGGGCCAGCGATGGGAGAACCTTCGAGCTGGGGCCGCGTGGAACGTCCGTCGTGCTGTTTTCGCCAGACAAACGCTCATTGATTCTAAAGGAGTTGTTATTTCGTAGTCGCATCGAAATGCACGTTTTTGACACGTTTATACGCGTTTCAAGCGCACCTTTGTGCTGTGATTTAGAACACCTGGATTTCTGTGATCAGACTCGCATAGTTTTCTCCCGCCATTGACCGTTCGCGTCAAAGCCCCTCTACCAAAGTTGCATTTACCCGACCCACCCAAACAGTGTGTAGTGCAGGTTCTGGCTCCTGCTTCGGCGTGAGACAGGAACATTACCTTAGTCACAAGAAAATCGTTAGATACCAGCAAGACGAAATGGAAAGTGACGGTTGTTCGGCGACGGTCGGGGATGCAGTGCCTGTGGTTTCCCGAGAACTTGAACCGCTTCTGCGAATAGTCCTCGAATTTGGGCCTGTAGGTGATTTTTAGCCAATGGTGAATGCGTGCTCCGAACAGGGCGCCCCACTGGCTGTTTGAGTTAATTGCAAGGCTGAGTTCTGCGTGGACTTAGGCAATTGGGCGCACCAAATTTCGTTGTTGAGAGAGTAGACCATGTATCAGAAGAAGCTTGGATGGGTATCGTTGACTTTTGTGCTGGTGCTTATGTTGGCCGGCGTTTCGAATGCGCAGATGCGCAGTGTTGCGAGAAATGCGCCAGCCGATCCACAGAGCCACGTTGCGGGCAAGGGCAGCGCGGTGAGCCATCGCATCCAGGAAGGCAGCCTGGTAACACTTCGGCGGCCACGTATATCCGCTGGCAACGGCGGCGAACGACCGCGGCGTTGTTGCGGACGGCCTGGCCATGAATCACATGGTGCTGGTGCTGAAGCGGTCGGATGCGCAGGAGCAGGCGCTGACCACGCTGCTTGACCAACTGCACGATCCCAAGAGCCCGATGTACCACCAGTGGCTTCGCCCGGAAGAGTTCGGGCAATACTTCGGAGCATCGGACGCCGACATCCAGGCGCTGACTACATATCTTCAGAACTACGGTTTCACGATCAATGAAGTTTCGCCGGGGCGTTCGACGGTGATCTTCTCCGGCAACGCGGGGCAGGTTCGGCAGGCGTTCCACACCGAGATCCACAACTACAGCGTGAACGGCGAGAACCACGTTGCCAACTCGAGCGATCCCTCGATCCCCTCGACCCTTGCTGGGATGGTGGCTGGGTTCCGCTCGCTGAATAACTTCCAGGCCAAGCCGCAGCGGCACGAGGTGGGCGGGTTTGTGCAGGACAAGTCGACGGGCGCGTGGAAACAGGCGAGCAAGCCTACCGCGAATCCGAATGCCACCATGGCCAACAACGGGTCAACGGCAAACGTGACCAGCCTGGCGGGTCCATTGGGCGATGCGTACCTGGTAGGTCCGCAGGACTTCTACAAGATCTATAACGTGAATCCGCTTCTGACGGCAGGGATCAACGGTGCGGGACAAGGTATCGCGGTCATCGAGCAGAGCGACGTGAATCCGGCGGACGTAACCGCCTTCCGCGCGCAGTTCGGATTGCCTGCTTATCCGGCCACGCCGAACGCGTCGCAGGGCGGAGTGAAGTACTACAGCGGCGTATCCGGCTATTGCGCGGACCCAGGAATTCAGCCGGGAGATGAGGACGAAGCGATTCTGGACGTGGAGTGGGCCGGTGCGGTGGCGCCGAAGGCGACTATCCACGTGGTTTCCTGCGCCAGCAGCAGTTCTTCACAGGGTACAGATCTTGCGCTGACGTACATCGTGAACCATCTTTCGTCGTCGGTCGCGGTCGATGAGCTACAGCTACGGCGCGTGCGAAGCAGCACTGGGTGCGGCCAGCAATGCGTTTTACAAGAACACCTATCAGCAGGCAGTGGCGCAGGGACAGACGGTGGTGGTAGCCACCGGCGACAGCGGCGCTCCGGGCTGCGACGGATATTCAGCAGGTGGCGCGGCGACTGCAGGGCTTGGGGTGAACGGACTGGCATCGACGCCGTATAACATCGCGGCGGGCGGTACGGACTTCAGCGACACCTATCAGAACCAGGTGAGCAGCTACTGGACCGCGACCAACGGAGCAGGCTTTGGATCGGCACAGTCCTACATTCCGGAGACGGCATGGAACGGCAGCTGCGGCAGCCCGGTACTGCTGGCGTATGCCAACAAGCTGGGGTTGAATGCGGGCGCGAATCCTGAAGCGTGGTGCAACAACGCGGCCTTCAAGGCCAAGTATGGCGACTTCGTATTCCTGGACGGCGGCGGCGGCGGTAGTGAGCAGCCTGTATGCCAAGCCGAGCTGGCAATCGGCGTACGGTGTGCCCAACGACCAAAAGCGCGACTTGCCGGACGTGTCGTTGTTCGCCAGCAACTTTATCTACAACCATGCGCTCGCGGTATGCCAGTCGGACAAGGGCTATGCCTGCGATGCTTCGAACAGCGAGGCAGTGCAGACGATGGCGGCGGGCGGAACCTCGTTCGTAGCGCCGCAGGTGGCCGGACTGATTGCGCTGGTGAACCAGAAGACCAACGCGCGGCAGGGGCAGGCCAACTACACGCTGTATGCGTTGGCGACGGCCGAGTACGGAACGACCGTCGGCTGCGAATACTTCGCAGCTGAATGCCTGCAACGGATCGAAGGGTGTCGAGCGTTGGCGGAAGCTGCATGTTCTACGACGTGAACGCGGTTCCGAAGCCGGGCGGCGGCACGGTGGCAGATACCATCGCGCAGCCTTGCGCGAAGAACTCACCGAACTGCGTCGCTTCTGTAAAGAAGGATCAGTTCGGACTGTTGTCGTCCTCGAAGAACAGCCAAGTGGCTGCGTACCCGGTGGGCGGCGGTTACGATCTCGCGACTGGGTTGGGCAGCATGAACTTCGCCAACCTGGTAAACGGATGGACGGTGTCCGGATCTCCTGCGGCCGCGACCAACTCTCCGACGGCAACAAATTTGACAGCGGCGCCGACGACGATTCCCTTCGGCGGACAGACAACGCTGACAGCGACAGTGACAAACTCAACGTTTTCATCGCCGACCGGCACGGTGCAATTTTACGTGGGCGGCGTGGCGGGCAGACTACTGGGCACAGCAACGCTGGTGGTGGGCAAGAGCGCCTACCTCAACAGCAACGCTGGGAGTAGTGGGCTCAGCTTTAAATCCAGGGGCAAATGACCTGGTCGCAGTGTTCTCCGGCAACGGTGCCAATGACTCGGCTTCTACTTCGGCCAGCGTCAGGGTCACTGTTGGCCTGACTGCGTTGGCTACATCGACGACCACCACGATTACGGTGAGCGATTCGAGACATCTGCTTTCCTTCGCCACAGCCAAGGCGAACCGTGAAGCAGTACACCACACTTACGGCTCAGTGACACGGCAACGAGCGGCAATCCCACGGTCCAGTTCCAGATAACTCGTGGGGACAACGACGACGAACCTAGGAGCGGCGGTCAACTTTACTTCTCGGCAACGCGACGATTGATACATGCTGGTCAACTCCTGGGATTGCAAATGACAATCTCCGGCGAAGTACATTCCGCAGGGGAGTGTTCACCACTTCTACTTCGGGGAGGACTCGGTGGTGAACTTGGTCGGCAAGATAGCGAACTTCGGATCGCTGAATGTGGGTACAACAGCGAACCCGATGAAGAAGTACAAGGTAACGTTCCTTGTCGCGACGACAGGTGGGGGCGATCGGCTATCTGACGCAAGGCGCATCGGCGCTGGATTACATTGACGGTGTCACAGTTCCAACCGCCTAATGCACGACCACCGCTATGCGGCGAACGGGACTTGCGATGTTTCGCTGGGATTCCAGCCAACGTTACCGGGCCTGAGACTGGGTTCGCTGGTGATCTATGACGGCATGCAATGTTCCCGCTCTAACCATACCGGCAATTGGAACGGGACTTGGTCCACAGCTCTCTTTCGGATTCGCGGCGCCGACAGCGATCAATTCTCAACGACGACGGCATTTAACGGACCATCGGCAGTGGCGGTAGACGGAACCGGGAATCTGTTCATTGCGGACGCATTCAACAACCGCATTGTGGAACAGCCGGTCTGTTGGAGCGCAGAGGAACGTAGGTACGGGCTTTGCTTATCCCGATTGGCATGGCGGTGGACGGGGCAGGAAACCTCTACGTCACCGATGCAAGTTTGGAGTTTCAAAGATTCCGAACCAACATGGAACGTTGAACTCGACGAACCAGACCAAGCTGAACATTACCGGCGGCGTGAAGTTCCCGACGAGCTGTCATTCGATAAGTCGGGTAACCTCTACATCGCGGACAGCTTGAACAATCGCATTATGAAGCTGAGCCGAACTGAATGGCGACCTGGATCTGGCCAACCCGACGTACATCGGGACGGGGTTGACCTATCCGGAAGGCGTGGTGGTGGATGGAGCGGGCAACATCTATCATCTCCGACACAGGCTTCCCGGCTGATCCAGCGAACGATCTCTTCGGCCGCATTGTGGAGATCCCGGCGGCCTATCCTTCGCGCAGCTGACACTCGGAGTGCAGGTGAATTCGCCTTCGTCACCTGGCAGTAGATGCCTCAGGGACGCTTTACATCGCAAACACAGATGACTCAACGGTGCTGAAGGTGACTACTGACGGAGCGAGTGGCGACGCCCATCAACCTCACGGTCAACGGGGCAACGAACCAGGCCTGGGGCGGGTTGGCACTGGATATGAAGGGTAATCTGTGGGCTCCGGACCTAGTGAATAACCAGGTGGTGAAGGTGACACAGTTGGCGCCGAATATGAATTTCGGATCATCACGCTCTTTCCCGGAACCTACGGGCCGATGACGGTGCCGGTGTACAACTACGGAAATGCAAACCTGAACATCACGGCTTCATCCGCCGCAGTATTTCTCGCAGTCTGGCGGCACGTGCCTGGCGGGTACGGCTGGTGGCCGCAGGATCGAGCTGCACGATGTCGATCCTATTCACAACCACGGGCTCGTTTCAAGGCGCCGTTCAATGAGGCGTCGTTCAATATCCTGGACAATGAAGGGAATGCGACATCTGCGAAGCCCGCATGTGGACACGATCGTGGTAACGGGTATTCACGTTTATCTAAGACGTAGTAAGCACGACGCGACTTTGAGGCCTGTTCCTAACCGGGAACAGGCCTTATTTTTTTAGCGAGAGAGCAGTCGGCGGACGGCGTGATAGCACCGGGTGACGAAATTGGGCGGCGTATGCGAGGAGCGGCGATGGCGGCTGAGTGGAGTTGTGCGGGTTCGCCGGTGAAGGGTGCGCTGGCTGCGGTGGCGTGGAGTTCGGCGGAGATCTTATCGATGAAAATGCGCATGGCATCGACGTCGAGCACGCACTGGCGGACGTAGGCGGAGACGCTGAGGCGGGATTCGGCGGCGCGCATTCTTACGAGGGCACACTCCTCCGCTGCGAGACGCACGGAGAGGGCGACGATGCGATTGGCAGGCTGCATCTCGCTGGAGACTTTTGGCTGGACGGGTGTGGGCTGGCGGGCGGACTTCTTCGCGGGAACAGCGGAGAGGACTGGCGGAGGCTGGCGGCGGGTGGAGGGAGATTTCGGCTGGCGACCCTTCGGCTTGTGTGGAGGCTTAGGGGGCTCGCCGGGGTTCTCCGCTGGCAAGACCAGGTCGGTGCGGACTTTGCGCCGGGCGTTGCTGGCGTGGAGGGCGCTGGAGTAGGAGACTTCGCGGATTCCGCTCGGCGGAGGCGGGTCAGCGGCACGCGAGGAGGCCCAGGCGGAGTATTTGACCATGATGGCGTCGATTTCTTCGACGGGCCGACGGTCGGAGGCCTTGCTGCTGGCGTTGCTCATCTTGCTCGGTTCCCTGATTGAGACAGGATAGGCGAGGGCGGAGGATTTCCGACACGGATCGCGGCGGACCGGTGGAGGGAATTCCCATTCCGGCGCGGATGGTGTGCGGGTTCCGGAATGGGAACGATGTTGCGGGTGGTGATCTTCGCGATGCGGGAACGGGCGATGGGAGTAGTTGCGGCGGGTGTCACTTTATAATCGGGGTTTGAGCTCAACTTCCAAGCGCGAATCAGCCGGGCGGGCATCTGCACTGGCTGTGGCCTCCGGTATTCTGCTGAGCCGCATTGTGGGGCTGGTGCGGGAGCGCGTGTTCGCGCACTATTTCGGCAACTCGGATGCGGCGGATGCTTTCCGTGCGGCATTCCGGATCCCGAACTTTCTGCAGAATCTATTTGGCGAGGGCGTGCTGTCGGCTTCGTTTATCCCGGTGTATGCGCGGCTGAACGCGGAGGAGCGGCACGAGGAGGCATCGCAGCTGGCCGAGGCGATTTTCGCAGTGCTGTTTCTGGCGATGTCGGTGCTGGTGCTGCTGGGGATTTTCGCGACGCCGTGGCTGCTGGCGGTGATTGCTCCGGGTTTTCATGGCGAGAAGCGGCTGCTGACGATCCACCTGGTGCGGATACTTTTCCCGGGTGCGGCGCTGCTGGTGTTGTCGGCATGGTGCCTGGGGATCCTGAACAGCCATCAGGAAGTTTTTTCTATCGTATGCTGCGCCGGTGATCTGGAACGTAGTCATCATTGTTACGTTTTTATGGCAGGGGCGGGCGCAGAGCGAAGACCGGCTGGCCGTTATCGTGTCACTGGCGTCGGTGCTGGGCAGCGGCTTACAGTTTTTGATCCAGCTGCCGACGGTCCTGAAGTATTTACGACCGTTACGGTTACAGATAGGATCGGCGTCCGGCCATGTGCGGTCGGTGGCGAGGAGCTTCTTCCCGGTGTTATTGAGCCGGGGAGTGGTGCAGATCTCGGCATTCATCGATTCGTCGCTGGCGAGCCTGCTGGGTACGGGCGCGGTGTCGGCGCTGGGATATGCGCAGACGCTTTACACGCTGCCGGTGAGTCTTTTCGGGATGGCGGTGTCGGCGGCGGAGTTGCCGACGATGTCGAGCGCGCTGGGTACGGACGAGCAGATCGCTGCTACTCTACGGCAACGGCTTACCCTGGGCCTGCAGCAGATCGCTTTCTTCGTGGTGCCATCGGCGGTGGCCTTTGTGATACTGGGCGACGTGATCGTCGCGACGATTTACCGTTCCGGCCAATTTGTAACTGCCGATGTTACGTTTGTGTGGGGAGTGCTGGCCGGGTCGGCGGTGGGGCTGCTGGCTTCCACTTCTGGGCGGCTTTATTCGTCGGCGTTTTACGCACTGCGGGATACGCGGACTCCGTTGCGTTTTGCTGTGATCCGCGTGGTGCTGACGCTGGTGCTGGGATATACATTTGCGCTGCCCTTGCCGCGGCTGCTGGGGATTGACCAGCATTGGGGGGCGGCGGGGTTGACGCTCTCCGCTGGTATTGCGGGGTGGGTGGAGTTTGTACTGCTGCGGCGTGCGATGCACGGGCGCATCGGAGTGGTGCCGTATCAGGTGACGCGAGTGGCGAGGCTCTGGCTGGCCGCGCTGGCGGCGGCCGGAGTGGGATATGCGCTCAAGCGGGCTCTGCCGCTTTACTGGGCGGTGATGCGTGGGCCACATTCGGCGTTGCTGGTGGGGCCATGCGTGCTGATTGTTTTCGGAGCGGCTTACCTGGTGGTGGTGCATCTGCTGGGGATACCAATGCCGGGCACGCTTTCACGACTTCTTCGCCGCCGCGGTTAAGGGTCTATGGGTTCGCAGATCTAGTCGTCACTTCGACTCCCTACGGAGGTCGCATGAGTCCTAAACTGAGCTAAATTTCGTGTTGTTGCATGGTACTATCGTGGCCACCAACTATGGAGACAGCGAGCCGTCGCCCCGCTCGAAATTGGTCAATGGTCGCATGGAGCATCGCCGGCGCCGCAGCTGTCGTGTTCTCTTATGCCTTCGCCATAGTCCTGTCCCTCGCCTTTCTAGGTCTCGGCGCGCTGTGCTACGGCATTATCTGGAAATCCGGTCCTAACTTCGTTCCAATCATACTGGGCTCATTCGGCATCGTGGTGGGACTCACGATTCTCTCGTCGCTCATCCCCCGGCGCGACAAAATCGTCTTGCCCGGCGTCCCCATTGACCTGACCAGTGAGAGGCGTCTGGTTGCCGAAATCCAATCCGTCGCCTCGTGCCTTAACGAAGCCTTGCCCGCCGAGGTATACCTGATTCCCGAGGCAAATGCCTTCGTCGCCCAGCACGGCAGGCGGCGAATTCTCGGGATCGGCCTTCCCTTGCTGCCAGCTCTCACCGTTCCCGAGTTTCGCGCTCTCCTTGCCCACGAGTTCGCCCACTTTTATTCGGGAGACACCCGCCTGGGGCCCTGGGTCTACAAGTCCCGCAGCGCCATGGCCCGCGTCTACACCAACCTTGGTACCGAATCCCCACTGATGGCCATACTTACCCGCTGGGTCATCGTGGCTCTGCCATATATGTTGCTGATGGGCAGTTTGCGGCTTTTTTGGACGCTCTTTCTGCGGCTCACGCAGTTGATCTCACGCCGCCAGGAATTTCGTTCCGATGAGATCGCCTGTCACGTCGCTGGCTCCGCCGCTTTCGCGCGGGCTCTGAGAAAATTGACCACTATCGAGGTGCCGCTCGGCTCGTATTGGCAGCAGGTCGTTTTTCCTGTCGCCGCTCGTGGGTACCAACCGGAGATCGCTGACGGTTTTGGCCGCTTTCTCACCTTTCCTCAGGTTGCCAAAGCCGGTGCCGATCACCTCGCAATCGAGCTGCAAAATTCCAGCACCAAACCTTACGACACGCATCCACCGCTTGGCGCTCGCCTGGCCCGCGTCGAGGCGGTTAGCGATTCACCCTCCGAGGAGGATTCTCGCACGGCAATTTCTCTTTTCAATCGTCTCGGCGATTGGGAAGCCAACCTTTTGCGCAAGCTCATTCCCGCGCTGGAGACCACGGAGCTCAAGCCGTTCGCGTGGGACACGGTCGGCCACGATGTATACGTGCCCATGTGGCGTAAAGAGATCTTGCCCTTCATTCCGCTGCTCTCACAATGGACGCTGAACTCTCTCCCTGACCTTGTTGGGCAGCTGAAATCCATCTCCGACGACATCCCAAATCCTCCCGGGATTCTCCTCAACCGCGACCAGCGTGACGAATGCGCTACCGGGATTCTGTCGATGGCCCTATCCCTCGCGCTCATCGACAACGGTTGGACACTGCACGCCCAGCCCGGCTCTCACTTCCTCCAGCGCGGGGACTTTAAGCTCATCGCCTCCTTGATCCTCGCTCGGTTGAAGTCTGGCGAGTTGCCCTCTAAGCAATGGCAGACCTATTGCGCCGATGCCGAAATAGACAAATGGCGACTCGCCACAGAATCCACGCCATGAACTTAGCGGGGCGGTGATGCGAGGGCGCCCATTCGGTGTTGCTGCTGGGGCCGTGCGTGCTGATTGTTTTCGGAGCGGCCTACCTGGCCGTGGTGCATCTGCTGGGGATTGCTATGCCAGGAACGCTTTCACGACTTCTCGCCGCCGCGGATGGAAAGGTAGCCTGAGCCGCGATAGGTACATGCGCACGAGAGACGGTGCGGATTGAAGTAAGTTGGGCGGGTCCGCTGAGAATACGGCTTGATTTAGATATCTCGCTTACTTTCGAATAGCCCGTTATGCGAGCGGAAGCTCGTTTGCCGGCAATCTGTTACAAATTACGCATGTTTCGTCGACATCCATTGATCAGTACCGCTTCAATTGGCGCTTATTTCGTCATTTCGTTTGCGGTGCTCTATTGGTTCGCTGGTGATAGCCATTTTTGTGCCAGAAGCCCTCTTCTCAGTACGTTCAGGCTCTCTCTCGGGTGTACGGTCTGGGATTTGTTCGCATGCTCAGTTGGTTCACAAGTAGCGCAGCATTTGATGAATTCGAGAAAGGCCGCACCAGTGTTAGCAGGCACGATTACGGGTGCGGGGCTCGCCTCAATTCCTTTCTGGATTTACAGCGGCTATGGTCATTTTGTACTTGAGGGAACCTGGGTTGACATCAGCTGCTTTTTTCGTGAAGGGTACGGTATAGCCTTTCCATTCGTCATCGCTCCCGCCCTGGGACTTCTTACCCTGATACACGGCGTCTTTTGGCTTAAGATCGGGAAAGAGCTTCCGATTCTTGTTGCTGCAAGTGAGCAATAGAGTAAAGAGAGTCAATCGACCGTGCTTCCCGTGGACTAGCGGAGGCTGATACTAGATACGTTCACGTCAGACAGAAGAAAAAGGGGGACGCGCGGAAGGCGCGTCTCCCTTGAGTTTTTGTGGTTTGGAGATTCGTCAGAATTGTCCTCCGTAGCCGAGTATGTCGTGCAGGCCATTGCCGGTCTGCCATGTGGAATCTGGTTCGTGTTCGACGAGGTCGCGGTAGATGAGGTGCGCGGCCTCGGACTTTAGTTGTTGGAATCGCAACGAGCTGGGATCGAGTGGATTGCCGGGCAGGGGTGCGGCGAGCTCATTTGGAATGTAGTTGTCGACGAGCTGCTCGTAGCCCTGTTCAGCACGGGGGTCGTTGGGGTGGCTGATGAGCTCGAGCTGGCCGTTGCGAGTGGAGTAGTCGTAGAACTCGAGCTGTACGGTGGCAGGGTCGATCATGGTGGTAGCAGGCTTCCAGTCGGCATAGACACCGACCTTTGTGTCGCTGGTGCGGAGGGCGAGGATGTTAGTTGGAGAGCCATTGAAGTTGAAGTAGCCGGGAGCGATTTCGTCGGTGGAGAAGAGGAGGTAAGATCTGCCGGGAGCCCAGCGCGACTTGAGCATGGAGTACATGTCGTGCCGGTTGGCGTAGATCTGGTTATTAGGAAATCTCGTCAGCCATGTTGTGTCGCCCTTGTGCCCGAGGGTAACGAACATGTTGAGCAGGTCTACTGAGGAGCAGAAGCCGGTGCGGATGGCATTTGTGTCGTCGGTGAAGCGGCCGCTGGGGTCCATGACGATGAGCGGAATGTGCATGCACTCCTCGTAAACGGTGCCGATCTTACCCTGAACGAAGCCGTGCGCGCCGTTGTATTCGCCGTGATCTGAAGCGAAGATGATGACGGTGTTGTCGATGACGCTCTGCGGTAACTGGTGGAGTTGCTCGAGGAGAGCACCGATCTGTTGATCGAGAATGCGGGTGATCTGGGTGTAGCTGTCGAGGCCGCGTTGCCAGTAGTAGAAGGGCGCATATCCGACGCCGAAGCCGGTGGATCCGTCGCCGTAGGGGCTAACCTGGAAGCCGCGATTACGCTGATTTGTTCGCGGTGACGCCTCCCCAGACGGCCTCAGAGAACTGCTGCAGGAAGGAGTGGGTGTTCGGTTTGCCGGCTGCGGCGTAGTGATTGGGGTTCTGCCAGTTGGGCGGAAGGAGGGGGTAGCGGTGGAAGGGAGGGGATTTGAGCTTATCGATATCCCAGTCCACGAGCGGCGGAGAGGTGCTGTAGTCAAGAACCTGCTTAAGCTGGTCGGCCTTCGCTTTGCCCTGATTGAAGGTCGCGAAGAGGTTGGTGAAGGTTTGGAACTCCGTGCCGGCGGGGAAGAACTCGCGGTCGTGCGGGTTGACGTAGCCAACGGTGAGGCACCATGGCCCATCGGTGGTCTTGACGTTCTGCAGGTAGGCGAGGGCCTGGTCGGTGGTGTAGGCGTCGTTGTGGAATTGGGGATCGGTGCTGAAGTCGCCGTAGGTGCCTTGGAGGTTGTACCCGGAGGGATCCGGGTAGCTGTTCCAGTTAAATCCATAAGGAGCGGTGTCGCTGGGGCCTTGGGCACGGAGACGTGCCACTTGCCGACGTAAGGGGTAGTGTATCCGGCTGCGTGGAGCAGCTTGCCGTAGGTGGGATATGCAGGATTGAGGACCGGCACATTGGGACTGGTGGTTATGGTGGTCATGAGCCAGCTCTGATGAGCGTAAAGGCCAGTGATGATGGTGCCGCGGGCAGGTGTGCAGGCGCAGGCCGCAGTGTAGTAGCCGGAGAATTTTACGCCCCGCTTCCAGACGTGTTTGTAGAGGTTCGGCATGAAGCGCCTGAAATATTGTTCCGGGGTGTGGACCCCGACGGGAAAGACGGAGGGCCAACGCAGCTCGTCGACGAGGATGAAGAGGATGTTGGGCTGAGGGCCCGATTCAGTCGTGTTTTTGGCGAAACCTAGGCGGCTTGCCACAGTAGCGCCAGCTACAGCGGCGCTGGATTTCAGGAAGTCTCTGCGCTTCATTTTGTGGATTCTCCAATGGATGAAAATGCGTTGCTGCTGGAAGGGAGACCCGAAAGAGGCCCGAGAGGCCCGGTCTGTCGTCGCGAGGGTTGACACTTGTGCGACGGGCGAATTCTACGCTGGGCGGGAAAAAGGGGTCAATTGAATGCTTGGCGAATCGAATAAATATCGTCTGGCTTGTGGTGTTTCGGACTCGCTTCAATTGTGTCGTGTGTGTTGAGTGGCGCTTTGAGCACACTTTTGGAGAGGCCAGCCATTCAAGAGGCTTTGAGTGTTGGGCAATGAGATCCCGAGCGCGAAGACACTTGCGCATTGATAACAGGTGATCTGTCACAACAGCATGTACTGGGTATCACAGATAGAAGGCGAAACTGAGCGTTAAGTATCTGCAACATTTGCTGTCTCCGACGAAGAGCACTAACCTGTTCTGCCCACCCCCGGAGACCGCATTCGCATCCTCGCCCGTTATTAGAACGGGCTACTTCGACTTCCTGTCGACGTAACCCATCGAAGGCTTCTGGGGGATGAGTGCAGCAATCCTGTCCTGGTTCAAGGCCCTGCCCGAAGTGTCGGGAGAGTCATCTCAATGGACCGGCTGCGCCTCCTCGGCCTGCGAATTATCAACCAAGGGGGAGAATCTCAAATGAAAAAGGCATTGTTCATTTTGATTTTCGCGCTGGTCGCATCCATGAGTCTGTCTGCGCAATCGGTACAGAGAGAGCAGAATGTGAGTGGTGGCCCTAACGTACTTGCGTACATCGTCGATCCCAACTCCATTGTGTACGGGAGAACTTTCAGCGAGTGGGACGCGGAGTGGCAGCAATGGGCGTACTCAATTCCCGTGGCAAAACATCCTCTGTTCGACAACGGAAATTGCTCGGAAGGGCAATCCGGGATGGTCTGGTTTTTGGGAGGGAAGTTCTGCCGGAGCACGGATCCGAATTGTGGACACTACACCAATGTTCAACGGAATTGCACTGTTCCACGCGGCAAGTATCTCTATCTCCCGGTAGACAATGCGGAGGATTCGGCGCTGGAGGAGGATGTTGTTGAGCATCCGGGCGACATCAACTACCAGCAGATCGGAAAAATGCGCCAAGGTTGGGAACCGTGGGCTGTTGCTGCTCCGACTGATCACGCGATCATTGACGGCGTTCTAGTTCCACACCTGCAGAGGTATGCGGTACAGTCCACGGTCTTCAGCTTTACGATTCCGGACGACAATTATTTGAACGCGCTGTACGGTGTCGACAGTTTTAAGGCTGGATATTACTACCCCGCGGTGGATGATGGACGTTACTTGATGTTGGCGCCACTGCCTCCGGGCAATCACACGATCCGCGTTGGTGCAGAATGGGGAGGCTGGGGATTCGACGTCACATATTTCATCACGGTGCTGAAGTAGTGTTCCATTCAGGCGCCTGACAAATTCCGAGGGTGAGGCCTTCGGCGATTCATGATGATGTGTTGGTGAAATTTAATGGTTGAGGCTGGCGCGAATTTCTACAGAGATTCGTGCCAGCATTTTTTCGCTGTTTATTCCTGGCACTCTTTTCCCGTTCTCAAGCACAACGTCTCTGCCTGGAAATCTTCGGTTGGTTTTTCGCGGTTGGTGAAGACGCCCATTCGGTTTCGAGTCTATGCTGGTTGAACATTTCGATCTGAGGATGTAACGCAAGAGCGAAAAGAACTCAAGATTCGTGTCGTCGAATCACAATGGAATTCGCCAGTGCGCGAGAGAGAGCAGGAGTTTCCAAGTGACGAATCTGAATGGAAGAATCGCGGTGGTCACGGGTGCGAGCCGTGGCCTGGGACGACGCATTGCGGTGCGACTGGCGCAACAGGGTGCGGCGGTGGCGCTGCTCGCGCGCAGTGAGGCGGGCCTTGTCGATACTCGACAAGAGATAGCCGCCAAGGGAGCACGTTCGCTGGTAGTGCCCGTGGATCTTGGCAAGCCGGAAGCTGTTCTACAAGTGAAAGGCGTGATTGAAAACGACCTTGGCATACCGTCCATCCTGGTGAATGCGGCGGGTGTTTTCGGCCCGATCGATCTCATCAAAGACAGCGATCCGACTGCGTGGATTGAGACCATCATGATCAACACCATCAGTGCGTACCTGACGTGCAGGATGTTTGTTGGTGGAATGATCGACGATGGATGGGGCCGCATTGTGAACGTTACATCTGCTGCGGCGTTACACGAACCCGGACCGATCAACAGTGCTTATGGCACAAGCAAAACGGCGCTCAATCAGTTCACGCGTCATCTTGCATCAGAGTTGAAGGGCACCGGAGTGACAGCAAACGTGATTCATCCGGGAGATGTAAAGACGGATATGTGGGCAGAGATCAAAGCAGCTTCAGAACGTCTTGGAAATGTGGCAGATGCCTATGTGAAGTGGGCGAACTGGGTACAAGAAACCGGAGGCGACGACGCTGAGAAATCTGCCGATCTCGTCGCAGATTTAATGAGCGACGACGCTGCGGATATTAACGGGCGCTTCCTCTGGATTAAAGATGGCCTGCAGAATCCGATACCAAGCTGGGGTGTGTGCAGCGAAGTGCAACCATGGCGCAAGTGAATGACATGAATGCCGCAAGCGGTCATCCGAGATGAACGGTGGTTGTATTTATTTGAAAGAGTGCCAGTGGATTCGAAAGTGAATTTAAACGGGGGCTAAATTCAAATGGTGTTTTCAAGTAATCGGGGAGGAGAAAGTTTCGTCAGTATTTTGAGGTGTCGAGGCAACCAAATTTCAAGTAATTTTCGGCTCGTATGTGAGCCGGAAGTGCGGCCAAAAAAGCGTAGGATACTTATATCTCCGGATTACGGCGCCACCTTCGCGATCGACCGGATCGTTGTGTCCCCTGGGCTTTCTCATTAAATAGAGGATTACCATTCATGACATTTCTGATTCGATTTCTCCCCATGTCTGCCGCTTCTTCTGTTGTGGCATCGAAGAATCAATCAAAGTTTCTAAAGGCAACCCTAGTTGCGACGCTGCTTTGTTGCGCCTACGCGTCTACATGTCTTGCACAAGCCACAGTGAGTCCAACGAGTCTTTCCTGGGCGAGCGTTGCGGTGGGAAATGCAGGCGGGCAAAAGCCCGTAACACTGACGAACACCGGCACCACCTCCATCAACATCAGCAACATCGTGATCACTGGCACCAACGCCGGGGACTTTTCTATTTTCAGCAAAACATGTGGCACGAGCCTGGCAGCATCTGCAAGTTGCTCGGCGAATATTATCTTCAAGCCGACGACCACGGGCACGCGCACAGCGACGCTGACTTTTACGGATACAGCTAGCAACAGCCCGCAGACGGTTCCGCTTTCCGGGACCGGGACTTCGGGGACGGCGAGCGTGACTGTGAGTCCCACGACGCTGTCGTTTGGAAGCGTCAGTACGACTTCCAGCGGTGTATCGATGCCGGTGACGCTGCACAATGGTACGACTGTCGCAATCACCATCAGCAGCATCGCGACCTCCGGTACTAACGCCGCGGATTTTACGATCCCCAGCAAAACTTGTGGAGGGAGCCTGGCGGCGTCCGCAAGTTGTTCTGTGACGGTTCTCTTTAAGCCTGCGGCCACCGGCGCGCGCACGGCTTCGCTACGCTTTACGGATACGGCAAGCAACAGTCCGCAAAGTGTGACTCTCACCGGGACCGGCACCACGGGATCGACGGGAGGAGCGGGAACCATCACGCAGAGCCCAACGAGTCTGACATTCGGCGCGAGTAATGTGGGCACACAAACTGCTTCGCAAACAGTTACTCTTCATAACAACTCTACGGCGGCAATAGCCATTTCAAACATTGTTCCGAGCGGCACCGATCCGGCGGATTTCGTTATCGTAAGCAAGACTTGCGGCACCAGCCTGGGGGCGGGCGCATCGTGCACAGTCACGCTAGCCTTCAAGCCGACAGCGGGTGGAACACGCGTGGCCCTGTTGAGCGCCACCGATGGTGCTTCAAATAGTCCACAGACTGTTACGATTTCCGGAACTGGAAATCCTAACACCGCGAAGACGGCCTCCATTACGGTTGATTTCGGTTCGAGGTCTGGAACGCAGATTGTCATCCCGCCGAACGTGATGGGCGCGCAGTATTTGGAGAGCCTTCCTGATGCGGCTAGCAGAAACATTCTGGCAAATGCTGGATTCAAGTCATCGCGATTGCGAGTGGAAGTGTCGGATGTGTACAAAACGACTACGCCAACGTGGAACTCGCTCGACGGCAGCATCCGTGCACTCCAGGCGGCAGGCGTTCGTCCTATTCTTGAAATTGTGGACACTCCCACGTGGCTCCAGCCCAGCCCGCTTTTGTGTCCCAGCGCTCCGCTGACGAGCGTGCCCAAGGACGTGAACAAATGGGGCCAGCTGGCGGCATCGATTGTCGGTCATCTGGACGCCACATTCCGTGACTCGACATCCCATAATTGGGTGCAGGATTACGAAATATGGAATGAGCCGAATACTGCGGGCTTATGCGGACATAACGTAAGCGACTACATCGCAATCTACGCGGCTTCTGCACCCTTGATGAAGAATCAGGCGACGGCAGATGGAGCGACTGTCCGCGTTGGAGGGCCGGGTTCAGCGGGCGTTGCCATGACGGCCTTGTTGACTGACTCGCGCACCGCGCCATATATGGATTTTTACAGCTATCACATCTACCTCGCCGGGCCCAACGAAATTAATAGCGGAATGAACTGGGACGGTGCCGGCGGAAAGCCTTCGCTGCTTTCGATGATCCTGAATACGGGCAGCGGTGAACAGGCTCGCTTCCTACAAGCGAACAACGCCGTCAAAGCGGCCAAGACCAAGCTGGGAGCGAAGACGCCGATTTACTTCGATGAATACAACGACGATTGGTCGTTCGCCCAAGATTGTTGCCGCAACAGTCCAACGTATTCCCCGCTGTTCAATGGCCTTGTGGTGGCCCAGATTCTTAATTCTGTCTATGCCGGAGCCAACCAGGTGCCGACAAAGATGATTTACTACGCTGCCGGCCGGGTGCCATTCTGTCTGCTGGGCGTTGTTGATGCGGCGATGGATTGTGCGAGAACCGACAGTCTTGGCAGTCCAATTGCGCCTTATCCGCAGCTGTACACCTACCAGATGATCTCGGGCTCAGGCTATCTGGATCTTGTGGACGGCGGGCATATGGCGAGTTCCGTTACGTTGTCATCTTCAGCAAAGTCGGCAGGTCTGGTAGCCACTGGTTTTTATACCGCGACCAGTGACAGCATTTTGATCATCAACCCGACGGCGATGTCGTTCGCAGGAGTAACGGTGCAGGCCAGCAACGCCGGCTTGACCACGCATACTGCGACTCTGTTCACACAGAATGCGGCGAATACGAAGCTCAGCAGTTGGCCGGCTTCCGTGGTTCCTGTGACAAATGGATCCCAGATAACCATCGACATTCCGCCGCATTCAACGATGGGGATTTCATTCAGAGCTAATTAAACTCAGGTGGCGCTACGCTTCTTTGCATCCTGCTGCAAGGGATAAAGGAGCGTTGCGCCAATTGAATGAAACATGACTGCAGGAATCGTATTCCCTCACTGCGGGATTGTGAGAACTCGTGCCCGTCGACGCGCATGATTTCAAAATTTCTGCTCGCCGTTCCCGGAAATTCCTTTCTCTTGTGGCTTAAATCCGACTATTGACAGTGCGCGGATGGCATGGGGTGTAATCTCGTTGTAAATCCCATTGTGACAAATGCCAGCGGTCTAATCATCCGCACTGCCACGAGAAAGACGAGGGTGCTGGAGAGATGTCGAAGATGAGCGATCGAAGAATCGCAAGAATGGTCTGCGCTGCTCTGCTGTTTTGTACCGGCGTATTGAGCAACGCGCAAACTAATGATGCAAGTTTGAGCCTTCCTGATCAGCCGAAACCTGCCGAACATTCGATTGAAGAGCTGAATTATCTTGGTGGAGATGCGGCCATGCCGCCGTTCTCTGACAGCGTGATCGATATTGAGTCGAAATTTCGCCAGGGACTTTACAGCAAGGGCCTTGCCTTCCGCGTGATTTCAGGGATGCAGTACACGCAGAACATGCTGAATGCACCGGTGGCTGCCGACGACCAGGTGTATGTCGGGCAGCGCCAATTTGGAGCTTCATTTGTGCAGCCGATCCTGGCTTCCGATCTTCGCCAGTTGCATTTGAAACAGTCACAGTTATATATGGGCGGAGTGTGGAACTGGGTGAGCTGGAATCCCGCGGGGCCAAAGTCGATCCAGGTGTGGGCCCTCTATTTCTACAAGGCGTTCGGGGAAGATCGCGTAGAGATGAAGGCGGGATACATTGCCAACAACATGAATTTTGTTGGCCTGTTCGTAGGCGGATCGACGGCGACGGGTGCGCAGGGCGTTTACGCGGTGCTGCCCTACGAGGTTGGTATGTCGTATTTCCCGCTTACGGCGCCTTCGTTCAATGTTCGGGTTCGAGGACCGAAGAAAAGCTACATCAAGGGAGCCGTGCAGCGAAGTATCGATCCAAACGGCGGGCCGACAGAAGTGGAAAGAAATCATACTGGCTTCCGGTTTGTTCCGCATGGTGACAAGGCGCTGCTGATCAGCGAGGGGGGCTACCTGCGCGAGGCCAGGGCGGATGCACGCGAGACGTGGTTTCGCGCGGGCTACATGTACAACACTACGTCTTACAAAAATGTGGCGACGGGTCAGTTGGAGTCGGGCAATTACTGCGTGTACGCGCTAATGGATTATCAATTGCTCAAGTCAAACCGGGAGCATCCGAAACATGGGTTCTATGTTGGTGGGTCGTACATGACGGTCCCGGAAAAGATGAATGCATACTCCCGCTACTACGAGGCGCGAATCTACAAGGAAGCGCCGTTCCGGTCGCGTCCAGACGATGTTTTCTCTGCGGTTGCATCGCGCACTGGCTACAGCAACTTATTTACTGACAGTCTTGTTGACGAAGGCAAGACTGTGTGGCGGGCCGGAAGCACGGTGACCGGCAGCTATTCTCTTCGCGCATCGCGAGGGAATTATGTGAGCCTGGGATTGAGCTATGTATACGGGCCGGCAGTTACGCCGCGTGTTCCCAATGCGCTGAATATCCTTTTGAACTGGACGTTGTTCTTCTAGGGTACTTTGCTAGATGGGAGAGAGTGAGGATTTGGTTGCGGTTGGACTGTGCGCAATACAGGATAGAAATGAAAAGATAACTTCCGGATGGCCGGTTACTCGATCGCTATACCGACGTTACCGCCTAGGGCAAAGACGAATTCTAGTCTACGGTGTCTTGTTCGGACTGTTTACGTAAGAGTTCCCTACCGCGATATACCGAACCGACCGCAAAGACTGCCGCCAACCCCACCCAAGCATCCTTCCAGACAAGCAAAGAAGCAAGCTTGTCATGCCACGCGATGCAATAGAGGCCACCTATTACAAAAAGCAGCACGCACCTCCAAACAATCTTCATTCGGGATGTTGTGCCGCCGGATGTCAAGGATTATCGCGAACTCAGCACAAATTTATTGCCTTCCAAATCTTCGAATATGGCCGACGTGCCCCAGGATTCCTTCCTCGGGTCCTGGAAGAATTTAACGCCGCGCTGACTTAAAACCTCGGCAGTCTGAAACACGTCATCGCACCAGAAAGAGATCGATTGAAATGTACCGATACGGTCCTCGTGCCCCTCTGGCGTGAAGAGCGACAGACCAGTATCGGCACCTGGAATAGACAGCTCAATCCATCGTTGGCCGCCGGGGATGAATTCCTGGTCAGTCATTACCCTGAATCCCAATGCGTCGGTGTAGAACTTCAACGCTGCGTCCTGATTTTTTACCGGCACGCTGACGAATTTAATTCCCCTAATCATTATCGTGATTCCTCCCAAGAACAGCCTAAAGACCCTTTTGAGCGAGTGCAATCTCCCATTCGTTGCTATACCATCGAAAGGTATAGCCATGAAGAATGACATCATTATCGATGCCTACGTCCACAAAACTTTAATGCGGGATTTGGTTGGGCACGACCATAAGCCTGCCGCATTTCTTATCTACCTTTGGCTATATGCCGAGCAACAATGTCTAGGGGAACCTATAGGGATCAGCTACGCGAGGCTTGCCGAAGAAACCGGCCTCTCGCGTTCTGCTTCACAAGTCGCCATAACGTGGCTGGTCCGGCGAAAGCTGCTTATTGTGAACAAAGAGTCTGTGACTGCTACTCCGATCTATTCCGTACAGCGTCCGTGGCACGGTAGGAACCAACCCCAACGCCGTACAAATCAGTGACGATGTGTCAGCCGGTGTCCTCCGATTCGCCTTCGCACGATTTTTGGTTGACGATAGTCCAATTCGCTCATTGAGCAAACGGCAGGTTTTTTCCGAGTTCCGGGCGCATTGTTGGCAATTCGGAAGTTACTTCTCGTTGAACTAAGCAAATGCGGCGCCGGGCAAAAGCTTCAGATTCGAGGGTGGCTTTGGCGATCCGTTTCTTGCCACCGGCTTGTGAACTTCTCTAGTTGGAAGCTGGTGGCGAGAAGGGATGTTGGGACGGTGGGCTACTTCTTAAAGACGGCTGCGAGGTTGGGGCCGGCCTGGGCGTCTTCAATTACTGGGACGGTGGTGAGCTCAATTAGATCTGCCCACTTTGCGGCTCCTAGATGGAGCGCGGAGAGATCGCTGGATTCGTAGAGCGCGAATCCGCCGCTACAGTCAACGTTGTGCCAGCGACCGAGAACGGTAACGCCCTCAGGCTCTCCTCCACCACCAGCAAGAAATTGCTGGGCGGCGGTCTTCACAGATCCGGGGATAAGGGTCCAGGTTGCCATGAATTTCATTTCTTTCTTTCCTCCAGTTTGAATTTTTGTCGCGATGGAATTTCTCGGCTTTGAGAGGAGGCCGATTATAGAGGAGATTCCCGCGCTTCAAAATGAAATTGCGAGGTGGCTTACGTTTTGCCGACAGTTCCAGATTTCGGTGCAATGAATTGCATGAGCTGACGGTCGTGGAGACGAGATAACAACAATTGCGCCGTCACGGCACCGATCAACGCACAGAACATGTCGCTCTGGGTATCAAAAGGATCTCCTTGTGTTCCCAGAAAGGCTTCTGCACTGCTTCCTTCCATGAGAGCCACTGCCCATTCCAGCAATTCGTAGCAGGCGCTGATTGTCATACAAATGCAGATGACCAGAAACACGAGCCACCATCCGCGGGCGACTACGCGCTGACGGATGAGGATCTCGCGTGCAACGATGGCTGGAACGAATCCTTGCGCGAGATGGCCCACTTTGTCGTAATCGTTTCGCTGGAGGTGGAACTGGTCGCGAAGCCAATCGAACAGAGGAACGTGCGCATAGGTGTAATGCGCACCGACGAAGAGGATGCACATGTGCAATGCGATGAGTACATAGGCCAGGCGAGTGAGTGGGAATCGCCGATATGTCATGACTAACACTGGCGCGGCAATGAACGCAGGGAATGCCTCTAACCACCAAGTCATGCGGTCGGTGGCACCGATCCACGACCACACCAGGACAGCGCCTACGAAGAGTGCGATCGAAAATAGCCAGTACCGATCGCGCCGCAGATGAAAGTCAGTATGCTTCATAAGAGGTCTTTGCCTTTGTATCAAATTTGCAGGTGTCAGTGATGGATCGCGGATCACTATCCGGTAGCTGGTGCGACGATGCTTTGAGGAATGTCGAAGCAGGCGGTCATATGGCCGAGAGGCTGAATCGGCTAATCTATGATCGAGCCGCCGATGTAAGTTGAACTTCGATGATCGCTGCTTCGGGATGTGCCCGGAGCTGGCGTGAGTAGAAGCCATCCACCCATGAAGATTCTCCTCGAGCCGAGTGAATACCGTTTTTTGAATGCCGGCGACACCGCAATGACGGAGGTGGCGATGTCGCGGCTCCTCGCGATGTGGCCCGAGGCGGAGATACAGGTACTGACAAGTCATCCCGAGTTGCTGCCTGTTTATTCGCCGAGGGTTTCGGCACTCGCCAATACTGGCCGCCTTCACTGGCTGGGAGAAAACCTGTTTACGCTGCCGTTGGCACGCACGCGAGGTTTGTCGTGGAGCCGGTCGATTTCCATTCGCAGGCCTGAGATCGCTCGTCGAGTACGGCATTTGCGTAACGGTCGCCGTGGTGATGACAGCAGCCAGATGGTGGAGGAGTTTTTATCTGTTGCGCGGCAAGCGAGCGTGTTTGTGGTGGCGGGGATGGGAGGCATTACGAGTGCCTTCCATGACTACTCGGTGATGCTGCTCGATACGCTGGCGCTGATGCAGGCGATGAAGGTTCCCACATTTCTGTTTGGCCAGGGGATTGGGCCGTTCGACGAGGACGGCGTGAGGGAAAAGGCGGCGGAAGTTTTGCGGAAGGTGAACTACATTGCTTTGCGCGAAGGCCGATATGGACCAGAGTTGCTGCGCGCATGGGGTGTCCCGGAGCAGCGGTGGTCGGTGACGGGTGATGATGCGATCGAGTTGGCGTTTGAGCATCGGAGCGAGGGGATGGGGCAGGCCATCGGAGTCAATCTGCGCGTATCGAATTACTCGGCGGTGACGGAGGAGATTGCCGCTGGGCTCCGCGAGCCGTTGCTGCAGATTGCATCTGAGCTGGGAGCGCCGTTGCGGGTGATTCCGATCTCGAGACTGCCGGACGAGGCTGATGCTGCGCAGGTGGCGCGCATTCTGGATGGTTATGCGCGGGTGGAATATCCGGACGTTTCGGGGGATAGTCTTTTGCGGGTGATCGAAGAGATCGGACTTTGCCGAATTGTTTTGACGGGGAGTTACCATGCCGGCGTGTTTGCGTTGTCGCAGGGCATACCCGTGATTGGGTTGGTGGGGAGCGAATACTACCAATGGAAATTCGATGGACTCGCACATCAGTTTGGTGAGGGCTGCCGTGTGCTTCGGCTCGATTCGCCGACACTCGCGACGGATCTGCGAACCATGTTGCGAGAGTTGTGGGATGGAGCGGCGGATTTGCGGCCTGTGCTGCTTGGCAAGGCGGAACGCCAGATGGAGGCCGGTCGAAGTGCTTATGCACATGTGGCCAACTTGTTGCGGCAGCGGCTAGAAGGTGCTGGATGAACGTGCCAGTGATAGTGCGGTCGCTGCTATGCCGGGTGCTTGGGTGGTCCGATAGAACACGCTGGAGCAATACGAGCGAGCTGCTGCCGGAGTGGGATGAACGCACGCGCATGATTGCCCGGCTGATACCGAGCGGAGCGCATGTGATTGAGTTCGGCGCGGGGAGACGGGTGCTGGAGCGCTATCTTCCGAGCGGATGTACCTATATCCCATCCGACCTGGTGGACCGGGGGCCCTCGACGCTTGTCTGCGATTTGAATGTGGAGCCTCGTCCGAATTTGCGCGCGCTAGGTGTGGATACGGTTGTGTTTGGAGGCGTGCTTGAATACATCCAGAACCTGGAGTCGCTGGTTGCGTGGGTGACTCGGGATGTGAACTATTGCATTGCGTCATATGAGTGCGCGCGGACCAGACGTTCAGACTGGCGACGCATGCAGGAGTCGGTGGTCCGGGCCCGAACGGGGTGGGTGAACACTTTTCACGAAGAGGAATTTGTCGAGTTGTTTCAGCGAGAGGGTTTCGCGATGGTCCACAGGGAGTTGTGGCAGACGAAGGACGGTGCTGAGCCGATCTTCGCGTTTGAGAGAGTGCGCGGCGGGGTTCCTAATTAATTTCCGCCGTGCGACCGACGCGGTTGAACTCCGTGGTTACTTTGACGGCGTCACCAAACCTGATTCAGTTTGGACGCCGAGTTCCCAATGCTTCGGGATGCCGGTCGGCTTGTATTGATAGGAATCCTGGGTCGCGGTGCGAAGCGCTTCCAACTGCTGTTTGAGCTGCGCCGTGAGTTGCTCATATCCGGGCTTTCCGTAGAGATTGTTCGCCTCGTCGGGATCGGCCTTGAGATCGTAGAGTTCAAATTCCTGCGGCTCGATGAAGAAGTGGATGAGCTTGTAGCGCTCAGTCCGCACGCCACGACAGGGCCGCACGTTTTCAAAGCCGGGATATTCGTAATACTCATACAGCCAGTCTTTTCGCCACGCGACTTTCGCCTTGCCTTCAGCCAGCGGCAGAAAACTCTTGCCTTGCATTTCTGCAGGCACGGGAAGCCCGGCAACCTCAAGGAGTGTGGGGGCGAGGTCGAGGTTCAAGACCATCTCATCGGACTTCGTTCCGGGCTTTATGTGGCCGGGATAGCTGACGATCATGGGAACTCGAATGGACGGCTCATACATCAGGCGCTTGTCGTAAAGATGGTGTTCGCCGAGAAAGAAGCCGTGATCGGAGCTTAGGAACATTGCCGTATTGTTGACCAAGTTCTGTCGCTCTAGCTCCTGCCATACTGCACCGACATTCCGGTCGTTGTCCTCGACACCAACATTGTGGTCCTTGACGAGTTCTTCAAGGGATCGCGGGTCGTCGCTAAAGACCTCGGAGTATCCAATCTTGTTGTCAGCATCGGCAACGGCACGCGGCTTTCCGGGGTATCCCTTGAGATCCTCGTCAAAGGTTGCGGGCTTGGGTATGGGCACACCATTGAGATCGTTGACCAGATCTTTTGGCCGGTAAAACGGGGCATGCGGGGCATAGAACCACAGAAACATGCAGAACGGCTTCTCGCGTTTCTGCTTGAGCCAATCGACTGCCTTTCGTGTGAGCAGCGTATCTACGTATTCGCCTTCATACAATTTCGCGGGTTCGTACTTACCGCGAACTCCTTCGGTGATTCTCGGCCGATAGTAGTCGGCTTGTCCGACGAATCCGAAGTAGTAGTCCCAGTAATGGTTCATGAGCGCGCCTGAGATGTGGGACTTCCCGAGGAAGGCAGTCTCATATCCGGCCTTCTGCAAAAGATCCGACATGAGGGGGAAGCGGTCGGGTATCTTGCCCTCCACGTTGGAGACGGCACCGGTGGTGTGCGAATACATGCCAGTCAAAAACGTTGCGCGCGAAGGCAGACACAGGGCATTGATCACGAAACCATTGCGGAATGTGCAGCCCTGCTGCGCGATGCGATCGAGGTTGGGCGTCTGAATCAGTTTGTTGCCGGTGGCTGACAACTCATCCCAGCGCAGGCCTTCGCCTACGATGCAGACTATGTTTGGCTTTTTGCTCTCGCCATTCAGCTGCATTGCGAAGGCTTCCAACGAATCGAGTCCGCAAACCGAGGCACCCATGGCACCTGCCAGGTACTTCAAGATCGTTCTGCGGGTCTCCAAGGTTCCCCCTCAAATCGCCCTAGTAGTCCTATTTCAAGTAAGCGGGAATCTTAGCACAAGGGGCCTTGTGCGGCGCATGGCCACAGCGGGGGCGTATTGCCGGGGGGGGACAGATGAGGGTGCCGATAATTTGGAACAGTAACGATTTCAAAAGCAGAAGCAGAGCGAGAGTATGGTGTTGCTTATGGCTCGCTTCGCGTGTGCCGCCATAGTTTGCGTGGACCCCAACACTTGAATGTCGTGCGCAGGGAAACTCTACAAAAAAGAAGACGGGACCCATATGGGTCCCGTCTTCGGTTGAATGCAACGCCTTAGTGCGGCTTGACGCGGCTTGTGCCAGCTGGCTTCTGGTTCGGCTTCGACTTGGTGTTCGCAAGCACGGCCTTTGCATCACCGGGTGACACGTGTTGAATGAGTTCGTCCACGATGCTGGAGGCAATCGGTGACCCGATGCCCGTTGGGGCGTCCCAGTCAACACCCGCATTGAAGCCGGGAATGTCAACGGGATTATCTGCTTCGTCAAACTGCAGGGACGAATTCGTGCCGACGGTAACGTCATGGAACGAGCTCGCATACTTACCCTTGGCCTGGGCGATGTGGTAGAAAGCCGTGTTCAGGAATCCAAGGCTCTTTCCCGCACGCTGATTTGCGATCGCTGTGATGGCTGACCATTGCGGGGCGCCGGCGCTGGTGCCTCCGAAGAGATAAAAGCCGGCGGGGATACCCGGAATGTTCAGGTAGGTGAGCACTCCGTGTTCGATCGCTCCACTATAGGACACATCGGGCACCGCCCGTTGCTTCCCACCCGGCAGAACGCCTTTCTGGTATGCAGGTTCGTCGTAGATGACGCTGAATCCACCCCCGCCTGAATGCGTGCCGTAGCCGAAGAGGCTTCCGTAATCGCCATACGGGAGACCTTCGTTCCATGCTGTCTCGCTCAGATAGGTTCCTGCCGCGGGATTCAGGGCGGGATTGCAGCCGACCGACGCCAAGCAGTACTTAGCGACTGTGAGCTCTGTGCCGCCCACACCTGTGACCAACGGATCGTTGGCGGGCGAAGAAACTGCCTTCACCCATGATGTGCCATCGCATGTGCTGAGTGCCGCTCCCTGATCTCCAGAAGAGGCGATCAGAGTGATGTTCTTGGCCGTGGCGGCGGCAAATATGTTGTGATAGGCGGTCGTGAGTTCGGTTCCGAGGCAGCTCTCGTTTTCGCCGAAGCTCATAGAGATTACGCTGCCAAGGTTGTTAATGACGGCGTAATTGAGCGCGGACACGATATCTTCGTCGGAATTGGTCTTTGCCAGGACCAGCATGATTCTCGCCTTGGGGGCAATTGCGTGTGCCCATTCGACGTCGAGGCTAATTTCCTCGGCCCAGCCGAGCATGTTGTCGTCCGTTGGATCGAAGGGTGTCAACCCGTCGGGGGCGACCTGGGTCAGCTGTATCGGCGGTAACCCATAGAAGGTGTCGAAAGTATCCACTTGTGCCTGGAGTGTCGGGTGCTGGAAAGCATCGACGATGACAATGGTCTGCCCGGTGCCGTCGTATCCCTGGGCGATTAAGGAATCGATTTGATAGGCGTGGCGCATTTGGTAGGGGTCAAGGCAATTCGCCGTAGAAAATCCAATCACCTGACAACTGAACAACCCGTACTGGGCTCCTGCCGTGGCAGTTACAGTTCCGGTTGGAGACACTTTCTGTCCACGCTCGAGAAACCGTTGCATGGTGTGGCGGGGCGTGGCGGCCAACGCCGGTTGCGCGACGACGACCAACCCTAGAATTAAGAGAGCCAGCGCACGAACGGCTCGCTGCGTGCGATTCGAATCAACGTGGGGAAGGTTTGACTTTGAACAGGGGGTTGAAAATGCACTCGTCAGGGGGAAGACGAACTTTCTGGATTGCATGAATCCTCTCCTTGCTAGATCTGGAGGCAGAGTGGCGCGTAAGAGAAGCGCCAAACAGCCTTACTGGAATTGGGCCCTAAACTGTTTTGGAAACCAAGGACTGATATCCGCCAAGCCCAGGGGTCAAGGTGACCGATAGGCGAGCTCACTTGAGCGTTAGCGGATTATCCCTGCTGGGATCACTCACGTCAAGATGCAGAAAATTTGTACCTGTCACGGAGGCAAAGGAAATTCCGTGGCTGGGCGGGATGGCATGTGAGCGGCGCAGAGACCAAAGCCCGTTCCCCGAATCTATTCTTGAGGATCTGATTGTTTTGAGGGGGGCTCATCCGAGCCATCCTGCTTAGTGATGGGCGCGGCAGGCGTATCGGTGTTGATTGTCTCTTTGTCGAGTGCGTGTTCTTCTTCGTAATGCTTGCGCGACATCTTGCCGTCCCACCACGCCCAGTTCATGGGATAAACGTCCGGATCAAAAAACACCTGGTAGAAGTGCCAGACGACAATCGCCAGTGTTGCGAGCACTGCCTCGTAGAAGTGAATCGCTGTAGCGGCGTCTACCCACCAGCGCGCCAGCAAATCACCCACGGACACCTTGGCCCACATCATGATTCCAGTAATAGCCATGAGCACACTGCCCCAGACCAGCGCCCAGTATTCCGCCTTCTCCGCGTAGTTGAAGCGCGAGAACTCCGGCTTGTGCGGGCTGAGCCCGAGGTAGTAGCGCATCGTTTCCCAGGCGTCAGAGGCGTCCTTCGGCCGAGGAGCGAAGTCCATGATCAGGCGCCGTCCACTGCGGGTGAGAGTGATGTAGACGAGGTGGTAGACTCCGGTGCCGATCATTACCACTCCGGCGATCCGGTGTGTCAGGCTGCGGAGTCGCTCGCTCATCCCCAGAGCTACGGCAAGCCACGAGTCCGGATATTTGAGGGCAAATCCAGTTACAAGCAGAACGATGAAGCTGACCAGAAGCAGTAGATGCTGCCAACGCTGATTGGTGGTCATGCGCGTGACCTGCGCTCCTGCGGCTTTGCGTTTTGCGATGGCCTTGGCGCGCCAGATAACCAGGTTATGCAGCAGCATGGCCCCAATTACGGCGAAAATCACGACCATGTAGAAGCGGCGAATCCAACGTACAGCGGTGCTGCCTACGTCCGCTGAAGCGCGCGAATCGACGTGGACTTTATTGAGGGTGAATCGTTCGTTCACTCCCGGATGGCAGACACCGCAGGTCTTTGCCAGGTTCGCCTTGTTGATGGTGGAGCGCGGGTCGGTCGAGGGGAGAATGTTGTGCACACCGTGGCAACTGGCACAATTCGCCGCCACCTGGGATCCGCCTCGCGAAGCAAGCCCGTGATAACTGTCCAGGTAGGTGGATACCGATTGCTGCGTCACACCGAACTCCTGCGAAAGCCGAACTCCTTCATGGCAGCGCGCGCAGGTGGTCCGCGCGACGTTTAGAGAGGAGACGGAAGAGTTAGGATCGAGGTGCGCTTTTATCGAGTGAATGCCATGGCAATCCGTGCAGACGGGCGCCTGACCGTTGCCCCTCACGAGCGCTTGCCCGTGAATGCTCTGCATGAACTGGGTTTCGACGCCCTGATGGCATTTCCCGCACGTGCCGGGCACGTTGAATTTGAAGATCGACGATTTGGGATCACTCGCCGACAGGATCTCGTGCACGCCGTGGCAGTCCGTACAGACTGCCGCGCCGTCTTTGCCCGCCTCTAATGCCCGCCCATGCACGCTCTCCTGGTAGGACATGAACGGCTGGGCGCTGTGACCGCTGGCCTCCATGACAAACTTCTGCGAGTGGCAGCGTCCACACGTTGCGGGAACGTTGGCGTGATTCACGCTCGACTTAGGATCGGAGGACGGCAGCAATTCGTGAACGCTGCCGTGGCAATCTTCGCAGGTGGCTGCCTTGTGCTCTCCCGATTGAATGGCCTTCGCGTGATAACTGCGATCGTAGGCGGCCTGCTGGTCAGCATGGCACTGCGCGCACGTCACTTTCGGCGGAGTCGTCTCATGGAGCTCCGCTTTTACTCCCTTGTGGCAATCCACGCAGGAGAACATCGTCCCATGAATGGAATTTTTGAAGTGATCTGGATCTACATGCAGGCTCTGCTGCTTGCCGTTCACTTCTTTGGTCAGAGTGGAATCGGAGTGGCAGGCGAGGCAGTCGTCGTTGGCAGGCTTTTTTGCGGCGAACGCGTGGCACGCGGAAAGCAAGAAGAGCGATAGAACCAACGCGAAGAACTTGTTTCGATCTCCCATACTTCGGGCTTCCAGCCTGCTGGCACGTCCTCATGGAGGGGGCATCCGATTGAACGGACTTCGGCTGAGGAGCGCAGGATCTGGGGGCAGACTACTGCTCGATTGCGGTGACTGGCGGTGATGCGCAACACCATCCGACATAACTTTCAACTTCGTTCCTGCTCTGCTTCGCTCGCGCGGATGAGGCGGAGATTCGGCGGCGGGCGCCGCCCGTCACTCGCAGTCGCCCAAAAAAGGCCAAAGCCCCGGGAGATAGCCGGGGCTGTGGAGGGAACAGCGAGCGGGCTTACGGTACTTTGACCACTTCTGGTACCGCGGCAGGGACGACGGGAGCTGCTGCTGCGGGCTTGTCGGCCGAGCCAGGCTTGCGGATGTCGATGCCGCCCTTGAAGAATGCGCCGTCTTCGATGCTGATTCTCTGGGCAACGACGTCGCCGGAGAGGGAGCCTTCGCTGCGGATGTCGACGCGATCGCTGGCGTTGACATTGCCGCGCACCTTACCGAGGACGACGATCTCGCGGGCGGTAATGTTGGCGGTCACCTGGCCGTTGCGGCCGACAGTGACGCGATTGCCAGGGAGGTTGATGGAGCCGTCGACTTTGCCGTCGACGTACAGTGACTCTGAACCGGTAACCTCTCCCTTGACCACGAGGCTCTTGCCGATAGTGGCCTGATCCCCTGCAGCAGCGGGAGCGGTAGCGGTAGCGGGACGAACGCCGGGCGCTTCATACGTGGGTGTGGCGGGCACAGCCGGACGGACTGGCTCGGTGCTCGGGGTCTGGGAAGAATTGCCGGATTGATTCGGTTTCCACATCTTGTTGTAGTTCCTTTCTTCTCAGCTATGGCTCCTTGCAATTCCCCCGGGAAATTTTTGCCGGCTTGGGACATACGCAGGTTGAAGCCGAAATTGAATGCAATCGTCAGGGACCAGAACAACTTATCCGGGAGCCCTTGGCAAAGTTGGTACGTTTGCTCGATTGCGCCTTTAGTGCCGTTATCTGAATCTTAAACACTCGTGGGCAGAAAATGCACGTTTCCCTCAAATCTTTTGTGGTTTGTCCGGGCCCGCGTACCATAAGACTGACTACCGATGACCGACCGAGAACTGATTCACCGCATTGAGCGATCCGCTGGACAACGTGCGGGTTACAAGCAACTTGTGAGGGAACTTGGGCTGGGTGGAGGGCGCGAGCGGCGGTTGCTGCTGGAGCATTTGGCGCGCCTGACGGCAAGTGGCCAACTGGTAAAGCTTGACCGCGAACAGTGGGGAATGGCCCGCGCGGCGGTAACCAGGGACAATCTGGCGGCCGGAAGGCTGGATTTGCACCGTGACGGCTACGGATTTGTTCGTCCGGAGGTGCGGCAGGCCAGCGGCAACGACGATATCTTCATTCCTCCCAACGAGATAAGCGGCGCCATGCAAGGCGACCAGGTGCTGGTGGAAGTGGCGCCTCCGAAGTCCGACGGGCGGCGGATGGGGAGAATCGTAAGAATACTTAGCCGTCGGAATCCGACGGTTGTCGGGATCTTCCATTATGGCGGGGGCTATTCCGACACGCGGCGGGGATCGCGGGGAGCTATGAGCCGAGGTTCCCGGGAAACTACGTGACTCCATTCGACGACCGGATGACGCAACCCGTGCTGATTGCCGAGGGCGATGAGGTGGTGGCGGTGGCTGCTGCGGAGACTCCTAACCGTGTACTGGGGGAAGAGGCGCGGCATGCGCTGGAGCGAGAGGAGGACGATCTCGAGGGCATGGTTGTGGATGTGGAGATCACCGACTATCCCACCGCAATGCGGCCAGCGCGGGGACGGGTGATCGAAGTGCTGGGCGAGCAGGATGCTTTCGGAGTGGACGTGGAGATCATGATCCGCAAGCATCATCTGCCGCACGTGTTTCCGGCGGATGTGCTGGAAGAGGCGCGTGCAGTGGCGCACCTGGATGCGGAAGAGATCGCGCAAAGAAGAGATTTTCGTGATCTGCCGATTGTGACCATCGATGGAGAAACGGCAAAAGATTTCGATGATGCGGTGCTGGTTACAGAACGTAACGATGGTGGTTACGAATTGCAGGTACACATCGCGGACGTGTCGGAATACGTGCGTCCGGGGACGGATCTGGATCTCGAAGCGAGGCTTCGGGGAACGTCGGTTTATTTTCCGGATCGCGCAGTTCCGATGTTGCCGCAGGAATTGTCGACAGACATTTGCAGTTTGCGCCCGAACGAAGACCGGCTGGTGCTGAGCTGTTTGATGGAGATTGACGCGAATGGCGAAGTGGAGAGTTACGAGATTTGCGAGGGCGTGATTCGCTCGGCACGACGCATGACGTATACGCAGGTGCATGCGGTGCTCGACGGCGACGAAGCGATGCGCGCCGAATTTGCGCCGCTGGTTGCGGACTTTGAGCGGATGAAGACGCTGGCCCTGCTGTTGAATGGGAAGCGGCAACGGCGGGGCTCAATCGATTTCGATCTGCCGGAACCGATCATTGAATTTGACCAGTTCGGCGCGATGAAGAGCATTGTCCGCTCGGAGCGAAACTGGGCGCACAGGCTGATTGAGGAATTCATGCTGTCGGCCAATGAGTGCGTGGCGAGTTGGCTGGAAGACCTGGGAGTGCCGTCGATTTATCGCATCCACGAAAAGCCGGAGCCGCGGCGGGTAATGGAGTTTGAAGATATTGCTGCGGGGTTTGGATATTCGCTGGGCCTGGGCGCTTTACCGGTAAAGCGCGTGCAGATGAAGTCGGACAGGCGGCAGCAGCATGGGCGCGGGAAGAATCCGCGGATGCATGAGGTGCCGGAAGATATTCCGGTGACGCCGCGGATGTATCAAAAGCTAACGGCGAAGATTGCGGGAACTCCGGAGGAGCGGATTGTGTCGTATCTGATGCTTCGCTCGCTCAAGCAGGCACGCTACAGTGAGCGGAACGAAGGACACTTTGCGCTGGCTGCGCCGACGTATACTCACTTCACTTCGCCGATTCGGCGCTATCCGGATTTGATTGTGCATCGCGTGGCGAAGGCGGTGCTGGCTACAGGGGTTACTGGACGGGGAGAGATGGAGACGAAGCGGGCGTGGAGTCCGTGGACGCACGCGAATGAAGGCGTGAAGGCGAGGCCGAAGCCGAAAAAGGATTTTGTGTTCGCGCATGATCCGCCGATTCCGGAATCGGAGCTGGCGGCGATTGCGCAGGAATGCAGCGTGACGGAGCGGCGCGCGGATGATGCCGAGCGCGAGCTGGTGGAGTGGAAGAAGATCAAGTTTATGCAGGACCGAGTGGGCGAGGACTTTGACGCGATGATCATGAACGCGACCAAGTATGGATTGTTTGTGGAGCTGGACAATCTGTTTATCGAGGGGCTGGTGCCGCTGGATACTCTGCGCGGCGACCGCTTTACTTACAACGAGAACTCGCGGCAGATTCTTGGGGATCGCAGTGGAAAGAAGTTGTCTCCGGGGGACCGCGTGCGGGTGGTGCTGGACCGAGTGAACGCGGTGGAGCGGCGGCTGCAGTTTGCACTGCTGGATGAGAGCGGCGGCGAGGGTGCGGCGAAACCGAGTCCGAATCGTGGGGGCAAGGCGAAGGCGAAGCCGAAGCGGAAGTCGCGGAATGAGAAGCGACGGAATCCGTCGGCGAGCGGCCCGGTGAATCGAAAAGGGAAGTCGAAGACGAAGAGGCCTAAGAAGAGATAGCTAAGAAGCGGATAGCTAAAGAGCGGTTAGTAAAAAGCGGATAGCTAAGAAGCGTGAGCTACAAAGTGAGTTGCGAGAGTCACTCCGCCTCCCGCGGCGCTCCATCGACAGATTGTTGTCGTTGATGAGTGATGGCTAACCCACATCTCAAAGTCGAGATGTGGGGCACCCTTATCCAGCAAGTCGGCGAGACGGTGGCACCATTTGACTAAGTGCAGTATCGGCGCATGCTGTTATAGCTCGGACTATCTCCACTGTTCGACAAACTCCAGATCAAATCTCGTTTACTCGTAGCTCTCTTTTTTTGCGGAGGGAAGTCCAATGCTCCATTGATTTGGGTGGGCCTGAATTTGAAATGCGCAGTTGATTCTATTGGCGCAGGTGCGCGATGTTTCTTTCCAGCCAACAATCTGAGAGTAATTCGCGGCGACGTGGCGTTTGCCGGTTGCTGGTGATACCGCTTGCTGCCGGGGGACTGATCGCGGCGACGCTGCAGGCGCAGCAGAAGCCGGATTCGTCGATGGGCGATATGCCGGGTATGGATATGAGCGGCAAGGGTATGGGGGACATGCACGATATGGGAGATATGGGCCCCAGCATGGCGGCCATGGCGGGCCACATGTACATGACGCCGATGCGGCCGGAGCAGCCGGGCGACAAGGAAAAAGCGAAGGCGATTGTGGCGCAGGTGAAGGCTTCGATCGAACGCTACAAGGATTACAAGAAGGCGCTGGCCGATGGGTATGTGATTGCGAATCCCAAACTGGAGCAGCCGCAATATCACTTCAACAATCCCGCTCACATCAAGGCCGCGGATGAGACGTTCGATCCGACAAAGCCTTCGTCGCTGCTGTATCGCCGGACTCCGACGCAACAGTACAAGCTCGAAGGCGTGATGTTCACTGCCCGGGCGGATGCCGAGTTGGACGAATTGAATGCGCGCATTCCGCTGAGCATTGCGCGGTGGCATGAGCATGTGAAGTTCTGTGCGGCCCCGGCGGACAAGGTGCAGGAGTATCACGGCGAACATCCCAAGTTCGGCATGTTCGGTTCAATCACGACGGCGGAAGCGTGTAAGGCTGCCGGGGGTACGTTCTATCCGACAATGTTCAACTACATGGTTCACGTCTTTCCTTACGAGGACAATTTGAAGGACGTGTTCTCGATGAACGACGACATTCCGCACAACCCTAAAGACCGACTCCTGTCGCAGTGAGCCGGCGGTGGCACAGCCTTGAGGCTGTGAAGCTATCCTCACAAGTGTTTGCTGGACAAATTCTTAACTGGCGGGAAGCGCGATGCGATCGAGCCAGGCGGCAACTTCATGCCATGCCCCCTGCTTTGTGGCGAGGGCGACGTAGCCATCGGGGCGGACGAGCCACAATCCACCGGGATGAAGAGGCGGCCTGATGTCGGGGCCGAGCAGAGCGCTATATTTTTGCAGCAGTGGGATAGCGCGGTCGTCCTGTTCAGCAAAGAGTGTGAAGCGCGGTGTATCGCCTTCTCCGACGGGCGAAGCACCTTCGCGGATGGGAGCGCGTTCGCCTTCGGCGGGTCCTCCGCTGACGTGGTGGCCTTTTCCGTTGAGCGGGCTGTGGGGATAGCCAATGGAGATCTCCGTCATGGCGCCAGCGAGCTTTTCCTGAATGGGCGTAAAGCCGAAAACCACGGAAGCGATGTGGTTGCGGATGGATTGCTTGATGCCGCCCTGCATGATGGCGAGCATGGTTGCGCGGCCTGCGGCGGAGATCACGGCTTCTCCAACGGCGCCGCGTTCGATGCTGTAGCTGGGGAGCAGCGGGTCGGGGGCGCAACTGCCGCGGCACACCAGGGCGAGTTTCCAAGCGAGGTTGAAGGCGTCCTGCATGCCGGTGTTCATGCCTTGTCCGCCAGCGGGGCTATGGATGTGTGCCGCGTCGCCCGCGAGGAAGACTCGGCCGGAACGATAGTCGGCGACTTTGCGCTCGTTGATGTGGAAGCCCGCGAGCCAGACGGGCTGCGATGCGGTGATGCCGCCGGGGCCGCGCAGGTCAAGCATGGCCTGGACTTCCTCCACGGTGGGATCGTGGACATTTGACTCGTCGGTGGAACCGACAATGTCGGCAACGACGCGATAGCGACTGCCACCCATGGGAAAGATGGCGAGGGCGCCGGACGAATGCCAAGCGATGGAGATTTCGTTGGGGTGAGGCACGCCCTGCAGGTGAACATCGGCGAGGATCCAATTGCTGGGCATGGTATCGCCTATGAAATCCATGCCGAGCAGGTGACGGACGGTGCTGTGTGCTCCGTCGCATCCGATGAGCCAGTCGTTGGCGAATGTCTCGAGCGTGCCGTTGGAATTGCGCAGGGTTGAGACGACTTCATCGGGGCCGGCGGTGAAGGTGGTCAGCTCAACGTTGCGATCGACGGTGACGCCGACGGAGTTCAGATACTCCTCCAGCAGGCGTTCAGTTTCGCTTTGCGGAATCATGAGGCCATAGGGGTGCGTCGATTGCACATCCTCGAAGGAGAGGTGCGCGATCTGCTCTTTCCCGGAAGAAATGTTTGCGCCGAAGACTTTCATGCCCTGGGAGAGAAATGCAGGGGCGAGGTGGATGCGGTCCAGCAACTCCATGGTGCGGCTCCACACGACCAGGGCTTTCGATTTATCGCTGCGCTGCGCGGCCTTCTCAACGATGCGGACGGGGACGCCGAAGCGATGAAGGTCGATGGCCATGGTGAGGCCGACGGGGCCCGCACCTACAATCAATACGTTTGAGTTCACGGCTGCACCTCCCGCGATTTGATAGATTCGCGGGGCGATGAAAAGGGTCAGAAACTCGTCAGGATTTTTTCTGGGCGGAGGGAAAGGAGTCTTCCTAGATGGAAGACTCCCTTGAAGCGGTTGCTAGGTGCAATGGCTTCCTGCGGTTTCGAGGGTATTGACGACGCGTTGAGCCTGCGCAGTGTCAGTGTATTGCTGGAAGGCGATTATTTTTCCATCGCGGACCTGCCAGAAGTGCGCGAACTGCGCGTTGATGGACTTGCTGGTTGGCTTGTAGGTCCCGGTGTAGCGGCCGATGGCGACGATGGTGTCCCCGGCGTCAAGGTATTCGGCCGGGTTGACCTGGAATTTATCCCAGTCGGTGGCGAATCGGGTGAAGATGCCCTCGGCGATGGCTGCCGGTCCGGTATAAGGGTTGCGATCCGCGTAGGGGAAGTTTTCCGCTTCGTTCCAGACGATGGCGGGATCCATTCCGCCGGCGACTGCAGGGCCATCGCCCCGGCCGAAAGCGGCGTACAAATTCTTGATAAGTTCCACGTTGGCTTGTGACATTGCACGTACCTTTCGAAAGCTGGCTAACGCTATAGTGCCAACGGGTTAGGCGTCAATGGATTCCTGCGCGGAGCACCGTGGGCCTATCTGCAGCAGCGACTGTTAGGCGGTGGGGAGGAGCATCATCAACACGCCTGCGGCTATGCCGAGGGTTGCGGTTGCGGCGGCGAGTTTGAGGGGGACGGCGCGGCCTAACTGCTGTCCGAGGGCGAAGAGGGAGTAAACGCTGACGGCTCCGAGGGTGCAGAGGAGCGTGGCCACGTAGGGCACTGGGACTCCGGCACGATAGAGGACGAAGGCGAGCGCGACATCGAAGGCCATGGGGACAGGCAGCAGAGTTCCGAGGATGGCGATGAGCACAATGCCGATGATGGAGACGGGCAGGTGCGTGCCGTAAGCGGGGATGAGTTCGACGGCGGTGGCTCCGAGGAGGGCTGCGAGGATCATCCACGGCAGGGTCAGGAGGGTGAGCCGGAGAAGATTCCGAAGGAATGTTTTGACGAATGCGAGGGCACGAGTTGCCGGAGGCTCGGGTAACTCATCCAGCGAAATGCCGAGGTCCTTTGGCTTGCTTTCTTTCACAACGAGAGGCAACAAGAGAAGAAGTATGACAGGCACGACAACACGCGCGATTGCCAGGCGCATGGGAAACAGAACAAAGGCCATGGCAAGAACGACGGGGTTGAAGGAAGGGGAGCTGATCATAGCGGCGAGGGTGAGTCGCGTGCTGGCTCCGCTGACCAGCAGGCTCTGCGCGATGGGCGTGGCGCAGTTGGTACAGACTCCTGCGGGGGCTCCGGCGAGCGATCCACAAAGGATGTTCGCGGAGGTTGAGGCAAAGCGTTTGGGGCGGCCGGTATGGGCGAGCATGGTCATCATGGCAGCGCCGAAGGGCAGAGCGAAATACATGCCGAATCGGTTGGTCCAAAGCCAGTTGGTGGCGGTGCGGACGATGCGCTCGGGCGCGGGCATTTCGGGTGTGACTTTGAGCAGCGCGTCAAACGAGATAGCACCCTTGATGGAGAGCGTGTTCCCGGCGTGCAGCTTTTTGAGAAGAGCGGGATAGCGTTGCGCGCTCCAGAAGATGGAGAGGATGGAGACGGCCAGGAGCGCGGCGACCACCAACTCGAGGGTTCGGCGCTGACGAGTTGGAGAGGCTGCTGCGCTGGTATGCATTCGAAGGATAGTAGTGAGTACGAGGGGGCTTGGCTATCCATCATTGGGTGGAGATGGAGAGTTTTCGTCCGCCCGAACCCACTGTTATTCCATTGCGAACGAACCGCTAATTTCTCACTATCAAGCTTTATTCCATTCGCAAGGCCTGTACCGGGTTGGTGTTGGCGGCTCGACTTGCCGGGAGGATGGCGGCTATGCATCCTGCAACAACCAAAGTGATAACGGCTCCCAGCATAACGCTGGCATTCGCGCTGGTGATTTCGTAGAGCTGCGACTTGATGAAGCGGACGCAGATGAGTGCGATGGGGACTCCGATGGCGAGGCCCAATGCCGTTTGCAGGAAGGCTGTCTTCATGACCATGGCGATTACGCCGCGGCGTTCCGCACCGAGGGCCATGCGGATTCCGATCTCCGGAGTGCGGCGCACGACGTTGTAGGCGGTGACACCGTAGATTCCGATGGTAGCCAGCATGAGAGCGAGTGCACCGAAGAGCATGGTGAGGCGAGCGATCATTCGCTCCTGGATGAAGTTATCGGCGATCTGCTGATCGAAGGTCTGAAACTTGACAACAGTGAGGTTGGGGTTGATGGCGCCAAGCGTTTTCCGCGCGATGGCTTCCATGTCGTTCACGGGGCGGTCGGTCTGGATGACGAGAACGCCGACGTAGAGCGACATGTCGTCAGTGATGGGGCCTTTGTCGCTTACCGGACGCTGCATGACGGGAACGAAGTACATGCCGTGGTCTTTCCAGCGAACACTTTGATAGACAGTGTCCTCGACCACGCCAACTATTTCGTAATCCCCGCCTGCACTTTCTTCGAAGCCGATGTGGTGGCCGATGGGATTCTGTCCCTTCAGCAGTTGCCGGGCGAGCGTCTGGTTGATGACGGCTACGCGGTTCGCGGTGGCCGTATCCTGCTCGGTGACGCCGCGGCCAGAGAGCACGCGGGTGCCGACAGAGTCGAAGAAGTCGCCATTCACTTTTACGAAAGAGGCCTGGACATTGAGCTTCGGCTGTCCCTGGGCGACGAGTCCGTTACTCCAGTTGTTGTCTTCCATGGGCGTATAGGTAGCGAGACCTGTTTTGACGACGCCGGGAATCGCGTGGAAGCGTTGTTCCACGGTACGGTAAAGGGCTTCGAGCTGAGTCTGCGAATATCCGGCAGCCTGGGGGTTGATGTGGACGATGTATCGGTTTTTCGACTGGAGCTTCATGTCGGTGCTTTGCAGCTTGTTCAGGCTTTGGGAAAAGAGTCCAGCGCCGACCAGCAGCACGAGAGAGAGCGCGGCCTGAAACACGACGAGCGAGCGCTGCAACAGCGAGGCTCCACCGGTGGTTGTCCGCGTGCCGGTTCTGAGGGCGTCAGCAGGATTGGATTGCGCGGTAATCCATGCCGGGGCGACTCCAAAGAGGACTCCGGTCAGCAACGACAGTGCGAAGGCGAAGCCGATGACGACAAGCGAGGGCTCCGCGTGGATGGGAACTTCCTGTGCTCCGGGAAAGGCGAGCGACAGCAACATGCTGGTTCCACCATAGGCGACGATGAGTCCGGCAATTCCGCCGAGCGTGGCCAGGAGGATACTTTCTGTGAGCAATTGACGGATGATCCGCGAACGCATTGCGCCGAGGGCGGTGCGAATGGACATTTCTGCGCGGCGGTTCATGCCTCGAACGAGAAGAAGGTTGGCGATGTTGGCGCAGGCAATGAGGAGCACCAGGCCGGAAACCCACATTAACAAGTGGAGGTGAGAGGAGTACTGCTCCTGCATCGATTGGATGCCCGCGCCGCCGGGGGTGAGCGTGACGTGGGCTCGCGCCAGCAACGTTTTGCCACGCTCGTTTGCGTAGTTTTTATCCGGAGCCTTGGCCTGACGAATGAGCGCGCTGAGTTTCTGCTGGAGTGGTCCAAGGGCGACTCCCGGCTTGACGCGGCCGATCATATAGAGCCAGTTTGAAGTCGGATCATTGACGTAAGGGGCATTCGCGAGCAAGGGCATGGACGTAATCGGAAGGTAGAAATCCGGAGGCGTGCTGGTCATGCGGTCGCCGAAGAATCCCTGGGGCGCAACGCCAACGACAGTGACCGGCTTGGTGTTGATCCAGAAAGTGCTGCCGACAACATTGTGATCGCCGGCGTGGTCGCGCTGCCATGCCTCATAACTGATGACGGCGGTCATGGGTGCGCCGGTCTTGTCGTCTGCATCCGTGAAGACGCGTCCGGCCGAGGGATTCAGGCCGAAGGTGCGGAAGTAGTTGCCGGAAACGAATTCGCCCATCACCGAACGCGCTTCGGTTTCAGTTTTATCGCGTCGGGCGATGATGGGGCGGTAGGCGTAGCCCGCCTGGATGGCTGCCAGTTCCTCGAACTCCGGAGCATTCTTCTTGAGTAGCTCGTAGGTCGCGGTGGGGAATAGGGAATAGTCCCCATTCTCCCTGGTCCCGTTACCGACACAGCAATCGTTGGTATCGCCGAGACGGATGAGCATCTTTGGATCGGCGACAGGGAGGTTCTTGAGGAGAACGTTGTGGACGAGGGTGAAGATGGCGGCGTTCGCGCCGATGCCCAAGGCCAGCGTCAGGAGGACCGTGATGGTGAATCCGGGGGTCTTTCGCAATTGTCTCAGGGCGAAAAACACATCCTGCATGAGTGTGGTCACGGTCGCTCTCCTAGGGGGAATGGGGTCAACAAGATGCGGTGAACAGTCCTATCCAGGCTCCTGAACGTGCACGCTGGTGTCCAATCGGGGAGCGCGCGCCGTGCTTGATTTGCAGGGACTTAGCGGCAGAGGCCCTTGTCAGGTATGTTCGACGATGGCATTTGCTGTCCGAAATTGGACCAGGGGTTCAGCGGGATTGGTGACCGGCATCAACATCTGCCCGAGTGGGCGCGGAAGTCGATGCCGGATTGGGTTTATGGAGTGGGCTGCATGGGCGGCTTCTTCCAACTGCCGTTGATGACCTCAGGTGCGGGCATATAGATCCTGAGGATGGCGTAGAAGGGGCCGTTGGGAGCGGGCAGCCAGTTGGATTGTTCCGCTGCACCGGGCGAATCTTTTTGAATGTAGAGAGTCAATGATCCGTCGGGGGCGTATTTGAAGGATTTCAACATGGTGGAGTTAAGCAGGTAGCGCTTGAGCGGATTTGCGACGAGCAACTGGGTTTTGCCGTCGTACATGGTGATGGACCAGAAGGCCTTGGCGGGCGGCAACTGTCCCTTGGGAAATTGGATGGTGTAGTTGGTCTTCGACGCATCGAGCGGCTGATGGTTGACGTCGACGAAATAGGCAAGATAGATGGCGTCTTCGCCAGAGTTGCCATAGAGTCCCAGCTTGGCGCCGGCGTAGCGATACAGGTAATTATTCTTGAGGAAGGCTCGCGTTCCGAACATATCGGAGCTGGAGAGTTCGTCAGCGTTGATCTTCTTGATGAGTGCGGCGAGATCCTGACCTGCATCGCCGATGCCGTCCTTTACGGCCTGTTGCGCTTCAGGCGAAAACTTTGTGAAGTCGAAGGTTTTCCCGGCGCCGATATTCAGCCGGGAAAAGCGTTCCATCAGTTCAGTCTCAGAGGAATTTACAGGGCAGAACTGCAGCATGAAGTTCAGATAGTTGAAGATGGCGGGCGTGGAGAGTGCGTCCTCTTTTGGCTTGGGCCAGTCGATGGTGGGAGCGGCTGGTGGAGCGGGCTGCTTTAGATATTCGCTGAGGGTTTGCGCATGGTAGCCAGCCTGGATCTTTTTCACGTTGGGCAAATCGGCGGGATTGAATAGCTGCGTGCGAAAGAGAATGTAGGCAAACTGAGTTTCTGAGTGCATGACCGCGCGAACGCCTTTGGGCGTATCGCCCTTCCAGCCTGGGCCGGTGATCATGAAGATGCCGCCTTCGTTGCCGTAGCTGCGTGAGCCGAGATAGGCGAAGTTGAAGGTGTAGAGATCGATCATCTGGCCGGTGTAGTAGCGGTTCTTCTCAACTTTAGGCATGGTGACGATGACGGGTTCGGCGCGCAGGTCCATCCACAAGAATGAGTAGGGAGTGTCAGAGTTCGGAGTGACGACGAACTTGTCTTCGGGCGTGGCTACGTTCGCCAGGCTGGCAATGGTGTTGAAGGGTGCGCGATAGTCGGGACTGGCTTTGTCGATCGCCTGTTTGTATAGAGTCTGGTAGTTGGTGACAACAGGGAATCCATATATGTAGGCCTCTTTGGCGATGGCACGTATTTGCGCGTTGGTGAGACCCTCAGGGGTGGAGGCATTCTCCGGCGGCTTGATGTTGCAAGCGACTAACAGGCAAGTGCTCATCAGCAGGGCGGCTTTTGCAAAGAAACGCCCGTTGAAACTCTGCATTGGATCTCTCCTTCGACTTGAGTCGTTGTTATCTTCGCACTTTCATCAGTGGGGTTAAGGTTAAGACCGTTTAGATGTGCGAAGTGGCCCAGCGATCCGTATGGGAAGAATCGGATTTGCGATCCCTGGCATGGTCGACGCGTGCTGGTAGTAGCGGAGTGAGTCGCGGAACTGGGTACAGTTCGAATTGACCGAAGAAGTCGGGTAGAGGGGTGCGGGGAAGCAACAGGATGAGACATGTTTCTCTTACTTGTCTGAGAATGCTTCCTGATAGACTCCGCACATGCGCCAATTGTGCTTAGTGGTTGCTTTCCTGCTACTTGGGCCATTCCTGAACGCCTCGTCCACGCTGCCGGATGCGGGTTCGACGGGCACGGCGTCCGTACTCACAATCAACGAACTGGGTCGAGGCACCGCACCGCTGGATGGCAAGTGGCAATTCAGCCTGGGCGACGACATGGGCTGGGCGGCTCCAGCGTTTGACGATTCGAAGTGGGAGCAGATCACCGCGGATGATACGTGGGGTACGCAGGGGCATCCATCACAAACGGGAATGGCGTGGTACCGCCGCCATGTGAAGATCACTCCGGCTGCGGGGGCGGATGAGAAATTCGCGATCCTAATGCCACCCGTCGATGATTCCTACCAGGTGTACTGGAACGGGGAAAAGGTCGGGCAGTTAGGCTCATTTCCGCCGGGCTTCGCGTACTACATAACGCACAGGCAATCATTCGCATTTCCAATAGCGGCAAATGCGCCGTCGGAAGGTGTGCTGGCGATACGGGTGTGGAAGGCTCCGCTGAGTTCGTTTGATCCTGACTCGCTGGGCGGCATGAATAAAACGCCGGTGGTGGGGAGTGCGGCCGCAATCGGCGCGATTGTAGGCGATGGGGACTTCAAGCGCATGCGCGGCAGGCAATACACACGGGCATTGAGCCTGATCTTCCTGCTTATGGGAGCACTGTCGTTGATTGCGTGGGCGCGCAAACGGGGAGAATGGATCTTTCTCTGGTTCGGCATGATGGTGGTGATGAGGGCGGTAATCTCTCATATGTTTTCGGACCCAATGCTCGTGGGTGTGCCTTCGCCCGTGATCTACGGAGTGCTTCAGGTTCTGCTTGGGATTACGGATTGCTCGGTCTTTCTCCTGCTGCTGTACCTTTTCGATCTCCAGGACAATCCTCGTATTCGACGCCTGACCTGGGCCATGGTGGCCATCAACGTGATCTCCTTTACCGCCGATGGCATCGTGGCGCTACCGTGGGCCTATGCAGGGCTGGGTATGCAATGGGTTGATGCGATCTTGACGGCGATAGTGACGCTTTCCGAACTCTATGTCTTCGTGCTGGTGTACCAGGGGATCCGGAGAAAACTTGACTGGGCGCGGAAGCTGGTTGCGGTGGTGGCTTCTGTGGATTACATGTGGGGCGTGCTCAGAATCTGGTCAGGCCAGGGATCCAGGTTCACGCACTGGAAGCTGGGAGACAAGATGAGTGCTCCGCTGTTTCACGTGGCGGGAACGAACATTACTGTCGGACAGTTGCTGGACACGGCACTTCTTCTGACGGTGGGATATGCGTTGTTGCGCTACTCCAGCGAGCAGCGGAAGCTGAGGTCGGCGATCGAGATGGAACTGAAGTCGGCGCGGGAGTTGCAGAGCGTGCTGATTCCGGAAGAACTGCCGGAGATTGCCGGATACGCGATTGCGAGCGTGTACCAGCCCGCACAGGAAGTGGGCGGAGATTTCTTCCAGATCATTCCGCTGGAGGATAAATCGACGCTGGTGATTCTTGGCGACGTGAGCGGCAAGGGGTTAAAGGCGGCGATGAATGTATCGCTGATCGTGGGAGCGCTGCGAACGCTGGCGGATTTTGACAGTAATCCTGCGTCGATCCTTACGGGTCTGAATCGCAGATTGATTGGAAGACTGCAGAACGGTTTTGTGACGGCGCTGGTGTTCAAGCTGGACCACTCCGGCCGCTGCACTGTGGCGAACGCCGGGCATCTGGAGCCCTTTCTTAATAAAGGAGAGTTGCGACTGGATGGATCGTTGCCGCTGGGGATGGTGGCCGATGCGGTGTACGAGCAGCAATCCTTCATCCTGGAAGAGGGAGATCGGCTGACGATTTATACCGACGGCGTGCTGGAAGCGCGCGATGCGGGGCGTCAACTGTTCGGGTTCGAGAGGATGCGGACCTTGCTGGCCAAGGATCCTTCAGCAAAGGTGATTGCGGAGACTGCGCGCAACTTTGGGCAGGAGGACGATATCACGGTGTTGACCATCCATCGCCTGACCATGAACGAGCCGGCGCGGGCGACGACCATGAATCTTGAGGCGGGATTTGCAACGGCGTAATTGAGGCGAGGTCGCCGAGGTGGCCGCGCTCTCATACAATAGAAGAAGAGCGAGAGCTCACATTTTTAAGACGAGGCGGCTTACCTGGCTCCTCAAGAGGATTCAAATGGCACACATGGTAGTTTGCGCGCGGTATAAGCAAGAGTTGGAAGGCCTGGACGAGCCGCCTTTCGACAGCGAGTTTGGCCAGAAGATCTACGACAACGTCTCAAAGAAGGCGTGGGGCGAATGGGTGGATCACCAGAAAATGCTGCTGAATGAATATCGGTTGCAGCCCTGGACGAAGGAGGCGCAAAGCTTCCTGGTGGAACAGATGCAGGATTTCTTCTTCGGCGCGGGTGGAGCGAAACCGAAGGAGTATGTGCCTCCTACGGCGTAAAAGCGAGATGCTGGTCCGCGAGTGTAGGACTGGCATTTGCAGGGCGAGCGGCGGGTGCCGGAGAGTTCCGAATGGCGTGCCGCTCGTGTACACTTAACAAGAACTACCCCGCGCATTTCTTGCGCATGTCGGGACGTGGCGCAGCCTGGTAGCGCGCACCCTTGGGGTGGGTGAGGCCGCTGGTTCGAATCCAGTCGTCCCGACCATTTCAATTCCATCCAACAGCTTGTGGTTTGTGTCGTGCCGCGTGGCAAAGTGCGGGTGTATGCTGATTTTCGCGTATGCGAAGAAATGGCTTTCTCTCCGCGGTCTTGCTTGGCGTGCTGGCGGCGGTAGCTCCTGTGCTGGCACAGGCTCAGGCCAACGCTCGATCCGCCTCCTATTATTTTGTGCTGCTGATTCGCCCTGCGAATGCTCCGCAATTGAGCAAAGAGGCGGGTGAGAAGCTGCAGGAAGAGCATATGGCCAACATCCACAAGATGGGTGCGGAACACAAGCTTGTGATTGCAGGGCCATTTCTGGAAGACACGGCGCTGCGCGGGATTTTTGTGATGCAGGCAGACTCCGCGGCGCAGGCACAGGAGTGGGCGGACAGCGATCCGGCGGTAAAGGCGGGGCGCCTGGCTCCCGAGGTGCATGGACCGTGGCCCATCGATCCGAACAGCATTCACGCGGAAGCTACGCCGCCCGCACTGGAGCAGTATTCGCTGGTGATGTTGAGGCGTGGCGCCAATTGGAATCCGAACTCACCGCTATATCTCGATGCGATGAAGCAGCACCCTGAATTTGAGAAGCGGATGATGGAGCAAGGGAACGTCGCGGTTGGCGGAATCTTCCCGTTGAGCGATCCGGGCGAGTTGCGGGGCGTGGAGATTTTCCGTGTGGCGCCGGAGCAGACTGCCCAGCTGGTTCAAGGGGATCCATTGGTGAAGAGTGGATTGGTGAGGGTGGAGATCCACGCGTGGGGCACGGCCAAAGGAATACTGGCGCCGGGGCAGCCCCTGAAGTAACGCAGTGGCCTGAGAGCCAAAACGCTGCAGACAAGAGACTTCGCAGGTGGTGCTGACGATTCACCCGGTCGCTCTGCATCTGAGTGTCTAATTTTCTCCGGAAAATTTCTTTAATTCCCTCCCAAAATTAAAGCCAGCGCGGATTGTGCCGATCTTACTTACATGATGGTCGACTCAATTGACGGTGTTGTTTGCTCCGATCCGATTTTGGCGGAGAGTCCTTATCGAGGCTCTTTGCAGGGGCCGGTTGAAGTTCATGGCTCGGACCTGCAGGACAGATTTTCGTTGAAGAGCGATTTGAAGGTCGCGTTGATTGGCCCGGATGAGCGGCGGCGCAAGGAAGTGGCACGAGCGCTTGCAGGAACCCATGCCGGGGTGATCCGCGAATATGGGTCGTATCCCGATCTCGCCAACGTGATGCACTTGCTGGCGGAGAAATTCGACATCCTGATTGTTGACGTGGACAGCGCCGAAGAGTGTGCTCTCGATTTGGTGGAGAGCATCTGCTGCGAAAGCTCGTCTGCGGTGATGGTGTATTCCGAGCGCGCGGAATCCGATGTTGTGGTGCGATGCATGCGGGCGGGCGCGCGGGAATTTCTGACATGGCCCTTTACGTCGAACACGCTTGCCGAAGCGTTGATTCGCGCATCGATTCGACTGCCATCCAGCCGCTCGACTCAGACGAAAGAGGGAAAGCTGCTGGTGTTTGTGGGCGCGAAAGGTGGATCCGGCGTCACCACCATTGCGAGTCAGTTTGCAGTATCGCTGGCGAAGGAATCGAGGAAGAACGCTGCACTGATCGACCTGGTGCTTCCGCTGGGCGATGCGGCGCTGGAGTTGGGAGTGCAGGCCACCTATTCGACCGCCGATGCGCTGGGGAATTTCAGCAGGCTCGACTCCAACTTTCTTTCTACGCTGCTGGTGCAGCATGATTCCGGCTTGCGAATTCTGGCGGCTCCTGACAGGTACATGCCGATCAACGGCTCAGACGAAGCGGTTGAGCGGCTGCTGTCCATAAGTCGACAGGACTTTGATTATGTGGTGGTCGATGGCGGATGCAGATTGGGAATGGGAGCGCGAGGGCTATTTGAAAAGGCCACGGCTGTTTACCTGGTGACACAGGTGACGGTAGCGGAGTTGCGCAACTCCAATCGCATGATCAATGAATTTTTTGATGCGGATGATCCCCGGCTGGAGGTTGTGCTGAACCGCTTCACGCCTCGCGGGCTGGGCATGGATACGGAGCAAGTGACCAACGTGCTGACGAGGCCGGCGAAATGGATTGTTCCCGGACATAACAGCGTATCGCCGAGAATACAGAATGCGGGCTCGACGATGCCGGATGACTCGCCTATTTCGCGTGTAGTGCGACAGATGGCAAGGTCGGCATGCGGACTTCGCGAGAGTGTTGAAAAGAAGGCGCGGTTCAGCCTCTTCCGGTAGAGAGCGCCAATTTACTTCGATACGAATGAGCCGTGTTGCATTAACACGGGTCCCGCAGGTGCCGTAGCGCTCTTCGCTTCGACCATGTAATAGAGAACGGGAACGGCCATTCGCGAGAGGAAGGTGGAAGCCACTTCCCCAGCGATTAAGGAGAGCGCCAGGCCCTGGAAGATGGGGTCAGAGAGAATCACGCTTGCTCCGACCACAACGGCTGCAGCGGTGAGCAGCATAGGGCGGAAGCGGATTGCTCCCGCATCGATGACAGCATCGGCAAGCGGCACGCCTTCGCGACGGCGAAGCTCAATGAAGTCCACCAGGATGATGGAATTGCGCACGATGATGCCGGCTCCGGCGATGAAGCCGATCATGGATGTTGCGGTGAAAAACGCGCCGATCATGGCGTGCGCGGGTAGGATTCCCACCAGCGTGAGCGGGATGGGAGCCATGATGACCAGCGGAATGATGAAGGAACGGAACCATCCAACAACGAGGATGTAGATCAGCACCAGCACGGCGGCGAAGGCGAGGCCGAGGTCGCGAAAGACTTCGATGGTGATGTGCCATTCGCCGTCCCACTTCATGGCGTAGTGATCAGTTGATTCGGGTTGAACCGCGTTGAAGCGTGCGAGTGTGTAACCAGCGGGAAGCTGCAGATGATCGAGAGCCTTGTTCATTTTCAGGATAGCGTAAACGGGACTTTCGACCGCGCCGGCTACATCTCCGGTGACGTAAACGACCCTCTTCATATTCTTGCGATAGATGCTCGGCTCGAGAACGCTTTGCTCCACTTGCGTCAACTCGCGCAATGAGACGAGGTGGCCATCGGCGGCGTTGAGCTTGATTCCTTCCAGTGCTTCCGCAGAAACGCGGTCGACCCGCTGCATTTGTACCGTGACAGGGACAGGCTCGCGGGACGCGGGGTCGTGGATGCGTCCTGCTTCGACGCCGGTCTCGGCGATGGTGAGAGCACGAGCCACATCGGCTACCGCGATTCCCTGAAGCGCGGCCTTGGTCTCATCGACTTTGAAGTTGAGCTTGGGCTGAGGGTCCTCAACATACCAGTCAGCATCGACGACGCCTTCTGTCTGCAGGAAGATTTGTTTGACGCGGCGAGCTACGTCGAATTGTCCTGCGGTATCCGGTCCGTATATCTCCGCTACGAGAGTTTGCACGACGGGTGGCCCCGGGGGAACTTCACTGACTTTAATTCGCGCATTGAAAGGAAGGCCCAGCTTTACCAGTTCGGGGCGCATTCGCTTGGCGATCTGATGGCTCTGCGCCTTTCGATCGGACGCGGGCAGAAGGTTCACCTGAATGTCGGCCTGGTTCGGCTGATGACGAAGATAGTAATGGCGCACGAGGCCGTTGAAATTGTAAGGGCCGGAGAGACCGGCATAGACCTGGTAGTTGGCGACTTCCGGCTGCTGCGCGAGATAGTGCCCGAGCAGTTGCGAGACGCGGGCAGTTTGCTCGAGAGTGGTTCCGTCCGGCATGTCTACGATCACCTGGAACTCGCTCTTGTTGTCGAAGGGAAGCATCTTGACCTGGACGAGTTTTAGCGGAACGAGCGCACATGCGAGTAGAAGAAGACTGACGACCGCGATGAGGAAGATAGTGCGGTAGCGTTTGGAATGGATGAGTGGCGACATGACACGGCGATAGAGGCGGGTTGCGCGATCTTCGGTCGAATCGTGGTTGGAAGAGTGATGGGTGGAGCGAGCGAGAAGCCGCATCGCAGCCCACGGCGAAACGATGAAGGCGACGATGAGGGAAAACAACATGGCGGAAGAAGCGCCGATGGGGATGGGAAGCATGTAGGGACCCATGAGTCCGCGAACAAAGGCCATGGGAAGAATTGCAGCAATGACTCCGAAGGTGGCGAGGATGGTGGGGTTGCCAACTTCCGCGACGGATTCAATGGCGACGTCAGGAATGGGGCGGCCTTTGTTTTCCGGAAGATGAAAATGGCGCACCATGTTTTCGACGACAACGATGGCATCGTCGACTAGGATGCCGATGCTGAAGATGAGCGCGAAAAGAGTAACGCGGTTCAGCGTGAATCCATAGAGATAGAAGACAGCGAGTGTCAACGCCAGCGTAACGGGAATTGCGAGGAGGACGACACCGGAAGCTCTCAAGCCGAGGAAGACCGCGATCAGCAAGGTGACAGAAAGGGTGGCGAGCAGAAGATGCTTCAGTAATTCATCGGACTTGGCTTTTGCAGTCTCGCCGTAATTGCGAGTAGTGGTGATTTGCAGGTCGGCGGGGAGCGTGGTTTTGCGCATCTCCGCGATTCGGCCCAGGACCGCATTCGAAATGTCGGTCGCGTTCGTTCCCTTGCGCTTGGCCACGGTAATGGTGGCGGCGGGATAGTCGACGCCAACGGCGGCATCGGCGTGAACGCTGCCTGCTCCGTTGCCGTAAACGACGTAGTCGGTGGGATCGGCGGGGCCGTCTTCGATGCTGGCGGCGACGTCGCGCAGATAAATTGGGCGACCGTGATCGACGGCGACGACGATACCTTCCACGTCCTGCTTATTGCGGAAGAAGTCTCCGGCGTCGACGCGAACCTGCTGATTTCCAGACGCAAATTCGCCCGCTTCGACACGCGCATTCGCGGACTGGAGCCGTGCAACGACCGTGCCCGGTGCAATGGAGTAGGTGGCAAGGCGAGCGCTGTTGAGAAGTACATGGATGGCCCGGGGTTGACCTCCGAGAATGCGTGTCTCGGAGACGTCATTCACCTGCTGAATGCTGTGCTCAAGTTCGCCAGCAATGGCGCGAAGTTGATAGGAATTGTAGTTCTTGCCCCATAGAGTGAGGGAGAGAATTGGAACATCGTCGATGGAACGCGCTTTGATCATTGGCTGCGATGCGCCTCTGGGAAAGCGGTCCATGTTGGAAAAGATTTTGCTGTAGACCTTTACGAGTGCGTCTTCCTGACGAGTTCCGACGAGGAAACGTGCGATCACAAGGCTGGAGCCGGAGGAACTGGTGGAGTAGACATACTCCACGCCAGGAATTTCACGCAGCAGTGACTCAATGGGAATGGTGACGCGCTGTTCCAGCTCGGCGGGAGAGGCGCCGGGCATGGACGTGATTACGTCAAGCATGGGAACGACGATCTGCGGCTCCTCCTCGCGTGGGATGACGAGGACGGCGAAGGCACCCAGGGCCAGCGAACCCGCGATGAAAAGCGGCGTGAGCTTGGAGTTGATGAAGTTCGCGGCGACGCGGCCGGCGATGCCGAGAGGATGCTTCACTGCTTCACCTCAATTCTGTTGCCGCCGAGTTCACGATCGCCGGGAGAGAGCACGAACGTTTCGCCGCTGCTGACTCCGGAGAGAATTTCCAGCATCGCATCGTGCTTTGCGCCCACGGTGACATAGCGCAGAGAAGCGATGTGATTGACGTCGAGGATCCAAACGCTGTTCAACGAGCCATGATTGACCACGGCAGATTCTGGAACAAGGAGCGCTGAATAATTTGCGGTCTTGATTCCCGCGGTGCCGAACATGCCGGGATGCAATCCGGCGGTTGCAGGGAGATCGACTTTCACGAGGAAACTATGGCTGGATGGGTCAGCGGCGGGAACGATTTCCGCTGATGCGTCCATTCAGAGGCTGCGAGGACGCGGCGATTGTTACGGGTACGATGGTGCCGCGCCGCAGGAGAGGGAGCAGCGATTCATCCACCGTGACGTGCAATTGCAGCGAGCCATTCTTATCAACTTCAAGCAAGGGCATTCCGGGTGTTGCCATCGTGCCCGGGTCTACGTGGCGGGCTGTCACGATTCCGGCGAATGGCGCATGCAGCCGGGAATATCCTGCACTTTCGCGACTGGCTGCCTCAGAGGATTTTGCGGCAAGCATGTGGGCGCGCGCGGCTTCGACCCGTGCTGTCGCTGACTCCGACCGCCGCTCTACCTCATCGAATTCCTGCGGGCTGACACTCTTTCGATCGCGAAGCATCTGGTAACGGGCGAGCGTGGATTTGGCCAGTGCGGCATCGGTCTCCGCTGTCTTCAACTCTGCTTCGGTGCTTGCGACGGCTGCGTGAGAACGGTCAAGGTCGGAGAGCGCCTGCGCACCATCCAGCGAGACGAGAAGTTGCCCTGATTGCACGGTGTCGCCTTCGCGCACGAGCACGGATGTTACTCGACCCATGACTTGAGAGGAGAGCAGTGCTGACTCCTGCGCGTGCACGGTGCCTGCAGCCTCCACCATTCTCGGAACCTGTGCGCTCTCCACTACAGCCGAGGCGAGACCGGAAACTGTGGTAGGCACGACGGGATGAGTCGCGGGCTTTTCACAGCCAATGAGTGCGATGGGGAATGCCACGATTGCGAGCGTCAGGTATTTGCGAAGATCGTTCATTGAAGGTCCTCTACGCTGTCCGGCGTCAGCGTTCCGGTGGCAAATTTCAGATTGGCGTAGGTCAACGTGTTTTGGAAAACGGCGGACCAGTAGCTTGTTCGGCTGAGCCGCTGTGCATCTTCTCCACGGAGAACTTCCGTGATGGTGATGAGTCCGGCCTGATAGCGATCATTCAAAATGCGCAAGCTTTCTTCCGTCTGATCGGTGGACGCGCGGGCTACGCCTAACATTTTGTTCGCCGTCTGGTGCTCATAGAAGGCACGTGTGACTTCGAGACGTATCCTCTGGTTCGCGGATTCTGTGACTGCCTGTGTACGACGTTGGGCGATTCTGGCGGCTGCGAGGTTTTGCCGCTTGGCGGCAGGCAGGATGTCCATCCTCAGCTCCGCACCGGCGACCCAGTTGTTTCCGCCGTCTCCACCAATCGATGGTCTGTCCGTCTCCCAGGAGCCGTATGCGCTGATCTGCGGCCCAAAAGCAGACTTGGCCGACTTCACGGCAGTCGATTGGAAATCTTTTTCGGCATCGAGACTTTTTCGGTCCGGCCGGGATTGGATGGCGAGCGTGAGCAAGGTATCGAGCGGCGAAGTTTCGAGGACGCGTTCCTTGAGAGGCTGCAAGGAACGCTGGTCTGCGGAGATGGTCTGTCCGATGGCGGACTCAAGTTCTGCCCAGGCGATTTCGACGGAACCGTGTGCTGCGATCTGACCCTGCTGACGCTCTGCGAGATTTTCGGCGGCGGTCAGCTTATCGGAATCGACTGCGAGCCCTGCGGCCAATCGCGCTTCGCTTGAGGAGAGGAGAGCCTTCGCGGTTTCGAGGTCATGGTCTGCGACCTCAACCTGTCGGATGGCCAATAAGACGGACTGGTAGGCCTCCACGACGTGCTGGGTGATCTCCTCATCGGAATAAATAGCGGCGGCGGCGGCTTTTTGTGCGAGGAGATCGGCGCGGCGAATCTCATACTGCGTATGCAGGGAATCGAACGCCAGCCAATTGCCGGAAAAGCGAGTGGTGAAATTATTGATCGGCGTTGGGCGGTTGAGATTATTGAGCGCGAAATCTTTCGCCTGAAAGTTCTGTTGGCGGAGGCGCGTGCCAAATACATAGACGGGATCGTTGCCGCGAGTGACGTTCTCATTGAAGAACAAGTTTGGCAACAGGGCGATACGCGCGAGGCGGGAGGCGACCTTGGCGGAATCGACGTCTGACAGGGCGATCTGCGAGTTCGGATTCTTTTCGACCGCCAGCCTGACCGCTTGCTGCAACGAGAGAGGGGTGGGCTGTTGCGCGATTGCCGCAGTCCAAAAACAGGTTGCCATCAAGACTGCAAGAAAGCTCCTCAGATGGATACGCATGTTGGAATTGTGCCTTCCTACCTGGCGCCTTGAAAGCGCTTCGTTAGAAGAAAGACATAAATAGCAAAAAACGTTACAAATCGGAGGGGTTTATTTGAGGGCAGGACGGGCGAGCATGCGGGCATATTCGTTCTTCAGCAGCGAGCGCAGTCGTGGTGCAACCTCCTGATTGCACTTCGGATCGAGTTGACGGCAACGGTCAATTGCCTGGCGCAGATCGCGAATGAAGGCGATGCAGGAAGGACAGGCGTCAATGTGCTGACGCATCTCTTCACAAGCTCGGTCCGGTGATCTTGCCATCGAGATATTCAGAGAGATTGGCGAAGAGTTCACGACAGCCACGAGGACGTTCGGGACCCGCGGAGACTCGGCGGCGGGGCGAATGTTTTGATCTTGGAAGGGGCCGGAGGCTCCGAAAACTGCTCACGCAAGCGTATGCATTGCTTTGCGCATGCAGAGCCGGGCGCGGTGAAGGCGAACCCTGACGGTGCCCTGCTTGATGTCGAGAACCTGAGCGATCTGAGCGGTGTCGAGATCCTCCATATCGTGGAGGACAAAGATGATGCGATATCGCGGAGGGATGCTGAGAACCGCCTTTTGGACGAGAGATTCCTGCTCGCCGCTGAGCAGGGCGCTTTCCGGATCTTCGGCCGGAGCTTTGAGGAGAAGTCCAAGTTCTCCATCGTCGGGCAATAACTCGTCGAGCGAGAGAGTCTGCCGTGGAGCATCGACCGGCTTGCGGCGCATTCGCCAACAACGATTCCGGGTGACTTTGTAGAGCCAGACGGCGAGGGCTTTCGGATCTTCGATGCGTGCGAGATGCGGAAGGGAGCGGACGAGCACCTCCTGCATGGTGTCCTCAGCATCTTCCGGGTGACCACACACTTTCATACTGAATGAGAACACGGTGCCTTGAAGAAGACGGATCGCCTCATCCACGAACTCAGGGTCAGCAGTGCGCAATAGTTTTGCTGCCTGGGCTAGCTCGGGGCGCATACTTCGGTCCGTTCAGAGAAGGGGTGGCTTGGCTTGTTCAGTATAGCGGGGTCCGGGTGATCCCGGCATTGCTGTGAAGGGGGACGGGTGGGATCGAAAAAATAGCAGCCACCTGTAACGGATGGGCGTACCCGTGGATTTAATCCGTCAGCAGGTGGAGTATCGCGGTTCAAATCTATAGGCGACGGAGGAAGATAAATGTCGTTTAATGTTGGTGGAATGGATCGAGCTGTCCGATTGGTAATAGGCCTTGTGCTGTTCGCCTTGGCATTCTTCCATGTCTTCACGGGTGTGCTCGGAATCATTGCGTATGTGTTGGCGGGAATTGCATTGGTGACGGCGATATTTGGTTTCTGTCCGGCATGGACCGTCTTTGGCGTTAATACTCGTGCTGCAAAGGCCGCGAAATAAAGGCCAAGACCAGTTTGATCGCTTTGTTTGAACTTGCATGATGGGGAGTATTGCGTGAGAAGCATCGTGACATTTGTTCTGTTCATGGTGGCCTACCTGGTATTTACCAGATGGCTGCTGCCCAAGCTTGGAGTGCCCACCTGAGCCGGAAATCACTGCGCCGTCGAGGATCGACGGAAGGAACCAACGCAATCTGAAAACAAAACAGACGTTTAGAGGCGATCCCTCTCGGGCTGTCAATTTAATTCTGAGTAGCGCCTGTGTGTCGAGCCACGCGTGGGCGGGGATTTTAGACGTCAGATCTTTTGGGTACGCTGCACTTCTCGAACGCCGGGAATGCGCCGAAGTGCGGTGACGAGGCGATTCAAGTGGCGGACGTCGACTGCCTCAATCACAAACTCGACGATCGCTTCACCGGTATCAAGGGACTTCGAATCCACTCCGCGAATGTTGGTGCCGTCGTCGCTGATGATCGCCGTCATCTCCTTCAACATGCCGGTGCGGTCGTCGCAGTACACTGTCAGCTTCACGGGATAGGTGAGGCGTGAATTGTTTTCATCCGCGCCGCGCGCCCACTCTACAGCAATGCGGCGGTCCGCCTCGTAAAGAAGATTCTGCACATTAGGACAGCTACGAGCGTGCACCGCGACACCCTTGCCGCGCGTTACGTATCCCACAATTTCTTCGCCGCGAATTGGATTACAACAACGGGCGCGGTACACAAGGAGATCGTTCTGTCCTTCGACTTCCAGTGAATCCGAGCGCGGATTCAAATGAAGCCGCTTGACCGCCTCAGACATCCCACCGGGCTTGGCATCCACGCCAGGAGATGCATCCGTTTCAGACTGCGTCGATGTAATGCCGGGGGAGAGCTTGTTCAGTACCTGTCGCGCGGAGAACTTGCCGAAACCAATCGCAGCCATCAGATCTGAAGCAGTAGCTACACCGGATTCGCCGGCGATGCGAGCATAGTCGGCGTCGTTGAACCGGTTCAGCGAGACTTTGTATTTGCGGCCTTCGCGTTCCAGCAGCTTCTTTCCAATTTCAATGGCGCGCACGCGCTGATGCTCATTGAGCCAGTGCTTGATTTTGTTGCGGGCTCGCGGACTCTTCGTAAATGTGAGCCAGTCGCGGCTCGGAGTGTGACCGTTCTGCGTCACGACTTCCACAATGTCGCCATTGCGCAGCTTGGTTCGCAGCTGCACCATGCGGCCATTCACTTTGGCTCCGACGCAGGTATTTCCTACTTCGGTGTGGATGGAATAAGCGAAGTCGATCGGCGTGGAATCCTTCGGCAATACAACAACCTTGCCCTTCGGAGTGAAGGTATAAACCTCTTCCGGATAAAGGTCGATCTTCAGCATTGAGAGGAACTCGTTCGGATCGGTCATCTCCCGCTGCCACTCGACGAGCTGCCTTACCCACGCCAGCCGCTGCTCATCGCGCGCGCTGATCGGCGAGTTTCCTGCCTTGTATTTCCAATGCGCGGCAATGCCCTCCTCCGCAATGCGATGCATTTCCTCTGTGCGTATCTGCACTTCAAATTGGTGGCCGCCTTCGCCCATCACTGTTGTGTGCAGCGATTGGTACAAATTCGGACGAGGCATCGCGATGAAGTCCTTGATGCGTCCGGGCACTGGCCGCCAGATGCTGTGGATCAGTCCGAATACCGCGTAGCAATCCTGCACGCTGCTGGTGATGACGCGGATGGCAAGCAAGTCATAAACCTGGTCGACGGACGATTGCGACTTCTGCAATTTCTGATGAATGCTGTAAAGACGCTTGATGCGCCACTCCACGCGCGCCTTAATGTCACTTTCGCGAAGTCTCTCGCGCAGCGTCTCCTCAACCCCTTTCAGAAACTGCTCTCCCTCAAGGCGTCGCTCTTCCACCGATTCGTGAACACGGTCATAGCCAATGGAATCGACATAGCGGAAGGCGAGGTCTTCCAGCTCACCGCGGACTTTGCCCATTCCGAGGCGATGCGCCAAGGGGGCGTAGATGTCGAGAGTTTCGCGTGCGATGGATTCCTGACGCTCCTTGGGCAGATGCTCCAGCGTGCGCATATTGTGCAGCCGGTCAGCCAGCTTGATGATGACGACGCGAACATCCGTCACCATCGCCAAAAGCATCTTGCGAACGTTTTCTGCCTGGCGGTCTTCGCGATTGGCGAATTCAATTTTGTCGATCTTGGTGACGCCCTCAACAATGTGGGCTACCTGCTCACCGAATTGCTCCACGATATTTTCCGTGGTCACCGGCGTATCTTCCACCGCGTCATGTAACAGCCCAGCGGCAATAGCGGTCGAATCCAGCTTCATCTCGGCCAGAACCTGCGCTACTTCCAAAGGATGAATGACATACGGTTCGCCGGAGGCGCGAAGTTGCCCCTCGTGATGGCGCAAACAGAATTCCCAGGCTTTGCGAATGATTTCCGGATCGTCGTTCGGGCGGCTGGCGCGCACCGTCTCCAACAATTTCTGGAACTTCGCCGCGGTCAGGTCTGGGCCCGGGCTGGTGCTCACCTGGGATGGGTGCAACGTCGCCATGATTGATTATAGGCTGGACGTCAAACGCGACGATGAAAACCGCGGCAGGTCGGTCTGAGCCGCTCAAATCGGCTTATTTTGCAGGCATAACCAACAGACGGCCTCTTTGAAAGCGGATCAATTCGCCTACCCGAGCCTGAGTTGTCGGGCTGGAAGCGTGCAAAGTGGTCGGCGACCGGATACTCTCATTGCCATGCCTTCTCGTGACAAAAAAGGAGCCTCTGCGAAGGGCTCCCCGTTTTCCAAGGAATCGCCCCGCAAATTGTCAAAGCCAAGTGGACTCGGCCGACAAAAGGGGGAGACCTTCCCCGCCAATCCGGCAGCTGGAACTCTCAGAGCCTGCTGCAGTTATTTCCCGGCGAGCTTGCGATCGCCTTCGCGCGGGACATGTGTGGGTCTACAAATCTGACATCGAGCAGGTACTCGCTCCAGCGGATGAATCCGGTCTGCTGCCGGTGCTGGACAACCGTGGCATCCCCATGGGCACCGCGCTCTATAGCGCTTCCTCTCAAATCGCTCTCAGGCTGATTTCCCGCGAGATTATCGATGATGAAGTGTGGCTGAAATTGGTGCGATCCAGGTTGATTGCGGCAATTGATCGCCGGAAACAGGTCCTCTCCCTCAAGGACACCGATGCGTGCCGGCTCGTTTTCAGTGAGGCCGATGATTTGCCGGGACTGATCGTGGATAAATATGGCGATCTCGTTATTTTGCAGCTACTTACCCGTGCGATGGACCGCCCGGAGATCCGCCAAATCGTTGTTGATGTACTTCGGCCCCGGCTCACACCAGGAGCCATCGTCGAGCGACCGGATGCGCGGATCCGTGAATTGGAGGAGATGGGTGCACCTTCATCGGAGCCGTTGTTCACAGCCGATGCGAACGAACCGCTGACCAAAATAACCTTCATGCTGAACGGCTTGCGATTTCACTACGATCTGAGTTCAGGTCAAAAGACGGGAGCCTTTCTCGATCAGCGCCAGAATTATCTCGCGGCCGCAGAGTTTGCACATGGTAGTGCACTCGATATTTGCTGCTATCAAGGGGGATTTGCGCTACACCTGGCTCGCGTTTGTGAACGAGTCACCGGAATCGACGCCTCCCGCGCCGCGCTCGAAGTTGCAGATCAAAATCTTGCGTTGAACCCCGGGCTGAAGGGCGAAGTGGATTGGATGGAGGCGAACGCCTTTGATTTGCTGCGGGACTGGAGTTCGGAGGGCCCCACCTACGACACAATCGTGCTGGACCCACCCGCCTTCGCCAAGTCCGTGCGCGCCGTCGAAGGTGCTCTCAGGGGATATAAAGAGCTCAATCTAAGGGCGATGAAGCTGCTTCGGCCCGGCGGGACACTGATAACCTGCTCCTGCTCCCATCATGTATCCGTCGAGGATTTCACCACCATCGTCTCGGCTGCGGCAGGAGACGCCGGTCGTAGGGTCAGGCTGATAGAGCGTCGTGGCGCATCCATTGACCACCCCGTTCAACTCACAATTCCGGAGACGGAATACCTGAAATGCATGATCTGCGAAGTTGAATAGTCTATTCGAATCGCGGCCCTAAGGCGGCCTTTCTCCGGGACTTTTCGACTCAAAAACCTCAAATTTATAGCCTCTCAAGGAACCTGAGGCGTCGCTCTATTCTTTATTTTCAATGGCATACATAGTCACATCTCAATGTGATAGTAAGTCGCGCATATTTTATGCAACGAATACACTATACTTCACATCAGATCTTATGAAGCCAGAAGATCGGCCGATTCAAATCTAAGCATTTATCTGTGGAGGTGGCTCAATGCCAATTACCCGTTGGGACCCATTTCGAGATGTACTAGCACTGCAGAACCGTATGAATTCCCTGTTCCAGGACTATTCACGCGGACAGAATGAAAATGATTTTGCAACCGCAAGTTTTGTACCCCCGGTGGATGTGTACGAAGACGAGCATAAAGTCGTCCTCAAGCTTGAGGTTCCGGGTATCAAGCAGGAAGACCTTTCTATCAATGTGGAGAACAACACGCTGACCATTCACGGCGAGCGGAAGTTCGAGAAGGAAGAGAAAGAAGAGAACTTCCATCGCATTGAGCGTCGATATGGAAACTTCTATCGCGCGTTCACACTGCCAACGACGGTCGATCCGGAGAATATCCAGGCGAACTACGATGCCGGAGTACTGAAAGTGGAACTCTCGAAACGTGCCGAGGCGAAGCCGAAGCAGATCAAAGTTTCGGTCGGCAGCGGTGAAAAGAAGGACGTAGCGAAGCAGGTTGAAGGTACGGCCAAGCCGCAGACGCAGACACAACCTGCGGCGTAAAATCCGAACGCAAGAAGTGATGTATTCTCGCGGGGATGGTCTGTTTAACGGCCTTCCCCGCTTGTTTCATTTCATCTTTTAACAATTTCAAAAAATAAAAATGAAGGTCTTGAGCTATGGCTATTCGCTGGGACAAATTTACTGTGAAGTCGCAGGAGGCGATGCAGAACGCAAGCACGCTTGCCGCGCAAAATGGCAACCCTGAATTGTTGCCGATTCATCTTCTCGCCGTCTTACTGGACGACAGGGAAGGCATTATCGTACCCGTACTCCAGAAGATTGGTGTGCCGACGGATCGGCTGCACCAGGACGCAGATCGAGCCGTAAATGCACTGCCGAAAGTATCTGGAAGTTCGGCGCAGCCCGGGATGTCGAACGCCCTGCAAAAGGTCGTCGACCGGGCATTCAAAGAGGCTGAGGAATTCAAAGACGAGTATGTTTCGACCGAGCATTTACTGCTTGCGCTCTCGATGCAGAAGAACGATCCTGCGCAACTGGCGATGGCGGCGCAAGGCGCCACGCATGACGCGATCCTGCGTGCTCTGACTTCTGTGCGTGGGTCGCAACGCGTGACCGATCAAAATCCCGAAGCAAAGTACCAGGCTCTTGAGCGATATGCGAAAGATCTCACGGAACTGGCGCGTCGCGGCAAGCTTGATCCAGTGATCGGACGTGATGAAGAGATTCGACGTGTGATCCAGGTGCTCTCTCGCCGGACGAAGAATAACCCCGTGCTGATCGGCGAGCCCGGCGTGGGCAAAACAGCGATCGTCGAAGGTCTTGCGCGCAGGATCGTGTCCGGCGATGTTCCCGAGAACCTGAAGAACAAGCGCGTCATCTCGCTGGATCTCGGTTCAATGCTCGCCGGCGCAAAATATCGCGGCGAGTTTGAGGATCGCCTGAAGGCGGTGTTGAAGGATATAGAGGACTCGAATGGAGAGATCGTGCTCTTCATCGATGAGTTGCACACGCTCGTTGGCGCAGGTGCTGCCGAGGGCGCCATTGATGCGAGCAACATGCTGAAGCCGGCGCTTGCCCGCGGCGAGTTGCGCGCGATTGGTGCGACAACGCTGAATGAGTACCGCAAATACATCGAGAAAGATGCGGCACTCGAACGTCGATTCCAGATCGTTTTTGTCGGCGAGCCGAACGTGGAGGACACGATTGCGATTCTGCGCGGATTGAAGGAGCGCTATGAAGCGCACCACAATGTGCGCATAAAGGACTCGGCGATTGTTGCCGCCGCAGTCCTCTCGCATCGCTATATTTCTGACCGCTTTCTGCCGGACAAGGCTATCGATCTTGTGGATGAAGCGGCAGCGTCTCTGGCGATCCAGATCGGATCGGTGCCGACGGATATCGACCAGATAGAGCGCGAAGTCACGTCGCTCGAGATTGAAAGGACTGCGCTGAAGCGCGAGACCGACGCGAACTCGAAAGACAGAATGAAAGCAGTGGAACGCAAGCTCGCAGAGTTGAAGGAAAAGGCGAGTGGATTGCGAGCTCGCTGGCAAAAAGAACGAGAAGCCATTACGCGGATCAGCACTCTGAAGAAACAGATTGAAGCACTCAGGGTTGACCTCGACGATCAGACACGAAAGGGAAATTTGGAACGGGCAGGTCAGATCCAATATGGAGAACTGCCAAAGCTGGAAGCCGAATTGAAGCAGCTGAATGCCGCGCAGGATGGAACAAACGGCGCACAGCGCATGCTAAAGGAAGAAGTAGACGAAGAAGACGTTGCTCACATTGTGAGCAAGTGGACGGGCATTCCTGTTTCCAAAATGTTGGAAGGAGAAGTGCAGAAGCTGGTCAACATGGAGGCCCGTCTGCGTGAGCGGGTAGTCGGTCAGGACGAGGCACTTTCTGCCGTTGCGAATGCGATTCGCCGTTCTCGCGCAGGACTGAGCGACCCCAAGCGGCCGATTGGATCCTTCATTTTCCTTGGTCCGACTGGCGTAGGAAAGACTGAGACAGCACGCGCACTGGCGGAGTATCTCTTCGACGATGAGCAAGCAATGGTGCGCATCGACATGTCGGAGTACATGGAGAAGCACGCCGTCTCACGCTTGATTGGCGCGCCCCCGGGATACATTGGGTTCGACGAAGGTGGTCAGTTGACGGAAGCTGTTCGCCGCAGACCCTATTCAGTCGTGCTCTTCGATGAAATTGAGAAAGCACATCCAGATGTCTTCAACGTGCTTCTGCAGGTTCTTGATGATGGAAGGCTGACCGACTCCAAGGGCCGCACGGTAGATTTCAAAAATACTGTGTTGATCATGACTTCGAATTTAGGGTCACAGGTTCTGCAGGCGGAGACGCTTTCAACAGAATCAGGTTTTGAGTTAGCGCGCGAGCAGGTAATGGAAATTCTCCGGCAGAGTTTTCGTCCGGAGTTCCTCAATCGCGTGGATGACATTGTGATCTTCCGTCCGCTGGGCGAAGAACAGTTAAGCCACATTATTGATCTGCGTCTGGAAGACCTGAAGAAGCTGTTGAGTGATCGCAAGATAACGCTTGAACTCAGCGATGCTGCGCGTCAACTTCTGCTGGTAATGGGATATGACAGGGCCTACGGTGCGCGGCCGTTGAAACGAACACTGCAACGCATGATTCAGGATCCTCTTGCATTGAAGATTCTGGATGGTGAAGTCCTTCACGGAGACAATGTCCGAGTGGACGCCAGCAAAGATAACACTCAACTTAAATTCACGGTGTTGTCGCGCGAAAAGGTGCGTAAGTAATAACTTAACGGGGCTGCGGCTTTGCTGCGGCCCCGAACTATTTATCCAGGCGCGCACACGCGACGCGGGGTATTTCCTGAAGGTCAGAAACAAAACTTACCTCTGTCCAGTCTGCCAGCAACCGAGAGAGTGCGTCCTTCTGGCCAAAGCCAATCTCCATTACGAGCCATCCACCGGGATTGAGAACCTGCTTTGCCTGCGGAATGAGGCGATCGTAAATCTCATGCCCGGTCTCTCCTGCAAATAGCGCGACTGCTGGCTCGTAGTCACGTACTTGCCTGCTTAAGACAGGCACCTCGCCGTTCGCAACATAGGGTGGGTTGGAAACAACGACGTCGAATCGATCCGTCGAGACTTCCGAAAGGAGATCGGAAGTAAGAAAACGAATTCGATCCGACAATTCGTGTTGCGCCGCATTGCGTGTCGCCAATTCGAGAGCCGCTGGTGAAATATCGAGAGCTGTCACGCTGGCAAGCGGACGATGAACGGCAAGCGCGATCGCAATCGCTCCTGAACCCGTCCCCACATCTACAATACGGATTTGCGTTTCAGCAGCAGTCTTTTCAAGCACAGCTTCGACGAGGTGTTCCGTCTCAGGGCGCGGAATCAAAACGCTGGCATTTACGAGCAGCGGCAAGCCGTAGAACTCGACCGTGCCAAGGATGTATTGAATGGGTTCATGAACTTCGCGGCGCGCAAGAAATCGTTGAAACTTCTCGTACTCATCCTGCGAGAGAATGTAGTCGGGATTCGCGAGGAGAAAAGTCCTGGGCCTCTGAATCGCATTTATGAGCAGAAGCTCCGCGTCCAAGCGCGCGGGAGAATCACTTTCCGCCCGCTGTAACCGCACTTGCGCGTCAGCCATAGCGGTGCGAATTGAGACGCGCGGAGACATGTTTTAACGAATGTCCGCCGTCTCAGACTTGAGCCGCTCCGCCTGGTAATGCGAAGTTAGGGCGTCAATGGTCGGCTGCAACTTTCCTTCCATCACCTCGGCGAGTTGATGGTTCGTTAAGCCAATTCGGTGATCCGTGAGCCGGTTCTGAGGGAAGTTATAGGTGCGGATTTTTTCGCTCCTGTCTCCCGTGCCGACCTGTTGTTTCCGTTCCTTCGCCAACTCCGCCTGCTGCTTTTCCATCTCCTGCTCATACAGGCGGGCACGCAGAACGCGCATACCCTTCTCGCGATTCTTGATCTGAGATTTTTCGTCCTGGCAACTCACCACGGTGCCAGTAGGAATATGCGTGATCCGCACGGCGGAGTAGGTTGTATTTACCGATTGGCCGCCTGGGCCGGATGAACAGAACGTGTCGATGCGCAAATCTTTCGCTTCAATTTTTACGTCGACTTCTTCCGCTTCCGGCAATACCGCCACCGTAATCGCAGACGTGTGCACTCGACCCTGCGTCTCAGTCTCTGGAACGCGCTGCACGCGATGCACGCCGCTCTCGTACTTCATCTGAGAGAACACACGGTCACCTTCAATGATGGCGATGACTTCCTTAAGACCGCCAACGCCGGATTCTGAAGATGAAAGTACCTCGACTTTCCACCTGTGCTGTTCAGCAAAGCGGGTGTACATCCGGAAGACTTCGGCTACAAAGAGCGAGGCTTCATCTCCACCGGTTCCCGCTCGGATTTCAAGGATGACGTTCTTTTCGTCATTCGGATCCTTCGGCAGCAACATCACCTTAAGGTCTTCCTCGATCGCAGGTAGGCGAGCTTCCAGTTGCGCAAGTTCTTCGGTCGCCATGGCACGAATCTCGGGGTCGCTTTCGTTCAGCATCCCCCGTGCATCGTCGGCACCATTCTTTATCTGCTTGTACTGGCGGAACTTGTCCACCACTTCCTGCAGATCGCGGTGCTGCTTGGCGGTCTTTTGATATTTCTGCTGATCGTTGACTATCTCGGGATCCGCCAGCTGGCTTCCCAGTTCTTCGTATCGTGCTTCCATCTGTTGCAAACGATCAAACATATACACCTCATGCCGCGCGCTTCGCGCAATGTTACCCAGAAGTTGAAAACTAGAATCAGGCGCAAGTCAGACGAGCGGGAGGGCCGCTAGAGGAGTGCGTGGCAGGGAGCGATGCGCGAGGTCTGAAGAAGAGAAACGTTCATAACATCACCATTTTACCGCAAACGGTGCCAATTGGAGCCATAGAAGCTCTTGCTGGAATACTGATTTGATTCAGGAGAACGGATAAGCGCATCTTTATTGTCATGTCCGCCAGCCTCGATCAGTTCGCCAAACTATCTGAAACGCTATCCAAGACGAGCAAAAAACTGGAGAAACGGTCCAGGATCGCGGAATGGTTACGGCTGCTGTCTCCGGAGGATGCAGCACTGGCGGCTCTTTACCTCGCAGGGCAGCCCTTCTCCGAGAGGGAAAGGCGCTCACTGAATCTGGGCGGATCGGTGCTAAGCCGCGCGGTGGTGCAGCTTGCGGAAACGAATGACACTGCTCTCCATCAGGCGTACTTAAATCATGGGGACCTGGGGGCTGCCGCATTCGATCTCATGTCGCAAAAGAATTCCGTCGAAAGCACGCTGACGTTGGCGGATGTGGAGAATGCGTTCGTATCCATCGCTGCGTCGGGTCGTCCGCAGGTCAAACTTCATTTCATGACCAGCCTGCTAACAAGGTCTACTCCGCTGGAAGCAAAGTACCTCATCAAACTGGCCCTGGGAGATATGCGCACCGGCGTACGGCAAAGCCTGATTGAGGACGCGATTGCGGAGGCCTACTCGGCTGATGTCTCCAGCGTTCGCAGAGCCGTGATGCTTTCCGGAGATTTAGGCGAAGTGGTAAAGCTGGCCGCTGCCGGAACATTGGATCAGGCGCAAATGAAGCTGTTTCATTCTCTTGGATTTATGCTCGCGAGTCCGGTCGCAACCGTTGAGGAGGCATTGGCTCGGTTTGCTACGGAGCTTGCCGAAGAACAAGAGCACCCCGAACAGCCGACTTCAGAGACACCTAGCGTCAAAGCTGAGGCACCCGCAGCAACGGTCGACATTGAGTCTCGAATTAGTGAGGCGATGATTGAAGACAAATTCGACGGCATCCGCTGCCAGCTTCACTGCGGCGATCCCGCTCAGCCGGGCCTTGTTGCTCTCTTCTCGCGCACGCGCGAGGATTTGACGGCTGCTTTTCCTGAACTCGCGACGGCTTTCAGCAGAGTTCAAAAGCCCGTCATTTTGGATGGGGAGATTCTGGCCTGGGATTCAGAGGGACGGAGAGCGCTGGCGTTTGCGTCTCTGCAGAAACGCATCGGTCGCAAGAATGTCTCTCGCGAGATGCAGGAGCAGACACCAGTGGTCTTCATGGCATTCGACATCCTGTATGCGGATGGCGAGCTATTGCTCAACGAGCCTTTAAACAAGCGCCGACTGCGACTTGAGATGCTCTACGACGAAATTGCGGGTCTTACTTTGGCTGGACCGGAATCCGATGGCGCGGGCCAGTCGCTGCTCTTCGCTCCAACTAATGGCGATGGAAACTTCTCTCGTTTGATTTTATCGGCCGCAGAACCTCTCACCTCGATCGACCAATTGGAGCAGGCCTACGTTGACGCTCGCAGCCGGGGCAACGAGGGGGTCATGATCAAGGCGCGGAACAGTGTTTACCAGCCGGGCCGACGGGGATTGGCGTGGCTGAAACTCAAGCGAGAATTGGCGACATTGGACGTTGTGGTCACGGCCGCCGAATTTGGACACGGAAAAAGGGCGGGCGTTTTGAGCGACTACACCTTCGCTGTTCGCGATGGAGAAAGACTGCTGAACGTCGGCAAAGCTTATTCCGGACTAACCGACGCCGAGATCGATCAACTCACAGCCTTTTTTCAGGAGCACACGGTAGAGGACTTTGGCCGCGTCCGCAGCGTCGAGCCTCTTATCGTTCTCGAAGTGGCTTTTAACAACGTCATGCGCTCGGACCGGCACGACAGCGGCTTCGCGCTCCGCTTCCCAAGAATTCTGCGGATTCGGGAGGACAAACCTGTCAACGAGATCGACACGTTAAGCCGCGTCGAGGAGATTTACGCCTCGCAGCCCGACAAGCCAAAGTGAGTCGTCGAACTCTAGTGGCTGTGCGAATGACCGTGGTGGTGGGCGTGAGCCTCAACCGGATCGACAGGAATGACGCAGCCGTGCGCGATCTCGCATTCAGCATCCTCAAACTGGATCGTGGTGTGGTGGATGCGGAAGTCGTCGCGCAGAGTGGTGTTGATTTCCGCCAGTATTCGCGCACTTTCCGAAGGGGGAATGTCCGCGATCGTAACGTGAGTAGCGAGTGCGTTCGTCTGCGACCCTAGACTCCAGACATGCAGATCATGGACATCCAGCACGCCTTGAATGGCTGCGAGCCTCAAGCGGATCTCAGGAAGCGACACGCCGCGCGGAGTACCCTCGAGCAAAATATTCAGCGTCTCTCTCACGATGGAAAGCGAAGTCCACAGGATGAGCGCCGCGATCACGATTGAAAGCGCGGGATCGATCCAGTTCTTTCCGGTAATGACGATCGCCAGGCCGCCAACAATCACCGCAGCCGTGGACAGCGTGTCGCCCAGCATGTGAAGGAAGACGCTGCGGATATTTACGTCGTGCGCCACCTTCCACAAAAGTGCCGCGATTACGCCATTCATCACCAGTCCAGCGGCAGCGACAATCATCATGAGCCGGGGCTGCACTGTAACTGGAGAATTGAGTCGATGGACCGCTTCGATAGCAATCCAGACAGCGATAAAGATCAGTGATAAGGCGTTGAGAAACGCCGCGAGAACACCGGCCCTTTGATAGCCAAACGTCTTCTCGTCGGTCGCCGGCCTGGTGTGGAAATACACGGCGACGAATGAGAGCAGAAGCGCGAGAAAGTCTGAGACGTTGTGTCCGGACTCCGAAATGAGTGCGAGAGAGTGCGCACGAACACCCGCGAAGAAAGTGAGCAACACGTAAGCGAGTGTCGCCACCAGCGAGAAGCGCAACACACGCTGCATTTTCTGAGTCGACCCACCGTGCACATGCATATGCATAAGTTTATGCTGCCTTGGGGAGGGCCATCAATTGCCGGCACGATGAGATGAAAGTATTGCGATCGTCACTCTGCGGCGGTTCGGTCGGAAAGGACTCCGGCGCGATTCCCGGCACGAGCGGCTGGAGGACCAAAGGTAATGGCAGCAGATTCTCGCAAGCCGCTCCAGTTTTCAGCCACAATAATGCTGTTTTCCGGGTTGTGCGCATCGTACCGGATGGTTGCGGGAAAGCTTAACCGGCATTGATAGATGTCCACAAAATCACCCATGAGGGTAACGTCCTGGGAGCAGTTGTAGACCACTCCTGCAATTTCATATCGATAAATAATGAGCTTCATGCCGCTGGTCCTGCCGCTTTCGCTTGCGTCCAGGTCCGCGATATCCACCACGGTCCCATCCACCAGCCGGCCGACCTTTACGAGGTTGAGACGGCGTTCGCGCTCGATTTCTTCCTCTGTCTTTTTTCTGCGCAAAAACACCCACGCCACAGCCGCCCCACCCAGGAGGACGCCGGCTGTAGTCAGCGCTCCCAGGACCTCCGGATTGCGTAGAGAAAAGCTCGTCATTGAAACTTGCGGCTCCCGCCATCCCGTCGCAGGCAAGAGGGTTGTTCCCTGGCTGCAAAAGGGTACTTGAAGGATACCTTAGAGAGGCGGGATATCGATCATCTCTGACGGCGCTTTTCACGCCGCGAAGCAATCAATCCTGCTCCCGGCTGCTGCTATATACTGAAGAACGAGCATGTCCAACCGATTGACTCTACCGGTGGCCGATCCCGGCGCCCCTCATTCCTCCGAACTCTCTCCGCGTCCCAAGTCCCGCAAAAACAGCAGGACGCAGAACGCAAGCCCCATGTCCGCCTCCGTGCCAAGGATTCGTTCCACCACCGTTTTGTGCGTTCGGCGCAACAACAGCGTGGTGATGGCTGCTGACGGGCAAGTCACTCTAGGCGAAAGCGTTATCAAGCACTCCGCGCGCAAAATCCGACGCCTGTACCAGGACAAGATTCTGGCGGGATTTGCCGGGTCAACGGCGGACGCATTCTCACTCTTCAGCCGTTTCGAGTCAAAGCTGGAGCAGTATGCCGGGAACCTCGGCCGCTCGGCGGTGGAACTTGCCAAGGATTGGCGCACGGACAAGATGTTGCGGAACCTTGAAGCTTTGCTGGTGGTTGCGGATTTGCAACAAACATTCCTCATCAGCGGTTCCGGCGACGTCATCGAACCAGATGAAGGGATTGCAGCCATTGGCAGCGGCGGATCGTATGCCCTGGCGTCGGCGCGCGCGCTGTTTGAGAACACCGAGCTTCCGGCTCGCGATATTGCGGAAAAGTCTCTGCGCATCGCCGGGCAAATCTGTATCTACACGAACGACAAGATCACGATCGAAGAACTGCACGCTTAGAGGGCTCCGAGTAGCGCCCCAGGCCCACAAGGAGCAGGCATATGGCCATCTATTTACCAGGAACGGCGGAAGATCAGGAACTCGCACTTGAGGACCTGACACCGCGAGAGATTGTTGCGGAACTCGACAAGCACGTCGTAGGGCAAAGTGCGGCCAAGCGGGCCGTCGCAGTTGCGTTGCGGAATCGCATGCGCCGGCAGAAACTCGCCCCGGATCTCGCGGATGAGATCATGCCGAAGAACATCATCATGATCGGACCCACGGGGGTGGGGAAGACGGAAATCGCCCGCCGCCTTGCGAAGCTTACAAATTCGCCATTTCTCAAGGTGGAGGCCTCGAAATTTACCGAGGTCGGCTACGTTGGCCGCGACGTCGAATCCATGATCCGCGATCTTGTTGAGATTGCGATAGATATGGTTCGTGAGGAGAAGCTGGAAGAAGTAGAAGACAAGGCGGAGCTGAACGCGGAAGAGAAGCTGCTGGATCTTTTGCTTCCACCTCTCGTCGCTGGTGCCACTCCGCAAACTCCATCGCAGCCGAACTTGGATGGCGGCACTCTTACTTTTCCTGCTCCTGCAAATGATTCCCATACTCGGAGTCGCGAAAAGCTCCGCCAGCAGTTCCGGGAAGGTCGACTGGATGATCGGGTTGTCGAAATCGATGTCCGCGAGAAAAACGCACCGTCTTTCGAAATCATCTCCAACCAGGGCGTTGAAGAGATGGACATCAACCTCAAAGACATCCTGCCAAGCATTTTTGGAGCGCGGACCAAGAAACGCAAGCTGAAGGTGGGAGAAGCATTCGAATACCTGGTGCAGGAAGAGGAGAGCCGCTTGATCGATGCGGACCAGGTCAACCGCACCGCCACAGAGCGGGTGGAGAACTCCGGCATCATTTTTCTGGATGAGATCGACAAGATCGCTGGACGCGAAGGCGGACATGGTCCGGACATTTCGCGCGAAGGCGTTCAACGCGACATTCTGCCCATTGTTGAGGGCACCACGGTAAACACACGCTACGGTATGGTTCGAACAGATCACATCCTGTTCATCGCGGCAGGGGCCTTTCACGTTTCCAAGCCCAGCGATTTGATCCCTGAACTGCAGGGCCGCTTTCCTATCCGTGTCGAACTTCAATCTCTGACGGTGGAAGATTTTATCCGCATTCTCACCGAGCCAAAATCGTCTCTGACGAAGCAATACTCCGCACTACTCGAGACCGAGGGGCTGAAGCTGGAATTTACTACCGCCTCAATTGAAGAGATGGCGCGCTTCGCATTCAGCGTAAATGAAGCGACGGAAAACATCGGTGCGCGACGCTTGCACACGATTATGGAACGAGTACTGGACGAGATTAGTTTCGTCGCGCCGGATCTGACGAAAGCGCACAAGACGGATTCATCGATTGACTTGGTGGCTGCGGCCCAGGAGAACGGGGCGACCGTCCCACTACCCGTGAGCGAACGCCTGAACGGTTCTGGTCAGCCGGAAATGGCAGTTGTCATTACTCCGGAATACGTTCGCCTTATGGTCGCTTCAATCGTTAAGGATCAAGACCTGTCGCGCTACATTCTCTAGGCGGACCTTACGTCCGCCCGAGATAACTCTCGTTCGCGCAGACTCAGAATCACATTAGATATTCGGGATCCTTTCGAGCTGGAAATGCTCCGGGACTACGCTTCGAGAGCTCTTCACGCACGAGTGTGAGCCCGTAGATGCACCGCTCGAAGTATTTCGATAGCCGGGCAAAGAGCGCAGCTTCGTTCGCGTATTCGAACAAGTCAAATTTCGAAACAATGTAGTAACTCTCTTTACCTGCACGCACCATTTCTACAAAACTCTCGCGTTGCCGGGAGCGCCATAGATGCATCGACTCGGGGTACATTCCCGTGAGGAATAGCGTGTAGTCGCCGATATGCTTTCGTATTTCGCGTTCAGCGCCGAAAGAGGACGCGGTACCGTGAACAGGGTCTGACGCGATCAGCATTTCTCCGACCTCTCTGAGCGGGCGGCCATGGGCATCGAGAACAGGGTAGAGGCGCTCGCTGTTACTGAAGTCGACGAGCAATCCGGAAACGTAGCCTTCGAGCTCGCGATCGAAAATTCCAATCTGCTCGTAGGTATTCGTAACCAACTCCTGGAAGAGTTGACGCAAGGGATGCTCTGCAGGAACCATTTGCCCACCTCCGCTGGAAACGGGGTTCGAACGCAACTGACTCTACCTGTTGGAATGCGAGGATACCTTTTAAGTCGCTTCGCTCAGCAAGAAAATATTCATGAGCGTAACTTTATTAGCACTCCGCAAAGGTGGCTGCGATTCTTTCCAACGACGGTTGCGATTTTATCCGGCGGATAAACCGGCGTTATCTCGGATGGTTACTGATGGGTGAGGCGCACAAAGGGCAGCTAATTTGAGCGCTGCCGTCGCAGGAATGCTTCAACCTCTTTGTAAGACGGCATGGAGGGTTGTGCTCCCGCACGCGTAACGGATATCGCGGCGACGGCGCACGCGAATTGCGCAGCCTCCTCCGGATTCATGCCGCGCACAAGCGCCATCGCAAACGCTCCATTGAATGCATCTCCGGCGGCAGTGGTGTCTACCGGTTTTACTTTGAAGCCCTTCACAGCAAGATGCGCAGTATCTTTTCCTGCGAGATAGACACCCTTTGCGCCAAGCTTCAGGACTACGTTTCGAACTCCCACCGACAAGATGCGATCCGCGATAGCGTCAACGCCGCTATTCTCACCGGCATCCGCGAGCAATGCCGCACTTTCGGTTTCGTTCGGCGTGAGCCAGGTGACACTCCGAAGAAGCTTTCGAGACAGACGCGTTGCAGGAGCGGGATCGAGCATTAACGGAACTCCCGCCTTACTCGTGATCGTCGCCAGGTGTTCCACGGTAGCCATCGGAATCTCGAGCTGAGCCAGAACGATGGCAGCGTTTTCGATTCGACTGCGATAACGGTCCAGGTCATCAGGATTCATCTGCCCATTTGCACCCGGCACCACGACGATGGAATTCTGTCCATCCATGTCCGTTGTAATCAAGGCGACGCCCGAGGAACCCGACGCCCGGCGAACACAATTTGTACGAACGCCTGCAGACTTCAGTCCTTCCAGCAATTCCGGACCGAACGAATCCGTTCCCACCTTTCCGATCATTGTTACGGGGGCACCGAGGCGCGACGCCGCGACCGCCTGGTTCGCTCCTTTGCCGCCAAAAAATGTTTGGAAGGAGTGGCCATGCAGGGTCTCACCCTGTTGCGGAATCCGTGCGGAATTCGCAACGAGATCGAGATTGATGCTTCCGACGACGACAATTTCTTTTGGCATGATCAGCGGCTGAACAACGGTGCAACAGCGATGGCGGTAAGCCCAACGATGAAGAAGACAAACATCAACGGAAGCAACCTGCGGGCCCCTGCAGGAGCATCGCTAAACTCCTTCCACACAAAAACTCCCCAGATAGCTGAGATCAATGTTGCGCCCTGTCCGATCGCATAGGAAACGGCAGGACCAACCAGGTGCGCATTCGACGCCACAAAGCTGAGCATCGCGCCCGTGCACCAGATAAATCCACCCACCACTCCCCACACGTGAAACGACGGACGCGCAGCCACGTATTGCTGCATTGGAACGGCGCGCTCCTCAGTGAGTGGTTTGCGCATCAAGTACAAGTTGGAAGGGATCGCACAGACCAGCACTCCCAAAGCGAAACAAAATGTTACCGAGTAAGGACTAAGTCTCGAGGGACCGGAACCAGCCTTAGCCACGAATGGGTAGAAGAGGCCCATGAGCACGCCCGCGATAAGGCTGATTTGCACGCCTTTTTTCCCGACGGCTTTCCGCACAATCTCTCGACGTTGATAAGCCATTGCATCCACTACAATCGCCAGCACGACAAAGATCAGTCCGCCAAATAGCAGCAGTGGATTTCCCTGTGGAGCGAGGATGTAATTCAGAAGGACGCCGATTACCAGTGCGAGACCAATCCCAACCGGGAAGGCCACGGCCAGGCCAGCGATCTCAATCGCAGCGACCAATAGCAAGTTGGCGATGTTGAAGATGACTCCGCCCAAGACAGCGAATCCGATATGACGCGCGTCCGCTTGTGAAAGGCTTTGCAAAAACGATGAGGTGGCGGCTCCATGGCTGCCCAGCGAAAATCCCCAGGCAATGCTTCCGAGCAAAAGTCCCGCGACATAGTCCCAATAGAACAGTTGAAAGGGAAAACCCGGTGTGAGCTTCATAGTGTTGGCCCACGATCCCCAGCACAGCATGCTGCCCAACATAAAGAACAGGGCAATCCCATACGTTTCCGGTTGATACACTCGTCCCTCCCGGCGAAGAGTGCCGCTTCACATAAGTATCATTTGAGGTTGACGCTCTCGAAGTCTCGACAAATATAGGCTCGCCCTCCACCGAGGTCAACGACTCTGATTCAGAATTGGAGTTGCAGTCTGCTCGACGTCAGACAGGAGCCCAATCGCTTTTCTACCTGGTCACGAGTGCGCTATTGCTACCAGAGTAGCGTTTTGAACGCGGGTGCAAAACGCACGGAAACAACACTTGTCCGTGATTCAAGACACACCTGTTTGCGCAAATCTCGTAGAAATCGCACTTTAGATGGGCTATGCTGAATTGTGAAGTTTTTGTCCAATCTCGGTGCGCTGTTACTACTGAACATCATTTGTTTGTCGCCCGTAGTGGCCTGCATGGCCCCGGACGCGCAGATGAGCGCTGCCGAACGTGCTTGCTGCCACATCATGAAAAATGAATGTGGACAAATGCGGATGCCTGCTTCGCATGGTTGTTGCCAAAAGGTATTGCCGAACATCAGCGTGGTTGCGCTCGACAGGAAAGCCTTAATTCATCCTGCCGGCACAGACTTTGTGAAGGTAATGGCGACCGACCTTTTTAACCAGCAAAGATTATCGCCTGAACTCAACTCCGATCCAAGCGCCTCTCCACCCGGACATTTTGTACCCACCATTTCCAATCTAAGAATCTAGAACTCTCCCGTCATTTCATCGCGAGTGCGCATTTGCGCGTTGCGCTGCATTTGTCTTTGAGACAGGAGAGTTTTCCGTGAAATCCCTATGCATGATATGCACCCTTTTTCTACTGGTGCCCGGCACTCTTTATATGCGCAACACAGTTACCTGCCGGCGACGCCGCTCAAGACGCTGCTGGCTGAGGCCGAAGCCCAGAATAGCCAGATCGCGTCGGCGGATCTTGGTTGGAAAGCTTCGACCTACGTCGCACGCCAGGCAACAAGCTTGCCCGACCCGACGTTCTCCGTTCAAACATTAAGCGTTGGCAGCCCGGTGCCGTTCGCGGGATTCAGCAACAGCGACTTTGCCTATATCGGTTTTGGCGCTTCGCAGGATTTGCCGTACCCGGGAAAGCGCAAACTCAAGGGAGACGTCGCAGATCGCGAGGCCCAAACGCAGAAATCCAATGCGCTTGTGGTGCGCTCGTCCGTCGCCGAGCAGGTGAAATTGCTGTATCTGCGGCTCGCCTATTCGGACGCAGCACTCGCCATTCTTCATCAGACGGACGAAGTGCTGCAGTCGACGATCAAGGACGCGCTGTCCCGCTACTCCCTTGGTCAAGGCAGCCAGTCAGGGGTGATAAAAGCGCAGTTGGAGCACACCAAAATTCTCCGCGAAGTGACAATGCATCACGGAGAGGTGGGACAGTTGCAAGCAGATTTGAAACAACTCCTCCATCGACCGCAAGATTCCCCCGACATCGTGGCAGAGCCGCTTACGCTCACTTCCTTCCAGAAAAATCAGTCTGAGTTGCAAGATATTTTGCGTAAACAGAATCCGTCACTTCTCATGGATTCAGCTGTGGTTGAAAAACAAAACGCACAGTTGGCAGAAATCAAAAGTCATTCGAAACCAGACTTCAATGTCGGATACACCTTCCAGTTAACTGGCAGCGATTACCGCGACTACTACATGCTCACCGTTGGTATGCGGTTTCCTCGCAGGGGCAGAGCTTCTGCGGAAGCTTCAGAGGCAGCCGAAACGATGAATCGGAATAGGAGAGACCTCGACTCCGATACGCAAATGAAGTTCGCCGACCTGCAGAAACAATATGTAGCCGTAACAAGCACTGCCGAACTTATGGACGAGTACAAGAATGGTCTCATTCCACAATCGGAAGCCGCGTTTCGTTCTGAGCAGGGCGCATACCAGGCTAACAAACAAGAGTTTGCGCCGGTTCTTTCTTCGCTGATGGACCTTTTAACAATGGAGCACGATTATCAGGAGGCCCTCTTCAACCACGAGACGGCATTAGTTCGCATTGAAACGTTGACCGGCGAGGCACTGCGATGAAGAAGACCGGAGCAAATTATGTGCTGATTACATCCATAGTATGGGCCGCAATTCTCGCCTGCGTTCTTCTCTATTTTCTTCGTCGTCACGAGGTCCGCACGGCAACAACAGAGGCCTCTTCTACGCCAATGCTCGCGGTTGGCCCGGAGGCTTCTACATCTGCTGTAGAAAAACCATCAACAGTCAAAGCGGAGATGCCTCTCTCTCCAATTCAACTTACACCGCAGCAAATCCAGCGCATCGGGGTCATGACCGGGTTTCCCCAGTACAAACAATTGGATGATGACCTGCGTGCCAGCGGCACCGTCGCCATTAACGACCGGCTTTTGTCGTATGTGCAGGTCCGCTTCTCCGGCTACATACGCAGAGTATTTGCGAATGCTACGTATCAATACGTCAAGAAAGGTCAGCCTTTATTCACCATCTACAGCCCTGACCTGGTAGCAACACAACAGGAATTTCTTCTGGCACGAGAGAACCAGCGCGCGCTTAGTCGCAGCTCTATCGGCGACGTTGCGTCCGATGCGGGAGCCCTTTCAACCGCGGCAGAACGGCGCCTTGAACAATGGGAAGTACCCGCCAGCGAACTTGATGAGTTAAAGCGCACAGGCAAAGTCATTCCCGATCTAACTATCCAGTCTCCGGCATCGGGATATGTAATCGAGAGAAACGCCTTGCCCAATATGTTCGCGGAACCCTCGACTCGGCTCTACACCATCGCCGATCTTTCGCGCGTTTGGGTGAATGCCCAGGTATTTCAAAATGACGTGGGCAGATTGAAACCGGGAGACCCATCCGAGATCACGGTGGATGCCTATCCGCAGAAAATCTTCCGTGGAAAAGTCGAAGAAGTATTGCCCCAAGTCGATATGACTACGCGCACCGTTCAGGTTCGCTTATCTATCGATAACTCTGGTCTTCTTTTAAAGCCCGGCATGTTTGTGAACGTGCAGCTGAAGTCTTCTCTTGGCCGGCGGCTGGTCGTTCCGGCATCTGCTGTCTTCCAGACGGGTACGAAGCAGGTTATTTTCCTGAACAAAGGGGACGGCCGAATCGAGCCGAAAGATGTCGCAATCGGGCCGCGTGTTGGCGACGATGTTGTGATCCTGAGCGGTCTGGATGCGCACCAGTCAATTGTTATTTCAGCGAATTTCCTCATCGATTCCGAGAGCCAGTTACAAGCTGCATCCGGTCAGAGTTCAGCCGCACCTACGCCTGCGATGGCTGTCGGTGCGACGAGCGGCGAGCAGGTGACGATTGATTTCACGGTCAATCAAAACCAACTCCACAAAGGTGCAAACGCAGTCCAGGTAAAGGTAACCAATAGCCATGGCGCGCCGGTTCCAGACGCTGATGTCACGGTGACATCCTTCATGGCTGCGATGCCTGCAATGGGCATGGCTGCGGTTCAAAATTCCTCACGCCTTTCCAGCGCGGGTGGTGGACTTTATCGAGGTTCGATTGAGCTTCCTACCGGAGGACTCTGGCAGCTGACGATCTCTGTAAAACATGGAGATACTCCGCTGGCAACGAAGCAACTGCGCATGAACGCCGATGGAGGGATGTAATTATGCTCTCTCGAATCATCGAACTCTGCGCGCGGAATCGCTTCATGGTTTTCACTACCGTACTGATGCTTACTGTGGCTGGTGTTTGGTCACTCCAGCATGTGCCGCTGGATGCATTGCCCGACATCTCCGATGTTCAGGTGATCGTGCATACGAGTTGGGCGGGACAGCCTCCGGACATCCTTGAAGATCAGGTTACTTATCCCATTGTCACCAGCTTGCTTGCTGCGCCCCACGTCAAAGCCGTTCGCGCCCAGACGATGCTGGGAGACTCTTATGTCTTCGTGGTGTTCGAGGACGGCACGGATCTCTATTGGGCCCGGTCACGTGTCGTGGAATATCTGCAGCAAATCAGCGAGCGGCTCCCGGCCGATGCGCATCCTGCAATTGGGCCGGACGCAACCGGAGCAGGATGGGTTTTTGAATACGCCATTCTCGACAAGAGCGGCACCCACAATCTTGCAGATCTTCGAACTCTGCAGGACTGGCATTTGAAGTACGCGCTGGAAACGGTTCCCGGCGTTGCGGAGGTTGCAAGCATTGGCGGATTTGTTCGCCAATACCAGGTGCGCCTCGATCCGAACAAGCTGCTCGCGTATGGCATTCCGCTGTCAATGGTTATCGACCGCGTGAAGAGCAGCACGAACGAAGTTGGCGGTCGTGTACTAGATTTGAGCGGCGCTCAATACATGATTCGCGGGCGCGGGTACTTGCACTCACCGAAGGATCTCGAAAGCGTTTCCGTAGGAAGCAAGAACGGCACGCCCGTCTTTCTTCGCGATCTAGGTAGCGTCACGTTCGGGCCCGAGATTCGCGAAGGTGTCGCTGAATGGAACGGAGAAGGCGAAACAGTCGGCGGAATTATAGTCATGCGGCAAGGCATGAATGCGTTGAAAGTGATCGACGGTGTGAAACAGAAGCTGCACGACATTGCTTCGTCGCTTCCTGCTGGCGTGCAGATTGCTGCTGGCTACGATCGCTCCAAGCTCATTAAGGATTCCATCGCGACCCTCGAGCGTGATCTGTTAGAAGAAGCGCTGATCGTGAGCCTTGTCATCCTTATTTTCCTCTTTCATTTTCGCTCTGCGCTGATCGTCATTCTTATATTGCCCGTAGCGGTTCTCACGTCATTCATCCCTATCTATCTCCTCGGCATCACTTCGAACATCATGTCATTGGGCGGGATTGCACTCGCAATAGGAGTCTTGGTCGACGCGGCAATCGTTATGGTGGAAAACGGTTATCGCCATTTATCCGAAAGGCAGGAGCGGGATGCAAAGCCCGTTTCTCGTGTGGAGCGCAGGAACATTCTTATCGGCGCGGCAAAGCAAGTGGGACCGGCTCTCTTCTACTCCCTCCTCATCATCATTGTTTCCTTCCTGCCCGTGTTTCTCCTTGAAGCGCAAGAGGGCAGAATGTTTCGTCCGCTGGCGTGGACCAAGACACTCGCCGTGGGATCTTCCTCTATTCTCGCGATTACCCTCGTTCCTGTACTAATGGTTCTTTTGATTCGCGGCAAGCTTCGCCCTGAAAACGCGAACCCTATCTCGCGTTTAACGCAGGCTCTCTATCTGCCAATACTGCGTTTCTGCCTGAAGTACCGGAGGCTCACCATCGCGGCGAACCTTCTTTTCCTGATAGCTACGCTTCCCGTCGCATTCAAGCTGGGGAGCCAGTTCATGCCTCCACTTTTTGAAGGATCGGTGCTCTACATGCCCACTTCGTTGCCTGGAATATCGATTGAGCAGGCGAAAAAGCTGCTTCAAAAACAGGATGCTGCTCTCCGGACATTCCCGGAAGTCGAAAGCGTTTTCGGTACCGTGGGACGGTCCGACAGCGCGACGGATAATGCGCCTCTCGACATGTACGACACGGCTATCATGTTGAAGCCCCGCGAGCGGTGGAGACCGGGGATGACGTACGAGAAGTTGATTCAGGAGATGGATGAACAAGTTCAGTTTCCAGGAATTTCCAACACATGGACTAGTCCGGTGCAGAGCCGGCTTGATATGGAACTGACTGGCATCAAGACCCCGCTCGGAATTAAAGTACAGGGCCCGACAGTAGAAGGAATCGAGCATCTTGCCGAAGAGATTCAAAAAGTGATCGCGACCATGCCGCAGCAACGTTCCATATTCGCCGAGCGCATCTCGCAAGGCTTCTATGTGAACGTCGAAGTAAACCGTGAAGAAGCGGCCCGGTATGGCCTCACGGTCGGAGATGTACAGACCGCGGTATCGTCCGGCATCGGAGGGAAGAACGTCGCGGAGAACATTGAAGGGCGCGAACGGTATCCCATTAATGTTCGTTATGAGCAGGATTTCCGCAACAGTGCGGAACGCATTCGCACTGTTCTCATCGCAACTCCCACAGGAGCACAGATCCCGCTTGGGCAAGTAGCCAGCGTCTCATTTTCCAACGGGCCGGCTATGATCCGTGACGAAGACGGGCAGCTCACCGGCTATATCTATATCGATTTGAAGAACACGGATTACGGCACGTTCGTCGATTCTGCTACTCGCCTGATTCATGACAAAGTCGCTATGCCTGCAAATTACACATTCAGGTGGTCAGGCGAATATGAATTCGAATTGAGGGCGAAGCAGCGTTTGAAGCTGATTCTTCCCGTAGTGTTCTTTCTAATCTTCCTATTGCTTTACATGGTGTTCCATTCCGTCGCAGAAGCTATTGTTTTGATCGTCCCCACGATCTATGCCATGACGGGGGGGCTGCTGCTCCAATGGCTGCTCGGTTACAACTTCAGCGTTGCTGTCTGGGTTGGCTACATCGCGCTGTTCGGAATCGCGGTGGAAACCGGCGTTGTCATGGTGGTGTATCTTCACGAAGCGCTAGAGCGTCACCTGGATGCAGGCAACATCCACACTCCGCAGGATCTCGAACTCGCGGTTATTGAAGGCGCGGTGCAGAGGCTCCGTCCCAAGCTGATGACCGTGGCGGCGGTGTTGGCAAGCCTCGTACCAATTCTGTGGGAGTCTGGCGTAGGCTCCGATGTTATGAAGCCGATTGCGACTCCGATCGTGGGAGGCATGATCACCTCCACGATCCACGTACTCATTCTTGTGCCCGTGTTCTTTGTCATGATGAAAGAGCGGTCGCTACGCAAGGGTTCGTTGCGCACGAAGTCGCAGGAGTTGGAGTACGAGAACGCAACCGGTGAGGCGGAAATTCCCCGCTAGGATGCACGATCCTATACAGCTCACTTTGATTCACTTAACAGTTCGGCTTGACTCTTCGCTGCGCGCGATGGATGCTGGAATTGCTAAAGGCTGGCAGGCGCATTTTCCCATGTAGAGAAAATCTGTCCGAAGTAGAGGAGAAGCATGGACTTAGATATCCGGCAGAGTGGTAGTGTGTGCGTGCTCAAGATCAAGGGCGGCCTGAAGTATGGGGAAAGTGTCACCCACTTCGAGAAGTCGATTGAGTCCGCTCTCGACTCCGGTTATTCGAATCTGATTATCGATCTGGAGTCAATGCCCGTAATTGATTCATGCGGTATTGGCTCCATCGTGAACGCTCTGCTCAAGGCCAAGAAGCAAGGCGGCGACGCCAAGCTCGTCAACCCCTCGCAGTTTGCTATGAAGACGATGAAGTTATGCGGAATCTACGGGCTTTTCTCGGTTTATTCGTCTGAATCCGACGCGATGGCGGCCTGCTCCTAAGAACAATCCCTCGATCACAAACTTCGTAAAGTAGCCGTTGCGGCTATGCCGAGCCATGCAATTCAGATTTCAGATCGAGCGTCCGAACCAGGCGGTGCAGGTATTTTGGATGAATGCCCAGTAAACGGGCTGCATTCGGAAAACTGCCCTTCGACTCCCTGAGCGCGCACAGGACGAGATCTCTTTTCGCCTGGTTGAGCGCGTCGTGGTATCGCGCACAGGCCAGACCGTCCCCCTTTTCTCCCAGGATTGCAGGAGGTAGATCGGCGGGCACAATCTCGTCGGTCACACCCATCACGATGGCATGTTCGATCGCACTTTCCAGTTCCCGTACATTGCCGGGCCAGCCATATTGCATCAGCAGAGTCCGGGCCTCACGGGAAATTCCTTTGAACCCTCGTGGACTTCTCACCGCGCATCGCTCAGCAAAGTACATTGCCAGCGCGGGAATATCTTCGCGCCGATCCCGGAGAGCGGGGACTGTGATGGAGACGACGTTCAGCCGATAGTACAGATCGGGCCGAAACTCTCCGCGCTTAATCGCCTGCTCAAGATTCTTATTGGTCGCGGCAAGCACTCTGGCTTTGAACGGATAAGACCGATTGCCCCCGACCCTTTCGAATTCCCTTTGCTGCAGAACTCTCAGCATCTTTGCCTGCAATACCGGAGCAAGCTCTCCGATCTCGTCGAGAAAAAGCGTCCCCTCGCCCGCCGATTCGAACTTCCCGATCTTCAGCCCCACAGCGCCAGTGAATGAGCCACGTTCGTGGCCGAACAGCTCGCTCTCAAGCAGGGCCTCTGGAATAGCGGCGCAGTTGATGGCGATAAATGGGCCACTGGCTCGTGAACTTTTGTTGTGGATCGCTCGCGCCACCAATTCCTTGCCGGTGCCACTCTCACCCTGGATTAGCACGGTGGAATCCGTCAATGCGACGCGACGGATGAATTCTTCCACCTCGGTCATCTGACGGCTTTCGCCTATCAGTTTACTGGTAGTCGTCGTTAGCTCTGCTCGACCAGACGACTTAGCGCTCAGTGCGTTTAACGCAAGAATGTTTTCAAGTGTTACCGCGGCAATCCGCGAAACTGCGCTCAGAAAATGAACATGATCCTCGCCGAAAGGCGACTCAACATCTGTAGTGGATAGATAGATGACGCCGATTGCTTTTTCAACCGCGATCAATGGCAGGCAAAGCACACTCTCCGGGTTGGTTGATCCCGGGACTGCGTTCTTCAGGATCGCCTGACCCTCCCAGAACGCCTGTCGCACTAAATCGCGCTGAACATTGATCGGTCTCTGGATGTCATATCCGCGGCTTCGGGAACAGATTGAGACCGGCTCTTCGCCTTGAAATGTTCGCAGGACAATTGCGCCATCTTCCGCAGGCACTACTTCGAATATCAGCTGTAATATTTCCTGCTGCAGAAGATCGAGATCACGGATGGACGTGATCGCATTGCTGATTTGGAACAAAGCTGCCAGGTCCCGCGCCATGCGGCCGACAACGATTCCAAAGTCCGGACGCATCGCTGACTGATCCACTCCAAATGTCCTCAGTTCGACGGGGAACTCAATCCATTGAGAAAACGACTACTCAGCCTTCAATCCATTCCTATACGGTGACGCAGGGTCTGCGGTTCCCGCGATTTTAACGATTATTTTGGGCCCGATTGAATAACACGAGACATGCTAAGGTACGCCACAATGAATGTAGGCTCACTTCACGTAGCTTGAGCATCTATTCGACGAAACCAATCAGCACTCGGTTGCGAATTAAACGATTTTTTGTTTCAAGTCTTGAGCGCCAAACAGGCGGAGTCTCAAGCAGCCATGAATTGATTGTGACTCATCATGACTCTTCGTCTCCCATCGACACGGGAGTCATTCGGTTCTTCGGTATCCATTCAGTTACCCACATCCTTGCCGCAAACAGTCCGCAAGCACTCCACCGTTCGATCGAAAACCCCGGATGTCTTTGTAAACACGTGCGCGCGCAGATCAGGCACCTGCAGGAAGGAGTTTGGCACGGGAGATGCAATACCTCTCGGCAAGGAAGAGCAGCACGGTTAACGGCATTATCACAATCCAGTTCGGGCTTCACTGAGAGAGGCCCCCACGAGGCAGTCGGAAAACAGCGCCGTGGAAATTGGAGAATGTTATGAGAAGAACCCTCACAACAATGGCACTCTTCGCCGTCACGAGCCTCGTCGCGGTAAACAATGTCTCTGCTCAAGAACACGCCGTTCAAGCGAATATCCCTTTTGACTTCACTGTGAACGGCGCACTGTTGCCTCCAGGAACCTACTGGTTCAAATCCACATCCAGCAACCAGGTATTTGTGCAGAGCAAGGCCCGCGGAGCGTCTGCTCTGGCAAATGGATTCTCCGACGACAGGACATCGAGCGATGTCGCGAAGATTGTGTTCGATAAAGTTGGAGATCAGTACTTCCTTCATGAGATCGTCGCGACCTCTGCAAGCCAGAGCGTGACCATTCCCGAGTCGAAGCTGGAGAAACAGATGAAGACGCAACACGCGGCGCTGCAGAGCGAGACAAAGACCGTGGTTGCTATGAAGTAAAACCCCCCTCATGGTGGCCCGGAGGTCCCAAACCTCCGGGTCTGTTTTTTGTCCTTCGGTTACCGCACTCTCTGGCATCTGGGCTCACGAGATATCTTGTCTCCTCCCCCCACCCCTCCTGTTTTTTCTGATCACCTCGGCTAACGAGATTTTCAAAGTCAGTAACGTGGTAAAGCCATCGTCCCTCCAGCCATGTCCGAATGCGGACAAAGCAGTTCTAAATTGGACACTTCACGAAATTTCGCGAACCAAAATCCGGAGGCGACTGATGTCTTCGCGGCGGGGCCGGATTGGCCCCCTCCTCTGGCAATGATTTTGGCGTATTCTGCCTCACTTCATTTACATTGGCTAGTTGATGAATCCCATGACGAGCGCGACGCGAATGGACGTTGTAGGGGTGGGGTTAAACGCCACCGATACCCTGATCCCTCTTTCCCTGTATCCACAATCCGGTTCCAAGGTCGAATTCCGTTCCGCCAATATCCTTCCCGGCGGCCAGGTTGCCAGCGCCATGGTGGCCTGCCAGCAGTGGGGCTTGCGTACGCGATATGTTGGAAAGCTCGGAGACGATAGCGCTGCCGAGCTCCATCGCGCTGAATTCGCGAGATTGGGTGTCGATGCGAGAACTCTTATCGCACCGGGCTGCCCAAGCCAACAAGCGTTTATTCTCGTAGAAGACTCCGGTGAACGAACCGTCCTTTGGAAGCGCGATGAACGACTGACACTTCGACCCGAGGAAATCCAGCGCGAATGGGTGGTCGACGCGCAGGTTCTCCATGTCGATGGGCACGATACCGCGGCGGCCATCGTTGCGGCGGAGTGGGCAAACGCTGCAGGCATTCCCGTAGTCGCCGACCTGGATAACCTCTATCCCGGCGTCGAAGAATTGTTACCCAAAATTGACTACCTCATCGTCAGCAGAAATATTCCAGAAGATCTGACACATGAGGCGGATCTTGCAAAGTCTCTTCCCGCGATCCGGGAAGAGTATGGGTGCAAGCTTGCAGCGGCCACACTGGGGCAGGATGGCGTACTTGCGTTTGATGGCAAGCAGTTATGCTACGCGCCGGCCTTTGCAATCGACGTGGTCGATACAACCGGGGCTGGCGATATTTTTCACGCGGGCTTCATTTATGGATTGAGGCGGGGATGGAATCTGCAGCGTCAGCTTGAATTCGCATGCGCAGCCGCCGCGCTCAACTGCACCGGCATCGGAGCTCGCGGAGGCATTCAGACGGTAGAGCGCATTGAGGCATTAATGGCCACTGGAAGTCGCTATGCCCCGATATTTGATATTTCCTTCAATATCTAACCGCGCCAACTCTACTGGGCGCCGGACAACCACTTCTTCCGTTCGGAGACATCGAGACGTTCTATCGCGTATCGCAAAGTCGTGCGCGGCAAACGATCGTAGTGGCTCCTGAGAAATTCGAGCAATTCCGTCTGGGAACGTTTGCCAGCTTCGCGTAAAAGCCAGCCGACAGCTTTATGAATGAGATCGTGTCGATCGCCAAGCAAATCTTCCGACACTTGAAAAGTCAGCGCTGTTCGTCCGGCGCGAAGCTCCGCGAACGTACTGATGATCGCGACTCGCCGACGCCATAAATTCTTCGATTTAGTCAGTCTTTTCAGCAACGCCGCATTGCCCGCGAGGTGCTCACCCACGAGAGTTCCCGCTGATGCATCCACGAGATCCCAGTTGTTCACGCCCGCGAGGTTCTTTACGTAGGAGCGGTGCAGTTTAACCTTGAGCTTGGTGTCCGCGCGTTTGTGTTGATCTACGAGAATGATGATCGCGACCATGCGATGCTCGTGAAACGGTGAATTCAGTAGTTTTTCGACTTCTACGAGCGGCAAGTCACGAAACGTGTGCGCTATTCTGCGTTGTTCAGGCACACTAAGTCCCAACATCTTGTCGCCTTCCGCGTATTCGCCGCGCCCAGTGCGGAAGAATCTCTGGAGGAATAAAGCGCGATCTGGTTTGGCCAGAGCGGAGACCGCCACCTTCACTGCCGCTGCATTCGGTCCTTTAGCCATGCCTGGCAACTCCTCCACGCTGTCAATCCATTCGAGTGAACAAATGGATCACAAAGTATCCTAACAGCGGAGCGATCTCGACTTGGCTGGAATGCCTGCAGCGCGATATTTCGCGTTCGTGCAATCGGGTATACTTGCGAGTCTCGCCACGCACACATTTTCTTTCCTTGTTGTGCAGTACGCTCTGAACAGAAAGCGCACTGTCACGGAGGCGTTTTGCTGCAAACAGAGTTTAGGATTTTAACCATCAATCCCGGGTCCACTTCCACCAAGCTCGCTGTCTACAACGGCGACAACCCCATCCTCACGCGTGTTCTCCGGCATAGCGATGATGAGATGAGGCCGTTCAACGGCAAGCTTGCTATTGAACAATTGGAATTTCGTTCCGCTGCCATCCGGCGCGAGCTGATTGCGGCAGACATATCGCTTATGAGCCTGCATGCCGTCGTAGGTCGAGGTGGGTTGTTGGCCCGGTCACGAGCGGCACTTACCGTATTGGCGAAACAATGCTTGACGAACTGCGCAGCGCGAAGCGAGGAGACCACCCAGCAAATTTGGGCGCCATTCTGGCGAACGACATCGCGGGAGAGGCAGGGATCGAAGCGTTTATCGTTGACCCCCCAACGGTGGATGAATGGCAGGATGTTGCGCGATTGTCAGGATCTTCCTTGATGGAGCGGGCGTGCTGGGGACATGTGTTGAACACGAAGGCGATTGCGCGGCGATATGCAGCGGAGTGTGGCAAGCCCTATGCGGAGCTGCGGCTGATGATCGCGCATCTCGGCAGCGGCGTCACAGTTTCGGCCCACGAGGGCGGCCGCATGATCGACTCGACTGCCGTGCAGGAGGGAGCCTTCTCGGCAGATCGCACGGGCGAGCTGCCGGTAATTAAACTCGCGCAACTCTGCTACAGCGGCCAATATTCCCTTGCGAAGATGGAGCGTCTCCTCTTCGGCGAAGGCGGACTCTACTCCTATCTCGGCACAAAAGATTTGCAGGAAGTCGAGCGTCGTATTGCGAGGGGCGATTCCTTTGCGGAATTGGTATACGACGCCATGGTCTATCAGATAGCAAAGGTGATCGGCTCTATATCCACTGTTCTACACGGCAAAGTGGATGCAATGCTGATCACTGGCGGAATGGCGCACTCCGAAAGATTGATCGCCAGGCTGTTGCCATCTGTAAGTTGGATTGCTCCCGTAACCATCTATCCTGGTGAAGATGAACTAAGAGCAATGGCCGAAGGTGCCATGCGGGTGCTCCGACACGAAGAAGCCGCGCGCGAATATAGAAGCGATGGAAAAGAGTAGCCGCAATCCTATCGCAGAAGGCTAGTAGATAGGTGGCGCCTTGTCGTCGTATTCGTTTCCAAACTTATTTTTGTGATGCGCCGAGAGATCTCCCGACAACGGAATCTCAATCAGTCCAAGATCTGCATTGCCCCCTCCAATATCAACCACGCGCGTTAGGGCATCAAGGCGTTCGAGCGCCGCGCCCTCTGACCACACATGCAGCCGATACTGTCCCGGTGGCACATCGTGAATCGCGGTGCTCTCCTGTTTTTCTACCACCGCGAAATACGGCGTTGACAGCGCAAGTACGACGGCACTCATCTCCGGATGAATATTGCAGAAGACATACGACACTCCCTCGCGGCTGAAACGTACCGACCGCGTGGTGCCTGCCTCATACAATCCAAGGTCGAATCGCCTCCCGTTGAACAGGGAAAAAACGTTGTGAAAGTAGGGATCCTGATTGGGAAACTGCACCGTACTTCCGACCGGAATAACCATTAAGTGAGGCAGAAACTCCTTGTTTTTTTGCGTCAGAATAAACGGCCCACTTCGTGCCATGGGAGGAGCTTTGGTCTCAAGAGGCGTCAGCCAGATAACTGAAGAGGGCGGCACCGGAGCCATTGCGTGCGAGCTATGCGTCGCCGCTTCCGATTTCGCGGGGAGCAGCCGCACCTGCGCGCGAACGTCAACGTTTTGCGCGAAGATGTCCAGACCCGTGAGCAATGGAATAAGCGCGCTGGCAACCGTCAATACTCTGCAAGTGCTCTTCAGCTTTCTCAAAATTCATATCCCGTGGTAAGTACGTACGCCTGCGCAGAATAGGCACTTCCGCTGAGTGGCCACGTTTTGATGTTGCGATACTCAAAGGAAAAAATCAGGTAATTACTCGGCTTGTAGATGAGGTTTGCGAACACTGTCTGATTGCGCGCAAGCGCTGCGTAAAGGTTTGTGTAGTCAAGTTGGGCATTGCGTAGTTGCGATGCGTAGCCGTCATCTTCACCCATCGCAGCGTTCCACTCTATCTTGTTCGTCATTCGATACTTCCACTGCGCCCATCCGCCGATTGTGTTTAGCGCCTCAACGTGCGCATATGTATCGAGGTATGGCTTCACTACGATTACATCTTTATATACGCCGCCTCCAAGTCCACCGAGCGACTGCCCGCGGTAGAATTCGCCGGATAATTCCATGCCTCGCGGCAGAGGCAACATTCCGTTTGCGGTAAAGGCCCATGCATCGGTGTGTTGACCATAGTCATAACTGTGGGGTCCCCAATAACCGCCAACACTCACTGCCGGCGAACGGCGGCTACCATTTCCCGAGTAAGACAGCAGCAGTTCAGAGCCTGGATACTGACTCCTCTGTGCTGCGCTCACGGGTTTCGCCACGGAGCCATAATTTGCTGGCGGATCGGCAACGTCGATCATCGCCGCTTCTATGCCGAAATGGTGATTGCCGAAGTGAAGATCCTGCGCGATCTCCAGTTGCGGGAGCCAAGTCCAAAGATTTCCTGACCACGCCAGTGGTGAAACACCAACCATAGCGAACGAAGTCGGAGATAAAGGCGAAATTATCGGCTTGTCCAGGGAAGCAACCAAGCGTGTTTCCGGCCAGTCAAGTTCCGCGTGAGCAGTTCGCAGCCTCAACATTCCTTCGCTCGGAGAATAGCTTGGGGCATTCTGGTCTCCAAAGAAATCCACGCGCACATCCGACCGGCTCTCTGCGCCAAAAATGCTGGGACCTTTCGCGTTGAATCCCAGGATCGTCTGACGTAGCGTTGCGCCCGTACTCCCGTTCGCCCACTCAGGACTCGATCGCAACGCGACCACTGGAGCGTAGATATTGTCGACCGTTCCGCTGTTCACAAAAGAGTTGAATAGAATCAGGCCGTTAAGCTTCAGGGGATATTTTGAGCTCGTCTCAACCTTGCTCTGCTCATGGGCCGCCACTTCCGCCTGCAATACTTCTTGCCCTTCTTTGAGGTTCGCAACAGAGTCCGATAGCTCTTTCGCTGTTTCAGCAGAAGCAGAAGAAGAGTCCCCAGCTACAAGTGAGTGATCGCGAATCTGGTGCAACTCTTGCTGCAGGGAGCGGATCTCCGCACGCGACTCCTGTAGTTCCCTGCGCGTCGCATCGAGGGCATCCACCAGTGCATCCAGGCGTTGCTCAATCTGCGCATTCCTGTTTGGCTCTGGCGTGGCGCCTGTTTGTGCAGGCAGATGAAGAGAGAACATCCCGCAAAGAATCGCAGCTCCAGCCGCGCGACAAAACGAATTTGCCAATAACCCTGCGAACATACTCGTCACCCCTTGCTTCAAGTTACACATGCCGATGCAGAGAAAGCCGAAGGATACTTATCAAACCTTCGCTGCGCTCGTCGGGCTCCCTCTTTCGAGCAATACTTTGGATAGCGGTGTGCCCGGCGGACGCTTTTCGAATGTCAAAAGGAAGACCGTCTCTCCCGGAACGCTGCTCACCAAAATCACAGATCCGCCATGTTCTTCCGCAACTCTGTGGGCAAGCGTCAGTCCCAGGCCAACGCCACCCTCCTTGCCCTCACTAACAAAAGGCTCAAAAAGATTGTCTCGAATAGCCTTTGCTACGCCGCCGCCATTATCCGTCACGCGAACTCGCACTTGATCTGAGGTCTGGGACAGGGCAACGTTGACAATCCCTTTTGATTGACCTCCGCGATTCGCTGCCTGGCACGCGTTGAAGACCAGGTTAAAGATCGCGCGCTGCATCTTCTTTGCGTCCACCCAGGCGTCGCACGACTCACTATCCTTCATGTCCACCGCTATTTCAACGGCTGCTGCTTCGGGATGCGTGCCCACGATCGCGACGGCTTTCTCGATCAGCGCCGCAACTGACTCATGAGTCAGTTGAAGCGACCGCCCCGTTCGACTGAACATCAGGAGCGATTCAATCAGATCTGTCATGCCATGAACGGCCAGCCGCACTTCACCGAAGAGTTCAGTCTTTTCTTCTTCCGTTTTGGCGGATGCCAAAAACTCCGCGTTGGCATATACAGCAGCAAGATAGTGGCGGAGATCGTGTGACACGGAACTGGCCATTCGCCCAATCGTCGCAAGTCTTTCAGTCTCAATGAGCTTCTTTTGCGCCTCGCGGATTTCGTCGCGCATCCTGCCAAAGGCAGTGCTCAGTTCACGAACTTCCAAAGCGCCCGTGCGAGGAAGTCGATAGGTGAAGTCTCCTGTACCCAGCGCGCGAACGCCTGAAGCGAGCGACTCAAGCGGTCGCGTCACCGTTCGCGATATGAAAAGCGAAAGAAGAGCTCCGACCAATAAAGCCGCGGCTCCAAGGCCAAGAAACAATCGATTGAGCCTCTGTGAAAGTTCATTCTGCTGCCGCAGCGATTTCAATACAACAAGGCGAATACCATCGTTGGCGCCGGGAGCGAGTTGAATAGTCACGGCACTGAATTGCTCGCCTTCCAGCCAGAGATTTTCGACATGCAACGTCTTCTGCAGCGACTGCGAATCAGCCTGCAATTGCAATCGCTTAGGAATGTTTAACGTGCTGGCAACCACGGTGTCATGCGCAAGGAAGGCAACTTCAGCCGCCGCAGATTCGCTTACTTCGTGTGCCAGGTTTTGGTCCACGGAATAGGCAATAACCACGTAGCCAAGCAATTGTCCGGTCGCCCGATTACCAAAGTAGAGTGGCTCAAAAGTAAATTCGAAGAGCCTTCCATCCAGAACCAGGAAATGAGGATTATTCTCGCGCTGCAACGCAAGTTCCAGTGCCACGCGCGGTTGCGTCAGTTCAGCCGATGTGTACTGCTTCCGATTCTTTCCGTCCAAAGCATTGGCATAAAGCGCGAGCACATCGCCATCCGGGCTGGTCAGCGCAAAAAGATCCGCCCCACTGACCTTCCAGAATTCCTGCCCGCCATCTTCAATTGTTCGACGGTCCTGCGTCGTCATGAGAGCTTTAAGGCTGGGAAGGTCCGCCAGCAAAGCGGCTTCGCGCATCAACATCTGGCGGTGCTGGTTCTGCAGATTTTGAAAGGTGGCGACGGAGTGAGTGACGTCAGACGCAAGCGTTTCCGCCATCTGCCGCTGCATCCACGATCGCACCACCATAAGACTTGCTGTCGTCAGGCCCACTGAAACAAGCAGCAAAGGTACAAGCAGCATTAGCCGCATTCTTATAGGAGACATGGAACCTGCCGGAACGTGAGGTCTTTCGCCACGTCGGGAATTCCCTTAGGGAACAAATTTATAACCTGCGCCATGAACAGTAACAAAATGAAGCGGATTTCCCGGGTCCACTTCGAGCTTTTGCCTCAGCTTTAATATCTGGTTATCTACCGTCCGGGTCGTGGGGTAAAAATTGTATCCCCATACATCATTCAGTAGTTCTTCGCGTCCCAATACTCGCTCGGGATTCTCGAGGAAAAACTTCAACAGCTTAAACTCATGCGCCGTCAGCGCCACTTGATGACCAGACTTCCGCACGGACATGCGTAAATAATCGACCTCGCAAATGCCAAACGCAACCGTTGCCGTGCGGGTAACTTTGCTCGTCCTTCGCAGAGCAGCCTGAACACGCGCCAGCAACTCTCGCGGACTAAATGGCTTTGTCACATAATCATCCGCGCCAAGTTCAAGTAACAAAACCTTATCTGCGACTTCGGTCACAGCGCTCACAACGATAATCGGTGTGTTTGGCGACGCGCCTTTAATTCGCTTGCAGACCTCACGGCCCGGCACCCCCGGCAACATCAGATCCAGAACGACCGCTGACGGCGATAGCGAGTGGAAGGCATCAATTCCCAACTTGCCGTCCGCCGCACCTTCCACGGCGTAGCCCTCCGCTGCGAAAAGGCGCTTTAGAACCTTCTGCATTCTGGGATCATCTTCAATCACCAGAATTGTGCCGTTGTTTGGAATGGAATCCAGGGTCACGTAGCTCTCCCGTCGCTTGTTCATATTCTCGACTTTTTTTCATCACGTCGCATCCACATAGTTCGGAAATGACAATCTGGTGACATTTGCCTGACACGACTGCCGCATCGATTCTCTAACGTTCTTCCAGCCACAAAACGGATCGCCAGCCACGTTCGCTGGCCTTCCCCAGGCAGTTGCTGTAAACGGAGGAAATCAAAATGCACCAGAATCGGATTCAACGCCGAATTCGCGCAGCAGTCTTCACACTTTCGCTGGCCTCACTTCTCGGCGCCGCCTTCGCAGAAGACGGCCCAAAAGGGGGCCAACCGAACGTTATGGCGCCCGTTCTTGCTTCAAACCAGTATCAGCAGACGAATCTCGTATCAAACCTCCCCGGGAAAGCGGCTGTAACCGATCCAAATCTTGTAAATGCATGGGGCCTCTCCAGAAGTTCCACAAGTCCGTGGTGGGTATCGGACAACGGCATGGGCGTTTCAACCCTCTATGGCGCAGCCGGGAACATTGTCCCCCTCGTGGTCAAGATTCCTCCATCGGACCCAAATGTCTCCTCGACTGGTACACCCACGGGCACTGTCTTTAACGGCTCGACGGAGTTCGAGATCGTGACGGGATTGCCTGCCGTCTTTATGTTTGTCAGCGAAGATGGCGTCATTAGCGGTTGGAACCCGAAAGTAAAGCCGACGGATGCCGTAATTCTTGTCAACCAGAAGAGTAAGTCAGTCTTCAAGGGAATGACGATTGCTACTATCAACGGCGCCGTACGGGGAACCCACAATTACCTCTACGTAGCTGACTTCCGCCAAGGCAGGGTAGAAATATTCGACTCACATTTCCAGCGCACAATGGCTCTTGAGAGTAACTTTGCGCAAGCCGTACCGCCGGGCTATGCGCCCTTCAACGTCCAGAACATCGGCGGAAACATCTACGTAGCTTACGCCAAGCAGGATGCTGAGAAGACGGATGAGGTGGCCGGTGCCGGGTTTGGATTCGTCAACGTTTACTCCCCCACAGGGCAACTTCTCCTGAAACTTGAACGCGGGAGTTGGTTCAACGCGCCGTGGGGACTTACTCAAGCTCCCTCTGACTTCGGTCCATACAGCCACAACATCCTGGTCGGGAACTTCGGCAGCGGTCAAATCGCGGCCTTCGATCCCGTAACGGGTAAGTTCCAGGACTTCCTGAGAGACGCGAAGAGCACGCCCATTTGGATCGACGGCCTTTGGGCACTCTCTTTCGGTAGCGATGCCCTTGCCACTGGCGGCCCTGCAACTACTCTATTCTTCTCCGCCGGACCCGATGACGAAAAGAATGGCCTTTTTGGTAGTCTCACTGCCCTGAAAAATCCTCAGGGAAACGGTCAATAATCGCTGCACCAATCTGCCTTGTCCAAAAATGCGGGGATGCTTAACAGCATCCCCACATTTCGCAAACGACGAATCATCCTCCACTCATACCTCGTTGAGCGTTCCCTTTCTGCCGAGTAAGAACCAGAACAGGGCTGCAGCAATCAGTGCGATAACTCCGATTCCCGTCAACGACGAAGCATAGCCAAACGTTGAAAAAACTTCCCCCGCCAGTGCTGCGCCAATCATCTGCATTGAGGAAACTACCAGGCTATTCGATGCCGCCGCGCCACCGCGCTCGTCCTCAGCTGCACCGTTCATCAGAAGACTGTAGGTTCCCGGTTCATTCATATACTGAAACGCGGTGAACCCGATGTACACAAACCCGGCCTGTACCGGCAAATGCGCTAGCGCCAGAGAAAAGAGACAGAGGGCCGTCACGCATTGCATGGAAACTATTCCAGTTATCATGCCCCACCTGCGAAGTACAAAAGGAGCGACGAGAACAGCAACCACCTGGGCTAGCTGTGAGAACGAGAACACTGTGCCAATCTCGGGAAGTGACATGTGCAGGTGACGAGAAAAGTAGACGTTCGCGAAAGGGCTAAACGAGCCAGTCACCAGGCTCCATACCGCGATGGCAGGTAGAAAGCGAAGTAGAAAAGGGGAGAGCAGTGGCCGTGACCGCGCTGGAAGAACGGAATGCTCCAGCTTCAACTTCACTGCTGGCCATAGGCCTAACGCTACCACCCCGCAGGAGAGTAGCAATACCAGTCGTTCAAGATCCACCACATGCGCCGTAGCGGACAATGATTTGAGGTACCCCGGAAGTCGGCCGCCCAGTATTCCTGCTATTGCTCCAACGCCAATGCCGAGCGAAAAGAAGAGACTAAACGCAAATGGGCGGTGCCTCTCTTCCGTTAACTGCGCAACCGCTGGAGAAATGCAAATCGCCCACATTGAAAGTGAGATTCCCGAGATAAAGGCCAAGCCAATTTGGGAAGGGAAAGCGAGCCAGATTGCCCGCGCAGAAAAAACCGTGGTAGCGAGCAGGATGCAGGAAAGCAGAGCGGGGCGAAGGCCCCACCGTTGAATCAGCTTCCCGGCCGGGATGGCACCCGCCAGATTTCCCGCCGCCATCGCACTCGTGATAAGACCCAGGCGCTTCTCCGAGTAGCCATGGTCCATCAAGAACAAATTGAATAGAAAGAAGTAGATTGATAGGCCCAAGTCAAAAAAAAAGATGCGGCCAGAAATGTCCAGAACTGCCGTCCCAACTGCTTTTCAGAGAACCACCATCCGACCCTGCGGGAAAGCGTGGTCGACACCATCGAAAGATGGCTTGCGATCCGTGACCGAAGGAATAGAAAGTATTGGATCTGCGGGTTCTCACTCTTGGGCGCTATGGCTCGCCTTAAGTTCATGGAGATTGCTTTCGAGCTTTTCTTGGGAATGTGAGTCGGTATAAGGGCGCTCGATATCACCCGGCGCTTATCCTTTGCAGCGGGAAGCAGTGCCGTGTGCAGCCAGACCCAGTCTCGGTTCAACCGGAACATTCCTTCCAGGGAAGACCCTGCGAATGTTCGTAGCCACGATTTGATTTCCTCTGGTAACTGGTCGATCTCTGCTTCCACTTCTTCATTCATCTTGCAGTGAAACCAGCACCCGGCGTGTACGAAAGCAATCGCCGCCAACATCCTCAGCCTCTTGCTGTAAGTCTGCTTCCAGCACTGCCAAAATTCCTCATCCTCAGCGTGGTTGTGCAGAAAATTCGCCAACTCATAAACATGATGGATCACCCAGTCCCCAAGAACGATATTCCGAAGAATGTGAAGAGCTAAGTAGGCAAGATGGTCTCCATCGCTGAGTCCAGCGAAAGCCACTCCCTCCACCATCCTGAATATTCGGCGTTCCCAGAATGACTTGACGTCCGGAATCGGAAGAAATGTCAGCCCTTCATTCCACAACGCGAAATGCAGCTCGATAGATAAGGGCATGGCGGGATCAAAGTGATTTCCCTGCCACTGCCAGGAGCCAAGCCGAATCAGTGCCGGCAGATGATCGGCCCGCCCATTGTGCAAAGATTTGTCTGACTCGTAGCCAATCGCCTCCAACGCCGTCCGTGCACGTTCGATGTCTTCCGTTTGGCAGAAAAAGTCGATATCCGACTGCAATCGAAGACGGGGATTGCTGACGTAATGCGGTGATTGCGTGAATCCCTTTAGTACGATGTGTTCGACCTGCGCATCATCGAGCGCAGCCGAGGCCTCAATATATGTCGATTTAACGCGTTCATATCTTTCTGCGTTCTGTTGAACGTTTCCTCTCAGCCTTTCAATTACCCAGTCCGGAAATCCGTGATTCGGCAATTGCGCGATCGTAAGCGTCAAGTGAGACAAGTCAGCAAAATCAAGGAGTTCACGCCACTTATCGTCCGGCAGTTCCTGCAATGCCTCCGTGCTAGCAACCTGCAATCGCAGTGCAGCCATCAAGGCAGAAAGTTCCAGCGGAAATTGAATGTTGCCAGCACACTCATCTATAAAGCTCGCAGCCATACCCTTACCTTCCTAAATGCACCAGCTGCTGGAGACGATCCACAGCCCAATCCAGATCGGTGTAACGAAGTTCGTACGTATCTGCTTCAACAAGGCGTCGAATGGTTCTCTCTTGCGTACTACGCATGTCGACAGACGGTATCAGATCGCGATGGAAGGCAGTCGCAAATGAACCGCTTGGAACACGCACCAATTCCGGGTTCCTCCCCTCCCTCCGGTTCAGGCGGACTATGGAATGAATTTCACAGGAATCAGCCGCGACAATTCCGGGAAACTCGGTGATGGGAATTTCGATGGATGGCTTACCAGCTGCCCGCGGAGTAATTCGGCGTCCTTCGATTTCCGGAAAAATGCTGGCCCCTGAAGGTCGAAATCGAATCTGGTGGGAATTGCCAACGACCAGGCGATCGCTCCGATTCAACGGAACGTAAGTCGAGTCGTCAGAGATATAGGTCCATCCGGAGCGCGCACAGGCGAATGCGAGAGAAGATTTCCCGGCCCCGGAATCCCCACAGAGCAATACACCGTGATTCTGCAGGGCTACGCAAGCCGCATGCACAGGTGCTGCTCGCAGAACAGACACCATCGACAACGCCGCGGCTTCCAGAAAGAAATACCGCAAGTACATCGGCGATTCCAATGTCGCTCGCGTTACCCATCCCGACGATCGCCCTCTTTCAAGATCGGTCACAGTAAAATTTTCGCCGTCTGCGATATTCGAAAGGATGTTCCATTGCAAGCGGTACACCGGTGCTGGAGGTACTTCGTTCACCACTCCATCACCATTCACTCCCATTCGAAGATGGAGTGGAGGGAAGGGAAATCGGAATTGGAAGCGCCCCCAACTCTGCCTTGCTGCCTCCATAATTTCAGGCGAATTTGAAGCCACCTCAACGGGAAAGCCAAGAGGAAAGAATATCGTTCGCAACGTGAGATGCGTGTTCGCCAAAAGCGGATCGTCGTCCCGCTCCATAGTTAGATGACCTTCCACGTTCTCATCCATCTTTGGCATGCTCTCCCTCCCCGCCATTGTTTTCCCATCCGCGCTCAATTACTCCTATCGCCCGATGATGCCGGTTTCCCCGCGTAAGTGTTTTCCTCGCCGGAGTAGGCTCGCGGCTCACCCAGGCTACCTGCAGGCGGAAGATGTCGCAGGTAGACAACGATCGCCCACATTTCATCGTCGCTTAGAGTTCCGCGCGATGCCGGCATCCCCGATGGTGCGATTCCGTTTTCGATAATCCACTTAAGTTGACCGTCACTATAACTCTGAACCTCCCGATCACTAAGCAAAGGAATCTGAGGCGACACATTGTTGGCAAATGGAACGCCCGTGTTCTGCCCATCGAGCCCATGGCACACATAGCAATAAGCGCCGAACGCCTCCTTGCCGGCTTGCACAGACTCCGGACTAAACTTCACAGGGTTCTTCACGTCCTTGTAACCCACCGTAACGTGATGCTTCGCCCACTGCATGGCTTTTGTTTCTCGCTTTCCTGGCGGCGCCGCCTTGCAGCCCAACAATGAATTCCAGAAAATGAGGGTCGCGATAATAGGAAAACACATTCGCCGCACTGCTCAATCCTTTACATGAACGGTAAATACCATTGATCCATGACCGCTTCCGCAGAACCTGCCGCATTGACCCTTAAAATCGCCGGCAGTAGTTGGCGTAATGGTGACTTCAGAAGTATGGCCCTTTGTTATAGCTTGATTGATGCCAAAAGCTTTGATCATCAGGCTGTGGGGAACATCCTCCGAAGTAAGCTCGAGGGTGACCGTCTCTCCCTTCGTAATCGTGATTTCGGCGGGAGTAAATGAGAAACGTTTTGCATGAATCTCGATTGAACGATTCGTCCCGTGAGCAGGATCCAAAACGAAAAGCAGCAGCAACAGGCTGAACACTTTCAATGAGACAATCAGACGATTCTTCATCTTGGCTACAACTCCTTTAGCGACGGATTGATAAGTATGTGAAACCCGCAATTATCTGTTTCATGACCTTGAAAATCTAGGGTGCCAGAAACCTCAATAGAGCCTGTTCATCTTCACGCGACAAGCGCGCGCGCACGCGCATGTGCATAATCACCGTTCCCGTGATTCGCGGTGCAAGACCGCCCGGAGGCGTATGGCACCGCACACAATTCGCAGTAAATACCTGCTCGCCGCGATCAGCTTGCGCAGCGTTGGCCGAAGCCTGGGCTGGCTTACTCTTATCGGCCGCCTGGGGCGGATCACTGGTCTTCGATTGAGGAGCAGCCATAAGCCCGCCACCCAACGACAACAGTAGAAATGCGCATAGAAACAAGTTCCTCATTTATTTCTGTTTCCTCTCCGGCCACAGGGGCAAAGTAAAGCGGTAAGTGAAGCCGATATTCCAAACATTCGCGTCTCCCTGTGAACTAAAACTTCTGCCATAACTTGAAACCATTCGCAGATTGTCCCGAAGGTTATAGTTCAGTCCGATATCGAATCGTTGTTGATTCACTCGGGGCAATGAATTTCCGCCACCGTTTAGCGGGACAAATTGCTGGATGCGCCCGACCATCTGGATCTTGCGAAAGAACGCCGGAATCTCCGGGCGATCAAGAACATACGCCGACTCCAGCCAGTAGCCATTCCCGTAGTAGCTGTAGTCGTATTCAGCCTTAACGTCGACGTGAGTATCGCGTGGTTGCCAGGAGACATAGGTCGACACATTATTAATGTGGCGATTCTGCAGAACACGTTGATACGAGCCTCCCACTTCCAGTCGGGGCTTCGTCCAGAAGACGCTCGCATCCCCACCGGCAAGCCGCAAAGATCCAAGTTGTTCCACGTCGCTCGGCAGCGAGTAATACGCCGAATATTGAGCGGTGTAAGACGGTTTCTGCAATATGACTCCGCGAGCCATTGGGCCAGTACCAGCACCGCCTGAACGTGTTCCAATCGTTGCAGTTATTGGAGAATCCTGAAGATTCTTTATCCAGATCGGCTGCAACCGCTCGTTGTAAATTCCAAAAGGCAACAGGTACCTGCCGAATGTACGCAATCACATGAGTATTGGCAAGCCAATCCAACTGCGCGAATTCAACGGTCTTAAAGACTTTCCCGGTGAATGACCCGTAGGTTTGGTGTTCATGTTGGAAGAATCCTGTGAAGTCAACCCGTGACTCGAGTAACACATGAGAGCCGAAAGGAACTAGTAACACTGGATTGATTTGTGGTTCCAGCGAAGTAACTCCACCATTCCAATTCTGGATGTAACCAGCCCCTCCGGAAATAAGCGGCACATGTCCAGCATGGTTGTCGGCCTCTTGTGCTGACAACGGCGGCACCGGCGCCAGAGGGTACGCGAACAGCGCTAGATAGAGCCCGTATTTTGTGAACCGTTTAAACATGCCTGAGCAACGCCCTCTTTGAAGGATTGGCGACGCCTGAACCAACGTTCAGCCCGCCATCTCGCTTACGGCTATTGGGGCGAGTATAGGGAGTGCTCCCATTGTTTCTGTCATTCAGATGTCATTGCTTTGTCACAATCGACGTTAAGTACAAGGGTAAGAAAAGCCTTCACACGCATTCTCGCGGAGTGAAGGCAGCATGGACGAATCCGCAGTTCACAAGCGCATCCCGCACTCATAACCCACTGAATGTATATAGTTCGGTGGTTCTGTCTCCTCGATGGCAGATCGGCCCGATCCGCCTCTTTCCGCTTTAGTGACAGGATTGTGACAAATGGGTGACAAATGAAAACGGCAAGTCATTAATACTCGGTCTCAACTTTTGTCACCTGATTGCGAGGCCGGCGATGATGGCAACTCCGACGAACAAATTCATCCTTAGGACGCTCTTAATTATCCTGATAGCCGCCAGCCCTCTTTATGCCCAAAGCCCGGGTACAGGGGCGATTGTCGGAACAGTGACCGATCCTGACGGCGCGGTGCTCCCGAAAATCAAAGTGACCGTGGCCAACGAAGGAACACTGGCATCGCGAGAAGTCATTACTTCCAACGAAGGCACGTTCCGGGCTTCTCTCTTGCCTCCGGGTACATATTCCGTGGCGATAGAGGCAAGCGGGTTCCAACGGAAACTTGTTAATTCGGTCCGGGTCCTTACTAGTGAAACCGCAACTCTCGAGATCAAACTCGCGATAGGCAAGACGGATGAGACGGTGCGGGTGACGACCATTCCAGACCTCGTCCAAATTGAAAGTGCGGCCCTTGGGCGCGCGGTTGACGATCGGACAATTCAAGCGCTGCCGCTGGCGAATCGCAATTACACGCAAACCCTGGCCCTGTCGCCCGGCGTCGTCGTTGAATTGCCCAACGCTGCAGCACTCGGGCGAAATAATCAAAACGTCTCTGCGAACGGCAATAAGACTACGGCCAACAATCTTCAATTCAATGGAGTCGATGCGAACAACCTATCGCAGAATTCTGCCTCGGGCTATCAATCCGAAGTCGGCACCGCCATACCTGCTCCCGACACCATCGAGGATTTCAAAGTTCAAACCGGTGGCTTTGACGCCGGCTTTGGGAGAGGTGCGGGAGCGAACGTCGACTTCATCAGCAAGGCAGGCACTGACCACTTTCACGGCAGCGCATGGGAGTTCCTTCGCAACGATGTATTCAATGCGAACGACTTCTTTTCAAAGAGAAATGGCCAGCCCAAGCCTGTGATCAAGCAGAATCAATTCGGTTTTACTTTCGGCGGCCCGATTCGCAAAAATAAGACCTTCTTCTTCGGCGGCTACCAGGGAACCATCCAGAGGAATGGCGGTTCCAATCTCTCACTCGTCACAGCTATCCTTCCTCAAATTGGAAGTGATCGGTCTGCCGCAGCTTTGGGCGCGCAGTTTTGTCCTGAGAACCATCCCGGCAATCCCGGTTATCTCACCTTTGCCGGAGGCAAGCAGATTGCCTGCGATGGTTCGAATATCAACCCGGTAGCATTGGCTTTTCTTAACTTCAAGCTCAAGAATGGCGAGTATGCCATTCCCAGCCCGCAGACAAATTTTCCCGTCGATCCAGAGCAACTTCCAATTGGAGAATCAACCTACTCCATTCCCGCGGACTATCGCGAAGATCAATTCACTCTCAATATCGACCATGCATTTACGCCTCGTAATCTGCTGAGCGGACGATTCTTTTACTCACACGCACCGACCGTCGAACCTTTCTCGCCGTATGGCGCAAACGTTCCGGGTTGGGGAACAAACGAGTTGGATGAGAACGGCATGTTCGTCTTGTCTGACACTCAAACCTTTGGCCCTAACCTCGTGAATATCGCTCGCCTCGGTTATATGCGCTTCGATGGCGACGCAGTAATCGCTCAGCCCATCAATGCTGCTGACGTCGGCATGGCCACTCCATCTGGATTGCCGGAAACCCCCGGCCTTGTTATAGATGGGTTATTCTCCATCGGCACTGCAGGGCAGCCCTTCTACTGGCAAAACACAAATACCTACGTCCTGCAGGACAACGTGTCCCTCACGCGCGGCAGACATAGCCTCAGTTTCGGCGCGGAAGGGAAGTATCACCAGGTTGATGTCAACGTCCCTTACGTGAGTGACGGATTCCTGGAACTAAGAAGTCTTCCAGATTTCCTGGTCGGCCAAAGTGCGGAACAAAATGGCAGCACCATCAGCAATGTTTATGCCGTGGTTGGATCTTCCGGAATCTTCCGCAAAGACGAACGCTACAAAGACTTTGCCGCATTTATTCAGGATAACTTCAAGGTTCGTCCATGGCTAACCATCAACCTTGGTCTGCGCTATGAGATATTCGGACCGCCATCGGAGGTAAATGGCCGCCTGCCTACTTTCGATACTGCGATAGCGACACCAGACGCTCCGCCATCCGGTACACTCAGCGGCTTCGTTCTTCCGGGAAACTACGAGGGAACCCTGCCACCTGGAGTTATCAAGTCGCCTCACGACGGTATGTGGGCGACGAACTACGCTGACCTATCGCCGCGCATCGGCTTCGCAGTGCGCATGCCAAACAATCCTTCCGTCGTTCTGCGCGGAGGCTATGGCATCTACTTCGACCGCATGTCTGGCGATCTGGCGGAGCAGACAGTCGGTCAGCCTCCCTTCTCCTTTAAACAGTCGTTGGCAGGTGTACAAAATGGCGGAGCGACGCTCGCGGAGCCTTATAACCCTACACTTCCGCCGAACTCGAGCTTCCCCATATTCCTTCCCCGAGTGCCCGGCGGAGGCCTCTCCCTTGCCGCAATTTCTCCAAGGCTCAAAGATCCCTACGTGCAGCAATACAACCTTAATGTTCAAGTTGCGCTGACACGCAACCTGCTATGGGAGCTAGGTTATGTAGGTGCAAAATCTACTCATGTTCCAGGCTGTCTCGAGTTCAATCAGGCGCTCTTGGCTAGTGAGCAAAACCCTGTCAACGGGGAGACTACAAACACAAACGAGAACGTCGTTCAACGACTGCCATTTACGGGGATCGCGCCCGGCTCTTATAGCTGCCAGACAACGTTCGACAGTAACTATAACTCGCTCCAAACCAGCTTAACTCGGCGTCTTGCGAATGGGCTGCAATTCCTGGGGAGTTACACGTGGTCCAAGAACCTTGATAGCCTGAGCGGTTCAGGAGGGCTATCCAACTTCGAACTAGGTTTCATCACGAACGATCAGACAAATCCCCGTCAGGCTTGGGGATTGAGCGATTTCGACCGCGCTCAGCGCGCCATTCTCTCGCTCGTCTACGCTCCACCTCCGCTCACAGAAGGTCCGGCGTTTATTAGGCGCGGTCTCTCCCAATGGCAGGTATCTGCTATCGCAGTAGCGCAATCGGGAACTCCCGTTACCGCGATCGACACCAGCGCAGGCAGCGTCTATGGCAACCTCTCAGGCTTTATGCGCGCGGAATGTACGGGTATGAATCCAGCCACCTCGGGCTCGGTCTATTCGCGGATCAATGGCTATCTCAACCCGGCAGCATTTACCTCCGCACCAACAGTCGGGGATGGCACCGGCTTCGGAAACTGCGGCGTTGGAATTACGAGAGCTCCCGCCCAGAGAAATATCGACTTAGCCGTGCAGCGCAATTTTCCTATCAAGGAGTGGAGCACCTTGCAGTTCCGTGCAGAGTTCTTCAACTTTACGAACACTGCAAATTTCGGAGGACCTATCACCAACGTCGCAGCAGGTGGCGCCTTCGGACTTATAACTTCAACTACAAACAACCCGCGAATTATCCAGTTTGCTTTGAAGTATTTGTTCTAAGGAGAAAGCACCCCAACTATCGCTGCACTTACTCCGTCCGAAGAATCTTCATAGGTTCAACAGATGCCGCTCGCCTTGCTGGCAGATAGCACGCCAATAACGCGGCAGTCAGCAGAATTAGTCCGACCAGTCAGTCCGCGAAGCATGGCGTATCCCACGCCCACACCCAGAAGTCCGCCTGCAGTGCCAGCACAGGTCAACAATTGTCGAAACAGGCTTATGGGTTGTGCTCCCGTCGCGCTGTGCACAGCCATCTCCTTCTGCCGTGTCATGCTTTTCGCAAGCAGCGGGTTGGCCACATTCACACAGGCAATCAACAGCACAAGGCCACCGCCCCAGGCAACAGCCAGAGCGTCAGGATCCTATCTCTCGCTCGGAAGAAGTGTGAACAGTCCGTGAAGTCGCCTGCGGAAACGCCATTATGAAAGGTCTGGATCTTCGACCATACAACGACAAGTTGTTCAGGATTGGGATAGGGCAACGGAGCCAGCAGAGTTGCATAATCAACCGTGAAGATTGCCGTGTTCGCACCCACTCCAAGGGCGAGCGTCAGCAACACAACAATCGTGAGGCCAGGATTTCTGACCAGCATCCGCAGACTGTAACGAAGATCCTGAAGTATGTTCTGCACCGCGCCACCTCGCCCAAAAGAGCACCGAACAATTTCGTCCGTAGATGGCTTGGAGAATACTAGAAACCTCGATTGCTCGTCTTATTAGAGCGCAGATGTTTCCTGTATTTGAGTCATTGTCCGTGCAGTCCCCTTACTGGTGGCCCCGCGCTTGACAGGCTGCTGCATACATAATAGCGTTATGCCTATGGTCGATACGCCTAAGTCGGGAATGCCTTCTGGCGCGCTCCCTATGCTCATTTTGCGCGTCCTTCAATCCGGTTCGTTGCACGGCTATGCTTTGGCGCAGCGAATTCACGTCCTCTCCAGCGAAGTGCTGGCGGTGGAAGAGGGACTGCTCTATCCCACGTTGCAAAAAATGCTGGTAAAGGGCTGGGTGACAGCCGAGTGGGGCATCTCGGAGACCAACCGCAAGGTGCGGTTCTACCGCCTCACCCCGGAGGGGCGTAAGCACTTGAAGGCTGAGCTATCGGAATACGATCGCGTGACGCAAGCGATTCAAAGCATATTGCGCACTGCATAACCGACTACAAGGATCCGCGAGGCCACCATGGGTGAAATTTTCCGCCGCATTCACTACCTCATCAACCGCCGCCGATTGGATGCGGAGCTGGAGAGTGACATGGCGTTCCATCGCGATATGGCGGCCCGGGCAGGTCGCAGCAACTTCGGAAATACGCTGCGTATGCGGGAACAAGCGAGTGAAGCTTGGGGCTGGACCTGGCTGGACCGGCTGGCGCAAGATCTGCGCTATGCGGTGCGTACGCTGGCGCGCTCACCGGGTTTCACGGTGACTGCGGTGCTGGTGCTGGCCATCGGCATCGGTGTGAATGTGGCGGCCTTCAGCCTGTTCAACATGGTAGCGTTGGAACCTTTGCCAGTGCGCGACCCGGCGTCGCTGGTGCGGCTGGAGCGGCGGTCGCCGCAGAGTTATACGAGCGAGATGCCGTATTTGTCGGCGGTGTTTTATGGGGAGCATGCGAAGTCGTTGAAGGCGATGATCGCGGTGCTGGGGGTTCCGCCAATGCAGATGGGCAGCGATCTGCAAGGAACGAGCGCTTCGTTTGCGACGGCAAATTATTTTTCGGAACTGGGGACGCCGGCGGCGGTGGGCAGGCTGTTTGATCCGGTGATTGAGAGCGAAGCGGCCAGTCCGCCGGTGGTGGTGCTGAGCTACACGCTGTGGCAGCACCGGTTCAACGGCGACCCGGGTGTAGTGGGCCGGACCCTTAGGCTGAACCGGAAGCCTGCAACGGTGATTGGCGTGACGCAGTATGAGTTTGCGAGCCTGGGCGGGCAGACTCCGGATCTGTGGATGCCGATAGCTCAGCAGCCTTATTTTGTAACCGGAAGTGCCTTGCTTACCGACCCGGGAACGAGCAGCGTTCGGATGTGGGGACGTCTGGCCGAAGGGGTGACGGCGAAGATGGCCGCGGAGGAGTTGAAGGCGCTGACGAACGAGTTGCGTCGACAGCATCCCAAGGACATCTGGGAGGATGAATACATCGACATCCATCCGGGCGGGCATTTGCAGGTGATGCATCCGGAGATGTATCAGGTGGCGGCAATGGTGGCTCTGCTCACCATGCTGATTTTGGCGGTGGCGTGCGCAAACCTGGGTGGGTTGCTGCTGGCCCGGGCAGTGACGAGGGAGCGCGAGATTGGGATCCGGATGGCGATCGGGGCGACGCGGGCGCGGATCTTCAGGCAACTGGCGACGGAGAGCGTAGTGCTGGCGCTGCTGGGCGCGGCAGCGGGACTGGGGCTGAGTTCGCTGGGGTTGCGGTTGGCGCTGACGGAGTTCCATGCGCAGGGATGGCTGAGCGCCAAGCCGGACGGGCGTGTGCTGCTATTTACATTTGGGATGGCGATCGCGGCGGCGGTGTTTTTCGGGTTTGCGCCGGCGCTGCAGATTGCGCGCCATCGGCAGCACAAGACGCTGGTTCGGCAGGTGCTGATTGCTGCGCAGGTGGCGGCGAGTTGCGTGCTGCTCATTGTGGCCGGGCTGCTCGTGCGAGCAACGCTCCATGTGCTCTATACGGATCCGGGATTTGCCTATGAGCAGTTGCTGAGCGTGGACCCGCAACTGGCGCAGCATAACTATTCGCCGGCGGCGTCGCAGGCCTATCTGAACGCGATGCAGGAACGGATTCGGACGCTGCCAGGGGTGAGGTCCGTCTCACTGGTGAAACTGCCCCCGATGGGACACACGGTTTCACGGATGGATGAGGACATCAACGGTCATCCAGTGCCGATTTATCCGAACTGGGTTACACCGGGGCTTTTCGAAACGATGGGCATTCCGATGCGCCTGGGGCGAACTTTCTATGCGGGCGAGAAGAATGCGGTGATCGTGAGTGAATCGATGGCGCGGAGGCAGTGGCCGGGACAGAATCCGATTGGACAGCAACTGCCGAATGGCGACGCGAAGGACACCGTGGTGGGCGTGGCGGGCGACGCGCATGTGAACGCAATTAACGATGACGATGCGGTGGAGCAGTACTGGCCGGCGCGGCAGGCGGATATGCCGGACATGGTCGTGATGGTGCGGACGGCTGGAGAGCCGGACAGTCTGCCGCCGATGATTAAGGGGATCAGCGAGAGCATGGATGCCACGCTGTTTCCAGAGATCAGGCAGATGAAGGTGCTGTATCACGACAATGTCATGGAGCTGATTGAGAACATCGCCAAGGCGGTATCCCTGACCGGGCTGGTGGCGGTTCTGGTGGCCGCGGTGGGGATTATCGGTCTGGTTTCGTTCTCGGTTTCGCAGCGGATGAAGGAGATCGCGATTCGGATGGCGCTTGGAGCGGGTAAATTGCAATTGCTGAGTGCGGTCCTGCAGCAGTTCATTTGGCCGGTGGCGATCGGCATGGCGGCAGGCGCGGCGATCGCTGGAGCGGCTTCCAGAGTGCTGCGCATCGCACTTTACGGAGTCAGCAATCTTGACCCCGCGAGCTACGTCGCGGCCATTCTGGTGTTAATGGTGATCGTGGGCCTTGCCGGGCTGTTGCCCGCGAGGCGCGCGCTGCAATTGGATATGGCAAAGACACTGCACTACGACTGATTCCTGCCTATTGCACGCTCTCGCATTGTCCCCCTGAGACGCCGTTCATAGGCCGAAAATCGTCGGAGGCCACCGAGGAATGACTGGCATCCAGCCATCGTGGCTCCGCCACGCTGACCCGCGTATCCGCGCTACACGTGGCACGTAAGCGGTTCCAATCGTATAAAACCGAGGACTAAAGTAACCATCAAGTAATCTGCGTACCACAGGTCTTATCTCGCAGGGCAAGTCAAAGACCAAAATTTTCGCTAATCCTGTCTCAGACCCGTTTTGGGAGCAAATCCGGGTTATTGAAGCGAGTCCCCGTGCGCCAAATGAAACTCCCGTCACTTCACCCGCCGATCTCACAAAACGCTTAACTAGGCGTTTTAATTCAATAAGTAACGAAAGATGCCGAACAAATAGCCGCGGTGAAATCGTGGATTTTTTGCTCTTCGCGTAACCCAAAAGTTGCCAATGGTAACCCGTTTGTGGGCTCTCTGGTACACATACCCTCCGCTATACCTCGAGGAAACAAGTTAGACATTTCTAACTATTACCCTCCATCGAGGTTCCCATGGTTACTGCAAAACGGTTACTATTGTTGATTACTGCGCTGGCGACCCCAGCGTGCGCATTCGCACAGGCGAATGTCATTGAGAACCAGTCGGCCACCCTATACGTTGATGCGACTTCTGGCTCGGATGCGAATCCTGGATCCCAAACCAAGCCTTTCCTGACCATCGGGAAAGCTGTCGCCAAGGCAAAGACCAATAACGTAAGTGGCATCGGCACCAAGGTCTTCATAAATTCCGGAATTTATAGAGAATACGTGAGCATTAGCTCCGCCTATAACCAAACGGGAGCCACGATCACGATTCAGGCCACACAGCCCGGAAAGGCCATCATCTCCGGATCGGACGTCTACAAAAATTGGAATCGCGGAAGCAGCAATCCCTCCACCTACACACATTCCTGGACGCAGAATTTTGGCCTTTGCAGCAACCCCAGCGGCTGGCCCACCTCATACGCGCCAATCACCAGGCGCCGGGAAATGGTGTTTGTGAACGGTATGCCGCTCACCCAGGTCATTTCGTCGTCCTTGCTCCGCTCCGGCACCTTCTATGTGGATGAATCCGCTGACACCCTGACCATCTGGCCATCGTCCTCTGTTGACATGAGCACAGCAGTCGTCGAAGTCGCCACCCGCCCAGGCACGTTCACAATTTCTCGCCGGTCCAACATGGCCGTTCGTGGTCTGGTTTTCGAACACGCCGCCAATTGCCCCAATACCAACAGCGTCAACATCGGCAGTAGCACCAATATCCTCATCGACAGCGTTCAAGCCAATTGGAATAACTGGGGCGGTCTCAACGTATCCAGCAGCAAACTCGTCACCGTAAAGAATTCAATTGGGAATCACAACGGCGGCGTCGGCCTCGGCGGCGTCCACTCCACCAACACGCTCTATGATTCCAACGAGAGCGATTACAACAACTGGCGTGGCGCAATGGGAGCTTATTATGACTGGGCCATGGGCGGCACCAAGCTCTTTTCCATGCATACCGCTACCGTGAACAACCTTCACGCGTACAGAAACCAGGCACAAGGGTTGTGGTTCGATACCGACAACAAGCACATAACCGCCAGCAACAACACCCTGGTTGAGAACGTTGGACCAAATCTCCAGGTAGAAGTAAATGAAGGCCCCATAGCCGTGACGGGAAGCACTCTTTGCTCAGGCGGTGTCGGCCTGAACCTTATCAACAGCGAAAATGTCACCGTAACCGGAAATACCTTCTACAACAACGGTGCCACGAACAAGTATCAGGCTCAGATCTTTATGGGCGGTAAAAATGGCGGCCGCGGTCTCAGAGATTGGGAGACCGGTCAGCAATACAACCTCTACGACAAGAATCTCTCCCTGCACAACAATATCCTCCACGATGCTGCGCCGGGACAATATCTCATCGGCACGTATCTCTCCGGTTCTGACTGGACGACGTTCCAGACCACCCTCTCCTCCAACAACAACACCTGGCATGATCCCACATCCACCAAGAAGTTCCTGCTTCCGAGCAATAAGCTGGTCGACCTGGCTGGATGGCAGGCAAATTCGACTGAGGACATGGGCTCTACCTGGGCAGCCACCCCCATGGTAAAACCGGCCAATTGTGCCGTTCCCAGCCCCAGTTTCCCTGACTTCAGCATCATCGCGGACAATCACACCTATGCCATGTCCTCGGGGAAAGCCACGATCAAGCTGCTGGTTCACTCCTATGCTTACGACGCGGTGAACATCACCGTCGCCGGATTGCCCGCGGGAGTCACCGCCAGCCATTCACAGAGCAGTGTCACCGACGGTTCGGATACGGTGACGTTGACCGCCTCTCACACTGCCGTGAATCAGACCGTGCTTGCAACCATCATCGCCACTCGTGGAAGCCGCGTACACACGGTGTCCGTCTACATTCACGTTGTGCCAGGAAGTTAATTTCGAACACAACCGCAAAACGAATGGCTCACGGACTTAAAACCTGTGAGCCATTTGTTTTGGATAAGGAATCTCTTCGCGGCTTCGCCATCCCCACGCGCGGTTACCGCGTACGGCTATCAACCGTCAGCTGATATTCCGGCACAAGCTTTAGCGTCTTGAGTTCATCCACCTGTCCGCTCTTTGGAAACACCGGCAAATATTTCTTCTCAAGATAAATTGGTGCATCTTGCCGCAATGGCAAAATTTCCAATTGCAGGGAATCGGATGCAAGCTCTCCCGCAAAGCGCTTCAACCCGATTCTCCACGGTAGACCGTTATAAAAATCGTCTTCCAGCAATTTCCCGCCAGAGGAAATCCGCGCCACATCTCCCACGTACGAAACATCCAGAAAGACCTCGCCGAGATTCTCAGGAAAATGTTTCGGCAGCGTGATCTTCCACTCCGCTGCTTTTTGAAAAGCATCTTCGCTCGGCGCCAGCGCAACGGCGTTCTTCCTCCATGAAAAAGTCGGGCCGCTGGCCACCGGCGGAACAGCGCTCGCTTCTCGAACTCGGCGGAAGCTCATCGCCAATGGCTCCTCCCGGACCGACGCCGAAAAACTGCTCACGTTCCCAATCGTCTTTCCCGCTACCAGAGGAGCCGTCCCTTGCGGAGTCTTCATCAGCTTCGGCGTAATTTGAAAGCCGAATTTCCCGCTGCCGATAGACTGAAAATACAAATGCGAAGCATCGGAGTAGAACTGCTGCGACGTAAAGACGAGATGCTCAGTGCCACCCACTTCTGCCTTCCACGCAGACTCAGCCTGCTCCTCGCTAAGCAGCACAATGCGCACCGTTCCGCCGCTCTTCGACGCCATATCGATAGCAGCATCCATTCCCGGCACCATTCCGCTGATATACCGAACGCCACTCTCGACCGAGGAGCTTCCGCTCTTGATAGAAATGTTTCGCGCCGACGATTCCTCCAATGCAAACTGCGCAGCGATCCCCGGAATTGCGACGAAGAAATAAGTGACGGTTTTACCGGAAGTCAGTTTGGTGAACAACTGCGCCGTGCTGTACTTCAGCATCACGCCGCCCATATCAAGGTTGAACGGCCACACAAAATACGCGCCCGATGGAACGCTGATCGGCCGCCGAGGAATTTTTAACTCCTCATGCGGAAGCTGTCACCGTCAGTTGCACGCCCGTCCATTGCGGCATCGTGTTATTTCTCACGTGGTTGTTCCAGAATACGAATCCCATGCCACCATTCGTGCGGGCGGAGAAACGCGGCACGGAAAAATCCGCAGGTCCGCTGGGTCTTTCCGTTGGAGCCCGAGCCTCCAGCGGCGCCAGCAAATTTCCAAAATCATTGAGGAAATAATTGAAGACCTTCAGTTTTCGAAACGATTCGCGCTCCTGCCCAAACTCTCCCAGCGGAGCCTGGAAATCATAAGACTTCACCGGAAGATCATTCGGATATCCCGTCGCCTGCGATTCCTGCAGCGTACTCAGCTTTCCTTCAGGATTTTGTCCGCCATGGAACATATACGTCCCGTACGCATTCACGCCCGACCCAAGCATCACCGGACAAATCGCTGCAATATCGTCCGCCGAAATCACGGGCCTGCGATGATAGGTGTCCTGCATGCCGCCGCCAATTTCCGCGGTAATAAATGGACTATCTTCGCCCACCTTCTCCGCTGGTGTCGCGCCAGTCGCTCCGATCGCCCCCATATTTCCGGATACGCGGCTGCCAAAGCGAAATAAATAAACTTCATTTGCCGGCAGTTGTTCAATGGAAGCATCCCACGGCGCATCGGGATATCCGCCGTATACCGGAAGCACCGCGCCCTTCGGAACCACCGCGTTATCCCAACCCGTTATCACATACAAAGGCACATCCAGCCCGCTGCGAATCGCAAGCGCCTTCAAAGCGAGAAGGTATTCCTCGCCGCCATGCAGAGAGCGATCGGAATATTCGTTCTCGATCTGAATGCCGAGGATCGGCCCGCCGTCCTTCCACAGCAGACCCTTCACCTGCTGCGCCATTTGTGCATAGAATTTCTGCACTGGATCCATGAAGGCCGCAGTGTTCGTGCGCTGTTCCTTCGTCGGAACTCTCTTCATCAACCAGTCCGGCAAACCGCCGTTTCTAACCTCCCCGTGTACCCACGGACCAATGCGCAGTTGCACAAGCATCTCGTGTTTGCCGCACAATTCAATGAAACGGCGCAGATCGCGGCGGCCCGTCCAATCAAACTCACCTTCAACTTCCTCGTGGTGAATCCAGATCACGTACGTAGCGATGATCTGCACGCCGCCCGCCTTCATTTTCAGGATCTCTTCTTCCCACGCCTGCTCCGGCACTCGCGTGTAATGGATCTCGCCTATCACCGGAAGCCACGGCTTTCCATCGCGAATCAGATAGCGGCTATTCACTTCGATGGAAGCACCGTTCGGCGCAACATGAGTTCCCTCGACGTACTGGCCCGGCCTCGGCTCGCTCACCGGCGCAGTGGCATCAATCACGTAGGAATGATCCGCTCGTGCGCCGACAGTCTGCGCGCCCAATGAACCAGCAAATGCAAAGACCACCAGCAGCAAACCGGCTACGCTCAAAAAATTCCTCAACCCATTACGACTCTTCAAATTTTCCACCCGGTGTGAAGAATCAATCTACCGGAAGAAGCTGCAGCGATCTACATTCAACCCAGCCGCTTGAAGCCTGCTTAGAAATGAATTGCTGGGAACTTTAAAGCGACTCCGATCTGTTGCTGCAAGTCCCGCGCTGGTCTAAACTCGCGGACATCCCCGACAGTAAATGCCTCAAACGTCAAAATCGCACCCGCTCCATGCGTCTCGCCGCGAGGCATAGTATCCTAGTAAGTGAGCGCCCGTAGCTCAGCTGGATAGAGCGAACGCCTCCGAAGCGTTAGGTCACAAGTTCGAATCTTGTCGGGCGCACCACCCTCCTTCTACCCCAACCCAATCCCCGCCCCACCTCTCCATGCTCTAAACTTGAAATTAATGCTCAACCAAAGTCTGCAAAGCTCCCTATGGATGGCCGGGCTGCTGGGGCACCTTCTCCTGCTCCTCGTCCTCATCGTGCGCAGCCGCGTCACGCGCTTCCCGCTCTTCACGCTGCTCATCGTCTTCTACATAGCGCGAACCGCCATCCCGCAGATGTCCTTCACCCACACCCTCGGGCCCACCACCTTCCTCTGGCTCTTTTGGGGATTCGAGATTGGAGACATCCTCCTCCGCGCGCTAGTCCTCGGAGAATTGCTCTGGATCGCGTTCCGCCCCACCACCATTCCCGGCACCCGCGTCATCGCATGGAGTGCCGTCGCCGTCGCGCTTGCAGGAGCACTCGCCATGGCAATCGGGCCCTCCCATCCGCCCGTTCAGGCAATGCTGGCGTGGAGCATCTTTACCAAGGGCAATCTCGCCGTCGCCTTCCTCTCCTTGCTCGTCCTCGCCATGCTCTTGTTCACACGCGCAACCACTGGACTCGCCCCGCGCAGCCACGTTCTCGCCATCGCCGGTGGACTCGCCTTCTACGCCTTCATCTTTCTTCTGCTGCAAGCCATTCGACTTTGGGGCACAGGACAACCCAGCCCCCACGGCAGCGGGCAGCTCTCGTACTTCCGCTACTGGATGCGAGCCAGCGCTGCCGGAGCCTACTTCGCCGTCGTCGTTTTCTGGATATTCAGTCTATGGTTCGACGACCGCCCCGCCTCACCAGCCCCAGAACTCATCGAGGCCTGATAGGACGCCACGGCGACTCAATGAGGAAACGGGCTCCATGAAACAATCCAAATCTCGTTCGCCCCGATTCCGAAATGACAGATGCGGTGTCTAAGGTTTTAGGCAGGCACTCGTAGATGACGACTTCGACCGTTTTGCAAATTGCAGTAATTGCCTTGAGTTCTGTCTCCACTTTGCATGCTCAAACACCGGTCTTCAGTCCGCCTCCTGGGTCCCTGATCGTCGGATTCCGCGAGACCGCCGTACACCGCGCTGAGCCACCCCATGTGCGTCTTTTGAAGGATCATTACGAGCCCCAATCCAACGAACTCTGGCTGCACGTCGATGCTGCAGGTCAGGTCGTAGAGGTGCAAGGGCTCGGTCCCCGTACGCCTGAAATAGAAGTGCGCGATGCTGCGTTCAAGATTCACTACTCTCCATTCCTGCGTAATGGCGTGCCTGCGGAAGCCTGGGTGCAGGATACGATTTATTCCGCAACGGTTGAGAAGTTGCCTTCGAAGAACGTGCCATTCCCACCCATAACAGATCTCGCCAACGCGTCCATCCGGCTTGAGCGAACCGGCTGTTTCGGCTCCTGTCCTTCCTATAGCGTCACGATCAGGGGAGATGGCAAAATCGATCACTACGGCGGAAGGTTCGTTTCCATTTCCGGCCATCAGACGGCAACCATCGCCCCATCCGAATTTTCAAACCTTCTCGAACAGTTCCGAGCAGCAAACTTTTTCGCTCTCGATGGGATGTATCAGGCAGGCGTCACCGACTCCCCCACATATGTTCTCAAGGTAAAGCTGGGAGAAAGCTCGAAGGAAGTACTGGACTACGTAGGCGAGTGGGTGGGCATGCCCAGCGTCGTTACTGAACTCGAGGATGCGGTGGACCGGGTCTCAGACTCCGCTCGATGGGTTAGCTCAAGCGACGGCACCTTGTCGGCGATGGAGCAGTCCGGCGTCTCTCTCAGTTCTCCGCAGGCCATCTTAATCCTTCGCACTGCTGTTTATGCCGGAGACGCTGCTACCGCTCGCGCTCTCCTTTCCGCCGGCGTCACTTCCTCCCTCCCTCCTCCGTCGCCAACGCAGAGGTTGCGCGTCGCTGAAGTTCCATCCTTGTCGCTCGCAGAACTTGCGATGGAATCAAGATCGCAGAATACCCGCCTTGAAACGTTGCAGTGCATTTTGGAATTCGACGAAGTTCGAAAGGATCATCCAGGCCTACAGCGGGCGCTGTACTCTGCCGCTCTGGCGGGCCGGGTCGACTTGGCCCGGGCACTTATCTCCGCAGGCGCAGATCCAAAGGGGACATTGGCTTACCAGCGATACGGCGAGCCCCTCGATCAGACTTATCTTTCGCTTGCCGCATCCTCAGGGGTTTGGGCCATGATCGACGATGCGCTTTCTCGCCCACACGACATTCGCGCCACTGACAGGGAGGGTCGAACCGCCTTGGCCAACATGGTCTACAGCGCACCACAGTCGGAAGATATCTTTCCACTCGTCGACAAATTCCTCGCTGCAGGAGCCGGAACTTCGGAACTCGACCGCCTGCTCCTTGACACTTGCCAGCCAAATTGGATTCCGGGCATTGTCGCTCGCGAAGGCCACATCAACGCTCGCGATGCAAATGGAAACACGCCGCTCTTTCAGTCCTGTTCGCTTGAAGGGGTCAAAGCGATGCTCGATGCCGGAGCGGATCCAAGCCTCCGCAATCGCAAAGGCAAAACGGCGATCGAGGCTACCTATCCTCCAGAAGATGGCGTTGAAGACGAACGTGCCATTCTCATTCGCAACTATCCCCGTCCATCCCCGCCGCAAACTAATACTCGCCAGTAGAAATCTCAGCGAATCGCATAACCCCCATCCACCCGAATCGTCTCCCCCGTCACAAAATCGGAGGCCCGCGACGCCAGGAACACCGCGGTCCCGGCAATCTCTTCCGGCTGGCCCCATCTTCCCGCGGGGGTCCGCGCAAGAATCTCGTCGTTCAACGGCATGGTGTGAACGGGCGCCGTCATATCCGTTTCAATCCATCCCGGCGCGATCGCATTCACCTGGATGTTATGCGGCGCCAGCTCAATCGCCATCGACTTCGTAAGCTGCACAATCGCTCCCTTCGCTGCGCTGTACGACGGAATGAGCCCCGATCCAAAATACGAATACATGCTGCCGATGTTGATAATCTTTCCGCGCTTGCGACTTACCATCGACTTCGCCGCCAGCTTCGAGAGCAGGAACACGGCGTTCAGCTGCGTCTCGATTACGTTGTCCCAATCCTCCGGCCTCTCGTTCAGTACGCCGCCGCTCAGAGACACAATCCCGGCATTGTTCACGAGGACGTCAATTCCTCCAAGCGCACTTTCCACCTGCTCGAGCGCACGCCCCAATGCAACGCGGTCGGTCACGTCCAGCTTCACCGCCATCGCAGACGCACCCATCCCCTTCAGCTCGCCGAGCACTCGCTGATTTTTGTCCTCGTTGCGACCAATCACCGCAACCGCAGCCCCCGCTTCAGCCAGGCCAATCGCAATTCCGCGGCCAATCCCGCCATTGCCGCCCGTCACCAGGGCCACCCGGCCCGCCAAATCAAATAACCCAGGCATCTTCATCAACTCCTCGCTTTCAAATCTTTTTTGGAGTAGCAATGCAACTGCCGTTCAGATGGTCGAATTCACATAAATGACAAATCTTATCTAGTTCGATTAAGAAGCGCTGACTCGCACCCAGAACTTCGTCGAGTAGTCCAACAAATCTAAGGGAAGTCATGGAATCCGTCCACAACCAATCCGGCTCGCCCAAGTCCCCCGCCTGGGATGGACGCCGCTACATTTCATGAAGCCAGAGTGTCTTTCGCATTCTCGCGACGGATGAAGTGCTCGCATGCCCATCAACTCCGTTCTTTTGCTTTTCGGTCGCCCGTACGGCCAGTACCTCTCGCGGACAAACAAAAACCCCATTCTCGAAAGAATGGGGTTTCGTCTACGCTCTTTAAAATTAAATGTGGCAGCTCGTCACGCCGCGCTTCTCAAGATACTTCTGGTGGTACTCCTCCGCGCGCCAGAAAGTCTGCGCCGGAACCACCTGCGTCACAATCGGCTTCGCGTACTTCTTCTCCAGCGTCAGATGTTCAATCACACCCTTCGCCACCGCCTCCTGCTCCGGCGAATGGAAGAAGATCGCGCTCCGATACTGCGTACCCCAGTCCGGTCCTTGCCGGTTCAATTGCGTAGGATCATGCAGGGTAAAGAATGCCCGCACCAGCGTCTCAAAGCTCACCTTTGCCGGATCGTACGTCAGTTCCACCACTTCAGCGTGACCGGTGCTGTCCGTGCATACGTCCTTATACGTGGGGTTTTCCAGCTTTCCGCCTTCGTAACCAACGGCAGTCTCAACCACTCCCGGGATGCGCCCAAACTCCACCTCCACGCCCCAGAAACATCCAGCTCCAAACGTCGCTTTCTCCATTCGTTTTCTCTCCCTCTTAACCGGCGCACAGAACCAGGGCCGTCCCGAGTCACAGGAACCCGATGCCTACGACCGCTTTCTCGTAGGCCCTCGTTTTGAAGGTGACCGCTTCTTCGCCCCCAGCCTGTTCGATGGCTTGGTCCCGCCTCTTTTAGATGCGCCAAGCATCTTTGGGATTTTTAAAGGTGCAGGCCGCTTTGGCCGAACGCCAACCGACGCCCGTTGCAACGAAAGCACTTCGTCTTCTGACAGTTCGCGGATTTCACCGGGCGCAACATCCAGCACCAGCGGCCCATATCCCACCCGCCGGATCTTCTCCACGAAATGCCCAATCTCCTCGAACAGCTTGCGCAATTGCCGGTTGCGCCCCTCGGTCAAAATCACCTCGTACCAGGGATTCTCCGCGTCCCGCACCAGCCGGATCGCCGCCGGCTGCGTCAGCACCCGGCCCTCCCGCGTGCCCGGTTTGCCGCGGTCAATCATGATGCCGCCGCGAAGCTGGTTCAGCGCATGCTCGCTCGGCTTGCCGCTGATCTTTACCAGGTACGTCTTCTCCACCTTCGACGATGCCTTCGTCAAACGGTTTGCAAGATCGCCGTCGTTGGTCACCAGCAGCAGTCCCTCGCTCTGGTAATCCAGGCGTCCTACGGGATAAACCCGCGCCCCCGCCCGTTCGAAAAACTTCATGATCGTCGGCCGGTTCTCCGGATCGGAAACCGTCGTCACAAACCCCTTCGGCTTGTTCAGCATGAAGTAGCGATGCTTCTGCGAACCCTGCAGCAGCTTGCCGTCGACGCGGATGTGATCAAGGTTGGCATCCGCCTTTGTCCCCAGTTCGGTCACAATCTGGCCGTTGATGCGCACACGCCCAGAGAGAATCAGCTCCTCTGACTTGCGACGCGACGCAACCCCAGCCGCCGCCATAATTTTCTGCAGACGCTCCTCGCGTCTCGGCGGCAAATTCTTTTTGCTGCCCTCGCCGGCTTCTTCGCCGCGCTGGTCTTCCGGTTCGATGCTCATCGATCCTCTTTCAAATCCTCTGGTGACGTCTCTGCCCCGCCCGGCACAGTCTGCGCCTCCGACGGATACCCATTCTCATCGCCGCTAACCACCTCGGCAGCGCTCTCGCTAACATTTGACGCAGTCTCAGTTACAGATTCTTCAGAGCCGCCAGCCTCAGTATTCGATTCCGTAACAGTGTTAGTTACCGAATCAGAATCCGCCGCCTCTGGCGTCGCTGCAGCTTCAACTCCGAGAGAGTTCGGGTTCCCCCCGTCTCGACTTTGAGACAGGGGCTCCATCCCTTCGTCCTCAGCAACTCCAGATTCAGAGAGGGTTAGGACCCCCATGTCTCGCGTTTGAGACATCGGTTCCATCCCCTCGTCCTCAGCAACTCCAGATTCAGCGTGGGCCGGGTGCCCCCTGTCTCGTCCTTGAGACAGGGGTTCCACACCTTCGAGAACCCCCTCGGCCGCTTCTTTGTCCTCAGCCGAACTCCCACCACTCGCTGTCTCGAAAAACGGCAATTCCTCCGGTGCAGCCACATGCGGATCCTGCTCCACATCCGCCTCCGCCAACTCGCCTGCCATCTTCTCGAACTCTTCAATGCTGGGCAGTTCGTTCACATCCTTCAATCCAAACCGCAGCAGAAATTCCTTCGTCGTCTTGTAAAGGATGGGACGCCCGATGACCTGCTTCCGTCCCGCCGTCGTAATCAGCTTCCGGCTCATCAGCGATCCCAGCACTCCCGACGTGTCCACCCCGCGAATCTCGCTTACCTCGGGAGCCGTCACCGGCTGCTTGTAGGCAATCACCGCCAGCGTCTCCAGCGCCTGCAGCGACAATTTCATTGGAGGCTTCAGGCTCTTCACAAAGCTGCGCACGCTGTCGTGATACTCCGGCTTCGTCCCAATCCGGTACCCACCCGCAATCTGCCGGATCTCAATCCCGCGGTCACTCTGCGCATATTCGCGGATCAGCTCATCCAGCTGTCCTCGCAAAATCTCCTTGACCTCGCGATCTCGCACCCGCGCCAGCCGCTTCTCCGCAGCCTCCGGCGTCTCGCGCAAAAAAGCCGCAGCATCGGCAGACGACTCCGAATCCGCAGACGGCTCATCGGCCCCAGATCCTGCCGTCGGTGCAGCATTTTCCGCCTCACCCTCAGCCGAAACAGCCTCGGCAGTCTCGGCCTTTTCCGCCGTTGCCGAAAGTTCAGCAGCAGCACCTTCAATGGCCTCTGCATCCTCAACCGGCAAGGGCTCGCCCCCGTCGCCCTCGTCCAGCAACGATTCCTGCTCCGGGACCTCGCCTTCCAGCGGTAACACTGGCTGATGCTCGCGCTGATATTCCAGCGCCTCGTCCGCGAACAGCGCCGCCAGTTGGGCCAGCGTTACTGGCTCCTCCGCGGCATACACAACTGCTTCAATCTTGGCTTTTAGACTCATGGTTCCTATGCCCGGAGGTCGAACCTTCCCGCTCCGGTGACTTATTGATAGTACCGGAATTGAAGGGAGGCAAGCAGGACAGCAGGACGCGAGATTTTTCCGGCGCCCGAACGCATCCGTTTCTATTTCACAGCGTCTCGCTGCTTCACGACCTTTGCGAGTGCCTCCTCCAGCGACCCGGCAAATACCAGCATCTTTACTTCCAACACAGCTCTTCTGTCCCGGACCCAACGGCTTTTCCTCGTCAACATGCTGGCAGGTAAGCTCGGGATTGCTCCACACATTTCCAGCAGTGTGCGAAAAGCTTGCGACGATCCATTTGTGATCCTCAGACAAGGTCGCAACCATTGGCTCATCTACCCGCTGGGACTTGTTGTAGTAGGTGATTCCGTCTTTTCCGTGTTCGACAAGCTGCGGCGGTATCGGCCAGGTGAAAGATGCTTTGTAGCGGACCGGCAACCACTTATCCAGAGGCATGGTCAGCCTCTCCGGCGTTTCTGACGCCAACAGCTGAAAGCCGTCTTTCAAGTGCACGTAGGTGCGTTCCAGTCGCACGTCGTGAAACATGGAAGTCATTCTCGGATCAAGCGGAGCCCACACCATGTCGTAGTCCACCTTGGATCCGTTAGTAAGTTCATACCGGAAGAGCACACCATCACTTTCCAACGTTGCTGTGGCGGTGAGGTGGATATCACCCTTCAGACTCATCTCATACTGCAGAGACTGGCCAACGCGTCGCCAAGTCACTGGCTCGCCTGCCTTCCCCGGTTGGAATAGATACAAACGTTCCGAATCGGTCTCGCCATGCTTCCGAACGGTAACGTGTTCCGGAAACAGCACGTCGATGGTCTGGTCGGTGAGCGGTTTACCCGGCAAAACGATGCGCACGGTGGGCTGCGTATTTTCTTCTACAACCAGTAGCCGCAGACCACTGGCGTTCGAAATCACTGGCATAGTCTGCGCGACCAAAGGTGGCGCAGACATCAGGAGGAGCAATTGCGTAGAGAAGTCAGATTCAATCAAATCCTCCAGAAACCACGCATTCTCCGACGTGAGGCAACCGGCTTTGCAGCAGTTGTTGCTATTACTCCGCCCGTGCGGCCAGCACCCCGTACGGCTAGTACCCCGTGCGGCCAGCACCGGCCGGCACTATTTCACACCCTTGTCCGGATCCCACGCGCCCTGCTCCTTGCGTACAAACACAATCTGTCCAATGTGGTAGGCATTGTGCGTGGAGATGTTCGAAATCATCGTGGCCCACTTCGCCACCTTCGCATCGTCTGCCGCCTGTACCGCGTTCTCCCAATCCGTCATCACCTGGTCCAGCTGTTTGGTCAGCTCGCTCCATTGTTTGGCGTCGAAGTTGTTGAACGTCTCGTCATTGTTCCCATTGAATTTGGCGTGCGCCACCCCTTTAAAATCCTCAAGCGCACGCGTATCCCAGAACACGAGATGGTTCGTCAGCTGGCCCACGGAGTGGTTGCCCTTGCCGTCAGTCCACTTCGCCTGCTCGGCCGTCAACCCATCCACGGCAACGTTGGCTGGAACGAACCAGTCCTTATTGTTGTGCGTGGAGCGGAGCTGCTCCAGCAAAGCACTCTTCAAAGTCGCAGGTGTCTTCGATTCCTGGCCATAGGCGTACATAGGAAGGACCAGCAGCAGCAGGAAGAAAATCTTTTTCATCGCGAAAGTCTCCGAATCTCGGAAATTGGATTACCCGAACCGGCTCATGGGAGTATCCAGTCCCGGGTTGAATGATGCTACAGGAAGAAGACCTCTCCCTCCCACCGCCAACACGAATCTAGCGCTGCTCTGCTTTCCGTATCCAGCCAGACCCACGGAGTTTCTTGCGGCTGCACTTCACCTCGAGATTGTCACGCGAAGCTCGCCTCCGCCGACATTCTCCGGCCTTAGCGCACGCTTCGACGCCACCAAACGTCGCTGTTTTTGACATAAGTGACACCGTCACAGTGGTTTGTTCATGCCGCACGCAACGCCTGTTCTGTCCTATTTCGCTTCCGGCATCGCAGCAGGTAGAACCCAATAGCGGCTTGACTACGCCGCAATGGAAATAGCGTTCACTCTCAGGAGAAAATCAAAATGCACCGTTTCTTTAGCAAACTCCGCGTGGCCGGTCCAATTGCAGCCATCGCCCTCACACTGGCCGCCACCGCCGCTCACGCGCAAAAGGTCTACACCGTCCAAAGCGGCCGAACCACCATCGTTCTCGATTCCGGCTTCGTCGCCGCACTGGGCACCCTGGGGGTATCGCCCGGAACCGTCAGCCCCGGCGCGCTTGGCGGCGGCAAGGTCGCCTTCCCCATCACCTCTGGCGATATCGATCCCTGGACCGCACGCACTGAAATCCTTCACTCCGGCGGCCTCACCTTCACTGCCGGAACCACCAAGGTTCGCGCAGAGAACTTCATCATTGACACCACCGCCCCACAGCCTGTCGTCACTGCTCAGGTCATAGTCGGTGGCAAGCTGCTTGGCCGCTACCCGCTCTTCAATCTCGTGCCGCCCAGCGGGCTTAAGCTCCCACTCACCTTTAGCGGCGACACCTTTCATCTACCCGACGGATTCAAAGTCACCCTGACCAAGACCGGCGCCGATGCACTCAATAGCATCTTCAACGTGAAAGCCTTCCAGGCCGGATTCCCCATCGGAAGCGCCGCCCACGTCTCTGCCATCCTCGCCGTGAATTGATAACGGATCAAGCAGAGGAAGCAACCAAGGCGCCTAAGCGACGAAACACCGACAACCTCGTCACCGGGGTGAGCAACCCTTCCGCTCACCCCGCCTTTTTTGCCACTGCGATCAGCCGCTTTTCTCGTTCCAAAGGAAGCTCCATTACTGACTTCCAAACTTGGCCCTGGAAGATATCGGAATCGCTATTGCTCGATGACTAAACGACGAGCCGCCGGTTTGCAAATTGGGGTTACAGATTCGCGAAAATGTAACCCCAATATTCGCGTGCAAAAAACGCACAAAGTGGCACTCCGAAACGCGCTAACGCGTGTTCAGCCTGCCACTTCCTGTTTACTATGCAAGTTGTTTATAAAGAGACGCTTACCCTTGGGAAACGAACTGGCGGAAGATCCAGAAAAGCCCTCCGGCAAGCAACGCAGCCGCCGGTAAAGTGCAAATCCACGCAAGCCCGATATTGCGCAAAGTGATCCAACGCAGCCCGCTCTTATTTGCGAACATCGTCCCCGCCACGCCCGACGAAAGCACGTGCGTCGTACTCACTGGCATTCCGTAAACATCCGCCGCGCCAATGGTAGCCATCGCCACGATCCCGGCTGCCGCGCCCTGCGCATACGTCAGATGATCGCGCCCGATTCGTTCGCCAACTGTAATCACCACGCGCTTCCAGCCGATCATCGTACCCATGCCCAAAGCCAATGCCACAGCCACTTTCACCCATGTCGGTATGAACTTGGTCGCGCCATCGAGCTTCTTGCGATAGTTGGTGAGCACCTTGTTTTCAGCCGCGCTGAATGCGGGCACATGCGACTTCGCCATCAGTCGCAACGCTTCATCCGTCACGTACATATCATTGCGTACGTTCGCCTGGTCAGCCGCGGGAATGTTGCCCAGGCTCTTGTAGAGCAGTACCTCGTGCGCGGTATCGTTGATAATCTGCCGCGCCGCCAGCATAGTGTTCGGAGTGAAATCCTTGGTGCGAATGTAGTCCGTCAATTCGGTTCGAGCATCGCCGATAATTGCATTTGGATCGACATGCGAATCGAATACATTCACGGCTTCCTGCGATACCACGGCGAAATCCTGCACCTGCCCAAAACCTACTGCGTGGTTCAGCGCGTAGGCGGTTGGAACAGTGCCGATGAGGATCAGCATGATGAGTCCCATGCCCTTTTGCCCATCGTTTGAGCCATGGAAAAAGCTCACGCCGGTGCACGTCAAAATCAAAAAACAGCGAATCCAGAACGGCGGCGGCGCATCGCCCACAGGCGCTTCATACAAGCGCTGATCACGGATTGCAGCCTTCATGATGAGCAGCAGCAAACCAGCAAACAGAAATCCAACGATTGGAGAAAGCAGCAACGACTTGAACACCTTGATCGCCTGCGCCCAATCCAATCCGCTGGTGCCGGTATGTGCGGACATGAATTGATTCGCCAGTCCCACACCAATGATCGAGCCGATCAGCGTGTGTGAACTTGAAGCGGGAAGTCCAAGGAACCAGGTGCTCAGGTTCCATAAAATTGCGGAGATCAGCAGCGCGAAAACCATTGCGAATCCCGCGCCCTGCCCAACCTGCACGATGAGTTCAACGGGCAGCAACGAGACAATGGCAAACGCCACCGCTCCGGTGGAGGTAAGCACACCGATAAAGTTCCAGACACCTGACCAGACGACAGCGACGTGCGGTTCGAGCGAGTGCGTGTAGATAACCGTTGCAACTGCGTTCGCCGTATCGTGGAATCCATTCACGAATTCAAATGCCAGCGCGCACAACAGCGCCACCCCGAGCATCACATACGGCAGGAAGCTGGCCGCATGCCCCACATGCGACAGATCCCTTGCGAGCCCACTGCCCGCATAGCCAAATCCGCCGATGAGCACAATCGCAAAGAGGAACTTCCCCCATCTGCCGGCGGGGGCCTTCTTCATCTTGCGATCGAGTACGGACTCGCCGCGCTCAGGCGCGAAGATTGGAGGCGGAGCTATAGCCACTGTTGGTGGTTCGATGCAATCAGTTACAGAATAGTCTGCTTCGAGAACGCCAGCAGGCTCGGTCATTGTTGCTGCAAAAGTGTTGGGAGCTGGAGAAGGAAAGGACATGAATTGACCAGGTCGTTCCATATTTGTTCTTACTGCCAGTCGTCGCGAGCCTGTGAAAGCCCCTCGTTCATGACTGACTCGAACTGTGCATGTTTCTTTATAAATACTTCGCTGAAGTTTTTATCCTGACGGAGAAGGATAGCCTGAAGCCGCACTAATTCCAAGAGGGCCAGAAACATACATATAAGCGCTCGCTCGGAACGTGTGTTTTGCAGCAGTCGCCGGAGGGCTACGGGTTTGTCTTCCATAACAAGTCGGCGGCCTACATAACGGATCATTTGACTGACGGTGACCGCGTCCTCTTCCACGTCCAGAACGGGGCGTGTGCGTGCGCGTTCGAGGATTTCCCTGAAAATTCGGACGAGATCGACAGTATCGGCCGCTATCTCAGGCTCGGTGCTGGCATCGTCGCGGAACTCGCGCATGCCGGGGTTTGTCCAGGTAGCCGCCTCAATCTGCTGCTTTTGGGCAAGCATCTGGGCGGCATTTTTGAATCTTTCGTGCTCCAACAGCCTTTCCACGAGCTCGCGTCGGGGATCCTCGTCGATTCCTTCGGCGACCTCGCCCGGAGTGCGCGGTAGCAGCATTTTGCTCTTGATATGGATCAGCAGGGCGGCGGTGTAAATAAACTCCCCCGCAGCGTCCACATCGGTTTGCTTCAAATTCTCAACATATCCAAGAAATTGCGCAGTGATCTTGGCGATCGGAATGTCGTATATGTCGATGTCCTGCTTGCGGATAAGGTCAAGCAGTAGGTCCATTGGGCCGTCGTATACGCGGCCTACTGTGATGTTGAACGGTGACGCGTTCTCCGGCTCTGCCTTGGCAGCGGCCTGCGCATTGGTAGACGCGGCCAGCCGCCGCGCAGCCGTCTTTTGTTCCGGGGTAAGCTCGGCAGCCTCGGGTGGATCCAGACTCTTCGCTGGCTGTCCCGATGGAGCGTCCTGCCCGGTTTCCGGTGCGGGAGGCTCACCCTGAATGTCGGGTTCGTGGATCATAGGCTGGTATCGCTCAAGTCGATCAAATTCATCGCGTGTTTAACTTCCTTCATCGTTTGCCCAGCCCGGCACTTGGCCCGAACCGCACCGTCTTCGAGAATGTCATACACCAGCTTCGGGTTCTGCTCGTAATGCACTCGCCGTTCGCGAATGGGAGCCAGCTCGGCCACGATGGCATCCGCAGCCCAACCCTTACATTCGATGCAGCCTATGCCCGCCGTTCGGCAACCTTCATACACTTTGGCGAGCGTTTCTTTCGAGGAGAAGACCTTATGGAGATCGCCGACAGGGCATTTGTCGGGGTCGCCCGGATCGCTGCGGCGAATGCGCGCCGGGTCAGTCACCATTGTCTTGAGCTTCTGACGAATGACTGGCTCGGGATCGGTTAGGTCAATGGTGTTGTTGTAGCTCTTCGACATCTTGCGGCCGTCCGTGCCGGGAAGCTTTGGCGAAGGAGTCAGCAGAACTCTCGGTTCGGGAAGGATCTCGTGCTCCGCAGTTCCAGAAGTTGGAACTCCGGGATAAAACTGGTTAAACCGCCGCGCCACTTCACGGGTCAATTCGACGTGCGCTACCTGATCCTGCCCAACGGGAACAAAATCCGGCTGATAGATGAGAATGTCCGCCGACTGCAGCAAGGGATAACCCAGGAAGCCGTAAGTCGCCAGGTCCTTTTCCTTAAGCTGCTCCTGCTGATCCTTGTAGGTTGGAACCCGCTCAAGCCAGCTTAGCGGCGTCACCATGGAAAGCAGCAGGTGAAGCTCGGCATGCTGGGGCACGTGGCTCTGAACGAACAGAACGGATTTCGCAGGATCGAGTCCCGCGGCCAGAAAGTCGAGGATCACATCTAGCGTGTTCTGCTTGATTTTGGAGGTATCGGAGTAATCCGTTGTGAGTGCGTGCCAGTCGGCGATGAAGAAATAGCACTCATATGCGGGATTCCCCGCGGAATTGGTCTCGTTCTGCAGGCGCACCCAGTTGTAAAGGGCACCCATGTAATTGCCGAGATGAAGCTTCCCTGTTGGCCTCATACCGCTGAGAACACGCGGCGCGGAGGCTGAGCTGAGGGAAGGAACAGAAGAGTCCGCCACCATATCCTTCGATCGAGAACTAAACCTATTGTACTGGAGAGACTAGCGATTCAGCCTGAGTGTGAGGCCAGCTTAAGTCGCCTACAGCCAGTAAATCATTGACTTGCATCAACTTGCGCGGAATTTCTACTGCGCCGATTCGCGGCTCAGAAACGTAGCAATACGCTGTTGAGGGCATTTACTGCCGGGGTCAGGAATATCCCAACGACCCTGCCACCGACAAACAAGATGAGGATCAGGCTGATGATTCCCAGCGAATCGTATATGCGGAGCGCGTTGTACGGGAGCATATGGCGGAAGATGTGGCTTCCATCGAGAGGGGGGAGAGGAAGCAGGTTAAAGATGGCCAGAAGAAGGTTGACGATAAAGCCTAAATAAAGCAGCAGTGCAACGGGAAACATGGCTGGCGAAGCGACATCGGCCGGCACGGGCACATGGTTCGCGGTGAAGACGGCGAAGACGACGGAGAGCTTTCCGGCCTTGGTGCTTTCTAGTATCAGCAGGCAAATCGCGCACACCATAGCTGCGAGAAAATTGCTGCATGGCCCGGCGAGCGTGGTCAGGATGTCGTCGCGACGAAGGTTCTTGAAGTTGCGCGTATTTACGGGAGTCGGCTTGGCCCAACCGATAAGAAAACGGCCGAATCCGGGCATAAACAACATCGCGAGCGGAATGAGGATGGTTCCGACAGGGTCGATGTGCTTGACGGGATTGAGGGTGACGCGGCCGAGCATGCGCGCTGTCTGATCGCCGAGACGGGAAGCCATCCACGCGTGCGAAGCCTCGTGCAGGCTCAGCGCGAAGAGAAGGATGGCAAATTGAAACAGCTTGATTACGATTTCCTGGTCCATTGCGTGAACGCGCGTCTGACACAATTCGCGCGGAAAGCTGATGGTAGCACGCGGGCACGGCGATGTAATTAATGGGTATTCGTCCGCTGATAGGCCTGCAGCGTCGCCCGAATCGCGTCTGCGTAGGAGGTCCTTTGGATATGGCCCAGCAGGGAATGTAGGGCACTGTCGTCAAGCAGGACGGGATTCGTCTGCAGATAGCTCATCTCCACGAGCTCCCGCATGATTGGACTGAAAAGCCCCATGATCCTCAACGTAGTCTTACCTACTACTCGCAACTTTGGCTTACGTGCGGCGAGAGAGAATACTTGACCGGCGAGCTCGCGCTGGGTAGTGATGCCCGGCCCGCTGAGGTTCCACCATTTGCCGTAGGCCTCTGGCTTGCCGGCCAGCGCCAGCACGACGGGACCGGCGTCGGGCGCGTAGAAATACTCGTGTGGAGTGTCGATCGGACCAATCAGGTTGGCGGTGCCACCGTCGGCTGCAGCCTGGAAAAGCGAATGCAGCAAGCTCTTCTCGACATCCGGCCCAAAGAAATCTGGCAGGCGAAGGACAGCCCCCTGAATCTTTCCGTCACGGTGCGCCTTCAGCAGTATGTCTTCCTGCTCTTTACGCATTTTGCCTTTGAAGGTCTGCGGCTCGCGCGGATGGGACTCGGTAACAGGATTGGTGACGGGCATGCCGTATGGGTAAACTGTCCCGATCAACACCACGCGCTGCACTCCTTCGGCGATGGCTCCATCCAGCGTCTGCTGCATGAGCACCGGATGCAATCGGAACTGATCGTAGGGAACGCCGATGAGATAAATCAGCGTCTCCATGCCACGAACTGCGGAGCGAACGGAGGCGGGATCTTCCGGGGCCCACGTCACGATCTCCGCCAGGGGATCCTCGCCGAATGTAGCCTGCAGCTTGACTCTGTCGCGTCCCACTACGCGATACTCTTTCCCCTGCGAGTGAAGAGCATCGGCGACGCTTTTGCCGATTGCGCCCGCGGCTCCTATCAGCGCAAAACCGCCCATGTTATCTCCTGTAGCAGTTGGTGCTATCGCCGAACGTGGATCCGGCAGCGACAAACGTACCTTTCGGGATGGTGATGGGGCTGCGATCATCCAGCGTGACATTTTCGCGGAGAATGCAGTCGTCTTCGATGTTGACGTTATAACCAAAGGTCAGCGAAAGGCCCGGATAGATGGTTACGTTCTTGCCGATGCTCTGAAAGATGTGGCGGCCAAGCATGGCCCGAAGTCGGAACCCCAGCCAGAGGTTCAGGCCAACGGGAGAGCGGTCAAACATTTGCCAGAACCAGATGAGGGGCTTGCGCTCGTCATACTTCTGGCGATCGAGTTCGTCGCTGTATTCGGCACATAGCGTGATGTTGCTTGAATCCAGTGACAGTTGAAAGATATTCGTTGGCAACTCGGTCGTGAGCGTGAAATTGAGTTTGCCTCCGCTGGGACGGCTGAGAAAAAGCTGGTGCAATTGGACACGCACGATCTCAGCCCGAATCACAGGCTTGTGATGGCGGGCAAACTCGTCGTCGAGGTTGCCGATCCAGCGAAGATAAATCTCTTCCGCCTCCGGTGTGGGGCGGGGCTCGATGCGAGTTTCGCGCTCTTCAAGTTCCGGCATGTCCGCTGTCCTTTATCTGCCCTCTGCGTGCGGAGCGTGTTGTCGTTACAGTTATTCGATGGCGAAGACGGCGTAAACGGTGGCAGAGCTGGTCACCTTCTGCGCATTGATCGCGAGCGGCTCGACAGTCTCCGACTTTGCTGCCATGGGAGCTGCACTTACCATTCGTCCTATCGGCATGGGCCTTGGGATTTCGGGATTCTGATTGCTGGCGTATACAAGAGGACCGAGCTTCGCGCCTAGTCCCTGGGCCATGCGGCTCGCGATCTCTTGCGCGCGTTTGAGCGCCTTGCCTGCGGCCTGGGACTCGAGAGCATCCGCATCGGCGACAGACCATTCAATCTGGCCACTTTGATTAGCTCCGGCTTTCACCGCCGCATCGAGCACGCCCGCAGCAGCCGCGGCGGAGGTCTTCACGTTCCAGCTTTGTTGCACGACAAATTGCCGCTGCGCTTTCTGGTCAGGAGGAAGGTTCTGCAATTCGAATGGCTGCACACGGTTAATGCTTTGCGATTCGCTTTGAATCGCATCTTTTTTAACGCCCGCCGTCTCCAAAGCCTTGGCGATGGCGTTCGAAGTCTTGGAGCCATTGGCGTAGGCGGATTGCTGGTCAGCGGCGTAGCTCTGGAATCCAATATGCACAGTGGCTGTATCCGCCTCAGTGGTAGCGGTGTCCACAGTGGACACGGCGATGGTGCGGTTGTCCTTGTTCACTTGGATCTGCTGTGCGGCGACGCTGGCGGCCGACAAAACCACGAATGCGGACACGGCCAGGACTTTCAAACGCGTGGGCATGTTTTTCTCCTGTTAGTACAGACGATTTCTGGCGGTCAAGGTTGCGGAATATCTTAATCCTGCACGACAGTGCCTTGATGAAAGACCATCTTCCAGCCGTCGGAAAAACGCTGCCAGATCGTCGAGCGGCGGGTGAGTCGGCCATTGTCCTGAACCAGCGAATAGCTCAGCAGGAAGACGTCTGGGCCAAGCTGGCGGCAATGCGCGTCGCTGTATGTCCACACATTCGGGTTCGGGTTCTTCAGGCGGCGTTCAAGCTCGCCCATCACGAACGATCGGTTGTAGCAGCGTCCCGACGCTCCGACCTCCCAGAAATCTTCAACCGTCGATTCTTCCAGAGAGGTGAGTGAAGTGCCGGGTGATGGCTGATGGAAGTCGCGTTCCAGCTGGATAAGTTCGGCGAGAATACCCGGGATGTTTGGATTCACCGCAGTATCGGTTTCTGAATCAAGCGCCATACGGTTGATGATAAACCTCACCCGCGAACAATCTCTGGAAGGACGCGGTTCTAAGGAGCAGCTGTCATCACAGAGCGGGAGAACTGACGCAACGACTGGAGCGTGCGCATCGCGGCGCCGGAATCGATTGCCTGGGCTGCGAGGGAAACTCCCCCAGCCAGGTCTTCGGAGAGTTCCGCGACTACAAGAGCCGCGGCGGCATTGAGCAAAACTATATCGCGACGAGGACCCTTTTCTCCCTGAAAGATTCTTTCCAGAACGGCAGCGTTCGCAGCCGCATCGCCACCCATCAGTTCGGCATATTCGCCAATCTCCAGACCCGCATCCTGAGGCTTGGTGCGGTATAGGCCGACTGCGCGGTCGCGCACTTCCGCAAGCGTGCTCTCGCCTGTGATCGTGAGTTCGTCGAGGCCGTCCGAGCCGCGCACTACGAAGGCACGGCGAACTCCAAGGCGGGCCATACTTTCCGCAGCCAGTGATAGTTGGCGTTGGACGGCGACACCCATCACCTGCGCCGGAGCGTATGCGGGATTGGTAAGTGGCCCGGCGAGATTAAAGATTGTGCGGAAGCCGAGCGCTTTGCGGACGGGCTGCACTCGCTTCATAGCGGGATGCAGGGCGGGGGCGTAGAGAAACATGAATCCCGTAGCACGGAGGCAGTCGACGGACTCCTGCGGCGATAACGCGACGGCGACGCCGAGAGTCTCCAGCACATCGGCGGACCCGCACTGCGAAGTGATACTGCGGTTGCCATGCTTGGCCACGCGGGCTCCAGCCGCAGCGGCCACAATGGCGGCACCCGTGGAGACATTGAAAGTGCTGCGATCTCCGCCGCCGGTTCCGCAGGTATCGACGAGCGAGGCTCGCTCCTCGTCGGTGAGAGGAATGGGCATGCTCAGGGCGCGCATGGCCTCGGCAAATCCAGTAAGCTCTTCGATTGTTTCGCCACGGGTAGCGAGATGGGTAAGCAAAGAGGCGATCTCAACGTCTGACGCTTCACCGGATAGCGTTTCATGAAGCGTGGCACGGGCCTCTTCACGCGTGAGCGTGGCGGCGTCTTCCGTGAGATGTTTCAGCGTCTCTCTTAGCTTTGGCATGTTCGCTCAAACATCGTATCGGAGGCAGCGGATGCAGGCCAGAGAGTTTATTCTTCAGGTGTGAGCCCCGGCAAAATGAAGTTACTCTTCGTCTGCAGCAGAAATCGCCGTCGTAGTCCGACTGCTGAAATCGCCTTTTTGGGGCTCCCGGATATAGAGGTGATGTCGGCGGGAACGCCTGTGGACGCGGAAAATCCAGTCTCGGCAGAACTGATTGAGTGGGCCGACATTGTGTTCGTACGTAATGGAGATGGCGCACAGCCGCCGACTGAACGAGCGATTCGGCAAGCTGCTTCGTACAAGGCAAATTGTGATTCTCGGAATTCCGGAAAGGTACAAGTATATGGACCCCGAGCTCATCGGAATTCTCAGGGAAAAGGTTGCCAGATACGTGACTCTTTGAGCTACGGCGAACTCTCGAGTTCCTTGCCACTCAGCTGATCAGCGCGGTACTTCCGACATCAGGGCCATGATGTTGCCCTCGGAATCGTGGAACTCGGCCAGCCATAGATCGTGGTCTGGCATGCGCGCTATGACATGTGGCTCGTTTTCCGTCTTCACTTTTCGCTCAACCAGGCGCGCGAAAGCGGCTTGAATGTCGGCAACCCGGAAATAGAGAATCGAGGAAGGATGATCGAACTCCGGCCGTTCCGGCGTGGACAACATCAGCCGCACTCCACCGCAATCGAAGAACGCCAGATTTCCCGCCGTGAAGAGAAGCTTGAGTTCCAGCACATCTCGATAAAATTCCACTGCGCGCGTCGTGTCGTGAACGTTGATGGCGATCTGGCCAATGTTGGCGATAGAAATTCCCGGCTGACTTGTCATCCCGAAATCCTCCCCGCAAGGCGCACAGTCCGAATGCTGGTTAGCGACCTAGCTCGTGAATGGCGAGTACTGTTCCTTGCACCCGCGCCTGAATCTTTTGGAAGGCTATATCGCGGGCGGTGGAAGTGTCATCGGCGAAGGGCGCAAAACCGCAGTCGTCGGTGGTGCCCAATTGTTGAACGGGGAGAATGGATGCCGCTTCAAGGACCCGATCGCGAACCTGCTCCGCCGTCTCGACAACTGGATTGATGGGATCAATGACTCCAATGAAAATGAGGTGTTCGGGCGCTGCAAGTTGGCTGATCAAGCGCAGAACGCGCTTCCGATCCGGCTCACTCGCCATCTGAAGATAAAAGCGCCCGACGTTCATCTGAAACAGGTCGGGCAAAAGCCCCGCATAGTCCACATCGGCGCTGTGGGTGGAATCGCGATCTCCACCCGGGCAGACATGCACGCCGATCTTCTTGCGGTCTTCAGGAGAAAAACGCGCCAGCACCTGGTTGTTGAGTTCGACGAAGCTGCGAAGCAATCCGCCGGAGGGATCGAGTTTGAGGGAGAGCCGGCCTTCGGTGAAGTCAATTTGGACGGTGGCCGCTCCGGCATCGAGGGCTCCTCGTATATCGGCCTCAGCTTCGTTAATCAGGTCCAAGAGGAAAGCTTCGCGGGAATAGGCCGGAATGCCGTTCTGGGGATAAAGCAAACTCAATGCCGATGCGGAAATGACAGCTTGCTTGAGGGGCAACTTGGTGAAGACACGGGCGGCTTTGAGGTAGGTGTCGGCGTGAACACCGTAACGGAATGGCCCGGCAGTAAGGCGGGGCAGCTGACGCTGGTGTCCATCGGCAAAGGGGATGACGACGCCGTCGGGCGCGAGATTGGTGAGCCCCGTGAGCGGATAGGTAGCGAAACTGGACTTTGTCTGCTCGCCGTCGGTGAGCACGGTAGAACCCGTCTGCTCAAGCCGGTTGATGGTGTCTCGCAGTGCGTCCAAATAGGCTGTGTTGAGCACCTCGCGGGAGATGTCGCCTGCCTGGAAGGATGCAATTGCTGCCAGAAGTTGCGGAGGACGCGGGATACTGCCGATGGATTCAGTGGGAATCGCCATGCGCGCGAGTGTAGCAAGGCAAAGTGGTGAGGGGCTCCATCGAAAGGATGATTTTGAGGTGGAAGGAAAAGTCTTTCAGAGATACATGCATCGCAACTGGCCGGAAGAAATTGTCCTACCCGTCGGCGCGGTTTCTGATCCTGTCATAGACAAGCTTGGCCGAGGCGATGTCCTCGATCGCAATGCCAACCGATTTGAAAATGATTGGGCGATCGGAAACTGGCATCTGCGCGCCGTTGAGAAGCTCGCCGATTTCAGCGGTTATTTGCGCTTTCGCGAGAAGGATGTCCCCCGGTTCCTTCGATCCGGCCTCCCGGCATTCCACGATCACCGGCCCTCGCATACATTCGTCATCAAGTTCGCGACGTTCGGGGGTGACTGCCCCAACGGCGCACACCAGTGAGTTCTGCTTCAACCACTTCCCGAAAAGGATAGGCACCGGAGAACTTGTTAGTGTCAGCACGACATCGGCGCCGGCGACAGCCTCCTCCACCGTGGGTACGCTCCGCGCGCCTATCTCGGCGGCAAGCTTTTCCGCATGATCCTGCGAGCGGCTCCAAACGCGAACGTCGCTCAGTGTGCGCACGAGCGAAAGCGCCTTGAAGTGGGAGCGGGCCTGGACTCCACTGCCCAGAATCGCGAGGACAATTTTTCCGGGACGCGCGAGGACGTCGACAGCGACGGCACTCACCGCCGCCGTCCTCATTTCGGTAATCAGCCGGCCGTCCAACACAGCGAGCGGCTGGCCATTGTCTGCGCGGAATAATTGAATGACTGCTTGATGTGTATGCTCGCCGAACGCAGCGTTCCCCGGGTAGAAGGTGACCATTTTGGCGCCCATAACGTCGCCATATGCTGCCGGCATCAATGCAAACCATCCATCGTGCTTAGTTATTGGCAGAACAGCTCGCAATGGCTGTTGCACGCTCCCCGCGGAGTAATCCATAAGCGCACGACGCATCAACGGAATAAGTTCCTGGTAGGAGAGAACTGCCCGTACCTGCTCTTCGTCGATAAATCGACGGTTCACGCCGTCACTTTCTCGTTTCATTCCCCGTCCCGTCGAGGTGAAGACTGATGATGCCGCTACTGGTTGGCTCGGGACGGCCCGCGTTTGCTGAGTGTTGGCCTCTCCGATAGTATCGAAAGTTGTGCCAGTAGGCCTGTGGACGTTGAAAGCCGCAATTTTGGTTCACATTATCAGCGATAGGAAAATGCGCACCTGAGGGTACGCATCGAGGGGAATTCGCGAGTACGTTATGAAAATTCACGAGTATCAGGCGAAGGACATCCTGGCGAAGTATGGCGTTGCCGTACCGCGGGGTGAGGTTGCCAACACGCTGGAACAGGCGTTGGACGTGGCCAAGAGGCTGTTCTCAAACGGTGCCTCGGGCGTGGTAGTCAAGGCTCAGATCCACGCCGGCGGCAGAGGCAAAGGTGGCGGGGTCAAAGTCGCAAAAACATTCGCTGAAGCCGAAGGCTATTCGAAACAGATTCTTGGCATGCAACTGATCACTCACCAGACCGGCCCTGAGGGTCAGAAGGTGCAACGGCTCCTGGTGGAAGAAACGGCTGCGATCGACCGCGAGCTCTACCTCGGCATCGTGCTCGATCGAGTAACAGCGAAGCTGGTCTTCATGGCGTCCAAGGCGGGCGGCATGGAGATTGAAGAAGTTGCAGCCAAGGACCCTGACGCGATCGTTAAGGAGTACATCGATCCCACCGTCGGTTTCCAACCGTACCAGGCACGTAAGCTGGCGTTCGCTCTGGGGCTGAAGCCTACACAGATCAACCAGGCCGTTCAATTTATGCAGGGTCTCTACAGGGCATTTGTGGAGACGGATGCATCGCTGCTCGAGATCAATCCATTCATTACGACCAAGGACGACAAGCTGTTTGCGCTTGATTGCAAAATCAACTTCGACGACAACGCGATGTTCCGCCACAAAGATCTGAAGGAATTGCGGGACGTTGCGGAGGAAGATCCTCTCGAAGTCGAGGCGTCGAAGTATTCGCTGAACTACATCAAGCTGGACGGCAACATTGCATGCATGGTCAACGGCGCCGGACTCGCTATGGCGACGATGGACATCATCCAGTATGCGGGCGGAAGTCCTGCAAATTTTCTTGATGTTGGCGGCGGTGCGAATCAGGAACAAATCGAACATGCATTCGAGATTCTGCTCTCTGACAAAAACGTAAAGGCGATCTTCATCAACATATTCGGTGGCATTCTTCGTGTGGATACGCTGGCGCAGGGAGTTGTCGCTGCAGCAAACAAGCTGAAGGTCTCAGTGCCGATCGTGTTGCGCCTTGAAGGCACAAATGTGGAACAGGGCCGGGAGATTCTCAAGGCCTCGGGATTGAACTTCCTCGTCGGCGAAACAATGCAGGACGCGGCTGCGCTGGCCGTGAACGCGGCGAAGGGAGGCAAATAATGTCTGTTCTGGTAAATGAAAATACTCGGTTGATTGTTCAGGGAATCACCGGCAAAGAGGGAACTTTCCACGCCAAAGGCTGCGCCGAATATGGGACAAAGGTTGTGGGCGGTGTGACCCCGGGAAAAGGCGGAACAACCCACGAGGGCTGGCCGGTTTTTGACACGGTGGCGCAGGCAGTCGCACAAACAGGCGCAAATGCAACCGTCATCTTTGTGCCGCCGCCGTTTGCTGCGGACGCGATCCTCGAAGCGGAAGACGCGGGATTGCCACTGATCGTTTGTATTACCGAAGGCATTCCGTCGATTGATATGGTGCGGGTATGGGCGAAGATCCGGGATTCAAAGTCCCGCCTCATCGGCCCTAATTGCCCGGGCGTAATCTCTCCGGGAAAAGCGAAGATTGGCATCATGCCGGGTCGCATTCACAAGCAGGGCAGCGTTGGAATCGTTTCCCGGTCGGGCACGCTGACCTACGAAGCCGTGTATCAACTCACTACGCGCGGCATTGGACAATCGACGGCGATTGGAATTGGTGGCGATCCGATTATCGGCACCAATCACACTGACGCTTTGAAGCTGTTGAATGAAGATCCCGACACCGAAGCGATCATCATGATCGGCGAGATCGGCGGCACGGCAGAAGAGGCGGCAGCAGAATACATCAAGGCTCACGTAAAGAAGCCGGTGGTGGGATTTATCGCGGGGCAGACGGCACCTCCGGGACGCCGCATGGGACATGCAGGAGCAATCATCTCCGGGGGCCAAGGCACTGCAGCCGACAAGATGAAGGCGATGGAAGCTGCAGGAATTCACGTGGTCGCATCACCGGCATTGATTGGTGAGACTCTGGCGAAGGTAATTGGAAAGTAAAGTCTTGAAGAATAAGAAAGGCGTAGCTCGCGGGCTACGCCTTCTTCTTTGCCGGGATTTTGCAGCGGCTTGAGCTACCAAACGCGGCAGATCGGATCGGCCACCATTGGCTGACCCTGCTTGCATCCGAATGCCTTAGCAAACTCGGGCAGGTCAGCGAGTATTCCGTTAGTTCGATATTCATCCGGCGCATGGGGGTCCGTCCGCAGGCGCGTCCGTAGAGACTCAGGCCGTTCTTGTGTACACCATTGCTGGGCGTAGGCAACCATGAAACGTTGGGCCGGAGTATAGCCTTCTTCTTTCGAAGTCATGTCAACGTGAGCCTTCTCCGCATCCTGCATCCATGCCAGGTAAGCGATCCATAGGCCACCAAGGTCCGCGAGATTTTCTCCCAACGTCAGCTTGCCATTGATATGGACATTCTCCACCGGCACGTAGGCATCAAACTGTTTCACCATGCAGTCAGCTTTTTGATCGAATTTCTTGTTGTCTTCTCCTGTCCACCAATCCGCGAGATTCCCTTTGGCATCGAATTGCCGCCCTTCGTCGTCGAAGCCATGAGTCAACTCATGCCCAATGGTTGAGCCCATGTCCCCGTAGTTTGCCGCATCATCTTCGGTTGCGCTAAAGAAAGGTGGCTGTAGATAACCGGCGGGGAAATTCACGTCGTTCATTTGCGGATTGTAATAAGCATTCACGGTCGGAGGTGTCATGTCCCACTCGCCGCGGTCGATTGGCTTTCCAATTTTTGCCAGGTTGCGATCCTTCTCGAATTTGTCAGAGCGCATCTCGTTCCCTAAGGCGTCTCCGCGGACGATGTCCAGTTTCGAGTAGTCGCGCCACTTGTCTGGATAACCAATCTTGTTAGCCACGCTGTGGAGTTTTTCTTTTGCCTTTACCTTTGTCTCGGGGCTCATCCAGTCGAGACTATCGATGTCGCGGCCCATCGCGGCCTCGATTGCCAGCGTCATTTTGAGAGCACGTTCCTTTTCAGAAGAAGGGAAGTATCTGCTGACATATACCTGTCCAAGAGCTTCGCCAAGTTCGCCATCTACGCGTTCCGTGCAGCGCTTCCACCGAGCTTGCTGCTCTTCCTGCCCTCCTAAAATATGCGCGTAGAAATTGAACTTTTCATCATCCAGCGCTTGCGGAAGGCTGGTGCCGGCAATCGAGTGTATGTAATGCCAACGGAGATATGTCTGAATATCAGCGAGACTGGTTTCGCTGAGAATCGCGTTCAGCTCGGTGAAGAATTTGGGCTCGGTCACGTTAATTCCAACTGTCGCCGCGTCGTTCGAAGGGAGCTTCATTGTGGCCAGGTACGTATTGAAGTCAAAGTTGGGTACAGTAGATTCCAACGCCTCCAACTTCATGGGGTGATTAATATTTTGCGGATTGCGCCGTTCCGTGACGGTGAGCGAAGCCTTGGCGAGGCGGGTTTCAATCGCGAGAACAGTTTGCGCATCGCTCGCTGCTTTTGTTGGAGACTCGCCCATCAGCTTGAACGTATTGGTGACGTGCTCCACGTACTGGTTTCGTTGCTCCACGCTCTTGGGATCGGTGCGGGTATAAAAATCTCGCTCGGGCAGCCCCAGACCACCAGCTGCAAAGAATGCGATGACGCGCGTAGAGTTCGCGAAATCCTGATCAGATCGCGTACGGAAGAAGACATTCACGCCATTGAGATGAAGATTCGCGATGAGGGGCGCGAGGTCTTGTTTGCTCTTCGCTGCGGCGATGAGGTCTAACTGTGACTGAAATGGCTTGAGACCTTTTGCGTTGATGGTGGCAGAATCCATGCAGCTTGCATATTCATCACCAATCTTCTGCTCGTTAGCGGACCGGCCGGAGGTCTTGGCGGAAGTTGATTCGAGAATCATGCGGAGCTTTTCGCGATTGTCATTCGCAAGTTCCGTATAGCGAGCGTAGGAGGTCTCATCTTTGGGCAATGGATGTTTCTTTAACCAGCCGTTACAGGAAAATTTGTAAAAATTCTCGCAGGGGTTGACGGTTGTATCGATGAGTGACGTGTCAAAAACCTTGAGCGTGTCGCGAGAAGGCCCGTCAGCGGGCGATTGGGCAAGTAGAGGCGCGGCCAGAAAGAAAGCAAAAAATGCTGCGAGACACGCAAACTTGCGCGTAACGCACACATGGGGAGCGAAATTACTCTTGAACATCAGGTCTCCGACGGCGAGATCGCGCGCCTCTAGAAATTGCCGCTCGAGCGGCATGTGGCTGGTAAGGATACGTAACAGGTAGACTAAGGTGTTCCAATCTTTTTCAGGAGAATCGGAGTGTCACAACGCACGTTCAGCATTATTAAACCGGATGCCGTCCGCAAAGGATACGCGGGCGCAATTCTCGCCGAAATCGAAAAAGCGGGATTCAAGATCATTGCGGTAAAGAAACTGTCCATTTCCAAGCAGCAGGCTGAAGGTTTTTATCACGTACACGCGCAGCGGCCATTTTTTGATTCGTTGACCTCCTTCATGTCCTCTGGCCCGATTTTCCCGCTTGTGCTTGAGAAGGAAAATGCCATCGCGGATTTGCGTAAGTTGATGGGCGCCACCAATCCCGCGAATGCCGAAGAAGGCACGATTCGCAAGAATTTCGCCGGTTCGATCGAAGAGAACGCAATTCACGGTTCGGATGCCGAGGAGACCGCGACATTCGAAATCGGATACTTTTTCGCTGGTTACGAATTGGTCTAGGCTTTCAGGATGCGTCGCAACCTCCATGGTGGCGGCGCATTCTTTATCGAATCCCCCTCACGAATAGATTCCGAATCATACCTTGCATTGAAACGGTGTCTTCGAGACACATATCTCCTACCCATTTCGCTAAACCTTCGCTGGGCTCCCGATTGTTTCCCCCCGCATCAAATTCTGCAGCAGGAACTTAACCTGCGTGGAGATGCAGATGCTCGTTGCAATTGGCCATGCTCTGATTATGGCCGCGACGATGGCCTGGGAGATCCTTTGGGCTCTCATCTTGGGGTTCTTTCTCTCGGCTGTAGTTCAGGCAGTAGTGTCAAAAGAGGAGATGTCGCGTCTGCTGCCGGACGACGCGCCGAGAACGCTCTTGAAGGCTTGCGGTCTGGGCGCTGCCAGTTCTTCGTGTTCATACGCGGCAGTCGCCCTTGCGCGATCCATGTTTAACAAAGGTGCGAATTTTACCGCGGCGATCGCCTTTCAATTTGCTTCCACCAACCTGGTGATGGAGTTGGGCATTCTGCTCGCGGTCCTCATGGGCTGGCAATTCACTTTGGCTGAATATTTCGGCGGCCCGATCATGATCATCATCCTTGTAGCTCTGTTCCGAATGTTCCTTCGCCCGCAGCTTGTCGAAGCTGCCCGTCGCCAGGCCGAGAAGGGCGTGCAGGGCCGGATGGAGGGCCATGCTGCCATGGATATGAGCGTTCACAGCGGGTCGCTATGGCAACGCGCTACTTCCAGCGAAGGACGCACTGCAATCAGCCATTTCTTCGTGATGGACTGGGTTTCACTTTGGATAGATATCGCGGCAGGACTGATCATTGCTGGGGCTCTCTCTGCCTGGGTGCCACAGCACTTTTGGCAGACCCTCTTCTTTCAAGGACACCCCCTCCTGGCGAAGCTCTGGGGTCCGCTCATCGGGCCTGTCGTTGCAGTGATCTCATTTGTCTGCTCGGTAGGAAATGTTCCGCTTGCCGCAGTCCTCTGGAATGGCGGCATCAGTTTTGGCGGCGTTGTTTCCTTCCTGTTTGCCGATCTGATCGTTCTGCCCATCCTCGACATCTACCGTAAGTACTATGGCCTCAAAGTGAGTGCGTTTCTCTTCATCACCTTTTATGCCGCTATGGCAGGGGCGTCCCTCTTAGTGGAATTCCTCTTCGCGGCGCTTCATCTAATCCCGCAACAAAGAAATGTGCGCATTATGCACGAGGCAATTTCGTGGAATTACACCACATGGCTCAACATTGTTTTCCTGGTCCTGGCCTCGCTATTGGTATGGCGGTTTCTCCGAACGGGAGGCCCGAAAATGCTCTCGATGATGTCCCATTCCGGTCATGAGGCAGTTCACCATAACGGCTGAGCGCTACATTATCGAGAAATAGATTGCCCCAGACATGCCGGATTGTTAGCCGACACCTGCTTCAAAATGCCCTTTTGGGCTTATTTTGGCGGCGAACTGATAGACTAGGGGTTGGGAGCAAACCGGGGCTGAGCATATCGGCTGCGTCGTCCGGGGATTGCTGCGTGGTCCTGCCTGCCGTTCCAGCCAGTCAGCCAACCAGATCCGCAAAAAAATGTAAGTAGAAGAGGAAAACCGCGCCTGTGAGCACGACTATTCGTAATATCGCCATCATCGCCCACGTCGACCACGGTAAGACAACACTGGTGGACGCTATGCTTCGGCAAGCCGGCACATTTCGTGCCAATGAGGCCGTCGCCGAAAGAGTGATGGATTCGAACGACCTGGAGCGCGAGCGGGGAATTACCATTCTTGCCAAGAATACGGCAATTCACTTCAAAGACTCTAAAATCAACATTGTAGACACGCCAGGCCACGCCGATTTCGGCGGTGAAGTCGAGCGCGCGTTGAAGATGGTCGATGGCGTAATGCTGCTGGTGGATGCCTCGGAAGGACCTCTCCCGCAGACTCGCTATGTGCTGTCAAAAGCGCTTGAGGCCAAACTGCAGCCGATCCTTGTAATCAACAAGATTGATCGCCCGGATGCACGTGCCCAGGAAGTTTTGAACGAGGTCTATGACCTGTTCATCGATCTCGATGCGGGCGAAGATCAACTGGATTTTCCGGTTCTTTACACGAATGCCAAGGCAGGTACGGCTAGTCTTTCCATGACCGAGCCAGGGACAGATCTTCAAGTATTGTTCAATACCATCATCTCGACCATTCCGCAGGCTACTGGCGATCCAACCGGGGCTCTTCAAATCCTCGTCACCAATCTGGATTATTCCGACTATCTTGGCCGCCTGGCCGTCTGCCGCGTTTTCAACGGCACGCTGAAGACGGGCGACGAAGTCTACATCTCCAAGCGCGATCACTCCCTGCAGAAAGCAAAAATCACCAAGCTCTTTTCCTACATGGGATTGAAGCGGGTTGACATTACAGAAACAGAGACCGGGCGACATCGTTGCAGTAGCCGGCGTCGAAGGCATCACAATCGGCGAGACGATTACGGGTGTCGAAAATCCTGCTCCGCTGCCACTGATCGTCATCGACGAACCGACAATTGCGATGCAGTTTTCGGTGAATAATTCGCCATTCGCTGGTCGCGAAGGGCAGTACGTAACGTCGCGAAACCTGCGCGAGCGTCTTGAGAAAGAGTTGCTGACCAATGTTTCCATCCGCGTGGAAGAGACAGGCAGCCCGGACAGCTTTAAGGTTCTCGGCCGAGGCGAATTGCAACTTGCCATTCTGATTGAAATGATGCGCCGCGAGAGTTTTGAGTTGATGGTGGGACGGCCCGAAATCGTAACTCGCGAAGTTGACGGCAAGACGATGGAGCCGGTTGAGCGCCTGACGATCGATGTACCAGAAAACTTCGTCGGTGTGGTGATTGAGAAGCTGGGTCCGCGCAAGGGCGAAATGTTAAAGATGCACAACCATGGCTATGGCCGAGTGCGTTTGGAGTTCCGAGTACCCAGCCGTGGCTTGATTGGACTGCGCAACGAGATGCTGACCGAGACTCGTGGAACGATCGTGATGAATACGATCTTTGACGGTTACATTCCGCATCAGGGCGAGATTCCGCAGCGTCCAACCGGCGCACTGATCTCAGACCGGAATGGACTCACCACGACTTATTCTCTGAATGGCCTCCAGGAGCGCGGCACACTGTTCCTTGGCCCAGGCGTCGATGTATATGAGGGGATGATTGTAGGAGAACACTCCCGCGATAACGACCTCGATGTGAACGTGGTTCGAGAGAAGAAGCTGACGAATATGCGTGCGTCCAGTGCGGACGAGGCGATCCGCCTGGTGCCCTTCAAGTCGCTGAATCTGGAGCAAGCGGTGGAGTTTATTGCCGAAGACGAACAGGTAGAAGTCACACCTAAAAATCTCCGACTGCGGAAGAAGATTCTGCAGGCAAACCGCCGTCCGAAGCGATATGTGAACGCGACAGAATAGTCCCGACAGTTCCTGTTTGAACTCGCGAGAATTGATTCATCGCTGTGATAGTTTTGACTTATTCGAGGCCGCAGAAGATTGCGGCCGCGTGTGTAACCAAAGAAAATGTCTCAACCGCCGAACCTGCTTTCCCCGAATGTCCCCAACGGCTCGGCTGACCCTGAGCGAAACGGCAGTCCTGACCCACACGCTGGACGCACGCTGTGGATTCACCGCCTGGAGCTTTTTCTTCGCGTTGTAATTCGCTTGTACGTTGGCGTGCTGGTGCTGTTGCTTCCATGGACACACCTTTGGCAGGACAACCGCCTCTTAAATCATTCCCCGCAATTGGCACATATAGCAATGCTTGGAGTGGTTCGCGGCATCATATCCGGTATAGGTCTTTTGAATCTGTGGATTGCTCTCTCTGACGCGATTCACTATCGTGAATCGTAGGCTGATTCGAGTTTCACCATGACAAACAACCCTCCCGATCCTCCTCCCCTTGGTATTGCACCTCTCGCGTATGAAAATCCCAATTTCCTGAACGGTGCGGACGGACGCCTGATTCGCATCCTCGCGGAATACTCCGAGCCGCTGGCCCGCTTTCGGCGAGAGCGCATTCAGGACACAGTAGTCTTCTTTGGATCAGCGCGTTTCAACGCGCTCGACGAAGCACATCGCTTGCTTGAACTTCTCGAAAATACTGGCTCGACTCAACCTGCTCCGTGCCATGAACAACCTGCAACACTACCCGACCTGGAGCAGGGCGACGTACCGGAATTGCGATTGCGCCGCGCAGAAGCCGCGGTTGAGATGGCGCAATATTACGAGGACGCGCGCCGGCTCGCATTCCTGTTAACGAAGTGGTCCATGTCGCTAAATTACAGGCGAAGCCGCTTTGTAGTAACTTCCGGAGGCGGACCAGGAATTATGGAGGCCGCAAACCGAGGCGCGTTCGAGGCTGGCGGGAAAACGATTGGCCTGAATATTCGCTTGCCTTTTGAACAGATGCCGAATCGTTACATAACTCCGGCCCTCAATTTCGAATTTCATTACTTCTTTATGAGGAAGTACTGGTTTGCTTACATGAGCAAGGCACTCGTCGTTTTTCCGGGAGGATTTGGCACGATCGACGAGATGTTCGAACTACTGACGCTGGCACAGACGAGGAAGCTGGCTAAGAAGATGACGGTTGTGATTTACGGCTCGTCGTATTGGAAACAAGTAGTGAATCTTGACCTTTTGGTCGACAAAGGCGCGATTTCGCCAAAAGATCGCGACCTGTTTCAAATGGTCGACAGTCCAGAAGAAGCGTTCGAAATTCTGAAGGATGGCTTAACGCGAAATCATCTCGAGCCCGAAGCGGCTCAAGCGGAAAAAACAGCTGAAGAAGAAGTGCTCTCGGGATGGACTGAGGAAGAATTCTTTGGGCCGGAGATTACAAAGACGAGCAAATGATCGGCGACTTTCGCCGCTCTGCGCTATCGTAGACTTTGCGTCTAAGCTGCTTGCACGACCAGCTCGACGCGCGCAACGTATTTCCCTGATTCATTCCGTGGGGTAAACGGGCTCGCCCGCGCCAGTCGCCAGTGTGAGGCGTTCTTCCGGAGCAGAGAGTGCGCGGCCACGCGAAAATTGTCGCCGCAACTATGGAATTGGCTCAAAGAACAGCTACTGCACTTCTCCGATGTACACGCCGAAGGGGGGCAGGTTGATATCTTTCAACGAAGCAGGATCGCTCGAGCCTGGAGTCTTCATCAGAGTCGTGGCCGACTTTCCGCCCAACCCTACGCCTGTCAGGTCGATGGAGACCTTCTGCGGTTGTGCCGTAAAGTTGCAACTCACAACGACAGCCGGTTTCCCGGATGCCTGACGCAGCCACGAGAGAACATTGTTGTCCGTTGTGTTCAGCATCACGTTATTGCCATCGCGCAAAGAAGGCTGCGCGCGTCGCAGTTCAATCAACTGCTTGTACCAGTTCAGCAAAGAATTGAAGTTCATTACTTCAGCCTTAACATTCACAGTCTTGTAGCTATCAGGGATAGGAAGCCACGGCTTGCCAGTAGTGAATCCGGCGTTTGTTGAGTCGTCCCATTGCATCGGCGTACGCTCACCATCGCGGCCCTTGGCATTCGGCCACCCCGTCACGCCAACCGGATCTTTCACGTCTTCCTTGCGAGTAGGAGGCGTAGTCTTCATTCCTATTTCGTCGCCGTAATACATGAGCGCTGCGCCACGCGTAGTGAAAAGAATCGTGGAGAGAACGCGCTGGATATCCTCATCGTGAACTCCGTCGCCATAGCGAGCGTCCATGCGCGGATTGTCATGATTGTCAAAGACGAGCAGCGGAAGATTTCCGTTCAGTCCGGTTTCCGCCTCGAGAATCTTCTGCCTGAAGGTTGGCACGTCGAGCTTATTAATCATGCCGATCTGGGTATCCATCGGTAGTTGCAACTCATCGTTTTTCACGCCATACATCTTTGCCAGTTCAGCGACGTTGGGCATATAAGTTTCGCCGATGAGAACCCGCTGTCCCGGGAAAGTATCCGTGACTACACGCAACCCTGCCAGAACTTCGTGCAGCTTGGGCAGGTTTACAGTTAGAGACTGGTCGAGCACCGGATCGCCAAAAGCATTGACCTTCGGTTTTCCGTCATTGTCCTTAATCACTTCCTCGTCGCGAAGCTGCGGATCTTCAAAGAGAGTGTCGACTGCGTCAAGCCTGAATCCGGCGACACCTCGCTTCAGCCAGAAGCGAGCCGCATCAAACATGGCGGCTTTGACCTTAGGATTGTCCCAATTCAAATCTGGCTGCTGAATATAAAAGTGGTGGAAGTAATACTGACTTCTCTTTGCATCGAATTCCCATGCGGAGTGACCAAATCCCGATTGCCAGTTATTGGGAGGCTGGCCCGGACCTTTGCCGTCCCGCCAGACGTACCAGTCATGCTTTGGATTCGTCCGCGAACTGGCTGATTCGATAAACCACGGGTGCTTATCGGATGTGTGATTCATCACGAAGTCCATGATCACGCGAATGTCGCGCTTCTTCGCTTCCGCAATCAGTTTGTCGAAGTCTGCCATGGTGCCATAAACGGGATCGATGGCCACATAGTTCGAGATGTCGTACCCGAAATCCACGAGCGGCGAAGGGTAGACAGGGGTCAGCCAGATCGCATCAACGCCAAGAGTCTTCAGGTAATCCAGCCTTTGCGTAATGCCCTTCAGATCACCCTTGCCATCGCCATTCGTGTCCTGGAAGCTGAGCGGATACACCTGGTAGAAAACCGCATGTTTCCACCAGGGCTCGATCGCTGGAGCAGAGTTTGACTTTGTCGTCGTGCTTGTCTGCGACCACGCTGGTTGAAATCCCATCGACAGGGCGAATAACAGCAGGATGGCGATCGTTTTGAATTTCTGGATATTCAATTCCACGGGTCTTCCTCTTCAGCTAAGCGTCTTAATTTCGAGCCGGAGATTTTAGCGTCACTCCGGAATGGGAAAAATATCACAGGCGGATGAGAACCGGCGTGATCACGGTTACCTGCTATTGTGACTTCTTTTGATCGTTGGATTTGTCATCGTCTTTGTGGCCAAAATCGAGACCAAACTTCGGCTCCGATCGCGTTCCAGTCACCTTGATTGAGACCTCTGTCCCCGCGCCATGCTTTGAGAAAAAGGGGTCCGCAGGTTTGAGCAGGAGGCTCTTCCACCCGGTCGTCATATGCGAAAGCTTTGCATCCATGCGAGCCTTGCCGTGAAAATCAAATTTATTCCCATCCAGGCTATAAACCCCGTTCATATTCACGGCCAGCCCTGGAACGGTGTATTCGAGATCGCTGAGCGTCAAATCGCTGTTGAGTAGAGTGAAGTTACCCTTCATTCGCGAGTTCACATTGTCCGGAATACTGTCCGTTGCCTCCTTCGGCTTGCCTTGAGCGCGCATGCTGAGCGAATCAATTTTCTTTTGCGTCGCTGGAGTAGTGAAGTGCGCACCGAAGATCGCGAAGCTGCCCTTGAGCCGAAGCTTGTCGCTGACAGGCGTATTTCCCGGAGGAATCTCGATTTTAGATCTCAGCTGAACCGAACCGGTCATCACAGGAGGGTCTGTCCGGACACCGAGGTGAAGCAAATCTTCTATCCTGGACCTGTCCACGATCGCGTCGAGAACGATGTGATGGCCATTCCGATCCTTCGATCGAACGACATATCCCCGGGCAACAATGTGCGAGTGAAGAAGAGTCGCATCTACCGGCTGGAGGTAAGTGTCCCCATTTGTGCCATCCACAATTGCATGAAACTCCGTGTGCAGTGGAACTGGATGCCCGCTGATGGTCAGGCGGAAATCGGGAGTGTCTGTCGTTCCGTCGACAATGATCTCTCCCAGCTCTCCGGAATATTCACCGTTCGAAGAGAGGATACCGCCGATTCCCTTAATTGTGCTCAGGTCCGCATTTGTAAAATCGTATTTCCCGTTGATGGGTGAACTTCCGGGCTCGTCGCTGTTGTACGGGCCGAAATTGCCAGTCGTTTGAATGTCGCCAATCGGCTTCGGGTTAACAAGAGTAGCTCTAAACTTCATGGATTGTTCGTTGCCAACCGAATTCAGAACCAGATGGCGAATATCGAAATCGAGCGGAACCTTGCCCGGCTTGTCCGTACCCAAAGTAAGGTGCGCGTTCTCCACCTCAATTTCGTTCAGATAAATCGACACCTTGCCGCCCGCAGCCGAAGGCAGATTTTTTCGCTGCTTTTTGGGAGGCAGGTTAATCTCAAGCCCTTCCACATACACGCGCTCAATATGAAGGGGTTTTCGCAGCAGCTTCGTCCACGTTGTGTGAAAGGAGAATTTGCCAATGACGAAAAGCGGTTGATCCGACTCGATATTGCGGGGGAAGAGCTTTACGCCGGAGCCCTGAACCGCGAGACCGTCCAGAATATCGACATGGAACTCACCCAGTTCCACGCGGCTGTTGAAGCGAGTCGAGAGCGATTCGATCACTTTGGCTCGCAGAATGGGCTCCACATGATGTCTGAATCGGATGGCTGCAACGAGCCCCGCCAAGAAAAGTAGAAGGATGCATCCTGCAACAATCCACAAGGCGGTGTGGCTCTTCGAACCTGAAGCCTGGATTTCGGTTCTTGGGATCAACTCGGGGAGACCTGCTTTCCTGCAGCCTTAGATGAATCTCACAGTAAAGCTGTTGGATCGTGACAGATACGATTTATGCTTTACTTTTCAAGTTGGAGTAGACTGCTACCCGCAGCGCGGATGGTTACCATGAACGACGAAAATCCAAAAAGGCAATTTATTGTGGGGCTAGGAGAGCTGCTTTGGGATATGCTGCCGGCCGGCAGGCAACTGGGTGGCGCACCAGCAAATTTTGCCCTCATGTCCGCGCGCCTCGGAAATCACGCCGCAGTGCTCAGCCGGATCGGCCGCGATGAGCAGGGACGAGATGCGGTCGCGACACTAAAGCCTTTTCCGATTGACCTCGGACACCTTCAGGTAGATTCGCAGCACCCCACCGGCACGGTTTCCGTCGAATTGAAGGAAGGGCAGGCCAGCTATCGGTTTGCCGAGGCGATAGCGTGGGATTTCCTGGACTTTACTCCCGAATGGCAGCAACTGGCGGCAAGAGCGGATGCCGTCTGTTTCGGCACCTTGGCGCAACGCAATGGGATTTCACGGCAGACTATCCAGTCCTTTCTCGCGGCAACGAGTGCCAAGTGTGTGCGTATCTTCGACGTAAATCTGCGCCAGCACTATTACTCCTCGGAGATAGTCGAAGAGTCTCTCGAACTCGCCACAATCTTCAAGATGAATGATGACGAAGTGCCGACTGTCATGCGCCTGCTGGATCTGGACCGCGACAAAAACATTGCCCATGCCGGTGCGGCCGGCTTGATCAATGCTGCTGAAATACTTCTCGAGGAATTCCCCCTTCAGCTGGTTTGCATTACGCGTGGAGGGGCAGGAAGCGTACTAGCCGAGCGGGATGAAGTGCATTGGCACAAGGGGATCACTACACAAGTAGCAGACACCGTGGGCGCGGGTGATGCCTTCACGGCAGCTCTGACGCATTACTTCCTGCGTGGAGCCCCCCTCGAAGTTCTGAATGATGCCGGTAACCGGTGGGGATCGTGGGTAGCCTCACAGCAGGGCGCAATGGCGCCCTTGCCCGACGAAGTGATTGCATCCATCGCTGCCAAAATTGGCTGGACAAATAGCTAAGCGCGTTTGCGCCGCGGAATGGCCCAGTGTATTTTCAGCAACATGGCTATCTTGGACAAGATTGAGGCGAGGCGCATTTATGGGCAATCGCGCCGAAAGCAGCTTCGCCGTCAGGATCATTACCGCCTGGACGTCGCAGGGCGTCCAAGAACCGCCCTTACCATCATGGAACACTCGATGCGGGGCCGAGTGCCCTCCCTTGTCGCGCTCAAATATGAACGGATGGCGGATTCGGACTTTGGTTACTTTCGCGGAGCGGTGCCGGTTATGGCCGCTGACCTTGCGATGCTCCCGCACACCGGAATCGTAACCCAGCTTTGCGGAGACGCCCACGTCCGCAACCTTGGCGCCTACGCCGGTGCGGATGGGCGGTTGGTTTTTGACATCAATGACTTCGATGAAACCATTCGAGGCCCATTCGAGTGGGATGTGAAGCGGATGGCCACGAGCCTGGTACTCGCCGGCCGTGAAGCTCTCAATCGAAAGCGCGACTGTGAAGCGGCTGTTTCCGCCTTCGTTCGCAAATATTGCAAATGTGTACGGATGTTCGCGAGGATGCCGGTTATCGATCTTGCGCGCTACCAAGTGCACCGGCTGCAGAGGGTGTCGCCCATCTCGCAGGCGCTTCTGAAGGCTGAACGGGCGACTCCGCTTCACACCCAGGATGCGCTCACCGAGTTAACTCCTCCCAGGGTGAACGAACCGTCCCGCCGAATATTCAAGGAACAGAAACCCTTGCTGTCGAGGCTCAATGCGTCGCAGGCGCGGGCCGTCGTCGCGTCTTTAAAGCTCTACGAAGAAAGTCTTCTGCCAGACCGGCGTCACTTTGTGCACCAATACCGCCCGCTCGACGTGGCGTTCAAGGTGGTGGGAACAGGAAGTGTAGGCGCGAGGGATTACTGCGTCTACTGCGAAGGAAACGGCCCGAATGACCCTCTTTTTCTGCAGGTGAAGGAAGAGCTGCCTTCGGCCTATGCGCCATATTTGGATGTTGCAGGCCTTACGCTGCACCAGGGACGTCGCGTTGCCGAGGGCCAGCGTGCCATGCAGTTTCAGTCCGACATCCTCGTTGGCTGGACGTCGCTCGCGGGTCGGGAGTACGTGGTGCGACAGTTGAATGATCACAAGGCTTCCATCGAAGTAGACGACCTTAAGGGTCGAGGACTAGTGGATTATGCGGAGATCTGCGGCGAACTTCTCGCAAGAGGCCATGCGCGCTCGGGAGATCCACAAATCCTCGAAGGCTACCTGGGCAATGGGCGCCCTTTTGAAGTTGCAATTGCCGCCTTCGCATTTGCATACGCCGATCAGACAGAAAAGGATCGTCAGGAATTACTTAGATCGAGTCACTTAGCAAAGGCGCGAACAGTAAAACCTCCGACACAGGCCACGGTCGCACAAAGGAAGCCACATCTGAAGGCGACAGCTGCAAGAACGAATTAGATTGAACGAGTTCCAGGACCGCACGCTTCATTTGAAAATTTCCTTCCGATTTGCGCGTCGGTGAGCGGAACTGCGTATCCTCGAAAGCCGCTATCATGGAAGTATGCTTCAGCTTTCCGGAGCGGGAAAACGTTTTGGCCCGCGAATCCTTTTTGAGAATGCGAACTGGCTGATCACGCCAGACGAGCGGACGGCACTTGTCGGTGCGAACGGAACCGGCAAATCCACGTTGATGAAAGTGCTTGCCGACCTGGATTCACTGGACTACGGCAGCGTGCAGCGAACCCGTGGTATGACCATCGGGTATCTGCCGCAAGATGGCCTTGCGCTCTCAGGGCGTACCGTTTTCGAAGAATGTCTTTCGGTTTTTGACGAGTTACGCGGCATTGAGCAGGAACTTGAGGACCTCTCCGTTTCACTTAGTCATCTGGAGCACGACAGTCCCGCCTACCACGCTGCCGCGGAGCGATTCTCCATGCTCGAATCACGCTTCCGAGCTCACGACGGGTATGCGCTCGATGCCCAGGTGGGAGCCGTGCTCACTGGCCTCGGCTTCAGCAAGGAAGACTGGCCTCGCGGCACGGAAGAATTTTCCGGCGGCTGGCAGATGCGCATTGCGCTGGCGAAACTCCTTCTGCAGAAGCCCAATCTGCTGCTGTTGGACGAACCGACCAACCACCTCGATCTTGAGACGCGCAATTGGCTCGAAGACTATCTGCGGAACTATCCCAACGGCTACATCCTTATCTCCCATGATCGGTACTTCCTCGACGTCACGGTCACCAAGGTGGTGGAGATTTGGAACAAAGGCCTGCACACCTACTCCGGCAATTACGAAAAATATCTGGCTCAGAAGGTGGAGCGCCGCGCCCAGCTAGAGGCCGCATATAAGAATCAGCGCGATCAGATTGAGCATCTTGAGGCTTTCATCAATCGCTTTCGAGCGCAGGCCACCAAGGCAAAGCAGGTACAAAGCCGCATCAAGGAATTAGAGAAGATTGAACGCATCGAGATTCCGGAGGAGGAGAAGGCGATTCACTTCACTTTTCCGCAGCCGCCTTTATCCGGCCGTACTGTCGTCGAAGTAAATGGGTTGGTAAAGAACTACGATGCGAAGCATGTTCTAAAGGACGTGAGTTTTACCATCGAGCGCGGCGATCGAATTGCACTCGTCGGCGCAAATGGCGCCGGTAAATCGACGCTGATCCGCCTGCTAACAGGCATGGAACCGCCGACAGCCGGAACATTAAAGTTGGGACACAATGTGCTTGCGGAATACTTCGCACAGGATCAATACAAGGTCCTCGATCCCGATGCGAAGATGCTGGACGACATTGGGCGCACTGCTCCGAAAGTGTCGCAAACGGAGTTGCGCAGCCTGCTCGGATGTTTTTTATTCTCCGGCGATGACGCGTTCAAGCCGCTGGGAGTGCTCTCGGGCGGAGAACGCAACAGGTATGCTTTGGCCAGGATTCTGGTTAGCCCAGCGAATTTCCTGCTGCTGGATGAGCCGACAAATCACTTGGATCTGCGCGCAAAAGATGTGCTGCTGGAAGCAGTTAGCAGCTTTACCGGCACCGTGATCTTCGTCTCCCATGATCGATACTTTATCGATCGCCTGGCAACGAGGGTCTTCGAAGTCGAGGGTGGGCACGTCCATGTATACCCCGGAAATTATGAAGATTATCTGTATCGGAAAGAGATGGGTGCGACGCTGACGGGCGCGCTGCCCTCCTCTCTCAATGGTTCGAAACCCGCCATGGCCGCGGTCGCAGAGATTGAGGTCGCCGACAAGGAGAAAGCTAAGCGCCTGAATCCGATCAAGCTGCGTCAGATGCAGGAACGACATGCGTCGCTGGAAGAAGAGATCCCGCGCATCGAAGGAGCGATTGCAGAAACCGAGCACGCTCTGGGCGTCTTCGTCAGCATGGAGGAGACGCAGAGGCTAACCCGGCAACTCGAGGATCTACGCGCTCGAAATGAAGTGCTGACCTCGGAGTGGGAAGAACTGACGCTGCTGCTCGAAGAGCAATCTATGGCGTGAGTTGGCCCAAGGCTCTTCCGCACATTTTTGCGCAGATGGCTTAAGACAGTAATCTCACCCCCGTGAATCCTGAGTAACCCTGGCCGTATCGCTGCAATTTGACACTCTTCATGCATAATCAATCTCATGCCGCCACTTTGGAAGCCCGAAAACTGGTCTCAACGTCTCGCTGAACTGGAAGCCCGTACGGGCGATATGAAAGAGGCTCCTTTGCGCCGGGATGTGCGCTCTCTGGGCATGCTTCTCGGCGAAGTTCTGCGCGAACAAGCCGGAGACGATCTCTTCAGGGAAGAAGAAGAAATCCGTCAGATCGCCATCCAGCGTCGCGAAGCGCAGAACACGGGAGAATGCGAGGTGGCGGAGGATCTTCTTGAATCGGCGCTCGCAAATGTTCATGCGCTTTCTGTTGAACAGGCCTACACCCTGACGCGCTCGTTCGCGTTCTACTTTGAACTCATCAATCTTGCAGAGACAAATCACCGCAAGCGCCGTCGTATTTCCCTTCAATTAATTCAAGAAGCGAATGCCCAGAGAGGGTCTTTGCGCGGCACGCTTTTGGAGATGAAACGCGTTGGCATTTCTGCCGAAGAGGCGCTCGACTGGTTGCGGCGAGTGGTGGTTATCCCTGTCTTCACGGCTCATCCAACAGAAGTGGCTCGTCGCTCGGTGATGTTCAAACGGCGTCGGATTGGCGAGTTTCTCGAGCACCTCGATCGCATCCCGGTTCCCGACGAAGAGTTGGAGCGGCTGCAGGGCTTGATCACAGCCGAAATTACAGCGTTGTGGCAGACGGACGAAGTCCGGAGCCGGCGCCCCACGGTCTATGACGAGATCAAAATGGGGCTGGATTTCTACGACATCTCCATCTTCGCCACGCTTCCAGGCTTGTACACGGAAGTGGCGGAAGCTTTGCACAGCGTCTATGGGCTGAACATCGACATGTCAGAGCTCCCCGTTCTGCTGTCGTTCGGTTCGTGGATTGGTGGGGATCGCGATGGAAATCCCTTCGTCACTCCGCAGATCACGAGAGACGCCATCGGACTTGCACGCGGTCATTTGCTTACTCACTACGAACAACAAATTCAGCTCATGATCGATCTTTTGACGAGTTCAGCGCAGCAATTGCCTGTGAGCAAGCGGTTGACGGATCGCCTGGCAGAATACGTCGCTCGTCTGCAAAGTGCGGAGAGCCACGTATTCGGAGAACGCTACGAATTTGAGTATTACCGTCGTTACCTGATATGTGTTCGTTCGCGATTGGAGCGCACGCTCTCGCAACCGGATGACACCCCGGTTCCGCTGCCAGTTACGCAGTTCACCATCGCGCGGTTAAAAGATTCAGCACTCAGTGCGCTTCCTCCCTATCATTCTGTGTCGGAGTTCCTCGAAGACTTGTCGATTCTTCGAGACAGCCTCGCCCAGAATCGCGGCTTGAGGCTGGCTCAGACATTGGTCGATCCGCTTATCCTGCTTGTTCGAACCTTCGGTCTCCATCTACACACGCTGGATATTCGCCAACATGCGAACGTGCATCGTGCAGCGCTCAAGGAGACATCCTCCTGGAGTTGCGATGAGGGACATAACACTGCAGTTCCCGCTGCTCTTTCGCCGCAGACCGCGGATGTACTCGAAACCTTCCGTGCAATCGCGGAGATAAAGCGTGGTTGCACTCCGGAAGCAGTGCGGCAGTACATCATCAGCGGTGCAACCAGCGTCGAAGATATTCTCGCCGTAGTGTGGCTCGCTCGTCTGGGTGGCGTCACCGTCGAAGCGAAGGATAAAGATCCGGGCCTGATGCCGGTGCCGTTGTTTGAATCCATTGAAGACCTGCGCAACGCTCCAGAAATTTGCCGAACTTTGTGGAGTTCACCAGAATATCGCCGCCTTCTGGAAACATGGAACAACACGCAGGAAGTGATGCTTGGTTACTCTGACTCAAACAAAGATGGCGGAATGATCGCCAGCACCTGGGAGATCTTCCGCGCGCACCGCGCACTTCACGAGGTGGCGAGAGAATGCGGAGTGACTCTGCGGCTCTTTCACGGTCGGGGCGGCACAGTCGGACGTGGCGGTGGTCCTACACATCGCTCCATTTATGCGCAGCCAATCGGAGCATTCGAAGGACAAATTCGAATCACCGAACAAGGCGAAGTGCTCAATTGGAAATATGCCGACGTGGTGCTTGCGGAACGCAACCTTGAACTGATGATTGCCGCTTCCCTCGATGCCCTGGCCAGACCCAATGTGCGCGATCCTGAAGGTCACCAGACAGGAGTTTTGACTTCCGAATGGGAGGCCGCTTTCAGCGAGCTGTCCGCCACATCCTTCGAGCACTATCGCCACTCCGTGGTGGAAGACCCTGAAGTACTGCTCTACTTCGAGCAGGCCACTCCAGTAGCGGAATTGGAGCATGCAAAGATAGGTTCGAGGCCAGCGCGTCGCAAAGGCGGCATAGATTTTCCCAGTCTGCGCGCGATTCCCTGGGTCTTTGGATGGACGCAAAGCCGGCTGCTGATTCCCGCTTGGTTCGGCGTTGGATACTCGTTGGAGCTTTTCTCCAAAAAAGAAGGCGGAATGAAACTTTTGCGATCCATGGCAGCGGAGTTTCCGCTGTTCATTGACCTGATACGAAATGTCGAGATGGCCGTCGCAAAGGCGGACATGGGGATCGCCAGACTCTATGCCTCGCTTGCGCCCGACGAAGAGATGCGCGATCGTGTATTCACCAAAATGGAAGAGGAATTCGACCGAACACTGCGAATGTTACTCGCGGTCACTGGACAGAAAGAGTTGCTTGAAACGAATCCTGTGCTCGCTCGATCCATTCGTTTACGAAATCCTTACGTCGATCCCATGCACTTGATTCAGGTCGACCTTCTGCGGAGAAAGCGCGCCGGCGAATCAACGGATGGAATCCATCGAGCGTTGGCCGGAACCATCAACGGAATCTCTGCAGGCCTTCGCAACACAGGCTGATTATTCTGCTTTGAAGCTGGAAGGTGTGGCCGAGCCACACTCTCACTCCATCATTGGCTTTGAGGCATCAGTGCTTCAGGAGTTAGCTCATCTGCTTTTCGCAAAGCTGGGAAGAGAACTCCCCACAGCACTGTGATTAGTAAGGAGCCAACACCGCCAATCACGACAGCGGGCACAGTTCCAAACCAATGTGCGGTCAATCCGCTCTCAAATTCTCCTAGTTCGTTGGACGCTCCCACAAAGAGCGAGTTCACCGCACTCACGCGTCCGCGCATGGCGGCAGGCGTGGCAAGCTGCAGTAACGATGACCGGATGACAACACTCACCATGTCCGACGCTCCAACCACCATCAGTGTCACCAGCGACAGGACCAGGTTTCGGGAGAGTCCGAAAACAATGGTTGCCACGCTGTAAATACCCACGCAAACAAACATCAGCGCTCCGGCCCGGCGCTGGATCGGTCGAGAGATCACAATGACGGAGACGAGCAGTGCTCCGGCCGCAGGTGCCGCACGCAACATTCCGAGACCTTGCGGGCCTGTCTTCAGGATGTCATGCGCAAAAATGGGCATCAACGCCACCGCGCCACCCAGAAGCACAACGAACAAGTCCAGTGAGATGGAACCGAGCAATAATTTCGAACGAGCAACATAGCGGAATCCTGCCAGAATAACTTCCGCAGAGATGGCACGATGTTCCATTCTTCCGGGGCGAACATGCAATGAGCCCACCAGAATGACAAACCAGATCAGCGTCAACAATGTGAAGAGAAATACAACGGCCGCGCCGTTCAAACTCCCGTGAATCGGCAGAGTAAAGAGGAGACCGCCGAGTGCGGGTCCGGTGATATTTGCGATTTGAAAGATAGTGGCACCCCAGGCCACTGCATTCACGAAATGTTCTTTGGGCACAAGATGAGGCAGTAGCGCCGAACTTGCCGGGCCACTGAATGCGCGCCCTGTCCCAATCAGAAAAAGAACGGCGTAGATGAAATAGACGTTCTGCATTCTGTGCCATGCGAACCAGAACAGCGCCGCCGTGCAGACCGCCTGCATGCTGTAACACACCAGAATGACGGCACGGCGATCGTAACGATCCGCGGTGTGCCCAGCAGGAAGAATGAAGACCAGACCCGGCAGAAATAGAGCGAGTCCTGTGTAGCCAAGATCGAGGGCGCGATGCGTGATCTGGTACACCTGCCAGGCTACTGCGACCGATTGTGCTTCCGCTCCCAGAATCGCCATCACGCGCGCCATCTGGTAAAGACGAAAGTCGCGAGACCGGAAAGCGGCAGATCCGCTGTTGGCAGTCAATTTGGTCATGCCGACTTTTTAGATGGGCTATGGATCATCTTCTGAGTCTCTATTTATATCAATACCGCCTGACGCCTACCGCGAAGGCGGCCTTAATTCACTCAATTTCAATTCATCTGTGGCCCTCCGGTATCCTGAAGAGTGACCGAGATTCTGCCAGCAACTCTGAACGGAGAGATCGAAAGCCCAGAACAACCGGAGAGTCGCAGTGCGCGGCCTCGTCTGGGTTCCCCACTGGGGGTAGCGGCGGTCTTTCTGTGCGGCATCTGCGCCTTTCTGGATCTTTATGCCACACAACCACTCCTCCCTCTCTTCTCGCGCATTTTTCATGCGGGAAAGGGCGCTGTCGGCCTCACGGTTTCGGCTTCCACTCTGGGTGTCGCTATCTCTGCGCCCTTCTTCGGGATTTTTGCCGAACGCCTGAGCCGCAAGCGTGTGATTGTGAGTTCAATTGTCGCCGTCGCCGTACCCACAGTGTTAGCGGCAACGGCGAATAGTCTCAATGCCCTCATTTTCTGGCGTTTTGTGCAGGGACTCATCGCTCCGGGCATTTTCGCCATCACCATCGTCTACATCACCGAAGAATGGAATTCCGGCAATGTTGCCGTCGTTATGAGTGTTTACGTCAGCGGAACAGCGCTCGGCGGCTTCATCGGCAGGATTCTTTCCGGTTTTGTGGCTGAACATTTTCGTTGGCAGAGTTCCTTTCTTGTTCTCGGCGTGGTCACACTGGTCGGCGCCGCTGCGGTCCAGCGTTGGCTTCCTAAGGAAAGCAGCGCGCTCCCGGCTGACGGAAATTTCAGTCTCCGGTCGCAGTTATCTCCAATGCTGGACCACCTGCGAAATCCAAGGCTGCTGGCAACTTATGCCGTTGGTTTCAACGTACTTTTCTCGCTGGTTGGCGTTTTTACTTACATAACTTTTTATCTCGCCGATCCACCTTTTCTGCTGTCGACCGAAGACTTAAGCTACCTCTTTGTCGTCTATCTCATAGGTCTTTTTGTTACTCCGGCAGCTGGATTCGTCATCTCACGTGTAGGACTGCGTCGGGGCATCGTCGCCGCAGTGGCAATCTCCCTCGCAGGCGTTGCGATAACTTTGGTGCATTCTTTAGGGTTTGTTGTGGCGGGACTCGCGCTGGTATCGACGGGAGTGTTCATTTCTCAAGCATCTGCCACCAGTTACCTGCGGGAGGCGACACCGGCCGGTCAAAGAGTATCTGCTGCAGGGCTTTATCTCTCCTGCTACTACATCGGAGGAACCGCGGCCGGTGTTGTACCAAGCGTGTTCTGGAAGATGGGAGGGTGGCCCGCATGTGTTGCGTTCATCGCATCCATGCAGCTGATGACAATTGCAATCGTTCTCATTGGCTGGCGAGACCGGCGGCGGGTGTATACATCGTAGTGGCGGAATGAAAGACTTGCACTTGGACCCCAAGCGCAAAGTTCGGAACATTCGGAATTTGAAAAGAGAAGAAGATCGATGGGCTTATTTAAAAAGAAGGTCAAGCAGGAACACAAGGTGATGCGCCAGGCGGAAAAGGCACAGGGCGCGCTTCTCACCGAGTACCACCGCGCCACACCCGAGTGTCCACACCCCGAGCGCTGGAGCATGTATGACTCCATGACGGCAGAGGCAGAAGTGCTGGAGTTTCTTCGTACCCTAGTAACCACAATCAAGCCGGAACTGGTCGTTGAAACGGGATCATTCCTTGGTGCGAGTACTCTTTGGATCGCCGAAGGGCTCAAGAGAAATGGCTTTGGCAAGGTCATTAGCTGCGAGTTTGATCTGATTGTGTTCGCCCAGGCGAAGCATAGGATCGCCAATTCGGGCTTGGCGGAATGGATCGACTTACGCAACGAGTCAAGCCTGGAAATGACAGTTGAAGGCAAAATCGATTTGTTTTTCAGTGATAGTGACATGCCCGTTCGCGAACAGGAAGTGAAGCGCTTTCTACCGCAGATCAATCCCTACGGGCTCATCCTGATGCATGACGCAAGCTCACATCTCAAGATTGTCCGCGATGCCGCGTTTAAGTTGGAGGACGAAGGTCTTCTCTCGGTGGTGATATTGCCTACGCCAAGAGGGCTCGTGGTGGCGCAAAAGAGGGAAGGCCGGAAATAGCGATTACCTGGTGAGATGTCCACTTAACTTCAACTTCCTAAATCGCCAGAATTGGGCGCCCTCTTCATGTACTTCATCTGTCGTCAGTCCTTGTCAACCCTTAAACCTGAAGCGTTTCGGATGTGGTAACCTTGGCACCGTAAAAAGCCTCGCACCACACGCTTCATCGGGTTCATCATGGATCGCAGAAACTTCGTAAAAGGCGCTGCCGCACTTCCTCTCCTATCGTGTATTCCTTCTTTTGCTCAGGGCTCTCATTCTCTCGGCAACGCGACAACTCGAACAATCCCGGCTCTCTCTGACGAGCCACTCCTTCATCGATACCAGGTGACTCTCAATCGTGTTCTCGATGGTGTGGCGCCAGCATTTACTCAGGAATTCTTGCTGGCAGATGTGAAGCCGGTGGCCGAAAGACGCTTTACGGAGTACAGCGGAGATTCTTCCGGCAGGTACATTGGAGCCTTGGCCACGGCGGCGCGTGTTTACGGCACTCCGTTTCCAAAGCTGGATCTGCTTGTGCAGAAAGTCATCGTCCCTGCAGAAGCCGGACGGCTACTTCGGAAGCAATTTCCATTACGACAAGCCCACAGATAATGATCTTGCATTGCTTTGGGGAAATGGCAGGCTGCTTGTCGGATTGCTGGAATACTACCGATATAAGCAGTCGCCGGAAGTGCTCGCATCTTGCAAGCGGCTAGGCGAATTCTTGCTGCGCATTGCCCCTCTCATGCTCTCGAAAGAAATTCGAGAAGAGTTTGGCGCGGCTCACTTTGCCTCGAGTTATATCTGCTGGACGCAACAGACTGAGGGACTCGCAAATCTCTACGCCATCACTCATGATGATCGATACAAATCCCTCACCGAACAAATAGCGGCCGTCATCGAACGGCGTCCCGGCGATCATGTTCATGGTTATCTCACGAGCCTGCGCGGCGTAATGGATCTGTACTCTGCGACGTCGGATAAGAGCCTGCTTCAGCAATGCGAAACCGCCTGGCAGGATGTGGCGCAGTCGCAGGATTTGTTAGTTACGGGCGGCGTGCCGGAAGGGTGGAGTCCTAATAAGCATCGCACGGAAGGCTGCGGCGAAGTGGACTGGCTCCGCCTTACTCTCATGCTCTGGCATGCCACGTCGAATCCAAAGTACCTTGAGATGGCGGAGCGTACTCTTTTCAACGAACTTGCACTCAACCAATTCTCCACGGGAGATTTTGGTCACCGCGTACTCACGGAAACCGGCATATCCGGCGATGGAGCAGCGCGCGCATGGTGGTGCTGCACGTTGCATGGGCTGCGCTACTTCCCTGACGCGCAATCCAGCGCGTTCCACGGCGAATCCGGCACATTGTCTTACGACATTCCCATCGACAGTCACATTCATAACGGCACCGTTGCCAATGCGACATTGTCCGCAGTTGCGTCTTCATCGCTTGCACGCGACGGGTCTGTCCGCATCACCATCAAGCGCTCCGGCAATGCGGTAGAATCTTTGCGCATTCGCAAGCCTGCCTGGGCTGAGTCGTTAACCATCCGCCTGAACGGATCGGCAGTTGATTCCCCTACCGACAGTGGATACGCGGAGATAAAGCGACGTTGGCGCCCAGGAGATATCGTCACCGTTCATTACGCCATGTCGCTGAAGACAACCACCGGAGAGAAAAATAGAACTGCATTCTTTTATGGCCCGTGGCTGCTTGGGGCGTCGGCCGTAGATGATCCCTTCTACTTCAACGACCTCACCCTGGAGAACAAGCTCAATGTGGCAGACGATCATGCCACAACGACGCCGTTGAATCCGAATCGTTCGTTTACTGTACCGATCGCGGCGAAAACTATCCGTTACACACCCGCCGAATTCCCTAACCAGAAACTAACGGTCACTCTTCGCGCTGTAGCCGAACAGACAGGCATGCCGACAACAGCGTGGGAAATGCGCTTTTTGACGGTAGAAAATACGTAAGGAAAAAGCCGTCCCATGTAGAGGACGGCTTTTTTACCTTGAACTACTTACTTTTATTTGCTTTGCCCCACGCTGAATCCAGGAACAGATACCGGTCCCGGAAAGCGTCCGGCTTTGCCGTCGAGTTGGCATCGAGGTGCATCACCTGCCACTCCGGCGCGTTGTAGGTTGGCCACTTCGGTAAATCGGAGCCATTCGGATCACCACTGCGCGCGAAGTTGGTCCAGTATTGGCCCATCTGATCTGAGAGCTTGCGATCCTCCGGACGCCATTTAGCTTCTGGGCGCGAGTCGATAGTCCCAAACACGTATTCAATGTCATCCGAGTGGAATGCCCCCATTTCCGCAGAATGGTTTTTGTCTCCCGGCGAGCCAAGGTCAAAGAAGTACCGGTAGACGGAAGCTTTGCCCGTTTGCACCTGCGCTTCCAACCATCTCCAGGTGGAGAACGCGATGAAACGATCTCCCGAAAAGTCCGCCATGGAAGTCCGCGCCACCTCATCTGAAGTTGCGGGATAAAGGGTGAGAAACTTCGCCGAATTTGCCCCGAACTCGGCTTGCGCCTGCGTCGTAAAGCTGGCGGCAGTTGGCTTGGGATCAGCAAAGATTACGGCAGGCTTGCCTTCGTCGGCATTCCATCCAGCGAGCAGTGGAATATGAGCCTGCTTTCCGGCTGCGAAAATGTCCGGAATCGATTCCGGCAGGAAGTAACCATCGACATCGGGACCGAAGCGCGGCGGTGGGGGAGTCGTCTTCGCAATTGCCGCACGCACCACATCCTCGGCGGGTATGTTGCGAAGATCTGCCAGCTTGCTGGTGCCAAACGCCTTCTGTGCAAATTCGGAGTCGGATTTCTCGCGGGCTTCCAGTGGTTCGAAGCTAAGACCGCCGCTGTAGAACGCGGCTCCGCTCTCACCGATTGCCTTGGAGATTAAATCCTTCGACAGAGGCGATGCCATCTGCGCGCTTACTGCGAATGAGCCGGCGGATTCTCCAAAGATCGTTACGTTCTTTGGGTCTCCTCCGAACTCCGCGATGTTTCGCTTAACCCATTCGATCGCCGCGGTCACATCCATCAGTCCGTAGTTTCCTGCGGCATGGTGCGGAGACTCCGCCGCAAGATCCGGGTTGACGAAGAAACCGAAGATTCCCAGGCGGTAATTCATCGACACAACGACTACGTCGCGGTGTGCGAGGAACTGGCCATCCTGCCTGTTTTCTGAAGTGCCGCCGGTTGTAAATCCGCCGCCGTAAATCCAGACCATCACCGGCAGGCTGCCTTTCTTGGCGTTTGCGGGCGTCCAAACGTTGAGCGTCAGGCAATCTTCGCTCGGGCCCGGATCGTGAAAGAGCATGTCAGGATAGCCACCTGACTGAATGCAGTGCGAACCGAAATCCTTGGTCGCTCGAACATCTTTCCACTTGGCTGCGGGTTGCGGAGGCTTCCAGCGAAGATCGCCTACAGGCGGTGCGGCAAAAGGAATGCCCTTAAACGCCATCACCTTTTGATCGACCGTATATGCGCCTTCAACCTTTCCTTTGTCGGTCTTGATTTGCAGAGGATCGGCGGCGTGAGACATGCTCACTGTGAAGAGAGAGGAAAGAATAACGGCGGCCAGCGGTTTCAAGGTGCGCAAGTGCATCGATTTTCTCCGCTGCCAAACTTAACACAGCGGTCGCGCCGCGAAACATGTTTGGTGAGAACCAACCTGGCTGAGGGGACCTGCCAGGTTATGCTTCCGTGCCCGAACGGGAAGAACGGGCACGGAAGTTACTGTTCATTTAGTCTTCGGCGTTAGCCGCTTCCGTCGTCAACTTGTTTAACACCTCGTCCAGATTGAAGCTTGCCGGTTTTTGTCGCGGAGGGAACTGTGCGAAGGATTGCAGCCATTGACCAACGAACGCCTGTGCCGGCACAAGCAGAAAGACGCGATCGATTCGCCAGTGGTTGTAGTCGATCCCTTCTTCCGGGCTGCGCTCCAGAGGATCGGCATGCAGGTCGATCAGCTTAGGAACACGAAGTGGGATCAACGGTTCTTCCCACACATTAAATCCATGCTGCCTCTGTTCCATGAAAACAAGCTTCCACTTGTCATAGCGGAGGCCGACAAGGTCGCCGTCGTCCGACCAGTACATGACCTCGCGTCGCGGACTCTCAGGTGTCTCTGTCTTTAGAAACGGCATCAGGTTATAGCCGTCCAAATGGACCTTGAAGGTGGAGTCGCCAGCCTTGTAGCCGGCCAGCAGCTTTTCCTTCACATCTGGTACGCCCGCTGCAGCCAGCAAGGTGGGAAGCCAATCTTCGTGTGACGTAATGTCGTTTACAACCGTGGCAGGCTTGATGACGCCCGGCCAGCGAATCACAAACGGTACGCGATAGCCACCTTCCCAATTGGTATTCTTTTCGCCGCGGAACGGGGTCGTTCCACCATCTGGCCAACTCATCACTTCGGCGCCATTGTCGCTGCTAAAGATCACGATCGTGTTGTCCGCGATCCCAAGATCATCCAGCTTCTTCAGCAGGACGCCGACGTTGTCGTCAAGTTCCTGCATGCCCGCCCCATATAGGCCGTACTTGGCGATCATGGCCTCGTACTTCGGCTGAAGGTGCGTCCATATATGCATGCGCGTGGTGTTGTGCCAGATGAAAAATGGCTTGCCGGCTTTCACCGAGCGATCCATGTTTTCGAGCGTGGTCGCCAGAAACTCTTCGTCTGCAGTTCTCATCCGTTCGATCGTGAGCGGGCCGGTATCTTCGCAGGTTTGTTTTCCCCACGCACCGAATCGTGGATCTGGAGCAGCGGAATTCTCCGTCGCGGTTGCCTTGCATTTGAGCACGCCGCGTGGTCCGAACTTCGCAAGAAATGCAGGATTCTTCGGGTAATCCACATTCTCCGGCTCCTGCTCAGCATTCAGGTGATACAGATTGCCGAAGAACTCATCAAAGCCGTGTACCGTTGGCAGAAATTCGTTGCGATCACCAAGATGGTTCTTGCCGTTCTGAAACGTCATATATCCGAGCGGCTTCAGAAGGTCGGCGATCGTCGGGTCTTGCTTCTGGAGACCCAGCGGCGATCCCGGTAGACCGACCTTCGTTAGTCCAGTTCGAATTGGACTCTGGCCAGTGATAAATGCCGCTCGCCCTGCGGTACAACTCTGCTGACCGTAGTAATCGGTGAACAACGCGCCTTGTTGCGCAATCCGGTCGATGTTCGGTGTCTTATAGCCCACCACGCCATGGCTGTAGGCGCTCAAATTCCAGTAGCCTACGTCATCGCCAAAAATCACAAGAATATTGGGCTGCTTTGCCCCTTGCGCAGGCTTAGTTTGTTGCGCGAGCAGTGGACTGCCCATCGCGACTAACCCCAACAAAACGAGCCGCGATAGTTGTTTTTCCTTCATCACTTGCCTCCGTGAAATTCTGTCCCACAGTTTTGCTACCGTTTGCCGGCGCGTTGCTCAACGAGGACCGCCTCGCCCTGTCGAACGGAAGTTTATTGATTAGCTTGGCCCTTAGTTCCGAGGAAACGATTGTTGGACTACCTGCTCGCCACTATGACTTCGCAAAGCGCGAATTCGTGCGCAGCTAACGACCTCATGTGGTATCAATGAGATCGACATCTTCCATGGGGGCTTATAAGCAGATGCGATGTACCCAAAGCCTACTACGCTTCGTTGCTGCCTTCCATGATTTTCCTGTCAAGCACCGACTTCGCTCAGCTGCTGTCAAGTTCTTGCCCGTCCTGTTCGTCATCCTGTGCATCGTCCCCATATCAGCTTTTGCGCAGGGCAGCATGGCTGGTCACGACATGGGACAGATGAAGGAAATCCCTCCGCCGGAAAAGTTACCCCCGCCACTTAAAATGGCCGGCATCGGCAACAGTCACCTAACCATCAAGGCCACGCCGGAAGCGCAGATGTGGTTCGACCAGGGACTCACGCTGCTGCACGATTTCTGGGACTACGAATCCATTCGCGCGTTTGAGCAATCCATCCGCGTCGATCCGCAATGCGCTATGTGCTACTGGGGCCTCTACCAGGCGCTCATGTTTCGCAGCAGTCAGCCAACCGCATACAGTGAGCAGGCATTAACGGGTGCCGTGCGCTTGAAAGATCACGCTCGCAAGAATGAACGGTTGTACATCGAGGCCGCCGTGGCCTCGAACGACGCTCTCAAAGCCGCGTCGGCGCAGGAAGATCCCGACAACGAAAGAGAAATCGCAATCTGGCGTCTGCTGGTGAAGAAAGATCCGAAAGATATTCAGGCAAAGATGTTTCTCTCCGGCAGTCTGCACGATGGTTACGACGACGCGGGACAGCCCAGGAAAGGCACCAAGGAAGCCATCGCGATCCTCGAAGAGATACTGAAGACCGCGCCCAGCGATTCGGCTGCGAACCACTATTGGATTCACGCCATGGAGCCAAGTGCCCGCCCGGAGAAGGCTTTGACAAGCGCTGCTCTCCTTGCAAGTCTTGCGCCCGCCTCAGGACACATGGTGCACATGCCCGGCCACATCTACTACCGCGTGGGCAACTATGCGCAGGCAGAGCAATGGTTCGCGGAGTCGACTGCGGTGGATGAAAAGTACATGCGCGACCAGCATGTTGATGTGGACGACGATTGGAATTACGTCCACAACCTCATGTACGGCATCGCCAACCTGATGGAAGAGGGAAAGCTGCAGCAGGCCACCACGCTCTCCGCTAAGCTGCCGGGCGCACGCGGTCAGTTGACGCAAACGCTTTACATTCGTGTGCCCCGCGACGGTTACACGCGCCTCGATCCGCAGCTTCCGGTGGCGCTGCGCACAGGCGATTGGACGACCGTATTGAAGTTGCTGGAAGGCGTAAAGCCCGACTCGCGCCTTGAGAACCTCACCTTTCTCGCCGGACAATTGAAGCAATTCGCGACCGGAATGCTTGCATTGCAAAATGGAAATGTCGCCGAAGCGCAAGCCTCGTCCAACGCGCTCGATGCCGAGCTCTGGCACATGTCGCAGAAGGTGAAAGACGAGGCCAAACCAAAGAAAGAATCGCCCACTTCGCCCGTGCTTGTGCCCGTCATGCCAGACGCCAAGGCTGCCCCTTTGCTCGCGAGTCTCTCCATCATGTCGCTGGAACTGCGCGCGTCCCTCCTTGCCGAGCAAAAGAAACTTCCCGAGGCGAAGGCACTCTTCGCGCAGGCAGCACAGGAGGAGAAGGCATTGGGATATCGTGAGCCTCCAATCTACATCCGTCCCGTCGGCGAAGCGGAAGGCTACGCATTGCTTCGCGCTGGCGACTACGCCGGAGCCCACAAAGCCTATGCCGCTGCACTTGTCGACAGACCGAATTCCGGATTCGCGCTGTACGGCATGGCAAAAAGCAGCGAAGGTGCGGGCGATGCAGCAACAGCGAAGACGGAGTATACGAAGTTCCTGGAGTCGTGGAAGAACGGCGACCCCGGCATGGTGCAGACCACTCATGCGCAGGATTACCTTCGTGGCGGAAAAGCGTTGGCGTCTACTTCGAACTAGCATCAGCTAGCCTGATGTGTTGAAGCATCAACTCATTCACTCGGTCCGCCGTGTGAATCGTCATGCCGTGCGCCGCTCCGTCCAATTCAACATAACGTGCTCCGGGGATACCGTCAGCCAATGCCTTGCCGCAGCGGGGCGGAAAGATTACATCCTCGGCGGCGCTCATAACAAGAGTTGGAATTCCTATCAACTCAGCCAGGCTGGCCCTCGCGTCAAAGCGCTTTAATGCCCCGAGCTGGCGCATCACGATAGGAGGTGTGTCTGCCAAATCGTGTCCGAAAATTGGCTCCAGCCGCTCTGCCAGCGCGTCACAATCCTGACTTGCGAGATACTCGCGCGGCATGACAATTTCCAGGAAGGCTCGCCTGCGCATACGGCGACTTCCAATGCGGCTTCGCAATCCCAGCCAGACCATTCGCATCGACAGCTGAGTAGCATCGGCTCCGCGCGCCGAAGTGCAAAGGAGGGAGAGACTCTTCACTCTCGCTGGCGCTAATAAAGCGGTCTGCAGCGCGATCACCCCGCCTAAGGAATGGCCAACCAGGTGCGCCGCACGAATCCCCGCAGCATCCATCACGGTAAGCGTATCTTCCGCCATCTGCTGCACAGTGATCGCAGCGCCTGCTGGCTGGCTCTCGCCCATGCCGCGATTGTCGAAAGTGATGCATTCGAAATCGGAACTCAAGCTTTGCGTCTGGGGCAACCAGCCATCGCCATGCAGACCAACTCCCTGGATGAAAACGATCGGCGCACCGGCTCCCACGCGCTTGTAGCGAATGAGACATCCTCGCGATTCAACTACGCTGGATGTGGCCATGGATTACTTCCCCTCAACTATTTCTTTCATCCAGCCACTCTCGGAAACGCGGCTTCAGCCACGCCAAAGGAAACACCGCGAACATCAATATCCAGAATGCCACTGCCCGCAATATCCAAGGCAGATCGCCATTGGGGTCGTTCCCTTTGAACCCATATCGGAATCCAATAAAGATCAAGCTAAACAGCAACATCAACAAGGTCCCTGCCAACTGTGACTGCCAGCCGAGTTGCCGTTTTCCAAACAAGGAATCCATACCTATTCCAACGAACCACCACACAGGAATGCAGTAGATCGGATAACCGAGTGCTCGCCAGGAATCCACATTGAGATCAGCCGGGCGCCACGAGGCAGGCCGTAGTATCGGCAACGAAATCATGCCTTCGACAACAGTAACGGGCAGGCTGATAGTGCTGATGATGTGTGACCGTGACACCCTTATGTCGGTGAAAGGTATGTAGAGTAAATCGTCGCGACGAACGTCGAATGTGTAATCAGCGTGTACTGCGTCACTTGGCCCAACCGATACATCGTGCGCCTGGATAAACAGCAGGACAGCCGGCGTCATCACCAGCCCCGCCCATATTGCGACATCCAGCAGTGGCATCAGGAATGCGAAAGAAGCATATCTCTGCTTAAAATTACTTCTCATCACTTCAGTACTACCTAGTCCCGCACTTTCTCCGCGAGCATTCCGTCTTTCAAAAGCATGTGGCGAATGCCGCGAACCGCCTGTCGCGTGCGCTCCTCGTTTTCGATCAAAGAGAAACGGACATGCTCATCGCCGTGTTCGCCAAATCCAATACCGGGGCTGACGGCTACCTTTGCGTCGATCAGCAACTTCTTTGAAAACTCCAGCGACTTCAGTCCAGCGTAGGGTTCAGGAATCTTAGCCCAGACAAACATCGTCGCTTTCGGAGACGTCACTTGCCAGCCGGATTTATTTAGCCCCTGCACCAGCGCATCGCGGCGCGAGCGGTAATTTTCCACGATGTCGCGCACACAATCCTGCGGCCCTTCAAGCGCGAGAATCGAAGCCACCTGGATCGGCGTGAATGTGCCGTAATCGAAGTAGCTCTTGATGCGCGCCAATGCATTCACCAGCGTCTTGTTCCCCACCATAAAGCCCACACGCCATCCCGGCATGTTGTAACTCTTCGACAGCGTGAAGAACTCGACAGCAATCTCCTTCGCTCCCGGCACCTCCATGATCGATGGCGCACGATAGCCGTCGAAAACAATATCGGCATAAGCGAGGTCGTGCACGAGCCAAATTCCAAACTCTCGGCACAATTCCACGAGACGCGTGAAAAACGGCAGATCCACACACTGGGTCGTCGGATTCGACGGGAAATTCACAATTAGCAACTTAGGCCGCGGAATCATGCGCGGAATCACATTCTCAAGCTCGGCGAGAAAGTCTTCCTTGTTGTGTACCGGGACACTCATGACATCAGCGCCCGCGATCACCGGCCCGTAAATATGAATGGGATAACTTGGATTGGGAACCAGCACCGTGTCGCCGCGGCTCAGCATCGCCAGGCAAAGATGCGCGATTCCCTCTTTCGACCCGATGGTCACGATCGCTTCCGACTCGGGATCGAAATTGATGCCATAGCGCGTCTGGTACCAGGTGCAAATGGCCTTGCGCAGCCTCGGTATTCCCTTGGACAGCGAGTAGCGATGCGTCGTCTGTCGGCGCGCCGCTTCAATCATTTTGTCTACGATGTGCTGCGGCGTGGCTCCGTCAGGATTGCCCATGCCGAAGTCGATAATGTCTTCGCCCCGCTTGCGAGCGTTGGCCTTCAGCTCCCCCGTGATGTTGAAAACATAAGGAGGAAGCCGTTGAATTCTTGAAAACTCTTCCATGACATTCCATCTTAGCCGTTCATGTTTCGATGAGCCGGAATTTTCCATGAGAAAACGGAAAGAACCACCAAGACTACTTCAGCGGCGCGATCACTTTTGAGAACGTTTTATCGTAGAAGCCAAATAACGTGTAACCGACGCTACTGTCGAAACACAGAATCGAAGATCCCGCCTCAGAATCGAAGACATAGTTTCCAAGTTCATTCCCGCTCTGAGCATCCAGCAGCAATGCTCGAGGGTTCAACTCGATCACCTCTTTGGAATTCTGCTTTTGTTGAAGAAGGTTGAACCCGATAGAGACCTCGCCACGGGAAACATCAATTCGTGAAGCGGAAGTCATTGCTTCGGGTCTCCGGAACTTCAACACGCGCACAACTTCTCCCATCTGATCTAAGACCAGAACATCCTTGGATTCGAGCACATAGAACAAGCCATCCTGGCCCGCAGTTGCATCGCCCTCGATAGGCAGGATGGCTAACGACTTCACTGCCACGGCTGGAACGCTAGTGCTCAGTTCTTTCAACAGTTTGCCGGTGTCACCATACAAAGCAGCAAAGCCTGGCCGAGGCTTCTCCAGTGGCCCGTCAGTGAAGAGATAGCCGCGTACATAGAACACACCCGAGTCGGCGATGGCAAAGTTGTTCACGATTAAATTTGCCGGAACCTCTAGAGAGGACGTTCGCGAAACTGTCCCATCTGATCTGAAACGAAAAAGCTCGTACTTAGTCAAAGTCGCTGAAAAGAAGGTAGAGAGTTCCCGCAGGAGACACAGCCCAAACTTTCTCTCCATGAACGTCTGCTCTCGGCGGGATGGGAAATGTTGTCCGACTGCTCCCGTCCGCTTGAATCTTCAAGAACGGTCCATCAGCGCTAAATCCGTTCATCAAGTGGAAGTAGAGATTACCGGACGAATCACATAAGGCATTCCCGGAGAACTCAAACCTGCCGGAAATACCGAGCGGCACCTTGTTCGCACCGGTCAGAACGCGAGGCACATGCTCAGCAGCAGCAGGCTCTTTCAAACTTTGAGTTGTCTGCCCAGCGGCATACAACTGCACCAGCAGCACAGTGGCAAACATAGCGACTCTCATCGTTTACTCCAATGAGTTTCCGCTGCCTATTCTAGCGGCCTAAATATGCCTTGTATTGGGTGTCGATGATGCCAAGATTACGCGCGAGTCCAAGTTTCGCCTGGTTGAATCTGTAGAGGCTCGCCACCAGTCGATTTTGCGCATTCGCCAAAGTGCTCTGTGCAGTAACGACCGGCAGATTGTCGTCGATGCCCGCCTGAAAGCGATCGGTCACTTGCTCAAGCGTCTTGGTCGCAAGTTCGACGTTGCTGCGAGATACGCGCACCAGTTCTTGGGCCGCCTGCACATCCAGCAGGCTATCCCGAAGTTGCTCGTCGATCTTCGACCGGGTATCGGACATCTGCGCCAGGGTATTGCCCAATTGCGCTTCCGCCACGTGCTGATCGCCACGAATCTTCGCTTCTTTGAAGATCGGAAAGTTTATGGTTCCCACCGCTGCGAATGTTCCGTGATAAACGCTGCCCACAACGCCCGTTAACCCGTAGTTTCCTCCAGCGCTGACTGTGGGCAACCGTGCGTACTTTGCTGCCTGACGGTTCAATTCCGCAGCCTTTACCTGGGCCTGGATCGACTGGTAGTCCTGCCGGTTGGCGTACGCCTCTTTGCGGGCCTCGTCCAGGCTCAGCGTGGCCAAGTCCTGGTAAGGAGCGACGTCCATCAGAGCGATCTTTTGCCCGGCGGGGAGGCCGATTTCCCGGTTGAGCGCGATCTTTGCCTTCTCAAAAGCATTCTCCGACGCAATCAGGGCCTGCTGTTGGCTCTGATAAGTCACCCGAGCCCGCAACTCGTCCAGATTCGCCACGATGCCAGCCTTGTGCTGCTCAACCGCCTGGTATAAAAGAGTCTCGTCCGTGCGTAGGAGTGCGCGCGCATTCTCCACTTCAGAGGCAGCCGCCACGGCTCGCAGGTACGTCGTCCCGACCGTCAGAACCACTAATCCCCGGGATGATTGCGTGTTATAGAAGGCGGCTTTCTCGCTCGCCTGGGCTGACCGGTAGCTCTTGTACTGCGAGTAGTCAAACAGCGACTGCGAATAGTTAGCCTGCGCCTGGGTGACCGTAACTACCTGAATCAAAGGGATACTTCCCAGCGGAGATCCTGGAATCAACCCCGGTTTGAATCCCTCCGCCCGAAGATTGTACTGATGTATGCCGAAGGCAACGGTGCCATCAACAGTCGGCAATAGAGGCGCCAACTCGCCCAGACTCTGAGCATGGGCAGCGCCTTGGTTCTCCTTGGCGAGCGTCAGCGCGAGATTGTGCTCCAAACCGCGCACAATTGCGTCATCGAGAGAGAGTTGAATCACATCCGGAGTTACCGGGGCGATCGTCGCGCTGCCGTAATAGGCGTTTGTTGCAGATGTCTGGTTATTTTGAGCGGGCAGCAAATCTGCAGATAACAGGAGGCTTAGCGCCACCACGCCTGCCGCCGCGACCCGGAACAATCCGATCTCAAGGCCGACCGGCATCGACGGTCCCTGTGTCTCTCTAATAACCCGCATCCTGAAATGTACCCGTTCAGTTAGATAACATTCACGCTTCGAAAGGTGCCAAAAGTCACCTGAAAAACACTACAAATGTCGGCAAAATGCTTTGTTATCAGCCTACTCCACGGTGGGGAGGAAATTGAGTGGATAATGTGCAACTTCGCCTGCTTTGGCAACAGGCAGATAGGCGGACACATCGTACAAGTGGGAGCAAATAGCTGAGGATGTCTTGAGAGAAGCTCGGTATTGACCGAAAAGTCAGCCGTCTATCTCTGGAACAGAGAGTAACTCATGAAAACCACAACCAGTATCGTAAGGGGCAAACCAGGTCCGGGGCAACACTCCGGTTTTGCTGACCAAATCGATCTGCCAACCAGCGCAAATGCGCTGCGGGAAAACCACAAGATGGTGACCATCGGCAGGCTCGCCGGGTCTATTGCGCACGAAATTAATAACCCTCTGGAATCTATAACGAATCTTATGTTCTTGATCGGCAGCGATCCTCGCCTCTCTAGCGAGAGCCGCAATTATCTTCAGATGGCACAGCACGAACTAAACAGGGTCGTGCAGATCAGCAAACAGACCTTGAACTTTTATCGCGAGACACCGTCCCCGGTTCGCGTGGACATGGTGGAGTTGCTGGAGGAAGTCCTGGTGCTGTATTCGCGCAGGATCGGTGAGAAGCAGTTGCTGGTGACGAGGGAATATAACGCGCGCACCTCAGTGACAGTTTTTCCGGGAGAGATGCGCCAGGTCTTTTCAAACCTCATTTCCAACGCGATTGAGGCAAGCCGCACAGGCGGGAAACTGCGTCTGCGCGTGCGTTCTGCCACGCATTGGAAAGATGGTGGTGTTCGCGGTGTACGCGTATCGATCGCGGATGACGGGTCCGGAATCGATCCCAGAATCCGCCCTCGGCTCGGAGAACCTTTCTTTACAACGAAAGGTCAGAGTGGCACGGGCCTCGGGTTATGGGTCACCCAGTCGATCCTGAATCGCTACGGCGGAGATATGAGACTTCATTCCAGCGTTGGCGAACGTCATGGCACGGTGTTCAGCATCTTCTTGCCGACGAACCTCAGGCCAACCATCTTTCATCCATCCCACGCAGAAGTCGCGAGCCAGGACGAGGACGAGTCCCACTTCTCGCGGGATGAGTCGAATGATTTGAGAGAAGAAGGATCGAAGGGGCCTTCCGGGGAAGAAGGCAAAGACCGTAGAAATTCCGGCGCGGCTTAAGCCCTATCCCACGAGGTGAACCAGCCCGTGGGATAGAGCGTTACCGGCTGGTAGCTTAATCTTCCTCTTCGTCAATCGGTTTCTTCGCCGTTGCCAGGATCTTGTCGGCCACGAGTTGTGGCACGATGTCGTAATGATCCATCTCCATACGGAAGCTTCCCCTGCCCTGTGTCATTGAAGTCAGGATGGTCCCGTAAGTCAGCATTTCAGCCATCGGTACTTCGGCCTTCACCACGGTTGCGTTAGCCTTGCTTTCCATCCCCTGTACACGACCACGTCTGCCGTTCAAATCGCCCATCAAAGCTCCCGCGAACTCTTCGGGCGCTTCTATTTCGACCTTCATGACCGGTTCAAGTAAACATGGACGAGCGGTTTCCATGGCTTTGCGGAATGCAATGCGGCCAGCCATCTTGAACGACATTTCATTCGAATCCACGTCGTGGTAGCTGCCGTCGAAGACGGTGACCTTGAAGTCCACCACTGGATAACCGGCGAGATAGCCGCGTACGGCCGATTCGACGATGCCCTTCTCCACTGCAGGAACAAATTGCCGGGGGATTGACCCTCCGAAAATTTCGTTCGCGAATTCAAAGCCACCTCCGCGCGGCAACGGTTCCAGGCGAATTTTGCAATCGCCAAACTGCCCATGCCCGCCCGTCTGCTTCTTGTGCCGCCCTTGCGCCTCAACCTTGGCGCGCACCGTCTCACGGTAAGGCACCTTCGGAGCCTTGAGCGTGACCTCGGTGTGGTAGCGCTTGCGCAGCTTGGATACGATAGCTTCAATGTGTGGCTGCCCCGCTCCGGCGACCAGGAACTCATTCGTCTGCGGGTCGCGGAAGAACCGGACCATCAGGTCTTCTTCCATTAGCTTGTGCAGCGCAGGCGCGAGTTTGTCCTCGTCGGCGCGGCTCTTCGGCTCGATCGCGTAAGTCATTGCCGGTTCGGGCATCTGCAATGGCTCAATCAAAACGTCCTGACCCTTGTCGCCGAGCGTATCGCCAGTCAGAGTGGTACGGAGTTTGGCCACCGCGCCCAGATCCCCTGCATGGAGTTCAGCAACTTCAATAGCCTTGCGTCCCTGCATGATCGAAAGATGTGTGAAGCGTTCAGGCTCCCGGCGAACGTAGTTCACCAGCGTCGCTTCATTCTTCACGGTTCCGGAATAAACCTTGAAAAAGGAGATGCGCCCTGCAAACGGGTCCGTCATCGTTTTGTAGACGTAGATCGTGAGCGGTTCCTTATCGTCCACGCGCCTGTAAATTACATCTGCTCCGTTTCCTTCGCCGTTTCCACTGGCCACGGCTTGCATCGCGGAGCGAGTCGCAACCGGCTCGCGCTCGACAGGAGAAGGCGCGTAGACCTTCAGAAAATCCAACAGGTGATCGGTGCCAACATTTCGCAGGCCGCTGGCAAAGAGTACCGGGAAGATGCGGTCCTCTCGGATGGCCTCATGCAGCGCTGTAATCAGGTGCTGTTCGGGGATGGTTCCTTCGGCGAAGAATTCCTCCATCAACTCGTCCTTGCCTTCGGCTACAAGTTCCACGAGAGCCTCGTGGGCCTCCTTGGCGGCATTGTGGAGCGGACCCGGAATTTCCCCGATCTTGCCCCGGCCATCGCCGTCGGGCGTGTAGAAAAACGCTTCCATCGTTACCAGGTCGATCACGCCATGGAATCCCTGTTGATCAACAATGGGGATCTGGATGGGCACCACCTGGCGGCCCCAGCGATCTTGCATGGCGGCCAGCATGTCCTCGCGCGCGGAGCTGTTGTCCGCCTTGGGATGATCCATCTGATTGATAACGATCATGCGTGGCAGCTTGAACTCGTCGGCAAAATTCCAGACACGGTTAGTCACCGTTTCCAGCCCATTCTGGGCATTGATCACGACCAGGGCTGCTTCCACCGGCAACATCGCTGCGCGGGCTTCATGGACAAACATGTGAAAGCCTGGCGTATCCACAAAATTGACCTTCACGCCGCTCCACTCCGCAAACGCGACGGCGTTGGCCATCGTGGTTCGGCGGGCTACTTCTTCCTCGTCGTAGGCGGTTACGGCAGATCCGTCTTCAACACGTCCCGGTTTGTCAGTCATCTTGGCGGCATGCAACAGAGCGGAAATCAAGGTTGTCTTTCCGCAGTGTGCATGCCCCACTACAGCTACGTTGCGGATCTCACTTCCCAGGTAGGTTTTCATAGGTATTCCTCCATCGTTCAGTAAGTTGCAACTTGCGTTGCGAGGTCGGGTAAAGCTCGGGAACGACGCGCCTTGCAGGCGTAATTAGCGCGTTCCATAAGTATTCTTTTGAAATTGGATTGCTTGTTTTGAGGACGGAAGACAGCGGGGAAGGGGGCAGACAGACGGGTGGCTCAGTAGCGGCGGCCGCCGCATCGCTGACGGTTAAGTCAGGTGAAGAGCCGAATCTGCCTCGCTCGCCCATTTGGGCACCAGCTGAAGGCGCTTGAGGCTGTCGATTGCAGACGTTCCGCAACCTCGCGTCTGAGAGAAACCACGGATGCTATCACACGCAAGGGGAAGGCTCAATGTGACAGCCGACACGCGTTGTCCACACAGGAGATAATGGTCAAATGAAGATCCTGGTGGGGCTATTTTTTGCAGCAATAGTTCTGGGCTCCTTCTATGCAGATTTCCGCTGGAAACGCTGGATGGCGAAGCGGAAACAGGACCGTGAGCAGGATCAGAACAGTTTTAGCGACAGACACTAGGTCTCGCGTTTTGGGTCGTCCCCCGGAGGCCGTATGGCACGGAAGCCCCGGGTTGCGATAGGCTGGCATAGATGCATTCAGGCTATTTAGGAAACAAATCAAAGCAAACACGAGTCTAACCAACATGTCTTTGTCCTCTTCAGTCCGTCGCACCTCCCTGCGTCGCTTTGCCTGGCTGGTCGCCGTTCTTTGCCTGGCAACTTCCGGCTTCGCGCAGTTTTCGAATCCAACACCCAGCGGTGACAAATCTCCACTTAGACCGCCTCCGGGTTCCCGGGTCGCGATCTATGTGTTTGAAGACCTGGAGTGTCCGGACTGCTCGCGTGCGGCTCCGTTGCTGGTAGAGGCGTCGGAGAAGTACAAGATCCCCCTCGTCGTCCACGATTTCCCGCTTCCGTTCCATGCCTGGAGCTTCGACGCTGCGGTGAATGCGCGTTATTTTGACTCCAAGAGCAAGAAGCTGGGGGACGATTACCGCGCCTCTGTTTTCGCGGCGCAGTCCACGATTCGAACTCCCGCCGACCTGCACGCTTTCACGGAGAAGTTCGCCACAGAGCACAACCTTACGTTGCCGTTTGTGATGGATCCCCAGAAGAAGCTATCCGATGCAGTGAAAGCCGATTACGCGCTCGGCCAGCGGATCGGCATCGAACACACGCCTACCATCTGGGTCGTCACCAACAAGACGAACGGTGTGCCATTTGTTGAGATTGTGGATCGCACCAAGTTATACGAAATCATCGACCAGGCTCTCGCCGAAACGAAGAACACTCCTCCGGCAAAGACAGCAACAGCCAAGAAATAGCAGCAGTCGTCCATACCAGTCGGCACACCCCACTCGGGTGTGCCGACTTTCTTTTGGGGCGATATCACTTCTGCAAACGTACCGAATCGCGAGTCCTATTCTTTTTGAATGGCATGGCCGAAGGCGATGAGGTTGCCGTCGGGAGCAAGCACGAGCAGCTCGCGTTGGCCGTAGCTCTGGTCAACCGGTCCATAGACGTCGCCTTTGGGCAGAGTATCGAGTTTCCGCTTGAGCTCGGTGTAGAGTAGGTCAACATCGTGGACATCAATGTAATATGCGAAGCGCCGGGTGCCGGGAGGCGCCGCGTCCTCCCCGGTTTCTTGGAGAAGGCGGAAGCCCACGGTCTCGCGTTGGACATAGGCGTAATTTGCAGCGCGAAACAGTGTTTTGAATCCTAAAATCTCTGTGAAGAAAGTGAGCGCGCCTTCGAGGTCCCGAAGAACGATGAATGGCGTGACCTGGATGAAGTTCGACACGGATTCTCCTCGCCGGGAGAGTAGCACAATTGGCCGTTGAAGTACGTTATGGACATGCGGGAGGGTACCTATGGCTGAGTCTCCTCTAGAGACCGTAAAACGCTATTTAAAGGCGATTGAAGACGGGGCCACCAACGAAGCTCTCGCGGCGTTCTATGATCCGGCTGTTGAGCACGTGGAGTATCCGAACCGGTTTACGCCGCAAGGAGCGCGGAGTGATCTGGCCGCGATGATGGAGGCAGCGGAGCGGGGCCGCAAGGTTTTGACGAGCCAGACCTACGAGATTCGTTCCGCAGTTGCAGATGGCGACCACGTGGCGTTGGAGGTGCTTTGGACAGGAGTGCTCGCGGTTCCAGTTGGGTCAATCCTCGCCGGGGGAGAAATGCGGGCGCACTTTGCCATGTTTCTTGATTTTCGCGACGGGAAAATCGTGTCCCAGCGAAACTATGATTGCTTTGAGCCGTTTTGATTTGAAAGCGGGATTAGCGAATCTGGACGAGTTCCGTTTTCTCTTCGTGTTGCGACGGCGGATTGACCCGGCTGTTCTGCGGAGCGCGCCAATGATCAATGTAGGAGATCTGGTGTACGCAGGAAACCGTGCAATTTGGCGAGCACGATTTTTCCGTCAGGAACTCATGGTTGAGATGCTGGCGCGTGTATTTCGCGAGAGGAATTCCCGGCCATCCCCGCTGCTGGGAGCAGTAATGAACCAGCCCGTTTTCGCACACGTAGATGTAACGTGATCCGGCGCGGCAACGCCAATCGTTCGGCTTGCCATCGGCAATCGCAATTTGGAATTTGTTGAAGCGCGAATAATTCTTCTTCTTCAATCCTCGCACTTCGAAATAAACTCGGCGCTCCTCATCCTGAAGTGGCTTGAGCTGACCGCCGCCGTCGTGGATGATGCCGATCGTCGATGTGAATCCCAACTCCAACGCGCGATGGCTGACGGTGAGCGCGTCCTGCGGATTCTTAATGCCGCCGCCCACCACGGAATTGATGTTCACGTGGAAGTCAGCATATTGCGACAGAAACTGCAGTTTCTTATCTAGGACCTTAAGGCTTTTTTTCGAAATCTCGTCCGGCTCAACGTTGTCGATCGAGATCTGCATGTGATCGAGTCCCGCGCGGTTGAGGCGCTCGATGCGCTCCGGGTTGAGCAGGTAGCCATTCGTAATCATTCCAGCCATGCGCCCGTGATGGCGGATGCGGGCGATCACCTGGTCAAGGTCGGGATGCGTGAGAGGCTCACCGCCCGAGATCGTGATGATGCTTGTTCCGAGCCGCGCGAGATCATCAATGCGGCGGATCATCTCATCGATCGGCACCGGCTCCGAGACCTTGTCGTACTCATTGCAATACGCGCAGGAAAGATTACAGAAGCGCGCAGGAACGATCTGCGCCATGACCGCGTGCTTGGTCGAGACGAGAGCGTGCCCTACTAAAGCCAGCTCGCGCGTCTTGCGCCAGGCTGACTTCAGCGTGCGTTTCAGGGTCTTCTTGCGAGTGACGGACATCACTTCTATTGAAACACACACTAGCATAAGAAACGGCAGAAGCCTGCAGGGAACGGTAGCGAAGCGCCTCTCGCCGGTAAAGCGGCAGCAGGGAACAGGAATCGGGATATTCCGATTCCTGTTCGCAAGTACCTGTTTCGAGTAGGGTTCAGGCCAGGTCGAAGAGAAGGAATTCCGCGCCTTCGGGCCCGGCTTCGACAGTTGCAACAGGCTCTTCTTTAATAGCCACTCCGTCTCCATGGGCCAGCGGAGTGCCGTTCACCTTTAGGGTCCCGCGGGCCACCTGCAGCCAGCCATATTTGCGTCCGAAGCTGTGCTCAACCTTGGTGCCAGCGTCCAGCCGAGCCGCATACACATCCGAATCCGAAGTCATCTTCAGCGAGCCATCGCGGCCGTCTTCTGAGGCGAGCAAGTGCAGGCGATTGCGCTCTTCGACAATCGGAAAAGTCCGGTCGGTATAGCTGGGCGCGGTCCCATTCTGTGTTGGCAGCAGCCAGATCTGCAGCAGGTGCAGCGACTCCGTTTTTGACGGATTGAATTCGCTGTGCCGAATGCCCGATCCTGCAGACATGTGCTGTATCTGTCCCGGCCGCAACACGCCTCCAGAGCCCAGTGAATCGCGATGCTCTACTGCACCTTCGAGCACGTAGGTGATGATCTCCATGTTGTGATGAGAGTGCGTTCCAAAGCCCTGTCCAGGCGCGACGTGGTCTTCATTAATCACGCGCAACGCGCGGAAGCCCATCGCTTTCGGGTCATGATAATCGGCAAAGGAAAATGTGTAGTTCGTGTCGAGCCATCCATAATTCGCGTGGCCGCGTTCTTTCGCAGGGCGAAGAGTAAGCATTCTGATTTTCTCCAGTCGAGCGATAGATGCACGACCGTTGCATTCGATTCAAGCGGCCCTTCGAGTGAAATCGAAAAGCGGGTATTCGCGCAACCTTTCAACAGGCTCTAAGCTTCACAGATTCAGGGAGAAACAACATGGCAACGAAGAAGAAGAGCACGGGCGGGGCCGCCAAGAAGAAGTCCGCGAAGAAGAGTACCGGTCGCAAGTACAGCTCGGGCGCATCGAAGAGCGTTGAGCGTGAAATGAAGGCCATGAAAAAGGGCAAGTTGAAGTCAGGGCGAAGTGGCAAGAAAGTGACCAATCCCAAGCAAGCAGTCGCCATCGGACTTTCAGAGGCGCGGAAGAAGGGCGCCAAAGTGCCGGAAAAGAAAAGCTGACAAGCGAGGCAGATAAGACAAAACATGAAGGCACCTCCCGGAGGTGCCTTCGGATGTTAGGACTTGCTGTCGGACGAGGAGGGCGTGCTCGTTGGAGCGGAAGGCGCTGGTGCTGGAGCGGCCTTTGCTCCTTCTCCTTTGTCAGAGGAGGAAGTCGAGTCGCCTGAACCCGTTGAAGGCGTAGCGGAAGACGTTGCAGGCGGCGCGTTCCTGCTCTTGTTATAGTCCGTCTTATAAAAACCGGAACCGCTAAAGTGCACTGCGGGAGCGGACAGTAGCCGCTCCACGGGACTAGCGCATACTGGGCAATCCTTCACATCTTCAGCCGTGAACGATTGTATTTTCTCGAATTGATGACCGCATTTTGTGCAGCGGTATTCGTAAAGCGGCACCGTTGGACTCCTGGTGAAATGTTCTAGTTCAATTGTATCGGGTGCCGCACCAAACTACGCCAAACCCAGATTAACCACACGCGCTTCGGTAATCGCATCCACCGCCGTCAGCGCATCGAGCACAGTTTGTGCCACAGGGCAGTCCACCTGAACCACCGCCAAGGCAATCGTCGGTTGACCATCTTTCGATTTCTCCGCGCGACCCAACGCAAAGTTTGCGATATTCACTTTGTGCTCGCCGAGAATCGTTCCGATGCGGCCGATTACGCCGGGAACGTCGCGATTTCGCATGTAGATCAGCACCCCTTCGAGCGGCGCCTCCACATCAATGCCATCGCAGGAAAGTAGCCGCGGATGTCTTCCATGAAGCACCGTCGCCGTAGCCTGAGCCTCGCCGCCTTTTGCATGCAGGGTAATCGAGAGCACCGAGCCTGCACCGCCTGACGCAACTTCTTCCTTCTCTTCGTGGATACGGATACCGCGCTCTTCGGCAACGCTGGCGGCGTTAATGCGATTCACCGCCTCGGAATTCTGCAGGACGCCTTTGATGGCGCTGTTGCGGATGAGTTCCGTTTTTGCTTGCGCCAGCCGTCCTGAATACTTCAGATCGATACTTTCAAGATTTCCACTCACCGAACCAGAGAGGAAGTGGCCAAGCTTTTCCGCCACGTTCATGTAAGGAGCGAGCTGCTCATACTCCTCGTGCGTCAGCGATGTCATGTTCACGGCATTCTGCACAACACCGAGCTTGAGATATTCGCGAACCTGCATTGCGATCTGGATGCCGACCGCCTCCTGCGCTTCGGCGGTAGAACCCGCGACGTGCGGAGTGAGGATCACATTTTCAAGTGCGAAGAACGGTGAATCCTTTGGCGGCTCCTGCGAGAAAACGTCGAGTGCCGCACCCGCAACCTGACCGCTCTTAAGAGCGTCTGCAAGTGCCTGATCCTCAATCAACTCTCCGCGCGCGCAGTTGATAATGCGCACGCCTTTCTTCATGGTCGCGATGGTCTTCTCGTTGATGATGCCGGTCGTTTGCGGAGTAAGACCTACATGGAGAGTCAGGTAGTCCGCTTCGCGGAAGAGATCCTCCACCGTGGCCAGGCGAATGTTATTCTCGCGCGCGATCGCCGGCGAAACGAATGGATCGTGTCCTACAATCTCCATGCCGAATGCGCGAGCGCGACGGGCGACTTCAATGCCGATCCGGCCCAGCCCGAGGATTCCCAGCTTCTTGCCGCGGAGTTCAGCACCCAGAAGCGACTTCTTTTCCCAACGGCCCGCGTGCATGCTGGTGTTCGCCTGCGGCAGCTTACGGCCAAGAGCCAGCATCAGCCCGATGGTCAATTCCGCCACGGCCACGGCATTAGCGCCGGGAGTATTCATCACGATGATGCCGCGCTTGGTTGCCGCATCGGCGTCGATGTTATCCACGCCCACTCCCGCGCGGCCAATCACGCGAAGTTTGGGAGCAGCCGCCATCAGGGCATCGTCGGCCTGCACTGCTGAGCGAACCACCAAGGCATCGGCGTCCGCGAGTTCCGCGGCCAATCCGTTTTTAATCTGATCGTGAGTAACAACCTGCCAGCCATTTTCGGCGGCGAATACATCAACGGTTGCGGAAGAAACCTTCTCCGCGAGAACAATCTTCATCTGTCTCCCTGGCTTTCTTGTGACGACGGGTTTTCGAGTAGGGTGATGCGACGCCCGGAACCGGGTTTCGATTCCGGGCACCTTGAATCTATTTCACGCTGGCGGCAACTGCGAGGCGGTTCAGCGCTTCGAATTCCGGTCGCGTGGCGTACACGTTCTGTGCCGCGATGAGAGCCTTCCCGAATCCGAATCCCGGCAGCTTGAGTGATTTCGCTGCAACCTGTTCTAGCGCGCCGACGAGGGCAATCGTATCCATGTAGTCGAAGAAGCCGAGGTGAGCGATGCGGAAGATCTGACCCTTCATCTCACCCTGTCCGTTGGTGATAACGGCAGCAAACCGGCTCTTCAACTCCTTCACGAACACGCCTGAATCCACGCCCTCCGGAGCAAGCACAGCGGTAACTGCAGCAGACGGTGCGCTGGGCGCGAACAGCTTCAGGCCCAAAGCTTCCAAGGCGGCACGCGTCATAGCGGCGCATGTCTCAGCATTCTCGACCAACTGGATGCGGCCCTTCTCAAGATCACCGCCGCCTTGGGCTGCAATCCAATCGAAAGCTGCTCCCAGTGCGGCAATCAGAGCCACGGCAGGCGTGTAGGCTGACTCGCCATTTTTCGCGTTCTTGCGCTCCTTGCGGAGATCGAAGTAGTAGCGCGGATTCCGAGAGGTCTCCATCGCTTCCCACGCACGCTGGCTCACACTCAGGTAAGACAAGCCCGGCGGGATCATGACAGCCTTTTGCGAGCCGCCGATGAGCACATCGATGCCCCATCCATCCACGTCGAAGTGAGTGGTGCCGAGGCCAGTGATGCCATCTACGACCAGCAATGCGCCACTGCCTGTCTGCTTCAGCAGTTCGGCAACACCCTGCACGTCGTGACGAACAGCAGTGGAGGTTTCCGTTGCCTGCATAAAGACAGCGCGGGTCTCAGGCTTGAGAGCCTTGCGAACTTCTTCCAGCGAGAAGGTCTCGCCATAGGGAACCTTCACCACGTCGACTACGCAGCCGAAAGCCTTCGCCAACGCTTCCCAACGCTCACCGAACTTGCCGGCTGAGAGCACGAGAACTCGATCGCCCGGCGACGTGAGATTGGAAACAGATGCTTCCATCGCTCCCGTGCCGGAAGCGGAGAGCAGGATTACGTCGTTCTTCGTGCCAACAAAAACCTTGAGTTGCTCCAGGACTCTCTGGTAGAGCGCGCGGAACTCGGGTGTGCGGTGGTGGATATCGGCGGCGGCCATGGCGAACTGTGCAGCCGGAAGCAGCGGGGTTGGACCTGGTGTGAAGAGACGGACCTTACGAATCATGGCGGTAAATGTCCTTTTCTTTAATTGTACTAAGGCCAGCCGTATGGGCGGCCTTCTATAATGGAGGTTTGGAATGGAGACGTCCGTGAGCCTGGCGCAAAAAGTTCAGAAAGACATGATCGTCGCGTTGAAGGCCCATGATGCCGAAAGAACCTCGACGCTGCGCATGATGATGACCGCGCTCAAAAATAAGGAAATCGATAAGCGCGCAGAGCTGACTGAGGCTGAAGAAATGCAGACTCTGACCACCATGGTCAAGCAGCGACACGATTCGATTGAACAGTTTACGAAGGGCAACCGGCCTCTGCTCGCGGAAAAGGAAGCAGCGGAGATTGTTGTGATCGAAGCCTACATGCCTAAAGTTGCGGGAGAAGCCGAGATTCGCGAAACTGTTGCAGCCACAATCGCCGAAATCACCGCGAGCGGCGCGAAACCTGGTCCTCGCGAGATGGGCACCGTCATCAAGGCCGTACAGGCGAAAATTCAGGGAACTGGTCTGCGTGCGGATGGACGACTGGTAAGCGAAGTCGTAAAGGCCGAGCTAGCCAAGTAAAATGCGGATTCGCGTCACCACTTCCGGGCTTTTGTAATCCTTATTCGCGGACGATCTTAACAAAAACTCCATCCGGCAATTCGCCTTCCACCAGGTGAATCACGCCGCCCTTCACAAATCCACGGAGGGGCCGAGCTTCCGGTTTTACTGTCGGGCTCAAGCGAACGATTGGGATTTTCGGCGGATCTGCCGCCGGAAACCTTGCAGGGGCGGACACGGGAGTGCGGTTAACAGGATCCGGCGAAGCCTTGCCTGTGCCGCGATCCATCGCGAGATTGGCGAGCCGATCGGCCTGCTTATTCTTCTCACGGAGAACATGCTGCGCCTGAAATGATTGCAACTTCGCGATTCTCCGCTTTGCCTCGTCGTACAGCGGACGAAGCTCAGGGACTGTTCACGCGATATTGTCCCTTCAACTGCTTGACCATCAACTCGGAATCGGAAATGACCTTCAAACGCGGGTGGTCATTGTCGATCGCAAACTGCAGCGCAGCCAGCAGGCCGGAGTATTCCGCGTAGTTATTCGTCTTGCGGCCAAGATACTCGCTCAATTCCGCCACAACTGTCCCATTTTCATCCTGAATGTAGACGCCAAATCCGGCGGGGCCGGGATTTCCACGCGAGCCACCGTCACAGTATGCCGTGATCCAACCGGACTGCTCATTACCCGGCACCTTCGCATCTCCGAAACTCATTTGATTCATGGTCCAAGTTTACCGGAGTGGGGCATGGCGGCGATTTAGACTGCGGTGCTACATTTGGAAACGTTGCCAATCGAAACTTAAGAAATGGAAACAATGATCACGAGACGCAGTTTTCTGGGAGCAGTGTCGTCGGTTTCAGCAGCGGGGCTCATTAGCTCAAAAGGTATCGGCAAGTTTGCAGCAGCAATGAGTGGAGCTGCGTCGTCCAACGGAACCGATGTCACAAAGTACGTGAAGATTTCCATCGGAACCGGCGGTCATGGGCATACATATCCCGGTGCAACCATGCCGTTCGGTATGGTGCAGCTCAGCCCGGATACCTACAACGACGGCTGGGATTACTGCTCCGGCTATCACTACTCCGACACCTCGATCATGGGCTTCAGCCATACGCATCTGAGCGGTACTGGCGCGGCAGACCTGCTGGATTTTCTGTTGATGCCCGGCACAGGCGAGGCAAAGATGGTTCCCGGCAGCCGCGAACATCCCGAGGAAGGCTATCGTTCCCGCTTTTCTCACGCGGACGAGATCGCCGAACCCGGCTACTATTCCGTGATCTTGAAGGACTACGGCATCCGCGCCGAGCTTAGCGCCACCGAGCGCGCGGGCATTCACAAGTACACCTTCCCCAAGAGTGACACGAGCCACTTTATCCTCGATCTCACCCACTTGAATGGCGGCACGCCCAAGTCAATTCTGTGGTCGAACGTAAAGATCGTGGGCAGCGACACAATTACCGGCGGGCGCAGCACCTCCCTGTGGGCTCCGGGGCGCGAGATATATTTCGCCATGAAGTTTTCCAAGCCCTTTACCGCTTCAGAGATTGTGGCGGACGAGGCGAAGCTTGCCGGAACCGTGAAGGAATCCGACAGCAAGGCTCTCAAGGTGCTCGTGCACTACACGACCACCGAAAGCGAAATTATCTATGTGAAGACCGGGCTTTCCGGTGTCAGCGCGGAAGCCGCGATGAAGAACTTGGACGCTGAGATCCCCGGCTGGGACTTCGGCAAGGTCAAGTCCGATGCGCATAGCGCCTGGCAGCACGAACTCTCGTCCATCGTGGTTGAGTCAACGAATCAAAAGCGAATGGAGATCTTCTATACCGGCCTGTATCACGCCATGGTCGCGCCGACGCTGTTTGACGATGTGGACGGTCAATACCGTGGAATGGACGGGAAAGTTCACCAATTAGAGCCGGACCTCCATAACTACAGCACCTTTTCTCTTTGGGATACATATCGCGCCGCTCATCCGCTCTACACGCTGGCGCTCGGGAAAAGAGTTCCGGACCTGGTGAATTGCATGATCCGCATGGCTGATCAAAGCCCGGCGGGAATGCCGGTTTGGCCGCTGGACGCAAAGGAAACCGGCTGCATGACCGGGTATCACTCGGTTGTCGTAATGGCAGAAGCCTATGCCAAGGGCTTCCGCGGAATCGACTTCGCCAGCGCCTATCCTTCGGTGAGGAAGTTTGCGCTCGAAGACGACTACCAAGGCATGGCGTCGTTTCGCAAAATGGGCTACATCCCCGCAGACAAAGAGCCTGAATCCACCAGCAAAGCGATGGATTACGCATATGACGCTTGGGCCGCAGCACAGCTCGCAAGAGCGGTGGGCGCGGCGGACGACGCCACAATCCTGCTGGGGAACGCCGCGAACTATAAGAATCTCTACGACAAAAAGACGACATTCATCCGCCCACGGCTCGAAAACGGGGATTGGGCGGAGCCGTTCAGCCCCATTGAGATTGGACACATGAAGAAGTGGCGCGACTACACCGAGTCGAATCCGTGGGTCACAACATTCTCCGTCCAGCATGATCCTAAAGGACTTGCGCAGCTTCTTGGCGGCCGCGAGGCGCTGGTGACTAAGCTCGACGGCCTGTTCAATGCCGCGCCGGACTTGCCGCCGGATGCGCCGCCGGACATCGCCGGCCTGGTTGGCCAGTACGCTCACGGAAACGAGCCCAGCCACCACATCTCCTATCTTTATTGCTACGCAGGAGCGCCGTGGAAGACGCAGGAGCGCGTCCGCAGCCTGCTCGAGACGATGTATAAAAATGAGCCCGATGGCTTGGCAGGGAACGAAGATTGCGGCCAGATGTCGGCCTGGTACATCATGAGCGCCCTTGGCTTTTACGCGGTAGATCCGGTGAGCGGAAACTACGTCTTCGGCACACCCCTCTTCGACCGGGTTACGATTCGCATGGCGAACGGGAAACAATTCGTTGTGGAAGCGAAGCGGTCTTCGCCGGAAGACATGTACATCCAGTCCGTGACCCTCGACGGAAAGCCACATCCAAAGGTCTACTTCAACCACGCCGATGTCGTGAACGGAGCCACGCTGGTCTTCAACATGGGCAGCCAGCCAAACAAGGCATTTGGAGCGGAGGAGAGCGCCGCGCCACCGTCGATGACGACCTAGGAACGCAATTCGGGGATGCTGAGCCCGGGTGAACCGCGGCTCAGTGCATTCACCGTTCCCTTGGATGTGTCTTTACCTCGGAAACCGCGCCCGACGGCGTCGAAAGGGCTTCACCTGCAACAAAAGTGGGTCCCGAGTGGTCGCTAACAATTCTTTATTGGGGTCGTCTCACAATGGCTGACGCTTTGTTCGCTGCTGCGACCAGCTTGGAGCGTGACAATGTCTTCAGAGGCCCTGATTCCCTTCTCCATTTCACCGCAAAATGCGGGTTACGTATGGATGCCTGCGCGGAGGATACAATCCTCTTCAAGGAAGATGAAGGACGAACAGGCGCGTGCCACAGAAATGGAACTCATCCGCGAGGCCCAGCAGGGCTCGCGAGCAGCATTCGATGCCCTTGTACGCCAGTACGATAGCCAGGTTTTACGGCTTGCGCTGCACTTGACCGGCTCTGAGCACGATGCTGAGGATATCCACCAGGAAGCATTCCTGAAGGCATATCGGTATCTTGGGAACTTCCGCTTCGAGTGTTCCTTCTATACCTGGATTTACCGCATCGTCACGAATCTGTGCCTGGACCATCTTCGTCGTCGGAAATCTCGCCGGGAAGATCAGTCAGTGCTTCTGGATTCCTCTGGCGAAGAGATCGACCTATTAAGCAATGTCTCCGATGACCGGCCGGGAGCTAATCCAGCTCGCGAGCTGGAAAGAAAATTGATGGGACAAAAGATCAAAACGGCGCTGGATACACTGACGCCGCGCGAACGGATGGTTTTCGAGCTAAAACACTATCAAGGGTTGAAGTTACGAACGATCGGCGACATGTTAAACACCACGGAAGAGACCGCCAAGAACACGCTCTTCCGGGCGACAAGAAAGTTAAGAATGCATCTGGCGGAGTTGCGTTGAGGCCAAAGGAAACACTATGAAATGCGAACTGGCACAAGAAAAAATAACGCTTGCTGTATACGGCGAACTGCCAGACGAAGCCAGTCCTGAACTGGAACAGCATCTGGCAGGCTGCGAAGACTGCCGCCGGGAACTGGATGCGGTGCGAGCGTTACAGAACGCCATGTACCTCTTACCGGTTTCGGAACCATCGGCGAATTTGACGGCACGGGCAAGGATGAGGCTGGAGGATGCGATCGATAGCCTCCCTCGGCAGGGATTCCTGGTTCGGTTGGTACAGAATTTTATGTCTGGAGCCGGCCGTTTGAGCACAGCACCGGTAGCCGCAACTGCACTTGCGGCTCTAAGTCTTGGCGCGGGATTGGTTGGCGGTTACAAGGTCGCGGACCACAATGCCGGGAAAACACAAGCCACGGCTACGCAGCTAGCGGATCAGTTGGCCGGAGTTCAAGCCGCAGCGGCACCAATCGCCAATGTAAGCAGCATTGTGCGGGACCCAAATTCTGAGAACGTGGAAGTCACATATAACCGCCTGGTTCCGGTGAAGTTGCGAGGATCCCTGGATGATCCCAACATACGCAGGATTTTGTTGGCAGGGACTCAATCCGAAGGGAATTCCGCAGTGCGCGACAACAGCGTTTCGCTGCTGGCGGCGGAGTGCCGGGCTGGACATTCCTGCAGCGGTGGTCCGGTGCGGGATGCGTTGATGGTGGCGGCACGATACGACGGCTCGCCGGATGTCCGCAAGAAAGCCCTACACGGCCTTGAACCTTATATTGCTGAAGATATGCGGGTCAGGGATGCAGTTCTTGAGATCCTGATGAATGATGGTGATCCCACAGTTCGCACCGAGGCTATCAGCGTTTTGCGTCCGGTTGAAGCAGACAGCAGCGTGCGGCAGGTTTTGCGAACGGTGGCGGTCGAGGACAAAAACCCGTACATACGGAATGCTTCGCAACAAGTGATTAGCCAGTTGCCAGAGATCCAGTAGACACGGGCAGTGCAAAGAGTGTGGTCAGAAGTGAGGATTAGTAAAATGAACACCCTTTTGAGGCTAGGATCGATTGCGTTTCTTGGTTCGATGAGTGCTGCTGTGCCGATGTTCGCTGCTGGTGACATTGGACAGTTCTATTCCCCGCTTCAGGATTCTCCTGCTTATCTCTCCCACCAGTCGCAGGGATATCTCGGTGTAACCATTCGCGATGTCGACAGTTCGCAGGTGAGCTCGTTGAAATTGAAAGATGCGAAGGGCGCGAAAATCATAGTGGTGGACCAGGATGCCCCAGCATACAAAGCAGGAATGAAGGCGAACGATGTGATCCTGGAAATGAACGGACAGCCGGTCGATGGAGTAGAACCACTCCGCCGCCTATTGCGGGAAACTTCTGTCGGCAAGAACGTTGATTTTGTGATCAGTCGCGATGGCGTGCTTTCGACAGTGAGCGTTCAACTGGCGGACCGGGCCACCATAGGAGAACAAGCCTGGAGCAACCACCAAACCGTTCCGGAGCCTTTGCCTTCGTTGGGTTTGGTTGGTAGTGCGGGTTTGATTGGTGAAGGTGGTGGCGGCGGCCTGGGTGGAATGTTCACTGGACACGTGAATACTCTGCACATTGGTGCTGCAGTCAACCCGGTCACTCCGCAACTTGCAACTTATTTTGGCGTGAAAGCCGGGGCTGGATTACTGGTAGCCAGCGTGGAAAAGAATAGCCCGGCGGCCGTAGCAGGCTTGCGTGCCGGCGACGTGGTTCTCAAGGTGAACCAGGATGCAGTAATGACGCGAGCCGATTGGGAACGCGTGATGCGGGAAAACGCAGAAAAGACTGTGCAGATCACGCTTGTCCGCGACAAGAAGGAACAGACAATCACCATGCAGCCCAGCACAAAAAAGGGCAAAGACAAAAGCGAGTTGAACTGGCAGAGCTTTCCGTCACAGGATGAGCTGGACGTCTTCACTGCAAGCGCCAATCAGTTGATTGCGCAACTCGATAGCGAAGAGTTCCAGGAACAATTCCGGGATTCATTCGAAGGAATTGATACTGCCAAAATTCAGCGTGACTTCGAGCGGGCTGAGAAAGACATGCAGAAGAGCATGCCATCCAAGGCGGAGATGGATGCCATGATCGCGGATGCGCAAAGACTCCAGAGGAGCTTTGACTCCGAAAAGATGCAGAAGGAATTTGCCAAGGCGCTACAGGGCTTCGACGCTCAGGCCTTTCAAAAGCAGATGGATCAGTTAAAGCAGACGATGCCGGACGCCTTCTCTCCGGAGAAGATGGAAGAATTTCAGCACCAGATCGAACAGCTACAGAAAGAGTTCCAGCCGAATACCATGGACTGATCGTATTCGGAGCAGCAAACGAAAGCCGCGCATATTTGCGCGGCTTCTTTGCTTTATAGGGAACTAGACTTTGACGGTTGCCGGTAGGATTTCGTCGACGTCTACCCACTGCGTTGGATAAACGCCGGTATAACAGGCCGTGCAGTAGTGGTTACCCTCCCCGCCATTGCAGGAAGCTTCCAGCCCATCAAGCGAAAGGTATGCAAGGGAATCCGCTTCAATGAATTGCCGGATCTGCTCGATACTATTATTGGCAGCGATCAAATCTTTCTTGCTCGGCGTATCTACGCCATAGAAACATGGCGAGATCGTGGGCGGACAACTGATTCGCAGATGAACTTCTTTTGCGCCGGCTTGCCGCACCATGCGTACGATCTTGCGGCTGGTGGTGCCGCGAATAATGGAGTCGTCCACGAGAATGATGCGCTTGCCCGCGAGCAGATTGCGCACTGGGTTCAGCTTCAGCTTGACTCCGAAATCGCGAACGCGCTGCTCCGGCTCGATAAACGTTCGGCCTACGTAGTGATTTCGAATGAGACCGAACCGGAAGGGAATTCCACTCTCGGCTGCATATCCAATTGCTGCGGTTACTCCGGAGTCGGGCACGGGAACAACGAGGTCGGCAGGCACGCCGGACTCGCGGGCAAGTTGACGGCCCATCTCCTCGCGGCTGTCCTGCACCCATCTGCCGAAGATGCGGCTGTCAGGGCGAGCAAAATATACGTGCTCGAAAATGCAGCTGGACTGCAACACTCCACTTGAATATTGGCGGGACGTTACTCCATCGCGCGTAACCATCACCAATTCGCCGGGCTTTACATCGCGCTCGTACTGCGCACGCAAAAGATCCAGAGCGCACGTTTCTGAAGCGAAAACGATGGTGTCCGGTCCATCGGGATTATGAATGCGGCCCATCGACAGTGGGCGAAAGCCGTGCGGATCGCGCGCGGCAAAGACGCGATCGCGCGTCATCATCACGATGGAGAACGCTCCATCAATCTGTCGCAGCGAATCCGCGATGGCATCCACGAGCGTATTCTCAGCGGAATGCGCAATCAGTTGAACGATGATCTCAGAATCGCTGGTGGTCTGAAAGAATGCTCCATCCCGCTCCAGGCGGGCGCGCACGTTTCCAAGATTTACCAGGTTGCCGTTGTGCGCGATCGCGATAAGACCTTTGGTGGAGTCCACGCGAATTGGCTGCGCGTTGAGTAGCGCGGAATCTCCCGTGGTCGAGTAGCGCGTATGACCGATCGCCATTTCTCCGGGAAGCTTGGCCAGAACATCTTCCGTGAAAATGTCCGCTACAAGTCCCATACCTTTAATATTCGAAAGGTTGGTGTAGTCCGCTGTGGCAATGCCCGCGGACTCTTGTCCCCGATGCTGCAGGGCATACAGCGCAAGATAGGCCTGCCGGGCCGCCTCAGGATGTCCGTGAATGGCGACGACACCGCATTCTTCGCGCAGCTTATCGAAGTGCAGATCGGACATGTCTTCGGAGTCGTCAAACGTATCGATGGCAGGTTCGATCATGGTCAGTGTCAGCTCCTCATCAATTCGTCCTGAGTTTCTTGCCCGTGAACTTCGTCGTGCAACATGGATTCGAGCGCGCCGGACCATATCTGCCCGAGATCGGCAATGGTTTCCGAAACTACCATCTGGCCGTTCAATCGAACATCGAGTCGGCGGGCGGCCGTAACTCCAAGCGGCAGGATTTTGCATCCTGAATCTTCCGCAATTGCTCGCACGGTCTCAACCTCAGCAGAAGGGCAAGTCAAGATAACTCGGGTCGCGCTTTCTTCAAACAGTGCGATCGTTGCAGGCGTGTTGCCCGCTGCTTCGAGCGTGATCATTGCTCCGACGTTTTCGCCGAAGGTCCCCTCCGCAAGCGCAACGAGAATGCCGCCATCGGATATATCGCGTGCCGAGGAGATAGACCCGGATTCAGAGAGCGAAACAAGACACTTCTGCAGTGCGGCTTCACGGGCAAGATCAAGCTGAGGTGGAGTACCCCATAGTGCGCCCAGGATGTTCTTCGCAAACTCCGAAGAGCCGAACTCGGTGACCAGTTTGTCACTGTCGGGCCCCTGCGAAGAGAGAAGCAGAATTGCGTCGCCTGCCTGCTGGAAGTCCGCCGGGACTGCGCGCGTTACGTCCTCGATAATTCCAACAATACCGAGAACGGGAGTGGGATAAATTCCTTCGCCCTTGGTCTCGTTATAGAGACTCACATTGCCACCGGTAACAGGCGTTCCGAGAGCGATGCATGCTTCCGAAATGCCGTCGATTGCGGCCGAAAGCTGTGCCATGATCTCCGGCTTTTCCGGATTTCCGAAGTTCAAACAATTTGTAGCGGACACAGGTACAGATCCCGTGCACGCAACTTTTCTCGATGCCTCGGCGACTGCATGCATGGCACCCAGCTTGGGATTGAGATACGCCCAGCGCCCATTTCCATCGAGAGCCATCGCCAGACCACGAGCTGTGCCCTTGATGCGCATGACGCCGGCTTCTTGCCCTGGACCCTGCACCGTGTTCGTCTGCACCATGGAGTCGTACTGTTCATGCACCCAGCGCTTGGAGCAGATATTGGCCGAGGCGAGCAGGTTCTTAAGATCGGCAGCGTGATCTCGCGACCGGTTGATCTCTGCCAAAATTTCGGTGGGAGGATCGAGCGGCACTGGCGCCTTCCATGTGCCCACTGGACGGTGGTAGAGCGGAGCATCATCAGTCAAGGACGTATTCGGAATGTCCGCAACGATCACACCATGGTGCCGAATTCGCAGTCGATTCTCGGCTACAACATCGCCGACAATTACGCCATCGAGGCCCCATTTTTCGAAGATGCTTAAGATCTCATGCTCTCGGCCTTTCTCGGCCACCAGGAGCATGCGTTCCTGGCTCTCGCTCAGCATGATTTCGTAGGCCGTCATGCCGGTAGCGCGTTGCGGTACGAGATCGAGTTCTACATCCAGGCCCACTCCGCCACGCGCGCCCATTTCGCAAGTGGAACAAGTTAGACCCGCAGCGCCCATGTCCTGGATCCCAACAACGGCACCGGTCTGCATCGCTTCCAGGCAAGCCTCAAGAAGAAGCTTTTCCATGAAGGGATCGCCCACCTGCACGTTTGGCCGCTTTTGTTCGGACCCTTCTTTGAACTCCTCGCTGGCCATGGTCGCGCCGTGAATGCCATCGCGACCGGTCTTTGCGCCAACATAAATAACGGAGTTCCCGATTCCGCTGGCTTTGCCGTAAAAAATCTCTTCGCGCCGGACCATCCCGAGAGCAAAAGCGTTTACCAGGGGATTGCCGCTGTAGCAGCTCTCGAATTTTGTCTCGCCACCAAGGTTGGGCACGCCAAAGCAGTTGCCGTAGGAGGCGACGCCGCTGACCACACCCTCTGCGATGGAGTGGTTTTTATGGAGCAACTCGGCGGAAGTATCGTCGTTCTTTTCCTGCGAAATAGGCCCGAAACGGAGAGAATCCATCACCGCCAGCGGACGCGCTCCCATGGTGAAAATGTCGCGCAAAATTCCGCCGACCCCGGTGGTAGCTCCTTGAAAAGGCTCGATATACGAGGGGTGGTTATGAGATTCAATCTTGAACGCACATGCCCAGCCATCGCCCACGTCGATAATGCCGGCGTTCTCGCCGGGTCCCTGGACAACACGCTCACTTTTTGTGGGAAGACGCTTTAGATGGACGCGCGAGGATTTATAGGAGCAGTGCTCACTCCACATCACGCTATAAATCCCCAGTTCCGTCAGACTTGGTGTGCGGCCAAGTGCCGTCAATATGCGCTGATACTCGTCCGGCGTGATGCCATGTTGGGCAAGAAGCTCCGGCGTCACGTGGGCGGGTTCTGGAGCCACGGGTAAGGAATCAGGTTTCATGGTGGTTAAAGAATTATTGTCGCATGGCTATCAAGGACCGCGATAGTGGAAGTACTGTGTTGCCGTTTACGCCTTGTTTTGATCAAAGGCATCGCGCAATTCCTGGATCTGCTGTGGGGTCGTACGGCAACATCCGCCGATAGCATGTGCTCCCGCAGCGCGCCAGGCGGCCGAGCGGCTTGCCAATTCTCCGGGATCCACGTCGCCCTGCCATGACCGGCTACTGGCATCCCACGTTTCTCCTGAGTTTGGATAGACAACAATGGGCTTGGTTGTTGCGGGTCGTAACTCGTTCAATAGAGAAAGAATGAGTGCCGGAGCTGTGCAATTGATACCAACCGCAACGACTTGAGGATGGGAGTCCAGCAACCGGCCACAGTCTCGCAGTCGCTCCCCATGAGCCACGCGAGTTTCGTCCCGGCAAGTGAAACTGATCCATGCAGCAACTTCCGGGGACTCCTCGAGAGCGATGAGGATGGCGCCCGCCTCGTCCAGCGAAGGGATCGTTTCAAAAGCGAGGAAATCAGCATTTGTGGACACGAGCACCGAAATTCGCTTCGCATGAAACTGGACAACCTCTTCAAACGAAAGGCTGTAATTGCCGTGGTATTCCGCGCCGTTGTGCAGCATGGCACCGAATGGCCCCAGCGAAGCCCCAATCCAGATACGACGGTCCGATATTCTTCGATACCAGTCGCGAGCAGACTCCGCCAGCGATACCGACCTGCGGAGCGCATCGGCTGTTGCTTGCGCAGAGAATCCCTGTTCCGCGAATCCTTCCTCTGAAACCTGGTAACTGGCGGTAAGAATGCAATCCGCTCCAGCCTGCAAATAGCTGCGGTGAACAGCCTCAATCGTGGCAGGGGATTCTTCCAGAATGCGAGCAGACCAGAGTGGGTGCGATAGGTCGCATCCAAGATGCTCCAACTCCGTCGCCATCGCTCCATCAATGATTCGTAGCCCGGCCAGATTCACGTGGGAAGCGGAAAGCATAGATCGATTGTAGCGAGGTGGCGGAGACTACCGAAGTGACGCGTTGACGCTGCTGCAAGAATTATGTGGCAGCGTTCCATTAGCAGCATGCGCAACCGCTGCAAAATAGTTATAGGGTTCCCTCCTTGAGCTATCCAGAACCACCCCGAACGATCTCAATTTTGCAGGACGGTCACAGAGTTGGGAAGTTCCGGCGCGAACGCGACAAGTGAGTCCTGAAGCTTAAGTATCCCCGTACTTTGTACTGCATAGAAACTTACCGTCGAATCGCCAAGAATTAAGTTGTCGGAAATTCGCCACCGGCCGACCCGGGTCCACTTAGGCGGAAGAGCAGGTCCGCCCCAATCGGTAATCTTTCGATCACCAAACCAGGCATCATAGACAATTGCAATCTCGGGATTAACTCGGCCAACCTCAGAATCTATGATCGTGGTCGTATAGCAGCCATCCCTTCTAGCCTTAAATACACCCCAATTTGCAAGCCCGGTCAGATCCAGCAAACGAATATCGCTGGCGTAAGTGATCCAACCGATATCGTTCGCTGCTACTGCCGCTTGCGGGTAGAAGAGGACTACAAATCGTGCCATTTGATACTGTTGCTCATAGATATTGAACGAAGCCCGCTGGATGTCTTTTGTGGCATTCCAACTACGCGCAGCGAGAATCGCAAGCATGATTCCACCGACCAGAGAGAAGCTGATCCCCGAAGGTATTTTGAATTCTATAAGCGGAAGCGCAGCAAATAGGCAAACGATGCCAAGAGCAATCAGATAAGCCTCGTAGCGATATACCCAGCCGACACGCGCAAACTGTAAATGAGCAAGAATTGCCAGCCCAGCGATCAATAATGCAATTCTTCTTCTATCCCAGATCCCAGCCTGCTTCCTCGTTGCAACAAAGGCTGTAACCAGCGCGAAGAAGATGAATCCCACATGCGGCTCTGCCAGCAGTTGGAGAACAGACCGAAGCCCGAGGCTTAGCAGAATATCCCAAAGCTTTCGACCAATTGCAAAGTGGCCTTTCATCAGGATGGGATTGGGAAGCCATGCCCATCCGTGCGCTAACGAAATCGCAGAATAAATAGCAAGCGCTCCCGCTGCCCCCAGCAGTAAACCTAGTCCGAAACGATACCGCTTGCGGAGGATAAAAAGCACTGCACAAATGCAAATCAGGAATAGACTTTCAAATCGAACCATCACCATCAAAGGGGAGAGCGCAAGAATCCTCCAATCTGATGTTCCAGTTTCGAGGGAAGTGGAAGCAAGCCACAAAAAGCATAATGAGAGACACGCGTGAAGACAGTGCTCCAGGCCCGTTAAAGCCAGCACATACAGTGGCACAAGGGCCAATACTGACAGCAGCCCAAGTCCGCGCAGCCATTCAGAAAGCGGCCTGAGCCATGCGGACGCAAGCAAGAGAAGCAGTGTCGCCGAGATCAGCGACAAGACCAACGGCCACCATTCGGTTACTCCGGTCAGCCCATAACAACCAGAGAGAAGAGCAGTGTAAAGCGGCGCGGAGGTTGTAGATGTGAACTCAAACCGGGTAACTCCCCACACGCCCGATTGGGAAAAATTCTTGGCGATCGACATCATGATATAGGTGTCGTCGAGCGGATAGATAAATTTCCCGCCAGTTGCCTTGGACGAAAGCCAGGCTAGACCCACACTCAGCGCAAAGAAGATCACGATTATCGCGACGATCAGCCGTGACCTGCTTACCGAATTTGGGAAGGCTCTCATAAACGAGAAGTATCACCGCGCCGTTTAAGAGTAAACGGTACTTTAGAGCGTGCAGGTCCCAGTAATTTCCACTTGCGTGGTATCTCCACGAGCCCAAGTTCGTTTTTTCGCCGGTGGAAAGTTAGTGGACTGTCCAGTGGAAGCGGGCCGCATCAGTTGTATCTCCTGTTTCTCCGATCGGATTCGATGAATGTCATGAAAGCCTGAAATCGTACTTTTCCTCCTCTTGAATCCGATAATTCGAAGGAGACGGTCTCCTGAAAGTTAGCCGGAAAGACAGTCTAGCGGTTTCAAATCGTCCGTTGGGTTCAGAATTGTTCACGGAGAAACGTCCTGACCCCAAGTAGAAAGCACCGACAGATTGGTCAATGCAGCGTCCGCAGAGCTTGCAACCAAAAGACGTTGTGGCACGTTTTCTGTCGAAGATATCTATGGGAAGATGCTGATTCTCGACGCAAGCATGTAGGAAACGCTCCCTACTCGCCTCAAGTGTCTAACCGAAAAGCGAAAGGAGTTCCCGTTGTTTTCAGGGCATCCCTGACCGATCCGTCAGCGCCAGAATCTCTGAACGTTTCTGTTACACTGAAAAGAAGGCCACAAGCGCAAAAGGGGCATCGACCAGGTCGCCTCTGCTTGGGTCTCCCATCAACACGGTTCGGGGAGTGGCTCAGCCTGGTAGAGCACCTGGTTCGGGACCAGGGGGTCGGAGGTTCAAATCCTCTCTCCCCGACCAATATAATCAACAACTTACATCGATCTGGACCAGGCTAAATTGCCTAGGGTACCCACGAGGGTACCCAATTCACTGCATCCGCTTCCAGTGCATACTTTCTTCAATGGAGTGGACGATGATTATTTCTGTTTCTTCAGGCTCGGCGAACACAGCCTCGACAACTTTCGTCACCGCGTCGACGCGCTCCTCCCACCAGGTCTTCGAATACACATCAAGCGTGATGCTGCCGGTGCTGCCCGAGTGCCCCATGTTGTCGCGGGCCACTTCGAGACGAGCGCCGTAACGCCGCATCAGGCTGGCATGCATCATTCGGAAACTGCGGAAGTCGATCGTCGGCGGCAGTCCCAACTTCTCAGCCGTTTTCTTCACGTGCCGATGAAGCAGGTTATGACGGTCGAGCGGCCTGCCAGCCTCGTTGGCGAATACGAGGTCTTCAGGTTTGCGAAACTTCGTATTCCTCGCCCACATCTGCTGCACCGCCGCAAGAATCACGCCGTGCCGATCGAATGGCACTTCGCGTTTTCCCGCTTCCGTCTTCACATCGTCGAACTCATTGTCGTAGACACGTTCGTCCACGATGATGCGATCTATAAGGATGTGATTCCAGCGAAGCGCGAGAACTTCACCCGGACGCATGGACGCGAAGACGATCAGGATCAGAATCGACTTGGTCGGTTCTGGCATCCCCTCGATCATGCGGCGAATATCCCGGAGGAAAAGCAAGATGGTTGGCTTCACCGAACGCTTCCTCGGCAGTTTCACGCCAACTGCTGGATTGCGGTCGAGCATGCCCCAGACCATCCCCTGGTTCAGACACGCGCGTAGAGTCCCATGAATCAGCCGAATCGACTTCGGTGAAAGCCTCGGATGCAACGTGTTGAAATACGCCTGCAGTTTCATTGTCGTCAATTTGCGGACCTTGCTATTTCCAAATTCCGGGAGTAGACGCGAAGTGAAGTGGTCCTCATACTGCTTTCGCGTTGAGTTTTTCAAATACGGCCAAGTCAACTCCCGACACTTGTTGTAGACGGCCCTTACAGTTTCCTCGTCGCTGGCGAAGAGGTGAGGCTGGTTGTTCCGCTCGTTAATTTTCTCCATCTCTTGGTCGGCCAGCCGTTGTGCCTCTCGCTGACTGCGCACATCGTTTTTCGACCAGGACTTCGTTCGTTTACGACGCGGGGTTGTTGTGTAGTCCCAAAAGTACAGTTTCCATCTGGTCCCAAGATCTTTCACCTGGGGACGCTGATAACGCCCATGCACCACATTCCTCCTTATGTGGTGCTTCAATCGCGGTCTCTTTGTAGCATCGAAAGTTATCATTGAGCAACTTCCGATCCGCCGAGGAACCGCTTGATGATTGCGGGACGGAAGCGCACGTAATGGCCGAGACGCAGGACTCCCGGGATCGTTATCGGCGTTTGCATAAATCCAACTGGTTGGCACTTTGAGCAGCGCGGAGACCTGGTGAGCTTCAAAGAGACGGTCAAGACTTCCGAGCCATTGCTCGACCGCCTGGCTACGGAAACGGAAGTAGCTGCCCAGCCGTTCAAACCCCGGGATCTCGAGGGAATGAGCGCGCACCCAATGCAGCTTCATTACAAGGGTGTCAGCGAGTTCAGTGTCGGAAAGAAGTGCTGGAAAAGCCAAGACAGGCGTCTCGGCGGGTTGTGTTTGTGGTTGCGACAAGAATTGCCTCCGTATGAGGTGGCCGGCTCTGGCCGGCACTCATAACGGAGGGCTGGTCTCCCTTGGTTTTGCGGTGACATTTGAGCCGTTGATTCCTTTTACTTCTTGCATCTCAGTACTCCTTCGAAATTGAAGCTGCCGGGCGCGCTCCGTTATGAGGAGCGCGCCCGGAAGCGCTACGCTGCTTGTTCCAGAATGCCAACAGACCAGAACTGCTTCTTCAGTTCAGCCTCGATCTGACGGCGCTTAGCAAGGGATGGAGCCATCCCTCCCGGAATGGGAGGACAAGCCTTGTACTCCTTGCCATCGAGTTCACATCCGAATTTGCCCTTAGGGAAACCGCCCCATTGCTTGAAATAGAAAGGCACATCCGCGGATTTGCATTGATCGCGAAGAGACGTCACCCACTCCTTCCGTATCGGACGCGCTCCACGCCCGCTCTCGCCGCCCACGATGACCCAGTCGATGCCATCCAGAGAGACAACCCCGAGATCCTCGAGCAATGGTTCAATGCTGAGGAAGCGCATGCTGACATCACACTTCTTCAGGCAATCCAGGCGCGGCAAACCGTGCTTCTTGTTCTCGACGGTCACTCCCCACCAGATGTGCTCAGACCAGGACAACATCGAACTGGCCGCGGCGAGCATCCCGCATCATCTGATCTAGCCCAGGCCGCTTGGCCTTCGTGCCGGAGATCCGATCGGTGTACTCGTGCACGATCTCATAGCCGCGCTGAGCAGCCATCTGCCGGAGATCGAGAAGCTGGGTCTCCGGGTGCTGGTCGACTGTAGAGACCCTCATATAGATAGCGGCGCGCTTCATGCCCGCTTGCTCTTCTTCTTCGGACGTGCCTTGTTTGCTGACATAGCTCTCGATGAACTCGATAAGCACGGTCGTCATATCCAGGCCCTTGCGTGCTGTTGCGGACTTAAAAGCGTTGTGAAGATCGATAGGTACATTCAGATTCATGCGTTTCGTTCCTTCTGGCTCTCGTTTAATCTCCCTCACCTCCTCTCTAAGAGGTGAGTGTATGGGGCTATGAGTACTTGCCGCCAGTACCCCCGGAGGTCCGGGGGGCGGCGACAGGACAGCTTACAAGCCCCAGGCATCCTTGCAGACGAGTGCCAGACTCACGATCTGGTCATAATGGCACTCGAGAGCGCCGGCCATGGACTGGAGCTGGACCGCATCATCAGGGACATGACCGGCTTCGATGGCCGCCCATTCCGAAGGCTCCATGCCAGCCAGGGTGGCCATTTCTTCCAGGGACTGACACTTGGACTCACGGATCTTCTCGATACAGCGTCCGAAAAGCCTGGCGTAGACCTGATGGCGGGCGGGAGTGGGGGCGGATTGCATGCTGATTACCATATTCATATGAGTATTGCTCCTGAGAGACGCGTCCTGTCAAGGAAAAACAGGCCGCATTTAGATCGAATTGGACTACCTGATGATCATCTACTCATCAGCCATTCAACCAAAGCCATCTCTATGGAGACACAAGCTACACAGGATCCAACCTGAAGGTCATGCTCGAGGTGGCTAACGCCTCGCAGAGAGGCACAGGCATCTCAACTCGCATGTCGAAACAACTGGCAGAGCTGACGACCATTACGGTCTCAGTGCATCGCGTCAAGTCACCCGCTGCCAGCCATGGGTTACATCAACACCAAGGGCTGGGCCCGCGGCCGCCGCACGGTGGCCGGCACCATGGTCCTGACTCAACTCACGACCGATGTTCTGGCTAGCTTCCTGACCTCCTCGGCGTTCACTTCCGATCTGTCCAAGGACTAGCAGTACTTCAAGGTCGATCAGCTCCCGCCATTCAACATCTCCATGCTGTTTGCTGATGAGTACGGCCACATGAGCTATCAGCGCATCCTCGGCGTTGAGTTCGTGACTATCAGGCAACGTTCATTCGATTCAGGACATGCTGAGCGAACAGACCAGGTCTCTCCGTCCTGTCGCACACAAAACACCTCGCGCGGGCGCGCGATGGCGGACAGAGCCAGCCCCGGCTCGAGTTCGTGGTCCCGGTCATGTTCCTCGTCGCAGGCCAGACCAGGCTCAGGAATTTGTAGTCTTCAGAATCCTCTGGGATTGGCTGGAATTCTCTGGGAAGAGATTGTTTATTCTCTCTACTCTCTCTCTTTATCAAGAGGACTCTCTTCTTCTTTTCAGATCATGGCTATGAAAGTTTTGGCTGGCAAGGAAGAGGATCTTAGTTATCTATATATAGAGAATATTCTTGATCTGCTCGCTTCTTTTGCCCGCGCCGATCTCCCGATTTTGCCTCGCGCCTGCGACGCGCAAGGCAGCCCAAGAGTTCCCGTTTTGGGACAGTTTTTCAGACGCCAAAAGAAATATCCAACCCGACTATCAAATCGAGGTTGGATTTTGTGCAGTCGAAAGTAGGGGGAACATATGTTTCCCCCTACAGCACTGCAGAGTACCGCCAGTTTGGTGTTTTTCGACCCGGCTCAAAATTCCCCGAGGTAGTATAGAAAAATCGAGCTCAACCGATGATTTTCTCCTTGGCAGAGCACCCTCAAACTGGCGGTAAAGAGTATAGGTAATTCTTCTCATCCATGTGAGCTAGATCACACAACGCGGGACCGAGTTCCCACGGGGCTTTCGAGGTGAGATTGACTGTCAAAAAGCATACTCATACACTCATACAAAATTGAGAGTATTACCTCCTCGTACCGTGCTCTCTCCGTACTGCCGCACACGAAAACACCTCGCGAGGGCGCGCGATGGTCAGAGCATTGATGGGTGCCCATGTTTTTTTTTTTTTTTTTTTTTTTTTTTTTTTTAGAGTTGTCCTGGTTGTAGATAGATCGTGCGGAATAGACTTTGTTTCTTTTTACAGCGCCCGCCGGAAGAGTGAACTTAATGTTTCTCAAACTGGGGCGGCAAACAATTGGAGTCTCCGCTGGCGCGGATCTCTTCTTCCGTGCTCGTAGCGAACAATTCCGTCGGCGCGCCTGGACGCCTAAGCTTCAAGAACATTCCTGCAAAGCTGAATCCATCCAGGAATGACACCAGAAAGATCCGGGTATTTCCAGTCGTCTTCACAGTAAGTCTCCTCCTTCGCCGGTAAGGAAGCAGGATATTGGGTGGCTGCATATAGGAGACTGTTCTTTTCTTTTGCGACGCTGATCCCTCGATTTGCCTCGCGCGGGAACCGCGCGGCTGTTCAGAGTACGTTTTGGGACAGCTTCAGACCCCAAAAGAAATCTCAAAACCGACCTTCACATCGAGGTTGCAATTTGTGCAGTCGAAGTTTAGGTGGGGAACATATGTTTTCCCCTACAGCACTGACACTATATCGACCATCTTTGTACCTTTTTTTTTGGACCCCGAAATTCCGAATAGGAATTCGCAGCCAACCGGTGATATTTTCCCTCCCAACACCCCCGCGGCGACCCCGCGCAGGCTGCTCCAGCGTGACTTATTGGTACACTTTTGGACACCAAAAGAAATATCCAGCCGACTATCAAATCGAGGTTGCATTTTGTGCAGTCGAGACCAGGGGGAACACGTGTTTCCCCCTACAGCACTGCAGAGTACCGCCAGTTTGGTGTTTTTCGAGGGTCAAAATTCCCCGAGGTAGTATAGGAAAATTGAGCTCAACCGATGATTTTCTCCGGCAGAGCACCCTCAAACTGGCGGTAAAAGTATAGGTAATTCTTCTCATCCATGTGAGCTAGATCACACAACGCGGGATCGAGTTCCCACAGGCGTTTGCGGGCGAGATTGACTCGCACAAGCCATACTCATACACTCATACAAATTGAGATTGTTAGAGTCCGAAGATCCCATGGCAGCGATCAGAGGCGTGTGGAAGAATCCCACGAAATCCAGGTGCGACGTTAAGGTCGCCTATCCCTCTATGAACATCGCCGAGGCTAAAGCCAACCGAGGCTTCCAGACGCGCCGGGCATCTGATCATTGCATACCAGTGCTTCGACTGCGGGGCCTTTCACATCGGCCACCCCGACTTGTCCCAGACGCTCGCTCACCCCAGGAAGGTCAAGATCAAGACACCACCCATCTGTGTGCTCTGCGGCATCCTCATACAGAAACACCTGGGAAGATTCATCAAACATCCCCAAGGCTATGCTTGCGGCACAAAGAAGTGTCGGTGGCGTTGCAATACTATCCGCAGAGAGAAGGAAACGAAATTACTCGGCTAGAAGATAAAGACCTGAAATGGCAGGGTCTGGTCTCACTCCCCATACGAGAGCCCGTCATGTCGCAGGATTGTTGTGTAGTCCAGACTTTCTGGACGACCGTGTTGCTTTGTCATGGATTCCGGCTCAGGCGAGTGCCAATTCTTTTGTCTTTGCGGCGTGAGGAAACGGGCGAATCTTCGGCTGTTTCTTCTTCCGCGCCTGCCAGAGGTCATGCTGCATCTGCATCTTCAGCCAGAACTCGGGTGAGCTGCCCAGCGCCGCCGAGAGCCGCAGCGACATCGCCGCCGAAACCCCGGCCCGCCCGTTCAGAATCCTGGACAGATGCGCACGGGTCACCCCCAACCGTGTCGCCGCCTCGGCAACCGTCATCTCGCCCAGGTAGTCTCGCAAAACCTCTCCGGGATGTGCTGGATTAAAAATCATGGCCTCGCCCTCCTAGTGATAATCCTGGTAGTCCACCAGTGCCGCGTCTTCGCCCTCAAATAGAAATGTCAGCCGCCAATTGCCGCTCACACTCACCGACCAATGTCCAGCAAGATTACCTTTCAAAGGATGCAGATCATAGCCCGGTGCGTTCATATCCTCGGGACGGCTCGCCACATCCAGCGCTGTTAGCAGTCTCCGTAGCCGCGGCGCATGTTTTGGCTGGATGCCGGCCTTCGATCCGGTCTCTGAAAACTGCTTCAGTCCCTCTATGACGGAAGCTCTTGATCATACGTATAGCGTATAGCCTCACTATACGACGTGTCAATGCGAGAAATGCTGGCTCCAGACTCGGGTCAGGTCCTTCCGTCCTGCCGCACACAAAACACCTCACGCGGGCGCGCGATGGTCAGAGTCAGCCCCGGCTCGAGTTCGTAGTCCCGGTGATGTTCCTCGCCGCAGCCCAGAACAGGCTCAGGAATTTGTAGTCTCCAGGATCATCTGGGATTGTCTGGGAAGAGATTGCTTATTCTCTCTTCTCTCTTCTTTATCAAGAAGACTCTCTTCTTCTTTTCAGATCATGGCTATGAAGTTTTGCCTGGCAAGGAAGAGGATCATGGGTATCTATATATTGAAGACCTGCTCGCTTTCTTTTGCCCCGCCGACCCCCATTTTGCCTCGCGCGGCGACCCGCGCCGGCTGTTCCAGAGTCCCGTTTTGGGGCAGTTTTCAGACCACAAAAGATATCTCAAACCCGGCTTCAAATCGAGGTTGCGTTTTGTGCAGTGAGACAAGGGGGAACATATGTTTCCCTCTACAGCACTGGCACTTAGTGCACACTTTGCTGTTTTGGGACCCGGATTTTTCCCGACTTAGTATAGGAGAATTGAGCCCAACCCGTGATTTTTCCCTTTCCGCCCTCCCAAAGTGGTCGATAAGTGCATAGGACATCCTTCTCATCCACATGAGCAAGATCACAAAACACAGAATCGGGATTCCAGAGAGTCTGGCAGGGAGATTGACTCGCCTAATCCATACTCATACACTCATACAAAAATATGATCGGAGGGGATATGGCAGCGATCAATGGTGTGTGGAAGAATCCCACCAAATCCAGGTGCGGCGTCAAGGCGGCTTATCTCTCCATGGCCGTCGCCGAGGCTAAAGCCTCGAGCGCCACCAGTCGCGCCGGGCACCTCATCATTGCCTACAAATGCTTCGACTGCGGCGAAGAGATGAAAGCTGGTTCGGATCGCTGCCCATGAATCCCTTGATTTACCGTGAAGAGCCTTGGGATTTTGATTTCAGAAAGGAAATGGGACCCGTCTGGCAGGTAATGTGTGTCGGGCGAGTCCCACCCCTTGCTAGAAGCTGTAACGAAGCGAAAACTGCTGAATACGAGGATTTGTCAGCGTGGATGCGTATTTGCCCAGTCCGCCATTCTGGGCTTGGGTGGTGAATGCGCCTGCTGCACTCTGCGGGTTCGTGTCAAAGCGAACAGAATTCGTTACGTTGAACACTTCCCATGTGAACCGAATGGCCTGCCTCTCGGTAATGTTCCAGTTCTTGGCGAGGGCGGAGTCGATTCCGAAGAAGCCATCGCCACGGTAGTTGTTTCTCTGTCCTGCCTCGCCGGGATACGGGAATCGAATCGGGGCGCCGACAGTGATTCCATTGCTGATCGCATCTGGATCTTCGAAGACCTGCGGAGTTCCCGTAGAGTCGATATGCTTATGAGTCTTGATATAGCCCGTCTGAACTGTGTTGGACGCAATCTGGTAATCCGTGGTCCATCCACTTTGAATAATACTGAAGGGTAGACCTGTGCTCCAGCGTCCAAGACCCGACCACTGCCATCCCGCAATGAGCCCATTCATGAATTTGCCGCCATGGGCGGCGTGCGCCTGTCCGGGGCCGAACGGCAACACGTAGACCCAGTCAACCGTGATCAGGCTGCGGATATCGAAGTCTGAAATACCGCGGTTGAGACGGGGATTGAATGCATTCAGGATCTCGCTATTGCTATTTCTGCCTAGACCCCCATTTAGTTCGCCCGTACGTTCAGTATCCGATCCATAGTCGATCGATTTTGAGAACGTGTAGCCTGCGTCAAACTGCAGGCCGTGGTTCATGGCATGACGCATGGTGAACTGCAACGCGTTGTAATTGCTGTTTCCGATGGAAGACCAGGAGTACAACGAAGAGAATGTTGCTGATAAAAGCGAGTGTTTGTATAGGGTCCGCAACCGGCATACGTTGAGGCGCACTGCCACTCGTCAAGAAAGGAGAGCGACGTAGTTTCGCCTCCGCGAATCCACGCCCTGCTGTAAATGTTCTGTGTAGCAGAAACGCCATCCATTGCCCACCACGGAAAGAGATTCTCAAAATAGGGGATCGCAGGAACAGAAGCATCTGTATCTCCGCCATTTATATCAACGAGCTTGGACATCAGTGTTGCAGCCTGGAAGTAGCTGAGGCCGGATTGCGGATCTACTAGATTGAGCGGTTGTGCCAGGTCAAGCTGTTGCAGCAGGTGATGTCCGAAGCGGCCGACATATGCCGTTTCCATAATGAATCCCTTTGGAAGCTGTGTCTGCACGGAGAAATCCAGCGGTCTCCGCATACGGCGTCCTAAGGTGATCGTCAATACCCCAGGTGATAGCGAACCCGCAGTCGAAATCGGTAGGCGGCGTATATGGATAGGCGACGACTTTGGGGAGATTGCATCCAGACGGGGTCACATCATGTATTCCTGTAAAGCGGGGCGCGGTATCAACACTGTAGGTGCCTGCAGGATTCGATATGCTGGTACTCAATCCAAACGATCCCAGCTGATCAAATGAGTTGACGATGCCCTGGCCGAAGTGATCGTAGTTCATACCAAAGCCTGCACGAATCGACGTTAACGGTGTAGGCGAATATGCAATCGCAAATCGAGGAGCGATGGCATTCTTCTGCATGTCCCAATATGGCTTCAGGCCGCGTCCCTGCCCAGTTGGCGCGAAGGGAATATCCGGCTGAACTGTAAGACCTTTAGCCGCGTTTGCTGCCCGGGTGTTAAACCAATCTTGCATGTTGATGGTCGGCGCGATCTGTTGGCCGTTCGTCTCGTAGGGAGCCTGCAAAAACGACTGTCGAATGCCGAAGGTCACAGTCACATTTGATCTCAGGTGCCAGGCGTCCTGAATGAAATACTCAAATTCGTTCGAACGGAAATTCCGGTTGAGGTAGGCGCCTTGCGGAAGCTCGGTCCCTGTTTGACCGTCCTTTGAAACTGCGAAGTTAAATTGGCCGTAGGTTTGCGGCATGAGGCCCGGTAAGCGCACCGATGGCAATGCTGTAGGAAGTCGAGAAACCACTGTCAACAGCAGGATTGCCCCGGCTCGCAGGATCGAGCGAGCCGCCCGTCCCAGCGATAGCTCCGCCCGTATCAATCCAGTAGATATTCGAAATGCCGCTGCTATAGGAGTTTAAGTCGGAACTACTGTTGTTGTTTATATAGCGCCAATTCACCCCGCCAGATACAGTGTGTCTTCCCCTTGTATACGTAACCGTATCAATTACGTTATGGACAGGAATGTGAACGATGGTCGTTCGCGTTTCGGGATCCAGCTGGCTAAGAAAGCGGAATTCCACATACTGCCCTTCTCCAGTTCCGCGATTGCTGTAGCCCTGGCGGATGTAGCCATATCGGATATCGACGATGAGATTGGGCGTGATGGACCACGTGTCGCCAGCGGTAATTCCTTTGGAATTGTCGATCAGATCCGAGGATGGCAGCTGTCCCGGAAACTGCAGGGTTCCTTCCTGCGTATCTTTTTGCAGGTTGCCACGCACGAATGCCCGGTTATTCTGCGTGATCTGATAGTCGATCTTGGCGATCGAGGTATTCAGCGAGCCTGGGTGTGGGGATGAAAACGTATAGGATCCGAAATTCAATCCATCTCCCTGCGTCGAACCGTTTGCTGTTGGGTATTGGTTGAAGTAAGCCAGCACATTCGGATTGACGCCGGGCCCCCAAGGACAGGTTCCGTACGTGGCGCAACCTGAGCCATCGGGCTCAACGTCCATAGCTGCAATTTGTGCGGGCGTGAGTGTGACGTTTTCGCCGCCGCTAGGATACACAATGTTCCCCGCCTTGAATGAGGCAAATGGTGCGACCTGCGTCACCTGGCGGTTTTCTGCGGTGCGCTGGCCCTCATAGTTGACGAAGTAAAAAAGCTTATTCTTGAACAGTGGGCCGCCCACGTTCCCGCCGAAGGTATTACGTATCAACTTTCCCGGAGTATTCGATTCCCCAGCACTGATCTGTGCGGCCTTGTTAAACCAGTTGTTGGCAACGCTGAACGTGTTCCGGTTGTATTCATACGCGCTGCCGTGTATCTGATTCGTTCCGCTCTTGGTGAGCATGCTGACCTGGGCGCCCGAGGAGCGGCCTTCATTGGCGTTCGCGTCTGACGTCGTTACGCGAAATTCCTGAACCGAATCGAGAGTGGAACGCAGCACACCGGTGAAGGCGAATCCTGTGGCCTGATCGTTATCATCCACGCCGTCGAGCGTAACGTTCGTCTGGTCCGAGCGGGCTCCGAAAACGCTGCCGGTGCGGCTGTCTGAATTCGGATCGGCTCCGCGGCCCAGGTACAGAACGCCGGGCTGAAGGCTCAATAGATCAACCACATTGCGGCCTTCTGCCGGGAGCGCCTCAATCATGGCGTGATTCATCGAATTGCCCATCGATGCATCCGTTGTATTCAGGGTTTGCGCTTCCGCGCTTACGTCGATGGTTTGCGTCGCCGCCTCGATAGTCAGCTTGAAACTTACAGTGGCAGGCTGATTGACGAGCAACTCCGCTACCTTGCTTTGCTCGCCGAATCCACTTGCTTTCGCAGTTATCGTGTACTTGCCGGGCTGAAGCTGCGAGAACTGGTAATCACCGCTCTCGTCCGCCGTCCTCGAAAGATTCACACCCTTTTCTTTGTCCTCGAGAGTGATCGTCGAGCCCGGTACGACTGCGCCCGTTGGATCTGTCACCGTGCCGCGAAGAGAGGTCAATGAATTCTGGGCCCAGGAGAGGCTGCAGGTCGCGACAAAAACTGCGAAGAGTAGGACCTGCCAAATTGCCTTCATTTGTCCATTCTCCGGTGAGAGGGTTCGACAAATAGTTCACGCTGGCCTACAAAAAGCGACTCATATTGTTAGGGGATCTGCCTACCTCGGGCCCTATTTAATGACTTTGATCTGAAAGTCATAGTGACTAGAAGTGCCCATGGTCGCGATGCTCCCTGGCCGTGCAGAACCTATCGTCGCAACAACCACTGAGTAGGCGCCCGACTCGATTCTTTGCGCCGGGACATCGAACAGCAGTCTGGCATCACCAGAATCTGACCTGATCGGGAATAGGGTCGCCGACCAAATCGGCTCCCCTCCCGCAGCGGTCTCAACTCGTACGTTGTAGGTCCGCATAGCGCCGTCTTGTAACGCAATCTCGACTATGATTCGCTGGATTGAAGGGCTGATCTCAAGGTAGGGAATGTTGTTCTTAGATCCGCGCGACCGATCGGTCGCAAGTGTCAGGGCGACCATCGACGAATCTGTGCGTCGAACTTCCGGTGCACGATTGGCGAAACGTTCCCTCTCCAGCACAAGAGCGTGCTCGACAATTGCCTGCTTTTTGCGCATGCTGGAAATATAAGTCAGGCTCAAGACGCTTAGTAAAATCAACGCAGCGACCTGGCCGTAGATCAGAACATTCGACCATTTATGCACGACGGGAACAAAATTGTTCTTATGGGATCTAGCGTCAGGCTCTATTGCGACCGGGGCACCGATTTCTTGCTCAACCATGTAATTTCGTTTTGTCTCGTAATGGTGCCGCAAGAGCTTGGCGAAGTTCAACTTCATCTGGCGTTCAGGAGGCCGCAAGAAGTAGTTCTCCACTGCAGATTTGTCAGGCCCGCCCAACGTTCCATCGAGGTATTCGTCGATGATCTCTTCCTCGATCGAGTCAACAGTCTCGCAGAGTTCGTCATTGATAAGTACTTCCTCGCTCAATTGGTTCTCGAGCTCATCATTGTCATCAAGCCTACCCAGCAGGTACTGACGAACCAGGTTACGATCTAGAAGACTGTTTTTCATGGCCATACCACCCCGGATAAAAACTTAGTTCACCGATCGCTTCATGCACTCAACGATACAAACACGGAGGTCCTTGCGAATTCTGCACAGTTTGATCCGCAGCGCATTCGCTCCGCCCGCTCCCTCTGCCAGAATCCTCCTGGTCTCAATCTTGTCCCGCCGGTCACCTTGATAATAGCCAGCGATCAGCTTACGGTCGCTTAATGACAGATAATCCAAACAACGTTCCAGGCATCTTGCCTCTTGCTCGCGTATGTCCCGATCAGGATCGACCCGTGATGCAATGTCCTCAATCAGAGCGACGGGCGGAGGGTTCCGCCTTTGCGACCGCCAGACATTTCTCGCGACTCCATAGCAGTAAGCGAGAGGGACCGGGAACTCTGTGCAAGCCTCTATTTTTCGAATCACTATGTCCACTGTTTCGTCGAACAACTGATCTGGATCAGCGCAACCCTTATGAGTGAAATAGCGAACCAGTTTTTCCCTAATTGCCTGATACTCTCGTACAGCCAACTCATCATTCGAAGAAAGCCAACGCAGAAACCTTCCGAATAACTCCGGAGTGAGCGTCCTTTTGGCTTCTCTCGCTGTCATAGGCAGCCCACAATAGTACAGTGACCCCATGAAGTCAACGGTTTGCCCGCAACCTTTACCGGTAGTCACCCTGCAAGACGAAAGCCGCCCAGTAGTAAGGCTTAGCCCAACGTCCACCGTGTAACATTTCAAGTTGTGCGGCGCGTAATGCGGAACTCGGGCTTTCGCCTTGCCATATTCGCGTGTATAGGCTTGCCATAAGTCCTGAGGTGGCTTCATCACTCACCCTCCACAAACTTGCGATGACGCCTTTCGCGCCCGCGTACAAAAAGCCGCGCGGCAGGCCAATAATTCCTTCAGACTCCAAGTTTTTTCCCAACGCTGATTCGCAGGAACTGAGCACAACAAGATCAGCTGAAAGCTTCAATTGGTAAATGTCCCCCAGCCGCAAATAACCGTCTTGTTTTCGCCCCCTCCTGTCTATTAATGACAAGATCAGCCCAGACATTTCAGGGTGACTCGAATTAACGATCCCATGAGTGGCAAAATGAATCAGGCGAAATCGCTTCAATCCGTCCGCCATTATGTAGTTCCGATTAGCGTCAAAGTCGAGGGCGACATGCACCGCCTCGGGGTTTCGAGATCGAAGAATCCTTGCGATGGCATTGGCCTCGTCACGCGATGCCGGCAGCCGCAGAAAGTCGACGGTTCCTGGTAGGTCGCTGGTAGACCTGCCAAAAGCGGGAGGCCGTTCTTGCATTCCTTTTTTGCTGAGCTCATGGGAAGTCAAGACTCGCGGATCATCCAATTGAAAGACTGGATCGGCGAATATCGCTGCTGTCGCTGTAGGCGGAGGTTTCTTCGCACCTTCCTTCCTTAAACTTCCGAGCACCGATACAGAAGGTGAAACGATTAATTCGAAATGATCGATGAGGAACGCCTTGTTCCTATCCAAACCAGGAAGAGGAAGAGCTGCAAATGGAATGTACTGCAGAGATCCGTCTGGGACAATAAGAAGTCGTTTTGAATGAACTGAACGGATTGGTCCGAGAATCGATATTGCCAATTTCTGTGCGTAGACGTGATTTGTGCGTTCTATTTTATGAAGTCTCTCTTGGTACTCGCTCACGCTCTCACCAACGTTTAGTTGAGGAGGAGCGAGGGTCCCGCGAAAGTCCTCCACCAATCTACGGAGTTGCTCTGCCCGCGGCAGTTCATAGGATGTTAGCTGACCTTTATTTATGACCCACGCATAACTGTGTTCATCTGCAAGCGCAAATTCAAGCAATGCGGTGTCATCCCCTTGGATTTCTGTTTTTACCTGCGGGAATGTCATGGTTTGAGGAGTCAAGGGAGTCGGTGGCTGCCTGGTGTCTGCCATCGGGTCTAGTTGTCTTTGCAGCAGCTCATCACACGGTGCATCCTGGGCCGACGTCGTCAGCAAGTCGATCAAAGATCTCACTTTGCTTCTTTCAGAAGCTTCAAACGCCAGCTCGGCGAAACCACCCTCCGGTTGTTGATAGTGGAGGAGCATCAGCACTTCGATGTAGAGTGCATAATATTTGTGGACTGAAGCGAAATATAGGGCTCGGGAATCGAACTGGGCGATCGTGACCCTCTGGTTTTCGATGAATGCAATAGACTTCTCGATGGATGACCGTGCATCTGTCAAACGATTGAGGCGGCGGTAAATATAGGCAAGCTCATACTGAATCTCAGCTACGCCTACAAACATGCCGGTCGTCTCCATGAGCTTGTTCGCTTCTTCTAAAGAGGCTATTGCCTGCGAATACATACCCTGTTTTGCTTGTAAGCGACCGAAACGGAATAGGGCGTCGCTCTGACCATCGAGAAAATTTACAGCGCGGTTAGCTTCGAGTGAGCGGCGGTAAAATGTTTCGGCGTCCGCGTACTGCTTTCGAGCCTCGTAGGCACCAGCCATATCTGTTAAAGATGCTGCCACTGACACAGGATTCCCGGTTTGACGTGCCAGGATCAAGCCAGCGGTATAGATTGGCATCAGTTGGCTGTAGTTCTTCATGCCTGCCATCGCTGTACCGATTCCTTGATTTGCCCCGAATTCGCCGATAAGATCATGGTTACTCGCAAAGGCAGCTGCGGCGCGCCGGTAATATGTGAGAGCTTTTTGCCAATCTCCAAACTCGCCACTTGCCCATCCCATCCCGTTTAATACGCTAGCCTCGTTGCCTTTGTCCCCGATCTTGCGAAATAGTGGTCGAGCTATAACGTAGTTGCATTCCGCAGTTTCAAATGCACCGGTAGAAACTGCAAAAACCCCAAGAGCCTCATGCGCCTGGGCTATCCCGGAATTATTGTTCTCGAGGGTCCATATTCGCAGTGCCTGACCAGCGGACTGAAGAGCTTGCGAACGTTGCCCGTCTTGCGAAAGAGCATAAGCCAGCCACAAGTGCGCCTGGGCAAGTCCGTTGTTATCATTGGCCTCTGAAAGAATTTGTATTGCCCGCCTGAAAAAAGGCACGCTCTTTGCGTTCTTGCCTCCAGAAATGGAGAGAACTTCCCCACGGGCCTCCAGCGCATTCGCCTGGGCTCTATTGCTCAATGGTTCGCATACATTTAACGCTTGCCTGGAATAGCTGTCTGCTGTGGAATAAGGGCCCGGGCTTGCGTATGTTCGTGCGACGTTGCTCAATGCTCTGCATCGCAATTCCGGGTCCCGTCCGAGTCGGAGTGCGTCGAGAAAGAAGCGACGGGCATTCTCGTAGCGGCTGGAAATGACCAAGGTTTCACCGGCCTGAATATTTGCGTTCGCAGCCTCGTCGTACAAATGGGCCGCTGCAAAGATTTGCGCACTCTCTCGGAACAGCCGACTCGCAATCGTCAGGTTCTCGTAAGTCTGTTCTTCACGATAGCTCGCGGCCTTCTGGGCAATCGCTTCAGCCTTTACACGCAGGGAATCTTGAACCCGATCCACAGTGGGCGAGTGATCGAGAGCCTCTTCTGCAGTTTTCGTTGAGCACCCGGGTGAAGTCCCGCATGCAAAAGTGGGCGCTTTCGAAGACTGCGCCCACGCCAGAATCGGAAATGCGATAAGAAATCCAGTTAGCAACGCGAAATGGTATAAGCGCTTCACGTATCGATCCGCGAATCATCCAGCACGTACTATCTTTCAATCCGCTACGTCTATCTCCGGTACGTCTATCATTGATAGACTGCGGATTGTTTGGGAATTGTTGCGCTGAATAGTGCAAGTTGAGATTGCTAGCAAGTGATTTAGCTTGCTCCTGCGTTCTGGAAAGAAGATTCTCAACGCATTGTTGCGCTGAATAGTGCAAGTCGAGATCGCCAGGAAACCTATCTGCCAGCATCACCGACCATTCCTTCGTGAAGTCACGCCAACGCGTTTTCTGAAACAGGGAGGAGAGATTCGCAAAGTCTGATTCTAGCTCTTGAATTCTCTGAACACGTGCCTCGATGACGGGCTCTTGCTCCGGTTGGTGAGGGTACCCTTACTCCGGTTGGTGAGGGTGCCCTTGCTCCGGTTGGTGAGGGTACCTTTTACTAATGGAACGCTTACAACTCCAGTTTGATCCTCGCCCAGCAATCTAACAGTTTGCTCCGTCTCATCCTTTTGAATGGAGTAGGGGAAATAGATCGAAATGCCGTGGCTGTATCCATCGCCACCCCCGGCTTCGTTCTTTCCGGCCTGACTGGCGATAACACATGCGCCTGCACCCTTATTGTCGATCGCGTCGCGAAGCGCCTTACAAGCACCCGCAAGATGTTCGCCGGCAAGAGTCTTGGTTAATGACCCGGCCTGCAATCCCTTGTCTAACTTCTCGCAAAAATCGCCCAGATCTACAAAAATCCCCAGGACGAAATCCCGAGAGCGCGTTGCGAGCCGCGATAATCGCATCGACTAGCTTTGAATCGGATTTTGAACTGAGCAAGGCGTCAGCGAGAACTGTTAGTGGGTCTGTAATCTTGGTCACTTTATCCAGGTCGAGGCTTGAGAGCGTAGTCTGCTTCATTCCATTGCCGGGCGTGATCAGGTAGTCCTGGAAGGACTCTTTATAGACTTCTGGGACCTTCCTACATATATCGATCACTTTATTCAGCTCTGAGAGTTGAGGGAGCAAGTCGTTCATAAGGAAAGCTTGCATCAGGTACTTCTTCCTGCGACGCGATCATAAAATCGGCGCATTCTTGAAGTTCACTGGCAAGCTCAATCATGCTCATAGAGCAGGCATCGAAGGCAACAATATCAAGCTTCTTGGACTTGTGTATCAGGTAATCACGCTTCTTGGGCTGTTCTGCTATTTCTGGTTTCTTTGATTCAGGATTAATCAGTGTTCATTAATGCCGCCCGCAGTTCTGCAGGGGTGAGATATCGGGATGTCCCGTCGGGTTCCTTGTCTAACAATAGCTCCGTTCCGTGTCCCCAGAAGATCAAACAGTGCCGCCTATCCCATTCGTCGGGTTCACCACAAGCCATATCTACAAATGTCGTCAGAGTGCCTGCATCAGTCATGTCGACGTCGCGAAACGGGTCATTCTGCCCCCAGATCGATCGCTTTCGAGTGGAGGTAACAGGATCGCCTGGAGTGCTCGGAACGTCCGAGCCATCAAAGGAGTAGTAACGGGCGGGTCCCGTACTGCCTGCGGGATTGAATAGCGCTTTCACCACAATTTCGCGGCGCTAGCCGCTCGTCTCAGTTGATTCAATGATTCGATGGCGAAGTTCGCCAAGACGTCGTCCGCAGAGATGTACACCATAACTAAACACTTAGCCATATGCTCTCCTCGTTAAATCATGCTAAGACGTGTCTGGTTTCTGAGCGCTAACGGGAGTGTCCTACCAGTGGCCGATTCCAGATTCACAGTCTTCTTACCCTGGGGAAGGAATCCTAAGACGGTTAAAACTTTTGTTGAATCTCAACTTCAGAGTTACGATCTGCCAGATGACAAGCTCTCGTTGGGGCCGCTTTCGCAGAAAAACAGAAACATGTTGTGCCTAAGTATTCCCAAAAGCAATCAAAATGGCCGCTTTACAACTTGACTCAGAATTGTTCTTTGCTATCTCACTCTCTCGGGCGAGACGAGTAGTTTGTCCGATGCCGTCTACATTCTGAATGGCAAAATGTTCGAAAACATTTCGCAGTCCGTGCCATAAACTTTCCCTTTTTAATGGCGACCTGACGCCGTATCTCCCAATCGGCGTCCAGACCGTCGCCCCAACGTTTTGGCTCGCGTTCCTCGACAGGTTATTCTGTGTGGCAAATTATAACGACCGTCCAGTCCTATAACTTCCTCGCTGGGGTCGGATTAAGAGCTCAGAAACGTTGGGGGTACGCGTTCGGGCCCTCGGCATGTTCTGATCTTGTGACAAATTATTGCAGTTTCTCTGGCCGATTTGCTGAGAGCGCATCGATACAAAGGAACCTTGTAATCTTCCGATTAGGGTGCGGGAACCCATCTCAATCGTCGGCTAATCGGAACATCAAGGGGTTTGGCCCCTGCCAGTCTGCTTCATCCCAAGGAGCGAGGCTTGGACGGCAGAAATTTACCGCACCTGTACCCTCTTTGCAAGCATTAGTTTGAGCCATGCTCGGCTACGAGCTAAGAATCTCCCGAATTCACCGGTGGTTCCACGATCCTTTACAAGTTCCCCTGGCCCAAGGGACTTCAATGCTGACGGCCAATTGACGCTAGTTCTATTGACGCGGAGTGTAGCGTCCGGAATAAAAGTAAATGTAGTGAGACGCACGTCCATCGGGGCACACCAGCGATATGGAGGGCGATGCGACTTTCAGTTAGCGGGTGAATGCGTGCGCCTAAGTTGAAGGAAGATCCACCTGCAGAAATGCGGAATGGAATGTTTTGAAATACGAGCCCGAAGGAAGCCAAGAAAACCCTTCGGGCCTCAATTGGAATCCGTGGAAAAACTCACTTTTTGTCCGACGCCGCCAACAATACGGTTTCACTCTCGGACTGTCTCTTAGCTAACTCCACTCGCCGCGAGCTGATTGGCATCTGGCGCCCAAGATCATTAGCACCCCAGACCTCAGAAAGAAAATACTGTTGTCCGTAGCGGGTGAAGACTAACTCCGATCGTTTCGAACTCTTGGCTGCCACATACGAGGGTGAAATTACGAATGCCGACGCCTTCGCTTTCCGATTGCAAATAGAAAGCACTTTCCCGCCCCAAGGACCTGTGGCCTGGATATCATATTCACCTGCAGGCAATGTCGTGTCTCCGACAGTAAATTCGAATGGCACGGTCACATTCAGATGAGTGGTTTGTGCGTGGGCGACTGCGCCCATCTGCATCGCGAGAGAAATTGCTAGTGCAAATAGATACTTCTTCACGGTAAACCTCCTGTTTTGGACGTTCGGTTTTTAGCCATGGGAAAAACCGCGCGTTCTCAAAATCGCCTTACCATCTCAAATGAAAGAAACCTGCATAACGTTTCGGAGATATATATGGATCGGCGAGAAAATGGACTGGATTCATGTTACTTGCGACGTTCGGCTCACAGTTGTTTATAACTAGGCGGGATTCTAGTAGCGAAGTCAGTGGTGTCTACAAAACGTAGCTTATCCTACACCACCGTTCGGTCCTGTCCTCTTGTGAAGAACTCCAATCTTTTCGCCCACCCGCGAGAGTTCGATAGTGTGATCTAAGAATTAGACCTTTGTCATTGAGTTGACGAGGAAGACCAGGCATGCCTCCCTAATGGGTAGAGTATTTACTTATAGCGAAGAAACGTTAACGAAGAATTGCACATTAGGAAGTGAAAGGCAGTTGCAAACGACAATTCACGAAAAGGAGTCGAATCATGAAGCGGATCACAGTAAGTATTCTCTTGGTTCTCGCAAGCATCTTCGCGACGGGTGCAGCATTGGCAGCCGACCGCGCCGTCCAGGCAAAAGTACCTTTTGACTTTACTGTGGGCGATAGACTACTCCCGGCTGGGACCTATACGATTGCTTCGTTAAATTCCGGTGTGATCGTAATACAGAGCAGGGACAGTCAAATCTCGCTTATGGCAATCACCTCGCCCGACAGCAATGAGTCAGCTCACGGCGGGAAATTGGTATTTGATAAATACGGTGACCAGTATTTTCTGAGTGAAGTTCTTTGTCCAACGGCAGCGATCAGTGCAGCCCTCCCTAAGTCCAAGCTGGAGAAGAAAGTCAGCATGCAACAGGCACATCTACGGTCTGCAGGCCAGACAATGGTTGCGGTTAAATAAATGAAGCCAGATGCATAAGGGCCCGGAATCACGTTCCGGGTCCTTATTTTGTATCTTGGCTTTGGTGAGTTCGGCTCTAACAGTGAGAACAAGCCATAACAGTCTTTTCAAGCTTACGAAGGATCACTCAGTTAACCCGACATAAGTTACAAAGTTCATGGATTCGTCCATGTCTTCCGGTTGGATTCAGGCAGCAATGCACCCCTATTTTACTCAACCACTATGGCCCTCTAGTTGTCTACCTGTTACATGTTTTTGGGGAGCTTTCCATCTTTGCTTCGGAAAAACTTCTTCTGTAGGCCGTACTTGTTCCTCCTGCCCCCTCTTGTTCAATGACTCCAAGATTCATCAGATCTTCGATGTCTCGAAGGGCCGTTCGTGAAGAAGCCTTTGTCATCTTCATCCACTTTTCTCTGGTAAGTTTTCCCTCAAATCCACCGAACAATTTGTTTAGAACTTTCTTTTGAGCGAGGGACGAGCGGACATTTTCCGCGTCCAGAACTACTCCCTCGATTGCGCTCGATTGAATTGTCTCTTCCGTTAGAACCTTCAGTGTTGCGGTCCATTGAGACGCGACTCCGTACCCTTGCATCTTTCCGAGCAAAAGTCCTTGGTGCAATCTGACTCCAGAGAGTAGGGAGGCAAGACCTTCGAGTCCCACGTGAACTTAGGCCAGTCCGCGTTGGTGGGTGTATGTTCTCGCCATATTCTCGCCTCTCGCTTCGCCACCATCCCGGTATTTATTCGCCATAATCTCGCAATTATTCTCGCCACGTAGCCCAAGAGATTTAATCCATGTGCAAGGTGGTCACTACGAAAGCCCAATGCTTACCGCTCTCCATCTTAATGAGTGTTCCCAAATCGCCTGACACACTCCATCGAAACAAGTGCTGACCCGCTTGTATAGCGAGGTCCCGCATATGACCTCCTGGTCAAAATGGGGTGACCCCCTGGTGCTTTCCACCTCGAGGACCGTCTTCCGACAGAAGGGGAATAAAGAGTGGAGAGTGCCCAAACTAGGGTACCCAGATGAAAATGACTGAAAGCTAAATACATGACTCAGAAGGGCTTATGCGATTGAAGCGCCACGATTGAGATTGATAAGCTACTGATTCTAAACGATTTATTCAGTTCGGGACCAGGGGGTCGGAGGTTCAAATCCTCTCTCCCCGACCAATATAATCAACAACTTACATCGATCCTGGCCAGGCTAGATTGCTTGGGGTTCCCAAAAGGGTTCCCATTCAACGCCAGCTCCGCCTTTGGGGAGTTCCTTCAACGGAGTGGCGATCGAAATATCCTCGCTAACTTCAGGTTCGGCAAAAACAACTTCGACAACTCTTGTCACCGCGTCGACGAGCGCCGTAACGCCGCATCAGACTGGCATGCATCATTCGATTCTCGGCGGCAGCCCCAACTTCTCAGCCGTCTTCTTCACGTGCCGATGAAGCAGGTTGTGACGGTCGGGGGGGCTGCCGGCCTCGTTGACGAATATGAGATCTTGAGGTTTACGATACTTCGTTTTCCTCGCCCACATTGTCTGCACAGCCGCAAGGATCACATGCCGATCGAATGGCACTTCGCGTTTTTTCCCGCCTCCGTCTTCACTGAGTCGAATTCATTGTCGTAGACCTGAACGATTTGGACAAACTCCTCTGTCAAATACAGATCACTAGTTGATGTTGATCGTGCAATGAATGGGATCATTACCAGCGCACGTATACTCTTCGTCGCGGCCAGCCCCGTTGTCGATCTCAATGTTGAAGATGTGGTTGCAGTTCGATGTTTCCGGTGAACCAGTGGCGCCATCACATTCACTAACGTCGTACTGATTAGAGTAAGTACCGTTGTTGCCTAGGCTGCCATCTTTGAACTTGCCCTTACGGTCACTAAGAAAGTAGAGGGTATTCGAACTAATTGTGTTGAGAGGACCACCGGTATCACATTTTTTTGAATTCTGATCGAGACGCGTGCATAGAATTAAGGTGTTGTTACCTTTCCCATTGTTATTGTCTTTGAAAGCAATCGTTATTTTCCAATTACTGGTCATACTTAACGTATAGCTCTGCGGAGTGTTGTCTCCCTTCTTCTCCACATCACTAAGTACCAGAGTTCTCCCGGAAGATCCTAAGTTTGTTTCTCTGGCATCACTATTCTGGGATACGTCATGCCATTGTGACGTGAGATCAAGATAAACGGAGCCGCCACGAATTATTACCGGGGAGCCATTGGGTATCAGGGCGACTGTAATCACCGAAGCTGCTACTGCGCCCACTACAATCCCTATTGCACCTGACACAGCAACTTTTTTGTCCATCGAGTGGTTTCCCTTCATTAGCTTGTCTAGTTCTTGCTTGCGACAGCATGGACATCTTTAGGGAGAACTCGCATGAGCGTACGAAGATCTGGGCGAGAGAGATAGATAGACAGCGTTTTAGCGTCCCAATTCTGGTTGAGTTGCAATAGGATGTCAAACGCTTTTGCAGAAAATTTATTGTTCGCCGAAGCTTCGTCCATCGCTTTCGCTGCAATGGAAGCGAACAAAGCAGCATGTAAGTCGGAGTCGAGTTGCTTGGTTGACGCAAAATATTGTTCTGCTACGGTGGCGTTTTCAAAAGCCTCTTGATTGGCCCCGGCGAACAGCTGCACTTCCGCGCCTCGCAATGCCAGTGCGGCGCGTTCGTAAGCGCTATCACTACGATTGGTGGTCTTAATCGTTTGGTAGTGAGCTAGAGCCTCTGTTGGCTTGCGCAGATGAGCTTCAGCAATGGCGCGATGGAGTTCAAGTTCGGACTTCAAATTAGCCATCATATCCGGGTTACCGTCGAGCATCTTGTTCGACAGCTTAAGTGCTTTTCCATATTGCTCCTGACTTAGGAGGGCACTTACACGAAGCTCACCTATGTCGGCAACAAAAGGTTGCTCCTGTGCGAAGGGAGCAATTAGGGCGTCGGCTTCGGCGAAGCGCCCAAGCTTGTTGAGAACGCCTGCGCACGCGATCGCCTGGTAAGCTCGATTCGTTTCATTGCTGGCTAGCTCCAACGCTCTCTGAAAATGCGGAAGTGATTCTGGATACCGCTCGGCATCTTGATAAGTCGCACCTAATTGCTGCTCGGCTTGCATAAACAAGTCCTGGCTTCCCGATTGTTTAGCCAGGCTAAGAAAATCGTCGGCTGTTTGCAGCGTTTGCTGAAACTGTCCACGGCTTTGATTTGCGCGTAAGAGCAGTAGCGTGGCGTCTGCAGCTGGCTCAAAGTAGCCGTTCTTTTTGTAGTATGCCAAAGCAGATTTTGCCGGAAGGATAACCTCGTCCGGACGATGCTCAGCATCGCGCAAACTGGCGAGAACGACGTTGGCCATCGCTTCAGCTCTACTTTGTTGGCTTTGTCGGGCAAGGGCGAGCGCCTGTGTCACGGAATCCTCTGCTTCCTGAAAATGCGCGCCGCCCTGCATCAGCCTTGCATTGGCCAGCCGAGCCAGTCCAAAAGCGGCCCAGGAATCCAGTCGATTGTCGCGAGCCAGCCGAATGGCCCTTTGAGCAAAGTCGACCGCTTTCTGCGTATCTCCGGACGCACAGGAAACGCTGCTTAGTTGAGTTAGGGTGCGAATTTCCAGTTGCACGCTTTGAATCTGCTTCGCTTCTTCCAAAGAGCGGATGAGGTATCGCTTGGCCTTTTCTGACTCTCCGTTAACGTTGGCAAGGTATCCGCGCTCGTAGTCGAGTTCAGCCTGCCCTTCCTGGTTCATTTCTGCTGCAAAAATTGCCTCTGCTTTATTGAAAGCGCTATCCGCTTCCGGAACCTTGTTAAGGCGGCTGTCGAGAACAGCGGTGTGCAAATACGACGCTGCATAGTTTTTGTCGAGATGGGTAGCTTGCGCGTAGCTCTTCAACGCCTGCTCTGGCTCCCCGGCGCGTTCGTAAGCCATGCCAAGATCCACGTATCCCGATGGCTTATCAGCAGTAGGTAGTCGCTCCAGAATCTGGCGGTAAATGACCCTGCTTCTGGGAAAGTCTCGAGTCAGGTTAGAGCGGATAGCAGCCAGATACATGCGATCTATCGGTTGGAGTCGACGTTCTCCTGAAGTTGCAATTAGCATCTCCCGCTGTGCGTTCCCGTCAAAGTCCAAATTCCCCCATGCTTCGGCTAGTCGCGCGTGTGCAATGGCAAAACTGGAGTCTCGATCAGCCGCCTCACCTAACATGCGGGTTGCTTTTAGATAAGTTCCTTCGCGAAGGGCTCTAAGTCCGGCGTTGTACCAGCGTTGCTCCTCGGGAGATGGCTGATAGTACTGACGCGATTGCCAGAAGGCGAATATACCAAAAGCTATGGAAGCCAGAATAAGAGTGCCTGCTGAGCGAACCAGCCACGGATGATCTATCCACAGATTTTCTAGTTTGAAAGGGCTCGGCTTTAGTGCTTTGGATACTTCTTCAGCTGACTGGAAACGCTGCTGCGGCTCATATTTCAGACAACGATCGATGACGCGATCCCAGTGATGCGGAGTGCTGGTCTTGACGGTAGAAGGCGGCACGGGCGGCTTTGCACGGCGGATTGCAGCACCCACTGGAGTACCAGCGGCATAAGGATGCAGACCCGTCACAAGTTCATATAGCACCACACCTAACGCATAGATATCCGTAGCAGGCGAGACTGGTCGAGCTTCAAACTGCTCGGGCGCCATGTAGGCCGGCGTGCCGGCGATAGTTCCCGGGAGTGTTCTGTCTGCAGGTGCTGAACGAGTGATTGCTTCCGGTGTGCGAACATCCGATGTGGTATCGAATGCCAATCCGAAGTCCATCAGGACGGCCCGTACCCTACCGTTCCGTTCACAGAGCATGACGTTCGCGCTCTTGAAGTCGCGATGAATGATGCCCTGCTGATGAATCAATCTCAGGCCTTCACACAAATCAAGCGCGATCTGCAATGCCTTCTTCCACGGAAGCGGTCCGTTACGGTCGAGGAATTGCGCTAACGTTATGCCTTCGAGGTACTCCATGGTAAGCAAAGCTGTTTTAGAATAGCGGCCTTCAGCAGGCAAGAGAAACAATTCGTGAATGCGACATACCTGTATGCCGCTTAGCTTTCGTGCCAGCTGAACTTCTCGCCTGAAGCGATCAAAGGCGCGATCCGAGATAGCAACTTCCGGGCGTATTGTCTTTAGAGCGATTCTCCCTAATTGGAGATCTTCAGCTTCGTAAACTTCTCCCATGCCCCCCTTGCCGAGCAGGCGTACTATTTGGAAACGTCCGAGAATCAGTTCGCCGGGCTGAAAGCGAGTAGGTTCCGAACTAAACAGCTCATTTAAGTTTGCCATGGGCTTGTCGAAAGTTTGATTCCCCAGCTCTTCTGCCTGAACTAATAATCGAAGGTGCGGTTCTAACTCAGGATCTGAGTTACACGCTTGCTCCAAAAAGTCGGCGCGCTCTCCAGCCTCCTTTTCCATTGCTGCATGAAACAGTGGCTTGAGGCGTTGCCATAGTTCCGGTGTCATCTCTTTGGAGGAAGCTCTTGATGTAGCCATCCTCGTGCCATGGGCCAATCACGTTGAACTGTTCTAAGTGAAACGCCGAGCACTGCAGCGATCTCTTCAAACGTCATGCCGGCGGAGAGATGCATCTCGAGAATCTTAGCCTGTCTTGGATCGAACTTAGCTAGTCGCTCGAATGCTCCATCAACCGCGAGTACATCGGCTGTTTGGTCTTGAGTCGAAACTAGCTTGTCGTCGAGTGTGACCTGGAAGGCGCCAGCCCCGCCCTTACCAGCGCCATGCGAACGGGCGTGATCTACCAGAATGTGACGCATCACCCGCGCGGCGACGGCGAGAAAACGCGGACGGTCTTGGCGTAGAGGAGTCGATACCTGGGCCAGCCGAAGGTAGGCTTCGTTCACTAGTGCGGTTGGTTGCAGCGTGTGATTCACGCGTTCGAATCGCAGGTTATGCAATTTCTTATGAAGACTCGGCTCAATGCTGCCGGCGGCTTCGACATTTGAAGAAGCTGAATGGTGGGTAGCGAAATTTCTTGGACGGCCTTCGGTCATGGTAAGCACCCTTGTGGCCTGGTGCGGCTGATTATACCCCTAACTCTACTATCCGCGGGCGTTTCAATAGCTTGCCGCCGTTGGCTCAGGCTGAGCTATTCCAGGATGTGATGACTGGGAGAGAAGATGCGTGGTTATTTCATCCTGAGGATCCGCGTCGGTCGTGGGCCGTAAGAATGCCCCGATATCTCACAAATTCGCGTTGAGGCCATGGCCTATTCCCTATCGTGGTCGCCTGCGTTCCCTGTTAGCAATTGTCTTTTCCCAATGCCTACAACCTTTCCTCGTCAGTGAGTATTGAAACCAACTCTTTTGCTGTTACTCGTCAGAAGGAAGTCTCCAACATCGACAGAGAAGAGAGTGACACCGGATCCAAATCAGGCGTACAAGCGACATTTAAACAGATTTATAGTTAGGCAGCATTTGGATCACCCTGATATATTGCGGTCTCGGAGACTCAGCATGGCGAGCGATACTACGGTTTACGAGAAGCTTGTGCAGCAAAGCGAGTGGTATGGATACCGCGCGAAGCATAACCGACGTCTCTTCGTTCTGCTGAAGGGAATGCAGATTGTATTTGCCGCAGCCATCCCGGTAGTTTCTGTTGCGGGCCCAGCCAACGTTCAACGATGGGCTACAGCAACCCTCGGAGCTCTGGTTGGTATCTTTGAAGGATTTATTCAACTGGGACAGTACCAGCAAAACTGGCTCGTCTTTCGAGCAACCCGTGAGGCCTTAAAGCGCGAAGAATTCTTATTCAGCGCGAAAGCCGGCCCGTATTCCGGCATACCGGATCCTGACGTCCTTTATGTCAATCGGTGCGATGCGATTATCTCTGGCGAAAATACTAAATGGCTCTCGTCGCAAGAAAGTGGTTCCAAGCGGTAGGACAACGAATTGTTGACCCATCCAAATCAGCCTGAGTGCTAGCTAAGTCGTACTTAATCCCATCTTTTAATCTCAGCAAACACGGTGCTTACCTAGAAAGAATGGCGATATTCCACTCTCACGATGTCGTCATACCAGTCCGACGAAGTCAGGGCCTTCCCCCACCCCACGTAGATTGAATTTCTGGGTTGGAATGACATGCGCGCACCAAGCTTCAGATTAACGATATTAGTCCCGCTCGCATCCGCGGGCGTACCGGTCTGTTGGCCACTCGTAACATTCCAGCCCACCAACTCCACTACTGGACTAAGATGAAACTTTTCTCCATCGATAATTCTGTAACTCGGTCCTAATCCATAGAAGAAGATATTCCCGGCAAATTCTGTATTGCTGGTCGGATCTATACCTTTCGATCCTCCGATCGGAACCCATCCGCCAATCTCACCTTCTAACTCGAAACGTTGAGATAGTCTTCCGTAATAGAGGATGGCCGGTTCAATGCTGTAGTGGTTCGTGCCTAGACCTTGTACAGAAGCCCCCGTCGGAAAGTATGCCTTGAATTGCGCGGAGAAGTAGGCCTTGGACTTTTCCAGCATTGCAAATTTAACTCCGGCTTGCACATCACCAACGCCGGCGCTGCTCGGGAATGCCTGCGTCGGATCCGGCGACGACTTCACGCCTTCCGGCTGCAACCAGCGAATAGGTAGTTGTACAAACGCGGAGAGACGCGGTATTAGAGCGTACTCGCCCATAAATTCAAGCGTCTGGAAGTTCACGTTCTGCGGTATTCCCAACCCTGGCCCCGGCGCATTCGGGTCGTTGATCGCCGGGGGAGCATTCCGGTAGCATCCGCATTTTCCATAGATGAACTCCGCGCGATCCGGAAACTCATCATTGAATGCAGCATCGAAACGGACACGCAACTCATTGCCGACAATAGCATTCTCGATGTAGCCCACCATACTGGCGTCTATCGGCGGTCGTTTTACTTCTTCTTCCGGTGGAGGAGGCGCCTTCTTCTTGGGTGCTGCAGGCTGGGTATCCGCAGGCGTAGCATTTGTTGAGGTGCTGTTTGTTCCTGTGGCTTGAGATGTGTCTAACGTTGCTGAGGCCGCGAATGCCATTGCACTCCGCGGGGCGTTCTCAGGCGCCGAGTTTGTTTGCTGTGCACTTGCTACCAGCGCAGACAAGAAGATCAACGAGAGAGCTGAGTATTTCACAGTGGTCTCCTTAAACAGTGGTAAGGATGCCTATTGATGGCCCACGCTCTTTCGCGTCAATACTCTTGCCTGCAGTTTGCGGTACGACTCGGTGAGCGTCTCTCTGTCTGATGCGGACAACTCGGGTAAGACCTGCTCGAGTCTTTCAAGTGCTGCCTTGGCCCCGGTGAAGTCGCCTGACCGCAAATATTTCTGAGCAAGGTCAACATAGTCTATTCCGAGATTCATATAAAAGATGCCTAATTCAGGATGTACTGCGGAACCACCTTCAGTACTCCCTTTCTTCAGTTCTTCGAATAGCCTGTCTGATGCACGTTTCGCTTCACTGCTTTCTCCCTGTGACTCCAATATTTCGATTCGGAGTTGGAGAGCTCTTAGCAGGCTCATGGAAAGCGATCGGCTTGGCGTAGCCAGCCCTTCTATGATTCGGATCGCTCGTCCATTTTTTTCCTGCGCTGTGGCGAGTTCCCCTTGAGTAGTGAGAAATTTTGCATGGTTGTTACAGTACTGCGCCAACTCCATCCGGTATTCGCGATTTGTCGGCCATCTCTCACTTAGAGCATTTGCCGTCTCGACCGCTTGCTCGTATAGATGCGCCGCTTCTTTCGGGTTACTGCCGCTCAAAAGATTGGCCAGATTGTTATAGGCGCGTGCAAGGTCCTGAGAAGGCCTTGGCGTTGAGGCGTCGGCATTGTTTACACCGGTCCCCTGAACGAGTGGCTCCAGCAATGCGATACCCGCACGAAAGTCGGCCTCCGCTCCTTGAAGGTTCTTATTGTCGTAACGAACGATTCCCCGGTTGTAATTCGTCCTGGCCAATTCCTGTTGCGCTGCCGTGTCTCGTGGTGCTGTCTCATGCATTTGTTTCTGCAAGGCGATCGCCGCGTCATACTTCTTCTCCGCCTGCGATCGGCCATCGGGTGCGGCCTGTGGCGCCGTCTCCCACCATAGTCGGTATGTTTCTCCCATCCAGTTGTGAGCGTATGCCAAAGCTCTCGAATATTGGGTATTTCCAGGGTGTTCAGAGTTCAACGACTGGAATAGCCCGATCGCCTGGTTGTATTCCCGGATGGAATCCTCGTATCGCTGCAGCAAGCGATTAATGTCTCCCAGCCGCGAATGCGCTGCGGCAGTTTCGCTGCGCAGCGATTCGTTTGTTGAGTTCTGCTGGGAAAGAGCGGCATAAAAAGCTTCCGCCTTATCCAGCAACTCTTTGCGGAACTCTTCCATCTGGGGTGAGTCCGCCCCGGCACGTGCTTGCTCGCGGCCGGCCGATGAAAGACTCTCATCCACCGCATTCTTTGCCATCTGCAGACTATTCTCCGCGTGGCGCTTTTCTTTCAAGGCCACGAGGGCAAGTACGACAGCCACCACCGCGAGCACTCCCAGGATGCCGGCGGCCCACTGCGTATTGCGCAACTTCTTCTTTCGCTCATTCTCGCGCTCGGTGACTAGGCGTGTGCGTTCCTGCTCGCTGCGAGAGAGGAAATCCATCGATTGCGCAAACAATGCGTTATAGCGTTGAGCCCAGGCCGCAGTCGGATGATTCTCCTCTCTCCATCGCAGGCCGAGTGCCAACTCCGGATTGGACCACAATCCCCCTTGCCCCTGGGCACACCACTCCGCATCCTGCGATAAACGCATGTAGATAGTTGCCGACGCGCGCTCCTCTTCCGCCCATCCGGTGAGCCGCGTCCAACCCCTCATTAAGCTCTCGTGAGAAAGGTCGATGATCGATCGTGACCCCAGTGGCACACCATTCGGCGGCGTCAGGAAGCATCGGTTCAGCTTGCGAAAAACCTCGACAATCCGAATCACTTCGCTTTCGGAGACTTCGCACAGAACCGAGAGGTCCTGAACACAGGTTGGTCGCCTCACTCCTCGAGGATCAGAAAAAGTATCCGTGAGCGCTTTAAACATTCGCTCGACAACTTTTTCTTTATGATCCGAACTCGCTTCCAGGTACACCTCTTCGCAATGCATCGAGAGCGCGTTGCGAGAGGTTCCCACCGACTCGTAATCCTCGAAGTCTATGGGCCGATCATCGACTCGATGCTGCTGCCAGTAATCCCACGTTCGCATCAAGGCGTGCTGCAGCACTGGCAATTGATCACTCTCGTCTCCGAACTCATTCAGCAGCCGCAAGACCAGGCGCTGGGCGATCTGCCCGCCTCCTACTGCAATCGGTCCGGTAATCGCGGACCGCAACTCATCGCGCGTCATGCGAGGTACGAGATATTGACCTCCGTTGACCATCTCCGGGAGGCCCGGGATATCCATGCAATCGCCAATAAAGTCAGATCGCATGGTGAGCACAACGTAGATAGGAAACTCAGCCTGAATCGCAGCCTCGATCAGCAGCTTGACGAATGCAATCGCTTCATTTTTTGAAGTATCGTGGCGGCTAACGCGGTAACGAAATAATTCTTCGAATTGATCGACGACGATCAGCAGGTTATCTTCGGCAGGAATTCTCGCCTGCCGCATGGCCTCAACCAGACCCCTCGTTCCGCGGCGCAACGTAGCTTCCAGGAGAACTCGATTCGTTGTCGCGAGTTCACCCTCGGTACCAAGCACCTGCTCGGTATCCAAGGCAGCGGCCAGATGGTAAATGGGATCTTCCCCTGGGCGCATGGTTGCGACACGCCAGCTTGACCCCGCACTGACCATGAATCCGCTGTAGAGAGATGGAATGAGTCCCGACCGCACCAGCGAAGACTTACCGCTTCCAGACGTTCCGACGACGGCCAGAAATCGGCACGTACGAAGCCGCCGTAGCAGTTCGTCAATCTCCTTCTCTCGCCCGAAGAAAAGATGATCTTCATCGGGCTCAAAAGGACGTAACCCTGGGAACGGATTAAACAGGACCTGTAGTCCTTTCTTTAAGATTTCAGTTGCGCGATAAATGGCTGCAATGGCTCCGCCGTAAAATTCGCCGGCTGCGTAATCACCATCGCCTCATGCGTACGAAAGCGTTGCTTCTCTACGGTTTCAGGAGCCATCATGGAAATCGCGAGAGCCTTCAATGGCCGCGTACGGCCGTAGCCCGCGCTCTTCTGGAGTTCCCTCAACTTTCGCCGCACCCAAAGCTCGTTGACTTTGCCGTAGAGAATCAACGCGCCATCGCATTCGCGGAGATTCTCTTCATGGCTCTCGCGAACTTCCGCTTCGTCACCTTCAAAGGTGGGATGAACAACGTCGAAGCCTGAATTGAAGAGTGCGTCTGCACATGGAGCACTTGACTCTACATCTCGTTGATCGTAGATCAGGTAAACCTGCGGAGCATCCGGCGCCGCGGATGGCGCTCCCGATTTCCCGGCCTCCGGCGGTTTCGTCAACCGCTGAGTAATCACCGTGCGCAAGTCTTCGAAGAGCACCTCCAGCAGGTCCGCCCCTACCTGCGCTCTGGCATCGGTCCTCAGGCGCTGAAGAAATTTCTGTTGGCGCTCGTCTTCAACCGTGAGACCCGGCGGGATCCAGACAAGACGGGAAAAATTGCCTTGCTTGCCGCGTTCAATCGCCAACTCATTCTGGATCTCGATGAGCGACTCCGTGCTTCCCTCCGGGATAAAGCCGTAGTTCTTCCCGATTGGATGGATCGACATATCGCACCGTGCCAGGTCTGCCTGGAAGGATTGCGTTATTTCCGAGAACACCATCGGCACGCCGCCCGCCGGAAGCACGGTGTGGCCGTGCTGCTGCAAGTCACGTCGAATTGCATCGTGTTGCTCCCGCAAGTCCACCGTAGATTCGGCGAGAAATATCGTCCGCTGCTTCTCGCCAGTCGGGGCCTTGGCAGACACCGTGTGCTCAAGGTCGGTCAGCAGGGCGCAAATGTCCTGCGCAAGGTCGTCCAGCTTCATCCAGAAGCCGAGCTGCGCTTTCGCTCCGAAAGCTTCGTCCAGCTCGTGCACCCTCTTCGTTTCCGGATCGACCTCGAAAAACTCATAGCCCAGCAGCGACTGCAACTCCGGTGGGTGCTTGTCCCTGCGAACCGGCGTCTTTAACACTTTGAAGATGCGCGCCTTATCGTGCAGCAGGACGCCGCCTTGCTCTTCTGCTGCTTTCCAAAACTCGACTAGCTCCTTGCGCGTCCACTCGGAATTGATGTAGCAGGGTGACAGGATCGTGATCAGTACCGCTGCGCGACGCACGCGATCAAGAATGACGACTCCAAAGGCGTCATTACCCTGCAGCTTGGGGTCGCGCCAAATTTCCGGTTTCTTGCCTAACAGCTGTGTAATCTTGAGTTCCAGCGCGCGATGCAGGTTGGTGATCCACCCAGGATGGCCTTCCATCAGGCACTTATTATCAAGGTGCGCATAGCTGATAAAGGCGTCGAGATCGAAATTCATGAGGAAGCCCCAATTGTCAGTTGTCCGGCGATGACGCTTTTCCCACGGCCCTGAACATGTCGCTAAGTTACTGTTAACTCGGCCCCGGGCCCAACCCCACGATGGCGTGTAGCTTAGCACCGTTGATCGAAAAAGAAACGTACCCATTTGAACGGGATACAGAGTAGTTAAGGGCGGAGTCGAAACGTATCGTCCGCCAAGGGTCGATTAGTGTAGCCATAGCAACATGTTCCTGTTTAGGAAGATGTTGGCCGGCGTGGTGAGCCGTCAAATCAAGGTTACGGGAACCGCAACCGCCGCAGATTCGGGTGAGCGTGGGACGGCTATAACCTGGGTGGTAAGCAGGTCTCCACTCGCCGTGGCACCGTCGCCGTCCCAGTCAACGTGTACACGGAATGCAAGCGATGCCTTGCCTGGTTCTGGAACATCGAGCTGAAATGAGAGTTGTTGGTTCGGCTTCACCTGGACATTTTTGAGAATAGATTGCGCGACAAGCTTCGAGGGCGCATCCGCCACGCTGATGTCGTGTACTTCGACCTTGATCACTTGCGCTTTCCGCTTTGGAGCATTTGCCGGAACTACGATATGTCCCTTGATGGATCGCATAACACTTCCTCAATTGGCTACGTCGAGGGTTGCCAGCATGTCCGCCATACCCCGGGTGATGGGTAAATCCGTGCGCTGCTCCACAAACTCCCATTGTCCGGCCGGATTCACCTCAAGGAAATAGTAGTCCCCCTCCGGCGTTCTTCGCATGTCGATCGCTCCATAGACCAACTTCAGTCGCTGTTGCAGAGCGAGGAGTTTCCTGCGCAGACTAGCAGGGAGAATCACAGACCGCACATGAGCTTCGCCCACAACCATCCTCATGTCCACCGGATAACGAGTGTGTTGAGCGTCAATCTCTGCAGCGTAAAAGTTCTCCCCAATCACCGTAATACGAAGGTCTACACCCTTGATGTATTCCTGAAAAATTACCGGTGCATACTTCACCAGCTCCAGTCGATCCACATCAGAAGATTCAATCAGGCGAGTCTCGCGCCAGTCTTGCGTAGAAGCCAGGAATGCTTTGAAGACGACAGCCCCGACTCCGATCTGCGCTATGAATTCGCGGGCACTGGCGGGGTTGCTTGTTACTAGTGTTCTTGGAACGCGAAGACCCACCTGCTGTGCCGTCGTCCACTGAAATGGTTTGTGGTGGGCGATAGAGTCCGCCTCGCGCGGATTTACCCAACTGCACGGAAGCGCGTCCAGCATTCCGTTAACAGCCTGTGAAGTTTCGCTTTCGACAAATGCAATGTCGGATCTGCGCTTGATCTCAGGGTGAGTCACAAATGGTCGAACCCTGCGCCACCAGCCAACATTTGCGTTCGCCAGATCAACCATTCCGGCGGACGTCTCGATTTCGTATTTTGGTTTTGCATCACTGGACCAGGTGATTGCCATAGGAGACTTGACAGGGAAGTCAGCCAGATCAATCTGGACGACCTCCCTGCCTTCGGCCCTTAGCAGGTTAACAACACCTGCGGTGTGTTCTTCTCCTTCGTAGGAGATGACGAGTATCATGTCAGCCTTGATTTCCTTGCATGGCCTGCACAGCCTGGTCGTAGGCCATCATTAATTCTGCAAGCTGTTGTTCCACCTGCATAATAGCCTCTTCAAGTGCCTGCAGATGCGCCGCCGCTTCCGCTGCCGGATCACCCACTCCACCGAACCCCGCGCGGCTCGGAGTCGCAAGTACGAACGGAGAAGCGTGAATGCCGGGGATCAGCGGGCCCGGCCCAACTCCTGGACCCGGTCCAACTACGGGATCGTGCGCAACTTCCTTTACCGTCTCACGGATAGGATCCTTACGAACTTCCTTGATTGTGTCGCGAACGGGTTCCTTGGATACCTCTTTGAATGTCGGATCGGTAATTGGGTCTTTCCGAACTTCCTTCACGGTGTCGCGGGTTGGCTCTTTGGAAACCTCTTTGAATGTGTGATCAAAAATTGGATCCTTTGGAACTTCTTTGAACGTTGTCGCCGTGGGATACAAGATTCGCACGCCGGCGAGATCGTCCGCGGAAAGCCCAGACCGCTGGCCCATCACCACTCCCGCAGGCAGCGCCTGCTTGGCCACAATCGTGTTCTGACCGTTGATTGTGAAAGCGTTGGGCGGATAATGCATGATCGATCCGTAATCGTATGCTCCCAGATCGTCTCCATCCGAGATATGTTGGCTAAAATTGAATTGCATCGACGGATCGATGTTTGCCCATACGATCGTCACAAAGTTGTCACGATCTTCTCGGCTTTGCTCATGCCACAAACCGATAGTATGGCCGATCTCGTGGATGGCGTTGCCCGCTGTGCAACCGGCGCCAAGCGTGATGTTCTGCTGGCCACCTTGTTTGCCGACAAATGAGGAGCAGCCGCCACCGGATACAAAACGTGCAAAATCTGGGAACTGCGCCTGGTTTGCCGCCGTGCGAAGAGTGAAACGGATGGTGGTATTCGCCTCCCAGTGTGCAATCGCGTCTGTAACTCTTTGCTGGTTCGGAAGACCCGGATCAATCTCGTATGGAACGACCGCATTCGGCCACCGGAACTGCGCACCCGTAATGCCGATGGAGCGCTGAGCAATGTCTCTGGCCTGGGTCTGCTGCAATTGCTGTACAGAACCGAGAACAATGTCACCTTCAAAAATTGCTTCACCATCCACGTTTGCGTAAAGTAGCGGCTTCTGCGTAAATGTCGCTCCATCAACCAAAGCAGTACCTGCTACCGGACCCGACCTCAATTCTCCATGAACCGTGGGTTTACGACTGGCAGTAACTCGAGTGCTTTGCTTCTTTGCCATCTTGTGTCCTCTCAATTCGAAAGATTTTAGAGCCCTCACTGACAACTGGCCGGATACTCTCTGATTTGGCTTTCGTGGGATTGCAGCTTCGCCTGGGTCTCCGGGGGGCGGAAGAAACCAAAACTCGCGATGCGCGGGGCCTAAAGTCTGGACCGACAAGATTTGGCCACAAAATATCGAGAATGACCAATGAATAATGAAAATAAATTGTGTTCTTCCAACGGCCCTCGAGGATGAGTGCCGCTAACTTCCAACAGGACCGTGTTTCTCTCAGGCAAAGATGGTGACACCGGCTTCGCGATCGTTTCACGCGAAGTCGTCCGCATCGTTGGCTCAGAAAACATTCGCGACAGCCTCCGCCATCGGTCGGAGATGCGCCGTAAAATGCCGCAGGAAAGGAGCCTCATACGTCAGCTTCATACCTTTGATCTGTGCGCGCCGTTCCCACACGTTCAAGATAATCTCGACGACATAATCAATATGGCTTTGCGTGTACACGCGACGGGGAATTGCCAACCGCACCAATTCCATTTTTGCCGCAGCCGCGAACATCAGGCTCCCGATCTCCACTGACCGGATCCCGCCTTCGAGATATAACTCCGCGGCTAGCGCAACTCCCGGGAACTGATCCGCAGGAATGTGCGGCAAGAATGCTTTCGCATCGATGTAAATCGCATGTCCACCCGGTGGCTGCACGATGGGCACCCCGCGCTCAGAGATGTGGTCGCCGAGGTAGGCAGTCGATGCCAGTCGATAGCGAAGATAGTCTTCTTCCAGCGATTCCTGCAGACCCACCGCAATAGCTTCGATATCCCGCCCCGCCAAACCTCCGTACGTGGGATAGCCTTCCGTAAGAATTAAGAGATCCTGTTGTTGGCGTGCAAGGATGTCGTCGTTCGTGCAAAGAAATCCTCCGATGTTCGCCATACCGTCTTTCTTTGCCGACATCGTACAGCCATCTCCAAGCGAAAACATTTCCTGCGCAATCTGCTTCGGTGTTTTCGATTCATAGCCCGGCTCACGCAGCTTGATAAAGTAAGCATTCTCAGCGAAACGGCACGCATCGAAATAAAGCGGTATGCCGTGTCGATGGCAAACGTCCGCCACCGCTTTCGCGTTTTCCATCGAGACGGGCTGTCCACCCCCGGAATTATTTGTCACGGTGAGCGTCACCAGCGGAATGCGTTCACGGCCTACTCGAACAATCAAATCCTCAAGCGCCGCCACATCCATGTTGCCTTTGAAGGGAAGCCGCTTTTCCGGATGCCGGGCCTCCGGCATTGGAAGGTCGACCGCCTCTGCGCCGACAAATTCCACATTCGCACGAGTGGTGTCGAAGTGAGTATTGTTCGGCACGATGTCCCCCTTCTTGCACATCACGTGGAATAGAATGCGCTCTGCTGCACGCCCCTGGTGTGTCGGTATGACATGTGTGTATCCGAAGATGTCCTGAACGGATGCCTTGAAGCGATCAAAGCTCCTGCTGCCCGCGTAGCTCTCATCGCCCTCCATCACGGCCGCCCACTGGTGCGTGGACATGGCTCCCGTGCCTGAATCCGTGAGCAGATCAATCAGTACATCATCCGCTTTCAGCAGGAAGAGATTGTAGTGTGCGGCGCGCAACAACTCTTCTCGCTGCGTGCGTGTTGTCCAGCGAATCGGTTCAACGCTCTTGATGCGGAACGGTTCAATGATGGTCTTGGTTGGCATCCGAAAATTCTCCTCACACGGGAACAGGGTAGCTCGTTCTGGCGCCGACTCGGCGCACCGAGCCAGAGAAGGCAACCCTGATTTATAGTTCGGACTAGGAAGTTAAGCAATGTGGGGCATTTCTACTTCCCTCAACGCAAACAACTTTTAGTGGAATCCCATTCACACTCGGCAGATATCGATCCGAACCACTATGCTCGTAGTGAGAGCACACAATCACCATGAATATCCAGGAACAGTTCGGGCAGATCGATATCTACGTATTCGATCAGATTCTGCGCGGCAATATCGCACCCGGAATGCGTGTACTCGACGCTGGCTGTGGCTACGGCCGCAACCTTGTGCATTTGTTACGTGAGGGATGCGACGTCTTCGCTCTGGATGCTGACGCCGACGGCGTTCAACACGTCCGCAATCTGTCGCAGTCGTTGGGAACGGGACTGCCAACGAGCAATTTTCAAGTGGGAGCAATCGAACGGATACCGTTTCCCGATGACTTCGCTGACGTTGTGATTTGTAATTCCGTGCTGCACTTCGCGCGAGATGATCAGCATTTCAGAGCGATGTTAGCCGACCTCTGGCGAGTGCTGAAACCCGGAGGAATGTTGTTCTGCCGATTGGGTTCGAGAATCGGCATGGATTTCGAGTGGCTGCGCGGCAATGTCTACAGGATCCGCGACGGCTCTGAGTGGTTCCTCGTGGACGAGGAGATGCTCCTCGCCTTAACCGGCGAGTTGAACGCGGTACTCGCGGATCCACTGAAGACGACGATCGTGCAGGACTATCGTTGCATGACAACCTGGGTTACTAGAAAGCGGAGAAGCTCGGCGCGCGTTTAGGGCTTCTTCAATTACGCGTCGCCGGAAGCTTCCACGCGAACAAAACTCCACCGCCGCTCGTAAGAAGATACTGTTCGCCGTCGAGCATGTAAGTGATAGGAGAACTCCCGATGCCTGCTCCCGCACCCGCATGCCACAAGGTCCGCCCATTGGCTGTATCCAATGCAAGAAAGTTTCCGTGAGCATCGCCGGTAAACGTAAGCCCCGAAGCTGTCGTCATCACTCCGGCACCGGACCCTCCCAGCCCAACTTCATGACTCCACCGAATCTTTCCCGTCTGGTAATCAATCGCTTCGATCACGCCTTTGCCCCAAAGACCGTAATCCGCTCCCGCCCATCCATAATCTCCATCTGCGGGTTTGCTGAAATAAAGACTCCAGCTATGATGCGCATCGACGATGAATAAACCGGTTTTCGGATCGAAGCTTGGTGACCGGTAGTTCGTCAGACCTCCCTCGTCCGGCGCAATCAAACGGCCATCCGGTGCAGGCTCTTTCTCAGGATTGGGGATCGGCCGCCCTTGCTTATCCACTCCGAGCGTCCAGTTCACTGGCCCGAAAGGCGCGGTTAGAAGGCTCTTGCCATTGGTTCGATCCAGTACAAAAAAATAGCCGTTGCGCGAAGCCTGCATCAGCATCTTGCGCGGCTTCCCATGAAACAATCCATCGACCAGCACCGGAACCTCGACCGCATCCCAATCGTGTGTATCGTGGGGCGATGGCTGGAAGGCCCACACCAGCTTGCCCGTATCTGGATTCAGAGCAACGATGGTGCACGTATAGAGATTGTCGCCGGGACGCACTTTGCCGTTCAGTACCGGAGTAGGATTCCCTGTTCCCCAATAGATGAGGTTCAATTCCGGATCATATGTTCCGGTGATCCACGTTGTACCGCCGGTCGCAGTGTTGGGAGTCCCTGCGGGCGGAGTTACATCCCACTGCCACTGCGTTTTGCCGGTCTCCGGATCCACCGACCGGATGAACATGGCGAGATTGTCCAGATCGCCACCAATCCCGGTGATCACGTGATTGCCTACAATCTGTGGCGCATTCGTGGCCCAGTATCCCTGTTCCACATCCGCAAGCTTCACGATCCAGCGCAAGGTTCCATCCTTGCGGTTCAATGAGACAAGGTGCGCATCCGGCGTGGTTGAAAATATCCAATCCTTATAGACAGCAACGCCGCGCTGGCCAAGATTCAGCCCCTTGTTCGGCGGATAGGTGTATTGCCAAATCCGATGGCCCGAGCGGGCATCGACCGCCCAGATGTTATTCGGGATCGTGAAATACAAAATCCCATCCACCAATATCGGCGACGACTTGATGGTGTCGTTATGCTGCGTCTGAAACGCCCACGCCAGCGTAAGGTTGCTCACGTTTTGCGGTGTGATCTGCGTCAGCTTGCTGTGACGCATGCCGGTGTAGTCGCCGTGATAACCAGGCCAACTGTTCGCGGGAGGATTGAGAAGCATTGCCGCGTCAACGTCCTCTGCCGGGAGAAAAGAAGGGAATGCCGTCCACACCAGCAAAACGGCTGCAATCATTACGCTTTTCGGAAACTTCATCAATCTGTGGCCCTTCAATGGAGTCATCGAGTCAGTGTTCTCAATCCGCATTCGCAGATTTCGATAATAAATGGCTTCGTATTCTCCCGGCTGCGCAATTCTCATTTGGATAAGATTTCTCCTGCGTATGCCGCATGGGCCCAACATTTCACCCCCAAAGCCGCGACATGCCTGGCCGGGGAACAAAACACAATTTGATCCGGAGAATTTTGAGCCTCAACTGTTGCAAGGAATCGCTCGACGGGGAATAGCGTACATGGTCTAATTCGCTAATCTTCGAGGCAAAAGTTCGAATGCGCAAATTCATCCCTGGGTTTCTGCTCTGCCTGCCGGGCATACTCTGTGCCGCGCAAGATAGCCGGACGATCTCCATCGAAAGCGTAAAGGATGCCGTTAAACAGCTTGAACCATACATCCAGTCCAGCCTCACAAAAACAAAAGTCCCCGGAGTGGCGGTCGCTGTGGTCTATAACGATCAGGTCGTTTTCCTGGAGGGATACGGCGTTCGCAAGGCGGGTGAACCGGCGGCAATCGATCCCGATACCGTGTTTGAAATCGCTTCATTCTCGAAGCCCATTGCGTCTACCATTCTCGCTTCGCTCGTTGGCGAGGGAAAAATCAATTGGGACGATCGCATTGCGGATCTCGACACCGGATTCCAGTTGTCCAATGCCGACACCACTCGCCAAATCACGATCCGCGATTTCCTTTCACACCGCAGCGGTCTCGCCACATTGTCCGGAGACGAGTTGGAGGATCTCGGCTATACACGCCCGCAAATTCTCTACCGCATGCGCTACCTTCCCCTGCCCGGCCAGTTCCGCAAAACCTACGCCTACAGCAACTTTGGTTACAGCGAGGGAGCTATTGCCGCTGCCACGAAGATCGGCAAGCCCTGGGAGACAATCGCGGACGAACAACTGTACTCACGTCTCGGCATGACCTCCACCAGTTCGCGTTTCTCCGATTATCAGGACCGACCCAACAAGGCGGCGCTGCATGTTTTCATCCATGGAGAGCCAGTCAACCGCTTCGTTCGCGATGCCGATGCGGAAGCGCCCGCCGGAGGCGTCAGTTCCACCGCGCGTGATCTTACAAAGTGGGTCGGGCTTCAACTGGGTGGCGGAACTTGGAATGGCAAGCAGCTCATCGCTGCAGATGCGCTCGCCCAGACCCACGAGCCGCAGATCTGTCGCAATCCTGTTGATCCCGCCAAACCCGGCGAGTGTCCGGGCGGCCAGTATTACGGCCTGGGATGGGACGTCGGCAAGAACTCCCTTGGCCACACTCAACTCTCACACAGCGGTGCGTTTTTTCTCGGCGCTGCGACCGCCATTTATATGGTGCCCGAGGAGCACGTCGCCGTACTCGCCCTCAGCAACAGTATGCCGATCGGCCTCCCGGAAGCCATCTGCCTCCACTTCCTCGACCTTGTTCATTACGGCAAAGCTCAACGTGAGTATCTACCGCTTCTCGGCAATCTTTTTTCAAAGATGATCGCGGAAACTGACGACGCCTCTATAGATTATGCGACTCTCACGCCGCCGAAGACCGCGACGCCTGCGAAGACACTCAGCACGTATGCCGGCAAATACACGAACGAGTATTTCGGCACATTGGAAATATCGTTTGAGGAGAATCGGCTCATCCTGCGGCTTCCGCCGCTGGGAAAGTATTACGAACTTTCCCATTGGGACGGAGATACGTTCACGTATTACTTCGCTAGCGAAAATACAGGCACGGGTCGACGCGGCGCCAAGTTCACCCCGGAGAAAAATCAGGTCCTCATCGAAAATCTCGCACCTGAGCACAATGCTGTGTTCACAAGGCAAGCTTCCCAATAGAACGCAAACGCGCTATGCGCAACTCGCCCTATGCATCTGGACCGAGGGCGAGAGCACTGAATCCTACTTTTGCGCTTTCAACTTTGTATCCGCCGGGCTGGCCTGCGCGTATAAATAGTCACCGAGAGCATTTATCTCTTCAGGAGTACCAGTAAGTGGCGGCATGAACCGGCGGTATGCCATGTCCTGCCGATAGTCGTGGAGCATTTCCAGGACACTCCCGACCGACTGACGATCGCGCCCGGCAAGCAGCCTATCCAGAGAGCGGTATCCATTCAGCGTGTGGCACGATCCGCATTGCCCTCTGTACATCGCTTCGCCCTGCGCCCAGTGGTCACTTGTTTTCTGGTCGAGCCACAACGTCTTCTGCAGATAGCCATCTTTGTTAGCCGCGGCAACGTGGCTCACCCGCATGCTATTCGAGTACATGTGCAAGCCGATCACATAGGGCTTACGCAGCATTTCGCGTGCATACTCGCCAGACCCGGTAGCCATCAGTGCAAGCAGCAGCACAGCCGATGCATGCGCAAGCGTGAAGTCCCTGGGGTTTCTGTATGCCAGGTAGTATGTCACCGCAATAATGGTGGCTGATGTGACGATCATGATCAGGGCGATGCGAGTGACCTGCGAGAAGGTTCCAGACCCGATCGTCGAAATGCCAAGCGTCAGCAGTGCCCTTTGCGCGCGCGGCACCATCAGTAGATACCAGCCCATCACGATGGGCATCAGCACGAACGACGGTACCAGCCACTTGGAGGTCCACCGCAGAAAGCTGGCCTTCAACTCTGGCTGCTTCTCGCCGTCAATGCGGCTGCCCGAGACCAGGGCCCATACTCCAGCCAGCGAGATGCATACCAGCGTCCGCATCGCCAGGCTTGGCCAGTAGGTTGGATTAAAAAAAGCGTTCCAGAATTTGCTGGCTTCTGCGCCAGTCCCAGCCACGCTCAGCCATGTGTCGCCCGGCGTCAGCATGAACGTGAGAATGCCGTTGATGATGAGCAGCGTACAGACAGACATCCCCCCATAAACCCAGCCAACCGTGAGATGCAGCTTCTCTGGAATTCTGTCCCACGTGTAGTAATAGACCGCGATCGTGGTCAGCTCCACCAGGAAGAAGACCCATTCCATCGCCCATCCAAAAACAAAATTGTGGATCAGCGTGCTGGTCGCCTCCGGCTGGGTTAGCCCAATCGCGAACCAAATGCCGACGCCACTCACGGTGCCGAATACACCGGTAATAATCAGGAAGAAGCGCGAGTGCTTCTTCAATTCGACCATCCAACCCTGACGATTCTCGCGGAGTGCCTTCCGTTCCGCCATCGGCAGCCACAGTCCGCCGCCAACGGCAAACTGCGAAATCATTACATGAAAAATCGCGATAATGCCGATCACCCACCCGCTGCCGATAAAGGGTACTTCCCAAAACGGATAGTTCATTTTCCAACTCTCTTCTCTTGCGTGTTAGCGAATGCTCCAGTAGCCCATAGCCGTCGTAAGGATCAGTACAGTCACCGCGAAGATGCCGAAGAAGTGCGCCACCCGTCCGCGGCGCCCCGCCCTGTTTTCCTTGTCATAGAAAGGAATCACCACCCACAGCATCAGTCCTGTTGTGAAGAGCAGAATGCCCACGACCTCGCCTGTGGCACCGGGCAGCCAGTTCCCTAAAATCTTCAACATGTGGAACGGAGCCATGAAATACCACTCGGGGTGAATGCCCACCGGCGCTGGCGAAAGAATGTCTGCCTGCTTGCCGAGGTCCCATGGAAACACCGAGGCCAGCAGCGCCAGAACATTCAGTGCGATCAGCCACATCGCCAGATCTTTCTGCAGAAAGTTCGGGAAGAATGGCACGCTCTTACGTACCGACTGCGGAATCAAATGTTCGCTCTCGGGCACTGCGTTCCCATGCTTCTGCACCAGCCAGAGATGAAGTCCAAGCAGTGGAAGAAAGAGCAGCGGAAGTATCACGACGTGAAGCGCAAAAAACCGTTGAACCGTGAATTCGCTGACGTCCGGCCCCCCGCGCAGGATGTTCGTGATAACCGGACCCATCAACGGCAGGGATGCCGGAATCTGTAGTCCAACCTTGGTCGCGAAATAGCTCAGGTCATCCATCGGCAGCAGGTAGCCGCTGAATCCGAAGAGCGCCCCTAAGAAAAGCAGCGCAATTCCCGTCAGCCAGCCCACTTCGCGCGGCTTGCGATAAGCCTTCATAAAGAAGACAGAAAACATGTGTACAAAAATCGAGAGGATAAATAAGTTCGCAGCCCAGGAATGTGCCGAACGGATCAGCCATCCAAAGTGCATTACATACGTAATCTGCCGAACACTCTCAAACGCTTCCGCCCCGGGCCGGTAATACACCAGCAGCAGAATCCCCGTGAAGATCTGAACCAGGAAAAGAAAAAGCGATATGCCGCCCCAGTAATACCAGAACGATTGGCCATGGACCGGCACGCGCTTGTGCCGCGCAAACGCGATCGCCTCGGTGAGACCGACTCTCTCGTCAACCCAGTTGTAGATAGAACTAGCCATGCTTGTATCCTTCTCTGGTCTTATGCTCGCGAGACGACTACGCCATCTGGCGCCATCACTACGTTGAACCGTGTCAATGGTTTCGGTGGTGGCCCACTGACGTTCTTTCCTGTGTTCGGATCGTAATTTCCGCCGTGGCAGGCGCAGTGAATTCGATTCTGCGCAGGTTCAAACTGCACCGTGCATCCCAGGTGGGTGCAAACCGCGCTGAACGCGACCCAATCCCCGCTAGCACCGTGAATCAGCAATGCCGGCGAGCTGCCGAATTTAAACATCAGCGCGGTATTCACCGGGAGCTTCTGTGCGTCTTTCAACGTCACTTCGCGCACGGCTCCCTCATTCGCCGCCATCTCTGCCGGGGAGGCGAGATAGCGATAGATCGGATAAGCCAGGGCTCCGGCGTAGCAAAAGCCCGCCGCCACTGCGGCCGCTGCCACAAAGGACCTTCGCGTCGGCGTCTCTTCTGCCTGTACGATTTCCGCCTTCTCAATCAATTGTTCGCTCATAGTGAAACCGTGCTTTCCATCACTCGCTGGGCGCGCGCCACCACGGATATCAGCCAGCCCACTACTCCAAGACCGGCCACAAACAGCACAAGGAAGATCGAAACGACGCTCCAGTTCGTCACTACCGTCCGCTGCCACACGTCATATCCTTTGCTCAGCAGCGTCAAATCGCGGATGCCATCGCGATATAGCGTCATCAGGGCAACCGCGAGGAACGCGATCACGGCGGCCGCCCAGCTGGTTACAGGGCTCACCGGCTTCGTGAACGCTGCGGCGGCAGCCAGCAAAACGATGGCTGCAGTTAACGCAATCCAGCCCAGCCCTGCGATTTTGTACAGCGCGTGAGTATTCAGACCAGACTGAACGATGTCCGGCTGCGCACGATAGACGGCAATTCCCGCCACAGTCTGAACTACTGCGGCCACCGCGGCGATCCGTCCTCCCAAGCCAGCAAAATATTCCCGGTCAACGATGTTGAAGGACTTTTTCCCTGCCAGGTAGACCATCCATAAGCCAGCCATCACCAGGCCGCTCATCATGACAAATAGAAATCTCGGCAGGATGGTTGGATCGCTGGTCGGCAAGTGCGTACCCAGAGAAGATGTCGAGTACATCTTCTGCCAGACTTCAGGCCGCAACATCAGCGTCATGTTGCTGTTGTAAATACGGGCGATTTCAGCCGTCAGAAGCCAGGCGACTAACCCCATCCACCAGACGTTTTTTCCCGCTTCCAACCCTTCGGCAAATTTATAGAGCAGCCAATAAACAAGGATGAGCGCGAAAACCACGCTGATCCAGTAGGCTCCCATCAAGACGCTGCTGGTGTAGAGAGCCCGCCCATACAACACCTGAGCAAAAAGCAGTGGCGGCACGCCCAGGTTGATCACATAGGTCATCACCACCATAAGCCGGCGCGCGATTCCCCCTGCCGCGGTCTGTGACGATCTGGAGCGCCCCAGCAGGCATAGCAGTACTGCAATCAAAAGACCGCCGACCAGCATCTCCATCGCGACGAAATGCAGTGCCATTGTAAGGATGTGCAGAACCTTGAAAAGCCAGACTGGTGCCGGCAAAGGGATTGGATCTACGTTCGGAAAACCATTCATCGGCACTCACCCTTCTTGAAAACAGAGAGACCGCTATCCACATTTTGGGGGGGATGATTGAACCGAGAATGGTAGCGGGCAGGCAGTCGCCAGAATGTGACAGTGGTCACGAGCGAACGTGCGGTGACTCGTCGGTTTTGTTTCGCGTTGGCTAGAAGTGCGTCTGCTGAAGGAATCCTGCGAGAATGTGCATGTCTCTGGAATTCTCTTCAGCGCGAGCTATTTCAGTACGCTGGAGAAGCGGCTCGACCAGCCGGGCTGGCGGTACCCCTGCAGCATCCAGAGGTCCAATGTGAATTTCAAAGTGGAGTAGTTAACGCTCTTCCCATCCGGCGCCACGCTGAATCGAATGCTCGGCCAAAAGCCGGCAGAAGGGCGGAGGTCCTTGTCCAGTTCCTTGATCACATTCTGCCTGAGCGTAACTGGATCCAGGGAAAAGAGCGTAGTGCGGTCCCAATCCGCCGCGGTTTCGCCGACCTGAATTCCATAGAGCAGCTTGCCGTCTTTGGAGAATGCCAGATGGCTGGTTGCAATCTGGCCGAGAAACTTCGTGGTCTTGCCGTCTGGGGAGATCAGGCTCCAGCCCTTATCGTCGCGCCAGATAATCCAATCGCCAGCGGGCGACCAATCGGGAAGGGATGGGCAATCGGGAAGGCATGGGAAGACATCCTTTATGAGTCCGAGCTGGACCGGAGCGGTGTTTCCGCTGGTCTTAACTGTCATCAGAGACAGTTGGCCGGACATAACCCGAAGATAGGCGAACCGGCTGCCATCGGGCGACCAGCCGCCGCCATATTCAGCATCGGCCTCCTCATTCGTAAGCCGGACGGGTGAACCGCCCGAAAGGGAGATCATCCACAGGCGATGTACGCCCTTGTTGTCAATTCTCGTAAAGATTAACCTATCGCCATCCGGGGACAGCGCAGGATTCATGAACCATCTGTTCATTCCATCCGGAAACTCCGTCGCCGTGACGACAGGTCGCTCGACGCCATCCGCGGAGCGAACCCATATCTCATAAGGGCCGCTTCGATTCGTGACCCATGCCAGCTTATCCGCCTTCGCGGCCCACGCAGGCATGTTCTCTAGACGGCCAGAAGAGATCAGAGTCCTGGCGGCGCCATCCACCAATGAAACCGATACGACATCCACGCTTCTGGTCCATTTCGAATAGAGCAGGCTCCTGCCGTCGGGTGCAACGGCGGGCAAAAGCTCGTATTCGTTGCCCATGGTGAGCGGCGTCAAGGAATCGGATTGGGTGTCCGCCATCCAGAGGTGAGCGGAAGCATTCAATCCCAACGCAATCGAAATCACGATGTGTCGGCTGTCTGGCATCCACGAGAATGTTGGAGTTCCCTGAAAGGGCGGCAACTTTTGCATGATGCGCTGCGGCGGCTTGCTGCCGGCAGGGTAGGGAAGCAGCCAGGCCTCTTCCTTGTTCTTGTCCCCGGAGCGAAAGAGCAGGATCTTTTTCCCGTCGGGAGAAAAGAGAAGTTCAGGAACGTTAAACATGTTTTTACTGGCGAAAGGATCAGGCGTGTACCTTCGCAGTGGAGAGCCGAGCGGGTCGGAAATGGCCACACCGTACAGTTCCCCCGGATTCTTCGGAGCCGAGAGCGTTGCAAATGCCTTACCGTCCAGCGAAAGACCACAGGCAATGCAATCTGTGTCCATGATGGGTTCGAGGTCGCCCCCCACTGTGGCCACGGAGTAGAGCTTCCGGTTCGGTGATTCCTTCCGATCTGTTTCTTCAATCAGGATGAGGTGGCTCCTGTCGCTCGACCACCCCAAAGGCTTGACCGCGTGCTCTTCATGCGTCAGCTGAAATGGCACCGGCGAATTCAGGTAACGCAGAAATACCTGGGGGATTTCATTGAGCTTGCCTGAATAAGCAACTGCCTTGCCGTCCGGAGACCAAACTGCGTTCCGTGCGTCACTGGCGAATGGCGAGTAGCGATAATTCCCGATATCCTGGCCGGAAGGCTTGAGCAGATAGACCAACATTCCACCGAGCAACAGGCAGATGGCGCCGATCGCCGCCGGGGTAGTCCAACGCGGTAGTATTTTCCGGGCAGGACCAGCGTCAGGCTCCGAACTGGAATAGGTCCCGGATAGATGGTCGCGTAGGTTGCATAGTTCGCTATAGAGGTCGCGAGTGGATTCATAGCGTTGCTCCAGCTCTTTGGCTAGACAGCGGTCGATGGTCCACTTAAGCGGCGTGGGCACCTTTCCCTCAAACGGCGGCGGGTCTTCGTTCAGAACGGCCGTCATCGTCTCCGCCGACGTAGGTCGATGGAACGCCTTATTGCCCACCAGCATCTCGTAGAGGATCGCGCCAAACGCAAAGATGTCGGCGCGATGGTCGGCTGGCTCCCCGCGCACCTGTTCCGGAGCCATATACCCGGCCGTGCCCATCACCACTCCCGGCGCAGTCCCCTCGTTCTTCGTGGATTCTTTGCCATCCACTTTCAATGTCGGATGTTCGAACTTCGCCAGGCCAAAATCCAGAATCTTGATGCAACCATCTTTGGTGACGAATAGGTTTGCAGGTTTGAGATCGCGATGGACGATACCCTTGTCATGGGCTGCCGCCAATCCATGCGCGATCTGGATTGCGTAATCAATCGCTTTGCGAGTCGGCAGCGGGCCGTGTTTCAACATCTGCTGCAGAGTGCCGCCCTCTAGCAACTCAGACACAAGGTACGGAATGCCGTCGAACGTGCCGAATTCATGAATGGCAACAATGTTGGGGTGATCCAGCGCAGCTGCCGCCTGCGCCTCCTGCTCAAAGCGCCGCAACCGCTCCGGATCCTGCGCAACGTAGGCCGGCAACACCTTGATTGCCACCTCACGTTTCAGTGTTGTGTCCCGGGCACGATGGACCTCGCCCATTCCTCCAGAACCGATCAGTTCGACAATCTCGTACTGACCAATCTTCATACCGGGATCGATGGATTTGGCGTAAGAATCAACAGGAGAGTCTTGGAGAAAACTTCCAACTTTGGCCTCTGCGGCTAGCAACTCATCGATCGTCCTCTTCAACTCGGGATTATCCCGGCACTCTTTGGCGAGAAACGCGTCTCTCTCCCCCCTCAAGCGCGAGCGTAGCCTCGAACAACTGCTCCAAGGAATCTCGTTCCAAAGCCATGATTCCCAAGATCCACCCAAGGTCGTAAAAAGGATAAGCTCTCCCCGGGCCGAAGTTGGATTCTGTGCCGGGCGAGGCTAAAGAGGGCTGACGGCAAGCGTCAACGCAACTATCTCTAAGTCCACAGCGGGTTCCATTCGATCACTTAGAGACCCGTGGCTCTCCGTCCCCGCTGGCGCAGGGTTCGGTACACAAAGTAGAGTCCCCGACAACAAAACCGGCAGTGATGCGTGATACGCAGACACGTGATAACGGAGCCGGATGCTACCGAACAAAAGAATGGCCCGGAGAGACTGAGACTCTCCGGGCCATTCCGTAGCTGCCCTGAAAAGCTACTTGGCTGCTACCAGGACTTGTGTTGGGGTGCTCAGTGTGGCTTCGTTAATCCGCACCATCCGTTCCAGTTTCGTGGTGGGAAGATGCAGACTTACGGAAGCATTCGGGCAAAGTACTTCGGCCAGGAAATACCTGTCGCCATAACGGTTGAATACCCAGACGCCTTCACCATTCACTGGCGGGTTGCTGTCGCGGTACCCGATGCTTAGGACAGTCCTGTCCGCATTTTGGAGCGCGATAATGTCGGTGTCCGGGGAGTGAACTGTGTATACGCCAGCGGGAAATACCTTGTCGCCCACATTGAAGGCGAAGGGTACATCTGCCTGGGCTCCCCGATCGGCCGCCATGGCAACGCCCGCGGTGAAGAGACTTGCGAGTGCTAAGAGTGCGATTGCTGTTAGCCGTTTCATAAATCCTCCTCGTCTAGAGACGCTTTTGGAGGGCCTTCACCCAAGAAGGCGTAAACCAGGCAAGAAGAGTGCCAATTTTTTTTGGTTTTTTGAAGGAAAACATATGGCGGGTCATTCTGCCGAAATTGAGAGGAATTCTTCCTATATAAAAGAATGGCCCGGAGAGACTGAGACTCTCCGGGCCATTCCGTAGCTGCCCTGAAAAGCTACTTGACTGCTACCAGGACTTGTGTTGGCGTGCTCAGCGTGGCCTCGTTAATCCGCACCATCCGTTCCAGTTTCGTCGTGGGAAGATGCAGACTGACTGAGGCATTCGGGCAAAGTACTTCAGCCAGGAAGTACCTGTCGCCATAACGGTTGAATACCCAGACGCCTTCACCATTCATCGGCTTGTTGCTGTCGGGTAACGCAACGCTCAGGATACCAATCGCCCTGTCTTCACTCCGCAGTTCGATGATTCCGCTAGCCGGCGAGTGAATCATGTATACGCCAGCGGGAAACACCTTATCGCCCACATTGAAGGCGAAGGGTACATTTGCCTGGGCTCCCCGATCGGCAGCCATGGCAACGCCCGCGATGAACAGACTTGCAAGAGCTAAGAGTGCAATTGCTGTAAGCCGTTTCATAAAACCCCCTTATCCGAAGGGCCTTTCTTGGAGTGCCTTCACCATGTAAAGCGTGTACGGGGCAAGAAAAGTGCCAAATCTTTTAATTATTTTTCGAAGGAAATCTGTGAGGTCATTCCGGCTAAATTAAGAGTGATCCTTCCCCCAAAATAAAAATGGCCCGGAGAGACTGAGACTCTCCGGACCATTTCTTCTGCTGCAGAAATCACTATTTGGCTGCTACCAGGACCTGAGTTGTGGTTGGCACAGCCGCTTCGTTAATGCTAGCTCTCTTCTCCAGTTTCGAGGTAGTAAGCTTCACGTTCATGCCGCCGGCCGGGCAGAGTACTTCACTTAGAAAGTACTTGTCGCCATATTTGTTGAAAACCAGTTCGCCGGCATTTACCGGCTTCTTGTCATCGTTGAAAGCGGTGGCAAGAACGGCATGTTTCGCATCAGCGGTTCGAATTTCGATTACGCCGCTCGGACGCCATCCGGCGTCAGAAATCGTGTAGTCCCCAGCGGGAAGGACCATATCTCCAACGTTGAAGGCGAACGGTATAGTCGCCTGTGCCCGGTCAGCCGCCATTGCACTGCCCGCCGTGAGCAGACTTGCGAGGGATAAGAGTGCCATTGCTGAGATCCGTTTCATAGCCATTCTCCTTTTCTGAAGAGCAAAGTCTTCAACTGCCTTCACACGATAAGGCGCATACCAGGTAAGAAAAGGGCCATGAACGTCAGCAATTTTTTATGGGAATGTACCGCGAATTCAGCCGAGAGGTTCTCAGCGCCGCTAAAGGCATGGAAGCGCTCGCTCTCATAACGGGAGCAGTACGTTTAACTCTCACGTCTCACCAGGGCTTACGGTAACAGTCCAGTAGGGAATTCAACGAGCGCGGCCACCCATATCACGGGTGGCTTTGCTCATTGCGTAGGAACAAAGAGTTCGTTACAGAGCCGAATGACTGGGCTATGATCCCGTGTTGTACGGTAGACCGGCCCCGTGCAGCCGTGTTCAATTTCTTGTCACGACAGGCTACACACACAACAACCACGACCGGCATTCGTACATCGTTCCACGGGCCCCTTTTCGCCAGGAGGCTTTTGATGTTAAGTCTTGGTTCCATCCCCCTCAGAATCGCGTCCGCTATCGCGATCCTCGTTTTGACTCCCGCGTGGAATCCGCTCTTGCGTTCTGGATCTTCGCAAGTGCGTAAGTCGGCTACGAATCCTCCCATCGCCCCCAACTCCACGAACTCGTCGAAAGCTCCAACTGCCGCCAACCGGCTTGCAGGCGCCTATGGCAAACTACCCATCAGCTTCGAGGTGAACCAGGGACAGACCGATGGGTCGGTTCAATTCCTTGCACGGGGAGCGGGTTACACGCTGTTTCTGACGCCGGGCGATGCTGTGCTCTCGCTGCATGCGTCTCTTCCCAACGCTGTAAAGACCGGTAATCCTGCTTCTACTCGTGCTCGCTATTCGTCTGCGGCGAAGTTAGCTTCGACGACTCCGCCCAGTATTGTCCGGTTGCAACTCATTGGAGCCAACACCGCGGCTCAGGCTAAGGGCGTCGATCCACTACCGGGCAAGAGCAACTACTTCATCGGCAATGATCCGAAGAAATGGCACACCGACGTGCCCAACTACGCAAAGGTCCGTTACCACGATGTCTATCCCGGCATCGATCTGCTTTACTACGGCAACCAGGAGGGAAAAGTGGAGCATGACTTCGTCGTGTCTCCTGGAGCCGATCCCAATGCCATCGCAATCGCTCTCGGCGATAGTGCACCATCCGCCCCCGACAACAACGGCGACCTTACATTGCGCACTGGGAATGGAGATCTCACTCTGCGCGCCCCGATTGCCTACCAGACGATCGGCAGCCAGCGGAAGATCGTTCCCGCAACCTATGTCCTTGCCGCCTACAACCAGGTCAAATTCCAGCTCGGCAACTACGACAAAGCAGCGCCTCTCGTCATCGATCCAGTACTCCAATATTCCGCCGTATTCGGCGGCAGTTCGGATGAATTCATAACAGGTATTGCCGTGGATGGATCGGGCAATGCGTATATTGCCGGCACCACGAATTCCACCGACCTTCCCCTCGTCAATCCGCTGCAGGGCCATAGCTCGGTGCAGGCAGGCTTCGTTTCAAAGATCAACCCAGCGGGCACCGAATTGCTCTATTCCACCTACCTGTCGGCGGTGTATCCCACCGGAATAGCGGTCGACACTGGCGGGCACGCCTACATCACCGGTATTGCAGACGCTGGTCTTCCTGTTAAGAATGCCCATCAACCCACACTCGGTGGAAAACAAGACGCTTCTCTGACGGTTTTTGGCCCGACGGGAAACACCCTCGTCTACTCCACGTATCTTGGTGGACCTAACGAAGATGAACCGTGGGGCATCGCCATCGATTCCTCCAGAAACGCTTACATCACCGGTAACACCCAGGGTAGTTTCCCCACGTTGCACAGCGTCCTCCCAGATGCCCCGGCCTTTATAGCCAAATTCAACAGCGCCGGGATCCTTCAATACTCCAGTGTTTTTGAGGGCGATCCGAATGCCGGACCGAGTGCCATCGCGGTTGATGGGTCTGGATCCGCGTTCGTCACCGGTTTCACCGCAAACTCACACTTTCAACCCTCAAAGAATGCCTTTCAATCCACCTGTACAGACGGATGCGGATTCGTCGTCAAACTAAGCCCCTCGGGATTTAGCGAGGTCTATGCCACTTACCTTGGTGGTAGTGTAGTGTCCGGCGTAACGCAATACACCTTTCCCGCTGCCATCGCGGTGGATAGTTCCGGGAGCGTCTTTGTCGCCGGATCCACAGGATCAGGATTGCCAGTCACGACAGGCGCCTTCCAGAAGAATTACGGCGGAGGAAACCGGGATGGCTTCATTACAAAGCTGAATTCCTCCGGAAGCGCCATTGTCTATTCCACCTATCTTGGTGGAAGCCAGCTCGACGTCATCACGGGCCTCGCTCTCGATCAGAACCGGACGGTGTACGTTAGTGGCATCACCGTCTCACCCAACTTCCCCTTGAAGGCGCCGGTGCAGGCCTATGCGGCTGGAAGAATAGCCCAGAAGTTTGTAACCACACTTTCCTCGACTCTTAGCTCGATCGCCTATTACTCAACTTACCTTGGCGCAAGTGGGACTGATAAGCCGGTTGGCATAGGTCTGGATAAGGCGCTCAACGTTTACCTTGCGGGCACAACTGAGAACGGAGATGTTCCACATACGCCCGGGGCACTCTACAAGCCAGGAAAAGTAGGGGACGCTTTTGTCTCCAAGCTGATCATCGCGGATGATCTCGCCCTCGGCATCAGTGGCTCTTCCGGTTCCACTACACACGGCGGCAACTTCACTTACACCATCGCCGTTACCAGCAAGGGACCGGACTTCGGGGTTAACGTCCACATTGACGACACTCTGCCTGCCGGAACAACATTTGTAAGTGACTCCGCCGGTGGAGGTACTTGTACCGCGCCTGCAGTCGGCGCAACCGGCACCCTCCACTGCACGCTACCTCAACTGAACAAAGGCCAGACCTACACGGTAAAGTTGACGGTCAAAGTGAACTCCGCTTCCGGCACCACTCTTTCAAATACTGCGACCACCGCCTCCAGCATGCAGGACTTCGTGACCAGCAACAACAAGGGTACCGTCACCACGAAAGTTCTCTAACTTGCATGCCAAACCACTATCCGCCTCGAACGTTAGCGCCGGATAGTGGCATTCGGGAGTTAGAATGACTTAGCCTTCGTCCCTTTGAAACTTCTCCTGCTTGCTCGAAATTCGCACGCGCAGTAGTGCACGCAAGGACCGCTTTTCAAGCGGAGAAACTGTTGCAAGTCGGCCGAGCCAGGCCAAGGGTTTCGCCGACAGGAAGTCCACGCATCGATGAAAGATATCGAAACAAAATCACTCCCAGAAAACGCCTACCTGCCACTTGTACCCGACCAACCCTATATACCCATCGTGCCCGCGGAAGCGAAGGTGCCGGAACTCACGGTGCGATCCGTGGCGTGGGGAGTCGTATTCTGCGTAATCTTCACCGTGGCTTCCGCATACTCGGGCCTCAAGGTTGGCCAGGTAATGGAGGCCGCAATTCCGATCTCCATTCTCGCCATAGGATTGGCCCGCGCGTACGGCCGCCGCTCAAGCCTGCTTGAGAATGTGATCATCACCGGAATCGGCGGTGCCGCGGGTGGCGTGGTCGCAGGCGCTGTGTTCACACTTCCCGCGCTGTACATCCTCAAGCTCGATCCTCATCCCGTGCAGACCATCTTCATCTGCCTTGCCGGCGGATGTCTCGGCGTTCTTTTTCTGATTCCGTTGCGTCGATACTTCGTTCGCGAAATGCATGGCAAGCTCCCTTATCCAGAGGCGACCGCCATCACGGAAGTGCTGGTTACCGGCGAGAAGGGCGGCTCCCAGGCCAAGCTGCTTCTGCAGGCTACGGCGATCGCAGCTGTCTACGATTTCTTCGTGACCACATTCCAGGTGTGGAAAGAGAACGTTGATTTTTTATTCGTGCCCGTGATCCGCTCCGTTGCCGACCGGGCCCGCATGGTCTTCAACTTCGACGCCATAGGATTCATCCTCGGCCTCGGCTACGTCATGGGCCTGCGCAGTTCCATGATCCTCTGCGCGGGGGGCGTACTTTCCAATTTCGTCATGGTCCCGTTGATATGGTATTTCGGCAGCCACCTCGACCACGCCGTCTACCCCGCCATTCTCCCCATTTCAAAAATGACCGCCGTACAGATCTATCGCAACTACGTGCGCTTCATAGGAGTAGGCGCGATTGCCACAGCCGGCATCTTCGGCATCATCCGCTCGCTAAAAGTCGTAGCAGGATCCTTCGGCATAGCCCTGCGCACATTCCGCCACGGCGAAGCTGCGCAGCAGGAACGCACCGACCGCGATGTACCCATGATCTCCATCGTCCTCGGCATCGTGGTAGGTGCGATAGGCGTCGCGGCGTTCCTTGGCCGTCTCCCTGTCTCCTGGACGGTCATCCTCGTCGGTCTCACCATCACTCTGCTGTTCTCCTTCTTCTTCACCTCCGTCGCAGCGAACGCCATCGCAACCACCGCCCGCAATCCCGTCTCCGGCATGACGATGCTCACCATCATCATCTCTTCCGCCGTCCTGTTGCGCTTCGGACTCTCGGGCACCGCGGGCATGTTCTTCGTCATGGCAATCGCGGGCATGGTGTGCACCGCGCTCTCTGTCTCCGGGCAAACCATCACCGATTTCAAAGCGGGCTACTGGCTCGGCTCCACTCCCGCCGCGCAGGAGAAGGTCAAGTTTCTCGGCGTCATCGCATCGGCGATTGCCGTCGGCCTGACCATCGTTATGCTGGCGCACACATTTCAATTCGGCGAAGCCGTCGCAGGAGATGTGCGGCCCGTCCTCGCATCCCCGCAGGCCTCCATCATGAAAGCACTGGTTGAAGGATTCATGAGCCACCAGCCGGTCGCCTATCTGCTCTTCGGCATTGGCGCGATGATCGCCCTCGTGCTGGAGATGCTCGGCCAGCCTTCACTCATCTTCGCGTTGGGAATGTACTTGCCACTCGAACTCAACACGCCGGCACTCGTTGGCGGCTTTCTGTCGCACTTCCTCAATAAACGTTCGGCAAGAACTGAAGGCGAGCCCGGCAAGAGGATTCGCGAACGCGGCGTCATCATTGCCTCCGGGCTAATGGCGGGTGGCGCGCTGGGAGGCGTATTCGGCGCAGCCTTGCGGATGTTCCCCGCGTATCGCGAAGATCTCATCAAGACGCCCTTCTATTCCTACGACCCAGTTTCACAATCAATTTCTGCGCTGTTATTTGTCGGCCTGTGCGTGTACGTCTGGTTCGGCGCGCTAAAAAGGGAGAAGGAAATTTGATGGATCAAGCAGGAAAATACGTTGCGGATGCTGTGCTTGGAATCGACACCCTGTGGGGCGGAGATGTGATGTGTCCGTCGGGCACTGGCAGATTCATCGCGGATTCATGGTTCTCCGACGAACCACTGCCTGCTGCGTATACTCATCCGGCGGCAGCGCGTCTGCGCCAATCGGGCGGCGTCTCCGGCAACAGCGTCGATCGCAAAGCTGCCGAAGAATACCTGCGCGAGGTCGACCTTCCCCAAGCCATCGCTGGAATTCGCAGCGAAGCAGCAACAATGAATGGCCTGCGTCAGTCGTATCTTATCGGACTGGCCCATTCTCTCGAAGTCATGTGGGATCTCGCCATGGAGGTCCTCGGCAAAGGCGCCGCTGTGCCGTATGCCCGATGCGTCGAAGCGGCAACAGGGAAGCCGCCAGAGCCTTCCAACCCAAAGGCAAAGCGCGAGCGCGTAGACGAATTGCTTGGCCGCGCCGGGCACCAATCATCGACTCCCGGCGCGCTGCTGAATGCCGTCGATGCCTGGCGGCGGGATCGTGTCATTCCAATGGCTTCCGTTCGCGCCTTGGGCGCAGCCGTCATCGCGCATTTCGATAAGCTCAGCGAAACGAATCTCCTGCCATACCTTCCACGAGAATTGGCGAACGTGCCTCGAGCCAACATCGACTTCCTCTCCATCAAAGACGCCTGGTTCTCCGGATCGATGAATTACATTGGACGAGCACGCAACAGCGATGGCTCCGCGAAATACGAAGCGACTTATGAAATCAACGCTTCGTTGCAGATCTCCTTTCCTGAGTTTGAACAGCTCGTAAGCCACGAGGTCGTGCCCGGACACGTCACCACCTTTGCATACCTGCAGAACCTGTATCTATCCGGCAAGGCCGGCTTTGAGGCTACGGTGCTTACTATGAACACCCGCGCTGCCACGCTGTTCGAAGGCATTGCGAACAACGCGATCCTGATCGCCCACGGCGTCACGGAAATCGATCAGTTGCCGGACGAGGATCTGCAAATCGGCGTCCTGCTCGCGCTTCTGCAGGATGATGCCAAGAATCAATCGTCGTATCTCACGTGGGGAGAAAACATGCCGCAGGCAGAAGTTGCCGCAACGTTGCGGCACGACTTTCTGGTGACAGTAGAACGCGCGGATAAATTATCAGGGGCATGGGGAAGACATCCACTGCTGGGCCGCATGTACCTTCCGGCTTATCGCGCCGGCACGGAGAGAGTCGCAGACCTTCGCCGCACCTATCCCGCAGAACAAGTGCTTCCAGCAATCTACGGATGCAGTGGACTGGTCGACATCGAGACGATTGATCAGGTACTCAAGAACTGACCATAACCGCGAGACTTATATGTCTCGCGAAGCAAGCAGCTTCGGCGATTTCTTTTCAAGCGTAAGAATCAGTTCGCCGAAGAGCGTATTGGCCCATGCAAACCATGCGCGGGTGAACTTATATGGGTCATTCTTGTTGAAGCTTTCATGCATGAAGCCCGTGCCGGCGTTGCTCTTTTTAAGCCAGCGAAGACACTGCCGTTGTTCCTGCTCATCATCCGTAGTCAACGCTTGAATGATGATGGCCATCGGCCAGATCATGTCGGGACCAACGTGTGGACCGCCGATCCCATCCGCAGCCGATCCGCGAAAGAAATATGGATTGGACGTGCTCAGCACGAACTTTCGCGTCGCAAGGTACATCGGATCTGTCTTTGAACAGCTGCCAAGATACGGCATGCCGAGCAGGCTCGGGACATTGGCGTCGTCCATAAAGATGGCGTTGCCAAAACCGTCCACTTCGTAAGCCCAGATCTGGCCGGCCTCTGGATGACGACCAGGAGCATACTTTTTCAGCGCAGCTTCTATTTCTGCTGCCAGTTGCGAGGCTTCCCGCGCGGCGCTGGCGTCGTGCGCAATCTCCGTAAACATCTCTTCGATTTTCAGCAACGTTTGGACCGCAAAAAAATTGCCCGGAATATTCAGTGGATAATCACACCCATCATCCGATGGCCGAAATCCGGAATAGATCAGCCCCACCGGCCTCGCAGGATTGCCGAATCCATCTCCATTTAGTGAATCCGTCGGATGCTTTGATTCGCGCATGAACGAATACGGCCCGCGTGCTGTCTTGCGCTGCTGTTCTTTAAACGTTGTAAGAATAACGTGCAAAGCCTGCATCCATAGCTCGTCGAACGGCGTCGTATCCCCGGTCGCCTTCCAATATCCATGCCCAAGCCGCACCGGATAGCAAATGGAATCGACCTCCCATTTCCGCTCGCCCACGCCCCGTTTCATCAGCGTGTCATCGTGCACGCTCCACTCCAGCGGCACCGGACTCTCAAGGTCCGGCATAAAAGCATTGGCATAAGCATCCCGCTGGATGCAACGTGCCTGACGCCGGATCAGGCCCTTGATCATCGCGGCCAGTTCAGGATCGGCAGACACAAAGGTAAGGTACGGCCATACCTGCGCCGAAGAATCGCGCAGCCACATCGCAGGAATATCGCCGGTCACCACGACCGTGTCAGGTGCTTGCGCGTTGTTGTTGTAAGTAACGGTTGTGTCCAGCGTATTGGGCAGGCAGTTGGAGAATAGCCATGCCAGTTCCGGATCCCCGATCTTGGCGGAGACAGAGGCGATCGCAGCATCAACAGCCTTACTGCGAAACCGGCGGGAAGATGGCTCCGGACGCTTCGACTCATAGGAATCCGCAGCGCGAAGAAATCTGGGAACAAAGAATGGTACGGCTGCGCTAACCGCAAATCGGCCGAGTAGCTCTCGTCTTGTGTAGACACGTCTATCCATCTATTACCTGCCAAATAAGTTCGCAGTGCTTAGGTGCCTCCATACTACAAGAATTTCGGGACTGCACTTGAGCACCCTTGCGGACTCACCTCGAATGACACCGTTGCGATCTGCTCCCTGGAGACACGTGTCCAGTCACAGCAGGTATCCTTACGTGCAACGATGTGCTCCGCTCAAATTCGCGAATAGCCAAATTTGTCTCGATCCTGCAATCTTTACGTCAGGAGTTCTTAAGACCAACATGAAGAGTTCATATCTTGGGTTCAAGCTCACATCTGTCGCATGCTTTTTTCTTTTTTCTATCTCAGTTGCTATCGCCCAGCAGACAACAGGTACGTTCACAAATCCGCTGCTTCCGTCCGGCCCGGATCCTTGGGTAATTCAGCAGGGCGATACCTACTACTACATGAACTCCACTGGTGCGAACCTCACTATTTGGAAGACCAAGGACATCACCGACCTAGGCCATGCGGAAAAGAAGGTGGTGTGGACACCTCCGGCTTCCGGCCCTTACTCGCATGAAATCTGGGCTCCGGAGCTTCATCGCCTTCAGGGGAAATGGTTCATTTACTTCGCGGCAGATGAAGGCACGAACGACACGCATCGCCTGTGGGTGCTTGAAAACGATGCCGCAGATCCTTTGCAAGGCGAGTGGAAGATGAAGGGCAAGCTGGCCGGACCCGAAGACCGATGGGCAATCGACGGCAGCGTGTTTGAAAATGCCGGAGTCCTTTACGCCGTCTGGTCTGGATGGACGACAGCCACCAACGGCGTGCAGCACATCCTGATCGCAAAGTTGTCGAATCCGTGGACCATCGCAGGGAAGCCGGTAGTGATTTCAACGCCGCAATTTCCCTGGGAAAAAGTTGGTGACCTTACAAAACGCGGTGAGGTGGATTCCATGCCCCACGTCGACGTAAACGAAGGTCCGGAAATTCTTCAGCATGGCGGGAAAATCATGCTGATCTACTCCGCGAGCGGATGTTGGACGGACTACTACGAGCTCGGAATGCTCACCGCGTCCTCTACCAGCAACCTGCTTGATCCTTCGTCGTGGAAGAAATCATCCACGCCCGTCTTTTGGCAATCGCCGGAAGCTTCGGTCTACGCGCCCGGGCACAATAGCTTTTTCAAATCTCCCGACGGAAAACAGGATTGGATTCTCTATCACGCCAACGCGCATCCCGGAGACGGTTGCGGAGACAAACGATCGCCGCGCGCCCAGCCCTTCACATGGAACGCAGACGGTGCCCCGAACTTTGGCCGTCCATTGCCAATAGGTCAGCCCATCCCCAAACCATCACGCTAAGCAAAAGCAACCGAGAGGCATCATGCGTAGATCATTCGTTAGTATGGTGTTGCTGACTTTTCTTCTATTGCCGCTGATGACGGCACCTGCCACGCCCGCAGAAGCACAAAATGTTTCGAACATAGGCTTTGTCCTGTACACGAAAGGCTATGCGCCGGGGACGCTCACGGCGAGGTGGATGTACGGAAACAAGTACAGCGGACCGGGAATTGCGACCGGAGGCCCAAAGGAAGGTTTCGCAGGGAAATATCACGTCCGCTACTTTTACGACAGCGGAGAGTTTTCAGACGAATATGATCTGCTCATCGAAAAGACTGGTGACAGCTATAAAGTCTCCTGGACTTCGAATGGCAAAGTTGTTGCCGTGGGTACAGGCATGGAGGTCCAGGACGGGCTGGCGGTAGGTTGGCGCAGAGTTGCCGACCAGGTTGGAGCAAGCTCTAACTAACCCGACACGCGCCTTTCGCTAACAACCCTTTCGCTAACTTGCTGCTTTTCGCGAACTAGCCTTTCGCTAACCGCTGGCTGGCTAACCGCCTTTTAACGAACCGGCCTTTAGCTCTTCTCAATGCTCCCCAGCGGCAAAAAGTACTGTGTCCCCTTGATCGGCTCTGACAGTCGCTTAAGCAGCATCTGCAGGTCGGCGTTGTTGTTTACAAAATCAATGTCAGAGGTATTCACCACCAGCAAATCGCTCGACGAATAGTGAAAGAAAAAGTGCTCGTAAGCTGCGACCACTTGCTCAAGGTAATCGTCGCTGATGGTGCGCTCGCCAGCGATGCCCTTGCGCTTCACACGCTGCTTTAGCACCTCGGGAGAAGCCTGGAGATAAATCACCAGGTCCGGTGTCGGCATCTTCTCGCGGAACATGTGGTAGTAGCGGTTGTAGAGATTCAGCTCTTCATCCGACAGGTTGATGTAGGCGAAAATCTTGTCTTTCTCAAAGATGTAGTCCGCAACCACAGTGTTGTCGAAACCAAGCGCCTTCTCCGCTCGCATTTGCTCGTAGCGTTCCATCAGGAACCACATCTGGGTCTCGAAGGCGGTGGCCTTTTTCCCTTCGTAAAAGCCTCCCAGAAAAGGATTGTGCTCCGGCTCCACAATCCTCCGGGCACGAAGCGTGTCCGCGAGGATTTCGGCCAAAGTGGACTTGCCAACTCGGATGGGTCCTTCAACGGCGATAAAACGCGGCGGATCGAACAAATTAGCCATGATTGCCTTCTACCATATCAAGACACATAAAAAGCGAAGGAAAATCGAAAATAGCACAGAACGCATTTGTGCGAAAGGTTACAAAATCAGAATAATGTAACCCCAGAAAACTCGCTCAAAACGATGCATTTCGACCCTTCAAAAGCATACAAAAATGACGGTTTTGCGAGCGCTCGCGAATGATTTTTCGCGGTTTTCACGCGAGGCAAATGCCATGTCGTACCCGGGCAAATGCTTTAGAATAAACCAGAATGCTCACTGAGCTGGCCATTTCGGGTGCCGTCGCAGGGCTTGCTGCCGGAGGCTACGCCTATGCAGCAAACTGGCCCACTTCGCAGATTTTCGGGCACACAATCGTTGCCGGACGCGAGCCTTCGGAGCTGGCTCTCACGTTCGACGACGGCCCCAATGACCCATGGACTCATCAACTTCTGGACATTCTGGCGAAGAACAATGTCCGTGCCACGTTCTTTTTGATAGGCCGTTTCGTTCAGCAACGCCCCGATCTGGCACGTGCAATCTGGACCGCAGGACACCTTATCGGCAACCACACAATGACGCATCCGGTCCTTTTGTTTCAAAGACCTGCGCGGGTTCGGCAGGAGATCAACGACTGTAACCACGTGCTGGAAGATACACTTGGCCAGCCCATCCGGTATTTTCGCCCGCCCCACGGAGCCCGTCGCCCCGATGTTCTGGAGACTGCGCGCGAACTTGGATTAACGACAGTAATGTGGAACGCAATGGGGCACGATTGGGACGCAACTGCCCCGGAATCAATACAAAAGCGCGTGGGACGCGGGGTGGCTACAAATCAAAGCCGAGGCCGGTCGAGCAATATTCTTCTCCACGACGGTGGCCCTGCAAACTTTGGCGCCGACCGGAGTTGCACCGTGGCGGCAACGGAACGACTTATCGGCCGATTTCGCTCGCAGGCGGCTCGGTTTGTAACACCGGAAGCTTGGCATTCTTCGGTGCGATAGCTCGCAACAAATGCACCGCAAAACGCGGTTTAAATGCGTTTTAAGTGCCACTTTGCATGCTTTCGAACGCTGCTTTCGCAAGCCCGATCGTTTCTGTCAGATCCTCGTCTGTGTGCGCAGTGCCCAGGAATGCAGCTTCAAACTGGGAGGGCGGAAACCAGACTCCCGCATCGAGCATGGCTCGATGGAAGCGGCCAAACAAAGCCGTGTCGCTGATCGATGCGCTCTCAAAATCCGTCACCGGACTTGATGTAAAGAACCAGGTAAACATCGCTCCGACACGGTTTGTCGTAACCGGAATTCCAGCACTCATGGCCGCCTCGGCAACACCCTCAGCAAGACGGCCGCTTGCTGCTTCGAGCCGATCATAAACCGCTGATTTGTTGGCTTCGAGATGCTCCAGCGTCGCGATTCCGGCCGCCATAGCGAGCGGGTTACCACTCAGCGTTCCGGCTTGATAAACAGGGCCCAGCGGCGCCAGCAGATTCATAATTTCCGCCCGCCCTCCAAATGCTCCGCAAGGTAGTCCGCCGCCGATGATCTTGCCCAGCGTCGTCATGTCGGGCTGAATTCCATAAAGCGCCTGCGCACCGCCATAGGCTACCCGGAAACCGGTCATAACCTCATCAAATATGAGAACACTGCCTTCCGCAGCGGTGATGGATCGCAGAGCTTGCAGGTATCCGTCAGCAGGCGGAACGCAGCCCATGTTGCCAACAATTGGCTCCACGATTACGCAGGCAATCTGCCCGGAATATTTCGCAAAGGCTTGCTTCACGGCGTCGAGATCGTTGAACGGAAGCGCGATAGTAAGATTCGCGATCTCCTCCGGAACCCCTGCCGAGCCGGGTATTCCAAGAGTAGCCACTCCGGATCCGGCTTTCACCAGCAAGCCATCCGCATGCCCGTGATAACAGCCTTCAAACTTGATGATGTATTTGCGAGATGTGAAAGCCCGAGCTACGCGAATGGCCGACATAGTGGCTTCGGTGCCTGAACTTACAAAGCGAAGCTTCTCGATGGAGGGGCACGCCCGAGTGATTCGTTCCGCCAAATCTGCTTCTGTGGGCGTGGATGCTCCAAAGCTGGCACCGCGCGCGGCCGCCTGCTGGATTGCCTCTACGACCGCGGGGAAGGCGTGGCCAAGGATCATCGGCCCCCACGATCCGAAATAGTCGAGGTAGCGGTTGCCGTCCGCGTCCCAGAGATACTGACCTTCGGCGCGGGTCAGAAACGGAGGAACACCACCAACCGCGCGAAAGGCGCGGACCGGCGAATCGACACCGCCGGGGAGAAAACGCTCGGCGCGCTGCTGCAATTGGGCGGAAACGGATGTTTGTCGGGGCATCCGTCCCAGTATAGTTCGGAGCCGGACGGGACTCACTTCGCCGACTTTCGCGGCGAAGTCCAATTCAGTTCTGCATAGTAAGCCGGGCGCGCTCGAAGGCCGACACCCCAACATGAACCGATCCTTGAAACGGGCGGTCAATATCCGCAATAGCTACCAGCACCAGGGAGATTAGCAGCGAAAAAGCAAAGACCTGGACGCCATGCACGCGCAGGCTGGTTGAACCGAACATGCAACTGGAGGCGATGGTAAGAATTCCGCCCACTATCAGTACCCACCAAAGAACTCCCGGCAGGCGCGAAGCGCTTTCGAGCCAACGTGTCCGCCGGTGCTCCATCATCGCGCTAAGTTCATACAGGGCATGATCCTGGGCAACGACCTCTCCCGGAGTGGGAGATTTGATGGCCATCAGGGTCTCCCACATTAACTGGGTCGGCTGGTGGCTATCCTCAGGAAGCCGATTTTCCGCCATGAGCGGCCATTCGCGATTGATCACGTTGTCCGCATAGGATCGGGCCTGCGACTTGAGCAAGTCGCCTTGCTTGGCTGGCAGCCCGTCGGCAAGGCGGTATATGTTCACCAGGGCGTTGGCTTCAGCATCCGCATTCACGTCCGCCGTACCGTAGTTGATCCACACCGCGTAGAGCATGAATCCCAGCACCACGGCATAGGTTGTGCCAAGCATTCCCAGGTGCCAGCCGATTACATCGTTGTAAACGCGGCGGCTCTCGGCGGCCCATACCTTGTTGAGCAACACCATAAAAATCAGGGAACTGGCCACCGCACCAAACACGACCAGTAAGTTCTGCGTGAATGAAAGCATTTCTCGAGGCCACCTTCCTGTGGAAACATCTTGGCTGAGCAGCCTGTGGCAGATTGTAAAGGCGGATATTCCAATCGCCGAATGAATAACGAGTGGTTCGGGAGAACTGATTTCCGCCTTGAGGAATCTTTTTCCTTCGCGGCGAATCTTCCGTTATAGATGGCACCTACCTCCGCACAAGTCGCAGGGCATTCGCTGATCCTTTACGACGGCGTTTGTGGCCTTTGCAACCGTTTTGTGCAGTTCGTCCTGCGTCACGACGCCAGAGGTCGTTTCTGGTTTTGCGCGCTCCAGGATCCGCTGGCTGGCAGAATCCTTGCTTCGCATGGACTCGATTCTGCAAACCTTGGCACCTTTTGCCTGGTGAACATGCCCTATTCGTCCAGCGAGAAGGTGTTGGTGCGATCCAACGCCGCTGTGGGTGTTCTGCTGGAGCTGGGTGGGTGGTGGCGATTTCTGGGCAAAGCCCTTTATCTTGTTCCTCGGCCCATTCGCGACCTGGGCTATCGGATTGTGGCCAAAGTTCGATATGGAATCTTTGGAAGACTGGATGCCTGCCCCCTGCCGAGTGCCCAGCAACGCGACCGATTCCTCGAATCCAGCTGACCTTCGCCGTTGGATTGGGCCTGCACAGTGCTAAACTTACGTTTCGGCCTACAAATCCCACCGCCGGCCTGCGCATTTCTGGCAGCCTTTTGCGAGGTCATTCGAAGGCCGGTATCCCACCTGCACCACGGAAACGCCTTGCCAGAATTGAAATCGCCAGCTACGAAGTCCTCGGAACCGAAGAATAAGAAGGCCAAATCGCCCGTAACTTACGCCGACGCCGGAGTGGATATTAGCAGCGGCGACCGCGCCAAACAGCGGATTAAATACCTTGCCCAGCGAACCTTTAATAAGCAGGTTTTGAGTGAGATAGGCGGTTTTGGCGGCCTTTTCAAGCTGGATACCGTCCGCTTCAAGAATCCGGTGCTGGTTTCGAGCGCGGATGGCGTGGGAACGAAGCTGAAGCTGGCTTTTGAACTCAATATCCACCATACGGTGGGCTCGGATCTAGTGAACCACTGCGTCAACGACATCGCCGTGCAGGGCGCGACGCCGCTTTTTTTCCTGGATTACCTGGCTACCGGCGTTCTCGATCCGGAAGTGACCGAGAAGGTGGTGAGCGGACTTGCCGAGGCTTGCCATGCGAACGGCTGCGCGCTGATTGGTGGGGAAACGGCGCAGATGCCGGGCTTCTATGCTGATGGCGAGTATGACCTAGCGGGGTTCATCGTCGGCGTGGTCGAGAAGGAAAAGATCATTACTGGTGCGGGAATCAAAGTGGGAGATGTCCTCATTGGGCTGCCCTCGACCGGCCTGCACACAAACGGCTACTCGCTGGCGAGAAAGCTGTTTTTCGAAGTTGCCGGATACAAGCCCGAGCACTACGTGAATGCACTGAAGGACAAGGCCGGGCGCAGCGCTGATGAAGGTGCACCGGAGCTATCTCCCAGTGATACGAAAACTTACGTCGACGGATTCAACGGTCGGCATGGCACACATTACCGGCGGCGGCATTACGGGCAACCTTCCGCGGATTCTGCCCAAGGGAATCTCTGCGGTGGTCGATGTGGGGAGCTGGCCAGTATCGCCGATCTTTGAGCATTTGCAGGAGCTCGGCAATGTGGCGCAGGACGAGATGATGCGCACATTCAACATGGGGATCGGGCTGATTGCCGTGATTCCGGCAGAGAAGTTCAAGCGTGTGAAGTCGCAGTTCGACCGTTCCGGCGAGAAATTCTTTGTCATTGGCCGCACCGTCAAGGGCGATCGCAAGGTCATCTACTCCTAGCCTAAGAGGACATGCAATGCGGATTGGCATTCTGCTGTCTGGCCGTGGCTCGAATTTTCTGGCCATTGCCGACAGCATTCAACAGGGCAGGCTCGTGGGAGCGGAGATCGCGGTTGTGATTTCGAATCTTGCCGATGCCCAAGGGATTGCCTTCGCACGCGAGCGGGGATTGAACGCGGTTGTGATTGAGGGGCGGGGCAGAAAACGCGCCGAGCACGACACCGAAATCCTGGAATGTTTGCGGCAGCATGGAGTGGAGCTCGTTTGCCTCGCAGGATATATGAGGCTGCTGTCACCGGGATTTATTCAGGCTTACCCCGATCGCATTCTCAACATTCATCCGTCGCTGCTTCCCGCGTTTCCCGGTCTCGATGCGCAAGAACAGGCGTTTGAATACGGAGTAAAGGTCACAGGATGCACAGTCCATTTTGTGGATGAGCATCTGGATCATGGTGTGATCATCCTGCAAAAAACAGTGCCGGTGCTGGATTCCGACGACGCTCATTCGCTGTCGAAGCGCATCCTTGAGCAAGAACACATTGCTTATAGCGAGGCGATTGCGCGGGTTCTCTCCGGTGATTATCAGATCTCGGGGCGACACTATCGATTGCGGGATCAGGCAGCGGCAAAGTCGTAATGAACGCCCGTCAGATTCTCTGAAAGATCCCAGAGTTTCGCGGCTAGCGCCGGATCATCGCCCTGTGCCTCATTTTTCACTTCGACAGGGTAGCCCTTCATTTCGCGGAATCCGTCAGGGCCGTAATAATGCCCACCCTGTGCCTCCGGCGCGGTCGCGCCATACAGAGTTGGGAGCGCACCCTGCTCCTCCGACTGCGCGATGAAGCGAAGTATCACCGGTGTGATCGCGTTCATCAGGCCTCCGCCGGAGCCCGGGCCGTTGCTAAACAGGCTCGTGTTCGAGACGCCCGGATGAACGATGATGCTTTGTGTGCGCGTTCCAGATTTCAGAAGCCTGCGTTCCAGTTCTTTTCCAAACAGCAGGTTGGCGAGCTTTGATTGCCGATACGCCGGCCATGGTTTGTAGTCGTGTTCCCACTGCAGATCGTCGAGACGAATTTTGCCACCGCGATGCGCCAGCGAACTCACCGTGACGATGCGCGCGGACGGAGCGGCCAGAAGTGCGGGCATCAGGAGACCAGTGAGTGCGAAGTGTCCGAGGTGATTGGTTCCGATTTGCAGTTCGAAGCCATCTGCCGTGAGCCGGCGTTTGGGAAGAGCCATCACCCCGGCATTGTTGATCAGGAGATCCAGCGGGCGGCGGGTGGCGAGAAAAGTTTTCGCAAATTCGCGTATGGAGGAAAGATTAGCGAGATCGAGGACGCCATCTTCGATCATTGCCGCGGGTATCTCCTGCACGATGCGTTGGCGGGTACTGCTGGCCTTTTCCGCACTGCGGCAAGCCACGATCACCGTGCATCCTGCACGCGCAAGTTCCCGCGCGGCGTGTAAACCGATGCCACTGTTCGCGCCGGTGACGATTGCCAATTTGCCATCTTGCCGCGGAATGTCTGCCGTCGTCCATTTGCTCATTTGTCTGGACCTGCCGTTGGCTACGCGTTTATGCGGAGACGTCGCGCGCCTCACCTAGAGTGAGTCGCGTTGTCAGTTTTTCGTGTCCGCGGTAATACGTAACCGTGACTGTATCTCCGATTTGATGCTTATCCATGATGGCCGCGATGTCCTGTGTGTTGGTTACCTCTTCACCATCGATGGCGACTATCATGTCTCCGCCGAGATAGATGGGCGTGTTGCCGAGATAGGCCTGCTGTTTGCCTCCACGCAATCCTGCTCTTGCCGCAGCGCCGTCGGGGAGGACCTGTTGGATGAGGACACCGTAGTCAGATGCGAGTCCGATCTGCTGCGCGAGGTCGGGGCCGATGGGCAGCGAAACGATTCCCATGGTCGGCCGGCGCACGCGGCCGTACTTCGACAGATCTGCGAGGACGGCTTTCGCGGCGTTGATGGGGATTGCGAATCCTATGCCGGAGCTCTGGTCCGCGCCATTGCTTGCGATCAGGGTATTGATGCCGATGACTTCGCCTCGCGAATTCAGGAGCGGGCCCCCCGAGTTTCCGGGATTGATGGCGGCGTCTGTCTGGATGGCATCCTCAATGGCTGAGCCTTGCGGATTCCGAATGGGACGGATGGCGCTGATGATTCCGCGCGTCATGGTTCCGCTCAAACCGAAGGGATTGCCGATGGCGTATACCTTTTGTCCGACGACGAGGTCCTTGGAACTGGCGAGAATTGCGGGCTGTAGATTCGGCGCGTTGATTTCAAGCAGTGCGAGATCGTGACTCTTGTCTGCGCCGACCACCCGGGCTTTGTATTTGCGCTTATCGCTGGTTGTGACTTCAATGCGGCTGGCATCTGCGATGACATGGTAGTTGGTGAGTACGTGGCCGGACTTGTCCAGGATGAACCCTGAGCCCTGGCCCTGCTGTGGCACCATGCCATAGAAAAAATCGAACGCCATGGCCGAAGACGTGATGTTCACGACGGAAGAGACCGCTTTCTTATAAACGGCAATGTTATTCAACTCTTCGGAATCGTACGCCGGCTGAGCGTTGGCCTCGGTGAGGTCAAGCGCCGACGTCGTGTGCGTGGAGAACTTCTCAACGGAGCTGCCGATCACCGGCACCTGGCGGAGCTTTGGAATTTCGTGGCTGGTTACATACCAAAAACCGCCTACGAGTATAACGACGAGAAGAATTCGGCGAAATTTCATAACAAACTTACCTATCCGTTTTTCCTGTCAATCTGTACGGCAGCTTCTCCAACTTCGAAGCCCTGTTTAGATTGTATCGAGAGATTGGATTCCCTTCAGTTTCTGGTTGCGCGGCTTCGCGTCTGCTCTGAAAGTTCCTCATAAATTGCGCGCACACGCTGGCGGGTGGCGTCCAACGATCCGGAATTATCGATCACGTAATCGCATTTGGCAGCTTTCTCACCGTCAGGAATTTGCGCGGCGAGACGAGACCTCGCATCTGAAGCAAGAGTCTCGTTCCATTTGCCCGGCGAGAGTCGTTCCACGTAGCGGGCGACTTTGACCTCGTCCGGCACGGCGACCAGGATCACGCGATCGAAGCGCTTTCGCCATTCGGGGACGGTCCCAGAACGCTCGGCTTCAAATATCAGAGCTGACTCCACCATAACGATTGCGTCAGGATCTGAGGCGTTCACCTTCGCCGCCCACTCCTCCTGCGCTGCGATCACCGCAGGATGCACGATGCGATTCAGTTCTTCGATGCGGCCACCCTCGAACACGACGGACGAGAGAGCTCTGCGGTCGATCTCGCCATCGGCCTGAAGAATTTCAGTGCCAAACGTCTCGACGATGGAGGAGTAGACGGGTTGGCCACGCTGCATCAAATCGCGGCCCAGTTCGTCCGCTTGAATCACGTGAACCCCGAGCGTAGCGAACATCTTGCTCACGGTACTCTTTCCGCTACCCAGTCCGCCGGTTAACCCCACACGTAACATGCGTCAGACCTTCAAACCGCGGCGTATTTTTGCCGCTCGCACGGTGTTGGCCATCAGCATGGCAATTGTCAGCGGTCCAACTCCGCCAGGGACGGGTGTGTAAGCTCCCGCGACCTCAAACGCCTTTGGATGTACATCCCCTATAAGAGTGGAGCCTTTCTCCGCAAAGCTTTTTTCGCGGCGGGCATCTCCAGCGAAGAAGCGATCGAAGTCCTCGCGACTGGTCACTCGATTCATGCCCACATCAATGACGGTTGCCCCCGGCTTAACCATTTCCGGAGTAACAAACCCAGGTCTGCCAATCGCGGCGACAAGAATGTCAGCATTGCGGGTAAATTCGCCGAGGTCCCGCGTCTTGCTATGGCACACCGTAACGGTGGCATTCTGTTGAAGCAGCAAAATGGCCATCGGCTTACCTACGATGTCGCTGCGCCCGATCACAACTGCATTCTGGCCTGACATGGCGATGTCACTGCGCTTGAGCATTTCGATAATGCCGTAAGGTGTGCATGGTGCGAGAGCAGGCTGTCCGGTCTGTAGCCTGCCAACGTTGACGGGATGAAATCCGTCCACATCTTTTTCCGGTGACACGGATTCAAGCAACGCTTTCGCGTCGACTTGTTTTGGCAGCGGAAGCTGCAACAGAATTCCGTCGATGTCGTCGCGAGTGTTCAGATCCTCGACGAGGTCGAACATCTCTTCGGTCGTAACCGACTCTGGAGGAGTGATGAGGTCGCTGGCAATACCGAGCGTCTCGCAGGTCTTCACTTTATTACGAACGTAAATTTGCGATGCGGGCACATCCCCAACAAGCACCGCGGCCAGGCCGGGACGGATACCCTGGACGGCAAGCTGTTCCACTTCGCGCGCTACATCCTGCTTGATTGCGGCTGCGATTGCTGTTCCGTCAAGAATTCGCGAGTTCACCATTTCTGTTACAAATCCTTTCATTCGCCGGATTCAGATTACTGAAGTAATAAACTGTTAGGCATGGCTGAAATTCCTGAAAATCTGCTGGCGCTGCTCGCATGTCCGGCTTGCCTGGGGCAAATGGAGCCGGGGCCACGATTGGATTCTCCCCGCTGGTTATGCTGCTACGCCTGCAAGCGATACTACCCGTTTGTAGACGGGATTCCAGTAATGATTACCGAGCGTGCTACCCTTCTGCCGCCTGAGTAGTCTAATGAACATGTGGGTGGAAGAACGGGTAGACGAGTAAATACGCAATTCCCGCCGCGACAGCCATCGCCGACAACAGAATAAGCATCATTACTTTGAACGAGAGAGTTCTCTTCCTCGGACCTTCAGTCATGCTCTCTCCATATTAGGGCCTGCGCTTGTGTATGGCATGTCAGATTCCCATCCGGGATTTCGGGTGAAGTGGATCATGATGCTTTGTTACGCACCCATAGCAGACAGGGCCCTCGATTTACAGCATCAAAAAAGCCATCCAGAACAAAACTCTTCACTCTGTGTCTAAAGAGTCTGTGCGTCTGATTAAATGGCCAATTCAACTGAGAGGTGTCACGCATATGGGATCCGACCTGAGAGGGAATGAAAGAGAACTTGTCGAAAAGTTCAGCGAAGGCGAGTTGTCCGGTCTTCGCACAGAGTTGATGCAGGCCGGCATTGATAGTTGGCAGGCGGCAGAGGTGCTGTCTGTATTTTTAGCGGGACGAGGCTACGGAGTGAATCCGGAGAACGCCCGCACCGCTATCAGCCGCTTAGAGGGTGGCAGGTGTGATTATCGGAGCATGCAGGCAGTGCTGGAGAATGTTGCCTGGACTATGTAAGGGACGAGCTATTCGTACTTTAGAGATTCCACGGGATCCAGTTGAGCTGCTCGGGTGGCCGGCAGAGTTCCAAAAATGATGCCAACCGCAGTTGCCGTGAACAACGCAATTACCACGGACCATACCGAAACCGGAATCTCGACGTCGGTTATGAAGCGGAGCGAGTAGGGGATCGCGAGTCCAATGATGGTGCCAACCACTCCTCCGCTCAGCGAGATGAAAACCGCTTCCACAAGAAATTGCAGTTTGATCTCGCGATAGGTGGCGCCGAGCGCCTTTCGTATGCCGATCTCGCGTATTCGGGACCGCACCGTAGCCAACATGATGTTCATGATGCCAATTCCGCTGACCGCCAGCGTAATGGTGGACACGAGCAAAAGCCCCACTGTAATTGCATTCAATATCTGCGAAGCAACGTTAAGAATCTCAGTAAGATTTTGCGCATTGTAGACAGAGTTGGCGCGGTGCCGTGAGTGGATCACGCGGCCGATCTCACGCGTCGCTTCCGGCACATCGTTCTGGTCTCGAATAGAAAAGAAAAGCTGTTTTACGTTGTTCGTTCCAGTGAAGTAACGCGCCACCGAATAAGGAATCAGAATCGTTTGATCCGCGACCTCTGATTGTCCGAATGTATTCACCTTCTCTTTGAAGATGCCGATGATGGTGAAGGGAATACCGCTGATCGCGAAGCTCTGATTGATTGCCGCGTCCGCACTTCCGAAGAGTTGCCGGGCGAAAGGCTCGGTGACGACCGCAGCCTTGATATGAGATTGCTCGTCTTCTTCGTCAAAAAATCTTCCTGACAAGACGATGAGATTGCGAACCTGGCGATACTCCGGCGTGATGCCAAGTACCAGGATGTCTTTTACGACACCGCCGCCGAAACTAATGCGGTCGTGCATCTCCACCATAGGCGACGAATACGCAACTGCCGGCACTTGCTGGACGACTGCCGCTTCATCTTCGCGGGTAAGATAGTCGCTGCGAAATTCTTTTCCGATTCCCGCTTCTGCGTTGCCTCCTCCCTGATAGTCCACGACGACCATGTTGGAACCGATACCGCGCAGCAGGTTCAGCGCATACTCCTTGCCGGTGAGACCCACGGTGACCACCAGGATGAGCGACGCAGAACCGATCACCATGCCGAGAGCGGTCAGCATGAAGCGCACTTTGCTGGCGCGGAAGCTGTCCACCGCGAGCATGACGATCTCGCTGAACACCATCGTGCTCTTTGCGCTGGCAAGTGTGCGTTCGAACGAAACCGGATTATAGCGATGGGCCGTCAAAGTTTTCTCTGTTCTAAAAGATGCCGCGTACACCGCGACGGCTTCATGAATCCCGGGTGCGTCGACCCGACCATGGATCCGTGCGGCGCGATTCCTGCTATATCCTACGACGTTTCGGTGAATTCATGCGGCCCGCAAGTTTAAGTCGTAAATAGCTTTGCGGTGGTCCACTCTTGGAGCTGCGGCTGCGATTTTCGGGGGATTGAGTTCTATCCAGCCTCGTCTGTTTCAAGCAGTCGTTGGTACACGGACAACGTGGTCTGATCGAAACAGACAAATGTCAGTTCCTGCACGCTGGTGCCAGCGACACTTGCTTTCACGGTCTCAAACGCGATACGCGCCGCGCGTTCTATCGGAAATCCGTAAACACCGGTGCTGATTGCGGGGAACGCAATCGACTTCACTTGATGTTCTTGCGCGAGTTCTATGCAGCGACGATAGCAATTCGCGAGAAGCTCGTCCTCCCCGTGGTTGCCGCCTTTCCAGACCGGCCCAACGGCATGAAAAACCCACTTTGCCGGAAGCAAAAAGCCCGGGGTTGCCTTTGCATCCCCGGTAGCGCATCCGTTGAGCTTGCGACATGTATCCAATAAGCCGGGCCCCGCGGCACGATGGATGGCGCCGTCAACGCCTCCGCCTCCAAGCAAGGAGGAGTTGGCGGCATTCACAATCGCATCGACCGGAAGCTTCGTGATGTCTCCCAAGAAGAGCTTGAGACTGGACATGGTGCCCCCTCCTTAGTGTTTCTCGCAACGAATACCATACTTCAGCGACCGCAGAGCAACGAGACAGATTTGCTTAATGAGTCTAGATCCTTATATGTCCATTTCTGTTCTACTCTTCTCTCACAACGCTGGCGCCAGACAAGCTTTTGCTTCCAAAGGTGAGTCTTGAAGAGTTCAATGGGAACCGATTCGTTTTCCTGCAAAGCCTTACACCGAAAATCATGAACGAGTCGCACTCTGTCTTTATAGGATGACTCATGCCGCAACGAGTGTTGACTGCCCTATTGCTGCTTGCTCTAACGGCGATTTCCGGCTCCGCTCAAGTCTCTGGCGTTGCGTGGAAACATCTTTCAACGGCTACGGGCGATCTGCCGGTTCCTAATCGCGGAACAGAGCAAACTTCATTGACCGTTGCAGATTTTGGCCACGACAATCGTCCCGGGTTCGTAGTCACAGAGAGAACCGCTGCGGACTCGGTGGTTCTGTATCGGCCAACAACGACAGGCTGGTCAAGATCCGTTATTGAACTGCAGCCGCTTCATATCGAAGCGGGCGGCGTAGCCATGGACGTCGATGGCGACGGCAATCTCGACATCATCGCAGCGGGCGATTGGAAGTGCAATAACATCTGGTGGTGGCGAAATCCTTATCCGAAGCTGGATGGGCCGTGGGAGCGCCGCCTCGTCAAAAGAAGTGGAGCCCCCAAAGCATCACGATCAGATTGCGGCGGACTTCAACGGCAGCGGCAAGTCGCAATTGGTTTTCTGGAACCAGGATGGCCACGGACTTTTTATCGCCACGATTCCCCCGGACCCGTTGCATACCGACAAATGGCCAATCACGCAGATATACCACTACAACACCGACAGCGAGCCGGAGCAGTTGGGAAAGTCGCCGGCGTGGAAAGGGATCGACGAACATGAAGGGCTTGCGATCATTGATATCGATGGTGATGGCAAGCTGGACATTGTTGGTGGGGGACGCTGGTTTCGTAACACAGGCGAGTTGAAATTTGATGAAAACCTGATCGATCCTCGTTACAGTTTTTCCCGTGCAGCGGCGGGAAAGTTTATCAAAGCCAGCACACGGCCACAGGTGCTCTTTGTTGTGGGTGATGGCGACGGCCCACTGAACCTCTATGAGTGGGTGAAGGGAACGTGGATGATTCATAAGATCGCTGATATCCATTTCGGCCACAGTCTTCAGGTTGCGGATTTTAACGGTGACGGTTATCTCGATATTTTTTGTGCCGAACAACGCCTGGATGGAGCCAATCCAAACTCACGAGCTTACATTTTTTACGGAGATGGCAAAGGGAATTTTCAGCAATCGATCGTGACCGAAGGGCTCGACTTTCACGAATCGAAAGTTGCGGATCTGAACGGCGACGGGCGACCGGATATCATCACCAAGCCATATAACTATCAATCGCCGCGCATCGACATCTTCCTGAATATCGGACAGGAGAAGGCAGCGAAATGATCACCCGTCGGAATTTTGTCTCGGGACTTGCCGCGCTTCAGCTCGCCGCAAAACTTGCGGCGCCGCAGCCTGCATCCCGTATCGATATTGGGCTTGAGCTTTATAGCCTGCGCGAGATGATGAAGCACGATATCCCCGCGACGCTTGCTCTGGTGCGCGAAATGGGATTCCGACAAGTCGAAGTTCCCGGCTATTACGGATTGAGTGCGGCGCAGTTTCGGATGGCTTTGGATAAGGCGGGACTAAAGGCAACAGCATTGGTAACGCCTTACGACGGTTTGAAGAGTGACATCAAACGGCTCGAGGGTGAACTAGAAATCCTCGGAGCACGATGGGCAATTTTGCCGTGGATTCCACATGGGGAGAAGTTTGAACGAGGCGACGTAGACCGGTCATCCAAGAACATGAACACATGGGGCGCGGCCCTCACAACGGCCGGATATCGATTCGCGTACCATCCCCACGGGTACGAATTTCAACCATCGGCTGAGGGCACGCTGTTTGACGCGCTCGCCGGCGCGACAGACGCCGACACGGTGAAGTTCGAACTCGATACATTCTGGATCGTGTGGCCAGGTCAGGATTGCGTCGAACTCATGAAGCGCTATCCTACGAGGTTTCGCCTGCTGCATTTGAAGGACCTGCGGAAGGGGGTAAAGACGGGGGATCTCCACGGCACCGCGCCGGACGAGGATAGCGTAGCCGTTGGCGACGGCATTGTTCCGTGGAAGGACGTCCTTGCCTTGGCGAAGCAGCAGAATTTCGAAGCGTACTATATCGAGGATGAAAGCGCCGACGCTGTAAACCAGATTCCGCGCAGTCTGAAATTCTTGAGATCCTTGGGCGTCTAAGGGAAGCCGGCAAAATAGATGCCGAGCTGGCTGAGAACGAGAGTAGTAGGGGCCGGGCCGCCTTTACCACAAGGCCATCCGCCGCGAATATGCGGATGTAAATTACAAGACGCAAAAACACGCCACCCGCAGGTTCAACGGTCGACAGAACCCGTCCGTCGACGTGGATTTTAAAGTGCTAAACGATGGAGATCGAAGTCATCGTACAATTGTGATATTGCGCACGTTCCCACCCGCGGAGGGATGTGTGAGTGGTTGAAACAGGCGGTCTTGAAAACCGCTTAGCCTTTACGGGCTACGGGGGTTCGAATCCCTCTCCCTCCGCCACCTTACAAAGCGCCCCCCATAAACTCCAGTAGGTTGTTAACAAATAGGCTATTTAGTTCCACGGAGGAGCGAGCGACGCCCCGTGCGGCCTCTAACCCTCGCCCTACTTATTCCACCGGGAATTCAATCACCCTGCTTCGCCACGGTCGCCACCCGGTCGACTGGAATGTCTCTGTCCCCGAGCCTCACCATCATCTGGTTGACGTTGCCTTTCTCATCTTTGACAAACCGAATCTCGGAGGGGGCGTCGTTGCAATAGAACTCAGTTTCCGAAACAGCAATCAACCCAAAGGGATTTGGTTGTCCGGTGGCGAAGAGGTAAAGCCTCCCATTGCGCATCGAGATCTGTACTTTCAGTGGGCCTACGTGATACTCGCCCACATAGCGCATCAGGGTTTCCGCCGTGGGGTGCACAATCGGACGTAAATGTGGAGTGTCGTACTGGCCTCCAAGTAGAATCGCAGCCAGATCTTTGCTCACCTGCATGCTGTTCGCCGTTTCGAAGTTCCAGAGGACAATGATCACCGCGTCATCATCCGGGTAACGCGTGAACTGCGAGACGAAGCCGTTTACCCATCCGCCATGCCCAACATAGCGATGGCCGAATTCCTGGCCGATCATCCATCCGTAACCATATTCAGCGTCGATGTCAAAGGGTGGAGGCGCCGTCCAATGTGCGTACGCGGTCCATGCCTTGGTGGTGATCGACTGGCTGAACAACTTCCCCGATTTCAGTGCGCGATCAAATCGATACATATCGTCAAGCGTCGAGCGCAACGCGCCTGCAGAAGCCGGAAAGGCTGGATCGCCATAGGCTGCATTTACGACTGTTTCGCCGTCCCATCGATATCCACTTGCCCGTTCGGGCACCACGTTAGCAGCATGATCGAATGCCGTATGCGTCATTCCCGCTGGGCGGAAGATGTTCGCTTCCAGATAGTCCTCGTACGTCTTTCCGCTGACCTTCTCAACGATCCGTCCCAGCAGGATATAGCCGGAATTGCTGTAGCGCAGAGTTTCGCCGGGCTTGGTCAGCAAGGGCTTGTCGGCATACTCCTTGAGCGCGTTCTCGACGTGAAGGCTGTCGTTGAAATCGGTGTAGGCCTTGGCGTTGATAAGGTCCGGAATTCCCGACTTGTGGCACAGCAACTGGTGGATTGTGACCGCGTTCCAGGCCTCAGGCAACTCAGGGATGTACTTCACCACCGGATCGTTCACACTCAGCAAACCTCTCTCTTCCAGTTGCAGAATGCTGAACGCGGTAAACAGCTTCGTGATCGAACCAATTCGAAAGACCATATCCGGCGTGTTCGGCACATTCAGCTCGTAGTTGGCCATTCCATATCCTTTGCGAAGCAGAATCTTGCCATCCTTGGCAATGAGAACTGCACCCGAAAAGCGGCCCGGTTTCGCCCACGTCGTCATGTAATCGTCAGCCTTTGCACCAATGTCCTGGCAGGCCGAAGTGGTTGCAACTCCCAACAGAATGGCCACGGCCGCAAAAATCTTTGTGAATGCACTTTTCGAAATTCTCATCCTGCCCCTCGATCGGCGATCCGCAGCCCACACCAAAGCTCGAACCTGCGCTGAGGGATACTACGGAGTGGCAGTTTTGCCTGTTCCTCGTCCTCTGCAAATGAACATGCATGTGTGCGCGCTGTCACAAGGAATTATTCCTTCAGGCTCAGACGCGATACTATTTTGGGTAGGCTACCTGCACCTGATTGTCTTCAAGAGCGATTGAACTCCGCTCTTGCAGCGGGGAATGTTCGGCACGACAAGGAGGCAAGCATTAACGGGCCAACGGAGATGTACTCGCGCAACAACCCCTACAATGCGACAGTGCTGGTGAACCGACTGTTGAGCGGACCCGCGTCAGAGAAAGAGACGCGACATATCGAGTTGTCTCTCGGAGAATCGGGAATTCAATACCTGCCTGGAGATTCTGCAGGTGTAGTCCCTCAGAACCGTACCGAAGCGGTGGAAGAGATACTTCGGTTGCTGAAATTTACTGGCGAGGAGCCAGTGACGGATTTCTACGGCGGTTCGCTCAACCTGCGTGAGGCGCTGACGTCGTGGCTCATGATCGGCAAGCTGTCGAGTTCGACGGTGCGCGGCTGGGTGAAAGTAACGGGCAACGAAGAATTGGCTGCGTTGGTGCTGCCTGAAAACAAGAAGCTCTTCGAGGGCTATCTTTGGGGGCGGGAGTTCCTGGATTTGCTGGAACAATATCCGGCGCAGTTGGAAGATGCGCAGCAACTGTTCAAACTGTTGCCACGTCTGGCTCCGCGGCTCTATTCGATCTCGTCCAGCCAGGCTCTCTATCCAGATGCAGTTCATCTTTCTGTTCGAGTCGTGCTTTACGAGAGCCACAGACGCAAGAGGCAGGGCGTCTGCTCCGGACAGATTGGAGAACGCACGCCTGTGGGTGGCGAACTTCCAATCTTCATCCACTCGAACCGGCTTTTCCGACTTCCAGAGGATCTGGATGCTCCAGTGGTGATGGTCGGGCCGGGAACGGGAGTGGCGCCATTCAGGGCGTTCCTGCAGCATAAGCAGGCCGGGTGCGGACGCTGGCCGATGTGGCTGTTCTTTGGCGAGCAAAGGGAGTCTCAGGATTTTCTCTACCGGGATGAGAACCTGGTGTGGTTGGAGAAGGGTGTTCTGCAGCGGCTGGATACGGCATTTTCGCGAGATCAAGACCAGAAGATTTATGTGCAGCATCGGATTCGCGAACAGGCGGCGGAACTCTGGCGCTGGCTTGAGAAAGGCGCCTACTTCTATGTGTGCGGAGACTCAAAGTACATGGCGCCGGATGTTGAGGCGGCTATGCGTGAGGCGATCGCTGTGCACAGTGGTAAAGGCACAGAATACGCTGACGAGTTTCTTGCCGGGATGAAGAAGCAGAAGCGCTATCTCAAGGATGTGTATTGATTCCTGCTCTCAGGTTTCGATCGAGTGCCGTTGTCGGCGATAGCTAAATATGAGTAAGGCGGATTAGTCTTCGCTGAGCCAGTGAATGCCATCCGTGATCGCCAGTCCTATATCGACCCAACGGGCGAAATCTGTCTCATTTCGGGTTGAACCTTGCAGATCAACGAGAAGCCCGTTTTCGAACAGGGCATACATCGGCAAGATATCCGCTCGGCTGGATGCGGCGTAGTCGGCGACATGCCCGGGATGCATTATCGCCGTGAGTCGGGCATGCATGTCGAGTTTTTCGAAGCGATCAAAGTAGTCTGACATGATGATTGTGAACCAGGCGTCTGCTGGGTCTCCTGACGCCGCTGCGCTCCTCTCGCGATAAGAACGACTCATGGTTTGCGGATCCAACCGCGAACTCTTCAGCAAATCCTCGAACGACATTTCATGAATCTTGCTCACACTTCCTTTCACCGCAGCCAGGGCGGACAACATATCGGCCGTGACGCCTCCGGGCTGATCGGATTGCAATGCGATAGCGCAAAGCCTTGGCCCGAGATCGACAGCAATAACGTCTCCGTAATTCTCGACCAGGTAATTGAGAATGTGCAGATAGGGTGAATTCTGCGTGTATCGCTTTCGCGCCGCAAACACGATCGCCGACGGATTCGGTTTTGTCATCGCACCCAAAAGCCTTCGATCACGGCCTGCGTTTCTAGAATTTCGTGTGCGCTGAACCCGTAGACCTTCTCCTGTATCGATGCTTGAAGGGTCTGGAATCTCACCTTCATCCCGGAGGGAAGTTGCTCTCCTTTTGCCTGAAAATGTGCCGCCCGTATGGCCATCCGTGTTAGCTCGCGATTGAATTCGAAGAACCGTGGCGAGGTGATTGCCTGAACGAGATGAACGGTCTCATGCGGTAGGGAGTAGAGCGCCCACACGTCGTCATCTGAAATGGATATGCCTGTTTCGGACAACGCGCCCAGGGCCCCGCAGGGAAGTGCGGACAGTTTACATGCGGATGATAAAGAGATTGCATTAATTATCCGCGCGTGTCGCGAAGCCCCCATTTCAAAACATCCCAGCAAGCGGCCGTCGCGTGGCTATTTCAGTTTGTCGTGAGTCAGGAATCCTTGAGTATCCATCCATTGGAAGAAGAGCGTTGTCCAGTCTGATACAGGCGGCTGATTGGTTTTTCGAATTCCAAAGCCATGGCCGACGCCGGCGTAGATATGGAGTTCGGCGGCCACATGAAGCCGGGTAAGGGCAAGGTAGTATTCCGCTAGTCCCTGCGAAATGTCGGGACGGTCGTTGCCTCCGCACGCAAGAAAGGCTGGCGGCGTTTCTGCGGTAAGACGGCTGTCCTTCGGCAATGCGGGATAAATGAGTGCCTGGAAATTCGGCTTTGAGCTGAAGTGCTCGACCGGATCGCTTGCCGAAGGTGATCCTCCTTCGTAACGTGTACTCGCAAGTGCGGCAACTTCTCCACCAGCAGAAAACCCCATTACTCCGATGTGTTCCGGATTGATTCCCCATTCTTTGCTTCGCGCGCGGACAAGGCGCACTGCTCGCTTCATATCCGCGAGTTCCGTTCCTTCCACTGTATATTTCGAGTCCTTTTCTTCCGCGAGGTGATATTTCAATACGAAGCCTGCGATTCCATGACTGCTCAGCCACTCAGCCACCGCGTATCCTTCATGGTCAACCCACAGTTCGCGGTGGCCGCCACCCGGAGCAATGATTACAGCCGCTCCAGTCGCATTCTCTGGTTTAGGGAGATAAGGTGTGATGGATGGAGTGTGGATATTCGAAAGCACGTGATCGCCTTGAGGAGATATCCGGACGCTCTCTGGTGCACTTTGAGGTTCCTCCGGCCACAGATTGATCGGTGTTTGCTGCGCAAACGAAGCACATCCGGAAAAACAAATCGAGAAGAGCGCAAGAGAACGGCAAAAAGCATAGACGATTTTCACAGAGAACATCCTATCGATGGAGCAGTCGTGGATTCCAATCCGACAAAGGCCAAGAGGGATCATTTCAGCACAAATTGCAATTGCACGCGTGGCCTTGCACGAGAGGCGGTGTAGCTCTACTCTTGAAGCGCTGAAGAGAAAGTCCATCCAGCGGAGTTGCACGCTATGTTCCGGTACGTTTTTTTAAGCCTCGCCTTGTTCCTGCCGAACCTCGTCCATACGCAGACTTCACCGGTACGCCGGCCCGCGATATCAGGCATCTCTCACCTTGTGCTGTTCGCGGATGACATTCCCAAGTCGGAAGTCTTCTACGGAACTCTGCTCGGTTGGGACCAGGTTCCATCCGCTGGAACCACGTCGGGCGTTCGCTTCTACGCCAATCACTCTCAGTATGTCGAGTTGTTGACTCCACCTGAACGAGGATTGGCAGACCGGCTGGACGTCGTAGCTTTTTCAACGAGCGATGCAGACGCCCTGCGAAAGTACCTCAGTACACATGGAGTCAAGGTTCCTGCGGCCGTGACAGTCGAAAAAAACGGAGACCGCAGCTTTCTGGTTCTTGATCCGGAAGGAAACAAGGTCGGCTTCACGCAGATTGGCACTCATCCCCCTGCGGAACCGTCGAACGCAAAACAGAGGTTGAGTTCGCACATCATGCATGCGGGTTACGTAGTACGTAATCGGCCCGCCCTGGATCATTTTTACAAGGATATTCTCGGGTTCCATCTGTATTGGCAGGGTGGTTCTCCGGAAGACCGCGTTGATTGGGTAATGATGCAGGTGCCCGATGGGACCGACTGGATCGAATACATGCTTTACCTTCCCGCGAAGCCGTCCCTGGAACAACTAGGCAGCGCGAATCATCTCGCGCCGGGCGTAGTGAGTGTCGCGGAACTGCAAAAAAGATTGGAAGACCGCGGCTGGAAACCAGCAGCAGGAAAAAATCCGCAGATACTCGGCGTCGACGGGAAGTTGCAATTGGATCTTACTGACCCGGACGGAACACGAATCGAATTCATGGAGTTCTTACCGGTGGCCAAGCCGTGCTGTTCTCCTTATACCGGTAGTCAACCTAGCCCATCGCCAGGATGGTAACCACGGCGCGCGCGAGAAATTCGTAGCGGTGTCCTCATTTTCCATTTGACACGCCGCTGAAAATCGCACTAACATCGCCGCACTTTTCTCGGGCTATCCATTTAAACGTCCGACGAGTCTAGTGCTCGCTCCCCACTGAATGACCCGGAGGCCCAACGTGCACGCCCAGCGTGCAGGAGAGGTCCCATGTCCCCGACGAAGCACTTGCTGAATCTGCGCCCACGCATTTCTCTGTTGGCTTTGTTTGCCACCTTGTTTGTAACTCAGGCTTCGACACGAACCGCATTCGCTTCAGACCAGGTACTGGACTGGATTGCAATCGCAAATGATACTGCCATTTCCACCAACACCGGCCCGCTGGTGACCGCGAGAATCTTCGCCCAGCTTTCGGCTTCGGTCTACGACGCAGTGAACGGAATCGATCAACGTTTCCAGCCACTCCTCGTAAAGACAGGTGCACCGCACCACGCGTCAGCAAGGGCAGCAGCAGTTCAGGCTGCATACATCATTCTCGTTAGGAATTATCCTTCACTCACCACGTCCCTTACCGCGCAGCGCAATGCATCGATCGCGGCACTCAGTCCTCCTGAGAATCCGAATTATGTTCTCGCAGGAATTAGCTGGGGGCAATCGGTGGCTGACACCGTCTGGACGATTCGATCGGCGGATGGATTCTCGCCGCCCCCACCACCTTTCGTTGGAGCTCTTGGCATCGTTGGTCCTTCTGCGATCGGAGTGTGGCGTCCAACTCCTCTGGGCAATGCACCAGGTGCGGGAGTGCAATTCGCCAGCATGACACCCTGGGTGCTCAGGCGGCCTTCGCAGTTCAGACCGGCACCGCCCAATGCACTCACAAGCGCCGAGTATGCGACCGACTATAACGAAATCAAAATCATGGGCAGCTATAACGGCTCAGGAAGGAGCGCCGATCAATCGGAGCTGGTCCTCTTTTGGGCGGGCAATACCGCTCTGTATTGGAATCGGATCGCCTCTCAGATCTCGACCAGCCGATCTCTATCTCTTACAGATAATGCACACCTTTTCGCGCTCCTCAACGTCGCGATAAACGATGCCGTAATCGCTTGCTGGGACGCGAAATACCGCTATGTTTACTGGCGTCCAGTTACTGCGATTCGTGCGGGAGATACTGACGGGAACCCCTCAACAGATGTCGATCCGGCCTGGACTCCATGGCTTGACTTCTTCCCGGCAGGCACTCCGCCTCACCCTGAATACCCATCAGGCCACTCCACTGCCAGCGGAGCCGCTGCCGCCATTCTTGCAGCCGAATTCGGGAATGCAACACCATTCACGGTAACCTCGGACGTTCGACCGGGTACGCGAGCTTTTCCAAGCTTTTCCGCAGCGGTGGCCGAAATTGCGGACGCAAGAGTCTTCGGCGGGATTCACTTCCGTGTTTCCTGCATTCGAGGAAATCAAATTGGCCAGGCGGTTGCCGGTTACGTTTTGTCGCATGCCATGCGCGCCAGAGACGAGGACGAGCAATACTAGGCAGGTTGTGTCCTAATTCGGCCGCGGAATGTAGACGGTCTTTCATGATGCGTAAGAAAAGCTCCGTTGCTATGGCAGCGGAGCTTTTCTTTTGATACCGCATATCAGTTTCAGAGTCGTCTCAGGCGAGGCTAGTCCAATTCAGGACCACCTTGCCCGTTTGACCGGCGATCATCGCATCGAAACCCTTCTGGAATTCTGTGTAATCGAATCGATGAGTGATGATGGGTTCAATATCGACGCCCGACTCCAGCATTACCGACATCTTGTACCACGTCTCGTACATCTCCCGGCCATAGATGCCTTTGATCGTCAACATGTTGAAGATCACTTGCCGAAAGTCGAGAGTGATGTCCTTTCCGGGGATGCCGAGGACGGCAATTTTCCCCCGTGGCTCATGTTCGCGATCATGTCGCGGAAGGCCTGGGCATTGCCGGACATTTCGAGTCCAACGTCAAATCCCTCCTGCATGCCCAATTGCTTTTGCACATCGGCAATCGAAGTCTCCGTCGGATTTACGGCGAGCGTTGCCCCCATTTTTCGTGCCAGGTCGAGGCGGAATGGATTCATGTCGGTAACGACGACGTGTCGGGCGCCTGCGTGTCGGACCACTGGAATTGCCATGATACCGATTGGGCCCGCCCCCGTAATCAGCACATCTTCGCCATGCACCGGAAAAGATAACGCCGTATGCACTGCGTTGCCAAAGGGATCGAAAATCGCGGCCACTTCCTGATTGATCTTTGGATCGTGCCGCCAGATGTTCGTCATCGGCAGCGCAATCAATTCCGCAAAGGCGCCGGCACGATTCACGCCAACACCCTGGGTCTGCGAACAAAGATGCCGCCTTCCAGCGAGACAATTTCGGCAGCGTCCGCATACCACGTGGCCTTCGCCGCTCACGATGTCGCCGGGAAAGAAGTCGTTGACATTCGACCCTGTCTCCACGATCTCGCCGACAAATTCATGCCCAATGGTCATGGGCACACGTATGGTTTTTTGCGCCCATTCGTCCCACTGGTAAATATGAACGTCGGTGCCGCAGATGCCGGTGTATCGAACGCGGATCAGTACGTCATTAATGCCGACAGTGGGTTCCTCGATGTCTTCCAACCAAAGCCCTTGCTCGGCCCGGCTCTTTACTAACGCCTTCATTTCGTTCTCCAATTCTGCAACTCTATATCCTAACGAAGATTGTTCTGCTCGTCAGATTCAATCTGTCCTCAAATGCAGATTGGTGATCGGCCATGTCTTTTTGCCCGAACCACCGGCGAGCATCCTCGCTGGAGTTATGCGACTCCGTTTCCAACTGCGCTTAGAATAGGGGTCTGAAGGAGCATCTTCGATATGTTCACTCCACAGGCAATTGGGTACGTGCAGAGTCCCTACAAAGGCCCGGATGAAATTCCAAAGGGATTCGGCGCGAAGCATGATGCTGAGGGCGTGCTGAGCATTACCCCCGAATTCCAGTCAGGACTCACCGATATCGAGGGCTTCTCGCACCTGTTTGTAATCTGGGAATTCGACCGTTCCGATGGATTTGAACTTCTCGGCACACCGCCTACCGACACGCGGCCACATGGTGTCTTCGCCACTCGCTCGCCATACCGGCCAAATCCGCTTGGCCTTACCGTGGTGGAATTGCTGCGGCGTGAAGACGGAGCACTTCACGTACGGGGTGTAGACATGGTGGATGGAACTCCCATTCTCGATATCAAGCCTTATCTCTCCAGCATACCCACGGAAAAGCTTCGCCGTGGATGGCTTGGCGAGGTGGAGTCTCAAAGGGGCTAAGCCGCTGTCGATGTGTCTTCGAAATTTCGAGTCAATCTGTTTGAAATGAATTGACTGGCTTCGACGCCGATCTCAAATCCATGAAAGCACTTCTGCAGAAAACCTTATTTACGGTGCTGTTGGCTGCGTTGCTGCTGCTCGTCGGAGATTGGATTGTCTTCGAGGTCCGGTTGTCGCACGGGTCGGCGTTCGACTCCGTTCACGTGACAAATTATCTCGCCACATCCCTCAAAGGCAACAAGACCGAGTATGACCTGATTGGAGAATCTGATCAGCCCTGTGTTCGCGCCATGATTCCGCATGGCTCATATCCGGCCTGCTGGTGGCTGCGAAGACACAAAGAGCATTGGGAGTAAATCAAGGAGAGGTGGTGCGCAAGTTCTCCACCCACTCAGTGCTGCAGACTGCTCAGCACATTAAGCCCGTATGACTGGAATTTTCAGCTTCTCGAACGGTCTGGTCAGTGATGCTGGGACTGTTTTTTCCGTGATGATGCCGCTGACCTCGTTGAGTGGCACAACAGCGTAGGGTGAAGCCGCATTGAGCTTTTCCGACGAGGCCAGTACGAAAGTATCTGCTGCAGCATGGCTCAATGCGCGCTTGACCGCTGCCTCTTCGTAGTCGCCCGTCGTGAGCCCAGCTTTTGTATGCACTCCCGTCACACCCATGAAATACGTATCAGCATGGATTTCGGAGATTGCTTCAATCGCGGCTGCTCCGACAGCCACAACGGAATGCTTGAACAAGCGGCCACCGATCAGGATCACCTCGACATCTCGATGATCGACCAACTCCAGCGCAATGGTTGGACTGTGTGTAACGACGGTCAGCTTCAAATCCAAGGGAATATGCCGCGCGACCTGCCTTGCAGTCGTGCCGCCATCCAGAATCACCACTTGTCCAGCGTGAATCATCTTTGCTGCCGCCCGTCCAATCGCCAGTTTTCCTTCCGCCGTGATTGACTCACGGCCGGCGAAGTCTGCCATGGCCGGGGATGCGGGCAACGCACCTCCATGTACTCGAAGCAGCAGGCCCTCTTGCGCCATCTCCCGCAGATCGCGGCGGATGGTGTCCTCGGAAACGTCCATGGAACGGCTAACATCTTTCGCAATCACTTGTCCGTCGCGCTTCAGGATGGAGAGAATTTGTTGTTTGCGGTGTGTTGTGAGCATTTTCCTATTCACGATATTACTTGACATTGCACGAAATTGCACGATATTTTATTTGCATGTTGACTGTCAGTCCTGCACCCTCCATCGCGCATCGCTTGCGGATCCAGTCCGTTGAAACCCTCTCTGACGACTGGTACGTGTTAAAGAAAACTACGTTCGACTTTCTTCGTCGAGATGGAACTTGGCAGCGGCAAAGCAGGGAGACTTACGATCGCGGCAATGGCGCGGTCATCCTTCTCTACAACCTCTACCGCCGAAAAGTGGTTCTGACGCGGCAATTCCGTTATCCCGCTTTCGTGAACGGCCACGAAGGCATGCTGATTGAAGCGCCCGCGGGGTTGCTCGATATGGCCACTCCAGAAGATCGAATCAAAGCCGAAGTGGAAGAGGAGACTGGCTACCGCGTAGAACATGTTCGCAGAATCTTCGAAGCCTTTATGAGTCCAGGTTCGGTTACCGAGAAACTTCACTTCTTCGTGGCTGCATATGAGGCAGGAAGCAGAAAGGCCGATGGAGGAGGGAATGTTGCCGAAGGTGAAGACATCGAAGTCCTCGAATTATCGATCGAAGATGCGATGTTCGCAATCGAGAGCGGGGAAATTGTAGACGGCAAAACGATCATGCTGCTCCAGTACGCCAGCCTTCATCTTTTTGCGCACGATGGAGGTGTGGATTGACCGCCGCGCAATCGCTCATGATTCTTATCGCCGGTCCGTATCGATCAGGCACGGGAGATGATCCAGAACTCATGGCTGCAAATTTGCGCTCTCTCGAGGCCGCAGCCCTCCCGCTGTATCGGGCTGGTCATTTGCCGTTGATTGGTGAGTGGATCGCTCTTCCATTACTGCGTGAAGCAGGCTCAGTTCGGCCCGGGGATGAAATCTACAACGAGATCCTCTATCCCATTGCGCATCGACTGCTGAGTCGCTGCGACGCTGTGCTCAGACTCCCCGGCGCATCAAAGGGTGCGGATGAAGACGTTCGTCTCGCAAAAGAAAGAGGTCTTCTGATCTTCACTCAACTCGAGGATGTTCCCGGATGCGGTGAAACGCGGATAGAATTCAGCCCGGCAAGCGAAGAGAGCTAGATACCTTCGCCCATGCTGACGTAGGCTGCAAGCGCGGATTGTTCACTGCGGTATTCTTCGCGCTCACGATCTTCCGTCGACAGAGTTCCGGCAGCATCCAATTCAGGAACCTGTTGTTGCAACTCACCGTCGATCTGTTTTATGCGGCATTCCAGCCGCTGTACTTTCTCCGATAACGCGATCAACGCATCGGACAACGGGTCTTTCACTTCGTGGGGATCGGTGATGAGAACTCGCTTGCCTTCGCGGTAAATGATGTGCGCAGGCACCCCCACCACGGTAGAATCCGGGGGCACATCCCTCAGCACCACTGAACCTGCTCCGACCCGCGACCGTTCTCCTATGGTGATATTTCCGAGCACGTTGGCATTGTTTCCAATGAACACGCCGTCACGAATTGTGGGATGCCGTTTGCCCCTTTCCTTGCCTGTTCCGCCGAGCGTCACCCCCTGGTACAGCGTCACATCGTTTCCGATAATCGTCGTCTCTCCAATCACTACGCCAATTCCGTGATCGATGAAGAGACGGCAGCCGATGCGCGCACCCGGATGAATTTCGATTCCCGTCAAAAGCCGTGCCACCTGACTGAGGAATCGTGCGAGAAGGCGGAGATTCTTTTTCCAAAGCCAATGATTGCCTCGGTAAAGCCAAAGTGCATGCAAACCTGGATAGCACAGGAGCACCATCGCCAGCGATGTGGCCGCTGGATCTCGTTCAAAGACGGACCGAATGTCTTCGCGTATGGAGTTGATCATTCCCATGCTGATTCAGGCATCTCCTGCCAACTACAAACTGCCCCGGTACGGCTATTTGAGAGTACCTGTGCGCGGCTCTTATTTTTAAAGCGAGAGCCGCGCACATTCTGTCACATACATTGCGACATTCCCTCGCTGTTACGCGATCGGGGATGCCTTCAACGCCTGCACTTCCTGGCGAAGAGCGTCGAACATCACCGTCGACAAGTAGCGCTCGCCAAAGCTGGGGATGATCACGACGATCAACTTGCCTGCGTTTTCAGGACGATTTGCTACTTGCAAAGCCGCATGAACAGCGGCGCCAGAGGATATGCCAACGAAAAGCCCCTCTTCAAGCGGCAGCCTCACAGCCATCGCTATCGCTTCGTCATTCGACACCTGAACCACTTCGTCGATCAGGTCTGTCTGCAAAATACTGGGCACAAAGCCCGCACCGAGTCCCTGAATCTTATGCGGTCCGGCCTTGCCTCCTGATAGCACAGGGCTATCTGTCGGCTCGATTGCGATCGCTTTAAAGCTTGGTTTTTTGGGTTTGATATAGCGAGCGACGCCCGTGAGCGTTCCGCCAGTACCCACGCCTGAGATCAGAATGTCCACTTGGCCGTCTGTGTCGTCCCAGATCTCCGGTCCTGTTGTATCGAAATGGATTTGAGGATTTGCGGGGTTGTCGAACTGTCCGAGGATGTAGCCGTTTGGCGTTGATGCGAGCAACTCATTTGCCTTTGCAATTGCGCCTTTCATGCCATTCGGCCCTGGAGTGAGCACTATCTCTGCGCCGAATGCACGCAGCACCATGCGGCGTTCCACGCTCATCGTCTCCGGCATGGTCAAAATGAGTTTGTAGCCCTTTACTGCTGCCACGAAAGCCAGCGCAATTCCGGTGTTGCCGCTCGTCGGCTCAATCAGAACTGTCTCGCCGGGCTTGATCTTACCATCACGCTCAGCGGCCGCAATCATCGCTGCGCCAATGCGGTCTTTCACACTGTTGACTGGGTTATGGCTCTCAAGCTTGGCAACCACACGAGCGTTTGCTCCCTTGGTTACGCGATTCAGTTGAACCAGCGGAGTGCCGCCGATCAGATCGATAACGTTCGCTGCAATCTTCATTTCTTCTCCAAAGGACAAGGATATGCCGTCCTATCGGACGGATACAGATTTTCGAAAGATGCCGGAGAAACGTGGCCGCGAATGCTCTCAGCACGGTTTGCGTGTGAGTGGCCGGGATGAGGTCGAAAGGCGGATTTAACTACATCGACGCATGGTGGAATATTAGAGTAATCGCGAAACCACACCTTTGCAATAGTTTGTGTTTCATTTCGAGCTGAGGAAACGAGCGATTGAGAGTTGAAGATCAAGAACTTACGACACTGCCTACTCGCGCAAATCCTACTCTTTCGACTTGGCACACGGTTTCTCACAATCGCCCTTCTGGTACAGTTCCGGCTTCCGATGCGAGATGACTTGTTGTCATCCACATTAAAGTAGAAAATGCTGGGGCATTCCCAGCATTTGCCGCTAATTGAATTCGGAGTCTTATATGAATTTCACTTCCTGGTCACGCACAACGGCTCCTGCAGGCGTGTTTCTTGTCCGCTTGCTGGTGAGCAGCGTCTTCATTTCAGAAGGCATCCAAAAGTTTGTTTTTCCCGCGACTCTCGGCTTTGGGCGCTTTGCTAGAATCGGAATACCTTATCCTCACCTCTCCGCCCCCCTTGTAGGCACGGTTGAAATCGTCTTCGGAGGCTTGATTCTTCTCGGACTTTTTACACGTCTGGCGACCATCCCGTTGCTCGCCGTAATCACGGTCGCCATTTGGACGACGAAGCTTCCTCTCGTGCATCAAGGCATGTGGACTGCGGCGCATGAATCGCGTACAGATTGGTCGATGTTGTTATGCCTGTTGTTTCTGCTCATCGTCGGCGCAGGGTCCATCTCCATCGACAACAATTTGCGCGGCTAATAGCTTCAGCCGTTTAACGGGATCCTTCAAAAAGTGGGCACTTATCAGCGTGGGTGGGCATCCTATATACGTTGGGTAGCGCGCTAGGTATGCTTTAGGGTACGACAGAAAGACTCCCCCATGGTTTTTACCCCTTTGAGTTGCTGCAATTTGTTGCGCAAGAGTGCAATTCGGATCACATCGGTTTTCCTCACAATTCTTCTAGCGATTTCTCCATTTAATGCTCATGCCTACTCAGTTCTTTCTCATGAGGAAGTCGTAGACCTCGCCTGGAAGGATCACATCGTCCCGCTTCTGCTTTGGCGTTTTCCGAAGACCACTCCCGAAGGATTGACCCAGGCTCACGCCTACGCGTACGGGGGATGCATCATTCAGGACATTGGTTACTATCCGCACGGCAGCCACTACTTCTCTGACTTGTTGCATTACGTCCGGACGGGAGATTTCGTAGAAAATCTCATCAACGACGCCAGCGATGTAAACGAACTGGCCTTCGCACTCGGCGCTTTGGCTCATTACAACGCCGACTCTTATGGACATCCTGCAGTCAACAAAGCGACGGCGAACGAGTATCCCAAACTTCGCGGTAAATATGGAAACGAGGTCACCTACGACGAAGATCCTGTCGCACATCTGCAGACAGAGTTTGGTTTCGATGTCGTTGAGGTGGTGCACAATCGTTATGCGCCGGAGGCGTATCACAATTTCATCGGATTCGAGGTTTCCAAACCTTTACTCGAACGTGCTTTCCGTGAAACTTACGGTTTCGAAGTCAAGCAGATCCTGACAAAAGAAGACAGGGCGATAGGCACGTATCGGAAAACAGTCAGTGGTCTTATTCCCAAAATGACGGAAGTAGCCGTCATTCAATACCGCAAAGAGGTTCCGGCCGACAACACCAGTTTCGACGCGAAGAAACTTCGCTATCGAATTTCGAATGCTGAGTTCGAAAAAAGTTGGGGTAACGATTACGAGAAACCGCGCTTCAGTTCCCGGGTACTCTCGGCTATCGTTCGCATTCTTCCGAAGATTGGACCATTGAAAGCTCTGTCTCTCAAGATGCCAAGCCCCGACACTCAACAGGAATTTCTACAAAGCATGAATTCCACTGTGGATCACTACAATCAGTCACTGACACAATTGAGAAGCCAGTCAACTAACCACTCCAACATCGATCTTCCGGATCGGGATCTCGATACTGGGCAGCTTACCGCCTCGGGAGAATACAAACTCGCCGACTTCACTTATTCCCGCCTGCTGGCAACAATCGTCGAAACGCCAGACACTTCCATTCCGCCAGCGCTGCGCACTCGTCTGCTCGACTTTTACGCGCAGGGCAAGAAGAACTATGTGGAGGAAAATCCAAAAGAATGGCAGAAAACCGAACAGAACCTGAACCTGTTGCGGAATGCGAAGTTGGATCAGCTGAAAATTTCTGACCAGCAAACCGAAACACAGCAGCCCTCCGTCGCTCAATGACTCGACAACTTACGGTTGTAGCGCAGACGCAGGGAGTGTGACGGACCCGAATCGACCGGAGTTTTCATCGTAAACAATCACGCGCAACGACTTCGTCTTGGGTCCCGCGTTCAGCGATCGGTCGTAGGCGAATCCCGTCTTCATCGCAGATTCATAGCTGGACTCTTTGAGTGCGAGTTGGACGCCGTCCCCGCTCGATGATGCCCGCCCGCTGTCTTCGTCCCGCTGCACGACATATATATCCAGCTTGCCAGTCCAACGCCCCTGTTTTTGCTCAAGCACGACATCCTTCAACGCGATCACTACCTGCAACTTACCGGGCGTGTGCGAGACTACTTTTGCACTCAAGCCAATATCGGTCACATCTGTCGGTCGCCACACCGCCTGTTGAAAGTTGGCCTTTGCATCCGGAGAATCTTTGTCATAAAAGTATCCAGCGCGGTAGCGCAGTGTCACGCCTGGCTTTCCTATCACCTTCAATACGATTTTGTGAAAGGTATCGTCAGGTGCGGAATCGGGCTTGAAGCTGGCCATGTATGTAGCTTGTGTGTCGCTGAGAATCGTGTCGAGAGTGTGTCCAAGATCGCTGGCACGGCCGACTGCCCGTCCGCCCGTAGATTCGGCTATACGGCGCACGGGTTCCTGGATCCCGTACATACTCGTCTGCATCGCTTGAAGGTCGCGCCCGTTTGTCATGTTGCGAGGCAGACCACCACCCGAACCACCACCCATTGCCCCCACGGCCGCGTTGTCTGCTCCTCCCTGGCTTAGTTCCACATTCCTATTTTTCAGACTGGCGTCCACGCCACCGATTTGCACTGCAGATGCATTCAGCGGATAGACCGAGACATGCGCCTGGTTGAGAGCCTCGCCTGCTTTGTCGGCAAGCTCTCCAAGGTATCTGTTCTTCATTCCGTAAGAACCGCTGCCGGGCTTTTGAGAAGTCCAATCAATCAGGGCGGTGTCGCCCGAGATCCAGATCAGGCTTTTGTGGCCCGCCACGGGAGCTAAATGGCGTGCCACAGCGATCAGGACACGCATCGCTTCGCGTGCAGGATTGGCGCCGTAATCGCGCAGCTGTGGATCGACGATGGCACCTTCACTGGAACCGGCGTCTGGCCCGCCGCCATTCGTCAACCCCAAACTGGTTGTGTTCATCACTGTGTCGATGTGCTGATTATTCCGCTGCTCAGCTTCCTGCGCCCGAGAGATGGAAGCCGCGGTGGGCATCCACGATTGGAGTTTGGCTGCAAGCATGGCGTGATCCTGAGTCACTTCAACCAGCACGTGAAAGCCGATGTCATCCATTGTGTAGAGGGCCACAGGCTGCGATGGCGAAAGCTTATTGAGAAACTTCACCGTCTCAGAGCGAGCGAAGACAAGGTCCGAATGGGCGAGATGAGCGCCATCCAGCAGCAGAACTGTCGAAGACGGTGCGACTGTCGCCGTGGAACTCGGGGCGGGCGCGTTCATCACCAGATTGGTGAATGTATCAGAAGGTGTGTTTGCGGATGGCGACGGCTGCGGCGCTGATTCGGGCGTTGAAGTAGTAGCGGGAGCAGCCTGGTAGAAGAGTTGGATCGATTGCTTCTTTCCGTTATCAAACAATTCAATCTCATCCTGCGTGAGATTCGTTAACGGATGTCCCTTCTTCTGATACGCGACGAATCCGACATCCACCAGCCGGGCACTCGCTTTCAGCACAAAGCTGTTTGTATTGGGCGCAGGGTGCGGTACATCGTCCGCCGGCACGAGGGTATATTCGGGAGCCTCCACAACCACGGGACGCGGCGACGCCACTGTGGCGGTCGGAACCGGGGGTTTCTCCGGGGTGGCGGGAGTCGATGCTACTGCCGCATCCACTTCCGTCGTACTCGGCCCCGCAGGCGCAGAATCGTTTCCAGTCTGGCCGCTCGTCACGCTCGGTGTCCCCGCGGTAAGGATATTCACGTCTGCGCGGAATAGGTGATAGTCGCGAAATTCAACGTCGTTCAACGACGTTTGCTTAATCTCATGGAGACTGTAGTCGTCTTGCCGAGTTTTCAACGCCTCCGAAATAGAGACACTCTTCGTCGGCCCGACATAGGTTCTTCCGCCAATTTCAACTGGCCCATATTCAACTGCGATGTCTGCCCTGTTGATAGGGTCAATGGGTTTCAAGTCAGCCTGCACAGTCATTCGAACAATTGTTCCGTTCGCCGGATCGACCGACATTTCCCCGTGATATCCGGAGATTTCTTCGAACCTGTAGGCATCCACAAACGCATCATTGCTTCGGGGAACGCAGCAATACGTCACTTGGTAATGGGACTTATCCTTCGGGACCCTGTAGCGGTAAACAGCTACTTGCCCGTTCGCCGTCTGCACCCAATGGCTCCAGACAAGGCTATTTGCGCGCGCCACATCTCCCAGCACCGTTCCCAGAATCGGTCCAAATACACCCCACGTGCTCAATCCTGGCGAATCCACGTTTGATTTGGATCCGTTTGTACTTTTCGCCTTTGAAACCGCTCCTGCATCGACCACCTCGCGGCCGTCGCGATAAAGTACAGTGACCGTTGAACTGCTAACCGTATGCATTGCCTGGTAGGGAGTGCTGCCGAACGCGGTTTGCTGGAGAGGTGTTTCCTCAAACTTGGTTGTGACTCGCGTCGCGAAGAAGTTGGGCAACATAGGCAGCGTTTTCAAGACGTAATTGGCCGCCATCCCAATCATTTGGCGCTGCGCGGCCAGGTCCGGTGTTGTCGCGGCCGGAATTTCCACTGCCGGCAAACGCAGGAATGCGGAACTATCTGCAAGGGCGAGTAACGCCTGCTTGGCGGCGGGGCCGGGACATTTCGCTGTTAGGGTGGCGAGCTTTTCTGTATTCATCCGCTCGGTTAACTGCATTTCCACCAACTGCCTGGCAACTTCAACATCGGGTTTGCCATTCGTCGATGCTAATGCCTCCTCCACCTTCGCAACGGTTACATGCTTGGCCGCAAACGCCGGGACGGGGACCAGCACAAAGAAATACAGTAGTGCAATCCTGCGCCTCACACTAAGCTCCTTCGAAAGGGGAACGAGAATGATAACTCAGCCTCATGCCGCTCGTCGCGACCTGAATGATCGTGCAAGTTCGGAAGGACTCAAATTTTACGTGGGCGAAGTTCGCCTGCGGATAGCTCCCAACTACTTGCCAACCAAAGCCTTGAATTCCGGATTTTTGGCGAGAAAGTTGAGAACCACGGGGCAAATCACATCGATCTTCAACTTGTTGTCTCGTGCGTATTCAAGCGCTGTTTTCGCCAGCATATCGGCCACGCCGCGACCGCGCAGCGCCGGGGGCACCTCGGTATGCCAAAGCGTCATCCACCCGGAGCCATCCAGATCGAATTCCAGGTACGCAACTTCGCCGTTTTCTTCAAACTCGAATCTGCTTCGCGAAACCTGATTGGGTTCTCGGCTCATGTGGTCAGCTTTTCGTCCCTTCCTGGGGAGGGAAATCTCAATATATCGCGAGAACCGCGCAAATTTGCAAGCCTGCCACCAACTTCTTTCCATCTCACTGTGTTGACGCGACTACTCCCCGATGCATCCGCGCAGTGAGAACGATTCAGCAGGTAAGAAGACACTGCTCTCGCGGTGTGCCGTCCTGCTATAGTTTCCGGGTAGTGAGAGGTCTTCCTATGCAGCTTCGTATCCCCTTGTCTCTTGTGATGTTATCGCTAAGTGTCGTCGCTGGCGCGCAGCACACAGGCACGCTTCTCGTCATCCAAAAAGGCGACCAGAGTCTAGCTCTCGTTGACCCCGCCACCGCCAAGGTCATCGCTTCAGTGCCCGAGGGTGCTTATACGGGGCACGAAGTAACAGCTTCTTCTGACGGCCACAGTGCCTTCGTCCCTATTTACGGGGACTCCGGGGTAGGGCAGCCCGGCACCAATGGCACACAGATGGTTGTCATCGATATCGCATCGCAAAAGGTAATCGGCAATGTTGACTTCCATCACGGAGTCCGTCCTCATCTACCAGTCATTGGTCCTAAGGATGGCCACCTTTACGTAACAACGGAACTCGATAAAACCATCACCATCATTGATCCCAAGTCGCTCAAAATAATTGGCACAATTCCAACCGGCCAGCCAGAGTCGCACATGCTTGCCCTTTCCAGCGATGGGCTTCGCGGATACACCGCCAACGTCGGCCCTGGCACTGTCTCCGTGCTGGACATCAAAGAGCGAAAGAATACGGCGGTAATCCCGGTGGCCACGCATACGCAACGAATATCCATTTCGAACGACGACCGCTTCGTCTTCACATCTGACACGACCAAGCCGCAGCTCGTCGTCATCGACACATCAAACAACCAGGTCAAGACTCGGATAGACATGCCCGGCACCGGCTACGGAAGTGCATCCACACCCGATGGCAACTATCTACTCATCGCTCTGCCGCACGTCAACAAAATGGGCGTCATCGATCTGAAGACGATGACGGTGGCGCGCAGCATCGATGTGCCCGAGTCCCCGCAGGAAGTGCTCGTGCGGCCAGACGGCAAGGTAGCCTACGTCTCGTGCATGGGCAGTGATCAAGTCGCTGAGGTTGATCTTTCCGAATGGAAGGTCACGCGCCTGATCAAAACTGGCAAACTTACCGATGGCCTTGCATGGGCAGAGAGTAAGTGAACATTGGACGCACAGTCTGTCGCCTCATCTACTGCCAACGTCAGGCACTTGCATTGTGTGTCGTAGGCGCTTTTATTTCAGGAGCGGCCCAAGCGCAGAACAACGCACCAGAGACTTACAAAGGCACACCCTACCAGGACAGCAAGTATCAGGGCGGCGCACAAAGGATTCCAGGTTCAGTAAACTGCGCTTTTTACGATCTCGGCGGAGAAGGCGTCGCCTACCATGACAGCGACGTGAAGAATAACGGCAGTGGCGCGCTCAATCCCGCGAATGGGACCTATCTGAATGAGTTCCGAATGGCCGAGGGCGTCGATACCTCGTACACTAAGTTCCACCCGCCGTTTGATCCGCAGATCGATGACAATCCCTACAACCTTGTTCAACCTCCCGCAGAACTGTTGTACGTAGGATGGACGGTGCCCGGCGAATGGTTCAACATCACCGTCGATGTGGCACGCGCGGGTACTTATATTGCCGACCTGCTCTACACTTCAAACCGGGGCGGAAGTATTGCAATCGACGTAAATGGCAAGGACGCGACCGGGCCGCTCGACATCCAATCAACCTTCAACACGGCCGAGCCTCTCGCGTGGAGGCAATGGCACCACTGGAATGTAATGCCAGCGCTTGTGAAACTCAGCCTTCCAGCCGGCAGGAGCGTTCTCACAGTCCACGTCCTTACCGAAGGACAAATGAATCTGGCCCAACTTCAGTTCAAGGAATCTAAATAGCAATCTTGATCGAGCTAGTCCACCATGGAAAAAGCTGAAAGAGCCTCTCCGTTCTGTCACATCGTTATCCCCGCGCCCGATTTGTCAAAAGCGAAGCAGTTCTACGAGAGGATTTTTGGGTGGACAGTGAAAGAAAGCCACCCGGGGCCTTCGTACTGGTTCTTCGAGTCAGGGAATGTGGGAGGAGCCTTCGACAGCAAGGCCCAGCCGGCGCAAGGATCCATCGTGCTTATCATCGAAGTTGAAGATATGCCGGCGACGATTCAAAGCATCATCAGGCTCGGCGGAACGATCGTGCAGGACCGCTCTCGTATCGGCGAAGCGGCCGCTGGATACGACGCTTACTTTCTCGATCCAAATGGCAACAAGCTGGGAATTCACTCACTTCGGTAGACCTGTTTTTTTTGCTCTCAGCAGGATTACCGAACGAGTGGAATGTAGGCGGAGACGGACTTCTTATACTCTCGAAATTCGCTGCCGAAGCGAGCCGCCAGCAGCCGATCCTCGGTGCGAACGCGAATCTCTGTACCGACCAGAAAGACGACGATTGAAATAGCAAATAAGGCAGGCGTGGCAATCATGAAAGCGGTTCCGACCAGAATGGATAGCATTGACGAATAAATCGGATGTCGCAACAAGCGGTACGGGCCCGTTTGGACGAGCCGATGATCCTTCGTGAGTGCCGCATCTAGTCGAAGATGCTTGCCCAGCGCACGTGTGCCTGTCCATGACAGCAATGTGGCAAGCGCAAGGAAGAGGATGCAGGCTGAGACCTGCAAGCCTGCTGGCGACTTAAGCCAAAACTTCCCTTGCCACAGTATCGAATAGCTCACGAGTTGAAAAAGAATGCCCCAGCGGCTCCGGTTATCGCGCGCTGTCGCGGGAGCGCCACTCCATCCGCTCAAGACGAACGGTATAAACCAGGCGATCCAGCCCACCACAAGAATTCCGTATTGGTAGAGCTTCATTGGGACCAGTTTACCGCTTGGCTTTCATCAAGGACGTTTTTTCATTTGGCCGCCATCCTGCGCAACAAATCTCTCCGAGTATCCAGGGCGAGATTCTCCCGGTGCAACGCCCGAATCAAGCCCGAATTAGCGACGGGACTACACTCGATGGAGATGAAAACGTTCGGCACGTGCGTAGCGATTTCAGTAATCGCTTCTTTGACCTTTCTTCTGCTGCGTTTCTTCACCGCTAACGATTGGCTGGTGATCGTCGAACTTCTCAGCATCTTTCTACTCGCCTTGCTAGGCTTTCGCCTGGATTCCATGCTCGGGGGCGCGCTCACATTTTCTCTGGTCGGTGACCTTTTCCTCGGCGTCCACAGACTGGGAAGCCTGGATGGTCAGACTTTGTTTCTACTCGGACTAGGTTCGTTTCTCCTGGCGCACCTCGTATACATCGCGATGTTTTACAGCTACTGGCCAACCATCTGGTGGAAGCCTGGCTTGACGCGGATTTGTGGCTCCATTGCGATCCTTGTTTTGCTCGGGTCTTTGTTGCGAATGCTGCGGCCTTCACTTGGTCCGATGCTTGTTCCGGTTGTGCTTTATTCGCTGGCATTATCTTGCATGGGTATAAGCGCCATGTTTGCCAATTTAGGCACGCCTATCGCTGCATTCGGAGCCCTGCTTTTTATCGTTTCCGATGCGATGATTGCAATCGATAAATTCCATGGTCACATTCCAGGCAGCAATCAGCTTATCTGGATCACCTACTACGTAGCACAGTTACTCATCCTGCTTGGAGTCGAGTTCAACCATCGTCGTTTGCAATCGGAAAACAGAACAGGTGGGCCGATTTCTTGAAACGAAGTTTGCGTTTTCCATGCACGATCGGAGTGTTTGAATGAGCCTATCCCGCCGCAGATTTCTTACCACTGCCACCACGGCAGCGTTTGCATCCTCGCAGAGTTTTGCAGCACCGTACCAGGTCAGCGTCTTGCGCGACACCGAAAGCGCCAAGGGAATGACTCCTCAGAGCGAGAACCCGGGCGCCGGTACATCGACATCGGTCACACCGCTCACAATCCCGGCAACAATGCCGATGGGCTCAGGCGCGCCGTTGGGCGGAATTGGCACGGGATTTGTCGAAATCCGTGCAGATGGCTGTTTCTATGAGTGGCAGATTTTCAACTCCGGTCCGTGGTCCCAAGACGTCCGCTCCACCACTGCTACTCCTGCTCCCGGGCCACAATATCTGCGGTTCATTTTGCGCACGTCGAAGGAATTCGACAAGGTGCCTCAGATACGGCGACTCTACCTTCGCTCAGACGAAAATGATACGTACACATTGCCTTTCGTACAGGATGTCGAGTCGATCGACTACTCCGGCTGGTTTCCTATGACGGGTCTTCGATACATCGATCAATCGCTTCCGGTGCGAGTTTCGGCGCAATTGTTTTCTCCATTCATCCCTGGTCGCGTTCGCGACTCAGGGACGCCGGGATTTCACGTAGTCTTCACTCTAGAAAATACGTTGGAAGAAACGGTAGAAGTATCTCTCGCCGGATTCATGGACAATCCGCTCGCATCCGCGCTCGCGGATCGCCGCCTCACAAACGAGGTATCGGAGAAGGAAGACACTACCAGCGTCTTTATGCAGACCATGGCTAAAAGCGATTTTCCTTCCGGCATCGGAAACATGGCTTTTTCCGTCGTGGGAGGCGAGCGGTCTTACATCAGCGGAACATTCCAGGAGTACGCACTGCCCGGAAATTGCCGCTGGGAAACTCCCCGCGTCAATTACATGCTGCTGAACATAATGCAGGATTACTTCGCGACCGGACGCCTGCCAAATACCAATCGACGGACCGATCCGTCTCTCACCTTGCCAACGAGCGATCAGATCGATGCTCTTTCTGATGCCGAGGTTCAAGGCATGATTGAGCAGTTGAAGTCCGACGCGTTGCTGGCACGTGTATTCGCGGACGCTGATTCCAGAGGGTCATCTGCAGACGACGCGAAAAGATTACTGAAAGAAGTGCGTCTCAATTTGCTCAAGAAAGAAAAGGGGCGTGGCCTTACCTGGGGGACCTGTGCCCTTGCTTCCCGCGTAAAGCTTTCTCCAGGACAAAAAGCTGAGATTCGTTTTACATTGAGTTGGTTCTTTCCTCATCACTTGACGGCGGATGGCCACGAGATGGGGCATATGTACACCAACTGGTTTCGCGATGCGGCCGATGTGAATCTCTTTCTGCTTTCTCATTACGCTGATCATCGAGCCGCCACGGAGAATTTCGCGCGAACACTTGCCGATACTTCTCTCGGCAATCCGATGGCATTCGCATGGTCTAGTCAGCTCTCGACGCTGTTATTCAACACATGGTGGACCAAGGATGGAGGCTACGCCGTTTGGGAGGGCCTCGGCTGTTGCGGCTTGTCTACGACCGACGTGGATTACCAGGGAAGTTTCCCAATCGTTGCCCTATTTCCCGAACTTAAGCTTTCGCAGATGAAGCGGACGATCAGGCATCAGAATAACCTCGGGCAGGTGCCTCATAATTTTGCCGGCGACGTCGATCGTGTGGACGATGACGGCTTTGCGCGGGTCGATATGAATTCGCAATTCGTCATGATGGTCTACCGTGATTACCTGTGGACTGCGGACAAAGAGTATCTCGAATTCATGTGGCCCAATGTTGTGAAGGCAATGAATTTTACCGAGTCGCTCGACACGAACGGCGATGGTCTTCCTGACCGCGACACGGGTCTTTCCAGCTATGACCAATGGCGTATGCAGGGTACGCCTTCCTACATCGCTTCGTTGTGGATCGGTTCACTCCGTGCTGCAATCCAAATCGCATACGGAATGGGCAAGTCGGACGAGGCTAAGCGCTGGGTGAACCTCCTGTCCAAAGCCTCCACCAGCTTCGATCGTCTGCTTTTCAATGGCGAATATTACAGTCTGTGGGTGGATGGCAAAACCCGTGATGAACTTTGCATGACCGACCAGATCTCAGGCGAGTGGTTCACGCAACTCATCGGTCTGCCTTCGACACTCTCCGACGCGGACCTGAAAAGAGCCATTGGGAATATTTTCAAGTACAACTTCAACCCGGAGTTTGGTCTCCACAATGCGACCGCACCAAAAGGCGGTGCCGGACTTCTCGCCTTAACTAACCTGCAGGCGGGTGGACTCTGGTCCGGTATCGAGTTTGCATTTGCATCGTTTCTGATGGATCAGGGCCGTTACGAAGATGGAGTGAAAGTAGTTGATGCAATCCATCGCCGTTATCTTCGCGCTGGCCAGCCGTGGAACCACGTGGAATGCGGCGGGCACTATTCCCGCGCCATGAGTAGTTGGGCCACTCTTCTTGCAACCACGGGCTTCAAACCCGACTTGCCGAATCAGACAATTTCGATTCTTCCCAAGGTTGATGGAAATTTCCACGCTCCTTGGGTAACGATGTCGGGCTTCGGCACCATCCGTCGCGATGTTGAGGCGCTGTCCATTCAATGCAATTTCGGAAGACTCTCTTTTCAATCACTGAGGCTCAATTTCCCCGCAAAAGCTGCCCATATCGGCTCTCTCAAGTTGGCGGCGAGCAGCGATAAGACGGCTGAAGGAGCGGTACTTAAATTTTCGAGTAATGTGAATCTGACAGCAAACCAGACACTGAAAATTCTGTAGGCTCGCTGGCCAATCCGGTAGGAACAAAAGCCTCTAAATCGCGGGGATCCGATGCGAACAGCTGTCCAGTTTCCTTATCGTGGACAGAGATGGTTGCCGTCCGCCGTTACTTAGTTTGGCCAGAAGTGTGCTATTCAGTGTATTTTCTTCTGATGACGCGCTTCGATCTCCCCAAGCACCTGGCGTATGCGGCCTTGATTGCCGCCGCTGTATCCCTCCCTGCAAATTCGGCTGCTTCTCAAGGCGCAGGGGCACAGGCAACTGCTGCTTCACCAGCTTCAACGCAGGCAACATCGAAACCAGAGGATACGGAAATATGGGAGCCGGTTCCAAAGGTGGTAACTCCGGGTGCTACGTGCGCCGCGCCTCCATCCGATGCAATCATCTTGTTTGACGGCAAAAACTTGAACGAGTGGGTGTCCAACCATGACAAGTCGCCGGCTCAGTGGATCGTTGCCGATGGAGTCCTGACCGTCAGCAAAACACAGGGAAGCATCGAGACCAAAAGAGCCTTTAAGGACTATCAGCTTCACATTGAATGGCGCATACCGGAAAACATTACTGGCTCTGGCCAAGCACGCGGCAACAGCGGAGTATTTTTGGCTTCCACCGGCACGGGCGATGGCGGATATGAGTTGCAGGTTCTCGATCCGTACAACAACAAGACCTACGTGAATGGCCAGGCCGGAAGCATTTACAAACAATCGATTCCACTGGCGAATCCGGGGCGCAAACCGGGCGAGTGGCAGGCCTACGACGTTGTCTGGACAGCGCCCACTTTCAACGCGGACGGTTCCCTGAAAACACCCGCTTATGTCACCGTATTTTTCAACGGCGTTCTCGTGCAAAATCACTTCCAACTCATCGGCGAGACTTTGTACAACGGTAAGCCCTACTACAAGAGCTACGCCAGCGCTCCGATCAAGCTTCAAGCGCACGGCGACAAGAGCGAACCCATGAGTTTCCGGAACATATGGGTCCGGGAACTCAACTAACCGATTCCAAGGCCTTCCAAGCATTTCAGTGTTCGTGCTGTAAGCTTATTGACCATGGCGGGCACGACACTATCGCCGCATGAGTATTCCGGCAGACTCCGGGGGCTTACGGAAGCAGAAGCGTCTGCCAGGTTGAAGGCTGACGGAGCGAACGAACTGCCCGCAGCCAAGTCACGCAATCTGCTCGCGACAATTTGGGACGTTCTTCGAGAGCCCATGATCCTGCTGCTCGTGGGGGCAGGAATCATCTATCTTTTCCTCGGCGAACTGCGTGATTCCACTGTTTTGCTTGCGTCGGTCTTTGTTGTCGTGGGAATTGATCTCTTTCAGCAGCGCAAGACTGAGCATGCATTGGAAGCGCTCCGCGACCTGTCCAGCCCTCGGGCAATGGTCATCCGCGATGGACAGCAAAGGCGAGTCGCAGGTCGCGAAGTGGTTCGCGGAGATATCGTCATTATTTCCGAAGGAGATCGCGTTCCGGCAGACGGCGTTCTACTGTCAGCAGTGAATCTCTCGATCGACGAATCATTGTTGACCGGTGAGTCGGTTTCCGTGCGGAAAGCAGCGCCAGACCATGTGTTCGATGAGATTGGTCGGCCGGGCGGGGATGACCTGCCATTTGTGTTCTCAGGAACCATGGTGGTGCAAGGCCAGGGCTTTGCGGAAATCCGGGCAACAGGCGCAAAGACCGAGTTGGGAAAGATTGGGAAGGCGCTACGTTCCATCGAGCCTCAGGCTACCAAGTTACAAACAGAAGTGAATCGCCTGGCCAAGGTTCTGGCGACTTTAGGACTGTCAACATGTGCCCTGATCGCCATCGTATACGGCTTGACTCGCGAAAGTTGGATCAACGGTTTGCTTGCCGGCATAACGACGGCAATGGCTTTATTGCCTGAAGAATTTCCTGTCGTTCTCACGGTGTTTCTCGCTCTGGGAGCCTGGCGCATTTCTCAGAAGCAGGTTCTCACCCGGCGCGGCAATGCTATTGAGGCGCTCGGCTCTGCCACAGTTCTTTGCGTGGATAAGACTGGCACGCTTACGCAAAACCGAATGGTGGTCCAACGGTTATTTGCCGCGGGACAATCTTTGCCCGTTGCTTCTCAAACGGACGAACTTCCAGAACAGTTCCATGAATTGCTGGAGTACAGCATCCTTGCCAGCAAGCGGAACCCGCTGGACCCGATGGAAATTGCCTTTCAGCAGTTCGGCTCTCGTAGTCTCTCGAAAACAGAACACCTGCATCATGACTGGACCCTGGTTCACGAATACCCGTTGGCTCCAACTCTGCTGTCTATGTCGCGAGTGTGGAAGTCTCCCTTGGAAAATGACTACGTGATCGCCGCAAAGGGGGCTCCAGAGGCGATCGCTGTACTATGCCGGCTTTCCCCTGAGTTTACGCGTGAGCTGAAGTCGCAAGCTTCGCTGATAGCGGCCACCGGATTGCGAGTCCTGGGTGTTGCAAAGAGCCACGGGGAAGGGCCACAACTACCCGATGATCAGCGTGATTTGCAATTTACATTCGTGGGGCTCGTGGGGTTGGCGGATCCTATCCGGCCAGAAGTTCCGTCCGCTGTCGAGGAGTGCTACCGCGCAGGCATTCGAGTGGTAATGATCACAGGTGACTACGCTGCTACGGCGCAAAACATTGCGCAACAAGTCGGCATAATCAACGTGGAGCAGGTACTTACCGGAGCTGAACTGGCACGTATGAATGAATCTGAGTTGAAGCAGCGGATTCGATCGACCAATGTCTTTGCTCGCATGGTGCCGGAACAGAAGCTTCGACTGGTGAACGCACTGAAATCAAATGGCGAAGTCGTCGCCATGACCGGTGATGGCGTGAATGACGCACCGGCGTTGAAGTCGGCTCAGATTGGCATCGCGATGGGCGGACGAGGGACTGACGTGGCTCGCGAAGCAGCTGACCTCGTATTGCTGGATGATTCTTTTTCCTCAATCGTCGAGGCCATTCGATTGGGACGTCGAATTTTCGACAACCTGCGCAAGGCCATGTCGTTCATATTCGCAGTTCACGTGCCGATCGCAGCGTTGGCCCTGGTGCCGGTCCTTGCGGGCTGGCCCTTAGTGCTAATGCCCATACATATTGTCTTTCTGGAACTAATCATCGACCCTGCGTGCTCAATCGCCTTCGAAGCGGAGCCCGGCGAATCCGACGCAATGAAACGTCCTCCTCGTAACCCGCTACTACCTTTGCTATCGCGGCGCCGCATCCTTCTAAGTTCTCTGCAGGGGGCGATCGTGGCTTTTGTTGTCCTCTTCATTTATGCGATGGCACTCTATCTCGGAGAAACCGATACGAACGCCCGGACACTCGCATTCGCAACCCTCGTAATTGGAAATCTCATGCTGATTCTTGCGAACCGGTCGTGGACGCACGTTATAACGGCCACGCTACGTGCGCCAAATCCGGCACTCTGGTGGGTTATCGGCGGGGCTGGCGTACTGCTCATACTGGTCGTTTACGTTCCCTTTCTGCAGTCGCTTTTCCGCTTTTCGCCTCTTCACCCTCTGGACATCTTTATCTGTCTGACAGGTGGAGTCGCCAGTCTCCTTTGGTTTGAAGGCTGGAAGTTGCTCAGGAATAAGGTTGGTGGCCCGAGGGCAACATAATGTGAAATTCCAAGGCCATCTTTGCGGAAATCTTTACGCTCTAAATCCGTTGTGACACGAATCACAGCAGCTCCGAAGCGCCGGGCCTATAACAAGAAACCTAACGGAGAGCGTCCCAGACGTTGAGCTCCAGCCGAAGAGGTCTGCGGATCCTCGGGGTAGTAAACATGGTCTTCAAGAATCGGGAAGATTCCGGCCGCCAGCTCGCGAAATTACTCACGCGCTTTACTAATCAGAGAGATGTTGTTGTTTTAGGGATCCCGCGTGGCGGGGTTTCCGTGGCCTACGAAGTAGCGCGAGAACTTCATGCGCCGCTGGATATTTTCTTATCGCAGAAGCTTGGCGTGCCGGGACAGGAAGAATTGGCATTCGGCGCAATAGCTTTGCATGATGGTCGATTCCTCGATCGGGAAATCGTCCGTGCCGCGAATATTTCAGAAGATCAGATCGAGCGGATCACGAATGAAGCAATCGGGAAACTGGAACGCCGGGCGAATACGTACAGGGACGATCACCCTCCTCTTCCGCTAAATGGACGAACGGTAATTCTGGTGGACGATGGCATAGCAACCGGCGCAAGCACCTTGGCAGCCATCCATGCTCTACGAGAGACAAAGCCGGCGCGGTTGATAGTCGCAGTTCCGGTAGCGCCGAAGGCAACTTGTGAATGGATCAAGTCGCTGGTGGACGAGCTGATTTGTGTCCAGTGTCCTAACGAGTTTTACGGAGTCGGCCAGTTCTACGAGCACTTCGACCAGGTCTCAGACGAACAAGTGATTCGCCTTCTGCAACTCTCGGAACGCCCCGGAGAAGAGAAGGTTGAGGCTAGCAATCCCTTGCAGAACACCTGGCGTAGCGGATCTGTCCAAGAATCCCCGGTCGCTACAACGCAACGGGATGTGGAGATATCGGTTGGCGACCTCTCCCTTCCAGGAATGCTCATCGTTCCGCAAAATCCAAAAGGAATTGTGGTGTTTGCACATGGCAGTGGCAGCAGCCGATTCAGTCCGCGAAATCGACATGTGGCGGAGGTACTCCAGTCGAAAGGTTTTGCGACGCTGCTCTTTGATCTGCTCACCCACGAAGAAGAATCCGTTGACCGATGGACTGCACAGATGAGATTCGACATCGGCCTGTTGTCCGATCGACTGGTGAAGGTCACTTCTTGGATTGCCCGGAATGAGGAAACGAAAGGTCTGACCGTCGGGTATTTCGGTGCAAGTACCGGAGCTGCCGCGACGCTCATTGCCGCGGCGGAACTTCCCGACCGCGTAACGGCAGTGGTCTCGCGAGGAGGGAGACCTGACCTTGCGGCCGACGCACTGGGCCGGGTTCGTGCTTCCACTCTGCTGCTTGTAGGAGAACTGGACGGGCTTGTCATTCGACTTAACAAGCAAGCAATCGGACGAATGCAATGTGACCACAAAAAACTCGTGATCATTCCACGAGCGAGTCATTTGTTCGAGGAGCCGGGGACGCTCGAGCAAGTAGCACTGGCAGCGGCGGACTGGTTTGCCGTCCACTTGATTCCGGTAAAAGGAGCGAAACACGCAGTCATCTCAGGCTAAGCTTAGAGGGAGCCAGAGATGCATAATAACGGCGGAAATTTCTCGCCGAATCGAGTCTCGCGCGTGCACCGACAAAACAGGCTGATCTGGACAACTGAGAGTGCGGGAACTATCGGGTATTCGCTAGGGCATCATGCGCGGCCAGGGCCACGGTGCCTGCGTGGACTGCAACCGCTACCAGGATGCCCGTCATCGTTAGCCCCAGCAGCGCGATTGCGATGGCAAGCATCTTCGAGGTCCGGCTTACCGGTCGAAAATCGCCGTAACCTACGGTCGTCGCGGTGACGAACGACCAGTAAAAGCTGTCAAATGGAGACCACCCCTCCTTTTTCCCCACTACAAGTCCCAGGCCGACAATGATTACGGCCAGGCTTAGGAACAGAGGCAAGCTTAGCCACAATCCATAAATGAATTCTTTGAGGAATGTGATTGTCAGACCTGAAAACAACAACCTATTTACCTCCCGTTTCAACGCGTTCAATAAAGTGATTTCGCGACGACCTGTTAGTCTCCGATCGGTTGAGTGAGCGGCATCAACATACTCGTTCCCAAAACTTCAGTGGGCTGGCGGTCGAATGCGCCCAGGGGATTGAGTTCCGGAGAGCTTCGGGTTGCTGACAATCCAGGCGCAGAAAGCAATCGGCCATCCGCGCCTGGTCGAGACTAAAACCGATAAGAAAGAGGAAGGGTTTACCTCGGCTTCCTTTTCGGCAGCAGTCCGCCTACACCTGCCTGGCCGCCTGTTTTTCCTGAGACAGCACCCGTTATCGCCCCTTTTGCAGCGTTGCCTGCCAAACTCCCGACGTCCGGAACAAAGCTTGGGTTCGATGTTGTCCCTTGAACCTTAAAGGACACACCTCCTCCACCTTCCCGACCCGTTCTCTCCGTCCGTGCTTCGGATCGGTTGGTCTGCAAGTCGGCAGTCATGTTGAAATCGAGCGCCCCGTTCGGGCTAATCGTACCGGATCCTGTCAACACGCCGAGGGACGGTATAGTCACATTGATGGCGTCGGCCTTCGTCCCGCCAGGAGCGACATGAGCATTCAAGCTGGCATTCTGAATGGTTGTGTCGGGATTTGAGGGTGCCTTTCCACTGAAGGCTGATAAACCGCCCAGTTTCGAACCCATATCGAAACCCACCAGCTTTGTGCCCGCCAGCCGAACTGGCCCGGCGATCACGAGACTGTCGAGAGGACCATTGATCGCCAAGTCGACAGAAAGTGTTCCGCCATTCAACTTCGACCCTGAGGGAAGGACTATGCCAAGGGCGGGGAGCATGGCTTCCAATTCATCGACCGACATGTTCGGGGCGTTGAGTTTGAGATTCAACACCTGTTTCTCACCCTGGTTCTGAAATGCGCCAGTGAGTTTAGCGACTGACTTGCCAATCGCTATGTCGCCTTGGGTGATGTTGCCTGCCTGGCGGTCAAGGTCGTCATCAATTGCGTATTTCACGCTTACGGTCTTCGGAGCAGGTGTCCCCTTGGGTGAAAACTTGAGCTTTTCACATGTGACAGTCCCCGCCGCCTTGGCCTGACTGCCATTGGAATTCACCGTTCCCTCAAGATCGACAGAACCACCAATGCCGGTCGCCGCATCAACGAAGCCCGATGCTGCGAGATCCAGATTCTTCACCTTCATCGAGGCGTCGAAAGGAGTCTTGGCCGCGTCCTGTGCATTGATTGGGCCCGCTTTGCCTTTGATGTTGGCATCGCCGCCTCCGGGCAGGTTGACGGTCAGTTCAAACGGGAACTGAGAAGTTAAGGAAAAGTCGGAAACTTCCGCGTTTACCTTGTCATAAACCTGGGGCTTCTCTGTGGAGTTTTGTTTGCCGACTGACAACTTTCCGTCTTTGATCTCCAGCTTGGCGATCGAGAGGTTCTGTGCGCCACCTGATTTCTCGGGCTCAGGAGCTTTTTCTTTGCTGGCCCCGCCGAGGCTTGAAAAGTTCCAGGTTCCGTTGGCGGCTCTCAGCAAAGTTATTTGAGGTTCTTCCAGGGTGATCCCCGTTATGTTTAGTTTTTTGGAGAAGATGAGCGGCATTATTTCGACGCCGACCTTCAACGACTTCATTGTTATAAACGGTGACTTGCTGAAGGCCGGATCGTCACCGATGCTGACATTTTCCACGCCGACATCGCCGCCGAAGATTGAAAGGCTCAACTCGCCCAGCGTCACTGGTCTTCCTAGGGCACTCGTCAGTTCCGACTCGATCTTCGGTTTGAAGCTGTTGATGTTGATGAATAGCGGAAGCGCGATGAGGATTACCACCACTGCCGCGACAACGATTCCAGCAATCTTCCAAGTACGTTTGCTGACTTTTATGCCTTTTATGGCTTCTATGGCTTTCATGGCTTGCTCCAATCCTTTCTCACTTCCGAGCATGCTTTTTTACGAAATCTGGATAATCCTACGCCTCCCCCAGACAGCGGCAACTTAGCTGACTGCCTGAGAGGCTTCCGCCAACGACTCCAACTTCACAGCTACTACGGAAGTTCCAAAGCCCAGGAAACGACCTTCCAAGCCGCACCCTCTTTGCCCCATAGCAGCAGAAGAGCAGGGGATTGTTCATCACCATAATTCAATCGACTGGCGCTCAGATAATACGCGCCGTACTTTGCATCGGCGGGCTGCAAATCCGAAGAAGCTTCGGGCATCTGACGATGTTGGCACAGAAAGCTATTGGCCTTCTGATCTGGCACCGCCATAATCGCGAATGCATTGGAGTTTTCCTGCTGAACTGGGCGCAGCAGATCATTTTGGGGCTGCATGCCCGTCATCATGTCCAAGAGGTTCGTGCTGGATGGAATTCTCGCGAGAGGTTGTTTCAGCCCATACTGAATTCTGGCAGCGGGCGTTAGTTTCTTCTGGTCTGCGGAGGGCGTCGCCAAACATGAGTACGAACCCTGTGACGCAAAGGCGGAAGCCTCGACAACATTCCGTTTCACGATCCAAGCCTGGTAAAACTGCGTGATAGCTTTTACGGCGGCGGGATCACCGGCAATGTTCTGCGGTTCTTCCACTGCGGGCACTGCCGAAGCAGCGGCATTGCCTGGAACGAGACCCGCGTTGCTGCCATCTTCGATCCGGACGGCAATGATTTTCCAGTAAGCGCCCTCCTGAGCCCACAGCAGGGACATAACTTTCTTCTGGCTGTCGCCCTGTTTTCCGCGAAACGCCGTGGCAAAGTATTTTTCCTTAGATTCTTTGCCCGCATTGCCGGCGCTAATGCATTCCTCGTCGACTCCCATGTCCGCCGGCAAGCTCACCAGCCGAAACTCGGATTGATACGCATTCTTTGTGGGTTTCAGATCCTGCGACCATTTGTCGGCAGGCTCGAACACGTCAGAGACGGAATTCACGGCGCCAATGCCATCGCTGAATTTCTGCATCGCCTTCATTGTTTGTAGCCGGATCATGCCTTGCGGCACAGTTGGCGTGCCCCTCTGCGCCAAAACCTCCAAACACGGATAGCTTCGGCGGGAAAAATATGTGACCGACTTGTTCGGTTCCTTCGCGACCACCCAGCTTTGCAGGAAGTCGTGGGCGCTCTTATCGGCGCCCTGATCCGCTTTCACGGCTGGATTCATCGGAATGTTTCCCAGGCGCTCGGTAGCAGCTTCCTTTGGTGCCGTCCCACCAACTCCGAGCTGTCCAAAGACGTCGCGCCACCAGCCATTGAGGCCCGACCAACGGCCATCGTGAAGGGCCAGGTTGTTTCCCGCGCGGACGTCCGAGTTGGCTGCGGTAAGATGTCCGTTGACCAGCCCCTTCGGAAAGCCGGAAGAGCGATAGTCGACGTCAACGTCGGCCAATTTGTGGTCGCGCGAAATTGAGAACTGAATCGACGGAGGTCCTTTCTTCAGGCGGTAACAAATGGGAAAGCCCTTGTGATAGACGCTGTTGTCCTTATCGTGCAAGAACTCCTGGCTGCGGCTCAGGATATCAACCGCGTTGGGCTTCAGGTACACATACAGGCGGAATTGCATGTCTCCGCCTGCCCCGGATTCCTCTCCCATTACCTGATCAACCGCGGCCACCAGATCAATTGCACGTCCGAGACTCTTGCCTTGCGAATCGGTCATCTGAGCAGTCAGCAACGCATGGGTTACAGCGTCGAACGTGGTGCGTATGGACAGGCGAGCGTTGTCATAGACCTGCTGCGGGACAAGTGAGCTTCCGGCAGTGGCGTTATAGCTTCGGATGAAGCTGTCTATTAGATTTACCTGCTCGGGTCGCAACTCTGCATAGGATCTCCCCAACTCGAAAGCTTTGCTTTCAGGCTTTGGGGAAGTGGCAGCCTTCTGCGTTGATTGGGACTGGGGAAAAGACAACTCCGCCGCGACAAGCGGGAACAGGGCGAGAGCCATCAATCGGAGCATTCGTTTCATCGTGGGCCTCCAGGAGGAAGGCGGAAAACGAAGTCTTTCAATACCGTCCGGGAGTCGCAGCGAAAAAACTTACAACATCGATAGCGAAGTTAAAAAATGTAAGGTGGCCTAAGAAGCAAACCTAGTGTACCCGATGGTCACTATCGGGGTGCTAGAATCTTTTTCGGTCCCTCGGAGTTGAGGTCGTCATCCTTATACCCGGGTCCCGGAAACCTCAGCCACAGCGGGTCCAACCTTAGTGATCTCGTAGACCTCATGCTTCCTGGGCAACTTCTTGGATGACCATTTTATCTTCTTTCTTTTCCGGGCCTAACGATTTCCGAGAGGATAATGCCCATGTCCAGCGCCCGTTCGATGGCAATCTGGCTATATTCGGCGACCTTCGCCTTGGCCGTGGGTCTCCCCGGCTGCAAATCACAACCTCAGCCCGCTCAAAAGCAGGAAGTCGCGAGTCAGCCTCAGTCCCCCAAAACAACCGATTCGCTAAATGAGAATGAGAGTTCCGGGCCGGAGTATGCTCTCAAGCTCCCCACCAACTTCGATCGCCGCACAGGCGACTGGGATGAAATCAAAAAGAGCGGTGTCCTCCGCCTGCTGGTGCTCTACAACAAGACAGGATTCTTTTACGACAAAGGGCGGCCGCGGGGCGTGGTTCCGGATACAGCCGATGAGCTGGAAGTCTATCTGAACAAGAAGCTGAAGACGAGGGCTAAGAAGTTCAAAGTCGTGTTCATTCCGATGACCCCAGGGCAGTTGGAAAAGGATCTGAACGAGGGTTACGGAGATGTCATCGCCTCGGTCGTCACCGTGACTCCTGAGCGGGAAAAACGCCTGGACTTCTCGATCCCGATTATCTCGGGTTTGAAGCTGGTGGTCGTCTCTGAAAAGAATTCACCGCAGATTTCCAGTGTCGATGACCTTAGCGGAAAAGAAATCTATGCCAACCGGGTCAGCCTCGCATACGATCTGCTTCGGGCACAGAATCAGAAGTTCAAACAGGCTGGCAAGCCGGAGATTGTCGTCAAGGAATCCGATCCAAACCTGACCGAAGAAGACTTGCTGGAAATGACCAATGCGGGGCTCATTCCGGCGACGGTTGCGTATGACTATCGAGCAGACCTATGGTCTACGGTCTTGCCTAACATTGTCATTAACAGAAACTTCGCTCTGTTGAATGTCGATAGCGTGGCTTGGGTGATGCGCAAGAACAGTCCGCAACTGAAAGCTCTGTTGGACGAATTCCTTAAGACCCATCGCCAGGGGACAGTTTTCGGCAGGGTGATGTTCAGCAAGTACATCACGAACAAGAAATTCATCAAGAACGCCACTTCGGAGGCGGAGATAAAAAGATTCAAGTCCTATGTGGAGTACTTCAAACAATATGGTGCTCAGTACAACTTCGACTACTTGATGCTTGCGGCGCAGGGATACCAGGAATCGATGCTTCGGCAAGATCGAGTCAGCCCACGCGGGGCTGTCGGAGTAATGCAGGTTCTTCCCAAGTATGCAGCGGCCTCTCCCATCAATATTCCCGACGTTCGAAACGCCAAGTCGAACATTCACGCCGGCACGAAGATGCTGGCGTTGATCACGAAGACTTATTTCAACGATCCAGGGATCAGCGATGTAGACAAGACACTTTTTACGTTTGCCAGCTACAACGCCGGCCAGAACCGAATTGTTCGCTTGCGCAAGGAGGCGGCAAAGCAAGGGCTCGATCCGAACAAGTGGTTCGGAAACGTGGAGTTGATGGTGGCCCAGGACATCGGGCAGGAGACCGTGCAATATGTGGCAAACATCTACAAGTATTACGTTGCTTACAAGATGGCGATCGCTCAGCAGCAGGTGAGGGAAGCCGCTAAACAGTCGCTCGGGAAATAGATTCCAGCGACTCGCCAGGGTTCGCTCCTATCGCCAACGATTCTAATCTTCATAGTTATTTATTCTTGAGGGAGCGTAGCTGCTGCCGGAAGGCAGGCGGGAGGCTGCGTAACACCGAGTCTACTGCCTCTTCGCCGGAGTCGGTAATCCGAGCAAAGCCGATTTCCTTGCGGGAAAAAACACCCTCATCAACCATGAAGCTCAAGTGGTCCACCATGCCGCTCCAGAACTCGCGGCCCACCAGGACCAGCGGAAAAGGACCGATCTTGCCGCATTGAAGCAGAGTAGCGGCCTTATAAAGCTCCTCGAGCGTGCCCAGACCACCCGGGAGAGCGATATACGAAGAACTTCGAATTTCATTACTTCTTTGTGCGCAAAGTCATCCTCATCAAATACTCATGTGGATTAAGTGGAATCAGCAAGGGTTAAAGTCGGGCTGGCATGAGCTCACGACACACATCTTTGCCGAGGCGCGATAGGAGCGGAGGCAGTGCTTCGATGTCCGCAAGCGATGTACGGAAATTCACGATGCATGCTCGAAGTGCGAATTTTCCATTGACGACGGCGGGCGATAGGAATGCTTCACCACTTTTCTCAACGAGGGTCAGGAGTGCCTGATTGATTTCATCAATGCGTTTCTCGACGTCGGGCGAACCAATCTGCGTCTTCAGCTCCCGCGGTACATATCGAAACGTCGCGATGCTCAACTGCTGCGTGAATGCCTCGAACTCGGGGTGATTTCGGACGAGCGCGTCGAGATGCTGTGACAACCGTATGTCGTCGGCGATCATTCCGAGCGCGCCGACGCGGCCGACCTGCCGAAGAGCCAGCCATACTTTGAGGGCCCGGAAACCCCGCGAATTCTGCGGGCCCAGATCGAAATAATTCGTGGCAGCTTCGTCGAAGTGATAGTAGGCAGGATGATAAGAAAACGCTCGAAGGAGATCGTCGGGGCGTCGCACCAGCACGCATCCCGCTTCGAGTGGTGCATAGAGCCATTTGTGCGGATCCACTGCCACCGAATCCGCTTCGTTCAGCGCTCGCAGACTCTCTGGTGCGCCGGGCACCTGGGCCGCTAACGCGCCGTACGCTCCGTCTACATGAAACCACAGCTTGCGCGCGCGGCAAATCGTCGCGATTTCCGGCAGCGGGTCCACCGCGCCCGTGCTGACCGTTCCGGCACTACCGACAACGAAAAAGGGAACGTCGCCGCGGGCCAGATCTCGATCAATCTGCGCCGCAAGCGCGGCAGGATCCATCCGCTGACTGCCGTCAACTGGAATCCAGCGAATGGACTCGGAGCCGAATCCAAACAGATCGGCCGCCTTCTGAATCCATGTGTGCGTCTCAGTCGACGCATAGGCCAGCAGCCGTGGTTGCTCCGCAAGACCCTTCGTTCGCACGTCCCACGTGGCCTTCGCAGCACGGGCCGCGAGAAAGCAGACAAAGTTCGCCATGTTGCCGCCGCTCACCAAAAGACCGCCGCAGCCTGCGGGATAACCGATCAACTCTGCAATCCACCGAATGGTCTGCGCCTCCATTTCGGTGGCGAGTGGAGAAAGCTGGAATGCACCCACGTTCTGATTGATCATCGCTGCCAGCAAATCGCCGAGTGCGCCAAGAGGGGCCGGACTCGACGTGACGTAACCGAAGAAGCGCGGATGGCCGTTGAACAGCGAATGCTCGAACAATAGATTAGCTGCCTCGTTGAGGACTTGCGCCGCGTCCTCGCCGGCTTCGGGGAGCCCGCGCTCGCTCTTGAGAGCGCGCCTGATTTCTCCCACCGATTCGACTTTGGTCACGAGCCCATGCGGCATATTTGCCAGCCAGTCGGCCAGCGAATCGACAAGTTGATGGCCAAGCGCCCGAAAAGCGTCCGGAGCCATTTCGATTGGCGCTGTCCTGTCTTTTAATGGATCGAGCTTGGTGCTCATTGCGTTCGATACCCCCGGCAGCCCGCCACGAGGCGGATGCTATGTGCGAATCCTCTCACCGCAACCCTTCGAAGAGATCGGATTCGCGCGCGCGACCGCCATTTACGAGGCTGAACGCGCGATAAAACTCCTGGGTTCCCCATATCGCTTTGTGTTTTTCATCGGGCAGATGTTCAAGGTTCTTATATATGCTCATCTGTGTTTTGTGACACGACACGGCTTTCCAGACAGTGGCGTAGACCTGACTGGTGTCTATGACAGTCGTGAGAGCCCAATCGGGCCAGGGCGACGACTTTCTCTCGATACCATCCACGTTCGAGGTTAGATCCCGAAGCGCCGTCCGATAAGCCTCCCATTTCTGCTTGCTCCACTCGATGTAATAGAGCTTCGACACGCGATGGGGTTGGCTCGACCCATCTTCCCCGGCGGCGACTACAATCGCGGCGGTGGCCAGTTGCGAGATGGCGATGTGATCGGGATGGCCGTAGCCGCCTTCCGGGCCGAACGTAATCATGACTTGCGGTTTTACTCTACGGATGTGGTCCGCAATCCTTGCCACGGCTTCTCTGACGTCCACCCGATCCACATCGCCGTCGTTGTAGTCGAGAAAACTGACCTCACGAACGTTTAAGACGCTCGCTGCTTCGCGTAGCTCGGCCTCGCGCACTCGACCCACGACGTCAGGCGGCGGCTTTTCTCCATTTTCGCCGAAGCGTCCACGTTCCCCTCGGGTAGCTGTCACAAGATAGGTCTCGACCCCTTCACCGGCGTATTTCGCCAGCGTTCCTCCGATGCCGAGAGATTCGTCATCCGGGTGTGCCAGGACTGCCATCAATTTCAATGGCCGAGACGCTATCTTCGATGGAGTCATTGTTGATGAATCCAATCCATCATCGACGGAGTAAATTTGAGTATTTTGATCACGCGTGCGTGGCCACGAACCAGAGGCGGCACTGCGAGCCGCGCTTGCGTTTCGTTCTCCGCCTCAATGGTGGCCCATCCGCAGTGCACACCGCTCATGCAGCCCCAGTCGAAATGACTGAGGTATCCGGCCGCGTTGACCACGTCAACCAAGTCTCTACAATTTTGTTCCGTGTGTGGCGTTTCGATAAGGTAGCGATTCATAATTCCTCCTAGGGACCCGCCCACGGACCGTCTCGCCGCCCGCGGGTCCAAAAGGGTCGGGCAGTATACATCTGTGCAGCACTACTGGTTAGGGACGCCGGTCAGCGTCCCAGGGCCGTACGGATGCGCGCCAAGTGGTGCCAGCTGTGCCGTAAGGCGTGATCCTCGATGACGAATTGCGCGGTAACAGGCGCGCCGAAGCTCAGGGAAAAGGGTGCCGCGCCGTCCAATTCCTCATCCGTGAATGCGCGTACCGCGGCGGCGGCCTGAAGACTGTTCCGACGCAACAATTCGAGTGCTTCAGCTTTCGTTACGGCCGCCTGATCCTGGGAATGCTTGGCGTTCATCTCGGCCACAGCACTCCATGTGACCTCCGTGACAGCCTTGCCGCTGGCAATCGTTCGTGCGAGATCAATCTCAATTGGATAGACGCTGGCAACATGATGCACGATGACGCCGACCGAGCGGCCTTCCCTTCCACCTTCGGAGACAGGTGTACGCCACTCCGCTTCCGAGAGTCCTTCAGCAAAGGCGGCCAAACCAGCGGCGCCTAATTCGATTCGATCAGCCAGTGACTCAGCGCGACTAGCCGTCTGAGCCTTTTTTGCAGTCGTATCCATTCTTGTACTTTCCTTTCATCGATCGTCTTTGAATTCGCACTTCCTCTAGCCTCGAACGGTTAGATCATAAGAGTGACCACGCTGGTGACCACGAGCGCTGCACCCCATACCACGTCGAGATTCACCCATGCTTTGCGTAGAACCGCGAGGCCCAGTTTGCTATATACCACCCACGCAATTAACCCGGTAACCGCAAGATAGCCGATCGTATGGACTGCAGTCGCGAAAATTGCCGCGATCGGAGTGGCCGCCGCGGCCATATGATGGTGACCTGCCATATGATCCGCCGCTTCGACTTTGCTGCTGCCAAGCAGTACTGGCACCACCATCAAACCCGCGCCGTGCGCCGTTGCTATCAAAAACGACCAGAGCGTCAGGCCGCGAAAGCCAACCCGCATGCGTACCCAGCGCGGGTGGTGATGTCGTACCAGTGAGAAGATTCCAAGTCCGAAGAGTAACGCTGCGACGGGATAGCGAATCATCTCTCTCGGCAGAGCCATGCCGAGAAATGCCGCGATCAAAACCACGATGCCAATCGACAACGCATGGCCGAGTGCGATTGGGACTAGCGCCCTGGCGACTGCACTCCCTTTCTGCTCCTGCATCCCCAGAGCCACGGCGAAGAGCCAACCCATCCCGGGATTGACCCCGTGATATGCGCCGAGGAGCAGCATCAGCCACAATGCCGTTGTGCCCATCTCTGTGTGCGTCATTGTGCCTCTGAGTAGCAGTAGGAATCAGATGAGGCGTCGCCGGCCTCCAGTCGGACCTGGTGTGCTCTTAACCCGTCGAATTCTACAAAAAACTTTTCATCAAGTTTCATTCCACCCTTTGGGTCCACGTCGAGCTTCACCATCCAACTCTTCAACCCGTCGGGATAGATCTGATCGTCCCACGGTGAGTAGAGCGAATTGGTGAAATAGACCCGCTTGCCATCGCGGCTGATCTCAACCATCTGGGGGCCGCCGTTGAGCGCTTGATTCGGTTTGCTCGGGTGGACCGCACGACGCACGATGCCGCCGAGATGGACCGCTCCCGTCTTCTTCGGGTTCTCGGGGTCGCTGACGTCGTATTGGATAAACTCGCCAGTCCCCCAGCATGAAACATACAGAAAGCGGTCGTCGAGCGACAGGTTGATGTCCGTGACCAATGGCGGCACCGCTTTGAATCCCTTCAGCAATGGAGGTAGCTTGTCCGGATCAGACGGTTCGGCAGGGATTTCAATCACCTTGCGAACCGCCCATTTACCGTTCTTTCCGCCTTCCTCCCGGTACCACATCCAGATCGATGCCGAAAGGTCTTTGAGCGAAACGCCCACGCTGACGAAACCGTAGGTCTTGTTTGGATCGTGGGAAGGCCGTAGCTCAAGCACCCATTGTTGCTCCGCACCCAGGTCGATTTCCTGCAGATGGCGGCGTTTGTCCAGATCCCAGACATGAATCTTGTGGCCGTATTTTCCGGCAAGCAGCAACTCGGGGTTGACGCCGTCCTTCACCATGTTCGGCGTGCCCCATTCGGAGGTAATCATGGTGTCGTGTCCCAGGTGCCACCAGAAGTCGTATGCCAGTTGCTGCGGACCGCGGTCCACTTCCCAGGGTCCTTTCAGCTCAAAGGTGTTTGCATCCATCAAGAAAATGCCACCGGGGCCGTCGCCGCTAGCCGATCCGAGCGCGCTCCCATAAACGCCGTCCGGTCCGCAATGAATTGTATGGGGCGAGGTGTAGCCCGTTTTCTTGATGAATTCCTCGGGCTCGATCACCTTCACGATCGTCGGCTGCCTGGGGTCCGGTTTAGTGTCGAGGATGTAAATCCGCGAAGACGAAATGCCTGGCACGATCAAGTAGCGACGCTCCATGTGTGGATGAGGGGCCTGCGGACAAAGACACGCACTGCAGGCATTCCAGCCAAAATGGTGTAACTCATTATCACCGCGTGGAAAATCCGTTTGCCCGACCAGCCTCCCATACGTGGAAGAATTTGGATCGAGATCAATGACGCCCATGGCGTCGTGTTTTCCATTCTTGCCAGCGTTCAGCAGAGAGACGTACGCGAGGCGTTCTGCCGGGGCCTGCATTGCCATTCCCGGCGAAGGGTAAAAAGTTGGATCCGGATGCATGAAAGGCATGTTGAAATCTCCTTATTGTGCAGATTCTCGAAAATCCCGAACCTCAGGCCCTCACCGCGATCACTTCCAGATACTCCGATGAAACCACGGTGAATTGATCCCCTCCGCGATTGTGCGCGGACCACAATGCTTCCAGTTCGCCGCTCAGTTTACTCCTCTCCGTTTCATCCAGTGAAGCGAACGCGCGATTCGTGGGCCCATAATATTTCCGAAAGAATTCAACCACTTCACCCGGTGAAAAAGGGTAGGCGAAGTTGTATTGCTTACGCGTCATCGTAAGATCGGATACTCCGTAGCCCAGCCTTTCGCGGACCACAGCCTCATCCCCCCACAACACCGGCGCGGGCATGCCGGAAGGGGCGATGAACTTGGCGAAGGTCTTGAACATTTGTCCAATGAACCCCTCGCGCGTCCAATTGCCCATGGCGATCGTACCTCCGGGACTGCACACTCGCAGCAGTTCGCGGGCTACCAGTTCCGGCCGCGGGGCAAACATCGCGCCAACCAGGCTAACCACGACGTCGAAGCTTGCATCCTCAAATGGAAGTGCTTCTGCGTCGCCTTCCATGAAATGCGCATTGAGACCTTCCGCCTTGGCGCGAGCCTGTGCGCGCTGCACCAGGTTCGGTGCGATGTCAACGCCGGTGACGTTCACTCCGTCGCGTGCAGCCCACAGTGCGACTTGGCCCGAGCCGCAAGCCACATCAAGCAGTTGGCATCCGGCAGGTATATCGAGTTGTTCGTAGAAGATCCGCGCGCCCTGCTCCATGTAGCGCGAGAAACGGTCGTAGTCTCCGGCCATCCAAGTTTCTTTTAGTCGAGCCTTCAGGCCATCGATTTCCGGTGTGGTTGTAGTGGTGCTCATGCTTCCTCCTTCTTTTGTTCGCCGTTATTTGGGCATCTATGCAGTGCAGCGGCCGGTCAGTGCTTCGGGGTAATCTTGGCCGCAAAGGATTGCGCCACGATCTTCCCGTTCTTTACAACGAAGGTGTCGGTGGCGGCTTCGTACGAATTGTCTGCTGTTTCTGCGGTCCACAAGATGTAGGCGTAATCACCTTCAAACCATTGCTGCCGCATCGCAAACGAAGCACCAGGCTTTTCAAATTCCGAGATGAGATCCTGAAAAAATGGTTTGATCGCGTCAGGTCCTTTTAGCGGGCTGCCTGGTATAAACAACACCGCATCTGGCGAGTAGTCTGCGAGTACACCATCAAGGTCGTGATTGCCAAAGGACTTCAGATGTTGATCGACTACATCGTTTGTTGTTGGCATTTGTCTCTCCTTCTGCCTTGAATTAACCTGAAGCACTTAACGCATCTGCGAATGCTTCAACACGGTTTACTATGCGTCACGAATGCGGCCCATACTTACCCGAGCGTCCGGCTTTCTTGCTCACCGTAGGGTTGCCGTATGATGATTTGCTCGGGAGTCCGGAGAGGTTTGCCAAGAGTCCTCGGGAGGACGTATGGATGTGCTTTCCGAAGTGTTGAAGGTGGTCAAGCTTCAAGGGGCCATGTTCTACAACGGAGAATTTTCCTCCCCGTGGAGTTTTTGTTCGCCACCCTCCCACGCGGTCGCGCCTTATGTCGCACCAGCCGCGGGGCATGTGATCATTTATCACTTATTGACCGAAGGGCGTGCCTCTGCCCGGCTCGTCGATGGCGAGCGCATCATTCTCGACGCCGGCGACATCGTGGTCTTTCCGCATGGCGACGCGCACATCCTCGAGAATGGCCCTCCCACTAAGCCCGTGGACATGGTGAAGGAACTGGCTCGAATCTTTTCTCAGGGGCTGAAGTTGTCCCGGTCGGGTGGCGGAGGGGAAGTTACGAAATTCGTCTGCGGCTTCATGGCTTGCGAGCCACGATTAAGCCATGTTTTTCTCAGCGGCCTGCCGCCGGTGTTCAAGGTTAGCATTCGTAACGATGCCTCGGGCAGATGGTTGGAGAACTCGATCCGCTTCTCAGTAAACGAGGCCGACGTTTCTCGCGCCGGCGGAGAAGCCGTATTGGCCAAACTGTCGGAGGTTTTATTCGTTGAAACTCTGCGGGCCTACATCACACATCTTCCAGCTCAGCAAACGGGCTGGCTAGCTGGCGCGCGAGACGCAGAGGTTGGAAAGACGCTGGCGTCAATGCACCGGAATCCCGCGCATCCGTGGACCATTGCTTCCCTGGCAAAAGAGGCTGGACTGTCACGCTCGGTGCTGGCAGAGCGATTCCGCCATTATCTTAACGAACCACCGATGGCGTATCTCACGCGCTGGAGACTTCAATTGGGAGCGCAGATGTTGGCTTCGACCAGTTATTCAGTAGCACAGATCGCAGCCGAAGTTGGCTACGAGTCCGAAGCTGCTTTCAACCGGGCTTTCAAGCGTGAGTTCGAAAGCCCTCCAGCGCGTTTCCGAACTCAGTCGAGGTCTGGCCAGGCGAAACCGGCCGGACGAGAGAAATTCAAACCAAGAGAATAGATTGCTCGGGAAAAAAGGGCGGCCCGGCGGATGAAGGAAATGCCCGGAGTCAATCTGCCGACCGCTACTTCGATGCGACTGCAGGCTGCGGACCGGCGGCCTTTGCCTTGGCTACGAGTTTGTCGAAGCGGGCTTCATTTCGTAGCGACTTCAAATCCTCGTCAGTGCGCATGTGCTTCGCATCTGTGTAACCGGCTTCAACGGCCTGGTCAAGATACTCAAAGGCTTCGTCGCGTCGCTCAGCAATTGCGGCGTGGCATGCGAGGTTATACCAAAGCCGGAGCGCAGCCTCACGAGCCTCATCTTTGTTATCTGCCCTTATCTTTTGAATAGTGTCCAGGTACAACTTCTTCGCGTCCTCGTATCGCCCCATTTCAACCAAGGCCGTCCCGAGAAGCCAAAGACTTTCAAGGGTGTCGCGATGCTGTGGACCAAGAACTCGGAACTGATCCTCGAATGCGTGTCTCGCGAGTTCTTCCGCCTCCTGGGGCTTATTTTCCTGATTCAGTATGTCAGCAAGAACCGACTTGGACGCCATTGTGTCGGGATCGTTTGCGTCCAGGGTACGCAACTGCGCTCTTAGAGTTTCTCGAGTCAGTTTTTCAGCTTCCCCATACTGCTTTTCATGCTTGAGTACGACCGCCAGGTTGTACTGGGACAAAAGAGTGTCGGTATGTTCGTTGCCGAGAAGCCGTTGACGCACGATCAGTATTTGCCGCAGGAGTGTCTCTGCCTCGGCATATCGATTCTCCGCGGACAGAACGTTGGCCAGGCCTTCTTGTGTCCGTGTCGTGTAAGGGTGGTCCGGTCCTAAAACACGCAGCTCAATCTCCAGCGATTTTCGATACAGTTTCTCGGCCTCCGAACTGCGGAGGTCATCGAACCTGATCGTGTTTGCAAGCGTCGTCATTGCGTTTGCCGTATCTGGATGCTCAGGCCCCAGCACACGCTGCTCTATCTGCAGTGTCTCTCGAAATAACTTCTCGGCTTCGCCGTAATTGCCCTGAGCCAAATACATGTTCGCAAGGTTGTGCATCGTCTCCAAAGTATCGGGATTATCTACGCCAAGGATGCTTCGTTGCTGATCAAGCAGTTGTCGATACTCCGCCTCCGCTTCCGCAAAGCGGCTCTGGCGCGAGAGAGCCTGGGCAAGGGTGTCTAAAAATCTAAGCTTTTGTGGATTTTCATCGCCCTGTTTACGGCTACTGATCGCGATCAATTCGCGTTCCAGTTTCTCCACCTCCGCGTAGTGGGCCTGCACAAGAAGAATTCGGGCAAGATGATCCTTGGACTCAAGCGTTGCGGGATCGTCTGCGCCAAGGACGCGACTCTGAGCGTCGATCGTGGTTCGGATCAGTCGCTCGGCCTCCGCCTCGCGTCCTTCGCGATACAGAACCCAGCCCATTTGTGCCATCGCTTCTAATGTTTTCGGGTTATCGGCACCCAACGTTTTGCGACGATCTTCCAGAACACGCTCCAGCAAAGCGTGTGATCTCGAAAAGAGGCCGAGGTTTTCGTATGTCTTAGCCATCACCAACATCAGCTGCGTCCGGGCATCGAGATCCTTGCCCAATTCTTCCTCGATCTCAGTCGATGACCTGTCAAGGATTTCGCGTGCTGTAACGGTGTTGCCCCGCGCTTCACTGGGAGCAGAGACCTTGAACATATTCGTCAAGAAGTCAGTAATGCGATCTGCCCGGTCACGCTCTCGTCGGATGCGACGGAGTTCAATCGTCTGGGCGAATGCGAAGACTATCCCGAGCAGTACTAGCAAGGTCACCAGTGATACGCCGAGCCTATGGCGCCGGATGAGCTTGCTTGCACGGTAGAGGGCGCTGGGTGCATGCGCCTCGACTGGCTCGTTGCGCAGGTATCTGCAGATGTCGGAGGCCAGCTCCGTCGGCGTGGAGTAGCGGCGCGCACGGGCCTTCTCTAAAGCACGAAGCGTGATGGCGTCAAGATCCCCCTTTAGCTGACCAACGAGCGTTGGAACGTCCGACCCACGATTTTTGGCGGTCAGAGCCGAATCTTTTCCTCGCGCCCGCAACTGGGTGCTCGGACTCGGGGCATCTTCCTCGCGGAGGCGACGCAGAACCTCATCGTATGCCAGCTTTTTAAAATCGAACGGCAACGTTCCGCTGAGTAGCTCATAGAGCACAACACCGAGCGAATACACGTCAGTTCGCGTGTCAATGTCTTCGCTGCCCGGGTCTGCCTGCTCGGGGCTGATATAGCCGAGGGTGCCGATAAGCGTTCCGATTTGCGTGTAAAGCGTGCCGGCATTCAGACGCTGAGAGGTCGCCTTGGCTACTCCAAAATCGATGATGCGGGGAACCGGTTTGCCGTCCACTTCCGCAACCAGGATGTTCGAAGGCTTCAGATCACGATGAATAATGGCTTTCTGATGAGCGTGCTGTACTCCTTCGCAGACCGAAATGAAAAGCCTGAGTCGCTGGCGCGAATTCAGCTTGTGCCGATCGCAATAAACTGTGATAGGCAGGCCAGCGACATATTCCATTACAAAATAGGGGCGGCCTTCAGCCGTTGAGCCGGCGTCAAACACCTTGGCGATCGCGGGGTGATCCATCAACGCAAGTGCTTGCCGCTCCGATTCGAAACGTGCAATCACCTCCCGCGTATCCATGCCGGCCTTGATGAGCTTGATGGCCACACGGCGTCGAACAGGCTGCTTCTGTTCGGCGAGCCAAACTTCCCCCATCCCACCTTCGCCAATTAATTCCAGCAGTTGGTAAGGGCCGATTACAGCGCCTATTTCTGAGCGCCAGGGAACGGAATGAGATTCGAAAGAGGCAGTCAGGGTTTCTGCAACGCCTTTCGCTGCTTCCTCATGCGACTTCGGGTTTGTCGCGGCCTCATCCGCCTCCATTGCGGTGTCTCCTTGCGATGGATTGGAGTCAGGGGCCCTCAAAACAAATCTATCTATGAGAAACAGATCCGAACATCCTGATCGACAGCGTCACTCGCCACCAAGGATATGCAGCATCTCGTCACCGCTTCATTTTGAATGGTCGGCCGTATCGTCATGAAATTGCCGGATGTACTCGACCAAACTCTGAATCTCATCACTTCCCAGCTTCGTTCCGAAAGCGGGCATGTTATTTTTCCCCGAAATAATACTTTGCGCCAATACTGTCGACGTTTTCTCTTGGACCTCTTTGCTGCGCAAATCAGGCGTATGGAGGCGTTTCCCTATGGTGGTTCCCGAGCCATCGGCCGCGTGGCACATGGAGCAGTTCTTTTTATACGATTCCCCTGCCGAATCTGCATTCGCAGCAGTTTGGGCACCGGCGATCAAGCCTGCCGGTTGTATCCCGATTGCAACAAATGCCATGAGCTTCAAAGTGCGATTCGCTTTGATCATCGGAATCCAGCGAAGTCCTTTCTGTTCTCTCAAATCAAAAAGCACTGGCATGTCGATGGACGCCAAACGTGCCAATAAACTAAACGCCAGGTACCGGCGGACATCCTGGGAAGTCCATCAGAAACGTATTGCCGACATAACCAAGATATTGGATTCCAATCTTGCTGGTGAAGAAGCCATCGGACGTCAGGTTGCGCAAGATCGAGAAAAACTCAATGCCCTGGCTCAGGCCGGGGTCCTGCACGGCATTCTTTCGGTACGAGATTCGATCGAGAATTTCTGTCTGTTGTTCCGGGGCACAGTCGAGGTAACACTTTCCATATTTGTCGGCACACGTTGAGTCGAGCCACATTAATCCTCCGCCTAGGCTCAACTGGTAGTCACTATTCTCGCTCGTTATCAGGTCGATGAATTCGGGCGCGCCAGCCTCAACGGCCCCACCGGAATCTGCATCGGCCGGCAGAATGGATTCGCAGAGACTTCTCAGAGTCTTGTACTGCTGAGCTTTGAAGAATTTGGGCACGTATCCACCAGCCTTATCGGTGGATTTTTCAGTTTCGATAAGACCGTGGATATATTGGGCAGCCTGAAGTGGAATGGTTTGTAGCACCGAACCGGCCGCGGCACCGATGCTTAATGACTTCAATACATTGCGCCTTGTGATGTGCTCTCGTGGCATAAGTTGCGATCTAGAGCTCTCCTTTTTTGGATTGGGAGAGCAAGTATTCCGAGGTCTTCCATGAGAGAGCCATGATCGTCAATGTAGGGTTCTTGTCAGGATTGGTAACAAAAGGAGCAGCATCGGCTACAAATAGATTTTTGACATGGTGCACCTGACAATTCTTAGTAAGCGCGGAAGTATTCGGGTCATTCCCCATACGCGCAGTGCCTAATTCATGAATGATTTCGCCCCCCACCGAAATGTCGCCTCCCTTGTTGGAGGCCGGTGGGGTCGGCACTGTGTCTCCCACGGTTTCGATTTTGGACAACGATGGGTTCAGCACTGTCCCTCCCGCAGTTTCGATGATGGAGCGGAAGGTCTCCCGCATATCTTTCGCCATGTTTAATTCGTTCTCACTCCACTGCCAATGAAAGCGAAGCACAGGGATGCCCCATCGATCCACCACGTTCGGATCGAGTTCGCAATAGCTCTTCTCGTTAGGGATCATCTCGCCCCGTCCACTAAATCCGATGACCGTCCCATAAGAACTGCGACATTTCTTTTTTAGGGCTACACCGTAGCCCTCGTGCTGCGCACAGACGCGATCGAATTCACCTACACCGGGCATATTTCGCCCACCGCCGAATTCGATATGATAGCCGCGCAGGAAATTGTTTTTCTGTCCAGTCCTCCACCATGGCATGTATAGATGCATCGCACCGACGCCGTCATGATTGTGTGCTGGCATTCCCTCCAACTGAGGAAAATACCCTGCTAAGTCGCTACCCACTGAATCGGTAAGATACCGTCCCACGACGCCTGAGGAATTGCCGAGACCATTGGGAAAACTCGAGGAACGTGAATTTAGAAGCAACCGCGCAGTTTCGCACGCGCTGGCCGCCACGACAAACGCTTTCGCGCGAATTCGGACTTCGCGACCCGTTGCTTTGTCGATGTAAGAGACCGCTTCGATCTTCCCGTTGCTGCCGAGTATGAGCTCACGGGCCATCGCATTAGCGATCAGCGTGAAGCGACCAGTTGCTTTCGCTACGGGAATCATGACTTGGCTGGAACTGAAGTTAGAGGCGGTAATGCACCCTCGGCCGCATTGTGCGCAGTAGTGGCAGGCATCGCGCCCATTCAGTGGCTTCGTCAGAATGGCAAGTCGAGAGGGAATACACGTAACGTTTAAACGGTCGCAGGCCTTCTTCACGACGGTCTCAGTGCAACGAGGCTTTGGTGGTGGCTGGAAAATTCCATCTGGAGCGTTCGGGATATTTTCTTTGGAGCCGAATACCCCTACAAATATCTCGACTTTGTCATAGTAAGGCGCGAGCTCTTCATAAGTAATTGGCCAGTCGTCGCCAACGCCATCGGTGGAGCGGACCTTGAAGTCGGTGGGGCCGAAGCGAAGGGCGATACGCCCCCAGTGATTGGTTCGGCCTCCTTCAATTCGTGAGCGGAACCAGCGAAAGTTTGAACCCGGCGCGGTGGTGTACGGTTCGCCTTCAATGTCCCAGAAACCATTGGGCGCCATGAACTCGTCGTTGATCTGAAGGCGTGCTCTGGCTCCCACACCTGCTCCGCGGTGGGCTAATTCGTATGGCCAGACGTGCTCTTTAAAATCCTTCTCGGGATAAACGGGAGGGCCCGCCTCTAACATCACTACTTCCACTCCGCCCTCGCACAGAACTTTCGCCGCGGTTCCGCCTCCCGCGCCGGATCCGATAATGCAGACGTCGTATATCTTCGTAGACGAATTCAATTGCGCCATGAATCATTAGTCTCTGGGGGCGAACCTGTTCGCCGCGATCTTGCGCCCGCGACACCTCGGATCTTCGCCGGGCACAGATTCCAAATGATACGCGATCAAATTACTTGATTTATTCGGAGTCGCAAAGATCGATCGGAACGTACCAACATCCGGCTCAACGAGCCGACATTGTGGCTCAAAGCGAGTTGGCTAAGTACATATCAGCACTTGTACTTAGGCCAGGACAGACGGATTGCCATTGGCATATGTCAACGGAAACGGGAAATTGATCCCGGATTAAGACGAGAGTAATTTGGTGTGGTGGCCAGAGACGGGATCGAACCGCCGACGCCGGCCTTTTCAGGGCGTTAATAAGTTGTGTTTACAACTACTTCGACGACTTCGTGAGCTGCCTAAATACGCCGAAATACGTGTAAGACGGGGCAATCACGGGTGGACGAATGCGGGTGGAGAATTTCATTTTGCTCCGTAAATCGGTCTCTGTAGAACTGTGAAAACCCTGAAGATACCAAGGTGTTTGCAAGTTATCGCAAACCCGCTGGTGGACAAGAGAAGTCAAGGCTCGGCGACTATGACGTGGCGTATGCAGTCTTTTATGGAATCTTCGCTTTGCACTTTGGACACCGGATGACGACCACTCCTCCGCCCAATACCTATGCCATAGTGAGAATGCTCGAACGTGCTATTGCTTGCACCAAGTTTGTGCCGTCTTCCAAGTGTAGGGGATATGTGGCCATTGTGATTAGGACGGGCTGGACCTTCCGATTCACTCGCGTGAGTTTGCTTGATTGTCGCGTAAATTCTGGATGTCTCTCCTGGCGCGGGTCGATGACGGCTTGCTACGCGAATCGCGCGAGATACGAGCGTGCGATATGATACCTCGCATCATGAATCCGCGTCGTGCCGAGCCAGTCGCTCGTCTTCGGATCTTTTTATCCTCACCTGGCGACGTCGCTGAAGAGCGGCAACTTGCCCGAGAAGCTATTGCGGAACTGGCACGCGAGCCCGGCTTCGAGAGTGCGAAACTTGAAGTAATCAGCTGGGATGACCCACAAGGGCGCACGCCACTCGTGGCCCAGCTTGACCCTCAGGGGGCGGTTGAGCGCGGTTTGCCGAAACCTTCGGAATGTGACGTCGTGGTCGGGATCTTCTGGGCCCGCATGGGTTCCCCACTCCCGCCTGGAAAATACAAGAAGGCTGATGGCGGAGAGTATTTGTCTGGAACTGAATACGAGATCGAGAATGCCTTCAGTATTGACGACGGCCCGGACGTGCTTCTGTACCGACGCAGCGAAGACCCGCGGTGGAGCGCTCGGGATTCAGACCTGGCGGGAAAGCAAACGCAGCTTGCGCGGGTCGACGCCTATCTGGAGCGTCTGAGAGCAGTTCCGCGGTTCATCAGTTCGTATGCGCGGCCAATGGACTTGAAGGAGTTGTTGAAAAACGATGTGCGGAGGGTTCTGTCGCCGCGGCTGGCAATGAAGTCCGGAGAGAGCGTCCGACTCACTGGCGGGGGCGGTGACTCAGCGCACCGAGAGCCCGCAGGGGGCGACGACTCGAACGGAATGACCGAGGCTGAGCGATGGGCGCATGCAGAGCAGCTGTGGCTTAGGGACGCCGAAGCAGGAAACGTTCAGGCAATGATCAATGTCGCGTTGCTGATCAAAGAGCGCAACCCTAAAGAGGCCGTGGAATGGTTCAAGAAAGCCGCGACGATCGGCAGTGTTGATGCGATGTTCGACCTTGGGATGTTTCTCAAGGAAAGCGACCCGGAGGAAGCCGAGAAGTGGCTCCGCAAGTCGGCTGACGCGGGCGATCGGAGCGGAATGGCGCAGCTGGGAGAGATGCTTCAAACGCGCGCGCCTGACGAGGCGGTAGAGTGGTTGCGGAAGGCTGCCACAGGAGGCGTCGAGTACGCGATGACCAATCTTGGGCTGCTCCAAAAGGATCGCAACCCGGAAGAGGCTGCGTTGTGGCTCCGCAGGGCTGCCAAGGCCAATGACCCTCGCGGTATGTACAACTACGGGCTGCTGTTGGAGGCGCGCGACCCGAAAGAGGCGGAGTCGTGGTTCCGGAAGGCCGCTGCAGCGGGCAACACCGACGCGAGGCTGAAGGTCCTCGACCTCTCCTAGAGCAATCATGCGGCGGTCGAGTCGCGGCGGTCTCGCGAGAAGTTTCATCCCGAGCCGCTCGCTCGCAGTTGTACCACGAGCGCATAGATTGACGATGAGAACCCCATAAGATCGGCAAGGGTTGGCATTCTCATGGTTTGTCGCCAAGCGGATTGCGAAAGCCGGAATGTTGCCACAGGTCTGTTCCTTGGCATCGTGAGCCAGTGGCACAATTGCCACGCCTTCAAGTGCATTGTGTTCCATGCTCCAGAAGTCGCCGGTTGGCTGCTCTTACAGCAATAGCCCTGGCCTCCTGATGATGGCTATGATGGGCGTATTGGATGCTAGTCAGAGGATTCTGGCCGCTGTCGAACGCGAACCAAGTATTCAAGTGGCGTCGTGCGTTGAAGAGAGGCGAGCTGAACGAGCCATCTTCGGCGTCGACGGCGATGCTTCCTGTCAGTCTGTCTGCTTCACATGAGATGACCAGGGAGCTACGAGAGGCTGATGCGCAGGCGCCTCCGCCAGTAGTTGGCGCGATTCACATAGAGCTTCCTGGCAGGGCGGTGATCAGCGTGGAGAGCGGCGCTGATCCGGTGCTGTTGCGTTTGATTTTTGAGAGCTTGCGCAGGTGATCGAACTGCGCACTGGAACGAGGATCTGGATCGCCGCCGGCGTGACCGATATGCGCCGTGGTTTCGACGGGCTAAGTGCACAAGTGCAGACTGTACTTGAACAGCAGCCATTTTCTGGACACGTGTTTGTTTTTCGTGGACGCCGAGGTGACATCGTCAAGCTTTTGTGGTGGGACGGCGACGGTCTTTGTCTCTTTTCCAAGCGCCTCGAGCGAGGCCGATTTATCTGGCCGCAGGCTACGGAAGGAACCGTTTGTCTGACGCGAGCGCAGTTGTCGATGCTGCTCGAAGGCATCGATTGGCGCAGGCCGAAGAGGACCTGGACGCCTGAGCTTGCAGTGTGATTGACAAGCGTGATTCCTCTTTATCCATGCGGTTTTTGCGGATGCATTCTGATCACGGGTGATGGCATACTGCGTTCATGGATCGCGCTCAGTTGCCGGATCTCGACATGCTCGATCGAGAAGCTCTGAAGGCACTGATCGTCGCGCATCAGGAGGAACTTCGATCCCTCACTACTTCTCATGAGGACGAGCTGCGATCGCTCCAGATTGAGCTTGAGTCACATTGCAAGACACTCTCCGAACAGAGTCAACAACTGCTTTCAAGCAGCGAGCAGATCGAACATCTGAAGCTGGTCATCGAGAAGTTGCGGCACATGATGTTCGGCGTCAAGAGCGAGAAGATTGTTCTTCAGCTTGAACAGCTCGAACTGCATGTGGAAGAGCTGGAGTGCTCACAAGCCGAGATGGAAGCAGCTGTTGAGCGGGTTACTCCGGTTGAGGAACCGAAGACACGCTCGCGGCGCAAGCCGCTTCCCGAACATCTTCCTCGTGAGGTTGTCACACATCTTCCGCACGGCGAGTGCTGTCCGGATTGCGGCGGTCATCTACGCCAGTTCGGCGAAGACGTCTCCGAGCAACTGGAGTACATCCCAGATAGCTTCAAGGTCATTCGCCACGTGCGGCCGAAGTTCGCCTGCGGTGGTTGCGACCGCGTCGTGGAAGCGCCTGCGCCATCCCGTCCGATCGAACGTGGCTTGGCAGGGCCCGGCCTTCTGGCCCATGTGCTGGTTTCTAAGTTTGCGGATCACTTGCCTCTCTATCGTCAGTCAGAGATCTACGCCCGCCAGGGTGTTGAGATCGAGCGCTCGACCTTAGCGGGCTGGGTAGGCGCAGCCAGTGAGTTGCTGTCTCCACTGGTAGGCGCGATTCAGAAGCATGTGCTGGCAGGCGACAAGCTTCACGCCGACGACACACCGATGCCGGTACTTGCGCCCGGCAGCGGCAAGACAAAAACGGGTCGGCTCTGGACTTATGTGCGCGACGACAGGCCCGCTGGTGATGATAGTGCCGCGGCCGTCTGGTTCGCATACTCAGAAGATCGCAAGGGCGAACATCCACGGCAACATCTGAAGAACTTTAAGGGCGGCCTGCAGGCGGACGCCTATGGTAGGGTTTCACCATCTGTACGGCGGTGGCGCCATCTATGAGGTCGCCTGCTGGGCACATGCTCGACGCAAGTTTCACGAGATCCACGTCATTCATGCTTCAACGACAACGACGGAGGCACTGGCGAGGATCGGGGCTCTCTACGCCATCGAAGATGAGATACGCGGCAAGCCTGCCGATCTGCGATTGACCATCCGACAGGCAAGAGCCCGGCCTCTGCTGGATAACTTGCGCATCTGGATGGAGAAGGCACTCCGCTCCTTATCAGCCAAGAGCGAGACCGCGGCTGCGATTCGATACGCACTCTCACGCTGGCGTGCTCTCACGCGCTACATCAACGATGGACGCCTGGACATCGATAACAGCGCCGCCGAGCGGGCACTCCGTGCTGTTGCTCTTGGAAGAAAGAACTTCTTGTTTGTCGGATCCGATGCCGGAGGCGAGCGCGCCGCTGCCATCTACAGCCTCATCGGTTCGGCCAAGCTCAACGGGCTTGACCCGGAGCTCTACCTTCGCACTGTGCTCGCCCAGATCGCTGACCATCCCGTCAGCCGAATCGACGACCTCCTGCCGTGGAACCTCGTCACCTCACTCAAAACCCACTCCTCTCAAGCTGCTTAGACACACTCATGAGGTGCCCACTAAAAAAAGAAGTGGGCACCTCATGACACACTCCACCTATCGTCAAGAGGGGATCTGCGTACCGAAGCGCAGCGGTGTCGAGTCAGAGCAGACGTGCCGATCCCGATAAAAGATCGTCTGAAATGGCGTCTCCCAGTCAGACAAAGGATAAGGGTACTTTCGCTCGTTCCGATACAAGAAAGCATTTAAATCATCGCGTTGAGAAGCTCAGCGACATCAGGCGCCGTGTCATCCCAATAGTGCGTATGCGCTCCGGCCCCAATGCACATCTCGACGCGGAATTGATCCTTCGCCATATAGATTTGCTGTGGATAGCGACCGTCGCCCTGGTTAGGATCAGTGCGATAGTACCACTCGTTTAACCAGAGCGAGCGTCCGACATAGTCACCGCTACGATACACATTGAGCCAGCGCTGCACCCCTAATTCTGAAGGTACAGGCGGCGCGTCCGTAAACGCGGGTGGAGTGCAAGTCGGCGCCGGGAGGGGGGCTAGCCCATTGTCGGGAAACTCGCGAACCCAATCGTACAAGTAAGGAAAAAACCGGTTCAACAATTGACGGAGGGGACTTCCCATCGTGAGAAGTTGGATGGGCATGACGCCTCGTTCGCCTGCGAAGCCAAGGGAAGCCAACCCAGGATCTTTTTCCGTACGCAGAAAACGCAGGAGATCTGCAGTAATCAGCATTCCCAGACTGTGGGCCACGATAAGCAACTCATCGTACCTCTTGCCCTCCGGGTCACGATATTGAGCGATATGTCGAAGTGTTGAGACATAACGCTCTGCAATCTTGGCCCGCGGCGTGGCAGGTTTTGGGGAGGTCCTCAGATAAGTGTCGACATCAAGAACAACCCCAAGGACAGGGCTTCCGTACTTGAGCAGGATGCCCAAGACGATGCCGGAGGACGCGAGCAACGGGTAGCGGACAATCTCAATGGTCAAACGCCGCAAGACCTCGGGAACACGGTGATCCGGGAGAAAGAAGAAGACCAACGGAGCAAGAAACACAGAGCACCAAAGCAGGAAGGTTACGGCGGAGGTCGCATCCAGTCCCCGTGAGAGCCAGGTGCCCAATCGAACGGACTTAGCATTGGTTGAACTACGAGGTGACACCTGATCAGAGCGAAGCGGAAATCGCTCCGTCAGTGCTGCCGGCAAAGCCCACCAGATAAGCAGAAAGATCCCCGCCGCAAAGAGGGCCAGAGTAATCGGAAACTGATACCCCACACTCATGACCAAGAGGCTTCTGAGGTAATCTCCAGGAAACGCTAGATGGACCGCCTTCGGGTTAGGGATCAAGTGGAATGTCGCAAGCCATGCAAGACCCTTTTGGGGACCATCAATAATCGATTCAGTAAAGAACGGTTTCTGCAATTTGTCTGCAATCTTAAACATGCCTGCCATGATCAACGAGGTGATCAGCATGAAAAGAACAGTAGGCAAAGCAAGGGCTAAACGACTGGTTCGGAGCGAGGCACGAAGACGCGCTTTCTCGCCTAAGTCTTTCTGCGAGCGCCAGAGGAAGCTACCGAGAACAAGAGCAGAGGTCGCGAAGAGAATAAGTAGAAGCCACGAGAGTCGTAACGCCGCAACGACAAGCTCCAAGACCCAGAAAGTAGCCTGCAGAACTGACATACCCGCAAAGCTAAGACCAACGAGAAATGCCACGAAGAAGACTCCGTAGGCGATCCATCCCGTAATTTGGATTCCGTGTCGAACGTCTTCGTACCGACTCAAGACGTAATACAGCAAAGGCACGCCCAGGATGATCCAACTGGCGATGGCGCCTGCTACCGTAGGGCTCTTCAAGAGACAGCTCGCGCCGAAGCCAATGGCGACACCGATCACACCCGGCGCGAACGCGACAACAGCCCAGGTCCAGGGATGAAATGTTACCGGGCGGTCTCGCCGCGCTAAGAGAAAGAAGCTGACAACAAAACCGGCGACGCCGCATAAGACAATCGGGATCATGTTTCCGGCAGCATTGGCGATATACAGAGCAGGAATGCTCGAGAAGACGACAATTAACAAGATCACATTCAAGAGCGGGAGAAAAATTTGAAGCATGCGAACGGCATAGCGCTGCATCGCTAGAAAAGACCGCCACCGCCATCCTTTGTTCTGCGCCGAGCCCGTATCGACCGCAAGCCGACTCAAACTACCAAGGTGTAACAA
>CAWCOV010000020.1:0-15769 GCA_963797255.1 uncultured Acidobacteriaceae bacterium
ATTGCCCGGCGGTATCTCCGGACGGCAAAACCCTTGCCTTCCGGCGTGCGCATGCACAGGGCAACTGGCGGGGGACCATTTATCTGCTCGGAATGGACATCGATGGCAAGGCTCGCGGCGAACCCCGTGAAGCGGTCTCTGTCGCGCCCTGGATCGCGGCTCCGAATGAAGTCTTTAACTGGTCATGCGTGGCTTGGACGGCGGATAGCCGGAAGCTGGTCTTTTTCCACGATCTCGGGCTCTGGACCCAGCCACTCTCATTAGAAGACATGAACCCCGTTCGCGGTCAGGCAGTCATGGCAGTCGAGACTGGCGCCGGACTCAACTTCATCACTACAGCTCTCACCTCCCCGCGTTTGGCGTACTCCCTGAGGAACCCCGGGGGACAGAGTATCTGGCGCATGCGAATTCCAGACGGAAACGCAAAGGCCGAGCCCCCTATAAGGATGTTTGCATCCACCAAAGAGGAGTTTGCCCAGCAATATTCCCCCGACGGAAAGAAGGTAGCGTTTGAGTCCAAGCGGGGAGGTAACCTCGAAATCTGGGTTTGCGAAAGTGAGGGTCAGGGTTGCGCGCAACTCACTACAATGGGCTCCTCTGCTTCGGGCGTACCCTCTTGCTCTCCCGACGGGAAGCAAGTTGCGTTCTACTCCAATGCGCAGGGTAACCCCCAAATTTTATGCAATCCCGGCAGAAGGGGGACCGACGAGGCGAATTACTTCTATGAGCGCTGGGGCGATGTTCCCGCGGTGGTCCCGCTACGGTAAATGGATCTACTTCTCCTCGAAAGAGAGCGGCACCGCTCAAATCTGGAAGGTGCCTTCCGGCGGTGGGCAAGTTGTCCAGGTAACTCATGGGGGTGGTCTGCTTGCGTCCGAATCGACCGATGGAAAGTGGCTCTACTTTTCAGGCGAAGGGGCCGACTCCAGCCTTCGGAAGATGCCAGTAAGCGGCGGAGAAGAGACCGAGGTTTTGCCGTCCATCACGTATTGGAACTTCGTTGTGATGGATGATGGCGTCTACTTCATGAGCGGGACAAGTCACCACTTTGCGATCGAATATCTTAACTTCTTCACCGGCAAAACCGAGGTCATAGCACCTGTAGGGGAAGGCTACTTCGGATTGAGCGTCTCCCCAGACCGTAGATGGATCTTGTACGAGCAGACAATTCCGTCGAACAGCGAGTTGGTTCTGGCGGAAGGCTTTCGATGATTCGATGAAATGTACGGATGAGGCCCTTGGATCAACATGGATGAATGCGTTCGGGTAACGGCTAGTCCGTTTTGTCTCGGACTGAAGTCCGAAGCGCCCGGGATTCCACCGCTATCTTTGACAATACTGATGTGTGATGGAACGACATTTGGTGGGCTCAGGTGTGCTCACAATAAAACTCCACTTTCGATGTGACTCAGAAAGAAGCGCACTCAAGGACAACGAAACCGGGTCACTCGGGTCAAGCTTCGAAGCCTTGAAACGTTTGATTTTCTGCCCTAGTGCGCATAACAGACTTTGCCTCGGTAACGCAGTACCAATGTGTTCTGATGAAAATCCGCCATCCCAAAATAGTCCAGATATCCCGTCGCTCGTTCGAATTTGCCGGTTCCACCAGTTATGTTTGAACGGTAGTTTCCCCACGGCACAGCAACAATGCCCGGGTCGTTCGTCGGGTAAGTAGGTGTTAGCACGGCCTTTTGCAATGTTATCGTTTCACCCGCTGAGGTGACCCAATAGTGCTGGACGTTGAAGGTGCCGTTGCTGTTTTGTCCCAGGATTGTGGCTGCCAGTGAGCCGGCCAAATCGCCAGAGGCGGGGCCCAAGTTGGTTACGCCTGCGATCGCGCCGATATTCGTCATCAGTGCCCCGCCTACAGAAACGCAATGTGAAGGTCCTTCCTTAGCGGACGCGATAGGGGTCAAACGAATGAGGTTACTTGAAATCAGAGAAAGGAGTACGAAGATCGCTCCAGCGGAAGCGCGTGACTTTAGCAAGTGGCCTGTCATAAATATCTCCTCCGTTCAGTTGTGTTTCGTTTCCAGATAGGTTCCGAGGCCTGCACCTGGAAACTTCACCTAACTAATGCGCAAAAAGTCCTGACTTCCCCTCACTGAACACAGCATTTAATTAGGTTCTTCCGCTCTGAGGCATAAACCATAGTTTGCACATCCTCAAGGATGCGTCTTCTATAGGCGTTGTTTTTCAAGGCATAGGTTTTGGCACAGCTGGATTGGCGATAATTCGCATTGATTTCGGGCAGTTTAGGCGGGGTGTTCCGGAGACCCTTTTGACACAGCTGAAGAAGGAGTGTTGGAGCGTAGTTTGATCTGCTGCTTGAGCTCGTCCAACTCCTCGCTGAGTTCGTCGACTCGCTCTTCTGCATGGATGCGGCGGCGATACTCGTCGCCGCATGCCCATCCGATCATGAAGCCGAGGCTGACAGCCATCAACATCCATATAGGTAGATAGCTCGGGGTCTCTTCGATCATGCGGATTTTCCCAGCGTCGATTCCCGCAACACTCGTTGTACGGTGGCCGGCGAGATCAGATGTGCCTTGGCGATCTTGCGCAGGCTCTGGCCCTGCTTCCGGTCTCGCTGGATCCCTTGTCGATCCAGCTCCAGCGGACGACGTCCGATGGATCGGCCTTCGAGCTTGGCTCGCCGCATGCCGGCACGGACTCGCTCGACGATCAGGCTGCGTTCGAGTTCAGCGATCGCTCCGATGATAACCACGATAGCCCGACCCAACGGTCCGCCGGTGTCGATCTGTTCTCTGAAGCTGATGAACTCTATGTTCAGTCGGTTGAGATCATCCAGCACATCGAGGAAGTGGCGGGTTGAGCGTGCGATGCGGTCGCACGCCCAGACCAGGACAACATCGAACTGGCTGCGGCGAGCACCGCGCATCATCTCATCGAGTCCCGGTCGCTTGGCCTTTGTGCCGGAGATCCGATCGGTAAATTCCTGCACAATCTCATAGCCACGCTGAGCAGCCATCTGCCGGAGATCGAGTAGTTGCGTCTCCGGATGCTGATCGACGGTGGACACCCTCATATAGATAGCGGCGCGCTTCATGCGCGCCTGCTCTTCTTCTTCGGAGCTGCCTGTTTGCTGACATAGTTCTCGATAAATTGGACCAGCACTGCTGTCATTTCAAGGCCCTTGGCTGCTGTTGCAGCCTTAAAAGCGTTGTGAAGGTCGATATCTACGTTCAGATTCATACGTTTTGTTCCTTCTGGCTCTCTCTTAATCTCACCCACCTCCTCTCTTCAGAGATGAGCTTATAAAGTTATGAGTGCTCGCCGCCAGTACCCCCGGAGGTCCGGGGGCGGCGGCAGGACAGTTTACAAGCCCCAGGCTCCCTTGCAGACGAAGGCCAGCCGAACGATCTGGTCATAATGGCACTCGAGAGCGCCGGCCATGGACTGGAGTTGGGCCTCATCGCCAGGTACGTGACCGGCTTCGATGGCCGCCCATTCCGACGATTCCATGCCAGCCAGAGAGGCCATCTCTTCGAGAGACTGGCACCTGGACTCACGGATTTTCTCGATACAGCGGCCGAAAAGCCTGGCGTAGACCTGATGGCGGGAGGAAGTGAAGGTTGATTGCTTGCTGTTTACATGGCCATATGAGTATTGCTCCTGAGAAGCACGGCCTGTCAAGGAAAAGCAGGCCGCGTTTTAGATTAATTTGAACTACATGATGATCATCTACTCATTGGCCCTTCCACCAAAGCCATGGCCCATCGATTGGCGCAACCATTGATCAACTGGATCAGTTGACAGTCACCTCGCCCTCCTCGGGCAAGCAACTGGCAACCCCCTGGTAGTCGGATCAGATCCTGCCATTCGACATCACCCTTGCCGGTGCCAACGAATACGGCGCGATGTGTGCAGCCAAGATCTTCGGTGTCGAAATCCTCAACGAGGGTTCCGGCGTCTCGATCGACGACGCTGTCACCGAGATGCAGGCGACGTTTGTGGCCCGCGCAATCGAGCCCATGTCGGCTGTACCAGGGGGGGAACGTCCTTTTCCCCTAAACGCCACCTTCCGGATCCGCTACCGCCGATCCGGCTTATATTGGCCTCGGGCTCAGTATTTGCGCTGCTTTATCAGCCTGACCCGGTGGTCAGCTGCGATTCCTGTCTCAGTACTGTTTTGATGGTCTTCTTCTATGACTGAAACTGCGCCACTTGCTCTCTATAGCTAGAGAAACTGCACTACCTCTTTTACAGAGACATGAATACTGCACTACCTGAGTGAGGATTATTACTGGGCTGGAAATGGGATGATGATGGATTGAGATGCATAGCGTTCGGATGATTGTCGCGCGGCTCGAGCCCGACCCGCGCGATTAGAGCAGTCATCTACATTTCGGCAAAGGCTGATTTGTCTTGTTGGTCTGGTGGTGAGGGAGTAACTTCCGGATTGGCGGTGACTCGACCGGGACTCAAAATTCCGCCACCCTTGGCTCGATGAGTGCATCGGCGATTGTGCGCTCGTTGACCCGACGGGATAGCGGAGGTGAAGCCCGTTTCTCAATACCTTCCGAACAATTCTGCGCACCAGCGAGCGTCGCGAAACTTCACCGCAACAGAAGCCGCTCGAGAGTATTTTCGAGCCAGGCCTCATAGCGGGCGGCGGACCACTTGCGGTCCACAACAAAAAGCCGATAGTGGTCTGCTCCCGTCATGGCCCACAGGATATCCAGCGCCTCCTTCGCGGTGTGGCTCTTGCGAAGTACTCCAGCGCGGTCCCACGCGTCTGTCAGAGGCCTTTGGCCGCGGAGTCGCCGCTCCTCTCCTTCCTGCCACAAGGCCAGAAGGTCTTCGTTCGTACAGCCGGCGCCTCGTGCGATCTCGACAATGTCTCCCGCCTGCCCGTAGAAGCGGCACGTAAAGGAAACCAGCCGGCGCAGTTGCGTGCGTGGGTCTCCCGCAGTAGCGTGCAGGTCCCTCAGCAGACCGGCGACGTCGGCCTGCGCATCCGCCTGGTCGAGCAACGCAAACAGCATGGCTCGCTTGGATCGATACATCGCGTAGACCGTCGGCACCGCGACGCCCGCCTCGCCTGCGATCCGTTCAATCGAAGTAGCACCGTAGCCATAATGGCCGAAGAGATTGCGCGCGGTCTGCAGAATTCGTCCCCGCCGCTCGTCGGAGGAGGCGCGGCGCCGGCTCGCGTCATACCCACGCTTTGTTTTTTTTGCTTGCATGCTCTGCTCTAATTAAATATAGTGCAACTCTATCGAATATGAGGAGACAAATCGTGCGGTCTATTGCTTCGCTTACGCTGTGGCTTTTCGTGATTGGATCTTCATTGATCCTCGGCGCCGGTCTTTATGAAACGCTTGTGGTGGTGCCGTTCTGGTCGGTAGGAGCCCCGGCCTCGCTGGCGGAAGGGAATCCGCTGTTGCAAGTTCACGTACGCGCAGGGCATGTCTTCTGGCAGTACTTCACGCCGGTTCTGGGCCTCATCACACTGCTTGCGATGCTCACCAGCTTTGGCACTCCGCCGCGCCATCTGGCATGGCGTCTCGCAGCCACCGGCCTGATGCTCCTGGTTTCGATCGCGACCCTGGTCTATTTTCGTCCGGTCCTCATCGGAATGCTTATTAACCACGGAGCAGGGCTCACGCCGGAAGCGCTGGCAGCAGAAGTACGCCGCTGGGTGGCGCTCGACTGGGTGCGGGACTTCGCCGTCGCAGCTTCGCTGGCGATGGGAATCCGCGCGCTGCTTCTGCCCCTCCGGTAGCGGCGACGGGCGATCGAAGCATGGGGATCATATACATTCGCTGCGTTCGCAGTGAAGCGAAGAAGTTGAGTGCGCGAGAACTTCTTCCACACTACCAGCTCTACAGTCTGGCTCAGACCAACTAAATGAAAAACCGTCTTGCCTAAATCGATGCCGATCGCATGCAGGTTCATGGGACGCCTCCTCGTTCACCCTTATACCGGCCATGGGTAAAGGCGGCGGACCGTCCAATTAGTTACTGGTTGATTAACTGCCGTGCATGTCTTACGCAGCGTTCGAAGAAGTGAAGTGATTTTGTAACGGGAAATCGGCATGCTAGAACCGATCCGTAAATCGGCGCGGTGCAAGGCGGCCAGATCCTGCTAAGTCTCCTATTGGTCAAGTGACCAGAACGCTCCAGCCCGTGCGTAACCCTGCCGCAACTCCGGGTCACACCTTACGCACGATCCGCTCTGCTTAGTTTGTTCCCGAGAGTTCCGCCTGCGGTTCCCCTACTTCAGGGCACCCTTCCGCCCTTCGACGGGTCCGCTTCAGTTTGCTGAGCACAGTGCTCAGAATCACGTAAAGTACCGGGATAAAGAGCAGGTTCAGCACCGAGGAAACCAGCATTCCGCCCACGATACTTGTGCCGACGGAGTGCCGTCCGAGGGCACCTGCCCCGCTTGCGAAGTACAGCGGCAGTACCCCCAGGATAAACGCGATCGAAGTCATCAGGATCGGCCGCAGTCGAAGCTCCGCGGCTTCGATTGCGGCGTCCATAATCGAACGTCCTTGCTCGCGAAGCTGCTCGGCAAACTCAACGATCAGGATCGCATTCTTGGCCGCCAACCCAATCAGCATGACGAGGCCGATCTGCACGTAGACGTCATTTGACAACCCGCGCCAGGAGATCAGTTCCAGAGCGCCCAAAACCGCCATCGGTACGGACAGCAGAATGATGAACGGCAGAGCGAAGCTCTCGTATTGGGCAGCAAGCGTGAGATAGACGACGATAATGCCGAGTGAGAAGATTATGATCGCCTTGCCCTGCGCTTCAACCTCTTCGAGCGCCAGCCCGCTCCAGGAGTACGTCATGCCCTGAAGCATGTTCTGGCGGGCCAGCTGCTCCATGGACTTGAGGCCCTGGTTCGAACTGTAACCAGGCGCCGCTGCACCGTCAATTTCCGCAGAACGGAGCAGATTGAAGTGATAGATAACCTGTGGTCCGGCGGCGTCGTTGGTCCTCACCACATTGTCCAGCGGAATCATACCGCCGCTGTTATTACGCACATAATACCGGCGAAGGTCGCTCACATTCAGGCGGAAGGGCTCATCGGCCTGAATGTAGACGCGGTAGGAGCGATTATTGAAGTTAAAGTCGTTGACGTACTCCGATCCCATATATACGCCCAGCGCATTTTTGATCTCGCTGATGGGAACGCTCATGGCTTTGGCCTTGACACGGTCAATCTGGAGCAGTATCTGCGGGTCATTCGCTGTATAGCTGGTGAAGAGTCCCGTCAGGTCACTTCGCTGGCGGCTGGCGCCTACGATCTTGTGGGCGACCATGTCCAGGTCCTGCAGCGTATTTCGTCCCAGGTCCTGCAACTGGAATTGAAATCCGCCGAAGCTGCCGATGCCCTGCACTGCAGGCGGCTCGAACATCGCGACAATGCCTCCCGGGATCTGGAAAAGCCTTGGAGCAAGACGAGCAACAATATCGGATGCGCCGTGGCCTTTACCGCGGCGTTCGTCAATGGATTTGAGCGGCACGAAGATCAGGCCATAATTTGGAGCGCTGCCACCGGAAAGACTGAACCCGGGTACCGAGAATGTTCCAAAAACATCAGGGTCTTTCAACACCAGCTCCTCGGCTCGGTGAGAGAGTTCTGTTGTGTAATTCAATGAAGCGCCAGGAGGTGTCTGCACCACACAGATCAGATAATTCTGGTCCTCCTGCGGAATGAAACCCGTTGGCACGTGTAGATAGAGAAAGACGGTGGCTACGAGTCCGGTAAAGAAGATTATCAGCATCACATAGCGCACTCGCAGGGCCATCTTAATGATGCGTGCATACGTCCCAGCCAGCCATCGAATCACCGCTTCCACGCCATGTGCAAAAGCGGAGTAGGCGCGGGATAGTGGTTTGATGCGCGTCCAGTCCAGCATTTTGTACTTCTCTTCCTCGCCGCGAAGGAAGAGTGCTGCCAAGGCGGGCGACAGCGTCAGCGCGTTGAACGCCGAAATGGCTATCGAGAAGGCAATCGTCAAAGCAAATTGCTTGTACAGAATTCCAGTGGTGCCAGGAAAGAAGGACACGGGCACGAAGACCGAAATCAACACCAGGGAGGTCGCGATTACTGCGCTCGTCACCTCCCCCATAGCATCGGAAGTTGCCTTGTCCGGATGGCAATGTTCAGTCGAAATGTGCCGCTGCACATTTTCAATCACGACGATAGCATCGTCTACCACAAGGCCCGTGGCCAGCGTGATGCCGAAGAGGGTAAGCGAGTTGATGGAAAAGCCCAGCAATTTGATAAAGATGAATGTCCCAATGAGCGACACCGGAATCGTGATGGCGGGAATGACGGTGGCGCGCCAGTCAAGCAGGAAGAGGAAGATGACGACAATGACGATAACCATAGCCTCGCCAAGCGTTTGGACCACCTCTTTGACGGAATCACCAATGACGGTCGTCGTATCAAAGGCGACGACATACTTCATGCCCGGAGGAAAGGACTTCGACAATTCCAACAATGCAGCCTTCGCCGCCTTGTCCACCGCAAGAGCGTTCGCGTTCGAGAGTTGCTGCACACCGACACCGATTGCCTCATGACCGCTGTACTCCAGGTTGGTGTCATAGGATTCGGCGCCTAGCTCGGCATGACCCACGTCCTTGAGTTGCACAAGGCCATTCGGAGTGTTCTTAAGAATGATCTCCTCGAATTCGCGCGGGTCTGTGAGACGGCCAACCACGCGAAGCGTGAATTGAAAGTCCTGCGTTTTGCGAGAAGGCGGGCGCCCCAGCTGTCCAGAGGGAATTTCTACGTTTTGGTCCTGAAGGGCGTTGATCACGTCGGTGGCCGTCAGTTCGCGGGCCGCAAGCTTAAAGGGATCAAGCCAGATACGCATTGCATATTTGCGCTCGCCAAAAATAACGACATCGCCAACTCCCTCAATTCTCTTGAGCGAGTCCTTCACGTACACATCGAGGAAGTTTGAGATGTATTGATTCGACAGGCTGCCATCGGGCGAATAGAACCCGGCCGCAAACACAAAGTTCGGGTTCGCCTTGGTGATAGTGACGCCCGTGTTCTTGATTTCCTGCGGGAGACGGCCTTGTGCCGTGGCCACGCGGTTCTGCACGTCGACGGCCGCGATGTTCAGGTCGTACCCGGTTTTAAAGATGACATTGATGTTGCTGGTGCCATCATTTGAGCTGGTCGAGGTAATGTAATGCATTCCCTGGACGCCGTTGATCTGCTGCTCAAGCGGAATCGTAACTGCGGACTCGACCACCTGCGCATTCGCGCCAACGTAATTGCTCGTGACCGTAACCTGTGGTGGCGCAAGATCCGGGTAGAGAGAAATGGGCAGTGTGGGAATAACCGAGGCTCCCGCGAGAATAATCAGCAGGGCGCAGACAGTGGCGAATATTGGCCTGTGAATAAAGAAATCTACCACGCGAGAATCCTCCTGCTAAGTGGCCTCAGCGTTCACGGCCCTGAATTTAAACTTGTATAACTGCGTCTATGCCCGCCGTCCGGGGTTGAACTCCAGAGCAAAGGAACCGCCAGTGCAACTTAAGTCCGCTCCAGCCTCCCAGCCAATTTGCTGAAGACGGGCGAGAAACAAGCAGCGAAATGTGTGTGGCGAAGCCAATAGTCCGCTCGCTGTCCACGACTCACCGCAAGTTCATTTTCAGTTTCCTTTCTGGAGGCAAACATCTTCTTCGCTCGCGTGCTGAGGTTTAGCAGATCTCTGATACACGGGACCTGCTACTGAACCCCAGAGTATCCGTGCCAAGATTGAACATTGGATGTTGGCAGAATGTTAACGGGTCCAAAGTTTTTGCGAGCTTCTCGTCGAACAATCCATAGACCAGCGCGGCTCTGGGGGCGAGTAGGCCGGTCAGGAACTCAAGCGAAAGTCGGGTAAGGGACTGCTTGTGGGAGGCGTGAAGCTCCCGCTGGCGTTGGCGGAGCTGGGATTGATCGATGAGTACGAGTCCTTGGTGCAGCCCAGACTAGCGGGCCACGGGCTGTGCGAACCTTGGCCGTTAATTTTCATTGACGACGTCCAAGAAATCTCGATGTTCGATCCGCGGACAATTATTGCTACTGAACAATCGTGGTTCGACGACAATCAAACGTGTGTCTCTAGGTAAGATTTAGGTCGACTTGGAGGTTTTCACGCCTCGAACCGACAAAGAGGACGCGGAGAACTCTAGATACTATTCACTGTCCGAGACTCCCTTTCGCTCGCAATGGGGAAAATACGTTTGCGTACAATTTGGGGCGCATTTGATGGACTTTTCGAATTCTCGAGCTGATTTCAAATTGGAGAAATTAATTCAGCGTATTTCCCTGCGGCCAGGCAGGGAGGCACTTTTCCAAGAGTTCGCTTTAGTTGATATGCTCTTTGGATATCGCGAGGTTCGCAATACGACGGGCGAGTGCATCGTGCGAAAGTCGGGAAATCCACGATCGTGACCAGCCATCATAAAAATCTTGAGCGCGCAGGGTGGCGGGCGGAATGGTTTGTTGCCGTCAGCCTGACGACATGCCTGGCTTTTGTGTTCGCCGGCCAGACGCTGTGGTCGAAACTCGCCAATCCGTGGGTGCTGGTGTTTGGATTCTTCTGGCTCTTTGGCGTGATCCTGGGCTCGGCAATGTCCGTCGTACGCCACGCCGAACACCTTGCCGCGTTATTGGGCGAGCCGTACGGAACGCTCGTCCTCACGCTGTCGGTGACGTTCATCGAAGTGATGAGCATCTCGGCGGTGATGCTGCACGGGCAGAACAATCCAAGCCTCGTGCGCGACACCCTGATCGCCGTGATCATGATCATCCTGAATGGGATGGTGGGAATCTCGCTTCTGGCAGGCGCCTGGAAGCACCGGGAGCAGCACTACAACCTTCAGGGCGCCAACGCCTACCTGGGGATGATTATCCCACTGGCAGTCCTGTCGCTGGTGCTGCCCAACTACACCACGACCACGGCGGGCCCGACGCTTTCTCATCCGCAGGAGTGGGCGCTGGCCTTGCTCACGGTCGGCCTGTACAGCGTCTTTCTCGGCGTGCAGGCAGGGCGGCATCGCGGCTACTTTAGCCTGAGTGAGACTGATGAGGTAGTGCAGCACAAGGAAGCAACTTCTGCTTCGCACTCGCTGCCCTACCATGTCCTACTACTCGCGCTATACATCTTTCCGGTGGTGTACCTGGCCGAACAGTTGGCCCATCCTGTTGATTACTTGACCGAGACTCTGCACGCGCCGCAGGCCTTGAGCGGCATGGTGATCGCGGTGCTGGTGGCGACTCCGGAGGCGATCGGCGCTACGCGGGCGGCGCTGGCGAACCAGATGCAACGCTCGGTCAACATCTTTCTGGGATCAGTGTTGTCAACGATTGGACTCACGGTTCCCGCGATGCTGATTGTGAGCAACTGGACCCACCATCCGATAATCCTGGGGGTGGAGCATGGCAACATCGTGTTGCTGGTGTTGACGCTCGGCGTCAGCATCCTGACCTTTGCCAGCGGCCGAACCAATGTGCTGCAAGGGCTCGTCCACCTGCTACTGTTTGTCACGTTTCTGCTGCTGCTGGTGCAGGGGTGAAGGCGCGGGCACGATCCCGCTTTAGTGCATTAACCAACTACCCGTTTCAGGATCATGCGTGCCAACGCAACACTATCCGCAACGGTGGCGAAGACTTTCGGCGAAGGCGTGTTAATGTCATCTCTCGCCAAGCGGACTGCGGGACAATGCTACGACTCGTAGCCTTTTTGTCTGACTAATCAGACCCTTCGTCTGGTAATCGCCTTATCAAATTCGCTATCCCATCTATTTTGATCCGCAGGTTTTGAGATTCGCATTTTAGCCTATACAGTTGGGATTCCGTAAAAGTGTCGTGACTTTCGAATTCCTTGAAGAGTATTTCGATCCGATCCAGAGTGATTAAGGCATCATTTTTGACCATAGAAAATGACGATCAGCGAACGATGAGTGCATTGGAGATTCTTCGCCCCTTGGGAGCAAAGGGATCGAGTCGGAGGCCGGTAATGGCCTCGACCGTAGAATGCAGACGTCTCACGGACGACTGAAAAATAGTTCAGCGCACAAGCAAAACGTCTGGATTCTAGCTCACCTTTTGCTGTCGGCCACAGTCTAAATAGGCACCCCCAAGGATTAATCGACACTTTCCTCTGAGTCGCTTTCGCGATTGCGTCAAGTGTGGGCGATCACACTTCGGGGAGACTCCGCAACGAGTGGCAGAATGGCCTTTGGGCTGTTCTGCCTTTTTTTTGCGTTGCGTCCGCTGCGTTGAAATTGAGTAGACTCTCACGTTGACAGGGGAAGCCAAGATCGCATGGCCGCCGCGCAGTGCTTCCGCACAGCCTCATTGAATCCACTTGAAAAGTCGAAAAGGGTTCACCAGAATGTGAACCCTTTTTGTGAGGCGGTTGGGGAAGTTAGAACGTCAGGGATTCGCTACTTCGATCGTTTCAGCGTGATCTCGGAGATCTCGTTGCTCTCGGCCCCGCCCACCACCGTCAGCGGGATTTCGTCTGCGTGGATGGTGCCTTTGAGGGTCATCCTTGCGTCGTCGCTCATGATGGTGACGAAGGAGATCTTATCCCCGTCAACCTTACCGTTGTTGATATTGATGCTATCTAAGATTTTGCCGCTACCGTCCGTTACGGTTAAAGTGCCGGTAAGCTTGGTTCCTTCCTGCTTGAAGACGAAGGTGAGGGTAACGCTTTGGGGGTCGTCGGGGCCTTTGTCTTGGCCGGTCCACTTGCCAGTCGCGTCAGCGGCGAAGGCGGGGAGCGCGCACAAGGTGAGTAACAGGATTGCAACTGGGACTATCCACCTCTTCGTCATCATTTTCATGACAGCTCTCCTCTCGGGAATGGCGACTCGCGGCAAGTGTATCGGGCCGGCCGGAGTTCAGGTCGCACGAAGGCGAAGAAAATCCGGCCTGCTTTTGTTATGTTCTCGTATTTCCTATCTAGCGTTATCGTCGGAGAACAGGCTCAAATCGATGGAATCCGCGAGAGCTTTATATCCAGCGTCGGTTGGGTGTCCATGGTCTCCACTATCGAGAGCCGGAAGTATTCTTGCCGGTTGACTGGGATCGCGCAGCACGCGATCGAAATCGATCACAGCGTCGTAATTTCCGCTGTTGCGGATCCACGCATTGAATGCCTGCCGCTTGAGCTCATTCTCGGGCGTCCAGACGGGGAAAGGAGTACCGGGTAAAAGAAACCCCTGAACAGGTGTGAGCGTGCATCCGAAAATCTTTAGGCCCTTCGCATGCGCTCGCTCGATGAGTTGCTTGTGTCCCTGGATGATCTGATCTACGGTGACCTCTTCGGATGGGTCAAGTGTAAAGATGTCGTTGTTTCCCAGTTGCACGATCACATAGGCCAATCCTGGCTGGCTGAGCACGTCACGCTCGAATCGGGCAAGGCCGTTAGGGCCCAACACATCATGCAGCAGCCTGTTACCATCCAATCCTTCGTTCAACATCCCCAGCGCGTGCTCGTCCCGATGAACAATGCGCCGGGCCAAGTGATTGGTCCAGCGTTGATTTCCATTGACACTTGATTGGTCACCATCCGTAATCGAATCGCCGAGCGCGGCAATTGCCCGTGACTGTCGGGGCCCTGACACGTCGATGCCTGCCAGCCAGAACCACGACTGAGTGGTCGGCGATTGCGGATCGAGGGGCATGACCGTAGTTCCCGTGTAATTTCCCGGCGGAGAAACATAGGAGATTTGGCGCGAATCAAAGTGCCAGGTGGCCGGCCCGGTGGCTCCCGACACAAAAAGACTGACGGCCAGGTTGGCTAGGTCCGGCACGTTGAGTTCGACGGGATCACTGATCACCGGTGCGCCCGGCGGGATAACTATGGAAGTTTCGCCGCCGAAGGTCAGCGTACGGTCGGATCTTGCGACAATGCTCGAATTTCCGGCGGAAAGAGCGATGTGAGCAGCATTGACGACGAGCGCGTTTGCTCCGAAGGTAGACAAGCGTAGGCGCACCCGTTGGCCGCCAATGCTGATATGCACGATCTGGCGCAGTGTCTGATTGTTGAAGCCCGTGTTCGTCAGTCCCGGGACACCGAGGTCCGGCGCGTGCAGAGTTGTGGACCACGTACCAATCCAGTGTTCGTCATTTTCCTGGTGACCACCCCATTCACCGGCTGCGGAAAACGCGGTGCAAACGCCAACCGCGAGAACAGTGAGGAATAGCTTTCGCAGTGCGGGGAGATATGTGTCCTTCGTTTTGGCGAGCGAAACCGTGTCCCTTTGCATTGAAACCTCCTTGGGGCCCTTCTAGTGCGTTAAGAATCGCCTCGACCTTTCGCGTCCGTGGGGAATACGCCGTCCGCTCCGGCTACCGAATCCTCGTAAAACTGCACTTACGCCACTCTTCCCCCGTTAGGCGGTTGGCCCCCAACCAGCTCTTTCGCTGAGTACTGTGAGTGGAGAGTGTGGGCCAGTACCTTCCGTAATAGTGAGGCTCCGCACCTTCACGGCGTTGATCAAGAACGGTGCGCGGTAAACGGGCAGAAGAAAGCCGGGGACGATTGCCCCGGCACCACCCAAACAATTGTTCTCAATGCGCTGCACCCGGAGAAGTAATGGTTCCGTGGAACGAACCTGAGGTGAAGCCCGTTGCCTGGTTTATTAAGCGTTCGACAGTGAAACTTCCTTGGGCTCCGGCGAATCGACCCGTACCACCCGTAATGGTGTTAATTTCCGTAATGCTAGAGACACCAGGTGTCGCCGTCATTTCACTCGATCCGACAATCGTCGTATAGACATTGTCTCCATTGGCAGCAATCAGGTCAGCAGACCCCGTTGCGGTCCCGTTTGCGAGGGTCACCGTGAGTTGATAGGTGTAGGAGAATTGGCCGACATGGGTAGCGATTCCCGCATCACTCCCATTGACGGATAGTGTAGTGGGGGGAGGGCCGCCTTCGGGTGTGTCGATTTCTTGTCCTTGTAAGGACCCCTTGAAGGGTACCTGCTTTTGTGCAGCCGCCGAGACGGCGAGGGACGTTGTCAACAACATCGCCGCGATGGGCAGATAGATAGTGGTCTTCATTGTTGGTTTTCCCTTCCTGTTTCTGATTTGTTCAGACCTTGCTGAACATTGTCGATAGCCAGGGAGCCATGTGTCCGGTGGGTTGGGTTGAATCTGGTTACACCAGCAGAGATTCGTACCTCATGGAGTGCTGGGAGTCTGTTCCTCGCGATGATTCCTGTCAAGTAAATAGGGATCGATGTTGTTCCATTGCTTCTTCTTCCATAACGGGAATCGCTATCGCTGTTATCCCAAGTTGATCATGATCATTGCTGCCTCCGTGGTAGCCTGTCGGCATGCGGATTTATAACGTTTCTTACACCACCGAAGTGATCGCCCATTCGTACCCAAACCGAACACGGCATCTTGTTCATGGATGCCAATGAGAATCTAATCGCTAAATTTCCAGTCGGCGGTTTAGTCCCCGAGACGACGCTGCCCAACAAATTGACCGCCGAAATCATCCGAGAAAAAATAGATGGCCTTATAGACGGTTTGCTCAACACAGAAATTGCTAAAGCTCAGTCTGAGAAGAAGGGGAAACGCGGCACAATTACCGTGATGTCGGTAGCGGACAATGCTAAAAAACCGCATTGATACTAAGAGCTTCGACCGGACGTAAACATATCCTGCTTGCGGATACAAATCATTCTCAATTTGGTTCCAGCGGAAAGTGGGCTACTCTTCCTCTACTCCTGAGTTACTTCCGGTTAGGCGGTTAACCGCC
>CAWCOV010000021.1:0-396387 GCA_963797255.1 uncultured Acidobacteriaceae bacterium
CTGCAAAACCTTTATGCGTGGGTTCGATCCCCACCCGCGCCTCCATACTTTCAATAACTTACAGCTGGCCGAAAGTCCTTCTCGGTCGTACTCTGGCGAGAATTGTAACGAGTGACCGATAGTCAATAGCGGGTGCTCGTTCACAGTCACCGTGATTCCAAACCCTGACTTGAATCCGACTCGCAGGAGGGCGCCATCTTAGCTAACCTCTGCTGCTTGGGCCAGGTAGTGCTTCTCACGCTTTTTCTTTTCAATGTAAAGCCGCTTTCTGCCGACCTTGTCCCCGTTCGCAAACCCAGGGAACATTTCATGGCTTCCTGGTTCTCAAGTCGCTGGATGGCAAAACATTGGCTACTGGCGACCTCATTCAGGTTGCTCACGGAAATCGAGTCACATCTCGACTCATCTTTCATTTCCGCGACGGATCAGTGGACGATCAGGTCACAGTCTTTTCGCAGAACAAGGTCTTTCAACTCATCAGTAGTCATCACGTCCAGCGCGGCCCCTCGTTCCTCAAGCCCCTCGATATGTTCATCGATGCACGCACTGGCCAGATCACAACTATCGACAACGACAAGAAAACCACCCAGCGCCATCTTGACCTGGAGCCTGACATCTGCAACGGGCTTCCCCTTACCCTTTTGCTCAACCTCGATCCGGGTGGTCCTCTAACCCGTCTTTCCATGGTGGCGCCAACCTCTAAACCGCGGCTCGTCCATTTAGAGATTTCACCGGATGGTGAAGATCGCGTCTCCATTGGAGGCATTGGACACAAGGCAACGAACTACCGCATTAAGATTGAACTCGGCGGCATCAGCAGCGTCGTCGCTCCCATTGTCGGCAAGCAGCCCTCCGACATTCATGTTTGGATCCTTGGTGGCGATGCTCCGGCGTTTATCAAGGAAGAAGGTCAATTTTATGAAGGCGGTCCCGTCTGGCGAATCGAGCTTGTCTCGCCAATCTTTCCCGACACTCCCTAGGTTTGTTTGCAAGCCTGGATCGGCTCAATATCGGGATCGAACATCGTTGTGGCACGTAACAGGCCGGACCCGCTTCTTTATTGCTTGGTAGCTTACCCTGCCTTGAAAGATTTCGGTGGGGAGGTACTGTCGATGTTCCCCGCATAGCGGACAATTTGTTCCGACCCAAGACGATACCCGAGAACTCCTACGCTGAAGAGAGGCGCATTAGCAGAGACTAAAGGTTGGGCGGAACCGGACATTGGCCACGTTTCCATGGAAGTGGATCAGATGATCACGCAAGCGAGACGAAGCATGAGCCCTGACATCGGTTCACCAATTTGGGCTCGAAGTTACAGGTAAAAAGGCCGCCTGTAGGTCCAACAAAGACGATTCTTTTGCCATCTGGAGAAGCGCTCGCCTGTTTTCCAGCTGTGATTGGGACTGCGCCGTTGCCGTCCGCGTTAACGCGATAGATCGTATCGGTGGATGGCTGAGAATAATCTGTTAGAAAGTCGAAAAGGACATAGTTGCCATCGTGTGTAAAGGAAGCATTTAGTGGCGCGCCATAATACGAGAACTCGACGGGAAGCGAAAACAAGCGCTGATCTCCAGTTCCATCCGCCCTAACCTTGTGGACGCTCCAATCCTCCCCGAGGCTGTACACAACCCAAGTTGCGTCTGGAGACCAATAGGGCAGCTTTGGCATTTCTAAAGGGCACATAGTGTGGCAATAGGAAGTGGCGAGTTGAATGTCGAATCTTCGGACAGATTTGTGGCCTTTAACAGGTACTCGGTCCCGGGTTCGTAAGGTATGGAGTTGATGTATGCCACCCTCAGCCTGTCTGGAGAAATGGTCGCATCGCAACTTTCGGGAAAGGTTGAGTAACTACAACCTGCGGCGCTCCAAACTGAGGAACTATCCGTACCATCCGGAATCGTCAGCATCAGCGAAATCTGATAGGGGTAGGCGGCATTCTGATAGTGATAGGCAAGGTGCCAGTGATCTGCCGTCCAGCGGGGAGCTGAACCTTGGGAGACGAGCGTGCGCCTTCCGCTTCCATCAGGATTCATTATCACAATCCCGCCGGAGTCTTCAGCCAAGATGGAATTGGCATCCGGATTTGTAACCGTGACCGTCGCACTTGCAGATTTAGTCGAATCTGCGTGACTTGTCGCGGTTATGGTGACGGCAGCGGTGGCTGTGAATAGCCCAGATTGCGAGATAGTATTGCCCGGAGAACAATTCCAGATCAGATTTATGTCGCTCGTTCCGGAAATGGAGGCGGCGAACTGCTGTGTCTGGCCGCTGTTCAGCGAAACGGGTGCTGAGGGATAGATGTTTACGGTTATATTCGTCGTTGGCACCGTGACTGGCGGCCCCGTGGCTGACGAACCACCGCCACCGCACCCACAAAGAAGAACGTACCCTATTGTCACGATCGTTGCGGATGCACTGCACGCAGATCTATGACTCACTCGCACAGCGCAAAATTGTACACCGATGCCTTTAAATTACAAGAAGCGAAGTTCATCAATCTTCAGGCTATTAAACGGACGCTGTCTTTCCATTCCACTGAAAATTTCCCAGAAACTTGTGACACGGCTGATCACGCACTTCTGGGTTAACCTTGCGCGGCCCCGCTCGAACCAAATGTGGCGGCGCGGTCAGCGCAGGTTCAGTTGCTAGCTGATATGACAAAGGTCCATGGAAGGCGACGATATTGGAGGTCCACGCCAGGACAATCCCGAGATTGAGCGGTCGAACGGCGCGGCAGCCCATCCCAAAGCCTGACGACGTTAGCACCTCTCGCGACCAACGCTATTAGTGTGGAGGTCTATTTTCTTGTTTCGCCCCCGCACAGCCATCATCTTCAGCCGGTGGTAATCGCTACCGCTTTATTCTGCTTTGCATTTTGGACAACGGATCCTAACAATCACCTAAGCGGGTGGTGGCGCTCGGCGTGATGGGCATGATGGGCGCGATGCTATCGGTCACCGGCATCTTTGGTATGGCTGCGTATTCGGTGAGCAAGCGGCTGCGGGAGTTGGGAATCCGTGTTGCTCTCGGCGCGCAGCGGGCGGAGATGCTGCAGACAGCCTTGGGCCGACCGCTGAAATTGCTAATGTTTGGTTCTGCGGCAGGGTTGTTACTAGGACTTCTGGCGACTCGCGTGCTGGCCTCCATCGTGTACCAGGCAACGCCGCGCGATCCGTTCGTGCTCGGCGGCGTTGTCCTGGCAATGTTGTTGCTTGGGTTGCTGGCCACGTGGATTCCAGCGCATCGCGCACTTTCAGTGGATCCTTTGATCCTTCTGCGCGAAGAATGATGCGACGTTAGACGTCTCGGTCACCGGATAGTCGTCAACGTGGCCTCTGCGTAGTCCAGCTTTGGATACCAATCGGCGCCGCGGCCTTCTGGCGTGCAATCCAGAAGCGTCCAGAGCGGATCGATATCCGGAGCGCCGCGAGGATCCTGACCGGGATCCGCCATCTCGCCACTCATCTCAGCACTCCAGAAGTGGCGGATCTTGCCATCGCGGCGGGTGAACACATTCAGCGCCGGAACATCGCCGTCTTCCGCACTCACATAGGTGCGCGTGTAGTTGCCGCTGGGATCTGAATAGAAACGCAGGTTCCGCCAGCCCCGCTCCTTCTTGAAGTCGAGAATGCGTCCGATGGGAGAGCGAGCAAAAACGGCTAGTGCTATTCGCTCATGAACGTTCCTCGCGGCTCCGTCCCATGCCGATAGCAGGGAAGTGCACATGGGGCAGGGCCGTTCGCGCTTTGGCCCGAACATATAGCTGTAAACGACAAGAGTCTGCTTATCCCCGAATAGGTCGGAGAATTTGATCGGTCCATTTTCGCCGTCTACGACATAGTCTTCCGGGATTTCTCCACCCGGCGGCAAGGCGCGACGCAGTTCGGCAACACGCTCGATATGGCGCCTGAGTTCAATTTCCTCGGCGAGCAGCGAATTGCGGGCCTTTCGATATTGGTCACTTTCATTTGGAAAACGTGCCTTGTTCTTCGCCGCCAGGTCCGTCGCTGAAACAAGACTGGATTTATCTGCCATGCTCGTTCTCCCTCCAGGAATGAAATCGGATTTAGTTTCTGGACATACTTGCCAGAACATTAGACAACGCAGCTTGAGAATCGACGCGACGATTCGTTTTCTGCCATCAAGCCATAAATCGAAGGGTTAAAGATTTGGATTGGCTGCGGGATTTCTGGCCTGATTCCAAAGGAGTTTGTTGGAAGATGGAGTATTCGAAAGCAGAAAATTTCAGGATTTCTGTTAAAAGTGGCTTGCGCAAAGATATATCTTACGATATGTTGTTTTCCATAAGGAGAAGCAGTATGCATAGAGAATTTTGTGGAATGAATGAAGGCCGCCGCGACCAGTATTTCGCGGGAATTGCGCGGCTTAGAGAGTGGGCGCAGTACGCCCAGTCTGGTCGCTGTGGCGGTGGTGAACAGGGTGAATTCGAACAGGAATTCATTGGTCGAGGTCCGGGACGCGGTTTTGGCCGAGGTCCTGGCGGATTCGGCGGTTGGGGTCCGGGTGGTTTTGGCGGTCCTGGCGGATTCGGACGTGGGCGCGGTCGTTTATTCGACGCCGGGGATATCAAGCTGGTGATCCTGAAGCTGCTCTCTGAGCAGCCAAGCTACGGATACCAACTCATCAAGACCATGGAGGAGCGCCTCGCTGGCGGTTATACGCCGAGCGCAGGAGTAATCTATCCAACCCTGACTCTGCTGGAAGAAGAAGGTCTCGCCACTGCGTCGGCGGAAAACAACAAGAAGGTCTATTCCGTGACTCCGGAAGGGATCCAATACCTGGAAGCGAACAAGCAACAGGTGAAGGAATTATTCGAACGTCTGGAGGAGACAGGACGGGGCTTCGAGCGCGGTCGCTCGCCAGAGATCATGAAGGCCTTTATGAACCTGCGCGGTGCGGTTGGAGCGCGGATTTCGCGAGAAAACGTGAAGCCGGAGCAGATCCGCAAAATCACGGAAGCCATCAACGCCGCGGCCAAAGCGATCGACGAACTGTGACTCGCGGTAATGGTCTAGCAGTTCACAACTTTTAAGGAGAAGCGTTATGCAAAATGAAGCAAGTTCTGTCCAGGCTGGATTTACAGAGATGTACGCCGGAAATCCGCCTTGGGATATCGGAAGGCCGCAGTCACCGTTTATCGAAGTCGCGGAGCAGGTGAAAGGCCCAGTTCTGGATGCAGGGTGCGGCACGGGGAGCGGGTCTCTCTTTTTCGCATCTCTCGGGCTGCAAGTCACAGGCATCGATTTCGTGGAAGAAGCGATCCGTCGAGCCAAGGCCAAAGCTGAGGGTCGAGGACTTTCAGTGGAGTTCCTGGTGAAGGACGCCATGACACTTGTCGAATGGGACAAGCGATTCGAAAGCGTGATTGATAGCGGTCTATTTCACATCTACTCCGGCGACGACCGGCAACGGTATGTGCAGGGACTCGCCCACGTTATCAATCCGGGCGGTCGTCTTTTCCTGCTTAGCTTCAGCGATGAGGAAGGGCCAGTCGAGGGCGTGTCTGAGCGGGGGTTGTACGACACATTCGCGAAGGACTGGGAAATCGAATCGTTGCGGATGGTGCGAGGCGAACTAAGTGCTGCCTTCACCGCCGAGTTTCCGGAGAAGTACCCGGACGGCGATCCGAACATGTGGTTCGCCATCATCCGCCGCAAAGGATAGGCGTCGTCACCTCTCTGAAACGCGCGTTCAGGGAAGGGGCCACGGAATGTGCGTGCCCCGAATGAAATACGACGTTCCTGTCCGGCCGACGATGTCATGCCCGTGGTGCACCACGGAGCTGACTATGCAATGGACGATTTTCTACTCGGATCTGAGAGCTTTCATCGGTTCAATGGACGCGGCGCGGCGTGCGGGAATGACCGACGCAGCGAGTGCGAGCAGGAAAATGAAGCCTACAGCGAGCAGTAGAACCAACGGGTCCAGCGGTTTGACCTGGAAGAGCAATGACCGCATCAGCCGCGTAGCGAATATCGCGGCAACCGCACCGACCGCGCATCCTGCCAGGCCGAGCTTTGCTCCGGAAGCAAGAACCAGCTTCATGACACTTGCTCGCTGGGAGCCGAGAGCCAGCCGTATCGCCAACTCATGCGTTCGCAGTGCAGCAGAGAAGGCAATAACGCTATAAATCCCGATCAACGCCAGCAGGAGTGCAGCCGCAGCAAAACTAGAGATGAGCACGGTATTGAACCTGCGCGAGGCCTGTCCTTCCGCTACCACTTTCTCCATCGATTCGATATGAACGAGCGGCAGCTGCGGATCAATTGACCGAACGGTCGCGCGTAGCAAGGAGATCATCTGCTCTGGCTGCATTTGACCACGTATCACGAGAGAGCCGTAGTTCCCGGTAAGCATATCGGGAGCTGCGAACGGACCGATGGCTGCCTTGATCTGGCTGGCAGGCCCATACATCTGATTCTGCGTGTCGGAGTCCGCCGAAGTTTGTTTAATGTCGGCGATCTCACCAATGACGGTCATCCATGGCGTAGGCGACTCGGGAACTCCAATCTTTATGTGTCTGCCGATGGGGTCCTGTCCGGGCCAGTATTTTTCGGCGAGGGTACGATTCACAATCACCACTAGCTGAGAGCCTGCGCGGTCGGCCTCGTTAAAGTCCCGTCCTCGAAGCAGAGGAATGCCTGCTGCCTGAAAATAGTGTCCCATCACTTGCGAGGACCAGGCCAGATTGAGCGGAGCACCTTTCGAGGCGGCGTAGCCTTCTGGTACGAAGGCGTTCGAATTGTCTCCGCCGCTATTGGGTAATAACGTGGTAACTCCCACCGCTTGCACACCGGGCAATTGCCCCAATTTTCTAAGCAGTTCCGTGTTGAAGGAATCTATCGCGCCCTGCGAAGAATATTGTTTTTGAGGTAAGCCGTAGAACGCGGTGAGCGCGTGATCGGTACGAAAGCCCATATCGACCGAGCGCATCTTCTCAAAGCTGCGCAGCAACAAGCCCGAGGCAGTTAGAAGAACTAAAGCAACGGCTAGTTCTGCAATTACAAGCGCAGAGCGCAGTCGCGCATGACCGCTGCCAGACGACCCCGTACGCCCGCCTTCTTTAAGAGCTTCGTTCACACTGGTGCGAGCGGATGCAATGGCTGGGATGACGCCGCAGAGAAGGCCCGTGAGCAATGCCAACATGAGAGCAAAGCCAACGACTCGCAAATCCAGGCCTATGGCGCTGATGCGCGGTAGGGTCTCTGGGAGAAAGCTAAGGCCGGCGCGCAAGGCAACGGCAGCAAGGGCAAGGCCAAGGAGCCCTCCACCCATGCTGAGCAGCAGTGCTTCAACTAGTGACTGGCGCAGAACCGCCGCCGCACTGGCGCCAAGCGCAAGGCGTACCGAGATTTCGCGGCGCCGACGTATAACACGAACCAGCAGCAAGCCCGCGAGGTTGGCACACGCGATAAACAGCACCACCGCGACCGCAAAAAATAGCGTGCGGACCAGTGGCCGGGCTTCAGCAACCGTCGCGTCGGTAAGGGGTAAAACTTTGGCATGAATCTTCAGGCTCCCCATACCGGGAGGAAAGCTCTTCTGAATCTCCTGCACCACCGGTTGAGCATCCTGCAGAGCCTGTTCGGGGGTAACGCCGGGCTTCAAACGACCGAGCTGTCTAAAGTTCCAGCTACCCGCGCCGTTGACCAATTCAGCCTGGGTAAAGCTCATGGGCACCCAGAGTTCACTGCGATTCATCTGTCCGGGAACAAGGGGGAACTCGAAGTCGCGCGGCATAACGCCGATGATTTCGTATGGCTTGCGGTCGAGCAATATCTTCTGTCCCAGGATGTGCGGTTCGTCATGGAAGCGACTGTGCCACATCTGGTGGCTGATGATGGTCACCAGCTGGCTACCCTCATCCTCCTGTTGAGTGAAGGTGCGCCCAAGTCTCGGCGAAACGCCAAGGACCGGGAACATGCTCGCCGTCATCTTTGAAGCATTGATCTGCGCGGGGTCGTTGGTGCCGGAGAGTTCAAATCCAGTCTGCTGATATGCGCCGAGAGCCGTAAAGGCGTGCATATCGCGGGCGTAGATACGGGTGGCCGGCGCGGTCACATTGGGTGGTCCCTCGCCGACGTCGACGCCTTCAGGAATATCGCCCAGCATCAGCAATCTGTCCGGCTGGGGAAAAGGCAACGGGCGAAGAAGCACGCCCTCAACGATCGAGAAGATAGCAGTGGTGGCTCCAATTCCAAAAGCTAACGTGAGCACCGCGGTCAGGGTAAAACCCGGCGCATTTCGTAACTGGCGCAGTGCGTAGCGAATGTCAAACCACAAGTTGTTCATGCCGTACCTTCTTCTATTTGCTGATCTTTACGGTATCCAAGTGATCGTTGGTCTTCTGTTGGGGTTCGGATGTACTTAGCTGAGTTACGCCAATGGCAGCAGTTCCGTTCCCAACTAATGAAAATCTGTAGTGGCTTTGGCGGGCGTTTCGGATTTTTGTGGAGTTCGGGCCGCAAAAGTGTGCTCGTTATGTCACATATTTGCTAAAGATGACGAAGGAACGCGGTTTTTATGTCCGTAATATCTCCGTCATTAGTAAAATCAACATCCTATGGATTGGAGCAACGCGCAAAACATTAAGCCTTGATGCGTCCGAGTCCTTTCGCTGAGAAGGACGCGGCTTGCGAGAGACTGCCCAGAACAGGCAGCGTGAAACTACCGTTTCTTTCGAACCCTAACTCTCTGACTTTGCTTTGTTTCGACTAGCGCGAATCCACAATTGAGTATCGACGACTGCGAAGAAGCGACACCCATATTCGCGCAGCGTCTGCTGTGGCGGTAAGTGCGATCCAATTTCCCAGAGCGGCGAGAGTGTAACGGGCGGCATAGGGGGCAGCCGAATGGGCCGGACTGACGATTTGGACTTGGAGTTGACGCATATTACCGCGTCCATTGAAGCCACAAAGATGCCAGTCTCCTATCGCAGGATCGGGTCGATTTTAGCAGTCGCCGTTCTCTCCTGCTTTCTCGCACTGACAATCGGATGTGGCTTCCATCTGAACAGCTCAAATTCAGCTGCGGTTACGCTTACCCCCGAGAGCGAGAATTTTGGAAGCGTAAAGCTGGGTGACACGAGTAGCAGCCGGAAGTTAACACTGCTGAATAGATCCCTCTCTCCAATTTCCATTTCTTCCATTTGGACCACGGCAAAAGATTTCGTCGCGTCATCAGATTGTCCGATGATTCCTAAGTCGTTGGGACCTTCTGCAACTTGCACAGTTACAGTTGAATTTTCTCCGACGGTTGCCGGAGATCAGTCAGGCGCGGTGAATGTCTCATACAGCACGTCGAAGGTGCCGGTAACTGCATCTGTCACCGGGACGGGAACGATGGCCGCTCCAGGAGTATCACTCTCACCAGCTTCCTTGTCGTGGACCAACATTACGGTTGGTCAAACATCCCCTGCGCAGAATGTAATGCTGTCGAACCTCGCATCTGTTCCGCTTACCATTACGTCGATCAATGCTGGTTCGTCATTCGCCGTCAGCTCGACGACGTGTCCGGTTGCTCCCGCCACGCTTGCTGCTGGGGCCGCCTGCACGATCGCGGTCGTCTTCAAACCATCATCATCCGGTTCCAGTTCTGACAGCCTGACGATAGTCGACAGCGATCCTAGCAGCCCGCAAAAGGTAGCTCTCAACGGAAGCGCGATAGACGCAGCAGTGAGACTTGCCTTTTCACCAGCGTCACTCACCTTCGCCAGCACTCCTGTCGGATCCATGTCTCCCGGCCAGACGGCCGTGCTCACCAATCAGGGATCGACAGCCCTGGCTCTCAACAGCATCACCGCATCCACGGACTTTATTCAGACAAACAACTGCCCTGCTACACTCGCCGCAAACGCCAGCTGCACTCTAAATGTTGTGTTTGATCCATCTACTTCTGGCGTGAAATCGGGATCGGTGACAGTGGCCTATCCTTCTGGATCGTTGGCGCTGCCGCTCTCTGGGACGGCGACGGGCGGTGGTGCAGGAGTGTCTCTCTCCCCATCAGCTTTGTCATGGAGCAACATCACGGTTGGCCAGACATCGCCTGCGCAGACTGTGACACTGTCGAACCTCACATCCAGCCCACTTACCATTTCCTCGATCACTGCCGGCTCGCCCTACGCAGTCAGTTCGACCACATGTCCGGTGTCGCCCGCAACACTTGTAGGCGGAGGATCATGCACCATCGCGATTACATTCAAGCCTCTGTCAGCCGGGTCTAGCACCGACAGTCTGACGGTCATCGACAGCGATCCCAGTAGTCCGCAACGGGTAGCACTTTCTGGGACAGCTGTAGATGCAGTCGGAGGACTGACCTTCTCGCCAACGTCGCTCACGTTCGCAAGCACTGCCATTGGCGACACCAGTCCGACGCAAGGTGCGTTACTTAGAAACAATGGATCGACTCCTGTGGCGATCAACAGCATCACCGCAACCGCCGACTTTGTACAGACCAACAATTGTCCCTCTGCGCTCCCAGCAAACAGCAGTTGCACGGTATATGTCGAATTCGCTCCGTTGACCGCAGGCGCCAAAACGGGGTCGGTGACCGTGACGTATCCTTCCGGTTCGCAGGCGCTAACGCTCTCGGGCACAGCGACAGGAGGAAGTGGCGGGCTCGTCACACTGTCGCCCACGACACATACATTCCCCAACCAGGCTGTTGGAGTTACCAGCCCTCCCACGATTATCACGCTCAGTAACGGTCAGGCTACGACGCTTAACATTTCCAGCATTCAGATTGCTGCGCCATTTGCGCAGACGAATAATTGTGGCACCGCGCTCGCCGCGGGAAGCAATTGCGCGATTACTGTTACGTATTCGCCCAAAATTGGAGGAACAAATTCCGCGAAGCTTACTGTGACGGATGACGGCGGCGATTCTCCTCAAACAGCTACGATCTACGGAAGTGCCGGTCAACCGGTCGTTTCCACGATTCCCGCGGCTGGTGGGCTGTATTTCTATAACCAGATCGTACTCACCAAGAGTTCGCCGTTGCCTGTCACAGTCACGAACAACCAGGCTATTCCGCTAACGATCACTGGGCTCACTTCTACAGTAGATTTTCCGTTTACGACGGACTGCGTTGACAAGAGCGGCAGCGGCACGCTTGCCTCCAATGCTACGTGCACAATCGAGGTGACGTTCTACCCACAGGCCGTTGGCAAGACTGCGGCGTCCCTCACGATTACCCACAATGCCACAAACAGCCCGATCGTCATTCCTCTCACGGGCTCGGGCATTGCAGACGCGCCAGGACTGAGAGTTACCGTGGCACCTCCCGCGCCATGCGCCTTGCCTTCTCAGTCGCAGCAGTTTACCGCAACCGTTACGGGTACAACGAACACCGCTGTCACGTGGTACGTGAACGACGTGCTCAACGGAAACAGCAGTGTTGGAACAATTACGAATAGTGGTTTGTATACCGCTCCGGCTACCGTTGGCAGTTACTCCATTAAGGCGATCAGCCAAGCCGCACCAAGTTATTACGGGCTGGTGGCGATCAATGTCACCAACACTCCTTCTTTCACAATCTACCCGTACGCTTCCTCCATCCCGGTCCTGGGACAGCAGACTTTTCAGCCGCAGCTTTGCGCTGCGCCAGATGCGGGTGCCGTGACGTGGACCGTCGATAACATTCCAGGTGGCAACTCCACAGTTGGAACGATAAGCAACACGGGCGTCTACACGGCGCCAGCCGTGGCCGGCAAACACACCGTGCGCGTAACGGAAACCGCGCTCAACAAAACCACAGGCGCTGTGGTTACTGTCTTTTCAAATATTGCGGTCGACTTTGGATCCCGAACGAACACCAACTTTCCTGTGCCTGCGGACATGTTTGGAACAAGCCGCGCAGAGTCTCTTCAGTCGGTTGCTGACAGAAATCTGTTGACGCAGGCCGGTGTGACGGTGGCTCGTCTGAACGGGCAAATCCCTTCGGTCTTCGCAACCCAAACTCCGGACTGGACGAAGATTGATCCATACGTTGCTTCCATTCAGGCGGCGGGACAAAAGGTTATGTTGCAGATCACTTCCACCCCGCCCTGGTTGCTTCCCGATCCAAATCCATGCGGAGCCGGTGTAGACGTAGCTGCTCCATCCGATCCAGTGAAATGGGGGCAGATGGCGGCCTCTTACGTCGCGCACATGGACGCTACATTTCCCGGAATCGTGACCGATTATGAAATCTGGAATGAGCCGAACGCATCGGGACTATGTGGACCGGATCACCTTAAGTCCTACATGACTTTATTCGCGGCAGCTGCTCCATTGATGAAGGCGCAGGCGGCTACTGACGGTGCGACCATCCGTGTCGGTGGACCAGCAACTGCGGGCTTCCAACCTACCTGGGCGTCCGCGATGCTTACTGATGCCACGACCAAAGACTCCATAGACTTCATCAGTTATCACCAGTACATGTTCGATAAGAGCAACCTTCAGGTGCAGTGGGACACATACAACGGCAACGTATCCATGTATCAGCAAGTGCAGGACTCGGGCGCAAGCGCGCAGGCGGTTTACAAGAAGGCTTATGCGACGGTGAAGGCAGCTGGTGCGAACACGCCTATCTACATTACCGAATACAACACCAACTGGGCCTTTTTCAAGGATTGTTGCCGAAATGATCCAACGTATGCGCCGGTTTGGAATGCTCTTTATGTCACAGATCTCTTGGACACCGCTTATCTCGGACTCGCTGTCCCCGATAAGTTGATCTATTTCGCCAGCTCAGCCTATCCGTGGATCTGCATGATCGGGGTGCTCGATCCGAACCTGGATTGTCTCTACTCGCCGAATAGCGTGGCGCAGCCGTATCCGCAGTACTACACATACCAGCTGCTATCGTCACGCCCGTATCTCGGATTGGTGGACGGTGGTTATATGGCTAAGACGGTCGCTCCGCCAGTAGGAGGAGGCGGCCTGGCTGTGACCGCTTTCTACACCGCCAGCAAAAACGCAATCCTGATTACGAACCCCACCGCAGCCCACTACGCGCAGATCCCCGTAAGTCTGCAGAACCTTGGATTTGGAGCGCCCAAAGCTACCCTCTATCAGATCGTCAACGGTGCGCTCATCAACTCCACATCCTTAGCGCTGACGCCGCAAACCTCTGGCTACACTGTGACGATCGACATCCCGCCATATTCCGTGCAGGGCATCGCCATAACCGGGCCGTAGGATTAACGCAATTCGCTTTCATTAGAACGCTCCCGTCGATACAGATGGAACGCAGCTATTTTCCCTGTAGAGGGGCATATGGCAGATGTCCGGTGAGGGCTTATGATAGCGTTTGCCACGCCGAAGGAGATCTACTGACATGAGTTTTTTGCAATGGGTACGCTCGCGTGCCGGAGCTTGCTCATCCGCCGCCATACCTAAGATGGTCATGCTCACCACTGCAGCACTCGTACTTTTACTCTCCACTGCAGAAATTACGGCGCAGGTCCCCATCACGAATGATCCTCCTCAATTTGGTCCTTACAACGGCGTGTTTTTTCCCGATGGGGATGGACTGCGATTTCCAATCGCGAACACGCACGACACTCTTCTACTCGCCGATTCATCGTGGACGATCTATTGCTGGGTGAAAACAGAAGGAGCAACAAATACAAGTGAAGTTGTCGCGGGCATTGGCAATACATCTGCGGAGTATCCGAGATACATCGGGGTAGATGCAGGCAAGGTCCTCCTTTGGATGGGAGAGGATAATCAACTCTCCGCACCCGCGAATCTAGAGCCGGGCAAGTGGCACCTGCTTGCTGCGACCTTCGATGGAAATCAATTTCATCTTTACAGCGACGGGCAGGCAGTAGGAAAAGGAAACCTTTTGCTCGGTAGCACAAATCCCTTGCTGCAGATGGCACCGACCGATCTTTCTCAGCCGCCTCACAAACATTTCGGAGGTCAGATCGCCGGCTTCACCGTGCTTCGGCGCGCGTTGTCAGACGCGGATGTGAGTCAGTTGCATCGCACGCCTCCGGACTTCTCATTGCTTTCGTTTGACGAAGGATCAAAGCCCTGGCCATTGCAGACGCGGGGCCAGGCGGGATACCGCGCGCCGCAGGACCCGTCTACGCTGCCCAGAAGCCGTGCGCCGTTTCCTCCACCAGTTGTGATGAAGCGTCCTCCCGTCGGTGAATCCCTCAGCCAAAGTGGTTCGGGAGAGTGGACTTTCTCCGATGGATGGACTTTGCGGGAGGCACCTAAGGTAGAGGCACGGGGGGAGCAACTGGCAACACCCCAGTTCACTGCGAAAGGCTGGATGCGAGCCACCGTCCCGGGCACAGTGCTTACGACAATGATCGACGATGGAGTCTACGCCGACCCAGATTTCGGGCTGAATAACATGACAATTCCGGAGTCGCTCAACAAACAGGACTATTGGTATCGTAACGAATTCACTTTGCCGTCGTCGCTGAAGTCCCTGGCCGGAAACGACGCAAGCCACATCGAACTTACGTTTCAGGGAATCAATTACAAAGCATCTGTGTGGCTGAATGGAACCTTCCTCGGTGAGACAAAAGGAGCATTTCTTCGTGGCACGTTCGATGTCACAAAGGTACTGAAGACAGGGCAGAAAAATGTACTCGCCGTTCGCATCTCTCCGCCGCCACACCCGGGCATTCCGCACGAGCAGTCACTGCTTGGCGGCCCCGGTGAAAATGGCGGCTCCATGGTGTTGGATGGCCCAACATTCGTGGCAACAGAAGGTTGGGATTGGATACCGGCGATCCGCGATCGCGACAGCGGCATTTGGCAGCCCGTGACCTTGACTGTCAGTCGTGGGGCAAAGATTGGCGATGCTCAGGTCGTCACCACATTTCCAAATCACGACACTTCGCAAGCAGCATTAGAGATCAACGTACCGGTTACAAACTTCTCAAGCAATCCAGTGAAAGCCTCGTTGGAGGCAACGATCGATCAACTGAATGTTCGTAAAGCGGTGACCCTGCCGCCGGGCGAATCTGCTATTAAATTGAGCGCCGCGGAATTCCCTCAATTGGTGATCAAAAACCCGCGACTGTGGTGGCCAAACGGCTACGGCAGCCCTGAACTCTACAATCTGAAAGTCACTCTCAAAGATGGAAGTGCGGTATCGGATTCAAAGGACGTTCGATTTGGCATTCGGGAGATCAGTTACGAACTTAGCCTGCTTGACAAGGATGGGCACCTGCGTCGCGTAGAGTTCACGCCCGCAGATGCAAGATCAGAGTCACGTGTTGTGGTGAACATCAATCACGACGGTATGCGGGAAATTCCGTCTACGGATGCCGCCGCACTCTATCTTCCCGAAGACGAGCGAGAGCGCTACCGTTCGCATGTCGCGTCAATTGCCAACGGTGCCGAGAACTCCGCATCTTTGCGAAATGTGAGTGACACGCGTTCGTCGCCATATCTCGTTATCAAAGTAAATGGCGTCCGCATAGCCGCGCGGGGCGGCAACTGGGGCATGGACGATTCGCGCAAGCGTGTCTCTCGCGCGCACCTGGAACCGTTCTTCCGCCTGAACCGCGACGCAAACTTGAACATTATCCGAAATTGGGTTGGTCAAAACACGGAAGAGACCTTCTACGATCTCGCCGACGAATACGGCATGTTGATCTGGAATGATTTCTGGGAGTCGACGCAAAATTACAACACTGAGGCGGAAGACCCGGCTCTTTTTCTTCTGAATGCCAGCGATACCATCAAGCGGTTTCGTAACCATCCATCGATCGCGATCTGGTGCGGTCGCAACGAGGGCGTGCCTCAACCAATCATCAATCAGGGCTTGGATAATCTTGTACGCGCCCTCGACGGCACACGATATTACTCGCCCAGTTCCAACCAGGTGAACCTGCAGGATAGCGGCCCTTACAGTTACAAAAATCCCGCGCTCTATTACTCCCTGTTGAACCGCGGATTTTCTGTGGAGACGGGGACGCCCTCCATGTCAACTCTCGAATCTTTCCAAAGCACCATAGCAAAAGAAGATCAGTGGCCGATTGGGGACGCATGGGCCTATCACGACTGGCATCAGAGCGGAAACGGTGATGTTGGTTCGTTTATGGCTGAAGTCCAGGCTGAGTTCGGCGCGCCCACAGGGCTCGAAGATTTTGAGCGCAAAGCGCAGATGCTCAACTACGTAAATCATCGCGCGATCTTCGAAGGGATGAATGCCAACCTATGGGCGCCGAATAGCGGGCGCATGTTATGGATGACTCAGCCTGCGTGGCCCAGTACGATGTGGCAGATTCTCAGTTCGGACTACGACACCCAAGCGTCGTTCTACGGCGTAAAAAAGGCCTGTGAACCAGTACACGTGCAACTGAACCTTGCAACCCACCAGGTGGATGTCATCAACACCACAACCATGACTCGCGCCGGAATGACGGTAAGCGCCAAGGTGTTTTCGCTCGCGAACGCGTTGCTGTTTGAAACGAAAGAGCAGAAGGATGTTGGCGCCGATGCTGCTGTGAACAGCTTAAAGCTCGACCTCGCTCCATATCTCGCCCAAGGCATGGTCCTCGTCGAATTGCAGCTGCAGGAGGCTGGCGGAAAATCTCTTTCGCATAATCTATATTGGCTCGGCGCGAAGTCTTCGTCGTATCGCCAACTCACTCGGCTTGGTCCTTCAGATCTGAAGGTGATGGCAAACTCGAGCACATCGGGGAACATGGTCAAAGTTAGCGTCCAGATAACAAACGCAGGCGCAGTAGCAAGTTTGCAAAATAAACTCACTCTCATATCGGTCAAGAACAAGGATCGAATCCTGCCTGCCTACTATTCGGACAATTACGTCTCATTGTTACCAGGCCAGGTTCAAAATATTGAGATTGAATATCCCGTAGATGAAGCCCGGGGCAGCGCAGAGATCGACCTTCGAGGCTGGAACACTCCTTCGCAGACGATTGCAGTGGCAGCACAGAAATGAATGTTGCGACTGTACAACTTGTAACTCCGCATAGGCATACCGTTGCGTAACCTTGCTGCGAATAGCGGTTGGCATGCGGGGAAATTCTGCATTCTACTCAAAGTCTTGTCCCCTAGATTGCTTTGAACGACTGACCAGAAAGCCCGGCGGCGCAACCTCAAACAACAGCCAGCCAATGCTCTACATCCCACCTAAGACCTATTTTTATAGGTTAAGGTGCGGCGTTCTCATTTTTTAAAGTCGAGATCAAGGGTGGTGCAGTTCGATATGACTCGTCCATGTTTCCTCGTTGTAGACCGCGAATATTCAGGTAGCATTTCCACGCGAAAACTCGTCATTGAGACGGCTAAATTAAATGTGCTGACGGCTTACAGCGCAAAAGAAGCGGTCGACGTACTGGCAAAGTTTCCAGCAGTGAACGGAGTGGTCCTCGACGCGGGAATTGGGGATATGGATTGCTGCGATCTGATTGAGAAGCTGAAAGAGATCGTGCCGAAAGTTGTGGTGATTTTGATCTCCTGGCCCGGCGCCAAGGGCTGTGATCGTGCAGACTACCAACTTGAATCATTCAATCCCGCTCGCCTGCTGGCGCTCTTACAGCAATTAGAGCCTGAGGAAACCGCAGCCATCAATCAGCACGACGTTTCTTTGAAAAAAATTGAAAAGTGAAAGTCACCTCGCCTTTAGGGGCAAAAAGCTCTCTTCACGTGTGGATCGCGGTTCGACGAAAACCTACTGAACCGTGGGCTCCTCGCCGCGAATCGTCTCCTCAAGTTGGCGAATCGCGGCAATCGCCGAATAGACAACGCCTTTTGAACGGGAAGACGTCACAGATGGTTCGACGCTCGGCAGGTAACGCGGGATGTCCTTACTCTGATGCTAAGTTTTCATTTGAAGCACTTGGAACTTGCGATCTGTTACAGATGGCATGAGAATGGACGCCGAGTATTCGATCAAAGTGCAAACCCATTACAAGAGATTCAAAGGAGCTATGCATGCAACGAGTGTCCAGAAGGAATTTCCTGAAGAGTGGATCCGCCGCACTCGCCGGCGCAACAGTTTGGAGTGCCGCTACCCGCTTAATGGCTGACGCTCTCGGCCTGCCAATCGGCCTTCAACTGTACTCGGTGCGCGAACAGCTCCCTAAGGATTTTGACGGAACTCTCAAGCAAATTGGCGCAATAGGATATCGCGAAGTCGAATCCGCCGGCTTTTTTGGCCACAGCGCGAGCGACGTCAAGCAGGCCATGAAGGCCGCAGGGTTGAACTGCGTGAGTGGCCACTATCCTCTCGCCCAATTGCAGCCTGACAAACTTGACGGCGTGGTCAGCTTCGCCAAGGAACTGGGCCAGCAATACATCATCTGCTCCTCACCCATGCTCAAGGACCCTTCGCGCGCGAGTGGACACAATGCCATGGAAGCGATGACCCTCGACGACTGGCGCTGGAACGCTGAGCAGTTCAATCAACTTGGTACGAAAGTGAAGGCCGAGGGCATGCAGTTTGGATATCACAACCACGTGATGGAATTTCGGCCCGAGAACGGCATTGTGCCCTACGAAGAACTGTTGCGCCTCACGGATCCGGCGAAAGTAACCATGGAAATGGACTGCGGCTGGGTTATCGTCGGCGGGAAAAACCCCGTCGACTACCTCACCCGCTACCCCACTCGCATCTCCATGCTGCATGTGAAAGATTTCAAACTTGCCGCAGCCGGAACGAACGTTGAACCGGTTTCAACGGAGATGGGACGCGGCAGCATCGACTACATGGCGATCTTTAAAGCAGCGAAGCTTGCGCACATTCGCCATTACTTTATTGAGCAGGAGCAATTCGACATCCCTCCCATGGAAGCACTCAAGATCGATGCTGACTACATGCGTGCGATGAAGGTTTAAGCTTCTTCCCTCGTCGGTCTGCCCTGATATCAGTGCATCGAGGCTCGAATTGCGAGGTTTATGCCAACCATCAGGATGGCCGAACCGGGGATAACCAGCAGCGCTTTCTTTAGGCGCAGTGGATCGCCCCCAGCAATCGCGCCGATGATACGCGAACTGACGGCAAGACCGGTCCACCCGCATGTGATGACAAAGCCGATTGCGGTGCCTGTCATTCTCGGAAAGGCATCACCCACAATTGCCAGGGTAGTCGGGAAAACAGGAGCCATCGAAAGGCCCGCAACAAAGACCAGCGCAAAAGCTGCGCCTGGCTTGGTCGTTTGCAGCATGAGGTAAGTTGTAACCGCCATGGCGATGGATGCGACCAGTGTGACATTGATCGCCGATACCCGCAACAGGATGGGCGAAACCGCCACGCGTCCAATGAGCAAGCCCAATGCGAAGCCCAGCGCAAGAATGTTCAAAGCACGGCTTTCAGGAATACCTTGGGCGATGAGATGGCGTGGAAGCCAGTTCCACACACCGACCTCGCACGAAATGTAGAGGAAAAGAAAAAGCCCCAGGAGAATCAGCAGAGGTTTCCCTAGCACAGGCCCGACCTCAGAGAGTACAAAGGCCTCGGACCCAGTTGGCCCAGGCATCTTCGTAACCACCTGGATTGCCAGTGTGACGAGCGTGAGCGTAGCTACCGCGTAGCAGAGTCGTACCCAGTTTCGTGCGAAGAGATTTGCTGAGATAAAAGGCGTCATCAATCCGCCGAGGCCAAAGAAGAGATTGACGAGATTCAATGCTGTTCCGCGATGCGCTTCTCCCACATCGCTCATAAGAGCATTCGCACCGGTAACTACGATTCCTCCGCCCACTCCAAGAAGGAACAGCAGTACCAATATGCTGCGAAAGCCGCGAGACCGGGGCAGCGCAAAGAGCGCTATCGAGATAAATGCGAGCCCAAGGATAAGGCCGGCCTTTTTGCCCTCATTATCCAGCAGAGGCCCAACGCCAACGGAGGCAAGAATCAGCCCCAACGCCTGCACGAACGCAATCGTTCCATTCTGGCTAGGGGTGAGCTTAAAGCGGTCGGAGAGGTCCGGCAGGATTGTGCCTAGCATTGCGGCGATCATGCCGTAGACGAAAATTGCGACAATGGCAGCGAAGATTAACACGTGGTTCCTTTCGTCAACGGCTTACGTGCTGCGGAGTTTGGTAATGCATCGAGCCAGTCTACCCTGCAGAACGGGTGGCGTCGATGACAAGCATCGTCTAAGTAATCTACAACGTAATTAAGAGATCTTCGGATGGGCGCTCCGTCCGATGTCCGAAATACGGGTGGAAATTTGGCCACACCCTCAGAACGTCGTCCTCTTCTGTATCATGTTGGAGTTTGAACCCGATTTAGGAGCCATCCACACGGCCCCAGGGTTGTGCATCACCGCCGGCGCATTCGACAATTGCGAGGCCAGGCGCGCTTAATTGCCAACCACGCAAAGGTTGCGTCCATTTGCATTTGCGATCGAATACGAAGAACAGGGCCCATATCTTTCTTCTCCAATTCTTTGCAGAGGAGTGCACTTCTCCAATGAGTAAAGATGAAGCCGTAGCACTTATTTCGGTCGAGGGCCAAGAGGTCCGAATTACGAACCCTGAAAAGCCATACTTCTCGAAGGAAACAAAACTTTCGAAACTTGATCTGGTCAACTATTACCTCGCGGTTGCACCCGGTGCATTGCTAGGGATTGTCGACCGGCCAATCGTTTTAAAACGATTTGTAAACGGTGCGGAAGGCGAGGCGTTTTATCAGAAGCGCGCTCCCTCCAACCGTCCGCCATGGCTGCGGACTGTCACGCTGTCTTTTCCATCCGGACGAACGGCGGAGGAGGCTGTCGTCGACAGTGCTGCAGGCCTGGTTTGGATTGTCAATCTGGGATGCATCGAACTTCATCCTCACCCCGTCCGCTCCAGCAATCTCGATTGTCCCGACGAACTGCGTGTCGACCTTGACCCTGGCCCCGGGGTCGGCTGGGACGACGTGCGTCGCGTTGCTCTTGAAGTGAAGTCGTTCCTCGAGGAGGTAGGCCTCGTCGGTTGGGCTAAGACTAGCGGATCACGCGGAATGCACGTGAATGTGCGGATCGATCCTCGTTGGACCTTTACCGAGGTGCGCCGCGCTGCACTGGCTTTATCTCGCGCTGTCGAGCGTCGCGTCCCCGCGCTGGCAACATCGAAATGGTGGAAGGAAGAGCGTCACGGCGTATTCCTCGACTACAACCAGAATGCAAAAGATCGAACCACCTCTTCGGCATATTCCGTGCGCCCTCTGCCGGATGCGAGAGTTTCCGCACCTCTCCACTGGCATGAGGTTGCAGACTGCAATCCCGCCGACTTCACAGTGCTCACCATGCCGATGCGCTTCGCAGAAATAGGCGATCCACACCAGGACATCGACAGCAATCCGGGCTCGCTTGAAAAGCTCTTGGAAGTGGCAGCGATGGATGAGGCGGCTGGCTTGGGCGATGCTCCGTGGCCGCCGCACTTCCGCAAGATGGAAGGAGAAGCGCCAAGGGTCGCGCCTTCGCGCTCACGAGCAAAAAAATCAGCACCCGCTGAGCCAAAAGAGAAAAAGTCACGCACGCGGATGCCGCTCCTGGTCGTGGCGAATTCAACAGACGAACCACTTGCCAAGGAAGGCCTGGAAAGATGGAAGGCCCGTCATCCGAAAGTGGCCGAGCTCTTGACGGTGGAAGATGTTCTAGTCGATCGCATGCGCGGAACTTCCTCTACATGGACTCGCATTCGCGTGAACTTGCGTAACGTTCCTGAGGAACTCAGGCCACCCCAGGAAGCACCGGATCCCGATGACGTTCCTGAATCGCAACGCAGCCCGGGCCGCCGGCCGAAGAAGGCGAGTGGAAGCTCGCCAGAGACAACTACCGATGAGTAAAAATTTCTTTTAACTCATGCGGCGGAACAACCTCTAGCTGCTCGTAGGTGCAATCAGTGGGCTTCTTGTCGTCACGCCATCTGCGGAAATGCGCCATGTGCCTGAAGCGATTTCCTTGCATGTGCTCATAGGCAACTTCCACCACCAACTCAGGACGAAGCGGCTCCCATGAGAGATCTTTTCCCTGGCTCCAGCGGCTTTGTCCTCCGGGCATGCGCTTTTCGGCATCGTCACCGCCTGAATCTGGATCGCTCCAGTTTTTCCATGGATGATTCACCAAAGCCTCCTGTTGGTAGGGGGCAAGAAATTCCGTGAGTTCAGCTCGTTTCTGCTGCGTGAAACTCGCGCACACTCCCACATGCTGCAGCGCGCCAGATTCGTTAAAGAGCCCGAGTAACAGCGATCCAACAAGCGAGCGGTCGCCTTTTTTGTACCAGCGGAATCCCGCAACCACACAGTCGCAATCGCGCTCGTGTTTTACCTTGAGCATCACGCGCTTGTCCGGTTCATACTGTCCGTCGGCAGCTTTTGCCATTACACCGTCCAGTCCTGCTCCTTCAAAACGATGAAACCAATCCAGCGCAACTTTCGCATCTTCAATCGCTGGTGTCAGATGAATAGGAGCCTTCGCCGATCCAAGCATCGCAACCAGCCGATCGCGTCGGTTGCGGAACGGTTCAACAGTGAAGTCGTGGTCTCCCTCGCTTAGCAGATCAAAGAAAACTACAGAGGCGGGGATCTGCTGAGATAGCAGCTTTACCCGCGATGCTGCCGGATGAATGCGAAGTTGAAGGCTGTCGAAATCCAGGCCCTTGCCGGCGGCTATCACGATTTCCCCGTCCAGAATGCAACGTTCGGGAAGCTCCCGTTTCAACGGATCGATCAACTCAGGAAAATAGCGGTTGAGCGACTTGCCGTCACGGCTTTGAATCAGGAATTCATCACCATCACGAAATATTACGGCTCTGAATCCATCCCACTTCGGCTCGAATATCCAGCCGCCATCCTGCGGTATATTGGCTACCCGCTTCGCGAGCATCGGCAAAACTGGCGGTGTCAAAGGAAGATTCATATTTGGGCGCGTTGGCAGGCGAGACGCGCGAACCTGCTCAGGAGTAGCTTAACTCCTCAGGAGTAGCTTAACTCAAAGATGCCATCCGGAGATTCACGTTCTCCGTCATGCAAACGTTCGTGTAAAAAAGAAAGACGTCATCCATGGAGGAATTTCTTCGCATGAATCCCAGTAAGCAAACTCCTTCCGCCGCAGATGCAGGAAGCATTCAACTGGGCGACGTCACCGTCCATCGTCTTGGATACGGTGCCATGCGGATCACCGGAAAGGGTATCTGGGGAGAACCTGCGGATCGCGCGGCAGCGCTCGCCACGCTACGCAGGGCGGTCGAACTCGGCTTGAATTTCATCGACACTGCCGACTCCTACGGACCCTATGTCTCGGAAGAAATCATCGCTGAGGCTCTGGCCCCCTATCCGCAAGGAGTCGTGATCGCCACCAAAGGTGGATGGGAGCGTGTCGGCCCGGCGCAGTGGACGCACAACGCTAGTCCCAAACATCTTGAAAGCGCGGTTGAGGGCAGCTTGAAAAGGCTGCGGCTGGATCGAATCGATGTCTATCAACTCCACATCCCTGATCCTGCCGTCTCATTCGACGCATCGATGAACACATTGGCGCACCTGCGCGAGCAAGGCAAGATCCGCCACGTCGCCCTGTCCAACGTTACGCTCGAACATCTCGAGCGCGCGCGCAAAATCGTGCCCATCGTCTCTGTTCAAAATAGATACAGCTTCGCTGACCGTGAGTGGGACTACCTGCTGAATCATTGCGCCGAAAACAAGATCGTCTTCATCCCCTGGGCCCCGCTTGGACAAAATCGACAGGCACACGAAATTCTCGATCGAGTTGCAGTATGCATCGGCTCGACTCCCCTGCAGGTTGCGCTCGCGTGGCTGCTGCGCAGGTCGCCCTTTATGCTGCCAATTCCAGGAACTTCGTCCGTTGTTCACCTTGAAGAAAATATGGCTGCCGCGACGTTCAAATTGCCGGATGCCCTCTTCGAGGAATTGTCCGCATTTCAACCATCGCCGGCGAGTCTTCGCGGCTAACCAAATCAATTGCTGCCTGGAACTCCGCTAACTAGTGAACAACTGGGCACGCGTCACCATGGGGCATCTTTTTCCAGAACCATGGAAGCTACAATGACTTGTGCGCAGACTTATTGTTCTCATTGTTTTTGTCGTGGCCTTACTGGCCATTGTGCTTCGGTTGGCCCTGTCAGCCCCTCCCGCCATCGACCTTGCATCGCCGGTCACCATGATCGGTCAGGCAACGCCCGTCAGCGTTCACGTTCGAGACTCGCATGGCGTTCGTCATGCCACCGCAGTCGTTCAGCAGAACGGCGTTGCGCATCCCGTGTGGGAAGCCCCGCAGCCGTTGCCCGTAAAAGACGCCACCTGGAGCTTTACTGCAGGGCTGAATGCCGTTCCTCAGCTGCAGGAGGGAAAAGCGCAGCTCATTATTGAAGCCGTTTCAAACGGTTTGTTTCGGAAGAAGTCGCGCCTCGTCAGCGACGTCACCGTGGTCACGCGGCCTCCTACGGTGAGCGTCGATTCAGAAGAGCACTATCTATATCTCGGCATGGCGGAACTCGCCACCTTCAATGTTTCCGGCTCCTTTACTGAGGCTGGCATCCGCGTCGGCGACCAGACTTTCCGCGCATGGCCAATGCCCGGCGGAAAGCCCGGCTTCTTCTCTCTCTTTGCCTTTGCGTGGAACATGCCGGCTTCCACCGTTCCCGTCGTCTATGCTGCCAACGGAGCAGGGGCCAACGTCACAAGTCCTCTCGTCTTCCAGTTCCCCAAAAAAGAGCAGCCAAAATACACCGTTCACGAACTTCAGGTCAGCGACCAGTTTCTGCAAAAGGTAGTAGGTGAATTGGACCCGAACGGCACCGGCGATCCCGTTGCGCGATTCGTCAAGATCAACAACGAGATGCGGAAAGCCAATAACAAGACGCTTTCCGATCTGCGCCTGAAGACCGCGGATAAGTTTCTCTGGTCGCAGCCCTTCGCTCGCCAGTCACATGCGCAGGCGGAAGCCACCTTCGCCGACCTGCGCAACTATATATACAAGGGAAACAAGATCGATCAGCAAGTCCATCTCGGATATGACCTTGCTGCCACGCAGCATGTCGGCGTTGAGGCCTCAAACGATGGACGCGTGGTTTATGCCGCACCGCTTGGCATCTACGGCAACTGCATCGTTGTCGACCACGGCTACGGATTACAGACCATTTACGGTCACCTCAGCCAGATCCAGGTGCGCGAAGGCGACATGGTCAAGCAAGGCCAATCCATGGGCACCAGCGGGCAAACGGGCATGGCGGGCGGAGACCACATCCATTTCGCAATGCAGTTGGATGGCGTGCAGATCGACCCCAAGGAGTGGTGGGATCCTCACTGGATCAAAGACCACATCGCTAAGCGCGTAGATTTGCCCGGCTTTAACTACTCCGCGCCTGCGCCCGTAAAGGCGTCTCACAAGCATCATTCCCGTCACTAAGCAGCCCACGGCAGCAGTCATTCGTGGGGAAGAAACATCGCTCTATGCGGCTGAGTTTGAAACTATTTCCAACTCAGCCGTTTCAGCGAATATACTTCGGGAGCAGCATTTTTCTAGTGGTTTCCCAGGAGAATTAATTGCGTCCTTTCCCGAGCGTCTTTCTGTTTTCTCTCGCCCTATCAGCTTTCGGAATTCTGCTTCCCACCTGTAATGCGCAGTCGCAACCCGCTCAGAACCCGTTGATCCCGCCCGCGCCTCACGCGCAGCAGATACATCTCAAGCATGTCCTGGTCGTCTCTCAGACCAAGGGCTTTGAGCACGACTCCATCTCTGCCGCAATGGCCGCCGTCTACACTATGGGCAAAGAGAGCGGGCTTTGGGACACGGAGATGCGTACCGATACAGAGCTCCTGACGAAGAAAGATCTCGGAAGAAACTCCAAGAATCTCAACTACTTCGACGTCCTTGTCTTCGCCAGCACCACCGGCGAGTTGGACATGGACGCCAGCCAGAAGGCCGACATGCTGTCCTTCATCAAGGAAGACGGCAAAGGCTTCGTCGGAATCCACGCCGCGTTGGACACCAACTACAAGTGGCCCGAATACGGCGAGATGATCGGCGGCTGGTTCGATGAGCATCCATGGATGACCTTCAACGCCCCTATCATCAATGAAGATCAGGATTTTCCTGCCGTGCGGCACCTGCCGAAAAACTTCGTCAAGTATGACGAGATCTATCAGCCCAAGGCATGGTCCCGCAGCAACGTAAATGTTCTGTTGAGCCTGGATTCAAGCCGCCTCGACTACGCGAACAATCCGCGCATTCACCGTGCCGATCGCGACTTTCCAGTAGCCTGGACCAAGATGTACGGCAAAGGCCGTGTCTTCTACTCAACACTCGGCCACACAACGGAATCGTGGGAAGATCCCGATGTCCGTAAGATGTATTTCGAAGCCATCAAGTGGACGCTCGGCATGACGGACGGAAGCACGGCCTCACACCCCGCTCCGCCGGCAACGCCCGCCGCACATTGAGCCTTTCCCGCTCTCTGAAAGCCGGGGCTTTGCAGAAAACTCGGGTTGCGATTCTCCGTTTCGATAGCGTCAGAATCGCAACCGATATCTCGAACGGCAAACTAGTCCAACAGGCCCGCACGCTGATAGCCTGACATTCAGACGCGAAATACCTGAAAACTCATGAACCGTAGAAAATTTCTCCTATCGACCGGCGCAGTGCTCGCAAGCGGATCCCTCAACAGCCTCCTCCATTCGCAGGCGACATCCAAGGCCGCAGCCCCCGCAGGCAAGGCCGATCATCTGCTTCGCATCGAGCCGTGCTCGCTCGACATCGGCCCCGGCGTCACCATAAAGACGCTTGCTTTCAACAGCCAGGCTCCCGGCCCACTGCTTCGTCTGCGTCAGGGCGTCCCCGTCACGATCGATGTTACAAATGCAGGGCCAGAAGCCGACCTCACCCACTGGCACGGGCTCGCGATCGATTCGCTCAATGACGGAGCCATGGAAGAAGGCTCTCCCATGATCCTCCCCGGCACCACGCATCGTTACACCTTCACTCCCGATCCCGTCGGAACTCGCTGGTACCACACGCACGCTTCCGCCTTCGACAATCTGGCTGCGGGCTCCTACACCGGGCAGTTCGGATTTCTTTTAATCGACGGTAAAGAGACACCAGCCCCCTACGACCAGGAAATCAATCTCGCCATCCATCATTGGGAGCCATCCTTCGTGCCCATGGTTGAAACCATGCGCGAGCAATCCGCGAATATGCCGCTGACCACCGGCTCCGACGTCGGCTACAAATACGCAACCATCAACACGCATATGCTCGGCGCAGGAGAGCCTATCCGCGTCAAGCAAGGCCAGCGCGTGCTCTTGCGACTGTTGAACGCAAGTGCAACGGAGAATGTCGTCCTCGCATTGCCGGGCCACAAATTCAAAATCATCGCCATGGACGGAAACATCGTTCCCAATCCGCAATCCGTCGAAGTGCTTTCACTGGCCGTCGCGGAACGCGTTGACGCGATTGTAGAAATGAATTCTCCGGGAGTCTGGATCCTCGGCTCAACAAAAGAGAAGTCCCGCCAGATGGGCCTCGGCATCGTGGTTGAATATGCGGGCAAAAAAGGTGCTCCGGTCTGGAAGGATCCAGCGCCGCAGGAGTGGGACTACATTCAATTCTCTAATGCCACTCCAGCAGCCAAGCCTGACGAAACGTTTACGCTGACCTTCCGCGACAGTGGGCCATTGAAGGGCTCGAAGTTCGATACGTGGACCATCAACAACAAATCGTGGCCCAACATTGATCCGCTCATGGTGCAACAAGGCAAGCGGTATCGCATGGTCTTCCGCAACGGCTCCGGTGACCAGCACCCCATCCATTTGCATCGTCACACGTTTGAAGTAGCAAGCATCGCCAGGAAGCCACTCAGCGGACTGATGAAGGACACCATCAATGTCATGCCGCTTGAAACGGTGGAGGTCGATTTCGTCGCGAACAATCCCGGCGACACTCTCCTGCATTGCCATCAGCAGCTTCACATGGATTATGGATTCATGATGTTAATCAAGTATTCGGGATAGGCATCTTGAATCGCCGCATTCCTAGCTACCCGGCACGATTTACATTGGACAGATGAGGGCAGTCGTCGCGCTATGAAGAGTTTCCCGGTTTTTGTACTCCTGACAATTCTCGCGGGCTTCGTTATATATCAGGGCGGAAACTCGCCCATCTATGCTTCCTCTCAAGAGGCCGAACGGCCAGCGAACAAAAACAATTCCGACGGCGCCCAGTCGTACGCAGAACATTGCGCCATCTGTCACGGAGACGACAGAGAAGGCATCCTGCCAGCCTTTCCGCCGCTCGTCGGCATCAGCCGCCAATTGAAGGAACCGCAGATCGTCGAACTGGTTCACACCGGCAAGGGCCGAATGCCCGCATTCCCAAAAATCACCGGCGACGAGATGACCGCGCTCGTACGCTATCTATCCACCAGCGAAGCACCTGTACAAGCAGCCAACGCTGTTTCCGGACCCAAGTCCGCGAGCCCGGAAGTCGCTGCCGGTAACACCGTCTTTCAACAGAACTGCGCCTTCTGTCATGGTCGCGACACCATGGGTGGAGAAACCGGTCCCGATCTAACCCGCTCGAAATTGGTCATCGCCGACGTAAATGGAGACAAAATTTCCGAGGTCGTGCGCAATGGCCGCCCGGAAAAGAAGATGCCTGGCTTTGATATCCAGGGCTCCGAAATGACCAATCTCGTAGCCTTTATCCATGCGCAGGCATCCGCCGCTGCAAGCAAGAAAGGCGCACGCAAGGGTGTCGATGTTGCGGATCTCCAAACCGGAAATCTCGAAGCCGGCAAACAATACTTCGACGCGAAATGTGCCACTTGCCACTCCGCCACCGGCGACCTTAAGGGGATCGCTTCACGATTCGAAGGGCTTCATCTGGAAGAGCAGATGCTCTATCCGCGCGAAGCAAAAAGCAAAATCACCGTGACCTTGCTCTCGGGTGAAAAAGTGAAGGGAACCATCGCCTATCACGATGAGTGGACGATCGGCATCCGCGATGAAAACGAAGTCTACCGATCCTGGAAGGTCAACAAGGTTCGCATCGCCATTGATCCCGGTCTCGACGGCCACGTGGCCTTGTTCCCCCAATACTCCGACGCCGACATCCACAACCTGATGGCATACCTGCAGACATTGCGCTAGTTGGATTCGATGCCGCGCCCTCGAGAGATGAAGAGAAGAATGAGATTGCAGATAAAGGCCCTTTCGATCGCAGTGAGCACATGCCTGGTGCTTGTTTCCTCCTCGCTCTTGCTTCACGCGCAGAATCTCGATCCCGCAGAGCTCCTCAATCCGCCCACCGATACCTGGCCCACCTATCACGGAGATTATTCCGGCAAACGTCACAGCAGCCTCACTCAAATCACGCCGCAAAATGTCGGAGGCCTCACTCTCGAATGGGCGTTTCAGACCAACCAGGGTGCAGTCATCAAGTCTTCGCCTCTGCTGGTCGATGGAATCTTGTACTTCACCGTCCCAGATAATGTCTGGGCAGTCGACGCGCGCTCCGGTCACATGATCTGGCGATACACTTACCCTCCGAACAAGGGCCATCACATCGGCCATCGCGGTGTTGCCATGTATAAGGGCTGGCTCTATTTCATGACGCCCGATGCTCACCTTCTATCGCTCAACGCCAAAGATGGTACCGTGCGCTGGAACGTAGTAGTGGCGGACGCAACCTTGGGCTATTGGACCACCATGGCTCCCCTAGTCGTCGGCAATCACGTCATCGTAGGTGTCTCCGGCGACTTCGATAATCTGAGCGGATTTCTTCGCGCCATCGATGTCGAGACAGGTCAGACACAATGGCAGTGGAACAGCACGCCACCCGCGGGCACTCCAAAGTCAACCACCGGCGGCATGACGTGGATGACCGGAACCTACGATCCCGAACTGAATCTCATCTTCTGGGGCACAGGAAATCCCACACCGGTTCTGAATGGGAAACCTCGTCCCGGCGACAATCCCCACACTTGCAGCATCGTCGCACTCCACGCGGACACTGGAGAACTCGCGTGGTCCTTCCAGGCTTCGCCCCACGACACACATGACTGGGATGCTGTCGAAGCGCCAGTGTTGGTGGACAGAGACTTTCACGGCACGCCTCGAAAGATGCTCATGCAGAGTTCGCGAAATGGTTACTTTTTCGTGCTCGATCGAACCAACGGCAAGAGCCTTCTAACGGTCCCGTTCGGCCCCACGAATTGGACGCTGGGTATCGACGCGGAAGGTCGCCCGATTCCCAATCCTGAAAAAGAGCCCGCCCCCGACGGCCGCATCATTGCGCCCGACGAAGGTGGCATGACCAACTACCGCTCCCCCAGCTTCGATCCGAAAACAGGATTGTTTATCGTCGATGCCCACCCCAGCTGGAGCCTCTATTTTGCCAAGCCGGAAGACGGCGACTATGGATGGGCGGGTGCGGACTATGGCTTGTGGGGTAAGGGAGTCATCGAGGCCATCGACTACCAGACAGGAAAAATTCGCTGGAGCCACGACGTGGGTGAAGACGGTTCAGACGCCGGCGTTCTTACCACTGCCTCCGGCCTCACGTTTACTGGAGATGCCTATGGAAATGTGTTGGCGCTCAACACCGCCGATGGAAAAACGCTGTGGCACGTCGGCTCCGGCATAGCCATGGAAAGTTCTCCCATCACCTACGAACTCGACGGCCGTCAGGTGGTTTTGACCAGCAGCGGAAATGTGCTCTTCGCCTGGTCCTTACCCCAAAAGGAAGCGGCGCCCCGGAGCGCCGCCATTCCTGCAGATAAGGCATCACACTAGTTTCATCGCATCCGGATCCCAGTGAACAATCGTGCCTTTGTCGTAGCTGATGTTGCTCAGCAGCGCAGCGCCGGAAGCGCGATAACCGAACACCGCATCCTCCACCACAGGCTGCCGGGTTCTCACTGACGTGAAGAAATTCTTGAAGTGATCGTAGCTGTCGCTATATCCGGTAGGTGCGGCGTATTTTTCGCCTTCCATCGGAGGCTCTCCCGTAGCATGGGTCACAGGATACTTCTTGAGATACGCCTCGGTCGTGGCTTTCTGCATCGCTTCGCTGAAAGTTCCAACCATCAGGCCCGGATCCTTCGCCATTGGCGCACGACTTACCGTTACGGCGTTGCCGCCAATTTCCATTGTGCCTTCTGAGCCAGTAAAGATCAGCCCTTCGCTCTCCTCGCCACCATCCACGAAGTTCACCCGCAGACTCAGGTTGAAGCCCTCCCGATAATCAAACAGACCCAGAAGCACATCCGGAACGTTCCTGCCGTCCTTCCAGTAACGCAGCCCTCCCGTAGCCATCGCGCGGGTCGGGCCATGCGAGCCGGTAATGAAATGCGTGCCGCTAAAGAGATGCACGAACAAATCCCCAGCCACACCGCTGCCATACGCCTGCCACTTGCGCCATTGGAAAAACTGATCAGCATCAAATGGAATCTTCGGAGCCGTGCCGAGAAAGCGTGGCCAGTCGCACGTCTGCGTCGAAGCGTCGACGGGAACCGTGTAGTTCCATGCACCCAGCGAAGAATTTCGGTCCCACCGCGCCGTCACCATGTTCAACTGGCCGATCGCGCCGGAAGCAAGCAGGCTCTTCGCCTTCGCATACACCATCGAACTCACTCGCTGGCTGCCTGCTTGAAGTATGCGATTCGTAGACCGCGCCGTTTCGATCATCTCCGGCCCGTCGGCGTACACGTGAATCATCGGCTTTTCGCAGTACACATCCTTGCCCGCCTTCATCGCGTCCACCGATGCTTGCTTGTGCCAGTGGTCGGGCGTGGCAATAATCACGGCATCAATGTCTTTGCGCGCAAGAATCTCCGTGTAATCTCGCGTCGTAAAGATGTCGTTTCCCCACAGCTCCTTGCTGTGTTCAAGACGCCCGTCATAGCAATCCGCAACCGCCACCAGCTTTACGCCCGGCACCTGCACTGCAGTCTTGGTATCGCCTTGGCCCTGGATGCCCGCGCCAATCAATGCGATCTGAATATGGTCATTGGCCGACACTGGACCCGCGGGCTCCGCTTGCTCGGCCGCCAGCATGTGCGTCCCCTCGCCAAGCAGCGTTCCCGCCGATGCTGCTCCCGCCACTTTTAAAAAACTCCTGCGATTCAACTCGTGCATTCCAACCCCTCATCGTCGAATATCACTTGCCGCTAGTAACCATACACTGGGCTCGTCCTTTATCCGTTCATTTCAGTTATCCGATGACCCGATCGTAGACCGCCAGCGTCATTTCTTCGGAGACAGCCCGAGACATCCCGGCCACGCGATTTCCCTCAAGTGTAGTCGTGTACAATTTCTCCCGCATGAGCAGACACCCTTTAGCCCGTACTCGAATTTGCCTCGAAGTATGCAGTTCGGACCGAACATCTCCCTTTCAAAAAATTCACAAACAGGCCCCTATTAAGCCCGTGGAAGTTCTCGCAACAACAAGCTCGGAGAGATCACATGATCGGTAAATTATGCAGTTTTCGGTGGGATTTCATTAAAAGTTTTAGCATACTCGCGGCACTTTGCATGACCTTCGGTCTGGGCTCTTCCGCATTCTCCCAGTCCTTCAATGGCAGGTGGGCCGGAGTCGATAAAGTGATGGACAATGGCCAGCCTCATCAGGTCATCGTTGAACTCAAGCAGTCTGGCAACGATCTCACCGGTACCGTAAAATCGCTCGGCTACTCGCTCGATATTACGGGCAAGGCGACAGGAAACCACTTCGAACTCTTCGCCGAGTGGGACAAGAAAAAGCCCTTCGTTACCGGAGAATTGGTAAACGGGGAGCTCCATGCCATCGCGTGGGGGAAAGACAAGATGGTCGCGAAACCAGCCACTGCTGCAGACCAAATTCCCACCGTCAAATTCATCCCGCCGCCCGCTCTACATAAAGTTCCCTACAACGGCTTGTCGAAAACTCCACCCATGGGCTGGAATAGCTGGAACAAATTTGAAGAGAAGGTGGATGACGCCACCGTCCGCGAAATCGCCGACGTCATGGTTTCATCAGGGATGCGCGATGCCGGATACATCTACCTCAACATCGACGACACCTGGCAAGGCGTGCGAAATGCCGACGGCGTTTTGCCTCCGAATCACAAGTTCCCTGACATGAAGGCTCTCGCCGATTATGTCCACTCCAAGGGACTCAAACTCGGCATCTACTCCTCTCCTGGCCCGGCAACCTGCGCTGGCTATCCCGGCAGCTACGGTCATGAAGAGCAGGATGCGAAAACCTGGGCTTCCTGGGGCATTGACTACCTGAAATACGATTGGTGCAGCGCTAGCACGGTCTACGAAAACAAGGACCTTCAGCCCATCTACCAGAAAATGGGCGATGCGCTCGCCAACAGCGGACGCCCCATCGTCTACAGCCTCTGCGAATACGGCATGGGCAATGTAGAGAAGTGGGGACCGGATGTAAGCGGAAATCTCTGGCGCACGACAGGTGACATCAGCGACAGCTGGGAGAGCATGTCCACCATCGGATTCAGCCAGAGCCACCTCGCCCCTTTCGCAGCACCGGGACATTGGAACGATCCCGACATGCTCGAAGTCGGCAACGGCCACATGACGGATGAAGAGTACCGCACCCACATGAGCTTGTGGAGCTTGCTCGCATCTCCACTGCTGGCGGGCAACGATCTTCGGTCCATGACGCCAGCCACGAAAGAGATTCTCATGAACAAGGAAGTCATCGCCATCGATCAAGACCCCCTCGGCAAGCAGGCAACTCAAATCAGTGTCAAAGGCGATATAGAGACTTGGGCAAGGCCCTTGGAGGATGGCAGCGTGGCAGTTGGTGTCTTCAATCGCGGTCTTGCCACTAAAAGAGTCTCGGTGCGCACCAGCGATCTCAAGCTGAGCGGAAATGCCACCGCACGAGATCTGTGGTCGCACAAAGCAGTTCTACCGCAGGATGGAACATTCTCCGGCGCTGTCCCTACGCACGGCGTTCTGCTGCTTCGCGTCACACCGACAAAATAATGAGCATGGAGCGGCGGTCTCGGCTGCCGCTCCGTTTCTCCACTGAAATTGCAGGGCCTCAATCCCCATCCGGTTTAAGCGCTTCAGCGCCCCACTCTAACAAAACAAAGACTTTATGTAAAAAAGCCAAGTCACCGTCGATAAGCCGAACCTTTAGCGATAACTGGATAGAAATTTCTTGTTGCAACGGCACTCCGACGGGTGTAACGTTGCGCATTAATCAGGGGCCATGAAACCGCTTTCACTCTAAACATCTTGCGGGCGGGCGTCCGCACCAATACAGGAGGTAAACGTTTGCTGCAAGGAATGGGAGAGCAGGCGATCTCTCCGTATTTAAAAGGCTCACCGGTGTTCAGAAATTTCCACCCGGCTCATTGAAGACCGGTCAACCACGGCGACTCCCGCCGAAGGGTGGATCAAGACTCACGATGTCGAACAAAAAAGGAAAAGCTATGACACAAAGAATGTCTAAAGTCATGAGCTGTCTGATTCTATTTCTTGGGATAGGCCTGTTGGCGGTAGCAAGTCGAAGTTATGGGCAGGATACAAACGCCTCGCTAAGCGGGACGGTAACTGACCAAACCTCGGCAGCTATCCCTGACGCGAAACTTTCTCTGGTAAATGCAGCCACCGGATTTACTTCAACTTACACATCCGACGGCGCAGGGCAGTTCACCTTCCGAAATCTCACCCCGGGAACCTACAACCTCAGCGTTGGAGCAAAAGGTTTCCAGAGCAACGTCCAGAAGGGCTTGATTCTCTCCATCAATCAGGCGGCACGTGTTGATATTCACCTCACAGTCGGTACTGAAGCACAAACCGTGACCGTGAGCGCGGATACTTCCCTCATCAACTACGACAACCCCACGCTCGAAGGTGGTATCTCGCCTGAGACGCTGAACGACATGCCGCTGACAGTTGCCGGCGCGCCTCGTTCTTCCGTCAGTCTCGCGATCATGATGCCCGGTGTAACCACCGGCGGAACCGGCAGTGCCTTCAACGCCCGCATTAATGGCGGCCTGGTCACCGGTGACGAAGCGCTCCTCGACGGCGCAACCATGACCGAAGGCTACATGAACCAGAGCGGCATGGTCAGCCTGCAAGGTGACTTCCAGATGTCGCCCGACATGGTCAGCGAAGTCAAGGTGCTCTCTGCGAACTACGGTGCGCAGTATGGCTCCACAACTTCCGGCCAGTTGATCGTCGTCAGCAAAGGCGGCGGCGAGCAGTTCCACGGCGCCGGCTTCTACTTCCTGCGCAACGATGCTCTCAACGCCGCAGCTTATGGGCAACAAGTCAGCATCGATAAAGAGAACAATTACGGCGCCAATATCGGCGGCCCCATTCTGCTCCCATATCTTCACGGGCAGAATTCCAAATTCAAGGGCTACTTCTATTTCAACTGGGAAGCCATCAAGGTCAAGGGCGGATCCAGCGCGCCAACGCTTTCCATTCCTTCCATTGCGAATCGCCGGGAGACTTCAGCAACTGGAAAGACTCCGCCGGCAAGTTGATTCCTATCTTCAATCCGAAGACCGGTCTGCCTTTCCCCGGTAACATCATTGATCCAGCCCTCGAAGATCCCATTGCCAAGGCGTGGATGGCAGAACTGCCCACACCCACCAACGGAAACGAAACGAATAACTACGTCGTTCCCCACCCTGGACAGGGATCCCTGGTCAGCACGGACAACGTCTACATGTTCCGTATCGATCTCAACATGGGTAGCAGCGATCACCTCTACTACACCTACTGGCGGCAGTACTCTGCACCGAACCTCGCCACCAACCTGCCCAAGCCGATTTCGGATGCGCAGCCCGCGGATCCCGAAAACTCTCCGATCGAGCGTTTGAACTGGGAACACATGTTCTCGCCGGTCATGACCAACCATCTGACCTTCGGCTACCTGAACCGCAACGAGGGTTATTACTCCCTCAACCTCGGCTCACAACTGCCCGGCATTGCTGGGGTAGCAGATACAAGTTATCTGCCGCAATTTAACTTCGGCGAAAACTTCAACCAGTTGGGAAATAGCGCCGGACCGGCGCAGATCACTACCCGTCCCACGTACGCCATCAACGACGTGCTCTCGCGCGTAATGGGAACTCACACTGTTACCGTTGGTGTCGAGTGGCGTAACGCTGGGGGAAACATTCATAACGCCACAAATCAGGGTGGAACATACAGCTTTGCCTCCGATACCACCGGCGTGGCGGCTTTCGCTTCTGGTAGCCCTGTCGCAAGCTTCTTTTTGGGAGCCGCCTCGACTGCAAACGTCGCCTTCTACAATGTCCCCAACTCCTATCCTCGCCAAAAGGGCTGGGCTATTCACGGTGGCGACAGCTGGCGCTTCAACCCCAAACTGACGTTCGACTACAGCCTTCGTTGGGACACGATCAGCCCATCCTACGAGAAGGAAAATCACTTATCCTTCTTCGATCCGAATGGCACCAACACCGATGCCGTTGGACCGAATGGTCCGCTGAAGGGCCGTCTCGCCTTCGCCGGAACAGGCTACGGGGATGCAAGCTACGGCTCACGCTATCCTGAGGATCAGCACTACAACTGGGGTCCACGCGTCGGTCTCGCATACTCCATCGATCCCAAGACGGTCATCCGCGCAGGTTACGGCATCTACTTCGGCCAGGCTTTTTATCCCGGCTGGGGCGGCGGCATGAGCCTCGACGGCTTCAACCTCAACGACAACATCAGCGAAGTGCGTACGGGAACTGGCATCACGCCAGCGATGTATCTCTCCAACGGCTTCCCGACTCCGAGTTCGACATCCGACATTTCGTCGGGCTTCGATAACGGCCAGTCGCCACTCTATCGTCCGGTCGACGGAAACAAGCGCCCCTACTCATCGCAATGGAACATGACTGTGGAACGTCAACTTCCGCAGAACTTCTTCCTCACCGTCTCCTACGTCGGAACCAAGGGCACTCACCTGCCCTCGCAGAACAATCCAATCAACGTGCTGAATCCCTTTAGCGCGGAGACCAACTCCTTCACGACTCCGGACGGTTTGGACTCCCATTTGAGGGATACCTTCGGACCTAACGATACAGTCGTCGACGGCGTGCCCATTCCGTACGTTGGTTGGTATTCGCAGGTTGCTGACAAGTGCGGTGCCACCGTTGCACAGGCGCTGCTGCCGTATCCGCAGTATTGTTCCAGGCTTACCGGCCTGAACGAGGGCCACGGCAACTCCATTTACGAATCTCTACAGGGTAAAGTAGAACGTCGTATGCGGAATGGCCTCTACGGGCTTGCATCCTTCACGTGGGCAAACCTCTACACTAATGCCTCGGAAAACACCCAGGCGACTAATGCAACCAGCGCAAATAGTGCGAGTATCTCGCCCTATAATCTTGAACGGCAACGTGCCATCGCTGCGGATAACGTGCCCTTCAGCATGACAATCGCTGCAGTCTACGATCTGCCCTTCGGCAGCAAACAGAAGTACCTTAACGGCGGAGGAGTTTCAAACCTGTTCGTTGGCGGATGGCAGCTCAGCCCGATCTGGTCGTACAACTACGGCATTCCATTTGCCTTCGGCTCCGCCAATTGCAACGTCGTTCCACAATTTCGTGAGAATTGCATCCCTGCTACGAGGTCGGGAGCGAGCGTACTTCCCCACGGTAGGAATGGCTTCAATCCTGCCAAGAATTCCCAGTACATTAACCCGGCTGCCTTTGAAACCGACTTCACGCAATTCGGTTACACCGGCACCGGCCCCGTCGTCACGACGACCTACGGTCCCAGCTATCAGGACTTCGATCTGTCCATCACCAAGAACACGGCGATTACGGAGAGGGTCAATTTCCAGTTCCGTACCAACTTCTTCAATGCATTTAACAATCACTACTTCATTAGCGGGCAGGGCGGAAACTTCGGTGGAGTTTCGTATGCCTTCAATACGAGTATCGGGTCTGCCGACTTCGGTAAATGGAATGGTGCCGTATCAGACCCAAGAACCATTCAATTCGCTGCTCGTGTGCAGTTCTAACTTGTAAGAAGGGCCTCCAGTAGGCACCCGGCCAATCCCTCGGCCGGGTGTTTTTTTGTCTGCTAGCTTGAACGACCGACTTCTCCGCACCCAACGAATGGCAGTAGCGTAACGCGTCGCCCCGCAGAGCAGCGCAGCCGCTGGCTTAGTGTCTGCGGGGATTCGTATGTCTCATTAAGGAGGATGCGTGCGTACGCGGGTCGTGCCTCAGTGAACCAGCGGATCCTCTGACGGATGAGCCGCCGTGTGCAACTTCAAGTAAGCATCTACCTCCGCCTTTGCCGCCGCCGTCTTGCCCTGTTTGCGATAGATGCGCGCCAGCTCATAGTGCGGCTCAGCATAATTCACATCCAGGCGGATGGCTTCCTGCAGGGCCGCAATCGCGCTCTCCACGTGATCTTCAGCCTCAAGCACCGTCCCCAATTGATACTGCGCTTGCGCCAATTCCGGATTTAGCCGCAAAGCCTCGCGCAACTCTTTCTCTGCTTCCTCATTGCGCCCAAGAAAGTTCAAAGTGATGGCCATGTTCAGGTGCGGCCACGGGGAAGGGTGCGTCGAACCTTTCTCCAACTCAATCGCCTTTGCGTAGTTCTCCAGCGCTTTCGTATTCAGGTTTTGATAAAAATAGCAGAGCCCAAGATTGTCGTAGGCACGAGCCATTCCCGGATCAAGAGAAATTGCCTTCTGAAAATATGCAATTGCGGAGTCGTAGTGCTGTGCCTGGTAATCCAGACGGCCCAGCCAATAAGGATAGAGAGCCTGCTTCGGCTCTTCCTTCGCCAGGGATTGCAGCACCGGCTGTGCCCACGCCGGATGTCCCATCTCAACATAGACCATTGCCAGCGAGAATTTCGCGGAAGGATCGAGCGGCGCAATTGCTGCGGATTTCTTCCACGCAATCGCCGCATTAAGATAATTCTTGTCCAGAAAATAGACTCGTCCCAGCAGCGAAAGGAGACGGCCAGACCGTTGCGAGTGCGGATCAGGACTGATCTCATCCAGAAGAAGTTTTTCCGCAGCCGGATAATCGCGCGCACTCAGAGCATGCGTCAATGCGGAATTTTTCTCTGGAGTAAGCCCCAGTGCAGCAATTGCCGAAGGTGTTTCCGATCGATCGACAACCTCTTGACCCAATCCCTGGCGAGCCACAGGAAGCACCCCCGCCAGGAGAATCATCCAGCAGAATCGCAACAATCTGTTATGTGGCATCTTGGGGAGTAGTGTAGTGGACAGGAGCAACGAAGACAAAGTGTTCTGCGCCGTCATCCCACCAGCAACTAATCCAATGGGCTCGTGCTCACCGTGCAAGTTTTTCAAGCCCTCTTACATGCTGCTGTTGTTGCTTCTCATACCCTTTGCATTCGCCCAGCAGAATAGTCCGGCCTATCAGTCTGCTTTGCTTGCAATCCAGCAGCATATCGAGAGCGGCGATCTTAGCGGCGCGAATGCTCTTCTTGTGCAGGCCGCCAGGCAATACCCCTCCGACGGAGGCGTTGAAAATCTTCGCGGCGTCCTCGCAGCGCAGCAGGGTGACACCGCGGCCGCCGTGCGGTTCTTTTCTCAGGCGATTCATCACAGCCCCAAGCTCGTGAGCGCGTATCTCAATCTCGGCCGCGCCTACATGATGCAGGCCGCAAACAATCCGGAGATGCAGGCTAAGGCGCTCAGTACCTATCAAGGTGCCCTGGCTCTCTCGCCCGCAAATGCTGAGGCGAACTACCAGGCCGCCGTTCTGCTCATGCTTGCGCGCAACTATCAATCGTCGCTCGATCATGTCGCCCGTCTCGATGCAACAGCGCGCAGCACGCCCGGCGCGTTGGCCCTGTTATGCGCGGATCAATCCGGCCTCGGCCACAAAGCTGAAGCCGAGCAAGCCGCAAGCGCCCTCGCGCAACATCCCGACCTTACTGAGGCAGACGCACTCGAGATCGTTCCCGTGCTCGACACCACCGGCCATGCGCAACTCGCCATTGCAATCCTCAACGCAGCCGCTCAGCGCGCGCCGCTCTCGCCGGCCGGACAACGTGCCCTCGCCATCTCACAGGAGACAGCAGGAAATCTCGCCGATGCCCGTAAAACATTGGAGACAGCCTTCGTTGCAGATCCCAAGTCCACCGCAATCCTTGTGGATCTAGCCCGCGTTGCCAAATCGCAGAAAGACTATCAGGGCGCTCTGGGTTATCTCGCTCATGCCCGCGACCTGGCACCCCGCGATGCCCGCCTGCCCTACTATTTCGGACTCGTCTGTCTCGACATAAATTTGCTGGGAGAAGCGCGTAAAGCGCTGGATGAGGCGGTTAAACTCGCTCCGGACAATCCTGATTACAACTACGTCATGGGCAGCGTCTCCGCATTCGCGCAGGATCCCGAACTTGCCCTGCCGTATCTGAATAAGTTTCACAGCCTGCGCCCACAAAATCCCGCAGGCATCCTAGCCCTCGGCACCACTTACTTCCGCGCAAAAGATCTCGACACCGCCACGGTCTGGCTGCGGCAGGCGGCCAACAATCCAAAGACCGCAGCAGCCGCGCACTATTATCTTGGGCGTATCGCTCGACAACAGGCTTGCCTCGAAGATGCGTTGAGCGAACTCAACCAGTCTCTCCAACTAAAGCCCGATCGCCCGGAGACTCTCGCCGAGCTGGGCCAGGTTTATCTTCAGCAGCGGAAATTTCCTGAGGCGGAAAAGGAACTCGCGCGTGCACTGGCCATTAGTCCAGACAACTACGCCGCCAACTTCAGCCTTCTTCAACTTTATGCGCGCACAGGAGACCCGCGGCGAGAACAGCAATCCAAGCGCTTCGACGAGATCAAGAGCTCCAACGAATCGCAGTATCAAGACATGATGCGCATAATCGAGATACGCCCGGAAGACGCCACTGCGAGCAGGTGACGCCTTCTCAGTTGCGACGTCCAGCCGCCCGTCAGATTCGCAAGAAGATCTTGCGGCGATAAAGCCATAGCAGCATCAGCCAATAAATACTTAGTGCGGCAATACCAAGCAGCAGCGGTTCCAGCGACGCGCCCAACACCTGGAATGTTCTGTGTCCCAGGTGAATCACCAGGCTGCTCAACACAAACCGTTCCGCTACGTGCGCAATCAAGTAGGCGGCAATCGAATTCGTTCCCACCACAATCAACGGGAACGCCCACTTGCGATAGCCCTTCACATCGATGATCTGGCTAAAGGCTGCCAGCAGCAGGAAGCACATCCCTCCGCTGAAAAGCACCCAGCTCGGAGTCCAGATTCGTTTCACTATAGGACCAACGCCCAGCGCATGCAGCAGCAGCGACACTCCAATCAACGCCGCGCCCATCGCCACAAATCGCTTGATCGGAATCACTGGCGCAGACGCCCGGAACCATCGTCCCGCCGCCAGTCCAAGAATCATCGTGCCCAGTGTCGGAATAAAGCTCAGCGTCAGATATCCGCCTTCATTGTCGATAAAACGCGATTCACGCGGGAACAAATTCAGGAACCATTGATCGACCGTCGCGCCCAGGTTGCTGTTCTTGTTCCAGTGCGAAGCGAACCCGGAAAAGTTGTGATGCCAATCCGCCGGAACACCCACGGCCGCGTAATCAAATCCAGGTCCAGGCGCCGGGTACAGCGCCCACGCCAGCCAGTAACCCACAAGAATTGCGCCCAGCGCAATCCACTGCTTGCGCGGCGAAAGAAACGCCAACAGAAAGAGGAATGTATATCCCATCCCGATCTGCGTCAGCGTGTCTTCAAAAGTGTAGTTGGTCATCGGACTGAACATCGACCGAAGAAAAATTCCCAGTGCTATCAGCAGGAACGACCGCCATATCGTGTGCCCAAGCATCCGCCCAAAGCTCTCGCCTTTTCGCTGTCGGCTCGCCAGGGAATAGGGCAGCGACACACCCACCAGGAACGTGAACGACGGCTGGATCAGATCGTGCAGCGAACATCCCGCCCATTGCACGTGCGTCTGGTTGTAAGCCAGAATCCGCCAGATCAAACTGCCCGGATACGCATGTGCCATCTGCGAGAACTGCAGAATCTCGCCCATCATCAGCAGCATCACAAACCCGCGATACGCATCCACCGCCACGTTCCGCGCAGCCGGAGCCACCGTCGTTACTTCGACTGTCGATCTCGTCTGCACGCCCGCTGAAGACAATTCTTGTGTAAGCGTCATGTCCGCGCTCCCAATGTGATGGATGGAATAGCCAGCCTTTCGCCGAGCCCGTTTGCGGCGGGATTCCCGCTACTCAATCGCAAACTCGCCTTATACTCTATGCGCCTGCAAAGTAAGTTGTCCATTTTCCATAACCTGCGTCACCGTGTGCTCATTCGGAATCGCTACCACTCGAAAATTCCCCCAACAATCGCCCCCGTCCATACCCAGAAAGTCAACATCCAGCATCGCTCTTTCCCTTGGATAGCTGCGTCCAAAGCGCTACCCTGTTTTGAGTATCGGCGCCAGAAAATCGAACAGAGCGGCGTCGGACGAGCAAGGCGCAACACAAGAGGAAGACCATTAAACAAGTTGTTTGCATTGCAGCACTCCTCATGCCTCTGGTCACACTCGCGCAGAATGCCGCGGGCCAGACCACGCCTCTGCTTGAACCTGGCACCCATCCAGCGCAGGCCTTGCAGCCTTCAGAGTCCACCGTCCCTTCCAGCGGCAATCTTGCGATCTCCCACTCTCTATCTGCACCTCTCTTCGATTTCAAAGAATCGGACATCAAGTTCAACATTGAAACGCTGATGAGCATCCTCCGGGACCGCCAGCACGAAGGCTGGGTGCTGGCCGCATATCCCGATCCCAAGACCAGCCGCCCGCTCATAGGCGCCGGATTCAGTCTTGATGTTGCTGCCGCCGAGCATGTCCAGACCGATCCGCTTAACCCGCATTCTTTCGTCGAGCCATCCTCCGCTCAACTCTGGCAGGCTGCCGGTTTAAGCCAAGACCAGTTGCAAACCATCCTTCACCAGTTTGATCACGACCTCAAGGTATGGAAGCAGAAGAAGTATCGGAAGAAGATCCGTACTCTCCCTCCGCAATTGACCGAGCAACAGGCAATCAGTCTCCTGCGCATCTCCACCATCCAGGCGGTCCAGAACGCCCGCGCCTATTGCCGCTTCTTCGATCAGCTCTCCGCCTCTCAGCAAATGGCGCTGAGCCAGCTCGTCTTTCAGATGGGCGTCAACCTCGAACAGTTCGAACACTTTCTCGCCGAACTCAATGGAGACGCACGCATCCACGACCTCTCTCTTCCCGCAACCGATGTTGAACCGCCCGACCAGCATTGGCAGTCCGTGCAGCGCGCGCTCATTGAGAGCCAGTGGGCCACCCATTACACCAGCCGAGCCACCACCGTCATAGCAATGTTCGATCCGGATTACAGCCAAGACCCCACAGCCGCTGTTCGCCGCGTCCAGGTCGCTCTCCCTCCGCCCGTCAAGCATCACGCCAGGCGCCACTCAGCTTCCCTGCGCCAGGTGAACCAAACCACCACTCACTCCTCAAAGAAATCCGCGAAGAAGCCATCTACCAAATCGAAACTTTCCTAAGGGCAGGGAAGCGCCGCAACTCGCCGCAGCCTTGCGCACATCTCCCCCGCGAAAATCCCTCAACAATGGAATCGAGGGCCTGCAGCGGGATTGGCCCTCACTCAGTTAATATGGGTTCAAGCGAGCGATCTAGAGCCGCTGACCTTCCAAAGCCCGGATGGCGAAATCGGCAGACGCAGCGGACTTAAAATCCGCAGGCCGCAAGGCCGTGGGGGTTCAAGTCCCCCTCTGGGCACCATGATTTAAATCACTTATTAAGATGAATCATTTCCTTGCTCTCACCTATACGGTTTTAGTAACCGACATGGTATCCTTACAACTCTCAGATTGCAGCTTTTTTGGTGATTGAGCTGTCATGCAGACACTCGGTTATTCGCATCAGTCGTAGTTAACTACCGAAGATCATTGTTCACCATTTTCCTCCCCGAAAGACGCAGGAGGTTTTTGATTTATGCTGCCAGGTGCCCCGGCCCTAGTACGTGAATTCACTCCACTTCCTTCACAGTTTCCCCAAATCCACCGACTGAAGCGAGTGTCGCGAGCTGCGATGCTCATCTTTTTAGCTTCAATCCTGTTGCCTGCTGTGTCCCGCGCTGCCGCTGGAATGGTGCCGCAACAGGTGGTGCGGAACCTGCCACTCAGCTTCGAAGAGAATCGTGGCCAGGCGGATCCAGCGTTTCGCTACCTGCTGCGCTACAACGGCGCGGAAGCGCTGTTTTCAAAGGACAGGGTGGATTTCAGGCCAAGTGGGATGAACGGTCAGGCGGCTAACATTCGCATGCATTTGGTGAATGCAAACGCAGCGCCGGAAGCGAAGGATCTGGAGCAGGGCAAAAGCAATTATTTAATTGGCGCTGATGCCTCGAAATGGATTCGAGGCGTTCATCATTTTCGCCAGATTGAATACAACAATCTTTATCCCGGGATATCGCTTTCGTATTACGGGAATGGAGACGCTTTGGAACACGATTTCCAAGTGGCGCCCGGAGCCGACCCATCCCAAATCTCGTTCCGCTTCGATGGAACCGAAGGCGTCTCGATCTCCGCAGCGGGTGACCTTGAAGTGCGCGCGGCTGGCCACGCGCTGACGCTGCACAAGCCGTTGGCGTATCAAACGGCAGCAAATGGCCGTACTACGGTGGATGCCGGGTTTGTGCTCGGGAAGGATGATTCGGTCGGTTTCCATCTGGGCAACTACGACCGCACGCGTCCGCTGGTCATCGATCCCGTTCTGGTTTTTTCTACTTACCTGGCCGGAACCGGCATCGACCGGGCGAGCGCCGTGGCAACCGATGCCTCGGGGAATGTCTACCTCATCGGCACCACCAGCTCCACCGATTTCCCAACGGCGAATCCACTTCAACCTCATATGGGCGGCTGCGATACCTATGCGGGGTGCATGAATGCTTTCATCACGAAAATGAACCCGACGGGCACAGCGCTGATCTATTCGACTTACCTGGGCGGTTCATACCAGGACCGTGGGGGCTCGATTGCAGTGGACGGAAATGGCAATGCGATTGTGTCAGGATATGCGGGCTCAAACAACTTTCCAAAGGCGGGAGCCGCTCCTGCGTTAACATGCGGATCGAACAACTTGTGTTACTTTCTGGCGTCGCTTAAACCGGATGGATCTGCGTTGAACTACTCGGGAATATTCGGTGTGGCGGGTTATGAAGACAACGGAAATGTGGGCCCTGTCGCGGTTGACAACGCCGGGAATGCCTACTTGACGGGATACACTTCGGACCCGAATTTCAAAATCACCGCTGGCACTCTGGCACCAGGCGTTTATGGATATCCGTATCAGGAACTCTTCATTCTCAAGGTGGATTCTACCGGCAAGCTGGTCTATTCGACCGTAGTCCCGGGCAGAGCGACGCAGGATCCAGCAACGAACAACAACAACTTCATACCGAGGGGTATTGCTGTCGACACTGCAGGCCGGGTGACGGTCGCTGGATCAGCTGGTCCGGGCCTGCTCACTACCAGCGGTGTCGTCCAGGCAAGCTTTCCCTATGACACCACCAACATATCGCAACCCACCGCAGGGTTTGTGCTCCAACTGAGCGCCGCCGCCTCGTCGTTAACTTTTGCCAGCTACCTGCCAGACACCAATGGCGCCGGCGCCCTGGCGGTCGACTCCAGCGGCAATCTCTACTTTGCCGGTTGGACTGCTCAGACCAGTTTGCCGGTGAGTTCCAACGCGTACCAGAAGGTGCGGCTCGGTTCACGCTCCTCCTCCGGCTATGTCATGAAACTCAGCCCCAAGGCGGTAGGCGTGGTGGCTGCTACTTACTTTGATGGGACAGCACCGAAGAGTTGGGAGTTCACAAACTTCAGAGGCATCGCGCTGGATAGCAAGGGCAACATCTTCGTGGGCGGAGATAGCTCTGGTCCCGACTTTCCTTTGCAGAATCCATTCACGACCGTCCGTAGGGACGGGGTAAGTAGCGGGGACATGGTGCTGGCTGCGGTGAATCCCAGTATGAGTTCGCTGCTCTTCGGAAGCTTCCTCAATTCCACAGAGGGAGCCCCCGCGGGCGCGTCCTCATTTTCAGGCATGGCGATTGACAACACCGACAAACTGGTTGTGGCGGGAACCACGTACGCCCTCAACTTTCCCACGACGGTAGGAAGTTTTGAACCAGAATTGCCGCCCGCGCCAAACCCGGGCTCTTACGGCGTACACAGTTTTATCGCCAAGATGGACATGGCGACTCCGGCGCCATCGGCGTGCTTATCATCCCTCAGCATTGCTTTGGGCAGCCTTGTCGCTGGAAATTCCGGCACGCAAACACTGAATGTCACTAACTGCGGCAATGCGCCGCTCGACCTATTGTCGATCGTTTCGTCCGATCCGACGGTGAAGACCAGCCAAAATTGCGGCTCAATTGCACCGGGGTCCGTTTGCCCCATTACGCTGACGTTCAAGCCGGTCGTAGATGGCTACATCATGGGCACCGTCACAATTACAGATAACGCGGTATTGCCCCCGCCAGTGGTCGCTTTCAGCGGAGCCGGCCATGCGCCAAAGATTCTGGCGAACCCATCCAGCGTGGTATTTCCTGCGCAGGTGCTGGGTGTAAGCGCCAGCGGGGCCTCCTTCAATCTCTTTATTCAAAACACCGGCGGGGAACTTCTCGTCATAAACACTTTGACTGCCACCGGCGATTTCAGCGTCATTACCAATGGCTGCACTTCACCCGTGACCCCGGGTAGCAATTGTGTGATTCAGCTAAGGTTTACACCGACACAGGTGGGGCAGAGTACTGGAACACTTAGCATCGCCAGCAACGATCCGGGGAATCCCGTACTCGCGGTAGGCCTCTCCGGTAACGCATCCGCAGCATATCCTGTGGCAAACATCTCGCTGTTGTGGGATCCCGCGTACCCGGTCACGAGCGGAACCACGCCGATTCGAACAATGGTGTGGGGAACTAACTTCTTCCCATCTTCAGTTGTGTATGTAAATGGTGTTGCCCAGCCAACGACGTACGAAAGCGACACCAGCCTCTACTTCTCTCTCAGCCCCTCGCTGCTCAACGCGATGGCTGAGATTCCAGTAACAGTACTCAATCCTGCCCCGGGCGGAGGCAGCAGCGCGTCCTACCCACTCATTGCGTATCTCTCCATCCCACTGGAATCCAGCGCATTGGTCTTGGATCCGGTGGGCGGGTTGCTTTATGCTGCAATTCCCGCCAGCGCTACACAAAATGCAAATACTGTAATTCCAATCAATCCGGCAACCGGCGCCATGATGACGCCCATCGCGGTATCGAAAGATCCGCAGCGTTTGGCGATCTCAGACGACGGAAGCGAATTGTATGTGGCTACATCAGCGGGCGTACTGCAGCGTTTTAACCTGAAAACCCTGGCGCTCGAAAAGACGTTCAGCCTGCCGGTCGACCCCTCGTTTGGTCAGACCTACGTACAACAGATGCAGGTGGTCCCTGGCACACCGAAGTCGATAGTGGTGTCTGTGTTCGCGAACGTGTCTTCGCCGGAAGACGGTGCTGCACTCTACAACGATTCCGGATTGGTGAATTGGATTCCGGGATCATGGGTCAGCAGGAATTGGCTTGACCTCAACGCATTCACTTTTACCACGCCGACTACGATTTATGGGGTGCCGCAAGGCGGCACGTTCTTTTCCCAGTTGCAGGTCGGTGCGGATGGTCTCAGCGTAATCAGTCCATCCGGCGCCGGATGTTGCGATCAGTACACGGGCTCTCTGCTGAGTTCCGATGGAACCCTGCTGTATACAAATTCAGGCGAAGTGTGGAACCCCACGACGCAGACACTCCTGGGCACATATCTCCAGCCGAAAGGCGAGCAGCTTTTTTATAGCGGCAAACCCTTGCCGGATATCGCAAACAAGCACACCTACTTTCTCGACACTCAGACCGGATACGCGGATTACGGATCGCTCGATATCGATGTGTACAATTCCTCCACTTACGCACTCGAGAACGTGGTTCCGTTCGTCGAAACTAACTTAAACTCCGCGACTGACCTGGTCCGCTGGGGTAGCAATGGCTTCGCATTTCGCAACTACGACACAACCGGCTTCGCCCCCCAGTCCGACCAGATCGTCATCCTCACCACCAGTAAGGTGAAGTCAAGCAGCGGGGCGCCGGTACCGATTGTGTCATCGGTCACCCCGTCGTCGGTCTTTGTAGGCGGTCCCGCGTTCACGATGCAGGTGATCGGAAGCGGTTTTACCAGCGCCTCCACGGTGCTTATCAACCACAATCATCGCAGCACCACCTTTGTAAATGATGCCTTGCTTACCGTCCAGGTTCCTGCCTTGGACATTGCCACGGCCGGAGATATGAGCGTCCAAGTGACCACGCCCGCACCAGGCGGAGGCACTTCAAACTATGGTTCCAGCTCGGTCAATAAGCAGTCGCCGGTAGTCACGGTTACTCCATCCTCTTTCAACCTGACCACTTCGCAGTCGCTTGAGCTGAGCGTGTCTGTCCGCGGTGCGACCGGCTATCCAACTCCCACCGGCTCCGTAGCTCTCTCCAGTGACGTCTACTCTTCCGCGCCTGTAACGCTCAGTGGAGGCAGCGCCACCATCCACGTTCCCGCTGGAGCGCTCGTCGTTGGGACGGAAGCACTCACCATCACTTATACGCCGGATTCAGCAAGCGCCTCCTTGTACAACAGAACAAGCGGCGTAACCACAGTTTCGGTCGGCGCACCCAGCAAATCCACGCCAACCGTATCGGCTATGTTCTCTCCATCCACAATCACCACGGCGCAGATTCTTACGGTTACGGTTGCAGTCAATGGCGGCAACGGCAATCCTACCCCCACGGGCTCACTCACAATCGCAATCGGTACAAAGACCCTGGCGGGACCTGGACCTGTAAATGGAAGCGTATCAATCAATATCGCTGCGGGAGTGCTGCCCGTGGGCAACAATACGCTCTCAATAAATTACACACCGGACACTGCGAGTTCGTCCATATACAACGCCTCGACAGGGACCGCAACGATTTCGGTTACAGCTCCGGCGAAGATCACCCCTACTGTTTCGCTCACGCCGTCCGCGTCAAATATCACCACAGCGCAACCGCTCACTGTTACGGTGGCTGTGAACGGCGGTAGCGGCAATCCTGCCCCCACTGGCTCGGTGACTCTTTCGGGCGGAGGCTTCACTTCCACTCCAGCGAAACTAAGCAGTGGAAGCACTACGATAAGCATCGCCGCTGGGGCGCTCGCCACAGGAACTGACACGCTGACGGCCAGTTTTGTGCCAGATACAACCAGTTCGACCATCTACAACAGCTCTACTGGTAGCGCGACCGTAGCAGTTTCAGCTCCCGTAGGCACGGTGACACCAGTCGTGACAGTGACGCCGTCAGCCGGGACCATCACTGACGCGCAGAGTCTAAACGTGAACATCACCGTGGCTGGTGTCACGGGTCTGGCCGCACCGACTGGGACAATAATTCTCTCGAGCGGCAGTTATAGCGCGCAACAGGCACTCTCCAACGGCGGAGCGACCTTTACTATCGCCGCAGGAGCCCTGTCCAGCGGCACCGACTACCTGACAGCGGGGTATGCGGGAGATACGACGTACGCAAGCGCCAGCGGGACGGCGACGGTTACAGTGTCGCAAGTTAGCATAGCGAGTCCTGTGTTATCGCCGGTGTCTCCAGGAGGCAACGTCCAGTCGACAGTTTCTGTTTCAGCAGGCAGCAACTACTCAGGCACGATGAATCTGACGTGCACGTTGATTGCCTCACCTACGCACGCAGTGAGTCTGCCTACTTGCACATTGAATCCGACAAGCGTGTCGCTTGCCACGGGCAGCAGCGTAGCCACGTCGCTCACCGTCAAAACGACTGCTGCAACCAGCGCGGCAGCGTCCCCGTCGTCTCTGCGAGGCCTGAAGGGACTTGGAGGAGGCGCCGCGCTCGCGGCATTCCTTATCTTCGTTTCCCCGCGGAGAAGACGCGCGTTATGGATGGCTGTACTCTGTCTGGGAGTGGCGATGGCGGGGACGACGGGATGCGGAGGTGGCAGTTCCAGCGGCGCAGCACCGCCGATAGTTCCAGCGACTCCCGCGACCACCACAGGCAACTACACCTTTGCCGTGACTGGCACAGACTCAGCCGATGCGAAGATCACCGCATCGGCAAGTGTCACGATCACTGTGCAGTAAGGCACACAATAATCAGCGTTACTAAAATGCGCGCCGGAACAACCTATCGAGACGCCGTAGAATTCATCTACTTTAAGCGAGGCGCGAGGACAAACATCCTTACTTACGCAACGCTAGGAAGGGGCCAAGGAAACTGCGGACAGCAGTGATCCCGCAGAATTTCTGCTTCGAATTTAGATAGCTTGAGTTTTTCTCACATGTTCTATCTGAGGATAATTAACGCTTCAAGCCTATTTAGCCGGATCTGCAAACTGGATGCCCAACTGATCAAATAGAAACGATAATTGATCCGTCCTCTCCTCAATCACTTCATCGAGTGAACTTCCAATACCGTGCCCGGAACTCGACGAAGTGCGCAGCAAGACTGGGTAGCCGGAGCGGCTGGCGTCCTGCATTCGTGCTGTCATCTTGCGCGAGTGCATGGGGTTTACGCGGTGGTCATTTTCGCCGGTCAAGAACAGAACTGAGGGATAGGAAACGCCGTCCGTAACATGATGGTACGGCGAATATGCGTATATCGCCTGAAACTGTTCACGGTTCGACACCGAGCCAAACTCGGTGGTGTTAAACATTCCGTTGGGGTCAAGCTCATCGCGCAGCATGTCGTAGATGCCAACGGATGAAACGACCGCGCGAAACAGCTCGGGATGTTGAGTGAACGCTGCGCCCATCAACAGGCCGCCATTGCTCCCGCCACGGATCGCAAGGTGCTCAGGTGAAGTGTACTTGTGAGCAATCAGATACTGAGCACAGGCTATGAAGTCATCAAAAACGTTCTGCTTATGGGTCAGGTTGCCGGCCTTGTGCCATTCCTCACCATATTCGCCTCCTCCCCGCAGGTTCGTTAATACATAAACACCACCGTGATCGAGCCAGATACGTGCGAAAGATCCAACAAACGCCGGTCCCTGACTAATGCCATATCCGCCATAGCCTGTAATCAGGGTAGGACTTCTACCGTCATGTAGCGTTCCCTTTCGCTGAATGATGTTAAGCGGCACCCGGGTGCCATCCTTGGAAACTGCAAACTCGCGCACAACCTCGGTATCTTCGAAGCTATAGCTCATCGTCATAGAAAGGGCCGTGCGAGATAGCTTCCCGTCGGTGCCATTGAACCGATACCAGGCGGGAGGTTGTAGATACGTGGCTAAATTGAATAGAACGTTATTGCCGTCGATAGGAACCGTCTCATCCACGGCTGAAACAGGCGGCAAAGAAGGGGATATGCTGGGCCGGCCCTGAAGATCGAAAACACGCGTCCGAGATGGACCTCCAACCATGTCGGTTACGTATAGACGTTCAGCGGACAGGGTGAAGCTATCAATGACCGCGTGGGCTGCCTCGTCTGGACCGGTGCCGGAACTTTGGGGAATGAGGACTTTTGCCTTAGCTAATTCTGTTTGAGACTTAGGCAAATAGAGGATGAAGCGACGAGGAGCATTCTTCTGAGACAGCAAATAAAGCCCGCCGTCGGGCGAGGCCTTCACCTCGATTACTCCATCCTCAAAGTGCGTGATTTGCGTCCAATGTCCAGCGGGATTCATCACATAGTGGGAAACTTCCCCACCGTCACCATTCTTGACTGTTGCAACCAGCCACTGGGCGTTTTCACTACTCCGCAACGCAATTTCTGCGATCCGCGGAAAGTCTTTGCCGATTACATAGACGTCATGACTGGCATCTGTACCGAGGCGATGAAAGTAAACTTGCTGATAGAAGTTGGCATCTTCAGCAGATCGCTCGCTTCCTTGAGGATAGCGCGTGTAATAAAAGCCGGAGCCATCCCCTTTCCATTCGAAGCTACCTCCAGCGGTTGCAAAACCGACGCGGGGTACGGTGTCCGCTAGTTCTCTACCTGTAGCTACTTCAAATACGTGCCCTGAGCTGTCTTCCGAGCCGCCCTCAGACAGTGCGACGGCGAGGAGTTTGCCATCAAAAGATGGAACGAAAAAGTCAATCGAAAGTGATCCGCTCTTGCTTGCCAGATTGGGATCGAAAATTACCCTTTCGCTTGAAGGATCACCAGCCGAGTTCAGGGCAACGATCATTTGCTGCTGCTTTTCGGGCTCATATTTCTTGGCGAAGAGAGTGTTGCCACGGAATCGCAGCGAGGAGTAGCTGGGCGAACTGGACTTGATAAGTTCCTTCAGTTGCTTTTTGATAGCGGAGCGGCCAGGAAGTTGATCCAAATAATTGCGAGAGTGAAGATTTTGTGCGGTACTCCATTGCTTGACGGCAGGATCTTTCCAATCCTCTAACCACCTGTACTGATCCTCCACTGTCACTCCGTGATATGTGTCGGTAACCGGGTGTTTTGGACTGGCAGGAGGAGAGGATTTGGCTGGCGTCTGCGCATGTGCCGTCAGCGAGAGAAGACAAATTGGAAGCAACGCAAGGAGAGGTTTTTTCACCGAGTCACGCTCCGGAGAAACCACCGGCGCTTGAATTTCCGCCAGCTTGATTCGCGGATAATAACCCAGAGTCTTACTGTTGCCTACCGTTAAAGCTCAGTAGCAGGATTAGTATCGGAAAACGCCAAAGGTCCTGGAAAACCCTGTCGGTCGGATAGTGGCAATTGGGAAATTACCCGTCGATCAAAATGGAGAGGAATTGTGTACTGCGTGGTAACTTCCGCAAGGCCGGCGATTCGCTGGGAACACTTGTGGAGCTATGCTCAACCGTGCAGATGATCGGCCTCACTGTGCTTGCTCTTCCTGATAACCGCTTCCGAAATCATACCGGCGCAAAAATTTAGAGGTGCCAGTAAAATCGGCACCAGTGCTGTTACATGTTGAACAACATTGCATTACCAAAGTTTGCTTGATCTTACGATTCAGTACATGACAGCCTAAAAGGGCGGATACTTATCCAGCAATTTCTGGACCTTAAGACGTAGTTGAACCATCCTGTTACGGTCATCCTGATCCGCTTCTGTCTTCCTCGTCAAAACCAGTTCAACAATTCGTTCACTTCTTCTGCAGGTGCAATGCTGTGATGATTTCTATGCCTCGGGCTATTTCTTCATCGACGTTCTCGGGATTTTTTCATCGTGTTCTTCATGCACGCTTGCCAGGCGACCTTACCTTGCGCCGCCTCGCGCTCCTTTTGGCGATCTTTGCCCCATGGATGGTCGCGGCCGGGCAAGCCAAGCCCTCGACTACTACGTCTCTCGTTCTGACTTCGGGCGGCAGCGCGGTTACAACTGTTACCGCCGGCAAGGTGGTAACGCTGACCGCTTCTGTGCATGCGGGCGCCGCGCCTGTCACCACTGGACAGGTTGACTTTTGCGACGGCTCGGCGAAGTACTGCACGGATATCCATCTATTTGGGACGGCGCAATTGACGCCTTCCGGGAAGGCGGCTCTGAAGCTGCGTCCCGGCATTGGAGCCCACAGCTTTAAAGCTGTTTTCCAGGGTACGAAGAACGCAGCAGCGAGTTTTTCGAGCGCATCCACGCTGACGGTGAGCGGTCTCCGTTCAACGCTTACCTCGCTGGAACAGACCGGCTATGAGGGGAATTACACACTTACCGCGACGACACTTGGCATAGTCAACGTGCCTGGAATACCGGCACCGACCGGATCAATCTCCTTTGTCGACACCCCAAACAGCGCGGTTCTTGGAACTGTAGCGGTTGATTCGGGCAAGTTTGGGCTGACCTTTTCAGGTTCAAAGACCGAGCAGTTGATGCCGGAGAGCAATGCCGTCGCTACAGGAGATTTCAATGGAGACGGCATTATGGATGTGGCCGTATCGGACAGCTTCTTCGGTAGACTGCTGACCATTCTTCTAGGCAAAGGAGACGGCACGTTCATTCAGGCTGGGACGAGTCCGACCGTCGGTCTCTTTCCTAACTCAATCGCAGTGGGGGATTTCAACAGCGACGGCGTGTCCGACATTGCCGTTGCAGATGTTGACGACAATAAGGTCACAATCCTGCTTGGTATCGGGGACGGCACATTCACTTCCGCGCCAGACGTGCTCACGCCCGACCGTCCAATTTCGGTAGCCATATGCGACCTGAACGGAGATGGCATAGAGGACCTGGTAACCGTGAACGGTTCTGCGGTCCTGATTTCTCTTGGCAAGGGAGATGGCACTTTCATTGCAGAACCTGTAAGTCCTGCGGTTGGAGCCTATCCGTCCAACGTAGCAGCAGGTGATTTTAACAAGGACGGTAATGCCGACTTGGCCGTAACAAGCGGATCAGGCCCTGGCTTTATTACTATCCTGTTGGGCCACGGAGACGGAACCTTTACTGCTGCTACTGCAAATCCGCCAGTTGGCAATTCTCCGCTGGGGCTTGCGGTGGGTGACTTCAATGGGGATGGGATTCTGGACCTTGCCACAAGCAACGCCCACGACTACAGCGTCAACGATGTAACAATTCTCCTGGGTAATGGAGATGGCAGTTTCAAGCCGGGACTGGCGAACAGTGCCGGTGGCTACGGTCCCGGATCTCTTACTATCGCTGACTTGAATGCGGATGGTGTAGCCGACCTCGCCGTCGGGAAAACGCAGAGCGGGGCAATAGCGATTCTTACCGGCAATGGCGACGGCACGTTTGCTGCCGTCATGAATTTTGCAACCGCCACTTCACAAAATTCCGGAAACATCGCTGCCGCAGATTTTAATGGTGATGGAATTCCCGACTTGGCTGCGCCGAGTGTAGACGGCTATGTAGCAATTCAATTGTCGCAGCCCTCCCAGGTAGTGACTGCGAGCGTGAGCTCTATCTCGCCCCTCGGGCCGGCGCCACATCAGGTTGTTGCGAAATACTCTGGGGACAGCACCTTCTCCTCCAGCGTCTCTGATTCCGTGCCGCTTGAGGTTCGAGTTGCTACGCCGGTTATAACTCCAGCTTCCGGAACCTATACGACGGTTCAGACGGTCAGTATTACCGATTCAACTCCCGGGGCCGCCATCTTCTATTCTGCCTTTGGATCGACACAAACTCCCGACTGGGTCCCGTACACCGGTCCGATAACCTTGTCAGGGCAGGGTTATACCTACATCTCGGCCTATGCCACCGCTAACGGCTACGATATGAGTTCCTATGCGTACGCAACCATCACGTTGAGTCTGCCTGCGACGCCACCCCCCGTGATATCCATACCATCGGGTACTTATGCCGGCACACAAATGGTGACGATTTCGGCGCCAGGAGCGACGATTTACTACACCACGAACGGATCTTCCCCCTCGATAAGTTCTACGAAATACACCGGGCCAATCACAGTTTCCACGTCGGAAACGCTGGTTGCCATCGCGGTTGCCTATGGTTACTCGCCGAGTGTGCCGGTCGGTGCGCAGTTCGTCATAAGCTCGTCGCCAACATCGCTCATCTACACGATCGCGGGCAACGGCTCCGGAGGCTATAGCGGCGACGGAGGCTCAGCCACTTTAGCAAACCTGAATTACCCAATGTCCGTCGCCCGGGACGCTGCCGGCAATCTTTACGTTGCAGACTATAACAACAATGTCATTCGGAAGATTGCCGCAGGCACCGGAGTTATAACCACGTTCGCTGGGAAGGGAACCGCTGGTTACAGCGGCGACAACGGGCCCGCGACCAGCGCGTATTTCAATGAACCGAATGGTCTCGCTTTCGACAGTGCCGGGAATCTTTTCATCGCAGATCTCGGCAACAGCGTTATTCGGGAGGTCGCGGCAACAACGCACATTGTTACGACCGTCGCCGGAACAGGAACCTACGGTTATAGCGGCGATGGCGGACTCGCAACGAGTGCTGCATTGGCCAGACCCTGGAACATCGCCATAGACAGCAGTAACAACCTCTACATATCCGATAGCGACGCCAACGTTATTCGTAAGGTCTCCGCAAGTTCCAAGATCATCACGACGGTTGCCGGGAAACAATCGGTCGGCTACACCGGAGATGGAGGACCAGCGACTGCTGCGGAATTGAACACGCCGCGTGGAATATCGTTTGATGGTTCGGGCAATCTGCTTATCGCTGATTTCAACAACAACGTGATCCGCAAAGTGACAGCAGCCACGGGAGTGATAACTACGGTTGCGGGCAATGGATACGGTGCGGGTACTGGCGATGGCGGCTATAGCGGTGACGGAGGCCCGGCCACAAGTGCGAAGTTACATTACCCCGCGGATATGAAAGTTGATAGCGCCGGCAACCTCTTTATCGCCGATTTTCAGAACAACCGCGTGCGCAAAGTCACAGCCAGCACCGGCATCATAACAACGGCGGTTGGAACAGGTGACACTGGGTGCATTGGATTTGGAGGCGACGGCGGCGCAGCGACAAGTGCGGCAATCTGTTACCCGATGGGCCTTCTCTTTGATACGAGTGGCAATTTGTATGTGGCAGACACCGACGGGAACAGAGTTCGAAAAGTCACCGTCTCCGGCATTCCTCCGACGACCCAGACGGCAGCGCCGACATTCAGCATTTCTGCAGGAACCTATCCAGGCCCGCAAATGGTCACCATTACAGACAGCACGCCGGGTGCCGTCGTCTACCTGACGCTGGATGGTTCGCTGCCGAACACGGGAATGTACGCATACAACGGACCTGTCGACGTATCGAGTTCGGTCACGATCAAAGCCATTGCGGTTGCGCCGGGATATCTGACGAGTGATCCAGTAATAGCGGCCTACACCATCACGTCACCCTCCGCTACAGTAATCACCACCGTCGCTGGATCTGGCGCCAAAGGCTTTATTGGAGCGGGTGGGCCTGCAACAAGTGCCCAGTTTGGAGAATTGAGAGGACTGGTAGTCGACAGCGCAGGCAACATCTTCTTTTCCGACTCCTGGAACAGTGTCGTATGGATGGTTTCGGCAAAGACAGGAATTGCGTCAGTCATTGCCGGGAATGGCACTTCCGGATACCAAGGTGACGGCGGGCCAGCGAATAGTGCCGAATTGAACTTTCCCGACGGTCTAGCGTTGGACGCCGCCGGAAACCTCTACATCGCTGATGCTAAGAACAACCTTATCCGTAAGGCGGATGCAAAAACAGGATTGATTTCTACTGTGGCGGGGTTCCCTGGATCGTTTTGTTGTTCAATCGATATTGGCGATGGCGGACCTGCGACGTCGGCTTTTCTGTCGTATCCCAACAGCGTGGCGTTCGATACCGCGGGCAATCTTTACATCTCGGATTATGCGCATCAGAGAGTACGAAAAGTGTCTGCCAGCAGCGGCATTATAACGACGATCGCGGGAAGTGGATCGGGGACCGAAAGCAGTGGCGATGGCGGACCAGCCACGAGTGCAAAATTCACTCTGATCTCAGGCCTGGCAATCGACAGTGTTGATAACGTTTATATTGTCGCCGGGTATGACGGTCGCATCCGCAAGATTACGGCCGCGACTGGGATCATCACCACGGTTGCCGGGAATGGAAACAGGTACGGAACCAGCGGGGATGGTGGGCCCGCGACCAGCGCAGAAATCAATCCAAGCTACATTGCATTCGATTCCGCCGACAATCTTTTCCTCTCAGACGCACTCGGTGTGGTGCGGAAGGTAGACAAGAGTACTGGCATCATCACCCGGGTTGTTGGCAACGGCTATCCCAGTTTCAGTGGCGATGGAGGTTCGCCAACCGTCGCTGGAATCGGACCGCCCAATGGTATCGCTTTCGATGCCGCGGGTAGCTTGTATATCGCCGATACCAATAACTACAGGATCCGGAAAGTGGCGGTGCCGGGAGTTGCGCCTGCACCCGTCTTCAGTGTTCCAACCGGAACCTACGCCAGCGCGCAAACAGTTACAGTCACGGATGCAATTCCGGGCGCGACCATTTACTACACGCTTGACGGAACCACGCCGACTGTCGCCTCCAACGTGTATAGCGGACCGATCGCAGTTTCTACAACAAAGACACTGAAAGCGATTGGGACCGCAATCGGCTACACGCAGAGCGCCGTGACTACAGCGATCTACACCATCGATCTCCCGCAAACTCCCGGCATGACAGTAACGCCGTCTTCAACAAGCATTACAACTGCACAAGCGTTGACGGTTGCAGTCGCCGTGGCCGGAGCGAGCGGCAGTGCAGTTCCCACCGGTACAGTAACACTCAAGGGTGGAAGCTATAACTCGGTGCAACCACTCGCATCTGGATCCGCCACGTTCAGTTTGGCTGCGGGAATTCTTCCACCGGGCACCATCACTCTTACGGCGTCTTATGCCCCCGATGCCACGAGTTCGGGCTCATACACGACCGCAACTCAATCGGCTGTTCTGACCGTTACCCCTGCAAGCGGCACCGCGACCGCGACCATATCGGCGACTCCCTCTGCTTCCACCATCACTGACAAGGAGGAGGTCAGTGTGATGGTCTCCGTCGCGGGTGGCAGCGGTCAGCCCACGCCAACCGGTTATGTAAGCATCGCGTATGGCACATTCACAACTCAGCAGCCACTAGCCAGTGGTGCAGCGACATTGGGTATTCCTGCTGGTACTCTCGCCGCAGGACCTGGTTCTCTCATTGTGAATTACTCGGGGGATGCGATGTATGGCGTCGCCAGTGCTCACATTGACATCACTGTAGTCCCTGTCCTGATCGCAGTGCCCTCTCCAGTAACGCTGGCGGCCGGAGGAAGTACAACTGGCAATGCCACGCTTTCTGCCGGTAGCACATACTCGGGCACAATGAATCTGACCTGCACACTGATCTCTTCTCCTTCAGGCGCTCAGAGTCTTCCCGCATGCGCATTGTCTCCAGCGAGCGTGACCCTCACTGCCGGTGGCAACGGAATATCCACCTTAACGATTCATACAAAGGCAGCTAGCAACGCAGCACACACTAGACCGTTCGATCAAAATTTGCGCTGGATCCATAAGGGAGGCACGGCGTTTGCCGCATTCCTGTTGTTGTGGCGTCCCGCGAAGCGCCGGAGATGGATGTCGCATCTCGGGCTTTTCTGCGTGATTCTTTCGTTTGCCGCAATCGGTTGTGGTAGCGGCGGAGGAGGCCAAACACAATCACCGCAACCTGGTACTCCTGCTACAACTGCGGGCACTTATACATTTTCCGTCGTGGGCACGGATGCCACAAACGCCAAGATCTCCGTATCCGGCAGCGTAACAATCACTGTGCGATAGAAAAAAGTGGACTTCATCACGCCGTGACTTGCAATGCTTGTGAAATCGCTGAGAACGGACTTGAAAGCCGTGGGGGTTCAAGTCCTCCTCTTGGCAGCATCAAAAAGAAACAACTTTAAGCCATGCCCGTGGGTCGCCGACTGTGGCCTCGCATGGCTATGCGAGGCGTGCGATCACAAGATGTGTTTCCACGAAGAATCGTATGCGTAGCCCGCTCCATCTACTACTTCAACGGCGCAGATTCGCCGCTTACGCTCATTCGTAGATCGATAAGGAGACATCATTTATACGCATTTTTGTGACCGGGGCGACAGGTTTTATCGGCTCTGCGGTTGTACCGGAACTCATCCGTGCAGGCCACAAGGTACTGGGGCTGACACGGTCGGAAGCTGGCGCCGAGAAACTGCGGGCGGCAGGAGCCGATGTGAAGTATGGGAACCTTGAGGACCTCGACAGCTTGCGGGACGGAACCGCGAAATCGGACGGCGTCATTCATTTAGCCTTCAACCACGACTTCTCGCAATTCCAGAAAAACTGTGATGACGACCGCAAAGCTATCGAGGCGATAGGCGAAGTTCTGCTTGGTTCGAACCGACCATTTCTCGTGACCTCCGGCACCGCCATCGCGAACAACAACGACGGCAAACCATCGACGGAGGACAGCCCAACTGCCTCTTGGAATCCGCGCGTGGCCTCTGAGGCGGCGACGTCGGAGCTGACGAAGCGCGGCGTGAACACTTCGGTGGTACGCCTGCCGCAGGTACATGACACGCGCAAGCAGGGCTTAATTCCATTCGCCACGGCGGTAGCACGTGAGAAGCGTGTGTCGGCCTACGTCGGAGACGGTGGCAATCGTTGGCCAGCGGCACACGTGTCAGACGTGGCGCGGCTTTACCGTCTGGTGTTTGAGAAGGCGGAGCCGGGTGCGATCTACCATGCGGTCGACGAGGAGGGCGTGTCCATGAAGGCGATCGCCGAGGCACTGGGACGTGGATTGAAGGTGCCCGTGAAAAGTGTCACGCCTGAGGAGGCAGGGGCTCATTTCGGCTGGCTGGCTCATTTCATTGGCCACGACATGCCTGCGTCGAGCGCGATCACCCGGCAGAAACTAAATTGGACGCCTACCGGACCGGGCCTGATCGCCGACCTGGACGGTATGGACTACGCCCAAGCCTGATTTGAGAACACAGCACCGGCAGCCAAAGGTGCTACCGGTGCACTCTCTCCATGGAAGTGCATCAACCGTGTCACCGCACAGGCGCAGTTGATCGTCACCCAAATGTTGATCGAATCTCAGGACGGCACTACGGCGAAGAGTGGCCGTTGCACTTGAGAACTCCGAGGTGATTGTGCCAGGGCCCAACCGCTTCTCTATATTGATTAGCCATCACGCGGGCAAGTTGGTGGAGATGGTTCAGATCGTGTGTGGTCCAGGTGGCCAGTAGCTGTGAGAGTGTGACGGATCCTAGAGACGGATGTATTCCCCGCCGGGAAAGATCTTCCCCTTTCAAGTCGAGTTTTTCGAGGAGGATGAGATTCTCACTTCGGAGCCGCGCAAACTCGTCCAGCAGATCTTCGAGCGACTTGCCCTGACTCTCCTTTAACTGCGCGAAGCGATCAAAAGGATCAAAGGGGCGGGATTCTCCGAACTTGAGGATCGTATGCAGACGCGGCACCCAATCGGCGCGCTCCGCGTAAACAAGGTGCCCGACAATGTCATAGGCGCTCCATGTCTCAGCACCCTCATTCGTTCGAACCCACTGATCGGAGAGACCACGGAGTTGAGCGTCGAGAACCGCGGGGGTGCGTCGAAGGATTGCTCCAGCTTCCGGCAGCGAAAATTCCGTGGCGTTTTCCATGCAGGCTAGATGCCTGAGTGGCCGGAATGATTCACGTATGGACCAGGAATCTGCTCCGCCGAAAACATCTCTCACGTGAGATAGCATCCACCCCCGCTAGGCAGCAACAAAACGTCACTCGCCCGGACCCCGCCTTTGGGGTGTGTCTATCACAACCCATCGAGCCCGGCTGGTGATATGTTGTTTTGATGCGATTCGCTTTGCTATTTCTCGTGTCTGCAACCGCGTGCTTTGGTGCCGCGCCGATGGGATGGAATTCCTGGAACAGTTTCGCCAACATCGTGAATTCGCAGATCGTTCAGGAGCAGGCCAAAACGTTGGCCACGAACGGCATGAAGGAAGCCGGCTACGAGTACGTCGTCATCGACGAAGGCTGGTGGCTTGGAGAGCGCGATGCCGCAGGCAACTTCGTCATAAACCCTAAGCAGTGGCCCGCCATTCAGTCCGGACAGAAAGATGGCGACATGGCGAATATCGCCGCCTACATCCACAGCCTGGGCCTTAAGGCAGGGATCTATACCGATGCAGGTCGTGACGGTTGCAGCATGTACCCAGACTCTGGCCCCAAGTTACTGAATACTGGTAGCGAAGGCCATTACGACGAAGATTTCCTGCAATTCTCGAAGTGGGGTTTCGACTACGTCAAGGTGGACTGGTGTGGCGGCGCGAAAGAAAAGCGGTCCGGCGCAATCCAGTACGCGCAGATTGCCCACGCGATTCAACGCGCAGAAAAGATAACGGGACGGAAGTTGTTCTTCTCCATCTGCGAGTGGGGCAGCCAGAATCCCTGGTTCTGGGGTCCGGGCGTAGGAGAAATCGAAAGCACCATATGGCGTACCGGAGGCGACATCATTCCTCCCGTCGTGGAGAGCCTGCATGATCCCGAACACGACAAACGCGTCATCAGCTACAAGAACGTGCTCGATTCATTCGAGGCAGGATTGCATCCCGAAGCGCAACACACCGGCTACTACAACGACCTGGACATGATGGTCATGGGCATGCGCGGCATGACCGACGCCATGGACCGAACACACATGGGGCTGTGGGCGATTTCGAGCGCCCCGCTGATGGTGGGTTCCGACCTGACACGGCTCTCGACGCCTACCTTGTCATTGCTGAAGAACAAGGATGCACTCGCAATTCATAACGACCCATACGGTTTACAGCCCATCAAAATCGCCGAATCCACTCCCGGAGTCCAGATTTGGGCAAAGCCAATGGCGATCGCCGGAAGGCGTGCCGTCGCCATACTGAACAGTACGGAAAATTCCTCACAGGTGAAGGTGGATTGGGACAAACTCGGGCTGAATGGCACTCCAAAATCTTTGCGCGAAGTATGGAACGGACGGGATCTGAACACGGCTGACGCAACGCTGTCTGTCCCGGCACATGATCTCGTACTTCTCATCGTCGATGGAGCCGACAAGACGCCGGCCGAGTATCCCGCAAATGACACGGACATTACCGGGATTCAAGCAACCGCTGGGCCGACTTTTGCGCGATTGCAGTACGAAAACACTACCGGTCACGTTGTATTGGTTCAGGTGAACAGCACATCCGGTCTTTTCACCGCCCTCGCCCTCCCGCCAACGGTAGGATCCGACGCCGGCACGGTTGGCCTCATTTTGCCACATGGAACCGCGGACCTGACCTTCGAGGGACAGTCGGTAGCCATCCAAAAACTGGTTGTCTATACCTGGTGATCGGCGAGCGTGGAGCCCATCCTGCAGGCAATGGCAAGGAGTCAGCAAGTACCTCTTCTGCACTGCGCTCCACTGCCGCGTCGGCCCAAGACAATTTCTGGACTGCTCCTCGCAGTCCTCGCTCTCCCGCGCTACCAAATGTCGAACCCGTCACGTTCCCCGGCTATCTCCCAGGCCCGCCTGCACGTATATTGGTAGCCATTCATTCCTCTTAAATGTTAGGGCATGGAATCAGTTGAATCGAGACAGGCGTTGAATTGCACGGAGGCATTATGACAGTAGCCAAGTTGAGGCAAGTGCGGAAGTTCGACCTGGGGTCGACGATGGTCCCGTGGAAAGATCGTCATGCCGAGGGTAAGGAAATCCGAATCAAAGTCCCCCGCGAGTCGCATGCGGAGTGGAAGCCCGGGGAGCAGCGCCCGGATCCTTTGAAACTGCTGGCGGAAAGCAACAAAGGAAGGCAGGAATATCTCATTCCGCTGCGCATGGGTCGCATGGCCGCTTCGCCCTTCGCATTCCTGCGCGGATCGGCCTGCGTCATGGCTTCCGATCTCTCCACGTCGCCCATCAGCGGCCTTCCGGTAGTCATGGACGGCGACGCCCACATAAACAACTTCGGCATGTACGGCACTCCGCAACAGCAAGTTGTTTTCGATCTCAACGATTTTGACGAAGCCACCATCGGTCCGTGGGAGTGGGACGTGAAGCGCCTGGTAGCCAGCATCAACGTCGCAGGCCGTCAGAATGGACTCAATCGCCGCGAGCGGGCTCTGGCAGTCAGGCGCGGCGTAGAGGGCTATCGGTTCAATATTAGTCGCTTGGAGAGCATGGGAGTATTGGACGTCTGGTACCTGCATGCGTATCCCAACCAGGACAATCCCATCGCCAAAATCGACCCAAAATCCAAGGCCGTTATCGCCAAGACCTTGGCCAAAGCTCTGCAGACCAACAACCGCACACTTTTACCCAAGGTCGCCGATCGAGCCAGCAACGGAAGATGGAGTTTCCGAAACGATCCGCCCGTCCTTACCACCGTTCCTGCTGAGAAGAAAAAGAAAGTCATTGAGGTGCTGAATCGTTATGCACTCACTTTGTCGCCAGAGCGGCGGATGATGCTCGGCCGCTATCATGTTGAGGATGTGGCACACCGTGTCGTCGGCGTTGGTTCGGTCGGAACCAGGGCCTATCTGGTGCTGCTTTTCGGCGTTGGAGATGACGATCCGTTGTTCCTGCAGGTAAAGGAATCGGTGTCCCCCGCCGCCGCTCCGTACCTTCCTCCTCTCCCCGAGGAGTACAGCCACCAGGGCAAACGCGTCGTCATCGGACAGCGTGCTCTGCAAGCTTCGTCCGACCCTATGCTGGGATACACCTCTTGGGACGGGAGAGATTACATGGTTCGGCAAATGAAGAATCTGAAAGCCTCCCTCCCCGTAGAGTTCCTCAGCGGCGCGACCTTCAATTTCTACTCATGGGCGTGCGGCGCAATCCTCGCTCGAGCCCACGCGCGAACCGGAGACCCTGCGCAAATCGCCGGCTACTGCGGAAATTCCACTGTCTTCGATGATGCCCTGGCAACGTGGGCCGAAAGCTACGGAAATCAAACAGAAGCAGATCATGCCTCATTGCTGGCAGCCATCAAGAGCGGAACCGTCAAAGCCGATGTTCAGACGGATGTGGACAGTTAGCAACAAGAGACGGGCGAAAGAGGACCCCACTCATGAGCGAGATTCACTCTGCACTGGCTGAGAATTTTTCCATCACGCAAGGCGGCCCCATGCACAGGCTCCTGGTCCGCCTGGGCAATGCCGGCAACGAGCGTCAGCGCGTCGTCCGCAGAGCTTTGGCCATCGCCGTAATCACCTGGCTCCCATTGCTGATTCTTTCTCTCATCCAGGGACAGGCCTACGGAAAACACATCGCGATTCCGTTCCTCCGCGACTACGCCGCCAACGTGCGCCTCTTACTCGCCGTCCCCATACTCATTCTCGCGGAATCGGCAGTCGACAGGCGATGGCGCATTACCGTTAACGAATTTGTCAGGACCGGATTGGTGACTGCCAAAGAACTTCCGGCTTTCGAGGCGGTCATCGAAAAGATCATGCGGCTGCGGGATCGCATCGTCCCCGAGGCGATTATGGTCGTAGTAGCATTCCTGCCGCTCATCATCACCAGAACCGAACTTCTTATGAGCAATGTCTCCAACTGGCACCATACGGGACAAGGAGAAATAAGCATGGCGGGCTGGTGGTTCAACCTGGTCAGCACTCCGCTTTTCCGCCTCCTGTTGCTCCGGTGGCTATGGAGAATGATTCTCTGGACTGTTCTCTTATGGCGCGTCTCCAGAATCAATCTTTATCTGGTTGCCACTCACACGGACATGGCTGCAGGCCTCGGCTTTCTATCTGAAGCGCAAAAGGCGTTCGGCACCATCGTTTTCGCTTGCGGCGCAGTCATCGCTGCACAGGTAGGAAATACCATCGCCTACCAGGGAGCAACGCTTTCCTCGCAGAAGGTCCCCATGATCGGCTATGGGGTCCTCGCGATCATCTTCCTCGTGGCTCCACTCTTCGTAGTTACTCCACTCCTCGTCCGAACGAAAAGAAAAGCGCTGTGGGATTACGGTGCCGTGGTTACAATTCACAACCAGCAATTCGATCGGAAGTGGGTTAAAAACGAAAGATCACCTGACGAAATATTGCTGGGTAATCCAGACGCATCCTCATTGGAAGACCTCGGAGGTGCATTCACTGTCGTAAGAGAAATGAGCGTTGTGCCCATTGACAAGCCCACTCTCATTACGCTCGCAGTCGCCGCCGCGTTACCCATGCTTCCAGTCGTGTTCATCGCTACGCCCACCAATGAGCTGATCAGGATCGTGCTGAAGATGCTCGGCTAACCACGTACACCTGTTAGAGCGGTTGCGATTTTCTTGAGACGGAAGTTCTTCCTTCTCGCGATACCCAACTTCGTCGTTTCCCATCGAGAGTGGTATCGTCAGATTGATCGTGATCTACGCGCCTCAATGACGCCCAGCGGCATGACCACAACGCACGAGAAAAATCATGAAGCGACTCATCGTAGGAATATCGGGATCAAGCGCCGTCATCTATGGCGTCCGCCTTCTCGAAGTCCTCAGAGACATCCCGGAGATTGAAACCCACCTCGTCCTGAGCAAGGGCGCGGAGGTTACACTTCGCCTCGAAACCGACAAGAGCGTCGCCGACGTGAAGGCTCTCGCTAGTGTCGTCTACGATCCCGCCAATCTCGCCGCGGCCATTTCCAGCGGCTCGTTTCCCGTCATGGGCATGGTCGTCATTCCGTGCTCCATGAAGAGCCTCGCGCAAATCGCGCTGTCACTCAGCGATAATCTGCTGGCCCGCGCGGCAGACGTCACCCTCAAGGAGCGTCGCAAACTCGTCATCGTTCCCCGCGAAACTCCGCTTCATCTTGGACACCTGCGGCACATGGCGGCCATCACGGAAATGGGAGGCGTCATCCTGCCCCCATCGCCATCCTTCTATCATCAGCCAAAGACGATCATGGACATCGTCGATCAAACCGTCGGCAAGGTGCTCGACCAGTTTGAGATCCAGCACCATCTCTTCCGTCGCTGGGGCAGCGATGACACTCGAACAGTTTGACGCTGCAGTCAATTCGCTGTTGGATTCTGTGCCCGCAATGACGCTCGCCACCACCTCCGGCTCGCGCCCTTGGGCATCGGACGTTTATTTTGCTCCCAGCGGCTACGAACTCATCTTCTTCTCCTCGCCCGCGTCACGCCATTCCCTCAATCTCGTTGCCAATCCATTCTGCGCCGCAACCGTGCACCCTCAAGCCGCGACGTGGCGAGAAATCCGGGGCCTCCAGATAGAGGGAACCGCCGCGCCCATCACAGGAATCGAGGAAACTGCGCAGGCAATCCTCGTTTATAGTGCGAAGTTCTCGTTCGCCCGCGATCTCATGTGGAATCCATTCGAGATGGGAAGGAAGGCACTCAACGTCAAGGCTCACGTGTTTCGCCCGGAGTGCATTCACTATCTCGACAATGCGCTCGGCTTCGGAACGCGATTCTCAATTCGCGTGGAGAACGGCAAGGCCATCGGCTCCCCGGAGCGCGACGCCGGCCACTAAAGCAGAATCCCGCAGCGGAATCATCCCACTTGCGCCCCGCAGTTTCCACGCCGATAATCGGCGGTACACCACACAAGGCTGAAGGAAGGCTCTGAAACGTAAGATGCGATCTGGGCTTAGGTTCCTATTCTCGTTGGCAATGCTGCTCAGCTTTGCGCAAACCCTGCCCGCCCAGGACCTCGCGCCCCGCGCTTATGTCATTACTCCGCTGCATGCCAACGCCGTCACGGTGGTGTACTCCTTCTACGACGGCAGCATCAACTACAACGGAGTCCTTCCTGCCACCGGCGCTTCCGGGACATATAGCGTCCCCATTATCAGCCTCTATCACGGCTTCAGCTTCTTTGGCCGCTCCGCCAACGTCGTTGCATCGTTGCCCTATGCCGTGGGAACTTTCAAGGGCACAGCGTTCGGCGCGGAGGTGAACCTCTATCGCTCCGGTATGCTCGATTCCTTCTACCGCTTCTCCGTCAACCTCAAGGGCGGACCCGCGATGGCCCCCAAGGAATACGTGAAGTGGCACCAGAAAATGTTGCTCGGCGCGAGCCTTCGAGTATCCGCACCAACCGGTCAGTACGACCCGACAAAATTAATCAACTGGGGTGCAAATCGCTGGGGCTTCAAACCGGAATTCGGCTACTCCCAGCGCTATAACAAATGGGTTACCGACGCTTATCTTGGTGTCTGGTTCTTCACCCCGAATAATGACTTCTGGTCACGTAATCAGTTTTATCCAGGCACCAGAAAACAAACGCAAAGCCCCGTGACCGCCCTTGAAGGGCATCTGAGTTACGACTTCACACGCAGGCTCTGGGCCTCGCTCGATGTCAATTTCTGGTATGGAGGAACCACAACCCTGGCAGGCGTTTCAAACTCACTATCCACCCAAAGTAATTCCCGCATCGGTGGCACCGTCGCCCTGCCCGTCAGCAGACACCAGACACTCAAATTCAGCTACAGCAATGGCACCTATATCCGATTCGGCGGCAACTACCAGAACGTCTCCGCAGCCTGGCAATACTCATGGCTCGGCCGCCCAAAATAAACAGAACTCCATTACCCGCGATTCCGTTCAAGCTCCGCACTCATAACCGTAAGCACGGTTCCCCCATTTCCCCGCATTGCACGCCAGAACTCGCGTGGTAGCATCTTCGCTAGTTGAAACGCATCGGCCCATTGCGGTCCCGGTACACACCTATGCAACGCAGAAGATTTCTGTTGGATTCGGCGGCCATCATTGCATCGCAGATCATCGCGAGTCAGTCTCGCGGCCAGCTCAACACCATGGCCGATCGCAAGCATCCCACGTATCACGTGATTGGAGTGCCACTGCGAGCAGGCTCACTTCTGCCCGGCAATGAGGACGACGCCCAGGCGTATCGCGAAGCACATCTCGTCGAGCGCCTTCGAGACGCGGGATGCGATGTCGTCGATGATGGTAATGTCAAAATCCCAAGCTATCTTCCGCATCACTCCATTCCTCCCATCAGGAGTTGGCCTGCACCGCGCATCGCGTGGGAGTGTGTCAGTGATCGGGTCGCGCCGTTGTTGCAGCAGCCCGGTCAAATCCCTCTGTTGATCGGATGCGACTGCAGCGTCGTCCTCGGAACCGCGCAGGCGCTCCTGCAAAGTTCATCGCAAAAACCTTACGTACTCTACATCGATGGCGACTTCGACGACTCGCCACCGCAAGCCGCCCAGTCTCAGAGCGCGGCCTCCTGTGCCGTCTGGTTGCTCACGCACAGTTCGCCGTTCTGGCCTGGTCCGCCACTGCAACCGTCGCAGGTTTCGGTCATCGGTTGGAGCAGTCCCTCGCGGGCCGCTGATACAGGAGTCGGCTCAATCTCTCTTACTGAGTTACGGAAATCAGGTCCCGTCGAGGCAGCCCGACAGGCGCTGCGCAACGTTCCGACCTCATCTTCCATTCTGCTGCACTTCGACATCGACGTTCTCGCAAAGCAGGACTTGCCCGCAGCCTACTTTCCTCACCCGCAAGGACTCAGCTTGGCAGAAGCGTGGCAACTGCTTAGCGTCCTCGCAAGAGATCCCCGCATCAGGATCATAGAGATCAGCGAATACGCTTCTCTGCGTGATCTAGATAGGGAGTATGTCGGCAAGCTGATCGACGTGTTAGCAGCAAGTCTTGGCAGCAGCCACACGTAGAAACGAATCTCGATCTGCGAGCCGCTGCACGCAATGTCCTGCGCTCCGCCTCACTTTCATCGAGCCGTCTCTTCGCCAATTCAGAAATTATTTGAAGTGGATTGCCAGCAGCGTGATGTCATCTTCCGCTTCACGCCCGGCATTGATCTCCCCATACACTGACAAGTCAGCCAGAAATTTATCGACGAACTCGTTTGCCGGCAACTCGCTGTTCGCCTGCACAAACTGCTTGAAACGCTCAATCCCGAATTGCTCTTCTGCCGAATCATTCGTCTCTGGAATTCCGTCGGTGTAGAGCACAACCCAGTCACCCTCTTTAAACGGAATCTCCAGCGCCGTGTACTCTGCTCCCGGGAAAAAGCCAAAGAACAATCCATTCTCCGCGTACTCGTTCGTCACCCCCGCCGCATGGTCCCTAACAATCAGCGGCGGATGTCCCGCGCCCGCATAAGAAATGATCCGCTTCTCCGTGTCGATCACAATGTAAGTCGCCGTTACGAAATGCCCTTGGAACTTCCCGCACAGCACCTGGTTCAACCCTTCCAGAACTTTTACAGGATCGTCGGCACAGGCCTTCTGTCCATCGAGCGCAATTTTCAACATCGACGAAATCAGCGCCGCAGGCATACCGTGGCCGGATACATCCGCCACAAGAATGCCGAGGCGGTTCTTATCAATCACAATGAAGTCATAGAAATCGCCGGCCACCGCGGTCATCGGGATATAACGCGCCGCAATGTCCAGGCACTCAATGGCCGGAACCTGCTGCGGAAGAATCGAAAGCTGAATCTTGCGCGCAGTATCCATCTCGCGCTGAATTTCTTGTAACTGGCTCGCAAGCTGTTCGCGTATCCCGCGAAGCACAAGATGCGTGCGTACCCTCGCCTGCACCACCGCCGGAGAAAACGGTTTGTGAATGTAATCCACCGCGCCAACTTCAAAGCCCCGCGTCTCATCATCGATCTGCGTCTGGCCCGTCAGAAAAATCACAGGAATATCGCGAGTGTCCGCCACCGCCTTCAGTCGCGTGCAAACCTCGTAGCCATCCATTCCCGGCATCATCACGTCCAGCAACACCAGGTCCGGCGCGGGCACCTGGTTGGCAAGCTCCAACGCTTTCGCACCATTCGTCGCAATGCGAATCTTGTAAGTATCCTTGAGGATCGAATTCACGATCTGGATATTTGCCGGCTCATCATCTACAAGGAGTACCGTCTTTACCTCAACACTCATCCTTTAGCCTCTTTCTCTTTCAAACCAAGTTCGTCCGCGATCTCGTCCAGCTTCTTGATTGCCCCTGAAAATTCAAACTCACCGATGTCCGCGCTCAGTGCATCCAGCCGCGCTTTCTCAACGTGCCCAGACAAGAGGCCCTTCAACGTGCGGAACGTTTCTTCCGAGTCCCCATCACTTGAGTCAAGTAGACGGCGCAGTCGCGCAACTTCACGAGCGGCCGCAGCGGGATCTAAGTTTTTCTTCACCCCATTGTCAGAAGAGGCAGTCACCGTCTCGCCCAAAGCCTTTTCAAGCGATGCAATCTGCGGATGCAGCAGGGAAGCGAAGTCCTTCAAGATCGACGGCGTCCCCTCATCGTTTTCGCGAATCGCCTTCTCCAATTTTTCCGCCGCAAATTGAACGCCCTTGATCCCAAGATTCCCCGCGACACCCTTCACCGTATGCGCCGTGCGTTGCGCTCCTTCGCGATCCCCGCTCTTGAGCGCGGCATCCACTTCTTCATCCGCGTGTTGGAACTTCGCGGCAAATTTCACCAGCAAGTCCCGGTACAAACGGGTATTTCCTCCCACTCGCTTCAACCCGTCTTGAAGGTCCACACCTTCAATTTCAGGCACCTCCGCAACCGGTTGCGGGATCGCCTTAATTTTCCCGGCTGCCTTGTCCTCCTCTGCAACAGGTTGCGCCGCCGCCGCTTCCACTTTGCCTGCTCTTTCCGCATGCGCAGCAGGTTTTGCCTTGATCCACTTTTTAATCGTAGCGAACATCTGGTCCGGATCAATCGGCTTGGCAACGTGATCCACCATCCCCGCCTGCAGACACATCTCGCGGTCGCTATCCATCGCGTTCGCCGTCATCGCAACAATCGGCAACGAAAGAAAACGCGGATTCGAGCGGATTGCCTTGGTCGCTGCAATTCCATCCATCACCGGCATCTGCATGTCCATCAGCACAATGTCATACTCGTTCTCGCTCACCTTGCGAACAGCAACCATTCCGTTTTCCGCCAGGTCAATCGACATGCCCGCCGTCTCCAGCAGCCCCATCGCGACCTCCTGGTTCAACTCGTTGTCCTCCACCAGCAACACGCGCGAGCCGCGCAGTTGCTCCAGGTCCACACCTTCAGTCGCTCGCACGTCTTTCACGCTCTCGTGGTTCTCGCCGAGCACCTGTATCGCAGAATCGAACAGCATCGACGCCGTCACCGGCTTCACCAGCACGCTGCCGAACGCGTTGTTCTCCGCCTGCTTCAACACCTCTTCGCGGCCATAAGCCGTCACCATCACAAGGTGCGGCGCCGTTGGAAGATTCGGCAGCGCGCGAATCCGCTTGCCCGTTTCAATCCCATCCATCCCCGGCATCTGCCAGTCAACGAACGCAATCTCGTATGGCTTGCCGGCGTTCGCCGCCTGGCGCACCATCTCCACTCCCTCCGCCCCCGACGGTGCTTCATCCACCACGAACGTCATGCTGCTCAGCATGCTCGCCAGAACTTCGCGTGCCTGCGAATTGTCGTCAATGATCAGCACGTGCCGACCACGCAGATCCGGACGCGGCACGCTCTTCGTCACCGCATCACTCTTGCCCAGCCGCGCCGTGAACCAGAATGTGCTGCCCTTGCCCAACTCGCTCTCAACCCCGACGTCGCCTCCCATCAACTTCGCCAGCTGCTTTGAGATCGCCAGTCCAAGTCCGGTGCCGCCGTACTGCCGCGTCGTCGTTGTATCCGCCTGCTCAAACGCCTGGAACAAGCGCCCCATCTGCTCGTCGGTCAACCCAATGCCCGTATCGCTGACGGAAAAATAAACCAGCTTCCCAATCTCATCTTCTTCCTTTACGCGGGCCCTCACAATAATCTCGCCCTTCTCCGTGAACTTCACCGCGTTGTTGCAGAAGTTGATGAGGATCTGCCCAAGACGCAGCGGATCGCCCTTCAAATGATTCGAGATCGAAGGCTCTATATCGAAGATCAGCTCCAGTCCCTTCGCAATCGCCTTCTCTGAAATCAGGTTGCTGACGTTCTCCAGCACCTTCTCGAAATCAAAATCGATGCATTCCACCGACAGCTTGCCCGCCTCAATCTTCGAGAAGTCCAGGATGTCGTTAATGATCCCCAGCAGGTGCTGTCCCGATTGTTGAATCTTTCGAACGTAGTCGCGTTGCCGCGTATCCAGCTGCGTTCGCAGCGTAAGGTGCGACATGCCGATGATGGCGTTCATCGGCGTGCGAATCTCGTGGCTCATGTTCGCCAGGAAGTTCGACTTCGCTTTCGTTGCGGCTTCTGCAGCCTCCATCGCATGCCGTATCGCCGTCTCCGCCTGCTTGCGCTCGGTAATGTCCTTCACGTTGGAGACGATGATCTCCTGGTTCAGGAAGTCCGCAAGATAGAGCGTCACCTCAGCATCGAATAGCCGCCCATCCTTGGTGCGATGCTTTGTCTCGCGCGTCACAACCGCACCGTCCCGCAACGCCTCCACCAGCTCTGCCAGCTTCACCACATCGAATTCCGTAGCTACTTGGCTGATCGGAATCGTCCGCATCTCTTCAATCGTGTAGCCCAGGCTCTTGCACGCAGTGTTATTCGCGTATTCCAGCCCGCCATCCTGCGGACGAATCCAGAACACCGCATCCGCCGCATTGTCCACCGCGTACTGCGTAAACTGCAGCCGTCTTCTCCGCCTTCTGCCGCTCGGTTATGTCGCGCGCCGCAATCACCGTGCCCACCACCTCGCCATCTTTCAATATCGGCGTAGTGGAGTATTCAACCGGTACGCTCGTTCCGTCCTTCTTCCAAAGCACTTCGTCAGATACGTTGCGACGCTGACCGTCCCTCGTCGTCTTGTACATCTGGCATTCTTCGCGAGGGAATGGAGTTCCATCAGGATGCGCGTAATGAATCTGCGCATGCATCGGTTGCCCAATCAATTCCTCTGGCTTATATCCAAGCAGCCTCGCGCCTGCGGGATTCACAAACGACATCAGCCCATCCGCAGTCAGGCCAAAGATTGCTTCTCCTACTGATTCAAGAATCAGCCGCGACCGCTCTTCCACCGCTGCCAGTGCCTCTGCCTGCTGGCGCGTGTGCTCCAGCAGCAACCGCGTCTTGATGTTCCCCGAAAGAATCTCCAAATTCAGCGCGACTACCGGCAACAGCGCTTCCAGCAGCGCTTGCTGTCTCTCTGTTAATGGCGAAATCGGCGCCAGCTCAATCACGCCTGCCACATCGTCTTGATTGATCAGCGGGAAAAAGTGAAGACTGTCCGGCGTCGCACTCAGCGAGCCTGCCGCGATTTTTATCTGATCATTGCCGTGTACCGCGAGTGGCCGCCGCTCCACCGCAGCCTGACCAACAAGTCCTTCGCCAAGCGCGAATTCTTTCTGGGAGTCCCCCTCGCCGCACGCAAAAGCACCTGTACGGGCATAGCGCGTACGATCCTCATTGCCAATGTAGAAGGCGCCGCAGAGCAACGGAATGCATGTCGAAATATGCGACAGCAGCGTCTTCGCGAAGTCGGGAAATTCCTGCGCCGAATGAAGCTCTTCAATGGTCGACGCTACTTCCGCCTTCACCCAGTGTTGAATCTCGCGCTCCTGCGCATTGTGCTGCAGCTTCCTCAGCGCACGGCCAATCTCGCCAATTTCATTCCGTTGATCAACGTAAGGGTATCCGCCCATCGAGGCGGCCATCGGCCAGTTCCTGGATGCTATGACGAATGCCCAATAGTTCCGCGACAACAACGTTTTGGATGATAAGGTAGGCAATCGTCAACGACATCGCCAATCCACTCAGGATGACGATCCACGTAATTGCGATGGCTCGGTTCGTTCGGGCGGTTAATTCCTCCGATTGCTGGTCAACCGCCTTTCGCAATTCGTCCACCAATTCGATCGCCGCTTCTCTTGCTTTTGCAAGATCGGTCGCCACCACACCGTGCGCCAGTCTCATGGCCTTGTCAGTGTCGCCCGCCAGGGCCGCTGCACGCACCGGCCGCGCATCGGCTACCGCTTTATCAAACAATGCAGAGAGGGCCTGGATTTCCTTGGTGCGCTCGGGGCTTTGCTGAATCGACTCCGCTATGCGTGCCCTGTAATCTCTCCAAACCTTATCCAACTCAACGTCAACCGATTGCCGCTTATCCGCGTCCGGCTCCGTGATCTCCTCATAGAGATAGAGCCCGAAGCGCATGATGTGGGATCGCGCGATCGAAATGCTCGGCAGCGTCTTCGCATCGTGCTGAATCAGATCGCTGTACCACGTATCGATCGCCTTCGTCTCATAGGACGAATAGATCGTCGCTACCAGCACCATCACCGTCAACGGCATAACAGCGAGCAGCAGCTTGGTCCGAATTTTTCTGTTGGCTAAAAGTCCCATTCCACTCTCCGCGGTCGATCCTGCAATCGATCGATCTTGCTCAATATGCACGAATGGCATTCGCGAGGGACGCGCTTGCAAGGGGCAGGAATCCGGTGCACGTCAATCGGCTGCGCGACTTCTTCTACGCAAGTCTCCTCTTTGCGATTAACGCGACGCAACCGCCTTTGCCGGATTACTCAAAAAATATTGATTCAGTCCAGCAGCAACTTCTTTCAATCCGCGATCGAGATTCGTATCCAGCGCGCTCACAATGGCCGACATCTCTTTGCCTTGCACTGGCTCGGATTGGGAATAATAGTGTGACCACACCACCTTGCCCGTCTTCCGTTCATACAACTCAAACTCCATCGACACCAGGCCGCTGATGCTCGCCCCATCAACTTCCTCGAAGTCATACAGGCGGCCCCGCACCACGTACTGTCCATTCGACGCGCTTCCCAAGCTCGCAACCGATTGATAGTTGCCCGAGGCTCTCAACACGCGAATCAAATTACTCTGCAGGATCTGAACCGGCGGCTGAGCCCACTGGCTATATTGATAGGTCCCGATCTCGTTGCTGCCAATACGAAATGCAATCGGTGTGTCGCGAAAAATCTCCGCCCCCGTAACCGGCGCAACCAGCAGAGACTCGGTGTGCGCATTGGTGGTAATCGTAGGAGCGGCAGGGAACTCGATCGTGTAATACCGGATCGGCTTGCTGCTTACACATCCACTCACGCCCAACGCCAGCAGCGAAACAAAAACAGGTCGGATCAATCGATGCATAGAAACCTCTTCCATCTGCCCCGCGTTTGCTTCAAGGGGCCTTCAACTAAATCCATCCACGGCTGCAATCCTCGGATTGTCACCGCCTTTTTGTCACCTCAACCTACTTCACATTCTCGCCGGGCTTGCGATCCTTCACCGTGTTCCCGCGAATCAGCACAGATGGCCTCGCCTTCAACGACTCTGACAACTGCTTCAGGTTGTCTGTCGTCACGCGAATGTTCACCAGTATGCTGTCAATGTTTTCCACGTTAAGGTCCGTCGTATTCTTCAACTGCTCCAGCAGCGCGGAGGCATTCAGCATCGTCTCTCGCAACGACACCACCGTCTGCCGGATATCTTTTTGATTCTCTACGGCAATCGCGTCCACATGCGACAAGGTGTCATTCGCCTGCTTCATCGTCGCCTTCAAGTCATCCAGCAGCGGTGTGATCTTCGCGCTCGCCTCCTGCACGTTGCTCAGTGTCGCGGAAACCTTCGGGCGGCTGTCACTCAACATCGAATTCAAATTTCCCAGGCTGCCGCTTATATTCTCGCGGTTCTTGTCGTTCAACAAATCGTTCACGCGAACAATCGTCACCTGCAATTCGTTAAGCCGCTGGTTCAGATTCTCCAATACCTTTCTGCGCGACCGGAGCCAGACCCCCGATCATCTCGCCCAGGTCGGCGATCCCAATGCTCTCTACCGACATCAACTCGCTGCCCGGGGGTGCCAGCGGAGCGTCCTTCGTTCCCGTCCCAATCTCCACGTAGTTCTCAGCCAGCGCGCCCAGGCTGGAAATCTTTGCCACGCTGTTCGTCTTTACTGGAATGCCTTCTTTCACGGTGATGTCGATTTCAATCCGCGTCGAATCCTTGGGGTCCACACGTACTGCCTTAACCTTGCCCGCCTTCATTCCTCCGTAACGCACTGTAGCGCCCGGCACTAGCCCACCTGCCGACTTGAAAAACGTGTAGTGGGGAACGCCGCCGCCACTGAATGTGCCGGAGACTGCCAGGATCGTACCAATCAGCAGCGCCACTGCAACGATTACAAATATGCCCACCAGCGCCTGCTCGTGCTTGCTCTTCATAGACTCCTCATTCAGGAAGACTCCGCATACTCAATCCTTCGCCGTCTTCTTGTCCCCGGTCAGCATCTGTAGATAATCCAGTTCTTCAGTCACTTCCGGCTCCGGCACTCTGTCGAGAAACTGCCGCACCCGCGGGTGAGTACTTGACCGGAATTCTTCCTTCGTCCCCAGCGCAACAATGTTTCCGCGGTCCACATACACCATGCGATCCGCTATCAGAAATGCGCTCGCCAACTCATGCGTCACCACCACAATCGTGATGGCATACGCCTTCTTCAAATTCAGGATCAATTCATCCAACCCCGCCGCAATAATTGGATCCAGCCCCGCCGACGGCTCATCGAAAAAGAGGATCTCCGGATCCATTGCCAGCGCCCGCGCAACCGCCGCCCGCTTCTTCATTCCGCCGCTCAACTCTGACGGCATGAAGTCTTCAAAATTGCTGAGGCCAACCTGCCCCAGCTTAATGCGGACCATAATCTCAATCGTGGAGTCTTCCAGGTTCGTGTGCTCCCGCAGTGGCAGCGCCACATTCTCCCCCACCGTCAACGAGCCAAACAGCGCAGAACCCTGGAACGACATCCCCATCTTCTTGCGGATCGCATCCATCTCGCGCTCGGAAATTTTCGCCGTGTTCACACCCTGGATCCACACTTCACCCGACGTCGGTCTCTCCAGCCCTACCAGCGTGCGCAGCAGCGTGCTCTTGCCGGAGCCGGATCCACCAAGGATCACCATCGTCTCTCCGCGCTTAACATCGAACGTAATGCCGTGCAGAATCTCGCGATCCCCGTAGGCCACCCGAAGATCGACTACTGAGATTGCTACATCGTCATCGCCTGCGTCACCCATCCGTCAACCCTCATCCGCGCGCATTACGTCGGATTAATAATGTAGAACAGCCCCGTAAACACCAGGTCCACCACAATCACAAGCGCAATCGATGTCACCACCGCAGTGGTTGTCGAGCGCCCAACTTCTTCTGCGCCCGCCCCCGTGCTGAATCCTTCTTTGCATCCCACCGCCGTAATCACCAGCGCGAACAACATACTCTTGATTAGCCCCGTATAAACGTCACGCGAAACAATCGCGTCGCGAGTCGCCTGGAAGTACGACGCAAAAGTAAAATTCGCTCCGGCAACGCCGAAAACACTTCCCCCCAAAATCCCCATGAAGTCGGCCCACATCGTCAGGCAGGGCATCATGATAATCATCGCCAGGAATTTCGGAGCCACCAGGAACGCCACTGGATCAAAGCCCATCGTCCGCAGCGCATCCACTTCTTCGGTCACTTTCTTCGTCCCAATCTCCGCAGCGAAGGCAGATCCAGAACGCCCAATCACCACGATCGCCGTCAGCAATGGGCCAAGCTCTCTAAGGATGGAGACAGCCACCGCGCTCGCAACAAACTGCATCGCCCCCAGCTGCCTAAGCTCATACGCACTCTGCAGCGCCATGATCAGCCCGACAAAAAAGGTGATCAGCGAGACGATCGGGATAGCCTCCACGCCCACCGCCATCCCCTGGTGTATCGCGCGCTCAGGATGCAGTTTCCGCCCGCGAAAGGGAGCAATAAATACGAAGTAAGCGGATTGTCCCGCCAGCGCCGCCAGCCCGCCCACGTAGCTCAGCCCGTTCAGCGTCCATTGGCCCGCTGCCACCGGCACCGCCACGATTCTTTCTGACACTTTCAACTTCAGCCGCCTCGTTCCTCTATAACTTCTCCGCGATCCGCACGCTCACAACCGTTACGACTGAAGCATCTGTTCCTCGGTCCCGAATATCTCGAACACTCCCGTCAGCCGCGTAAGCTGCAGCACCTGCATCACCGCCGACGTCACGCCAAACAACACCACGCGCTTGTTAGCCTTGCGCGCAGCCTGCAGAACTTCAACCAGGGAGGCAATCCCTGAGCTATCCACGTACCTCACCGCGCTCAAATTAATCGCAAGATGCTCCGTCGTGTTCAGGACGTCCATCAGCGTCTTGCGCAATGCAGGAGAACTGCTAAGGTCGATCTCTCCCACCACATCCACAATCGTGGTCTTATTCTCCACCCGCGTTGAAGACGACATCTCTCTTTTCATAACCGCCCTTCACCACTAACTTTCAAAATCACGCGCCTTCCACCTTCGACGACGGAAGATTCTTGATCATCCTGATCTGGTTTCGTCCTTCAACCCGCTGGTAGCAGACGTCGTCCATAATTTCCCGGATCAGGTGCGTACCCCGCCCGCTCAGCGAAAATTCATCCAGCGGCTGCCCGCAGATTCGCTCTGCAACCGGAGCCTCGCCAGTATCCAAAAGCCTGAACTCCATCCGATCGTCGTAGACGTCGCAATTGAACTCAATCTGATGTTCGTGGCTACCCTTGTACGCATGCCGCATCACGTTGGCCAGCGCTTCATCCACTGCCAGCGCCACCGCGTGGACATCCGACTCAGGTAGTCCGCTCACCTCGCCCAACTCCCTCACCATCGCGCGGGCAATGCACAAATACCGCGGATGACTGGGCAGAACCACTTTCATTTCAACAATCATGCAGCTCCGCTCATTCGTTGCCCCGCTCAATACATCCATTCCCACAATTGTTTGCTCGTGCGGCACGTATCTGTCGCCCCCGGAAAATGCCTTTGATTGGGGAGTCCAGCAAAACAGTTTTGACCGTGCAGAAAGCCTCTCCAGTTCAGGAGAAAGACAAATAAAAACGAGTATTATGCGGAACGATATAGGGCGGCGGCGCGCGGTGCAAGAAGTATCCCCCGGCCCCGGAACTGACCCATCGCTCTTCTTTCTGATATGGCCGCCACACTTCCCGCAAACCCAGCCTTCCGCACCACCCCAACAGACCCCGCATTTTCATATATAACCTTACAGAATGGACCGCCGAGACTTCCTTCGAGCAAGCGCCTTTCTCTCCGCAGGCTTAGCCACAGGAGCCGCTTCCCCCCTCGCCGCCGACGCCGAAATCGAGATCACCCCGAACACCGCCGCCCCGGAAATCAGCCCCCACCTCTACGGCCAATTCATTGAGCATCTCGGCGGTGTCATCTACGACGGCATCTGGGTAGGCCGTAACTCCAAAGTCCCCAACGTCGATGGCATCCGTAAACAATTCGTTGACGATATGAAGCGCATCAGCGTGCCCAACTACCGCTGGCCCGGCGGATGCTTCGCCGACGGCTATCACTGGCGCGATGGCATCGGCCCCGGCGGCAAGCGCCCCCGCACCTATAACTACTGGCAGGCCAGCGCGCCCCCGGGCGTCGACGTCACGGAAACCAATCAGTTCGGCATTCACGAATTCATGAACCTCTGCCGCCTCTGCGAAGCCGAACCCTACCTCGCCACCAACATGGCCTCCGGCTCCCCGCAGGAAATGCATGACTGGGTCGAGTACTGCAACGCTCCCGACGGCACCGTCTCCCTCGCCGCCGAGCGCGCCGCCAACGGGGACGCCCAGCCCTTCGACGTTCGATGGTGGGGCGTCGGCAACGAGTCCTGGGGATGCGGCGGCGACATGACCCCGCAGGAATACTCCATGCTCTACCGTCGCTTCGTCACCCAGTTTCCCGCCTACCCGCCCAAACCTTACCTCGTCGCTGTCGGTCCTCGCGGACACGCCAAAGACCTCGACATTAATTGGACCACCGGCTTCTTCGAGTCCATGCAAGGCCACAGAACGCCGGTCGACGGACTCTCCGTGCACTACTACACCGACTTCAGAAAATCTCCTGAGAAAGTCGCCACCTTCGACGCGCAGGGATGGTACGACGTCCTACGCGAAGGCGCGCGCATTCAATCCGTCATCGAACAGCACTGGGCCGCCATCGCCAAATACGATCCCCAGCACCACACCAAACTCGTCATCGACGAATGGGGAGCCTGGTATAAAACCGGCGAAGAAATCGCGCCCTCCTACCTGCTCAGTCAGCCCCTCACCCTGCGCGATGCGCTACACACCGCCATCACCTTCGACGTCATGAACCGCAACGCCGACAAGATCGCCATGGCCAACGTAGCGCAGACCATCAACTGCATTCATTCACTGTTTCTTGCGCAGGGAGACCGCTTCGCCCGCACGCCTGTCTATTACGTTTTTGAAATGTATCGCGGCCACATGGGATCGCAACTCGCATCCATCAACATCCGCTGCCCCGAACTCAAGGTGCCCTCGCGCAACGGATCCGCAGTCATGCCCGGCCTCTCCGGCTCTGCCTCCGTAAAGGACAAAACCTTCACCGTCACCCTCACCAATCCGTCACTCGACGCGCCCGTCATCACGCAGATCCGTCTTGCCACCGGAAGCATCACTGAAGGACGCGGCACCATCCTCACTCACGTTGAGAAGAATGCCACCAACACGTTCGACCGCCCCAACGAAGTAGCCCTCGCGCCGATCCCTGTGAAAGTAAGCAGCAACAGGGCAGAAGTAACCCTCCCCCCACACGCCATCGTGTCTCTGCAATTAAAAATGGCGTAGCCGGATACTGCCCAGTGCTGCCAACTCTTAGAGATGCGCACAATGACACGACACAATTCAGCAGCCGGAAGTGAAACTCGATCCACGAGCGGTGTCGCCACGGCGAAAAGCAGAAGTTTTCGACGTCTCCGTTGGGTATGGATTCTTATTGTTATCTTCGACATTTTTAAAGCGCCGCAAGCCATCAGCGGCTTGATAGAGCAATGCCGGAGAAATTACTGGTTCATCGGCCCCACCATCCTCTTTCTCATTGTTGCGGCTTTTCTTAACTGGTGGTGGTTTATGCTCTGGTGGAAAACGCGCCCCTAAAAACAGCAGTAACAGGAAACAAGGGTGGCCCATTCAAGCCTGCCGTTGGCTTGAGTGGGGTAGTTGTGCCGGGTGCCCCCGGTCTCGCTTTTGAGACCGGGGATTTAGCGCTCTTCCCCCACCCGTGTCATCCCGACCGAAGCGAAGCGAAGTGGAGGGACCTGCGTTCGCCCTTCCGCTAACCGCTTCTTAGCTGACCGGCCTTCAACTGACCGCCTTTTAGCTAACCTCTACTTACCTGCCCTTCGTAAAACGGGTGTCAGTAGAGGCGTGACGTTTCGCCACCATCAACTGCAAGTACCGTTCCGTTTACGAACCTTGTTGCATCCGAGCATAGCCAGGTGATCGCCTCCGCTATCTCCTCCGCGTCGCCGAGACGGTTTTGAGCGGAATGCCGGTTTACCACCGCTTTTATAAAATCGGGGTAAGCCTCAACGGCAGAATCTACCATTTCCGAATGCGCAAACCCGGGGCTTACCACGTTCACGCGGATCCCTTTCTGCGCGTAGTCGATGGCGGCCGTCTTGGAAAGCCCGATCACCCCATGTTTACTGGTGCAATAGGGCGCATGGCCCACGTCGCTGGCTTTGAATCCGTAAACGGAGGAGATGTTCACGATCGAACCCTTGCCGTGTTTCAACATCGCCGGGATCTGAAATTTCATGCACATCCACACGGCCTTGAGGTTCGTGTTCATCACTGCATCCCAGTCCGCCTCTTCAATCTCCGCCACTGGCGTTTGCACTGGGCCCACGATACCGGCGTTATTGACCGCGCAATCCAGCCTTCCGAATCTGGCTAGCGTTCCTTCCACCAAGGCCGGGTGCCCCCGGTCTCGCTTTTGAGACCGGGGATTCAACTCTCTTCTCTACCCCCACCCGTGTCATCCCGACCGGAGCGAAGCGAAGTGGAGGGACCTGCGTTCAATCTTCCGCTAACCGCTTCTTAGCTGACCGAACTTTAACTGACCGCCTTTCAGCTAACCGCTCCTTAGCTGCTCCCGCCTTGACAACCAAACCTGTCGCGTTGTCATATATTGCCATGCGACATATAGCAACACGAGCTATCGATCAGGAACTCAAACGGGGCAGTGCGGAACTCCTCATCCTCTCCCTCATCGAGCATCGCGCACGCCACGGATACGAGATCAGCAAGCTCATCGAAGAGCGTTCCGGCGGAGTCCTCAAGTTCAACGTCGCTTCGTTTTATCCCCTGCTGTACCGCCTGGAAGAACGCGGCCTCATCATCGGACGCTGGGTAGAAAAAGCTGGGCAGCGCCGCCGCCGCTTCTACAAGCTCACCCCGCAGGGAAAGGAAATGCTCAAGGCCCAGCGCTCCACGTGGCTCGGATTTGTGGACGCGATCCAACGCATCACGGAGGCGGAGAATGCCTGACTGGAAAAAAGAAATTCGAGCCGCAATTGCCTCGCTCAACCTTGAGCCCACCCGCGAAGCCGAAGTCGTCGAGGAGCTGAGCCAGCACCTGCGCGATCGCTACGAAGAAATGTTTATAGGCGGCATCAGCGAACAATCCGCCTATAGCACCTTGCTCAGCGAGTTGAACGACGGCACCCTTACCGCGGGATTGAAAGCCAGCATCCCCGCAGCGCGTCAGCCCTTACCCGTGGGCATAGACAACAACGAGCGCTTCTCCGCCGGCATCCTCAGCGACCTTCGCTACGGTGCGCGCTTGCTGCGCCGCAATCCCGCCTTCGCCATCGTCGCCATTCTCTCGCTTGCCCTCGGCATCGGCGCGAATACTGCCATCTTCCAATTGCTCGATGCGGTTCGCCTGCGCACTCTCCCCGTCGAAGCTCCCACGCAACTCGCCACCATCCGCATGACGGGGAACGACTGTTGCAGCGGCGATCATTATTCACGAAACACGCTTACCGGCGGCCTCTGGAATCTTCTCCGCACGCAGCAGCAAGGATTCTCTGACATCGCTGGCTGGGCTCCCGAGCGATTCAACCTCGGACAGGGTGGCGAGGCGCGCTATGCTGACACGCTCATGGTCAGCGGAAATTTCTTCAAGACCCTCGGCATCCAACCAACCGTCGGCCGCCTTCTCTCGCCCTCCGACGACTATCGCGGTTGCGGCGCGCAGGGCGCAGTAATCAGCAACGCCTTCTGGCAACGCGAATTCGGCGGACGTCCCGGAGTCATCGGCACCCCCATCACTCTCAACGGCCGTCCCTTCCAGGTCATCGGAGTCACTCCAGCCAGCTTCTACGGCATCGAGGTCGGGCAAAAATTCGACGTTGCCATCGCCATCTGCGCACAGCCGCTCTTCTCCACCCACGGCTCACTCATGGATGATCCCATCTCCTGGTGGATCGCAACCATCGGACGCCTCAAGCCCGGTTGGACGCTCGATCGCGCCTCCGCGCAGCTCGCCGCCATCTCTCCCGGAATCTTCGCCGCTTCGCTTCCCGACAAATACGATGCCGTCGCGCGCAAAGCGTATCTCTCAGAGCATCTCGGCGCATTCCCCGCCGCCACCGGAGTCTCCGAGCTCCGCAGCTATTACGAAGATCCACTCTGGCTCCTGCTCGCACTCTCCGGCCTCGTGCTGCTCATCGCCTGCGCCAACCTCGCGAACTTAATGTTGGCTCGCGCCAGCGTACGCGAACGCGAAATGGCCCTCCGTCTTACTCTCGGAGCCTCGCGCTCGCGGCTCATTCGTCAGTTGCTCGCCGAGAGTTTTCTGCTTGCAACCATGGGAACACTCGCCGGCCTCGCCCTCGCGCAAATTCTTAGCCGCGCTCTCGTTGCATTCCTCAGCACGCAGCAGAGCCAGGTCTTCATGGAACTCGCTCTCGATTGGCGTGTCCTCGGATTCGCCGCCGCACTCGCCCTCCTCACCTGCCTGCTCTTCGGAGTAGTGCCCGCCATCCAGGCCTCTCGCACCGAGCCCGGCGTCGCCATGAAGGCCGGAGCACGCGGAGCCACCCCCGGCCGCGATCGCTTTCTCCTGCGCCGCGCACTCGTCGTCTCGCAGGTCGCGCTCTCGCTCGTGCTTCTCACCGGCGCGCTTCTCTTCGTGCGCACTTTCCAAAACCTCGTCACCACCAATGCCGGCTTTCAGCAGGACAACGTCCTCGTTGCCAACATCGATTTCTCACCACTCAAGTTGCCGGCTGAAAATCAAATGGCCTTTAAGCAGCAACTCATTGAACACATGCAGGCCGTCCCCGGCGTAACCTCCGTCGCGGAGATTCTCGTCGTTCCCATGAGCCACGGCGGATGGGACGACAACATCGACATCACCGACGGCCCGCAGCGCGAAGACGTCACCTTCAATCGTGTCAGCCCCAACTACTTCCGCACTATGGAAACGCCGCTCCTCGCCGGCCGAGACTTCAATCCAACCGACACACCCACCTCCCCGCGCGTCGCCATCGTCAGCGAAGCCTTCGCTCGCAAATACTTCGGAGGTGCAAATCCCGTGGGCCGTGTCTTCCGCGATTCCAGTCCGGAAAAAGCTCCATATCAAATCATCGGCCTCGTCAAAGACACCAAGTATTACGAGTTGCGCGAAGAGCCTCTGCCCATCATCTTCGTATCCTTCACCCAGAAGAACGGCCCTGAAGAACATTCGGTTCTCATGATCCGTTCCAACGAGCCGCTGCCCCCTCTCATCTCTTCCATCAAGCACGCCTCCGGCGAAATCAACTCCGGCATGGTCCTCAACTTCAGCGTCTTCAAAACGCAGATCCGCGAAGGCCTCCTCCGCGAACAGCTAATGGCCACCCTCTCTGGATTCTTCGGAGTCCTCGCCACCATCCTCGCCATGGTCGGACTCTACGGCGTCATCTCGTATATGGTGGTTCGCCGTCGTGGCGAGATCGGCGTCCGCATGGCTCTTGGAGCCAACCGCGCTAACATTCTCCTCATGGTCTTGCGCGAGGCCGCCATTCTTCTCGGCATCGGCCTCGCCGTCGGCACCGCATTGTCCCTCGCCGCCGGGACCGCAGCCGCGTCCATGCTCTACGGACTCAAGCCAAGCGACCCCCAGACCCTCGCCATCGCACTCGCCGGCATTTCCGTCGTAGCGCTACTCGCCAGCCTGATACCCGCTCAGCGCGCAGCAACCGTGCAACCCATGGCCGCACTGCGCGAAGAATAAGCCGCTCCGAAATTCTGCCGGTGTCACGTTCAGCGTGCCACCGCATCCGCTCCGCCCCGCGTTTCAGCCGAAGCCCAAAAAATGAGTTCTCTCAACTGGAAGAATTACCAGTAGCCCACCGCTGCTTTCGGTAATATCCTTCCCGTTGGCTCTTAGGAGTTTCGCTCGCTTGAGTTGTCACGAAGGAGAATGCTAAAAATGAAACTGCGCACTCGCCTTTTCTCTGCGCTGTTATTGTCGTCCCTCCTCATCTCGGGATGCTCCACCGTCCATGCGCCTACCGCCGCGCCCGCAGATTCCAACGCTGCTGCCGCAACCGGCGACCCGCTGCCTTCCTGGAACGATGGCGCGGCCAAGAAATCAATTCTCAACTTCGTCAAGGTCACTACGGATAAGAACGATCCCAAGTTTGTAGCGCCGGAAAACCGCATCGCCACCTTCGATCAGGACGGCACTCTCTGGACCGAGCATCCTCTCTACGCGCAGGGGATGTTCGCTCTCGCGCGCCTCGCCGAAATGGCCCCCAAGCATCCCGCCTGGAAAACGGCAATGCCCTTCAAAGCCGTCCTCACCCAGGACAAGGAGGCGATGAGCAAGTTCACTGAGAAGGATTGGATGGAGATTGTCGCCGTCACCCACACCGGCATGAGCACCGAGGACTTCGAAGCCATCGTGAAAACCTGGCTCAGCACCGCCAAGGCTCCGCGCTTCGATCGCCCCTACACCGACCTCATCTATCAGCCCATGCTCGAAGTCATGCAGTACCTCCGCGCCAACGGCTATCGCACCTACATCGTCACCGGAGGCGGACAGGAGTTCGTCCGCGTCTACGCTGAGAAAGTCTATGGAGTTCCCCCTGAACAGGTCGTCGGCTCCAGCATCGTTACTACTTACAAAGAGGTCAATGGCAAACCCGCGCTCATGCGGGAGCCCAAGCCTTTCTTCATCGACGACGGCCCCGGCAAAGCCATCGGCATCAACCTGTTCATCGGCAAGCGTCCCTACGCTGCCTTCGGCAATACCGCGGGCGATGCTGAAATGTTGCAGTGGACACAGGCAGGCGACGGCGCCCGTCTCATGATGCTGGTTCTTCACGACGACGAGAAGCGCGAATACGCCTACGGTCCCGCCAGCGGACTACCCGACACCCACGTCGGCACATTCTCCGATGCCCTCATGACCCAGGCGCAAAAAAACAATTGGACCGTCATCAGCATGAAGAACGACTGGAAACAGATTTTCCCATTCGAGAAGTAAGCGGAAGTGGAGTCGATAACCCCACAATTTCAGCCGACAGGCGCGCAGCAATGCGCGCCTCTCCTTTTTTGAGGCTTCACCTTTCGTTCCCCGAAGCTCATCGGCCGGAAACCCGCAAGAAATGCGATATCCAATTAGACCCCCCGGATAGAGGTATCTCTAGGAAAAAGCAGCCTCTCCACTAGTAGTTTTGCCAATATCCCTTGACCAAGGCGATTGCCTATGATCACGCGACAATCCGATAGAAACGCGCCAATTCCCCGCGCTCCCGATTGTAGAGATATCTCAATGTCGGAGGTCATATGAATTTCCGGAAGCCTACCTTTCAGTGGATGCTTGGGGCCGTTGCCGTCTCAACCTTCACTGCAGTCTGCGCTGTCGCACAAAACGCGCCCACCTCCTCAAAGCCCAACATCGTAATGCTCATGACGGACGACACCGGTTGGAATGATTTCGGTGCCTATTCAGGGGGAGGCGCGACTCTCGGCCACCCCACTCCCAATATCGATAAGATGGCCAAAGAGGGTGCCGTTTTCACAAGTTGGTACGGCCAGGCAAGCTGCACCGCAGGTCGCGCCTCATTCATGACAGGACGAATCCCGATCCGTTCGGCGCTTTCAATCGTGGTTGCACCGGGCGACGAAAACTATCTCCGCCCAGAAACACCGACGATTGCCGAGTTTTTCAAGAAGAATGGCTACACCACATACTTCTCGGGAAAATGGCATATGGGCGACAAGCCCGAGGCTTATCCAATCAGTCATGGCTTCGACGAGATGAAGGAGTTCGCCGCCTATTACGCCGGCGTCTACTCCTACCCCGACACTTCCAAGTGGTTTCATCCATGGTTCCCGTCCTACAACCCGGAGTTCGCCAAAATGTGGGACTCCGTTGTCAACCTGGGTGAGTGGGAGGGTGTAGCAGGCAAACCCGCCACGAAGGTCGCCACCATCACCTACGACTACATGGCAACCATGGACGAACGCCAGGCAGACTACGCCGTCGCCTACATCAAAGAACACGCCAAGAGCGGCAAGCCCTTCTTCATGGACGTGAACTGGATCAAGATGCACAACCCGACAAATGCGGCGCCGGATTTCCGCGGCAAGTCACACTTGGGTGACTATTCAGATTCGCTGATGGAAATGGACGCCGACATCGGCAAAGTGCTGGATGAGATTCGTGCCGATGCCCCCAACACTATCGTTATCCTCACCGCCGACAATGGCGCTTGGCTCGATGCTTACCCGGATGCCGGAACTACCCCATTCCGCGGCGAGAAAGGCTCGGCGTTTGAAGGCGGCTGGCGTGTTCCTGCCATCATGACGTGGCCCGGACACATTCCGGCGGGCGTACAGTACGGCGAAATGATGTCGCACATCGATTGCTGGTCCACGCTAGCCGCCATGGCAGGCATCACTCCTCCACCCGTTGGCGAAATGAAGGACAACAACGGCAAACCCATATACTTCGACAGCATCGACAACAGCGCTTATATCCTGGGTAAGTCTGATCACTCGGCTCGCAAGTCCTGGATCTACGTCAACGGCGAGTATCTTAATGCCATCCGCACAGATATTGGCGGAGATGCCAACAACCCAGCCCTGAATATCGCATGGAAGTTCATTTGGACTGCGAAGGATTCCTGGCTGGGACCTACCCAAGGGCTCGGCTCCATTCCCGCCGTTTATAACCTCACCATGGACCCGTTTGAGAGATACGACATGATCTTCAACGGAGCCGAAGGCGAAATGAATGGATTACGGACATCGCCGGGACGGTACGCGGGCGAAGATAACGGCTGGTCCGCTGCACTTTTTTCGGCGGCATTGGTTGAATTCGACAAGTCCGTAATGAAGTATCCAAGCATCCAGCGGTTTCCGGGGGGTGCGTCGACCGACTTGATACCGAACCTCCAGAATCCCAAGAACCCGGTGCCTTCGTTGGATCCAAACAATATGCCAAAATCAATTTCGACGGACTAACTTCTTTCTCACAATTTGGAGAGGCGCGCAGCAATGCGCGCCTCTCTTTTAGGCGCTTGAAATCCTCGTTCCCCTGCAATCCATCAGCCGAAACCTTAAAACAATGCAATGGTTTTCCAGACCCCCGGATAGCTGGAACTCTAAGAAAAAGCAGCCACTCCACTAGTAGTTTTGCCAATAGCCCTTGGACAAGGCGATTCCTTATGATCACGCGACAATCCGATAGAAACGCGCGATATCCCCCGCGCTCGCGATTGTAGAGATGTCTAAAATGTCGGAGGTCATATGAAATTCAGTAAGCCAATCCTTAAGTGGATGCTTGGGGCCGTCGCCGTCTCAACTCTCACTGCTGTTTGCGCGGTCGCACAAAACGCGCCCACCTCCTCAAAACCAAACATCCTCTTCATCATGGGCGACGATATTGGCTGGATGCAACCCAGCATCTATCATCGCGGCCTTATGGTCGGCGAAACCCCTAACATCGACCGCATCGGCAACGAGGGCGGCATTTTCATGACCTATTACGCGGAGCAAAGCTGTACCGCTGGTCGGAATTCATTTTTCACCGGCATGCATCCGCTTCGCACCGGCATGATCCCTCCGCAACTTCCCGGCAGCCCGTCCTACCTGCGGCCCGGAACCCCTGCGCTGGCCTGGTTCCTGCGCGATCTGGGATACAACACCGGCGAGTTCGGCAAGAATCACCTCGGTGATCACACCGATGCATTGCCGACCGCTCACGGGTTCCAGGAATTCTGGGGGTACCTCTATCACCTGGACGCGATGCAAGGTGTAAGCTTTCCTGACATCAATATCAATCCGAACAAGCAGGGCATTGTCCCTCCTTGCAAGAACACGCCGATCCCCGGACTGCCGGAAGTTCCTGGCGCCGTCGACCCCAGGACTGCGAATTGCCTGACGCCGCCACGCAACGTCTTGTTGTGCAAATCATCCGACGGTACTTCGAAAAATCAAACCTGTCACGACGAAGGCCCGCTGACCCTCGAGAGATCGAAGGGCGTAGACGAGGAGATTTCGACCCACGTCATCGACTTCCTCGATCGCAACGACCCGAAGAAAACGAATAAACCCTTCTTCGTGTGGTACAACCCCGCCCGCATGCACATCACCACCGTGCTATCGGATAAATACATGGCCATGGTCGGAGAGCCCGGCGGCAAGGATTGGGGCGTAAATGAAGCCGGCATGAAGCAGATGGACGACAACATCGGCCTCGTCCTGGACAAGCTGCAGCAGATGGGCCAACTCGATAACACCATCGTCGTCTTCACCACGGACAACGGAGCTGAAGTCATCACCTATCCAGACGGTGGTACGACACCATTTAAGGGTGGCAAGCTGACCACATGGGAAGGCGGCATGCGCGCGCCAGCCGTCATCCGTTGGCCGGGACATATCAAGGATCACACGGTCTTCAACCAGATTTTTGCCTCTCTGGATTGGGTGCCGACACTGGTTGACATCGCCGGGGGACCGAAAGGCGATGGGCTCAAGACGCAGATCGAAGCCGGAAAATATCCCGGAATCGTCAAGACCACGCTCGACGGAGTGGATCAGCGCGCGTACTTGGAAGGCACTTCGGACAAATCGGCGCGAGACACCTTCTTCTACTACACGGGTCCTGTGCCGTCTGCGGTGCGCTACAAGAACTGGAAGATGTATTACGCAATGGAGGGTGTATGCCCGACCTGCGGGCTGAGCGGACCCGTCACCTATAAATGGACCCAGATCGACAACATCAAGCGTGATCCCTTCGAGGCGGCTATCGGTCCCGAGCAAACGACCACACTTTGGCATGGGCGGCGCACTTGCCGGCCCAGTCACCGCCTATGTATATGACTGGAACATCCTTCCGCTCGGCCAGTTGCTGTGGCTCAAGGAACTCGAAAGCTATGAGGCGTATCCGCCGTTGCAGGATCCCGCAAGCTATAACCTGAGCCAGGTGATGCAACAGATCAAGCAACAACGGGGGACCAGTCACGCCGGCGATTAAAGCCGGAAAAGTCACTGCGGGCCGAAGGCAGTACAGCACTCAGAATTGAGGAACTTGAAACAGATGAAAGTGAGGCGGGGAAGGGCCCGTATGGCCTTCCTCACCTCGCATCAGAAAGGAAAACTCATGAAGAAAATCGCGTTAGCAACGATCGCGGTAGGGACGACGGTTCTGATGAGTTCCTTACCGGCGATGGCACAGTGGCAAAAGATCGGGTTCACAACCACGTCCAGCTTCTACGCAGGGGATGCAAAAATGCCCCCGGGGTCGTATATTCTGAGGCAGATGGAGGATGACCCAAATGCCTATTTGCTGCAGAATACCGCAGGCACTCACACCGTAGTCATTGAGGGGAGGCCCTCCTCCAAAAAGTCAACGGGGAAGACCGATATTCTCTTCAATCGGTACGGAGACATGGATTATCTTGAGACGGTAGAAACTCCAAACGATACTTCGGTGGACCTGATGTCTCCGGCTGCGGAAAAGCTCGCCGCAAAGAAGGGTTCTCCGAAGCCGCACACCGTTCCGGCCAAGTAGAAGTCACACAAATGCACGAACGCCCATGATCGTTCTTATGGTTGCTATTGAAAGCTGAAGCCACTTTGGGCAACGGGAAGCATCCGGGAAGTACCCTTTCCTGGTTTGCAAAAATTATCCACGAGGTTTATACAATTCACCCATAAGGAGACCTATGTCGCGATATTCGAAGTGGTTCAGCGCGTTGTTGACTGGTGTAGTTGCCTTTGTCCTGACAATTGGAGTGCAAAGTGCCTTTGCTGACGACCTCACCCACGCAATCAGCGGGACAGTAAAGAGCGTGGATAAGGCCACTAAGACCATGGTGGTTAAAACCGGGGATGGCGCAGAACATACGATCAAATGGACGGACCACACCGTAGTAAAGGGAGCCAAGGACACTGGAAAGGGTGTTGCGGAGGGCAGCGAGGCTACGGCCAAAGCTACGGAAAAGGGTACTGAGGACACAGGCAAGGGGATAGCTGAGGGTAGCAAGGTCACCGTGCAGTACACCGAAAAAGCAGGCGAAAAAACTGCCACCGGGATTAAAGTCGCCAGCAAGAAAACTGCGGATGCAATGAAGTAAAAGAAGTCAGACGTTGGGCCGGCTTCCAGCCAATTCTGAGTTGCAAAAAATTGATCGATCCCGACAGAGAGGCTGAAATGAAGAAAATTACCGTACTTGCGCTTGCATTAAGCGTGGTGACTCTGCTGGGTGGTTTGCCGGCGACGGCCCAGGATTTTGGGCTCAATGCCAAGTTCACAATGGCAACCACCTTTTACGCCGGGGGTGCCAAGTTGCCCGCCGGAACCTATTCAATCAAACAGTCGCAGGATGACCCATCCGTATACGTCGTTACAAATAGTGCTGGCACACACACGGTCGATGTTCTTGGAAGCCGATCCACCAAGGCATCTAAGAGCGGTATAGAAATGGTCTTTCACAAGTATGGAACTGGGGAATATCTCGTAGGGGTTCTGACAGCAACAGGTACCTCGGTAGATCTGGATCCCGGTGTCGCCGAGAAGCTTGCCGCCAAGAAAGGCAGTCCTCAAACCCACTCCGTTCCAGCCAAATAGTTAAAAACAATTCATCCTGAAGTGCGCATGGAGCGGAAGCGATTCCGCTCCATGCGCTTTTTGGGGCCGCACCGTCGCCATTTTGCCTCGCAGGCAAACCCAACACCCCAACCGATCACCACTGCATTGGACTCGTCTCCTTCACGAGTTAGCCACTCTGCTAACACCAGCCGCTTTCCGTTACTACTTTGGGGTTACAGAATCGCAAGATTGTAACCCCAACAAATGTACGCAAAGTGACGCATTTAAGACCCTTTTAGCGTGCAAAAAAGCAGCAAATCGCGCACCTCTAACCTATCGCTTAACATGATTATAATCAGTATATTAGAGCAAAATAGCAAGTTCTGGGCGCGCGTCGCAATACGCGCAAAAAGTGCGTTTTTTCCGTTTTTCAAAAAGAAAGTGGTTCGTCGTAAAATGCCAAATTTCCGCCTCGAAAAAATAGCCGCATTTCCCGCTCCCGAGTATGTACGCCGGATGAAAAGACAGCCCTCTCCAATACAGCATCGCAGGCAGCGAAATGCTGTTCTAAAATTGAGACTTGCCGCCGTTTCCGGTCCCGTATCAGCTCGTCGCCACCGCGACCCGCTAATCCACAAGTCTCGAAGAATGCGGAAGATTCGCGCTGCACGATTTGAATACGAATAGAGGGCTGTAAATGAGTGAAGGTCGTTGGGTTCTGTTAATTGCAAGCGAGGTTGGCGGCACCGATTCTGTTTCCGATCGCGCCATGGAACGCCTGGTCGATGCGATCAGCAAAGAGGGCTACGAAGTCGTAAGAACCTCCACCCCGGAAGACGGCCTCTCGCTCGTAAAATCCGACCCTTCACACAGCGCAATCCTCCTCGACTGGGACCTCGCCGGCGACCATCAATTCGATGAACGCGCGGCACTCAAAATCATTCGCGCCGTGCGCCGCCGCAACAAAAAAGTCCCGATATTTCTTATCGCCGATCGCACCCTCGTTAGCGAACTCCCGCTCGAAGTTGTCAAGCAGGTTCACGAATATATTCACCTATTCGGCGACACCCCGGCCTTCATCGCAAACCGCGTAGACTTCGCTGTTGAGCGGTATAACGAGCAGCTTCTCCCGCCCTATTTTCGCGAGTTGAAGAAGTATAACGATCAGGGTGCATACTCATGGGACGCCCCCGGACACATGGGTGGTGTCGCCTTCCTCAAACATCCGGTTGGCATGGAGTTTCATCGCTTCTTCGGCGAAAATCTCCTGCGCTCCGATCTCGGCATTTCTACCTCTCCATTAGGATCTTGGCTTGACCACATCGGCCCTCCGGGAGAGTCGGAACGGAATGCCGCCCGCATATTCGGTGCCGATTGGACATTCTACGTGCTCGGTGGATCTTCAACATCGAATCAGATCGTTGGACACGGCGTAATCGCTCAGGACGACATCGTGCTCGCCGATGCGAATTGCCATAAATCCATTTGTCATTCACTCACCGTCACCGGCGCGCGGCCCGTCTATTTAAAGCCGACGCGCAACGGTTACGGCATGATAGGCCTCGTGCCCCTCAAGCGTTTCAGCCCTGACTTCATCAAGGGCCTGATTGACAAAAGTCCACTCGCCGCGGGCGCGCCAGTGCAGACCCCCACCTACGCCGTCGTCACCAACTCGACCTACGACGGGCTTTGCTACGACGTAAATCGCGTAGTCACAGAATTATCGAAGAGTGTGCCACGCGTGCATTTTGACGAGGCCTGGTATGCCTACGCAAAGTTCCACCAGATCTATCGCGGCCGCTTCGCAATGGATGTGCCGGATGAGATGCCAAATCGTCCGACTCTTTTCGCCGTGCAGTCCACGCACAAAATGCTTGCTGCATTTTCAATGGCGTCGATGGTGCACATCAAGCTTAGCCCGCGTGCGCCGCTCGAGTTTGATCAATTCAACGAGTCATTCATGATGCACGGCACTACGTCGCCGTTTTATCCGTTGATTGCGTCGCTCGACGTTGCCGCAGCCATGATGGATGAGCCCGCCGGTCCGACGTTGATGTACGAAACCATCCAGGACGCAATCAGCTTTCGCAAGGCCATGTCATCCGTCGCACATCGCCTGCGCCAGGCGGAGGATGGAGATGGATGGTTCTTCCGCCTCTTCCAGCCCGATCAGGTGGTGGACCCGGACGCCGGCCTTACCTATGTTTTTGAAGAGGCTCCTGATCTCCTGCTGTCGACAAACCCGAGTTGTTGGACGCTCAAACCGGGCGAAGACTGGCACGGTTATCAAGATGAAGACATTGCCGACGATTACTGCATGCTCGATCCGACCAAGGTCACTATCCTCATGCCTGGGGTCAACGCGCAGGGGCAGGTTGGTGAATCGGGCATTCCCGCCGCCATCCTCACGGAATTTCTCGACGGCCGCAGAGTCGAAATCGCGCGCACCGGCGACTACACAGTCCTCGTACTTTTCTCCGTCGGAACCAGTAAAGGAAAGTGGGGAAGCCTTCTCGAAAATCTCTTTGAATTCAAGCGCCTCTACGATACGGAAGCTCCTCTTGAAGAAGCATTGCCCGAACTGGTTTCGAGATATCCATCTCGCTATCGCAATGTCACCCTCAAGGAACTGAGCGACGAGATGCATCAGGCTATGTTGAACCTGAATCTACCGGGACTTGTTGGAGAGGCGTGCGACGAGGATTTCGATCCTGTGCTCACGCCTGCGCAAACGTATCAGAAATTGTTACGAAATGAAACGGAGAAGATCAAGTTCGGAGAGATGGCTGGGCGTATCGCTGCCGTAATGCTCGTACCCTACCCTCCGGGAATTCCCATGAGCATGCCCGGCGAACGTCTCGGCGGCCCGGAAAGTCCCGTCATTCGGCTCATCCTGGCCATGGAAGAGTTCGGCAAGCGCTTCCCAGGATTTGAGCGCGAGGTTCATGGCATCGAGGTGGATGCACAAGGAGACTACTGGATGCGCGCCGTGATTGAGAGCCCAACCGGAAGAAAAAGCAGCAGCGGAAAACAGCGGCCACCCAATTTTGCGCCGCCAGTGAAAAAGAGACGCCGTTCCACAATTAATCTCAAGTCCACTGAGAAGCAACAGCCTGCGCCCTCTGCGGAGCCACAAGAACCGAATCCCGGGACAGCAATCCACTAAGAGGAATTCACCGACGGGACATTTCGCAAATGAGATGTCCCGTTTTCAATTTCGCGATTCACGCAACGGGGCATCGCAAAGGTAAGATGATTGCCATCATGCCTTCGAACCTTACGCGTCGCAATTTGCTCAAAACAGCGGCAGCCACCGTCTGCTTTTCCGCAATGCCCCGGCTTAGAGCGTTGCAATCGAATCTCGCCACGGACGAACGAACGCTCTGGTTCAGTCGTGCAAAGTTTGGCATGTTCATCCATTGGGGTCCCTACTCCCTGGCAAGCGTGGAAGCATCGTGGCCCGTTCTCGTTCCTGCGCCCGGCGGCATTTCGGAAGCGGAATACGTTGCTCTCACAAAACGCTTCAATCCTGCGAAGTTCGATCCGGACTCCTGGGTGAGCCTCGCCAAGTCTGCGGGGCAGCGCTATATGGTCTTTACCACGAAGCATCATGATGGCTTCTGCATGTTCGACTCCGCATACACGCGATACAAGATCACGAACACGCCCTACGGCAAGGATATCGTTGCGCAACTATCGGCTGCCTGCGCGCGGCAGAGCATGCCGTTAGGCTTCTACTACTCACCGCCTGATGAAAATCATCCGGACTTCCGGGACACTTCAAAACCCATCTCCACGAATTACAAAGGCGAACCCGAACGGCCGGAATGGCCAATCTATCTGGATTACATGTCGCTGCAACTCGATGAATTGCTCACTCGTTACGGCGCGGTAGCAACGATCTGGTTCGATAAAGTGGTTGCTGAACAGACTCCGCAATTCGATGGTCCTCGATTCCTAGATCAGATCCACCGCCGCCAGCCGCTGACGCTCGTGAACAATCGGCTGGGTGGAGGGGACTACGACACGCCCGAACAGTTCATTCCAAAAACGATCCCAGTAAAGAGCATGCGTCTCGACAGCCCCGAACATCAGGACGTCGATGGCCAGTCAAACGTGGTGCCTCGTCCGGAGGACTTCCGACTATGGGAGTCTTGTATGACGATCAATGATACGTGGGCTTACAATCGTAACGATAACAAGTACAAATCGACGGATACACTGATCCGCAGCCTCGTTGAAGTTGTAAGCCGTGGCGGTAACCTTCTGCTTGACGTCGGCCCGGGGCCCGACGGAACGATTCAGCCTGAGTTTCAGGAGAGGCTTCTAGCTGTCGGCAAATGGCTGGATGGCAACGGTGCTGCGATTTACGGGACGACCTACGGTCCGATACAGGGGCAGGCAGCATTCCGCACCACTGCAAAGCCTGGCCACATCTATGTCCAGGTATTCGATTGGCCCTCGACAACCTTGCAGATCCCGCCGTTCGACGCAAGGATAGTGGCAGCAAATATGCTCGTCGGTGGATCTAAGATTTCGTTCACGCAATCGTCCAATGCAATCAATTTGCATCTTCCAAACCGCGATCCCGACCAGTCCGTTCGCGTGATTGACTTGCGCATTTCCTGAAAGACGAACCGCTCGCAAAGCCGTGCTACTTCAACACGCTCGTGAGGTAAAAGTCGAAGAACTTCTGCGTATCCGATTGCAGGCATACATCCGCATTAGGCTCGCCCGCTTCCGCGATCGTGCCCCCTTGATCATCAACGCGAATGTGCATCGGTGTCGTCGGGCAAAGGTCGGGACGAATCGCAGCAGCAACCGCCATCGCATCGAAAAGCGTTGGTGTTGGGCTCCCTGTGGATGCGCTCCACTGGTGATAGAGCAAAGTGAGATTGTCAGTCATCGGCGATCCGTGGCTGAAGAGAGCATCGCGCTTCACGTCGTCCAGCTTTAGTTGCGTGGAGTCGAGCGGCATCATCGAGATCGGTACACCCGCTTCGAAAAGCTTCTTGCTCGAAGCAACGTCGGAGAAAACGTTGTACTCGGGACTCGCTTTTACAGGCGTACTCCACGGATAGCCAAGGTCGCCATAACCTCTGCGTATGCTTCCGCCCATCAGAACAATTCTTTTCAACTTGCGGAAGGTCGTCGGATCGCGGTCGATCAGTGCGCCGACGTTGCTGAATGGCGCAACCGCAATCAAAGTAATTTGTCCCGGATATTTCCGGATCTCATCAAGTACAAACGTAGTCGCATCCGGCCAGTCTTTCGCTGGATACGCCATTGCGTAGGGAGCTTGAGAAAACGTCGCCTTGCTCACCGTCTTAGGCCCGGCGTAAATCGGAATGTTTCCGTGACCGCTGGCGAGAAATCGCGCGGTCAGCCGCGCTCGCAGCGCAGTGTCGCCCCACGCGGTCGTCACGCCCAAAATATTTACTTCCGGTCTCGACACCAGCAGAGCGAGCGCGAAGGCGTCGTCAACATCGTCGCCTATATCGGTGTCGAAGATAACTTTGATTGGCTCAGCGACAGCATCCGCTGTCTTTGCTGAGGACTGCTGCGCATATCCGGGCAGGCCACTCAGCAAGCTTCCAATTACCGCCAGCGTGCTAACCATGCATTTCATCATTCGCATCTTATTGCCCTCATGCTTCGGCAGCGAAGTGGCGGAGCATGCATCTTCACTGCAGAGATTTACGTCAAGATAGGGAAAGAGCATCCTCACTCAATCTCCGTGCGATGTCAACGCAACCCGGACGGTTCTCATTTGCGCAGGCAGGGTGTAAAAAAGCTGCATGAGCTATCCCGTTTTTCGCCCAAGCCCAATCTCTGCTCGCCGTGTATTTGTGGCACTCATGTTCTCCATACTGTTCGACACTGTTCCAATTCACGCGCAGACAGTTAACAGCGCGCCTTTTGCGCTCAAGGATGGCGATCGCGTGGTTTTCTATGGCGACAGCATTACTGCGCAGCGGCTCTACACCAAGTACATCGAAGAATCCATCATCGCGCGCTATCCCGGAATGCATATTGATTTTTACAACGCTGGCATGGGCGGCGACAGGGTCAGCGGTGGATCGGCGGGCACCTCCATGGAACGTCTCGCGCGCGATGTTGTCCCGTTTCATCCTACCGTCGTCACCATCATGTTGGGCATGAACGACGGCGGATATACGCCGGACTCCAACAAGAATTTTGAGGTGTATTCAACCGGATATCGCAAGCTGCTGGCGGCCTTTCAGCAGGATTTCCCCGCTGCAAAGTTCACGCTCATTGGCCCTTCTCCTTACGATGAGCTGGCCCACCCTCCTCTCATACCGGGCTATAACGAAGTGCTGGTACGCTACGCTGATTTCAATGCATCGCTGGCAAAAGAGAAGGGGATCGCATATGTCGACTTCAATCTCCCCACGACCACCGCACTCAGCGCAGCCATGCGACAGAATGCGCTGCTCACGGCCGGCCTTCTTCCTGACCGCGTTCACCCCTCGCCGCAGGCGCACTGGATGCTCGCCGCAGCACTTCTACGCGCGTGGAATCTCGATCCACTTGTCAGCAGTGTGACTATCGACGTCCCGCACGCACAAGTCTCCGCAAAACAGAACACCACCATCACCGATATTGCGAAAACGAACGGCGGCATTCGCTGGACTCAGCTGGATCGCGCACTTCCACTTCCGTTAGAGATGAGAGATCCTTCGATTGAACTTGTAGTACAGGCCGCCGATCTTTCCTCGCTCGATCAGCAGATGCTGCGCGCCATCGGCCTGAATCCCGGGCATTACACGCTAACCATCGACGGGACAAAGATCGGAACATTCACCCAGACGGAGCTTGAAACGGGCGTCAATCTTGCCCTCATGGAAACGCCGATGCTCTATCAGGCCAGAAGCATTGACTGGAGTGGGGAAGATCGAGCCAAGTTGAATGCCACTCGTTTCAACATGAATTACCAGGGACCAGAAATACCGAATGCCGCCGTCGCCGTCGAAGCACTCAATCAGTTGGATAAGACGCTCACGGAGGGCGAACATCGCAATGCACAACCCAAGCCGCACACCTTCGAGTTGACCCCTCAATAGCTGATCCTTCAGCTTTCCGGTGGCATCTCGTGGCGAATGCGCTCTGCCATGTGATCAATCGAGGTCGCGCTCAGCATGTCGTCGAGTTCCGCATCCTGAGCCGCCTCCGCGATCTCGAGCTTGATGCAAACCAGTCGGAGCAACTGCAGCATCTTCGTGACCTCCTTTTCGGCCAGCAGATCGATCTGCAGATTCAGGTGATTGCGGTGATCACTCTTGTTCTGCATACCATTCTGCTTCATCAAGACAAAAGTGCTCAGCAGCACCGCCTCGACTGACACTACCATGTTCAGCAGAATGAAGGGATAGCGATCAAATTGCGGAATCCCCGGAAACTTGTGCGTGTTCACTACGAACCACGCGGTGAAAATCACGACGTGGAGAAGGACGAAAAAGATGGTTCCGGAAAAGCCCGCAATTGCGTCAGAGATGCGCTGAATCCGCGTCCTGCGTCCCTCAAATGCTCGTTCAACATCAGCAACATTGCGAACATTGGCATCGACCATGTTCCCTGGGGGAAGCTCGCCGGTTCTTCGATCTGGCACTTTGGCACTCCGTTTTATCGATGTAGTGAGCAGGTGCTCTATGAGATGCCCGCTACGCCCATTGGCGATGTGTGTTCTCGCAGCGCCTCCAATTTCTTTTTCTCAGCAGGTGTGACTGTGGTCACCGACCGAAATTCGCCAATCCCTTAATTTTTAGATGGCTGGGGCGGAAGCAAGATATCCGGCAGCCGGGATTTTAAGAACTGGGAGAGTTTCATGCCTTACGTCATTACTGATGCGTGTGAAAAAGATTTTCTGTGCGTTGATTCCTGTTCCACTTATGCGATTCATCCAGCGAAAGACGAAGCTGGTAATGAAGAGGTCTCCCAGTTATTTATCAATCCTGAAGAGTGCATCGATTGCGGCAATTGCATCACCACCTGCCCTCACAGCGCCATCTATCCAATGGATGAGCTGCCGGCGGAAAAGGCGGATTTCGCAGCGAAGAATGCCGCGTATTTCGGGCAGTAGTCCTTCGCCGCATCAAGACGTGCTGTGGCCGTGACAAACCACGGGACCACGGGCCATCTGTATCGGGACCGGCCACAGCGCGAAATTCTCATCTCATTGTCGCAACCGCCTCGCATGACTCACGCTGGACACCAATGGATTGAATGCCGCGCCGGGTTCCTGCCGGGCAAATCGCTGTGCATGCTACGATTAACCCGCTAAATCGAAGCAGGATATTCCCCCAATGACCGCAGAACGCAAATCCTATCCGCCCAATCAGGAACGGGCCAGTCACACCCATGCGGGCAGCGTCGAGAACTACAACCGCCTTCTCAGCGACTCGCAGAAAGACCCGGATCAGTTCTGGGCGAATGTCGCTTCTGAATTGGATTGGTTCCGACCCTGGGATGAAGTCCGTCGCGGCGGCTTCCCGCACTTCGAATATTTTTGCGGCGGCATCACCAATCCCTGCCATAACCTGATCGACCGGCACATTGCAGCGGGACAAGGCAACAGGCTCGCCCTTATCTGGGAGGGCGAAAACTTTGAGGAACGCTGCCTCAGCTACACCATGCTGCATGCTGAAGTCTGTCGCTTCTCCAACGTGCTCAAGGGCCTCGGAATAAAGAAGGGCGACGCCGTCGCGGTCTTTCTGCCAAATCTTGTCGAGACGGTTATCTCCGTCCTCGCATGCCTGCGCATCGGCGCTATTTTCAACACCGTGTTTTCCGGATTCTCTTCGAGCGCCCTGCGTTCCCGTCTTGAGAATTTCGAGCCCAAAGTCCTCATCACATCCGACGGAATTTTCCGCCGCGGCAAGGTCATTCCCCTGAAGGATAAAGTGGACGAGGCCATTCAGGGGCTGGGCAGCCTTACCACCGTCATCGTGGTCAAACGAACCGGCAGCGAAGTCGATATGGAACCCGGCCGCGATCACTGGTGGCACGATCTTCTCCAGGGTGCTTCCCGCGAATGTCCCGCCGAGCCCATGGAGGCCAATGAGCCTGGACTTGTGTTCTACACCAGCGGAACCACTGGCAAGCCCAAGGGAGTCGTCCACTCCGGCGTAGCCTTCGTCGTGAACAATTACGCCTACGCTCGCTATCATCTCGACCATCATCCCAGCGATGTTCTCTGGTGCACCGCGGATATCGGCTGGCTCACCATGCATATCTGGGGCATCGCGGGAGCGCTGGCCAACGGAGTTACAACGCTCTTCTTCGAAGGCGCAGTGGACTACCCTACGCCCGGCCGCTTCTATCAAGTCATTGAAAAGTACCGCGTCAACAAGCTCTTTAGCGCGCCGACTGCCATTCGCATGCTGATGAAGCACGGAGAAGAGTTGGCAGGCAGGTACGATCTTTCATGCCTGGAAGTCGTCGCCCTCGTCGGTGAGCCGCTCAATCCTGAGGCCTGGCAATGGTTCTACGATAAGGTGGGCCACGGCAAAATCTACATCAACAATACCTGGGGACAAACAGAGCTCGCCGGAACTCCGCTTGCCGGAGCGGCTTGGCTCACCACCATGAAACCCGGCTCCTGTGGAACGCAGTTCCTCGGCGCGGAATTGGATATCGTCGACAACGATGGCAATCCCGTCGCGGTGAATGTGCCGGGAAACCTCATTCTTAAACGCCCTTTTCCCATGACGTTCCGCACACTGTGGAAAGAGCCTGAGCGCTACCTGCGGGAATACTTTACCCGCGTGCCCGGATACTACTTCACCTACGACGCCGCTTACCGCGATGAAGACGGACACTTCTGGGTGCTAGGTAGAATCGACGATGTCATCAACGTCGCCGGTCACCGTCTTGGCATACAGGAGTTGGAAGGCGCAATTCTGCTCTGTCACGAGGTAGTAGAAGTCGCAGTCGTCGGCATCCCCGATCCCATCAAAGGCGTGGTTCCTGCCGCTTTCGTTGTTTTACGCGCCCCGGCAGAGCCATCAAAGCTGCTGGAGAAACGCATTCGCGCGGAGGTCGAAGCTGCCATCAGCAAGATTGCGTTGCCGCAGAAGATCTTTTTCGCGGAAGCCCTTCCCAAGACGCCAAGCGGAAAAATCATGCGTCGCCTTCTCGCAGAGATCGCTGAGAAGGGAAGTGTCTCCGGCGACATATCCGGCGTGGACGACATTTCAATTATCGAAAAGTTGATCGCCAATCTGCATCGAACGCAGCCGATTTCTTAAAGAAGTTGCCAACTCTCATTTGCCATCCCGACCGAAGCGAAGTGGAGGGATCTGCGTTTCCAAGTCTGCTCCATCAGAAAACACGCCCCTACCGATTTATCAACTTCTCAATTTCGTGACGCACGGAGTCGTAGCTGCTGAGCTTCGCATCTACCGCGCTATGTTGCCGAACCTCACCGGCTCTATCGACAATTACGACATACGCATCCTGGCCATTCTCGTAACCGGACACGCGCTTCCACTCGTCTTCATCTTTTACCACTACGATGAAGATCGCCTGCTTCGGCGCAGGAACACCCTTCTTCATTCCGTTGATGATCGTTCCTCGAATAAATTTCGGAGCAGCCTCCAGCATGGGCATTTGGTAAACCGTCACAGCCGAATTGCTGCCGAAGTCTGCGCTCAGGCGCTTCTCCCACGCCCCCGTAATATCGCCGGAGGCCTTCGAGTACCCAATCACCAGTACGCCAATTTTCCCCTTAAGAGAATCCGCGACCTTTACTTTCTGTCCAAGTAGATTTTCTCCTTCCGTCCCCGGGAGTGTTTCTGCCGAAAGTGCAACCGCACCGCAGACCAGCATCGACGCTACCAACGACTTTGCACGAATCATTCTCTTACTCTCCAAGAACAAAGACTTTGCGATGTTTAAACAACGAAGCGTGTTCTGCTGAATCAATTGCCGCTCTAGTACCCTGCGTGGTGCCTCTCGTTCGCACTCCCATTGCACACCAGTCACGCTCCAGCTTATAAACTAGCTTAGTAGCGAAGTTATGTGCGAAGCATCGCACTCCTTCGCTCATTTCATTCACAATCGTCAGGGAGTTTCGAATGAAGGGTATCCATCTCAGCCATGGCCGCGTAAAGTGCATGACATCGGTGGTTGTCCTGGTTCTGGTCACGGGCAGCAACTCAATTGCTTTTTCCTTAAGCAAGATGCAGCAGCCCGAACCCGCTCCGCCTGCGCCCGCCGCTGCCAGGGCGACCCCCAAGCTGCTCGGCACTCCATGGAAGCTCGTCACGTTGAATGGCAAGCCACTGGATCCCAAACCCCCCATGATTCCTGAATTCACACTGATTCAAGATGGGTCCCGCATTGCAGGCTACACCGGATGCAACCGCTTCATGGGAACATTCACGCTCAGCGAAGACAAGCTTACCGTCGGTGGCGATTTGGCGATGACACGCAAGGCCTGTGTAAGACAGGCGAGTCTCGAAACCGATTTTGTCAAGGCGATACAGTCCGTTGACTCATGGAAAATTGCTGACGGGACTCTTGAGTTCTACCGGCAAAAAGCCGTCATCGCCACCTTCCAGACAAACCCGGCGCAGTAGCTCTTAGCCAACAACCACGCGGCCAATCGCCGTCTGCAGAATTTCGCGTGTGAACACCAGTTCGGGCGCACTTCGCACGCGCTTGCGAAACAGCGCCGCCGTCTCGCATAGCACAACAATGTCCTCGATCTCCGCAGGGTTGATCACGCATTCCAAAATGCGCTCGCAGAATTCTTTCTCCGTCAGCCCCTCCAATCGGAATCCCCTCGTCATCGCCGTTCGCAAATAGAATTCCGCCACTTCCGCTAACACACGCTGCGCATCGGCCGGAATCGAACCGCGGCTGCGATACTTTACATCCGCACCCGGAAGCGCGATTTTGATGCCGAACATATTATCGAGATCGCTGTCCGATTCGAACTCCACTGTCGTGGCGACGACCAGCACGTTCTGTCGCTCGGATGTTGTCTCAATCAGTGCATCCAGCTCCGTGAGCAACTCGGGATTGCTCTGCCGATACGCGAGATCAATCCGCGGAAGCAGCAGCAGTACCTTGGGCCGCTTATAACTGCGAACCAGGCCTTTCGCCTTGGCAAGCGCATCGCTATCCCGTGGATTGTAAACAGTGATCACGCGCTCCATGCCAGCCATCAACGCGATCTTCTGAGCCAGGCTTTTCTTGCCGCTTTGGTTCGGACCGATGATCAGTACTTCGTTGCCAATTTTTAAATCACGATAAACGGCGGGATTTCGCGCCCGGTCGATCAGGTCGGCAATGCTGTCCAGCAATGCGTCCATTCCCGCAAGCCGCGGATGAAGAGAACTCACTGGTTCATCCTCAAGACTGAGACCGATCCGCTCTTTGCGCTTGCGGCGTTCCGCAATAAATTCAATCAGCGCGGGCATTGCGGCAACAGATCCAATCACGGTTGCAAACACCAGCAACTCTTCGGTTATCAGCAGCGCGCTATCGCTTGACGCAACCGGATCGAACATACGCAGAGCATATCAGGTGCAGGAAAGGTTGCCTTGATGCCGCCAAAATTGAAACCTGAAAACGTGAATGAGTAAAGTGATTTCAAGTTTGTGCGACCAGCTAGTTCGCCTATCTCTGCATCTACTTGTCTGGAACTGGCCAGGAAGGTCGGTTTAGAAAAATCTCCGGCTGCGGCTGGAATCAAGGAAGAGGAATTTACCATGTACAACGCAAAGATGGTTCTTGCTATCGGCTTACTCGGGGTGGGGTTGGCTACGGGATGCGATAAGCCGCAGCACCCAGCTGTTAAGGACAACGTCGTTTCCAGTCTAAAGTCCAACAATCTCGGAGATGTGAGCGTCTCTGAAGATCGCGACAAGGGCGTATTGACACTTACTGGCGATGTTCAATCAGAAGATCAGAAGAATCAGGCCGCAACACTAGCCGGCAGCGCGGCTCCCGGATACGTGGTAGCGAATCAGATCGGCGTTCGCCCGTCCGGTGTTGAGAGCCAGGCGAAGTCGGTAGACTCAAATCTGGACGACGCCATCGAGAGCAACTACAAGGCCGCATTGAAGGCACATAAGAATCTCGACGATCAGAGCATCCACTACGACGCCAAGAACGGCACTTTGATGTTGAAAGGTTCCGTCAAGACAGCAGCACAGCGTCAAGAAGCCGCCTCGCTGGCGAAGCAGGTGCCGAATGTGCAGCAGGTTGTAAATGAGATCGAAGTAAGCCCGAAGAAAATGTCCACCACCGCGAACTGAGCTGTCGGAGTGGACCCGATTACTTCAGGCTGCCCACTGTGGCGGCCTGAAGTGTTTCCGCCTCCACCTTACCAGCATCCACGGTGCTTGAACCAAGCAGATTCTCCATCACTTCTGCCGCTGTATAACTCGTCCTGCCGGGTTTGAGAAATCTCTTAATGTCGACCAGGTCATTCCCCGTCGTTACTAGGCCCACTTCGACATGCTTCCCGTTAGCGCGCGTCTGCTGCATGCCGACGTTAGCCATCAGCGCATTGCAAACGCATTGTCGCCCAACCGTATCTTCGATTTTGCCGCCCTTCGAAACGTATACGGTCAGGGGTTCAGCGGAACAGCGATATCCAACTGCGCCGCCCTCCTGCTTGTAGGGCTCACGCAGATATCCAAGATCACAGATGCGCGGGCGCGCCATGTAAATTGGAAACTCGGAAGCTGTGCCTTCAAGTTTTGCAACCTTGAATGGAAAACCGGTGGGAGACGCCACAGGATTCGTCACTACGCGCGCATCGCCCGCAATACTCTTCGCGATCAGTCGGCGTTTGTAGTCCTCCCGCATGCCAGACTCGTCGCAGAACGCGAAAGCTGTGCCGATCTGCACGCCGGTAGCGCCGGCCGCGATCGCCTGCTTCACGCCTTCGGCGGATCCGTAACCGCCTGCCAGCCAGAATGGCACACCCAACTCCGCAATCTTCGCCAGATCCACAACATCACGTTCGCCATAGATCGGCTCGCCCGCTTCGTCGAGAACGATCTTGCCGCGCGGCGGTGCGTTATGGCCGCCTGCCGTTGGTCCCTCGATCACGAATCCATCTACCTTGCCGTTTGCTTTTTTCAGCAGCGTAACCGCAAGAGTATTCGATGCGATGATGCCGAGAAACATCGGCCGCTTCAGCGGAGGCAGGTCCATCGGGACGAACTCGCGAGGCGCAAAGTGCATCGTGGTGTCGTCTTCTTCCCGCGCACCAACTACGTGAAGCGTATAAGTCGCCGGCTCGTGGTTTACATAGTGATCCAGTACGCCCGGCACACGAATCGGAATGCCGGCGCCCATCAACACATAATCCACACCCGCCAGCATGGATCCATACATCGACGCCAAGTGCGGCATCTGAATTTTTTCCAGATAATTAATGCCGACCAGGTTCTGGTGGCCTTCCTTCGCAAGCCATACTTCCACAAAGTTGGCGACCATGCACATCTCCTGCACGTCGCGCGGGCCTTCCTTCGTATGTTTCGCCATGGTGACGTAAGGAACGTTCTTCCCTCGTCCGCCAGGAATGTAATATTTATCGCGAATCCGCTCAGCCATCGCCGTCATTGGAAATGCGGCGAGCGCTCGGCGCATGTGCCCGCCCTCATCGCCATCCTGCAATCGACGCGCAAGTATCTCGTCGAGAGCTGTGCCTGATACGACGCCAAGCTGGCCAAGACGAGCGACTGTGTTTGCCAGGCGCCAATCCGATACGCCAGCACCCATTCCACCTTGGATGATAACCGGATAAGACATAAAGAATATGGTTACACCGCTGCCATTCGTCAACCGTTTTAGTTTTGTAATAGGAAGGGACATGAGCCTCTTCAGTAGCGGGTCCGCCAAGTCGATATTTCGTCACAGTATGCGACTAATTTCGTCCTTCTTCGCAGCCTGATCCACGTAAACCACGATTTGCGCTCGCCTTATCGTCACCTCTGTGCTTTTCTATCCTTGACTCCGCATGAGACTTCGCCTCGAACGCTACTTTGAATTCCAACGCCTTGGCACCAGCTGGCGCACCGAGTTCCTCGCCGGGCTGACGACTTTCGTAACCATGGCATATATCGTTCTGGTTAACCCCTCAGTCCTCGCGCAGGCGGGTTTGCCTCTCGCTGCGGTCACCGCCGCGACATGCCTCTCCGCAGCAATCGGCAGCATTCTCATGGGCGCCTACGCCCGTTATCCCATCGCGCTCGCTCCCGGCATGGGCCTCAATGCTTATTTCACTTACACCGTCGTCATCGGTATGGGCGTGCCCTGGCAAACGGCACTCGGAGCAGTCTTTCTTTCCGGAGCGATCTTTCTCGTTCTCACTGCGTTCGGTATTCGCCAGATGATCCTGCGCAGCATTCCCAACGAACTCTACGCAGCCGTCGCTGCGGGGATCGGTCTCTTCATCGCGTTCATCGGCCTCCACAACTCCGGCCTCATCGTCGATCACCCAGTTACGCTGGTCACGCTTGGCAATCTCCGCCGTCCGGAAACGGCGCTCGCCCTTTTCGGCCTGCTGCTGATGGCGTCACTGGAAATTTGGAAGGTGCGCGGCTCCATCCTCATCGGAGTACTCGCAACCACCGCCCTTGCCTGGCCCATCGGCCTCGTTCACTGGCATCCCGCTCCGTACAATCTTTCCAGCATCAGCGCCACTGCCTTCCGGCTCGACATTCGCGGCGCACTCCACATCGGCCTGCTCGAAATTGTCTTTGTATTCCTCTTCGTCGATCTGTTCGACAATCTCGGCACATTGCTCGCCGTCACAAAGAAGGCAGGATTGGTCGAAGCCGACAACTCCATCCCCCGCCTTAGCAGAATTCTTTTTGCGGACGCAGCAGCCACCGTCTGCGGCTCGCTTGCCGGCACCAGCACCGTCACCAGCTACATCGAATCCAGCGCCGGAGTCGCTGCTGGAGGCCGCAGTGGCGTCACCGCAATCACCACCGGAGTGCTCTTTCTCGGTGCGCTTTTTCTCGCACCCCTCATCGGCGCCGTGCCCACTGCGGCGACTGCTCCCGCGCTCATTCTCGTCGGCAGCATGATGCTCTCCACCATCCGCGAAATCCGCTGGTCCGATCCGGTGATCGCCGTCCCGGCATTTCTCACCCTCATCATGATCCCGCTCACCTACTCCATCGCCAATGGACTCGGCATCGGCATTCTCGCCTTCGCATTCCTGCAACTCGCAGCCGGAAAATTCAATCGCGAAGACTGGCTGCTCTACCTGCTGGCAGTGCTTTTCCTCATTCGCTTCCTCTATATCGCCAGGGGATAAGATCGACGGCGCACGTGCAAATGATCTGCGTCCACGCTAATACGATCTGCAAACACTGCTGACAGAATGCTGTCAGTAGCCCCCGCCTACTATCCTCTTGCGTTCGAAAACACGCTTAGGAGGAACACTCAAATGACACAGCCTTCCCGCATCGTATGGTTCGAAATTCCCGCGGCAAACCTTGATCGCGCCATCACCTTCTACTCCACCGTCCTCGACCTGCCGCTCAAGCGCGAGACATTTCAATCGGACAATCTGGCCGTCTTCCCCTACGAGCGCCCCGCCGTATCCGGTTGTCTAATTGAGACGACGAAATCGAAGCCCTCACAGGATGGTGTCTCCATTTACCTGAACTGCGATGGCAAGCTGGATGGCGCACTAGAACGCACTCCCGCAGCCGGAGGCAGCGTCCTCGCGCCCAAGGAAGCACTCCCTCCAGGCATGGGATTCGTCGCGCAAATCATCGATAGCGAAGGCAATCGTATTGGCCTTCACTCAGCAGTCTGAAGTGGGGCCTTCGCATGGCTACCGAGGAATCGTGACGAATTGTCCTCGGGCCACATGTGGAGAGGAGTTTTGTCATCCCGCAATCGCAAAGCAGGGATTGTCATCCCGACCGGAGCAAAGCGAAGTGGAGGGATCTGCGTCCTTATCATTTGAAGCAGGTCCTTCCATAAATCGTCGCCTGTGTAGGGATTTGCGTTACCTCCTTTCGAAGATCCTTTGCACTGCAGCATGAGGACCGTAGACTGTCCTCATGCGTCGCGCCGACCGGCTCTTTCGTATCGTGCAACTCCTGCGTGCGGGGCGGCTCGTAACCGCACGCAGTCTTGCCGAAAAACTTGAGGTCTCGCCACGCACCATCTATCGCGACGTGCAGGATCTTCAACTCTCCGGCGTGCCTGTCGAAGGCGAAGCAGGCATCGGCTACACCTTGCGCCGCGACTTTGATATCCCTCCGCTCATGTTCAACCGCGGCGAAATCACGGCGCTGGTCCTGGGTGCGCGGCTCGTTCACGCCTGGGGAGGCCCGCAGCTTGCCGATGCCGCCAACCAGGCCCTGCGCAAAATCGAAGCCGTGCTTCCTCTCGACCTGCGCGATCGCGTGGATGAAGTGCTGCTCTACGCCCCCGCGATCCAAGCCTCTCCCGAAGTTCGTCTGCTGCTGGATTCGCTGCACTCCGCAGCTCTCGAGCGTCGAGTCATCGAGTTCGCCTACAGCCGCGAAGATGGCCAGCCCAGCGTCCGGCGCGCCCGCCCCCTCGCGCTCTATTTCTGGGGAGGCAAGTGGACACTCGCCGCATGGTGCGAAATGCGCGACGATTTTCGCTCCTTTCGCGTCGATCGCATGAGCTCCGTCATCACGCTCGACATCGTTTTCACACTCGAGCCTCGACAGTCCCTTCGCGAATTCCTCCGCATCGTTCGCGCCCGCGTCGGCCCCGCCCCAAAGACCGAAGGCTGAGTTGCGAATGCGAATCTGCGCCATGGTATGCTTCGCTCAACCGCGGCCGCAGAATATCGTTGTGAATCCGTCGCGTCTCATCCGGAGGCAAGGTGAAAGAAGCAGGCAACAACACGTTGAGTCGTAGAGAATTCGTGCAGACAACTCTTCTTACCGCCGCAGCCAGCGCCCTTCCACTCACAACTTTCGCGGCTGCTGAAACTGACAAGCAGTCCGTGCTCAATCAAATACCCGGCATGCACGATGAAAATGTAACGCGACTTCAGGAATGGATCGCGCTGCCATCCATTGCCGCGGAAAACCGTAACTTCCCGCAAGGCCCCGAGTACATGGCCAGGTTGGCCACCGACGCGGGATTCACCGGCGTAGAGATCATTCCTACATCCGGCAAGCCCGGAGTCTTCGGCGTTCTCGACGTTGGTGCTCCCGTCACCGTCGGACTCTATTTCATGTATGACGTTAAGCAATTCGATCCGGCGGAGTGGTCATCGCCGCCCCTCGAAGGCAAAATCGTCGACAAGGAAGGACTCGGCAAAGTCTGCGTCGGTCGCGGGGCGGTCAATCAGAAAGGGCCGGAGACCGCGTTTCTGGGCGCTCTCCACGCTTTCAAAAAGGCAGGAAAAAAGCTCCCCGTCAATCTCGTGCTCGTCTGCGAAGGCGAAGAGGAGATCGGCTCACCCCACTTTCCGGAAGTTGTCCGCCAGCCCAAAGTCACAGCCGCGTTGCAGAAATGCATCGGTGTATTTATGCCGGAAGCGGGCCAGGGACTCGACGGCAAAGTCGATATTTCTCTCGGCGCAAAAGGTGTCGTCGAATTGGAATTGGTTTCAACCGGCGAGCACTGGGGCCGTGGTCCTCGCCTCGACATCCACTCCAGCCTTGAGGCGGCAGTCGACAGCCCTTCCTGGCATCTCGTTCGCGCGCTTAATACATTAATCGGTCCCGACGGTCATACCCCCGCCGTTGCGGGATTCTTTGACAAGGTCAAGCCGCTCACTGCGGATCAGAAACAAATGATTCAAGCCTTCGCCGCACGCGAAAGCGAAGCGTCCCGAAAAAAGCAACTCGGCATCGATCACTGGGTTCACGACGCCAACTGGGTCGACGCCATGATGATGCTGGAGTCGCAACCCACCATCAATATCGAAGGTCTGGTTGCCGGATACACAGGCCCCGGAGGCAAAACCGTTCTCCCGCATCGCGCCGTGGCTAAGATCGATATGCGCCTCGTGCCCGACATGACCGCATCCGGCACTCTTGAACTCCTCAAGCAGCACCTTGCGAAAAATGGATTCGGCGACATCGAAGTCAACATGAGCGGCGGTTACGATCCCACTCAAAGTTCATCGGATTCCAAACTCATCCAGGCGCAAAAATCCACGTATCAAAGCCTCGGTCTCGATCCGCTCTTCTGGCCGCGTAATGCCGGATCGTGGCCGGGATACATCTTCACGTCCGCGCCGCTAAGCCTGCCCGCGGGACACTTCGGTCTCGGACATGGAAGCGGACAGCACGCCCCCAACGAGTACTACGTAATCGAATCCAGCAACCCAAAAGTTTCAGGTATCGACGGAGCAGTAGCCTCCTTCGTCGAATACCTTTACGCGCTGGCATAATCAGTCCCGTGGAACCAACTTTCACGATTTCGCTGCGCGCTCAGCGGGTGCGGGCAGCACCGCCCGTGCGGCCAGCACCGGCCAGCCTTAAGGCGTCGGAGGCAACGAAGTCGCGTCTGCCCGTGCGGCCAGCACTTCCATCACCACGATCCGCCCATCCGATTGAAACGTCCCGCCTGTCGCAGTATTCGCTGTGCGCAAGGGATTCTCCGGCAGCACATATGCTGCATTCGCAATCACGCCAGCCGCTGCGAAACTCTTCTCGATAAAATCGCGTTCCTCATCGATGTTCGAATCGATGTGATGCGTCATTCCTCCGGTCCTCTGATCCTGCTCAAATCCGTTATCGTATGTCGCAGAGCCCACCCACATCGTCTTGCCGCCTACCATCTTCGTTGTCTTCCATACGCGCAGATGGTGCCGAATTGCGGCAACTTGCAACGGCGCAGCCCGCGCATACGACATGTCCTGCGGCCGACCAAACAAATACAGCGTGCTCATCGGCATCTCCACATACGCCTTGTGCTGCAGCGTCGCCAGCACTCCGTGCAGCACCGCATCCTGCGTTGTCTTGTCTACTGTTATCCAGCCTGCCGCCGCAAAGGCTTTCGTCACCTGGTCCTCGGAACCAATCAGAGTGAAGTTCACCATGTCGCCCGGATTGCCCTGCTCATCGCCAACCCGCCGCGGAATTTCTGCGAACAACGCAGGAGAGAGTTGCGATTCAAACTTGCTTGCGTCCATGTTTGCCGTAGTTGTTGCGTTCGTCGAGGCGCCCGCGTCTCCTGAAACCAGCATTCCATTCGCGGGAGCCTTCGCGCTGCCATTCTGCGCCTTCACTGGCTCCGCGAATTTGATCTTCACATCGAACGCGCCGTCGTCGTCTAAGGTCCGAACTCAAGTTTGCTGCCAGGTACAATCTCCCCGTCTGCAATACCGAGAGATCGCTTTTCGTTCCGATCAGGAATGGAACCGCTTCAGCATCTCCTATCCGCGCCACCAGCGCTCCCGTGTTTGCGTTGTTCATCGGGAACTGTCGAATCAGATCTTTCCATCCACGCGCCAGTCCGTCTGCGGTCACCTCGCGGCCGTCGCTGACTTTCATCGTTCCGCTCGCACTCCACTCCACGTGGTCCCCCGCCGCAAGCTGCACGCCCGTATCCACCCACTCGCTGTTCGTAACTTTGAAGGTGTAGCTGGATTTGCGGTCAGCAATGGCCTTCGGTGCGGCCAGTGGAATCAACTCCACTGCGGGATGTGTCTTGCTCGATGGCTTCGTTGTGTCAGCATTTGCCGTTGCCGCCGGTTTCGTCTCTGTCGGAGGCGGCGCAGCCGGATGGAGAGCTTGTGCCTCAGCCGTATGGCAGGGCAAGGTCAACGCTATCAAGACGGCTAGCCAAGCAAGCGAGCAAAGGCCACACGCGCTCGATTTGTGTCGTGAAAAAGCGCGCCGGCGTTGTTTCGTTTTTCCCATGGGCAAATTGCAGATCGGACTGCGAAATCCTGCGACAAAATTCCGGACCTTCGTATTAAATCACTTCTCCGAAAAATGTTGCGGCGTCGGTGTCCGTGCGACTGCTATTCCTCCCTTACAATTCTCCTGCACTTCCAATACACGATGGCTGCCGCTCGTGTAAAAGTTAGAGTAAGCGATTGCAAAGGAGGCATATTCCGCCATGCGCAACATTCTTAAGATATTTTGCGCATTGGCGATGTTCGCCGCCGGAATCGCACTCTGCGGTTGCGCTAACATCACCGAGGGCTACGTCCGGGTCGTCCAGGTATCCAGCGTTTCTCCCGTTCTCCGCGTCACTGTCGGTGGCGAAGTGGTGGATGCGTTCAGCCTTTTCCCCAGTTACACGAAGTATGTGCCGGTCGCACCGGGCTCCGCATTGCCAGTCAATTTCTACAACGCCAACAGCGATACGACGGTTATCCTGTCCACAACCGCCAACGTCACCACAAATTCGGAAACGACGATTTTTGTGATGAACAGTGGTTCGCGTTTTCAGGCGATCGTCCATCCAGAGACGCAAAATACTTACCCAGCGGTGAATTACTTTACGTTGCGTACCGTACAGGCAGCGTCTGCAATGCCTGCGCTGGATGTTTACGTTACCGCGCCCGGTGTGGATCTTGCGAAGTCAAAGCCCGTGCTCGTTAACGTTGCATTCGGTGTGGTAACCAGCTACCTCACCATCCCCGTCGGAACCTACCAGATCCGCATGACGCCAGTGAATACTCCGGGCACAGTTCTCATCGATTCAGGTCCCTCGGAATTCTTCTCCGGCCAGATACTGTCCAGCATCGCACTGGACAGCACCACGCCCGGGTCGTTCGGCCTCATGGTCACAGATGACATGCCGCCAGCCATCTGATTGCAAACAAAAATGCCCCGCCTCATTTTCGGAGGCTGGGCATTTTCTTATCTTGCCAAGTTCTAGTAGCGGTAGTTCTCTGCCTTGTAGGGACCCTCTTGAGCAACACCCAAATACTCGGCCTGCTTCGGAGTGAGTGTCGTAAGCTTCACGCCAATCTTTTCCAGGTGCAGACGAGCCACTTCTTCATCCAGCTTCTTTGGCAGAATGTAGACGTCGTTCTTGTACGTGTCCTTGTTCTTCCAGAGATCCAGCGCAGCCAGCGTCTGGTTGGCAAAGCTGTTGCTCATTACAAAGCTCGGGTGCCCGGTCGCGCAGCCCAGGTTCACCAGCCGGCCTTCAGCCAGCACGAAGATGCAGTGTCCATCGGGGAATTCATACTTGTCCACCTGCGGCTTGATCGTAACCTTGCTCACGCCCTTTTCGGTGTTCAGTCGGTCAATCTGGATCTCGTTATCGAAGTGTCCAATGTTGCAGATGATCGCCTGGTCCTTCATCTTCTTCATGTGCTCGAGGGTGATAATGTCCACGTTGCCGGTGCAGGTCACATAGATGTCCGCGCGCCCCAGCGTATCTTCCAGCGTCGCAACTTCGTAGCCCTCCATCGCCGCCTGCAGTGCGTTGATGGGATCGATCTCCGTCACCACCACACGTGCGCCAAGTCCGCGAAGCGAAGCCGCAGAGCCCTTGCCCACATCGCCGTAGCCGCAGATGCATGCAACCTTGCCCGCAACCATCACGTCCGTCGCGCGCTTAATGCCATCCACCAACGACTCGCGGCAGCCATACAGATTGTCGAACTTCGACTTCGTCACCGAGTCATTTACGTTGATTGCCGGAACCAGCAGTTTGCCCTGTTCCTTCATCTTGTAAAGGCGGTGTACGCCCGTCGTCGTTTCTTCTGAAACGCCGCGCCAGTCCTTCACCACGTTGTGCCAGTGCTGCGGATCTTCGGCGTGCACCTTCTTCAACAGGTCCTTGATGACCTGCTCTTCGTGGTTGCCTGAGGGAGTGTTCACCCAGCCATCACCGTCTTCCAACTCATAACCTTTGTGGATCAGCAGCGTCACGTCGCCGCCATCGTCCACTACCAACTCCGGACCCTTATTACCATGCTTCAAAGCCTCGTACGTGCACCACCAATACTCTTCGAGTGATTCGCCCTTCCAAGCAAATACCGGCACACCCGCCGCTGCAATCGCTGCCGCCGCGTGATCCTGTGTGGAGAAGATATTGCAGCTTGCCCAGCGAACACTCGCGCCCAGATCCACCAGTGTCTCGATCAGCACGGCAGTCTGAATCGTCATGTGCAGCGAGCCAGTCACGCGCACACCAGCCAGGGGTTTGGCGGCGGCGTACTTCCTGCGAATGGACATAAGGCCGGGCATCTCGTGCTCGGCAACGGAAATTTCCTTGCGGCCCCAGTCGGCAAGCGCAAGGTCGGCAACCTTGTATTCAGCAGCCGTACGGTCCAGAGTTGCGGTGGTCATTACTTATCCTCCTATCGCCATATCGCGATATGTTGATATACTAATTTCAATCGACGATGAAGTCAATTCTCAAATCCCTCAAGATCCTGTCCGACGCAAACCGCCTGCGCGTCCTGCTCATGGTCGAGCGCGAGGAGCTTTCCGTCGCCGAACTGCAGGAAATCCTCGGCATGGGCCAAAGTACTCTCTCCACTCACCTTGCCCAGCTCAAGCAAGCAGGATTAGTGGAAGACCGCCGCACCGGAAAAAATATCCTCTATCGGCTCAAGCAGGAGAATGGTTCCTCAGATCACGTCATCAGTCAACTGATTCCGCTGCTTCGCCAGGCCGCCCGCGAAATTCCCGAGGCCCGGCAAGATAACGCTGCCCTGAAACTTACCCTCCGCAAGCGACAAGACAAGACCCGCGCTTTCTTTGACGAAATGGCGGGCCGCTTTGGCCGCGAGTACGTTCCCGGCCGATCCTGGAAGGGCTTTGCTGAGGCTCTACTACTTCTCCTGCCCCCCATGGTCATCGCCGACGTCGGTGCCGGCGAAGGATCTTTTTCACTGCTGCTCGCCCAGCGCGCAAAGCACGTCCTTGCCATCGACAACTCGGAGAAAATGGTGGAGTACGGCACTCAACTCGCCCGCAAGCAGGGCGTAAAGAATCTCGAGTACCGGCTTGGCGATCTGGAAGAAATTCCTATCGACACCGCGTCGGTCGATGTCGCGCTTCTAAGCCAGTCCCTGCATCACGCTATTCACCCCGAGCGCGCAATCGCCGAAGCATGGCGCATCCTCAAGCCCGGTGGCCGCATCGCCATTCTCGATCTCGGCAAGCACCGTTTTGAAGAAGCCCGCGAACTCTACGCCGATCTCTGGCTGGGATTCAGCGAAGTAGAACTCGAGTCGCTCATCCATAAGGCAGGCTTCCAAAACGTTCTGACATCCGTCGTGCACAAGGAAGCCGAAGCGCCCCACTTTCAAACACTGCTCGCTGTCGGAGACAAGCCGAATCTGTCAAAATAACTAAGTGGCCACGGGATCTTCAACAACAACGACGCGCCTCTCCAAGCGCCAAATGATCCTCATCGCGAAAGCTCTCTCCGATCCGCGACGCCTCGGGATACTGGAGCGCATCGCCGGCCAGCATTCCATGGGCTGTTCGGCCTTGCTCGAAGCCGTCCCCATCACCCCCGCGACCATGTCGCACCATCTAAAAGAGTTGGAAGCTGCTGGCCTCATCGAAACCCATCGCGAAGGCAAATTCGTTACCGCGACATTCCGCCGCGACGTGTGGAATTCCTACCTCTCAAAGCTCAGCCAGATCTAAAATTTCAAAAGATCGAATCCCCTCCGGGCCTGGGCACATCAATTAGACGGTTATCAAATTGTCTAAGTGATCGATAGCAAGAGTCAGGAGTCTTTCATGAGCAAACTAGCAGGAAAAGTAGCAGTCGTAACCGGCGCATCCAAGGGCATCGGAGCATCCATCGCGGAGCAACTCGCAGCAGAAGGCGCATCCGTTGTCGTCAACTACGCAAGCAGCAAAGCCGGTGCGGATAAGGTCGTCAACGCCATCACCGCCAAAGGCGGCAAGGCCATCGCCGTGCAAGCAGATGTCTCCTCCGAGGCCGACATCAAGCGGCTCTTCGCCGAGACAAAGAAGGCCTACGGCAAAGTCGATATCCTCGTGAACAATGCGGGCATTTATGAATTTCTTCCGCTCGAAAACATCACAGCGGAGCACTTCCACAAGCAATATAACCTGAATGTGCTCGGCCTTCTTCTCACCACGCAAGAAGCCGTAAAGTACATCGGAGCAGAAGGCGGATCCATCATCAACATCGGCTCCGTCGTTGCGCAATCGCCCGTCGCCACCGGTTCGGTCTACAGTTCCACCAAGGCTGCCGTCGATGCAATCACCATCGCGCTCTCGAAGGAACTCGGCCACCGCAAGATTCGCGTCAACTCGGTGAATCCCGGAATGGTAGAGACTGAAGGCTTCCACGCCGCGGGTATCGCTGAAAGCGATTTTCGCAAGATGGTCGAGGCGCAAACTCCACTCGGCCGCATCGGCCAGCCGCAAGACATCGCTCCTGTGGTGGCCTTCGTAGCATCCGACGATGCTGGCTGGGTCAACGGCCAGGCCATCCAGATCGCAGGCGGGATGCGCTAATAATCTTCCCCACCCTCAAGAGTGGGACAGCACTTCCGCTGTCCCGCTCCGCTCTTTCTCCAGCAGCTTCCGCTTGCGCTCCACACCCCACCGATATCCCGTAAGTGCACCGTCACTGCCCACAACGCGATGGCAGGGAATCACCACGGCCAACGGATTCGACGCGCAAGCACGTGCCACCGCGCGCACCGCAGTAGGCTGCCCAATCTCCTTTGCCACCTCTGCATAGCTGCGCGTCTCGCCCGTAGGTATTTGTTGCAGCGCCTGCCACACGCGCATTTGAAAAGCTGTCGCGCGCAAGTCCAGCGGAAGCTCTTGCGCTAGTGGACCTTCTCCATTCGCCAGCAGAATCACCCGCGTCACCCAATTCAGACCCGCGTCCGCCACGATGTCCGCCGCAGGGAACTGCGCTCGCAACCCGCGCTCCAGCTCCGTCGCATCCTCGCCCAGCGTCACTGCGCAAATGCCGCGATCGGTCGCTGCCACCAGCAGCTTGCCCAGATGACAATTCGCAACTGTAAATCGAATACGCTCACCCTTGCCCCGAGCTTGAAATTTCCCAGGGCTCATTCCCAGGTCGCGCTTAGCGTGCTCATATACGCGGCTTGCTGAAGAATATCCCGCATCGTAGATCGCTTCTGTCACGCTCACTCCTTTGCCATTCAATCGGCTCTTCAACATCGTCGATCGTAACTTCCGTTGATACGCACTCGGGCTCACTCCCAGCACGCGTACAAAATTCCGCTGGACGGTGAACGGACTCAACTTCGTCAGATCCGCAAGTTCGCTTAGCGTAATTTTTCGCTCAACGTTTGCGCGGATATGCGCACAAACCAAATCAACCATGGCAGTCTCCGCCCGCTGCTGCTCTGGCTTGCAGCGCATGCATGCGCGAAATCCCGCCGCCCGCGCGTCGTCCACGCTCGTAAAAAACACCGCATTGCTTCGCGATGGCCTGCGGCTCGGACACGCCGCCCGGCAGAATATTCCGGTTGTCGTCACGCCGTAGAAAAATTCGGCGCTCGCGTCGCGTGCCAGCACCTGTTCCCACGCAGTCTCTTCGTCGAATATCAACTTCTTATCCGCCTTCATGTCAGCATCATCGCAGTGCGCGTTCTGCGCCGCCATCCGCTTCTTGCTGTCAAAAGAAAAAAGGCGGACTCCGAAGAGTCCACCCTTTCCTTTGTTTCCCGACTACTTCTTTGCGGTTGCCTCGCCCACGCCAGCTTGCTCGCGCAACGCTGCAGCCTTGTCCGTCGCTTCCCATGTGAACTCCGCACCCTGGCGACCGAAGTGGCCGTAGGCAGCAGTCTGCCGGTAGATCGGCCGACGCAGGTTCAGGCTCTCGATAATGCCCTTCGGCGTCAACGAGAAGTTTGCCCTGACCAACTGCTGCAGCTTCTTCGAATCCACCGCACCCGTGCCGAAAGTTTCAACCAGCACGCTAACCGGATCAGCCACACCGATGGCATAAGCAAGCTGCACTTCGCAGCGCTCTGCCAAACCGGCAGCCACAATGTTCTTCGCAATGTAGCGCGCCATGTAAGCCGCCGAACGATCCACCTTTGTCGGATCCTTGCCGCTGAATGCACCGCCGCCGTGACGACCCATACCGCCGTAGGTGTCGACGATAATCTTGCGGCCCGTCAATCCGGTATCGCCCATCGGTCCGCCAATTACAAATCGGCCCGTGGGATTGATGTGATACTTCGTGTTCTCATCCAGCAGGTGTGCTGGAAGCACTGCCTGGATAACGTGCTTCAGAATGTCGCTGTACAGCTGATCATTCGTAACCGTCTCTGAGTGCTGCGACGAAATCACCACCGCGTCAATGCGAACCGGCTTGTTGTTCTCGTCGTACTCCACCGTCACCTGGCTCTTGCCGTCGGGACGGAGATAGACCATCAATCCGCTCTTGCGAACTTCCGTCAACCGCTTCGTCAGCTTGTGTGCCAGCGCAATCGGAGTCGGCATGTAGTCTTCGTTCTCGTTGGTGGCATAGCCGAACATCATGCCCTGATCGCCCGCGCCGCCCGTGTCCACACCCTGGGCAATGTCGCCGGACTGCTTGTTGATGCTCGAGATCACCGCGCAGGTGTTTGAATCGAATCCATACAGCGCGTTGTCATAGCCAATCGAAGCGACCACGCCTCGAACCAGCGACTGGAAATCGACGTATGCCTTGGTCGTAATTTCACCGGCAATCACTACGAGCCCGGTTGCGGTCAGCGTCTCGCACGCTACCCGGCTGTATGCATCCTGCTCGAGGCAGGCGTCAAGAATCGCATCGGAAATCTGATCGGCGATCTTGTCTGGGTGACCCTCGGTCACCGATTCAGACGTAAATAAAAAACGGTCGTGTACTGACAATACAGTTTCCTCCGTATGTACTCGTTTTGGCCGCCGCTGACGCTGTTTCTCTCTGGAAGGAACTGCGTGATTCGGAATAAGTTAGCGGACTGCTGGCCAGCCCCGGCTCGTTCAAGCCGTAAGCGTCTATCAAAACGGTAGCAGAGCCCGGGCGCAACCGCAAAATCTTTCAGCCAAGGGGAGATATACGCCCCCGGAAGGCGCATCCGTGCAGTAAATGGTCAGCTCCAAAACGCGAAGCTTCGTCCCCATCAGGGAAAACGCGCTGTGAACTGTCATCCCGAACGAACCCAAGCATCTGCGCTTGATCCGTTGTCATCCCCGAGCGGACCGAAGGATTTGCGCTCAGTTGAATTGTCAGCCCGAGCGTAGCCGAGGGATCTGCGGTTTCCTTTACAGACTCAGGTTTGAGCGCCGCAGCATTTGAGGCCATCGAGAATCAACCGACGGCCCCAATCCCACGAGCTTACTTCAACTTCACCTTGTAAAGTTCATGCGGCTTCTTCCCCGTAAACTGCACCGTGGACAAAAACAGCTTCTGCAGCATGTCCAGGTCCGGAGCCACCAGCGCCCACAACAACACCGGGTTCGTCGTCTTCTCCTTTGCTACTGCCCCGACCATGGCAACGTAAATCTCTGAGCCTGCCGTCGCGCCGGCTCCCTTCCCAATCACTGCCGCGAAGTTTCGGCCATCGACCGTGTAGGTGGCGAATTCCTTGAAGGGAGTAAGCCCGGGCATTTTTGCACTACCGTTTACCATGCCCTTCATAAAGTCGTCGGGAACCATTCCTTGCGGCGCACAGCTCATCGCCGGATGAATGATCGTTACTCCCATGCTCAATCCCTGGTAGCCTTCGCCTGCGTTCGGAGGAGCAGCCGAGTAAACCACGTCATTGCACGCAACCGCCTTCTGATCCAGCTCCTGCGACTTCAATTTCCCAACATCCTCTGCCTTGAATCCCGCTGGCGGAGTGTAAGTCAAACTCAGATCCTGTTGAACGAATGGTTGTGCATCACCAGCAGCTGCAGGAGCAGCCGTTGCGGCCTGGGCCATTGTGATTTGCGGACCGGTCAATCCTGCAATCGCAACGGCAAGGAGTGGCAAGCGAAAAAAATTAGACATGGCAAGTTAATCCTTCTCTAGATTTGCTCCACATTGTACTCAGGAATAGCGTCCCGGAAAGATGATCTGGATCACACAAGTTGGGTAGCCGTATGGATGATCGCCCTACGCGGTCTGCAGGATTACTTCCGTCTTCTGGGCTGAACTCCCAGTTCTGCCTGACCGGGGAACTCCCATCCGTAACTCAGATCTGCGCGATCAGCCTGTCCATCTGCTTTTCCTGCTGTTCCAGGGATTCCAGCAGTTTGAACTGCGTTCTGCAGCGGTCCATGTTGTGCCCCTCGCGATGAACCTTGAAGTAAGTGTCGCCTGCCAGGAAATCCGTGAGAAACCGGATGCCGATTTCGAATGTGATCAATTTGCCTGAAAACGGCAAAAGCTCTTTCTCCGCCCGCGTCAGAAATTCCCCCGCAGAACTCAAGTAACCGCGCGCCAACGCCTCGAACATCTCGAACTGCATCGTCACTTTTGACAGATCGCGTTCATCTTCCTGCGCCGTACTCGTCGTCGTGCGCACCATATCGCCAAAATCGAATGGCGCCAGCCCCGGCATCACCGTGTCCAGATCGATTACGCAAATCCCTTCGCCCGTCGCATCGTCCAGCATCACGTTGTTAAACTTCGTGTCGTTATGCGTCACGCGTTCCGGTAGCCCCGCATCCAGCAGCACGCCGCAAATATCCTTGTGCCGCCTCGCAAATTCAATCTCCTTTTGCGCCATTTCCGCCCGATTCGCAACGTCCGCTTCGATCGCTCTCTCCAGCGCGGCATACCGCTTCGGCGTATGGTGAAAGTCAGGAATCGTATCGTGCAGTCGGGGCAGGCGGAAGCTCTGTAAGCAGTCGCTGAAATTCTCCAAATGCCTTTGCAGCCTGAAACGCCTGCTGCGGAAACTCCACAGCGTCAAACGTCCGCGCTCCCTCGATAAACACATAAACGCGCCAGACATCCCCGTGCTCGTCGCGTGCATATGGCTTGCCATCCACTGCCGGAATCAGCGTCAACACCCGCCGCATCCGGTCAGCCTCTCCAGCACGCTTCTGCGAGAGATGCGTCGATACCCGCCAGATATTCTCCATCAACGCCGGCGTGTTCTTGAAAATCGCCCCATTGATGCGTTGAAAGATGTAGCGGACTCGCGCCCCGCCCTGCTCCAGCGTCGCGCAGTAGGTGTCGTTGATGTGACCACTGCCATACGGCACCGCGGAAACAAATCTGCCGTCGATTTGAAAGTGCCGCGCCATCGCACCAATGTCGTGCTTCAGATTCACTTCCGTTATATCCATAGTTTTGCTGGGTAGCCGCCCTGCTCAACAAGTTTACGAATGCCTGCCGATGCCCGATGTTCGCGATGCGTCACGACAAACCATGCAGCATTGGTGCGCTGAACCCCCCTGCGCGTGCGTTGCCCGCTAACTTCAAAGCCGCAACGCACCATACAGGTGTCGAGCGCGCAGATGGGCCCACTCTTTCTCCTACTTGATCTTTGTCTTGTAAAGTTCGTGCGGCTTTTTCCCCGTGAATTGGACCGTCGAATTCAGCATCTGCTGCAGCATCGCCGTGTCCGGCGCCACCAGTTCCCACAGCAGGATGTGCTCTGTGCCATGGTCCTTGATCATCGCGCCAACCATCGCAATGTAGATGTCTTCGGCAACGGTGGTCCCTTGCGGCTTGCCCTTGACGATCGTTCCTTCAAAGCTGCGGCCATCGATGGAGTAAGGCGCGTAGTCCTTGTAGATCTTCATCCCCGGCATCTTCGTCGTGTTTTCAACGATGGACTTCATCTGGTCTTCCGCCGGCATATCCGGTGGCGCGCACGTGCGGGACGCTTCGAACAGCGTCACTCCCACGCTCAAGCCGTGAAAGCCCTCCGCCGCCTCGGCCGGAGAGACAGCATAGAGCAGTGTGTTGCACTTGGCCGAAGCGGGGTCGCCCGCAGCCTTCAGCTTGGCCACATCCTGTGCCTGCCAGCCCGCGGGAGGCGTATACGTCAGATTAAGATTTGGGAGCACAAATGGCTCGGGTGTCCCAGCGGTCGGTGCCGCAGCCGGAGCGGGGGCCGCGGCCTGGGCACCTGCAATGCCCGGCACTGCAAGAATCAGAAATGCAGCAGCTAAAAATGGCATACGAAAAAAATTAGACATGGCAATGAATCCTTCCTCAGTTTCCGAACCAATTGTACTCAGGAAGTCTGCCGGACGAAGTGCAATTCCGCAGCGGAATCTGCCCCAATAAAGCAGGGATGGGATGGCGAAAGCAGGGAACACTACGAATGGATCAGCGGATCGAAGCAGCGCAACGACGCGACTTAGCTGGATAGTACGACGAAGCTGTCGAGATCGTGCAACGGGCCATCCACGCTCATGCTGATGCCCTGTTCCGCAGCATGCACCGGCATATCCAGCATGCGCTTGTGCACATATCCGTAAACGAAATACGCAACCACAGCCAGTGCGGTCAACAGCACAAATACCCCGGCCCAGCGCAGTCTTTCTGCAGGACGGTCACGCTCGGCATTGCGCGCCCGGCTCACATTCTCGGCAAAAGCAAACCAGCTCACGTCGTCATCGCAAACGTTGCCGCTCTGCTGGTAGGCGGACATGTAACGGCCCACCCATACATCCTCGTCCAGGCCCACCACACGCGCATAACCGCGTACGATGCCCTTGTTGAAAACGCCCCCGGGAAGTGCGCGGAATTCATCGTGCTCAAGAGCTAACAGATGCCGGCTGCTGATCTTCGTGGCTTCTGTAATCGCTGCGAGCGCGATACCCCGGGATTCCCGTTCCTTTTTTAGCTCTTCGCCGAAATGATCCATACACTCACTCGGGCTCTGACGAGTCCAAATCCTTCGCCTACCATAAGTCGATTCCAAAACAACGTCAAAGATAAAATTACGATTCAGCCTTTATTTTCATACAACTAAGGGGTAATACGCACAAAACACAGTGCATACTAGTAAACACCCCAGAACTGCCTTTTCTAGAAGTTCTGCTATTAGCTTCTCTCCGAATCCCTGAAATGCGCAACCCTCTTTGCCGAGTGCTACGCTCATAGAGGAAGCTGCGTAGATTCGTGGCCCCGTTTCATAGTGTCATCGGCGCAAAATCCGTTACTCATTAGCAGAAACTCGGTGGAAGGTCCCCGCAGGCAATGAACAAGCTCGTTTTCAACAATTTGCTGCATCGCCCCCTGCGTACCGCGATTAGCGTTTTCGCCGTCGCGATTGAAGTCGTCATGATCCTTTCGATCGTTGCCATCATGTACGGCATGCTCAACGATCAGAAGACCCGCATCAGCGGAATCGGCGCCGACATGATCGTGCGCCCCGCCAACGCCAGCTTCATGACCGGTGTCAGCGGCGCCCCCGCCCCCATCAAAGTCGCGGACGTACTTCGGAAGGTACCCCACATCGCCGTCGTCGCTCCTGTCATCACCAACCTCAGCACCGCGGGTTCGGTTGAGACCATCTGGGGCATCGACTTCGCCAGCTATAACGCCCTCAAGCCCTTCGTCTTCGTGGATGGCGGTCCCTTCCAGGGCCCCAACGACGTCATCATCGACGATTATTTTGCCCGCGCAGACAAAGGCCACAAGGTCGGCGACACCACCAAAATCCTGAACCACGACTTCCGTATCTGCGGAATCGTTGAGCATGGCAAGGGCGGCCGCAAATTCCTGCCGCTCGACACCCTCGGCTCCCTCATGGGATCGGAAGGCCATGCCACCCTCTTCTACCTCAAGAGCGACAACGTCGCGAACCAGGAGCTTATCCGCACGGAACTCAAGTCCGTTCCCGGAATGTCCGACTACCAGGTGCAGACCATGGACGAGTGGCTCTCTCTCATGACTCCGGAGCACCTTCCCGCCTTCACCACCGCCCTCAACACTGTTATCAGCATCGCGGTCATCGTCGGCTTCCTAGTCATTTTCCAGTCCATGTACACCGCCGTCATGGAGCGCACCCGCGAGATCGGCATCCTCAAATCTCTCGGCGCCTCCAAGGGCTACATCGTGGGAGTCGTGCTTCGCGAAACCCTTGTCCTGTCTGTTGCCGGAGTCATCCTCGGCATCCTCTTCAGCCTCGCCCTGCGTGCCTTTATGAGCTATCGCAATCCCACGTTCAGCTTCCAGCTCACCGCAGAGTGGATGATTCGCGGCGCTCTCATCGCCTTTGCCGGCGCGCTTCTCGGTGCCGTATATCCGGCGCTCAAAGCGGCGCATAAAGATCCAATCGACGCTCTCGCATACGAATAGACCGCGAGCGAGATTTTCCGCGTCGCCACACTCGGACCGGCAGTCCGAATTATTAAAATTCGAAAGCGCATCCTCGTGTGAGCAGGGATTTTTCTACACCGATGAAGTTCAAAAAAAATTCGCAGGTTTTTTGCGATTATCGCGATTGCAGCCTTTGAAATTCAATAGTTTCCCTTTACCCGGAATGTTTTTTTGGCTTCATCAAAGAACCCCCTTTTGATGTGCTCTTGATACATGAGAGTCCCCGACCGATGAAGACTTGACACGCGTTTTCATTGGCATGTTATCTAGTCGTCGTGTTATCGTTCTCTGTTTCCCCGTAGCTGAGTGAGGTCAAGATCGACCGAGGCTCTTTGACAAGAGCCCCGCAATGGAGGAAGTGTGTCCGTAACTGCTTGGGTATGGTTTTTTTTGACGGTCAGTGCCCTTTCGCTTGTCGTCGCATGGTTGTTCACTCGTGAAGTTCTTGCCGCCGATTCTGGCACTCCTGAAATGAAAAAAATAGCGGACGCGATCAAAAAGGGAGCCGAAGCCTTCCTGCGCCGCCAGTACAAAACGATCTATAGCTTCAGCGTTGTCCTTGCAGCTTTTCTGTTCGGCTTCTACTTCTACACCAAGGGATTCGACCTGGCTTGGAAGACCGTAGTCTCCTTCTTCGCCGGTGCCATCTGCTCCGGTCTTGCGGGATTCTCCGGCATGTTCGTTTCCATCCGGGCTAACCTGCGCGCTGCATCCGCCGCTCGCACCAGCCTCAATCGCGCAATGCAGCTTGCCCTGCGCGGCGGAGCCGTTACCGGACTCTCCGTGGTCTCGCTCTCCCTCCTCGGCGTAGGACTCATCTTCCTCGCATTCGGCGGCATGAAGAACCCCATGTCCGTGCCCTACCAGATCGTCGGCTTCGCCTTCGGCGCCAGCTTCGTGGCTCTCTTCGCACAGCTCGGCGGCGGAATCTATACCAAGGCTGCTGACGTAGGTGCTGACCTCGTCGGAAAAGTTGAAGCAGGCATTCCTGAAGACGATCCCCGCAATCCCGCCGTCATCGCCGATCTCGTAGGCGATAACGTTGGCGACTGCGCCGGTCGTGGTGCTGACTTGTTTGAATCCACCGCCGCTGAAAATATCGGCGCCATGATTCTCTCCGTCGCCCTCTTCGGCAAGTTCGGAATCCTCGGCATCTTCTTCCCCTTCGTCGCTCGCGCCTTCGGTCTCATCGCGTCGATCATCGGTATCCTCTCCGTCAAACTGAAGAATGAAGACGAAGATCCCATGGTTGCCCTCAACCGCGGCTACCTGGTTACCACGCTCATCGCGATCGTTGGCTTCTACGTCGCAGTGCGCTTCCTGCTCAATAACAACCTGTGGTTCTTCGCTGCGGGCGTTATTGGCATGGTCACCAGCTACGTGTTTGTCTGGATCACGCAGTACTACACCGAATATCGCTATCGTCCCGTTGCCTCGATCGCCAAGGCATCGCTCACCGGCCCGGCAACCAACATCATCACCGGCCTTGCCGTTGGCATGGAGTCGACTGCGCTCCCGGTCGTTGCCATCTCCGCCGCTATCCTCGGCTCGTATGCATGCGGAGTTCGCGCCCTGCCCGGAACCGCTGGCGCAGGCCTCTTCGGAACCGCGATTGCCACCATGGGCATGCTCGCCACCGCCGCTTACATCCTGGCGATGGATACCTTTGGTCCAATCACTGACAACGCCGGCGGCATCATCGAAATGTCCGGCGCACCAGAAGAAGTCCGCACCCGCACCGACCGTCTTGATTCCGTCGGCAACACCACCAAGGCCCTCACCAAGGGATACGCCATCGGCTCAGCAGCCCTTGCCGCCTTCCTGTTGTTCTCGGCCTACATCGACGAGATCAATGAGCTCATCACGCAGAAATATGGCAAGCTCAACGAACTCGGAGCCATGGTCGTCGATCCCAGCCTGTTGTTAAGCAAGGTCGACATCGCCAAGCCCGCCGTCTTCGTCGCTTGCCTCATCGCCGCCGCCCTGGTCATCCTGTTCAGTTCACTGGCCATCAAGGCAGTCGGAGCAGCCGCCCAGACCGTCATCGAAGAAGTTCGCCGCCAGTTCCGCGAGCATCCCGGCATCATGAACAATACGGAAGAGCCGGATTACGGCACTTGCGTTGATCTCGTGACCAAGGGCGCTCTGCGGCAAATGGTCGCTCCCGGTCTGCTGGCTGTCGGTATCCCCGTTGCAGTGGGCTTCACCTTCCGCCTCTTCATCACTCCCGAAGATCCCACCTTGGCTGCCGAGGCTGTTGCCGGCATGCTCATGGTCGGAACCATCGTCGGCATCCTCTTCGCCACATTCATGAACAACGGCGGCGGCGCATGGGATAACGCCAAGAAGTACATTGAAACCGGCCAGTACGGCGGCAAACGCTCGGATGCCCACAAGGCAGCCGTCGTCGGCGACACGGTTGGCGATCCCTTCAAGGACACCGCCGGCCCGTCCATTCACGTACTCATCAAGTTGCTTTGCACGGTAGCTTTCGTTATGGCTCCCCTGTTCCTGAAATAAAATTGTGGTACTGTATCAATCACAGTGACGTATATCAGAAAGGCCGCAGCCATCACGCTGCGGCCTTTCTGTTTCCAGCCTTACACACAGACTTGTTATCCCGACTCCACACCCCAACAACTGTTATCCCGACTCCACACCCCAACGACTGTTGTCATCCCGACCGAAGCGAAGCGAAGTGGAGGGATCTGTGTTTCTTTCTTTCTCTCTTTCCGACCACGAATGTGGGTGCCCCATCCTTGCGCAGCAAGGGTGGGATAAAACGTTGCCGTAGTACATTGGTGCCGCAGAGGAAGATCAATGGAACAACGCGTGAGCATAATTACCCTTGGAGTCGCTGACCTAAAACGCAGCAGAGAATTCTACGAACGCCTCGGCTGGCGGCAGTCTCCGGCCGGGTCTGACGGCATCGTATTTTTTCAAGCGGTTGGCATGGCGCTCGCCCTCTTCCCGCGAAGCGAGCTGGCCAAAGGATGCGAACATCGCGGACAGCGCCCCGCGTTCAGCGGATTCACCCTCGCATATAACGCCCGCAGCCGCGAGGAAGTGGATTCCGTTCTAGTCGAGGCCGTCGCTGCCGGAGCAAAGCTTCTGAAACCCGCGCAGGAAGCCTTCTGGGGCGGCTATTCCGGCTATTTCGCCGATCCTGATGGATTCTTGTGGGAGGTCGCCTGGAACCCCTTTTTCCCCATCGCAAGCGACGGAAGCATCCAACTTCCCACCTAGCATCCTGAATTGCAGAATCCCAATGCGTGCGGGTTTAACGAAAGCCCGCGCCAAACCTTTGTCCTCCCGACCAAAGCGAAGCGCAGTGGAGGGATCTGCGTTTCCAAACTATTCAAATCTGAGTGCCCCCTTCTTGCGCAGCAAGGGTGGGTTTAACGAAGCCCGCGCCAAACCTTTGTCCTCCCGACCAAAGCGAAGCGCAGTGGAGGGATCTGCGTTTCCAAACTATTCAAATCTGGGTGCCCATCCTTGCGCAGCAAGGGTGGGTTTAACGAAGCCCGCGCCAAACCTTGTCATCCCGACCAAAGCGAAGCGCAGTGGAAGGATCTCGGTTTCCAAACTACTCAAATCTGGGTGCCCCATCCTTGCGCAGCAAGGATGGGTTCAACGAAAGCCCGCGCCAAACCTTTGTCATCCCGACCAAAGGGAAGCGCAGTGGAGGGATCTGCGTTTCCAGACTACTCAAATCTGGGTGCCCCATCCTTGCGCAGCAAGGGTGGGATAAAGATAATCAGCCACCGCAACCAATCGTCATCCCTGCGAAGCGCCGCGATCCCGCCCCACGCTCGGGAATCAGCTATCATCCCTGCTGAAGGAGCACACCATGAACGTCACAGGCAACACCATCCTCATCACCGGCGGAGGAACCGGCATCGGCCGCGGCCTTGCAGAAGCCTTCCACGCCCTCGGCAACCAGGTCATCATCGCCGGACGCCGCAAGTCCGCACTCGACGCCGCCACCGCTGCCAATCCCGGCATGCAGTCCATCGTGTTCGACGTCGAAGACCCCGCCGCCATCCGCTCCTTCGCCGCGCAGGTCGTCGCCAGTTATCCCGCGCTCAATGTGCTCATCAACAACGCCGGCATCATGCGCCCTGAAAATCTCAAAGCCAACCCCGTGGACCTCGCCAACGCGGAAGCCATCATCGCCATCAATCTGCTCGGCCCCATCCGCCTCACAGCCGCTCTCCTGCCGCATCTCCTGCGTCAGCCCCGCGCAGCTATCATTCAGGTGTCGTCCGGACTGGCCTTCGTTCCCCTCCACGTCACGCCCACCTACTGCGCCACCAAGGCCGCCATCCACTCCTACTCGCAGTCGCTCCGCTACCAGCTCAAGTCCACCAGCGTCGAGGTCCTCGAACTCGCTCCGCCCTACGTCGCCACCGATCTCATGGGAGGCGCCTCCGATCCCCGCGCCATGCCCCTCAACCAGTACATCGCCGAAGTCATGGACATCCTCAAGGCGCAGCCCACACCCAAAGAGATCCTCGTAGAGAACGTAAAGGGCCTCCGCTTCGCCGAGCAAAGCGGCAAATACGACGCCGTCTTTGAAGGATTGAATGCCTCAATGGCCGACCACCCAACCAGTTAAGAAAATCAGCAGGAATTGTAAAACGGCGCGCGCAGGCTAAATCCGGTGCGCCCCCACGGATCTGGGCAATTTCCTCTGATTGTCTTGTGGTATGCCGGTGCGGCCAGCACCTCAATCTGGGTGCCCCATCCTTCGCCTCCTTTGCGAAGGGTGGGATAGACGAAAGCCGACGCGTTCAAACTTGTCATCCCGACCGAAGCGCAGCGAAGTGGAGGGATCTGCGTTTTCGAGTCATCCTTGGAGAAGCAGGGATCCCGATTCATCCGCCTTAGCAACGCAGAGTGAAGTTACGACAACGTAGCCGCCATCTCCGCCAGCTTGGCAACAGTGTTCATATTCCGCGCCGTCCCCGCCTTCCCCGCCGGAATCTTCAGCTTCGACGTTCCCATCCCCTCGCCGTAGTGCACGTAAATCTCGCGCACCCCCAGCCGCACCTCTTCGTCCTTCTGCCCCGTAATGTTTTTCAGCGCATCCGCCGGAGGCTTCGCATCCAGAAAGATCGCCACCGTGCGGTTCGTCGCCGCGCCGGGGAAAGGATTCGCCGCCAGCACCGCCGCCATCTCCGCCGCCGTCCGCACCATCACGCCCACCGGCTTCCCGGCGTACGCCGCCAGGCTCGCCTCCAGCGCCGCCTTCACCTTTGCCTCCGAAAGCTTGCTCGTAAACACCACGTTTCCGCTGGCGATATACGTCTTCACCTTCAAAAATCCGGCTTTCCCGCACATCGCCTGCAGCTCCGTCATCGGAAGCTTGCCCGTCCCCCCAACATTCACCGCACGCAGCAAAGCAACAAAAGCGGTCATGTCCTTCCCCTCAAAATCGCTGCTCGATTCTAACCACGGTGAGCGCTCGGCACCGCATCAATGGCAACATAAATGGTCACCCCATACTTTCGAAGCAAGTGTGGAATCGTCCCACCTCACAAATCTGCGTGCCCCACGCTTGCAAAGCAAGGGTGGGATCAGAAATGCTTTGTACCAAACGGATGTCATCCGTCCTTGGTCCGCCCGTGCCGGCCACCACTACTTAACCGCAAGAATCTCCGGCTGTTCAATCTGTGGAGGCGCGGCCAGCAACTCCTCCGCTTTCGCGAACAGCGCCTTCGCAATCTCCCCCGAAAGATGCGCATCTTTTCCCGCCGCATCGGCAAACGTGTCGAAGATGCCGAACCGTCCCGAGCCGAGCTTCAGCGCATACCACCGCACCGTTCCTTTCTCCTGGATCGCCAGCGGCAACGCCGACTTCAGAAAAGCCTCCACCTCAGCTTCCTTCCCCGGCTTCGATTGCAGAAGGGCAAGCAGTGCTAACTTCTCCATGAAATTCCTCCTCGATATCGCCTTGTAAGACTCAACACTCCGACGACAGGTTTCAAAAGTATTTGGGATGGTGTAATCAGCCCCCCCGCGAGTGCCTCATTTTCCTGATCAAAGTAAGTTCTCTAGTGCGCTTAGGCTCTTGTCATCCCGACCGAAGCAAAGCGAAGTGGAGGGATCTGCGTCCTATGCCTCAACTGTGAGGACTGCAATGTATCTTCCTTCCACACCAAGGCAATATATTGTTCAGCGAGGCAGGCCATGAACAACATCCCCCAACTCACCGACCTGATCGATGCCGTAAAACAAGGCGACCTCGAACGAGTCACGGCAATTCTCGATCAAGCTGGCGATCTCATTCATCTACGCGACTCCAGCGGCGCTACACCGCTTCACTACGCCGCGTTTAACGGACAGCAGCAGGTGGCTGAGCTATTGATCGACCGAGGCGCGGACATCAACAGCACCGACAACCAATTCGGCGCCACTCCCGCAGGTTGGGCAATCGAATATCTGCGCGAGCGTGGCGGTTTCCTCGGCATCGAGCTGGCCGATTTCGCCTATGCCATCCAACAGGGAGACATTCACTGGGTCGCCCGATTTCTCACTCGCTTTCCCGCACTGCGCCAGGCCCGTGACGTAAATGGAAAGCCGTTCCGCCAACTGGCCGAGGAGTCGAATAACCCCGAGATCATCGCCCTCCTTCGCTAGCAATATTCCCCATTAGAAATATCCACGCAACTGTTGCAAATCGGGAGCATAATGATCGCCTGCTGGAAGTCGATCCCATTTCCCGGGCCTGTTCGGCCCCGTTGATCAAATCAGAAAGGCGAGGAACGTGCATGAGAAAGCTCCTGTTCGCAGGGATGTTGTTGGGGTTGGTGTTACCGGTTACGGCAAGCGCGCAAAGCCCGCTCGACGGCACCTGGAAAATTAATCTAAGCAAGGCGCAACTGCCCAAGAAGCCGGATGTGTTCGTACTGGCGGACGGCATTTACCAATGCAGAAGTTGTAAGCCCCCCTACCGGGTAAAGGCCGACGGAGCGGACCATGCCGTCACCGGGCATCCCTACTACGACACCGTTGCCATCTCCGTCGTCAACGACAACACCATCAAGGAGACGGACAAGAAAGCCGGAAAGGTGGTTTCTTCTTCAACGACAACGGTAGCTCCCGACGGAAATTCCCTCACCTTCGACTTCACCGACAGCAGCAATACCAATGGGGAACCAGTGACCGGATCAGGAACCGCAACCCGGGTCGCCAAGGGGCCTCCCAACTCGGCTCCCATCTCCGGCTCCTGGCACACCACCAGCTTCAAGAGCATTTCGGATAACGGGTTGACCTTCACCTTCAAAGTCGAAGGCGACACTTTGACTATGACCAATCAGACTGGCCAAAGTTACACCGCAAAAATGGATGGAACCGTGGCGCCGTACAAGGGCGACCCGGGAGTCACCAGCGTCTCAGTGAAGAAAAGAGGCGATAACGGCATCATCGAGTCGGACAGCCGAAACGGCGTCGTCATCGGTGTTGCAACCAATACCGTGGCGACCGATGGCAGGTCCATGACCATCGCCGTAGAAGACAAACTCCACGGGACCACGATGTTGTTAGTAGCAGAAAAGCAATAGAAGGACCTCCCGTCCAGCCTGTCTCCCGCGCTTCCTGATGGAGCGCGGGAGAATCCTACCCTCAAGGCCAACACCTGTCATCCCGACCGAAGCAAAGCGAAGTGGAGGGATCCGCGTCTTGCCAGTTCCGACCCTTGTCTGAAGGTGGCCCATTCAAGTCCTTTGTTGACTTGAGTGGGATAGTCGAGTGCGGGTGCCCCATGTCTCGCGTTTGAGACATGGGTTGTTCATCCCAGTCACTTCAGCAAGTGTCATCCACATAATCTCAAGCAATTGTGATCCCGACCGAAGCGAAGCGAAGTGGAGGGATCCGCGTCTTCCAGTTCCAACCCTTTTCTGAATGTGGCCCATTCAAGTCCTCGTGACTTGAGTGGGATAGTCGAGTGCGGGTGCCCCGTGTCTCGCTCTGAGACATGGGTTCTGCTGGCGCAACGAAGTCCGCTCTTTAGCTGTCCCACTCTGCGTCACCACTCTCATTTCCTCAATGCGCCGTCCCGCATCCAATCTGGGTGCCTTATCCTACGCACTCCACATCAAAACCAGGAACCTGTCACTTATGAATCGCCGTCAGTTTAGCCAGGGTGTCATGGCCGCCTACGCTGTATGCCCAATGACATGCGCTTGGGTTCCAATCGTGACACCGCTAAAAACTGAGGTCGGCACTGTTAAGTCGAAAGACGGGACTCCCATCGTCGTCGAATGCGGAGGTGCGGGTCCGAACCTGGTCATCGTTCATGGAGGTACCGGCGACCGCAGCCGCTGGACGCCATTGTTCCCGTTCTTTACGCCGCATTTTACGGTCTGTGCGATGGATCGCCGTGGTCATGGAGCGAGCGGCGATTCATCTGAGTTCTGCTTACAGAAGGAAGCTGAAGACGTCGCTGCCGTCGTCAATTCCCGTCCCGGAAAGGTCTTCCTGCTTGGCCACTCCTATGGCGGCGTGTGTGCTCTTGAAGCTGCATTCCTCACCGACAGGATTTCGAAGCTGGTCCTGTACGAACCACCATTGAAGGAACTCGATCATGCTGCCGAGATCTCCAGCATGGAGAGATCGATTCAGGAGGGTAATAGGGAGCAGGCTCTGGTTACTTTTCTGCAGCAAGTCGTGATGATCTCTCCCAACGAGATCGCCGCGATGAAAGCGCGGCCGTCATGGTCTGCGATGCAGACCAATCTGGAACTGTCCATCAGGCAGATTCGTGCTTTGGCAGCATATCGTTTCGACACGCAGCGAATCAGAACAATCAAGCTCCCCACGTTGCTTCTCATGGGGAGCGAAACCGCTTCGCCTCAGCTCAAGCTGGCAATCAACGCGCTGCAGACTTCATTGCCCAATCCAACTCTTGTCGTCTTGGAAGGTCAGCAACACAACGCCATGGACACAGTTCCCCAACGGTTCGCCGAGGTGGTTGAGAGCTTTCTCCTGGGCAAATCCTCAACGAAGCAGCAATAACGCACTGCGGTCGGCGTCGCAATCATTGTCCCCGGATCGACAGCAGGGTTAGACAAGCAGTCTGTCGGAGGCAACAAAACGAGTGCGCCGCATGTCTCGCTTCTGAGAATGGGTTCACGTCACTGTCAACCGGGCGGAATGGTGGGATTTACGTTTCTCAAAACGCCTGGCTCCGCCTCTTTCCGTTATCCTTACCACAAATAATTAGCGAACACCCTTGACCTGTCTAAAGGACACGGCTTCAGACTGGTTTCTGACGATGCTGACTATCTCCCAACTCGCTCGAAGTTGCGCGCTCTCGCGGACAACGGTTCTCTACTACGAGTCCATAGGATTGCTGCGGGTGCCAACACGCTCCCTCGGCAATTACCGCCAGTACACCGACGCCGATCTCACCACGCTGCGACAAATCTGCGTCTACCGCACTGCCGGCCTTGCGCTCGAAGACATTCGCGCCCTGCTCAATCAGCAGGATTCGGATGCCGCCACCGTCCTCAAGCGCCGCCTCCTTGAGATGGATGAAGAGATAGACCATCTTCGCCAAAATCAAAAAGCGATTCTCCGGCTCCTCCGAACCGGCGAATTCGCATCGAGGACAGAAATGATCGATAAGCAGAAGTGGGTCGCCATCATGCAGGCTGCGGGATTCTCAGAAGACGACATGAAACGCTGGCACGCCGAATTCGAGAAACGCGCACCGGAAGAACACCAGGAATTCCTCCAATACCTCAACATCCCAGCCGAAGAAATCCAAGCCATCCGCACTCACAGCCGTTAATCCTCATCAACAGGCGCATTCGTAACAGTTACGTTTTTATTACGTAACAATCCAACGCACAAATACATGGAGCCTTTCGTCTGAGGCTGAAGACAAGAGGCTTCATGCTCTTCAGCAAGCCTCGACACCAGAAAACGGGTGCCCTACCCTGAAAAAGGAGGTGGGGCAGCAAGGCCTTCGTACAAGAGGGTGCCCCGTCCCCTTCTCACCCGGCAATCCTCGCCTGTCATCCGACCGAGAAAGCGAAGTCGAGGGATCGTCCCTCAATTCCAGCATGTGCCCACCAAAAGCAAGGGGATGGCGGGTGCCCCCGGTCTCGCTTTGAGACCGGGCCGTCGATCACCGACACGAAAACGGGTGCCCCACCCTTGCAAAAGCGAGGGTGGGAGCAGCGTCGATACCAACGAAAACGGGTGCCCCCTGTCTCGCGTCTGACAGGGGATCGAACATGAGCCCAAGTCCTTCGTTTCTTCTCCGCTCGTGCGGTCAGCACGGGTTACATTTTCGCGATTATGTAACCCCAACAAATCGTGCCAAAGTGGCACCTGAATCGGCGCCAAATCAGCCGTTATTCCGCCCGTTGCGGCCAGCACCAAATCCTGCCAAAGTGGCACTTCGAAACGCGCTAACTCGCACATTTTCGCAACGCCAAATTGCTCTTGATCGCGGGCGGCACTATAGTTTCCAGCCATGGGAAAATCCCTTCTCCTCACCCTCCTGCTCACCCTTTCGGCTGCTGCGGCCGACAAATCTACGACGGCGCAACTCACTGAAATGGCTGCCAATAGCAGCGCCACACTGGCGCAAGCCATCCCCGCCAGCTTCAGCGAAGACAACCTGAAATCCGGCAAAGCGTGGTCCAGCCAGGGCGAGAAATTCTTCTTCGCCACCCGCGCCGCGTCTGCTCCGAAACTGGTAGTCGACGACACCCCAGCCGTTGAAATGAAAGCAGTTACCGGAACCGACTTGTGGTACGCCGTCACCACGCTCGGCCCTCCCGTGAGCCTCCACGCTTTCCACTATGTAATTGACGGCAAAGAGTTTGGAGGCAGCCGGGACGTGGCCGTCTACGGCCCTCTGTCCTACCCACAACCCGGCGTCCCCACGGGGAAACTCTCAGACAAAATCACCCAAACCAGCAAACTCTACGACGGCATGAAGAGCGATTATTGGATCTATGTGCCAGCGGGATATAACCCCAACATTCCAGCAGCCTTAATGGTGTTTCAGGATGGCGAGGGATACATCAAACCGGGCGGCGATCACAACATTCTGCCCGTTATCGACAACCTCATCGCGCAGCACAAAATCCCGGTCATGATCTGCGTTTTCATCAATCCCGGCACCATCACCGGCTCTCCCGGAACTCCAACTTACGCATTCGTCTCGGCTTACGCGAAAAAGTGGGATCGCACCCTCGACGACTCCATGCGCAGCACCCTCTACGACACCGTCAGCGACCGCTACGCGCGCTTCCTGCGCGACGAGGTACTTGCAGACGTCGCGGGCCATTACAACCTCAGGAAGGACGCCTACAGCCGCGCTATCACCGGTTTGTCGTCAGGTGGCATATGCTCTTTCAACGCGGCTTGGCAAATGCCCGATCAGTTCAGCCGCGTCCTCACCTGGATCGGCAGTTTTACCGCGATTCAGTGGCATGAAGACCCTGCCATCCCGGACGGCGGCCAGGACTATCCCGACAAGGTTTTGCGTGAGCCCACACGCAATCTGCGGGTCTGGATGCAGGACGGCTCGAATGACTTGGAAATCCGTTATGGCAGCTGGCCCATGGACAACATTCGCATGGCTAACGCGCTGAAACAAAAGAACTACGATGTCCACTTCAGCTTCGGCCACGGCACCCATAACGCGGGGCAGGGAGCCGCCGAGTTTCCCGAATCCATGATCTGGCTCTGGAGAGGCTACGACCCCGATCGCACCTCTGAAACCTTCCAAATCGACCCTGTTGAGAAGGAAAACCCGGTATTTCGCGTAACCGGACTTACCTCCCAACCCAAGTAGCAGGTCGGGCTCGCTGCGGCGGGCCCTTTGTTTTCAACCTGCTCCCCGCTGTGCCGAAATGCTCCGGCCGATACCGCGCGCGTTTTCCTGCTTTTGCACACCAAATCACAGGACTTGCACTGTTTCTGCGCCTTGTGGAGTGGGACTGCGAAACGTAGTCTCGGTTTCGAAGCATTGGAGTCGGGCAATTGCAGTCGTGGGGAACTCGCTGCAGCCAGCAATGGCGCGGGGCAAAAAGTTCTCCACAGCAGAAAGCGGCCATTTCCAAGGCAGGTACTCCCGCAACGGCGTAAAATACAAGATGTAGTGGTTCGTGCTTGACATGCCCTATAGGGAGCGGTACTTTCCCATTTGCGGCCCAGCTCGAGACCGCTCGTTTCAGGAAAACTTGCAGTAATTTCCAGCCTGCACCTCGCTGGCCCAGGACTGCTTCAAGACATCCACTTTTTGACGATTGTTTGTCGTTTTTCTTGCGGTAAATGTTCCGGTATTCGGCCTCGTTTTTAGCTCGATCGGATCAGGTGTTCGCATCCCATTTTGTTAGTCAGCTTGAAGGAGAATCCATGGCCGAGGCCACCCCCAAAACCTCTAATGCCGCCGCTTCCAAGGACTCAGCTACTGTCGGGTCTGTCGCCAGGGAACTTGTTGGAAACAACGCTTCTCCCGCAAAAACTTCACCCGGCATTCGCTTGAATCGCCTGTTTTCGAAGCCCGGTATTTCCCCCTACGACGAAATTCAATGGGAGTACCGCACCGCCTCGATCACGGACGCTTCCGGCAAGTCGATCTTCGAGCAGAAGGACGTGGAAGTCCCGGTTGACTGGTCGATGACGGCGACGAACATTGTGGCCAGCAAGTATCTGCATGGCCAGATCGACACGGACGAGCGCGAGACGGGTGTTCGCCAACTGGTGAGCCGGGTGGCGGAGACGGTGCGTGACTGGGGTATCAAGGGCGACTACTTTGCCACAGCGGAAGACGCTCAAGTCTTCCACGACGAGCTGGCGCATTTGCTGGTAACGCAGAAGGCAGCCTTCAATTCGCCGGTATGGTTCAACGTGGGTTGCGACCGGCTGGAGCCGAATTCCGATGCCCAGAACTGGCACTGGAATCCGCACACCTGCGCGGTTGAGTTTTCCGTGACCGGATATCGCAATCCGCAGTGCTCGGCCTGCTTCATCAATGCTTGTGACGACTCGCTGGACGCGATTCTCACGCTGGCCAAGACGGAAGGCATGTTGTTCAAGTGGGGTTCGGGCACCGGGACAAACCTCTCCGCCATTCGCGGATCGATGGAATTGTTGTCGGGTGGTGGAACGGCATCCGGTCCGCTGAGCTTCATGCGCGGATTTGACGCTTTCGCGGGCGTAATCAAGTCTGGCGGTAAAACCCGTCGCGCAGCAAAGATGGTGATTCTGAACGTGGATCATCCGGACATCGTGGACTTTATCGATTGCAAGTCGAAGGAAGAAGCCAAGGCCTGGGCGTTGATGCGCGAAGGCTATGACGGATCCAGCGGCCCAGACTCTGAGGCCTATAGCTCGATCTTCTTCCAGAACGCAAACAACTCGGTTCGAGTGACCGATGAGTTCATGCGCGCGTACGAACGAGACGGCGAATTCACCACCAAGACGGTGAAGGAAGCAAAGCCGGTAAAGACCTACAAGGCCCGCGACATTATGAAAAAGATCGCCGAAGCCACATACCAGTGCGGCGATCCGGGCATGCAGTACGACACCACCATCAACAAATGGCACACCTCGAAGAACTCGGGCCGGATCAACGCGTCCAATCCGTGCAGTGAGTACATGTTCCTCGACAATTCGGCCTGCAATCTCGCCAGCTTCAACCTGCTGAAGTTTGTGAACGCGGCCGGTGCGTTTGATATTGCGAGCTATCGTCATGCGGTAGACGTGATGCTGACGGCGATGGAGATCCTGGTGGACAATTCGGGCTACCCGACAGAATCCATCGCGAAGAACTCTCACGACTATCGCCCGCTGGGTCTGGGCTATGCGAACCTTGGCGCGCTGCTCATGTCGTTCGGCTTGCCATACGACTCCGATGCAGGCCGTGACTTCGCGGCAACGCTTACAGCGATCATGTGCGGACAGGCGTACCTGCAGTCGTCGCGCATTGCTGCCAACTGCCCACCGCTCACGCCCGCAACCTCGCTGACGCAATCTGCCACTGAAAATGGCGGCGCCTGCCCCGGCTACTATGTGAATCGCGAGCCGTTCCTGGATGTGATTCGCATGCACCGCGCGGAAGTGAACAAGATCGGCAAGAGCCGCACGTCGGCCGAGCCGTTCAGCGTGCCACAGCTTGACTCCTTGATTGAAGCCAGCAAGCAGTGCTGGGATGAAGCCCTGGCACACGGCGAGAAGTACGGTTACCGCAATTCGCAGGTCACCGTGCTGGCTCCCACCGGAACCATCGGCTTCATGATGGACTGCGACACCACGGGCATTGAGCCGGATCTCGCGCTGGTGAAGTATAAGAAGCTCGTCGGCGGCGGCATGATCAAGATCGTCAACAACACGGTTCCGGCGGCGCTCTTCAAGCTGGGATACACGAACGACCAGGTGGATGCCATCGTTAGCTACATTGACGCGACCGGCACCATCGAGGGCGCTCCCGCCATCAAGCCCGAGCACCTAGCCTGCTTTGACTGCTCTTTCAAACCATCGAAGGGCACGCGCTCGATCCAATACATGGGTCACATCAAGATGATGTCGGCAACGCAGCCATTCCTCTCTGGCGCGATTTCAAAGACGGTGAATTTGCCGCACGACTGCACGGTGGAAGATATTGCCGAGGCGTATGCGGAGTCGTGGCGTCAGGGTCTGAAGGCGGTTGCGATTTATCGTGACGGATCCAAGGGCGCACAGCCACTGAATGTTTCCGATGGCAACAAGGCCAAGGCGATCAAAGATGCAAACGGTGACGACTCACTGAACATTGCAGCTGAGCGAGTGCTGGCAGCTCTTGCCAGTGGCAAACAGGCTCCGGATGGAGATGTGAAAACGCTCGAAGCGAAGCTCTCAGAGAAGCTCGAGATCAACTCGCGTAACGTGGTTGGAGCTGCCCAGGCATTTTCTGCTGCGCTGGCCTCACCTGCCACACCCGCGGGTGCAGAAGGGCAGAACCTGAGTGCTCCACCGCGTGCGGTTCGTCATCGCCTGCCGGAAGAGCGCATGTCGCTGACGCATAAATTCTCCATCGCCGGTCACGAAGGCTACATCACCGTGGGTCTATACCCGAATGGCCAGCCCGGAGAAATCTTCATCAAGATGGCGAAGGAAGGCTCGACGGTATCCGGCTTGATGGATGCTTTTGCAACCTCCACGTCGATCTCACTTCAGCACGGTGTTCCGCTCAAGGTGCTATGCGAGAAGTTCGCACATACTCGCTTTGAGCCTTCTGGCTGGACGGGCAACGAGCAGATTGGCTATGCGAAGTCGCTGATGGATTACATCTTCCGTTGGTTGCAGCTTCGCTTCCTCTCTGGCCAGCAGCTTTCGCTGTTCGCGGGTCTCGCTCCCGGTGCGGTATCGGGAAGTGGAGAACCAAGTCCGTTTGATGCTCAGATGTTTCCCGAGCAGCACTCCTCAACCAGAGGAATGGGCTCTGCCTCATCGCCACAGGGCGGAATCGTTCACGATGTAGGCGCCGTTGCCGAGTCGCACACAGAATTGCGGATGGAAGATCGCGGAGTATTCCAACATCCTTCCGATGCAATGCGGGAATACATGGACATGGGCGACGCGCCAAGTTGTCAGACCTGCGGAGCCATCATGGTTCGCAACGGCAGCTGCTATCGCTGCATGAGCTGCGGTTCAACGTCGGGCTGCTCCTAGCGTCCGCGAGTAGTGGAAGAAAAAAGAGGGCGTGTGCTGCATGGATTGAACCATCAGCACTCGCCCTTGATTTTTTTGGCCCATCAACTTCCCACAATGAAGTAGACGTTGCTTTTCATAGGCAAATCCCTCAGCATCGAATCACGATTTAGCTTTCAAGAAACTTGCTCATCTTTGCTCCTTGAGGATCCTGAATGCAGCGTAGAACTCTGCTTTTTTTAGCCGCCATCGTGATGGCGGTGCTTTGCGTATCGGCTGTAAACCTTCTTGCGGAAGATTCAGGCAAGCCAGAGGAAGTTGTTTCGATCGCGAAGAAGACGACAGGCATGAAGAGAATGGACGGCCTGTTTCCGCTTGACTGGGATGCGCGATCGGGCAAGCTGTACCTGGAGATTGGCAGCTTTAACAAGGACTTTCTGATGCTGGATTCGCTCCCCTACGGCGTGGGTTCGAGCGAACTTGGTCTTGATCGCGGACAGCTTGGACGAGGCCGAGTGGTCCGCTTTTATCGCAGCGGAGCGAAGGTGCTGTTGATCGAGAGGAATTTGAATTATCGCTCCAGTTCGAACGCAGCAGAAGAGAAGCTAGACGTTGAGCAGTCCTTCCCGCGGTCGGTGGTGTGGGGCTTCACAGTGGAAGCGGACGACGGCGACAGAGTGTTGGTCGACGGAACGAGTTTCTTTTTAAGCGATGTGCATGGAGTTGCTGAAACGCTGCAGACGGCGAAGCAGGGAGAATATTCCATCAACGCTTCGCGATCGGCGATTGTTCTCGAAGGCACAAAGAATTTTCCACTCAATACGGAAGTCGAAGCGATCCTGACGTTTTCATCCAAGAGTCCCGCAGCAGAATCGATCGTTGCCACGGTTACTCCCGACGCGCACGCACTGACTGTGCAGCAGCACATGTCACTGATTCAGTTGCCGGACGATGCTTATCATCCACGCGCCTTCGATCCGAGAGCCGGATATTACGACTCGAGCTATCGCGATTACTCTGCGGCGCTCGGTCAGCCGATCGATATCCGTCGCATTGTTCGCCATCGATTGGAGAAGCGTGACGCTGCGGGCGATCCGGTGAAGCCCATTGTTTACTACGTCGATCGTGGCGCTCCTGAACCCATTCGAAGCGCGCTGGTGGAGGGAGCAAGCTGGTGGAACAAGGCCTTCGAGGCGGCAGGATACAAGAATGCATTTCGCGTGGAAGTGCTTCCAGAGGGCGCGGATCCGATGGACGTGCGCTACAACGTGATCCAGTGGGTTCACCGTTCTACGCGAGGATGGTCGCTGGGCGAAGCGGTGGTGGATCCGCGCACGGGAGAGATCATCAAGGGTCAGGTAACACTTGGGTCATTGCGTTCGCGGCAGGATTATCTGATTGCCGAAGCGCTGCTCTCGCCATATGCAAAAGGTGCGCCGGTCTCGAATGAAATGCGCGAGATGGTGCTTGCGCGAATGCGCCAATTGGCCGCGCATGAAGTAGGACACACGCTTGGGCTGCAGCACAATTTTGTTGCGAGTTCGATTGCGCCGGGAACCTCTGTGATGGATTATCCACATCCGTGGATCACACTCGATGCGAACGGCCGTCCCGACCTCACGCATGCTTACGCTGTAGGCGTGGGCGCGTGGGACAAGCTGGCAATCGCGTACGGCTATACACAGTTTCCTGCTGGGACGGATGAGCATGCTGCGTTGAGTGCGATGCTGCGCAAGTCCACCGAAGATGGATTGTTGTTCATCACGGATGAAGATTCGCGTCCGCTTGGAAGCGCGCATCCTCATTCGCATTTGTGGGATAACGGGACTGACCCTGCTGCGGAGCTAGATCGCATTCTTGCGGTTCGCAGTGCGGCTTTGCAGCGCTTCGGAGAGAACGCCATCCAGCCGGGAGAGCCGATGGCGCAGCTTGAGGACACGTTGGTGCCTCTATATCTTTTGCATCGCTATCAAACGCAGGCAGCCGCGAAAGAGATTGGCGGTCTCGATTATCGCTACGCATTGCGCGGTGACGGGCAACTGGTGACGGAGATTGTTCCTGCGGCAGCGCAACGCCAGGCGCTGGACGCCGTGCTGAAGACGATTTCTCCCGAGACGCTCACGCTGCCCGAGTCACTTCTTAAAATCCTGCCTCCGCGCCCTCCTGCATATCCGCGCACGCAGGAATCGTTTCCGGCGAAAACAGGTTTGGCATTTGATCCGGAAGGAGCAGTGGCATCGGCTGCCAATCTGACGCTGGAGCTTCTATTCGAGCCGACTCGTGCTTCGCGACTGATCGAATATCAGGCGCGCCAAGCTGCGACGCCGGGATTGCAAGAGGTGGTTGACACGACGCTGAAGGCGACTTGGTATGCGCCGCGAAGGAAGGGCCTGGAAGAGTTGACGCAGTTCACTGTTGAAGACGCAGTGCTTGAACATCTGCTTGGACTGGCTTCGTCCCATGAAGCTTCCGTTGAGGTAAAGGCCCAAGCGACCGAAGAGGTTCACAAGTTGAATGATTGGCTCAAGCCCCAGACATCAAGCGAGACTTCACCTGCGTTGCGCGCCCACCGCATTTCTGCATTGGACCGCATCGCGGAGTTCGAAAAAGATCCTGCAAAATTCACGCCTGCTGTTGGAGAGAAGGCGCCCCCGGGCCAGCCCATCGGCGGCAATGAAGATTTTCAGTTGGTTCACTGAGTGACCAAGTGATCTGATCGCCAGGCATTCAGTGGAACCACGAATTGTTCACTCTCGGACTAGCACTTTTGGCAGGTCTCAGCAAAAGTCCAAGTTGGTAGGATCGCCTCCAATGTTTGTCGAATGAGGCACAAGTTTATGAAAAGCCATTCTACCCGCGCGCGGACTTACGCATTATTTTTACTCGCTGCATCGTTGTCATACGCGCAGCAGACCCCTGCACCTAAAGCAGAAAAGCCCGTGGTGGATCCAGCTCCGAGTGCGGCCGCCGCCGATTTGCAGAAGGCGGTGCAGAATCCTGTCGCTAGTCTGATCAGTGTGCCGATTCAGAACAACAGCAATTTCGGTGTCGGGGATTATGACCGCACGCAGAATGTGCTTAACATTCAGCCGGTGATTCCTGGCAAACTGACTGAAAACTGGAATTTCATTGCTCGCATCATCCAGCCAATTATCTGGCAGCCGTATCCAAGCCAGACAACCGGTGGCGAATTCGGATTCGGAGACATGAATCCCACGTTATTCATTTCGCCATCCAAGCCCGGCAAATTGATCTGGGGCGCTGGCCCTGCGTTCGTTATTCCGACGGCTACCAATGACATTCTTGGACAGGGAAAACTCAGCATTGGGCCGTCCTTTGTTGCGCTCGCTCAGCCGGGGCACTGGACGCTTGGCGGGCTTGTGAACAATGTCTGGTCGGTAGCGGGATCGGGCGGGCGTCCTGATGTGAACCAGATGCTGTTCCAGTACTTCGTCAATTACAACCTGAAGAAGGGCTACTACATTTCCATATCGCCGATCTTGACGGCCAATTGGGAAGCGGCCAGTGGCGACGTGTGGACCGTGCCTTTCGGCGGCGGTATTGGGAGAATTATGAAGATGGGCTACCAGCCGGTGAATGTTACCGCGCAGTTCTATGGCAACCCTATTCGTCCTTCTGGTTCTTCTCCTTGGGGAATGCGACTGCAGCTCGCCTTCCTGTTCCCCAAGCTGACGGAAAAACAAAAGATGATGATGATGGAGATGAAACTGAAAGAGATGCAGGAACAAGAGCAGCATCCTGCGCCCGCGAAGAAATAGTCACGCGGAAATCGGCTACAAGAAGAAGGCCTGGAAAAATTCCAGGCCTTCTTTGTTTCTTACGGCGCGGCGCGGCTACTGGCGCGCAGGGTCTGCTTTTTCCTGATCGATGCCAAGTTCCGCGAACGCTTTCTGTGCGCGGGCAACGTCAAATTTTCCTTCACGAGCGAGCTTCGATAAAGTCGCTGCAACAACCGACTCCGCGTTCACTTCGAAGTGGCTGCGGAGATGCTCACGATTGTCGCTGCGGCCGAATCCATCGGTTCCGAGCGTTACCAGGCGAGTAGATAGCCACGGTGCAAGCTGGTCTGGCACCGACTTCATGTAATCGCTGGCTGCGATGATGGGACCCTTAGTGCCCTGAAGCGCAGTGAGGATATAAGGAACGCGTTCCGGCTCGGAGGGATGCAGGCGATTCCAGCGCTCCACGGAAAGTGCGTCGCGACGAAGCTCGTTGTAGCTGGTTACGCTCCACACATCCGCCTGCACGCCATACTTCTCAGCGAGAATACCTTGCGCCTTCACGACCTCGTTCAGAATAGGACCGCTGCCGAAGAGTTGCACAATTGCCTTACCTTTCGTGGCCGGCTTGAATTTGTAGATACCGCGCACGATGCCTTCGCGAGAGCCTTCCGGCATCTCCGGCATCGCATAATCTTCGTTGTACATTGTGATGTAGTAGAAGACGCTGTCGCCATCCTGATACATGCGGCGAATGCCATCCTGCAGGATCACGGCAAGCTCGTACACATAGGCCGGATCGTAGCTGAGGCAAGTGGGAACAGTGCTCGATAGCACAAGGCTGTGTCCGTCCTGATGTTGCAGACCCTCACCAAGCATGGTGGTGCGGCCCGCTGTGCCTCCCATCAGAAATCCCTTGCCGCGCGAATCTGCGAAGGCCCAGATCATGTCGCCGACGCGCTGGAATCCGAACATGGAGTAGTACATGTAGAAGGGAATCATGGGTACAAGATAGTTTGAATACGAGGTGCCCGCCGCGGTAAAGGATGCCATCGCACCCGCCTCGGTGATGCCTTCTTCGAGAATTTGCCCGTCTACCTCTTCGCGGTAATAGAGCAGCACGTCCTGATCGTGCGGAATGTACTTCTGCCCTTCAACGGCGTAGATGCCGACCTGCCGGATCGCCGATTCCAGTCCGAAGGTGCGCCCTTCATCAGGAACGATTGGCACGATAAGTTTGCCGATCGCGGGATCCTTCAGCAGGTGGCGCAAAATGCTGACGAAGCCCATGGTGGTGGAGACGGCGCGGTTCTTTGATCCGCCGGTCCACTCCTTGAAGTAGTCCAGCTCAGGTGCGGTGAAGTCGAGCTTCGGCGTTTCGCGTGTAGGCATGTAGCCGCCCAGTTCGCGACGCCGCTCGTGAAGGTAAGTGATTTCCGGACTATCTTGCGGCGGACGGAACGGCAATGCTTCCTTCACCGCGTGATCCGGCACAGGGATATCGAAGCGGTTGATGAAGTGGGCAGATGCCTTCCTCGGTCAGTTTCTTTTCCTGGTGCGAGGCATTGCGTGCTTCGGTTGTTCCCAGTCCGAAACCCTTGACCGTCTTGGCGAGAATGACCGTCGGTCCGCCGGAGTGTTCGATGGCGCGCTTGTACGCGTTGTAAACCTTGACGGGGTCGTGCCCGCCGCGGTGTAAGGCGAAGACTTCGTCGTCCGTCATGTCGCTGACGAGTTCAAGAAGTTCGGGGTACTTGCCAAAGAATTCCTTGCGAACGAAGGCACCACCCTTCGCCTTGAATGCCTGGTAATCACCGTCGACGCACTCTTCCATGCGCTTTAGCAGCAGACCGGTGTGATCGCGTTCGAAGAGCTTGTCCCAACCTGCTCCCCACACCACCTTGATCACGTTCCAACCCGCGCCGTGGAAGATTCCTTCGAGTTCATCGATGATCCGCTTGTTTCCACGAACGGGACCGTCGAGACGCTGGAGATTGCAGTTCACCACGAAGATGAGGTTATCCAGACCTTCGCGAGCGGCGACCGTGAGAGCGCCGAGCGAGTCAACCTCATCCGTCTCACCATCTCCGACGAATGCCCACACTTTCCGAGGAGTTTTTTCGATCAGCTTGCGATTCTCGAGATAGCGCATAAAGCGCGCTTGGTAAATGGCATTGAGCGGGCCAATACCCATGGAAACCGTTGGGAAGCGCCAGAAATCCGGCATCAACCAAGGGTGCGGATAGGAGGAGAGACCGGGCTTATCGCGAAGTTCATGCCGGAAATGGAGAAGGCGGTCGTCATCGAATCGGCCTTCAAGGTAGGCACGCGCATACACTCCGGGCGAGGCATGTCCTTGAAAGTAAATAAAATCTCCGGGCTGGTTGCCATAGCTCGCGTGAAAGAAGTGATTGAATCCAACTTCGAGCAGCGTGGCCAGCGAGGAATAGGTGGAGATATGTCCGCCAATTCCAGAGTCCTTCTTGTTCTGGTGGTGCACCATCGCCATCGCGTTCCAGCGAATGAGTCCCTTAATGCGCCGCTCGATGTGACGATCGCCTGGGTAAGGAAGTTCCTCATCAACCGGAATGGTGTTGCAGTAGTGAGTGGTCAGATTGCGGCTGGTGGTGACACCCGCTTCTGTGGCTCTCTGCCGCAACACTTCCAGCAGGTCACCTGCATGAACGGTTCCTTCGGAGGCGAGAAGCTGGTCAAAAGCTTCCAGCCACTCAGCAACTTCCGATGTGAAGTCTGACGAAACGGGTTCAACGATATCTGTCTTCATAGTTGGCATTCGGCTCTTGAGGGGTTAACGGGCAAGCTCAACGGCCTGCCGGAAAGTGTCTGATTTCCTGGATCGCTGCGACTCTGAGGGCTCCTATGGCTCGCCAGCAGAATTGGATGCCTCTCTCCGCATTATGGCTCCGCGCGCGCAGAGCCGTTCGATAAGTCTAACAAATCGCTGTGGGCTAGGCTTTGAGGCAGTAGGCAACGAGGGTGTTGCCGTGAAGCCCGGACTGTTGCTCCACTTCAGCCAGTAATTTGGCCTCCAAACCGTCTGGATCGACCTGCATTTCGCAGGCGGCGATTTCTTCAGCAGACGCGCCATGGAAGCAAAGATCGCAGACTCCCAAACCGCCGTCCTCGCCGGAGCGGATCGGCGGCCCAAAGACGCGGCAAGTTGTCGGCCTTGCGTCATACAAGTTGCAACGCCCGGTGGCAGGGTCTAGCGCGGGGCAAGGTTCTTCGTTAGCGAAGTCCTCAAAGCGCGTTTTGGATTCTTCGTCTTCGGCGAGAATTCCGGTGATGGCATTGCCCGGGAAATCCGCTGAAAGCCGGGCGATGTAGTCAGCCGCGCGGCGCTCCACATCAGCGGCCCGGGTGGGGTCGGTGATTTTCAGGTCTGCCAGACCTCCCCGCAGCCGTTGCGCGTCCAACTGATTGATTGCAAAAGCACCGATGCAACATTGCGTGCATCCGACATGACAGACAAGCCACTCTCCGCTGCGTCGGGCGGCATCTGCAAGCGATGCGTCGAGGATCTGCACCAACTCGTGATCGCCGGGGAAGTTCATGTCACAAGCATAGCCGAAGGGCGCATGAGGCCGTCTCGTCTACCTTGCCGAGGATTGATCGTTTACACTCAGCGCATCATGATGAGCCGCAATTTTTCCGCTGCATATTCCAGCGTCTTGCTTTTTTTCGTTCTCACCGTGGGATTCGCCACTACCCAAGGTTTATCCGCCCAGGCCACGACGCCTTCAGGGCCGCCAACTGTAGCCGAGGCCCAAGCGTTCATGGATAAGGCCGAAGCGGAACTGCTGGAGCTCTCGAACTTTGCGGCGCGCGCCGGTTGGATTCAAGCGACATTCATTACTGACGACACCATTTTTGTTGCGGCCAAGGAAGGTGAGCGAGTGATTGCGCGGACCACCGAACTGGTCCAGCAATCGAAGCGATTTGAAAATCTAGATTTGCCTCCCGATCTCAAGCGCAAGTTTCTGCTGCTGAAACTTAGCTTGACGTTGCCGGCACCAAACGATCCGCAACTACGCACCGAACTCACGCAGACGGCGGCCTGGCTGGACGGCGCCTATGGCCGCGGCAAGTATTGTCCCGGCGGCGACCAATCGAAATGCATGGGCATCGACCAGATTGACCAGGTGATGGCGAAGAGCCGCGATCCTAAGGAAATTCGGGATTTGTGGGTGGGCTGGCACCAGGTCGGCGTGCCGATGCGCGATCGCTACTCGCGCTTCGTCGAACTCTCGAACCAGGGAGCACGAGAGTTGGGTTTTGCTGACACGGGCACACTCTGGCGTTCAGGCTATGACGAAACGCCGGAACAGTTTTCTGCCGATCTCGAGAGACTCTGGAAGCAGGTCGAGCCGCTCTATCTGGAACTGCATACCTACGTGCGGCATCGCCTGATCCAGAAGTACGGCACAGTGGCAGAGCGACCGGACGGCATGATTCCCGCTGACCTGTTGGGCAACATGTGGGCGCAGGAGTGGGGCAATGTTTACGACATCGTTGCACCGGCGTCCGCCACGCCAACTTACAACATCGGGCAGGTTCTTGAGGATCGGCATACGGATCCCAAACAACTGGTCAGTTACGCTGAGAACTTTTTCAAATCGATGGGATTCAATGCATTGCCGGATACTTTCTGGCAGCGTTCGCAATTTACGCGGCCACGTGATCGTGATGTCGTGTGCCACGCAAGCGCATGGGACGTGGACAACAATCTCGATGTCCGGCTAAAGATGTGCATTCATATTTCCGCCGATGACTTTACGACGGTTCACCATGAGCTCGGCCACAACTATTACCAGATGGCCTACCGAAAGCAGCCCTTTTTATTCCGCGGTGGCGCCAACGACGGCTTTCATGAGGCGATTGGAGATTCGATCGCGCTGTCCATTACTCCGGAATATCTGAAGAAGATCGGCTTGATCCAGACGGTTCCACCGACTGAAGCGGACATCCCTTTGCTGCTACATACCGGTCTCGACAAGATCGCGTTTCTTCCGTTTGGACTGCTGATCGACAAGTGGCGTTGGGAAGTTTTCTCAGGCCAGGTGAAGCCGGCGGACTACAACAAGGAGTGGTGGACGCTGCGAGAAAAATATCAAGGCGTAGCACCGCCGGTGAATCGCAGCGAAGCCGACTTCGATCCCGGCGCGAAGGCTCACATCCCCGGCAATACACCGTATGCTCGATACTTTCTTGCGCGGATCTATCAGTTCCAATTCTATCGGGCAATGTGCCGCGCTTCCGGTTATCAAGGCCCGCTCAATCGCTGCTCTTTCTACGGATCGAAAGAAGCGGGAGCAAAGCTAAACGCAATGCTTGAGTTGGGGCAGTCGAAGCCATGGCCTGAGGCACTCAAAGCAATGACGGGCGAGGACCAGGTAGATGCTTCTGCACTGATGGAGTATTTCCAACCTTTGCTTGTCTGGCTGAAGGAGCAAAACAACGGGCAAAAAGAAGGCTGGACTGTCTCAGCGGATCCGCAAAAAGCTAACTAGACCGATATTGGGGCGAGCCTCTTTTCATGCAGCAGTCTTCGGGAAAACTTCCAGTTGGATTTGTCGCCCATGGTGCGCCGACCCTTGCGCTGGATGCAGTCAAGGGTGCTCCCTTTCGCGAGTGGGGAGCCAGCCTGCCGCAGCCGACAGCGTTTCTGGTTGTATCAGCCCACTTCGAACGTGCTCCATTGACGATCGGCGCAACGGAAAAAGCGCCACTCGTCTACGACTTCAGCGGATTTCCGGAAGAGCTCTATCGCGTGCAATATGACGCTCCGGGCGCGCCGTGGCTGGCTCGGCGTGTGCGGGCGCTGTTACAAGGGCATGAGATCCACGAGTCCGATCGCGGGCTGGATCACGGCGTGTGGACACCCCTTGTACATATTGCACCGACGGCAAACGCGCCCGTTCTGGAGCTTTCCATGCCGTACAACTACACGCCGAGTCAACTTTTTGAAGTAGGACGGCTACTCGCGCCGCTTCGCCGCGAAGGCGTCTTCATTCTTGCGAGCGGCAATCTTGTTCACAACCTCAGGCTGGTGGATTTTTCTGAGCTCAGTCCGCCGCCATCGTGGGCAAGTGAATTCGACGGCTGGATTCGCGACGTTCTCAGGCAAAAGGATTGGGATCAGCTCATGCAATATCCCACTATGGCACCAGCTGTGAACATTGCTCATCCGACGGCGGAACATCTTCGTCCGATTCTCGTAGCCGCAGGCGCGGCCGCTAATGACGAATTGAAATTTGTGCTCGAGGGTTGGGAATATGGCTCACTCAGTCGCCGCACTGTGCAGTTTGGTTGAATGTCGCAGGTGTTGTGCAATTCAGATCTGCAACTGATACCTTTTGGGAAAGTCACCTGCGGAAAGAATTTTTTTGCAGCGGAAGCTCATCTCCCGCGTTAACCTAACAGTGATCCATCAAGAAAAATCCAACACCTGTCTGGGCTGGGTAATCACCGGATTGAGGAGAGGCATGTCGACAGAACTTCGGAATTATCTTTCGCTTTCGTATGGCGAGCTGGAAGAGTTGAATCTTTCAGCCAAGGAATCCCGCAAAAACCGGGTGTCGATCGACAAGATCCGGGAAGAGCGTCTGAAGTATTTGACGGACGAGAAGCGGATCAAGGCGGTGACGGTGCTTTTCAGCGATCTGGAAGGCCGTCTGCACATGCTGGATTACGACAAGAAGTTCCTCATCGCCAGCCACCAGAATCTTACGTTTGACGGTTCGTCGATCCGCGGCTTTACGGCGCAGCACGAGAGCGATCTTCGCCTGGGCATTGACTGGGGATCGTTCTACTGGGCTCCCGCCGACGTGTTTGGCCCGGGCAAGGTGCTGGTGTTTGGCGAGGTGATCGACAAGGACGGCACACCCTATACCGGCGATCTGCGCAGCGTGCTGAAGCAGTTCGCGGGCGATCACTTCAGCAAGAACGGCTACACGCTGAACGCGGCCAACGAGATTGAAGGCTTCCTGTTTGCCGGCGTGGATGCGGAGCAGAACTACTACAAGACGCAGGGCTTTGAGTACGTGAACACGGGCGGCTACTACCACTCACTGCCGGGCGATCCGCTGCGCCTGTTTATTGACACGGCGGCGGAAGTGCAGCGCGCGATGGGCTTTGAGAACGAGAAGGACCACCCTGAAGTGGCGCCGTCGCAGTTCGAGATCAACTACGGCTACGGCGAATGCGTGCAGGCTGCTGACCAGATCCAGCTTTACAAGCTGATCTGCCGCCAGGTGGCAACGCGGATGGGGATGACGGCGTCGTTCCTGCCCAAGCCGGTGGTGGGCGTGAACGGCAGCGGCATGCATACCAACGTGTCTATCTCAAAAGAAGGCAAGAACATCTTCTGGGATCCGAAGGGGGAAGAGAAGATCAGCAAGTTTGGATGGGACTTCGTGGACCGCATCCTGACGCACGGCAACGATACCTGCCTGGCGCTGAATGCGAGTGTGAACGCGTTCCGCCGACTGGATCCACACTTCGAGGCTCCGAACCAGATCAAGGCATCGGCCGTGGATCGCGGCTCGATGGTGCGTATCCCACTGGGCAACGAGAAGTCGTCGCGCGTGGAAGTACGCTCGGTATCGCCGGACGCAAACCCGTACCTGGTGATGCTGACGGTGTTCAAGACCGGGCTTGAGGGCGACACGGCGAAGATCGACAATCTGCGCCAGGCGGAGCGCTACCTGCCGGACAATGTCTACACGGCGATCGACGACTTCAACAATGCGGAGTGGACGACCCGGTTGCTGGGAGCCGACGTGAAGGGCCGTTACGCGGACTTGAAGAAGAATGCCGCCGACCGCTGCCCGCGCCTGCTGGGCACTTTCGTCAAGGTCCCGGAAGTGCAGTACCACCACGCCGTCTATAACCAGTTCCTCTGGAACCGCTTCTAAGATACAACAACACCTGCTGACCACAATGCCCTGGCGAAAAGCCAGGGCTTTGCTGTGAATGAAAATTGACAATGACGCTGTCAGTTGCGGAACAGACTAGACGCCGACGATTTCCCCTTCAACAACATCCACGTGAAGCGCGCGAGGCTCCTTAGGCAAACCCGGCATCAGCATCATGTTTCCGCTGATGATTACAACGAATCCCGCGCCTGCTGAGAGTGCCGCATCGCGCACGTGAAGAGTCCAGCCCGACGGTGCGCCCATTTGCTTCGGATCGTCGGTGAAAGAGTACTGCGTTTTTGCAATGCAGACAGGAAGCTGCGCATATCCCCATTCAGAAAAGCGCTTCAGTTGCGCCTTAGCCTGTTCACTGAATTCAACCGCTGCAGCACCATAGATTTTCGTGGCAACAGCGGAAACTTTTTGTTCCAGACAATCTTTCAATTCGTATATCGGTCGAACGCGCGCGTCCGGATTCTCTTCGACCAGCTCAACGAGTTTCTCAGCAAGGTCGGCGCATCCCGCGCCTCCCTTTGTGAATGCTTCCGTTATGGAACTTTCTATCCCTAGTTCTGAACAATAATCCGAAAGCACCGCCAGTTCGTCATCAGTGTCATGGGGGAATCGATTGATTGCTACCAGCAGTGGCAGTCCATATTTGTGAAGGTTGGCCAAATGGCGCTCGAGGTTTGGCAAGCCCTTGCATATCTCGCCTTCTCCCATGTTCTTCATACTCTGAACTGTCGTGACAACGACGGAGGCCGCGGGGCGAATTCCAGACTCTTCCATGACGATGTCGAGATATTTCTCCGCTCCGAGGTCCGCGCCAAAGCCCGCTTCATTGATCACATAGTCGGCAAGCCGCAAGCCCATTTGCTGCGAAATGACGGAGCTTGTCCCGTGAGCAATATTCCCGAACGGACCGGTGTGGACGAAAGCAGGCGCGCCCTCTGTTGTCTGCACGAGGTTCGGCAGCAATGCTTCGTCAAGCAGCGCCATCATGGCTCCCGTAGCTCCCAGGTCCGTAGCGCGAACCGGGAGGCCTTGCCGGGTTGCGCCTACTACGATTGATCCAAGCCGGCGGCGCAGATCCTCGCGGCTCGACGCGAGCGCCATGATCGCCATAACTTCGGAGGCTGCTGTAATCACGAATCCAGTGTTGCGCGAAGCCGCGCCAGACTTGCCTCCCATCTCAATCGTGATGCGACGCAGCGCGCGGTCATTCATGTCCAGGGTGCGCGGCCACGTAATCTGTTCCGGGTCAAGATCGAGTGCGTTGCCATGAAACATATGTGAATCGAGCATCGCCGATAAAAGATTGTGTGCGGAAGTAATCGCGTGGGAGTCGCCATGAAAATGAAGATTGATTTTCTGGCTTGGTTCCACTTGCGATAGACCGCCGCCCGCCGCTCCGCCCTTCAAGCCAAATACAGGTCCTAAGGAAGGTTCGCGGGATGTCAGAATGGCGCTCTTGCCGATGAATTGCAGGCCCTGAGTTAAGCCGGTTGCGACGACGGTCTTCCCCTCGCCGCTCACGGTTGGTGTGGTGGCGGTAACGAGAATGAGTTTGCCGCGAACAGGAAACGCCGGATCGTCAAGCAGGCTCAGGTGGACTTTCGCCCCATAGGTGCCGATTGATTCGTAGTGCGATTCTGGCAGAGCAAGTTTTTTCGCGATCTCGCGAATAGGAAGCATTGTTGATTTCGACATTTTGTTTTGCTTTCAATCCCTTTCCAAAAAGAGCAGTAATTCAACTCCCGTGACGGCGAGAAATGTAAATGAAATCACTTGCCCTGAAGTTCATCTGCGAGCCTGGATGCTCCGTACACTTTGCGTAATGCTTCGATCATCGCAGCGCTATGTACAGCGACTGCGCGATTTCTTTCTCCCTCGTAAACGAAGTCTCCGGCCAATGATTCAATATTGCCGTCGAAGACCAGGCCTACAAGCTCCGCGTCCTTATTGATGACGGGCGAGCCGGAATTGCCACCGATAATGTCTCCGGTGGAAACGAAATCAAGTGGAGTTGCGAGATTCAACTTTGCCTGCCCGTCGGTATAGCGCTTGGTAAGCGCGTACGGGCCGGCGAGGTCGAAGCTATTTGCGCGATCGTACAAACCGTAAAAAGTTGTCTTGTAAGGAGCCTTGGTTCCGTTCATGGGATAGCCCTTCACGGTTCCGTAAGACAGTCGCAACGTGAAGGTGGCGTCAGGATAAGCCGACTTTCCGTAGACGAGAAAACGCGCTTTACCCAGCTTTTCTCCCGCTGGAATCTCAACGCTTTGCACATTGCTCTGGTACCAGTTCGTCATCGAGCGGGAGATCGGATCAAGTTTGCGGGCCAGCACAATCATCGGATCCGTGGAGGCGGCCACTGCTTCTTCTCCACCCTTGATCAATGCCTCACGCTGTTTCGGATCAGCAAGCTTACTGTCGCTTACGAGTTCATGAGCAGCCTGTTGAGGAGTGCGGCCTGCCAGAACCGTACTCACAAACTCATCCTTCGCGCCAAGCTGCGCCTGCGCCTCGGTGAGCGAAGCTGTCATACGCGCTTCTTCGAGTGTTGGATAAATCGGGGCAGAAGAAAGCATGCGAAAACGCAGCGACTCCAGCTCTGCATCGTGGTAGCCTGCGATCCTGTCGCCATCAGCCTTTTTGATTTCTATAACGTATTGGACGATGGTGATTGCAAGGCTGGAGAGAGTGGAATCGGTGCGGCGGAAGATTTGCTGCTTGATCATCGGGCGATATTTTACTTCCGCGCCATCGATGGTGGCCCATGCGCCGCCACATTCTGCTTCAAGGGCGGGGTTCGCCTTCACCAGCTGATGAAAATCGTCTTCCTCTTTTTGTTTCTTCGCTACTACGCTCTTGTCGTGCAGCGCTTCGTATCTGCCCTGGTAAGCCTTTTGGCTGTTTTGCAAGCCAAAGATGATACTTTGCACCTGTCTGGACTGTTCGGCGCCTAGCGAGGCATACGCCTGCATGGCTGCGATCCGCACCTTGTAATACTGAAGCAGATTTGGTTCGCGATAATCGCGTTCCGTCACCAACTGCGACATCGTATCCTGTCGGGCTGTCGAGCCGGGATGTCCTGAGATAAAGATCAGGTCCCCATCGGCCGCCCCATTCGCACTCCATTTCAAGTAGTCGGTGCTGTTCAACGGTTTGCCATTGTCGTAGACGCGGAAGACGGCCATATCCAGGTCATAGCGGGGATACGTGAAGTTATCAGGATCGCCGCCGAAGAAAGCCATCTGCTGTTCTGGTGCAAATACCAGCCGCACATCGGTGTACTTCTTGTAGCAATAGAGCCAGTATTCTCCGCCCTGATAAAGCGAAATCACATCGGAACGCAATCCGGTACGGTTCAGGCTTTCACTTTCGATCTGTGCAATCACCCGCTGCCGCGCTTCGTAGGCCTGTTTCTCATCGGAAATTCCCTTGATCGCGGCCTGCACGCGATCGGTCACGTTCTCCATCGACTGCAGAACATTCACTTCAAGATCCGTCGACTTCATTTCCTGCGAAGGCGACTCCGCATAAAAGCCGTCGCGAATGTAGTCATGTTCTGGAGTAGACGCCTTTTGCAGTTGACCTCGCGCCACGTGATGATTGGTCAGAAGAAGTCCGTTGGGGCTGACGAAAGAACCAGAGCCGCCATCGTTCAAGCGCACACTCGACAAACGAACGTGGTCCAGCCACTGCTTCGTGGGAGTGAAGTTATATTGCTTTTGAAGCAACTGGCTGGGTGGATTGTCGAATGTCCACATGCCCTCTTCGGCGGATGCAGCGGTAGGAATTGTGAGTAGCATGCCGGAGATCACAAGCAACTTGGAGCGGAAAGACACCACAAACCCCCTAGAATGATGCAGGCCAGGTTTCCCTGACAATAATCTCTGATCTTTCGTTTGAGCGAAGTATATCGGAGAAGGGGGAAATAAGCCGAATGGCGCAGGAGAGAGTATCCTATAAGGAATGAAGAAGACAAGGATGGCACCCCCGCCGTGTGGCGGATCTCTCACATCGAACAAGGACCATCAACCAAGCGCAGACGGTAAAACTGGCAAGTGCGGAGTCTGCGGCTCTGGCGTGGCGTTCACCATCGATGTTTCAAGCAATCCAGTACCCCGCTTTCACAAGCCAAGCTCCAGGTAAATCGCGGAGAGAGCCGGATTTCACCCTCTCTGCGATCACCCGGCCCCGGTCGCTGGTGACTCCAACTTCAAAACTCATTTGCTGATCTGATCGATTCGAGCCAACTCGCCTTCATCGAATACCAAATTCTTGAGAGCGGCGACGTTCTGGTCGATCTGCTCAACTTTACTTGCGCCGATTAAGACGCTGGTAATGCGCGGATCGCGCAGCACCCAGGCAAGAGCCATCTGCGCGAGAGTTTGACCGCGATTCTGGGCGATTTCGGCGAGTGCACGGATTTGCGTGAGCCGCTGCTCGCTTACGTCTTGCGGCTTTAAGAATCCCTGCGGGCGATTCGCTCTCGAATCGGCTGGAATACCGTGGTTGTAGCGATCGGAAAGCAAGCCCTGCGCCAGCGGTGAGAAGGCGATGCCACCTACACCCGTATCACCCAAAACATCGAAAAGGCCCTGTTCGGGCGTGCGTTGAAAGATGGAATACTTCATCTGATGGATGATGCAAGGTGTTCCTGACTGGCGAAGAATGGCGACGGCACGCGCAGTCTGATCCGGATCGTAATTGGATATTCCCGCGTAAATAGCCTTGCCCGAGTGAACGGCCGTAGTGAGCGCCGACATCGTCTCCTCGAGAGGCGTGTCCGGGTCCCAGCGATGAGAATAAAAGATGTCGACATAGTCTACCGCCATCCGTTTCAGGCTTTGATCCAGGCTTGAGAGCAGATATTTCCGAGATCCCCACTCCGCGTAAGGACCGTCCCACATCCTGTAGCCAGCCTTCGTCGAGAGAACAAGTTCATCTCGATAGGCGCGAAAGTCGTCCTGAAAAATTCGTCCGAAGTTCTCTTCTGCCGATCCGGGAGGCGGCCCATAATTGTTGGCCAGGTCGAAGTGAGTAATTCCCAAATCGAAGCACCGGTGAAGCATTGCCCGCCCATTCTCCAGGGAATCTACTCCGCCGAAGTTGTGCCAGAGTCCAATGGAAACGGCAGGCAGCAACAGTCCACTTTTGCCGGTGCGGCGATACGTCATGCTTCCGTAACGATCGGCGGAGGCGCTATAGGGTGCTTGAAACACAGAGTATTCTCCTGGGCGTCGAATGACACTTCATGTGAAGGCAATTCTAGATCATGGGCCAAAGGAAGGATGTGATGGGGCCATCCCACCGAAAAGTTCGCGGAAGGGACATGTTCGAAGAGCTACAACTTGCCGATTGCTTTGTGAAGTGTCGTGAGCAACGCCGCTACTTTTTCAGGATTATTGAGTGCAAATTCCCCGGCGTCGGAGGCCGCGGCCGCAGTGATATTTGCGGCTGCATTTAGATTTGCTTCGTACGTATCAATGATTTCGAAATCTTCTTCTTCGTGTTCATGCTCTTCGTTGATATCGTGCATAGAATTCTCCTCGCCTTCGACTTCTATAAGATCCTGGTATTCATCGCCATGGCGAGCAAGGCTCGACACACAAATATTACGCGGTATTCTTGTTCGATTCGTTGAGTTGTTAGGATCCCGCTGAGTCTCTCTTCGAGAGCTTCGATAAATCTATTGCATACCTTGTTCCTGCATCAGTTGACCAAATTCGGGGGTCTCTCGTAGCGCGGCAAATTCCTTGTCGGCCATGAGCTTCTTGCGGTCCTTGAATCCCTCACCGATGGCCATGCGAAGGTATTGCAGGGCGCGTTCGTTCATGCCCACTTCCGCATAGGTCTTTGCCAGAGAATAATTCATCATCGCGCGTTCACGGGGTGCTACTGCTTCGCCCACTCCGTTGGTCTTGACGCGCTCGAAGATATGGGGATCTAGAGCAAAGGCGGTTCGATAAGCCTCTGAACCTTTGCGATCGTCGCCGAGAACAAAATACATCGTGCCGAGATTGCCGTAGATCGTCGGGTTTTTGGGAGATAGCTTGATCGCCTTCTTGTAGAGTTTTTCTGCTTGCTTGTAATTCTTCTGCGAGTAGTAGATGGTTCCAAGATTGTTCATCGCATCGGCATATTTGGGATTCAGCTTCAGGGCGCGTTCATACTGAGCTTTCGCGGCGCTAATATTCAGGAGGTGGTGATAGGCCATCCCTGTCTTGTTGCAAACCGCTGCTGAGTTTTGTGGGGCGCCGGCAAATGCTTTGATTGCGGACTCATACTTACCATCACTCAACAAGGAGTCGCCTTTAATTTCCGCTTCCGTTCTCGGATCGCCTGTAGCGGGGCTGCTCTGGGACTGCGTCTTTTCCACCATACCTTGCGTTGGGGTTTGACCGGGGACTTGCAGAGTGGCAGGAGAGATCAAAACGATCGCAGCGACTGTTCCCACGAGCTTGCTGCTTAGCGCGAGACTAAGGCCGTTCATTGGTCACCTCCCCGGCGCTCAACTCCCCACGAAAGCACAAAACGCCGAATGAGCCTCGTTCGCCTAAAAAGGCCCACTTGGCGACAGAGTATACGCCGGTGAGTTAACGCCGGGGAAGCGATTTAGCCGTCCCGTCAAATATGAAAAGGTGCGTAAGCCCCAGACTCTATGTTGTTTTAGCTCGAATTGGCCCCTTGTCCGTCGAGGTCAGGTAACGGGACGCTTCATTTATTCTTACTGCCGAGCAGGCCCGTAATCGAACTGACAGGATCCTGCTTGGAGTTCGATTTCGGTATCTTGCCGCTCAGAAGCGAGGTGGCCTCATCCTGGATGAGACTCGAGGTCACACCCTTCATATCCGCGCTGAAGGTCGGGTTGCTGGTTGTGCCGGAAATTGTTAGCGGGATGCCATTCTTTGCGACGCTTGATGCGGCTCCCCCGGCGCTCCCACTCAGCATGCTTACTCCTTGCAGCGCCGCGCCCCCTACGCCCTTATCCAATGCGGGTTTTACCAGCAGTTTGTAACTCAATGCACCTGAAGACGCGACGGTTCCAGCTCCCGAGGCCTCACCGAGCGCGGGCAACAGCGCAAACAGATTGTCCGTGCGAATGCCGGCGTTGGTATATGTGAGGCTGAAGCGAACCTGTCGAATCTCGGTGGCGTCCCCGGTTTTGACTCCAGTCAGTGCTCCGAGCCCGCTCAGCTTGGAGCCGAGATTGAAGCCGGCAAGCCGGGTGTTGTCCACCTGTACCGGACCGGTGATAACGAGAGCCGTTGTGGGTCCCTTTACACCGAGATTCGCAGTGATCGTTCCACCCTTCAGGGCAGAGTTGCTTGGAAGTTGCACTCCCATGGCCGGAAGCAGAGACTCCACTTCGTCAATCGGAAGACTTGGAGCCGAAATCTTCATATCGACAGTGGTTGCGGCCTGGGTCATGGCATAGGTGCCGTTGGCGTGAGCGCCGACCGCACCTGTTTTGATGAAGATATCTTTCACCTGGCCGTTGCGGGCGCCAAGGTCGTGCACCACGCTGTAAGTAATGTCGACCGGCTTGGGCATTGGTGTTCCGCCTTTAACCAATTGAAGTTTGCTGGCGCGGACCGTGCCGTTGCTCGTCAAAGTACGTCCATCAGAAGCCGCATGAGCGGTAACATCCGCTATGGTCGAGAACCCCTGATCCTTGGGGACGACACCTGCCGCAACGGGGTTAAATTGATTCACTTTTAGATCTGCAGTAAGGGGACTGTTGGATATGTCTGTCTTGCTGAACGGTCCAATGTCGCCCTTGGCCGAAACGTCCCCGCCGCCCGGCAGATTCGCTGTCAGCGTGAAAGGGAATTTGCTTACGAAAGAGAAGTTCGTTACCGCGAGATTCACTTTGTCATAAACCCTCGAAGGTCCGTCACTTGGAAGGCTGTCTACGGTGGCCACACCGTCCGTGATCTTGATTTCATCCACCTTCAGGTCAGGCGTGGAGGAGTCTTTCTGCGCTGCTACCTGGGGGCTTGCCGTGTCTTTACCGAGGTTCGAGAAATTGAAGCTGCCATTGGCGCCATGGACTATATGAATCTTGGGCCCGTCGACACTGAGTCCCGTAACACGCAAGGCGTGATCGAAAATCAACGGCCTCATCTCAACACCAACCTTTAGCGAAGATGCCTGAATGAAGGGAGTTGTGCCGTACGCGGGATCCTCGGCAATGCTTATATCTTTGGCGACCAACTCTCCAGCGAGGAGGGAGAGGCTGAGATCCCCCAGTTTGACCGGCCGGCCGATGGCATTGGCGAGTTGCTTTTCAAGCATGGGGCGGAAAGTGTTTGCGTTTACGAACAGCGGTATCGCGATCACAGCAAGGATCAGCAAGGCTACAACGCCGATCAGTACCTTCATCCAAAGCTTCAGCTTCATCATGCCTCCTCGCAGCGAGTTGATTGGGGGGCGAATTCGCAGGGTCGATCAGCGGAATTCTCAGGTCAGTCGCATTACTCCGTTTCTTCTGAAAATCGTGCGTTGATTGCGCGAACTTTCGGTTAGATGATGCCGCCTTTTCTCCCGGCTTAAAAAAAGGGCAAATATACGAGTCGTCTAATCGCTAAGCAAAAAAAGGAGTTTCGTTCCTTCTAATGCCCGCCAAAAGAAATGGCCCGGACGGCAATTTCTGCCACCGGGCCCTTGAGATCGAGCTTTCTTACTGCTTGTTGAGGTTGTAATTCATATAGACGACATGGGTTTGGAGATACTCTTCGAGGCCATGCTTTCCATCCGCGCCGCCGATCCCGGATTTACGCCATCCCGCATGAAATCCTTGCATGGCTTCAAAGTTTTCGCGGTTTACGTACGTCTCACCGAACTTCAGTTCGTTTGAGGCGCGCATTGCCGTATCCAGGTTGGTCGTATAGATCGACGAGGTCAGCCCGTATTCACAGTCGTTTGCGTTCTCGATAGCCTCATCGAGATTCTTGAATGTGGTGATGGGCAGGACTGGCCCAAAGATCTCCTGCTGCATGATGTCGGACTCCTGACGACAATTGGTCAGCACGGTGGGTTGGAAGTAATAGCCGGCCTTGCTTTCGTAATTCTTTCCGCCCGTTCTTACCTCGGCACCGTCCTTCACGGCCCGCTCCACGGCTGCTCCGACCAACTCCCGCTGCTTGCGGCTAACCATGGGACCCATCTCGGTTGCTGCGTCAAACGGGTCGCCGACTACGGTCTTCTCCATTGCGGCTGTAATCTTCTCAATAAATTCGTCGGCGACGGATTCATGAACGTAGGCACGCTCGGCGCAGTTGCAAACCTGGCCTGTGTTGATGATTCGCGACGCGCGGATCGCCTTTACTGCGAGATCGATGTCCGCATCTCCCATCACGATGGCAGGAGCCTTTCCGCCAAGTTCAAGCGAAACCTTAGTCACGTTGTCTGAAGCTGCGTGCATGACCGCAACCCCACCATCCACGCTTCCCGTAAGGCTCACCATCCCAACCTTCGGATGACTTGCAAGCGCCTTTCCGATGACCGAGCCAGCACCGGACACGAGGTTGAAGACGCCCTTAGGCAGCGATGATTGCGCAACCAGCTTTGCGAATTCAAAGGCATTGTTGGGTGTTTCGCTGCTCGGCTTAATCACGATCGTGTTCCCTGTCACCAAGGCTGGAGCCATCTTGCGGACGATTAAGAAGAAGGGGAAATTCCACGGAAGAATTCCGGCGATAACGCCAATTGGCATTTTGTAGAGCAGAATATTTTCGCCGGGCCGATCGCTCTGGATAATCTCGCCTTCGTAACGCCGGGCGAACTCCGCCATATAGTCGAGATAGTCAGCGGAGAAGTCCACTTCAACCTGAGCGAGCGGCAGGATCTTCCCTTGCTCTTCCGTAATGACGTCGGCCAGAGATTTGCGGTTCTCCCGAATCAGGCCCGCGATCTCGCGCAGGTGCCCGGCTCGCTGGATGGCAGGGAGAGCGGCCCAGGCCTTCTGTGCCTTGTTTGCGGCAGTTACCGCAGCATTTACATCCTCAACTGTGCAATTCGGGAATTCGGAGATGACCTCTTCCGTGGAGGGATTAGTGACCTGGAGGGTTTTGGAGGTCGTAGAGAATTCTCCATCGATAAACATTTCGTAGCGCTTTAACGTTGCTTGCGTAGTACTCATAACTTTGCCCTTTCCTGGACCCGCCCCGGGATCCCGGAACGGCGACGATGTAATTTGACTTTGCTTACATGCGAGACATTCACAGTAAGACTTTGCTCAGCGTGGTGTCGAATGGAGAATCTCGCTTCCATCCGCCGTTGCCCAGGTCGCTCGAACCTCCGGGCAGTATTCTCCTGAGCCTCTCATTCTTTACACCCGCCGCCGTCCGCTCGCAAGTGAATAAGTTTCACTATCGAAACATCGATGCCTGAGGCAAGCCTTGATTCCCGGTCAAGTCGACACTATAGTGAACGCGTGCAGGTTAATTTTGCTTTCGGGAAGACCGGGCTGGCCGTTGATCTGCCTGAAGGATTTCGATACGAGATCCTTGAGTCGCGATCCGCTGTTCCACTCGACGACCCCTTAAAGGCAATAGAAGACGCTCTCGACCATCCCCTTGCTGGGCCTTCGCTTCCGGATTTGGCCCGAGGCAAACGTTCTGCCGCAATTTCCGTCTGCGATATCACCCGGCCGGTTCCAAACTGGCAAATATCTGCCGCCGTTGCTGCAACGACTTGAAGAAGCAGGCATTCCGCGCGAGCACATTTCCATCCTGATCGCGACCGGGCTACATCGTCCGGCGACCGAAGAAGAAATCATCGAAATCTGCGGACAATCGACCGCGGCGAACTATCGCGTGCTCAATCATCATGCCCGCGAACTTTCGGAACATCGCCACTTGGGAACAACGGCATCGGGCACGCCTGTCTATGTCGATGAGCGATTCGTTGCGGCGGACCTGCACCTTACGCTGGGCTTTATCGAGCCGCACCTGATGCTGGGATTCTCCGGTGGGCGAAAGTTGATCGCTCCTGGTCTCGCCGCTGAGCAGACCATCAAGGTGCTGCACAGTCCGAAGTTCATGCGCGATCCACGCAGCCTGGAAGGTTCCGTGGACGACAATCCTCTGCACCACGAATTGCTGGAAATTGCGCGAATGGCGCGGCACGATTTCCTGGTGGACGTGGCGCTCACACGAGTTGGAGAACATCACCAAATCGCCGCTGTTTTTGCCGGTACTCCCGAGATCGCGCACCGCCAGGGCAGGGAATTCGTCTCCCACGTGATGCTGCAGAAGATGGAAGCACCGGTTGATGCCGTCGTAACGACTGCAGCTGGCTATCCGCTCGATCTCACCTTTTATCAGGCAATCAAGGGCATTACGGGCGCAGCCCAGGTGGTGAAGCCCGGCGGCAAGATCCTGATACTCGCCGAATGTGCCGAAGGTGCCGGCGGCGAAGAGTTCTCGCAAATGGTTGGCGATAATCCTTCCGACCGTCAGTTCATGGATCGCATCGCAAAGGACCCCGTCAAGATTGATCAGTGGCAGCTTGAAAAGCTCGGCTTGGTAACGGCTAAGGCAGATGTACTGTACTTCGTGCCGGGGCTTGAACCTCAATACCACTCCCAGCTTTGGGGAAGATCATTTCCCAGCGCCGCAGCCGCCGTAGAGGCACTTACGTCGACTCTCAACCCTGACGATAAAATCGCGCTCATTCCTGACGGACCTTATGTTCTGGCGAAAGCGTAGCTCATCGAAAATCCGCTGTTGAAATTCCTGACCGACGTTCCAGTGGGCAAATCCCTTTGCACAATTTTCGCGTCGCGCCTGATCCGGGCATAGAATTGGACGCGAAAAAAGCAAACTAAAATCTGTCACGCGAAACCAGGCAATGAAAAACCCACGTGTGCTTACGCCCTGTTTGATCGGACTTGCTGCCGGTCTTGTAATCTTTTCTGCCACCAGCTACGCGCAGGAGAACGCTCCTCGCTATAAGGATCCGAAGTTATCCATTCAGGATCGCGTTGCCGATCTGCTGCCGCGTATGACTCTGGAGGAAAAGATTGAGCAGATCTCCGGCGGGTGGGAGTCGAAGGTCAATGTCATCGATCCGACGGGCACGTACACAAGCGAGCAAGCGCGGGCCGCTCTCAATCAACTGCCAAACCCCGACTTCCAATTCACTGCCAGGCAAGCCGCCATTCTCCGTAACGGAGTGCAGCGATATCAGTTGGAAAAGTCTCGCCTCGGTATTCCCGTTCTCTTTATGGGAGAAGCGCTGCATGGATATATGGAGTATGGCAGCACCAGCTTTCCCCAGGCGCTGAGCCTTGCCAGCACATGGGATCCGGCGTTGGCAAAGCTGGTGTTCACCGCTGCAGGGGATGAGGCTGGCTCTCGTGGTGCTGGCCAGGTGTTTTCTCCGGTTCTCGACCTCGCTCGCGATCCACGCTGGGGACGCACGGAAGAAACATACGGCGAAGATCCTTTTCTTGTTTCGCGCATGGGCGTTGCCGCCATTACTGGTCTGCAGGGCGACAACTATTTAATCGGTCGCCATCATGCCGTTGCCACTGCGAAGCATTTCGCAGTCCATGGTCAGCCGGAAGGAGGCACCAACACTGCCCCGGCGAACTTCTCGGAAAGAATCATCCGCGAGAATTTTCTCGTTCCGTTTCGCGCTGCAGTTCAGGAAGCACGAGCCGGCAGCGTGATGGCGTCGTACAACGAGATCGACGGAATACCCTCACACATAAATCACTGGCTGCTGGACCGCGTGTTGCGCCAGGAGTGGGGATTCGATGGCTACATTACCTCGGACGGAGACGGCTTGCAGATGCTGGTGAACACTCACCACGTGGCCGCCAACATGGCCGATGCGGCGCGACTGGCACTCGCAGCGGGAGTGGATTATGACCTTTCAGACGGCTCTGTTTACCGCTCCCTGGCGTGGCAGGTAAAGCAGGGGATCGTTCCAGAATCCCAAGTCAATCGTGCAGTGGCACATGTCCTCGCAGTAAAGTTTCGGCTTGGCCTGTTTGACGATCCTTACGTTGATCCGGAATATGCCGAGCGCATAACCAATGGCCCGGAGCATCGTGCGCTCGCATTGAAGGCCGCGCAGAAGGTTGTTGTCCTACTGAAGAACGAGAAGAATCTTTTGCCGCTCGATCTATCCAAGCTAAAAACAATAGCAGTCATCGGCCCCAACGCCGCGGATCTTCATTTGGGAGGCTATAGTCGCAATCCAGTAAAAGGCGTAAGCATTCTCGAAGGTATTCGTAACCGTGTCGGTAATAAAGCAAATGTGATTTACGCGGAAGGCTGCAAAATCACCACTGCCCGCCCGGGATACCTCGCATGGTTCGATGACAATGTACAACTCGTCGACCCGAAGACACAGACCGAATCCATTCAAGCTGCCGTGAATGCTGCGCGGAAGTCCGATGTAGCTATTCTCGTCGTTGGTGAGAACGAAGGCACGAATCGCGAAGCATGGTCAGAGCAACATCTCGGCGATAGAGATTCGCTTGACCTGCTGGGTGCGCAGAACGATCTCGTCAAGGCAGTAGTTGAAACCGGAAAGCCCACGGTCGTACTGTTAATCAATGGACGTCCGCTCTCCATCAACTACATCGCAGACAACGTTCCGGCGATCCTCGAAGGCTGGTATCTCGGAGAGGAGGGAGGCACCGCAGCGGCCGGTGTGCTTTTCGGAGATGTAAATCCGGGTGGCAAGTTGCCTATCACTTTCCCGCGCTCGGTCGGCGATCTGCCCGACTACTACAACCACAAACCGTCGGCGAATCGCACCTACGCCTTTAGCACGCGTAAGCCTCTCTTTCCATTTGGATATGGTCTCAGCTACACCTCTTTCCATTTCGACAATCTCCACGTGCAACCGTCACAGATTGAATCCGGTGCTACAGCGCGCGTGACCATTGACGTGACCAACACCGGCACCCGCGAAGGGGACGAGGTTCCGCAATTGTATCTTCATCAGGATGTCGCCTCAGTAACGCAGCCTGTAATGCAGTTGAAAGCATTCCAGCGCATTACGTTGAAGCCGGGAGAGAAGAGAACGGTTGAATTTACCGTAACGCCGGACATGCTCACCATGTTGAATACGGATATGCATCCCGTGGTTGAGCCGGGCGTCTTTGAAGTAATGGTTGGGCCGAGTTCCAGCGAGACGACCACGGCAAAACTATCTGTGCTGGGTCCACACGGAGAGACAGGCAATCCGTCGCCGCCTCCCAATTAAGCTGGCAAGATCTAAAACTCGACACCGGTGACGCTCAATTCCATTCGTCTCGCGTTCACGCTTTCCCATGTTCCGGACGCGGCGACATGTCCATTCTCCAGCAGGTAAACCATGTCCGCGCGTTCAATGGCGGAAGAGCGATGCGCAATGATGATGACGGTCAATGGGTGTTCCTGCGACTTGCGGTTGGCAATCACTGCTTCGTGAATCGAATCGAGAATGCGCTTCTCATTTTCAAGATCGAGGCTGTTTGTAGCCTCATCCAGAATGAGGAGTGAGGGTTTACGCAGCAACGCGCGTGCGAGCGCAATACGCTGTCTCTGTCCATTCGATAGTAGAATGCCACGGTCTCCGACCACGGTATCCAGACCGTTTGGCATCTCTAATACAAACTCGGCCGCAGCCTGCTTTAGAACAGCAGTCATCTCTGCTTCACTTGCGGCCGGTTCAGCCCAAAGCAGATTAGCACGCACGGTGTCGTGGAAGAGGAGAGTGTCCTGCGCAACATATCCAACGCGCCCGCGCCATGCGCGTGCCAGTGCAGGAATCAGTTCCGTCGCGTCGATCATAACGCGGCCGCCATCAGGCGTCAGCAGGCCATTCAGCAAATCGGCAGCTGTGCTTTTGCCTGCGCCCGAATTGCCGAGGATCGCCGTCACGCGCCCGGCTTCAGCCACAATGCTTACGTGATCGAGTACGCGCCCGCCTTCGCGTGAATACCCGAACGAAACATCTTCGAGCCGTAGCGCCATGCGAAGAGACGGAGGAGGCTCTGGTCCGGGTTCTCCCTCAGCCATCTGCAGGCACTCCGACCGCAGTTCCATTACATTGTGAAATGCGGGGATTTCAGAAACAAACGATTGGTACTGTGTGAACGCTGCAGACAGCTTGGGCATCAGTCGCGTAAACACCACGAGCAGCAGCAAAACCGCTGCCGGAGCCACGTTCAGCCACTCGAACGAAATCAGGATCACCAGTCCAAGCACCACCAGTGAGCCGAATTCAAACCAAAACGAAGCCGCTGCCTGGCTGCGTGTATTGCGTAGCACTTCGTTGGAAACGCGCTGTTGCAGCGAGGTAAACATCACAAGATCGCCTTGTTGGCTGGCGAGTGCCTTGATCGTTTTTAAGTTCTGCAAATGCTCAGTTGCGGCGCTGTAGAGTTCCTTCAGACTGCTGGAAATGGCATTTCCGCTTTCGTGTGCTGCCCGGGTGCTTCTGCGTGTAAACAGCACCAGCAGCGCGCCCGCAGCCAGAACGAGCAACGTCATCGATAGCGAAAGCTTCATGGCGAGAGCGATGTAAAGCAGCGAAGCCATCGCGCTCGAGGCCAGCGTGACAAGGCCAAACGTTGCTGTATCCACGCGTGACATTTCGCCCGTGAGTGCATGCGTAAAATCGGACGAACGACGACGCGAAAGAAACAGCCAATTGGCGTTCAGAATTGCCGAGTACAGTTGGCGGGTAACGTGAAGATCGAATCGCAGAACGGCAGAGAACGTCTGCACGGAGAGCGCGCGAATCATAAGGGAGCGAGCAGCCACCAGGCCAACGAAGGCCATCAGCAGTAAGGCAAGCCACCATGACTGCGGCACGCCACTTGCAGTCAGCATCTGTCGGGATGCGGTTGCCAAGACGGCCCAATTGGCCGCCCTGCTCCATGCGGAAGCCCGCGACCTGTAATAGTGGGAGCAAAAGCGCTATCCCGATGCCTTCTGTCAGTGAGGCCAGGAACGACACAACGACTGCCAGGATTACGGGCCGTCCTGCCACTTGAAAGAGACTTTTCAAGTAGGAACGCAACGTCACACCCAATCCACTTCTATCGAGAGGAGACACTCGTTGACGAACTCGATTGTGCGGAATCCGGCATCACCACACCTTAACATTTTCGCAATGCGCAGAGGATCGACCGTGACCCGTCTGAAACTCCCTATGCAATTGCGTCATCATCGTCGAGTATGACTATCCGTATCAGATCACGGGTGAAAATCAGGATCATGGCGGCGAATGAAGGCTCCCACGCCGATTCCCCTGGAGAGGGCGTAGTGATAAGAGTACTGGACCGTCGACGTATGAAAACCTTCTGTTGGCCACGTATCCGTCAGCTTCTTCATTCGTGGCAAATCCAAAACGCGACGCGATAACGGGGAGCGCTCGAGCAATTGCAATTCTGCGCGAATGCCGTCCAGCGATTCGCTCATGCTCTCGTGCCAGTCCGCTGCTTGCAGCCCGCGTACATGGCGACGAAGGGTGGATTCAGGCAGACGCTGCTTCATCGCGCGCCTAATCAGCGAGCGCATCCACCCATCCCGCAGAAACTGATCGGGCGGTATGGAATGGATAAACTCGAAGACCCGCTTGTCGGCTGTGGGATCGCGCATCTCCAATTTCCAGCCCGCCTGGTATCCAGTGTTGTCGTTTCCAAAGTCGCTGCCGACAAAAAGCCCATTCAAATCTGATCGGACATCGTAGGATTCGAGATTGAACCCACTTCGTGCCCGATCGATGAGATTGATTCGTTCGGCGAGTTCCGGGTTTACAGCGCAGTATTCCAGATCGAATTCCCCAATGCGCGGAGCGATTTGCTTTTGCAGCCAAAGTGGAAGAAGCGGCAGAACGGTAACTCCGCCGACTTTGCGCAGAGTGGTGAACTCGTTGCGACGGAGTGCCTGTACGGTCCTCGCTAAGTTCAGCCAGTGCCCACCGCGAAACATGTCTGCCAGAGAAAGATAACCGTCATAGCTGATAGTGCCGTTGCCCGCTCGGCCGGTCAGCACTGCGGTTATTCCGCGTCTCCGCGCCTCATCCAGAATGGAGTCGGTCCAAACGGCATTGGTTGGATTGAAGACCGGTTGATCAAACAGTTCTACGTGGCGGGAAACAGACTGCATGATCTCTACCTGGCCATTGGGGACAAGGACATGCTCGATGTTCGGGTAGAGGGCGGCTACATCTGCTGCGAAGGGCCCTTCATCTCCAAATCGTCCTGCGATTTCTGGAGTTGGATACCCTCGTCGTGGCACGTGGGTAAAGGAGGTCAACCCGCGTCCCGAAGTCGCCAGCAGTCCGGCGGCGGTGGCTGTCACCGAGGAACTGTCGAGGCCGCCGCTTAGTTCGCTTCCAATCGCGCCGGTAGTACGAAGGCGGCAACGGACGGCTTCATCAAAGCACTCGCGAAAAGCTTCTAAATACTCAGCATCGTTCTTCAGGCGTAGTGGTCGGGCATTGGAGGGATGCCAGTACTGCCGCAGCCGCACACCGACCGGCGTAACCGTGAGGCAGTGCCCGTGCGGAACCATTTGCAGACTGCCGAAAAGTGTCTTTCCTTCCGCGAGAGGAAGAATTGCGAGAAAACAGGCCAGGGAGTCTTCATCCAGCGCGGCAGAAACTCCCGGAAGTGCCAGAAGTCCTTTTGGCATGGACGCAAACGCAAATAACTCGTCACTTTTTGTGTAGTAGAGAGGCCGTTCGCCGGCGTGGTCGCGAGCCAGGTAGAGACGGTGTTCTTCCGGCTGCCAAACAGCGAAGGCAAATCCACCTACGAGATGCTGGACAGCATCTTCACCCCATCGTTCCCAAGCCTCGAGTAAAAAAGAGGTATCCGCCAATTGACGCGCTTTTTCCGGATCGAGCCCCAGATCGGCTGCCAACGCCTCGCGGTTATCGACGCGAGCGTCTCCAATTAGCCACCCTTTGTGGCTTCTGAGACGCAATGGCTGGCAATCGGCCTCGTCTTCAGGGAGAGTTCGCAGCAGGTGACTGCCAAACGCAACGGCCCCATCCGCAACAAATGCCGTCCTGTCGGCGCCATAGGGCTCAAGCGCGCGCAACATCGCCTGACACGCTTCAGGGGCTTGGTCCGAAGCCCGAAATTTCCAGATTCCGGCGATCGCGCTCAGTGCCGGACTCCTTCATATCGCCTTAACCGCGGGTAAATGGAACACTTCACTTGCATCGCACATTTCTCAATGGCGAGTTTAGCGCAAATGTCGATGTCCATTTTCGGATGGGACGCGCCTATGACTCAACTCCCATTCCCCCCCAAAAAAAGGGTCGCTGGAGAGCTGCTGCAGAAAACTTTGCGGTTTGTTCGTTCAAAACGGCGTTCTAGAAAGGAGAGGCGTTAAAAGTGCGCCAGTTAAGGTCGACACTCTTAACGCCCTCAAATAATCTTTGCTGAAAGGCCCGAGTTAACTACGCAACTCTACTCGGCTTGGAGGCATCCGGACTTCTGGCTGTGCGGTGAAACTCAGCAGTCTCCAGCTCGATCGAATGAACGACCGGCGCGATCCACTGTTTTTTACCTGCAACAGCCGTCACAACACCGGAAGTGGAGGTTTTTTGGGGTATCCCCGTACCACTTACCATTACGAATCACCTCATTAGGATTGTCGGCGGTTCACTTGATCACGGCAATTTTAGGATAGCTTGACGTACGTATGTGACAAATAGCACTAAAGTAATAGTTGCGGTCCGGTTGCTTCACGGAACAAGTGATGAAATACAGGTTTGTGGAGCCGACTGCCATGCGAACCTCGGAAGTCAGCCAGCTATAGTCAGTATAGAGATGAAATGGCAATGCTCCAATAAAAATGGAAAAAATAAGCAATAGCTATTATCGGCTTGGCGGACTTGTGATCGTCTCTGAATTGCCTCTGCCCGGTCTGCAGGCACTGCCCGCGCAACCTGCAAATGTGTCAATCCGCCTGGGAATTGCCCCTTGTCTGACTTCTAAGAGGGATGCGTACGAAATTGAATCGGGATGCCTGGCTACCTCCGACGAATATCTGCACACCTTTCCTGGAATAGTGACTTTCTATATTCGCGGCGGCGAGGAGATCATTGTTCAACCTATTGATTTAACTAGGGTGGACGAACTTCGGTCCCTGCTTTACTCGGTCATCTTTGCCATTTTGTTTTACCGGCGAGGCATGCTCCCAATTCACGCAAGCGCAATAAAAACCGAAGGACGGATCTTCGGCTTTATGGGACGCTCAGGAGCAGGGAAATCCACCTTGGCAGCCCATCTACAAAGGCGAGGTTACCAGGTTACCGCTGACGACCTACTTCTCCTGAACAACAGCAGCAACGGTGTCACGAGAGTAACTCCCTGCGCCCCATGGCTGAAGCTCTGGGAGGACGCATTCGACGGATTAGGGAGTCGAATTGCAGGTCTGGAACCCATTGCCGGCAAGGAATCCAAATACATAGTTCCTCTATCCATGGGGCAGCAGGAAGAAATGCTGCCTCTGGCCGGATTGTTTCTCCTGGAGTCAAATTCCAGTGACTCCGTGCAATTCACCCGTCTTGCTCCTGCAGCTGCGATTGCCAAAGTGATGCTTTATGTCTATCCGATTCTGCTGATTCACAAGCTGGGCGACGATGAGGAGTTGTTTCGTCAATGCGGACAAATCCTCAACCACGTCCCGGTTTTCACGTTTACACGGCCATGGGACTCGACGTCGCTTCGATCCTGTGCTTGACCAACTAGAAGCAAAGTTCGCAGAAATTGCGGTCGGACAGCCTTTTTAGGCGCGAAACGGCAGCTTCAGGGAAATGTGCTCAGCAAGGTGAAATCGGGGGCATCCTCGCCTCCGACCACGGTCATGTCGCCGAGCATAAGCCAGGTATGGGCCCGCAGTTCATTGTCCGGCGAGCGATTTACGCCGTAATGCAGGACGCTGGGAATTCCCCTTCGCCACAACATTGCGTACGCTGCCAGGGATTGGGGAAAACAGACGTATGATCCGTGATTTCGCCGAACAACGGCCAGTATTGCCCAGCGAACGCGGGCAGCGGTCAATTCCGCGGCGGTTACATTCCGAACAGGGGCTGGAGACCGCAGCCATTCCACCAGCTTTGCCAGCGGAATTTTTCTGAGAGCCAGGCGAGCCGTGAATAGCATCAGGTAGGCCTCCGCGACCAGCAGCAGGTCGGCCGGAGGTGTTCGAAAGATGCGAGCCAGGGTCTTCACTTCTGCCAAGAATACAGCGGCAAATCAGCCGCTGCGAATGCCACCGTTGGAAGGCTGCGTTTCCAGCAGATTTTTCCAAGTCGCGGGCCGCATGTGATATTCTCCGTTTCATCATGAGGCTTCTCCGCACTCCGCGAATGTCTATGGCCATGCATGCCCCAGGCGGCGTCAGGCCAGCGTCGGATGTGTGAGTTCCTTCGCAGAATCCTTCTCTGAGCGGCCGTCTGGGGCATAACTCCAGCGGCTTTTGTGTTTCTGATGGTGCAGGCTCATAACTACGGAGGAGGACCCATTGTCCGATCAAGCCAAATGGAGTGACGCGACACTCGCGATTCACGGAAATCGCGTCCGCGACACACATACCAATTCAATTCTCTTTCCCATCTGTCAATCCGCCACCTTCGCGCAGGATACGGTAGGAGTGGCCAAGGGGCACAGCTACTCGCGGGTTTCAAACCCGACAGTTGATGCCCTCGAGCAGGCCATCGCCGCTCTCGAGGGCACGCCCGGGGCGGTTTGTTTCCGAACGGGGATCGCTGCCATTACAACCCTTTTTCTTTCGGTGTTGAAGGCCGGAGATCACGCCGTTCTTTCCGAAGTCATCTACGGTGGCACGGTACGGCTCTTCCATGAAGTGCTCGGTAATCTCGGAGTGGAATCGTCTTTTGTGGATACAGCGAATTCCGCTGCCGTGCGCGCAGCGATTCGGCCGAATACCAAGATCCTGTTCACTGAGACTCCCGGCAATCCGACGATGACGCTTACGGACCTTGCCGAAATGTCCGCCATTGCGCGCGAACACCACCTCCTTCACGCCGTCGACAACACCTTCCTGACGCCGCTGTTGCAGAAGCCGTTCGACTTGGGAGCCGACATTTCTGTGCTGTCCACAACCAAGTATGTCGACGGACACAACGCTACGGTCGGCGGATCGTTGGCGACAAAGGACGAAGCACTGGTGGAGCGCTTCCGTCTGATACGCAAGACGGTAGGATCGATCCAATCGCCCTTTGAAGCCTTCCTAACGCTGCAAGGGCTGAAAACACTACCTGCACGGATGAAGATTCATTGTGAGAACGCGCTGGTTATTGCGAAATGGCTGGAAGGGCATGCGGCGGTCGAACGCATATACTACCCCGGACTTGCCACGTTCCCGCAATATGAGCTGGCGTGCCGGCAGCAAAAGGGCCCAGGCGGAATGCTGTCATTTGAACTGAAGGCGACATCGGAAGACAGCCTCGCGGTTATGAACGCCCTTAAGATTTGTACGCGCGCGGAGAGTCTCGGAAGCCTCGAGACTTTGATCACTCATCCCGCCTCTGCTACACACGGGGACATTCCCAAGGAAGAGCGAGACCGGCTTGGCATTACGGATCGGCTCATCCGCCTTTCGGTCGGGCTGGAAGCGCCCGAAGATATCATTGCGGATCTCGATCAGGCATTTGCAACCGTTCTCCGGTCAAATGCGGTCGCGGGAGGTGCTCGATGAAGTTTGCCACCCGCCTTGTAAATTACGATTCTTCTCCCGGCGATTCAAACCGCCCCATGGCGACGCCCATCTACCAGACTTCAACGTTCGAGCAGGAGAAAGCTGACAGCTTCGGGCAATACGACTATTCCCGCAGCGGCAATCCCACGCGGCGCGTGCTGGAAGATCAACTGGCCAGCCTGGAAAACGGCGTTCGCGGGTTTGCCTTTTCCAGCGGAATGGCGGCAGTTACGACGGCGGCACGCCTGCTGCGAGCAGGCGACGAGATCCTTGCGGACTGGGATCTTTATGGCGGAGCCTGCAGGTTATTTTCCAAGGTTCTGGATCGTGCTGGAATCACCGTTCGTTATGCGGATGCCGCGGATCCAGCCGCTTTCGCACAGCAGGTTCGTCCAAATACTCGGATGGTTTATATCGAGTCGCCAACCAATCCTCTGCTGCGCGTAATTGACTTGAAGGCGATTGCGGCAATCGCTCATGAGCATGGCGCTCTCTTCTGTGTGGATAACAGCACCATGTCTCCCTACCTGCAGAATCCTCTCGATCTCGGGGCGGACATGGTTCTGCACTCCGCTACAAAGTTTCTCTCCGGCCACAGCGATGTGACCGGCGGTGCCATAGTGGTAAAAGACGAAGCGCTTGCGCAAGAAATTTACTTCCTGCAGAACGCAGAAGGCAGCGCACTCGGACCCTTCGATTGTTTCCTGGTGATTCGGGGACTGAAGACCTTGAAGCTGCGTATGCAGGCGCAGGAGGAGAACGCGGAAAAGCTGGCGCGTTTTCTTCAGGATCACACGCTGGTGCGAGACGTCTACTTTCCCGGTTTGCAGGGTGCGCACGGCTTTGAACTGCAGAAGAGTCAGGCGCGCGGTGCGGGCGCTGTCCTCAGTTTCACTACAGGTTCCTTCGGTTTGTCCCGCAGAATTGCGGAGAACGCTCAGCTCTTTCGGATATCGGTAAGCTTTGGCAGCGTTCACTCCACCATCAGTCTCCCCGGTTCCATGTCTCACGCGAGCGTGCCCGCGGAGATCCAGGTGACGCGTGCACTGCCTGCAGATCTTGTGCGCATATCAGTAGGGATCGAGGATGAAGAGGATCTGCGCGAAGACCTCGCTCGCGCCATTGATTTAAGCTTCAACGCGGAAAAGGATGAGTTGGTGGGGCGCGGAGTATCTTCGTAACCGCCGCTCATGACAGCGGTAAATAGAAGCTGCGGGACGACATTCCAGTTTCGAATTCAGATGAATCAGCATCTCAAACAGGTGGGTTGCTGAAACATGCCAACAAAAAAGAAGACTACCAGTAAGAAGCAGTTATCGCCGGCGGAACAGGTGGACGAGCAACTCGCCCGTTACCGCGCCATGCGCCACTTCGACAAGACGGCAGAGCCCCAAGGTAAATCGCCGAAATCCTCCACCACGGACGGGAATGCATTGCCCTTTGTGGTGCAGAAGCACGCCGCGACGCGCCTGCATTACGACTTTCGCCTTGGGTGGCATGGTGTTCTAAAGAGCTGGGCCGTCACCAAGGGGCCGAGCTACGTCACGGCGGACAAGCGCCTGGCAGTCCAGGTTGAAGATCATCCGATGGAGTACGGCGGATTCGAAGGGATCATTCCGAAGGGCGAGTACGGCGGCGGTACGGTAATGATTTGGGACCAGGGCACGTGGGAACCCCTCGGCAACGTAGACGAGGATCTCGCGCGCGGCAACCTCAAATTCATACTGCACGGCACCAAGCTAAAAGGGAAGTGGGTGCTGGTTCGCATGGGTGGTAAGGCCGCTCGCGAGTCGAAACCCAATTGGTTGCTGATTAAAGAACACGATGATTTCGAACGTACCGCCGAGGATCCCGCGATTACAGAGGAAGAACCGAACAGCGCTGTCACCGGCCGGGATTTCGACGAGATTGCCGGCGAAAAAGATCACACGTGGAGCTCAAAATCCGGTCTGCAGGAACCTGAAAAAGACGCGAAAAAAGAGAAGCCCAAAAAGTTGAAACTGCCGAAGCTGAGCTCTGCGCAGAAAGAGAGCTTCCCAGATTTCATCTCGCCAGCACTGGCGTATTCCGTCACTGATCCACCCAACGGCGACAACTGGATTCACGAATTGAAGTTAGATGGATATCGTATCCAGGCCCAGATTCACGATGGTGCCAAGGGTGGGGTCCGCCTGTTAACGCGCAAGGGGCTCGACTGGACCCATCGCATGCCCGAGGTTGCCAAAGCAGTGGGCCTGATGCCAGTAAAGAATGCGGTGCTCGACGGAGAGGTTGTCGTTACCGATAGCTCAGGGCTCAGTAGCTTTGCATCGTTGCAGGCAGCGTTCCAGGGGAAGAAGACGAGAGACATGACCTTCTTCGTCTTTGACATTCTGCACCTCGACGGCAATAACACCAGGGTGCTGCCGCTCCTCGAGCGCAAGGAAATCGTAAAGACATTGATAGACCAGCTTCCCGACGACACGCCGGTGCGTTTCAGCGAACACTTTCAGACGAACGGTTCTTTCATGTTCGACGAGGCGTGCAAGTTAGGTGCAGAGGGAATTGTCTCGAAGTTAGCAACCGGAAAATATATCAGCGGCCGCGACCGCAGTTGGACAAAAGCCAAGTGTGTCACGGAACAGGAATTCGTAATTGGCGGCTATACGCTTCCGAACAATGGCTCGCACGGTGTAGGGGCTTTGCACATTGGCTATTACGAAGGGAAGGATCTTCGCTATGCCGGCAAAACCGGCACGGGATTTAGCCAGCAAGTTATCCGGCCAGCTTCGCGACCGGCTGGAAAAGATGAAGAGAAAGACGTCACCCTTTATCGAGACGCCCGCAGACGTAAAGCGGAAAGCGATCTGGGTGGATCCGACGCTGGTGGCGCAGGTCGGCTTTCGAACATGGACGAACGACGGCTTAATTCGCCAGTCCGCATTCAGAGGACTGCGTGAGGACAAGCCTGCATTGGAGGTTGTGAAGGAGCAGACGCTTGAGACGAAGGAAATCGAAGAGGATTCAGAGAACGCCTCTCCATCACCCGTTACTTCCAAGAGGCCCGTTAAGACTCCTTCGACGCAAAAGATTGCACTCGATGTAAAACTCACTCACGCGGATAAAGTGATCGATGTTGAATCGGGACTTACGAAGCAGGTGCTTGCGGAGTATTACCAGGAAATCGCACCGTATCTTCTTCCCCACATTTCAGGCCGTCCGCTAAGTATCATTCGTTGCCCGAACGGTTCTGAACAGAAATGTTTTTTTCAGCGCCATCTGAATAAGTCGCTGCCTCGAGGCGTGGAGGGCATTGATATAACGAACAAAGAGGGCAGTGAAACGGAGACGTACCTCTGGTTGTCCACGCGCGAAGCGCTTGTAGGTCTCGCGCAGATGAATGTATTGGAACTGCATCCCTGGGGATCGACCAACGATGATGTGGAGCACCCGGATCGACTTATCTTCGACCTGGATCCGGATGCCGCGATTACATGGCCCACCTTGGCCGAAGCAGCTCTCGAAGTGAAAGCGCGGCTGAAGAAGCTTGGTCTTCAGAGCTTTGTGAAAGTAACCGGCGGGAAAGGCATCCACGTCGTAGCGCCGCTCGAACCAAAATTGGATTGGGCAGCACTCAAGGGTTTTGCGCATTCCTTTGTCCTGAACATGGAGAAAGAAAATCCTGCGGCGTATCTCACAAAGATGACAAAGGCTGCGCGGAAGGACAAGATCTATCTTGACTACTTAAGGAATGAGCGCGGTGCGACTGCAGTAGCTCCGTACTCTCCGCGCGCGAGAAGTGGCATGCCTGTTTCAATGCCGCTTGCGTGGTCTGAGTTGAACGAGAAATCCGCTCCGCGTTTTCGAGTTATCGACTTTGCCGAATGGAAGTCCAGGCTCAAGCGAGATCCATGGGAGGGACTTCTTTCGCTCAAGCAGTCGCTTTCTACTCGGAATCTGTAACCAGGTTCGGATCTGGACTCAAAGGCATATCAGGGTACACAGAGCCATTCGTCGGCGCATCTTCCTTTCTTTCGCGTTTTAGAAAGGTCTGTGCGGCCGATGGAAGGGCATGACCTGTTTCCCACTCTTCAACTTTCAAAAGCACCTCGGCGAGACTGTTGAGTACTGCGTCCGGGCGTCCGGCGCCAAATTGCTCTACCGTCTTTCGTCCGCTCTCTTCGCTATTCCACATTCCAATCACAATGCGATTGTGGGGGAGATAGTGCCGAAGCTGTTGGCACAGAGTTCGCGTAGCAGTGAAGGCAAATGGTGGAAGCGCAGAAATACAGATGACCGTTCGTTGCTCCTCCGCCAACTTTGAAAGCACTTCAGCGGTAACCGAAGTCGGGGATAACAGCAGTGTGTGATGTGAGTTTCTCTCCAGCAATTGTGCCAGCATCATCGCGGTCAGCTCGTCCGCTTGATCATTGGCGGCGGCCGGTATGCAGATCACGGCGCACCGGTCGTCCGCACCTTCGACTGAAACGGAATCTCCCGTAGCTGATTTCTCGTTATACTCGCTCAACTCAGCTACCAGCTCGGATGCACTAAGAAACAGGAAATTACTCTTCGATTCGTCGAGAGATCCCTTGTGCCGATCTTCTTCTGCCAGGGTAAGTGCCGGAATCAGAATAGTGTCGTAAAGCTCGAGCAGTTTGTGCCCGGCCAGAAACCGGTCCGCGATGCCACGAGCTTCTGCTTGATCCATGGCAAGTAGCCGCTCATAGAACCGCGCTTCCGGGGCCAATTCGGCTTCGTCACCCAGCAATATGTGGAGAAACGATAACTGCGGTACGTACCTTCCCATCACGATAAGGCAGACGGTCAGCGGAGTAGAAAGAACGAGTCCGGGCCATCCCCAAAATACGGTCCAGAAAATAGCTGTGGCCAGGAGTGCCAGCGAAGAGATGCCCGTGCGCGAGCCGTAGAGCCAGGGTTCAAGGAAGTTGGCAGTTATAAGTTCTAACAATACAAAGATTGTCAGGACCATGAGCGGAGGCCACCACGTAGGGAAAACGGCGAACGAGAAGATGAGTGGAAGAAGACAACCCACCGCTGTTCCAACATAGGGCACTACGCGCAATAAGCCGGCAATAACTCCCCAGAGTGTGGCGTTGGGGATATTAATCAGATACAGTGCACCACCAAAACAGATTCCATAAGCTGCATTCACTGCAAACTGCAAAACCAGATATTGACTTATTCGAGTGGCAGCATCCTCAAGGGCGCGACTCATCAAACTGATGTGGCTCATTCCTGCGAGAAGAAGGAGCCGGTTACGCAGGTCTTCTCGCTTTTCGAGCATATAGATCGTAAAGACGAGAACGATAATTCCCGTTCCAACGAACTTCAATAAGTGGAGGACCAGCGATCGGATAGCAACGAACTGGTTTCCTACTGGTTCTACGACCTGGACCTGCGTTGGCTTAACAGCTTCCGGATGAGGTGTTGTGTCCGATGCTTGCGTTGCTGCAGCGCTGGAAGTGCCGGCGATCGCTTCCTCGCCGATGTCTTCGATCATCTTGACGGCTTGGCCCAACGATCCTTCCGTAGGCTTATGAGCCGCGATTATCTTGTCGCGAATATTGGTGCGGTAGTTCGGAAGTTTGATTGCCACACCGAGAAGCTGGCTTGTCACTACCCATCCCACACCTGCGATCAGGCAGAAGGCCACGATGACCACGATGCCGACGGCGGGAGTGCGCGGAATGTGTGCTCTCTCAAGCAGGAGTACTGCGGGAGCGAGAAGGAAATTCAGGGTCAGGGCCAGGGCAAGTGGAATCAGAAGAGCCTGCGCGAAGTACAGAGTCCCTAAAATCACCGCGATCAGGAGCAGTGGCTCACCGGTCAGGACTCCGTTCCATGTTCGGCTCACCGTGTTCCTCTTTCCGTCCAAGTCCATACGCCTTGTAAGTGGATGCATTGAGGGGCCCCAAGTGTTTTTCCTGCAGTATTGAAATTACAGTACGCTTGAGACTATCGCCGCAAATGCGCGAGTTGCAACGTCAAAGCCTCGCAGGTGCCGTTGTCATACTGCCCCGGCTATTCCAAATCAGCTTCTCTTTTCGCTTTCATCCCAAAGCTGTGAAAGAGAAGCCATTCGAATGGGCTTAGAAGGGGATAAAGCAGGAATAGAGAATCGGGAAGGTTGAAGGTTGACCATACGCGGGTACGGAAAAAGACCCTTTGCAGCACTTGCCACCGGTAATAGAGTCCCGTTCTCAAACCTAGCTCAAATCGAACCCATTGGAGTCCCGTGATTTCTTCGCGCCGAAGTTGATAGTCGCTTGACGATATCGCGAACCATGAGAATTTCAGAATGTGCCTCACGGTGCCATGGCTTGCTGGCAGCATTCCCGGGCTAACGATATTCCCGCCGAACACGTGGTTCGCCAAAAGAAGGGCCGCGGATACTTCAGGGAGCACCCCCGTCCGACTCGCCAGAACCAGAAGCCGTTCCAACTCAGTGGCAGGCATATCTCGGCAAATAGTCACGATGTCCGCCAAGGATTTGAGACGCATCCATCCATCCAATGCGCCATGCACGCACAAGTAGAGAAAAAGATCATCAAAGCTCAGGCAGTGGATGCTGGCCGCTCCGGAGCTTACCCATGAAGACGAAGTCGGATCCGCTGGCAGTGCTCCCGGCATGGCGCGATTGCGAGTCAGCCGCCAGTGAAGTTCAACGGCGTGCCCGGTGACAGGATGGTAATAGACGAAATCTTTCCAATGGCCGATGTAGTACGAAAAGCGGCGCGGGGTCAGCTCTCCGCTCGGCTCCTCACGAACGTAGCCTTCGCGACTGAGTAAATCGTGCGCCGCAGAAATGTCTCGTTCCTTTATTAGGAGATCGATATCTCCAGATTCCCGTAAACCAGGGTTGCCATAGGCGACTATCGCAAGCGGGATACCCTTTAGGATTCTCAGATCGATCGCCGCTTTCAAAAACAGCTTTTGCAGGCGAAGGATTTCGCTTAAATTCTGCAACGCGGCTAAACCCTTGAGGGCGGTCTCTTTTTCAAGGCGCAGCAGAATTGCCGAGGGTACGACGTCCTTCGCATACTCCGTCAGGTTGTGAAAGACGATCGGCGTCAGACGGTGCAGTTCCACCATTTCGAGGAAAACATTCCAGTCGATATTCTCTTGGGCAAGAACGCGGACTAATTCTCTGTCCTCGGGCCAACGAGGCCACAAAGCAGATCTCGTGAGCAACTGAAACTCACGATCGTGCGCATTACCACGCACGGCGAAAATTCCGGACTCCGACATGGGGGACGGATTGATGCCGGGCTCGACACGATTTGCTAGCATAGGATGCACGGGATCACGAAGCTTCGATCCACTTCAGAATACCTCCGGGTCTACATGCCAGTCGTCATATCAGCCGATTCCATCGTTACACGCAGCCACGCTCCTGTCTCCGCCGATGTCGCTGGCGAAACAGTTCTGATGAGCCTTGAGCGTAGCAAATGTTATGGGCTGGGTGTGACCGGCAGCGAAATCTGGAAGCGAATCGCAGATCCCGTCCGCGTATCGGACCTGACAGCTGAGCTGGCCGCCGAGTACGACGCGGAGCCGTCTATCATCGAGCGGGATTTATTGGTTCTTTTCACGGAACTCGCGGATGAGGGTTTGGTGGAAGTACGTTCCCCTATCCCATAGAGGCCGTGCCGAAACGGGGTGGCAGGCGAGCCACGGAACTGCACTCGCCCACTCAGTGACGACTATTTCGCGCGAGAGAAAACAAAATAATCGCGGCCGAAATAGATCCGGTAGTGATTTGCGTCTTTGTCTGCAACAACCTGCAGCGGTGTCGGACGCTTGAGAGCGGCATCGTTCCCCGCCTTCGTCTTCATCACATCATGTGCTCCGATGTCTGTGACAAATATCTCTCCGGACACGACGCCCAGCCCATATGCTCCCGCCGGAAGATGCTTTCCATCGATGTCGAGTGGCACTTCTGTGAGCAGATAAGACTGAAATTTCTGCTGAACGCCGCTCGAATATCCGGAATTATCGACGTTGGTCACCAGCACCAGCATGCCGTCGGCGTAATGCACACCGCCGGAATTGCGACTCTGAACGGGAGCCGTCTGGCCACGATAAAAAACCGAGGCAGGAAGCGATTTTGCCGCATCCGCGGCATGCAGAACTGTCTCTGTGCCAGAATCCGCGGCGCGTGTTGGGACGATCCCGCTTGAGCCAGCAAAAACTGCGAGGACGCCCAAAACGACCAGTGGAACATGCAAACGAACTCGATTCGATTTCCAAGAAAACATGGGAAATTGCCTCCTTCAGGCACCCAAAAATGAAAGCAGGATGAGCTAAGGGTACACGGAACGTGCGTGTGCCTGTCAGTTTTCTTCTAGAGTCGCCTCGACGCGCCCGGAGTCGGGGTGGGAATATTCTGCCGCGTTACTTGTGCTTCATCCACGGTTTCGGATTCGGAGGTGCGGTGGATTCGCGGATGACCAGTTCAGGCCGAACGCTCAGAGGCGGGAGTGAATCCTTTTGCCCGCGAATTCTTTCCAGCAAAATGCGTGCTGCAATGGATCCCATGGTCCGCAGAGGCTGCCGGATTGTTGTGAGGCTGGGGTTGTGGTACGCCGCCCCTTGAATATCATCGAATCCGATGACCGAAACATCCTCCGGAACACGCACGCCGTGATCGCGGAAGGCTCGAATGGCGCCGATGGCCGCGAAATCATTGAAGCACACCAGGGCTGTAAAGGCGCCGCCTTTCGCCAGCAACTCCTCACTGGGGGGGTAACCAAGTTCCGGCGATGCCTCATTTACCTGCAATCGCACAGTCAGTTCAGGCTTCACAGGTATGTCAAGAGTTCGCGCCACAGTCATAAGGTGTTTCCAGCGATCCTCCGAGTCGGAACTAAACGTCTGTCCTCGCATGAAAGCGATATTCCTGTGTCCGAGCTGATGCAAATGTCGCAATGCCAGGTCGGCAGCCCGCGCGTGGTCCAGGACAACGTTCGTTACACCCTCAATCTTCTGGTGCCCAGCCACGGCAACCACAGGCAGCGAAAGCGGACGGGTCAGCACGGTATCGATCGCTATAAATCCTTCCACCGACCGCTCCATAAGGAGTCCGGTGTATTCCTCAACAAGGTCGGCCTTGCGCCGGTGGCTGGCCGTCAGATAGAAATAGCCCTCCTCCAGAAGAACTTCTTCCACGCCGTTCATCACCAGCATGCAATATCCGTCACTCAGCTCCGGAACCAGCAGGCCAATCGAGAATGTCTGGCGGCTGCGCAGTGAGCGGGCGGAAAAGCTGGGGCGATAGTCGAACTTCTTCGCTGCCTCAATAACCCGGTCGCGGGTCTTCTGCGGAATCGAACGCACCCCCGGCGCATTGTTCAGCACTAGCGAGATCGTCGCCGGGGAAAGATCGAGGAAGTCCCCCAGCGTCTTCAGGCTGATGGGCTTTGGCGGGAGGTACTTGGATTCCTTTCGGGGGACCATAATCTGATTCTTTCCTTTTGAATACGTAAACGTCCACACCTAATCCGTTAACCGCAACGTCATTCGTATAACCACTTCAGTACAATCTCTCAAGAGCCACACGAATCAGGAGAGAAATGCAGCGGAAGCGAAATCTGCGCACGACCGAGGCCTTGGTCATTGCGCTCCTAATGGTACAGCCTATCTTCAGTCAGAACGCTCCGAATGCAACTGGAGTGGCGCACGCATGTTCTTCGCGGCCCGTTCCGCAGTTGGTAGACGTCACCGAAAAATCCGGCATTCGCTTTAAACACACCTCCGACCCGACGAAGAAAATCATCATTGAGTCGATGACGGGAGGCATCCTTTTGGTGGACTACGACCGCGACGGCTGGTTGGACGTCTACTTCACCAACGCTCCCACTGTGGCCCAGGCCAACTCCGGAAAGACGGCCAGGTCCGCACTCTACCGCAATAATCATGACGGTACATTTACTGACGTTACAGATAAGGCTGGAGTCGCATCCCCTTGCTTCGCAATGGGCGGATCGGTCGGCGATTACAACAACGATGGCTGGCCCGACATGTACATTACCTGCCACGGCGGTAATGTTCTCTACCGTAACAATGGCGATGGCACTTTCACCGATGTGGCGAAGAAGGCCGGAGTCAGCGACGGCCGCTGGTCTATGGGCTCATCCTTTGGTGATTACGATGGCGATGGATTTCTTGACCTGATGGTCTCAAATTACGTGGATCTCGACTTCCATAATCCGCCAGTGTTTGGCAGTTCGCACCAACATGCAAATATCGCGGGGTTGAAACGCAGTGCGGGCCACGTGGATTAAAGGGCGCCGGCGATGCGCTCTACCACAACAATGGAGACGGTACTTTTAGCGACGTATCCAAGCAGGCGGGTGTGGACGATCCTGGTGGCTATTATGGCCTTACGGTCGCGTGGTCAGACTTCAACAACTCGGGACGTCAGAGCATCTTCGTGGCCAATGATTCCACGCCGAATTTTCTTTATCGCAACGAGGGCAACGGCAAATTCACTGAGATCGGATCTGGAGTCCGGACATTGCCGTAAATGCAGATGGATCGGAGCAGGCGAACATGGGCGTTGCCATCGGCGACTACAACCATACCGGCCTCCCTTCTATTTTCTCGACCACCTATGAAAACGAGTACAAGGTGCTCTATCGCAACAACGGCGATTGGGATTTCAAGGACGTAACTCGCGAGGCGGGGCTCTCGGTATCTTTATTGCCATGGGTGGGCTGGGGCAATGCTTTTGCCGATCTTGATAACGACGGATGGCTCGATGTTGTTGAAGCCAACGGGCACGTCTATCCGCAGGTTGACCCCCTGCCGACAGGCGCGAAATACCTTGAACCCAACAATGTATTTCTAAACGAGAAGAACGGAACTTTCTGCGATGCAAGCGCGCTAACGGGTTCGGCGATTTCTCGCTTGGGCGCCTGGCGTAGCGTAGTAACGGGCGATTTATTCAACGATGGAAACATCGATGCGATTTTCAGCGACATTGACGGCGCGCCTGTAGTGCTGCGTAATCAAGGCGTCCCGAACACACACTGGGTCAGCTTCGAATTGAGCGGCACCAAGAGCAATCGGTTGGCGATCGGAGCCAGACTGAAAATTGTTGCGGGTGGCGTCACGCAGACAGAAGAGATTCACAGCGGCGGCAGCTACATTTCGCAGCACGATCTACGCGTTCACTTTGGACTGGCGCAAGCAACGAAGGTCGATAGCGTTGAAATCCGCTGGCCCTCAGGCAAGGTCGAGACAATCAAGGACCTCGCCGCCGACAAGTTTTACGCGGTCCTCGAAGGCAGCGGCGTAGTGGATCATGCGAAGTTCGAGCCCACGCCTGACGGAAATCCCCTCAAGAACGATGCAAAACGGTGAGGACAGACCATATGGCCAGCTTCACGGCGACAAGCGATTCCTCCGAGGAGCTTATTTCAGTACCGTTCCGGCCTGCGAAATGATCGCCTGCATCACCGGCGTTAATTGCGCCACCAGCTCGGCGTTGTAGGATTGCGACGCAGTGTCGTTGGGTGGATAGGTGGCATAGACACGCGCCGCGCCAATGGCATAGCCACGCGACTTATAGGCGGGCGAGCCGGCCTGCACAGCAGGATCGACGTTAGTGATAATGATCGAAACTGTGTTGTCTTGGTTGCGGCGAAGGTCGAAAGTGCGAAACTGCTGCGGGAAGTCGCGCAACGAGCAGGTTTCCACTTCCCAAAAGCCGAGGGTGGGATCACCGTTGGGATCAGGTTGTGGGGTTACGACATTGACGTGCCGGTGCCCCGCCATCCAAAGGATGAGATTGGGATACTGGTGCAGCGTGCTGAGCACATAGTTGTCGGTGTATTTCGGGCCCGGCCAAATCGGATAAGGAGTCGTGTCGGTCAGTGAGGTTTGCGGCTTGATGGGCACATGTGCAGCAATGACCATAAGCTGGTTGGCCGCCTGTCCCGCTTGCAGTTCGCCGACCAGCCATTGGTAGCGAGCATCATCGAGCGCGCCTGCGGCATAGTCCGGCTGGTCTGGCCCTTTCACTGTGTCGTCCAGCACGATGAACTTAATCGGTATATCCGACTTCGGCACAAAACAGTAGCAGGCAAAATCCTTGTCGAGATTCGACTGCGTGAAACCGTGGCCGACCGGCATCGACTTCGTGTGGAAGAATTCCTGCATCCAGCCCCGCGTGCTTGATTTGTCGGTGGCCAGCGTGTGGCGATTCACATCCGCAACAACCGCGGGAGGGTTCCGAAATTCGGCTTCCGGGCCGGCGCCGTAGATATCGCCGTAGGGTGTTAGGCCATATACCACGCCCATGTAGTAGCCGGTATCATCCACCGAATCGGGAGATGCGGGATTGTCTCCCATGTCAATGATTGTGCCTGCTATATGTGCGTCGCGCGTCTTCGCGTTCTCCAGGCACGAGCCCATCCAGAACTGGTCGTGATTGCCTACGACCTGGTACCACGGGATCTCAGGATTGATGCCGACGGCGTAAAAGGGCCTCTGGTAATCGATCGTCGCGGCACCGACGTGGGCGCCCGAACTGGGCGTGATCATTTGCCCGTCGATGGTGTCAATGAACCAGCGCACTTCGTTATATTGCGAGTTGTTGCGGCATCGCCCAGAGAGAGGCCGAAGTCGAACGGAGTTACCGCATGGAGGCGTTGATCGTCTGCACGGCAGCATCGAGTACCTGCGGCGTAGACAAAAGGATTGGCGAATAGGCCGAGGACATCCCCGAGCCGTAGCCCGCGTTCACTCCAACATAGATGGGCTGAGCCGGCGATTCTTTGTCGGCGATGTGAATGTCCGACATTGAGTAGAAGACAAGCAGCCGGGCGAGGTTAGGAGCTCCCGCGTAAGCCGGCGCCAAATCCTTGCGAAGAACGTGTCGCAGCGGTCCACCCACGCTCCACGCACTATACCCTTGCGTGGCATACGCAACTACGTTGTCGGGGCAGATTGGAGCCGCAGTCGCGGGCACCGCCGCCGGAAGAACCTGCTGCTGCGCCGTCGTGTAGACGGGACGCGCTATCGGCCAGGCTACAGTTCCGGAGCCTGCGCAGCCGATAAGTTCCAAAGTGCCGATACCCCCTCCAACAACCCGCAAAGCACCCAGACCAGCGCTGACGGTCTTGATGAAATCTCGTCGGCTGAGTTCCCAAAAGTGGCGTGATTTCTCCATGAAATTTCCTCTCGAGCAAAGGCCCTCATAACCTTCATCGACAAGGCTGCCCGGAAGCTTAACCATGAAGTAGGAGAGGGCCGACATGCCCGCACGTCTTCCCTCAGAAGCTCGCGGAGGATCTCTTGCGTTCCGGCGTCGAAACCGTACAGGTTGATTAACGGGTGGTTATACTACTGATCGTGACCCGAATCCTTTGGATCGTTGGGCTTTCGTTTGCGCTCTTCGTTTTCGGAGGGTGGACGATTCTTATCGCCTTTGCTGGCCTAACTCACAGACACTTGAATGCAAAAGGGCTGATGATGTTTTGGGGCAACGGCTATATCGCGTGGCTCGTTTTCCAGTATCTTCGCGAGAAGATCCGCGAGCCAAAGTCCAACAGCGTGCAGATGAGCAACTCAGAATGATCCTTGCGCGAGCCTGAGATTCCTTATCACCCAGCGACAATCTTCTCAAGTTGTGCGATGTGGTGCAGTGTATGTCCGGCCATTACGCGGATCGCAGTGTCCGCGCTCTGCGGACCTCGCTCGGGATGCCTGGCCTCGCGGCTCAACTCTTCTTCACTCAACTTCGTAAAGAGAGCAAGGTTCCATCCGCGCAGGGATTCAAACGTCTGTGCAGCGGCAATGCCATCCATCTCGCCGTAGTGTCGAGCCCACCCGCTCTCATCGAAGGGTTGGATAGGAAGCACATGGCTCCGCAAGAATCTGGCGCACTCGAAAACCGAAGGCGATCTCACAATCGGCAAGGTGAGCCAGCACTTCTGCCGCCGTCCATTTACCCGGAGCGTAGCTTCGCTTAAGTCCATCGGTGCCGAGCGACTGCGCGAGGACGGGGATGGTCCGTTGCGTTTCCATCAGTACTTCCAGCGGATCGCGCTCGCCGAGAATTTCTGCATAAGGGTGCGTCGCGGTAGTCATAGGATTAGCTGCACTCTACCCTTTCTTCTTCTTTTCCTTGGCATCGTTATCTGCAACCCTGGCCTTCACCATCTTTTTGACCAGCGTTGCTGGGAGCGGCTTATCGGCTGGGAATTGGATGGTTCCTTTGGATGTCTTGTAGTTCTTAAGTTCGTCCTTGAACTCTACTACCAGTGCCGAGTTCATCGGAAAAAAGCTGCAATGTTTATTGAATGCGGCAAAGCCAACCAGTGCGCCTTTGTATTTGAATGCGGGCATGCCGTAGCTGATCGCTTCCGTTGCTTCCTTGGGCGCAGCTGAACGGACTACCGCTCGAATCTTTTCCAGCGTGCTCTTATGCGGTTCGGGAACGTTCGAAAGATACTCATCAATGGTCTGCGGCGCGGCACCACTTCTCATACGCTACACCTCATGGTCGTGCTCCAAAATATTCTGGAGACTACCATGCGTTTTCTATAATGAAAAGCCACGCCGTAGAACAAAGACGCCGCATCGTTTCGGCACTTCACAAATCATTGCGTCTCTCTGCTGCGAATCAACACCACCGTCGCATCGTCGGTGCGAGTGGAGCCGTGAGAAAATCTCTGCACTTCTTCGATCAACCCTTCCACACATGCATCCGGCATCGCGAAATGTTCTGACAAACGAACCGCCCCATATTCCTCATCCTGCAGATTCATCGCTTCGGTTATGCCATCGGTGTAGAGCAAAAGTTGATTGCCGGGCTTGAGTTTCAAAGTGTGCTCGGGATATACCGAAGCTCCCAGGCCAAGCGGCAATCCCGTCTCCACATCCAGAAAGGAGCAGTCTCCATTAATCAGCATCGGCCGCAGATGTCCCGCGCTCGCGATCGTGACTTCGCGAGAAGTCGCATCAAGAACGGCATAAATCATGGTGACAAATTTGCCGATGGGAAAATCTTCGGCCAGCGTCTGGCTTAACGCCGACAAGGTCTTTCCTGGCGACGGATCCACCTTTACCAGCGACCGCAGAATGGCGCGAGTCGCCGACATCAACAGTGCTGCCGGCATGCCCTTGCCGGAGACGTCCGCCAAAACAATTCCGTATCGATTGTTGCCGAGGTCGATGAAGTCGTACCAGTCGCCGCCCACCGCTCCGGCCGGATGCCACGCGGTCTCAAAGGTGAATCCCGGCACCAGCGGAGTTGGCTTGTGAAGCAGCGCCCTCTGAATGGCGCGCGCATCGTTCGCTTCAAGCTCCATGCGTTCTCGCACCGCACGTTCACGTCGAAACAGCCGAGTGTTCTCAATTGCGACTGCGATATGGCTCGCGAGAGCTTGAAAAACCTGTAGTTGCTCATCCGAGAAAGCATGGAGTTCCGGATGGTCAACGGAAAGCACGCCAATTACTTCGCCGCCGATTTTGAGCGGCAACGTAACTTCAGAAAGCGTGTTCTGTTCACAGGAGATGTAGTAAGGATCCATTCGCACATCCCCTGCGTAGTGCATGGCTCCGCTCGCCGCAACGTGACCCACCATTCCTTGACGCCCTATCTGCAACCGCGAGCCTTTCTTGTGCAGCGTGCAACCGCGCACACCATGAAGCACCATTTCGTTTGAATCGGGATCGCGCAGCCAGACACTGACCTCAACGCAGCCAATCGACGCCGCAATATCGGTCACAACTCTTTCGAGCAGAGCATCCAGATCGAGTGAAGAAGTGATCAACTGCGCGGCTCGCTGCAACTTCATCAGGGTCTGAACGAAGTCGCACGAATTGTTAATCGAGGAAGCGGTAATTACTCCGGGGTCGCCCATGGGGCGCGGAATCATCGTGGACATGTAGTCCTCCGGGAATCGAGGAAAAGATAGGCCGTCCTACCGAATTCGATGAGTGGGAAAGTATCCCGATGCAACCTTTGTTGTCGTTGAAGAGGTTTCCGGCAGCGTACCCGATGTAGAAAACGATGATCCTCTTAACTCGGCATGTAAGTCAAATGTCCTCAGGTATTTGTCGAAGACAGATTGTCAAAGGGCCGCATGGCTAATGAAGGGGCGGTCCTGACATTAATCGTTGGTGATACCCTGGGCGGCAGTTACATAACTCACTTATATGTCCTGTTTTTATAGAGCTAGCGTCGGGGAGTTCCTTGCGCAGAACGACGAATACGTTCTCGCCCGTTTATCAGTCGCCTATGCGAATCGAGGTTATACAAGTCAGTATTCAGACCAAACACTTACATGGGAGTCTGACATCCGTTCTTTTCGGGGAACATTGGAACAATGCGTCGTCACGTTGGATTCTGCGAGGTCGTGGGAACTCCTTTTGGAATTCTCGATTCCGCGTAAGGAAATGCGGATAGATATCGTATTGTTGGTCCGCGATGTGATTGTTGTTTTAGAGGCAAAGACGATGCACGTAGCATCGTCAGCGAAGCGACAGGTTGAAGAGTATGCCCTCCTTCTCTATTACTTTCACAAGGCTTCGACAAATCGACGGATTGTGCCAGTCATAGTGTCGTCCGAGACTATCGATGCTGACATGGATGAACTAAATCAGCGGGAGTTGTTCCCACAATTGCCCAGATATTGGGTTGCTCCTGTCCAACGAAGTTCCTGGGATGCTTTGGCGAGCGTGCTGATTGAGGTAGGGAAGACTTCTGCCGGCCAGATTCCGGCAAAGTTTTGGGATGAGAGCCCTTATTTCCCAGTGCCGAGCATCATTGAAGCCGCATTGGCTCTTAAAAGTGGGTTATCCATCCGCGAGATTGCGCACTCAGAAGCGTCCGAGCACGAAATCGGTATGGTAGGGCAAACTGTTCAAGGCTTCGTCGACCGAGCTCGCACTGAGCGTCATCACGCAATTTGTTTCTTGACAGGCGTCCCGGGTTCAGGAAAGACGCTAGTAGGCCTAAGCCTTGCTCATTCCGATGAAAACAAGGCTAGTGCGATTCACTTCATGAGCGGCAATGGCCCACTGGTGCAAGTATTGCAACATCTTTTTACGCAGGAGAGCATGCGGAGTGGAGCGAGCGCTACCCACGCGCGCCTAGAGGCTAAGACTCTGATAGAGAATGTTCACGTCTTTGCCAGGTATCACACACAAGACAATCTAGGATCGCCATTTAATCACGCCATCATTTTCGATGAGGCGCAACGTGCCTGGAACCGGACTCAGAACATGAGGAAGTTCAAGCGGGATTACTCAGAGCCGGAAATGCTGCTCAGAATTATGGAACGCCACCAAGATTGGGCGGTGGTCGTCGCTCTCGTGGGCGGTGGGCAAGAAATCAATGATGGCGAGGCTGGGCTGGAGGAATGGGGGCGCGCATTGATCGGCAGCGCAAAGGATTGGGTGATCTATGCGTCCCCCGACGTATTGGAAGGTGGTGCTTCTACTGCAGGGCATCGATTATTCGAAGATCCAGCAACAGGGAGGATTGTTCAGACAAATTCGACCCTGCACCTCCGAACTTCAAATCGCAGTTTGCGAGCCGATCAATTGGCCACTTGGGTGAATCATGTTTTGGATGGCAAAGCTGAAGAGGCAGCATCGATACGAATTACCGAGCGGTTTCCGATCTTCCTTTCTCGGGACATCGAAGAAACTCGTTCGAAGTTACGAGAGCAAGGAATTGGAGCAAATCGGTATGGTTTGGTGGGTTCTTCAGGGGCTGCGCGTCTTCGTGCAGTAGGGCTAGAGCCGAGTGCCACCTTTCATGCGGAATATCCTTGGGAGCACTGGTACCTAGCGGAAGAGACAGATGTCCGCTCAAGCTATCGATGTGAGGTGTTCGCAACGGAATTCGAGATACAAGGTCTAGAACTGGATTGGATTGGCATCTGCTGGGGAGGTGACTTCGTTTGGGATGAAGGGCTGGGTTGGCAACTCAGGACTTTGCGCCACGGCAGCCAAAGCAAATGGAGCAGTATCAAAAATAGTGACAAGAGGACCTACCGCAAGAACGCGTATCGAGTTTTGCTAACTCGCGCGAGGCAAGGAATTATCATCTTTGTTCCTAAAGGTAATCCAGATGACGCGACCAACCAGCCCGACGACTTCGAGAGCACGGTGCAATTCCTGAAACGCTGTGGTGTGACAGCGCTGGCTTGATCCTTTTAATCGAAGATTTCTCCGAAGCGAAACGTCCATCGGGTACGTTGAACGCTTCTTCTCAATTCATTTCTCTTGCTGGCGGTAGCGACTGTGCGCCGGCGCTACTGTCTCATCTGGAAATGCCAACGGCGTAGATCCCGCCCGTCTACTCATGCACTTCATTGCTTGGAACGTTCTGTTTTTGCTATAGTTGCGCCGCTCTAAATCCCTGGAAACATACTGAAAAGGAGATCATCTCTATGAAATATATAGCGAGTTGGACTTTGCCCTATTCGACATACCGCGAGGCGTCCGCGCGTTTCCTCCAAGGAGGGGGAATGCCTTTGCCGTCCGTCAAACTCATCGGTCGCTGGCACGGGATGAGCGGAGTTGGATTTGCGGTTGTTGAATGCGACGACCCCAAGGCCTTGTTCCAGTGGGTCGCGGAATGGTCTGACTTGTTTACCGTATCTGTCACGCCGTGTCTTGAAGACGCAGATGCGGGTGCTGTATTGATGGCTATGAAGGCAAAAGTGTAGACAGCGGAAGATCTTACCTCCGCCGGAGCAAGCCCACAATCCGATGAGGTCACGAAACATATTTCGGATCACAAAGACAAAGAATTTTCTCGCAAGACGTAAAAAGGCTCCCGCTGCTGGTTGGCAGGCGGGAGCCTCTTAGATCTCAGGAGGTATACGGTTGTCGCGCGGTTACGCGATCATTGCATCCTTCACGCGATAGCGTTCCATCGAGATACGGAGAACTCGCTCAATCTTTCTCAGGTCGTTGCGCTCTTCAGGAGCGGCAAAGGTGGAAGCAACACCCTGGCAGGATGCGCGACCGGTACGGCCGATACGATGAACGAAGTCTTCCGCCATCTTTGGCATGTCGTAGTTCACGACGTGCGCGATGTGTGCAACATCGATGCCGCGGGCAGCAACGTCAGTCGCCACCAGGACACGATGTTTACCATTGGAGAAGCTCTTCAAGGCAGCAATTCGCTGCGACTGCGAGCGGTCTCCGTGAATGCTGGTTGCTCCCCATCCGGCATGGCATAGTTTTTTGGCCACGCGTTCGGCACCGTGCTTGGTGCGAACGAAGACGAGAAAGCTTCCTTCCTCAGAACGAAGCAAATGCTCGAGTAATGGCATCTTGCGCTCGTTCGACACTTCAAAGGTACGCAGTTTTACGTTCTCTGAAGGCTTGAGGACAGACCCGATCTCAATGCGGACCGGGTTCGTGAGATATTCGCCAACGACTTCCGTAATGGGGGATTCCATCGTGGCGGAGTAGCAGAGAGTCTGGCGTTTGGCCGGAATCGCGGAAACGATGCGTCGAATTGCAGGGCGGAAGCCCATATCGAGCATGCGATCCACTTCGTCCAGAACCAGGATCTCAATTTTGTCTAATGCCACCAGGCGACGCTTGAGGAAGTCCTCGAGGCGGCCGGGAGTGGCGACGATCATGCGTGCGCCGCGGCGAATGGATTGCAACTGGCTGCCTTCTGACAGCCCGCCAACAACCAGCGCGGCTTGATAATTCGAACCCTGAACCAGCTTGAGGTAAGCCTGCTCCACCTGCATCGCGAGTTCCCGCGTGGGGAGCAGAACAAGGGCTGTTGCGCCCTTAACCTCTGACTTCTGCAGCCGTTCGATGATTGGAATCAGGAAGCTGAGAGTCTTGCCAGTGCCGGTCTGTGCGGTTGCCAGTACGTCCTTGCCCTCAAGGGCGGGGGGAATCGCAGCAGCCTGCACAGGGGTGGGGGTTACAAACTTGGCCATCGCAATTTTCTTCTGTAGCGAGGCAGAAATTGGAAAATCAGTAAATGCGGTCATTTTTCCTTGGTCCCGTTCCACTCTGCCAACTTTGGGGAAGGGCAGGGACGGGAATCGTGCGATCCCAGGCAGTGGCTTCGTCCACTGTGAGAAGGTCTTTAGAAACGCATGGGGTATCCGCAGTTAAATTCAGCAATCGACACGAAGGTTCACTGTCGAGGGACGGATCTGCCGTACGAACGTCTCCGCATAAAGCCCTATGGCTCTACGACATCGCTGCGCACAATTGCGAAGCGGGAACGCTGAATGGGCTTGGGAGGGGTGTTAACGCAGACGGTCTGGCTTTCCACAGCAAGAACGGCTCACAACCAAATCACTGAGCGCAAAGACAGAATAACACAGTTCTAGCCGCTGGCACGCCAAAACGTATCTGGTTGTGCAACGTTTTCTCGGGAGCGTGCCATTATCTCTCGTTTTTTCAAATGGTTACGCTTGAGGGGAGGTTGCGGAGTGTTGCACGTTTCGTATTCCGGGAGACGAATCGGCGTGTTGCATTTAGAGTAGTTTACGCTGTCATTTCAGGTCGATTTAGAGCGTCAAAACGCGTCGATTTGACAGCCTAGATTGGGGTTACAAAATGCGGATTTTGTCACTTTTTAGCTTTCCGGCGACCGGCAGGGGGGCGAATTTCTGGGGGTGTTTCCTTATGGCCCTGACGCTCACGGCAGTTCAGCCAGCTTTCGGTCAAAATGCACCTGCGGCAGGCAAGCCGATCAAGGTGGCGGTGGTTGGGCTGGTGCATGACCATATCGCTGGATTTCTTCCGCAACTCTCAAAACACTCGGATGTGGAACTGGTCGGGATCGTGGAATCGAATCCGGAGCTGGTTTCGCGATACAGCATCCGGTTCCATCTGGCCTCGAATCTGTTCTACCCGCAACTCGAGACGATGCTGGAGAAGACCCATCCGGACGCGATCCTGGTTTACACGTCGATTGCGGATCACCGGGCGGTGATTGAAACGGCAGCGAAATATGGCGTGAACGTGATGGTGGAGAAGCCGCTGGCGACTACGCTGGCGGATGCGCTGGCGATTCGCTCTGTCGCGAGGGAACACAAGATCCAGGTGCTGGTGAACTACGAGACGACCTGGTACGCGAGCAATCGGCAGGCCCACGACATTTACCAGCAGGGCAAGCTGGGGGATGTTCGCCGCGTGGTGGTGCATGACGGACACAAGGGTCCCATTGAAATCGGCGTGAGCAAGGAGTTTGGTAAGTGGCTCACCGATCCGCAGCAGAATGGCGCGGGCGCACTGTTCGATTTCGGCTGCTACGGCGCGGACCTGATGACGTGGCTGATGAAGGGCGAGTCTCCGTTGAGCGTCACGGCGGTAACGCAGACGGATAAGCCGGAGATGTATCCGCACGTGGATGATGAGGCGACGGTGATTATTCGCTATCCCAAGGCGCAGGCGATCCTGATGGCGTCGTGGAACTGGCCGTTCGACCGCAAGGATATGGAGCTATACGGCGCGACTGGATATGCGATTACAGTCGGGCCGGATGGCATGCGCCTGCGGTATGCAGGAGAGGCGCAGGAGACGCGTTCGCAGGCCCCGCCGCTTACTTCTCCTGAAGACAATTCGCTGGATTACCTGGTGGGCGTGTTGCGCGGGCAAGTGCAGCCGGAAGGCAGTCTTACCGGGCTCGACACCAATGTCGTGGTGATGCAGATCCTCGATGCGGCACGCGAGTCCGTGCAGACGGGGAAGACGGTAGTGCTGGCACCTTTGCCGAAATGAGGCAGCTAAAAGTCCGGTTAGCTACAAGGCGGTTAGTTAAAGAGCGGCTAGCTAAAAGCCGGCAAGGTCACGGCCTTTGACGGCACTATCGCTTCCGGCGGAATAGCGAACGACATTATCAAGATCTTCTCTGCGGCTAAATTCCCGCAAGCGCCCAAGAAGTAAGGGCAGCGAGCAGCGAGTTAGCAAGTTAGCGAAAGATCGTGTCTCGAACGGACTGATGTGGTCGCCACTTACCTTCACACAAGCGCCAAGGATCGGGCTATCTAGTTTCGTTGACCCTAACGGGCACCCCGCCGCTGGCGTGAGTGCCAAAACGTCACTCCGATCGTAGGGCGGTTGTGGGGTCGATGCGCATGGCGCGGCGTGCGGGCAGATAGCACGCGAGCAGGCCCACTGCGGCCAGCAGTAACGAAACACCGATCAAGGTGACCGAGTCTGTGGCGGAGATTCCGTACAGAGAATTACGCAACAGGCGGGTGACGGCGAAGGAGACGGCCAGACCGAGGGCGAGGCCGCCGAGGATGAGCCACAGTCCCTGGCCGAGCACCAATTGCAGTATTTGTTTTCGCGAAGCTCCGAGCGCAATCCGGATACCGATCTCATGCAATCGCTGACGGGTGGCATACGCCACTACTCCATAGATTCCTACGGCTGCAAGCACAAGGGCGATGAGGCCGAAGCCGCCGACAAAGACTCCGCCTACGCGGGCAAAGATGCTGGAGAGTTGCATGCTGGTTTCAAAGGTCATGACGTCAAAGACGGGGACATCTGGTCCAAGATCGTGCACTGCGGTTTCCACACTCAACGCCATGGATTGCGGATCAGCCGAAGTGCGCACGTGAATGAACGTCTGCCGCTGGGGGAACTGATAGAGCGACACGTAGACGATGGGATCGGGCGACTCATTCATGCTGTAGTGGCGGCTGTTGCGCACGACTCCCACGATGATGCAGCGGCGGTTCTGGATGAGCAGTTCGTGACCCAGGGCGCTCTCGTGCGGCCAATAGAGTTTTGCCATCGTCTGATCGATAACGGCAACTGGCTGCGAGTGATCGTCGTCGTTCTGGGTGAAAGCTGCGGCCGTTGAGCAACGCGATGCGCATGGTCTGAAAGTAATTCGGCGTTACGGCTGCATGTTGCGTCTCCATCGACTCATGGAGGCGAGGGCGTATAGCCTTCCGGAACAACGTCGACGGTGTGACGCGAAAGGGCGAGCGGTACCCAGTCTGCAATAGCGACAGAATCCACTCCTGAAATTCCCTCGATGCGGGTTACGAGTTTCTGTTGAAACGCGGAAACCTGCTCTCGCGAATACGCCGCCGAATCCAGATCGAAGGAAGACAGCAGCAGATGGCTTGTTGTAAATCCTGGGTCTGCGTTTTGCGTATTGTGCAGCGTGCGCAGAAAGAGCGCTGCGCAGACCAGCAGGACCAGCGACATGGCAATTTGCGCGACCACCAGGGTCGCTGGAGAGGCGCGCCTTGCTGGCCGCCGCGGAAACGCTGCCTGCCTCCTGCTTCAGCACTTCCATGGGCACCAGATTCGAAATGCGCAAGGCGGGAAGGATGCCGAAGAGCAGGCCCGCCAATCCAGAGATCACGAAAGTTGCGAATAAAACTGTGGCGTCCACGTGACCATTGAGCAGGATGGGGCTGCCGGTAGGGGGAATGAAGTGGGCGAATGTTCCTGCTGACCACATCGTAATGATGGTGGCGAGAAGCCCGCCGACGAGGGACAACAGCACGCTCTCCAGAAGCAGCTGGCGGATGACGCGCGCGCGACTCGCTCCCATTGCCAGCCGAATCGCGATCTCTCTTCTCCGGCTTACCGACCGAACGAGCAGCAGTGTGGCAACGTTGGCGCAGGCGAGCAGGAGGACGAGGCCGGCCAGTCCGAGGAGCAGAGGAAGGGTAGATGCGAGATAGACGTTGGCACCGAAGGGCGAGCGCCAAAGAGGATAGAGTGACAGATTGTTGGGTCCACGATGATCGTCTGGATACTCCGTTGCGAGTTGCTGGGAGAGGCGATTCAATTCATCCTGAGCCACGGCGAGAGTGATACCGGGCCGAAGCTTGCCAAGCACGTTGAGCCACTGCGCTCCGCGATTGAGCAAACGGTCGGTGTTCCAAATGGCTGCGTCGTTGGTTAGCGGCGTCCATAGATCGGCGCGAAGTCCTGTCTTGCAGCCGATGAAATTCTCCGGCGCCACACCAATGATGGTGAAGGGATGCCGATTGATTTCGATGACCCGGCCGAGGACGGCGGGATCGCCTTCAAAATGGCTCTGCCACAACGCGTAACTGATCACGACCACATTTGCGCCGCCTGCGGGCTGCTCTTCCTGAGGCAGGAACCCGCGTCCCAGGGCGAGCTTTACATCCAGAAGATCGAAGTAATTCGCAGTCGTGAGCGCACCATAGACGCGTAGCGGCTTGCCGTTGCCCGTGATCGACATCCAGTCATCGTGATAGCCGAGCATTCCGACGAGAGTGCGATTTTCTCGCTGTACATCTTTGAGGTCCGGGTAAGAATACGGCGGGGTGGGATTATCGTTGGGCACACCGCGTTCCACGCTGAAAAAGTCGCTGGTATGGGTGACGGCGGGAATGGGAGTGAGGAGCGTGGACTGGATCCAACTGAAGATGGTGCTGTTCGCGCTGATTCCCAATGCGATGGTTATGATGGCGGCGACTGCAAATCCCGGGGCCCGGCGTATCTGGCGAACGGAATAGAGAACATCCTGGAGTAGTCCAGTCATACGACTGACCTCCTGCGCACGGTCTTACGTCTCGTCATTCCTTGAGGCCTGTGCCTGATGAGGTAAGAGCATGTTGCACACCAAACCGCCGACACTGGCAAACGCGCTGAATTGCTGGCTTCTGTTCATCAATCGTAATCCTTGGACGACTGCGTGTGTCCATGAGCGCGAAAGGATGTTCACTCATGGGCAGTGGTAATTCTGCCGATTGTGAGCTGGATCACGTAGAGAAGATGGATGAGCGCCCTTGAGATGAATGTGAATGCAGATCGCTCCCATTCGCTTCGATTTCGTACGTATGACAAAGCTTAACTGTGCGCTCTGCATGCGAAGCGAAGGGGCGGGTCAGCGATCCGTTTCACTCAGTCCTGGGAGTAGTGGAAGACGCTTTCGAGAGGTTCTCCGAAGACGGCGGCGATTCGGAATGCGGCCTCCAATGACGGCGAGTATTTTCCCTGTTCAATGGCGTTCACGGTCTGGCGGGTGACTTTGATCTTGTCGGCCAGCTCCTGTTGTGTCATCTCGCCGTGTTCAAAGCGCAGGCGTCGTATTTCGTTGCGGATCGCGCCCATCAGGCACCCCGCCGGTATTGGATGATCTGGCAGCCGGAACGCATGATTTCGGCGGTAACGAGAATGAACAGCAGGGAGTTGGTATTGAAGATGATTGGCGGATGGAACGCTCCGAAGAAACATGCCATTGCGATCCCCGTTGCCAGACCAGCATAGGCGAACCGCGTGGCCCTGAGTTCGATAAGTTTCTCCCTCTCATCCATCGGCGCGTTCGCTTCTTTGGGCGAGAAGATGGCGACTGCAATTGTGAGCACAGTTTGAACCACGACGAGAGCGATGACGGTTTCGAGCAATCCGCCGACGTGGACCGCGCCGTGTTCGTGGTGGCGGATGACCGACCAGAAATAGAAGAAGTAAATGCCGGCCATGGAAAGCATTGATATCCAGGCAGTTTTTTCTCGGAATGACATAAAGAGTGTGCCTCCGTGCCGAACTTTCAAGACACAATGTATAAAAAAGCTGACTTTATGTCAAATATTATTTACATAAAGTAAAGCAAAGCATTCAGGAGCATACGCGACGCTTTGCCCGATTGCTCGCGCATTTTGAGTTCTGCGGGAGCTTGCTTGCTGTGCTAGCTGGTGGAGATTGGCGGGCCGATGAGTTCCATTTCGTAGTTTCGAAAGAATGCGGCGTCTTGGTTCGGGGGATTGGGAATGGCGGTGGCGCGGAGAAATGCCTCCATTTTTCCGGCTGGGGCGAACGTGATGAGCATGCGACCGGGAGTTTCGCCAACGGACGAGAAGGTGTGAGGAATGCCGCGCGGACCGAGGATGGAGTCTCCGGCGTGCAGCAATTTGCGGCCATCGCCAATCTGAAAGAGCACCTCGCCCTCCATCACGTAGAAAAATTCCTCCTGGTGGAGATGAAGGTGGAGCGGCGGCCCGCCTTTTACGAGATGAGCGTGTTCAAGGACGAACAAGTTGCCGCCGGTTTCGCTGGGCACGACTTTGAAAAGGATGGTGCTGTATCCGCGCGAGTGCGTCTCTCCGAAGCGGTCCTGGCCAGCCTCAACCACGTGAATCGCCGACGTTGACGCAGGCGGTGGAGCCTGTCCGAGTGAGAAGGGCGGGAGTGCGGCAGCGGGCAAGAGCGTCGCTGCGGTCTTCAGGAAGGAACGACGCTCCATTGACTAACCTCGTACCGGACAGATTTCACAGATTGTAGCCTGACATCTAGTGCAGGGTGAATGCGAATCCTGTTGAGACCTGGAACGAATTTTTCTTGTAAGTCACCTGGGGATCGTTGAGGAAGTTATCAAGGATGTTGATGGAGAAGCCTAGCTTCTTGTAGATGGGCATATGGACTCCGCCGGTCGCGGATGCTGAGAAAGCGCTGGCGTTGTTCCATGCAATATCGGCAAGTGCTTTCTCGTCGAAGCTGATCTTGCCCCATTTTTGGGTGAGGGCCTCAGAGAGGTTGGAGCCGAAAAGATTGCGGTTCAGTTCGGAGACGTTGGCGGTGGCATTGAATCTCTGTTTCTCGTAGTGGAGATCGGCGGTGAGATCGAATTCGCGGTGCGCGGTTTTGATGACGGTGATGCCGACTCCGGCGCCATAGATTTGCTGCAGGATGAGGCCCTGGGAGAAGTCATGATCGAAGGACATCATCTGCAGGTAGTAGCCGCGACGGCTGAAGTATTCATCGCGCTCAACATCGGCGTGGTAGACGTTGGTCTTGGTTGTGGGGACGCCCGGCTGGGTGGTCTGGCCAACGCTCCACGTGAAGTCGACGGTGGTACGCAGTTTGGGATCGAGCCAGGTCACGGTAGGTACGGTGCGTTTGAGCGCTGTGTTCATCATGAACAGATAGCTGTTCTGCGTGGCGCGAATGGTGGTGGATCCCGTATCGATGTGCCCATCCCATCCGTCATGCCAGTGGATCTTCCGGTGGATTTCTTTCTGATAGGTTGAGTCGTCGACGATATAGGCGATGTCGGAAGTGGGAATGTCTTTGGGGTGGGTCACTTCCAACTCAGGGTGAGGCGTCTCGGCCTTGGCTACTTCGGGAGGCTTCTCTTTTTTCTCTTGTTCGGTGGGGGTGACGACTACATCTTTCTCCGCGATCCTGATGGCTCCCTGGGGAATCATCGCGCTGACTCTTGAGTTCTTGACATCTTTAGGGACGACGGCGAATTCGCGATTCGACTTGAGTTCTTTTACGTTTTGCCACTCTACCGTAACTTCACCGGCGAGTTCGGTCTTGAACTTGATTTCCGTTCCCGTTGAGTTCATCAACTGGCCCGTCAGTGTGTCGCCATTCTTCAGGATCAGGACCTCCTTGATCTCTGCTTCCTTCGTTTCTCCTCGGCTTTGCTTTCGCTCTTCGCCGGATCTTTGGCGGGCGTTTGAGCGAACGCGCTGTAAGTTGTGGCGGCAAGGAGAGCGATTGAAAGTATGGCGCGCGATTGCCGGAAGAACGCGGCAGCACGCCCTTCACGACGTTGCGTGATCAGGGGCATGGCAATTTCTCCTCGCAATGAGGCGGATGAACGAAAGATTGTAGCGAAAGGAATTTGGGCGGGGGAGTGATTCAGTGACTTCATCGCGGGTTGCATGGGATTGCGCCGTAGGTCCGGCGTAATCCTATGCGACACGAGTAGGAACCATGAATTGGCAAGTCCAGCGTTAGAAAACTCGGGAGAGTTGAAAGAAGAATTTGCCGCCGTTGGAGCCGATGGCACCGGCGATTTCCACTGGTCCAAAGATCGTCTTCAGGACGAGTCCGACAACACCGTCCATGGGCAGTTTGTCTGAATTGCTGGTGGTGATGTAAAAGGGCTTGGCAATTTCGTAGTAACCGATGAAGTTGATGGTAGTGCCCAACAGTGGAGGCAGCTTTGAGAGTTGGTGGATTATGCCGCCCTGAAAGGCGTAGTACTGATTCGTCAGGTACTGGTTTTGGCCGTAGGCGGCCAGCAATTGTGTGCCGCCCAACGAGAAAGATGGAACTCCAGTGTCTCGCCGCCCGAAGGTTGTTCCCCCTGAGGCACCTGCAAAAACTGAGGACTTGGAGTTAAATGGCTTGAAATAGCGGGCAACAACTTGCGAGAGCGGGAATTGCTCCTCCGCACCGGGATTGGAATCCACCCACTCTCCACGGAATAGCGTGTAGAAGCCTTTTGACGGAAGAATGGCATCGTTAGTGGCGTCCAACTGGTACCTCAGATGCGTGTTTCCAGTTCGCCCAGAGATGACGGGGTAATCAGGAATCGATCCAATTTCAGCGGTGTATCGTTCATAGTACGTTTCGTAGCCCATGCGGAGCTCGGAAGCTGAATTGATAGCGTAACCGATATCCGCCACGCCTCCGATTTGGCGCTGACGATATTCCGCGAGAAGCTTGTCATCGTTGTAGACGTTGAAGGTGTTGCTATTGAAAAGGACCTTGGGTGCCACGAACCACTTTGTTTGAGGAGTGAAGGGGCGGTAATACTCCGAGGATGCCTGGTAGATGGAGCCGATGATGATGTCGTTGCGCAATTCCGCGCCATACGAACCAAAGTCGATGAAAGTGATGCGGGCGCCGGCGCTGAAGAGAACGTTGTTGTACTGGGCGCCGTTAATGACGATGAGAGGCCTGACGACGGGCGGCGCATAGGATTTTTCGACGGTTGATATCAACAATCCGTTCTGATTATTCTTTTCGGTCATGCGATAGCTGATCGAAGAGTAACGGCCTGCCCCGACGATCTTGATAATGTCGGTCTGCAATTTCGCGACGTTGATGGGTTGGCCGACGTTATCCTGGAGATTTTTTTCCAACTGGGCTGCGAGCAGTTTCGATGTGCCCTGTACTTCAACGAACTGCGGAGTGGCGACGGTGGTCACGCGTTTAGCTTGACGATTGTTGATGTAGGCGGCCCATGCCTGGTCATCAACGGCAAGCTTCATGAGGTCTGCCTTATTAGCTTCAGCGGCTGCGTACCCCTGCGCAACAATTTCGTCCGCCTTGTTGTAGTCCATCGAGGTGAACTTGTAGAGGTCGACATTGACAAGAATGTTGGCCATCTTCTTGTGTTCTGTTTCGTTGTTGGCAATCATCAGCCCGATGGATTGACCGGCTACGCCGAGTACCGAGACGTCCTGCTTCGGATCGATGGGCTGGGTTGCCAGGAATACGCCAACCGTATAATTTGCGCCCATCTCATAAGCGACATTGACGGGGAAATTGTTGGTCAACGCACCGTCTGCATAGATAGCATCGCCGACGCGAACAGGGGCGAAGATGCCGGGCAGCGACATGGTAGAGCGCAGAGCGGTGGAGAGTGGGCCATCGCGAAAGACATGAGGCGTGCCGGTGACGATGTTGGTGGCAACGCAGGCGAAGGGTGTCGGAAGCTGATTGAAGTCTTTTATTTCGGAATAGGGAAGCGCCACTTTATCGAGAATGAAATTAACTTCCTGGCCGGAATTGAAGCCTTCTGGCAGGTGGACGCCTTTGCGCAATCCAAATTCAAGGCTGGTGGGGAACTCGATCGCATCTTCTTTGCGACGGAAAGATAGATCCTGGAAGGGAGTATCTCCCTGGAGCACCTGGTCCCAATTGATGCCCTTGATGAGCGCAAGAGTCTCTGCGGGATTGTGGCCGGTGGCATAGACACCCGAGACCAATCCGCCCATGCTGGTGCCGGCAATGTAGGAAACGGGGATGTGGTGTTCTTCAAACCATTTCAGGACGCCGATGTGCGCGAGGCCAAGCGCGCCTCCACCTTCAAGTACGAGCCCAACCTTTGGATTCTCAGGCGGCGGAGTGGCTGGATGCGAATAGGGCGCAAAGACCGGCGGCACGGGCATTTGCGTGATCGTCTGCGCGTGCATGCTTACGCAGGGCAAGAGAGCTGAGATCACAACGACCGCGCACGAACGAAGGCACACGATTGCGAGAGATTTCCGGTACTCAGACCAAATCTTCTTCATTTTCGGTTTACCTGTGACGCTGGGGGAATACTGATTATAACCTGTGAAGCAGCACCATCTGTGCTCGTTCTCATGGGGGAGGATGGCGGAAGTTACCCGTAATTTTTCGTTGCAGAACTAGCAAAGAAACAGTGATCCAATGTGAGGAGCGCCTCTGCGGTGACGAATTCGGTTGCGAAGGCGTCTAATAAGAACCGACCCGTCGACGGGTTTCCAGCCAGAACTAAAAAGGTTAATCAGTTGAAACGAATCGTACTGCAAGCGATCTTTGTCCTGTCTCTGCTAGTTTGTGGGCGGGCAATGTTTGCTGCTACGAATGCGCCGGTGGCGAGTGCTCCCGAATATCGTCTGCGCATGTACCACACGCATACGCAAGAGCGGATCGATATCGTCTATCGAATTGGCGACAACTACTTACCTGAAGCCTTGGATAAACTGAACTATTTCCTGCGCGACCACCGCACCGGCGATGTGAAGTCCTACGATCCGAGCGAGTTCGATCTTTTGCATGATCTGCTTTCAAGCGTGGGCAGGTCTGATGGCGAGATCGATATCATTTGCGGTTACCGTACGCCCTGGAGCAATGAATTTCTACGGTCGCACTCACACGGTGTGGCGCTCCATAGCCAGCATATGCAAGCCAAGGCAATCGATATTCGGGTACCCGGCGTGAGCACGACGGAATTGCGCGATGCTGCGCTAAATCTTCATCGCGGCGGCGTTGGCTTCTATTCTTCTTCTGCATTCATACATGTCGATGTTGGTCCGGTACGCCGCTGGTAATCGGAGTAAATCCACTTCTTCCTGCACGAATCAATCTTCATCATCGATTGCTCTGACGAAATTTACGATGAGTGTCCGCATTTAGCCGGGGAATGGATATCCCTTTGCGAGAACCGCATCGAGACTTTGATCGAGTCCATAGATATCGTTGAAGAAATACACGCCCCCGTCTTCCTCGACGACCGCAGTGACATACAGGATCAACACAGGAATCGGGTTTGTCATGTTGATCTGTTGATTGTCGCGCCCCGTTTCCATCGCAGCTTTAATCTTGTCCTTCGTCCATTCCGGCTTATCCCGAAGCACCCAGGCAGCTAAATCCGCGGGGCTCTCCAGCCGGATACATCCGTGACTGAAATCGCGGCGAGATTGCGCGAAGAGCGATTGCGCTGGTGTTCCATGCAGGTAGACGTTGTAAGTGTTGGGGAAGATGAACTTGGCAAGGCCCAACGAATTATTTGATCCGGGCCTTTCGCGAACCATCAATCCTCAAGCTTCGCAGGCCTTGCAGAACTTCGTCGCTCACTTCGCCGGTGGAGACGATGTTTCCAGTTGCATCGGTCACTTCGAAGTTTTTCTTCGCGAGGTACATCCGGTCGCGCTGAATGGAGGGCACGATTTCGGAACGCTGGATGCCGGGCGGAACATTCCAGTAAGGACGAAAGACGAGGTACTTCATGTTGTCTGTAAAGATGGGCGTCTGATGATTGAAAGATTTCCCACCACTACATTCATCCGTAAGGCGACCGCGCGGTTTGCGTCGAACGCCCTCAGGCGGAATTCCGGAATATTCACGACGATGGGCGGTTGCGAGAATTCCGGAGACAGCCAGCGGTAGCGCTCCAGGGCGTCCTGCAATTGACGCACGCGCGCACTCATCGGCACATTTAGTTGCGTGATCGTTTCCTTATTTAACACGCCGCTCTGCGTGAGTCCGTGACGTTTCTGGAATTTCTTAAGTCCGTTGGAAAGCTGCGCGTCGATTACGGTAGTTGCCGGCGGTGCGCCTTCGGGCATGTCCCCCAGCAGTTGCAAGAGCGCTGCAAGTTGGGGAATTGCGGAGTAAGCGCCGCCAACCGCGAGCGGCTTATCGACCAGAGGGAGCGCCGTGATGGTGGGGCTTTTCGCAAGGTGAAGGTATTGCTGCAGCGCGACTTTCGTGCGTTGATAAGCCAGGAATGGTGGCTCGGCCGCGTCCAATATTGCCTGAACGTCGGATGCGCCTACCAATTTCTCCGATAGAAAGAGCGGCAGGTCATACTTCTTCTCAGCTACGTTGATGCCGAAATCGAAGTGCGCCGGATTAACCTTGCCGATGTGAATATCGGACACATAGCGCATCGTGCAAACGGTCAGGGCCAAATCGAACTGAGCCACGGTACTGTTCACGTTTTCAGCGGTCGAAGCGTTCAGTGCGGCTATGCGTCCAGCCCAGCGCGATCCGTCATAGTCTTCCGGGTCGAGACCCTTTGACTCGCTGGCCTGAAGAGCTTTGATAACTTCCAATGCCTGCACGGTCGGAACCGAGCCCTCCATCCATGCGGTCTCATACGATCCAGACTCATAGAACTTTGTAACCAGGGCCTGGTAATCGCTGAAGTCCGGCCAGCGCAACTCGGCTAGATGGCCTGTGGCTATCTGGCTCCTTAACAATTCCTCAATCGCGGATGTGTTGACTGGAGTGGCCTGCTTCGTGGAAGCGGCGACGGTGCCATGCCGGAAGTGCTTGTCCGGTCCAGAGTGACAACCAGCAGCCGCCACAGCGAGGAGAGAAAGCGCACATAACAAGAGGCTAGGCCGGGAGCGATACGTCATGCGTAGATACACACCTCTCGGGATGCGTGGTGGCGAATCTATTGGTTGGGTGAATCTTTAGAAGAGTTTAGCAGTGAGATAACGAGGTGAATAAGTAGTTATCGACATTAACTGAAAAGGAGTAATTACTAGTAAAACTACTAGTTAATATTAGCAATTCTACTAGTATCTTCACCGTGTAATTGCATATTGTCATCCGCTGAAATCACGGCTAAGCTGATCACCGAACAATAAGCCGCCATCTCCAGACGTCAGAGCAGATACGGAAAACGTATGTGATTTTGCTTTGATTATGAACATGCGCTGGCGACGGGAATAGATCGTGAACGTGAAGAGAAAAGACTGGCAACGGAGAATCAGCACCATCCTGATCGGCATTGGGGTGGCGATGCTGGGGCTGTTTCTGCTGTCGGTTGGTTCCGGCGCCATCCTTTCGCGAGTGGCGATTTCTCAATTTCACGGTCAGGATAAGGCGGTTTCCGCGGCAACTTCATCGGCGGCAGCTCCGGTGCTTTCTGCTCCTTCCACTCCGGTCAATATGGCGCTGTGGTCGATAGGGCGAATCAAGGGTTATGAGGAGAGCCTCACGGCGCATCTTGCGCCTCCGCTCGCGGTATTGCGGATACCCAAAGTTGGCATTGAAGTTCCGGTATTAGATGGCACCGACGACCTGATTCTGAATCGCGGGGTAGGACATATCCAGGGAACGGCACTTCCCGGCGCGCCGGGCAACCTGGGTATTGCGGGACATCGCGATGGTTTTTTCCGCGGATTGAAGGACGTGGTAGCGGGCGACAAGATTGAAGTTGAGCTACCGGATCGCACCGACATTTATGAAGTCCGCGATATCAAGATTGTTCTTCCGCAGGACACGAGCGTATTGAATCCTACTGAAAATTCTTCCCTGACACTTGTGACTTGTTACCCCTTTTATTTTGTCGGGGATGCCCCCAAGCGGTATATCGTGCAGGCATCCCTTATCGGCCCAACCGGCAGCGAAACCACTTTGCGAAAAGAAACACAGGAGAGTAAGAAATGACGAAGTTATCGCTACATTCCAAGTCAGCACGTGTGATCGCGTTGGCGTTCGCGGCGGCGGCCACGGGTTTATTCGCAGCAGCACAACAAACCACAACGACGTCCGTTGCGCACGAGCCGGTCTCAAAGACCACGCAAACCGAATCGGGCGTTGTGACCTACGTATCCGGCAACACGCTGGTTGTAAAGCGCGATGATGACGGACAGCTTGTGACATTCCAGGTTCCTCCGGGAAAAACCGTAGATGTAGGCGGCAAGCAGGTAGGCATGGCCGATCTGAAGGTTGGTACGCACCTGACCCGCAAGATCACTACGACGACGACCGAAAAGGTAATTACGGCTATCACGACTATTAAGGGCAAGGTGTGGTTCGTAAATCCGCCAACGACAGTGATCGTGAGCACGCCGGAAGGCAACAAACAGTATAAGGTTCCTCCGGGAACAATGTTTGACGTCAACGGAACCAAGCAGACCGTCTTCCATTTGAAGAAGGGCATGGATATTGACGCGACGGTCGTTCAGACGACCCCCGAAACGGTTGTCTCGCACACGCGCTCGGTCAGCGGCTCTGCGCCACCGCCGCCTCCGCCAGCTCCGGCACCGACGCCCAGCGGAGTATTGTTGATTGTGAGCGAAACACCAGCACCCGCAGTTGCTGAAGCAGCACCCGCACCAGCACCAGCACCAGCAGCATTGCCGAAGACGGGAAGCGAGCTTCCGTTGATTGGTCTGCTCGGTCTTGCATTCCTGACCTTGGGCTTTGGCGTTCGTTTCGCCCGCTTCGGTCGCTAGAACAGCGCGTAATTTTGTAACTTCAGGCAGTCCTTCGGGGCTGCCTGAACTTTTTGCGACGATTGTGTTGAGGGCGGCAACACAGCGGGTGGATTCCTGCGATGTTGAAAAGCACCAAAGCCGGCACTATGGTGGACTGCATGCAGGCCGTTTCACCTTTGAAGGCTCATAACCGACACAGATCGCTGGTGGCGCTTGTTCTGTTGGGGGCCGCAATAGGACTCGCCCTATTGCCCGTGATCGCGCACCGCCATTGGAGTGATCGGCTGATTGTTTCTTCCGAGCGGATAACACTACCTGCCGATGGACGGGAACATCTTGCAGCTGAGATTCGTCGGCGCAGTGCAGCGTCTCTTGATGCCGCGGATGTTCACTCATCAGCCGCGGGAGTGAGGCTGGCGGATGGAAAGGACGGCAAGGTCGAGGCATTCTTAAGTGCGCCAGTGAACCCTGAGGAGCGCGTGTTGAGTCTCGGTTGGCGCGGTGCTCAGAAGCGGATGGCAGTGACATTCGTTTTTTCACCAGCGGACAGTTTTGCAGATGGCACTCCGGACTTCTTGCGGCTCCACTCGTTAGAAGATCGTAGAGCCTTTCGGAACTGGTTCAGCGCGCTTGCAGAAGATGCGGCAGGCAAGCCGGTAAAGCAGCTTCCTGCGGAGATTGATGACTGCGCCGCGCTGCTTCGCTATGCGTATCGGGAGGCATTGAAGAAACACGATGAGAATTGGCTGGAAGCGAGGCAGATGACGGATCGCGCTGCAATTGCTTCGATAACCCAGTACCATTACCCCGACACGCCATTGGGCGCTTCGTTATTCCGGGTGCGCGCCGGGACATTTCAAACGGACGACCTCAGGGATGGGGCCTTCGCTCAATTTGCGGATGCCCGCACGCTGATGCAGATGAACACGCACTTTATTGCGCGGAATATACGGCTGGCTCAAGTTGGAGATTTGTTATTTTATCGCCAGCTTGAACAGAACTCGCCGTATCATTCGATGATTGTTACTGGAGAGCATGGGGGCTGGGCGGTGTACCACACCGGACCCTCCGGACGGACAAAGGGCGAAATGAGGCGCGTTTCGATCGAAGATCTCGAACATCATCCTGACGCGCGTTGGCGGCCATTGCCGGAGAATTCGAATTTCCTGGGAGTGTACCGGTGGAATATTCTGCGCGACGCAGACTGAACATGAAGACGGCTGTGTGCGCAGTGGGGCTTCTTTTGGTCGCGCTGTTCTCGCCTGCTGTTTCGCGTGCGGCACCTGCCGTTTCCTTTAGTCTCAGTACGTCGCGAACATTTTCGCCATCGGAGAAGCCGAGCATCCACCTTTACGCGCGCAATGTGGATGAACTTGAGTTTCGTATTTACAAGGTGCAGGATCCGGAGAAGTTTCTTACCGGTCTTGAGGATCTGCACAGCTTTGGCAGCGGCACTCCCTGGGGACCGAAAGAACAAATTGACGAGCGAACGTGGCTGGAGAAGTTCCATGACTGGAAACACCATTACTGGTTCCTCATCAGGGAATTCTTTCGCGGGCAGTTTTCGCAGCCGAGCCGTGATGCTCTGCGAAGCAAACAGGCGGGCTTGGCGAAGCGCAGCCGGATTGTGGGAGTGGCTGAGTTTGCGCAAATCCCGCTATTGAATGACAAGCAACTGGTGGCGCGCTGGCGACAGGAGATGCCACCTACCTACGTCTCGGACGCGCAGGAATTGCCGATCGATCCGCTGCCTACCGGGCATGTACCTGGTGGAAGTCACGGACGGGCACTACAAGGCATACACGCTGCTGATGGTTAGCCGGATGGCGTTGATTACGCGTACGACGTCCGGCTCTGTGCTTGCGTATTCTGTGGATCGCCAGACCGGCGAGCCAGTTGCGAACGCAGAGGTGAAGCTTGGCTACGCCAAGCAAAAGCAGGCCAGCGCGAACAGTGACGCCGACGGCCTGGCCGAGTTGAAGGCGTCGATTGGTAAAGAGGAACGCGAGAATCTTTGGGTGGTGGCGACGAGCGGAAGTGATCTGGCGGTTGTGACCCCATCGATGTATGCCTTCTCCGCGCATGAAGGCAGCAACTGGGCTTCGTATGTTTACACGGATCGTCCCGTGTATCGTCCGGGACACAGCGTTCACTGGAAGGCAATTCTTCGGCAGCGCGTGGAGAATCATCTCGAGTTGCCGAAGCTAAGCACCATTCACGTGCGCATTGCGGACCAGGAAGATCGGCCCAGTCTTTGAAAAGGACTTGCCGCTGTACCGGCGAGCGGCACAGTTGACGGTGAATTTGCGCTGGCCGCGAACGCGTCGTTGGGGTACTACATCATTCGGCTGGGAGATACTGCAAACGCTGCGGTGGGCGAGTTCCATGTAGAGGAATACAGAAAGCCCGAGTACCAGGTCCGCGTGAACGCAGCCAAGCCGCGTGTTCTGCAAGGCGAGCCGATGCAGGTGGTGATCGACGCGCGGTACTTCTTCGGCGAGCCGGTGGCGAACGGGAAAGTGAAGTATCGCGTGTACCGTACGCCGCATTACTGGTGGGATCGTGAGGGCGATGACGGTGACGGAGCGGGAGGTGAAGCCGAAGAAGGCGGTGAGGACGACTCTCTCAGGTATGGCGCCGATCAGCAGTCGGAGCAGACGGGAAAGCTGGATGCGAATGGGAAGATGACGGTTACCATTCCAACCTTCTTCGACAAGAAAGGGAATTCGCAGAGCAGGACGAGGACTACACGGTAGAGGCAGGAGTTACGGACCAGGCGAATCGCGAGATCACTGGCCGAGGCCGCTTTCTGGCTACCTATGGGAGTTTCCGTATCCACGTAGAGCCGGTGAGCTACGCGGTGCGCGTGGGACAACCAGCGGAGTTCAACATTACCGCAGTGGATTACGACAACAAGCCGGTACAGACCAACGTGCACTTGCGGCTGGTTTCAAGGAAGTGGTCGCAGGGAAAGACGGAGGTCAAAGAGCTTGGCACGGCCGATGTGACTACAGATGCTGAAGGCAAAGCGAGGAGCACGATTCCCGCGAGTGTTTCAGGCAGCCTGGAGATTGAAGCGGCAGCAACGACGCCTGAACAGCGGGTTGTAAGCGACACGAGTTGGCTGTGGGTGATTGGTGGTAACGAAGCGGATTGGAGTGGAGGATCGCGCGCGTTGCAGATTGTCGCCGACAAAAAGTCGTATGCCCCGGGAGACACGGCGCACCTCAGCATTATTTCGGAGGTCGATAATTTTCATGCATTGGTAGTTGCGGCGGGGTACTCGGTCGAATTCAAAAAGGTGCTCTCGTCCGACGGTAAGACGCTGACGTTTGATTTGCCGGTCACGAAAGATTCACAACCGAATATTGAAGTGAGCGTTGAGTTCATCAAGAACAATCAGCTCTACTCGGCGAGTAAGCAGATCAAGGTGCCGCCGGTGCAGGAGCGGTTGCAGATTGAGATTGCTCCTTTGAAACAGGTCTTCCAGCCGCAGCAAGCTGCGGTTTACGACGTGTACACGCGGGATTTCGAGGGCAAGCCGGTCAGCGCAGATTTCAGCTTCGGCGTTGTGGATGAGGCAATCTATTCCATCATGCCGGACACGAGCGGGGACATGGTGCGCAGGTTATATCCCGATCGCTATGTGTACGCGCCGATCGATTCGTCACTCCAGTATTACTTCAGCGGCCAGGCAGGAACAAAATCTCCGATACTTGCTGCGCGGGAATCGCGATATCGTCCGCAACTCGCGCAGGTGAAGCCGGGCAACGATGTGGTGCAGCCGAAAGTGCGCAAGGCCTTCCCGGACACTGCATATTGGGCGCCTTCAGTGCACACAGATGCACAGGGCCATGCGCGCGTGACAATGCAGTTTCCTGATTCGCTGACGACCTGGCGAACTACGGTTCGTGCCATCACCAACGATTCAAAGGCGGGCTCATCTATCAATCGCGTGATTGTGCGCAAGAATATTATCGTGCGGATGGGGACGCCGCGATTCCTTCGCAAGGGCGATGAACTGACGATCCCAGTCATCGTTCACAACTATCTTGACCAGGCGAAGCAGGCACAGGTTTCACTGGAGATTCATGGTCTCGACGCAGTTGCCGGAAGCCCGCAATCCATCACTGTCGCAAGTAAAGCTGAGGGTATTGTTCTCTGGAAAGTTAAGGCGTCGCAAATCGGTACGGTCCGCCTGCTTGCAAAGGCGCTGACCAATGAAGAGTCTGATGCGCTTGAAATTTCATTCCCCGTTGAGGCCGTTGGTGTGCCGCGAACGATCAATGGCGTGGGGACGATCAGCGAAGCGAGCGGACAGAGCAGCACTGCTGTCAACTTCCCAGCAAATACGGATGTGGCCGCGCACAGCCTGCACGTCGAGGTGAGTGCTTCCGTTGCTGGCAGCCTGTTCTCGGCGCTCGATTATTTAACCAGCTATCCGTACGGCTGCACCGAACAGACTATGTCGAGTTTCCTTCCGAATGTAATTGTGGCGGAGTCGCTGAAAAAGCTTGGGCTGAAAGGACTACTTAGCAAGCCGGACCTGGATGCCAAAGTGCAAGCTGGTCTTGAGAGATTGGCGGACTATCAGCACGAAGATGGAGGATGGGGCTGGTGGAAAGAAGATGCGAGTCGCATCTTCATGACGGCATACGTTGTAGGTGGGCTGGCAGAGGCCAAGCGTTCGTATGCGTTGAGCGCGCCACAGCAGGAGATGGTGGCAAAAGGCACAAAGTATTTGCAACAGCAGATTGCGCAACATCCGCGGATGCTTCCTGAACTTCGCGCGTACGCGGTGTATGCGCTCAGTGAGGCTGACTCTTCAGGGCTCGATGAATACCTGGATACGCTCTACTCGCGGCGCAATGATTTATCCGCCGAAGGACTGGCCTTGACGGGGCTTGCCATGCAGCACGGGAAGCAAGAGCGCGTGAATGAGATAGCCAAGCTGCTGGAGAAGAATGTGAAGAGAGAAGGAGCCCTGGCGTACTGGCCATCAAACTACAGTCCTCTGCTTGACCTTGAATACGATAATGGCGCCGAGAGCACGGCGTTCGCGCTGAGATTTCTTGCCACGGCGGACCCAAAGAGTGAATTGCTGGAACCAGCCGCGCAATGGCTGGTGGCACACAAGAGCGGCGGCGAGTACTGGGCGAGCACGGAGCAAACGGCGATGGTTTTGTTTGGTCTGGTGGACTATCTCGCGATTTCGCGTGAACTGAATGCCGACTTCGATGTGGATGTAATGCTGAACGGAAGCGCGATTGGGCACAAGCACTTTAGTTCCGCCGATGCTTTGTCCGGTGCAAACATTCTTGTGAATTTGCCTGCGGGAGAGAAATTGCGGCCGCAAGAAAACACCGTTCAAATTGTGAAGCACGGTAGCGGTAAGGCGTACTGGACGGTGCAGGGAAAATATTATTCGACGGAACAAAAGCTCTATCAGCAGGGAACGCTTTCTCTGAATCTAACGCGAGATTATTTCAAGCTGGTGCCGGTTCAGAAAGACGGTGTGATTGTCTATCGGCTGAGTTCGCTGAAAGAACCGACGCAACCGGGAGATGTGCTGGCGGTGCACCTGGCGGTAAACGGTACGCAGGAGAAATATTTGCTGATTGAAGATCCCATACCAGCTGGAACAGAGTTTGTTCCCAACGAAGACAGTTATGAGATCGTGGACCGTCCCGGGCAGTGGTCGTATTGGTATACGCGGCGAGAGTTCCGCGATGATCGTGCGGCGATTTTTGCTTCGGAGTTCAATGGCCGGCAAGAATCATTTTATTTGTTGAAGGTGGTGAACCCAGGGAGCTTTATCATCAGTCCAGCACACGTGGAGCCGATGTATCAGCCAGACATTCAAGCGTCGAGCGACGCGCTGCATCTGCAAGTTGATGTTCCGCAGCCGGAGGTGAAGCCATGACTTCGGCGGCGAACGCAGGGTCATTCAAGGCGGCAATTGAAAAAATAAGACCGAGTATCATCGCGCGGCAATGGTTGGGCAACGCTGCCGCATTGTTGCTGGCATTCGCGTGGCTGCGTGTACCGGATTCGCATGCATGGCAGTTTCTGTTGTCGGTGATTTTAGGGCTTGCGATTGTCGCGACATTCCTTTGGCTGCACGCCACGACTTTTCGCCTGCTGCGCACCTTGAAATTGCCGGTACCTACGCCGGTGCAATTGCTGATACTGGTCTGCTTTATTTTCTTTTGGATGTTTTTGCTGCAGCCGATCAGCGCGACGAGGAGCTTTGAGCCGCTGCTCGCCGGATACGTTAATTCGAAGTTTTCGCCACAAATGCGTTCCTTTTTCACTTTTGCGCGACTAGTTCAATGGCAGGAATATCTGCTGGATCTGCTGGAATGGTTGATTGCGGGGCTGCTTCTTCCGGCGGCGATGGCGGCTGTGGCCACAGGAAAGAACGCGAGAACGTTTCGCGGCCTTAGCTTCGTGTATCAGCGCTGGCAATATTGGGCCTCGGGTGTTTCTCTGCGGATTTGCCGGGACACGCCTGACGACTGCGCTGGTGTCATGGACTCCAGGCAAAGGGCTCGTTGGCGAAACGATCAGCGTGGTAACACGGCTCGCGATCGCGTACACGGCGGACATTCTGCTCTGGTGTTTTGTTCTTGCGCTTACGGCGGTATACCTCGACCACGGTGCAACTATGGAACCACAACCCGTCGTCCTCTAACTGCCTGCGCGAATCTCAATGGGAAGTTACGGCGCTCAACTCGATTCCGTTGGGCACGCCATTGCGAAGCCATCCGCGTACTGTGGCTAATCCGTAGCGCTGTACGTAGCCACCTACCATATCTGCCGCGGCGTCATGCGCTTTTTGCGAAGAGATTTTGTCGGTCGGATGAGAAAGGTTGGCGTCCAGCGTCATGAGGTTCACTGGGGGTAGGTTCTCGTGTCGCATGGAACCATCTGCGAGAAACTCAACCAGACCTTCGCGAAGCCAGAGCGGTGTTTTCGTTGATGTTTCCTGCTCAACGAGGACGTGCAGAAATTCATGAAGCAGAATCTCGCGCAAGGCGCCGTGTCTTTGCAAGACGAGTGCTGGTTGAAGAAATATATTGGCGCCCCGAGTGGAAGCCAGCAGCCAACCCGGCTCTCCGGTGGTTTGACGAAAGAGTTCTGTTGACGGCATGGCGAAAACTGTTGGCTGCGGATTCGCTTGAGTCGGAAAAGCACTTCGAGCTTTCTCCCACTGCGAGTTTCCAAGGTCTATCCAAAGGGTTGCTGGGCCGACGGCTCGCAATTTCCATCCGTTACCTTGAGTGATCTTCCAACCGTTGTCGCCAGACTGAACGCGAACGGAAGTTCCCGGGAAATAGAAGGCGAGAATTTCACGATAGCTTTTGCCCTCGCGAGCCATCTCAAATGCGCCGTCCTGGCAGAGTCCGACGCCGTGCCCGTGGCCTTTTCCTTGGATATGCAGGGTGTGGTCTGAAGTTTCCAATTCGTACCAGTCGCTTCGAATCTGATTCCAACCGAGAGAACGATTCACAGCGAAGTGAAAGCTGCTTGCTGAAATTGAGGCGGGGCCGCCAACGCCGTTCACCTGCATCTTAATCGCCCGGCCACTGGGTGTCCGCTTGTTGATGCGGATGGAATCGATCTTGGTTGGCGTGTGCCAACCCTGCTCTCTAAATAGCGCGCTGAGTTGATCGAGAGGAAACTGCGCGTGCCATGCAGCATCCTTGTGACGTAAGCAATACGCGTCTGGATGTGAGGTCAGATACGACGCGCGAATGGATGGCCACACATTGCGGACATCTTCCGTGGTTCCACCACAGTTCTGTGAGTAATAGACCGCGGCTCTCTGGCGATTGAACCACAGCGTTTCTCCGGCCGTCTCCAGCACGGCCCGCTCTACTTCAGCGCGAGAAGTGCCGATGCGAAGGGACTGGCAATGGGTGCTGTCGCAGAGATTGAAACCTTCGCTGGCGTGACGGCGAGAATTTTCAATCGCGAAGGTTCGCATTGCGACAGCCATTGCTTTCAGCGATTCGACAGGCTCATCCGGCGAAGCTTCACCGTTTAGCGCGGCGGCCAGATATCGCTCGCTGGGCATGGTGAGCAGGACGCGCAGACCGCCGGCGCGCGGCTCAATCGTCCATATACCTGCTGCTGCTACGGCGGATTCGGTGTTTGGAATCTTGATGCGAAAAGATCCATTGAGGTGGAGTCGTGTTGCGTGTGCTCCCGAAGAAAGTTCCAAGCTGCCGTTCGCGACGCTTGCAGAGAAGGCCGCAACGACGGATTCTTCGGTGCACTTTTCACAAATCTGCATCGAGGCAGCGTTGCCGATTGGTGTGACGGTGACGGCATGAAGGTTTTGCGTCGAGAAAATTTCCACGGTGAGCGACTCTGGAGCATCCGTCGCGGATTGTGCCGCTACGCTGACGGCAAGCAACGCGCCAGACAATATCATGTGGAGTGCTCGCGTCACTGTGCCTGCCCTGCTTTCAGGGACATAAAGAATCGCCGCGCGATTGTGGCGGCGTCTGCTCCATTGCCGTGAGGGAGGTAGACCACTACGACGACTCTGGATGAACCTATTCCGGCCATACCGGCAAACCACCCGTGGGTCCATGTTTGTCCGGGATCGCTGGCTGTGCCGGTTTTCCCTGCAATGTTAAGGCTGGGAACTTCAGCATTGTGTGCGGCGCCATAGCGCACGGAATCCAGCATTCCTTGTTCGACCGGTGCAAGCATGGGACTGAAATCGGGGTCGCTGAATTTCAGCGCGAGCTTGCGGTAGGCGAAAGCTACTTCAGCGGGAGAGACGCTGATTCCGGCCAAGCCGAGTACAAAGAGTTGCTTTTCCTCCCGCGTCTTTCGTGTGTGAAGGACCGGCGATGTTTCAGAGGACGAATTTGCAGTGTTACCGAACCCATAATCTCGCAGGACCTTGAGTACCTGTTCACTCGGCATCCTGCTAGCCAAGTCTGCGAAATAGGTGTTGCAGGAGTATGCCAATGCTTCTTCGGCGTTGAAGGCCACGTCGGTTTGCGGATGGCTGCACGAAAGATTGTGGCCGAGCACTCGCAGGTTGCGATGGCAGACGACGATCGTTTGAGATTGGACTACACGTGATTCAAGGGCGCCCGCGAGAAAGAATGGTTTAAGAATTGACCCCGGCGCGAATTGAAACTGATCGGCATTCTCCGGACTATCAGACGCGAGCAAGTTGCCGCTCGCGACGTCAAGTACAAGAGCGGCGGCGGAGGTCCCGGCCACTGCCGAATGAAGTGCGCGCTGAAACGAAGATTTTGCTGTCGCTGGATGAGAATGCGTCTGCGGGAAGGCCGTCGACGACACAATGATCGAAAAAAGAACAACAGCGATCCTCAGGCGGCGCACGCTCGACCTTTCGGGGAACGCATGTTCATCGCGACCGAACATACTCGGGGTGTTGCGCGATGCTTGGAGGCAAGGAACATTATGGACAAGTCAGCCGGGGATATTTCGAAGGCCCGGATTGGTTCTAAGCTACCACGACGGTGACGCCGGGGAGGCCGCTGTACAGCGCTCTCGAATTGATAGAGGGAGCGAAACGATAAAGGCGCCCATTGCTGGGGCGCCTTCTCAAAAAAATTAGGTTAGGTTTTTAGCTGCCGACCTTGATGGTGGTGCTGGCGGACCGCTTGTTGAATACGGGACTGGCTCTGACAGGCTCAGGTTCCGGGCTTGCCTCTGACAACTCTGAGGCGTTGTCTTCTATTTCGGGGGAGTCATCGCTTTGGTCAAGTGTAAGGTCGTCGTTGTCGTCTGCCATGTTCTGCTCCTTATATTCAGAGTGCGGAGTGGATACTGAAAGTGGGGAAAGCTTTCACATCTACGTGGGCCCAAAGTCTCGACTGCCGACCAACTCGACTATGACTTGCCGGGGTGGAATCGGGAATCTTGTAAAAGCGAGCGCATGTCGGGATCGGTTTTGGCTTGCTCGAGAGTGAATCCCTTTTGTAGAGCTTTTTCAAGATACGCTATTGCGTTGCGCCGGTCACCCAGTAATTCGTAGGCATCCGCCACGTTTGACAGGACGCCGGGGTCGTCTGGCGCAAGCGCAAGCGCGGTTTGTACTCCTTCCAGAGCCTTGTCTTTCTCTTTCGCCTTCGCATAAAGCATGGCAAGTATCGATTGCGCCTGTGCATCCTGAGGCTTCAGTTTGACCGCCCGTTCGACTAACGGCATCATTCGCTTGCGGGCCTCTTCCGCTTTCCCGCTTTCGTTCATCCACTCATAGATGCCAAGCAGGTTGTTCCATACCTGGTAGTCGTTGTCATTTAATTGCAGAGCCCTTTCGGTTGCTGGTGCAGCTTCGATATATCGCTGCTGGACAGTGAAGAGGGTGCCAAGATTGCTGTATGCCGGGTAGCTCGGTGCAAGTTCGATGGACTTCTTCAAGGCACGTTCCGCTGCCGGATACGATTCGGCATTTCCAGAATCGAGATAGGCGGCACCTAAATTTAAAAGAACCTGCGCATTGTCCGGCGTCAGTTCCAAGGCGCGTTGGAATTGCGCAATTGCCTGCGGATACTTGCTTTGCCGGTCGTAAAACAACCCCAGATTGTTATGCCCATCCCAGTCGTCCGGTCGCATAGCAGCCGCTTTCTGGTATTTTTCCTCAGCGTCTTGTACTCGCCCGGATTGCTCATACGCATGCGCCTGTCCGCTGAGGGCCGTAGGATTTCGCGGGTCGAGATCGAGTGCGTGCTGAAACTCCTGCAGGGCGAGATCGGGTTTGCCTGTGGCGTCATGGATTCGGCCCAGAGTCACATAAACAGCGGGCATGTGACTATCCAGTTGAATAGCTTTGCGGCAATTGCCCTCGGCCTCCGCGAGCCACCTGGGATCAGGATCCACTCGGTACTTCAGCCTGTAGGCCTCTCCAAGCTGGGCGTAACCTAACGCAAAGCGCGGATCGGTTTTGACTGACCTCTCGAGCGCGGTGATCGCCTGGTCGAGATTGCCGGGCTTGTCGTAACGCTGCATGTAACCCAGGGCTGTGAGGTAGTCCTCGTACGCGGCGGGGGCGACGGACCCCCCGGTGGTGCGCAGCATGTCGGCGGTCACGGTAATATCCATCAGCCGTGCCAGCTTGGCGACTGCTTCGTTCTCGAGCGTGGAGAGATCTCCCGCCTGATCTTCTACTTCCGCTGAGCCGATTTGCCGCATGCGATTGGTATCGATCAAATCCACGTGCAGGCGGACAGCCCTCCCGTCGCGCTCGACCGATCCTTTGACGACGAGGTTGGCGCCGAGAGCTTTCAATGCCTCAGAAGGATCCGTTATTTTGCGGCGGCGCACTTCGCTGGTGGGGACAACCCACAGAGACTGGCTGCCTATGTCCAGGTTGGACAACCTGCCGGAGAGCGAATCCATCAGTCCTTGAACGAGCACGTCGTTCTCGGGATTATTGCCGATGTTGTCAAATGGCAGCACCGCTACATGTTTCTGAGCACCGGGAAAGAAGGTGGCGCGCAGACGGTTTCTGGTCGAGGGCACCAGAAGAAGAATCGTAATCGCCAAAAGCGCGAGAAGGAGCACTCCGCCGACCCACCGTATCCATGCTGGGGAATCTCGTGGCGCTTCGGACCAGGAGGGGCGCGACGCTTCAGCAAGGGCTCGCCGGGAAGTGGTGGAGGACTTGGCCGGGCGTGACGTGGCGGGAACAGAGGTCGTGGTGTCGTCCGCCAGAGTGGGTTCAACGGCCTCGAGGTCGCGGATGAGGTCCGAACATTGTTGGTAGCGTTTGGCAGTATCCTTCGCAAGAGCCGTGTAGATGATCTCCTGAAGCGGGGCTGGCACGGTTTCCAAGCCCTGTGGCCCCTCATTAAGAATGGCTAGCAGGGTGGCGGGAATGGTGTCTCGTTTGAATGGATTGAGGCCTGTCACCATTTCCGCCAGCACGACACCTACGGCCCATATATCCGCCCGCTGATCGACGAGCTTACCAAGGGATTGCTCCGGCGACATGTAGGCCACCGTGCCCGTGATTCCTGTATGCGAGACAGTCTGAACGCTCATAACGTGGGCGATGCCAAAGTCCACAATGCGAACCGCGCCGCTGCTGGTGAGCATGATGTTGGAGGGCTTGATGTCGCGATGAACGATCTGCCGTGCATGAGCGTCGGCGAGACCGCGAGCAATTTGAATGGCAATCCGAACAGCCTTGCGGGGAGCGATTGGGCCGTTGCGAATCTCCTGCGCAAGCGACTGGCCCTCATAGAAAGCCATGACGATGAAGGTTCGGCCGTCCCCCGTCTCCTCAATACCGTGAATTACGCCAATATTCGGATGATCCAGAGACGAAGCTGTTCGGGCCTCGCGCAGAAATCGTTGTCGTTCGATGTCGTTAGAAATCAGGTCCGCCGGAAGGAATTTGAGGGCGACATTGCGTTCCAGCTTAAGGTCGCGGGCGCGATACACCACGCCCATTCCGCCGGCCCCAGCCATCCCCAGGATTTTGTAGTTCGACGCTACAAGTTCTCCTGCCGCCAGCGTGCTGTTCAAGTCGGGCATGTCCCTTTCTCTGGCCCCGCGCGAATAGTGGAAAGAGTATGCGCGAGGGAAGCACTTAAGAGCGATGGTACTTCGAGGGTTGGAGGGTTGCAAGGCGAGCGCCTTTACTCAAGAGTGCCACGGAGCTAGCGTGAAGCAGACTGAAATAAATTGATCGCAGAGTCATAATGCAAAGGCCGACCGGAGAGCAGGAGCCCGTTATTCCGATCTTTCAATGTCCAATCAGTAGTTTGCAGGGCCAATCCAGGACCTCTCCGGTTAAGATCAAAGTCTATGACGCGCGAAACACCGAGCATGCTGTTGTTGGTGGTCGATGGGGCCTCCCAGAACGAAACGGTCATTAACCATTCGCCATTCACGATAGGCCGTTTACCTGACCGGGACCTGGTACTCTCCTATCCCTACATTTCCCGGGCCCACGCGGAGATTGTGTACGAGGGCGACAAATTCCATCTCGTCGATCAAGGATCGCGTAGCGGCTGCTACGTAAACGGGACCAGGGTGGAGCGGCATGCACTTAACAATAACGATGTGATCCACATCGGGTCGCTTGACGGGCCATTGCTCCGATTCGGCACTCCGGAAAGTTCGCGCTCCACCCTTCGCAGCCTTCTGCAGCAGATGCAGCACGCGTCCAAGCCAGATTCTGACCTTGAAAAGCTGAGCTGGTTCCTGGAAGCAGCACGGAAGCTGAACGACGTCGGCGCCGTCCATGAAATCCTCGTCTCCCTGATCGAGACGACTCTGCAGCTGACGCAGGTGGAGCGGGGGTATGTTTTCCTGAAGGATCCCAGCGGACATCTCAAACTATCCGTTGCGAGAAACGTGCATGGGGAACCGCTGGAGGAAGATTCAACGATCTCGCATTCGGCGATTAAGCGCGCTATCGAGAGCGACTCTGAATTTATTGTTACGGACACGCTTTCCGCGGAAGCGGGTTCGCCTTCGCAAAGCATGGTCGCGCAGAGCATCCGCACAGTGATTTGTATTCCACTTTTGCGGAAGCGTTCGGCAGAACAGAAAATGAGCGACCGTGACCTGCTGGGAATGCTGTATCTCGACAGCCGCCAGCAACGCGGCAAGCTGACGCGCATCGACAGCGATCTGCTGAAGACGATCGCAACGGAAGCAGCGGTGCTCGTTGAGAACACATCTTTGGCGCATGCCGAAGAGGCTGCCCGCCACTATCGGGAAGAACTGACGATCGCGGCGGACATTCAGCGCGGATTGATGGCTGTCCGCATTCCCGAGATGCCTTATGCGCGAGTCCACGCAAGCAGCATTTCGTGCAAAGAGGTCGGGGGAGATTTCTACGACGTACTGGAAGTGGAAAACGGCCTTTATGTAATTATCGCGGACATTTCCGGCAAGGGAATTTCGGCGGCGTTGCTTGCGTCCACGTTGCAGGGGCTGGTGCATGCGCAGATCATGGCGGGGCAGCCACTGGTGAAGATTGCGACGATTGCCAACCAGTACATCTGCGAGAAGAGTCTGCAAAAGTACGCGACGCTCGTCTTGCTGAGGCTGACTTCCGATGGGGCACTGGAGTATATGAACTGCGGTCACGTACAGCCGCTGTTACAAACTGCAAATGAAGTCAAGGTCCTGCCCAACGGGAATTTGCCTGTGGGACTGATAGATGGCGCAGCCTATTCGTCAGAGACGATCCAGATGAAACCCGGTGAACGAGTGCTGCTGGTAACGGACGGCGTGACCGAGGCGGAGGATCCATCAGGAGAGTTCTATGGAGATGACCGTTTGCAGGCCATCGTGATGTCTGGCACCACGATCGAAGAGCTGTTCCACGATGTGGAGACGTTCATGCGGGGAGCTCCGCCAAACGACGACTGCACGATGCTTGAGATTTGCTATTCAAGCTGCGGTTAGCGGCGCCTGGGCGTTTCGTAACCGTTGCTGATCAGTTCGCTGTTTTTCCGGGCTTGTCAGAAGCGGGCTTTGCGGCGTTTTCGGCACAGGCAACGCCGCCGGTGCACATGGCGTCTGTAATGCCTTTGCCCTCTTCCACGGTATAGATCCGGTCCAGGCTGGTGACTTTGATTTTTTCGACGTTGCCGCTTGGCCAGTGGATTTCAACGCTATCGATTGCCGTGGCGTCTCCCAGGCCGAAGTGAAGTCGAAGGTCATTGGACGAAAGATAACTTCCGCCACTGAGCACGTCGCCTCGTTGCCGAATGCCGCCGGCATTCAAATAAACAGTGGATCCGACCGCATCGCGCGGACTTTTCGGTCCGCCGATCAATTTGAAGCCGACCCAGTGATGTTGGTCTGGATTGACGTTTCGCAGCAGAACCGGAACTTGATCCATGTTGCTGATTACCGCGTCTATTTTCCCCGTATTGAAGATGTCGCCAAAGGCTACTCCACGACCCACACTCACTGTGGCCAGGCCAGTTCCCTCGACGGCAGGCACTACTTCAAATTTTCCATTCTTGAGGTTGCGGAATAGCAGGGGACGCTCGGCGTAGGTTGTGCCCCAGTCCGGATGCTTGTCCACATTCGGATAGACGTGCCCGTTGGCAATGAGCAGGTCTTTCCATCCGTCGTTGTCGTAATCGAGGAAGCCGTCGCCAAATCCCACAAACGGAATGGTGGGTGTTTCGACTCCAACCTTGTAGCTGATATCGGTGAATGTCCCGCCGCCGTCGTTATGAAAGACGACGTCATAGTCGTCACAAAACGTGGTACTGACAATGTCGAGATTTCCGTTGTTCTCGTAGTCGCCCACGGCGAGTCCCATGTTCGCGACTTCGCGTCCATCCCCATTCAGAGCAAGGCCGCTGGTGTAGCTTTCGTCTGAGAACGTGCCGTTGCCCTTGTTGATGTAGAGGTAGTTGGGGGTGGTGTCGTTGGCGACGACGAGATCCATTTTGCCATCGTTATTTACATCGACGAAGAGCGCGCCCAGGCCGAAGAATCCGTCCGGATCATTTACGCCGAGCTTTACGCTGACATCGGTAAACGTGCCATCGCCGTTGTTATGGAAGAGATGGTCGTGCTCGCCGGGGAGCCCGCGAGGTCCGCACATGACGGGCGATCCCGCGATAGGAGCAGTTCGCGTATCCCACCGCCTTGGAGCCACCGACAGGGAGATTGTTGCGATCGAAGATAAGGTAGCCGGCCACGAAGAGATCAAGCCGCCCGTCGCCGTCATAGTCTCCAAAGGTAGCTCCGGTTGACCACATGCCGAGGGCCACGCCTGCTTTTTCGGCAAGATCGGAGAACGTGCCGTCATGGTTGTTGTGGTACAGGCGATTCTTTCCGTAATTGGTTACGTACAGGTCGGGCCAGCCATCATTGTCGTAATCGGCGGAAACTACTCCGTAGCCCCATCGCTCATTCGCAACGCCGGCCTTGGCAGTTACGTCCGTGAAGGTGCCATCGTGATTGTTGCGGAAGAGGGCAGCCTTGGGGGCAGGCTCTTTGCCATCGAGAGCGTTGAAGGTTGAGCCATTCACGAAGTAGATGTCCAACCAACCGTCGTTGTCGAAGTCGAGCAATGCAACGCCCGGACCTTTTGCTTCCAGAATGAACTGTTTTTCGAGGGTTCCGGCGGTGTGGCGCCAAGTGGTGAGCCCCGCTTTTTCCGCGGTATTCATAAAGACGATCGGGCCGGACTTTACGAATCCGCCTGCGGTGATGGGGCGCTTTTGCGCATCAAATACGGCTTCGTGGGTGCCTCCGCTGGCAATTCCCCCCATGCCTCCGGGTGCTGGAGGAGCGGCCTGACCACACAGTAATGAAGGTGCCACCAAGAAGAATGAGCCTAAGAGGCTCGATAGCCATACTCGCAAAAACACGCAGTTACTCCCAAGGGTAAGTGTACTGTATCGCTGATTCATGGGGCCTGAGCGCAAGGTCGGAGTTAGTAAGCAGTCTTCCCAGAATGGCGGAGGCCACATCGAGATGGTCCCACTTCCGATTAACAGAAGGGACATGCTGCGGTTGAGTCACCATGGCCGGACGGAAATCTTCGAGAACTGTTTACGGATTAACAATCTCAGCCTCTCCCTGTTGGCTAATCAATTAAGGAGCGTTTTCGGCAGGCCGGACCGAATCCGAGGTCGGAGCGTCGCCAAACGGCCTGAAGAGCAGTTTTTTTGTTTCGGAGTCGAAACGTGCACCATCTTTGACAAGAGATGTCTGTCCTATCCGAGTTTTGCACAGGCTCACCCGCGCGCGCTTAAAGGTTTTAGTAAGAGTGAACAACCCTGTGTGACAACGAATTGTATACGTTTTCAAAAAGCACTAGTTCATTCGTAGGCGATACGGTTAAGCAACGTAGAATCATCGATTTGTGGATAAAGCGAGCACGCGTGGTTCCTGTGGGAAGCCGTGGAGCTGTGAAATTGCCTTTTTCGCATAACAAATCTGTGTTTTGAGAAACCTCTTGACATTGCATATTGCCGCGAACTACTGTCTCTCGCTGTCGAGCTAAAACGTTTTATTGAACGCTATTTATCTCCGTTTTGGGAGACTTTGAGGGGCCTGATCAGAATCATCTTGACAGCGCTTTTACCCCGGACTAGATTCGGTTGGCGCAACAGCTAAAACATTTTAGCCGCGGTATTCATGCACATTCGGCGAGGATGCGTGCGATTGCGCGTGGCTCTGTTTACGGAATCGCTTTACTGCGGTTTCCGGATTCGGAGCTGTAGCAGGATTTGTTTCGACCCCAGAGTGGGTAACACCATTGGCGAAACAAGTCTGTAGAGCAGTCGATTGTGAAGGTCCGAACTGGCGAACTTCAGCAGGAAATTGCAGAAAGTTCGGCAAAGGGAACGAGCTGTAGTTGCTTTTTCACTTTGCAAAGCCAGAGCGGGGCCGGGAAGGATTCCGGTTTAGCTTTTACAAGCGGCTTGGACCCAGGGACTAGAACAAGGAACTTGGAAACTGTAAGCCTTACGGAGGCACAACGATATGAGATACGCGAAATACAGGTGGTTTCTGTTGCCGCTATTTCTGATGTTTGTATGCGTGGGAGTATTCGCGCAGCAGAACTCAGAAATAGTCGGCACTGTTACCGACCAGGCAGGCGCGGCCGTTGTAGGCGCGACCGTCACATTGTCAGATCCGGCTACCGGGTTTGTCAGAACAACAACCAGTAATGAAACCGGCGGATACAAATTCGCGGCCTTGAACGTCGCAGCTTATGAACTCAAGGTAGCGGCCAAGGGATTCCAAACATACGTAGCAAGCGGAATCCAAGTAAACGTATCTCCAACGCACCGTTCCGACGTGAAACTGACGGTCGGTGCTGACAGCCAGACGGTAACCGTAACAGCGGATACCCTCCAGGTTCAGGCAGACTCAAACGTCGTCAGCACACTGATCACGTCAGAGCAGATCAGCCAGATCGCAACCAACAATCGTAACTTCGCAGCTCTCGCCGCAATGGGTATGGGCGTCAGTTCCGCTTTGCCGGATAGCAACACTCCGACCTCAGTGGCAGCGAACTTCACCATCAGCTTCAACGGCCTTCGCCAGAGCCACAATATCTGGTTGATTGACGGTGGTGAAGCCGATGACCGCGGCGGCGCCGGCGGCATGGACATCATGCCTTCTCAGGACGCAATTGCTCAGTTCGAAACTCTCACCAGCAATTACCCGCCGGATTACGGTATCTCCTCGGGCGCGACGATCAGCCTTGCGCTTAAGAGCGGCACACAGCACTTCCATGGCGAAGCATACGAGTTCAACCGCAACACTGCGTATGACGCCAATGCTCCCTTCAACAAGCAGAACAACCCCGTGACGCCCAGAACGAAGCTGAATTACAACATTTTCGGCTTCAACATTGGCGGCCCGGTATTCATTCCCAAGGTCTACAACGAGAGCAAGCAAAAGACCTTCTTCTTCTGGAATGAAGAATGGCGCAAGCTGATCCAGGGCAGCAGCCCGAACAACGTTGCCACCCTGCCGCCTGCGGACATTCCGACAACTGGCAGCGACCTGGCCTATGTAGCTCCGGGTTTTGCCAACACCAACCCGTCGATTCAAAGGGCAAGCCACAGGCGTTGCTGGAATCATTGTTCCGGATCTTGGAGCCACCAGCGACTACAACGCCAAACTCGCCGCCTTGGGCTTGACTCCTGGACAGCCATTCCCGAACAACACGATTCCGTCGGCATTGTTTGACCAAAATGCCGTTGCGTACATGAACTCCGGGATCATCCCCAAGCCGAAACGACCGACGGACACGCCATTACATCCGCGAATTTGCCGATCGATGTCGTTGATACAGTCGTTCGTATCGATCAGAAAGTCACGGACAAGTGGCAGTTGTTGGGCCACTACATGCATGACTCCGTAACGCAGAGCAATCAGCTGCCGTTCCTTGGCTGGCTCTGGGCGAGCTTCAACACGGTAACGTCCACTCTTTCCAATCCGTCGAACAGCGCGGCAGTCAAGCTGACAGGAACGATTACTCCGAACCTGCTGCTCGAAGCCAGCTTCAACTATGACGGCAACATCATCGACATCACCAACAACAATCTGTCGCTCAAGCCTTCTGGCTGGAACGCCAACACGTTCTTCAACAATGGAACGCTCAGCATGCCAAGCGTTACCGGCTGGGGCAATCCTTATAACGTAGCGGAAGACATGGGTTCAGCTCCCTGGCACAATGCTGCTGAGGACTACTCACCCAAAGTCGACGTCTCCTACTCGATCGGCAAACACCAGACGAAGTTTGGGTTCAGCTATAACCGTTACACCAAGAACCAGCAGATCTTCGGACAGCGCCAAGGCAACTACGCCTTTGGCACTCACACCGGGAACTCGACGTACATCGGCGACTCGTTCATGGACATGTTGCTTGGTATTTCCAACAACTACAACCAGGTGCAAGAAGCGCCAATCCGCCACTATGTCAACCAGACTCCCTCGGCTTACGCGATGGATAACTGGCGTGTCACTCCCCGCTTAAGCATCCAGTATGGCCTTCGTTACGATGCCCTGCCACATGCATGGGAGCGCGACAACCAGGTTGCCAACTTCAACCCGGATAACTACGTGGCATCCCAGGCACCCCAGTACACAAGCGGCACAGTCGATCCTTACAAGGGATCGAACGAGATGAATCCGCTAGGTCCTGGGTTCTACACTCCTACAGGCGCGACACAGCCTTTCTATCTGAACGGCATGGGTCTTGCTGGCCAGAATGGCTATCCTCCAGGTCTGGTAACCAACGACTACAAGACGCTGCAACCCCGACTCGGATTCTCCGATGATATTTTCGGGACAGGAAGAACAATCCTTCGCGGCGGCTTTGGCACATTCTACGAACGCATGCAGGGCAACGATATCTACAACGCTGCCACGAATGCGCCGTTCTTCAACAATCCGGGCGCGACCAATGTCTACTTCAGCAATCCGTCTACAAGCTGGGTTACTGGAAGTACGGCGGCACTCCCGTTCTTCCCGCAAGGCATGACAACACTCGCTCACACGTATCGTGCGCCAGCAGTCGCCATGTTTAGCCTCGGTGTTCAGCACCAGATTGCACCGTCGGTGATCCTGGTTGTTCAGTATGTTGGCAACCTGGCTTGGCACCAGAACATCAATCGTCAAATCAACAACTACAGCCTGAACACTCCGTTGCAAATGCGCGCAGACGCTGGCGATTCCTCCAACAACTCCGGAACGAATCCTAACCACAAATCTCTTGCGCAAGACAACGTACTCCGCGTGTTCTCGGGTTACGGCGCCATCAACCAGCAAGAAAACACCACGAACGGAAACTACAACGGCTTCCAGACGGGTGTTCGCGTGCAGAACAAGTGGGGCCTGAGCGGCGAACTCGATTACACGTGGTCACACGAAATCGATCTCACCAGCTATGACCTCAATGGAGTCAGCAACCCCTATAACCTGAAGTATGACAAGGGTTCGGGCGCGTTGGATCGTCGTCAGATGGTCAATGCAAACTACGTATACAACCTTCCTATCTTCAACAAGAGCACAGGACTTGCTCACGCAATCCTGGGTGGCTGGCAGATAGCAGGCACCTACATCGCGAATACCGGAGCGATCCCGACCAATCAAGGTCCTGGTCTCTCTCTTAGCTATGACCCGATCGGACTTGGTGGTGGTTACACCAACCGTCCGAACGTAAGTGGCAAGGTCGGCTATCCGCACGAGTTGAAGAAATGGTTCAACACCGGCCAGTTCACCGCACCAATCCCAGTTTGGGTTGGCGGGCCGAACCAAGGCTTTGGTAATGCCGGCAAGGACTCCATCGTAGGACCAGGGCGTGTCAACTTCTCGACATCGCTTTATAAGACCTTTGCGATTACGGAACAAGTACACTTCGAGTTCCGTTGGGAGACCTTCAACACCTTTAACAGCTTCCAGTACAACGGCGTAAATACGAGCTTGAACAACTCGCAATTTGGCCAAGTGACCAGTGCCTTCGATCCTCGCGTTATGGAGTTCGGCGGCAAGATCACCTTCTAAACGCATCTTTAACCGGGCGCGGCAGGTTCATCCTGCCGCGCCTTTTTCTTTGTGAACTGGTCGCCTTGCTTACAGTGGAATGCGGCGCGTAACGTAGGAATTAACCGGGCTGGAGGGATAGAGTGAAGGGGTTTTGCGGGAGTGGGCTGCGTTCGGTCTTGATCTGGATGTCGATTGCGGTCTGCGGCACGATGTATGGGCAGACGGCAACTCGGCAGACAGCGATGCAGCTTGAACAACAGGGCAAAAATGCGGAGGCTGAACAGGCGTGGCGCAGCATTGCGAAGGCGAATCCGCGAAATGCAGAAGCCTATGCGCATATGGGCCTGCTGGAGGCAAGGCAGGAGCACTATGAGGCTGCCATCGCACTCTATCGCAAGGCTCTGGCGCTGAACCCGGCGTTTCCAGCGTTACAGCTGAACATGGGCCTGGCTCTTTTCAAGACAGGTAAGTTTCAAGAGGCGATTCAGTGCTTTCAAGTCGAGTTGAAGAAACACCCCGGCGATCAACGCTTAACCATTCTGCTGGGCATGTCGCATTACGCGATGGGTGACTATGCCGGTGCTATTCCTTATCTGAAAACGGCCTTGCAGAAGGACTCGAAGAATCTGTCGCTTCAACTCACTCTGGCGCACAGCTGTCTTTGGACGAAGCAGACGCAGTGCGTTATGGATGCTTACAAGCAAATTCTTCTGATCGACGAGAACTCTGCAGAGGCGGACATGCTGGCGGCGGAGGCGCTGGACCAGGAAGGCGACAATGCCGGGGCGACCAAGCTCTTTCGCGAAGCAGTGAAAGCGAATCCCAAAGAGCCAAATGTTCACTTCGGATTGGGTTATCTATTGTGGACTCAAAGCTTGTTTCCGGAAGCGGCGAAGGAATTTCAGGCGGAGCTTGAGAATGACCCCACGCGAGGTCAGGCAAGAGCGTATCTTGGCGATTCGTATCTGCAACTGAACGAATATGCGAAGGCTCTCTCGGAGTTGGAGAAGGCGGTTCTTACTGAGCCGTCGATGTCGTTGATTCATCTCGATCTAGGAATTCTTTATGCTGATGCCAAGCGCAATGATGAGGCGGAGCGTGCGCTTCTAAAGGCTATCGAGCTTGATCCGAAGAGTGTTGCTCCGCATTGGAGGCTGGCGAAGTTGTACCAGACGATGGGCAAGAAAGATGAGGCGAAGGTGGAGTTTGCCAAGGCGAGCAGCATGAACAAGGAGGCGAGCCAGGCACTCCACGAAAAGATTGCGGGGGCGCACTCCGGCGCGCAACAACAGCCACAAGCTGCGCCTTCTTCCCAGTAACGGTCGGATTCAGGTTTGCGTTGTCGCCTGGAGAATCAGGGTTGAAATGCAGTTGCAGGGAGAGTTACGGAGGCGATGCGTCCTGAATTCTCGTCGAAAACAATCAAGCGCAAGGAACTCATCTTGGGTTTCAGGTTCAAGGCACGCTGATAGGCGAAGCCGGTAGTTAGCATGCCGTCATACGTCGACTGCTTGAGGTTCAGCCTGATCGACTCGCCGCTTGACTCCGCGTGACCGCCGTATTCTTCCCGCTGCACGAGGAATACATCTACATTTCCCGTCCAGCGTTCGCCTTGCTGCTGGAGCGTAAGATCCTTCACGGCGATCTTCAATTGAACCTTGGCAGCGGGTGCATGCGAAACGATTTTTGCTGAAAGTCCGATTTCGGCGGGATCCACTGGCCGCCACACGGCATCCTGGAATTTCGCGTTTGTATCGGCCGACTCCTTTTTGAATAAGTATCCCGATCGATTGCGAAGTGCGAGTCCTCGCCGGCCGGGAACTTTGAGAGTGAGAGTGTGAAAAGAATCGTCGGGAGCGGAATCCGGAGTGAAGCTTGCGAGGTAGGTGGCACGCGTGTCGTTGTGTATGGAATCAAGCGAGCCGCCAAGGTCACTCGCTTTTCGAATTGCTTTGCCACCGGTTGAATCGGCGACGCGTCGCATTGGCTCTTGGATGGGATGAAGATCCTGCTGCATGGCGGCGGTCACTCGGCCGTCGGTCATGTTTCGGCCGGCGGCCGGGGAGGGTGCTGCACCGGGAAGATTGGCGACATCCTGTGCGGACTGCAAAAGCTCAACGTTGCGGTTCTTGAGGCTGGCGTCTACTCCTCCCACTTCGACGGCGGTTGCATCGAGCGCGTAGACGGAAACGTGCGCATCGTTCAAGGCTTCACCGGTTATATCCGCAATGTGGTCAAGATGCTTGCTTTCTTTTTCGCGGCCCACGGCCTGGTCGCGCCAATCAACCAGCACGCTATCGCCTGAGATCCAAATGAGACTCTTGTGTCCCGGCACCGGCGCAAGATGGCGCGCGATGGCTGTTAATACCTGGAGGGCGGCGGCAGCGGGATTGGCACCAAAATCCCTCAACTGCGGATCCGTTGACGTCATGCCATCCGGCACTTCGATGGAGTTGCCGTTCACGCTGTTCAGGTCGGATACATTCCGGACCGTATCAAGTTGCTGTCGATTGCGCTGCTCAGATTGTTGTCCCATTGCAACGGCTCGCGCACGTGGCGTCCACGCAGTAAGTTTTGCTGCAAGTGATGCGTGGTCCTGAGTCATCTCCACCAGCACATGAAAGCCGGTGTCATCCATGGTGTAGAGGGCGACATGTTCGGTGGGATCGAGGCGCTGCAGAAATTTCAGCGTCTCTGTGCGGGCGGAGGTGAGGTCCTTCCAGGCGAGATGCGATTCGTCCAAAAGAAGAATGGTCGAAGCCGGCACGGTTGCGCTTTGTGCTGGTGAACCAGGTGTCGTGGCCGTCTGATTTGAGAAAGTATCTACCGTGGTCGAATCGGCTGCAGGCGTTGTCGGTGCATTCTTCTCAGCCGGAGAAGCCTGGAAGAAGAATCGCACTTGCTGCTTCTTGCCATTGTCATAAAGCTCGATCTCATCCTGCTTGAGATCCGTGATGGGATGTCCGTGCTTGTCGTTTGCAATGAAACCTACGTCCACGAGCCGGGCATTTGCCTGAAGAACGAATCCATTCTCCTTTGCGGCCGCATGCGGGATTCCGTTGGAGGGCTGAAGTGTGTACTCCGGCACCTCGGGCGCCGGGGGAGCCGCTGCTGGCAACGCTGCCGTGGTTGCGGATACTTCTTCGGGCACGAAAGTGGACGTCGGAGCCGCTGGATTTGCGGTCATGGGAGGTGCTGGAGTTTTGGCGATATCGTTCGTGATTGGAGCTTCTGCTGAGGGCTTTCCGCTGGTGTCGGAGGGAGTTTCAACGGCAATGATATTCGAAGTCGCGCCGAAGCGGTGGTAATCCCGGAAGGACACGTAGTTGAGACGAAACATGGAGGCATCGCGCGCATAGAGAGAGGCGGTCGCAGCAGCTACGGAGATAGAAATACTTTTTGCCGGACACGTGTAGTCTCGCCCGCCGATTGAAATGGTTGCGTACTCAACCATGATTGCAGCGCGAGTAATTGGATCGATCTGGCTAAGATCAGCTTCGAGGGTTATGCGGAGAATGGTGCCGGTCTTCGGATCAATGGAGAGAGTCCCGTGATACCCGGCAGTCTGTCTGAAAGCTGTGTAAGTTGGAGTGGCGATATTCGCGGCAGGCTGTTCGGAACTGCGACTGCGGGGGCCGGTGGTTGCTTGTCTCCTTTCGGCGTCTATCGGCTGAGCAATGCAACAGTAGTTCACCAGGTAATGCGAACCTTCCTTAGTCACACTGAAGCGAAAGACGCCGATTAAACCGGTGCTTCCAGTTTCCCAGTGACTCCAGGCCAGTTTGCCTCGGGCGGCATCTGTAAGGATTGTGGCCAGTATGGGGCCGAATTCCCCCCAGGTTATGAGACCAGGGACGGGTTTGTTTTTTTCCGCAAGGCCGGGGTCATCCGACTCTCGGCCATCTTCGAACGTGATGGTTGTACTGTTGGTGCCAACCGGATGAAGGCCCAACTTCACAGGCCAATCGCCAGGTTTGGGGGACTGTGGGGTGTCGTCGTATCGCACTGTCACGCGTGTGGCGAGAAAGTTTGGAAGTTGCGGTAACGTTTTGGCGATGTATTGAACAGTCAGGGCCATCATCTGCCGCTGCGCCGATAGTTCCGGCGCCGCGAGGGCGGGAATCTCACTCGGCGGCGGATCCAGGAACGACGATGCTGCTGCAATCGCGACAATGAGTTCGAGGGTTTTAGGCCCGGGAGCCGCCGCTGTCACAGTGGAAAGTCTGGATGCGCTTAAGCGCTCGCTGAGTTCCACATCTGCTATCTGACGGGCCGCTTCGGCATCCGAGCGGGAATGAATCTCAGAAATGAGATGTTCGAACTGATCCGCCGTAAGTCGACGTGCACCGAATGACGGGATAGATGCGAATAGAAAGAAAGAACAGAGTAAGAAGAGATACGGGGCAGGAACAAATTTTCTCAGTGCAATGGAACTTGAACGCACCTTCTGCTGACTCTTGAAACCAGGTGGGACTATCACAGTAGAACCATTCTGAATCCGGGTTAGCATTGCGGATGATGTTATCGCAAACGTCGAGTCACGTGCTCTGCAGTCTAGGGCGACTATTCGTTTCTCATTCGTTCTTTCAAACTCTTGGCTAATTTCTCTATTTCATCTGCCTTCTTCACTACCGCAACCGAAAGGATGTCTTTGTTGCTTTTGGCGACCTCGGCCTTCAGTTCTTCAGCCATGCGGTAGAGGCGGTTCGTATCTTCAAGAATCTGTGCCTTGCGAACCTCGGCGGGAGTAAGTTTCGCGGCTGTCGATTCAAGAGAGGTTGTCAGAGGAGGTTTTTGGTCATTGTTGTCAGGAGTTTGTGACCGCGTAGTGGCATCCGGTGCCGCCGTTGCGGGGGTAGACTGCGCGGGTAAACTCTCGGCAGAGATCAAAGCTAAGGCCATCAAAGGAACTGTCCAGGCGAAGAGTTTAAGCAAGCATTTTATGGTGAACATACGACCTCCGGTCGCATTGCGTTCGCGGTCTCGTTGCTTTATTCGGAGCGCATTTTTTCTTTGACCACCTTGGCGAGTCTCTCAATTTCCTCTGCCGTATCAGACTCCATCGATATCGAGCTGTTACCTTGTTTCGCGACTCGATCCTTCAAATCGTGGGCAAGAAGCACCAGTTTGTCCGTGGTAGAAACCAACTTTTCCTGTCTAAGCTCATTTTTTACAGCGATCGCCTTAAGCATCTTCTCCCGGATTGCTGGATCCTTGTCATACATCCGCTGCAAATCAGGAGGTCGAGGTGTAGGGTTCGGTAATTGATGGCCGAGGCTTGGCGTTCCCTGTGCCCTTGCCAAAGGCGCAAAGGCGAAAAGGCAGAAACCAAGAACAGCAAAAGACTGGGCCGCCGCTGATCGTCGAGGCTTCAGATCGCACATTTTGCAATTTAGCCTTGTCCTGGGACGGGGCTAATCTCCTTTGGTAGGTTGGATGCCACTTGTGGGCCGCCGCTAAACCGTCTGATTCTGAGCTTCCTAGGTGATTTAAGATACACCCCGGCCTCCACACCTGTAACACCCTTTCGGAGATGGACAGATGGGAATCGTTATACGTAACTCGTTTTGATCTCGAGAGCTAAATCTCTCTGTAATTGAGAAGGCCTACGCCGATGAGAACGAAGCAGATAGGCCAGATCCAAGAGGGAGATTTCCAGTTCGTGTTGGGAAGACGCAACTCCAGCCAGCGAGTCCAACCCGCACACACCGCCAACAGACCAAGCGGGACGTGAGTCAGTTCCACCAGTAGGGATTCCTTGATGTTGGTGATGGGATGAGAATGAGTCAGCAGCAAGGCGCCGCCGATAGCGCACATCAACGGAAAAGCCAAGGCGCCAGCGTGTGTACCCGGATATCTGCGTACGCGGAGTTCAAAGAATGCGAAACCGACGCAGACCAAGGCCGCGAGTCTATGCTGAAGAACTTCGGGTTTCAGCCAGCAGGCCCAGAAGCCTTGTTTCCCAAGCGGCCAGCTCTCCGAGTCGGCCGCTATGAAGATAAAGACGCTGATGAGGATAAGGAGCAAAGGCCAGTATTCAGCCCATCGAACCTTGCCGGTGCGAGCAAGAAGCGCTGTCAGTCCCATGCCAAGAACTATGAGTCCCATCCAATGATGGTTTGTCTCGGATTCTCGAACATCGACCAGCTCTTTCCGGGTGAAGGGCACACCGTCTACGTTGTGGAAAACGGCTGCAGCTGCATCCTCGGCCTTCGCCTGCAGGGGTGGTGTTTTCGTCGAGTCAGCGTAGGTCGGAAGTTCGAAGCGTGGCCACTCTGGCTTTAGTCGATTGACAATCTGGTGCAGGCTGACTATCTCCTGCTGAACATCCACTGCCGGCGGCTGCGAAGTAAGCGATGCTGCGGTGAGAACGACGGTGATGCCGATTCCAACTTCCGCTTCCACAATCCTGCGGAGTCGCGGGATGACGCTGCCGGGTTCCTGATCCCGGATGAGGAAGTAATTCACACTGCCAAGAACGACGAGACCTGCCAGCATGGCAACCTTTGCTGACACCATTACTCCGTATGCGGTCCCGATCAACGCGGCAATGGATCCCATGTAAGACAAAGTTAGACCGGTGCCGGAGAGGACCAGAATGCCCACACTGACGAGAGCACTTCTGGAATAGCGTTCGGAGATAGACCATTGCGTCAAGCCATCGCGCGGGCGAGACAGCATGAGAATCAAATAGGGAAGACCGCCGATCCAGAAGCCGGTGGCCAACTGATGTAGAGCGGTCATTAGCAGAAGTGGACCTCGGCCGTTCATGCGCGCTGCAGCATGGCTGGTCATAACGCAAGCAAAAAGCATGCCGGCGACAAGCAGAACCAGAACAGTTGCGTCTGGTCGTTCGCGACGAGAAACCACGATCGCAATCCCGATTGCCGCGGCGAGGATCACGGATCCCGCGACGAAGAAGTTTGCGCCCCAAACTTCTTTGAAGGAGATCTGGGCCGTCACCATTAATACGCTTGAATCCACATAGAGGAGCAGGGCCTGTACGACCATGAGAGCGATCGCGGCAAGCTGTATGAGTTTGCGCGATGAAAGCTGTACGTCGTTCCATGTAGCGGCAACGTATTGAAGGGAAGGCTTCGCGGTCCACAAAACGAACAGAGTTCCACCCAATATCAACGACTGGCAGATGAGGACGCCAGCGCGGAGAATTACTGAGAGAAATGCGAAGAGGTCAACGAGTGCTTGCATGAAATTGAGGTTTTACCGCACGGTAAACGGAACTTCTCCACTAGTCATATGACCGTCGGAGGCCAGCACTTGCCAGATCAGTTTATATGTCCCGGCCTTAAGTCCCGCCGCCTTCGATTGCAGACGATCTGGTCCGGCGTCCATGGTCAGGGGAAGGGCGACCGAGGTACCGTCGCTTGATCCAAGTCGAACTCGAGAACGGCTACCGTCTATACGAACGTTAAACCGGAGCGATATCTCGACGCTGGAGCCCGACACGGTCGCATTTGCTTTCGGTGTTGATTCCACGAGAACAGCGTGAGCCCACAATCGCGACGAAAGAGAGATTGCTATGAGGAAAAGAAGCAGACATCGTAAGGATCGGCCCGGGTTCTGCGTGAACACTGGATTTCCTCCGTTGCATTCAGCCAAGTTGATTGTAAACCCGTGCCGACCTCCGCACACGTCGCTCGCTGGCCTGGTTCTTCGGGTAGGCATGGCGGAAGCATCCGTTCCCCGGCCGAACCGGGATAGAATTTCTGAGGTTGGATGGATTAATACTCAAGTAAGAGTCGGATGACTGCCGAATCCGTGAATATCAGTTTTGAGCCCTCGTTTACGGGTTAGTCTTGTCCTGCCAATGAACGAGAATAGACACTGATACCTGAAGGAGAACCTGTGTCCCTAAACAGACGAGAATTTAACCGTCTCGCCGCTCTTAGCGCAATTGCGCCATTTGTCCCACGCCTGTTTGGCCAAGAAGGGCAGCACGCTGACACGCAGGTTGGATACGCTGTGGTGGGAATTGGGCGGATCTCGTCAAACCAGTTCATGCCGGGGCTAAAGACCGCGACGAAATGCCATCTTGCAGGTCTGGTGAGTGGCCACAGAGAAAAGGCGGACAAGGTCGCCGCCCTGTACCAGGTTCCCGCGGACAGCATTTACAACTACGAAAACTTCGATTCAATTCGCGAAAACAAGAAGATCGATGCGGTCTACATTGCGCTGCCTAACGGAATGCATGCGGAATACACGATCCGGGCCGCAAAGGCGGGCAAGCACGTGCTGTGCGAGAAACCGATGGCCACCTCTGTCGAGGACTGCCGGTCGATGATCAAAGCATGCAATGACGCGGGCGTGAAATTGATGATCGCGTATCGATGCCAATATGAACCTTCAAACCTGCGAGCAATTCAGCTAATTCGAGATGGAAAACTTGGCAAGATTCAGACGATTGAAAGCACCTACGGATTCAATATCTCTCCGGGCGAGTGGCGACTGAATCGTAAGCTCGCGGGTGGAGGGCCATTGATGGATGTCGGCATTTACTCGTTGAACGCATGCCGCCAGCTGACGGGCGAAGAGCCTTCGGATTTGGCCGCCTTTTCTTCCGTGATCGACCAGGATGGGCGCTTCTCTGAGGTGGAAGAGAACCTTTCATGGACGATGAAGTTTCCCTCTGGAATTGTTGCGAGTTGTGCCACGACATATGGCGCCCAAATGAGAGGATTTTATGCAGTGCAAGGACCGTTGGGTAACCTGGAATTGGATACGGCCTTCAACTACGAGGGTCAACACCTGAAAGCGACGATTGGCAAGACGACGATCGATGAACCGAATCCTCTTCGCGATCCAAGCCAGTTCACAAGGCAATCTGATTATTTCGCCGAGTGTATTCGAAAAGGAACCGTACCCAAATCATCCGGGGAAGAGGGCCTTCGAGATATGGAGTTGATTGCGCGGATCTATCAATCCGCGGGCCGCAGCCTGTAATCAAATTTGCGGCATAAATTTTCACATCACCAGCTGAGTAGCAAAAGAGAGACGGCTTGTCGGGGCAAGGAAAAAGGGACGATGATTTTCCCATCCTCATGAACGTCGACCCAGATCGGAGAAGTGAGGGTCTCTAGTCGACTCGAATTCTGCAGCGATGTGTACTGCTCGGGTGTTGGGTGTTGAGGAGATTCCATAGCTTGCCACGCGGTGTAAGAATTGCTGTGTGTCGAGTCGATGCGGTAATGCTGCAGCAACGCGCGGCGTACCGAGGTGGGTATTCCGCGAACAGTGACAGACACGGGAGACGAGGGCGCAGGTACATCGTCATCGTGGTAGTTCCAAAGCATGATGGCTGCTTCGTGTTCTCCTCGAGTGGCAAGTGCGTCGATGTAAGGAGTCTGCCGTACTCCGGATGTCAGGATGTTGTCGAGCGGCACGCTTCCACTACTTTCCACCGTCACTCGCTCTCCGGCCATTAGTCCGGCCATTCGAAATAGATTCAGGATCGGCTTGTCGATCCCATTCGTTGCCAGCGATCGGAATCCCTCGAAGTAATCTCTATCTTCAAACTCAAAAGACCAACTCAACATGGCCAGCAAATTTACGTTATAGCGATCCTGCAATGAGAAAAGATTTTTCATTGCGGCGGCTGTATAGGCGGGGTAGAGCGTGCCGTTACGGTAGTTGTTTGAAGGATTCATGCGAGAGGAACAGGCTGCACATCCTTCGGGATCTGCTTCGCTCAGGATGATCGGAAGGGTTTTGAATTGAGGATAGGAGGCCACGATTTCAAAGCCATTGCGAACGTCGATCAACTCCTTATTGAGACCCATGCGAACGTGCTTGTCCGGCGAAGTCGTTGGTTGACCCTTCGCATGAAAAGAAATGAAGTCAAGAGGAATGGACTTGCCATCTGCAGCACTTTTCTGGGAAGCGACATGGTCAAGGAAAAGCTTGAGGAAGTGCGCGGCCTTCTCTGAACCCGGGCCCGTGGTTGCGGGACCTCCTACAATTGCGCCGGGAAGCGCCTTGCGCACACCCGCGACTGCATAATCGTAGAGCTTGTTGTATTCATCCTGAGTGCCGTGCCAGTAATCAATATCGGGTTCGTTCCAAACCTCCCAATACCACTGGCTCACTTCATCTTTGCCATAGCGAAGGACGAGGTGTTCTGTGATTTTTTGGCAAAGGGTTCCCCAGGCGGCATAGTCTTTTGGCGGACTCTGAACGCTGCCAGATGTTGTGCGGCCGGGGAAATGAACCTGGTAAGGAATTTGCTCACTCGCAAGATCCTGCGGCATAAAACCAAGCTCGACCATGGGACGAACACCGGCTTGTTTATAAGTGTCAAATATCTGATCGATGACGGTGAAGTCGTAGACAGGCTTGCCGCTCTTATCGAGAACGAAGATATTACTCGAACTCCACTTCAGTTCGGGTACTCCATTGCCAGAGGTGAAGAGATGGTGTGCGCGAATATAAACGGGGACAGGAGTAAGCTCGTGCAACTCCGCGAGGAGGATCTTTCCGAACTTCATTGTTGTGTAGTTCGATTCGTCATAACCGAACCAGCTATAAATTGATTTGAACCGGCCCTCAGACTTGGACAAATCAACGCTTACGTTGACGGTGTTCTCCTCACTTGAGGCTGATCGTCCGCTCCATGCAAGCAGCGCAACGATTCCGAATACCAATAGCAACGTCGCGGCGGGAGATCGATCACGATTCGAGATTTGCATGTTTGTTTTCGGTACGAACCCCTCATGGAAATGTACAGCCGAAAATACCGAAGCGCGGTTCGTTGGCGATGTTGTTGTCATATACCGGATGCTTATTGATTCAGTTCGACTTCGATTATGGCATGTGCGTATGTAGGCGCAGGTGTGGAGTTTGGTGTGCGCGGGATAACGATGTCGTATGCTCCATCCGCGGAAGGGCGCAATTCAGCGCCAGTAGTTTTGCCAATTTTCTCCCGAGTACGCAGGTAAATTACGGATTCACTCGAACTGTCAACATCTGCCTCAATTACCAACGAATTCTTCTGGCGCTCGACCCGTATGACCTTCACTCCACGACTTTGATCGCCCAGCGCGAGAGCTTTCCGGGGCACACTCAGTAGAACACCGCCTCGATAATTAATTACGCAATGGGTTGTGCCTTCGGCCAATTGAACACTAATTTTGGCGTGCGAATCCTGCTGTGTGTTTATCGGTGTGGCTTGCACTTTATTGCCGTTGATTGCAGCACTAGTGAGCTGCGCGCCAAGTGGTATCTCAGGAGAGAATTCGAGAGCCAGAGGAGCACCACTATTGACGGCGGTCAATTCGATTCGATCGTTCGTGCGAGTGAGAGACAGGTTGATCGTACCCTGTATGCCGCGAATTCCATTGATCTGTACGTCATTCCATTCGGTCGGGAGATGAGGGGCAAAAACAATTTGCTTTTTGAGTGGATCAAGTTCAAGACCTAACAGCCCTTGAGTGACTGAGGTGAGCAGCGCCGCGGAGCTCCATGTTTGTTCTGGTACTGATTCGGTCTGCTCGTGGAAGATATCGCCTGCAAGGACTTCGTGGAGGTGCCCGAGCGAGTCGAGCGAGTTCCAGCGAATCAACGAGCGCCAAATTGGAAACGCTGTCGCAGGACGATGTTGCTTCCAGAAAGTCGATGCGATCTCTGCGGTTCCAATTCCCCAAACGCTACCTTTGGCATACGAGTTGGGATCGTACGTCGAAGAGTTTGAGGCGATGCTTCGGGAACCCCAATCCGTCTGGAAAAGGGAGGAAGCGATTTCATTTAATATGCGACCGGCGGCTTCACTTTCGATAAATTTTCCATCAATCAAGCTGGCCCCGCCTATGCCGCCGCCGAATACAGGTTTTCCAGCATCCGTGTAGCCATCGATCCAGCGCCCGCTGCTCTTTTGCCAATAGCGCTGTGCGATAGCGGATTGGGCTCGCTCGCTGAGGCGTTCCGCTTCCGTCGCCTCCTGGGAGTGCCCGGTGATGTTCGCGAGTTGGGAGAAGGCGCGCGAAGCAGAAACCCAACTCACCGAGAGGCTGAGCTCATCTGTTAGCCGATCCTGTTCGTTGCCGCCCTCCTTGTTCGAGGGAATTCGAGGGAGGCCGTCACTCGTAGAGAGGATGGAGCGGCAGAAGTTGTAGGCCGACAGTAATGAGGCCCAGTTGTCCGCAGCAAATTTTGTATCGCCGCTCATCGAGACGTATTGAGCGACTGTGCTGAGATAGTCAAAACTGATGTCGACGTGCACGTACATGAAAGGGTATTGGCCGGTCCAGTCAAGGAAGCTCGCGCTCTGCGAAAGCTCATGCCACATCATGCCGGTCTTCGGGTCCTGATATTTGATAATGAATTGAAGTGCTTCTTTTGCACGGTCATTTTGACCAGAAGCTAGAAGGCCCTTGATAGCAGTCATGCCATCGCCGGCAAAGAACCATTCATATTGCGGGCGGCGCGCGTCTCGTGAGGGGCCATATCCTGCGACAAGGCCACAGCCTAAATAGGGATTGCAGACCCAGGCTTGATCAAGTGCGATCTGAGCCCAGGAAATCGCGTTGTTCACTGCAGCGTCTGGCGTAATTATCTGCAGTGAGCTAGACAGCATCTTCGCGTAGTGATCTTGCGAGCTGCTCTGCAATTGCCTACTTGTTGTGATCAAACTACTCATCTGCGTCCGCGGGTCTCGCTCGTTCTTATCGAGAAGTCCGACGAGAACTGTGATGTCTGCGCCAGGCTTGCGTGCTTCCATCGCGAATGCGAAACGTTTGCTCTCAGAACCCGGCGCTGCGCTGTTTACGGTGTCGTCGTGAGAAATGATGTCAGGCGATCCGATATATGCCGAAAAGCGGTGTGACGGTTCCGAAATTACGTAGGAAGAAGACAGTTGATTCCAACCAGCATTCTGTCCGCCAATGGCTGCTGGCCACATGAGATTCAGAACGGGATCAAAATGAGAAATGATTTCGATTGGGTCGCGGCTAAGGATAGAGTAAGTGATGATTGCGGAAGGCTGCTCAAGGGGGACGAAGATTCGTTCTTGTACCGAAAAGTCCGGGCCGACGTAGGTTCTTATGACCGCCTGCGGCTCATAGGTTATCTTGCGTATCAGGTCAATGCCTCTTAGCTCCGAGGTTGTTCCGGGCTTTCTGAAACCAACTTCATACCCGCTCACGATCTGCAACGGATAGCCCCAAACTTCAAGACCCCGCGTGGCATATCCCTGCACAAGTGCACGACGACCGTGGACCGCCATGAAGCGCGAGGGCCCGACGGAATCCGTCTCCATTGAAAGAGAATCCGGTGCTGTTATTAGTCGCGAGTCCTGAGCATTCAAAGACGAGCAGTAAAGACAGAAAGGAATGCAGAGTACGAGAAGAGTGTTAAGAGAAAGCGATTTGTGCGCTCTCATGACATTGCGATCCTGAATTTTCAGTGTGTTCATAGATGACTGCGAGATAAGGCAATGGCGTGAGATCGCACACGGTAAGTTGAACGCGACTTTCTGAAAGCTTGAAGACCTGTGTCGCGCAATCCCTGGACAGACGGGCACCATTCACTTGCTAGGGACGCGTTAGAAAGTATCTTCTGCCTGAATGCAGAGTTACGCAAAACAAAAAAGTTGGCGGCTCTCGGATGAGGAGCCGCCAATTAAAGGAGGCCCTAGCTTAGAACTGCAGACGAGCACCAAACTGCAATCGGCGCATCGACGTTCCATCTTGATTGCCGACAGTATTGGAGATAGTTCCTGCTCCGCTCCCTTGGCAGTCAAAACATGAATTCGGCTGGTTGAGATTGACGTGATTGAACAAGTTGAATGCCTGAACAAGGAACTGGAGGCGCAGTCCTTCCCACAGCATAAAATTCTTTGCCAGGGAGGCATCCACGTTGGTCAGGCCCGGTCCCCAAAGGGCATCTCTTCCCACGTTGCCCCAGGTGCCAACCGCCGGACGGGCGAATGGACCATAGGAGTTCGGCGTCGTCGGATTAGGATCGTTTGGCGAAGACAGAACATACGGAGAGGGTGTGAAGTACGGAACGGAATTGGTGACTGGGTCATACTTGCCGACGTGCGAATTTATTGAGCCGCCGGTTTTATTCAGGAAGCAGACACCAATGTCCTGATCATTGCTGCAGTTGGCATAGTTGGTTGTGAACGGCAGACCACCTTGAACGGTGACGGTTCCGTTCAGTTGCCAGCCACCTATGATCTGGTTTTCCCATCCTGAGGCCCCGGCACCGAACTTCTTATCCCTGCCAAACGGTAGATCGTAGGTTCCGGCAAAGACAAAAGCCTGGCGACGATTGTAGTAGCCGTTACCACGACCAATCTGCGGGTCAATGAGGAATTCATATGCCTCATGTCCGAGAGCATGAGACCAGGTGTAGTGAGTCAGGAACTGAAGCCCCGTGCTGAATCGTTTATTGAGCACAACCTGCAGGGCCTGGTAGCTTCCCGTCGCCTGGTTTGCCATGTAGTCAATTCGTTGCGACCAGCCATATGGCGAACCGTACTTGACGCCCAATTGTGACTGGGCGGTGCCATCGAACCAGGGCCTACGCTCGTTTTGGGTATAGAGGCATTCGGACGGTACATCCGGTGCTCCAGGAGGCAGCGTGCCCTGCGGATAGGTCGAGCAACTGGCACCGCCAGTAGTCGTGTGGTTCGGGTTGACCTGGTTAAATCCGCTCAACGTCTGCTGGTTGGTGTCGTAGGAAGGAGAAGACTCAAACATGTTGTGGTAAGCCTGGCTACCCACGTATGTAATGGCCAGGGTCATCGTGTTGGTCAACTCCTGTTGAACGGCTACGTTCCATCCCTGAACCGTCGGAAGGACGACGGAACGGGGGCGCGCGGTTTGGCCGATGCCATCGGGTAGGATGTAATTTCCATCGGCTGGAATCGTTGGGAACGTGTAGCCCGGAGGTCCTTGTTCAAGCGTGAAGACGGCGGCGCTATTGGAATCCGGCTGCACCGTTTGCTGAATCTGCGTTGGGAATGATGAGGTAAGTACGCCACCGAAGCTGTCGCCTGCCCAGCCCTGGCCATACACCGTGCCGAAGCCTCCGCGAATTACAGTCTTCGGAGTGACCTGATACGCAATGCCAACACGTGGAGCAAAGTTAGTCCAGGTCTTGCTCACGCCGAGGCTGAGGTCGTTCGAGCCGTAGCCTGCAATGTGCAGCACACCAGTGTTGAGATCGAGCAATCCGCCCGCCCCCTTTTCTGTAACCGCTTCTGGGCTGTAGAACTCCCATCGCAGACCGTAGTTGAGGGTGAGTTTTGGAGTCATACGCCACTGGTCCTGGGCATAGGTGAAGAACCTGTTTTGCTTCGTCTGGGCGTTGAGATTTGCCGTCTGTGTGCGCCAGTAAGTAGTCGTGTCGCCGATCAGGAATGTAGCAAATCCAAGACCGGATGAACTCGCTCCTCCACTCGTGCCAGATGTACGCGACTGCGCAAAGAAGAAGGTGCCGGAACGCAGAGCGTTGCTGGCAACAGATACCGTCTGGTTCTTGCCATAACGATAATCCGCCCCGAACTTGATGTTGTGATTGCCCCAAGTGTGAGACCAGTTATTTACGAATTGAAGCTGGCTCGTGTTTTGCTCGCCGGGGTTGGCAGATGTTCCATACTCGATATTCTGGCTGCCGTTGCTGCCATTGCTCGGAATGTCAATATTGAACTGGGGTAGACCTCCGTAAAGCGAGAGCGGAGTACCGTTCGCATTTGGAATTCCCAATTCATTACCCAATGGCTGGTCGGAGTCAGGACCTACTGTGACGTTGTGAACCTTGTACCAACCCACGCGGAAATCTGTGAGCCAGTTTGAGGAGACAACGTAATCACCCCCAGCGGCAACGCTCTGGTTGCGGGCAGAGTCTGTTCCGGCGAAGTTACCTGCACCAAAACCCAATCCGCCGGCAGCACCAAAGAACGGATCGCCGGAAAGGGCCGCGCCAAAGTAGGTGTACCGGCCAAAGAGATGAAGCTTCTGTTTCAGGGTCGAGTCAACGCGTGCGTCCCACTGGTTGGTATTGAAGATGCCCGATCCTGACGCTGAATAGTTGTTGATGATCGCGCCGGCCGGACCGCTGTTTGGTGAAGGCAATAACTTGAAGAAGTTCACAGCTGGAGCGGAAAGGTCCGTTGCTGGGATTATGTTCCCCACATAAGGAGTGCGACCGGAGTTTGAGGCATCGTTCAGGGAGTTTGGTTTGTAGATCTGGCCTTGCCCTCCCTGGAAGTATTCACTCAGGTTGCAATCGCCGCCTGAGGTGCAGCTTGTCCGCGCCAGTTCAGTTGGAACCGTGGTCAAAACTGCCGTACCAGTCTTCTCGCGCAGACCTTGGTAATCACCGAAGAAGAACAGCTTCTCCTTGAGAATTGGTCCGCCTGCCGATCCACCGAACTGGTTGTGCAACGTGGGGGCGAGATAGTCCCCGGTAAGTGGATTTGGATTTTGGTTTGCAAAAGGATCGCGCGCTTGTAGCGCATCCGAGCGGCGATACCAGAAACCTGATCCATGGAAGCTGTTGCTACCCGACTTGGTCTGTGCCGTAACAAGGCCGGCAACAGCCTTGCCAAACTCGGCGTCATAATTTTGCGAAGTCACCTTCATTTCGGAGACGGCGTCGAGATTCGGATTGATAACAGCAACACCGTTCAGTGGTTCCTGATTGTCGGTTCCATCCAATTCGTAGCCTGTTGCAAAGGGCAGCTGTCCATTCACTTCAATCGACTGGCTCCGCTGCGGATTGCCACTGCCTTCTCCAGGACCCCAGCCGATGTAGGTCGTTCCCGGTGTCAGCAACTCGAAGGCGGTGAAATTCCGATTCAGGTTCGGCAAGTTCTCGACCGCCCGGTCATTGAGAATGGTGCTGACTTCGGCGCGGTCCGCTTCCAACAGAGGTGCGCCGGAGGTGACGGTGACCGTATTGCTTACGGCACCCACCGTTAGCTTTACATCCACCTTGGGAGACGTATCTGCATACACCACAACGTTTTCCGTGGAGCCCTTGCTGAACCCGCTGGCCTCGACGTCAACCTTGTAAGTGTCTGGGATAAGGTGCTGAACGCGATACCCGCCCTGTTCGTCTGTTTTGGCGGTGACAATCGTTCCTTTGGCAACGTCCGTCACGGTGACGGTTGCATTGGGCACGACGGCGCCGGAATCATCGGTAACCGTGCCGAAAATGGAGCCGTACACTGCCTGGCCTGACGACGGCTTGGGCAAAAGAATTGCAAAACCCATAAGCAGTATCAGGAGCCAATTGAACGGATTTTGAAACGCACAGCTAGACTTTGTCCGGCGGTCAGTTATTCCACCTTGATTACTCATTTGTTGGCCTCTCAAAGTTGTGAAACGAACAAGCTACTGTTGATAGCTTCTTGCGGTCGCGATCTCGTAACTCGCAGGAAGCGCCTCTCTTATTTGAACGGCGAACAGGTTTCACAGGGCGGGAAGGCGTTCACACCTCCAAACCCTTAATTCGATATACTTTCGGTGTCGGACAAAGAAAAGGGACTATTCGTCCACTTCATGCGTCTGCAGTACGTAGGCTCTGCAGACAGATCAGGGTCTAGGGCCAGGAAGTCGCTGACAACGTTTTTTACGGTGATTTGACGGTGAAAAGTCCCGGTTCAGTTTCCTCTGCGTTGAAGAAGTCTCAGACTGCCGAATTGGCGCGATCAAATATATTGTTGCGCGATCCACGTTGGGAGCTGGTTCAGCGGGTTGCCGCCAGCGAGGCTTTTCGTGGATCGACAAGGCTAAGGGATTTCCTTCTTTACGTGGCCGAATGCGCGATTCGGGAGGCGCCGGAAGATGCAACTGAACAGCAGATTGGGGTTAATGTTTTTCAGCGCAGACCCGGGTACAACTCCAGTGAAGACAGCATTGTTCGATCGCATGCCCGCCTTCTAAGGCAAAAGCTTGCAGATTATTTCTCGGGTGAGGGTGCTCCGGAAGAAGAGTTAATCGAAATACCTAAGGGGCACTATTTGCCTTCGTTTCACCCCCGTGAAACGAAGGTGAAATCTTCAAAGTCGGAGGCTGCCAGAGGGTCTTTACGGGCTGTCGATGTCACCAGTCTTGCGGAGGCAGGGTGGAAGCCTTCCAAATTTGGGGTCTCGGCTGCCATGGGTATGGTCCTTCTCCTGTTGATTGCGGCCACGTCGTGGTTCGCTGTTCGATCGATGAAGAGGCCTGAACAGGTACCGGGAAAGTCCTCGCTCGACGCGTTGTGGACGCCGTTTCTTTCCGGGCCACCGCCGCTGGTGATTTACAGCAATGCATTGTTTTTAGGCGATTCGAAGACAGGCCTTCGTTACCCGCCGGCTGACACGAAGCCCGATCAACTCGATCCGGAACACTCCGTAGCAAACTACACAGGAATTGGTGAAGTGGCGGCGGTGTACCAACTGACGAAGCTTTTTGATTCGCATGGAGCTTCGTTCATTTTGAAACGCAGTCTGCTGGTGACATGGGACGAGGCGAAGCTAACCAATCTCATCTTTATTGGCTCTCCGGCCGAGAACCCGTCGCTTCGCGTTCTGCGTTCCACCACCGACTTCACCATGATGACTGGCCCGGATTATGCCGGCGTAGTGAATCACCACCCCAAACCCGGCGAACCCGAACTCTATTCCAGGCCAGAGCATCCACTGACGAAGGATTACGCAATCGTCGCTCTTATACCGGGCGTGGAGCCGGGCAAAAAAATGTTAATACTTTCGGGGCTGACAACGCTGGGTACACAAGCGGCCGTCGAATTTGCATGTCGTCCAGAAAGCGTTGCGGAGTTGTTCAAAGCTGCGGGTATGTCCAAATCGCAGTTGAGGAATTTCGAAGCAGTCCTTGAGGTCACAATTGGAGGAGGAGTTCCTCTCGAGACGAAATTAGTCGCCGTACGGGTTCACTGATCTTTTGCGGAATCAGCAGCATTGGCCATCACTATTGAACAGGTTGAAGTTTGAGCTGCGAGGCAGAGTGGATTTTTGACGCTGTCTCAAGCTCTCGTTTTGCTTCCTCTTCCTTGCCCACCCCTCTGTAAGCCTGACCTAGCAAAGTGTGGGTGATGTAGTTCCCGGGATCCATCTTTTCAGCGTGCTGCAGGTACATTAATGCAGTTTGCGGATCATTTCGGCGTAGAAAAACCCGTCCCATAAGAATGAATGGACCGGTTGTCGATTGATCGAGCGAGATCGCCTTGGTGAGGGATTCCTGCGCCAGCTGGTATTGACCAGTTCTGGTGTAAACGTCGCCCAACCTGTCGTACACAGCGGCATAGGAAGGATTGATCGCGCGTTCCTGTTCAAATTGTTCCAATGCATGGGGCAGGTCCGATTTCGAAAGCAAGATCTCGCCTAATAGGAGATGTGCCAAAGGGATATTAGGCGACAACTTAAGCGCCTCCTGTGCCTTCTCACTGGCGAGATCTTGAAGATTTGCATGTGCAAACATTTGTGCGGCCAGAAGGCGAGCCGCTCCTGAAGCCGGATCGACTCCATATTGTGCGGCGAACGCTTTCAATGCTTCGTCATAACGTTGCGCGTTCATATAGCAAAGTCCCAACACATAATTTGCGTCGGCATTTGCGTCGGGTGTCCATTGGCGAACTCTCTCAAGGAAAGGAATCGCTTCAGCCGGCCGTCCGAGTCGGTAGAGCGTCAGTCCGCGCATCTGAATGGACTCAATATCGTTCGAGTCCTCTGCCATGGCTTTGGCGAAACTCTTTTCCGCGTCGGGCAACTTACCGGTTCGATAATATGCAATACCGAGTTCACGATTCGCTCCCTTCTCGGGAGGCTGAGCTGCCGCAAGTTGCAACAGCATCTGTATAGCTTCCTGACTTGCGCCATGTTCAAGTTTCTTTTCGGCCTCCGCGAGAGATAGAGAGGCGCCTGCGGACTGTGCCGGAGAAATTGCTGGTTGCGATTGACCAAAACCATTCGCCGCGAGAGCGAGAAAGAGAAGAAAAATGAGGAGCCGATGCATGACAAATTGAGGATACTACCTCGCTCATCGTTTCCTGCGTTTATCAATGAGGCGGCTGAAATGAATCGCTCACTTCATTTTTTGCTCTTTGATTTTCGCAACTCAGCATTTTCCGCTTCAAGATCGCGAAGGCGAGATCGCATCGGAGCCAGAATATCTACGAGTTCTTCCTGGGTATAACGAGGAGTAATGTGCTGTGGGCAGTTCCAGTCGAACGCCGCAACGTCAATCAAGATTGCGCGTTCCGCAGGTGTCGGTTCACTTAGGGATTTGAACTTCCGAATGAGCTGTAACGCGGTGTCATCGCCTTCATGAATTCTGGCTCGTCCAAATATTTTCAGTCTTCTCTGCTCTGGATAATCCATGAGAAATAGCGCAACGCGGCTGTCGTGTTGCAGGTTGCCGATGCTGATGTACTGTTTGTTACCTCGCAGATCGGCAAAACCTAAGGTGTGATCGTCCACGATGATCAGAAAGCCTTTGTCACCTCCGCGATACTGGATGTATGGCCAACCCGTTTCGCTGACAGTAGCCATGTAGAATTCGTCGCGTTGTCGAATAAACGCTTGTTCTTGTGGGCCCAGTTCGCTGTCTCGCCTGCCAGCCTGCTCAACGCGCTCGTACTGTTGCCGGCTATCATGCAGTTGCTGCTGTTCTTTAACTTTGGGGGTAAAGGCAAGTTCAGCGAAGCGACGGCCCATGGTTCCTCCTGTTGTAAATGGCAACGAGTGTAGGATTCGCGGGTATACCGGCAAGGTTCAGGAATGCTAGGGCAAACAATCGAGATTCGGGCGTTGCGCTGCTAGATGGAGGCTGGACTTGTTTCGAATTCGGGTTGCGGATGGCCGCTGGTCGATGCTCCGGCATTGGGTGGAAGACCCAGGCTATCAAAGACAGGCCCCAGGGCAATCACAGCCATAACCAGAAATGCGACGTGAAAATCCCGCAGCTGCGGTGATGCGGCCGAATGACCGTGAAGATGTGAAATTACCCTCAAGGATATGGCGCCGACTGCAATTCCTATCCCCATGCTGAGTTGCATTACGGTACTGAGGAAGCCATTCGCTCTACTCATTCGAGCATGCGGTATCTCTGTATAAGCAAGAGTCGTCATACATGTGAATTCCAGGGAACGAGCGGCACCGTGAAAGAACAGTACGGCGACGATGAGTATCGCCGGCGTACCTGGACTCAGAGTTGCACAGAGAGCAATCGATATTGAAGTGATCACCCCATTTACAAGAATAATCTTCCGGAATCCAAATCGGCGCAGTGCCTGGATTACGAATGCTTTCATGCTGAGATCACCGGCAAAGAGCGTCAGGAGATACAGGCCCGATTGAAATGCGGTCAGGCCGAAGGCGATCTGGAACATTAGTGGAAGCAGGAAAGGAAGTACTGAGACAGCAATACGGAAGGCACTCGCTCCGTAAACGGATAAGGAATAGGTCTTGAGTTTTAATGATTCAAGGTCGATGAGGGATGTCGCAGGATTGCGGCGCGCAATTCCTATGGCAAATATCCCACTGACGAGGCTGAGAACGAGGATGGTGGCGGGAAGGTGCCACCGTACTCCCTGAACCCCGAGCTTCTCAATCGCGTAGACACCGCCAGCCGAGGCAAAACCACCAACCAGAAACGTAAACCAGTCAAAAGGATGCGTCTCATGAGAGGAGACATTTTCAATCCAAAGCAAGGTCAATACGAGTGCAAGTATTCCGAGAGGAAGGTTGAGTAAGAATATCCAATGCCAACTGGCATAAGTGGTAATAAAGCCGCCAAGGGCGGGACCAAGGACAAGCGCCGTGAGACCGGGCCAGGTTATATACGCGATAGCTCGCGTCAGATGCTCTTTAGGAGTGGTGCGCAGAACGATGAGCCGTCCGACTGGAACCATCATCGCTCCACCCATGCCCTGCAGGATACGAACGAGCGTGAATTGAACCAGCGTCTGCGAGGCAGCGCATAACAGAGATGCGAAGGTAAAGATTCCGATCGCCGAAGCGAATACGGATCGGGCGCCGAACCGGTCCGCGAGCCATCCGCTAATTGGGATAAAAACTGCGAGTGTTAGTAAATATGCTGTCATTCCAATGTTCAGGCTGACAGCTCCAACATGGAAACTAATCGCCATCTGGGGAAGTGCAGTGGCGATGATTGTGCCGTCCAGATTCTCCATGAAGAACGCACCCGCTATGAGTGTTGTGACAAAAAGCGGCGAGCGACTCGTGGGCATGATCATTAGTTTACAAAAGTCCCAAAATGTCATGGTTTGTATCAGTACTACATGGTTTGTATCAGTACTAGTTGACCGAAGAATTAGGACTCCTGAAGTTGACTGCCTCCGATAACTGCTCCACGACGAACGGAGCTGCGCAAAGCCAAGGTCTTTCTCCACAAAGTGAGAACGACAATTAGTTGTGGTGTGAGGATTCCGCTTCAGTATCAATAGGAAGTTTGTACTAATGGTAATGGGGGCGGCTAACGTTTGTAGATCGGCAAGAGTCTCTCAATCCGTCGATGCCTTCTTCGACGTGATGATTCATTTGTGCTATCAACAAGATTTGATCTTCCACGTAAGGCTACTACGGTGCTTTGAATAAGTTAGAGCACATTAAAAGATTGAAAGTGACCCATCCTTTTAAACGTAATTGCATCCAACCTGAAAGTTAGGCTACTATTCCGATCACGTTCACCCCTCCTTTTTGTTCACCTCGGTTGAGGGAACAGTGAACTTAGGCCTGAGTGGAAAGCCAAAACTGCCAGTTCCAATAAAAGCTGTCGGATTACTTGGAGACCTTATGTACGTCCTTCTGCCTGTTCCTCGTATCTCGGATAAGTCTGTCTGCCCTCAACTGCTCGACGAGCGGAAGTCGCAATCCTGCGCAAGCACAACAATGAAAGCGAATGCCGAGAAACGATCACAGCGTGGGCTCCGATCGTCGATTGCATTAGCCGCGAAGTTGTGTCTGATGCTACTTATCCTGCCGGCAGCCAGCTCTATGAGGGCGGCGACTGTGGCGCCAGCCAGTTTGAGTTGGGCGAGTGTGAGTGTTGGGCTCAAGGGCGGGCCAAAACCGGTGACGCTCACGAATAACGGCGCGTCGGCAATCTCTATAACTGGCGTCGCCATATCCGGCACGAACGCAGCTGACTTCTTTATTTATACGAAGACATGCGGGGCCACCCTCGAAGCCTCGGCGAGTTGCACTGCGACGATTATTTTTGCGCCGACCACGACCGGCACACGGACAGCCAGTCTTACGTTTACCGATGGCGCTGGCACGCAGAGCGTCGGGCTGACGGGATTGGGTACTGCTTCGAGCGGCACTGTGTCAGTGAGTCCGACGAGTCTTGCATGGGGATCTTTCGCCGTTGGTGCGAGCGGTGGTACGAAAGTTGCGACACTTCAAAATGGCAGCGCGGCATCAATTTCCATCAGCGGCGTCTCAGTTACGGGAACAAACTCAGCAGACTTTGTTATCTCGAGTAAAACGTGCGGCGCGACTCTCGCGTCTGGCGCAAACTGCACAGCGACAATTAGTTTCAGTCCGAAAGCTGCCGGAGCAAGATCAGCAACTCTCCAGTTCGGCGATAGTGCTAGTAACAGTCCACAATCGGTAGCTCTATCCGGCACCGGAACGAGTGGTACCTCAGGATCAGCAACGGTAAGTCCTGCCAGCTTGAATTGGGTGAGCGTCGCAGTTGGGCAAACTGGTGGACCAAAGTCAATCACTCTTACGAACACTGGCTCCGCCTCGATGGCTATCAGCAGCATTGCTGTTGGCGGCGCAAATGCTGGGGACTTCTTGATTTCGAGCAAGACGTGTGGCGCGAGTTTAGCTGCTGGTGCCAGTTGCTCCGCGACAATCGCATTCAAACCTACCGTAGCAGGTTCACGGAGTGCCAATGTGATGTTTACGGACGGAGCCAGCAACAGCCCGCAGGTTGTGGGGCTGACTGGATTAGGTACAGGGACATCGACCTTCACGATAGCGCCTTTGACTCCGACAGTTGCGCCGAGCGGGACTCTCAACTTCACGGCGAGCGCAGCTGCAACGTGGTCCGCCACCTGCGGCACGATAGACAGCACTGGTCTATTTAAGGCGCCTGCGACAGCTGGCTCCTGCACGGTGACGGCTACAGCGACGGGAGGCAGCGGGCAAACTGCGTCTACTCTGGTTACGGTCAGCACCACGACTTCGTTGACTATTACGCCGACGTCCGCTCCGGTTCACGCGCTTGGTACGCAACAGTTCACCGCAAGCAAGAGCGTAACCTGGACTACTTCCTGCGGCAGCATCAGCAGCAGTGGACTCTTTACAGCTCCCACCGCTGCGGGGACTTGCAACATCACAGCCACATTGGTTGGCGGCAGCACGACTGCTTCAGCTTCCGCCGTTGTGTCTCTTGTGAATTACACCGTCAGGAAGAACACGAGTTCCGCAACGGGTGTTCAGACGAACGAATTAGCGCTCACACCGGCGAGTGTCAGCTCCGCAAAGTTCTCGCAACTGCCGTTTAGCATGGCGGTCGATGGCGGCGTGTGGGGCCAACCGCTTTACATGAACGCAATTAGTGTCAATGGCAAAGCGCGCAACGTGCTGTTCGTCACAACCTCAAACGATAGCGTTTATGCGTTTGACGCCGACACAGGCGCTCAATTATGGAAGAAGAGTTTTCTTTCCACCGGAGTCACGCCAGTCCTGGGGACCTACACGGGGATCTCAACCACGACTGGTATTTTGAGCACGCCGGTGATCGACGCGGCGAAGCATATGTTGTATGTCGTCGCGACTACCGCTGAGAACGGCGGTACATATTTCCCACACCGGCTGCACGCCTTGGATCTTGCAACCGGAAGCGAAATGCTCGGCGGTCCGGTTGTGATTTCGCATCCGAATCTGCAGCCTCTTTACAAGTTCCAGAGACCCGGATTGCTACTGTCGAACGGAATGATCTATGTGGGATTTGGATCGATAAAGGATATCCGGCCCTACCATGGCTTGCTGTTCGCTTTCGACGAAAACACACTCGACCAGAAGGCCGTTTTTGACACCGAACCGACTGGTACCCAAGGCGGGCTCTGGATGTCTGGCGCTGCGCCGTCGTCCGACAGCAGCGGCAACATTTATATCTCGACCGGCAACGGGACGGTAAGTACTAACAATTTCGGCGAAAGCATTGTGAAGCTGAGTCCGATGTTGCAGGTGTTGGATTATTTCATACCCTTTGACTACGCCAATCTCAACACTCTTGACCTTGACTTTGGAGCCGGGAATGTAATGGTGGTACCTGACCAACAAGGCCAAATCCCGCACCTGCTGATCGCCTGCGGCAAGTCCACACCGATCTACGTGATGAACAGGGACTCCATGGGACGCCTGGGAACCACGAGCGACAATATTGTTCAACGGCTCGATAACCAGCTGTCGGGGCACCCCTGTTTCAACGAGCCGGCAATGTGGCAACAGAACGTATACTACGCAGCCAACAACGACGTATTGAAGCGGTTTGTAATGAACCCAAGCACGGGAATGTTGAGCTCAACTCCGGTTTCCAAAGGAACATACACATTTGGTTTTCCGGGTGCATCTCCCATCGTCTCTTCTAACGGAAGCGCAAACGGGATCGTATGGACGCTCGATTACAAAACCAGCACGCTGCACGCTACGGATGCTACGGATTTGACCAAGGAGCTTTTCACGAGCCCGAGCCTCGGTACGGTCTCGCGGTGGGTTCCACCAACAGTGGCAAACGGTCACGTCTACGTGGCGTTGCAAGGCAACAAGGTGATTGTGTTCGGCCTGACACCATAGCGAATGTTAATTGTTAAGCGGTCTTTCTAGTGCTGAGATTTTTGATCCAGTTGGGTTTGCGACACTTTTTCGCTCACTAACATTTGGAACTTTCTGCAAGGGCTAAAGAAAAGTTCGCGGCAGGAGTCGATCTTTCGGGGGCTGTAGATAGCCCCCGGAGACATCGAGTCCTTCAACTCATTATCGAGCAGAATTTCAGTCAGAGCGGGTAACGCCGCATCGGGCTGATGCTCCCAGCCAATACTGGAAACCATATGCACACACTGCCTTGCGCACCTCGCCGGATGTCGATCTCTGCACGTATCCTCGCCCTCCTTAACATTTCAGCTGTTCGCACTCAGGCTGATTTGCATCAACGAAACGCGAGTCGACATGAGAGAAGTCGCGTTCCAGTTCTGAAAGTGGCTCTGGCGCTATGCGCGCTCAGCGGAACTTCCGCGATGGCAGCAGTGGCCGCTTCCCCTACTAGTCTTTCGTGGGCGAGTGTTGCGATCGGATCAGTGGGCGGGCAGAAGGTTGTCACGCTGACGAATGGCGGGACAACGGTGCTCACCATTAGCAGCGTTGCGATTGCAGGGGCCAATGCCGCGGATTTCTCGATATTCAGCAAGACCTGTGGTACGAGTTTGGCAGTTTCAGCGAGTTGCACCGTCAACGTAGTTTTTGCGCCAAAGACGGCTGGAAGCCGCACAGCCAGTTTGCAATTTACTGACAACGCCTCGAATAGCCCTCAGACGGTTGCACTTTCGGGGACTGCCACGGGGACGGGAGGCACCGTAACCTTAAGCCCGTCCAGCCTGGCCTACGGAACAGTCCTTGTCGGTTCCTCCAGCGCACCGCAAACGGCAACGTTAAAGAATGGAAGTGCGACTTCCATCACAATTAATAACATCGGATTCACGGGCGCTAATTCCGGAGACTTTAGCATCTCGTCCAAGACCTGCGGCGCGAGCCTCGCGGCCTCCGCCAGTTGCACAGTGACTGTGGTGTTCAAGCCGGGGACGACGGGAGCACGCTCGGCGACTCTGACCATTTCTGATACCACCAGCAACAGTCCGCAAACCGCGACACTGTCGGGAACGGGTTCAACATCGACGAATAATGCCACCGTCAGTCCCTCAAGCCTGGCGTATGGAAGTGTGAATGTTGGAACCTCCAGTGCGTCGCAAACCACAACACTAAAGAATACCGGCAGCGCCACGATCACAATCAGCAGCATTGCCATCGGCGGCGCGAATCCTGGGGACTTTAACATCTCAACCAAAACATGCGCATCCAGCCTCGCAGCCTCGGCGAGTTGCACCATCACGGTGGTGTTCAAGCCTACGGTTTCTGGCGCGCGAACAGCTACATTGAGCATCGCGGACACCGCCGGTAACAGCCCACAATCGGTTGCACTTTCGGGTTCAGGCGCCGGCGCGACAGGTGATGTAAGTCTGAGTGTTTCGAGTCTGAACTATGGAACAGTGAATGTAGGTACGACCAGTACGCCGCAATCCACCACGTTGAAAAACAGCGGCGCATCCTCGATCACGATAAGTAATGTATCCATCACAGGCACAAATGCCGGTGACTTCAGTATTTCAGCCAAGAGTTGCGGCGCTAGTCTCGCAGCTTCTGCCAGTTGCACCGTGACTGTGGTATTCAAGCCGACTACGACGGGCGCTCGCACGGCAACTTTGACTATTTCAGATACTGCAGGCAACAGCCCGCAAACGGCGTCACTCTCGGGAACGGGCTCCACATCAACAGCCGCTGTTACCGTGACCCCGACTAGCCTAACCTTCGCGGTTACTCCGGTCGGTTCGACCAGTGCGGCGCAGACCTCGACGCTCAATAACGGCGGCTCGACGTCTATCAGCATCAGCAGTGTTGGCTTGTCTGGGACAAACGCTGGGGACTTCAGTATTTCCAGTAAGACATGCGGCACAACCCTGGCGGCATCGGCCTCATGTACTGCTTCCGTTGTTTTCAAACCCACGGCATCTGGAACGCGTAGCGCTGTGCTTTCGTTCACGGATACAGCCACCAACAGTCCGCAAACCGTTTCGCTGTCAGGATCAACATCCTCGTCACCATTCACGATTCTTCCGTCAAATCCCACCGTCGTGGTCAACCAGTCGGTGCAGTTCTCCACAACGGTCGCTGTTACCTGGTCGGCGTCCTGTGGCTCTATCGATAGCAGTTCCGGTTTTTACGTTGCACCAGGCAGCACGGGCTCCTGCGTCATTACTGCTACGCAAACAGGAGGCAGCCACCTCACAGCTACAACGACGGCAAAAATTGCAAGCGGAGGAACATCCGGAACGCTGAAGGTTTACCCAACCTCAGCATCCGTAGCTACAGGATCTGAGCAGATATTCCAGGCGCAGCTTTCGGGCGTTCCGGATAGCCATTCCCTAAGCTACAGCGTCGATGGCGTGAGCGGCGGAAACGGCACTGTTGGCACCATCACGAATATAGGACTGTATTCCGCACCCGGCGCAGCGGGTACGCACACCGTGACGGTGAGAGATAACTCGCTCGGAACTACCTCTACCGCTTCGGTCACTGTCTTCTCGAATGTTTCTGTAGACTTTGGTTCGCGAGCGAATACCTCGCACGCTATACCTGCAAATTTCTTCGGCGCGGAACGTATGGACTCGATGCACAACGACGCCGATTTGGACCTAGTCAAGGCTGGCGGAATCACGTATGCGCGTTTCTACGCGCAGATTCCTACCGTTTTCAAGACCAGCACACCGAATTGGGGACCGATCGACGGAAACATTCGCAGGATCAGTGCCGGCGGCGTTAGCATCATGCTGCAGATTTATCAAACGCCGCCGTGGTTGCAGCCAAGCTCGAATCCATGCGGAGCTGGAAGTCCCAACGCCATGCCAACAGACGTAAATGCCTGGGGACAAATGGCTGCGCAATACGTGAAGCACATGGATACGACATTCCCGGATATAAAGATCGATTATGAAATATGGAATGAGCCCAACACACAGGCCCTATGCCTGCCGCCCGATCAGCGGATGGCTGCCTATATGAAGCTTTACGCAGCAGCTGCTCCGCTGATGAGGCAACAAGCCAAGACGGATGGCAAGACATCACACGTTGGAGGTCCCGGTTCGGCCGGCTACCAGAATGCCTGGGTGAAGGCGATGCTTGCTGATCCCGTTATCTCCCAAAACATGGACTTCATGAGCTATCACCAGTACCTGTTTTCGAGTCAACAACTCGCTGCTCAATGGGATACGTATAACGGAGTGATGTCCGTCTATCAGAAGACCCAGAATGATGGCGCCGGTCCAATGGACACCTATTTATTTGCTTCCCAGACGGTCGCCGCAGGGAAGCAGCCACAGGGGAAAAATCTGCCCATATTCAACACCGAATACAATCTTAACTGGGATTTCGCGAAGGATTGCTGCCGCAATGACTTAGTCTATTCGCCGGTATGGAATGGCTTGTACATAGCCGATGTATTGAATTCAGTGTATGCGGGAGCCACGAATGTACCCGCGCACATGGTTTATTTCGCCGCGAACGCCCATCCTTATTTCTGTCTGATCGGTCAGTACAACGCCAATATGGATTGCACATATCCGTTGGGGAGTGTGCCTCAGCCATATCCTGAGTACTTCCTCTACCAGCTCCTTGGTGCCACAAAGTATCTCGGTCTCCAAAATGGTGGATATATGGCCAAGTCTATTTCGCCGCCAACAAAGGGAAATGGTTTGGTTGTGACTGCATTCAACACGTCAAGCCTGGATGCGATTGTCTTGATCAATCCAACGCCCTACACGTTTACCGATATGCCCATCAACGCGGTTAACACGGGCTTAACTTCTCCGACGGCAACGCTCTATCAAATCGTCAACGGTCAATCGATACAGAGTTCGACATTGTCACTTCAGCCTCAAAGTGGCACTTCTTACTCGACGAAAATAACGATTGGCCCGCATTCGGTACAAGCAATTTCACTGCACTAGTGAGTTGCAGTTAGCAAACTGAAGTCGACAAATTCGCGAACCGGTGAAGGCCAGACTCGTTCTGGAGACCTCACCGGTTCTTTGTTTGAGACGAGAGCAGCATTCTCCAATAGCCAGCCGCACCGAACTTTCACCCTCGCTTCACTGCGGCGCAACTGGCGGGGCGCCATGGCGGCCCTCTACGACTGGGGTATGGGCGGCGTAAAGCTAATGAAAATGCATACCGCCAGCGTAAAGTATCAGCACTCCTATCGAAACCAGGCTCAAGGACTTTGGTTCGACACGGACAACAAAAATATAACAATTGATCACGCGACCCTGTCACAGAATGTTCTTGGATCACTCCAACTGGAGGTGAACGAAGGGCCGATAACCGTTACAAACAGTACGCTTTGTTCCAGCGGAATTGGCGTGAATATTCTCAACACTGAAAAGCTCACGATGAAAAACAACCTGCTCTACAACAACAGCGGAACCAACAAGCAGCAAGCGCAGATATACATTGCGGGTAAGTCCAGTGGGAGACAAATCCGCGATTGGCAGACAGGCCAGTCATACAATCTCTTCACCTCCGGTACAGTGCTTGAGAACAACTCATTCCAGGATGCGTCTGCGGGGCAATTTACGTTTGGAACATTTATGACAGGGTATGGCTGGTACCACTTTTCGCAAACCCTGGTTGCGGGAAACAATCGATGGTACGACCCAACCACTACGAAGTCTTTCAAGATAACGAACGGAAAGCTGGTTACTTTAAGTGGCTGGAAGAGTGCCACTGGCACGGACTACAGTTCTGACTGGGTCAAGGTCACGTCGACCTCTGGTTGTGCAGTGCCTTCAACATCGTTTCCGGATTTCAGCGTCAACGCTGATAACCGGAACTATTCAATGTCCCGCGGGCACACGACGGCTACGTTACGCGTAAACTCCTTCAACTTTGGAACAGTCTCGTTGAAGGTCACAGGTATGCCGAGGGGTGTAAGCGCATTGCTCAGCAGGAGCAGCCTGTCCAGTGGAGTCGTAACCCTATATTTGAGTGCCAACAGCACGGCAGCCTATCAGACTGCGCCAATAACGATCTGGGGCTATGGAGGAAGTCGCGTACATAGCGTTACGGTAAACGTCCACGTAGCACACGCTTAGACGGAGAGTAAGGGTTTGCGACAGCTTCGGTTGAAGCAAGCCCTTATTCTTCGGTTGGAAGATTGTTCTGCTTTCAGCCCTCCACGTCTTTGAACCACGGAAATGCAGTGACGCGAAGCTTTGCTGCAGCATAGGGGACAAGAGTGATCTGTTCCTGCGGTTGCTCGCTTGTAACGGGGCTCTTGGGCACGGGGTCCGCAACTCCATCCACCGCTTGCCAACTCGGCAGCTTGCGCGCTGAAACCTTTAACTTCACAGGGGAATTCTTCAATGCAAAGGGGGACGGACCGACTGGGAACTCTTCGACGGCAATCGCGTCGGCTCCGTCTTTTTTCACGCCTAGCGCATAGTTCCACTGCGATGCGGGAAACACCTGCCAGTCGGCTGTCATTCCGCGGTCGCGGAGCTTCACCCATGTTTCCGCAATGGCATAGGAGAACACCAGCGGACCACGAGCAACGGATACTGAATCGTTGAAACCATAAATCAAACGGGGCTTCATTGGCAGGGTAAGCTCGACCACGTCGCCACGCTTCCAGGTACGCTCAATCCGGGCAAAGCCACCCGTTGAAGAGTCCGGCTGCCGAGTCCCGTTAACGCGAATTTGCGCGCCCGCAGCCCAGGCCGGAATTCGCAGGCGCAACGGGAAACTCACCGCAGTTTCAGGAGAGACAGTGATCCGCACAGCATCTCGAAATGGATAATTTGTCTCCTCCTGAACCCGCACCTTCGTCTTGCCGATAATGGTGTTCACCTCGCACGGCGCGTATAGCGCGGCGACGAGTCCCTCATCGGAAGATTCCATCCAAAGGCTCGAAGTAAATTTTGGCCATCCTTGATGGAAGTTTGCGGCGCAGCAACCGAAGTTGGGCTCGAGACCAAACAGACCTGACTCCGGGCCATCCGTTGTCCAAGGCTTGTGATTGAGACCGCACTCCACCTGGTTTGGTTGTTGATTGTATTGGTGAGCCCACATGTCATCGGTGAAGGTTCCGGGAAGGGCGTTGTACGCCATGAGTTCAACACGATCGCCAACGCCCGCATCTCCGAGAATTGCCATCGCAAGCTCGAGAGAGAACATCGCTTCGACTACGGTGCAAAGCTCTGTGCCCTGCGATGGATTCGAGCCTGCGAAGTGCTCGTCGCAAGAGAACATTCCATTGGGGAGCCCGTGATATTTGTCCAACGCCGCAAGCTGCACCTTTAACGCATTCCGGTCTTCTTCGCTGTTCGACAATATTGACCATACCGGAGAAACCTTGAGCGCCTGACCGTTATTTACGCCGTGTGTCGCGAGTGCGTAATCCTTGAGCCCGCCACCATCGTTAAGCTTGATCATTTCGGGAGTAATTCGCTCGGTGTACTTGAAGTTAGCGAATTCCCCCTGCCAGTCGTAGCCTTGTTGATGAAGCAGTTTTGCCAGATCGAGCAGCTTGGGATCGCCTGTGCGGTTGTAGAGCCAAATCACAATCAGCACATTATCCTGCCAGCGAAACTTACCCCAATCTCGCAGAGGGCGCTTTGGAAGCGTGGCAATCTGGTACGCAAAATAGCGCGAGAGCATCGGAATTACGCGAGGATCGCCTGTCGCCTCCTGGTATTGCGCCAGCACCTTGAGCATCACCATGCGTGGCCACCAGTCGTCGTTGGTTTTTGGGCCAAACATACCGTCCGGCGTCTGTGATGTCAGGGTCCAATCTATCCATTTCTGCACCTTGGCCTTGAGCTTTGGATCGTCAAGCAGGTATGCGAGTGGAACAAGGCCATCGAGGAAATATGGACCGCGCTCCCACGATTCGCCTGTGCCGCCGAGCCATCCGCTGTTACTGCCAACATCGGCCCAGGTTTCGTCCAGATGGCCGCCAAGACCACTTGCCTGAATCTGTAGTTGGTCGCGCAACCATCCAGTCGGTCGCACACACCCGAGCGGAAGCAAGTTGAATTTGTTTTGCGCCAAAGGAGCGCGGTTCTTTACAGCTACGCCACCCGGAACAGCCTGTTCTTTTGCGCTGGAAAGTGCAGAAGCCAAGCGACCACTGAATGATAAAGAAGCCAAGGATGCGACAGCTGCCTGTTTTAGAAAACGCCGACGGCTGCGGGAGAGTTCAGGCAATTCGCTCATTCAAACTCCTTCGTATCAAGACCACGTTGTGAGCCGGCAATTACATTTTCTTATGTAATGTCGATTTCAAATTGGGTTGCGGCGGAGAGAGCTGCGCGATTCAACACCACGCTATCTCCTTCAAGGTTACCCGCAGATGTACGGTGAAGCGCACTGTTGCCTGGTGGATGAATATGAATGTGAATGTCTCCGCTAAATCCGGTGGGAACATGGAGCTTAACTTTCCATTGCGAATCGGAGACAGCCTGCGTTGTCCAATCAACCTGACCAAATCGCGTGGGACATTTGGCGACTGAGATGGTTTGACCTTTTGCAAACCAGTGCTTCGGAGCGGCTTTCTGCAAATGGCATATATCGCGATTTGCCTCTTCATAGCAAAGCAACATGCGCAAACCGACCGTGGGCTGCAAGGTGCTATTGATGACTGATGCCCATCCATACTTTCCGCCGTCACCCGGATAACTTCCCGGAACGTAAGCGTCTTCCGGCGAATAGAAATTCCCCGAGTCCGCTGCATAGCAAACAAGCGCGTAGAGATTAAGCAGGAACGGTCTGTAATCTTCCTGACGGATCTTGACTGACAACGATCCATGGTCCATGAAGTTGGATGTACGAGCGACCGCGCCATCTGTATGCAGGCCGACGATTTGCATGCCCGCCAATTCACGATGTTTCAGATGTCCAACATCGAGGGCGTTATCACCCCAGTCTGCGAGGAAGAAATCCTGCATGAAACGGTGATTCTCATAGCTGGAAAGGTTCGTCGGTTTATGGTCAACGTCGAATGGAGTGAATGGCGTAATTCCAGACGCGCGCATTTCTTCGGAGCGAAGTGCAAGCGTGGCCGCAAGAGAAGCTTCAATGTTGGCACGCATTTCCTTGGCGAGCGCCTCATATTTTGCGGCGGCGACGAGCAGGGCATCATTCTTGCTTTGCTGGCCGGCGAGGCGCAGACAACGCGAATGCTCAGCCAGTCCTCGCCATGTACACACAGAGTTCTGATAGTAGTAGGGATGCGATTCCGGAAAGTCGTTATGCGGATCGCCGAGGTCCGCCTCCGGCGACCCATAGATCAGCCCATATCGGCGATCGTTCGATGGAAAATGCTGTTTGCTGTATTCGTACCTCTGAAGTACGAAAGCTATCATTCGCTCCAACGCAGGGAGTCGCTTCTCAAGGCTGGCAACATTTTTTGTGTAGTCGAACGATCGAGCGGAGTTCACCAGAAAAATGCCCACGTTCAGCGGTGCTTCTACCTGGTCTTGCGTGTTGTAAACAAAATCTCCGTTCGGCAGGACATACTTATCAAGGTAGAACTGGAAGTAAGCGTCTGCGTCGTCGTTAAGATTCCAGACCTGTTGCGCCCAAATAAATTCATACTGCGCGACGGGGAAAAGCGCGTGGCTGCGTTCGGGAATTTTAGTGTATGCACCTTCGCCGATCTGATAAGTGGGCTCCAAGCCGCGATAGCTGCACCGGGACAGCGTGATGCCTGCCCGTGCAGCGTTTAGCAACCACTCATCAGGAATGCTGACAGGCATGGTTAGCTCGTATAAGGATGACCAGCGGTTCCAGATTCCTGCAAGCTCTGCGAAGAAGCTCTGCGCCGTGCAATTCCAATAACGGTCGAGATAAACCTTGCCATCTCCACTTTTGACCATCGTTGGGTCGGCTGAGTATCGGTCAGCGAGATCTGCTGGAATCAGTACGCGAACACGACCAATTGGCTTGGCATCCGCGCCCGGCGGCAACAGCAGCATGGTCTCGTAGCCACTCTGATATTTTGGATTCCATACAGCGATGTCAGCTACCGGAAGATATCCGCCAAGTAATGTGCGTTTGCTGTATCCGGGCGTGTATTGATAAAGCTGCGGAGTGTCCCACGGAAAGAGTGACGACGGATCGAAGTACGGGCCGGTTTGATCTTGCTGCCATGTGCCTTCACCGTTAGGTTTGCCGCCAATTTCGCGCGATGTACCGGCCGCATCCAGGTAGAGCGACGCCATCGGGCCGCCTTGTTCGTTGGCAACCAAGGTCCACCCAATGTATTCAGCACCCAGCGCCGCAACAGTTTCATAAGACGGATCGTCGGCGGAGTTCAGGACATAGAGTCCAGTCGTATCCGGACCCGGAACGTAATGTGCAGCGCGTTCGAGTCGGACCTTGTCAGGAACATTGGTTGGACGCGGACGAACCTTCGAAAGATCACCGATCAGCTTGGGAATAAAAGCAATTGTGCCGCCATGCTCGGTTACGTATGCAATGACGCCGCGGTGCGTGACGTGTTTTTCGAAGACCGCAGTCACGACACCATTCATATCGACGATGGTAAGTAGCTGCCAGCCATCGAGAGTCTCACCGGGCCGCAGGCGCTGAGAGCGTGTGCCTAGCTTGGCGGTCAAGCCGCCTTCAGTGAAGGCCGCGACGGACGGTACTTTCTCGAGCGCCTCTTTCTCGCCGGCGAGGTAGAGAGAATATTCGTTTGGTACTCGTCCCAGAGAATAGGAGCCTCGTTGCAATGCTGAATTGTTCTCTAAACCAAAAGCGAGGGAAGGATTCAGGGCCGAGCCCGCCCCCGCAATAGCGAGGAGCTTGAGGAAATCACGCCGTTCAACAAGTTGCATTGAGTCACCGGGTCAAAAGGGTTCTAGTCACCTCCCGGGAAGAAACTCCGAAGGTGGGCCGCCCACAAACATTGCTAGTGTTACCCCTGCGACCTCCAGGGTCCATAGTTCAGATGGTCTATCCAAGTGAAATTCAAGGGTACAGACAACATGGAAATTGCCAACGAGTGAAACGACCGAGGATGCTCGGGAATCGCCGCGCGGTGGCCAGGCATCGGCTAATCGTCAAGGTTGATAATGCCACGCTGGATCGCGGTGGTAGCGGCTTCTGTGCGGTCAGATACTTCCAGCTTTTCGATGATGCTGTTCACGTGATTGCGAACCGTATTGTCGCTGATACCGAAAACGTGACCAATCTGTTTATTAGTGAGGCCCTTCGCAAGCATTTTCAGAATCTCTAGTTCCCGAGGAGTAACGTTCGTCCGCATCATTCGTTCAGCCAGCCGGGCGGCTATGTGGCGAGGAATGTATCGCTTGCCCGCGTGGATCACTTTGATAGCCTCTACCATCTCTCGGAGAGACGTGTCCTTGAGCAGATAGCCCTCGGCCCCAGCTTGGACGGCCCGATAAATGTCCTCATCCGTTTCATAGCTGGTTAGGATAATGACTCGAATGCCCGCATCTGTTCGCTTGATGGCGAGAAGGGTATCGACTCCGTTCATTCCGGCCATTCTCAAATCGAGAAGCACGACATCCGGCGCGTCTCGTTGAACCATACTGATCGCTTCTTCGCCGCTCGAGGCAGACCCCACAACTTGCAACTCCGGCTGTGTACCAAGCATGCTTGAAAGTCCGGCACGAACCACGGGATGATCGTCAACAATGAGAATTCGAATCAGGCTATCTTGTTGTTTTGGCATTGGATGCGAGATTCCTGAGATATTTTAGTAAGAACGTTGGCAATGAAACGAGAGTCACGCGAGGTGGCAGCGGAGCGGAAACCTGAACCACCGTACCACTCCCAAGCCCGCTGAGAATTTGCAAAGACGCTGAAATCTGTTCAGCTCGCTTCCGCATACCCGTAACCCCAAATCCGTGCAAATCCCCCTTCAGAGCGAAGCCTTCGCCATTATCAGCAACTACCAGTCGAACGGTGTTCTTGTTGTACTCCACAGTGATGCTGATCTTTTCCGGGTGAGCATGACGAACAGCATTCGCGATAGCTTCTTGCCCAATGCGATAAAGAGTGTCAGAGTTGCGTAAAGGCATGCTGCGAACGTCGCCCACGTTAGTCGCTTCAACTGTGACTGAACCACCAGCGACCAGATTCCGGGCACACGCTTCAAGCGCCGCCAAAAGATCGCCTGATTCGATTGACTCGGGCCGAAGCGTAGCGATGCTACGTCGGGCTTCCTCATGGCTGTGTCGAACTAAATCGCGTGCCAGGTCTAACTGCTGGTGGGTTACGGGCAGATCGTGTGGTACCCCATTGCGTATAGCTTCAAGCTGGAACCCAATTCCGGCAAAGCTCTGAGCAAGAGTATCGTGCATCTCATGCGCGAGGCGACCACGCTCCTCGAGGACGGCACGCAGACGCCAATGTTCTGCTCGGCTATAGAAGAAATTGGCGACCAGGGCAAGTATCAGGACAGCGATAATTCCTTCTACGAGATGTTCCGCACTCCACCATGGCGGGCCTGCAAGAACATCGATGTCGTCACTTGAACGCAGAAGTAAAACAAAGGGAGTGAGGTCGTGAGTGTAGTCCGCGTCTACGACAGAAACTCCGCGCATGCGAACGAGACTTTTCAGTTTGAGTTTGCCAAAGAGATAATCTCCGCGGCCGCGATTTAAAATGGCGCGGAAAGACTGAGATCCTGCATCAAAATCGAAGATCAAGGTTCCATCGGATCCTAATTCCTTCTTGCGAAGTCGGCCCTCAACTTCAATAAAGGTGGCATCGAACGATCCGGTAGCAGCCTGCGATGCCGTCACGGAAACAGCTGGCATCGGTGTCCCTTCCCATAGCACCCTTACCTTTGCATTCAACAGAGTTGAACTGTAAGTGCTCGGATGCACTTCCCCCGTCACTTCCACTTCATCGCCCACTTTCAACGGCCGCGGTTCTATTTCCTGAATGCGAATACCGCCGGTTGAATCCTCCACAAACAACGCAGGCGAAGTGAGAATGACGATGCCTCTCACGGTTGCTACTGGATGCTGGTCAAGTGGGGCCAGACGCAAGCTGCTGATGGGTTGGGCATTAGGGCCAGCGGGGAGCGCCTTCGGAAAGTTGTCGATCGGAGGGACATTGGCGCGCGTGTCATCCGGAGGCCATTGTTGGGCAGAGGCGGTCTGGCTGGTATCCACCCGCGTAAGCATTTCGTCCAGATCGCGTTGCGTCGCCTGGTGCACAACCACGTTGCGCCATACCCCACCTGAAGAGTAGGAGCGTAGACCGATCCGCCCCGACTGAAGGCAATCTTCGTCAATGATTGAAACGGTTTTTTGTCCGCCGTGGGAGGGCATCGTAACGGCTGCGGCTAGTTGGCATCCATAAACAAGTAATTTCAGGTGGTACCACTGTGACGGCTGAACACTCGCGATACCCGATCCAAGTGGAAATGTATCTTCCATCCATCCATGACCGGCGCGTCCGAGTATTAGTGAATTGTCGATCGTTCGGATTCCGGCATAGTAGCCTGAGTAGGCATCCACGCCATCTTCTTCGTCGCTGGAGCGCGCGAGTAGTCCCGCATCCCCACCCATACCCAGCAGCATCACGTCAGCTTCAATCCAATAGTTTTGCCAGTACGGTGATCCGGAAAGCAGCTTGGCGCCGCGCTCATCGGAATCGTTACGCATGGACCCTTTTACCAATTCCCATGTACCGCCGAAAGCCTGCCACTCATCAGCTTTGCCTTCATTAAAGGCGTCGTGGTAGGGCAGACCTCGCCCAGGATTTCGCCAGTAAAGAAGAAAGAGCGTTACCATGAGTGCGGCGCCCACTACTACCAGTAGTTGGCCTAGAACACGGCGACCTGCAATGCGGGGAACATTCAAGGCGCGACTCTCCATCTCCAATGCAGCCGCCCGGGGCGCCAGTCCATTGAAGTGAGCTCTCGGATCTCTTCCGTATTCACATTAGCCCTTGTCACCAGAGTTGGTTGGAATCGAGTAATCAACGGCATTGGCTCGCCGTGAATCTTTCCAACAATCAGGCTGATTGCTTTCCGACCCATGCTCTGCGTGTCCTCTACGATGACCGAATCGAAAGAAGGATCATCAAAACGGAGGAAATCCGGGTCAAAAGCGATTACTTTCACTGCGCCCTTTCTGGAGGCACTCCCGATCGCTTCAATGGCTCCGCGCGCCGATGTCGAAGTGAGTGCAACGATCACTTCCAACTCTGGATTGGCCTTCAATGTTTCTTCGGCAACCTGTTGCTCATGCGGCACATTAAAGGAGCCCATTCGCTCCACAACGACGTGAATATTTGGGGAGTTTTTTGTCAGTTCCCGTTCCAGGCTGCGCGCGCGCGTCGTGATCCCGATGATGTCAGGATTGATTCCAAGAATCGCAACGGTGCCCCTTCCATGGAGCAAAGCCGTTACACGTTCAGCAGCAATGCGGCCGCCTGCCTCGTCATCATTCAATATGTATGAGAGGCCGTCCGCGGGAGGAATCGCAAGCGGAGATCCGACGATCACCGTGGGCAGGCCATGAGCCACGGCATTGCGGACCGGAGTGATCAACGCCAAGGCATGATCAGGAGCCAGTACCAGTCCCTGGTATTTGCTCGCAACCACTCGCTCCACCATGGCGATTTGTCCTTGGATATCATCTTCGCGAGTCGGTGCATTCCAATAAATTTCCGCGCCTAGTTCAAACGCAACCGCCTCGGCGCCCCGATGTTCTGGTTCCCAGATCATCGAGCCGCAAGTGCGGGGAATAACGGCAATCTTTATCTGCTGATTGCGGTTACAAGCTGTAAAAAAAAGGGTTATGACAAGGAGCAATGACACGAGAGGGGATCGCACCCAGCTCAATCGAGACTGAGCGTTCGTGTTGCGGGAAATTCTCATTGTTCGTTGGCGCGAGTCTATCTGAGGCCTCTTCGCGGAGCAAGAAAGAGCGCTCGCAATAGTCCAGATGAACTATAACGTACTGGTAAAAATGGCTCATGCGCGACTCCATCCACGATCTTTAATCTCGCAGCGTTCGTGAAAACAAATCTAATTATGAAACCGATTACAAAGCCTCCCGAAGCGACTTCGCTAGATTCAGGATCGTATTGACGATCGAGCCAGCGAAAGCTAATTGTTTTTCGGAGAGGTTGAACTTGCCTTTGGATGGCAAGACACTTCAAGGCAATGAAGGTCGACGCGATTGGAATGAGGAGACCAGAATGATATCCAAAAAAACGAAAGTGCAATCCTTTCAACGAGGCAAGTCATTCAGGAGCCCGTCGAGCGCGATGCTTCTTCTTCTTCTCCTCTTTAGCGCCCTGCTACTTTCGATGCCCGCCCAGGCTCAGTTCAGCAGCAGCGTGCAGGGTACAGTCACAGATTCGTCGGGAGCTGCAGTTCCGAATGTTCCAGTCACGTTGACTAATCCGGAGACCAACGCCCAGTTTCACGCAACAACCAATGGATCTGGAGGCTATCGCTTTAACAGTCTTGCTCCGGGTACGTACAAGATCAAGGTCGAAGCTACTGGGTTCCAACCGAAGGAAGTAGAGGTCAAGTTGTCGACCGAACAGGTCGCGGGAGTCGACATTCCGCTGACGGTCGGCGGATCAACTTCTTCTGTTACGGTCACTACGGAAGCGGCGGGGCTGAACAAAGAGGAGACTCGTGTTGAGACCACGCTTTCCGAAGATGCGATCAGCGTTATGCCGCTTGAAAACCGCGGCACCTTCAACCTTGTGAACGCAGCACCTGGCGTGTCTGGCTTTACCCAGGGAAATGACAACTTCGCGAACGAACAAACGCCGAACGCCAGCGCTAACGGTCACTACTCCGGTGGTAATTTGTACGTTCTGGATGGCATCTCGATCACGAGCAACATTACGGGTGGTACAGGCAATATCTCGCCAAACTCGGAATCGCTTCAAGAGATTGCGTTACAAACGAATACTTTTTCTCTTGATTTCGCAGGCGGTAGCGGTGTCACCATCGAGATGACCACCAAAGCGGGAAACAATAGGTTCCACGGAAGCGGTGACTATTCCTTCCTCAATCAGGATCTGCAGGCTTATTCACTCTTTGTTCATAAATACACTCCGTTCAAGACTCAATATGTCTCCGGTACATTCGGCGGCCCCATCATCAAGGACCGGACGTTTTTCTTCGCATCGGTAGAAAAGAAGGCTGCACTCGATCCCGCAGCAACAAATCAGTTTCAGGTGGAAGACCCGGCCTTTGTCTCCTGGGCCACAGCAAAGTATCCCAACACAATTGGCACCGGACTCTTCGCCAAATATCCCGCGAGCAACGTGACGCGAACAACCGTTTCGCGATATGGGACCCCGGATTACTCGGTAACCTGCGCAACTCCCGTTGGAGATTGCAACGTGCCGATGATTGATAACGCGACTCAGACGAGTTCCAGTTACAACAACGGTTTGCAATACGCCGTTCGCGGCGATCAGCTATTCCGCAACGGCAACGATCGCATCTATGGGTACTACTACAACATCAACCATGACGTGGAAGTCATCGCTCCTCGTGTCGGGTTTGAATCCGCGAACAATCAGCAGGCATGGTTAGGTTCCTTTAACTACACACATACCTTCAATTCCAATCTTCTGAACCAGGCCAGCTTCGCCGTCTTCAAGGTAAATGGTACGAATGGTGTCGCAATCCCGACGGTGCCACAGATCAACATCAACGATCAGCAGGCCATTACCGGGTTCGGTGGTGGATGGGGACCTGGCACTTTCGTGCAGCATAACTATTCATGGCGTGACGTCGTCAGCTACGTTCGCGGCAGGCACGCCTTCAAGATTGGCTACCAGGGAACTCACGGCGACGACAGCGCAGATTTCACCGGCATCAATGCGAGGCCAACCTTCTTTTTCAACGGTGAAAATACACTCACTGATTTTGTACAGGACAAGGTTTATGGAGAGAACAACGTTTCCTTCGATCCCCTGACCGGGCAGTTCAAGCCCCTGCAGTTTGGTGTTCAGGGAACCGGCAGCGGCGTGTATTTCGAAGATAGCTGGAAGGTAAAACCGAACCTCACGGTGACCTACGGAATCCGTTGGGATAACTTCGGAAATCCTTATCCCTATGGATACGACACGTATCAACAGATAGCCAACATCTTCCCGGCCGGTTCCAACTCGTTGCAGCAAGGAGCTGCGCTGGACGCACAATTTGCGGACGGCTCCATCAAAGAGACGCAGAACGTTTATGTTCACGGACAAGCCAACAACTGGTCTCCACGTGGTGCGTTTTCGTGGGCACCCTATGCCAGTGGAAGGACGACGATCCGCGGTGGCATAGGACTTTATCGCGACCAAATCTCTCTGGGCCAAGTAATCGACGGGCTCAGAGGCAATCCACCCGGATGGGTCTATCCCAGCTTCGGTACGCAGCAGAGCATTCCGGCGATCTACGGTCTCGGAACCACCAACGTAGCGCCCTACGGCTATACCTATCCCACCATTCCAGCCACCGGATTGGACAGCCACGGTGGACTTCCGGGAGCAAATGCCGGCGTCCAGGGGCTGGATCCGAGCGCAAAGATTCCAAAGACCCTCAACACGAGCTTCGGAGTACAGCAGGAGTTCATGCGCGGGATGGTGTTCGGACTTAACTACGTAAATTCCTACAGTTGGGATCAGTTGTCCGGAACTGACTTTAACCGCAGCGCCGGTGACCTGATACGAAACGACGGAACACTCAAACGTCTCAATCCCAGCTTTGGATCAATGGTCTACATCTCGAATCTGAACACGGCCAACTACAATGCCATGATTGCAACCTTGACCCATCGCATCGGGAAGCTGAACTATCAAGCGTCCTATACGTGGTCTCACGCTATCGACGAGGGCACCTGCAATACTCGATTCGACTACAACACAGGATCGGACTGCCCTCCGAGTCAGCATGACTTCGAAGCAATGCGAGCAACGTCATCTTTTGATGTTCCGAGCAACTTCAAATTCTCAGGAACCTATCAGTTTCCGTCACCGAAGAACCACTTGCTTAGCCCCGTTATCGGTGGTTGGCAAATTAGCGGGATTATTCTGGCACAAAGTGGCACGCCGTTTAGTGCGTGGAACTTTGGTAGCTATTCCGCAGATTGCACCGGATTTGACGTTAAGTGCGGTGACTATAACGCAGACGGTTATAACCAGGATTTGCCCAACAAAAAGACAATCAAAACAGGTGGATTTTCCAAGGAGCAATATCTAGGTGGCGTATTCGACACCTATCGGGATTTCGGCGCGCCCGACCCGGGGACCGAAGGCAACGAGAGCCGGAACACCTTCCGCAACCCGAACTACTTCAATGTCGATGCCAGTGTGATCAAGAACAACCCACTCCCATGGTTTGGTGGAGATAAATCCAATCTGCAACTCAGATTCGATTTTTTCAATGCACTGAACAAGGTCAATCTCTGGCCTGTCGTCAACAACATCAGCGACAGCAACTTCGGCAAAGTCGTCCAGACCTATCAGCCTCGAATCATTCAGCTCGGAGCACATTTTGAATTCTAGTGGGGTCGTTAAAAAAGTCCATCCGATGTATTAAGTATTTCTTCAAGGGCGCCGGAACTCCCCAGGCGCCCTTATTATTTGGTGTTCTATGACTTCGAAATTGTGATCAAACGCGCACGGATACAACCGTTGTGAGCCTGATTTATCATCAATCAGGTCGCCTTGAGGCGGTCATCTCCGAAAGCGACTGGACTACCTTCATTCCGATGCGGTTTCTCAATTCGATAGTTTTAATAATCGTCATGGGCGGTGTAAACAACTGTGCCCGGGCGCAGACGAACCTGCAGCAAGCTCTCGAACAAGGTCGTTTTAGTGAAGCGTTGACGGTCGCAGAATCGGGGCTGAAGGCGAATCCAGGTGATCCTCATTTATGGTACGCGAAAGGTTTGGCCGAACAGGGATTGGGCAAGGTTCAAGCAAGTCTATCCAGTTATGATCACGCTCTTAAGTTAGCTCCATCTGCGTTGCCCGTCCTTAAAGTGGCAGCGCAGGAGGCTTACGCCGCTCATGATTCGCGCGCAGCAGGATACGTCCATCGAATTCTTGCCATTGAACCAACGAGTCCCGCCGCCAATGGAATGGCTGGGGTGCTGGCGTACGAAAAACAGGATTGTGCTGCGGCAATTCGATATTTCGAAAAAGTAGGTCCGGCGCTCGAGCAGAATTTGCAGGCCGAACTCCAGTATGGCAAGTGCCTGATGAGTTCGAACGCCATGGATCGTGCCATCCCCCTTTTTGAGCGCCTCGCGAATCAGAACCCCACGAATCCCGCCGTCCAGTATGATCTTGCGCTGGTGAATTTTGAGCAGAAGAAATATGCGGATGTGATTTCTATTCTTGAACGGTTGCGCGCGAATGGCACAGCACTCGATGGAGACAGTCTGAATCTTCTCGGGGCGGCCTATGCAGAGAAAGACAGGGTGTCGGACGCGGTCGCTGTCTATCGCCAGGCAATCGAGCAAAACCCATCAGACGAACAACAATACATTGATCTTGCAAGCATGAGCATGGGGCGACAATCTCCGGATGTTGCAGTTGAAGTCCTGAATGCGGGAATTCGAAATAACCCGAAGTCTTCGGCTCTCTACGCGACTCGCGGCAGCATCTATGCGCAGATCGCGAGGACTGATGAAGCCCAGGCGGACTTCGAAACTGCGAATCGGCTCGCGCCGTCCTCGTTATACGGCACAATTGGGATGGGGACGCTGCTCCGAGAGTCGAGTGACCTTGTCAAGGCTGAGACCATCCTTCGCAGCAAATTAAAGACGGCACCTAAGGATCCGCTGCTTAATTTTCTGTTGGCTGACGTTCTGATTCGGGAAAGCGAGTCTCCAAATGATGTCCGCTCCCAGGAGGCACTTCGACTCTTAAACACGGCGGTCAAGGCAAAGCCAGATTTTGCCGAAGCGTATTCCGCCATGGGCAAGCTGGAACTGAAGCAAGGTCACGTAGACGCAGCAATCATTCTGCTGGAGAAGGCGATCACCTACGATGCGTTGGATCGCACGGCGCTAAACCAATTGGTTGCGGCTTATAGAAAGGCCGGCCGGACAGAAGATGCGTCGAGAATCGCTAAAGAGTTGGCTGTCGCTGTGGCTCGTGAGCGTTCCGAAGAAGTTGAGCGAAATCGAATCCATCTTTTTCTTGGAGATGATCCGAAGTTGAAAGACACTGACAATCCGATGGGTAAGCAATGATCTCAAGAAGAGAAGTGTTAAATGGATTGTTGGCAAGTGCTCTTGGTTCTGTGCTTGTGCCTGCGAATTCCGGTCGCTTTCTGCTTGCGCAGGGAATTGCCAGTAGGGGAATAAAGCCACGCCAACGAGGCAAGCCGTCAGGAATCCCATTTAACGCGTCATTCACCGACGTCGCCGAATCCGCGGGACTTCATCTACCAACGATCTACGGTGGGGCTGATAAGAAGGATTACATCATTGAGACAATCGGCTGTGGTTGTGCTTTTATCGACTACGACAATGACGGTTGGGTCGATATCTTTACCCTATCCGGCTCGCGCATTGAGGGCTCGACCGATGGTCTTTCCAACCGCCTCTACAAAAACAATCGAGACGGAACGTTTACAGATGTGACGAAGCAAGCAGGGCTACTTCACTGTGGATGGGCATCCGGTATATGCATTGGGGACTACAACAACGACGGATTCGAAGATATCTTCATTTCCTACTGGGGCCAGAACAAACTCTATCGGAACAATGGAAACGGCACTTTCACGGATGTAACAAAGGAAGCTGGCCTTTTGTACTCGGGAAAGTCACGATGGGGGTCGGGATGTACTTTTCTCGATTACGATCGCGACGGCAACCTCGACTTATTCGTATCCAATTACGTTGGTTTCGATTTTGAGAGCACACCAAAACCGGGCACGGCCGTCAATTGCAAATTTAAGGGAGTTCCGGTTAACTGCGGCCCGCGCGGCCTGCCGTATGGACGTCACCTTCTTTACAAGAACAATGGCGACGGAACCTTCACAGACGTGAGCGAAAAAGCAGGCTTCAGCGGCATCAAAGAGACCTATGGGCTGACCTGCGTTTCGGCGGATTTTGACGACGATGGGTGGCCGGACATTTATGTGGCGTGTGATTCAACACCCAGCTTGCTCTTCATGAATAATCACGATGGAACATTTCGTGAGGAGTCGCTGCTCCGCGGTGTAGCACTGAGCGACGATGGCATGGAGCAAGCGGGAATGGGAATCGGCGTCGGTGACTATCATCTCGATGGAAGGCTGGACATATTCAAGACCCACTTCGCTGACGATACGAATATTCTTTATCGAAACATGGGGAAGGGAAATTTCGAAGATGCCACCATGGTGGCCGGTCTTGGAGTAGAAACCAGGTTCGTCGGCTGGGGAGCGGGTATCCAAGATCTTGATAACGACGGGAACCCAGATCTCTTCTATGTAACCGGCAACGTATATCCAGAAGTCTCGGCAAAACTGCCCGACTATCCCTTGATGACGCCGCGGATAATCTTTCGCAATCTTGGAGAAGGTAAATTTGAAGAACTAATAGAAGAGGCTGGTCCCGGAATAGCCGCAAAGCATAGTAGTCGCGGCTGCGCGTTCGGAGACTTTGACAATGACGGCGATCTGGATGTCTTGATCATCAATATGAATGAACCGCCGTCCCTGCTACGTAATGACCAGAAGGTAAAACGTCACTGGATCAAGATCAAGCTTGTAGGAACGAAGTCCAATAGAAGTGCAATCGGAGCAAGAGTACTAGCAACGTACAACGGAAAACATCAGTTGCAGGAAGTGATGAGTCAGAGTAGTTTTTTTTCTGTCAATGATATGCGACTTCATTTTGGTTTAGGAGAAGCTAAATCCGTTGATCTGGCGATCCATTGGCCCAGTGGTCTTGAGGAAAAATTTACAAACGTTGCGGTAGATCAGATCATCCGGATTGAGGAAGGCAAAGGAATCGGCACCCGGAAAGAGGCGTAAATCTTCCTGCCTCGGAGTGCAGCAAGAAAGAACAGATCGTCTCGAAAATCTGGGTAGGAGCAATCGGGATCATGGCGGAAAGTGCTTTGCGTGTTGGACTGTGCGGTATTGGTCTGCAGGCGTACTGGCCACAATTCAGCGGTCTGAAAGAGCGCCTCGAAGGCTACGTGCGCAAAGTCGCAACGCGCCTTGAAAGGTCTGCGGTACAAGTTGAATTCCTTGGACTAATCGATACTCCGCAACAGGGACGAAATGCAGGGCACGCCTGTCGACGCGCAGATGTCGATCTCTTGATCGTCTACGTAACGACCTACGCGTTGTCGAACACGGTGCTGCCACTTGTGCAGAGAGCCAAGGTTCCGGTACTGATTCTCAATCTTCAACCCGATGCTGCGATTGACTATGAGACCTTCAACGCCCTTCCCGATCGCAAAGCCATGACAGGCGAGTGGCTGGCGTACTGCTCCGCGTGTCCACTTCCCGAGATTGCGAATGTTCTTGTGCGGGCGAATATCGCATTTCATCAGATCACCGGCGTCTTAGACGATGAATCGACGTGGTCGGAGATAGAAGAGTGGATCGAGGCGGCAAAGGTTAAGAAGATCCTGGAAGAGAACCGGTTAGGGCTGATGGGCCACTACTACAGCGGCATGCTCGATATTCAAACGGATATAACCCAGGTGTCGATCGTTTTCGGCAGTCACATTGAGCATTTGGAAGTCGACGAACTCAGCGCTCTCCGTGCTGACATCAGCGACCAGGCGATTGAACTTCGCGTGAAGGAATTCCAATCCACTTTCGATGTACAGTATGATTGCTCCTCGAGCGAATTGCAGCGGGCGGCGCGCACTTCCATTGCGCTTGACTCCCTCGCATTGAATTACGAGCTGAATTCGCTGGCTTATTACTACAAAGGCAGTGGAGTTCCCACCAATGAAGACACAATCAGCTCCATCATTCTTGGAACGTCACTGCTAACCGCTCGCGGAATTCCGACCGCAGGCGAGTACGAAGTTAAGAATGTCCTCGCGATGAAGATTATGGACACTTTTGGAGCAGGTGGATCGTTCAGCGAATATTATGCGATGGACTTGAAAGCGGATCACGTCCTGATGGGCCACGATGGTCCCGGCCATTTTGGAATAGCCGAAGGCAAAGCTAAAGTGCGGCCGCTTGAGGTCTACCACGGCAAGGTCGGCTGTGGATTATCAATAGAAATGAGCGTGAAACACGGGCCGGTAACGCTCCTGTCAGTGGTTGAAGACGCCCAACATGGATTCAAATTGTTAGCTGCACAGGCGGAGAGCGTTCCAGGGGAGACGCTTCACATTGGAAATACAAACAGCCTTTATCGCTTTTCGATCGGAGCGCGGGGCTTCATTGAAGCGTGGAATGCGGAAGGGCCTGCGCATCATTGTGCGATTGGGGTCGGACACATAGCCGGGAAGCTCGCAAAGCTGGCGCAGCTTCTTGAGATCCCTTTCGTGCGGGTCTGTTGATAACCTTCAAAACGCAACACCAATATTTGTTGATACTGCAATTCCACTCTTGACGCGTCTCGCTAGGCCACTGTGAACTGCAGGATGGTCACGCTCGCGGGTGGAAAGGCATGCACCAGGCGATCCCCCGACGGCGGCGCAGTTTGAACGGACACCGGATGAACAGCGTTCGGGTGGCTAAAATCGTTGTGGTCGTGGACGTTCGCGCTCGTGAGAGCGCTTCCGCGGACGGACACAATTTCATGTCCGTGCAATGCAATCTCAGTCGTCATGGCTTGATCGAGGTGCGGGTTGACCACGGATAGGTTGACGACCTTGCCTTTCAGCGAAGCCGAGCCGCTCAGTCCAGCAAGCTGCTTGATGGGCGCAGTCGAGCCTACATAGCTCGCTCCCCCTACCGGGCTGAGGGTAGCCAGGCTATTGGGGATTGTAGCAGCGGCGAACTCTGTCCGCAGCGCTTGCGCGCCGCGATGAGGGAGATACATCTGGAAAACGTGGAAGGTGGGCGTGACCGTAAACTGGTCGTCACGCGCAAGCATCAGAGAGTGAATGCAATTAATACTCTGTGCGACGTTCGCCATGGCAACTTTGTCGGCGTGACGTTGAAAAATGTCGAGGGTAATTCCCGTCAAAATTGCATCGCGTACAGTCGACTGTTGCGACAAATTGTATTGAGGGCCGATCTCTGTTGATTTGTCGTACCACGCTCCCCATTCGTCAACCACGAGCTTTACCTTGTGATTTGGATCTACTTCTGCAAGAACACGCCAGTGGTTGTTGATGACACTCTCCATATAGCTTCCGCGAGCGAGTAGATCGTAATATGCGGCGTCGTCGAATTGAAGAGCGCTGCCGTGTGCGAAGTGTTTGGCGTCTCCCGAAGTGTAGTAATGCACGGAAAGTCCGAAGGGAAGATGCTCGGAGCTAATCGAACGCATCACGCCTTGTGTCCACTTCGTGTCATCGCCATTTGGTCCACACGCTATCAGCTTAAGGTCGGGGCGCCTGCTCGGCTCTGCGCCAGCCGGCGGCTCGCTGCCATAGCGCGGATACCACGTTGTGTAGTCACGATATTTTGCGCCATATTCGTCGGGCGTTAAATTGCCACCGCAGCCCCAACTTTCATTTCCCACTCCCCAATACTGCACATTGAATGGATCCTTATCTCCGTTCTGTGTGCGTTCTTTGGCCAAGGAGTTCGCGCCCGCCGGAGCATTGCAGTATTCAATCCATTGGTAGAAATCTCGTGCAGGGAGACTACGCATATCCGCCGCGAGGTATGGCTCACATCCAATGGCCCGACAGGTCTCCATGAATTCATGGGTTCCATAGCGGTTCGTGTCTTCCTGATCCCAAAATGCAGAGCGTTGTGGCCGATTGCTCGCGGGACCAATGCCGTCATGCCAGTCATAGCTCTCGGCGAAGCATCCGCCCGGCCAGCGCAGAACGGGGGCTTGCACAGCGCGCATCGCATCAATGAATGCAGTGCGAATGCCCTTGTGATTAGGGATCTTTGAGTTTTCTCCCACCCACACGCCGTCGTAAATCACTCCGCCAAGATGTTCAATAAAATGCGAGTAAATCTCCGGGGAAATAGTTGCGATCGTCTCTTCAGGAAAGATGTCTATGAGTGCATCGGTCTTTGGCTTGGCGAGTTGGCTCAGTGAATGCCTGCCCGAGAGCGCCATCATGGTTAATGCACAAGGGGCAGCCTGCAGAAAGCGGCGGCGGGAGGTCGTCATAGGTTTCTCCGGAAGATCGGGAATTCAATTTCAAAACTACTACATCGATTGCTCAAGCGAGCTTTTCAAATCTCGTTGCAACATTTGTCTCAATTTGCTACGTCGCCACGAAGTCAATCCGATATATCTCATCCTTCCGCGTCTCCAGTGGGAAGATCTCCGACGCGGGTGCCTTGATTGGAACGAAGGCTCCTCCAGTATTCTTCGCGATGCGCTCGACTCTCAAACCCTGTGGAGTGCGAAACCGAAGTTCTCCTGCTTGCAAGGACTTGACGATCACAGTTGCAGAATGCCCCGTTCTCCATTCAAGATCGATTTCAAGTCCGCCCCGAGCGCGTAGTCCCTTTACCGATCCATGATCCCACGCGCGTGGCAGCGCGGGCAGAAAGTCGACTTCGCCATCGTGGCTTTGCAGCAGCATCTCTGCCATCGCCGCAGTAGCACCGAAATTTCCATCTATTTGAAAAATAGATCCGCCACGTTTCACGGTCTTCGCTTCCGTCTTCGAACCGCTACTTCGCTTCAACGCCTTCACCATCGCTTCTCCTGAAGGATGTGTGTCGAAGAGGTTGTCTCCGGTGCTGTGCTCCATCAACATCTTTAGAGAATCCCAGGCCATGTCGCCGTCACCGAGTCTTGCCCAAAGACCGATCGCCCACGCACGGCTCCAGCCTGTATACGCGCCGCCATTCGCAAGTCTGCGCTCGAGTGACTTGCGTGCAGCTTTGGCCAATTCTGGAGTATTCCGAGGGGTAATTTCAGCGCCGGGATACAAGGGATACAGATGTGACATATGCCGCTGTCCTGGCTGATCTTCTTCAAAGTCAGCCGACCATTCCTGCAGTTGGCCGTACCGGCCAATTTTGTAAGGCGGCAGGCGTTTGAGGGTTGCGGACAACGTCGTCGCAAAATCCTGATCGACGTTGAGTATGTTGCAGGCTTTGATGCTGTTGCTGAATAGTTCCCGGATGAGAGCAATATCCATTGTGCAGCCAGCACTCACCTGAGCGGATTTTCCATTGGGAGCGAGAAAACTATTCTCAGTTGAGACCGAAGGGCATGTAGTAAGACCACCGCTCCCGTCCTCGATTAACCACTCGAGGCAGAATTCCGCAGCAGACTTCATGATCGGATAGGCGGTTTGCCTCAAATACTCTTTGTTGCATGTAAAAAGATAATGCTCCCAGAGATGTTCGCAAAACCAGGGAGCACTCATCGCGAAATTAGCCCATGTTGGATCGGCGAACGCCAAGCCCATTCCGACCGGCGCCGACTGACGCCACAGATCTACATTATGATGCGAGACCCAACCAGCCGCTCCATAATTGATGCGGGCTGTTTCCTTTCCATTCACGCTGAGATCTTGAATCATTTCAATCAGCGGACTGTGACACTCCGACAGATTGCAAGTCTCGACATGCCAGTAGTTCATTTGCACATTGATATTGGAAGTCCAGTTACAACTCCACGGCGGCCGCATTTCCTCGCTCCAAATGCCTTGAAGATTCGCGGGCTGCGTACCTGGCCTGGAGCTGGTGATCAAGAGGTAACGGCCGAAATTAAAGTAAAGCGCAAGCAGCGCTGGGTCGGGCTTGGCAGAGAAGTCGGCAATACGTTGATCGGTCGGAACAGAGTCGGACGAAGAATCACCCAACTTGAGACTAACGCGACGGAAGTACCTGCGATGATCGTCGCGGTGCTGCTCAAGGATCTGATGATACGGTTTGGCTGCGGCGGCCAAGACAGTCTTTCGTGCTGTCGCTACTACTTCCGTTAGCGGTAGATCCGGATCAACGTTGAATCCGCGAAAACCAGTAGCAGCTCCGATCATAAAGATCGCCTCGCTTTCACTTTCCACGTGTAGACTGCCGTCTGGTTTCGCAGTCACGGTGCCACCGTTTGCCCGCGCGTGAAGGAAAGCAGCAAAATGCATGCCCTTTCCCTCTGCGGCGCTGTATCGAATTGGATCATCGCTCTTTAGATAATTGGGAACTGATTCATTGGGCGCCTTTCCGCTTAGAAGAATCGTCTGACCGCCCGACGTGGAAGTGGATTGCATCTGGCTTGATAACTTGAGTGTGCAATTCAGAGAGCGCGGTTTGCTCGCAGTCAGTCTTATAACGATGACTTGATCGGGTGCAGAGACAAAAATCTCGCGTGTATAGGTCGATGCGCCTGCCTGATACTCTACGCGCGCCACTGCGGAATCAAGATCCAGGGTTCGATGGTAAGCATGAGTTTCTTCCTCCCCATCAAATTCGATCAACAGGTCTCCAAGAGGCTCGTAGGCGTCGTTGAAAGGGCCCTGCATCTTGCGGCATTCATTCCCCGCCTCGCCGTAATCCTTATCTTGAAGCACGAGTTTGCGAACCAACGGGAGCGCGGCTTTCGCATCTGGATTGTTCCAATTCCCCGGTGCACCAGACCATAGTGTGTCCTCATTCAGCGCGATTCGTTCACTTTTAGTCTCGCCGAAAACCATCACGCCTAAACGACCATTCCCGAGAGGCAAAGCATCCGCCCACTGCTCAGCAGGTTGCTCGAAACGCATGGTCAGAGCCGGATCAGTATCAGTTTCGAAGCCGTGCTGCTGGGGTGCCATCGTCTGGGCGAAAGCGCCCGCTCTAGAAAATCGAATCGAACTCGCGATAGCACCGAACACTTGAATAAAACGACGCCGACTGAATGGCATTTTTACTTTCCCTGTAGCTAGCTTTAAGGTGCAGTAGAACAGTAGGTTGAAACTTTCCGGTTGGGGAGCAAGCCAAGCTGAAAGTTGAGCTTCATCTACGTAAACGTTTACTCCCAGGACCTTATTGCTATATCTTCACGGTTGTCAAGACGGTTCAATCGGGCCGGTAGATCAGGCGAACTCGTGCGTTCGCTAGAATCCAGTCGCCTGACCTGAGGTTACGCTGAAGGCGGGGCAACACATTAGAAGGAGTGGAAACTATGAAGCGGATTCTCGTCACCGGCGCCACGGGAAAAGTAGGCAGTCATTTCATCCGACGAATTCTCAGTGCGGAGGACACTCGCGACACTACTATTCGTGCACTGTGCCACAATCGCAGCCTCGAGCCTCGCGACCACTTGGAGATATTCAAGGGCGATATTTCTGATCGCGAAGTCGTAAGAGCGGCCATGAGTGGAGTTACGCATGTGGTCCACTGCGCCACCTGCAAAGAGACAGAAGAGAGCGTGATTGATGTAACCGTGAAAGGACTCTTCTGGCTTCTCGAGGAGTGCCGCCTCAGCAAATCGTTTCGTCAGTTCATTCTCATTGGTGGCGATGCAGCAGTTGGGCACTTCTTCTACCCGCACCCCAATCCAGTCACCGAAAAACAGAAGCCCAGCGCCTATCCCGGATGCTATGCGCTTTCAAAGGTTCTCGAAGAAGTCATGCTCGAGCAGTATTTTGTTCAGTACGATCTCTCGGGATGCTGTCTGCGAGCTCCGTGGATCATGGAGAAGGACGACTTTAAATTTACTCTTTCCTTTGGTGACGACGTTTTTGGTGGGCCGCGATGGAAGGACTTCGTGGATCCTGCCACTGCAAAGGGATATCACGAGAGCGGTACTGTTCCACTCATGCTCGATCCAAATGGCGACCCACTGAAGCGCAATTTCGTGCACGTCAGCGATCTAGTCGAGGCGATCATACTGGCACTCGATCACACTAAGGCACAACGACAGACTTTCAACATCTGCATGGATGAGCCGGTGGACTATCGACAAGTTGCCGACTACCTCTTGCAATCACGCGGAATTCGCTCCGTCGAAATCAAGACACCATACTGGTCAACATGGCTGGACAATACCAAAGCGAAATTCCTGCTCGGATGGAGACCTGCCTATAATCTGCAGCGCATGATTGATGAGGCGTGGTCCTATCAGCGGAGCGAATCGGATCCTCGGAAGGTCTGGTATCCAGGATAGCGAAATATTTGGTTATTGCCCTGCTAACCCGTAGACATCTACTCCATCTGCATAGTTCGGCACAAACACTTTTCCTCCGTTCACAACTGGAGGATCAAATTTATTAAAGACGAAAGGGATGTTCTCCGCTTCCGAATCCCATAGAACCGCTAACGACTTTGTGCCGTCCGGGTTGTTTACAAAATTTTCAGGATCGTAAACCAGCAACCGGCCATTTGTAACCCTGGCGTTAGCGTCCCCGTAAGGTATCGTTGCAACTAACAACGCGGTGCCCGCTTTCGTCCCATTTGAAGATATGCTCATGAATCCTCCCGGCATTCCCCCGGGAGAATTCGCAATATTGGCGGAGGCTATCGCTGCTCCTTGCGCAAGGTAGGTGAGCGCACCCGTCGGGGACATGCCCCAGGCATGCAACTGCGAGTTTTCACCCCATGCAAAAATTGTCAGGCCGTGCGTCGGGCTCATGTACTGCACCGGCGTGGAGTGCATATGTCGTGTCTTGCCCCAAGGTAGAAAATTGAGCGTTGTCGGATCCTGCGGGCACGCATCCACTGGTCCAGGAGAAGCGGTCAACCAGACGGGAGGACTAGCCAGCTTTGCGCAATTCGCCTTGGCGTTGGCAAAATCCGCAGGCATCGTCTTTCCCATCTTCTTCGCATTCACTGGGTATCCGATTCCATCCTTTCCCGCGACAACGTAAACGGAGTATTGCGCAACGAAAGCGCCTTGTGCAGAACCGAGGTCCTCGTCGGAATACGCAGCGTCATTCGGATCCAACGCGGGATAGACAAGATTGCCGACGATGCGAGCATTCTCAAGCGATCGAGGCTTCATGCCATTTACCGGCATCTGCATTCGTTCACTCGGCTCACTCACGCCAGCGACTTTATCCTGTGTCTTAAAAGTGGGCGCTGAGAGTGTGGGATCCTGCCCGATGCGGCCTGCGTCGGTGTACGGCGCCCACCAATCCACGATTGCCAACTTCGCCGCTTTGTTGGCTGTGTCAGGAGTGTATTGAAGTTTGAACGCGCATTCGCCAAAGTTATCCGTACCGTTGAAAGCTCCATTCCCAGTCACACCGTACAGGAACCCATTTGCATCTGCGATCAGCCCCTGGCCTGCCATCCAGATGCCTGCCCCATCACCCGCGGTCATCGTCAGGTTGGCGACAATCTTATGCTTTGCCACATCATAGGCAAATACCCAACCAGCAGCTCCGTTGGTCGTCTCAAGCACAGTTCCGGAGGCGAAGAAAATGGTCTTTACGCCGTGGATGTTCGTCATAACCAGGGAGGATCGCTGCTTGCGCATCTGCGAGTCCCAGGTCTGTAAGGCTCCATTTACGGGCTTGTACGTCTGTCCGGCCAGTGGCGCAGGAGCAGCCGCAAATTGACCCGTGGAGAGCTTCAGGGCATATACCGCGTGCGTACCTTTTCGCGGGTTTCCGTCGGGCGAGGTAACTGCCACACCGTACCAGGTGGAAGTATCTGGATCGATGACGCCGGTGCTGAGGTTGCACCAGTGATCGTTAATCTGGTGCATGTCGATCGAAGCGTTTCCTTTCACCGGGATTCCGAGTTTTTGCGTCCACAATATGTCGGAAGAGTTCACGTCGAATGCATAAACAAGGCAGTTCATCGAAGTCACTATACCGACGTCCCGCTTATGTCCATCCGGCATTAGGACACTCGGCAAGATCAGTGGTTGAGCCTCAGTTCCGCGTGCGTCGCCTTCCATCGGCAGAGTGAAGTATTTGCGCAGGCCCTGAGTCTTAACGTTTGTCACATTGAGAATCGTCTCGTGCTGGTTCCATCCCGTGCGGGCGTTATCCCACGCACGCGTTGTAAGAGGTTGCATAATGCCGGAAACCGGTGCCTGCGCCTGGGCTATCGAAGACGCCAGAAAGAGTGAGAGCAGGATCTTGTTCATCTCTTCTCCACATGTAGGGGGTTGGATAGGAGCGGTATTCGAACCTTACGGTTGCTACGAAAACGAGAAACTGGCCCCATCCTGAGATCGCAGACCGATGCAAATTACACCGCCACCCGCGTCAAGATAGTGAAGAGTATCGCCTAACTGTATCGATTGCGCAGTAAAAATGAGCCGCCAGTTTCTTCTATACTGAGCGTCGGAGAATGCGATGGCGGACGGCCGTGAGGAACGTGAAGAACGTGAAAAGCGACGAGAGCAGGCGGAGAAGGAGAATCGCGAGGACAAGGTCGATCGCGATAAGGTTGACGATTGGCAGCCGGAGCGAGACGATTCGTAAATGCTTGAACTCGCAAACCATATTTCTCTGAGGAGCGTGTTCAGGCCAAGCGTTAAAGGCCCGTCTAGGAGTCTATTTTTTCTGCCAACACTCCATGCGTTGACGGCGATTAGCCTTTTAGCAGACCTGCAACTTTCGTGTCACCCAGAGTTTGGCTTCTTTAGCGGATCAAACGTTTATCTAGAAATTGTCACTAGTACAGGACAGATTCACTTCAAATAGTTAATTCTGTACAAAATGAATTGACTAGCATTTGCTGTTGATTCATGTTTACTATTGTGTAATTTCCAAAGCCAAGAGTATTCGTCTTGCCCCCCGGCTGCCGATCACGTTTTCATGACTTTGATCTGATTGTCAAAATGCCCTTGTTTTGGTTTTTTGTTGGTAAGTGGGGTCTTCAATGACGGGCCATCTATCCAAACAAATTCCTGACTTCCTATCAGGTTCGACCATCCTCGCGCAGATCACCGATCCGGTGATCGCCATAGATTTTGAGAGTCGTGTCCTCTTCTGGAACAAGGGGGCGGAACAACTGTATGAGTTGTCGCAACAGGAAATCCTGGGACACGAAATATCTCGCGCGTATCAAAGCGAGTGGCTCCATGGAGAAGACGAACAAGCCGTCCTGGAAGAGATCCGAAAGACGGGAAAAAGTTCGGGCGAAAACCTTCACTTGCTGCACGACGGTAGAAAGTTACTCATCGCATACGATGCATATGTCTTACGCGGCGATAACGACGAGCCAATGGGATACGTTTCCATCCTTCGCGATGTCTCAAACGATCGCAAGCCCGAGTTGAACGGTATTGCGGCAGCGAATCGCAAAGTTTCTGTTCTCTTCGAGGATAGGCGATCGCGCCATTTTCTGGGCAAGGCGGTGCCCTTCAAGAACGAAGCAGAGGACGTACTTGGCGCAGTGGGTTCCTTCATCGATGTGACGGAACGAAATTCAGCTGAGAGGTCAGCCCGTCAACATGAAGCCATTTTGCGAACGGTACTGGAGAATACTTCCGAATTTGTCTTCCTGAAAGACTGCGCGGGGCGATACCTGGCGATCAACCCGTCGGGGGCCAGGCTCGCAGGTAAAACCCCGGAGGATTTCCTCGGGAAAGATGACACAGGCGTGTTTCCTGCAGAAATAGCCGAGATGTATATGCGCCGTGACCGCGAGGTCATCGCATCCGGAGTTTCTGCGATCTTCGAAGAGGAGATTCTTCTCGAGGGCCGTCGCCGCGTGATGCAAACCAAGAGAGACCTTTGCCGCGACGCGGACGGACGAGTCATCGGAGTGGTTGGCTTAACGCGCGACGTTACGGAGCAAAAGCGACTCGCTGCTGATACCGACGGGAAAAGTGCAGCGACAGTGCGCCTGTTTGTTGAAGCCATCGAACGTGCTGCGGATTCGTTTCTGGTTACTGAGGCGGAGCCGATAAATCGTCCGGGGCCGCGAATATCCTATGTCAATGACGCATTCACGCGAATGACCGGATACACTCGCGAAGAAGTCATCGGCGAAACACCCCGCCTCCTTCAAGGTCCCAACACTGACACTGCCGCTTTGAATCGCATTCGATTAGCTCTCGAATCATGGCAGCCTGTCCGAGAAGAACTGATCAATTACCGCAAGGATGGAAGTAAGTTCTGGGTCGACGTTTCAATCTTTCCAATTGCGAATGAAGCAGGATGGTACACCCATTGGGTTTCGATTCAGCGCGAGACAACGCAGCAGAATATCGTCCGTCAGCAACTTGAGGAAAGTGAGGCGCGACTTCGTCGTCGTGAGTATGAATTGTCTGAAGCTCAGCGACTTGCATGTCTTGGAACCTGGAGCTGGGATCGCGAATCCGGCAAAGTCACCTGGTCTGAGGGAGTATACAGATTATTCGAACGCGACCCAAACCTGGACGCGCCCACTTTCGACGAACAGGGATCAATTTTTACGGACGAAAGCATGAACCGTCTTCACGCCGCAGTAGATCGTGCCATTGAAGATGGCACGCCGTACGAAGTGGACTTGGAATTAAAACTTCCAACTCAAGACACTCGATGGGCCATCGCCCGGGGCGAAGTCGAGAGTTATGTCGATGGCAAGCCGGCGCGGTTGCGGGGAACGATTCAGGAAATTACGCAACGTAAGCGAGCGGAGGAGGAAATCAAAAAAATAAACGAGGAATTGCAGACCGTTCTGGTCAGCATCACTGAGGGTTTGCTGATCCTGGATAAAGATTGGAAGTTCACTTTCCTCAATAAGCAAGGCGCGGTTATTTTCGGATCCAAAGCCGAAGATCTGATGGGCCGAAGTGTGTGGGATGTGTTTCCCTCGACTCAAAACCCCGGCATTTATGAGAACTATCAGCGCGCGATTGAAGAAAAACAGCCGATCGAATTTGAAGAGTACTACCCGGAGCCGGCAAATAAGTGGCTTGAATGCCATTGCTACCCGTCAGCAAAAGGATTATCGGTATACTTCCGCGACGTAAGCCTCCGTAAACGCGTATTTAAAGCCGTCAGCGATAGCGAACATCGATTTCGGACTTTGGCAGAGACACTGCCGCAGTTTATCTGGGTTGCGGATTCGAAGGGAGTAAAGACCTATTGCAACCAGAGGTATCTGGATTACACCGGCGTGCGGTCTACAGCGGAGATGAACGAAGGATGGAAAAACTGTATCCATCCGGACGAACGGACGCGAGCCTGGGAAATCTGGAAGCATAGCCTTGACACAGGAGAACCTTATTCGAGTGCGTATCGTTTGAAGCGGTACGACGGCACATACAGACATTTCCTCGCGCAGGCAGTCGCTGTAAGAAACGACGCAGGAGAAATCGAGCAATGGTTGGGAAGCTCCACCGACGTCCATGAGCAGAAGCTGGTTGAAGAAGTTCTTCGGCGATCGGAAAAGCTGGCTACGGCGGGTCGGCTCGCGGCCAACATTGCCCACGAAATCAACAACCCCCTGGCGGCGATTTCGAATCTCCTCTACTTGTCCCTCGAAGACCCCGGCCTGGGTGAGACCACCAGGAACTATTTGAAGCTTGCTGATCAGGAACTAACTAGAACAGCCCACGTAACAACGCAGACGCTAAAATTTCACAAACAGACGAGTGCACCGGGCTCCGCACATTTAGCTGAGACCATGGATTCGGTGCTGTCCGTCTTCGAACCAAGATTCGAAGCATGCGCCGTCTCAGTGGAGCGGGATTACCAGACTCAAGAGCAACTGTATTGTTATAGCGATGAACTGCGACAAGTATTCGCGCACCTTCTCAGTAATTCTCTTGACGCAACCGCGCGAGGCGGGCGCTTGCGAATCCGAATCAAGCAAAGCCGAGCGTGGGACGAATCGAACGCGACCGGAATCAAAGTCACAGTGGCTGATACAGGCATCGGGATTCCTTCCGCGATCAAGAAGGACGTATTCGATGCATTCATTTCGACAAAAGAATCCACTGGGACAGGCCTGGGATTGTGGGTCACAGAAGGTATCGTCCGAAAGCATGGCGGCAAGATATCCCTGCGCAGCAGTACTGACCCGGAAAACCATGGAACGGTAGTCTCGTTGTTCTTTCCTTTTTCCGGCTTGCCGCAATAGAGAATGCGTATCTCCGCAATAGCTGCACTGCCATTCGTTACCTCGCCGGAACTGTGTAGGTTTGTTCGATAACATTTATAATCGGCTAATTGCTGGCACCCAGGAGGGCGGCCATTGCATGGAAGTCAGCAGCAACCCGGAGACAAATGAGCGCGTTTCAGACTCGGGAATAGACGAGAGCGTCACGGTGGTGGTGACCACTTTCAATGACGAAGCCTATTTACGAGAAGCTCTGTTGAGCATTTTTGCCCAGGACCGTTTGCCCGACGAAGTGATCGTGGTCGACGATGGTTCGATCGTAAGCCCAATTCCTATTCTCAAAGAATTTCCCGAGGCGACCTTGCTTCGGAAGAGCAATGGCGGGCTTTCCAGCGCTCGTAACCTGGGCCTTTATCGAGCTCGTTCCCACTACATTTGTTTCCTTGATGCGGATGATCGACTGGAGCCAAATGCTATTGCTTCAGGCGTGGCGTGCTTTGCCGGGTCACCTGATGTGGCGATGGTTTATGGTGGGCATCGGCGAATTCATGCGGATGGGCGACCAGCCGGATCCGATAACTACGAGGCTGTGAGCGACAATCCATATACCGATTTGCTGTCAGGTAACCACATCGGCATGCATGCGACAGTGCTTTATCGGCGAGAGGTTCTGCTTGCGCTCGGCGGCTTCGATGAGAGCCTTCGAAGGTGCGAAGATTATGACCTCTATCTGCGAATCGCGCGGCAGTTTGCGATAGCATCGCATTCTGACATTATCGCGGAGTATCGATGGCATGGACAAAACATGTCGAGTAACGCAGAGGAGATGCTGGAAGCGGTCCTTCAGGTTCACAGCCGGTACCACGGTCAAAACTCCGCACAGCGCAAGGCATGGCGCGCCGGACGGCAATTTTGGAAAGCATGGTATCGACAAGGCTACCTGGAGTGGATCGGACAGGCTGGGAAGTCTCCTTGGAAATCGTCCATCAAGGGTATCGCGCGTTCAACTGTGAGACGGATGAAGAATCGATATCGAAACGGTCGTCTGCACGCTGTCGTAGCAAGAGTTCTGGGTTCGTGGCCGCCACCGGTCGGATGGGTCAACTTCGGCCGCCTATCCACCGCCATTCCCATCAGCCAGAATTTCGGTTGGGATCGGGGTACTGCGGTCGATCGTTATTACATAGAGAAGTTTCTGGCCGAAAATGCGAGCGACATTACTGGGCGGGTTCTTGAAGTTGCGGACGACGCCTATAGTCGGCGCTTTGGTTCCAATATCAGCACGCAGGATATTTTGCATGTCGATCCTCACCACGCGAAAGCGACCCTCCACGGCGACCTTGCTCAACCGGGAGTAATTCCGGAGAATGCATTCGATTGCATTGTTCTCACCCAGACGCTGCAATTGATTTTTGAACTTGAGCAAGCCGTCAGGCATCTCCATGCATCTCTGAAGCCGGATGGAATACTGCTGCTCACGGTACCAGGCATTAGCGCGATCGATAGGGGCGAATGGGGTGAGAGTTGGTGCTGGGCATTTACGCCGACGTCTATTCGTCGACTTTTTCAGCGAAGCTTTCCATCTGACGCGCTGGAAATCGAGGCACATGGGAACGTTTTCGCAGCGACGGCTTTCTTGCAGGGAGCAGCACTCGAGGAAGTGGATCAAAGTAAGCTCGACATCCATGACGCAGCCTATCCGGTGATCATCACTTTGCGTGCACGGAAAAATTGAATGTCAAACTCGTCTAGGATGCCGAGGATCTTCGATAGACTGAGCCGCCGAAAACCACGACCAACGATTCTGATGTATCACCGTATTGCACGAGTTCGTCACGATCCCTGGGGGATTGCGGTCGATCCGGAACGTTTTGATCAACAGATGGATTATGTAAAGCGGCATCGCAGCGCGATGTCGATGGATGAACTAGTTCAGCATTTGAAGACGAATACTTTGCCGGCAGACGCTGTGGCAATTACGTTTGACGATGGATATCGCGACAACCTCGTACACGCCAAAGCCGTTTTGACCCGCTACGGTCTCCCTGCCTGCCTATTTCTCGCGACCGGGTACGTCGATCGCGGCGAAAATTTCTGGTGGGATGAACTAGCGACTATGATTCTGGAATCGACTGGCCCAGTTCATTACGAGCAGGTGTGTGGAAGTGAGACTGTTCCCTTGAATTGGAAGGAAGGTGACGTATCAGATGACGCGGCCAGCGAATGGAGAGCGTGGGATGAGCCGCGGACCGCGAGACAGAAAGCCTATCTTGCGATTTGGCGAATCCTGCAGCGCGCGCCCGAGAATGAGCGCAATACTGTGATGAATTCTCTTCGACATCGGTTCGCAAAACCGAAAGATCCGCTGGCCCTGCCAATGAACAATGAAGAGGTGCGCAGCTTCCTGGAGGGCGGGCTAACTACACTTGGAGCTCACAGCATTACGCACAGCGCGCTGACCGTATTGAGCAAACCGGAAAGGCAACGCGAGATAGATCTCAGCGGACAACGATGCCGTACTCTCTCCAGTGCCGGAGTGACTGGTTTTGCCTATCCTTACGGAGATATGAATCTGGACGTTCAACGCGAAGTGGAAGCTTCCGGCTATTCATGGGCATGTTCGACGGAAGGCGCGTGGCTGGTGGGCAAACAGCAAAATTTGTATGCACTGCCTCGCATTGCAGTTCCCAACGCTTCGTTGAAGGCCTTCATTTCCTTGCTATGAGCTGATTCATCCGGCGTAAACTAATTTGCAGTATCCAGTCGCGACTTACCCTTTCAAATCACCAATCGGAAAGATTGTGTCCTCTATCGTGATATTGCGACCTGTGAGGGCCGCTCCGGCCCGTTGTAAACGCCCCCAGAGACTTAACCAATGCCAAGAAATTCTTTGCCGTACAGCCGAAACGAAAATGACAGGTCGTTCCCACGTACGTCTTGAAACCGGTGAGGAAAGTAAAGACAGAGCTTGTCGAAAATTGCGAAAAGCAAGTGCTTCGCCCACCAGGAATTGCAAGTAATCCCGGATACCCTCGTCGATCTTCTCTGCGGAGTCGGGATGATCGAGTTTCATTTCATCAGCGACCATGCGGAAAGATCGAAGCATGCGTAGACGATCGCTGGACATGCGGTGTGCTCGGACGCGGTAGCCCGTCAGGTGTTCGGGGACGAGTCCAAAATGGAATTTCCGTGCGATTCGGTAATAGATCAGCATGTCTTCGCAGCCCTCTGCTTCCGCTTTCCTCAGTGCGGGGTCGTACCCCCCGACCTCTTCAAGGGCGTGTCGACGAATGAGTGAGGAACTTCCATTCCCAATGAAGCTTTCCATGAGCGCGAATTGCATTACATCGCCCTCAATGTGGCGGCCAGGTACTCTCGAGCGAATGCGATTTCGTTCATCGATGACAGCGAACCATGTATAAACAAGGCCAACTCGGTCACCGCTAGCGAGCATGACGGCAAGCTGTTTTTCAACTTTGCTGGGGGACCAAAGATCATCCGCGTCGACGAATGCTATGAACTCAGATCGTGCGGATTTCCAACCAGAGTTTCTTGCCGCTGCAACTCCCGAATTCTCCTGCGAAATGATGGCTATTCGAGGATCGATAGAAGCGTGGGCTTCCACAACGGACCGAGTGCGGTCCGTGGACCCATCGTCGACAACTATGATCTCGAGGTGGCGGTGCGTCTGGTTCCTGACGCTTGTCAGTGTGTCGTCAATCGTTACTTCGGCATTGAATGCCGGGATGACGACGCTGACTAGAGGAGATAAGGATTCGTTTGTTTGCGAGGAATCCGGTTCGTTCATCTCGCTAACCCCTGCTCAAGGCTGCACACACGCCCATCAATTTGTTTTTTTCCTGCTGCTTACTGCTGGAAGATGTAGAGAACATTTCGACGTCTTCACCAATACACATAGGGGATAAATCTCGTTGCACTAACTGGAACCAAGCATTCGAAACTTATGATATGGCAGAAGCGGATCTGGCAGGTCCTCAACATCCAGGCCGACCCCGGGACACATCGTTTGCCCGCCTCGCTTAGAGTTGTCGCGATTGAAGATGATCCGGAACGCGTAGGGCGAGACGAGAAAGAGAAGCCGCCAGCCAGCGCGAAAGGCCCATCGCAATGTGGCTGAAAATGTTCCTGACCAGAATGACAATCCCGCTAGATAAAAAGCAAATTGCTGGTTCGATCGGCGCAATACCCTCGGATGCAATCCCGGTTTAAGTTTCTGCATTTCGCCCATTACTACTTGCTGCGATCGCCACATTCGGTCGCAGGATGTACTCATGCTACCTTGGCGTCTCCGGTAGCCCATGAGTATGGCCGGCACCACCGAAACTCGATAACGGGCTGCTACACGCAACGCCAATTCCCAGTCTTCACATCCTCCGGCATCCGCTGCGGTGAGTTTTTCGTTGTAACCGCCAGCCTCTTTAACGCAGCTTTTACGGAATAGCGGGACACTGGCGTTGCCGGTAAAATTTACTTGGAGAAGCTTTTCGAAGACGCTGCCCTCTATGGTCCATTGTGGCGACCGATCCAGCACCCTTCCATTGTCATCGATCCATACCCACCATGAGTAGACGAAGCCAGTATCCTCACCCGCGTCGATCAAACGCTCAAGTTGGCGATGGAGTTTTGTGGGTTGCCAAAGATCATCGGCATCCAGTGGAGCAATGAATTCGCCACGAGACTCGGCTATCGCCCGGTTGCGAGCTCGGGCCACCCCGCTGTTCGGCTGCGTAAATACACGAACTCGCGCATCCCGGGCTGCATAGTTGCTCAGTATTGTGAGGGTGCTATCGGTGGAGCCGTCGTCGACGGCGATGATTTCAAGGTCCTGGTGCGTCTGTGTCAACGCGGAATCGAGCGCGATCCCAACATGCTCCGCGCCGTTGTGGACGGGAAGAATAACGGAGACCAGTAGACTAGTGGGAATTGGGCTCATCGGATAACGCAACACTTTAGTACTGCATCCCTCTAAAGACCGGGATTCGTAACTGAGACAGTCTCTACTGGCTGCGCATGATCAAAACTCTAATCCGTTACGATTTACTCAATTCATTTTAATCATTCGTGGTGACGATTGACAGCGCCCTTAGGTCAAAAGCACTCGAACAACTTGAGTATGGGAACGACCCTTCCGGATGGGCTGGTCGTCCGCCGAAGACCGGGCACCGCCCTGGAAGATTGTTCGAGAATGGGACACCGAACCGAAGCGGAACCTTACCCGGGAGATAACCTTGATGTAACCTATTTCTGTATAGGTGAAATGTCTGACAAGGGGACCGAGCGCGGCACAAATTACGCGCCTCTACACGGCAAGTTCATGGGCTACGCTTCACCTATGCCGCAAATCATGACAATTAGCCGGACGGCCAGGAGTGTCCCTAAAGCGGCGGAAAAATCTGCCATCGCCTTATCTCTCAGCTTCTATACAGCTCTCCTTGTTTACATAATTCCGCGGCATGAGCCTTGGTCAGATGAGGCGCAGGCTTGGGAACTGGCGAAAAGTCTCAGCCTCAAAGATCTGTTCGGCACCTATATTCATTACGAGGCATCACCGGGCTTGTGGCATTCGCTTCTATGGCTTCTAGCCAAGGCCCATGTCTCTTACAGCGGCATGCATTGGTTTACGGCGACGATCGTATTAGTCGCCATGGCATTGTTGACGACGCGAGCGCCATTTCCACTCGGCTTGCGATTACTGCTCCCATTTACCTATTTCTTCTCCTTCCAATACGCAGTCGTAGCGCGGAGTTATGCACTCTTTCCAGTGCTTTTGTTCGCGCTCGCCTGGCAGTGGCCGCGACGGCGAAGGAACCCGCTTTCCGTGGTTATATTGATCGGACTTCTGGGAAATGTCTCTGCACACGGCCTGGTGGTGGCCATTGGGCTGGGCCTCGTTCTGGCTATCGAATATTACCTCTTACGGCCGGAAGAACCGGGACGTGGGAGGCAGTTGCTGGTTTGCTCCCTGTTGCTGGTAGCTATGCTGGGATTCGCGGTTTGGAGCATCGCGCCGGCTGCGGATGCCGGTTGGGTACTGATCGCAGATTGGCATGGCACGCAGAATCGTATGGCGGCAAAGGTGGGCAGTTTGCAGCCAGTTGAACCAACGGCGAGCGTGGCTTTCGTTCGACTAAGGTTTGCGGGACAAGCTCTGGAGCGACTCGCGCGAGTGCTGGATCACGGACTGGCGGAGTACCATCTCGGACTTATCGCGTGGGGCTTGCTGGTCTGGGGATGGATCCGGGGACGCCTATTGCGATACTGCCTGCCCCTCGTACTTTTATGGGGATTCTGTTCTGTCTTCCCGTTCCAGTTCTATCATGCAGGATTATTCTGGGTACTCTTCCTGTTTTTATGGTGGGTAACCACTACAGAGGAAGGGGAGCAGACCGGAGTGCATCGGCCAAAGTCGGCCTGGCGCCAAAAGGCTCTGTTCGCTTCGGTCACTGTGTGCGTCATTTTCCAGCTGATTTGGACCGCCCGAGCCATACGATATGACGCTTCCACGCCATACTCCCCCCACCGCGATGCCGCAGTTATATTGAATGGATATCTCCGCCGTGGAGCTACGGTAGACCTCGCGATACCTGCCGCCAACAACGGAGGTGCGGAGTTCAATATCGCCGGTATTGAACCCTACTTCGAAACCGAACCAATCAGCAATATGCCATTTCGCTTCTGGTTCTGGGGAGAGGGTTTCGATGGCGGTATGCGAACAAAGTACCTGCAGGACTCAGCTAATCACGACGCCGTGATCCTGGTGGTGGAGAGTGGCGACCAGCGGTCAGTGCAAGAACGACTTGAATCCATCGGATATCGGCGCAATCAGGTAGTTTGTGGGCAGATGTTTTACCCGGATTATCTGTACACGCAAACATGTTACGCATTCTATGAGCCGTAGAATAGATCAGGACTGTGCTTGATGGCCATTGCGGTAATTATCCCTGTGTTCAATTCGAGGAAGTTGCTTAGCGACACGCTTCTCGCTTTGCAGTCCAGCAGCAGATTCCCAGACGAACTCATCGTGGTGGACGATGGGTCCATCGACGACAGCGCGAGGATCGCTGAGCAATTCGGCGCGCGTGTAGCAGTTTTGCCCAGGAATCTCGGGCCCGCTGCTTGCCGGAATTACGCCGCCTTACTGACGCAGAGTGAAATACTCATTTTCCTCGATGCGGATACATGCGTTCACACCGATACGCTCGAATTGATGGAGCGCCATTTAAAAGAGGACAGTAGTTTGAGCGCCGTGATCGGGTCTTACGATGACACGCCGAGCGATCCTGGAATTTGCTCGCAATATCGTAATCTGGCGCATTGCTACGTGCATCGTTCCGCGCATCGGTCAGCGCTGACTTTCTGGAGTGGCTGCGGTGCGGTGCGCCGTGCTGCATTTTTCGACGCCGATGGTTTTGATGAGCGATACCGGAAACCTAGCGTGGAAGACATCGAACTGGGCTACAGAATGTCGGATCGCGGCGCGCATATCCTTCTCGATCCGCAGATTTGCGTGACGCACACCAAACACTGGACCGTGTGGACTTCGATCGTTACAGACGTGGTGGATCGCGGAATACCCTGGATGGCGCTTCTCCTTCACAGAAGAAGAATGCCCGATGACCTGAACATCAAACGAAGGCATCGCGTCGCAACAGCACTTACGGGGATGGCACTCATTTGCCTCGCGGCTACTGTGCGGTCTGCATGGTGGCTGCTGGCATCCTTCACACTTGCAGTACTCGCACTGTGTCTGGACGCGGGCCTGCTGCGATTCATATATCGCAAACGAGGTCTGCAACTCACAGTGTTCTCCTCGGCGATGACCCTGGTACAAAACATCTGTAAGCTCACTGCGACTGTTGGAGGATTCTTCATGTTCGCATTTGAATCCTTTCCGTTACATCCAGCCCACTTCACAAACCGGCGATCCCAGATTTCAGAGCACCGCCGAATGCAGGCTGAAGAGCAGGTGTGTCTATCAAGGGCCGCAGCGCCCGTAGATCGCTAAGTTCTAGGCAAGCCCTAAAGTTATCGATCCGAGCTATTCGGCTCCCATTTCAGAGTGAATCCTGACCTTGCGTTTGAAGTTTTCCGCGGCCTGCCGTAAACGGTTGGAAGTCTTCTCGGTGAAACGAACTGTGTGTTCGCGTGGCAAGTTTAGGAAGAAAAGTAGGAACGCGGCGCCACTCAGCCTGGCGACAAAAGTGGGAGCTATCAACCCAATGTCAGAGAACCGACTAGAAGGACCGAGAAGAACGGTCTGACACCCCAACCCTGCCAACTGGAGGGGGTGCCATCGTAAGTGATTGAAAAGATGGTAGGCACGAGGAGACTCGAACTCCTGACCTCTACCGTGTCAAGGTAGCGCTCTAACCAACTGAGCTACGCGCCTGCAATAGAAAACCACTCCGGAGATCATATCAATTTTCATTGGAGTTTGCGCGGAGTCGAACCGAACGAGCCCGTGACGGTGGACGGAAGTGTTGGCTTCCAACTCGGTTGCAGTTCAAACGCTCGTTGCGGTTCGTGATGCGATACCATCGTTGACGTAATTGGAGATGATCTTATTTCTGGCCTGCCGTTGTGCTGAGGGACCTTCGGACTGCACCTAACCAGCTTACGTTGCTGCGTTTATGCATCGTACCGTTCGTGGTGCTCGCCATTCTTGACGGGCATTACAAAACGGCCTTTGTTTTATTTGTTATAGCGGGGATCACGGACGGCCTCGACGGATTAGCGGCGCGAATGCTTCGGCAGCAGACGATGCTGGGCCAATATCTCGATCCCGTCGCTGACAAGCTTTTGCTGAGTACGCTCTTTCTTACACTTACCCACGTCGGGTTTATATCCTGGCGGGTCACGGTCCTGGTGTTCGGAAGAGATCTTGGAATACTGATCGTTTCCGCCATACTTTACATAGGGCTCGGCATGCGCGATTTCAGCCCCAGCATTTATGGCAAGGCGAACACCTTGGCGCAGATTCTGGCCCTGATCAGCGTGCTCTTAAGCCAATTCTTTGCGCCTGTCTGGGTGCTGGCTTTCCGCACTGGAGCGCTGGATGCCACGGCAGTGCTCACCGTCGTTTCCGGCTTCCACTACACGTGGAGAGTTGGACACAGGTTAAAGGCGCACTCCGTCTCCTGATTATTCGTCGTCTTCCTTCTCTTCAGGCTTTTCGTCCGTGGTAACGTCGCGAAGTTCCTCAGAATCAAAAACTTCGCCGCACTCGAGGCACTCGAAGTATTCCACTCGGTCCTCGCGCGCCACAATTCGCACTTTTGGATGCTTGCAAGCTGTTTGCATTATCGGAGTGTGTTCGGTCGGGGATTTTGGCGATATGGCCTCGATTCTAACCCGACGCTCCACCTTGTCAAATCAGAAACCAACCTTTTCTTGCGCTCGGCCCATCTTCCTCCCAATTCAACCTTTTTGGCACTCACGGTTGTAATTCGGACGAAATCGGTCGTATACTCATACATATCGGACCAAAGTGGTCGCTCTTTAAACGGGAACCTCAGCTCGCGAGCCTTAAAACATGCTACGACTTACCAAAAAAGCGGACTACGGGCTGATGGCCCTGAAATTTCTGGCCGAGCACGTTGATGCTGCTTCGCTCAGCGCAAAAGACATTGCTGAGGCGTACCGCATTCCTCCACCGTTGCTCGCAAAGATTCTCCAGCGCCTCACCAAGGCTGGGATTTTACGATCGCACGCTGGCATGAACGGGGGATATGCGCTCTCCCGCAACGCACGCGAAATCTCAGCGTACGAAGTTATCCACGCGATCGACGGTCCGTTCTTCATCACTTCGTGTGTCAAAGGTTCGGAATCGTGCGACCTGCATGACAGCTGCACCATCAAAGAACCTCTTGCAAGAGTGAACGAGAGCATTGCCGACGTTCTCAGGAACATTAAGATTTCAGACCTCGTCGATGCAGGGGGCGCTTCGGCTGGCGGCCATAGCGCAATTGAGTCCCAGTTGGTCACGCTGACGCACTAGAGATTGAATTACCGCATTTATGAGTAGGAGATTAAGCATGAGTACAGTTGTTACAGATTCGATCGCACTACCGGTGGGAGTTCATCTGCCGATCTACATGGACAACCATGCAACATCGCCCATGGATCCGCGCGTTCTCGAAGCGATGATACCGTTCTTCACTGCGAAGTTCGGCAATGCTGCCAGCCGCAATCATTCCTTCGGTTGGGAAGCGGAGCAGGCGGTTGAAGCGGCGCGTGAGCAGATTGCCAAACTAATTGGTGCGACTTCGAAGGAGATCATCTTCACCTCGGGCGCCACTGAGAGCAACAACCTTGCAATCAAGGGAATTGCCGAGATGTATCGAGAGCGCGGCAACCACATCATCACGCAGGTCACTGAACACAAAGCTGTACTTGATACATGCAAACGGCTTGAAAAGTATGGATATCGCGTAACGTATTTGCCCGTGAAGGCAGACGGTCTTGTCGATCTGGAAGACCTCAAGCGTGCGATGGATGACAAGACGATTCTTGTCACCATCATGAGTGCGAATAACGAGATCGGTGTGATCCAGCCAATCGCGGAAATCGGAAAACTGTGCCACGAGCGCAACATCATTTTTCACACAGACGGCGTTCAGGCCATAGGCAAGATACCAATCGACGTACAGGCGATGAATATTGATGTGCTGTCGCTCACTGCGCACAAGCTTTATGGCCCCAAGGGTGCCGGAGCACTATACGTGCGCAGACGTAATCCCCGTGTGCAGATTGCCGCACAAATGGATGGCGGCGGTCACGAGCGCGGCATGCGTTCGGGCACGTTGAATGTCCCTGGAATCGTCGGATTGGGTAAGGCGTGTGAGATTGCGGGCCAGGAGATGGCTGCCGAAACTGAACGCCTCACGCGGCTTCGCGACAAGTTGAAAACAAAGCTCGAAGGCGCGCTTGATTACGTACATGTAAATGGTTCGATGGAGCACCGTTTGCCGGGCAACCTGAACATGAGCTTCGTATACGTGGAAGGCGAGTCGCTGTTGATGGGTATCAACGATATCGCGGTTTCCAGTGGATCCGCCTGCACCTCTGCGACGCTTGAACCATCTTATGTATTGAAGGCTTTGGGCCTGGGAGATGATGTTGCACACAGTTCCATTCGCTTCGGTCTTGGGCGGTTTAACTCAGAGGCCGAAGTGGACTATGTAGCAGATAAGGTGATCGATGTTGTGCAGAAACTTCGTGAGCTTTCCCCGCTCTACGAAATGGTTAAGGAAGGCATCGACATCACCAAGATTGAGTGGCAGGCGCATTAGAGATCTGCCACATTGCAAGAAACGAACAGGTTCCAACACGTCCGGAGGAGATTTGAAATGGCATATAGCGACAAGGTAATCGATCACTACAACAATCCGCGCAACGTCGGTCAGATGGACAAGAGCAGCACCGAAGTTGGCACTGGTCTCGTCGGCGCGCCCGAATGCGGAGACGTCATGCGGCTTCAGATCAAAGTGAATCCGGAAACCCAGGTTATCGAAGAAGCAAAGTTCAAGACCTTCGGTTGTGGATCCGCGATTGCATCATCTTCTCTGGCGACGGAGTGGGTGAAGGGCAAGACGGTAGAGGAAGCGCTCACGATCAAGAACACTGACATCGTGAAGGAGCTTGCCCTTCCGCCAGTCAAGATTCACTGTTCCGTCCTTGCTGAAGATGCTATCCGCGCGGCTATCGGCGACTGGAAAAAGAAGAATGGCGTGGCAGAAACCGCGGAGCACGCAAACGCTGTTGCCGCGAAGTAAGCAAGACTCAGGAGCAACGAGAGTCAAGGTGGCTCTCGTCTGTTCCCTCTCGGAGAAGTAAATAATGATTTCCGCAGACGCTGTTGCAAACCCAGGGGGCTCGGCCCCCAAACAGCAGGGACTTCAATTGACGGAGCGTGCTCTCAATCGCATCCGCGTCGCCATGGCGAAAGAAAATATTTCGCCGGAAGAGGGCGGACTGCGCCTCGGAATACAAGGCGGCGGGTGCTCGGGTTTGTCTTACAATATTCGTTTCGACACACAGCCACGTGAACGCGATCGTATTTACAAGTTTCAGGACATCCGTGTTTTCATCGATCCCAAGTCCTTCATCTACCTCCATGGGATGATTCTCGATTACGAAGAGACCTTGATGCGCCAGGGGTTCAACTTCATCAATCCGAATTCGACGAAGTCGTGCGGCTGCGGCTCCTCGTTTTCGGCTTAGGCCCTTCCCAATGCCAGCTGCAGAAGAGAAACTCGCGGCAGTCGACTGCTGGTCATGCGGTACGCAAGTCGGTTCTGCACAGCTTTTTTGCACGAACTGCGGAAAAGTTCTCCCCGCTTCTACGCTTGCAGATTACTTTCAGGTCTTCGGTCTTCCGCGGCGTTTCACAATCGAGACGCCGGAACTGGAACGTGTCTTCTACCGTTTAAGCCGAAAACTCCATCCCGACGTATATGCGCGTGCCAGTGAAGAAGAGCAGGAGTGGAGCCTGCGGAATGCATCCCTGCTGAACGACGCCTATCGAACTCTGAAGGATCCCATCAGCCGAACCGAATATTTACTTAGGCTGGAAGGTGTTGAGATCGAGCAAGAGGGCAGGCAAAGCCAGGATCGTGTGAATCCGTCGCGTGTACCGCCCGACCTTCTCGAAGAAGTTTTCGAATTGAACATGCAGCTCGAAGAAATGCGAATGACCCGTAAATCCGGCGCGGACGATCCTGATCTTCGAAAGGATTTGTTGGATGCGGAAAAACAATTTGAAGGGCAGCTCGCCGAAGTAGATGGATCGCTGCGAAAGCTATGGGAAGAATGGGACGACGCATCGGCCGTCTCGGACGGCTCGTCTTGGGTTGAACAGCGTCGTCAAAACGCGAAGCAGCAATTGGTGGCGCTTCTGGATCGCCGCCGGTACATTCGCAACCTGGTCCGCGATGTCAAAGAGACGCTCGACTCGTAGCTCGAGGGCGGACGATAAGAATCTGGTTGGTTTAGAGAGAACATGGCAGAAGAGAGAGTGATTGGCATCGATCTGGGCACGACGAATTCCCTCGTGGCCTTCATGTACAACGAACGTCCCGTCGTCATTCCGGGCGAGGACGGCGTAAACCTCGTGCCGTCTGTCGTAGCGCTGGATCCAATTGTGAATTCCTCCGCACGGCCCACAGTGGTTGTTGGAAATGGAGCCCGCAAGTCCTTAATCTCCTCTCCGAATCGCGCCGTCTATTCGGTTAAGCGCCTGATGGGACGTGGTGTTGAAGATGTGCAGGAAGAACTGAAGTTGTTCCCGTTTCGGCTTGCGGAAAATATTCAGCCCGGAGAAGTATTGCGAATCCGGCTCGGCGAGATGGAATTCACACCATCCGAAATCTCGGCTTATATTCTGCGGCAGCTCAAGCGGAATGCCGAACGCTACTTCGGTGGAACAGTCACCAAAGCCGTAATCACTGTGCCCGCGTATTTCAATGACGCGCAGCGCCAGGCGACGAAAGATGCAGGAAGAATGGCGGGGCTTGAGGTATTGCGTCTCGTGAATGAGCCCACCGCCGCAGCCTTGGCTTATGGTCTCGATCGCGAGAAAGAAGGCATCATCGCTGTGTACGATCTGGGCGGTGGCACCTTCGATATCTCCATTTTGAAGTTGCAGGATGGCATCTTCGAGGTTGTTGCGACCAACGGAGACACGCACCTGGGCGGGGACGACATTGACAACCTGCTGATCGCGATCGCCATCGACGATATCAAAGGGGATCTCGGACTGGACGTGCGCAAAAATGCGGAGGCTATTCAGGCCATCCGCAAAGCTGTGATTGAAGCAAAAATTGAGCTATCTTCCGATCATGCAGCCAAGCTTGAAATCGATCTTCCGGGCGGCCAGAAGTACCGTCGTGAAATCACGCGTGAACAATTCGAACAGCTAGTAAAGCCCGTTCTTGAACGGACCGTTGGCCCGGTACGCCAAGCCCTCAAGGATTCGGGCCTCAGCCCCGATCAGATCAATGAGGTTGTTCTTGTCGGCGGATCAACGCGAATTCCAGCTGCACGAAAGCTTGTCGATGAACTTTTCCAGCTGTCAGCACGCGGCAAAAAACCGCATATCGAACTGAACCCGGATGAAGTGGTCGCGCTGGGTGCGGCGGTGCAGGCCCACATCCTAGGCGGTGGTTCAAAGGCTACTGAGGACATGCTGCTTCTCGATGTGACCCCTCTCTCTCTGGGTATTGAGGCGCTTGGCGGCGTAGTCGCAAAGATCATCGATCGCAACTCCACCATTCCTGCTTCGGCGACGGAGCATTTCACCACCGGCGTCGATGGGCAGACGAACGTGGCGATTCACGTAGTTCAAGGTGAGCGCGAACTTGCAAAAGATTGCCGCTCACTTGCGCGATTCGACTTGAAGGGTATCCCTCCGATGAGTGCCGGGCTGCCTCGCATCGAAGTGAAGTTCTTGATCGATGCAAACGGCATCCTTCACGTCTCCGCGCGAGAGCAACGCAGTGGAAAGCAGGCAGAGGTGGAAGTTAAGCCCACATATGGCCTGACCGATGAGCAAGTCGAAACTATGATTCTCGAGTCTTTCGACTACGCGGAAGAGGACTTCCATGTCCGCCAGGTGATCGAGGCTCGCAACGAGGCAGAAACGATTCTTGCCGCTGTTGAGAAAGCGCCTCAGCATCCTGCGTGGCAACAGCTAACACCTGAAGAGCATGCAGAAATCGCACGGCTCAACCGAGCACTCCTCGCGGTGAAACAGGGAGACGATCTGCCCGCCATTCGACAGGCAACGGAAGCATTGGACAAAGCAACGCGACGCTTTGCGGAATTGATGATGGAGCAGGCCGTATCCAGCGCCATCAAGGGGGAGACGATGGACTCGGCCAGTACCAAGCTCGGAGAAGGGCCAACTGCTCCCCACGAAATTGCGCCGGCAGAGTTCAAGTAGCGCAGATAGTAAGTTCGAGAACGGATTGAGAGAAGACCGATGTCAACTGAAAAAAGTGATGAAGTAGATCTGAGCAAACCGCCCGCCGAGGGCATGGTTCGAGTTACGTTTATGCCGGAAGGCAAAACCATCGAATTTGAATACGGCACCATGCCGTATGACCATCACGGCAAACCCATGTCGTTCCTCGACGTAGCCGAGAATTACGGCATTTTCCTCGACCACGCCTGTGGTGGGGTCTGCGCATGTACTACCTGCCACATCTGGGTGAAGGAAGGCGCGAAGGGCATTAGCGAAGCTGAGGACGACGAACTCGATCGCATGGATATGGCTGCGGATCAGCAATTGAATTCTCGACTTGGCTGCCAGGCGGTTATCACGGGGCCAGGAGCTTACGTGGTGGAAATTCCCAGCTGGAACCGCAATTACGTTTCTGAAGGTAAGCCGCTTACGTTGAGCCAGGGAAAGTAGGAGTGATGCCGAAAGAATTGACTTGGTTAGATGCCGAGGACATCGGAATTTTGTTGCAGGAAAAGTTTCCCGAGACGGACCCTCTTACAGTCCGGTTCACGGACTTACGCCAGTATGTCATCGAGTTGCCGGGCTTCACCGATGATCCGGCGAAATCAAATGAGTCAAAGCTGGAAGCGATTCAGATGGCGTGGCACGAAGAATATCTCGACGCGAAGTAGCCGCCAGGCCTCGTGGATCGTCTAATTAATACCAATCGAATGCGCCACGGAATAGTTCAAATTCCGGGGCGCTTGTTTTTGACGGATAGACAGAAACAATATCGAAGCGTGTAGGTGGCCGTGGAGAAAGGGACCGCAAGTAAACATTCGCAAGCCTGCGTAGAGTGCTTCGTTTCTCCTCATCGACCGAAGCTTCCGCGGTGGCAACAGAGCGACTGGAGCGGGTTTTCACTTCAATGAAGCAGAGCGTATCCTTTTCCCAGGCAATCAGGTCGATATCGCCGGGCCGGAGGCCTGATCGATAGCGTTGTGCAACAACGGTGTAACCCTGGCGTCGCAGAAAGAAGAAAGCAGTCTCTTCTCCCCGTTCACCGGTTACGAGGTGTGGCGACTTCAATGGTGGTCTGTGTCGATCAATCCACCGATCGGCAATGTGCACGACACCTTCGAAGACACGAAGATGGGCTTGGGTTAGAAGGAACATTGCTAGTATTCTCCGCCTTACTGCATCGTTCGCCAAGAGAATAGCGTCTACCTGGATTTGGAGAGGATGGAAAGAGCCGTGGACATGAAGACAGTAATCCAATCGCCTGCTGCAAGTGTGGCACCGTGCTCCCCTGTCTCCGGATGCGGAACCCAGCATACGCGGGTGATCGGCTATCTGCAGGGAATCACAATCGCATGGATGCTGTTGGAGTGTTCGGTAGCTCTTATCGCTTCTGCGAGAGCACATAGTTCCGTGCTGTTGGCGTTCGGATCTGACAGCGTAATTGAATTGCTTTCCGCAACTGTCGTTCTCATGCAGTTCTCGAAAGGCATTCGTTTGAATGCCGATCGTGCATCGCGTATTGCCGGTGTGCTCCTCTTCGTTCTCGCCGGAGTCGTTGTTATTACGTCAATTGCGTCTCTCGTTTTCCATCTCGAGCCGAGTCCAAGCCTGCTTGGCATCTGCATCACCGTGGCCGCGCTCATCGTCATGCCGGTTCTGAGCGCCGCGAAAAGTCATTTCGCGCATCTCACCGGAAACGGCGCCTTGGCGGCGGATTCAGTACAGTCGGCAACCTGCGCCTACCTCGCCGCGATTACTTTGGCGGGACTAGCCGTGAATGCGATGTTCCACCTTCCATGGGTTGACTCAATCGCGGCGCTTGGCGTAACGCCGATTCTTATCATGGAAGGAAGACGCGCCCTACGAGGCGAAAACTGTGGCTGCTGCTGAACCACGTTGCTGCTTAAGCAGTTCGTTCCTCAAAGCGGCTGTCCAATAGATCGAGTTCCCGCTCCAGCCGCCGCAGCACCTGATCGTTGATGAGGTTCTCATCTCGCAGCCGCACTGCGGCTAGCCGCTCGATATCCCGCAATTGTTGCGATAACTCCCGCACCCCTTGATATTTCCTGATCTCCGAAGCCGGCTCAGAGCAGTCAATCAATGCCAGCCTCTCCTGGTAATGGCCCATCATGTCTTCTACTACTGCCCTCTCGTGTCCGGAGTCGTGCTTCGACATTTCATCTAGGTGGTCCAGTACGGCGAGCACCATGGTTCGCCTTGCCTGTCGCTCCTCCAGGCTCTCCGTCTGGGCGGCGGAGAATCCCAGTAGGCGGATGATCAATGGCAAACTAAGGCCCTGCACAACCAGCGTGATGAGGATAACGGAGAATGTTAGAAACAAGATGAGATTGCGCTGCGCAAACGGTTTGCCGTTCTCCAGGGTTTCGGGCAAGGATAGTGCGGCAGCCAATGCGACCACGCCCCGCATCCCTGTCCAGCCAAGAATGAAAACTTGTTTGCCACCTAAAGGCGGATTGGACTGGTGCAGAAACTGCCTGTCGATAAAGTGTGCCAGGCTCGATCCCGGCCACACGATCAACAATCGCAGCACGATCAGCAAGAGTGAAAATCCCAACCCAAGGATGATCAGTTCGCGCAAACTCGTTCCTCGTATCCCGGCGAGCACCGATCTGAGCTGCAGGCCCATCACGATAAAAACAACGCCATTCAGAAGAAAATCGAGCGTGTCCCACACGGCGTCTGATTCGATTCGTGCGCGAGTGCTCAACAATACAGAATTCTTGCGTCCGAAATAGAGCCCGCACACAACCACGGCGAGCACTCCAGAGGCATTTATTTCGTCTGCAGCCAGATAGCTCAGGTAAGGCGCCAACAAGCTGATCGTGATTTCAATCGGCGAGTCGGTGACATAGAGTTGAACCCAGTGCATCATCCACGCCACAATAAAACCGGTCAGCACCCCAGCCACAGTCAGATACAGCAGGTGAAGCGATCCTTGCACGAAAGTTACGTGCTGCCCTTTGATCAAAAGCGCTACGGAAAGTTCCAGCGCCAGCAATCCGGTCGCGTCATTCATCAGGCTCTCGCCTTCGATAATGTCGATAATTCTCTCCGGAAGTCCGAGCCTCCTTGCAATGGCAGACGCGGCGATCGCGTCCGTTGTCGAAACAACTGCTCCCAGCACCAGGCCGGACTGGAAATCAATTCCAGGAAGAAACCAGTGGCTCAAATACGCCACGCCGAAGACCGTTATCGTGACCAGTCCGAAGACAAGCAGGAAGATGTAGCTCAAGTTCGCTCGAAAATCACGCCACGATGTGTGAAACGCAGAAGCGAAAAGAAGCGGAGGCAATAACACCAGAAAAAATAGGTTGGGATTGAGCGGGATTCTCGGCATCCCCGGAATGAGGCTTAGGACAAGGCCACCCACCACCAGCACGATGGGGTAAGGCGTCTGGAAGCGGCGCGCCAAAGCTGCAAGTGCAGCAACGCCAACAATCAGCAGGAGCAATAAGGCTTGCGCTTCAGGTAGACTGTCCGCGTTCATAGAATCCGTAGCTCCCATGAGATGGCGAAAAGTAAATCGGAGAAATCGCTCCGAGTCCCGGCAAAGTCCGCAGCTTTACATTGACACAAGCTGGAAGAACCTCTCTTTGATACCAGACCAGGAAAGCGGATTTGCACTAAGATATCCAGATTCGATGCTCGATCAAGCATCGAAGTAACTAGGCCCGGCAACACGAAAGGATGCGATGAAGCAGTCGACGATTTTCTGGATCTGGCTGATAGGCGGTCTGGTATGGCTCGTCAACTCGGCGATCCAGTGGCACGTTGGATCGACAGGGCACGCGCTCATTACCCTGGTGGTTGCCGCTCTGTTTTTCGGCGCCGCATTTCAGACCCGGCGAAGAAGCAAACTCCAACCCTAGAGATTCAAGCCTCAGACTGCTCCAGCCCTGTGCCTGACGTCACAGCACAGGGTGGAGTTCTTGACCTTTCCTTAGCCCGCCGAGATAGCCATGGACGGGGAACGGTCCTGCGACCGACCTACCGCTTCAATGCATTCTTCCAGGATGTCCAGGGCGATCATCGCTTCGTACTTATTCACCACAAGCGGCGGCGATAGCCGGAAGGACGTTTCCCCGCAGCCCAGGATCAGAAGCCCGCGCTTGAACGCGAGTTCGACGATGGCGTCTCGCCATGCTCCGGCAACTTCGCGCGTCGCCTGGTCTTTCACAATCTCCACGCCGATCATCAGCCCGCGTCCACGCACCTCGCCGACAATGCCAAACCGCATCGGCCATTCACTCATCCGCTCCAACATCAGGCTGCCTACGGTGGCAGCATTGGCAATCGCTTCACGGTCGAGAATGTCCATTGTGGCAAGTGCTGCGGCGATAGAAACAGGGTTGCCGCCGAATGTGGAGGCATGGGAGCCGGGTTTCCAATCCATGATCTCAGCACGGGTCATGCAGACGCCCAGCGGCATACCGGAGGCAATGCCTTTGGCCATGCAAATGATGTCCGGCTGCACGCCGGTGTGCTCCACGGCCCACCATTTGCCGGTTCTGCCCGCGCCCGACTGAACTTCATCGACCACCAGCAGAATGCCGTATTTGTCGCAGATCCTGCGAAGCTCCTGCATGAAGATGGTGGGTGCAACGACGTATCCGCCTTCTCCCTGGATCGGCTCAACGAAAATGGCGGCCACTTCCTCAGGCGCCAGCGTTGTGTGAAACAGCTTCTCCTCGATATATCGTGCGCAACCCAGTGCGAACGACTCTTCATCTTGGGGGCCGCCCGAGCATCCGCGATACGTGTAGGGATACCGTACGTGGGTCACCCCGGGAAGCATGGGAGAAAAGCGCCTCTTCTGTTGAGGCTTCGAGGCAGTCAGCGAAAGTGCGCCCATCGTGCGTCCGTGAAATGCTCCGAAAAAGGCGATCACATTCTGACGTTGGGTGTGATAGCGCGCCACTTTAAGCGCACACTCCACTGCTTCCGCACCGGAGTTGCCGTAGTAGAAGCGATGCGGTCCGGGCATGGGAGCGATAGCCGAAAGACGTTCCGCAAGCGTGATCATGTGTTCATAATAAAAATCCGTTCCAGACATGTGAATCAGTTCACCGGCCTGTTTCTGGATCGCCGCAACAACCTCCGGATGACAATGTCCCGTAGACGTAACCGCGATGCCCGCCGCGAAATCCAAAAAGACATTTCCGTCGACATCTTCTACGCGCAGACCGCGGCCGCGCTTGGCCACCAACGGATAGGAGCGCGTATAGCTCGGCGACATCAGGCGATCGTCCGCCTCAACTACTGCTCTTGCTTTCGGGCCGGGCAGAGGTCCCAGAAGATTGGGACCAAACTGAGCCCTAAGCTCGGGTGTTAAAACACTGCTGCCATGTTCAGATTTGGTGTGCATTACGTTTCTCCTCGAGGTGACCAGCGTTTGCTGCGTATGAAATACGCCCGTCGAATCCGGTTGTTTTCCGGATCGCTCACAGCAATCAGTGACTGGACTCTATGAGACTAGTCACCCGCAAACAGGCTAGGTCGGGTGCGGGACGGGAGAACGCGAAGGTGTTTACGCGGAGAAAAGGCATACGCGAAGGATCGCGACCAGCGATGGCGGCTGGTGAGGGCCCAAATCGAGACAGGCTGCGGTCTGCAGGTCATGCGCTCGTTCCCCCGGATGACGAGAGAATAGCACGCCCCGCTATGGTTGCAGAAGGCGGTCACGGTTGTACGATGGTGACAACCGATGCTCGAAACCCCACCAAAACTTGCCTCCCGCCGGCTGGCGATCCCGTTCGCCTTCGCCTGCGTATATATCTTTTGGGGTTCCACTTACATTGCAATCAAGATAGGCGGCGAATACCTCCCCGCTCTGCTGCTTGCCGGTGTCCGCTTCCTCATCTCGGGGATGCTGATGCTTGGTTACTGCCGACTCCGTGGTCTGCGCCTCATTTGGAATCGACGTCAGATGGCGTGGCTGGCGCTTTTCGGGATTCTGCTTCTTGGAGCGGGGAATGTCGGGCTGATCTGGGCTGAGAAGTTCCTCGCTACCGGCCTGGCCTCACTCCTCGTCGCAATTGTGCCGCTCTATGTCGCGCTGATTGAATACTTTCTGCCGGATGGGGAGCCGTTACCCGCCCGCGGATGGCTGGGACTTTTCATCGGCTCCGTCGGGCTTTTTGCGCTCCTCTGGCCCAGCATTCATAAGGGAATATCGGGAGAGATGCAGCGCATTCTCGCCGCTGCCGCGTTGTTGGGCGGTGCGCTTTGCTGGACCGTAGGCTCGGTAATTTCCCGCCGGGTACGTCTGCCGGTAAACGCCTTTGTCGCCGCAGGATGGCAAATGTTGTTTGCCGGAATCTTCAATGCAACTCTTGCCACCATGTTTGGCGAGTGGCGCGATGCTCATTGGACCGGGAGCGCCGTCGGAGCAATCGCCTATCTGGTCACTTTTGGATCGCTCGTCGGCTTCACGGCATACATCTGGCTGCTGGAACACGTTCCTGTGGCGAAGGTCGCCACTTACGCATACGTCAATCCGCTGGTAGCCGTGGCGCTCGGAGCGTTGATCCTGGGCGAGAGGCTTGAATCCAGCGAATACATCGGCATGGTGTCAGTCATCTTTGCCGTGTTTCTCGTGACGTCCTCACACGTCGGCAAGGAAGTCGTCTCATTGGGAGAAGAGCCGGTAGCAGTGGAGAGCGATGTGTAGCTTTGCCGATTAGTGGACGAGCGCGACTGAGGCCGCACAGATCAATCCAAGCCCGCCCAGTACCCAACCCATGTACATGAAGTTTTGCCTTCGCGTCAGTAGGGTGATGGAAGTAATGACAAGGGCGATCTCCAGCAAAGCTTCGCCGAGATCGAATCGGCTTGCGCGCCTCTCAATCAGGGCTACTTCAGCTTCCAATTCGGTTGCTTTCTTCTGTTCTTCCGCCAGATCGTCGTTCCATTTCTCCATATGAGCCTTGTATCCGTCGACCAGCTTCTTTGCGGCGGCCTCATCTCGCAGAGCGAGAGCCGAAAGCATATCGACGGCAAGCGAGGTGTCAGACTGACGGATTTTCTTGGCCTGGTAGAGATTCCATTCGTCGCTCGAGCGCGTTTGTACCAGCCCCGCCTCGGTGTGCGTGCGATGACCCAAAACCGAAGTAAGCGCCACCAGGATGGCGAGAAAGCTCATTGTGAAAGTAGCAGCGCGCAGTGACCGGTCGTGTGCCGCTTCCTCTGCCTTCTCCTTCAATTCAAAGGCTTCATTTGCTTCCATTTTGAGGGACTCCTAATCGAGAGTCTGAAGTGCAATCCAGCTCGGGCGAGCCTTGGGAAATTGTAGCTAGGATCAATGCTCAGTGCCCATCATTAACGGATGCGGCACTACTTCCGTTTCCAGCGCACGCCATCTTTTGAGTCTTCGAGCAAAATCCCCTTATCGCTGAGTTCCTTGCGGATAGCATCGGACCGGGCGAAATTGCGCGAACGCCTGGCTTGATTTCGCTGCTCAATGAGCGCGTTGATATCCTCGTCGCTGAGCGATGCCTGCGCCTGTACCTCGCTGGACACCTGGTCCATGCGGCCTTCTCGTTCCGCCCAGGCGAGAGCAGCCTTTGTCAGTTCGGCGTCCCGATCCTCAAGCACGGCGAAAACCGCATCGAACTGCTTCAGGACATCCCTAATACCATCCACGTTGCCAGTCATCAGAGTGCCCGCGTCCGCGGCGACGTTGCCGTGACGAACAAGGTCGAAGATCGCGGCCAACGCTTCTGCGGTGTTCAGATCGTTTGCCAGGGCGGCGGTGTAGCTCTTCAGCGCTTTCTCGGTCTGTGCCGCCAGCTCTGCGTTTAATCCATCTGCAAACTTGCCGCTCACAATGCGCTGCTGGAAGGTTCTCAGACGCTCCACGGAACTGGTCGCATCCATCAGTCCGTCAAAGGTGAAGTTCAACTGGTGGCGGTACGGATTCGAAATCAGGAGGAGGCGAATAGCTGAGGCCTTGTGCCCCTTCAGCAGCAAGTCGCGAAGAGTATAGAAATTCCCTTCAGACTTCGACATCTTCTTGCCTTCCACGAGCAGGAAGCGAACATGCATCCAGTGCCGGGCAAAAGGCGTGTGGGTCGCGCTTTCTGATTGCGCGATTTCATTCTCGTGGTGGGGAAACATTAAGTCTTCCCCGCCGGCGTGCAGGTCAAAGCTCTCGCCCAAATACTTCATAGCCATGGCGGAGCACTCAATGTGCCAGCCTGGCCGGCCCGGTCCAAGCTCCGTCTCCCAATGGAATTCACCCGGTTTCGGTGCCTTCCACATGGCAAAGTCGCGCGCGGAGTCCTTGTCGTACTCATCCAGATCGACGCGGGCTCCGTCGTTGATCGCGGTGAAGTCCTTTTTCGAAAGCTTGCCGTAATCAGGATCGCCCGCGATCCGAAAATACCAGGATCCGTCTTCCGTCCGGTAAGCAAGATCCTGCTCCGCCAGCCTTTGAATCAACGCCACCATTTCCGGAATATTTTCTGTCGCCCGTGAGATGATCTCGGGCCGCTCAACCGCAAGCGCATCCAGATCCTCGAAGAAAGCATCTTCGAACCGCGGTGTGTAATCAGAAATCGGAACATTGGCCGCCGCGGCGTTGCGAATAATCTTGTCATCCACGTCCGTAATGTTCATCACGTGGCGGACGTCCATTCCTTCTAACCGTATGAAACGGCGTAGGATATCGACCTGGACGAAGGTCCGGAAATTGCCAATGTGGCCGTAGTCGTACACCGTTGGCCCGCAGGCATACATTCGCAGCGTTTTGCCGTCAATCGGCGTCAGTTCTTCTACAGTGCTGGTAAGTGTGTTGAAGAGGCGAATCGTCATCTGCGAAGTCGTTCTTTAGGAGCCAGTTCTGCAAGCGCTCAATGGGAATTTAGGCCAAACGTGATTCTATCAGTGAGGAATCCGGCCAAAAGTATGTCCGGCATAGCTTCAGCGGAACAATTGCGTCTAATTCCCCAAAGCAAGCAATGGATCTGCGGAAAGATTTTCGGGAGCGCGCTCGCCAGCGAGCAATTTAGGCCAAGCTGCGGCGGCGATCATTGCAGCATTATCCGTGGACAAAGCCAGCGACGGAAACGCGATCGGCAGACCGCGCTCATCGGCCTCCGCGGTAAAACGCGCTCGAAGCTCACGGTTTGCTGCGACGCCACCCGAAACAAGGATCGAATGCGCCCCGAGTTCCTCCGCTGCCTGGAAAGTCTTCCGCTTCAGATCTCCAACAACCGCAGCCTGAAAGGACGCGATCAAATCCAACGTTTTGCGATCGCAAAGCGGCAGAACATCGTCGAGAGTAGGGCTGTCCATTGAGCTGAAGGCATCGTGGCGGCGAGCAATCGACTCTTCCATGCCATGGATCTCGACATAGCGCAGAACGGCTGTCTTGATGCCGCTGAATGAGAAGAGAAAGCGTGGCAGCGACGCCCGTTGTCCCGGCCGATGCACCTTGGCTTTTACCTGCGCAAAGCTGAATGCCACGGCATTTGAGTCGCCATGGCGAGCCAATCCGTCAATCCAAGGGCCACCGGGATACCCTAAACCCAGTAGTTTGCTCACTTTATCGAAGGCCTCACCGGCTGCATCATCCACCGTCCGTCCGACATTCTCGTAGGTCCAGCTCGCATCCCTTTCAGAATCAGCATGTTGGGGCGTCCTGCTGGCGGGTCAGGTAAAGATGCGTATGCCCGCCAGAAACCACCAGCGCCAGTGCCGGTAAGGGCAGGGGTTCATCGGCCGGATTGGCGCTCTGCAGGGCCCTCTGACGCTGCTCCAGCAGCACCGCATGGATGTGTCCCTCAATGTGGTTCACGGCCAGCAGAGGCTTACCAGTGGCGAAAGCAAGGGCCTTGGCATAGCTGATGCCAACAAGCAAAGCCCCGGCAAGACCCGGCCCGGAAGTAACCGCAATCGCCTCGATATCATTGAGCGTTGAGCCAGCCTGCTCGATAGCCGCCCGAACCACCGGAACAATGTTTCTCAAGTGTTCGCGCGATGCTAGTTCGGGAACCACTCCACCGTATGGGGAATGAATAGAGATCTGGGACGCAACCACGCTCGAAAGAGTCCGTGATCCACGTTCCACCACGGCGGCGGCGGTTTCGTCGCAGGAACTCTCAATCGCGAGGATCAGGCCACTTCCGCCTGAAGTATTGCCCTTCGAATCGACCGCCTGCGTGGCTTCTGGATGTGCAGATTGCGTCACACTTCTATAGTAGTTGAGGCGGGAAAGCGGGTGAGGGAAGTGGCATCCTCCGGAGACAATCTCCAGACAGCAACGCAGGCGGAGGCTGCGGCATTTGCGGTTGTGCGTAAGCTTCGCGCTCAGGGCTTCCAGGCGTACTACGCCGGTGGCTGCGTGCGCGATCTGCTGCTCGGGCACGATCCCGCCGACTATGACGTGGCGACGGATGCGCGTCCAGATGCCGTTCTGCAGATGTTCCCCCGCACCTTCGCGGTAGGCGCGCATTTTGGCGTAGTGCTGGTGGCAGACGGCGATGAGGGTCGAGAAGTTGTGACGGAGGTTGCCACCTTTCGCAGCGAGGGCGCTTACTCCGACGGACGCCGGCCAGACGAGGTGCGGTTCTCGGATCGGGCGGAGGAAGACGTCGAACGTCGAGACTTCACAATCAACGGAATGCTGCTCGATCCTGTGCTGCTCCCACACCCGCTTGCGTTGGGGAGAGCGAGCGAATTGGAGCCTGCTGTGCTTGATTTCGTCGGCGGCAAGCAGGATCTCGCACAAGGACTGGTGCGGGCCATCGGCAATGCCCACACGCGCTTTCAAGAAGACAAGCTCCGTATGCTGCGAGCGGTGCGCTTTGCCGCGCGCTTTGGTTTTCAGATTGAGCCACTGACAGCTGCTGCCATCCGCTCTCAAGCACCTGAAATTGTGCAGGTAAGCCGGGAACGTATTCGCGACGAACTAACCCGAATGTTGACCGAAGGCCGCGCCAGGCGTGCGTTTGAGCTGTTGCATGAAACTGGCCTGCTGCACTGGGTTCTGCCGGAGATCGAACGCATGCAGGGCGTTGCCCAGCCGCCCGAGTATCACCCTGAAGGGGACGTTTGGATTCATACCTTGCTGCTGCTGGAAAAGCTTCCTGCAGGCTGCAAGCCCACACTCGCATGGGGAGCCTTGCTGCACGATGTGGGCAAGCCGCCGACGTTTCGCGTTGCTCCGGATCGCATTCGCTTCGATGGTCACGTGGAAGTCGGCGTGAGAATGGCACAGGATATTTTGAACCGGCTGCGGTTTTCGAATGATGAGACAGCGCAAATCGTTGCGCTGGTCGAAAACCACATGCGATTTGGCGATGTGGAGAAGATGAAGGCGTCCACGCTGAAGCGCTTTTTTCGGCTGCACGATTTTCCTGAGCACCTCGCTCTGCATCGCCTGGACAGCCTCTCCAGCCGCGGAAACCTTGACCTTTACGACTTCGCGAGAAAGCGATACGAGGAAATGTCCGCAGAAACTGTGCGACCCGCGCTCCTTGTGACTGGCCGTGATCTGATTGCCGCTGGCTACAGGCCCGGAGTCAGGTTCAAAGAGATGCTTCATGCCGCCGAAGACGCTCAATTAGAGGGGCATATCCAGACAACGGAAGAAGGGCTGAAGCTGATCCGCGAAAGATTTCCAACACGGGATTGAATAAGACGGAAGAGCTTCCTCAGCAGGGCTAAAAACCGCCGTAAACGACCAAATGAAAAGCCCCGGCTTATAAACCGGGGCTTCTCATCTTCTTACTTGAGCGCACTGTTTACTTCTGCGCAGTCTCAAACCGCTTGTTCACTTCGTCCCAGTTCACCGTGTTCCACCACGCAGCGAGGTAGTCCGGGCGGCGGTTGTTGTACTTCAGGTAATAGGCGTGTTCCCAAACGTCGTTCCCGAGAATGGGATATTGGCCGTTCGTGATGGGATTGTCCTGGTTCGGAGTGGTCACGATCTTGAGCTTGCCACCATCGATTACCAGCCAGCCCCAACCGGATCCGAACTGCTTCGCCGTGGTTTCATTGAACAGCTTCTTGAAGTCCTCAAATGTGCCGAAATCCTTCTTGATCTGATCGCCGATCTTGCCTGTGGGCTCTCCACCGCCACCCGGCTTCATGATGGACCAGAACATCGTGTGGTTTACGTGACCGCCGCCGTTATTGCGAACCACTGTGCGAATGTCCTCAGGAATGGTGGAAAGATTCTTCACCAGCTCTTCCGGCGTTTTCGAGCCGAGCTCGGGGTGCTTTTCGATGGCACCATTCAGATTCGTAACGTACGCCTGGTGGTGTTTGTCGTGATGGAGCTTCATGGTTGCTTCGTCAATGTGCGGTTCAAGCGCCGCATAATCGTAGGGAAGTGGTGCAAGTTCGTAAGCCAATTGAATCCTCCTGGCAACATTTGGTGAATTTCGGTGCTTCGAATCAAGGATGAGCGATCGGGACAGAAGTAACCGCAATCCACATACGATGTTATGGATGCAGCAACCAAGCGAGAGGTTCAGCTTTCTTCTTAACGGCAGTGAAAGACCGTTTGTCGATGGTGCCTTCGGGGCAGAGACGAAACCACCCCCTTTTGGCATAGACTGGAAGGTGAGATGGACCGATAGGTCCCTCCGTTCGACTTGTGCTGTTGAGAGTTGCTGACTTGGCTCGTTCCGGCAAGACGCCTGACACCCCCCAAAAACTTACCCGGCGGCAATTGCTGCGCAGGGCTGGCGCCACTGGTATGCTTGCGCTCGGAACTCCTGCTTTTACACTGGCCGAGGGCTTCCAAAACCAGCCGACCGCGCCGCCGACGCCGACCGGACAACAACCCAAAACCGAGAGCCAGGCAGCGGCCAAGTACGAGCACCCGCCGGGCGTCTTCATTAACCGGCCCCTCACCCAGGTTTCGAAGGAAGCAGACACGCTGCTGGACGACATGGAAGCGCGTGCCTGCGACTACTTCTATAACGAGGCGAATCCCAAAACGGGGCTGGTCCGGGATCGTGCGCCCGCAAATGGCCGTTCTCTGAGCCGTGTCTGCAGCGTGGCCGCCACCGGCTTTGGACTGACCGCACTTTGCATCGCGGCCAAAAGGCACTACCTTGTGCCTTCGCAATGCGAAGAGCGAGTGGAGAAGACCCTGGCCTTTCTGCTGGAGACTTGCCCTCACGAGCATGGGTTTCTTTACCATTTCATCGATTTAGACAGCGGCAAGCGTCTCTTCAATTCGGAACTGTCTTCCATTGATACCGCCATCCTTCTTTGCGGCGTTCTGATATGCCGCCAATACTTCGCCGGCAATGCGCGCATCGCCGCATTGGCGACCACTTTTTACCGGCGTATCGATTGGGAGTGGATGCTGAATGGTGGCACCGCGCTCTCAATGGGCTGGTTGCCGGACCAGGGATTTTTGCAGTATCGCTGGGATATCTATGCAGAACTCATGACCATGTACCTGATGGCCATCGGCTCGCCAACACACCCAATTCCCCCGGCAACGTGGGATGCGCTGCAGCGGCCTGTAATTAACTTTGGTGGCATCGAATACATCAGCGGCGTTGCACCGCTTTTTATTCATCAATACGCGCATGCCTGGTGCGATTACCGGGATCAGCGCGACCGTCACGCCAACTACTTCAGCAATTCGATTGCAGCCACTCGGGCCCACCAGCTCTTCTGTATCGGCCTGGGTCAGAAGTATCCCTGGATCGACCAGGATATGTGGGGTATTTCGGCATCCGATTCACGCCGCGGCTATCGCGTTTGGGGTGGGCCGCCGGCAATGGGCGAGTTGGATGGGACGATCGTACCCAGCGCCACGGCCGGATCCCTGCCTTTTCTTCCAGCGGAAACGTCCCACGTGTTGCTGAATTTGCGCAAACAAATGGGCGGAAAAACCTGGACCCGATACGGTTTCGTGGATGCTTTCCATCCCAAGAGTGGCTGGATTGCGGAGGACATTCTTGGCATCAATCAGGGCATTAGCCTGTTGATGGCAGAAAACCTCCGCACCGGCTTTGTCTGGGAGTATTTCATGAAGAATCGGGAGATAAGTCACGCTATGCGAGAAGTGTCTTTTCACTCCGATCCGGACATAAATTCCCAGGTCCTTTAGCTCAATCGGCTGCCTGATCTCCGCAGTTCCCGAAGTCCGAAGCTTCGTATATCTGACGTATTTCAGTTTCGCCGTCACCCGCTATTTTTATGAACTCCTCGGTGTACTTCACCGCCTCTTCTTTCGAGTTCGCCTTTATCAGCGCGAAGCCGCCGATCAACTCCCTTGTCTCAGCGAAGGGGCCATCGGTGACGGTAACTTTTCCGCTGGAGAGCCTTACACGAGCGCCCTTGGAACTGGGCATGCAGCCCTCGGTCGCCAGCAAAATGCCTGACTTAAAGCTTTCTTCCATGAACTTCCCCATCACCGCCATTTGTTCTGGAGAGGGCGGCCCGCCTTCAGCTCTGCTGGGCTTATACACACATAGAAATCTCATGATTCATTTCTCCTTTTTGAAGTTGAGCGGAGCTTTCTGAATTTTCCGCTTCCACTACACATCGAATCCCGGCCCGCAAGATCGACAAATTCGCGACTTCTGATTTTTTATTTTCTGGCAGCCGTTTCGGCGCGGAGACGTTCTTCCTTTTCCTGCAACTCAGGCGTAAACGCATCCCCAAAATCCTGAGCCTCGAAGATCTGGCGAATCTCGAGTTCATTTCCGTCTTCCATGGGAGCGCGTTTTGCCCATTCGAGAGCTTCGCTGAGCGACTTTGTCTGCCAAAGCCAGAATCCGGCAATCAGTTCCCTGGTCTCGGCGAATGGGCCGTCCGTGACCGTCGGTTTGTTGTCTGAGAACTTGAGGCGAATGCCCTTCGAACTGGGTTGCAGGCCTTCGCCCGCCAGCATCACGCCAGCCTTCACCAATTCTTCGTTGTAAGCCATCATTTTGGACAGGATTTCGGAGCTGGGCATGACACCTGCCTCGGACTCTTTCGTCGCCTTCACAATCACCATAAATCGCATATTTTCATTCTCCCTTTAGCTTTTTAACTCGCAAATCCCCCCGGTACCCGACTGGCAACGGCCGCGGTTCAACTACAAATCGAAGGAGGTCCGAAGGAAACGACATATCGTGCAAAATTCTTGCGCCGGCCTTCGAAGACCCGTTGGTCGGATGAATCCCTAATGCGGTTAAGACCAGCGCACTCGGCTGGACCTCCCACATAATAGGACTGCAGCCGATGTCTTCGTTTATCATCTTCTTTCCGAGTGGAAGAGCTCTCCTTTGTTTCAATTTGAAAAATTTAACCCCCAAGATCCCCACTGCAAACATCAAACAAGGGAAATCCTGGCGGGTTCCAGAAACGAACGTGCTGGCCTGTGCGCCGGGACCTGCGACAACTAGAGAATCACTGATCAGGAAGAAGAGGATAATGAGCGAACTGGACGAGCTATCGATTAATGGGCTGCGTTTTCTGGCAGTCGATGCAGTTGAAAAAGCGAAGAGCGGTCACCCCGGAGCCCCCTTGGGCGATGCGCCCATGGCCTATCTGCTCTTCCACAAGATCATGCGCCACAATCCGGCGAACGCGAGATGGTCGAACCGCGACCGCTTTGTTTTGTCGAACGGCCATGCCTCCGCGATGTTGTATTCCGTCCTGCACCTGACCGGATACAAGGTCTCGATCGACGATCTAAAGCAGTTCCGACAGTGGGGATCCATTACGCCGGGCCATCCTGAGCGCGGCGACACGGATGGGGTCGAAGTCACGACCGGCCCACTTGGGCAGGGCTTCGCAATGAGTGTGGGTATGGCTGCCGCAGAGCGCCATCTCGCCGCGGTTTACAACCGGCCCGGCTTTGATGTGGTGGACCACCACACCTACGTGATGGTTGGCGACGGCGATCTGATGGAAGGCGTTTCGCACGAAGCAGCATCGCTCGCCGGCACCCTGGGTTTGGGTAAGCTGATCTGCTTTTACGATGACAACCTCATCTCGCTTGATGGCCCAACAGAGCTCTCCTTTACGGAGAATGTAGAAAAGCGCTTTGAGGCATATCACTGGCATGTGCAGAGAGTGGAAGATGGGAATGATCTTCCTGCCATTGAAGCGGCGATTGAAAAGGCGAAGGCGGTTACTGACAAGCCTTCCATCATTGCTGTCCGAACGATCATTGGCTACGGAAGTCCCAAGGCGGGTACGAACAAGGCGCACGGCGAACCTTTGGGCGCCGATGCAGTAAGACAGACCAAGAAACAGCTGAACTGGCCCGATGACAAGGATTTTTACGTTCCTGAAGATGTCGCGAAACACTGGCTTCAGGCCGTAGCAAAGGGAGCCAAAGAAGAGGCGGAGTGGCAGAAGATTTTCGACGCTTACAAACTCGAAAACCCTGAATTAGCGGCGCAATTCGAGCGCGTGATGGCAGGCAAGCTGACCGAAGGGTGGCAAAAGACTTTGCCAGTCCTGAAAGCTGATGCGAAGCCGGTTGCAACGCGAGTCGCCGGCGGGAACGCGATGAACGCCTTCGCCGCTGTGGTGCCGGAGTTGTTCGGCGGTGCCGCTGACCTTACGACCTCGACGAAAACCATTCTCAAAGATGGCGGCAATTTCCACATCGATCCCGCCGGTCGCAACGTGTTTTTTGGCGTTCGCGAGTTTGCCATGTGCGCCATGGTGAATGGTATGGCAGCGCACGGTGGCCTTATTCCGTACGGATCCACCTTCTTCACATTCTCTGACTACTGCAAACCCGCTCTTCGTCTTGCGGCGCTGATGCAGACTCACTCCATTTTCGTGTTCACACACGATTCGATTGCGCTGGGAGAGGACGGCCCAACGCACCAACCGATCGAGCATTTGATGGCGCTCAGGGCAGTTCCCCAGATGACCGACTTCCGGCCGGCCGACGCCAACGAAACTTCCGCGGTCTGGATACAAGCTCTGGAGAGGAAGAGCGCGTCTTTCATGGCGCTTTCCCGTCAGGACCTGCCCATTCTTGATGCGGAGAAGTTTAAGGTCTTCGAGGGCGTTGCCCATGGCGCTTATATTCTGGAGAAGGGTGGCGAAGCTCCCGACGTCCTCCTCGTAGCGACCGGTGCCGAGGTCTGGCTGGCTCTGAAGACTGCTGAAAGACTCGCAGGCGAAGGTCTATCCGTCCGTGTCGTCTCTATGCCGAGCTGGCGACTATTTGAAGAGCAGAGCGAAGAGTACAAGGCATCCATTTTCCCGGATCATCTTCCGAAACTTGCCATTGAAGCGGGCGCCACTCTGGGCTGGTGGAAGTATGTGGGGCGGCATGGACATGTGATCGGACTTGACCGGTTTGGTGCGTCAGCTCCGGGCCCGGTCGCGCTCGAGCGTCTCGGTTTCAATGTCGAAAACGTAGCTGGAGAGGCGCGCAAGCTGATCGCATCGGCAAAAACGAAGTAACGGGAATCCAAGGAGACGTCCGATGAAGTTAGTCATTGCAGCGGATCATGCAGGATTTTCGCTGAAAGAGGAGATGCGCGTTGTCCTGGAAGTCCAGGGCCATGAAGTGATCGACCTCGGTGCCTTCAATGCCGAGCCGTCAGACTACCCCGACTTCGCTGAGGCCGTCGGCAAAGCGCTGCAGGCGGGGCAGGCAGAACGCGGAATCCTGATCTGCGGCAGCGGGGTGGGGGTTTGCGTGGCAGCGAACAAAATGCCGGGCATCCGTGCGTCCATGTGCCACGACACATACTCTGCCCATCAGGGTGTCGAACACGACGAGATGAATGTGCTGGTACTCGGCGCAAGAATCGTCGGAAGCGCGCTGGCTATCGAATTGATCTCGGCTTTTCTCCGTGCGAACTTTCAGTCCAAAGAAGAGCGTTTTGTTCGTCGGCTCAACAAAGTAAAAGCGATTGAAGCGCGATACATGGCCGTACCTGCAACGGATGCAAAAGCCCGAAGATAATTGAAACCCAAACCCCGCCTTGCCATCTAAATCCGCATTGGCGGGAACATTCAACTTTGCATCCAACAAAAGCTTTAGATTTCGTGAATTGCTTTCTTGATCTGGAGTTTCCCAGCAACCGATGCGTTGTCCGAAGGCAAGCTATTATTTTCGCCGCTCATCCCCTGAGCGGCAAACAGCAGAACGACGGAGGTCTGTCCGATGGCAACAGTAGTCAAGGTTTCTCCTGAAGATATTAAAAGTGCATCGCAGAATGGTCATGAGCACATACCGGAACCATGCATCGTCGTAATCTTCGGAGCCTCTGGCGACCTTACCAAGCGTAAGCTCCTTCCCGCCCTCTATCACCTGCAGCAGGCGAAACTCCTTCCCGATCAGTTCGCCGTCGTTGGCGTCGCGCGACGAGCCCTGGGAGACGAATTCAAGACCGAGATGCGAGAGGGCATCGTGAAGTTCGGCGGTGGCGACGACGGAGATGCCAAACTCGACGATTTCATAAAGAAGCTGGATTACCACGCGCTGGAATTCGACGACGACGCTGGTTATGGATCACTGAAAGCTTTGTTGGAGAAGATCGATCAGGAGAAGGGAACTCGTGGCAACCGGCTGTTCTACCTGGCTACGGCCCCGGAATACTTCGCCGCCATCACGGAGCGACTTGGCGCGCAGGGCATGGCCAAGCCGCAAACGGGCAGCGTTCGCATCATCATTGAAAAGCCATTCGGGCACGATCTGGAATCAGCAAGGAAACTCAATGACGATGTGAATGCCATCTTTGATGAGAGCCAGGTTTTTCGCATCGATCATTACCTGGGCAAGGAGACCGTGCAGAACATCCTCGTCTTCCGTTTTGCGAACGGCATTTTCGAGCCGATCTGGAATCGTAACTTTGTCGATCACGTGCAGATTACTGTCGCGGAAAGTATCGGCATCGAGGGCCGCGGACCTTTCTACGAAAAGGCTGGGGCGCTCAGAGACGTGGTTCAGAATCACGTCATGGAACTTCTGTCCTTCATCGCAATGGAGCCGCCCATCTCATTTGAGGCTGACGCGGTGCGCATTGAGAAACTAAAAGTATGGAAAGCAATTTCCGAGATCCCGATTGGGAACACGGCGCGTGGGCAGTATGGGCCGGGCAAAGCTGGCGACGAGGCCGTCAAAGGATATCGCGAAGAGGAACGTGTTGATCCGAAGTCCAACACGGAGACATATGCGGCTATTCGACTGGAAATCGATAATTGGCGCTGGGCAGGCGTGCCGTTCTATCTTCGCGCAGGCAAGCGCATGACGAAACGCGCGACCGAAATCACGATTCAATTCAAGCTACCGCCACAGTTACTTTTCAAATTAGGACCGAATGACCGCTGCACCGAGCTTCAGCCGAATTTGATCACGATGCGAATTCAACCGGATGAGGGAATCTCCCTGCGCTTTGGCGCAAAGGTGCCTAGCCCGAATATGGCCGTCTGCCCAGTGGTGATGGACTTTAATTATGCCGCGGCGTTCGGAGTGTCTTCCGCGAACGGATATGAACGGCTTTTGCTTGATGCAATGCTGGGGGATGCAACTCTCTTTGCCCATCGTGATGGCGTGGAGACGACGTGGGCACTTTACACGCCAATCCTGGAGAAATGGGCTGCCGACCCTGCCAATTTCCCCAACTATCCAGCGGGAACCTGGGGGCCGAAAGAGTCCGATCAATTGCTTGCCCGGGACGGACGACAATGGCATAAGCTATAAGCCTGCGACTGAAGAGTTCCTCTCGCAAGACAGCAGCTAAGAATGGTTGTGAATGCCACCTGCGATTGAAGTCAAGTACTACGTCCTTCCTGATGGCGAAAGTATGAGCCATCGTGCGGCGGCTTATTTTACTGCCCGGCTAAACCAAAGTGTCCAGGAGCGTGGCCGCGCGCGCATTGCATTGTCTGGCGGCAGTACGCCGAGACGCATGCTGGAGCTTCTCGGCGATCCAAACGCCGAGTTCCGCGGGCAAATTCCCTGGCCACAACTGGAGATTTTCTTTGTCGATGAGCGGGCTGTGCCACCGGACCACGAGGAGAGCAACTACCGAATGGTTCGAAAAGCTCTTCTCGACAGAGCCCCCATTCAGCCTTCACAAGTGGCTCGAATGCAGGGAGAACTAAATCCCGAACGTGCCGCCGCCCTGTACGAAACAGACATTAGGATGAGGTTTCGGCTCGAAGGTGCGGAAGTTCCTCGTTTCGACCTTGTCGTTCTAGGGATAGGTGAGGACGGGCATACGGGGTCATTATTTCCTCGCACAGATGCCATCGATACATTGGGTCGCATCGTCTTTGCCAATCACGTTCCACAGAAGAAGTCGTGGCGCATAACGTTTTCGTGGCCGGTATTAAACCAGGCTCGCGATGTATTCTTTCTGGTCCAGGGAGGCGACAAGGCGGAGGTGCTCCAACGTGTCTTTCAGGGGCCGTTCGACCCGGAAACGCTGCCATCACAGCTGATTCGACCCGCGAGCGGTAAACTGACACTGTTTCTGGATAGCGCCGCTGCGGCACTGCTGCCTCCCCCGGGAGCGGATGGTTTCGGCATTTTGGAGAGAACCCGATGATTTTGGCTGGCGATGTAGGTGGGACCAAAGTTCACCTCGCACTGTACGACTTCGCAGAAGGAAAACTCGCCCACGTTCGCGATGAGAAATACCCCGCACGTGAGTTTCAGGGGCTGAACGAAGTCGTTTGCAAATTCCTGACAGAGACCAACACCTCCGGCGACGACATAACCGCCGCCTGCTTTGGCGTGCCGGGGCCGGTGCGCGCAGGCAAACTCAAACTGACCAACCTCCCCTGGGTCTTGGACAGCAGAGAACTCTCACGGCAATTGAGCATTGACCACATCTTTCTCATCAACGATCTGGAAGCTAACGGCTACGGCATTCCTGAGCTGACTGCTGACCAGATCATGGTCCTGAGCGAGGGCGATTCAGCGCAGATCGGAAACAGGGGACTTATTTCGGCAGGCACGGGCCTGGGGCAGGCTGTACTGGTGTGGAACGGGAAGATGCATGTACCGATGGCGTCCGAAGGTGGACACTGCGACTTTGCTCCGCGCAATGACGATGAGATCGATTTGTTCCGTTATCTGCGAAAAATCTGCAGAGGACGCGTTAGTTTTGAGCGTGTCGTCTCGGGAATGGGCATTACAAATATCTACGAGTTTCTGCGCGACGAAAAAGGGATGGAAGAGCCGGCATGGCTGCGCGACCGAATGACGGAAGAAGATCCGAATGCGGTTATCGGCGAACTCGGACTCAACGGACAAAGCGAGCTTTGTTCCAGAACGCTGGATATGTTTGTATCCGCGTATGGAGCAGAAGCGGGTAATCTCGCGCTCAAAGTTTTATCCATCGGCGGTATCTACCTAGGAGGTGGGGTCGCTCCTCGCATACTTCCGAAAATGCAGGCCGGCGGGTTCATGAAGGCGTTCCTCGATAAGGGCCGACTGAGTAACCTTCTCGAACAGATGCCAGTGCGAATCATTCTTGAAAGCCGTGCGGCATTGCTTGGTGCGGCTGCCTATGCTGAGGGCCGCGCGGCGGATATTTCCGGGCGTTCCGTGAGGGCTGCATCCGTCCATTTTCTGTAGCGCTGGTTGACAGCAATAAAGCTCAACTTGAAAATTAGTGTAGGCCTCATTTCAACTCGCTCTTCTCGGGCGTTGTTACCGGCGCCTCACCGCTCCATCGTGTAAAAGGAAATTCAAAATGTCAGCTTCTCCCTGCTCGAATCGCGTCTTGCTCTTTACGGCCGCCATCACACTTTTCTCCTGTGTCACCACCGCAAATGCGCAACGACTGCCCTCCGACGTCATCCCGGAACATTACAAGCTTGTTCTCACGCCGGATCTGAAGGCTGCCACTTTTGCGGGGCACGAAGAGATAACCGTTAAGCTCGCAAAGCCGATCGATGCGATCACACTGAATGCGCTGGAGCTGAAATTTCTCAAAGTGACGACTGAGGTTGATGGTATGTCGCTGCCAGCCAGCGTTTCATTGGACGACAAGAAGCAGCAGGCGACTCTCACCTTCCCTCGCACACTTCCGGCAGGAACTCACACGATTACTATTGATTTCACCGGTATTCTCAATGGTCAACTGCGCGGCTTCTATCTTTCAAAGACCAGCAAGCGCAACTATGCCGTAACTCAATTTGAAGCAACCGACGCACGGCGCGCCTTTCCATGTTTTGACGAGCCCGCCTATAAGGCGACTTTTGACATCAGCCTGATCATCGATACCGGTGATACCGCCATCTCCAATACGAATATTGCTTCTGATACGCCCGGCCCAGCGGCAGGGAAGCACATTGTTCGCTTTGCGAATACGCCGAAAATGTCGACCTACCTGGTGGTGTTTCTTGTAGGAGATTTTCAATGCGTGTCCGGTCAGAGTGACGGCGTTCCCATCCGCGCCTGTGCCACGCCGGACAAAGTACAACTTGGCAAATTTGCCGTCACCTCAGCCGAATACATTCTCCACTACTTCAACAACTACTTCGGCATCAAGTACCCGATGCCCAAATTGGACATGGTTGCTCTTCCTGACTTTGAGGCGGGGGCCATGGAAAATTTTGGAGCGATCACCTACCGCGAAACCGACCTGCTGCTCGACGAAAAAACCGCATCAGTAGACTCCAGGAGAAATGTGGCCTCGGTGGTTGCACATGAGATGGCGCATCAGTGGTTCGGTGACATGGTGACCATGCAATGGTGGGACAACATCTGGCTCAACGAAGGCTTTGCTACATGGATGTCGAACAAGCCGCTTGAGAAGTGGAAGCCGGAATGGGATATTTCCCAGATCGTAGTATCGGACCTCGACGGCACCCTCAACCTGGATGCGCAAAGGACTACCCGGACCATTCGCGCAGAGGCTGATACTCCCGACCAGATCACCGAGATGTTCGACGGGATTACTTACGGCAAGGCCGGGGCTGTCCTTCTTATGGTGGAAAATTACGTCGGTGAAGAAACATTTCGTCAGGGCGTCCACAACTATTTAGCGGCCCATCTTTATGGAAACGCGACGGCGGAAGATTTCTGGAATGCGCAAACAGCCGCAAGCCACAAGCCGGTCGACAAGATCATGACCAGCTTTGTAGTTCAGGCCGGTGTTCCAATTTTGACCTTTGCAGCGCCCCAGGGAGACAACGTCAACGTAAGCCAGCAACGCTTTTTCCTGAGCGCGAAAGTGAAAGATGGCGCGGCCCAGGTTTGGACGATTCCAGCATGCCTGAAAGCCGCGGATGGGTCTGCCCATTGCGACGTTCTGACCTCTGGCGCGCAGAAGATTGCAACCGCGAATGGCCCATTTCTTTTTGCCAACGCGGGCGGCACCGGCTACTACCGCACTAGCTATACCGACACGGATTACGAAAAGATCGTGGCCAACGCGAATACTCTGATCCCGGAAGAGCGTATCAGTCTTCTTGGCGATCAATGGGCAAAGGTTCGAGCGGAGAAAGCAACCGTAGGATCCTATCTCGATCTTGTATCGGCACTCAAGAGTGACGACAGCTGGATTTTGCAGACAAGCTCTTACGGCGGCCTGGCTGCCATTAACACGCGCATCGCTTCGGATGCGGAGAGAGTCCAGCTTGCGGCATGGGTACGCAAGTCATTCTCCCCGGCATTGAAGGCGCTCGGTGATTTTTCCCCATCGGATGGCCCCCAAAAGAGAGAGTTGCGAGCCGCCCTCTTCGGTTTGCTTGGCGACATCGGCAAAGATCCCGATGTGATTGCCCAATCCAAAAAAATCACTGCCGCGTATCTCGCGAATCCTGAGTCGGTAGAAGGCACACTCGCACAGACCGCGATGCGTATCGCGGCGACAAATGGAGACGAGCAGCTATTCAACCAGCTTCAGGGCGTGAGCGTCTCAGCCAGCAACCCGGAGATCGCCGAGAGCGCGCTCTTCGCTCTAGCCGATTTCACTGACCCTGTTCTCGAAAAGCGTGCCTTGGATTACGCCGTTTCAGGAAAGGTAAAAAATCAGGATTCCATCGGCCTCATCGGCGCGATCCTCGATACCCGCGAAACTCATCCGGTGGCCTGGGAGTTCGTCCAGCAAAACTGGGACAAGGTGAAGGCGCAAATCACAACCAGCTCCGGGGCAAGGCTTGTAGGTGCTGCGGGAACCGTATGTACCGTCGACGCGCGCGAACAGTACTCCAGCTTTTTCGCATCACATCCTGTGCCTTCCTCAGAAAAGGCGCTGGAGAGAGCGAAGAACCGGATCGACGATTGTATTGATTTCCGTGCCGCGCAGGAACCGAACCTGAAAGTATGGCTGGAGAAGAATCAATAGCAAAACCGCAGGATGAAAATTGCTTGGTTCGCGGAAGTGCGAATGCGTTTCACTGTTCGATAATGCCTTCCACGGATGCGCATGACCGCGGCGTTGCAGCGTGAATGGCTTTGACACCGTGGGAAAAGTGCAGATATCGTTGAATTAGAATTCCACGCACATTTATTCTGACCCATATTTTGTGGGCTTTGTACGGAGTAAGTGTGCCGCCGAATCCATTACGCTTTTCAAAGGGTGGATATGAGTTTAAGGGCTATTTCTTACGCTGTTCTGGCATCTTCCCTTCTATTAGGTGGGAGCCTCGTTGCGTCTGCTCAGTCGAGCAGCACCTCTACAAACGATGTTAAGAAGGCTGCAGACAAGACTGCTGATGGAACGAAAACTGCCGCCAAGGATACCGCTCACGGCACTAAGGTAGCCGCGGACAAAACAGCCGACGGAACCAAAGCCGTTAGTAAAGACGCGGCGCACGGAACCAAAGTAGCTTCAGACAAGACTGCAGATGGAACGAAAACTGCCGCCAAGGATACCGCTCACGGCACTAAGGTAGCCGCGGACAAAACAGCCGACGGAACGAAAGCCGTCAGTAAAGAGACCGCGCACGGAACCGAAGTAGCTGCAGACAAGACTGCCGATGGGACCAAGGTAGTTGCGAAGGATACGGCTCACGGCACGAAGGTAGCTGCAGACAAGACTGCTGACGGGACCAAGGTAGTTGCCAAGGATACGGCTCACGGCACGAAGGTTGCTGCAGACAAGACTGCCGACGGGACCAAGGTAGTTGCGAAGGATACGGCTCACGGAACGAAGGTAGCCGCGGATAAGACTGCCGATGGCACCAAGGTCGTTGCCAAGGATACTGAGAAGGGCATCAAGAAAGTTGAAGAAGAACTCAAGTAGTGCGCACGTGAGCTTTCAAACAAATACTCCGAATTGCAAACGTCACGTGGTCTGACACGGGCACATGATGTTTGAACGAAATCTACGGCAGCGCGGTATATTTGTCCGCGCTGCCGTAAATGTCTTTACCACCGCATCCGCAGTCTTCTAAACTCTTGCAATGTCCCCAAGAACTTTGCTCGATTCTGAGACTCCACTCGCTTTGCGCCTGCTGCGCGCGTTTTTTATTGGAGTTGCGTGGATTGTCTTAGGGGTGGCAAACCTTTGGGCAGCCGCAGCGATCTACTTCGATTCACCTTTTGGCTCACTGAAACACATAATGGCTGCGGTCTTTCTTATCGTGCTGATCGCGATCCTGTTCCTGCTTCACGGCCAGGCGAAAAAGATGCTTGTGTGGCTGGCATGTTTCGTGATCGTCGTTACCTGGTGGTTCACTCTGAAGCCTTCCAGCAACCGGCCCTGGCAGCCGGACGTCGAAAAGATTGCGTACGGGGAGGTCGATGGGAGTCTCCTGACACTTCACAACATTCGCGATTGCGACTACCGAACGGAATTCGATTACACATGCCAGTGGGAGACGAAGACCTTCGACATGAACCAGCTTCGAGGTATCGATTTTTTCCTCGACCACTGGGGCTCGCCCTGGATCGCCCATCCCATCCTCAGCTTTGACTTTGGACCGGGCGGCCACTTGCCCATGTCCATCGAAGTTCGGAAAGTGGTTGGTCAGAGTTATGCAGCAATCCCGGGCTTCTTCCGGCAATACACGCTGATTGTGATCCCTTCAGTAGAGCGGGATGTGGTCCGTCTGCGCACCAACTATCGCGTTGGAGAGAATCTTTCGCTGTACCGCACAAAGGCTACTCCGGCGAATGCGCGCTTACTGCTCGACGAATACGTCGGCACCATCAATGGCCTGCACCTCAAGCCAAGGTGGTATAACGCGGTAACCACCAACTGCACGACTGTGATTTTTAATGAGCAGGTGATGCGCCGCCAGGCGTGGGACTGGCGCATCCTGCTCAATGGGAAGTTGGATGAGCTCGAGTACGAACGCGGAGCTTTGGTGTCGGACGGTCTCAGCTTTCCCGAGCTCCAGAAGCAAGCCTTGATCAATCCTGCGGCCAAGGCAGCCAACGATTCACCCGACTTCTCAGAACTGATCCGTAAAGGCAGGGTCGGGTTTACTCAGCCGTCGCAGTAGCAGCTGGAAGCCATCAGGGGACGCTCGTTCGATCATCTGGCGAATGACAATTTCCGCCGCTCACACTCAGGCAACGTCCCGCGTCTAATCACCCGTTAGAGTGATTTACGTCACATCTTAAAGAGTGCACCCTACATAACATCTGTCGGATGTACAGTCGCACATTGAACGAAAATGGGACGCTAAATAGTCGGTGCTTGTTCTGCTTCATGACTGTAGGTTCGGCGGTTGAAAGCGAAGCTGGCATTGCCAGGATTGAATCGGAGCACGTTTGTCCAGAGAAGGTGCTGGCGTTCTCTGTGAAGCCAGCAATCACCAAGAACGTTGATCGTTAAAGCTTGTTGTTTCTCAAGTTACCGCCGCCCTTTTCCGTGCAACTTTTTTGGTGCATTTGTTACCAGAAAAGTTCATTCTCTTCAAATGCACTTTTAACAAGAGGACGGGTTCATTCATCTGGGTCCCGACAGGAGGCAAATATGTCCGCATCAATTTTGGATTGGGCAGGAGTGATCGCAGCTATCGTTCTGCCGTTTTTGGCGGGTGCCGTTCTCGAGCATCGCCTTTATCCGGTTGAACGGCAGTGGGCGGCGCGTTTGGGCCGTTAGAGGAAACCTTTTGTTCAGGGACTTTAATCGTCCCGAATTCTTCAGTTACTCTCACCCAGTTTTTGATTCCCTACGTGCGGTGATCTTCCCCGCACGAGATTCTTAGCCTTCCCAACCAACTAAGCTTTCTGCACCTTGCTGGAGTCCTGCGTGTTTATTCCAGGATATTGGATTCCTTCGCCCAAATTACCGACGAGGTTCTCGGCTTCAACAGGATTCACAATCCGATCAGTGTCCAATAAGAAAGCCACCCAGGAAGGCGGCTTTCGTTGTGACAGATTGCTGTTTGTTTTAGTTGAAGATAGCTCCGACGGTGCTATTGGTCACCAACGTGACCGTGCAAGTGTTGGGTCCCGTTGCCGTAGGTGGATTCGGATCGGCCAGACAATTGTAAGACCATCCGCCGAAGGCACCCGAATTCGCTGGCGCTGTCAACTTAACCTTGGAGCCTATCGGATAGGTAGCCGTGCAGACTGAACCACCCACACCACCGTTAGCGGTCCAACCTGGACCACAATGGATCACGTTCGGAGTATCGGTAAAAGATGGAGCGGTGACTTCCCAGTTAGTTGTATTCAGGCCTTCGTTATAAACGGTGAGTGTCGCCAGAAGCGACGGTGCCTCCGAACCCGGGTAGCAAGATCCTGGCTCTGTTGGCGGGTTAGGGAGAACCAAGGGGCAGGCAAATGTCGAAGTGGCAGTTTGTACCGTACCGTCTGAACTCGTTCCTTTCGCAATGATAGTGGCTTTTCCACTGGCGTATGCAGTGACGACTCCTGCCGTAGCACCGAGATTCCCACCAGTGCTGCTGCTAACGGTAAAGTCGTTAGGGAAGGAAGAGATCCAAATGACGAGAGGATGAGTTTGTCAGGTCTCTAACAAATGGCGCGGTCGAGAACGTTCCGATGGCGAGAAATTGCCCGCTATCCTTCAAATTGCCCACCGAAATTTCGCTCGGAATAATTGTCAGAGAAAGTATCGTGTCCGGGGTTCCGCCACCGCCAGCTGCGGCTGGTATCACGACCATATTTGCGGCGGAACTCGTTGGTCCGTTATATGCCTGTGCGGTAGCCGTGATCGTGACTGATCCGGCTCCGACTGCGGTTGCGAGGCCAGTGGAACTCACAGTCGCAACGCCCGGAGCACTGGAACTCCAGGTTGCGGTACTCGTAACATCCTTCTTCGAGGCATGGTTCGCATTGCCATATGTCCCTATTGCAGTGAATTGCACAGTCTGGCCTACAGGTACGGACTGCGTTCCTGGAGTAACCTGGACGGAATCCAACTCCGAGTTGGAACACCCGACAAGTGCGGTAACAAGGCAGAGGGGCAAAAATCCCCGAACAAAGCAACGAGTAAACATGAAAATCTCCTTGGCGCTTACGACATCGGGTCGGAGACGATCATGTTTTCGCGGAGAGTCTGCCTGATCGGGAAACTGACAGGCAATACAAATCTCCCTGACTTAGTGCGCAGATCAATCCCTGTGCCGACGCTTCAATGCAGTAGCTTCAGCAAATGGATAGCCATTCTCACCCCACTTCATTTTTTTGCAAACATTTTGAAAACATTCAGTTACATTGCCCAAGTGTTTCGCCACGGTGTCATCGCACGTATACAGGTCCGAATGGAAAGATACTCGTGTACACAGTGGCGTATCGTGCGCAATGTTGTCAGGGGTAATTGAGAAGTAAGTGGGATTAATCAAAGAGTAGATAGCTTCTACTCTGCTTCCGCAACCTTACGTATGAGCAATCGCTTGAACTCAGCCGTGGCTCGAAGCAATTCGACTCGGTGCAGCGACTGCAACCTACTAACGACCGGGTGTCTTACTAACGACCGGGTGTCTTAGGCATTTGAAGAAAGAATGCGCGGATGCGCGAAGTGATTGATTCGAATGGTCGGGGCGGAGGGATTCGAACCCCCGACCCTCTGCTCCCAAAGCAGATGCGCTACCAGGCTGCGCTACGCCCCGACTCCCTTTCGATTGTATCGCAGGCGAATTCAGCGCGTCGTCAGCCAACCCACATCGCGGCTTATCGCGGGTGCGTAAGCCACTCAATCACGAATGCGATTACCAGGATCGGCGTCAGGAATATCGCCAGCAGAACGGCGCCTATGAGCCATAGAAATACCCAGTCGCGCCACGCGTGGCGGCGAGGCTCATTCAAGTGCCGAGAGAGCAGCGCGTAGTTTTTGCGATTCGCCTTCCAGGCAATATCGAAGGCGTCTCCAAGCAGTGGCACCATGCCGACAAACACCTCAATACCTACATTCACGACCATCCGCATCAACGTTATGTAGGGAATTCCGCGGAACCACGCCGCTACGATGATGATGCTGGAGGCGAGGCCGCCTAGTATGTCTCCAAGCCCAGGGATAAGCCCGATGATCCCGTCAAGTCCAACGCGAAAGGACGTTCCCGGGATCTGGAACCAGTCGTCCAGCACATGCGACAGCATGTCGAGATTTTCGTCGGCGAAGATTCCGCTCCCGCGTTTGAAGCGCGGCGCGAGGTTTCTTTCGCCCGGCGGCAGGATCTCTGGCTGTCGAGGAGCAGGCATGGAACGGTCCCCCAATTGGCGGTCGCAGCCCCAACGGCACTGGAAAGCAACCGTCGGATGCTGTACTCTTAAGTCTATATGTGGCGGCTATAGTTCAGCGGCAGAACGCCGGTCTGTGGCACCGGATGTCGTGGGTTCGAACCCCACTAGCCGCCCCACTCATAGGTCCCGCATCCCGGGTCCTTCGCGATTGAAATCTGGCCGCGCATGCGGCCATCGCTTTGTGCAGAGGATTGCCGCCTATGTCCACACCTCTGTTTTCCGAATACAAATTGACGATGTGTCACGGGTCCGCCAAGTGAAGATTGCCTCCGAGTCTGGGCCTGAACCCTCCACATCCGCTCCAAACACCTCCTCTCCATCCTGGCTGGAGGAGTTTGTACCTCGCCGTTTCCTCGTCGGTGGCCACATCCAGACGATTGCTGGTAACTTTCTGCCTCGCAAGAACGCTTTGCCACCGGCGGAGAAAATCTATGTAGAGGTAGATGCCGCGACCGGAAGCCAGGTACTTTGCCTGTGCCATTGGCAGTCGGAGGAGGTTCGCAACCACCGGCTGACCGTCGTCCTGGTCCACGGGCTCGAGGGCTCTTCGGAATCGCAATACGTTCTGGGAAATTCCGCGCGGGCGTGGGCAGCAGGATGCAACGTGGTCCGCATGAACATGCGCAACTGCGGCGGAACGGATCATCTATCGCCCACCCTCTACCACTCAGCCCTTTCCGGAGACGTTGAGGCAGTGGTCGAACACATCATTCAGCAACAAGCGCTCACGGCAATTGCGCTCATCGGTTACTCCATGGGGGGCAATCTCGTCTTTAAATTGGCGGGGGAGCGCGGTGAATCCATCCCGCAGCTCAAGGCCGTCGTCGGTGTGTCGCCCGCAATGGATCTGGCGGCTTCCGCGCGTGAATTGCATCGCCCTTGGAACAGGGCCTACGAGTGGAAGTTTCTTCGCGGGCTAAAGAATCGGTATCGCCGCAAGATCAGTCTGTTCCCGCATATTTATTCTCTCGAACGCCTGGAAGGCATTCGTTCTCTCTGGGATTTCGACGACAGAATCACAGCATTCTATTCCGGCTTTGAGAGTGCTGAGGACTACTACTACAGAGCCGCGAGCACGCGAGTTGCGCATGGGATTGCGGTGCCAACCCTGGCCATCCATTCAGTGGACGACCCCTTCATTCGCATGCTTCCCGAAACGCGGGAGACCTTGCTCGCGAACCCTAATGTCACGCTGGTGGAGACCAAACATGGCGGCCACTGTGCATTTCTCGCTTCAGCGCATGGGTATGATGGCTACTGGGCAGAGAGAGCTCTTCTTGCATTCCTGATGCACTCCTGCCAACTTGAGAACAACGCGCTGTAGGTCGACCGTTGAGCTCCCTTTTGTAGTGGCCCTCGTAAGCGTCGTTCGCCATCCAATTCAAAACTCGAAGAACTATCCTTCATTACTGAGAAGGTCGTTGTTTACAATAGGTAAGAACGTAACAAGGAATGCCCATCTTGCGGGCGAGTAGCTCAATTGGATAGAGCACCGGCCTTCTAAGCCGGGGGTTGTGGGTTCGATCCCCGCCTCGCCCACCATCATTAGATCCGACCCTCAACCGAGACGTTTTCCATACAAACGTCAGTTACCAATTTCCGGTTGCTGTTTACCACGGAGTAATATGGCTGCCCGATTGCTCTCTTGCAATTGTCGTTTTGAATCTGCAGTGATCCTTGTACACTGTGTTAACTTTTCAACCTTTTTACTCGTAGTAAACGGGTAGCAATCCACCTGCTTAGCACGCTACGTCCGTCGTTATGTGGACGTAGGCAGAAAGACTCCGTTATGCACCGTCGCCTTGTTGTCTTTTTCTTCAGCCTTGGAACGATAATCTTTCACCCGATGAGCTTTGCCGCACCGGAATGGCAAGAGCCGACTCCTGCCGAGCTGTCGATGACTGCGGATCCAGCAGCCCCCGGTGCTGCGGCTGTGATCCTCAACATGGAAGAGAACGACGACGACAACCTGAAGATGCAGGAGATCTACGTTCGCAAGAAGATCCTGACGGAGGCGGCAAAAAAGGACGCCGATGTTGAGATTGGTTACCAGCGTCGGACGTATACGATCGGCGCGGTTGCAGGGCGGACGATCCACAGCGACGGCACGATTGTCCCATTTACCGCGAAGCCTTTCGATAAGTTGATTTCCAAAAGTCAGGGCTCGCAATATCAGGCTAAGGTCTTCTCGCTCCCGGACGTGCAGGTAGGCAGCATCATTGAGTACCGTTACCTGGTCCGGTACCAGGACACGTACACGATTCCTCCAACCTGGTATCTGCAGGGAAAATACTTCGTTCACAAGGCGCATTTTCGCTTCACGCCTCTGGTCTTGAAGCAGGGAGAAGTAGTTCTCGATTCGCGCCAGCGTAACTCACTGGGACTTGCTTGGGTAAGCATTCTTCCTCCAGGAGTGGCAGTTAAGTTTGTGGCCATTCCCGGTAGTAGAAATCTGACGATGCAGGGCGGGCTAAAGGACTATTACGAGCTGAACGCGTCGGACATCAAGGCGATTGCTCATGAAGAATTCCAGCCGCCAATTGAAGGCCTGAGTTATCGCGTGCTTTTCTATAACCGTTTTTATGACAGCGCGGATCAATTCTGGAAAGGTGAAGGCAAGAACTGGTCGAAGATTGCCGATCGGTTTATCGGCCCTGGCGACGGCGTCAAGCAGGCTGTTAGCCAGTTTACGACGGCTTCAGACACCCCGGAGCAGAAGCTGCACAAGCTCTATAACTTGGTAATGACGGTAGAAAACACTGACTTCACGCGCGAGCACTCGAAAGAGGAGGAAAAGGCTGCCGGTGTTGACGTCATTAAGTCCACCGACGACGTATGGGCTCGCAAGCGGGGTAACAGTGATCAAATAGCGATGCTGTTTGTTGCTATGGCGCGGGCGGCGGGCATGCAGGCCTACCTGATGGCGGTGACGAATCGAGACAACAATATCTTCGAAAAAGAATTACCCAGCATGGATCAGCTTAACGATGACATCGTGATCGTATCGCTCGATGGCAAAGACCGCTTCTTCGATCCGGGATCACGGTATTGCACGTTCGGCCAAGTGCACTGGACGCACAGTCAGACCGGCGGGCTGAGACAAGTGGAGGGTGGCACAGCGCTCTCGCGCACCGTTGCCATGCCGTACAAGGACTCGCTCGAAGAGTGGGCCGCGCGTTTGAAGATGGACAACGCAGGCGCCGTGACTGGCATTGTTCAAATGCGGTACACAGGTTCGCCGGCACTCACCTGGCGGCAGGCATTTCTTCGGGGAGATATGACCGAAGAAACCAAAAACCTGGAAGACTCCGTTAAAGAAAAAATGCCGGGAGGCCTCACCGTAAAGATGAAGAGTCTTCTCGCTCAGACTGATCCAGACCAACCCCTGATCGTGCAATTCAATGTAAGTGGGCAGATCGCAACGTCCACTTCAAAAAGGATGTTTATCCCCGGGCAGATATTTCAGGCTGGCAATAAGCCAATGTTTACAAGCGACACCCGCGAGAATCCCATCTACTTCGACTACCCTTACTCTGAGTTGAACGATGTTCAGGTCACGCTTCCGGCGGGTTTTTCGGTCGAAAGCCTGCCAAAGCCGGAGAAGGAGTTGATGGAGCAGAGTGCGCTTTACTCCGTCAACTCCGAGATGAAGGGCGCCGTTGCGTCGATTGTCCGTTCCTTCATTATTGGGACGTTTCTCTATCCAGTGAGCGAATACCCCAACCTGAAAGCCTTCTATGGCAAGGTGAGCACCGGTGACCAGGAGCAACTGGTGCTCAAGACAGATGGCGGTGCGAGTGGGAATTAAGCTTTTTGCCACGGGCACGCTACTGTTGGTGCTTGTGCCTACTGCGAATGGAGCCGCGACCATTCCGGACTGGGTGCGGAGCGCGGCCGGAGAGCATCTCCCTTCTTATCCTGCAGAGACGAAGGCTGTAGTTCTGCTGCACGAAACTATCTACACCGTTCATGAAGACGGAAAAGCTGAAGAGCGTGTACGAGAAGTTATCAAGATTCTGCGTCCGCAAGGCAGAGATTTTGGCGAAGCGGGAGTCTCGTTTAACTCGGACGAAAAGCTGAATTACTTGCACGTGTGGAGTATTGGTCCAGACGGTCATGAGTATGAAATGAAAGACAAGGACCTTGTGGAGGTCGGGCTCAGCGCGAGCTTTGAGCTCTACAGCGACCAGCGAGCGAAGGTGGGCAAGCCGCCAGCCATGGATCCTGGCGCCGTAATGGCCTATGAGTACAGTCGGAAGGTTCGACCCTACTCCGCCGAAGCAAGCTGGGATTTTCAACGGTCAATCCCTGTTCGCCGATCCACCTATGTGCTGCAGTTGCCGCAGGGCTGGGAGTATAAGGATTTCTGGTTTCAGCACGCGAAGATAGCAGCCACGGAAGCAGGCACAAATCGATGGCAATGGCAGATTGAAAATGTGCCCGCCATCAATATGGAAGATGTCCCCCTGGCACCTGCAGCCGGCGCCTTTGAGGGGCGAATGGCAATCGCGTATTACGGCTCTGGCCAAACCAGGAACAGCGGCGACTGGCGCGCGCTGGGACAGTACTATGACCAGCTGACTCGCGACCGGGTGACGGCCACTCCGGAGATGGCCGCGAAGGCGCAGGAGCTTGTAGCAGGCAAGTCGGATTTTGCCGATCGCGTGCAGGCCATTGCCGAGTTTACGCAGAGCGAGATCCGCTATGTGGCGATAGAGATTGCCATCGGAGGTTACCAGCCCCACGCCGCGCAGGACATCTACAAGAATCGCTACGGAGACTGCAAGGACAAAGCAACGTTGCTGAAGGCGATGCTTGCGTCGATTGGTGTCAATGCAGACTACCTGTTAGTGGATGTGTATCGTGGCGTGATCGCTCCCGATGTTCCATCGACACAGGGCAACCATATGATTGCGGCGATTGAACTTCCGTCGGGTTATCAGTCGGAGCGGCTGCACAGCGTAATAACTGCAAACACCGGCAAACGCTACCTCGTTTTTGATCCGACGTGGGAATTTACTCCCTTCGGACAGCTTGAGCCCGAACTGCAAGGTAGCTACGGAGTGTTGCTGGCGGGTGCCGATAGCCAGGCGATTCGCTTACCCGTGCTGCAACCTGCCGACAACCTTCTCGAGCGCAATGGAAAATTTGAACTGCAAGCCGACGGAACGCTCAAGGGAACCGTTACGGAGCAGCGCTCGGGAAACATGGCGAGTTACAGGAGATACCTGTACACCGACAAGACCGAGAAGGAGCAACGAGAAGCGGTTGAGCATATGCTCGAGCGCGATTTGCCGGCGTTTACCGTGGAGATTCAGAAAGCGGAAAACATCAAGCCGCTGAACAGTACTCTGAAGGTCCACTACTCGCTGACCGTCCCTCACTACGCCAAGCCGACAGGGCCCTTGCTCCTGATTCGTCCCCGCATTCTTGGTTCAGACTCGCAGGCACTCGATGAAAAACCACGCACGTACCCGATGGACCTCGATAATACGAGAGTCGTAAGGGATACATTCGAGGTCGAACTGCCGCCGGGTTATACCGTGGATGAGTTGCCCGATCCTGTAAAGCTGGAGACTGACTTCGCGTCGTATAGCAGCCACAGCGAGTTCAAAGGAAGTACGGTCCGATATACGCGCGAATACACAGTCAAGCAGATCGAAATTCCTGCGAACCGATATGCAGAACTTCAGCGATTGAACTCCAACATTGAAGCCGACGAACGCAACAGCGCCGTGCTCAAAAGAACCAACTAGCCAGGCGTAATCCAGTTCACTAACTGCCGAAAACTTCCGGCTGAATGTCGTACGCCGCCATTTCAATCTCGCAATGACGCTGCCCGGGTCTCTATGTCTTTGAGACCCGGGATTAACTTTCAATATCTGAAATCACTGGTCTACCTGGGAAATGGGCGGGATCTTCGACGGAGCATCGCCATTGAAAATCAGATAATTGATCTCCCAACCATCGCCTGAGCGCTTCAGAATGACGGTGTATTTGCCAGTGACATCGACATTGCCGCCCTCGGGGCCAAGTGACAACTTCTGCCGGTACGTACCGACGTCGAATGCAGCATCGCCAAGAACAGACGACTCCAGGTGATTGAAAGTGAACGCAGTGACCTTGGCGGGGCCGTTGAACCAGTCGCGATAGAAATGTTCGATCGCGGAACGTCCTCGCAATAAAGGACAGTCAGCTGGCAGCAGCAATCCGTCCTCGCGATACATGGCAGCGACTGCGGATGCGTCTCCAGCCAGTACTGCCTTGATATATTTGTCCCCGCCTTCGACAACTGATGGATCCACCTTTGTCGCGATGTCAACTCCCGAAGCGCCATGCAGTGATTGCGTGGCTGGAAGGAAGGCACTCAAGAAGAAAAATGTGGTAGCGATTCTATGCATCTCAACCTCCTCATCAAAGTCATTTTGACCCGCTACCCAGCTAGAGCAATCGCTGTTGAGAGCGGGCCTGTATGCGTGTCACAATGCAACCGAAGGGGGTCCCTTCACAATGGCAGCGCCCGCCAAAGAATTGACAAAAGGCGCCACCCCTCGGAGTGGCGGGGCGAACACCACATTCACTGATCCCGTTCCGACTGCACGCGCCTTTTTCGACGCACTCTGCCGGCTCGGGTACGACAGGCAGACGCTCTTAGCGGCTGCTGGAGTGGACTTTTCGTCATCGGACGATCCGGATGCTCGCGTTCCTTGTGAGGCGCTCGGCGGAATGTTTAGCTGCGCCATGCGAACCCGGCCCATGAAGAATCTAGGTATGAAGCTGGCGGTCGAAACGCCGATTGGCGCATTTCCACTGCTCGATTATCTGGTCGTTACCTGCGAGACTGTTGCCCAGGGAGTTCACCAGCTTTCTCGATATTTCCGGTTGAACGATGCACCATTTGCTCTTGAAATTCGAGACGAATCGGATCCAGTCCAAATCATCTTTCACGGACCTCGCGAATCTCTTGCATTTGAATTTGTGATCTCACTTACCGTTCTCCATCTGCGTGAGGAGACAGGCGAGCAGTTGAGTCCTGCCTACGTCAGCTTTGTTCATAAGCCGGAAGACGCATTCGAAATGCAGAAAATTCTTGGCTGCCCGGTCCGGGGCGAGGACAAATACAACAGTTTCGCGCTCTCACATCATGACTGGCAGATTCCCATGCGGCGACGCGATCCCGTGCTGCGTGCCGTGCTTGAACATCACGCCGAGGAAATACTTGCCCGCATGCCGGCACAAGATGATTTGACGGGAGAGGTTCGCCGTTTGATCATGTCGCTGATCCCACAGGGCGAGACAGAGATTCAGAGCGTTGCACGCGCTCTCGCAACCTCCGCTCGATCGCTCCAGCGCCGACTGTCTGCCGCTGGCACGAGCTATCACCAACTTCTCGACTCCACACGGTGCGAGGCCGCGACGCACTACCTGCAAGACCACCGCCTCTCCATCGGCGAAGTCGGGTATTTGCTTGGGTACTCCGAGCCTCCTGCTTTCCACCGTGCGTTCAAACGATGGAATGGGATCACTCCGCAGGAATTCCGGCGGAAAAGGCACCGGGTGTCCGGCTCTCTCGGAGGCGCCTCCACGAATTGATGGCAGATGCTAGCTTTGCACCCGCGAATGCGTCGGGAGTACCCTGCCGGTATAGTTACGATTCGTCTTAATCACAAGGAGGGCAGCCACGAAAACGTGCAAGCACACTCGACGCGAAGCACTGAAGATCCTTGCCGGAACCGTTGCGGCCAGTGTTGTGCCGCCTTCATTCGCGTTTGCGGGCGCGTCTATTCAAACCGTGTTGGGACGGATTCCCGCGTCCTCGCTTGGCTTTACTCTTCCACACGAACACCTCATTGTCGATTTCATCGGCGCAGAGAAGACGAACCGAACACGCTGGAATGTCGATCAGGTTGTCGCTCGTATGAGGCCGCTTCTTTTGGCGGCTAAACAGAGCGGCGTGCGCGGATTCGTCGATTGCACGCCGGCATATGTCGGCCGGGATCCGCGTATCTTGAAGAAGCTTGCGCAGGATACTGGCCTGCACATCCTCACAAATACCGGCTACTACGGCGACTCCAAGGGCCTTTATCTGCCTGCCAGTGCGCATAGCGAAACGGCTGCGGAGATCGCAGGGCACTGGCTCTCGGAATGGCAAAATGGCATCGAGGACACGGACATTCGGCCGGGCTTTATAAAGATTCGTGTGGACGGTGAGACTGCCGAGCGATCACGCATGACGGAAATGGATCGCAAATTGATTGGCGCCGCAGCCCAGGTCAGCCGCAAAACTAACATGGCGGTGACGTGCCATTCGCCGGGGCCCTCCGGTCTGGCAGCTGCTTTGGCGTTTGCCTCGCAGGGCGGTGAACCTGGCAAATTTATCGTCGCCCATTGCGACGACAACGGAGCTGAGCTGAATCGTAAAATTGCCGCTGCCGGTTCCTGGGTGTCGATCGATGGGATCGGCCGCAAGCCTGAGAAGGAGCACGTGGTGATCGTTAAGCCGCTCATCGAGAAATCGCCGGATCGACTGCTGCTATCCATGGATTCAGGCTGGTACCACGTCGGTGAGGCGGATGGTGGCAAGATCGACGGGTTTACTGCGCTGCCCGATCGCTTTCTGCCTGCGCTGCGAGAGGCGGGAATTTCCGCTTCACAGATCAAGCGCATTACGGTTGAGAATCCGGCTACGGTATTCACTTCCTCCGCGTCATAAAAAAGATCAACTGCCATGGGAATCCAACTCGGAAATCCAAACGCTCTCGCTCGCTTCAATGTTAGCTTTCTGCAAAGGGGCATTGATGGAACTTGATTGGAGTAGCGGTGAACTCGCAGACGGTTTGCGACTCTACCGGGCAGGGGAATTTTTCGCCGCACATGAATCATGGGAGCTGGTTTGGCTTCGTACGCCGCCTCCAGAAAAAGCATTTCTTCAAGGGCTGATCCAGGTCACCGCTGCGTTTCATCATGGGAAGCGCGGGAACCCGCAGGGTACACGACTCCTTCTTCAGGCCGCCCTCATGCGGCTGGATTCATTGCCAGACAATTTTGGGGGCATATGCGTCGCTCCCTTGCGGGACGATATCCGCTCTCGACTTGGCGATTTGACGACGGACAGCACCTCGATCTCCCCAGTAGAAATACGGCTTATAGCCAGCTGAGGCGTCTCCTCTTCCGAGAATTTTGTTCTCCGATGTTGCTTATTTAATGTGGTTTATTCCCAGGGATTTCCGACAGTTTGACTCTCGAAAATAGTTTGAAATCGCTCTTGACGAACCTGTACTGTGTGACGCATAGTGTGTACAGCATAGGATCTGGTACACAGCATGACACCGATTGAGAATATAGATTCCCTTCGACTCGAACTGAGGCGTGGCTGCCTGATACTCGCCGTGCTTGCGCAACTCAGGGCTGAGCATTACGGATACACGCTTCGCAAGGCGCTCGCCGATCAGGGAATGGCCATGGATGAAGGCACCCTCTATCCATTGTTGCGTCGCCTGGAGACACAAGGGCTGCTGGAGAGTGAGTGGCGCGAGGAGAATAAGCGGAACAAGCGCTTCTATCGCCTGTCTCCCCGGGGCAAAGACGTACTCGAGCAACTGTTGGAAGAGTGGAACAACATTAACGCATCTCTCAACCTGATTCTTCAGGAGGCATGAACATGGAACTCTTTGATCGTTATTTGAAATGCGTGGGAGCACTCTTGCCGTCGGCCCCCAAGGCAGACATCCTGGAAGAACTTTCGGATGAAATTTATTCGCAGGCCGAGGAAAAGGAAGCGGAACTAGGCCGGCCATTATCGATTGACGAGCAAAGCGCGATTCTCAGAGTGCTAGGTCATCCATTGCAGGTAGCCATGCGTTACCGGAATCTCAATCAACGTCAACTCATCAGTCCCCTGCTTTTTCCGGCGTATTGGCTCGCACTGAAGGTGATTTTTGCCGTCGTGTGCATCATGCAGATCGTCGTGGCCACCATCATGGTGTTGAGCGGCGGCAACGTGGGGCAACTGGTCGATGCGTTCCTCAGTCTTCCGCGCACTTTAATTCCTGTTTTTGCCTGGGTCACGATCGCGTTTGCGACACTCGACTATCTGCAGGCGAAGATGGGTTGGATGGAAGAGTGGAGATGCAAATGGAATCCCGCGGATCTCCCGGTCATCCCGCAGGACAAACTTCAGCCGCGACCTCTGCAAAAAGTCTTTCATATTCTGATGTCGGTTGGATTTCTTTTGTATCTTCTGATCGCCAGGCATGTGCCTATCCTGATTTTTGGACCAGCCGCTGCAATGGTCGATGCTGGCCCGTCGTGGCATCGCATTTACTGGCCACTACTGGCATTTGTTTCGGTAGGCATCGTGATTCAAACCATCGCTTTGTTAAGACCAGTCTGGAGATGGTTCGCTCCAGCCTCAGAGATTGCCCTGAATATTGTCGGGCTGGTGCTGCTCCGACTCGCGCTCAAACTGCCGCATAACTTCGTTGTTCCCCACGGCGCAGTCGATCTTCCGAAATATGTGGCCATGGCGACGATTGTGAACCAAAGCATCTTCTGGAGCATTTTTGGGCTATCGATTGGTCTCGCGATCGCGATCATGCTCGATGGCTGGAAACTGTTTGTGAAAATGCGCACGGATTTCGGTGCGAGACAGGCGGCTGCGGCTCGCGCCACCTACAAAATGCTGTGAAGTGTTTCGCTAATTCGAGGAATTCCGGACGAGGCAGTCTTACTTCGTCTGGGGTTTCTCGAATTTCTTTTTCGTCCAGGCGATGAGCCCGGCAAGAAAAATAAACCCCGCGCCGCCAGGCAACATGTACTTCACCCAATTGCCGGGATCACTCCAGAAACCACGCGCGGCATTCGTAACAAGGGAAGCATCCACATCAAGCGTGGCGGTGTAGACCGGAAGCTCTTGCGCATACTTCTCTTCCTGCTCCGGATAGAGCACCCAGGCCTGAACGACGAGCTTTTGTCCTTTAGCGGGATAGTTTGGAGTGACCTGCCATCTCCAAGTGGTTGTGCTGTCCGCGGGCACGTAGCGCACATCGTCATTTGAATCTTCGTTGGTGATGGTGAACTCATCCGGGTGGTCGGGGCAGAGGAGCTTCACCTTCATTCTGTCGGACACTTTGAGAGTGCCGGAACCTGTCGCTTCGGGGAGTGAGCTGGTCTTCGGTGCCTGGTATCCGTGAATTACGACGGTGACGGTAGATGCAACTTTCCAGACCATCTTCGGCGGGACGTTGTATTCGATCGAGCCTTGTTTCAGCTGCTTATACCAATCGCCGACGCGTTGTCCGTAAGAGGGTGGCGCGGTAGTGGGCGTAGGACTTTCGTCCCCGGTGGTGTCGGTAGCGGGCGCGGGAATTTCGCCAGGCTGGGCAGCTACATCAGGAGACTCAGAACCAGCAGACGGAGGCGGCGGTGGAGAAGTATCGCCGGCGGTTTTTGGAGGCTGCGGATCGGTAAACGGCGGAACCATTGTGGCTGGCGGCGTAGGCGCGGGCGTTGGAACGGGATGCGGTGCTATTGCTTTTGTGGTGTGGTATTCGATGATGATTCCGCTGTTTCCGTCGTTGTCGTGACAGGCGGAACCCACCGTTTGAGCGGGCTGCGGAGCTAGATTGCGGGTTGCGCCGGCGCTTGGGCCGGCGGTGAATTTGCACCACGTACTTAGCTTGATTTCGTGCGCGGCCATCGCGGCGGTGGAGTGTTCCTGGGCGGTGGCAGACGGTAGCAAGCAAAGCAGCGAGAGGCCCACAAATATGTTTCGAATCATGAAGAAAGCCTCTGTGTGCAGTGGGTCATTGTCGCGTGAAATCTGCGTGTAGTCCAGTGTGTTTTTGGGGCTGCAAAACGACGAGTTAGCGCGTTTTGGAGTGCCACTTTGTGCAGTTTTTCTGGGGTTACATTTTCTCGATTCTGTAACCCCAAAGTGATTTGCGTCACTATCTGTGTAACCGAGAAAACGAGGTGGCTGAAACGTCGGGTGGGGATGGTACTGTGAGTCTTCGATATTTTTGACAAGAAATTGTTCCACCGGAGGAGGGAAGTTCCGATGAAAACGCGTGAAGGTAGCGTCTGCTGTCCCTCGGTTGCCCGATGAGGCCTCGTCCGAAGAGGGTGAAGAGCACGCGCATCCGGATTTTGAATGCGGGAGAGGAATTGCTGCGTTTGCACGGGCCGGATGAGCTCACGATTGTGGCGGTGGCGCAGCGGCTGGAGATGAGCCACGCCAACGTCTACAAATATTTCAACAACAAAGAGGACTTGCAGCAGGAGATCGTGGAGCGGTGGCTGGCCGAGATCACGAAGCCGCTGGAGAAGATCTGCAACGCGGAGGATGAGCCTGCTTCACCGCGGATTCGGAAGTGGCTGCATGAGCTGGCGCGCATTCGCAGAGAAAAGATGCGCACCGATCCAGGATTGTTTCGTGCGTACCTCGAGCATCCTGAGCCGGACAGGTTTGCGGCGGAAGGCCACGAGGTGGATATGGTTCAGCACCTGGCAGTGATTTTGCGCCAGGGAGAGATAAGGAATGAGTGGCGGGTGTCGGGCTTCGATGTCGTGGCAAGGTGTCTGCTGGAAGCGACGGCTCTTTACCACCATCCTTACTTTCTGATGTATGTGTCCAAGGAGGAGCGAGACTTGGATCTTCTACTGGAGTGGTTCATGCTGGGCATCGAGGGGACGAAGATCTAGAGTGTGGCAATTTGATGTTCAGTCAAGAGTGGGAATGCCGCAACCGCGAAGAAACTCATACGTGCCATTGTAAAAAGATGGGGGGCGGGTGCGGTCTGATTCATCGCCCATCGGAACAAAGAGGATCATCCCCTGACGAGCTCGCGTCAAGATCACACGATAAGCATTCATCAGGTAAAGTCGCCGGGACTCGTCGTTCACGGATTGCCACTTTGAGCCTTTGAAGGCCTGGCAGATCCACTTGTCATGCTTGTGATGGAAGTCTCCGTCCCAACACACGCCGACCCAATCTAGTTCAAGACCTTGGACCGCAAACTCACTCGCGACGTCCTCTAAGTAGAAAGAAGATCGTACATCTGTGCTGTCATTCAGAAACCAGTTGGCGGGCTCAATCTCGGCTTTGATGTAAATCCCTTCTGGACGGAGGCGATGAGCACCGGAAGAAGCAACCAGCCCAAAACGCTCGGTTCCGCGGGCTTTGCTCCGTAGCCACCTCCTCGCAGCGGTAAGATCGCGGGTCAAATAGATTGGGTATGTCGCTTCTATGTTTTTGTAAGTAGCCCGCGCGGTTTCTGGCTGATTGTCGATGATTTGCCCGACGAAATCTGACAGAGCCTCTGCTCGGAACGACCGCATCGAAACGGCCAGATGAAGGTGTGCGTCCGACCGAACCCTCGGCGATGCAAGGAAATTCTCCGCCTGGCTCTGGGAGCCGTATTCCGGAAGTGCGATACGCGGCGAGACGTGGACCTCCCAGGTGGGGAACCGAACTTCAAGAGCATTGATCCATTCGGTGATGCCGGCCTCTCCTGTGTTGATCTCTTGGCCTCCGCCGACGAGGCATACGACCGTACACCAGTCTGGATGCCGATCCATGACACTAATGAGGAATTCCGGCTCCGACATATTGAAGTCGGCCTGCCCTCGCTTGCGCTGCATAAAGCTAGTAGCCTGCTCACTTGTCCAAGCGCGTTGTGCTTCATCAAACACAACTACCTTTTCAGCGGGAACTTCGTGGTTGCCAGCGTAATGGTCTCGAAAATGATGGATATTCTGTACGAAGCTACGCACCTCGCGTTCGGCTGTCTTCTTTGTGACACCCTTTCGCCGAACGGTGTCTCGAGCAAGGGCTTCTCTGAGCACATCAACAAGTGGTCCATTGCCAGAGAGAAAGACTGCATTCTCATCGCGATGTTCATCTGATCTTTTCGTCGCGATATTCAACCCCGCTAGCGTTTTACCCGAGCCGGGTACGCCAGTCACAAAGCAAATAGATTTGGTGTGATTTTCGCGAGCTCGATCGATAACTGTACTGACACTCGCACTCGTTTCCTCGAGGTTCTTTGCACTAGCATCCCGTCGTCGAATATCGGTCACGTTATGGGTGCGATAGAGAATCTCCGCCGCCTCAACAATCGTCGGCGTGGGCTTGTAGCCTTTTGTCATCCACTGATCAATGTCAAGGGTAGGAAATGTTTGCCCAGCGCAAATTTGATCGAAAAGAGTCCTAAGATCAGTCTTGTTTGTCGCGATCGGCGAAGCGACGAGGTCGTCCGCAAATTTGATCTCGGGTGTCAACTGTGATTCCGCATTAGTCGAGACCAGCACTGGAACGATCGGAGAGGAGTGGCTGCCTTCATGAAAATTCTTTAGATCCAGGGCATAGTCTTCCACTTGATCAAGAGCGCTTGTCAGATGTTCACTTGCTCCGGCCTTGAACTCGATCACGAAAACGATGTTTTCTGATACGAGCACGGCGTCCGCGCGCTTTCCCATTCTCGGAATGTAGAACTCGATAAAGATTTGTCCGTTGGACCGGTCAGCGAGAGCAGTCTTGAGGATCGAGATCTCTTGAAGCCAAGCCCAACGCTGTGGTTCCTCAAGCGCGTGATGGTGCGCTGCCGTTAGAACTCCGAGAATGCGGTCAGCATCAGCCTGGAGGAAGTGAGATATCGGTGCGTTGTAATAGGCCTTAATCGGCATTTTGGATTCTACATACGATAGCAGCTGTCATTCTTTGACTCGTGGATATCTTGGTCTTCCAGCATGATGACATCAGAGTGTCGTGGTTTATGGACCCAAGGAGGAGCAGGACATGGACCTTCTGCTGGGGTGGTTCATGCTGGGGATCGAGGGGACCAAGATTCATTGAGTCTGGTTGCGGGTTTTGCCTCTACTCCACTCTTCGCCAAAGAGCAAAGAGTGGGGTACCCCTTTTTTGCTTGATTGAAAGGGTGAATCACTCCTGGCCCTACCTCTTAGAGCCAGGTCTTACTTCCCGCCGCGAGGCTATTTCTTCTTCGGCTCAGCGGTCCAGTTCAGCACAACTGTGACGGGTTCGGACGATGTTTTCGCCGTGTCAATAAGGAACCGCTTGCCATCCGGAGCGACATCCCAACTGAAAGCCTGGACGTCGCCTACACTGTGGTTGATCTGAGCCAGAGGTACCTGGAACAACGTACTGGGTACGCTCGCGCTGAATGTCGGTCCCTCGGTCACGTCCACAGCCATCAGTTTTCCATCGGGGGAAAAAAAGAATAATTCCTTACCATCCCGCCGCCAATGGGGCTGGTTGCCACCATCACGGGAGATCGGCGTCTTGCCGCTGTTCGGGAGCGCCGGAAAAGGTTGAATATAGATCTCGGATCTACCGGACTCGTCCGAGACATAAGCGATCAAGTGTGTGTCGGGAGAGAATCTGCCCTGTTCCTCGCTGAACGCCGTATTTGCAAAAGGTGTAGCTGCGCCCGACGGTGTCCCATCCCCAGCTACAGGCAAGACCCATAAATCGGCATGGGTCTGAGGATCCCACTCGGTGTAGAGCAGGAAGCGCCCGTCGCGCGACCAATCGTTCGGGCGCTTTGGGTGGCCTGTCGCATTGACCAATGCCTGCTCATTTCCGGCACCATTGGTAGCCTTTTGATAAACCGCATACCCGCCAACGCGGAATGCAGTGAAAGCCAATCGGCTGGCGTCCGATGACCATACCGGCGCGGATTCCGGGGTCGTATCAAATGTGAAGCGGGTGCTCACACCGCGAACCAAGTCAAGAAGCCAGATGCCCTGTTCAGCATCCCCTGGCACGTTTGGGTCGACTCTCGCCGCGGCCAGGCGCGCTCCATCGGGCGACAAAGCAAGATCGGTGTATGAGTATGTTCCACGCTCCCCGGCGTTGCCCAACTCTTTGCCTTGCCGGTTAAACCAACTGAGTCGCGAAAGCCAAAGTGCTGTTTGTCCAGCCCGATAAGCTAAGGCGCCACCTGACGAAACGGAAAACTGTCCGGAGGCGAAAAGGCTCGCGACGCGCTCGGCAACAGGGATCGGATCGCCCTTCAGTTGCAGGCTCTTCTCATCGAACGCCTGGGCCAGCAAGGTGCCCTGCCGGAGGAAAAGCAAGCGCCCCGTCCCAGGGTCAGCGGACGCAGCATAGACCGCCATCAGCGATGTAGCGACTATTTGCCTGGAGCTTTGTTGTTCAGGCTTCACATCGAGTGAACCGAGATAAATACCGGGATTCTTCTCGGGTGATCTCAGATAAATAAAATGCCGCCCGTCCGGCAGGAAAGATGGAAAAGCGTGGACTTCGAGGCGCCCCTCGGTGCTCGTAATCAAAGCGGGAACGCCGCCCGCAGCCGGAACTTGCATGATCCCATTCCCAATGGTGCCGAAAATAATTGTGCCGTCCCGGTTCCACGCGCCGCCGAGGACAAAGACTGCGGCATCGCAGATATCTTGTGGAGGGCCGCCGGAAATATCGATTTTCTTGAGCTTGTTCTCTGCTTGAAATGCGATGAATCGACTATCCGGTGACCAGAAGACCGGGGGACCGACGACATTTTCCGTTCCGGGCAACGGGTGCGGTTCCAGCGAATCAAGTGCGCGAATCCAAATAAGGCTGCGTCCGTCGGTACCCGGCGACTGAAAGGCCAGTTGGCGACCATCGGGCGAGAGCGTGAAGCTGAGAGCGCCTGCAGGCAGTTGGATCTCGAAGCGCACGGGTGGGGCCACTGGCGGCTTCTTGCCGCGAAAATAGAATGGGGTCAGCACGACGATGACGCCGAGCAGGGCCGCAACGCTCCAGGCAAGCCATTGTCGACCAGCCATCCGTTGGCCCGGAGGTGGGATCGTCCCAGTCTGCGCCCCCGCTTCGGCGACCCATTTCAATTCCAGCGCAAGGTCACGGGCTGTCTGCCAGCGGTCCTCGGGGCTTTTGGCCAGGCAGCAGACGATTGCGTGATCCAGCGCCGCCGATGTCATTGGCTTTACGGAACCAATCGGTGCCGGTTCGTCTTCGAGGATCGCCGCCGCAACACTCAACTGGCTCTTCCCGTCGAACGCTCGCTTTCCGGTCACCATCTCGTATAGCACCGCGCCGAGCGAAAAGATGTCACTGCGCCCGTCCACCTCTTTTCCCTGCAATTGCTCCGGCGACATGTACTGGAACGTCCCGATGACCGTGCCTTTTTCCGTGAGCGGAGAATGTGCGATGGGGCTGGACAGGGTCACGTTCATCTCCGCCTTGGCGGACGCGCTCGCGGCTGTGGATTTCGCCAGACCGAAGTCCATCAGCTTGAGGCCATTCTTGGTCAGCATGATGTTGCCCGGCTTCAGATCGCGATGAACCACGCCGGTACGATGAGCCATTTCGAGCCCTTCGCAAATCTCAATTCCATACTTGACTACTTGATCCGGTGCAAGGGCCCCCTTGCTCAAGCGGCTGGCAAGGGTCTCTCCTTCCAGATATTCCATCACCAGGTAGTCGATTCCATTCTGGTGACCGACGTCGTGGAGAGTGCAGATGTTGGGATGGTTGAAGCAAGAGACCATGTGCGCTTCGCGGTCGAATCGCTCCCTGGCCTCAAGATTTTCGGAAAGATGTGAGGGAAGAATCTTGACGGCGACGATGCGGTCGAGCCGTGTATCTAAAGCTCGGTACACCTCACCCATGCCGCCGGCTCCAAGCGGTGATTGGATTTCGTACGGTCCAAGTCTGGTGCCAGAGATGAGGGCCATCTGTGGACGAGATTATACCCACGAAGAGCCTCGATGGGCACTGAATGGATCAGTACTGGATTGTCGGCTGGGTTAAGTTCTCAACTGCAATATCAGACAAACGCTGACCCCAGCGGAGTCAGATTTCTAAATGTGGATTCAGCGGACGAAGTTGTATTGAGCGGTTGGGGCGCGGCCTTCGCTATCCCACCCTTCGCGCGAAGGCACGAAGAGTGGGGCATCCTGATTCTCTTGATCGATTCGGTTGGGTTTCTCGGCTATCGTTCCTTCCCGCATCTCAAAAGCGAGATACGGGGCACCCTCATTACGCAGTCGAGGTAGACGGTTCACGTGGCTTGCTTATCCCACTCAAGCCGACTGCGGTCTTGAATAGGCCACCCTTGCGATGTTGCAGAGAGAGAGTGTGTGTGCAGGTCACGGACTTTGCTATCCCACCCTTCGCACGAAGAGCGAAGAGTGGGGCACCCTTATTTATCTCCTATTCCAGCCCTCCGCCCAAGAGCGACGCGAGTGGACGCAGTGGGTCACTCGCCGATGTGCTCAGCCCGAATTCAACAGAATGACTTGGCCGCAGATACGGGCGCGCTCCGTCCTCTAGAATTAAAATACTATTTTACAAATAGGTATTCATTGTGTAGCTTCGGTCCATGGCTAAGGACCCTGATCGTCGCGACCTTTTCTCTGGTGCTCTGGACCTGATGATTTTGCACTCGCTCCGAGTGAAGCCTATGCATGGGTATGCATTGGCAAAGCACATCAAGCAAACCTCTGACGAACTGCTCCAGATTGAAGAGGGCTCTCTTTATCCCGCGCTGCAAAGGCTGTTGAGAGAAGGGATGCTGGAGTCGGAAGCGGGTGTCTCTGCCAAAGGTCGTCCCACTCGCATTTACCGGCTGACGAATGCAGGTCTGCAACAGCTGGAATATGAAGTTTCGAGTTTCAACAAGATGTTCACGGGGATTACCCGCGTACTGGCCGTCGCGAAAGCGTAGGAGGCTTACATGCATTGGCTCGCACAATTGTTTTCGCGGCGGCGACGCTACGATGATCTCGCGATCTCGATCCAGGAACATATTGCCGAGCGCGCCGACGAACTGATGGAGAGCGGCATGCCGCAGGCCAAGGCAGAGCAGATGGCGCGGCGGGAACTCGGCAATGTATGCCTGATTGAACAGCGCAGCCGCGAGGCGTGGCAATGGCAGACGCTGGAGAGCATTCTGTTCGATGTGCGATTTGCGTTGCGTCAACTGATAAAGTCTCCCGGCTTTACGGTGACGGCGATACTCACGCTGGCGCTGGGGATCGCTGTAAACGCCACGATGTTCAGCCTGGTGAGTGCGTGCCTGCTGCCGCATCTTCCGGGGCGCGATGCGAAGGCGATGGTGGTGGTGTCGTCGGTCAATCCTGACCAGCAGTTCCAGCCCGATACGAATCCGGTTTCTGCGCCGAACTACTTTGCCTGGAGCGCGGACAAGGGTGCGTTCTCCGAGATGTCGGCGGCGGATCAGTATCGCACCGGCAGCATGTCAGAACCCGGGAAGCAGCCGGAGGCAGTGAGCTATGCGGCCGTGACTGCCAATTACTTCTCGGTGTTCGGCGCGTCCGCTGAACTGGGCCGGGCGTTCGTGGCAGGCGAGGACCAGCAGGGGCATGACCACGTCGTGATTCTGAGCCACGATCTTTGGACGCGGCGGTACAACTCCGACGCTTCGATCGTGGGGCAGACGGTGCGGCTGAACCGCGAAGACTACATTGTGGCGGGCGTGATGCCGGCGGATTTTCGTCTGCTTGGTTTTACTCCGCAGCTCTGGACACCGTTGACGCTGGGCGCGGCGGACCATGCTCCGGATGCGCGGAAGAATCGCTACCTGTTTCTATTTGCGAGACTCGCTCCGGGCGTCACGCTTGAACAAGCGAAGGCGCAAATGCATGTGATTGCGCAACAGGCAGAGGGAGATTTCCCTGCTACGGAGAAGCGCTGGGGCGCATCGGTGCGAATGCTCCCGGATTTCCTGATTCACAATTTTGGCATTCGCACTGCGCTGGCTTTGATTATGACGGTGGTGGGATTTGTGCTACTGATCGCTTGCGCAAACGTTGCGGGTCTATTGCTGACTCGCGCGGTGAGCCGGCAGAAAGAACTGGCGGTGCGCATGTCGCTCGGGGCGAGTCGCGCGCGCGTAATGCGGCAGCTATTGACGGAAGGAATTGTAATTGCGCTGACGGGCGGGGGTGTCGGCCTGTTGTTGACCTCAGTTGGAATTCGCGCGGTCCGCGCAGGTTTGAGTTTTAGTCCCGAAATCAGCGCAGTTCCAGTTCGTCTCGATAGAAACGTGCTGCTGTTTGCGGCGGGGATCTCGCTCTTATCGGCGATCCTTTCGAGCGTGGCGCCGGCGCTTAAGGCGTGTCGAACGGCCATCAACACAGATTTGAAAAGCGAGACCCGCGGCGGGACGTCGGGACGCGCACACAATCGTCTTCGCGTGGTCCTCGTCGGTGGCGAGATCGCGCTCGCCGTATTTCTGCTCATCGGAAGCTGCGTATTGATTCGCGGAGTCTACTTCTTCGATCATCAACAGCTCGGATTCAACCATGACCATCTTCTCACGTCACGCCTGGTGCTCGACCAGACGCGGTATTCGGACTCTTCCAAGCAGAGCAAGTTTGTTCGCAGCCTTGTGCCGCAACTGCAGCAGATAGCGGGTGTAGAACAGGTGGCGGTTTCCTCGAGCCTGCCGTCTTCGGGATCTGGCAGCGTTTCGTTTCGAATCAAGGGCCAACAGGAAACGCGATCGAACGAGCAATACACCTCAGGGGATTCGGTAGTGACAACCGATTTTTTCGAGGTTGCCGGCGTGCCCGTTCTGAGCGGTCGCACATTCACCGATCACGATGACGTGACTGCTCCCCGCATCGTTGTGGTGAACCAGGAATTCGCGCATCGGTATTTGCAGGGTCTCGATCCGATCGGGAAGCAGATTCAGCTCGATATCCCAGGCACCCCGCTGGTCTGGAGCGAGATCGTCGGTGTGGTCAGCAATGTGCGAAATTACTCGGAAGATCCCAACATGATGCCGCAGGTTTATGAAGCCTACCTGCAGCGGCCGGTCGCATCCTTTTCTCTCATGCTTCGTTCGAACGTGGAACCGGACAGCCTCACTCCGGCTCTGCGCCACGCAGTTGAGCAACTCGATGCCGAACTCCCGCTTCTGCGGGTAAGGAGTATGGATGGAGTGATCGACGATCAACGGAACGGTAATCCGCTGTTCGAACGGTTGCTTGCGACCTTTGCAACGCTCGCGCTTGTTCTTGCGGCCATCGGAATCTACGGCCTCATTTCTTACTCGGTGAGCCAGCGAAGCCAGGAGATCGGTATCCGCCTCGCTCTTGGCGCGAACGCATCGGACATTCGTCGCATGATTCTCTTCGAAGGCATGAAGGTTGCGGCCATTGGCTCGGCGATTGGCTTTGTAATGGCTCTGCCCCTGCCAAAGCTCTTCGAGTCGATTTTCGTGGGCTTGACGCTTTTCGGCGCGTCTCCAATTTATCCAATCGTTCTGGGCGTGATGCTCAGCGTTATCTTTTTTGCGACGCTGGGCCCGGCGCGGCGTGCGACGCGCGTCAACCCCACTACCGTGCTCCGAAACGAGTAAGCCCAGCCGGAATGGAACGAGAAGGCTACGTTTGACTATGCCTTCGTTCTTATCGAGGGAGACCCGTTACGACATTTCCTTGATCGAAAGAGTGGGTCACTCGCGTAGTTTGGCTTTTCCCACTCAAGCCAACGGAGGGCTTGAATGGGCCACCCACATTTACTTGATTGATGGCTGAAGGCCTGCGCAGGATAGCTAATCTGCGCTCGCGATGGCTGCGATGGTTTCTCTTCGTCTTACCGTGCGGCGGAAATACCATGCTCCGGCTGAGTTGATTCCGAGGATCAGGATGATGACTTTCGCGGTGAAGGATGCTGAGCTCTTGACGTCGACGATGGGGAAGACGGAAAAGACGACGTAGAGCAGCGTCATCGCGAACCCAGAGAGAGCGGCTATGCGGACCGTGACGGGTGGTTTCTCGCCACGGGCTATGAGCGGGATGCCGAACATGACAAGGTAAGTCAGTGCCCAGCAGATGATGGAGGTGTTGTTGAGGAATTGAAATGCTTCTTGTGCGCCGACTCCAAAATTTCCTACAAGCGTGAGGCAGAAGGTGGCGATGGACACGCAGAAGATAGAACCCACTGGAGTTTTGAATCGGGGATGGAGGCGGCTGAGCCATGCGGGCAGCAGGCGATCCCAGCCCGCGACCATAGGCAGGCGAATCACGGCGTTGAAGCAGATACTGGCTCCGGCAAGAATACTGACGATCATGAGCGTCGCGACGACGGGCCCTATCATGAACGCCAAGGGTGTTCCGTGCGCGCCGCGGGTTAACGCCTGCATGACTGGCGAGATGAGGTCGAGGTTGGCAGGCAGCGTGAATGCAAGGGCGCATGCAGTGCCGACAATATAGATGAGTGCGATGATCGGCCCAGCGATGAAGATAGATCGGCGTAGAGTACGTGCGATATCTCTGTTCCGTAACTCGCCGGAAAAGACGCAGCAAGCCTCGAATCCACAGAACGCGCCGAAGCCCATTTTGGCTGCGATATTGAGATTGAGCAGCGTAACCGCGGGAAAGGAGATGGCTACGGGCGCGGAGACCGCCGTGCCGTGGATCCATCGCGGCAGTGCGAAGAGGATCATCAAAACGAGCAGGAGAATGAGGACGAACCCGCCGAGATTGTGGAGCCACTTTGCAATCGACAGCCCGCGAATGGCAAGTAGTGCAAGGCCGCCCATGAGGAACGCACTGACGGCTGCTGTAATCAACTTGTTTTCGACGATCCATGCTCCAGACGGGCCTGCGGCGTAAGCAAAACTGTCGGTGAGCATGGAAACAAGCCCGGCGACGAGAAGAATGGTGGTTGCCCAGAGATTGAGGGCGACGAGGAATCCGACCATTTCGCCGAATCGCAGTTTGGCCCATTGGTAGAGGCCGCCCTCGAGGGGCATTTCTCCACTGAGGTGAACGACGACGATGCCGGATGGAATGTAAAAGAGCAGAACGGCCGGAATCCAGTACATGACATGCGAGGAGCCGAGTTTTCCGGCTGTGCCCATCCACTGGAGGCCAACGATAAAGAGCGCCTGGGAAAGGATGAGATCGCCAAGGCGAAGTTCTTTTTTAAGTTCTCCACTGTGCTGCTCAACAAGATGTTCGGCCTGGAGGAATTGCTGCTGGACCTTGCTGATTGCCAGATCGACTCCTTTTGTATTCGGACGCGCTGTGCGAGTGGGATGAGGCAACGGCGAGTGAACAAGGTATATCAGGAGACTTTGCTGCCGAATACTTGTTTCGGAGAATGTTGGCGATCATCCCTGACAGCTCTTCAACAACTTGTTGTGGATTGTGTTCAGGGTGTTTCGGTAATTCGGTGATCGCTCCTCACCATTTAAAGCAACGGCGAAGCGCCATCAGTTTTGGGGTATTGAGCGCACGTGGGTTTTAGTCTTCGCTGCGCGCAACACTTCCTGGACTGAGCGCACTACCAATGTGGGGTTCTCGATGGGAATACCATGGCCGCTGCTTTCATCCACGAATTCTTCGCTATTCGTCGAGAGCGTTCCCATGTCTTTCAGCTCAGCCGCTCTCGCAGGCTCGTGAGCATTTCTATCTCCCTTGCCCGCGCCGAGGATGATTAGCGGAATGTCCCCAAGTGGATGTGGCTGATTTTTCCGAGATTCGTGAATCAGTTGGAATTCCTCCGGCAACCACTCTTCCTGCCGACCCTTGGCCCCGGATATCGGCTTTGCATTCAGATTTGCAGAGCGCCACATGTTCAGATCTTTCTCAGATAGCTTGTTCCATGGATATGGTGGTGGGCCCTGGCTTTCTTTTTGTTTCTGGCTCTTCCATAACTCATAGTGCAGCTGTTCGTCCGAGGTCAACGCTTGCGGAGGACTGGATCGCATCGTTTGTGGAGCCGGAATCGGCTTGCCGGTAGCCATGTCACGAAATCGCTTTTCTCCAAACGTGATGTCTTCGTGGGTTGCGTCGACAAGCACCATCCCTTCGATTTCGCGCGGGTAGGAAACGGCGTAAATCCGATCGATCGTCCCGCCGAGTGACCATCCTACGAGCACGTACGGCGGCGGGATGTGAGCTGCTCCAAGCAGGAGATGCAGTTCATAAACCTGCTGGTGCATGGATGGAGGTAAGGGGCCCGGATCGCTCCATCCTTCATAGGCGCGATCGTAGCTGCACACCCGCGTGAATCGCGCGATCTCCGGTTGCACGAGGGCCCATTCCATCAGATTTCCGGAAGATCCGTACTCAAGCAGGACGGTCACCGGCCCTTTGCCAGTGCAGTTCAGGTGAAGTCGGTACCCGCCTATGTCAACGAATTTTCCGGGAGGAGCGGGAGTTGTCTGGGCAATACTTCCGACGGAACAGGACAGCATTGCGCAGACGAAGTACAGTGTCAGAACCTTCATGTGCACCATCCTTGCCAAATGACACGGCTGGATGACGAATCGTGCCTGGGCCAAGGTAGCCCGATCCTCACCCTAATGAATGGGTGTCACAATACTGACGTCTCGTGGCCGCCAATCGCTCAGCGGGGCTTCGGCTTGCTTTTGGCTTTGAGATTGTGCGCTACGGCAGCGCTGGATGAGATTCTTCAGGGCTGCCTCGTTGATCTTTTCGCCTTCGTGGATGTCGATGGCGCGCCTGACATTTCCGTCGAGGCTGGAGTTGAATAGACCGGAAGGATCGTCCAACGAAGCTCCTTTGGCGAATGTCATCTTGACGACGTTTTTGTAGGTCTCACCGGTGCAGACGATGCCGCCGTGGGAGAAGACAGGAGTTCCCATCCACTTCCACTCTTCGACAATTTCAGGGTCTGCATCGTGAATGATTTTGCGTACCTTCGCGAGCGTCTTCCCGCGCCAGTCGCCAAGCTCTTTGATCTTCTCGTCGATGAGTGCGGAGGCAGATTCCACCGCGCGCCTTTCCGAGTTCAGCAAAAACCCTCGAATTTAATTTAGCTACAACTCTCGAATTAATTTAGATGCGCTCGGCGTAACCTGCAACGTTAGAGATTGGCTCGATGGCGCATCTCAGCTTCACGAAAGCTGCGCACGATAGCCCAGACGGCTTGCCTCGGTCGTCCGATGCGGTGAAGTTTCTTACGGATTCAATGAGATGGTGCGGCAAGGTCAGCGGATCAACGGGTGCGCAGGAAGGTCACGGCGGTGCCTGCGAGGATTGAACTCGCCACCAGCAGCAGCATTCCTGCGACTTGTGTTCCGGTATGGTCGTTGAGAAAGCCGATCGCGTATGGGCCGACAAAGCCGCCGAGATTCGCGATGGTGATGAGGCCGCATGCCGCAGCAGCAACCCGCGCGCTCAGAAGTTTTGTCGGGAGGGCCCAGTAACAGGGGTAGTAGCTCATGTTGCCCATCATGGCAATGCAAAAGCCGATGACAACGATCGTTCCGCTGACACCGGGCAACTGGCTGATTAAAAGTCCCGCGGCCGCTACGCACCCGGCGATGAAGGCGTGGCGCTTGTGCAGTCCAGTTCTGTCCGCATTCCAACCGACAACGATCATCGCCGGAATTGCGCACAGGTGCGGGAGAGACGCGATCAAGCCGACTTCCCACATCGTAAGTCCGGGTAATTTCTGTACCATCTTCGGCAGCCAAATGTTGAGGCCGTATCCCAACATGTTGATAAAGAAATATCCAGCCCACAGGAAAATAACGGTAGCGCTGGCAAGTCCGCGCAGGATGCCGACTTCAGGTTGACCGGTTTCTCGTTCCTTTTTCTCGCGCTCCAGTTCGCTGCTAATCCACGCCCTTTCATCCGCACTTAACCAGTGTGCGTCCTTTGGGCGGTCGGTCAAGTAGAACAGGGTGATCATTCCGAAGATGACCGCAGGAATACCTTCGAGAATGAGCAGCCAGCGCCAACCGGAGTATCCCAGCCAATGCACGCCAAGCAGGCCCCCGGCGATGACTCCGCCGGTCGCGCTCGAAACCGGGATTGCCGTCATGAAGAGAGCGACCGCCTTGGCGCGATCCTGCTGCCGGAACCAGTGCGTCATGTAAACGAGCACTGCGGGAAAGAAGCCGCCTTCGGCTGCACCCAGCAAGAATCGAATTACGTTGAACTGGGTTGCGTTATGGATGAGGCCGGTGAGAGCAGCGAGCGTTCCCCACACGATCATGATGGCTGCTATCCACGTGCGCGCGCTGCGGCTGTGCGCAACCATGGCTCCCGGAATTTCCAACAGGCAGAGGCCGACGAAGAATATTCCTGCGCCGAATCCAAAGACCTGGTTGGAGAAGCCCAATTCTCGAGTCATGTCGAGACCGGCGAAGCCTACGTTCACACGGTCAATGAACGCCGTCATATAAATGAGAAAGAGAAAGGGCAGAAGCCGTCGCGCGATTTTTCGCCGGGCAGTTACGGACGGGGTTGAGAGCGCAAGCGTCACATGGACTCCGGGCTTCACCAGGATGAAGGACTTCCAGAAGTGGTGCGCTCGTCGAGTCTACATGAGTGAGCGGTTATGATGGAGCACCCGATGAACCGGGGACAATCTAACGAGCATCTCTGAGGTCGCCGATGCAATCTCTTGCCAGAAACGTGGGCCAGCAGGACAAGAACCGGAAGGACTGGCGCCTTCTGATGGGGCCCTTGGCAGCATGTATTTTCGGCGTGGGTGTCATCGTACTTGCAAGGACGATTCCGGGCTATAGCCAGATACGACAGACGGTCAGCGAGATAGGCGAGGTCGGTTCGCCCGCGAGGTGGTTGTTTACGCTGATGCTTTGCACCGTGGCGGTTTGCCTGCTGATTTTTTCAGCAGCAATCCGTGCGTTGGCGTTGCGAAAAGTGCCGATCTAGATGGCCTGCTTATTTTGTTGCATACATGGCAATACCCGCCGGCGGGATCGGCATATTTGCGTATCCGCACGCTCTTCACAACCTTTTCGGGATGCTGGAAATTGTTGGCTACCAGGCTCCGCTTGTAATGGCTCTCACGTGGAGACGCGATCGTGACGCGAGAACGCTCGTGCGATTTTCCTTCGTCATGGCGGTCGTAGTTTGGGTCTCGATGGGGCTTAATCTGACGACCCTCCACCGGCATGGGAGTCTCTGGGAGGAAATCCGGCCAGTGTATGGCATTGTGCAGCGAAGCCTTTTTGCTGCGTGGTTCGGATGGTGCGGGATGGTGGGGGTGCTCCTTTACGCGGCATTACAGGAGAAGAATTTCTTGAATGTGGACTCGCGGTGAGAGTCGAATCTTGCCAAGTCCTCAACAAACGAAAGACTGTGTAGTTTCGCGAAGGCAACAAAGAATGATTAGCATTTGCGCATTGACAAGGATGGTCTCAAATTAGTAAGACATCTGATCATCCATGTCTAAATCGATATGCAAATCCGCTTCACTTGCAGACATCGAATTCTCTGCGCAAGCGCCAATTGCTCTGGGGCGGCGCTTTTACCAGATTGCGGTGGCAGCGGTAGCGGAAGTTCATGCGCCGATTGGGCTTACTCCGCTCGAATTTGCGGTCCTGATCCATCTGCACGATGCGCCTGGGATCGACCAGAACACGCTTGCGGAGCGGATGGCACTGGACCGGACGAGCACGGGTGCACTTGTTTATCGGCTGGAGCTGCAACGTTTTTTGAAGCGCGATGTGAACGGGGAAGATCGGCGCGCACGTGTGTTGCGCCTCACTGCTCGGGGACAAGCTTTGCACGACAAGCAGCGTCCCAAGGCACGTGCTGCGCAGGAGCGACTACTGGACGTGCTGGCGCCAGCGGAGAGACGATCGCTGGTCGATCTGTTACGGCGGGTGATCGACGCGAATCCGACGTATGTACGACCGGGCGCTGGGAGGCGTCCGCGGCACAAGCAGTAGAGGGCCATGGCAAGAACCCGAAGGGTGGTTCGTCATGCGAGTTGTGCAAAGTTCTGAGCCTGTTCCTGCGCGACTTACAGGAGTGGAGTGGTTGGTTATTGCAGTGGCCTGTTGGGGTTTCGCGTTTGATCTTTACGAGACTCTTATGATGGCGCTCCTGATGCGGCCAGCGATAAGTGACCTGTCCGGACTCAGGCCAGGAACGCCCGCATTCAATTTATGGGTAGGATTGCTGTTCTACGTTCCGAATGTTGCTGCCGGTGTGTTTGGACTTCTCGGCGGTTACTTCGCGGATCTTTTTGGCCGCAAGCGAATCCTGTTATGGAGCATTCTTCTTTATGGAGTGTCGGCCTGCGCCGCAGGTTTCTCTACGTCCCTTCCTCAGCTTTTATTCTTTCGCTGCGCCACACTCATCGGTGTGTCCGTGGAATTTGTGGCGGCCACCACATGGCTCGCTGAGCTATTTGCAAATCCTCGTCGCCGCGAATCCGTGCTGGCATACACGCAGGCCTTTTACACAATCGGCGGACTGATGGTGGCCGGTGCTTACTATGTGGCCGTGAGCTATGGCGAAGGCTTTCCCATGATTCGCGGGGGACACGAGGCCTGGCGTTATACGCTGCTGTCGGGATTGGTGCCGGCGTTGCCACTGCTGGTCGTTCGTCCCTTCCTTCCCGAGTCGCCGCTGTGGCGGGAGAAAAGGGCGAGCATCCGATTTGAGCGCCCGCGTCTCTCTGAATTGTTTCGGCCGCAGCTTTTGCGGACCACACTGGTCGCAACGCTGCTTTTCGCGTGCAGCTATGCGCTTCCGCTGGGCGCGATCCAGCACACGGTCCGCATGGTTCCTGGACTTACGGATGTGCGCGACCTTCCGCCGAAACAAGTGGAACAAATCGTCAGTGGTGTTCAGGTTTTCCAGGAGATTGGCGGCACGACCGGGCGCATATTGTTCGCCGTTTTCGTAGTCCATATCGCATCACAACGCCGCCGTGCGCTGCTCTTCTTTCTTCCATCGCTGATCGCGTTTCCGTTTTTGTATTTTTATGCTGCGACGCGGACTTTGGCGCTGGTCCATCTTGGAATATTTCTTGCAACGATGCTTTTCAATGGGCTGCATAGTTTCTGGGGGAATTATTTGCCGAGGGTCTACCCTACTCGCCTGCGAGGCACCGGCGAAAGCTTCGCGGCGAACATCGGCGGCAGGGCGCTCGGTGTTTCCGCAGCGTTGATGACAACGACGCTCTCGAACGTGATGCCGGGCACTGGCCACGCCGCACAACTTGCTCACGCTGCAGGCACGGTGGCGATTCTGTTCCTGGTGATGGGAGTAATTGGTACTTATTGGCTGCCGGAGCCCGCGGGAGATCGACTTCCTGAGTGAGTTTACAGCGTTCAATTTTGCACGCTGCCAGTACGCACAAGGAGCAGACATGGAGAAAAGCCAAACATCCAAAACGACCTACGTGCTTGACAATGCATCGCCACATGCGCCTCGGAGATTCGACGCACTGTCGGAGTTATTCGATCGCGGGACGCAACAGCATCTTGAGGATCGCGGGGTCGGGCCCGGTTGGAACTGCCTGGAGGTAGGAGGTGGGGGTGGCACGATCGCAAAGTGGCTCGCGACTCGCGTAGGCATTATGGGGCATGTGCTGGCAACAGATATCGATCCGCGATTTCTCGATGCTTCAAACGAGTCGAATCTAGAGATTCGCCGTCACAACATCGTGACCGATCCATTACCCGACGCGGCGTTTGATCTCATCCACGCGCGCCTCGTACTGCTCCATATTCCCGAGCGGGAGAAGGTCCTGGCTCGCCTGGTTGCGGCACTCAAGCCGGGAGGGTGGATCGTCGAGGAGGAGTTTGATTCCAAATCTCTGACCACGTTAAGGCCGGGAGAAGTTTTCATGAAAACGCAATTAGCCATGTTCGAGTTATTGGATAAACGCGGAGTTGAAAGGGGATGGGGCCGACTGGTGTTTCATCAAATGCGAGCACTTGGACTGCGGGACGTGCACGCGGAAGCGCGTCTGTCGATGTGGCAGGGTGGATCGGCGGGAGCTTCCTTGACTCGCGCAAACTTTGAGCAGCTTCGCGATCCGTTGATTGGGGACGGGTACGTAACCGAAGACGAGTTGGAACAAGACATCGCGCGACTCGATGATCCCACATTCGTGACGCCATCTCCGATCATGTGGACGACGTGGGGTCGACGACCGACGGAGATGTGATTGCTCGAGGAGAATCGCCCGCCTAGCTACTTATCGTAGTTGGCCCACACGCGACACACCTTGCCTGCGGGCGTTAATTGCATGACCTCTGCTGACTTGCTGTCGCGAACATTGTTGGTGTAGCAAACGACAATTGTCTCGACGCCCCAGAGAACCTCGACCAGGTTAAAGCGGAGATCGGGAAATGCTTTGAGCCCGCGAGTGAAGTAGTCGCGCAGTGCGGGTTTTCCCTGTACGGCGCCGTTGATGTTGTTTAACAGGGTAAGGGCGACGGGCGAAACGAGAACCACTTGATCGTCGTAATGGTCGAGAATGCGATCAAGGTCGTGTGCGTTCCATGCGTCAACCCATTCCTGGGCGAACTGGCGGGCGAAGGTACCTTGCAGCGGCAGCGAAACATTTTCCATGGTCACGATTATGGGCGATTTTGTTTTCGTGCGGTGGGGATAAATATCTTTCGAATCGGTTGCGTCTTGCTTGGGACTGCACAGGTTCGATAGGGTGGTGTGGGAGACGCGCCCTGGAAATCTATCTGATTGATGGTACGTACGAGTTGTTCCGGCACTACTACGCTGTGCCTTCCGCGAAGGATGAGGCAGGCCACGAAGTAGGTGCGGTGCGGGGCGTGCTGGCGTCGCTGCTGGGAATGTTGAAGAGCGGGACCACGCATATTGGGGTTGCCACCGATCATGTGATTGAGTCGTTTCGCAATGATTTGTGGCCGGGCTACAAAACCGGCGAAGGCGTAGAGCCGGAACTGCTGGCGCAATTTCCGTTGCTTGAGGAAGTGCTGGTGGCAGCGGGAATGGTGGTGTGGCCGATGGTGGAGTTTGAGGCGGATGATGCGCTTGCGGCCGCGGCCATTGCTGCCGCTAAGGACAGCAGAGTGGAACGCGTGATCATCTGCACGCCGGACAAGGACCTGGCTCAGTGTGTGCAAGGCTCGCGGATTGTGCAGTTGAATCGACGCACGGGCGTGACATTCGATGAGGCTGGCATCGTGACGAAATTTGGCGTCCCTCCGGCATCGATCCCTGACTATCTCGCGCTGGTGGGCGACGCGGCGGATGGCTATCCGGGATTGCCGGGATGGGGTGCGAAGTCGTCGGCCGCAGTGCTCGCGAAGTTCGGACACCTTGAATCCATTCCCGCGAACGTGGACGAGTGGAAGGTAAACGTGAGTGGAGCCGGGACGCTGGCTGCGACACTTGCACGAGACAGCGAGGTTGTGAGGCTGTTTCGCACGCTGGCGACACTTCGGACTGACATCCCATTGTTCGACGATGTTGAGGAACTGCGATGGAAAGGACCTACCGCGGCATTCGAGGCACTCGGGTCGAGATTAGACCGGGCAAAAACGGCGCCAGGTTCGCGCCGATGGGGTGGAAAGAAAAAAGCTGCCGAGTCTCCAGTCGAGTGAGCGGATTCTGGCGCGGTCTTTGCGCTGACAAAGTTAACGCCATGCGCGGCCGTCGTTGCGATTTAGTTCTTCAAGACAACGGAGTTGTTACTCGCGAGCGGACGCTGCTCCGGCGACTCGGCGCGCTTTGATATCGCGCATGGGCGGCTGGCCGAAGAAACGGCTGTACTCGCGGTTGAATTGGCTGGCACTTTCGTATCCCACCTCGAAGGCGGCGCTTGCTGCGTCGAGACCTTCGTTGAGCATGCGCTCGCGAGCTACGTGAAGTCGAAGCTGTTTTTGATATTGCAAGGGACTCATCGCGGTCAACGACCGAAATTGATGGTGCAAGGTAGATACGCCCATGCGGGCCATGGCGGCGAGTTCCTCCATGCGCAACGGTTTGGCGTAATTCAGTCGCAGCCATTCCACCGTCTTTGAGGTGCGATGGCTCTGCTCGCCAAGAGTTGCAATGGCGCGGAGGTGCTTTCCCTGCGGGCTGCGCAGCAAGCGGTAGATGATTTCGCGCTGAATCAAACTACCCAGAAATGGAATGTCGTTTGGCGCATCGAGCAAGTCTAGGAGACGGGTGCATGCGTCGAGGAGTTCGAGCGAAGTGACACCGACTGCCATGCCGCGAGCGTCACTGGATTCCTCACGCAGATGAAACTCCTGCTGGGAAAGGATCTCGCGAACCGCCGGCATTTCGAGCCTGACGACAAGGCCGAGAATAGGAGATTTTTCGGTGGCTGCCACTACCTGGCTGACGACCGGCAGATCGATGGAGGTGAGCAGAAAGTTTGAGCCGTCGCAGAGGTAGGTTGTCTTGCCGACGTTGATTCGTTTTTGTCCCTGCGCGAAGACGACCAGGCTGGGCTCGTATGTAGCCGAGGTGCAAGCGGTTGGAATGGACCGGCGGTAGAGTCGCAGGCCGGAAATTTCGGTGCGTGTGTCTCCCTCGGTAAGGGCGCGATCCGCAATCTTGCGGGCTAGCTCCGCTCGCATGCTAACCGCCGCCTGATCTACTCTGGCGTCCTTGTATTTCGCTGCTTTCACCGGTTTTACTCCCTCCAATCCAAGTTAACGCGGAATTCGTAGCCTCGTGCACAAAAATCCATGCATCGACAGAAATAGGCAAGAGATTGGCAGGATCGGGATACCGCCTGAAGGGCGATGTTTCGTAGTCTGATTTACGAGCGAGTTTCTGCCCATCTTCCCGGGAGTAGAGGTCAATTCATGTACAAGGCAAAAGCTTATTCCGTCGCCAGCGCGACATCGCCATTTTCTTCCACCACGATTGAGCGGCGCGAGCCCACCGAACACGACGTGCAGATTGAGATACTTTTCTGCGGCATCTGCCATTCGGATCTTCACCAGGCTCGCAATGAGTGGAGCGAAGTGATGCCGACGGTGTATCCCTGCGTCCCCGGCCACGAGATAGTTGGCCGCGTGACCAAGGTCGGATCCGCTGTGACCAAGTTCAAGCCGGGCGATCTCGCCGCAGTGGGATGCCTGGTGGACTCCGACGGCACGTGCCCTGAGTGCAAGGCAGGTATGGAGCAGTTCTGCCCGAACTTTACGCTGACGTACAACTTTCCCGACAAGCACACAGGCGGCGTGACATATGGTGGATACTCCGACAGCATTGTGGTTACGGAGCGCTTTGTGCTCAAGGTTCCGACGAATCTGAATCTGGCGGGAGTTGCGCCGCTGCTATGCGCCGGAATCACCACCTACTCGCCCATGCGCCATTGGGGCGTGACGAAGGGCAAGAAGGTCGGCATCGTTGGGCTGGGGGATTGGGGCATATGGGTGTGAAGTTCGCGCACGCGCTTGGGGCCCACACGGTGGTCTTCACGACTTCGCCGAGCAAGAAGGACGATGCACTGCGACTGGGTGCGGATGAGGTTGTGCTCTCACGCAACGCGGATGAGATGGAGAAGCATGCCGGGAGCTTCGATTTCATTCTTGACGCTGTGGCCGCCGATCATGAAATCAATGCCTACATCAACATGCTGCGGCGTGATGGCAACCTGACGATGGTGGGTGCTCCAGGAAACCCGCTGCCCGTCGGTGTGTTCGGGCTTATTATGGGACGCCGAAGTCTTTCGGGTTCTCCGATCGGCGGTCTGCCGGAGACGCAGGAGATGCTGGATTTCTGCGGAGAACAAAACATTACGTCGGATGTTGAGGTCATTCCGATCCAAAAGGTCAACGAAGCTTACGAGCGTCTGCTGAAGTCGGATGTGAAGTACCGATTCTCAATCGACATGGCCTCGCTGAAATCCGAGTAACAGTCTTGCTCGGAGTAAAAGAACTGGAGGAGAAACGTCGTGAAACTTACACGCAATGGTTCGCAGTCCTCGGCGAAGGGATCATCCGAGTGGTTCACCGGAGTGGTTCGCATTGATCAACCGTTCCAGGCGACCGAGCCCGCACGCGTCGGCGGTGCTGTGGTCACGTTCGAGCCGGGCGCACGAACAGCCTGGCATACTCATCCACTTGGCCAGACGCTCATAGTGACGGCTGGAAGCGGCTGGGCTCAACGCGAGGGCGGTCAGGTTGAGGAGATTCGGCCGGGGGATGTGATTTGGTTCGAGCCGGGAGAAAAGCATTGGCATGGTGCGACGCCGACTACCGCGATGACCCACATCGCATTCGCGGAGAAGTTGGATGGCAAGGTGGTTGATTGGCTGGAAAAGGTCAACGACGAACAGTATCGCAAGTAGTTTGTCTGGCTTGGCGAGCTGGTTCGGGCGTAACGGTTTTGGGAGAGGGTAAAAGAAGAATGCAGAAGCGAAAGTTGGGAAGTAGCAATCTTGAAGTATCGGCTCTCGGGCTGGGTTGCATGGGAATGAGCTTTGGGTATGGGGCGGCGCACGACAAGCAAGAGATGATCGCTCTGCTGCGGTCGGCTGTAGACCGCGGTATCAACTTCTTCGATACGGCGGAGGTGTATGGTCCGTTTACGAACGAAGATTTGCTGGGTGAGGCTCTCTCGCCGGTGCGCGACAAGGTGGTGATAGCCACCAAGTTCGGCTTCAATTTGAACGCCGACGGCAGCCCCGGCTGGCAGGGCTTGAACAGCAAGCCTGAACACATCAAGGAAGTTGTGGAAGCCTCTCTCAAGCGTCTGCGGACGAATGTGATTGATCTGTACTATCAGCACCGTGTGGATCCGGCGGTGCCGATTGAGGATGTGGCGGGCGCGGTGAAGGACCTGATCCAGTCCGGCAAGGTGAAGCACTTCGGCCTTTCTGAAGCGGGAGTGGGGACAATCCGCCGCGCGCATGCGGTGCAACCGGTGACCGCAGTGCAGAGTGAATATTCGCTGTGGTGGAGAAAGCCGGAAGCAGAGGTGATTGCCTACTACTTGAGGAAGTTGGGTATTGGCTTTGTTCCGTACAGTCCGCTCGGCAAGGGCTTTTTGACGGGCAAGATGGATGAGACTACCGAGCTTGGCAAGACGGATTTTCGCAACACCCTGCCTCGCTTTACGCCGGAGGCTCGGAAGGCAAATCAAGCTGTCGTTGATTTGCTGACCAGCATTGGAAAACAGAAGAACGCAACGCCCGCGCAGATTGCGCTTGCGTGGCTGCTTGCGCAGAAGCCGTGGATTGTGCCGATTCCGGGTACGACGAAGCTTCATCGCCTGGATGAAAACATTGGTGCGCTGGCGATCGAACTTTCCGCCAACGATCTGAGCGAGATAGACAGTGCTGCGCAAAAGATTCAAGTGGAGGGAAACCGTTATCCGGAACACCTGGAGAAGATGACGGGTCTCTGATCTATTCGGTGATTCAAAGAGATCCGAGGGGTACCACTCCTCGGATCTTTTCTATGGTGCCCGGTTTTACACGTTTGAATACATGCCACTTCATCTCAATCTTCGAGCTGTCGAATAATTTCATAGCCATCAATGCTCGAAGTGAGCTTCAATCACTGGGTCGACCTCGGAGCGACCCAGGCCCTCGCGGGTTCGCTGGAGGGGAGGAACGAAATGGCATTGGTGATCGAGAATCTTCCGGAGGCAATCAAAACTACGAAGCAGCAGCTGCGGGCGGCCCTGCCTGAATACAGGGATGTCTTCCTCGAAGTGGAAGCGGAGATGCGTCGCCGCGTGGAAGAGATTGTCAGCGAGCGTGAAGCCGGACATAACGTGATTCCGACTGTGCATTACGCGGATGTCGCAAGCGGAAAGGTATCGGCTGAATCGATCAAGAAGATCAAAGCGCGTGGAGCTTGCGTGGTGCGCGGCACATTCAGTCCGGAGCAGGCGACAAGTTGGGACGACGAGATCGCGGCGTACGTGGAGAGCAACAACCTGGATGCGAAGCTCGCGAATGCCGCTGAGGACAAGTACTTTGGCACGCTGGCTTCAGCGAAGCCGCAAATTTATGGGATCTACTGGTCTCGTCCACAGGTGCAGGCGCGACAGTCTGAGAGCCTGACGAATGTTCGCGTATTTCTGAACAATTTGTGGGAGGCCGAGAGCGAAGGGGTGCGCCACTTCAATCCGAATGAGACGCCAGCATATGCGGATCGCATTCGGCGCCGGCCGCCGGGCTCTGCATCGCTGGGACTTTCACCGCATGTGGACGGCGGTTCCGTGGAGCGCTGGCTCGATGAGAATTTTCGCAAAGTGTACCGGCACGTATTCGCAGGGAATTGGCGAAGTTACAGCGCGTTCGATGCGGCGTATCGTCCAGAGGCGCGCGAAGTGGCGTCGCCAGCCGTGTGCTCGATGTTTCGGACGTTTCAAGGATGGACAGCTCTGACGCGCCAGGGAAAGGGCGACGGAACGCTACAACTAATTCCAATCGCCGAATCCATGGTCTACGTTCTGCTGCGAGCGATCCAGGATGATGTGCCCGAGGATGATTTGTGCGGAGCCATGCCAGGAAGAGCACTTTCGATTAATGACCAATACCATAGTCTGCTGATCAAAGCGCTCTCATCCATTCCACTGATGGAGCCAGGTGACACAGTCTTCTGGCACACTGACGTGGTTCACGCGGTGGAGAACGAACATCGGGGAGCGGGGTACAGCAACGTGATGTACATTGCTTCAGCGCCGGGCTGCGGAAAGAACAGTGCATACCTGGGGAAACAGGCGCTATCGTTCCTGACGGGAAAGACGCCGCCGGATTTTGCCGCGGACGATTTCGAGGTTGATTTCAAAGGCCGTGGCACCGTGGCGGATCTGACGGAACTGGGTCGTGCGCAACTCGGAATTACCGAGGATCTGCGCAAAAGCGCTGGCTGACAGTAGTCGCTAATGCTGAATGGTGATCCGGTGCATCGCTATTGGGGTGGAGGAGTGTGGCCGATGAATTTGGCCCACTGAAGGAACCATTTCATGTTGGGAGCATCGGTATGGCCGCCGTCATGCTGACGCCATGCGAGTTGTCCCTCGAGGAGTCCCTGATTCACAGGCGGCATCTTTGCAGTGTGGTAATCGCCTTCGACTGCGAGGCCCCTGGCGCCGAGCAGAGTGAATACGCGGCTGGCATCGACGGTCGCCATGAAGCTGCCCTGATGATCGAGCCACTTCGCGTCGCCCTTCTCCGGGATGCCGTAGCTGATGAATGTGAGGCGCGGTGCGCAGAGGGCGATGAGTTCATTCGAATCGACGGGGATGTCGCCGGGAGTCTTGCTGCCGAAGGTTGCGTCGGAGGCTCCGTACTTGATGAAGTTGCCGGCCATCCAGTAATACTCGCCTCCGGTGAGGCTCTCAACGGCTTCGCCGAAGTTACGTCGCAACAGCGTGGCTCCGCCTTTGCCAGACGAGCCAACGAGGACCATGGCGAAACGCTGATCGAAGGCCATGGTGACTAGCGCGGCCTTGCCGTAGCGTGATACGCCGTCGATGCCGACATGTTTTGCATCGACGGATGGATCGGTCTCGAGGTAATCCAGTCCCCGGCCCGCGCCCCATGCCCAGGCGCGCAGTGCGCCCCAGTCTTCCGGCTTGCGCGGCTGTCCTTTGTTCACGAGACCGATGATGCCGCGAGTGATGCCGGCGCCGTCGTCGGCCTGCACGCTGGCCGGATCAAACAAGACGAAGCCCCAGCCCGCAGCGATCAACTGCCAGGTGTTGGGCAGGTCACCATCTTCATTTAACTGCGGGAAAACGAACGGTGTACCCTTCACGGGCTGCCATGCGGGGTGCTGAGCGAAAACTTCTTTGAGTGAGGGATCCTGCTGCACGAGTATTGCTTTCCATGCAGCGTTGATGCGATCGAACTCTTCGCCGGAAGGCTCGTTGGGGGCGGGGAATCCGGCGCGGCCGAACATCATCAGCACCGGCACAGGTCCTTTCGCATTCGCAGGGGTCACCAGCGTCATATGAATGCGGACCTTGATGGCGGGAAACAATGCGTTGTCTACTTCGCCGATAAGATCTTTCGCGATGACGGGCGTGAAGCCGATCATTTCATGATCGACGGTGGTCACAGTCCACGTGACTTTTGGTACGTTGTTGGGGACGCGCCCATAAACGTACTTCGAAAACATTTCGACGAGTTCGGGGCGGCGCTGGTCCCACCACATTTTTGCGGTGGTCACCTTCTGGCCATCATTCATGACGAGGGGGTCGGGGGCATTGGGATACGGATTGGCCTGGGACTCATCGTAGTTGGCGTGGTTAGGTGCCTTCTCATTTCCGCTCGGCCCGGGGCGGAGGGCCTTGATGCCCAACTGATCCATCATGTTCTGATGATCCTGGTCGGCTGTGAACGTGACCGGCTGCGGGGTGGCCGAACTTTGTGCCACCGCGGGCGCGCAGACTGCGAACGCGATCAGCAAGGAAGGGAACAGAAAATTCGACCTGAACGAAAGAGGCACGGGACGCTCCGGAGTGGTATGCTTTCGCCTTGAAAAGCGATTTACTTAGGGCATTGATGGTAAACCTTCCTCTATGAAACTAGCGCGAAAAATCTCAACGATTCTTTGTTTGGTTGTGGTTGCGAACTGCATGCGGGCGCAGAGCACTCCTAAACCCGTGGCGACGGCGCAGACGTGGGTCGCGAGTTGGGGAGCATCGCAGCAGGTGCCGGAACCTCACAACTCAATTGCTACTGACGAGTTGCGCGACGCAACTGTGAGGCAGATTTTCCATCTCTCCGTCGGAGGCCCGGCGCTGCGCGTGCATCTTTCCAATGCATTCGGAACGGAGGCGCTACACTTCACATCCGTGCATATTGCTAGGCCTGTTTCGCCCGCGTCTTCAGCAATCGATGCAACGAGCGACCGTCCGTTAACGTTCGATGGGAAATCGGAGATCAGTGTTCCTCCGGGGGCGGAGTACATTTCAGATCCGCTGGAATATTCCGTGGCGCCATTGTCGGATGTGGCGGTGACTTTTCATCTCGACTCGCCTCCAGCGGGAGAGACGGGACATCCGGGATCGCGGGCAACATCGTATTACGTGCACGGGGATTTTGTGAATGCAGCGAACTTTACGGAACCCCAGCATGTGGACCATTGGTACCAGGTCTCAGAAATCGATGTGGCTGCCGCGCCGCAAGCGAGAGCGGTGGTGGCGCTAGGTGATTCCATTACAGATGGGCATGGCGCGACGACGAACGGCAACGACCGCTGGACGGATGTGCTTGCGCGGCGTCTGCAGGGCTCGCCGAATACACGGAACATTGGGGTGTCGAACCAGGGGATCGGCGGCAATCACTTGTTGACCGATGGTTTGGGGCCGAATGTGCTGGCGCGTTTCGATCGCGATGTGCTGGCGCCGACGAATGTGCAATGGGTGATTGTGTTCGAGGGAGTGAACGATCTGGGCGGACTGGCTCGAGATGGCGAAGTGTCTCCGGCGGAACATGCTGCGCTGGTGCAGCGAGTGGTCGCGGCTTATCAGCAGGTCATTGCACGCGCGCATAGCCACGGCTTGCGGGTTTATGGAGCGACGATCACGCCGTTTGTCGGGTCAGACTATTATCATCCCGGACCGCTTGGCGAGGCTGACCGGCAAGCGGTGAATCAATGGATACGCTCTTCGGGGCACTTCGATGCGGTGATTGATTTCGATGCGGTGGTGCGCGATCCACAACATCCAGATCGGTTGCTGCCTACTTATGATTGTGGCGATCACCTGCATCCCTCACCGGCGGGTTTTAAAGCGATGGGCGAGGCTGTCTCGCTGGACCTCTTTGCGCATTGAGGGGTCGTTGTGAGTGAACTGACGATTTTAGATTTTCACCCCTAATTCCGCCCTTGCGGCGAAGCGCTCGCTGACTCCTATTGACAATCTATAGGAATAGAGTCACCATTCCTATAGGCGTTCGATAGGGACGAATTTGAATGGACTCAAAGCAGACGAATCTTTTACAGGGCACGCTTGATTTGCTCATCCTGAAGGCTCTTGGTGCAGGAGAATTGCACGGCCTGGGAGTTTCGCGGCGTATCGAGCAGATTACGCAAGGGACATTTCTTGTTAAGCCGGGCTCGTTGTTTCCCGCGCTTCATCGAATGGAGGAGGCGGGATGGCTGACGTCCTTCTGGGGCGAATCTGAGAACAATCGTCGCGCGAAATTTTATCGGCTGACGAAGGTAGGGAAGAGCCAGATTGAAATTGAAACAGCGGAATGGACGAAGGTGGCCCTCGCGATGACGAAGGCCTTGAAAGCAACGTAGGAGTCAAGAGATGAAACTCTGGTCCCGAGTCCGCAGTGCTCAGCGTAATCTGATTCACAAACGGCAGGTGGAAGACCAACTGGACGATGAGGTCCGTGTCTATGTGGACCTCGTGACCGACGAGAAGATTGCTGCGGGCATGTCTGCGGCCGAGGCGCGGCGCACAGCGATAGCAGAGTTTGGCGGTATTGAACAGGTGAAGCAGGCAGTACGGGATGATCGTTCGGGCGCGAAGTTGGAACTTCTCTGGCAGGATGCACGCTACGGATTTCGTCAGTTGCGGCGCAATCCTGGGTTTACGCTGACGGTGATCGTTACGCTGGCGCTTTCCATCGGTGCGAACACCGCGATTTTTTCCATTGTGAATGCGCTGATGCTGAAGAGTCTGCCTTATTCCCATCCTGAGCGGATGGGAACGATTTACACGCGCGTTCAGGGTCCGCGCTCCTGGGATGAACGCCATCATGTAAATGGGGAGCAGTGGGAATTGCTGCGGGACAATGTTCCTGCGGTGATCGCCGCTGTATCCAGTACGCGAGCTTCGGGGGTGAATCTGCGTTCGGGTTCGCAGGTGCAATATCTTCACGCTGGCCGGATCTCTGCGCACTATCTCGATGTGCTGGACATCCACCCGATCCTCGGCCGCAATTTCACGGAAGACGAAGATCGTCCGCACGGCCCCAAATCGGCCATCCTGAACTATGGGTTGTGGCAAAGCACTTTTGGATCCGATCGCGACATCCTCGGCAAGACGATTCTGTTGAAGGGTGAGCCATACACCGTTGTCGGCGTACTGCCTGCGGGCGCGGCGACCCCCTTGAACGCCGATTTGTATACAGCGCTGCAACCGACACGCGATGGCGAAGGCGGCGGGACAAATTTCGAGGCTATAACGCGGCTGCGCGATGGCGCGACGTGGCAGGAGGCGGACGCCGAGATCAATCGCGCATGGACTGCTCGCGCGAGTCGCTATGAGCTGGATAAGAATGCGGGAGCAGAGGTCACCTACTATTCGGTGCCGCTACAAAAGGGAGCGACCGCAACGTTGCGGCCGCAGGCCCTGGCCTTGATGATGGCTGCAGGATTCATCCTGCTGATTGCCTGCGGCAACCTTGCCGGATTGACGTTGGTGCGCGTGATGCGGCGGACGCCGGAGGTGGCCACCCGGCTGGCGCTCGGTGCTTCGCGCTGGCAGGTTCAACGACAGTTCTGGATCGAGAATCTGCTGCTGGCGCTTATCGCCGGCACCGTCGGTATCGGTACTGGCTTTCTCGCACTCCGTGGTCTGCTGCTGCTGTTACCGGAAAATTTTCTTCCGGTGGCGCACATTGGGCTCGACGGCAGGGTGATGTTGTTTACGCTCACGATCTCACTGCTGACCAGCGTGCTCTTCGGCATGCTGCCCTCGCTGGTGACTCGCAAGGTGGATCTGCGTTGTTCGATGTCGACCCGCGCAATTTCTGGAACGGGGGGCCAGCATGTGCGCCAGCTGCTCATCGCCGGACAGGTGGCGCTTACCGTCGTGCTACTCGCCGCATCAGGGCTGCTGATTCACACTCTCGTTCATCTTGAGACGCTTCCACCGGGCTTCAATCCGAATGGCGTGATGACCGCGAGAGCCTCGCTCGACGATGCGAGATATCACGACACGCCAGCCTTTCAGTCGCTGCTAAATGAAAGCCTGTCGGCGATGCGACGGATTCCCGGCGTGGAAAATGCCGCTGTGGGTCTGAGCCTTCCCTACGAGCGCGCATTGAACAGCGGAGTAATGCTGAGCGATGGCAAGGAAACGGGACAACAAGCCATGGCTGGAATGGTCTACATTACACCGGATTATTTCGCGACATTGCAGGTGCCGATTCTTCTTGGCCGCGCGTTCGCTGAGGGGGACGGTCCGAATGCGCAGCGTGTGGCCATCGTGAACCAGAAATTCATGCGCAAGTTTTATGGTGGTGAGAATCCTGTGGGGCGTTACGTAGATAAGGACACGAGGATTGTTGGCGTGGTGGAAGACGTGGTGATGGCTCCAGGCCTGGATGCAGTTGCGCCTTTGACGGGGGAAGAAGTGATGTATATTCCGGCCGCACAAATCGAGGGGCGACAATTGGCCCTGATTCACACCTGGTTTCAGCCGAGTTGGATTGTGCGCACGAGTGCTCCCGTGGAAGGGTTGACAGCGCAAATGCAACGGGCGTTGGCGAGTGCCGATCCCAACTTACCTTTTTCGGGCTTCTACAGTATGCGCGACTTGATGGCGAAGACGCTTGCGACGCAACGTGTGGAGGTAGCTCTGCTCGGAACGATGGCTGCACTGGCGCTGATGTTGAGCGCGGTAGGAATTTTTGCCCTTGTGGCGAATATCGTGGCACAACGAACCCGCGAAATCGGAATCCGCATTGCGCTGGGTTCGACGATTCGTCAGGCGATGATCGAGATTGGTGCGCCGGGCGTGAAAGCGTCAGGAGTCGGACTGATCGCGGGCCTGGTGTTATGCGCGGTGGCCCTGCGGGCGATGCGAAGTGTGCTCTTCGGTGTGGCGGTCTACGACGTAACGACGATTCTCGCCGTGGTAATGACCCTGGTGTCGATGACGCTTATCGCTTCCACCGTACCCACGCTGCGAATTGCACAAATCGATCCGGCAAAGACGTTGCGAGATGAGTAAGCTGCGACGCAGAAGAAAACTACTTCAGCAGATTCGGAAGCAAGCAGAAATGTGCGAAGCTACTCAGCTCGCAGAGCCACCATTGGATTGACGTGGGTGGCTTTCCAGCCCGGTGCGAATGCGGCGGTCAGTGCGGTAAGCATCAGCATCAATGCCGCCGAGGCGAGGCTGAGTGGATCCATGGGACGGACGCCTACCAGCATGCCTGCTACCAAGCGGGCGAGGAACAGGCTTATCAGCAAGCCGGCTGCAATGCCGAAACATGCGAGTTTCGCGGCGTGTTTTAAAACGCCGCTCAGGATGGTGTTTTTTTCTGCGCCGAAGGCCATCCGTATACCGATCTCGAACGTCCGTTGCGCGACGGAGTACGCCATGGTTCCGTAGACGCCGAGCATTGCCAGCAATAGTCCGACTCCCGCGAAAGAAGAGATGAGCGCTGCCCGAAAGCGTTCCGCCGCGATGGACTTATTCATCATCTCGTCCATGGTAGTAAAGCGCAGTGCGATTAACGGATTCATCTCCAGAATCTTCTGCTGCACTACATTCATAAGCGTAAGCGGTTTAACGCCGGTGCGCAGTACGATGTGGATCTGGTTGCCGTAGTACGGATGTTGCGTCATGGGCATGTAGAGCGCGGGCCCGGGATTTTCTGCGGGCGACTCCTGCCGAACGTCGCCCACCACTCCCACCACGGTCATCCATTTATCGGAATCGAGTCCGCACTGGATTTGCTTGCCGAGCGGGTCTGCGTCTCCAAAACTCTGCTTTGCGAGGGATTCGCTGATAACAGCCACGAATGGACTCTGGTACGTATCCTGCGCGTTGAAATCTCGCCCACGCTTGAGAGGAATTTCCATGGTTTGAAAATAATCCGAACTGGCAACGCTGAAGATAGAAGATGCTTCGTGCCCTGTATCGACAGGCAATCCGCCCTTGGTTTTATAGTAGCCATTGGAGCCATAGTTACCCGTAGGCAGCCCCATAATTCCTGCTACGTGTTCGACGCCCGGCAGAGCCGCAAGCTGCGTAAACACTTCGTTGAATTGCTGCACGGCGCGGTGCGCGTCCTGCTCTGAATGAGCCGGCGCATCTGCGTCGACGATCAAAAGCTGACGCGTTTGGTATCCCATGTCGCGTGCGCGAAGGGTCATCATCGTATGCAGCAGAAGCCCGGCACCCATGGCGAGAACGAAGGTCGCGGCAACTTCGGCAACAACGAGTCCATCGCGGAATCGCGCTGCGCCATGGCGGATCATTCCACGGGAAGCGTCGTGTTTCAGAGCTTCCGCGGGATCAACGCTCGCTGCTCTGAGCGCGGGAACGAGGGATGAGATGAGAGCTGTCAACACGGCGAGGCCGACGGTAAACGCCAGCACCCATCCGTTCAGGTGAATTTCATTTGCGCGCGGCAGCTCTTTCGGAGCCATGGCTATCAGCACGTGTACGGCAGGGAAGGCGAGCAGCACACCTGCTAGTCCGCCGATCAGCGAGACGAGCAGACTCTCGAGGATGATTGGCTGCATCACCAGCCATCCCGATGACCCCAATGCTTTGCGAATCGCGATCTCCCGCTGTCGCTCCATGGAGCGCACAAGTTGAAGGTGGGTCACGTTGACGCACGCAATAAGCAGGATGAGGCCGACTGTGGCCCAGAGAAGGAGTAGTGTCGGGCGAGCATCGCCTGTGAGCGCTTTCTGCAGTGGGAGAACGAATATCTGCTTGCTTCGATTGTCGTCTGGATATGCAGTTTGCAGCCTTCGCGAGACGCCATCCAATTCCGTTTGCGCCGATTGAAAGCTGACGCCGGGCCGAAGCCTCGCAACCGCCTTGTAATTGAATGCTGTGCGCGATTCGGATTCGGGCCGCGATGGATAGGCTTCCCACACCTGCGTTTTCGCGGGGAAGTCGAAGGCTGCGGGCAAGACGCCGATAATCTCGACCGGCTCATTTTCCACGTGCAGTATTTGTCCTAACGCGGCCCGCGTGCCGCCGAAGTTATCGCGGGCAAACTGCTCGCTCACCAATGCGGCATGATGCGCATCGGCGTTCGTGAACAAGCGTCCGGCAATCGGCTGCAAGCTGAAGACACGCGCGAAGTCCGTGTCCACGGAAGTGACGACGGTGTATACGGAGTGGCTGCGCAACTCCACGCCCAGGTTGCCGCCGGAGTAGAGGCTGACCGCTTCCATGCTCTTCGCCTGCTCGCGCACGTCTACTGCATCCGGCCCGGTAACGCGTGCCGTGGTGTGTCCGTTCTCTGTCCAGTGCGTATTCAGGGCGGCGATGCTTTCGGCATTCGGATACGGAAGCGGCGCTAGCAGGATGGACTGCACGACGGTGAATATTGCGGTGTTTGCGCCTATGCCGAGAGCCAGCGTGAGCGTCGCTGTCGCGGTGAATGCCGGGTGCTTGCGCAGTTGACGTGCGGCAAAACGCAGATCACCAGCGAAGGTTCGTGCGGCGTTCTCCCATCCATAAGAACTCACTTGTTCTTTCACGATGGCGATGTTGCCTATTTCAAGCCTTGCGGCCTTCCTTGCTTCATCGGTGGAAAGACCGCGCGCCATCCATGCTACGGTGGCTTGTTCGAAGTATTGCTCCACCTCATCGGCTACATCGCGTTCGCGATTTTCGCGGCGTGTGAGGCTGCGAAGGCCGTAGATCAGCTGTCGCCAGAGTGACATCCGTCAACCTTCCGTCTTTAACAGTCTTGCAATCGCAGTGGCACGGCGCGTCCAGTCCGCGGTCTCGCTTTCCAGTTGCTTTTTCCCTGCCCGTGTGAGGGTATAGAACTTTGCTCGGCGTGAGTTTTCAGTCTGCCGCCATTCTGCATCCAGCCATCCGGCGCGCTCCAACCGCTGGAGAGCGGTGAGGAGTGATCCCGGATTTACCTTGAAAACATTGCGGGAGACCTGCTCCACGCGACGTGCAATACCAAAGCCGTGCATCGGCTCAAGGCTCAGCGTCTTCAGGATGAGCATGTCGAGGGTGCCTTGAATTACATCCGTGTTCGGATCAGTCATGGAAAGAGACGTTAGCACTTCTTCCATATGACAGTCAAGATGTGGGCGTCGGGGGGAACAGTGCGGAAGGTCCGGACAGGCCCCGGTACAGTCGGGCCTTCCGAGAAAAGCGTCCTTAGAACGGCAAATCTATAACTTCAATGGTTAGCGCCGGAACGGTGTGCTTCCAACTGCCGCCAACGACGGACACGTTCGATTCAACGGGGTGAATTGCGTTTGGATTGTCGATGGAGTTTGTCGCTTCGAATGTTGCACCATGCAGCGATGTCATCTTTGCGGTATGTGCGCCGCTCACACCAGTCAGCTTTAACGAGAGTGGCTGGTCAATGTTCGAAGCGTTCACGAGTTTGAGGTGCAGCACTTTTTCCTTTGAGCGAACGGTGGCGGAGTAGAAGAAGCGTTTGTTCTCCCCGGAGATTTCGCTCTGAGCGGTGCCATCGCCGAGGTGCGCGGCGAACAAACACTGCGCCCAATAGCTGGGGGACGCGTAGGTCGTTCCCGCATCGAAGCCGATGAGATCTGTGGGCCATTGCATTCCGCCGGGACTTACGTTTACGAGAAGAGGCGCATAGCTAGCCATAATGATGAGGTCGCTGTTGCGCTCCATGGACGTCATCCACGCGGCGTCGCCAAGGGCATCGCCAAAGTTTGGTGTTGGCGATCCGGATCGCGTAGCCCACTCGCCAACGAATATCTTCGGACCGTTGCGTGATGCTTTGTCGTAATGATGCACCAGGTCCATCATGTCTGCCGGTGATTTGTAGTAATGTTCATCGGAGACGTCAGAACTTACCTTTGTTTCGTATTCACTATTGCCATCGGTGGATATGAGTTTGTACTGCGGATAGCGCTTGTGGAGAGCATCAGCAAACTGCGTGTAGCGGACGGGGTAGCTGCCCGACCGGTCAAGGTAATCCTCGTTGCCAATCTCAATGTAATGCAGCGGGAAGGGTGCCGGATGTCCATTGCGTGCGCGTTCTGCGCCCCACTTGGTGCTGGTGTCGCCGGTTACGTACTCGACTTCATCCAATGCCGCCTGCACGTATGGTTCAAGATCCTTGCCGGTGACATGAGCGCCACCGAGCGAATATCCAGCGTACACGGCGAGGATGGGCTCTACTTTCAGGTCTTCGCACCACTCCAAAAACTCGAGCAGTCCAAGTCCGTCGGTGGACCAGTAAAACCAGGGCGAAGGGTGGCCCGGGCGATCGGTCAGCGGACCGATCGTCTTCTTCCAGTCATACCAATCTGCGAGCGTCATACCTTCAAGAAAGTTGCCGCCGGGAAGACGCAGGAATTTCGGGTTCATGGCGATCATGCGATTCATGAGGTCGGGGCGATTGCCGTTTGGACGATTGTTGAAGGTTGGTGGCATGAGCGAGACCAATTGCAGCCACACCGTGCCGGGATGGCTGACGGTGAACTCAAGATGGTTGGCGATGGAAGAGGAAATTGCGCCGGTGGTGAGTTTGTATTCGTAACGCTTCCACGGCCCGGGCTGTATGGTCACCTGTGCCTGGGCTTGAACCGCGCCAGTGGCGTTGTTGATCATCTGCACTGTGATGCGGGCCAATCTCGGAATTTTCAACGTGAGCGTAGAGCGATCCGGAGTATGTGGTGTTTGGGCGAAGTCCATAGCCCCAGTAGCCTGGATTGGTGAGACCAGCCTGATTGCCCTTGGACGCTTCGGTGACGGAGAGCTTCATGCTGAAGGACAGCGTGGCACTCGGTCCGGTTGATTTATCAACAGACCTGGTGGCAACAGCGTTGCCATGGCGCACTAAATCCCACGGGGGCTCGCCTTGCCAGTCGGAGTGGAAAGCGCGGTTTTGAATCATCTCGGCGTAGAGGCCGCCATCGTAGGAATGATTGATCTCCTCGGTCATCAATCCGTAAAGCGTGGGGCTGACGGGCGTAACGATCTTGGTGACGTCGATGGCGAGTTGTGCTGGGGCGTCGGGGCTGGTCTGCGCAGCGAGGTTCGAAGTGATTGCCGCGGTCATAAGCAGGATCCCGAATGCGGGAAACAAATTTACTAGACGCGATTTAAATGTCGATTTGGATTGGCGCTTGACGCTTCCAGCATTGGATCTATCGAACATTGCTTACTCCTCTTACTTATTGGCGCTGAGCGCAAAGAGCCGGAGCGCATCTGAGGTCAGGAAAGAAAGGGCGAGACCATATTAGCAACCATCGTGGTTGAGAGGATGTTGTAATGCGTTGCGCCGGGGACAATTCCCAGCCTTGCCGCTGAACGTTGCGAACCGTCAAGGCCTGCATCGCGCCTTCCTCCGCCGAGCGATTCATAGAAGGCAACGATGTGCTCAGGGCGAATGGAGTCGGCGTCGGCATAGACAAGCATTGTCGGAGACTTGATCTGTTTTACTGCCGCCGACCAGTCGAAATCGCGGGTCTCCAATTCCGCGATCTTGCGAAGAAGCGTCTCCCAATTCACTTCAGGATACATTTGGCCCATTGGGGAATTCTTAATGTTCTGCGCGATCTGCGGCGCGTTTGCACTCATTTGATCGAACGCCGCATTCACTTCTGGAAACGAGCCATCGCGTTTCATCGCTGTGGAGATTACGACAAGCCGGTTGACTATTGCGGGATGCTGAATTGCTGTCTGCAGAGCCACGCCGCCGCCGAGAGAATAGCCGAGAATGTCGGCTTTCTCGATCTTCAGAAATGCGAGGAGCCCGGCCACGTCGTCCGCCATGAGTTCAAACCGGAGAGGCCGATCAATGTCTTTGGTGTGGCCGTGTGCCTGCAGATGTACCGAGATAACTTTTCTGGTCTTCGCCAAGGCCTCAAGGTTCGGACCGAAGGCCTCACTGGCGGAAACGCCGCCGTGGAGAAGAACGATAGGCTGACCCTCACCATGGACCTCGTAATAAAGTTGCAGGCGGCCGATTGGGGCAAAACCGGAATTGGTGTTCGGCATGAGGGAATCCAGAAAATATTTTGATGGTTGAGGGAACATTCGACAGAAGGCTTCCGTTTTCAACCCTACGCCTGCGAGAGCGAAGAATTCTCTTCTTAACATTGGTTAACTCCAAAATTATTTGAGATCGGGAGGACACGGCGATTTTCCGCAATCTATTACTCGATGGTTTTCAGGCTTTCTTAATGATCGCGAATGCAATGACAAGAAGGATGAGCAGCACCAGCAACATAACTTGCGCAGTTACAAAAACTGCAGTCCAGATGGCTCGTCCAAGAGACATGTTGAGTGCTACCTGAAACCATCGGGCTTCAACAGCGAGGTACCAGGTGAGCGCAACTACGAAGAGGACCCATGCCGTCACCGTCATTGCGGGGCTGTGAAGCCTGCCGATGACGATGGCCATGTCGACGGCGAATGCGAACGGGGCCGCGGCATAGCACTGGCTGTAGAACGGCGGCTTGAGGGTTCTTCTATCGACCGCAATCTTGCGATGATGGAGGAACTTGAGCGAGATGAACAAGGGGAAGATGCTGAATATGATTGCCCGAAACGCGAGCAGGTTCTTATCTTCGGCCATGAAGGAGGGCAGCATGGTCGTAGACATCCGGGTGACGTGATTCTCAATAAGATGTGCGATCAGCAGCGTGAGCAACAGGAATATCGGTGGGCTGAGCGTGTCAGTGTACTGCTCCTCTGTCGCGTCGAAGAGTTCAGCGTCGGCGTAGCGCATCATGGCCTGGGGATGGAAGATGGAGCGCCACATCGTGAGCGGATAGAACAGGAGCCAGGTGACGATCTCGTAGAGTGCTTCTTCGAGCGATTTGAGGAGCCTCATGAAATCCATATGAGTGCAAGCCCTCGCTTGCGGCCATCCAACTCGATTGTCCCACCGAGAAATGGACGCGTAGGCAATGGTTTGTGAAACGTGAACAAGACTAGTGTTTCAATCTACACGAGGTGTTCGTTGGGCGAAAATCGATGGGTAAAAGGCACGCCTGCGTCTGCGGTGAGCCTGGCATGAGTGCGACCCTTCGGTTGTGCCTGACGATGATGTTATGCTGCATGGCGCTCGCCGCCTGCGCAAACGCCGTTGCTGAACAGACTCCAGAGTCGCAGTCTGTGCCGCCGAGATTCGTGGTGAATGTCAACCGGGTGCTGGTGCCGGTTCTGGTCCGCGACAAACAGGGAAAGGCTATCAATGACCTGAAGAGGGAGGACTTTCAGGTCTTCGATAACGGCAAGGTTCGGGCCGTCTCTGGATTCACAGTTGAGACGCGGGATGCGGTGGTGACGAGCAAAGCGACTGCGGTTGACCAGGTGGCGGTACCTGGAAGCGCTGCCTCGCAGTTGTCGGCCCTGCCGAAGCGGATCACAGTTTTTCTTTTCGACGACATGCACCTGAGCCTTGATCAACTGCCTTACGTGCAAAAGGCAAGCGTGAAGGCTTTGGAAGGGGCATTGGCCGATTCCGATATGGCAGGTGTTGTGTCAACCTCTGGAAAGACGAATAGCGGATTGACGCGAGATCGTTCGAAGTTGCAGGGCGCGATTATGGGTCTGCGGCCAGCGGCGCTCTACCGATCGAGAGTGCCGACTGTCCTAACATCGACTACTACCAGGCCGACCTTATCGAGAACAAGCACGACCCTACGGCTCTGCAGGACGCAATCATGCAGGTCCTGATTTGCAATCCTACAAAGCCTGACATTGCTGAGGAACTGGCGACATTGGCCGCGAGGCGGTTGGTGACGGCGGGGCAACAAGACGTGCATGTGACCTTTGCGGCAATCGCGGAGTTTGTGAGCAGGATGACGGATCTGCCGGGTCAGCGCACGCTAATACTGGTATCGCCGGGTTTCCTGACAATTACGCCGGAGGCATTCGCAGCGGAATCGCGCATCGTTGAGCTTGCGGCACAATCGAACGTAAGGATTAGCGCTCTGGATGCGCGCGGAGTATACCTTACGGATTTGAAAGCCAGTGACGACACGCGGGGAAGGTCAGGAAAGTCTCTGACAGACATGACGGAGCTGCGACGGAGTTCGATGACGCGAAACGACAGCGTAATGCTGGGACTCACGGACGGGACCGGCGGCACATTCTTCCGCAGCAGCAATGATCTCGATGCAGGATTTGCGGGGTTGACTCAGACTCCGGAGACCCTTTATGTGCTGGAACTTTCGCTCGAAAATGCGAAGCTGGGTAGCGGCTACCACAGTTTGAAAGTGAAAGTGGATCGAGCAGGCACACAGGTTCAGGCGCGTCGCGGCTACTATCTTTCCAAGCCAGGGAAAGACAAGTAGAGGCGAGCCAATTGTGCGCATGCATCCCAGGCAACGTGCGCCGCTTCTCAGAATGCGTTGAGTTCCACTATATTGAGGGACGTTCTTGATTGAGGAGAAGGCGTGTCCCCATTTTCCCGTAGAAATTTTCTTCAGGCCGGTACCGGTGCAGCTTTAACCTCCATGATTCCCGGCCGCCACTTCACCCTGGCAGCCGAACAAACCGCGACAGCGCAACCAGCCGGCGACCGTGTTCGATTTGCGTCGATCGGTGTTGGCATCCAGGGTTCGTCGCTACTTCGTGCCGCGGTCACTCTGCCACAGTGCCAATGTGTGGCAGCATGCGATCTCTACGACGGCCGGCACACGCTTGCACAGGAGATTGCCGGCCCGGACGTTCGCACCACACGACGATACCAAGAGATTCTGGATGACAAGAATATTCAGGCTGTCATTGTGGCTGTGCCCGACCACTGGCATAAACAAATCACCGTGGACGCGATCGCGGCGGGCAAGGATGTTTATTGCGAGAAGCCGATGTCGCACAGCATTGCGGATGGCGAGGCGATGGTGCGGGCGGTGCAGGGAAGCAAGAACTTTGTGCAAGTGGGCTCGCAGCGCGTCTCGTCGCCGCTCTTTCTCAAGGCGAAGTCGCTCTTCGATGCCGGTGCCATTGGGGATTTGCTGCAAGTGGAGCTGCAACTTGGCCGCAACTCACCGGGAGGAGCGTGGGAGTATCCAATATTGCCGGACCTCTCAACCACGACGCTCGACTGGGAGACGTGGCAGGGCACTGCGACAAAGAAGCCGTTTGATGCCGTCGCATTTACGCGCTGGCGCTGCTTTCATGAGTACGGCACCGGGATGGCCGGCGATTTAATGGTGCACCTGCTGAGTGGGATGCAATGCATAACCGGAATTAACGCGGTTCCTGATCAGGCGTACAGCATCGGGGGCATTTACCGGTGGAAGGATGGCCGCAATATGCCGGATGTGCAGACGACTACATTTCTGTATGGGCATGTGCCGGTGTCCGTGCGACTGACGCTTGGCACGGAGACACCAGAGATTACGCGAATACTCGGTTCGCGAGGGGTGATCGAGGTTTCGAGTAGCTCAGTTTTTCTGACGCCACAGCTTGGAGTGGATGCTTCGCCCGATTACGGGCTCAATGGCTTTCCAAAAACTCTGCATGCAGAAGTGGAGAAGCAGTGGCACGCTGAGCACGATCCCTTTCTAGCGGAGCATGTGCTGATGGAGAGTATGGTATGGCATGGGCCAAGCTGGGATGATCTTCATCCTCATCTCATCAACTTCTTCAATGCCGTGAACAGCCGTCAACCTGTAGTGGAAGATGTGGTCTTCGGTCAGCACGCTGCCGCGGCCTGCCATATGGCGAATAACTCCTACTTTGAAAACAAGGTGGTGAAGCGGGCGGGTACAAGCTCGTAGTAGAGTATCGGTGAACGAGGTGTGAGCGGGTGTTGAAGCACAAGGAAGGACGACCCATGGTAGATTCGCCAACCCCGTTCCCATTGAATACGGGCCTTACGTCGCATCGGATGCGGAGGCCATGACGAGGGTGTTGGCTGACGCATTCAGCCGTTACGATCCGCTAGCCTTTGCGGTTGGGGTGACTGCTTCCGACTTCGAGAGTTTCGTCCGTCCGCTTTGTCCGAAGGTGGCTGCCGAGGGGTTGACGTACGTCGCTCGGCGCTCGGATACAGGACAGATTGTTGGCGTACTGCTGACGGAGGATGCTGCCTCACCTGCTCCGGAGGAGTTGAGCAGGCTGGATAAGAAATTTGATCCGGTTATGGATCTACTGGGCGAGGTGGTTACGGAATATCGTGCTGGCAAAGAGCCGGTTCTCGGAGAGTCGCTCCATCTATTTCTACTAGGCGTCTCCGATCAAGTGACGCGACATGGAGTGGGTCAGCAGCTGGTAAAAGCTTGTCTTGAGAATGGTGCACGTCGTGGATACCGGGTGGCGGTTGCGGAGGCCACGAACAAGGTGTCGCAGCATATCTTTCGCAAGCTGGGATTTGCTTCGCGCGTGCATCGCTCCTACGCCGAACATCGGTTTAACGGGCAGGCGGTTTTCGCTTGCATCGCCGAATATGGGGGACCGATTTTGATGGACAAGTCGCTTGCTTCGCTCTGAGTAGGAACGGTCTGTTAACGGAGAAGATGGTGTAGGCTCATAGGACAATTTGGTCGTGGAGGCTTCGCAGCCTCAAGATCGACGGCCGGCAAGATCGAACAATCTTCCATTGTGAGGACATCATGAATTTCTCCTCCTCATCGTCCGGTCTGAAGAACCGGGCACTTCAATCGATCCTTGTCGGTGGAACCGTGGCCGGCATTCTCGACCTGACATCCGCTTTCTATTTTTATGGGCGCGGAGTTCCTCGTGTGATTGCTGCCGGTCTGCTGGGGAGAGGTGTGATTGCAAACGGAGGTTCGGGGATCTACGTGCTGGGCATTCTGCTGCATTTCTTCATCGCTATCTCGGCGGCGGCGGTATTTTATGCAGCCAGCCGGAAGCTCGAGTTTATGACGACGAACTTTGTAGTAAGCGGATTGTTTTTCGGAATTGGCCTTTACCTGGTGATGACCTTGATCGTGCTGCCACTCTCGGCGTTGCACTCCCGTGCCCCGTTAGCACGGCGTGATGTTATTCAGGGCCTGCTGATTCACATGCTGATTATCGGGCTGCCAATATCATTCTTCGTTCGGAAATACTCGAAATAGAATTCGGGGACAGGACGCTGATGTTTTGGCGCCGCTGCCCCCGATGAGTTGGTCGAGATTATTGTGCTGGTTCCTTGGGCTTTGGGGAATGTGGCTTGACTCCGCTCCAGGTCCATGCGCCGATCTTCCATGCACCCCCTTCGGAACGAAGGGCGAAGGTCATCTGTCCTTCTTCGACCATCGGCTGTCCTTTCAGCTTGTACGTGTAGACCGTGGGAATGATTACGTACGCCGTATCTCCCTTGATCTCGGTTCTCCTGGGCTTGCCGTATGAGACTTTTCCGTCGGTTGACCCTTCCGCATCTGCCATCTTCTGAAAGTCATCTGCCCAGCCATGAGCAGCGTTGGGACCAAGCCAGCGGTATGGGGCGAACTCATCAATGATGGAGATGTCTCCTTTGGAATAGGCGGCGAAGGCGGACTTGAGGTCGCCGGTGTTAAAGCCGTCAATGAACTGACGGATGGGTGCTGCGACGTCGGGAGTTGCGGCCGACAATCCGGCAGGGGCAAACAGAGCGCTTACAACCATTGCCAGAATTACTTTCTTCATGGATCTCCTCGTATGGCGTGAGTCGCGAAACGTTTCCAAGACTCGCAGTTAAGTTTCAGTCCGTCAACAGGAATGTAACTGCGAGAGAATGGATTGGGGAGATTCAAGCCTTGCGGCGCACGCACGCCCGACCTTCATTTGCATCCAGCGTGTTCAACAATGAGGCGTGGCCGGATCGCAGAGCACCCATAAGCGATCCGGCTGCGTTGCAGCAGACGCCTCCGGCGGAATCTAGGGGTAAATGGTAAACAGATCCCTCAGGTCGTTCGACCGGTAGGCGCCGCCCAGAAATGGTCGCACGTTGAAGATTTCTTCTAGTGTCCGGAGCAGGGAGCTGTGCGTGTACCGGATCTCGTTGGTGTAACCCTTCTTGACTCCATGACCGAGCGCGATGAAAGGGATTGGTCCGTCGCCGTTGCTCGCTTCGTCGGCGACGATAAAGATGCGGACGTGTCCACCCTTGTACTGCGTGGAGTTGAAGATGAGAGGCAATGTGGCCTTCAACCAACTGTCGATGTGTGCGATCTCACTTCCACCGCAAGGATCGTGGCCGCTGTGGCACATATTGGGCGTGATGAAGTTATAGCGTGCGAGGGTGTTCTTCGAGATGTCAGTGGAAAGTTGAGTGAGAGGCCTCGCATGTTGGATGCAGTACGTAGATTTGGAATTCCTGTTCTGCGTCATGTCATCGAAGTAGACCTGCGGGAAATGCTTGGGTTGGTATAGCTGGGTGCCGCTTGAATCTTTCGACCCTTGCGGCCAGAGCGGGCAAACTGTACCGCTGGTGGACTCCTCATAGGCCCGCCAGGAAATTCCCGCGTTCTGCAGGAGTTCGCTTAAATGCGCGTGAGTGCCCTGATGATTCTGTGAGGGCAGCCCATCGTCGTGGATTCCGAAGTTCTGTCCTGCTTCCATCCATAGATAGTTGGGAAGGCTGGGGTGGTTCCCGGATGGGTTGAAGTAGTTATTGGCAACTGCGGCAATCGGGCGGAGAGTTTTGTTGATGTAGGGAGCGTCGGGGCTTCCGGCGATGCCGCCAGTTCCGAGCCAATTGTGATTTTCAATGACGATGAGAAAAACCGTTTCCTGGGTGGACTGGGCCTGAGCAAATGACCATGGGAGAACGGACAGCAGAGCTGCCGCCACCACTAATTTCATTAGTACCTCCGAAGTCAACTACTAGTTACTACTACGCTATCTCAAAACTGCCTGTTGACGACGGTGGGCTCCTTATTTTCTTCGCGGTAACGTGAAGGCTGAAGATCTCAATTGAATGAATTCTCGTTCATTTTGGCGATGAAAGAAGGTTCGTTTCTGACAAAAGGATGTGTCATTCGAGGCCTGTCTTCGCGCTTTCGACGTCAAGCTTCGCGGTGCCGCATCCTTCTGGCACGCGTAATCAAGGAGCTATTGAGGAGCAAACAAGCGGTGCCGCGATCGTCAGGAACGCACACAGTAGCTGGTTTCATCCATTGGTAACCGGGATATTCCTTTCCCAGTTACCAATGAGTTGAGTACTAAATTTTGCTGTCTTTTCAATAACGTGTGTGCCAGAGTGTTGCCGACGATCGAGGTACGAAAGATCGGCCCCTATCGTGCTGCACGTCGCGGATCAGGGTATGCATTCCCCCGTCCCATCAAGTCCTCCACGACTGAGTGATTTTCGCGAGTAGTAGTTCGAACGCGATAACTCAGGAGTAATTCATGAAAAAGCATTCATATTTTGCGTGGCGACTAACGCTGTGCGCCATTCTTTTGCTCTCAATGTCTGTGTTGGGATTTGCTCAATCCTTCACCTTGACAGCATCGCCTAAATCTCTAACGCTTCATCCCGGAGACCAGCATGTCGCACTCACTGTCTCCGTGGGCAGCAGTTCTTATACGGGACCAATCAACATTACTTTCAGGGGTCTTCCCTCCGGTATTACTTTCACTCCCTTGACATTGACCGCAGGCGGCAGTGGAACGGTCTTTCTGAACGCCGCGTTAAATGCGGACCAGGAGGCATTTCCGGCCAGCGGCCCTGCCAATCCCAACAGCAAGTCGAATACTGTAACTGTGGCAGGTGCAGTAGGAACGGTGCAGCAGACCACGACGATTACTTTGGTGGTTTCTCTGACGAATCCATCGTTTGCTCCATCGAAGATGAACCTGCCGATCGTGAAGATCGACACCGGGGGCGTGCCTCTCCTCGACAAGGTAACTGAAGTTCCGGGCACGATTACGATTACCGCTCCGGACGGAACTGCCTACTTGCCGAGTGCGACCAATCCCGACAACACTGGAACATTTCGTCTTCGCGGCAACACCACGATGTTGATGCCGAAGAAGCCGTACAACATCAAACTCACGACAAGCCTCGACCTTCTATCTGTGCTCGGCCTAACTTGTCCTTACGTCACCAGCACGGGCGCGTCTATTTGCGATAAAAGCAAGAGCTACGTACTGCTGGCAAACTACGACGACAAGTCTCTCCTGCGAAACTGGGCCGCGGACGCGCTTGCGAATGCGATTCCTGTTGGCGGGAACTATCTGAGCGAAAAAGCGACGGATGGTACCGTGGCGCCATCTCCCAGCGGTACTGCAACCACAATGCCATGGGCACCGCACTCCGTTTTCGTTGAGGTGTATCTAAACGGCGCGTACCAAGGCAATTATCAACTTATTGAAAAAATAAAAATTGACACTCACCGCGTGAACATCAAGAAGCTTGCGCCGACGGATGTCACGGACGTTACCGGCGGGTTTGTCGCGGTGATTGATGATCGTGCGGACCAGGTCTTCACCTGGAAGACCCCAAAAGGGGTGCCGATTGGACTAGACGACCCGGACTATAGTCCGGATCCAAACGTGCCGGAGCAGACCACGTACATCAGCAACTACGTCAACGAAGCAGAGACCGCTCTCTTCTCTACAACCTTCACTGACCCGGCGACTGGCTGGCGTAAATACTTTGATGAGGCAGCCGCGATCAACTTTTACATCGCCAATGATGTGATGGGGAACGTGGATGGCGGGAACTTCTTCAGCAGTGATTACTTCTATAAAGACAAAACGAATCAGTACCTTTACATGGGGCCGATCTGGGATTTCGATATCAGTGCGGGCAATGTGAACTACCACGTGATCTCTAATCCGACCGCTCCATGGATGCAGACGCAGGCAATCTGGTATGTGCAGTGGCTCAAGGATCCAGGTTTCAAAGCGGATCTTGTGAAGCAGTGGAACGCTCTTAAGGCCGACGGGGTGTTTGATAAATGGATCGCGTCGATCAAATCCCAAGGTGCTGGTTTGCAGCAATCTCAAGCCAATAACTTTGCACGTTGGCCGATGTTGGGCGTGCGCGTCTGGCCGAATATCCAGGCGCCGGGTACCTACGATGCCGAGGTTGCGTATCTAACGAACTGGCTACAGCTTCGGGTCGCTTATCTTGACGGTCAGCTGAACGGAAAGAAAGCGAGCCAGACCACGTTGACGGTGCCTAGTGGTACGCTGCGGACCGGATCACCCGTGCTGCTCAAGTCGACCACGACCGCAACCCCGATGCCAACCGGGCAAGTAACATTTATGTCGAACGGCGTTGTGCTGGGGACGGCGGCGGTCGATGGGATCGGTGCGGCGAGCGGAAGCTTCAAACTGCCTAGCGGACAGAATTCATTGATGGCGGTCTATAACGGCGACACGACTTACGGTTTGTCCGCGTCGACGGCTCAGGCAAGGACGGTGCTAGCTCCATTGATACAGTCCGCAATCAGCCTGTCAGCCCCTGCAAGCGTGTTTAGTCTGGGAGCGTCCGTCAGCTTCCCGATATCCGTAATCGCCACTTCCGGAACGGCAGTGCCTTCGGGGACTGTTGGGATCAAAGTGAACGGAACAGCATTTGGAAGTGCGACGCTTGCGGCAGGTGTTGCGACGTTTACCACCACAACTTTGCCTGCTGGCACGGACACGCTCCAAGCGACATATAACGGTGACAGCAATTTCGCCTCGTCGGTGTCGCCGGCGATCACGGTCAGCATCTCAGGCACTGCAACGGCTACGGCGACTCCGGTGTTTACTCCTGCCGGGGGCACGTATACCACAACCCAGCACGTCACTATTTCGGACTCGACTACGGCAGCAGTGATCTATTACACGACGAATGGAAGCCTGCCGACGACAGGTTCCGCGGTCTATAGCACTCCAATCACTGTGAGCACCAGCCAGACACTGCAGGCGATAGCCATTGCGCCGAGTCACACGGCATCAGCTGTGGGCAAAGCCGTTTACACCATCTCGACAGGGGCTCCTCCGATCAATTATGGCGGTGGGTTCGGCACCGGAGTCGGAATGCAGATCAACGGAAAGGCGAAGTTCGTCAACGGCATGCTCCAGTTGACGGATACAAGCACGACCTATCAAGCGAGCAGCGCCTTCTTCGGCACTCCCGTTGCGATTGGAAAATTCAGCACAACCTTTACCTTGCAACTTAATAAGGGTGCTGCAAACGGAATGACCTTTGTGATCGAGAACGATGCTCTCGGCAAAAAGGCTCTTGGCCCGTATGGCAGCGCATTGGGTTACTCCTACGGTCCAACCACCGCTCCGAATATCAAAAAGAGTATTGCCGTGAAATTTGATCTCTGGACCACGGTGGGTTCTGGACACGACTCAACAGGTCTCTACACCAACGCGGCAATGCCAAGGCTGCCGGCTCTTGATATGACCAGCTCTGGCGTAAACCTGGCGAGCGGCCACCTTCTTGCCGTCACCATGACGTACAACGGAACGACGCTCAGTATGACGATTAAGGACAAGACCACGAACGCCACCTATTCGCATAGCTGGACAGTGAACATACCCAGCATTGTTGGCGCGAGCACAGCGTATGTTGGATTCACTGGCAGCACGGGTGGACAAATGGCGGTTCAGCAGGTAACCAACTGGGCCTTTACTCCGACGAATTAATACGCAGAACGGAAAAGCTGGTGGGCGAAATGCCCACCAGCTTTTTTGTAGCAAAGATTGAAATCCATTCCAGTGCAGAGCGGCACGAGACAAGGCTTTGCTCAGGAACTCATTTTCTTCCATCCAGCGATTGTGTACGGTCGGCCAGTCGGCGATCCGCTTTGAAAGCTGCCTTTGCCGGTTGCGTCGTTCCATGAGATTTCCATCGGCGCTTTGCCCTTCTCGTGTAGAGAAAAGGGAATGGAACCGTCGCCGTAGACTCGGACGGTGAGGCGTCGTGACTCGGGGGAATTGCTGGATGGTCCAATCTCGGCGACGGGCAAGATGGAACCTGACTTCAAGTAAACGGGTATGCGATCGAGAGTGGTTTGCACGGTGAATTTGCGTCCGCCTTCCACGGCTTCGCCCGTCCAGTAGTCGCACCATGCCCCGCGCGGCAGAACGATGTCGCGGCTGGTTTGTTTCGCGAATACGGGTGCTACCAGCATGCGGTCGCCGACCATATATTCGTCTTCCAGCAGAGCGAGGCTTGCGTCGTCGGGCCAATCCAAAATTGGAGCGCGAAACGGCGGCGTGCCGTTCGATGCGTATTCTGCGAAGGCGGCACGAAGGTAGGGAACCAGTTGCATGCGCCAGCCGAGAATGTCGCGGCACTGCGCTTCGACCTTCTCCCATCCTTCATCGAACTTGCCGGGATTCTTTTCGCGTTCGTGGAAGGTATCCCATGATGCGTGGATCTGCTTCCACGGAGGATTCTGCACGTACCAGCCATTGATCATCGCCAGAGGACAGAAGACAACACTCTGCATGCGGCGGATGAGGTCTTCCGCACTCTCTGCATCGCGGACCTCCGGACAAAATAGCAGGCCAGTGAAGCCGGAGTTGATGAGGGCGCGGATGAACACGCGGTGATCGTAGAGATCGCTGTAGAGCACGAAGGGATATGGCGCGGCGAGCGCGCCGCTCGAGCGCACCAGGCCATAGGTTGGACGGCCAGCGCGATTGAAGGCTTCGAGAATCGCGTCCTGATAGCGAAGCCCGAAGACGGAATGCATTTGCTCGCCGTCAACGCCCGAAGGAAAGCGGCTGAATTCGGGGAAGGCCCATCCGCCGGTGAAATCGGAACTGTCGCACTCGTCAAGCTTGAAACCGGAAATGCCGATATCGAGAAAAGCGTGCGACTGATGGTCGCCAAAGATGCGGCGCGCCTGAGGAAGATTGAAGTCGGGCACCAATCCATCAAACGTCTCATAGTCCCCAGAAACAGGCTCGAGCTGGCGGTAGTTTGGCGCGGTGGAGTGGGTGTAAGCGTGCTCCCACAGATTGAGCTGGTAGTCCATCTTCTTCAGGCTGTTGACCGTCGTTGCCGGCTTCGGGAACCCGGGGTCCCAAATAAAAGAGCAGGCGTAAGCATGCGTTTGCCAACCGGGCTCGAGGCCGAGAACATCGCAGGGAATTTTGCGATCGCGAAATTCTTGCGCTGCGCGAGAAGTTGATCGGAGTTGGAGTTGAGATAGGCGCGATACCAAAAGCCCAATCCCCACTCGGGCGGATTGACTCCGCCACCAGCGAACAAGTTGTAGCGCTCAACGGCCTGAAGCATGGCCGGGCCGGCGAACAGATAGATGTCCACACCTTTGGCGTGAGGGATCTCGATGCGCATAGTTGCTGGTTCGGCGAAGCGCGCGAGCGGAGGCGCCTCCGCGTATGCGGGCGGCGCTTCCTGCGCCTTTCGATCTTTGTGGAGATGAGTGGAGCCGCTATAGAAACTGGCGTAGCGAGCAGTATCAATCAACACTCCGTAGCCATGTGTCGTCACATAGAAGGGCACCGGCGCGTGAGCATCGCCCGCATCACCTTTCGGATCGGCATCGACCCGCAACGTATTCTTTGAGCCGCGTTGCATGACGGGGTACATCTGCAATCCAAATCCGTAGATCAGTTCGCCAGCGGCAAGTGGCAGCGTGATTTCGAATCCGCGCTCAGAGGAGCATCCCTGCACGGCGGACAACGGAGGCGAACTGACGGCAGGCATGGACGCGAGTCCGTCCTGCAATGGTGGGATGGTGCGCAAGCGATGGGGGTTGATTGCTCGGGCGTACCGAGTCGCGCCTTCCAAATGCCCGGCAAATGCTGTTGCCATTCTGCGGAAGTGAGGGCGCAGCCGGCTCCAACTGATTCGTTCTTCTCTGCTGCCCGCAAGAGGGTGGGTCTAAACCGGCCAACTGCTCCGGCGAGAAGGCCTCCGGCAAAACCGCGTCTGCTGATCACATTTGTCTCCGGAGGATTACCAGACAGTGTACGTCCATTTCCGAGAGTTCGTTGGAGAGGCGAAATGAAAGTGGCCCTTGCGCGACGAAGGCAATTTGAGGCGGGTAGATGCGACCCGCTTTCTTTTCATCTATCAATTTTTCGGTCGTAGAATGATCGGTTCACGATAAAGACCAATCGCCGACACGGAGTATAGGTTCCGCCGGAAGATTCCATGCGCGGGTCGCTGTCCTGTACCGCTGAGGATTTCTCACGAATAAGGATGATCGATGAAAAATGAAGACACGCCGGGACCGCGCATATTGGACAGGCGAAGTTTCAATCAGTTGCTGGCTTCGCTCGGGATTCGTGCCGCGATAGAGCCGAGAGTTTTGTCAGCGGCCGGCTTAGAGACGAGCAAAACAAGTAAAAGCCGGAAGGACATGCCTCCCATCACTTTCGACAGAGTTTGTTATCGGGTCGAGGGGCGTCCGTTCTATCTCTACTCCGGCGAGTTTCATTATTTCCGCGTGCCCAAAAAAGACTGGCGGCGGAGGATGGATTTGTTTCGCGAAGCGGGCTCAATCGCATCGCGACTTACATGCCGTGGATGTTGCACGAGCCTAAAGAGGGGCTGTTCAATTTCGGGAGTGCGGATGGATTTACCGACTTCGACACGTTTCAGGAGACGGCGCGGCAGGC
>CAWCOV010000022.1:0-115234 GCA_963797255.1 uncultured Acidobacteriaceae bacterium
CTCAGTACCGATGTGTACGATTGGCTATTCATTGCTGGCGGGTATCTGTCTATCTCTTTTGGCGCTGGGATTAGTACCAGGTACTCCCGTCAATCGAGTTGGGAAGAATCAAATCCTGCGCTTTTTCGGGCGCTACAGCTATGGTCTTTACCTTTGGCATTTTCTGCCCAACCCAGTTTGCTCCAGTTGGATACCTTGGTTCCGGGAAAGAATCCACCCGAGAGTTCTCGCGGACTTGATTTATACGATTGCAATGCTGGCACTGTTCACCGGAATATCTGTTCTGAGTTATCACATTTGGGAGATTCGATTTCTGAAATTGAAATCAAAATTCTGCTATGTCCCGGCGAAGGTGTACGATGCGCCGAAGGCATCCACCCTTCCGTAAGTTATTCCACTTCACAAGTTAGGCGATCTTCGGCAGCCGATTCAGGCGCACTAACGCGTCAGTTAGACGAACTCGTCGAATCAGATACCGGGCAGCAAAGGGACGGCGAAGTCCTCTCAGAGCTAGCCCCACGGCGCTTCCCAGATCGCGCTGTTTCAAGGCGACGAGCGAGAAATGAAGCGCAAGATATGCTTCGATAACGGGCGGGCACTTCGTCTGTTCGAGCGGCGTGGAATCGATCTCGGCCTGGATCAGACGCTTGAGATAGATGATGATCTCAAGCTTCTGCTTTTCAGAACTTGAGTACCTGCTGTTTTGCGACCATAGGGTACGGCAGGCTACGGGCGTTTTTCCAATGACTGCATCTCCGACACTGGCAAGCCTGATAAGTGGCTCAACGTCGTCTCCGAAGGGATCAGTAAAAGGACGATTCTCGTTCCACCCCCCACACCGCAGAAACGAGTGTCGATGATAGCCGACTTGGTCTGGGCACCCCAGCAACGCCTGATCCAGAAAGCATCATGCGCAGAAGGTCAGGACTACGCAGGACAATGCTGTCCTCTCCAGGAAAACTTCTCGTGCCGCCGATTATTTTCCCACTTTCATCAACGTTGTGCGCGTAGGCGCTGACGAGTGCCGGAGAATAGCCGAGATTCGTTGCCTGATCGACCAGCTTGGTCAGAGTGTCCAGGCAATTCGGAAGTAAATAATCGTCATCGTCCAGCGGTTTGATCCAGGAACTCGACGCCTGCTTCACTCCTAAATTGACCGCGGCGGAATGGCCTACTGGGGTTTCATTTCGAATGTACTTGACGGTTGGAAAATGCTTAATGACGTTCGGGGTATCGTCAGTTGATCCCTCGTCGACGACTACAATCCCGCTCAAATTGGGCTGAGCCAGGCTGCTTTCGATGGCTCTTTTCAGCATCGCCGCTCTATTGCGAGTGGTGATTACGACCGTCCATGTGACCGAATCTTCCAAGGGCACTCCAGAGTCCGTTGCTTTCTTACAACGAATGTTGAAGATCTGTTCTGCTCTATCCAGCTTGAGTATAACGCCCCCAATGCTTTCATCACCGCTGCGGATGTGAGTTGTTGGGAGGATGAAAACTAAAGGTGTATTGAAGTTAATTTTTGATACTTGACGTGAATAACAAGGTCAGGCTCTCCAATGCAGATTGCCAAGTTTTGGAAATTTGAGCATGCTCCTCAAAAAGTCAGACGGAAGTTCTTCCAGCAACCGAAGGCTTCTCTTTAAAACATAAAATGTTGTCAGAGCGTCTGTCACAACCATTGCTGCGGCGGCACCGCGCAGGCCAATGGAAGGAATCCTCATCAGAAACCAGGCAATAACGAGAGAGAGGCACGCTGTTGCCAAGGTAATTCTCGCCAGACCCTGATGCTTATTGATCGACATATGTATTACGGAACTCGTGTACCACAAGGCCGAGATGAGAAGTTGGATGAGCATGATGTCCAAAAGAATGGGATCAGTGGCAACCTTACCGATCGTCCAGGTCCTCCAGAGGACATTGCCGAATAGTGCCGCACCAATAGCGATAGACAGGCAAGCCAAAATTGAAATCTGACAAGCCGTTGCGTGCAGCTTTCTCGCCAGCCTCAGATTTTGTGTGCCAAATGCTGCAGAGATCTCCGGCCATACAGATGTGTTGATGAGTTGCATAACCTGGTTGGCGCTTCTTGCGATGGTTCTCGCCGTGCTAAAAACGACCACTGCCGCGGGACCAAGCACAGCACCAATGACGACGAGAATGCCTTGGAGAGTGATGGCATTTCCAATGGGAAAGCTCATGAAGGAGATAGCCGGAGAGGCAAGTCGGCGTATAACGGCCCAGCTTGCGTGTTGTACTCCGAATTCAATCCACGGGATGTTTCTCTTTAAGAGATTCCACAAAATGAAGGTGCCAATTCCATTGGCGATTAAATAGACGAGCGCAACCTGAGTTGGCCTCCCTCCCAAAAGAACGGCAATAGTGCTTGCAGTAAAGCTGCCAAGACTGAGCAGGCTTTTTGCGAAGGTTCCAAACGGAAATTTACCGACGCAGCGAAAAGCTCCTTGAAAAAGGGTTTCTTGCATACTTGCCAGAACAGACAAACCTAGCAGTAGCACGATCAAGCGAACCTGATGGATGGTAAGTATTCGAACGTGTATCCACCGATCAAGGGGAATCATCCAGATTCCTGCAAGTAACAAGAGTCCCACGGCCGAAGACATTGCTGTGGTCAATACCCACACGCTCTGGAAAACATTGAGCGCTTCATCCTTCTTGCCGGCGGCAACGAGCATAGTCATCTCATTGCCCGCAACGCTTCCAAATCCGATATCGCTGAGCGCAAAGTAGGCGGGGATGGTGTTAAGCAATAACCACTCCCCGTAAAGGGCGGTGCCCCAATGCAGCAGGAAAATCGGAACGCCGACTATCTGGATCAGCGTCGTCATTATGCGGCTGAACGTGCCAGCGCCAAATCCCGCAATCAATCTTCGTCTAAGCGACGTCATCTGCCCAGTCATCCTGATTAGAAGAGGTTAGCATGGCGACAATCATCATCTTGAACCCTGTTATTCTGAACCTTATGAATACGCCGTTTAATACGCGGGGCAACAACTTCGATTTTCTTCGATTGTTCCTTGCGGTCCTTGTGATTCTTTCTCACAGCTACGCCTTGGGTATAGGCAACCAGTTGGCAGACCCTATCCTGGTGTTAACGGGCGGCCAAGCCGAAGGTAGGCACATTGCGGTGGATTCCTTTTTTATGATCAGCGGGTTCTTGATCACGGCGAGCTTCGAGCGTTCAGGAACGATGTACACATATTTCAAGAAGCGTATTTTTTGCATTTACCCGGCTTTCATCGTAGCCATGCTGCTCGAGGCTGTCCTATTTCTCCCTACGGCTGGAGCAGCCTTCTTGAAGTCCGCAGGTGGGACCCTTCTTGATTTCCTCATACAGACCGTTCACCTTCGGGAATTCCACTATGTTCCAGCCTTTGGCTAACAACCCCTATCCATTCGTGATAAACGTCTCGGTCTGGACGAGAAGGCAAAGACGTCGGCGGAGGCAATGGCTACTGGATCTATTAGTGTGCCGCAGCTATGCTGTCAGGGAGTTTTTAGTGAATTCGTAAGGCCGTTTTCGATACTGGTTTCGAGTAGTTGAGTTCCTGCAAACGAAAGGTGTGTGCTATCCCAGTAGAGGGGCCGGCCCTTAGAAAATGTTTTGCAGGTACCGTCCTCACATAGGATGTTGAAAGGGTGAATGAGCAACACATCAGGGTTCTCAGCCGCCGCAGCAGAGAGGGCACTGCTCACGCTTGATTCTGTACCTGCTGAAAGAGCGGCGGGTGTGGATCGGCAATTGTCGTCCCTCCAATGATTGAATCGTGCGCGGGCCTCACAGGTGATTGGATTTAAACTGCCGCTCGGCACTTGGCCGATTAGAATCACTTTGTGGCCGCTATCAGTAAGGGTATTCAAGAGCCGCCTTAGGCTGGCGATGAATAGTTGACGGGAGACACTGGGACTAGCGCGCTTGCCCCCCAGGGGAAATGCCATACTCCCTTCCGCCAAGGAACTCCAGCGTGCTGCGAGAACAACAACGCTTACCTGTCGGTCTGAAAGAATCGTTTTCAATGCGTCGTCATTAAATACTGGACATTTATCATCCATCCATCGCATGAAAAAGCTGATCCCTGGAACTGGTGGGCAATTGGCTTTAGATATCTGCCGGATAGTAATCTTCGAACGCTTTCCTATCTCGTTCAGAGCTGCTGCAAATTGCGCGGCATTCGAATCTCCCCACAAGACCACGCGATAGGTTCGTGTCGGGTTAGTCGCGCCAATAAGGCAAGTTTCCAAGCGAGGGAGGGATTCTCGCTGGACTAGGCATGGTGAGTCGACGAGGGCCGTGCGGTATTCCTGATCTTCCCCGGCTACCCAGCGCGCGACGTTCGGTGCCCTTTGCGGAAGCCCATCGCTGAAGAAAAGAAGTGCGCCGAGCGACAGGAATGCAGTCGATGTTGTAAGTCCACCTAGAACCCATGTGCGGCTCTGCCAGCGTATCACTCGGGGGTTGCGGAACGGACTCTCCACGAATCGCCAGGACAGCCAAGACAACATAAAAGTCAAAACAACGAGACCAATACGTTCCCCAATATACAAATCTCTATTCGCAAATACCCCTCCAAAGACCAAGATGGGCCAATGCCACAAATACAGTGAATAAGAGATTAACCCAACCAAAACAAAGGGCCTCCAGGGAAAGAACTCTTCCTCCAATGAGATGCCCCACCTTCGCCGGCAGCGATAATAAATGCGGCTCCAAGGCACGGCAAAAGCGCAGCGACACCGGGAAAAGGAGTAACCGTATCGTAGAAGGTGATCGACAGCGCCAGCATAGCGAGACCAAGAAGCGAAGCAAGTCCGCGAGTCCTGCGGGGCAGTTTCCGCAACAAATCCGTTACCGGTCAATAGAGAACACGGCTCCAACCGCAAGTTCCCAAGCTCGAGAAGGTAGGAGATAGAATGCGGCATTCGGCAGGTGCTGCAGCCAGTAGGAGCTTAACAGCAGGAAACAAGCAGAGTGAACAACACCGTTGGAATTTTCCATTTCGGCGTTAAGAATCTGAGAGTGCCGCGAGCACCAGGGGCCAAAAAATATAGAACTGCTCTTCAACCGAAAGAGTCCAAGTATGGAGCAAGGGCTTAAGGTGGGAGGATGTATCAAAGTATCCCAATTGGCGATAGAACAAAACATTCGAACAAAAAGCCGCAGCGGCTATCAGAGACTTACCAAAATCCTGCAATTCAATTGGCGGAAGAAAAAATCACCGACGCAAGCTGAGACAAGGAACATTACGAAGAGTGCCGGAAAGATTCGTCGGATTCGCCTCTGATAAAACTTCATGACCGAAAATTGATGAAGCTCCAGATCCCGCTCAATAATTTTGGTAATAAGGTAGCCCGAGATCACAAAGAAAACGTCGACACCAACGAAACCACCCGGACAAAAAAGTCGCGCATGGAAAAGAATCACGGACACAACCGCGATCGATCTTAGACCGTCGATATCGCTCCGATAGTAATTTCGTTCTTTCGAAACAATCATTCGTATGAATCCGCTACAGATATTTGGCTATTTATTTCCTAAAGGGACTGAATGTACTGTTGACCGGGCGCGTATTAGCAGGGCTGAAGGCTCTCAGTAGGCCTCCGAGTGGGAGGACCGAATGTTCTATTGAGCTTACGCGGGGGGTCTGATGCTTTCTTTTCAGTGCTCTCCAGAAGGGTACAGATGACGACAAGAAGAAACGAGACCACAAGACGACGGTCCAGGCCAAAAGGAGAGAACAAAATATCCCACAAAGCAACGGCCATAAGATACGAATAGTAAGACATCAATGGTGGGCGGTAGAGTCACGAGCCATGAGATTGTTCGCAGGACAAGATAAAGAACGTAAAACCAAAATGCTGCGCCAAAGATGCCCGCATAGACCCATGCAGACATAAGGTGGGAATGAGTGGGTATTAGAAAAGATTCGACCTTAGCGGCCCCACCTTCCTCTTGGTAGCCAGTCTCCTGTTCCAGATCCATGAGCATCTCCCCGTATTTGGGATCTTCCGCCCAAGACCCATGACCCAGGATGCGGAGCATCCATCACCGCTCGCCAGGAGACCATGGTTTCCGGGCGGCCGCCCACGAGGAGTCCTAATTTACCCCGGGACTGCGTTTCGTACTTCTGTTGCGCTTCGTCTCCCATTACGCACCGGTGGATGCGAAATAACTGTAGGCTTTGCTGATGGCAAAGCCAGCGATCAAAACAAAGACCAGGACGATAAGAAGCTTGGGGTTGAATTTAGCAGGTGCTGCAACCGGGACATTTGGTGAGAAATTCCGAAGGTGAGGGGCTGGCGCCGTTCGTTGAACGAAAAGTGGCATCGCGATCGCTCCTGCCATCAGCGTGATTAGTGCCATCGAACGTGCAGCCTGCGAGATGCTGATAGCGGAGAGAACAACGGCTACAACTTGCCCCGCCCAATAACGTCCTCTTTGAATCGATATAACAAGCCAAAAGGAACCCGGCCGGGACGATGAACGCAGAATAATCAAATTTCCAGTCCGCGTTCGCAAAGCCAAAAATGTAGGTTCCAATCGTCTTGCCTACGATGGCTGCCCAAGGCGAAATAGACAATGCGTCGTTGATTTCCGTAAATGAGTACGGTCAGAACCATGAAATTCAATCATGAAGACCGCGATCAACGCTTCGCCTTTGAGCGCACTCTCTAGACGGCTATGGTTGTAGAAGTCGCTGACGATCTGGAAAAGCAGCCAAAGCCCCATCAATCGTCAGAAGTGGCTTGTTGTAGCCGCGCCAAATGACCTTTTTCCATGAGGTAATGACGAAGGGGATAATCAGAATAATGACTATGAATTCGCCGCCGCAGAGTCGACCCACAAATGAGAAATCGAAAAAGAAGAGAGACGGAATTATGAAAGCTGATCGCGTCCAGAGTCCGAACTTTCAACGAAGCGCGTCGCGACCGCCTCCCCACGCTGAAGGCCGACCCATTGCGGGTTCGCGGATTTCTGGAGTAGCTCCAAGCTGGGTTTTGCATTTGAATTCGATCTCTTCGAGACACTTTACGGCTGAAGACTAAGTAGCAAGAGCCGGAATCGTCGCCGCGGCTCCTACTCATTGTTCCGTGAGGCATAGTAGTCCTTATAGGACCGCCCATAGTATTCCGCGTAGTCTGGCGACTTATAGTCGACAGCATTCAAGATGGCTCCGAGCAAATTAGCTCCCGAACGCAAAAGCAGATCACGACTGCGCGCCGCCACTTTGGTGGTTGCTTCGCCATATCTCAGGACCATCGCCACCCCATCGCTGAACGGGACCAAGTACCAACGCGTCTGTAACTGTGAGCACAGGTGGCGTATCGATAATGACAATGTCATACATAGGTCGCAGAGTAGCTACGAAAGCTCCCATTTCCGGTGAGCCGAGTAATTCAGACGGCATGGGAGCGATGGGTCCTGAGGGAAGGACGTGCAGCGTAGGCAACTTGGGATGCTGATAGCGTACGTCCTCAAATTTAGCAACTCCCGTCAGAATCGAAGAGAGTCCTTCGCGATTCGGGATCTTGAAACGGAGGTGCACTGTCGGTCGTCGCAGGTCGGCATCGATCAATAGCACGCGCGCCCCACTCAGCGCAAAAGTAATTGAAGACAGGGTAGAAACCGATGTCTTGCCTTCTGCCGGTTTCGAACTGGAGACAAGTAATACTTTCGGAGGAGCGCCTGCACGCGAGAGCAGCAATCCTGTCCTCAGTGAGCGATAAGACTCGGCAATTTGAGACCAACCCGCTTCGACACTCGATGTAGCCCGCCGGATGAATGCATCCGGCATAACATCCGCGCTTTCGACGGAAGGAATTACCCCAAGCAATGGCAGGTTTAGCTTCTCTTCGACGTCGGCAACGGACTTAATGTTCGTGTCGAGAATGTGAATGATGAAAGAGAGAAAAATTCCAACCAGAAGTCCAGCGAGGAATCCAAGTGTGAGATTGAAGGTCTTTCTGGGGCTACTTGGGTAGTCTGGAGGATCAGCAGTGTCGATCATGCGAATACTGGTTGAATGCAGGCCGGCGATAATACCGGCCTCCTGAAGCCGCTGCTCCAACTGATCATAGAGCGTGCGGTTCGATTCATACTCCCTTTTTGCGAGAGAATATTCGACGATTTTAGAATTTGTGCTGTAGGCGCGTTGCTTCTCGGCGTCTAATTCAGACTTGAGTTGAGCTTCATTGCTGATAAGAAGACTCTACTTCTTTCTCGGCCCGTCTGATGACCGTCATTTCTTCCACTCGTATCGCTTCGTCCAGTCCCGTGATTTCGGCCCGCAGGTTCACGACCCTGGGGTTCGCCCCCCCATACTTAGACATCATCGTGACGTACTCATCATTCAGGGCTGCCCTTTTCGTTCGCAGTTGAACGATGACCGGGTCATTGCTGAGCGTAGCCAGAACCTCAGGCGAAGAACTCTTCATCGCAATTAGGCGAGCTTCCTGCGTCATTCGCTCAGATTCAACCTTGGTCAAATCTGTATTCAGACCTTCCAGCCGAGTAAGAGCGATACTTTGCGTTTGATCGATCCCGACGATACCGATCTGGTTCTGCAAAACCAGCATGCGTTCCTGGCTCGACTCAAGGCGACGGCGCAATTCTCCCAGTTGTGCCTGGAGCCACTTCGAGACTTGTTCCGTTGTCGTGTAGTTATCCTTGAAATTATGCTCGACATAATTCTCGATGTGTTTATTGCAAATTTGCGCCGCGAGCGTCGGATTTGGGGAAGAATAGGAAATGTACAAAATGTTGGTGTGGCCAGCTCTGACGGCACCAAGTGAGCCAATAAATACCGACGTTAAGGCATGACGATCTCGGGAATTGGACAGATCCCATGCTCGACCCGGTGGGTGCGGAACGAACTCGTCATTTTTGTCCAACTTTAAAGACTGAATCGTCTCAAGTGCAAGGGACTGGCTTCGCAAGATGCTGATCTCAGTATCCAAGCGGATGGAATCTATCTCCCCCGACATCGCACCACCATCTAACCTGAATTGGTTTGCACTGTCCTGAGTCAGCTGGACGCTCGCAGTGGCCTGATAAATAGGAACACTTCGCGCATTTTTGTAGGAGGCGTATGCGATCCCCAACAGAATACAGATTCCGACAAGCCAGAAATACCTTCTAGCGATTCGCAAGATACTGTCAATCGACGTCTCGCCCTCCGAAGAGGAGGGCAGCCACTGCGCATTGGGTGAAAAGCCAGCAGGGCCCTCTGTCTCGCCGATGTAGTTCTGTTCAGGGTATTGGTTCATTCTGCTGAAAGAGGTCCGATTACATTAGAAATAAAGCGGTTACGATTTGGAAGAGGAGAACAGATGCGGCCGCTGTCGATGCGTCTCCGCCTCTTGAACTCTCGTCCGGCCACCAGGCAGCAGAAGGCAAAATGCGATCTCAAAAAGACCTCGTCCGCAGAATTTTCTTTCTTGTCCGCATAACTCATTATAGGGGTTGGCGCTATAGATGACCAATCTTGAAGTCAGTAGCAAAGTTCAGGAGCGTATCCGCCCAGCGAGCGGGAGTGTACTGTCTTGAGAGTTCGTGGCTTGCTCGAGACATACCCTCCAGTCTGGTTGAACTAAGGCTGCTCACTTTGGTCATGACATCTGCGAGACCAGCCGCGTCACCGCTTTTGACGATGAATCCATTGTGATAGGCCTGGACGAGGTGAGGAACAGCTCCCACGGTATCAGTAGCCACTACGATAAGGCCGGCGGCAGTCGCTTCATTCACCACAAGAGCCCAAGGCTCGGCGATGCTTGGCAAAAGAAGGCAACCCAGCATTCCGCATCAGCTTTTGGAGGTCCGAAGGTTGAACAAAGCCTTTCACTTCGATTCCGGGCTTGTTGATCAGTAGCGATTCCAGAGGGCCGACTCCGCAAACGATAAGAGGCCAGGGGTTTTCGACTTTTGCGTGGTATTTCTCATAAGCCAACGCCATCGACTCAATACCTTTGCTTTGCTACCACTCGACCGATAAAAATAAAGGCGTGAGGCAGCGGACGATTGACTCCGGATTCGTTCCTCGTAAAGCGTGGAAAAGGCTAAGTGCTCGCAAGAGAGAGAACCATGAACGATCCGCTCGTACGGGGAAGCCTATTTTCCGCGCGAAGTTGAACTGGTGGTGACCGGGGACCCAGGCCGCATCTGCCAACGGAAGAACGTGATGAGAGGAAACCAAAGCTCCGAGCCGCTGTCGCAATGATCCGGTCCAGCGGTTATCCATAGTCATCAGCCGCGCACAGCGGCCGTCAAGAGACTTCATGATGCGGCGATACAGGGGAACATGCCAACCGGCGACAACCACAACTTCAGGATCGAACTCGATCAGAGCAGCCTGCAGTCTCTCAAAGTCGCCCTCATCTCGCCAAGTGAGTCGGCGCTTCATCCAGCCAAAGAGTTCTTCGTCGTAGGGTGCGTCGCTATCGATCCTTGAATGGCCGACAAAGAGGTCCACTCCCGGGCGACTTGCCAGTTCTTTCAGACAGGCATTCATGTATCCGGACAGGGAAGTCCAAAGGACGGCAACCCTCACTGGGGTCTCCCCCCGAATCTATATCGGAGGCTGTATAGCAACTCGACAGGATCGGATACGAATCGTGTGCTCTTGTAGTAGAAACTACGCAATCCATCGCTTTTGACGCGTTCTCGCCCTTTCAACTGGCGGAAAATACGCTCAGAATCCTCAAAATACAACTGCTCCGCTCGCCGTGACCCAGTGATGGAAGCGCCGTGGACCCGGAAGACGGCCAGATCGCTGTTCAGAAAGCCTACCTTGGCGCCTTTGGCTACCATGTTCACGAATAACTCGCCGTCCCAGCAGGAGCGATTCTGCAAATTGAATCCGCCCACAGATTCGAATGCGCTCCGACGAAAAAATGTTGATTGCTGCATCCAGGTGCTTCCGCCGTAGAGATAGCGTGGAACAGAAAATCCGGTCGCTTTCACGTGTCGGACGGGAACTCCGGCGGCATCAGAAATAAATCCGTTGCCCATCACAAGATCGCATTCGGGATTTCGTTCGAGATAGTCTGCAACTTTCCTGATGGCATTTGGAAGCAGCAAGTCATCGGCGTTCAGAAATGCAAAAACCTCACCCGTAGCATGGGCAAATCCCTTGTTAAGCCCATCTGCTGCACCCTCATCTGGCTCGAATATTTTTTGCGCAATGCGGTCTCCATACCCCTCGATCACTTCGCGGCTTCCGTCGTTCGATCCTGGCTCGATCACAATATATTCAATGTCAGGGTAATCCTGGTTGAGAACTGAATCGATCGCCTCCTCTAAATACTTACGCTGTTTGAAGGCAAGCGTCACAATGCTGAATTTCATTCCCCTGACTCTCCGTGGTAACGCCTAAAACGCGTGGAACTTCAATGTTATCCGCAAAAGCTGATCATTCAAAATGATCAAAGAGGCATTCAGATTCGGCTCATGTTGGAGGAAGGTGGTTATCGAGGCATAGAAACGCAGAATTGATCGGAGTGGGGCGGTATTTGTATCTTGCCGTGTTTTTCGTCTCGTGCTCCCTGCGCGCCCACGGTCGAAAGCCAAATTCAGGAGGCGTTCTGACGATCCTTCAGTTCCTCAGCTTTGAGGACGATCCAGTATTCGTAGAAGGCAATCAGCATCGAGTAAGAGAAGCCCGCCCTTCCGTCCATGAATCCCAGTTTACCAACATACATATATAGAAACTTGATCAATGGCCTGGCTGGCATCCGGTAATACATCTCTTTTAGGATTCGCCTTCGTTCGTGAGTACTCTTAGCGGCTACTGCACCCTTCAGGAGTGACGGGAATCCTCTGCCTACATCAGCGGCGGAGCGATTTGCAACGATCTGCTGCGCTTCTTGATCGCTGTAGAAATTGTGTTTGCCAATCCAATCCGCAATCCCTTTGCTGAAAGGATAGTGATCCAGGTAGCCGTTGACGCTGCCTACGGGCCCATCGGGCTTGGAAACACAGTGGCCGAGGCGCTCATATCTCATTTTTTCCGGTCGAAAAAGGCGATCGTAGTAGGAGGTGAGCTGAACATGCTTCAACCATGTGTTGAGGTAGAAATCCCGACGTTGTACGCGAAACGCTACATTGTTTCCGGGAGCCAGGACTGCGGCTTGCATGGAATCGGCGAGCTCCTTTGTGACCCTCTCGTCGGCGTCAAAATAGAATACCCACGGGTGTTTGAAAGAGATGTTTTCAAGGGCCCAATTCTGATGCTGAGAGAAACTGTCGAACTTCCGATACCACATCTTTGCCCCAAATTGCTCTGCGATCTCCACTGTACTGTCTGAGCTATAGGAGTCGAGGACGTGAATATCGTCGCTCCATGCAACAGTTTTCAGACACGCAGGAAGATTCTGCTCTTCGTTCAGGGTAAGGATTAGAATCGAAATCATCTGCTTAGAATAGATCACATCCCATACATTCCTGAACAAGCGCCAGTGTTTGTTGCTTATGGCGGAACGATGGGATAGGAGATTGAATGCGAATTCTGGTTACTGGCGGCAGTGGATATGTGGGCTCCCACGCTGTAAGAGAACTTGCGGCGGCTGGACATGAACCTGTTATCTACGACAATCTATCGACCGGCTGTCGCAAACTGTCGCAAGGCTTTGAGTTGATCGAAGGCGATATCTGCGATACGGAGAAGGTTTCCACTTGCCTCAAGGGGATGGAAGCCGTCATTCACTTCGCAGCCTCGGCCTATGTGGGTGAATCGGTCCAAAATCCGCGGAAATATTTCCGCAACAACGTTGAGTCGGGATTGAAGTTGTATGGACGCTGTACTCGCCAGTGACGTCAGAAATTTCGTCTTTTCTTCCACGTGTGCGACGTACGGTGTACCCAGCGAATTGCCGATCGCAGAGAATTCTCCGCAGATGCCTATCAATCCTTACGGCGCGTCCAAGCTTTTCTTTGAGCATGCCCTTGCGGCTTACAGCGTCTCCCACGGGCTGAGATATGCGGCGTTGCGCTACTTCAATGCCGCAGGTGCTCATCCCGACGGAACAATCGGCGAATATCACGAGCCGGAGACGCACCTGATACCGCTGGCTCTGAAGGCACGTCTCGGGACGATGCCTCCATTGAAGGTTTTCGGCGAGAAACTCGATACACCCGATGGCACCTGTATACGTGATTTCATTCACGTTTCAGATTTGGGTACCGCGCACGTGAAGGCGGTGGAGTATCTGGCCGCGGGAGGAAGCTCCCTGCGAGCCAACCTTGGAACCGGGAACGGAACCTCGATCAAGCAACTTCTCGACATGGTGAAAATGGTGACTGGCAAGCCGGCTCCACATGAGTTTGTCGAGGCGAGGCCGGGTGATCCTCCAATCCTGTATGCAGACCCTTCGACGGCAAAAAAAGTACTTGGTTGGAGCCCCCGATTCGACCTTGAAGATATCGTTTCGACGGCATGGAGATGGGAACAAGGGCTGCAAGCCTTCCTCTCCTGAAACAGCCAGGAAGCAACAAAGGGGCGTGCACCTCATTATGAAGCAGGTTTCGCTGGACAATGGGCAGTCCTCCACCCTTGAGGCTTATCCTTCCACTCCGTTACCATCAACAGACGCAGCGCAGGGGACGAGGATTATGGCGGACGGGGCATTGCAGCCGGCAACACCAACGATCGATATCAAGAGTTACCGCCATCCGCGTCCGTTCGGCTACCTGGTGAAACGCGGTCTTTGGGCATGCTGCCAGGTTCCTTTCTGGGCAGTGACTCCACGCGCACTGACGGGATTTCGCATCATGCTGTTGCGTCTTTTCGGCGCAAAAATCGGTCAAGGCTGCCGCGTGAACTGTGGCGTAAGAGTGTGGGAGCCATGGAACCTGGTGATGGGCGACTATGCCCAGGTAGGGGACTCAGTGGAGATTTACAATCTGGCGCGGATTGAGATTGGTGCTCATTCCGTTGTCTCGCAGAAGACTTATCTCTGTTCCGCAACACATGACTACAAGGACAGTTCTTTCCCCCTGTACTCAAAGCCGATCACAATTGGAATCGGCGTTTGGGTGGCTTCCGGTGTTTTTGTCGGACCCGGAGTGACCATCGGCGATGCGTCGGTGGTGGGCGCCTGTTCAGTCGTGACGAAAGATCTGCCTCCACGCATGGTGTGTGCCGGCAATCCATGCCGTCCGATCAAACCTCGCGAATCGAAGCCGCGTTCTACGTCCTAGCGTTTAACAGACTCCAGTCCTTGAGCTACACGGCTATAAATTTTTGCTGCAAGGGTGGTACTGGAAAATGAGGGCCGTTATTTTATGGAGATAAACAATTCGTGAAAGTGATTATTTCGACAGGTCCAGGTAAGCTGCATTTTCACGAGACAGCAAAAGCTGCTTCCTCTGCCGGCGTTGATGTTGAGTTTATTACTGGATGGGCTCCGGGACCCAGCCAGGAGCGATTTGCAGACTCACTCGGACGTTTATTGGGGGAAAGCAATCTCGGAAAGCGTTTGGCTGCCAGAAGAGTTGAAAGCGAGAGAATGCGCTTTCGATCAATGGCAATCGCTGATTTTTCCGTGGTTGCAATCGGTAGCCTGACCAGGGCTCATCTCATTCCCCAGGACAAAATGTCTGCCTTCGGATTCAAGGCTTTTGGCGCTGCTTCAAAGAAATTCCTGCATGATGCGGAAATTTTTCAGGTTCGCAGCGGAGCAGGCCAAGGTGGAGCAATCTCCACGGCACGCAGGAACGGCCTCAAGGTTATAACCGATCATTCGATCGCTCATCCGCAGTTCATGGAAGATACCCTGAGCGCAGAGTATTCGCACTTTGGAATGGTCAGTGAGATCCAGGCTGGTGATGCTCTTTGGACGGTAGTGCTCAAGGATTGCGATCAGGCCGACTGCCTATTGGTGAATTCCGATTTTGTAAAAGACACCTTTCTCAAGTACGGCTACCCTGCGGATCGAATCCGCGTAGCTTACCTGGGGGTGCGTGAGAGCTTCTTCCACCTGAAGAAAGACTATGAAATTCAGGGTCCAGTCAAGCTCATCTTTACTGGAAATCTTGACTTGCGGAAAGGGGCGCGCATTCTCTTTGAGGCGCTCCGAAAGTTACGTGCTCAAGGCATGGATATTCGCCTGGAACTGATAGGCGGTATGTCCAATGGAAAAGTTGTCCTCCGCGATGAAGATCGTGCGTTCTTCACGTCCAAAGGGTTCGTTTTACCGGAGGAATTGCGGCCTTCACTCGCATCAGCGGACCTCTTTGTATTTCCGACGCTCATCGAGGGCTCTTCTCGATCGGCAATGGAAGCCGCAGCGGCAGGCTTGCCTGTAATTACAACCACCCATTGCGGACTGCCACTCAAAGATGAGCATTCGGTCGTCTATGTGCCTGTAGGTGATGTTGACGCTCTGGTTTCAAGCATCATTCGGCTGGTGGGCGATAAAACACTGAGGGAAGGGCTAGGCAGAAACGCAGCAGATGAGATCAGTCGTAATTACACATGGGACAAATACGGGCAAGCGCTAGCTGGGATCTACAATGAGGTTGCGGGATAGTCCGATGCAAGCTTCATAGCGGTGATGTGCATCGTCAATGAGACAATGACTGCAGCGGCAGGAATGAACTTGGTGAGGAGTAAGGCAGCTTGAAGAAGGCTTTAATAACTGGAATCACAGGTCAGGACGGCGCGTATCTCGCGGAATTCCTTCTGCAAAAGGGCTATGAAGTTCATGGAATCAAACGCCGAACTTCTTTGCTGAACACAAACCGCATTGACCATCTCTACGCAGATCCTCACGAGGAGTCGAAGAAGCTTTTTCTTCACTACGGCGATATGACGGATTCCTCCAGCCTGATTCATACCGTCGAAAAAGTTCAGCCGGATGAGATCTATAATCTCGCCGCACAAAGCCACGTAAAAGTCTCTTTCGAGGAGCCTGAATATACCGCGAACTCGGACGCGCTCGGAACGCTACGCCTGCTCGAGGCAATGCGCATTCTCAAACTGGGAGACTCTACGCGGTTCTACCAGGCATCGACTTCTGAAATGTTTGGGCTCGTGCAGGAGACGCCGCAGAAAGAGACGACGCCCTTTTATCCGCGATCCCCTTATGGAGTCGCGAAGCTTTATGCCTACTGGATTACCGTGAATTATCGCGAGTCGTACGGGATGTACGCCTGCAACGGAATCCTGTTCAATCATGAGTCGCCGATGCGCGGAGAAACATTCGTCACCCGAAAGATTACACGCGCTTTGGCGCGGATCAAGGTCGGACTGCAGCAGCGACTCTACCTTGGCAACCTTGATTCGTTGCGCGATTGGGGACATGCGCGCGACTACGTCGAAATGCAGTGGATGATGCTGCAGCAGAAAGAAGCCGCGCGACTACGTTATCGCAACCGGCGAGCAATATAGCGTGCGCGATTTCGTTTCGCTTGCCGGCGAGTTTCTCGGTATTCATCTCCACTGGGAGGGCGCCGGAGTGGAAGAGACCGCCCGGGACGAGCACGGTGCAATCATTGTTGCCGTGGATCCGAGATATTTCCGCCCGGCAGAGGTCGCGACTTTACTCGGAGACGCATCGAAGGCCCGCAGGGAATTGGGATGGACGCCAAAAACAAATTTCCGCACCCTTGTAAAAGAGATGGTGGAGGAAGATTTGAATTCCGCGCAGCGCGACGCTCTGGTTCGCAAGCACGGATTCTCTTCGTTCGAGCAGCACGAATCCTAACGGAGGCGTAGCCCATGGAGAAACTCAGCCGCATCTATGTTGCGGGACATCGTGGCCTTGTCGGTTCCGCTATCTGCCGTGCATTAGATCGTCAAGGTTATGAAAATCTGCTCTTGCGCACTCGTGCAGAGCTTGACTTGACCGACCCCGCAGGCGGTCAAGGACCTTCTTCGAGAACGAGAAACCCGACTATGTTTTTCTGGCCGCGGCCAAGGTCGGGGGCATCCTCGCAAACAATACCTATCCCGCCGACTTTATTCGTGAAAATCTCTCGATTCAAACGAATGTAATCGACTCCAGTTACAGAGCCGGCGTCAAGCGTCTGCTCTTTCTGGGGTCGAGTTGCATCTATCCAAAGGCATGTCCACAGCCGATGAAAGAAGAATATTTGCTGACAGGGCCGCTCGAGCCCACGAATCGCCCCTATGCGCTCGCCAAGATTGCCGGAATAGAAATGTGCTGGTCGTATAACCGTCAGTACGGCACCCGGTATCTTGCTGCGATGCCCACCAATCTTTACGGGCCGGGCGATAATTTCGATCTGCAGACCTCGCACGTGCTTCCCGCACTGATTCGCAAAGTGATTGATGCGAAGGCGCGAGGAGACGCGAAGCATTAGCGTCTGGGGAACTGGAACACCTCGGCGCGAGTTGCTTTACAGCGAGGACCTGGGGGAGGCTTGCGTCTTTCTCGCCAACCTCGCGGATGACGTATACGGCAAAATGATGAACGAAGAAGAAGCACCCCTGATCAATATTGGAACAGGTCTGGATCTGACAATCCGAGAGTTAGCTACTCTCGTATGCCAGGTTTTAGATTTTGACGGGACATTGATATTCGATTCAACGCGGCCTGATGGTACACCGCGCAAGTTGATGGATGTGAGTCGGATGGAAGCCTTGGGGTGGCGTGCGACAACAACTTTGGAAGAGGGAATTCGTCTTACGATTAACTCTGCAAAACCGCTGATTGCTGCCGGTCCGTGACTTCAGTAAAGCTTTCGAGCGTCTTCATCAAACGAGATGACACGGTATGAATATCGAAGTTCTTTTCAAAGCAATGCTACAGATCTATCGCGCATCATCTGTTGCTGCGCTGGGGATAGTTGATTCCATCGAGTGAGAGCGTCTTTGATCCCGTCGCAAGTGTCGACCGTAACTATGCCTGCCTGTCCGGCCTCAATTTCTCGCCAGATATTTACTTGATTGGAAACCACAACTGGAACTCCGCATGCGAGTGCCTCCGCGACAACCACCCCGAAATTTTCCTGGTGAGATGGCAGGATCAGCAATTCCGATGCGGCGATGGCGCCCCACTTTAATTCGTTCTGCAGCATTCCCGTCCAGGTAATCCGATCCTCAATCTTTAGTTTTGAGGCAATAGATCGTAATTCCTTCTCCCATCCGTCAAGGTTCGGACCGGCTATCACCAAGTGCCATGAAGCATCGTTCGCCAACGACGAAGCGAATGCCTCGATAAGGATGTCACATCCCTTCTTCGGATGTAATCGGCCGACAAACGTCAAAAGCCGTTTGCCTTGAAGAAGTGGGAATTGGGCAAGAAAGGCCTGTTTAGCGATTGGAAGAGGTACCGGCGATTTTCTGTACCATATCCAATCACAACCTCGCGCGCCACATAAGGTGCAAAGGTGTTGCGGGCCAGCTTCCTCTCCTCATCGCAAGTAAACATCACGGCCTTGGCATCACGGAGCATCCGGTAATCGCTCCAACGCCAAACGAGGGTTTTCTGCAGATGTTTGAAAGGGAATCGCCTGCGAAAGTACGGATCGAGCATGCCATGCGTGAAGGCCACATACGGTGTGGATCCTCCATGAAGAGCACGCCACGCCGCGAAGCTCTGGTACTGCCACAGGCCATGAATGATTATGAAATCGTATTCATGATGGTGCTGCTTAAGCCAAGGATAGAATGCCGAGGAGTAAGCCCACTTCGTGTGCGAAGGGCCGAGGGTATGCACCGGCACCGGAAATGCGAGTGCGTCGGGGAAGCCCGGGGGGTCAAGTGTTACCATCTCGACCAGGTGGCCTGCGCTTGTCCATTCTTCGGAAAGCATTCGGACGCCCTCGAGAACCCCTCCGAGCCCGACCGCTACCGAACTGATGATCTGCGAGTACGCGCATCTGTATGCCTAGTACTATTACTGGATTCGGTATAAGGCGATTCCTAAGGCAAAATTTAGCGCCGCAGCGCTGATCGACTTTAAGACCTGCTTTTAAGGCGCTCGACGGAACATAGACAATGTCGTCGCTGTTCAGAGTGAAGTCGGGTGATTTCCCGCGCAGGATTGCTTCCACGTCGACAACGCGGACAGTCCGAGTTCCTTTTTCGATTCTTAGAAGAACGGTCTTGCTGGCCGAACTCGATGGCTTCACACCACCAGATAAGGCAATTGCTTCCGACACCGTTGTGTGTCGCGACGCACAAAGCGGGTATGCGCCCGGCTTATTAAGATTTCCGCCCACGTACACGACGCCGCATCTGCCTACGAGCACGGACTGGCCAGGTTCTAGAAGCACGTGGATTGCTGGGTTCTCTTGAAATGTTGGATCCCAGATTACACGCTTCGTTTCACTCGGATCTGGTCCAGTGATCTCGACGACATGAGCGGCATTCTCATTTGGACCGCCAGCGCGGGCAAGAATGTCGATCAGGCGATGTTTTCCAATGACGGGATAAATGCCGGGGGATCTCACTTCTCCCAAGACAGTGATGCCATTGGCGGATTGCTGAACGGTGACGAGGATGCTCGGATTCCGAAGAAAATCATGAAGCATAAATTCGTGTGCAAGTGCTGTTCCGGCTTCGAGAGCTGTCATCCCTGCTATATGGAATGACTTCAGCAGCGGAATGGGGATATCGCCCGTCTGTGAAACTAAGGCCCTGACGGAGAGTTCCGGGGCATCGAACACCTGCACATCAACGGTATCGCCCGCCTGGATGGGGCCATCTCCTAATCCAGCTGAACCAATGCAGAGGGCTGCGGAGCAGGCACTGTGGCAGGGTTGCTGTTATTACCGTTCGATTGCGGCAGGGAAGTTGCTGCGAAGTGCATCTTGGGTGCCGGGGGCTTGTGCCATTCCTGAGCCGGTGAAACACAGAGCGAGAGCCATAAACAGAGATGAAGCCCTAATGCAATTCAAGCAATAGCCATTTCTTTGCAGGTGTCGATGGGTCGCCAGAATAACTGAGTTCGCAGCTTGACACTCTTCGCGGCTCATGCCGTGGACTCGGTGGGGAACTCAACGAGCATGGCCACACGAAGCTCCATTCCTCTAAGACTATCATTTTCGGTACGAGAATCGATCGGTCCAAGGCAAAGTATTCTCTGATTTGACCGGACAGGAGAGTCAAACATGCCGACCACAAAGGAGCCCGGAGAGTGATTAAGTGCCGAGTTTTTCGTTCTCTAGTGCAATCGATAATACGCGCCGAAGCTGATCTGGTAAGGAGTGTAGCTGATGTTCCGTTGATGATTGGGGGTTTACCTTCTCCAGGACGGAACACATCGCCGGTTCCCATACTCCAGAACTGGTATTGGAAATCCACGAGGCGGATACCATAGTTGCGCTTTAATCGATAATCGACTCCGCCGCCAAATTCATAAGCAAATCCGCGTCCGACTGCTGATCGGGCGGAAGTGTCGTTGGATAAGGAGGAGGTGGGATGTAGTTCTCTTCCGTTTCCCTTCGCATAGGTGATATTGCCGAGCCCGAGATGGAAATCAGCGTATGGGCGGAGATGTTTGCCGCGCATATGGAATTCCGGTCCAAACAGGTAAGTGTACTCACCCACTAGACCCCCGGGGACGAAACTCAGACGAGCCGCAATCGCAGGCTGACCAAAACTATAATTGCCAAATCGATAGTCCGCGCCGAACGTGCCACCATAGGTGAAAGACTGGCCGTAATCCGGGCCTGTTAATAGTAAACATGCCGAAAGCATTTGCCTGATTTCCCCCGCCTCGCGCCGCAGCTGTGACCTGTCCATAACTGTGGACCGTGCCCAACGTCAAAAGAAGCAGGAGTACGAACACTGGCACTTTAGAAACAAATCGCATGTTTAGTCGCCCATCATCAAAGTTGGATTTTGCGGTTCGTTACACGTGCTGTACTGAATTAGAACATGAGTAGCACGAACGTCGTCTGCGCGGGTTTATGAATTGTCCTTACCCTCTTAAAGGGCCCGAAAGTTAGATATTACGATAGCAACAGGGTAAAGCCGGGGGAGGAACCTTCGAGTCTCGTCAAATAGCAGCCCGGGGTATCCGATGTGCAAACTATAGGTACTGCTGAGCTAACGGTCGATTTTTGGGGGAACCGAGAGGGCATTATTGCCAGCGCGGTCCGCCAAAACTGAGGAACAATAACGATTCCGAAAATCTGGGCCCGGTCGCAAACTGAGACCTGGGGGTTGATTACTACAAATACTACAGATTTGGAACCGGCTGAATGCCCCAAATAGGTGACTACGCTCGGTTAAATAGAGTGTATGTCAATTCCGAAGTGAAGTCTAAGGTTTTCCTTCTGTATCCGTCACTGATTCTCCCCCTTAAGGCGATGCACCTGCACCCGGCAGAGGTTGTCCAACTTGCCTGGATAACAGCGAAAGGCGCAGCGATTCGGGCTGGTTTATAATCTCAATGCAGAGAGATCTCCGCAAATTACAGCCTCGTAAAAATCTCCGTTAATTTCGGAATCAGAGACGTGCGCTGGCAAAGGTTTTCACACAGACATGATTCGTTTCCTCCAGAAAGACAATCGCATCATCAAGGGCATCTTCATAGCAATTATTGGCCTCGCCGTAATCACTATGGTCATTACATTGGTTCCGGGTATTTTCCAGGACACGGCAAGCACAGCCGATAACTATGCGACCGTCCGTCACGCGGGACTCTTTAGCCGGTTCCTTGGCCCTTCGACCGATATCACCAATGTCGAAGTACAGCAGGTAGCATCGCGCCAGCTTCAACAGCAGCGACTACCAGATATGTTGCTGCCTTATATGATGCCCCGCGCCGGACAGATGCTCATCCAGCAGGCAATTATGTTGCAGGAGGCTAACCACCTTGGTCTGACGGTCACGGATGATGATCTTCGCCAGTTTCTGCACACAGGTCAGTTTGGATTGGCCCTTTTTCCCAACGGCCAGTACATTGGCGACGACAAGTATGCTTCCCTCATTCAAAACAACTTTGGAATCTCCCGCCAGGATTTCGAGACCCAGTTGAAGAAGGAAATCCAGGTGAACCGTCTCCGTGAGTTGGTCACGGGCAGCGCGACGGTGTCTGACACGGATGTACGTACGGCCTATCGCGAGCAGGGAACCAAGGTCAAATTCGAATACGCGATTCTGAGCGCCGAAGACCTTCGCAAGCAGATCAACCCCAGCGACACGGAACTGCAGGCATTCTTTAAGCAGAACTCGGCGAAGTATGCCAATGCGATTCCGGAGACACGCAAGGTTGAATACATCGCCATCGGTGAAGGCGATATCCCCGGCGGTACTCCGCAGGTCAGTGCTGCGGAGATTCAGCAGTACTACAACCAGCATCAGAAGGAATTTGAACTTCCTGAGCAGGTCAAGGTTCGCCACATCCTGATTAAGACACCTCCGGGTGGCGATGCAGCCGCAAACGCTGCCGCGCTCAAGAAGGCCGAAGAAGTGCTGAAGGAAGTCAAATCCGGCGGGAACTTCGCTGAGTTGGCGAAGAAGAACTCCGACGATCCTGGCAGCAAGGACCAGGGCGGCGAACTCGGCTTTCTTAAGCGCGGTGCCACGGTTCCTGAGTTTGACAAAGCGGCATTTACGCTCGCGCCCGGTCAAACCTCGGGTCTAATCAAGACTCAATTCGGCTATCACATTCTGCAGGTAGAAGAGAAACAGACCGCTCACGTGCGTTCGCTTCAAGATGCCACGCCTTCCATTCAGGCTGCCCTCACCCGTCAGAAGGAGGCTCAGTTGCAGCAGACGTATGCGACGCAGCTAGCCAACGAAGCGCAGAAGAGTGGGCTTGAGAAGACCGCCCAGGCGCATCACCTTCAGGCTGTAACCACGGACTTCCTCGAGCAGAGTGCAGTTGTTCCCGGTCTCGCTGACGGATCAAAGATGTTGGCGCAGGCATTCACCGCCAAGCCGAAAAGCGCGCCGCAAGTCACAACAACTGGTGAGGGATTCGGTGTCTTCCAGGTGCTCGACGTAAAGGCTGCTCACGCTCCCGTGTTTGAGGAATACAAAGCCAAGCTGCTCGAAGATTATCGCGATCAGATTCTGCCGCAAATGCTCGCCACCAAGACCAACGCAATGGCCGAGATGGCGCACAACGGGAATGATCTCGAAAAAGCGGCGAAGCAGTTCGGCGCCGTGGTCAAGACCAGCGATCTCGTAGGCTTGGACGCGCAGGTTCCGGATCTTGGGCAACTGGCTTCCTCAGCGCCAGCATTGTTCAAGCTGCCGGCAAACTCGATCAGCAGCGCCTTCAATACCGGCCGTACTGGTTTTGTGGCGAAGATTCTCGAGCGTGAAGAGCCGACGGAAGACCAGATCTCTGCGAATTTCGGACAGACCCGTGACGCGTTGCTGGAGCAACGGCGCGAACAGGTCTTCGCGATATTCATCACCAGCCTGCAGGACAAGTATCAGAAAGACGGGTTGATTCGTCTGAACAAGAAAGCGCAGACTCCGGCACTTCCTGGATCCCCCAGCTAGCGTCGGCAGGCACACACATGCAACCACGGCCCGCGAATGAGAATCTTTCTCACTCGCGGGCCTTTTCCTTTTGTGTCTCGTGCGGAACAATACACTCATGCCCTTTGAACGCTCGTCTGGTCTTTTGCTCCACATTACATCTCTGCCCTCCTATGGTGGCATCGGGGATCTAGGCCCTGCTGCTTACGCCTTCGCAGACTTTCTTGCCGCGTCGAAACAGCGGTTATGGCAAGTGCTTCCTATCGGTCCCACAGGATATGGCAACTCTCCCTACGCGGCTCTTTCTGCGTTCGCGGGCAATCCAATGCTTGTGAGCCTCGAACATCTTTCCGACTGGGGTTGGATTGAAGGGGAGCGGCTTGCCGGAATGGCAGGCCGTTCGGGCGATGTGGATTTTAACGAAGTGGAGCGAACCAAGCTGCCACTGCTGGCGGAAGCTGCGCACAACTTTCTGCGGCTAAAACCAAAGAATCGCTGGAAGCGTTTCGAAAAGTATTGCCGCGACAATCACGACATGGCTCGACGACTACGCTCTTTACACTGTGCTTCGTCGCCGCTTTAACACCAATAGTTGGAGTGCATGGCCGGCGGAATTTGCGCATCGGAATCCGGAGGCTCTCGAGCAACTACGCCGAGAATCAGGCCCAGAGATGGCTGAGATCCAGGTCATCCAATTCGCGTTCGACGAGCAGTGGCATGCGCTTCGCGAATATTGTCACCATCGCGATATCAAATTCATCGGCGATGTCGCCATCTTCGTGAACTATGACAGCGCAGATGTATGGACCAACCGCGACATTTTTGAATTGGATGCTGAGGGCGTGCCACTTCGGGTTGCAGGAGTTCCGCCCGATTACTTCAGCGAGACCGGTCAGCGCTGGGGAAATCCGCTATATCGATGGGACGTTCTGGAACAGCGGGGATTCGACTGGTGGGTGAGCCGTGTGCGACGCGCGCATGCTCTGTACGACATGATTCGGCTCGATCATTTTCGCGGCTTCGAGGCCTACTGGGCAATCCCCGCCAACGAAGAAACGGCCATTCGCGGCAAATGGATTAAAGCACCCGGCGCGGCTCTCTTTTCAAAGCTTCGTGAGGTGCTCGGCGAATTGCCATTCATCGCAGAAGACCTGGGTCTGATCACTCCCGAGGTCGATCAGCTTCGCGAAGATTTTGAAATGCCCGGCATGCGCATCCTTCAATTTGGATTCGGAGACAAGTCTGCGCACAACTATCTTCCGCATAAATACGTGGCGAACACGGTCGTCTACACCGGTACGCACGATAACGACACGACGCTTGGCTGGTGGCATTCGCGGACGGACGAGACAGAAAAGAAATCGATTCTCACTTATCTTGACCCTGGTCCCGATGGTATTGTCTGGGCGATGATTCTCGCCGCATCCACGTCAGTAGCGGATATATGCCTCATTCCCGTGCAGGATATTCTCGAGCTACCGACGGAAGCACGCATGAATATGCCGTCGCGTGCCAATGGAAACTGGGGATGGCGATGCCCTGAGAATGTGCTGACTGCGGCGCTCGCTTCACGGCTGGCTGCAATCGCTGACGTCTCTGATCGTGACTTTGTTCCTAAGACGGAACCCGTTGAGCACGGTGTTGCTACGCATCACCACTAACAAGCAGTGCCACGGGAAATCGTGAGAATACACTGCTCAGGCGCAGGGATCCGCCCTCGCCTGTGCCGACTTGTTCATCCGTGAAGACGTTGGTATAAAGGCCGGTCAAGGCTTCCGGTAGTACGATGGTCGCCTTGCCCCACGCATCCTGCAGAGGCATCTCCGCCTTGCCGTTCCCCATGGAACAGGCGAATCGTGGCACAACCGCAATGATTGTTTTTCCACTCTCGCGGCTATGCCGGGCAAAGGCCACAACATTTTCGCTCCGGTCCGGCTTGCCGGATTGCAACGCGATATACTCGCCGCGCTCAAATACCTGCGTGTGATTCTTGCGCAGGGCGAGCGCTCTCCACATCGTCCACAGCTTAATGCGTCCATCCGCAATCGTGCCCATCAATTCATCGCACACACGGGCTGCACCGTGGCTCTGCAGCATCCTGTCCAGTGCTTCGAGATGTCGATTGCGAATGTCGTAATCGACAGGTTGGCGGTTGTCTGGATCAACCAACGTCAATTCCCAGAGCTCGTTGCCCTGATAGAAATCCGGCACTCCCGGAGATGCGATCTTCAGCACCAATTGCGAAAGGGAATTCAAAGCTCCGAAGATCTTCAGTTGAGGCATCAGGGAGCCGAGCGACTCGACGAACCGCGTCTCCTTCCGCCGCCCGCTTGCGATCAGGATATCTTCCAGAAATCCTTGCACCGCTTTCACGTACTCAGGATCAGGGTTAATCCAGCTCAGGTTCACCTTCGCTTCACTCAGCGCCTTGGAAGCATACTGCTGCATTCGCTGCAGATAATTTTTGCGATCTTCCGAACCCTGCATTTGCCACGGCCATGTTCCCGCGATCGTCTGGTAGAGCAGGTACTCCTCGTTCCCATCCGGCGCCACTCGTCCGTCTTCAAGCGTCCGCTTGTAACGCGCATTCATGCGCTGCCATCGGCGTACCATCGACGCCCATTGCGTGGGCATTTCGGAAAGTACATTCAACCGCGCCCGCACGTCTTCACTTCGCTTCGTGTCGTGAGTGGACGTGGTGAGCATAGAGTCAGGAGAATTTTCAAGCCGCTCCACGTTTCCGGCGTGAAAGGCACGCTGCGCTATTCCGAAAACCTTGACCGATCCTCCCACTTCGTTCGCTGAAATAAATCGGTTGTAGACATAGAATGTGGTGTCCTCCACGCCCTTGGCCATTACCGGACCCAGTCAGTTGTTGAAATTTCAAAGCGAAGTAAAGTTGTTGCGATTCGAGAGCAAGATCCTCGGTCGCTTCATTCGGCCGATAGCCATTCAGCAGAAGCGTTTCCCGCAAAAAATCGAAAGCAGACGCATCCGTTCCCGGATTCAGCCTCTTAGCCCGGCTGATCGCATACGTAATGAACGCGCGATCGCGGTCCGTATATTGTCCGCGATCATCGATATACGTGCGGTACACCGGAAAGCAGGCAATCGTTTCGCGAATAATCGTTTCAAGAATGTTGTCGGTAAAGTCGCGGGCGCGACGGTCCGCGGCAGCCAGGCTGCTGAGCAGGTTGGTCAGCACATACACTTCGCTTGCCAGCGAAGTCAGCATCACCTGCAACTTCGACTGATAAATAATCTCGTCGGGGTGACGCCTTTCCCCGGTCGCCTGCGTGTAGATTTTGTTGAACGCGGCTTCACTCTTCTGCTGAATAAAAAGTTCATTCACCAGGAAGATGAAGTCATAACCACTGGTGCCGCTCACGGGCCACTCTCGCGGCATGTATTCATGCGGCTCCAGAATTTTTTCGACCACTACGTAAAGTGGACCGCGGCTTCGCACCCAGTCATAGCTGCGCAGTCTGTCTCGGATTTCAATCTCGATTCCGTTCGGAGCCACTGGCTCAACGGGAGTCTCGCCCGCGCATTGGCTGGCCACATGGAGCAGCTGAAGCCGGATCAGATACTGTCTCGGGTTGAACATCCCGTCGCAATGGTCGATGCGCAACCCCGTCACCTGGTGTTTCGCCAGCAGCCTTCGTATCAGGCAATGTGTTTCGACGAAGACCTCGGGGTTTTCCATTCTCAGTCCCACCAGATCGTTCACATCGAAGAAGCGCCGATAGTTGATTTCCTCTGCCGATACTCGCCAAAACGCCAGCCTGTAAGGCTGAGCTTCCAGCAACGCATGCAGCCGGTCAAAACTCCGAGGATCGTTTTCAATTCCGTTAATCTTCTCGAGACGCTTCGTAACGAGCTCAGCAATTTCCGGTGTTTGAAGAGCTTCTTGCAAGCGAGGCTTCAACTCCGCCAACTGGTTGCGGCGTTGCGCCGCGAGCGCGGTATCTTCCGTATCATGCGGCGGAATATGTTGCAGATCCTTGAGAAGGTCGGCGGAACTCTGTGGGTATCTTCGCGTCCCCGAGATCGCCGTTGAAGATCAGCGGAAGCGACTGCGGCGTCAGCGGCATTCTGTGATCGAAGTAGTGAACCTGAATCACTCCGTTGTCGAGAGCGAGCTGAATGTGCTTGCTCTCCAACTCTTCTCCATATTGCTTTCCAAGAATCGGAAGCAGAAGCTTGCCGCGCATGTCGGATTTCAGGGGGGTCCAGTCAATGTCGAAATAGCGTGCGTATCGTGACGAGCGACCATTCTCCAGTACGTCGCCCCACCAGTGCGAGTCATTTCCAATGCCCATGTGGTTTGGCACCACATCCAGCAGCAATCCCATGCCCGCCTTTTTGAGCGCGCCGGAGAGGCTCTCGAAGCCTTCTTCTCCACCAAGCTCAGGATTCAGTCGGTCATGACGGGCGACGTCATATCCGTGTGTGCTCCCCACCCGCGCTTCGAATATAGGCGACGCGTACACATCGCCGATTCCAAGTCGCGTGAGATAGCCCACAATGGCCTGCGTGTCGGCAAAGGTAAATCCCGCGTGCAATTGCAACCGGTAAGTGGACAGGGGGGCGCGAACCTCGCTCCGCACTACCTGGTCGATACAATCTTTCATCGGCTCGTCTATCCTTGCCTGACGCGCAGGGCGAAGGCGGAAGCTGCATCAAGTCGTTGGAATTCAACAGTTCTATGGGTTGGATGCAGAAAGAGTAGTCAAAGGCAGTCGGCGGTGACACGTGTTGGACCGGTATCAAGCTCGCCGACTTTACGAAATGTCATATACAGCCGAAAATGACAGCAGACATATTTAACTACTCGGGGGCAAGATGCCACTTTCCGGCGAAGCAATTCGATTGATGAATTATGTAGACGACGTAACAACGACCCTGCGCAGAATCCTGGCTCTCGCACCAACACTTACTGCCGAAGAGCGCACACGTCTTTCTGAATACCTGCGCAATGCAGATCCAAATGCCGAGAAAGTTATGGCAGCGCTGAGCGTGAAATCTAGCGGCACCGTGTGAAGCAGCTGCAAACCGTGGCAATCATCGGTGCCGGCCCATTGGGAAGGAAGCTTGCATGGCTGTCTTCGCGTGCAGGTTTCCAAACAATGCTGGAGGACCTGATGCCTTCCAATATCAGGAAGGCCGCAGCCGATCTTGAGGCGCTTCAAGAACAGTACGGCAACTCGGTAGTGCCTGGGCGTTCGCCGGGAAATCTTGAGTTGGCAACTACCCTCGAAGGAGCGGTGCGCCAGGCCGATCTCATCATCGACTGCGTGCCGGACGAACTCGAGTCAAAACTGGAGATCTTCAGCCTGCTCGATCGCATGGCGCCACCCCACGCCATCTTCGGAACCCCGACGCTGGCACTCAGCATTGGCGATCTGGCTTCCTGCACCTACCGGTCCGCGCAATGCGTTGCTTTCTCGTTGAATCCCCGGACGTTAGGGGAGAACGGCTTCCCAGATGCGATTGAAATCGTCCAAACAACAGCGACCCGCCCGGATGTTATTGAAACTGTGCGTGGTTTCTGGTCGGAACTAGGGCTAAGCACGACGGTCCGAACGGACGATTGGCAGGAAGCCTCCACTTTGCCACGATGACGGTTAGCCTTAGCCCGGCCTGTACCCCTGAAAGCAGGGAACCGGTGATTAGTTCCCAACGTATCAACCACGAAGAGGTCAGACTATGCAGAGCCTAGGGGACACTCTTGGTCAGGTATTTCGCGCCATCTGGGCGTCAAAACTGCGCTCGTTTTTAACCATGTTCGGTATCGCGTGGGGCGTGGGATCCATGCTGCTGCTCATCGGCATGGGCGAGGGCTTCCGCTCCGGCCAGCGGCGTCAGCTCTCCAAGCTGGGCAATGACCTCATTATGGATTGGGGAGGCACAATCCCGGCACTCCCGAATCAACACTCGGGTATGAGGCCTTATAAGCTCACCCTCCGCGATGAAGCCGAGATGCGCAAATCGCCTGAAATTCGAAACGCAACCGCCATCCTTATTCGAAGTGACCTGAAGCAAGTTAGCCAATACGCCAGCGCCGGTGGGCAGGTGATGGGGGTCGAGCCGAACTTTTCGGAGATACGCTTTGTCCCCATTAAAGATGGCCGCTTCCTTGACCGGTCCGACCTCGATGATCGTCGAAGAGTTGCCGTACTGGGATACAAAAGCGCCCAACTCCTCTTTCCCGGCCGCCCGCCCATCGGCGAATTTTTCACGCTGAATGGAGCGCGCTTCCTGGTGGTTGGAGTCGTCCAGAACATCAGCCGCGGGAACAATGATTTCGATAATCAAAAAGTCTATGTACCGCTGACAACGATGCTGGAGATGTTTCCTCTGAAGGGCGAGAACCTTCCGTCGGACGCGGTGAATTCCATTCAGTTTCAGCCTCGGACTCGAGGGGAGAACGCCGCCGCTGTTGCCGCTGCCCACCAAGTGATCGGCAAGAACCACGGCTTCGATCCGAATCTGATTGAGGCGTTCGATGAATGGGACACCATCAAGGAAGAGAGAATCATCGGCAAAATCTTCGACGCAATGGATGTCTTCCTCGGCGGTGTGGGCGTAGTAACGCTCGCGCTCGGCGCCGTTGGAATCATCAACATCATGCTGGTTTCAGTAAGCGAACGGACTCGCGAGATTGGCCTGCGTAAGGCTATCGGTGCGACGAACACCAGCATTCTGGCGCAATTCTTTCTTGAAGGAATATTCCTGACCGGTGTGAGCGGTCTCGTCGGCATTGTGGGTGCGGCTGTGCTGATGACTCTGCTGCAAAAGACGGTGGGTGAGGGATTCCAGGGATTCGATCCGCCACGACTTGTGCCGTGGTCTGCGGCTTTGGCCATGGGCTCGCTCGCACTCAGCGGCATCATCGCCGGGCTTTACCCCGCGCGCAAGGCAGCAATGCTTGAACCGGTGGAAGCGCTGCGGCGTGAGTAACGTTGTGCGAATGAAATTCAATGAGGTCAGGTAGAAGATGTTTCGCGACATTCTAGGACAAGCCTACGACGCCATGATTTACAACCGGCGTCGAACAATGATCACCATGATCGGTATGGCATGGGGCATTGCGACTGTCGTGCTGCTCCTGGCCTATGGAGCAGGATTCGCGCGTGCCTTCGAAGCCATCTTCGCGCAATTCGGCACTCGTCTCATCGGCGTTTTTCCTGGAAGAACAGGCGAGCAGGCTGGCGGCGTAAAGGCCGGTGTTCAAGTCCGATTCACAATGGACGACCTCGAGCGTCTCCGAGTCGCCGTACCCGGGCTCGAGCATATCTTTCCCATGGTTTCAAAAGACGTCACTGTGCAGAATGAACTGCACACCTTCACCTGGTCGGCAAACGGAGAGTGGCCGGAAGCAAAGCAGGTCATGGTGCTCGACCTTGAGGCTGGCCGCTTTTACACAAATGAGGACGAGTCGCAGCGAAACCACGTCGTAGTAATTGGTTCTGAGGCGAAGACAAAGCTCTTCTCCGGCGCTTACGCCATTGGCGAGCGTATTCGATTGAATGGCATCAGCTACACGGTCATCGGCGTGTTGAAGACGAAGATGCAGGAGGGCGATAACGACATCAATCGCCAGCTTTATGTGCCGTTCTCGACCATGAGCGACATCAAGGACACGAAATATCTTGATGGAATCTGGTTCAGCTACACCGGCGATCATATGGCCGCGGAACGAGCCGTGCGCAATACCCTGGCAGAGGCCCACCAGTTCCGCGCCTCCGATCGCCGAGCCATTTATGTCGCGAACCTGATGGAACAGCTAAGCGAATTCCGCATCCTCGCAATCGGCCTTCAGGTTTTGTTGACCTTCATCGGCGCGCTCACGCTAGGCATTGCCGGCATCGGCCTAATGAACATCATGCTGGTAGCCGTGCAGCAACGCACGCGGGAGATCGGCGTAGAGAAAGCCTTAGGCGCCAGAAAGCGGCATATTCTTCTGCAATTCCTATCTGAAGCTCTCGTCATCACCAGCATCGGTGGGATTTGTGGAATCCTGCTGGCATATACGGTCTCGTTTTCTGTCGGCCGAATTACCTTCTACAGCGCAATCGCATCGAATGCGGATGCAGCCGATATTCAGCTGCTTATTTCGCCGACGATTGTGATGGTTGCCACCGGCATTCTGATTGTCGTGGGCTTAGTGAGCGGCATGATCCCTGCCATCCGCGCTGCAAATCTCAATCCGATTGAAGCATTGCGCTACGAGTAAGTCGTCGCTAAGGCGCACCCAACTCGCGCACAATGCTGATACCCGCGCTGGCTCCAATGCGATTCGCACCCGCATCCACCATCGCGCGAACATCCTCCAGCGTGCGTATTCCGCCTGAAGCTTTCACTCCACTGCGGCCGCCCGCAACCCCTCGCAGAATCGCGATATCCGCAGCCGTTGCGCCGCCAGTCGAAAATCCCGTGCTGGTCTTCAGGAAATCTGCGCCGGCTGCGATGGCGAGTTCGCTGCCGCGAATCTTTTCTTCCATCGTCAACAGGCAGGTCTCAAGAATCACCTTCACAATTGCTCCGGCCTCGTGACCCACTTCAACCACTCCGCGAATATCCTGCTGCACCAGCGTGTTCATGCCGGACTTCAACATGCCGACGGAGATCACCATGTCCAGCTCCATCGCGCCATTGCGTACCAGCGCAATGGATTCATCCCGCTTCGTACCCGAGAGTGAAGCTCCTAAGGGAAAGCCCACCACAACGCCGACAGGAATGCCGGTTCCCGCCTAACACCGACCGTGCAAGGCTCACCCACACCGGATTCACCATGGCGCAGGCAAAGCGGTATTCAGCGGCCTCGCGGCAGATCGCGATAACTTCATCGCGAGTCGCACCAGGTTTGAGCAGCGTGTGATCGATAATGGCGGCTAGGTTTTGCCAGGAACTAAGGGCATTGCGGCTGAATGCGGTCGAATCAAATCCGGAGGTCAACTCCGGCTCCTGTTCGAAAGTCTTACTGTGCATCGATCAACTCCTCTTTCGGGCAAAACTTCGCCCGAAAAACAAACGAAATACTACTCTTCATTCGGGATGTGTGGGAGGAAGAACGCAGATATCCGCCAGGTTGCGGAAGCGTTCTCCGTAATCCATGCCGTATCCCACTACAAACAAATTCGGAATGCTGAATCCCACATAGTCAGCGTCGATGGTTTCCAGGCGTCGTGAGGGCTTATCCAGCAGCGTCGCAATACGCAGCGTTTTCGGATGATGCTGGAGAAACAACTTGCGCAGAAATGAGAGGGTCAATCCGGTATCAAGGATGTCCTCAACCACGATGATATTTTTGCCTTCAATCGGATTATCCAGATCCTTGATCAGCTTCACTGCTCCGCTCGTCCGCTGGCCTTTGCCGTAGCTCGATACCGCAACAAAGTCGAAAGTGCAGTCAACATCGATTGCCCGCGCCAGATCCGCCAGAAATAACGCTGCCCCCTTCAATACGCCGATCAAAACGATGCTCTCGCCTGCATAGTCCTTCGTGATTTGCTCCGCAATCTCGCGGATGCGTTCTTCAATCTCGTCGCGACTGAAAAGAATCTCGAAATCGTATGGCGTCTTGGAAGGAGCTGCTTTCTTGGTTGTCATGGTTCACTCCAGTATCTCTAAATCCGGCTCGCAGGACTATACTCAAGAAGTCAATAAATCATGTATCCATTCATTCACATTGGCCCCCTCTCGATTGGAACCTTTGGCCTTATGCTGTGGCTCGCCGCGGTATGCGCGTGCTGGGTGCTGCATAAAAACTTCGCGCGCTGGGGCGTTTCCGCGGACGCAATCGGCATCGTCGCCATATCGACCGTAGCCGGCATCGTCGGAGCAAAACTATGGCATGTTCTTGAGTCGCCTCATGTTTTCTTTGCCACGCCCTTCGATTTGCTCTTTGACCGCTCCGGCTTTGCATGGTTCGGCGGACTGCTGGCCGGCATCATCGCACTCATGTGGCAGGGTCGTGTTTACAAGATTCTTCCGCTCGGCATGCTCGACTTCGCAGCTCCCGCAGCCGCCGTCGGCTACGCTGTGGGGCGGCTCGGATGCCTGACCTCGGGAGATGGAGATTATGGCATCCCCACAACTCTTCCCTGGGGAATTAGCTTCCCCAATGGACTCGTGCCCACGACGGATCGTGTTCACCCCACGCCCCTCTATGAATTGATCGCCGGCCTGCTGATTGGATGGATTCTCTGGCGTCGCGGCGCAACCCGCAAGCCGCTTGGTCAACTAACCGGAGAGTACCTCGTCCTGAGCGGCATCGCGCGATTCCTGGTTGAATTCATCCGTATCAATCCGCGCATTCTATGGGGCATGAGCAACGCGCAATTAGCCAGCCTGGGATCGGTGCTCTGCGGAGTGATCCTGATTGTCTGGTCGCGCCAGCGTGGCTTGGTCGAAGTTCCCGCGAATGCCACTGCGGAAACTCAATCGTCCAGCTGACCAGAAATCAAAGCCGCTTCAGGAATTCTTTTGCTTCTTTCAGTTGAGGGAAGAGGCGCTCTTCCGCCTGGAATTCTCGTCCGTGAACGCACCGTCGTCCTCCGCGAACTTTCACTGGATGTTTCAAATGCAGCATCTCGTGAAACAGCAGGTATTCGATGGCATATCGCGGCGTGTTCGGCCGGTCGAAGATGCGGCTGATCACGATGGTGTTGTGCGCCGAATCGTAATGGCCCAGTGAACGTCGCGCTGTTCTCCCACTCCATGTCAGCAGTGGACGCCCAAGCAGCCCGTGAAAGAACCGCACGTTCAGGCTCTCGAACACTTCTTCCAGGTGGTAGTGCGAGCCTTGCGCCCCCAGCATCCTCTTGCGCCCGCGCGATTGCCGGATCAGTTCCGTCTGGCGGAGCACCGCTTCACTCGATGTGAATCTCCGGTAACGGTCCGCGTGCGAAGCCTCAATCGGCTTGCGATAAAGTTTTGCCAGCAGGATATGCGCGATAGCCGTCAATACCGGCTCGGGAGCACCCTCGAGAAGGTCGGAAAGGTGAACGCGAATGTTTCCTTCGCGCAGGCGAATCGTTGTGTTCAGGCTGGTAAAGCGGTAGAAGCGAACATCAATACGGGGCATCGGAGCACGCGGCCGCAACACGCGATACTCCCGTTCAAAAAGATTGAAAAGCTCTGGGTTCACTCTTGATTGAGCGTAACACTCTTCCGCGTGCAAAACTTGTTGCTCGCGCAGGTCAACGTGTGAGCGCGTTTCGCGCAGCAGGGAATACGAATCTCAGTTCTGTGGTTGGCCCTCTTTTTCCTTGGCCTTGGCCTTGGCTTTGAGTTCAGCGAAATACTTATCCTGCTCTGCCAGCATTTTCTTCGCTTCCTCATTCATACTTTCCGCCGCATCGAGCGCAGTCTTGCGCGGGAAGTCATACACCTTGTCTGCTGGAGGCTCCTGCAGCACCGTTGGCCACTTGCCGCTAGTTTCAATTACTTCCTTCAGGACTTTGCGGATATCCGCATGCGTCGTTGAGTAGACGTCGAGGTTATCCTGCAACTCGTCTACCAGGCGGGTGAATTCTTCAATCAGCGTACGCACCCGGTCATCCTGACCAGACGCCTTCGCGTCGTGTCCAATTTGATGGATCGCAGTCGTTCGCTGATCGATGTATTTGAGATAGAGTTTCACCCGGTCCGGGGGCCGGTCCGCGTATTCGCGAATCTCTTCGCTCTCTGCGTCTGTAAGAGGATCCTTCTGCGACTGTGCCCAAACCGGAAGCGATACAAGGAAGATCAACAGCGAAAATTTCCAGCGACCCATGATTCTTATCTCTTCCTGACCCCGGGGACGAACTCAAAAAAGTTGAAACACACTTGCCAGTCAACCGTTCGCGGTTGAGTCTCTTGGTCAAAATATCAAAGGGCGGCGCTTACAACAATCAGTGCCGAAAGACTTGCAACATCAGCTCGGATTGTACCTGGTCAAGCTGCTTCATCGTTGCCTGCAACATGGGGCGGTCGTCAGCTGAGGCGCCGTAAAGAATCTCTTTCAAGTCGGAAGCTCGTATGCCTCATCAGTATCTCGGCATTCTTTAACCGCTTCGAATCTTCGGCCATGCCCATGTGGATCTTGTTGGTGTACTGCTGAACCGTCTTCAACGTGGTTGAGGCCAGATCAATGTCGCCGGCTGCCATTTGTTTGGCGGCCAGTTCGGTCGTCTGGTGAACAATCTCGGCGTAGAGAAAGCACTGTTCACGAGGTTGGGCAATGGCGGCGCGTTGCACCAATGCGGCTATAGTTTGGGGATCGGACGGATGTTCATCGATTGCGTAGGCACAAGGAACTGTAAGTGCGCAGCCCAGTGACAGCGAACAGACGATGGCAGAAACTGACACGAGCCGCATGTCGCACCTCCTAAGGTGCCACGGTCACGTTAATCGTTAATGCATCTTACCAAGAGCAACTAGGCGATGTTTAGCTTGCCACTCCTGATCGGGGAATTTTCCTTGGGCGGCTTGCAGGAACTGCTGATACCATTCTGCCGCTGCCTTTGGTTGATGCAGCTTATCGTACGCCGTTGCTCTTAGGAAGTAAGTTGCAGGGGTCTCCGCTTCGTACTTTGATCTCATCGATAAAGATTCAAGTGTGATAGCGTATTCCTTCATTTCAGAGGCCGCGAACGCCAGCCCACCCCACGAATCTCCGTCGTCCGGCCGGAGTTTCAGGGCCTTCTGGAAGACCGGAATGGCCTCCGCGAACTTCTCCTGGCGAAGCAGTGCGTCCGCATGACCCGCCAAAAGTGCCGGATCATTGGGCGAAAAACTCAGAAAATCGACGTAAATCTCATCCGCTTTCGCATATTGGCCACCCTGGATCAGCGTCTGCGCCAGCATCTTGCCCACCATCACATCCTGCGGATGCATCTGGTGGAGCTTTTCCAGCGCGCTTAGCGCCTCCTCGGGCTTGTTTTCTGCCAACAGAACCGCCGCCCACTGCGCATTCAGAGCCGGATCTTCCGGGTCCTTCTCCAGGGCCGAATGCAGAATCGGCTCCGCCTCCGCGTACTTCTTCTGCTGCAATAGCAAATGGACCAGTCCAGCAGTCGCTGCAGACGATTCCGGGTGCGTTTCAAGCACCTTCCTGTAGGCCGCCTCTGCAGTTTCCAAATCACCGCTCGCCTCGGCAATTTCAGCGGTCAGCAGCGTATCCTCCGTCGTCTCTTTGCTGATCTTCAGGGCTTCCAGCAGCGCATATTTCGCTCGCGTCGGGTCAGAAGTTCGAAGTAGCTGGGCCAGCGCCCGCCATGCTCGTGCCTTGCTGTCAGGATTCGGAGGAGCCGGATCCAGCAGCGTCGCCGCTTCAATGTAGGGCAGCGCCTGCTCGGTTTTCCCCTGCTGCGCCAGCAGCAGACCCATCGCAAGCTGCGCCTCAAACTGCTTCGGATTCGCTTCGATGGCCTTGCGGTAAGCCGCCGCGGCCTGCTCAGGATTATCGCCTGCGTCTTCGACATATCCGAGATCGAATAGCGCCCGGGCATCCGTGGGATGCTTCGCCAGGTAGGGATCAAGAATCGCCCGCGCCCCATCAAAGTCCTTCTGCGCAATCTTCTCTTCGGCACTCGCCAGCTCGTTGGCGGTCGTTGCTGCAGCCATTGGCTGGAGCGCTCTCCGTGTCACCCGGCACGGTCGTCCCCGGAGGCTGCGGAGACTGCTGTGCCATCACGGTCCCCGCACTTAAAAGCAGGTAAAGAGTCGCTACGGAAAGCTTCATCTCGTTACCTCCTCTTCCGCCGCTGGCTGCAGCCGATGGGTCAAAGTTTTTGCGAGCCACTGTCCCGTATAAGATCGCGTGCATTGCGCGACCTGCTCCGGAGTGCCCGTCACGACGATCTCGCCGCCACCGGCCCCGCCTTCTGGTCCAAGATCGATAATCCAGTCCGCAGACTTGATGATGTCGAGATTGTGTTCAATCACTACAAGCGATCCACCACTGTCGATCAGTTTTCGAAACGACATCAGCAGCTTGCTCACATCGTCAAAATGAAGCCCCGTCGTCGGCTCATCCAGGATGTAAAGCACACGGCTGCGCACTTTCTTTGCCCCGTTGCGATCGCCCGCCGGACGCCCCGTAGACAGGTGCGCCGCCAGTTTCACGCGCTGCGCCTCGCCTCCTGAGAGCGTAGTCGCCGACTGCCCCAGCCGCACGTATCCCAGGCCAACCTCTTCCAGCACTCCAAGCTTGTCCAGGATGCGAGGATGCCCCGCAAAGAAGCGCAGAGCCTCCTTCACGGTCATCGAAAGCACCTCGTGGATATTCCGGCCCTTGTATTTCACGTCGAGGATGGAGGCCTTGTAGCGCGTTCCGTTGCACTCTTCGCAGGGAAGTTCCACGTCGGCGAGAAACTGCATTTCGACCGTAACGGTGCCATCGCCATCGCACACATCGCAGCGACCGCCGGGAACATTGAACGAAAAGTGTCCCGGAGCGTAGCCATGACGCTGGGCCTCAGGCTGTGCCGCAAAAAGCTCGCGAATGTGATCGAACGCCTTGATGTACGTCACCGGATTCGACCGCGGCGTCCTGCCGATGGGCGTCTGATCCACCAGCACAATGTCGTTCAGCCGGTCCGCGCCTTTCAGTTCGCGATAGAGGCCCGTGGGATCGCCGCCTTCGTTGATCCCCAGCGCATGCGCCACCGCGCGGTAAAGCACATCGTGGACCAGCGTAGACTTACCCGAACCCGAAACACCCGTAATGCACACAAGCATGCCCAGTGGGATCTCGCAGTCAATGCCTTTGAGATTGTGAATACGTGCGCCGCGCAATAGCAGCTTTTCCTTGCCCGCCTCGCGCCGCCGCGTCGGAATCGGAATCGTGAGTTGCCCGCTCAAATAGCGCCCGGTAATCGAGTCGGGGTTGTCTTCCACTTCCGCGACCGTACCTGCTGCCAGCAGCTTCCCGCCAAACTCACCCGCGCCGGGACCAAGATCGAGCAGGTAATCCGCAGAGCGAATCACGTCGGGATCATGCTCCACCACCAGGATCGTATTTCCCAGGTCGCGCAATTCTTCCAGGATGTGAATCAGCTTCGCCGTATCGCGCGAGTGCAGCCCGATCGATGGCTCATCGAGCACATACAGCGCGCCAACCAGCCGCGAGCCGAGCGAAGTTGCCAATTGAATTCGCTGTGACTCGCCGCCCGAAAGCGTGGACGCAAGCCGATCCAGCGTCAGGTAGTCGAGGCCCACCGCATCCAGGAAATGAAGCCGCTGGCGTACTTCCGTGAGAATGCTTCCCGCAATCTCATGCTGCATGGGAGTGAGCTTCAGTGCACTGAAAAAGTTGTTTGCTCCTGCAATCGTCAGCGCTGCGGCATCGCAAATGTTCTTGCCTGAAAGCCGCACCGCACGGGCCTCGGCGCGCAACCGCTGTCCTTTGCACTCAGGACAAAGCGCGTATCCGCGATACTTGCTCAGCATCACGCGAACATGCAGTTTGTATTTCTTCCGCTCGAGAAATTCGAAGAAGCCATGTACACCGAGAAAAGAGCCTTTTCCGTTGAGTACGGTTTCCTGCTGCTCAAGCGTGAGGTCGTGCCACGGCACATCGAGCGGCACGCCGAGCGCTTTTGCGGAGCGCTTCAGCTCGGTAAAGTAGGGTCGGTACTTCGGCCGTCGTCCACGGGTCAATGGCTCCATCTTCGAGTGACTTCGATTTGTCGGGAATGATCAGATTCAAATCGAAATCGATCGTGTTTCCGAAGCCTTGGCAGCGTGGGCAAGCGCCGAAAGGATTGTTGAACGAGAACAGCCGGGGCTCGGGCTCGCGATACGTTCGATGGCAGGTCTTGCACTCGAACGCCATGGAAAATCGCAGTCTCTCGCGGTCCGAAGTTACATCGGATCCCGGAACAATTTCGTAAAGAATTTCGCCTGACTCGCGATAGCCAATCTCGGCGGCATCCACTATGCGAGCGCGATTTTCCGAAGACACAACAATGCGGTCCACCAGGATGAAAACGGGCAGAGAGAAATCCAGGTCGAGGAGCGATTCGGGCGTGGAGAACTCGAAGATCTGGTTGTTCTGGTAAAGACGATTGAAACCGCGACGGCGCAACTCCGAAAGACGTTCTTTCAGCGATTCGGAGAGCGACGGCTCTGCCGGCTTCGCAACAGCTTTTCGCCCTCGCTTTGCTGGTTTCGGAGCCTCTGCAGGCGCCGCAGGCAGCGCGGCGGAAACAGGGAAGATCGCGTGCAGGCGCGTGCCTTCCGGAAGTGCAAGTACAGCGGCTGCGATCTCGTCCACACTATCGCGCTTCACAATCCCATCGCAGACAATGCAATGCACCGTGCCGCAGCGCGCATACAGCAGGCGCATGTAGTCGAAAATTTCCGTTGCGGTAGCCACGGTCGAGCGGGGATTGCGCGTCGAGTTCTTCTGCTTGATGGCGATCGCCGGAGCAAGACCATCAATCAAATCCACATCCGGCTTTTCAATGCGCTCGAGGAACTGCCTTGCATACGCGCTGAGAGATTCAACGTAACGGCGCTGGCCTTCCGCGTAGATGGTATCGAATGCGAGCGAGGATTTGCCTGAACCGGAAACGCCTGAAACAACCGTGAGTTGTCCGTGTGGGATGTCGCAATCGACGCTCTTCAGGTTGTGCGTACGCGCGCCGCGAATAATAATCTGATCGGTCAAATCTGTTTCCTGAACTCCTGATGAGCGGTCGCTGCACCTGCAGCATCATTGCGATCTGTTCACAATGATCCAATCTTGATTATAAAGAGCCGGAGCGGTAAGTGCGCCAAACGCGTCGATACACCGGCGCCTTAATCTGAAGCCGATTTGGTGGAGCGAAAGGCATCCAGCATGAGCAGAATTCCGCCAACCACGATAGCCGAATCAGCCACATTGAAGTCCGGCCAGTGATAGGCAACGATGTGCACTTCGAGAAAGTCCACAACCGACGCAAACCGCACGCGGTCATAGAGATTGCCAATCGCGCCGCCTAAAATCAGCGCCAGTGCCAGCGTTGTCAGCGTCAATTTGCGGCCCATCGTCGCCAGGATGACCAGCACGACCACGGCTGCAATCGCGGAGAAAGCGACCAGCATCCAGCGAACCCGTTCCGGTGAAAGCGAATCCGCAAACAGGCTGAACGCCGCTCCCTCGTTCAGCACATGCGAAATGCGGAAAACCCGCGGAATCACCGTAATTGCGTTGCCCAACTGGATATGATCGGTCACCCAGTTTTTGGTGAGCCGGTCCAGCAGGATGATGAAAGCTGAGAGGAGAAATAACGGAAGGCGCCAATCGCGCGGTCGCGAAAGGGTCACGCCTTTACCTCCTCAGGTGCGGGCGGCTGAATGTTCATTTCCGAGAGCGCCGACTGGCAACGGGCACACACGTGTGGCCATGCGCCATACGCTGAAACATCGTGCGTGAAGCGCCAGCACCGGTCGCATTTATCGCCATTCGCAAGCCCGACCTCAGCCTGAACCGCAGTCTCGCCTGCGGGAAGACTTGCAATCTCCACTTGCGAGACGTTCAGCACCTCAGGCAGTGCAGCTTCATAGGCGCGCAACAGGGAAGCAGTCTCTTCCGGAACAATCAGCTTCACCCGGGCTTCGAGCGCCTTGCCGATGCGCTTCTCTTTGCGTGCCTCTTCAAGGATCTTCATCGCCTCGTTGCGAACACTCAGAATCTGCGCCCAGTCCGCAAGAATTTTGCTGTTGTCTGCGGGCGCGATGTCGTCCAGTTTCGGGAACAGCGCAAGGTGAACACTTGCTTCGCGTCCCTCGACCGGCGGCAGGGCATCCCAGACCTCTTCCGCGGTAAAACTGAGCACCGGAGCAACCAGCCGGGCAAGAGCCTCGGTGATCTTCCACATCACGGTTTGCGCGGAGCGGCGCGCCGGATTCGTTGCAGCGATGGTGTACATCCGGTCCTTGAGCACGTCGAGATAGAGCGAGCTCAGATCGACGACCGCGAACTCGTTCAGCGCCATGTAGACCCGGTGAAACTCGAATCCCTCGTAGAAGCGCAGCACTTTTTCCGTCACGTCGCGTGTGCGCGCCAGGATGTATTTATCCAGCGGCTCAAGCTGGTCGAACGGCACCGCATCCGTCGCCGGATTGAATCCGTTCAAATTGCCGAGTAGAAACCGGAACGTGTTGCGGTTCTTGCGGTAGTTGTCGGCCACGCGCTGCATCAGGTTTTCGCTCGCGGCCACGTCTTCGCGGAAGTCCACCGACGCCACCCACAAACGGACAATCTCGCCGCCGAGCCGTTTCGCAATGTCGACGGGATCAACGCCATTTCCAAGCGATTTTGATAGCGGCCGTCCTTGCTCATCCAGGGTCCAGCCGGAGGTAGCCACCATCCGGTAAGGCGCTTTTCCTTTGACCGCGACGGATGTCAGCAGGGAAGAGTGGAACCACCCGCGATGCTGATCGCCGCCCTCGGTGTACAGGTCTGCCGGGAAGCTCAATTCCGGATCGGCTTCGAGCACCGCATGCCAACTGGCGCCGGATTCAAACCAGACATCGAGGATGTCCATTTCCTTCTCAAAAACGGTCCCGCCGCAATCCGGACATGCCGTTCCCGCAGGCAGCAGATCGGCAGCCTCGTGGATATACCAGGCATCCGCACCCTCTTTTGCGAACAACTCCACGATGCTGCGGTGAATTGCCGGATTATTGAGCGGTTTGTGGCATTTCTGACACAAAAACACCGCAATCGGCACTCCCCAGATGCGCTGGCGCGAAATGCACCAGTCGGGCCGGGTGGCGATCATGTTGGAGATTCGCTCCTCGCCCCATGCCGGATCCCACTTCACCTGCTTGATCTCGTCCAATGCCCGCTGGCGGAAGGTGGTAGCTTTGCCGTCCGGCCCCTCCATCGGCGTCTCCATGCCGATAAACCACTGCTCCGTGGCTCGGAAGATGATCGGCTTGTGGCAGCGCCAGCAATGCGGGTAGGAGTGATGGATATCCGACCGCCCCATCAGTGCGCCGCGAGCCTTCAACAACTCGATAATTGGCTCATTTGCCTTGAAAACCGTGAGCCCGTCATATTCGGGCAGACCATTGCGGATGTGCCCGCCATTGTCGACGTGGCATTCCTGGCTAAGTCCATAGCGGACGCCGGTATAGAAGTCGTCCGCGCCGTGTGCCGGAGCCGTATGAACAGCGCCCGTACCTTGCTCGGTGGTGACGTAATCTGCGTTTACGCCGAGGATCGAGCGATCGAGGAAGGGATGCTGGAAGGTTACACGCTCCAATTTATTTCCTTTAAATCGAGCGACTTCTACGGCATCCTTCAAGTTAGTGCCTTCGCGCGCAACCGCTGCGAGTGCTTCGGCGAGGATGTATACCTGCCCATCCTGCTCCAGCGCCAGGTATTCAAAATCGGGGTGGAATGCGATAGCGAGCGAGGCAGGGAGCGTCCACGGGGTGGTCGTCCAGATGATCGCGTTGACCGTCTTTCCGGCCAGCCGGGAGTCGATTGCCGCCGGATCGCTGGTCAGGGGGTACCGGACGTAAATGCTGGGGCTGTCGTGCATGTCGTACTCGACCTCAGCCTCAGCCAGGGCCGTTCTATCCTGAATGCACCAATAAACCGGCTTAAGTCCCTTGTAGACGAAGCCCTTCTCCAGAAACTCAAACAGCAGTTCGGCAATCTTCGATTCGTACTGGCTGGACATGGTCGAGTAGGGATCGTCCCACCGGCCAAACACTCCAAGGCGTTCAAATTGGGATTTCTGGAGATCCAGGTACTTCTGCGCATACTCCCTGCAGGCGCGACGTACAGAGATGGCCGGCATCTCGAGCTTTTTACGCCCGAGCTGCTCATCGACCTTGATTTCAATGGGGAGACCGTGGCAATCCCACCCCGGCACATAGGGTGCGTCAAAGCCAGCCATCGTCTTCGATTTCACGACGAAGTCTTTGAGCGACTTGTTAAGCGCGTGGCCTAGGTGAATTGGCCCATTGGCATAGGGCGGCCCATCGTGCAGGATGTAGGAAGGCGAACCTTTGCGAGCGCTGCGAATCTGCTCGTAGAGGCGATTTCCGGTCCAGGCAGCGAGCCGTGTCGGCTCATTCTGGGGCAGATTGGCTTTCATGGGAAAGTCGGTCTGAGGAAGGGTGAGGGTCGCCTTGAGTTCCGGCGGAGCGGACATCGTATCTCCCATATGCGTGGATGAAAGGTAAAAGTCTATTGTACTTGTCCGAGAGGGTGAAAAAGAGGTCAGAAAAAACAGGTGACCGATTAGCCTCCCCTGTCGTCTAAAGAAAAGCAGAAGCCTGGACTACAAGGCGAACAGATTCCAACCGCTTTCACACGGGAACGGCCACCCCGAACAAGCGGCGACACTCCAGAGTGAAGAAAATCAGAGAATGCGAGCGAGACAAGTAGCCTAGCAGTCGTCCATAATGAGGAGATTGCAGGAAGTGGGTAACTAGCGCTTCCGAGCACAAGCAAATATGGGTAATCAGCTATTGACACCCCCCGATCTGGAGCCAGGCAAACAGCCTCAGGATGAGACGCCGGAATCTGTCGAGCAGTTATTTGAAGCCGACAGTTCGATGTGGTCCTCGCTGGTCTCAAACGTTCGCGATGCCTTCTCAAAGAAGACGGAAGCTCCTCTCCAGCTAAGTTCGAGCGCCGTCGACGTTGTGGACCCGCTGGCGCAGCCTCCAATTTGGAAGGAAATCAAGGAAAACGTACTTGATTTCTTTTTCCCCCGGAAGCTTCCTCCCCTTGAACTGACTTCGAAGCCGATCAACGTAAAAGAGATTCTGTACGAGAAGCGAAACCCGGCTTCCAGCCTGCTTTCGTTCGTAGTACACGCTGTCGTTATCTCTCTCATCGGCGTCCTGCTGATTAACAAGATCGTCCATAAGCCAGAAAAAAAGCCGCAACTGAATGTCACCGATATCGACGTGAAGCCGTTCATTCCCATCACCCCCAAAAACAGCCAGTCGATGGGCGGCGGCGGTGGCGGCGGCGATCGCGACCTGGTGCAGGTATCCAAGGGAAAGTTGCCGAAGTTTGATCGCGAGCAGATCACGCCTCCGCAGATTATTCGGAATGAAAATCCGAAGCTTCCGGTTCCACCCTCGGTGGTCATGCCGAACATCAAGCTTCCTGACGCGAACATGCCGGATCTGGGCATGCCCTCATCGAGCCAGGTCGCGCTTGCCTCAAATGGCGGTGGCACTGGTGGTGGCATGGGCAGCGGTACAGGCGGTGGACTGGGTCAAGGTTCAGGCGCAGGAATCGGCAACGGTACCGGCGGCGGATATGGCGGTGGACTCTACCACGTAGGCGGCGGAGTTTCAGCGCCAACACTGATCTACTCGGTCGATCCGGAATTCTCTGACGAGGCCCGCCGCGCCAAGTACCAGGGAATCGTGGTTGTATCTCTGATCGTCGATGCCCAGGGCAATCCGCAACACGTGCGCATCTCAAGGCCGCTGGGTATGGGGCTCGATCAGAAAGCGCTCGATGCAGTGCGCCAGTATCGCTTTAAGCCTGCGTTCTTCCAGGGGCATGCTGTCCCTGTGGAAATCGCTGTCGAGGTAAATTTCCGGATCTACTAGGCTAACGTAGGTCTTCGATAACAGGGGCTGAGACATTTTCGTGTCTCAGCCCTTTTATTTGTGCCCGCATCGCATATGAAGATTTGATCAAAAGAATTACTGATTTTCGTGCGCAGACCAATCCTCGCACGGGGAAGGAAGGGTTAGGATTATTGAGACGCGAGGCAAGTACGCCCTTCAGTGAAAAACATTTCTAAGGGCGATAAAACTCAGCATCTTATGTTTGAATAAGCAAAGTTGGGATACGCCGCGTAGGTAAATCTTCTCCGGATAAACGAGTCATCCAGATAAGTACACTCGATCTCCACAAGCTTGGCGACTGCCATTCCGCTTGTAGAATAAGGCCATGCGAACTCTTCACGTACTGTCATCCATGGATCCTTCAGGTGGCGGCCCGGCCCAAGCGGTTCGGAGTCTCGCAGACGGCTATATTCGTGAAGGCCATTCGGTCGAAGCTGTAACCCTCGATTTGCCCGATGCGGCATTTATCGCGGATCTGCCGTTTCCAGTACATGCTCTCGGCCCGTCACTGGGAGTGTATGGCTACAACAGAAAATTGCTTCCGTGGCTGAAGAGCAACATCGATCGATTTGATGGAATTGTTGTCGGGGGACTCTGGCAATACCATTCGATTGCATTGTGGATGGCCGCTCACGGGCGATATCCGTATGTCGTTTTTCCACACGGCATGTTGGATCCTTACTTCAATCGAGCTTACCCTCTCAAGTTTTTAAAGAAGCTTCCTTATTGGTTTTTGGCGGAAAGACGTTTGCTCGCGGATGCACATCGCATTTTGTTTACTTCTGAAGCGGAGATGCGGCTTGCGGCAGAGAGCTTTTGGCACTGCGGAAACGGCCTTGTGGTGCCGTACGGAACTCCGGGGCCAAATCGGCCAGCGGAACAGTTGAGGAGCGCAGTCTTCCGCATGTTGCCACAACTCGAGGGCAAGCGATTCATGCTTTACCTCGGGCGGATTCACGAGAAGAAAGGTTGCGATCTGCTGATGCGAGCATTCGCCACTCATGCTGCTGCCGATCCGGATTTGTATTTGCTAATGGCTGGACCGGACAGATCCAACTGGGGGAAAAAACTCCGAGATATCGCGACCAGCAAAGGCATTGGAGACCGCGTCATCTGGTCAGGGATGCTTACCGGGGATGTGAAGTGGGGCGCATTCTTCGCTGCTGAAGTCTTCATCCTGCCTTCGCATCAGGAGAACTTTGGCATTGCAGTTGCGGAGGCTCTTTCGTGCTCACTTCCCGTGTTGATTTCCGACAAGGTCAACATCTTTGAAGAGGTGAATAGGGAAGGCGCCGGCTTCGTCGCTTCAGACACGCTTGCTGGGACCTCGGACCTGATCGGCAACTGGATCGCACTGCCTCCCGGCGAACGATCACGCATGCGACTTGCTGCACGGCGATGCTTTGAAAATCATTTCAACTCACAGCGCCTGACGTCTACCATCACTTCGCTCTTTCGTGATCTTGCAACGCATAAGGAAACCGTTATCCCTTCGTGCTGACCGTCAGTTCGTTTCCCTTGCGCAGAAAATTAGTTCGACGATCAACCAGCCCGCAACACAGATTGCGGGCTGGTGACTTCAGCGCGACTGACTCCGATCTCAGTATGGCCACTTGAATCCGGAAACATCCGGATTATCGATACCGTTTTCGTATGCGTAGTTTCGGCACGCTATCTGAAGATTGCGGAATTTCTCCTTCGCGTGAGCACCGGTTCTCTGCAGTCGAGGAACACGATCAATCGCATCCATGGCGAGGCTGAAGCGATCGATATTGTTGTTGATGGCAAGTTCCATCGGGGTATTGATGTTGCCTTTCTCCTTGTAACCCCGCACATGAATATTCCCGTGGTTGGTGCGTCGATAAGCGAGCCGATGGATGAGATACGGATATCCATGGAAATTAAAAATGACCGGCTTATCCACCGTGAACAGCGAATCAAAATCGCGATCGGACAAGCCGTGAGGATGTTCCGTACTCGGCTGCAGCTTGAAAAGATCGACGACGTTTACAAAACGGATCTTGATATCGGGGAAGGCTTCGCGCAACAACACAATTGCTGCCAGGGCCTCCTGCGTGGGAATGTCACCGGCGGAGGCCATTACCAGGTCTGGTTCACCGGTCAAGTCGTTGCTCGCCCAGTCCCAGATGCCAATGCCCTTGGTGCAATGTTCGATTGCAGACTCCATATCGAGATACTGGAAATGCATCTGCTTGTCAGAGACGATGACATTCACATAGTTCTTGCTGCGCAGGCAATGGTTGGCGACAGAGAGCAGGGAATTCACATCCGGCGGTAGATAGATGCGCGTAACTTCTGCACTCTTATTCACCACGACATCCAAAAAGCCCGGGTCCTGATGCGTGAATCCGTTGTGATCCTGTCTCCAGACGGTTGAGGTGATGAGCAGATTCAGTGAAGCAATATCCGAACGCCATGAGAGGTTGTTGCATATGGAAAGCCACTTCGCGTGCTGATTGAACATGGAGTCGATCACGTGTACGAAGGCTTCGTATGTCGAAAAGAAGCCGTGACGTCCAGTCAATAGATAGCCTTCCAGCATGCCCTCGAGCGTATGCTCGCTCAGCATTTCAACTACGCGCCCATCCTTTGCGAGCTCTGCCCCGTCCGCATCCTCTGGGAAGTATTCTTCTATCCAGATTTTCTTGCTCGCCTCGTAAATGTCCTGCAGCTTATTGGAGGCGGTTTCATCAGGACCAAAGACGCGGAAGTTCTTCATGTTCTGCTTCATTACGTCGCGTAGAAATGCTCCCAGTGGCCGCGTATTTTCAGCTTGCGTGGTACCCGGCTTATCTACCTTTTGCGCGTACAAACGAAAGTCCGGAAGACGCAGATCTTTCTTCAGCAAACCTCCGTTGGCATGAGGATTGGCGCTCATCCTGCGCTGGCCAGTGGGAGCCAGCTCTTTCAGTTCCGCAACAAACGTCCCATTCTTATCGAACGCTGTATCTGGTTTTTGTGACCTCATCCACTGTTCAAGCAACTTCAGCTGCACCGGATCTTTCTTCACATTTGCCATCGGAACCTGGTGAGCACGCCACGATCCCTCGAGCATGTGTCCTTCCACTTCCTTCGGCGCGCTCCATCCTTTGGGCGAGCGCAACACGATCATCGGCCATGGGTAACGCTTGGCATCGCCGGAGTCGCGTGCTTCTTTTCTATACTTTCTAATCTCGTTGACGCAGTGCTCCACCGTGGCCGCCATTGCCTGGTGCATCGTCTCTGGATCGGATCCTTCGACGAAATATGGAGTCCAGCCATAGCCGCGGAAAAGCTCCTCCAATTCCTTGCAACTGACACGCGCCAGCAATGTTGGATTGTTGATCTTGTAGCCATTGAGGTGAAGGATCGGCAGCACTGCTCCATCGCGGATGGGGTTCAGGAATTTGTTGATATGCCAGGCTGTAGCCAATGGACCTGTTTCCGCCTCACCATCACCCACAACCGCGGCGACGATGGTTTCAGGATTATCGAATGCTGCGCCGCATGCGTGCGACAACACGTAGCCGAGTTCTCCTCCTTCATGAATGGAGCCCGGAGTTTCTGGGGTGCAGTGGCTGCCGATTCCGCCCGGGAACGAAAATTGTCGAAAGAATTCATGCAGACCGTCAACGTCTTCGCTCTTCGAGGGATACACCTCTGAGTATGTGCCTTCCAGATAGCCGGGGCCGAGAACACCCGGAGCGCCGTGGCCGGGACCGGCCATGAAGATTACGTCGAGATCGTGTTTCTTGATCAGGCGATTCAAGTGCACATAGATGAACGACAGGCCGGGACTCGATCCCCAGTGGCCAAGCAAACGATTCTTGATGTGCTCCGGCTTGAGCGGTTCCCTGAGGAGAGGATTCGCTTTCAGGTAAATCATGCCGAGGCTCAGGTAGTTGCACGTCTGCCAGTAGGCATTTGTTTTGCGCAATTCGTCGGCTGAAAGTGGCGTGCCCTTTACGGTGGATCGCGCCGGCCCGTACGCGCTGATGGAAGCGGAATCAAGGTTCGTCTCAACGGCGGTCGTCATAAATTCACTCCTCTGTATGTGTGGGCTATATTTGCGTTCTCGAAGATCAGAAAAAATAAGTGTCAAAATAAGTGTTTCGACACGACCAAGCATCGACCTATCGAGCGGTGGAGTCAATGCCGCGACGGCATTTCTCACGAAGCTTTAATCACGTGAAATTAACAAAAGGACGTTGGTTCGGTTCTGACTATTTCCGATGGATTCGCCACTGTCAGACGCCGCGTAATGTGCTGATTATTTTCAAGATTTCTAAGATGCGCGACGGGCACGTGAGGGCCATCCGCGTCGAATATGCAATCCGATTATTTCTTCGTCCACTGCGAGGTAATGGGGTTTTTGCGGAACTCTAGAAAAGAAGAGAGATAACTGTTCCAGTCGGTCTGCGACTTCATATCTGCCTTTGACCAGCCTGAGCCTGCGTAGTACGTAAAGGTCTCTCCCGGCTTGCGCTCGAAGATCATGAGAATGTTGTCTGCCGTTTTCAGGGTCTTGGGATTTTCTTCCGGCAGGGCAACGATCCCGGTCGCAATTCTCCCGGCGCTTGGGTCCTGCGGCACGTCCCAGACCGAGGCGATGTTATCGCCCGCCGGAAATGTTGCTTCGGAACCGGGATGGATAGCCAGACCTGCCGCAATCTCGATTGCTTCCTGTCCGATGAACGTATAGGCCGAGTCGATGCGATTCATATGTGACCCCGCATCAAGCGTGATGACTTTTGTTTCGACAACTGTTCGCCCGCCAGCATTCCACGTATCGTATTTCAACTCGAAGGTAAAACGAATTGGCCCGTTGGCCAGAATCCTTTTGAAGGTGTAATTCTTCGACACCCAAAGTTGACCCTCGGACCACACGCCGGTTCCACCACACCCTCTGGATGGTCCAACGAGGTATGAGTCGAGTCCCTGGCCATTGTCTTTGTGATACGAGAGATCCGGATTGTGAGTCGCGGCTCCTTCTGCATCGCGCTTGTAAAAGTTGTCGATCACCAGGTTTGGAATGCGCTTCGACCACACGTCGATTCCAGACGTAATTTCGCCGGTCGCCTGCAGCGCGGGCCCGTAAACACGGTAGGCTACGAGTTCATTCTCCCAGGCAAAATCGTCTTTGCGCTCCACAGCCTCACGACCGAACACGAGTGGCTGTTGAACAGGCGCTTTGGGGTCGACTTTGAAGGAAATATTCATCGATCCATCGTGCGGGCAACTGCACCAGCAGCAACAGGGTGTCAGGATCAAGGCCGTTGCGATAACTGTAGAGCTGGCTGGGTATACGCTTCTTCGTCTTGGCGTCCGTGGCGACGAGGCTTTCGAGCTTGGCTTCAGTCAGGCGCAGATTCTTCATCACCTGTGTAAGAGGAACCTCGACCACTTCCGCCGGGCGGTCAACATTCAACGGATTTGTAAGCTGTAGTTTTTGCGCGAGTGCGTTGCAGGGAAAAATCGCAATGCACAGAAGTTGAACCGCAATAGCAAACGATGCGAACCGTTGTCGCGATTTTCGATCGGAATTGACTCTGGGCTTAGTGAGCAAGCTTGTAAACCTCTGAACCGGCGAGAAGAAACGCGCCCGTGCCAAACACATAGCTCGAAGTCGGAGTGTAGGCGTCAGGTGCGGCTCCAATGGGTTGAATACTGCCGAGTCGTCCGTCTTCATAAACGTGAGACAACAATCCCTTCCACGCTTTTTGAGTTACTGGCAGGTATTTGCTTCGCTCGAGAATACCGGAGTTTATGCCGTAAGCGAATCCGTAAGTAAAGAACGACGAGCCTGAAATTTCAGGATATCTGTAGGCTGTGCCTCCCAGCAGACCGGGCCGCCACAATCCGTCTTCACCCTGGATGGACGCAAGCTCCTGTGCCATCTCTCGAAATTGCGCCACGTACTTCGGTCGTGACGGATAATTTTTCGGCATGACTGCGAGGACGCGCGCGAGACCTGCGAAGACCCAACCATTGCCTCTCGACCAAAAGAGGCTTTTGCCATTCGCCTCGTGTTTCTCGAGAAAGGATGCGTCGCGAAAGTAGAGATGATTCGCCGGACTGTAGAGAAGGGAAGATGTAATCCACCATTCGCGATCCATGAAGTCGAGGTACTTCTTGTCGCTAGTGGCTTTTGACAATTTGGCGAGCACAGGCGGCGCCATAAACAGCGCATCGCACCACCACCACAACGGCTTTTCCTTATCATCGGGCACTTGCAGCATGGCATCCATACGACTGCGGGTCGGGGCGATCATCGCAGGCTTGTGGTGGTCGGAGTAGAGCTCGAGATACGTCTGGCCGATGGCCTGATCGTCGGCATGCATCGGTCTCGGGCCAAGTTCCCAATGAAATTTCTCTCCCATGTGCATCATGGCTGCGCGGTATGCTTTGCCATTTGCCGCATCCGGAACGGACATGAAGCCCGCATAGAGCGCGGCAAAGGTCCAATCCTGATCGAATCCTTGTTCCACCCGCTCGAGTTGCCAGTTACCAACCTTCTGCATGGCATGGCTGACGTTCTTCTTCGTCAGCTCAGGCGACAAATCCGTTGCGATTGGTAATGCCGTCGCCGGAGAATCGCCGACCCACCTCGCATTGTCTGATTGCCCCAGAAAAGTGGGGGTATGAAGCAATAGAATGCCGAGCATGCAGCCCAAGAGCAAACGGCGGAAGCTCAATACTTTCGGAGTTATGCCGTACTTCGAAATCACGGTGAGAAGTCCTTTCGCAGGCTTCGATTCTGTTGTCGTTGTTTCACTGAAATTGCAAGTACCGCAATCGTGAGGCGAGAATAATCCAGGTCTACTTCTCCTTGATCTTGAGAACGAAGTAGACGAACCGGTCTCCGTCAGCAATCAGCAGTTGGTGTGGCAGAGTAGCAGGAATATGAATGACGTCCCCCGGATTGACGGATTCTTTCTTGCCATTCTCGACCGCAGTACCGCGAATCTCGCCGGGGCTCGCGGTTTTGGGTTCTTTTAGCGTGCCACCGGAAACCAGCGTGGCGTGTCCTTCAACCACCACGAAAAAATCCGCAAAGTTTTCATGCACTTCAGCCCCGCCGTTTTTGTTTCGCAGGATGAGCATGGTGAAGTGGTTGGGGTATTTTGAAAGATCGTCGCTGGCGATTCCATTCTGAATTTTGCCATCCATCGCATGCGCCATCTGCGTCAACTCGGCTTGGGAAAAGTGATCAACCTTAAGCGATTGTGCGGAAGTCATTAGCGTGCCCGCCCCCAGCAGGCACACTGCAATTGCAATGGAACCGATCCGGTTCTTCATCAGCGGTCTCCTTGTGTTGCGTCTGCAAAGTTGTGCCGACTTCTAAAGCAAATCCGCGATGGCCAGCTTGTCCATATCGCTGTAGTCCTGGTTTTCGCCGCCCATACCCCAGCAGAACGTATAGTTCTTCGTGCCCACGCCGGCATGAATCGACCATCCCGGCGAGACCGCAACCTGCTTGTTCGCTAGAACAAGGCTGCGCGTTTCATGTGCTGGCCCCATCAGGTGAACGACTCGCTCAGCCGGATCAATGTCGAAGTACATATAAACCTCCGAACGTCGCATGTGCGTATGCGGCGGCATGGTGTTCCACACGCTGCCCGTCGCAAGTTGAGTGAAGCCCATTACTAACTGGCAGCTGCGCGCACCTTCAAGGTGGATGAGCTTTGTAATCTCGCGCTAGATTTGCTGTCTCTGCCGAGCCGAGAGGAACTCGCGGCAACTGGGCGGAACGAATCAGCTGCGTTGGGTACTGGGCATGAGCAGGGTAGCTGAGAAAATAGAATTCGGCTGGAGCCGTCGGATCATCACTTGCAAATACGACCTCTTGGTTTCCGCGGCCTATGTAGAGCGCGTCGCGCTTCGCAAGGTCGTATTTCTGCCCGTTCACCGTCACAGTGCCCGGTGCACCGATATTCAAAATGCCGAGTTCGCGGCGCTCGGTGAAATAGGACGCTTTCAGGGCTTCGTCGGTGGGCAAGTGCAAGGGAAGTCCTGTGGGCACTGCCGAGCCGATCACAGCCCTGTCAAGATCGACATAGGTCATCGAAATCTGGCCAATCTGAAACAAGTCTTCGATGACGAAGGTTTGACGTAACTCCTCCGTATTCATGGTGCGATAGCGGACTGCGTCCGCCATTTGCAGGATTTTCATTGCGCCTCGGTCGGTCGGAGAGGTCTGACGATTATCGGCTCCAATTCTATATTCAGCGCACCAAAAGCCGAGGCGTTTCGTCGGTCGCTTTGTTCACAGATCGGTCTGATTGGCATCTCTCTCATAGAACCGGTCTTCGATCTTCAATGACTTTGAGGCACCGCTTCAATAGAATTAAAGAAAATAAGCTGTCGGCAATACACCTTTTGAGGGTCCCTACAAAGGAAGATGCATGGCTTTCGCATTTAGCTTGTGATAACAACTTGGCAGGAGTACTGAATGTCTGATTCGCAAGATGCCTTGGCAAATCTCACACAGGATGGGATCGTTCATATTGCGGTGGTAGGTTCGGGATACGTCGGGCTGGTGGCGGCTGCCTGCTTTGCGGAACTCGGTCATCAGGTAGTGTGTGTTGATAACAACCATCAGCATGTGGCGGCTCTTCAGCAGGGCCAAATTCCGATCCACGAAGATTTGCTACCGGAACTGCTGAAAAAACACAATGGTACGCGGCTTACATTCACCACTGACCTTGGAACTGCGGTACAGCAGGCGGAGGCAATCTTCATCGCCGTAGGAACTCCCTCGACCGGCAGTGGAGACGCTGACCTTTCCTACGTGGAGTCAGTTGCTGCTGAAATTGCGCGCACCATGACGAGCTACAAGGTAATCGTCGAAAAGAGCACGGTCCCGGTTTACACGAGCGACTGGATTGCGAAGATCATGACGCGAAACCAGGTTCCCGCTGACCGCTTTGACGTGGTCTCCAATCCCGAGTTTCTGCGCGAAGGCACGGCAGTCAGCGACTTTCTCCATCCCGACAGAATCGTAGTCGGCACCAGGAGCGACCGCGCATTCGCGATTCTGGATCGCATCTACAAGCCGCTTACTTCAGGGGAATACTACGAGCAGGATTCCTGTGTTCCCGGCAGCTGTACGACGAAGTCCCCTGCATTGTTGCTTCGCACTGGGGCGTCGAGTGCAGAACTCATCAAGCACGCGTCGAATGCGTTTCTGGCAATGAAGATCAGCTTCATTAATTGTGTTGCGAATATGTGCGAAGCTGCCGATGCCGATATCGTTGAAGTGGCGGCTGGCATGGGCACGGACAAAAGAATTGGTCGCAACTTTCTTTCGGCCGGTCTCGGTTACGGCGGCTCCTGCTTTCCAAAAGATGTGAAGGCATTTCGCGCAGTGGGTTCACAGATGGGCCTTGACCTCGGAATACTGGAAAACGTCGAACGCATCAACGAGAATCAGCAAGCGCGTTTTCTGCAGAAAGTCCGCTCCGCACTATGGACACTTCGCGGCAAGCGGCTCGGAGTTCTCGGGCTTGCTTTCAAGGGTGGCACGGATGACATCCGCGAATCCCCGGCCATTCGAATGATTAAATCATTCGTCGCCGAGGGTTGCTCGATCGTGGCATACGATCCTGCAGCCATCGCGAATTCCCGCCCGATCTTCGCCGGACAGGATGTGAAGTTTGCGGACAATGAGTATGACGTCGCCGACGGTGCGGATGCCCTTATTATCCTGACCGACTGGCAGGAATTTACGCAGCTGGACTACGAGGAAATGAAGCGGCGATTGAAATATCCGATCGTGCTGGACGGAAGAAATCTCCTCGATCCCAAGCGAATGGCAAGCCTGGGAATCACTTATTTATGCGTGGGAAGACCGGCATACGCTGCTGAAAAGAGCGTAGCCGCGACTAGTAAGGCGGTACATTGAGATGCACACACTTGTAACTGGCGCTGCCGGTTTTCTTGGTTCTCACCTCGTAGATGCGCTCATTGCGGATGGTCAAACGGTTATCGGCGTTGACAATCTCGTAACGGGTAGCGAGGCAAATCTCGCGCATCTTGAGAATGAGAAGAATTTCGAGTTCCTCAACCAGGACATCATCGAGCCTTTCGATGTAGGAAAGGTCGATTATGTCTTCAACCTGGCGAGCCCGGCGAGTCCCGTGGACTATATGACCCACGGTGTTGAGACCCTGCTGGTAGGGTCCTACGGAACGCGCAACGTACTGGATATTGCCAAGCGGTACGGCGCAGGATTTCTGCATACTTCCACGTCCGAGTGCTACGGCGATCCCCTGGTTCATCCGCAGCCGGAGAGCTACTGGGGAAACGTCAACCCCATCGGCCCCCGCTCGGTCTACGACGAGTCGAAGAGGTTTTCCGAGGCGCTCATTATGGCCTACCACCGCTACTACGGGGTGGATACGCACATGGTGAGAATCTTCAATACCTATGGCCCGCGACTGCAGATCAGGGACGGCCGCGTGATCTCGAATTTCCTGGCTCAGGCGCTGCGGGGTGAGGATCTTACGATTTACGGCGATGGCAGGCAAACTCGTAGTTTCTGCTATGTTTCCGATCAAATTGAAGGCATTCTGCGGCTTTCTCGCAGCAACGAGCACCTTCCAGTGAATATCGGGAATCCGCAAGAGTTCACCATGCTGGAATGTGCCGAAGAAGTGCTCCGCGTGACCGGATCAAAGAGCAGAATTTGCTTTCAGCCCTTGCCGACGGACGACCCCAAGCAGCGCCAGCCGGATACCACTCGCGCAAAGCAAATTTTGGGGTGGTCGGCAAAAATCAACTTGCCAGAAGGATTGGCTCTTACACTGCCGTGGTTCGTTAAAAATCTCGAGTTGGAGAACGATTCGGACACCGAGCCGGCTGTCTCCGCCTAAACCTTTTTCGCCTCACAGGCCGTAAGACAACTTTGGCCGCCTGGAGATATCTCAGGCGGCCAAATCTCTGCTGAATTTATGGTGCGCCCGGAGGGATTCGAACCCCCGGCCTTCTGGTTCGTAGCCAGACGCTCTATCCAACTGAGCTACAGGCGCACATCCTTAAAAACTCAAAAGGACAGCCTTTAAGATATCAACGATTCGATGGTTTCGCAAACCCGTAATGCTCTCAGCAACGCTACTTTACGGGCGTGGGAGCGGGTGCTGCAAGGACCGTCTCCGCTGGAGGCTGCGGAGGTATCAGCGATACTTCCTCTGTGATAGTCAGGCCTGCGCCTCGCATCAGTTGCGCGACCGTGGCGGGGGTCAACCGGGTGGCATCGTATTCGACGCGGATGGTCTTCTCCTGTTTGTTCAGCGTCAGGTTGCGAATGCCGTAAACCTCGCGCGTCTTGCCGAGAGCAAACATCTCCGGCTCGGTGGGATGCCTCGCAAACCGGAACACAACATCAACCGTGGTCATACCGTAATCATATCAGCGGAGCCTTTTCACAAGGATCGTTTACCTGGGCTGGAGAGCTCGCAAATAGCTGAGAATCTCGGGGCTCATCCAGTTCTGCGCGCCAATGAATTTCCGCCTCAGCACACCATCTTGGTCGATGATGTATGTCTCCGGATAGCGAAAAGTGCCATACATTGCGCTGCTCTTCTTTGCGCCGTCGCGGACAGTCAGCAGATCGATGTGATTGTCCGTCACGAACTGGCGGTAGGCGGTCGCATCTTCATCCGTGCTCACCGCAAGGACAACTACATTCGGAAGCCTATGCTGCATTGCGATCAGTGTCGGCAATTCCTCGATGCAAGGTGGGCACCACGTCGCCCAGAAGTTCAGCACGACAACCTTGCCGCGGAAGGCATCCAGGCTGATTTTGCGGTCGGAATCGGTGACGGTGAAGCCGGGCGCGCGCTGGCCCACCTGCGAAGGATGGGAGCCGCGATCGCAGCCCACTACGGAGCCCAAAAAGAGCACCAAAACGATGGTTGAGAGTCTCAGGGAAGGCACGGTTTCTATAATACGGATTACGCAGGTATTAAGCATAGGCAGGCGGCCGAGCGAGGGCCCTAACCATTGAGCGAGACTCCGTCCGGATCCGACGCAACACCGACAGAAATGTTGCTCTCCGTTATTGTGCCCGCGCGCAATGAGGAGGACTGCATTGCCAATTGCCTGCGGTCCTTCACCGTCTCAGTCGGAAGCAAGGATTTGAGCTTGGCCGGGACTGGGAACTGATCCTCGCCGATGACGGGTCCACCGACAAGACCCGGAGCATTGCGCAAGGCTTTCCCGACATAGCGATCATCGATCCCGGCGCTCCACTCAAGGGGTGGACGGGGAAGGCGAATGCCGTGTGGGAGGCTTCGAAGATGGCCCGAGGCACTTGGCTCCTCTTTACAGATGCCGACACGATTCACGAGCCCGGCGATCTGCTGCGTGCCATTCACGAAGCGGAAAAGGCGGGTGTGGGCATGCTTTCCTATTCGCCTCGCCAAATCCTGACCGGCTTCTGGCAGCGTGCGCTTATGCCGTTGGTTTTTTGCGAACTTGCGCTGGCGTATTCGCCGCAGAAAGTCTCCGATCCAAACTCCCGGCTGGCTGCGGCCAACGGACAATTTCTGCTCGTCCGCCGCGATGTTTACATCAGAATCGGTGGCCACGAGGCCGTTGCGGACAGAGTTCTTGAGGACGTGGAACTGGCTAATCTTGCCAAGCGCGGCAAATTCGGGCTGCGCTTCCGGTACGCGCCGGAGGCAGTCTCCACACGCATGTACCGGTCTTTCTCGCAGATGATGGAGGGCTGGACAAAGAATCTCGCATTGCTCTTTGGCAATTGCCTTACCCTGGCCGCGTGGCGTGTGCTCGACATGGTGATGCTGGTGGGCCTGCCCATCCTGGCGCTGTCACTCTTCTATTACCGGCTGGCGTTCTGGGGATTGCTGATTGTCTGGCTGAGGACGCTCTGGCGATTTTATTCACGGGTTGCGAAATCGAATATGCCTGCGCCGGATTGCGCGCTGGCCATCTTCGGATTGCCCCTGTTCGCCGCCCTGCTATGGCGAAGCTGGTTTCACCACACCATCAAAAAGCGGGTCGCGTGGAAGGGAAGAGAGTATCCGGGCTGAACTTTGTAACCTCCGTGCGCGTGGGGCATCTTATATGTATAGAGTTGAACGTCTCATATAAAAAGACTTGGAAGCATGAGTTCCAGCTAATATTCGAATTACGAGGCACCGGGTTCCTCAAGCGAAAACATGATTTTGCTGACACGTAAGGCCGAATTTTCCGCGGCACATTATTACTGGAACGACTCGTTTTCCGATGAGGAGAATGCGCGCACATTTGGCAAGTGTGCGAACAAGAACGGCCACGGCCACAACTACACCCTCGAAGTTACGGTGGAGGGAAATGTGGATCCGGTATCGGGATTTGTTGTCGACCTGAAATGGCTGCGGGATGTGATTGATCGCGAGGTTCTGCAGGTGTATGACCATCGTCACTTGAATCTCGAAGTGCCCGAATTTAAGAACGCGATTCCTACTACCGAGAACATCGCCATAGCTATCTGGAACCGGCTGGCTCCCCATCTGCAAAGCGCGCGGCTGCATCGCGTTCGCGTGTACGAAATGCCGGATCTTTTCGCGGACTACTACGGGGAGCCATGAAAGCCTATCTCTCCCGCCGTTACCATTTCAGCGCGTCACACCGTCTGCACAGCGATGAGTTCGACGAACAGCGTAACCAGGAAGTGTATGGCAAGTGCAACAATCCCCATGGCCATGGGCACAACTACATTGTCGAAATTACGGTGACTGGCCAAGTGGATGAAAATACGGGGATGGTGTGCAACCTCGGCGATCTGGATGGATTTATGCAGGGAAATGTGATCTCGCGGTTCGATCACAGCAATTTGAATCTCGATTCATACTTTGAGAATCTAGTCCCGACAACGGAAAATCTATGTATCGCGATCTACAATCTTGTCTCCGCTCAATTTACAAAGGCCGCTCTTACGCGAGTTCGTATTGAAGAAACCGCCAATAACTTCTTTGAGTACAGTGGCGAGAACATCGAAAAACAGAAATACTCAAACTCACGCATTACGTAGGCGTGCACAACTGCCGGAAAAGCGCGGCAGCGGAAGGATCTAGTCATGGCTCAGCCAGCGATCGTTACAAAACGCGGTGCACGAACAGTATCCGAGAACAGCCTGTCGGCCCATAGCACCCAGGACCTCTATCGCGAGATCATCTCCCGTTTTGGCGAGGATCCTGATCGCGACGGCCTGCAGCTTACGCCGGGCCGCGTGGAAAAATCGATGAGCTACCTGACCAAGGGCTACGATGAGGATCCGAATAAGATTCTTCGCGGGGCACTTTTCGACGTGGACTATGACGAGATGGTGATCGTCAAAGACATCGAGATGTTCTCTCTGTGCGAACATCACATGCTGCCGTTTTTCGGCAAAGTGCACGTTGCATATATCCCCAAGGGAAAAGTGATCGGCCTGAGCAAGATCCCTCGCCTCGTCGAAGTTTTCGCGCGCAGGCTGCAGGTTCAGGAACGACTCACGCGCCAGATTGCTGACGCAATCCAGGAAGCGATTGAGCCCCAGGGTGTCGGAGTCATTATGGAGGCGCGTCATCTTTGCATGATGATGCGAGGGGTGGAGAAGCAGCATTCTTCCACGGTAACGTCCGCCATGGTCGGTGTCTTTCACGAGCAGAAGACACGCGGCGAGTTCTTGTCGCTGGTGCGGGAACGGGGATCGGCGAGTTTTTAAGTTCCTCGCCGCATTCGCGCTGCGAACGAACTATAGTGGTTCCTGTGAATGGGCTCCTGATCATAGATAAACCTGCAGCAATGACATCGCACGATGTTGTAGCCTGCGTGCGGCGTTTTACCGGCGAGTCGTCTATCGGACATCTGGGTACACTCGATCCGATGGCCACCGGGGTCCTGCCGCTGTTGCTCGGCAAATATACGCGCCTGGCCCAATTCTTCGGGAGCATGGACAAGACCTATACGGGCACGATCCGTTTTGGATTCTCCACGAATACCTACGATGCCGATGGCGAGCCATCATCGCTGCCGCGGGAAGTCCGTCTATCGCTGGAGCAGGTGAGAGAAGTTGCTCAGCATTTTCAAGGAGAGATGGAGCAGACGCCGCCAATCTTTTCAGCGAAGAAAGTGGATGGAAAGCCGGCATATCAATCGGCGCGCGAAGGAAAGGCCGTCGTCCTAAAGCCGGTTCGCATACGCATCCTCAACTTCGAAATCACAGGGCTTACCAGAGATACTGCGGAATTCCTCATGAGTGTCTCCGCGGGCGGCTACGTTCGCTCGGTAGCGCATGAGATGGGCGAAAAACTTGGCTGCGGGGCACATCTCGCCAGTCTTCGCCGAACCCAGGCGGGACCTTTCACGCTTGAGGATGCATTGACCTTTGATCAGATGTCTGCGATGCCGGACGTTGGAGCGCTGGAGAAAACGATGCCGCATCCGCGAAATATTCTTCCGGATCTGCCATGCGTAGGTGCGGACGAGATCACAGCGGGTCGTATTCGCAATGGAGGAGCAGTGAATCTGCCTGACTTCTCAGGCGCTCCGTTGGTGAAAATATTCAGCGGACAAAGGAGCCTGCTGGCCATCGGCAAGCGGATCGCGGGAACGCTGTTTCAACCCATGGTGGTATTGGGCTAGTCAGCGTGTGGCTTTTTGAGTAGAGGAGTCAACAGCTCCAGCACATTCTTCGCCACCTGCTGATTACCCTGCGCGGTGGCATGAATTCCATCGGATTGCATCGACCCTGCTTCTCCGAAGACGCCTTTCAGCAGGAAAGGCATCATTGGCACCTTGTATTTCTCGGCGATCTCGACGTAGGTCTTGTTGAATTCGTCTACATAGACGGGGCCGTAGTTGGGCGGCAAGGTGATGCCGGCGAGAACCACAGGGATGTTGTTCTGCTTCAATTCCCTAACAATGGTGTCAAGATTTTCGCGCGTACTGCGGATCGGCAGTCCGCGAAGTCCGTCATTTCCTCCAAACTCAACAATAACAATGGCGGGTTTGAGCGCAAGAACGTCTTTTATGCGTTCTACTCCGTCTTTAGTAGTGTTGCCACTGATGCCCATATTGACGACGCGGTATTGAAGATTGCGCGTATCGAGCAGCTTCTGGAGATAATCAGGGTAGCTGTTTCCCTGGTCGGCTCCATAGCCAGCGGTCAGGCTGTCTCCAAACGCAACAATTGCAGGCCGCGTATCGTTAGAAACAGTGGAAACTGGTGGAGGGGCAGGCACTGTAACCGGGGATGATTCAGGGGCAGCAGCTTGCCGGTTGTCAGCTTCCTGGTTGGAGCGGCAGCCAACACCAATCGCAAGCAGGAGCAGCAGAATTGGCGTCGCACGAGTTCGGAAAGTGGTCACACCAGTAACTGTAGCAAATGGGAAAGAGACCGGGGTCTTAAGGCATGATCGAAGTTCGCGGACTGAAAAAGTCCATTCGTAATGGCACAAGAACAGTGGACATACTTAAAGGAATTGACCTGCTGGTGCCCGCCGGGGAATTCGTCGCAATCATGGGCGCCTCCGGCAGCGGAAAGAGCACGTTGCTCGGCCTGCTCGCCGGCTTGGACACGCCGACAGAGGGCCAGGTGTTTTTGGACGGCACCGAAATCAGCCAGTTGCGTGAAGATGAACTTGCGCAGGTGCGCGGTCAGAAAATCGGCTTCGTCTTTCAGTCGTATCAGCTCATCCCCACGCTTACAGCACTCGAAAACGTGCTTTTGCCCTACGAACTGAACGCCAATGGAGATGGACTCGCCCGCGCCCGTAGTTTGCTTGATTCAGTAGGCCTTGGCGATCGCATGCATCACTATCCCGTGCAGCTATCTGGTGGAGAACAACAACGGGTCGCGCTTGCACGCGCGTTCGTCGTTGAGCCACCAATCGTGATGGCAGACGAACCCACCGGCAACCTTGACTCCACCAATGGCGAGCATGTTCTCGCGCTCCTTCTTGATAGGAATCGCGAGGCGGCAACCACGCTGGTTCTGGTTACTCACGATCCTGCCATTGCCGACCGTGCGGACCGCCGCATTGTGCTGCGTGATGGCGTGATTCTTTCAGACGAGAGACGGGTGCAGGCCTGAGATGACGACTGCATCCAAGCCCGCACTGCCGTGGTCCGTCGCGAGCCGAATCGCGTGGCGCGAGCTGCACGCGTCTAGAGCGAAGTTTTTCTTTGTCATTCTGTCAGTTGCCATTGGAGTTGCTGCGCTGACGGGAGTACGAGGATTCAGCGAATCGTTTCAGAGGACATTGCTTGCCGAGGCACGCACGATCATGGCGGCGGATCTTTCGGCGAGAATGTTCCGCCAGCCGACCGCCGAGGAGCAAAAAAAGCTCTCCGCTCTATCGAGCCGAGGGGTTGAGGAAACGATTGTAACCGAGATGGTTACAATGGCGTGGCTGCCCGAGAATCCGCAGCCGCTGTTGGTTTCGCTCAAGGCGGTCGATCCCGATCACTACCCCTTCTACGGCAAAGCTGTACTCGATCCTGCAGGAAGTCTTTCTACGGATCTGACTGATGATTCGGTGCTCGTCGTCGACGACCTGCTCGTCCGTCTGAATACCTCGGTAGGCAAAACGCTGCGCATCGGCAACCATGATTTTCGTATCGCTGCTGTGCTTGTTCGCGAGCCGGACCGGATGAGCGCGACCATGAGCCTGGGCCCACGCGTGCTTATTAGCCGCGGCGGTCTTGACCGTACGGGATTACTGCAGGCGGGCAGCCGCTCAGGAGAACGTATGCTCTTCAAGCTGCCTTCGACGGTTCCGGTCGAGCCCGTTCGCAAGCAGATTGAGCAGATTCTTCCCGATGCCCAAGTTACCGATTTTCGTGAGAGCAATCCCGCTTTGACCCAGGGCCTCGAGCGATCGACTGGCCTGTTGAGCCTGATTTGCCTGGTGGCCATGGTGCTCGGTGCTATCGGAGTAGCTATGGCAATGCGCGCTCACCTGCAGCAGCGCATCGATATTCTCGCCATTATGAAGTCGCTCGGTGCTCGCTCGTCGGACATCCTGCGTATCTATTTATTCCAGACTCTGCTGCTTGGCTTGGCCGGCGGTCTGCTTGGCGTCGTTGCCGGATTGGGCGTCGAATGGGTGTTTCCGCTCGTGCTAGGAAAGCTGCTTCCGATGCGGCCGCCACTGCATATTCCGGTGCGCTCCGTCTTTGCGGGCCTCGGAACGGGAGTGCTTACCACTCTTCTTTTCTGTCTGCCGCCATTGCTGGATATTCGTAATATCCGTCCCAGCCTGGTTCTGCGCCGCGCAGTGGAGGAGGGCGGAGGCGAATCGAAAGCCAGGCTCTGGAAAAGGATCTGGAACGGCAGGGCACAGTGGGTGGCCGTCACAATCGTTCTGCTGGGACTCGCTGGAATCGCGACGGCTCTTTCTGACTCGGCAAAGGTAGGAAAGTGGTTTGCCATCGGGCTGGCGGTTGCGCTGTGTGTCCTTCTGGTGCTGGCCAAACTCACACTCAGGCTGTTGCGATACGTACTGTCTCGCACACGGCTCCGCTTGCCGTCGGCGCTGCGCCATGGGCTAGCCAATCTTTATCGCCCTGGCAACCAATCAGCGGCTGTCCTCGCAGCTTTAGGAACGGGCGTCATGCTCATCCTCACCGTATTTCTTATGCAGAAATCGGTTATCCAGGAAATCAGACTTTCGGCTTCACCTTCAACGCCGAATGTCTTCCTCATCGACATCAGCACGCAGGAACTCGATGGAGTGCGGTCGTTGCTCGCGAAGCAGCCCGGCGTTCGCGGCCAACTGGAGTCTCTGCCTGTTGTCTCCGGCAGAATCGTCTCCGTAGATGGCGTTCCCACTGACCAGTTAAAGCTGGAAAACTTTCCCAAGCGCATGCTGCAGTCGGTGGCGCTCACATGGTCAGAAAAACAGCCTCCGGGAGCGAACGTTACATCGGGCAAGTGGTGGACGAATCCTAACGAACCATCCATCGCTGTAAGCGAGCGTATTGCGCAGAGGATTCACGTCAAACCCGGTTCCCAAATTACCCTGATGAGCGGCGAGAAGACTATTCAAGCACGAGTTTCCGCTCTCTTCAAAAGTGATGGTCAGCACGTTTATGGAAGAAGCGAGTTCATCCTCAATCCAAACTCGCTGAGCGGACTTCCGGTTGTATGGTACGGAGCCATTCACGTGGACGGGCCACTGGTCGCAGCGATGCAGCGGGCGCTATTTGCCGCCTATCCAACGGTGACGGTCATCAACATTGCCGATGTGCTGGACACCATCCAAGGCTTCGTGGGGCAGATCAACGGAGTCATACGTTTTCTGGCGGGATTCTCAATGCTGTCCGGTGCAATCATTCTGGCCTCGAGCGTGGCCAGCACCCGCTTCCGCAGAATCCGCGAAGTCGTCGTCCTCAAAACTCTTGGAGCAAAGCGCAATCATGTCGTGAAGGTGTTCAGCACCGAGTTCCTTGTGCTCGGCTTACTCGCGGGAATTGTGGGTGTGATCTTCGCGAATGTGTTGTCGCGAGTGCTGTTACATCAACTTCAGGTGCCTTACAAAATCGACTGGTCCGCTTCACTATCGGGCGTTCTACTGACGGCCATTCTCGCTATCGGCACAGGATGGATCGCGAGCTTTCATATCCTCGGCCAGAAGCCGCTTGAAGTGCTGCGGGAAGAGTAGAGGTGCGCTCTCCGGGCGGCGCAAGCCGTTGACCATATACACGCAACCTTTTACTATGTTTAAGGAAGGTTGAAGCGTCCCTCGCTCCCCGTCCATTTTCATTTATTGCCCCCTCGTTCAATGGTAGGACAGCTGCCTCTGGAGCAGCATATCGGGGTTCGAATCCCTGGGGGGCAACCAGGAAGTCGTTCTCTTCCGATTACTTGTAGCTCTTTCTTAAACCACTTCAAAGGGTGAGGTCGGTTGCGCGAAATCTAGATTCGTCCGAATAGGTGCGAATAGGTACGAAGAAAGCCGCTAGCGTCTATTTGAGGATATCGTCGCTCCCCGCAAGAGTTACTCAATCTCCCGAAAATCCGACAGTTAAGGCCGCAAACTTGAAGCCGGGATGCTCTCAACAGTGCTGTACTACGGAATGCAAGCGAGGAAATCGCGGAGACTCAGGAACACTGGACAGCAAAAAACAAACAAGAGATTCACTGAGAGCCCTGCAGCGGAGGGTTTGGCTGACCACGCGTTTGTGACCCACATCACGAACACTGTTGAGCTCGGAATGAGAAGATTCTTGATCTTTCGTTTGAATGCTCGCATGACGAGGCACAACGAAACAGAGAGAAGTGACATCATGCAGAATTCATTTGTAGCCGATCGCACTCTGACCCAGGCACTAGAGAAACGGTCCGTCCCGGTGCCTTGTTTGAAAGAACAAACGCTTTTCAAACAAGGAGAGGCGCCACGAGGTCTCTACATTCTGAAGAGTGGCAAAGCGACACTCGTGATGAAGGCTGAGAACGGCGTCGAGGTAATGCATCTTACGATCGGCCCAGGGTCCATTCTCGGAATACCGGCAGTCGTAACCAAGGAACCATACACACTGAGCGCAAAGGCTTGTCTTGGGTCGGATGTCGGTTTCGTTGAGTTGAGCGATTTTGAGGAAATGTTGCAAACCGAACCATCGCTATTTCCTCTCGTACTCGCGATTCTGGCTACGGAAATCCGCGCGGCGCGAATTGCATTGATCGGACTTATGACGAAACCTAAAAGCCAGCCTTCGCGTGTTTCTGGCTCCGCCCATTCGTAGCGCCGTGGACGCTATCATGTCGCCGGAGAAGGGTGCACAGTGGACGACCACCAGTGCATCCGGCGTTTTTCGTTACCAATCCAGCTTCTTCTCATTTGTTGCTATTTAGAATCTTGCTTCTTGATCAAATCTCCGACTTCTTTCAGAACGATCCCGGTCTGGATCTTGGCCGCGCAGAGGGTTCTACTGGGCTCGGATGGCGCCTAGACGCCGACCTGCCGCTGCGATCCCGTTCAGGAGTTTGTTCGTGACGTGACCTCGGGCCGCAGGTTCCAGCAGAAAGGAGTCAATCCTTCTCAAGCCTACGTCGGAGACACGATGCTGCCGCAATGTGGGTTCGTTGCCGCGAATGCGTTTGTTTGTTAAACCGCCACGCTGAAGTTGATTCAAATTGGTTGAGTCACTTGGCGAATCTCCTCTGTGGGGTTACAAAATTGCTGGATGACTATTCAAGAACACCGAAACTCGGGATCTCGCCGAGTGGCCGGATTCCCGGACAATCGAGAATTTCGTAAACTCGGTTTCAGCAATCGGCTGAACTCTGCGCACCTGTGCATCCCTCGGACGCTGCGCAAAGCGCATCCTGCGGCTCGCCGACATTCAGACGACCGGGAATGTCTTCAAGCAGACCATTTCCAGACTTTGGCGTTGTATACAAATCAGAATTTGTTAACTTTCACGGCTAAGCATTCGTTCCTGAAGAGGCTGTGTCTTCCTCGGAGCGTGGGGTGGGGGCTTACATGACGAAGGATTATTCGCGGAGAGCGGTAATGTCCAGCTTGGGCGCCGTCTCAGCAAGCGTTCTGTTGAATCGGCGGTTTACGTACGCGGAAATGGTTGCGCCGCTGGCTGAACCGGTCGGGATGCCATCGGTTGCGACGGCCGCGGTTGGGATGAACCTGACGATTACTGCTGTCACGGACTCGATTCTAAGGATTTCGATCGCCGCGGTCGACGAGGTGCTGGATCGCTACTTCGACGATGGCAGCGTCGCGCCACGCAAGTTTGCGAGGCCGATGTTGACGCTTCGAACAGACGCCGCCGGGCAGAATATCCCATGGGGCGAATACACAGTGCGGATCGCGACCAAACCGCTACACATTGCGGTCGAACATCCACAGAGCGGGGTGGTGCAGGAGCTGAACTTTCGCCCGGACTTGAATCAGATCGCCTTCGGCTGCAACGGCGCCCCAGTGTATGGCATGGGGCCCGGCGCCCATCCGATGAACCGGCGCGGCGCGACGGACATCATGCGCAACGGAGCAGGTGACAACCTACGCGTCTTCGGATCGCGCAACCCGATTCCGTGGCTGATGGGCAAAGGCTGGGGACTCTACTTCCATGAGCCAGGAGGACAATTCGATCTTTCCGGGGACATGGGATTATTCAAGCCCAGCGATAGCGCGCGCGGTCAAGACCTTTACCTGTGCGTCTCGCCGACGCCCGCCGGACTGCTTCGCCAATATGCGGAGATTACCGGCTACCCCCACCTTCCGGCCAAGTGGACGCTCGGCTTCCAGCAATCGCATCGGACCATCGACAGCCGCGAGCAGATCATGGAGGAAGCCCGGATATTTCGCGATAAGAAGCTGCCGTGCGACGCACTGATCTATCTGGGCACCGGCTTCTGTCCCTCGGGCTGGAACACGGGTCATGGCTCGTTCGCCTTCAATGAGGCAGTCTTTCCCGATCCGGAAGCGATGATTCGCGAGTTTCACGACCTGCACTTCAACGTCGTGCTGCACGTGCTAAACCCGCCTGAAAACCTTCACGGCCAGGTGACCGACACCGGGCCAGCGGCGTCGGCGCCAAGTGACGCGGCCAACTATTGGCAGCAGCACGTGCCGTTGATAGAGATCGGCGTGGATGGTTGGTGGCCGGATGAGGGCGACGCATTGCCCGTAGCTTCGCGCCTAGTCCGTAACCGGATGTATTGGGAAGGCGGCCGCAAGACCACCCCGAACCGGAGACCGTTTGCGCTTCATCGCAATTGCTATGCGGGGATTCAACGCTGGGGCTGGCTATGGTCAGGCGACACATCTTCTACGTGGAAGACGCTGGAAACTCAGATCGCTATGGGCATCACCGCAGGGTTGAGCGGCGTGCCGTACTGGGGCACGGACATCGGCGGTTTTGTGCCCACCAGAGAGTTTACGGCAGAGCTGTTTGTGCGATGGTTCCAGTTTGGCGCATTCTGTCCATCGTTTCGCTGCCACGGACGGACTTGGCAACTGCGCCGGCCTTGGGGATGGAATACGGGGAGCTACGGCCCATCGGAGATGGGGCCGAATGCCGAGGCGTTTCTGCCCAAGGGAGAAGAGCTGCACGATGCCGCTGTCGAGCCGATCTGCCGCAGATACCTGAACACCCGATCGCAACTAATGCCGTACTTGTACTCTGCCGTGTGGGAGACACACACCACAGGCATTCCACTGATTCGCAGCCTGGGGCTTCAGTTTCCGGAGGATCCCACCGCGTGGGCGACGGTCGATGGTTATCTCTTCGGGCCGAGCCTGCTGGTTGCGCCAGTGTTTGAGCAAGGTGCGACGGAACGTAAAGTTTACCTGCCGGCGGGAGGATGGTACGACTTCTGGACAGCCAAGCGCATAGAGGGCGGCGCGACTGTGACGGTAGCGGCGTCGCTTGAAACGATGCCGCTGTTTGTTCGTGCGGGCTCGATTGTGCCGACCGGGCCGGTGAAACAGTATGTGGGGGAGTTCTCCATCGAGCCGGTGCGGTTGACGGTCTACCCGGGAGAGGATGGACGATTTCAACTCTACGATGATGACGGTCTGAGCTTCGCGTATGAGAAGGGAGAGTATTCGATTGTCGATCTAAAGTGGAACGATGCACGGAAGACGCTACACTACTGCCTCTCAAAGAATGGGTTTATGCCAGCGAAGAAGCTGATGGTCGGGCTTGCTGGGGGCGAGATGAAACAGATCGCGCCTCAGCATGTGGCTCAGGTTATCGAATTTTAGCGAAGGGGAACCTTTCCGATCGCGAACGGTAGTAACCTTTTGTTTTTTCTGCACAGATAGCTGCATGGTTTTGGTCGACGAGTAGCGCATCTAAGGCCGCGCTTTTGCCATCGAGGAATGACGGAGTAATCAGAATGCAACCGCGTAAAGATCACCTGCTCGCCATGACACTTCTGCTTACGTCTTCTTTCGCCCTGGCAAGCGCCCAGACAACACCCGCCGGCGGGGCCACACCCCTCCCCCTTTCAGGTGGAGACAGGCTCCTCGGCGGCTACGGCCCTTATCGCGCGAACAACGACCTTCTGCACTACAACCTGCATGTACGGGTAGACCCAGCCAAGAAGTTTCTGAGTGGGATGAACGCCATCCGGTTCCGCATGTTGGAGGATGGTAACCGCATTCAACTCGACCTCGCGCCAACGTTTCGTATCGATGGAATCTCACTGGAAAACGACCATCGCGCGCCGACACCCTTGACCTATCAACGTGTCGGTGGGCGCACAATCTATGTCGATTTTCCACACACATTGCGCAAAGGGAAGATATACACGGTGGAATTCCACTACTCGGGCCATCCAGTGGAGATGGGACGGTTTGGCGGCTTCGTGTTCGGCAAAGATCCGATGGGCAGGCCGCTGGTAAATACGGCATGCGAAGAAGAAGGCGCGAGCGTGTGGTGGCCGAACAAGGACCAGTGGCTCGATGAAGTCGAGTCGATGGACATGAGCGTGGAGTCGCCGAGCGACCTGGTCGAGATTTCGGGAGGACGGTTCCAAGGCAAGACCGACCTGCACGACGGATTCACGCGCTGGAACTGGAAGATGCATTATCCAATCAACAACTATGACGTTTCGCTCAACATCGGAGCCTACACGCACTTCAGCGACAGCTACAAGGGCCTCAGCCTCGACTACTACGTCTTCCCCGAGGACCTCGATAAAGCGAAACGCCAGTTTGCGCAGGTGAAGGACATGCTGAAGGCGTTTGAACGTTTCTTTGGCGAGTATCCCTTTCCGCAGGATGGATACAAGCTGGTGCAGGCGCTCTACTCAGGCGTAGAGAACCAGACAGCTATCACCTATGGCAACCATTTCGAGAACGGATACCTGGGCAGGCCGAAGACAGGAATCGGCACACGATTCGATTTCATTATTGTTCACGAGAGCGCGCATGAGTGGTTTGGCAACAGCATCACGGCGCGCGACCGCTCGGACATGTGGATTCACGAGGGCTGGGCGAACTACTGCGAAAGCCTGTTCGTCGAAGATAAGTGGGGCAAAGAGGACGCGCTGACGTATATCAACACCGGCAAAGATGCGGTGAAGAATGCGGTGCCCGTGATCGCGGAGGAGGGAATCTACGCGACACCGCCCACGGACCAGTACAAGAAAGGAGCGTTATTTCTCAACTCCGTTCGGAGCGTGGTGAACGATGATGCCATATGGTTCAAGCTTCTCCACGACTACTACCAGCACTTCAAATATCAAACCATCATGACAACCGACATGGCGTCATTCTTCAACGCCCAGACTGGCCTGAACCTCACGCCTGTCTTTAACCAGTACCTTCGCCGTGCGGCGATTCCTACGCTGGAACTCCGATTCGATGAGGCCGCACACACCGTCTCCTACCGGTGGGACGCGGAAGAGCCCGGCTTCGCCATGCCAATACGAATGGGCCGCAGCGGTGACTGGCAGATCGTGCAGCCGACGACTACGGAATGGAAAGTGCTTTCAACGCCGCTGAAGAAAGAGAACTTCGAGGTGGCGACCGACCTCTACTACGTGAACGTGCGCAAGCTCTAGGGAAGCTCTGCACATTCGTCTGGTGATCGCGCCGACGTTAGGTTTTCTGGGGTTGTCGTCTTGACCGCAGTATGCGCCTCACGCGGCTGCTTTTGTTGGCTTTTTCGGCTGGCAGCGATGTGTACTAGACCCTGAAGAACAGCTTCTCGTAAAAATCACTATTCTCAATAGGTGCCTCAGCGCTAGATAGCCGAGTCGCCTGCAAACGGTCCCGATCCATAGGATGGCCAAACTAATGAGGTCCTATTTATCCTGATTTCGATGCATACGATATTCACCTGGACAAAAGGAATCACCCACCTTGCGATTGTGTTTCTGCTTATAAACATATCGGCAATCGCTCAATCGGAGAAAGATCTTGTTCAACCGATCATGTCGGCGTTGCAGAACAACGAGTTTGCGAAGGCCCTCGCGTTGCTTCAACCTGCGCTTCAGGCCTATCCAAAGAATCCACAGTTGTGGATGTTGCAGGGACTAGCCTATACAGGGACCGGCGACCGTAAATCGGCGCTTGCGTCGTACCAAAAAGTACTGAAGATTGCTCCGGAGTATCTGCCAGCTTTGGAGGGAGCCGCGCAATTGGAATATGAAGCGGCCAGTCCCGAAGCCGTCCCACTATTGGAACGTGTGCTCCGGATGCGCCCACAAGACCCCACTGCTCATGCGATGCTGGCCACTTTGGCAGCCAGAAAAGGCGACTGTGAGACGGCGGTAACACACTTCGCTCTGAGCGGAGAAGCGCTGAACTCGCAGCCTGCGGCTTTACGGGAATACGGTGTGTGTCTGATGAAGTTAAAGCAGCCTGAAAAAGCAGTTCAAGTCTTTCAGGAACTTCTAGCCTCCCATCCAGACGACGTTAGAGCCAGACGGAGCTTGGCTGCAATCCAACTGAACGCAAATCAGGCGAAGGAGGCACTCGCGACATTGCAGCCTCTGCTTGCTTCGATCCAAGATAGCAGCACATTGCGATTGGCGGTGGCAATCTACGAGGCCAACAACGACACTCCGAACGCTGTCAGGATCCTGCGTGATGCGATCGTTAAGAATCCAACGGAAGTGGCGTTGTACGTTGACTTCGCGGAAATCGCAATGAATCACCAATCGTTTCAGGCCGGAATTGAAATGATCAATTCCGGCCTGAAACTCCAGCCCAATGCCGCAGAACTCTACGTTGCTCGCGGTGTTCTGTATGTGCAGCTTGCGGACTATGAGCGCGGAGAGGAAGATTTTGAACGGGCCGAACGACTCGATCCAGATCGAGGATTGAGCGCAGCCGCCCTGGGAATGCTTGCTGAGGAGAAAGACCAAAGCGATCCAGATCGCGCACTCGCGACGATCAAGGCAAAGCTGGCGAAGAACCCCAAGGATCCTTTCCTCTGGTATCTCCAGGCTGCAGTTATCTCGCAGAAATCTCCGGAGCCCGGTTCGGCTGAGTTTGAAGAGGGTATGAGCTCCGCAAAGAGGGCTGTGAGTTTGAACCCTTCTCTCACCGCTGCGCACGACGTTCTAGCGAAGTTCTATCTTGATGCCGGGCAAAGTGAGTTGGCAGTAGGGGAATGCCGCCTTGCGCTTGAACAGAGCCCGGAAGATCAGACTGCGTTATACCGATTGGTGCTTGGGCTGCGGAAATCGAAAGACCAATCTGAAATTCCCGATTTGTTGAAGAGGTTAGCGAAGGCACGACAAAAGGCGGCCAGAGAAGAAGCCGAACGCAACAGGTATAAGTTGGTCGTGGTCCCTGCAGAGAGTAACAAGTAAATTACTCAAGGTAGAAGGGGCGTGAGGTGCGATAAACGTTTACCACCCTATTGATTGCACCCTACAATTTGAGAAGGAAGTCGGTCCACAACTCCAAATGATCCTTACCCGTCGATCTTTCACCCTTCTTTCCCTGGGTACACTGGCCCAACGCATGTTTGGTCAAGCCCAAGGAATCGCAACCCGCGACGTAAAAGCGCAGCCAAAGCCAGCTCCCTCCGGTCGTCCGTTCAACGCCCATTTCACCGATATAGCGAAGGAAGCGGGCCTGCACGCTCCAGTCATTTACGGTGGAGTCGAGACGAAGAAATACATTATGGAGGCGAATGGATGTGGATGTGCATTTATCGACTACGACAATGATGGATGGGTCGACATCTTCTTGCTTTCTGGAACGCGATTAGAAGGAAATCCACCTGAAGCTACGAACCGCCTTTATAGAAACAATCGCGATGGTACTTTCACTGATGTCACCGAAGAGGCTGGATTGACTGCGGTCGGCTGGGCCAACGGTGTCTGTATTGGCGATTACAACAACGATGGCTTCGACGATATTTTCTGTACAAATTTTGGTCAAAATAGGCTCTACAGAAATAACGGCGACCGAACTTTCACCGATGTGACCAAGCAAGCCGGCTTGTGGGATCCAGGTGCCGCAAGGTGGGGAGCGGGGTGTTCTTTCCTGGATTACAATCGCGACGGTCATCTCGATCTCTTTGTCTCGAATTACATTCGTTTCTCGTTCGAGCATGCACCGATACCTGGTGAGTTTTCGACCTGCAATTGGAAAGGTGTTCCGGTCAACTGTGGACCGCGAGGTCTACCTACCGGTAGGCACTTGCTGTACCGCAACAATGGTGACGGTACATTCACCGATGTCACAAAGAAGGCCGGAATCGATGTTGCCACTGAGAGCTACGGAATGACAGTTGTTGCAGCCGACTTCGATGAAGACGGCTGGCCAGATATCTTCGTGGCGTGCGACTCAACACCGAGTCTTCTCTTTATGAACAATCATGACGGGACCTTTCGAGAGGAGGGAATAACCCGCGGCGTTGCTCTAAGTGAAGATGGCATGGAACAGGCTGGAATGGGCGTTGGAATCGGGGATTACAACCTGGACGGACATCTTGACCTATTTAAAACACACTTCATCGGGGATACGAGCGGTTTCTATCGGAACGATGGAAAGGGCAATTTCGACGAGGTGACCCGCGCTTCCAAGGTCGGGGTTGAGACTCACTACACAAGTTGGGGTGCCGGACTCGCCGACCTGGACAACGACGGATATCCGGACGTGTTGTTTGTTACTGGAAGCGTTTACCCGGAAGTCGAACGAAAACTACCACAATACCCGCACAAAACTCCTCGGGTCTTGTTCCGGAATCTCGGGAATGGCACCTTTGAGGAAATTGAATCACAGGGTGGGGAAGGCATCTCAACGCCGCATAGCAGCCGGGGCTGCGCATTTGGCGATTTCGACAACGATGGCGATATGGACGTGCTCATCGTCAACATGAATGAGCCCCCCTCTCTTTTACGAAACGACCTGAAGGTCAAACAGAACTGGTTCAAGGTGAAGCTGGAAGGCGTGAAATCGAATCGCAGCGCAATCGGAGCCCGCGTATTGGCGCACTATGGAGGGAATGTCCAGGTGCAAACGGTTCTAAGTCAATCCAGCTACTATTCTTGCAATGACTCTCGACTCCATTTTGGCGTTGGCGCAGCTACCGAGGTAGACCTGGACGTTTTCTGGCCAAATGGTCTGCTTGAGAAATACAAGAAAGTCCCAGTGAATCAGCTCGTTACAATTCGAGAGGGGATCGGATTCGTACCTAACAAAGGCTGGGGACGTTAAAGTAAGCGATTACCACCAAATCCTTAAACTTTTGCAAAAAATCCTTGACTCGCCCAACCGAGCGTGTTGTAGTTTGTCTGTTTTTTCACGGGAAAACGTTTCCACGCCGAGATTTTGAAAAGAGGACAAAGCAAGAACTTCGGGAGGCTTCAATGGCACGTAGCAGGCTATTAAAGTGGGCTCGTTTGCTCTGTTGCTTCGTTGGGCTGGTTTCTCTTCCTGCGGTAGCTCAGTTTACCGCCAACGTCCAAGGCATAGTACAGGACTCGGCTGGCGCAGCTATCCCAAATGCTCAGCTTCAATTAGTCAGCACCACTACCAGTGACACCAGAGCCGCAAAAGCAGACGCCGCCGGCAACTACCGCTTCGTCAGTCTTGCTCCGGGAACCTACAAGCTAGTAGTGGAGGCGACGGGGTTTGCAAAGTCCGAATCTGACTTCACACTTCTCACGGGACAAAATCTCAATCTCCCAATTTCTCTTCGTGTTGGGTCGGTCAATGATTCTGTAACAGTCACAGCCGAAGCCCCGATAGTAGACACAGCGGACAGTCGAACTCAACTTACCTTGGAAAGCACCGCGGTTGCGCAGTTGCCAATCGTCGGTAGGAACCTGGTCACGCTCGTCACGTTGGCGCCCGGAGTTTCCGGGTTGGGCACGAGCGCTTCAGGAAGTCCTGCTTCCGGCACCGACAATTTCTCGACTGAAGAAACGGTCGACGCGAGCGCGAACGGTCAAGGTCAGAACAACAACCAGTACATTATCGACGGTCTGGACGTTACCAGTGGAATTCGACAAGGCGTACTGAATCTCACACCTCAGCCAGATTCGATTCAAGAGACCAGCGTCCAAGTGAATACGTTCTCTGTTGAGCACAGCCGTGCTGCAGGAATACAGACCCTGTTCACGACAAGATCGGGCAGTGAGAAGTTCCATGGATCAGTGTCCGATTGGTACAACTATCAGGGATTCTTCGCGAATCAGCATTTCGTGAGTTCCAAAGAAAATCCCTACCAACCATTTCATTCAAATAATTTGAATTTTTCGGTTGGCGGTCCGATTATTCCTCACCACAATAGTTTCTTCTATTTTGCGCTGGAGGCATTGCGCGCGTCGTCCAGCGCTGGCGGCTCGATAACTTTTGCTGCTCCGGAGTTCATATCGTGGGCAAATACTAACTATCCCGGCACCGTAGGATCGGGTGTGATGGATACCTACAAGCCACAAGGTGTCGGAGGAGTATCTGTCCAACAAACTGCCCAAGCCGTCTTCGGTTCGGGGCCAGGCGGTTGCGGAATTACGGCGGGCCAGAACGGAGTGCCCTGTGATCTGCCGATGATCGATGTTGGGTCCTTTGGCAGTACCGCCATCCGAAATGGCACTCAGTACTTTGCGCGCATCGACCAGGCTTTCAAGAATGATCGAGTCTACGTTAGCCTGTACCGCACTCTGCTTGAGACCGGGGCACCGTCATCGATGCCGGACTTCTCGGCTCTTAACAATACGTGGCAGATTGCCTTACAGGGAACTTGGACTCACACGTTCTCTCCAAACACCTTGAACGAAGTCGATTTTGGGTTCAACAGAGTTGAGGGTGTACTCGGTACCGGGGCGAAGGACTACACCGTCCCGTCCATTTCTGTGAACGGGATCAACGCTGACAGTGGGCAGGCATACGGAGTTGGTTTTGCACAGGGCGATTTCATTCAGCACAACTATCACTGGCGCGACGTGCTAACCCATGTGCAAGGCACACATACTCTTAAATTCGGTTATGAAGGTTGGTACGGCGATGACGTTGAACCCTTCCAGGGTCCATGGTCACAACCAAAGTTTGCGTTCGACAACCTGTTGAAGTTGGCTCAGGACGCTCCAACCAATGAGAACGGCGTGATGTACAACCCGGCGACTGGACAACAGGAGTTATGGAATTGGGATGCGGCTTCAAGGACGTTTGGACTGTTCGTTGAAGACACCTGGAAAGCGAGAAAAGACCTGACACTGACGCTTGGCTTACGCTACGACGACAGTGGAAATCCCTGGTCCAAGTCTCCATCAACGGTGTTCGGCAATTTCTACTACGGGACAGGCGCGACACAGGCAGATCAGATTGCTAATGGGTTTGCAAAGCAGACGCATAATGCCTTGCTTCATTCTGTCAATAATCTGTGGAGCCCTCGAGTCGGTGCAGCTTGGGATCCCACGGGCAAAGGTGTTTGGGTGGTGCGCGGTGGCATTGGCCTATACAACAACTGGTTGACGTCTGCGAACGTGCAAGAGGAATTCCGTGGCAGCCCTCCCGGGCTGGTCCTACCGACGTTCTTTGCAGGAACAGCGACTCCGCCAATTTTCGTACTCGGAAACTCGAGTAAGCCGCCATTTGGTTTTACGTTCCCAACGTTCGCAGGAGGGCTCGATTCGCAAAACGGAGTTGTCGGCGCCAATTTCTCCATTGGCGGAATTGATCCACTCTTGAAATCGCCCAAATCGACCATCTGGTCTGTCAGCGTCGTCCGTCAATTGAGCAGGATTTTCGCGGCAACCGTAGGTTACAACGGTTCCCATTCCTGGAATATTCTCGGAAATGGAAATTCCCAAGGGAATGTATCTTACGGCGTTAATATCAACGTTCTGCCCCAAGACCTGATCATCCACCAAAGCATTGTGCCAACACGGCTCAATCACAGCTTCGGCTCTATCACATATGCAGCAAATGACAGGTACGCAAACTACAATGGTGTCTTTTTCGCTCTAAGGGGGCATTTCACGCGAGGGTTCTTAGACGCGTCTTATACCCACTCCTCATCCAAAGATGATGCATTGGCGTACCCCACCCCGAACAATCCCGGGGCCTACTACGGACCTTCAATCTTTGACGCTCCAAATCGAGTCTCTGTCAGTCTGAACTACGACCTAAAAGGCTTGAAGGACGGCAAAGGAGTAGTTGGTTATTTGACTGGAGGTTGGGGTATCAGCGGCACCATGATCTACCAGTCGGGAACTCCCCTCACCGCATCCAACGCTAATTCCTATATCCCACTTTGTCAGAACACCGGACCAGGAGCTGCGACTTGTCCATCCAGTGCGAATCCGGCTATAGGGTTTGCGCCGGGAAGTGGCGACTATAACGCCGACGGCAACAATCTCGATTACCCTGACGCTCTCAGTTACAGCCAACCATCGGACAACAGCGCTTGGTTAAGTGGCGGGATCCCCAAAAAGAATTTTGGTATTCCAACATTGGGCATAGAGGGGAATGAGAAGGCACAGCAATTCCGCGGTCCAAACTACTATTCTACAAATGCAAATTTCTACAAAAACAATCCCATCACGGAACGTGTGAACTTCCAGATCCGGTTTGAATTCTTCAACCTTTTCAACCGGGCGAACTATGCAAATGTCAACGTGAACTTCCCGGATGGGAACTTCGGTGCTGCGACAGGATCTCACGAACCGAGATTCTGGCAACTAGCAGGCAAACTCTCATTTTGATTTAAGGGTTGTGATGCTTACACGACTGTTGCGGTCGGCTTGCTTCCTGATAGCGCCGGCCGTAGTCTTTCTCTGAGAGTTTGAATGCAACGGGTAAAGCGCTCATTGTTTTTCTCGGCGAGCACGGTCCGGCGATCTCTCCAGGTTCCTGAAGTTCGGGAATCTTCTATATTCAGATTGAAATTGGTCGGGGATGGTGTTTTCAAAGAGCCTGGTTTGCATCGCAGTTCTGCTGTTGGAGCTCTCCAGCTTGTTGGCACAAGCAGGCAATGATCAAACCGCGTTAATAGCGTCCGCCCTTCGCGAGCAGCAATTTGAGGAAGCTCTGAAACTCATCCGCACCGCGTTGAAAGAAGCCCCCGGCGATCCCCGGCTATGGACGATGCAAGGTGTGGCATACAGGGGTGAAGGTAATAAGCACGAGGCGCTTAATTCTTTTCGCCATGCGCTCAAGTTGTCTCCAGACGACGTGCCCGCGTTGCAGGGAGTCGCCGAAATTGAATACGGCGAAGGTGACCCTGCTGGGATTCCAGTGCTTGAACATCTCCTTAGACTGCAACCAAATGTACTGACAAGTCACGCAATGCTCGCAGTGCTCGAATATCAAGTCGGAAATTGTGGCGCGGCAGCAGTCCACTTTAAACAAGCTGAAGTGCTCTTCGAATCGAAAGTCCCGGCTCTCAGCGCGTATGGTACTTGCCTGGTCAAATTGAAACGCCTTGATGAGGCTATCGTCGTCTTTGAAAAGGCTCTCGCTCTCGACCCTCAAGATAGAAAGCAGCGAAAGGTATTGGCTGCCGTTCAACTGATGGCTCACAAGCCAGAACAAGCGATTGTCACCCTCGAACCCGTGCTCCGTAATGGCCCCGACGCAGAGACACTCGAACTTGCATCTTCGGCGTACGAAGATGCTCACCAAACAGAAAATGCTGTCGCATCATTGCAGAAAGCAATTTTGCTTGAACCGCTAAACGCAAATCTTTATGTAAACTTCGCGGTACTCTCGGCAACTCACCAATCGTTCCAGGTTGGAATTAACGCGGTTAACGATGGGATCAATCTCCAACCGCGAGCGGCGGCCCTTTATTTCGCGCGAGGAGTTCTCTTTGTTCAGCTTGCCGAATACGACAAAGCTCAGGCTGATTTTGATAAGGCATATGAACTAGACCCCAGCCAATCGCTGAGCATCGCTGCTCAAGGCCTGGCTGCTGTACAGAACAACGATCTCGATCGTGCCTTGGCTGGAGTTCAGGCAAAGCTGGAACAGAGGCCCGACGATCCGATCCTACTTTATGTACAGGCGGACATACTCAGGCAACAGGGCGCGGAACCTGATAGTCCTGAGTTCAGGAAAGCCCTGCGGTCAGCCAAAAGAGCTGTGGAGATTCGTCCCTCGCTCGGCGCAGCCCGAGATGTTCTGGCAAAACTTTACCTGATATCAGGACAGTATCAAGCGGCTGCAAAAGAATGTAGAAAAGCACTTGAGATTGATCCAAATGATCTATCTGCCGTTTACCACCTCATTCAAGCCTTACGAAAGACCGACGATAAGACTGAAATCCCCGGCTTACTAAAGCGTCTGGCTACCCTTCGACAGAAAGCCGCCACCGAGGAGCACGAGCAGTATCGCTACAAATTGGTCGAAGGAGACACTCAGCCAAAATAGAGTAGTCAACATGGTGAACTTGATTAACGGAGGGCTATGACGTTTGATTTTGGCAAACGCTTAATGAAAATGGCCTTGTGTGTCTCACCCCCTCTAATTCGAGTAAAATTTTAACGCGGATGGACTCTAAGTGTGATCCTCCGGCCTAGCCCGTGAAGGAGTAAATTGCGATGCATAGGAAAAGGTTCACTGCGAAGCCTGCGAAGGCTGATCAATCGGGCTCCTTTAAGTTCCAGTTTCAAAGTCCTTTGAATTTCTAAACGCATCTCGGCAAAATGTTTGGGGATAAAAGTGGTTTCCTTAGAAGGTTTGTTTCAATCTGCTGGAAGCAAGCAATCGTCTAAACGAAAAAAACGTTAAGCAGTCTCAAAGTGGGGTTATCTCTCATGAAGAAGATGCAGGGTCCTGCGAAGGTAAATCTTCCCGCTCGGGAAACAGACAAAGAGTTTCGATTCGAATCTAACCGGCGGGAGTTTTTAGCAGGCCTCACGGGAACCGCGGTTATTAGTGCAGTTAACGGCACCAGGGCAATTGCGCAGGCAACTGAGAGACCAGTGAACGTCGCGCGCGTTGCAGTTCCGTCAAGCTTCATTCTCACCAGCGAGAACAAGATTTCTGCCCTGAACGATGGCTTCACGCCTGAGAATTCGATCGACCATACCCACGGCGTTTATGCGATTTCGAATGAAGGCCCTAGTGGTGGTGAAGGACCTTGGGTGCAATATGTTTGGAGCGAGCCAGTTGCGATCAACAGAATTGAAATCTATTGGGCCGTAGATCCGCCGCGCCCCGGAGCGTTGCCGGGTAGCAGTAGTCTTCGACGCATGGCTGTTCCGGATAGCTACCGGATTCTGTACTGGAATGGAAGCGCTTTCGTCCTGGTTCGTGAACCGAAGGGGATGGGCGTTGCCGCTGATACTTTTAACACCACGACTTTCGACGTCGTGACGACCAACAAACTGAAACTTGAAATCATTCCTCGAAAGGACCAACCGGCTGGCATTCTGGAGTGGCGGGTTTACAATTCTGGGCCAGTTCCGTCCCTTCCGCCTGTCATCGAAGGGGGCGTCGATCGATCCGTCATTCTCGATGGCCGAACGTATCTTGCAGGCAAGGTGATCTGGCTTGAAGATTCCCGCGAGAATGTGGCCCGCTGGAGCAAAACTTCCGGTCCCGGTGTTGTTACCTTTCAGAACGCAACATCTGCTATAACAACGGCCCGATTTTCCGCGCCCGGCGAATATGTCCTGACGCTGGCAGCCTCAGGCTCCGACGATCGATCGCACTCAGTCCATGTGCATGTGGAGGAGCAGCCTCCTAAGGATCGTCTGGACGTGGTGTATACCCGATCATATTCAATTGACAACAGATTTTGGAATGAGCGGGCAAAGACACTCATCGTCAACTGGATTCCACATTGCGTCAGAATGTGCGAACGAACTGACATCGCTCCTATGCGTGGCGACGGCGGAATTGACAACTTCATCGAAGCAGGCAAGGCAAACAGAGGCGAGCCGCACGCCGGGCACAAGGGTTATGTATTTTCCAATGCGTGGGTTCACCAGACGGTTGAATCCATGTGCATCGCATTGATGGTGAATGCTCAGGGTGATCCGGAAATCGTTGCAGCACAGGAACTGATGCGCTCGACTCTGGAGCGCTGGATCCCGATCATTCTTGCTGCGCAGATGCCGGACGGCTACCTGCAGACTGCCTATATCCTGGCTGATCGCGAGAGCTGGCCGGAACGTTGGTCACCCGATCATCGAGGCAACCACGAAGGGTACGTCTCCGGATACTTCATCGAGTCTGCCATTAACCACTACACGCTTACGGACGGCCAGGACCTGCGCCTCTACAACGCAGCAAAAAAACTGGCCGATTGCTGGGTTGCGAACATCGGGCCAGGCAAGAAGGCTTGGTTCGACGGCCATCAGGAGATGGAGCAGGCATTGGTGCGCTTCGGCCGTTTTGTGAATGATGTGGAAGGCAATCATCGTGGAGACGCTTATATCGCCCTCGCGAAATTCCTGCTCGATTCCCGCCAGGGTGGCTCAGAGTATGATCAGAGCCATTTGCCGCCAAGGCAGCAATATGAGGCTGTCGGCCATGCTGTGCGTGCGACGTATTTCTACTCGGGAATGGCGGATATCGCCGCTGAGACACAGGACCCGGATTACCAGAGTGCCGTCATCTCACTCTGGGACAACATGGTTAATAAAAAGTATTACCTCACCGGCGGAATCGGCAGTGGCGAGACATCAGAGGGATTCGGGCCAAATTACTCGCTTCGTAATGAAGAAGCATACTGCGAGACATGTTCGAGTTGCGGACTAGTCTTCTTTCAGTACAAGCTGAACCTCGCCTATCACGACGCAAAATATGCCGATCTATACGAACAGACGATGTACAACGCCCTTTTGGGTGGTGTTGCGCTTGATGGGAAAAGCTACTGCTATACGAATCCGCTGATTAATACGGAGCGTGCCCTGTGGCACGTGTGTCCTTGCTGCGTCGGCAATCTCTCGCGAACGCTCCTCATGATTCCAACGTGGACCTACGTGAAGGACAAGACGGGTCTGTACATAAACATGTTTGTAGGGAGCCGCATTCAAGTTGGGAAAGTCGCAGGAACAGGCGTTGAAGTAGTCCAAAAGACGGACTATCCATGGAGCGGATCGATTTCGATCACGGTTAACCCGAAAGAAGCGAAGACGTTTTCGGTTTACGTTCGAATCCCCAATCGAAACACGAGCAGGCTCTACACAGAGTCGCCCGTCATCCGCGGAGTGAAGCGATTCTCAGTCAATGGCCAAGAGGAGAAGCCAGTCATTCAGAAGGGTTACGCCGTGGTGACACGCGAATGGAAGGCCGGCGATCGCATCGAGTTGGAGTTGCCAATGGAGCCACAGCGTGTCGTGGCCGATCGTCGCATTCAAGATGACGTCGACTCTGTCGCTCTGAAGTATGGCCCGCTCGTGTACAACGTTGAGCTGGCTGACAACAAAAACATTGAGCAGAAGGTCGGCGATGCTCCGCTTCGAACTGAGTGGCGCCCAGACCTCCTCGGAGGAATCATGGTTATCTCCGGAAAGTGGGCAGATGGTTCGCCACTTCTGGCAATTCCCAACTATGCGCGGCTGAATCGGGTTGGACCGCCACCTGCGTATCCTCGGGAGCAAGAGCTAAAGTCCGCACCCGTTGAGTCGAAGGTCTGGATCTAGTTCGTCAAGAGTCGTTAACATACAGTGACTGAGACGCCCAGTTATGTACCGCCACTGTCTAGGGGCTCGACCTACGACCGCGGAGTTTTCTTGCCATGCCAGATCTCATAGAGTTCAGGCACTCTGCAAACAGCGATTCCGCAACGCGGTCAGAGATCGAATTGGTCTGCAACCGGACTCTGTGAAATCTCAGTAGATAGCAGGAGTAGAGGCACCGACTTGAAATCGCATCTCCAACAGTGCGAAAGGAGAGTCGTGAAATCATGAGAGCAAAAAAATCCTTCGATGACGAGACATGAGCTGACTATAGGGGAAGTGCACCAAGTCTCTTGGGCTTCGCTTTACTTGCTTGAGAACGGTGCTATAGGATTCCGGGGCGAGGGTGTGAAAGTTCGGGAAGGAATTTGAAATGGCGCGATTAGCACTTGTAACTGGTGGCACGCGCGGTATCGGAGCCGAAATCAGCCGGGCATTGCAAGCAGCTGGCCGCTCGGTGGTTGCAACCTACGTAGGCAATGACAAAGCTGCCGAAGCATTCTCAAATGAGACCGGCATAAAGGTCTACAAATTTGACGTATGCAGTTTTGACGAATGTAAGGAAGCTTTGCAGAAGATTACGGGGGAAGTTGGCCCAATCGAGATCCTGGTAAACAATGCAGGGATTACTCGTGATGGAACGCTGCAGAAGATGGACCGCGACATGTGGGATGTGGTCATCGATACAAACCTGGGTTCCTGCTACAACCTATGCAAACTGACCTTTCAAGACATGCGAGAGAGGAAGTTTGGCCGAATCGTCAACATAGGCAGCGTGAATGGGCAAATGGGCCAATACGGCCAGGTGAACTATGCCGCTGCGAAGTCTGGGATCCACGGTTTCACCAAGGCCTTGGCTCAGGAAGGTGCGCGATTTGGCATAACGGTCAACGCGATCGCGCCAGGTTATGTCGATACCGAAATGGTGCGAGCCGTGCCGCCCGACGTGCTGCAAAAGATCATAGCTCGCATACCCGTGGGTCGGCTCGGTACGCCCGGTGATATTGCGCGGGGGGTCGTATTTCTCACTGCCGACGAAAGCGACTTTGTCACGGGGTCTACGCTTTCAATCAATGGCGGCCAACATATGTACTGAGTAGACCGCTTGCGCGCGTTGGCGAAGCAGTCGTTCTTGTTCGGTTGTGGCAGCCGCACTATTCTAAGTCGGCTTGATATTCAGGACTCGGCCGCGACACGCCCACAGCTAAAGACACTGCTTCACGGAGGAATTCGCACATGACATCTATCGTTATTACGGCAGCAAAGCGTACCCCGATCGGCGCCTTTATGGGTAGCCTCAAGGACGTATCGGCAGTCGACCTGGGTGTCGCTGTCGTCAGCCCAATACTGCAGGGTTTGAATCTCGAGGATGTCGCAGATGTGATCCTTGGCAACGTTCTACAGGCAGGTCAAGGCATGAACCCCGCCCGCCAGGTCGCTTTGAAGGCGGGGTTGCCTGTGAAGACGCCTGGACAGACAATCAATCGCGTTTGCGGGAGTGGGCTGCAGGCAGTGGTCAGTGCTGTTCAGGGGCTCAAGTCCGGCGACGGTAAACTTTACATCGCCGGTGGCATTGAGAGTATGTCTCGCGCACCATTTCTCCTCCCCCAAACGCGAGCAGGTTATCGATTCGGCCACACAGAGATGGTTGATAGCATCCTGAGTGAAGGACTTACAGATGCCCAGCTGAAGTATTCCATGGGCATCACGGCAGAAAACGTCGCCGTGCGGTGGAAGATCACTCGTGAGGAGCAGGATGGTTTTGCTGTCGAATCTCAACGTCGTGCTGCCGTCGCCAAATCAGACGGTGCCTTCCTAGAGGAGCTGATTCCGGTTAACGTTCCATGGCCGCAAGGGAGTGATTGTTTTCTCAGAGGATGAGCACGCCCGGGCAGATACTACTCTTGAAGGGCTCGCTAAACTGCGGCCTGCATTCAAGCAGGATGGCGGAACCGTGACGGCCGGAAACGCCAGCGGCCTCAATGATGGGGCGGCCATTCTCGCGGTTACAACTGAAGACTATGCCAGGGAGCATGGTCTTCCAATCCTTGCCAGGATTCTGAGCTATGCCACCGTTGGCGTTGAGCCAGAAGTGATGGGTATGGGACCCGCTTCCGCAGTTCCTGTCGCCCTCGGTCGCGCGGGACTGAGCCTGTCTGACATTGAACTCTTCGAGTTGAATGAGGCCTTTGCTGCGCAGTCGATTGCGGTGATTCGCGAACTCGGCCTTGACTCCTCGAAGGTTAATGTTACCGGTGGGGCGATTGCCCTTGGGCACCCGATTGGCGCATCCGGCGCTCGGGTTTTGGTCACTTTAATCCATGCACTGCGTCGAAATCGAAAAGAGTTTGGCGTTGCTAGTCTCTGTATCGGTGGTGGAATGGGAATAGCGATGGTACTTTCCGCGAAGTAGATGCAAAGGAGTTATTTTTTCTTGCTCGGTGCCTTCTTTGGAGAAATCCTGGAGACAAGCGTCTCCAGTTCCGCCAATCTCCTTTTCAGTTCCTTGACTTCTCTGGCGTCGGAATTCCTAGCCTTGTGGGTGCCGCGCTTGGCGCCACTCGGGACGGGTTGAGGTTCCGGTCCCACTCCGGCCGCTGAATCTTTTGTTGGGATGAATTCGAAGGGATTCAAGGCGGGGGGCGTCGCACCGTAAGAGTTCTGAGAAATATCCAACAGGGCCTTAATATACTGGAGTGCGCTTTCCTGGCTGACCTTTCCGGAGGCAATCACCATCTGGCGCAAGACATCGAGTGGAAAGTTGGAATCCGACATCTTGGCGTCCTCGACGATGATCTGCGTCAGGATGAGCCGTGTGATGTCTTCGTCTGTGGTCGCGTCGACGACGCGAAGATTGGCACCGTTCTGGATCATCTTCGCTATCTCGTCGAGGTTCACGTAGAGGCTGTTAGTGATGTCGTAGAGGCGTCGGTTTTCGTACTTCTTGATGAGAATGGACTTTTGCTTCATACCGGTCTTCATAGTATCCCTTGACAAGCTTCAGGAAAGGCGTAGCCTTAAATCATGCTGCAGTGCAGCACGTTTTGCAGCATAAAACAAAAAAGTCCTTAGGAGGACGATATGAACACAAACAAAAAAACTACCAAGGAGACGGTATCGGCTGCCGCAGCAGAGAAGACCGAAGTCGTGGAAACCATCGCTACTCTGTACACCAAGGGCGTTGAACGTATTGCGGAAGTGCAGAAAAAGGGCTTCGACCTCGCAGGGAAGCAGAATGCTGAATTGATCGATTCCTGGAAGAAGATCGCTCAGCTGGTCCCGGGCGCACCTGGCCTATTCATGCTTGATCTGGCATCGAACGCTTTCGAGCGCTACGCAGAGACGCAGAAAGGCGCAATTGATCTGGTTCTCGAACAGAGTCATGCGTTGGCCGGCCTTGTCAAGGAGCGCGCCGCTTCGACTGCCAATACAACCGAGGGAGCTGCCGCAATCGTGCAGCAGACAGTAGAGCAGTCCGTTACGGCTCAGAAGAAGGCTTTGGACTATTCGGTTGCACAAACGAAGGCAGCCTTCCAGACCGCCAAGAAACAATTCGGCCTGACCGGCACCCCGGCCGAAGCAGCAGCCGACTCGTTCCAACGTGGAGTGGATAGCTTGATTGAGACCCAGAAAGAGCTGTTGGACATCGCCGCTAAGCCACTCACTTCAGTGCACTAGAATTAGCCGATCGTTTGATTGTGAGCCGACTCGAAGGCAGCCGGGTGCTCCCGGCTGTTTTCAGGTATAAGCTTTGTTGTGTTTATCAGAATGGAGCCCGAGATGACCGAAGAGCAAGCGAGAAGTTCCAAGCCGTTCGATCCTCTCGAACCGTTTCGCGGTATGCGGGATGCCTATCTCGATGCCATGGCCAAGGCGATGGTAGAGGCGGTAAACACCGAAGGCTATGCTCAGGCAACTGGGGCCATGCTCGACAATACCCTCACTATTTCGGCACCCTTCCGGGAAGCGATGGAAAAGTCCATGTTGCAAGTGCTGGAGCAGCTCTCGCTCCCATCTCGGCAAGATATTCTTGCGTTGGCTGAACGTTTTTCGAATCTCGAAATGCGTCTCGACGACATCGACGCCAAGTTGGATCGTATCGAAAAGCAGCGACATACCGCGCAGTCGGTTGTCCAGGCAGAACCCGCAAGGAAAGCGAACTCGTACTCGAAGGCGAAGCCTGCGAGTGGCGTGAAAGCAAAGGCGCCCGCCGCTACGAAGCGTGCGGCATCAGCCAAAAGCAAGCGCGCCAGCGAACTGCCAGAAAAGGTTCGAGGTAGATTCGAGGCAGAGATGACGCAAGCACCAGTTACGAAAGATCAGTTAGCACTTTTTGAGAAACGGCTGCGGACAATTAATGAGGTGATGACGACAAAGGCAGCGATCGCGCAGACGCCAAAAGAACTCGTTTGGACGCTCAACAAGGCCAAGCTCTACCGCTACATTCCCATAGTTCCCCAGCAAAACCGGCATCCGGTTCCCTTACTGCTCGTTTTCGCACTGATGAACCGGCCCTACATTCTTGATCTGCGTCCTGGCCATAGCTTTGTCGAGTTCATGGTGAGCCGCGGATACGATGTGTTCCTTCTGGACTGGGGCGTACCGGGTCCGGAAGACAAGAATCTGAAGTTCGACGACTACACCTTGGAATACATGCCGCGGGCAATCCGCAAGCTCAAGGCCATCACTGGCGCTGAAGAGTTCAGCATGCTGGGCTGGTGCATCGGAGCTATCCTTACGACGATCTATTCCGCTTTGCGGCCCGATGACGGCCTTCGCAACCTTATATTGCTGACCGCGCCCTTGGATTTCTCGAACCAGCAGGGACTCACCTTTGCCCGCTGGGCCAATGAGAAGTATTTCGACGTCGACAAGGTACTTGCGGCCTTCGGCAACATGCCCGGCGAAATGATCGACTATGGCGCAAAGGCGCTAAAGCCGGTGGAGAACTATATCGGCAACTACTTGAAGCTCTGGGATAACCTGGACAATCCGCAGGTCGTCGAGTCCTGGCATTCCATGAACACATGGGTCACTGACAACATACCTCTCGCTGGCGGAGCGTTTCGGCAACTCGTAGTGGACTTGTATCGCAACGATCGCCTGATGAAGGGCGAACTCATGATCCGCGGCCAAAGCGTAGACCTAAGCCGGTTGCGAGCCAATCTGCTAACTGTGATCGCCGAAGGCGATCACATTACGCCACCTTGTCAGTCAGAATCGATCCTCTCCAAAGTTGGAAGTATCGACAAGGAGCTCTTCCGTGTTCCCGGAGGGCACATCGGCATCATGGCCGGGAGCGGTGCACACAAGCGCACATGGCCGCACATTGACGCCTGGCTCGGCGAACGGTCTAGCTGACATCATCATCAAGCCGGACTCCCTTATGGGGTTTCTGGTGCAATGTGAGTTCCCAATACGACATACTTGCTGCCCAGTTCCGAAACGCAAGTCCAAGATGGCAGGTGCAAGGAAGCACTGGGTTCGGACCTAGATACACCCCAAGTGTCAAGTATTGGGGTGTACCTAGTTTTGTGGGCTTCCTTCCAGATGCCTTTGTCTGGCGCCCGTCGTATTCCCTTTGCGGGATAACCAAGGCTAGTAGCGCTTCCACCCTCGAACGACGGGAGAAGCGAAAGTGCTATTGATCAAGAAGGTCCCAAAAGAGAAGTCTACAAAAGGAATGCCCGCGAGCACTTTTACGAAAGAACTCCGGAGCATCAAGTGGGGCGATCGCGCGAACTTGAGCGACGTTGCGCTGGCTGTTCAATACGGCCGGCGCCTGGAGCGGGCAGGACCGAGAACCGCATGAAGAACCGACTGGACCAAGAGGAGAAGTTCGAGAAGAAGACGAAGAAGACCTCGCCGCTCTTGAACCTTCTTCGCGGGTCATTCCCCCAAACGTATGGGCCGACAAAAGTATAGGAGGAGTGATGGCAGACGACAAGGTGGGCTTCCGGTACAGAGCAAGCGACACGCCGGATCTAACATCTCTGAACAACGAGCTCCTGCGGCGGGCTCGGAGGGAATGGGAGCTCGCGGAGACCGATCTCCGAAGCTTATGCAGCCCACTGATCGCAAAGGGTTACAGGCTCGACGAGATTCGAAAAACCATATCTCGATCGGGCCTGAACGGTCCATTGCGCGCTGAGGTCGTCGGAGTGGTCGAGGTCTCGAGGCATGTGCTCGCGGCTCGCCGGCTGTGGCGTCGGGTGTCTGAGAATTCCTATGCGGTGAATGAGATCGAGCGCCTTTCTCAAACGCACAAACTGCCGGGCACGAGATTTCTTCCTTTTGTGGTGGTTATCTGCGGACGCCCAGTTTCTGAAGTGAAGCGTCGTCTGCGGGGCACGAGCTCCTGACGAAGCGGAATCGAGATGCGGTGCCGAAGATAGTGATGGAGGCCTTCCGGTCATTCACATACGAAGTAGCTGCTTGACCGGACCTGACCGGATTCGTGATACGCGGTAACCTCTAAAGTCTTGAGTTTTGTCGGAGCCATCGTGCTGGTCTAACTCGCAATTTCCTAACACCGTCGCGCGATGCATCAGGGCGCTGGTCGAGTCGAAAAAGCTACTTTATCCTGGATCGGTACCGGCTAGACGTTGATTATGCTTCGAAAACGGGATGTGGTCGGGCAGTCGAAGCGTCTTGACGTAAAGAAACCGCAGAGCCGCATCCCGTCCCTCGATCGTGTCCGGAGAAAGCTTCCGATCTAAAAAGGGATGGACCTGATACTCACGGATGTGGTCCGGACCTTGCTGCTCCGGCGAGCGATGGAAATACAGGGCGAACTCCTCCACGCACGATTTACCTGCTGCAGTCGAGGACTAGAATCCAGTTGTTGCCATCACAGTCTGTGGGAGGTGTTTATGCCCCACTATGAGTACTTCTGCAAAGCTTGCAAAAGAACATTCTCGCAGGTTCTTACCATCTCAGAGCATGACTCGAAACGGATGGACTGTCCGGACTGTGGCAGTCAAGAGGTGGAGCAAAGATGGTCTGTTTTTTCTGCTGTCACCTCGAAGAAAAGCGCATGAATATCGCGGCAGGAGGAGATGCGTATGCACTTCGATAAATTCTCCTTCTGTACCCTCCGTATCGATGGCAGTACGTATGTGAAAGACGTAGTGGTCGATCGCGGACAAATCCGCAAGCGGAAGAAGATGCCTTCCAAGAGATTTCGTGACGAGTTGGGACATACGCCGCTGTCCATCGAAGAAGAGATACCCTGGAAATGCCATAGACTTGTGATCGGCACTGGAAGGTACGGCCGTTTGCCTGTTATGAAGGAAGTAAAGCTTGAGGCGCAACGCCGCCGCGTCGAGTTGGTCATCGTACCGACCAGTGAGGCCATCCGGCTATTAGAAAAGGAGCCGGGGCAAACGCCATTCTTCACTTGACCTGCTAAGAGCGCTTGCCGGTATCGCCCATCGTATGAGGACATGCGGCAAGTCACTTTTGAAGTGATCTCAGTTTGAATCGGCCGCGCAGCGAAACCCGATAGTGCCGGAACGGTCGATGCTGGGAGCCATCAACAGATACTTGCCGTGCTGATCGAGCCGGTATGATTGAGGAAAATACCACATCGAACCCTGTGGCTGAAAATAGGAGCCACCCCGCAGGATTGCTGATCGCGTGTGGTTATCTTCAAACTCATTCGTCCATTGCCATACGTTCCCGACCATGTCCATCACTCCGAATGGACTGGCACCTTCTGGGTGAGCGGTGACGTCATCTGGGTGGCCGCTTCCGCGCGACTTGTCGGGTGCCGGAACAACTGAGGAATTCCACTGGCTGCCCCAGGGATATAGTCGGCTGTCGCGACCTTGCGCCGCATATTGCCACTCCCATTCAAAAGGAAGTCGTTTGCCTGCCCAATCTGCATAGGCTCGGGCGTCTTCGAGCGAGACCCACGTAACTGGCTTTTTGTCCCATCCATCCGGATAGGTCCCATCGTGCCAGTCGTGTAAAAAGTTGTGCTCATCGCCCGGACGATAGTGGCTTGCATCCAGAAAGCGTTTGAATTCGCTGTTTGTGACTGGATAGCGATCGATGTAGAAGGGCTTCATCGTAACCATATGGTTATGCGCTCGACGTGGCGAGTCTTCCCATGGGTATTGCACATCGACGCCTTCCTGACTGCCGCCAGCTACTTCCATGCCATGCACTGTGAATTGGAATTCGCCACCGGGAATCAGAACCATCGCGAGCTTCATCTCTGGAGTCACCAATGCTGGTGGAATCGCAATCATCCGCTGCGACAGCACTGTCCATTCATCGGAGAAATCCGCGAGCGGCTTTGCTGAAAAGGACCGCATTTGCGAAAGCAACTCTTCCACTTTGGGTTGGAGCGCCTTGGAATTGATTGCCAGAATGGCGCCAAATCCATGACCCTCCATTTCAAAGCTGAGCGTTACTACATTGCGCGATCCCGGTGATCCTGGAAAGAGCTCGACGCCATGCCATAGATCAAAATAGCGGAGGGCGGGCGTGGCAGAAATCTCGATCTGCTTTCCGCGTATCTCATAATCGTTTCGATTGATCAGTGTCCACAGGGTTTGATCTGGGCCAGGGAATTTGCTCGCGAATACGCCGTCCTGCAGCGTCCGTGCGTACGGCTGCCAGTCTGGACTGACAAGAAGTGGCGCGAAGTTGCGCTCGATCTTCATGACCCGGCGAAGAGCCTCTGCTTCCCTCGGCGTGAACCCGTTGTGAAAGCCGATGACGTCCTCCTGGTCGGCGTAGCCTACACCGTTGAAGAACGCCGCCTGAATTCCATCAAGATGATGGCGACCGCCGCTGGTGAGTACCGGCATGTGCCGAGACTCCAGCCACTTATAACGGCTCACCATGGGCACAAAAGGATAAGTCCAATAACCCCAACTCATCTCGTTCCATGCCAGAGTTTCTTCTGGCGGCAGCCCCTCCGGCTGAAGAGCCAGAGGATTTCCAACTTTGTCTGACGCCGACAGGTAAACGTGGGGCACTCCATCCATAGTGTCTCCTAGAACTCCATCGGCACCCACCTCCTTTAGCAAACTCGCAAGAGCCGTCCAATCGGGCACAGCTTCGTCCCGTGTACCCAAATCCCAAGGCGTCTCAGGAAAGAGAACTCTCACTCCGCGACGATGGAAATCAGCGACCATCTCTTTGACGGCAGGGATTCCCCCGGGCATATCCCGGAGGCGGTCAAATTGATTACGCTGATCCACACCCAGATTCGGATAGGTATTCCAAATTAAGACACTGTCCACACCTCCGAATTTTTTCTCCAGCGTGTCGAGATAGTGGTCAACCGTGTACCGAGAATGTTCGGGATCGAAAAAGGTGCGTTCCTCGATCATCATCTGCACGCAGACGAAGTTCCGCTGAGTCCATCTGAATTCCGGTCGCGAATAGTTGGCCCCGTCGTATCCGATGCGCCCCAGTCGCTCCGTCCGCCAATGGCGGAGGTCCTCGAGCCATGCCTCGCTATTGCTGGGAGTAGCAGGCCCAGGGATCTGCGCATCGACCGCAGGGTAGGCGGTATCTTGAGCATGAACCTCACCCGTAGTGAAAAGCATTCTGGGGAATACGTAAGCACAGAATCCAAGTACAACCACGAAGCAGATTGATTTGAAAAGGGACCTCAAAAAGCTTGAGACTTTCATAGATCTGTGTCCTCCGCAGACCGCAACTACCACGGGTGCTTACAGTTCCAACGCACCAAATGCCATTTCTTGCCTGTATCACGTTATCCCGCCGCCTCTCGTGGAGGCTATTGCAGATTTAGCATCGGCCGCTTCCGCCGGTTTCTCCCGCGTGCGTCGCCGTCAGTATGCGGAACGTGAATGATTACTCATCGAGACGCTTGGCAGGCAGTTGGATGTTCTGGGCATCGCTCCGGCAACGCTCAATACCTGTTCTCAAATAATTCAGGACAACCATAAATGGGCATCCTCATCTCTTCATATGTTCGAGGTTCCCTTTGGATGGTTGCTCGCTGAGGAAATCGTATGAACCCACGATGGCCACTGACCTATTCCTGGCGGGAATCCTGCAGCAAGAACAGCATCCGTGTTCTGGTCTATTTGTCCTCCTCTCTTCTTGTCGCTGGATTGCTTTTCGCCCAAGGCGACGAAAACCTCCGCAAGCGGCGCGAAGACATGGTCCAGACGCAAATCGCCGCGCGCGGGAGCGGAGCGGAAAGGGTGCAAGACTCACGCGTTCTCGATTCAATGCGCAAGACACCTCGTGATCGCTTTCTGCCCGCCGAACTCGTACGCTATGCCTACGATGACCAACCAGTTCCCTAGGTTATGGTCAAACCATCTCGCAACCTTATATCGTGGCAAAAATGACAGAACTCCTTGAGCCGAAAAAGGAGCGCCAAATACTGGAAGTTGGCAGTGGCTCAGGCTATCAAGCCGCGGTTCTCTCCCCGCTAGTCTCACACGTATATACCATCGAAATTCTCGAGCCGCTCGGCACCGCCGCCCGCCAACGGTTGGAGGGCTCTAGGGTACAAAAATGTAGAGGTGCGCCTGGGTGACGGCTACTTCGGCTGGCCCGAGAGAGCGCCTTTTGACGGCATTATCGTGACAGCCGCGGCTAACCACATTCCGCCCGCATTGATCGAACAACTGAAGCCCGGGGGGAAGGATGGTGATTTCAGTGGGCAATCCTTTCCAAACCCAGATGCTCATGTTGGTTACCAAGGGCAACAATGGACCCCGTGACCTCAGGATTCGGAACTTGATGCCTGTGTCGTTTGTTCCCCTAGTCGGAGGCCCGCGGTCAAAATGAAAACCGCAGGCGTCTCGCCCTTATTACGTTGACGGCAGACGGCGAAGTGACTCACGCAATAACTCTATGTCGATCTCTGATCGATTCGCACCATCTTTCTCGGCATCGAGTGCCGTGAAATATCGCTTCTGCTGGTATCAGCGTCGGTGTTGTCCTACCAGGTCATACTGATGCGCGCCTTTTCCATCGGCCAGTGGCACCATTTCGCCTATCTGGTCATTTCGATTGCACTTCTCGGCTTTGGCGCGAGTTGCACTCTGCTCGCGGCAATCGAGCGGCGCCGGCTGGATACCGCCAAGTCGTTGCATAGCTTCAACGCGGGCTGGTTTGCAATTTCTGCGACATTGTTTGCGGTCGCACTGCCAGTTTCTTTCTGGCTTACGCAGCGTGTTCCTTTTGACAGCGTTTCGGATCGTCTCGGAAGCGCGGCAAATCCTGTACCTGGGATGCTTCTACCTCATTTTGTCCGTTCCATTTTTCGCTGCCGCGACCGCCGTCGGCCTCGCGCTTACCAGCGAATCAGAGAGGTGTCCCCCGCCTTTATGCCCATAACACGACCGGTTCAGGTGCAGGCGCATTTCTAGCGCGGAGGCAGCGTACTTCTGCGAGGCCGGCGAAAACATGGCAAGCACCGCTGGTCCTCTCTCTACGAGATGAATCTCTGGGCGGAGTTGCGCGGCGTGATGGAACTCATTTTGTAACAGTTGCTGCAATGTATCGCTGAGCGTACCAGCCAGTTCCACGCCGGTTGGACCGCCCCCTACGACGACGAAGTTGAGTTGAACGTCTTGGCTTGCGGGATTCAGGTCCGCTTGTTCAAGTGCTTTGAGGATGGTGGAACGCAGCGCTTCCGCATCGCGGAGTGTGTAGAGCGGTAAGGACTGCTCTTCGGCTCCTCGAGTGTTGTAGAAGTTAACGCGCGAACCGGTGGCGAGAACGAGGAAGTCTCCAGAGTGGATTTGGCCGGAGGCAGTGGTGACGCTGCGCCTGGTTAGGTCGATGGAGACGGCTTCATCCATCTGCACGTCGACATTGGGTGGTCGCGGAGAATACCGCGGAGCGCGAAAGCTGCATTCGAGGGAGAAAGGATGGAAGTCGCAACCTGATAGAGCAGCGGTTGGAATTGCCGGTAGTTATTGCGATCGAGGAGAGTGATACGGATGTCTTTGTGAGGAGCCAGTTCGATGGCGCACTCCAGTCCGGCGAAGCCTCCGCCGACGATAACGACCTGGGGTTCGTTCATGAGTTCCTCTTGGCTGCGAGGTTGTTATCCGAATCGGATACTGAAGGGATACTTGGACGCTGACTTGTTGGCGCAAATTACGATTGGCCTCTTAAGAAACCCTGGCCGGCTGTAAAAGCGTATTCTCTTTCTCATGGATGCGATGGCAGTCCGGTGCGCTGCACATTCGATCAAATCCGCAGATGATTCACAAACGGACTAGTATTCTGATTCAGCGACCATGAAATATCCCACAAATAACCTCCGAATCAAATCCAGCAGAATTGTCCTTCCTCCAATTTTTCTTGAGGAGGAGTTGCCTGTCACTAACAACGCTTCGCGCACTGTTTTTGAGGCGCGTCGCCAAATCATAGACATCCTCAATGGATCGGATGATCGTCTGGTGGTGGTTGTTGGTCCCTGCTCGATCCATGATCCGATTTCTGCCATAGAGTATGCGGGATTGTTAAAACAGGCGATCGCAGAGCTTTCCAACGAGCTCATGATTGTGATGCGTGTTTACTTTGAGAAGCCGCGTACCTCTTTAGGGTGGAAAGGGCTAATTAACGATCCGTACTTCGATGAATCTTTTCGTATCAGCGACGGACTGCGCATTGCACGTCGACTTCTCCTTGATATGGCGGAGATGGGAGTGCCTGCAGGCACGGAGTTTCTCGACATGATTTCGCCACAATACCTGTCGGACCTTGTGAGTTGGGGAGCCATTGGCGCACGAACCACAGAGAGCCAGGTCCATCGCCAGCTCGCCTCCGGACTCTCATGCCCGGTTGGCTTCAAGAATGGCACATCCGGCAATGTACAAATTGCGATTGACGCGATTCGTTCCGCGAATCATCCCCATACCTTTCTAGGAACGTCTGAAACAGGACAAGCCGCGATCCTTTTGACGTCTGGTAACCCGGATTGTCATCTGATTTTGCGCGGTGGCAGGCAGACCACGAACTACGACGCCGATTCAGTCGCTTCGACTGCTGAGCAGATGCAAAAGTCAGGCGCCAAACCGCGCATCATGATCGATTGCAGTCATGCGAACAGTGGCAAAGACTATCGCAAGCAGGGCTCGGTATGTCGTTCGGTGTCAAAGCAGATCACGACGAGCGCGGAACATCACGTCATGGGGGTGATGATCGAAAGTAACCTCGTCGCTGGTTCGCAGTTTCTCGTCCACGGCAAGGCGCTTGTTTATGGACAAAGCATCACCGACGCATGCATCGACTGGGCCGAGACCCAAGTGCTCCTGCGTGAACTCGCTGGGGCGGTCCAGAATCAGCGAAACAACTTTCGTATCGTATAACTTTAGTTCAGGACTACTCTTGTCTCGGAGCAGAAATGCATCGGCAATTTCTTAGTTGCCGACGGAATTATCGGCACTAGCGCGCACACGAGTCCGGCCTTCCTCTGTGTCACTCGTAGCGAAGAGCAACCAATGGATCGACTCGTGCTGCTCGACGTGCAGGAAGGTAGCAGGCAAGGATAGCTGCAGTAGCTAAAATCAGCGAGACACTGCCAAAAATCAATGGATCGTGGGCACTGACTCCAAACAGCAGACTAGAAAGAACGCGCATGGCGGCGAAAGCAACCAGCAAGCCCAACATAAGACCGATCGCTGCGAGCCGCATTCCTTGTTTCACCACAAGAGCCAGTACACTACTGGTCTGCGCCCCCATCGCCATGCGGATGCCGATTTCGCGCGTTTGCTGACTCACCGAATAAGAGAGCACGCCATAGACTCCTACGATTGCAAGAATGAGTGCGAGTCCACCGAACACGGTTAGCAGGCTGGCACCCATGCGTGGGGCCCATAGTCCCTGATCGAGTAATTCTCCGATGGTATTCATGTTGGTAAGCGGCAGGTTTGTGTCGAGTGACTGGACCCGGCTCCGCACTGTGGCAACGAATGGCCTTGGTAAGCCCGTGGTCCGTACTTGCATGGTGACCGCAGGGGAGTAGTCCTGCGTCAGTGGCAAATAGGCCAAAGGCTGTGGCTCTTCCCCAATAGCATTCACAACAGTATTGCGCACAACACCGACGACTTCACGCAGCGTGGAATCTCCAAAAAAGTGAAATCGTTTGCCGACGGCGTTCTGATTCGGCCAGAAGTGTTTCGCCATGGCTTCGTTCACGATAACGACTGGCGTCGTGTCGTGCCGGTCTGCGTCGGTGAATTCCCGTCCGGTTACGAACGGAATGCGCAGAGTCGTAAAGAAATTGGGCGCTATGTCGTTGATCTGGGTCAAAGTGCCGCGATAACCCGAAGCTTCATCCCGGCCCTCTGGGAACACAGTCCGGGCCAGTCCTCCACCTAGCGGAAAATTGGCGGCGATCGTAGCCGACGCGACTCCAGGGGATCCCTCAGCTCGTTCGATCGCGCTACGAAAATACTGCTGCGCACGGCCTTCATCGTAATGCAAGGCTCCGAGATCGAAGGCGAACACAAAGAGATTTCTCGCCTCAAACCCTGGATCTACACGTTGCGCGTTTTGCATACTGCGAACGAACAGTCCCGCTCCCACGAGCGCGATGAATGCCAGTGCCGTCTCGGCTATAACCAGAAGACTCCGGAATCGATTGCGCGTCCAACTAACGCTACCGCCGCGTCCACTGACTTTAAGCACCTCGATCAGATTCGGTTTCGCCACCTTAATTGCGGGAGCGAGTCCAATCAGTACCGCCGTAAACAACGACACGCTTAACGTAAAAAGAAGTACATGGGAATCGAAGCCAATGTCTATGTCGCCATCCTGGATGAATGGCGGCCGGAAAGACCACAAGATTGCACGGCCGGCATAGGCGATCGCGAGGCCAGTGATTCCCGACAGCGTCGCAAGTACCAGGCTCTCTGTAAGCAACTGCCGTATCACGCGGCTTCGACCGGCTCCTAGAGCGGTTCGCAAGGCAATCTCCTTTTCTCGCCGGGCAGCTTGGGCAAGCTGCAGGTTCGTCACGTTCACGCAGGCGATCATGAGGACCAAACCCACAATTCCCATCATCAAGCCACCGGTGAGAACGATTTGGCCGCGATTGTTCACGCCCACGGCGGCGTCGGCAAGCGGTGTCAGGGCTACGCTGCGGCTGGCATTGTCCTTCGGGAAAGCGGTCTCCAAATGGGAAGCGATCGTCTTCAGCGATGACTCCGCACTGTTCAAGCTCACGCCATCTCTTAATCGGCCAAACATGACGGTGGTCAGGAACCTGCGGTCGTTAAAATTGTCTTTGAAGAAGCCTGTCAGCGCCACGGGATACATGCTGACGGGAATCCAGATTTCCTCCGCGTTTCCGAAAGAAAACACTCCTTTGAAGCCCCGGGGGCCTATACCAATCACGGTGTAGGGTGTAGCGTTCAGCGTTATGGTCTTCCCGACAAGGTTGCGATCCGAACCGAATTTATTTACCCATAGGCTGTAGCTCACTACCACCAGATTATTGCCGCCCGGCTTGATGTCTTCGTCGGGCAGGAAGAACCGGCCCGAAGTAGGACTCAATCCCAGGACATCAAAGTAGTTTGCGCTGACCATCTGTCCAAGAACCTGCTTGGGCTCCGTGCCACCGCTCCACGTCAATGGAAACGGGCCAACATAACAGCTGAGGCCCGAAAAAACCTGGTTCTCTCTCGCATAGTCCTTGAAGTTGGGAAATGACATCCCAATCTTCGTAACATTTGCTGCGGTCACCAGAGTTTTGCTGTCAACAGTGTCCACTTGGGCGAGGCGAGAAATGTCCTTCACAGGCAACGGATGAAGAATGGCCGCATTTATAACTGTGAAGATCGTCGTATTTGCGCCAATTCCCAGCGCCAGGGATAGGATTGCGGTCGCGCTGAACCCTGGATTCTTTATCAGCATGCGGACCGTGAAGCGCACATCCTGCCAGAGTGTTTGCATATGTTCCGCCCTTTTGCAATCTTAGTACGTAATCTGATCCACGCACTGGCGTGTCGAAAGGAAAGTAGGCCAAGAGCCTGCCCGCTGCGAGTTGCTTCGGGACGCACTCAGCCGCTTCAAGAACTCACCGCCTCGCCTTGTCTCGGCCGCCAACTAATTCAAAAGTTTGAGATTTCGGCTGGCGATAACAGGCCTTAGCACTCATTGACCGACGGTTAGGCGACTTTCCGCGGACCAGTCCTGAGAAACGCCCTTTCGATAAGGGAAACATCACTGACCATGAGTAGACTTAGCGGGACCAATCGATTCTCTGTTTGCGTGACTCGGCACTGAACTCCGAAAACCCCGTCCTGGGGAACTATGAATCGGCAGGACTGTTTCTGAGTGGCCGACAATCCAAGAGTTCATTCGAATCGATGCATTTACTTTGAAAGCCTCTTGTCACCAATCCAATAGCGAGGACCGGGACCGAGTCGGCTGGCCCGATCACCAGGGTTGGCAAGTTGACAGTCCTGTAGTGACAAGCAGCCGCAACCAATGCATCGGGTGAGGCCCGCCCGTAGGCGCTCTAGCTCAGCAATCCGCTCATCAATACGCTTTGTCCAACTCGTAGAGATTTTCGCCCAATCTGTGCGTTCTGGCACGCGGTTCTCCGGTAACTTCGCCAGTTCGGCGCCGACCTCTTCGAGCGTCAGACCCATTCGCTGAGCGAAGACAATGAAAGCAATCCGCCTAAGAACCGCTCTCGGATACCGACGGTGACCTGAGCCCGCACGTTCGGACTTGACCAGGCCTCGCTCTTCATAGAACCGGAGCGCCGACGCGGCAACGCCACTTCGACGCGCGACCTCGGAGATTGTAAGCAAGCCGGACATAAAGGAAGACTAACGCGATTTGCGCTTGACTTCAAGTTAACTTGAACTTGTAGTCTGAAGGTGTGTCAGATCGTAACGCCTTTTCGGCAGAAAGAACTCTTATGAATATCCATCACAAGGCTGTCGACTCTAATCCATCTCCGCCCTCCCCGGCAGACGACCCTTCGTTCAACCCGTTCCTCAATAGTCGAGCCGCTGTTACCGGCGGCACTTCCGGCCTTGGCCTAGCCCTCGTCCGCGAACTGCTGAATCGCGGCGCGGAGGTCGCGCTCGTCGCACGTGGCCAGGACAGGGTGAAACGTGTCGTGCAGGAGTTGTCCGACGCACACGGCATTGTCGGTGACGTGTCCCGGAAGGAAGATACACACCCCATCGCGATGCAGATCGTGGGTGCGCTTGGAGGGCTTGATGTTCTCATCAACAACGCATCGGACCTGGGGCCGACGCCGTTGAAGCTATTGGGAGATACGGAGTGTGAAGACTTTGAGCGCGCGCTCGCGACGAATGTCCTCGGCCCTTTTCGGCTGACGAAGGCGCTGCTTGGCTCGCTGGCTGCGTCCGCGCGAGAGGGCCGCGGAGCGGTAGTGGTAAACGTGTCGAGCGATGCCGCGGCGAACGCTTATCAGCGCTGGGGCGCTTATGGCGCGAGCAAGGCAGCACTACTTCATTTGAGCCGCATCTGGGACGAAGAGCTCCGTTTGGAGGGAGTCCGCGTTCTCTCAATTGATCCAGGCGATATGGACACACCCTTGCACGCTGCTGCGGTGCCGGATGCGGACCGCTCAACGTTGAAGCGCCCGGAGGTGGCAGCCCGAGAACTCGCTGACGTGGTCGCTGCCGTGCTGTCGCGGCGTGTCTCGGCTTTGGACCCGGATTCTGAGGCGAAAGCACAAGAGGCAATTGGATGATTGCCGCCCATCTTCCAGTCCAGCGCCCGTCCAACGCGAAGATACTCGTCGTTGACCGTCGAGGCTATATCAAGCATCAGGCCCGGTCCGAGTTCGTGAACCTATTGCGTCTCGGCGATGTGGTAGTTGCGAATGACGCTGCTACCTTGCCAGCGAGTCTTTTCGGACAGCATAGCCGCACCGGCCGCCAGATTGAAGTACGTCTTGCGGGCCGTGACTCACTCGATGAGGTCGGGCAGTTTTCTGCTGTCGTCTTCGGGGAGGGTGACTTCCGCACGCGCACAGAGAGTCGGTCGAAACCCCCAGCCTTGATTCCGGGCGACCGACTGGAGTTAGGGCGGCTACGGGCGACTGTCGCGCGATTGCTAAATCATCCGCGCTTGATTTTGTTGCAATTCGAGGGCTCGCCACAGGAGATCTGGGAGGGGCTGGCCCGGCACGGGCGACCTGTCCAATATGCACACCTTCCGAACCCACTTGCTATTTGGGACACTTGGACATCAATAGCCGGTCCACCAGTCGCCTTCGAGCCGCCTTCAGCTGGATTTGTTCTTGACTGGAGCATGCTCGCATCCATGAGCGCACAGAAAATCCGGTTCGGAACAATCACGCATGCAGCTGGGCTTTCTTCGACCGGCGATCCGGAACTGGATGCGCTGCTGCCTTTCGCTGAGCCGTACCGGATCCCCCGATCAACTGCGTTGATGATCAAGCAGGCTCAGGCGTCACAGGGACGCATCATTGCCATCGGTACTACAGTTGTCCGGGCACTGGAACATACGGCCGCAATGTTTGGAGGCGTCGTGCCATCCGGCGAGCGTTTGGCGACCCAGAGACTCGGCGCCTCCAGCAAGCTGTGTATCGTCGATGCAATTCTTTCCGGCACCCACGAGCGAGGTACCAGTCATTACGAGCTGCTGCGCGCCTTTGTCGATGATGAAATACTGGGCCGCATTGACCTAGAACTGAATGCTCACGACTATCGCACACACGAGTTTGGCGATTCAGTGTTCCTCGAAAAAGCCGCCAACCGAACCTGCCACTCAGCGCAGCCATCTGTCGCCGCATGACGCAATGTGACACCTTAGGGAGTATGTCAGCTTCAACGAAAATACCCCGCTTAGGCTGATTTGGTAATTGAGGGTTAGGCGGTCAACCGCTCCCAACCCTCGAGCTTGCCTTTCGAAGAGCTAGAGAATCTCTCAATAAGTGCATCGGCGATGATGCGTCAACGGATGGCATTTTTGCTCCGAACTTGGTTTAGATATGCACCACTTCTCCGAGATCCCGGTTTTTACAGCCACCTACCGAAAACACAGATCGAATCACACCGACGCGTCGCGGATCGTGCGAAAATAGTTGCGCTGGAGGGCATCATGAAGATCTCGCGTCGCCAGTTTGTTGAAGCGTCCGCAGCGGGCTGCGCGGCCGCGCTGCTCTCTGGCTCGTCCTTCGCTGAAACCAAAAAGATGCCGATGCGCGCATTTGGCAAGACGGGAGAGCAGGTTCCCATCCTCGCTTTCGGCGGGGGCAGCCGCTATCTGATGTATCGGGACGCAGACCAGGCAATTGCCGTGCTGAACCACGCCATCGATCTAGGCATAACCTATATCGATACGGCCCATGAGTATGGCGAACATGGCGAGAGCGAGATGCGGATTGGCGAGGTGATGAAGAAGCGGCGTAAAGAGGTGCTGCTGGCAACGAAATTCAGCGGCCGCAAAGCCGATGAGGCCAAACGCATGATCGAGACCAGCCTTCAGCGGTTGCAGACTGACCACGTGGATGTGCTCCAAATCCATGGTCTGGGAGGCGCCGACGAGCTTGCCGAAATTGAAGCTCCGGATGGTGCGCTGAAAGCGCTCTACTGGGCGCGCGACCAGAAGATGACGCGCTTTGTGGGCGTGACCAGCCATGCCGATCCGCACACATTAGCTGTGGCGCTTGAGCGGCACGACTTCGATTGCACCCAGATGGCCCTGAACGCGGGTTTGACGCGTATGGAGTTTGGGATGAAGACGACGGCAATTCCCATGCCGCAGGGCAACTTTGAAACGGTCGCGTTGCCGGTGGCCAAGCGCAAGAATCTCGGCGTGCTTGCCATGAAGGTCTTCGGGCAGGACTGGCTGCAGGGCAAAGCTCCGGTGGAGAAGCTGATCTATTACTCTATGTCCCTCCCTGTGAGCGCGGCGGTCATTGGAATGCAAAAGCGCGAGTATGTAGAAAGGAACGCCGCACTTGCCTGGAACTTTGCGCCATTGCCCGAGGCGGAGATGCGCCAAATATCAGACTCGATTGCTGACGAGTACAAGGTGGCGATGGAGGCGTTCCTTCGCAACCATAGTGACGCGTAATGATCGTGCTCCATACGCGGAATGAGTAGTTGAACACTGCGGCGTCGACCTCGAAAGCACAAACAGCTCTGTTGCGGTCGTCCTTGGGAAATTCGAAGGCGGAGCTTGCTTGGTTTACCTTCGCCGGACCAGAAATAGGACGGAACCGCCCTCCGCGACATTCCTGATGAATTGTCGGCCATCCGTCAGTAACCAATAGTTATTTCCGGGTTGGCGGTCACACGCCGAGCGCCGGGCTAAACCGACATGTTGTAGGGGATGCAAGAGCCCTACAGGAAAGGAAGTAGCGAATCCATCCTGACCTCGAGTCTTGCATGGGACATCGCGAGGTGTCACGTGAAGCGTAGGCCGAGGCATTGGTGGGCGGGGTGATTGAGCTTCGAAAAACCGGTAGATCAGGATGCCGACTCCATGGTGTGTAGGAGGAAGGCAACACGGCTGCCGCGTTACACGCGAGTGGTGGTCCGGTCCTGCGTAGTCGAGAGAACCCACGCACGCTAAGAAACAACATGTACGAGAACCGGGAGATCTCCAGCACGCCTTCGATCGTTGAAGGCCGGTCCGCGAAGGCCATAAACCATAATGCGGACGTGCACGGGTTGGAGAAGTCGGACTGCGCCGTAATACCTGTGAACCAGCCGAACAATGAAGCGAAAGCTTCCGCGGAGGCTGGGGAGGGAAGGGCGCAGATGAGGGAGAACATCGCACAGTCACACATGCTTCCGACACAGAGCGGGAAACGCATGTTCCAGGGACTGGACGGTGTGCGTAAAGCAGCGAGGGAAAGAAAGCAGGAACGGTTCACATCCTTGCTCCACCATCTGAGCGTCGATTTACTCCGCGATAGCTTTTACGCGCTTCAGCGTAAGGCTTCGCCCGGTGTAGATGGCGTGACGTGGCAGGAGTATGAAACGGGCTCGAAGATCGGCTTATCGATCTTCATACTCGGGTTCACCGTGGAAGGTACCGGGCGCAACCTTCAAGGCGAGTCTACATACCGAAGGCCGACGGGCGGCAACGTCCGCTGGGCATCGCAGCGGTGGAGGACAAAGTTCTCCAACAAGCTGTGGTGACGATCCTCAATCAGATCTATGAGGTCGACTTCAAAGGCTTCTCTTACGGGTTCCGACCGGGCCGCAGCCCTCATCAGGCGCTTGACGCTCTGACGGTGGGCATCCAGCGGAAGAAAGTGAACTGGGTGCTCGATGCGGACATCCGTGGCTTCTTCGATAACATGAGCCACGCATGGACAATGAAGTTCCTCGAGCACCGGGTGGCCGATCGGAGGATACTTCGCCTGATCCGGAAATGGTTGAAGGCGGGCGTATCGGAAGACGGCCAATGGTCAGAGACGCAGCTGGGTACGCCGCAGGGTGCAGTGGTCTCACCGCTGCTCGCCAACGTGTATCTTCACTACGTGTTCGACCTGTGGGCTGATGTCTGGCGCAGGAAAGCGGCGAGGGGCGATGTCATCATCGTTCGCTATGCCGACGATCTTGTGCTGGGCTTTCAGCACCGAACGGATGCTGAACGCTTCCTGAGAGAGTTCAGGGAACGGTTAGCAAAGTTCGGCTTGGAGTTACATCCTGAGAAGACGCGACTGATCGAGTTCGGGCGTTATGCGGCCCGTGACCGGAAGCAGCGAGGCGAAGGGAAACCTGAGACCTTTACGTTCCTGGGCTTTACCCACTACTGTGGGCAACGCCACAAGACCGAAACCTTCACCGTCTGGCGAATCACTGCGAAGAAGCGAATGGTTGCGAAGCTGAAAGCCATCAAGGCCGAACTTCAATGCCGGATGCATGATCGCGTGGTCGAAGTCGGTGCGTGGCTTCGCAAGGTCGTTTTAGGTTATTACCAATACCATGCTGTTCCCGGCAACATCGACCAGTTGACCACCTTCAAACATCGCCTTCACCGACTCTGGCGAAATGTTCTGGTTCGCCGCAGTCAGAACGCGAGGAAGAAGTGGGCGAAATATACGCCGGTCTTCGACAGATGGATCCCAACACCCCGAATCCTGCATCCCCATCCTGAAGCTCGTTTCTACGCCACTCATCCTTCATAAGAGCCGTATGCGTAGACGCGCTAGTACGGATCTGTGCGGGGGGCGCTCAGCGATGTGCGTCCCTACCGCGACCGGAAACGGCTCTTGACCTAAAAAAGCTTTGATTCCCTTCAACTCCACATTGGGATTCACCGACCTGATTGCAGCCCCCAAATCGGAACGGAGCATCTCACGTCCAATGATGTTGCAGGATCTGCTCCCATCCAGGATGTGCCCTACAAGGCTCGACATCGAAAACGAGCACGAAGCCGCCCTGCGGGCAACCGACATAGACATTGATCGGCGAACCCCCACCAACACCTTGCTGCTAAAACAAAGGGTCCTCCGCTCCCAAAACGCTTGGATCAAACACTGCAGCGCTTGTGAAAATTGCAACGCATTGCTGCGGTTGTGGTGACTTCAAGATATCGGAAGACTATACTGTAGTTACTTCCTCGTTTTGAATCTCGGAAAGTAGTCCGCAAGATGGCCGTTTTTCCTCATCGTCCCAACGAAGATGGATCGTTCGACTCAATCTGTCATAGGTGCCTAAGAACCATTTCAACTGCACAAACAGAAGCTGAACTTGTACGTCACGAGAATCGGCACACTTGCGATGCAGGCGATCTCCACGCGCCGGAAACCAAAAAACACTACGACCATTCCTTAAGAGCAGATTTGCGCCGCAAAGCATAGGTTTATTTGCTCGGTAGCTCGGTACGGTATGCGGTCCTGACCGACACTTCACGCCGATCCCAGGCGATTCAAATGGTCACTGTTTGCGTCACGCTGCTAGACTTCCGTGCATGGTTTGCCTGAAGCTGGCGGACATTGAGCGCGAATACGAAAGCAGCGATGCGGGAAATGGACGATGCTTCACCCCGGCTTTATGATTCCAGCCTCACCGATCGGGGTATACGACTCATCGCCGCTCGCAAGGCGTTGATAGAGCATCGGAAGACTTGCGCCTTCTGCAGAAGCATTACTAAAGATCAATCCATTTAGATTCCAAAGATGACCTAAGTTTTGCTGATTTCACTGCGTCGGGAAAGCTACGTTCTATTGCATGAGGTGCGAAAAACTCAAACAATTCCGAGACGAAGTGGATGCGGCTTTGCGGGAGCTCCGCTCGGCGAAAGGTCCCTTGAGGCTGCATGAAATCGAAGTCTTAACTAAAAGGCCTGTAGTGGCAAGTAAAGCCTTGGTTGAGCACCGCGGTACATGTCTCATCTGTGCCAACGAGAATAATTGAACACTACGTTATGCAGTCTTGATCGATCCTAATCCTGAATTCCAGGAGATTGAGAGCGGTGGACTATTTTTCCAGATGGCCCACGTCCATTTGAGTCCAAGTCAAGAGAAAGCGCCAGACAAGATCATTTAGCAAGATGTGATCGGGTCATTGGGCCTGAAGTGCGACCAAGCGGACCAGAATGACCGTGGCCAGGACGGCAAGCAGCAGATGTGCGGCTGTCCGGATCCAGTTTGTCGTGATTAGAGTGTGGATTTTCGCCTCGTCGTAACCGCTGATGGCCAGCTCGCCTTGAATGCGACGTTGCCACACCATCGTCGAACCAAGTGCGATAAGGTTCAATCCTAAAGCCACAGCTGCCTCGTAATGCCGGATAAAAGTAGGACGGTAAACGAGTAATAACGCTGAGACAATCAGGAGTGACAAGGCTGGTAGAATCGTCGGGACTGCTGCAGCTCGGTTGTTAGCGCGCATATAGACCGCGAAATTCTCTTTGCCGACGGAAGGATAGATCCCATAGTGCTGAAGCTGCAACGTTGTCATGCAGCCAGCGTTGTAGATGGCGAGAAATAAAAATACGACGTAAAGAGTCAAAGGCGCTCTCCGCAGACTCGGATGATCTGTTTAACGCAATCACCGCTTTCCGCCGTAGAGAGCATCATGCATGCCACATCCTCGCGGCTGATTGGTCCTTCGGAGAATTTAGTCAGCTGAGATTGGACGCTCACTACGTATCGCCCGGTGAATGGGCTGTTCTGAAATCGAGATGCCCTAACCACAGTCCAATCGAGTTCGCTTTCCGTAACCTGCTTTTCCATCTCTCGCTGATCGTGAACGTGATGTCGTAGGATCGTGCTTCTTAAAAGCCGTGGTAATCGCCCAATGTTTGAATCCAGGAGAGATGAAGAGAGGACTACAAGCCGACGCAGGCCAGTGAAGCGCATAGCCTGAATGGTTGCACGTACGCTATCTGCAAGAACGGAGCTCACCCCGAGTCCGCGTGTGCCCAATACCGAAAGCACCACGTCATTGCCTGGTAGCGCTGCCGCGAGAGCATTCGCGTGCATCGGATTGCCGACCACCATACTGAGCAACTTCGACCTCTTGTCTAAGGCCGAGCGCCCGAATGCAGTGACCTCATGCCCGCGGGCCAACCCTTGGGTGATCAGCGCACTGCCTGTCCTTCCGGTCCCGCCAAGTACGAATAGCCGCATGGGAATGGATTATACGTTGCATAGCAGACAAATCGACTCGCTCTACGGTTTCGGGCGGGTTCATTCGTTTCCGTTGTAATGGACGCCACTTGCCCTTTGGCGGCTGGTGCTGATTGGACAAATTACCTACCAAGTTTGACTAGTTCAGATAAGTCGGAAAGTGTTCAGGAGCGTGGGGGGAAAGCCGTGTTGCCACTTGTACCGGGAAATCAGCACATCGTTCCTTGTGAATCTCTTCCGCACAAAGCGAACACGCTCTGAAAAGCTAACTCTGGATTGGCGAACCACCAAGTGAAGAGCAGTAGCGCAGCAGGTTGTCGGTTGAGGTAAGTGAGACTCCGCCTTTGAGTATGGTGCCGGCGTGGAGGCTGTTGGGAAGGTTGAAACTAAATGGTAGTTTGCCGTGGAACCAAGGCTTTACCGTGTGGCGATCAGTCGATGTGACCTCAGGGGATGCGCCGCTGGATAAAGCGGTGAGATGCTGATCAAGCAACTCTGCGTAAAGAGCGTTGGCCTGACGGGCTTGCTGCCAAGCTCTCAGCAATATCGCGAGCACGAGGCTCGCAGCCACCCCAACCCATGCGGCGGAACGGAACGACAAGATGCGGGCCGATTTCTTTGGCGACTGTTGCTGCACTTGTGCGGTGAGACGAGCAAGTGCGTCTAGCGGAGTTGCGAACCGCTGACCGGCACGCGGTCGCGGTTTCAACTGCGTGGCCGACACAACCTGCAGAGCGCAGATGTGGCAATCGGCAATGTGCTGCTGAATGGCTTGCGACTCGTTGGTAGAAAGCTCACCATCGATGAAGGAACTAACAAAATCCGATTTGAGATGATCTGTAGTCTGGGTCATGCAGATTCCCCGAACTGCGGCTGCAAAAGCTGGCGAAGAGCGACACGGGCGCGCGAAATACGCGACATTACTGTGCCTATGGGCAGATCGAGAACGAGCGCGATGTCTTTGCACTTGAGCTCTTCGACGTAGTAAGGGGAGCAGATATAGTGACGAAGGTTTGACACCTCCGTGACATCTCCTCGTGATCCGTCAAATAGTCTCCGATTCATAGTTCTAATGCTTGAACTCTTGAAGGACGCTGAGTATGACGAATTCTATTCTTTTGGATTCAACGTTTAGACACTTGAAGTAACACAAGAAAATTGGAGAACAAAGAAATGAGCCACAACTTTGGTCAAGAGTTCAAGACTGCGCGAGTTCGGAGCCTGTTCGCGGCCGCCCTCGTGCTTGCATGTGCATTCGCCACGGTCACCCATGCCGGGGCGCAAGTCACGCCTCCATCCGTTCCGGACACCATTGCAGTACCGGAGGGAAACACTCCTTACTTGGTCGGCCATGCCTTCGGTAGTCAGGGCTATACTTGCCTGCCTACGAGCACCGGTGGCGCTGCCTGGAATCCGACAGCCCGCCCCGAAGCCACGCTCTTTACGAATCTGTTCGGGCAGCAATTCCAGATCATCACCCACTTCCAGAGCGTCAATGCAAACCCCAAAGAGGGCGTTTCCGTCCCCCAAAGCGGGAACGCGACATGGCAGGGTTCCCTCGATAGCAGCAGGGTGTGGATGGTAAAGGTGGCCGGGATCGATGCCGGCTCCGACCCCGCGAGCTGCCCGAACAACGGCTCGATTCAATGCCTCAAGTTGCAGTCGGTGGGGAACGCTAAAGGCCCCACGGGTGGCGGCCTGCTGGCGAAAACCACTTTCATTCAACGGTTGAACACCAGCGGCGGAGCTGTTCCTACCAGCTCCTGCATCGTAGGTCAGACTCAGCTCGTGCCCTACACCGCTGACTACTACTTCTTCCGGCCGACTGAATAACCGTTCGTTTTCCGGTCGAGAAATCGGGATCTCTCGCGAAGCCGCACCAAACATCGCAGCTTCGCGAGAATACCCGAGTGATGCAGCCGGCCCGGAATGGAACGGCATTGATAGCGATGGCGCTTGAACCCGTGGTGCAGTAACTGCTTCTACAAATAAACAATCCCCGACCCCGCGTGACGGCAGAGAGAACCGCATACCCGAGCTTCGACAAATGCGAAAGTTCGGAATTGCACTGAATTGAGGGACCCAACTAATTGGAAAAGAGTAAATCAATGAAGATTTCAGTTCCTTGTGCTTTTGTTATCGATGTTGCCTTTTGCCGCGAAGGCTGTAGGTGAAGACAATAGTCCTGCTGCGGAGCCGGGGAGTTTCGTAACTCTAAAGCAGAGCGACGGAAGTGAATTCCGTGCCTTTGTCGCAGGACCTGCCAGCGCTGAGGCCGCTGTTATGGTTGTCCACGATTATTTCGGCATCTCCGATGCCACGAAACAATCCGTGGAACGCCTCAGCGCTCTTGGATACCGCGCAGTCGCCGTCGATCTTTATGGAGGCAAGTCAGCGACCAGCCATGAGGGGGCGGTGCAGCTGATGCAGTCCTTAGACCGAAAGGCAACTGACAAGATTCTTCAGGCAGGACTCGATTATCTAAAGCAGCCCGGCAGGAGGGTGGCGACCATTGGATTTAGTATGGGCGGCCAAGAATCCTTTATCGCAAATTTGAACGACCGGAAGCGGTGAGCGTGACCATAATGATTTACGGGTCCGGCTTTGACAGGATCGATGCGAATAGGCTCGAGCGACTCAGGAGTCCCGTCCTGGTGATCACCGGCGACGAAGATACTGGTGCAATGCAGTCAGCTATCAATTTCCTTTCCAGCATGAAAGCGGCAAAACGACCGTACGAGATGCTCGTTTATCCAGGTGTGGACCACGGTTACGCGCAACCACTTTTCAACAAAGGAAAGAATTACAACCTCGAGGCTGTCGGTACCACTTGGGTGCTCGTCGAAGATTTTCTTGGCAGGCATTTGAAGCGCTGATATTGAGGTGTTCGGAAAAGATTTTGCAATGCCATCGCTGGATTGCTCGTCAAGCTTTAACTGCGAGGCGGGAGGAGTCGGTCGAAATGGCGTGCCCACAGAGCGTGTGATTACGCTGCCAGGTGCAGATCACCACGCGTTTCTGTCAAACGAGGCCGAGGTGCTGAAGGACATACGTGCATTTCTCGCTAGTCTGCATTAGCTGCATAGCTCCGGGGAGCTGATGGACCAGCCGGGTGCTCAAAGGACTTCATTCCAGGTTTCTCAATTGACGCTATCAGGCCTTAGCGCTCATTGAGGCGTGTTACGCCGGAGTTTCGAGTTCCGAGCGGTTTGTTTGAATGCTAAGTCAGTGAGGAGCACGGGGGTATTGCAAAGGCTGAACTCAGCTGTGAGGCTGATTCAGAGAACTACCCACGGAGGCTCCTCAGAGAGATTATGTATTACATCGGACTTGACGTTCACAAGAAGACGATCAGTTATTGCGTGAAGGACGCAACCGGCAAGATCCATCAGGAAGGCAAGATCGGATCGACGCGACGCGAACTTGATGCCTGGATGAAGGGCCTTCCCCAACCCCGGATGATGGCGATGGAAGCGACGATCTTCACTGGCTGGATCTACGATCACCTGCTTCCGCATGCCGAAAAAGTGAAGGTTGCGCATCCACTGATGTTGCGCGCTATTGCCGCGGCGAAGAGGAAGAACGACAAGATCGATGCCAGCAAGATAGCCGACTGCCTTCGATGTGATTTTCTTCCGGAGTGCTATATGACTTCGACCGAGATCCGTGACCGGCGACGAACGCTTCGCTATCGTGGACTGCTGGTGAAGCAGATGGTTCAGATGAAGAACCGGATCTCGGGTCTGTTAATGGAGACTGGTGTGAGCTACAACAAGCAGCGACTACACAAGGTGGGCTACTTCACCGAGTTGATGTTGAGCAACGAAGAGATCGACTGTGTCAGACCGCTGTTGAGGCTGAGCCGGGAGACGATCACTCGGTCGCAGAAGCTGGACTACGCGCTGGTCAGTTCTCTGGAGCGCGACCCGTTGCTGGCGGAGCGACTTGACCGGTTGAGAACGGTTCCCGGAGTCGGTCCGATTACCGCGCTGACTTGGGCGCTGGAGATCGGGGATGTCGCACGCTTCCAGTCGATCAAACAGGCCATCAGTTATTGCGGACTGTGCGGAGCGGAGAAGAGTTCGGCTGACAAGGTCATGCGCACACCCATTTCCAAGCAGCGTAACAAGTACGTTCAGCAAGTGCTGATTGAAGCTGCCAAGCTTGCACCCAGGCAGAGCCATGAATTGGCCTTGATCTACGAAAAGGAAAAACAGAGAGGCAATCGCAACCGCGCCCCACTGGCCGTAGCCCGGAAGATGGTGGCCTGGCTGGTTGCCGTCGAACGCAGAAAACAGGGCTTTGTGCCTGCCGAGGAATTCGTAGGCACGCAGGCAGCGTAAAAACTTGCCCAGGAATAAAAACACAGGATCTTTCCGATGCGCAGACTGCCAGGCCCCGCCGATAGCCCACTGTGCGATGGAGGTCAAACTCCGGAGGCTCACGTCGAATTGTTTCGGGGCTGGCAGAGAACACAAACTCAATCTTCTGTGCGGACTCTTCGGAGTCTTAGACAGCAAATGGATGTGTGGTTCTGCTTGAAGCAGGAATCATCGGCCGAGAGGCGCTTTTTGCGTAACGGTAGATTCTGATCAGTTCAACCGCGCGCCCTCCGGAGCGCGCCCAGAAATCCTGTGCTCTTCTCTTGACCTGGACTTACATAGATGTGGGCAATCCGGAAGTTGATATGGTGTGACCTGTCAATGTCCGGACATGGGTAGGTTGTTTTTGGTATTTCGAGGACAGGATCAGCAGCAGCCGTGGCAGGTAATGGCGACGATTGATCAAGCTGATATTCGCGGGTCGGAACCGCATAATCATGATCCGTCGGGAGCTGCCTCTGACTACTAGCGCGAGTCCGGCTGAGCCTGTCGCAAACTTCCGCCGAGGATTCTCCTTCGTGCTTGCTCCGGCTGCGGCTGACTCTGTCCTCGAGTTGGATAACGTTCTTCATGAGTTGATTTGTTTTTGTTTTTTCCTTCTTTGGAAAGCTTTTGCTTGTGTTCTTTAGGTTCTGCTCATGCCGCTATTCGTTGCTTCGAGGCAGCTTCTGCCTTGATGCCGATCGCCCAGATAAAGCCCAACAGTTCGCGTGCGATCGCGGTCATGGTCTTTCTCTGGTCCTTTCCTCGGGCCATCAACGTCATGTAGCGTTTGTGCAGCCGGTTCTGCGCCTTCCATGCAACCTCGGTGATCTCTGCCGGAAGCCCTTCCTGCCGTCTGCGCAATCGGGCTCCGATGGCTGGGCGGTGGCGATAGCTCCAGGCCGATTCGACCACGATCCGTCGGAGGTGTGCGTTGCCTGACTTGGTAATGCCTCCTCTGCGAATACGCTTGCCGCTGGAATCTTCACTCGGAAACGCTCCGCTATACCCCATCAGGCCCCTTGCGCTCTCGAAGCGCGAGGTGATGTTACCCAGCTCAACAGCAATCGTGACTGCGGAGAGACGCGCAATGCCGCGCAGTGCCTGTAGACCGCGGATCACTTCCTGCATCGATGCGGGAGCCAGCTGAATTACTTCCACAATCGACTGTTCCAGTCGCCTCACTCGTTCATCCATGTGCTGAACTTCGTGCAGACAATCGAGCAACGTGGCTTCCCGTGCCGGATGTGCGTAGCGGACCTTCTGGAGCCATTCCGCATGACGTTCCGTCCAGGCTTTTACTCCCAGCGGAGGACGCTGGCCGGTACGCAGCAGGAACTTCGTCAGTCGGTGGCGCGCTCGCAACTGATCCTGCTTGGCCGCTTCTCGCGCTCGGACAAGATCGCGCAATGCTTCCGATCCTTCATCCGGTACCCACACCGCGGTCAGGTCATCGGAGCGGTGACTACGTGCCAGCTTCAATGCATCCAGCCTATCGGTCTTGACCCTGTCCCCGGGCTTCGTCGGCACCAACGACGGCGCTACCACATCACACTTGACTCCCAGCTGCGTCAGTTGCCAGTAAAGTACGAAGCCGGTTGGGCCGGCTTCGTAGCAGGCTCGCAAATGCTCCGATGAACCTAGCCTGCGGATGAACTTGCGGATCGAATCTTCACGGTTAGGGATCGTTCCAAGGCTGCGAACCTCACCATCCGGTTCGGCTACGGCTACGGCTATCGTTTCTGCATGGACATCCAAACCTAGAAATCGTAACTTCTCTCTCATGACCGGCTCCTTCCGCTTGTGGCTCTGGACTAGTTCTTAACAAACTCAGCCTAACCCACGGCTAGCGTATCGAGCCGGTCACACCATAATGACTACTTAATTCGTAATTTCCGGATTGGCGGTGAATCACTAGGAACCTGATTTTTCCCTTCAAGGGCTCGACGAAGTTGCCCGCTTTCCGCGGCTCGGAAAACTTTCGGTGTAGATCCAAAACCCGATAGACTGCGGGTAGAGGCTGCAGAAATGCTTCAGACGAAAATGGTGCCATCCAGTCGTGGTGTTGCGGCCCTACGTCTGGGCGTACGGCATGACTACTGGGCGGGTCGATTCCGTCCCGCTCGTTATCCCGCTGCCGGCTCGGCCGAAGCAACTCCTGACGTTCTCCTTTGGAGACCGTTACTGCATCCATCGCGCTGGGTCGGATCGCAGTGACGCCTCTCCGCGTGTCACTGTGGTGGGGCCTCAGACTTACGCTCGGCCTGGCTTGTCGGTCTGCGGACGTATCGACAATTTCACCATTCATTTCCAACCATCCGGCTTCAACCGGCTGTTCGGCATTCCCATGACTGAACTGACGGATGCCACTTACGACGCGTACGCCGTCATCGGACCGAAGATTCCGAGTCTCGAACATGAGCTTGGCGACATCCAGGCTTTGCCGAGCGAATTCAACTCATCGAAGAACGCCTCATCCATATGCTGAGTGGCGACGTGTACGCCGGACCCGGTCGCTATCGCCGCGAACAGCCTGTTTGCGAGCAACGGCGTTCATCGCGTCTCGGCAATGGCGAACCTTTCCGGGCTGTCTCCACGACAGTTCGAGAGGCGTTTCCTTGCTCAGGTCGGCGTGCCGCCGAAACTCTACGCTCGAATCATCAGGTTCAACGCCGCCCTGGACCACAAGCTCCGATGGCCGGACCATGCGTGGGGCCGCATCGCCAACGATCACGACTTCTACGATCAGATGCATTTGGTGCACGACTGCCGTGCCTTTACGGGAGAGTCGCCTGCACGGTTCCTGGCGCACATCGAGGGCGTGCCCGCATTCCATACCTTTTTCGCGACTCAAAGCCATCCGCGACACTAGAGAAACGTGTGTCAAGTGTCGCATTCTTACTATCCGGCCCGCCTTCATCCACTATCATCCCGGACGTGACCTCTTTTCCGCTGGAACGGTGCGGGCACGTCTATGTGCATTCGGTACGGCGGCCATTCAGGTCTCACATCTGCAATCTATGAAGGACTGATCATGAATCGACTTGTTTTCGCGCTGGTTGCTTTACTTGCCCTGTCAGGGTGCAGCATTCGCAATTCTGCAACGACCAAGACACCGCCGGCATTCAGTGCCGCTGATGAATCGGCAGTGCGGGCACTCGTGAACGAGTTTGCGAATACCTGGACTCGGCATGACATGAAAGCGATGCACGCGCTGGATACAGAGGACGTGGAGTGGATAAACGTAGTGGGTCACTATTGGCGCGGGAAAGATAGCGTATACAAGGGCCATGTTGCGATTCACAAGGGTATGGCTGCGGGGACCAGTGCGAGCGTCGAATCGGCGACAGTCCGATCGATTTCGCCCAATGTGGCGATCGCCGTTGCGACCATGCATTTCGGACCGTCGCCCGACCCCCATTTCCCGTGGGTGACTGCGGCGAAGACAAGAGCTTCCTTTACCCTGGTCAAGCGCGATGGCATCTGGAAGATTGTGCACTTCCAAAACACGGTGATCGACCCTAAAGCGGAGAATGACGATGAAACCAAGTGGGAGGCCACCGGTTTTCCACCCCCGGGCCATCCTTTATATATCCCCACTACTCGATGACTCCAGAATGTTTCAACATTCGTGTCACGCGGCTCTGATTGTGCGGTCAAGTTGCCCTGAAACGGACGGCGCGCGATTGTCTGTCCCGAGTTGTGCCTCTCCATCCTGAGCACCGCGACACCAGTTTTCCAG
>CAWCOV010000023.1:0-40138 GCA_963797255.1 uncultured Acidobacteriaceae bacterium
AAGGGCGGTGTCCTAGGCCGGGCTAGACGACGGGGACGCGGTGGAAACGCCTGCTTTGGAGAGTCGGTTGGACAGACGCGATCAACCTTGACTTTATCAACTTGACCTTGTCCATGTCAAAAAGCAGAGGCTGGCGTGTCGTCGCTCCTAAGTAGTGAAATTTAAGCAGACCGATTGGGCGCGAAATTTCCTTCCACAAACCAACGTTTTCGATAATGAATGCAGTTTTTCTGCAGCGACTTCTGCCTTTTCGTCATCAAAAAGGGGAATTTCGAAACATCCTGAAATCTTTGGCTTAGTCACCTCCATAACGGCCTAGAATAGAAAGTACTAATAGATCTATAGATTTACGTCATGAACGCAGCGCTCAACATCTTTCAGGCCGGAGTTTGGGTCGGATGAAGCGGCTGCTCTAACCATTTTTATTGAGGGTTCCGTTGAGAACGTTCGTTCGCAGTGCCGCAATTTTTCCTCTTTTCGTCGTAGCCGCCTTGAGCGGATGCGCCAAGCCTCCCGCTGCGCCACAAGGCCAGGCGATGCAGGCAATGCCGGTAAAGACGATGCCCGTAGAGATGGCTCCTGTGCCCATGAGCGACGAGTACGTCGCCACGATTAAGTCTCGCCACTCGGCCACGATCAACCCACAGGTTGACGGGAATCTAGTTAGGATTCTTGTGCGCTCGGGAGACAAAGTGAAGTCAGGTCAGGTCCTGATGGAGATCGACCCCATAAAGCAGTTGTCGGTGGTTGAGACGGCTCGCGCGACGGAAAACCAGAAGCGTGCACTCTACAAGTACGACGAAACCGAGCTTGATCGCCAGAAAAAACTTCATGATGCCGGCATCATTAGCCAGGCTGCTTACGATCAGGTGGATCAGGCTTACAAGAACTCAAAGGCAGATTACGAATCGGCATTGGCCACTCGTCTTACGCAAGAGCGTCAGCTGAGTTATTACCAGGTGACCGCTACACTTAGTGGAATTGTGGGCGACGTTCCTGTTCACGTGGGCGACTATGTTTCTCCGTCTACGATGCTGACGACCGTGGACGAGAATCGCGATCTGGAAGCCTACATCTACATACCGACGGAGCGAGTGGGGCAGGTTCGTAACGGACTTGCGGTAGATCTGCTCGACAATGGTGGCAAGCTGCTTGAGCGCACAAAAATTAATTTCCTGTCGCCCCAGGTTGATAACCAACTTCAAGGCATTCTGGCGAAGGCGCCGGTGCACTCCAGTCTCGATGTCCTGCGCAATGCGCAACTGGTGAAGGCGCGGGTCATCTGGAGCACGAAACCTGCTCCTGTTGTTCCGGTGCTCGCTGTTACCAGGCTGGGTGGCCAGGCCTTCGTCTTCGTCGCTACAGAGCAAGATGGAAAGTATTTTGCCCGCCAGCGCGCAGTTACGCTTGGCGACACGATTGGCAACACCTATGCGGTTCAGGGTGGCTTGCAGAATGGAGACAAGGTAATTGTCTCAGGTACTCAGATGCTGGTTGACGGCTTTCCGGTACAACCGCTCGGCTGACCTGTGTCTGCGGTCTTTGAGTCTTCCTGAATTGAACCCGAGTGGTGCAGAAAAGCACCGCTCACACGCGAGAGGAATGTCCCTTGTTTGTTGATTTCTTCATTCGCAGACCGGTATTCGCCACTGTCTGCGCACTGCTCATTATTCTTGCAGGCGCGGTGGTCATCCCGACGCTCCCCATTTCGCTCTATCCGGAATTGGCGCCGCCGCAGGTGTCCGTTTTCAGCAATTACATCGGAGCGAACGCTCGTGTGGTTGAGTCGGCAGTAACCATTCCGCTGGAAGAGTCGATCAACGGCGTGCAGGGCATGAAGTACATCACATCCACCAGCGGCAATGATGGATCCAGCCAGATTACGACGACTTTCCAGACCGGATATGATCTTTCGATTGCAGCTGTCGATGTCCAGAACCGAGTAGCTTCAGCGCAGGGCAGGTTGCCCGCAGCGGTGAATAGCACCGGTATCAGCATCCTGAAGGCGAACAGCAACTTTGTGCTAGGCGCCGGATTCTTCACACGCGATCACCGTTATTCCGATACGTTCATCTCAAACTACCTCGATGTCTACGTAAAGGACGCCCTCAAGCGCGTACCCGGCGTAGGCGATGTGATGATTTTTGGCGAACGCAAATACGCCATGCGCATTTGGCTTGACCCGCCGCGTCTTGCTGCCCGCGGACTTACCGCCGCTGATGTAAGCCAAGCGCTTTCTGAGCAGAACGTTGAAGTGGCTGCCGGACAACTTGGCCAGCCGCCCAGTGATGAAAAACAGAACTTCCAGATTTCCGTGCGCGTCGTTGGACGACTGACCGATCCCGCACAGTTCAACAACATCATCATCCGCAACACACCGAACGGGCTGGTATTACTCAAGGATGTTGGCCGTGCAGAAATCGGCGCTGAGACCTACGATTCGGCTCTGAAATACAACGGCTTCACCGCGAACGGTATCGGCATTCAACAGCTTTCGAACGCGAATGCGCTAGAGGTCGACCGCGCTTGCAAGGCTGTGCTCGCCGAACTATCGAAACAGTTTCCTCCTGGATTGGAATACGCGGTCGCTTTCGATTCGACAACGGTTGTAGGTGATTCCATCCGCGAAGTAATCACGACCCTGATCGAAGCCATCATCATCGTCATCGTGGTGATCTTTCTCTTTCTGCTTGATTGGCGTGCGACCGTCATACCTGCCATCACCATTCCTGTTTCGCTCATCGGGACGTTCGCGTTTATCAAGCTTTTTGGCTTCTCGATCAACTCGCTCACTTTGTTCGGTATAACGCTGGCGACGGGACTTGTTGTGGACGATGCGATTGTTGTGATCGAGAATGTGCAGCGGCACATCTCGCAGGATCATTCTGATCCGCACGCTGCGACATCCGTCGCCATGGGCGAGGTAACCAGCGCGGTTATTGCTACTTCGCTGGTGTTGATCTCAGTATTTGTGCCGGTCTCGTTCTTCCCGGGCACAACCGGTATTCTGTACCGCCAGTTTTCGCTCACCATTGCGTTTGCGATTGCGATTTCAGCGTTCAACGCTCTTACGCTCTCTCCAGCGCTTTCGGCCATTCTGCTTCGCGGAGAAGAGGCGAAGTTTACGCAGCTTGACTTTCTCCACATCAGATTTCTCTCGCGTGCCTATCGTCGCTTTGCAGAATTTATTGACGACGCCATTCGCATGCTCTCAAGTGGCTATGCACGGCTGATTCACGTAGTGCTTCGCATTCGCTATGTCATGCTGATTTTCTTCTTTGTCGGCCTGGCAGCAACAGTTTGGATGTACAAGAAAGTTCCTACTGGCTTCGTACCACAGGAGGATCAGGGTTATATCATCCTGATCATTCAGGCTCCACAGGGAGCGTCCCTCTCCTACACCTCACAGATCGCAGACCAGGCACAGGCCGTGCTTGCTCAGAACAAGGATGTAGAGGGCGCTTTTGCGGTAACGGGCTTTGCCTTCTCCGGAAGCGCTCCGAATTCGGGTCTTATTTTTGTCAATCTGCAGCCGGAAGATAAGCGCCGTGGTAAGGGCCACACAGCCGCAGACGTAGTCGCTGCTCTCACGCCGCAACTCTTTCGAATACCGGGTGCGCTTGTCATTGCTATGGAACCGGCGGCCATTCAGGGTATTGGCGCGTTCGGCGGATTCCAATTTGAGTTGCAAGATCTTGGCAGGAATACCCTGGAAGATCTGGATCGTGTCGCCCATCAAATGATTGCAGCTGGGAGTCAACGTAAAGACCTCATCGGTCTTTACACAGCTTTCAGGGCCACGGATCCGCAATTGCTGGTCACAATCGATCGCCAGAAAGCCAAAGCGATGGGGATTCCCCTCTCGCAGATTACTTCGACGCTCAATATTTTCATGGGTTCGCAGTATGTCAACGACTTCGACTTTAACAACCGCGCCTATCGCGTCTTTATCCAGGCGGATCAGCCCTTCCGCATGACGGCGCGCAACCTGCGCGAATTTTACGTTCGGTCGGACTCGAACCAGATGATTCCGTTGGACAACATCGTGACCGCTGCTGAGACTTCCGGGCCACAGGTAATCAATCACTACAACCTTTTCCGCTCGGCGGAAATCTCGGGATCAGCGGCTCCGGGTTTCAGTTCGAGTGAAGGGTTGAAGGCGATGGAGACACTTGCCAAGCAGAATATGATGCAGGGCATGAGTTTCGAATGGACTGGTTTGGCACTCGAAGAGATTGAGTCGAGTGGCAAGGCACTCATTATTTTCGGGCTGGGATTGTTGGTTGTTTACCTGACTCTGTCTGCGCAATATGAGAGCTTCGCGCTTCCCTTCATCATTCTGCTTGCAGTTCCCATGGCGGTGTTGGGAGCACTCGGCGCGGTATCGCTGCGTGGCCTGTCAAACGATGTTTATTGCCAGATCGGATTGGTGATGCTCATCGGACTATCAGCGAAGAACTCAATTCTGATTGTTGAGTTCGCTGAGCAGTTGCTCGCCAAGGGACGAACTATTCCCGAGGCTGCAATTGAAGCTGCTGAATTGCGCCTGCGGCCAATTCTAATGACTTCGTTCGCATTCATTCTCGGCGTGCTGCCGCTTGTGTTCGCAACAGGCGCGGGCGCGTTGGGACGTCACTCGGTTGGAACGACAATCGTTGGCGGAATGCTGGTGTCCACCATACTTAACCTCTTCTTCATCCCGGCACTGTACGTCATTTTGAAGACGGGGCTGGGACGGTTTACCCGAAAGAAGCCAGTGCCACAACACATGGAACTCGGAGCCAGTGCGGATTAAGAGAATGATTCTACAAAACGCGACGGGAGATGTCCTTCCCGTCGCGTTTTTATTTGCACCAGAGTTCGAGTGATTTTGGGTGATCGGACTCAGTACGATCACTTCAAGCTGGTGGAGGGCCGCCAGGTCCTAATTCATCTTCTGCGTGGCGTTCCTTCTGGCGAAGTTCTCGAATCTCGGCAACTTTGTCCTTGATGAGTTGCGTTTCTCTTTCCCTCTCGTCCTTCCACAATTTTCGACGCTGAAAGAAGGAGACACCGACGGCAAGGTCGCGAGTCTTCTGTTGTTCCGCGTGAGCAGCTTCCCTTTCATGCTGGAGCACGCTCCACTCATCTTTGCGCAAGGCCGAACGTAGCTCTTTCTCGAGCACGCGCTCGTTTTCCAATTTCTCGACGAGCCCGCTATGAACGGACACGACGTCAACCAACGCGCTCGTAGTCCACGCGAAAGTGAAGAGTCCGGCCATGGCGATAACCGGGCTGATATTTCGCCAATACGGGCCGAGGTCGACGCTGCCATATCCCAGGGTTGTGTAGGCATTCGCGCAGAAGTAGATAGCGTCAGAGGCCCGTACCACCAATCCAAGCCTCGTTAGAAGAATGGCAAATATTAAGATCTCAATTACGTGAAGAGCCAGCATTAGAAATACGGACGAGGCGAACAGCAGTCCTGCAGCAAATAAATGTGGCCGGCCAGAGAGCAGTCTTCGTTCGCCGCGTTTATGCAGGATAAGGATACGATGCAGTCCACCGCCATGGAAAAGGACGATACAAACTAGCAGGAATGACCCTATCCCAAGTGCAGCCATGGGTTTGACATCGTCTGGAATTCTCTCCAGCAATCTTGGAATATCTGGCACCTGAATCTCCTACCTGCGCGGCGAATGCACCCTATTCTTCGACGAACTCACTTTAGTTTGGAGCGGGCAACCGTACCCTTTTTCCTATCAGGCTTGTCGGCTTTCTCTTCCTCTTCAGCCTGATGATATTCCTTGCGGATCACTTCGAGATCGGCCTGAGGCTTGGGCAACTGCATACCGAGATCCTCTAACGTCTCCGCAACGATCTTGGAGATTGCCAAATTGCGAAACCATTTGTGGTTGGACGGGATTATGTACCACGGAGCGTGGCGGGTGCTTGTCTTTTCAAAAACGTCTTCAAATGCCCGGGTATATTCCTTCCAGTACTCGCGCTCTTTGTAATCACTCTCGCTGATTTTCCAATTGCGAGCGGGATCATCCAGCCGCTGTTTAAAGCGCAGAAGCTGTTCTTCCTCCGAGATATGCAAAAAGAACTTTATGACATGAGTGTTGTTTTGTTCGCGGAGCAGCTTCTCGAAATCGTTGATTCGCTCGTAGCGTCCGGACCAGACGCTTTTGGGGGCCAGGCTATGTACGCGAACAATAAGGACGTCTTCGTAATGGGATCGATTAAAGATGGCGACATCGCCCTTACGGGGAGCGTGCGGATGAATTCGCCAAAGGAAGTCGTGCTCCAGATCTTCGGACGATGGGCTCTTGAAGCCGGTCACCACTGTTCCCTGCGGATTCATTGAAGCCATGACATGGTTGACGGTTCCGTCTTTGCCGCCTGCGTCCATGGCTTGCAGAACGATGAGGAGTGAATGTTTCTTCTCGGAGTACATGAGGAATTGCTGTTTGGCTATTCTTTTGCAGTCCTTCTTTGTCTCATCAAGTGCATCTTCCTCGCTGATTCCCTTCCCTTTGTATGCGGCATCTACTTTGCTCAACTTGATTTTGCTTCCGGGTTCGACCAGGAATTCTTTTCGATAATTCACGGGTTCTCCAGAGTCACTGCATGGAAGTAGGTTGCGGTAATCGATCTCTCCGCGCCAATTTTTTAACGGTGGCACGCTTGTGCAACGTACACCATACTACCGTGCTGCATCTTGACGTAAAAACAAACTGCGCCCGGCTGAGGTTCAGCAGGGCGCAGCTTTCGAATTGAGGTTTTATCCTCTTATTTTCAAGAGGATTAGTACATTGGTTTAGCTGCCATCGCTTCTTCCAGAGTGATGCGCCTCTTTTGACGGTACGCGAGGTTTGCCATGTGTGCAGCGACGGCTGAGTTATAGCCGACTTCCACAGGCGCGTTCGTATTCTTGCTGCGCGAGCGGATGCAATCCATCCAGTTCCCCATGTGATTCACGCCGGGAGCTTCGCCTTTGATCGCAACGCCACTCGGACGATTCAGCTTTTCGGGATAGTAGTTGATGCTGGAGGAGTATTTTCCGGTGATCATATCTGTAGCGCCGCTGATGTGTTCCACAGAACCATCGCTACCCAAAATGCGCTCACCCAATCCGAAATGACTGTTGCTGAAGGTGGACTGCCACACGACAACCGTCTCAGGATATTCGAGCGTTACGGCAATCGTGTCGGGAACCTGTCGCCCATCCGGCTCGGAAAAGACCCCACCAGACATGGTTGCGGCGAGCGGCTCTTTCAGGTTGAGTGCCGTCTGAATCCACGCGATCTGGTGAACCATATTTTCCGTTACATTTCCGCCCGAGAACTCCCAGTACAAACGCCAATTGATGAACTTCTGACCATCAAAAGGAATTTTCGGCCTTCCATCCAGGAACAGATCCCATGTGACGTGTTCCGGATTGCAGTCGTCCGGCACCGGGCGAACCCATTGACCATGCCCGTGCGGTGTATTGCGGCTCATCCAGGACTCAACCATGGCGACTTTGCCGACGAGGCCATCTTGTATCCATTTTTTTGTGTCTGCTAGATCGCCATCGCTCTCATGTTGCAGGCCGATTTGAACGACCTGCTTAGAGGCATTCGCAGCCTTCAGGCAGGCAACAGCCTCGGGGATATCCCATGTCATCGTCTTTTCGCAGTAGACATCTTTGCCTGAAGCGAGCACCGCGAGCATGTGTTCCGCATGCAGGTGCAGCGGGCTGGCGATGATGATAGCGTCAACGTCCTTGCGATCGAGAAGGCGGCGTGGGTCGTCGTAGGTTTCCGCATTGGGCACAACTTGCTTAACCGCATCGCGATGACGCGAATACGCGTCGGCTACACCGACACATTCAACATCCGGCTGCTTGATTGCTTCCTTCAGATCCTGCGTGCCACGATCGCCTGCGCCAATCAATCCGATGCGAATACGATTATTCGCTCCGAGGGCACGCGCCGTAGGTTGCGCCGCCAGCACGGCTGCTCCTGCTGCAATTCCGCCGACAAACTCGCGTCGATTCATTCAAACTCCTCTTTTTTGTTGAGTGCGGTGCAAGCGCTTATGCCAAACATCCGGCAGTCTGTAAATCTGTTTTCATTCCAGCCCAGCTTTGGCGCGAAGATTCTTCTGGAGAAGAGGCTCCATGCCAGTGTGTTTCCAAAACCACCGCATGGTTGTAGCCGATCTTCTTCAAAGCCTCAAATTGTCCGACCCAGTTGATGACGCCCTTGCCTACTGGCGCCCAGTCGTAGCCGCCGGGCTTCGTGATCGTGTCTTTGCAATGGCAATGCCCTATTCTCTTTTTGGGAAGAAGGTCGTAGCCATTGGGGAAAGGTGTTTCACCCAAAGCGGCTGCATTGCCGGGATCCCAATTCAACATAAGGTGAGGGGAGGGCACGGCCGCGAGAACCTTCGCCGCTTCCGCCCCGGTGCCCGTGTTGCATGCCATTTCGTTCTCCAGGATGAAGATGATTCCCTGCTTGCCCAATTTGTCTGCGGCCTCGGCTAACTTGGCATTGATAGCCTTGCGGTAGGGAGCCTGATCTTCGAGCCGCCAAAAATCAAAGCCACGGACGCGATCAGTCTTGAATTCTTTTGCTAAAGCAGCGCTTTTCTCAAGAACTTCGTCCTGATCTTTGTATGTGTAATCTGCCTTAAATTGATCCCGTTTGGGACTGAACTTGGACAACGGCGCGTCTGGCCAATCCACTTTGAACAGGGGGCTGGCAATATCCGTTACCTGAAGCTGGTACTTGGTCAGGATGCGATGGGCTTCGGCGATCTCCTTCGAATCAAGCGCAAGAATGTTCTTGTTCCACAGTGCACGCAACTCCACCCATTGCATGCCGAATTCCTGCGAGGCGACCGAACAGGCATGATCGAAATCCTGTGAGATTTCGTCGGTTATCACTCCGATCTTGAATTGAGATTTCAAACGCCCGACCTCGGCCTTGTCTACGGCCATCGCTCGCAGGGCGCGAGGCGTGCCTGCGACGGCAGCTGCCGCAACTGCCGCTGCTAGAAAGTTACGTCGACTAAAATCCGACATCTTTGCTCCTTTTGAGGCGGTGCAACGAGCTTGCGAACACTAGATTTAAGCTGAATATCCCATCCCGGTTAAAACTCCGCGCATGTAGGCGAAGCTTTCCATCATCCCGGGCATTGGGTCATCTTCGTGGATTTCATATTCGAGATCGACGCAACCTTTGTAATTCAGTTTGATAAGCGCCTCAAAGATCCCTTCGATGGGCATCTTGCCTTGTCCGACTGCCACCTGGCTTTCCTTGGCGGTGAAGTCCGTCAGATCTTTCATATGAACGTCGAACAGGCGAGGGCCACATTCCGCGATTGCATCCACAACATTTGCCCCTGCGCGTTCCGCATGGCCGACATCGAGGCATACTCCCATTCGCGGATCCATATGTTGCACGGCCTTGAGAGAATCGAGTGGCGACGGAAACTGCTTATCTTCCGGCCCATGGTTATGAATCGCGATCTTAATGTCGTATTCCTTGGCAAACTTCTCCACGCGTGCCAGCGTTTCTCGAGTGGGCCCCGCCACAATGATTGGGATACCCGCCGCTTTTACGTATTCAAATTTAGGGCGCATGTCCGCATCATCGTCCTTGGTGAAATAGATGGTGCCGGCGGCAGTTAAGGTGATTCCCGCATCGCGGTAAACTGCTGCTTCTCGCTTAACTTCTTCTGCCGTGCCCATGGGAAGATGAATGTCTTTCACATTCAGGTAGGGGGTCCTAAGCTGCTTCAGGTCGGCAATCACCTGGTCGGGGTGAAACTTGCGAAGGGAATAACTCGCAACTCCCAGCCGAATTGGTGATGGCTTGAGTTCTTTGGACTTTGCCCCTGCAAACGCTGGCATACCGGGAGAAACACACGCCGCAGCGGCGGCAAGCGTGCTGCCGCGCAGAAAGCCTCTACGACTCCATGTAAAGTTCATGCTGGGAAATTTACGGCCCGCCAAGTTATGTTGTCAAGCTATCTTACAAATCTCGTTCTGGATTGGAATCGAAGCCGCGGTTCTCGGGAAAACAGGCGGCGAATACGGCGCAGATCCTATAAGGGGAACTAGAGCTATGTTGTACATATATAGTGGTCTACCGCCCACGAACTGGGCGGTCTATCGAGGGCTCCCGTTTCCTCGGTACGAGGAACGACACGGACAGAAACCATAAGGGATCGAAGGTGATCGCAGCTGTCAAAGCAAAAATCGATAAAGCGATTTTTTACTTCGGAACGACTGATTGACAGCTATATCCAGCCCTTGGTAGGTTGATGCTGTAAAGCTGTCAGACAGCCGTTTTGTTCAGTTAACACTGATCTTGGATTGGTGCGCAAAGCCTGATTGGCGCACCACAAGTATATACAGTGACTTAGTTAGCCCTTACCTTTGTTATCGGGGCCAAGATGGATGACGGACAAGGTCTTGATATCCAAGTCGTGAATCGCCCGGCCGCTACCGGCAACCGCGTCCGCTGGGTTCTCTGCGGGCTCCTGTTTTTCGCGACCACCACCAATTATCTGGACCGCCAGGTATTAGGCCTTCTGGCGCCTCTCCTTGAAAAGGAACTGCATTGGACGGAGGAGAGCTACGGAAACATGGTGGCTGCTTTCATGTTTGCGTATGCACTCGCCTATCTGCTCTCAGGAAGAATTGTCGACAGGTTCGGAACGCGTAAGGGCTACGCGATTTTTGTAGGGATCTGGAGTCTTTCTTCCGCGGCGCATGCGATGGTATCCAGCGTCTTTGGCTTTGGTGTTGCGCGATTCTTTCTTGGAGTCGGAGAGTCGGGCAACTTTCCAGCCGCGTTGAAGGCGGTGGCCGAGTGGTTCCCAAAAGAAGAACGCGCTTTCGCGACGGGGATCTTCAATTCCGGCACGAACTTCGCGGCTCTGCTTGCTCCCTTAGTAATTCCAATCATCGCAATCCGATTCGGTTGGAGATATGCATTTCTGTTTACAGCGGGCCTAAGTATGCTGTGGCTGATTTTGTGGCTATGTTTTCCTTACAACAAGCTACGCCCGGCCGCGCTGCAGTTAACAGAGAGTGACGTCACGAACTCGGAGTTAACAGAGAGACGCTCTTTCTTCTCGCTCCTTAAAGATCCTGGGACCTTGGCATTCGGAAGTGGAAAACTAATAACCGATCCAGCTTGGTGGTTCTACCTGTTTTGGGGACCAAAATTTCTTAGCAGCCACTTCCATGTCTCTCTTACGGAAATGAGAGTTCCGCTCGTGGTCATCTACTTTGGCGCGAGCTTTGGAAGCGTCTTTGGCGGCTGGCTTTCAGGTATGTGGATGAGGCGTGGACACACCGTCAACTTCAGCCGAAAGGCTGCAATGATCTGTTGCGCAGTATGCGCGATACCGGTCGTGATGGCGGCACAGGTTTCGAGTTACTGGCTTTCTATCGCCCTGATTACGCTTGCAGCGGCGGCACACCAAGGATGGTCGTGCAATATCTTCTCCACTCCTTCCGATTTGTTTCGTGCGGGTTCGGTTGCGACCGTGGTTGGCATAGGCGGCACGGCTGGTGCGCTCGGCGGAGCCCTGTTTGCGAAACTTGCGGGATATGTGTTGGACACCACACATAACTACACGATTCTGTTTGTACTATGCGGTTGCAGTTACACCGTCGCTATGTGCCTTTTTCAATATCTGGTCCCACAGCTTACGCATCATCGAGGCCGAGGTGCAGTAGACGGTTAATACTTTCGCAAGTAGTTCATCAGCGCAGTAGGCACATCAAGGAGCTATTTTGAGTACATCGCTATTTTCTTTGGATGGAAAGACTGCGGTAGTCATCGGTGGAACAAGCGGGATCGGTCACGCGATCTCCCTGGGATTGGCGGATGCTGGAGCCGATGTTATTGCGTCGTCACGCAGGACAGCCGAGGTGGCAAAGACGGCCGACGAGATAGAGGCCAAGGGACGAAAGACGTTGAGGATTTCGTCCGATGTGCGAGATCGCAAATCGCTCGAGTCGCTCCGCGATGAAGCCTTAAGCACGTTTGGCAAAGTGGACATCTTGTTCAACTGCGCCGGAATTACGAAGCGCGCTCCAACACTGGATTTTTCAGAAGAGACATGGTCTGACATTCTGGAAATCAATCTCACTGGTACTCTTCGCGGTTGCCAGGTATTTGGGAAGCACATGCTTGAGCGCAAGTATGGGCGGATTATTAATATTGCCTCTTTGTCTACGTTTGTCGGGCTCTTTGAAGTTGCGGCATACGGCGCGAGCAAGGCCGCCGTGGGATCGTTGACGAAGACGCTGGCGGTGGAGTGGTCGCGGCACGGGGTCCTTGTGAATGCAATCGCACCGGGACTGTTCAAAACGGCGTTGAATGCCAGCTTGCTGGATGGCACGGATCGAGGCCGCGAATTTCTAACGCGTACGCCGATGGGAAGATTTGGAAAGACTGAAGAACTCGTCGGAGCAGCCGTTTTCCTCGCATCGGACGCGGCGGGTTTTGTTACCGGCGAGATCATCGTGGTAGACGGAGGATTTCTCGCAAGCGGAGTGAACCAGTAGAACAGAAGGATCGCAGGCTATGACGATTTTGAATGATGACAGGCTGTTCCCTCCTGATCCCGCTACGCGTGCGATCGCTCGCCGCCTGTACTCTGAAATTCGTTCGCTTCCTATTCTTAGTCCGCACGGCCATACTAACGCCCAGTGGTTTGCGGAGGATCAGGCCTTCCCTGACCCTGCGCGGCTGTTCATTGCGCCGGATCACTACATCTATCGCATGCTTTACAGCCAGGGTGTCCCGTTGGAAGATCTTGGAGTTGGCAACCGTCCAGACATGGACCCTCGAAGTGTGTGGCGACTTTTTGCAAAAAACTACTACTTGTTCCGCGGCACACCGACGCGGATGTGGCTCGATTATGCGTTTCAAGAACACTTTGGATTGCAGGAGCGATTGTCAGCGGAGAATGCCGATCAATACTTCGACACAATCTCCGAACGCCTAAGCCAACCAGAATTCCGACCTCGTGCCTTATTGGAACAGTTCAAGATCGAAGTACTTGCAACAACCGATTCTCCGCTGGATTCGCTTGAACATCACAAGAAAATCCAAACACTCAAACTGAGCACTCGGATTCTTCCGACATTTCGTCCTGACGCCGTTGTAGATCCTGACTTCGATTCCTTCAACGGAAACGTTCTCAAGCTAGGCACGCTCTCGAATGAAGATACGACAAGCTGGAGTGGCTACCTGGCGGCACTGCGATGGTCGCGTGAGCAGTTCAAAGCATTGGGTTGTACTGCCACGGATCACGGGCATCCAACCGTCGCAACAGCAGATCTGAATTCCTCGTCAGCTGCGGCGTTGTTCACTAGAGTGTTGAGTGAGTCCGCGACGACAGAGGACAGGGAAATGTTTCGCGCGCAGATGCTTACCGAAATGGCGCGGATGAGCATGGACGATGGGCTCGTCATGCAGATCCATCCAGGGAGCTTCCGAAATCATAATTTGCAGCTCTACAAAACTTTTGGGCGGGATGTCGGTGCGGATATTCCGACGTTAACCGACTACGCTCACAATCTGCGACCGCTGCTGAGTCGCTTTGGCAATGAGGCGAGTCTGACGATCATCCTCTTTACATTGGATGAGTCGACTTACAGCCGGGAGCTGGCGCCATTGGCAGGCCACTATCCTTGCCTTCGACTTGGGCCGGCATGGTGGTTCCATGACAGCCCCGAAGGAATGATGCGGTATCGGGAAACAACGACGGAAACTGCCGGGTTTTACAACACCGTCGGCTTCAATGATGATACTCGCGCGTTTCTATCTATTCCTGCGAGACATGATGTGGCACGTCGAATTGATTGTGCATATTTGGCGAGGCTAGTCGCAGAACATCGCCTGGATGAGGAGGAAGCGCACGAACTCGCCCGGGAACTTACTTATGAACTGGCGCGTCGTGCGTACAAACTTTAGAGGAGTGAGAGAACGGTGGACGTCGACGCCACGTAGGTAACTTATGAGGCTGTTGATCCGTCAAAGTAGCCAGCGACACGTATAAGACAACGGGAGAATAATTGGTTAGCGGACTTCCACATTCTGACTTGTACATGAGCGATGAAGGCCTGCGAGAGGTCGTCGATAATGCCGCTTCCTCAGGCTTATTCGACAACAAGCGAGTGTTGGTAATTATCCCCGACGGAACTCGGACTATGCCGATGGCGCAGATGTACTCCGCGCTAAAGGAACTGCTGAAACCGCGAACGGCGGTGCTCGATTATCTTGTAGCTCTCGGCACACATCCGCCGATGAACGATGCACAACTGAGCAAGTTGATGGGCCACAGCGTGGTCGATGGCAGAATCGGCGAATCTCGTATCTTCAATCACCGATGGGAAGATCCGGATACTTTTACCTGTTTCGGCTCGATCTCTGCGAGTGAGATAGCCTCCATTACGAATGGTCTGATGTCGCAGGAAGTTCCCATCACACTGAATCGTATGATTCTTGACTACGATCACATCGTGATTTGCGGGCCGGTCTTTCCGCACGAGGTCGCAGGCTTCTCTGGAGGTAACAAGTACTTTTTCCCAGGAATTGCCGGCTCAGAGATCATCAACCTTACTCACTGGCTAGGCGCGATGATCACGAACTATAACGTGATTGGGACCAGCTATACGCCTGTACGCGCGGTGATTGAACGAGCAGCTAAGTTCATCCCACGGCCTACATCGTGCTTCGCTCTTGTTGTGACGGAGCAAGGACTCGCAGGAATGTTTTTTGGAAACACTCTCGAGGCGTGGAAAGCGGCTGCTTTACTTTCAGCAAAGACGCATATTGTGCATGTCGATGCGCCGTTCAAGAGAGTGCTTGCGATTATGCCTGAGATGTATGACGACCTGTGGACGGCCGCAAAGGGCATGTACAAGATGGAACCCGCGGTAGCGGACGGCGGTGAAGTCGTTATTTATAGCCCGGGAATTACAGAAGTCAGCTACACGCATGGCAAGGTGATCGATGAAGTGGGTTACCATTGCCGCGACTACTTTACAAAACAGTGGGACCGATTCAAGGATTATCCGGGCGGAGTGCTGGCCCACTCGACCCACTTAAAAGGGATTGGGCAGTACGATGCCGAGGCGGACATTGAGTATCCACGTATAAACGTGACGTTAGCCACAGGTATACCGCAAGAACGTTGTCAACGGCTGAATCTTGGCTATTTAGACCCATCGAGTATAAATATCGAGGAGTGGCGCGGTCACGAAAATGAAGGGGTTGTTGTGATTCCTCGCGCTGGTGAAACCTTATTTCGACTTAGAGCACCGCGCACGATCGCAGCAGACTAAAAGTACTTTAAACATCGGTAGTTGATAATTTGGGAGACATGGGATGAGTTTAGGCTTTGAGATCGCCAAGCATAAATCGTTGGATCTGCTTTCCCTGGGCGCCTTGGTAAATCGTATAGATCCTGGAGTTATTCCCTTTCGGAAAGCATCGCAATTCTCCATCCATGTAAGTGGCGGTGAATTCAACGTAGCGGCGAATTTGGCCGACTGTTTTCGGATGACGACTGGAATCGCCTCAGCGATGGTTTCCTATCCCGTAGGCGATCTCATAGCAGAGCGAGTTCGAGCAATGGGTGTCCGCTCCTTCTATCGTCAATTCGAACACGATGGCACGCACGGACCGAACATGGCCACGGTTTACAGTGATCGCGGATTTGGGGTGCGGGCGCCCGTCGTTTTTTACAATCGATCAAACGAAGCTGCGGCGCTGTTGAAGCCCGGGGACTTCGATTGGAAAGCGATATTCGACGAGGGTGTGCGTTGGTTCCATAGTGGCGGAATTTTCTCCTCTTTGTCTGACAGCACCGCTGAACTTGTCCTGGAAGCAATGCATGCCGCAAAGGCAGCCGGCGTCGTCGTTTCTTTCGACCTTAACTATCGCGAGAAGTTGTGGAAGTCGCGCGGAGGCATTAAGCGCGCACAGGATGTTCTTGGATCGATTGTAGAAAATGTGGATGTGCTCGTGGGCAACGAGGAGGACCTGCAGAAGGGGCTAGGGTTTGCTGGCCCTGAGGTTCATGGAAAGTCCAAGCTGGATCCTGGTGCATTTCTGTCCATGATTGGTAGCGTTGTGCAGCGCTTTCCGAATGTAAAAATCGTCGCGACAACTCTTCGCGAAGCTCACTCGACAAACCGTCATAGCTGGGGAACAGTAGCGTGGGTTAACGGAACAACCGTGTCTTCGCCAACCTGCGAACTGGATGTGTATGACCGCGTGGGTGGCGGGGATGGCTTTGCATCGGGCTTCATCTACGGGCTGCTCAATGGTGAATCTCCGGAGCAGGCCATTCGCCTGGGATGGGCGCACGGAGCGCTTCTAACTACGTATCCTGGCGATACTACGATGGCCACGGTTGAGCAGGTGAGAGCTTTTGCTGAAGGCGGGTCCGCACGAATTCAGCGCTAAAAGTAACAATTACTGCGTGCTGATTCACCGAGCGCGCGTGGAGTTGAGGACGGGATCGACGACAGACTGCGGGAACATTCCAGGCTATCCAGCGGTCTAGGTTTCTGTTCCGGTAGCTACAACAAAATACTGCGCTTCAACAGCACCGTTATTCCGCACTCCGTGTTCTTCGCCCGAGTGGACATATGCTGCCGAGCCAGGTCCGATCGTTGATGTCTTGCCGGCAATGGTAACTTCTAAACTTCCCTTAGACATCAGAAACAGTTCATCGTGCTTGTGACGATGAGGTGGATGTGGCGAACTTCCTGGCGCAAGGATAGTCTCGTGGACTTCCATTTGCGCGCCGGATTCTGTCTTGCCATTCAGAATTGGCCTCATCGTATTCGGGCCGTTCTTCTTGACTTCTAACTTGTCAAACGTGGCAACGAACGACGAGAGACTTTGGTCCTGCGCAGACGCGGCTATAGACGCGAACAGGATGGGAAGTGAAGCGCATATGCTACGCCGTGAAGTATCCATGAGAACCTCTAAAGGAAATTGTGGGGATGATCGATTTGGATTTCTCAGTCGATCATCCCCACTAAAAGGGCGTGAGCCTAAAAGGAGAGCTTGGCAGACAACTGAAGTGCGCGTCCGCCGCCGACGCCATTCACTCCACTTCCGCTACCAAGTGTGCTGGTGACCTGTCCAAACGTACCGCTGGTTAGCGAATTTTGGGGGTTGGCGAACTGTGGCGTGTTGGTTAGTTGGAATGCATCTGCGCGGACATTCAAAATCCAGCGTTCCGTGATTCTAAAGTCCTTGAACATAGAAAGGTTGTTCTGGAAGTATCCCGGGCCATAGAACTGGTTACGGCCAGTGTTACCAACGAACGCCTGACCATCCGGGAATTTTCCTATATATCCCAGTGGTTGAGAGAAGCTGGAGGTATCAAACCACTGCTTACCGGCACCAATATTTCCCAACTTGTGAAACGGCTTTACCAGGTTCGCAGTCTGTGTCGTGCCTGGCGTATTGAGTGTTCCGCCGTTCGCTGTCACGGTGAACGGAATACCGGAGACCACCGATATGATACCGGCGATCTTCCATCCACCAATAATCGAGGATGCGATACCGGAAGAATTCACCCAGCGTTTGCCTTGCCCAATCGGCAGCTCATAAGTGAAACTCTGCTCGAAATTTAGCCGGCGATCATAGTCGGCGGGAGCGTAATTTCTCTGCTGGTCTACGAAGAATGTAAGACCGCCATCATCTCCACTCTGGTAATTCAGTGCCTTGCCCCAGGTGAATGCGGTGGTGGATGCAAGGCCGTTAACAAAGTGCCTCGTTAGCTGCGTTTGTAATGACTGATAGTTTGACGAATATCCAAGGAAGAGCGCATTCGTACTTGCAGTGCGGTGCAATGTCGGGCCGGGGAGGGGGTTAGGCAAGTTGTATTCCGGGTCGCTTGCGCTACCACCACCGTATACGCTGGGCAAATTGATGTTCTGGTTAGTGGCGATGTGGACGCCATGGTTAGCGACGTATGCGATCTGGAGTGAAAATTGTCCGGGCAATGCTTGTTGAACCGTTAGATTCCATGACATTGCGTAGGGGTTCTTCCAGTTAGATGGAACTACGTTGTAGTTTTGTGCGACGAGTTGTGGAGTATTCGTCGCGATAATTCCATCCGAAGGAATTACAACTGGCACGGGAGCTGGGAATCCAGCTTGAAATGTTGGAACCGTAACGTTATCTGCCAGAACCGCGGGCTGATAGCTATTCAGAGGGTTGTATGCATTGTTAGACCGGACGGGATAGTTATAGGCATAACTATTATCCGGATATGGCGTATAGCTTATTCCGAAGCCTCCGCGTAATACCGTGCCTTCATTCACGCGGTAGGCGAAGCCTGTTCTAGGCGCGAAGTAGTTGTAATAAGTCTTCATTCCCATATTAGAGGGATTGGTTGCGACACCGGCAAGGATTAGCTGGTTTCCAGTCGGATCATAGTTCGAGAAGCCACCCGTTACAGCTGGAGTAGCTGGGGGATAGAGTTCCCAACGCAGACCGAGATCGAGGGTTAACTTCGACGTCGCTTGCCACTTGTCGTTGATAAAAGTAAATATCCACCACTGCCGATACGCCGGAGTGAAGGTATTCAAATCACGCCCTGCCTGGCTGGGTAAATCCAGCAGGAAGCTTGCCATGTCGTTAGCAATGTTCGTTGCTTTACCCGGAGTGGAAGTCTGATTTTCCGCAAAGGTGTAAACGCCTCTCGGACTGAACGTCTGATCCTGCAGGAGGTCGTCACGAATGCGCCGCAAATCACCGCCGAACTTCAGCGTGTGGTTATTAATGACCTTCGTCCAGTGATTGACGAAATCGATGTTGGATTCTGCGCGAATCCATGGAACGCTGGCAGAATATCCAATGATCGGGTTCGAGAAGTTTCCGAGTGTGATGCCAACCTGTCCTGAGGTGAATGGTTGTCCGGGAATATTGACTCCGGGAATTCCCAACGCATCGGCATCATTCGAACCGTAGTTCGAAGGCGTTGCATTGTTGGCAAGATGAGCTACGCCAATTCGCGCTTCGGTAAGCAGAGTGGGAGAGAACACGCGGTTGTAATAGACACCCGTGCTGTAAGCACCCTGATCGCCGGTTGCCTCAAAGCCGCCCTGCGCTGGACCGCCAAAGAATGCTCCAAACACAGGCGCCTGATACGTTAGAACGCCCTGGTAGCTATAACGGCCGCTGAGAGTGTCCTTGGAATCGATTACCCAATCGACTTTGGAATCGTAAGTATTGCTGCTCTTGGTGAAAGCAAGGTTGGCGTTGTAGTCATTTGCGAGCGTGTACCCGTTAGGAACGGAGCGATTCGGTGCAGGCAATCCCTGGAGAATAGACAGTGTGACAGGGTTGACCCTCTCGATCGGAATCTGGTTGTTGGGGAACTGCTTTCTCCCCGTGCCATCAGGATTGCCGGTTGTCGGATCGTAAATGTCGCCGGCCTTTGTAGAAGGGTTATGTGCGATGTTGAGGTCGATGCAATCTCCCCCGCCAGTCAAGCAAGGAACCGGGGTTGAAAATTCTTTCAGCGGGATCGTAAGGCTGTTGTTGTTTGCTTCGTGATCCGATGTTCTCAGGTAGTCAAAGTAGAAGAACAATTTGTTCTTCACAATTGGCCCGCCGATACCGCCACCGTAATAGTTGTAGGCAACGTGGGGCAAAGTTGTCGAAAAGTAATTCTTGGCGTTGAATGCCTGGTTTTGCAGGAATTCTTCGACGAACCCATGGAATTGATTCGTTCCCGATTTCAAGATGACGTTAGTGACTGCTCCGGTGGCGCGACCAAGTTCTGCTTCGAAATTATTCGTTGAAATATCCACCGTCTGAATTGCTTCTGCAGGAGGAATCAATATCTGCAACAAACCGGTGCGTTCGTTGTCGTCAATGCCCTCAATCTGGTAGCTGTTTCCCTGTCGAGGTAAACCGTTCACCTGCGTTTGCAGTGAGCTTTGCGCGTTGAAGAATTGGGAGTGCTGAAAGGTTGCAGGCGATGTTCCAGGAACGAGGTTAAGCAGACCCTGGAAGTTTCGATTCACTGACAAGGGCATGTCCGCCACTTGTCGCGTGTCGAAATTCACGCTTATATCGGCGCGATCGGTTTGCAGCATTGGCGGCGCGTCCGTTACCGTGACCGTCTCACTCACGCTCCCAGTCGACATGGCGATGTCGACGCGACTGGTGGAGTTGACGGCAACATCAACGTTATCGCGAATTACCTTCTTGAAACTGGCTGCCGTGGTTGCGACAGAATAACGCCCCGGCGCGAGATCGGGAAACGTATAGTTGCCGCTGTCGTTGGTTTTGACTTCCTTCGTTAGACCGGTGTCGGTCGCGGTAATGGTTACAGTTGCGTTGGGCACCGACGCGCCCGAGGTATCCGTCACCGTCCCTAGAAGGGTTGCGCTGACGGCCTGTGCTTGTGCCTGCTGCCCGAGGGGGAGCAGTACGCAAAGCAAGACGGCATAGATCATCTTTTTAATATTTTGATTAAACACCTACGGCCTCCGGGAAACATACTTGGCTGTCAGATAGCTTTACCGAAATCAGATGGACGTTACCACCCCATTTCCGAAGCTGTCAAACAAATTCGGCCTGCTTGAGGAGGTCGCGTTTCGTTTTGGTTCGAAGCGAAATTGAATTCCGGTGCCAGAGACAATCTTTCCGATTAGGCATTGAAGACAAATGACTTGCTCCTCAAGAGCAAATCCAGCCAAAGGTGGGAGAAGGTAACTACTTTGGCGGCGGGGAGATCATTTGACTGGAAATGTCGGTTACTTCCGCTACCGGCTCTCCAGATAGCACTGCCTGGACCCTGAGCAGGTGCTGGCGCATGGCGGTCCGGGCACCTAATGCATCTCGTGTAGAAAGCGCTGCCACGATCGCCTTATGATCGCGAATCGTCTTTTCCTGGTTGTTCAATAACCCTGTGCGTTCACTGAGTTTATTGAACATGGGGTTGAACATGTTGCTCCACAACGTGTCCACCAGCCCAGTGAGTACGCTGTTTCCCATCACGGCCGCAATCCGCTTGTGAAATGCCTGATCAGCATCGCGGCCCTGACTGCCGGCGGCCATGGAACGCTCCATTTCATCGATCGTCCCTTGAATCTCGTTCAGATCCTCGATTGTTGCCTGAATAGCCACGTTCGCGGCGATTTCACCTTCAATCAGCAGCCGCGCATTTAACAATTCAAAAGGGCCGGGACCGGAATCAATAATGACAGTTCGCGTCTGGGCGGGCTTGCTGACATAGATTCCAGAACCGGTGCGTACCTCAACCAATCCGGCAATCTCAAGAGCAATCATCGCCTCTCGAATGGTCGGTCGACTCACACCGAGCTGGCGAGCCAATTCCTTCTCTGCTGGAAGTCTTTTTCCCGCGCCGATTTTGCCACCGGAAATTAACTCCTCAATGCGACTTGCCACCTGCTGATAGAGACGTTGCGTAGCGATGGGCTGTAACATGATTCTCGATTCTAAGCCACGCGCGAAGGCTATCAGATAGCTAGACAGGAGTCCACCGTTTGATTGAGTATGGTTCCCGCTGAAAGTTAGGAGCCAGAATCATGGGCAACACCCGGTCACACTTCATTTTTCGCGCAACGCTCGTTATTCTTACCTGCGCTCTCTTCTTTTCCATCACCGGACGCTGCCAAGGTCCGACGATCTCGCCTTCAAAGTTCGCAAAGGTTGGTGTGGTCGATGATCGCTTTCAGTCCTACAACGTGGAGATGGTGGAAGTCACGGGTGGAAGATTCTGGAAACCCTACGATCAGCAGGTAGACGCAATCCTGGCCGCGCAGGCGGCTGGACAGAAATCGAGTACGGCACAGCCGACAGGCATGGATCCGGCTCTTTATCAGTACCGCACTCCGATCGACCTAGCTAATCCCCGCCTTCGCAAACTCGCCAGTGCATTGGGACCGGCTTATCTTCGCGTGAGCGGCACGTGGCAAAATTCCACCTACTTTCTAGATTCGGACGATTCGTCGGTCACGACGCCTCCGAAGGGATTCAACGGCATTTTGACTCGCCAACAATGGAAAGGCGTTGTGGATTTCGCCCGAAACACCGATGCGAAGATCGTAACTTCTTTCGCCACCAGCGTCGGAACCCGGGACGCAACCGGAGTTTGGACTCCGGAGCAGGCACACCTGTTTCTTGCGTACACCAAATCTATCGGTGGCAGCATCGCGGCAGCGGAATTCATGAACGAGCCCACCTTTGCAGAAATCGGCGGGGCGCCAAAAGGATATAGCGCTGCCGACTATGGTCGCGACCTATCCGTATTTGTTCCGTTTATTCGACGCGAAGCGCCGAAGATGATTCTTCTCGGACCGGGGTCGGTGGGAGAAGGTGCCAGCCTGGGAGCCATGCGTCTGCTGAAGTCTGAGGATCTGCTTACCGCAACCGGGCCGGTATTCGACGCATTTTCATACCACTTCTACGGAGGCGTTTCTGCTCGATGCTCGTCGATGGCCGGCGGAAAGGGTGGGATCACGCCGGAACTTGCCTTATCCGACGAATGGCTTTCGAAAACGAATACGGTTGAGGCCTTCTACGCAGGACTTCGCGACCGTTTCATGCCAGGAAAGCCCATGTGGAATACGGAAACCGCGCAAGCCGCTTGCGGAGGAGACCGTTGGGCAGCGAGCTTTATTGACAGTTTTCGCTATCTCAGCCAACTGGGAAGCCTTGCCAAGCACGGAGTTCAGGTTGTTGCGCACAACACACTCGCTGCGAGTGACTACGGATTGATCGACGAGAAGACACTGAACCCGCGACCAAATTATTGGGCAGCTTTGCTATGGCGGCAACTGATGGGCACAACAGTCTTGAATGCCGGACCGTCGCCCTCAGAAAACCTGCACCTTTACGCTCACTGCATGCGTGGCCGCGCCGGTGGAGTTGTGTTGCTCGCAATTAATGCAGATCGCGCTAATTCGCAATCGATCCAGACGCTGCAAGCGGGAGAACAGTACACTCTAACCGCCAAAAATCTACTCGATCAAGAAGTTCAGTTGAACGGAAATACACTCTCGGTTGGTAGCGACGACTCAATACCGAAAATTGTTGGCGTCGCAAGCAAGGCGGGTGCTATCACTTTTGCGCCAGCTAGCATTACGTTTCTTGCTTTCCCCAAGGCAAACAACCAAAGTTGCAAATAGGGGGAATGTCGAAGCACGTGTCGCAGAAGGCTGGCAAAGAAGTAGGTAGCTTTTAATCGTCGTCTCATCTGGTTGAACAACGCAGGAGGCGTGTTCCGTTCCAGCGCTAGCTTGGCGGTGCCTGCCGGCTATGCGATACTGAAAGTAGCTCCGGAGAGTTTTTGAAGAGGACTCTTCAGCGTTTTGGGCACAAAATTCCTGACTGGAACATCTCTATTTCAGTGAAGCGCCGGGATGGCGGAACTGGCAGACGCAGCGGACTCAAAATCCGCCGAGGGCAACCTCATCGGGGTTCGACCCCCCGTCCCGGCACCAAGACAATTTGAGAAGTTATTTGGAATGGTCTCTCAACGAAAGACCCATTTTTCTATGTGCCCGCAATCAAACCAACTTGTTGGGTCGCGTAAAGAGCACAAAAAGGTCTCTTGAAGCGGCAGTTCGTGTCTATATTCCTTTCTCGTTTCTCTCCGCCATTGGGCTAGCTGACGAATGCTTCGTCTGGCTCACAAGCTGAGTTTTACTTGATAGATAACACTGATGTGACCAATGTCACATCCACCTCCCTACGGCAGGTGCAATATGTGAGCCCGAACATGGTTCGCTCGGCTGTATGTCCCTGGAGCGAAAGGTGGCGGTAATGTTTCAATCCAAACCCTACAAATATTCTAAATTCTTCATCGTGAGCGGTGGTACTCCTGTGCTCGTGATCGCGTTGGCTCTTTTCGGATCGCTGTCTCTTGCGTCAGCGCAGAACCGATTTGTAAATTTACCTACTTACCCTGCGGGAGGATCGCTCCCAACCCTGCTAGCCCAGCACGACGTGAACGGAGACGGCAAGCTCGACCTGATCGTAATGAACATCAATGCGACGACGAAGCTTGAAACCGTCAGCCTCCTTCCAGGCACAGGAACGGGAGGCTACCAGGCGCTAAAGACGATGGCGTATTTCCCTGTGTCTTATGGAAAGCCCTTGCTCGCGGATGTAAACCGTGACGGGCACCTGGACTTGATCTTCTCTTTAGTGAACTCACAGTCCACAAGAGTCTATTTGGGCCAGGGAGAGGGGTTCCAGCCTACACCGGTGGTCTCGAGAGGTGGCGCATGTCCCACTGGCCACGTGTGCGTCGACTCCGACATACAGGTGGCCGACGTGAACAAGGACGGAAATCCAGACCTATTAGTTCTGCTTATCGCGGGACGCGATAACTCGGAACTTTATGTATCTCTGGGCAATGGGAATGGGGCTTTTCGCGCTCCTGTGTTAACAGTAGATTCGACAGATTCGTTTACAACCGGTGACTTCAACGGTGACGGCGTAGTAGATCTTGCTGCTGGACAGATATGGCTTGGCAATGGCGATGGCACCTTTCGAAGAGGCGCAAATCGCTACTTTGGCGTCGGTCAACTCTTCTCCGCGGACCTTCGGGGCATTGGAATCGCGGACCTGATTATAGTCACCGCCTTGAGCGCCGCTCAGGCTAACGGAGAGTGCAGAGGCGGCGGAATCGCAGTCCTTTTAGGGAATGGGGATGGCACTTTTCCCGAAAATGCCACCTTCTATCGAGTAGGCCTATATACCTATGGCGCGATAATTGCGGATATCAACGGGGACCACAGGCCAGACATCCTGGTGGCGAACCAGTTCGGCGCATCGTACAGCGTGCTGTTGAATGCCGGTGGTGGCAAGTTCGCTCCCGCTGTGAATTACCGGAGTCCTGGGCCCGTGGCCGGGAACTTTGTTGTTGGCGATCTGAATGGCGATGGGCGTCCCGATCTGACTATTTCTGCGCAGACCGGAGTACAGGTTTTGCGTAACACCGGCGGGGGCGCACTCCTTGCTCCGGTTTCGCTCGATTTGCCGGAGGGATTCGAGCCGTTTTTTACGTATGCGTCCGACCTGAACCATGACAATATCCCGGACCTCGCTTTCATGGGTAGCTACAACTTCAACCTTCCCCTCCCATGCCGCGATCCCTACGATTTTGGTGATGGCCACACCCTTCTTAGCAGCGCGGGGAAGGCGTTTTCCTCGCTTACAGCGTTTGGGCTGCCTGGAAGTTATCCGGAGAGTTTCGGACTCGGCGACTTCAACCGGGATGGCAACACTGATCTCGCTGTGGATGCAAGTCCACGTATGGGTCCGCCTGATTTCAATATCCAGTTCAATAATGGTCAAGGGCAATTCCCGACCCAAGGCCCGACGTTTTCACCCACCGACACATTCAATGTCGTTTACGGCGACATCGCTGTAGGTGATTTCAATCGAGATGGACTAGCAGATGTGGTTCTGAACGGACAACCTCTGCTGGTCGGCATCGGTACTGGGAATGGAAACTTCAATTTCAAAACTTATCCCGCACTCGGTGTTCCCGACACGACTCCGCTTCCGCTTGTGGTGCGCGACCTGAACGGAGACGGCAAACTGGATCTTATCAATGTGGATAAAGACGGCGATGCAGTGGAAGTGCTCTTAGGAAATGGTGACGGCACTTTTCAAACGCCAAAAAAGTACTCAACCGTGCAACTCCCGATTGCCGTCACCGTCGCGGATTTTAATCGTGACGGCAAATTAGACCTGGCTGTTGCTGGCGATAGCCAGATCTCGATGCTTCTGAACAACGGTAACGGCACTTTCAAATCAGCGGTGACTTATCCAGCCGGAGGTCCGGTAAGTGCCCTTGCCGCTATCAGCCTGCTTAGCAACGGTAATCAAAGCGTGCTCGTTGCTGACAGTAAGGACAACAAGCTGTTCCTTCTCACCGGAAATGGTACGGGCACTCTTTCGGCTCCGGTCAACTACTATGCAGGAGGAGGAAATCCGCAGGGACTCACAGTCGCTGATTTCAACCGGGATGGTGCGTCCGATGTTGCCGTCACGGATTGGGCCACGAGCAGTTACATGGTCCTCTACAACACTGGCGGCACGTCCATCAAGCTGACATCCAGTAACGCAAAGCCACTCGCTGGTCAGAATGTAACGTTTACGGCAACGCTCTCCGCAAGCATCGCAGGGACTGGCACACCCAGCGGTACTGTCACTTTCAAAAACGGTTCCACCACGCTCGGAACGGTAAATCTCAGCGGAGGAAAAGCTGTCTTCAACACCGCGGCTCTCACACGAGGCGCACACACCATCACAGCTACGTATAACGGTAGCGGTACTTTTAACACTCACGTCTCAACTGGACTCACGGTCATGGTCCAGTAGTTAAATACAACGATTATGTCCACTCAGGGAGTGGCCATAATCGTTAGAAATAGGCTGGAGATTCAAACTCACCTTGCGCGGCTCATTGCCACGCTGGCTGTAGCTAATCAGGATAAGGAGTTGGAGGTTCCTATCAAGGAAACTCTCTCAAGTCGATGAACACACTTCATCCAAATATTCTGAACTGGGTCTTCCTCTGGTTATCTCGCGGAAGACCACACGCGGTTCGGGCCATCTCCCGAATAACGCTCGAGATGGGACAATCCTTTTGGGCTCCTGTTGACGTTGTATGTTTGGCTCGTTGAGCGATGAAATAGTGACTTGGAATTTTCCACTTCGCGGGTCTCGTCAACGAGCTTGAAATACTTTCCTCGTCAACCGATGAATGACGGGGTGTAAAGCGGTTTAAAACTATTTCGAGCCTTGGGTCGTCGGATTCGATGAACCTTGCGATCATGCAGTTTGCTTTTCGTAGGTCGGATACGGTCGCTTGCGCCACCAAATAGATGCGCGCAGCGTTCTCAACCAGCGACTTTACACTGAAGCCCGGCCTGGGGCCTCCGTCTACAACCACGTAGTCGAATTCTTGCCGACTGACGGTCAGGAGCCGATCCACCGCTTCATCAGAAGTTCTGAACGGAACATACTTGTCGGGGGCCGCAAGGACATGCAATCCAGAGCTGTGTTTGACCAATAAGGTAGAAAGAAAATTCGAGTCGACCCGGTTGAAATTTTGCAGCGCATCCGACGTCGAGTACTGCGACTTTAATCCGAGCTGCAGTGCGGCATCACCAAGAGGCAGGGCGAGGTCGATCAATACGACTCTTTTGCCGGACTCTCTCGCAAGCGAGAGCGCGAAGCTGCTGGCGATGGTGGTCACACCCGAGCCGCCTTTTGCACCCACAAATATCAATAGCTCTCCAAGCCTGGTCCTACGCGAGGATACATCTGTTCGGCGTGCCGACACGCGAATGAGAGCTTCCGCGAGCGTTCCCGAATCGAAGGGCGGCCTTAAGTATTCGCGCGCACCCAGGCGCATACAACTGAGCAACATACCTGAGTCTGATTGTTCCGAGTAGGCAATAACCGGCGAACCGTAGCTGCTGATCTTCTCCATAAGTTCCAGAGCCGCGTCCGGATCGCTGTCGACATCGACGACAAACATGTCAAAGTCTTTGTGAAAAAGTTCCTCGGTCCGTTTCGGATAGGTAAGAAATTCATGCACGACCACATCCGTCGATCCAGCTAGAGCCTGGGCAATCTCTTTGCGGCATCGTTCCTTTAGGACCTATCAAGGCGACCGTTAGACAATTCGGCCAAAGTTTAATTTCGGGAGAAAGCAAACTGGTTTGACTAGCCGTGGAGTCCAGTTGAGCCGGAGAGGACGTGGGTGGCAAGATCTGGGCAGGAAACGAATGAAGCGTGCCGAGTGATTTCTCCATAATTAAGTTAGTTATCGGCAGAGCAAAGCCAATCTTTAGGAAAAGATGCTCAGTCGATGCAACGGGAAATGTACGGCTGCGATTCGTCTCAGCTCATGGACTCATCCAGTCTTTGAAATTCTTGACTAAGGTGTAGCGGATGTCTCCACCGGTCTGACCGTGGTCCCGGTTTGCCGGAATTCGAACTGCAGCGTCCAAATACTGGATACCGGTTTGCCATTGACTTGTGGAGGCTTGAATTTCCACTGCTGCGTTGCCTCAAGTGCCCGGCCGGAGAAGTATCTGCTCGGCCCCATTGATTCGAGCGTGGCGTTCGAAACACTTCCGCTTGGATCTACTTCAGCCTTTACCTTAACTTTGACGGTGCCATGGATTGTGTTGCGGGCGGTTTCAGAGACGTCAGGCAGCACCTGCGAAGCTACCGCACCCTTCACTGTACCGGAAGAGGCTGGACTTTCCGGTGCCGGAGATTGCGTCTGGGGAGCTTCGGCTGCGGGCACAGATTGTTGCGTGGTCGAAGGACTGGTTTGACGCGACCGCATTGTCAGAAAAGCAATTATCGCTAACAGGACGAGTACTCCGCCGACGATCGCCGGCATGCGGGATTTCGCAGGCGCCGCCTTCTCTGCGGCAACCGCTTCGTTCGACCGACTTGCGATCCCAGGCGCCGACTTCTCCGCTGCTGCGCCCTTCGACGCACTAGCGACCGGAGACGCCGGATTCAAACGCGCTTTGACATCGGCAAGGGTGCACCGAAGAGCAGGGTCGGTTCGGAGACATTCCTTCGCAATCTGCGCGAACGGTTGCGGAAGCGATTCCGGAACCAGAGGTTCCTTCTGTTTCGATTTGTCCCAGACTGGCGGATGTTGGGTAAGGGCTTCAACCAGGCTGATGCCAAGCGACCATACATCTGCGGCTGGAGAAATCTTTTGTGCGGCACGTTCCGGTGCATCGTAGGCGGTGAAGGGCGATGGATTCCTGGGAGTCGGTCCGGCGGCTTGAATGCCGTCACAAGAAAGCTTGAGCTGGTCGTTGACGACCATGATGTTCGATGGCTTGAGGTGACCGTGGACCAAACCCTTTCCGTGAACATAAGAGAGTGCGTCGAGAAGCGGGTCAAGCATCTCTTTGGTCTCTGCAGGAGTGAGCGGCCGGTCGGGAAGAATTTGCGAGAGGTTTTCTTCGGCATACTCCATTACGGCGTAGAACATCGGGTTGCCGTTGATTTGACAAGAGCCGACGTGGAACAAACGCATCAGGTGAGGGTGAGAAAGTCTCTGCACCGCGGACCAGCCCGCCATCTGCGATTCAGAGTAAGGAGCATTGGCCCGAATGAGTTTGATGGCGGCTTTTTGAGACGGCTGACCGTCCAGCTCCGTGAGGAAGACGTCGCCACTTCCGGAGTTACCTAACCAGCGCAGGATGGTGAACTTTCCGTCGACCACCTGTCCGATCCAATCGTTATCATGACGAATTGCCGCTGTATTCATAACTACTCACTCACGGAAGGATTTTGGAACACCTCCAGAGTACAGCCTGCCAGGTCCCGATAGGGTGGAAGTTTCCGCATCAAGAACGGTAACCCCGCCAAATAATCCCAGATGCGTTTTCTAGTTGAAGTCTTGTTGGTGACAGTGGATCCCGGCAATAAGCTATTTTCCGCGGCTTTCAGCTTATATATTCAGTGTGTCCGAGACCGGAAAAGAAACCGAGGGATCAAGTGGAATCGCGAAGAAAATTTGCAGGAATCGGACATTTCGATAACGCCATCCGCGTTGCATCAATCGTCATACTGTTGATTCTTTCATCGCAATTAATATGGGGAGCAAACACACCGCGGCGCACTTCCCTTGCGGTTATGCCGAATGATGTGATCCCTACCGGCAACCAGTGGATTTCGCTTCCGACTATCAGAGCCTCTGACGGAGCACTTGAGGACTTCAATGTGCTTTCAATGCGATACCGGGGATTGCTCGAAGTGAAGGGAGAGAGGGGAGCGCCAGCCCTGCAGCCCTACCTCATGGTAGGAGAGAAGAGCCTTCCGCTGCGTAATTTTAAGTGGGAGTTGATCGAATATTGGATCCCGACCGCAATTCAGACGTCAGACGGCATTGAAGTATCCATCACGTACTGCGCTCCCCCCGACTCGCGTGCTGCCCTACTGCGATTCACTGTTACGAACCATCGAACCACTGCTGTACCTGTGACCCTGGGATTGAAGGCATCGTGGGGAGAAGTCAATAGGGTCACGTACACGCCCGTGAACTTGAAGGGGGAGCGAACGATGATCCCTGCTCCCTGGCAAAAGAACATGATGGTGTTTCCATATCTTACAGATGACACGCAGTTCGCATGGTCGCTGTCGTACCGTGGTTCCGAGGCGTCGCTGCTGGCGCCTCCGTTCCGTTTAGCTACCGGCCTTGACGCGCAGCGAACAAAGAAACTCGAGCCAGGTGAGACGGTCGAAACACACTACGTGATTGGGGTGGGTATCGAGGAATACAGCGCATCCCAGTCCGGTGCGGCATTGGAAGAGATGATTGACCGTGTTGGTCTCGATAGCATTATCCGAGAAGCTGCGGCTTGGTGCCGCACTCGAACGCGAACAACCGGCCAGCCTGATCTTGATCTTCTAATGAATCGTAACTTTCTCTTCACAGCGCTCTATGCGTGGGGGAGAACTATCGACACCGAACAACTAGTAGGAGTTACATCGCGGAGTGATCGCTATTACGTTTCGGCTGCATACTGGGACCGCGACGCCATGCTTTGGAGTTTTCCAGGCTTGCTCGATATCGATCAGGCGTTGGCGCGCGACGCACTCGAATATGCCTTTACTGTCCAGCTAAGAAATGTTGGCACACACAGCCGCTTTATTGATGGGACTGTTTTGGAGGACGGCTTGGAACTCGACGAGGTTGTCGCTCCTGTGATCGCGCTTGGCGCATATGCCGAGCGCACGGGCGACCAATCTGTTCTTGCAACCTATGCCCCTGCACTGAATCACGTGCGCCAGATTCTTCAGTCTCGCTTCGATGTAGAAACTGGCCTTTACACCACTCTGCAGGACGCGCAGGACGAATACCGCAAGCAACAATTCTCCACCTACGACAATGTTCTGGTATGGAAAGCGATGCTGGAGATGGCTAAATTTGCAACATATTCAAAGGATGCGAAAACTGCCGATGAGATGAGCGCTCGCGCCACTTCGCTGCGCAAGGCCATCCTTGAGCATTCCGTCAAAACTGGCGCTCCGGGAGCAACTGACTCAATCTTCGTCTCCGCAACGGATGGTAAATCTCCAATCTTCGCCGACGTGCCGCCAGGATCGCTTTTCAAGCTGCCCGCGTTGGGCTTTATCCCGGAGAGTGATCCTCTTTTCGTCCGAACATACGAGTGGCTGCATTCAAACAAATATGTTTATTCCAATGTTGGATTACCGTACGGTTTACCTGGAAGCTATCGTGTCCCATTCACTACCGCATGGGCAGTCGCGGACCACCTATCTTTAAAGGCGGGCGAGAATCAAGCTCTCAAGATCCTTAGGTCGAGCCCGTGGGACGGCGGCATCATTACTGAGGGAGTCGATCCAACATCTGGCACTGCGGACTCTGCCGGCCGTGCCTTTGCAACCGCCGCTGGGTATGTGGCTCACACCATATGCCAGAACTTTTGTACCGATAAGCCACACTGACAGACCAGTGCTCGCTCGCGATATTTTCCGCAACTACTGAGTAGTCGCCGACGAGATTTCGAGGATCTCGACACGTTGAGACGACGGAAACTTTATCTCTACTCCGCGTTGCCATTCAGCCTTCGTGAACACTCCAATATCTTTGTCGTCAGTGACCGAGTGAACCTTATATCTGCCAGCAGGAATGAGCGGTAGTTGGACTGAAGCACCGGCGGTGCTCGACTGGTTGCGAAAAATCGCGACTATGCCGCTCCCAGTGTGAGACAACCGCGCGAAGCCGTCCCATTGATCCGGCGTTGGTTGGCGCCAACTACCGAGTGGAAAAAAGCTCTCGTTGATCGTCGTCTTCGCTCGAAGCGTCTTGAACCACTTGATTTTAGTTTGATACCAGGTCTGATCTGCAGCACTCAGTTTCCGCAGATCACCGAGCAGCAATGGAGCCGAGCCGATGGCAGTACCGAATGCCTCTTCACGTCTTGAGGCACCGGCCTGAAGATTGCCGATCAACATGCTGTCAGCCGGCATGGAAATTGCTCTTTGATAAAGGAGCGTTCTCGCCTGCAGAGTCCCGGGAGAATTGGCTTGGAAATCACCCACATTGCTCATCCAATCCAAGTCGCCTGCAGCAAGTAGACCTGCATCGATGACGTGCTTCTGACCCCAAAGTTCAAATGTGAGATCAAGGAGTACGTCGGGATGCTTTTCGTACACTTTGGCAGTAACCTGACTGATGCCTTCGTAGATCATGTTCAATGATTCTGCCCAACTACCGTGATTGTGGTTCTTCGCCCAACAGCCCGGCGCTTCTCCGTAGGCATTAAAGATGGTGGTGAGATCCAGCTTTACATAGGCAAGATGAAAGCGGTCAATGGCATCGTTGACACGCTCTGCCGCTGAGTTCTGGAATGGACTTGCGAGACACATCACTACTTTCGATCCTGCGGCGGTTTCCGTAAGCTTTCGATTTCCGGCCTGATCGAGCGCAGCCCATTCAGGATGCTTTGTGTAATCCGCCGTAGTCGTTCCGATGGCAGCCAAAGGAATCCACAATCCAAGCCGCATTCCTTTTGTTTCAACCGCTTCACGTATGGAATCCAGACCACCAGGGAACGCAACGGGGTCTACTTCGTTTTCTCCGTACTCTCGTTGCCAACCATCGTCGATGGTAAAGATATCCATGCCGATAGTGCCAGCTACGTTGATCAACTCAAGCGTGGTGTCGCGATTGATCTTCCGCTGAAAAGGTTCCCAGGTGTTGTAAATCCACGGTGCCCCTCGCTTGCCTAATCGGCGTTGAAGAATCTCGGAAGTGTAGCTCGGCAAAATCCAATGGGGATCGTGGAAGCCATCGTTCTTCCTGAATGTGAGCAAGGAAACAGCAGCCGTCTTGAACTCTTCCCCAGGCTTTACGGATCGCTCGAAGGGCATCAAATCCGTATCGTACATAGCTCCGATATTGACTTGGCCGGGATTGTACCAGGCATTGATTTCTGTGCGTTTCATGTAACCGGGTATCTCGCTAAGGATCGCGAAGCCGTTACCGGTCAGACCATTCGCAACAAGGAGGCCTGCATCTTCCGAGCGTCCGGTGTAAAACGTTTCTCGAGGAACCGCTCCATATTGTGCATTCAGTATCACTTCGTTGGCAGGGCCGGCCGACGGATTGATCGCCTCCATCTCCAAGTGCGATAGGTTCAAGGTCGCTGAGCCGGTGTTACGCAGTGTCAGCCATTTGCGTATTGCAGGGTGTCCATCATATACCGTATATGTCACCGTTACTTCTAATGGAACATCGGTGCCTCGAAGCTTGATCGCCAGCGACTTGCCATTCGGGATTGTATTTTCGCTGGCATCAACCAACTTGAACGCGGAACTCGCGCCACGGTATGTCTTCCCTTGGTACTGAAACGAAAACTCCGCCGCAATCGACGAGTGATTTTTTCCTATGCTGATGAGATCAGTATGGGTTGCCAGATCTGAAAGGCGATCTGTGTAAAGTCCAATCGATGGCTCGAAGATGAGCGTTCTTGCAATCTGATCATTACCAATGGTCCAGCTTTGAGCGGAAGCCTGCGTTGCAGCGTACACCAAAATGAATACAGTGAGTGCGATCGTTCTCATGAACGAGGCTCCATTGCGCAAACGTTGACAGCAATGCAAGCCTACTCCCTATCTCGGCTCCGGCAAGCGCAAATTATATGGCCACCCTCTGAATCAGCCTATGTCCAGCGAGGCGAAATGCTTGGAGGACCTACCGGAACGAGCGGCTGGCGTTAGAATGCGGTGAGCGCTTCTCTGCCAATGCTTACCTCGTGATTTTTTTCGCCTATCTTCCAACGAGTTCAGATGATTACGAACTCATGCAAGACGTGGAGTAAGAGGGTACTTGTACGATGAATTGCAAAGTATGTCTTTTCATAATTTTCGGTGTTGCGGTTGCGATTTGCGACGCACAAAATGCTGCGCCTCCTAATTCACAGAATAAAGCTCGTTCTCTTGAGCCTTATCGAAATCCGCGCTTATCGGTCGACGCCAGGATCGCAGACCTCTTGTCACGCATGACGCTGGAGGAGAAGGTCGGTCAGTTGGAGATTCCTCTAGGCTGGGAAATGTACAGCAAGGGCGTAAATACCGCCGAGGTCAGCGATCATTTCAAGAAGATGATGCAAGTAGTCGAGCCCGGAACGCTCTACGGTGTTTTGCGTGCCGATCCGTGGACAAAAGTAACGCTGAAAACTGGGCTTTCTCCGAGTCAATCGGCCGATGCGACTAATGCTTTGCAGTACTATGCGATCCACCACTCTCGCCTACACATTCCGCTGCTTTTTGCTGAGGAGTGTCCTCATGGCCACATGGCGATTGGCGCGACCGTCTTTCCAACTGCAATCGGGCAAGCGAGCACATGGGACCCGCTGCTTATAAGACAAATGGCGGCTGCAGTTGCGGCAGAGACTCGCGCTACGGGTGGCAACGTTTGTTACGGTCCCATCCTCGACATCGCGCGGGAACCGCGATGGTCGCGCGTGGAAGAAACATACGGAGAAGATTCATTTCTCACTACTGAGATGGGCGTCTCGTTCGTGCAAGGTTTACAAAGCGCGGGACTGTCAAGGCCAGATGCTGTTGCCGCGACGCTAAAGCATTTTGCCGGTTACGGCCAGCCCGAGGGCGGACATAATAGCGGCCCGACACACGCCGGAATACGAGAAGTCGAAACGGTATTCTTTCCCGCATTCAAGGCCAGCGTGAAGGCTGGAGCGGCCTCGCTGATGACTTCATACAACGACATAGACGGTGTGCCGAGCACTGCGAATGAGTGGCTGTTGACCAATGTTCTGCGGCGGCAATGGGGCTTTACGGGATATGTTGCTTCCGATCTTTATGCAATCGACGGACTCGTCAGTAGGCACCATGTCGCTGAGAACCTTGAGCAGGCGGCCGCTCTTGCGCTCAACGCCGGAATGGATGCGGACCTGGGAGCGAATGCCTTTCCGCAACTCGTAAAGGCCGTGAAAGAAGGGCGGGTGTCAAGCCAGACCTTGAATCTGGCTGTTGCAAGAGTTCTACGAATAAAGTTTCGTCTCGGCCTTTTCGAATCGCCTTACGCAAGCCCGGAGGTAGCAGCACGAGTAGTCGGAAGTAAGGAACATATCGCGTTAGCAAGGCAGGTAGCCCGAGAGTCCATCGTCTTGCTTAAGAACACGGGAGACCTCCTCCCACTCAGCAAGCATCTCGATTCAATTGCTCTCATCGGGCCGAACGCCGATAGCGTGTACAACCAGTTGGGAGACTACACGGCACCGCAGAGCGAGGGTAAAGTCTCAACTGTATTTGACGGCATTCGTGCCGTCGCAGCGCCCGGGACTGTGATCCATTACGCGAAGGGTGCCAACATTCGGGACTCCTCGGAAAAAGGATTTGAAGAAGCCCTTGCAGCTGTTCGTCAATCATCGGTAGCAGTGGTGGTTCTCGGCGGATCGAGCGCCCGAAACTTTAATACGTTATTTTCGGAAACGGGCGCCGCCAAGCCAGCAATGGATGCCAGTGGAAGTGATATGGAATCTGGTGAAGGCTTCGATCGAGCGAGTCTGGGTCTGGCGGGTGTCCAGGAGAAATTATTGAAGCAAATCGTCGCCGTCGGTAAACCAGTAGTACTGGTGTTGATTGAGGGTCGGCCTCTTGAACTCAACTGGGCAGCCGAAAATGTACCGGCAATCCTAGCTGCGTGGTACGCCGGAGAAGCAGGCGGTTTCGCCATTGCGGATGTTCTATTCGGTGATACGAATCCGGCGGGCAGGCTGCCTGTGTCAGTGCCGAGAACCGTTGGCCAACTCCCCCTCTATTACGGAGCGGCGCGTGCGGATTACATTGACTCACCTGGCACTCCCCTCTTCGACTTTGGATACGGACTCAGCTATACGAAATTTGGGTATGCAAATCTGACTGCAACCGTCCAGCAGGGATCCGACACTGTGAAGGTTGAGGTAAGCGTAGACGTATCCAATATCGGTACTCGTCCTGGAGATGAGGTTGCTCAAATCTACCTGCATCCAATTTCGTCAAGCGTGGTCACTCCAACAAAAATACTGCGCGGCTTTCAGAGGATCCATCTGGACTCTGGACAAACCAAAACGGTGAAATTTCAGTTGGAATCGGAGGACCTGGCGGTATTCAATCAACGAGGGAAGTGGGCTGTCGAAGCTGGCACTTTTGAGCTACTGGCCGGGGGATCATCTGAATCCGCCAAGCTTTCGACGAAATTTATGGTAAGTCGCTCGATGATCCTTCGTTGAACGGCGGAAAAAGCGATTAGAAATCTATCACGGCTAATTGACAAAACACTGGTTCTGCATCAAACGCTTTTTGAAAGTCGCCACACTGGATATCATTGGCAGCGCGACAAGTCCTGTGAGAGAGTGCGGCTTTTGAGGTGACAGATTGCGCCACAAGGATATTGCGAAATGCGGATTTGCAGTACTTCTATTCGCCGCCAATGCAATTGGTCAAACATTCGAACAGAATTTCATTTCGCCTCCTGAAGATGCACGCGTAATGATGCGATGGTGGTGGTTTGGCCCTTCCGTCACCAGGCCCGAGCTGTTGAGAGAAATGCAGCAAATGAAAGCCGGAGGAATCGGTGGTTTCGAAATTCAGCCAGTGTACCCACTCGCCCTTGACGATCCGCAAACAGGTTTTCGTAATTTCCCATATTTATCCGATGAGTTTCTCCAGGATGTGCGTTACGCGAATGATGAGGCCACGAAGCTTGGATTGCGAGTGAGCCTGACACTGTCAAGCGGATGGCCCTACGGGGGCCCGAACACACCTGTTACTGAAGCTGCCGGAGCCTTACATCTAGAGACGAAAGTGATCGCCGCCGGGGAGACTTCGATCGCGATGCCCGCCTTGGCTACCGGCGAATCGCTCGAGGCTGTTTTTATTACCAATGCCGATTGGAGCGAGAAAACTTCTGCCGTAGCGCCATCTAATGGCCAACCGAAAATGCTGGCCCTGCCCACAGCGGGTAGCATGCGCATGCAATTGCCGGCGACGGAAGGAAACAAGACGCAAAAGGTTCTATGGTTTATTTCGAGCAGAACCGGCCAGCAAGTCAAGAGAGCCGCAGCTGGTGCTGAAGGCTTCGTGCTGGATCATTTTTCGAAAGAGGCCATAGAACATCATTTGCAAAGTGTCGCGGACCCGTTAATGGCTGCTCTTGCGGAGCATCCGCCCTACTCGGTCTTTAGCGATTCGCTGGAAGTCTACGGATCGGACTGGACACCGAATTTTCTCACGGAATTCAAGAGGCGTCGTGGTTACGATTTACGCCCACATCTTCCAGATCTGTTCACCGCAAATCCCAACGAAGAAGCTTACGCGGTTCGAAGGGACTGGGGAAAAACGTTGACAGAACTAGTCGACGACAACTATCTGAAACCCATCAATGCGTGGGCGACCGCACACCACACGCTCTTCCGTTCGCAAACGTACGGCGACCCCGCGGTCTCCCTTTCCAGCAACGCGCTCGTCGATTTACTGGAGGGAGAAGGACCACAGTGGCGTCAGCTTTCCTACACGCGATGGGCTACATCGGCTGCACATGTATATAGTCGTCCAGTGGTTTCCGCGGAGACGTGGACCTGGTTGCATTCGCCATCGTTTCGCGCGACGCCACTTGATATGAAGGCAGAGGCCGACCGATTTTTTCTCCAGGGTATTAACCAATTCGTAGGGCACGGCTGGGCTTACTCTCCACAATCCGCTGGCGATCCGGGCTGGCGCTTTTACGCGGCAAGTGTATTCAACGAGCACAATCCTTGGTGGATCGTCATGCCCGACGTGATGTTATACATGCAGCGCATAAGCTGGGCACTTCGACAAGGCGAGCCTGCAAACGATATAGCCGTTTACCTGCCTGAAGATGATGCTTATGCAGCGTTTACGCCAGGAAAAGTTTCGTTGTCTGACACTCTGCCTCACTGGATCACTCCTTCGCTGACCGAAGCGATTGAAGACAGCGGCTACAACTTCGACTACATCGATGGCGCAGCAATCGCCAAGCAGGGGATTCACTATCCGGTATTGCTATTACCAAACGTCGATCGCATGTCTTCCGAAACAATCGATCAGATTGCACAATATTGCCGCGGAGGAGGCAAAGTAATCGCTATCGGGCGTCTACCCGAACACGCCCCTGGCCTCAAGGGAATAGGAGAACCCAGCGCCGTAGTACAAGCTGCTGCAAAGAAGTTATTCACGGATCCGACTGGCCAATGTCTTGCAAAACTTGTTCCAGATGTTGCTGAGCTTAAATTTGTTTTGCATCAAATGCAGAAACCTGACATCCAAGTTGCTTCACCATCGCCAGCATTGGGCTTTATCCACCGTAAACTCGAGAATGCAGACCTCTACTTCCTCGCGAACACTGGAAACGCACGTCTGCACACACACGTTCAATTCCGCAGCAAGTACACAGGCGGAGAATGGTTGAATGCCGACACAGGAACTTTGAGAGCGGTGTCCGTTTCTTCACCTGTCCCGCTCGACCTGGCTCCATATGAATCCCGACTGCTATTGCTGCATCAAGGGCTGAATCCTGCAGCCACAACAGCGGGTTCGCGGACGAATGAAGTGGTAGTGGAGGATCTCAGCAGGGATTGGCGAGTGAATTTTGAACTCGCGGGTCATGAAGAGCCGATGCCCGATCTCGACACGTGGACTTCAAAGAAAGAGACGCAGTACTTCTCCGGCGTCGTCACGTACCGTAAAAGCTTTGTCTCTCCATCTATCGGAAAGAAAACACGCTTGCTTCTGAATTTTGGCGAAGGAAAACCGACGGTTGAACCTGCAGCCAGCGAAGACCATCCCGGAATGCACGCTGAGTTCGAGGCGCCGGTGCGCGACGCGGCTATCGTCTATGTGAACAGCAAGGTAGCAGGATCTCTCTGGCATCCTCCATATGAGGTCGACATAACTTCGCTCGTTAAGCTCGGGAGCAATGACTTGGAAGTACGCGTTGCTAATACCGCGATTAATAAAATGGCGGGAGAGGCACAGCCGGACTACCGACTACTGTGGGAGCGCTACGGCCAGCGATTTACGCCCCAGGATATGGAAAACCTGGTGCCGCTGCCATCGGGAATTCTTGGGCCAGTGAGGCTCATCAAGATTAGTTCGGAATAGCTGACCACGTGAGCGACCAATCTGTAAATCTGCACTGTCATCTCGCGGGGTGACGCGGGCTAAATTACAGTGAACCCGCAACTCACACGGCATTCACAGATTAAAGTAGAACACTGGAGCCATCGATGCGAGTGCCGCCCCAGCTTGCATTCCAAGGACAATCAAGGTTTGTCTAGGAGCTTTCGGCAGCCACTTGATTGCGAAGAAAGCCAGTATGGGTAGCTGCAGTCCCATGAGCAGCTGCCAGATATGTGCGGCCGTTCCCTCATCTGGCTCACGAACAGCGCCATAAATCGCTATATGGCTCAGGACAACTGCCAACGCTGTGAGCGACATTGCGAGGGGAACGAAGGCACTCGGCTTCCTAACGACGCCACCGAACGAAAACTTCTCATCCATTTTGCTTCCCACTGTCGGCACCAGATACTCACAAAACGCCGACCATAAAACATTTGCTGAAGTTCGAAAACCGCCGTAGCCATTTTGCAGCAGCGCCTCGAATTCCTCTCCATAACGCTCTCTCCATTGGCGAGGATACAGCCTCGTGAGTAAACGAGCCAGCGTAGGATTCATAGAGCTTCCAGTCTTTTCCATCCGGCCCGGGTGAACTGTTGCAGCGTTTTCAGTTTTGCGCGCAGAACCTCGAGCCCTTGCGCAGTAATGCGATACGGCTGGCGGCGTTCTTTTCGTGGCAACGGTTCGATCCACCCCTGTTGCTCCAGGCGCGCAATTGCGCCATATAAGGTTCCCGGACCGAGACGCGTTCCGCAAAGCCCAGCAATGTCCTCAATCATGGCGTGCCCATGCTTGGGCCCGCTTGCCAGACTGGTAAGCACCAGTAGCGGCGGATCAGAATAGTGGCCAAACTCGCTGTTCTTTTCGCTCTCTACTACGCCACGCGTACTACGCATGACGTAGTTATC
>CAWCOV010000024.1:0-36244 GCA_963797255.1 uncultured Acidobacteriaceae bacterium
GGAGTTACCTAACCAGCGCAGGATGGTAAACTTTCCGTCGACCACCTGTCCGATCCAATCGTTATCGTGACGAATTGCCGCTGTATTCATAACTACTCACTTACGGAAGGATTTTGGAGCACCTCCAGAGTACAGCCTGCCAGGTCCCGATAGGGGGAAGTTTCCGCATCAAGAACGGTAACCCCGCCAAATAATCCCAGATGCGTTTTCTAGTTGAAGTCTTGTTGGTGACAGTGGATCCCGGCAATAAGCTATTTTCCGCGGCTTTCAGCTTATATATTCAGTGTGTCCGAGACCGGAAAAGAAACCGAAGGATCAAGTGGAATTGCGAAGAAAATTTGCAGGAATCGGACATTTCGATAACGCCATCCGCGTTGCATTAATCGTCATACTGTTGATTCTTTCATCGCAATTAATGTGGGGAGCAAACACACCGCGCGACTTCACTTGCGGTAATGCCGAATGATGTGATCCCTACCGGCAACCAGTGGATTTCGCTTCCGACTATCAGAGCCTCTGACGAAGCACTTGAGGACTTCAATGTGCTTTCAATGCGATACCGGGGATTGCTCGAAGTGAAGGGAGAGCGGGGAGCGCCAGCCCTGCAGCCCTACCTCATGGTAGGAAGAAGAGCCTTCCGCTGCGTAATTTTAAGTGGGAGTTGATCGAATATTGGATCCCGACCGCAATTCAGACGTCAGACGGCATTGAAGTATCCATCACGTACTGCGCTCCCCCCGACTCGCGTGCTGCCCTACTGCGATTCACTGTTACGAACCATCGAACCACTGCTGTACCTGTGACCCTGGGATTGAAGGCATCGTGGGGAGAAGTCAATAGGGTCACGTACACGCCCGTGAACTTGAAGGGGGAGCGAACGATGATCCCTGCTCCCTGGCAAAAGAACATGATGGTGTTTCCATATCTTACAGATGACACGCAGTTCGCATGGTCGCTGTCGTACCGTGGTTCCGAGGCGTCGCTGCTGGCGCCTCCGTTCCGTTTAGCTACCGGCCTTGACGCGCAGCGAACAAAGAAACTCGAGCCAGGTGAGACGGTCGAAACACACTACGTGATTGGGGTGGGTATCGAGGAATACAGCGCATCCCAGTCCGGTGCGGCATTGGAAGAGATGATTGACCGTGTTGGTCTCGATAGCATTATCCGAGAAGCTGCGGCTTGGTGCCGCACTCGAACGCGAACAACCGGCCAGCCTGATCTTGATCTTCTAATGAATCGTAACTTTCTCTTCACAGCGCTCTATGCGTGGGGGAGAACTATCGACACCGAACAACTAGTAGGAGTTACATCGCGGAGTGATCGCTATTACGTTTCGGCTGCATACTGGGACCGCGACGCCATGCTTTGGAGTTTTCCAGGCTTGCTCGATATCGATCAGGCGTTGGCGCGCGACGCACTCGAATATGCCTTTACTGTCCAGCTAAGAAATGTTGGCACACACAGCCGCTTTATTGATGGGACTGTTTTGGAGGACGGCTTGGAACTCGACGAGGTTGTCGCTCCTGTGATCGCGCTTGGCGCATATGCCGAGCGCACGGGCGACCAATCTGTTCTTGCAACCTATGCCCCTGCACTGAATCACGTGCGCCAGATTCTTCAGTCTCGCTTCGATGTAGAAACTGGCCTTTACACCACTCTGCAGGACGCGCAGGACGAATACCGCAAGCAACAATTCTCCACCTACGACAATGTTCTGGTATGGAAAGCGATGCTGGAGATGGCTAAATTTGCAACATATTCAAAGGATGCGAAAACTGCCGATGAGATGAGCGCTCGCGCCACTTCGCTGCGCAAGGCCATCCTTGAGCATTCCGTCAAAACTGGCGCTCCGGGAACAACTGACTCAATCTTCGTCTCCGCAACGGATGGTAAATCTCCAATCTTCGCCGACGTGCCGCCAGGATCGCTTTTCAAGCTGCCCGCGTTGGGCTTTATCCCGGAGAGTGATCCCCTTTTCGTCCGAACATACGAGTGGCTGCATTCAAACAAATATGTTTATTCCAATGTTGGATTACCGTACGGTTTACCTGGAAGCTATCGTGTCCCATTCACTACCGCATGGGCAGTCGCGGACCACCTATCTTTAAAGGCGGGCGAGAATCAAGCTCTCAAGATCCTTAGGTCGAGCCCGTGGGACGGCGGCATCATTACTGAGGGAGTCGATCCAACATCTGGCACTGCGGACTCTGCCGGCCGTGCCTTTGCAACCGCCGCTGGGTATGTGGCTCACACCATATGCCAGAACTTTTGTACCGATAAGCCACACTGACAGACCAGTGCTCGCTCGCGATATTTTCCGCAACTACTGAGTAGTCGCCGACGAGATTTCGAGGATCTCGACACGTTGAGACGACGGAAACTTTATCTCTACTCCGCGTTGCCATTCAGCCTTCGTGAACACTCCAATATCTTTGTCGTCAGTGACCGAGTGAACCTTATATCTGCCAGCAGGAATGAGCGGTAGTTGGACTGAAGCACCGGCGGTGCTCGACTGGTTGCGAAAAATCGCGACTATGCCGCTCCCAGTGTGAGACAACCGCGCGAAGCCGTCCCATTGATCCGGCGTTGGTTGGCGCCAACTACCGAGTGGAAAAAAGCTCTCGTTGATCGTCGTCTTCGCTCGAAGCGTCTTGAACCACTTGATTTTAGTTTGATACCAGGTCTGATCTGCAGCACTCAGTTTCCGCAGATCACCGAGCAGCAATGGAGCCGAGCCGATGGCAGTACCGAATGCCTCTTCACGTCTTGAGACACCGGCCTGAAGATTGCCGATCAACATGCTGTCAGCCGGCATGGAAATTGCTCTTTGATAAAGGAGCGTTCTCGCCTGCAGAGTCCCGGGAGAATTGGCTTGGAAATCACCCACATTGCTCATCCAATCCAAGTCGCCTGCAGCAAGTAGACCTGCATCGATGACGTGCTTCTGACCCCAAAGTTCAAATGTGAGATCAAGGAGTACGTCGGGATGCTTTTCGTACACTTTGGCAGTAACCTGACTGATGCCTTCGTAGATCATGTTCAATGATTCTGCCCAACTACCGTGATTGTGGTTCTTCGCCCAACAGCCCGGCGCTTCTCCGTAGGCATTAAAGATGGTGGTGAGATCCAGCTTTACATAGGCAAGATGAAAGCGGTCAATGGCATCGTTGACACGCTCTGCCGCTGAGTTCTGGAATGGACTTGCGAGACACATCACTACTTTCGATCCTGCGGCGGTTTCCGTAAGCTTTCGATTTCCGGCCTGATCGAGCGCAGCCCATTCAGGATGCTTTGTGTAATCCGCCGTAGTCGTTCCGATGGCAGCCAAAGGAATCCACAATCCAAGCCGCATTCCTTTTGCTTCAACCGCTTCACGTATGGAATCCAGACCACCAGGGAACGCAACGGGGTCTACTTCGTTTTCGCCGTACTCTCGTTGCCAACCATCGTCGATGGTAAAGATATCCATGCCGATAGTGCCAGCTACGTTGATCAACTCAAGCGTGGTGTCGCGATTGATCTTCCGCTGAAAAGGTTCCCAGGTGTTGTAAATCCACGGTGCCCCTCGCTTGCCTAATCGGCGTTGAAGAATCTCGGAAGTGTAGCTCGGCAAAATCCAATGGGGATCGTGGAAGCCATCGTTCTTCCTGAATGTGAGCAAGGAAACAGCAGCCGTCTTGAACTCTTCCCCAGGCTTTACGGATCGCTCGAAGGGCATCAAATCCGTATCGTACATAGCTCCGATATTGACTTGGCCGGGATTGTACCAGGCATTGATTTCTGTGCGTTTCATGTAACCGGGTATCTCGCTAAGGATCGCGAAGCCGTTACCGGTCAGACCATTCGCAACAAGGAGGCCTGCATCTTCCGAGCGTCCGGTGTAAAACGTTTCTCGAGGAACCGCTCCATATTGTGCATTCAGTATCACTTCGTTGGCAGGGCCGGCCGACGGATTGATCGCCTCCATCTCCAAGTGCGATAGGTTCAAGGTCGCTGAGCCGGTGTTACGCAGTGTCAGCCATTTGCGTATTGCAGGGTGTCCATCATATACCGTATATGTCACCGTTACTTCTAATGGAACATCGGTGCCTCGAAGCTTGATCGCCAGCGACTTGCCATTCGGGATTGTATTTTCGCTGGCATCAACCAACTTGAACGCGGAACTCGCGCCACGGTATGTCTTCCCTTGGTACTGAAACGAAAACTCCGCCGCAATCGACGAGTGATTTTTTCCTATGCTGATGAGATCAGTATGGGTTGCCAGATCTGAAAGGCGATCTGTGTAAAGTCCAATCGATGGCTCGAAGATGAGCGTTCTTGCAATCTGATCATTACCAATGGTCCAGCTTTGAGCGGAAGCCTGCGTTGCAGCGTACACCAAAATGAATACAGTGAGTGCGATCGTTCTCATGAACGAGGCTCCATTGCGCAAACGTTGACAGCAATGCAAGCCTACTCCCTATCTCGGCTCCGGCAAGCGCAAATTATATGGCCACCCTCTGAATCAGCCTATGTCCAGCGAGGCGAAATGCTTGGAGGACCTACCGGAACGAGCGGCTGGCGTTAGAATGCGGTGAGCGCTTCTCTGCCAATGCTTACCTCGTGATTTTTTTCGCCCATCTTCCAACGAGTTCAGATGATTACGAACTCATGCAAGACGTGGAGTAAGAGGGTACTTGTACGATGAATTGCAAAGTATGTCTTTTCATAATTTTCGGTGTTGCGGTTGCGATTTGCGACGCACAAAATGCTGCGCCTCCTAATTCACAGAATAAAGCTCGTTCTCTTGAGCCTTATCGAAATCCGCGCTTATCGGTCGACGCCAGGATCGCAGACCTCTTGTCACGCATGACGCTGGAGGAGAAGGTCGGTCAGTTGGAGATTCCTCTTGGCTGGGAAATGTACAGCAAGGGCGTAAATACCGCCGAGGTCAGCGATCATTTCAAGAAGATGATGCAAGTAGTCGAGCCCGGAACGCTCTACGGTGTTTTGCGTGCCGATCCGTGGACAAAAGTAACGCTGAAAACTGGGCTTTCTCCGAGTCAATCGGCCGATGCGACTAATGCTTTGCAGTACTATGCGATCCACCACTCTCGCCTACACATTCCGCTGCTTTTTGCTGAGGAGTGTCCTCATGGCCACATGGCGATTGGCGCGACCGTCTTTCCAACTGCAATCGGGCAAGCGAGCACATGGGACCCGCTGCTTATAAGACAAATGGCGGCTGCAGTTGCGGCAGAGACTCGCGCTACGGGTGGCAACGTTTGTTACGGTCCCATCCTCGACATCGCGCGGGAACCGCGATGGTCGCGCGTGGAAGAAACATACGGAGAAGATTCATTTCTCACTACTGAGATGGGCGTCTCGTTCGTGCAAGGTTTACAAAGCGCGGGACTGTCAAGGCCAGATGCTGTTGCCGCGACGCTAAAGCATTTTGCCGGTTACGGCCAGCCCGAGGGCGGACATAATAGCGGCCCGACACACGCCGGAATACGAGAAGTCGAAACGGTATTCTTTCCCGCATTCAAGGCCAGCGTGAAGGCTGGAGCGGCCTCGCTGATGACTTCATACAACGACATAGACGGTGTGCCGAGCACTGCGAATGAGTGGCTGTTGACCAATGTCCTACGGCGGCAATGGGGATTTTCGGGATATGTTGCTTCCGATCTTTATGCAATCGACGGACTCGTCAGTAGGCACCATGTCGCTGAGAACCTTGAGCAGGCGGCCGCTCTTGCGCTCAACGCAGGAATGGATGCGGACCTGGGAGCGAATGCCTTTCCGCAACTTGTAAAGGCCATGAAAGAAGGGCGGGTGTCAAGCCAGACCTTGAATCTGGCTGTTGCAAGAGTTCTACGAATAAAGTTTCGTCTCGGCCTTTTCGAATCGCCTTACGCAAGCCCGGAGGTAGCAGCACGAGTTGTCGGAAGTAAGGAACATATCGCGTTAGCAAGGCAGGTAGCCCGAGAGTCCATCGTCTTGCTTAAGAACACGGGAGACCTCCTCCCACTCAGCAAGCATCTCGATTCAATTGCTCTCATCGGGCCGAACGCCGATAGCGTGTACAACCAGTTGGGAGACTACACGGCACCGCAGAGCGAGGGTAAAGTCTCAACTGTATTTGACGGCATTCGTGCCGTCGCAGCGCCCGGGACTGTGATCCATTACGCGAAGGGTGCCAACATTCGGGGCTCCTCGGAAAAAGGATTTGAAGAAGCCCTTGCAGCTGTTCGTCAATCATCGGTAGCAGTGGTGGTTCTCGGCGGATCGAGCGCCAGAAACTTCAATACGTTATTTTCGGAAACGGGCGCCGCCAAGCCAGCAATGGATGCCAGTGGAAGTGATATGGAGTCCGGTGAAGGCTTCGATCGAGCGAGTCTGGGTCTGGCGGGTGTCCAGGAGAAATTATTGAAGCAAATCGTCGCCGTCGGTAAACCAGTAGTACTGGTGTTGATTGAAGGTCGGCCTCTTGAACTCAACTGGGCAGCCGAAAATGTACCGGCAATCCTAGCTGCATGGTACCCCGGAGAAGCAGGCGGTTTCGCCATTGCGGATGTTCTATTCGGTGATACGAATCCGGCGGGCAGGCAGCCTGTGTCAGTGCCGAGAACCGTTGGCCAACTCCCCCTCTATTACGGAGCAGCGCGTGCGGATTACATTGACTCACCTGGCACTCCCCTCTTCGACTTTGGATACGGACTCAGCTATACGAAATTTGGGTATGCAAATTTGACTGCAACCGTCCAGCAGGGATCCGACACTGTGAAGGTCGAGGTAAGCGTAGACGTATCCAATATCGGTACTCGTCCTGGAGATGAGGTTGCTCAAATCTACCTGCATCCAATTTCGTCAAGCGTGGTCACTCCAACAAAGATACTGCGTGGCTTCCAGAGAATCCACCTTGACGCTGGACAAACCAAAACAGTGAAATTTCAGTTGGAATCGGAGGACCTGGCGGTATTCAATCAACAAGGGAAGTGGGCTGTCGAAGCTGGCACTTTTGAGCTACTGGCCGGTGGATCATCTGAATCCGCCAAGCTTTCGACGAAATTTATGGTAAGTCGCTCGATGATCCTTCATTGAACGGCGGAAAAATCGATTAGAAATCTATCACGGCTAATTGACAAAACATTGGTTCTGCATCAAACGCTTTCTTGAAAGTCGCCACATTGGATATCATTGGCAGCGCGACAAGTCCTGTGAGAGAGTGCGGCTTTTGAGGTGACAGATTGCGCCACAAGGATATTGCGAAATGCGGATTGGCAGTACTTCTATTCGCCGCCAATGCAATTGGTCAAACATTCGAACAGAATTTCATTTCGCCTCCTGAAGATGCACGCGTAATGATGCGATGGTGGTGGTTTGGCCCTTCCGTCACCAGGCCCGAGCTGTTGAGAGAAATGCAGCAAATGAAAGCCGGAGGAATCGGTGGTTTCGAAATTCAGCCAGTGTACCCACTCGCCCTTGACGATCCGCAAACAGGTTTTCGTAATTTCCCATATTTATCCGATGAGTTTCTCCAGGATGTGCGTTACGCGAATGATGAGGCCACGAAGCTTGGATTGCGAGTGAGCCTGACACTGTCAAGCGGATGGCCCTACGGGGGCCCGAACACACCTGTTACTGAAGCTGCCGGAGCCTTACATCTAGAGACGAAAGTGATCGCCGCCGGAGAGACTTCGATCGCGTTGCCCGCCTTGGGTACCGGCGAATCGCTCGAGGCTGTTTTTATTACCAATGCCGATTGGAGCGAGAAAACTTCTGTCGTAGCGCCATCTAATAGCCAACCGAAAATGCTGGCCCTGCCCACAGCGGGTAGCATGCGCATGCAATTGCCGGCGACGGAAGGAAACAAGACGCAAAAGGTTCTATGGTTTATTTCGAGCAGAACCGGCCAGCAAGTCAAGAGAGCCGCAGCTGGTGCTGAAGGCTTCGTGCTGGATCATTTTTCGAAAGAGGCCATAGAACATCATTTGCAAAGTGTCGCGGACCCGTTAATGGCTGCTCTTGCGGAGCATCCGCCCTACTCGGTCTTTAGCGATTCGCTGGAAGTCTACGGATCGGACTGGACACCGAATTTTCTCACGGAATTCAAGAGGCGTCGTGGTTACGATTTACGCCCACATCTTCCAGATCTATTCACCGCAAATCCCAACGAAGAGGCTTACGCAGTTCGAAGGGACTGGGGAAAAACGTTGACAGAACTAGTCGACGACAACTATCTGAAACCAATCAATGCGTGGGCGACCGCACACCACACGCTCTTCCGTTCGCAAACGTACGGCGACCCCGCGGTCTCCCTTTCCAGCAACGCGCTCGTCGATTTACTGGAGGGAGAGGGACCACAGTGGCGTCAGCTTTCCTACACGCGATGGGCTACATCGGCTGCACATGTATATAGTCGTCCAGTGGTTTCCGCAGAGACGTGGACCTGGTTGCATTCGCCATCGTTTCGCGCGACGCCACTTGATATGAAGGCAGAGGCCGACCGATTTTTTCTCCAGGGTATCAACCAATTCGTAGGGCACGGCTGGGCTTACTCTCCACAATCCGCTGGCGATCCGGGCTGGCGCTTTTACGCGGCAAGTGTATTCAACGAGCACAACCCTTGGTGGATCGTCATGCCCGACGTGATGTTATACATGCAGCGCATAAGCTGGGCACTTCGACAAGGCGAGCCTGCAAACGATATAGCCGTTTACCTGCCTGAAGATGATGCTTATGCAGCGTTTACGCCAGGAAAAGTTTCGTTGTCTGACACTCTGCCTCGCTGGATCACTCCTTCGCTGACCGAAGCGATTGAAGACAGCGGCTACAACTTCGACTACATCGACGGCGCAGCAATCGCCAAGCAGGGGATTCACTATCCGGTATTGCTATTACCAAACGTCGATCGAATGTCTTCCGAAACAATCGACCAGATCTCACAATATTGCCGCAAGGGAGGCAAAGTAATCGCAATCGGGCGTCTGCCCAAGCACGCCCCCGGCCTCAAGGGAATAGGAGAACCCAGCGCCGCAGTGCAAGCTGCTGCAGCGAAGCTATTTTCGGATTCGACTGGCCAATGTCTTGCGAAACTGGTTCCAGATGTTGCCGAGCTCAAAGTTGTTCTGCATGAAGTGCAGAAACCTGATATTCAAGTTGGAACTGCATCGCCGGCATTAGGTTTCATCCACCGCAAGCTCGAGAATGCAGACCTCTACTTCCTCGCGAATACTGGAAACTCACCTCTCCACACACACGTTCAACTCCGCAGCAAGTACACAGACGGAGAATGGTTGAATGCGGACACAGGTACTTCAAGCGCGGTGTCCGTTTCTTCACCTGTCCCGCTCGACCTGGCTCCATATGAATCCCGATTGCTATTGCTGCGTCAGGGATTGAATCCTGCAGCCAAGACAGCGAGTTCGCAGACGAAAGAAGTAGTAGTGAAGGATCTCAGCCAGGATTGGCAAGTGCTTTTCGAACTCACTGGTCATGAAGAGTCGATGTCCGATCTCGCCACGTGGACCTCACAGAAAGAGACGCAATTCTACTCCGGCGTCGTCACATACCGGATGGGCTTCGAATATCCACCTCTCGAAAAGAAAACACGCCTGCTACTGAACTTTGGCGAAGGGAAACCGACGGTTGAACCTGCAGCCAGCGAAGCCCATCCTGGAATGCACGCTGAGTTGGATGCGCCTGTGCGCGACGCGGCTGTCGTCTATGTAAACGGCAAGGTAGCTGGATCTCTCTGGCATCCGCCATATGAGATCGACATAACTTCGCTCGTTAGGTCCGGCCGCAACGACCTGGAAGTACGCGTTGCGAATACTGCGATCAATAAAATGGCTGGCGAGGCACAGCCGGACTACCGATTACTGTGGGAGCGATACGGCCAGCGCTTTACGCCGCAGGATATGGAAAACCTGGTTCCTCTACCGTCGGGAATTCTCGGGCCGGTGAAGCTCATCAAATCTAGTTCGGAATAGCTGACCTCGCGAGCGAGTAATCTGCGTACCGGCACTGTCATCTCAGAGCGACGTGGGTAAAGCCACCGTCAGCCCGCAGTTCGCATGAACATTTCACAGATTAAAATAGAACACTGGCGCCATCGATGCGAGTGCCGCCGCAGCTTGCATTCCAAGGACAATCAAGGTTTGTCTCGGGGCTCTCGGAAGCCACTTGATTGCGAAGAATGCCAGTATGGGTATCTGCAGTCCCATGAGTAACTGCCAGATATGCGCAGCCGTTCCCTCATCGGGCTCACGAACAGCGCCATAAATCGCTATATGGCTCACGACAACTGCCAACGCTGTGAGCGACATTGCGAGGGGAACGAAGGCACTTGGTTTCCTAACGACGCCACCGAACGAAAACTTCTCCTCCATTTTGCCTCCCACTGTCGGCAATAAATACTCACACAATGCCGACCATACAACATTTGCTGACGATCGAAAACCGCCGCGGCCATTTTGCAGCAGAGCCTCAAATTCCTCTCCATAGCGCTCTCTCCATCGGCGAGGGTACATCCTCGTTAGTATGCGAGCCAGCGCATGATTCAAAGTGCTTCCAGCCTTTTCCATCCGGCCCGGGTGAACTGTTGCAGGGTTTTCAGCTTTGCGCGCAGAACCTCGAGCCCTTGCGCAGTAATGCGATACGGCTGGCGGCGTTCTTTTGGTGGCAACGGTTCGATCCACCCCTGTTGTTCCAGGCGCGCAATCGCTCCATACAGGGTTCCCGGACCGAGACGCGTTCCGCAAAGCCGCGCAATGTCCTCAATCATTGCGTGTCCATGCTTGGGTCCGCTTGCCAGACTGGTTAGCACTAGGAGCGGCGGATCAGAATAGTGACCCAATTCATTGTTTTCGTTATCTACTACGCCTCGCGTACTACGCATGACGTAGTTATCGCACAGTGGCTCCCACTGGCGCAAGCAAATTATGCTAGGCTAAAATACCGTCAAGCGATAAATATGATTGAAATAGCCCTTAATTTGGGCGTGCTACACGGACAGAGATATGCCCTTGGAAAGAGAAGCGCCTATCCGATCCCGGGAAAGTCGGCTGCCCTCAGTTCCTCCGATTCATCCTTTATCAGACCGGGAAGATGCTGGCCGTACGGACGGCGCTCTTAACGCGCCATACGATCATTACTTTTGCCGGGAGACGATGGAGTGATTGAGAATTATGCCTTGCAGGATGTGCTTGGGGTCCTTCGCGTTCTTCCCTTCTTTTCACTCGTACTCTTTGTCCCCGGGTATCTTATCGGAACGGCTTCAAACGTTCTCGATTTCCGGAGTAGTAACGTAGTCGAGCGCGTTCCCCTCGCCCTAGTTCTGTCGTCCGCAGTGTCACCCTACCTAATCAACACTTTATGCAGAGGGTTTAGCGTTCGAACCGTCTCTTGCCTTTTTCTCGTGCTTGGGCTGACATGCTTCGGCTGCATCCTGCTTGAATGGAGGCGTGGTCGGTTTAATTTATCCTTCTTATCTCACTGGACCACAAAGGCAGGTCTGCTTCTGGTGGCGGGATGGATGGTTGTTTGTTTTGTCTCCTTGCCCGATATTCAGCTTGGTCAGCGAGTCTACTCAACAGCGGCTACTTACGATCACAGTGTCCGAAGCGCATTCATATCTTCAGCACTACGAACAGGAGCGCCGCCTGCAAATCCATTTTTCTACGCCGGTTCGGTCGTTCCCGCACGATACTACTATTACTGGAACGTCCTATGTGCGATTCCGGCAAAGACCGCCGGCGAGACTCCAAGACTTACTCTCTATGCTAGCTGCTTCTGGAGCGGGTTGCTCTTCGCTTCGTTGATTCCGGTATATCTGAAGCATTTTATAAATAGACACTCCCGGTTGCGGCTCACCTCTCTTTTAGGCATTGCACTGATCGCAATAACGGGACTGGATCTCATTCCCGTCATGATCCTCAAACTGGGTGCGAAAGGCAGCGCGCCACTTCCTGATATTGAATGGTGGGATCCAGTGCAGGTCACTTCGTGGCTTGACGCGCTGATATGGGTGCCGCACCATGTGGCCTCTTTGGTTTCCTGTCTAGCTGCATTCCTGTTTCTATGGAAGGCTGCGGACACGTCTTCAAGGTATGTGCGGGGTTGGCTGTTATCACTTGCAGCGATTGGTTTCTCAAGTGCGGCTGGCCTCTCAATCTACGTTACCTTCGCCTTTGGCCTTTTCATGGTGGTGTGGACCTCATATTTGGCACTGCGGAAACAGGGGCAAATTGTGCTCATTTACTTTGCTGTTGGCTGCGGGTCCGTTTGCCTCTCCCTGTTCTACCTTCGAGACTTATTAGGAAATAGAACACACGATGGCGGTGGACACGCCGGCGGCGGATATTCATTTGTTTCAATCTCACTCCGCCAGTTACCGTTCGCTATCTCGGATGTGCCAGCAATCTTGGGCCGCAACAGCCACCTGGCGGTCCTTTCCATCTACCTTCTCCTTTGCATAGCTGTTTTATTTCTGGAGTTCGGCGTCTACTTCATGATTGCTGCCTATCAGGCAAATCACGATTGGAAGCACCGAAAGGAACTTGGAAAAGCGCAGAAGGCACTATGGATGATGGGGTTCACAGCCTTGGCAGTGATGCTGTTTCTTCGCTCGACGGTTCTCTCGTCGAACGATCTGGGTTGGAGAGCGGGCTTGATGCTGCAGTTTGTGCTTTTGCTTTGGACTGCTATGTATCTGGCAGATGAAACTCACGAGCTTTTGCCGGGCTCTCGAGGAAGATCCCCAAATAGGAAGCTTTTTAATGCGGCCTTGATGGGCATGATACTCATGGGAGGCGCGGCTTCTTTATACCAGCTGTGGAACCTCCGAACTTTTACGCTTCTCAGTGAGAAGCACGGATGGAAAATTCCTTGGAAAGGAGCTGGCCTCGTTGCCAGCGGGTCAGAGTCGTTCCAAATTCGTGAATCTTACGAAGAACTGGATCGCCTGACCTCACCAGACACGATTGTGCAGTTCAACCCGGAGAGTGATCTTCGACTTCACGCGTTGGCGTATTCCCGATATCAACAGGTTGACGCGACGATTCCCGATTGTGGTATCAGTTTTGGCGGGTCCCTTTCTGACTGTCTTAGAGTGCAGGAACTCCTCAAGACAATTTTCGACCCGAGCTCAACCGACACTCTATCCATGAGCGACGTAGAAGGCGTCTGTCGGGCTCTCGGAATCAAAGTCCTCGTAGTTACTTCTCATGACCCCGTATGGAGCAAACGCGGTAGCTGGATGTCACAGTCTACCCCTATGGTCCAGAACGAACTCGTTCGAATGTATCGATGCAACACGGTTCTCTAATCAGAGCGGTAGACTGCGATCTACCTGATGTTTTGCATCCCCACGGAGATCGCGCAACTCGTTCAAACGCGTTCGATCACCGAGAGTTCGGAAAGCTGGCTTGTCGGCAGGACACCTCACTGCAATTGCGGCGTAGCGAATCGATGTGCTTGTTATGGGTTCAATCTACATCGAATACGCTGAGGAAAATCCTGATTGCCAGTTGGCATTGAGGTGCCGGTGAGGAGTCGTAGGTCCCAAGTGCGTTCGATGAAAGATGTCACGCTCGATTGCGCAGGAGGAAGAACGCTTGGTTCACGAAGCTGACTTGCTCAACGTGGTCTAAAATTCGGAACGAGTTATGTACAGGATTTTACGCGTCTTACATTTGTGATGCAGCACGGTGTTCAGGGAGCAAAAATGAAACGGATATCCGTACTTCTTCTTAATTCAATCGTCGCTCTTTCGATAGGGCTACCTGCTGCGTGGTCTCAAAGTACTGTAGCGCCACCAAGACCGGCGACCTCGAAAGCAACGTTGATAAACGGTTATCAACCGACGTGGTGGAAAGAGGCGGTTGTCTATCAGGTGTACCCACGCTCATTTAAAGATTCGAATGGCGATGGAATCGGAGATCTAAAGGGCATCACGAGCAAACTCGACTATCTGCAAGGGCTCGGCATCGACGTGATCTGGCTAAGCCCGCACTTTGACTCTCCCAATGCCGACAACGGCTACGACATTCGGGACTACCGCAAGGTCATGACCGAGTTCGGGAACATGGCGGACTTCGATGAGATGCTAGCCGGAATTAAGCAGCGGCATATGCGTCTGATCATCGACCTGGTAGTGAACCACACATCCGACGAAAATAAGTGGTTCGTTGAGAGTCGAAGCTCCAAAGACAATCCATATCGCGACTACTACATTTGGCGAGATGGCAAGCCAAATCCTCAAAGTCCCACTGGATTCGATCCGCCCAACAATTATCCATCCTTCTTTTTCGGATCGGCGTGGCAATTCGACCCGACGACAAAGCAGTACTATCTGCACTATTTCGCAGTAAAGCAGCCGGACCTGAACTGGGACAATCCCAAGGTTCGAAAAGAGGTATTCGATTTGATGACGTTCTGGTTGGACAAGGGCGTCGATGGCTTCCGAATGGATGTGATTCCATTAATTTCCAAACGTGCCGGCTTGCCTGATCTTACTCCGGCGGAACTCAAGAATGCCGGCGACGTCTATGCCAACGGGCCCGCACATGCATGAATACCTGCAGGAGATGAATCGCAAAGTAATGGCGAAGTACGACGTCATGACAGTCGGAGAAGCGCTTGGGATATCCCTCGAACAGACTCCTCTGATCGTTGACGAACGACGAAACGAGTTGAACATGATTTTCAATTTCGACGCTGTCCGCATCAACCGCGATGGGAAGCAGTGGAAATCCTGGACACTTCCAGACTTTAAGGCGATCTACACCAGGCATGCGCCGAACTAGATCAGCACAGCTGGGATACAGTGTTTCTCTCCAACCATGACAATCCTCGTTTGGTATCAAGTTTTGGCGATGATTCCCCCGCCTACCGGGTTCCATCGGCGAAGTTGCTGGCTACGATGATTCTGACGCTACGCGGTACTCCATTTCTTTATCAGGGCGACGAATTGGGAATGACAAACTATCCATTTAAGTCAATTGGCGACTTCGATGACATAGAGGCTAAGAACGGTTTCAAAGCGGACGTGCTCACAAAGAAGACTACCGAAGAAGCATATATCGCGAATCTCCGTCATATGAGCCGCGACAATGCAAGAACTCCTATGCAGTGGGACACTACATCGCAGGCTGGCTTTACTTCGGGACGCTAAGCCTTGGCTGGCCGTCAATCCTAATTACATGGAGATAAACGCTGCAGCAGAACTTGCTGATTCGAGCTCAATCTATCACTACACTCAAAAGATGATCTTGCTGCGTCATGCCACTCCTGCGCTGGTTTATGGGGACTATCAGGATCTGGACCCGAAGAATGCGACCGTTTTTATCTATACGCGAACACTTGGAACGGATCGATACCTCATCGTACTCAACTTCTCTAACGAGACACTTTCCTATACGTTACCCGGAGGCCTGAAACCGACGCAGTTAGTGACATCGAATTTCGCTACAGGCGAAGTAATTGCTTCAAGTCTCAACCTTAAAGGATGGGAGGCTCGGGTTTACAAATTTAAGAGGAATGACCATACGCTTACGTTGCAAGAACCGCATTCTAGATGGGGTCGGCAGGCGCCGCGCAAATTCAAGTTGCGTTGGAGTGAACCCCAACGGAGCCGTAGAGCTCGTAAGCGTACGCCGAGTCCCTGTTGACGAGATGTAGAGTGTGTCCATGAGGTGTCCACTTATTTTTGTTAGTGGACACTTGATGAGTGTGTCTTAGGCAGCCTGAGAAGAGTGGGTCTGGAGTGAGTGAGCCAGGTTCCAGGGCAGCAGATCCTGTATGTGGCTGATGGGATGATCGGCGATCTGCGCCAGCACGGTGCGGAGATAGAGTTCCGGATCGAGTCCGTTGAGCTTGGCCGAGCCGATCAGAGTGTACATGGCAGCAGCGCGTTCGCCGCCATGAGTCCGATCCCGCAAACAGGAAGTTCTTCCTCCCAAGAGCGACAGCTCGGAGCGCCCGTTCCGCGGCGCTGTTGTCGATCTCGAGCAGTCCGTCTTCGGTGTAGCGAGTCAGAGCCCGCCATCGTGAGAGCGCATATCGAATCGCAGCCGCAGTCTCGCTCTTCGATGACAGCGAGCGAAGTGCCTTCTCCATCCATTTGCGCAAGTCATCGAGCAGCGGCCTGGCCCGCGCCTGCCGAACACTCAGTCTGAGATCAACTGGCTTCCCACGGACCTCATCCTCGATCGCATAGAGAGCGCCGATCCTGGCCAGCGCTTCGGTGGTAGTCGGCGAAGCGTGCGCCAGATGGATGTCGTGGAACTTGCGCCGGGCATGTGCCCAGCAGGCCGCCTCATATATATGGTTGCCATATAGATGATGAAAGCCCGCATAAGCATCGGCCTGCAGAGCTCCGGTGAAGTTCTTCAGATGCTGGCGCGGATGTTCACCTCTGCGGTCTTCCGAATAGGCGAACCAGACAGCCGGAGCAGTCTGTTCGCCCGCTGGTCGGTCATCGCGTACATAGGTCCAGAGCCGGCCGGTCTTGGTCTTGCCGTTGCCGGGCGCGAGCACCGGCATCGGCGTGTCGTCGGCATGGAGCTTGCGGCCGGCAAAGACATGCTTGCCGATGGCCTCAACCAGCGGACCGAGCAGATCACTGGCTGCACCAACCCAGCCTGCCATGGTCGAGCGCGAGATCTCGACTCCCTGACGGGCATAGATCTCCGACTGCCGGAATAACGGCAGATGGTCAGCGTACTTCGAGACGATCACATGTGCCAGAAGACTCGGTGCTGCCAGACCGCGCTCGATCGGACGTGATGGCGCCGGCGCTTCAACCACTCGATCGCAGCCTGTACAGGCGAACTTCGGCCGCACATGGCGGATGACCTTGAAGCTCTCCGGAACATACTCGAGCTGTTCAGAGATGTCGTCCCCGAAATGGCGAAGGCCGCCACCGCAATCCGGACAGCAATCGCTGTCGGGCTTGTGCATGACCTCTTCGCGCTTGAGATGTTCAGGCAGCGGCTTGCGTTCGGAACGAGGCTTCGGTTCCTTGACGCGGAGAACCCGTTCGGCAATCGCTTCGGCTTCCGCCTGTGTAGTCTCGTCCTCTTCGAGCTCAAACTCCATCTGCTCGAGCTTGAGGACCAGCTTCTCGCTCTTCCTGCCGAAGATCATGTGGCGGAACTTCTCGACCATCAGCCTCAGATGTTCGATACGCGCTCTGCGCGAGTCGAGCTCTTCGGCCTGCTCGGTCAACGTCTGGCGCTGCGCATCGAGCTCTGCCTCGAGCCGCCGGATCTCTTCGTCGTAGGCTGCAGTCAGCGATGCCTGTTGTTGAATCAGATCGAGCAGTGCCTCGCGATCAAGTGAATCGAGATCCGGCAGAGGTGTGCGATCCATGGACGCAGTATGCCATCACTTCGAGCAAGTGCAAGCGTGGAAAACCCGCATCAATACAAGGGAATCATGATGATCATCAGACCGCGACTTCCGGCGTCCATGTGCGCTCAACGCGACGCCAGTCGATGCCTTCCAGAAGCATCGAAAGTTGCGCACGACTGAGATGCACAGTTCCACTCTCTGCCTTCGGCCAGATGAATCGGCCACGCTCCAGGCGCTTGGCGAACAGGCATAGACCATCGCCATCCCACCACAGAAGCTTTACGATGTCGCCTCGTCGTCCGCGGAACACAAACACGTGTCCGGAGAACGGTTGTTCGTGCAGACACGTTCTGCACCTGCGCACTCAGTCCATCGAAACCGCGGCGCAGGTCCGTCACTCCTGCTGCAATCCAGACCTTGGTCCCAACCGGAAGCTGGATCACTGGCGCAGAGCTCTCCAGGATCGACCGCACCAGAGATCGAATCAGCGCCGCTCTCTACGCTGATCAGTCGCTCGACCAGGAAGCTCGATGTGGATCGCGCCGCCAGCGCCGGTCGCAGCTACTTCTGTCTCTCTGCTCTCGTCGTCTGGGCTTCCCACCGTGACCGGGACCAGCGCAACACTCGGCTCACTCAGTTCGCCACGATCGAATGCACGACGCCACTTGAACACCTGGTTCGCGTTCACACCATGGGCTCGCGCCACTTGGGCGACGCTGGCGCCAGGCTTCAGCGTCAACTGCACAATCTGAAGCTTCTCTGAAATCGATCGCAAGCGACGAACACGACGATCCGTACTCAACCCTACTCCGTCAGACATGAGCCGATCTTCACGCTCAACACTCTCCGCTCGCTAGAAGGGAAAGGGCGTACGCTTACGATGAACTCGATGTTCAGCCGGTTTAGATCGTCCAGCACATCGAGGAAGTGCCGAGTGGAGCGTGCGATCCGATCGCACGCCCAGACCAGGACAACATCGAACTGGCCGCGGCGAGCATCCCGCATCATCTGATCTAGTCCAGGCCGCTTTGCCTTTGTTCCGGAGATCCGATCCGTATACTCGTGCACGATCTCATAGCCGCGCTGAGCAGCCATCTGCCGGAGATCGAGCAGCTGGGTCTCCGGGTGCTGGTCGACGGTGGACACCCTCATATAGATAGCGGCCCGTTTCATGCCCGCTTGCTCTTCTTCTTCGACGTGGCCTGTTTGCCGACGTATTTCTCGATGAACTCGATAAGCACGGTCGTCATATCGAGGCCCTTGCGTGCTGTCGCGGACTTAAAAGCGTTGTGAAGATCGATAGGTACATTCAGATTCATGCGTTTCGTTCCTTCTGGTTCTCGTTTAATCTCCCTCACCTCCTCTCTTAGAGGTGAGTGTATGGGGCTATGAGTACTTGCCGCCAGTACCCCCGGAGGTCCGGGGGCGGCGGCAGGACAGCTTACAAGCCCCAGGCTCCTTTGCAGACGAAGGCCAGCCGAACGATCTGGTCATAATGGCACTCGAGAGCGCCGGCCATGGACTGGAGTTGGGCCGCATCATCAGGTACATGACCGGCTTCGATGGCCGCCCATTCCGACGGACTCCATGCCAGCCAGAGTGGCCGTTTCTTCGAGGGACTGGCACTTGGACTCACGGATCTTCTCGATACAGCGTCCGAAAAGCCTGGCGTAGACCTGATGGCGGGCGGGAGTGAAGGCGGATTGCATGCTGATTACCATATTCATATGAGTATTGCTCCTGAGAGACGCGTCCTGTCAAGGAAAAGCAGGCCGCGTTTCGATCGAATTGGACTACCTGATGATCATCTACTCATCAGCCATTCCACCAAAGCCATCTCTACGGAGACACAAGCTACACCGGATCCAACCTGAAGGTCATGCTCGAGGTGGCTAACGCCTCGCAGAGAGGCGCAGGCAGTTCAGCTCGCATGTCGAAACAACTTGCCGAGCTGACCACCATCACGGTCTCAGTGCATCGCGTCAAGTCACCAGCTCCGCTATGGGCTACATCAACACCAAGGGCTGGGCCCGCGGCCGCCGCACGGTTGCAGGAACGATGGTCATGACGCAGCTCACCGCCGATGTTCTGTCTACCTTCCTGACCTCCTCGGCATTCACTTCCGATCTGTCCAAGGATTCGCAGTACGTCAAGGTCGACCAGCTCCCGCCCTTCAACATCTCCATGCTGTTTGCCGATGAGTATGGTCACATGAGCTACCAGCGCATCCTCGGCGTTGAGTTCGTGACCACAGGCAACGTTCATTCGATTCAGGACATGCTGAGCGAACAGACCAGGTCTCTCCGTCCTGCCGCACACAAAACACCTCGCGCGGGCGCGCGATGGTGGAAGAGCCAGCCCCGGCTCGAGTTCGTGGTCCCGGGAATGTTCCTCGTCGCAGGCCAGACCAGGCTCAGGAATTTGTAGTCTTCAGAATCATCTGGGATGGGCTGGGATGATCTGGGTAGAGATTGCTTATTCTCTCTTCTCTCTCTCTTTATCAAGAAGACTCTCTTCTTCTTTTCAGATCATGGCTATGAAGTTTTGCCTGGCAAGGAAGATGATCTTGGGTATCTATATATAAGTCTCATCTTTTAAATAGAAGATCTGGCTCTCTTCTTTTGCCCGCGCCGATCTCCCCATTTTGCCTCGCGCGGGGACCCCGCGCAGGCCTCTCTGGGGGTTACTGGTTAGTACACTTTTGGACACCAAAAGAAATATCCAGCCGGCCCTCAAATCGAGGTTGCGTTTTGTGCAGTCGAGACCAGGGGGAACACCTGTTTTCCCCTACAGCACTGGCAGAGTACCGCCACTTTGGTGTTTTTCGACCCGTCGAAATTCCCCGACTTAGTATAGGAGAATCGATCTCAACCGGTGATTTTCCCTTTTCAGACACCCCCAAACTGGCGGTAAACGCATAGGCCGTTCTTCTCATCCATGTGAGCTAGATCACACAACGCACAATCGAGATCCCGGCAGGCGTTTGCGAGGCAGATTGACTCGAATATTCCATACTCATACACTCATACAAATTGAGAATATTCGCCTTGCTCAGCACTCTCTCCGTCCTGCCGCACACAAAACACCTCGCGCCGGGCGCGCGATGGTCAGAGCATTGATGGGCGCCCATGAGCTGCTGCTCATTCCCATCTCAACAAAAGCTGGCTAGTTGTCCTGGTTGTAGATAGATCGTGCGGAATGGACTTTGTTTCTTTTTACAGCGCCCGCCGGAAGAGTGAACTTAATGTTTCTCAGACTGGGGCGGCAAACGATCGCAGTCTCCGCTGGCGCGGATCTCTTCTTCCGTCGCTCCTGGCGAACAATTCCGTCGGCGCGCCTGGACGCCTAAGCTTCATGAACATTCCTGCAAAGCTGAAGCCATCCAGGAATGACACCAGAAAGATCCGGGTATTTCCAATCGTCTTCACAGTAAGTCTCCTCCTTCGCCGGAAACTCAATCAGACAATCTAAAACTACTCTCCGCCACAGATCTCAATCAAGCTCCGTCCTGCCGCACACAAAACACCTCGCGCGGGCGCGCGATGGTGAAAGCCAGTCCCGGCTCGAGTTCGTGGTCCCGGGAATGTTCCTCGTCGCAGGCCAGACCAGAGCTCAGGAGTTTGTAGTCTTCAGAATCATCTGGGATGGTCTGGGATGATCTGGGTAGAGATTGCTTATTCTCTCTTCTTTATTAAGAAGACTCTCTTCTTCTTTTCAGATCATGGCTATGGAGTTTTGCCTGGCAAGGAAGAGGATCTTGGGTATCTATAAATAGAGAAGATTTGTCTTTCATATAGAAGATCTGCTCTCTTCTTTTGACGCGCCGATCCCCCCATTTTGCCTCGCGCGGCGACCCCGCGCAGGCTGCTCCGGATTCCCGTTTTAGGACAGTTTTTTAGACCCCAAAAGAAATCCAAATCCCGATATCAAATCGAGGTTGCGTTTTGTGCAGTGAGACTAAGGGGGAACACCTGTTTTCCCCTACAGCACTGGCACTTAGACACTTTGCCCTTTTCGGACCCTCGAAATTCCCCGACTTAGTATAGAAAAATTGAGCTCAACCGATGATTTTTCCTTTTCAACCCCCCAAAATGGTCGATAAACACATAGGCCGTTCTTCTCATCCACGTGAGCAGGATCACAATACACAGAATCTAGATTTGAGGCGGCTTGGCGAGCGAGATTGACTCGAATAATCCATACTCATACACTCATACAAATTGTGAATATTCCGATCGAGGATATCCATGCCGGCGATCAAAGGCGTCTGGAAGAATCCCACGAAATCCAGGTGCGACCTCAAACGCGCTTATCCCTCGATGGACGTCGCCGAGAGTAGAGCCAACCGAGCATCCAGACGCGCCGGGCATCTGATCAGGATTCGTGATCCCAACTTGCGGGGAAGCATCCGCAAATCATACTCTGCGAGTTGTGTTGCGAGAGAATGGATAACCATCGACAGCGTTGTGCCCCGGATGACCGGCTAACCCGACATTACCCGAAAATGGGGTTATTTCCGGGTGGCCCACGACACTCCCGCGATCTCCCGGAAGTATGCCAAACTATATAAGCAGTACCCAACCAGAATGTGCTTGACGCAAAGGAGGCGGAATCTGCTTCGAAGCGGAATGCTTTGTTCAGTATTAATCGTCATCGCTGTTTGCTTCACGGGGACGATCGCTTCGCCTCAACAGCCGGTAACACCCGCAGCCGACGTTGACGCCCTTTTCAGGGACAGCAACGGAAAGTTGAACCTGAACAAGCAGGTGGCCTATCACATCGAGAAGGACCTGCTGCAATGCAATCACTGGAACGAAGCCGATAGATGGCTGAGCGAGCGCTACATTCAGCACAATCCTCTGGTGCCATCGGGCAGAGCCGCAGTCGTGCACTTCTTTGCGAGCCGTCCCGCTTCAGCGACTTGCAACAAGCTTGACGCTCCCGTCGTCGCCGTTTTGGCGGAAGGCGATCTCGTTACCGTCGTCACGGTATCCAGTCGCAAGGACTCAAAGGGAGAACCCTACACAACAACGTGGTTCGACATGTGGAGAATTGTTGACGGCAAAGCCGATGAACACTGGGATCCGATGGTAAAGCCCTAACCGGAGTTTAGGGCCAAGCCGGATGATGTGTCTCGCAGAAGTCGGCAAAGGCGCAATACGCTTTGGACAGCCGCCGCGATTTTCTTCACGATCTTTCCGTTGCGACTCCCGATCGAAGACCGCAGTCCATGGTTGGGGGTCATCGCGGCGATGTATCGCGTCAGGAAGACACTCTTCGTGACTGCATGCCCTCTAACGCCGGTGCTGGCGGGCTACTGATCTGCCCAGTCGAGCGCGTACACGTCGTAGCTCCCGGCATCGCGGAGCAGCAACGGCGAATCGTCGGAGGCCAGTGCCAGAGCAAGCCCGAATTGACCAGTACCGGAGAAGTTCTTCGGGATCGCGATTCGTTCTGTCGAATGGTCGCTGATCCGGGTTTTGAGCAGCGCTGTTGTCCCCTTGAAATCGATGACATAAATGTACTTTCCGTCCTTCGAGAAGTTCGGCCAGCCAATGGAGCCCCGGGCAAGCTCACTCCATTTCTTCGTCTCGAAATCGAACAGCATAAGTGCCCGAGAGTCGCCCGTAAATGCGCCAATGTATCGGCCGTTTGGGGACCATACAGGCGAGAACAAGCCTTGCGATCCCGGCACCATAGAAACCTGCCGCGTTACCAGGTCAAGGATCCGGATCTGCGACGTAACATCGTGGGCTTTACCACCGAAGAGGACTTGGTTGCCGTCGGGCGACCAACTCGGTTCGCCAGTCCAATCCTCCGGGATGAGCGTGCTGGGAGGTCCTCCGTCGCGTGAGATTTCAGCGACTTTGGAGGGATTGTTTTTAACCCATGCTGAAAACACGAGCGACTTGCCGTCGGGTGACCACCGAGGCTTGTAAGCGTAGTTGGGCGGATAGGTTAGTTGCAGGCGTTCGCTGCCGTCTGCTTTGCTGCGGAACAGGATGCCCTCGGGGTAGGAAGTGTAGGCTACCCACTGGCCGTCTTGCGAAAAGGCAGGGCATTCTGCTGAAATTCCGCCAAGGAAGGGTGCAAACTGCCCGGACTTCACGTCATAACGCATCAACTCCCCATGGATCGTCTCACCCACCATGAAAAGCTTCTTGCCATCCTTGCTGGGTAGCAGAGAGGACAAAGACATGGGACTTGAACTCAACTGAATAGGCTTGGGGTCCCGACGAAGGAAGCTACCCTTCCGCGGGAGGGCCCAGATTTGATTCTGCGACAAGAACAAGAAATACTTTCCCCCGGCCGTCCACGTTCCGCAACACTCACTGGCTGGATTGTGCCAGCCGGGAAACATGAGATGTAAGCCTGTCCCATCTGCTGACACCTCCCAGGTCGATGGATTCGGATTGCTCCAACGATTATCGAATCGCAAGTGAGTTCCGTCGGGAGACCAGACGAGGCCAAAGAGGCCGAATTGGTCCTTTAGCGAGATCAGGTTGCGGGGTTCGGAGCCGTCATCCTTCGCCGTGAACAGATCACCCCCGCTGCTGTAAGCCAGCATCTTGCCGTCGGGTGACCAACGGGCATACTGGCCAACAATGTCACCCAACCGGCGCGCTGAACCGCCTAGCACCGGCAAGCTATAGAACGGTCCCCGGGGAGGAAAGCCAAGCCCATCCAGCACCAGGAATTTCGTTCCATCCCCGGACAGCGAGAGGGCCTGCATGGTAGGCGCAGGCATAATCGGGAGCTGTTTAGGCTCACCGCCGGCGGTGGACAGTTCCGCCAAACCCTGGTAATCGGGGCCTGAAATGTATAGGTAGATCCTTGAACCGTCTGCCCCGACCAGCTGCTTCCACTTGCCGTCACGCGTGAGTTGGACGTAGTTGGAAGCTTTTGCCACGGGTTCCGGTCGCGTCAAATAGTAAGTAAACGCGAATCCAACGGCGAGTCCAACTGCGACGCTGGCTGATCCAAGGGTCAGCCATCCCAAATGTCTCGCACGCACGCTGGATGCCGTGAACGTTTCAACCCGCGCGTCAGAGGAGAACACTTCACCATTTACAGGCGCAATGAAATGATCGTCGTGCCGAGGCAGCGTCTCCGCATGGCGCGGACTCTCCGGATTGAGATTTACCTCGTCATCGACGGAGTAAAAGATTTCCCTTCGATCGGCTGACGATTCCGTTTGCTCGGATGAGTCGAATTCTACCTTTCCTATGAATCGGTAGCCTTTTCGGGACAATGTCTCTATGTAGCAAGGCTTTTCAACCGAATCGCAGAGTGCGTCGCGCAGCCGCTTCACAGCCGCATTGATGCCGTGATCGAACTCGACCACTGTGTCGTCGGGCCAGAGCTTGTTGCGGATTTCCTCACGCAGAACTAATTCACCCGGACGTTCCAGTAGCGCAACGAGTATTAAAAACGGCTGCTCCTGGAGGCGGATTCTGAGAGTGTTTTGGCGTAGCTCGGCGGTCCGTAAATCAAGTTCATACGGACCGAATCGAATTCTCGAACGTGTGGGGAGCGCACTGTTTCTCTTGCGCTTTTCTTCTTCCACGGCAGAATCCTTGCCCGTACCAAACCACTCGCAGAGCATACCACTTCATAGTGGGACGCCGACCTCATAATTATGCGACTCATTTAAAGCTAGTTGGCTCGCGACCAACTCGTCACTTTTATTTCACCTCGCGTGCATTGGCTTCTGCCGCCTCGCGGGCTATGGTCCTGCATCGCTGCCCAAACCTTCCTCTGAAGGAATGCTCCGGGCGAATTTATGGAGAATTCATGACACTCATTCAAAGCTACAATCGAAGGAGAAAAACAATGGCAATGGTGAAAAGCGGCAACGGCCAGCGCAAATGGCTGGCCACCTCATTGATGCTCACCCTGGTGGCCGGGATTAGCTCAATTGCTCTCGCGCAAGACGCAAGGTCAGAGTCGCTGGCAACTACCAATGGGGTCAACTTAGGTGCCGATCATCATCGGATCAGTTCACCGATTGTCGGAACTTGGGTCTTTGATATAACCGAGGTCAGTTCGGGGATTAGGTTCCATTCCCTAATCTCCTTTGCCGACGGTGGAGTTTTGATCACGAATGCTGACAATCCTTCCCCACCATTTTACGGTAGTTGGCAAGAAGCCAAGCATGATAGCTACAACGCCTCCTTCTACGGGTTCAACACCGACGCCAACGGGGTGGCAGTGGGGTTGGGAAAAGTAGGTCTAACTATGAAATTGACCAGCTCGAACACACTGACAGGTACCGCGGTGACGCCTAACTGTGACTTGCAAGGGGAAAACTGTACCGGCGGAGACGATATTGTTTTCCGATATACAGGCACGCGAGTTCCAAAATAGCTTGCCGTGAGGTTGCTCGATCCGAAGAGTAGGGCATTGCTTGGCCATGCGGTGCCCTTCTAAATAGATGTTGTGCGAGGTTGTAAGATCACGTCTCCATAAGTTTCGTCCTCGACCATCACTTTGTTGGTCTTCGATCCGAAGTAAGGCGAGACAGTCTTGCGGCCCTGTGTGCGTGGCGTCATGGCGGTGGCTAGCCAGTGGGCCAGTCCGCCCGCGTGCCAGTCTAGTTTCGCCGAAGAGCGCCAGGTAGCGCCGGACCACCGCGGTGACGGATATTTCCGCCGTTTGCACTTTTGCCTGGAATAGGGTCTGGCCTCTGGATGACACTTCTCGGGCTTAATCCCAACACTTAGCCCGTATTCAATCGTGAAAGCGGTCGCACAAAGCCAATATCGAGTTGCCAAAAGTTAAAAGCCGAAATCTCTTCTTCAAAACTGGGTCCGCGGACTACATATACGCTGGTTGTTGTCGCGGTTCTGGGCGGATGACCGCCTAACCGGCACTACCAGCTCGCCAGCTGGCTCAGACCAACTAAATGAAAAACCGTCTTGCCCAAATCGATGCCGATCGCATGCAGGTTCATGGGACACCTCCTCGTCACCCTTAATACCTCCAGGGAAAGATGCGAAAGGCGGCGGACCAGCGATTTCATTCAGTGCTCATATGGTATCTGCCCAGCGCGAAGCAGACCAACACGGCCACAACAAGCCCCACCATAGCGATTCCAAGGGGTGCTCTGTATGATCCCCACGCATCGAAGCCGAGGGCAATCAGGTAGCGTCCGGTGGCATTGCCGAGCGTAAAGGCGCCAAACATGCAGCCGTAGATCTCTGCCATGGATCGCATGCCAAAGTATCGGCTGACGAGGAAGGGCATCAGGTCGCCCTCGGCACCAGCCGCAAGACCGAGCAGTAGCGCGGCAGGCGCGGCCAGGTGAACGGCGAGACCACTCCATAGGATGGCGACCGCGATGGCTGCTCCAGCGAATACGGCGGCCATCACGTGGGGGCCGAAGAAGCGATCGACGAGGTAGCCATTGCCGATCCGGCCGACGACGATCGCGACTCCGAATAGCGAAGCAGCAAACGCGGCCGAGGATCCGGAGACGCCGGAGTCCGTGAGCAGGGGCGCGATATGGGAGATCGTTCCCGTGACACATGCGGCCACCACGAAGAAGATACCCGCGAGCAGCCAGAAGTTTCGTGTACGGAGGGCCTGCCAGACGGTGATGCCGGTTGCTTCCTCGGCGATAGCCGCGCGCGGTGCGCTCGGGGCAATACCATCGGACGCGAGCCCGATTTCCCGTGGGTGCGCTCGAAGGAACAGCCAGACCGGCGGGACTGCAACAACGAGGCAGAATCCCGCAATGCCCAGGTACGCCACTCGCCAGCCAGAACGGTCGATCAGCATTTGCGCAATAGGCACGACGGCGAAGGTCCCGAGACCCACACCGGCAGTGGCGAAACCGAGTGCCGTGCCGCGACGCCTGTCGAACCAATTAGCAACCACGCGGGAATAGGTGACCGGAGTCGTTGCGACTCCGAGCAAACCGATCAGGGCGAACAAGACATAGAAATGCCAGAGCGGCGGCGGCAGGAAGCAGATCGCCACGAGGCAGCCGATCACGGCAAGATGCGATCCGACGATGACGGGTCGCGCACCATGGCGGTCAACCAGGCGGCCGGCTCCCGGAGCGGAGATTAGCACCATCAGATCGATCAGCGATATCGCAAGAGCAATGGAGCCCCGGCTGGCGTGGAGTTCGGTTGCGAGAGGTTTGACAAAGATGCCAAATGTATAGACGACAACCGGACCGATTCCGCAAGCACTGCCCAGGGCGGAAACCAGTACGACCCACCAGCCATAAAAGACTCGGGCACCGGCGCGATGTGGCGGCGGGGAGCTCACACCAGAGCCGAGCTGGGTGCTTGAGGAAAGAGGCATGGAATTAGTCTGGCAAGTCTATTTGATCCGGGCAATGATTGAAATGGGGTATGAAAATACACAGAACGATAAACTAGTTGCAGTTGACGGAATGCTGTCGACCACCCTCTTCAGGAGAGTATTCATAAGCTATGCCACGCGCTTTGCTATCTTGGATCCGCGCAATTAGTGGTGAGTTTTGAAAACTCATTGGCTAAGGAATTGCATGAAGGTGGCTCACGATGCCCATTTGTTCCTTCGCCGATTAGCTCTTTACGCCCATAGAGACAACAGCGAATCTGCCCGATGCCGTGCAAAATGACTGTGCAGCTCATGAGGAAACAGTTGAAGTGACAGGAATTTGCTAAAAAGTCCTGGCGGTGTTTCGAAACTGTTTCGCCACTCCAGGAATTTCTCTTTCGCCCGGACAGATCGATCCGCATCTACCTTTGTCCTCGCTAACAACAGGCGTGAAATATCTTCAACCTGAGCTTCGAGTTCAGTGAGCGCAGATCGGCATTTCCAGCAGATTCTCAGATGACCTCGAACGGCTCGCATTCGCGCATTGGACATCTCTCCGTCCAAGTAGGCAAGCATGCAATCGTCGTTAAGATGCTCGAATGGCCTGCTTATCCGCATGTTTCTTAACCCCTTCCTTCGTGTCCTGTCGCAACATTGCCTCCTGAAGTTTGCGTAAAGCGCGTGCCAAAAGCGTGTTCACAGAGTTCATGCTTATGCCCAATTGGTCAGCGATCTCTCTATATTTCATTGCTTCGAGTCTGAGCAATAGTACTTCCTCTTCACGAGGCGAAAGAACCGAAAGTAGGGTTCGGAGGTCAGCGAATCCGAAAAGACCTGGCGTCTCCCTAAACGTCTCTTCTGCGATCTCCGCCTCTTCAAGCTGTTCGAAGCGAGTACGATCCTTCATTTGTCTATTCATTGCCCGGCGCAGAACACAAAGTGTCCACGCTTTTGGATGTTCGATCTCTTTGCCGGTCCTCAACGCCTGATAGAGCTGCATGAACGTTTCTTGTGCAAGGTCCTCAGCAATCTCATAATTCTCTGTTGATCTGAGCGCATAACGGACGAGCGACATGTACCAGCGATCATAGAGCGCCGTCACGAATTCGCTTGCGTCTTTCTCATTCACTGCCCGCACCAGCCGTCAAAACTATTGGCTGTTTAGGAGTGGACAAAAATGCCGGTTTTCGCGACAACCTGAGCGGATTATCGTTTTCCGTGCGGGTGAACTTGCCTGCGGTTGGCGACGTAAGCGAGCACGGTCTATTCGATTAACGATGGGAGCTTTCGGAAACCGCAGCGCGCACTCCGCCGTCGGTGAGCATCTTTTCTAGAGTTTGAAGAATATCCGTATGATGCCTGGCTAAATATCGTTCGACCTTGGCGTTCTTGAGCAAACGATCTATGTAGCCCCAAGCCACGGTCAAAGTGAGAACATCCGTCCCATATGACTCTTCCACTGATTTCAGATCTCTGAGAAGAAACTCGTTTTCCTCCTCCAGCATCGACCGGGCGGCTATTGATGTTGCCTGTAGCTTTTTGTCAGCAGCGGCCTGCTCCTCAAGCATTTCCGGTTTCGTGACGGCCAGAAGCGCTTTTGCAAAGGGAATGGTAAATGTGCCACCAGCCACCATGTGTTCGGCGGCCTCGATCTGGCGAATGGGTTTCATTTTGCGCAGGATGTAGAAAACCTGGGGGCTGAGGTGCTTGTCTGCCAATATTTGAACGACTTCGGAACAGATGCCGTTTAATAAGTCGCGCTTTGCCCGAATGGAATCAAGGCTTACATCCAATGCGCCCGCGATGCGTTCCTCTGTCAGGCCGTTTTTCAGTGCCTCCAGTAACATGAAATGCTGCGCAACCGCTGGTATATGGTTAACGTGGCGGTTGTAGGTGTAGGCTTCGTCGTCGGTTGCGAGCAGGCATTTGACCTCTCTTATCCCAATCGACTTCAGTATCTCAAGACGCACATGGCCATCGAGAAGAAGATAGTCACCGGGACCTCTCGGAAAGACCACCAGCGGTTCAATCACGCCAACATGCTTCAATGAAGCTGTGAGCTGTTTATAGAACTCTCCGCTTCGATGACCTCGCGTGACCTCCTTCTGCGGGACAATAATGTCGACTGGCAGCAATACGACTTTCTTTTCAAAAGCTGCTTTCACTGAATCGTATGACATCGTGTTTACCCTACTCCAGCCGGGCCCTAAGCTGCTTGGGCATGTCGTTGATGCCTTCTGCCCGGAGCAGAGTGATGAAGTTTTCGTCCTCCAGAAGTTGCCGCATCACAGAGGTGAGCAAAAGAAGACGCTCTTTTGTCAGCTCTGCCTTCGCAATTAGTGCCTTCTGCTCGCGAACCCTCTGTTTGTATACCTGGACTAGCATGTTGCCAGTGACTTTGCGCCGGACCTCTTCTGCCTTGCCCGCCTTTTGCCTCTTTTCGATCCGCTTGGCAATCAAGCGTCGTGCAGCGGCCAATTTTGTTCCTCTCAATTGTCCCGTTGCGTATGCCTCGGAAAGAGCTTCAGAGATCTCGGTATCCTTTCCGGTCGCAATTTGTGCGGCGACGCTGATTGGCAATCTTCCCGCCTCTACGGCTTCTATGAGCGCGACTTCTTTGTGTTCAACCAAGTGCACGATACCCGCAATGTACATGCGCTCCATGCCGAGCTTTCTGGCAATATCTGCAACGTTATATTCACGCTCCCGAAGGCTTCGGACTTCGCGAATAATATCCCTGTTGGAAGGCGGCCTCCTTGCGATGTTCTCTACCAAGCTCATGAGGAATTGATCTTCGCGCGATGCCTCGGTAATGATCGCCGGTATGGCGGTTTCGCCCAGAGCAACGAAGGCCTCAATCCTTCCTTGACCGCAGACAAGATCGAATTGCTTGCCCTCTGGATCCTGCTCCATGCGTCGCACCACAGTGATCGGTTTCTTAAGCCCGACCTCTCGAATATTGGCGACGATCATTTGCCACCTTACGCGACTTCGTGGCCTGGGATTGGCAATATGGATTTGGGCGATTGGAATAAGCTCGATGTGCTGTTCCTTCATGCAGCCCCCTCGATGCGCATGCGCTCCGCCATTTCCAAGAAGAAGTTGAGATTAGTGAAACGATAAACGTCCAGTACAAGGCCGTTTTCGGCCCGCAAATTCAACCGCTCTGCCAGTACATCGAGACGTGGCAGAAGATAGTAATCAAGGATCTCCTCATTGCCCGGCTGAAGACGGGCCGCGATGATAATATCTGGCCGCAAACTCTCATCGAATCGAAGGTGCCAACGGCAACTTCCCACACGAGTCTGCCTGCATCTTGCAAGGATTAGGGATGCTGTGTATTCAGAATTGATCGTCAACAGGTCTGTCTGGGAGTTAACGCTGACCGTTGCTCCCAAGGTGAGCAGTTTGTCCAAAATCGACGCGATGATGTCGGCATGCCTCCGTCGTAGTAAGCGGTTAATTTCGATATAGGCATAGTCTCTGTCTGGAGTCCATCCAATGAGCAAATAGGCGCGCGTGAGACTGCCAAAGCGCGAAGAGTAGCAGGAACTCGAAGGCATATCCTCGGTTTCGTCTATGAGGATTCCTGAAAGCCGTCCCTGAGCCCGCAGCAATTCCCTCAGCTTTTCAAGGAGAGCCTGATCCGAGAGATGATGATCACGCGATTCGATGATCGCCCTCGCCTTCTCAAAAACACTCCCCGAGATAATGGGTTCGAATGCGCCATCACGCCAGATCCACATTTGCGTTGGGTTGTTAACGCGTCGGTGTTTCAGCTTGAATGATCGCCGGTTATAAATATTCGCACCGATGTATTTGGGGTTGGTCAGTACCTGATGGACTGTTGCTCGTGTCCATGGGCGCCCGTCCTCTCCCAGGATGCCGCGGCCGTTCAATTCGCCCATGATCTCCCGTTCAGTTTTGTTCTGAACCACGAACAGTTCGTAAATCTGACGAACTGTCTCAACCTCCAATTCCGGACCGGGAACCAGGATGACGCGGTCCGTCTGCAGACTCTTTCGCTCACCTCGGCCCAACAGGCCTTTAGGATTTCGGTCACGGTCAATCAACTGTCGCCGCAAACCATACCCGGCAGGACCACCTTGGCGGAACCCCAATTCGATAAGGCGGCATTGTCCGGAAAAAACCTTGACTGACAGTTCTCGACTGTATTCAGCCGCCATCGAGCGCTTCAGCGTCTTGAGAACGGACGACGACATACTGCCGTCGTTCTCAAACTGCTCAGCGCAATAATGCACGCGAATACCGGCTCTCTTAAGCACATATTCGTAATAGGCGCTTTCATCGACATCTTGGAAGCGTCCCCACCGGCTAACGTCGTACACAAGCAGGGCAGAAAAATCTGCCCGCTTGCCTTCCACATCCGCCATCAACGTATTAAGGCCTTCGCGTCCAGCAATATTGAGACCGCTGCGTCCGTGATCCGAATACTCTCGCACAATCTCCATTTTGTGCGTTGCCGCGTATTGGCGGACCACTTCAAGTTGATTCTCAGGGGAGTACTGCTGATGTTCTGTGGACATGCGCACGTATTGCGCAGCTCGCATAGGAAGAGACGTGTTCGTGGGTGCAATAGACGGCCTCTCCATTCCTTTGCCACCAGCTATCGCAGGATCGACTATCCACCATGACGGTTGGCATCAGGTGAATCCTCAAACGACTCCATACAAATAGTGGGAAAGGCACTGCATTTTTCGCGACAGGCAAGTGAAAATATTTGAGTTTCATACTCCCCGCGCCGGCGTGCGGGAAGCGGAGCCAACATCGCCAGGGGTTGGGCAAAGGCAACTGGGTCGGGTTAGTCGAACGAACTCCTGGTCGGACTTCCGGTCGAGCGGTGTGCGACGCGGAAGTTAGTCATGCGAAGAACTTTCAGTAACGTTGTTGCTTAATGAAGCCTTCGAGAGTGCCGTCTTCCGGGTTCACAAATGTGATGTCTGTCGGAATTCGGCGCGGTGCATCGATGGATAGAAAGATCACTGGCTGTTCGAGAATCATTGGCAAGGCATGAACGACTGTCTTCTTGAAAAATAGCAAGCTGCCTGGGCCGAACTCCCCTCTATTTGCCGGTGCGTTCATCCAAAATGTTGCACGACCGGAGACCACATAGAGGTATTCGTCGCAGTACCGATGGAATTTGGCGGTGTCACTCTGTAAACTCGGAAAAACACGCGTGCTGACCTCCGATTCATCAGTCATGTAGTGGTCAACAAGCAGGATGTCTGACGACTCCGGCAGCGACTTTTGCAATCGCGTGGACGTCGAATCTGGCGCAGGTTTTCTCTTCCAGCCCGTCTACTTTACCGGCTTCCCGCTGGTGCGGTCATCCAAATCAACAGATTCGTTTGGAGGGCAAGTACCTCATCGTCTTGTATCGAATTTGTGGCGACGTCCCAGGATCTGCGCCCCGCGACGTCGCGATTTCACCTTCCACCTAAGTTTTGTTACCTTTACGGCTGGAGTTTGGACGGGCCGATTTTGGCTTCATCCGGAAAGACAGGAATCAGAAACCATGAAGAAACTGCTATCCGTAGTGTCGCTGCTGCTGTTGTCTATTCACCGCCCGCCAAGGCTTTCCCGAGAATATGAAAACTGAAGAGTGCCGAATCACCTTGCCTGGAATCACTTTTACTCGCTCGCTCAACGGAGCCGCCGCGAACGCCAAGGTTCAGGGTGGCGCGCTGACTCTTGCGAGTGATGCGAAGAGGGACAATTTCCGTGATCCCGATGGGAAACTGTCCAACAACTCAGCGCCGGTTTTGCTAACCGAGATTGACAACAAGAAGCCGTTCACCCTGACAGCAAAAGTCACGCCGACGTTTTTGAAGACGTATGACGCCGGAACCCTCTATATCTACGTGAAAGAGGATCTCTGGCTGAAGATGGCGATGGAAATGGATGAGCGGCAAAAGCACAGGATGGTCAGCGTTCGCACTATCGGGACCTCTGACGACAACAATCACGACGTGGTTACTTCGAAGAGTGTCTACATGAAGATCTCTTCTGACACGAAGACTGTCGGGTTCTACTACTCGCTGGACAAGAAGACCTGGCAGTTGATTCGCCTCTTCAAGAATGACTACCCAGCGTCGACTTGGGTGGGAATCAGTACCCAGTCCCCACTCGGCAATGGGACTTCGGCCGTGTTCGAGGATCTCTCATTGACCCAGCAGAGCATTTCGGATTTCCGATTAGGAGAATGAAGCTCGTCGCGTCTCTGTCGTGGTCCGAAGAACACGGGTAATGCCAGCTGTAGTTGTGATGCCACTAGATTCCTCCTCCCCGCATGCTGACAACTGCCGATATAGGCGGGCGATCGAACGTGAAAGCGAGGACGTTGGCTAATGCGAGTGTTCATAGCATTCTGGGCCCTAAGTGCTTTATGGCTTACATGGGTAATCGGGCGCGGTTGGCATCGTAATATTCCCGAAGCGTGCTTTAAGTGCGCTGACTATGATGGATGCCTTTACCGCGATGGTAAGTGCCCTTTTGCTGGTTGGCGTACTAAACGGTAAGCGGACGTTGCCTTTAGAAATCCGGCAATCGTTGTAATCCCGTCGTGAGCGCCAAAGAGGGTTCCTTTTGCGAGAACCTCTCTACTTACCATCTCCTTGTAGGTCTGGTATTGCTCTGGTGTGAGAACCAGCTGTATTTCGCGCACTCGATCTTGCGAGAGGTTCAGGCCAGGATCGATTTTGTCCTAAAACACACAGACCGGTGTGCGCAACTCAAGCAGCCAATATTTTCCCGCTCGGTCGCCTTTTTGCGAACGCTCTCATAATTGGGCGGACCAGCAAATTCATAGGAGAGACATCTCGGGGAAGATGCGGCCTGTTGCGCAAACAGCGGTCCCAGGACTGCTCGTTGCGTCTGAAGCGACTTTGTGACATGCCCCTCCCGCTCTGCTCGTAATAGTCTGTCTCATATTCACGCGTGCAGACTTCGACGGGTATTTCACGCCCAAGTCGGGGGTATGGCCCTGATTGCCAGCAACGAAAGTCCTCCCACTCACTATCCGATTCTGGTGCCGATATCAGAGGCGATGAGCTGCAAATATCGTTCTGCTGTGGTCACTGCTTCCTTAGCCTCGGTGTCGCTGATAAGCGCAATGTCGTAGAACGCATCGTTCCGCTTACGGCGCATTCGATCAAAGAGAGCGAAAGTGCTTGCCCATTTGGGATCAAGATGCTTCTGAGCAAATTCAATGATGGCTATGTGATGTCCGAGTTGGACACGGGGTCGCTGGCCGTGGCTCAACATCAGAGCTATTGAAGCCTTCAGCATGGCCTCGTAGGCAATTTGGTATGCGGTCTCAGCATCGATATCGAGATTCTTTCGAGCAGCGGCGGCCTTCTTGTGCGCGTCTGCCAAGAACACTTTCACCTGCTTCGGATCAGCCTTTTGCGACTTCGACTTATTCATGGCCAATCAGCTCGATTCGCCTTCCATTCCAAATGTCGCTGGCGAATGTGTCGCCTGCCTTGAGCTTCTGTTCCAGCTCTTTGGGAGTAAATAGGGTGTAGTTTATCTCCCGCCGAAGAGTCTTCTCCGCTCTTCTGATCTGCGCAGCGAGTTGGGCCTGATCGGGCTGACCCACAATTAGGACGTCGATATCGCTCCTAGCATCGGCCTCGTCTTTCGCAACAGAACCATAAATGGAGGCTGCTTGAATTCCGCTTACCCTCTTCAGAGCCTCTTTGAGCATGGGTGGGATTCCAATCGAGCCTTGCAACAATGCAAAGACGGGCTTCAGGTAGGGGTACGTCGGATTGATGCTGTAGTAGCGTTGTCGTCCTTCTATTTCAGATCGCAAAAGGCCCTCGCGCTCGAGCCGTGCAAGTTCTCGGGACAGGTTGGTTGAATCGACTGATAGTTCACCTGCGAGCTGGCGCACGTAGGGACGCGCGGATCGGTTAACGTAAAAATACGTCAGCAACCTGCGGCGCAGATCAGAACGAAGAGAAATCATCGCAGTAATATAATACTGCAAGTGCAGTAGAGAGATACCGCAACCCTTCCAGTCAGGCGGTTTTGTTGAGTGCTGGAAACGGGTGCGTTTATTTACGCTAACAGTTGCTAACAATAAGCCCCAAAATGACCCCTAAAATGAGGGTTTTGCCAACGAAACCGCCCATTATAATCAATAACTTAGCTACAAGAACCCAACTGCAAAACCTTTATGCGTGGGTTCGATCCCCACCCGCGCCTCCATACTTTCAATAACTTACAGCTGGCCGAAAGTCCTTCTCGGTCGTACTCTGGCGAGAATTGTAACGAGTGACCGATAGTCAATAGCGGGTGCTCGTTCACAGTCACCGTGATTCCAAACCCTGACTTGAATCCGACTCGCAGGAGGGCGCCATCTTAGCTAACCTCTGCTGCTTGGGCCAGGTAGTGCTTCTCACGCTTTTTCTTTTCAATGTAAAGCCGCTTTCTGCCGACCTTGTCCCCGTTCGCAGAACCCAGGGAACATTTCATGGCTTCCTGGTTCTCAAGTCGCTGGATGGCAAAACATTGGCTACTGGCGACCTCATTCAGGTTGCTCACGGAAATCGAGTCACATCTCGAC
>CAWCOV010000025.1:0-51918 GCA_963797255.1 uncultured Acidobacteriaceae bacterium
GTCCGTTGAGAGCAGCAGAGTGACTTGGTCTGCTCCCATTTTCCGCGCAGTTTGTAATACGAATTTAACCCGCATCCGGAGCTCTGGGAAAGTTGGAAAACGCCAAAGGAGCTCACGTCTCTCTCATGTGTGAAAGCTTCTCCAATGCGCGGGTTGCTTGCCCAACTGAATATGACGTAGCCCAATCTGCCACCCCAAAGTCTACGAACTCAAGCCACTTTTTACTATCACCGCCTTCAGCATCTCCCCTATCGAGGCTCCGATCCACGACCAGCGTTTCAAGACTAGAGTTCTCGTCCTCGACCGATTGCAGCCTCGTATTTACTAATTAGCCCCGCTTATCTGATTGAGCAACGGATATCCTCATATTGTTCAAGTCGTCGGGGAAGCGTTAGCATGCGATTAAAAATAGTAGTGGGACGTTCTGACTGAGTTCTGGAAATTTGTAGTGAGACGGTTGCATTGTGGTTTACCGGCGCGATTCGGAGCGTTAGAACCGTCGCGCCAGGCGTTTCGCCGCGAATAAAAAGAAGCGAGCGCTTGTCGGGCCCATTCAGGATCGACGATAGCAATCCTTTTGATAGTTGCCCATTTAGGAGTTGGTCAAATACTAAGGAACCGTATGATTCGAGCCAACTGTCAGCGAGGTGATTCGCCATACAAAATTCTCTTTCTTTCTCAACCAGAAGCATAGAAGCATAGTTTAGCCTGCCTGCAGTTGTGGTAGAGGCGTTCAACTCGTGCTGCCTATACAGCGCCACAGGCTGGTCAATATACGTTAGTTTAAAGCTCTTGGAGAGTTTCAGCCACATCTCCCAATCTTCCACTGTATTGCCGGAAGTCCAGCCGCCAACCTCCGAAAGTGCTGCGGTTCTGACCACGTTGGACATAGCGGGTAGGTAATTGCCGCCAATCAACGTCTCATAAGTCCCAAACTTGCGCCCTTGTGATCGCCGTGCCGATTTGGAGGTAGAACTCGATGAAACTTTCGTGGCCTGCGTTCTCGGATACAATCCGCGTTCATCCAAGCGTATCTGCTGCCCATTTTCGTCAATGATTAAGGCATTACCAAAAGCCGCAGCGCACGTCGGGCCCTTTTCTTCTAGTGCACCTACGAGCAGGCCAATCTTTTCTGGAAGATTGACATCGTCCGAAGCGAGCACCGAAAAGTAGGTCCCTTTAGCCATGGCCAGAGCCTGATTCAACGTGGCGGATATGCCCTTGTTTTCTCTGTTGATGTACTCGAAGCGCGCGAACCTCTGTTTACATTCGCCAACAAGGGTCAAAACCTTTTCATGCGAGAGGTCTTTTGAGCCATCGCGATGATAATCAGCTCAACATCGTGGTAAGTCTGGTTGAGAATGCTTCGGATGCTTTCAACTACGTATTTTTCGTGGTTATAGACAGGAATCACGGCCGTAACAAGGGGCATGTTTTCTTGACTCATAGGTACATCCTCACTGAAAAGTCGAGTTTCGGATGCTGTACTGGCGAAGTGTTCAAGGTGCACCGATCCGTGCAGTCAGTCTCCGCGCCGCGGCACCAACGCGGCCTGCCTGGCCGCCGAGGTCACTCATATGCGAAAGCCTCCCTAGAGCGTGAACCGCGAAGATCATGGAGCCGCGCATCCCGCGATAGCTCCCCACCGGGTGAGTCTGGCGATGATAGCTACAGCGGCGCACATCACAAATGTAGCTGCCAGCAGACGGACGAACAGGGCGGACCATGCGAACCGAATTCGCCGCTTAGCCAGCCGATACACCAGCGGCAGATAAAAAACGTAACAAGCTAGGTAGCCAATGCCGGTCATCTCCAGACCGGCTATCCGCAGCAGGCTTGCGATCGAAAGCCCCAGCACCAAAAATGCCGAGACTTCGGTCCAGAAGAAAGTTTTGCCGTCTCCCGTGGCAAGAAAGATGAACCCGAGCGGCCATGCCGCGACCTTGAGGACATCGCTGAGGATTTGCCAACGCAGCACTTCCACCGCCGGGGCGAAGGCTGCGGTATAAAGGAGTCGAATAACCCAAGGGGCGAGCCCCATCATGGCTAGAAATACGGGCGCACTCAGAAGAAGTGTAATCTCCGTCTGTTGATTGATGAGGCTGACGGCAGCGTTGTGGTCGTGTATTACGCCGGTCAGACGCGGATAGTAGTCAGCGGCCATCGCCGCTAGTACGAAATCGATGTACATCGTGGAGATGGTCCACGATGCCTGAAAGTGGCCAAGCGCTTCAGGGCCGAGAACATTGCCAACGTGCACTCTTATCCATAGCTGAATAATAGACAAGGCCAGCGCTCCACCCATGAAGGCGCCGCCGATCCGAAGCAACATCTTCCACTGGCGTGTCATTTCCGACAAGGAAATGTGAAAGGAGGCTGGTTTCGGAAGGCGCCAAACGTACCACGAGCCCAGGAAAAACGTCGCAAGGGGAACCGTGAGGACATAAAACACCAGCGCCGCGTGTCCCCATCGCCAGATAATCGCGATGCCGAGTACAGTATTCAGGGCTGCACTGTAGACCGACACGCGAGCCATATCAGCAATGCGACGCATGCCCTGAATGAGCGCGCCCTGCGAGGCGGATACCACCGTCAAGGCCACGCCGACGGCAATCCATCCGACAATGTGGGCATGGGCCGCGCTACCCAGCACAGTCTGCGCCAGCAGTTTCTGGAAGTACCATATAACAACCATTCCGACGGTGCCGAGCACAAGCGCAGCCCAGAAGATGGCGCGGCGTGCAACTGCGAGTGCGCGAGCATCCTCCTTGCTATTGGCCTCGGCGATCTGCCGCGTGCCCACCGTATCAACGCCCATGGTTGCCACACCAGACGCGGTGGTCAGAAGTCCGCGATACAGACTGACGAGACCCACGCCGGTAGGACCGAGCAGCACAGCCAGCACCTTGGTGCGCAGCAGTCCGATTATGATGTTGAGAAACGAAGCTCCCCCAATGATGGAGGAGCTCTTCAGGATGCGCCGGTAAGAGGTGGAGGTCTCAGTCATTGTTCAGACGCAAGTATTCGCACGGCATCCCTGACACCAGCAATCACAGCGTCTACCCCGGCTTGGTCCAGCTGCGGCCCCATCGGTAGACTTAGCGATCGTTTTGCCATGCTCTCAGCGATGGGAAAATGTCCCGCTGTAAACTCACTCGCGGCATAGGCCTGCTGTAAATGCGGGGGGATTGGATAATGAATCAGCGTGCCAATGCCTTTTTCTGTGAGCGACTTCTGAAGCCGGTCGCGTTGCGGATGCTGCACGACATAGAGATGCCAGATTGGTTCGGTCCCGGTCGGCACAGCCGGTAGGAGAAGCTCTGCCCCCGCGAGCTCTGCGTTGTAACGTGCGGCAATCCGCGCTCGTCGAGCATTCCATTCGTCAAGCATCTTCAGCTTGATCCTCAAAGCCGCCGCCTGCACGGGGTCGAGTCGACTGTTGTAGCCTTGCACCACATTCACATATTTCATCCGCGAACCGTAATTCCGCAACACGCGTATACGGTCCGCAAGCTCCGGATCGTTTGTCGTGATGGCTCCACCATCCCCGAGTGCGCCTAAATTTTTCCCTGGATAAAAACTCCACGTCGCAATGTCCCCGTGGCCACCGATCCGTTTGCCTTTGTACCGAGCGCCGTGTGCCTGCGCCGCATCCTCCAGGACGCGCAAGCCATGCCTCTGGGCGATTGCGAGCATTGGATCGAGGTCTGCTGGCTGCCCATACAGATGTACGGGAAGAATGGCCTTGGTGCGTTGCGTAATGGCCGCTTCGATCCTGTTAGGGTCAAGATTGTAGGTGGACTCCATCGGTTCCACCGGCACCGGGGTCGCCCCGCAATGGCTGACCGCTAGCCAGGTGGCAATGAATGTGTTCGACGGAACGATGACCTCGTCACCTGACCCGATTTCCAAGGCAAGCAACGAAAGATGGAGTGCATCCAGTCCGTTAGCCACGCCCACACAATGTCGGGTCTCCGTGTAGGCGGCAAACTCCTGCTCGAAGGCTTCCACATCTTGGCCGCCGATATACCAGCCCGAGCGCAGCGAAGCGAGGATGGCGGTTTCCAGCTCCGACTGGAGTTCTCGATAGGACGCTCCGAGGTCAAGAAACGGAATTCTCATTCGGGGTTCCGTACCCGCAGGAACTGTTCATAATCACGGAAGTAATCGGCCTCGTCATATTTGGTGGATGCCAACACCATGCAAACGGACCCGGAAGAAAAATTGTCCAACTCTCGCCAAATCATAGGGCAGACATAGAGACCATTGTAAGAACGGTTCAGATGTACCCGTTTTTTATTCGCGCCGTCGTTGAGGACCACATCAAAGCTGCCAGACATAGCGATAATGAGCTGCTCCAATTCTTTGTGCGCGTGTCCGCCACGCTCCGCCCCACCCGGCACGTCGTAGAGGTAGTACACCCGCTTGATATCAAACGGGATATGATGGCTGCCTTCAATAAACGTCAGATTCCCGCGCGGGTCAGAGATCTTCGGCAGGTCAAGAACCTTGCAAAGCTCAACGGATGTTCTCGTCATTCAAGAAATCTAACATGTCGTGCTGGGTTGCCACATACAAGGCTTCGTGGAGCAACGCTTTTCGTGACTACGGCTCCAGCTCCTACCATAGCGCCTTTCCCGATTACCAGACCCGGCAAGATAACGGCTCCCGCCCCGATAGAAGCCCCGCTCTCGATGGTCGTCTGCAAAAACATGTCTGGATAGTGCCTACTTCTGGGAAACTTGTCGTTGGTAAATGTGACGTTGGGGCCAATAAACACGTCGTCACCCACGCGCAGGCCATCCCACAACTGGACTCCGCTCTTGACTGTGACTCTATCCCCAATGATGACATCATTCTCGATCAGTACGTGTGCACAGATGTTGCATTCTGCCCCTATTATTGCCCCGGGAAGGATCACTACAAATTGCCAGATTCTCGTACCTCGCCCGATAGCGTCAGGGGCAGCATCGGCAAGCTTGTGGATGAAAACCTCTCGCATGAAACCTCTTCCAGATTGGTAGTATCTCAAATTTTGAAAGCAGACTACGAAATGACACTACTAAAACCGCCACGCCCTTCCTAAACATGCTAGCGAGCAAAACATCTTACACACTCAGGAGCTCTTTCTACATCGCGCGCCTCATATCTTCATCTCGCACCGAGAAACTCCTGGAGCAGCTTGCGTGCCGTCTCGTGCGTGCGAGAGTTCGCCATTTTGCGTCGTTTCTGGCATCAGAGGAACTCCTTCCTCGGTCGACGTCGCGCGTGCGTTGGAACCGATTGAAACGGGTCGCGGAGACCGCGACCGGGACTAGTTCTGCAAAGTCCGGAATGGCCGCGCTGCCTCAAGCGACATTGAAGCCATGCGGCCAGCCTGTTTGCCGGACCATTAGCCGCCTACTCGATCAGTCGCCTATTCGATCTACTCCAACTCCTTCGGAGAGCACCGGGTAGCTACTGTTTTGCCGAAGAGGAGGTTGCGGGCTTCAGATCGTGAAGCTTTTTGGAGCTTGATACGTGGCTTGTGCGGGGAGTGTCAAAAGTTACGTGGCGGATCCTCTTCCGCTGCAAAGCAGCTCGTCTTTTCATTTGCGTTGCTTTTTTAGGTGCACTGCCCGCTGTGCCGCTTGTGGACGCGCGCTTTGCGTTCCAACGCAGCGAGAAATCGATAGGCTTGGGATTTCAGGATATAGCGACGTATACCCAGCGGAAATCGAAAAGGTCGGCCAAACCGTCCTAAGATTTTTGCCCGGAATGGCACACAAAACAGAGCACATAGTAAGCGAAGAGCTTCAACAACTGCAGCAAGATCCCCAAGCCTTCCGAGAAGAACTGGGCTCTCTTTCCGTGAAAAGGGAAGTTAACTCAGTAACAGGCGTCTGTTCGAGAGTTGCGAAACAGGGAATCGTTGATGACGGTCTGGATGGCGCATTCCGTAAACACTGGGCTTCATTAACGCATACCTCTTCTCTTAGTGCCTGAGATGCGCAACCGGTCTGTGGAACCCTATTCTGTAGCCCTATATTGGATTACTTCCGCTGCAACCTGCTGAGATAAAATCGAAAGCCACCCCGAATATACCGGAGCTCGGGCCAGCCGGTTGTGGCCCCGCCCGAGGCATTGATAGATAAGCGGTCATCAACGCAGAGGAGGCCAGCGTCAAGCGACCGGTGGAGGCGAAATGCATAGGAAATCTCCGCACTTATATTTGGCTTGAGACGTTCGATAATGACCGAGCGTTTCGATACCTTTACCATTGCACACCTGGATATAGACTTGGGATGCGAAGGCTCTGTAGGCAGATGTACCGCTGATGTGCATATTCCAAACCGTCTGCGGAGTGCCTTCCGAGTTACCTCGAACACATACGATTCGTTTCCGACCCCGGAAAGGGCGTACTCCACGTTGCCATTTGCGAGCAGACCGACACTTCCGCCCCAAAAACTGTAGAGATTGGTCGGCAACTTCTGATGGAACGTTAAAGTAGCCGTTTTCGCAGCCTTCATCGATTTGATAGACAGGAATCGTCGTGTAGAGACAAGCCGGGACTCCGGGCTTGCCACAGCTAACGCCACTCGGAAAGGCCCTGTCGTCACCATTGTCCATAACGCCAAGTGAGAAGACCCCACTGGTATTCGGGCTGAAGAAGGCTGGGAAGTGCTGAGCATATGCCCAGTCTGTTGGATCTGTTCCGCCTATCATCGTGAAGTCTCCACCTTGTCCCAAACGCCATAAAATGCTGCCATCCCCCACACCGTCGGCATAGTTGACCTTCAATACCCAATTCTGATGCCGGACGGAGACAAGGATATTGCCGTCATCTTTGGAGTAGACCACTGCATTTGAATGCGTCCAGTCTGGGAACATGGAAGGGATGACGGTTAGGGTCCAGATGATTGAACTCATTCCACGCCCAAACCGGTTTCATGTTTTCGTCCAGATCCACAATCACATCCCCAAGCACAGTCGTCGCGGGGTATTGGTAAGAGGGGGTACGCTGGTGGCAGATAAAGCCATTGTGGTGTTTGCCAACACTAGCCAATGGCCGTTCGGCAACTGCTCTACGTCATGGTGGAACGTAGCCAGTTTCACATTACATTCGGCGCAGTTGGCGTAAGCAAGAGCGACATTCAGATCGTCGATTGAAATCTCCCGGACAGTGTCTCCCGCAAGGTTGACTTCTCGTATTTCGTTGATAGTTCCTTCTGCAATCGGCGCGGTGAGTGGGGGGCCCGGAGGGGGCTGATTGCCATTAGGAGGTTCCCATTCGGAAGAACCTTACCTGCAGTGATGATGTTGAGATTGCCGGGATTTGCGTAAGTCCATAGCACCGTTGCCGGATAAATCAGTGGCGAAAAGTCCTATTGGCGGAACCGATGGCAAAGCTAAGAGTTCAAGCCCTGGCTGCGGGGTCATGCCTGGCGTTGTGGTCGTCGTTGAAACGAGTTTCATGTTCGCCGGCACATCCTTCGTCGTGAAGGTATGGTCGGTATCGCTTGCTATAATGCCGTTTGCAAACGTCACCGAAGCCTGCATGTGGTATGTTGTGGCGCCCTCCATGCCAGCCACAAAAATGCTTACTGTACCGCCTGCCACAGGGGTCGATCGCGACCAGGTCTTCAATCCGTAGTTAGTGTCTTTGCCGAAGCTCACCGTCATACTTCCGGGAAGGGCAGAGTCATCGTATAGCGAGCTACCTGCGGGTTGTTTGTTTCTACCACTTGCCCAACCGGCAAGGCGGCTGCGATTCCCGTAATAGCAACAGTCTGCGGAGTGCCCGCCGGCACATCGCCGAAACCCATGTTCAGGGTGGCACTCTGTGCCCCAGGCGCAGATGCCGTTGTCGGAGTGTAATTCACGACCACATTGCAAGTGGCCCCCGGCTCTAATTGCTGGCCGCAGGACATACCGGTAGCGATCGAGTAGCTGGTTTCACCGCTCAGCGTGGGGTTCATGGTCAACTGAGCCAGGCCAGTGTTGGTGACCGTCACCACAGATTGTGAAATGGTGTTATTCACCAGGTTGTTACCAAAATCGAAGGCAGTTGCACTCAGTGAAGCCGTTGTTACTGGCGAAGCAACCGTGAGCGTTGTGACCGCATTGTGACTGAGCGCATTCGATGCGCCTGTGAGGGAAACGCTAGTTGTGCCCGGGACAGCGCTCGCAGAGGCGACTATCTTGATCTGCCCTTGTGAGCCGGCGGCAACATGGAGGCTCGACGGAGTTGCCGTTACGCCGGTGGGGAGGGATCCCATGGTAACCGTCACATCGCCGGTAAATCCATTAACAGCCGAAGCGATAACAGCTAATGACTGCGCCTCACCGCCAGGGATTACGGAGATGGTGGAAGGAGCAGCGACAAGAGAGAAATCACGTTTTGAACTATCGCTCCCGCCGCCACAACCGGCAAGAACACACGCTAATAGGACACCAAGAAAAACAAGTTGACGCATCAAGATGCCTCCAAAATTCATCCACTCAATGAAGAACCAAGGTCGGCATCAGGAAGGCAGTTTGAATACAGCGTTAGGTTTGCAGCTTTGCTGCTCTTGCCAAAGGTTTGTTCTACGCGCATCAAATGTTGGGTTTCACATACAGCGGCGGTGAACGGCGAACAAACGGCTTTGGCCGCTATCCCGTTCGGGCATTATTCTGACTGATCGAGGTCAGGTACAACCAATTTGCTTAGTCGGATTCTACAGCGAAAGGCGCGATCTGTCGCGGTCTGTTACTGCTGTAAATTGAAAAAGAGGTGGCTGAGACAATGGGCAGGGTGAGGTGGGCGGTTAGCGTAGTCAATTTTGGAGCATTGCAAGTATGCGTTTGTCTGTCCATTCAGGCGGAGCGGCACAGAGACCCAAAGCCATGCACGCCTTCGCCATCTGACTTGCCTTTCACACCGTAATGTCTTATTCGGAAACTTGAGGTGAATTTGCCCGAGGCATTTGTCTACGGTTCAGTGACAGAACTGTCTCGGTTACAGACCCAGTCAGGAAAGCAAAGTCTCGGCTCCTCCTAAACGCCGCTCGTTACGGGACCGCCAAAATCTTTTCGATTACCAATCCAGCATCTGGAACTCTTTGTGATGGTTTGTCGGATCCGGAGGAGGGATTCATATTGGCTTCTAGCGACGTGCTATTAATAAGATGCAAAATAGTCCTTGAAAGGTACCCGCAAATATACCCTGCTCAATAGATTTCATCCGCCAAAGTCATAAGCATTCGCGGGTGTACGTTACCCATAACGTGACAGTAACTGTTTCGTTATTAACGAAATATTGATTTGATTGATAGGGCAAGCCCGAACTATTCAAGATTTTAGTAGGAGCCGTTTCAATCGCGATTTAATAAGGTGACGCTTTCCCGAGTTCCTCAGTGGAGGGACGATTTTTCGAGATCACGCTTGGACTGCGCGGAAACACCCGGTCCCGGAACCGGAGCACCGGGATCTCGATCATCTTTGCAGCAGCGATGCCAAACAGGATGGCTCCGGCAAAATAGCACCAAAACGACAACGCCTGCGATGCAATGTGAAAATGTGCAAGCAGGCTGTGAAAGAAAGTGTGCCAAAGATAAATCGAATAGGAATACATGCCGATCCGGGCCAGCAGGCCGCTCATCACCCGGATCAGACCGGGCCCTTCAAACGCGATGGCTTTTGAAACTAGGCATCCAGCACCGAGATAGATCACGGTTAAGCCCCACGTGTGCATGTTGCGGTTTTCAACCGGGAACGTTGAAAGCAAGACAACCGCCGCAGCGATAACAATCCAGCCACCTCGCCATGAAGCGATCCGCTCAAACACCTTCGGCCGGAATCTATTGTAGTAGGAGAGCAAGACGCCGAACATTAACCCGTCAATCCTCAGGTGAGTCGGATATAGGTAGGTTTGGTAGTCAACACTGCCGTTTTCCTTCCAACCCACGGCAAACCGGCAGGCGAGGGCGAGAATGGCGATCGTGCCGAAGACGTATGGCATCGCCGCAAACGGTCTCTCTTTGTCACGACGGTTCATGAGTAGGAGCACAATGGGAAGACTCAGATAAAAGTGTTCCTCCACTGCAAGAGACCAAGTAATATTCCAAATCCCTTTAAAGTAGCTCTGCATGAAAACCAGTTCGGACAGCCATTGTCTCTTTGAAAAGGAGTGACCCCGCACCACAGCAGTCAACAGTCCTGTAGCCATGAGTACATAAAACGCTGGCCAGATCTTTAGTCCGCGCCTGATGTAAAAGCGGGAGAAATCAATCTGTCTCCGATCTTGGTAGCCCATAAAGAGCAGCCCGGAAACTAAAAAACCGGACAACACGAAAAAAAGGTCAACTCCAGCCCATCCGACTCTGGTCAAGTAGGCTGAGTAACCAGAGTGCCGCCCAAGCACCATGAAGATGGCGATGGCCCGCAGAGCATCAAGATTGATATTGCGTCGAAAATCTGCGGTTACGGCCATCGTCGGCAATGCAGCTCTTCTTATCGTAATCGGAGGCTACGGCCCAAGCAACCCAGCAGAGACGGGCCTTCTTCAGCCCAGGAACTTGCTTGTTATATGCGCCCGCCGCGTCTTCGTCGCTCCATGCGAGCCTTTCGTTACTTCCCTGCCCTAAAGGCATTCCAGCGCCTCGTCGTATTGACCCCAAACAACGTAGATCGTCGCTAACCTTGTGCGAAGCTTTCAGAATGTCGCTCGGGCGAATCTCGCTGGCGGGGTTGCGTTTGGCATATCCGTGCGCAATCCCGAAACGAAATATTTGGCCGGTCGTCTCGAGCGTGCGTTTAGCAATATCTCGTGCTCCGCGACTCTCGATAGCCTTCACCATCGCGACCAAATCCGGAGCCTCAATCTCGTCGATAGGCCGCTCACCCAAAGAGGGCAAGATATTCGCGGCCAAGCGCCGGTTCGTCGAGTCAACGTGGCGCAAACTCTTTCCATCTTTCCAATGTTCCAGCTATTTCGAGGCAACGCCTGAAAAGGATTTCTCGCTAGCTAGAATTTCGACACTTCGATCACGCGTAGCGATACCCGAACGAGCACGAGGTAGTCGAGGAGTGCAGGTTGAACTCGCGGGATCGCACGCGAAGTCATTTCCATTACCACGAAGTTATGAAACACCGATCATCAATCTGAGCGTGTCAAACCGCCTTTCGGGGCCGCCCTCCGTTCCTTCGTGCGCGCTTGTGCCTCGGATCTCAAGGATCGTCATATTCGCTCCAATGTCGTAAGCCCCGGTCCGACTGACACCCCAGCTATCGATGGACAACCTGCGGACGCTATTGCGTGGATTTTGTCTACAATCCCGATGGGTCGTCTCGGGAATCCGATGAAAGTTCAACTTTAGTCCGTAATGGAGAAAAAGAAGTTTCTTGCATTATCAATGTAGGGAATATTCAGAATATTTTCGGAAATCGCAGCTAGGGTATACTGTGACATCATCGTCATGCTTCATCCAGACTATCAATACACACCAAACTCTTCACCGCCATGCTCTCGATGATCGCCTTCGGCGAGTACGATGCCGTGCTCGCTTACGCATCTTGGAGCACGGTGCGATCGAGGGAGGCATGCATCTTTATACGTACATTTCAAACCCTGTGCTTACCCTTGCTGAAAACATTCTCATTCACAAGAAGATGTCGGAATATCACACCGGATATCGAGCTAGGAGTCGCAAAGTGCTGGAGCGTCTGCCGCTGCTGAGTTGCTCGGACGACTTCGTCTTCGACAACCAGATGGTCGTGCACGCAGCATATTTCAGTTTCCGCTTCGGCGAGATCCCCTGTCCGACAAATTATTTTGAAGACGCTTCGTCCATTAATTTCTGCCGCAGCATAACTTACGGGCTTGGCGTACTTCGCACCGGCCTCGATTTCCGCCTCAAGCTCTGGGGGACCGACGAATCATCCCCCTCTTGCGGACCTCCCAGTTAACAGGCTCACCGAACTATGTAGCGGTGCAGCCCGAGACCAATTGACAAGTGTCTGTTAACAGGCCCTAGTCCAATCACCGATTTGGCCGGAATAAACGGAATCGAGTTCGATGACACAGCCTCCCTATCAGCGAATGCTAGAGCGGATTCATCACGGAATACTCGAGCAGATTCATCAGCACGGAATGCTCGAGCGGAATCTTCATGACTGGGCTCTTTTCCTTTTCCTGTTCATCTTCCCGGCCACTTGGCTTGCATCGGTGCTCGCTCCTCAAGCCTTCGCCGCCGTCGAGCGTTTCGGCACACGTCTTGCGGAGCAAAAGCGCCTATGCATAATTCTCCTTGCCATAACACCCATCGTGCTGCGCATTGCTCTTCTTTCGACCACTCCGATTCCCTTCCCTAGGGCTCACGATGAGTTCAGCTATCTCGTCGCCGCCGATACCTTCTCGCATGGCCGACTCACCAATCCCCCGCATGCCATGCAGTTCTATCTCGATACGTTTCATATCAATCAGCAGCCCACCTACATGTCCATGTATCCTCCCGCGCAGGGCGTGGTTCTGGCCGTAGGCGAAACCCTCGGGAACCCGTGGTACGGCATTCTTATCGCCATAGCCATCATGTCCGGAGCCATACTGTGGGCCCTCCAAGGCTGGCTCCCTCCACGCTGGGCGTTGCTCGGAGGCATTCTCGCCGTCTTCCACCTGGCCATTTCAACTTACTGGATCAACAGCTATTGGGGTGGAGAGGTTGCGGCAACCGGCGGCGCGCTCGTCTTCGGGGCTCTACCGCGAATCATGCGGTCGGCTCGCACCGGTGATGCTCTCATTCTGGGCTTGGGAACAATTATTCTCACCAACAGCCGTCCGTTCGAAGGCTTTATGTTCTGCGTTCCCGTGTTCGTAACCCTCGTCGTTTGGCTCGTCCGCCGCCAGGGCCGTTCGCTGCAAACCGCATTCAGCCATGTTGTTTTTCCTTTCTCCGCGGTGGCGCTTGCAAGTCTATGCTTTGTCGGGTACTACAATTTTCGGCTCACCGGACATCCCACGCTCTTTCCGGAAGACCTGAACGTCAGAACTCACTATGCCATTCCGCTGTTTGCGTTGAAAAAAGCCGTAGCACCCTTACACTTCAGTAATCCTCAGTTTGAGGCGTTCTACAATCACTGGTGGCCGGCCAACTCATGGCTCGGAGGCCGGCCGGACAGCTTCATACATATCGCGCACGCTCTCGAACTTTATGTCTTGAAGTCCGCAAGGTTCTATCTGTATCCCGAATTGTTTATCGTGGCCGTGGCCCTGCCGCGGATTTTGCGCGATCGCCGAATGAGGTTTCCAGTTGCGCAGGTTCTTTTCTGCTTCGCGGGCTTTCTGCTGGCTGCATGCTTCATGCCGCACTATGCCGCGCCATTGACTGCGACTATTTTTCTGCTCATCGTGCAGGGGCTGCGTCACCTTCGTCAGTGGAAACCCAACAAATACTTCTCTGGAATCAATCTGTCTCGCGCCGTATTCGTTTCTACGCTGCTCCTATCGCCCATACCCAACAAGAACGTAAATTCTCCACACTCTGTTCTGGAGTACCGGCAACGCATTACCGCACAACTGAGGGACATGCCGGGAGACGATTTGATCATTGTGCACTATTCGGCTGACCACGATCCGAATATTGAGTGGGTCTACAACGCATCCGACGTTGACCATGCCAAGATCGTCTGGGCCCGTGAAATTCCAGGCGTCTCTCTTCAACCCTTGTTGCGCTATTTTCATGACCGGCATGTCTGGGTCCTGAATGCAGACGGAACCCCGCCAGTACTCTCGTCCTACACACCGCCAACAGATGAATCGGCTCTCCCGCCGCCGCGAATGCCCGGCCATCCATAACGAATCCGCAAGGCCGTTCGGGCTGCTAAATGCAGCGTACCGGGAGGAACCAGTGACTGCATACAATACAATGAAGTTCAAGGCGAGATTGTCATATCCGACTTCGCGGGATCTGTAGGAAAGGTGATTAAGTGTCCACGAATTTAAGTAGCGTACCGAACGCGCCGACATTGGGCGTGACCATCGTAATGCCCTGCCTCAACGAGGCGGAAACACTGGCCATCTGCATACGCAAGGCATTGGCGGCGATTGCAACCAGCGGACTGCAGGGCGAGGTCGTTATTGCCGACAACGGAAGCACGGACGGCTCGCAGGAAATTGCCTTAGCCGAAGGCGCTCGCGTTATCAACGTACCTGTCCGAGGATACGGCGCGGCACTCATGGCAGGAATCGAAGGCGCTCGCGGTAATTATGTGCTCATGGGCGACGCGGACGACAGTTACGAGTTTGGCCACCTGCCTCGCTTCGTCGCGGCTCTGGATGCGGGATCGGACTTTGTCATAGGCAACCGTTTTCGAGGCGAAATTAAGCCCGGCGCAATGCCGCCGTTGCATCGGTATTTTGGAACTCCTATCCTTAGCGCTCTTGGCAGAATTTTTTTTAGGATTCCGGTTGGTGACTTTCAATGCGGCATCCGTGGGTTTCGCCGGGACGCCATCCTGCAGCTTGGATTGAAAACCACGGCCATGGAATTCGCCAGTGAGATGGTCGTCAAAGCGGGTCTGATGAAGCTGAAGATCAGCGAAGTGCCGACAACGTTGTCTCCTGACGGACGAACGCGGGCGCCGCATTTGCGGACGTGGAGCGATGGATGGCGGAATCTGCGATTTCTGCTTCTCTACAGTCCTCGCTGGCTTTTTCTTTATCCCGGTCTCGCAGCTACGCTCATTGGATTTTTGATTTCAGTCTGGCTACTTCCTTCGCAACGCGGGATAGGTCGTTTCAACTTTGACGTGAATACTCTGGTGTATGCGATTGGCCTGATGATAATCGGTGTTCACATCTGCGTATTCGCCGTGGGCGCCAGATTTTTCGGCACACGAGAAGGCTTCTTGCCTCCCAATCCGCAATTCGAAAAGCTTTTTCAATATGTGACTTTAGAGAAAGGCGTGGTGGCAGGACTCATTCTTCTGTTACTTGGATTTGGAACCATGCTGTATTCAGTGGAGGTTTGGCACCGGGCTGGTTTTGGTGCTCTGTCGTTATCGCATACGCTCCGGATAACGCTTCCCGCGGCTGCATCGCTGATGCTAGGTGTCGAGGTGATCTTCGCCAGTTTCTTTCTAAGCCTGCTGGGTATGAAGAATCGCTAAGCAAATTCCAAGGAGACCAGTTGTCAGTAAACGCACAATATAATCTCGCGGCACCCGATTCGATCCCGGTCAAGATAGCCGCGTATCAGCGTCGTCGAATGTTCGACATTTTTTTGTCGACCACCAGGATCGAAGAGTCAGACACGGTATTGGATCTCGGAGTCACCAGCGACCAGACCTACAGCCATTCAAATTATTTCGAAGCATGGTACCCGCACAAGCATCGCATTTGCGCTTGCGGCGTGGATGACGCCTCTTTCCTCGAGGAGATGTACCCCGGCCTACGATACGTCGCTGCCGACGGACGGGATCTTCCCTTCCCGGACAGCGAATTCGATTTCGTGCATTCGAGCGCCGTCCTTGAACATGTGGGCAGCCGCGAAAAGCAGACTAGATTTCTGGCGGAGGCCTGGCGCGTAGCACGAAAGGGAATCTTCATCACTACGCCAAACCGCTGGTTTCCAATCGAGTTTCACACCGTCATGCCGCTGGCTCATTGGCTTCCGCCAAATGCATTTCGCAAGGTTTGCAAGATCAGAGGCCTGGACTTCTTCGCTTCTGAAGATAATCTGAACCTGCTGTCTGCAAGGGAACTCAGACGGACCGCGTCGCAAGCGGGACTGGAAAACGTCAAAGTATGGAGTGTTGGCCTTGCAGGCTGGCCCGCCAATCTCCTTCTCTCGGCGCGACGTACGAAATGAAGAGCGATGCAAGTTTGATCATGCTGTGCCGCCTCACAAATTCGTAAACTGCTCTTTTCGTTCGGGGAAATCTACCGCATGCTTTTTTGCGATTCCAAACGCCTTTTCAATTACGCAGCCTTCCATGCGACGTCAGGCGTCTCGCATCCTATTGACCATCATGGCATCGCAAGCATTCTCATTGGCAACCTGAAGGATGGGATCAACAGCTGCCTGTGCCAGACATTGATCAATCTTCAAGATCACACCATCAGAAAGAGATATGCCAAGTTTGGACTCGATCCAGTCTTTGTGCCGGTCGATCGCATTGCGGATAACGTTCGGACTAACGGCGAATTCGAGTGCCTTGTGGGTCATCGACAATCCTCAGTTCGTGAGTTCGAGCGTTTGAAATTGTCCGAAACCCTTTAGATTTGGCCTGCCCCAAGACACCGTGCGCAAATGCCAGACGAGCTACAGAACCCGCAATGGTTCGGATAAGGATTCTCCGGGCCGAAGCCCGGATACCCGAAACGACCAGTACCTCTGCACTGCTGGCATCGACCGGTTCCATTGCAGCGTTCGCATTGCTTTGCCATAGCTATTCGTTCCCTTCCGTGTCGTTAAAATCGAGTCCCGTGATATCTAGCACGAATGGCTTGTTTTCCAACGCGCCGGTCAACCCGAAAAGCGCCGCATTCACGAACAGCGTGTCGCGAGTCGGGTTCACGCCATATCCGGCGTGAATGTGACCGAAGACGTGTAGTCGAGGCTTGACCCGAATGACGGCTTGGCGCAGGACGGGATCTCCTGCGGGCCCGGGGTATTCGTCGGTGCCATCGAGGATGCCGTATGGGGGCACGTGAGTTATCAATATGTCGGTATCACTCGGAATGGTGGCATAGATACGGACACGATCTGCTTCATTGCTGCGCCCGAAAGCTCCGCCGTAATGAGGTGTCATGGGTGAACCCCAGAACTTGACCCCGTCAACGTCCACTCCTTCGTTGCTAAGGAGAACGGCGTTCGTGAAAAGTCGACCGAGTCTAGGGTCTTCCTCGAGCGCAAATTCATGATTACCCGCAACTATTACCTTATGTTTATGCGGCAACGTCCCCAGCCACTCATTGAACTCAACGAGCTTTTGTCGCGACCTGCCGAAGAATGTAAAGTCGCCGGAGTGAATCAATAAATCACCCAGAGGCATGTGGAGGTCGCCGTGAAGTCCATGTGTGTCCGAAATGCAAACCACTCTCATGTGCTCTCCCCCGGCTGAATGCTCCCGCGATCGGCCCTGCGCAGCTCGATCGACTTCTTTTTCAACAGAAGCTCGATCCAGCTACTTCTTCAAGATCCCGGACTTCGTAATCGGTTTTTGCCGTGATTGTCGTTAGCAAGTGAAAATGTCCGCTTTTGAGAACAAATGAAATGTCCGGTTTCATAAGTTAGTAGCCGTCGAGGCGGTGGGAAAGTGCGAATCCCGCGTAGTGTGCGGGATTTGCAAGTGGTGTGGGAAAGTCTGCTTTTTGACTTTTCCATTCCACGTCTTTTCCACGGCCTTGATTTGTTTTTTGCTCAGCGACGTTAATAGTTTTCCTTCCGCGCTGTAGTGTCCGATGCGATGCCCAGCGATCATGAGGGTCAAGGTGGTGTCCAGATGCTGATGGATGATGACCTTGCATCCGGCCAGGGTCGGGCGCCAGTGGGCACGCTCGAGCTGCATCACCAGGTTGTGAAAGCGCACGGTGTTGTCCCGGTCAACAGTGCGCTCGTAGCGTTGCGTGAACACCATTTCCAGGTTCCTGTGCCGGCAGGATAGAAATGCTGTTCCTCGCTGCGCTGCGGGAACGGTAAAACGGCGGTTGAACTCCGCGATGTAGGTCTTATGGAGAAACTCGTTGGCCGCTTCGAGAGTTCGGATCCCGCGCAATCGCAACTCCTGCGGCAGCCGTCCCTGCCAGGTAGAGAAGTTGCGCTCCGAGCGTCCCCGCGCCTGCGGAGAGTAGGACGGAATCATATGCACTCCCAGTTCCTTCATGGCACGGCCTAGCTGCGTAGGGCGCTCATAATCAACCTTGCCGCCGCTCTTCGGCGTCAGCCAGAAATGGGCTCCACGGTCGGAATAGAGTGAACAGAACAGCCCCTTCCGTTCGATCACCGCCCGCAACCCGGCCATCACGGTTGCCGTTGTTTCTTCTTCGGCCAGCTGCGCATAGTAGATCTCGCTGGTGGCATCGTCCAGGATCACGATCAGGTCGTGCCGGCGCTCATCCTGAAACCACTGGTGATCGCTTCCGTCGATGTGCACATCATCCCCGGCAGTGGACGCCGTTCACGCCGCCTGCGGTGCACGCCCCGCCTGGCCTTGCGCTTCACCAGGCCAGCTGCCTGCAGCGCCTGCTTGACCCACGTATAGCTCAACCCGATCTGATGTTCCTCGCCGAGCTTCTCATGAAAGTGCCGCACGTTCAGATCGAAATACTTGTCCCGGTACAGGCTAAGAACCTCTTCCGCCTGCGCCTTCGGCACTCGTCTGCTACTCGGCTTCCGTCGTCGCCGGTCCAGCAAGCCCTGGTAGCCTTCCGCCTCATAGCGCTTACGCCAGCGGCGCATCTGTCGCTCGCTGATGCCGATCAACTCTGCTGCCTGACGCCACTTGATCTTGCCCGATGTGGCTCGTAACAACACTTCCTGTAACTTCATCGCCCGCTCCGCCGCGGTCCTCGGATAGATCTCCATGCTCATGTGCATGGCTCCATCCTCGCCGCACGCTATGCGGACACTTCACTTGCTATAAACACCGGACATATTATTAGCTAACGACATCGGTTTTTGCCGTGATTATCAAATTTGATAATGGTATTGGTAATTCACCCACTCATACCAGGTGATGTCGCCGAACAGAGGCAACTGTCTGTTGTTATCTCTTGAAGTGTCTGCGCACGCGCCATGCAACCTACCCGAGTTGTGCATCCTCATTTCGCTCGGTAGACGTGCCGAGGGATCTGCATCATCGAAATACTTTCTTCGTACATCGGGCTGCACCGCAATTAAGGCGACCAGACCGGGGTGAAATTTCTATACCTTACTTCGCTCTACAGAGGCGGAGGAGCAAGAGGGTAAGATCCAAGATTCTAGGGATTCTGGATTAGGGACTCAGAATGGGATCGATCAGGACCTATCTAGCACGGTTGTTCAGTGCTTCAGTTTGCGTCTCTTTCTATGCCCTATGCGATAACATTTTCGCTTCTAGCGAAGGGCGTGTAAGCACAGTTGTGGTCATGGTATCAAGGCTGCCACAATTCACCTCAGAATCTCAGTCCACATCGGGGATATTAGTTGTGGCATTCGCCCGAATGAGCGCAATTCACGCCTGTCTGAAAGTCTGGTCAACCGTGACCGGAATGAAGCACCCTGCCTGTCGCGTCACAGCTCGGATAAACAATACGGCAGACGTTACAGAAGAATCACTAGACGTCAGATCACTTGACGACCACCTCCTTAGATAACCTGCCAAAAAAACTTTCAATATCGGTCCTTCTCTTAAAAGCCAGCGGTATTGATTCTTATGAGAGAAGTACGAAATGGCACTCTCCCAACACAAAACATCGCCTGTCGCGAGTTGTCACTCGACGTCATGCAGCCGAACGACCCAACCGTTGGCCTCCGCATAGTCCATCGAAAGGCACGTTGGAGCGCGTCTTGCAGCGCCCGAAGCAGGCAACCACGGACCAGACATGTGGGGTCCCGGAATGCGACTGAACTCGTTCAATACCTCCATACCCCCGGAATGTTCTGGCGGTACGGGACTATCGTGGAACGTCAAAAGCTCATCCGCGGTAAGCGGGAGGAAACGCCCATACTGAGCATCGACATAGCCCTTCAGCAAATGATCAGGGTGGATGCCATCGACGTTCAGCGGATCTGTTACGAAACCATACGAGGTCCATAGAATTTTTTTTTGAAACCGGTCCATTGGTAGTTTCCAGCGGTATTAAACAGAAGAAGTTCATTACACATATTGGAGAAAACAATGCGAAATCCTAAGAAGAATCAAAATAAGAAGAAAAACAGCAGCGGTTTTCGGAAAGGCACAACCCCGCGTCAAAGCCAGTCGGCAGCGCAGAAGGACCTGGATCACGTGGCGCCAAGCCTTCTCATTCCGGAGCAAGCCCTGGTAGAGGTCCCGCCCGATCTTGCGAGTACTATGCCGATCACGCTTCCTCCTAACGCAGCAAATTACGGTGATGCCGAAGCTCGCAATTTGTCCAATGCTTGCCAGGAGCTCGAGGATGCACTTTGGGCCATGGTATGCGCATCAGTAAATGTGGTGAGCAACCCCTTTACTCCTCAGGATCTAGCCAAAAGAATCTTGGAACTCTACACCGTGCTCATTGAAGCTCATCGCAGACTTGAACGACTGGCGGAATACGTCGGCCCGCGGCTGCTTTAATGAGGTCTCGCGGCAACTTGGCACTTTGCCCGATGAATGGAACCGGATCAGTGATCTACAAATTTGCAAGTTAGCCAACAAGGGGACTTCGGCCCCCTAAAGTGTAGGCGGTTGGCTCAACAGACGCTCTGGTCAAACAACTCGCCTCCAATCTCAGTTTGAGGGAAAGTCATGATCGTTAATTTGCCAAGTTGTATAACCGCACATCGCATGTATTCGGCTAATAGGGGTCCATCCAATCATCAAGAGGATTCGAGTCTGGAGCCCAAGAGGAACGCGAGACACGCAGACCCAGTCTTTTGCCAAAACATCCATCAGCGTTTGATTCCTACTTCTATGGTATTTAGGAAATTCATAGGGCGCCTCACATTTGAATGTCGCGAGGTGTCTCTATGACCCAACTTACGTCATCAGAGGCGGCCTCCTTCCAGCAATTGGGAGTCGAAGACCAGGCGCTAAATTCCGTCTCCAATGAGGCTGCTGGCCCGATGGTGCCCATACAGCCGGCCCAGTGGGTAACACCTGAACCACGGAATCTGGGAATCCGGGGCCGAACAATGCGGGAATTGCTTCGCTCAAAGGATGGCTACGCTACATGGGTATCTTTTTCTGAGACTGCAGACTATGTGGAGAGTTCCGATGAGCTTCTTCAGAAATTAAAGCTACTGGAGAGCCCTCTGCGGGGGATGTCGCTTCCTACTAGGCCTGAAACTTACGGGACAACTGAGCTGCTGTTTCGCAGGGTAAAAGACGCAATTGCCGAACAGACCCAATTGTCAGACCGAAACTGCGCCCTTCTGGCATTCTGGGTCTTTTCAACTTGGTTTCAAGATGCCAATCCCATTTTCCCGGCTCTCGTCGTCACAGGTTCGGCCTTCGCCGGCAATCGCGTCCTACAGTGTCTGCAAGCTCTCTCCTTTCATTCGCTGCTGCTTGCCGGCATCAATTCCTCTAATCTTAAAGTCATCCCGTGGATATATGACCAACGCTAATAATCTCAAACCCAAATTTCGGTAAAAGGTGGACCACGATCATAGGCTGTTCCACCAGCCGTGGGTTTCAATCATCGTTGGCAATCAACCTACTGACTACTTTGGCTCCAAGGCAGTCTACTTAAGAAGAGCTTCCAAAAAGTGCGCTTCCGCAGCATAGTATCCACATCAACGCGACGATCCTGCCATCAGTGAATGCAACAGCGAACTGGCGGATCTCGGAAAAAACCCGCCAAAGCATTCAGAATGAGCTCCTGGAATACCGCATTCGGAATAGAACTATCGTTAACAATTCAGGCTTCAACGCAAGAGGGTTGCCCCTCAAATCGGGCGTGATGTGCTGAGCGTTTTCGGCAACTGTATCGTTAATGCGCCGTCTGTCGATGCGGAGCTCGTTTCGATCCTCGCGGCTCATGCGCTGCAACAAGAAGCGGATCGGTCAGAAACCCTCGAGGCGCTTACGGTAGATGCCGTGTTTTTTCGCTGCCACCAAGATAAACCCGAGGTCATGGTCAAGGAGATAACCGAAGAAGTAAATCGCAAGGTGACAGCGCGCGGTGGGAGATTCCAATACAGCCCGGAAAACGTCGGCCACACTTTAAAGAAAGTGGGACCTGTATAGCGGCGGCTCGAAAGTCAGGGCAACGGTCTACGAATGGATGAGGAGACCCTGCTTCGCATCCACAACGTAGCCGCTGTTTATCGAGATCATGCATCTCAGTCCTTCGACTCCACCTGCCCGTTGTGCCGAGCGGTGAGGAACCGCGGGAGGTTATGTAGGTTATGTAGGTTGTGTAGGTTGTGCCCAATTCGACAGAGAGTTTGGTTTCAACCTCGGTGCGGTATGAAGACAAAGATAAGCTCCGACCTTTCGCGGCCGCCCTTTGCGATGGGAATGCCCGCATCGCGCAGTCGCGGTTTTCTTGAGACCCATACAATGAACCCAAGCAGAGTCTTGTCCTAATCGATTTTGCCGGCACACAAGAAATTACAACTTGAGGAATACGTAGAACTGTAAGAAAGGTGATCCGGTGTCCACGAGTTCAAGTGCCGATCCAAACGCCCAGGCAGTTGCCGTCACCATCGTGATGCCCTGCCTAAACGAGGCGGAAACGCTTGCTATCTGCATTCGCAAAGCACTCGCGGCGATCACCGCCAGCGGACTTCCGGGCGAGGTCGTTATCGCCGACAATGGCAGCAGGGACGGCTCGCTCGAAATTGCGGCAGCCGAAGGCGCTCGCGTTATCAGCGTGCCTGTCCGCGGATACGGCGCGGCACTCATCGCAGGAATTGAAGGCGCTCGCGGTAACTATGTGCTCATGGCCGATGCGGACGACAGTTACGAATTAAGCGGCCATCTCCCTCGCGACGCCCATCGTGCATCGTCCGCGTCGCTGTTCGCGCCAAAGTTCCCGCTCTCTACTCTGCAAAGGTAATCAATCAGCACGTAGTGAAAACGAATCCTGATTTCATCAACATCTTCGCTGCCTTCAGCCGTGCCCGACTGCGTAACAATGCAGTTGCCAGCACTTCAAGGAATCGAGACAACCGCCACGTGCAGTCCCGTCTCCTCCAGGACCTCACGGCAAATTCCCTGCTCAAGCGTCTCTCTCAGTTCCAGCACTCCGCCCGGCAACGACCACTCGCCTTTGAGCGGCTCATGACAGCGCCACACCAGCGGCACGCGGTCGCCATCCACGATCACCGCGCCCACACCCACTATCGGAGCAGCAGGAAACTCTCTCTTCAAATGCAATTTTTAGCCTTTCCAATTTCTGCGTCGTAATCAAGAAACCGACCTTACTTCCCTTCCAGCATACTTGGTTAATTCGATCGAGACGAATCCACCACAATGTGCCGCGCCGGCGTCTTCAAGAAGTTTCCGCGAAAAAGGTGGACGTCAGTCCAGCAGTCACGCAACCCGCTGCCTTGGCAGCCCTTCACTCCCGTTCAGTGAGTCTTCAATAATCCAACACTGTCCGGGCAAAAGTCGAAGAGATTTCATCGCCACCTGCAAGACCTGCAGTACGCACTCATTATGCCGCTGCAATCACTCGCATCACTGTATCGTCCGTGCTGCCCTTGTAGAGATCTTCGTAGAATTTATCCGGCAGAACGATTCCCAATTCAGCGAGTGCCAGCACCTTTGCTTCTTTGTGCAGTGGCTCTGAGTCGACCAGCACGCCATCCATGTCGAAGATCACGCCCACCGGCGCTGGAAAACTCATACAGGAATAGCCCTCGTTATTTACCCCTGGTTCATTACCCGTAGTTCGAAGCGCTCAGTACCTGCGACCGGACCACAATTTGCAGCGCACGCGAGCGCCGCTCACTGCCGGCAACTTGTAATTTGTAATGTTCACGATTGTGCGGGCAAATCAGAACCGGATCGGCTTGCCATATTCCTCGGCAAATACTGTGCGCGCCATGCTGAAGCGTCCACCATCAAATTTGTCCGGGCCCTTCAAATGTCCAATGCCAAGCAATGCCACCACATAGTAGCTGAGCGGAAACTTAAGAACTTCGCGCACCCTCTCTTGTTCAAAGCCTTCCATCGGCGCTGTGTCGTAGCCCAGCACCTCGGCCATCAGCATCATGTGCGTAAACGCAATCATCACATGCCGGTTGATCCACACTTCCATGTTCGGATGATTCGACAGATAGTTGGGAATCGTCTCTTAAAACGGGAACCGAACACCGCATCCCAACCTTCGTTTAACGCCTTCCAATATCGCACCACGTCTCGGCAATCGTCCGATTCATCTGCCACCAGGTTCAGCGCGATCGGCCGATCGCCATATACCTTATTCGTAGACATATGAATAAAGGGCGACTCCGGGGCCCAGCGTCGTGCGGCCTCCAGCAGGCTAAGGGTGCCGACCGCATTCGTGTCAAAATTTGCCTCGTAACGGATCTAACTGTACTTGTCAGATGAAAGACCACGGACGGGCCAGGTAGGACGATAACGTCACCTACCTTCGTGTCAGTTCCGGTCAGCAGCCATTCAACTGTTTTGCCCGATGCCAGGCAATCTAAAAACACCTGAACTTCCACTTCTCCTGCCCTTCGACTGCAGAAATAAGACTCTGAGCGACACCAGCGGTTTCTGACAGCTCGGCGAAATCCGCGCAAACATGTACTCGCTAAGCAAGCCGGTAAGAGCAAGGGTGCCATCTGTGCTATCCCAAAATGATAAGGTATGGTGATGCAGAATTCCGCACAATCGTCCTCGTCAACGAGTGTTCCTCGAGATGGAAGTGGATTGTCTACTACGTTGCGGTCTTACCTGGAGAGTCTCTTTCAAGTTGCGGGCAGGCCGGTTGTAATGGCAGTCTTAATTTCGTTCCTGGTTTCTTTGACAGAGGGCATCGGGATAGCGCTTCTGCTTCCGCTATTTCAGGCCGCAGGTGTGCGCTCGGATCAGGGTGGCCAACTGGGTCGACTGGCAACCACATCCAGGCGGATTTTGACTGCAACTGGCGTACCGGAGCCGTGGTGGCTCGCTTTGTTGCTGATTGCATTTGTCGCGCTCGTTATGGCCCGCTCGCTCTTGAATCGCGCACAATCCATAAAGACATTTTCCGCCATTCTGCACTTCGATCTTCACATTACCCGCCAACTCTATTCAGCAATTCTGAATGCAAACTGGCTGTTTCTTTCCCGGCGTCGTTCGTCGGATTTTACTCACGCACTAACCAGCGAAATGGCGCGGGTAGATGCTGCAACTTTCGGTCTTATCGGCCTGGCATCCGGTGCAATTTCCTCGCTGCTTTACATCGCTCTTGCGATAAAACTTTCATTCTCGATGACGCTGCTTGTTCTGGTTGCGGGTGCGCTCCTGGTGCTGTTTACGCGTTAAAAAACTCGAGCCGCACACGAAAGCGGAAATGCGATCTCCGACAGCCTGAAGCAACTTTACAGCGCGGCGACGGAGCATTTGCAGAATCTCAAGACGATCAAAGCCCTCGCCAGCCAGCAGGGCGATCTGACAATGTTTACATCCTTGCAGCGGCGCGTCTCCAACGAAGTACTTCGCAACACGCGCAGCCAGGCTGCCGCGTCCTTCTGGTTCGAGTTTGGTTCGTTGGTAGTCCTTGGGCTCGTCATCCTGATCTCGTTACAGTGGCTGAAAGTGGCCCCGGCCGCGGTTCTGCTGCTGCTTGTCGTGTTTACCCGGCTTATGCCAAAGCTGATCGCTGCCTTCTCGCAGTACCAGTCTTTTATTTCTGAACTTCCGGCTTTCCGCAATGTGTTGGAATTGCGCTCCGAGTGCTTGCAAATGGCTGAGCTTGAGCCGGGCCCAGAGGTCCCCCCCGAGTTGCGCAGCGCTCTGCAATTAGAAGATGTTTCGTTCGGGTATTCCAGCCAGGGTGGGCGAGTGCTCGACCACGTGACCATTGTTGCCGAAGCCGGATGCGTTACTGCCATTCTCGGCAATTCTGGCGCGGGAAAGAGTACGGCTGCCGATTTGTTAAATGGCCTATTAAGCCCGGATAGTGGCCACGTCATGATCGACGCAACAGAACTGACGCCTGCCCTGGCCCGTGCGTGGCGCGGACGCGTCGGCTATGTGGCACAGGACACGTTGCTCTTCCATGACACAGTGCGCGCCAATCTTCTGTGGGCGGAGCCTGCGGCAAGCGAATTGCACATGATCGACGTTCTGAAGCAAGCGGCGGCGGAGTTCGTGCTGGAGATGCCGAACGGTTTGGATACGATTGTCGGGGACCGCGGCATTCTGCTTTCGAATGGGCAAAGACAGCGCATCGCATTGGCGCGCGCCTTGCTGCGGAAACCGTCTTTGCTCATTCTGGATGAGGCTACAAACAGCCTTGATCTTGAGAACGAGAAACGCATTCTCGATTCAATTTACGAAGCAGTGAGCGCCAGTCGAAACTCCCCGGACCATCCATTGACCGTGATCATCATCGCGCATCGTACCTCGGCAATCCAACGCGCAGACATGGTTTACCTGCTTGAGGATGGACAAGTTGCCGCATCCGGATCTTGGGAAAGCGTGAACGCGAGACGCATGGAATTAAATGCCGCCGGTGTTGAGTTCTAGGCGGTTTGACCTCAGTTAAATTTGAAAGTCACACTCTCACGGCTAAATCCGCAGCACGTTCGACGGTTCATCGAAAGTTTTATCAATCTATGCATAACTTCACTAAGGGTCCGAAGCGGCACGGTGGAACTCAGGAAGTTAAATTTCAGATAGACGTGTAAGATCCGACGCCGGGTCTTATCGCTTCCTAAAAGGCCGCCAGACTAACCCGCTTTACTACGTTCGGTGCGGTGCACACATAGATGTATGAGGAGTCACTCCACATTTGTCCGGTCGTACAACTGGCGTTCGAACTTGCTGGAGTGCTAGGCACGGTGGAAACAGTTTTAGTTGTCCAGTTTCCGGACGTGTCTCCGCCGTAGCTGCAATTTCCAAAGGAAAGCGAAAACCGGGGCTGGCCTGAACCGAAATTGCAGCCGAGGGAGGTGCAGGTCAACACACCCTTTCCGCCCGAAAGCACTCGAAAAAACTCTGACATCGGCGCTTCGTTTTTGTGGGAAATGGCTGCCGTTCCATATTGACCACGTTTGACAGACTGAAATCCCAGAGAACCATCTCCGTTCTTGATGGTATTGGAGTAGCAAACAATTTCGACGTCCACCAGCACACAGCCAGGCTCGTTCTTAAAGCTGCTTGAAAAATCCTGAACTTGCCATGTTCACACTATCGGAAGTGGTCAGACCGTGGACAGTGCCCATACTTGCGCCGAAATTGATAACTGAAGTGTTTGTTTGTCCAAAGGTACCGACATCAGAGTAGAGACAGGTCGGTGAGAAAACAATCGGGCCAAGTACAATTCCGGTACCGCTCTCCGTAGGGCCTGCGGAGACATAGGCAGCACTATGCGGAGCGGACAAGGCCAGATCATAGGGCATTTTGCAGACGCTCCACACATCGCTGATATTACATTTGGTGCTGATCGAAGTGCCCGAGATCCCAAACTGTTGCGTAGTTGCTCCTACGTCGGTGCGGACCGCGATGTAAACGATGCCCCGTCCGTTTCCTAGACGCATCCAAAGAGGAACCGAGGTGTCACCGCCTGTATTAAAACCTCCGAAGGATCCGGGAGAAATCACATGCATCGCTTTCTGTCTCCCCAGGGGGGTCAAAGGATCTCTCATCAGCGTCGATCCGGCCGGAAAGGAGCTATGTACAATTCCCATTTGGTCTTCAGGAAGAATCCTGAGATCAGCGAGGGACGGGAACCAGGAATTGTTAGTGACCAATCGCGGCGGCCGAAGGCGCTCGCATTATCAACGTGCCTATCCGCGGATACGGCGCGGCATGGAATTCGCCAGCGAGATGGTCGTCAAAGCCAGCCTGATGGGACTCAAGATCAGCGAAGTGCCGACGACGTTGTATCCTGACGGGCGCACGCGGGCACCGCACCTGCGCACGTGGCGCGATGGATGGAGGCATCTGCGATTTCTGCTTCTCTACAGTCCACGCTGGCTTTTTCTTTATCCCGGTCTTGCGGCCACGCTCATTGGATTCTTGATTTCCGCCTGGCTGCTTCCTTCGCAACGCGCGATAGGTCGCTTCTACTTTGACGTGAATACTCTGACGTATGCAATTTGCCTGATGTTGATCGGCGTGCATATCTGCGTATTCGCGGTGAGCGCAAAAGTCTTCGGCACACGCGAAGGCTTTTTACCGCCCAATCCACAGTTCGAAAAGCTTTTTCAATATGTCACGTTGGAGACAGGACTGGTGGCAGGAGTCATACTTCTGCTCGTTGGCTTCGGAACGATGCTGTATTCCGTGGAGGTTTGGCACCAGGCTGGTTTTGGCGCTCTGTCGGCCTCGCGTTCCCTTCGGATAACGCTTCCTGCGGCGGCATCGATGATGTTAGGTGTCGAAGTGATCTTCGCCAGTTTCTTTCTCAGCCTTTTGGGTATGGAGAATCGCTGAGTAAACTCCATGGGAGACCCGGTGCCAGTAAACGCACAATACAATCTCGCGGCACCCAATTCGATTCCGATAAGGATAGCCGCGTATCAGCGTCGCCGAATGTTCGAAATCTTCATGTCGACCACCAGGATCGAAGAGTCAGACACGGTGTTGGATCTAGGCGTCACCAGTGACCAGACATATAGCCATTCCAACTATTTCGAATCCTGGTATCCCCATAAGCACCGCATTTGCGCTTGCGGCGTGGATGACGCCTCTTTCCTTGAGGAGATGTACCCGGGCCTGCAGTATGTCGCTGCCGATGGACGAGACCTTCCTTTCCCAGACAAGGAATTTGATTTTGTGCACTCGAGCGCTGTCCTTGAGCATGTAGGCAGCCGCGAAAAGCAGACTATATTTCTGGCCGAGGCCTGGCGCGTAGCGCGCAAAGGTATCTTCATCACTACGCCAAACCGCTGGTTCCCCGTCGAGTTTCACACCGTAATGCCGCTGGCACACTGGCTTCCGCCAAACGCATTTCGCAGCATTTGCAGGTTGAGAGGTCTGGACTTCTTCGCTTCGGAAGACAATCTGAACCTGCTGTCTGCTCGGGAACTCAGACGGATCGCTTCGCAAGCGGGACTGGAAAACATCAGAGTATGGAGCGTTGGACTTGCAGGTTGGCCAGCCAATCTTCTTCTCTCAGCGCGGCGGATACGGTGACATACGCAATTTCGATCTCGTCCATATCGACTCCCTACTGGAAACGCCGAGAATCATGCTAATTCGGAAAATGGCCTTTGCGCTCCGGGCTATCTATCGCTCGCTGCTTCGCAATTCCAAATGCTTTTTCGATCACTCCTACGGTCATCGGAGACAAATCGAAATCGCCAATCTCCTCTCGCGAAACCCAGCGCGCATCGTCCGCGTCGCTGTTCGCGCCCAGGTTCCCGCTCTCTACCCTGCAAAGGTAATCAATGAGCACGTAGTGAAAACGAATCCTGATTTCATCAACATCTTCGCTGCCTTCAGCACTGCCCGAATGCGTAACAATCCTGTCCAGCACTTCAACAATTGAGACAACCGCCACGTGCAGTCCCGTCTCTTCCAGTACCTCACGGCAAATTCCCTGCTCAAGCGTCTCTCCCAGTTCCAGCACTCCGCCCGGCAACGACCACTCGCCTTTGAGCGGCTCCTGCCCACGCCGCACCAGCAACACGCGGTCACCATCCACTACCACCGCGCCCACACCCACGATCGGAGCAGCAGGAAACTCTCTCTTTAAATGCAATTTGAAGCCTTCCTAATTTCTCGTCGCAGCAGGAAACGAAATCGACTACTTCCCTTCCAGCATGCTTCGCAATTCATCGAAGGAGTCCACCACAATGTCCGCACCGGCGTCCTCAAGAAGTCTCCGCGAAAAGGTGGACGTCAGTCCAGTGGTCACGCAACCCGCTGCCTTGGCGGCCTTCACACCGTTCAGCGAGTCTTCAATAATCCAACAATGCGCCGGCGAAAGTTGAAGAGATTTCATCGCCACCTGGAAAACTTCAGGATCGGGCTTGGGCCGTTCAAAGTCGTCGGCATCCACCACCACTTCGAATGCAGATTGCAGGCCAAGCAGATCAAGAGCAGCCGCCCGGTTGCGAGGCGTTGCAGATGTGGCCAGAGCAATCCGGTACCGGGCCTTGGTCCATCGCACAAAATCATGCCGCGCCCGGAATCGCTGCCAACGCGTGCTCCAGGCTCTCGAACATCTCGTGCTTTCTGCGCAACAACGCGTCGCCGTCAGTTCCCGGGTGCGCCGCCGCAATCACCCGCATCACCGTATCGTCCGTGCTGCCCTTGTAGTCTTCGTAGAATTTATCCGGCAAAACGATTCCGAGTTCAGCAAGTGCCAGCACTTTCGCTTCTTTGTGCAGTGGCTCAGAGTCGACCAGCACCCCATCCATGTCGAAGATCACGCCCACCGGCGCTGGAAAGCTCATCAGGAATAGCCCTCGTTATTGTCTCTAGTTCGAAGTGATCAGCAGTACCCACGACTGAACCACAATCCGAAGCGCACGCGTGCCCTTCACCGCTGCCAGCTTGTCATCTGTAATGTTCACGATTGTGCGGGCGAATCAGAACCGGATCGGCTTGCCATACTCCTCGGCAAATACTGTGCGCGCCATGCTGAAGCGTCCACCATCAAATTTGTCCGGACCCTTCAAATGTCCAATGCCAAGCAATGCCACCACATAGTAGCTGAGCGGAAGCTTGAGAACTTCGCGGACTCTCTCTTGTTCAAAGCCTTCCATCGGCGCTGTGTCGTAGCCCAGCACCTCGGCCATCAGCATCATGTGCGTAAACGCGATCATCACATGCCGGTTGATCCACACTTCCATGTTCGGATGATTCGACAGATAGTTGGGGATCGTCTCTTTTGCCAACTCGGCATAGTTCTCTGGCATTCCACCTTCGCGTCCCAGGCGTAGCATCTCTTCCAGATCGCCGTTGCGCCAACCGTCGGCGTCGCCACAGGCAACAATCATCACCGAAGCCTCTTCCACCTTGGCCTGGTTGTAACTCGCTGCCCGCAGCCGCCTCTTCTGTTCAGGATCACGCACCACCACAAATCGCCACGGTTGCATGTTGTATCCGCTGGGTGCATGCAGCCCCGCATCAAGAACCCTCCTTAGATCGGAAGGGGAAATTGGCATGCCATCAAAGCTGGGGGTCGCCCGCCGTCCTGCAATCGCAACAGCAAGAGTTTTATGCATACCGTGGTCCATCCTTGGGGGTCAAAATTTGCAATGTGGTGGATCCCTTCAACACTCTCTTTTTATTCTTTTTACTGGAAAATCGTACCGAATCGGCAAGACTCAGAGCGGTCCTGCCTCATTGAATCTGGCTCATTGGAAGCTCAACCGCATAGGATCGCTGCTCAGGCAAATCGCTATATACCCACAATCCGTGAAATCCCTCCCGTAGCTCCGGATGTTGAGCCACCATAGCCTTCATCAATTCAGTAGCTTTTTGGCGCGACGCCACCGGATCCATCGCAGTCGATTCCCGGTAATGGATCACCAGGTCAAGGCCGCCCAGCGAAGCATCCGTACGCAGACTGGTGATGGACCAACTCTGTCCATCCGCCGTCAATGTCATCGGCTGCGCTCCTGGCAGGCCCGGGGGCGCAATCCCCGACTGTTCCGTCTGCAGTTTTTCAAGATTGGAACTGCTCAGAAAGTCCACAGGCGTCAGTAAATACTGCGCCGTCTGGTAATAGAAGAACGCATTCCAATTCTGCTTCTTCTTCACATATTCGCGGGCCTTCACCCAGTACCATACGCCGTCGTGCCCGGCATACAGCATCGGTCGCACGTAGAATCCGGCCAGTTTCCATCCCGCATCGTTCGCCAGCACCAGCCCCATCTGTTGCGGCTGCGCCACCCCGGTCGCGTGCAGCAGTGCCAAAGCAAAACGCCCCGGCGGAAGCTGGTGGAAACTCAGCGTGACCTCCGATCCCGTTCCACCCACACCGCAGAAGAACTGCGTATCCTGGTCCTGCTTTAGATCGGAAGCGTCCATCAGAAAAAGCTGCTCGATCGTCAAAGTAGCGCCCTGCATCAGCGGAGACGCCCCCTGGATACCCGAAGCGATCCCGTCAAACTGGCTGGCTACTTTTGGCAGTGTGGTGGCCTTTACCGCGCCCACATCGCCCTTTTGAATCAACAGCCCAAGATTCCGCGCTGCTTGCTCCAATTCTGACCGTTGGGCGGCCGTCATCTGCGCCTGGCTTACGCATGTCACGCCCCACGCCGATTCTTTGCCGCACAGTCCCACGACCGCTAAAAGTCCCCAAGCCATTGCAACGAAACGTTTGAGTGGAGAGCTTAGAATCAAGACGAATGGTCCCCGGTGGCAAAGAACACGAAGCTTCAGCTCGCTACAATCAAAATTCGTGAGCGAACCGAAACCACTGCTAGTCTAGTACAGAGATGGTTTTTCCGCTGCAGACCTCCGGTGTCTGGGCAGCCAGGCGGTTTTCATGAGATCCCTTATTAAAAATCCCGACAGTCTCTGTTTTGCGAATGCGATTCTCCCCGGGCAACGTCGGGGCGTAGAGCGCCGCCGCCTCCTGCTCTCGATTCTCGCGTTTATATCTCTCCTTTGGGTACCTGCTGCACTCCGCGCCCAGGACGCACCCGAAGTCAACGCCAATCCGAATAATTCCCAGCCCATGAATCCGCGGGCATATTCGCAGCGCCGTGGCATGCCGTCGAATGTCATCCGCCCCCAGCCAGAGGCGCAACAGCAGCAGCCGGCACCTGCGCCCCCCGCTGCCACTCCCGCCCCGGCAGAGACACCCGCTCCGCCTACCAGCAGCGACATAGCCGCGACACCCGCCGCCGTGCCCGATTCCATGCTGCAGCAACCCGCCAGCCGCGCGCAGGTCAAATTAAATAACGGCATGTTGTCCGTTCAGGCAGAAAATTCCAATCTGTCGCAAGTACTGCATGACATCGGTTCCGCCACCGGTATGAAGGTGGAAGGCCTCGGCCGCGATGAGCGAGTCTTCGGCCAGTATGGCCCGGCGCCACCCCGCGACGTGCTCACCGCCCTGCTGGACGGTGCCGGATACAACGTATTGATGGTCGGCGAATTCTCCGGCGGTACCCCGAAACAACTCATTCTCAGCCTGCGCAAAGGCGGCGCAACTGCCGCGCCCCCACCGGATCCAAACGCCCAGCCGGCAGCGGAAGACGAAGATGCTGAACCAGATCCGGGCCCCGATGCTGAAGGTCCACCACCCGGACCCGAGGAAGTCACTCCGCCACCCGCGCAGAATGCGACCCCCAACAATGGAGAAGGAGACGTTCGAACCCCGCAACAACTGTTGGAGCAGTTGCAGCGCATGCATCAGGACCAGCCTCCAACGCAGGTGCAGCCTGCCCCGGCACCGCAGGAATAAATCCGGCGCGACGGCAATTTACGTCGAAAGTGAAGTCTGATCAAAAAGTTGTAGGAGATTGTCGAGCGAACAGGCGGGAAATCACTACCACAGACAACGAAGTTCTCGGCCGTCTACGACACCGGGGCGATTTGCGGTTTGACCGGAGTTGTTCCTGACAAGGACCGTGCATGCATCTTCAACGCCGCGAATGCGACCGTGCACACCACGTAAGCCAGCAGCACTCCCAACGCAAGGGAACCCAACGTCGCGGAGATCAAGAGGATCGAGTTCAATAGGTTCTGCATACTTCCGCCTTCTTGTGGACAGCTTGCATTGGCTGGTAGACGGCTGAAAATAGCACTTTAAGGTGTGAACCACTTTTCACCCTCAGTGCCCTAATCGGCCAGGACAGGGAAAACTCCAGCAAATGTGATGCGATTGTCTCAGAGAATGTCCGCGAGTGGCCCCGGTTTGACCCCCGTTTCTATTGCCGAATAAGATACATATAGTGACCCGATACTGCTTTAAGCCTTACAGACGCACTAGTACAACATCCGAGACCTCGCGAAGCTGCACCTTCTCCAGAGTCTTCCCTGCTTCCCCTAAATGGCGATAACACACATTTCGGTGCGCGGCGCGCGCCAGCACAATCTTCGCGACATCAGCGTTCAGATCCCGCGCAATACGCTGACGGTGGTAACCGGTCTCTCCGGCTCGGGGAAATCCTCGCTCGCCTTCGACACCATCTATGCAGAGGGCCAGCGGCGCTACGTTGAGACCCTTTCCGCCTACGCCCGCCAATTCCTCGATCAGATCGAGCGGCCCGATGTCGATTCCATTGAAGGTCTCAGCCCCGCCATCTCCATCGAGCAGAAGACCACCAGCCGCAGCCCTCGCTCCACCGTCGGAACCATCACCGAGATTTACGATTACCTCCGCCTCCTCTACGCATCGGTCGGAGTGCCGCATTGCCCGAAATGCGGACGCCCCATTTCGCGCCAGACTCCCGAACAGATGGTCGAGCGCATTCTCGCTATCCCCAACGCTGAACGCGTCACCATCTACGCGCCCGTCGTTCGTGGCCGCAAAGGCGAATTCAAAGACCTTCTCGACGATCTCGATCAGCAGGGCTTTCGCGCCCGCATCGACGGCGAAATCCGCGACCTCGCCGACCCCATTCAATTAGAGAAGCGCAAGAATCACACCATTGAAGCCGTCATCGACCGCGTCGTCCTAAAGCCCGGCGTGGAGAAGCGCCTTGAGGGCTCCATCGTCAAGTCGCTGCAGATGGCCAACGGCCTCGTTCTCGTCGCTCCTGCCGGTGGAGACGAACAGCTTTTCTCCTCATCCATGGCGTGCCCCGATTGCGGGCTTGACGTGCCCAAGCTGGAACCGCGCAGCTTCTCCTTCAACTCCACCTACGGCGCATGTCCCGAGTGCAACGGCCTCGGCAGCATCTATGACTTCGATCCCAACAAGATCATCACCGACTGGAAGAAACCGCTCCTCGACGGCGCACTCGGCCCCGGCTCGGCCTCACAATATCTGCTCAAGCTCATCACCCTCGCCGCTGAGCGCTACAAGATAGACCTCCGCAAACCCTTTGAAGATTTGCCGGAGAAGCAGCAGAACATCCTGCTCTATGGCCCCAGCAAGACAGAGGCTCCGCGCACTGGATTCCACGGCATCCTGGCCTACCTTCGCCACAGCATGCAGGAGTCAAAATCGGAGGCATACGGCGAATGGCTGCTCGGCTTCATGTCGGCCTCCGTCTGTCCCGCATGCCACGGCAAGCGCCTGCGGCCAGAGTCGCTCGCAGTCAGGATCGGATCCGCTCTCCATCGCCGACTTCACCTCCCTGCCGCTTCGCCGCTCATTGGCAGCAGCAAAGGAAATTCAGTTCACCGCCCGCGAAGCCCTGATCGCCGAACGCCTGCGCCGTGAAATCGTCGAACGTCTCGAGTTCCTGAACGCCGTCGGTCTCAGCTATCTGGCGCTCGATCGCAACGCGGCCACGCTTTCCGGCGGCGAGGGCCAGCGCATTCGCCTCGCGACGCAAATCGGTTCGCGCCTCCGCGGAGTCCTCTACGTACTCGACGAGCCTTCTATCGGACTGCATCAGCGCGACAATCAGCGGCTCATCGCAGCCCTCGAATCTCTGCGCAATCTGGGAAACACCGTGCTTGTCGTCGAACACGATGAGGACACCATCCGGCACGCGGACTATGTTCTCGATCTTGGTCCCGGTGCCGGTAAACTCGGCGGACACGTCGTTGCGGAAGGCACGCCGCAGCAGATCATGGATGCCACCGCATCCCTCACAGGCCGCTATCTCAGCGGCGACATCAGCATCCTGCACCGCGATGAGCCGCGCCCTCTCACCAACAAATGGATCACCGTTGAAGGCGCGCGCAGTCACAACCTGCAGAACCTCAGCGCCCGCTTCCCTGTCGGCGTCATGACGGTTGTTACCGGCGTCAGCGGCTCCGGCAAGAGCACGCTCGTCAACGACATTCTCTATCGCTCGCTCGCGCACGAGCTTTACGGCTCCCGCGAAGCTCCCGGCGAGCACACAGCCATCGCAGGATTCGATCAGCTCGACAAAGCCATTCGCATCGACCAGTCGCCCATCGGTCGAACGCCGCGATCCAACCCCGCCACGTACACCGGCGTCTTCACTGCCATTCGTGATTTGTTTGCGATGCTCCCCGCTTCCCGCGAACGCGGCTACAAGGCTGGGCGTTTTTCCTTCAACGTCGCCGGAGGCCGCTGCGAAGCGTGCCAGGGAGATGGTCAGCGCCGCATCGAAATGAATTTCCTGCCCGATGTCTACGTGCTCTGCGAAGTCTGCAACGGCCGCCGCTACAATCAGGAAACCCTCGCGGTGAAATTCAACGGATACTCCATCGCCGACATACTCGACCTCGCCATTGAAGATGCTTTGCCCGTACTCGCCGACATCCCGCAGGTGAATCAGAAGCTGCAAACCCTCGTCGACGTCGGCCTGGGCTACATCCACCTCGGCCAATCCGCCACCACCCTCAGCGGTGGCGAAGCGCAGCGCATGAAGCTCGCTCGCGAGCTTTCCAAGCGACAGACCGGACGCACCCTTTACCTTTTGGACGAGCCCACCACCGGCCTTCACTTTGACGACGTACGCAAGCTGCTCGACGTATTGCATCGCCTCGCCGACCTCGGCAACACCGTCATCATCATCGAGCACAATCTCGACGTCATTCGTAATGCCGACTGGATCATCGACCTCGGCCCCGAAGGCGGAGAAGATGGCGGCCTCATCGTCGCCCAGGGCAGGCCCGAAGAAGTCGCAGCCACCCCGGGATCGTTCACTGGCGAATTTCTGAATCGGTATTATGCTAAACATGCCACTGCCACGTTTACCCTTTCTCCTCCGATGGCAGCCAACGGCACCAATGGCGCGTCGAAGAAGCAGAGTCCTGTGCCGCAGCGACGAGCCAGGAAAAGCAAAACGGCGGCCAGCGATGTCGCTTCAAAGGAAGAATTAGTATGACGACCGGCCCTGAATCGATGGCTACAGCTCCGCAACCGGAAGGTCAGCCGCAGCCCGATTCTTTTGGCTCGAATCTCCCCGAGCCCCAAAACTCAAATCTGCCCGGCTACCCGCACGTCGCGCAGTACAGTACCAGCGACCCTTTCCCCGAACCCACGCCGCGCACCGTCCCTCACCTCGGTCACGCAGCGGTATTTCTCTCCCTCGTGTTTGGCGCAATGCTCGTGGTCATGTTCGTCGTCGGTATAGCCATCGGTCTTCATTTTCTCGGTGCAGGATCCTTTGAGAAACTTCAAAAAGATCCGCTTCTGGTCGTCCCCACCATGGCCGCCTGGTATCTCCTCGTATGGGGAGTCAGCTTTTTCGTCTTTCCGCTCATGTGGCAACGGTCCTTTCTCGATGGCGTTTCCTGGAATCGAGGCGTAGCCAGCCGTCGATGGAAGTCCCTCATCGTCACCGGCTTTGCCATTGGACTGGGAGTACAGTTTCTTTCCAACTTCCTCCCCATCCCCAAGACCCTGCCCATCGACGACTTCTTCCGCACCCGAACCTCGATCTGGATCGTCAGCATCTTTGGCGTCTTCATCGCCCCGGCATTCGAAGAACTCGCCTTCCGCGGATTTCTCCTGCCCTCACTCGCCACAGCATGGGACTGGTTCGGCAATCGCACTCGCAACCTGCCCCCTCGCCCCATCAATCCCATCTCCGGACAGCCCTCGTGGAGCCTGCCCGCCAAAATCTTCGCCGCCATTGGCACCAGCATCCCTTTCGCCATGCTGCACGCCGAACAGCTCGCGCACGCATGGGCGCCGCTCGCCGTGCTCTTCACCGTCAGCATTCTCCTGTGCATCGTCCGCTTTAAGACAAGCTCTTTAGCCGCCAGCGTCGTCGTCCACGCCACTTACAATTTCTCTATTTTCCTCACTCTCTACATCGCCACCGACGGCTTCCGCCATCTCGAAAAGATGCGTGCGTAGCCGATTGCTCTACAATCGCTATCGATGACTAACAACGATTCCCGCACCGCTCTGCTTCAATTGCTGTCACGGATTTCCTTCAAACTCGGCGAGTTTAAGCTATCCTCCGGTGGCACCAGCGACTACTACATTGATTGCCGCACCACCACCCTGCATGCCGAGGGCGGCCGCCTCACCGGACTGGCAATTCTCGATCTCCTGCATAAGCAAAAGCTCAAGCCCGCTGCTGTTGGAGGACTCACCATGGGTGCCGATCCCATCGTCTCCAACGTGGCAACAGCGAGCGCCTATAACGCCCTCAAGCACCCAAACTCCCCGCTCATTCACGGCTTCCTCGTGCGCAAAGCGGAGAAGGCCCACGGCACAGGCCGTCGCATCGAAGGATTCTTTGAGAAGGATGCAGAAGTGCTCATCGTGGACGATGTCTGCACCACCGGCACCTCCACAATTCAGGCCATCGAAGCCGCCCGCGAATCCGGGATGAAGGTGATCGCCGTAGTCTGTCTCGTGGAGCGCGAAGAGGCCAAGGGCCGCCCTAACGTTGAAGCGGCCGCACAGGGAGTGCCATTCCTCAGCTTGTTCACTGCAGTCGAGGTCCGCGAAGCCCACATCAATCAAATGCCGATGTAGTCCCGCATTGGCTTGAGCGGGTTCAGCGGCTACAGAAACTCTCGTCATCCCGACCGAAGCGAAGCGCAGTGGAGGGACCTGCGTTTTGTTTTCTCTCGCCCCTGCCAGCAAAGTGGGTGCCCCATTCTGGCCTGACGTTGGCCAGGGTGGGATCAAGAGCGCCCGGCATTCACGCACTCAAGCTTTTCGTACGCACGTGCGGCCATCACCGCAAATGCGACAAGCACCAGCCGCCAAAAAGAATCGGGCCGCCCATTCAGCGGCCCGATTCATTTGCTTCACGACTAGTTTGCTCCACGACTCGTTTACTTCTGCGAAACAGCTCCCGGCTGAGCACCGCCGCCCGTGGTCGTCGTGTTCTCCAACAACTGCACAGTCACTCTGCGATTCTTCGCGCGACCCGCAGCGGTATTGTTCGGCGCAACCTCCTGGTCCTTGCCGATTCCAATCAGATAGAACCGGTGTGGCGCCACCTTGTAAGTTTCAGCGAGATACTGCACTACGGCGTCCGCACGACGCTGGCTCAATGCGTAGTTGTAATTGGCATCGCCCGTGGAATCGGTGCCACCGGTCACTTCCAGGATGTAGTTCTTCGCTTGGGCCAACTGCGCGGCGAACTGGTCCAGTTCAGCCTTCTCTGCCTTCGTAAGTACCGCCTTGTCGAAGCCGAAGGTCACCGATACATCTGCGATCGACTTGTAGTTGTCGAGATTCTTCACAACGCTCTGGAGAGAATCAGCACGATTCACTGCCTCTTGTGCTGACGTCTGTGCCGTATTAGCAGCCGTTGTTGCCTGCGCCGACTTCTGGCTTGCGGCATCTGCGGAAGCCTGCGCCTGCGCAATTCCCGACTGCGCACGGGCATCAACATCTTTTATGTTGCGGTTGTTCTGCGCCGTCTTATCGTCCAACTCGTTGGTGTGTTCGATAATCGGGGTCGTTTGCGAACGAACATAGTTTTTCGTGGAGCAGCCCGTAGCCAGGAGGAGAGAAATCGTCCCCAAAGCCGAAAGTAATTGCAGTGCCGTTCTTTTTTCTGCGTTCATGGGACCTAAACTCCGTCTTGCTGTCTGGTTAGATTGAATGTCAGGCTTAACTGGCGCATCTGGTCTCTGAATGCAAGGCAGAGCCCAAACGCTGTGCCATAGTATAAGCCACAATGCACCAATAGTTTACGTCTTCCAATCAGCGCGTTTTCACACCTTCAACAGCGTATTTTTTACACGATTAAAGCCGTTCCAGCAGACCGGAACCGCCTTCACCGCTCCAAACAGTTAGACTGAAAAAAGGCACCCCACGGATGGATATAAACGACAAAATTCGTACCCTTCCCACCCGCCCCGGTGTCTACCTCTACAAGAATGCAGACGAAGAAGTTATCTATGTAGGTAAGGCTAAGAACCTGCGATCGCGCGTTCGATCGTATTTTCTTGAGGCGTCGCAGGCGAACGCGAAGACTGGCTCGCTCATGCGCGAGGCCGTCGATCTTGAGTACATCCTCGTCGATAACGAGCATGAAGCACTGGCGCTTGAGAACAACCTCATCAAGCAGCGCAAGCCTCGCTTCAACATTTTGCTTCGCGACGACAAAACCTATCCCTACGTCAAACTCACACTCGGCGATCGCTTTCCAAAAGTGTTCGTCACGCGAAGGCTCCGCAAAGATGGCAGCGCGTATTACGGACCTTACTTTCCCGGCAACCTCGCCTATCGGGTAGCCGATGTCATCCATCGCAGCTTCATGCTGCCCAGTTGCAAAGTCGATCTCTCGCGATACCATCCGCGGCCCTGCCTGCAATACCACATCCGGCGCTGCCTCGGCCCATGCGTGGAAGACCTCACCTCACCCGAGGCCTATCGCGAGGCCGTGCGCGACGCGCAGCTTTTCCTTGAAGGCCGTCACGGTGAACTCACAAAGTCCATCGAACAGCGCATGCAGGATGCAGCCAACAACGAGCAGTTCGAACTCGCCGCCAAGTATCGCGATCTGCTCATCACCATCGACCAGGTTGCAGAGAAGCAGCGCATGGCCACCACCGAAGGCGACGACACCGATGTCTTCGGCTACCACTACGAAAATGGCATGCTCGCTGCGAACCTCTTTCACGTGCGCGGCGGAAAGATCGTCGATCGCCGCGAATTCTTCTGGGAAGACCTCCCCGAATTGATTGAGCCCGAAGAGCCATCCGACGATGTTGAAGCATCGCCGTCCACTCCAGCCGCGAGGCCAGAGTTCGAGGCGGGTGCCTTCTTTTCCGCGCTGCTCAAACAGCTCTACATCGATCAGCGCTACGTCCCCCGCACCATTCTTCTCCCGGCAGATTTCGCGGACCGCGCCACGCTCGCCGAATTCCTCACGCAACGCAGCGGACGCAAAGTGGAATTGAGTCCTGCCCCAGCGCGGCGAAAAACGCTCGCTCGTCGATCTCGCCGGACAAAACGCCAAGCAGAGTTACGATCAGCGATTCCGCGTCATGCAGCCCACCCAGAAAATTATTCAGGAGTCGCTGCAGGACATCCTCATGCTCCCCGAACTCCCCCGGCGCGTCGAGTGCTTCGACATCTCTCACATTCAGGGCACCGAAACCGTCGCGTCCATGGTCGTCTGGGAAAACGGCGCAATGAAGAAATCCGACTACCGCAAATTCCAAATCAAAACCGTCAGCGGAGTCGATGACTTCGCCTCCATGCGCGAGGTCGTCGGCCGCCGCTACAAGCGCCTGCAGGAAGAGCAGCGACCCATGCCCAGTCTCATCCTCATCGATGGCGGCCTTGGCCAGTTGCACGCCGCTGCATCCGCATTGGAGGAGCTAGGCCTCGTCACCCAGCCGCTCGCTTCCATCGCCAAGCGTGAAGAGATCATCTATCTCCACGGCCAGGAGGATGAGCCCATCGTTCTCGACCGCCGCTCTCCCGTGCTTCACCTCGTGCAGCGCATTCGCGATGAATCTCACCGCTTCGCCGTCACCTATCACCGCAAGCGCCGCGAAATGCGCGACCGCGACTCCGATCTCCTCCACGTTCCCGGAGTGGGCGACCGCACCCGTTTGCGTCTACTCGAACACTTCGGCAGCCTGCGCAGCGTGCAGCAAGCCGACATGCAGGCCCTCACCGCCGTCGTCCCTAGAAAAACAGCGGAGACAATCTACCAGTTCTTCCATCCCGCCGAGAACGTCGCTGATCCTCTCGATATGCTCAACAAACGCGTGTAGAAGCAAATCATGTAAGCCTCGCGAAGACTATCGCCCGCTTCTTTCACCCTGCACAAACTCACCCCATCCCCTCACATCACGCAGCGCATGCAGGCACTCATACTTGCAATATGGCAGCCGTAAGACGCACATCCTCCACAGGCCGGGCATCTGTTTGCGTCCTGCTGGTCGGCGCACCATCCGCGAGAAATTGATCGCAAGCACGCCTTGCTTCGCGATTCCGGCTTCGATGTCACCTGCGCCGACACCATCTGCCACGCAGAAGTATTCGCCGAATCGCACTACTTCGAAGCTGCCATCTACGACGATTCTCTAAGTCCGCAGGAACAAGTCTCCCTCGCCCGCATCATGCGCATCCGCTGGCCATGGATCCGCCTCATCCGCTGCGGCCACTCACCGCTCTACATCGCAGAAGACTCTCTCTTCCACTGCACCGTCGCCGCCGAATCCCAAATCCCCGCCTGCCTGCATCAACTTCTAAAACCACAGCCATAACCCACTGAACAACACGGCAATTCCCTAAAGATCGTGTGCGGGAGTGTCGCTGCCCACACGCCGTGACACGTGTCACAGCAAGACCCTTCCCGAGGCATAAAAGAGAATGGTCCAATTTCCGCAAGCCGGAAGGCGGTGCAAAGTGCAATCCCAAGAGAATCAAAATCCATTCGCTATCCACGGACAAGTCCTCCCGGGCTTTGAAACAGTGCGCGAGGCTTTTTCTGACAACTTTTCAAAACGGCACGAGTTAGGCGGAGCCTGCTGTGCCTACGTCCATGGCCAAAAGGTCGTCGACCTCTGGGGCGGCATTCGCAACAAGCGAACGGCAGAGCCTTGGGAGCAGGACACGATGGTGGTCATTCACTCGGCTACAAAGGGTCTGGCCGCGATGACGCTCGCCATCGCGCACTCTCGTGGATGGCTCGACTACGATCGAAGGATATGCGAGTACTGGCCGGAATTCGCGCAGAACGGAAAAGACCGAATCACTGTCCGCCATCTCCTGGCCCATCAGGCCGCTTTGTTCGCCATCAATGAGCACGTGGATGCCAGCATAGTCGCCGACCTCGATCGCCTTGCAGTTGTATTAGCGCGTCAGAAACCCGAGTGGGAGCCCGGCACACGGCAGGCCTATCACGCCCTCACTCTAGGCTTCTACGAGGGCGAACTGCTGCGTCGCGTCGACCCGCAGCATCGCAGTCTGGGCCAGTTCTTTCAGGATGAGATCGCGTCACGGCTCGCCGAGGACATCTACATCCGCTTGCCTGAGTCAATCACGAACTCACGCCTTGCGACGCTCTCGCCGCCCGGCATGATCGACATGCTGCGCGGCTTCGGAGTGCGCTTCATGCTCGAAGCAATGAACCATCGGTCCAACTTCTACCGGGCACTCGTCGTGAATCCGGGCACTCAAATTTATCAAGACGCCCAGCATGTCTACACGCGCAATCTCGAAGTGCCATCCGGCAACGGAGTCGGAACGGCCCGAGCCATCGCCCATGCGTATAGCGTCTTCGCCACTGGAGGACGTGAGTTGGGCCTCCGCCAGGCGACACTCGACCTGCTCGCCGCACCAGCAATTCCGCCGACCTGGGGATTCTACGACGAGTGCATGAAAAGCGAGGATGTCGGGTTCTCACTCGGCTTCATGAAGCCCGGCCCAAGCTGGCCTTTCGGCAGCGCTGGTTCATTCGGCTCACCCGGCGCCGGTGGTTCTTTCGGCTTTGCCGATCCAGACACCGGCATAGGCTATGCCTACGTCACCAGTCAGATGGGTACATGCTTAACCGGAGACCCGCGAGACTTGGCACTCAGAGAAGCACTCCATACCGCTGTCGTACACAACATGGCGGAACAACAACCCGCATAGCACGGGAGACAACTAACCCGGTGGCCCATTCAAGCCCTCCGTTGGCTTGAGTGGGATAGCGGGTGCCCGAATATCTCAATCTCGAACAAATGCGGGTGCCCCACATCTCGCGTTTGAGATGTGGGTTTCGATGATCGCCCACACCCCAATGTCATTCCGACCGAAGGCGGTGACCTCACCGCAACATTCACAAACAATCTGGGTGCCCCATCCTTCGCGCAGTTGCGAAGGTGGGATAACAAATGCGGGTGCCCCACATCTCGCTTTTGAGATGTGGGATGCGATGATCGCAGCCCAAAAGAACTCTCCGACACCAGCATATTTGAGCCCATCACAACGCATTTCCTCACTCTCCTCTTGACCATCAAGTAGTCCCGGTGTAACCTCTCGATTATCAAGAGGAGCGAACCATGGGCCAGAGAGATGTTGTGCAAGGCACGCTGGAAATGCTGATTCTGAAAACGCTGGCGCTCGAACCCATGCATGGATACGGCGTCGCAACCCGCATCGAGCAAGTGAGTCAGTCTGTATTTCGCGTCAATCCAGGATCGCTGCTGCCTGCCTTAGCCCGCATGGAACGTGCCGGACACGTCAAGAGCGAGTGGCGTGCCAGCGAAAATAATCGCCGCGCCAAGTACTACATGTTGACGGCGCGTGGGCGAAAAGCGCTGTCGGAAGAGTCCAAGGCATGGAACCGCCAGGTGTCTGCGATTGCCCGCATTATGGAAGCCTAGAACATCCGTGGAGGGACCAGACATGCGCCTGCTTTCCAATGCAACTCGTGGATTTCGATCGCTCTTTCGCAAAGATGCAATCGAGAGCGAGATGGACGAAGAACTTAGCGGATTTGTAGAGGCCTCCATGGCAGACAAGGTGCGCAGCGGAATGACGCCCGACCAGGCCATTCGTGCCGCGCGTGCCGAGATGGGCAGCGCAAATGCCGTTAAGCACCACATCCGTTCCGGAGCATGGGAAACAAACGTCGAAAATTTCTGGCGTGATCTCTGGTATGGAGTCCGCGGCCTCGCGCGCAGTCCGGGCTTCACCGCCGTTGCAGTACTCACTCTCGCGCTGGGTATCGGTGCCAATACCGCGATCTTCCAGTTGCTCGATGCCGTACGCCTGCGAAGCCTTCCGGTGACGAATCCCAGCGAACTTACCCTCGTGCGTCTCGCAGACCTGCCCGGCAAACGGGGCAGTCAGGAAACGGAATATCCGGCACTCAACAATCCCCTATGGGAGTATTTGCGCGACCATCAGCGCGTCTTTTCCCAAGTGCTCGCGTGGAGTCCCACCAACCTCGGCGTCACAGTCGGCAACCAGGAGCGCTTGGTGCAAGGTCTGTGGGTCAGTGGAGACTTCTTCAACGTGCTCGGCGTACAACCCGCGCTCGGCAGACTGTTCACTTCCTCCGACGACCGGCCCGGCTGCGGTGCCTCGGGCGTGATCGTGAGTTACGCATTCTGGCAAAGCCAACTCGGCGGCAACCCTCAGGCAATCGGCACCACACTCACCATCGCCAAACACGTCGTTCCGATTCTCGGAGTAACAGCTCGCAGTTTTACTGGACCCGAGATCGGCCACTCGTTTGATGTTGCCGCTCCTATCTGCTCGCAGTCCGCCTATTGGACAGAGGGCAACTGGCTTGACTCAAGCACCGACTGGTGGCTCACCGTAATGGGACGCCTGAAGCCCGGCAGCTCCCTGTCCACGGCGAATGCCGGCCTCGAATCTTTTTCGCCCGCTGCCTTTGAAGCGAGCCTTCGCAAGGACTATCCCCTTGAGAACGTCAAGGACTACCTTCACTTCAAACTCGTCGCCGATGCAGCGCCCGGCGGTGTTTCCTGGCTGCGTAAATACGAGTCTCCGCTTTGGATGCTGCTCGGCCTTGCAGGCTTTGTGCTCCTCATCGCCTGTGCGAACCTTGCCAATCTCATGCTCGCGCGCGGCAGCATCCGCACGCGGGAGTTTGCCGTGCGCCTGTCACTGGGAGCAACAAAAGGCCGCTTGATCCGGCAGCTTCTCGGGGAAAGCATTCCGTTGGTTCTGCTCGGAGCAGCCTCGGGTCTGGCGTTATCTCGGGCTCTCGGCAAGGCACTCATAGCTTTGCTCAGCACGCAAGGCGATTCGCTATTCGTAGACCTTCGCCCCGACTGGCGTGTGTTGGGATTCACCGCATTGCTGGCCACCATAACTGTGTTGCTATTCGGATTGATCCCGGCTTTTCGTGCCACCAGCCTGGCTCCAAGCGAAGCCATGAAGTCCGGCACGCTCAGAGCGGGCAGTATGCGCGAAGGTAATAAACTGCGCCGTGGATTAGTGATCACTCAAGTAGCCCTGTCGCTGGTTCTTGTGACCGGCTCATTGCTCTTCGCTCGAACGCTTCAAACCTGCTCACCGTCGACGCGGGTTTCCGCCAGGACAACATCCTCATTACATCGCTCGACCTCTCCCCGCTACGCATCCCTGTTGAACGCCGCCTGGCGGAGAAGAAGGAGATCGTCGACCGGCTGCGCGCTCTTCCCGGTGTGGAGTCTGCCTCGGAAGTAGTGATCGTTCCTCTGACCGGCTCAAGCATAAACAACCGGGTCTGGTCCGAAGGCGAAGATCAACAGTCTGGATTCGACCCCTATTTCAACTGGACTGGCGACGGCTATTTCAAAACGCTTGGCACACCGATCTTGATCGGGCGAGATTTCAACGAGCAGGACACGCTGAACTCTCCTAAGGTCGCAGTGGTCAACCAGGAGTTCGTGCGGCAGCTAAAAAAGGGCCCGAACCCTGTCGGACTACAGATTCGTCGCCAAGCCACGCCGCGTCAGCCTGAAATGGTATTCCAGATTGTGGGCGTGGTGAAGAACTCCAAATACAACGATCTCCGCGAGGAATCTGTGCCCATCGCCTATCTCCCCGTCTCCCAGCAACAGAAACCCAATCCGTTCCAGCAGGTGGTCATTCATTCCGCGCTGCCTCTGCCCGTCGTCACCTCAAGGATCAAGCTCGCGCTGGCCGAAAAGAGCCCGGAGATCCGCGTTGATTTTCGAGTGTTCAAAACAGCAATTAAGGAAACCCTGCTTCCCGAAAGGCTGATGGCTTCCCTCTCCGGTTTCTTCGGAATTCTCGCCGCGCTGCTGACTGCCGTTGGCCTCTATGGCGTGATCTCTTTTCTCGTCGCGCAACGAACGCAGGAAATCGGAATACGCATGGCTCTCGGCGCGGGCAAGAGGCAAGTCCTTTCCTCCATCCTCCGTGAGACCTTAGTGCTCACTATGCTCGGGGTCGCAGCAGGCCTGCCCATCACGTTCGGCGTCGCGCGTTTTATCGGAAGCATGCTCTTCGGAATAAAACCCAGCGACCCAGTGGCTCTCGCGATTGCCGCGTTTGCCCTCTGCGCCGTAGGCCTGGCCGCCGCCTACATCCCCGCCCGCCGAGCCGCCGCCGTAGATCCAATGACCGCATTGCGTTGTGAATAACGGTTCCGAATTCAATCCTCTGTTTGCTTGAGTAGGACTCCACCACTGACTTGCGGCGTTTGGACGGTGGCCCATTCAAGCCGGCCTTTGGCTTGAGTGGGGTTCTTCCGCTGACTTGTTGACTCGCTGACTAGCCGACTTTTTGTGTTTGGACAGTGCCGGGGTGCCCCATCCTTCGCGCTGTTGCGAAGGGTGGGATAATAAATGCCGCACCCCACATTTCTCAAACTCAGCGGTCACGAACTCCGCACCGTAGGATGACCCAACGAAACCGGCGAAAGAAAGGCGCGAAGCGCGAGGGCCCGTACGGCCAGTACCGCGAAGCGTACTTGCCCGTGCGGCCAGCACTCATCGTGCCAATAGGGATCTAGAGCGGGGAATACGAGTCTACAGCCAACCTGGCCTGGTGAACGCTACCTGTCTTCCGTGGTATCCTTGTCAGATTCAGGTAATTGGTGGGCCGGCTACATCTTTCCAATCGGGGAAGTAAATGAGCACGGAGAACCGCCATCATGGCAATATTCTTCCTTATTGGCCTGATTGTCCTGCTGTATTACTTCAAAGGAAAAACTGCGGCCTGCTCGCCGGGGAAGATACGTCGAGATAGGAATCCTTACCATGCAATCCGCGTGGGAAAATTCGCAAGGTATTTCTATTTCCTTCTATTGATCACCCTCAGTGATCCGTTTGCCAGCTCCCAGGAACAGTCCCGGCATACGACTTTCCCTCCCCTTACTAACGAACAATCCTCTCTTGTAGAAAAAGCGGTCGTTCGCGAGAAAGCAATCATTAAAGAGATTCAAAAGCGGACACCGCTGGTAGAAACCTATATCCAGAATATTCGATCCGATGCGAAGCTCTACGCGGTCCCGGTATCTGACCAGTATCTTCTCAGCCGCGTCGACTTCGACCGCACTTTTACGAATAAATCGTACGAGTCCGACGAACAGGATAAAGGCCTCTTGAAAGGCCCCGTGAAAGCCATTACCGGCCTTTCCAAGTTTGAGTATGTTTCGACTGGCTTCATGCAGATGATGTTCGTCGATCCGGTCTCCTTTGACCAGCAGCACTACGATTTCGCGTATCTCCGCCGCGATTTCCTCGGCAGCGTGCGTACCGTCGTATTCGACGTCCATCCTAAGTCGGGTCTGGGCGCGGGTCGCTTCTCCGGACGTATCTGGATTGAAGATCAGGACGGCAACATCGTCCGATTCAACGGCACCTACACCGGCAACACTGAGGATCAGCCGCCCCGCTATTTCCACTTCGATAGCTGGCGCATGAACCTTCAGCCAGGCATTTGGTTACCGGTTGCTGTGTACGCGGACGAAACGCAGCGCAGCGTCTCTGAAAAGGCGGTTGGCTTCCGGGCACAAACTCACTTCTGGGGTTACTCCCTCAAGCTGCCCGCCGGTGATTCCGACAACATTTCGATCAAGATCGATAACGTGACCGACAAGAGCCAGAATAGCTCGGATGTAAGCCCGCTTCAGGCACAGCGCGCATGGATTTCTGAGGCAGAGGAAAACGTGCTCGACCGCCTGGTACAAGCCGGCCTGCTTGCACCTCCAAGCGACTTCGACAAGATTCTTGAGACGGTTACCAACAACGTAATCATCGGCAACAAACTTGCGTTGCCTGAGAACATCAAGTGCCGTGTCATGCTGACCGCGCCACTTGAATCTCTCGCTGTCGGCAACACGATTCTTCTTAGCAAGGGCTTGATTGACGTCCTGCCCTATGAAGAAAATCTGGCTTCTGTCTTGAGCTTTCAACTGGCCCATATCTTGCTTGGTCACCACATCGAGACACCGTTTGCATTCAACGATCTTCTCTTGTTCCCGGATGAGGTGACGTTCTCACACATCAATATGCAGCACACCGAAGCAGAGGATGCAGAAGCATCCATGAAAGCAATCAAACTGCTGGACAACTCGGTCTATAAGGATAAGCTCCCGAATGCCGGTCTCTTCTTCGAGCAGCTTCAGGCTCGCGGCAAGGAACTTGCGGCCCTCAACACTCCGCTTCTCGGCGATAGTCTCCTGCGCCCCGACGGTACTCCCTGGCTTTCTGCCCTGATGATTGGCGCTCCAAAATTGGATCATGACAAAGTCGATCAGATAGCGGCTTTACCCCTGGGCAGCCACTTGAGAACCGATCCCTGGGATGACCGGGTACATCAGCTGACCGTAAAGCCCATACCGCTGCTCAACGCACGCGACAAGATGCCGCTGGAGCTGACGCCCATCATTCTCAAGCTGTCGCTTTACACTCCACCGAACTCACCATTCCTGCCAGCGAAGTAGCAACGCTATCACCCCGGCGTACTGCCTCCATGTCACCGTGCACGATCCAGGGGAAGGCCGTTCTCTGGAGTTCTATTTAACCTAAGTGCTTGGCGGGTGGCCCTCTAACATTTAGAACCGATCTGGGTGCCCCATCCTTCGCTCCGTCGCGACGAGTGGAATAGCCGGATGGCCCAGATCTTAATCTCGAACAAATGGGGGTGCCCCACATCTCGCTTTCGAGATGTGGGATGCAATGATCGGGCGGGTGGCTCACCCTAGCGTTCACAAACGATCTGGGTGCCCCTCCTTCGCGCTGTCGCGAAGGGTGGGATAGCATATGCCGCGTCCCAATCCCAGGAACTCAGCGGCCACGAAAAGTCCCCATCGTTGCATGACCCAATTGAATCGGCGAAAGTAAGAAGGGTGGCCCATTCAAGCCTTCCGTTGGCTTGAGTGGGGTTGTTGACGTTGTACGATGCAGCGCGCTGTTCAGATTCGGCATGGCGGGTGCCCCACATCTCGCTTCTGAGATGTGGGATGCGATGATCGCTCCCACCCCAATTTGTCATTCCGACCGAAGCGAAGCGCAGTGGAGGAATCCGCGTCCCGCCCACGCGGTGAGCACATGGTATGTTCTTGAGAACAAGATGAGCGCAGCCGCCTCAACCAAGCCCGCGGAAGCACCCGACCTCCCGCGAGTTCTCGGCCTTTCGCATGCCACAGCGATTGTTGTCGGCACCATCATCGGCAGCGGAATCTTTCTCGTCCCGCAGGAAATGATGCGCGCCGTCGGCTCATCCAGCCTCGTCTACCTGGCGTGGATCACCGGAGGCCTGCTCTCCCTCTTCGGCGCAATGACCTACGCGGAACTCAGCGCGATGATGCCCGCCGCCGGTGGCGAATACGTCTATCTGCGCGGAGCCTACGGCGACCTCCCCGCCTTCCTCTATATGTGGACATGGTTCGCCGTCGCCAAGCCCGCATCCATCGCCAGCGTCACCACCGGCCTCGCGCGCGTTTTGGGAACATTTGCCGCGCTCTCCTGGCTCGATCGCACCGCCATCAACGCACCACTGCTCATCACCTGGGCGCAGATCTTCGCCATCGCCGTCACCTGGCTGATCACTGGACTCAACTATCTCGGCATAAAAAAGGCAGGAGACTTCCAGCTTTTCTTCACCTGCCTAAAAGGATTGCTCATCGTCGTCATCGTCGCCTTCTGCTTCACCAGCGGGCGCGGCGATCTCCACAACTTCCGCACAGATTTCGTCGGCGCTCATGGAGGCTTCAGCGGATTCATGATCGCCATGATCGCCGCCCTCTGGGCCTACGATGGATGGAACGATCTCACCATGGTTGCCGGAGAGGTCAAGCGCCCGGAGCGCAACCTACCCATCGCCCTCATCGCCGGACTCGGCATCGTCGGCGTCCTCTACATGGCCACCAACGCCGCCATTCAGTACATCCTCAACGCATCGCAGATTGCCGCCACTCCCCGCCCCGCCGTCGCTGCGCTCTTTCTCGTCGCGGGACCAGCAGGCGCTGCTCTCGTCTCTGCAGGCATGGCGCTCAGCATCTTCGTCACCCTCAACGGCACCGTCATGTCAGGAGCACGCGTGCCCTTCGCTGCCGCACGCGACGGCCTCTTCCCTCACGCGATGGCCCACATCCATCCGCGATTCCAAAGCCCCTCTACTTCACTCGTCGTGCAGGCATCACTCAGCACCGTGCTGCTGCTCGCAGTGGGACGCTTCCAGCAATTATTCGAGCTTGCGATTTTCGCGGAGTGGCTCTTCTACATGATCACGGCGACCACGGTCTTCGTCTATCGCAAGCGCCAGCCCGATCGCCCGCGCCCCTACCGCGTCTGGGGATATCCCATTCTCCCCGCGCTCTTCATCATCGGAGCAGCCGTGCTTCTCTACGCCTCGTTCGCCAGCAACATCCGCGGATCCCTCATCGGCACTGCCATCATCCTCCTGGGCCTCCCCCTCTACCGCATCTTCCGCAACCCCCGGCACCCCGCCTGATCTCCGATACCGGGATTCGAGCAATCCCCAATTGACGGTGCCCCATTCAAGCCCGCCGTTGGCTTGAGTGGGTCCCGCGCTGACTGGTGTATTTAGGGTGCCCCATGTCTCGCGTTTGAGACATGGGATGCGATGATCGCACGCGCGCCACTGCCCCTCATCACGCGAAGCGCCCGCCCGTGCGGCAAGCACCTACGACCGACGCCGAGCCACTTCCTCGTAGCATTCCACGTAAGCCTTCGACGGCTTCTCCCAGCTGTAATCCTGCGCCATGCCGTTCCGCATCAGTTGCTCCCAGCTATCCTTATCCTGGAAGGCCACCAGCGCACGCCGCAGCGTCCCCAAAAGGTCCTCCGCCGCATATCCGTAGAACTTGAATCCCGTCCCAGTCTGCCGCTTCGGGTCCCACTCGACAATCGTGTCGTCCAATCCGCCCGTCGCACGCACCACCGGAACAGCCCCGTACTTCAGCGAATAAATTTGGTTCAACCCGCAAGGCTCATACCGCGATGGCATCAGGGTGATGTCGCTCCCTGCCTCAACCTTGTGGGCCAGCGCCTCGTCATACATCACCTTGACAGCGAACTTATCCGGGAACCGCTGCTGCAAATCGCGAAGAAGATTTTCATAGTACGGCTCCCCCGTCCCCATCGCGATTACAAACAGATCCTCGCTCGCAATCCTGTCCGCCGCTTCCACAATCAGGTCGAAGCCCTTCTGCGTCGCAAACCGAGACACAATCCCCACCACCGGCGTTTTGTCGTTCACCT
>CAWCOV010000026.1:0-31449 GCA_963797255.1 uncultured Acidobacteriaceae bacterium
ACTGATGCAAGAGATTCAGGCATCCGGGGCATTGAGACTGGCGGTCAAAGCAGACTCCGACAAGCAAGAGGCAAATCTCCTTACGCTTTGCACCAAGAGAGACTTCACCCGACGTTTTGGCTGCCATCAGGGAATTGCGGGGTTTGCTGCACCTGAACCCCGAAGCCACCGAACTCAGACTGGTTTCGGCCCCGTTTGCCTCAAGCGACACCGAGGTTGCCGTGCAGACCCGCTCTATCGTCGAACTGCTGCAGAATGCGGCAGCGCAGGTTGAGGTGCCTTCAGAGGACATTGCCCAGCACCGGGCGGTCCCCGGCTTCGAGTCGGGACGTGATTTTCCGGGCGTGGTTCCAATGATCCGCGTCCACAGTGCAAAGACGAAACCAGGCGACGCCTTTGTCGCCGTCAATTACCGCCACACCTGGTTCTTCATTAACGATGACGACCTCTTTTCCAAGCGGGCGTTCGCGCAACTGATGGAACTGTTCACGATGGCAGAGTCGGGTCCTAAAGCGAATCAGCCTGTAGTGACCATCCCTGCCCGGTAGTATTTCCGGCAGGGTAACAGGCAAGTCTCTGGGCTTGCCACAAAATGCGATGGTCAGATCTGATCCGTGAGAGGTTCCGCGAAGGCCGTGACGGTCTGTTTGGTCATGAATTAGTCACGCTGTTACACGGCATGGCGAGACGCGACTTGAAATCTCGCATCAGAACTTCGCACTTATGCTGTGCTGCTTCCGGCTGCCTCTTCTGGAATCGAAGGAAGGAATACCGAAAATACAGTCCAACTTCTTCCCGGAACAGTGCTAGTTCTCACCCGAATCGAGCCGCGGTGCTGATCAACGATTCTTTTGCAGTTCCAAAGGCCTAGTCCCGTTCCAACGTCTGTCTTCGTCGTTACGAATGGCTCGAATAGACTTGAACGCACACTCTCCTGGATACCGCAACCAGAGTCCGCTATCACGAGTCTTACTCCGGGGTTGGCCGTGATCAAATCCTTTCTGGCCGAAAGTCGAACTCGAACGTGCCCGTTGGAATCGACGGCGTCAAAACTATTGCTCATAAGATGAGCTATCAACTGTCGAATCTCGCTTGCCACAGCACTAATCTCGGGATCTTGCCTCACTTCAGGGCGAATCGCGATCCCCTTGTTTCGAGTTCGGGATGCCATGGAGATTGCGGTATCCATCAGATCTCCGAGTTTGACCCTACCCGACTTTTTTGTCTCTCCGAAGAAGCCGAGGGTTTGCCGTGTAATGTAAGCGATACGGCTCAGTTCCTTATCTGCAATTCGCAAGTAGTCCCGCACATCTTCCGGAGTTTCGCTGTTTTGGGCCAGATAGACCAGGTTTGTAATCGCTTCGAGAGGGTTGTTAATCTCGTGTGCCACGGTTGTCGCGAGCCGGCCAACACAGGCGAGTTTTTCGGATTGATGTAAAGCTCTCTCCGCCGTCTTTTGACGAGTTATGTCTCGCAGAATTTTGGCCGATCCGATGACTTTTCTTGTCTCATCCCGAAGCGGAGAGATAGTCAAAGAGACGGAAAGGCGTTCGCCGCTCTTCTTCAATCGGACTGTTTCAAAGTGATCGATTCGGTCACCACGTGCGATCGTGTCCAGGATTCGTTGCTCATCATGGTGCAACTCAGGCGGGATGATCATAGTGACGGATTTGCCGACGATCTCGCTCGCCGAATAGCCAAATATGGCTTCGGCAGCAGGATTCCAGCTCGTGATGAGGCCATTCAGATCCTTGCTGATGATCGCATCGTCGGAGGATTCGACAATTGTTGCCAAGCGTCGGCGGGCGTCTTCTGCTTCCTGTTTGTGCTTTCTCAAGTCTACCCTGTCCGTGACCTCAATTGCGTGAACGAGTACTCCATCGACGCGCTCTTCACGATCCCGTAATGGCTGGAAGACAAGATCGAAGTACGCCTCATCCGTCTGCCCACTAGCAGCACGGTTCAAGGTCGCTTGCATCTCAGAGCCAACGAAAGGAATGCCGGTTCTGTAGACCTCATCCAACAAGCCTATGAAGGGTTGCGTCTCAATTTCGGGGAGACTCTCACCGAGGGTTTTGCCGATAAACTCCGAGGCGCTCTGCCGTCCCGTCACGCGCACATATTCGCTATTTAAATATTCCCAGCGATGCTCGGGGCCGCGCATGACGCCAATCGCAGCCGGTGCATTTGCCAGGATCTCCCGCAGGCGATGGCGCTCCGACTCAGCTTCCGCGCGGATCTTCGTGATGTCGCGGAAGACCAGCGCAACGCCGCTAATCTTCGTGGAATCGTCTCGAATCGGAGCCGCGCTGCCGCTGACCAGGATATTTGTGCCATCTCGGCAAAGGAGCAGTGTGTCACCAGCAAGCTCAGTGGCAGCACTTGTTTCCAGTACCTGTCTCACCGGATTGATTACCGGCAACCGGGTATCCAGTGCGGCTAGTGGGACAATCTCTTCGATAGACTTCCCCAGCGTGTCAGCCAGCGGCCAGCTAATAACCCGTCGAGCGACGTCGTTCACGAAAGTAATCTGGCCGTTCCCATCGGTGGTGATGACTCCATCGGCAATACTTCGCAGAGTCGTTGCGAGCGTACTCCGCTCTCGATTCAACTCCCGTTGTAGTTCGCCCACCACACCCAGAATCGTAGAGATCAAAACCCCGAGAAAAAAGAAGAGTCCGATACGGGTCGCCTCTTCCCTTTCCGCCAGCCTAAGCGTCCACGCAGGCGGCGAGACGAGAAAGCCCAGGATGGTTGATATGATCGTGTCAACGAGCCCCGGTCCCCTTCCGCCAAAGAGCGAGGCGACAACCACTGAGGCCATGAACAGCGCAAAGTATGGGGCCCTCTGCAGATGGAACACCTGCCAGCTGACGAGGAATCCGAAGACTGGCAGGAAAAATGCCAAACCATAGCGCAACCATGGCGAGCGGGCTTCGGGCGGGGCAACGAATTTCCCAATTGAGCGACTGATGTCCAGCCCTTTTGCAGCGGAAACGCGATGAAACTTCATCTTGTTGAAGCTCCGGAAAAGTTCTTTGGAGCCTCCGGGGAATTACGCGGCAGAAGAGTCCCAAATCCCTGTTTATTACGGAACAATGACAGCAGAAGGACAGCAGATCTCGCACCTGGTCTTGGGTCAAGTCAAAGCAGGATGCGAGATTAGCTACTTTCAGGCGAAGGAGGGCGCGACCGCCAACGCAGCGATGCGATAACTCCGCCTAAGGTTGCCATTTTCCGTAAGGTTAATTTAACTGTAACATGCGTTGCGATATGTGTCCTTGAATAGAACAAGTTACTTTCGCCATATTGAAGGTTATTTTTGTTTGCCGAAGCGACGTTGCCTCATTCGAGTTTGCGGGCCGACCGGATTCCGATCGAGCACATTTCGGATCACCTCGAAATGTCGGCTAATAAGATGATGCGCTGCGGCCGGCATCATCCACTTCCCGAAAAACGATGGCTACTCGCCAAGCCACTCGCCAAACCCTTTCAGAGAGTCTGTGTAGTCGCAGATTATCTTGGCGGCCCCAACAATCGGGACAGCCAAGATTAGCCCCATCCCGCCCCAAATCCAGAGCCAGAACAACAGAGCTATCACAACAGCCAATGGATTCAGGCGCACTCGTTTGCCGATGAGCTTCGGATATAAGAAATTAAGCATCAACGAGTGGGTGGCGGCAATTGTTAACACTACGATCAGAATCCCCGTCTTGCTCAAAATTCCGATGCCCCCGGCCAGCGGCGGCAAGAGTGCCAGGAAGAATCCGAAAGACGGAACCAGATTGGCGAATCCGCTCAATATTCCCAAAACATAAAAGTACGGGAGACCCACGGCCCAGAACACTGTAACGCACAGTACTGCGCCGATCGCAGCAACTATCAAATTGCCCACGAGAAAACTCCGAATCATTGCTGAAATTCTGGCCAGTGTTCGGTGAGCCACCGCTCGATTTTCTTCCGGGAATAGCTTCACCGTTGCCGCGTGTGTATGCTCTTTCCACGTCAGCATGAAATACGTGAGAAAGGGAATAAAGCCACAGGCGAGAAGACTTTCCCGCAAAGCTTCGCCATTAGCTACTAACAAATGAGAGAACACGTTCCCATCTTGGATCACCACCGGGACAGGTTGCTTATCTTCAGACGAAGATGGCAGGACAGCGCGAGTGCCTCGATCAAGTTTCGCGAGTGGCTTCTGAATGGACTGGATGATGTGATGGATGCTGGCTGAGTATCTTGGAAGTTCGTTAGTGAAATGCCTAACCTGCCCCAAGAGTGTGTACCCTGTACCGATTGCCAATGCCGCGGTCAGGAAGATTGCAATGAATGCACTCACTGGTCTTGGAATAGAAATCCGGCTTAGCTGCTGAACGATGGGTTCGAGAACCAGAGCAAGGAGTAGAGCGAGAAGTATCGTAACCATTACGAACTTGAGGAGATAAAGAAGTCCTACGACGGCGATGGGTGGTGGGCAACTCGGAAATGACCCATTTCCAACTAAAGTCCGTTTAGCCGGTTATATGCCCAGTATGCCCCCACATGATGAAAATACCGATACGAGTGCGATTGCAAGATGTGATCGGGTCATTGGCCCTGCAGTGCAACCAAGCGGACCAGAATGAAGGTGGCAAGCACGGCAAGCAGCAGATGTGCGGTTGTCCGGATCCAGTTTGTCGTAATTAGAGTGTGGACCTTCGCCTCGTCGTAACCGTTGATGGCCAGCTCGCCTTGAATGCGACGTTGCCACACCATTGTCGAACCAAGTGCGATAAGGTTCAGTCCTAAAGCCGCAGCTGCCTCATAACGCCGCATGAATATCGGATGGTAAACAACGAGTAACGCTGAGGCAATCAGCAGCGACAACGCCGGTAGAATCGTCGGGACCGTTGCAGCTCGGTTGTTGGCGCGCATATAGACCGCGAAATTCTCTTTGCCGACGGAAGGATAGATCCCATAGTGCTGAAGCTGCAACGTTGTCATACAGCCAGCGTTGTAGATGGCGAGAAATAAAAACAAGACGTAAAGAGTCAAAGGCGCTCTCCGCAAAGTCGGATGATCTGTTTGACGCAATCACCGTCTTCCGCCGTAGAGAGCATCATGCATGCCACATCCTCGCGGCTGATGGGCGCTTCGGAGAATTTAGTCAGCTGAGATTGGACGCTCACTACGTATCGCCCAGTGAATGGGCCGTTCTGAAATCGCGATGCCCTAACCACAGTCCAATCAAGATCGCTTTTGGTAACCTGATCTTCCATCTCTAGTTGATCGTGAACGTGATGTCGGAGGATCGTGCTTCTTAAGAGCCGTGGTAATCGCCCAATATTCAAATCCAGGAGAGACGAAGAGAGGATCACAAGCCGACGCAGTCCGGTGATGCGCATAGCCTGAATGGTTGCGCGTGCGCTATCTGCAAGAACAGAACTTTCCCCGAGTCCGCGTGTGCCCAATGCCGAAAGGACCACGTCATTGCCGGGTAGCGCTGCGGCGAGAGAATTCGCATGCATCGGATTGCCGACCACCATACTAAGCAACTTCGACCTCTTGTCTAAGGCCGAGCGCGCGAATGCAGTGATCTCATGCCCGCGGGCCAACCCTTGGGCGATCAGCGCACTGCCTGTCCTTCCGGTCCCACCGAGTACCAAGAGCCGCATGGGAACGGATTATACGTTGTCCGGCAGACGAATAGACGGGAGCCTTCGTCCACCCAAATCGCGCAGCTACCTCATCCGATACGCGAAATGTTCCAAGCTACTGGGGAGAAACTTGGTTACCAGCCGTGGTCCACAGGATTCTCAAGCGTTTAATAAAGGCGATCATTGAACTATTCCGGGGTGCGGCTCATTCAGTTCAAGACGCAGGTTGGAATGCCGTGCGCTGCCTGATTCGCCCCTGTTCACTCCCGCAAATTGCGTCCCGGAGCAGTGAACTGCCGTGGTTCGAAGGGTCAGTTGCTTCAGCCGACGTTCCCGGCCACAAACTTCCTGAACATTTTGCGATCCCGATGGTGATCAGCCAGCAGGGGCAAGTCATCGCGTCCACTCTACTCGATCGCGCGAACGACCCGACAGGGATTTCCCACCGCGAGCACGTCGTCTGGAAGACTTCGAGAAACTACGCTTCCCGCACCGACGACTGTGCGCGATCCGATAACCACACCCGGAAGAATAATTGCTCCCGAACCCACCCAAACGTCGGACCCAATTGTGACGGGAGCACCATACTCCTGTTGCCGGCGCAGAGCAGCGTTAAGTGGGTGAAGTGGAGTCAGGATTTGGACGCCGGAACCAAACTGGCTGTAGTCTCCGATGGTGATCTCACAGACGTCCAGCACGGTGCAGTTGAAATTGAAAAATACTCGCTCGCCAAGGGCGATGTTTGACCCATAATCGCAAAAGAACGGTGGCTGCAGCCAGACTGTATCACCACCCTTGCCGAATATCTTCAGGAGCAACTCCCGCCTCAGTTCCCGCTCCGGCTCGCGGGTGACATTCAAGAGCTGGCACAGATCACGAGCGCGGTTACGCTCCTGTACGAGTTCGGGGTGAAGTGCGTCGTACAATTCCCCCGCTAGCATTTTTTCACGCTCGGTATTCATTCGTGCGCTCCTTCGGCCCTTCTCCAGAGAAGTTAAGTTGACGTAATGTGTGTTTCGCTTTTCTGCGGGTTGGCGTTGGGTGTCTCGGTCGAATAAGCGGTCCTCCGTAAATTACTTATCAGTAAGCGAAATTGCAGGTAACTGAGCCACCTGGCACGGGCCGATTCACCATTGTCCATACCTGCACAAGCTGGCAGCGTTTATCCATCGCGAGCAATCTGGTTGGGTCCTGGCCACCAGTTCAGTCGTGATGCACGATATGCGGCGTTTCAAGTGAAGTACTCCTTTAGGCCGCCCAGTTATCAAGTCTCAACATTACAGGCTGTGCAATGCAACGGTACCAAGCACGTGAATTTGCTGGAATCAAGTTTGAAGGATGTGGTTCTGGATTTTTCCAATTATCCAAATAGAGGGTAAGGAAAAACGACCACAAAGTTTAGGATCAGTGCGGCCCAGAGGTATGCGCCTGGGTGATTGCGATGAACTCCCCCCAATGGGAAGGCCAACAGCATTCCCGAAATCGGCACTAGGTCCGATGCTCCGGCCCCTGCTAGAGTGGTTAACACCTTCATGCCGTTCGATTCAGATCAGCTATGCTCTCAGCCCTCCTAGCGGGGGCAACATTATTTTGCGCGGTCACTTTGCTGGAAATACGACTTCACAGATCACAATCACTTGAAGCATCAAATGACCATATCGCTTGCCTACTCGAGCAGACTTGCGTAGGCCAAAATTGCGCATTGGCAAAGACCTCAGCCTTATTTCTACAATTTGCAGTTCAATTGTGTATCTCCCCTGCTGCTTCAATGATTTTTGGAACGATCTCAACCGGGAATCTCACCGATCTTGCAATGAAGCAAAGGCGATGGGCCTCGTCGTGAAGAGCGGAAGCTCGGGCTCGCTCACTGCCAGGAGAGACTCTCACTGTAGGTCTCAGCGTTACCTGGACGAACTCGCCTGAACCATCATTGCCTTCCTGCATCACCCCTGAAGCTGCATCCCTATAGTCCAGGACGGTCACATGGTTTACTGAACACAGGTGCAGATACCAAAGCATGTGACAGGAGGAAAGGCTTGCAACCAATAGTTCTTCAGGGTTGTGACGGGAGCGATCTCCACGAAAGCCTGGGTCGCTTGAACCCTGGATGTGAGGCTTTCCCTCGCAAGCGATGGTATGGTCGCGTCGGTAGCCATTGTATGTCTTCGTGCCTTCACCATCATTGCCGGTCCAGTCTACTCGGACCTCATACGTGTGTTGTTTCACGATTGCTCCTCATGTTCGGCGTCCTTTCTAATGATCGGGCGAGTACTGTTCACGTGTCCATGCGTCAGATATCGCTCGTCCCCTGGTTACGTCGTTGACCACAAGAATAAGTTGATGATCGTGGTCGCTGTAGAGTGCCTCGATGTTGATACCAGCGTGGGCCATCCGTTGAGAGATCTTGCCGAGCTGCCCCGGCTCAGTTTGCTTTAGCCGTTGAACGAGCACCTCTCGCTCCGCTAGAACCCGGATGCCTGCGATCTCCAGTGCGCTGCGAGCAGCGGTGCCATTCTCAAAGAGGAAATGTGCAACTCCTTGTCCGTTGACCACCCACACGCCCCCGCCTTCAATGCTTACGCCGGCTCGACCCAAGGCGGCGCCCATCTCGGCGAGGGTGCCTGGACGGTTGTCCAAAACAATCGTCAAATCCTTCATGCGTCTGTCCTCCAGTTAGAAGACTAGCGTCTCTGAGTCCTCGTATGTTTCAATGTACGTTGAAATATGGATGTCACTTCAATCACGCGAGTCGCAGGGTTGATCGGCGAGGCAGGCCGCATTCAAATGCTCACGGCTCTGCTTGACGGCAACGGTCATTCCGCATCGGAACTGGCGATGGCGGCCGCAGTATCTCCGCAGACTGCGAGTTCGCATCTATCGAAGCTTCTCTCGGGCGGCTTGATCGTGTGTGAACGCAGCGGGCGACAGCGGCTTTTCCGCCTTAAGGGCGTCGATGTTGCCGTGGCTATCGAGGCGCTAGGGGCACTCGCTCCGAAATCTGGGACTTCCGCTATGCCTGAAATGCGTTTTGCCCGGACTTGCTATGACCACCTTGCGGGCGTGCTGGCGATTGCGCTACGGAGCGAGCTGCTGAGAAGAGGTGCGCTATGCCATCAGAAAAACCTATTCACGGTGACGCCCACAGGCGAACGCCTCCTGCGTACTCTCGACATTGATACCGATTCGCTGCGCAGACTGAGGCGTTCTTTTGCTCACAGGTGCCTGGATTGGACTGAACAACATCACCACATTGGAGGTGCTGTCGGCGCTGCCTTGCTTTCCCGCTTTATTGAGATGAACTGGCTGGCTCCGATCCGCGACAAACGAGCCGTCCGCTTGACGCTCGCCGGAGAACGCGGGTTCGAACATGTTTTCAGAATACGTGGTGCTGCCCTCCGCGCCCGAGTCGCAAATGCCCCCAGATAACGCTCTTCAAGGCGTTTTTTGTGGGCGAAGCGCGCTAGCCGACGCCGTTTGGTGTGCATACCATATCGATAGTTACCGGCTTTTCATTAGGGCCTTGCCGATTTGGCAACTACCGAGTCCTGGCGAGGGATGAGCGGAGGCTTGTTTCATTGCAATTGATTGCACCGGATCGGAAGAGAAGGGTGGTCACGTGTTCGCTTGCTTCTCCGGCGACTCAATACAATACAGACGCAAGCGGAACGGAATTCCTGTTGAACTCAGACGCTGTTTTCTTTAACAGCGGATTCTCGAACGAGTTGCGCCTTTGGGTTCTGACAACACACTTCTTTACTGGACAGTGGATCTCCGGCGGTTTCGCTGAGCGGCCGCGTCATTCCCAGCGCCGGTTATGCGGTACCACTGCCGGCTACGCAAAAGGTTGGCAGCTCTCTACTCTGAAGCCTATCCCATGCTTTTGGGCTTCGATGAAGCGCCAGCCTGGCGCGGACCGTATTCCCTTAGGAGGATACGCAGCCCTTCCTTAAGACGAGTCTTTCCGGTCTCAATCCGCCCCCCGCTAAAGATCTCCGCGGTGCGAGGGAAGTTGCCTTGAGCAATCTGCGCCGCTGCGAACTCCATGTCGATTGCATTCTCGTTGGCTGCTTCGCGGAGGGCATGCCCAAAAACGAAGTCGTCAATAATGGCAAGGAGGGTGAGCTTCTGCTTGCTGGTCATGGTGGTGTTTGCCAGAGCCTCAAGGCACTGCTCCATATGGCGCATCGCATTGAGCCCTGGAGGAGCCGATTGCATGGATATGAGTGCCCAGGGATGACGAAGAAAGACTGAGTGCGTTCGCATTGCAATGTCTGTGATCGCCCGTTTCCAATTCCTGGGCACCACCGGCAGTAGGACCTCGCTCATCAGAGCATCATCCATCACTGCAATAAGGTCGTCTTTCGTCTTGACGTAGTAGTAGAGGCTCATTGTCCCCACATTTAATTTCTCGGCCACGCGACGCATCGAAAGCGCCTGAAATCCTTCAGAGTCAGCGATCGCGAGGGCCGCGGCGGCAATGATATGGCGGCTGAGTTTTTCTTTCGATCTTGACATTCGTACGTTGTACCACTATAGCTATTCGTACGATGTACGAAAACACTGTGCTGATTGTCGGATCCGGGCCGACGGGATTAACCATGGGTGTCGACCTTCTGCGCCGAGGCATTCACTGCCGGTTGATCGAGGCTGCGGAAAGACCCTTCACAGGGTCACGCGGCAAAGGCATCCAGCCGCGCACGCTTGAAATCTTCGAAGATCTCGGCGTCATCGATCCGATTCTCAATGCCGGTGGACTCTATCCAAGGCTCCGCCTTCACGTGGGCCCGTTCTCGATCCGCGCAGGTTCGCTCGGCTCCTCCAGGCCGCCGACCGTGAGCACCCCGTATCCAAACCTATGGATGGTGCCACAATCGCGCACGGAGGCGATCCTGCGCGAGCGTTTTCAGGGTTTGGGCGGCCAAGTGGAGTTTGATACCGCCCTCGTCAATTTACGGCAGGATGAACGTGGTGTTGAGGCTTTGCTTTCAAACGGAGAAACTGAAACAGCCCATTTTCTGGTTGGGTGCGATGGCGGTCACAGCACCGTGCGGAAGGCTCTCGGTTTGGCGCTGGAAGGCGAAACGATAGGAGAGAAATCGTTGCTTGTGGCTGATGTGGAAGTCGGTGGGCTGAGCCGCCAGGACTGGCATATCTGGCCTTTGTCCACGGGCGGCGCGATTGGGCTTTGTCCTTTGCCGAAGACTTCCTTGTTTCAACTGACCGCGAAGGCGGAAGCCGTGGGAACTGATGTTGAGTCTGTCGTTCATCGATCGACGGGACATCGCGTAGGGCGCGTTGCTTGGCAATCGATCTACAGACCTGCCGTTCGGATGGTGAATCGCTATCGGGTCGGACGCGTGTTTCTCGCAGGCGACGCAGCGCATGTGCACCCGCCGGCAGGAGGACAAGGCCTGAACACTGGTGTTCAGGATGCTTATAACCTTAGCTGGAAGCTCGCACACGTCATGCGCGGTGGGCCCGAATCGCTGCTTGACACCTACGAATCCGAGCGCTTGCCTGTTGCAGCCGCTGTTCTTGGTTTGAGCAAGCGCCTGCATCAGAAGCGCTCGGTGAAGCGCGGAGCTATAACCGATCAGCTTGGGTTGCACTATCGGAACAGCCACCTGTCTTCGGGTCATGCCCTAGCGAATTTGCAGCCCGGAGATCGCATGCCGGACATCTCGCTCGCTGACGGTTCCAGGCTTTTCGAACACATGCGCGGACCCCATGCAACTTACATTGTCACCGCAGAGGGAGCAGGTATCCTGATTCGCCCGGATGGCTACATTGCGCACATTGGCGAGGAACAGTTCCGAGAGTACGCCGGTGAGCCCACAAAAACCATTTTGAGCCCGGTTGGTGTGACAGAGCACCAGTGATCAATCCATCCCGTGGGACCGCCGAGGAAGGGATTTAGTCACAAGCCGAAGCTCGGAGGACCTTCTGCGCCAGAGTCTTTTCGTAGCCGGCGAAATCGACATATAAAGATTGTGGGAAGGCGTGATCGGATAGCATGGGTACGATGTTCTCTAGCGCAGAACGGCGCAGCGCAGAGATGCCCAGAACCTCCGGCGGCAAGCGAAATAAGCATCCAGGCAAGTGCAAAACTCCTTGGCTTACCTCTTTGATGTTGGAAATATTCGCATTTGTTTCGAATCTTTCGTCGGCCTACCTTAGTGGGTCGCATCTGCCGGACCCGGCATGATGAACTTGATCCTTCGTACCATCGCCGTGAATGATAGTTAGCCTGCTTTGATCAAGTGGGTGGATTCGCGTTGCACTCCGTCGAAAGGTCTACTTGAAATTATTCAGCGGAAATCGCTGGTATGCGTCTTATTAACTCGAACTCCAACTCGATGTCAAATTCAATTGAGATCCGCTTTCGAAGGGAACAACGCCAGTTGAGCGATTCAATCGCCCTAGCACCTGTTGATCAAGGCGGTCTGCTCACCATCGGCTCACCCGTCGAAGTGAGTTGCCGTTACCAACCGATCATAATAATTTTGTACGCAAGCAGAATGACCACGGCGCTTAGCGCGATCCAGGCGGATAGCGTGTAGCGTCGGAGGAAGTACAAGGTCACGCCCGCCCAGCAAGAGCAAGCAGCTATCAAACCGCCACCCGCATATACCATCGCGGCCGCGGTCGGGAAATCCGTGGCATGGACATGCTTAAGCCGGAAGATCTCACCTAGCGTCCTCACGACGATAAGGAATTGAGTCGTGATTCCTATCTGAGCCCAACGTTCTCTCGTCACGGGGAAAGTGTAGTTGGGCGGTCCGCTTGTGCGAAATCGTCAATGCACCCGTCGAGCCAACAAAAGGCTGAATTCCGGTTCCTGGCGAGTGACCGCCTATCCGGAAGTTAATACTCAGTAGATCCCGGATGTCCAACCACCTGGCGTCAATCCACAAATGGATGGTGGAATGTCGATATCAGGACGATGCACTCATTGAGCCAATTCTCTGGATCACTTCCCGCAAACGCTCCAGCATTGCGGAAATCCTGATACTTTGATCGATTAACAAATCAGGAACAAATCGGCATCATAGGTGGCACCCTCAATCTTGTTGACCTACATCGGCCCTTATCCATTTGAACAATTGGAGTTGGTGACCCCGGAGAGATTCGAACTCCCGACGGGCGGTTTAGGAAACCGTTGCTCTATCCACCTGAGCTACGGGGCCACTTCGGTGTAACGGACGTTACGTGTTCAGTTTATCGCACGTTTGGCTTCGACTGCATTTGGCTCTATCGTCCAACCGTTGCCCAATTCCTAAACGACCATGTTGAGCTTCTGCTTCGGCGGCTACGGCAGCCGCTGGTGCAGTCTTGAGGGTGCCGCTGGTGGTCGCTACGTTCGAGTGTCGCAGGATCACTTGAATGGTTTTCTCCCGCACCCTGAGAGCTTAAACCTCACTCCCACGCCTCAACCGACTGTGTATCATCCGTCCAATACGCGTGATCAGCCCGGTCTTAGCGGAGATGGAGTGCATCGCGAATATTCGACCCCGCCAACTTAGGACCCAGCACCTCAGAAGATGCAGATCCGGCTCACTCATCATGCGGCAGATTACCTTTTTCGAACCCGCGCAGTCCGATCCAGATATTCTCAAGATGACTTTCGATGGTTCATTGACGACTCGCTTTTCTGGAGAGTACTCATCCCCTACTCTGATCGTTTTCTGATCCTCAAGCAAGCAGCGATAGATCACCCGCTTCGGGTTCGACCGGAGATTTGACCGCATCTTTTGGCAGGATTAGTCCTGATTAGTCGGCAAAGCAGAAGCAGCCCGAAAATTCGGTCCGGTAAGTAGTCTGACGGCAAGCGGGAGTATCCCGCTCCCTTGTGCTGAAGATTTATGTGGGTGTGGTTGGCGAATATTAATTGATGATAGGACTCGCACTTCCGCAGCTTTCCGGTCCGAGTCCTATCGCAAGTTCCATACTAGGATCCCAGATAGTTGCCAAAACACAACGAGGTCGTTCAGTTCGAGAAACCGATCAACCACCTCACCGAATCATTCAACTCGATACCACCCAGCTCTTCCCATCACGAGTTCATTTGACTATCGCTTATACAATTTCTTTCTACGCTCCCTTACACCAAGTGCATGGGCTGACAACCAGTGCATATGGCCCTTTGTGTTCCGGGGCCGAATAGCTAACATTGTAGGTGTATTGCCCTGTGTTCAGCGGAAGAAGTTTCGGCGTTGATTTGTTTCCTCGCTGAAAGTCTGATTCGTCCCACTGTCCATCGGATTTGCGCCGATAAACGTTATGGAGAACCGATGGGGTCGTAGTGCTCATTGCGTCGATTCTGAATTGGACTACCCCCTCTCTTGGCCAAAGGCTGTAACGGGGATAAGGGGGCGTGTCATCAGGATCGGGCACGGTGATGACTGGGCTGGCAGGTTTTGTTCCTATAACTTCAATTGGAGTGCGTTCTGCCTGGATATAGGCCCTTACTTTGTTTCCATTGTGATCCTTTCTTTCGGGTTAGATGTTACTCGGTTGAATTTGCCAGACGATGCGCTTTCACAGTAGCGTTCACGCGAGTCGTCCGCCAGAGGTAACTAATAGATATCCGCTTCTCACAGCTAGAATGCACCTCTCATTTGGCCCGCCTCCATATACTGTGAGGCTCAATCATGGAGGTATCATCAACTGACTTCCGCCGCGATGCTACACGCATAACTCCTCCTCGAGGCTTTCTTGGCTCCAATGTCTAATTCGCTTTGCTTTTGGCAGACTTAGTCTGTACTAACTCCCCGTACCGGGGATCCGCTCGAAGTGATTTTAGGTCTGGTAGCGGCTGAACCTGCAGGTCGGTGGCACCTCTCTGGAAGCATGCCGACAATATGGCAAGCGCTTCGTCGCGCCTCCCCAGGTTCTCCAATATCCGTGCCTTATAAATCTGCGAATCGATGTCGTTTGCTCCCAATGACTCTGCTTTTTCAATGAGTGCAGGAGCATCCTGGGGGCTACCTGACTTCACTCGGTAGAGAGCTAGCAACATCCAGTTAGGACCATTTGCTGCATCTATCTGGAGATGCCGCTCGGCCTCCTCTGAGGCCTTCAGATAGGCGTTTTTAGCCTCTTTTTGGCGACCGTGCAGGGAGGAGTAACAGTCGGCTAACTCCAGCCAATTAGTATCGAAAGCCGGGTTCAGACTCACAGCTTTTAGCGCAAACGGCAGCGCCTCTTCGTATTTGCCCTGATAACGCAGCATCAGGGAGGTGTTCGCGATTCGCTTCATGAAAGTTCGGATCCAGTGCGAGGCTTTTCTTCAGGTACTCGCTCGCGTCGACAAACTTGCCGATCTGCAGAGACTCCGCGCCAAGGTTGCTAAAGGCCTGTGCACTCCCGGGTGCAGCGAGGCTAGCAGTACGGTAGGAGTTGACCGCCGCCTGATACTTTCCCTGACAATGTAATGCATAGCCAAGGTTGTTGTAGGCCACCCAGTAGTTGGGTCGCTTCTCCAGGAGTCTGTTATACGTCCGTTCAGTATCCGTCCAGCGATTCAATCGCGTGTAAAGCAATGCCTGCCACAAGAGGGCTCTGGGATTTCCAGGATCGAGCGCAAGTGCCTTCGTAAACTCATCCAATGCGCCCTGCTCTTTTCCCGTCTCCTGCAATACCATCGCAAGTGCGAGATGGCCATCGACAAGATCTGGATTCAATGCGAGTGCAGTCTTGCAATTTGCCCGGGCAAGATCAAGAGCGGCGGGATCTCGCCGAATCTCATAGAGACGGCCGTACGCGTTGGCTAGCTCCGCGAAAGCGATTGTGTAACTCGGATCTAATTCCACTGCCTGTTTGTATTTCACAATAGCTGCTTCGATTCCACTGTCGTTTGTCTGCTTCATAGCTCTTCGGCTGCCTGGTAGGCTGTGAAGGCGGCAAGGGACTGAGTTCCCGGCTCTAATCGCTGACTCTTCTTCAAATAGCGGCTTACCTGAAGCAATAAGCCCGCAGCATGGACCGCTTTGCCGGGCAGAGACGTGATGTCAGCACGGTCACAAGTCAACTCTCTTTCCCGGATAGTTTGATTGGAGGATGGGTCCATCAAGCGCAGATTGAGCTGAAAATGCTTCGGTCCAGGAAGAGCCGATGCAGCAAGCACCAGGTTGGCGCCCAGAGGATCACAAATCTCTTTCAGATGAGTAGCTCGCGCTACGTCCACGTCAATATCATCAGGCGTGGTTACAAAGAAGTCGTGGTCAAATGCCTCGGCACGAATAAGTTCTCTCTGAATCGCATTGACGACTCCCGTCAGCATTGGCGTGAGTTGTATATCAGAGGTCTTCGGCCAGTTCAGCAAAGCCACAAAGCGCTTCCGGGGTAACGGGTGCAACACGTTTTCCATTTCCTCCCATTTCCACCATGCACCACTAGCGATAGTGAAGACAGCCGCTGCCGTCGCCGCACCCGCAAATCGACGTCGCGTCCATAATCTGCTCGCGTGGTATGTCGAACCACCACGTGCGCCTCCCTGGCCTATCTGGTCCAGTGCAATCTCGAAAGCCTTACTCCGTCGCGCAGGATCCAGGTTGAGACACTCTGTTACAAGCCGGGCGCAAAACGGTGGCACCCTTGAAGTACATAAGTCGGGACTCACTCCAACGGACAGGCCGTCGGGTGCCACAGTTGGCCTTTTGCTGGTGAAGACTTCGTGCATTACGACGCCGAAGGCGAAGAGATCGCTCGCTTGGGAAGGAGGCTGCCCCAGGAGTAATTCTGGGGCAATGTAGTGGGGCGTTCCTGCTACCATTCCCTGACCTGAGAGCGTTACTTCGTTCGCATATGCCCGAGCAAGTCCAAAGTCGGTGATGTATAGCCGGACATCCCGACCAATGCCGTCAAGCATAATATTGGTCGGCTTGATATCCCGATGAACGATGCCGGCTGCATGGATGGCTGCCAAACCAGAGGCCAACTGTTTGAGTATCGCCAGCGCTTCTTCGCCTGGTATCGGCATTGGGCGGTGCATTCGGGCCGCCAGCGTCTCACCTGAAAGCAGCTTCATGGTCAAGAACAGGAAGCTGTCAGGCGGCTGCTCACATCGAAAGATGTCATAGATCGGGCAAAGATTTGGATGTGTAACTTCCCGGGCAGTTATCACTTCTCTCTGAAAACGCTGTTGCAAAGTTGGCTCATCCGCTATGTGGGGAAGAATTGTCTTCAAGGCGACGTGGATACCTTGCAGATGTCGGTCCTCTACTTCATAGACTTCGCCCATGCCCCCCTTTGCAATAAAGCGAACAACCTCGAACCGATTGTTCAGGATGCGCCCGGGCTCTAGGCGCCCCGCAACTGCACTGGCAGAACGGACTTCATTTCTACCCGGGGAAGTTGTGGAGTCGGCGACGGTGCGCGGTCCAATGAGTTCCTTGTCGAAAACGTTGAGTAATGGATGAACACCAAAGAGAGGATTCTGGAGAAAGTCTGCAGCGCGAGCATCCGCAGCCAAGAGGTCTTCAACGCTTTGTCTTAGATCGGCGTCGCTGCCACACACTTCAGACAGATAGGCTGACCGACTCGCAGGATCAAGCTCAAGCGCGGTTTCGAAAAGCTTCTCGACTATCTGTCGTTGACTTGCCATAATCCGCAGTCCCAAAGCACCGATTCTTTAAGGCTATTGCCAAGGCTACGATTACCTTGATGAGAGCAGATTGCCGACTTCCCGGATAACTGCTGGAGCCTAAGAAAGAAATTAGATGAAAGCTGGGCCTGGGTAAAAATGGGACTCGATCTTACTGCGTGAGGGAGCGTGGCAAAGCTGCCGTCGACGCCCTCATCCGAGTGCGGATGAGCATATACCAACTCGCGAACAAGAGACAGACGAAAGTAGTCAAGCGCGCTTAGACGATGTGCGAGAAGAGCGCATCCCTAAGTCGGAGGTCTCGTAGTCTTTATGCCACCCGAAGACTCTTCGCTCCGGGTAGCATAGGCGGATAGACCAATACATGCCTACTTGACTGCAACGAAAGTCTGCCCGCTGGAATGGACGCTGGCTTCGTGGGTGCGTGCCTGCTTCTCCAGCTTGGAAGCTGGAATGTGTGCACTAATTGCCGCTGATGGACAAATAATTTCACTGAGAAAATATTTGTCACCATAGCGATCGAATACCAGATCGCCGCGGCCTATGACATCGCTGTGGGCTTGGAGAGCCGCAGTCTTAACCCAAGGCTGACCGCTGCTATCCCGAATCTCGAGCATGCCGGGCGATGCGGAAGAGATTCTGTAAGTACCAGCGGGAAGAAGTTGGTTTCCGACCGTGAAGTCGAACGGCACTTTTGCCTCGACAGCTTGATCAGCCGCCAATGCACTGCCTAGTGGGACGAAACTTGCGATCGTTAATAGGGCAATTGCTGTGATCGGTTTCATGGCCTGTCTCCTTCTCAAGAAGTGTCTGCGTTTGACTGCCTTCATTCTCTTAAGCGGGAGCCAGCTACATTTCGTGCCAAATATTCTCACTTTCGGTGAGAAAGTCTTTATTGCTCGCAGCAATCTCAGGCAGTTTCTTCTCAGACCAGCCCCTTTTCAGTTTGTCTTCGTTGTCCGTATTCTTAGTTAGGTGGAGAGAGCCAGAGAGAAGCAGGCATTAGATTCGTGTATCGTCGGCAACACTAATAGGAGTGAATTGGTGTGGTTTGTAAGAGTGCTTGAACGGAGCACTCTTCCCAGACACTGGCTTACCGCTTGACATTGTGGAGCAGAACCTCGCTGACACGCTCGCGCGAAACGCTCCCCACATGAACTACAAGCTCAAGTATGAGGAGATCGTCGCAGGCTACAACAGCGAAAGGAACGCGTCACCTTGCGGAGCCATTTCGACGACTCTGACGGAGGCCGCTATGGAATCCGACTGCGGTGAAGTCACGCAGCTGTTACGGCGATGGCGGACTGGTGACGCCGAGGTCGAAGCCAGACTTTTCGAACTTCTGACGCCGGATTAGCATAAGATTGCCGAACGCTGCTTTCGCAGGGAGCCCGCCGGAAACACGCTTCAGCCAACTGCGCTGGTCAACGAAGCTTTCATTCGCCTGGCAAAATCCAAGGCCATCGATTGGCAGGACAGAGGACATTTCCTCGCAATATCGGCGAGGATCATGCGTTGTTTTTTAATTGAACGCGCCCGAGTCCGCCTGCCGGCTGTTTCTCCCCGAGGAGACAAGCTTGCCTTCAGCTCCTACACCACTCACCGGAACATCTGGCGAAGGGACATGGCTCACCCGGAATCTCCGCCCGTCGAACTCGTCCCGTCCTCGCGGGCACAGTTCGACGCCCAATACTCTCCAGATGGAAAACGCATTGCCTTCGTGTCTACACGATCGGGCCGACAGGGAGTCTGGATAGCAGTGAAGATGGCAGCAACCTGGTGCAGATCTCGAACCCTAATTATTCGAGTGGGAGTCCGCAATGGTCGCCGGACGGAGGCAGGATAGCGTTTGACTCGCTTCCCCAAGACCGCTGGGAAATATATATCGCGGACGTGGCCGAACTGAAGCCAAGAAAACTGATCACAAATCTTTCCGGTGTAACTGTGCCTCACTGGTCCCGCGATGGAAAATGGATCTATTTCAGATCCGAAGAAGCTGGCAAAACAGGAATCTATCGTTGTCCCGCCTCCGGCGGTGATGCCATTGCAATATCCAACGATATCGATGGGTTCAGTCCGCAGGAGTCTTTTGATGGTAAGACAGTAAATTTTGCAAGCCACACAGACAATTCGACGTTGATGAAAAAGGTCCTATCGGGCCATCCCAGTACCGAATCAGAAGTGGACGGATTGCCTCGCGTGAGCTTCTACAATCGTTGGACGCTCTCCAAAACAGGTATCTATTTTGTTCCTGCCAAGGCGCCCAGATCTCTCAGCTATTTTGATTTCGCCACCAGACAAATTCGCACAATCTTTGACGTGGACAATGATTTTACTGGCGGCTTCTCGGTCTCTCCCGACGGCCGCTGGATTCTCTATTCACAAGAAGTTGATGTAAACAGCGACATCATGCTCGTCGATAACTTTCACTAGCAGATCCGTTCTTTTCACCCCGGCTAACTAACAAGTTGCCCGACTCTTCCGAGTCGCCGTAGGTGGACGGGACCAGCGCGATGATCAAAGGCAACGCCAGAAAACTCTTGCAATGGCAAGGTGATGAGTGGCGAAGGTAGTTCGTGTCTTAGGCAGAATCAGATATTCCTTCACCGTGGATCAAAGACAACGAAGTGATCGGGACCGCTGATGAAGACACGGTGAAAAAGTAGGGTTGGCAACAAGCCATCTTCTTCGCGATTCGGAATATTCTTCCCGGGATTAACTGGCGTCACGAACGAGATGCGGCCAAGGGTAAACGAACCAATCCGCATATCCTGTACTGGCAAGACGGCATAGGCCTGTCGCAATTTACTCACATTGGCTTCCTGTCGAGTGGCTTGGTCCAGTATTTTGAGTTCCCGCTCCTTGTTGCCTGAGTAAAGAACTGGCCCGTCGCTGCCAGAATCCAGTTGCAGCAGAATTTCTCGATTCCCAGAGTCCGAAAGATGAACCGGGACGACGAGGCGTTCCGCAAATGGCAATTCATTCTCAGGATGTTTCGCGGTAACCAGCGGAATATGTTCGCCATGTACCCTTTCGCGCAATGCCGTTGTCTCGTCGAGACAAAGTATTCGGTGAAAGTAATCGATGAGCAGGTCGAAGTGTGCCAGAAAATTCTCTCCTAGAATCCCTCGAATGCGGGCATCGGCCGCTTTGATCTCTCCCAGGTCTTGAACTATAGCGAGCGGCTTATCGACCACATGGGAGACTGCATCCAAGCTTTCCAGAATGGTTAGAGATGCCTGAGCGTAACTGGCGATGGAAATTACCCCGATAGTTCCTTGAGGCTTGAGGTCGAGTTCCAAGGCAAGCGATGGGTCTATAACCGTAAGCTGATTTCCAGTATCCACCACGAAATCGTAGGGGCCAGTTTCGTTGATCTTGACGGGAATAACAATTAGAGCGCCTTGAACGAAACGCGGAGTTACACCAGTGATATTTCCCGGGCAGTGCGAGGCCGCCGGGAGAATTGGAACCGTCATAGTGGCGAGACTTAAACAGCCGATCAACTCAATCTGAGCCCTCAGGGATAGCTGATTCATGTCGACCTCCACGCGCGGAAATCAAGCCGCATTGGTGAGGGCGTTTGTAATTTGACAACTCCGCAGTCAGCAACCGACAACAGTGGTCTTCGAACGTTTGACCGTTGATGACCGCTGATAAAGCTGGCACGCAGCGATGCTGCTCGGTCCTGATTTACAGCTGGAGTTATGGCCAACAGCGAACGACCTTCTCCGAACCCGAAATTTGCGGACGCGGTGGGCGAGCACGTCCGCTAGACCGCTGGACTCTTGTAAGGAAATCGCGTCTTGGTCTAATCGCAGCGAAAAGAGAGTCGGTCGCTGAGAGGCGCGGGAGGGAATGCCGGTTTATCGGCATCACCAAAAGTGGGTCTGTTTACGAATTTACCTCGACGAAATTGCAGCACTGATGGGAATCCCGACCAAGCGCATAACCTGGAACAGGAAATGGTGATCGCCGAACGCCATCCAGTTGAGGCCCGAACGCCATCCAGTTGAGGCCCGAACGCTCGACGATCAATATGAGACGCAGCCAGGCAGGCGCAGAGCCTAGGGCCGACGTTCCTGTGCCATCCCGACCGCCGCAGGTCGCACTCGTCGTCAGTTTTCTCATTTCCATCGGCGGAATCTTAGCTGCAATCTACGGAGCGGGCTTCCGCAAGTCAATGCGGCAGACATCGAGCCCGACCCACATCCACTCGCTTGCTGTGCTGCCGCTTGAAAATTGGAGATCGTGAACAGAAATACTTTGCAGACGGAATGACCGCCGAGTTGATCACGAACTCGGGAAGATCTTCTCCATACGCGTGATCTCATGGACCTCTGTTATGTGCTACAAGGGCGTCCGCAAGCCGCTCGCGCAAATTCAGAGCGGCAAAGGGAAGGGATATTCTTGTCCCGGTACGATTCGCGTGCCCGTTATTGTGCCATCAAAATGGGACTCCGGAATGAGTTTGCCAGATAGCTCATAGTTATCCTGAGTCCAGGTTCCCCTGAATCTGTTCCCGTCCCTGCTAACGGTAATATGGGATTTTTCAATGGAAACGCAAATTGCATTCATTCCGTCGAAAATAAAGAACGTATGCACAAGGTCGTAGCTCCGAGGCCCAGCTTTTTTCCACGCACCTACGCAAAAATTGGTGCCCGCGTTAAAGGCGCCAACATCGTTCAAGAGCTCTGTACCACCGGCACTGAACTGTGCGAAACCTATATCAGCCAACGTCCCTCCAGAGAAATAGACCTTCTTCCAGAGACCGAGAACAGTAGCCCTCGAATCGACCCTTTCATCATCTTGTGCCGTGGGTGAACCATGCTGGTCTGAGAAGTCTTCCCCCTCTGTGGCCGGTTCTGGAAGGCTCCTTAGTTCCGCAGACAAACTACTGCCGTTATGTGCCGCGGCCCCGCATTCTGCTTTCGCAATCGGAGCAACTAGGATTGACAGCGTTATCAAGGCTAGATTGACCAGCCTTTCATTGATAAGTCTTGTTCTCATATATCTCTCCTTATGTCATTTGGAACTCCAAGGTGCTTTATCGGTTATGCCTCTTGACGAGGAAGGTTATGCGTAAATTACAGAAACCAGTGCTGTTTTCTCCGATGTTTTCTTCCTTGATTTCGCCAACGATGTCCCGGAATTGTCCCGTTCCGCCGAGCACGATCCGACGCGCAGAGAAGTTCGCATTCGGCCAGATCCCGTCGGTCATGATGCTTGGCCCATCTTCATGAAAGGAATAGATCTCCGTCACGAGACCTGCCTCTGGATTCGCACCCGGGAGACCATTGACCGCCTTTTCAAAGTTCGCGAAGTCCACAGTGAAAACTCCCCGCGCTCGATATTTGCCGATCCCTCCAGGGGCATTGGGATCGTTGTTAGCCTGGCCGCGCGGAAGCGTACCGGCCGGGTAAATGGTTCCCTGCAGAATGACAGTGTCGCCCGGAGAGAACACATCCTGCCCTTCCGACGGATCCACATTATTTTGCTTGTAGTTCACTGTGCTTTCCGCGACATCCACGGTGAACGTCTCATAATCTTGTTTCGAATGCTCGTTCTCTGCCCAAGTACATAGGGGAATCATTACCGCAACGGCGAGTCCTGCCAGCACACACGTAGCTTTACATGTGTATCGAGGCCATTTCGTCACTGATTGTTGTTGAGACATCTTTGCGCTGGTTGATGGCATAAACTTTCCCTCTGGATGCTGCTTCTAACTCCCAGAGAAGTGCCAGGCAACGGACAAGAGTGGTCACGTCGCATTCGACCGCTATTGACCGACTGGCGTGTATACTTCCGTCCTGTTCGGGAATGTTGATATGGCCAACGATGAGGAATCCCGATCTAGCTTGTTTCACCCGCCTTCGCCCGGTGAGGTACCCCGCAGGCGATTGGAATTGTGGAAGGAAATTGCCTCCTATCTCAATCGCAGCGAAAAAACGGTCCGCCGATGGGAAGAGAGCGAAGGACTGCCTGTTCATCGGCTGCTTCATGAGAAGCGTAGTACGGTGTACGCCTACTCCGACGAACTGGACGCCTGGTGGAAATCCCGCAAATCGCAAGCTGCAGCGAATGTGGACTCTTCCGACGAGCAGCCGGGCGACCTGGAACACGAAATGGTCATCGCCGAGTACGAAAAGCGAGGCCATCCGGAGGTTCGCGGCCCGACGCTCGAGGATCAATATGAGACGGGCAGCCAGGCAAATGCAGCGCCTACGGCCGACGTTCCTGTACCATCCCGATCGCGGCAAGTCGCAATCGTCATCGGTGTTCTCATTTTCATCATCGGAATCTTAGCTGCAATCTACGGAGCAGGATTCCGCAAGTCTATTCGGCAGACATCGAGGACACCCCGCATTCACTCGCTTGCTGTGCTGCCGCTTGAGAACCTGTCCCAAGATAGTGAACAGGAATACTTTGCAGATGGAATGACCGCCGAGTTGATCACAGAACTCGGGAAGATTTCCTCCATCCGCGTGATTTCACGGACTTCGGTCATGCGCTACAAGGGTGTCCGCAAGCCGCTGGCGCAAATTGCCCGCGAACTGCATGTCGATGCAGTGGTAGAAGGAGAAGTGCTTCGCTCGAATGACCGCGTGCGAGTTACTGCCCAACTCATCGATACCGCTGAGGACGCGCACATATGGGCAGAGGCTTACGACCGTGACCTTCGCGATGTTGTGGCTTTGCAAGGCGACATCGCTCGGTCCATCGCCAGCGCGATCCGGGCGCGAGTGACGCCGGCAGAGCTTGCCCGCATCAGTCCCGCTCGCCGTCTGGATCCGAAGGCCCATGAAGACTACCTCCGAGGCCGCTATTTGATGGACAAGCGAACCGCGGAAGCAATGAAAACAGCGGTCAACTATTTTCAGCAGGCAATTCAACGTGAACCGAAGTATGCGCAAGCGTATGCCGGGCTCGCAACGACGTACGTTTTGCTGGGTAACTATGAACTGCTGCCGCCAGACAAATCCTACCCATTGGCTATCGAATTTGCCGCCAAGTCACTGGAGCTTGACGACACACTCTCGGAGGCATACTCCACACGCGCGACCGCTGCCTACAACTACGAATTCAATTGGGCTGAAGCCGAGCTCGACTTCCAGCACGCAATAGCACTCGATCCGAGCTCTGCGATCGCACATCACTGGTACGGTGAATATTTCACCAGCCTTGGTAGAGGTGAAAGTGCTATCTCAGAACTTAAGATTGCACGAGAGCTTGATCCCCTTTCCCTACCACTAATGAATGCGCTTGGGCGGATGTATCGAGAGGCTCACCACTACGATGAAGCAATCCAACAATGCAAACAGACCCTGGTGTTAGATCCTAATTTCTCGATGGGACACTGGTGTCTTGGCCAGGCATACTTAGCGAAGCGGCTATACCCGCAGGCCACGTTAGAACTGCAGCGGGCAAATGAATTGGGAACAACCCCACTTATAGTTTGCGACCTGGGGTGCGCGTATGCCTTTTCGGGTAAAAAAATAGAGGCGCGAACAATTCTGAATTCGCTTAAACAGAAGTCTCAGTTCAGCTACGTCTCGCCTTACTTGATCGCTTCCATCTATAGCGCACTCGGTGAGAAGGACGAAGCTTTCCAATGGCTGGAGAAAGCCTATGATCGGCGAGATGGCATTAGCTATCTGCTTGCGGATCCGATGATGGATCCTCTCCGGTCCGATCCGCGGTTCGCCCGCTTGATTCAGCGACTACAAATACCAAAGTAGGCTCCGGTCTGACGCAAATCTTCGGCTTCGAGGGTCTTCAGTTCACCGAGCTGGGAATCCGAAGTCTGTTTGAGAGATGATCGTTTGAACCAAACCGCCGATATAACGGCGAGAGTGGTCTCGCATTGCATGATCACGCGATGAACCAATGTATATGGCAATTAGGAAAATGGGGCCTTGGATTTTGTGGTTGCATTATTACCGAGCCATTGAAGTCGAACAAATTGCCAACTCGCAGGCGGTACCCGAACGTGTCTCCCAGAACCTTAGCGTGCATTTTCGCGGGAGTACCCTTGATACGCGCATGGGACTGGCTGGTCTTTCACTGTTGGAATTGGACCTGGCCAAGGAACTGCCCATGCCGAAGTTACTGAAACCTGTATGCCCATCCCGATGGACAGATATCGGCTATGAATCGAACCGGGAGCCGGTCAATCACTCGAACTCGTAGGCTCCCGGCACCTGACGTCTTCGATTGCTCTTTTGGTCTTTGCATATTTGTTCTCAGAGCGACGACAGCTGCAGGCAATGATCGAGAGCGTCAACCATGCAGGCTCTCGTCATGTGCAGTGCGACCTAATAAAGACAGGTATCCTAGCCACAGAACACATCGAAACAACATTACGAGAACTTTAGCTCTCTGGAGAAGGCCCTAAGGAGCACACGAATGAGCACTGAGCGTGACAAAATGCTTGCCGGAAAATTGTACGACGCACTTCATCCCGAACTCGTGGAGGAGCGTGACCGCGTTCGTGATCTGTGCCAGATATTAAATGCCACCCGCGAAGGAGAGCGGGAGCTGAGGCGGGAGTTGCTCCTGAAGATATTCGGTAAGGGTGGTGATTCGGTCTCGCTGCAGCCACCGTTCTTTTGCGATTATGGTTCAAACATCGAGCTTGGCGAGCGGGTGTTTTTCAATTTCAACTGCACTGTGCTCGACGTTTGTAAGATCACCATCGGGGACTACAGCCAATTTGGTTCCGGCGTCCAGATCCTGACTCCGCGGCACCCGCTCAACGCTGCTCTTCGGCGCCAGCAGGAGTATGGTGCGCCCGTTACGATTGGGACTGACGTGTGGGTGGGTTCGGGAGCAATTATTCTTCCGGGTGTCATCATTGGATCGCGCACGGTGGTAGGTGCCGGAAGCGTCGTCTCTCGAAGTCTTCCGGATGACGTGCTTGCGGTCGGAAATCCCTGCAGGGTCGTTCGCGCAATTGAGTAGAATTGGCGCGATGACTTGCGCGTGCTGGCGGATCCGCATCTGGAAATCGCAAAGTGTTCAGAATTTTGTGGGCGACAATGTCGACTGACGCAAAGACAGAGGCTCTCCTTCATCCGAGCTTTTGGTTGTTTTGGCATTGCGGCCGAATTGCCCAGAATTGCAGCTGAAGACAGCCGCATAGAAATAACCGAAGAGCTTCAACGACTGCGCCAAGATCTCGAGGCCTTCCGAAAAGAACCTGGCTCACTTCGTTAGATGGGGAGTTAACGCAGCAATAGCCCTTGGTGTGGAGTTGCGAGAGAGGGAGATGTCAATGCCTGCGAAACTCCTGAAAAATGAACCAAACAATAAGCGCCAGGACGATGAGCATTACGATGTGCAAAACGGATCCGCTCATTTCTCGGTATTAGTCACTTGTCGTTTCAAATTGTGGTGCAGTTACGCCGGATACCGCATTATCCTTTATCCATCATGGATTCCACTATTGAAGCAACCAGCACGCGGGCGAATGTAAAACAGGCAGTACCATTCTTCGGCGTAACGGACATGGAATCTTCTCTGAGGTTCTATGTTGATGGGCTCGGATTTGCAATCAAGCACCATTGGATTCCGGATCGTGATGAGGAATATCCAGCTGGCGGCAAGATTCGCTGGTGCTGGCTTGAACTTGGAGATGCCGCGATCATGCTCCAGGAGTTTTTGCCGGAAGGTCATCCAAAGGAAAGGCTTGGGGCCGGTGCTTCGGTGAGCTTCATGTGCGAAGACGCCATCGCCCTTTATCGCGAGTTCAGATCGCGAGGCGTTCAGACCAGAAACCCACCCTCCGTAGGAAACGGTTTATGGGTGGTACCGCTTACTGATCCTGATGGCTATCGAATAGAGTTCGCAAGTCCGACCGATGCACCAGAAGAAACCGAGCTGGAAGAATCGGCATAGGTGCCTTGGAAACGCGCTAGAGTCTTCGAAAACTCTTGCCGTCGTATTGTTTGAATGCTAAGTCATTGAGGAGCACGGGGGTGTTGCAAAGGCTGAACTCAGCTGTGAGGCTGATTCAGAGAACTACCCACGGAGGCTCCTCAGAGAGATTATGTATTACATCGGACTTGACGTTCACAAGAAGACGATCAGTTATTGCGTGAAGGACGCTGCCGGCAAGATCCATCAGGAAGGCAAGATCGGATCGACGCGACGCGAACTTGATGCCTGGATGAAGACCCTTCCCCAACCCCGGATGATGGCGATGGAAGCGACGATCTTCACTGGTTGGATCTACGATCACCTGCTTCCGCATGCCGAAAAAGTGAAGGTTGCGCATCCACTGATGTTGCGCGCTATTGCCGCGGCGAAGAGGAAGAACGACAAGATCGATGCCAGCAAGATAGCCGACTGCCTTCGATGTGATTTTCTTCCGGAGTGCTATATGACTTCGACCGAGATCCGTGACCGGCGACGAACGCTTCGCTATCGTGGACTGCTGGTGAAGCAGATGGTTCAGATGAAGAACCGGATCTCGGGCCTGTTGATGGAGACTGGTGTGAGCTACAACAAACAGCGACTGCACAAGGTGGGCTACTTCACCGAGTTGATGTTGAGCAACGAAGAGATCGACTCTGTCAGACCGCTGTTGAAGCTGAGCCGGGAGACGATCACTCGGTCGCAGAAGCTGGACTACGCGCTGGTCAGTTCTCTGGAGCGCGACCCGTTGCTGGCGGAGCGACTGGACCGGTTGAGGACAGTTCCAGGAGTTGGTCCGATTACCGCGCTGACCTGGGCACTGGAGATCGGGGATGTCGCACGCTTCCAATCGATCAAACAGGCCATCAGTTATTGCGGACTGTGCGGAGCGGAGAAGAGTTCGGCTGACAAGGTCATGCGCACGCCCATTTCCAAGCAGCGCAACAAGTATATTCAGCAAGTGCTGATTGAAGCTGCCAAGCTTGCACCGAGACAGAGCCATGAGCTGGCCTTGATCTACGAAAAGGAAAAACAGAGAGGCAATCGCAACCGCGCCACACTGGCCGTAGCCCGGAAGATGGTGGCCTGGTTGGTTGCAGTCGAACGCAGAAAACAGGACTTTGTGCCTGCCGAGGATTTCGGAGGCACGCGGGCAGCGTAAAAACCTGCCCAGGAATAAAAACACAGGATCGTTCCGATGCGCAGACTGCCAGGCCCCGCCGATTGCCCACTGTGCGATGGAGGTCACACTCCGGAGGCTCACGTCGAATTGTTTCGGGGCTGGCAGAGAACACAAACTCAATCTTCTGTGCGGACTCTTCGGAGTCTTAGACAGCAAATGGATGTGTGGTTCTGCTTGAAGCAGGAATCATCGGCCGAGAGGCGCTTTTTGCGTAACGGTAGATTCTGATCAGTTCAACCGCGCGCCCTCCGGAGCGCGCCCAGAAATCCTGTGCTTTCTCTTGACTTGGACTTACATAGATGTGGGCAATACCTCCCAACCCAAATTTGAGTAACTTCCGGATTGGCGTTGATTCGGGCGCAACGACGTATGCGGTAAAATTCAGATGCTCACCATGGCCGAGAACGACGAGATCAAACCCACAAGTGATAGACATTGGACGCGATCATTGCGACAACTAGTGACCAAAGCGGGGGAAGGAGTCTTCGGCGTTGAGGCGCGAATTCAAGATCACGGCTATTAAAGGGCGGATTGAATTCTGCGAGTCCGAACGCCGTCAGCTTATCAGCATGGTGACACGTTCCCCAGTAAATCTCGCTTGGATTTCTAAACGCATGGGTAGTATCGAGAAAGAATTGCGCCTCCTCTACCACGATCTAAAGGTGGAAGAGGAGGGGGGCTGAAGAATGGAACTGATGGACGTAAACTCTAGCATCACGCCGATCTGTTTCTGCACCAGCATTGGGTTCCAACCTCTTTCACTGGTTAGACGGTTAGTCACGGATAGTTTTAGGCGTTGATCAAGAGCGGTGCGCGGTGAACGGGCAGAACGAAGCCGGGACGATTCGAGCCTAGGTGCTGGCGATAGTTTGGCAGTCTTCGTAAGAAATGTATTCATCAATAAGGGCGAAGATGTTGTCAAGGGCAAAGATATCCTTGCCGTTGCTTCGAGCAACGCTCGGAGTCAGAGCTTAGAGACCAGAGTCCGAGCGGATTCCTCTGTCGAATCATCTTGGGTGGAGCGTTCTCCACCAATCATCAATTCGGTCACAACTGGGACCATGATTGCTTATTCGAACACCCAATCTTTATTGGGTGCGAGGGCGCCTACTCAGCCTGACGGTCTAGCTTGCGCTGACCAGAATACATTTCAAGCTACCCTCGATGAAAGAATCTGTGGATACGGTGTCTGCGTACGAAGCATCCAGTACATCCGTATCGCAAGCTTACGAGCCGTCGCCACCTTGGCGACGGTGAAGTGTTTCTGATGGCAGCGGTGCAGATATTCTTTTCGCAATTCAGGATCAAAGCGCACCGCGATGTTGGCCGCTTCCACGAGAAGAAATCGCAAGAGCCGGTTGCCTTGTTTGCTTATCCCACTCATCCGCTGCTTTCCTCCGGATGAGTGCTCGCGAGGGATCAATCCCAGGTAGCTGGCGACCTGCTTGCCACGTGGAAAGCGATGCACATCTCCCAGGGTCAGCACAAAGGCAAGTGCTGTGACTGCACCTACTCCTGGCTGACTCATCAGCAGATGCACACTTGGATACTCTTTAGCCACTCGCGTCACTGCATCGTTGAGGCTCTCGAGTTGAGCATCCAGCATCGCCAGTAAGTTCAGTAAATCTTTCCTGCGCCGATCTGTCCATGGCTCCAGCGGTAGTGACGCGAGCGCTGCCCGGCCCTCCGTGCTCCACAGTTTCTGCTTTTTCTGCATTCCCTGGTTCAGCATGAGGTGTTGCAATTCATTTTTGACCCGAGTACGTATCTGCACCAGTTTGTGACGGTGCATCAGCAGTTGGCGATGATCCCGCATCTCGGCGTCTGGTATCCAGATCCGTGGAAACCTTCCTTCCACCAGAAGCTGCAATATGTGTTTTGCATCTCGACGATCCGTTTTCTGCTTCCGCACGTAGCTGGCGCGAATTTGCGCCGCGTCCCCGACACATACCTCGTGACCCAACTTCTGCAACAGCTGCACGAACCACTTATCGTTTCCTACGGTTTCAATGCCTACGATCGCTGGCGAAGCCAGCTTCCGATAGAAGCCTTCGGCTTCTCCGCTGGTGTGCATCAGCTTGTGTTCTTCGGTTGCTCCAGTCTCGGTATCCACCATGGCGATTTGTTGAAAGCTAGGGTGAAAATCACAACCTACTATGATCATCCCGACTCCTTCCTCCCGCTGACCCTGGTCTCTAAACCAACCACAGTCTACTGGGCTTCAGTAGAGCCTTCGCCCTTATCTAATCAGCCGGTAGCGAGGATGGCGCGGCCAAGGGCACCGGTCAGTGCGTCCTGTGTGCTAAGCGCAATGTCACGATTAGTCCCGGCAAGACTGTGCAGGTGGTTGGCGAAATCCCAGGCAAGATCGCGGGCACGACATATGTTCCAGAAGGCGAGCAGGCGACCGATTCTGCCGGTGTCCTGTGCGAGTACACCCAGCGTATCGGTGGCGAGCATTGTGAGCGCAGAGGGCATAACCGTGTTGAGCAGAACATTGATGGATTGGTAGTCGGCGAATTCGGGGCTCTCAAGTGCAGGATCCACCTTTAGCTCGGCATCGGTGGCGAGTAAGGCCAATGCCAGGTCGTGGTTGATGTGGGAGTTCATTCCGGCAAGCGCAAACTGGATGCGATCGATACTGGTGCGGTAGCGTGCCTCAAACAATGCATTCCATGCAGAAGGCACTTCGCGTCCACTGAGGAAGCGCCCGACAGCGTCGAAGTAGTAGCCGGCGAAGACTACATCGAGACGGGTGAGCCAGAGGGGGCTCCGCCATGCGCCACCGGGCGGATGCAAATCGACCTGTTGCGTCACCATGAGATAAAGCCGGTTGAACCACTTAATACCGTCGTCCGCCGGGAGCAGTGCGTCGATGGCCTGCATTCGCGTGATCACGTCCGAGATGGTTACCGAAGCCGGGCCACTGACAAGGTCGTAGAATGGCTGGTCTGCAAGGGACGAAACGGTCGTTGACATTTGTGGCCTCCTGAATCGGTCTGAAGCAGTATAGGCGATCCAGTTAGCACGGGCCTGCCGCGAAATCATCCACGCAGGAGGCGCGCGGGAAATGTTTATCGATGAGTAATTTCCGAGTAGCCGGTTAACCACCC
>CAWCOV010000027.1:0-15152 GCA_963797255.1 uncultured Acidobacteriaceae bacterium
CCTCGGCGCCAAAGTACTTAGAGTATTCGAAGCTCATCTCGACCGGCCCCATGCGCAGTTGCGGGCCCGGAATCTTGGCGCCAAATCCAAGCGCCATGCCTTCATCGGGCTGAATCTGAATGACGAGGCGATTGGTCTGAAGTTTATGCACGGGCGTCTCGAAACAGTTGAAACGGTGCTCGCTTGAACTGAATTGCGATTCAGTGTGCCGCTTGGCAAGCCGCTTTCCCGTGCGCAGGTAGAAGGGAACTCCCGCCCATCGCCAATTGTCGATATTGAGCTTCATCGCGACGAACGTCTCGGTTTTCGAATCGGCGAGACCCCAGGCTCGGAGCGATAAGCCTGCACCTTTTCCTTATTAACGACACCTTCGCCGTACTGGCCCCTGACGGTCTGGTGCAGCACGTCTTCCGAGCTCAGCGGCTGAATCGCATTGAGTACCTTGGCCTGCTCGTCGCGGACGGCGTCAGCGCTGAAGGACGCTGGCGGCTCCATGGCAGTGAGACTGATGAGCTGCATGATGTAATTGGGCACCAATCGCGTAGCGTTCCGGCCGTGTCGAAGTAGCCGCCGCGAAGCTCCACGCCAACCGTCTCGGCATTCGTAATTGCAACGTGATCGATATACCGGCGGTTCCAGATCGGTTCAAATATCCCGTTCCCGAACCGGAATACCATGATGTTCTGGACGGTCTCTTTGCCGAGGTAATGATCTATGCGGTAGATCTGCTTCTCTGACAGGACGGCCTTGATGCTTTGGTTGAGTGATACCGCAGACTCCAGGTCTTGCCCGAAAGGCTTTTCGATGACAACTCGGCGCCAGTGTCCGTCTTCCTCCTTTGATAGCCCCGATTGGCCGAGTTGCTCGACGATCTGACCGAAAAACTTCGGCGACGTGGCCATGTAGAACAGATAGTTCTGGTCCGTTCCGAACTCGTTGTCGATGGAGGCCAGCATCTCGTCAGCCGCGCGAAAGTCGCGGGGTCCCCGAAGTCTCCCTGCTCGTAGTGGAGAGTTGCTTGAATCGGTCCCATGGTCATTCCGTGGTCTTCCTTGTCCAAGAAACGCATGACCTTCGCACGAAAGTCGTCAAGCTTCATGTCATCGTGCGCCACACCTAAGACAGCGAATTCCTTGGGAAGAAGGTGCGCTTTTTCCAGATTGTAGAGCGCGGGGATCAACTTTCGCATGGTGAGGTCGCCGGTGGCGCCGAACACCACCATCACGCAAGGCCCCGCGGGCCTGCCAGCCTGTTCGAGTTCATCGTCAATTCCTGCGCTTCAGGTAACAGCGACATATAAATTCACCCTGAATGGGGCGCTTACAGATCCGATGATCTCCAGACTTGTTAGGGTTTCCCCCTGCGCGAGTTTGTCCTATGGCAAGTTATAGCGCAATTGGGTGAACACCACATTGGAATGGGCCGCGTTTGATCCATTGCCAGTCACCCGAGGCAGACCCACATATGGGCGCATTGCAGGCCCAGTTGCACCGATCCAAGGATTCTCGTAATTCCACCACTCGGGAGTAGTCAGCCGGGGCCTCCTCAATCAACCGATCGGCGGCGGTGTTCGCGCCGGAAAACCAAACCCCACACAGCAGGCGCCCTCGCTGTTTAATGTAGCGTTCTTCCGGGCATACAGGCCGCCGTAGTAGGCGTACAGTCCCGCATCCTTATTCGGAGCAATTTCGAAACCGCTTACCCGCCGCTGACCCACCTCGCGGTTGGGTGATTCGCTTGCTGCGCAGGATAACGCACGCTTACATCAAGCTTTGGCGCCGCAGGCCGCGGGCACAAAAGGCAGCGCCAACTAAACATTCTGGATCGAATCATAAACCAGCAAGCCAAACAGAACCTCGAGAATCAACTTCACAACGAAGGTACGCTCAACATGAACGACCATCTCCCTTAGCTGCGACCGCGACTAGCCAGTTAGGCGGACGCGTTCACATGTGATCGGATATCACTCGCACTTTCGGGTCTGGGCGAGCCGTCCGAAATGCGGAGAAACGGCGCGCTCAGTTTGAATACGCGAACTCCGTTCCTTCTCGCGGATCGGCTCTTTACACGAACATGTTAGGAATTGAGAACCGCTGCAGTTCAGAGCTTCTCGGACGAGTCCATGTCCGCTGCATTCCGTTTTGATCCCGTTCACTACGTTCGTCTCAACGTAGATTGAGTGGGTTTTCGCGCATTGGGAGCGATTAACGGCTAACCCGACATTACTTGAAAATCGGTTCTTTCCGAGTCGCCCTCTTCCTCCTCCCCCAACAATATGACTGCAACCGTTTTCAGAGATCCTTAGCGCGTTTTTCACGATAACCGTTCAGGCGATCCGCGACGCAATTGATAGTGGTTGCGCCACTCATGAAGACAGGGTCGATACAGATGGTAGTACCCGGAGGCTTCCGTCCCGTGGAATTTAAATTCTCGAGAAAGTATGGGAGTACGCAAGCCACCGAAGTAGTGAGAGCCGACAAGGCATCAGACGGGTGCAAACCTATCTTGCGCCTGAAGTCGGAAGATTCGATCACGAAGTGAGCGTTTTAAGCAGCAACAAATAAGAAGTTGGATTGGTAACGAAAAAAGCCGGATGCACTGGTGATCATCCACTGTGCACACTTCTCCGGCGACATTACGCAGCTCACTCCACTATGGATGAGCGGAGCCAGAAACACGCGAAGGTCGGCTACTAGGTCTCGTCATAAGCCCGATCAAGGCAATTCGCGCCGCGCGGATTTCCGCAGCCAGAATCGCGAGTACAAGAGGAAAAAGCGACGGTTCGGTTTGCAACATTTCCTCAAAATCGCTCAACTCAACGAAACCGACATCCGACCCAAGACAAGCCTTTGCGTTCAGTGTGTATGGTTCCTTGTTAGAACTGCCGGTATTCCGAGAATGGACCCTGGGCCGATAGTAAGATGCATTACCTCGACGCCGTTCTCAGCCTTTATCACGAGTGTCGCCTTGCCGCTTTTCAGAATGTAGAGACCGCGTGGTGCCTCCCCTTGTTTGAAAAGCGTTTGTTCTTTCAAACAAGGCACCGGGACGGACCGTTTCTCTAGAGCCTGGGTCAGAGTGCGATCGGCTACAAACGAATTCTGCATGATTCACTTCTCTCTGTTTCGTTGTGCCTCGACATGCGAGCATTCAACGAAAGATCAGGAATCCTCTCATTTCGTGCTGAACAGTGTTCGTGACGTGGGTCACAAACGCGTGGTCAACCAAGTCCTCCCAGTGCAGGGCTCTCAGTGAACCTCCTGTTTGTTTTGTGCTGACCACAGTGTTCTAGTCTCCGCGATTTCCTCGCTTGCTTCTCTTAGGACAGCACTGTTGAGAGCATCCCGGCTTCAAGTTTGCGGCCTTATCTGTAGGATTTTGAGGAGATTGAGTTAACTCTTGCGGGCAGCGACAATATCCTCAAATAGAGGCGGCTTTCTTCGTACCTATTCGCACCTATTCGGACGAACCGGAACTTGGCGTAGCTGGCCTCAAGTTTTGAGGTGCTTTAAGAAATAGTTAGTAAGGGATTGACGAGACGAGACTTCCTGGTTGCCCCCCGAGGCTTCTTGCGGCTGGTCAAGAACTTCTTGTTCCTGGCACTTGACGGGCGAGCTTGATGCAGGAATTGATCATCTCTCGTAACGTGTCAGGCACCGACTCTGCTCCTCTTTCAGCCACCGCATCGATCAGGCTCAGCGCAAGAAAAGGCTTGGAGCTTTTGTCGATTGCTTTCTTGATAGTGGCTGTTGCCGACCCGCTGCGGGATCCCGCTCCCGACTTGGCAATCTTTTGAATGACATCAGCGAATCCGTTGTTCCAGAAACAATGCTCGATGTCCTTCTCGCGCAGTCGGGTAATCCTCGCGATTTGATTCTGGCTTGACCTAGTGCCCATCAGTTTCCAGGCCTGATCGGCGTACCGTTGGCCGGCGTCATCCCCATCCACTAGAACATGCCACGCGATGCCAAGACGGTCCGCCAGCTTGGTGAGAGGGGTTAGTCCGCATTGGGCAAACTCCACACACGTTACGCCCTCTCCGGAGAAGTCGAACCCGCAGATGCGGGCAATCTCTGGAACAATCCAATATTCGGTTTCCCCTTCAACCATCAGCCAACACCTGGCAAACATTGCCGAGGAGCGCCGCGACCGAAGATGGTATGAAACGCGCCGCAGGTTGTCTTGTGAGAGCAGCCGTGGCGGTACTGACCATTCACTGACCTTCCCATTATTACGAGTCAACCTGCGAATCGAGCTGAGCGGCGCGTTGGACAGTAGTGTGCCGGAGTTCGTGACGATGATCTTCTGCCAGGAGAGTCTCTCTATGATCCTCCACACCGTAGCCAGCGTAATCGGGTGAAGGTTTGATTCAGGATTCTCGACGACCAGGATTGGTTTGCCCTGAGGCAGAAGTGTCCTGTGTGCCAGCTGAAGAATTGAGCCAAGCAGCAGTAGGATTCCGATCTTGTGTGCGGCAGTGCTGCCCTGTGGTTGGATTGCCGCCTTTGTTACCTGGCGCGGATTGAGAATCTCGGATGCCATGGCACTCATTATCGGAACAGCCCCGGCAAATAGCCGTGGGTATTTCTCCATCACATCTCGGGCAGCTCGTGCTCCATGCTCAAGTTCGACGGCAAAGTCCGGCGTGTTTCCCGTCACCAGATTCCAATACCGAAGTTGCAAGGCAGCAAGAGACGGATCGCCTGAATCTGAATTGGTCGCAGTGTCAGCGGCGACGAGTTCCGCTGCCGGGGTCATCAATCCAAAGCGCAGCCAAAGTACCGGAATCAGCCTTCTGAGCCAATCCAGAACTTCCGGATGACAATCAGTGAGAGATCCCGACTCATATGTGGATTTGACGTGGCAGCTGTGGTGGATGTGTCGAGTGGCGTCATCCAGTACAGCTCTGAATTCGAAGCCAATCTCGCGTCTTCGACCGGGCACAGAAGCAATGAGGTGTTCGATGGATTCTGGGAAGACCCAATTTCCCGGCGACTCTTCCACAATGCGCAGGATGACCCGGAGGGGTCCAGTTGTTCCGTTGTGCCGGCGATGGAAATGGAAGGGCTTGAGGCGTGTCTCAAACGTCTCGCCCGGAGGACCCAATACCAGCATCAGTGCCTCGATGACACTTGATCGTCCGCAGTCGTTCTCCCCGATGAGAATAGTCGTCTCATCAAAGTTCACACACCCTTCGCGGACCGCCCGATAATTCTCAATCCTGATCGTGCGCAAATACATCGGACCTATCCGCGGAGCGGTTTCAATTGCTTTCTGACTTCCGCCGGAATTCTCTCCGTGATCAACTTCACCGCTTCGTCTGGAGAATCCAGAATCGCGCCAAAACCGAGATCTTCAGGTGAAATCGCACCGGTATCCCGCAGGTCCCAGATAAACTCCCGCAACTTCTCCCAAAATTCCGATCCCATCAGAATGAGCGGGAAAGGTCCAATCTTCCGGCATTGGATGAGAGTCGCTGCTTCGAAGAGCTCATCCATTGTGCCGAATCCACCGGGCAGGCAGACAAAAGCGCAGGAGTATTTCACCAACATAACCTTCCGCGCAAAGAAGTAGTGAAAATTCAACGTATCGTCGACATATGGATTGGGAGCTTGTTCGAAGGGGAGAATGATATTGCAACCAATGCTCTTCCCGCCTGCCTCGTGCGCACCGCGATTGGCCGCTTCCATCAGGCCCGGGCCACCGCCGGTCATAACTGCGAAACCTGCATTGGCGAGCGCTCGGCCTACCTGCACTCCCAGTTCGTATGCCTTGCTTCCTTCCTTGGGGCGCGCAGAGCCAAAGACCGTAACGGCGGGTCCCATCGTGGACAGGCGGTTGAAGCCCATCTCAAACTCTTTCATGATGCGGTCGAGTCTTTTGCGTTCTGAGGACAGCGAGCGGGCGTCAGCGAGAAATGCAGATTCAGAGTTCTCGTCAGCGGTCTCTGATTCAGTGGACGGCACCATCCAGTGTTCGCGCCACATCCGCTCCCATTCGGCTTTGTCCAGTCGCCGCGATTCTTTGTTTAATGCAGGCATTTTTTCTCCTCGTTCAATCACCCAAGCGGATATCAAGAACACGGGCAGTCATCACTCCGTCACCGTCGATCGGAGCGAGCCTCATTTTGCCAAGGCTTCAGCAAGAGAAACGGAGCAAATATGGGAAGGCTGCAACGCTACCATCATGCCGGTCTTGCCTTCTACCGAAGTCCCAACCCCGGGGCATCCCCCACCAGTATTGATGGCAATTTTCTTGATCATTGCCTCTTCCTTCTGCAATTCGGAGTCGACTTGAATATACGCCGAACACAGCTCGAACCAATAGATCGAAGTTTTACAGCTAGACAAAGATCAGCCGGACCTTGAAGGTGGACGGCAACGTAATGCAGACCGAGACACTGGAAGCGACCCTTCCGCTGGTAAAGCAGCTTGACGATACGTTTAACATCGGCGGCGGCTCTTCAGCATTGAATGACACCGACTACAAGGTGCAATTCAAATTCACTGGCACCATCAATAAGGTAACCATCGCGGTCGATCCGCCGGTGCTGACTCCAGAGGAGTGAAGAAGCTGCAGAGTGCTAACAGTTCGGCATCGGACTAGTGGAAAAGCGACAGATACATGCTCCACGGTCCATGGACAGCGCCGCCTCTGCGGCGCTGTCTCGGCTTGCGTGATGGTTGTCCGAATTCCACTCCCGAGAAAAACTGGGTCACGCATGGGGTTAAGGTCGAGCAACCGGTTAAGGGGAAGTGATTCCTGAGTAGTCATTATGGTGTGACCGGCTCGATACGCTAGCCGTGGGTTAGGCTGAGTTTGTTAAGAACTAGTCCAGAGCCACAAGCGGAAGGAGCCGGTCATGAGAGAGAAGTTACGATTTCTAGGTTTGGATGTCCATGCAGAAACGATAGCCGTAGCCGTAGCCGAACCGGATGGTGAGGTTCGCAGCCTTGGAACGATCCCTAACCGTGAAGATTCGATCCGCAAGTTCATCCGCAGGCTAGGTTCATCGGAGCATTTGCGAGCCTGCTACGAAGCCGGCCCAACCGGCTTCGTACTTTACTGGCAACTGACGCAGCTGGGAGTCAAGTGTGATGTGGTAGCGCCGTCGTTGGTGCCGACGAAGCCCGGGGACAGGGTCAAGACCGATAGGCTGGATGCATTGAAGCTGGCACGTAGTCACCGCTCCGATGACCTGACCGCGGTGTGGGTACCGGATGAAGGATCGGAAGCATTGCGCGATCTTGTCCGAGCGCGAGAAGCGGCCAAGCAGGATCAGTTGCGAGCGCGCCACCGACTGACGAAGTTCCTGCTGCGTACCGGCCAGCGTCCTCCGCTGGGAGTAAAAGCCTGGACGGAACGTCATGCGGAATGGCTCCAGAAGGTCCGCTACGCACATCCGGCACGGGAAGCCACGTTGCTCGATTGTCTGCACGAAGTTCAGCACATGGATGAACGAGTGAGGCGACTGGAACAGTCGATTGTGGAAGTAATTCAGCTGGCTCCCGCATCGATGCAGGAAGTGATCCGCGGTCTACAGGCACTGCGCGGCATTGCGCGTCTCTCCGCAGTCACGATTGCTGTTGAGCTGGGTAACATCACCTCGCGCTTCGAGAGCGCAAGGGGCCTGATGGGGTATAGCGGAGCGTTTCCGAGTGAAGATTCCAGCGGCAAGCGTATTCGCAGAGGAGGCATTACCAAGTCAGGCAACGCACACCTCCGACGGATCGTGGTCGAATCGGCCTGGAGCTATCGCCACCGCCCAGCCATCGGAGCCCGATTGCGCAGACGGCAGGAAGGGCTTCCGGCAGAGATCACCGAGGTTGCATGGAAGGCGCAGAACCGGCTGCACAAACGCTACATGACGTTGATGGCCCGAGGAAAGGACCAGAGAAAGACCATGACCGCGATCGCACGCGAACTGTTGGGCTTTATCTGGGCGATCGGCATCAAGGCAGAAGCTGCCTCGAAGCAACGAATAGCGGCATGAGCAGAACCTAAAGAACACAAGCAAAAGCTTCCAAAGAAGGAAAAAACAAAAACAAATCAACTCATGAAGAACGTTATCCAACTCGAGGACAGAGTCAGCCGCAGCCGGAGCAAGCACGAAGGAGAATCCTCGGCGGAAGTTTGCGACAGGCTCAGCCGGACTCGCGCTAGTAGTCAGAGGCAGCTCCCGACGGATCATGATTATGCGGTTCCGACCCGCGAATATCAGCTTGATCAATCGTCGCCATTACCTGCCACGGCTGCTGCTGATCCTGTCCTCGAAATACCAAAAACAACCTACCCATGTCCGGACATTGACAGGTCACACCATATCAACTTCCGAATCGCCCACTGTCGTTAGCTAATAATGTGTCCGGTGTATATAGCAAGTGAAGTGTCCGCATAGCGTGCGGCGAGGATGGAGCCATGCACATGAGCATGGAGATCTATCCGAGGACCGCGGAACAGGATGCATTGCCGGAGCGATCAAGATCGAGGATTATCGCGCTGAACTGCTGAAGGTAGGTTTCCAGTACGTTGAGGTTGTTGATAGCGGCAAGGATCTGAACGCGTACAAGCCGGCAGAGAGTAATCGAGTTATTGTTCCGCACCGAAGAACGATCCTTCGGAACTTGTCACGATTGCTTCTCAGTCATGTTGCGGATCAACGCCCACAGGAGTGCATGACGACATCAGCGCATTGCGGTCGAAGTTTGATCTGAATCAGGCTACTGCGAGCGTGAAGGTTTTTGCACTCAAGCCGGCACAGGCGTCCTGCTGCGGACCGACGTGCTGCGGTTCGAAGGATGTCCAATGAGTACCACAAATGAACTTATAACCGACCTGACGGGTGAACTGGAATTGGCTCGCCGGTGCAAACCAGCTTGCTGCCGAAGCGCGACTGCTGTCTGGGAAGCTGGAGGTTTGCGTATTCCTACGAGCCGGCCGGAACGCTTAGTGGCGACTATGTCGATTTGATTCCGACGGGTTCGGGCGAGTTCTATTTTGCTCTTGGCGATGTGTAGGTAAGGGAATCGCGGCGTCGATGCTCATGTCGCATATACACGCTGCCTTGCGCGCACTGGTGTCAGCGGGAATGGGGATCGAGGAGATTCTGAAGATCGCCAGCCGGGCCTTTTGCCAAGGTTCACTCCCTGCGCAATTCGCCACGCTTATTTTGGGCAAAGCGGATCAAGCCGGTAACGTTGAATTGGTGAATGCAGGACACACACCGGTTTTCTTGAAAAACGGTGAAGAGATTACCTTGTTGAGGCAGCAAGTGTTCCGCTCGGACTCTTCTGCACCACGGAATTTGTGAAAACGCGTATTCACGTCAGATTAGGAGGTTCTTTGCTCGCATATTCCGACGGGATAACGGAGGCGCTTAACCTGGATGGAGATGAATACGGAAGCCATGGGCTCCTAGTGGACTTAAGAAAAGGCGGGAGTCGTTCGCCCAATGAACTCGTGTTAGCCATTTCCGATAGGATCACCAGGTTCACAGACGGTCGGCCGCTCGCGGACGACCGCACAATCCTCGTCCTTGGTCGTTAAAACGACCGTCTTGCCAAGAGTGCATTGACTAGGGTCAAGCGCCTTCTTTGTGGCTTTCATCAGAGCCGAATTTCATGTGATGTGAGAGCGTATGGGTGATGGTGATGCCCCCAGTGTCCACGAGGGGGAGGCAGACACTCCCGCCGCCAACCGTGACAATATTATCTGCATAATCCAGATCAAATCGCCCGTCCCGTTCCAGACGTTGCGACTTCAAAGGTTTTATCTTGTAGCCTAAATGGCTTCTTTGTTCTTCTGAAGACGCATAGGGGCTTTCCCTTTGCGGAGTTCGCGCCGCCGCTCAATGAATTGGTAAAGCGACGGCAATACCAGCAACGTTAGCAAGGTTGAGTAATCAGCCCTCCGATGACAACCGTGGCAAGGGGACTTGTACTTCCGCGCCAGCGCCGTGTGAAATGGCCATCGGTATAAAGCCAAGGCTAGCGACCAACGCAGTCATGTAGGACTGGCCGAAGTCGTGTCACCGCGCCGCGTTCGACGGCGGTTTCAATCGGCAGTCCCTGATGCTGCAAATCGCGAATGTAGGTCAGCAGAACGATACCGTTGAGCACCGCGACGCCGAACAAGGCAATGAATCCCACGCCGCGGAGATGCTGAAGGGCATACCACGCACCAACAAGGCCAACAGGCCACCGGTTGCAGCAAGGGGTATGTTCAGAAAGATCAGCAATGCCGGACTGAGCGGCGCCGAAGCTGAAGTAGAGCAAAACGAAAATCAATCGCAAGCGAAGCGGGAACGACGATCGCCAGACGCTGGCTAGCGCTTTGCAGTTGCTCGAATTGTCCTCCCCACTCCAGCTGGTATTCGCTCGGTATCGTCACGTTGGCCGCTACAGCTTTCTGCGCAGCTGCGACGAAGCTCGCCAGATCGCGCCCGCGAACGTTGAGTTCGACACTGATCCGGCGTTGTCCGTCTTCACGGCTAATCTGCGCTGGTCCTTCCTCGTCCTGGATATCGGCGAGTTGGGCCAATGGAATAAAGTGGCCTTCGCTGTCTCCCACTCTGAGATTACTGATGGTGTCGACAGAGTTGCGCTGCTCCTCTGGAAAGCGAACCTGCATGGTGAATCGCCGGTTGCCTTCGACGATTTCTCCTACCGGCTTGCCGCCGATCGCCGCGACCGTGTCCAGAACATCTGAGGCATCGAGACCATGACGGGCCAAAGCATCGCGGCGGATCCGGATGCGTAGATAGGGAAGTCCTGAAATGCGCTCCGCACGAACATCTTCCGCGCCGGCACTTTGCTGACGACCGCTGCGATTTGATCGGCCTTTTGTCGCAACACTTCCAAGTCGTCGCCGAAGAGCTTGATGGCGATATCGCTGCGCGAGCCACCCTCCATCAACTCCTGTATGCGCATTTGGATTGGCTGCGAAAAGCTGTAAACCGCGCCGGGGGCTTCCTCTTCGAGACGTTTCTTCATCGCTCGAATCAGGTCGTCCTTACTGCGCTTCTTGGGCCATTCATCGGCTGGCCTGAGGGTGACATACACATCGCTTTGATCGATCGCCATCGGGTCTGTCGCAATCTCCGGGCTCCCGGTCCGGCTCACGACCCTCGATACTTCAGGAAACTCCCGCAATACAGTCTCGATGATCTGATTGCCGTGCAGAGATTCTGTGATCGAAATGCCAGGTACCCGATACATTTGCACCAGAATTGAGCCCTCGTCGATGAGGGAATGAACACGGCTCCCAGAAATGGAATTGCAATCAAGGAGGCTGCAAAGATGGCCAGAGCAATTCCTCCCGTCAGAAATGGCGAATGAGAGCCCGCTTGAGCGCGGGTCGATACCAGCTATCAATCTTTCGCATCAGCCACGTATGTTCTTCGGTCGGATGCTTAGGAAGCGCATACCAACTGAGCACCGGCATCAAGGTCAGGGCTATAAGGAGTGACGCGAACAGAGCGAAGAGAACCGTCGCCGCCATCGGCTTGAACATCTTGCCCTCGACACCACCAAGGGTAAGGATCGGGACGTAGACCAGGACGATGATAGCGACACCGAAAAAGATAGGCTTCGCCACTTCGCGCGCAGCGGAGCGAATAACGCCTTCGACTGGTTCCTCCGGCTTGCGATGATGCAGCCGACGCAGAATATTTTCTACGATGACGACTGAGCCATCGACGATGAGTCCAAAATCAATTGCGCCGAGGCTCATGAGATTGCCCGAAATCTTTGCCTGCACCATGCCGGTGAACGCCACAAGCATAGATAAAGGGATGGCCAATGAAACGATCAGCCCGGCGCGGAAACTTCCAAGCAGAAGAAGTAGCACAGCGACAACGAGCAGTCCGCCTTCAATCAAGTTCTTCGTGACGGTATGGATGGTTCGGTTTACCAGATCCTTGCGATCATACAAAGGCTCGATGGTAACGCCCGCAGGGAGCGTCTTCTGAATATTGCTGAGGCTTTCCTTCACACGATCGGCGACTGCACGAGAATTTTCACCGAGCAACATCATGGCCACGCCGATTACGATTTCTCCCTTACCATCCTCTGTGGCGAAACCCAGGCGTGCCATCGGGGCGAAATGTACATTGCCGATATTGCGAATAAGGATGGGAGTTCCACTTGGCGAGGTGGCGACGACGATGTTCTCAATGTCGGACAAACTACCGATCAGCCCTTCACCCCGGATGAGCGATTGCTGTTCGGAGCGCTCCAGATAGGCACCCCCAGCATTGGCATTGTTTTTTGAGAGGGCTTCGATCACTCTCCGCAACGGAATGTGATAGCCGGTGAGTTTGTCGCTGTCCACGGCGACTTCGTAGGTTTTGAGTTCGCCGCCCTGGCTGTTGACTTCGACAATGCCCGGCACGCGCCTCAATTTAGGAGCAATATCCCAGTCGAGAATACTGCGAAGTTCCATCAGGCTTCGGCCTGGCCCGATCACTTTGAATTGATAGATCTCTCCCAGCCCGGTTGTGATCGGACCCATCTCGGGGACGCCAACGTCAGGGGAATTGCCTCCTTCGCCCGAGCGAGGCGTTCCAACACGAGGCTTCTGCAGAAGTAAGGGTCGATACCATCTTTGAAATAAATGGCAACATAGGAGAGGCCGTACTTTGAGGTGGATTGAATTCGAGTGATCCCTGGCAAACCGCTCATGGTCGTCTCAACGGGGAACGACAATAGCTGCTCAACCTCCAATGGTGACAAACTGGGTGCGCGTGTCAGAACTAGTACCTGATTGGGCGTGATGTCGGGTTCGACATCAATCGGAAGATTGCGAAGAGAAACTACCCCGATTGCGGCGACAAACAAAGTCGCCATCAAGACGAGAATGCGATAGCGGAGAGCGATGTCTACAAGACGTTCCATCAGTCTTCCCCCAACTCGCCACCGGCCAGGATCGACTTCAGGTGAAAAGCGCCTTGCGTCACAACGGGATCCCCAACCTTGAGACCACCGAGGATCTCCGTCTGTCCGTCGACAGTGACGCCCCTCTCAACCTCTCGCTTCTCAAACTGGGTGGTCGATCGGCGAATGAAGACAACGTTTTTGCCTTCCACCTGCTGCAACGCGCTGGAAGGTACGGCGATCGCTTGCTTACTTAACTTTGTAGGCAGTTCGACCTTTGCGAACATATCGGTCTTAAGGCGCATATCTCGGTTCGCCACTTCGCAGCGCACGGGGGCGGTTCTCGTCTGCCGATCCAGGACATCGCTAATGTAAGCGACACGCCCGTCGAACGCCTCATTCGGGTAAGTGTCTACGGTAATCAGGGCCTTTTGTCCGGTGCGGATTCGGCCTAAGTCTTTTTCATAAACTTCTGCCTGCACCCAAACCCTCGACAGGTCGGCGACTGTGAACAGGTCACGTCCCGCATCTACGAGTCTCCGGGGGATGCTTGCGCCTTGATCACTACACCGGAAAAGGGTGCCTTCAACGAAGTCACCGCTTCGGTTGTGGCTTCCGCGTCGGAGACGCCGAAGCGGAGCAGTCTCTGACGAATTCCATCGATTAAAGCCTGCTGAGAACGGAGATTTGTTCAAGGCCTTGCTGTTCGCTCGGCTCGACTCATAGTCTTTCTCAGCCCGGCACCAATGTCGGCCAGGTGCCTGGCGCGCTCTGCTTGTCGCGTCGCTGGAATCAGTTGTGCTTTGAGCCGTTGAAGTTCGGCCTGGGCGGATCGCTCCTGCGTAACGAGTTCGCCAGCCTCAACGTTGTCAAAGGTAGCCAACGTTTGTCCCGCGCTGACCCGGTCTCCAACTCGCGCTCGGACGGCAATCAATCGTCCCTTCGCAAGGGTTCCAACCTGTCCCACTTGGCTGTCAATCGGCTGAACGGTCCCTGTGACGTTCAGGTATTCATTCAATTGCGTCATCACGGCGGGTGCGACCACAAGCCCTACATGCTCCTGCGCAACGAGAGACATCTCGACAACGTTATATTTTTTGACGCCTTCGCCTTGTTTGCCTTGGTTTTCTTTGCCTTCATTACCCTCGGCATTTCGGCGGTTGCAACCGGCAATGAGCAGTAGGGAGAACGCGAATAGTGCGATCATTTTCTTCATTGGAGGTTTCCCCCGACTGCGCGCTCGAGCTCTGCCCAGGTCCTTGCAGCATCCGCCTGAGTGTCTATGTAAGCCAATTCTGTATCCACCAATCTTCGCTGTTCGTTCAGGACATCCAGCAAGCGTAGTTGTCCGAGTTTGTAAGCCTCGCGAATGACAGAGAGGTTGGTGGTGGAAGGATCGATGACACCGGTGCGCAGAGTCTCGAGTGATGCAGTTGCGGCACTCCAGCGCTGGTACGCGGCCTCGACTTCAAGCGGAATAGTTCGCTCCAGATATTCGCGGTGGAATCGGGCTTCGGAAGTACGGGCGGATGCCGCCTCGACATTCCCGCGGCCACTGCGGCTGGTGCGCAACGGCACGGTTACTCCAAAGGTGAGAATGTTCTCTCGATCCTGGATAGGAGCCAGCGTCCCACTCGTAGTCACTCCATAGAGGCCATCGAATTGGCTATTCCGGTGAACGTAACCGGCTGACAGAGTCAGGTCGGGTTTTGCCTCAGCCTTGGCCAGTACGGTCTCTGCACCTGACTGATTTTCGAGAAGATGCGCCGATTTAAGATCTGCTCGGCTATCCAGGGCTCGCTGTTTCAGAACGCTCAGCGGGACCGGCATCGCCGGAACTCCACCGGCATCTGGGATTGGAACCGTGTCTCCGATCCCAGTTAGGCGTCGAATCTCCAACTCATCGGAGGAGAGACGTCCCTGTGCGCTTATTCGCAAGACCTGAGAGCGACTGATTTCAACCTTCAAAAGGTTGGCTTCGAGCGGTGCTACGTCGCCTTCTTTGACTCGAGCTTCCGTCAGTCGCAATGCTTCGCGGTTCAAATCCGCAAGATCGTTAAATAGCTTCATCTTGCCGCGTTCCGCGAGAAGTTGCGCATAGATCGCGCGAATCTCAAACACAAGTTGAGCCGATCGTTCCTGCAAGCTCAGCCTCGGCTATCGCAACTGAAAATTGCGTAACCGCGATGCGCTTGTCCCGTTTGCCGAACAACTCGACCGATTGAAAATACTCGCCGCCAAACTCCTCGTCGCCAATCGTTCCCAAGGGCCTGCCCGTTG
>CAWCOV010000028.1:0-12026 GCA_963797255.1 uncultured Acidobacteriaceae bacterium
GCCCACTGTCGTTAGCTAATAATGTGTCCGGTGTATATAGCAAGTGAAGTGTCCGCATAGCGTGCGGCGAGGATGGAGCCATGCACATGAGCATGGAGATCTATCCGAGGACCGCGGAACAGGATGCATTGCCGGAGCGATCAAGATCGAGGATTATCGCGCTGAACTGCTGAAGGTAGGTTTCCAGTACGTTGAGGTTGTTGATAGCGGCAAGGATCTGAACGCGTACAAGCCGGCAGAGAGTGAATCGAGTTATTGTTCCGCACCGAAGAACGATCCTTCGGAACTTGTCACGATTGCTTCTCAGTCATGTTGCGGATCAACGCCCACAGGAGTGCATGACGACATCAGCGCATTGCGGTCGAAGTTTGGATCTGAATCAGGCTACTGCGAGCGTGAAGGTTTTTGCACTCAAGCCGGCACAGGCGTCCTGCTGCGGACCGACGTGCTGCGGTTCGAAGGATGTCCAATGAGTACCACAAATGAACTTATAACCGACCTGACGGGTGAACTGGAATTGGCTCAAAGGTGCAAACCAGCTTGCTGCCGAAGCGCGACTGCTGTCTGGGAAGCTGGAGGTTTGCGTATTCCTCGAGCCGGCCGGAACGCTTAGTGGCGACTATGTCGATTTGATTCCGACGGGTTCGGGCGAGTTTGTATTTTGCTCTTGGCGATGTGTAAGGTAAGGGAATCGCGGCGTCGATGCTCATGTCGCATATACACGCTGCCTTGCGCGCACTGGTGTCAGCGGGAATGGGGATCGAGGAGATTCTGAAGATTGCCAGCCGGACCTTTTGCCAGGTTCACTCCCTGCGCAATTCGCCACGCTTATTTTGGGCAAAGCGGATCAAGCCGGTAACGTTGAATTGGTGAATGCAGGACACACACCGGTTTTCTTGAAAAACGGTGAAGAGATTACCGTTGTTGAGGCAGCAAGTGTTCCGCTCGGACTCTTCTGCACCACGGAATTTGTGAAAACGCGTATTCACGTCAGATTAGGAGGTTCTTTGCTCGCATATTCCGACGGGATAACGGAGGCGCTTAACCTGGATGGAGATGAATACGGAAGCCATCGGCTCCTAGTGGACTTAAGAAAAGGCGGGAGTCGTTCGCCCAATGAACTCGTGTTAGCCATTTCCGATAGGATCACCAGGTTCACAGACGGTCGGCCGCTCGCGGACGACCGCACCGAATCCTCGTCCTTGGTCGTTAAAACGACCGTTTTGCCAAGAGTGCATTGACTAGGGTCAAGCGCCTTCTTTGTGGCTTTCATCAGAGCCGAATTTCATGTGATGTGAGAGCGTATGGGTGATGGTGATGCCCCCAGTGTCCACGAGGGGGAGGCAGACACTCCCGCCGCCAACCGTGACAATATTATCTGCATAATCCAGATCAAATCGCCCGTCCCGTTCCAGACGTTGCGACTTCAAAGGTTTTATCTTGTAGCCTAAATGGCTTCTTTGTTCTTCTGAAGACGCATAGGGGCTTCCCCTTTGCGGAGTTCGCGCCGCCGCTCAATGAATTGGTAAAGCGACGGCAATACCAGCAACGTTAGCAAGGTCGAAGTCATAAGCCCTCCAATGACAACCGTGGCAAGGGGGCGTTGTACTTCCGCGCCAGCCCCGTGTGAAATGGCCATCGGTATAAACCCAAGACTAGCGACCAACGCGGTCATAGGACTGGCCGAAGTCGTGTCACCGCGCCGCGTTCGACGGCGGTTTCAATTGGCAGCCCCTGATGCTGCAAATCGCGAATGTAGGTCAGTAGAACGATACCGTTGAGCACTGCGACTCCGAACAAAGCAATGAATCCACGCCAGCCGAAATGCTGAAGGGCATACCCCGCAACAACAGGGCCAGCAGGCCCCCGGTTGCTGCAAGGGGTATGTTCAAAAAGATCAGCAATGCCGGACTGAGCGGCCCGAAGCTGAAGTAGAGCAAAACGAAAATCAACCGAGCGAAGCGGGAACGACGATGGCCAGACGCTGGCTAGCGCTTTGCAGTTGTTCAAATTGTCCTCCCCACTCCAGCTGATATTCGTTCGGAATCGTCACATTGGCCGCTACAGCTTTCTGAGCAGCTGCGACGAAACTCGCCAGATCGCGCCCGCGAACGTTGAGTCGACACTTATCCGGCGTTGTCCGTCTTCACGGCTAATCTGCGCTGGTCCCTCTTCGTCCTGGATATCGGCGAGTTGGGCCAACGGAATAAAGTGGCCTTCGCTGTCTCCCACTCTGAGATTACTGATGGCGTCGACAGAGTTGCGCTGCTCCTCTGGAAAGCGAACTTGCATGGTGAATCGCCGGTTGCCTTCGACGATTTCTCCTACCGGCTTACCGCCGATCGCCGCGATCGTGTCCAGAACATCTGAGGCATCGAGACCATGACGGGCCAAAGCATCGCGGCGGATCCGGATGCGTAGATAAGGAAGTCCTGAAATGCGCTCCGCACGAACATCTTCCGCGCCGGGTACTTTGCTGACGACCGCTGCAATTTGATCGGCTTTTTGTCGCAACACTTCCAAGTCGTCACCGAAGAGCTTGATCGCGATATCGCTACGCGAGCCACCCTCCATCAACTCCTGTATGCGCATTTGAATTGGCTGCGAAAAGCTGTAAACCGCTCCGGGGGCTTCCGCTTCGAGACGTTCCTTCATCGCGCGAATCAGGTCGTCCTTACTTCGTTCTTGGGCCATTATCGGCTGGTCTGAGGGTGACATACACATCGCTTTGATCGATGGCCATCGGGTCCGTCGCAATCTCCGGGCTTCCGGTCCGGCTGACCACCCTTGATACTTCAGGAAACTCCCGCAGTACAGTCTCGATGATCTGATTGCCGTGCAGAGATTCTGTGATCGAAATGCCAGGTACCCGATACATTTGCACCAGAATTGAGCCCTCGTCGAGTGAGGGAATGAACACGGCTCCCAGAAATGGAATTGAAATCAACGAGGCTGCGAATATGGCCAGTGCAATGCCTCCCGTCAGAAGTGGCGAATGGAGAGCCCACTTGAGCGCGGGCCGATACCAGCCATCTATCTTTCGCATCAGCCACGTATGTTCTTCGGTTAGATGCTTAGGAAGCGCATACCAACTGAGCACAGGCATCAAGGTCAGGGCTATAAGGAGTGACGCCAACAGAGCGAAGAGAACCGTCGCCGCCATCGGCTTGAACATCTTGCCCTCAACACCACCAAGGGTAAGGATCGGGACGTAAACCAGGACGATGATAGCGACACCGAAAAAGATAGGCTTCGCCACTTCGCGCGCAGCGGAGCGAATAACTCCTTCGACTGGTTCCTCCGGCTTGCGATGATGCAGTCGACGCAGAATATTTTCTACAATGACGACTGAGCCATCGACGATGAGTCCAAAATCAATCGCGCCGAGACTCATGAGATTGCCCGAAATCTTTGCCTGCACCATGCCGGTGAAGGCCACGAGCATAGATAAAGGAATGGCCAGTGAAACAATCAGCCCGGCGCGGAAGCTTCCAAGCAGAAGAAGCAGCACCGCGACAACGAGTAGTCCGCCTTCAATCAAGTTCTTTGTGACGGTATGGATGGTGCGGTTTACCAGATCCTTGCGATCATACAAAGGCTCGATGGTAACGCCCGCAGGGAGCGTCTTCTGAATATTGCTGAGGCTTTCCTTCACACGATCGGCGGCTGCACGAGAATTTTCACCGAGCAACATCATGGCCACGCCGATTACGATTTCTCCCTTACCATCCTCTGTGGCGAATCCCAAACGTGCCATTGGGGCGAAACGAACGTTGCCGATATTGCGAATAAGGATGGGAGTACCACTTGGCGAGGTGGCGACGACGATGTTCTCAATGTCAGCCAAACTACCGATCAGCCCTTCACCCCGGATGAGCGATTGCTGTTCGGAATGCTCCAGATAGGCACCTCCAGCATTGGCATTATTTCTTGAGAGAGCTTCGATCACTCTCCGCAACGGAATGTGATAGCCGGTGAGTTTGTCGCTGTCCACGGAGACTTCGTAGGTTTTGAGTTCGCCGCCCTGGCTGTTGACTTCGACAATGCCAGGCACGCGCCTCAATTTAGGGGCAATATCCCAGTCGAGGATACTGCGAAGTTCCATCAGGCTTCGCCCTGACCCGATCACCTTGAACTGGTAGATCTCTCCGAGCCCGGTTGAGATCGGACCCATTTCGGGGACGCCAATATCAGACGGAATTGCCTCCTTTGCCCGCGCAAGACGTTCGAGCACAAGGCTTCTGCAGAAGTAAGGGTCGATACCATCCTTGAAGTAAATAGCCACGTAAGAGAGGCCGTACTTTGAGGTGGATTGAATGCGCGTGATCCCCGGCAAACCGCTCATGGTCGTCTCAACGGGAAACGACAAGAGCTGCTCAACTTCCAACGGTGACAAACTGGGTGCGCGTGTGAGCACGAGCACCTGATTGGGTGTTATGTCGGGTTCGACATCGATCGGAAGATTGCGAAGAGAAACTACTCCGATTGCGGCAACAAACAAAGTCGCCATCAAGACGAGAATACGATAGCGAAGAGCGATGTCTACAAGACGTTCCATCAGTCTTCCCCCAGTTCGCCACCTGCCAGGATGGACTTCAAATGAAAAGCCCCTTGCGTCACAACGAAATCTCCAACCTTCAGACCACTGAGGATCTCCGTTTGTCCGTCGACAGTGACTCCCTTCTCAACCTCTCGCTTCTCAAACCGGGTGGTCGATCGGCGAATGAAGACGACGTTCTTGCCTTCCACCTGTTGTAACGCGCCAGAAGGCACGGCGATCGCTTGCTTACTTAACTTTGTAGGCAGTTCGACCTTTGCGAACATATCGGTCTTAAGGCGCATATCTCGGTTCGCCACTTCGCAGCGCACGGGGGCAGTTCTCGTCTGCCGATCCAGGACATCGCTAATGTAAGCGACACGCCCGTCGAACGCCTCATTCGGGTAAGTGTCTACGGTAATCAGGGCCTTTTGTCCGGTGCGGATTCGGCCTAAGTCTTTTTCATAAACTTCTGCCTGCACCCAAACCCTCGACAGGTCGGCGACTGTGAACAGGTCACGTCCCGCATCTACGACGTCTCCGGGGGATGCTTGCGCCTTGATCACTACACCGGAAAAGGGTGCCTTCAACGAAGTCACCGCTTCGGTTGTGGCTTCCGCGTCGGAGACGCCGAAGCGGAGCAGTCTCTGACGAATTCCATCGATTAAAGCCTGCTGAGAATGAAGATTCTGTTCAAGGCCTTGCTGTTCGGCTCGGCTCGACTCATAGTCTTTCTCAGACCCGGCACCAATGTCGGCCAGGTGCCTGGCGCGCTCTGCTTGTCGCGTCGCTGGAATCAGTTGTGCTTTGAGCCGTTGAAGTTCGGCCTGGGCGGATCGCTCCTGCGTAACGAGTTCGCCAGCCTCAACGTTGTCAAAGGTAGCCAACGTCTGTCCCGCGCTGACCCGGTCTCCAACTCGCGCTCGGACGGCAATCAATCGTCCCCTCGCAAGGGTTCCAACCTGTCCCACTTGGCTGTCAATCGGCTGAACGGTCCCTGTGACGTTCAGGTATTCATTCAATTGCGTCATCACGGCGGGTGCGACCACAAGCCCTACATGCTCCTGTGCAACGAGGGACATCTCGACAACGTTATCTTTTTTGACGCCCTCGCCTTGTTTGACTTGGTTTTCTTTGCCTTCATTAACCTCGGCACTTCGGCGGTTGCAACCGGCAATGAGCAGTAGTGAGAAAGCGAATAGTGCAATCCTTTTCTTCATTGGAGATTTCCCCCGACTGCGCGCTCGATCTCTGCCCAGGTTCTTGCAGCATCCGCCTGAGTGTCTATGTAAGCCAATTCTGTATCCACCAATCTTCGCTGTTCGTTCAGGACATCCAGCAAGCGTAGTTGTCCGAGCTTGTAAGCCTCGCGAATGACAGAGAGGTTGGTGGTGGAAGGATCGATGACACCGGTGCGCAGCGTCTCGAGTGATGCAGTTGCGGCACTCCATCGCTGATACGCGGCCTCGACTTCAAGCGGAATAGTTCGCTCCAGGTATTCGCGGTGGAATCGGGCTTCAGAAGTACGGGCAGATGCCGCCTCGACATTCCCGCGGCCACTGTGGCTGGTGCGCAACGGCACGGTTACTCCAAAGGTGAGAATGTTCTCTCGATCCTGGATGGGAGCCAGCGTCCCACTCGTAGTCACTCCATAGAGGCCATCGAATTGGCTATTGCGGTGAACGTAACCCGCTGACAGAGTCAGATCTGGTTTTGCCTCTGCCTTGGCCAGTACAGTCTCTGCACCTGACTGATCTTCGAGAAGATGCGCCGATTTAAGATCGGCTCGACTATCCAGGGCTCGCTGTTTCAGAACACTCAGCGAGACCGGCATCACCGGAACTCCCCCAGCATCCGGGATTGGAACCGTGTCCCCGATCCCAGTTAGGCGTCGTATTTCCAACTCATCGGAGGAGAGACGTCCCTGTGCGCTTATTCGCAAGACCTGAGAGCGACTGATTTCAACCTTCAGAAGGTTCGCTTCGAGCGGAGCTACGTCGCCTTCTTCGACTCGAGCTTCCGTCAGTCGCAATGCTTCGCTGGTTCAGATCCGCAAGATCGTTGAATATCTTCATCTTGCCGCGTTCCGCGAGGAATTGCGCATAGACTGCACGAATCTCAAACACAAGTTGAGCCGATCGTTCCTGAAGTCAGCCTCGGCTATGGCAACTGAAAATTGCGTAACCGCGATGCGCTTGTCCCGTTTGCCGAACAACTCGACCGGTTGAGAATACTCGCCGCCAAACTCCTCATCGCCAATCGTTCCCAATGGCTTGCCCGTTGCGCCGCTCAGTCCAAGCGACGGAGATGGGCGAACTCCCGCCTGCCTGACAAGGCCCTTCGCTTGCGCGATTCGTTCTCGAACCGCAGAAAGCTCTTTATTATTTGCAATACCTGCGTGCACCAGATCGTCGACCGTCACAATCGCGGTCGCTGTCTGTTGACCGCTAGCCATGACGGCGAAGAGCAACAGCGCACACAGGGAAATCACGTTTCTCCCTGGCATATACGTCTCCTAGAATGTCCGATTTTGAAACGGGACAGACCTAAGAGAGTTGTGGAGGGTGATCGACGATGGATGGACGAGACAAGGGTTGCTCGACCGGTACTACTTCAGCGAAAAAGACAGACGTTTGAGTCGGCGTATAGATAACAGGAGCCACAACCATCATGTGCGCACAGCAGCACAGGCAATTGTCGCCGGCATTGGAGCCCTGCTGCTGGTCTGAAGTTGGACTCGAGAGGTAGCAGTCGTCCGAAGGCACAAGATCGCAGGCGAGCACTTCAGCTGCTGTGAATAGCAGAAGAAACACCGCCATGAAGCGAAATGCCTTGGTGCAAAAGGCCATGCTCAATAGTGCCACAAAGCTCACACCTTTGGACCGTAGATGAAAGCTCTCAGACGTTTTGCCTCAATGGGGAGAAGAATCAAATGGCATTAAGCACTGACCACGATGCATTTAGTAATGAATTCGAGGAATTCGTTATTCATTTGTCAGAATTTCGCATCTCCGCTTGGAGTTCGGACCGAGAAAACCTGCGAACTTAGAGTCGGGTAGTTCCCGAGTGACCGCCCATCCGGACATTACTCGAAAATAGGGTTATGTAAGGGTGGACCAAAATTTCTGGATTTCAGGATAGTGCTGCCATGGCGTTCCACGTCTCCGTCAGCGCCAGCTTTCTGACGCGATGAAGATTATGACCCAGACGGTATATCCCAAGGCGAACCAACGATCAAAGCGCGGGTCACGATGCAACGAATGAGCAGCAGCACTGCGCCGAGACAGAAGACCGATCCGAAGAGTCCTATCCAGCCGGTCGAGCCGAAGGCCGGATAGAGAAACAGCATTCGAGCAGTTGCGCCGGCAAGCAGGCAGTAAGCGTGTGCCGTAAATGGATCCTTATTCTGAGTTGGCCGTTATCCGGGAAGGACTCCAAAACACCTCTCAAGGGTGGATGATTCACTTGCGATTTTGCTGAAGCCTTGACAGCCTGGCGTATCGACAATCAGAATCGACAATCTGCAAATGGGAAGGGTCGGACTAATGCCTGGCTCCAAAGGATTATCGCGCCGGCGATTCCTCTCGGGGGTCGCTTCGACGGCCGCCACTTCGTGCTTACCTCTCAGCGAAGCAGCAATCCTTACGGGATTAACTCCCGCACTTTCGGCCCAGAACACCAATGTTCGCGAGTCCCACGAGTCCGTCACCCCCGCGCCGGTGATCGTTGTCAATTCGGGATATCGCTTGCTCATCGATACGGTACGGGGAACAATCGCATCCTTTCAGTCCACGTATGGCGTCAACCGCGAATTGCTGATTCGAGACCACGTTCGCTTGCCCCTTTTCAATGTCGAATTCATGAATGATCGTGCGGAGTTCAAGCTGGTGGCTTCTTCTGAAGCGAAGAAGATCACCGTGCGAAAAGACGAGCAGGCGAAGGACCAGACAGTCACGATCGAATACAAGGAGATTGGCGAGCTACCCGTCGATGCGATCGTTACCATCCGATGTCCGTCGAGCGAAGCCCTCACGTATTGGAACTTGGAGCTGAAAAACGGGACCAAATCCTGGATTGGGCACGTGCAGTTCCCCGTGATCGAAGTACCCTTCGACAACCCGAAGGATGGCGATCCAAGCTACATTCTGTCGTCCTCGCTGGATGGTTCGCTGGCGGGTCCAGTTGAGCCTGCAGTGTATCAACGGCCCGAATGGACCCGTCATACCCCGCTCGAGCGTCAGTGGGGAGGAACAGGAAACATCACGCCTGAATTGTGGCTGGAAGATATCTGGGCAGGCAGACAGCGGAACACGCCCGACATCTGGCGCTATCCGAACTATCCCGGTCTATGGGCTTCCACTCAGTTGATGGCCTATTACAACTCCGCTGGCGGTTTGTACATGGCGTGCGATGACGCGACGGGCCTGCCGAAGTTTATCGATCGGGTCATGGAGGATGACGGAGTCACATTGGGGCTCGCGCATTACCCGGGTACACGGGGCCCTGACCAGACGAAGCTCCCGTACAACGTTGTGATCGGTGCGTTCCACGGCGACTGGTATACCGCCGCGGAGATTTATCGGGACTGGGCACAGAAGCAGGCGTTCTGCGGACGCAAGCTTGTGGATCGAAAGGACTGCCCAAAGTGGATTACCGATTCGGCGGTGGGGTTTGCGTTCCCGATGCGTGGCCAGGCCGACTGGGACGGCCCGGCCATGGAGAACCCCGAGTACACGCCCGCAACAAATGCTTTGCCGTATCTGGAAAAACTCGCCCAGGAACTTGAGAGTCCTCTCATGCCTTTCGTCTACAACTGGGAACATCCCGGTCCATGGGTTCAGCCCGATGCCTTTCCGCCCCTCGGTGGAGAAGAGGCCATGCGCGAGTTCATGACCAGGGCAAAAGAGAAAGGCTGGTCTCCGTTCCTCTACGGAGACAGCCTTTGCTGGGTCACGTGGCAGGGAAACACTGGCTACGACGGAATGCCGTATTTCCGGTCCCATGGCGGCGAAGCCGCTGTGGCTCGCAAACCTGATGGGACCTTCGTGGAAGATGTGTGGCCGTGGAGAAAGAACTACTGGGCGTGCGTTGGTACCGATAAGGGACGCCAGATGATTCTCGACATGACTCGAAAAATGGCGGAACTTGGACCAAGCGTGGTTCAGCAACTGGACCAGGGACCGGGCCCGGTAGCGTGCTATGCCACCGATCACGGTCATCCGCCGGTACCCGGTCCATGGATGACGGAAGGCTTCAAGAAACTGCTCAAGGCCGATGCCGAAGTCGCGCGTTCGGTGAACCCTGGAGTGTCGATGGCATGCGAGGGAGCTCCACCCGAGATCTACCTGCAGGATTTTCAAATCTGGGACGGCCGCATGAGGACGACCCCGCTGTACTCCTTCCTGTACCACGAGTACTGCAACGGCCACGAAGGCTTCTTTGGGAATCGCGTGAATGATGAAGCTTTGCGTCTTTCCGTGGCAAGAGCCATCGTATCTGGATATATGCTCAATTTCACTCTGCGCGATAAGGGACTGATTGAATATGACTGGGATCAGGCCTGGGCTCGTGCCATCCCTGATCAGGCCGCCATTCTCGATTGGGCAAAGAGAACGAACCATTTCCGCGCCGGAATCGCGCGCGATTTTCTCGTCTATGGGCGTATGCTTCGACCCTGGACTGTGGGCAATGTGACGCTTCGTGACTTCGGGTGGGGCAAGGAACCACTGGTGCAGTCAGCAACTTGGCAAGCGGCCGATGGCCGAATCGGCGTTGTGCTGGCGAACTGTGCTGACCTTGGCGAGTCTCCGCGCGTCGAGTTGAGAGGCCAGGGAAAGAAGGCACTGGCTCTGAATATCGACGGTCAGCAAAACGAGCGGACCGTACAACTCCCCAGTGTGATCGATGTCGACATGCAGCCCCGCTCTCTCACTTTGATCGAGGTGAGATAGGTACCTGGGCGAGACTCTCGGATGGTCTAGGCAAAATCCATCAGCGCTTGCGACCTCACTAAACGTATCCATCCCTCTTCTTGAGAATGGAGTTGGAGAACATCCGCGCAGCACTCGAATGGGCGCTAACCTCTCCAACGCAGAGGGGCAGCTGGAAAACGTCGGCGGATCGCTTGCGCCGTCCATCCGTTGGATTAGGGATCGCTCTATTGAGCGCGCTCGAGCTGCCGTCGGAGAAACGTCATTCGAGAGCGCCCGAACCGAGGGGGCGTGCTATGTCGTCCGCACAGGCGATTGCCTTCGCGCGTCAAGAGATACTTCTACACGGCTGAATCAGGTCTCACGCCAGTGTTGCCAAGTTGCGATTTGGGCGGTTCCAGCATTGCTGGTGTATGACCGCCTAACCGTCAGTTAATGAGTGGTAACGTCCGGATTATCTTCGACAGGCTGAGTCACGAACAAATTGGAAGAACGAGGGCATATGTCATCACAAAATGGCGACAAAGCGAGATTCAACAGGTTAAGGAAACAAAAGTTCCGCCGCCGCGAACTCGTGGCAAGGTTGGCAACCCAGTCGGCGGCCAGTGCAGCGCGGTTAGGTAAAACTCCGCCTGCAAAGTTGGCACAGCAGTAGCAGCAGTACGCGGTCCTTCATAAACACCTTCGATGGACGACGGCTGATTTATAGCATGCCGTCTCTGGTCGTTTGCGCCATGCCTGCTCCCGAAGTACTTCGATCTGAACGTGAGCTATATGGCGGGAAGATCGTGGGAGCGGTCTCACAGAGTGAGGGGCCGTCCATCCCGCATTGGAATACGTCTGGCTACCGCGTCTTCCCGCCGACTCAACACTCTACGCTGAATAAGAACCTTGTGTACAGACGCTACGGCTCATGATTGGGTCCTACCGATTCTCTCTTTCCAGTTCATCCTTCTCTGCCTCCGCCCTTTGAATCGCCCTGTTGCAGCCCGGCGATATAAGCACGTGCTTTAGCAACTGCCGGGTTGGTTTCAGCAGAACCCCGTTGCCTCTCATAGCTTGCAATTGTTTGGTTAACTTCGCTGGGCCAACTCCTCTTGGTTGCAGTGGACCATAACAAACAGGTTTACTATAATGTAACTGTTCGCCCATATGAGTCCCAGAGGGTAGGCCCATAAATGGCTGGTTTTCCTCATCGAAACAACCGAGATGGATCGTTTGATTCGATATGCCCAAGGTGTTATAAAACCGTGGCGAATCGACAATCAGAAATCAACCTGTCGATTGCTGAGATGGAGCACGTTTGCCATCCGCTCGATTTGCTTCATTTGCAAACAAAACTGCTCAACTATCGATGGGTACGCGAAGAGCGCCTGCGACGCAAGGCATAAGTCTGTTCCGTTATTCAGACTAGATAATCGTGGCGCTCAATCATTCTCGTTAGCACAGATGAGACAAGCGATGAATAGACATTTTGCGACTCCACACAATGAGTCTCGCTTTGGTCCATTCGGCGTTGGTTGACCACTTCTTGAGTTGACTTCTCCCCCTGGGTCGCA
>CAWCOV010000029.1:0-14835 GCA_963797255.1 uncultured Acidobacteriaceae bacterium
TGTCAACAAATCTTGTTCACCAGTGACCTCGCGGGCCGCTCCAATCTGTGGAAGGTGAACTCCTCCGGTGGATGGCCGATACAGCTAATTCAGTCCGACGAGCGGCAGTACGGCGCTGTCTGGTCCCCGGATGGCAAATGGATCGTCTACCAGCAGGATCATGCCGGTGATGAACTTTGGGATCTCTACGCTGTCCCCAGCAACGGTGGAGAAGTCATCAACCTGACAAAGACGCCCGACATTCGCGAGGAGAGTCCACGTTGGTCCCACGACGGCCGCACCATTGTTCTCGGCTATAAGACGAAGGACGGCTCCCAATACGACATCGCCCTGCTCGACTGGAGCACCCGCAAGATCCGGTTGCTGACCCATGAACAGCAACCTGGTTACTCCTGGAGCGTGGTGGCCTGGAGCACCGACGATAAGACCATCTACGCCGGCCGCGTCAATCCTCCCTTCACTGACGCGGACATCTACCGCATTGACGTTGCCACCGGGAATGCAGAGAATCTCACCGCCCATCAGAGCACGATCCGCTATCTCGGCTCATCGCTTTCGCCCGACGACAAAACGCTGTTACTGAGTTCCGATGCCCACGGCGGCTACATGAACGTCGCTCTGCTCGACGTCGCCACCAAGAAGGCCACCTGGGTCACCGATTTGAAATGGGAAACCTTCGCCGGGAGTTTTTCCGCTGATGGCAAACGCTACAGCTACGTTGTCAATGAGGATGGGGTGATCGACCCATTCATCGTCGACCGCTCCACCAATCATGCGGACAAGGTAGATCTGCCGCACGGACTGAATGTGTTTCACTCCAATCCCAACGAGTTCGCGCCGCAGAGCGACCGCGTGATCGTTTCCCACGAAGCCTCCAATCAGCCCAGCGACATTTGGATCTACGATCTCCGGACCCGCCATGCCGAGCAGCTGACGTTTACCGCCATTGCCAGCTTGCGCGCGACGCCATTACCGCCGTCTCAAATCGTCCACTACAAAAGCTTCGATGGGAAAATAATCACTGCGCTGCTCTGGGTGCCATTCAATCTCAAGCGCGACGGAAGCAACCCCGCGCTCGTGCTGCCGCATGGCGGGCCCACCGGCCAGATGGTGGACTACTGGAACACCGATGTTGCGGCGCTGACTTCGCGCGGATACATCTGCATCGCGCCCAACCCGCGCGGCTCCACGGGCTATGGCTTGGACTTCCAAAAGGCTAATTTTCAGGACTTGGGCGGAGGCGACCTCAAAGATGAAATCGCCGGAGTGGAATTCCTCAAGGCCACCGGCTTCGTCGATCCGAAGAAGATCGGCATCTACGGCGGTTCTTACGGCGGATTCATGACGCTGATCGCTATTGGCAAGGCGCCCGACATCTGGGGTGCGGCCGTAGACGAGTACGGCATCATCAACTGGCTCACCATGTTGAAGAGTTCCGACCCCTCGTTGAACGAGTACCTCAAGGCGCTCCTGGGCGATCCCGAAAAAAACGGTAAGGTCTACGAAGACGATTCGCCGATCACCTACATTCGCAACGAGAAGGCGCCTTTGCTCGTGCTCCAGGGCGACAACGACCCGCGTGTTCCCAAGGAAGAGGCGCAACAGGTCGTAGACATCCTCAAGAAAGAAGGCAGGACCGTGGACGTTCACTATTACCCAAATGAAGGCCACGGCTTCGTGAAGCGCGAGAACCAGATCGACTCCATCCGCCGCACCATCGCCTGGTTCGATCAATATCTCATGGGAAAGACAGCCGCTCCAGGTGAACAAACGGCTCAGTCCGACCGGTGAAGGCTAAGTTGTGCCGCGATCCTTCAAGACCAGTACGCTGAGCAGTCGCAGAATGGTCCTCGTAGTACCGCCATTCTGGACAGCCACTTCGAGCTGAGGTCAAACGCTGACGATTGTTCCAAATCTCGCAACGCTTAAATGCATATTTCTCTCTGCCCAACGGCGGGAATCGATAAAGTTACGGGTGTTACGGGTCTTACGGGTGCGACGAAATCCCGTGGCGAACCATTCGATCCAGCAGCTTGCATCTCGTCTGAAGGATGTAGCCGAAGGCGATTAATCGAGGTGTTCGCGTTGGGACAGAGGAAATATTATTGCGCGGTATGTTCGGGTGGTAGCTATTTCTTTGGTGAAGCGGGTTTGAGGAACTTCTTCGTGGCGTCGGCCGGCGTGAGAACTTCACCATCCACCAGCATTCGGCCGGAGTAGCCGCCACCGTTCTCGAACTCCCACGCTACGTCATGTCCTTCCCTCGCCAGCTTCGCCCATTTGGTGCGCTTCGTCGGGTTCTGCTCAACCCAGTGACCGCCGTCATCCGCTTTGAAGGTGCGCAGGCGGTCGTGGCCGGTGCGATGGGTCCAGGTCGACATGTCCGTGAGAGTTGGCAGCACGGGAGAATAATATGCTGCGGTTGTCAAAGTTGAAACGTTTATCAGCGGGAAAGCTTCTTACGAATGGAACCCTTCACCTTCACGCAATCGCGCTTCCATCATTTCTGTTGCCCGACTCTCTACAAGGCGCGAGAGTTTCGCTCTAATCTTCTCCACGTCGACTTCCTCGCGCTGAGACTCCATCGGATTAATCGTTGCCATCTCATTCCGCGGGGGGTCTAGCAAGCTACGTCAAATTCGGCCCGCAAGTCCAAGTAGTAGAAACTTCAAAAAAAATGTAACGGAAATTGGGGCCCTCCCACCATTCCATACATCCCGAACGTTTGACCTCGAAACGTGATGGGCCACAATTTCACGCCGCCGGAGGCAAGCCTATGAAATGTGCTACGCGTGCGATCAAGAACGCAAAACAAATCCGTTTTCTCCTTCCCGATGCTTTCGCAGAGACTAAAGAAGTTGGAGATTATTTCAAAGAATACCCAATTGAAGTGCTAGGCCGCTTTCATCGAATGTCCGAGGCGCAGCTGAGCAAGTATCCAAAACTGGCGGAGGCGGCCAAGCTGCTTCGTCAGCAGGGAAAGCCGTCGCCAACAAAGTCGCGCGGAATCATCTTTTCCGACGACCCTTTCAAAGGAACGATCCACCTGGCACAAATCAATTTTCAGGTCAGAGGCGGATCGCTGGTGGTGCCCGATGGCGCGATGACGACCATGGTGCAGTATCTCCAGGTTGCACTTCCGGCCATCTCGCAGTATTGCGCGCAGTACGGCGAGAACTCGCTTGCCGTGTCTCCCGACATCTTGAAAATGACGGTGAACACGCCCGATGGCACCTACGACGACGGCGATCTGCAGGGTTGGATACGCTCCCTGATGGTACAGTTCGGCAGTCACGTGAAAGACAACTGCATCGTAGTCTTCAATCCCGGTGGAATGGTGAACCGCGACGGCGATCAGTCGAAAGGAATTCTCGGCTATCACAACGAAGTGATCGTTCCGTTCGGCAGTTTTCCGTCTCAACTCCAACTGGCCGGGTCTTACTGCTTCGTCAATATGAACGCGCCGAGCGTGACCGTGGCCGACAGAGACGACGCATATGTCGATACGCTTAGCCATGAAATTGCCGAGATGACGGTCGACCCGTTTGTTTCCCATACCAATCCAGAGGTGTGCGACGCATGCGCCGGAAACTGTAACAAGAATTGGCGGAGTTTCTTTGCTATCAATCCACTCGATGGCTACACGTATCTGCGTTCGGCGTCGGGAATTCCCAGGGCTCCTTTTCAGTACGACTTTTTCACTGCAGCTGTAGCGCAGACGCCGTATCCAGACGACTGCCCTTCGCCAGACTCGGGGTGCAACTACGCCCCGTCCGCAGTCGCGGGAGTTGGTGAGCTTTTGTTCTACGAGGGATCGACCGGATACGCGGAATTTTACTCGGTCGACGCGCAGTCGAATCTCGCCCTCCAAACGGTAAGCGTGGATTTTCGAACGACCTGGACCGAGATCGTTTCAGCCAAGTTCATGAACAAGACGCCGGGGCGAAATGACCTGCTTTTCTATTCACAGTCTGAAGGTCACGGAGAGTTCTACCAGACCGGGAATGTCGGCGATATGCACCAGGTGAGCGTCCACGATAACTGGCGCAACTCATGGGGCATCATTGTGCCCGGAAGCTTCTCAGCGCCGGGAGCCATGGACCTGCTGTTCTATGAGCCGTCCGATGGGGTGGGCGAATTCGATCATACTGATGGTAATGGGAACCTTACGCTGATCAGCACGCAGGCGGGATGGCGCACTGGATGGAAGATTATTCTGCCGGGCAAATTCTCGCACAGCCCATATGCGGATCTTCTCTTCTACTCTCCGTCAGAAGGAACAGGCGAGTTTTATTCGACGGATGGACAAGGCAACCTGTCGCTGATTAGTAGTCAGCCTTTCTGGCGCGGCACGTGGACCATCATCGTGCCAGGTCATTTTTCGAACAGTGGATTCACGGACCTGCTTTTCTATTCTCCGTCAGAAGGAACAGGCGAGTTTTATTCGACTGACGGTGCAGGCAACATGACTTTGCTAAGCAGCTTTACCAACTGGCGGACGACCTGGACGACGATTCTACCCGGCCACTTTTCCAACGGCAGCTACACGGATTTATTGTTCTATTCTCCATCCGAGGGAACAGGCGAGTTTTACTCGACCGACGGGGCGGGCGGGATGAGTATCTTGAGCAGCCATACGGACTGGCGCAGAACGTGGACGATCATTCGTGCTTTGTAGCTGTGCTGGCGTATCGACCGAACGCGATCTATGTTTCTTTGCGGGCCGTGCACGCGCAACAACTCGAAATCGAGTCCACGGACTACACAACGCGGGGGTTTCGAATTCTGCGGTGGCCACGACTTCACTGGTTTCGGATCAAGCGGCCTGCGCGGTGTCCCAACGAGATTACGAGTCGGTCAATGATTATTCGATGCTGGCATGGGGCGCCTCGATTATAAGTTTCTGGCCAAGGCGCCTGTTCGAACGATTGAAGGCGTCATTGACAAGTGCCTTGATTTCTTATTTGCGTGCCCGCGGCGTCCGGCGCCTATAAACGGCCACTCCGATTTACCTCCAGCAGTTTGTAAACAAGCTGCTGGAGGTGAATCGCTACGGACGCCCGCTACCTATCGAAAGTCTCCATTCCAGTTTGCTAGATGCTACGGTAAGAGTCGAGTAGTTGGCATTAAGGCCAAAGGTGTCCTGCGGAGCGCCGGCCAATGCTTATCGTGCTATCTGCCTCGTCCTTCGAAACTGCCATAGAGTCGTGTGGATTCTTAAGATTCGCCCTGACGCTTGGCGGATCATCCTATAGTTTCGGAATTCATGTTAGCCAGACACCAGAGGAGCGTGACCTTACCTCGTTGCCAGATTGCTGTAGTACGAGGATGTCGTCTGGCTTGGAGGCAAGGATGAAGACTCTGAGGTCACAGTCTCTGAACTACTAGATGCGTCACCTTCCTTACAGAGCACTAAAATTCCGGCAGGGCGAGGATTGCAATCAGCTCGGTTACAACATCCAGCGCATTATCGCTGCCGGCGCGCCAACGCTCGCCGGAGTCTACACCAACCTGACCGGTGACGCCGCCGATCCCTTTCCTATATTCAAACAGATGCTGGACAACGCTTATCCACCAACCAATCCAGACGGCACGCCGAGATACTCAGCTATCCCGGGGCCCAATCCCGACAACCCTTATCCACTAAATGTTTACTTACCGGAGGTTCCCGTGAGCGCACGAGTCTTTTGGCAGATGAACCCGGGCCGCAACGTTGTAAACCTGAACTGGGATGCCATCAGCGCGGACTCCGTGGTGATGGTCTCTGCCAGCGAGTACACGGCCAATTCTCAACAGTTGCCCGACGGCAGCGACCAGCGGTTCATCGGTGCCGCCGACGTCACTGTGTCCAACGTTACCCCGCACGGACCGCCCTTTGATCCGAACCACGGTGTCACGTTCGTCGTCGAAGTAGGCTGGAATTCTCCATTGACGATATGCACCGACATCGCAGTCATCCAGAATGCGCCGGATGCCGTCGTTTATGTCGGACCGCAAACCCAAAGCCGTCAGATGGGTGCCCAATCGCGCATGAATGACGCGCCGGTGGCGCAGACTTCGATACAGGCCCATTTCATTCCCGAACATCAACTTTCGGCCACCATCGAAACTAATGGTGCGCCCGAAAGCATGGCTCCCGCTGCAATGGGGAGCTCCCGGACGCCTAAAGTGACGAGACACGAGGCGCGCGTGCCAACCGGGGCACGCCGCTGACGTGCCCGCCCCGGAGTGCAATCAGCTCATCCGCTTTCGGGGAGTATTCTCACGGTCACGTTTAGGACGATGTTCACTCATCATCACTTTTGCGAGTCTTTGAACAGCGAATTACACCCGGCGAGAAGAGTCAATGGAGGCGAGCCCGCCGGCACGAGTTAATTCAGATACCGACCCGTTCGGCGCCACATCGTATTGGAAACTAGCCAGTGCTACCGCACGTTCCGAGTCTGGAATAACTCACGCGGCCCCGCGCGCGGACTGAAGAAGTGTCGAAACTGACCGTCATCAGCTTCTCGTCAGTTGCAATAGAGAAGAGTTGTGTCCCGGTAGAAGAGTTGTGTCCCGTCGCGGCTCCATTTTGACTACGCCGCTGCAATACCTACCCACTGAAATCTTTCAAGGCAGGGTCAGCTACCAGGCAATAAAGAAGCCCGTGCGCCCAGTGACACGAAGCAATGATGTTCGATCGTGACGTGACCATTATTGGGAATTTCGTTGCCGCTATTCGCTAGGCGGCTGGAGAGAATAACGCCAAGAACAAGACGCGATCCAAAAAGCTCCGACCTAACTCATCCATGTCCGGCCTGTAGATACAAAATTCCAATCGGGAGTTGCTTGCGCGTCGATGGCGTAAACATCCGCTGTCCTAGATGCAAAGCGGAAACCCTGTACCTGACACAGAAGCCGCAAACGACGTCGTGAGCACAACGCGAATGGCACGGCATACAACCGAACGCAGCTTACCAGAGCGGAAGAGGATGATGCAGGCATGGGCGCTGCGGAAAGACGAAATGCGCATTAGACAACTAACTTGCTTTGAACGCTTCCTCGAAACGGTCGATGATGTATCTGTTCGCGCCGGTCGCGCCGCGGGGCTGCCCGTCGTTATCTCATTCACGTTGGAGACCGATGGTTGTCTGCCAACTGGGCAGAGCCTACAAGAAGCGATCGACGCTGTTGACACCGCGACTGACGAGGTTACCGCCTATTACATGATCAATTGTGCGCATCCCACGCATTTTGATCCAGTTATCGCGACGAGCCAGCCGTGGGTCAAGCGCCTACGGGGCATCCGCGCCAATGCTTCAAGGCTGAGCCATGCAGAACTCAATGAGGCACCCGACCTCGACGACGGCAATCCACTCGAATTTGGCGCGCAGTATGGCGATCTGCTGCGACGCCACTCTCACATCAACGTGCTGGGAGGTTGTTGCGGCACAGACTACCGCCACATTAAGGAAGTAGCACGCGCGTGTAAGGCAGCTGCGTAGCCATAAGCTAGAAACCCGTTCATGGCTCAGCTCGTTGTACGCAAAAGCCTTTTTAACTTCCCGTAGATATACCTCCGCTCCTCCTCCGAGAGGATCAGGCCATACGGGTTCGCCATTTCATCTGCGGCATTCAGGATGCTGCGGCCTCTGTCGATTGGTGCTTTCATAACGTCCTCCGGAGTTACACGATACATAGTTGCCAATTGGCGTTGTAGGCATTGGAACAGGTTTAGACGAACCCTTACCAACTGAGCACAATCAACGCTGCGCGCGCGTACTGCGCCGTTAATCCTACCTCAAACTCTGGAATCGGCACACCAGAGCAACACATGGCAAAAGAGTCCGAATAGACGCTCACGCGCGCGCGCAATATTTGTCGCGAAACTCCTTGCGAGCGAAACCCAGTTCACATTTCCATCTGTTTGGGAGGCGGTATAAGCCACCTCCCATTTCTGCCACTGGCTCCTGATTTTACGCGGCGTTGGCGGACGCTATGGCTTCGAGGGTCTTCTCGCCGCCAACATTAACTTTGATTTGCGTGGGCTTGGCTTCGGCCTTCTTGGCGAGTTTGACTTGCAGCACGCCCTTGTCACAGCGGGCGCTCACTTGCCCCGGATCCACGGAGCTGGGAAGCGTGAACGAGCGCATAAAGCTTCCGTATTGCCGCTCGACGCGACGGAAGTTCTCCTCTTTCTCTTCCTTCTCGATCTTGCGCTCGCCTTGGACGGTGAGGGTGTTGCTTTGAATGCGGACATCAATGTCTTTTTCGTCGATGCCCGGGACTTCAATCTTCAGAACAATGTTGTGCTCGTCTTCATAGATGTCCACCGGCGGTGCGAGGGAAGTGGTTGTCAAGGCCTCCTCCGGGCCTTCGGGGCTGTACGACTCACGGAAAAGACGGTTAATGCGGTTCAGGCGGTCTTGCATGGCGGATAATTCGCGGACGGATTCCCAACCGGTCAATAGTGTCATGACGCAGTTCCTCCTTAGCAGTGATCTAAGAGGAAAAACTTCAGATGGGCTGACTTAGTTCAGGGAACCTGAAAGAGTAAGAAGTGATATTTACTCAATTGGAAGCTAGGCTCATGGGCCACGGTTGTCAAGCTGCAGTAGTGATGCTACTGCTTCGAAGCTCGGGTCGATACTTTGTAGCCGGTTGGAATATAGCCAGCCTCGCTGGTGCAACGATCATCACGCCCATATGCTGTTCATTCTGTGGACGTGAAGGATCTATCCTCTGATGACAAAGCCCTACTTGACGCTCGGCTGATGAACTACAAGGGTATGATGTTGAAGCGTTTGATCTTTGGAAGGCATGACGCGCTCGTTGAGTTCCGTTTTAGAGACGCTGAGTACTTTACCTAAGAGGTTCTCGAATGCCTTGTATTCGGGAGACGTTGGTTTCGTCTTCATGCGCTATTTGATAGCGCGACTGGAGGGAAAGGCGATGTCGGAATATCAAGGTCCGAATCTAGGTGGACTCGTTGGCCAAACAGTAGGCATGCTGGTGCCTACGCTTGAAGCAAACCAAACAATAAGAGTGAAGATACACGCAGTTGAAGCCTCTGGAGTCTGGATAGAAAGCCAGATGATGATTGAGAAAATGCTCGCTACTTTGGGAAAAACATACGGCGCAGCCACACCATTATTTTTCCTTCCTTTTTCTTCGGTTGGGTATATCGTAGCTTCGATAGCACTTCCGAGTCTTTCGGAAACAATGATTGCTCAATGACCTCTTTAGAGATTTGAAGGGGGGTTGTTTCTTGCACAAGCACACCTCAGCTATGCTGGATTAGTTGAGAAGCGCATCCATGTGGGCCACCCCTGGCAGGGTGGTCTTTCTATTTTACTTCTCTAGCATGATGTAGACTTTTGATACTCATGAGGCTAATCTCCGAGTCCGCAACGACATGGCAGATCTTTCGAAAAATAGAGTATGCTGCGGGCATGCGGCAGGACATTTTGTCGGCAGCCAGGGAGCAAGAAAAGCAATCGGACCCGCAGGCGCTGCAATGGGTTTCTCCTCAACGTGCCTGCGCCTCGAATCTTCCATCGGCGGCCTGGCGTATGGAGGAACGGACAGACTGATCTTCGGCACGCTGAGTCACGAACAAATTGGAAGAACGAGGGCATATGTCATCACAAAATGGCGACAAAGCGAGATTCAATAGGTTAAGGAAACAAAAGTTCCGCCGCCGCGAACTCGTGGCAAGGTTGGCGACCCAGTCGGCGGCCAGTGCAGCGCGGTTAGGTAAAACTCCGCCTGCAAAGTTGGCGCAGCAGTAGCAGCAGTACACGGTCCTTCACCAACACCTTCGATGGACAACGGCTCGTTTAGAGCATGCCTTCCCTGGTCGTTTGCCTCATGCCTGCTCCTCGCAGAGCCGGAACCTGCCACTTACCGCAAATCCCGTTTTCTGTGCACTGATTCCATAGGAAAAAATAAAGGTGCAACGGATAAACAGGATTTTCGTCCGGTCTTATTTCTTATTGAACCGAGTGAGCTGTGAAATTACGCATTGCCATCGACCGTCCTTCTTGACAAAAATGTCTGTCGCCCGTTCCTGAGCGGTGAACTCTTGGCCCATGAATTTGCCCTTGGTGGTAGTCAGCGCCGTGAATGTAGCGGCATCTCCGTAGATGCGAACTCTTACGTCATCCGAGTCCATCACTTCGTGGCTCAAAGTACCTGACCTGATCACGCCAAGGAAACGTGACTTGTCAACTATGCCTCCATCGGGGTCGATGATAATCCAATCGTCGGCTAGAAATCGTCCGATTGCTTCTGGATCATTCTTGATAATCGCCTGCCCAAATTCTTTTTCCATTTTTAATATTTCTTCTTGCATCCCACGGCTCCTATCTTGACCGATAAAAGGGGCTGCCATTGCGAGGGTGATGATAATCAAGAATCGTCTCACTAGCTCACTCGTTTAGGAGTACCCCTGCGCAGCTCCCATGAGCCGACTTAACGAAGGCCGCTCACCGATAGAACACGCGGTGGAAGCAACCGCATGTTGCAGTGCGGTCCGCCATCAATACTGTCACGCACGAGCACGCTCTTTTGTCTGCAGAGTGAGCGCCACCAGCAGCGCAAACGCGATAACTGCACCGGCCGCCTCCGAGACTAAAAGCAGCCCGGCGGTAACCTGGAACGGAAGTCTCCACGGGCTGGCTTGCAGGTGCATGACGTGATCGGTGCCGGGTGCGATGAAATGGTTCCACAGACCGAACAATAACGCGCCAATCATTGTTATGAACAAAATCGTCGCGCCCGTGCGTTGCCGACTTGACCTCAAGAAAATGAGTCCTGTGATCGGCCCAATTCCCACGATACCGAGAACATAAATGTTGGCCCATGGAGACAATTCGATGTTCAATCGCATGTGCGCCGCACCGTGAACGAGCATGACAACCGTATGCACCAACACGACCAGAGCGGCTGTAATCACAAATGTTCGTGGCACGGGCTTAATGCTTTCGGCCATAATTGTTTCCTCGCGAGTTGTATGCACAGAATCCCTTTGACAATGATGCAGGTTAGACTGCCTGTCGGGAAATGGCTATCCGCGACAATGAATTGATTGAGCACGCCAACTCTCGAGTGCGCCGTTCGCGGCGAATTGTCTGTCGATTGCATAGAACTCAGCAAATCACTCACCACGCTCCAGCACTTATCAATAATGTTCAGTTGAGCAATGTCCAGTTGAGCTGTTTCTAGGAAACGGTCACTCCCTTATAACGGTTAGCAAGTAAGCAGTGGGCCACTTCTGCGGTACAGCGATTACCTGTCAATGTGGTTAATAAATACTGTTGTGTTAGGCGGACCGCGTTCACTGGCACCAACGCGATCAAAGCTGCGCCGATGACCACAGAACAGCCCACCTATCAGGTCTCCATGTGAAATCACGTTGCGCAGTGTTTGAGTGCCCATTAAAAGCCCTGCAATCCTTTGCAGGAGGTATCGTTACGCATGCGAGCGGACGCATTTCAAAACATTAGCTTGCCCATGACACACGTTCGGACCGCGCCACCGACCCATATCTGGGAACCGTCCTGTTCGATGTGAACACGGCCCATCCGCTTCAAGACTGTACCAGGGGCTTGCTGGACCGGCGACGACGGAAGCCGAGTAGCAGGCGAGTGCCGAAGGCGCAGGCGGAAGAAGTTCTGAGCCTGTACCGGGACAAGTACTTCGATCTGAACGTGCGCCACTTTCATGAGAAGCTCGGCGAGGAACATCAGATCGGGTTGAGCTATACGTGGGAGAAGCAGGCGCTGCAAGGCGACGCGGCCAAGAGCTGGGGAGCCGACGAGAAGGTTCGCCGATGATGTCGGCGAATGACCCTGAAGAGCGGGTGACAATCATGATGGTCTGGGTTGGCCAGCTGGTCCGATGGGTCGCCTGCTCCGCCGATGGAGCACTGACGCCGCGTCACAACTCATGTAGTTGAGTTTTAGGAACGAAAAGTGGCCAATGTAAAGGGATTTCCTAACAGTGTAATGTCAACTGTTGCCTTCAGGCCGAAGCCCTCATTGACCTATTCAGACCGAACTGTGTTTTCGGCAGGTGGCTGTAAAACCGGCTATCCGTTGAAGTGCTTGTGACGTAGTTCATGGCTCCCAACTGTACGAGATGCCGACTATACGGCCAAGTGACGACAAGGGCGTTTGAACGAAGCCGCTGGCGCGGCGGACGCTTCCGCGTGGATGATCCTTAGCATTGGTGGCGGTGTAAGTTGTGGGTCACAAGGAGGTTCCTGTGACCCAACTTCGTCAGCTGATGCTGGATGAACTCCAGCGTCGTAACTACTCTCCGAACACCGTGCGCTCTTACATCCACGCCGTGGAAGAGTTCGCCCAGTATTTCCATCGCTCACCGGAGCAGCTAGGTCCGGACCACATTCGCGAGTATCAGGTCCATCTGTTTCGGGATCGGAAGCTTTCTCCGGGCACTATCGAGGGACGTGCTGCGGCTTTGCGGTTTCTCTACGTCAAGACGCTCAGACGAGCCTACCTGCCCGACCACATCCCGTTTCCGAAGCGTAATCAACGTCTACCCACGGTGCTGAGCCAGGATGAAGTAGCTCGGCTCATCGACGCGACCAGCAACCTGATGCATCGCGCTATGGTCATGACGCTGTATGCCACCGGCCTGCGCCGTGCAGAACTATGCCGGCTGAAGGTTGCAGATATCGACAGCGAACGCATGGTGATTCACGTCCTCGAAGGCAAGGGCGGCCGCGACCGGGATGTACCACTGAGCCCTAAGCTGCTCGATACCTTGCGAGAGTACTGGCGCTGGATGAAGCCTCGAACGTTTCTGTTCCCAGGCATGGCGAACAACTGGCGTGCGGATGTGCCCATCACGGAGAAGATTGTCTGGAAGGCAGTATCTGAGGCCAGGCAACGAGCCGGTATTACGAAAAGGGTTTCGCCGCACACGCTTCGACACAGCTTCGCTACTCATATGCTGGAGGCCGGTGCTGATCTTCGTGTTATCCAGGTTCTTCTCGGACATGCCAAGCTCGCCGATACCACGGTCTATCTACATTTGTCGCGACGCCATCTGCAAGCGGTCGCCAGCCCGCTCGAAGCCCTCCAGATGGTGGTGCCTGTCGCCGAGCTAAAACGACTGAGGAGACGCGTGCAGCGATGAACCGGCCCACCCTTGAGGTGGCCGACATCATCCACAGCGTGGGCGACAGCTTCTGGGAACGACACGGCTCGCATCTTGCCCATCAGCATCGCAAGGTGCTCGATGCGATCGCGCGTTGCCGAACTGCAGCTCTCGGTGGTCATCGCGACCAGTGTCTTCGCTGCGGCCATCAGGCCATCTCTTATAACTCATGTCGTAACCGGCACTGTCCTAAGTGTCAGAGCAACGCGCGGAACAAGTGGCTGGCCGCGCGCTCGGCTGAGTTGCTGCCTGTGCCTTACTTTCACATCGTCTTCACTCTGCCGCATGAGTTATCCGCATTGATGCTCCAGAACAAGCGACTGCTCTACGATCTGCTGTTCCGCTCAAGCGCTGCCACACTACTTGAGGTCGCTCGCGATCCGAAGCATCTCGGAGCCGACATTGGTTTGCTGAGCGTACTCCATACCTGGGGACAGAACCTGCAACATCATCCGCACGTCCATTCGATCGTTCCAGCTGGCGGACTTGCACCCGATGGCTCACGCTGGATCGCTGCTTCTTCAGGTTTCTTCCTGCCGGTGCGCGTACTCAGTCGAGTCTTCCGCGGTAAGTTCACCGCTGAACTGCGGCAGTTATTCCACCAAGACAAGCTCGAGTTCCACGGCTCGCTCACTCAGATTGCAGAGGCCGCGCAGTTCCGTCGCTTCCTGCGTCAGCTCTATCGCCAGGACTGGGTCGTATACGCCAAGCCGCCCTTCGGCGGTGCGGAACATTTGCTTCAGTATCTCGCTCGCTACACACACCGCGTCGCCATCTCCAACCATCGTTTGGTCTCCTTCGAGCATGATCGTGTCTCCTTCCGTTGGAAGGACTACGCCCATGGTGGCAAGCAGAAGGTCATGACTGTTTCCGCAGAGGACTTCCTCCGCCGCTTCCTCATTCATGTACTTCCAAGAGGGTTGGTCCGCATCCGTCACTTCGGACTGTTCGCGAACCGCCGTCGCGCTGCTTCTCTGGCACGCTGTCGCTCTCTGCTCGGAGTATCCGCATCCGCTGCTCTGCCAGATGCAACTGCTAACCAGTTGCGCTGCCCCGTATGCTCCGGCCACATGCTCATCATCGAACGGATGACAACCTCGCAGGTTCACTTCCGTTCAGACCGGATGCCGCAAAACCAGCCGCCAAGGTATGTTTTCGATAGTTCCTGATCTTCACCCATGACGCACTCAGCCTCTATCCCCGTCAACCGTCCATGTGCTCTCGCACATAAACCACTCCTATGCTCACTTGGCTTCGCTAACTTGCAAATAGGCTCACTGATGTCACCTCTGCAATCAGCGTTTCACCACTGCGCAACGGCTCTATGGCCCGGACTGTCACATTCCAACCTCGCGATGCCACTCCAGAGCCAGATATCACATATCGAAACCCCATAGCTCTCACCGCATCCGCCGCAAACGCCAGCCGCTTCCTTCAAACGGCCCTATCAAAACTGCCCCGAACAAATCTCGCGAACATCCTCGCTTCTTGGACGGGGCAGCCCTGATAGGGTCCTATCGTTTATCAGTACTGATCCTGTCTCCCCTGTTTGACTTGATTTGATATTCCCGAATCGGGTGGATCGTTCTTATCGCTCCACCCGATGCAGAACCGCCGCAATGCTTGACGGGAAGCGATTGTTCGGATTCTTCGGGGAAGAAATAATTC
>CAWCOV010000030.1:0-924458 GCA_963797255.1 uncultured Acidobacteriaceae bacterium
CATGGAAGAGGTCACCGGTTCGATCCCGGTCAGGTCCACCAATCCTTTCAACAACTTAAACAGGGCGAACGTTCAGAGGTTGGACGTTTGTGTCATTGTTTGCGTCCAACTGCCGGCCGATTCGTAGTCGGCCTCGGTCTCACTTCAATCCCGCCAAACTTGCGTGTCGGAACAGCAGACCTGACGCGGTGAACAACACCGTGTAGACACCATGCCCGATGGCCATATTCCGCGCGAGGTAGGGCGGTACGCCCGAAGGTAGCGCCACGGCGATCAGCGCCAGCGTCGCCGCCATCGCGAACAACGTGAGGGCCAGCCCTCGCGGCTTCAGCCGCGCCAGCAAGGCCCCAACGACCCCCACCACGAGCACGCTGTAGTACCACAGGTTCTCTGGATGTCCAGAGTCCGCGACCTGGACCATGTTGGACCAACCAAAGGCGAAACCGGCCACCAGCGCTAACCCGACGCCCGCCTTGTACGACCACACGCCCATCCTCCTCGCGACCAGCGCAATCACCATCCCCGTCACGAAGAACAGGACATACACCCGCACAAAACCTCCCACGCCCCAGTGCCAGTCCTCCACAAACTGCGATGCAACCAGCGGCACCATCCACACAGCCAGCGCTCCCAGTGCCACACGCAGCATCGTCTTTCCCAGTTGCGACATATGAGTTGTGTTCTCCCTAACGATTCCCACCGACGTCTCGAAGAAGATCCACAGCGCGAGCCCGAATAGTCCCTGCCTGGCGTCCCTGCGCTCCCGGCACAAGTCATGAAACGTCTGCGCCATCCCTTCGCCGAACCGCTCACGGAAAGGCCGCGGATACAGCCGCAGCAGCATCGCATACCACGTCCGGTAGCGCCGCCCAGCATCGTTAGAGGCCATGCGACAAACGTCCTTCCGCCACCGCTACGACGCCGCGATACCGCTTCAGCTCCGCTTCCAGCGCCGCCCGCCCCGCGCCTGTGAGTTCGTAATAGATCCGCCGCTCGTCGTCCATCTCCTGATCAACCCGCTTATCGCTTTCCCGGATCAGCCCGGCTTCCATCATCCGCCCCATCGAGCCATACAGCGTTCCCGGGCCCATTTTCGCGTTGCCCTGCGAATCCGCCCGCACTTGTTTCATGATCCCGTACCCGTGCCGCTCCCCCGTCGAAAGCGCCAGCAGGATGTGCAGCACTGCTGGAGTCAGTGGAGCTTGCGTCGTGATCTTCTTCGTCATGTCCCAATACTATATCCGTTGCGGATATAGTTTCAAGCCCAATTGAGTGGCAGTAGGGGCGGACGCCCTTGTTCGTGGCCGACAATTGCATTTTGCTGCAGGATTTTCTTGAACCCCAGACAAGAGAAAATTGTGAGTTTTCCGGAAATAAATATGAACGGAAGCCGGCAGGTTGAGTCTGCAGTCATGTCCCGCACGTCTTCCCATCTGGAGACTTTGTCGAATGCGGTCTTAATTGGCGCCGGCGACAGGTAGAATCTCCTTACGCTAACGCGATAACAAAGTTGGAAGCTGATGTTGCTAGAGTTAGAGTGGCGACAATTGTTGAGGATGGGATGGCGGAACTCGCGGTAAATCCGGCGGAAACAGGGCTCGAAGTCATCGATCTTCGGGATTTTCCGGAATTCAATAAACGGCAACTGCGCGTTCACGACGTGGCCGCCCAGATCGAAGGCCTGGACCGGCTTGCGCGCGCGTTTGTTGAAAGACCGGAGACAATTCTGCAAGAGCTGGTGAACCTGGCCATCGCATTGTGCGGAGCGGATAGCGCCGGAATCACCATGGTGCGTCCGATTGAGGATCGCAGCGACAATTGCTACTACGAGTGGGTTGCTACCGCTGGAGAATATGCTGGATTCCTGAATGCAACATTGCCGCGTTGGCCGAGCGGATGCGGCATCTGCCTGGAACGCGGGCATCCACAACTTTTCCGTGTCACCCAGCCCTTCTTTGACTTGATGAAGGTGGAGGCTCCGCTAGTGACGGACGGACTGTTGCTGCCGTGGGAAGTCGGTGAGACGCAGGGCACGTTCTGGATTATGGCGCACGAACGGGCGGAAGCATTCGATGCGAATGACTGCAGGTTGATGGAAGTGCTGGCGAACTTTGCAGCAATGGGCGTTCGTCAAAAGGGCCAACAGAAGCGCCTGCTGCAACATGTCGGCGCCGAGGCGGCCGCGGCGATGGCAAACGATCTGGCGCACAAGATCAACAATCCGCTGCAAAGCCTGACGAACCTGGTTTACATTGCCGCGAATGGCAAAGGCACGAGCGAAACGAAGACACTAGCGATGGCGCTTGCGGATCACCTCGAACGGCTAACGGTGCTGGTTGGTGAGTTGCTGACGCTTCCTTCAGTGGAGAAATAATCTTTCCTTCGGACAACAGATGTTGAATCACCCGCGACCTTTCTCGAGTGCGGAATGGCGCGGAGGAAAGTCCCTGCGCAAATTTTGTTGGTGGGACCAGCGGATTGGTGCAGCGAATTTCGTTCGGAACGAGGCATAATGATTCGGCAATTCCGAGCCGATGGCAGACTCATCTAAAAAAGCGTCGAAGGCATTCTGGATAACGATTGCGATGCTGGCCATGGTGATTGTGCCGGCCGGTTTGACGCTGCACACTATCAAGACCACTGCGTTGCGAACGGATATTCCGGCGAATTCTTCTCCGCATGGATACACGGTGAGCCTGCTGCTGTTTATTGTTCCGTCGCTGGTAATTGCTTTCTGGTTTATTCCGCGCGAGGGAGTGAAGGTTTCGCGCAGGGCTTTCGCATGGACGATCGGCCTGCTGTTTCCGCTGGGCGCGATTCTGGATTTTTTTCTTGCGCAATACTTCTTCGTGTTCCCGAACGAAGCGGCGACGCTGGGCATCAAGGCCCCTGCGCTGGGGCGGTGGGTGCCGATCGAGGAGTATGCCTTCTATCTCACCGGATTTATTGTCGTGGTGTTGTTCTACATCTGGCTGGATGAATACTGGCTGGCGGCTTACAGCGTGCCGGAGACGGACTCGGGCAGAATCACCTTTGACAGACTGCTGCGGTTTCATCCAACGTCGCTCATCCTGGCCGTGGTGTTGATTGGTGCGGCGTTCTTCTTCGAGCGGGTGATCGCACACAACGCTACGAAGATCCCGGGGTACTTTATTTTTCTTGTGCTCTTTACGCTGATCCCTTCGACGGCATTTCTTCCGACGGCGCGGCCTGTGATTAACTGGCGGGCGCTGAGCCTGACGATGTTCATCATGCTGATTACAAGCCTGCTTTGGGAAGTTACTCTGGCGGTGCCGTATGGCTGGTGGAACTTCCGCGACGAGCAAATGTTGGACCTGCGAATTACGGCATGGGCGCAACTGCCGATTGAAGAAGTGTATGTGTGGATTGCAGTGACTTACACCAGCGTGATTGTTTATGAAATTGTGAAGCGGTGGAAGGGCTCGGGCAAATCTGCGATGCACGCTTTTCTGGGAATAGGAAATTCGGCAGGCTCCGAATAGAGATTTCTCCCACGGTGCAAGTGCCCCACTATCATTCCCTTGAATATGTTGGAGTAAATCGATATTCTTTGGCTCCTGTTGGCATACCTCTCCGGAGGGCATGCGAAAGGAATCTGTGAGCGCATCTGTGGATCTTAGACTAGTATTCGTTGTCGCCTTCTGTTTCGCATCTCTCTCGACAAGCTACAGTCAGACACCAGCCGCGCCTGCGAGCGCAGCATCGCAGCTAACAGCGGAGCAGGACCATCAACGCACGATGGAGTTACTGGGCATCTCTTCGCTGCGTCCGGGAGTAGAGAACGACGCGAAGTCTCCTCACGCGGTGAACTACGATGAGTCCAAAGCCAATCCTTATCCCACGCTTCCCGCAGTGCTTGTGTTGGACAACGGAACCAAGGTGACGACGGCGAAGATGTGGTGGTCGCAGCGCAGGCCGCAGATTGTGGAGGCGTTCGACAGCGAGGTGTATGGGCGGCTGCCGAAGAATATTCCTAAGGTGACGTGGGAAGTGACGAGCACGGCGAAAGAGATGAATGGCGATGTGCCGGTGATTGTACGGAAACTGGTGGGGCACGTAGACAACTCGATTGATCCGGCGATCAAGGTGAATATCGAGGTCACGCTTGGAACTCCGGCAAACGCAAAAGGACCGGTGCCGGTGGTGATGGAGATAAGCTGGGCGAAATATCCATTTAAGCCGGGAACGGTGCTGCCACCTGCGCCTCCGGGCCCAACGTGGCAGCAGCAGGCGCTGGCGAAGGGCTGGGGCTACGCGGATTTTCATCCCTTGAGCGTGCAGGCAGATAACGGTGCGGGGTTGACCGAAGGCATTATTGGACTGGTGAATAAAGGACAACCGCGCAAGGTGGATGACTGGGGCGCGCTGCGAGCGTGGGCATGGGGCGCGAGCCGAGCGCTTGATTTTATGGAAGGAGATAAGGCAGTCGATGCGCACCACGTTGCGATTGCCGGACACTCGCGTTACGGCAAGGCCGCACTGCTGACAATGGCGTATGATCCGCGATTTGCGGTCGTGTACGTGAGCTCATCCGGAACAGGCGGCGCGCAACTGTGGCGCAGGAATTTTGGCGAGAAGCTGGAGAACGTTGCGGCGACCAACGAATACCACTGGATGGCGGGAAACTTTCTGAAGTATGCGGGGCCGAAGAATGCCGGGGATATGCCGGTGGACTCGCATGAATTGATTGCGTTGTGCGCGCCGCGGCCGGTGTTCATTGGTGTGGGGACGACGGCTGGCGATGGCTGGGCGGACGGCATGGGAATGTTCAAGGCCGAAGTGGCGGCTAGCCCCGTGTATACATTGCTGGGCAAGAAGGGCCTGGGCACATCCGAATTTCCTCCGATAGAAACTCCGTTGATCAGCGGCGATCTTGGATTCCGCCAGCACAGCGGTGGTCACACGCCTGCACCAAACTGGCCAACGTTTCTCAACTTCGCTGCGCGGTATCTGGATGGTCCTCCGATGTGATGAGGATATGCCGCACGCAAATGTTTCATGTGTACCGCCGCGTAGTGGAGGGGTGTAGAGCCGAGTGAAATTTCGCATAGCCAAACGATTACTGCCGCTGCTGGCGCTGTTCTCTGCTCTAGATGCATTTGCACTGGGTGAGCCCAAGTACGTGGAGGGCTCGCCGACTGCGGGCAGCTTCGCGATTGTGAGTCTGAGTGCGGCGGCGAGGATCTACGTAGACAGTGGCGACTATCCGGGAGTGACAAGGGCTGCTGGTGATTTGCAGGCGGACATTTCGCGCGTCACTGGAGTCTCCCCGGAAATCGTTCATGCGCTCAGTCAGAGCGGAGCGGATGCGATCCTGATCGGCACGATTGGCAAGAGCGCTGTGATCGACCGATTGATTCGCGAACACAAAATCGATGTGGGAGCCGTGAAGGGGAAGTGGGAGTCCACGCTGATTCAAGTGGTGGAGCGTCCGCTACCCGGAGTGAAGCGCGGACTGGTGATTGCGGGCAGTGATAAACGCGGAACGATTTTCGGCATCTACGATCTCTCGCAGCAGATTGGAATTTCTCCCTGGTACTGGTGGGCCGACGTTCCCGTGGCTCACAAGGACGCATTGTTCGTGAAGGCGGGGCGTTATGTGCAGGGGGAACCTGCAGTGAAGTATCGCGGCATCTTTCTAAACGATGAAGCGCCTTCCCTGACGAACTGGGTGAACGCAACCTATGGCGGCTTCAATCACAAATTCTATGTGAAGGTATTTGAGCTGCTGCTCCGGCTGAGGGCCAACTACCTGTGGCCGGCGATGTGGAACAGCGCATTCAATGAAGATGATGCTGAGAATCCGCGGCTCGCCGATGAATATGGAATCGTGATGGGCACGTCGCACCATGAGCCGATGTTGCGCGCACAGCAGGAGTGGAAGCGACACGGGAAAGGGCCGTGGGACTACCAAACCAACGCAGCGGTGCTGGACGAATTCTGGGAACAGGGAATTGCGCGCAACAAGAATTACGAGAGCACGATCACGCTCGGTATGCGCGGCGATGGCGACATGCCCATGACCGAAGGCGCCAACATCGCGCTGCTGGAAAAGATCGTGGCCGAGCAACGGAAGATTCTTGCAGCGAACATGACACCGACGCTCGCGAGCAATCCAAAAGTATGGGCTCTCTATAAAGAGGTGCAGGCATACTACGAAAAAGGAATGCGCGTACTGGATGATGTGACGCTGCTGTGGTGCGACGACAACTGGGGCAATATTCGGCGGCTTCCAACGGCGGAAGAACGAAATCGACCGGGGGGCGCGGGGATCTATTACCACGTCGACTATGTAGGCGACCCGCGATCGTATAAATGGATCAATACATATCAGCTGCCGAAGATCTGGGAACAGATGAATTTGGCGTATGAGTATGGCGCGGACCGCATTTGGATATTGAACGTTGGCGATCTTAAGCCGATGGAAGTACCGATTGAATTTTTCCTGGACTTTGCACGCGATCCGAAGCGTTGGAACAAGGATCAGCTCTCGGAGTTTACAAAACTGTGGGCCGAGCGCGAGTTCGGTCCGGAGCATGCTGAGGAGATCGCCGACCTCGTTTCGAAATACGCCAAGTACAACGCTCGCCGTAAGCCGGAACAGCTAACGCCGGAGACTTTCAGCCTGGTGGATTATCACGAAGCGGAGAGGGTTCAGGAGGAGTGGCAGAAGATCACTCTCGAGGCAGAGGCGTTAAAAGAGAAACTTCCGGCTGATCAGCGCGATGCATTTTTCGAGCTGGTGCTTTATCCCGTGAAGGCGGCAGCCATTGTCAACGAGCTTTACATCACGGCCGGAAAGAATCACCTTTACGCGAAGCAGGGGCGGGCCAGTACGAACCAGATGTCAGATCGTGTGCGCGAACTTTTCAAACAGGATGCGGAACTCTCCTACGACTACAACCACAAACTGGCGGGCGGCAAATGGAACCACATGATGGACCAGGCGCATCTCGGCTACACGTTCTGGAATGAGCCTCCGGCGAACGCCATGCCTGCTGTTACCGAATTGCAGCTCGCGACGGAAGGCAAGATGGGGGTTGCAGCGGAAGGCGTTGGTGTTGTCCCGGATGAATCCTTGCCGATATTCGATTCGAACAATCGGCAGACGTATTCGGTAGACGTCTTCAACCGTGGAACGACTCCATTTGAATATTCAGTATCGACGACCGCGCCGTGGATTGTGGTGGATGGACAAGGAGGTTCGATTCAGACGGAAGGCACGTTGCACGTAAGCATTGACTGGAGCAAGGTTGCCCCGGGAGAGAATCGCGGGGTCGTGACGCTTTCGCAAGCGGGTAGCCAACCTGTGAAGGTGAACGTTATTGCGTTCAACGAGAAGCTTATAGAGGCGGCGGACGGATTCGTTGAAGCGAATGGCTACGTCTCGATGGAGGCTGCGCACTACACGCGGAGGAGCGAAGTTGCGGGCGTTCGCTGGGAAGAGATTCCTGACTTTGGGGAGACGCTATCTGCTATGACGGTGATTCCGGTGACAGCAGCGAGCGCGACGGCGGATAAGAACTCCGCTTGTCTCGAGTACGGAATGCTGCAGCACGAGGCTGGTACGTTCGACGTTGAGCTGACGCTTGCTCCGACATTGAACTTTGTGCCGGGTCGTGGTCTGCGATTCGCTATTTCTGTCGACGATCAAAATCCGAATGTTGTGGATGCGCTTGAGCACAATACGCAGGAGGACTGGTCGCGCGCGGTGAGCGACGGCGTGCGAAGGGTGAGGTCGAAGATCGTCGTCGACAAGGCCGGCTATCACACACTGAAAATATGGATGGTTGATCCCGGCATGGTGCTCGAAAAGATCGTTGTGAGTCAGGGCGCCGTGCATCCCAGCTACCTGGGGCCACCGGAGAGTTTTCGAATCACGAAATCAGCAATGGCCCAGCCGTAGATTTCCGCCGCGCGTTAGTGGTGGACAGTTATGAGCAGCAGCGCGTTTTTCGCAAGTTGCAACGAGAGCTTGCCGTTTTTCAGCCTGGCTTGCTCCGGTGCGGGAAGCGTGCTCGCTGTGTTCATTTCTTTGACTTGCTCAGGCGTCGGATAGAGTGGACTGCCGAGAGCTGCGAACTTCTTCAACGGATTCCCATGATCATCATCTACTCGCTGAATGGAAACGTCGGCATCTGGCCGAACGTGGTTGAACGTGATCTCCATGGATTTCGGGCCGCCCTGTTTGTCAGGATCGACCAAGTTCCATGCGGCGATGGTGAGGTCGCCGTTTTGTTGACGGGTGACGAGAATATTTTTTGATTCATTTGCAAGTCGCTGATCTCCAAGCTGATGCAGCAGCGCAAAATCGTAAAAGCTTGGCTTGTTGATACCGCCCTCTGCGCGCAAACCGAACATGCCAATAAAGGGTTTTGGAAGCGGACCCTGCTCTTCGAACACATCGGAGAAGGTCCAGAAAGACATCATGTCAACCATGCCATCACATTCACTCACCGTGTGGGCCAACGCGGGTCCGACGAAGGGAGTGTCGCGTGCTTCCTTCATGCCGATTACATTCCACTCTGTCCAAAGAAGTGGAAGCTGCGGCTTCGTGGACGCTTTGATCTGACCACGCACCTTGGCGACGGCACGACACACGCGATCATCCATTTCGATGTTCTCGTTGGTGTGAAAAAGATTTTCAACGGTGTCGTCCGCGTAGGCGTGGGTAGAGACAAAATCGACGGGGATGTTGTTATCCGCGGCGTGCTTCAGGAAATCGTCGACCCACTCTGCAGCGGCAGTGGCCGGGCCTCCCACGCGTATACGCGGGCTCACGCCCTTGAGTGCTGTAACGGTGTGATCGTAGAGCTCGAAGTAACTTTTCTGTCTCGGGATGCCTCCCCAGAAATCGATATTGGGTTCGTTCCAAACTTCGAAGTACCACGTGGAAACTTCTTCAATGCCGTAGCGGTCCACCAGGTGTTTTCCAAATTGGCGAATTAGGTCGTCCCATTTTTCGTAGCTCTTGGTGGGAGAAACATTTGGCTTGTACCAAAAGGGATGAAGCGCATCTGGGTTGAAGGCCAACTTCTTTGGCATGAAACTGATCTCGACCAAGGGCTTTACGCCATTCTGAAGCAGGCCATCGTAGATCTGGTCAACGTAGGCGAAGTTATAGACAGCGTTACCGTGCTCATCTTCGTTGTACACGCCGACCTCGTCATGGAGGATGGCGTGAAAACGAACGTACTTGAAATCCGTGATTCCTTTAACGGCTCGGAGATCGTCGCGGTAGCTCTGACGAAGCGAAAGGATTGCGCGGCCCGATCCGAACATCTGCTCCCAGAAGTGGGGGAACGCGCTGGTTCGCGCTGTCCCGTCGATCGTAACCGACTCCTGCGCCATCAACGTGGTTGTAAGGGACACCAAAAGCAAGAATGAGCAGAAGATATTCTTCATCGTTCACCTCAACTTCGAAAACTGAACCACGCCATGATACGCGGTCACTTGCGTAAATGTGGATCGCGCAACTGCTGCATTGAGAGATGCATTTGAGTGCGACAACGGCGTTGCCATTCATTGCATCAGAGTTTGAGGTTGCGCGGAGTTGACCGAAAATGAGTCGCGTCGACGGACACTGTCAAGCCGGTGTTCCAGCGCCGATTGCGCAATTCGCGAGCATCTACTCGCAGGGGCTCCGAAAAAGAAGAAGAGGTGAAATCGTGAAGTTATATCGGGTCAAGATGTCGTTGAGGGGTCTTCAGACTTGCGCGGTTGCAGTGGCGCTCAGCTGCGGATCTGCCGCGTTCGCACAGGACCAATCCACGCCGTCCGGTGGAAATGCGGACAACTCAGCACAGAACAAGAATCATCAGACGACGGCTCAACAGCAACCGGAGAATGCGTCTGATCGAATGCTCACGAAGAAGGTTCGGCAGGCTTTGGTCGCTGACAAGTCTCTCTCAACCTACGCACACAACGTCAAGATCATCGCACAGAATGGCAACGTGACTTTGAAGGGGCCCGTGAATTCTGAAGAGGAGAAGCAGAGCATCGCCTCGAAAGCAGCAGAAGTAGCGGGTGGTCCCGATAAGGTCACCAACGACCTGACAGTCAAACAGTAACGCCCTCGCCGAAGTATGAGCGATAACGAACCAGTATCTCTAAGGAGCATTTGTTATGGCAGGAAAAAACACAGCAGTATTTGGTATCTTCCAAACGCGCGCGAACGCCGAGAGCGCGGTCGACCAGCTTAACCGCGCGGGCTTTTCTACTCAGGATATTTCGGTTTTGATGGCCGACAAAAGTTCGTCGCATGAGTTTGCAACCGAGAAGAATACGAAAGCTCCCGAAGCTGCGGCGACCGGCGCAGGTGTTGGTGGCGGCGTAGGCGGTGCGGTTGGCTTGCTCGCAGGGCTGGGCGCACTGGCAATTCCTGGTGTTGGTCCGCTGATTGCGGCTGGCCCGATTATGGGCGCCCTGGCCGGACTTGGTGTCGGCGGAGCGCTGGGAGGGCTTGTCGGCGGGCTCGTGGGAATGGGCATTCCGGAGTACGAGGCCAAGAGGTACGAAGGCCGCGTGAAGGATGGAGGCGTGCTTCTATCCGTGCACTGCGACAGCTCAGACGAGGTGAGCGCGGCGAAGGATGTTTTGAAGGCTGCCGGGGCGGATGATATTTCTTCCGCTGGAGAAAAGTCCGTCAGCACTCACGGCGTTGATACGCGTGGTCGTAACGACGATTACTCTGGCCGCAGCATCAACACCAACGACGTGGAAACGACACAGTGGAAAGCGGATCAGTTTGAGAAGGACGTAAATCGGGATGTGGTTCCGGGTGTTCCACACCCGACGAGCAAGTACTAACCTCAATAGCCATTGCGTTACTCAGCCAGGCGCGTCCGAGATAAATTCCCGGCGTGCCTGGCTTTTTCTGCGTGGCCAAGTTCGCCCGTCAGGTAACTCACGCGTGAAGATGTTGTTGTCCTTGCGGACAAGGGGAGCGAAATGTAAAAACGAAAGTACGTTTAGGATGGTGCTGGCGGTCACGAGGCGGCGGAGGGTTCATTGCACGTAAGGAAATTCGGATCTGGAATGAGTGGCGCACTCTGTTCGTTGACGATCGGTTTGCTCCTAAACCCCGCAGTCGGCGTCTCCCAGGCATCCTCCACTGCAGCCGCACCAGTGGGCGGGGCTGCGCTGGATCCCCTTGTAGGCCAGTACAGGTACGCGGACGAACCGGACATTGTGGCGTCATTCTCCCGCGACGGAGACCATCTTTACGTTGAGAACCCGCGAGCGCAGAAGGTTGAGTTAGTTGCGACCTCTCCTCTGGAGTTTTCGGTGGATAAGTCGCCCGTGAAATTTGTTTTTGTGCGGGAGGCTGACGGGAATGTGACGTCGGTTAAGCGCATTGTTGAAAACGAAACCACCTTAGCGACAAAGATTTCAGACACGCCGGTTCCGAATGGATTTCGCCCGTATGACCGTGAAGATGTGATGATCCCGATGCGGGATGGCGTGAAACTGCATGCCGTGATTCTGCGGCCCCAGGGGCAAAGCCAGCCACTTCCGATTCTGCTAGAACGCACTCCTTACGGAGTGAGCGATAACACCTCAGACACCTTTAACTCGCGTGCTACGGAACTGGCGCACAGCGGCTACATCTTCGCTGCAGAAGATATTCGCGGGCGCTACAGGTCTGAAGGCAACTTCGTTATGATGCGGCCCATCGTGAATCACACCGACGCGAAACAGGTTGATGAGAGCACGGATGCGTACGACACGGTTGATTGGCTGATCAAGAATGTTGCGCCGAACAACGGGCGTGTTGGTGTATTGGGTGTCTCGTATCCCGGCTTTCTGGCGGCGGAGGCTGGCATCGATCCTCACCCGGCAGTGAAGGCAATTTCTCCGCAGGCACCCATGACGGATGTGTGGATAGGCGACGACTTTTTCCATAACGGCGCGTTCCGCCAAACGTATGGGTACGACTATGTTCTTGGACTTGAAAGCAGTAAGGAAAATTCATTCAGCAAGTTGAATGAGGATGCTTACACATACTTCCTTGGCGGGTCGTTCGCGAGTGCTGTAAAGAAATCAGGTAGCCAGGAATTGCCCACCTGGAAGGGATTCAGTGAGCACCCTGCGTATGACAGCTACTGGAGGTCGCGTGCCGTACAGCCGCATTTGACGCACGTTGCCGTGCCTACGCTCGAAGTTGGTGGATGGTGGGACCAGGAAGATTTGTGGGGTCCGCAGGCGGAGTATGCGGCGTTGCAACCGCACAACACAAAGGGTGACGTGTTTCTCGTTTTAGGCCCGTGGAACCACGGTGGGTGGGTGCGAACTACGCGACATCTTGGGGCATTGGATTTTGGTGCTCCGGCAGGCGACCAATTTCGAAAGCAGATAGAGGCACCTTTCTTCGCGCATTATTTGAAAGATGAAGACGGGTTCGATCTCAAGAATACTGCCACGTTCCAGACTGGCTCGAACCAGTGGAAGCGATATGCTGAGTGGCCTCCTAAAGAGGGAATTCAGACGCGAAGCCTCTTTCTGCAACCGGATGGAATGTTGAGTTTTGAAAAGACGCAAGCAGAGGGGAGTTCGGCGGCGAAGGAGTATGTCTCTGATCCTGCGAACCCAGTTCCGTATCGCAAGCGGCCGATTCAGGCCACGTATGCGCCGGGGTCAAAATGGTACACGTGGCTTGTGGAAGATCAGCGTCCGTTCAATGAACGAAAGGATGTGGCTACTTGGAGCACCGCTGCGCTTGACCACGATGTAACGGTGACGGGAGACGTGATGGCCGATCTATTTGCCTCCACGAGCGAAACTGACGGGGACTGGGTAGTGAAGTTGATCGATGCCTATCCTGACGAGGCATCACAGGGCAATTTGGCGGGATTCGAACTGATGATTGTGGATGAGATATTCCGCGGACGCTATCGCAAGAGCTACGAGAAGCCGGAAGCCGCGCCGGCCAACAAAGTGGAAGAGTACAAGTTCAGTCTTCACGCCGCAGATCATGTTTTTCTGAAGGGCCACAAAATCATGGTGCAGGTGCAGAGCAGTTGGTTCCCGCTGTATGACCGCAATCCGCAGAAGTATGTGCAGAACATCATGACCGCGTCTCCCGCTGACTACAAAATTGCGACGGAGAAGATCTATGGGACACGAGAATATCCCTCGCGAATTGAACTGCCTATAGCTATAGCGAAGTAGAGGCGGTGCTCAAGGTACGACTTTAGGCATTGCCCTTTCCAATATCCATGTTGGCGGGAAGTGGATTGCGCTCGTCGATGTATTTCTCAATCACTTCATCCAGGATGCCTTTCGCTTTCAGGATGAACTCGACGGCATCGCGGCCGGCACCGTGGCCGCCTCCGTTTTCCGTGACAAAGTGGGCAGCGGTTTTCACGTTCTCGCGAGCATTCGCTACGGCAATCGCCAATCCGCAAACACGCATCACCGGCAGATCGATAATGTCGTCGCCCACGTAGGCAATTTCATCCAGAGCGACGTTTTCCTTTTCCATGATTTCGCGAACGCCTTGCATTTTGTAGGCCTGGCCCATGTAAAGGAATTCTATGCGGAGGTCGCGCGCTCGTATGGCAACCGTTTCGGAGATTCGTTTGGTGATAAATCCGCACTTCATTCCGGCGATGCGGGCCATGGAGATTGCGGTGCCGTCGTGGGCGTTGAAGCCTTTTGCTTCCACCATGTTGGCGGAGGAAATGCCGTATCCACCTTTGCCTTCCATCGCCTTGGCCTGAGTTGCAGTTGAGGGGCTTTCAGCGGGTGCGGGAAACAGCCAAATGCTTCCGTCGGTTAATACGCCGTCTACGTCGAAGAGGATGATTTTTATGCGCCGGGCCCGGTCTTCCGCAGAAATGTGCATGTTCGCATTCTACCGACACGGCCGCAAATTGCTCATAAGCATCGGCATCGGAAAGAGATGCACAAAGGCGAACAGAAAACGAAGTTCCGCGCTAGAATACGGCAATGTCCTCGCCGGCCGCATCCCCTGCCGACGACTTGGGCCCCCTCTTCCATCCTGATCTGGAATGGGCTCATCCAGTCGTCCGTGAATGGTTTCTCCGTCGCTTTGGTTCGGCGACGGAGCCGCAGCAGCAGGGCTGGCCACATATTCTTGCGGGCAAGCCGACGCTGATCTCCGCGCCTACCGGCTCGGGAAAAACTCTTGCGGCGTTTCTCATCTGCATCGACGCGTTGCTGCGCAAGGCGATTGAGGGGCGGCTGGAAGCACAGACGGAAGTTGTTTATGTGTCGCCGCTGAAGGCGCTGTCCAACGATATTCAGAAGAACCTGCAGCAGCCGTTGGGCGAGATTCAACGGCTAGCGGTTGAGATGGGATTTCTTTGCCCGGAGATTCGCACTGCAGTGCGCACCGGAGACACGTTAGCCGCTGAGCGGCGTGCGATGTTGAAGCGGCCCCCACATATCCTGGTGACGACGCCGGAGTCGCTCTACATTCTGTTGACAGCAGAGAAGTCGCGTAACAATCTGCGGCGGGTTCGTACGGTGATTGTGGACGAAATCCACGCCGTTGCCGACGACAAGCGTGGCACCCACCTGGCGCTCACACTTGAGCGACTGGATGCGCTGGTATGCGGCGAGAATAAGCTTTCGCCGGGCACATTCATAACGGGCCTTTCTTCGCCGCCACTTCGTATTGGACTTTCGGCAACGCAGAATCCTATTGAATTGGTAGCTGAATTTTTGACGGGGCGATCGGCGGATCAAGTGGCCGTTGTGCAGGTTGGGCAGCGACGAACGCTTGATCTGGCGGTCGAGGTGCCGGATGACGAATTGAGTTCGGTGGCTACGAATGCGATTTGGGATTCGATCTACTCAAGGCTTGCTGAGCTTGCGATGGAGCATCGCTCCACGCTGGTGTTTGTGAATACGCGGCGAATGGTGGAGAGGCTGGCCTTCGCGCTGAGCGAGCGGATTGGCGAAGAGAATGTCGCGGCGCACCACGGCAGTCTATCGCGAAAAATGCGGCATGAAGCAGAGCGAAAGTTGAAGGCCGGTGAGATACGCCTGCTGGTCGCGACCGCTTCGCTGGAGTTGGGAATCGATATTGGCAGCATTGATCTTGTGTGCCAGATTAATTCGCCGCGTGCGATTGGCGTCGGCGTGCAACGGGTGGGCAGGGCAGGCCACTGGCGAGGAGCGATACCGAAGGGCCGCTTCTTTGTAACGACGCGCGACGACCTGGTGGAGAGCGCGGCACTGGTGCGCGCCATGCAGTCGGGAACACTGGATCGGCTGGAGATTCCAGACAAGCCTCTTGATGTACTGATGCAGCAGATTGTTGCAGCATGCGCTGCGGAGCCGTGGGAGGAAGAGGCGCTGTATCGCGTGATGACTCGTGCCTATCCTTATCGCGATCTCACGCGAGCGGAGTTCGACGAACTACTCTGTCTTTTGTCGGAAGGAATTGAAGTTACCCGCGGCCGCTATGGTGCGTACCTCCTGCGCGATCGCGTGCACGGGCATCTCCATGCGCGGCGGGGTGCACGGATCGTCGCGGTTTCGAATGGCGGCACAATTCCGGACACGGCATTGTTTGCCGTTATCGTGCAGCCGGAAGGAGTGCAGATCGCTACGCTGGACGAGGATTTTGCGATTGATTCTTCCGCTGGCGACATCATCCTTCTCGGCAATACAAGCTGGCGCATCCAAAGGATTGAGAGCACGGGGCGCGTCTTCGTGGAAGATGCGCACGGGCAGCCGCCGACTGTTCCGTTCTGGCGGGGAGAAGCTCCGCAGAGGACGCTTGAGCTCTGCGATTTCGTCTCCGATTTGCGCGAGGAAATTTCGAAGCGGGTGCCGAATGTTCTGCCGGGATACATCAGTCAGAGCAACGCGGAAACAGCTTCGGCAGTTACATGGTTAAAGGAGCAGTGCTGCGTTTGCGATGCCGGAGCCGAGCAGTTGATTGGGTATATCGTAGGTGGACGCGCCTCGCTGGGAGCCGTGCCAACACTCACGACCATCATTGCGGAACGATTTTTCGATGAAGGCGGAGGCATGCAACTTATTTTGCATGCTCCTTTCGGAGGCCGCATCAACAAGGCCTGGGGACTGGCGCTGCGGAAGCGGTTTTGCCGTGGCTTCAACTTCGAGTTACAGGCTGCCGCAACGGATAATGGCCTGAATATTTCGCTTGCAGAGCAGCATAGTTTTCCTCTCAGCGACGTTTTCCAATTTCTGACAGAGGAGACGGTAACAGAGTTGCTTGAGCAGGCTTCGCTGGCCTCGCCCATCTTTAAATCGCGCTGGCGCTGGGATGCAGGTAGAAGTTTGCAACTGTTACGGTTTCAAAAGGGAAAGAAGATTCCGCCGCAGATTCAACGTACGCGTTCCGATGATCTGCTCGCGAGCGTATTTCCGCAGGCGGCAGCCTGTTTCGAGAATATTGAGGGCGATATTCAAATTCCGGATCATCCTTTGATTCGCGAAGTGATGAAGGATGTCCTAGGTGAGGCAATGGACCTCGCAGGCCTGATCGCGGTGTTGGCAGGCATTCGCAGCGGAAGCATCCGATGCCTGGCCGTGGACACGACGACGCCTTCGCAGTTCGCGCATGAGATTTTGAACGCGAACCCCTACGCGTTTCTTGACGATGCGCCGCTGGAGGAGCGTCGTGCACGGGCTGTTCAGATGCGCGGCACTGTGCCGGAGAGTGTGCTGGGCGAAGTGGGCAGGCTCGATCCGCTGGCCATCGCGGAAGTCCGTGAAGAGATTCGTCCTGACATCCGCGATGAGCATGAATTTCACGATCTGTTGTGCTCTCTGACAATTGTTCCTGTCGAAGTTACAGATGCTCCCCACGCACGCGATTGGAGCCTGTTTTTCTCGCGGCTCGAAAGCACGGGGCGGGCTGCCGTCGTGTCAGTGGAGGATGCGGACAACATTCGTGAGTACATGGTTGCCGCTGAGCGTGTGAAATATCTTCGAATGCTTTGGCCACACTTGCAGCTCGCGCGAGAGCTACCGGCGCAGACGTCGGCACCGTTGACCGAGCCGGAGATCGTCAAGCGAGCGGTGCAGGGCTGGCTGGGAATTCTCGGGCCGGTGACATCGGCGGAACTTGCCTCGGCTCTCGGGCTGGACGCCGCGCTGGTATTCCAGGCGATGCTGCAGTTGGAGATGGCGGGCACCGCACTGCGAGGTGTCTTCGAATATCCGCTCGACTGTGAACGGAGAAGCGCAGGCGAGACCGCAAATGAGCACGTGCAGTGGTGCGAACGATGCCTGCTGCAGCGAATTCACAAACGCACACTCAATACTTTGCGAAAGCAGATCGAGCCCGTCACTCCCGCGATGTACATGCGCTGGGTCTTGCGTTGGCAGCATCTCACGCCGCAGTCTCAACTGTCCGGGGAGCAGGGTGTACTGGAAGCAATCCGCAGCCTGGAAGGCTTTGAGGCTCCGGCGCTGGAGTGGGAACGGCGGCTGTTGCCGCAGCGTGTGGCAGATTACGATCCGCGCTGGCTGGATGCCCTTTGCTTGAGTGGGACGATCGGATGGGGAAGAATTTCCCCGCACCCGGCATTCTACTCTCCGGAGTCGGGCGCACCTCGGCGCGTGGTGCCGACCAGCATGGCGCCAATCACGTTTTTCCTGCGGGAAGAAGCGCATTGGATGGACTTCTGCCTGGGACAGCGGCATGTGCCGGAAGAGTCACTTCGCGCATGTTTGAGCGAACTTGCACTGCAGATCCGCGCACACATGGTGCATCACGGTTCGGCTTTTGCAGGAGACCTGGCACGGATGCTGGGTACTCCGGCGGTGGAGATCAGTCATGCGCTTTGGGAGCTTGTGGCGGCGGGACTCGCTACCGCAGATGGGTTCGACCCGCTGCGTGTGTTGATTGATCCGCGTCGCAAGCTGACGCTCCAGGCCGGGTCGCGCACCAAGGCGGCGGGGCGGGTCGTGAGCGGACGCTGGTGTTTGCTGGGCCTTCCACAAAGCGATGCGGTTGCTGATCATCAGCGTCAGGCGGAGCTTCGCGAGAAGCAGATTGAATCGGCATGCCGGCTGCTGCTGCGCCGTTATGGCGTAGTGTTTCGCGATGCGCTCCCGCGCGAATCGACAATTCCACGGTGGCGTGACCTTGTGGGCATCTTCCGCAGGTTGGAGGCGCGCGGAGAAGTTCGTGGTGGCCGTTTCCTCTCTGGATTCGGCGGTGAACAATATGCATTGCCCGAGGCCCTGGAGTCGCTACGCGAATTCAGGCGTGGCCCTTTGCCAGACGAAGAGATCACGGTTGCGGCGGCGGATCCGATGAACCTTTCAGGAATTGTTGTACCTGGAGACCGTGTGCCCGGAATCCCCGGCAGAAGCATTTGTTTTAACAATGGATCGTGTGCGCAAAATGTTGTCGCGGAATTGTTACCCGATGAATTCAGCCCGAAGCAGGAAGGCCTATCCCTGCTACCTTTGAAAGAATCATCTGATGAATTCGCCCTCGGCTCCTAGTCCAAAACCGTCTAGCGATGTTGCGCAATCTGACCTGCGCGAGGGCGAGGACTTTTATTTTGAGGGCACGTACGTGGTGTTCACAGAGGCCTACCACCTGAAGCGGGGCACTTGCTGCCAGTCGGGCTGCAGACACTGTCCTTATCGCGATCCGAAGCAGAATGATGTTAACGGGTGATGCTAAGTGCAGGAACGGCAGGTTGATAGGGTAAACTCTTCAAGATGTCTGCAACTCATTCTGATACCCACACCGAATCTCATTTCGAGTCCAGCGAGCTTGTTCGCGATGTCGTAATTGGCATGGCTGACGGGCTGACGGTTCCGTTTGCACTTGCGGCTGGTCTTTCCGGTGCGGTGAATTCTACGCACGTGGTGGTACTCGCGGGGCTAGCCGAAATCGCTGCAGGATCAATAGCCATGGGACTTGGCGGCTACCTGGCTGCACGCGGCGATGCCGAGCATTACGGCCATGAGCGCCTGCGCGAAGAGCGTGAGATCGTGGAGCGCGTGAAGGATGAGGAGGAAGAGATCTATGCCATTTTCGAGGAATATGGGGTAGAGAGAGGTGAGAGCGAACCGGTATTGCAGGCGCTGAAACGCAATCCCAAGCGATGGGTCGATTTCATGATGAGGTTTGAACTCGGGCTTGAAGAGCCGCACGAGAACAGGGCCAGCCAGAGCGCTCTGACGATTGCTATTTCCTACATTCTGGGCGGCATGATTCCGCTGTTGCCATATATGCTCGCGGCAACCGCGAACGAAGCGCTGCTGACTTCCGTGGCCATTACACTTGTTGCATTGCTGGTTTTTGGCGCAGTTAAGGGGCGGCTTACCGGGGCAGGGGCTGTTCGCAGCGGAGTGCAAACTATGCTGATTGGCGGCCTGGCGGCGGGAGTGGCTTATGCCCTGGCCCGCGCCCTGAATCACTAGCCAGGATTTTTTCGTTTCCCATCTACAGTGTTACTCTTTTCGGGCAACAGATGGCCGAAACCGCTCTCTAAGTAGAGGAGGATCGTACATTCATGACTCAAGTAATCAGCTCGACGTCCGGGCTCGCCAGCCAGTTTGCTGCCGTTCGCAAGCAGACCGAGGATTTGTGCGCCCCTCTCTCTGCGGAAGACATGATGGTGCAATCGTGTTCTGAAGCAAGCCCGGTGAAATGGCACCTGGCGCATACGACGTGGTTTTTCGAGGTATTCATTCTCAAAGAATTTCTCGCCGGGTATCGGGAGTTCGACGCGGATTTTGTGTGGCTCTTTAACAGCTATTACAAATCGCTTGGCAAGCATCCAGAAAAAAAGCTGAGGGCTTCATTCTCGCGTCCAGCTTTGACGACGATCCTGGATTATAGATGTCACGTTGAAGATGCAATGCAGCGGCTGATTGAGAGTGGCATGCCGCGGGAAGCTGAGGAGCGCCTGATCCTCGGGTTGAACCACGAACAGCAGCACCAGGAATTAATTGCTACTGACATCAAGCATGCGCTCTGGACTGATCCACTGCACCCTTCTTATTTGAATGCTCCGTTAAATTCGCAGTCGCAGTCCGCACCGGATCTGGGATGGGTAAGTTTTCCCGGGGGCGTGAGCGAAGTCGGGTCGGATGGAACGAGTTTCTGTTTCGATAACGAAAGACCTCGTCATCGCGAATATTTCGAGTCCTTTCGGTTAGCGACGAGGCCGGTCACGTGCGGAGAGTATTTGGCGTTCATGACGGATGGCGGTTATCGGCGTCCTGAACTGTGGCTGTCCGAAGGCTGGGATACGGTGCTGCGCGAGGAATGGTCCGCGCCGTTGTATTGGCATCGCCCGAATGCTGATTCCGATGAATGGAGTGTTTTTACCATGCGCGGTGATGTTGCGTTGCCGGAGTTAATGGCGACTCCTGTTTGCAACGTGAGTTACTTTGAGGCCGAGGCATACGCACGCTGGGCAGGGAAGCGGCTACCCACGGAAGCGGAGTGGGAGCGTGCTGTATCCGGTTTGTCAGTAGAGGGAAATTTGCTGGAAGGTGGGCGCTTCCATCCTGCGACGATCGAGAGGCCGACGTCCGGCACATTGCAGCAGATGTTCGGAGATGTGTGGGAATGGACGCGCAGTCCGTACATCGGCTATCCGGGCTACCAGACGCTGCCGGGTGCGCTAGGCGAATATAACGGGAAATTCATGTGCAACCAGATCGTGCTGCGGGGCGGCTCCGTGGTGACGCCGGCAAGCCACATTCGTGACAGCTACAGAAACTACTTCTCAGCTGGCACTCGTTGGCAATTTTCTGGAATTCGCATGGCAGATCTTGAACCGTAACTGTTCTTGAAGCATCCAAGCCAAGGATGAATGCCCTTTCGACGCTTCCCCAGTTGCCGGAGGCTGCGCAGACACCCCTCGGTTATGAGGTGTACCGCGGCCTGATTTCGTCGCGAAAGTCCCTTTCTCCGTGGCTTTTTTACGATGCGGAGGGCTCGCGGCTTTTCGAACAAATTACCGAGTTGCCGGAGTATTACCCCACTCGCACCGAGCGCGGGATTCTTGCTGAACGAGCAGACGAGATTCTCGAAGAAGCCAGCCAAGGCCAGCGGCTGGGGATGATCGAGCTAGGCGCGGGGACCGCGACCAAGACTGGCCTGTTGCTCGATGCAGCGGTGCGACGCCAGGAAAGTGTTTGTTACGTGCCAATAGATGTCTCCGCGGCTGCGCTGGAAGAGGCGGCCCAGCGCATTGAAGAGCGACTCCCCGGAGTGACCGTGTTGCCGCAGGTGGCGGATTACACATGTGGTTTGCCAGCCTGTAACAGCGTGGAGGGCGAGAAACGGCTCGTACTTTACATCGGATCGAGCATCGGCAACTTTGAGCCATCGGCGGCGTGCAACCTGCTTCGCGAAGTCCGCGGCCAGCTTATGCCGGGGGACAGCTTATTGCTTGGCGTTGACATGGTGAAGCACGAATCCGTGCTGGTTCCGGCTTATGCGGATGCGGCGGGAGTAACTGCTGCATTCAACTTGAATGTTCTGCGGCGAATCAACGATGAGCTGGGCGCAAATTTCAATCTCAACAAGTTCCGTCACCGTGCCATCTGGAACAAGAAACAGTCACGGATCGAAATGCACCTTGTCAGCCTGGCGGAACAAAAGGTCTCCGTCGCCGCACTGGAATTGGAGCTGCATTTTCGACGGGGCGAAACGATTCATACCGAGAACAGTTACAAATTCACTCCGTCAGCTGCGAGTCGCCTCTTGGAAGAGAGTGGATTTGTTCCTCGGAATTCCTGGTTCGATGAGCAGGGCTGGTTTGGCGTGTTCCTTGCAGATATCCCTTAATTGAAAAAGAGTACGGCACGTCGCGAAGACGGGCCGTACTCGCTGTGCTTCTTCAGGCGTTACTTGCTGATTTTCAGCAGGATGACGCCATGGGTCAGGGGTTTGAACTTCATACCGTCGGTGAGTGTGACGCTCTTATCTGCCCAGACGTCACGTGCTTTCACTAATCCGGTTACGCCGATATCCTTAAAACGCAAAATGACGGGATACTCATTGGTGCGGCGATCTCCGCGGTTGAAGATTGCCACGGCTTTGCCATCCTTCAGCGGCTTGGTCCAGATCTCGATGGGGCCCTCTGCGTACACTCGATCACCTTGAACACCCAGCGAATCCTGATCGATGGCCACGATGTCCTTGTTCATGAGGATCGCGAGGGTCTCGGGCTTCATGTTGGACAAGTCGTTTCCAGCCAGCAGGGGAGCGGCCAGCATTGCCCAGAGGGTCATGTGCGTACGGTTTTCGTCGGGCGTCAATTTGCCGTTGCCAACTTCGAGCATGTCAGGATCGTTCCAATGGCCGGGGCCAGCGAACTTTGATAGTCCTGCCTGCGCGAAACCGATAACTGACATCCGGTCATAGTCTGCGGAGATGTCGCCTGTGGTGCGCCAGAGGTTGGCGCCAAGCTTCGGTCCCCAAGCCCAAACGGCATCCCAGCCGTATTGGCAGAAACTGTAGACGATGGGCCGTCCCGATTTGATGAGCGCTTTCTGCATGGTTGCGTAGGCACCGTGCATCAGCGCCATCTGCTTTTCAAAGTCGCCGGGTGCCTGCTTCTCCATCACGTCAGGAATAAAGCTGCACAAGTCGTACTTCAGGTAATCCATACCCCAGTCGGCGTACATCTTGGCGTCCTGGTCTTCGTGTTGATAGCTGCCGGCGTATCCGGCGCATGTCTTTGGACCCGGTCCGGAGTAAATACCGATTTTCAATCCCTTGGAGTGAACATAATCGGAGAGCGCCTTCATATCCGGGAACTTTTTGTTCGCATGCAGTATGCCCTGCGCGTCACGCTCACCCTGCCAGGTGTCGTCGATGTTCACGTAGATGTAGCCTGCATCGCGCATTCCCGTGGAAACCAGCGCGTCAGCGGCATCGCGGACTGCTTTATCATCCACTTTTTCGGCGAAGTAATTCCAGCTATTCCATCCCATTGGCGGCGTCGCGGCCAACTTTGTGGTTTGCGCCGTAAGGAACAGCGGAGTGAGAAGCACAGAGGTCAAGAGGCAGCGCATCAGTCGCACGATAATCTCCCTTGTGAAAACGTTTGCATCCCACTCTAAGCGCGTGTTCGCGTGGCGTCAAACGCCTTCTGCAGCAAATTTCGAAAGGGGAACATGGGCGCTGAAATTACAACGGCCTAAGGGGTTTATGCTTGCGCAAAACTGCGCTCCGAAGATTGCGCCGGGATGCCCATAAAACGAGTTTTGGGCAGAGCCTCAGGATAATGATCGCGAATGTACGCGATCATCTGTTCGCGGACAATGCAGCGGAGATCGAAAAGATTTCCTGCATTTGCTGAACTTACGAGGCAGCGAAGTTCCACCGTTTTTTCACTGAGGTTTGTGACTTGCAAGTTGCATACGAGTTTGTCCCACAGGGGGGATGCTTCCACCACGCGTTTCAATTCCTGCCTTAGCTCTTCCACCGGTACGGAATAGTCGGTGTAAAGGAAGGAAGTGCCAAGCAGGTCTGAACCGGTGCGTGTCCAATTTTGAAACGGCTTCTCGATGAAATACGTGAGTGGGACAATGAGCCTTCGTTTATCCCAGATGGCGACGACTACATACGAGGTGGTGATTTCTTCGATCCTTCCCCATTCTCCTTCGACGATCACGACGTCATCAATGCGGATGGGTTCGCTGAGCGCAATCTGAATTCCTGCGAAGACGTTCGAGGCCGTGGACTTTGCCGCAGTTGCGAGGACAAGGCTGGCCAGCCCTGCCGAGGCGATCAGGCCCGCCCCATACTGCCAGATGCGCGAATCGCGAAATATCGAGAGCACCAGGCCGATGTCGATCACCACGATGAAGGCAATCGCGAGACGTCGCAACAAGAGCATCTGTGTGCGCACACGCCGAGCGCGCAGATTGTCGGGTAGCGAGGTGTCGTAGCGTTCGAGCATGAAATCTTCGGCTACAAACACGCCGGCAACCATGAGCCAGCCAAACGACAGAAACCACAAAACGCCGAGCGTCTTCATCAGGCCATGGTGATAGGGCTCGGGGAGGTCAAGGGTAGGAATCACCATGAACAAAACGGAGAGGATGACGATCCATCGAGCGGGATGTTGCAGGCGGTGAAGGACGACCAGGAACTTTGGCGGCTTAATGCTCCTTTTTCGCACTCGGGCAACAATCTTCAGCAAAAGAAAATATGCGAATGAGCTTATGAGAATAGCTGTGCTGATGGCGATGACGGCGACCGCCCAATCATGACCACGATCATGTAAGGAAGTGAGGAAGTTTTTCAACATGATTGACTCCCTTGGAGAGATGCGGGCTTTACTTCTTCAGGTTTGCTGGGCGTTTTGCGCCGCGAACGTATTCTCCGCTCTTGCCTCCGGATTTCCGTTCCAGAACTATTTCGCGAATCTGAATTCCCTTATCCAGGGCTTTGCACATGTCATAGATCGTGAGTGCCGCAATGGACGCCGCAGTCATGGCTTCCATCTCAACGCCGGTTGCGGCGATGGTGGCCGCGGTCGCACGAATAGCGATCCCGCCTTCGACGACGGTTGCTTCTACATCGACAAAAGAGAGAGGCAATGGGTGGCACATGGGAATGAGCTCAGCGGTTTTCTTTGCCGCCTGAATTCCTGCAAACCGGGCGACTTCCAGTGGATTGCCCTTGGCATTCGCAGGGAGAGCGGCGAGAACAGCGGGCGACAATGCGACAAATGCCGACGCAACTGCCTCACGCCGAGTTGCGCTCTTGGCACTCACATCGACCATGTGCGCGTTTCCGGAGTCGTCGTAGTGCGACAGTTTGCCCATGTATTCAGCCTATCAGGAGCACGGAAACGATTTCACCCGCCCGCAACTCGTTCGTTCCATCTTCGCGTGCCTGTGGAACGACTACATAACAGTTTGCGCGTGCATTGCTTGCGAGATCGCCCGATCCCTGCCACGCGATCGTTTCAACTTGAGGAGTGAATTCATAATCGTTCATAAAAGCTGGCAGGAAGCGGGTGAGGCCGCTTTTGACGGAGACGGGCGATAGAAGCCTTGCAAGCCCGAAGCGCGGGACTTTGGATGTGTCTCCTGCGAGGGCGTTCAGCAAGGGATGCACGAACAATGCAAACGTGACCATCGTCGAAATAGGATTTCCGGGAAGGCCGAAAAAGTATGTCCACCGGGTTGATGTGCGAGATGGCAAGCGCCCGAAGACGACCGGCTTTCCTGGTTGAATCTTCGCTCCGGTAAAGAAGAATTCGGCGCCGAGATCTTTCAGGGTCTCCTCAACAAAGTCGAATCGGCCCATGGAGACGCCGCCGGAAAGAAGGATCAAATCCGCGTTTATTTCCGAAAGCATGTGCAGGATTGCGGAGGCGGTGGCCTCACGATTGTCGCGCAGAATTGGCATTACCAGCGGCTCGCCTCCGCTGTGCCGAACCTGTGCAGCGAGCGAGTAGCTATTGGAGTTGCGAATCTGAAAGGGCAACGGAGTCTCGGCGAGTTCAACGAGTTCATCCCCCGTCGCCTGGACAGCAACGCGCGGCTTGCGGAAACAATTGAGGTTTGTCTGTCCGCAGGAGGCGGCGACGGCGAGATGCTGCGCATTCAGACGCGTTCCCACTGCGAGAAGACTCGCCCCCCGTTTCGCTTCCGAGCCGGCAGGAACGATATTGTCACCGGGGAGAAGTTTGCGGCCGCCGGTAAGAGTAATGTGATTTTCCTGTGCCGTCGTGTGCTCCGCCATCACGACGCAATCAGCTCCTGAGGGAACGGGCGCGCCGGTCATGATTTCGATGGCCTCTTTCGCAGCTAGATCTCCCGCGAACATTTCACCAGCACGTATCAGACCGGCAATGCGAAGCGTTCCCTCACTCAATTCGTCTGCACGACAGGCGAAACCGTCGCGGGTGGATCGATCGAAGGGAGGCTGGTCGCGATCCGCCAGCACCGACGATGCGAGCACGCGCCCACAGGCGTCAAGCAAAGGAATGCTTTCTACGTTGAGATGATTCCCGGCAGCCAGAAGTGCGGCTTGTGCGCGCACAGCAGCTGCTGCGTCTGCATAACTCAATACAAGATCGGAGGATGAATCCATTGGCATGCTTTTGATTGTAGCCAGTCGCTCGGTTCTGCAACCCATATTGTCGTAATCGGAAGATGAGCTTACACTTCGTGCGACTCTCGTTACACATTTGTAAGGCTCATATTCATGAGGACGAATCGCGCACGAGTTTTGGCGATGGGCACTTTACTCCTTCTTGGAGCTACTTCTGTGATTGGTGCGGTGCCGATGTTGCGAGATCCTTATGGATCCCCGCTATCCATGCCGCAATCACTGTTGGCTCACTCTCCATTTCATTCCTACCTGGTGCCGGGCTTTGTGCTTCTCGTCTGCAACGGGCTTGTCTCTTTCTTCATCTTTATCGCCGTTATAAGAAGGCAGAAATTTTATGGGCGATGGATTTTTGTGCAGGGGCTTGTACTCACTGGTTGGCTGCTGGTGGAGGTAGCGGTTCTCCGCTTCGTCGTGTGGCCGCACTGGTTCTACGGCGGAGTGGCTTGCCTGCTGTTGATTTGCGGCTGGTGGCTGCGAAATGAAGGCAGCGGAATGGAAGCAAAGTAAAAAAGAAAGGCGCCAATCCCGATTGAGATTGGCGCTTGTGTATTCAGACCGCAGTTATTTCTTGGGGGCCTTGTACGTGGTCTTTTGCGTGGTGGACATCTCCGCAAGGATCTGTTTTACCTCAGGCGCCATCGGCCCTGTCGGTGCGAGTTCCAGGTACTTGTTGTAGGCTTCCACGCAACCCGGAGGAGCGATAAGCTTTTGTGTCTTGGGGTCAATGGTTGATTTGCCAATCAGTGATTTGCCCTTTAGGTAATAGGCGATCGCGTGCGAAGGGTCGAGGGCAATTACTTTATCTGCGGCCCCTACAGTTTCGTCCGCATGGCCAAGCCGGTCGTACAGGATGGCTTCGTTGGTGTAGTACATGGCCGCGTTCTTGGGATCGCTTTTTGCAGCGGCATCGAAGGCGGTGGCTGCTTCAGGAAGTTTGTTGGTGGTGGCATAGACTTCACCGAGCGCTGCCTGCGCTGCGCCCTGAATTTCCGGGGAGGGCTTCTTGGAAGCTGTATCCAACTCGATTGCCTTGTTCAGCGAGGTGACTGCGTCGTCATTCTTTTTCAAGCCAGCTTGCGCCTCGCCGAGTTCCAGCCAGAGCACAGAGGCGGTAGGCCTCAGCACAACTGCTTCTTTCATCAGGGTTTCGGCTTCTTCGAAGTTCTTGGACTTAATGTCGTCGCGGGCTTTCTGGAGATTGGCATTCAGATTTTTGATCTGCGTATTCTCCTTCATGGCCTCGGAGTTCTTTTTGCGGATCTCTTCTGCCTGCTTGCGTTGCTCAGGGGAGAGCTTATTCAGGTAGTCAGCCCGTCCCAAATCAAAATCCTGAGTGGTCGTGGCACCTGCCGTGAACTTGACGTCAGGAAATTGATCGACGTCTTTACCTTCAGCATTCATCAGGGTGACGAAGTACGTTCCGGGAGCAATTCCTTCTCCGGTGTAATCGCCATTTTGATCGGCCTTGAAGGTGTACACAATCTGTTTGGCTGCGCCATCTTTGGTCAGTTTGACCGATGAATTAGCCATCGGCGCACCGACGGGATCGGTGTTGTGCCCTTTAATGCTTGCTGTGGGCGCCTGCGCGAGTGCCGGCACGATTGAGAGCAGGATCATGGCCAGCCATAGAGTAGTCTTCCGTTTCATGTCATCTCCTTGGAGCACGTAGGCAGGCTTTTGCCAGCTACCGGTCCATCAAAAAAATGCAACTCAAAAGCTTACGCCTCCCGAAACTTCGGGAGAATCAAATATCAAAATGTCGCGGTGTAGGAAATCTCATCCCGCACTCCTGCTTCCTCAAACGCCCGCAGTCGCAGAACACAGCTTTCGCACCGGCCGCACGCCGTTTCTTCGCCGGAATAGCACGACCACGTTAAATGGAGTGGCGCGTTCAATTCAAGGCCGAGGCGCACGATCTCTTTCTTCTTCAAGTGGATGAGCGGAGTTACAACTTCGATGTCTCCGTCTCGTGTACCAGTCTGAATCAAACGCTGAAAAGCCTCGTAATACTGTGGCCGGCAGTCGGGGTAACCTGAGCTATCCTGCTCCACCGCGCCGATAAAGATGCGTTTTGCTCCAATTACCTCGGCCCAGCTTACCGCTGCGGATAGAAAATGGGCGTTGCGGAAAGGGACGTAAGTGACTGGTACGGAAACACCTATGACTTCGCCGGGAGCCGCATCTGGCACCGCAATGGAGGTGTCCGTGAGTGCAGAACCGCCGATTTCCCGAAATATTCCGATCTTGAGAGGCAAAAATCCGCGGAAACCCAGGGTCTCCGCAACCTCGCGCGCGCTTTGTAGCTCGCGATTCTCGGTGCGCTGACCGTAGCTGATGTGCAGGGCATACGCTTCGTAATCCCGTGCCGCCAAAGCTGCGCATACCGCTGAATCCATTCCTCCGGAAAGGCAGACGACTGCCTTGGTTCGGGAAGCGGTTTGAGCGTTGGTCTGCATACGTTCCATGCTACGACAACTTCTCCGTCCAATGCGTGTGAGCCCAGTCACGTTTGTTTCGAGTCCCGGAACTTATGTTTGGTCATTCGCGGCCCGAATTTCAACCTTTTCCGAGCTGTGCAGACGGGGCAGAATACCGTCTAGACTCAGACGTAGATGATTATTCGTGTTGCCACCATCGACGACATACCTCAGATACTTGCGCTGATCCGCGAACTCGCTGCGTACGAACGCGATCCACTGGCCGTCGAAGCGACCGAGGCGGACCTGCTCCGCGAGGGATTTGGTCCGTCGCCGCGGTTCTACACGCTGATGGCTGAGATTTCAGGGGAGATCGCCGGGTTTGCCCTCTACTTCTTCAACTTTTCCACCTGGAAGGGCCGTTCAGGGATTCACCTGGAGGATCTGTTCGTCCGGCCGCAGTATCGTGGGTTGGGGATCGGCAAGAAGCTGTTGAGTTCCGTGGCGGATTTTGCCGTCCAGAATGGCTGCGGGCGCCTGCAGTGGGACGTGCTGGACTGGAATCAGCCAGCGATCGATTTTTACGAGGGGCTGGGGGCAAAATTTCTGAACGAGTGGCGCATTATGCGTGTTACTGATGAGGCGCTGACCGCGCTGGCTTCGGCGGGAGGTCTCCATGAATAGCCGACCAATTCGAGTGATAGGGGGCGGTCTGGCCGGGCCTGAGGCTGCGTTGATCGCGGCGAGGGCGGGCTGCGAAGTGGATTTGTACGAAATGCGGCCCGTGAAGACGACTCCCGCGCATCAGACGGCCGATTTTGGGGAGCTGGTCTGCTCGAATTCTCTGAAATCCGAGAGTGAGAATACGGCGCCGTGGCTGTTGAAGCAGGAGATGCGGCGCGCCGGCTCAGAACTGCTTCAGATGGCGGACAAAGCGGCCGTTCCGGCAGGGCATGCACTGGCCGTGGATCGCGTCGAGTTTTCCCGGCTGATCTCCGAAGCTATTGCCCGGGAGCCACTAATCTGTGTCCATCGCGAGGAAGTCACGAACCTCGATCCGGCATCGGGCGTAACGATCGTAGCCAGCGGCCCGCTGACGTCGAACGCCCTTTCCGACGAGATCGCCCGCTTGACCGGGAGCGATCATCTGTCGTTTTATGATTCCATTTCGCCCATCGTGGAGGCTGATTCCATCGATATGAACCGCGTCTATTTCGCGGCACGGTGGGACAAGGGAACGGCAGATTACATCAACTGCCCGTTCACCAGAGAGGAGTACGACGTCTTTTACGACGCCCTGGTGAGTGCCGAGGAAGTCGAAGCGAAAGAATGGGAGAAGCTGGCGTATTTCGAGGGGTGTCTGCCAATCGAGGAAATCGCCCGCCGCGGCCGGGATACGCTGCGATTTGGCTGCATGAAGCCGGTGGGGTTACGTGATCCGCGAACGGGCAAGACGCCGTGGGCCGTGGTGCAGCTGCGCTGCGAGAATCTGCGCGCAGACTCGTATAACCTCGTCGGATTCCAGAATCACCTGAAATTTGGGGAGCAGGCGCGAATTCTGCGGCTCATTCCCGGCCTTGAGAACGCGCGTTTTCTGCGTTACGGGCAGATCCACCGGAACACGTATATCAATTCTCCTCGAGTGCTAACCGAGACGCTGAGCCTGCGCGAGCATCCACCGATCCTATTTGCCGGTCAGATTTCCGGCGTGGAAGGCTATACGGAATCCATTGCTACGGGGATGCTGGCGGGCTTATATGCTTCCGCTATGGTGATGGGTCAGCAGCCCGCACCGGTGCCTCGGCAGACGGCCCTGGGGTCGCTCGTCAATTACATAACGCACGCCGATCCGGCGCACTTCCAACCGGCTAACATTACTTTCGACTTGCTCCTGCCCATGGCCGAGGAGGAGAGGAAGAAGATTCGCGATAAAAAGGAACGTCACCGCATCCAGTGTGAACGTGCGCTGGCGGCGTTCGATGGCTGGTTGGCAGAACGGCAGGTTAGTGTGACTCGAGGGTAGATTCGGCGGGCTGTTGTTGAACAAATCACTTTGCGGGCGGAACGTTCTGGCATACCCTCAAGCGAACCGCAAAAGAGGCTTATCGAAGATATGAGCTCAATTCCCGGCTATTCTGATTTGCAACGACCGGTCTCCGCTACAGATGCAATTGGGCCCGCCTTTCGCAGGGTTCGCAGCATTCTGGCCGAGCCATTCCGGCTGGGGTTTTTCCTCAAGATGTGCTTGATTTTCGCGCTGGCGGAGGCGGGATTTGTTTCCGCTTCGTTCTCCTATCCGATCCAGGGAACGAATGCGGCCATGCAGCACGCGGGACATAAATTTGCGCCGGGTAGCAGCAACTTCCTGGCCGACGGCCTGGGGGCGATTGGTGCTCTTGGGCTCGGTCTGCTGCTGGTTATCCTGGCCGCGGCGATCATTGCAATCCTTGTGTGGGTGGTGATGATTTACCTGTTTTGCCGTTTGCGCTTTACGGCACTCGACCTGGCCCTGTACCGCGAGGGAAAAGTTCGCCAGGCGTGGCGCAAATATCGACGCCAGGGCTGGCGCTATTTCGGCCTGACTCTGTTGTGTGGATTGGTATTTCTTCTGGTGATGGCTGCAGTACTGGGGCCTTTTATTCCGGCATTTGTGCGCATTGCCAAGTCCATGGATCCGGCTCATCCCAATCCTGTCGCAATTTTCAGCCTGATGCTTCCGCTGCTTGGCGCGATTATTTTCCTTTCTATTCTTTGGTGGGTGGTGGATGCGGTGATACGGGATTTTCTTCTGCCTCCGATGGCGATTGAAGATGCTCCTATCGAGGCCGCAATTGAACGCTTTTTCACGCTTATACACGCAGATTTCGGACAGGTGACACTCTATCTTTTCATGCGCCTGATCGTGACGTTCGCATTGTCGGCATGTTTGTGGATAGCGGCTCTTATCCCACTGGGCGTGCTTGCGCTCGCGTGTGTTGGTGTTGGTGTGCCGCTGTATCACTCGTTCTGGCAGGGCGGTGGGATGGGTGCTTTTATCTTTGTCCTTTACGCGGTTGGCACCGGGAGCATCCTGCTGATTCTCTACTTCCTCTCCATTACTGCCATTTTTGGAACGGTTGGCGCTTTTAAACAGTGCTACGCATTTACTTTTTTCGGCCCGCGATATCCCTTACTCGGCGCACTGCTTGAAGGAGGCGCTGCTTCGAGTAACGTGGCCTTCAATGAGCCGCCAACGCCGCCGATTCCACCGATGAATTTTCCTGCCGTCGAGCCGCCGCCAGTCTGGTGACAACCGCGGTGTACATTCTTCGGAAAATTGCGCTGGTGCTGTCCGCGGCACTGACCATTGTTGTGATCGCGGCGTTGCTCTGGATGCTGGTGTTTCTGAGCAAAGCGGTAGCACCGGTGCGGCTGGCGGTCAATGCTGCGCAAGCGTCCCCAGCATTCAGAAACGCAGTGGGACAACCGGTGCAGACGGGCACATTTGTCCGCGGCACGATGAGTCCATTCAGTGGGAACGCCGACTTTAAGATTCCAATCTCAGGCGATAAAGGAGAAGGAGTTCTCGAAGAATGGGCGCAGCAGCAATCAGGAAAGTGGCAACTGTGCTCGCTTGTCTACCGGTCAAAAGATGGGCAAACGCGAATTGTTATTCTGCCCGACGAGTCCGCTCCGTGTGAGCGAGAGTAGTTAAATTGCATCAGACACCAGTATGGTGGAGTGAGACGTTTCAAGGAGAGTCATCATGTCTGAGAGTCCGGTAACCATCACCCTGAAGCCCAACGGTCCATATCGTGTGGAAGGCCCCATCAAGCTGATCAACACCGACGGCAAAGAGATCGATCTGACGGGGAAGCCAGCCATCTCCCTGTGTCGTTGCGGCGCATCCGTCAACAAGCCGTTCTGCGACGGTACTCACTCGAAAATTGGCTTTCAGGCAGCGGAAGCGGCCGTGGCCTCAGAGAACAAGTAAGTTACAACCGAAATGCAAAGAATCCCCGGTGCCAGTGATTGCTGTGCCGGGGAATTTCTTTGTCGTTTATTTTTCCTTCTTATTTCGGGCTTTGATCTTGAACCAGATAGGCGAACCTTCAAAACCGAACGCCTCTCGTACCTGGTTCTCAAGAAAACGCTCGAAGCTGAAGTGCAGCTTCACATCCCGGTCGGTGAAAAGAATAAAGGTGGGCGGCGCGACCGCGGCCTGCGTCATGTAAAGAATGCGCATGCGGTTCGACATGGGCACGGGAGCGCGTTGAAAGTCGATCTTGTCGAGGAAGCGATTCATCTGTCCGGTGGTAACGCGCTTGCGTCTTTCGGCCGAAACTTCTTTCACGAGTTCGAGGACCCGCTTGATGTTCTTGCCCTGAGCAGCCGAGATAAAAACTACCGGCGCGTACGCCAGGTACTTCAGCACGTTGCGCAATTGCGTTTCGAAGATATCGCGGTCGGCTGGCGGTTTCCCGTCGGTACGAGCGGTTGTGACGAGGTCCCATTTGTTCACGACGAGGATGATGGAGCGGCCACTCTCGTGCGCGTATCCTCCAATCGTCGCGTCGGAGGAAGTGACGCCTTCGGTTGCATCAATGACCAGAAGGGCCACGTCGGCAGCTTCAAGATGACGCCGCGCCATTACGACGGACAGCTTCTCCGCCATCTCCGTGGTTTTGCCCTTGCGGCGGATGCCTGCCGTATCCACGAAGCGAAACTTCGTGCCCTGATACTCCATTAACTCATCGACAGCATCGCGCGTGGTGCCTGCTATGGGCGAAACGATGGCGCGGGAGGTGCCAGTGAGAGCATTCAACAGCGTGCTCTTGCCGACGTTGGGGCGGCCAATGATGGCCACCTTAGTTTCGTGTTGTTCGAATTCTCCGTGGCTGCGATGGATGTTCTCGTCGTCCTCGTTGGTGTCAGTCGTCTCATCCACTTCCACTTCAAGCGGGGACACTTCCGCAGGTTCCTCCGCTGGCGGCAAGGCCGCGAAGACATCTTCCAGCAGGTCACCGATACCGATTCCGTGTTCAGAAGAAACGGCCTGGACATTCTTGAATCCGAGCTGGCGAAAGTTTTCGGCGGCAGCTTCCATCTGCTCCGTGTCGATTTTATTCACGACCAGGAAGGCCGGCTTTCCGCTGCGCAGCAGGATGCGGGCGAGGTCGAAGTCCGGGGAGGCCAATTCGGTGCGGCCATCCACGACCATCACCAGAACGTCCGCTTCATCGAGCGCTGTCTTTGCCTGCTCAAAAATTGCGGCGGGAATGAGTTCATCATCGTCGGGGAGCACGCCCCCAGTGTCGACCAGTCGCGCGGAGCGGCCCTGCCACTGAACTTCTCCGTAGATACGGTCGCGCGTGATGCCGGGTTCGTCCCCTACAATCGAGCGGCGTGAACCTGTCAGGCGATTGAAGAGAGTGGACTTGCCGACATTGGGCCGACCTACGATGGCGATGAGAGGTAGCCCCTCGGTAATGGTGGGACTGCCTCTGCGCGATACTCGTGTTTTCTTTCCCAAAATCTCTACTCCACTACTTGCGGCGGCGCGTCTGCCGCGCCGGTCCGGGCTCCTGCGAAGATGAGGCCAACCCTGATCCTACGCTGTTGGAGCGCTATTTACCTCTGTGAGAAGACGGGCAGACGTGGTAGGGAGCCTGCTCTAGCCCAGGTAGCGAGGGCGGAACGCTTCAGTGCATCAGCACCAGGTAGAAGCACATGCCTGTTCCGATCGCGGCCAAGACCAGTCCCAGAATTACCGCGTCCGTGGATATGCGTCCCGGCATCCAGGAGCCCGATTTCAACTGGTGCACGAGCTGAATGTGGCGAAGGACGGAGGCCAGAATGACGATGACTCCGAGGCCCACGATGGCCACTCCCGACCACATGGAGACGCCGGTGGTGTGCGTTGGGGCGTAGGAATTAGTCGCCGCGACCTGACGGAGGAAGAGGCTGAAGCGACTGACGGCGAAGCCAATACCGATCAGGCCCAGACCGGTGCGAATCCATGCAAGAAATGTTCTCTCTGCCGCGAAATAGACCCTGGGATCCTGCTCTGCAGCTTTATCCATAGCCGAATTGTAAAGAAGACTCGCTGGAGCTGCGGCGCGCCGGTTTCTCACGGTGCAAAACGATATGATAGGGAGAAGCGAAACCGGAATCCAGTGGCTACCTCCACCCCAACCAGCTCATCATTGCCGTCTCTTCACGATTTCTTCTCTCCGGGAGGGGCACTTTCGCGTTCCAGCCTCCCTTACGAGTTTCGCCGGGGGCAGTTGGAGATGGCGAAGGCTGTGGAGCGGGCACTCGGGGAGCATCATCACCTGATCGTAGAGGCAGGCACAGGTACGGGAAAGACGCTGGCGTATCTTCTGCCGGCGCTGCGAACAGGACGCCGCATCATCATCTCCACCGGCACGAAAAATCTGCAGGAGCAGCTTTTTTTCAAGGATGTGCCGTTTCTGGAGTCGATGCTTGGTCCGCTCCGCGTCTGCTACATGAAGGGTCGTGGGAACTACCTCTGCCGCCACAAGCTTTACGCCCTGCGCGATCAGCCAATCCTGAACGGCCTGGAAGAGATTGACCAATTTCATCAGATTGCGCAGTGGGAGAAAACGACGGAAACGGGTGATCGTTCGGAGATTGACGCGCTGCCGGAGAACAGTCCGCTATGGTCGAAGCTGGATGCGCGAAGTGAAGCGTGCCTGGGCACGACCTGTCCGGATTACGAACGGTGTTTCATTACCGAGATGCGGCGCAAGGCTCTTGAGAGCGATGTCATTATCGTGAATCATCACCTGTTCTTTGCGGACATGGCGATCAAGCTGCAGGCAAAAGCCGCGCCCGACGCTGGTGTGCTCCCGGAAGCTGCCGCCGTGATCTTCGATGAAGCGCACGAGCTGGAAGATGTTGCGTCGAGTTATTTCGGAATCAGCCTGAGCAATGTTCGCTTTGAAGAAATGGCGCGCGACCTGGAAACGATGCTGCGCAAGAAGCAGGCGTTTTCGAGCGGTATTCAAAGCGCGGTGGAGTTGCTTCGCGAGCGCTCGCGCATGCTGTTCGCCGTTCTGCCACAAGGCAACGATGGGCGCATGCCGTTCCATGGGCGCGAAGATTTTCTTGAGAACCACGGAGACATTTATCTCGGAGCGACGAATGCGCTGCATCGCCTTGAAGGCGAACTGGATCGTACGCGCGGAGTGGATGAGGCGCCGGGGCTGAAGAAGCGCGTGGGCGATATTCGCGAGCATCTGCGATTTTTGCTGGAGGCGGATGATCGCAACACGGTGTTCTGGATTGAGCGGCGTTCGGCGGGCGGTTTTCGATCCGCGACGCGCAACACATATTTACAGGCGACGCCGATTGACGTTTCGGAGATGCTGAGCGAATTGCTTTTTGAGAACTTCCCAAGCGTAATTCTCACTTCGGCAACGCTCACGGTGCAGTCGGGCTTCTCGCACATCCGCAAGCGGCTTGGGATGCGGGATGCGCGCGAACTGGTGGTTCCTTCGCATTTTCGATATCAGCAGCAGGCGTTGCTTTATTTGCCGCCAGAGATGCCCGATCCGCGTGAGCCCTCGTATCAGGCCGTCGCCGCTGAACGCATTCGGCGTGTGCTTGAAATTACGCGTGGGCGCGCGTTCTGCCTCTTCACCAGCTACGCGCAGATGCGCGAGATGCACGACCGTCTGCGCTCGGAACTTGGCTATCCTTTCCTGCTGCAGGGCACCGCGCCGCGCAAGGCGCTGCTGGAAGAATTCCGGAATACTCCCAATGCGGTGCTCTTCGGCACGTCGAGTTTCTGGCAGGGAGTGGACGTGCAGGGCGAAGCGTTGAGCTGCGTGATCATTGATCGCCTGCCCTTCGCGGTTCCCTCGGATCCGGTAGTCGCGGCACGAATGCGTGCGGTGGAAGAGAGCGGGCGGAGTCCGTTCTTCGAATACCAGGTGCCCTCTGCAGTTATCACGCTGAAGCAGGGCTTTGGGCGGCTGATTCGTTCGCTGGAAGATCGTGGAGTGCTGATGCTGCTGGATCCGCGTATCCTGCGGCAGCGTTACGGCAAAGTGTTCCTCGAGAGCCTGCCGCCTTACCGCATGACCCAGGATATTGGAGAGGTGGAGAACTTCTTCGATGTAGAGTAGTCAGAACTCCGTGGTCCAGATAGCTCTACATGGAAGGAAAGTCTCGATGAAGTTTGCGGCTCATGCCCTCTGCCTGTTTGCTTCCATTACCTCCGTCGCGATTGCCCAGACTCTTGCGAAAACCGAAGATCCGTTGGCGCAGTTTTTAAAGGAGATGGCTCCGGTGCTTGTGCTGGAGCATGCGCGCTTGATTGATGGGACGGGCGCGGCGGCGCGGGACGATATGCGGATCGACATAGCCAGCGGAAAAATAACGGCAGTGCAAAGCGCCAAGCTGCGAAACGCGTATCCGCCAAATGCCAAGGTGATTGACATGACGGGGAAGACGATTCTTCCCGGGCTGGTCGGAATGCACGAGCATCTGTTTTATCCACTGCCCGCCGACCGCAAAGGACTGCTGCCTTTGTACGGAGAGATGGCGGATAGCGCGCCGCGGCTTTACCTTGCAGGGGGCGTGACGACAGCGAGAACCGCCGGGTCGCTGGAGCCCTACACCGATCTCGAAGTGAAGGCGCAAATCGATGCCGGTGAGATTCCCGGACCAAAAATGCGCATCACGGGGCCGTACCTTGAAGGCACGCCATTCACTCCGCAGATGCACCAGTTGAAAGACGCTGAGGATGCGGGTCGGCTGGTTGATTACTGGATCGCGGAGGGGGCGACATCGTTCAAGGCGTATATGAACATCTCGCCCGCCGAGTTGAAGACCGCGATTGATCACGCCCATGCGCACGGCACTAAAGTGACCGGGCATCTTTGCTCCGTGGGTTTTAAGGAGGCGGCAGCACTTGGCATCGACAACCTGGAACACGGCATTGTGGAGGACACGGAGTTTGTGCCGGGCAAGAAGCCGGGGGTGTGTCCGCCGTGGGATGAGACGAGGCCGGTGCTGGACAAGCTCGACATCGAAGGTCCTGAGGTGCAGGAGATGATCCGCGACCTGGTTGCGCATCACGTTGCAGTGACATCGACACTGGCGGTGTTGGAGACGGTGGTACCCAATCGTCCGCCGATGGACTATGCGAGACGGGAGCAGCAGTCTCTCACCACGGCCGCATGGGGCAGTTATTCGGCGGCGCAGGCCACCAATGCGGAAAAGGTTGCGACCTCATCCTGGGCGGGCTTGTTCAAAAAAGAAATGCAGTTCGAGCGCGACTTTGTGAAGGCTGGCGGCCTTCTTCTAGCTGGATGCGATCCCACGGCGCACGGTGGGGTTCTGCCGGGCTTTGGCGATCAACGCCAGGTTGAATTGCTGGTGGAGGCAGGGTTTACGCCGGTCGAGGCTGTCCGCATCGCAACGCTGAATGGTGCTCAATTCATGGGGGAAGATTCAAAGCTGGGTAGCGTGGAAGTGGGCAAGGCTGCGGATCTTGTGGTCGTGGTGGGCAATCCCGCAGAGAAGATCAGCGACATTGAGCAGGTGGACACGGTTTTCAAGGACGGCCAAGGATATGATCCGAAAAAACTTATTGCCTCTGTGAGCGGATTGATGGGACTTCGATAGACCGGCTGCTAGCATAGATAGATCGGGCCTTTGATTCGCTATGTCTCGTAACCTCTACATCTTGGCTGGGACATTGCTCCTGTTCGCGCTGGTCTCGTGCGGCATGATGTTCACCTCCAATGCCTACCAGCCGGGACTGCCGGGCAATGGATCCTTGTGGAAGACTTCCGGCTTGCTGCTGGCACTTGCCGGTCTGCTGACGGCGCTGGCCGGGGTGTTTACCGCCATGTTTGAGCAGGTTGACCGCCGCACGGAAGAGCGCCGGCGTAGAGAGCGGGAACGCGGTCATTGAGGGCGTACCGGCAACTGCGGGCTTTACAATGGTAGATGGGGCCATTGCCTCGGATAGGAAAACGATCAGCATGTACGAAGTAAGAGTCGAAGCGGGTTTCTCTTCGGGACACTTCCTGCGGAACTACCGCGGCAAGTGCGAAAACCCGCATGGCCATAACTACAAGGTTCAGGTAACACTGCTGGGCAAGGCGCTGGACGAAGCAGGGCTGCTTTTGGATTTCAAGCTTTTGAAGCAGGTGATGCGGCCGGTGATTGAGTATCTCGATCACCAGATGATGAACGACCTGCCGCCCTTTACCGAGATCAATCCCTCAGCGGAAAACCTTGCCAAGTATTTTTACGACGAGACGAATAAGCAGCTTCACGAGATGACGTCGGGTCGCGTCAGCGTGAAAGACTGCACCATCTACGAGACCGACACCACGACCGCCACTTACTACGAGTAGACACAGAAGTGTTTCTCATCGAAATCTACAAATCCGTTCAGGGCGAGTCAAGCTTCGCCGGGCTGCCGTGCATCTTTGTGCGACTGGCGGGATGCAACCTGCGCTGCAGTTGGTGCGACTCAGAATACACATTTAGCGGCGGCTACAAGCTAAGCGAAGACCAGGTTGTCGCAGAGATTGAAAAGCTTGCCCCGGTAAAGCTGATTGAGTTTACTGGCGGCGAACCCATGTTGCAGGAGAAGGAACTTCTGCCGCTAATGGATCGGCTGTTGCGCGACGGCTACACGCTGATGATTGAGACGAGCGGGGAGCGTCCGTTGGCCAATGTGCCGAAAGCGGTGCACAAGATTGTGGATGTGAAATGCCCGGGATCGGGCGAGGGCGGCAGCTTCCATCTCGCCAATCTCGATGCTCTCACAGAGCGCGACGAAGTGAAGTTTGTGCTCACCGATCGCGCCGATTACGAATTCGCTCGAGAGTTCATCGGCACGCATTCCCTGGCGCAAAAGGCTGGTTCGGTGCTGTTGTCTCCTGCCTTCAGCAAGTGTCCCGCGCCGGAACGAACCGCAGACAATTGCCTGCTGAACCCGCGAGAAGTCGTGGAATGGATGCTGGAGGATGGCCTGAATGCGCGCCTGAGCCTGCAGATTCACAAGTTCATCTGGGAGCCGCAGAAGAAGGGTGTTTGAGTGGAGCAGCTAAGAGCCGGTCAGCTGAGACGCGGTTAGCTAAAGGCCGGTTAGCGAGCTTGGGAGACCTTGATCGGTGGAGCAAGTAAAAGAAGCATTTTGGCTTCGAGTGGGCGCCACGGGCTATTACGGAATCGTCTGTAGTCTTTCGGTCCACCGCTTTGTCGCAGCGGTATTGGGATCCGTTCCTGCCACGCCACTGACCCATTTGGGGATGGTCACTTTTGCCGGCCTTGCCCTTATGGGCTGGTACTTAATGACTGTCTTTGAACGGCGGACTGATCGTATGGCGGCGTTGCTTTATGGAGTTTTCTACGCTCTCAGGGTCGGCACAGAATTTGTGAACGGCCGGATTTCGCTTGTCCTGCTAGGACTGGGAAGTGCGGTGATCGTTACCGGGATGGTTGCCATGATTCTTGGCTTCCTTCCGGCAAGTTCGGGAGGAGCGCACGAGGAGCCCACACCTAGCTAGAGAGTGGCGCACTAATCGGCTGGGCGCTTTTCCACTTTTGGTTCAGACGTGGCCTTATCCAGCGGGATTTCGAAATAGAACAGATCTTTTCCGTCTGCGCTGTGGAGCATGCGCAGATAGAGATGGGCTCCCTTTAGCGGGTCCTGTAATCCGTTCACGTCATAGAACAGGAATCCGGCACGCGTGGTGTGCGGCTCGACTGCCAGCGCGGCGTATTCGAACGTGGCAAAGTCCGCCTCGATATTTTTGGTGGAGGTCTTTGCTTTTCCGCGGATCGGGGGCAGAGGAGCGGGCAGCGGGATGGTGCGTCCGGCCTTCGAGTCAAACGTAGTGGCGCGTACGATATCATCCGGCTTTGCTGCGGGAATTTTGTCGCCGTCGCGGGTGATGAGGTGGATCCGCGCATCGACCAGTGAAATCGGCTTGTCGCCATTATTGGTGACAATCAGCCGAATTGGGATGTAGTTGTACTTGACGTAGTCCACGCGGAAGATGCTGCACTTCTCGGATGTGTCGTAAGGGTCCGCTGCAATAGATACGTTCTCGTCCGGGTGTGTTTCAACGGCGGGGAAATCAGTTGCCGGCCGCACTGCCGGGGCTTCATGATCCGAGGCTCGGGAAATCGTAGCGGTGAAGGCGAAAAACGCGATAAGTGTGAGAAACAGCGGAGTTAGCCTAAGGCGCTTTTTCACTTCGACGATTATCATTCCTCTATCAGTCCCGGGTAAAGAGGATTCCCTTTCAGGATGCTTCAGTTTTTTTACACTGCCGTGCTCTATCTCGTTGTGATCGCAGGCGCTCCGTTCTGGATTTACCGTCTGCTGACGACGGAGAAATACAGGCACGGCCTTCGGGAGCGGCTTGGCCATGTTCCCGCCCGGGTGTTAGACGCTGTAGGATCGCGTCCGGTGATCTGGGTGCATGCTGTCTCGGTGGGGGAAGTGCTGGCCGCCAGCCGCCTGATTGCAGATCTGGAGGCACGGGCTCCGGGTTACAGGGTGCTCGTCTCAACTACGACACGTACCAGCCAGGAACTGGCGCGAAAGAAATTTGGTGAAGACAGGGTCTTTTATTTTCCTCTCGATTTTAACTGGGGAATTCGACGATATATTGCCCTTTTTCGGCCCGCACTGGTGGTGCTGTTGGAGACGGAATTCTGGCCGAATTTTCTCGCGGCATGCCGTCGCAATCGCATCCCGGTAGCTGTGGTGAATGGTCGGATCTCCGACCGCTCCTATCCTCGTTATTTGCGCCTGCGGTCTCTCTGGAAAAAAATCCTTAGCGGCGTGAGTTTCGCTCTGGCTCAGACACCCGAAGACCAGTCGCGGCTGATCGCCATCGGTATGGATGCGGATCGGGTGCGTGTGGGCGGTAACCTGAAATTCGACGTCCGTTCCGCGGAGGCAGCGCAGGTTACGCAGGATTTGAAGAATAGTCTTCCGCCACATGCAAAGCTGGTGGTTGCAGGAAGCACGCTGGAGGGCGAAGAGAAAATGCTGCTGCAGGCGTGGCCAAAGGTCGTTGCGGCATGTCCGGAGGCGCGCATGGTTCTGGCTCCGCGACACCCAGATCGTTTCACGCCAGTGGCTGCGTTGCTTAAAAGCTCTGGCTTGCCATGGACGAGGCGTTCGGAATGGGCAACGGACACGAGGGAACTGCCGCCGGGGTCGGTCTTTCTGCTCGACTCCATCGGCGAGCTTGCCTCTGTTTATTCTTTAGCTACGATTGCGGTGGTGGGTGGCAGTTTCGTCCCCGCAGGCGGACATAATCCATTGGAGCCGGCACAATTCGCGGTTCCAGTCGTAATGGGGCCGAATTACGCGAATTTCCGAGCGATTGTGGAGACGCTTCGCGCTGAAAATGCCGCGTCGATTGCGGGGGAAGCCGAATTGCAGAAAACCCTGATCGATATGCTCTTGCATCCGGAAGAGGCGGCCCGGATTGGTAGCCGCGCGCAGATTGTCTTTGAGCGAGAATCCGGAGCTACGGATCGGGCGGTCGAGGCGCTGTTGCAGTTGTTGCCCGGAGCCGGAAAATGAAGCGCCCATTGCTGCTCCCACTTATGCCCCTCTACAAGGCGGGAGTTGCCGCAAGGAACCTTGCGTTCAACCGGAAATGGACGAAGCCCGATAGCCTGAAGTGGCCGGTAATCAGCGTAGGAAGCATTGTCGCGGGTGGCGCGGGAAAGACACCGCTGGTCATCCGGCTGGCACAACTCTTACAGGCGGAAGGCTTTGCCGTCGACGTTCTCTCCCGCGGATACGGTCGTTCCGCTATTTCCGTAGAGCGGGTAAATCCCGGGGGCAGCGCGCGGCAGTTTGGGGATGAGCCGATCCTGATCGCGCGCAGTGCAGCCGTCCCGGTGTACGTAGGCGGTAGCCGTCATGACGCAGGGGCGCTGGCTGAGCGCGAGGCCGGGAAATCGAATGGCGTCCACTTGCTGGACGACGGTTTTCAGCACCGCCAATTGGCGAGAGATTTGGATATCGTGCTGGTGAGTGCCGCAGACGTAAGCGACATGCTTCTTCCTGCTGGCAACCTTCGCGAGCCGACCTCGGCACTACGCAGGGCTGGGATTCTCGCCATCCGATCTGAGGAGCGGCAACTTGAATCGATGCTTCGAGAGCGGGGGCTGACGCAGCCTGTCTGGATCATCCAGCGCAAATTAATCTGTCCCGGAATAGGAAAGCGCCCACTTGTGTTTTGCGGCATCGCGCGCCCCGACGGCCTGCTGAACGGCATCCAATCCCAGTGCGTGGATAATGGGTTAAAAGTAGCCCACTTCCATCCGTTTCCAGACCACCACGTTTACACGCTCGCAGATGCGCAAATGCTTACCCGGGAAGCGAAGAGGGCGGGTGCAGATTGTTTCCTGACCACGGAAAAAGATGCGGTCAAGCTGGACGGGGAATTACGCGGCGAATTAGAAAGTCTGGCACCGTTTGGAATCGTGCAACTGACCGCAACTCTGGATGACGAGCCGGCCGCAATCCGTGCCTTGATTTCGCAGGCTAACCTATTGCCTGACATGACCGCTCGTATGAGAGAATGAACGCTTGCAACGGCTTAGCGACCATTTACGCGTGCTCATTGTGCGTACCGGCGCCATGGGCGACATTATCCACGCGCTGCCTGCAATCACGGCGCTGCGGGCAGCCCATCCCAGTTGGTATCTCGGGTGGGCGGTCGAGCCACGATGGCGAGCACTGCTTTGCGCAGAGTCGAAGCCGGACGATTTCGGACGCAGCAATCTACGTATGCCGCTCGTCGACCAGATTCATCGCGCCAACACCCGTCGCTGGTCGCACCAACCTCTTAGCGGCTCAACGGTCGAAGATGTTTTCCGCATCCGCCGCGAATTGAAGAAGTTCCGTTATGACGTCTGCATCGACCTTCAAGGATCAATTCGATCCGCGGTAATTGGACGCTGGTCACGCGCCTCGAGGAGTATCGGCGCAAGTGTTCCGCGCGAATCACCCGCCCGCTGGTTCTACAACGAGAAGGTTCCGACAAACACAGAGCATGTGATTGAGCAGGCGTTGGAACTGGTTGGCACAATTGCCAAGGAACAACTGCAATACATGCAGGCCAGTTTGCCACGAGACGAGTACGCGGAGTCTTGGTGTGAACAATTTCTCTGCCGGGAAACGTCCCCAATTGTTTTGATGAACCCCGGTGCCGGATGGGGGGCCAAGCAGTGGCCGGCGGAGCGTTACGGCGAAGTAGCGAAGGCTCTCGCCGCATTGGGATATTGCGTGGTCGTGAATACGGGACCCTCGGAAGAATCTCTTGCAAAGGAAGTAGTTCGTGCCAGTGGACGCACCGCGGTGACGGCGGAGTGCAACGTGAGCCAGTTGATTTCTCTCACGAGGCGGTCGAGCCTGATGATTGCGGGTGACACGGGTCCGCTTCATCTCGCCTGCGCCCTGGGCAAGCCAGTGGTTGGCATTTATGGGCCCACCGATCCGGCACGCAATGGTCCGTACGGAAGTGAGAATCGCGTTCTTCGCAGTCCGCTCAGCAAGCGCGATCATAGTCAAAAGGCCGCACCCGAAGCCGGGCTGCTTACAATTACTCCGGAGGCGGTATTGGGTGCAACGGTAGAACTGCTCCAGAACTCCTCGCGGACGTCGGCATGAGCCTATCCTGGCACTCCATCGCGCGTCGTATTCGAGTGCCCCTGGGATTTGTGGTCGCCTTACTGTTTTTGGTGCTGGCACGACCGACCGTGCGCTCCATGCTTTGGAGCCTTGTCCTTGTTATTCCAGGAGTATTTCTGCGCGGTTACGCCTCCGGGTACGTCAAGAAAAACGCGGAGCTTACCATTAGCGGTCCCTATGCATTTACGCGCAACCCCCTCTATCTGGGTTCATTCATGATTGCCTTCGGATTTGCCATGGCATCGAGAAGCCCAACCATTGCCCTTGTCCTGGCGGCCGGTTTTGCCTTTATCTACATACCCGTTATTCGAGCGGAGGAAGAATACCTGCGGGCCACATTTGCTGAATTTCAGGCCTATTCCAGCCACGTTCCGAGACTCATTCCAAGGCTTTCACCGGCCGATCTGGGAGCGGAGTCGGGTCGCTTTTCCATGGCTCTCTACATTCAGCACCGCGAGTACAATGCACTTCTAGGAGCAGTCAGTATCTATGCAGCTTTACTTCTTCGTTTGTATTTGCGCCGTTGACTTCCAACGGATTCCAAAATCCCTGCGAGCGTGCTGACTTTGATCCTGCGTGATCTTCGGTTCCTGCTTCAACTCTGCATCCTGATGCCGGTGCTGGCTTCCGCCCTGGATGCCGAACAAATGCCCGAATTACGTGCTCCACAAACCAGCTACACTTTCCCGGCACACCAGACGCTCACCTACTCTGTGGATTGGAGGGTCTTCCCTGCGGGCACGGCGGTGCTCCATCTGGAAGCCGATGGGGATCGCGAAAAGGTTTCCGCCACCGCCGACACGATTGGCGCCATTACGATGCTGTACCGGGTGAGCGACAAATATCAGTCTTCCTTCGACCTTAAGAGCGGATGCTCGTATGGATTTGCCAAGCAGATTATTCAGGGTCGCAGACAAATAAGTACCGACCTGCGCTTCGATTACGCGCAGAAGAAGTCGACGCTGGATGAAAAGAACCTGGTCACAGGGAGCACGAAACATCAGGAAGCAGTTATCCCACCGTGCGTTACCGATCTTCTCTCAGCAATTTTCTACGCCGCCTCTCAGCCGATGGAGGTGGGAAAGAGCTTTCAAATGCCGGTGGGCGATTCGATCAAGACCATCCCGGTCACAATGAAAGTTGAAGCAAAAGAAGAGATCATCACACCGCTAGGCAAGTATCAGACGCTGCGGGTTCAGCCCACCGCAGACGAGGGAGTAGTAAAGAACCGCGGGAACATCTGGATATGGTACACGGACGATGATCGCCATACGCCGGTACAGATGCGCGCGCGCCTCTTTTGGGGCACGATCACGTTTCACCTTACGGGCAACGACCAGAAGTAGCACTTCGACTATTGCATGCGATATCGTTCGCGCATGAGCCGTTGCAGCCGCGGCTTGTAGATCAGGTCGTACGCAAGTTCTTTGTCAGGAAACATGGCCAGCGCGGCGCGGCGACTGTCCGCTATCATGCTGGAGGCCTCGTCAATGGTGAGGCTCGCATCCTGGCTCAATACTGAGATCACCATATCCATCATCAGTTGCAACCTGCGCAACTTGCGGCGCTCGTCCTGGACCTCGTCCGCAGTTTGAATGTGAGAACTCTCCGAATTCGCAGACGGCTCAGTGTTGTCCGAATCGCTTAATCCCATCGACGCCTACCTCCTGCGCACTAGGTATGTATGCGCATACTACAACGGCTTAACTGCCTATTGTTAAGACGCAGTAATGTGAAATTGAGCGGGGGGTTCCTTTGTTGGTGCATCAAAAAGCACTTATCTCATTGAATCGCGGTCGGCGGATGCCAGCGGACGCGCCGTGATTCCTTTGCCATCCAGGTAAAAGCTGGTGGCGCCCATCGTGTCCGTACGATAGGTGCGAATGTGGGCATTGCTTAGTTTTTCCAGGGTCTCCATTCGTGGGTGGCCATAGTGGTTCTGGGATCCCACAGAAATGATCGCGAACTTCGGATTCACAGCGCGCAGAAAATCCGGATTTGTAGAGGTAGCGCTTCCATGATGCCCTATTTTCAACAGCGTACTCGCGATATCGCCGTTCGCGATAATCTGCGACTCACTCGGCCGCTCAGCATCCCCTTCAAGCAGGATGGAGGTGTCGCGGAAAGAGATGCGCATGACCAGAGAATCGTCATTCGCGGGCGTCAGGCCGGGCGTGTAGTCGTGCTGGGGTGACAGGATGTGCACGGGAACATCGCCGAAATCGAAGGTGTCCCCAGCAACGTGTTTGCGAATGGCGATGCCTTGCTGAGCAGCCTGCTGCAACAGCGCATCGTACTCAGGCGAAGAGGGATTGGTGCCCACCCATAATTCAGCGGGACGAAAGTTTTTTAAAATGGCCAACATGCCGCCGATGTGGTCCCCATGCGCGTGAGTCAACGCAACAGCGTCCAATTTTTGAACGCCACGAGACCACAACGTAGGAGACACAACTTCTTCCCCAATATCAAAATTGTGTACCGCGCCGGGTGCGCCGCCGAAGCCCCCCGCATCGATGAGTAGCGTTTTTCCTTGCGGCGTGATCAACAGTAGGGAGTCTCCCTGTCCCACGTCGATGGCTTCCAACTCCATTGTGTTAGGTGCGCGTTGAGGAGAGCTTGGCCTCACCGCGATATATCCCGCGAGCGCCAGGGCGACACAGCCGGTAGCTGCGAAACGCCAGGATTGTCGGACGCTCCAAATTGCATAAGCAACAAGCAACACGAAACAAATAATGGCGAAGGTCGCCGGGCCGGGTATGCGGAAATCTCCTCCGCGCAAATTGGCGAAGGACCGCACCAGCCAGACGGTCGCGTGTAGCAGGAGAGCAGTCACTGTGGCGGGAAGAAATGCAATCCCCGGGGCGACAAGAACCGCAGCGAACGTGAGCAATGCCGATGGCAGCAGGACGCCGATGAAGGGCACGATGAGGAAGTTCACGGGAAGCGCGAGCAGAGTGATTCGGTGAAAGTACATCGCCATGGGCAGAGACATGATCAATTCCACGACGAGAGATACGAGCAGCAATTCCAGAACGCGCAGGCAGAAATGCAGTCCTCCCACCAACAAGATTCGTGCATATCTTCGCCCGATCAATGGACTGAATTTGTATAGCAGCAGGCGCAGGCTGACGCGAAACTGTGCCGCCTTCGGCGGTAGGGAAACATCTAGCGCGAGTAGATCGATATCGCGAGTAGCCCGTAGATATGGCGCGAATGTCTTTTCCGCCAACGGTGAGGCGAGCCCGGCAATCGCGACAACTGCAAGTAGTGTCATCTGAAAACCGGCGTCGAAAAGCGATCGAGGGTTGAACGCCAATAAGCAGAGAGCGGCAAATCCGACCGCATTCAACGCGTTGCGTTGCCGAAAGAGCAGGCGTCCGAACAGGTAGAGTGTGACCATCCAGAACGAGCGTTGTACCGGCTGCCCAAAGCCGGTGAAGAGGGCGTACATCAAGGAAACAAAGATGGTGGCGAACGATGCCCAAATGCGCGACATTTTCAGAATGCGTGTAGCCCAGAAGACTAAGCTCGCTACGATCGCGAGATGCATCCCGGAGACGACAAGCAAGTGAAAAGAGCCGGTGCGCTCAAACCCTACGCGAATGCCACGGCTCAAATAGGTGCGGTCCCCTGTCACCATCGCGGTCAGCATCGCGGCATCTTCCTGCGTCAGCTTGAGCAATTGCGGCAGACGCGAGATCATAGCTTCATTGCTCGCGAAGTGCATCAACCGTTCGCTGGATATGGTCTGGATTTGCTTTAACCAACAAGCCAGCATGGCTGGCTGGCCCAACGTCGTCGGCCCGATAACAAGCCGATTCCGCTGGGTGGATCCCAGGACGCCGATTCCTTGTTGCAGCAGATATGCTCTGCCATCCCACACACCGGGGTCGACAAAGCGCTGCGGCTGATGAGGAATGACCGCCACCTTGACCGCACTGCCACACGTGACTGCGTGAAAAGTCTCGCCAACCGGCGCAAAAACGTTGAGTCGCAAGCCTCCATCCAGGGCAGCCATCTCATCAGAATTTGCTGAGACCTGTTCAATGCGGCGAATTCGAAGATCCACTTGCTGCGAGAATTCTTTTTTCGGCGCGCCGCCATACATGGGAAGCGACTCTTCGACCTGGATGGGCCCGACGCGGATCACATCGCCTTCGATAGATAGGCTCAGGCCGTCCGCCATCGATATCAGTTTCGCCTGCGTGGCGGGATACGGTTCAACCTGCAAGCAGAGCGCCCCTGCGAAAAAACAAGTCAGCATTGCTGGCGCGAAGACAACTCGAGGAGCGCGTGCGATCGCGACGAGTGTGAGGATCACCGAAAGGCAAAGTGATGTGATTAAGGGAACTGGTTGTTGCCAGCGTAGATAGCTCAGCAATATGCCAAGCGCGAAGCAACAGGCCGCGAAAAACAAAGGCGCGACGGTAATTCGCAGCGGCTCCTCGCTCGCACGAGTTCGGCTTCGAACGGAAAGCACAGTGGCCGTCGGCGGAGAAGCGATGGAGGTCGACATAGGACCCTTGACCCTAGAGGCCACGGTTCATTATGGACGAGTGAGAACCACGACCGATTCCATGTGGAAGGTCTGGGGGAACAGATCGACCAGGTGAATGCTTTTGAAGTTGTAGCCCGATTGTATCAGTGTGTTCAGATCGCGCGACAGCGTGGCGGGATCGCAGGATACGTAGACAATTTCCCTTGACGCAACGCGGGCAAGCAGCGAGCAGACCTCATCGCCAAGCCCCGTGCGCGGAGGATCGACGACGACCAGATCAGGCTGCGGAATCTTGGAGCGCGTTTGTTGGCGAAGGAAATCGCGCGTCGGCATTCGGGCAGTTTTGTGGGCAGTCCCCTGCAGATTGAAGGCCAGATCGCCCCACGATGTTGCGCCAGACTCCACTGCAAAAACTTTCTCAAAGCCTGCAGTCAAGCGCAGAGCGAACAATCCGACTCCGGCGTAAAGATCCCATGCGAGTTTTCCGCTGCGACCCTCGGTCACCAACTTTGCCAAAGGATCGACGAGGAATCGATTCACCTGGAAGAATGATCCGAGGCTCACCCGATACTCGTAGCCAGCAGTTTGATACTTGATCGAAGGCTCGCCCCATCTTGCCAGAACTTGTCCTTGGTTCTCGTCGTCGCCATGCGCAAACAGAGCAGAACCACAAAGCTCCGGCATACTTGTTGCGAGGCCCGTGCACACTTTCTCAAGTAACTCGGCACCGTTGCGCGGGCTTTTCAGGGAGTGAGCCGACATCAACAATTTGTCGCCACTCTCGTTGGTAAAAAGCTCGATCTCTTCGCAAAGGTCGCCCAGGCCAAGTTCACTTCCTCGCTCCGTGATGGCTTCGACAGCTCTTTCCAGCAGTGGCGCCGCAATGGGGCATTGCGACACCGCGACGGTGGCGTGAGACCCGCTTCGCCTATAACAAAGCGTAAACTCGGGCTGACGTTGAACCAGGAGTCGGATGCGATTTCGATAGGCCAGGGGCTCTGCAGCAAGCACCGCGATCTCCGGTAAATTCTTCAGCCGGGCGCGTGAGAGTGCCTCCTGAAGGATGGAGCACTTCATCTGCAATTGATTTTCGTAAATGGAGTGTTGGTAGTGACAGCCTCCGCAGTTTCCGAAGTAGGGGCACGGCGGAGAGTTGCGTGCAGGTGACCCTTCAAGAATTGAATCCAACTCACCGGTCGCGTAGCTTCGCTTATCTTCGGCAATATGAATTTCGACGGTCTCGCCCGGCAAAGTAAAGGGAACAAAAACGGTCTTGCCAAAGAGCGGGTCTGCCTCATCACTCACGCGACCAAGGCCGGAGCCGCCATAAACAGCCTTGTCAATCCGCAGCTTCATCCCTGGCTCATGTAGAAAAGGCTCAGCCGTGGGAGGCCATTTCTTTCTAGGAGCTTTTTGTGCAGAAACTGTTGCTCCACCTGGCGAATCTGCGCGCTCTGCATGCGGCTGCGATACGGCGCTAGCTCGCGCGCTGCCTCTTCTCGCAACGTGGTCAATTCAGATTCCGTCGCACAGGTTACAAGCAAGGCGAACATTTTCTCTTCCATCACAGAGAGCGTTCTCTCCAGAGTTTCAAGCACAGGCTCCGTCGTGAGCACTTCCGTTGCGAGCGATTCGAGTCGTTGCGCGAGTTCCGAGATCGATGCTGCAGTGGATTCCATTCCGCTCACCGATCGTATCTGCGCGGCACATGCATTGAGATGATCCGCAATTCGCTGCTGCTCAAAGCCGGCCGCGGCGGATGTGTCCTGCAACGCTGTGCTCGAACCGGTGGAGGCTTCCTTCATGCTTTCCACCGCTGCCATCACTTCCTGTGTGCAGTAGCCCAGCCCGTTCACGCGGCGAACCCGGGCGTGCGATTTGCGCGCGTCATACTTGTCAAACGCTGCGTCGATTCCGCGCAGCACCGCTTCGAGCGGCACACCTGCTTCCCGCCATGTTTCGATCAAGGCCCAGTCCAGCGTAGAAAGCATGAGCAGCGTCCCGCGTCTCCGCTGGAAATGCTCTTCAATTTCGGTGAAGTAGTTGAAGTAGTTTTTCAACTTCCGTGTTTCTCTGTATCGTTTGCGTGCCCGCGGTGACGAGCAGAGCGATTGCGTTCGTAGATGATACGGAGGCCGTCCATGGTGAGCATGTCATCGATTTCAGAAATGTATTTCGAATCTTTCACCAGGAGTCTTGCAAGTCCACCGGTTGCGATAACCTTCGGCGTTTCCCCAAGTTCCGCGACAATATGCTCAAGAATCCCGTCCACCAGGCCGAGGTATCCGTAGTAGAGGCCGCTTTGGATGTTGACCATCGTATTCGTGCCGATGACCTTTGGAGGCTTGCGAATATCCACGCGCGCCAAGCGTGCAGCGCGAGAGAAAAGTGCGTCAGCGGAGATCCCAAGTCCCGGCGCGATCACGCCGCCGCAGTACTCTCCTTGTGCGGAGATGACGTCGAACGTCGTCGCTGTGCCAAAGTCTACGACCACACACGGACCGCCAAATTTTGCGAACGCGGCGACTCCATTGACGAGCCTGTCTGCTCCGAGTTCCGCGGGATTATCTACGAGGATGGGCATACCCGTCTTAATACCGGGCTCAACAAACATCGGCTTCAGCTTGAAATACTTTTCACAAACGCGCCGCAGTGTGGACTCTACAGGCGGCACAACCGACGCAATGATGATGCTGGTAACTTCGCTTGCCTTGATGCCTTGCATGTCAAACAGACTCAGGAAGAGGACGCCGTATTCGTCCGCCGTTTGCGTCTTGTGCGTGGTGATGCGCCAATGCGCCGCGACTTCGGAGGCCGATTCCGACTCGAGCCGAAAGAGCGCGATGACAGTATTCGAATTTCCAACGTCGATGGTCAGCAGCATAGTTTTACCGGAATGGTGTGGATTTGGGCTCGCGTACACCACCGGAGAGCACGGTACGCATACCATTGTTTGTCTGAACCAGAAGGAAACCGCGCTCGTCCAGCCCGGCCGTAACACCGGAAAAACTGTCGGCCTCCTCGACGAGAACTCTCTTGCCTTTCACCCACGTCGAGATTTGCTCAATCCTTGTGGGAATCTCGGCAGCGACACCTGGCACAGTCGCGGCCGACATCAAGAGCGACACCTCACGATGCAGCGATTGTAACAAAGCTATGATGAGTTCCTGACGAGACCAGTCGCGCCCACTCTCTATTCTTAGAGACGTTGCAGTGTGCCGTAGATCTCCACCGAAACGATCCTGATGTACGTTGATGCCAATGCCGATTACAACATGTCGAATCCGCGTGACCTCGGCATTCAACTCGGTGAGGATCCCGGCGAATTTAAGCGGTCCGAACAGCAGGTCGTTCGGCCAGCGGAGGTCAGGCTTCAATGTCGTTACCGCCTTGATCGCAGCGTGGACCGCGAGACCGGCGGCGAGGGACAACCATAGAACATCAGCTGGGGCTATCGCTGGCCGCAGCAGTGCGCTCAGGTAGATTCCCGCGCCCGGTTCTGAATGCCAATCGTGATCGCCACGGCCACGCCCCGCTGTCTGCTCGTCTGCAAGATAAACGGTGCCATGTTCCGCACCCGCGTCGGCTTCCTGCATTGCAAGGCTGTTTGTAGAGGGGAGGGAAGGGAAGAGCCGCAGCTTGCCTGCGAACATGGTGTCTGCAATCGCGTTGTTGATCGAGAAGGGATCCAGAGGGTCAAGCATTGCGAGGAATCAATAGATGTCTGCCGTGATTTTCATGCTCAGGTCTACCGCCGGCGCGGAATGCGTCAGCGCTCCGACGGAGATGTAGTTCACACCAGCTAACGCATATTTACGGACGTTGTTCAATTGAATGCCGCCCGAAGCTTCGACGGGGATAGAAAGTCCGCGACTGCGAACGAACTTGACTGCCTTCTTCACTTCTTCTGGCGTCATGTTGTCCACAAGCAACGAATCTGCCTCACCCTCAATCGCCATTTCCAACTCTGCCATGCTTCTCACTTCAACTTCAATTTGCTGCCCGGGCTTGCGATTTGCTCGCGCCCTGGCGAGGACAACTTCCATGCCGCCACCCAGCGAAATGTGATTGTTCTTTATGAGGATGCCATCGGAAAGATCGAGGCGATGGTTCACACCTCCACCGCACAGCACGGCATATTTATCCAGCACGCGGAGGCCGGGAACTGTTTTTCGCGTGTCGAGCAACTGCGTCTTTGTGCCGGCTAGCTCATCGACATACCGTCGCGTCATGGTTGCGATGCCGCTCATGCGCTGCATGAGATTGAGGATCACGCGTTCGCATGCCAACAGCACGCGGGCGTTATGACGGATGACCGCGATTGCCTGCCCTTTGCGAACGCGAACACCGTCGAAGATTTCGGGATGGCTCACGATTTCAAATCGCTGCTCGGGTCCCTTGTCGAGTTTTGCGAAGAGAGTAAGAAATCTTGGGATGCATCCAATTCCTGAGATGATACATTCCTGCTTCGCGAGAACGGTGGCGGTGGCACGCATTACCGGATCAATGGTAAGAGCAGTGGTCGTGTCACTCGTCGCCTTGTCCTCCAACAGCGCCTGCTCAAGGAGGGCTTCCACTCTTTTACTCTTCCAGTCCATGTCTTCTCCCGCGACTAGCTCTTTGAACCGTTCCGCAAAGCTTCGAGCGCAGTGTTGGCCTTGGCAATTAGGAGTTCCAATTCTCCGCGACGCTTGCGGATGCCTTCGACTACATGACCGGGCGCCTTGGCCAGAAAGCCTTCGTTGCCCAACTGCCGGTCGGCATTGCCGATCTCTTTCTCATACTGCGAAAGGTCCTTGCTTAACCGTGCCGTTTCCGCAGCCACATCGATGTGCTTCTCGTAGACGATTGCGACGTCGAAGTTTGAGGTGCTTCGCTTGTTGCCGCTCTCCGGAACCGCCTCCACGAAGGCAATGCCAGAAACACGCGCGAGGCGCTCCAGCATTGCGGAGTTTTGCTCAATAACTTTACGCTTTGCAGCATCTGCTCGAACCAGCACCGGCAGCACGGCCTTCTCCTCAACGGCAGCTTCTTTCCTGATCGCACGGACTTGCACGATGAGTTCCTGCATCAAGGTCATTTCAAGTTCCGCATCTTCGTCCAGCACGGCCGGGTTCAGGACTGGGAAGTGCGCCAGGGCGATGGATTTCTTCGGCGGAGCGCCATCGTAAACCGCGTGCCACAACTCTTCCGTCAGGAACGGCATGAATGGAGACAGCAGGCGCAGCGCAGCTTCAAATACACCCAGCAGCGTGGTGAGTGCGGCGCGGGTTTGTTCCTTGTCGGAGGATTCACTAAAGTCCAACCGCAGTTTTGCAATTTCGAGATACCAGTCGCAAAGATCGCCCCAGAAGAAGCTGTAGACAAGATTAGCGGCCTCATGGAACCGATATTCCGTTAGCGCCTGGTTTACTTCTCCCGAAGTATGGGTCAGTCGAGAAATAATCCAGCGTGTCTCGAGCGGCGCGTCTTTCGCGGCAATCGGTTCGGCTGGTAATGACTTCGGATCAACCGCAATTCCGATTTCCGCCGCGCGATCCACGTTCATGAACAGGAAGCGGGCCGCGTTCCAGATCTTGTTGGCGAAGGCGCGATACCCTTCCGTGCGAGCCTCGCTGAATGCGATATCCGTGCCGGGTGAAGCCATGGCCGCCAGCGTGAAGCGCACTGCGTCTGTGCCAAATCGACCGACAATGTCGATGGGATCGACCACGTTCCCTTTGGTCTTCGACATTTTCTGCCGATCTGCGTCGCGCACCAGCGCGTGAATGTAAACCTCGCGGAAAGGAACGGCATCGGCCAACGTTCTCGCCGATCCGTCTCTCATTGGAACATCCAACATGAAGTGGCAGCCGAGCATTATCATGCGCGCTACCCAGAAAAACAAAATATCGAAGCTGGTCACCAGCAACTGCGTTGGATAGAACGTGTCCAGTTCCAGTGTGTGTGCGGGCCAGCCGAAAACTGTGAAAGGCAGTAGCCCGGATGAGAACCAGGTGTCCAGCACATCCGTTTCCTGCTCGAGTGTATCGCTGCCACAGTGGCTGCACGACTCCGGTGTGTCGCGCGCAACCGTGATTTTACGGCAGGTGAGGCAGTGCCACGCAGGAATGCGATGACCCCACCATAGCTGGCGGGAGATGCACCAGTCGTGGATGTTGCGCATCCACTCGAAGTACGTCTTTGAATATTGTTCTGGCGTGAACTTGATGTGACCCAGTTCGACGGCGGCAATTGCCTTGTCTGCCAGCGGCTGAATCTTGATGAACCACTGTGTCGAAAGCCGCGGCTCAACCACTGTTTTGCAGCGGTCGCATTTGCCCACCGAGTTCACGTGGTCCTTCACTGAGACCAGCAGATCCTGTGCTTCCAGATCCGCGAGCACTTTTTTGCGTGCTTCGTATCGATCCAGCCCCGCATATACGCCCGCAGAGCTGTTCAGGTGCGCTGTCTCGTCCATGATGTTGATGGACGGCAGGCCGTGACGTTCGCCGATGGCGAAATCGTTGGGATCGTGCGCAGGCGTGACCTTGACTGCACCGGTACCGAATTCGCGGCTCACCCAATCGTCGGTTACGACTGGAATCGTTCGTCCCGTCAGCGGCAACTCCACGTGCTTGCCGTGCAGATGGAGGTAGCGTTCGTCCTCAGGATGCACGGCCACGGCTACGTCGCCGAGCATCGTCTCTGGCCGCGTGGTCGCAACGGTAATCGAAGTCCCCGGCTGCCCAACAACGCGATAGCGAATCTCCCACAACTTGCCTTGCTGCTCTTCGTGCACCACCTCAAGGTCGGAGAGGGCGGTCTGGCAGCGAGGGCACCAGTTCACGATGTAGGCGCCGCGATAGATCAGACCTTGCTCGTGCAGGCGCACAAACGCTTCGCGCACGGCCACCGAAAGGTGATCGTCCATTGTGAAGTATTCGCGAGACCAGTCAACGCTCGCGCCCAGACGCTTCATCTGGTCGAAGATTGCTCCGCCATAATGGCGCTTCCATTCCCAGACGCGTTCGACAAATGCGTCGCGGCCCAATCCCTCTCGCGTTTTGCCCTCGGTAGCGAGTTGCCGCTCTACCATCATCTGCGTGGCAATTCCCGCGTGGTCGGTTCCAGGAACCCACAGCGTTTTCTGTCCAAGCATGCGGTGCCAGCGCGAGATGATATCCATCTCCGTCTGGTTGAGCATGTGGCCCATGTGCAGACGTCCGGTTACATTCGGCGGGGGTAGCAGAATTGTGAACGCAGATTGAGCGTTGACTTCGTTGGCACCGGCGACGGGGGAAGGCTGATCGAACAGCCGTTCCTTAACCCAGTACTCTGCCCAACGGTCTTCAATTGCGGTGGGATCGTATGCTTTCGGCAGGTCGTGAGACATACATTTCTTTACGAGGTACTCTCCACGATAGCACAGCGAAACCATCGTTCCCGGCTGCTGCGCAAAGCAGAAAGCGCCGCTTGTATGCGGCGCCTTCCCTTAATGTTCGAGCCTTTTTTAATGTTGGTTTAAAAGGGATTCAGCTTATCCAATCCTTTTTTCTTCTTGTGTTTGCTCGACGAATCCGTACTCGAATCGTATGCCGGCTTCGGGGTCTTCCCATTGGTTGTCGTTGCGGGAGTTGCCGCCGTATTGCCGCCCGCATTCTGGATGTCGTTCACCTGGGGAGCACCCTCTGCCGCCTTCTCGGCCGGGGGCAAGGGAGTCGCATCCGCCGGACCTACGGAGGGCAACGGAGCACTGGCTGGAGCGCCGGGGACGCCCGACGCAGGCTGTTCGCCGTTGGCCGGCACCGTTCCGCTGGTTGGAGCAGAAACAATGCTTGCGCCAATCTCAGTGCCGCTACCTTCAGGAACATCCTCGAGTTTGACCGCCCCCGTATCTCCGGTTCGGGGCGGGGCCGTTCCCGCGGTTACCGCCGCTGGAGTAGCAGCCTTGCCGTTGATGTCCGGCTTTACCCCCATCGCGGTGTTAAAGTCATCGACAGTTTGTTTGGAGACCTCTGGCGCAGTTGTCCTCTTGGGATCGGTCAGCGTCGGTTCTCCCACCCGCGATGCCTGGATCGTGGAAGGGCCTGTCTTTACCAGCAGCAATGCGCGGTCCTTCAGCTTGATGTTGATCAGGCTCTGCATCTCCGCTTCATTCTCGGCGAGGGCTTCAGGAGTGGGCTCGGGAACGGGCTTATTTAAGGCAATCAGCCGCTCTTTGGCTTCTTCCACATGAGGAGCCATCGGGTATCGCGTCACAATCCTGGTATAGGATTCAGCCGCACGATCGTTGTAAACCGCTACCAGACGTTCTTTCGCGGCCGGCGGGATGTTCATCTTTCTCGCATATTGGCCTTCCGCCGCATACGCATCGCCCAGGGTCAGCAAGGCCATGTCGCTCTTGCTGTAGATGGGGTAGGTGTCCACCACTGTTTGCAAGCGTGCGATTGAGCCAGCGTAGTTTTCGCGGGTGGCGTAATAGGCGCCGATCTGGTACTCGCGCTCAGCCAACACTTCCTGAACTTCGCGCAGTCGCTGCTTGGCGCGGGGCACCAGCGTGGAATCGGGAAATTGCTGGATCATCTGCCGGTATTCCGCTTCGGCCTTCAATGTGTCGTTGAAGTCGCGATCAGGCTTTTCCATCTGCATGTAGTAGATGTCGGCGACCTTCATCTGCGCTTCCGCAGCTTCCGGCTGGTTGGGGAAGAAGGTAATGAAATCCTTGTATTCTGACTCCGCCTGCGTGTACGCCGCCGTGCCGCCTTCCTTGAACCAGCTATCGCCGATGGCCAGCTTCGCGCGCATCTGGTATTCCGATTCCGGATAGGTATTCAGAAGCGTTTGCAGGTCCAGGCGGCAAACATCGTACCGGCCCTTCTTCATGGCGATCATCGCCTTGTCGAAGAGCTCTTTATCCGGCTGCTTGGACTTCACGTCGGCCAGAGGATTGTTCTTGTTCAGATTCTTGGTCGAACTTTTCTTGGAAAAGGGATTGCTAGCCTGTGCGGAGATGGAGAGAGCCGCCATCAGGCAGGCGACCGAGATTTGTGAAAGAAACCGATTCATAACACCTCAAAATTGTAAGCACCTGCCGTTAGCTAACGCCGGTGCACAAACTTTCAGTACCGGCAGGACGCTCTCCTGGATACTTCCTCAAGCCACTTCACCTGCAGCAACTCGCGCAGCCTCGAGTAGCTCTCGTGCATGTTTCTCCGGGTGTCCGTCGCCAAAAACCGCGTTTCCGGCAACCAGTATGTCCGCACCCGCTTGGACGACGCTCGCGATCGTATCGTGAGCCACGCCACCGTCTACTTCAATCCTATAACCCAATCCCAATTCGCGTCGAAGTTGGTGCAATCGCCGAATCTTGTCCAAAGAGAACGGGATAAAATTCTGCCCGCCAAACCCCGGATTTACGCTCATGATCAGGACGTGGTGGACCATTGGGAGAATGTCAATCAGCAGGTCTACCCGCGTAGCTGGGTTGATGACCACTGCGGGTTGCATTCCATGCTGGCCTATCAGCTCCAGCGTGCGATGCAGGTGCCTGCAGGCTTCATAATGCACGCTGATCCAGTTCGCACCCGCTTCGGCGAAGTCAGGAATGAATTCATCCGGATTTTCGATCATCAGATGGCAATCCAGAGGCAGTTTAGTCACTTTTCTCAATGACTTAACTACCGGCGGTCCCAAGGTAATGTTGGGGACAAAGTGGCCATCCATGACGTCGACATGGATTACAGTGCCACCACCCCGCTCTGCAGCTGCAATCTCCTCCGCCAGACGGGAAAAGTCTGCCGAAAGGATAGAAGGAGCGAGTTCAACCATGGTTTTTGCCGTCATCCTGGACGAGTTTCGCCGTTTCCGGCTGTCTCCAGTGTAACAGTCGGGACGCTTGTTCCCGGTTCCGGGGAGGACTCTGCGGAAGGTACAGTACCTGCCTTCCCAGAGCGAAAAACTCGCGAAACGCCGCGGAGGATCGCCTTGGCCGCAAATGCACCGTCTGCATCCCGAAAGAAAATCTCACCCGTCCGCTTGGCGCTCGGCCGGTAATACCACCTCGTAAGCAGGCAAAGATGAGCACCGAGGGTGGCGGCGTTGGTCCGCGAAGGTCCGTTCTGCCCGCCGCGCAGGGCGTTGAGAACGTCGTCGAGTCTTTGCTCCAATGCGTCCCGGCTGACTGTAACCGTATGGGTGACCGGGACAGTCGCTTCCCCAGCATCCTCCAGAACCACGGGTTCAATGGCCGTGGGATGGGCGAACAGCGATGAGGAACCGGACTGTTCATTTGGATGGCGCATGCCGATGGTCGAGTACAAAGCTGGACCCGAGAGCACGCCTTTCGTCACCAGGAAAACCGCGACGGCCAGAGGATCGGCGGAGGGCTGCAAAATGACAGCGTCCAGTTGAGAGAGGGGCCGAACGATTTCCGATGCCAGTGACGAAACCGCCTCCACTTTCAACATCCGGGCATGAATCTGCGCCGCCTTTTCAAACTCCAGCTCATCGGAAGCCCGATTACGGTCCGCTTCCAGAGTTTTCACCATGCTCTCGCCGCGTGTCGCCAGGAAGTTGCGCACAGCCTTTGTCTCCTCGGCGTACCGCTCATCGCTGCAGCCCTTGAAGCAGGGAGCCAGGCACATTTTCATCTCGGAATAGGGGCAGCCGGGAAATGCGGGATCCGGATTCAGATCCTCCACGCAACGACGTAGCAGAAACAGGTTCAAGGCCTCGTCACAGAATCGTTCCGCCGCAACCTTCGATGGGAATGGTCCAAACAGGGAATCTTCCGCGGACCTTGTGACCTTGTTCGTCACGTACACGCGTGGGTACGGATTCTTTGAGGCCATCTTGAGAAAGGCGGGCGTGCGGAGCTTCAATCGCTTGATCGCGCGTTCGCCGAAGGCTTCCACCGCTGCGCTGTGCAACACAAGTTGTGATTCGAAGTCGGAGCCGGCAGTGTTGTACTCAATGCGCGCAACCATCTCCGCCAACTGCAGACGCCGCGATTGTCCTGGCTGCGGTGAAAGGAATCGCGTTAATCGGCGGCGGAGATTCGTGGCTTTGCTGATGTAGGGTTCGGCTGCCGGATCCGCACCGAAAAGTGCGAACACTCCAGCCTGTTCAGGCAGTTGCGAGAGGCTGTTTCGGGCCTCAGCTGCTGCAAACGGGATGGAGTGCGATAACACGAGCCCATTTTACCGGGTCGAGGGCGACGTAGGCATTTGGCGTATACGGCTCCTAACGCCGGGTAATCTATACAGGCGACGAAGTAGCGTCCGCCGTTGCGGCGAGCACCTAGGAGCCTGCGATGGTCATGCCCTCGATGCAGAGCGTGGGTGACGCGGTCGAGCCGCGGAAAATGAGGTCGTTTCCGATAGCGACGATATTCTGGAAAATATCCTTGAGATTGCCCGCAATCGTGATTTCTTCCACTGCATAAGTAAGCTCGCCGTTCTCAATCCACAGGCCGGCCGCGCCACGGGAGTAGTCGCCGGTGACCATGTTGATACCGAATCCCATCAGTTCTGTCACGTAAAGTCCCGTTGGCACGCTGCGAAGAATCTCTTCTGGAGTCTGCGTGCCCGCCCGCAAAAACAAGTTGCCCGGGCCGATGCCAGGATTTCCCGCCAATCCGCGAGACGCATTTCCCGTGCTGGGCATATTCAACTTGCGGCCGGTGTATGTATTCAGCAGGTAATTCTTAAGGACGCCATTTTCGATGATCACGGTACGCCTTGAGGGCAGGCCCTCACCATCGAAGGGAGAGGTGCCAAAGCCACCAATGATTGTCCCGTCGTCAACGACCGTGACGGACTCCGCTGCAACCTTTTCGCCAAGTTTCCCAGCAAAGAAGGATGCGCCGCGATAGATGCTGTCGCCATTCGCCGCCTCAAAGATGTTACCGATGAGCGAACGCGCCATTTCCGGCGAAAACACCACCGGCACACTTCTGCGTGGCCACGCGGCGGCCGTTCAAACGGCGCAATGTGCGGCGTGCTGCTTCCTTTCCGACCGACTCGGGCGACTCCAGTTTCGCAAGTGTGCGGGCTGCCGAATACCAGTAATCGCGCTGCATGCCGCCTTCTTCTTCCTGCGCGATCGGCGAAGCTGAGACGGAGCAATAGGAACTGCGATACTCGCCAACAAAGCCGCGTGAATTTGCGAGGATTTTATGGCCCGTGGCAGCGTCGAAGCTTCCTCCGTCGCTGTTCTGGATGCGCACGTCTGCTTCCATGGCAGCAGCCTCAGCGCGACGCGCGTAGGCGATACGCTCCTCTGCGGGGAGCGAGTAGACATCCTCGTAATAGGTGGCGAGGTCACCAGGCAAACTACCATAAGCCGCATCTTCCGGCATTCCGGCGAAGGGATCTTCCGAGGTAACGTCGGGAGAGCGCGATGGCTCCTGAAATCAGGTTCTCAACGCCCTGGGGGGAGAAATCGCTGGTGCTGGTGCTGGCCGTTCTTTGACCGGAGAAGACTCGCAGTCCCATACCGCGTGAGCCGGATTCCTTTAGCGTGTCCACTTGCCCAAGCCGGATCAGCGTAGAAAACTCATCGCCCTCGCGGATCACCACTTCTGCATCGGTTGCCCCGGCGCGCATCGCTTTTTTCACGACGTCCGTCGCCAGTTGTTTTAGATCGGCCGATGTGACTGCTCGTGTTTCAATACCCACTGTTGAATGTCCTCCGGGACGTTCCAAACACCTGTTCGGGCATGTTCTACTAATTCGCCCACCGTTATCTCTCGCTCAGCGGGCCCGTCAGGCTCGCGATTCATGCGTTCGGCGATCTCGACTGCCAGCCAGACAATCACCGCCAAGCCCGCCGCCGTCACCAAACCAAAAAACGTTGAAAGCTGGGGGTACACGATAGCCTGAACGATCCACGCGCTTGTTCCTGCGATCACGGCAAGCTTCGTTCCACGACTGAGTGCAGGGCGTTCCGGTCCAAAATAAAATCGCCAGGCAGACTTCAGTTCGGTCAAGTCCACGCCGAAGTCGTCGCCATACCGCTGGAAGAATTCAATGGCATTATCGCCATCCATGCCGAGGTCGCTTCGCAAGCGGAAGTGCATGGAAATTTCATCGCCATCCATGGCAAGCTTCTCTGCGAGACGGTCCTTCACTCGCCACTCCAATTGCATTTCCGTCGGGAATGGAAGTACTTGCGGCATCGTTCGGCTTTCTCGTGCGTCTTTCAAGGCTTTCGCCAAGGGCCCTATCTTCTATGACTAACGGCCTGTGCCGCCTACTGTCATCCTATCCAGTTTGATAGTAGGCATACCAACGCCCACCGGCACGCTCTGTCCATCTTTACCGCAGGTGCCAATGCCTTCATCGAGCGCCAGGTCATTGCCCACCATCGAAACGTATTTCAGCGCTTCCGGTCCACTGCCAATCAGCGTTGCATCGCGTACGGGAGAAGTAATCTTGCCGTCTTCGATCAGGTAGGCTTCCGACGCGGAGAATACAAATTTTCCGCTAGTGATGTCCACCTGCCCGCCGCCGAAATTCACCGCATACAAACCACGTTTCACGCTGCGAACGATATCGCCCGGATCATCCTCACCCGACAGCATGTAGGTATTCGTCATGCGCGGCATGGGAATGTGCTGATAGCTCTCTCGCCGCCCATTTCCGGTATCCGGCAGGCCCATCAGCCGCGACGAAAGCTTGTCGCTGATATATCCGCGAAGAATACCGTTCTCAATCAGGACGGTTTCCTGCGTCGGCGATCCTTCATCGTCCACATTGAGCGAGCCGCGCCGGGAGGGAAGTGTCCCGTTGTCGACCACCGTAACTTTTTCGCTGGCTACCTTCTGCCCGATGAGACCGGCGAAGGCCGAGGTCTTCTTGCGATTGAAGTCCGCCTCCAGTCCGTGCCCAACAGCCTCGTGCAGCAACACTCCCGGCCATCCCGGCCCGAGCACCACTTCCATATCTCCCGCAGGAGCAGCCACCGCGGTCAACTGTAGAATCGCCTGCCGCGCAGCTTCGGTCGCGAAGTGTTCTGGAGTCTTTTCTGTCTGGAAAAAATCAATTTCCACGCGACCGCCGCCGCCCGAGGTTCCTCGGGAACTAACGCCGCCGTCCTTGGCGATTACAAATACATTCAGTCGCGCCATCGGCTGAAGATCGCTGGCAAATGTTCCGTCGGAGCCGGCAATCAGGATCCGCCTTATCTCTTCGGCATAACCCGCGCGTACCTGCACAATGCGGGCGTCATACGCTCGGGCTGCGTGGTCGGCGCGCATGACAAGTTCGAGTCGCGGTGCCAGGTTCACATCCACATCGACAGCCGGAATCGGATACAGGTCAGGCTTCTTTGTCTCCTGGAATCCAGCCATGATCTGCTTCGCCGGACCACTCGCGATCAGCGCCGCCGTGCGAGCAGCATGCAGAAGGCGCTCCGCCGAAAGATCGTCCGTATATGCGTAGCCGGTCCGTTCCCCGGAGACCACACGCACGCCACATCCGGCGCTCACCCCTTGGCTGGCTGACTTGACGAGGGATTCGTCCACGCCCAGCGAAGTGGCCGCAACTGACTCAAAATAAAGGTCGGCGTAATCGCCACCGGCTGACAGTGCTTCGCCCAGGCAGCGTTCAAGCAAATTTTCCGTCAGCCCAAACCTGGTGTAGAAATACAGCTTTTGATTCGAAGTCGATGAGGTCATTCCCCGCCTTTTCGCGATTCTGGCGTACATGGTTGAATCGAGTGAGCCTTGATTCTAGCTGTTGCCGCGAAACCGGTAAACTGAGGACAGCGATGTTCCGCAAGCCCGTGTTTCCTATGGTTTATTAGATGAAAGCAGCCCTGCCGTCGATGCGGTTTCTGAATGGCACATTCTGGGCATGCGCCATGCTACCTTTTCAGCATGAGCACTGAAGGCCTAGATTCCCTCCGCTTTCCTGTCGGTAAATTCCAGCGTTCCACCGCGACGCCGGCGCAACGCGCGTCCTCTATTGCCGAGATCCAGGCGTTGCCCTCGAATCTTCGCAGCGCAGTTGCAGGCTTGAGTGACGCGCACCTGGCGACTCCCTATCGCGAAGGCGGCTGGACTGTTCGGCAAGTGGTTCATCACGTCGCCGACAGCCACGTTAACGCGTACTCGCGCATTCGCCATGCCTTGGCGGGAGAGTGGCCGACAATTTATGCATATAACGAAGCCAGGTGGGCGGAGTTTGCCGATGCTCAGTCTGCACCGCTTTCGCTATCGCTCGAGATGATTGACGGCCTTCACGCTCGTTGGGTTCTTCTGCTCAATTCGCTATCAGACGGGGATTTCGAAAAGGGTTATGTGCATCCCGAAAACGGCCGTCAGACGCTGGAACAAGTGGTGGCGCTCTACGGATGGCATGGTCGCCATCACACGGCGCACATCGCGGAGCTTCGCAAACGCAGCAAATGGTAGGCGCCGAGAAGGTCCGACGCTAAAAATAAGTTTGCGATCCAAGCTTGTAAAGCCCGGCGCACCCTCCGATCATGGAGGCAATGCCTCTGGCAAAATCAGAACTATCTCCTGCGGAACTCGCGCAGGCGCTCGAGTATTTCCTCGCGGAGAATCAGCGCGCCGCTTTACTCGAAGATGGCCGCGTCCTTTTCGACTTGCAGACAGCCCATTACTCTCTTTCCGCGGAGCATGGCCGCTGCGTCCTGCACCTCTGGTCCGACGAAAGAAACATGGTGCGCACCGTCGTCTCCGTCGAGAAGCGGACGGGAATCGCTGCGGCTGCTGACTACTCGATTCGGCCAGACTCGTCCGCAGGCGCTGCACTTAATGGCCGATCAGGATCAGCGCTCGCCCACTTCTCGCAATGCTTCGCGGTCGAAGTATATGCGCCTTTTGGAGCGCGTGCTTGCCCGGGCGTTTCCGGAATCCAAAGTAGATGGTATGCGGACTTCGATGGACCTCGAGCACAGCTTTGGTCCAGCCTACGCGCGCGGCTTTCTGCTGCGCGGACCAGCGGCTAGCGCAGTCATCGGCGTAAACGCGGGAGAGCCGCAAGCGACCATCGACGGCATTCTCACTCTCGGTGTTCTCTGGTTGGACCACTGCCGCGAACACGGCGAGGCGCGTCGTCATTTTCAAGGATTGAAGATCGTTGTACCTGCAGGCTCGGCGGAGCTGACCCGCTCACGTTTGGCCGCGATGAATTTCAGCTTGGCGCAGTGGGAACTCTATGAACTCGATGAGTTCAGCGAGTCGTTTACTCCCGTCGAAGTTCACGATGGCAACCTGCAGATGCGAGTCACTCAGGCCTTTCGGCCAACGTCCGCATTGGATCGCTTCGACGTTTCTATTCGTCGCCTGATGGATCTGCTGCCGTCTCCACTTCGCGCAAAGGTGGAGGTGACGCCGCGCAGTGCCGCAGAGGTCGCCTTTCTGCTCAACGGGCTTGAAATCGCTCGCGCTCGTCAGGGTTTTAGCGGCGGCACATTTGCCCGCGAAGAGCAGCTTACGTTCGGAGCAGGCGCGAATGAGACAGTTCTCTGCGACGGAGAATGAACAGCTCTTCCTCGAACTTTTGCGCCGCGTCGCATCCAGCCGCAGGGCTGGCGGCAGCACGAGCGATCCGCTGTATCGTCTGCAGTCGGAGACGGTGGATGGAATCCGCACTGAAGTCTTCGCTGCGCGATATTCTTCCGGGCATTCAGCAAGACTATGTTTACACGCAGGTCCCCGCCTTCGCTGGCGGTGATCGCGGTATGCTCGACCTGCTTACGGCGGACCGGAACGGTCGGCTCGTTGTCATCGAACTCAAGGCGGAAGAAGATCTCCATCTGCCGCTGCAAGGGTTGGACTACTGGTTGCGCGTGAAATGGCTGAACATGCAGGGACGCGACCGTGGGGATATTGGAGAGTTTCAGCGGAACGGCTACTTCGTCAGCGAAGACGTCGCAGTCCGTGATCTCGTCCGCGCCACCTCTACTATGCTTCGTTGCACCGGCGCTGCGTATTCATCCAGCAAACGAGATTGTGCTGAAATACTTCGCTCCCGAAATTGAGTGGACGTTGATTGCTCTCGGCGAGCAATGGCGGGAACAACGCACCGTGGTCTTTCGCAAACACAGCGCGCAGGCTATTTGATTTCTTTGCGAGACTAATCACCGCAACTGAGTGCGGCCTGATCGCGGAAGGGATAAGGATCGCCGGCTTCAAACTTCTGCGCTACGCGAGCATCTTCTCCATCTGTCCCGGCATGTTCCGCGAAAAATTTGTCCACCACTTCAAGCACCCGCTCACCGGTTTTGCACTCATAAATGCCACGTCGCAGCGATGCTCCGCCCACTACGCCATGCGTAAACCATGTGGCAAACTGCTTCATCTTTCCGGCCGTCTCTTCCACGTGGCCTTCGTTCAGTAGCATCTGGAAGTACGAGCGGATCATGTTGTAGCGATCGAGATTGGTTGGCTGGTCATAGCGACCGGTAGCGGTGTACTGCGCGATCTGGCGGAAGATCCACGGATTCGACGGAGCCGCGCGGCCAATCATCACCGCATCGCAATCCGTCGCCGCGACCATCGCGCAGGCATCTTCCGGCGTGCGAATATCGCCGTTGCCAATCACCGGAATGCGAACCGCATCCTTAACAGCGGCAATGTATTCCCAGCGCGCCTGCCCCGCATAGCCCTGTTCGCGTGTACGGGCATGCAGTGAGACAGCGTTCAACCCGCTTTCCTCTGCCAGTCGCGCCAAGGTCAACGCAGACAATGTCGTTGTCGCTCCAGCCCATGCGAAATTTCACGGTGAAGGGAATCGACACTGCCGATGCGTACGGCTTCGAAAATCTTGGCGATCAGGGGAAGATCGCGCAGCAATCCACTGCCGCCGTTGCACTTCACCACGCGCTTGGCGGGGCAGCCCAGGTTCAGGTCAACGAGGTCAAATCCGGTGTCTTCGACAATGCGGGCAGCGTCCGCGAGCGTCTCGGGATTTGAACCGAAAATTTGCGCTGCAATGGGATGCTCGTCGTCGTAGAAGGTCAAATAGCGCTTGCGCTTGGTCTCCCGCATGCGCGACAAGCCGTCTGCCGAAGTGAACTCGGTCATAATCAGTCCGCAGCCGGATTGCTGGTTGCTTACGGATTCGTCGACCGTCTTTCCCGCATCGGCCTCGGCTGTAAATAGGCTGGCATTGCGGATGAATCGCCGGAAAACCGTGTCTGTTACTCCGGCCATGGGCGCGAGCACCGTTGCCGGAGCTACCCTGACGCCGCCGATTTCGACAGCAGCGGGCACCCGCGTGCCTTCCGGCATCGTGTGCTCCAGCGGATTGTCCCAGTGCTTCTGCATGGCTCTTTCGGCTTCCAACGGCGGTAATTCGTATGTTGACACAGAAAAGCCTCCGCGCTGGCGGAGGCTGTTCCTCGCGATGTTTTGTACGGCGCGAAAGGACTACTTGGCGGTTTCCTTCGCCGCTGCTTCCTTGCCCGCGTCCGACTTGGCGTACTTCCGGCGGAAACGCTCGACTCGGCCGGCTGTGTCGACCAATTTCTGCTTACCCGTAAAGAACGGGTGGCAGTTCGAGCAGATTTCTACGTGGATGTCGCCCTTATGGGTCGACCGTGTCTCAAAACTGTGGCCACAGGCACACATGACCCGGATAGGGTTGTAGTTCGGATGAATTCCTGGCTTTGCCATGTTCGGTTAAAACCTTTCCTGCAATCTATCTAGTTTATTTGAGATTCGCAGCCTTGGCAATGGATTCAGGATTCGGAATGGCGACCGGCAGTAGCCCGCGTGGGCCCAGATTCCATCCATTCCGCCGAGACTATAAGGAAGGCGGCCCGGCGTTCACGCGATCCAAACCGGACCATTTTCCGCGCATCTCTGTCTCCGCGCCTGCCCTTCTTAGTCGCCATGGCAACCAAGAAGAGTCTTACCAAAACATCTCGTTGCTGGCCCGGATATGAGCCCGTCCCCGGTAAATCGGAGCACGAAGAAGGCAGCTGCCGCAAGAAACCCGCAAGCCGAAATGGCGGCAAACAAGTCAATAGGGAGGCCGCCCGGCAGGCCCAAATCAAGCGCGGTGGCAAGCGAGCTGCACGGGCCAAAGCTAAATCCGCCAAATCGCCAATCCGTAATATCGCCCGTAAGTCCAGAGATAGAGCACAAATCCCATGATCTGTCGCCAATCCTCAGGCTCCACTTGACAATCCAGAGGAAAAGACGATACCTCTAGATTGCCAAGAGGAGAAATGCGCATGCCCGAGGAATCCAGCGATCTAGTCCAGGGAACTTTGGAGATGCTCGTCCTCAAGACGCTGGCTCTCGAGCCCATGCACGGTTACGGCATCGCGCTGCGGATCGAACAGGTCAGCAACGGCGTATTCCGCGTCAATCCCGGATCGCTGCTTCCGGCCCTGACACGCATGGAGCGTTCCGGCAACATCCGGGGCGAATGGCGGCCTACGGAAAACAATCGGCGCGCCAAATATTACTTGCTCACGGACGAGGGACGGGCCGCCCTGAGCCGCGAAACTGAAGAGTGGGGCAAGCAGATCGCTGCGATCAATCGCATTCTGGAGGCCTGAAATGGCGAAACTAACCAGCCTGGTAAGCGGCATCAAGGCGCTAGTCGATCGCAGGCAGCGGAATCGCGAAATCGACGAGGAACTCGGCGGCTTCTTTGAGGCCTCCGTGGCTGAAAAGATGCGGCGTGGCATGTCTCGGGAAGATGCCGTCCGCGCCGCTCGCGCCGAGATCGGCAGCGTTCAATCGGTGAAGCACAAGGTTTGGTCCGCGGGGTGGGAGTCCACCGTGGAATCTTTATCGAAAGACCTGGCGTATACCTTCCGCCGCCTTTCCCGCTCGCCTGCCCTGGTGCTCACGGTAGTTCTTTCCATCGGCCTTGGAATCGCGGCGAACGCCACCATTTTCTCGCTTATCAGCCGCTTTATTCTGCGCCCCGCCCCGGTCGGCGACCCTGCAATGCTGCTCACCCTGGGGATGACCCACGACGGCGAGCGGTGCTGCAACCACTTTTCGTGGCCTATTTATACCGATGTTCGTGACCAGGCAAAGACGCTCTCCGGCGTTGCAGCCTACTACGAGCTCGTCCCCGCCTCAATCAGCGGATTCGGTGAGCCCGAGCGCGTGTGGGGACAAGCCGCTACCGCAAACTTCTTCGACGTCGCCCAGCTACCCATGGCGCTTGGCCGAGGATTCGCTCCGGACGAGGAGAATCTTCCAGTCATCGTGCTCGGCCATCACTTGTGGCAGCGCCGCTTTGCTTCCGATCCTTCCATCCTGGGCAAAACGGTTCGCCTTTCGGGCCGCCCCTTCACGGTGATCGGCGTTGCGCCCCCGGGGTTCCACGGACTCGACAGCATCCTCAACACTGAATTCTGGGTGTCGTTTGGAAACGTCGAGTCTCTGGTACCCAATCTTCCCAAGCGCACCGCCCGCGACTATCACTGGGTCACTGCTGTAGGAAGAGTCCGTCCCGGCGTCTCGCGCGCACAGGTCAGCGCCGAATTGGATACGCTGGCCCGGCGCTTCGCGACCGCCTATCCGGCGACCGACAAGGGCAACGGCTTCCACATCGATCAGGCCGGTTCACTGTCGCCGCGAGACAAGCCGGCGATCACCCTCTTTCTTGCCGGGCTCACCGTGGTGGTGCTCCTGGTGCTTGCGATTGCCTGCGCCAACGTTGCCAACCTGCTGCTCGCGCAGGCCTATGGCCGACAGAAGGAAATGGCCGTTCGCCTCGCACTGGGTTCGACCAGGGCGCAACTCATCCGACAGATGCTTTTGGAAAGTGTGGTTCTGTCGCTCGGTGGCGGAATTTTCGGAATTCTGCTTTCGGTGTGGGCCACCCATGCGCTCTCCTCTTTTCGTCTGCCTGTGCCTGTGCCGCTCGACCTGACGGTCAACGTCGACTGGAGAGTGCTCGCGTACACCTTCGTGTTGAGCGTCGGGGCAGCGTTGCTGTTTGGATTTGCACCTGCGGTCGCAGCATCCCGCGCGACTATTTCCACCGCGCTCAAAGGGGAAGATGCACTTGCCCGCGTGGGTCGCGTGAATCTGCGCAGCATTCTTGTCGTTGCCCAGGTTGCGATTTCGGTCGTCCTGTTGTGCGCTACGGGACTGTTTCTGCGTAGCCTGCAGAGTGCGTCCCGGATCGATGTGGGATTCGGCTCCGGCGATGCCCTGATGCTCTCGCTCGATCCTGGAGTTCATGGCTATACCGCCGAACGTACTGTTCTTTTTCTCAACCAGCTTCGCGAACGCGTCGCAGCAATGCCGGGAGTCACCTCCGCCATTGTCACCGATGTGGTGCCGCTCTCCATGGGTACCCGCAGCGACGGCTTCCAGGTTGTCGGCAATACCAAGCCCGCCACTGAGCCGCCCATCGCTGAGCTTTACATGGCAAGCCCCGGGTACTTTCAGGCGATAGGCATTCCCAGCCTGATGGGCCGCGATTTCTCTCCTGCCGACGCCAACGGCCCCAGGGTGGCCATCGTCAATCGCGTCTTTGCCGAGCGGCTCTTTGGTCACGAGAATCCCATTGGCCGGCAGGTTGACGGAGCCGGCGTCATCTACCAAATCATCGGAGTCGTGGGGAACATCAAGTCGCGGACCCTGGGCGAGGATTTGCGGCCGGTCCTCTTCCGCTCACTCGATCAGAGCGTTGCGAGCGATCCATCAGGTCTTGGATATACCTTGCTGGTGCGTACCTCGGGAGATGCAGCGGCACTGGCTCCGTTGGTTCGCAGCGAAGTCACCACGCTCGATCCCACGATGGCCGTCTTCAACATCGAGACCATGCGACGGCATCTCCGCGATGCGCTATTCCTGCCACGCCTTGCAGGCACTCTCTTCGGCATCTTCGGATTCATAGGACTCCTGCTCGCCTCAATCGGCCTGTATAGCGTAATGAGCTACTCGGTAAGCCGCCGTACGCAGGAGATTGGCATTCGCATGGCGCTGGGTGCGCGCACGCTCGCGGTGCAGCAACTTATCGTTCGCCAAGGCATGAAGCTTTCGCTCATCGCTGTCCTGATCGGACTGCCCCTGGCATTTGCCGCGGCGAAGTTCTCCTCCAGCCTGCTCTATGGAGTGCAGCCGCACGATCTGGCGACATTCACGGTCGTGCCAGTTGCGTTGCTTGCGGTCGCATTGCTCGCCTGCTGGATTCCGTCGCGGCGAGCCTCGCGGGTCGACCCCATTAAGGCACTGCGTTGTGACGGTTAGAAATGGTGGAGCGTCGGCGATCTCGACCGGCTTTCCACCGTTCGCCACCTTTTCCACCGCTGCCTTTTCGCAGATGAACTGCGATACTGTGAACAGAGCTATGACAAGAATCTGTTCCAGTTGCGGCGGAGTTGGCATGCGCGTCTTTACCCGGGAAAACGGGGAGCGCTATGCGCAGGACTGCGAATGCCGCCTGCTTAACCGGAACTCACGCCAGCTCACCCGCGCCAAAGTTCCACCACGTTATGAGCACTGCTCGCTCGATAGCTATGAAACGGCATTTCATGGGGCGGACCGGTCGCTTGGTTCCGCTTTGCTGATGGCGCGCAAATTTGTCGAAGATTATCCCGTCGTTACCAGCGGCAAGGGATTACTGCTTAGCGGCTCCATCGGCGTGGGAAAAACGCACCTTGCCGTCGGAATTCTGCATTCGTTGGTCATGTTGAAAGGCGCCCAAGGACTGTTCTGCGACTACCGCGAACTGCTGAAGGAAATCCAGCACTCCTACAATCCGCAAGTGGCGCGAACGGAACTTGAGGTGCTGGAGCCCGTATTTCAAGCAGAAGTGCTGGTCCTGGACGAACTCGGCGCGCAAAAGCCGACCGACTGGGTGTGGGATACGGTCGCCCTGATCTTGAACACGCGTTATAACGACAAACGCACCACCATCATCACCACGAACTATGCCGACCAGGCTCCGGTGACTGGCACGGCAACTCCCGCCGCACGCGCCATGCGCGAGGAGTCACTTGGCGACCGCATCGGCGAACGGATGCGTTCGCGGCTGGCTGAAATGTGCGTCACGGTCGAAATGCGTGGCGAGGACTTCCGGCGCACAGTGGGAAAAGCTCGGTTCGGCTAGCCACAACGCAATTCCGCGTGTTTCCCAGTTTGAATTTTGATTAAAGCGATTTTCTACTTGGCCGGAACAGTGTTGGCACCCTCGTGAAGCGGCGAAGGGCGACGTCCGAGAGAAGTCAGATAGACATCAAAACCAGGATCGCTGCGGCAATCGTCGCGGCCTGGTAGAGATAATCGGCGCTTACCCGATTCGCTGATCCAGTCTGCTGCGTCTCCACATCGCAATCGCTCACTCGGGAGTCGAATGCATGAAGCGAAACAGGTGGGGGCGTAGTTGTTATGCAAGTTCTCATCACTGGCCTCTCTTAGTGACGCTTTCGCGTACGGGCCCAAAACTGACTTTGCGATCTGTTCCGTCACAGGAGATACGCAAGAAAGTGCCGTGCGGATCTCGCTATTTTCTTCTTCGGCCGGAACAGCGGCGTCATGAACAATGGTGCGACAAAAGGGCGGAACATTACATCAACATACGCTGAAGATTTCTTCAGCGTACCGTTTTGGTCATCGCCGGTAGTACATAGACTCACCAGCAGCTTAAAAGGCGATGTAAAATTTCGGACATCATGGAATCCAATGGGAACAAAGATTCCGAACTTCTGCCTGACCCCGCCTCATCGAATACAACTAACTGGATTCCTTGGGTAATTGCCGGGGCCGTAGTCATTCTCGGGCTGGCCGCGCTTGTTTTTTTTACCGGCAGACGGTCTACCAAGCCGCAGGTGGAGGGCGCAACTCTCGCGGCGGCAGACCCCTACGCTGCCAGTCTTCCCATTACGGACCTGCAAATGAGTGAGGCCTCGAATTTTGCCGGGGGCAAGGTCACTTATGTCGACGGAAATATCGCGAATACGGGATCGAGAACCATCTCCGGCGCTACCGTCCAGGTGGTATTCCGGAATGAACTTGGCGAGGTCTCGCAGAAGGAAACCACGGCTCTGAACCTGATCCGTACTCGCGAGCCCTATGTGGATACACAACCGGTCAGCGCGTCGCCCCTGAAGCGGGGCGACAAGCGGGAATTTCGGTTGATTTTTGACCACGTGACGCTGGATTGGAACCAGCAGTATCCTGAACTGACGATTATCGACGTAACTTCGAAGTAAACAAGCGATTAGGGTGATAACGGCAGCCTGAATGGAACCGGTTTCTTGACGACTGAGCAGAAAATTCCCTCTCCCGGCCAAATGTAGTCTCTGTGGCAGCATCAGAGCTAAATACACGAGCTGTGCAAAACCGGACAATTACGAGCTAATAGACTGATTTGTATAGAATTAGCCTAAATTCGATTTTGCGCGGTAAGTTTGGCATGCCAGATGCACTATGTTAGGCAGAATGTACTAGCACTTTGTCTGTCTGCAAGCTGTGAACGTTGTAATAAAGGTACTGAGGGACAAGAACTTTATGAAGAACGCCGTCAAATTTGTGAATCGCGAAGCTGTAGCAGCCTTGATTTTGACGGGCGTGCTCGGCTTACCTGCGATGGCGCAGAATGCGACCTCTTCCACGCCGGCCCAGCAGAGCACTACAACGACTACGTCAACCACCTCAAACCCAGACGACAAGACCACTTACGCTACCGGACAGCCCTTGGAAACCAAGTCAAATGAAGGTTTCTGGGGTCACATGAATCCCTTTGCCCGCAAGAAATGGGTACAGCGTCAAGTCAATCCTGTAAAGGATCGTCTGAACGAGCTGGATCAGCTTAACGCAAAGAATGCAAACGACATCAAGGATGTCGATAGCCGTGCACAGGCTGGTATCCACAAGGCTCAAAGCACGGCGGATGCAGCCACACAACAGGCCACCGAGGCGAATGCGAAAGCTGCGCAGGCACAACAAACTGCAGAAAAGGCAGCCAGCCAGGAAACCATGTTGACCACTGAGGTATCTAACCTTGATCAGTACCAGCCCGTGACCGAGACGGAGATCCACTTCAAACCCGGTCAGACGGTGCTGAATGCGCAGGCCAAGGCCGCGTTGGACGACATCTCGATCCAGTTGAGCGGCAAGCAAGGTTACATCCTAGAAGTTCAGGGCTACGCAAGGTCAGCAGGTCAGGCAGGGATCCAAAGCTCACAACAGATGGCAAATGCGGTTGTCCGCTATCTTGTTACAGAGCATCAGGTTCCGATCTATCGCATCCACCAGATTGCGATGGGAAATGCAAAATACGAATCAGCAACAGGCACGGCGACGAAAGGTAGCATCGTACACGTGAGCCTGATGCAAAACAGTTTAGCTTCGGCGAGTGCGCCTTCGAGCACACCGTCGACGAGCACGACGCAGTAAGCGTTTCGCTCGACCGGCCCATAACTATAAGAAAAAAGGCCGGTTGCAACCAAGCTCTCACACAACGAGAGAACCAAGGCAGATTGGCCCCTCACTCGAGGGGCCCTTTTTTTGGTGCCTGCAAGCACAAATTACACGCGAGCTTTGGCAGTCTAGAGGCACTTGGAACGCGCACTTTGGCAAGTGATGTGGATCACCTCCAAGGCGCTTTGATTACTGACTAGACAACCGGCTTCAATCAGCTGTCGCGGCACGGATAGACTGCAGCCTCTCCAAAAGCGGTCTCAGTCCGTCTAAATGTAGAGCGTTGGCTCCGTCTGACTTGGCGTGAGCCGGATCGTCGTGGACTTCGAGGAAAATTCCATCTATGCCGGCTGCCACGGCAGCCCGGGCCAGGACTGGGATGAACTCCGGCTGACCTCCTGAGACTCCATTGGCAGCTGAAGGAGTTTGCACGGAGTGGGTTCCGTCGAACACCACGGGGGCCATCCTGCGCAGAATGGACAGCGATCTCATGTCTACCACGAGGTTGTTGTAGCCGAAGCTACTGCCGCGTTCGGTGAGAAAGACTCGATTGTTGCCGGAGTCGGTGATTTTTTCGACCGTGTGCTTCATGTCGAGAGGAGCTACAAATTGGCCCTTCTTCACGTTGACTGCGCGCCCGGTTTGGGCGGCGGCGACCAGGAGATCGGTCTGGCGACATAGGAAAGCGGGGATCTGGAGAACGTCGACCGCTTCTGCGACTGGCGCGCAATCGGAAGGCTGGTGAACGTCGGTGAGCACCGGCAATCCGGTTTCCTCTTTGAGAGCGCGGAGAATGCGGCAGCCCTCTTTGAGACCGGGGCCGCGAAAGCTGTGGATCGACGTGCGGTTTGCCTTGTCGTAGGAGGCTTTAAAGATGTAGGGAATGCCGAGATCCGAGGTAATGCGCTGGATGGCGTCCGCCATTTTGCGTACGTGGGTTTCGCTCTCGATGACGCAGGGCCCGGCAATGAGAAAAAGCCGGTCTCCGCCGACGGTGAGGTTTCCGATGTTGAAACTGTTCATCGAATCAATTGGAACACAAACGGCTGTGTCGGGCAGCACTGCCGGGGTTAACTTTTTCCGCCGAGAATCGCGGCATGGTGGCAGATCTTGCTGCGCGGTACGTGGTCGCTTTCGATGATCGGCGGTCGACGGCGTTAACAAGGTCAACGCAACGCGGTGAGAGAAGAAGGAGATGCAATGGAAGTTCGTGTCGAGCACCTGGGGAACGTGCAGTTTGAAATCACGGCGCGGGAGCACAAGATTCTTTGCGATCAGCCGCTGGACAAGGGCGGGGATGATGAAGGCATGACTCCTCCGGAGCTGATGCTGGGGTCGCTGGCCTCCTGCGCGGCGTATTATGCTGCCGAGTATTTGAGGAAGAGGGGACTGGCGACAGAGGGCGCACGTGTCCGGCTGACGGCCGACAAAGTTTTCGGCCCAGCCCGGCTGGACAATTTTCAGATTGAGATCGATGTGCCGGTGGCGCTGTGTGAAGAGGATCTGGCGGGAGCGGAGCGAGCGGTGAAGCATTGCCTGATTCACAACACTCTGCTGACTCCGCCGACGATTGGGATTCAGGTCAAATCTGCGGTGGTGGTTTAAGTGGCCGCACGAGTGTACTAAAAGCAAAATCCACGTCTCAACTTTAGACGTGTGGGACGCGTCGATCAAAGGTGAACAGCAACCGCAGATTTTTCGCTGCGCTCAAGATGACAACTTGATTGTGATCCACACTTCGCCAAGGCAGCGAAGGATGAGGCACCCCAGATTGGAGTAGGGAACAGTGTTTATGAAAAAGGTAGGTGTGCCCACCCGCCTGATTGCAGCGATTTCTATTGCTCTCTGGATGACGACGATTTGGGGCGCGACTCATGCCCAGGAGGATCGCACGCTGAAGATTCGTATGGTGGATAGCAAAACCGGCGAACGATAACGGCCTCAGAATTTCAGGTTTGGAAGAACCACAGCCTAGGAACAACATGGGTAAAACCAAACAAAGATGGAATAGGAGAGATCAGCTTGCCGCCAGAATCATCCGTCATGGCAGTTCGCGCTCAAGATGCCGGCAGTTGGTTCTATATGAATTGCGACGACGTCAAAGGTCCAGATGTGCGTTGGTACCCGGTTTCCCAAATACTTGCGACTGGAATAGCCGCTCCCAATCATTTCAATAATCGGAAAGCAGTTGCCAAGCCGGGAGAGGTTGTTTTCTTTGTGAGGCAGGCGACGTTCTGGGAAAAGATGCACGAATAATTCTCTCTCCCGGCAATGGCGGCTAGCCCGTACTTTCCCTTCATGAATGTTGTTCCCTCGCGATGTGCGTGCCGATGTTTGCGAAAGATCGGGTTACGCATCGCGCGACCTCCCCCATCGCTACTAACTCCCGCGCCCGTTCGTTTACGTTGTGTGCGAGCTTTCGGTGATCCCACTCAAGCCAACGGCGGGCTTGAATGGGCCACCTTCTCCCACTTACTCAAGAACGAAGAGTTAGCGCGATTGACGATCACCGTAATCACATCCTTGCTGGGATGATTTGGGTGGCCTGCCGCAGTAGAGTGTGAAACATGTCTCTCCAATTCTGTTCGCTCGAAGAGAGTTGAAACGCAGGTCCCTCCACTTCGCTTCGCTTCGGTCGGGATGACAATTCTTCTCGTCCTAATCGGGATGACAATGCTTTTCTCCTAATCGGAAAGGCAATCTTCCCCTCTAATTGGGACAATTCTTTCCGCGCAGGCCGGGATGATGATCGCTATATCAGTTGGGAGGACTAAGCAAAATCAAGTTCGGACTAGCCACGTGCTTGAAGGGAAATGGCCGGGCGAGTTGGCGAGTGCCAGGCCGGGGGCGAACTCCGGCTGGGGAGAGTAATCGGAGAGCACTATTCGGAGAGCATCTCTCTTCTCATAGTGAAGGGCTGAGAGACAGGAAAGCACCTCAAAATTAGAGTTGCCCTTGAGCAATGCCAGGAGAAGCGCAGTCTCCTGCCAGCCAAAGTAATTCCTTAAAGAATCGCGGCTGTAGGTATACGGCAGAAAAATGTCGTGGATATGAACGAGCACGCCGGATCGAAGTTGCGGCAGCACCTCGAGAAGAAGCACGGGAACATCTGACCCGGTCTTCACCGCATGAGAAGAATCGATGAACAAGAGATCTCCCGATTGCAATTCCTGGAAGATGCTCACGTCCACTTCCTGAAGCAGCTTTTTTACGACAGTTACCCCTCGCATCGACAACAACTGAGACTTTGGGAAGGGTTCAATGCACGTCAAATTTGAGGAGCCAGAGCCTTCGCGTTCGTTGAGATCGAGAGCCTTCGAGGTGCAGAAGGTCGAAACGCCCGATCCCACTTCGATCACTCGCTTCGGCCTGAAATATCGAATCGCACAATGCAGTACCTGCGATTCAATCGGTCCATAACCACGGCCATACCCACTCGCCGTACCTTCGGCAAACGTCGCGAAGCCGCGAACCTCCGCGTAGTATTTCGAACAGACCTCGCTAACCCATCGCAACTGTTCGTTTAGATCCCAATTCAGGGAAGTCAGGTTTGTGGGACGTGCCCACAGTGCGAGATTCCTGTTAAGCCAAGCCTGATCCTGTATCGGCGTGTAGAAATGCTTGGGCAGCAGGTGAATACCCACCCGGTCCAAATTGCGAAACACACCGAAGGAAGCTCGCTTCATTGTTCTGCCGGTTAAAGACATTTTAGATGTGCTCCTACGCTATGAACCCCGAGCGTGAACATGCTCGTTGGGTCCTGTTGGAAAGTCGTCGGACACCTAAAGCCGGAAATTTACATGTGGCTATGCCCGATCTTTTTTACTAGTCGACTGTTAGTAATAGGCAGGCATCTGCAGTGAAGATAGTGATCAAGCCGAGCGTGTCGGCGGCAAGAGGCCCCGGGAACCGTTTGCTTCGAATGAAGTTAGCTTTTCAAAACGATTTAGATGACGCAGGCCACGACAGGGTTGTCTTATGCCGACTTCCGAAGAGCCTACACCACCCACTTAAGATCTAAAGTCAATGCAGCGGTAAAATCAGCCATTCCTTGGTGTACACTCCATGCGCAGCAAGATACCAGGATCGCCGGAAATGGAATCCTCTCCTTATTCAGCCGTGGGCAAGTCGTTTGAGATACACGAGTGGCGCGGCAGTGGCCCGGCACAACTGCACGTTCACCATTCCGACGACGAGGCGTGGCATGTGCTGGAGGGGGAACTAACTTTCCGCTATGCCGACAGGACTGAAGTGGCGTCAGCCGGGGCGACGGTGTTCGTAACGGCAGGTGTCGCTCACGCATATACTGCGTCGGCGGATACTCGTTACCTGATAGTGCTCACTCCGCAGTTGAGTGCTCTGATTGCGGCTCTGCATGCCAATCGGGACCCGAATCGCTTAAAAGAGATTTATCTGCAGTTCGATTCAGAGTTGCTGGAATAGAACACACCTCATTGGATTTCGAAAGGATGCAGGACCTCGCGGCAGTTGGCAAGCAAAAATACACAGTTTCAAAATTGCGCGCGGCCCACTTTAGCCAAAAAGCTTGAATGGGCCGCTGTCCAACTTGCTTGCGCCGGCGATCAGCTTACGATGATCGCTTCGTCGTTCATTGCGGCAACTCTGCGCCGGTCTGCTCTGCCACCATGTATGCGGCGTACCAGTCGGGCCAGTTGTCGTCGTGCTTGCCGGTGCGCTTCTCGTGTTCGCCGTGTGCGGCCTCTGCACGCCTAAGAGCGGCTGCCAGATCGCTCGTTGACGCGAACTCCGTCTCCGCGCGATCGATGCGACCGGGCAGCCGCGTGGTGATCTCCTGGAACACCCAGCCGTTGCCGTCGGGATCGCGGAACGAGGCGAACGAGCGGTAGCTGCGATGCTCAGGGTCGGGACCGTTGACCCGGTGCCGTCCAAATAGGTACGGCTCGTCGCTGCCAGCGTACACGCCGGCGGCGTCGTGGAAGATATCGCTGATCTGGATGCCGCGACTGAGCAACTCGGCGCGTGCGGCGGCAATGTCGGAGACGATGAGGTACAGGCCCTGGGCAGAGCCGGGCGCTGCTGCTGTGACTTGCTTGCCGAAGATGACCGAACACCCGGAGCCTGGGGGCGTGAACTGGATTACGCGGAAGTCGCTGCCGTTGTCGAAATCGGCGTCGAGCCGCCACCCGAGGCTTGTGTAGAATTCCTTCGCGCGGTCTACATCCGATACGGGGATGACGACGATCTCGAACTTCATGTCGAAGCTCGCGCCTTTCATGTCGTTGTTGCGGGTTTCATTTGCCATGTGTTTTCCTCCTATTCTTTCTCCTAAAATTGAAACTCAGATGTGTTGAATGCGAATTAGCCCTTGGAATCCCTTGTCCCTAAAGGTGGTAGCATTCACCAGCTTGATCGGTACGTTTGCTGGTTGCTGGAAAATTCGACAGCTGCAACCGCAACGGCGGTCGAGGACGGAAAGATTGACACGAACCCCTGGTTTCCCTTTATTGGATTGAGTGCGCGAGGAGCATTTCGGATGCTAAATAAAACGTTCACCGCGAAGTTACGAAAGAGTTCCAGTAAAGGGGGGTGGACCTACCTTGTGTGGCCCGATTCTGTGGAGTTCTTTGGGACCCGCGGGCTGGTGAAAGTTAAGGGGAAAATGGATGGGCACTCGTTCCGGGGTTCGTTTATGGCGATGGGTGATGGCCGACACATGCTCCCCGTAAAAGCAGAACTGCGTCAGGTGCTTGCAAAGAATGTGGGTGAAACAATCGAGGTGCTCCTGGAAGAGCGGATAGCTACCACTCCTCGTAAGAAGGCATAGCATTTGGGGACATATTGTAACTGCTCCACTTAGTTTGAGACATTAACATGGGAGGCGTCGCATTGAAGACTTACAAACTACTCGCCGTGATCGCTGCGTTGGCATTGTCCTTATCGAGCCGCTACGTATGTGCCGAACAGATTCCTGACAAAACGGTAGTGCTTACCTTTGACGATGCCGTGAAGTCCCAGGTTACAGTTGTAGCTCCTCTACTTGAGCAGCTAGGATTCAAAGCTACTTTTTTCATTACTCATAACTGGATGGAAGATAAGTCGAACTTCTTAAGCTGGGAGGAAGTGGCCGACCTGAATCGTCGTGGTTTTGAGATTGGCAATCATACCTGGACACACTCCGGATTCGAAACGGAGGAAAAGGGCGCGACGCTGGGAGAGGAACTGGAGATGGTTGAAGCTGCTCTGGCCCGCGTAGGTGTGCCCAAGCCAGTAAGCTTTGCGTGGCCTGGAGATAACTTTGGCCCTGAGGCTCTGAAGCAATTGCAGATGCACGGGTACAAAGTAGCGAGGCGGGGAATGCAGCCGGAAGTGCCTTACGGTGAGATCCAGGTGGGCCCGGCATTAGATGTGAAGAAGAATTATCCGCTGCTGATACCGACTGCAGGCGACGCCTACCCTGATTGGACGTTCGAACATTTCAAGAAGGTAGTGGCGAGTGCGAAGCGCGGCAAGATCGTTGTGTTGCAATTTCACGGAGTGCCGGATCCTACCCATCCATGGGTAAATACCCCGCCAGAGATGTTTAAGCAATACATGCAGTATCTTAAGGAGAACGGATATCGAGCTATTGCCATGCGTGATTTGATTCCATACTTTGACTGGTCGCATCTGCCGGATGATCCGCTGATGACGAGCCGCGTGGTCGCTGTCAGAAAGAAGTAAAAATAAGAAGAATTCTTACGTCGCTTATATCGCCTTGTGGGATTACAAACCTAATTGTTTAAAGATGGCAAGATCCTCGTTAACTATAGTTACGTTGTAAGTGATATCGATCGCAACGTGCTATGGAGTTATCACAGCACTTCGATGATTCTAGCGGGCTGAGTTTCGCCTCAACTCTGCATTCGCGCGCGACAATTAAATGTCACTTAAGCCAACCCCTCTGGTTTCCTTTCCTTTAACCATTTCGTGACGCAATGCGCTTAAAAGGGGGACGCCCGCTACCTGGCATGGTAAATTCGGCGAGTTTTGCCAGTAGCATTTACACGCCTCTGGAAGTTTGTTCACGGGCGTTATGCAATTGATTTCATTAACATAAAACCGCAGAAATGCACCTCACGCCAGCGTGAATACGTGATAGATATTTGTACAAGAATTCTCTGTTCTGCTCGCGTTTAAAAGTAAGTGGGCTCCGTCCATCGGGCAATCGGTCACATTGAGATTGCATCTCGATAGTCTTCATTGCGGAGGCAAGTATGAAGTTCGTTACACCCGTACTCGCGCTATGTCTCTCAACCTTAGCGCCATCTACTTTCGTATTCGCACAAGCTAATTTGGCTGACCTGCAATTTAACGTTGGAACTGTCCTCACCGTTGACGCAAACACCGGTTCCGACGTCAATGCAGGAATAGGTCAGCCCCTGAAGACTCTTCAAGCGGCTGTGGACAAAGCGCTCATTAACAGCTCGCGAGGCCTTGCGACCAGAGTTCTAATAAGTCCGGGAGACTACAGAGAAACGCTGAACATTGATCAAAGTAGTTCCCAGGCAGCGCCTATCTCTTTTGAAGCAGTGACGGCGGGAACGGTAACTGTGTCAGGATCCGATCTACTGACTCATCCATTTCATGCCTCAAGTAACCAGTCGATTTTTTCCTATACGTGGAACTACAACTTCGGACTGTGTCCCGTACCGCCCGGCTGGCCAGGTAGCCGCATGCCGACGATTGTTCGTCGCAGAGAGATGGTGTTTGTCAACGGCGTGTTGCTTACACAAGTACTCTCTTATTCTTCCATGCATGCAGGGACGTTCTTCGTAGATGAGGGAGCAAATGCCATACGCGTTTGGCCAAAATCGGGAACGAACATGTCCACCGCGAGAGTGGAAGCAGCAGTGCGAAGCACCACGCTGAACATTTCTGGTCGCAGCAGTGTTAAGTTCTCGGGGATGGTGTTCCAGCATGCCGCGTCCTGCATTAACAAAGATGGAGCGAATGTTAACAGTAGTTCGAACGTGCTCTTCGATAGCGTAGTGGTGCAGTGGAATAACTGGGGTGGTCTCAACATCAATGGCTCCAACTGGGTTACGGTCAGGAATTCCATCGCCTCTCACAACGGTGGCAATGGCATGGGCGGTTTTAAGGACAAGAATGTACTTTTCCAGAACAATGAAGCTTCTTACAACAATTGGCGTGGAGGCATGGGCAACTTCTACGATTGGGGCATGGGCGGGGTGAAGTTCGGGGGAATACATACCGCTACGGTAAACGGGTTGCGTGCAGTCGGAAATCAATCGCAGGGATTGTGGTTTGATACGGATGACAGAAACATAACGATCACTAACGTTCATTTGATAGGAAACAGGGTTACCAATCTACAACTCGAGGCAAATCCCGGCCCGATATCCGTAAGCAACAGTTTCTTTTGTTCCGGTGATCTTGGAATAACCGTCATCGACACGGAATATTTGACCGTAACCTCGAGTGTCTTCTACGGCAATGGCGGCAGTTCCGGAAAAGGCGCGGAGTTCTTCCTTGCAGGGAATCCCGGCGGACGGCAGATCATTGATTGGGAATCCAAGAAAACCTACTATCTGCATACCCAGAATACGACTCTGAAGAACAACGTATTCCAAGATAGCCGTAGCGGCCAAAACGTGTTCAGGACTTACTTGTCCAGTAAGGACTTCAGCCACTTCACCGCGAACTTTACCGGATCCGGAAACCATTGGTACGATCCTACGTCGACCAATAAATTTGTACTACCGAACGGGCACGTAACAAATCTCAAGGGTTGGCAAGCGGCAGTCCGGGATGACTATTCCTCCACGTGGGGTAACACGTCATCCGCTGCAGGTGCCTGCAAGTAGGAACTTCGCGAAGAGCGGGTGGCATGGTTTAACTTGTCCACCCCGCTGCGCTGGCTCCGTTGAACGCGCATTCGAATTTGCATGAGTAGTTAGAAGCAGAGTTATCACCACCTATGACCGGATAGCAAGCGGCACGATAGTCAGGCGGTAGTCTTGCTTGCTGCCCCAGTTGCCGGCGGTGAGAACGTAGACGCGATCCTTGCCCTGAAACTTTGGGCAGACGTTAGGCGTGTACCAACCTGCAGGTTTGGAATCGAAGGACCCAATCTTGTTCCAGGGTCCCCATGGTTTCGCGGACTCGAAGAAATCCCACACAGTATGGAAGCAGGCGTCCTTGATTTTGCCGCCACCGGCCGGGTAGTACCAGCTGACCATAAAGTATCGGCCGTGTTGACGCAGGTAGACGGGGCCAGTCATTCCAATCTTTAAGGCGGCTTCGAGGATAGGCTTCGAATCGTTCATCTGGCGCGACCAGGCGGCGGACTTCATGCCATCGCCGCCGGTGTAGTACTCCCAGTCGCGCCCATTGAGACTGCCGATTTTGGATCGTGCAACACGCCCCAGCACCAAGTCGTCGCCGCAGTCCCAGAATCCGTTGTTGGAGGTTGCGTAGATGTACTGGCCTGCGTTGTCTTCTGTAACAGTGTCGTGTCCATATCCGTACTGAATGAAATAAGGAGTAGCAAAGCGCGGCCCGGGGAACATGGGGGCGTCGTAATTCTGCTGAGCCGTGCGAGTCCACGTCTTGCCAAAATCCGTGCTCTTGATGATGCTTGCATTCTGCGCAGTCTGGCGTTTGTGCGGATCGCCGCTGTCATCTCCGTAGTGATGGCGCGCAATCGCCCAGTAGATTGCTCCGTCCAACCAAATGCAGCCAGTGGATTTCCAGTTGCAGTGATCCGGCCCAAGCTGCGAATTCTTGCCGTAGTCCGACATGGGATTCACGGTCGTCCCGGTGAACCGCATCGGGTCGCTGCCATTCAGGCGGTTGAATGCGATATTGGAGTGGCATGCTTCGTGGAATCCCTCGGTATCGTCCGATGGCGTGTAGAGATTGTCGTCTCCGGCCCACGCCGCAATCCATGTATCGCCCTGGTTGTCGGGGAGTCTGAACTCTTTCTCGACGCGAACGCCGGTGATGGGACGATTGCCGGTTAATGCCTCGGCGAGCATGGGGGAGGAAGAGGTGATCTTTCCGATGAGCGACGTTGCTAATGTGCCGATTAGAAATGTTCTCCTAGGAATGGACATGGGGAGTCCCCCTTTGCGCAGGTTCCATGGTGCATCCGGAGTGTGTTTGGGGGCAAATGGAAGACTGATCCTTCGCTTTTTTTGGGTGGGAAGGTTTGAGATCATGGAAATCCGATCCCACCCTTCGCAGAGTGCGCGAAGGATGGGGCACCCTCATTTGCTTGATCGTCGAACTATTCGACTGAAGCCAATGGACGGCTCGAATGGGGTCACTGCCAAGTGGAGGAGGTGAAACGCAGGCCCTCCGCTTCGCTTTGTTCGGCATCTCACTTCCTTTTTAGGTCGGTTATTGGAGGATTTTGATGATGAGTGAAGGGAATGAGAAGACGAAAACATTCGCCCTGCGTAAGGGAACGGCTCACGGCGCAGTGGCCGTGGGTGCGGCCGCGATTGGGGCAGTAGCGGTTAGCGGGCTGGCTATTGGGGCGGTAGCTGTGGGTGCATTGGCTGTGGGCGCCGTTGCTGTCCGCGCGCTGGCGATTCACCGCGGCCGCATCGACCGATTGTCCATTGGTGAACTGACGGTTGAGCGGCTGATCATCAAAGAAACGCCGCAAGACAAGGACGCCTGAGAAGAGTTGAGATGATGGGAATGCGATCCCACCCTTCGCGACGCGAAGGTTGGGGCACCCTCCATTGTTGATGGCTGAAGTACCCCACTCAAGCCAACAGAGGGCTTGAATGGGCCACCAATCTGTTCGCGCGAATTATCTACCGGTTGATCTCCGCTTCCACTTGCGAGGGGATGGCGGTGACGTGCTTTTCTCGATTGGCGTAGGAGGCCTTGATGAATGCGAAGAAGAGAGGGTGCGGCTCCAGTGGCTTGGATTTGAACTCGGGGTGAAACTGGCAGCCGAGGAAGTAGGGGTGGCCGGGGATCTCGACGATTTCGACATAGGTCGCGTCGGGAGTGGTTCCGGTGATGCGCAATCCTGCTCCGGTGAGCAACGCTTCGTATTCGCGATTGAATTCGTAACGGTGACGGTGACGTTCACTAATCTCGGTTGCGCCATATGCCTTTGAGGCAATGGAATCGGGCTGAAGAACGCACTGCCACGCGCCAAGACGCATGGTGCCGCCCATTTCTTCCACGCCGATCAGCTCGCGCAGCTTGTAGATGACGCGATGGGAAGTTGCGGGGTCGAATTCGCTGGAGTTGGCCCCGGCCAATCCACAGACATTGCGTGCGTACTCAATGCAGGCCGTTTGCATGCCGAGACAAATTCCGAAGTAGGGAACCTGCTTTTCGCGCGCATAGCGAATGGCGTTGAGCATGCCTTCGATGCCGCGCTTGCCGAAGCCGCCGGGCACGAGGATACCGTCGAAGCCTTCCAGTTGACGCTCGTAATCGCGGTCGCCGGGATACTTGCTTTCCAGGCCCTCGGCTTCAATCCACGTAACCTGGAGCTTGAGGTTTTGCGCCATGGCGCCGTGAACAAGCGCCTCCTTCAGGGATTTGTAGCTGTCTTCGTACTCAACATACTTGCCGACGATGGCGATGGAAACTTCGTCCTTGGGGTGGTAGCAGCGTTCGAGCAGCGCCTTCCATTCGACGAGATTCGCTTCGCCTGTGTTGATGTGGAGATACTTCAGAATCAGCTCATCGACATGTTCCTGCGCGAAGGCCAAGGGCACTTCGTAAATGGAAGCGACGTCGCGGGCAGTGATGACGGCCTTCTCTTCAAGATTGCAGAAGAGGGCGATCTTGCTCTTGATGTCGTTGGAGAGGAAGCGGTCGCTGCGGCAGAGCAGGATGTCCGGCTGGATGCCGATGGAGAGCATCTCTTTGACCGAGTGCTGCGTGGGCTTGGTTTTGAGCTCCTGCGCGGCCGCAATCCACGGAACCAGGGTGACGTGGACGAAGACGGTGTTTTCGCGGCCGAGTTCCTGGCGCATTTGGCGGATGGCTTCGAGGAAGGGCAGCGACTCAATATCGCCGACGGTGCCGCCGATTTCGATGATGGTGACGTCCTGGCCCATGGCCGCCACCTTCTTCATCGCATTTTTTATCTCATTGGTGACGTGGGGGATGACCTGGACGGTTTTGCCTAGGTAGTCGCCGCGGCGCTCCTTGGTGATGATTTGCTCGTAGATGCGGCCGGTGGTGAGGTTGTTGTCGCGGGTGAGGTGGGCGTGGGTGAACCGCTCGTAGTGTCCCAGGTCGAGATCAGTTTCCGCGCCGTCGTCGGTCACGAAGACCTCGCCGTGCTGAAACGGCGACATGGTGCCCGGGTCGACGTTCAGGTAGGGGTCAAATTTCATCAAGTTGACCTTAAGACCACGACTCTCAAGCAGACAGCCGATAGAAGCCGCAGCTAAACCCTTACCAAGACTGGACACAACTCCGCCCGTCACAAAGATGTACTTTGCAGACATTCCCGCGTCACCTTATTTTGAGTGTTTTGATTGGCGTACCTGATGGGCACGTTCAAGTATCGCAGGAAGTGAAAACGAAGGGAAGCAAAGAATGTGCCGGGTGCTGGCCGCACGGGCGGGGTGCTGGCCGCACGGGCGAGCTAAAAGCAAGAGGATCACTCCGCGTTTGGTGTGGGGACAGTCAGGTGCCGGCCCGGGGGAGAATAGGAGAAACGCTACGATCAAAAGAGTTATAAAGGAACCAGCCACAACGTTCGGCATAGGATACCCGTCTAAGAAGCGGAATATGACTCACTTTCGACAACTCGCGATCGTACTTCTGCTTGCCAGCGCCTTTGCCTGGGGGCAAACGCCTAATAAACGACTGATCCTTAAGGACGGAAGCTACCAGATCACGCGCCAATACAAGGTGGAGGGTGACGTGGTGCGCTTTATCAGCGCGGAGCGGACGGGAGATTGGGAGGAGATTCCCACGAGCCTGATTGACTGGGTGGCGACGGAAAAGTGGGCGCGCGACCATGCTCCGGGCAGCGCGGAGAAGGCGAACGGTGCCGCGGCGACTCCTGGCTCGGCGGCGGCTGCCGAATTGGATAAAGAGGCGGAGGCGGAGCGGCTGGAGCAGGACAAGCGGACGCCCTACGTTGCGCAGGGGTTACGGCTGCCGGACTCAGAGGGCGTGTGGGCTTTGGACACGTTCCACGACACGCCGGAGCTGGTGCGCGTGGAGCAGTCGAATGGCGACCTGGGTCGCTCGAGTACGAAGAATGTGTTGAAGGGAACGATTAATCCTACGAGCGGGAAGGCCCAGATTCAGCTGGAAGGCGCGCGGTCGAAGACGCGGCTGCATGTGAACGATCCCGTGCTTTTTGTGAGCCTGGAAGGTGGCGAGGCGGACGATGCGACGACCGATCCTGTCACTGTGGAAACGGGCAAGTCCGGCAACGACAAGCGCGAGCAGGCGAAGGGGTCGGCTAACAGCCGCTATGCCATTGTGCGGGCGGAGACGATAAAGAATATTCGAGTGGTGGGATCGGTAAACGTGAGCATGCTGGGCAAGGCGTCGCACTCGGAGGACATCGTGGACACAACGTCAGAGCTTTTGCCGGGCAAGAACTGGATGAAGCTGGTGCCGAAACAGCCGCTGGAAATTGGGGAATACGCGCTCGTGGAGATTCTTTCTCCCAAGGAAATCAACCTGGTGGTTTGGGATTTTCGCATCGATCCGGCGTCCCCTGAAAACCTGAACGCGCGGCTGCCGATCAATCCGAAACAGCACTGATTTATTCAGAGGGGTATTGCGTTTTTCTGCGGGCGACTCCGACGGAATCGCGATGCGAGTTTTTGACCAGGTACATGGTCTCATCTGCCGCGCCGATAACCTCGTGAATGGATTGTCCGTCTTCCGGGAACGTGGCGACACCGAAGCTGGCGGAGATTCTGAGGTTGAGGTTTTCGTTGACCAGGTATTCGGTGGAACGCAGGGCACTCCACAGACGGGTGGCAACGTTGGTCGCCTCAAGCTTGCGTGTCCCAGGCAAAAGCACCACGAACTCATCCCCACCATAACGATAGGCTGAATCGACGGCGCGAATGTGCAGTCGCACGCGGAGGCCGACCTCGCCGAGCAAGCGGCTGCCCAGTAAGTGGCCATGCCGGTCGTTCACATCCTTGAAATGATCCAGATCGATGAAGATGAGGCTGAACTCGTCGTTGAAGCGCCGCGCCCGCTCGATCTCTCTGCCCATGGTGGCGTAGAGATGGCGGACGTTGAAGAGACCGGTGCAGTCATCGGTGATTGTGAGTTCCTGAATGCGCTGCATGGAATTGGAGTTCTCAATGCCGATAGCGGCGTAATCGCAGAGCACGTGCAGGAAGGACATGGTGTAATCCGTCACAGCCTCAAGCCTGCAATTGAAGAGTTGGATTACTCCTAAAGTCCGCGAGCGGGAACGCAGCGGGATGCAAATCGCGGAGCGCATGCCCCCGGCATACGATTCTGCATCAGACTGAAAACGCGGATCGAGGCCAAGTTCGGGAATGATGAGAGTCTCGCCGTTCTGGGCGACCCATCCAGCCATGCCCTCGCCTATTGGTATACGGGATTTTCCCGGCTGAATATTTCCGTCCTGCTCTGAGAGCGTGTAAACGAGGTCCTGTGCGTTTTCATCCACCAGCAGGAGAGCCCACTTTTCGGGATGAAAGAATCGATGCATCTGCTGCAGAATGGATTTGAGAATGGTGTCGCGATCGAGCGAGGATGTGAGCGCCCGCGCGATGTTATGGAACACCAGCAGATCGCCGAGTGGTCCCTCTTCATGTAGCGGTCTGACGTTGGAAGCCATGTGGCCTTCACACGCGGTGCGTCGCGAGTTGTTAAGATTCTGCCACAAATCGTTGATTTTGGAGAGATATCCCTGTGGAAGTGTGGCCGGAAACGTACGTTTAGCCGCCGATATGCACCATGCTGCGGGAGGGTTTCAGGAATCCGGGCTCGCCGATGTGATGGCGGGCTTCTTTTTTCTCGATCGTAGAGACAATGAAATCAGCAAGTTCCGCGTCGCCGCCGCCGCGACTGGCGACTCCGTAGAGGTCGTGGTCGGACTGGGAGAAGAGGCAGGTGCGGATTTTGCCGTCAGAAGTGAGGCGGACGCGGCTGCATTGTCCGCAAAACGCCTGGGAAACGGGGGCAATAATGCCGATTTCGCCGATTCCGTCGTCGAAGGTGTAGCGGCAAGCCGTTTCGCTCGCGTGGGTAGCGGAAAGGGGAACCACGGGCCGGAACTGGCTCAGGCGGTCGATCACTTCACGGATGGGGACAACGGTGGCGGGGGACCAGAGGCGGTCTTCCTCCAGTGGCATGAATTCGATGAAGCGGACGACGACGCCTTCTTCGCGGGCGAAACGGGCAAATCCTGGAATTTGCTCTTCGTTGAAGCCGCGCAACAACACGCAGTTCACCTTGACCGGGTCCAGGCCGGCGCGTTTGGCGGCGCGGATTCCGCCGAGCACCTGCTCGAAGCTATTGGGAACGCGGGTGATGCGGGCGAATGTCGCGGGATCTACCGCGTCCATGCTGACGGTGACGCGGGTGAGTCCTGCATCTTTCAGCGGCTGGGCGAGATCGGCGAGCAGATGGCCATTGGTCGTAACGGCGATGTCGAGCGGCTGCCGTGAATTGAATTGAGAGGACTTCCGTCGGGGGCGAAACTGGTCCGCATCTTCGCCAACTCGCGTACCATCTCCAGCAAGCCTTTGCGCAGCAACGGTTCGCCTCCGGTAAGGCGCACCTTTTCAATGCCCAGCGACACAAAAATGCGGATGAGGCGGAGATAGTCGGCGATGGGCAACTCGGCGTATTGCGCGCCCTCGTTGCCAGTGCGGCAGTAGACGCACTTGTAGTTGCAGCGATCTGTAATGGAGACGCGAAGATCGGTGATGGCACGGCCATGGCTATCCCTGAGCCGCTGAACGGGCTTGGGAATGGGAATGGCAGCCGGGCTGGGGGAAAGCGTCGACATTCTGGAGTCTTCACTCTATTCGATGCGGAAGGGAGATGCCAGTTACAGAATGAGGATCACTTTGGCGGAGGATCAGGGGCAGGTTGCCGGAAAAGGAGGGCGAGTTCCTTAGCTTGCCCATCCCACGAAAACAATAATGATGGCGAACGAGTCGCTGATGCCGTGGGCGAGGATGGCGGCCCACAAGTTGCGTCCGGATAAAAGGTAGACTCCGCCAAGGACGAGGCCGGAGTAAGTGGAATCAACGATACCGGCTGCGCCTTTGTAGAAATGGCCGAATCCAAAGAGCACCGCAACGAACAACATGGCGGCGATGTAAGCGAATTTAGAGCGGCTGCCGAGATCGGCGGCGCGGTTGAGCAGGTAGCCGCGGTAGCCAAGTTCTTCACCGAAGCCGGCGAAGACCCAGATGATGACGAGATTGCGAAGGGCGAATTTCCAGTTGTGGGCGAGACCGTTGATGAGGGATGAGATGTGCTGCGGCTCCGGCCAGAAATGCGCTGCCAACGGGCCGACGACGAGTTCGCTGCCAAGTTGCAGGATGGCGGCTGCGGCGAGCGCGATGAGAATCGTTTTGCCCCACGACTTTGGGCGTGTGAAGCCGGGAATTTTATAGCCATGATCGCGAATGCAGAAGGAGAAGAAGAAGAGCCCGGCGAGGAGGGGCACTTCGTTAGACACGATGTGGAAGACGTTGTGTCCGATGACGAGGAAAGTGCCGAGCGCAACTTCCGCGAGCGAGATGGCGCGATAGCGCGGAGAGAGCGGCTGCGGTGCGTCGGCTTGCATGGGAGAAAATATACCGTGTAATGAGGAACTCGCACCATTGATGAACCGCCAGTCTTACTTTGACGGAATATGCGCGGCGAGGAGGTCGCGGAGCTCGGTCTGCTGGTCCGGGGTGAGGGCGCGCTTGGGGATGATGACAAAACTCATTTCAGTGGGAAAGAGAAGGTAGAGGCTTTCCGACTCCAACTGCTTAACAAAAGCCTGCCAACGATAGCGAACATCGGCGTCACCGCTGGTTCGAATGATTTCCACGCCAGTCTCATTCATCTCTACGCGGATCGTGGCGGCCATCCTCTGCATGTCGTAGCGCTTCTTCACAACTCGCCGGTAACGGATAGGAAGCGTCAGCAGGAAGCAGACGAGCACGATCCAGAGAATGATTGCTGCCATATTGTCCTGGGCGCGAAAGAGCGAGGAAGACGCGACAGGAATCGCCAACAGCACCGCCAACACGCCAACAACGATTCCCGGCCAGGAACATAACCAGTAGGAGATTTGCAGGCGGGAGCTGGCGTTTCTCATCCACAAGCCGGTTGCCTGCATGTAGTCTTCCGGCGTTATCGTGTATTCGAGTTGCATGGATCTTTCCTCATGCGCCGTGGTTTAGGGATGTTGACAGGATAGCGTGACCGGTGGACGCAGGGTTACATGCCGTCGTAATTGGGGCCGCCGCCGCCTTCGGGCGGGACCCAGGTGATGATCTGGTACGGATCCATGATGTCGCAGGTTTTGCAGTGGACGCAGTTGGCGAAGTTGATTTGCAACTGCTTCGTGGGCTGCGATTCAGCGGCGCCTTCCGCGGGAGAAGAAATCTCCACCATTTCGTAGACAGCCGCGGGACAGAAGTATTGGCAGGGATTGCCGAACTCTTTGACACAGCGACTGTTACAAATGTTTAAATCCTCGATCACCAGGTGGGTTGGCTGGTCGTCTTCGTGCCGTGTGCCGGAGTGATAGACGTCTGTGAGGCGATCAAATGTGAGCTTGCCGTCGCCCTTCGCGTTGCCGAGGAAGTGAGAGCGGCGATCCCCGAACGGGCTGAGTTCGTCGGCCAGCTTCATGTTCAGGTATCCGGCCTTGTTGCCAAAGTCGGGGCCGGGATTGCTGCCGCGAAGCAGCATTTGCACTCCCGCTTTGGCGAGCCCGTCGATGAGACCGTGCTCGAATCCCTGGTGAAAATTGCGCACCGGGTAGAGTTCTTCGCGGATCCAGCTCTCGTCCACGCGCTGCTTATATTCGCTTAGCTGCGACTCCGATGTATTGCCGGAGAGGAGCGCGTCGAAGGCCGTTTCAGCGGCCAACATGCCGGACTTGATGGCGAGGTGAATTCCTTTGAGCCGCTGCGAATTCAGCAGGCTGGCGGAGTCGCCGAGCATCATCCAGCCATCGCCCGCGAGCCGAGGCATGGTGAGCCATCCCCCGTAGGGAAGCGACTTTGCGCCGTAGTGCACCATCTTTCCGCCTTCGAGAATGCGGCGCGCGAAAGGATGCAGCTTGAAATTCTGGAAGACGTGGTGGGGATCGGTGCGCGGATCCTGATAGTCGAGGCCAACCACATAGCCAATGGAAACGAGCGTGTCGGTGATGCCGTAGACCCAAGCGCCGCCATACTCTTTCATGGTGAGGGGATAGCCCATGGTGTAGAGGACTTCGCCCTTGCGGACGCGACCTGCGGGAATCTCCCAAAGCTCCTTGATACCGATGCCGTAAGTTTGCGCGTGGTCAGGATCTTCGAGTTTCTGGCGTTCGATCAACTGCTTTGCGCAGGAGCCGCGCGAACCCTCGGCAAGCACCGTAATCTTTGCGTGCAGGTCGTAGCCCGGCTCGAAGTTCGCCTTGGGATGGCCTTCCTTATCGACTCCCTTGTCGTCCGTGCGCACGCCAATCACGCGGCCGGAACCGAACTGCTCGTCGAACAAAAGTTCCGACGCAGCGAAGCCGGTGAAGATGGTGATGCCAGCCTCTTCCACCTTCTGCCCCATCCATTTCACGAAGCGATTGATGGAGATGACGTAGTTGCCGTGATCGCGCAGCGGCGGCGGCACGATGGGAAATTTGTGCTGCCCTTTCTCCGTGAGGAACCAGACGGATTCGCTGGTGACCTCCGCATCAATCGGCGCTTCGTTCTCAAATCCCGGCAGCAGTTCGCGCATCGACTCGCGGATCGAGCAACGCGCCGGAAAGGCAGTGCTGGCCTACTTCCCGCGCCTTTTCGAGCACGTAGATATTTTCCTTGGTGATGGGCGACTCGGGATGAGCAGCGTCATGCGCGTCAATCAACTGCGACAGCCGCAGGGCACAGGCCATGCCCGCAGGGCCGCCGCCAACAATGACGACGTCGGCTTCCATCTTCGGTCGATCTATGCCTTCGAGCGGTTTACGAAAACAAATCATAGGGGACTGGCCGGGACTTGCCGTCCGGGCACCTGCTTCGCGTTCTCAAGATAGATTGCTTAGGTATCAGCTACAGTTACTTAATGCCCTTTAATCAAATTCAAATTGCGATGATGTTTGTTCGGGGCCCACGCGGCCAACAACAATCTCGGCGCGCACCATGACTTCGCTCTTCACCTTCGCGCCGGACATGTGCCGTAGCATGGCCAACTGGCCGATGTGCGTGATGGCGTCCGAAATTGGTCCCTGAAAAAGAATGGCAGCCGAAATTCCCAGGGGGCGGTCACCCTGCAGAGATGCGTCTAGTGCCGATAATGCCGCATAGAAACGGTCCATGTCCTGGTTCCACGTTGTTGCGGGCATTGGGCGCCATGCGGCGCGCACGGATTCATCTCCTTGAGCCATCCGCGTAGACCACTCGAGCAGGTCGCCAATGTGCGCTAGAATTTGGCCGGGAGTGCGCATTGAATCGCCGCAGCGATAGTCCGCAAAAGTTGTGGGAGCGTTGCGCAGTGCGTTTCCTCCACGATAAGCGATGGTGGCAACGCTGTGGCGAAGTAACTGGCGGGCGGTGGTTAACTCTTCAGCGATTTGAGGGGGTGTGCCCATAGTGCCTTCCTGATCGGCTTACTAGTGCTGTACAGAACGTTGGCCCGACGGGACTTGCCGTCCAGGCAATCGCATCGCGTTTCCTGAAATCAATGAAATTCAAATCAGTCACAGTTACTTAAATGCCTTTGGCCTTTTTGATCTCTGCGGTGAGAGCAGGGACGATGTCGAACAGGTTGCCTACTACGCCGACGTCGGCGATCTCAAAGATAGGGGCTTCCGCATCTTTGTTGATGGCGACGATGTTGCGTGCGCCCTTCATGCCTACGATGTGCTGAATGGCTCCGCTGATTCCGAGCGCGACGTAGAGCTTCGGCGCGACGGTTTGGCCGGAGCTGCCTACCTGGCGCTCGAGTGCCAGCCATCCGTTATCGCAGATGGGACGGGACGCCGCCAACTCGCCGCCGAGCAGCGAGGAGAGTTCTTCCGCAAGGGCAACGTTTTTTTGTTCCTTGATACCGCGGCCGACAGCGACAATGACTTCTGCCTGCGAAAGATCGACGGCCTGCTTGGCTTCCTGAAAAATTTCGTGCGGAGTTACGCGGGCAGCACCATCTGCAACCGCTGCGGTTACTTTTTCGACGGGCGCCTGTCCGGCTTCTGCAAGATCGCCGCGGAAGGCTCCAATCTGAAAGGTCACGAGCCACGGTGCGTCTCCGGCGAAGGAGACATCGGCAGCGAATTTGCCCTGGAACATTTGCCGGGTGAAGAGGAGCTTGCCTGCTTCGTTCTTGTAGCCGACGGCGTCTGAGATGAGGGTGCGGTCGAGCGCGAGCGCGAGGCGCGGGGCAAAGTCGCGCACCTGGTAGGTGTGCGGCATCAGCACCAGCTTGGGCTGCTTTTCAGAGAGAAAGGATTTCAGCGCGAAGACGTAGGCGTCAGAGGTGTAAGCGGCGAGGGCTGGCGCTTCGAGCGCGTACACGCGCGCGACATTCTTCGCGGCCAACTCGGCTGTTACGGCGTCAAGAGCGTTTCCGGCGACGGCAACTTCGACGGGCCAACCGGTCTCTTTGCTGATGGCTTGTGCGCCTGCGATGGTTTCAAAAGAGGCGCGGTTCAGTTTGCCTTCCCGCTGCTCGGCAACAACGAAAATGGTGTCTGCCATGGGCCCTTCTTTTTCTGCTGCATGCCTCGGCGGGAGGGCCGGGGCGTTGAACTAAAACTCTGGACGGCCGCGGCGCAGGTAGGTTCCGTAAATACCCGTGACCACGGCCGCGATGCCTGCAAGCACCATATAGATAGCCATGGGGCGCTTCCAGCCGGGGGAGTAGGTCAGGTCCTGTCCAGCCCAGACGGTGAGCAGGATGGCAAAGAAGGCGCATTGGCCGGAGACTACCTGCATTGCGAGTCCCCACGACCGGCGGCGGTCGAGCGCCTCTACCTGGTCTGGATTCATGTTGCGCTCTTCCAGGGGAAGATTCATGTTCGCCATTCTTGCCTTCTCCTGCGCGATGCCTGGGACCGCGCCTGTTGCATTCTATATCGGGGAATCTGCTGCGTGCGGCAATGCCTGCGTGCGCTACTCCTCTGATTAAATCACGCGAGCGGTGTTTCGCAGATACTCCACTAATTTCTTTGCCACTTCAGCGGGTGGACCCTCGAGCATCTCGGTATTCTTTTGCTTCACGGGCACATAAAGCCGCTCAATCTGCTGCTGGTTTTTGCTGAGTTTGCCTTCAACCTCCGCGTAGGTCACCTTGCGGACGGGCTTGTTCTTCGCCTGCTTGATGCCCATCAGGGAGGCATAACGCAGCTTATTGATGCCGCTCTGGATGGTGAGCACGGCAGGGAGCGGCAGGTCGATGTGCTGGTAGTGTCCGGCTTCAAGCTCCCGCTTCAGGTGAACTCCGTTGTCAGTCTTTTCGATGCCGATGATGATGGTGGCGTGCGCCCATCCCAGAACTTCGGCGAGAAGAACGCCGGTTTGGGCGGCGCCGTAGTCGTCTGACTGCAGGCCGGTGAAGATGAGGTCGAATTGCTCGCCTTCGAGGGCGGCGGCGATGGCGCGCGCGGTGTTGGTGGAGTCGAGCGCGACGAAGCGGTCGTCTTCAAGATGGATGGCGCGGTCGGCTCCCTTAGCCAGCGCCTCCCGAAGCACCTGCTGCGAGCGGGCGGGGCCGGCGGTGATGGCCACTACCTCTCCGCCATGCTTCTCCTTCTGTCGGAGGGCCTCTTCGAGCGCGTACGCGTCGGGCTCGTTGACTTCATAGGAGACGTCTTCGCGGATCCACTTGCCTGACTCGTTCAGCTTGAGCGGCGCATCTTTCTGCGGGACCTGCTTGATACAGACAAGGATCTTCATCTTTCCTCTTCCGGCTTGTTTGGCAGAGCGCCGGTGAATGCGGAATTCATAGGCGAGGGACACTAGAACAAAGACGCTTGATTGCGTCCCCGGGGATGCTTAGATGAAAGCGACAGACTGTACGCCGGCGACCTCAAAGCGCTTGCGGCAGCGGATATTTTTGCAGGCAAGCATGTCCTCGGTACGAACCATGTAGGACTGCGCCTTGGCGAAGCGTGCGCGATCGCGTTCATCCGCATTTCTCGGCAGGCTGTTCTTCTTGCGGCGAACCAGCCAGCCAAGCTGGTACTCATCGGCCTTGCCGCAATGAGGACAGGTAAGGGTGTGCGTGCGCGTCTCGGGCTTTTCTTCAAAAAAATCGCGTTCTTCCATAGCTTTGGCCCCACTTTCAAACACGTCCGGGAAAAAGTATTCCATACTCTCGAAGGGGCGGCAAACCGCCGGGCCGGGGAGCAAGCATGGCAACAAAGAAAAAGCTGAAGAAGTTTTCGGTGACCAAGGCGGTAAAGTCGAACGCACGCGATGTGGTGGGCCAGCCGAAGCCGGAAAAGGTGATTGATGACCGCGCCCGGGAAGAGAAACGCAAGGCGCGGCATAAGGAGACGTTGGGCGATCTCTTGACTAACGAGGAGGGATGAGATGGCGAAAGCGACGGGTGTGGGTGGCATCTTTCTGCGGGCGCGGGATCCGAAAGCGCTCTATAGCTGGTACGAGGAGCACCTGGGGATACCCAAGTCAGAGGGCGGCTTCATGTTTATGGGTGAAGAGGCGCAGGGGATAACAGTGTTTGCGCTGTTTCCCGCAGATACGGATTATTTTGGTCCCGGGAAACAAGCGGCGATGATCAATTTCCGGGTAGACGATCTGGATGGGGTGATGGAAAAGCTGAAGTCGTCTGGGGTGGAGACGCGGCAGGAGGACTCCGACTACGGGCGCTTTGGCTGGTTCGCCGATCCGGAGGGCAACCGGGTGGAGTTATGGGAGGCAAAACCCGAGATTCCGACTGAAAACGCATGATTTCTGGGAGTTTGGGGCGAAAGGTCACCGGATTTTTATGTTTCAGAATGCGGCTGAGGAGGTATGCTGGTTAAAGCGGCAAAGGCCGCTGTTTTCGTTCGTTTTCGGATCGCGGGTTCCTTCCTTGCACCTGAACCGAGCCACCCCAAGGAACCATTAAACTGCAACCCCCGAGGCTTTCATGCGCTCACAACTCGTATATTCCGCCGGGATCGTCATTCCCAACCGGTTCCTGCTTGCCTCCGTCACTATGAAGGCAGTACAGAAACTTCACATCACCACCACCCGCACTGCCGACACAGCCAACCGCGTGTTCTCAGAAGTTGCGCAGGGCAGATTTGCAGAAGTCAGCCTGCCGGAAATCGCTCCGCAGCAGTCCATCGAACCATTGCTGGTCGATTCGTTCGCGTCCCACGCTGCTTAAGAGACTTTGGGTTGCGCTCTCTCCGGCCGAGCTGGAGAGAGCCTACCGGACGCCCGAGTTTTCCACCTCGAATCCACAGCAACTGCCAAATCCCTGTTTGGGGATCGCGGTTCTGTCTGCGTCCGTTGGCGGGGAGGATTTCTTTGATTTCAGCGGAATGCGCAGATGGCCCTGCTCAAACGTGTGATTTATGTCACCCCTGTTAAAGGATGATTACGATTCCGGTTGACTCGGGTATCCATTCAGCTTAATTTTGCATCTGACACTCCCCACTTCTGAGGTGCGCTGGCAGTAAAACCGCTGGATCAGGTGGCGCTTTTCCTGCATGCTCCAGAAGCGAGTGCGGAGGCCGTAAGGTCATGAAAACGTTGAAGTCGTTGTTTGCTGTTCTCACCCTGGCATTGCTACCTGCAATTGCCATTGCACAGACAAGCAGCTCGGGGCCGATGGTCGGTAAATGGAAACTGAATCTCGCCAAGTCAGATTTTGGCGAGGGATCCAAACCCCAGGGCATGTTGGTGGAAGTAACAAGCGACACTCCCGAGGCGGTTGTCTTCAATGTGACGGAGACTGCCGAAAACGGGATGATGTTCACCTATAAATTCAAGGGTCCGGCGGACGGGAAAGAGCATCCAGCCGAGGGAACATCCACTCTCTATGCCTACACGGAAGAGGGCGGTGTCGTGACGGAAACCCAAAAAGATACGGATGGAACGATAACGAAGGGGACATTTGCCCTTGCGCCCAACGGCAAAGTGGGAACATGGACGTACACCATTACCGACCCCCAAGGCGCCGTTACCCATACCAAGCTGGTTTATGACCGGGTGCAGTAAAGCCCGGCACATCGCTGCATATCAAGTCTTGCAGCCACTCGGATGGCCTCTTCGGAGGCCATCTACTTATTTGGGGGCTTTTTTCAGGGCTTAGGGAGCGACACTGCGGAGCATGTTGGCTACCGTCGCGTGGTTGCGTTCCAGCGCATAGTCAACGGGCGTCTTCTTCCATTCGCAGTTGAGCGCCGGGTTGGCGCCGGATTCGAGCAGAAGCGAAACCATCTCCACATGGCCCAGGGCCGATGCTTGGTGGAGTGGGGTATATCCGCCGGACTGGCGGGCATTGACGTCTGCCCCGGACTCGATCAGGCAGCGGGCGGTGATGACGGATCGCCCGATTGCCACGGCGGAGTGGAGCGGTTGCCGTCGTTGGGGATTGCGCGAGATGCGTGCCAGCTTGGCTCCCCTGGCGAGCAGGATGCAGCTAGTCTTGGGGCCTCCGAAAGCGGCTGCGAGATGGAGAGGTGACCAGCCATCGGGAGAGAAATCGTCCAACTTCTCGGGGTGCCGGGTGAGCAGGGCCTGCAGCCTTTGGCATCGTCCGGCGGCTGCCGATTCGAAGATGTCCAACTCGGGCAGGCAGGCAAGAAGGTAGTCGCGGGTGAGCGTCTGGCCATTGTAGATGGCCAGCAGCAGGGCGGACACTCCCTGTGCATTTCGAGGTTGTACGAGCGGCGGCCCCACGGCATGAATGCCGGCGGCCCCGCCCGTCGCTCTTCCCCCTGACAGTTCAATCATTCGGAGTTTACCGGCCGGTTCCCGGAGTAACTCCCTGGTGAGGCAGGGCGGCTGTTTCCACCTGCTGCTTGAGTGCTGGATCGTTGACCTGCCCGCCGCGTGTGCGGTTGGAGTAGATGCGGAAGGTAACCACCAGGTCAACAACGACGGGCACAGGCTGGCCGTCCTTGGTTGCCGGGCGGAAGTGGGAATTGCGGATGGCTTCAATCGCCTTTTCGTCCAATCCGAAACCGATGGGGCGAGCGATGGCGATCTCCGTTGGGACGCCATTCACATCCACCACGGTGCGGAAGCTTGTGAGTCCAGCAATGCCGTTCCTCTGTGCGAATTCATTGGAGCCCGGCTCGAGGCCATTCAACAGTTTCGGCGCTGTTACGTCGCCGCCAACCTTGAGAACGTTGGGATCGGAGGGCTTGAATTCCTTGCGGTTGATTTTCTCCTGGTAGTAGTGCTGCCAATAGTCGGGAAGGCTGGCAATCATCTTCTCGTCCATACGGTCGGCGAGAACGTTGGAGAGGGCCGTCTGCAGCATCTTGGCGCTGTGCGCGGGAGATTGCGTTGTCTTCGGAGCATTGGGGTCGACGGGCTTTTCCTTGGATGGAGCCGGCGCGGCAGCAACGACTACTTTTTCATCAGCGGGATCGCCTTGTTCAGGAGCAGCTACAATCGCGGGCGCTCCCGGTGTGGGTACTCCTGCCTTCACGACAGCGGGGCCACCCTTTTCCTTATCCTTATTGGCCTTCTCTTTCTTGGGCTTCTTTACCTTGGGGATGACTACCTGTTCTCGCTCAATGGTGATTTTGACGGACTTTGACTGCTTGCCGGTCAGACGGACACGGTCGAACGGCTTGGAATCGTCCTCGTAGGGCAAAGCGCCGTAGAAGTGAAGTCCGTAGCGGTCCCCTTCGAGTTCCAGGTTGTGCTTGGAGAGCTTGACCTTCTTGACATCAATCGCGCACAGCGTGAAGGAACCCTTTTTGGAGTTTCCGACGAGCTTGCCATCCATGTTGAACTTGAGATTGTCATCGAGGTAGAAGCCGCGCAGGAAGAGGAGCTTGCCTTCGAGTTCGGCGCGGATCTGGTCCTCGGTAATGCCGGATCCCTTTAGGTCGTTCGGGATAGCGGACGCCGTCTGGAATTTGACGCTGACGGGCGCGGGTGCGGCAGTCGGAGGTGGGGTCACTTTGTCATCCTCGCCGGACGCGAGCGAAGAAAGTGTAAACACGGCGGCGGCAAGGAGTGGGAAAGTTTTTAAACGGATCGACATCGGGTACCTCCTAGAGATCTAAAAGTGGAACAAGAGAACCGAGACATCCCGGCGATGTGCCGGAAGTGGAGCAAAATGAGCAGTTTCCGTTATATTTGCGCCGACGGTTCGGGTTAATGACTCGGAAATCGTGGCGCCCTTTGAGTGGGGGAGCAGAAAAAGCACGGTCAAAGCGAACAGAACCGCGATGCGGAGCAGTACGGCGAGGCTGCTGCGAACTGCGCGGGTCTTACTTGCGCGAGCGTACATAGGGCACTCTCCGAAATAACCATTCGAGAGGAGTCTAGCGAGTTACTGTCGGGGGGAAAATGGCGCTTTGGTGCAGTAGACTGGGGTCAGCGGCTTACAACTAACGGGGTAGAGGGCCTCTATAGGCCTTTGTTCGTTGACTCTGCGGTTGTCTTCTATTATTCTAGAGTCCTTGCGCAGTTCCGCGTCTGCCCTTCTGCGTTGCACCCGCAGCTCTAGTAGGCAAGCGAACCCGGACAGCCCAATCGGTTTGATTCTGCGCCCCTCACGCGAACAGTAATTTGTCACCGTGGGAATCATGCGACCATGGGGCATTTTGCGTGAAAACGGTCGCGCTTTGTACCTAAGTTTAGTTCGGAGAACTTTTTTACCAGTTTTAGTTCGGAGAACAGGATAGAGATGTCTACTTTCATACCAAGCTCGCTCGAGATTACCCGCAAGTGGTTCGTCGTGGATGCCGCCGGCAAGACCCTCGGCCGTTTAGCGACGGAGACTGCCAGCGTACTGAGCGGCAAGAAGAGCCCCAAGTACACGCCCTACATTGATATGGGCGACCACGTCATTGTGATCAACGCGGAGAAGATCCGCCTGACGGGCTTGAAGAGCCAGCAGAAGCTCTATCGCCGCTACACCGGCTTTCCTGGTGGATTGCGCGAAGAGTCGTTCACTCGTCTTCTGGAACGCCGTCCGGAAAAGATTGTGGAAGACGCCATCAAGGGCATGCTTCCCAAGACGAAAATGGGCCGCCAGATGGCGACCAAGCTGAAGGTCTACAAGGGTGGCAATCATCCCCATGAAGCCCAGCAGCCGCAGGTTCTGGAATTTGCTTCACTCGCAAAGAAGTAGTTTTTGCGCGTTGAGTTAAGAGAGATTTGTTGGCTGTGAAGCTAACGTAACAGACATTGATACATTAGGACGGATATGGCAGATCTGGTTCAGTATTACGGCACAGGACGGCGCAAGTCAGCCGTCGCTCGCGTGTTCTTGCGTCCCGGCAACGGCAACTTCGTCGTCAACAGCAAGCCGTTCGACGTCTACTTCGTGACGGAACAACAGCGGGTTTCCGCCAAGCGTCCCCTGGTGCTTACTGAGACCACGGCGAATTTTGACGTGGTGACCACGGTTCGCGGCGGCGGCGTCAGCGCGCAAGCTGACGCGGTAAAGCTGGGCATCACCCGCGCCTTGATGGTATTCAACATCGAACTTCGCAAGACGCTCAAGGCCGATGGCCTGGTGACGCGCGACGCTCGCATCAAGGAGCGCAAGAAGTACGGTCAGAAGGGCGCACGCGCTCGCTTCCAGTTCTCGAAGCGCTAGTCTCTTCGGGCTTACAGGATTTATGTTCTGCGGGTCTCTGTTTGTTCAGGGACCTGCTGTCAAGTTTGGAGTTCAAATCTCCCCATAGGGGATAAATTCCGGCGAGATGCCGGAATGCAATTCAAGAGGAGGTCGTTTGGCCACAATCACCATGAAGGAGCTGCTCGAAGCTGGAGTCCACTTCGGGCATCAGACGAAGCGCTGGAATCCGCGGATGAAGGAATATATCTTCGGCGAGCGCAACGGAATCTACATCATTGACCTGCAGAAGACCTTGAAGATGTTCAAGGAAGCCAGCAAGTTCGTCACCGAGTTGACGGGTACTGGCAAGGTGATTCTGTTTGTCGGCACCAAGCGCCAGGCGCAGGACGCCATTGCGGAAGAAGCAAACCGCTGCGGCATGTTCTACGTAAACCAGCGCTGGCTGGGTGGCTTGCTGACGAACTGGGTTACGGTGCAGAAGTCTGTGAAGCGCCTTCAGGAACTGGATGAGATGGCCACCGACGGCCGCTATGAGCTGTTGACCAAGAAAGAAGTCATCAAGCTCGAGCGCGAACGCAAGCATCTGCAGGCGAACCTTGCCGGCATCAAGAACATGAAGCGTCTTCCCGACGCGCTGTTCATCGTGGATTCCAACAACGAAGCGATCGCGGTAAGCGAAGCGCGCAAGCTGGGCATCCCGGTGGTGGCAGTGGTGGATACCAACTGCGATCCCACCGTGGTCGATTATGTGATCCCGGGCAACGATGACGCGCTGCGTGCGATCCGCCTGTTTACCTCGAAGATCTCCGATTCGGTGGTCGAGGGTGTGCAGATGGCCAACGACAAGCAGTTTGCGGAAGTCGCGGGTGTAACCAGCCAGACGCAGGCGGAAGAGCCGACGGGCGCGGTAGTCGAGAATGTGGAAGCTGCAGCCGCGGCTCCGGAAGCAGCAGCCGCTGAGCCCGAAGTTGTGGATCTGGAAGCCGTACTGGGCGGAGGCATTCGCAAGGCTCCGGCAGCAATAACCGCCATGGACGATGCGGAAGCCGCGGAGAGCGGACTGTAAGACGATCCCGAAGCTGGGCTTGAGACTTAGGTTGAGCTGTTCAGGGAGCGTGGCTGCGAAGTTTTCGTGCCACGCTCTCCTTATGTCTGGATGGATTTGAATTGGAGCCACTCGCTGGCCCCTGATGCTGGTGAAATTCAACGAAGGAAGAATTGGGTATAGAGGATGTCGACCGTGACTGAGAATGTTTCTGCTGCACAGGTAAAGGATCTCCGTGAGAAGACCGGGGCCCCGATGATGGATTGCCGTTCCGCGCTGGTTGAAGCGAAGGGCAATGTGGAAGAAGCGATTGTTGTTTTGCGCAAGAAGGGCATGGCGTCGGCGGCGAAGAAGGCATCGCGCAACACCAGCGAAGGCGCGGTGGGCACGTACATCCACGCCGGCGGCAAGATCGGCGTGCTGCTCGAAGTAAACTGCGAGAGCGACTTTGTGGCTCGGACGGAAGACTTCCAGGAGATGCTGAAGGACATCGCGATGCACATCGCCGCGACGGACCCGCGCTACATTCGCCCCGAAGACGTGACCAAGGAAGACATGGAGCGCGAGAAGGATATCTATCGCGCGCAGGCTGCTGCCACGGGCAAGCCGCCAGCCGTGATCGAGAAGATCGTCGAAGGCAAGATGAGCAAGTTCTACGAGGAAGTCTGCCTGTTGGAGCAGCCCTTCATCAAAGAACAGTCCCTCACCATCAAGGAGCTGATTGGCCAGAAGGTCGGCAAGCTCGGTGAGAACATGACTGTCCGCCGCTTTGCGCGCTTCAAGGTTGGCGATGCCAACTTCACCGTGGCTCAGGTCAAGCCGACTGCGGACGGACACGAGTAAGCTGCACGAAGCTGGAAATTGAAAATGCCCGGATCATTTGATCCGGGCATTTTTGTTTTGCACGGGAGTGTGCCGAATGTTCGAGTTACGGCGTCTGCATGGATTCAGACAAGCTCTCAAGGTTCATTGGATGAACCCTGATGAAGCCACCTCGCGGGCTGTCAATGTCCGCTATGAGAAAAAAGGAAATGGAAACAAGAAGCGGCAACACAAGGAGGAGAGGTCTCATCGATTTTTTTTGCTGTGCTCGCGCGCCAAATCCGATCAGCACATTGCAACACAGCGCAATCGCTGTCATCAGGCCCCAGGCTGCTACGGGAATCCGATTCCACCAGGCCGCCTGGGAGTAGCCCTGCGAATTGATCACATCGTTCATTCCGGAAACGGCCAACGCATTTACGGGGTTTGGCTGGGCCGTAGCAAACGTCTGCGCAGCAGTCCACATCTCGTCCTGCAACTTCGACGTTTCATTGTTGATTTTTCTAATAGCGGCCGGGTCGCGCCCTTCATTGTAAAACTCAATTCGTTTGTCGAGGTAACTACTCAGAAGCGCTCGGACCTTAACTGCATCCTCGGCCGGCAACAATCCAGCGCGAAGATATTCGGTCCCAATGGCATTGGCCTCTTCCTCTTCGTAGTTTTTGCGAAGGTCGTAGCGGCTCACTGCCATGGAGAAGCTGAACCCAATGATCAGCCCAAGGAGGGTCAAGGAGGCGGCTAGGACGACTCCGAAATCCTCTCGGTCTTCCGACGGGAGTTCTGGCCTGGATTTGTGAAGCAGGACCCCACCCCATGCCGCAAGCCACATCACAAGGAAAGCCCCAACAAAAATAAGTAGGGGGAAGCTCATCAACGTAATTCCCGTTCTCATGTCGGCAAGTGTACAGCCTCATGCGGGTTACGTTGCTTTGATTTTCTGGGCGATCGTTTGTGCAGACTCAGAATGGGAATGCGAGGCCCGGCTGGCGGCGCGGGCCTTCGATTCTGTTTGCAGGAATGCGTAACCTAGGCCGCTGCACCCGCTGCCTTCGCGCCCGCGACTTCATTCAGCTTTCCGGTCTTCACATCGTAGATGTAGCCGTAGACAGGGATGGATTTTGGGACCAGAGGGTGCGTGCGAATGCGCGTTACATCGTCGATCACGGATTGTTCCTGGTTGGGTATGGTGAGCCAGTCGATAAACTCTCCTGCGCGCGAGCCTGGCCCTTTGCCGACATCCTTGAATCCCTCGGAGGTAAGGCTGGCGGTTTCAAGACTATTCGCAAGCAGACCTCGCATCACGTCGTTGGAAAAGAATTCCATGCCGCAGTTGGTGTGGTGGATGACAAAGAATTCCCGTGTGCCCAGCAGCTTGTAGCTGATGACCAGAGACCGGATGGCGTCGTCGCTGGCGCGTCCACCGGCGTTGCGGATGACATGGGCATCGCCTTCCGCCAGGCCGGCATACTTTGCGGGATCCAGCCGCGCATCCATGCAGGTAAGGATGGCGAAGCTGCGGGCGGGAGGAAGTGCAAGATCGCTCTTGGCGCCGAATGCGCCGCTGTACTTTGTATTCGCATCGAGAACTTCTGTCAAAATCTTGCTCATAGAAGGTCCTTTCGGGTGGGGAAGGTGCAAACGAAGAAAAGCCCACGATGGAGATCATGGGCTTCTCAGGAATCGGAATTGAACGAGGGCTACGTGCCTGTCCATGCAGATTCCGGCCCACGAATGCACGGACAACAGCTGCGATCGTTGCGGAATCTCTGCATGTGGAAGATCTTACTACCCTTGCAAATGCTACGGCTTCGGCTTTCAGGAAGAATATTTAGCTGACGAACATTGTCGTTGCCGGACGCGAACGTTAGACGTCCAGCGTGTTGTTTAACTGCGCGCTCATGGGGCACTCGTCGGCGTAGAACGCTGCGGGATTGGTGGAGCCTGCGCTCCACGAAGCCGAATAGGATTCCTTGTCATCGCCACCGAGCACAGCGGGAAGCGGGGAGACGACAGAAACTTCGGCGACCCATGCCTCGGGAAGGTGAAGCAATGTATGGGCGACTAGCTCCTGGGATACCGATTGGGCTGCGTGGAGTTCGTTGTCCGCGGAACGTCCGATTGCCTTGATGCCGAAGGATGCCCATGGCCGCTTGGGATCGCCGGTGCGAAGCGAAACCGTGAAGGTAAGCTCGGTGACCGCATGCGACAAGTGGGTCTTCTGCCGCTCGATGCGGAGAATGTCGTGGTTCATCCAGCTGATAAGCAGGCCTTCGCCGCTGGTTCTGCTGTCATTCCAGGGATGCCGCACGAGATCTGCCCGCATCAGGGTAGGCAAGCGGTCAATAAGGCGCCGCTCGGCAGCCATCCAGCGATGCAGCCGGATTCCGCCGACCTGCATATGATCCAGGAAGCTGTTGCCGGTAGACTCTTCGATGGAACGGCTGGTCGCGTACGGAGTATCGGTGTCATTCTCCATGTTCATATCGTTCGACGCGATTTCGTCGGACGCGACTTCGGGCATCTCTTCGACAGTCACGGTCTTTGTGACGCTCTTGCCGGGCATCTCGTCGCAGTAGGCGGCCGTCTTCAGAACCAGCCGGTTGGCCGGGGCCGACGAAGAAAAGGAGGAGGCCATCGCCGATCCAAGCACGCTGGCCACCCGGGGGCAAGTCTGGAGGACAAGCACAACGGCGAGGATCGCATAAATTGCGGTATCCGGGCCGGAGCTGATGCGGCGGATTGCGTTGCGAAATTCGGGCCGGGGGGTCTGCATAACGAGTTGCCTCCGTGCACACAGTAAGTGCATGTTCATTGCCAATTATTTTTTAGCGGAAACTGCTGCAATATAAGGGGATAGCGGGGGCAACCTTTTCAGCAGGCGGACAGAAGGTGTCCGCAGGCACTTTTTCACGTCCGGAAACGAACAGGATTTCTTCCGTTCCTCATTCGAAACATGGGCAAGGTAGTTCCCATTTGTAACCTGCCGTTCATTTCCGCAGCCGCGCACAGGGGAAAAATATTGACCGTGAACACTGCTTCAGAGGAAGCGGCTCGGTGTGCGATACTCCTGAAGGAATGTATAAAAGAATTGTTCTGAAACTCTCAGGGGAAGCTCTGGCCGCTGGCCGAGGCTTCGGCGTTGATGTAACTCGCGTCCACGAAATAGCCCAGGAAATCACAGACGTCCATGCCATGGGAGTGGAGATCGCCATTGTGGTTGGCGGCGGCAACTTCTTCCGCGGCGTAGCCGAGCAGGCGCAGGACATGGACCGCGTATCGGCAGACAACATGGGCATGCTGGCAACGGTGATCAATGCACTGGCGCTGCAGGATGCCATCGAGAAAAAAGGTACCGTTTGCCGCGTGATGTCCGCGATTGAAATGAACCGCGTGGCCGAGCCCTACATCCGCAGACGCGCGGTTCGCCACCTGGAGAAAGGCCGCGTCGTTATTTTTGCCGCGGGCCTGGGCAATCCTTATTTTTCGACGGACACCGCTGCCTCGCTTCGTGCCATGGAGATCAAAGCCGACGTCTTGCTGAAGGCCACCAAGGTTGAGGGTGTGTTCGATGCCGATCCGGTGCTGAGCAAGGATGCTGTGAAGTTTGAGCAGATTACCTACATGGAGATATTGCGGCTGGGGCTGAAGGTAATGGATGCCACGGCTGTGAGTCTCTGCAAGGACAACAATCTGCCGATGATCATTTTCAACATGAATCAACCGGGCAATATCCGCCGCGTGGTTTGCGGGGAGAAGGTCGGTTCCCTGGTGACGGCCTGAGCGGGGAAGTCCCCGCGCCGCGAGCGAAGCCGTCCAGGCTACCAGCGTTGACGGGTTTGCGATCCTTCGCCGCCGTCAATCTTGTTTTCTTCCACTTCTCAAATCCGCAATGGTTTGGGTGGTTCGCGCCGATCGTGGATGCGGGCTACATCTCCGTCAGCTTCTTTCTGCTGCTTTCAGGGTTCATTCTCGCCTACAACTATGCGGACGCCGGGGTGAGAGGCGAGGTGTCGGCTACACGCTTCTGGCAGGCGCGAATCACGCGGCTTTACCCCATTTACCTTCTTAGCCTGCTGATCTCGCTGCAGATGCTGAAGCTGGAATGGCAGGAACAGCCGAGAGGCTGGTTCTTTGGCGGTTTTATGCTGACTCCGCTGCTGCTGCAGGGCTGGAGCCCCAGGCTGGCAACGTTTTGGAACACTCCAGCGTGGACGATGTCGACGGAAGGCTTCTTTTACATCCTGTTTCCGTGGCTCATCAGCAAAAGGATGCCGCAGAAGTGGAAGTGGCTGGTGGGGCTGCTGTTGACATTCTGGGTCATCGGCATGATTCCGCCCGCACTCTACACCTGGCTGCATCCTGACGGAGACCTGCATCCGGACCGCTACACGGGCGGGTTCTGGATGAGGACGCTCAAGTACACGCCGCTGCCACATCTGCCGTCCTTCCTGTTTGGCATGACGCTGGCGGCGGTGAATAAGCACATTCCGGAGGCGAGCAAGGGTAGGTTCTGGCTGGGGCTGGCGGGTTCGCGGGACTCTACGTGGTGCTCTTCTATGGCAACCGGATCCCCTTCGCGATGATGCACGACGGGCTGTTGATGCCGCTGTTTGGCGCGCTCATCCTGGGGCTGGCCGGAACCAATCCGTTGTCCCACTTCTTCAGCTTCAAAGGATTCGTATTGCTGGGAGAAGCCAGCTATTGCCTCTACCTGCTGCACTTCAATCTGTGGACGCTGCTGCACGAATCGCATCTGCTGGAGTGGACGGGGCTGATCCGTTTCGATCCATGGGTGTCGTATCTTTTGGTGATCCTGGCGGCGCTGGCGGCGCTGCATTTTGTGGAGCGGCCGGGTGCGCGCTGGATGAAGAAGCTGCTGAACGCCTAAGGTGCTTGCCGCACGGGCGGAGTAAAAGAACCATCGGAAGTTTGGGGCAGTCGTGAATCCCACCCTTCGCAATGTACGCGAAGGAGGGCCCCCTGAGTGGTTGAGGATTGACTGTGTTGGCCGCGTGGGCGGAGTAAAAGCGTGTTCTGAAGTCGAAACGAAAAGGCCTGCCGAGAGGGCAGGCCTTTTCTTCTCGATTGTTCGTGAGGACTACGGTCCGACGGCCTGGATGGCGTGGTTTCCGTGTGGCACCGAGGCGACGCAGGTGGGTTGACCGCCACCCGGGAAGGGTTGGTTCTGAACCGATACAAGGGTTCCGTCGTGCGGATTCAGCTGGAACGCTGAGACCGTGTTGTCGGTAAAGCTGGAGACGTAAACGTAGCGTCCCAGTGCTGGCTCGACGATGACGCAGGTAGGTGCTGGACCGGTCTTGATGACGCCGTTTCCGGCAACCTGGCTGGGTGAACCAGAACTCTTATCGATGGCGTAGGCGCTCACCGTGGCGGAATTGAAGTTGGCTACGTAGATGTAATAGCCGCGCGGATCCATGGTGACGGCGTTGGGGAACAAGTCAGTCTTGAATGGGCCATTGACCATCGGCGTGAGCGCGCCGGACGAACTGATGGTGTATCCGATGAGCTGGTTCGCAGAGCCGTCCGTGGTATAGAGGAAGCGGCCGGTTGGATCGACCGTCACTGCATTGGGAGCGACACCGGCAGCCACGTAACCTGTACCGATCGGTGCCAGGCTGCCGTCCGAATTTGCGTTGAAGGAATAGACGCGGCCAAGCTGGGTGTCTCCGCCCTTGCTGATCACGTAGACCGCAGTCCCATTCGGAAGCGCGCTCACACCAATAGGTGCAATGCCGATCTTGATATTTGCGATTGCCGGGCCGATAGCGCCGGTGCTGGAGAGGGGATACACGACCAGGGCTCCGGGGCAGACGGTGATGTCCGTCGTGCCGGCAAAGCACGTATCCGTAACGTAAAGAAAAGTGCCGGAGGGACTGACGGCCACACCCGCAGGAAAGAGCCCGGGGGTATTCACGGTGTCCTTGGCGGTGAGTTCTCCTCCGTTTGCGATGGAGAAATGGACGACGGCATTGTTGTCGCGATTGACGACGTAAAGATTCTCGTAGTTCGGAGAAACAGCCTCGGCCACTGGATTGATGCCGCCCGAATCATAGGTGGACTGCGAAATTGCGATCAGTGCACCGGTATGAGTGTCGGATTTGTAAACGAGGATCTTGCCCGGAGCGCTTTTCGAGTTCGTGACGAAGACGAAATCAATGGCCCCTGTATCACCACACGCGGTAACAAGCAGACTCGAGCTTAGAGACAATACCAAGGCCAGGGAGACTCGGCCGAATTTCCTCAACTTCATGCGCTTCCTTCGTCTGGCCGAAGGTTTTTCGGCCGGGGGGCTGCCATTGCAGCAAAACTTTCGAGAAATGGTTCTCGATTCGATTGTAAAAGCTACTGCGGCTTTCGGCTACTCAGTCGTATGCATTTAGCCGCTTGATTTCAGTAGATCCACTCTTTTCTTAGACTCGGCAATCGCTGAAGTGTCGCGTTGCAACCGGGAGAGGAACTGCCCGTTGGCAAGGCGTGGCGGCAATTCGCCACCCTCTTACTGGTTTACAACCGATGCCGCACACGTTGACTGTCCCGGCGTGGCATAGGGTGACCCTTGAATTCCGACCAGGGATCCCGTGGTTGGGTTGATTTGATAACCAGAGACCGTTCCATCAAGGAAGTTGGAAACGAAAAGGTACTTGCCTTCCTTGGGGTCGACTACGGCACACGTCGGGCCAGCGCCGGTGGAAAAGGACGTGCCAACCGTCAATGATCCATCTGCATTGATGACGTAGGGCAGAACGCTGCCGGTGGTGTAGTTGACCACGTAAGCGAATTTCGAAGTTGGATCCGTAGTAACGGCAATCGGCAGCACGTCGGTCTTGAATGGCGAATTGGGCACTCCCAACAGGTGGCCGGTTGCATCCGGTGTAAACCCATAAACCTTGTTGCCGCCCGAATCCGTCACGTAGACGAAAGCGCCATTGGCGGTGCTTGTGATGGCTGTGGGTGCGACTCCAACGTGGATAAATCCGTCTCCAATCGGCGCAAGTTTACCGGTGGTGGTGTCAGCGCTGAACTCGTAGATGCGTCCCGGCTGCTCGGCCGAGCCTTTGCTTACCACATAGACCGTCTTGTCGTCGGCCAATACATTCACCCCGATGGGCGCGAATCCGACGGGGAAGTAAGGAAGCAAGCCATTCGCAATTGGCTTGCAGAGGGCGCCCGGCACAGCGACCGCTCCGGAAGCTGTCTCGCAGGCAGGGCCTGATTCGTAGATGGGGTAGACCACGACCGCGCCCGGTCCCGGGGTGGCATCGGTGTATCCCGGCTGATAAGTATCCACTACGTAGAGAAGGGTGCCGGACTTGTTGACAGCGAGGCCAACCGGGAAACCGCCCGGTGTGTTCACGGTGGTTTGGGGATAGAGCTTGCCGTCTGGACCGACCGCGAACTGCACGACCGTATTATCGTCACGGTTGGCGACGTAAAGGCCCTTTGCGTTGGGCAGGGTGACCTCCGTAACGGGATTACGCCCGCCGGAAGGATAAGGCGATTGGACCAGCTGCCGGAGAATGCCCGACCCGCCATCTATTTTGTAGACAGCTACCTGGCCAGGATTGGCTTTCGATGCCGTGATGTAAAGAAAGTCAATGGTGGGTTCAGCTCCAACCCCACACGCAGTAATCAGTAGAGCCGAACTTAGCAGAACTGCGGCGGCCAGCAGAATCTCGCCGGGTTTCCTCAACTTCATGCGCTTCCTTCGTCTGGCCGTAGAAATGGTGGCCGGCTACACTCGCAGCAAACCTGGATGGGATATTGCTCTACTTGCATTGTAAAAGCTTGAGCGCCTTTCGGCTAGCTCAGGCGGAGGCATTTGCTTGTCGTAGTGGGGTGTCCCGCTTGCTGCGAGGCACCCCACAATCGCTGTAAGAGGCTACTGCGGCACTCCCGTAGCTACGCACCACGTCGGATTGCCGACAGTGGCCCATTGCGAACCGCGGGGAAGCGCAGTCAACACGCCAGTATTGCTGTCGATCTTGCCGCCGGTTACGGTGCTGGCGGCAGCGTTACCCGTGTAGATGTACTGGTTCGACGGATCTTCCAGGATGCAGACTGGCTGAGGACCCGACGGGAAAGTTCCAGCCGAGAAGGGCGAGCCTCCGATTTCGGTCAACTGCCCGGTGCTCAGGATGCTGAATGCCGAAATCGCACTAGACGGATTGGTCGGATTCGTATTCGGCCCCGCATTCGCGATGTAGAGACGCACACCCTTGGAATCCACTACCAGGTCGCTGGGGTTGGTTACCGTAGGATCGTTCTGCACGGTGCCGCTGGTGACCGTCTGCAGCAGTCCTCCGGTGCCACGAGTGTAAGGAAGGATCGTGCTGGGCGTGGTTCCCGCGTCCAAAAGGTAGACATACTGCGCGTTGCCGCCAATGACGGTAATGTTCTTCGCGCCGGTCGGTTGAGGACCGTTCTGGGTTACGGTCAACTGTCCGTTCAGCGGATTGAACTGGTACGGGAACACCGACTGGTCACCGTCGACCGTGTAGATGTAGGCGCCGACGAGTGCGCTGTCGTTGATTGGGCCGAAGGCCCTGGGCTGGAATCCAACGGGGAAATACGGCAGCTGGCTGCCATCGGGATTGATAACCTGCTGATTTTCCACCAGCGAGAGGCGTCCCGTGTTGGTGTCAATGGAGAAGGCGGTAATCGCGCCGTTGCCATTGTTGACCACGTTCCCGTTCTTGTCCTGTACCTGCTGATCGAGCACGTAGAGGAAGTTGGAATTGTTGTTGCCGATTGCGATGGATACCGGCAGAACACCCTGGCTGCTGTAGCTGGTCTGGTAGGAAAGCACCCCGGTTGCGCCGATCGTGAAGAGGGCAATATTGCCGCCCGCCGTGTCGGAGGGCTTCTGGTTCAGCACATACATGAAGCGTCCGCCCGGGAAGATTACGGCGCGGATCGGGTTGATGCCGCCAGAGCCGAACGGGCCCTGGGAAATGAATTTAAGTTGGCCGGTATTGTTGTTGATCTTGTAGCCGGAGATTTGGCCCGTAGCTCCGTTGGAAGTAGAGACGGCGGTGACGTATAAAAATCCGACGGTGAAGCTGTTGTTGCACGAGGTCGCTCCGAGGCAGAGGCCGAGAGAGGCGACAGTGGCCAGGAAAAATTGGCCGATATTTCGAAACTTCATGAGCTTCCTTCATCCTCTCCAACCTGGAGCTGGTAGAGGGCTGCACTTGCAGCAGAGCTGGATCGGGATCGCTCCCATTTTGAATTGTAAAAGTTTAAGGCGCTTTCGGCTAGCGCTGGAGGCTCTCAAGCGAGGGATTTGTCCGGCTTCCGGGATTACCGTCAGCCGGACTCACTCCACGTGAAAAGGTGAGCTACCAGACGCGGCAGCTCTTCTCCGGATACATTGGGGTGCCCTTCTTGCAGCCGAAGGCCTTGCCGAACTCGTCGAAGTTCTGCACCGTGCCGTTTACCCGCCACTTGCCGGGAGAGTGCGGATCGGTACGTGCCAACAGCCTTGCCGACTCGTCTGTGCTGTTCGAGCACCAGATTTGTCCGAAAGAGATAAAGAAGCGCTGCTCCGGAGTGTAGTTGTCGATCTCCTTGGTGCTAGCGCCTGCGCCCTCCGCGGCCAGCGTGTTCATCAGCGCCTGGTAGGCAATGCGAATTCCGCCGTTATCCGCTGTGTTCTCGCCGAGCGTGAGTGATCCGTTCAACTTCTGTCCGGGAACCGCTTCAAAGCCGCCGTACTCGGTGACTTCGCAGTCGGTACGCTCGTTAAATGCCTTGCGGTCTTCCGGCGTTTGCCATTCGCGCATGTTGCCCTTGCCGTCGTACTTGCTGCCCTGATCGTCGAATCCATGCGTCATTTCGTGGCCAATTACCACGCCGATGCCGCCGAAATTGACCGCTGGGTCCTTGGAATTCTCGAAGAAGGGCGGCTGCAGAATTCCTGCCGGGAAGTTGATGTCGTTCATGCTGGGGTTGTAATACGCGTTAACCGTGGGAGGAGTCATGCTCCACTCCCTCTCGTCTACCGGCTGGCCCAGCTTGTTGATATTGCGCTTGCGCTCGAAGTTTGCGGCGCGGTGGATATTCCCCAACAGGTCGTCGCGATTCACAACCACGCTGGAGTAATCCCTCCAATTTTCGGGATAGCCGATCTTGTTGCGGATCTGCGCCAGCTTCTCTTGTGCCTGCTTCTTGGTCGTGTCAGACATCCACTCAAGCTGTTTGATGTCCTGCGAGAGAGCGGTATCCAGAGCCGCCACCAGCTTGCTCATGTTCGCCTTGGCATCGGGAGGAAAATTCTTGCTGACCCAGTCCTGTCCGACTGCTTCGCCGAGGTTGGCATCGGTAAGACGTGTGCAGCGCTTCCAGCGGGGAGTCTGCTCTTTTTGTCCGGAAAGCGTCGCCTGGTAGAAGTTGTAATTCTCCTGGTCAAAGGGCTGCGAAAGCCAGGGTGCGGCGTTGTGCAGCGCATGCCAGCGGAGGTAGCTCTTCAGCGAATCCAGGCTCTGCGCGCCGAGGGTGTCGCTCATGCCCTTGAAGAAATCGGGCTGGCCTACGTCGAGCGAGTCGAATTTGCCGATGCCAATGCCGGTGAAGTAGGCGCTCCAATCAAAGTTCGGCGCCAGCTTGTCGAATTCGGCGAGCGTGAGGATGTGGTAGTTCTTTTCCGGCACACGTAATTCCGTGCGGGTGAAGGAGACCTTTGCCAGGGCGGTTTCGATGGCCATGACGCTGGCTGCTTCGGCCGCGGCCTGCTCCGGCGTATCTCCGGCGAGTTTGAACATGGTGGTGACGTGCGCGAGATACTGTTCGCGAATCTTTGCCTGGCGCTCGCTGGGGTCAAGGTAGTAATCGCGGTCCGGCAGGCCAAGGCCGCCTTGTCCCGCGCCTGCGATCTGCTTGCTCGAATCCTTGTCATCCTGCTCCACGCGGAAGCGGAATAGTACCGTGGTGGCATCCTGGGAATTCAAGCTGGCGACGAGGGCGGCAAGGCTCTTCTTGTCCTTGAGAGCGGCAATCTTGTCCAGCGCCGGTTGCACTGGGGAGATGCCCTTCTGGTTCACTACCGTCGTATCCATGCAGGAGGCGAAGAAGTCGCCGTATTTCGCCTCAAGAGGCGAGCGCTGGGCAGAGGGATTGGAGGCGGTGACCAGTTGCTGGTAGAGCAGCCAGTTGTTGCGCTCGGCCAACTCGTTGAAGCGCCCCCACCGCACCTGGTCTGCGGGGACGGGATTCGACTTGACCCAGTTGCCGCAGGAGTACTGGTAAAAGTCTGTGCAGGGATCGACCGCCTTGTCGATGGCGCTGGTGTCAAACATCAACGGCTTTTTGGGTTCTACCGGTGCACCCCCTGCCGGGACGTCGGACGCGAACGTTGTGCCGGAATTGCTGATCTGCGCAAGACAAAGGCTGGAAATAGTAAGAGTGCTGGCGGCAAGTAAGACGCGAACAATACGAATCGATTGCATTCCGTTCCTCGGAGATTGGTAGGGGTTTCCTCGACTCTAAGTGCGAGGTTCAAGGGATATCCCTGTTTGGCGACGGGCAAAACCTGCGCCCTGCCTCGATAAGAAAAGTAACATGCGGAGCCGCAAAATGGCCTTTTTAAGCTGCTGAATGCGGGTCGCGGGAAACCCACAATACCGCGAAGATTGCTAACGCGCAGATGGAAGATTGGGATCGAAGTGTGCGGTTTAGAACACTTTGACGTGGAAGGTGAGGTATTTCTTGGGATTCTCGCGGATGGCCGTCACCAAGCCTCGTGTTTCGGAGAGCAACTGGTCGGCGTTGTTGTACAAAGCAGGATTCCGCACCAACTGGCCGAGCGTACCTTCGCCATTGTCAGCGCGGGAAAGGATGGAATCCAGCTTGGTGACGGTGTCGTCCAGCTTCTTAGCGAAGGCCGGATCCTTGGCGAGCAGGCCCAATCCTCCCTTGCCGGCGTTTATATCAGCCAGAAGCTGGTTGGCATTTGCCACGCTGGAGTTGAGATTGTTGTAAAGAGTCTCGTCTTTGAGCAGCTTTCCTGCCGTACCTTTGCCATCGTCCAGCGCGTCGGCGATGTTCTTCAACCGGCCGACCGTCTCATTGGCGCGGTCATACAGGGTGTCGTCTGACACAAGCTTGCCGATGGATCCCTTGCCGCTGCTGATCTGGTCCACCAGGGACTGCAATTCGTTCAGGGTCTTGATCGCCTTGTTGTACAGGTCGGGATTGTTGATCAGCTGGCCGATGGACCCCTTGCCGCTGTTCAGCGCGTCCACCAGGTTATTTACCTTGGCCAGGATGGTGTTCAATTGCTCGATGGTGCCCTGGCTGGACTTGATGACGTCACTCAGGTTCGGCGTCTCCGTGGTGGTCATTTCGGCGCCGCTCTGAAATAGCCCGCCAGTGGCGCGTTTGCTGTCGATATCGACCACCGTATCGCCCAGCACGCCCACTGTCTCCAAACTGGAACGAGAGTCGGTCTTGAGCGCATCTTGATATTTCTTGCTCAGGGACATTACGACTTCCACCGGGGTGAGCTTGCGCTCGGGCACAATGCGGATGGATTTCACGTTGCCGACGGTCACACCCTCGAGATTGACCGGGGCGCCCACCTTCAGGCCAGCGGAGTTTTCAAAGTAGGAACGGGCGATCAGGTGTCCGGCAAAGAAGCCGCCGCTGCTTCCTGACATCAGGAAGATCAGTGCGGTGAGGGCCGCCAAGGCAGCGATAACAAGTACGCCGACTTTCAGCTGTGACCACTTGACTTCCTGCTGACTAGGCACGGACCCCTTTCAGAATAAGAGAATGCCACAGATATTCGCTGCCGGTTCAGAATACCAAACCGCACGTCCAGCCGGACGAAAGCAGATAAACCCTTGCTCAACCACGCATTTGTCAGGTTGGATGATAGGCCCTGCCGGTCCGTTGCAACATGTTTTACGCAGGACGGGGCCAGACGATAGGGCTGATGGAGGGTGTGCACCAGTATTTTCAAAAAGATGACGTAAGTACTGCGAAGAACAGGTCATGAGAATGGAGATTTCGTCCGATGGGGTACGTGTCAGCCAAAAAATGACTGGCAGAGACGAAAAGAGGCGGATGCCAATGCCCTGGATGTTGAGACTGTCAGCCCTGTCGGTGCAGGAGCCTGCTCGCCTGCTGCATTTTCTTTCCGGTACCGTCCTCGGCTGCGGTGGCTGGGTGCTGAGCCGAAGCTGCTCTGACCGCGAAGTGCTGATGAACTTTGAATTTGAACGCAGTGACTGCCTGGAGATGTATACGGCGCTGGTTGCTGCCGGCCTGGAACTCAGCCAGGCCTCCCATCGCAGCCTGACGGAACTGTGCCACTGCACTCTATTCCAGAGAACATTCGTAGCAGGGGAGACCGTAGGGGTTGAGCTCGAGGTTCTCGCCCGCGCCGCAGAGCGTCAAGGCGTATTGGGGACGGAAGCCACGCAGATGGAAGGCATCAAAGCGCGTTAAGGCGGGCTGGTCGCGATTAGATCGAATGGGCATTGGTCGCCTTGCATCAGGCCCGCGAATCTTTTTGCTGACTCGCTGACCAGTTTTAGCTAACCGGTCTTTTACGCTAACCGGCCTTTAGCTAACCGGGTCTTAGCTGCTTTCAAGCTTCCACCAATCCATATCGCCGCTGCCAGGCATCTTTCAGCTGCTTCCACACGCGAGCCTTCTCTTCTTCGCTGGCTTCGTTCAGGGGATGCTGCACAAACGTCGCAGCCTCTTCCTTCGCAAGCTCCATGAGCGCGCGATCGCGAACAAGGTTGGCGACGCGAAAGTCCGGCAGCCCTGCCTGCCGCGTGCCGAAAAATTCCCCGGGGCCGCGCAACTGCAGATCCAGCTCCGCCAGTTCAAAGCCGTCCTGCGTGCGCACCATGGCCTCCAGTCGCTGTTCGGCGTTGGCTGAAATCCGACCGCCGGTCATCAGGATGCACCACGACTTTGCCTTGCCGCGGCCCACCCGACCGCGAAGCTGATGAAGCTGCGCCAGGCCGAATCGCTCCGCATGCTCGACGACCATCACGGTGGCGTTGGGAACATCCACGCCAACTTCGATCACCGTGGTCGCAATCAAGACGTCGATTTCCCCGCGTTGAAACCGCCGCATGATGACTTCTTTTTCATCGGAGTCGAGGCGGCCATGCAGCAATCCCAGCCGCAGACCCGCAAGATTGGTCGTCCGCAGGCTCTCGTACATGCTCATCGCGGATTTCAACGTAGGCTTGTCGGCGGAGAACAGCTTTTCCGTCTTCGCCCTTTTGCTGGCGGATTTCTTCGGCTTCGCTGCAATCTCCTCCGGCTCAGGGGGCGCAAAGTCCAGTTCAGGCTGATCATCCTTCGCGCCTTCGATCACGGGATAGACCACATAAGCCTGGTGCCCTGCGGCAACCTGCTTGCGAACAAAATCCCATACCTCATCGGCGCGCTCATCGCTCACCTGCCGCGTCACAATCGGCGTGCGTCCCGGCGGCAACTCATCCAGCACGCTCAGGTCGAGATCGCCGTAGAGAGAGAGAGCAAGCGTGCGCGGAATCGGCGTCGCCGTCATCACCAGCACATCCGGCTCAGCGGCGTTCGGCTTCTTCATCAAGCGAAAGCGCTGCAGTACGCCGAAGCGGTGCTGCTCATCGACCACGATCAGGCCAAGGTTGGCGAAGTCCACTTTCTCTTCAATCAGAGCGTGGGTTCCGATCACAAGATTCGCATCGCCCTGGTAGATGGCGCGTCGCGCATTACGCTTGCGCTCATCGTCGAGCGAGCCCGTCAGCAGAACCACCTTGTAGTTGCGTGAGGAGCGCTCCAGCAGCTTGCGGGCCGCCAGGTAGTGCTGTGTAGCCAGAATCTCCGTCGGCGCCATGAGAGCCGCCTGGAAGCCGTTCTCCATGGCCACCAGCATCGCCTGCAGCGCGACGATGGTCTTGCCCGAGCCGACGTCGCCCTGCAGAAGTCGCCGCATGGGACCGGGCCTCCGCATGTCCGTCACAATCTCGCCCAGCGCACGCTTCTGCGCCGCCGTTGGATGAAACGGCAGTACCTCGCGAATAGCCTCGCGCACCTTGTCGCCCGTCTCAAACGCAACGCCGTTGCGTTCTCTGAATTTGCGCCGCTTGAGTTCCAGCCCCAGCTCGAGATAGAAGAGTTCTTCGAAGATCAAGCGCCGATGCGCTGCTGTCGCCCACGATTGCAGTTGCACAAATGGAGTTCCCGCTTCAGGAAAGTGAACGCCTCGCAGCGCCACCTCGCGACTGGGAAATTGCAGCCGCTCCGCGATGGCAGCAGGCAGCGTTTCGGGTACCTGGCCCTTCAACTCTTCCAGCACTCCATGAATCACGCGGCGAATCCATCGCGAACTCAGCTTGCTGGTTCCACTCAGCGATTCGTATACAGGGGTAATGCGGCCCACTTCGAGCAGTCGGCTAAGGTCGTCGTCGAGATCGGTAGGCAGAATCTCGAACTGCGGTTGGATCATCTTGAATCCGCGCTTGGTTTTCGATGGTTCTACCTTGCCGAAAAGGGCGACCATCTGCCCCGCGTGAAATTTGTCCTTGAGATACGTGCCGTGGAACCACATGCACTTCAGCGTGTCCAGCCCTTGCCCCACCGTCATTTCAAAGATAGGCATGGAGCGGGTGCGAAGCAGAACGGTGCCGCGAATCTCTCCGATCACGCTAGCCATTTCGCCCGCTACCAGTTCATTCAGGCCGCGTGGATTCAGGCGATCTTCATAACGGAAAGGCAGGTGGTAGAGCAGGTCCTCCACGGTCAGAATGCCCTTGGCTTTAATCGTTTCGGCGATGCGCGGACCAATGCCGCGAACAAACTGAACCTGGGTATCGAGGGCAATCACATTTGCGATGCTACCAGCATTCGACGTTGCTTGAACGATTGCTGCGAAGACGCTGTTGCGTTCAAAATCGTTTGCTACACTTGAGCGACTTTCTACGGGAATTCACACGAGGAGAGCGGGTGCGGGAGATGGCCAATGGAGCACTTGTTGCACTGGATCGCGTATCTAAATCGTACGAGCAGAAAGTGGCTGTCAAGGATCTGACGCTCAATATTGCCCCGGGCGCAATGTTCGGCCTTCTCGGACCGAACGGCGCGGGCAAGACGTCGAGCATCCGCATGATGATCGGCATTACGCTACCCGACTCCGGCAGCGTGAGCATGTTTGGCGAACCATTCCGTCGCGAGGCGCTCAAGCGCGTGGGCTACCTGCCGGAAGAGCGTGGCCTTTACAAGAAAATGAAGGTGATCGACCAGCTTATTTTCATGGCGCAGTTACATGGGCTGGACAGCGCCACGGCGCGCAAGCGAGCGCACGCGTGGTGCGAGCGGCTGGAGATCACGGATGCGATTGCGAAGAAAACAGAGGAGCTCTCCAAAGGGATGCAGCAGAAGATCCAGTTCATTTCCACCTTGCTGCACGAGCCCGAGCTGATCATCATGGACGAACCCTTCTCCGGCCTGGACCCTGTGAACGCCGTGCTGCTGCAGGATGTGTTGCTGGAGTTGAAGAGCGCGGGCAGGGCCATCCTTTTTTCCACGCATCGCATGGACCAGGTGGAAAAACTCTGCGACAGCATTTGCCTGATCCATCGCGGGGAAGCGGTTCTTTCCGGCACCATGCGCGAGGTGAAGTCGCGCTATGAACGCAGTCACGTAGTCATCGATTTTGAAGGCGACGCTTCGTTTCTTGAGAACCCGGCGATCGCCGAGGCCAAAAATTATGGTGGTCACGCGGAGATACGGCTGCGCGACGGCGGCGACGCGCAACACCTGCTGGCAGAGGCTGCGGGGAAGGCCCGCATTTACAAGTTCGACTGGATTGAGCCTTCGCTCGAAGAAATATTTATTCGCACCGTAGGAGGCAAAGTCGATGCGTGAAGCGCTGCTGATTGCCCGGCGTGAATATCTTGCGCGCGTGTTGAGCAAGGCATTCCTCCTCACCACGCTGCTGCTGCCGCTCTTTATGGGAATGATTATGGGAGGAAGCATTCTTGCCGCAACTTTGATCGGCGGAGACAAGCACATTGTCGTTGCATCCGACGACGCAACACTGGCCAACGCAGTGAAGATGGAACTGGTTCGGAAGGATCCCAGGCGCGGGGTGGATATCGTTGCTCCAGCAACCGAGGCGATTCGCGAGGACCTGGTACGCCGCGTGGGTACGAAGGAACTGGACGGGTATCTCTGGTTGGTGGCTAAGCCCGACGATCCAATTCCAGAGGCGACTTATACCTCGCGCTCGGCGGCGGACTTCTTTACCGCTGGCGGATTGCAGGGCGCCATCAACAAAGCGGCGCTGCGAGTCGAGATTGCGAAAAGAGGTCTCGGCATCCAGGAAGCGGAATCGCTGTTGAAATCCTCCGATGTGAAGACCATGCAGGTAAGGGAAGGCAAGGTGTTTCCCACCGATCCGGCGAAAGGGATTTTCGGCGCGTATGTCATGGTGATGCTGCTGTACTTCAGCGTGGTGTTCTACGGAATGAACGTGGCGCGCTCCGTTGTGGAAGAGAAGACGTCGAGAATTTTTGAAGTGCTGCTGGCTACTGCAAAGCCGGAATCGCTGATGGCGGGAAAGCTGCTCGGAGTCGGGGCGGCAGGATTAACCCAACTTGGCGTCTGGCTTGTATCGGCGAGCCTGCTCGCTGTATTCGCAATGACGGCGCGCGCCGGGATGTCTGGTGAGATGAAGGGCTTCAGCTTCAGCTCTTTCGGCGTCACTCCGCTGCAACTGCTCTTTTTTCTGCTTTTCTTCGTGCTGGGATTTCTTTTCTACAGCGCGATTGGAGCAGGGTTCGGCGCCAGCGTGAGCAGCGAACAGGAAGTGCAGCAATTCAGCTTTGTCATCGTGTCGCCGCTGGTCATCGGGCTTGTGATGATGACCTACATTCTCAGCAATCCAAGTGCACCGCTGTCGGTTGGGCTGTCTCTCTTTCCGCCGTGCACGCCCATCGTGATGTACCTTCGACTCGCATCGCAGCAGCCTCCGATGTGGCAGCTTCTGCTTTCGGTGGGATTGATGTTGCTGTCGATATGGGGAGCCATTTGGGTGGCATCGAGAATTTATCGCGTCGGAATCCTGATGTATGGCAAGCGGCCCACACTGCCGGAGATGCTTCACTGGATGCGTTACAGCTATGTGTTGCTGGCGAACGAATTGCAATAGGATGAAGCTGTGGGGAAAGAACGACCGAAGGATCGCGGGTGGAACTTTGGACAGCGCTTTGCGCTGGCAGTAGTCCCGTCGCTGGTCGCCCTCATCCTTCGCGTCATTGGATCCACCCTGCGCTACGAATTGATCTGTGAGCCGGGTGTCACGGTACCGCCGCCTCCTGGCACCGGTATTTACTGCCTGTGGCACAGGGCGGTTATTCTTGCGACGATTTATTTTCGCGGCTATCCCGCTGTCGTCATGATCAGCCAGAGCTTCGACGGCGAATTGATTACGCGCACGGCGGCGAAGCTGGGATTCGGAGCCGCACGCGGATCCAGTAGCCGCGGCAGCCTGGAAGGCCTGCTTGGCATGAGGAAGGCACTCGAAGAAGGCAGGCCCGCGATCTTTACCGCGGATGGGCCACGTGGTCCCATCTACCAGACAAAGATGGGCCCCATCAAGCTCGCGCAAATGACGGGATTTCCCGCCGGCGCATTCTACCTGCTTCCCGAGCGCACTTGGCAGGTAAAGTCGTGGGACCGATTGCTGGTTCCGAAGCCCTTCTCGCGGGTGATCGTCACTTTCATGCGAGGCATTCCGGTCGATCGAGATGCGACAGATCTCGAACCTCTTCGCCTCGAACTGCAGGATGCACTCGAGCGCGCACGGCTCACTGCAGAAGCGCATCTCGCCGCCACGCAGAAGAAGCGTTCGTAGTTTAGATCAAGCGCCAAGGCGTCGGTCGTGACACAAATCGACGATCGCCCTTCGTGGCAATGCCCATGCCGCATTCGATTGCTCTAGAATCAGCTTCGTGCTCGTTCAGGATTTCGATTTCGATCTTCCCGAAGAATTGATAGCGCAGGAGCCACCGCTGGATCGATCCGGCGCGCGCATGCTCTCGCTCGATCGCAACACCGGCGAGTGCCGCGACGGGATGTTCGTGGATTTTCCTTCCATGCTGAACGGAGGCGATCTGCTGGTACTCAACAACAGCCGTGTCATCCCAGCTCGCCTGTTCGCACAGAGGTCTACGCAGAAAGGTCAGCAGCCACCCACTGCCGCGATTGAAGTTCTACTCACCGAGCAACTCTCGGAATGGGAGTGGCTCGCCCTGGTGCGGCCGGGGCGCAAGGTGGGTGTTGGTGAAGTCCTGGCATTCTTTGAGCCAGCAACGAACGCTGTCGCGGCGCTCCAGGCTGAGGTCACGGAGCGCCGCGAATTCGGCGAGCGTGTTCTTCGCTTCACACCCTCCGCTGATTTTTGGAGCACGCTGGATCGCCTGGGCCACGTCCCGCTGCCACCTTACATTCACCGTGCCGATGCCCTCAACGACCGCGACCGCTACCAGACCGTTTACGCGGAGCAGAGAGGATCCGTCGCCGCGCCCACCGCCGGGCTGCACTTTACGCCGGAGATTTTGGCCGCGATTCGAGCCCGCGGCGTGCGCATAGCATTCGTGACCCTTCATGTCGGCCTCGGCACCTTCGCGCCACTGCGAGTCGAAACCGTTGAAGAAATCCGCCTGCATGCCGAGCGCTACACGCTTCCTCCGGAAACTGCCGCGGAACTGAACGCAGCCAGGCGCGAGGGCCGCAGGATCGTCGCTGCGGGGACAACTACTGTCCGCACGTTGGAGCACTGCGCGCTCACCGCGGGCGACCGGCCACTTGAGCCGCACAGCGGATCGACGAGTATTTTTCTTTCGCCCGGCTCGCAGTTCCGCCTGGTGGACGCCATGCTCACTAACTTTCACCTTCCCCAATCAAGCCTGCTCATGCTGGTGAGCGCCTTTGCCGGACGCGAAAACGTGCTCGCCGCCTATCGTCATGCCGTTGCCGGCCGCTATCGATTCTTCTCCTACGGTGATTGCATGTTCATCCGGTGAAGCCCGCCTCTTACGTCGCTGAAGCTGACCACTTCTTCCCCGGCTGGTAGACTCGTCTCGATGTCTGAGACTCCGACCAAGCCGCCCGTTTTCCTGCTCGATTCCATGTCGTTCATCTTTCGTGCTTACCACGCGATGCAGCGGCAGAGGCCCATGTCCACCCGCACCGGCATTCCCACCGCAGCCACGTTTGTCTTCGTCAACATGATCAACAAGCTGCGGCGCGATTTTCACCCTGAATTCTTCGCTGCGGTATTCGACGTTAGCCGCTCAGTTTTTCGCGATGAGAAGGCGAAGACGCTCACCCTGCGAAAGTTCAACTCCGCAACCCAGCTCTATGAAGAAGTTGACTACCACGGCTACAAGGCGAATCGCACCGAGATGCCCGCAGACCTTGCACAGCAGTTGCCATATATTCGTCGCGCGCTTGAGGCGTTCCGCATTCCCATCCTCTCGGTCCAGGGTTTTGAAGCGGATGACGTGATAGGCACGCTGGCCACGCAGGCCGCTAACGCTGGCCATGAAGTCCTCGTCGTCTCCAGCGACAAGGACATGATGCAGCTGGTTAACGATCATGTGAAGGTGCTCAACCCTACCAAAGACAACTTGATTCTCGATCGCGACAAAGTGGTGGAGACACTCGGGGTTCCTCCAGAGCAGGTGATCGACGTGATGGCCCTTCGCGGCGACACCATCGACAACATTCCCGGTGCGCCGGGCATAGGCGACAAAGGGTCCGTCGAGCTCATCCAGGAATTCGGAAGCGTCGAAGCGGCGCTCGATCGGGCTGCTGAGGTCAAGCGCAAAACCTATCGTGAGTCGCTGCAGAGCAATCGCGACACTGTGCTTCTCAGTAAGGAGCTGGTGACGATTTCCTGCGATGTGCCCATAGCACTTGAGCTGGAGGAGATGCGCACGCTCAATCCCGATATCGCTGCCTGTCGCACGCTTTTCACCGAGCTTGAATTCACCACCATGCTCAAAGAGCTTGCGCCGGATGACGCACCGACCAACGTCGCCATCTCACTCGCGCCCAGCGCAGAAGATGTTGCAGCATTCGTCCGCGAGGCGCGCCAGCACGGGTTTTCGATCGAAGTCGCGCCGTCGCTCTTTCAATCGGCTTCTGAGCAGGGTGCGGAGCAGGAAACGGAAATCACCGAAGAAGAGCCGCCGATGCAGCAGACATCCATGCTCAACTTTGCCGCTGCCGACGAACCTAAGCAGGAACCCGCGGCCTATTACCTGGGCCTGTCTGCCTCGCCGGAGAGCGCACTGCTGACAACGCTCGATGGCCCCGGATGCAAAGATTTGCGGGCGCTGATCGAAGATGAGGCGGTGGCGAAATCCGTCCATGATCTAAAGGCCACGGCGCGTTCTCTCGCGCAACAAGGTTTGGAACTGCGCGGCGTACACGACGACATCATGTTGTATTCGTATCTCATCAATCCCACGCACACCACGCATGTCCTTAGCGATGTGGTGGCGCGTTTCACCGTGCGTCCGCTGCAGCAAAAAGGCGAAGCGCTGCTGCCGGAAGCTGCGAATGCCATTCATCAACTTGTGCCCATCCTGCGGCGCGATGTGGAGGAGTTGGGCGCTCGCGAGGTTTACGAGCAGATCGATTTCCCGCTCGTCAACGTGTTGCGCAAAATGGAAGACGTGGGCGTGCGTATCGATTCGGGTGTTCTCAACCGCATGGGCGAAAAGCTCTCGTCGGAGATGCAGCGCGTTGGAGAAGAAATCTTCGCGCAGTCCGGTCAGCGCTTCAACATCAATTCACCGCGCCAGCTCGGAGACGTTCTCTTCAACAAGATGAACTTGCCCAAGCCCATGAAGTATGGCAAAGGCAAAGTGGTTTCGACCGCGCAGGACGTGCTCGAGGAGCTGGCTACGCACAATCCCGTTCCGCGCATGGTGCTGGAATATCGCCAGCTCGCCAAACTGAAATCCAACTACGTTGATTCGTTGCCGCTACTTGCTGATCGCGATGGACGCGTACATACCACGTTCAACCAGGTCGGCACGTCGACTGGACGTTTATCTTCCACCAATCCAAATCTGCAGAACATCCCTATCCGCACGGAGCTTGGCCGCGAAATCCGCGCAGCCTTCATCGCAGCGCCCGGACGCGTGCTGCTCTCGGCGGATTATTCGCAAATCGAACTGCGCCTTATGGCGCATCTCTCTGACGATCCCCTTCTGGTTCGCGCATTCAAAAATAATGAGGACATTCACACGCTCACTGCCTCGGAGGTCTTTAACGTGCCTCCTGGAAACATGACGAAAGAGACACGCAACCGCGCCAAGGCTGTGAACTTCGGCATAGTGTATGGCATCTCTCCATTCGGACTTGCGGCTCAGCTCAGCATTCCGCAAGGCGAGGCGCGCATTTATATCGACACGTACTTTGCTCGATACCAGGGCGTGCGCGCGTACATCGATCGCGTGCTGGATGAGACACGGCGCGAGCAGAGGGTGCGGACTCTGTTCGGACGGGTGCGCCCCATTCCAGATATCCAGAGTCGCAACGCCAATCTTCGCGGATTTGCCGAGCGCACGGCGGTGAATACTCCGTTGCAGGGCACCGCAGCCGACCTGATCAAGATCGCGATGATCCGCATCGATAAGCGCCTCACCAAAGAGAAATTAAAGTCGGTGATGACGTTGCAGGTGCACGACGAACTGCTGTTCGATGTAGTGGAGGACGAGGCGAAAACTCTTCAGCAGATTGTGAAGGAAGAGATGGAAGGCGTTATTGAATTGAAGGTTCCGCTGGTTGCGGATTGTGGCATTGGCGCAAATTGGCGCGATCTGAAATAGCGGCGAGACGCGCGCTTGTTTACCGCGAGTATCATCCGAAGAAAATTGTTTCAGGTCGCAGTGCGGGCACCTTCGCGAAAGCAGAAACCCTCTTCTGCTCCACCAACTGCGAAAACCGGCGAAGTATTCGCCGCAGCGGGGACAATAAAACTGCGCGAAGGATCGTGCCGTAAGTGCAATCCAAATTGCAAGGACGGCGATCAGTGCGAAAGTGGCGATGGACACTTCAGAAAGCTCGAAGCCGGATAGCGTCAACAATGCCAGTGCCGGAAAAAGTGCGAGGAATGCGACGAACATATTTCGGCGCCGGCGTCGGTACTCCTTCCAGGATCTTGCATAGTGGCTCATCGTTCGGTCGTACAACTTTCAAACTTCAGAAGATTCAGACTCCAAGCTCATTACGAATCGCATCTGCAATCGCATCTGCATGCCGTCTCATCGCCTCTTCCGATTCGGCCTCAATCATCACACGGGCGAGCGCTTCGGTACCAGAGTAGCGGATGACCACGCGTCCGCTTTCCTTCAGTTCCGTTTCCGCAGCAAGGATGGCGTCGGCGATCAGTTGAATGTCTTCGAGTGGCTTCTTCTCCTTCACGCGCACATTTACGATCACCTGCGGAAACACTTTCAGGTCGGCGCAGAGTTCATGTAGCGGCTTGCCCGACCGATGCACAAGGTCAAGCACAACCAACGCGGTCAGCAGCCCATCACCCGTCGTTGCCAGGTGCGGAAACAGGATGTGTCCAGACTGCTCGCCCCCTAGCGCAGCGTTCTGCTGCTGCATCTGCTCGAGCACGTACTTGTCGCCAACAGGCGCGCGCAGCATGCGGATGCCGTTCCGCTTTAGCGCAGCCTCCAACCCCATATTCGACATGGTCGTCGCGACCACAAGGTTGCCGGTCAACATATTCTTTTGCTGCAGATCGCGTGCTGCCAACAACAGAATCGCGTCGCCATTCACCACCTTGCCATTCGCATCGGAGAAGAGCGCGCGATCCGCGTCGCCATCAAACGTAATGCCGATCGCCGCACCGGATGCCTTGGTCTCCGCGGCTACGACTTCCGGATGCAGAGCGCCGCACTTATCGTTGATGTTGCGCCCGTTGGGCTCAATATGGGTTAGCTTGATTTCGCCGCCCAGCGCGGCAAACAATTCAGGAGCAATGGCAGAGGCTGCTCCGTTCGCGCAATCAATCACCAGTTTCAGTCCATTCAGTCGCAGACCGGGAACCGCCGCCAGCAGAAATTCTTCATACTCACGGCGCAGGGCAGGGTCAACGGGAGGCTCCGGAAGAGTAGCGGTGTCGGGAGCCTCAAGCCCATCGAGATGGCGGAAGATCTCCTCTTCCATGCGCAGCTCGGTCTCGTCGGCCAATTTGTAACCATCACTGCCAAAAATCTTTATGCCATTGTCCTGCCATGGATTGTGGGAGGCGGAAATTACAACTCCTGCGGCAAAGTTGTGCTTGCGTGCCAGGTAAGCGATCGCAGGCGTGGTAATAATTCCGGCGCTCACCACTTTCGCACCGGTATGCGCAAGGCCAGCTTCAATCACGGAGGCAATCCAGCCGCAGGACTCACGCGTATCCGTCCCGAGCACCACCGTCGGCTCCGGAAAGGCTGCTTTCAGCGAGTGGCCCAGTGCGATGCCGATGGCGAAGACTGTTTTCTCATCGAGTGGAGCAACGCCGGCGACGGCGCGAATTCCGTCAGTACCAAATAGCTTTCTCATCGTTCTCTGCTTTCGTTGCTCGTTCTGTCGCTTGCTACTCTTTTCGTTTTGTTACCCGGCTCACAAGCGTTCCCGCAGCAAGGCGCGTCGTCAGCAATTCGCCTTCAACGGCCTGTTTTGCATCCTTCACCAGATCGCCCTTTTCGTTGAAGACCAATGCGTAGCCCCGGCTAAGAACAGCCAGCGGCGACAGCGATTGCAGCTTTCCCTCAAGAGCGCGGAAGCTTGCTGCGCACTTTGAAGTGTGGATCTGTTGTGCCCGAGCCATGCGGCCCTGCAAGCTGCCAAGGCGTTCGCGCAGCACCATCATTCTCTTGGTCGCGGCCTGGTGCATCAGCCTGTTCGTTGCCACGTTGATACGGTCACAGCCCGAAATGTAGACGCTGCGCCACGCTGCTTCCATTCGGAACGAAAGTTCGTCGATGCGCTGCTCCTTGCGGCTAAGTCCGTTGCGCATTCTTTCGTAGCTGCTCTCAATGGAGAGCCGCGAAAGACGTTCGCGTGCCTGCATCAGCTTGAATCGCCCGGCGCGCTCCAGCCTTCGTGCCAGCAGTTCCACGCGCTCTTCTACCTTGTGCTGTGCCTCGGTAATCAGCTCAGCCGCCGCGGAGGGCGTGGGCGCACGCAGGTCCGCGACGAAATCGGCAATGGTGAAGTCCGTCTCGTGTCCGATGGCGGAAACGATGGGCAATTCAGATGCGGCAATGGATCGCGCCAAAGGCTCACTGTTGAATGGCGCAAGATCCTCAAGCGATCCCCCGCCACGCGCAATCACGATCACATCAGCCGTGCGCGTCTTATTAAAGTAAGCGATACCCGCGGCTACCTCCGCTGCTGCGGTTTCTCCTTGCACTACCGCAGGATAGAGAAGCACGTGCAACGCTGCGTGCCTGCGTCCGACGATGTTTAGAAAGTCGCGAATCACCGAGCCGGATGGAGAAGTAATAATCCCAACACAATGCGGAAATGCAGGCAGGGGGCGCTTGCGTCCTGCGTCGAAGAGCCCCTCCGCACGGAGCCGTTCCTTCAACTGCTCGAAGGCAAGCTGCAACGATCCTGCACCCAGCGGCTCCATGAATTCGCCGACAAGCTGCATTTGTCCGCGCTGCTCGTAGACCGAAACCCTGCCTCGTACCAGCACCTGCATACCATCGCTGGCGCGGAACTTCATCAACAGCGCCTGCCTGCGAAATAGCACCACCGGCAGCTGCGAGTCGCCATCCTTCAGCGTGAAGTAGAGATGCCCCGACGGCGCCGCGCGAAAATTGGAAATCTCGCCTTCCACCCACACATCGGCATATTCGCGCTCGATGTGCGTGCGAACTTCGCCAACCAACTCGCCGACAGACCATATGCGGCGCGACGCAGGCTTCGGCTCTTCAAACGAAAAGCCAAGCTGGTCGAGTTCTTCCTCTGGATTGAACAGGCTCACAAATGGAAAGTCTACACTGCAAAGCGCACACAAAGAATCAGCGTCCTAACGGTGGAAGCGCGAGAGCACATAGAAGATTATTGACAGCAGAACACTCAGCAGAAGGGAAGTGCCTAGCGGCGCAAAAAAGGAGAAATTCTTGCCGCGATACGACACGTCGCCGGGCAAGCGTCCCAGCGGCAGGCCCATGCGTCCGGCAAGGATAAGCAGTCCGCCAACTACCAGGATCAGCAGCCCCACACCCACGAGAATCCTGCCGATATCGCCAAGGTTCATTTGCTGTCACGCCCTCTTCTTCAGTGTAGACGCGGCGGATCCGCCAATTGTCCCTGTCCCGCTAATCGTCGTCTGTCCTATCAAAGTTGGGATGCAACTCCAATCCCTGCGGCTGTGCTAGTTTACGGGAAGGGCAAGGGTGAGCCGGACGGCTTCCGGCACGCCTGAAGGGAGGGCATTCGAATGCACATACTGAGCCTCGTATTCGGCATTGCGCTCCTTTTCACTACGTTACTGGATGCCTTCCAGACCATCATTCTGCCGCGCCGCGCCACTGGCCGTTTCCGCCTCACGCGCGTCTTCTATGTCGTTACCTGGACGCCATGGGCCTACGTCACCAACCGCATCCGCGATCCGCGCAAGCGCGAAACTTCCTTCAGCTTTTACGGCCCGCTCTCGCTCATTATCCTTCTTGTCGTCTGGGCCTCAGCCATGGTCATCGGATTCGCGCTGCTCTTCCACGGCCTCGGCAGCCCATTCCACGACACGGTCGATCCACGCGGATTTCGCTCCGACCTCTACGTCAGCGGCACCACGCTCTTCACCCTCGGCCTGGGAGATGTGACCCCCATCAGCCGTTGGGTGCGCGAACTCCTTATTCTTGAAGCCGGAATCGGCCTGGGATTTCTCGCCGTCGTCATGGGATATTTCCCCGTGCTCTACGGCGCCTTCTCCCGCCGGGAAGTCAGCATCTCCATGCTGGACGCGCGTGCCGGATCGCCGCCCACCGTCGCCGAACTCATGCGCCGCCACTCCTACGATGGTGCCAGCGAAGCACTTATGACGTTGTTGGAGGAGTGGGAGCGCTGGTCGGCCGAGTTGCTCGAGAGCCACATCTCTTATCCCCTGCTCTGCTACTTCCGCTCGCAGCACAACAACCAGAGCTGGATCAGCGCCCTCACATCCATCCTCGACACGTGTGCGCTGCTCATCGCGGGTGTCCAGGGGCACGAATCCCGCCAGGCGCAACTCACCTTCGCCATGGCGCGCCACGCGATGGTGGATCTTTCGCAGGTATTCTCGCAGCCACCGGTCAAGGACTATGCCGACCGCTTGCCCCCGGAAAAATACGATCACCTCTACAAATTGCTCTGCGAATCTGGAATCAAGGTCTGCCGCGACGATCAATCCATGCAGCGACTCGCGGAGATGCGCTCGCTCTACGAGGGTTATGCTGAGGCGCTCAGCCGCTATCTCTGCATGCCGCTGCCGCCGTGGATCTCTGACACGCCGCGTAAGGACAACTGGCTTACCGTGGCACGTCTGCGTGCGCAGGCGGAGAACGAAGGCAAAGGCTTGCCCCGGCACGCGCCAGCCAGTCTGCAACACGACGATCATGATTTTTAGGGGATTGCAGGTACAAAGGAAAACACACTTGGATGGAAACGCTGAAATACTTCGCCGGCTTGGGTGGAGGCTTTAGATCCCTTCCGACTTCTTATCGATCAATACGGCCAATTGCCTTACGAGCGCGTCCAGACCCTCTGCATTCAGGCCTTCCGCGGGGTTGGTAACGTTCAATCCTTCTTCTACCTGTCGCGCCAACTCGGTTCCCTCCGGCAGCCCGAAGGTTCCCAAAATCCCCGCCAGTTTGTGCGCCGCATCTACGGCCAGAGATCGTTTGGTGGCATTCAGCGAGTTTTTGGCCATGTGTGTCTGCGCCTCGCGAATGGTTTCCAACCGTTCCGCGATGGTCGCCTTGCTGTTCACCCAAAGCTTCAACAGCAACTGCTGCAACTGCTCGTTCGCCGGCGGCAGGTCGTGTTTACTCACGGTCTCACCGAATGCGATTTGCGTGCGAGTAGATGCCATGGCTTTGATTATGTCCTAATCCTGCCATCCCAGCGCATCGCAAATCTGCCTAGAAAGTGTTAGAGGATCGAAGGGCTTAAGCAGCACCGCAGCTACGCCCAGGCTGGCAAATCGTCTCTGATCGGGCCCCTGCACCTTGGCAGTGAGCAACACAACCGGGATGCCCACCGTTTCTTCCCTCTTCTGAAGCTCAAGAAATGTCGTGGGTCCGTCCATCGCCGGCATCATCACGTCCAGCAGGATCGCGTCCGGCTTTTCGGTCGCCGCGCGGCCAATACCTTCCGCGCCCGAACTTGCCATGTACACGTCCCATCCCGCAACTGTCTCCAGGCTCAGTGCCGCGACCTGGCGGATGTCATCGTCGTCGTCGATGATCAGTACTCGTCGGCGAGTCATTCTTCCTCTTCCTTCCGTTGCTTAAGCATCAGGCGGGCCGCGATATTACGTCGTCCGCTGGTGAATCCAGATCGTCCTGGTTCTCCCGGAATCGTCTCAACATCGTCAGCACCAGGGCTTCTACTTCCTGCGGCTGCACACTTGCCTTGGTCAAGAACTCGGTCGGCCCGAGTTGAAGTTGCTTGCGTTCAAAATCCATCACGTCGCGTGCTGAATACACGACGAGCAGAGTCTTGCTGAGCTCTTTTTGTTGGCGAAGCCAATCTACTACATTGAAGCCGTCGCCGTCAGGTAAAGATAAGTCCAGGATCATGAGATCCGGTGGGAACGATTCGCACAGTTCAATAGCGCGCCGTCTCGTCGAGGCATGCAGAATCTCAATGCCTGCCTGTTCAAACGTTGCCAGGATCACGCGGGCGAGGTCCTCATCGTCTTCTACAAGCAGCACCCGGGCTTGCTCACGGGCTCCCCGCAACACGCGGGCAAGCTCCGTCAGCAGCGTGGATTCATCGAGAGGCTTCTGCAGCCAGCCATCTACTCGCTCAGGATGCTCCGCGTTCTCAAGAGTGGGCCACACGCTCAGAACCACCACCGGGATATTCGTGGTCGCCTCGTCCTCTTTCAACATCTGTAAAGTCTGCCAACCATTCTTTCCGTTCAACGAAACATCCAGAAGGATGGCTTCCAGCTGCAGATTCCGCGCCAGTGTCATCGTCTGTTCCGCGTTTTCCGCCTCCACAACTTTGTAGCCGTGCCGCGTCAGGTGTTCTGCCACCGTGCGTCTTGCTGGCGAGTTGCGGTCTGAGATCAGGATGGTGCCTTCACGAATGTCGCCTTCGGGAATAGGGGAGGAAGTCGTATCCGTCCGCTGACGGAAGGGCAGGTAGACGGAAAATGTTGTGCCCTGGTCGATATTGCGTTCCGCCCAGATCCGGCCGCTATGCTGATGAATGATCGTCCTGCAGATCGCCAGGCCCAGGCCGGTGCCGCCTTTCTGACGAGAGTCGGAGGCATCGACTTGCTGGAATCGGTCGAAGATGGCTTCCAGCTTGTCCGCAGGAATTCCGCGTCCCTGGTCGATCACGCTCAGGGTTGCGCCGTCAGAGCCGGACTTGATCATGACTTTCACTACGGCGTTTTCCGGCGAGAACTTGATGGCGTTGCTCAGCAGGTTGGTGAGTACCTGCAACATGCGGTCCGGATCCGCTTCCACTGAGGCGGTGCCTGCTTCCATTACGAGATGAACGCCCGCCGCGTCTCCAACCGGGGCCATTGCGTCCATCGCGTTTTGCGCGATTTCGTTCAGCATCGTTCGCCGGAAGCTCAATGGGGAACGGCCGGACTGCATGCGCTCCAGGTCGAGAATGTCGTTAATAAGCCGGACGAGCCGGTCCGAGTTACTGACTGCGATACGAAGCAGGTTGGAAGCCTTTTCGCTTACCTCGCCTACCAGCCCCGCGGATAAGAGGCCAAGCGCACCGCGGATGGAAGTCAGCGGCGTTCTGAGCTCGTGGCTCACCGTTGAAATAAACTCGTCCTTCATGCGATCGAGTGCATAGCGCTGGCTGATGTCGCGGAAGCTCAGTACGCTGCCCACAACGCTTCCGCCCTCCTGCATGGAGGACACGGAAAACTCAACCGGGAATGACGTTCCGTCGCTGCGGAAGAAGAGATCCTGACCGCTCGTTCCCTGCGGAGTGGAAAACGCCCGCATGGTAGGGAAGGACTCATTGGTATTGTCAGAGTTCGTGGAGGTCGGGCCTCGCCGCCCCATATGTACAACTTCCTGAACATGACACCCAATCAGGGAACCTTCTGACGCTCCCAGCATGATCTCTGCGGCCGGGTTTACAAAAATGACCACGCCATCGCGGTCCGTCCCAAAAACACCTTCGGCTACGGAATTCAGAATGAATTCCTTATGGCGATTCAGTTCGCGTAATTCGCCTTCCTGCGCTGAACGTGCCATGAACTGGCCAAGGGAGGCGCAAACCGTCTCTACCGTGGCCATCATTTCCGGATCTTCTTTCTGCTCCTGGTGACTAAAGAACTCAAGGACGGCGGTCACCTTGTTTCCTACTCTGACTGGAACTGCCCAGCCAGTTACCAAGCCTCCCGCCTGTGCCGCTTCCAGCCGGGAGAATGCCGGCTCCTTGCTCAGGTTCACCACCCATAGCGCATTGCGGGTGCCCCACACCCGACCGGGAAGGTCTTCACCGCGCTTGAGAACGCGTCCTGAATTCACCCGCCCAAACTCCTGGTAAGAACTCCCGGGGGCGTACCAGCCTGTGTGATAGCTGAGACGTTGCTGTTCCGCGTCTACCACCCAGATTGTGGCTGCGTCCCATCCCAGGCTGCTGCCCAGGGATTCAAGCACTCTTGGCAAAGCCTGCTCCGGACGGGTGCTCTCGCCTACGAGTTGGGCAACTAGCAACTGCATGGCGAGTTGGCGTTCGCGCTGGCGTTCCTGGGTTACATCGCGGAAGAGGCAGCGGATGGAGACTGGCTCGCCCTCCTGCAGGCGGCAACTTAAACTGGCCTCCACTTCATTCAATCGTCCCATCGGCCCGTAGAACCGCATGTGGGCGCGCTCTACGCGCTCTCCCGTGAGCGCCCGGCGAAACAGCGCAGCAGCCGTCGCCTGGGTCTCAGGCGGAAAAGCGGATTCGAAGCTGATCAGGCTTTCGAACTCCTCTTTCGTAAGTCCGAAATGCGACTGCCACGAGGGATTTACATAGATATATCGCCCTCTCGGGCTAAGCGTTGCAATCATCTCGTTGGAGTTTTCGAACAGATCGCGATAGCGCTCCTGGCTCTCCTGCAAGGCGGTCTCGGCGCGCTTGGTCGCACTCATGTCCGTGCAGATAGCCAGTATCCCGGTAACTTCGCCGTGGGCCTCCCGAATGGCGGAAAGGTAAACCATCCCTGGAAAGACGGTCCCATCTTTCCGCTTGTAGGACATTTCAAAACCGCGAACGTGGTTGGACGGGATGCTGCTGACATATTCGAGGTAATTGCGCAGGGGATTGTTCGGATCGTCCGGCTCAGGCTCAAACTCGGAAGGCAGGTGGAGGGTCATCATCAACTCCCTGCCCGTTCGCTTGAGATCCCCTTCCACGCAGATATCTTCAAAACGCGCCCGGCCCAGCATCTCTTCGCTGGTGTAGCCCAGAATCCGTTCCGCGGATGGGTTGAACGCGGTAAACCTGCCCTGCAAATCAATTGCCAGGATCATCGGACCAGCCGAATCCAGGATGGTTCGCTGCAGCACCGCCACGTCCGCTAGATCTTTGGAGTCGGAACGGAAGATGCGCCGCATCGCCGCAATGAGCATCAGGTTCAGGGCCGCTAATGAGCCGAACAGGAAGAACTCCTGCCGCATCCACTGCCGTCTGTTGAACGGAGCAGGATGATGCGCCGACACGTACACGTACGCTCCCGCGGATGAGACCACTATCGCCGACAGGATCGCAATTTTAAAAATCGGCCTGCTGCGGAGCCATGTCATGTTGAACTTTCTTACACACTACGGGGCAAAGGAAACCAAGGCTGCAACAACGCAGCAATCGTGCTTAAGTCATTAAATGCAGAGCAGCTTTTACCTTCTTGTTGGGCAGATTATACGTGCAAGATGCCCAAGTATCGAGGCGTTTTGTAAGCCATTGTTTCTTAGAGAGTTATTCACTAAGGTTCACACTCGCGCCAGAAAAATGCATAACGGGCAAACAAATCACGGTCGCATGCGGCCTGGCGGCCACGGCAAATGCCAAGGGCCGAAACCGGCATCCCGGTTTCGGCCCTTGGGGTTACATAATCGCGAAAATGTAACCCCAGAAAATCAGCACTTTTCGACGCTTAATTACGCGTTAACTGGCTCCAGCAGATTCGCCCATCGCCGCTCCAGACGGCCCTCCTGAGCGTTTTTGTGGTACGCATACCCCGCAATCAGCGGTAAAGCCAAAGTAGCTTCGCTGTACACCATTTGCTCAAAAGTAGTGTCCACCTTGCCCCACGAACTCGCCTCTTTTAGTGTGCTGGAGCTCAACGCGCCGTCGCGAACATCAGCTACCGTGATTTGAATCGCGTACTTGTGCATGGGCGCATCCGTCCCCAGAATTTCCGCCGCGACTACGATGTCCTGCGCAAAATTCTTGGGAACCCCGCCGCCGATCATCAGCAAGCCAGTCGTGGGGTTGGCGATCTTCAGCTGGGTGATCTCGTAGAAGTCCTTCGCCGAATCGATGGATACTTTGGGCTGATTTTGACGCGCATGCTGGTGGGCCACCAGGCCGAATCCGGCCGAGCAATCGCTGAATGCCGGGCAGAAAATCGGCACGTCCTTCTCGTAAGCTGCGAGCACAATCGAATCCACGCCGCCCTTCGCCGGAGTCTTGCCCTGATCGACAAGATAGGCGCCCATTGCGCGAATGAATTCGCGGGAACTGTAAGGACGAGGATCGAGTGAATTCGCGATCTGGTGCGTAGTTTCGTCACAATGCCGCAGCTCTTCTTCGTCGATCAGCGTGTCGTAAATGCGATCGATCATGAGCTCGCGCAGTGTGGCGTCTTCAGTGCCCTGCTTGTACAACTCATCGGCAATGTAGTGCTTGAAGCCAAGGGCTTCAAAGAAATCCTGGTCAACGATGTTGGCTCCCGTCGAAACAACCGCGTCCACCATGTTGTTGCGGATCAGGTCGACAAAGATCTGCTTGAGTCCGGCGCTGATGAGCGATCCGGCAAGGCAGAGGATGACGCCGCATTCCTGGTCGCGGAGCATGCGCTCATAAATTGACGCGGCCCGGGCAAGATCACGGGAGCTATAGGCCATGGATTGCATGGCATCGACCAGGGCTACGACATTGTGTTGCTTGATGTCGATGTGCTGAATGGGAGTTGTGAGAAGTTCGCGTTTCGTTGGCATGGCAACCTCAAGGATACCAAAGTGACCTGCGGCATTACGCCAGAAACTCTGTAAATTTCTGCTGCTTTGCCGTCGATTTGTAAGTGGTTGTCACAGCGGTTATTCCTGGTCACTGGTTATACTCGCCTTAACATGACATACATTCCTGCTTCCTTCCTGCGTCGCGCGGTCGCGGCACTTCTGCTTCCTCTTATTGCTGTACCGCAGTCCTTCGCATGGGGCAATGACGGCCACCGCATGGTGAATCAGCTTGCCGCAGAAAAGCTGCCTGCGGATATGCCCGCGTTTTTTCGCACGCCGGATGCGATTGCCGAGATCACTTACCTTGGACCTGAACCGGATCGCTGGCGCTCGCCCGCAGAGCCTGAACTTGTCGCGGCACAGGCTCCGGAGCATTTCATCGACCTGGAATTAGCAGATCGCCTCGGGACTTTGCCGCGAAAGCGGTTTGACTACATCGCGGCGCTGGCGGTTTTGCAGGCAGCGCATCCCGAACTTGCTCTGAAGCCGGAAAAGGTGGGACTGCAGCCATATGTCACCACGGAAGTTTACGAGCGGCTGAAGGCGGCGATGCGTGAGTATCGAGCGCTCTCCGCCGATCATAAAGATGTGAAGCCGGTGGAGCAGGCAATCCTTTTCTATGCTGGATGGCTGGGCCACTATGTAGGCGACGGTGCGATGCCGCTGCACGTGACGGTGAATTATGACGGCTGGGTGGTTGGCGATAATCCGAATGGCTATACCACGCAAAAAGGCATCCACGCCCTATTCGAATCAACCTTCGTAGCGGCGAATATCAAGGCAGCGGCTGTGAGCCCGTTGATGACTGGGCCGCAGGTGTTGACGGATCCCTTCACTGACTACGTGGCCTATCTCCGCCGCTCTGGTACGCAGATCGAGCGCCTCTACCAGTTGGAGAAGGCGCATGGATTCGAAGGGGCAGGTACTACGGAGTCCCGCGAGTTTACCGAAGCTCGGCTGGCTGCAGCTGCGAGCATGTTGCGGGACATGATTTATACAGCATGGTTGGAGAGCGCGAAGCCGGTGCCGGACTGGCATGCGCAGCCCAAACAGGAGACGCCGCAAAAACCTGTGAACTAGCCGCTGACATCCGAAGGCAGGGATTCCCGTGCCGAGCCAGGAAGTATGACTGTGCGCTGTCCGGAGTTGGGACGACGAAAATTGATGCGTCGAAGCACTTCTCGCAAAACTAGCGTTAGCAGCAGGCACACTATCGGGGCAACAAGCGCCCATCCCACAATTGCGTGCCACTGTAAGGTCCAGAACTGTCTCACCAACTGATCTGGATTGCTTTTGATCATTGCCGTCATCTGTTCTACGGATGGCAGCGACCGATGATCGTTAAAGAGTTTCGCACCGAGCCGGATGAATGGAATGAGAAGCACGAACTGAAGTGGAAACGCCAGGTAGTTGCCGAAAATGATTGCCGGCAAATTGAGCCCAAATGCCAGAGCAACAATCGTGCAGAGGACAGTGGTAATGCCCATGACCGGGAAGCAACTGATGCAGATTCCGAGAGCCAGCGAGAGAGCCAGCTTGCTGGGCGTTACGCCCTGACGCACGAGATTGAGAAACGGCGAAGTGACCCTGCGATGAAAATATCCCGGCATTGATTCCAACCTGACTCGATTACTGCTTCCCTTGGCTTCGATGAGAATAATGCCCAAGCGGGTCACTAATTTTGACACTCACTAGTCACAAAAGGTGAGCGGATCAACATTGATTGTCACGGAGGAGAATCAAGAAGCGAGACAACTGAGCGCGGTGAGGCTAATTCTTGGTCGCAACTGCCTGAGTTAAGAGATTACGACGTCGAAGTTCCGCAAGCACCTGCTCCAGCAGCCAATCTAACGACGTGGTGCCGTCAAGAACGAGTCCTGCGTGCTGAGCGGATGGCCTGACATACTTCTCTGCCATGGGCCGAACGGTCTCGGCGTATTGGGTGGCAACGGATTCGGGCGTGCGTCCGCGTTCGCGAACATCGCGGGCCAGCCTTCGCGTAAAGCAGATGTCGTCGGGCGTGTCCACGTAGACGGCGAGATCGTAGAGAGGGCGAAGGTTGTCGTAGTGGAGCGCAAAGATGCCATCCACTACCAGCGCACGGCCGGGTTCGATTCGCTCGGTTTGGTTGAGCACGCGGCAGTGGGTTGAAAAATCATAGAGGGGCCGGTCAATGGCTTGCCCCTTCGCCAACTCTCCTATATGTTTTGCGAGCAGATCCGATTCGAGCATTTCGGGATCGTCGAAATCCTGCTGACTACGTTGCTCGGGAGGAAGGTGCGACAGGTCGCGATAATAATGGTCCAGCGGAAAGTGAGTCCCTGAAAGTATGCGGGCAAGTTCCCGTGCGACCGAGGTCTTGCCGGAACCGGAACATCCGCCAACGCCGACGACGAGCGGTGCGGAAGGCTGCGGAATTACTTCGGAAAATTCGCTCATCAGGGTGCCTCGGACTTAGCAGCGATCTCGGGCAGCAAGGCAGCGATCAAACTGCCAAGCTGTTCCTGTACGCGCCGTCCCGTGTCCATCACTTCTTCATGCTGAATCTTTTCGTTGAGGACTCCTGCTGCCATGTTGGTGACGCAGGAAATTCCGAGAACCTCAATACCCATATGACGTGCGACGATTACCTCATGCACGGTGGACATGCCAACGAGGTCGGCTCCCATGGTTCGAAAAGCTTTGATTTCAGAGGGTGTTTCATAGCTTGGCCCGCTGACGCAAATGTAGACGCCCTGGGGTATGGAGAAGCCAGCCTTATCCGCGATGGTTTCTGCCAGGGTTCTCAGGCGGAGCGAATAGGCCTCCGTCATGTCGAAGAAGCGAGCACCGAGACGCGGATCATTGGGGCCGATGAGGGGATTGGAGCCAGTGAAATTGATGTGATCGGAGATGAGAACAAGATCGCCCTGCCGCATGTCGCGTCGAATGCCGCCCGCTGCATTTGTAACGATTACTGTATTAATTCCCAGGCAGCCGAGAACGCGCATGGGAAAGGTGACTTGTTCCGGCGTGTATCCCTCGTAGGCGTGCACGCGGCCCTGCATGATTGCGAGCGGGACGCCGTTCAACTTTCCGACAACGAGTCTTCCGCTGTGCCCTTCCACGGTGGATTGGGGGAAGTTGGGAATGTCTGCATAGGGGACGGTGACGGGGACCTCGATGAGATCGGCGATTCCACCCAACCCTGAGCCAAGGACGACTGCGATCTTCGGAGTCACAGAAATCCGGCTGCGCAGAAACGTGGCTGCTTCGTTTGCACGTTCAAAGAGGTCGGTGCTCACATTCTCCTTTCAAGTTGCTAACGCATCAAGACACTGACAATCGATGCAGACATAAGGTTCGCCATGGTTCCGGCGAGCATTGCACGCAGGCCAAGTCGGGCAAGATCATTGCGCCGCGTTGGTGCCAATGCGCCGATGCCGCCAATCTGCATGCCGATGGAACTCAGATTCGCAAAGCCGCAAAGAGCGAACGTGGCAATGGTAAACGACCGCATGTCCATTGCCGCCTTTTGCGCTCCCAGCATGGAGTAGGCGACCAGTTCATTGACGACCATGCGCGTTCCTAAAAGGTTTCCGACGAGGCGCGCGTCGCGCCATGGAATCCCGATGAGCCACGCAATCGGCGCAAAGAAGAACCCCAGGATCGCGTTGAGTGAAGAAGGGAAGGGAATGTGGTGCGCGCCCAGCAAATTATGCGCTCCGCCGAGGATTCCATTGATCAACGCCACCAGCGCTAGGAACGAGATCAACATGATGGCTACGTTAAACGCTAATTGTCCGCCATCAATCGTGCCGCGAGCGACCGCACCGAGCAGATTTTCTTCTTTGTGCTCTTCCGATTTTGGCATCACGACCGTACCTTCGGTCGCAGGGACTTCTGTTTCCGGAACAAGCATTTTCGAGATTAAGATAGTTCCCGGCGCGGTCATGATTACTGCCGCCAGAAGATGCTGCGCTTCAATTCCATACAGGATGTAGGCTGCCATGATGCCGCCGGAGACGTGTGCCATTCCGCTGGTCATGATGGTCATGAGTTCCGAAGTTGTTGCGCCGGAAAGAAACGGCCGGATGGTAAGCGGTGCTTCTGTCTGCCCCATGAAGATGCTGGCAGCGACATTCAGGCTCTCTGCGCCGCTGATCTTCATGGTTGCCTGCATGACGCGCGCGAAGAAGCGGATGACTAGCTGCATAACTCCGATGTGATAAAGAACCGCGAAGAATGCAGAGATGAAAATGATGGTCGGGAGTACCTGGAAGGCGAAGATCATTCCGAGGTTCGAATGCTGTTTGCCGAGTTCTCCGAACACCATTTCCGACCCTACAAATGCGTAGGCGAGAAGACGATTAATGCCGGCGCCGGCTTTTGCGAGCAGGATTCGTCCCAGTTCAAAACGAAGAACGAGGATTGCGAAGAGGATCTGTAATCCGAGGCCCCACGCCACAGTGCGCCAACGGATGGCCCGGCGATTCGTTGAAAATGTCCATGCCAGGAGCAGCATGGTCAACAGCCCCAGAATCCCGGTAAATCGTCCCAAAACTTACTCCCTCTCGCGCGGCGCGAAAATGCTACTCCGAGTGCTGAAATTGAGCTGCGTTATCGATACTGATTATTTTACGGATAAGCGGTTGACCTTGATAGGGCTGATTGTCGATGCGAATCGCCGAACGAAGCAATCGCTGCGGCTCAGCGAATCTACGTTTGCTTTCGGCGAACATGGTGCAAATCGCATCACCGGCCTTCACTTCTGAGCCGAGCTTGGCGTGAAAATATATGCCTGCATGTGCGTCGACGGCCTCTTCTTCGCGTTCGCGGCCTGCGCCCAGCCGTTGCACAGCCCATCCTACTTTCGCGCAGTCCATATCCGTAAGAACGCCACTGTGCTTGGCAATAAAATCTCTTTTTGCGCCGGGCTTGTGAACGCCTACAGGTTTTTCAATGACGTCAACGTCACCTCCCTGCGCATGCACCATCTCCAGGAAAGACTTGTAGGCCTCTCCACTTTCGAGCAAGTGTTTTGCCATGGCATGGCCGCTCTCAGCCGATTCGGACTTGCCGCCGAGATAGATCATCCAGCCCGCCAGGGATAGCGAAAGGGAGCGCAGATCTTCCGTTAGAGGATCCGTTTCGCCGCGCAAGAGCGCGACCGCTTCCGCAATTTCAATCCAGTTACCTGCGGCACGGCCGAGGGGCTCATCCATGCCGGTAACCATCGCAATTGTCCTTGTGCCGGAAGCCTCGCCGATCTGCACCATGAGCGACGCGAGACGAAGGGACGCAGCTTCCTCCTGCAAAAAGGAACCAGAGCCGGTTTTCACATCCAGCACCAGCCCATCCAGTCCTTCCGCAAGCTTTTTACTCATGATGGAAGCGCAGATCAGGTTCGCGCTCTCGATGGTAGCCGTGCGATCGCGCATGGCGTACAGCACCCTGTCGGCAGGAACCAGATTCTCCGTCTGGCCCATGATGCAGGCGCCGGTGCGGTCGATCACGCTGCGAAATTCTTCTAGTGACTGAAGCGTGCGGTATCCGGGAATGCTTTCCAGCTTGTCGAGCGTGCCGCCGGTGTGACCAAGTGCACGGCCACTGATCATGGGCACCGCCAGCCCCGCAGCCGCAGCTATTGGTGCAACCAGGAACGATGTTTTGTCGCCAACGCCGCCGGTGGAATGCTTATCCACCGCTTTCTTGCCAAATGAGAATGGCCCGATCACTTCCCCGGAAAAGCGCATGGCTTGGGTGAGGGCCCGAAGTTCATTCAATGACATCCCGCGGAGCCATACTGCCATCAGCCAGGCCGATATCTGTTCCGGTGGCAGGCTCTCTTGCGCTGCGCCACGGACCATGAACTCTATTTCCGAAACGGACAATTCCTCGCCGTCGCGCTTCCTGCGTATCACATCTACCGCATGCATAGATTGCCAATCATTCCGTCTTACGGTCTTCAGTTTTGTTGATTGCGAATGGGAAGGGGAACAGGTCTGCGAATGGTCGAGTTTCGATCTCAGTTTCGCTTGAGGGATACAGCACTATTGCGTTGTCTTCAACGAATTCCGCCAGCATTTGCCGACAGGCTCCGCATGGAGACGAAAATGCCGAATTAAGGTTGGCGACTGCAATCGCACGAAGACGAATTGCTGGCCCGCTCTCGCTGACGGCACGAACCAGCGCCGATCGCTCCGCGCAAAGCGTTAATCCAAAGGAGGCATTCTCGACGTTGACACCAGTTACGACGCTTCCGTCGGAAAGCAGCAGGGCCGCTCCCACTCGAAATCCGGAATAGGGCGCATAGGCATTGGCTGCCGCCGATCGGGCAGCTTTTATTAGCGCCGCAACCTGATCAGGTTGCAACGTGTCCAATTCGTTTTTCATGTTCAATTGAGGCTAACGGTTGTGTCCGTCCGCCGCAAGTCGCTGCTCAGTATTTGCAGCGCATCAAAGTAACGAGCAACCGGGTCATGCAGGCCGGGATATCCTCGATGAGGAGCAAGATGGCGAAGCGCACCAGATCCACAACGGAATCCGATATGGATGCACTTGCACTTTTCCACCCCGTAACGGCGGAGTGGTTTCGTGCCGTGTTTGAGCGGCCGACCGCACCGCAGCGTCTGGGCTGGCCAGCCATTGCTCGTGGTGAGAGCACGTTGATCCTCGCGCCGACCGGAACCGGCAAGACGTTGACAGCCTTCCTATGGTGTCTTGACAGGCTTATGCTGCACGCCAGTCGAGCCCCCGGCGGAAGGCTGCCGCGTTATTTACATCAGTCCGCTCAAAGCGTTGGCGGTGGACGTGGAGAGAAATCTTCGCTCGCCACTTGCCGGGATCGCCAACGAAGCGCAACGCAGAGGAGTGGTTTTTCATACGCCTGAGATCAGCGTGCGTACGGGGGATACTCCGCAAAAGGAGCGCAGCCGTTTCCGCCGCCATCCTGCGGAGATCCTAATCACAACTCCCGAATCGCTGTACTTGCTGCTTACTTCGGATGCTGCTGCCAGCTTGCGCAGTGTGGATACGGTGATCGTGGATGAAATTCACGCGCTGGTCCCAACAAAGCGCGGAGCCCACCTGGCGCTGTCTCTTGAGCGGCTGCAGGCAATCTGCGAAAAGCCATTGCAGCGCATTGGTCTGTCTGCAACGCAGCGCCCGCTGGAAGAAGTCGCTCACTTTCTTGCGGGTTGCGATGCCGCCTCCAACAGTGCGGGCCGAGGATGCGAAAGATACGCCGGAAAATTGGAATAGCGATTCCGATTCTGCTTCTTCTCCGCGGTATCGTCCGGTAACGATACTGAACGCGAGCGAGCCCAAAAAGCTGGAGCTGCGAATCGAAGTTCCAGTCGAAGACATGGCGCGGTTGGGGCAGAGTTGAAGAGCTGCCCAGCGGTGCTGCGTCGCAGGGGCCAAAGCGCACGTCGATATGGAGCGCGATACATCCGCGACTTCTGGAGATTGTGCGATCGCGCACCTCAACCATCCTGTTTGTAAACAGCCGGCGCATTGCGGAGCGGCTAGCCGGAGCATTGAACGATCTTGCAGGCGAGACGCTTGCCAGGGCACACCACGGATCGTTGGCGGCCTCACAACGCGCAGAGATCGAAGAGTTGCTGAAGGCAGGAAAGATTCGCGCACTTGTCGCAACGTCGTCGCTCGAACTGGGCATCGACATGGGCGCAGTGGATTTGGTGGTGCAGATTGAGGCACCTCCATCGGTTGCGAGCGGCATGCAGCGGATTGGCAGAGCGGGCCACCAGGTAGGCGTGGCGAGCGAAGGAATTATCTTCCCGAAGTACCGAGCGGACCTGGTGGCCTGTGCTGCGGTTACGCGAGCCATGCACGAGGGGTTGGTGGAATCCACGCGCTTTCTCAGAAATCCACTCGACGTGCTGGCGCAGCAGATTGTCGCGATTTCGGCGCAGCCCCCCTCGAGGACACTGGCGCTGCGCAGGAAGCCGGAGCCAGCAACGGAAGTCGAAATAAGCGTCGAGGAACTTTTCCGGATCATTCGCGGATCAGCGCCTTTCGCGGGGCTCAGTCGCAATGCTTTTGAAGGCGTGCTGGATTTGCTCGCGGGCCGCTATCCTTCCGATGAATTTGCGGAGTTGCGGCCTCGCATTACATGGGATCGGAATCGCAATCTGATTACGCCTCGCGAAGGAGCCAAGAGTCTTGCCATCCTGAATGGCGGCACAATTCCGGATCGCGGATTGTATGGAGTGTTTCTTTCGGGGTCAGAGACGAAGGCTATTCGAGTTGGCGAGTTGGACGAGGAGATGGTGTTCGAAAGCCGCACCGGAGATACTTTTATTCTCGGCGCGTCCACTTGGCGAATCGACGAAATAACGCATGACCGCGTACTCGTATCTCCTGCTCCGGGCGAGCCGGGCAAGATGCCTTTCTGGCATGGCGATTCTGTAGGAAGGCCGCTTGAACTTGGGCGCCGGATAGGCCAGCTTGTTCGCGAGATTCGAGCGATGCCCCGCAATGCCGCACTTAGCAGGCTCACTCGCGAGCACGACCTTGAACCAGCCGCAGCAGAAAATCTTCTGCGCTTTTTGGTGGACCAGGAGATTGCGACGTCCGTCGTACCCGATGACCGCACTATCGTGATTGAGCGTTGCAGGGACGAGCTTGGCGATTGGCGCGTTTGCGTGCTGACACCCTTTGGCAGCCGCATCCACGCTCCTTGGGCGATGGCAGTCACGGGAAAGATTCGCGCTGCAGGTGGACCGGATGTTGAGGCACTTTGGGGAGATGATGGATTTGTTCTCCGTTTCCCCGACAGCGATGTCGCTCCGGATCCCGACCAAGTACTGCTGGATGCACCGGAGGCTACCGATCTGGTGCTGCGCCAGCTTGGGTCGACGGCGCTGTTTGCTGCGAAATTTCGCGAGAGTGCTGCGCGAGCGCTGCTGCTGCCGCGACGTCGAGCGCAGGGTCGTGCTCCGCTCTGGCAACAAAGGAAACGTGCGTATGATTTGCTGGCTGTAGCGTCACGATATCCGTCCTTCCCCATGTTGCTGGAGGCGTATCGCGAATGCATGCGGGACGTCTTCGATATGCCCGCATTTGTTGAGACGCTTCGCGAGATCAGCGCGCGCAACATCCGCGTGCATGTTGCTGACACCAGAACGCCTTCGCCCTTCGCATCGTCGCTTCTGTTCAGTTACGTAGCGAACTATATCTACGATGGCGATGCGCCATTGGCGGAGCGCCGTGCGCAGGCTCTGTCGATTGACCAGGATCAACTTCGCGAATTACTGGGCGATGCAGATCTTCGCGAGCTACTGGATGCAGATGCGATCGCGGAAGTGGAAGAGCAACTGCAGTCCCTTACTGATGCAATGCGGGCTCGATCTGCCGATGGAATGCATGACCTGTTGCTGCGCTTGGGAGATCTTACTCGTGAGGAACTCGCGCGTCGTTGCGTGAGTGCTGACTTGCTGAAGGGGCTTGACCGCCTGCTGCGCGCGAAGAGATTGCTCGAGGTGAAGATTGCGGGCGAAAAGCGCTTGATTGCAGTTGAGGATGGTGCGCGTTATCGGGATGCACTCGGTGTTCCGCTGCCACCCGGCGTGCCTACTTCATTGCTGGCGCCGGTTACGGCTCCAGTTTTGGAGTTGGTGCGGCGATATGCGCGAACGCATGGGCCGTTCACCTTGTCTGAAGTGAGTGCAAGATTCGGTCTGGGCGCACCACAGGTTGAGAGCGTCCTGCGCTCGTTGATGGTGGATGGCAGGGTAGTGGAAGGTGGCTTCCGGCCCGGCGGTGTTCATCGTGAATGGTGCGATGCAGAAGTCCTTCGATCCATTCGGCGCAAGTCGTTGGCTCGACTCCGTAAAGAAGTTGAGCCGGTAGAACAGCAGATGCTGGCGCGTCTCTTCTCGCACTGGCAGGGAATTCTGCAGCCAAGACGTGGCCTGGATGCACTGTTGGATACGATCGAAAATTTGCAAGGCGCGCCATTGCCGGCGTCGCTGCTGGAGTCGGCTATTTTGCCTGCACGTTTGTCTGCCTATTCTCCGGGGGACCTGGATACGTTGATCGCGGCGGGAGAAGTGACGTGGTGCGGCTTTGACGCACTCGGCGAACGCGATGGCAGGATATCTCTCTACCTTGCGGACAAACTCGCAACGCTGCTGCCCCAACGAAGCGCAGCCGATATCCAGAATGCCGGGCCGCTATCCCAGCGCGAGTCTGCGATCCTTGAGGAACTTCGTCGGGGTGGGGCGGCGTTCTTTACGCAGATTCATGAGGCTGCCGGCGGTGGTTATCCGGGAGAGACATTAGACGCGCTGTGGAACCTTGTATGGCGCGGCGTCGTGACCAACGATACATTCCATGCGTTGCGTGCTTACGTGGCGAAGCCCGCAGCATCGAGACCGGCAAAGCGCCAACACAATCTGCCGGCCTTCCGGTCACGCAGGACCACGCCGCCGAGCGCGCAAGGCCGTTGGACGCTGCTGCCCATGCGAGAGAACGCGGCGGATCCCGTTGCGTCGCAAACGGAATGGAGCCATGCGATCGCGCTGCAACTCCTGAATCGTTACGGCGTGCTGACTCGCGAGTCGGTGGCAGCAGAAAATCTGCCGGGTGGATTTTCTGCGGTGTACGACGTCTTGAAGGCGCTTGAAGAGAGCGGCCGCATTCGTCGCGGATATTTTGTTTCAGGCTTGGGAGCTACTCAATTCGCGCTTCCGGCGGCGGTCGATCTTTTGCGCTCTCTGAGAAATTCTCCAGTGCTTGAAAAGCCGGAAATTGTTTTGATCGCCGCGACTGATCCAGGAAATCCGTATGGCTCGGTGTTGCGCTGGCCGGCTGTGGCCACTGATGAAACCGACGATCAGTCGCCGCGATCTTTGACACGCAGTGTTGGCGCGAGCGTGGTGCTGCGCAATGGGGAACTGGTGGCGTATCTTCGTCGCAACAATCCGAACCTGCAGATTTTTATTCCCGCAGAGGAGCCGGAGCGCTCGAACATTGCTCGCGATTTGGCACATTTTTTGGCACGAAATGGGCAGGCAGAAATGCGCAAGCATGAAGCGGATCATCGAGGGGGGCTGCTGTTCAGCACCATCAATGGTCAGCCCGCGCATCTTCATTGGATGTCGCGATTTCTGCTCGATGCCGGCTTTCAGGCCGCGCCTCTTGGCTTCAACCTGCGTCGCCTGCTTATGTCCAGCGAGCAAACCGCGTCGCCTGAGGTACAGTAGCAATGCCTGAGGGAGATACCATTTTCCGTTCCGCGCGGACGCTGCATCGCGCGCTCTCCGGCCACACTGTTGTCTCGTTTGAGACGGCGTACGCGCCGCTGGCCAGTGTGAATGACAATACTCCGGTCGCAGGCAGAACCATTGAGAGCGTCGAATCCCGCGGCAAGTGGCTGCTGATCTATTTCTCGGGCGATTTGATTCTCGTCACCCACATGCTGATGAGTGGAAGCTGGCACATCTATCGCCGAGGAGAGAAACGGCGTCGCTCGCGGTCGCACATGCGCATCGCAATAGCGACGGAGCAGTTCGAAGCGGTAGCTTTCGACGTACCGGTGGCGCAATTCCACACCTCAAAGTCTCTGGAGCGACAAAGAGCGATCCCTAAACTTGGACCGGATTTGTTGGGAGAAAAGTTCTCAACGGAAGAGGCAACACAGCGCCTGCGAGCGCACGCCACTGAGGAGATTGCGAACGTATTGCTGAATCAGCAAGTGGTCGCGGGCATCGGCAACGTATTCAAATCCGAGATTTGTTTTGAATGCAGCGTTCACCCTTTTCGTCTCGTTTCCACTTTGACGCGGGATGAGATTGACGCGCTTTTGGATCGTTCGCGAAAGCTGATGCAGCAGAATGTTTCTGATACTTCAGGCGATGCAATCGTGACCTACTCCGGCGGGAGACGCACGACTGGCGCATCGAATCCTGGCGCTAGACTCTACGTATACGGACGCAGGGGCAAACCGTGCCGCCGCTGTGGAGCGGCGATTCTCATGCGCAAGCAAGGGATTGGCGCGCGCTCAACCTACTGGTGCCCCATCTGCCAGCCAATGCGAAGAAGGGCGAATCATCGAAGGATGGACCGCTCCGATACGTCGCCGAAAAGTGGGTTGTACTTAGATTATTGCTGAGGCGGAGCGGGCGCTGGTTGTGGCTGGGTCGCGGGCTTTTTGTCGTCACTGCCTTTAAGCGCGCCAAATACTTTTCCGAAGAAGCCCTTCTTCTTTTGCGGCTGCCCGTCAGTTGTAGTGGCCGGGGCGGCTTCCCCATTCGTACCGCTGGCCGCTGCTTGTGCAGGCGGCAATGCGGCTGGTTGGCCATTTACAACGTTAGGAGGTGTGGGTTTTTCTCCAAGGCCAAAAAGCTTTTGAAAAAGATTTCGCTGGTCGCCATTGGAGTGGTCGCAGGTATCGGTTGGCGCAGTTCCTTCCAGGAAGGACGCAGTGTATCCAACCGGGCAGGTATCGTTCGAAAGCAGGTTGGTCACTTTATCAAGTTTCACCTGGATAATGCCCGCCGGCACGGAGAAATCGTGTGTGTCAGAGTATTGGGGCAGCAGAACGGCGCGCTTCATGAACTCAGCCCAGATAGGCGCTGCGGCCGAGCTGCCACCGAGTTTGATGTCGGTGTAATCGTCGTTCCCTACCCATACAACGCAGATAAGATTGCTGGTGAAACCTGCGAACCATGCGTCGTGCGACGTGCCCGTCTTTCCCGCGGCTGGCGCGTTGAAGCCGCGACGCCGAACTTCGAAACCAGTGCCAGAGTTGATCACATTCTGCATCAGGCTGGTGGTCAGGTAGGCCACGCGGGGATCGAGAATTGGCTTCGAGTCCGGAGAGTAGTCGGTCATCACGTCGCCGGATGTGGTGCGAACGGAGGCGAGCATCCACGGATCGATTTTCACGCCGTTATTCGCGAACACCGTGTACGCTCCTGCCATATCGAGCGGAGTAGCATCGTACGCGCCCAGGGCCACTGAAGGAGTGCCGCGCGCGGACTTGATGCCGGCATCCCGCGCCAGTGATGCGACATTGTTAAAGCCCACCATTTGCGCCAGCGATATCGTGGCGTTATTCAGAGACTGCTGCAATGCGTAACGAGCTGTTACCTCGTCGTGATATTCCTCGTGGTAATTGCGCGGTGTGTATTCATCGTCGGCGCCGGCGTTGTACGTTGTCTGCTGATCGTTCAGCATGGTTACCGGCGAGAAGACCCCCTCCTGTCCTTCAAGCTGTGCCCCCGAGAGGCTGGAGTTGAACGCTGCTGCGTAGACAAAGGGCTTGAAGATGGAGCCTGTTGGCCGCTTTGCAACGGAATGATTCAGCTGGCTGGTTCCATAATTTCTGCCGCCAACGAGAGCCAGCACCTGTCCCGTATGAGGATTCAACGCGATGAGTGCGACTTGCGGATAAGTGATGGGGCCGTTGATCGTTACCGTGCCGTCTTTATTCTTTTTCGAATGTGCTTTCAAAATGAGCTGATCAACATTTTTCATGCCGATCTCGACAGCTTCCGACGCGGCACGCTGCAGATCAGGATCGAGCGACGTATAAATACGCAGCCCTTCCCGGTTGAAATCGCGCTCGCCAATCTTCTGATTCAGTTGATCGCGGACAAGGTCGACAAAGTAAGGAGCCTCGCTGGCATCCACACTCATTGGCGCAAGCTTGAGAGGAGCGGCCTTTGCGGCAACCGCCTGCTGCCGCGTGATTGCGCCCGTCTCCACCATGGAATCGAGCACCAGGTTTCTGCGATCCAATGCACGCTCAGGATGTTTATAAGGAGAAAAATAATTGGGCCGCTGGATCATGCCCGCCAGCAACGCGGATTGAGGCAGATCGAGTTGCTGAACGTCCTTGCCAAAGTAGGATTTGGAGGCCTCGCCGAAACCATTGATCGAAAAGCTGCCCCGTTGCCCCAGGTTGATCTGGTTGGCATACATTTCGAAGATCTGCTTCTTATTAAACCGGTGCTCTAGTTGGAAGGTGATGGCGATTTCAATCAGCTTGCGCTTCAGCCGCTTTTCAGGCGTAAGAAAGAATCCCCGGGCGAGCTGCATTGTCAGCGTCGATCCACCCTGCGCCTTCTGGCCGGAACGCACATCCTTGAACCCTGCCATCATCAGGCGGTAGTAATTCACGCCTCCGTGCTCGAAGAACCGCCGATCCTCAATTGCCAATACTGCCTGCACGAGATTCTGCGGAATTTCGTCGTATGTTATGAGCCGTCTTTTGGTCCGATTCACGTCTTCCGACAGGCCCGTGATCAAAAGCGGTTCAAGTTCATAGGCTGCGAGAGACTGATTCTGGTCCCCCGAAATGCTCGTGACCAGGCCACTCGGCGAGAAGTTGATGGTGGCCCCATCCTGCGTGTGATACGACTCTGGCCCGGGATGGATATAGATACTACCCGGCCTCTCCTGGAAGGTCCCCATGGCAGAGGCGTGGGTTTCCGTGGTGTCAGTGTACCCAGCCTGCCGAAGTTCCTGGGCTACTCCGTTGACGGTCAGCTTCTGCCCTACACGAACCTCTCGTGGAGCGGCGTAGATTTTTGCGGTATTTGCGAACAGCGGCTGAGTGAGGCGCTTGTCCACAACCAGCTCGTACCGGTGGTAATAGTAAGAGGCAATCCCCATGAAGAAGAGAACAACGAGCGCAGCGCCCGCCAGAGCATAACGGAGGAATCGCTTAACCCGCGCATTCGCGAAGATGTCACGAATAGAGGTTGTCGGTCGTCCAAGTTTGATCTTTACTGCCAAGCGATACCCTTTGCCTTCCTATCTTCATCAACCTCCCGCTGGAAATTGGCGAGAGCACAGGAATGAGCCGTGTTAGTTGGATGCGAACCAGGCCCTATCCGGCGATGGATTTGATTACGCCTACGACATCGCCAAAGTTCACATCCTGGCTGCTGGCGGTCGCGCGCGTAACCACTTCAACTTTTCCTTCGGCTGCTTTCTTGCCGACATTCACTCGGAAGGGAATTCCGACAAGGTCAGCATCCTTGAACTTTACTCCGGCACGTTCGTCACGATCATCCAACAGTACGTCCAGTCCCGCTGCTTCCAGGTCTGCCGCAATCTTCTCTCCTGCTTCAACCAGCTTTGCGTCTGTGGTATTGGTCACCGTTACCACCACGTCGAAAGGAGCAATTGAAGCTGGCAGCCAAAATCCGTTGGCGTCGTGGAACTGCTCCACTGCTGCCGTGAGGATCCGTTCGATTCCAATGCCGTAGCTGCCCATGATCAGAGCGACTTCCTTGCCGTTGGAATCGAGCACGTTTGCGCCCATGCTCTCGGAGTACTTGTACCCGAGCTTGAAAATGTGCCCAACCTCCACGGCCTTGGCCACCTTGAGCGGGGTGCCGCACTTCGGGCAGCCTTCTCCTTCCGCGGCGTTGCGCACGTCTGCGGTAAGAGTAGGCGTGAAATCCTGTCCCGGGGTTACATTGCGGAGGTGGTACTCCTCTTGATTCGCCCCGGCAACCAGGTTGGTCCGGCCGACGAGCGCTGAATCAAGGATCACCGTGACGCCCTCGCCCGCGAGATTCGCTGCAGCCTTCAATCCGATGGGCCCCAGGTACCCGGCGGCAGACCCGAAGGTCTGGCGAATCTCCTCGTCGTGCATGGGACGCAACTCTGAGGCTACGACTTGCGCGTTCAACTTTGCCTCGTTTACCTGGTGGTCGCCGCGGAGAAAGACTACGACCGGCACGAGTTTGGGCGAATCTCCCTTGTTCACGGCGCGATATTCCGCCATGTAGGCCATTGTCTTCATCTGTTGAGCTTGTTCCACTTTGAGGAATGCCGCCACGTCTTCAATCGTCTTTTGCCCGGGAGTATGAACCAACTCAGGCTTTCCATCGCCGCTCACCGGCAGGTCCTCGACTGGCGAAAGCTGAGAAGTCGCCTTCTCCATGTTGGCTGCATAGTCGCACTTGGAGCAGCTCGCGATGAGATCCTCACCCGCTTCTGTATAGACCATGAATTCCTGTGATTGTGAGCCGCCCATGGCGCCGGAATCCGCCTCGACCGCCACAAAGGGCAACCCGCAGCGCTCGAAGATCCGCCGGTAGGTCGCGTCGTGCAGGTCAAAGCTCCGGTCGAGGCCGGCCTTGTCGATGTCGAAGGAATACGCGTCCTTCATGATGAACTGCCGTACCCGCAGCAGCCCCGACTTCGGACGTGGTTCATCGCGAAACTTGGTCTGAATCTGATACCAGATCTGGGGAAGCTGCTTGTAGCTGCGCAGTTCTTTGCGGGCGATGTCGGTCATCACCTCTTCATGGGTCATGCCAAGACACAGGTCAGCGCCCTTGCGATCCTTCAGGCGGAACATGTTGTCGCCCATGCCCGCCCAACGGCCGCTCGCTTCCCAAATTTCACGCGGATTCAGAGCAGGCAACAGGAATTCCTGCCCGATTTTGTCCATCTCTTCGCGAACAATGCCCACGATTTTGTTAATGGATCGCTGACCGAGGAACAGGTAGGAGTAGATTCCTGCGCCCAGTTGACGGACGTATCCGGCACGGAGAAGGAACTTGTGACTGGCGACTTCGGCGTCTGCAGGTGCTTCGCGAAGCGTAGGTATGAAAACTTTTGACCAGCGTTGCATGCTTTCAGTAAGCCTTCCCGCCCGCCAGACGGCAGAGCCGCGGTCCGGACGACATCAGTGATTCAGCAAAGATTTCATTCTAAATGCTAGGGGCCGATAGCGCCTTTCCCATTGGAGACAAATGGACTTAGCGCGAAATGCAGGGCAGAAAAAAGCAGACATTTAGATGGAAGGACGAGCAAGCTTTAATGCGGTATCTCTCGTGGCCAGCCTTTCATTCTCCGAGACATTTACAGAAATGTAACCCGGGGATGGTCGCTTTTTCATACACTTGGCTTCGTATGCTTTCACAAGAACCGTTCAATCTCAGCTCTCAGCCCGGCTCCCGCGCCGATATCCGAATCGTCAAGGTCACAGGTCCTCTCACCCTTCAGCATGTCTTTGCTTTTCAGGATGAATTGCGGAAGGATCCTATGCCCTTCAGTGTGATCGATCTTTCCGGAGTTGACTATATCGACTCAGCCGGGATGGGCGCGATCATTAACTTCTATGTCTCTAGCCAAAAGGGAGGCAGAAAGATGGTTGTCACCGGAGTCAGCGAGCGCGTGATGGCGCTGTTTACGCTGACACATGTGGATACGCTGATCACAATTAAGCCGAATATCGCTGACGCGGAAGCTGGATTTTAGCGCGGAACAGCTTCGTTGGCCTACATCAACTCGGTGCCCCACAAATCGTGCAGATGAAGTACGCCTTTCACGGTTGCTTCGGCATCCACCACGACCAGCGCGGTGATCTTTTTGCCTTCCATTACGCTTAGAGCGCGCACTGCCAGCTCTTCCGGCGCGATGGTCTTCGGAGTAGAGTTCATGGCTTCGCCGGCGGATTTCTGAAGAGCTCCTGGCCCTTCTCGCTCAAGCAGTCGCCGAAGGTCGCCGTCACTGATTACTCCGACCAGCTTTGCTCCCTCCTGCACCGTTGCCAGCCCCAAGCCCTTGCGCGACATTTCATAAATCACTTCGGACATGGGAGTGGATCGCTCGACGCGGGGTATATCTTCGCCAGCGTGCATTAGTTGCCGCACGCGCGCCAACTTCTTGCCCAGCTTTCCGCCGGGATGCAGGTCGGCAAAGTCTTCGGTCTGAAAGCCTTTCTTGAGGGAGACGGCAATTGCCAGCGCATCCCCGAGCGCCAGCATTGCGGTGGTGGACGCGGTAGGAGCCAGGCCAAGACCGCAGGCTTCCTTTTCAACTGAGCAGTCAAGAGCCACATCGCTGGCCTGCCCCAGGGTGGATGCTGTATTGCAACAGAAGCTGATTAGCGCATCGCCTAGGCGTTTGAGAGTTGCGAGGAGACGAAGAATCTCCTCCGTCTCTCCACTGGCGGAGAGAGCAATCACTACATCTCCTGGCATAAGAACTCCGAGGTCGCCATGGAGTGCCTCCGCCGGATGCAGAAAAAGCGCTGGAGATCCGGTGGAACTAAGCGTTGCAGCAATTTTTTGCGCCACGATGCCGCTCTTGCCCATCCCCGTGACAACAACGCGGCCTCGATCTTCTCCGCACTGGAGGAGCAACTCCACCGCGCGGTCAAAGTCGGCCGCCATCGGCCCTTCAAGCCGATTCGCCAATGCCAGCAGGGCTTCAGCTTCTGTGCGTACGAGCGATGCGGGAGTGTGTTCCGTCATGCCTTGCTCACTGTTGGTCCTCAAAGCATTTGATGGTATCAGAGCGACGGTTTCTTCCCCGTTCTGCCAGCCTTGCGCGTACTCAATTAGAATGGTGAAAGGACCGCTTTCCCCAAAGTGCAAGCGGCATGCCACACCTAGAAACAAGGAAGGTCTGATTCTTCGGTGAAGCGCAATCATCTCGTACTGTTACTGATTCTTGCCTCGCTCGCCCTCATGTTCTGGGCCGGATGGGCAAACTTCGAAAGCCGCCGTCAGCAGGCCGCACGAATCCAAGCTCAGCACGTAGCTCTGGAGCCCGAGGCGGAAAACGCATACGTTTCTCCTCTGCAAGGGAAAATGGCACCGGAATTCACGCTGCCTGACCTTACCGGGAAGAAGGTGTCGCTGGCGGACTATAAGGGCAAGGCAGTCCTGCTCAACTTCTGGGCTACCTGGTGCGCGCCGTGCAAGGTGGAGATTCCCTGGTTCCTGAAGTTGCGCGAGCAGTACGCCGGACAGGGATTTGAGATCATTGGCGTTTCCAGCGACGATCTGGACAAGGACGACAAGGCGCAACTCTTTCAGCAGAAGGCTGAAATCGCCAAATTCGTTGAGCAGCAGAAAATGACGTATCCAGTTTTGATCGACGGCGAAGCTATCAGCCACCCCTACGGCGGAGTCGATTCTCTGCCCACTTCATTCTTCATCGATCGGCAGGGAACGGTTGTGGCGCAAACGGTCGGACTGGTTCCGCGCGACGAAATTGAAGCGGATATTCGCAAGGCATTGGGCGGTGGCAAGTAGATGAAGTTTCGCAACTCCATTGCCGCAGCATTGTTCTTCGACGTTGACGGTCGTCGCGCATGCGCAGTTCCCCGCAGCGGATAAGCCGTCGCAGTCCAGTGCTCGCGGTAGTGATTCGGTGCGTTACCTCTTTCCGGAACAGGTCACGATCGCCGCGAAGAGGGCGATTCCGGTTGAATTGCATTTTCGTGTGGCGGAGGGTATGCACATCAACTCGCATGCGCCGCACTCAAAATTGCTGATCCCCACCAACTTGATCGTCGCGGAGCGGCCCGGAGTCAATGTGAGCGCGGTAGAATTTCCGGCTGGAGGGGACTACAGCTTTTCGTTCTCGCCGACCGAGAAGCTGAGTGTCTATGCCGGCGAATTCATTCTGAAGGCGATGATTACCGCCCAGGCAGGGCAGCACCTGCTGGAAGCGGGGCTTCGCTACCAGGCCTGCGACAGCAATTCCTGCTATCCCCCAAAGACGATCCCGGTTGCGCTGAATATTCTCGCGAAGTAATTAAGCCAGAACAATCTGTCCAGCAGCTTTCAGCCTCGTAACCACTCGACCCTTGCCCAGAGCCACCATCACCGCGAATAAGCTTGGAGCCACGCCCTGGCCGGTGAGCGCTACTCGGGAGCCGTTGATCAAGGCTCCGGCCTTTACGCCTTTCTCTTCAGCAAAAGCTCGCAGTATCTGTTCGGTGGAAGCCTCGGTGAAGTCGTTTGCGGCTTCGTACCGCGAAGCAAGCTCGACGAGCATTCCACGCAGCGTATCTTCCTTGAAAAACTTGGTTACTGCCGCGCCGTCGAATTCAAATTCATCGCTGAAGTAGGCCTTGAATGCGAAGGCAAAGTCCTTGAGATTTCTGGCTCGCGGCTTGAGAAGGTCAATCGTGGATGCGATTTCTTCGTCTGTGCGATTTGGCGTGAAGCCCGCCTTATCCCACTCTTCGCGGATCAGGGGAAGTAACTTCTCCACAGGATAGGAGCGAATGTATTCGGTGTTGAACCAGGCGAGTTTGTCATTGTCGAAGACAGCGTTAGATTTCGAGATTCCGTCCAACGAAAACAGCTTGATCAACTCATCCTGCGGAAAGATTTCGCGATCCTTGCCGTCGGCATCTTTGCCGGCCGCACCGGGCGACCATCCCAGCAAAGAGAGAAAATTGCGAAACGCTTCCGGCACAATGCCAAGGTCCTTGTAGGAGATGACGCTGGTTGCGCCGTGTCTCTTGGAGAGGCGTGTTTTGTCGGGCCCGAGGATCAATGGCACGTGCGCAAAAACCGGCAATTCGGCCCCCAACGCCTGGTATTGCAGTACTTGTTTTGGCGTGTTCGAGATGTGATCGGCCCCGCGAATAATATGGGTGAGCCGCATGTCGATATCATCTGCCACAACACTGAGATGGTATGTAGGGATGCCGTCAGACCGCAAAAGAACGAAGTCTTCCAATTCGGAATTCTGAAATTCGATTTTGCCAACAACTGCATCGTCGAAGCTGGTGCTACCGCCTTGCGGAACAGCAAAACGAACAGCGCATGCATCCCCGGAATTCTTGCGGCGCAACGCTTCGTCATGGGCTATGGTGCGGCAGCGGCCATCGTACATGGGTGGATGACCCGCGGCAGTTGCCTCGGCACGACGTTGCTCCAATTCTTCCTTGGTGCAGAAACAGTAGTAGGCATGGCCGCTCGCCAGCAGCTTTTGCGCTGTCTCGGTGTAGAGCGGCAGTCGCTGTGACTGATAAAACGGTCCCTCATCCCAATCGAGTCCGAGCCATCGCATGCCCACCAGAATGCCTTCGACCATTTCTTCGGACGAACGCTCAAAGTCGGTATCCTCAATACGGAGGATGAGTGTGCCGCCAGTGTGACGGGCGAAGAGCCAGTTAAATAGAGCGGTGCGCGCGCCGCCAACGTGCAGGTAGCCTGTGGGAGAAGGCGCAAATCGAACTCGGGGAGTTTTGATGTGGTCAGCCATTTTCTTTCGGAGTCAATTCGATGCTAGAGCATCTCTTATGCGCGTGTAAACCGAGGCTGCGAGCGCGGAGACGGCGCTTCGCTACGGAAACAGTAGTCAATAGCTGGGGTATGGGCGAGGATTGAATTGATCTCCTGTGCGGGCGCCGGATGCGCAGTTAATTCCACTTCTTTAGTCGCGGCCACATTTCGGTCAGGTTCCACTTCAAGCTGCGACAGTGGAAGACAGGGCCGAGTTCATCCCGCCGCGCATATTTGTCATCGAGCATCGCGATCTGGGTAACGGAATCGCATTCACGTTTTAAGGTCTCTTCGTTGTCGCCGAGCACGATCAGGCTCTCGCCTGTATAGCCATGCGGTCCCCAAAACCAGTAATTCTGGTGACCGCTGATTGCGGGTGGCAGCCCATAACGCGGTCCGAAGAAATCGATCGCACCTGCCTCGCCATAATCGTTGGCGAAGATGCCAGTACGAGCGCGCTCGTTGGCCGGTAATGAGTTGTAGTATGCCGCTACTTTCTGCGCCATTGGTTCCCAGCCAAACATGTCTGCATAGAGTTGCGGCAGCGTGCCGGGACGATTGTTCTCGAATTTCGGAGGAGCCAATCCAACGGTCCTGCGTGTAATCCAAATACTGTTGGACCGTCAGTACTGGAAGTGCTAGCGGAGAAAGAAGAACTCCAGTAAAAATAAGAATCGTCGTGAAGGCCGGCACGATCCATCGCGGCATCAGCGAACACAACCACACTGCGCCTGCAGCCAAGACCATGGGGTACATCGGCCCCAGGTAATAGTTCTTGGCGTGCATTGCCATCAAAATCAGAAAGGTTATGACGAATGCCCATCCCAGAGCTCGAAAACGCTTGCCCATCGGACCGAACCAGAAAATGAGCGCACCCACCACAAGCACCACGTTCAACGGATGGATAATCTGCGCCTGCTGGCCGAGGAACCATGGAATCCCGGCCCAGGTGTCCCGCCCGCTCGCGCGGACAGCATGCATCAACTGGAGAAATGGGAACTGGCGATTCCACTGCCAAAGAAAATTAGGCAGTGCGATGAGTGCGCCGATGGCCGCCCCAATCCAAAGCCATTTACTGAGGAGCGCGCGGCGCATCGATGTGAGAAGAACTCCCGTGACCAAACCGATAGTGAAAAACGCAACGCCATATTTGTTGAGCAGCGCGATGCCGACAAGAGTGCCGAACCATACCCAATTCTTTTCGTTTCCTGACTTGGCAACGCGGATCACAACCGTCGCAGCGGCCATCCAAAACAGGGCGTCGAAGGCATTCATTGAGAACCAATGCGACATCGCCAGGTAAATCGGCGTGAAGAACGCCGCGAGGGAGGCGAGCAACACTGACCGCTTGCAACCGCCGAATTCTTTTGCCAGCCACCCCGTGAAGAATATTGTTCCGGCTCCAGCAAGAGCCGGCAGCAACCGCAGCGCATGCAGGGAAGTGCCAATTGTGTGCTCGACCAGCCACGCCATCCACGCAATCATCGGCGGCTGATCCACGTAACCCCACGCCGGATGTTTTCCGCAATCAATGTAGTACAACTCGTCGCGGAAGTAGCCGTATCGAGGCGCGATCCACAGATACAGCAGCAGCCTCAGCCCAGCGATGATTGCTGCAAAACCGAGGCCGCTATTCCAGAAACTGGATTGAGTTGTCTCAGTCTCCACGGATTCCAAATGAGTCGCCATAACCGATACCAAGGTCCGTCGTGAAAAGTCCGCAACTGGGAAATTTCACTCCCGAACTCATCGCACGATGCTAGCTTAACGCGGTGGTTGCACAGGAGGGTAGCCCGGGTATTGCATTGTTGGAGCCGGGACCACCTTCCATTGCGAAAACGCCAGCACGTACAACATGATGATGTTTCCTAGCGGCACAAACATCAGCAGGGAGAGCCAGGGCGTGAAGCCAGCCTTACGAAAAATTACCCAGTAAGGAATAAGGACAATTGCTGTCACGACGAGAAAGAACGGCACCAGAAATGCCATGAGTGCAGCAGGATTGACGTGCGGTGATGACGGATCCATCTTTTCCCCTTTCTAATATCGCCGCCAGATTAGAAGAAGGACCTGCCTCGCGCAACTGAATTGCGCTACTTGATTGGGAGAGGATCTAACTTCGTCAGCCGTCCTACGGGATAAAGCCCGAGGTGCGCGTCGGCCCAGGGAGAGCGGTCGTAGAAGAACTCCAATCTTGCGGCGGGGTTGGCGGCGAATCGCGGATCGGTCTGTACTTTGCGCTCAAACTCCGCCTTCAGCTTGGGATCCTTTGCCATCATTTCGCGCGCCAGTTTCTCCAGCACGTAAGCCTCGCCGTATTCCTTCTGTTCGAAGATGGAATCAAAAAATCCCCATGCCAGTGCGGAGTCCGGCCCCTGAGGCTCCAGCCATTGAATTGCCACCTTCGACAGGCGCTGATTCAAACGAACGACGGCGGATCCAGCAGGATATGTAACAGTATCGGTGACGAGCGTGCATTGCCCGAACTTACCCGGCTTTCCGTGCGAGCCTTCCCCTGCAAAAATGGGATGCTTTCCCTCAAAAGGCGGTGTCTGCCATTCCATCGCGCTGCAACGATACGTTTCCACAGTCCCGGTCCACGGTCGCGGTGGTTCGCTCCATCTCTACCTGGTGCGCCTGGAGTACATCAATTACCTGTGTCCACTGGGCGGGCACGATGTAGGCCGCGGGAGGAACCGTGGACGCGATCACCTTGGCTCCTGTCTGTAGAGGGATCGAAACATTCCATGGCTCGCGCGAATACTCTACCCACATTGCGCCAGAAACCTCGCTGAGCTTGCGACTGGCTTTATATCCTCGAAACAAAAACGGAGTCGTCTCCCCACTCCAGCCAAGGGCGAGAGGGAAGGGCACGTTGCCCAGGGGGTGCGCTCCCAGGCGAGCCGCCTCTTCGTCGCCCTTTTCGTTCAGCGCAATCAATTGATCGGCGTCGCGATTCACAATCTGCATCAGTCCGCGAAGTAGCTCGTAATTTCCAGTTACGCGCGTTTTGTAATCTTTCAGCATGTGCAACTCCACCAGCATGCCTGGACGATTTTCCAGGATGACGTAGCCAGTCGAGAAGCGCGGCGGGTTGTCGTTAAAGCCCAGTCCCAGCGCCGGATCTGTGTCGTCGTTCAGGGTGATGTAGTTTGACGTAGCTACGTGGCCGGCATCGTTCACAACTTTTTCCAGATACGGATTTACAGTTTCGTTGACCCATTTCGCTGTGCCCGGGGCAACGTCCGGACCGCCGTCGATCGTGAAGGTCACGTCGTATTGGAAGTCTGCCCCGTCGGTTACGTGATCGTCGACGAAGAAATCCGGCAGCCAGTGATGAAACATGGAGAGGAACGCACGCGTCTCCGGAGCGGCCGCCTTCATGTAGTCGCGGTTCAGGTTGAGATTCGATCCATTCGCCCGCCATCCCATTTCTTCAGGGCCGTTCTGATTTATACGGTTGAATTTCGAACGGCGCTCGTGCCCATCCGCGTTGTAGATGGGAATAAAGACGAAGACGGCGCGGTCGAGCAACTCCGCCTGGGAACGTGTGATCACCATGTCGCGCAATAAGGCGAGGCATGCGTCTTTACCGTCCATTTCGCCGGCATGGATGGAATTCTGCACCAGCACGATTGGCCGCTTGGCCGCGTGCAGCTTTGCCGGATCGAACACACCATCTTCGGAAGCGATCACGATGTAGAGATCGCGGCCTTCGCCGGTCTTGCCGAAAGTTTCAATGCGCACTTGCTTTGGCGCTGCCTGGGCGATGCGTCCCAGATAGGCCATCGTCTGGCTGGAATCAGGCGTGGTGCGGTAGTCGGTTTGTTCCGCGGGCGTAAGCCAGACTTGCTTATCCTGCGCCGCAATGGGCGCGACTCCAGCTATAACCAGCGACACCACGGACAGGGCAGTCGTTATGGCTGCCGACTTTCTCTTCAAGGTGTTTCCTTGTTTGCCGGACAGATGTTCGCTGTTTTTAGCTCACAAATCCCCGGCGGAATGTCAGGTAAAGTCTTCCGTGTCAAAAGCCGGGGTGATAGTCCGGGTGCGCGGCTTTACGCCGTGCACCTGGCTCAAGAGATTTTCTACTACGTCTTCGAGCTGCTTATGGCTCTCAATAACCGCGCTCATGCTCTTCAGCTTGTGCGGATCTTCAACCTTCTCCAGCAGAACGACGGCATGGGCCTGCGCTACGTGGTCCTGGTTCAATCCTTCGGGCGTCTTTGCCTTTATGCTCACGACCGATGGATCCAGATCGAGAAGTTCGGCAAGCCTCTCCCGCATTTCTCCTGCGATAGGCGAGATTTTCGGAGCAGCGAGCACCAGTGTCGTATCTACGTTGATGATGCTGTAGCCGGCATTCTGAATTTCCTCGAGCGCAAGGTTGAGAAAAATGGAGGAGTCGGCATCTTTCCAGCGAGGATCGCCCGGAGGGAAGAAACTGCCGATGTCGCCCGCTGACACGGCTCCGAGCAGAGCATCCGTAATCGCGTGCAACAGGACATCGCCGTCGGAGTGGCCGGCGAGTCCTTCTGAATGCTCAATCGCCAGCCCGCCAATGCGCAGGGGGACGCCAGACTTGAATGCATGCGAGTCCCAGCCGTACCCAATTCTCATACTCATAGTTAAATCTCTCTATGCCAACGAAACACGTGGCCGCTGGGGTTCAGCCCTTTTCCCGGGTCAGAGCCGTCTGTCGCGACAACCGTGTTTTCAGGTAGAACTCTGCCAACTCAAGGTCCGATGGTTGGGTGATCTTAATATTTGTTGGCGAGCCCATTACGACAAAAACATTTGCGCCTGAGCGCTCCACCAGCGAAGCCTCGTCGGTTCCCAGAAAGCCATCGGCTTCCGCCTCAGTGAAAGCCCTTTTCAGCAGCCCGCAACGGAACCCCTGAGGGGTCTGCGCCTGAACGATGCGTTCGCGCGGAATCGTGCTTGAAATAATGGCACCGTCGGCGACGCGCTCAACCTGCTTGATCGTATCTACCGCCGGTACACCCACGATCGCCGCGCCGTGCTTTTCGACCGCTTCAATCGTGCGCTCGATGATTGCAGGCTCAATCAAGGGGCGAACGGAATCGTGCACCAGCACGATGTCGTCGTCCGCGCTGTCCAATGCGTGAAGCGCATGGCTGACAGAGTCCTGCCGGGTGTCTCCACCCTCCACGACATGAACTTTGCCCGCAAATCCATAATCGTCCAACTGCTGTTGCAGACGTTCCATTTCCGTCTTGCGAACAGCGACGTAGATGGCGTTTACCTTAGTGACTGCCGCAAAGGCCAGCAGCGCGTGAACCAGAATTGGAATGCCATTGAGTTCAAGAAATTGCTTGGGCGCCGAGGGCGCATTGTGCGCCGCCGCCATGCGAGTGCCGATCCCTGCAGCCGGTAATATGACGAATACACGCATAAAAATTGGAGTATACAGGACAGCCCACAAGTCCCCTGTGACTGCGTGGCAAATCTCAAATCTGCGGCGCGAGGATTATGGCATCGGCATGGTTCGAAATTGGGCCCTACTCTTCTATGGGATCGATGTAAAACATCTCGTTCGTCATGCGGAAGCCGTTGCTCTCATACATAGGACGAGCATCGGCAGTCGAATGCAGTGCGACCACTCGGATCTTTCGGCTACGCGCTTCGGCCAGCGCCATCTCAACCAGGTGACTAGCCAGCTTACGCCGACGGTACTCGGGCTCAACATACACGTTCAGCAGATAGCCACGGTAGCACTGCCAGGGATCCAGCGGGTGCGGAGCCCAATCCAGGATCAGCAAGCCGGCTCCGGCTATTACTTTGTCGCCGTCAAGGGTGAGCCAGCCAAAGTATTTTTCCTGTTCCATCATGCGCTCTACCCACGGCTCAAAATTCTGAGACATGAGGGCGAGATAGTTGTCGTCCTTACGGCCCGCGTCCACAAACATCCGCCGCCGGTGGTGCGTAATGACTGCTGCGTCGGCCACCGTCGCTGCCCTGGTATGCATTTGCTCCCTCCACCTTCCCGAAGCCATCGCAAGTATAAGGCAGCCAACGCGGAAACGGGAGGAAGTGGTCCCTTGGCCACGGCGCGGCCTGATACCACTGCAGACGGGCCCCTCTGCAGAGAGGGTCATTTCACTTTAGGATGGAACCGATGCCCAACACCGCCGTAATTCCGCTGGACATGAGCCTTTTCCACCCTGGGATGCGTGTCGCTGTCGCGGTTTCCGGAGGGGCCGATTCCGTCGCACTCCTTTTGGCACTGCTGGAGCGAGCCCCCCAGCATGGCCTGGTGCTCTCCGTTGCCCACGTGAATCACGGCCTGCGTGCGGAGGAATCGGACGCTGACGAAGAATTTGTCAGAAAACTCGCGCATGCCCACGATATGCAATTCCACTGCCTTCGCTGCGATGTATTCGAGTCGGCGAGAGCCTCGAAACGTGGGATTGAAGAGACAGCACGGGAGCTCCGGTATGCCTTCTTTGCTTCTCTCATGACAGGGCAGGTGGATGCCGTTGCCACCGCTCACACCCTGGACGACCAGGCGGAGACGGTACTCATAAAGCTGTTACGAGGGGCTTGGACAGAAGGATTGGGCGCTATTCATCCCGTTCTCAAGTCGGGCGAAAAAGGAAGAATTATTCGACCACTTTTGGCGACCCACCGGTCGGACGTAGAAGCATTTCTTAAGGAGCGTCAACAGGGCTGGCGCGACGATAGCTCAAATATGGATGAGAATTTCACCCGTAACCGTATTCGCCATCAATTACTTCCAGCACTGCTGGAATACAATCCGCGCCTCCGGGAGAATCTGGCGAATCTCTCGGCGACGGCTCGGGATGAGGAGGCGTATTGGCAGGCGGAGTTGGCGGATCTTCTCCCGATGATTTTGCTGCCGGGCAAGCCGGTTCGCGGTGGAGGGCGATCCAGCAGCACACTGCCGGGCGAGTTCTCGCTCTCCATTGAGATCGAGCGACTGCGTTCTCTTCATCCTGCCAAGCGTCGCCGCGTGCTGCGGGCGGCGGTTGGCAAGCTCGGGGCAACAATTGGATTCGAACACACAGAAGTTCTGTTCAATATGTGCGGATTCGGGACAGGGGAGGCACCCACCCGTTTTGACATGCCAAACGGAGTAAGGGCAGAGCGTTCTGCGCGTGAACTGCGTCTGTCAGTTTGTGAAGGAACAACTTCGGATTTCCCCTCGTACACACTTGCAGTCCCAGGGGAGGCAATGGCGGAGCGGTTCGGGTTACTGTTTCGCTCCACGTGCCACCAGCTTTCCGACAGTGTTTCTGCCGTAATCCGTGTACCGCGAGCGGGAGATCGAGTGCGATTGCGGCACTCTCGCGGGCCCAAGCGCATCAAGGAGGTATTCGAACGATTGCACGTCGCCACCCCTGAAAGGCAGTCCTGGCCGGTGGTGGAGTGGAAGGGCGAAATCGTCTGGATGCAGGGCGTGGAACTGGAGTCAGAGATGGCAGAGGGTGCAGGCCTGAAAATCATTGTCGAGGCAGCTACTGCGAATCCAGTTTGATTAGTTCCGTAAACTGTTGTAATTAAATCCCATCCGGTCAATTTTAGACTCGAGACGGGAAGTAGTAGTGGCACCGCCCGGGAGTTGTAGGATTATTCACTGTCGCGCAGGTTAGAATTAGTCAACACAGGATTCACCTCGGTCGTCAGCCGTCACTTTGCGGCGGCAAAATAGACAAGGTTCTTTCTGATACTTAGTGGCAACTCTTGTCGTCTAATACTGCATTGCGGATGAATGGTTAGCCTCCCCACCCGGTTTCCGGGCAGAGCGGACACCATCCCCAAAGCAGTTGGTTTTAAGAGAAAAGAGGGTTCTTAGTGAATTCAACGGTCAAGACGATTATCTTCTGGGTCATCATTTTGGCCTGTCTGGTGTTGCTCTGGAGCGTCGTCCAGAAGAACACCGGCATGGGTAAAGACAAAGAAGTGACGTTCTCGCAGTTCCTCACCGAGTCCCAGGCAGGACAGGTAAACGACGTCACTGTGGTCAACAGTGAAGTCCATGGTCACTACAAGAACGATGCCAAGGAGCAGTTCCACACCACTGTCCCGGCAAATTATCCGGACATGTACAAAATTCTCCAGGACAACAAGGTCAACACGACCATCAAGGACACATCCGGGAATGGCTGGGTAAATATCCTTATCCAGTTCTCGCCGATCCTTGTTCTGGGATTGCTGTGGTTCTTCATGCTCCGGCAGATGCAAAGCGGTGGAAACAAGGCGCTGTCGTTCGGCAAGAGCCGCGCGCGCCTGCTCTCCATGCAGCAGAAGAAAGTCACGTTCAAGGACGTGGCCGGCGTAGACGAGGCCAAGGAAGAGCTGAAGGAGATCATCGAGTTCCTTCGCGAGGCCCAGAAGTTCCAGAAGCTTGGCGGCCGTATTCCCAAGGGTGTCCTGCTCGTCGGACCTCCGGGAACTGGCAAAACGTTGCTCGCCCGCGCAGTCGCCGGCGAAGCCAATGTGCCCTTCTTCTCCATTTCTGGCTCTGACTTCGTGGAAATGTTCGTCGGCGTTGGCGCAAGCCGCGTTCGCGATCTGTTCGAACAGGGCAAGAAGAATGCTCCATGCATCATCTTTATCGACGAAATCGATGCGGTCGGTCGCCATCGCGGCGCTGGTCTCGGCGGTGGACACGATGAGCGCGAGCAGACCCTGAATCAGTTGCTCGTCGAGATGGATGGATTTGAATCCAACGATGGCGTCATCCTGGTGGCTGCAACCAACCGTCCCGACGTTCTCGACCCCGCGCTTCTGCGTCCGGGCCGCTTTGATCGTCGCGTCGTGGTGGGCCGCCCTGATGTTCGTGGCCGCGAGGAAGTTCTTCGCGTTCACGCCAAGAAGGTTCCTCTTTCGGAAGATGTCGACCTTCGCGTGCTGGCTCGCGGAACCCCGGGTTTCTCCGGCGCAGATCTTGCCAACATGGTGAACGAGGCGGCATTGAATGCTGCCCGCATGAATCGCAAGTCGGTCTTCATGATCGACTTCGAGACAGCTAAGGACAAGGTCCTGATGGGTGCCGAGCGCAAGTCCATGTTGCTGACCGACGAAGAGAAGCGGGTAACCGCCTATCACGAAGCCGGGCACGCACTGGTTGCCTGCGTTCGCGACCATGCGGATCCGCTGCACAAGGTCACTATCATTCCGCGTGGAATGGCTCTTGGCGTCACTATGCAGCTGCCTGAAGACGACAAGCACACCGTCACCAAAGATTATCTTGAGACGCAGCTTGCCATCCTGATGGGCGGACGCATTGCGGAAGAAATCTTCCTCAAGCAGATGACGACCGGTGCTGGCAACGACATTGAGCGCGCCACGGAGATGTCTCGCAAGATGGTTTGTGAATACGGCATGAGCCGCCTGGGTCCGCTCACATTCGGCAAAAAGGAAGAGCAGATTTTCCTTGGACGCGAGATCGCACAGCATCGCGATTTCTCTGAGGAAACTGCCCGCCAGATTGATGCCGAAGTGAAGTCCCTCGTGGATGAGGCCTATCGTTCCGCGTACGGTATTCTCGACTCCCGGCAGGACATCATGCATCGCATGGCAGCCGCTTTGCTGGAGCGCGAGACGCTGGATGGAAACGAGATTCGCATGATCATTGAAGGTAAGGAACTGCCGCCGCTCAAGATTGACGGTCCAGGCAGCCCCACCGGCGATGTTCAGCAGGTCCTCAAGCCGGATGCAGGACGCTCCCCGGGATTTCCGGAAGGCAGTCCGTCACCAGCGTAGTTACTCAGACCTACACAAAAGAGGCGACTCAAACGAGTCGCCTCTTTTCTTTTTTGCGTACTATTGCCGTGGACGGTGCCATGGACCTTATCGAGCGCTTTGAGCAATGCACGTTACCGATTGCGGAGATGCACCACACCCAGCATCTCGAGATCGCACTATGGTACGTTCTGCACTATCCGCCGGAGGAAGCCTTGGAGCGCATGCGCAACGGCCTGAAGGCGCTGCTGGCGGAGAATGGCGTCGGCTCAAGCTATAACGAAGAGGTAACGCTTGGCTGGATGCAATTTGTGGGGGAGTTTGCGTCGCATGCTGACCGCTCGCTGACTTTCTCGGACCTGGCTCATCAACTGGTTCTCTCCGCAGAAGGCCATCGAAACAAACTCGTTCCACCTCTCTAGTTCTGCGAGAATAGAAAGCAGGATGCCCCCGGTTCGCCTCATTGTTCTTGCTGCGCTCGTCTGTCTCGGCGGTTGCGGATACCACAAGGCTGGTTCAGCTGTGCACCTGCCTTCGACGGTGCAAACGCTGGACGTGCCGATATTTCAAACGCAGGCCCAGTCCTTTCACACAGAAGTGGCCATGACGGATGCAGTGATCCGCGAACTTACCAGCCGGACGTCGCTCCACGTGGTCACCACCAATGCTTCCGGTGAAGCGGACGCGACGCTAAGGGGAACGGTGCTTTCGGAGATCGTTACTCCGCTTACATACAATTCGACGACGGGCCAATCCTCCAGCTTCCTGGTCACCGTAAGGGCCAAGGTGGTGCTGACGGACCGCAACAGCAGGGTTCTTTATCAGAACCAGGGTTACATTTTCCGGCAGCAGTATGAGACGACGGCGGACCTCCCCAGCTTTATACAAGAGGATCCTGCCGCGATTCATCGGCTCTCGAAAGACTTTGCGCAATCCCTTGTGAGCGATATTCTGGAGTCCTTCTAACAAGATGCGAAAATCGCTGCCATTCCGGGAGTACAGATGAGCGCGGCACGCTGGGGCGCAGGTTTTGCATCCACGGAGCGCTTTGTCGCGGAGATTCGCGCAGCCGCCAACGACGCGTCTTTGCTAAAGCCCGGATATATCCTCGTTGGCGACGAAATTTTCCTGTATGAGCGCTGCCGTCGCGCCGTATTGCAGGCATTTGTCCCACGCGATATGCGCGACTTTTGCCTCTCGGATCTCGATCTTGCAGAGACCAACATCTTTGAAGCGATCGATCGCGCGCAGACGCCGTCACTCATGGCGCCCTTTCAGGTTTTGTTCGTCCGCAATTTGAAAGTGCTCTATGGTCGCGGTGCGAAAAAGGATGAGTTTGCAGCACTGCAAAATTACTTTCGCTCTCCCAATCCTCAAGCCCTGCTCTTGTTTGTAGCGGATCACATTCGTATTCCATCCGACCTGCGCCGCATGGATTATGAGGACAAGAATCGCTATGAACGCATCCGCGAGACGATTGGGGAGTATTGCGGCATGGTTGAGTTGGCGCGGGCGGATGAGTCCGATGCGATTCGCTGGCTGACAGAAGAGGCAGAGAAGATCGCAGTGCGCTTTGAGCCGGATGCCGCGCGTGAGTTATCTGACGCATTGGGCGCGGACATGATGCTGATTGCCAGCGAGTTTGAAAAGCTTGTGCTTTACGTGGGCGAAAAGCGCCGCGTGACGCTGGGCGATGTGGAAACGATGGTGCTAGCTGCCAAGCAGCGTTCTCTTTATGAACTCACAGACGCGATCTCTTTGAAAGATAAGGCGCGGGCACTAATGCTGCTGCAGGGTTTGCTTAACGCTTCGGACGGCGGAGAAGATTCGGCTATCGGCCACTTGTACATGCTGGCGAGAACCTTCCGGCAGATGCTGATTATTCTCGAGAAGAATGTTCGCGACTCGCGGGCGATCTGGCAGGCATTGTGGCAAGGATTCCGCATGCCACCGTTTGCCGCTGACGATCTTATCCGACAGGCGCGCCGCTACAAATCGCGCCGCGAGCTTACGCGTGCTCTGCGGCTCATCGCACGCGCCGATCTCGAACTGCGTTCTTCTCCACCGGATAAACGGCTGGTTCTGGAAAGGCTGGTGCTGGAGTTGGCCAGTGAGCCCAGACAGATCCTGGGCAATCCTTCTGCAAATCAGTACGCGATGGAGTTGTAGCGAGGGCGCCTGACTACTTCCTGCAAACGGTGCAGTACCCGCCTATCTCCAGTCGAGCAACTACAATCTTGAAGCGGCACTCGCTTTCCATCTGCTCCTTCAGCGACTCAAACAGTTCACTCTCAAATTCCGTAATCTTACCGCAGCCGAGACAGGCCATATGGATATGGTCGCGGCTCATCTTGCGCTCGTAATAGTGTCCCTCGCCTCCGATATGCATCAGGTCGAGTTCGTCAATCAGCCCGTGTCGCTTCAACAAATTCAACGTTCTGTAGACCGTGCTGCGATCCACTGATTCATCCACCTTTTGAGCGCGGCGGAGAATCTGGCTCGCGTCCAAATGCTTCTTTGCCGTCTCGATCACACTGAGGATGGCGCGTCGCTGTTCAGTCATGCGCACGCCACGTTCCGACATCAACTGCTGCAGTCGTCCAGGGATTTCGGTCTTCGGCAAAGGCATTGAGCAACTCCAAATCTAATTGCGAAACAGTCGCATTCATTCTGCAAAGGTTTTTTGCCCGCTTCCTTGACTCGAATGCGCATCGATCTTAGCCTCAAGAGTAGCACACCTAATGCGACACGGTCGCAACTGAATATTTTGGAGGCTTCTCATCCGACCAAAATTCGGATGAGGGGAGTTATTCAAGTCTTAAAGAAAGAAAAATTGTGTTTAAGAAAACAAAATTATTTGGCCCTAACTCTCTATTTCTGAGTGTTGTTTTGCTCTTCTTGTCCATGCCGGTTCTCAATGCGCAGGAGCGTCCGTACTTCGTGACCTACACACACGATCTCGAAGAGCCCGGAAGCCTCGAGATCGCTGCCAAGAACATCGCCGGAACGCCCGCCGAATCAAACACGTTTCTGAGTGTCACTTCGGAATTTGAATATGGAGTGACAGGCTGGTGGACGAGCGAGGTTTATATCGGCGGTCAGACTACGCAACACGACAGCACCGTCTACACCGGCTGGCGCTTCGAGAATCGCTTCCGTCCGTTCATGGAGGAGCATTGGCTCAATCCTGTTCTCTATGTCGAGTACGAAGACATCAACGGTGCCGATAAGAGTCTGCTCGAAGTGGTAGGGCACGACGGGGTCGAAGATTTTCAGGCGCCGAACTACGAGAGCCGGGCTGAGATCGAGCATGAGCTTGAACTCAAGCTGATCCTTTCGAAGAACTGGCACGGATGGAACTTCGCGCAGAACACGATCTTCGAAAAGAATCTTTCAAATGAACCGTGGGAATTTGGTTACGCGATGGGAGTGTCGCGGCCTTTGACCCTGGCGGCAGGAAGCGGCGAATGCACTTTCTGCAGGGAGCGTTTCACCGCTGGTGTAGAGATGTACGGCGGCCTCGGAGAGCGTTATACCTCGGGCCTGCACGATACTTCGCAATATCTTTCGCCGGTTGTGAACTGGATTGCAGCTAACGGGACCGCGATTTCCTTCGGTCCTGCATTCGGCTTGAACAGCTACAGCGCCGGCGCTCTCTTTCGCTTCGGGATATCGCATGAGATACCGCAGTTTCTCAGCCACTTTCGCTCCAATCGCAACGGAGGTGCAAAATGAACCGGCTCTCGCGCAAATTTATAGGGCTGGCGCTGACGTTTGGCTCAGTCCTCTGCCTTTATGCGGCCGCAGACAGCGACTGGATCAACAAAGTACCTGTGAAGCAGCAGGTGCAGACGAATCCAATGACGCAGGATTCTTCGTCCGTGGAAGCGGGAAAGCGCCTCTACGCGGAAAACTGCGCCTCGTGCCACGGATCTGCGGCGCAGGGTATCGGTAAGCATCCATCGCTGGTTTCGGAGAAAATTCACCATGCAACCGACGGCGATCTCGCCTGGCTCCTGCAGAACGGGAATCTGCGCAAGGGGATGCCGTCATGGTCTCGATTACCGGAGCAGCGACGCTGGCAAATCATTGCTTACCTTCGCAGTTTGAACAGTAACTCCGCTTCGGCTGATACCCCCGCAAAGCCATAACGGCCGGGCAGCTTACTCAAGAATCATGGGAGTTTCCTGATGTCCGCGTGTAGTGAGCGTGATGGCGGCTGCAAGAATCAGCGCACCACCCACCCATGCATGAGGACCGAGATGGTCCCCAAGAAGCTTTACGCCAAGCCAGGAACCCAGCGCGGGCTCAATGTTCAGAAAGACTCCGGCGCGAGAAGCGGGTACATGATGGATGCCCCAATTCCATAGGAGGGTCGTAGTTGCCGTGCAGAGAAATCCGCTTGCAGCCAGCGCCAGCCACGCCCGCATACTTACGCTGTGCACCGGTGGCAGACCGCTGCGGGAAATTACGATCACGATCAGCATTGCCGTGCCGCTCAGAATGCCATAGGCAGTCACCACCAGCGGTGAATGTGTCCTCATGAGCTGTTTGTTGAGCAGAACCCACCCCAGCGCCACTGCCAGTGACAGAACGATAAGCAGATCGCCGGTGAGGCTGGGTCCATGCGCTCCCGGCGCGTGTCTGCCCCCCAGGACAATGAGTGCAGCCCCTATAGTCGACCCGGCCAGAGCCAACCATCCAAGCGGCTCCAGGCGCTCCCCTGCAAACAGAACAGCACCTGCCGCAAGGATGACCGGCATCGTTCCCACCATGAGCGATGCATGGCTGACTGTGGTGAGCGAGAGTCCGTAAAACTGGACGAGAAATTGCACCGGGATACCGAGAAATGAGCCTATCAACAGCACACGCCACTCAGATTTATTTAATCGAGCAGGATGCAGCAGAACGATGGGTAAAAAGCCGATCGATGCAAACAGGAAACGGTAGAGCACCATATGGCTTACGCCCATCTCCATCAGGGCGAGTTTGCCGAAGTAGAAGCCCGTTCCCCAAAGGCATCCGGCGATCGCGCATGCTCCATAACCGAGGATCCGAACTTTTGCGCTGTCGGCGGCCCGCTTCGTCTGCAATTCAGCCATGCATCCACTTTCGCACATCGTTGTGCCCAGCAAATGTACCTTGACGCACGGAGATGACAGGAAGGGGTATGGTACGTTGCGCAACGAACATTTGCGGGGATCAAAAATGCGCTCCCATTTACTTAAATGGAAACGTCGCTGATCGAATTATCATTTTGTTTCTCTGCGTCCGAAGTGGATACTGACTGAACTCTGCTTCTGGGAAATCCCCAGCAGAAGCACTTTTTTGGAGGTTCCATGAGATTCGGGATTCCGATCACCGGCGCTATCATCGGATTGATCACCGCAACACTTCAACTCCCCTTACCTGCGCATGCCATTGAGAAGGCCCACATCCAAGCCAGGGCTTCCGCCTCGCAAACCGTAGAATTCGACGTATATCTTCCTATTCAGCACGAAGCTGACCTGGATGCCCTGATTACCAACCAGCAAAATCCCTCCTCCCCAAGTTATCGGCACTGGCTTACCCCGGAAGAGTTCCACGCGCGGTTTGCGCCTTCAGCAGCGCAGGTGAATAAAATCAAGCGGGAATTAAACGCAAAGGGCCTTAAGGTCACCGAGATCCACACGCATAGCCTGCATGTGGTCGGGAACGTTGAGGCTGTAGAGAGCGCATTTGCCACACAAATTGCCAACGCCACCTTCGCAAACGGGAAGAGGACGCTTGCGGCTACTCGTCCGATCACTCTCTCTCCTACGCTGGTCTCTGTCGGCGCCAGGGTCGTGGGTCTTTCCGGCACCATCCGAATGCATGCAGGTGCGAAGCAGGCGTCTCTGCTGCCCCAGAATCGTTACTCCTCGGCCGGCCCCTACTGGTTTACGGACCTCAAGCAGGCGTATTCCTATCCCAGCTATCAGGTCTATAACGGGAAGGGTGTCACCATCGGCATCCTCATGACAGAAGGATTTAGCAAGGCCGATATGAATATGTATTTCGGTCACGAAAAACTCGCCACTCCGGTGATTCAGGAAGTTAAGATCCATGGTGGCGCACCCTTCGATCCCAACAGCTCCTTTGAAACAGCATTGGATATCCAACAATCTGGCGGCATGGCTCCCAAAGCCACGATCGTTCTCTACAATCTGCCGGATCTGTTCGATTCCAATATCCTGGATGGCCTTCGGACCATCGTCGATTCCAACAGGGTCGATGTAGTCAATATGTCCTTCAGCGGTCCGGAGCTTGCCTACACCAGGGAGTACAACGACGGGGTGGACTTCACAGGCATCATCAAACTCTTCGATGATCTGTTCAAGCAGGGCAACGCGCAGGGAATTACTTTCGTATCAAGTTCGGGTGACGCAGGAGCACTTGCCGTTCCTCCCATTAAATGCTTTGCGGCGAATGCCACTAGCGCCTGCGGAAGCTACCGGGTCTCAGTGGCAATACCAGCCACCAGCCCGCATGTGACCGCAGTTGGTGGAACGAATCTTGTAACCACAGCAAGCACAAAGAGCACCACGCTGGACTCCGCCTACATCAAGGAACAGGCATATGGAGATCCCTTGATGGGAGACATCTTCTATGGCACGCCTGCCAAGGGCGCCTATTGGGGATCGGGGGGTGGGGTCAGCATATATTTCAAGAAACCCTGGTTCCAGACCCTGGTGAACACTGGCTCGCCAATGCGAACCATTCCGGATCTTTCGCTCCACATGGGCGGGTGCCCCGGTGGCTCCGTTGAGCCCTGCAAAGCGGATCGTAGCTCGGTCATTGCCGCAGTTGGTGGTTTCTTCTACCAACTCATTGGCACCAGTGCTTCCTCACCCGACTTCGCTGGCCTGTTGGCTCTACGTATCCAAAAGACCGGTGGTCGTCTTGGTAACGAAAACTACGACATCTACACACTTGCGGCCGCGCAGAATTCCGGCTCGTCCCTGCGCGTGTATCACGACGATATTCCCGGCTACAACGGCAAGTATTTCTCCAAGAAGGGATACAACTACGTGGTCGGGAACGGCAGCCTCTACGGAAAGGATTTCATCCACGCACCGAACGTGCCCTCGGCCGGAATCCCCCAGACCCCAACCAATCCATAGTCTTTTTTAAACCGCAAACAAAAGCCCCGCCTGATCCTCGGCGGGGCTTTTCACGTTCATTGGTGCGTTACGCTACCAGACACGGCACTGTTTGGCAGCAACCATAGGCGAGCCCTTTTTGCATCCAAATGCGGCCGCAAATTCCGGCATATTTCTCACCACGCCGTTGGCACGCGCTTTATCTGGTGCATGTTCATCCACTCTCGCTGCCAGCGTCAGGTATTCCGGACGCTCATTGCTGCACCAGTTCTGTCCGTAACCCACAAACAGTTGCTGCATAGGGGTGAAACCGTCCGTCTTCTGGTTCATGTCGATCGCCGACTCTGCTGCACGAGCCATCATCGCCATCATCGCCAGACGAAAGCCGCCGTTGTCAGCGGTGTTTTCACCCAGCGTGAGCTTGCCGTTTACCTTCACATCGTCGATCGCCGTAAAGCCGCCATACTCCTCAACCAAGCAGTTGGTTCGCTCTTCGAACTTGGTTGCGTCCTCCGCCGTCCACCAGTCGGACAGATTCCCCTTGCCATCAAACTTGCGTCCTTCGTCATCGAAGCCGTGGGTGAGTTCGTGACCAACCACAGCGCCAATGTGTCCGTAGTTCGTCGGATCCGTTGCACTCTTGTCATAAAACACCGGCTGCAAAATACCCGCCGGGAAGTTGATGTCGTTCATGCTCGGGTTATAGTAGGCGTTCACCGTTGGAGGGCTTATCAGCCACTCAGCGCGGTTCACCGGCTTACCGATTTTTGCAAGTTGGTAATCGAGTTCAAAAGCGCGCGAGCGAATTGAATTTCCAAGCGCGTCGTCAGGTCTGATCTCCAGGCTGGAATAGTCACGCCACTTGTCGGGGTACCCGATTTTGTCGGCGACAAGATGCAGCTTCTCCTTAGCCTTCGCCTTCGTCGGCGCGGTCATCCAATCGAGCGTGTCCAGATCCTTCCCCATCTGTGCCTCAATGTCATGCACCATCTGCAGGGTCTTGGCCTTCTGCTCGGGCAGGAAATACTGCTCCACATAAAGCTGCCCCAGCACTTCTCCCATGGAAGCATCTATGCTTCCTACGCACCGCTTCCAGCGAGCGGACTGCTCCGGCGTGCCCATGAGTTTGCGACCGTGGAAATCGAAGTCCTCTTCATCGAACGCCTTCGGCAAACGGGGGGCGAACGAATCGATCATCCGCAGCTTGAGATAAGTTTTGATCGTCTCAAGGTCGGTAGTGGCGATGATCTGATTCAGACCTTTGATGAATTCCGGCGAATCGACATTCAACTCCGTAATTGCAGGGGATCCGACGGTCTTGAGGAATGTACTCATTCTTAGTTGCGGTGCGCTGCTCTCGACAGATGCTAGCGCAGTCAGGTGGTACACATTTGCGGGATCGCGGCGTTCAACGTTGCCCATGGAGACTTTTGCCATCGCGGTTTCCATGTTCATCACCGCCTGGGCGTCCGCTTGAGCCTTATCCGCTGGCTCGCCCAGCAGCTTCAAATCGTTGGCCAGGTGCTGGACATACTGCTTGCGAAGCTCTTCGCTCTTCGGATCGGTCCGCGTGTAATAGTCTTTTTCCGGAAGTCCGAGACCACCCTGGTCAAGGTCCGCAATCTCTTTGGTCGCATCTTTGTAATCCTGCTGCGATCCGAAACCAATGAACGCGCCTACCTTCATACGCTGCAGAAGACCGATCTCCATGGCCAGGTCATCTTTGTTCTTCAGACCATTGATGCGGTCCAGCTCCGGCTGAATGGGAGCGAGCCCCTTCTTCTCAATTGCGGCCGTGTCCACGCAACTTGAGAAGTAATCGCCGATCTTCTGATCGTTGCTGCTGCGTCCCGGCCCTGCCGCGGCGGCCTTCTCCACAATGCCGCGGAGTTCCTGGGCATTCACTTCATAAAGATTGTCGAATTGTCCGAAGGAAGGCAGGTCGCTGGGGATGGGATGCTGCTTGGCATAATTGCCGCAAGCATACTGGTAAAAGTCAGCACAGGGATCGGCATTCAGGTCCATCACACTCTTATCGAAGCCGGGCAGCGGCTTGAATACGATGGGTGATGCCGCCTGACCATGCGCCATGCCGGCGGATACGACGGTCACGGCCAGGATGGCAAGGGTCCGCCGTTTCAATTGAGTGCTTTGCATCAAGAGTCCTCCGGAAGTCAAGCAGCAAGTCGGAACAATTACGTTGTAACAAGTACGTTTGCAATCGCGCGCCGGTTCACTGCTTTTCACAAGTAAAAGGCATTGCCGGCCCATCCCATGAGACGGCGCAGCTCGTCGAATGTCAATTGCAGGAGAAATACCCGAGCTCGCAACATCGGCGCGCGGAGAGCTGGCTTTGTCGGCAGCACTAAGCGGAACTCTCCTGCTCTGGACATGCCGTTGCGAGCGCGTTATCGTGCAGTTGCTCATTCACTTACCTAGAGGAGTCCTCTGTAAATGTTGAAGCGTTCATTCGTGCTCGCCGGCTGCGTGCTGTTTCTCTGTTCCTTTGCCAATGCACAGCAGTATCAGCCCACGTGGCAATCCGTCGACAGCAGGCCAACGCCAGCATGGTTCAGCGATGCCAAGTTCGGAATCTTTATCCATTGGGGACTGTATTCGGTTCCGGCCTATGCGGCGGTGGATGCGCCTAAGGCTCAGCACTACGCGGAGTGGTACTGGAACTCACTGACTGTGGCGCAGAATGGATCTGATCCCAACAACCTTCCCACTCTGGACTTCCACAAACGCGTGTACGGCGGGGACTTTCCTTACCAGGATTTCGCCCCGATGTTTAAGGCCGAACTGTTCGATCCGGCGCGTTGGGCGGACACATTCGAGCGATCGGGAGCAAAGTATGTCGTGCTTACCTCGAAGCACCACGAGGGTTTTGCCCTATGGCCGAGCGCGCAGGCTTCGGCCACTTGGGGGCGGCCTTGGAACAGTGTCGAAATCGGGCCGAAACGCGACCTGCTTGGGGATTTAACAACTGCGGTGCGTGCGCGCGGATTGAAGATGGGCTTCTATTACTCACTGTATGAGTGGTACAACCCGATATGGCTTACGGATAAACCTCGTTACGTTTCTGAGCACATGATTCCGCAGTTCAAAGACGTTGTGACGCGGTATAAGCCCTCTATTATCTTCACCGACGGCGAGTGGGAGCTGCCCTCTGCTGACTGGAAATCGCCTGAAATTCTCGCCTGGCTTTTCAACGATTCTCCGGTAAAAAACGAGGTGGTAGTAAATGATCGCTGGGGCAAGGAAACACGGCACAAACACGGTGGTTATTGGACTACGGAGTACACGCCGGGCATGACGGAAACGCAGCATCCATGGGAGGAAAGCCGCGGAATGGGCTTCTCTTATGGGTATAATCGCGCGGAAAAATTGAGCGATTATCACACTGGGCGGGAGCTGGTTTTGATGCTGGTGGACACGGTGAGCAGGGGAGGGAATCTGCTTCTGGATATTGGTCCGGCGGCGGATGGCACGATTCCCGTCGTGATGGAGGAGCGCCTGATTCAGATTGGTAACTGGTTGAAAATAAATGGCGAAGCGATCTATGGAACGCGTGCTTTGAAAGAAACGCGGCAATACAGCGAGGGCGAAATCCCTAAAGTCGACTACAACCAGGAGTTCATGGTGCCCTACGATGTGGCGAAATTGACGGAGAAACCGGAGCCTGGAAAGGCATCAATTGAGGCATTCTTTACCGTTAAAGGTAACGATTACTATGCCATATTACCAAGGTGGCCTGGATCACAATTCGCCCTTAAGAACTTCGATGGATCGAAGCTGAAGTCGGTTTCGCTGCTCGGAGCGTCGGGAAATCTTCAGTTCAAGTCCAAGGGGACAGCGACTACCGTCTCTTTGCCTTCAGTACCTGAGAACCTTATGGGGCAGCCGGCCTGGGTTTTAAAGCTTAGCCGATAGCGTTGGCTGCCATCTGCTGAGCCAGAGCGTCCAATCTAAGGGTTGCGTATCCGGAACCGAACGCGGCGATCCTAAAATGCGCGACAATAGGGCCTGCAGGTCTTGTTTCAAATGGCAGAAGTGCATGCGAGCGGGGGGATGAAAAGGAACGTGCGGGCGCTTATCCGCCTGCTTTGCTGTTGCCTGCTCGGACTTCCCATCAGTCCTGCCTCTGCGTTTGCCGCTGAGGCGCCGCACGCTACGCAAAAACCATCCGCAATGATTCCCGTGGAACCACTGGGATACCGTCGCCCGGGAGATGTTTATCTCTCGATGCGGTATTCGCAGGTGTCGCTGGACTTTCTGGATGCGAATCACCTGCTATTTACGTTTCAGAAGAAAGCGCTGCTCACTCGCGAATCGAATCCACATCCGGGCGATGATGATCAGCTCATTCAGGCCGCCGTAGTAGAGATTCCTACCGGCAAAGAAGTTGCGTCAGCCGACTGGCGCATGCATGACCATGACCGTTATCTATGGCCGCTGGGCAAGGGCGAGTTTTTGGTGCGGCAGGCGAATGCAGTCTTTCGCACGAACGCTTCGCTGCAATTGGTCCCCTACGGTCGCTTCCCGGGCAACAGGGTAGTGATCCAAGTTTCTCCGGAAGGCTCTTTGCTGGTGGCGCAGACGATTGAGCCGGAGGAAGGAGCACAGGCGGCTCCGGTCGATAGTCTGACGAGCGAGTTCCTGCCATCGACGAGAAAGCCCATCGTTGTGCGAATTGTGAAGATTTCCGACGGGTCCCTGATCGGGAAAACGAGAACGAGACTTCCGGTGAATCTGCCGCTGAACGCCGATGGCTTCGCCGAAGTGCTGGAAGGAAAGCCGGACAACTGGGTGATCAGCTTTGCGCCGATGACCTCCGCGGCGAATCCCGCGAAGCCGAAGCCGCTTGCAGAACTGAGTTCCACGTGCCGACCGACTGTCTCTTTTCTGAATCACGAGACGATGATGGCGGTGCGATGCACAAAGTCGCGTGATCATTCGGCGTTGGCGCTCGACTTGAAGGGAAACAGGCTGTGGGAGCACGAAGTGGAGAATAACCACATCTGGCCGACGATTGCGCGATCCGAAGATGGAAGTCGCTTCGCCCAGGGAACGTTAAAGGTTGCGGGTTATTTCAGCGTGTCCAATGTTCCGGGGACGAGCGATATTCAAGGCCAATTCGTGGACGTGTACGACACCGAAAGCGGAAAGCTGTTGATGTCCGCTCCTGCGACTCCTGTGTATGACGCCGGGCAGAATTTTGCGTTGTCGGCGGATGGGAAAAAGTTCGCGATACTCCACGACGGCACGATTGAGATTTACGACCTGCCTTAGGTGCTGGCCGCACGGGCCTACTAAAAGCCACAACCACTATTTCTTCAAATGTGAGATCTGTTCGCGCGCCAAACAGCTTACAACCCCACTCAAGCCAACAGAGGGCTTGAATGGGCCACCTGCCACTTGACTACCATTCCGGCTACCTTCCCCGAGGACGCTGCGGGCAACATGATTGACGACGGGACCTACCGATGGCGGTTTCTACAAAAGGGTCTACGATAGCAATAAAGAAATCTTCCCCAGACCCCTCAGGAGAAGTGTTTCTTCTTGACATCGCCTTTTATAGAACCCGCCGGAGGTTATAGCAATGAGGGCAGAATTATATGCGGGAATATCCTCCTTAGGCCGGATATGATGCGCTATCATGACGTTCGCACCCAGTTTGTTCGAGCCCAACCTGAAGGGACAATGGGCGAAGAAACACTTAGATTCACTCCGATCTCTGAAATAGATCTCTTGGTCAATCTATACCCTTACGAAGTCTTTGGAGAAGAAGATTTTGAGGCGGGAGAATATGTCGTAAAGATAATTAATCCGCCGATCTTCGTATGTATTGCCAGCGGTTCTCTACTCTTGGGGATTTCGCTACCTGCCTTAGGGCGAGCCTTGATTACTGGGCTTGGCAATTGTCTCTTCTCAGTGGCAATTAGCCCAAAGCTTACAACCCCACTCAAGCCCAGAGAGGGCTTGAATGGGCCACCCGTCAATTGCACACAATTCAGGACTCTATCCGGCAGCGCTCTTAAGAGCGAGATAGTTGGGGTCTTTGGAGAGAAGAACCAAAGCTACCTTCGCAAGGGGCTTCACTATAGACGCTCCACGCGATGAGTTCCTTCTGATCGGCTGACATGGGCAATCGCATCGGCTTTTGGGTGGAGATATTTGCCACTCGCCGAAAAGACTCGATCCTCTCCGCTAGATATCCTCAAACTCATCGAGGCTCCACTCGGGGCGCCAGTCGACAAATGGTCGGTCGCCTTCGAAGCGGAGGGGGAGCCAAACGTATCTTGCTACGGAGGTGTTCGCGGTCGGCGGAACAGCTTCTTTCGCTATCGCTGCTTCTTCCTCCGTCAAAGGCGGACGCGGTGTCGTAAACATCTTTCTGAATATGCTTTGAACTGCCTTCGAGGTCTGTCCACTTTCAAATCTTTCACCCGACATCGGCCCCAGCCAACGATCACCCAGCATGATGTAGAGATCCTTCTTCTTCGGGTGTTTGAACACGGATGCAGGCTGAGAATTGAAGGTGGTTCGGGATCGATCCGTCGGGCTTGTTTCGCCGAGATCGGTGAACGGCCCGTGGAAAGTTTCTGCGATCGCCGCTCGACAAGGGTTTGGGAAGTAGCCGGTGGTTCCGGAGGTGATCAGATAGTGCTTCGTTCCTCTGCGGAAGTAGGCGATGCCCTCGCGCGTGTCCGGTGGGCCGGGTTCCGGAAAATGCGTTGAATAGTAGCCGGTGAAATCTGTATATGCCTCGGTCAAGTCTGCACAGATTAACTCGGTGTGCACGCGCTCGAAGTACATATAGGCTTTGCCATCATCGGGGCTTGCAACCAGATCGTAGTCACCCGCATTCATCCCAACAGGGTGAAGTTCGCTACGCAGTATTTTGTATGGTCCGGTGAGTTTATCCGCAACAAGAACGGTCCTGGTTTGTTCTGACCCTTTGCTCATCAGCTTGATCCAGCAGACAAACTTTTTGGTCCGGGGATTGTAGAGGATGTGCGGTCGGTCGAGGAACCGTTGCGGGCTAAGAGGCGATTGCGGATCCTTGGTGTCGGGCGAAATGATGAGGCCGATATCCTCCCAGTTGTAGAGATCGGCAGATCGATAGCAACGAACCCCCCATGTCCAGATGTCGTTTTTGCCTGTGGTGAACTCTTTATTTTCCCCGTACCAATAGAACAAATCTCCCACCTTGATGATTGACCCGCCGTGCGCCTGAATAAGCTTGCCGGAGGTATCGAACCATTCTTCGCCCGGCTTAAAAGACGAGCGCTTTGCTTGTGCAAAGGCGCCGAAAGCGTGTGCCGGCGACGACGCGAGAGTCGTTGCAAGCGCCGCTCCTCCCACGAGTAGTTCTCGTCGACTGAAGCCTTGGCCGGGTGACTTGGAACGGATTCGATCTGACATTTCCAAGGTTCTCCTGTGACGCGCAGTTATGGTTTCGGCTTGTCCGGTGAAGCGGTCGCGGATTCCCGGGCACGAGAGACAATGTAGGCCTGTAGCGCCCTTCAGATCCTGCGCATTGAGTATCTTTTTGTACGAGGGCATGCCCGCGCGGGAGAGCACGCCATCCAACACAATCTGATCCAGCGACTCAATCATCTTCTTGCGGGAGTAGCGGAGGTCCGGGAGCGACCCGCCCACCGCATTTAAGCCATGGCACAACATGCAGCGCGAGTTGAAGATGATAGAACCCCGGTGGACCAACTCCGGCGAGGAGTCGTACGTGAGTTCCGGCATTGGCGGCGGACCCTGCGGACCGAACGAAGGGGCACTTAACTTCGCCTGACCACCAAGAGCAAAGGTAAGGATGCGCCCATATCCCGGCTTTACGGGACCACTCCCAGGCGGGTTGAACAATCCTGCGCCTCCGCCCCAACCGGCCATCACAGTGACGTATTGCAGGCCATTGACGGCGAACGTCACGGGCGGGGCCATGATCCCTGTGCCAGCATCGAACTGCCACAGTTGCTTGCCGTCATTGGCGCGATACGCCACAAGCATCCCATCCGCTCGGCCCTGGAAAATCAAATTGTCGCCGGTTGCAAGGACGCCGCCCGTCTCGACAACCGGCGATTTCGCGTGCCAGGCTTCCTTCTGGGTCACCGGGTTCCAGGCCAGCAGTTCTCCGGACATGGGCGGCATGGCTTCTGCCTTCGCGTAAAGTGATCCCTCGTAGTTGTCGTCGAAACCCTGATTCTGTGCATCGGGGTCATATTTCCACTTTGGATCCGGTGCGTGCACCATCTGGCCGCCGATCTTTGCCGGGACGTAGACCAGTCCGGTCGACGGATGGAAGGCCATGGGGTACCAATTGTGCGCGCCGAAGGGGTCGGGCGAGATCATCGTGGGCTCGGACCCACCTACACCGGAGAGTTCGATTGGACGGCCGGTCTTCGGGTCGAGTCCGCTGGCCCAGGTAATGCCGGAAACAAAGGGCGCGCCGGAGATAAACTCCCCGGTCTTGCGATCGAGCACGTAGAAGAAGCCGTTTTTGTTGGCTTGCATGAGTACATTGCGGAGGTGGCCACCGACCTTAAGGTCGGCCTGCATCAGAGGTTGCGTTGCGTCATAGTCCAGTTATCACCTGGGGTGGGCTGGAAGTACCAGGCCAATTCACCGGTACCCGCATGCACGGCCACGATGCTGGCGGTGTAGAGATTGTCGCCACCACCCCGTAGCGCGCGGTACCAGGCAGTCGCGTTGCCTGTTCCGAAGTACAGCAGATCGAGCGCGGGGTCGTATCCGATGCTGTCCCACGGCGGACCGCCGGCACCGTCCTTCCACTTGTCTCCCGTCCAGGTTTTGGCGGCGCGACCGACGTCCTTGTTTTCGAAACCAGCTCTACAACGACAAGCTGTATGAGGCGCCACGCCTTCTTGACGGTTCGCCTCATTGCGCTCGACAAGCGCACCGGGACAATCGTCTGGAGCACCCAGACATACGGATGTCACGACAAGCCTATTCGCATCACGCGGAGCGCCGCGTGATTGCGAAGGGGCATGGTCATCAGTATCTGGTGCTCAACGCGTCCGGAGCTGAGTACGATGAGGTGACCGTCAGGCCTCATACAGCTTGTCGGCCTATGAGCGCCGAAACCGGCAAGATGACGTGGCAGCATTGAACTACGACCGGTTGCGACCGTGCGGGATCATCTGCGGCGCATGCGTTTTCGCGTCCATGGCGTAGACGACGTTCCAAGACCCGGTGGTGTAGATCACGCCGTCTTCCACGATCGGAGTCGCTTCGAGACCGCGCGTGGTGCTGAGTTCCAGGCTCCAGACCAGTCCCAGGTTGGCTACGCTCTGCTCATTGATCTGGTTCAGCGGACTGAAGCGGTGATCGTCGTAGGTGCGGCCATACATCAGCCAGTTTGCGGATTCGCTCGCGGCCTCGGCAGTGCTCTTCGGTTTAGTTTCAGTGAATCCGGCAAACAAAAGGACAGTGGGAAGAATGGTGCTTGCAAGTACCAAACGCTTCACACGGATACCTCGGATTTGCGATTCGTGGGTCGACCGAGACTAACACCGGACTTTGAACGCTGCCAGGTGCTGGCCGCACGGGCGTACGAAAAGCCGCAACCACTGTTTTTCAAATGTTGGCGCACCAGACAGATTACAGCCCCACTCAAACCAACTGAGGGCTTGAATGGGCACCCGCCAAGTTAAGCCAATGGAACGCTCGAAGGGCCACTCACGCGGTTGTTTTGGTACGCCCATCCGGGCAGCACAAAAGGCCGGAAGGATCTCCGGCCCTGGATGGTGATGTTCTAAACGAAGCCCGTGGGTTCGCGGCCTTGCGGTTTGCTTAGGCCTTCTTGGTTGCGAGAGCCTTGACGCGGGCGTTCAGGCGGCTCTTGTAGCGGGAGGCGGTATTGTCGTGGAGGATGCCCTTCTGCACGCTCTTGTCGAGGGCAGAGGCGGTCTTTCTGTACTGCTCCTGAGCTGCTTTCACGTCGCCCTTGGTCAATGCCTCACGCAAGCTGCGCAAGCTGCCGCGCACCTGGCTCTTGTTGGCGCGGTTAATCTCCGTCTTTTTAACGGTCTGCTTGGCGCGCTTCAGCGAGGAAACATGGTTCGCCATCTATAAAGTCCTAACTTTCCTGTGGGAATGGGATGCAGGCAGAAGACAAGCGAATGCCACACCCCCTGCAATCACCAAGTGTATGAAAAATGGGCCTCCGGGTCAACTGCGAGGGCCCGTTCGCTCGCGGGATTGCCGTTGTTTTGAGGCAGGGTGAAGGTGATGATTCATCCCTATTCCTTCTCGTCTCTGCTAGTTCCGGGTTGGGGATGTCGGATTTCTTTGCCGAGCGCTTTTGCCGCGGGGAGGAAAGGTCTCGGCGCGAGCGATCGCACGCTGGCAGTCGAGGGCTCTGTCTGCTGAATTTCACGACGTTGCTGGTTGTTTTGTTAGTGTCGAGTGCTTTGGTTGTGGACTAGGCTTGCTCCAACTTACAGACCAGCTATAGAGAGAACTTCCGTTCCGGGCCAAAAGACCTGTAGAGCGACGCTCCGTTGGAGCGATAAGTGGAAAGCAAAGCAAGCGTCGTTGACGGGGACAGGTGTCTACACCACATGTCCCCGAATTTTTTTGCGCCGTGGGGCGGGGGGAACGCAGAACCCTCCACTTCGCTTTGCTTCGGTCGGGATGACAAGTGCTGGTTCCACGGGCTGAGCGATGGTTTCGACATTTGCCGGCGAACTGACATTTTTAGAAATCTGGGGCAAGGGAAAGGGTGGAGAGATAGAGTGTTGGCATGTCTACCGTCCATCGCGCATCGGCACAACGATTGAAGGAATTGCTCAGGCTCGAGCCTCATCCCCGGGAAGGCGGCTGGTTTCGGCAGACGTACGTTTCAGCGGAACGGATTCCGCAGGAAGCATTGCCTGAACGCTACACCGGCGATCGTGCCGCCGGGACCGCCATCTACTACCTGCTGACTCCAGATACTTTCTCCGAGATGCACAAGCTGACATCGGATGAGGTCTTCCATTTTTACCTTGGCGACCCAGTCGAAATGCTGCAGTTGAAGCCGGATGGACAGGGCGAGATTGTTCGCATGGGCACCGACATTGAAGGTGGAATGATGCCGCAGGTGCTGGTACCGCAATCGGTTTGGCAAGGATCGCGGCTGATAGCAGGCGGCGAAGTTGCGCTGCTGGGATGCACGGTTTCTCCCGGCTTTGATTACGCCGATTACGAGCAGGGAACGCGGGAACAGCTGACGGCGGAGTATCCGGCATTTGCAGAGATGATCCGGGATCTGACGCGGGCCTGATCGAAAGAAATTTTGTGCGACGGGCCGCCACTTACTTCGATCATTAAAACTGCGCAGAATTCGACGCGAAAACCTCGGAATTGGTGGATTCAAAAATGAAGACGCTAACGCGGTTGGCTGACCGCAAGGAAATAGAAGCACGCTTGCAATCGTATTCAGCATCGGACAAGGCGTTGTGGGGAAAGATGTCTGTCCATGAGACGCTGTGCCATTTGGAAGACGCATTCAAGCTGGGCCTCGGAGAGCGTACGACCGAGGCGAGGCCGAGGCTGCCGGGATTCGCGGGCACCTTACCGGGCGGGGCACTCAAGCTGATCTCGTTGCGCGCGCCGATGAAATGGCCTCATGGAGTGCCCACGGTGCCGGAAGCGGTCGTGGGCAAAGGCGGGACCCTTCCAGTGGGGTTCGAGCAGGACCGCGCATCGCTGATTGCGACCCTGAATCGATTCTGCGAGAAACTGCCTCAACCCTGTGTGCGCCACGCATTCTTCGGAGAAATGACCGCGAGCGACTGGATGCGCTGGGGGTACCTGCACTGCGATCATCACCTGCGGCAATTCGGGCGCTAGCTAATTTCCCAGTTGATTGAGGGCGTCGCGAATGGGAGCGGAGGAGATCCTCAGAAATCCGCTGAACGGCGAATACATTTCCTGGATGATGAAGATGGCGGCCGAAACCGCGATGGCGCAAACGATCAACGTGACGATGACGGTGCCATTTGGCGGGGCGAAGAGGCCGAAGCTGATGAAGATCGCGGCAAGCCATGACACGACGACAATGAGCAATGGGATGGAGATGGAGTTGCTCTCTGACTGGAGAAATAGCAGCCATCGGCTCTGTCGCAGTTCGAGTGACATCGCAAGGGCTTCAGAACGGGAGGCTTCCTGCTGTGGATTTTTTGGAGACAACATCTGCAAATTGTCGAACAGACGATCTACATTCTCGCGAGGCTCGAGTTCGGAATGCCGTTTATTTTCAGAGGGCCATACGCGCTCAATGCTCGCCTCGACAAATTTGCGGAGTTGGACGCGGGTTTCAGCGGTTTCGGGCCCGTAGGAAGCCAGGATGCGGTCCAGAAGAACGATCTTCGCAGCCATAGTGGCGACTTCGGTTTTCTGGAAGTCGTAGGAGGATTTGGCGGAGGAGACGAGCATTCCGAGAACGAGTGCGGACATAGTAACGACGAGGCCGGTTGCCAGACGCACGACGTCCTTGGCATCTGTCGTCAAATGGTCTTCGGGGAGGAATCTGCGGAGGAGCATACCGATGACCGCCCCACCAAATACCCAAAGGAAGACAATCACGCTGACGTTGAACGAATGCATAGTTCTCCTGAGCTACCTTCCGATCGCATTACGGCCCAAATGCTCGAGTGCTCGAGCGGATTCGAATTCAACCAATAGCCAGCGTGTGTTTTCAGATGCCACTACTTTAGAGTTCCGCGATGAAAGAGACTAGCTGCAAATTTGCTAGGTTGAATCCTACTTTGCAATGGCATGGCGAGTAGAGTCACTGGCCAGTTAAGAGGGAGGAGAATAGACTGCGGACGGAGTTTCCGGAGAACAAATGCGACTTTCCAAGGGCCTGATGGCTTCGACGTTGTGGATTGTTTCCACCGTCGTGGTATGTGCGGCTACCTCCTCTTTTGCAGAGCCGATAAGCAAAGAAAGCTGTGAGAGGCTGACTTCGTTGTCGGTGGCGAACACGCGGATCGCGCAGGCGGAGTGGTTGCTTGCGGGAGGCTTCAAAGGGCCGAACGAAGTTTTTTCAGGCAGGGACATGACGGCTTTCTACAAGGGTCTTCCCCCATTCTGCCGTGTAGTTGCGGAAGCGCATCCTTCAGCGGATTCGAATATCAAGATCGAAGTCTGGATGCCGGTGAGTGGCTGGTCGGGACGGCTGCAGGGCCTGGGGAACGGCGGTTTTGCCGGCTTGATCGACTATCACCAGATGGGCGCAGCCATGCAGCGGGGCGCGGTGGCGACGACAACAGATGCGGGACACACGGGCGACTCAACTGACGCTACGTGGGCGCTGGGGCATCCCGAAAAGGTCGCGGACTTTGGGCATCGCGGAATTCACGAGATGACGCGCGTAGCCAAGGCGGTTACGCACGCTTTCTATGGCACGGACCCAGAGCACGCGTATTTTTCCGGGTGTTCGGATGGAGGGCGCGAGGCTCTGATGGAAGCGCAGAAGTATCCGGCGGATTATGACGGAATACTGGCGGGCGCACCGGCGAACTACTGGACGGGGCTGCTGGCGACCTCAATGTATGATTCGCAAGCGCTGATGCTGGATCCCGCGGCGTATATTCCAGCGGCGAAGATTCCGTTGATTGAGAGCGCAGTGCTGAAGGCTTGCGATGCGAAAGATGGAGTGAGCGATGGGATTTTGAATGATCCGCGGCAGTGTCATTTTGATGCTGCTACGCTGCTGTGCAAGAGTGGTGCAGCGTCGGACACATGCCTGACGGCTCCGCAGGTTGCGGCGCTGACGAAGATCTACGAAGGGCCGCGGGACGCGAAGGGAACAGTGATCTTTCCGGGGTATCTACCAGGTGCGGAAGATGGGCCCGGAGGATGGGGAACCTGGATCGTGGGGCCAGTGGCGGGGCGGAGCCTGATGTATGCGTTTGGGACCGGATATTTCTCCTATATGGTGTATGACAACCCGAATTGGGACTTCAAGTCCTTCCGCATGGAACAGGGGTTAAAAGATGCCGACGCGAAGACGGGAGTGGCGCTGGATGCGACGAATCCTGACCTGGGGCCGTTCAAGGCACACGGCGGCAAGCTGATTTTGTACCACGGCTGGGAAGACCCGGCGATTCCGGCGCTGAACACGATCAACTATTACCAGAGTGTTGTGGCAAAGATGGGGCAGGGAAATTTCGATTCGTTCGCGCGGCTCTACATGGTTCCGGGAATGCAGCATTGCGGCGGTGGTCCGGGGGCGGATGTCTTCGGCGAAGTGATGGGTGCAATGCCGGACGATGCCCGGCACAACATCAACACGGCGTTACAGGTCTGGGTGGAGAAGGGAACGGCTCCGTCGGAAATCGTGGCTACGAAGTACGCACAGGGCTCGGAAACGCCGAGCATGACGCGGCCACTTTGCCCGTATCCGCAATCGTCTCAATACAAAGGGAGCGGCGACACGAACAGCGCAGCGAATTTTGTGTGTGCTGCGGAGAAGAAGTAATAGCTTCGAATACGCGTGCGGGCGATGAAATTACCGGGAGAGGGATGCCGGTAAAGGAACGTGGGGTAACTGAGATGTTGCCGAGCGGAACGTTTCTTCGTTGACGCGGCGAGGGTAGAGCGCTACTCTGAGCGCATTACGGGAAAGATCTGGTCCAACCCGGTCACATACTGCATCCAATTGGATGTGCAGTTTTCCGGTCTCTTGCGTCCGCCTGTTCTTCACCAATCACAATTCAGCTGTGCCTTGCGAGAGGCATATCCCATGGGAGGGAATTTCTCCGCTTGATGAAAAAAGCGCTTGAAATCACGCCGAATCTTGAGCCCCTGTTCGGGACCCGCGACGAAAACCTCAGGCTCCTGGAAGATAGCCTTAGCGTGCGGATCGATTTGCGATCCGATGCAGTACACGTTGAGGGCTCTCCCGAGAGCGTATCCCAGGTCGAACGTATATTCGCGGATTTCGAGTTCCTCCGCCGAAGTGGACACAATCTGCAAAATGGCGAATTGCATGGCATGCTGAAGCTGGTGGTCTCAGACAAAGCAGTTACCTTGCGCAGCCTGGTTGAGAGCGGAAAGCAGCGCTCAACGGGCATCAAGCGGATGGTGCAGCCGAGGTCTGTGAATCAGCGTCGTTACGTGGAAGCGATTGAAGCGAACGACATGGTTTTCGGAGTGGGCCCAGCGGGCACCGGCAAAACGTATCTTGCCGTGGCTATGGCTGCTTCCGCGCTGATGGCGAAGAAGGTGAGCCGGATCATCCTGGTTCGTCCCGCGGTTGAAGCGGGAGAGCGGCTTGGATTCCTGCCGGGCAGCTTGCAGGAAAAAGTTGATCCCTATCTTCGTCCGCTTTATGACGCTCTCTACGATCTGCTTGAGCCAGAGCGCGTGGACAAGATGCTGGAAAAGAACATCATCGAGGTGGCGCCGCTTGCCTTTATGCGCGGACGGACGTTGAACGATTCGTTCATCATTATGGACGAGGCGCAGAACACGACTGCCGAGCAGATGAAGATGTTTCTTACTAGGCTCGGAGCCAACTCCAAGGCAGTGATTACGGGCGACATCACGCAGATCGATCTGCCAAATCCCAAGAAATCGGGATTGGTGGAAGCGATCAACGTGCTGGAAGGAGTGGAGGGCATTCGCTTCTGCCACTTCGAAGACGGAGACGTGGTACGGCACACGCTGGTGCAGCGAATCGTTCGTGCCTACGACAGCTTCGGCCGCAATCAGCCTCAGCTGCCGCTCACTATGGCGGAAGCGCCAACCATGGAAAAGCCGCGCGCGAAGAATGGCGGCGTGCCTTTGGTGAAGCCGCAATAAGCGATCAAAAAAGCGGAGTGCGATACCATGAACAGGAGGGCTTCGGCTCTCCTGTTTGTTTATGAAGGCGCTTTCTCTCGAGGGGCGTCTGGACCGGTGACCCTTCTGGGCAATGATAGTTATTGAACCCGTGGACCTGATCACTACTCTCGCGGCGGCTACTGGCCCGCTGCCAGCTAAGCAGAAATCGCTTCGCAAGCGCGAGCTATCGAGCTTTCTAACGACGGCGGCGAGTGCTGCGAAGTTGAAGGGGCAGGTGTGTGTTCTGCTGACGACGGATGCAGCGGTCCGCGATTTGAATCTTCGTTTCCGACGGAAGAACAAAGCCACCGACGTGCTTTCCTTTCCAGCCGCAGAGGCTTTTGGAAAAGCTGCGCAGATAGCGGGAGACCTGGCGATTTCGCTCGAGACAGCGGCGCGACAGGCTTGTGCCTTCGGACATCCACTGGAGACCGAGGTAAAGGTACTGATTTTGCACGGGATATTGCATCTAGCAGGAATGGATCACGAAGCGGACACGGGGCAGATGGCTCGGCGCGAGAGCGCATTGAGGAAACGCTTTGATTTACCTGCAGGGTTGATCCAGCGCAGCGAGAAGACCGCGGCAAAGAAGATTGCTGAAAAGACGCCAAAGCCGAGCGCGAAACGGAGAGTGAAACCGTGACGCTCATGGCTGTGATTCTGATCATCGTGCTGCTCTTCATTCTGACGCTCGGTTCGTACGTGGATCGCATGTACTCTGAGATGGGCAAGTTCCTGGCGCGCGAATTTCAGGAGAATATCGACGCTTGGGAGCAACTTGTTGAGCCGCGGCTGGGCATGGATCCGGAGCGCATTTCGCTGTCGGCTGCTGTACTTACGCAGTTGGCGCTGGCGTGTATCACGCTGTTGTTTGGCGCAATCCTGTTCGACCGCGGATCGGCAATGGACAGGCCGAGCGCCGGTGAAGTTGGACAGGCTGTGCTCGGCGTCGTGCTGGTGGTTGTGATCTTCAACCGGCTGCTGCCTTTTGTATTTTTCACGCGGACGCGGGGATTGTGGATCTCGAAATATCGCATACTGCTGCGCATTCTGTTCTACCTGGTGATGCCGGTGACCCTGATGCTGGGGTTTCTTCTCTCGATTGCGGCGCTCGCGGAAACGCCCGCACCGAGCGACGATGAGAGTCCTTCAGAAGCGGTGGATGCGCTGATTGAGGCAGGAGAAGAAGAAGGCATTCTGGAAGAAAGCGATAGAGACCTGGTGCGCTCTGCAGTGGAGTTTGGCGATAAGGTAGTGCGCGATGTGATGACTCCAAGGCCGGATCTTTTTGCTGTGCCGGGAACGATGACGCTGGAGGAATTTCTCAAGGAGCTGGAGAACCGTCCGTATTCGCGCGTGCCGGTGTACCAAGATTTTGTGGACAAGATTACCGGCATCGCATTCTCGCACGATCTTTTGCAGATCAAAGACGAAGATGCTCACACGCGCACGGTAGCGAGCATTCAGCGGCCTGCCGCGTTTGTGCCGGAGACGAAAAAGGTAAATGAGCTGCTGCGCGAGATGCAGCGCGAAAAGCAGCACATGCGCATTGTGATTGATGAGTACGGCGGCGTGTCGGGTGTGGTGACGATTGAAGATCTGCTGGAAGAAATCGTGGGTGCGATAAGCGACGAACACGAACAGGAAGACACGCTCGACAAGCCGGTGCGCGATACGGATGGAATGTGGGTGGTGCCGGGAACGCTGGAAGTGGGACATCTCGAAAGTCTGTTCGGGGATGCGTGGACAAAGAACACCGGGCACGCAGCGGCAACGGTCGCAGGGCTTGTGAGTGAGACGGCGGGACGCATTCCGCTGGCCGGCGAAGTGGTGGAAGCGGACGGTCTGCGCTTCGAAGTGCTGTCGTCAACGGATCGCCGCATTGAACGCCTGCGCGTAAGCAGAATGACGGCCACAGAGGCATAAACGGCGCTGGCACGCTATAGCACTCAACTGATACAAAGCAATGTAGGGCAAGGAGAGTCACAGGTTGCGATCTGGTTTTGTTTCCATTCTCGGACGTCCGAACGCGGGCAAGTCCACGCTGTTGAACGCGCTGATCGGCGAAAAGATCGCGATTGTTACGAACAAGCCGCAGACAACGCGGACGCGCATTCACGGCATTCTTGATTTGCCGCCGAAGAAGGGCGTACACCAGGCAGCGCAGATTGTATTCGTGGATACGCCGGGTGTGCACAAGCCGGGAACGCTGCTCGACAAGCGCATGATGCAGGAGGTTTACGACGCGCTCGAGTCGCGCGATATTGTGCTGCTGATGGTGGATGCTACCCGGCGGTTGCAGGTGCGCGCTTTGGAGGCTGAAACGGGTGACGAGGCGAAGGCGTCGCATCGCGGCTTTCAGGATTTGACGGAAGATGAGTTCGTGCTGGAACTTGTTCGCAAACTCGATTGCCCGGTGTTCCTGCTATTGAACAAGATAGATCTTGTGGCGAAAGACAAGCTGCTGCCGTTGATTGCGCAGCTTACGGCGCTGCACAATTTCAAGGAAGTGATTCCGATTTCCGCGAGCAAGGGCGACGGGCTGGACAGGCTGGTTGCGCGGCTGATTGAGAATCTTCCGGCAGGGCAGAGATATTTTCCGCAGGACCAATTTACCGATCAACCGGAGAGGTTCCTGGTCGCGGAGTTGATTCGCGAACGCATTCTGATGACGACGGGCGAAGAGATTCCGTACGCATCTGCGGTAGTCGTGGAGCGATTTGAGGAGCCACCACCGGCGCCGCCGAAAAAGAAAAAGAAGACAGCGTCCACTGAACCGGAGAAGCTTCCGCTCACGCGGATTTCCGCCGCGATTTATTGCGAGCGTGATGGACAGAAGGCGATCCTGATTGGCAAGGGCGGAAGCAAGCTGAAGCAGATCGGAGCATCCGCGCGCAAAGAGATCGAGTCGCTGCTGGGCACGCGCGTGTACCTGGAATTATTTGTGGTCGTGGAAGAGAACTGGCGGCAGTCGCGCGGATTTCTTGAGACGCTTGATTGGCGGAAGCAGTTGGAAGAGATCGCGAACAAGAACGCCTCAATCGCTCGAGCAGATGCCGAAGAGAAGAAGCGCAACGAGAAGTAGGGCTTCCGCAGCGCCAGAGACAGACAGACGCCAACGAACAGCTTTATCGATACGTTTGTCGGGCCTCTGATCGAGAAGAAGTTTTAAACCCTGGACATGCGGCCGCTACTCGCGGACGGCGATGTTCAGGGTTTTCATCTTGCGATAGAGGTGGCTGCGTTCGAGGCCCAGGCTCTCCGCGGCGCGGCTCACATTTCCGCGGCATTCATCGATCTTCTTCAGGATGTATTCGCGCTCGTAGGCCTCACGGGCCTGTTGCAGCGTGCTGAACTCCTCGTTGCGTTTCCCGCCCGCACGATAGACCATCATGGGCAGGTGTTTTCTCTCAACCCGCGTAACGGCCGGATTGAGGATGAGCACGCGCTCGATCATGTTCTTCAGTTCGCGCACATTGCCGGGCCAGTGATATTGCTGCAAAGCGTGGGTAGCCTCTTCGCTGATTTCGACACGCGGGCGGCCATATTCGCGGCCAATCTCGCGCAGAAATTCTCGAGCGAGTAGAGGGATGTCTTCCTTGCGATTGCGCAACGGCGGCACATAGAACGGGATCACGTTGAGACGGTAAAAGAGGTCTTCGCGAAAATTTCCCTTGGCGATTTCTTCTTCGAGATCTTTGTTGGTTGCCGCGATCACGCGCACGTCCACTCGAAGGGGCTGTGAGCCGCCCACCGGCGTAAACAGTTGCTCGTCAAGCGCGCGCAGCACCTTGGCTTGCGTCTTCAGGCTCATGTCGCCAACTTCATCGAGAAAGAGCGTTCCGCCGTCGGCGCGTTCGAAGGTGCCGCGTTTTTCGGCAGGGCCTCCAGCGATGGCGCTGTGGCGATAGCCGAAGAGTTCGCTCTCGATGTAGTCCTCTGGAATAGCGGCGCAGTTCAGTTCAACGAAGACGCGCTCAACGCGCAGACTCTGTTCGTGGATGGCGCGCGCGATGAGTTCTTTGCCGGAGCCGGATTCGCCGTAGATGAGCACGCGGCCGTTGGTGGGCGCCATGAGCTTGATCTGTTGACGCAGCGCCTTGATGGGCACGCTTTCGCCGGTGATGGGAGCGTGGTGAGAGAAGCGCCGCTTGAGTTCCTGATTTTCGCCGCGAAGACGTTTGGCTTCGATGGCGTTTTTAACGACGATGAGAGTGCGATCGAGGGAGAGCGGCTTCTCGAGAAAATCAAAAGCCCCGAGCTTTGTGGCTCTCACGGCAGTCTCAATCGTGCCGTGCCCGGAGATGATTACAACTTCCGGCTTGCTATCAGTGTTGAGGCCGTGGATGTCGCTGAGAACGTCAAGTCCATCGCGATCGGGAAGCCAGATGTCGAGCAGCACGACGTCGTAGGGCGCATCGCGCATGAGCACCATGGCCTCAGCCGCGGTGGGGGTGGAAGTTACTGCGTACCCTTCTTCTTTGAGTATCTCTTCGAGAGACTCGCGGATCTCGGCTTCGTCGTCAACGATGAGCAGGTGGTTCATGCAGTTGTCTTGTCCTCTTTCGCCGGTGCTTGTTCTATGGGCGCGCTGTTCTCAGCCAGCGGCAGTTCGATGATGAATCGTGCGCCGGCTGGAATGTTTGACTCCGCTCGAATGGTTCCGCGGTGATCCTGAATGATTTTCGCAGCAATGGCTAAACCGAGTCCTGTTCCGCGTTGCTTGGTTGAGAAGTAGGGCAGGAAGAGGCGCTCCCGCATCTCCATGGTAAGGCCGTGGCCGGTGTCAGAGAGCGTGACCTCGACGGCTCCATGACTCTCATTGAGCGCGGTGGCAATGGTGAGCACTTTGACGAGGCTTCCCTGCATGGCTTCTGCGGCGTTATCGATGAGGTTGGCAAGGGCGCGCTTCATGGCTTCAGGATCGACCATGACGAGAGGAAGCCTGGGTTCCATCTGCCGCCTGATTTTGATTCCCTCCAGCCTTCCGGCGAAGAGCATGAGCGAGTTTTCGATGGTCTGGTTGAGGTCAGAGGGCCGTGGTTGCGCGGTAGGGAACTGTGCGAGCGCAGCGAACTGATCGACCAGTGTGCGCATGGTTTCGACCGAGCCGAGTATGACGTCGCTGCATTTCCGGATGACGCCGGGCGACTCCGGTGCATTGCGATCCACGTGCCTGCGAATACGTTCCGCGGAGAGGCCGATGGGTGTGAGCGGATTCTTGATTTCGTGCGCGACGCGCTGGGCGACTTCCTTCCACGCAACCTGGCGTTGCGCGCGGAGAACTTCTGTCACGTCTTCCAGCACGAGGATGCAGCCGCGCTGGCCGCCGGCAAGATCGAGCGTGGCAACGGTGGCGGCGAGGTTGAGCATGCCTTCCGGACCCCGTAACTCAAACTCGGCTGAGGCTGTGCCCATTCGCTGACTGCGGCGCACCAGCAGCGTCAGCTCGTTCGACATTTCTTCCGGGAAGGCTTCGCTCAGGAGCATTCCGTGCGTAACCGAGCGGCGTTCGTTGGCGACAAGCTCGACGAAGGTACGGTTTGCCTGAAGGATTCTGAGTTCCGGATCGAGAGTGACAACACCGTTGGGGATGGTCTCGAGAACTGTTTCCAATTCGCGGCGGCGCTCTTCGAGGGCGAGGTTCGCGGCGGAGAGCTTGGTGGTAGATGTTTCGGCCAGCGCGCGGCTCTCCTCGAGATCGGAGGCCATAAGATTGAAGGATCGGATCAACTCTCCGAGTTCCTCGGTCGCGTTCTCCTGAATGCGATGCTTGTAATGGCCGGCGGCAATTTCGCCCATGGCATCGGCGAGAGATTCGACTGGACGGGTGATTTGCTTAGAGAGGAAAAGCGCGAGCCAGCTGCTGGCAAAAAATATGAGTGTGGTGAGAAGGATAAGCAGCATCAGGTAGGTACTCCTGATGCGATTGCGGGCACGGAAAAGGACCCAGTAGTCGCGCGCACCTGAGCGTATCTGATCGACAGACGAACTCAGCCCGGCGGGCAGCGGCAGACCGACAACGACCAGCGCGCCATCTTGCGTCGTTCCCAGGCCAACGGAATATTCGCGCATGCCCATGGTCACGATTGGTTGATCATGGCGCTGCGCGGCGCTCAGCACCGTGGTGGTGAGATTCTCGCCGGCGGGCGGTTTGACGTCGCTGTTTTCGTCGGTCCACGAACGAATGGCCGTGACTTTCTGCTCGTTCGGCACCTGGTAGTCGGCGAGAAGATTTCCGTCGAGATAGACCATGACGAATCCGCCCTCAAGGCTGATGCGGTGGTTCCGCATGACACTCACGAGCGCCGCGCGATCCGGGTTGCTGAGCGCGCGATTCATATCTTCAGAACTGGCAAGGGCCTGGGCTTCAGCCTGCGAGTTTGCCGTGGCATATTGCGCCAGTTCGCTTGCCACCCGCGTGGATTGCTCTCGAAGCTGCGAGGTGGGTTGCGAAAACCATCGTTCGATGGAGCGGTTCATGAGCAGGTAGCTGAACAGGAACATAAAGAGCGCGGGCGCAAAGGAAAGCAGCACTGCTCCAATGAGCATGCGGGAACGCAGTCGGGAGCCGAGGACGCGGCTGCGCTGATCTGCGAGCAGCTTGAGTATGTTGCGCGACAAGAGCACAAGCAACATAACGAAGAGCAGGAAGACGAGGACCGACAACGCGGTAAAGAGGAAGACTTGTCCTACGCTGCGTGGGTGCAGAAAGCTGATGTTGAAGGCGTTGAGCGCGCCAAGCAGCAGGAAGAGGAAGAGCATGCCTCCGCCGAGCATCCACACGGTCGCTTTCCGCTTTGTATGGTCAGCCAATGCCGGCTCCTGAACGTCCGCGGTCCTATGCGGGGATACAAGGCATTATAGGCGGTTCGTATCCTGTTCTGTGCCGATGCGCGGAGAATGAACGGCACTGGGGTCAAATAGAAAGGGCGTGGGGTGAGCCACGCCTTCCTTTACGCCGCGACGCTCACGCGAGGAGATCGCGCACCGGCGTCCAAGCCTTCTGCTGTGATTCGGCAACGCCTTTATACGTGAGAGTGCCGAGGTATGTGTTGACACCTTCGGCGATCCCCTCGTCTTTAAGGATGGCTGCCTTCGCTCCATGCTCTGCGATCTTGAGCACATAGGGAAGTGTGGCATTTGTGAGCGCGAGGGTCGAAGTGTTGGGCACGGCTCCCGGCATATTCGTAACGGCGTAATGCACCACGCCATCGACTTCATACGAAGGATCGCTATGGGATGTGCCGTGCGCGGTTTCGATGCATCCGCCCTGATCGATGGCAACATCTACGACGACGGCGCCCTTCTTCATGCTGGCGACCATCTCCTTGGTGACGATTTTGGGGGCGGCGGTTCCGGGAACGAGCACCGCGCCAATCACCAAGTCAGCTTCTGCAACAGCCACGGCTACATTATGGTGATTGGATGCCAGCGTATATAGGCGTCCATTGAAGATGTCGTCGAGTTCGCGCAGGCGGTTAAGATTGAGATCGATGAGCGTGACTTTGGCTCCCATGCCAAGCGCGATCTTGGCGGAATTAATGCCGACGATGCCGCCACCGATGATGCATACATTTGCAGGTGGCACGCCAGGCACGCCTCCGAGCAGGATGCCGCGTCCACCATTGGCCCGCTGCAGATAAGTCGCGCCAACCTGCACTGCCATGCGTCCCGCTACTTCTGACATTGGAGTGAGCAGCGGCAAAGTGCCCTGTCTGTCGCGAACGGTCTCATAGGCAATGCCGATGACTTTCGTCGAGAGAAGCTTTTCGGTGAGTTCCGGGACGGGAGCGAGGTGCAGGTAAGTGAAGAGCACGAGACCTTCGCGGAAGAAGCCATACTCCTTCTCGATCGGCTCCTTGACCTTGACGACCATGTCGGCCAATCCCCAGACGTTGTGGGCGGAGCCAACGATTTCTGCTCCTGCAGCCTGGTATTCGTCGTCAGTGAAAGCTGACTCTTCACCGGCATGGGTTTCGACAAGGACTTTGTGTCCGGCGTGGGCCAACGCCTTCACTCCCGCGGGTGTAACGCCCACGCGGCTTTCGTGGTCTTTCACTTCTTTCGGAACTCCGATAATCATTTCTTTCTTCCTTTGCGAATTTCGTGTTTTATCCCTGCGATAGTTTGCTTTAATTTCCCAGCACTCCTGTTTACTTGTCATCCCGACCGGAGCGAAGCGCAGTGGAGGGACCTGCGTTTCTCTTCTCGCCACTCGTCACTCAAATCGGCCCAGACGGAGTTATTTTGCTCAATGAGCCAAATCTTCTTTGCTCGTCTCCAGTGCTTGATCTGCTTTTCTCGATCTATGGCGTTGACGACCTGTTCGAAATGTTCGAACCAAACCAGCCGGCAGCAATGATACTTTGCGCTCAAGCCCTCGATTTCTCGATTACGATGTTCTTCGATCCTACGCTTGATGCTGTTTGTCATTCCGCAGTAAAGAACGTGGGTTCGACTGGCGACGAGATACACATAGTAATTATGGTCCTGCTGGCTCAACGCAGGTCCCTCCACTGCGCTTCGCTCCGGTCGGGATGACAATTGTTATTTGGATTCATCAGTTAACCATGTAAATCAAGCCTCTTAATCGATCTGTGCGCGTTGCAATTTGTCGGAATAATCCACGTATACGGACTTCCACGTGGTGTAGAAATCGATGGCTCCGGTGCCGCCTTCGCGGTGGCCGTTGCCGGTCTGCTTGACGCCGCCAAAGGGCAAGTGGACCTCTGCGCCAATGGTGGGTGCGTTGATGTAAGTGATGCCCGCTTCAAGATCGCGGATGGCGGTGAAAGCGCGGTTCACGTCGCGTGAGTAGAGCGCGGTCGACAGGCCGAATTGAATTCCGTTGGCCTGGGAGATTGCTTCCTCGAGGCTGCTGCATTCAATCAGGCTTAGCACCGGGCCAAAGACTTCTTCCTGCGCAATGCGCATGGAGGGCGTGACTTCGCTGAAGATGGTCGGCGCGAAGAATGTGCCATCGGCATGCCCGTTTGCGGAAAGGCGTTCGCCTCCGCAGAGAAGCTTCGCTCCTTCTTTGACAGCAATGTCGACGTAGCGGGCCGATGTTTCGAGCTGCTGCTTGTTGATCTGCGGTCCCATCTCGAACTGCTCATCGAGTCCGTCGCCGACGCGCAGAGCTTTGGCACGATACACCAGACGCTCGGTGAAATCGGCGGCAATTTTCTTATGCAGGATGATGCGGCTGGTGGCGGTGCAGCGTTGTCCCGAGGTGCCGAATGCGCCCCAGACTGCGCCGTCGATGGCGAGGTCGAGATTGGCATCCTCGAGAACGATCATGGCATTCTTGCCGCCCATTTCGAGCGAGCAGGGCTTGAAGTTGCGCGCGGCGGCCTGGCCTACGACTCGACCGATCTCGCTTGATCCCGTGAAGGAGATCGCGCGTACGTCAGGATGATCAACGATGGGCGCGCCCACCTCGGAGCCAAAGCCCGTAACGATGTTGATGACGCCCGGAGGCAGCCCAGCATCCAGAAGTGCCTGCACAAGGTTGTAGGTGGATAAGGGAGTGTCCTGCGCCGGTTTGATGACGCAGGTATTTCCGCAGACGAGGGCAGGGAGGAGCTTCCACGAGGGAATAGCCATGGGGAAGTTCCACGGAGCGATCATGCCGCAGACGCCCACCGGCATGCGCACGGACATGGCGAATTTATTGGGCAGCTCGGATGGCGTGGTTTGTCCGAAGAGCCGACGGCCTTCACCGGCCATGTAGAAGGCGGTATCGATGGCTTCCTGCACGTCTCCGCGTGTCTCGCTAAGCACTTTGCCCATTTCGCGGGTCATGTCGCGAGCGTACTTTTCCTTCCGCTGACAGAGAATTTCGCCGGCGCGGTAGAGAATTTCGGCGCGCTTCGGAGCGGGAAACAGCCGCCAACTGGCGTACGCTTTCTTGGCTGCCGCCACGGCGTCGTCAACGTCCCGCGCATTGGAAGATGGGAATTCGCCGACAACGTCTGTGTTTCGAGCAGGATTGATATTAAGGAAGGTTTTGCCGGAGCGGGAAGCAACCCACTCGCCGGCGATCAGGTTCTTGTAAACAGGTATGGACATTGGAGCATGCCTTCCGGGTTTGTATTGCCAAACTGGTAAGGATACAGGAATGATGTGACAACCAAGCGGTTGGAAAACATCTGCGGGGGTTCAGCCTCTCCTTGGATGGCGGCTGAACACAAGAAGATGCGAGAGATACGAATGGGCCCCGGCAATCCGTGAAGGGATTTTGCCAAGAGAATTCGAAAAGCGAGGGTACCATGCCAGAAAATCCTGACCAACCCAGGCAAGAAGTTGTTGTTCCGGCGCGGACGATCCCAGTTCGCCGCATCGCAGGCATTGCCGCAATCATCGTGGCGCTGGTTGCCGTGCTGTATTTCTTCGCCGTTGGCGGCATTCGCTCTCACCGCACTCCACCGACCGATTCCGCGCCAAGCAACAGCATGGTCGTTGAATCCACGACAACATCTTTCGCGGTTTGATTTGCAGCGCGCTTAGAAGCGAGCTGCTGTCGACTCCGTCGTGAGCAGCTTGTATCCACAGACCATGATCACGATGCCGATCGCATTCAGCAAGGTCGGCGGGAGCAGGCAGGCCCATCCCAAAGTGGTGAGCGAGGATGCGGCAGTCAGCACGTAGGAAATATCCGTGAAGAGGTCGGAGAAGCGCACCGCCGCGACCACGATCAGCCAGATGGGTGCCTTCCTCCAGCGCAGAATCGCAATCGCCTGCACGATAGCGAAGGCCAGCCACTGTCCGGCGGATCGGCGCAGGAAGGCTGTTTCGAGGCCAGCAGGCAGCGTTCCATGAAACAACCGAAACCAGAGATCAGGGGCGAACCAACTCATCAGGAAGATGAGCGTGTCTTCAAGCGTTGCTACGTAAAGAAAGATGAGGATGGCGATCTTGAGCGGACGAGGGATCATGGGCTGGCTCCAATGAACGCTTGATGCAGGACCCCGGACCCGGAAACGCTTTGTAAGAATCGCACAATTTCCACGTGACGGAACAGACGCTCGGCCAGGAGCGGTGCCGGGTGCCGTGTGTGATTCTGCGTTGCCAGGAAGGCTGCGGGCTGCCATTGAGTCAATCAGGCGGCGTGTTATGCTTTCGCGCATGTTGCTAGCCCGCAAGCTCACACTGGTTATCCTCTTTCTTTTCGTTGCCCTGGAAGCAGATGCCCGCGTAGCACGGGTGGAGATCGCAACCCGGATTGACGTGCTGGGCGGCAAGGAATTCGAGACTGCGGGGGCGTATGAGCGGATCACCGGGCGAGTGTACTTTTCGGTCGCCGTGGATGACCCGCACAACAGCGGCATCGTGGATATTGCGAACGCGGTGAATCTCAAAAACGGGGAAGTTGAGTTTTCCTCGGACTTCATCGCCGTTCGGCCTAAAGATCCGGCGAAGAGCAATGGCTCGATGATTCTTGAGAATCCCAACCGCGGATATGGGCGGATTGTTTTTCTGGTTGATGGCGGAAATCTAGATATCTCAAAGGATGTGGGCGATGCGTGGCTACTGCGTCATGGCTACACGATTGTGACGCTGGGCTGGCAGTGGGATGCGACCGGCGATGATGCTTTGAAGCTCTATGCGCCCATTGCGAAGGACCACGGCAAAACGATCACCGGGCTGGTGCGCGGCGACATTATGCCTTCGAAAGTGATGGAGGAAATTCCGCTCGGTCATCTGATTACTGGCAGAATGGGCGGCACGGAGTATCCGGTCTTCGCTCCCAAAGATCCTCGCAACAGCCTTACAGTGCGCAAGACTCGAGAGTCTGGACGGCTGCGGCTTCCGCGATCCGAGTGGCAGTTTGCGCAGACAGTGGACGGTAAACTGGAGCCGAGTAATCGCTTCATTCATCTGAACGGCGGATTTCAGCCAGGGCGAATTTACGAATACATCTATGTTGCGGCGGATCCGGTGGTGGCCGGGCTGGGATTCGCGGCGTTTCGCGATTTCGCCGCGTATGCCAAGCATTCGCCAGATGCGATTACCCCGGCGAAACGAGTTTATGGAGAAGGCATTTCGCAGAATGGGCGCTTTCTTCGGGATTTCCTTTACCAGGGCTTTAATGCCGATGAGGAAAACAGACCCGCATTGGATGGAGTGCTGGCGCATGTAGCTGGAGCGGGGCGCGGAAGCTTCAACTACCGATTCGCGCAGCCATCGCGGGATGCGCAGCCAACTTCATCCATCTATTTTCCGACGGACATCTTTCCTTTCACCGATTTGCCTGAGACGGATCCGCTCACCGCCGCGTCGGGTGGGTTGCTTGTCCGCGCCATTGCGGACAAGGTGGTTCCGAAGATCTTCCTATCGAACACGTCCTATGAGTACTGGGGCCGTGTGGCCTCGCTCATCAGCACCAGCGCCGATGGGCAGCGGGATGTGGAGACTTCTCCCGACGTACGCATCTACCATTTCACCGGCTTGCAGCATTTTCCCGGACCGTTTCCACCTGCTCGCGGGGAAAACGACCTGATGGGGCAGGAGATGGAGACTTATCTTCCGGTCAGATTCTTCTGGCGGTCAATGATCGCGAATATGGATGCATGGGTACGCAACGACACCGCACCCCCGGCGAGCAGTTATCCGCGAATTGACCAGGAAAATCTGGTGCCGCTGGAGAAATGGGCTTTTCCAAAAATTCCTAACGTGAAAAAGCCTTACGAAGCGAACGCCGCATATCGGCTGGACTTTGGGCCGAACTGGCAGGCTGGGATTCTGAGTTTGCAGCCGCCAATTGTCGGCAGACCATTCCCTGTGCTGGTGCCGCAGGTGGATGCCGACGGGAACGAGCGGGACGGAGTTCGATTTCCGGAGATTACGGTGCCGCTCGCGACTTATACAGGTTGGAATCTTCGCGATCCGTCGATTGGCGCACCGACGGAGCGGGTGGCGTTTGAAGGCTCGTTTCTCGCGTTTCCCAAGACTGCGGCCGAGCGCAAGGCGAGTGGCGATCCCCGCAAGTCAATTGCGGAACGATATAGGGGGCGAGACGACTATCTCAATCGATATCTGCAGGCGATTGAGGGGTTGGTGAAGCAGCGCTGGCTTTTGCCGGAAGACCGCGCTGCCTTTCTCATGCTCGGCGAGCGTGAGTGGGCACTGGCAACTAAATAGATTAGCTCGCTACCCGGTCGCGAATGGTTTGCGTAGCTGCCAACCTGCTGGACGCTGGTGCCTTCCAGATCGCCAGGGCGAGGCAAAGCGCGATCAGCATTTCCGTGATGACGGGGCCCGAAAAAAAGAACTCCCACGAATTGACGGTGAGCGCGAAATAGCCCACGAGAAAAGTGCCGAGAATGGGCCGAAGTGCTTTGGCGTTCGTCTTTGCCAGCGTGCTCAGCTGCCAGAAGACGATCGCTTCGAGCGTAAGGAAGATGGTGACGGCGAGGCCTAATCCCATGTGGAATTCCCAATAGTTTCGCGTAACTCCCATGGCGGGGAAGAATACGGTCTTCATGGCCTGGACCACCTGTGCCGCAGCGGGCGGCGGAGCCCCGAAGACTCCGCCAACCGTGTGCAGTGCTGCGTGAATGAGCGTGAGGATGGACGCGATGCGAAGAAGGATGAAGGGTTTCATTTGGCCTCTCCTGCGGATGCCTTTTTGTTCGCTTCTGTTGCGTACACCGAAAGAGTTCTTTCCCAGGCTCCGGGTGAGTCCATCATGTCCCGGAGCTTTTGGTACCCTTCGCCGTGACGTTCCAACCCACTGTGTTTCAACTCGACGAACGTGGTGCCGGACGCCTCGCCGGTAAAACGGATTTCGACTTCGCTGGACTTCGCCAGGTCGGGATCAAACTTCCAGCTCGATTCCTGATGCGAGGGTCCCAGGTGCCAGGAAAATTTCACGCTGCGAGGCGGATCCCATTGCAGTACGTAACCCCATTCGCATTCGTTGCCATCGGCGTCGCGTTCAAACCAGCGGCCACCGGTTCGTGGCTCCACGAAGATAGCCTGAAAGGGTTTCTGGCCGATGTGGTGTTCGGCGGGCCACCAATTTTCCATGTTCTCGACAAAGACGGCAAAGGCGCGTTCTGGGGGAATTTGAACCCGGATGCTCTTACGGACGACGGCTTTTTCTGCGGTTTCTGCCATTGTTATCTCCTGAAGATTCTGCTTCGGCGGACAGTTTGAACGATCCCAGCGCCTGCTCCCACAATGCTTCGAAGTGTGCGCGCAGAACTGCGATGCCTTCCGGATTGACGTGATACAGGCGACGGGTTCCCGCCTTGGTGTCGCTGACCAGCCCGGCATTCTTCAGCACCCGCAGGTGCTGGGAGACGGCTGGCCGGCTGACGGGGAAGGCGCCAGCTAATTCGTGTACCGCGAGGGGCCCGGCGGCCAGTCGCTGAAAGATGGCGAGGCGGGTGGAATCGCTCAAAGCTTCGAGTCCGGATTGTAGGTAAGCGTCCACTAACCGTAAGTTATCGCTTACCGCTCCTGTCCTTGTCAAGAGGGTGGGAAGAAAAATAGCACGCCGGCAAGGTTAGGTAGATAATCGTGCCGGGCAAAAAGGCGGTAGGCCGAGGTGACCGTATGGCGACAAAGACGGAAGAGGCTGTCGTGATCATGCTGGATGACGTTGGACCGAAGAAGGAGCGGGATCTGAATTGCAATACGAGTGCGCTTGAAGACCTGTTGATGGAGCGTCTCGCGACGGATGGTTGCGGGGTTCTGGATGGAAGCGAGACGGGGCCGGCGGGCACGACGATATTCCTGTATGGAGCGGACTGCGAGAAGATGTTCACAAGCGTCGAGCCGGTTTTGAAGAGCTATGCTCTTTGCCGCAACGGCAAGGTGGTGATTCGTCGCGGTGGTCCCGGTTCAGAGCAGAGGGAGATTCGCCTGGCTGCAAAGTGTGTGTAGCACGGCCGCTTTTCCGGTAGAAAGCCGCAAGCCGATGCAACGTGGGCGTTTCGCGCTCGCAACTTCGCTGTTGCATCGAGAATCCGGATTGACACGGCTTGCGCCTACAACAATGGTGGCGGATTGCATGAGACAATGAGATTCTGGCCTTACAATTAAGTTGAGTCTCAGGAAAAGTCCCGTATTCATGTCATTCAATGGATTTCAGTCGCGTTCTTCGCGGTCGCACGGAGTGCGTTCGCTGTTTAGTGTGTTTTCGAGTGATCTGGCGATCGATCTTGGCACGGCCAATACGCTCGTCTACGCGCGTGGCAAGGGAATTGTTGTCAATGAGCCTTCGATCGTAGCGATCAACAAGAACACCGGGGAAGTCGAGGCTGTCGGCAAAGAGGCAAAAGAAATGCTTGGCCGTACGCCAGGCAACATTGTCGCCATCAAGCCTATGAAGGACGGCGTGATCGCCGACTTCAAGATCACCGAGAAGATGTTGAATTACTTCATCCAGAAGGCACACAACCGCAAGATGCTGGTGCATCCGCGCATTGTGATTGGCGTGCCGTCGGAGATTACGCAGGTTGAAAAGCGCGCTGTTGAGGACTCAGCGTATCGCGCCAAGGCCAGCGAAGTTTTCCTGGTGGAGCAGGCGATGGTAGCCGCGATTGGTGCGGGCCTGCCGATCACGGAGCCCTCGGGCAACATGGTTGTGGATATTGGCGGAGGAACGACGGATGTTGCGGTCATTTCTCTGTCGGGCATTGTCTATTCGCGGTCGGTCCGCATGGCGGGCAACCAGATGGACGAAGCCATCATGAATTACCTCAAGCGCAAGTACAACCTGCTGATCGGCGAGCGCACGGCAGAGCAGATCAAGATTGAAATTGGGTCTGCTTACCCGCTGGACAAGCCGATTACGATGGAGATCAAGGGACGCAACCTGATTGAAGGCGTGCCGAAGACGATCACCATCGACGACAGCGAAATTCGCGAGGCATTGACGGAGTGCATTTCGACGATCATGAATGCCATTCGCGTTGCGTTGGAACGGACACCACCAGAGTTGAGCGCGGACATCAGCGACCGTGGCATTGTGTTAACTGGCGGCGGGGCCCTGATCAAGAACCTGGATAAGCGTATTCGCGAGGAGACCGGGCTTCCCGTGTCAATTGCGGATGATCCGCTGGCCAGCGTGGTGCTGGGCACGGGCAAGATGTTGAGCGACTTCCGACTGCTGCGGAAGATCAAGATCGACTAACCTATCGCGGCCGTGCCCGTGTGTGCGCGGCCGCAGTCCTTCACGCCCCCGGATCCATTGCTGCGAGTACCCTTTCACGTACTAGCGCGCGAAGAGGGCACAATGCACACTCGGAACGTCAATCGGAAGTATGGAATCATTTCTCAGCCGGTATAAAAACGTCCTGGTGCTGATCGTTGTCCTGCTGGTCCAGGTTGTCGGTCTCGCCGTACAGGTGAGGCGGGCGGCCTCGGATGCGCCGGAGGGTAGACAGGTTCGGCTGATCCGCTACTGGGTAGTGAGCCTTGTAACGCCGCCGGAAAAGCTGGTTCATTCGATTGGGCACGGGTTCCGCAGCATGTGGTCGAACTACGCCTACCTTCGCGGAGTGCGGCGTGAAAATCGCGATCTGAAAGCGGAAGTGCAGCGACTGCGCATTGAGCAGGCAGGGCTGATGGAAGATGCGCGGCAAGGGCAGCGTCTGCAGAAACTGCTTTCGTTCAAAGAGCAGTACATTTACAAGACACAACCGGCGCAAGTGATTGGAACTTCGGGTTCGGATCTCTCGCACGTTCTGATTATCGATAAGGGATCGCACGACGGCATCAAGGTGGACATGCCAGTGATCACTCCGGACGGAGTGGTGGGCAAGATCAAGGAAGTGTATTCGCGTGAGTCGCATCTTCTGCTGATCTCCGATCAGACGAGTGGTGCAGGTGTGTTGCTGGAGTCATTGCGCCTGAGGGGCGTGCTTCGCGGGAATTCGCTGGGCCAGCCACAGATCGTCAACATGACGACGGACGAACGCATCAAGGCGGGCGAACGTGTGCTGACCAGTGGTGGCGACCAGGTCTATCCGAGAGGATTGCCGGTTGGCGTGGTGGACCACACGATTCCCGATCCTGAGCATGACGGTTATGTAGCAATTGTGGTGAAGACAGCAGCTAACCTGTCGCGGCTTGAGGAAGTTCTCGTAGTCACTGAAGTGAACGAGAACATGACGGCAGCGCAGCAGCAGGATATTCAACAGAGCCTGGCAGAAGCAGACACGCAGAAGCGTGCGGCCGATATATTGTCAGAGCGGCTGCCGGGATTAAAGGATCCAAATGCACCGGCTGATGCTGCAAGCCAGGTTCCTGCAGATACGCCGGAGGGCGATCCAGGTCGACCGCCAAAGCCGGGAGTGGCACTGCATCCTGATCGTTTCTCTCCGAACTCAGCGCCGCCTGCAAATACACTGACACCGGGACAGAGTCCTCCTCGCACAACGCCGAACGTAACGACTACGCCGCCGAGCGATGGGACAAATCCAGCAACTCCAGCTACAACCCCGAAACCGCGTGTGGGCACCGGAACGGCGCAGGCACCCTCGTCCACTGGAAATGGCTCGACTGCGGGAAGTGGAACAGCTGCGGGGGGCGCAGGAACAGCGGCTGCTCCAGTTCGAAAGCCGCGAGTTCTGCCACCGCCGGATGGCAGCACGCCAACGCAGGCAACGCCAAAGGCACCGTCCACAACCGCAAAGCCAGCGCAACCTGCTGCAACGACTCCAAAGCCTGAGAATGCCCAGCCGAAACCGGACGCTGCGACTCCGGATACAAAACCGCCGGGAGGTCGCCTCTAGCATTGGCATTGCTTACCGCCAATTCGCGCCGCGACATTGAGGTTCATTCCTTCCCGTGGCTGGTCTCCATCCTGGTTCCGGTGATTGCACTGGGCTTGCAAGCGTATCTGCCGTTGCATTTCTGGCGTTTCGGCATCCTTGATTTGCCGCTGATTATCACGGTTTACTTCGCGATTGCGCGACGCAATCCCATCGCAGGCACGTTGACCGGGGCAGCAATCGGAATAGCGCAGGACGCGCTGACGCAGCAGCCGATCGGCATCAACGGAATTTCAAAGGCGATTATTGGCTATCTTTGCGCTTCCATTGGTATGCGCGTGGACGTCGATAATCATGGTACTCGGCTGATCCTGAACTTTGGCGCAACCTGGCTGAACAGCGCAATTACGATGCTGATCGTCCATCGCATGCTGGCGATGCAGGTGGCGTGGAGTTGGTGGCATGAACTGATTCGCGCCGTGGTGAATTCGCTGGTGGCAGTAGTGTTGTTTGCCCTGCTGGACCGCAGCAAACGCGAGAACTGATCCTCGGGGCCCGGAATCGCAGTATCCTAGAAGAAACAAGCGAGTTTTCGAAGATGTATTCAGACAATCCAAATCGGGACGAAAAGCTTCCGGCGATGAAGCTGGCGGTGGCCCAGTATGTGGTCATTGGGATCCTGCTTGTGCTTGTCTCGGGATTGTGGCGGCTGCAGGTACTGGGAGCGCAGAATTATCGTGCTCTGGCTGAACAGAATCGCGTTCGCAAAGTCCCCATACTCGCGCCGCGAGGCAAGCTGCTGGACCGCGAAGGCCGGGTGGTGGTGGACAACTATCCTTCGGTCTCGTGCTTCCTGGTGCGAGAGGCAGGGCGTGATATCAGCGCGGATCTGCCCATGATTGCACGCGGTCTGCATATGGACGTGGAGCAACTGGAATCCATTCTCAAGCGCTACCGCACAGCGCCGATTTACCAGCCTTTGCCGCTGAAACAGGACATTTCTCCTGACGAGCAGGCGTTTATCGACTCCCATCGCAATGAGCTGCCGGAGTTGGAGACAGTCGACGAACAGCGGCGTTTGTATCCACGGGATGGTTTTGCTGCGCACTTGATTGGCTACGTCGGCGAAGTAAGCGAAGACATGCTCAACAACGACGACCGCTACGCCTATTACATGCCGGGCGACGTGGTGGGGCGGTCAGGGGTTGAGCAGACCTACGACCAGGTGTTGCGCGGCAAGGACGGCTCGCGCGACGTCGTGGTGGACAGCCATGGCCGCGAGGTTGGGAGACTGGGCAAGGAGCCCGCTGTGGGCGGCCAGAGCTTGAAGCTGACCATCGACATCGACATTCAGCGTGCTTCGGAGCTGGCTCTCGGCGACCGAAATGGCGCGATTATCGCGATGGATCCACGGACGGGAGAGGTGCTGTCGCTGGTCAGCCATCCCAGCTTCGATCCCAACGCTTTTGCCATTCGCATCCATCGCGGCGAGTGGAACAGGCTGATTACCGATCCCGATCACCCGCTGATGAACAAGGCCATCCAGGCGCAACTGGCTCCGGGATCGACATTCAAAATCATTATGGCGACGGCGGGTTTGCAGGAAGGCATCGCCCAGACACTGCACGTGAATTGCACGGGAGGAGCGAATTTCTATGGACGCTACTTCAAGTGCTGGATTCCGCACGGCGGCCACGGCGGAACGGATATCACCAAGGGCATTTACCAGTCTTGTGACGTGTTCTTCTACAACCTTGCCGAGCGGCTTGGTATTGGCAAGATTTCGAAGTGGGCGCGGGCGCTGGGGCTGGGTCAAAAGACGGGCATCGACCTGCCGGGTGAGGTGTCCGGGGTAATGCCGTCGGAAGAATGGAAGATGAAGAACTACCACGAGAAATGGTATGCGGGCGAAACCATCTCCGTGGGCATTGGGCAGGGCGCGATTGCGGCCACGCCGGTGCAGATGATGCGGGCGATCGCCGGAATAGCTTCGGGAGGGGTGCTGGTGCGGCCCCACGTGGTGATGCCGGACCAGTTGCCGGTGGAGTATCGCAAAGCCATGCTGGACAGCTTCCCCGGGACCGGAGACGCGACAACGCATATTGATTCAGCCAACTGGGACATTGTGACGGACGCGATGGCGCTGGTGCCCTCGCCTATCGGGACGGCCCCAAGTGCTCATCTGGAGGGCATCGATTTTGCCGGGAAGACGGGCAGCGCGCAGGTCGTGAGCAACGAAGCCAAGAGCCGTCTGGGTGGGGGCAAAGCGCTTCGAGACAATGCCTGGTTCGTTGGCGTATCGCCGCGGCGAAATCCTGAAATCGTGGTCTGCACGCTAATGGAAGGCGGCGAGCACGGCAAGCTGGCTGCGCGCGTTGCCGCACAGGTGATTGAGGCTTACGTGAACAAGCAGCGCAAAATGGAGAACAACTTAGAGGAAGCCAAGAAGGCTCCCGTACCGGTGGAAGTGGGTGCGATCTGGTCGGAGACGCCAGCCGGCGACCAACCGGCACCGCTGCATGGCGGTCATTTCTACGTGACACCCGCGGAGAAGAAGCAGGACGTTGCAGCGGCGCATGCGGCTGCTGCGCGAGGGCGTTAGAGAGATTCGGCCGGCGATAGATGGTCGGAATGCAGAGGATCGACGGCTTTACAGCGGTTTAAGAGTTAAAGGACAAGAGCAGGATGCGGCGATTTCTCTCACTTCGTGATTTTGATTGGGTGTTGCTCAGCCTCGTGCTCCTGCTTTCGGTTATCAGTGTCTTCGAGATCTATTCGGCCACCATGCACACCAAGTTTGTGGGGTTCCACAAGACGCAGATTATCTGGCTGCTGGGTGGGCTGGTGTGTATGTTCGGGCTCAGCCTGGTGAATTATCACCGGCTAATCGACTACGTGCATTACGCGTACATCGTGTCGATCGTAGCGCTGCTGTCGGTCATGGTGGTGGGGACGAAGGTGCTGGGAGCGCGGCGGTGGATCAAGTTGCCGGGCGGCATTCATTTTCAGCCATCGGAATGGGTAAAGCTGATCCTGATTGTGGCGGTAGCGCGGTACTTTGTGACGCTGGCTGGGCGCGATCTGACCTGGAATGACATCTTCAAGGCATTCGCACTGGTCGGGGTTCCGATGCTGATGGTGCTGAAGCAGCCTGACCTGGGAACGGCGCTTACGTATTCGCCGATCCTGCTTTGCGGGCTCTTCCTGGGAGGCATTCGCTGGAAACAGGCGGTAATCCTGGGGCTGGCAGGGGCGGTGTTCATCGGGGCGGCATGGTATAGCGGCAAGGTGCTAAAACCCTATCAAAAGGCTAGGCTTACGAGCTTTGCGAATCCGGATAACGATCCCAAGGGCAGCGGGTACCAGATTCGCCAATCCCTGATCGCGGTGGGTTCCGGGGGAATTTGGGGTAAGGGAGCCACGAAAGGTACGCAGACACAGGGGGATTTCCTTCCCATCCCGTATACGGACTTTATCTTTGCGGCATTTTGCGAAGAGCATGGGTTCGTGGGCGCGGTGGCTGTCCTGCTGCTATACTTCTGCATATTGATGCGTTTGATTCAAAACGCTCAAACAGCTGCCGACCTATCCGGAACGTTCCTGGTGATGGGCGTCGTGGCCGTTCTGATTTTTCAGATCGCGGTCAATGTCGGGATGGTAGTCGGACTGATGCCTGTAACCGGAATCCCTTTGCCCTTAATGAGTTACGGCGGATCTTCGGTTCTGTTCACGTTCCTGGCTCTGGGCATGGTGATGAATGTCCGCATGAACCGATTCGTGAATTAGGTGGCTGCGGCTGTGAACCGCTAGATTTTTTTGTCCGGCAGTGCGCATGCGCCATGCCGGGAGTAAGGAAGTATCAGTTCACAACTTTTACAACCGGCCGGGTAGATCACCGGGCCGGGCAGGATTGGGTATGAGCGCGCAAAGACGGGTAACGGCCCCGCCTGATTTCAAGGCTGAAGTGGTCACAAACTCCTTGCGCCCAGATAGCCTCCAAGAGCACTTCGATTCTTTCAGTGAGCCTCCGCCCGGTTCCGGGCGCAGGTGTGTTTTACCCCTCACGCAAAGCATCCTCTTCGCTACGGCCGTCTCATCGTCTTCCCCAATTCTCTCCGGAACCCCGGGAACGGGAGAATTCCTGTTCTGATCGCCCTGACCGAACGCCTGGCTGGCTAAGGCCTGCCGGGAAGAAGAGGCAGAATGGCGAAAGAAATATGCATTTCCAGCACGCCCCATGAGACGCGGCTGGCGATTATTGAGAATGATGAGCTCGCGGAAATTTACTACGAGCGTGAAAATGAATACACACTGGCCGGTTCCATTTACAAGGGCCGTGTTACCCGCGTACTGCCCGGTATGCAGTCGGCATTTGTCGATGTAGGCCTTGAACGCGACGCCTTCCTTTACGTCACGGATTTTCTTGAAGAGCAGGAAGACTCCGCTGACTTTGAGCGTGGTAACGGCCAGGCTCCTCGGCGCGAAAGCAAGGCAGATGGCGACGGCGCCCCGCCCCGGGAAAACCGCGGACGCGAGCCGAGAGAAGCGAGGGAACCGCGTGAGAACCGGGACAATCGTCCCCCGCGTGCTGCAGCCCAGCCTGATCAACAAGCTGAAGAGCTGAATGTTGCAACGCCTTCTCCAAGCGAGGGACGTGAAGACGAGTCGGAACAGGGCGGTACCAGACGCTGGCGTGGCCGTCGTGGACGTCGCCGGGGCGTCCGTGGCCAGCAGCCACAACGCGAGGGTGGTGCTCCAACGAGTTCGCAGCAGGAGACGACGCAGGAGCCTGCCGAGACATTTGATATTGAAGCTGCACCGGAAGTTGAAACCTACACACCGGAACCGCGGCGTTCCTATGTGCCGCAAACGTCTGCGCCAGCGCAGGCCGTGTTTCTTCCCGGCGAGTCGCTGTCGAAATACGGCATGGCGCCCGCCGTTGAACCGCAGATTGAGATTGAGTCCCTTCCGAGCAATCCCATTGAGCCGTTCAAGGCTGCACCGGCCTACACCACCTTCAAGCCTTCCACGCTGATTGAAACTCCGATTGTGTGGGACGGCGGCAGCATTTTGCCCGGGGAGACGATTTCGCGCTATCGCGGCGACGATTCATCTGCCAAGCAGAAGGCCGTAATAGAGACGACGAGCGATCCTGAGACCGTTGCAGCGGAAGCTGTAGAGGCGGAGGAAGCCAAAGCCGAGACTGAAGAGCAGTTTGAAGCGGCGGAACAGGCCGAATATGAAGCAGCGGAAGAAGAGACGTCCGCGATAGTGGGACACGCCGCAGAACCTACCGTTGAGGCCGAGCCGGTTGCCGAGATTGAGCACATTGAGGCGTCTTCCGAAACCAATGTGGGGCCAATTGCAGAGGAAGCGGAGCCGCACACAGCTTCTGCATCGTATCGCGTCGATCCTTCCGCGCCCAGCGAGTATCGCGTGACTTCACCGGTGGAAGAGGCCGAGGTTGAAGGGCATTTCATTCATGCGGCAGAAGAAGCGCAGATCGAGCCCGTGGCAGAAGCCGCGGCGGAAACTCTGCCTATCCTCGAGGCGCATGTGGATCGCCCGCACGTCGACCGCGTGCTTGGAACCTTCGAGCCGGTGGTGCCCTCGTACGATGCTGAGGCACACCTGAGCCATCCTGCTGAAGTGGAAGCTCCGATTGAGCCTGCGAAGCTTGCTCCGCAGGTGGAAATTGAGAAGGAAGAAGCGACGGCGGAAAAGGAAGAACTCCTGACCAAGGAGCAGGTTCTTGAAGAACTGCAGGACGTTGCTGAGGACTTCGAAGAATCTGACGAAGAGCCGGGTGAAGGCGGAGCCAATCCGCAAGGATTCGCGCCGGGCTCTGGCGTAATTGAAGAAGAGACGATTGAAGAAGAGGAGTATGACTACGCTCCTCTCTACGCTCACCAGGATGAGCATGATCTTGATGAGTTGGAAGAAGAGACGATCGACCACAATTTAACGGGGACCGATCTCGGTGAAGTTGTGAGGGACACACATCTCGATCAGCGTATCCACGTAGCCTTCAACTCGAATGTCGCGACCGAAGACACCGAGGAAGAAGAGACCGACGAGGATCTTGGTACTGAATCGGTAGGCGACGACGGCTTTGATGAAGAGTCCGAAGAGTCGCCTGCGGTAGAAGGTGCTCCGGCGCCCAGCCGTCGTCCGGATGACGGACGTCGCGGTGGACGAGCCGGACGGCATGGCCGCGGCCGCAGCAACAATGGCGGGCGTGGTGGAGATCGCGGCGGGGATCGCGGGCGTAGAGCGACATCGCAGTTGAGCGATTTGCCGATCATCAGCGACCTGTTGAAGCAGGGGCAGGAGATCCTGGTTCAGATTGCGAAGGAGCCTATCGCCAAGAAGGGCGCGCGCATCACCAGTCATATCGCGCTGCCGGGACGCTTCCTCGTTTTCATGCCGACCGTGAACCATGTTGGCGTTTCGCGCAAGATTTCGTCTGATGAAGAACGCCAGCGGCTGAAGCGGATTTTGATCAGCGAGAAGGGCGACACCACCGGCGGGTTCATTGTTCGCACAGCGGCAGACGGTGCCGGAGAAGAAGATCTTCGCGCGGACATTCGCTTCCTGATCAGCTTGTGGGCAGAGATCAAGCAGCGCACGGATTCTGCGAAAGCTCCGGCGTTGATTTATCACGATCTCAATCTTGTCGAGCGTATTCTGCGCGACCAGGTTTCCGATAATTTCTCGTCCATCTGGGTGGACAACGAAGTTGAGTACGAGCGCATTGTTCGCTTCCTGAATCGCTTCCAGCCATCGCTTGTCCGCCGTGTGAAGTTATACACGAAGGAAACGCCACTGTTCGAGCAGTTCGGAATCAGCGACGAAATCAGCAAGGCGTTGAAGTCGAAGGTGTGGTTGAAGTCGGGTGGCTCCATCGTGATTAACCAGACGGAGGCACTGGTAGCGATCGACATCAACACCGGAAAATATGTTGGCAAGACGGCTCGTTTAGAGGACACCATTCTCAAGACAAATCTCGATGCGATTCCGGAGATCGTTCGCCAGATTCGCCTGCGCGATTTGGGCGGCATCATCGTGATCGACTTCATCGACATGGATGAGCGCAAGAACCGGCATCGCGTGATGCAGGCGCTGGAAGAGGCTTTGAAGGCGGATCGTGCGCCGTCCAAGGTTCTGCAGTTCAACGATTTTGGATTGGTTGCGATCACGCGCAAGCGAGTGAAGCAATCGCTCGAACGCACCTTGAGCGTGCAGTGCACCATCTGCCAGGGTACTGGCATGGTGAAGAGCCCGGCAACGGTGTGCAACGAAATCTACGTTGAAATGCGCAAAATGCAGAATGGCTTTGATCATGGCGACGTGCTTCTGCGCGTTCATCCCGACGTGGTGAAGACGCTGAAAGAACACAATGCCAAATGGCTGACGGAGCTTGAAGAGATGATTGGCAAGAACATCATCGTGAAGAGCGATCCCAGTCTGCATCCAGAGCAGTTCGATATTCACTAGATCGAATTTTCCAACGCAAAATAGGAAAGGCCGGGCGATTCCCGGTCTTTTCTTTTGCGGCTTGCGATTAGGACCGCGACAATCTGCGGGAAATCGCGTCTAAGTAAGTGGCAAAAGCGGAGAGGTGCGACCCAACGTGGTCCGATCACAGCCCGCATCGGAGTTTGAGGGACCTATGTCTTATTCGGATCGCGTTTTCACTTTCTGCCGCGTGGCATCCGTAGCGGCAATCGTCGCCCTTTTCGCGGGATTGAGCCCGCTAGTAGCGCAGTCCTCAAGTTCAGCCGACTACCGTGCGTCTGCGGACCCGGATATTTCATCATTGCCGGTAAGCCCGTCCTCCAACCTGGCTGAATCGCAAAGCCCCAATAGTGTGCCGAACTATGGCTATCCGGAAAAGTATGGGATGAGCCATTTTGCAGCCGAGTTTGGTGGGGGCTGGACCACCCCTGCGAACGAGAGTCAGCATGATCTCACTTACGGATGGGATGTTGTGGCCGGTGCGGGGTACAAATTCAATCACAAGTTTTCGCTTCTCGGCGAGTACCAGTTCAACTCCAACAAGATTCCGGGCAAGGTGCTGGCCCAGGTAGGCGAGCCGGGCGGCAACATTCATATCTGGTCGTTGACGGTTGCTCCTGTCTGGAATTACAAGACGAGCGGCGTATGGGGCGGATACGTGACGGGTGGCGGCGGATATTATCGCAAGACTACTTCGTTCACTGAGCCTGCACTTATCACCGGCTACTACTGCGATTATTTCTACTGTTATCCCTACCAGTATGTTGGCGATGTTGTGGTGGCCCAGTTCTCAACCAACCAGGGCGGCGTGAACATTGGTGGCGGATTTACGTTTGGCAATTGGAGCGGCGGCAAATTGTATGCCGAGGCGCGTTATACGTGGATTGACACGCCGGGCCGTAGCACCGAAATTGTCCCGGTAACCTTTGGATTCCGCTGGTAAGGAACAGCGTGACGAGCAGCGGAGCTTCGGCTCCGCTTTTTTTTGCGCGTTTGCTAGACGAAGCCAAGCTGCTTCAAACGCAGAATCCCGCCGCTTAAGACGGCGAGTGGTGTGAGCATGGTGAGCGTCAGTTGATAGGCGACGGGGACTGTGCCTTTTAATTGCAGAGCCGAAAGCGCGGAAAGCAGCAACACGACCAGCGCGAGCGCGAGCGTGTGAACGAGGGGATTCTGCCGAGCGATGCAGGCCGTGACGTATCCCCCAGCCATGCCGAAGACGGCGCTGCTGGCTAGATTAAACAGCTTATAGTTCAGTTGCGGTTGCGAATTATCCGCAAGGCTGGGTGCAAAGCGTTTCGTAAGGAATGTCGAGATTGCGACCAGGACGGCAATCGTCAGAAAGCCGCCTCCAATCGCGAGAAAAGAGTGCAGGACTTTCACCGCGCTGCTTTCATCTCAGCTTCTACTTCCTCGGGCGTATGCGCGAGTGAGGCTGTGAAGTCGATGAGCTTGCCGTTCGCATCTACGTGATAAACGTCTTCAATTCGGACGCCCAGCTTTTCTTCCGGGATGTATACGCCGGGCTCAATTGTGAACACAGCGCCCACCGGGATTGGCTTCTTGTAATCCATCGGATCATGCACGTTGATGCCGACCGAGTGGCCGAGTCCATGAATCCAATACTTACCGAGCGGCTCGCCATGCAAATCCTTGCCGTGAGTGTTGATGTAATTCCATGCGACGGTGTCGAGGGAGTCCGGATCGGTGTGGTTGCGGTCGTTGATCTTCGATTTGCCGGCGACGAATGCGGCCATCGCTGCACGCTGCGCGCCTAAGACAACTTCGTAGATCTCACGCTGGCGTGCGGTGAAGTGTCCGCTGACTGGAACCGTGCGCGTGATGTCGGAGGCATACATGGAATACTCGCCAGCGGCGTCCACCACGACGACATCGCCATTCTGCATGGTCTGGCTGTTGTCAGAGTAGTGAAGCACCGTCGATTGCAATCCGGAGCCAACGATGGGCGCATACGAAACTCGCTCGCATCCCTGGTCCATCAAGTTTTCGATGATGATTCCGGCAACGGTGCGTTCTTTCGCTCCGGGATGTACGGCATGCATCATGGCTTTCTGCGCGATCATGGAAGCATCGGATGCCTTCGTAAGCAGATCGATTTCGTGCGGCTCTTTCACGGTGCGCAGCGGGGTTGTGACGGTGGCGATATCGTGCGTAGGGGGCACGGTGCCGGTGCCAAGCGTCGAGGCGAGGAGAGTAAAGAGTGCGGATGCCTCTGCGGAATTCTGCTGGCTCCAGAAACTCTGCCGGATTACGCGATCGTCCTGCGAGAGCTTGTTCAACACGGTCGGCAGATCCGTTAACGCCTGCACTTCGCTGACGCCGGTGGTAGCGGAGACGTTGGGCGATGCGGCATCGAGTTTCGCTCCGTGTAAAGCTCGGTGCGACGATTGCGCGAAGGCAGGAAAAGAATCTCGCGATAGCTGCGGGCTGGATGATCGCTGGTAGCTGCGGAGGGGCTTTGAATCAGGAGCGCTGCGCCAGGCTCATTCCATCCCGTCAGATAGTAGAAGTCTTCGTCCTGACGATAGGGCATGAAGTCGAGCACGGGTTCCTGCGCCGCGAACAATATGGCGACGCCACCGTTCAGCGCCGTGGCAACGGACTCGCGTCGCGCGCGATAGTCGGCGGTGGGTTGTTTATCGAGCGCAGATAACAGGGTTGGGCACGACACAGCAGGACTACAGCAATCTTTCTAAACATTCTTTGAACACTCCAGCGATTTGCAAAACTTGAATCAAATGGGCCGTCAGAACTTAAACGCCAACTGGATATGGCTTGGGAGAAGACTCGTCCAGATTTGCGCCCCTGCGGAAGCGCTCGAAACGTCCCTGGAAGAGCGACATCAAGCCCGTGTACCAATAGCCCACGACGAACAGAAACAGGAACGGCAGCGTGAAGTAGTTCTCATTCGTGACGGCGTACCAGATGGTGAGCGCGAAGTAGCAGCCGATGCCGAGCTCGATCCACGGAATAATGCCGAGACGCTTGCGATACTTTGCGGCCTGCGACTTCTCGCCTTTCTGCAATACGCGGTATTTCGGCGTGCGCTTGAAGGCGCTCTTGATTCCGAAGAGAGCTTCCATTACCGCGATCGTATTGGTGACCGTGAGTCCAATGCCAAGCGCCATTAGGAAAGGCAGGTAGAGGAACGTCTTGAACCAGCTACGCGGAAAGAGCTCCTTCTGCGACACTAGGTAGAAGGAGGAAATGGAGAATGTCGATGCCATAAAGAGAGGCACATCGATCAGCAGCATCTGGAACCAGCCCTGATAAAAGCGGATGACCATGGCGGGCATCAATAGAACAGAGAGAATCACCATGAGCGGATAGCTCAGGTTTGCGGTCAGGTGGTAGATCGCCTCAACCTTGACGCGGCGTGGAGCATTGCTGTGAATGACCTGCGGCAGGATTTTCTTTGATGTCTGGATGAGGCCCTTGGCCCAACGTGCCTGCTGTGTTTTGAAGGCGGTCATTTCAATTGGCAATTCGGCAGGGCATTCAACATCGGGGAGGTATTTGAATTTCCATCCTGCAAGCTGCGAACGGTAGCTCAGATCCGTGTCTTCGGTGAGTGTATCGTGCTGCCAGCCGCCTGCATCGGAGATAGCCTGACGCCGCCACATGCCTGCTGTGCCGTTGAAATTGAAGAAGACACCGCTGCGTGCGCGCGCTCCATGCTCGAGCACAAAATGGCCGTCAAGCAGGATCGCCTCAACCTGCGTAAGGAAGCTGAAGTCGCGATTGAGATGGGTCCACCGCGTCTGCACCATGCCGATTTTCGGATCGTAGAAATGATGGATGACTTGCATCAACCAGTCTCTCGGTGGCACGAAATCTGCGTCGAAGATGGCGATGAGTTCGCCGGTGGCAGTTTTCAGGCCCGCGTCAAGCGCTCCCGCTTTGTATCCATAACGATTTTCGCGATGCACATAGACGATGGGGTGTCCGAGCGCGCGATAACGCTCCACCATCTGGCGAGCCACATCCTTGGTCTCGTCCGTCGAGTCGTCGAGCACCTGGATTTCGAGCCTGTCCTGCGGGTAATCCATATTGCAGCAGGCCTCGAGCAGACGATCGATGACGAACTGCTCGTTGAAGATGGGTAGCTGGATAGTGACACGCGGCAACTCGGTGAAGTATCCGACAGGCGTGACGTCGAGATTCTTCTTGTTCCGATAGTACTTGTAGACGAGCTGGTAACGATGCATTCCATACGCCGCGAGGATGATCATCACGGTGAAGTAAGGAATGAGCAGAGCGATGTCGAAAGGGTTCCAGCGGTAGAGATGCTCAAACGTCCGGTCACCGTAGTGCGTGCGCAGGTAGTGCTGGAGTCCGCGCTGGTTCGCCGCCAAAAAGAGGCCCAGCGAATTCGCCTTCCACAGCAGAGATGCGAACGCGGTTTTTGTGACGGCGAACGTCAGGAACATAAGTGCAAGCAGAATCGTGCCTCCACATTGCGTGTCTGCGGCTGGGTCTTGCCAATTGTACGCGAGGAGCAAACTGCCCACGCCAGAGGGTTAAGAGCTTCTAGTTCAGGAACATCGTCCGATAGAGCGTGTCGCGTTGCACGGGCTTGAAGCCGGCATCGCGGATAAGCCTGCGCAGTTCTTCCTCGGTGGTGCAGTTGGCCGTGCCAGCAGCTTTCACTACGTTTTCTTCCAGCATGACCGATCCAACGTCGTTGCCGCCGAAGTGGAGGCCCATCTGCAGAACTTTCAGGCCCTGCGTAACCCAGCTCGATTGGACATTCTCAATGTTGTCCAGAAACAGCCGCGAGATCGCGAGGACCTTCAGATACTCAACTGACGTCGCCTCATCCCATCCACGTCCGCCGAGAGCGGTGTTTTGCGGCTGAAAGCTCCAGGGAATGAAGGCGGTGAATCCACCGGTTTCTTCCTGAAGGCGGCGAACCTGCTCGAAATGGTTTACGCGATGTTCGAATGTCTCGCCGACGCCGAACATCATAGTTGCGGTGGTGCGCATACCCAGCTGATGCGCGGTACGGTGCACCAGCAACCAATCCTCGGTGGAGCATTTCAGACGGGCGATGCGGTGGCGAACTTCGTCATCCAGAATTTCTGCGCCGCCTCCGGGAATGGAGGCTAGTCCCGCGTCGCGCAAGCGGCTAATGGTTTCCCGCACGGAAATGTCGCTGTATTCGGCGATGGCAAGAATCTCAGAGGCGGAGAAGCAATGCAGCCAGATCTGCGGAAAGCGCTGCTTGATCCCGCTCAGCATGCGTTCGAAATAATCGATTTTTAGATCCGGGTGCAGACCGCCCTGCATCAGGACGCCGGTGCCCCCCATTTCGAGGGTTTCAGCAATCTTGGCGTAAATCGTCTCGAAATCGAGGATGTAGCCTTCCTTGGCCTGTGGTCCCTTGAGCGGGCGGTAAAAGGCGCAGAAGGTGCAGTACTCGGTGCAGTAGTTGGTGTAGTTAATGTTGCGGTCGATGATGTAGCTGACGACGCCTTCAGGGTGCAGCTTGCGGCGAAGGGCATCCGCCTCCATACCCAGACCGATCAGGTCGTCTGACCGGAAATATTCTAGTGCCTGTTCGCGACTCAACGGCATATATCGATTCTAAAGGGGACTGGGTAGGGTTGGCGAGCGTTCACCGGCTGAGTATTGAAATACGATGCGCGATCACCAATTTCAGCGATTATTTCGCTGGAGAAGCCGGTTCTGTTGCGGACCAGTGCCCCGGCAGAGCGTTTAATGCGTGCTAGGCGCCGGCGTTGCCGGCAAATCCGCACCTGCGGCCGGTGGGGGCATGTCGGATTCCAGGGGCTTCTTCAGCGATTCCATGACCTGCGGCGGAAGCGGCTTGGCTGCATTCGCCAGAAGGACGCTGACCTGCCACATCTGCGTCTCGTTCAGAATTTTGGTATACGAGGGCATTCCAGTGAGGCGGATGCCGTTCGCTACCTTCCAATAGGTCTCGCCCGGCGGATCGTCGCTCACCCCGACAACGCCCTCGCGGTGTGGTGCCCACAATTGTGGGGCCCTGGGATACATGTTGGAGGCAAACGCGGATGGCCTGCCGTAAAGGCCGTGACAGGAGGCGCATTGCTGGCGGTAAATAAGCGCACCTGCCTCCAAATTAGTGTCGCTGGGCTCAATCGGCGACGCTTTTGGCGCTTCTTTATCGATGCGCGCGTGCATGGGAACATGCACAACCGCCTCTTCCATCGGGAACGGCTTATCGATCACGGCAACCGGAAGGGTGCCCGTTCTGAAGTAGAGGAAGGCCCCGAGCGGGAAGAGAATCAAGCCTAGAATCAAGCCGATGAGAAATGTCTTCATGGGGAAATGGCCTCGCCGAGCTGTTTTCGCTCAGTTCAACTTGCGACTGTGATGCCGATTCTAGAGGAAAGCAAGTCCATACGCACCATGCAGATGCTTTAATACAAAGAGACAAGATTTTCGACCCGACTTTTTTCATGGGACAACCTGGTACGAGATCCCCGGCTTTCCGAGGGAGTACCTGTGTCAGCCGATGGAAGAGTAGCCGGTCGCGATCGCGGAAATTCGGTCAGCAGTGATTGACAATGGTTGAGTAGTGGAGGGCTTTCAGGTTCATGCACCGTAGCAGCCGTATTCGATACATTCTGTATCCATTTCTTTCTTTTCTTCTTCTTGCCGCGCCCGAGATGCGCGCCCAGAACACCCCCGAGCCCCCGGCCCCCGCGCTACAGGCGCCCACGACACCCGCTCCAACACAGGGAGCCGAGAGTGCCGCGGCCCGCGTGCGCGCACGGCGGCAGCAGCGAATTGCGGCGATCATCGCCGATATTTACAGCCACAAATACGAGGCCTACGCGGGTGGCGGTTATCTGCGGTTCCGGCCAGGCGACAGCTTGCAGCGCGTGACTGAAGTGTCCTGGAATGTTGGCTTTACGGATTACATCAAGCCCAAGCTCGCGATTACGGGAGATGCCCGCGGCTACTACGGGACGGCCTACACCTATAACAACGAATTCCAGATTTTCAAGCCCAGCATCAGCCAATATGTATTCCTCGGTGGACCGCAATATCGCGCGTATGAAGGGCTCCACTTCGCGGCAGGCATTCGCGTACTGGCAGGACTTTCTCATGGCAACTTCGACACGAACACCGGCGGTCTGCCGTCTCAGTACCTGAATCTGTACCCCAACGGCAATGCCTTCGCTCTGAATGGTGGCCTGCCGCTGGACTACAACATCAGCCCGGCGATCGCGGCTCGTATCACGCCGGAATTTCTCTACAACACGTTTGGCGGTTCGAACCAGTTCAATCTTGGATTCTCAGCCAGCCTGGTATACCGATTCGGCAAGAAATAGTCTGATCCAAGGAAAAAAAGCCGCGCTCATATCGGGCGCGGCCTTTTTTGCGGTCCATCCCGCTAGGATTTCTTTTTCGAGTCTCGCTCCTTGGCGGCATCCAGCGGATATTGGGGCTCGGTCATTCGAACCGGGTCGAGGATTTCGGCAATTTCCTCTTCGCTGAGAAGCTTTTTGGCGCGAGCGATTTTGATGATGGACTCGCCGGTGGCTACGGATTCCTTCACGATTTCAGCAGCCTTGGCGTATCCGATGTAGGGGTTGAGCGCCGTGGCCAGTGACACCGTGCTTTGCGCGTAGAAGTTGCAGCGCTCAGGATTGGCGGTGATGCCGGCGACGCAGCGCTTGTCGAACTGGCTCAGCATGTTTGCCAGGATGGTGATGCTCTGCAGGACATTGTGAGCCATGGTGGGCATCATCACGTTCAGTTCGAGTTGTCCTGCCTGGACAGCGTATGCCACGGCAGCGTCGTTGCCTACAACCTGGAAACCGACCATCGCAGCCAGTTCAGGCATAACAGGATTGATCTTGCCGGGCATGATGGACGAGCCGGGCTGCAGGCTGGGAAGGAAGATCTCAGCAAAGCCGGTGTTGGGTCCTGAGGAGAGCAGGCGTATGTCGTTCGAGATGCGAATGACTTCCAATGCGATGCCGCGAAGAGCAGCGCTGACTTCGCCCATGCAGGCGTTCGATTGCATGGCCCAGCGCATGTCTTCTGCGGCCGTCAACTTCTGTCCGGAGATGCGCGCAAGGTTCGCTACGGCCTTGTGGCGGTAATCGGGGTGAGTATTGATTCCGGTACCCACGGCGCTGCCGCCCAATCCCAGCGGGCGCAGCGAGTCGGAAGTCCAACGGAGGAAGCTTCTGCCCTTTTCAATGGCCTTCCCGTAAGCGGCGAACTCCTGGCCGAGGCGCATGGGCACCGCGTCCTGCATGTGGGTGCGGCCTGACTTCATGATGTCGTGAAATTCTTTTGCCTTTGCGTCAAAGGTGGCGGCGAGCGCGTCGAGCACGGGATAAAGCGTCTCCAACGCAAGAAGCGTGCCCACACGCATTGCCGTGGGAAACACGTCGTTGGTGGATTGGCCGTAGTTGACGTGGTCGTTGGGGTGAACGTCAGAGTACTCGCCCAATTCGAGGCCGAGAATCTCGTTGGCGCGATTAGCAACCACCTCGTTGGTGTTCATGTGCAGGCTGACACCGGCTCCTGCCTGGAAGACGTCGACCACAAAATGGGGCGTCCACTTGCCGTCGATCACTTCCTGCGAGGCCTGGATGATGGCGTCGGCACGGCGCGGCTCGACAAGGCCGAGTTCCTTGTTGGCCTCAGCGGCGGCGCGCTTGACCATGCCCAGTGCGCGAACAAGATGAGGGTGGGCGCGCAATCCGGAGATCGGGTAATTTTCAACAGCACGCGCTGTTTGCGCGCCGAAATATGCACTTGCGGGCACTTCAACAAATCCAAGCGAATCTTTTTCTTTCCGAACGTCCGACATGCCACCACTCCCTTTACCCAGGCTCAAGATGAATGACTATGCTGCTGAAACGATGCGGGAGATGCTGCTGCCCGCGCGGAATTGAGTATAGAGCATGGAGGCTGCGGCTCGCCGGGCCACTTCGGGAATGGATCTCCTATTCAGGATGGGTGGAAGGGACACAAATTTGCCGTCCTCTGATAGGCTGCATTTATACCCCCTATGAGTATTCGTCGGAATCTCCTTATGCTTCTCGCCCTTACCGGTACTGCTTTCGCACAGAACAGCGGCAAACCGGTTGCCGAACGTGTTGCTTTGCAAAACGCCGTTTTCGATGAGCAATACGAATCGGATCTGCGCAATTTTCCGGAACGCGCTACGGCGTACGGTGACTATCGCTACAACAATAAGCTTGCGGATTATTCGTTGGCGGCGATTGCGTTGCGCAACAAGACAAATCACGATTTTCTGGTGCGTTTGAAGGGGATTCCCACCACTGGATTTTCTGACCAGGATCAACTCTCACATGACTTGATGGTGCGAGTGCTGGAGCAGCGCATTGCGGATTACGACTTGAAGGAATATGAGATGCCGATCAACCAGCAGAACGGCATCCATACCAGCCTGGCGGATTTGCCGTTGTCGGTGCCGCTGGATTCTGTTGAGCATTATGAGGACTACGTTGCGCGTCTCAAGCAGATTCCGCGCGTCTTCAATCAGACGACGGAAGTGCTGCAGGCAGGCATGAAAGACAATCTCATGCCGCCGAAGTTCCTGCTGGAGAAGCTTCCCGTACAGTGCCAGGGAATCATCGAAGCAGATCCGTTTCTTTTGCCGACGAAGAAATATCCGGCGAACATTTCCGAGGCAGACCAGGCGCGGCTGACCAAGGAAATTAATGACGCGATTCAGACCGAAGTTATTCCGGCATACAAGACGTTCTCGACGTTTCTGGCTACGCAGTATGCGCCGCATGGACGCACGGCACTCGCCATTACATCGCTGGCGGATGGGGAAAAGCGTTATCAGAACGACATCTACGGTAGAACGACAACGCGGATGACGGCAGATGAGATTCACCAAATTGGCCTGAAAGAGATAGCGCGCATTGAAGCAGAGATGACGGTGATTGCGAAGAAGGAAGGCTTCGCCGATCTGGCATCGTTTCGCGCTTCGCTGAAGACGAATCCGAAGTACATCCCGACGTCGTCAGAGCAAATACTGGAGGATTTTCGCCACTATATACACCAGATGGAGCCGAAGCTTCCGGAACTCTTCACTCTGCTGCCGAAATCGCCGGTCACCGTGGAAGCCATCCCACCGTTTCAGTCTGCGGCTGCGACGCACTATGTGACGGGTACTCCGGATGGAAAGCGGCCCGGCCGCGTGGTGGTGGCTACTTCCAATTTCAAAGAGCGTTCGTTGATTGACGACGAAGCTATCGCTTACCACGAAGGCGTTCCGGGACATCACATGCAGCTTTCCGTGCAGCAGCAACTGACGGGGCTGCCGAAGTTTCGTCTGCATAGTCTCGGCTTCAATGCTTACGTAGAAGGCTGGGCTCTTTACGCAGAGCAGTTGGGCAAGGAAGTCGGGTTCTATCAGGATCCCGTGTCGGATTACGGGCGACTTTCTTCCGAACTATTTCGCGCCGTCCGCCTTGTGGTCGATACGGGCATTCATTCCAAGGGATGGACGCGGGAGCAGGTGGTTGTGTTCTTCAGGGAATCGGGCGCGGTGGATGAGCCAACTATCCAGTCAGAGACGGACCGGTATATAGCGTGGCCTGCACAGGCCCTGAGCTACAAGCTTGGTCAACTCGAGATTCGTAAGCTTCGGGACCAGGCACAAAAAGAGCTGGGACCGAAGTTCGATATCCGCAAATTCCACGACGAGATATTGGATGGAGGCACGCTACCGCTGGATATGCTGGACGAACGCACCACCAAATGGATTGCTGCGCAAAAGTAGTTGCGCAGCAATCTCATTTGGACGGAGCGGATTCTGGCAGTATCTCCACGACAATTTTGCCTCGGCCCCGGCGCTGTAACTTTCCGGTGAAAGCGTCGGGCGACTGGGAGAGCGGGATCACAGATGCGACGAATGCGCGGATCGTTCCTGCCTGAAGGAGTTTGCCGATCTCAATGAGTTGCTGCTGATTGGGTTCGACAATGAAAAAGGCTTTTTTGACCCGCTCCTCATCCTGCTTCTCGCCGCCCGCACCAATGGTGACCATTCTGCCGCCGGGCTTCAGCAGAGCCCACGAGCGGCTGAGTGTTTCTCCGCCGACCGTGTCAAAAATCACATCGACGTCTCTGACTAGTTGCTCGAAAGGAATGCCCTTGTAGTCGATGACCTGATCGGCTCCAAGGCCGGAGACGAAATCCAGATCGGCGGCGAGATACTGTCGCGATGACATGCGCGCCGTGGAGGTGGGCCAGTTGCACGGCATAGAGGCCCACGGCTCCGGCTCCGCCGTGAATCAGAACGCGATCGCCAGCCACAAGCTCCGCCCGCTCAAAGAGGCCCTGCCAGGCTGTCAGGGCACTGATAGGAACGGATGCGGCCTCGACATGCGTGAGATGCGAGGGCAGCGGAGCGACGGACGATGGCACGGTGACGCAATATTCTGCCAGCGCTCCTTCCGCGAACCAGTCGTTCATGCCAAAGACTTTCTCGCCGACCTGCAAAGGGCTATCCGGATCACCAAGAGCTGCGACGACTCCAGAGAACTCATGACACGGGACGGCTCCTTTACGAGGAGTCGCCGTCTTTTGGTCCGAGTCGTCGGATACCAAGTCGAGTTCCGTCGGGGTGACCCCGGTGGCGTAAACCCTTATGAGAATTTCACCGGCGGCGGGAACGGGGATGGGGCGCGTTTCCTCGATCATCGAAAGTCCAGCCGCGAGACAGATTGCCTTCATTGCTTCACCTCATCTAATTAATTTCACTGTTTTCGCTGTTCGTGCATCAGCCGTAAGTTCAATTGATAGAACCGTTCTTTCCGTGATTGCCGCGTTGATTTTCGAAATCGTGCATAACGCGAGCCCTTGAACTGTGTGGCGCCAAAATCGAGGGTTGCGTTGCGGCGTCAATCATCTAACCTATAGAAATGAGCGAGATTCGCAATATGGTCGCCTTGCCTGCCGCGGCGGGTGTTGCCGAAACTGGCGACGAGCAATTTGATGTTCTGGTTGTGGGCGCCGGTCCTACGGGGCTGGCTTGTGCGATTGAGGCGCAGCGGTTGGGACTGCGGGTTGTGCTGGTGGAGAAAGGCTGTCTCTGCAACTCGCTTTTCCACTACCCGTCGAATATGACGTTCTTCACTACGCCCGAGCTGCTGGAAATTGGAGATATTCCGTTTGCCAGCCCCAATCAGAAGCCGAACCGCAGCGAGGCGCTGGAATATTACCGCAAGGTCGCGGAGCATTATCAGCTCGATGTTCGTCAGTATCATCATGTGCAAAGCGTGTCCGGTGAGAACGGAGCGTTTGTGATCCAGACGGCTGATCGATTTGAGCGTCCGCGCAGCCTCCGGTCGCGAAAAATTATTATTGCAACCGGTTACTACGATTTGCCGAATTACCTGAAGATTCCGGGCGAAAATCTCTCGAAAGTTTTGCACTATTACCAGGACCCGCATCCCTATTCCGGACTGAATGTTCTGGTGATCGGCGGCAAGAACTCAGCGGCAATTGCTGCATTAGATCTGTGGAGACATGGTTCGCGGGTCACTCTTGTCCATCGCGGCCCTGCCATGCATCGTCATGTAAAATATTGGATTCTCCCCGATATTGAAAATCGCATCAAGAATGGAGAGATCGACGCGTTCTTCCAATCGCGCGTTACCTCAATTGATGAGGACAGCGCCACGATCGTTACACCGATTGAAGAGAAGACGATCTCGAACGACTACGTTTTCGCATTAACGGGCTACCATCCTGATTTTGATTTTCTGTTGGCGTTGGGCATTCGAGTTGGTAGGAGAGGACCGGCTGCCGGTATGCAATCCTCAAACGCTTGAGAGTAATGTGGAAGGGGTTTACCTTGCCGGCGTTATTGTCGCGGGCAAGAGGACAAATGAAATCTTCATTGAAAACGGAAGGTTTCATGGGCACCAGATCGCGGCGGATTTAAAAGAAAAAGTGGGCGTGGCAAACTGATGAATTTTTCTTGAATCTGGAATTTTTCGATTTTGGCTAAAGAGTCCTTCGCGGAGACGAAGTAAGGGCTGCAACCGGAAAGTAGAGGAACAGGACAATCAAGTCACGGTTCACATATTTCTGGAAGCCGCGCACGATCCGAAGTCAGCTGATAGCCGGGCTGATTGCTCTGGAGAGTTTGCTGCTTATCTTCTTTGCGATCGTGCTGGTGCGCGAACAGACAAAGGAGATTGCGCATCGTGCTGAGCAGCGCCTGAGCTACCAGATCAACCTGCTTTCGCTACAGGCTGGGCCGCTGATTGTTTCCGGTCAAATCGACGCGCTGCAATCGATCGTGTCCACCATGCGGCAGTCCTCCACCATACGCGGCGCGCAGGTAACGGATACGGCGGGCCGGACGATTGTCAGCAGCGATACGACAGCCAACGGACTTTTCATTCTTACCCCGACGGAGCGGAAACATCTGATTCCCGGCACGGGCAGGATTCAGACCTTCAACATGATCAGTAATGGGGACTCAGAGATCACTGAAGCTTCCGAGCCGATCGTCGTAGACGGAAGCATGGTGGGTTACGCGTGGATCTATCCCGATACAGCGCCCGACCGAGGACAGGTGCGTTCGCTACTGCGTATCACGATCATGTATGGATTGTTCGCAATCCTCGGCTCCGTCCTCGTCGCGATCGTTCTAGCGCAATCGATTACGCGGCCTCTGGCAGTGTTGCGCGAGGGGACGCGTCAACTGATTCGCGATCCCTCTGCAAGTCACCGTTTTCCTCTACCGGTGCTTTCGTCGAATGAGGCTTCCGATCTCACCATGGCGTTCAATCGCATGGTGTCATCCATGGATGAACAGCGCTCCGGACTGAATGACACCCTGGCGTTGCTGGATTCAATGCTGGCCAACGCTCCTACAGGATTTGGATTTTTCGATCGAAAGTGCCGTTATGTGCGCGTGAACCGCTTCCTTGCCGACCTGAACGGAATCCCTGTCAGCAAGCACCTGGGCCGCACTCCTTCCGAGATCTTCCCGATTCCAGCGTCAGTGGAATTTGAGGATTACATCCGCATTGTTTTTGAGACTGGCAAGGCGGTGCAGGATGTGGTGGTGAGCGGCGAACTTTCCGAGGATCCCGGCACTCACCGCCATTGGCTCATCAGCCTCTACCCCGTGCGCACAGGCACGCAACCTGTGCGATGGGTTGGTGCGATCGTTGTGGACACTACTGAGCGCATTCGTGCGGAAGAGGCGTTGCGCAAGACAGAAAAGCTTGCAGCGGCTGGCCGGCTTGCCGCCTCCATTGCGCACGAAATCAACAATCCCCTTGAGGCCGTAACCAATCTCCTTTACCTGTTGAATCTCAATGACTCGCTGGACATCACCGCACGCAAGTATGCCGAGATGGCGCAATTTGAAGTGGCGCGTGTGTCGGAGATTACGCAGCAGACACTGCGTTTCTACCGCCAATCCACCTTGCCTCTCATGTCCAGAATGTCGGACTTACTGGATTCAGTGATCGCCTTGCACATGGGCCGCATGAATGGTTTGAACATCGACCTGGTGCGGGATTACAGGCCGGAGGCGGATCTCTTCTGTTTTGCGGGAGAAATGCGGCAACTGTTGAATAACCTGGTGGGTAATGCTGTGGACGCCATGCCGCTTGGCGGAAGGCTGTGTGTCGCGGTTCGACGGTCACGTTCCTGGAAAGATCCTGAGACGGAAGGCGTTCGCATCTTTGTTGCCGACAACGGATACGGAATGGATGAGAACGTTCGCAAGCATATTTTTGAGCCCTTCTTCACCACCAAGGAGGTCACGGGGACGGGTCTGGGACTATGGGTGAGCGCGGAGATTATTCAGAAGCACTCCGGTATGGTTGCCGTCCGTAGCCGATCAATCAATGAGGGAAAAACTTCAGGCACGGTATTCATGCTGTTCTTCCCTGAAAATGCTGTTCCCGGCGTCGCTACCGAACAGGGGAACAGAGAAGTAACCGCCTGAGCCGACTCACGCGATACGCACTAAGGAAGAGTATTTGCGTTGCGTAGAAAGTCTGGTTCCTGCTCAGACATCTTCGATTGAATCGCGCAACTCGAAGGGTGAGGCTGTTCGATAGATTTAGATCGGGTTACGTGAAAACGATCCATCTTCACGTAGCGAACGCGAAGTCCTTCAACGGTGGCAGGCATCCACACCGGAGTCATCTTGCGATCGACGTAGACCAGAAGCGCCGCCTCCGCAGGATTATCCTGGCTCTGCGCAACGCCCACACCAAAGATCGCAGGATCGCTCATCAGCGATCTCCAGTTGCGTTCCTTTACGGCAATGGCGGGTGCCAGAACGTTTGCCGGCAAATGCAGCCCGGAGGATACCCTACGGCTGATAGGGGCGGTATGGTTTGCAACGCTGCCTGCATTCGAGGGAATGACCATCGTTCGAATGCGACCAATTGTCGCAGGGACGGTTACGTTTTGCCGATCCTCATCCACATACACGATGACAGCCGCTTCTCCCGGATTGTCTGCGCATTTTCCAACGGCAGTCCCCAGCACTCCTTTTTTTGCATTCACCAACGAGGCGGCTGCGAGGCTTGCCGCCTGTTGCGCGCTGGTAAGACTGGTTGCGGAGATCTCTACATTCGCACGAGTGCTGGTTGAATCCCCCTCATAGTCCAAGCAGGAGATTGGATGGGGAGCCCCACCAACGACTTTGAAACTACCATTGGGTTGCGCGGTCTGTGTCGCAAGCTCACTGAGCACATCGCCTATAGGGCTTGCGAGACTGACTCCCGAACCGGAAGCGTAGAAAAGTCCGAGCGGCTGCGCATTACTCGCGTCCATAACCAGCGATCCAGAATCGCCTGCGTCGGTAAAATTGTTGCCGCCAATCGAGATCTGGTTGGTGTAGACCTTGCGAAGATACTTGGTCGTCTCAGCGCAATCCTTGAAGTAGTCCACCAGAACATTTTGGCTGATCGATTCAATCGTGGAGCAGGTAAGTCCGGTAGTGCGGCCGCTCTTTACAACTCGCATCGGACCCGTCGCGAAGCTATTGGCTGAGACAGGTTCTCCTGTTCCGCCAGCGGGCGGCAGAGCAGACAGCGCATCCGCCTGCTGCGGCCCCGTGTGAAGAATAGCGCCGGTTCCGTCAATCACGTTGGGGTCGATGCGAGCGATGGCAGCGTCGACGTTTGTCTGCAGACTGGCGAGTGGGGCAAAGGCGCTTAGGGTGGCGATCGGTCGAGTGGTCGCGCCCTCCTGGCCGAACGGAGTGCATCCACCATCGATAAGGCCGGGCTGGATAATGGAGTCGCCATTGCGAGCCTGATCGCTCTCTGCGAGCACATGATTGTTGCTGAGAATGTAGCGAGTTCCGCCGGCATCCTCGACCAGCGCACCAAGAGTTCCGCCACAACAGTTGCTGATGTTGGTAATTCCGCGCCCATCCTTCAGCGTGTCGTAATCGTTGTTATTGCCGCCGGAGGAGCCCATCTGGACCAGGCCTTTTTGCGCTTCCTGGTTGGTGAGTGGGGAACTATTCAGATTTTCGCCATTCAACAGTATGTGCAGCGGCGTTGTGGATTGGCTGTCGTTCGCGCGCGCAACCACGTAGATCGAAGTATTAGCGGGTAGTGTTGACGGCGCCCTGTACGTCACCTTGCAGGTTGTGTATTCCTTGCGGCCGTGGTGGCAGGTGGTAGGACCAAAAATGCCCAATGCGGCCCCGCCTTCGCTTCCCGTCGGCGTCGTACTCAAAGCCCACTTGATGGTGCCCGCACTGACTTCCGCGAGGGTGCCTTGAATTTCAATTGTCGATCCGAGGGAGAGGGTCGCGTTTTCCGGACTGAGCGGCTGTAGAAATCCGGGATGCAAGGTCAACGTCACCGCGACATTGCTGGCAGGATTATTTTTCAGCGAGGCTATGAGCCTGACTTGTACGACATCCTGCGTTAGAAAGGCAGGGGGCGTATACAAACCGCTCGGCGTGATGTTGCCGGCTCCCGCCTTGATGTCTCCGTTCGCCGTCCGCCAATTCACGTCTGCGCGCACCCCGGTGTTCATGGTTGCCGCGAATGTCTGTTGGGTATTCGTATCAAGATTCGGGATCGCCGGATTGACGTGGAAATCCGAATTGCCCGCACCGTCCACAATGCCGCCGCACCCTGCCACCAGGAGTGCGAACGGCAGCAAAAACAGGGCGATTGGTCGGGGGATCCTGATCATGGCAGCAAGGCAAGCTTTTTCCGCAATGGCATAGGAATTCTCAAGTTTTGGAAGCAAACTCGAGAAAAGCCCGGGGCATGGAGTCTTATAATTCGACGCCCCCAAGCGGAGAAAGGTCACTCTTGCATGCTACCTGTTCAGCGGACTGCAGCCAAACCCTTGTGCTGCAACCTGAGTGCTATTTTTGGTAGCCTCCTGCCGTCAGACCGGAAGGTTGCGGTGGCGGAAACCAGCCGGGTAGGAGCTCAAAATCGGCTCACCTACCCGGCTCCGACCCGCTAGGCTACAGCGTCCGACTCAGAGTCTGCACCCGCAGGGATAAGTTGCGGTCCACGAATGGGTTGCGGCAGGATCTTGATCTCGCCTTCGTCGATCTTGCGCGCCCGCCGAATTTCCCGGGCAGTCAGTGGCTCCATGCGTTCTGCTGAATACATCACCTGTCCGCCGCAATCCAGGCAAACCTTGTAGGTGTGTTTCTGCAGCGTGAAGGGACGTGTTAGCCGCCCGTGGCGGCAGCCGAAAAACATTTCATAGAGGAACCCGAAGACAGAAATAATCAAGGCTTTCATTTGAAAGCGCTCCTTTCATCTCTCCGAGTTTGGCTAGATCTGGGGAATGCCAATTCCAACTCGGTAGAGTCAATCCACTTACAGGACTTGCGCGCTACATCAATAGAGATGCAAACATACCCCGAAAGAATCACCTTTCAAATGGGTAATTGTTCTCCTAATTTAAGAAATTGTTTTCACAGTTTTGATGTTTCTATAGTACGAACTACGATTTTTCCGAAGTGAGAACCCACCTCCATCGTTGACAGTGCCTCTCGCATGTCGCTGAAACTGTAGATTTTATCGATCGCTGGAGTGAGTCCGCTGTGGGTGATCGCAGTGTTCATTTCCACAAAATTCTGCTTCGAGCCCACGTAAATCCCCTGGATATTGATTTGTTTATGCAGTATGGGAGCGATGAGAAGTTTTTCCTCAATTCCGGTAAGCACGCCGATTTGCGCAACAGTACCGCCCACCCGAACTGCCTTCAGAGATTGTGGAAGCGTTCCAGCGCCGCCTACCTCGACGACCAGATCTGCGCCCTCACCGCCGGTCTGTTCGAGTACCCACGGCGCCCAATCCGGAGACGTTGTGTAGTTCAGACCCGCATCCAGGCCGAGCGACCTGGCACGCGCCAGCTTTTCATCGCTGCTGGAGGTCCCGATGACGCGAGCGCCAGCCAGTTTGGCAAACTGCAGAGCGAATATAGAGACGCCGCCGGTTCCCTGGATCAGGACAGTTTGCCCGGGACGGACCTTTCCTGCGGTTGTAATGGCGTTCCAGGCCGTCACGCCCGCGCAGGGCAGAGTCGCGGCCTCTTCATACGTTAGGTGTTCAGGAATTGCGACAACGCTCTCGGCCGGCAGCGATACGTACTCGGCCAGCATGCCGTCAATGTCGCCACCGAGCGCCCCAACTTCCTTCTGCGAAGTTGGCCTCCCGTCCAGCCAGTTTTGCATGAAGATTCCAGCAACGCGGTCGCCGACCTTCCACTGATGAACCTCGGCCCCAATCGCGGCAATTTCACCCGCTCCGTCGGAACAAGGTATGCGAGGCAGGGCTAACTTGGGGTTGTAGTGGCCTTTCACCATGAGCAGGTCACGAAAATTGAGCGAGACAGCATGCACGCGAATCAGCACCTGGTGTGCGCCGATTAGCGGAATAGGAACCTCAACCTGCTCGAGTTTTTCGACTCCGAAAGTACCAATTTTCCAGATCTTCATAGCCGCAGCTCCTTACAGCGTTGATACCAGAGAAGATGCACAAAGTTTGGCCCTGGTTCGGAGAAAAACGTTACCATAGGTACATGGCCAGAGGTTGGGAAAGCAAAAGTGTGGAGGAGCAATTGACGCAGAAGGAAGCTGAGTCAGCATTCGGGGAGCAAAACCCTGCACATAAGAAGACGGTTGCAGGTGAAAAAGCCTCGATCCTTCGGGAGAGACAGGCACTTGAACTTCAGCGGGAGCGGATTCTTTCCGAGCGCACATCGAGCCCGCACCGCCGCGCAGCGTTGACCGCTGCACTGTCGGATGTTGAATCAAAGCTTAATTCGCTCACTTAAGGTTCACGCGTCGGCGCCTTCTACGACTTGCGATTGAAGAGAATGGAATTTCCCTGGTCGACCGGGGTCATCAGAACGCGCGCGATGTTTACGTGTGCAGGCCTGGTAGTAGCCCACAGGATGGCGTCCGCGACATCTGCGGCGGTTAAGGGCGTAACCCCCTGATAGACCTTGGCTGCTCGTTCCGTATCGCCCCTGAAGCGCACTTCGCTAAATTCCGTTTCTACCATCCCCGGATCCACTGTCGTAACCCGAACCGGAGTTCCTAGCAGGTCTAGTCTCAGGCCATCGTTGATGGCGCGTTCCGCAGCCTTGGTGGCGCAGTAGACGGCGCCATTCGGATACGTAAGCTCGCCGGCCGTCGATCCCAGATTCACAACATGGCCGTGTCCCCGGCTCACCATCCCGGGCACGACCGCGCGCGAGACGTACAGCAGGCCCTTCACGTTGGTATCGATCATCTCTTCCCAATCCTGCAGGCTGCCGGCGTAGAGTTTGTCCAAGCCGCGGCTAAGTCCGGCGTTATTCACCAGCACCTCGATGGCCTCCCACTCTTTTGGCAGGCCTGAGATTGCATCCGCTACGTCAGCCGCTTTAGAGACGTCGAGAGGAAGCACGTGAACATCTGCTGCGCCGAGTTCGTGCAACCGGTCTCTGTTCTTCTCTAAACGGTCATTGCGGCGCGCCGCCAGCAACAGCATCGCACCTTCAGCGGCATAGGCTTCCGCACACGCCAGCCCTATTCCCGAACTCGCTCCAGTGATAAAAACGATCTTCCCGCGAAGTGAAATCATGCTGATCATGCTAGAGCATTTCTTCTGGAGGCGCAGAAATTTGCATCCTGCTTATTGGAACAAATATGGAGTCGAGACTAGTAGCCGCGTCAGACTTTCTCCAGTTGTTCCAGAGTGTCGAACTGGCCGTTTGCGTGCTCGGGCGACCGCGCCACGAATTGCGCCGTTCGATACTGTCCGACTGCCCAGTCCTCGCGCAGCATGCCGGATTCTGCAGCCACTCGCAGCATTCCGGCAAGATGGTCAGCCAGGGGCAACCGGGTTGCGACGGCCCTGGCGGATTCGCGCAGCAAGCGCGTGTCCTTGATGCCCAGCGCGACGGTGGCGCCGGGATGCTCCGGTGGTTCCAGCATGACTTTGCCATACGCAGCATAGAAGGGCGATTGGAAGAGTGCGGAGTTTACCGTCTCAAGAAATATTTTTGGATCGATGCCTTGCGCATCGGCGAAAACGAATGCTTCGCTGAGAGCCTGGACCATTGCGGTGATCATGAAGTTGCCGCCGAGCTTCAACGCATGAGCCTGCCTCGGTTCCGATCCAACTACGGTGTAGCCACGGCTAATAGAGGCAAGAAGGGGACGGACAATTTCGATTGCAGCATCTTCACCCGCGAGCGCGATCCACAACTTTCCATCCGCCGCGACATTGGGACGGCCAAATACCGGAGCTGCAACAAAGTGCTGTCTCCGGCTGCGATGCTCCAACGTAAGACGCTCCGAAAGAGCCACGCTGACGGTACTGAGCGACACGTGGGTGGCGCCGAGAGCCATTGCAGATGCCACTCCGCCATTGCCCAATACCACCTCATTGACCGCGTCGTCGTCATTCAGCATGGTGAAGACGAGATCACGTCCATCCACTGCATCCTGTGCGCTTGAGGAACTGGGCAAACCATCAAGTATTTCCACCGGTTTCGGAGAGCGGTTCCATGCGGTCAGATCGTGTCCCGCCTGCCAAAGCCGCCGAGCAATCGGCAATCCCATTTTTCCCAAGCCTAGAAATGCAATCTTCACTTGCAGCCTCCGTGTTTTGTTTTCAATCGTATTCGATGCGTATGAGCGAATTTGCGCAGCAAGAGAAAGCCCTCACATTTTGAATGTGAGGGCGTGATGTTGATTCGTGGAATGAGGCTTAAGAGGAGAACTGTGGAGTGACAAGATGATGCGCGATAGCGAAGAGCGCGAGCTCCAGCCGGGTCGATACGCCGGTCTTGTCAAAAATATTCGAGAGGTGGCGCTTCACCGTCTCCTCGCTGAGAGAAAACTGCTTCGCAATGTCGCGGTTGCTGCAACCTTCCACGATGCAGCCCACCACTTCCAATTCGCGCGGCGTCAGTCCATACGTCTTGCGCTCGGGGACCGCGGCCTTCTGCATCAATTCGTGCAGAGCTCCAACAAGGTTGACAACTCGTTTACCGCCGATCCAGTAGTCGCCGGAAGAGACGGCCTTGATCGACGTCGTCAAATGATCGGTCACCGCATCTTTTAGGACGATGCCGCGAGCACCAATCTGCAATGCCTCGATAACCTGCTGCGTGCTGATAAGGCTGGTGAGCAGCATGATCTTCACGGTCGGTGAACCGCTCATGATGGCACGCATCGCTTCGAGACCGGGCAGGCGCGGCATCTGCACATCCAGCAGCAGGATGTCCGGCAGCAGCTCAAGTGTCTGCGTAATGGCGTCATCGCCGTCAGAGGCTTCCCCAACAACTTCCAGCGCGGGATCGCCCTGGAGCATGTTGCGAACCCCAATGCGAACAACGGGATGATCGTCCGCCAGCAAAATTCTTATGGGTCGTGAATTCGGGCTCTTCGCCTTGATCGGTGCTGTTTTCATGCGTGCGTCACCAAAGCCTTCCGGCCTTTCTCTCCTGCAGAATACGCTCCAGCTCACTGCAAGCTGAAGACAATTCTTCCAGGATTTTAAGGCCCTCACCTCGTTTGTAACTACCTAATTCAAGGCGTTGCGCGATTGCTGCAATTGAGGTAGCACCGAGCATGGAACTGCCGCCTTTGATTGTGTGAGCGGAGACTCGCAGAGACTTCATCTCACCTTCATAGAGCCAGCGCGTCATCTCAGGAATGCGCTTGCGCACGTCCCAGATGCACACCGCAAATACTTCATCCAGCGCGTGCTCTGGCATCATCGATTTCAATTTCTGGAACATAGCCTCATTTAACGCCCCAGACTCGTCCGCGGATTTCTTATCTTCCTTCACAGCAAGATTCTGAGTCACCGAGCCCAGAAGCGAAGCTAATACATTCGTGTCGATAGGCTTACGAAGAAAACCGTCGAATTGCCCTTGTGTCGGTGGCTCAGTTGCACTCATTGCCAGAATGGGTACGCCGACTCCTACTTGGTTTCGCAGACGCTCCGCAAGTGTGTCTCCGCTCATGCCGGGCATCTGGAGGTCCACCAGGATCGCGCTGGGGCGCTGATTCGCTTCTGCTGCCTTCAGCGCACGGATCGCCTCAGTGCCGCTCGCGGCCTTGGTGACAATGTGACCCTCCGCGCCAAGCAGCAGGGCAACAAGCTCCCGGCTGATGGGATCGTCGTCTACGACCAGGATGCTGCGCTTAACGCTTTGAGCCGGAGGAATCATTCTCTAGCGGCCCACCACCAGAACGACAAAACTATCGGGAAGAATTGGAGGTCGAGGCCGCGGATTCTCAGTTGTTGCTGCAGGACGAGGTCCGAAATCAGCGCTCACCGTGTACACCGTGCCCGTCGCAGGATCGAGCGTCATGGTGCGCGCCCCCTGCTTGGTGGCCAGAGTTTGGAGCAGGGAATATTCGTTTGCCGACTTCTGCGACAGAATCGTCAGTGTACCTTCGCCATTCGAACTGAAGGCGAGGGAGTGAGTCGCATCAAAAGCAGCTGCGTCCGGACCATTCCCAATTGCCGGCGAGGCCACAACTTTCCCGGAGGTCGAGTCCACGACCGCCATCTGCTTGTTTCCACATACGCTGAACAGCCTGTTGTGAGCGAGGTCGATAGCCATGCCGGAAGGTTCTTCACACGGCGCGATGGACCACAGTGCCGTCACCTTCGCAGTTGCGGCGTCGATGCGTGCGATCTGGCTGGTGTCTTCGATATTTACGAATACCGTACCTTTACCGTCAGCGCGGGGAAACTCTGGTTTTCCCGGCAACGCAATCGTCTCCACCACCTTATTTGTGTGTGTATCAATCACTGTGGCATTTTTGCTCCGGCCGTTGAAAGCGAAGATCCTTTCAGTTTTCGGCTCGAACAAAATTCCGTCAGGATTGGTGCCCGCATCAATCGTCTGAGTGACCTTATGAGTGCCCCGGTCAAAAACTGCCACGTTGTTTGAGCCGCCGTCGCTGATGTAGCCATACTTGCCGGTGGAGTCGAGGGCAACACCGTGGACACCCTTAAACCCCGTGATTTCTGTGGCTAGCTTGCCTGACTGGAGATCGACGATCTGTACTCGGTTGCCGCGTGCAATGTAGAGCAACTTCGCTGCAGAATCGACCGTCAAATAATCCCATCCGCCGTCGCCGCCGATCTTCCACGTCTGCTGAACCTTATATGGACCTGCTGAATCGGCTGCCTGTGTTGTAGTGGATCCGGACAAAAACGCCAACGCGATTGCGCCGATGAGTAAACGCCGAGAACCTTTACCCACGCAGAACATGGGATTGCCTCCGGGATGCACACCGAAATCCTAACCTAAATCGTCGCGACTCGCCGACCATTCGAACGCATGAAGGTCGTATGTGCATCAAGACTAACGGTCTTAGCAAATTCGGTTCTGGCTGACCCGGGCAGAGAATCAAAGCGACCTGCTTTGCCTCCACGTTCCGCCCTCTGTACATTGAAATGGATGGCGGAAGGGCCCGAAATCGACGATCTTCGGCGTGAGTTGCGCGACTTGAAGGCGCGTGTCGATCGACTCGAAGCCGAGAAGGCCATTCCTTTCCATGTCGGAGAGAACTCTTTCCCCGTAGCCGCGCCGCCGCCCATCGCCCGAGTGGAAACACCGCAGAGGGCTGCGTCCACACGACTTCCTCAGCAGAGACAGTCTCTCGAGCAGCGCATTGGATCGCAACTTTTTAATCGCGTTGGAATTCTGGCGGTTTTATTTGCGGTGGCGTGGTTCTTAAAGCTGGCAATCGACCGTGAATGGATTGGCCCGGGCCTGCGCATCGCTGTTGGGTTGCTGATAGCTGCGTTCCTGATGGGATGGTCTGAACGCTTTCGCGTCAAAAACTTCACGGCGTTTTCCTACACGCTGAAAGCCCTTGGCAGCGGCATCGCGTATCTCACACTCTGGGCATCGCTCAATATTTATCATCTGTTTCCGGCCTGGCTGGCATTCTGCCTGATGGTCGCGGTTACGGTTACAAATGCGCTGTTTGCCTTGACGCAGGAGTCGGAGTTGCTTGCGGGTTATGCGCTGCTCGGCGGCCTGGTAACTCCAGCCCTTCTGTCTGCGGCGGAGGACAACGAGGTTTTTGTATTCGGCTACCTCCTCGTTCTGGCAACTGGAAGCGTGCTTCTCTTCGGGCTCCGATCCTGGCTGCGGCTCACCATAGCGGCATTCGCCGGCATCAGCATTTATTTCTTTTCGTGGTATGTGCGCTTCTACCAGCCGGGTCAGCGATCGACGACGCTCGTTTTCATCGCGCTTTTTTTCGCAGTATTTTCGGCCACGCCGTTTCTCATTCTTCGGCAAGCTCAGGCGACCATAGGGCTGGGTGTAATCAGGAGATTTGTCGTTGCGTCGCCGGTCGCCATTAGCGTCGTCGCTGCATTCCAGGCATTCCCGCTCGTATCGGACATCCGCAGCGAATGGCTCCGCATGTGGCTTGCCCTGGCATTCGCAACAGGTGCGCTGATACTTTCGCAGCTTGCCGCTCGCCGCTTATCCGATGGCTTGGGACGGGAACTTTCCGCCACGCACGAAGCGATAGCAATACTCTTTCTGGCCATGGCGATTGGATTTGCAGGAACAGGGTATGGCATCACGCTCGGCTGGCTGGGTGAGGCAATGGGAATTGTAGTGCTAGCCTGCCTGCGACCGCGCTTGGCAAGGCGTTCGATGGCTGCCGGGATGCTTGCACTATGCCTCGCGAGCCTCTTGTTTCTGGAGTTCTCTGATCCGCTTCGACAGCCTGTCGAGGTCTTGGCCAATTCTCATTTTCTCGTCTACTTGGCTGGGATTGCCGTCTTAGCCGCGACGATTTGGATGAGCCTTTCCGCTCGCAAACGCGATTCAGCCGAAATGGGTAGCGGGAGTTGGACCACTCTGACCGTCCTCTCCACCGTAGCGTTGAACCTGGTGGCATTGTTCGCGGTAAGTTTGGAAATACATCACTACTGGTCTTGCGGCGCACGACTATCCGGAAACCTGTGCCGCGTCGTCGACCCCCGCGATATAGTCTTTGCGCACTTTATGTATAGCGGATGGTTCATGCTGTATGCCTCTGCGCTCATGACCGCTGGCTTTCTTGCGAGGTCGGCATTTGTACGCTGGCAGGCCGTTGTGTTGCTGACGTTTTCGATTGCGAAGGTGTTCCTTGTCGACACCAGCCAACTCAATCAAGGCTTTCGCGTGCTGAGCTTTCTCACGCTGGGTGTGATGCTGCTGGTGATCAGCTTTGCTTATCAACGCGATTGGCTTGCCCTTCGTCGTAAGTAAAGAGCAAGCCGCATCGCGAAGACTATCGCATCACGGGATCGATCTGGTTCAGCCAGTCTGGCGGTTTCAGTATTTCGCGCGGCTTGGAACCATCGGCTGGTCCTACGATTCCGTCGCGTTCCATCATGTCGATCAGGTGAGCGGCGCGGCCATAACCAATGCGCAGACGGCGCTGCAGCAGCGAAGTTGAGGCCTTGCCGAACTCGAGAATCAGGCGGACCGCATCTTCAAACAATTCGTCGTTGTCGTCGCTGTCCCCCGCCACATCCAGCTCGCGGCCCTTGTCGTCTTTCGGTGACTCGAGGAAGCCATTCACGTATTCGGCTTCGCCCTGGTTCTTCCAGAACTCCACCACGGCAGCCGTTTCTTTTTCCGTGACGAAGGGCGCGTGCAGACGCTGCAGTCGCGAGGTTCCTGGCGGCAGGAAGAGCATGTCGCCGCGGCCCAGCAGGCACTCCGCGCCATTCGAATCGAGAATTGTTCTCGAGTCCACCTTGGTAGCCAGCCGGAAGGATATCCGCGTCGGGACGTTTGCCTTGATCAGTCCGGTGATGACATCCACCGAGGGCCGCTGCGTCGCCAGCACCAGGTGAATTCCAACCGCGCGCGCCATTTGCGCCAGTCGAGTGATCGCTTCTTCTACGTTGGATTTATCCAGCATCATCAAATCAGCGAGTTCGTCGATGATGATGATGATGTACGGCAGTGGGCTCTGTTCGTCCGAGTCCTCGAACATGCTTGGTGTGCCGTTTTCGAAGAGCCGATTGTACTGATCGATGTTGCGCACGCTGCGTGATGCCAACAGCTTGAGCCGACGCTCCATCTCGCGTACGGCATTTCGCAGAGCGTTCGCCGCGAGTTTGGGCTCCGTGATGATGGGAGTAAAGAGATGCGGAATTCCTTCATACATGCCCAACTCCACGCGCTTTGGATCGACGAGAATCAAGCGAACCTGCTCCGGCGTGGAGCGGTAAAGCACTGACATGATCATCGCGTTGATGGCGACGGATTTACCGCTTCCTGTCGAGCCCGCGATCAAAACGTGCGGCATGGTCGCGAGGTCAGCCGTGACAATACGCCCGTTGATGTCCTTGCCCATGGCCAGAGTTAGACGTGATTTTGCATGACCGAATGTTTCCGATTCGATTACGTCGCGCAGCCAGATTGTTTCGCGTTCATGGTTCGGCACCTGGATGCCCACAGTGCTTTTGCCCGCCATGCGTTCGATCAAAATGCTTTCCGCGCGCATGGCGAGGCACAAATCATCCGACAACCCGGTAACGCGGCTATACTTCACGCCCGCCTCGGGGCGAAACTCGAAGGTGGTGACGACGGGTCCCGGATTGATCTGTACCACCTGCCCCAGTACGCCAAATTCGGCACACTTCTGCACCAACACTTGCGCTTCGTCGCGGAGTTCATCTTCACGAACCACCTGTTCCTCCTCACTCCGGAAGAGCAGGGAACTGGGTGGAAGCTTAAAGCCGCTGATGGATTTCGGCGTGACAGTGACCGGGCGGAATTCAGCATCGGCCCTTTCCCCAACCACGATGGTGTTTGCCGCTTTGGGGATCTCAGTCTCATCTTCCCCAATCCATCCCTCTTCAACTGCGGGAGCGGATTCCGTCGCCTTGGAGCGCGGCGGAACCAACCTTGGTTTCAGCTCTCCCACCTCTACGGGATCAGGAGGCAGGTCCGGCACCTGGGCACGAGGCATCTGTTCCCAGAGTGTCGGTGCGGGAGCGGGCTCTTCGTAAAGATCGGCGAAACCCGTGCGGCGTGTACCGGTAGACGCGTCTTCTTCCTCAGGCACCACCTTTGATTTGTTTGGCTTGCTGACCGCCTTACGGGCCTTGGCCAGACTTTTTTCTCTATCCGCCTCTAACTTGCGACCCTGCTTAAGCTCCTTCGCACGTGCCCGTGCCAGCCGCCAGTTATGCCAGCGGTCGCGCCAGTTTGCCAGGAAAGCAAATCGGATGAGCATCCAATCCCGGCCAGTATTGAAGGAAAACGTGGTGCTCAGGTAGATGGCGATGGCGACCATGGTCGCGACAATGACGCAGGTCCCGGGAAAGTTGAGGTAGGCCACGAGTGCATCGACCACTAGCCTGCCCATCAGCCCCTCAATCGGAAGAGCGTGCATCCACTGCATATGACCCGGCAACAACCCGAAAAAAGCAGGAACAAAGACAAGCGTTAACAGAATTCCGGCCCACTTAGCCTTGGGAGAGCCTGCTGGTCGCGAACGCAGCCAGGTGTATCCCAGGGCCGCAAGAAGCAGTGGAAAGCAGAACGCGCCAAGTCCTTCCGTCTGCAAAAGCAGATCGCTGATCAGCGCGCCGATGACGCCAGTCCAATTGTGCGCGGGGTGTCCTGAGGCGAAACCGCCAACCGTGTTCAGTGACGGATCCGTAGGGCGATAGGAGATGAGTGCGAGGAGGAGGAGGCCGGACACAACCAGAAGCATCAGCCCGATGAGTTCATTCAGGCGGCGGTTGCGTGTAGGAGTCAGTACCAGAGTGAGTGGCTTCATTAAGGCGCACGGCGATGGTTGCCATAGAGGGATGACTTCCGTCTACGGCCGACACACCTCGAACGCCAGAGCAATTTCCATTATCCCAGAACAAGGCCGACGGATCGAGAAAATCCCCTGGGTGGTATCCGCCTGTCTAACTGCCTGAAAGGGGGATGGAGGGACGAAAAGAGACGCTCCCCGGATTACATTCCCGCCAGTTTCTTCCCAAAGATCAACAACATCCCGCCGAACACAATACGGTAAACGGCGAAAATGACGAACCCGTGTTTACGCACCCACTGCAGGAACCATTCCACGCACGCTAGTGCCACAAGGAACGAGACGATGAATCCAATACCGAGCACAATCCAGGTGTGGCTGTTCATAACCAATGGGGCAAGGGTTTCCGCACCTTCAATGTGCTTGGGATGTAGCGTCTTCAACAGGTCGTATCCCGTGGCCGCTATCATCGTTGGGATCGACACCAGAAAGCTGAACTCGAGCGCTGCCGAACGTGACATGCCCACAATCTGCCCGGCAGCGATGGTGGACATGGAGCGGGATGTTCCAGGAAAGACGGCAGAAAGCGTCTGACATAGACCGATCCACACCGCCTGGCCGAGGGACATTTGTTCCACATCCGAGGTTGTAGGTTCGCGTCGTACGCTCCATGCATCCACCACCCACATAATGATGCCGCCCACAACCAGAGCAATCGCCATCATGCGGATGCTTTCGAGATGTTTGCCTATCAGCTTGGTCAGCAACAGCGACGGAGCAGCGGTGCAGAAGAAGGCCACCAGCGTCAGCGTCAAAGGATGGTTATAGATGGTACGGTTTTCAGCTTCTCCGCGAGGAAAGGTGCGTATGAATTCAATAATCCTGCCGAGGAAAAGCAAAACCAGCGCGAGAATGGCGCCCAGCTGAATGACAATCGTATACATCTTCCAATACGGATCGCCCAGGTCAATGTGCAGCAGCGATTCCACAATCCGCAGATGAGCGGTGGAACTGACCGGTAGAAACTCTGTAAGTCCTTCAACAATCCCTAATAAGACTGACACTACGTAATCGTTCAAGCTACCTCCGGCCATTGCCGCTTTATTCGCGATCGATACCGTAAATCGGGATACCCTGATCCACTTTGTACACCAACGCGGATGCTCTCGCAGCGTAATCCGTCTGCGCCCAGTGACTTAACAGCTTACTGGTGAGCTCGTGGGCCTTTGCCTTCGCGCCATCCGAGTGCTTCTTGTCCTCTTCAGCCGCGTACATGTCCACGAGCACACACTGGCGATAAATGGCCGAATACAACGCCTCCGCTACCCTGGGAGACTCGGGATGCTCATCCACATATTTCTCATATATCGAGGATTCTTTCTCCGGGCACTTCGTGGATCCCTGCCAATCTCCACAAAGCTTGTTGTCAATCTGCAGAAATGCCGCCATGTCGGCCCACTTGGTGTTGGGATATTTCTTGGCAATTTTTTTTAACTCGTCGTCGTCCATTTGCTCGCGCAGGTAGTTTTCCTTTTCGTGAGCAGATGGCCGGGACATGACATCCGCCTTCTGCAACTGCCAGCGTATGTCAGCCGCGCGCCATGCAGCCTCAGGCGCCAGCTGAGATTGCGGGTAAATATCGTTTACGCGGCGGTACAGCAGACGGGCATCCTGTGCGGCGCGCGGAGGGGGATGGGGATCCATCGCGATCCGCTCTTCTGTCGCAGCCTGACCAAAGAGGATCACGTCGCCATTTGGAGTTTCGGCACTGATTGCTCCCTTGTTTTGGATCCACCCGGAGACTGGCGGCGGCGCGGCCTCTTGTCCGAAGATTGGAACGTCAGCCTCATGAGCCTCTTCGATGTCGGTATTGGCGAATACGCGAAGCCAGTCGCCGTTCTTTTCGATGATGACCATCTCTCGCCCCGGGGTCATCTTGCCCACCTTTTGGGCTCCCGTGTCAGGAGCCACAAAGACGACCGTGTCGCGAACGACGGTAGCGCGCGAGCCTTTGGGAGCGGGCGGCGCTGGTTTCTCCGCCAGCGCCGCCAGCGCAAGAAGGAGCAGGGCAGGAAGAACGATCAAGTTTCGCATCACTCTCGTTAGCATATCGCGCTGGCGCGGTTCTCTTCCATCGGATGCAATTTGCGGCATAAACAAGCTTCAGCCTTCATCCAATACCCGGCGAAGGATTTCCGGCTCAACATTCCCGCCGCTCATCACGGCAACTGCGTTCCGGAAGGGAGGCAACTCTGAAGCGTGGTAAAGCGCACCGGCCGTTGCGACAGCACCGCTCGGCTCCGGCACCAGGCGGGTTGAGAAAATCATCCGCCGCATCGCTCCTTTAATCTCTGCTTCCGAGATGGTGATGATTCCATCAACGAAAGCCTGCAGGTGCGCGAAGTTTCGTTCGCCAATACTCTGAGTGCGCAAGCCGTCTGCAATCGTCCGGCTGGTCTGCTCCCCTGTGTAGGAAGCGATGGCCCCTTCCCGAAAGCTCTGCGCCGCATCGCCGGCGAGGGCAGGCTCTACTCCGAAAACCTTAATCTCCGGCCGGCTAAGCTTGACGGCCGCAGCAACTCCGCCCAGCAGACCGCCCCCGCCAACAGGGGCGAGCACGAGATCGACCTCAGGCAGATCTTCGAGAATCTCCAAGCCACATGTCGCCTGCCCGGCAATGATGTCGGCGTCGTCGTAAGGAGGGATAACCACGTAGCCAAACTCAGCGGATAGTTCTTCAGCGCGTTGTTTGCGTTCTTCGCTTCCTGCACCGACCGTGACGATCTCCGCGCCCAATGCGAGCGTCGCGAGGCGCTTCACTTCTGGAGCATTGGACGGCATCACGATGACAGCTTTGATTCCTAATGCTCTCGCTGCGTAGGCGACGCCCTGTGCGTGGTTGCCACTGGAATAGGTGACCACTCCGCGGCTGCGGTCCGATGGGTTCAGCTTGGCGATCTTGTTATAAGCGCCGCGAAGTTTGAAGCTGCCTATCGGCTGAAGGCATTCCGCCTTGATCCACAGCCTGCCGTCTCCGCCGTAGTCCTCCATGCGAACGACCGGCGTATGCCTCGCAACGCCGAGCAGTCTTGCCCGGGCTGCGGAGATATCCTCCAGAGTGATCAATGTAGTTTCAGCAATCATGACTGTCACGAGTTATGGCAGATACTTCTCCGGAACCGGTGTAGAGGGTGTCTCCGCTTGCCAGAGGATCTCGGCCACCTTCCACTCCGCACCATCGTTTATGGCCTGAATGCTATTGATGCCGCGAGCCTTTGCGGCGCCCTCCGGCGTTTCGCGGATTTCATACGTGCTCCACAAATGCGCGATGCTTCCGTAGGTCTCGGATGAGAATTTTACCTGCCGTTCATATAGCAGTGTCGATCCGCGTTTCTTCACACGTTCGATCCAGCCTTCCACCGTCATATCTGTCGGGTTCAGGATGCCGTTCTTGTCCACCATGAGCGCGGTAAGTGTGGCGCCGGGCCGGAACAGGGCACGAAAGCAGGTGCGGTCCTTATCGGCTGGACCGCTGATCACATCGTCAATCGCCTTCGCGAGTTCAGGAAGCGTTTTCGACGAGGGGCAGGGAGGTGTCTGTTGCGCGTTAAGCCCAATGGAGCAAGCAAAGGTGAAAGCAATAGCGAAGCCAAATATCCTGGTGCCAAGCTGGCTCATTCTTGTTCCCCTTCGTTCGTCAAATCTCCAGAATTACCGGCATAATCAGCGGTCGTCTGCCGGTCTGCTTCTGGATATAGCGCTTGAGATCGGTACGAATTTTTTCTTTCGTCACGCCGTAATCGGCTTTTTCTTCTGCACTGGAATTTTCCAACGTTCGTGCCACAACGGCACCGGCATCATCCGTCAGGTCCGCGGCGGCGAATCCGCGCGTGACCACTTCCGGCTGACGCTCCACCATTCCAGTGAGCTTGTTAATCGTAACAATGGCAAGCACAAATCCATCCTCGCTCAGCAGGCGCCGGTCGCGAATGATCAGATCCTCCACCACGTCGCCCGTCGAACCGGAGTCGATGCAGATTCGCCCAGCCGTCACTTTGCCGTTCTTCTTCGCAGAGTGCAGCATCCATCTCGAGCACGTCACCGTCTTCGAGAAGGATGGCTTGCTCCACCACGCCGGTGCTCATGGCCACGTCGTAGTGACGCTTCAAGTGGCGGTAATCCCCGTGAACCGGGATAAAGAACTTCGGCTGCAGCAAATTCGTCATCAGCCGCAATTCTTCCTGGCTTCCGTGTCCGCTCACGTGGATGAGCCCCGACGCGCCGTCGTCGTAAATAACCTCGGCATCGCGACGGTACAGATGGTCGATTACGCGGAAGATACTCTTCTCATTGCCAGGAATGACGCGCGAACTGAGTACGACCGTGTCGCCCCTCTCAATGTGCGCGTGTTTGTGATTGTCCACCGCCGCACGCGATAACGCGCTCATCGGTTCGCCTTGCGTACCGCTTATCATCACCATCACGTCGTGCGCGGCATGGTCCTTGATCTGCCCCGGATTGATGAGCAGTCCCGGAGGGACGTCCAGATATCCGAGGTCCTGCGCGATTTCAGAGGACTCGACCATCGATCGGCCCACAATCGCTACCTTGCGCTTATGCAGTGCGGCCAATTCCAGCGCAATGCGGATGCGGTAGATCGAAGAGGAGAAGCAACTGAAAAACAGTTTGCGCTTCGCGCGGGAAAAAATCTCGTCGAGTCGCGGCCGCACCGCCCACTCGCTGGGAGTGTAGCCAGGCCGATCGACGTTGGTAGAATCCTGCAGCAAAGCCAGCACGCCGCGCTTGCCATACTCAGCAAAGGTGTGCAGATCGAAGGGCTTACCATCCGGCGGCGAAAGATCAATCTTGAAGTCGCCCGTATGGACAAGCACACCCACAGGGGTCTCAATCGCAAGCGCAACGCAGTCTACAAGGCTATGCGTTACCCGGATAGGCTCGATCGTGAACGGCCCGATCGTAAACTTGTGTTTCGGCTCAATCTCAATCAGCTCTGACTGGTCGAGCAGTTTGTGCTCTTCCAGCTTGCCTTCGACGTATGCGAGTGTGAACTCGGTCGCGTAGACCGGCACATTCAATTCACTCAAAATCCACGGAAGCCCGCCGATATGATCTTCATGGCCATGCGTGAGAATGATCGCCCGCACACACTCCCGGTTCTCCACCAGGTAAGTGATGTCGGGGACCACGATGTCCACGCCAAGAAGCTCAGTTTCGGGAAACATCAAGCCGGCGTCGATGACGATGATGTCGTCTTTCCACCGCAGGGCCAGGCAGTTCATGCCGAATTCGCCCAGACCGCCGAGCGGGATAATCTTTAATTTATTTTCATCCATTGAAGTCTTGATGTTAGCACGTTAGGCGGGTACGACGGGATGGTCCAAAGGCGGCATTGCCGCGGGAAGAACGGAGAAATGATGCGTTTTGGGCGTAATGGAAATCTCGTCCGCAACCGGCTTCATCGTCCAGATTCTCAAGGAGAACGCACCACTTCGCCCTTTAGACGATCAAGAAACGTAAGCGAGGTTACATCCTAAGCTTCTGCCCCCTCCCGATCCGTCGACGGGCTACCTCAGCAGATCTTCCAGCACCAGGCTCAACTCGGTCTTTTCGTCGCGGTATTTCACGATGATCGGCGTATACACGCTCAGGTCCCATTGCGCGCCCTTTCCCTTCGAAACAGAACGCGACCCCGGCACCACCACGGCTCCCTCTGGAATGATCAACGGCATGTCCGAGGTAGCTCGCAGCACTTCGCCCTTCACCACGTCGTACACCGGAGTGCCCCGAGTAAGGATCGTTCCCGCAGCCAGCACCGCCTTCTTGCGAACGATGGTTCCTTCATAGACGCCGCAATTTCCGCCGACCAATACATCGTCCTCAAGCACCACCGGGCTGGCATTCACTGGTTCCAGGACGCCGCCCACCTGCGACGCGGCGCTGAGATGAACGCGCTTGCCGATCTGAGCACAACTGCCGACCAATGCGTGCGAGTCGATCATGGTGCCCTCATCGACGAAGGCTCCCACGTTCACAAACATCGGCGGCGCGCAAATCACGCCTTTCGCCAGGTAGGCACCCGCGCGGACAGAGGATCCGCCGGGCACGATGCGTACTCCGTCGTCGACGGAAAAGCGCCGCATGGGGAATGTGTGCTTATCGATAAATCCAAATTCATCTCCGCCCATCTCGCGCATTACGCCAAGGCGAAAGCCCAGCAAAATTCCTTGCTTCACCCACGCGTTTACCTTCCAACCGGTCGGCGAAGCAGCATCCGGTTCAGCCGAGCGGATCTTGCCAGACTCGAGCGAATCCCGAAGCTCGATAAAGGAATGCAATGCGCCAGAATCGTTCACCGCGGCAGAGCCAGCGGAATAGAAGCGCTCAATTCTCGTTTTTAGGGAGGTGTCTTTTTCAGCCATAGGATATTCAATCTATCAGGATTCGTAGGTTTCAGCCGGGCGCAATCCAGCAGCGTTTTCTATGCGGCTGATTGCACATTGCGAAGGAGGAAAATTGGGGGTCCGCATACAATCCCCGCACAAAACGCTCACATGGAGGCTCAGAAGGTGTGGGGATCGCCGTCTGGAATTGCGAACTTCAGAAGACCAAGTTCTCCAGCGAGCCTTTCGAGTTTTTTGCGAGTCTCCAGCATGGGAGGAACAAGCGGCAAACGCACCGTGTGGTTGATCTTGCCCATCAACTCCATTACGTACTTCACCGGCGACGGGCTCGTCTCCCAGAAGTTTGCCATCATCAGGCCGTAATACTTGCGATTAATGCGCCGCGCTGTAGACCACTCATTTTGCAACGCGCTATTTACCAACTCCGACATTTCCGCCGGAATTTCATTCGACGCAACGGATACCAATCCAGCGCCACCTACCGCGATGACAGGCAGCGCGATCGGATCATCTCCGGCAAAAACCTTGAAACCGCTCGGCACAAGATTGATCAGTTCCGTGATCTGACTGAGAACGCCGCTCGATTCCTTAGCGGCCTGAATCATAGGCACATCGTGCGCAAGCCGGACAATGGTTTTTGGTTCGAGATTGCAGCCGGTGCGGCTGGGAATGTTGTAAAGCACAACGGGGATCTCGACGGCCTCGCCAATCGCCTTGAAGTGCTGATACTGACCCTCCTGCGTTGGCTTGTTGTAATAAGGGTTGGCCGTAAGAATCGCGGTAACGCCGTGAATCTGCGAGGCGACTTTGGCCCGCTGTACAGCTTCCCGCGTCGCATTGTGCGTGCATCCAGCCCACACCGGAACGCGCCCGCCCGCAGCCTCCGCAACAATGCGAATGACCGTCAGCCATTCGTCATCGTTCAGCGTGGGAGTCTCCGCCGTGGTGCCGCATGCCACCAGGAAATTGATCCCGCTTTCCACCTGCCATTGCGCCAGGGAGAAGAGTGCGTGCTCGTCCAAACTGCCGTCAAAACGAAACGGCGTAACTAGTGCAGTTCCACAACCCGTTAGTTCCATAACTCGTCGAGTCTACACCCCCGGCTTCGAGAGGCGAAGCGAAGTATGTGGAAGACTGGTCACCGAGCGGGAAGGAGGCCGCTCATCGAATAAGGAGTTGGAATTCATGCCTGATCTGGTGAGCTCAGCCAGCAACATTAGCCACAAATATGGCGAGTCGACGAGCGCTCTATGCTTAGCTCTTGCTCTTCAGTTCCTGTTGGAGTTGCATTGCCAGCCGCGGCTCGCCCGGCACATTCTTGCCCTTCACACTGCAGGCTCGCAGATACGCATCCAGCGGTAGCCATGGCTCTGTCTCCACCGCCTTCTCGCGCAGGGCCACGACTTCTGCTGCCAGCTCGCGCAGCTTGTCAGCCTCCGGCCATCCCCGGTTTTCGCCCTTGGCCGGCATCTCGTCCGGACGAAGATCCGCGCGTTCTTCCTCCAGCAGATTCAGCGACGCGTTGATGCGGTTCATCCGCTTCATATGCCGGTCGTGCGGAAGCTTGTGTCCAGAGGTGTGAACCGTATCGTACTGATCGAAAAGTCCAAGCCTTCCAAGTGCCGCCTCCGGAAGGCAAGCGAGCAGCAACGTCTCGAACTCATCCTTTGCCTGCTGCAGCCGTAGCTCCTGCTTTTCGTACCGCTTGCTCCTGCTCATTCTTCTTCGCTCATTTCAACGTCGTCTTCGTCAAGTGTTTCAGCATACCGCTCGATATTCGTGGGACGCCCCTGCTTTTCAAATTCCTGCCGCTTAAGCTCCTGCAGAAAGCGCAGCGCCAACTTCGGTTCACTCGGAAGCGTCGTGCCGGTCTCCGAGCGATAGCCAAGGTACGCATCCAGTAGCGGAACATCGCTCGTATCCCCGACCCTCTCCTGCAGAGTCGAAATTTCCTCGCTCAGCGCAAAGAGTTTATCCGCTTCCGGCCACGCGTAATATCGCGCCGCAACCTCTTCGCCAACTGCTTTTGCGTGCTGTCCAAACAGACCGGACCGGCCACGTGCGCACTCCGGTAGCAGCTTCCGCAGCATGGCTTCAAACTCAACCTTGGCCTGCTTCAGGCGTTGCCGATCCTGCTGGTCGCTCGCGCTCATAGATCAAGAGTACATGCCTGCAGCCTGCCAGTCATACGTGCAAGGCGCTCATTTTTTCTGTGAAGGGAACGCTATGGAGTGAGCCATACTCTCAGTCCGCTGCGCCGATTTGCCGCAAATGATGCAGCAGGTGCTGGAGATAATCCGTCGCCAGATAACGCAGCGTGACGGCCTCTCCGTCGCCGATGCGGCATGGTGTCTCCAGCTTCTCCGCAGGCAGGTGAGCGATTACGTGCGCGAGATAGCGGTTGTATGCCGCCCACAAAGTTACCAACAGCAACCAGTCCGCTTGCTTCACAGCCTGCACGCGAATGTTTACTTCCTGATCGTATCCGGGAAATTCCAGTGAGCTCTGAGTTGCGGCCCGCACAAATCGCTGATGGTTGTTGGACGCCGAATCAATTAGATGACCGATCACTTCTTTGCGCGACCAACCGCCCTCCAGCATCGGCACGCCACTTTCCGAATCGCTCAGTGCGCGCAACCTCGGCTCCGCTGACTCCACCGCACTAAGAAGATTTTCTGAAAGATCTATCATGCGCAACCTCAAGCACGAATCTCTCAATGCGGGGAAAAGACTCGCGGATCGCCGTTAGTTCAATTGCTCGAAGATCTCGCGGAAATCCCAGCATCCGGTCTTGCCTGCAACCCACTCTGCTGCGCGCACAGCGCCCTCGGCGAATCCGCGTCGCGAGAACGCTTCATGCCGTAATTCGATTACGTCGTTCTGTGAGCGCGCCTCAACTACGTGAATGCCCGCAGCATCGCCCTCGCGTACCGAGGAAATTTCGGCCTGCAATGTTGGGTTTGCTGTCTCAAGAACCTGCTTGATAGAGAGAGCGGTGCCCGACGGCGCATCCTTCTTGCTTGTGTGGTGCGTTTCCGTGATGTGGAATTTGTATCCCTGCGCTGCCAGCGCAAGCTCTCTCGCGACGCGATACATCACCTGCACGCCGACAGAAAAATTCGTCCCGTACAGCAGGGCCGCCTTCTGCGTCTCCGCCAGCCTGCGCATCTCCGGCAGGTTCCCATACCAGCCGGTCGTGCCCACCACCATGCGTCCGCCATGCCCAAGAACTGCGCGCATGTTTGGCACTACTGCATCCGGCGTCGTGAAGTCGATCACCGCATCCACGCCCCGCAGCAAATCAGCCGTGAGCGCTGCGCCATTCTCATTGTCTTCTTCTTTGACGATGCGTACCGTGTGCCCGCGTTCCAGCGCTATATCGGAAACCAGCTTGCCTGTCTTGCCTTGGCCCAGAATTACAAAGAGCATTATCGCTTCACGCTTTCCGTCGCAAGTGCCGCAGCACGCGCAGCCTCACGTTCTGTCACGTCAAAAATGTCTGGGTCAGGATTCTCGAAGAATGCACTGTGCAACGAGCGCACCGCTTCGTCGGCATCATCTTCGTCGATCATAAAGCTCATGTTGATCTCCGATGCGCCCTGCGAAATCATGCGGACGTTGACATGCCGGATCGCCTGGAATACCTGCGCCGCAATCCCGTTTTGTCCACGAATGTTCTCGCCGACCATGCAGATGAGCGCCTTGCGCCCCTCATATTTCACATCGGCGAGCTTGCTCAGGTCAGCGGCAATGGCGGGCAACTTCTCGTTGGAGTCCACCGTCAACGACACGCTCACCTCCGACGTTGAAACCATGTCGACGGCACATTTGTGCTTGTCGAAAACGTCGAATATTTCTTTCAGATACCCATGCGACATCAGCATGCGGTTCGCAACAACATCGATAATCGTGAGCCGCCGTTTTGCCGCGATGCACTTGAATGGACTGCGGCAGTGCGGAGCGAGCGATATAATCCGCGTGCCTTCGTTCTGCGGATTGCGCGAGTTCAGCACCAACACCGGAATATTTTTCTGCACCGCAGGAAGGATGGTCGCCGGATGCAGCACCTTGGCTCCGAAGTAGGCCAGTTCTGCCGCTTCCTCAAAGCTGATCGTCTTCACGCGAAGCGCGTCCGAACAAATTCGCGGATCCGTTGTCATCACGCCGTTTACATCCGTCCAGATTTCGATGGATTCAGAATGCAGTGCACCGCCAATCAGCGCCGCTGTGAAATCCGATCCGCCGCGTCCAAGCGTCGTCGTCACACCCTGTTCAGTGGACCCGATGAACCCGCCCAGCACCGGCACCTTGCCTTCATCCACAAGTGGCAGCACGTGCAATTGCGAGCGTTGTTCAATTAACTCGCTGTTCGGAACAGCTTTGCCGTATTGCCCGTCGGTCACGATAATGTCGCGCGCATCGACGTGTTCCGCCTTTATGCCGCGGCTGTTGAAGGCATGAGCAATCAGCTTGCTCGACAGGCGTTCGCCATAGCTCGCAACCAGATCAGTAATGCGCGGCGTCAATTCCCCAACCGCAGCCAGCCCGCGCAGCACTTCATCCAGCGCGTCGAAACGAATATCCATCCACGTGTGGTAATCGCCCGCCTTGTCGTTTGGCATCAGTGCGGAAGCGGTGTCGCGATGCCGACATCGCAGCCGCGCGCTGATGGCAAGCGCTCCAGCGCGGTCTCCGCGTGCCGCTGCATTGGCGACGGAAAGCAGCTGGTCCGTTACCTTGGCCATCGCGCTCACGACCACGATGGGTTGCTGCCCGCGCGCAATTCTGCCGGCGACAATCTTAGCGGTGCGATCGATCGCGGTGACATCCTCAACTGAAGTGCCACCGAATTTCATGACGACCAGTCTCATGCGCGGGTCCCTGCAAGCGCCGGATTCAACGTGGGCTCAAGCTTTCCCAGCGCCAGCAGCAACTCTGCGTTTAGCAGTGCCGCGCCGGCCGCGCCGCGAATCGTGTTGTGCGAAAGCACGGTAAATTTCCAGTCAAGCAGTCCGCAGGGCCGCAGCCGGCCCACCGTGGAAGCCATTCCGTTTCCGCGCATGCGATCCAGGCGAGGCTGAGGACGGTCCGGTGCGTCTACCCACTCCACCGGTTGAGCAGGAGCCGTCGGCAAATCCTGTCCCGCCAGAGGCGTGAATTCCTTCCACGCAGCCAGAATCTCTTCCCTGGTCGCAGGTTTCCGCAGCTTGATCGAGACACTCTCTGTGTGCCCGTCTTCTACTGCCACACGATTGCAGTGGGCACTCATTTTCGCAGCCAGCGGCTTGACGGCGTGGCCCTCAAACCGACCGAGCAGCTTGAGCGTTTCCTCTTCCATCTTCTCTTCTTCGTTCTTGATGTAAGGAACCACGTTGCCGAGAATATCCAGCGACGCCACGCCCGGATACCCCGCGCCACTCACCGCCTGCATGGTGGTTACAAAAATGGATTCAATGCCAAAACGCTCTTCCAGCGGGCGCAGCGCCAGCACCAGCCCGATCGCGGAGCAATTGGGATTGGTCACAATATAGCCGCCGGACTGCTTGCGCCATTCCTGTTCTTCAATCAGGTGAAGATGCTCGGCGTTTACCTCGGGAATCACCAGCGGCACATCGGGATGCATGCGAAACGCGCTCGAATTCGAGACCACCGCGCATCCGGCCGCGGCAAACTTCGGCTCCATCTCGCGCGCAATATCCGCGTCGAGCGCTGCGAAAATAATCTTCGGCGCGCCCTCGGGCTCTGCCGGGGACACCGGCATATCCGCAATGTGCTGAGGCAGTTGCGTATCCAGCTTCCAGCGCACCGCGTCTCCATACCGCTTTCCACTGGAACGGTCGCTCGCCGCCAGCCACGCCACTTCAAACCACGGGTGGCTCTCAAGAAGCTGAATAAATCGCTGACCGACCATTCCGGTCGCGCCAAGGATGCCGATCTTGTGTCGCTTTTGCATATAGGTTGTTGGAATTTTACAGTAGGTTACGCAAAATTCAGCCCTTAACAGCAAAGCCGGACCACTTTATCGGTCCGGCCTGCATGCTTTTGTGAGTGTTAGCTTCAGTTTGCGGGCGGACTCGAGCCGGGTACAAAGTTGAAATCCGCCGTCGTCGCTACTTGGGGCTTGACCGTAAGTTGTGTCGATTGCTCGCCCAACACTTCGTGGATGGCCACCAACGTATAAGTTCCCGGCGGCAGGCCCTTGATTTCAAAGTGCCCGTTTTCATCGCTCACCGCGAAAAACGGATTAGGCGAAACGTTCACGAAAGCTTGCATCCAGGGATGGTTGTTGCACCGCACCGGCAGCATGAACTCCGGCTTTGAAAACAGCCGCTGCGTCTCACCACCGCGAGGCGGCTGCGATACATCCATCGACTGGTTCCCATTCACGTCCGGCATCAGATGCACGTTGTGCATGGTCGCATCGCTGTTCTTGAAGTCGACCGGCTGGCCCACCATCACCGCGATCACGTGCGGCGTGTACCGGCAACCCTTCTGGTCAAGCACGACCGGCGTGGTGGAAGGCGCATAAATCTTCCCGCCAAGCCCCTCGCGAATGTACACAAACACATTCTGCAATCCGCCGTTCTTCACAACGTACTGCTCGCTGAAATTGTCCGGAGCAATACCGCACACCGGGTCCTGTGCCATGTCGATCTGCACACGCGGCGGAGGCGTCTTGGTCAAATGGATCGTCCCGGTAATCGTTCCCGCCGTCGCATTGTCGATCTGGGTATAAGCAGTAGACGCCGCCGGCTTAGGCTCTCCGCTCGATTCCGGCGCATTTTTCTTGCATCCCGAGGTCGCCAGCAAAGCAATCATCATGGCCGACGCCAAGCACCAGGCCTTCTGTCCTGCAATCCAATTCATTCGTAACCGTCTCCGGCCTGAATCAGGCCTTTCCTTCTTCGATTGCAGCGACCATTGCATCCGCAAACGCGCTGGTTCCAGCCGTTCCGCCCACGTCGCGTGTCAACGCGCGCTTCTCTCCGTAAACGAGTTCCAGAGCCTTTTGCACCTTGTCAGCGGCAGCACTCTCATCAATGTGATGCAGCATCAACACTGCGGACTGCAACATGGCTGTGGGATTCGCGATATCTTTGCCGGCAATGTCAGGCGCTGATCCGTGGACCGCCTCGAAGATGGCTGCATCCGTTCCAATGTTTGCCCCCGGAACAAGCCCCAGTCCGCCCACGAATGCCGCGCAAAGATCGCTGACGATGTCCCCATAAAGATTCGGCAACAGCAAAACGTCGTACTGATAAGGATTCGTTACCAGCTGCATGCAGGTGTTGTCGATAATATGTTCGCCGTACGTTATCTCCGGGAAACCCTTTGCAATCTCTCGCGCGCATTTTAGGAACATACCGTCCGACATCTTCATGATGTTCGCTTTGTGAATGGCATGGATCTTGCGCCGGTTGTGCTTGCGCGCATATTCAAAGGCCCACTTCGCAATACGAGTCGAGCCCTTCTCCGTAATCACTTTCAGCGATGTCATCACGCCGGGCACTACCTCGTGCTCCAGCCCCACGTATTCGCCTTCGGTATTCTCGCGAACAATAATCAGGTCGACGTCGGGGTAGCGGGTCTCAAGTCCCGGCAGATTCTTGATCGGTCGAAAATTCACGTACAGCTCGAATTTCTTTCTCAACGTGACATTGATGGAGGAGAAGCCGCCTCCAATCGGAGTCGTCACAGGGCCCTTCAACGCCAACTTCGTGCGTTCGATCGAAGCGTAAAGCTCTTTTGGTACATACTCGCCCTGCTTGGCAAAGGCGTCGGCGCCGGCCGCATATCGCTCCCAATCAAATTTCAGGCCGGTTGCTTCCAGAATGCGAACCACCGCCTCCGTGACCTCCGGGCCGATACCATCGCCGGGAATGAGAGTAACGGTGTGTACTTTCGGAGAATTGCCCTCGCTCATATCGCTCCTTACCTCTTTTTCCTGCCAGTGGCGCCATGTTGTTCTTTTGAATTGAGCAGCTCTTCCAGCTCTTCCTTGAACTCCCGCACGTCCTTGAAGTCGCGATAGACGCTAGCAAAACGAATGTAAGCGACAGTGTCGATGGTCTTCAGCCGATCCATGATCAGCTCTCCAATGGCCGTCGTCGAGCGTTCGCGCTCGGCAGAATCCACCAGGAAGGCCTCCGTCTCATCAACAATCGTTTCCAGCTTGCTGGCCGATACAGGACGCTTCTCGCACGCACGCAAAAGCCCGCTCAGCACTTTTTGGCGCTCAAAACGCTCCCTGCGTCCGTCCTTCTTTACCACCATGTAGGGAATTTCGTCGATGCGTTCATAAGTTGTGAAGCGCTTCTCGCAGCTCTCACACTCACGGCGGCGGCGAATGGAGTCCGCTTCCTTGCTCTCCCGCGAATCCACTACCCGATCTTGCGTAAAACCACAGTAAGGACACTTCATCTCGTAGGCCCGATTCTAGCAGGGCCTATGCAAGTTAGCTCACGTCGCAACATCTGTGGACCGGCATCGTACGAGCCTCCCTACCACGAGTATCCTCCCGACGGAGGCGGCCAGCTGCCACTAAGCTGACGAAGCAGAACAATGCGCCCAAGATGATACGAATTATGAGCGGCCAGGCTCTCAAGCTGTGCTCGTACCGACATTGTGCGAGCAGGATGACCAGGCCGCGAAGGGCAGACAATCTGCTCCTCCAGCCGATCAGGATTGAGTGTTATCGCGGCAGCCCCGTCACATCCGCTCAAGAATCGCTCGAGAAGATCCTTCCAGCCTTTGCTGTCCGTCATGCCCTCGGCGGGAAAGCCATCTGAAGGAGTCGCAGGGTAAGGCGTCTCTTTTCCTCCGATCCAGTCCAGCGAAATCTGCTGCCAGAACGCCAGATGCCATAGCTCCTGGTAGATCGTGTGCGGAACACCCTCGAACTTCCGGCCGATCACATCGGCCCCGAGCCCCTCAAGGATGTGAGCTGCCGGTGCCGCCGCGCTGTCTCCTCTTAACGCCCGCGCAAGTTCACTCATAAACCTCTCCCTGGGAAGGAATCGTCGTTCCAGTTGTTATTTATGGGGACTGGGCATCGCTATTGACTTCGGTGCAGGCACGGCAGAAGTGCTCGCGACCGCTCTCAGTTCAAGCTGCGTCGTACCATGCGCCGCACGATCTCCGTCACCGCGCCAAAGACCGCAAAGCTCACCCTCCGGCCAATCTTCGCCTGCACCGCTTCCGATGCTCCAAGACTGTTCAACGGCGCCGCGCCGAATCCGGTGAAGCGGTCTACCGCAAATCCAAAGGCCAGTCCCTGCATTGACGAAGTTGAAGGCTCCATCTCGACCGCAGCGCCATACGCCGCGCCTGCGAGGCCGCCAAAGACCCACGGCGAAACCACAGGCGACACGAGCGACGTCGGCGCCGGTATGTTCGGCTCCAGCAGCGCAGGGGGCACCTGTGCATTGGCCAGCCGCGGAGCATAGTAAGCATCCAGGTAAGCCTTCGCAGCCGCACCCGCGAGTCCGCCCGCAAACCCTGCCAGCGCACCTTTTACAATCGATCTCTTCCGCATAGTTCCGTCCATGTTTTGTCTAGATGCGGTAGCCTTCGTCCGCGCAACTCTGAGATGCCAGATTACACTCCTGTCATCCAGAACAGGCGGCTGATACTCTTTCCTTTCATGTTTAACTGGCGATCCAGTTCGGCCGCCTCTTCGTCCACTGAGTCGCAGGCGCGGCGAAGTTCCTTCCTCCGCACCATGCCCATTCGACGCATGGGCTTCCTGCTCCTCGCCGTTTTCTGCCTCTTTGCCATGTATGGCTTCCTGATCGACATCATGGATGTGCAGCACAAGACTCTGCTCGTCGTGCTCATCTGGACAGTCTTCACCGGATTCACCGCAGTGGCGTTTGTCCTCGTTCTTTCCCGGGCGCCACGGTATTTCATTCTGGTCATTGCAGCCCACTGGATTCTCTCGCGCGCTGTCATCCGCCCCTTCATTCGTCGTTACGTGCACAGCGATGTAGGGGGCTGGGGAACGGCATCGCCGGAGCACGTACTTCATATCGCCGCTCTCTCCAGCATGGCTTTAGCCATGATCGCCTGCGTCTTCTTCCTCATCTTTATTCATCGCGAAGGCAAGCGCGCTGTCCGCATGGAGACGGAGCTCTCATTGGCTCACGGCATCCAGAACACGCTGGTGCCCACCATCTCCGTTACGCTCGATCGCTGCGAAATTTACGGACGTACCATTCCCAGTGATGAGGTCGGCGGAGACCTCGTAGACGTCGTGCCCCTGCAGGACGGATCCTCCGTGGCCTACGTGGCAGATATCGCCGGCCACGGCATGGCGGCCGGCATTCTCATGGGAATGGTCAAGACCGCGGTGCGAACGCAATTATTTGATCAGACAAGTCTCGCGCAACTGTTTGACCGGCTCAATCGCGTGCTGCCCTCCGTGAAAGAACAGCACATGTATGCAACCTGCGCGGCGCTTCACATGAAGACAGCCGCCCCGGACGGTACGCGGGACGTGGAGTACGCCATTGCCGCCCATACATCCATCCTGTTCGTCGCGGGAAAAGAGAGAAACGTATCGTGGCTTACTGACCAGCATCTCCCGCTTGGCCTGTTGCCGTATGCAGACTATTCGAGCCACTCCTTCCCAGCCCGCCCTGGAGACGTGCTCCTCGTATCAACCGATGGCATTCTCGAAACGGAAAACAAAAATGCCGAAGACTTCGGGATGGATCGGCTGCAGCAGACCCTGCTCGCCCAGATCGAAGCGCCATTGCCGCAGATCGGCGATGCTATTTTTGAAGCCGTCCGCTCCTTTGGAGCACAAGCGGACGACCGCACACTGCTCCTCGTTCGCTTCCTCTAAGAGGCACTCAGATGTGCATCGGCGTTGCCTGATTTACCAACACATTTCAACTTGACAACACCATTGGTATCAATGATTATCAGCCCCAGTTTTGATGTCGGAATTGCAGAAGTTTCTGCCCCTTCGTTTGCTCTCAGTAACGATCTGAAAATAGTCCTCTGTCAGAAAAGTGCTTTGTTTCTGCGATGGATTGCGGAAGCAGAAGCATGAGGTCTAAACGCGTTTCACCAGGGCCCTTTAAGTCATTCAGACAGTTTTCCCCTTCTCGCGTAAGCGGGATGATCCCGGATGCAAGAAACTAGGAGAATACGAATGAGACGCATGACTGCAAGCATTGCAATTGCAATTGGTATGGTCGCGGCCTTCAGCGCCGTCGGCACCACGGCTCGTGCTCAGGACGATGAAAGCAAGATTAAAAAAGGATTTCAAATCGCCCCCGTTCCGCTCGACTTGCACGGCAAGAACCGCGCCCTCGTCGGCCTTGGCAGCTATCTGGTGAACGCGGTTGGTGGCTGCAACGATTGCCATACCAACCCCTCCTATGCTGTCGGCGGCAACCCCTTCTTGGGACAGAAGAAAAAAGTGAACGCAGCGGGCTACCTTGCCGGCGGACAGGCCTTCGGCCCGTTCATCTCTCGCAACCTGACACCAGAAAATGGACTCCCCGCCGGTCGCACGTATGCACAGTTCGTAACCATCCTGCGTACAGGCAAGGATTTCGACAACCTCCATCCTCAGATGGGTCCACTCCTTCAAGTCATGCCCTGGCCTACATATCAGGACATGAACGATCGTGATATCCGCGCCATTTACGAGTACCTGCGCGCTATTCCTGCGATCGCGCCACCAACACCGTAAGGCTTTTTTCTTTCACAAAAAGGCGGACCATTTACGGTCCGCCTTTTCTAATTTTTGAAAGCAACAACTCTACTGCGCCGTATGCTGCTTGACCGGAATTTGTTTGAAACCCGAAGGCACTTCGAAGTGCGTCCCATCCACGCTGCCCGATGAGAATCCGCCCATTTCTGTGTTGGACTCAATCAGGACACCGCTCGTAGGCTGCGCAACTGCTGTGCTCGTGCTGGCAGGTGCCGGATCGGCGGGCTTCTTCTTTTTGCCGAACCCGCTGAAGCCGCCCAGCGCAGCTCCCATCACACCCATGTGACTCGCAGCTTCTGAAGTCGCGACATTGGTTGCAGTATCGGTAGCGACCGCTTTCGCAACATCGCCTGTACTCGGCCCTTGCGGCGTTGGCGGCAATGGAGCCTCAGAGGCAGCCGGTAACGGCTCGCCATTCGCCGTCGTTCCAATTCGCATTACCTGCAACACCGGCACGCCTTTCAGCTTTGACATCTCTTTCACCAGGTCCGCGAGCCCCTGTCCCATCCCCGGTTGCATCGCCAGCATGGAGGGATCAATGGCTCCGCTCAGCACCTGCCCCATCTTTACGGCATAACGCTTTTGAAATTCGCGAAGTTCGTCATAGCCAGGAATCTCCTGCGCCATCCACATGTCATTCGTGATGGCCATACTCCCCGTTTGCCCGCTCTTCTGGTCGGTCGCGTCCAACTGCATTGCCAGGATCGCCTCGGAAGTGCTCACCCCGGAAACGTCCTTCTTGGCGCCAGTCTCGCGCACATTCACCTTGAACTTCATCTCCGGCGGAGGCTCGCTGCTCGTCGTCGTCTGTTTCCCTTTTTCCTCCGCTTGTTTCTTCTCTGCCTCTTTCCGTGCGGCCTCGAGCTGTTCACGCATCTGCGCAAACGTCATCACCGTATAAGTGTGATCCACGTTGTTGATCTGCGTGATCGTCTCCGCGTCCAGGTCGATAACCTGAGTACTGTCCTGGCTCACGCGCGCCATGCGGTTGCCCTTCAAATACACCGTGTAGGTCGTGGGCTCCCCAATTTTCTTGGCTTGCTTGCTGAACATGCTGACCATCTTCATCATGGAGACGACCGCGCCGCCGGTGATCTTCGTGGTTTCCTGGTAGGTAAAATCGGCAAGCAGGGAAGGGGTAATTGCAAAACACAGACCCAAAACAGCACAACTACGTGCGTTCATGCTCGTTGCTCCTTGGGATAGACCAGATGTCCAACGTGTTCCAGAGACAAACTTCAATCCACGCTCAACGAAAGTCAAGCGCGGAGATGCCTCTGACAAACCATAGTGTGCGTGGGGATGGAATCGTTTCCTGAAGGATGAAGTTAACGTGGCGGATTACTCGGTCGCGGCCACGCCCAGTTCCGCTTCTTCTCCGGCATGTTCGCTTTCTTCTGTGACCTTCTTGAGTGAAACATGCTCGAACTGCGCCCATATCAGTCCAATCGGGATGATGGACAGAAAAGTCACCAGAAGCAGGACTGCCCCGCATCCCAGTGCCGGCTCCCATGCCACGTTCAACAGCTTCTGCATCGCCGTCGTTGTTACGCCGATGCTGGTGAACCATCCAATCACCGGCAGTTGCACCATCGAACCGCCCATGCTGGCGGCCATCAACAGCATGCACCGCGAAAGAGTCAATCCAGCTAGTTCAGGAGATTGTGTAAAGGCGTGTGCAGTTAGCAGGTAGGCATACGTAATCAACCCCCACATTGAGAGCGAGAGGGCCACCGCAATTCCGAACTCCGGGAAAGAGTTGATCGTATTCAATCCACTGCGGAATGCACGGATCTTGTCCGCCACTGTCTGCGAAAGGCTGGCTGAAATTGGCCGCAACAGCTTCTGCGCAATGTTAGCAACGGCATTTCCAGAGATTCGCACGGTGATCGCGAACGCTGCCAGCACGACTGTTCCCAGCAATCCCAGCCGCGCCACCTTCACCATCAATTCATGGTGGGGAAGCGCCACGCTGTCACGTGCAAAGAGCAGCACTGTCGAAAAAATCAGCGCCATCGACCCCAGATCGAACATCCGTTCCACGGTATATACCGCGATTTGCGAGCCCAGGGAAAGATTGATGCGTCGCGCTACCAGGTACGGTCGCACAAGGTCTGCCAGCCGTCCAAAAAGAGCCACCGCCGTGAAGCCGATCACCTGTGATCCAAGCACTTCAAAGGTCGACACTTTTTTGTTTGGCCGCACAAAGAGCGCCCATCGTGCCGCGCGAAGCACATAGGCTACATAGATAAGCCCGATCGCCAGTGCAATGCGCTTCCAATCTGCGGATCGCAATTGTTCAAAAAACACGCGCCAATCGAAATGGATTCGATGCCGGACAAAAACCACTATCGCCACGATCGCGATTCCGGCGATCAACCACACGATCCAACGCTTGCTCTTCAAAATAAATCTCCGGTACCGCAGTGCAGTGCGGCTCTGAACTACTTTCCTGAGTGCCCCGCGTTCAACTTTGCCGACTGCGCAGCTAATGTCTTACGCCGGTTGAATTCGTGAATCACTCGCGCAACGTAGGCCCGCGTCTCCCGGTAGGGGGGAACTCCATGATATCGGTCCACAGCCGCCGGACCCGCATTGTAGGCGGCGAGTGCAAGCGCGATATTGTCGTGATAGCGTGACAGCAAGGCATCCAGGTAGGCGGTGCCTCCGTTGATATTTTGCTCGGGATGGAAGCTGTCTTCGACTCCCAGTTCCGCCGCTGTGCTGGGCATCAGCTGCATCAGCCCGCGCGCTCCAGTCCGGCTCACGGCGCGAATGTTGCCACCGCTCTCCGCGCGCACCACGCTGGCCAGCAGGTCAACATCGACGTTGTGTTTCACTCCCGCCCGCGACATCATCCCCCGTACCTCTTCGGCCGTAGGATTCTCCACGGAAACCTGTTTTGTCTTAAGAGTCGCATCCGCGCTTTGCGGGTTCGCCGGAACAGCTTCCACGCTGGCGATTTCCAGCCCCGCCACTTCGACGAAGCTCTCACTGCCCGGCGCGAGGTAAAGCCTTACCCGTTCGCCAACCGTCTCACGATGGTCGCAAATCAGGTCAAAGCCGTTCGTCAGTGTAACGTGCAGCGGCGACGCATCCGCCGCGCGGGCCACCCCCGCGGCAGCCAACACGATGGCCATCATTGCGCCCGCTCTCGTTAAAACCCTCATCCCCGCCAATGTATCACCTTGAAACGAAATTTCTCTGCCCCGGCCGGGTTAGTCGGACTAAAAAATCTAGCTTGCCGGTGCTGCCGTAACCAACAGCGAATCAATCACCTGTGCCACTCCGTCCTCGTCATTTGTACCCGTGACCGTCCAGCCCCGCTCCAAAGCCATTTCCAGCAGTTCTGGGGCCGAGTTCGCCATAATGACTGCACTCCCGGCATATTCCATCATTTCGATGTCATTGAAATTGTCACCGATGGCCATAACCTGCTCGCGCATCAGCCCCCGCGAGAGTGCCAGCTTTTCCAGGGCTGCGCCCTTGGAACAGCCCGGCGGCAAGATGTCTACAATGCACAAGTCCCGCGCCGGATATGCCGTGCGGTGCAATTCAAAGTGCTCCGCCAGGCTGCTGGCTGCAAGCGTCTCTTCCGCCCGCTGCATGGAGGCCATCGTGCCGCAAACCATCGCCTGAACCGGACAATCCCCGTCGTCGAGCGCTCGTTCCAAAGGCACAACCTCCAGCAACGACGCGCGATTGGCGTCCACCCATAGCTGAATCCTGTGATGCAGCGTCTCGAAGGATTCGATCACCAGCGATCCCTTGCCCTCGCGGTCAAACGTCATCACGGTCGAACCGAACGGTCTAAGAACTCCGCAAAGCGCCCGCGCCGTCTCCAGCCCCAGTACCGCTCGTTCCAGTAGAACCCCCGCGAAATTCCGCGTGATCGAGCCATTCGACGAGATCAGGATCGATTCCTGCTTCAAACCCACACCTGCGAGTATCGGCATGGCAAACGCCTGCCGCCGCCCGGTGGCAATCACAATCTCAATCCCTGCCGCTTCCGCCGCTCGCAGAGCCTGTCTGTTCCGCTCGCTCACAATCGTTCCACGTGTCGGCAATAGCGTGCCGTCAATGTCGATTGCAACCATACGGATGGGAACTTCCTTGGCGTCACCCGGCAGTAAAGACTTCATTCTCCTAGTTTACCTGTCTCTGGATTAATCTTTGCGTATGCCCGCCATCGCCTTCCTCGAGTGCTCCCGCTGCCACGCGCATGTTTCCGCCGACTCGCCCCAGACCGTTTGCCCTCAATGCGGTGCAGCTCTCTATGTCCGCTATAACATGGACGCGCTCCGTCAATCGGCCGCTCGCCCTGATTCCGCCGCCGCAGATCATGCACCCAGCGCAGGAATGTGGAGATATGCAAGCGTCCTTCCCGATGTGCAGCCCGTAACCCTGGGTGAGGGCTGGACACCAATGCTTCGCAGCCGTCGGCACGACAATCTTTTCCTTAAAGAGGAAGCCAACAACCCCACAGGAACCTTCAAGGCCCGCGGCCTCTCCATGGCCGTTTCCATGGCACGCCACTATGGATTGAAGAAGCTCGCCGTTCCATCCGCTGGCAACGCTGCAGGCGCGCTCGCAGCATATGCAGCCGCTGCGGGAATGGAAGCCCACATCTTCATGCCTCGCGACGTGCCCATGGCCAACTATCTAGAAGGCATCGCCTACGGTGCCAAAGTCACGCTGGTCGATGGCCTCATCTCCGATTGCGCCAAGATCGTCGCGGAGCGCAAGCAGCAGGAAGGATGGTTCGACGTCTCCACGCTCAAAGAGCCATTCCGCATCGAGGGGAAAAAGACCATGGGCTACGAATTAGTGGAGCAGCTTGGATGGGAATATCCCGACGCCGTCTTTTATCCCACCGGTGGCGGCGTGGGACTGATCGGCATGTGGAAGGCCTTCGAAGAGTTGGAAGCTCTTGGATGGGTGAGCGGCAAACGCCCTCGCATGTTCGCGCTTCAGGCCTCAGGATGCGCTCCCATCTCCTGCGCCTTTGAGCAGCAGGCCAGTGTCTCGGAATTCTTTCCGAACGCCAGCACCTTCGCCTCAGGCCTGCGCGTCCCCAAGCCCTTCGGCGATGCCATCATTCTTCAGATTCTTGCCGAATCTGGCGGCCAGGCCCTCGATCTTTCCGATGAAGTCATCCTGGGATCGCTGCTTGACTGGGCGCATCACGAAGGCATTCTGCTTTCACCTGAAGGAGCGGCAGCCACCGCGGCCTACGACTATCTGCTTTGCCACGAAGTACTCAAGAAGACCGATCGCGTCGTCATCTTCAATACCGGCGCGGGTCTCAAATATGTCGATGTCATCGCCGAAGCAATGAAGATTGATCGGCATACAGGCGGTGTCGATTCGCCCCTGGCATCCGCTCCACCAGAGTTGGATCATCGTGGAATTCAACTCCCTGCTAGAAGCCATGTCGGAGGAATTATCACCCCTCAGTAAAGGATGCTCTAAGCTTTCATCGGACCATATGCCCCGGTTCAAATTCGGCCAACCTGCCAACCGGTCTCTCCATCTCATTTGTCCAGGAGAAAACCAACATGGCAGATGAGCAGGAACCTTCCCCACGAAGCATGGGCAGCTTTTTACTGTGGATGGGAGTAATTCTCGTTGCGGTCCTGGCGGTGTTCCTCGTTGTCTTCTATCTCACCGGACACAAAGCCAGCTTGATGAAGAACAGCCAGCTGGATGCGCCATCCCCCTCGACTGCGATTGCAATGCAATCAGCCCCCGACAGGCTTTTTACATTCACCGCAGGCCTTGTCCCAGGCCGTTCGTAGCGGCTTGCCGCAGAACTCGCAGGGTGCGCCAAAGTCCGCAATCCGGTGATGAAAAATCGCGTTGGGGTTTGATTCGCGGAACCCCGTAATGCGTTCATACTCCGCAAGCACAGGACCAAAAATTCTCTTTTGGAGAGACCCATCTGCGCCAGTCCCTCGCAGCGAAATCACCTGGTGATACTCATCCTCGTCCAGCATCGGAACGTCCGCACGGCAGCGCCAGCACCACATCGTCTTCATTTTTTAATTTCGCTCTCGATTTCTCAGATGAATTGCAATCGCGACGCCCACCAGGCGTCGCTCAGTAGCCATTGGCTATCAGGTAGTCGGCTGTAAGATCAAAATCCTTCGCCTTCATTTGCTGCTCGGCAAACTTCACCAGCACGTCGGCTTCAATGTTCACCGGCCTTCCCGGTCTCATCGTGTGCAGGTTGGTCGCGAGATAGGTGTGTGGAATAATCGCGATGCTCACTACATCGCCCTCCACCAGTCCCGGCTCGAACTTCGCTATCGTCAGGCTGATGCCCTCGACGGCTATCGAACCCTTCTCGATCATGAATCGCGTAATGTTTTCCGGCACCGTCACGCGCAGCCACCAGTCCGCCAAGTCAGCGTCTGCGAGTGCGTCCACTTGTTCCAGTGACACGAGTTTTCCGGTGCCGTCGACGTGTCCCTGCACAATGTGGCCGCCCAGCGGACTACCCGCAGCAGTAGGCAGTTCAAGATTTACCTTTGATCCCGGCTCAAGAACCGCAAGCGACGTGCGGCTCACCGTCTCCTGCGCAAGATCGGCATGAAAGACCGGCGGATTCGCAGCGATATCAATATCGAGCGCCGTAAGACAAACGCCGCTCACCGCAACGCTGTCGCCAGTGCGAATGCGTGCAGCAATCCCCGGAGCTGCCACGGTAATTCTCCGGGCCCCGGCGCGCTCTTCCACGCCAACAATCGTTCCCGTCTGTTCCACTAATCCTGTAAACATATTCTGAGTTTATCGCAGGGGACTGCTACACGTTTTCCCAGGGATCGTGAATCAATCCCTCCACCAGCACATCTTCACCGAAGCACTTTATCTCCACTCGCTTCAGGCGAAGGTCCGCCAGCGCTGCGTCTCCGACGAGGGGCACAGCCCGTCCGCCAAGCAGCACAGGCGCGTAAAACAAGCTGACGCGGTCCACGAGTCCCTCACGTAGAACACGTGTATTCACCGTGGATCCGCCTTCAATCAGCAGGCTCGTCACCTGTTGCGCGGCCATGCGGTCAATCACTGCAGCGAAGGGCACCTGGCCCGCTTCGCCCGCTTCTTCCACAATCACCCCGCGATTTTTTAGACTTTGCACCTTTGCCGTTTTTTCCCGAGCCGCTGCAGGATTGCAAAACACAACCAGGTCTTCCGCCACCGTGCTTACCAGCCGCGAATCCATCTCCAACCGCAAATAGGAGTCGAGCACCACGCGCAACAAAGGCCGTCGTCGCGGCAGATCGCTGCGATCCGTCAGTAGAGGATCATCCGTCAGCGCTGTGTTAATGCCGATCAGGATCGCATCGGCCGCGTGCCGCATGCGGTGCGCTTCGGTGCGCGAATTCGCGCCCGTAATCCAGAAAGGTTCCCCTGTCGGCCTTGTGCCCGGTTCCGGCCCTATGCGCCCATCCAGGCTTACGCCAGACTTCATCGTCAGTAGCGGACGGCCACTGCGGATCCATCGAGCGAACGCTTCGTTGATACGGCGCGCCTCATCCTGCATCACTCCCGCACAGACCGCGATACCCGCCTCCTCAAGGCGTTTCAATCCTTTGCCATTCACCTCGGCATTGGGATCGAGCGTCGCGGCCACCACTCGCGCTACACCTGCTGCAATCAGTGCATCCGCGCAAGGCCCCGTCCGTCCACGATGACTGCAGGGTTCAAGCGTTACATAGGCAGTCGCATCGCGTGCCTCTCCACCGGCATGTCGCAGCGCAACAATTTCCGCGTGATCCAGCGCATCGTAGGCGTGGAATCCAGCGCCAACAATGTGACCGTCTTTCACGATTACGCAACCCACAGTTGGATTTGGCGACGCAAGTCCAATTCCGAGTCGCGCCTGCTCCAGCGCGTGCCCCATCCACAAACGATCCAGTTCGCTTTCCGGATTTGCCTCGGGAGAGGTAGACAGGAAATCGTTCACGCGCTTCCTCAATCAACTAAGCTCGCAATGCAGGATTACCCCAGCAGGGATTCGGCAAACGCTTCACTATCGAATGGCAGAAGGTCTTCAATCTTTTCGCCCACGCCCACGTAGCGCACCGGCAGCTTTAACTCGCGGGCAATTGCAACCGCAATGCCACCCTTCGCGGTTCCATCGAGCTTCGTAATCACAATGCCGGTAACGCCCGCCGACTCCGTGAACAGCCGTGCCTGTTGCAGTCCGTTCTGCCCCGTCGTCGCATCCATCACCAACAGCACTTCGTGAGGCGCATTCGTGATGAACCTCTGCGTGGTTCGTCGCATCTTTTCCAACTCCGCCATCAGGCCGCCCTTGGTGTGCAGACGCCCCGCCGTGTCCACGATCACGATATCGAAGTTTCTCTTCTTCGCCGCGTCCAGCGCGTCATACAACACCGCGGACGGATCGCCGCCCTGCTTGCTCTTGATCAGCTCCACTCCGCTACGCTCACTCCACACTTCGAGCTGTTCAATCGCCGCCGCGCGAAACGTATCCGCAGCGCAAAGCAGCACAGTCTTGCCTTGCGTCCTGTAATAGGCGGCGAGCTTGCCGGATGTCGTAGTTTTGCCTGTCCCGTTCACGCCCACCATCAGGATCACCTCCGGTCCGATCACCGATCGAAACGGCTGTTCCTGTTCATCCAGGATGGTTTTGATTTCCATCTTCAGCAGCGAACGCAGTTCCTCGCCATCGCGGATACCCTTCCGCTTGGCGTGGTCGCGCAGCGAGTCGAGAATTTCCTGCGTGGTCTGGACGCCCAGGTCAGAAGCGATCAGGCTCATCTCCAGGTCATCGAGCGTGCTCTCGTCCACTTCGCGCGTCAACGCAATCACGCCTTCAATGCGCTCTTCCAGGCTCTCTCGCGTGCGCGAAACAGCCTGCTTCATCCGGTCGAATACTGATTTCTTCTCCGGCTCGTTCAGGCTGCCAAAAAGCGTTTGAATCATAAGGACGAAGCCCCTCTATCACTCAATTCGAGTGTATCAAGCCAAGCCGCGGCCCGCAGAAAGTGGCTCAAACCATGAGGTTTATCTGGAGGGAAGGTCGGAAGGGCAAAAAGAGAGGGGGCCACATCGCGCCCCCTCCCGCTTCAAAATGAATATTGCCTTGCTAACGGACGCGGCACGCTCTCCGCGCTTCAGCCAGCATCTTCTCCCGCACGAACAAAGCGGGAACTACTTCAGAAAATTCACCCGCTGGCTCCTCAGCGGGTATCGTTTCAAGGAAGCGGATAAACGCTGCCACTACATTCGAATCCAGCCTGCGGCCGGACAAGTCGTACAGAATATCGACCGCTTCGTCCGGTTCCATCGCCGAGCGAATCGGGTCCGCGCAAGTCAGTGTGTCAAAGGTGTCGGCCACCGCAACAATGCGTGCTTCCAGAGGAATATCGTCGCCCTCAAGACCATAGGGATAGCCGGTGCCATCGAGCGATTCGTGGTGCAACTCGACCGCAGGAATCAGGTCTTGCATCGACTCGATGGATCGAAGAATCGACGCTCCTCTCACCGGATGAGCACGCAGAATCTCGAAATCCTTCACCGTCATCAGGCGGCTTTTCTTTACCGAGGTTTCACCAATGCCGATCATGCCAAAATCGTGAATCAGTCCCGCCAGCCGGATCCGCTCTACCTTGTGTTCGTCCAGCCGCATTTCTCTGGCGATCGCGGCGGAGTATTCCGCCACTCTCTCAGAATGGCCGCGCAACAAAGGCGACCTCTCCTCCATGGCCTTCGAAATGGTGCAGATCAGTTCGCGCATTTCCGCTTCCGCGCGCATGGTCTTCTGTTGCTCGGTGGTGATCGTGCGCTCCAGCTTCAGTGCCGCGCGGTCCCACGCCGCTTCCACTTCGGAGTAGACCAGCGACGTCATCCTATGACCGCCCTGGGGAGGATCAGGAGGAGACGCGATCGACGTTGCAAGGGTGCGGCTCTCTCTCGCGATCGCCGCCGAAATAATCTGGCTCGCCAGCGCACATACCGCGAGGCTCGTCAGAATGGCAAGGGCCGTCGATGGAATTGCGGAGTGTCCAGCGCCAAGTGCTGCGGTTGCTGCTGCTGAGCTAATGGCGCTCACCGCCATCAGCAGGAGAAACAAAGGCATGAAGATCTTGAATCGAAAGCCTTGAACGCTTTTCATCGGTCTATGGCCGCTTCCTGGAACGGAATACGACCAAGTCTACGGACGGCACCTTTAACTTTCTCTAGCGCGAAAGTCGTAAATCAGCTACCGAACATGGTAGTGAGAACCATTTTGGGCAACACCGGGTTCTGTTACGAATGGCCTTCCTACCTATCATTTAAGAAACTTGGAGCAGGCAGGATAACCCGGGATTCGATGTTCTCTCGGCGAGCCCCACACTCGCGCGAATCCCCGTCTCGACTGCGTTATTCGTCGCGTCCGGGGCGGCTCATCAACTCGCGCATCGCTTCCAGCGGCGTCTTGCCTTCGTGCAGGATGAGATCCATTTGTTCCGTAATCGGCATTTCCACACCGTGCCGCCGCGCCAGTCCTAGAGCCGCTCCGGTCGTGCGAACGCCTTCGGCAACCTTCCCGCCAAGGTCCGCAAGAATCTCCGGCAACTTGCGGCCCTTGCCCAGTTCAAAGCCCACTGTCCTGTTACGCGAAAGCGATCCGGTACAGGTCAGCACCAGGTCGCCAATGCCCGACAGTCCCGCCAGCGTATCGCGCCGTCCTCCGCATGCCACGGCAAGCCGCGTGATCTCCGCCATGCCGCGAGTCATCAAGGCAGCCGCGCTGTTGTAGCCGAGCCCCAGCCCGGCCACTGTACCGGAAGCAATCGCGATCACATTCTTGAGCGCACCGCCCAGTTCCACGCCAATCACGTCGTCGCTGGAGTAGAGCCGCAGGCTCCCGCTGCTGAATTCGCTCTGTACTCGCACCGCATTCGCAATGTCATCGAAAGCAATCGTGATCGCGGTGGGCATTGCCGCCGCTACCTCGGACGCGAACGACGGCCCGCTCATCACGCCGCACGGCAAGCTCAGCCCTTGCTCCTTCAGCGTGGCGTCGATTACCTCACTCATCCGCAGAAACGTCTCGTCCTCTACGCCCTTCGTCGCGCTCACCAATATCTGGCCCGTATGCAGCGAAGGCGCAATCCGCTTGTAAGTCTGGCGGAGAAATTCCGACGGCACTACGCCCACCACAATGTCAGCTTCACCGACTGCCGACTGCGTATCGGCAGTCACGCGGATCTCCTTCGGAACCGGAAAGCCGGGAAGAAAATCCACGTTCTCGCCCTTGGCATTGATATCGTCCGCGAACTGCTGTGCATGCGTCCACAGCGTCACCTCGTGTCCGCCACGCCGGAAAAGGCTCAATGCAATTGCCGTGCCCCACGCACCGCTCCCAAGCACCGCAATTCTGCTCATGCCGCGCTCCCCTTCGGCTTGCCGAATCGATATTCGGTGCCTTTCAGCAGCCGTCCAATGTTCTGGTGATGTTTCACAATGATCATGATTGGCGCGGCAAACAGAACAAATAGAAAAATCTCGGTGTGGTTTTCGCGATACAGCCACAGCGCGAACAGCGGAAGCGCAACCGAAGCAGCAATCGAGGCGAGCGACACGAACCGCGACAGACCGAATACAATCGCGAACACCACCACGCACAATCCCGCCGCCGCCGGAACCAGGGCCAGGAAGACTCCGAATCCTGTAGCCACTCCCTTACCGCCCTTGAATTTGAGCCAGACAGGGAACACATGCCCCAGCAGCGCAGCCAGCCCCGCAATCGCCGCCGCATTGCGAATCTCCGGGGCGCTGGTTATGCCGAACGACTGGGCAATCCAGTGCCCGGCAAACACCGCGAGCACTCCCTTGGCCGTATCCAGCAGCAGCGTCCACGCCCCCAGCCCTTTCGAGCCCGAACGCAGCACATTGGTAGCACCAATATTCCCGCTGCCCACCGCGCGAATGTCTTCCTTGCGCACAAAGCGCACCAGCAGATATCCAAATGGGATCGACCCCAACAGATACCCCACAACAGCAACTGCGGCAATAAGCGTAAGCGGCATTCCGTTCGTAAGTCTAACAGCAGGGAAGCAGTGGAACGCAGTCACTCGCGATCAGTTCTCAGAGGGAGCACCCGCAACTCCATCTCCCCGCAGACCGATCGGAGCGCTCGGAAGCGAAGGTTCAGAGGTGGATACGAACTCTACCTTTGATTGGGCCATTTCCTGCTGGATAAGGATGAGCACAATCATCGCGGGAATGAACGGAATCGCTATTACGAGAGAATTAACCACCCACATTAATGAGCTGAGCACCGGCGTATGCAGTGCGTGGATTTGGCCGATTGCGCTGGCGAAGATCCGGCTGGAGAACCACCACGTCGCTATATATACGAAGGTGGTCCCAACGACGGTGGCATAAGCGCAAACCCGGGATGCTTTAGTCCGGTTCTGTCAGCGGGGAGACCAGATTTCGTGGTCAGGTTGCCGGAGATAAAATTTAGGATTGGCTCGATTGCCAGTAGCGCGCCCAAAGGAAACTGACTGTGGCGTACCAAGGGAAGTACATATTCCATCGGCGAAATTAAGTATCGAGTAAGGAGGTTGTTATCCACGTGCCGCCGATTATCCCAAGGAAAAGCGCGAAAAACACCAACGCCGAGTACCCAAGCCATTTTCTCGGGGGAGTCCAGTCGAGTTTGCGGATGTCGGAACTATACCGTCTGAAATTTCATCCCCATCTTACAGAGGATTCCGCATTCTCCAACATCCGACGTCAAAATTACCTGCCCGGGAGTGAATCCGGCAATCGCTCGAGTGAGAACTCCAAGGGCATAACAGTACAGCGCGATCCCGATGAAGTCGCTCCCCATGTGAGAGACTGGTAACAAGGTTGAGCACGGCAAACTGTCTTTGGGGGAGTCGAGCCAACTCTGCGACGGAAGGAACTTCTGAGTGTTGCTGAGCACGGAGTGGTTCGACGGCGCGAAACTTGCGGCAAGAGTAATACGGTGCCCAGCGATGAGAACGCAATACTTCAAGAGTCCGCAAGCAAAACAGGGAGCCAAAGTACAGGGTATTGCCAAAAGAGATAAGCCGCTCGCTTGAGTATTTCTCGATGGAAGGTTTATGTGCGGCTCAGTGTATCAGACTTGGATTCCCACTGGAGTCCAAAGTCATCGCCTCATTGATGACCCATCTTTTAGCTAACCGCTTCTTAGCCGCCCTTAGCTAACCGCTCTTTAGCGGCCCTCCTACATCAATCGACGCCGAACCATGTCCAATCCCTGCTGCGCGGCCCACTGACGAATCCGCTCACGGTCACCCATCAATCTCCGCTCAACGATATCCGTGTGCTTGCCATCCGCCACCGCCAGATACACCAGCCCCACCGGCTTTTCTTCCGTGCCGCCGCCTGGCCCTGCGATCCCAGTGATCCCACAGCCGAACGTCGAGCCCACCCGCTCGCGAATCCCTTCGGCCATTGCTTTCGCCACCTGGGAGCTCACTGCGCCAAATTCTTCGATCAGTTCAGGAGGCACATTGGCGAAGTCCGTCTTCAATTTGTTGCTGTAAACAATTGCGCCGCCAAGAAACGATCTGGAACTGCCACTGATACTTGTCAGCCGCTCCGACATCAATCCGCCCGTACAACTCTCCGCGACCGACAGCGTCGCGCCCTTCATCTCCAGGTAGTAGAGAACAATCTGCTCCAGCGTCTCTCCCTGCGAGGAATAGATCAGGTCGTCCAGCTCTTCTTCAATCTTTTCAGCTAGCTCATCCACCCGGCGTTGCGCCAGGTCCATCGCCTTCTTCGTGCACATCAGGTTCAATTGAATGTCGCCGATATGCGCCAGAATTGTCGTCTCCACATCGGTGAACTTTGTGTAGATGGGAGCAATGCGCGCGTCCGCGGCTGACTCGCCAATCATCGCTGCCTTCAGCGTGCGCTTCGCAATAAAGCGAGGCGGCAACGCATCCCGCAGCAGCGGCATGCATTCCTGGTCCATCATCGGCTTCAGTTCTGAAGGAGGTCCAGGCAGCAGCGCAATCAGCTTGCGATGTCCGCCATAGACCGTATCCAGCCACTGCCCCGGCGCTGTGCCATTGGGATTGTCGAGAATCGTCGCCCCCTCCAGGCGGTCGCCCTGGCGGGAGTTGTTGTGCGTCATCTGCAGGCGCCGCGCCGCGAATCGTGTATAAATTTGCGCCACAATTTCCGGGTCGCGCTTCAAGCTGATTCGCAACGCCGCCGCAACCGCCTGCCGCGTCACGTCATCTTCCGTTGGCCCCAGCCCGCCCATCAGGATCAGAATATCCACGCGGCGAAGTGCCGCCTGGATGGCATCCACCATGTTCTCCAGCCGGTCACCCACGATCGTCTTAAAGGTCACGCGAACGCCCAGCTCGTAGAGCCGTTCCGTCACGTAAAGGGAATTTGTGTCTTGCCGGTACGGCGTCAGAAGTTCCGAGCCGACCGCGATGATTTCGCAATTCATTCAGCGTACCCACGGCAGGAACGGCTAACCAGCACAGCAAGGCTCCAGGAATCTGCCATAAATTTGTTCTCTTTGAATGGTACGGGGTTTGTCATCAAAGTAGAGAAGGAAAAGTTCGCAGGCTTCGATCGCTTCATCCCAAATCCGAAATTGCTCCTGCGTTCAACGCAAAGTTGGATTCACTCAATTGGCTCGGGGATACCCGGCCTCTCGTTAGAAGAAGCGCAACCCTTCCACTCCCAGCGGCACATGAAACACAGAGGAGTTTGTCGCCAGCACAGCCTCTCCATTGCGCCCCAGTGCCAGCCCAACGAGGCTCGATCCGGCGAGCACCAGCGATGCCTCGCCCTTGCCCGTAATGCGCACAATACCCCGCTTACCGCCAAGGGATGCCGCTACATACACATCGCCGGCTATGTCTACGGCCAGGCCCTGCGGACGCCCCAGCCCACCGTAGAAAACCTTCGTCGCCCCGTCCCGGTCAATCGCATACACATTGTCGCGGCTAGAAGTCGTTGGCCCGGTCACAAACAGCGTGCCGTCCAGACCGAAGGCCAAATGATACGCAGCGACGCTAGGCTCCAGCGTCGCAAAAACAAATATTTGCCGGTCATGCGAAATCTTGAAAATCGTCCCAGAACGGTCGCCGACATACAGGTCGCCCTTCTCGTCGAAGGCTACCCCGGTCGCCACGCCCATGCCTTCCGCGTAAATGCTCGCCGCCCCCTCCGGAGACACGCGATACACCGTGCCCTCGTTCCGCGAAGAAACATAGAGATAGCCCGCAGGATCGAGCGCCAGCCCCGTCGCGTTCACAATGCCGGTCAGGAAGTTCTCCACCTCACCATCCCCGCGCAGCTTGAATACAGAGACAGGAGTTTCCGTTCCCCGGGAGCCGGAGAAGGTCACAAACACATTGCCTTCAATATCGATCACAGGATTGCCGACCGCATGTACTTCCGTCGTCAGCCCTTGCGCTACCTTCAGCCGCAGCGTGTTGCTCGTCAGGCTGCCTTGTTGGATCTGCACGTTTCCCGCGCCATTGGTCTCCGGCACCCGCAGCAGAAGGCGGCCAGAACGGCTCAGCAACACATGCGCCGGAACTCCGTCCACAAACGCTGACGGAATCTCATTCTCCACCGGACCCAGGTTCGCTCCAAAAATCTCGACTTCTGCTCCCGGCAACGCTGCGCCGGGAATCACCGCCTCCAGTTTCGGCGGCTGTAAACCATTCCGTTCGCGATTCATCAATCCGCTCATCTCTGTCCCTAAACCGTGTACCCCGCGCCCTAAAACCAGTGGCGGAGGATTTGCAGCACTAGCAAAGCATACAGCCCTGCGGCCACATCATCGAGCATGATGCCCCATCCATCCGGCAGATTTTCCAACTGACGTGCCGGCCATGGTTTCACAATGTCAAATACTCTGAAAAACAGCAGCGCCAGCAGTGCATGTTTCCAGTCAACCGGGCAGGCAATCAGCGTAATCCATTGTCCCGCCACCTCATCCAAAACTACGTGCCCGGGATCCTCGCGGCCAGTCTCCCGCGCCACAATCGTTCCCGCCGGAATCCCAATCGCCGTCGCCGCCAGCGCTCCGAATGCCGTCAGCAGTCCCAGTTGCAACGCTGTTAGCGGCACGGCGTGTGCCACCAGCCACCACAACACCAGCGCCGCCACCGATCCCCACGTTCCAGGACCAGGCTTGCCCAGCCCCGCGCCGAAAAAGGTTCCCGCAACCCACGCCCAGCGTGTCTTCAGTCCCGGGAATCTATTCATCGTCGCGCGAGTTTCTCTCCGCAGAGGATGGCAAATCTTCCAGCACATCCGGATCCAGAATGGGCGATGAAATCTTGTACACCCCGGTAGCCCACTTGCCCAAATCAATCTGCCGGCAACGATCGCTGCAGAAGGGATAGTCCTCGTCCTTGGTGGTCACGATCGTCCTGCAAGTAGGACAACGAAGAATTGTTCTTTTAGCGTCTTTACCCATAACCATTGCTCGCAACTGATTGTGATGTCCTATAGCTTTTCGCTGCTTTTAGCTGACCGCTTTTTAGCTAACCGCTTTTTAGCTGACGCATTTCAGCTGACCGGCTCTTAGCTAAACTACTCGCCCCACAAGATCGTACTCATGCGCCTCGGTGATCTCGACACGATAAAAGTTTCCCGGCACCAATTCTTCGTGGGGGCCAAAGTCGTTGATGTACACCTTGCCGTCGATCTCCGGAGCATGAAACTGCGTCCGGCCTTCCCACAGCATGGCCGTTTCTTCTGATTCGCCCTCCATCAGCACGTCCAGCGTCCGCCCCACCCACTGCTTCTTCGCCCGCTTGCTAATGCCTTTCTGCAGGCTCATCAACTTGCGGCGGCGTGCCTCAATGGTCCGCCTCGGAAGCTTGGCTTCGTGGTGAAACGCCTTCGAGCCGTCTTCATCGGAGTAGCTGAAAACTCCCAGCCAATCGAATTTCGCCTCGCGGACAAAGTCCGACAGAATCTCAAAATCGGCATCCGTTTCGCCCGGAAATCCCACAATGAACGAAGTCCGCAGCGCAATCCCCGGCACCGTCGCGCGCACCTTTTCCAGCGTCTTCAAAAAGATGTCCGCGCCCGCGCCGCGCTTCATATTCTTCAGCACTGCGGGGGAAGCGTGCTGCAGCGGAACGTCGAGATACTTGCAGATGTTGTCGTGCTTCGCAATGGTTTCCAGCAGCCTTCCGGTGATCTTGTTGGGATACGCATAAAGAAACCGCAGCCACTTCAGCCCGTCGATCTGCGCCAGCCTGTCCAGCAGCGACGCCAGCCCATCCTTCAGTCCGAGATCCTCGCCGTAGCAGGTTGTGTCCTGCCCGATCAGCGTGATCTCCTGGATGCCCTGCGCCACCAGCCTCTCGGCCTCCGTGACCACCGACTGAAATCTCCGCGAACGGAATTTGCCGCGCAAATTCGGAATCACGCAGAAGCTGCAGGGGTGGTCGCAGCCCTCCGCGATTTTGATGTATGCCGACGACCTCGGCGTCGCCAGCAGCCTCGGCGTCGTCTCGTCATACAGATACTGCGGGAGAGCCGGAGCCGCCCCGTCCCACTCCGTCCGGGCGAAACGCCCCTGCTGTTCTCGCAAATCGCCTTCAGCCCGCGAACTCTGCGCCGTGTCAGGCTGAGAACTCCGGGCTTCGACCGATGCTGCTGGCCCACCGCCCAATATCCTGAACGGTGACTCCGAAACTCCCGTGTTGGCCACGTTTCCGGCCAGTCCCGCCGCCGCCAGAATCTGGTCGAGTTCTCCCGTTCCAACAACCGCATCCACTTCAGGGATATTCTTGCGAATCTCGTCGCGGTAGCGCTCCACCAAGCACCCGGCAACAATGAGCTTTTTGCCTGCCCGCGTCGCTTTGTGCTGCGCCATTTCCAGGATCGTGTTCACAGATTCCTGCTTGGCCGAATCGATGAACGAGCAGGTGTTCACCACCAGCACATCCGCGTCCTCGGTGGACGAGGTCATCTCCGCGCCCGCCTGGTGCAGCATGCCCATCATCACCTCGCTGTCCACAAGGTTCTTGGGGCAGCCGAGGCTCACAAACCCCACCTTCAGCCTTTGCGGGACTGAGGGTGCGGCAAGTTCAATCTCGGCGGTCGAAGTGGGGTCAGCCAAGGCGGCTGCTGATTCGGGGGAAAGCGAACTTTGCATCACTTAATCATTCTAACGGACTTGCGCAAGGAGTACGCCAGATTGGCCGCCACGCTCGGCTGATCCTGCAAGTGGCTGATTTTACTCGCTTAATTCCGCAAAAACATGCGGCGCGGGCACTATCATCCCGCGCCGCCGCTTGTTTATTTAGGTATGTAGCTCAGATCCGCGCGGTACACGGCCATTTCCGTTCGCACGTGTGCAATGCTGGCACGGTAGTCGTCGAGAATCTTTTTACCATCATCACCGTAGGCGGCCTTCATCAGCTCGTCTAAAGTCATGCCCAGTGGTTCCATATCGGCCCACTTGGCCCGTTCCGTGATCAGAACGAATTGCGGAGCGTTGCCTCCGTTCGAGAGCGAGTAGACGCGCGACGGTCGAGTCGGGTCATTCAACTTCTGCGTTGCTGCGTTGATCTTCTTCACCCCTTCGATGAAGTCATTCAAGTGACCCGGGATCACCGAGTAATAAACCGCGGTGCGCATCGCGGAGGGCGTTGCCGGGGGCTTGGACAAGCTGAGATCGTCGCGAAACGCGTAATAGCTAGTCGTTGTGCTGGCATAGGGCGCCAGATTCTTGGCAACATCGGCCTCGTCAAGCTTCATGAAATCAGCCCGCGCGTCGAATTCTGCCCAGTGGTGGCCTGGTGAAGCCATCAGGTAGGCTCCGGTGCGCTCGCCGGTGGTGATTTCCCAGACAAGCACGCTCCAAGTGTCTTTCTGCGCGGCGTGGAATGCCGAGTGAGCCTTGCGACCTGCCTCAAATTGTGCAGCCATGCCAGGCTTGGGAGTCGCAACGTTTACTTCTGAAACCAGTCGCTGGGGTTGGGGAGTGGATTGTGCAAACATCGTGGCCGAAAGGCAGAGGACGCTACAAGAGAGCGCGAACTTACGCATTTATGGGGCTCCTGAATTCAAGTTGTGGGGATCGCGCCGAGGAGAAGGCTCAGCTGCGGTACAAATGGCCCGGTAGTGTGCGAAACGTAACGGTTCCAGTGGCGAATGTCAATTGACAAATTATTGACAATAATCATCTTGGCGGGCGCCGCCGCGCCTTAGAAACTATCGGCAACCCAAACGTTGCTCTCTACTGTGGGCGACGGAATCGCAACGTACTTTCCATCCCGCGAGGGAATCGCCCAGCTGGCGCGATTGCTCCGCACCTGGCGAATCTGACGAGCGTTACCTGCAAGATCCACAAGCAGCAGCGTGGCATTCCGTCCGCTTCCACTGTTTGAAACGAACATCGCTTTGGAATCCGCTGTCCAATCAAGAGAGTTGATGTTGTTCAGTCCCTTCACTGACAGTTCGCGCTGTGGCTGGCCGACGAGTGAGACGAGCAGAATCCGATCGTCGCCCGCCTTGGTGATCGCCACCGTCTTCCCGTCGGGCGCCAGACCCCAGTTCCAAACATTGCCTTGGTTCGGGATTCGCGTAATCTCTTTGGCGCTCCCGGTCGCAAGGTCGTACCGGCTAAGCACGAAGTCATTGGGGTTATGCTGGCTGTAGACGCAAACGCTCGCAGGGGAGCGCGAGCATTGGTGATTGTTCAGGTTGTTAGTCTCCAGCACCAATGTCGACGGGCCACCTGCAAGAGGCGCCCGCATCAGGCGAACAGCGTCGGAGGTCTTGCCCGGATCTGGTGGCACCACGTAAAGGATTTGCGTGCCATCCGGACTCAATCGGCAGATCGTCTTATCTTCCGAACCGAACACCAGCATCTCGGCCGTCGTGTCATCGATGCGTTGACGGAAAATGTTGTTCGCGCCTGTTCTGCTTGAAGTAAACAGGACTGCCTTGCTGTCGGGTGTCCAATCAAACGGAATATCGTCAGCATCGTCTATGGTCAAGCGCCGCGGCGTATTGAGTTTCGGCCCCTTGGCGGAAAACTCGGCTACATACACGTCCAGTTGCGACTTGTAACGGATCAGTGCAATGCGCTTGGCGTCAGCCGTTACACTCGCTTGCGCAATAAAGCCTTCACCGGTAGAAATGCGCACCGGAGTTCCGACTGTCTTTCCGGTAGTTAAATCGAGCTTCGTCGAGAAAAGGTTTGAGCCGGTTGGATTCGGCAAAGGATCATCGATGGCATAGACCAGACGCCCATCCGGCAGCCACAACAAACCCATATCCAACCCCGGCCTCGACATTAGCTCCCGTGTTTCTCCACGAGCCACATCCAGCAGCTTGATCGCGGGCCTGCTCGTGTAGATACTGAATACCGCCTCCAGATAGGCAATTGTTCGCCCATCTGGCGACCATACCGGATTGCTCAGCAGTCCACCCGGCGGTGCCGAGACAAGCATTCGTGGATCCGAGCCGTTTGCGCTCATCACCCAGATTTCCAGACCGGAGTCTCCGAACCCACTGCCTTTGATAAACGCAACATGCGATCCATCCGGCGAGACACAAGCCGACCAGCCTTCTTCGCCCAACAGTCTCGGAGTTCCTCCAAGAATCGAAATACTCCACTGGCCCACATTGGCAGACGGGCCCGTAGCCCACGACCCTAAAAGCCGCGAGCTGTCTGGGAACCACGCCAACGAGATCACGTCCGGCCCCTTAGGCACGAGGGGATGAAGTTCGCCAGTCGCGAGAATCCGCAAGTAAGTGCCGGTCTTGTCGGAGAAGGAAAGATACTTGCCATCGGGGGAAATCGCGGAAGCAGTGATCGCATTTTCCGCAGCATTGGTCGTCAACCGCTGCATGGTCGCAGGAGTGGCCGTTGACTCGTGCCCGGGAGCGGCATGCTTATGCACACCCCACCACAACGCCACAAGCACACCCGCCAGAACTATTGCGCCAAGAATGGCGACGAGCCTTCCTTTGACGGATTTCTTTACCGGCCGTTCTGCTTCCGACGAACTGATACCCGAACTTCGCCCGCTATCCAGATCCCGCTTCAACCTCTGCAGGTCCGCGCGAATCTCTTCAGCGTGCTGGTATCGCAGGTTGCGATCCTTCTCCAGCATCTTGAAAATAATCCGCTCCATCTCCGCAGGCAGGTCAGGATTCAGCCGCGTAGGAGGAACAGGCGTTCCATCGAGAATTTCCCTTGAAATAACGCCGGAGCTTTCTCCGCGGAAGGGAAGCATCCCCGTCGCCATCTCGTACAACACCACGCCAAAAGAGAACAGGTCCGTCCGGCTATCGAGATCCTTCGCTCTCACCTGCTCGGGAGACATATACGCCATCGTTCCCAGCATCGACCCTGGACTCGTCAGTTGCATTTCGTCCACGGCCACAGTCCGCGTTTCAGACTGTGCCGTTGCCCCGGACGAGCTTGTTTTCAGTGCAACCTTCGCCAGCCCAAAATCGAGAACCTTTGCGTGTCCACGCCGCGTGACAAAAATGTTTGCCGGCTTGATATCGCGATGGACAATGCCCTCGGCATGCGCTGCCTCCAGCGCGTCGGCAATTTCGATGGCCAACCCCAGCAGCGTTTCGATCTCGACCGGCTTGCCATCGATGCGATGCTTCAGCGTCATGCCATCCAGAAACTCCATGGCGATGAACGATCTGCCATCATCGTGACCAATTTCGTAAATAGTGCAGATGTTGGGGTGATTCAGGGCAGAGGCGGCTTGCGCCTCCCGTTGAAAACGCGCCAGGGCCTGCGGATCCTTCGCCACCTCATCCGGCAGAAACTTAAGCGCGACAAAGCGGTGGAGGTTGACGTCTTCCGCCTTGTAAACAACACCCATGCCACCGCCGCCGAGCCGTTCAACAATGCGATAGTGGGAGATAAGCTGGTCGATCATAAGGGTTTGACTTGCTCTGCATGCCGGGAGTCCTGATCTTAAGTACGACATAATGCGTCAGTCAATCTCTAACCGCGATTGTGCTCCGTACGCCATCCTTCACCGATGCGCGCCTCCGCCCGCATCGCTTCGAACCGTCTCGCGTCAGTGATAGTATTTGAAAGTGCCGGGTCCTACGCGACACAATCCCGCCAACCCCGCCAGGTCCGGAAGGAAGCAACGGTAACGGGCCATTGCGTGCGCAGTAGGTCGCCCGGCGCTAAAACTCCAACCCCAAGTCCCGCGCGTGGACAACCCTTTCCCCTTCATAGAGAATATGGATTGCAACAAGCGTAGGAGATAACCATTGAGCCTTGAAGTCCGGCCGCGCGTGGCAAGACGCGCGAAAATCAGTGCCTTGGGAATTTATGTCCCGCCTCGGATCATCACGAATGCCGATCTTGAAAAGATGGTCGACACCAACGACCAGTGGATCACCGAACGTACGGGAATTCGCGAGCGTCACGTTGTTGACCCGGGAGTAGCCACCAGCGACATGGCTGCTGAAGCCGCGCGCCAGTGCCTCGCGCAACGTGGCATCGAAGCCTCCGAAGTGGAAGCCATCATCGTCGCCACCGTTACTCCAGACATGCTCTTTCCCGCGACAGCCTGCCTTGTTCAGGAAAAAATTGGAGCTAAAGGAGCCTGGGGATTTGATCTTTCCGCAGCCTGCTCCGGCTTTCTTTACGCGCTGCAACTCGGCGCCAAGCTGGTTGAGTCCGGCGCACACACTCGCGTCATGGTCATCGGCGCTGACACCATGTCTTCCATCCTCGACTACACCGATCGCTCAACGTGCATCCTGTTTGGCGACGGCGCAGGAGCAGTTCTGCTTGAGCCGACCGAGGGAGACGAAATCGGTATGGCCGATTTTCTGCACGAGATCGATGGCTCCGGCGGCACCGCACTCTTTATGCCCGGCGGCGGCAGCCTTCATCCCTCCACTGCCGAAACAGTCGCCAACAAGCTGCACTTCGTTCATCAGGATGGCGGCCCAGTCTTCAAAACAGCAGTCCGCAAAATGTACGAGCTGAGCCACGCGCTGCTCGAGCGCAACGAGCTTTCGGTCAACGAGATTGGCTGCTTCATCCCGCACCAGGCCAACAAGCGCATCATTCTTTCCACCGCAGAAAAGCTGGGCATGGACCTCGATCGCGTAGTCATCAACATCGATCGCTACGGCAACACCACCGCCGCAACCATTCCGCTGGCAATGCACTCCGCAATGGAAAATGGCCAATTGAAAAAAGGCCAGAATGTTCTGTTAGCAGCTTTCGGTGGGGGCTACACCGTAGGCGCCGCCATCCTGCGTTGGGAAATGTAAAAGCAGCTAATGAAGCGGTTAGCGGTTAGCTAAAAAGCGGTCAGCGAAAGAGCGACCAGCTAATAAGTGGTCGCCCCTCGATCTCGCAGAAGTTGTCATCTCGACCGAAGTGGAGAGATCCGCGTTCCATCGAAATCAGAAAAAATCTGGGTGCCCCATTCTTTGCGTCAAGCGAGGGTGGGATAACCATTACAGTATTTCCGCTAATCGCTTCTGAGCTAACCGCTCCTTTGTTAACCGCTTTTTAGCTAACCGCCTTTAGCTAGTGGGCGGCGGAGCAGTCCACTTCAACTCGGAAACCCGCGGCAAGACCGCGCACTCCTCTGCATAGCGAAAGAACATATTCATCCCCTCCCGGCAGACCTCATCCAGCACGTAATGGATGTTGCCCGTGAGGTAAGCGCGAATATCTTCCGGTGACATGGAAATTCTGCTTGCCCACTCAGCCGCAATATCGTCGATGTGTTCCAAGCCGTGATCCCGCGAACGCACGAAATCCTCAACCACCTGCGCCGCACTCCTGTCCGTGCCCGCGAGAGCCTTATCCCGCACCGCCCAGAATGCGGAGACCCACGGAGTGCCCGTTCTCTCGCGCCATTCGTGTGCCAGGTCAATGTACTGCAGACTCTCGCCCGTGCGCTCCTCGCGGTCGCGTTGTCCCTCAAGCGCAAGCAGCGCAGGATCACCAATCAGCAGGGCAGCATCGCAATGTGCCAGCATCGTTTCCAGATCCGGTGCATGCGGCACAAACTCCGGCACCCCGCTCCAATAGCGATTAAAAAGAATTTGTGTGTATGCCAGCGAGGTCAACGAGGAGGTATCCGCCGCCACTGTTCTTACGCGGCTCAACTCCACTCCTGTCCTCATAACCAGCAGGATCGACCGCACCCGGTCCAGCGATGCAATCGTGCATCTGGGAATAATTGAGAGCCCCGCAATCGTCGCATACGAAGCAACCGGAATCAGCCCGATGTCCGACTCGCCCGACTCCAATTGCGCGGCGCATTCAGACGGCATGGTTCGATGAATACTGTAATGCTCGGCTAGCCGGGATTGCGCCGGCTCGTGCTCAAAGTCCCACATCAAAGGCGCGGGATTTAGAAAATCAATCGCTGCAATGCGCAGTCGCGAAGAACCCGTGGAAGTCACAGTCTTCAGTCTAACAATCCTCCGTTCGCGAGACGCACAAGCTACCCGCACGCCCCCATCATCAGCCGCTTGGCAATGCCTTCGTTGCGATGACCGGGGGATGTTCTAATGCGTTTCACCTTACGGGAGAACGACCAAAGGCCCAGATTGTTCCGGATTCTCCAGGTTGAGAAATGCAGGAATTTTAAGCGAGGACGGGGAAGGCGGATCCCACCGAGGCGATTCGAGTTCCGGCATGGGATGCGCTTTGAAAATCTTCTTGCAATTCCTTGCCGTCCATCGCGCCCAGTTCTTCGACTTCTTTCTCCGCGCACTATCGGTAGAAATTCCAGTCCCGGCATACATCTGCCGGTAGAGCTTAGAAAGGAAAATGAACGCAAGCCGCGCTTTTAGATCCGGAGTGCATGCCGACCTCTTCCAGATTGAAGACCAGTCATAAAATCTGTCCCAAACCTTTTGCGTACGCTCTTTAATTTCCTCCGAACTCATCGAAGGATGCGGCGTGAACATCTTTGGACGAACTTCAGTAGGAATGAGCCAGTAACGCGTAATCGGAACGTCCCCCACATACATCGGGTCCACGGACTGCTCCTTCTCCCATCGATTAAAATCCACCGTTCCCGGGAAGGGAGTCATCATCACAAATTGTGCAAATGTGACGCCTGCCTGCAGCGCCATCGCCACGGTCGCGTCGAAAGTTGCAGGTTTATCCGTAGGCAAACCAAAGATGAACGAACCAAGAACGTGCACGCCATGTTTTCTAAAAGTCTGCAGGCGCTTCGCCAACGCATCGCCGGAGCAGTTCCAGTCCTTGAACACAGCCTTTAGCCCTTCCGGAGTTACCGCCTCAACGCCAACCAGCGCGCCCTTGATTCTGGCCTTTCGCATCGCGTCAAGATACTCGCTGTCCTCGCCCGCTTCCATCGTGATCTGCGTGAAGAACACCATATCTTTCGGCAACTTTGCCATCTCAGCCATCAACTGGAACCGTTCATTGCGGATGGCCGTCAACTCTTCAAGCTTTGCGAGGTTTTTTTGTTCGCGGGCCTGTTGCAGATCCTTCAGCGTTACCGGGTAAAAGTTGTCGTCGGCCAACGCGATAAAGCGAAAGCCAATTCGCCGCAAATCGATAATCTCGTCGATAACACTCTGGTACATCCGTTGTCGCGGCTGCTGCCCATCGGTGCGCCACACACTGCAAAAAGAACAGTGCTTTGGACATCCGCGAATAGTCTGCACCGACGCCCACATATATTTTTCGTGGTTCATCAAATCCCATCGCGCGGCCAAAAATTCGTTGCCCGCAATGCGTCCGCCTGCGTAGATTCTCTCCAGCTTGCCGGACATGCAATCGGTAACCACTTTGCCCCACGCCACGTCGCCATCGCCCGTCACAACGGCATGCGCCTCACCGCGCTCCATCGCCTCTTCGGGAAAGAGCGTGGCATGGATGCCGCCGTAAACTACCCACGCCCCGCGAGCGCGGGCCATGCGGCCTACCTGGTATCCGCGCAGAGCATTGCCGGTGTGAACACTGATGCCGACAAGATCTCCCGGCTCAATGCTCTCAGGCACAACCTGTTCCAGCGATTCGTCAACAAGGATGGGATCTCCTGCGATGCTGGGTGTCGCCGCTGCAAGAACGAACAACCATCTAGGCGTGATAACGGCTGTTCCGAACGAATTGTCACTTGGATTTATGAGGTGAACTCTCAACGCACCTTCTCCAGACACTGTAGTGTCAGAAAGCTTTACCCTAAACGGCGACGTCGAGTCGAAGTGAGCAATATTGCTCACTTTTCAATCGCGATTCATGATTTTTTACTGCCTGACTTTGACGCCTATCATACATACGCGACGTGACAATTGGCTTTTCGGAGGATTTCACGGAAGAAAGTGTGGATCTTACAACTCAAGCTTTCTCAAGCCTGAATGGAGAGACGCAACATGCAAGGCAAATGTATTCGGACAAAATGAGGATGCCGGGACACCAATTAAATGTCCCGGCTATCTGGTTTTAATCCAATTGTTTGACCGCCGGAGGATCCCACGTTCCATCGATGATCGACGGCGGCGTCTCCTTCGGCCAGTACATGCGAAGCATGGGAATAAAACGGGCCTTCGGAGCAGGAAGCCAGTTCGCTTCCTTTGCCTTGCCCGGAGAATCCGCCTGCAGATATAGATCCACCGATCCATCCGCGTTCGGCACAAACTTGCTTCTGGAACTCACGGTGTAGCGGTTGATGGGATTCACCACAAAGAAATAATCCGCGTTATACATCGTGATCGACCAGAAGCCATTCACAGGCGGGAACTTTCCCTTGTCGATGTGAATCACGTATTTGTGCTTGGCTCCGTCGTACTCGCTGCCAGTCGCATCTTTCTCTGACGTTGGATACACAGCATCCTGCGGCCGGTTTGCACCCAGGCCGATTGCCGTGACCAGCGCCCGGTCAACATAATCCGTACCATAGATTCCCGTCTTCGTCGTAAAGGTCCAGCCGTTGATGGGCTTACCTACTTGCTTGAAGTACTCCATGATTTTCAATTGCGCAGCCTTGGGAACCACACGCAGCGCTTCCTTGTCGAAGACTCCCAGTTTGCCGGGATCGAAATCCTGTCCCGGTACAAGTCCAATCTTCGCCATCTTCGCCACAATTGGAGCATCCTCAGCCGCTGGTGGATTCGTCTTCATCAGTCGAGCAAGGTAGGTGAAGTAGGCGTTAATGTCCATCGCATTCACTTGATCACGGACGGAGGTCTTAGCATCCAGACTCGCATCCACCTCGCCCGGCGGCGGCGTGTACGGCTTGCCATACGAACTCAGAGGAACCAACGAGAACTTGTCCTGCAGCGCGTGTACTTCCTTATAGTCCTCCGGCGTGCCGGTGCAGTAGATGCGCCCCAGGAGCCATACCATTCCAGTGGGAGATTTATATTCGGTCACTCCAGCCGGCAGCGTTCCCTGCCAGCCTGGTCCGGTAATGGCGTACTTCTGCGCTTTGCCTCCGGTCGTGCGCTTGCCCGGCACCTGGAAGACATTCGTCCAGCCATCCAGCATGGGCAGCAGGTAATATCGGCTACCCATATCCGGCACACTCAGGATCCATGGTTCCTTGCTCACATCCAGCATCGCGGTGGTGTAAAGCGTGTCGGCATTCGGAGCGGTCACGTCTTTAAATTCAGGAGTCGGATAACTCCGCAGCCTGATAAGTTGGCCCATCGGAGCTTTGCTGCCGACAGGGCTGACTACGTTGGTAAGCTGCCGCCGCGTCATGTCCATCGTCACCAGCGGATATCCGTAGATGTAAGCTTCAGTAGCCGTGCTTACCGCCTCATCAAGTCCGGGAGCAGAAGCACTCTTCTCCGGTGTAGAGGAACATCCAATCAACCCCACTGTGAGAGCGACAATCGGCATCCATGCCAAAATCCTTGTTTTGATAAGCACTTCAGTCAACCTTTCTCTGCATGTTTGTGTTGCTTTAAAAAGAGGCAGGCCCGCGCGCAAAATTTCCCAAATCCCCATCGATACTAACCAGTGCAAGCAACTTGTAACTACTAGCAAAATTGAAGGATTCACGCTGTAAATCTGCAGCAGGGATGAATCTCCGGTCCGTCATTATTTTTCTCAATGAACAAGGACAGGCGTCTGCAGAAGGGCATCGGATTCTGGTTCCTCAGAAGTGTCCCCGAAACGTCTGACTGTCCCACCACATTATCCTGCTCTGCTTGACATCAAACCGGGCCTCCATCTACTGTGAGCGCAATCAGCAAAAGCAATTTGCTCGTTCTATCCGTTTGGAGATTGCTTCGCCACGCGGAGTTTTTGTGTGTCCATGAAAGCCACTCTGTCACTCAACTCGCAGCACGCCGATGACGCGCCAGCCACGACGCCGACCTGGTCAGAGGATCGTCTCGCGTGGCTTGCGCTCGCACTCACGCCGGGGCTAGGCCCTCGCCGCATACTCAGCATGATTGAGAAACTCGGTGTGCCTTCGCGACTCTTTCAACTCGCGCTCACTGAGCTTGAGTCGTTCGCAATGCCCGCAGAAGCTGTCAAGTTCATTGCCGAAGGCAAAGCGCGCGATGCCGCGGAAGAAGAGTGGAAACGCGTCTACGACAACGGCGGTTCAGTGCTCACTTATGCTGACGAGGAATATCCAGACCGCCTGCGCGAAATCTACGATGCCCCCGCAGTGCTGTGGATTCGCGGGAACCGCGCCCTTTTTTCGCGGCCCTCGCTCGCCGTCATCGGTACTCGTCACCCCACGCCCTATGGCGCGGGCATGGCGGAGATGCTTTCCCGCGATCTTGCCCTGCGCAAGCTCGTCATTCTGAGCGGTATGGCCCGCGGCATCGACTCGGCTGCGCACAAAGGTGCGCTCGCTGCCAAGGCACCGACTATCGCCGTGTGGGGAACCGGCATCGACGTCATTTATCCAAAAGAGAATAAGCACCTCGCCGAACAAATATTGTTGAGCGGCGGAGCCATCGTCTCGGAATATCCAATGGGCACCTTTCCCGCGCCACAAAATTTTCCCAAGCGCAATCGCATCATCAGCGGCATGAGCGTCGGCGTCCTCGTCATTGAGGCGAGTGAGACCAGCGGAACTCGCGTAACTGCCCGCTGCGCCCTTGAGCAGAATCGCGACGTGTATGCTGTACCGGGTAACGTAACCAGCAAAACGGCCTGGGGGCCTAATACCTTGATAAAGCAAGGTGCAAGACTGGTGGCTACTTGGGAGGATATCTGGGAAGACCTGCCGACGCAGATAAGAGTTCAACTCGAAGAACAGCTCGAGGCCGAATCGAATGTTGGGGTTACCAGCCGTTCTGCATCGAATGAGCCACCTACTGCATCCTTATTTAGCGCCTCGCAGTTGGCCCCGAACGAAAATCGGGTCTTCCAGGCCCTGCATACCGATGAGGCGTTGCAACTGGACGAGTTAATGGAGAAGCTAAAGGCAGAGCTCACCTCTTCAGAAGTATTTACCGCCCTGTTCGAGTTGGAACTGGCCGGGCGCGTCAAACAGTTGCCAGGTAAAAATTTTGTACGAAGCTTCTAACGTCCTTTGCCAATCAGCGTCTTAGCCCAGTATGCGACGGAGTTTTCCGAGGCGTCAGGTAGATTCAGAGTGGCAATGCGTGGTAGCTTCCAGAAAATCAGCGAACGACTTTTGCATTTTGAACGTCCGTATCCCTGTGAAGGATAAAAATGGGTAAATCTCTAGTGATCGTCGAGTCTCCTGCGAAAGCAAAGACGATCAATAAATATCTCGGCAGCGACTATGTTGTGGAAGCCTCCTTCGGCCACATCATGGACCTGCCCAAAAAAGAAATTGGTGTCGAGCTCAAGAACAGAACATTCGAGCCCACCCTCATCGTTACACCGGATAAGGAAAAGCTTGTCGCACAGTTGAAGAAGCTCGCCGCCAAAGCCGACGCTGTCTTCCTGGCACCCGATCCTGACCGTGAAGGCGAAGCCATTGCCGCCCATCTCGCCATTCAACTCCGGCCCTCGGTGAAGGGCGACACCAAAGTTCGCCGCGTCACATTTAATGAGATCACCAAGAAGGCTGTGGTCGAAGCCTTCAAGCATGCTCGCGATATCGATGAGCACCTGGTGGATGCGCAGCAGACACGCCGCGTACTCGACCGCATCGTCGGTTACCAGATTTCTCCGCTGCTATGGGACAAGGTTCGCCGCGGCCTCTCCGCCGGACGTGTCCAGACCGTCGCCGTGCGTCTCATCGTGGAACGCGAACGCGAAATCCAGGCTTTTAAGAACGTTGAGTATTGGACCATTGACGCCCTTTTGACTCCCGAGCCCAACGGTCCTGAATTTATCGCGCGCTTTGTCGGCATCGATGGGAAGAAGGCTGAAGTTCCAACTGTAGGTGCCGCGAGCCTGCCCAATCAGGCAGAGACGGATGCAGTTCTCGCAGCAGTGAATAAAGCCGCGTGGCGAGTGCGCTCGGTTGAAAAAAAGGAGCGGCGTAAGAGTGCTGCGCCTCCGTTCACCACGAGCAAATTGCAGCAGGATGCATCGCGTCAATTAGGATTCAGCGTAAAGCGCACCATGGGCGTGGCTCAGCGACTCTATGAAGGTGTAGACATCGGCCCCGAAGGCACTGTCGGTCTCATCACCTACATGCGTACCGATTCCACCCGTGTTTCGCCGGATGCCATCGCGTCCGTTCGCGACTACATCGGCAAACGGCTCGGGCAGCAATACCTGCCTGCGCAACCCAACGCATATAAGTCGAAGAAAGATGTGCAGGACGCGCACGAAGCCATCCGCCCGACCAACGTTGAGCTTCATCCCGATGAGATTCATCGCTACTTGAGCGAGGAGCAGTTCAAGCTCTACCGCCTCATCTGGCAGCGTTTCGTCGCTTCGCAGATTGTGCCCGCTGTTTACGATCAGACCTCGGTAGATATTGAAGCCAAGGCCGATCGCTCCTACGATTTTCGCGTCACCGGATCGGTCCTCAAGTTCGATGGTTTCCTGCGTGTCTACGAAGAAGCGAAGGAATCCAAAGATGAAGAAGACGACGAGTTGAAGAACACGCTTCCGGCTCTCACCGATGGACAGAAATTAAGGCTCAACAGCACGCTGCCTGAGCAACATTTCACCGAGCCTCCGCCGCGATACAACGAAGCATCGCTGGTCAAGGTACTGGAAGAGCGCGGCATCGGCCGTCCGTCTACGTACTCGTCCATCATCACGACTATTCAGGATCGCAAGTACGTCACCAAGGTTCCGCCCACTGGTCGCGCCGGGCGCTTCTTCCCGACGGAGATAGGGCTCGTCGTCACCGATCTGCTGGTGGCAAATTTCCCTTATATTTTCGACACACAGTACACAGCGCGCCTCGAAGAAGAACTGGACGAAATCGAAGACGGCACTGAAAAGTGGACAGATCTGCTGGGCGGCTTCTACGGCCACTTTGAAGAGGAGCTTCTCAACGCAGAGAAGCACATGGAAAACGTAAAGCGTTGGGAGAAGAAGACCGACCAGGTCTGCGACGTTTGCGGCTCTCCTCTAGTGATGAAGTGGGGCAAGTTCGGTTCCTTCTTTGCCTGCAGCGCCTACGACAAAAAAGACAAGAGCAGCTGCAATTTCACCAAGGAGAATTTCGAAAACAAGCCTGACCTGAATACTCCGGAAGCGCAAGAGGCTGAGGCCGCTGAGGAATATTGCGAGGCTTGCGGACGCGTGATGGTTCTGCGTCGCGGACGTTTCGGCATGTTCATGGCGTGCCCGGGTTACAACGAAGATCCTCCGTGCAAAACCACGCGAAAACTCGATCAGAAGGTGCAGCAGAAGCCGCCTGTTCCTCTCGATGAAAACTGCCCCAAGTGCGGCGAGCAGCTTGTTTTGCGCAACGGCCAGTACGGGGAGTTCGTCTCCTGCTCAGGCTATCCCAAGTGCAAATACATCAAGCAGAATACGATCGGTGTTCACTGTCCGCTTTGCAAGGATGGCGAGGTCGCGGAGAAAAAAGCGCGTCGCGGCAACCTCTTCTACGGGTGCACCAATTATCCGAAGTGCGACTTCACTTCGAATAACAAGCCCGTCGACATCAAATGCCCGGAGTGCGGCAGCCCCTATCTCGTTGAGAAATCGCTGAAGTCCGGCGTCTTCCTCGTCTGCCCCAACAATAAGAAGACGGCGGCAGAAGATGAGGCACCGAAAAAGCGCAAGAAGAAGGCTGAGGACGACTCTGCGGCTTCCGTTGCTTGCAGTTATTCCAAGCGCATCGGCGACGCCCCTGTCGTCGAAACGCCAACGGCCGCCACGCACGGCCCGGTGCTTGAACCAGCCACACCCGCGCGGTAAACTCAAGCTTGCTCAGGGCACGGAGAATTCCGTGCCCCGAAGCACTCCCGGCAATTTGCGCTCACGCTTCTCAACCAGCATCCGTTCGACAGAAAGTGTTTCCCATGGAAAAGCTCTCCACCAACAACGACGCCGAATTAATCCTCAAGCTTTACGAACTCCGAACCGAGCCCACCATGCGCGAGGCACGCAATTGGATCACGACCGAGTTCTGGCCGACCACTGCCGAAGAGTTTTTTGCCGTGCAACGCGGCCGCGGCACAAAAGAGAATGCCTATCTTCGCCAAGTCACCAGCTATTGGGAGATGGCCGCAGCTTTCGTGCTCCACGGCTGTCTGTCCGCTGAGCTATTCATCGATTGCAATGGCGAGAACATCTTCATCCTCGCGAAACTCGATTCCATCATGAGCGAGATCATCCAGGAATTTCCCGGCTTCCTCGCGAAGACTCGCGAGATTGTGCGAAAGTATCCGGACGCCGCCGCAGCCTACGAACGCGCGTTGAAGGGCATTGCTCGCTCGCGCCCGGTTCTGCAGAAGAGCTAGAACTTCCGCGACACACATATCATGCGCAGCACGGCCCAGAACACATCCCTGAGCCAGCTGCGCATTTTTCATGGAACGCACCGGCTCGCCGGCACTAACGAGTATTTGAATCGAGGCGCCGTCCTCCTCCATCCACACTCAAGAAATGTTACGTTTCTGTAGGGAGGAAACTGTGCCTGCAGCATCCGAATTTCTTATCAGGACAGCTACCCTTGACGACATCCCGGCGCTCAACGAGTTGATCGAGGCATCTGTTCGCCAGCTGCAAAAAGATGACTATACTCCCGAACAAATAGATGGAGCGATAGGCCACACGCTCAGTCTCGATACGCAACTCATCGCCGATGCGACGTACTTCATCGCAGAGGCTGTGAGCGGGCATCCCCGCCTCGCCGGTTGCGGCGGATGGAGCAATCGCAAGACGCTCTGCGGCGGCGACGGTGCGGGCAATCGCGAAATGTCACTTCTTGATCCGGCAACCGACGCCGCAAAAATCCGCGGCATCTACGTGCACCCAGCGTGGGCGCGCCGAGGCCTCGGCAGCCTCATTCTCAAGCACTGTGAAACGCTCGCGGAGCGCGCCGGCTTTCGTCGCTTCGAGATGGGATCGACGTTAACGGGAGTTCCGCTCTACTCCCTGAAAGGTTACCGCGAGTGCGAAACTTTCGATCTTCCACTTCCAAATGGTGCCGCGCTGCCTGTCGTTCGAATGGTAAAGGAATTGTGACTTTCAAGCTGTTCGAAATCGCGGAACCCCTCCTTCAACCGCTGCGTACTTCATCATCATGAGAAATTCGGCGCTCGCGAAGTTCGTATTCGCCACTCTCACAATCCAGTCTGTCTTCCGCAAGCAGTCTCGCAGTCGCGCAACACGCATCACGCGACTCGACGGCACCAGCATTTCGTCACAGCAAGTGGATGACACCCTGAACCGTCTCATCGCTGCGGCCCACGTCACCGGCGCAGGCATCGCGCTCTTTCACGACGGCAACATCGCCTACCTCAAGACGTATGGTTTTCGCGATACAGAAAAAGGTTTGCGGCTCACGCCCGATTCCGTCATGACCTCCGCATCGCTCAGCAAGGCAGCCTTCGCTTCCGTCGTCATGCAGATGGTGCAAGCCGGCATCCTTAACCTCGACAAGCCGATCACGCAATATCTGCCCAAGCCGTTGTCGGATTATCCTCGTTACGCCGACCTTCAGGGCGATGAACGCTACAAGAAAATCACGCTGCGCATGCTGCTCAGTCACACCTCAGGCTTTGCCAACTGGCGCTGGTTTGAGCCCGACCATAAACTCAAAATCCATTTCGAACCCGGCTCACGCTACGCGTATTCAGGGGAGGGAATTGACCTCGCGCAACTGGTCGTTGAGACCGTCGCTGCAAAATCCGACACGGCAATCATGAGCCAGCGTCTCTTTACGCCGCTGCAAATGCAGCGCACCAGCATGGTTTGGGAGCCGCGATTCGACGGTGATTTCGCAAATGGCTACGACGAATATGGCCGCTCTCTCGGTCCCGAGCGGCGTTCCAAACCAGACGCAGCCGGCTCCATGCAGACGACACTGCATGACTACGCGAACTTTCTCAGTGCCGTCATGCGCCGCAAATTTCTTTCGCCGCAAACAACCAGCGAAATGCTCACACCGCAAATCAAAATTCATTCTTTTCATCAATTTCCTACGCTTGTCGAAGACGCAACAACGACCAACGACGCCATCCAGCTTTCCTACGGTATCGGCTGGGGGCTCTATTCCACGCCGCATCATCGTGCCTTTTTCAAGGAAGGACACGATGAAGGATGGCGTCATCTTGCGCTCTGCTTCGACAATGGCAGCGGCATTCTCATCATGACCAACAGCTCCAATGGCGAAGGAATCTTCAAGCCTTTGATCGATGCGTTGCTCGGCGACACGAACTTTCCATTCGAGTGGGAGGGCTACACGCCTTACAATTTGTTGCCGCCGCTTCCGCCTCTCAAGCAGCACAAGAGCATCCCCATAACGCCAGCGCAGCTAAAGCGCCTTCCCGGAAAATACATTCTCGCACCAGGCGTTGTGATGACAGTCGTTGCCGCAGATGGTCGCCTCTACCTCCAGGAAAACGACGAGCCTAAGCAGGAGATCCTCGCGGAGGGTCCAGTGGATTTTTATTCGTCAGCGTCCACCGATGAGCTCACGTTCGAGCCCGCGGAAGGTGACAAGGCGCAAACGATGGTTCTGCATGTCGATGGAAAAGACATGCGCGCCACGCGGCAAACGCAATAGCTCAGCGAGTTATTCTTAGTAGAGCTTTGCTGGAGACACATCGACATGCGATGGAAGGATCGAAACATCCCGCGAACCGCGAATGGCGCCGCGCAATCCTTTGTCGTCGATGCGTCCTTGCTCATCTGCATCGCATTTGCAACCGTCATCATCCATCTCATCACCGGCACGCGGTATGGATTTCATCGCGATGAATTGGCCACCCTTGAAGATGCGCGGCACCTCGCCTGGGGCTACATCGCGTATCCTCCCATCACTCCATTCTTCGGCAGGCTCTCGCTCGTATTGTTCGGAACATCGCTTACGGGCTTTCGTTTCTTCGCCGCCATCGCGGAAGCAGTTGCCGTGGTTCTCACCGGCCTCATGGCGCGCGACCTTGGCGGACGCCGCTACGCTCAACTCGTTGCCGCAACTGCTGCGCTTCCTTTCTGCCTCATCGGCGGATCGCTCATGCAGTACGTCTCCTTCGACTATCTCTGCTGGGTGCTCACGGCCTACTTTGTTGTACGCCTGCTCCGTAAACAGGATCCGCGTTGGTGGCTGGGGGTCGGCCTCTCGGTAGGCCTCGGCATGATGGCGAAATATTCCATGGCGTTCTTTGCCTTCGGAATCCTCCTCGCCTTCCTCGTCACCGGCGCGCGCACCTATCTGCGGAGCAGGTGGCTTGTCTTCGGAATTGCTCTTGCCTTGCTCATCTTTCTGCCAAATTTTATCTGGCAAGCGCAACATCGTTTCGTCTCGCTGGATTTTCTTCGATACATCCACGCCCGCGACATTCGCATCGGCAGAACCAGCGGATTTCTTCCTGACCAGCTCAAACTCACGCTCTTCGCTTTTCCACTGTGGATTGCAGGTCTGGGCTTCTGCCTCTTCTCGCCGCGAGCCCAACGCTTCCGCGCCGTCGGTTGGATGTACCTCATTCCGCTTTTCATCTTCATCTTTGCCAAAGGGCCGCGGCTATTACCTCGCGGCGGCTTATCCCATGCTCTATGCCGCCGGCAGCGTGTGGTTCGAGCAGCGAGTCGCATCCTTGCATCGCGTCTGGGCGGGTGCCGCAAAATCCATCCTGTGGCTTGGCCTCGTCGCTGACGTTTTCCTTGCCGCGGTTCTTCTCTTGCCCATCGCACCCGTCAACTCCTCGTGGTGGGCCACCGCCAACAAAGTCAACGGAGATTTCCGCGAAGAGCTGGGTTGGCAGGAACTCGTCAACACCGTCGCCTCCATTCGCGACTCCCTCCCGCCCGAAGATCGCACCAGCCTCGGCGTCCTCGCCGGAAATTATGGTGAGGCGGGAGCCATCAATCTCTACGGCCCCGACCATGGATTACCCCGCGCTATCAGCGGGATCAACTCCTTCTGGTTGCGCGGCTATCCCGATCCACCGCCACAGACGTTCATCGTCGTGGGCTTCAGCCGCCACTTCCTCGACACGCATTTTTCCGCGTGCTCTCTCGCCGGACATACATCCAATTCCTATGGCGTTAAGAATGAGGAGACAGAGGACCACCCTGATATCTATGTTTGCCGCGGGTTCACTCAAAGCTGGCCGGAGTTCTGGAAGACCTTTTCCTACTACGGCTGACGCGCTCCGCTCGACCAACGGCGAAAATGCAAATTTCGTGCAGGATGCTATCCTCTCCATTACCAAGGCTGTGCATGCGGTCTGCTCTCATTTATTTGTCGGATAAGGTGAAATGTCAGCAATGCAGCCGGCCACTCCCAATCCAACTGTGCAGGCAATCGACGACTCCGTCGGCCGCTCCGCCATCCGAAAAGCCAGCCTCCGTCTCATTCCTGTCATCGGGCTCGGCTATGGCTGCGCCTATATTGACCGCGCCAACATTAGCTTTGCGTCATTGCAGATGAATCAGGATTTGCACTTCAGCGCCTCCGTCTATGGCTTTGGAGCGGGACTCTTTTTTCTCAGCTACGCCGCCTGCGAGGTGCCTTCGAATCTATTGCTCTTCCGCTTCGGTGCGCGCAAGTGGCTCGCTCGCATCATGTTTACCTGGGGCATCATCGCCATGGGCATGATGTTTGTCAGAACTCCGCTGCAGTTTTATGTCATGCGATTTCTGCTCGGAATGGCAGAGGCGGGATTCTTCCCCGGCGTGCTCTTCTATCTCATGCAGTGGTTTCCAGCGGACATGCGCGCCCGCACCGTTAGCCGATTCTACGTTTCCTTACCACTCAGTACGGTGGTCATGGGTGTTCTCGCGGGTGCCCTCCTCAACCTTCACGGCAGGCTTGGGCTCTCTGGTTGGCAATGGCTGTTTCTTGTGGAAGGCGCGCCGCCCGTTCTGCTCAGCATCGTCTTTCTTTTTCTTTTGCCGGACACTCCCGCTCACGCCAAGTGGCTCACGCAAGAGGAGAAAAGCTGGCTCGAGCGCCAGCTGGAACAGCAGCCCGGATCCAACGTTCACAGCGCTAACGTAAGCCGGGCGTTGCTCGACCCTCGAGTCCTGCAGATCAGCCTGCTGCTCTTCTGCATGGTACTCACTACCTACGCCTACACGTTTTCCGCCCCTGCAATCCTGCTCAAAGAGACAGGCTTCACCGTTACCAACGTCGGATTCCTTACCGCACTCATGGGATTGCTCGGAGCACTCTGCATGGTCCTGAATGCAATGCATTCCGACCGCGCCCGCGAAACATATCTGCACGTAGCCGTCCCCTTTTTAGTAATGGCCGCAGGCTACTTTGTCGCCGGAGTCTCCAGCAATTCCTTCGTCGTCGTTGTCGCAATTGTCGTAACTGTGCTGTGCTTCTATCTGATTCAGGGTCCGGTCTGGGCCATTCCCTTCAGCTTCCTGAAGGGCAAGTCCGCTGCCGCAGGCGTCGCCGCTGTCAACACAGTAGCCATCCTCGGGGGCTTTGTAGGACCCTACTGGATGGGCCTGATGAAAGACCTCACCGGCACCTATCACCGCGGACTTTTGTCTCTCACGCTGCCAAGCATCATTTGCGCCGTCATGATCCTCCTCATGCGCCGCAACGATCTGCGATCACGGCAATCCTCGAAGTGATCTCGCTTCGCCACCGGAGAACAGTAAATGCTACCGCTTCAGCGCATCCTCTTTCGGCGAATGTGCGACCGAATATTCCGGATGCAACTTTCTAAATCGTTGTACGGTCGCTTCAACATCGACCGCGTCAGGTACAGTGTTTGTCGGGCCGAGGTAATGAAGCATCGCTTGTATCAGGACAACCATATCTTGATCATTCACAGGACATTCCCTCCAAAATACTTTTCTCCAGAGGTAGGATGCCGCCGCCGCCCACAGTGTTCTCCCGAATTCCAGGCGCCTTTATAGGAGGAACATTCGCGGCCGCTGAAGCTTCATGCCGGCAATTTTGTCAGCAGCACCGGCGTCAGTGTAGAGTAGTCCTCACCTTCAACGCTGCATTGCACCGTTCGACCATCGCCAAAAATATGAAAAAGAGAACCTTCCTCAAGCTCCTCGCCGCGTTCATCCTCAAGCCCGCCTTCTCCCCGTTGTTCGCCTGGGCCGGGAAGCTCACCAATTGGGCCGGAAACATTGTCTACAGCACTGACAATCTTTATTCCGCTACCTCCATGAGCCAGGTGCAGACCTTCGTTAAATCCCACGAGAAGTTCAAGGTCCTCGGCACTCGCCACTGCTTCAACACCATCGCTGACAGCACCCAGGACTTTCTCTCTCTGCGGTCGATGGAGGAAGTTGTGTCGCTCGACACCACCGCGAAGACCGTCACTGTCCAGTCCGGAATCACCTACGGCCGCCTCGCTCCGTATCTCCATTCGAAGGGCTTCGCGCTCCATAATCTCGCGTCCCTTCCGCACATCTCCGTTGCAGGAGCCTGCACGACCGCCACCCACGGCTCAGGAGAAAAGAACGGCAACCTCGCCACTGAGGTAGCCGCGCTCGAGTTCGTTACCCCTGCAGGCGATATTATCGAGCTCTCGCGCAAGAAGGACGGCGACACATTCAAAGGTGTAGTCGTGGGCCTCGGCGCGCTGGGTGTCATCACCAAGGTCACGCTCGATGTTCAGCCCACCTTCATGATGCGGCAGTATGTCTATCAAAACCTTTCCTTCGACGCGATGAAGCAGCACTTCGATGCCATCGAGTCCAGCGCTTACAGCGTCAGTCTCTTCACAGATTGGCAGAACAAGCTCTTCAGCGAAGTATGGCTGAAGTGCCGCGAAGATCAGAAGCCTGTGTTCAACGCAAAGCCGGATTTCTTCGGTGCAAAGCTAGCCAGCAAAAATCTTCACCCCATCGCGGCGCTCTCTCCGGAAAACTGCACCGAGCAGATGGGAGTAGTCGGTCCATGGTACGAGCGCCTGCCGCACTTCAAGATGGGCTTTACGCCCAGCGCGGGTAAAGAGTTGCAGTCGGAATATTATGTTCCACGCGAGCACGCGGTCGATGCAATCTTCGCCGTCGAGAAGCTCGCCAGCCAGATCACACCGCATTTGCTCATTACAGAGATCCGCGCCATCGCCGCGGACGACCTGTGGATGAGCCCCTGCTACAAGCAGCCCAGCATCACTATTCACTTCACATGGAAGCAGGAATGGCCCGAAGTGAAAGCTCTGCTGCCGCTCATCGAAAAAGCGCTCGCTCCCTATAAGCCGCGCCCGCACTGGGGAAAGCTCTTCACCATGCCACCGCAGGAGTTGCGAGCGAAATACGCGCGGATCGACGAATTCATTCAGCTCAGCCAGAAGTACGATCCGAAGGGAAAACTCCGCAACGAATTTCTCGACACCAATATCTTCAGCTAACCGCGGCGCTACTCTGTGCGAAGCGCCGTCGCAGGATCGATGGAAGCAGCTCTGCGTGCTGGAATCATTCCCGCCAGTAACACCATGCACCCAACAACCGATATCCCAATCGCGTAAATTCCAAAGTCGGCAGACGAGACATTGTAGAGCTGGCTCCGCAGCGCCCTCGTCAGCAGAATGGAAAGTGGAATTGTGACCACGATCGTAACAGTGGCTAAAATGACCGTCTCTCTCATCACCAGTCGAATCACGGAGATTTGCCGCGCACCCAACGCCATGCGAATCCCGAACTCCCGTGTGCGTTGCGCAATGGAGTAAGCCAGCATGCCGTACAGGCCAATCCCCGCAAGCAGCGTTGCCAGGCCGCCAAAGACTGTAGCCAGCATGGCAATTGTTCGCTCGCTCGTAATCGTGTCGTCGATCTGCGCGCTCATCGTCGTCAGATCGTTCACAATCAGCTTGCTGTCGATATTTGCAATGGCTCCGCGAATGCTCGCCGCAGCCGCAGCAGGCGGCTGCCACGTGCGCACGTAGATGTTAAGTGAGGTAGCCTTTTCGCATTGAATGAACGGACGATACGAGGTAGCCTTCGCCGCATCACGCAGCGATGCGTGTTTCGCATCGGCCACCACTCCTACAATCACCGAGGTGGTTTCAGGATGGTCAGGTCGAGAAACTGTATAGCCGAGCGCCTCTTGCGGAGTCTTGAAGTAGTGACGCGCAAACTTCTCGTTCACAATCACCACCTTGGTCGCCGTGGCCGTGTCGCTAGCCGCAAAGTAACGCCCGGCAATCAGCGGAATGCCCAGCGTCTGGTGGTAGTTGTCGCTTACCCAAGGAAGCTCGACGTCAAGACCGTCTTCCGGCTTTTCCGCGTGGCCTGAGACTTTCACATCACCGTCAATGCCATTGCCCGCAAGATCAGCGTCGTTCGTCGCACCAACCGCTTTCACACCCGGCAATGCGGCCAGGGATTCAAGGACCCGTTGTTCCACCGCCATCACCTGGTCAGAAGGGTACCCGGCAAGTTCCGGAGCGAATTCAAATGTGAGCAGATGGTCCGTCGCAAAGCCAGGATTTACGTTACGCAAATTCTGAATCGTACGCATGAAAACGCCAGCACCAATCACCAGCAGCAGGCTCAGGCCCACCTGCAATGCAACGCACGTACGTCGAAATTTTACGGATGCTCCACTGCCTGTGCCTACCTGCTGGCGCAACGCGTCGGCCAGTCTCGGGTTCCAGAATTGCAACGCAGGTGCCAGGCTGAACAGCAAGCTTGCCAAGAGCGCAAGGCTCATCGTGAACATTAGAACGCGCCAATCCAGTTGGGCGGTGAACGTCGTTTGCGAAGTACGTCCGGCAATCCACGCAATTAGCGCGCGCAACGCAGGCGTGGCCAGCACCAGCCCTGCGGCCGCGCCGGAAATGCCCAGCAGCAGCCCCTCTGCAATCAATTGCCGCAAAACCTGGAAATTCGTTGCGCCCAGCGCATAGCGCATGGAGAATTCGCGCACCCGCGTAGACGCGCGTACCAGCAGCAGGCTCGCAACATTCACAATCGCCATTGAGATCACCAGCAGCATCATGCCCATCATGATCAGTAGCGGCGTGCGTACTTCGTCGCGATAAGGAGAGAAACCCTTGGCTCCTGCATCAAGGTTTAAGTGCGACTTCGTAATAAATTCTTCTCGCCGCTTCTCGGACTGGTCACGCTGCAGCGGAAACTCATCGGTGCGTAGCGCAGTCCACAGCGGGCCGATGTTCGCAAGCGCCTGTTCTCGCGACTCGTTATCTCGCAGCCGCCCTACAACATTCAGCCAATACGAACGATGGTCGCTCAGGTAGTTCCACTCGGGTTCAATAACGCGTTGCATCGTTATCGGAACATACAGGCTCGGAACGCGCCCCCACACCATGCTGTGAAATCCCGGCGCAGCAACACCCACAACGGTGAACGGGTGGCCGTTCACCAGCATCATCTTTCCTGTTATAGGAGCTTCCGCCAGGTGATTTTTCCAGTAGTCGAACGAAAGCACAACCACGGGGTTCGCATTTTCCGCTGTCTCATCGCTCGGCAGAAGCGTGCGCCCCATCGCCGGCCGTACACCGAGTACGTCAAAATAATTTCCGCTTACCAATTCCACCGGAACCTGCTCTGCGTGATCGTTCCAAGCCACGCCCGCGGTCGAGCGCCCCGTCGCTATCAATCCGCTGAACGCCGTATTCCGTTCCCTCAAATCGCGAAACATGGGATACGAAAAGCTATAGCGATGCCCGGGCGTATCCCCGCCCTCGGAAGTGGTGTGGCCACCCGCACTGCCAGCGAAGCTCAGCACCACCAACTGTCCCGGATCTCTCACCGGAAGCGCCCGCAGCAATGCCTGATTGAACAGTGTGAAGATCGCCGTGTTCGCGCCAATCGCAAGCGCAAGCGTCAAAATCGCTGTGATGGCGAATCCGCGCGAACGGAACAATTGGCGGATCGCGAATAGAAAGTCCTTTGTAAATCGTTCCATATGGTTTCCGGTAAAAAATTATCCGTCGGTTGTACTTGCACGCGCGCTTCCATCCGCGATTGGGGCAAACTGAATGATTAGTCGGAAGATATTCGTGCTCAGGGTGTCCGATTCCAGTGGTCTCCGTTCAATAACGAACACTGAAAATTGGTTCGACTCCACGCGCGGCGAATAGCTCTGAATCCCGCTTCATTTTGACGTTGCCTTTTAGTTCTCCAAGGCGCCACTTGTCCCAATGCACGACACTGCGAGTAAAGTAATGGCGTCAGTAACTGCACAACAAGTTTGCAGCGGAGGCTGGTGAAGATCCACATACGGAGGGATCTCTGCACAAGTTCACTTTGACTCAGTACTCACAGAATCGGCAAGTGCGAGCGTATGTATTCAACGTTCTTTGCAACTCATTCTGAAGTGCCGGGCACAATTTTCCGCATCTCAATGGAGACCGCCGTCTCTAATCTCGCAGGAGGTTTTCCCCTCGCATGCCCCTTCCTCACGATGAAAAATTGATCGCACTCAGCAACGACGTGCTGCAACAATTCCAAACCATATTCGGGCAGCATCCTGGCTTCCGCCCTGCCCACGCCAAGGGCATCTTGCTAACCGGAACTTTCGCTCCAACGCCAAGCGCCGCAACGCTCTCCCGGGCTCCGCACTTCAGCCGCGCCTCCACACCGGTTACTGTCAGATTTTCTGATGCGACCGGGCTTCCCGTCATCCCCGACAACAATCCCAATGCCAACCCGCGCGGCATGGCCACACGCTTCTACCTGGGCGAGCGTGTGCATACCGATATCATCGGCCACTCTGCCGACGGTTTCCCAACGCGGACAGGGCAGGAATTTCTCGAGATGCTGCGCGCCGTCGCTTCCAGTGATCCAGCCAACATCAAGGGTTCCCCCCTGGAAGCATTTCTCGGTTCTCATCCCAAGGCTCTGGCCTATGTGCAGACTCCCAAGCCCGCGCCCTCCAGCTTCGCCCGCGAATCTTACTTCGGCGTTACCGCCGTACGTTTCACCAATTCGGACGGAGCCGTTCGCTTTGGACGCTATCGCATCGTGCCCGATGCCGGAAATGAATTCCTCAACGACTCCGACGCGGCTGCAAAAGCCCCGAACTACTTATTCGACGAAATCACAGAGAGAATTGGCAAGGGACCTATCAAGTTTCATGTCACCGCCCAACTCGCCAACGACGGAGACATCGTGGACGATGCCACCGAACATTGGCCCGAGAATCGCACGGTGATCGAGCTCGGCACCATCACCCTCACAGGGTCAGTTGCCGACCAGGCCCACGAGCAGCAGTACATTATCTTTGATCCCATTCCCCGAATCGACGGAATTGATCCATCTGACGATCCATTGCTCGAGCTACGTGCCGCTGTCTACCTCATCAGTGGCCGTCGTCGCCGGGAAGCGCCGAGTGCATAAACCGTGTCACCCGAAAACGTCCGGCTCGGATTTTGAATCCGCGCCGGACGGTAATTGCGCCAACCCAGCTTAAGAAATCCCGTTCTTTGTTAAAACGATGTCTAGGTGATCAGGATCACGTGCCAAAGTGTGCATAGTAATCGATAACTTTAACGATCCAGTTTGCACCAAATCAACGTCGAAAACGAATGAATTTGCCAAGTCCATCTCTGCTGGGCGACACTCATTGCCAGCCTGGAACGGGGTCTTATACGTACAGCGGAGGATTTGAAGATGAAGCGTTCACTCGTAGTTCTAGCCCTGGTCAGCGCGTCTGCTTTCGCAGCAGATCAGAGCTCTAAACCCACCACCATGAATGGCTGGGTAAGCGATTCGAAGTGCGGCGCCATGCACGCCGGCACCGGCGCGAGCTGCGCCAAGAAGTGCGTCGAAGGTGGCGCAAAGCCCGTCTTTGTTGACGATGCGAAGAAGCAGGTATGGAGTATCGACGATCCCGCAAGCGTCACCAGCCACGTGGGACATCACGTAGCCGTCGAGGCCACGACCAATACGGAGAACAAATCTGTGCACATTACGAAGCTGACCATGCTCCCCGATCAGGGCGCAGGCAAATCGGATTCCATGGAGAATATGGCCCACTAGCCGACAATTTGTTGGAGCGGGTGATTCAACTCGATCGCCCGCAATAATCAGCGCCCCCGCGTCCGTTTCTGTTAATGTCAGTGATGTTCGTTCAAACGATCCCGCCGCGGTAAGGTGAGAGGGTCGGAAAGTCAGCGAGATGGCAAAAGCAATCTGGAATGGCAAAGTTCTTGCCGAGAGTGACACGATCGAGACGGTAGAAGGCAACGTCTATTTCCCCGAGACTGCGATTAATCGGGAATATTTCCGGCCCAGCTCCACAATTTCAACCTGCCCATGGAAGGGCCAGGCGCGCTATTACAGCCTGCTGATCGACGGACAGGAGAATCCCGACGCAGCCTGGTATTATCCTGACCCGAAGCCCGCCGCACGCAACATCAAAAACCACGTCGCGTTTTGGCGAGGCGTCGAAGTAGAAAAATAGAGCGCTCTAGTAGGCCTGCAGCTGTTCCCGCGGTAGTCTAACCTGGAAACAGGTCGAACCCGGCTTCGATTGAACCGTGACATATCCCCTGTGTTTGCGGACGATCCGCGTTACACTGTCCAGCCCTAATCCAAGCCCCCTGCCTGGAGGTTTGGTGGTGAAGAATGGCTCGAAAATCCGATCCTGAATCTCGGCTGGAATTCCGCGGCCATTGTCCCAGACCTCAATCATGAGTAGATCTCCCGCTGACCGGCAACTCAGCTTCAACTGCCCATGATCGTCCATTGCGTCCAGGGCATTTTCAATGAGGGCGGTCCATACCTGGTTCAGTTCGCTTGCGTAAGCGCTGATGGTCGGCAAGTCCGCTTCATATTCCCGCACAACTTCAACATTGCGAAGCCGCGACTGTAGCATGCTCAGGGTATTTTCAATGCCGGTAGGTATATCGATCTCCTGAATCGGCGCCTGATCCATGTAGGCGTAATCCTTGATAGCGCTGATCAGATCAAATATACGTTCTGTAGAATGCAGCATCGCATCGGCGATTCGTTCGGTTCTAAGAGCCGATGCAAATTGCGCAAGCACCACGCTCAACTCATGCGGGTCGAGAAAAGAAGCGAGCTCATCCAACGAAGCGACGCCGATGCCAAGCTGAGCGAGATCGGGCGCAATCAGCCAGGTTTCCTGGATCCCTTTCGTGTCGAGCCAATTCGTTGCAACATCTTCGCGCTGGGCCTGCATCGTCTCATCTTGAACCGTGTTCGTTTCCTTCTTTGCGCGAACGGACTTCTCCCATGCTTCGATTTTCTGGGTCTGCTCCTGCTTGAGACACAGGCTGCCGAGACGAAACTTCGTATGTCCAAATACCTGCAATTCCTCCATCAACCCGGAGGCGGCGCGCTGGGCAGCCGATGCGGGATTATTGAGTTCGTGCGCAAGATTCGCCGCGAGCTTTCCCAGTGCGGTCAGCTTCTCAGCCTGCTGCTCCATCCGAGTAACTTCGCGCACACGGTCAAGCAGAACCGAGACCATTCTTTGTCCAAACGAAGGAATAGCCTTAAGCATTTCCGGGAAGAGTGAGCGATCGAATTCGAGCGCCCAGGTGTCAGACGTGGTGAAGCCCAAACCTCCGTAACTCTTCATGCGCGAGAAGGGAAGGAGGGCCGTAATTTGCCCGGAGCGGCCGATGAAGAGCGCTGCGGGACCTCCTCGTTCTCGCCGGACATGGACTTCTCCACGCAGAATGATCATCATCTTCGTCGCAGGTGTGCCTTCGTGGAAAAGGGTGCTTCCCGCGGGGGCGAAAAGTTCTGTGGCCTGCGAAGCCAGCCACTCAAATTCACTGTCAGATAATCCGCTAAGCGGCGCAACCCGTTTTAGCGCTTCTACGATCTCGTGAAGCGGAGTGGGTTCGCCCGTGTTTGCAAAGAGACTAGGAGTGATCTCCATCTCTGCGGGCGTCGCTTCCGTGTGCATGTAGGAATTCATAAATCTCCCTGTGGCATTCAATGGTAAACGAAACCATCCGCATCGAGCGGAAGGGTAATCCCTCAAATTCCACTTGCCAAAGAATCGGCAAACAGAGATGAGGTCCCTCACGGAAAGGAAAAAAATCAAAAAATTGGCATGAAGTGAAGTGAGAGTCGAAATTGCGGAATAGGGTTGCGCCGCAATCACGGCAAATTAACTTTCTCTTTATAAACGGTAAGCCGGGCAGCTTTGCAGCGGCCCGGCCCTTATTCGATGAAGATTATGTTCCGCAGGATCTAAACTTTTACAGGTTCGGGACTTCCGCTCTCGACCGTAACAGGATCAAGGAACGGCATGGCAGCACGCAGTTTTTCGCCAACTGCCTCGATTTGCAGACCTGCTTCCGCCTTGCGCATTTCCTCAAATTTGTGCCGCCCGGTTTTGTTCTCCGCGATCCAGTTTTTCGCAAAAGTTCCATCCTGGATTTCCGCGAGGATCTTCTTCATTTCGGCACGTGTCTGGTCTGTGATCAGCCGTGGGCCGGCAGTATAGTCGCCATACTCTGCAGTGTCGGAAATGGAATAACGCATGTATCCAAGTCCGCCGCGATAAATAAGATCGACGATCAGCTTAAGCTCATGCAGGCATTCAAAATAAGCCACTTCCGGCTGATATCCGGCATCTACGAGCGTCTTGAAACCAGCCTTGATGAGCGCGCTTACACCGCCGCAAAGCACTGCCTGTTCGCCAAAGAGATCGGTTTCTGTCTCTTCGGTGAAAGTTGTTTCAATGACTCCGGCGCGAGTGCATCCGATTCCCTTGGCATAGGAGAGAGACAAAGCGTAAGCGTTGCCGCTGGCATCCTGGTGGACAGCAAGCAGACCGGGTGTGCCGCCGCCCTCAGTAAAGACTTCGCGCACGCGGTGCCCCGGCGCCTTGGGCGCGACCATTGCAACGTCAATGTCGGCAGGCGGCTTAATGGCGTCGTAACGAATGTTGAATCCATGCGCAAACATCAACAGCTTACCTTTGGAGAGGTGCTGCTTGATGTCGTTCTCATAAATGGCGGCCTGCGAAGTATCTGGCGCAAGAATCATGATGACGTCAGCCCATTTGGCCGCGTCCGCAACGGATAAAACCTCAAGTCCGACCTTCTGCGCCTTGGCGATGGACTTGCTTGTGGTTGGCAAACCGATGCGCACATCCACGCCTGAGTCTTTCAGGTTGAGGGCGTGCGCGTGCCCCTGCGATCCGTAGCCGATAATGGCTACTTTCTTCTTCTGGATGAGGGTCAAGTCGGCATCTTGATCGTGATAAGTCTTCGGCATTCTCTTTTTCCTTTTAGGTGAGGGAACAGTTGTATGAAGTCAAAGCCGGGCAATTCTAAAATTCACGAGAGCAAGTCGCTCTTGTCCGGCATGAAGTCTGGCAAAGGCTTAACGTCCACTACTGCAGCGCGGTCGCCGTTTTGTGCGCCCATCGCTTCCAATACGCTGCTTGTATGTTGCCCGCGGCGCATAACCATGCGCCCGGTGCGGGAGATTTCGAGAATGCTGTCCGCACTCTCTTTAAGCACCTGGATGAGCCCTTCGATTTTGCTCTGCACTCCAGTAATTTCAATCATCAGCGATTCCGGTGCAAGATCAACTACGCGCGCGCGAAAGACTTCGACTAATTCGAAGATGTGCGAGCGCGTGGCCGGTGTAGCTGCGACTTTGATGAGCGCGAGTTCGCGCACGACGCATGAGGACTGTCCCACGTCGTCAACTTCGAGAACATTTTCGAGCTTGTAAAGACTGGCTTTCATGCGATGAGCCGCTCCTGATTCGGCCTCGGCAACAAGCGTCATGCGTGAGACTCCGGGGCGCTCCGAGTGGCCGACAGTCACGGACACGATATTGATATTTAACCGACGAAACAGGGACGCAACCCGCGTCAGCACTCCGGGCTTGTCCTCTACCAACGCAACAAAAGTATGCAACATGCCTGCTCTCTTCCTCGTGGCCTACTGATCCGACGGGCGCTCAACGATTGCGTTAACCGACGGACGACGAATCATTTCGTGCAATGCCTTACCTGCGGGAATCATGGGGTAAACCGAATCTTCCTGCTCTACGACAAAATTGATGAGATAAGGGCCTTCGGTTTCTCGAGCGGTCTTGACCGCAGAGAGAACGTCGCTGCGTGTGCTCACTGCTTGTCCGGCGATACCAAACGCATCCGCCAGCTTTACAAAGTCTGGGCTGAGCAGTGGAGTGGACTGATAGTTCTTCTCGTAAAAGAACTCCTGCCACTGGCGCACCATGCCGAGATAACCATTATTGATAATCGCGATATTGATGTTCAGTTTCTCCTGCGCAATGGTCGCAAGCTCAGGCATCGTCATCTGGAATCCACCATCCCCTGCGATGACCCACACTTCTTTATCGGGGCAGGCCACCTTTGCGCCGATTGCGGCAGGGAGTGCAAAGCCCATCGTGCCGAGGCCGCCGGATGTAATCAGGGAGCGTGGCTCGTCGTGCTTGTAATACTGGGCTTCCCACATCTGATGTTGGCCCACATCAGTTACAACAATCGCGTTGCCGTTCGTAGCTCTCCACAAATCGTTGATGACGTGGGCGGCGTAAAGATGGCCATTGTCAGGAAGATTTTGAATGTCTCGAACGGCGACCGTACCCTTCATATTCTGAATCGTGCGCAGCCATGCCGCTCCTTCCCGTTTGGGCAATAGAGGCAATAAGTTTTCGAGCACCGTACGAAGATCACCTGTGAGCGCGATATCAACGGCGACATTCTTATTGATCTCAGAGGGATCAATCTCGATATGAATTTTCTTCGCGTTGGGCGCGTAAGTGGATGGCAAGCCGGTGACGCGATCGTCGAATCGCATTCCGCATGCGATTAGAAGATCGGCCTCCTGGATGGCATGGTTGACCCAGGTCTCCCCATGCATTCCCATCATCCCCAGGCTCAACGGATGCGAAGCGGGGAATGAACCGAGTCCAAGAAGCGTGCAGCCCACCGGGATTTGCGCGCGTTCCGCAAGAGTGCGGATCTGCTCCATGGCGCCGGAGCGGATGATTCCCTGGCCGGCGAGAATGACAGGGCGCTTGGAGGCAAGAATCATCTTGCTCGCGTCTTCAAGCGAGGCTTGACTTGCGGACAGCATCGGATGAGGACGGCTCGGCCGTGGAGCGGCGGCCTCAAAGTCGAAGTCCGCAGTTGATTGCTGTGCATCCTTTGTAATGTCTACCAGCACCGGCCCTGGTCGCCCGGAGACGGCGATGCGAAAGGCTTCACGCAATGTTGGAGCAACGTCCTCGGCTCTATTCACGAGGAAATTATGCTTGGTGACGGGAAGCGTGATGCCCGTAATGTCGACTTCCTGAAATGCGTCCGAGCCGAGAACCTTGCTCGAGACCTGGCCGGTGATGCAGACAATCGGAATGGAGTCGAGCATGGCAGTGGCAATGCCCGTGACAAGATTTGTAGCACCGGGGCCGGAGGTTGCAATCGCAACACCAACTCGGCCGGATGCGCGCGCGTATCCGTCGGCCATATGAGCGGCTCCCTGCTCGTGACGAACCAGGATGTGGCGAACCGGAAACTTGCGCATGGCATCGTAAACAGGCAGAATGGCACCTCCCGGATAGCCGAAGACTTCGCGCACGCCCTCGCCCTCCAGCGTCGCCCAAACGATCTCTGCTCCAGTCAAACGTGCCGGCTGGGCCTTTGCAGGGTCTCCGTTCTTAATGTCTTTGCTCATGCGGTTGTCCTCACAATACGTAACAGTAATAGATAAGTTTAATTAATTCGTGACCGCTCCAATGGAGGCGGATGAAACAGAGTCGGCATATTTGCGGAATACCCCCCGAGCAAAGTGCGGCTTCGGGGCCTTCCATGATTTCATGCGTTCAGCAATTTCCGCATCGCTGATGTCGACGGTGAGCGTGCGGTTCGGAATGTCGAATTCGATGATGTCACCATCGCGCACGGCAGCGATAGGCCCGCCAACAGCGGCTTCCGGAGCGACGTGGCCAGCCATCAGCCCGCGAGTGGCGCCGGAAAAACGGCCATCCGTCAGCAGCGCGACGCTCTCACCGAGTTCAGTTCCTGCGATAGCGGCCGTTACCGCGAGCATCTCGCGCATGCCGGGTCCGCCGACAGGGCCTTCATAGCGAATCACTACAACATCGTTCGGCTTAAGGCCCCCTGACTGTACTGCTTCAAACGCCTTCTGCTCGGTGTCGAACACGCGTGCAGGGCCGCGATGTGTAAGCCGTTTATGTCCGGCGACCTTAACCACGCTGCCTTCAGGAGCGAGATTCCCCTTGAGAATGACGAGTCCGCCGGTAGGCTTGATTGGATTTTCGAGGCTGCGAATTACTGGTTGCCCGAGCGTCTCCGTCGCGAACTCAGCTTCTTCTGAAAGAGTTTTGCCGGTGATGTTCAGGCACTCGCCATGCAACAGGCCTGCCGCTAACAACCGCTGCGCGAGAAGCAGGCTCCCGCCCGCCGCCTGGTAATCTGTGGCGACATAGTTTCCGCCGGGCTTGAGATCGCAGAGCAGGGGAGTGCGCGTGGATATGCGATCGAAGTCGTCGATGGAAAGCGGTATGCCCATCTCATGGGCGATGGCGAGAAAATGCAGAACGGCGTTGGTTGATCCACCGGAAGCAGCGACGCTCGCAATAGCATTCTCGATGGATGTAGGCGTAATGAGTTTGCTCGGGCGCAGATCGTTGCGGGCCGCTTCCATTATGAGTTCACCGGCGCGCCGCGACGCCGCATGTTTATCGGGCGAGAGAGCAGGCACTCCAGAAAGTCCAATCGGCGAAATGCCGAGAAATTCGCATGCCATGGCCATGGTGTTCGCTGTGAATTGGCCGCCGCATGCACCAGCGCCGGGACAAGCCGCAGCCTCCAGCACTTCGAGCCCCGCGTCGTCGATAGTTCCACGCGCATGCGCTCCAATTCCTTCGAAGACATCTTGAATCGTGATGTCTTTCCCGTTCGCGTGGCCAGGAGCAATCGAACCGCCGTAGAGCATTAGGCCTGGAATATCCAGGCGCGCCATTGCCATCACAGTGCCCGGCATATTTTTGTCGCAGCCCGCGATGCACACGATACCGTCGAAGAGATTCCCGCGGGCGACCAGTTCGATTGAGTCCGCAATGACTTCGCGGCTGATGAGCGAGGCCTTCATGCCTTCGGTGCCCATCGTAATTCCATCGGAAATCGTGACGGTATTGAATTCCATTGGAGTGCCGCCGGCCGCGCGAATCCCTTCTTTCACCGCGGCAGCGACATCCCGCAGGTGGAAGTTGCAGGGGCCGATCTCCGTCCATGTATTCGCAACCCCGATAATCGGCTTGTGCAGATCTTCCTTGGAAAAACCAACTCCGCGAAGATACGAGCGCGCGGCGGCACGGTTAGGCCCTTCAGTGAGAGGTATGCTGTACAGTTTCGCGTCGTGCTTCTTGCCGTTGTCCGTCATCGTCCGATCTCTGCTTTCTGCTGTGGCCGAGGCGCGAGCCAGAATGCGCCGTCATGGTTAAGTTCGAAGGTGTCGAGAGTTGCCGCATGTCGAAGCGAGAGACCAATATCATCAAGTCCGTCTAAAAGGCACTCACGACGGAAAGGATCGATTACGAAAGGTGCGGAGAACCCATGTTCGTCTTTGACCGTCTGATCTTCCAGCGAAACGGTCAGCCGATATCGATCAATGGATCGGGCACGTTCCAGCAGTGCTGCCACTTGTTCTTCCGGAAGTGTGACCAGAAGAATGCCGTTCTTTCCCGCGTTCGAGAAGAAGATGTCAGCGAACGAGGAAGCAATGACGCAACGGAAACCATAATCGCTCAAAGCCCACGCAGCATGTTCCCGCGAAGATCCGCAGCCGAAATTCTTACCGGTGATCAGAATCTCCGAGCCCTTGTGTCGCGGGTGATTCAACGGAAAATCAGGATCCGGCTTCCCGTCTGCTCCCTTGCGCCAATCGAAGAACAGAAAATCGCCGTAGCCAGTGCGCTCAATGCGCTTGAGAAACTGCTTTGGGATGATCTGATCCGTATCGACATTCACGCGATCGAGCGGTGTAGCAACCGAAGTTAACTTCCGAAAAGGCTTCATACCTAATTCGCCGCCTTTCCGTTTTTAAATTTCCACCGTCGTACATCGGTGAAATGTCCTTCAACTGCCGCTGCAGCAGCCATCATCGGGCTTACAAGATGCGTTCTGCCCCCACGTCCCTGGCGTCCTTCAAAATTGCGATTACTGGTCGATGCACAGCGCTCACCCGGTGACAGAATATCCGGATTCATACCAAGACACATTGAGCATCCTGGCTGACGCCAATCAAAACCGGCCTCGCGAAAAATAACGTCGAGACCCTCCTGCTCTGCCTGCGCCTTTACTTGCTGAGATCCGGGAACAACCATCGCACTCACGTTGGGGTGCACATGATATCCGGAAACAACTTTCGCGGCCGCGCGCAAATCTTCAATCCTGGAATTCGTGCACGAGCCAATGAAGACGCGATCAATTGGTAAGGACTCAATCGGCGCACCCGCTCGAAGGTCCATATATTCGAGGGCCCGTTCAAAAGCGCGTCGTTCAGAATCGTCTTTAGTTGCTGCTGGATCAGGCACGCTGGCAGTAATCGGCGCAACCATTCCAGGACTTGTGCCCCAGCTTACGAACGGTGCAAGATCCTCAGCCTGAAGCGCCAACTCGCGATCGAACTTTGCTTCAGAATCGCTCGGGAGTTTGCGCCATTCAGCAACTGCACGGTCCCAAGCCTCTCCCTTTGGCGAATAGCGGCGTCCTTCGAGATAGCGGAATGTTGTGTCATCCGGCGCAATCATTCCTGCGCGCGCACCCGCCTCGATGCTCATGTTGCAGAGCGTCATGCGGCCCTCCATTGAGAGCGAGCGAATTGCGGCCCCTGCATACTCGATGACGCAACCAGTAGCACCGTCCGTGCCGATGCGGCCAATGATCGCCAACGCGATATCCTTGGCGCCTACAGCTGGCGGCAATGTTCCTTCTACCGAGATACGAAAAGTCTTTGGACGCGACTGCGGCAAACATTGTGTTGCCAGAACGTGCTCGACTTCGGAAGTGCCTATGCCGAACGCCAGTGCTCCAAAGGCTCCGTGTGTGCTTGTGTGGCTATCTCCACACACGATCGTCATTCCGGGCTTCGTCAGTCCAAGCTCCGGTCCAATGACGTGAACAATCCCTTGCTCGGGCGAATCAATGTCATACAACTCGATGCCGAACTCTTTACAGTTGCTGCGCAATGTCTCGATTTGCTTGCGGGCAATCGAATCTTCGATAATCATGCGATTCAGCGAAGTAGGAACGTTGTGATCTACCGTGGCCACGCAGCGATCCGGACGTCGTACTGCGCGTCCCGCTAAGCGCAAGCCTTCAAATGCCTGCGGGGAAGTTACTTCATGCAAGAGATGCAGATCAATGTACAGAAGAGACGGTTCCCCGGCGGGTTCTGCAACCAGGTGACTCTCCCAGACCTTTTCAAAAAGCGTTTTGTGTTTTGCCGACATCTTGAATTCAATCCCGTCTTTGTAACCCGTTTCAGTTCTTAAACCGCATGTCGCGACTGATGACGATCAATCATTTCGTTCAGCACACCGTGTACCTGCTGCCCCATTTCGGTGGTGGAGGAAACGTGAATCTTGGCGTCTCCGCGCGCAAGGTCCGCAGTGCGATACCCCTGCTCGAGCACCCTGCGAACTGAAGTCTCGACGGCCTGCGCATCCTGCTCAAGTCCCGCCGAGTGGCGCAGAAGCATCGCTGCTGTAAGTATGGCGCCTAGAGGATTCGCAATGCCTTGCCCCGCGATATCAGGAGCGGAGCCATGGACGGGTTCATAAAGATTGACTGTCCCACCGACGCTCGCTGAAGGCAGCATGCCAAGTGACCCTGTGATCACCGCAGCTTCGTCGCTGAGAATGTCTCCGAATAGATTCTCCGTCAGCACAACATCAAAGTTTCGCGGAGTATTCATGAGGTGCATGGCGCAAGCATCGACGTACTGATGTTCCAACGCAATGTCCGGATACTGCTGTGCGATCTCACTCACTGTCGCGCGCCAGAGTTGCGATACCTCGAGCACATTCGCTTTATCAACCGAGGTAACTTTTTTCCGCCGCTTACCTGCAAGTTCAAACGCTACGCGGGCAACACGAGCAACCTCATCGCGCGTATATCGCATGGTGTTCCACGCCTGCTGCGCTTCGCGATCCCATGCCCGTGGCTCGCCGAAGTAGAGTCCGCCAAGCAACTCGCGGACAAAAAGAATATCTGCGCCTTCCACAACTTCTGGCCGAAGGGGAGAATTCGATGCCAGCGCGGGATACGCAAACGAAGGCCGAAGATTCGCAAATCCACCCAGCGCCTGGCGCAACTGCAGCAAGCCTGCCTCGGGGCGACGATCGGGCGGAAGGGAATTAAACTCGTTGCCCCCCACTGCTCCAAGCAACACGGCGTCGCTCTCGAGCGCTGCCTCCAACGTGGCCCGTGGCAGAGGTGTTCCCAATTGTTTGATGGCCGCGCCGCCGATCGGCATCTCCTGGAAGCGGAAATCGTGTCCGCCAAGATCAGCAATCGCGCGCAAAACCTGCGTTGCCTGCCCGGTAACTTCCGGCCCTATGCCGTCTCCGGGGACAACAAGAACATTCAACTTCATGGTATGGCTCTCCCTGGCTCTGTTGACTGCGATCTTGAGTTGTCTTTGCTAAGCGACGGAACCTTCAATGGGTTCAGCCAATGCACGAATTCCATCTACCATTTCCGGATCACGTCGAACATGCGCCGGCACAAGAGCTACCAGATCCTGGTCATAGACAAATTTCTTACGGTCGGCCAATTCAATGAAACGGTGATATGAGGCTTCGAGGTCGTGCATGCCAAGCTTGAAGCCTAACTCACTCAGTCGATGAGCGAGTGCGTGCCGCCCCGAATGCTTTCCCAGAACCATGCGGTTGTGCGGCACTCCCACGGACTCTGGTGTCATGATCTCGTATGTCAGCGGATTAGCCAGCACGCCGTGCTGGTGAATTCCCGCTTCATGCGCAAATGCGTTGGTTCCCACGATGGCTTTGTTAGGCGCTGGCGTGAAGCTAATGCATTGCGCCAGCGCAAGGCTTGTAGGATAGAGGCGCTCCACATGAATTCCGTGTTCGACAGGATACCTGTCGCCACGCACGCGCAGAATTGCTGCGATCTCCTCCAGCGCCGCGTTTCCCGCCCGTTCACCGATGCCATTTATGGTGCACTCGACCTGACGTGCTCCCGCCTCAACAGCAGCAAGGCTATTTGCGACGGCCAGTCCAAGATCGTCATGACAGTGCGAAGAAAGAATTACGTTTTCAAGCTCGGGTATTTCCTGACGTAAGCGAAGGAACATCGCGCCATATTCCGACGGAGTGGTGTAGCCGACGGTGTCGGGCAGATTGATGACAGTTGCACCCGCCGCTACCGCTACTTCAACCATCGCTCTCAGAAACTCAGGATCGCTGCGTGTCGCGTCTTCTGGAGAAAACTCCACATCGTCGACGAATTTCCGCGCCAGTCGAACGCAATCGTCTGTCTGCTCCAATGCCTGCTCGCGCGAAATCTTCAATTTGTATTCCAGGTGGATGTCAGACGATGCGAGAAAAACATGAATGCGGGAACGGTTGGCATGTTCAAGTGACCTTGCCGCAACTTCAATGTCATGGTGTCGCGCGCGCGCAAGGGAAGTGATGCGGGGACCGCGGACGGCTTTCGCGATTGCGTCGATGGCGGCAAAGTCACCGTCGGACGCAGTAGCAAAACCAGCCTCGATTATGTCCACTCCGAGCGCTTCCAAGGCGTGGGCCATGGTGAGCTTCTCGTCCATGTTCATGCTGCAGCCAGGCGACTGTTCGCCGTCGCGTAGAGTCGTGTCGAAGAAAAAGAGACGATTCTGGGTCATCAGTTCCTGCCGGGGGAAGTTATATCTCCGCCCAGTGTCGCTATTCTGGGCGTATAACGCAAGCTTATTATTCTTCTACATTGTATGCAATTTGCTTATACTTGGCCAAGTTCCATCCGGATGAATAAAGGATGCCTATGGACCTCTCGCAGTTGGAAACCTTTCTAGCGGTCGCCGAAGAGCGGGGTTTTTCCCGCGCTGCGCTCAAATTAAACCGCAGCCAACCCGCTGTCAGTCAAGTGATTAGGAAACTGGAAGACGATCTTGGCGAGGTTCTTTTTGAGCGCGCATCGCGCGATGGATCGCTGACGGCCGCCGGCGAGTTACTCCGGGAGTACGCCAAACGACTTTTGAGCCTGCGAAGCGAAGCATCCAGCGCACTGGAAGAATTGCGTTCCCTGGAGCGCGGCCGGCTACAGCTTGCAGCTAACGAATACACCTGCCTCTATCTTCTGCCTATTCTCGACGAATTCCGTCGACTCTGCCCCCAGGTTGGTGTAACGGTGCATCGATCTCTGGCCAGCCGCATTCCTGAGGAATTGATGCAGCGGACTGTCGAGATCGGCATCGTGTCATTCCGGCCTAGAGAGCAGGACTTTCGCTCGATCTCGGTCTACACCGACGAGTTAACCTTCGTCGTCAATCCCAGTCATCCGCTGGCCGGTGAGAAGCGAGTATCCATACGCGATCTGGGGGCAGAGAACTTTGTTGCGCACAACGTGCCCTCGCCGTTGCGGCGACAAGTGATTGATGCGTTTGCTCACCACAAGACCCCGCTGAACATGGGAGTTGAATTGCCCAGCCTGGAGACGATTAAACGATTCGTAGCGATGGGAAATGGAGTCGCGCTGGTGCCGGGCTTATCCGTGCAACGGGAACTGGAGCAAGGGGAGCTCGTTCGTGTTCCGGTCATAGAACTCCACTTTGAGCGGCAGCTCCGGCTTCTGCACAGAAAGAATTCGAGCCTCTCGCATGCCGCAGTGGCATTTCTCAAGGTAGTTCGTTCCCATGCGCTGCGAAATGGAGCGCCATTTCATTACCAGACGGAACGTTCCTGACCAAGGAAGCGGTACGCGACCGCGCGCTCTTGCGACAGAAACTGCGTCATTCCTCGATGTTCCGAGCCGATCACGTCGCGTCGAGGCGCGGTGGCAGGTACAATTGTCAAAGTGGGTCTGCGGATCCCCAAGGTTTCGAATTCGACAAGCCCGAGAGGCATTGCGCCTGCCGGCTGGTTGAGCAGGCGAGAGGTTCACGAAAGCATGAAGAAGAGTGCTCTGTTGTTTGTTCTACTGCCAGTTTTGGCGGTAGCGGGTTTTGCGCAGGAAAGCAGGCAAGATGCAAGCGTCAGCGCAACGGGATTCTTTCCACCTTTTGTAAGTGGCAATTCAGTACAGCAGACAAGCACATACAGTCTCGGCGGCCTCGCGAGTTACCGGTATATGCTCACTCCGCGGAGTGCAGTCGAGGGGAACTACCAGTACACGGAATATACGAACAAGTACGTTTTGTCATTTCTACCCAACGTGCGCATTCATACCCGGTTCCAGGAAGCCTCAGCTGCGTATGTCTATAACTTCAATTTCAAGCACTGGAACCCGTTCCTGGAGGGTGGCGCAGCAGGCCTCTTCTTTTCGCCTTTGAGGGATGCAAGCACAAACTACATTTACGCGACTAAGAAGCAGGTCGGTCTAGGCGCTCTCTACGGCGGCGGCGTTGCATACGAGCTCAGCCCAAGCTTCGACATTCGTGTGGAATATCGCGGAATTGTGACAAAGGCGCCGGATTTTGGCCAGACGCAATTGCGGACGAACAGATACTTCAATATTTCCAATCCCGCGATCGGCATCGCCTACCACTTCTAAAAACCCTAAATACCACAAATAAAGGCTGTTAACGACATAGTCGTTAGCAGCCTTTATTGTGTCTCCAGTGCAGGGGAATGGAAGCTTCCGCTTACTTGAAGATTCTATAAGAGGCTCCGACGCTGAAGCCATTCGGCTGGAGACTGTGGTTTAGGAAGCCAGGCCAGTACTGGTATTCGTAATCGATCACTCTTAGCTTCAGTCTCGGCGTCACCCGGTAATCAAGGCCGCCACCGAAAGCCATGGCAAAATAGCCCCCATGAGCAAAGCTGTAGGGGAAATTGATCTCTCCGATTCCAAAAAGTACTTTTCCGTAAGGTTCATATTTCGCACGACGATAGGTGATCTTAGGACCGATCGAGTAGGTGTCCTCGTGGACGCTGTTCATCTGGTTGAAGCGGAGAAGCCTTACCTCTCCCTCAACTCCGAGCATGTTCGTGTAGTTGAAGTCGAAATAGCCGCCGATGCCTTGCAGCCAGTTAGTGTACTGGTTGGGGGAGCTGCTTTCGGGATTGCCGGACTTGAAAAAGCTGTAAGTGCCGCCTGCGAAGATTGATCCGGTGCCTCCCGTGGCGGCGGGCGCAGCCTGGGCGTTGAGGGCCGCAGTCGTACCGGCCACGAAGAAAATCAGTAAAGCAAGCTTTTTCAGCAAGGGATTATCTCCTCAGTTCCACTATAGATGCAAAAAGGCGGGTTGGACTTTTTGTCCAACCCGCCGGAAATTCAGGAGTTACCAGCTTGATTCTGCTACAGTTTCTATTTTATTGGGCCGCTGCTGGTGCGGGATCTGCCGAGGCGGTTCCGGCTGCTGGAGCGGCTGGTAATGGAGCGTTTGGCGGCGCATAACGGGACAACTTGAGAATGATCGGTGTCAATTCAAGCGGCATCTTGTCGCGTGCGTTGAGCAGCGGCACGGGCTTAACTGTGAGCTGAAGAACCTTGTCATCCCACGGATCGATCTTCAAGTGACTGCCCAGGGGCAATGCCGCAATCTGATCGAGTTTGTCCGGATCCAGCTTTGGAGCGCCCTTCATCAGGGCGGAAAGCCAGGGAGTGCCATCCGGGCGAAGGAGACCATCGCCGAGCCGCGGGGTGTTGAGAGCCGCGAGTTCCTTGCCGCGAGCCTGTAGCTGCTCGAAGAAGAGACCGGCATTCGGGAGCTTATCCTTATATACGGAGTTGTTTAGCAGATCGATTGCTTTCTTGGATGCATCCGCATCGTCTGCTTCGCTGTGCTGCATATTGATACGCGAGAACGTCGCTTCGTCAGGGAAGAGCAGGCGATCGTTGAACGCGTAACGGGTGTCAATGTGGTGACCAAGAACGATGTGGGCGAGCTCAAAGCTTAGAACTGCCGCCAGATCTTCTTCGTAGGGCAGGACGTCAATCAAGCCCTTGCTAAGAAGTATCGTGTTGCCTACGGCGAGAGATTCAAGCGGCGCGGTCAGCATGACGCGGCACTTGATGTTCTCGGTCAGGGCAAGCTTGTTGCCGATCACTACGTTGTTGGTGACGGTCTCAAGAATCTTGTCGAAATCGCTTGGAGGCGCAAGCAGGCCGGCTTGTACCAGGCGGTCGAGCACGTTTTCCTCTGCTTGAGAAATCCATGCGCGCTGTGCCTGAAGCGGGCTGACATCCGAGCTATTCTCGCTCTTGTCGGTTACGTCGTCGATCTTGATTGAAGCGTTGTCGGAATCATGGGTGGGAAGCTTGAGGGAGTAGCCCCAGAAGTGAGTCTGTGCCCGGAAGCCAACCGCCTTTTCAGAGTCGCTGCGCTGTGTTTCTTCTGCGTAGACTGCAACTGGCAGCCAGACATCCGGCTGAAGGTTCATGCGCCAGCTATCAAAGTGGAAATAGCGGGGCGACTCATCTTCAGTGTTGCCGGTGTAGGTGCCATTAAAGCGGACGATGTTTCCGTCCTGGTCTTCAATCCAGATACGTCCGGAGAAGCGGCCCGCGCCCAAACCAGCCTTGGGATGGACGTCGAATACGACGGTACGCACGCTGCCGAGGAAGTCGCGGCGGACATATGCGAAATCGTAGTGCTGCTGGTCAAAGGCGATCGGATCGACAAACATCATCTGCATGAATCCGGTCGAAACGTACTCCAGCTTGAAGGCCTTGGAGAGGCCTGAGATGGCCTTCAGTGAGCCCTTCAGAAGACCCTTGTCCTGCTTGTCAGAATCGTACGATTTGTCGGTAAAGGTACGACCGAAGTCGACGCGGCTAAGAAGGTACTGATCAGAAATCGGCACCGCATAAAGCTTTGCATCGGGACGCATATTCTGGATATATGTCTCGACGAGCGGGGTCCGCTTCTGAATTGCCTTGATGGTTACCTTTTCTCGAGCGACGGCCTTTTGTACTAACGCGCTTTGCTCAGCGGTTAGAGGTGTAGCCGTCGCAAATTTGACTTCCTTCTTAGCTTCTGCCGATACGACGGTTAGGCAGAGAAGCAGACTTGTCATCCATAATTTCCGCAAGGTCATTTCCTGGCTCCTGAATTTCTCTTTATTCTTTTGAACCGTATTCCGGCGTGCATTTGAAGTGAAACCCTTCATTTATGCGAGCTGGAACACAATGTGGATCAGCGTCGTGTGGTCGACCGCCTGACCATCTTTCATAGCGGGCTTAAACCGGATATTTTCTGCAACCCGTTGAGCCTGCTCATCTAAACCGTGTCCCAAACCATTAACCACACGCAGAACCTGCACTTGTCCATTAGCCAAAAAACGTACCTGAAGCGTCACCTCTCCCTGAATCCGGGCCTGTTTTGCTTCCGCTGTGTACTGCGGCGCCGGCTCTGAGAGAACTTCGGGCGGTGTAAAACTTGGTTTCGTGGGGGCAGTTGTCGGAGCTACACCTGAGCCTCCGATACCTGTCCCTGAGAAGTTACCTGTCGAGACTGAACCTCTACCTGTGCCTGTACCACCGGGTGTTCCACCGATCATACCGTTCTTAAATCCGGCAGAAGCGACAGTTCCGTGATCTGTTCCACCGGGTACTCCATGTGCTACTCCCGATCCGAAGGCAACGCCCTGGACGGAACCTTTACGAGCAGCGCCTGCACCGGGCTCACCTACCCCAGGGGCATTGGCAAAGCTGCCGACTGCGACCAGCTGGCTCGAAGTTGAATTTGGGTTCGGCTTAACGCCGACCGGATCGCCAAATCCGCCCACCTTGGTGCTGGGGGCCGTCTGGTTGTTGGCCACCGCTGTGGGAGCCGGCGACGAGAACAAGCCAACCTTTGGCTGCGGCGGCGGTGCGACCGACTTCGGGGGCGCTGGGGGAACAGCCGGGAGTACTGGCGTGTTCAATTTCACTTCCTGCACCTTGGGCGGCTCAACTTTAACTTCGAGCTGCTTGGGCAGGGTAATCTTGGGTGGCGCCAACGCGGGTGGGACCGGTGGCGGAATGAATTTTACTTTTGGCACAGGCGGCGTCTTGAACTTAGGCGGCTCGCTGGGGAAAACGAGCTCCGTCGTCTGGAGACGCTTCAGTTGCGCCTGGTGGTGTATCGAGGCCATGGTGAAAAGGCAGAGCAAGCCTGCGATCACCAGGTTCGTGATGGTGCTTACACCAAACGATCCCCACCGGTTCTCCGGTTCGGGGAGGAGGCCAAAGTTCGCGCGATTCAGAACGTCTTCCGGCATAGAGGAAACCTATTCAACTCGCTTTTAAACGTCATGACAATGACTAATTCGGGTCGGCGATCAACTTATAAAACGTCGATCTCGCCAAACCGAACCTTCAGGGGAAATGAAATCGGGGTCTTATCAAAAGATCGAAATCGGGCTGAGTGCTTCAGCAGAAAATCGTTCAGTTTTACAAGGACCCGTTGCTCCTGATTGATTACCATTTCTCAGGGTTGAACGTACGATAACGCACTATCTCGGCGTTTGCAGTCACCCGAAAGTTGTGCAACGGGGGGTTCTCTTACCACCTTAATTGTAGCGTGAGTCGGCCGTTCGCCAACAGCACCCATTTGTCCTGCATGTTTAGATACTGAATCCCGCTTTTAGGTTGTGAAGGCAACCATTTGTTCTCGTTTAGATTACTCTTGGCAGCGGAGGTAAGGAATTGAGAATTCTGATTACTGGCGGTGCGGGATATATCGGGGGCACGGTGGCGGTCCGCCTGATGCAACAAGGACACTTTGTAAGCGTTTACGACAACCTTTGCCACAGCACTAAAGAATTAATTCCTGGCGGAGCAACCTTTTTGGAAGGCGATATCGCCGACCGTGCTCGCCTTCAGAAAATATTTTCTTCCCAGACCTTTGACGGCGTGATGCATTTTGCGGCCCTGATTGAAGCTGGCGAAAGCGTGAAACGTCCCGAAATATATTTCCGGAACAATACTGCTTCGACACTGGCGCTGTTGGAAGCGATGCTTGCGAGCAATGTGAAGCGGTTGGTGTTCTCCTCTACTGCGGCTGTTTACGGAGAACCAGTCAGCACGCCAATTCTCGAAGACGCGATATTGAAGCCCACAAACCCCTACGGCGAATCGAAGCTTCTGGTGGAATACATGCTTAACTGGTTGCACCAGGCGCACGGGCTGCGTTTCGCAAGCCTCCGCTACTTCAATGTCGCCGGTGCGATAGAAGGCCGCGGGGAGGCTCACGAGCCGGAATCGCATATTATTCCACTGATTCTTGACGTGGCACTGGGTCGTCGGCAAAGCATAAAAATCTTCGGCGCAGATTATCCGACGAAAGACGGCACCTGCGTACGCGATTACATTCACGTCGGTGATCTCGCAGAGGCACATCTACTTGCGTTTAACGCTCTGGAGACGAGGGAAAAGCTGATTTATAACCTCGGAAATGGTGTGGGATTCACGGTGCGGGAAGTTGTCGAGTCGGCGCGCCGTGTTACAGGTCACCCCATACCAGTGATCGAGGAACCTAGGCGACCAGGCGATCCAGCTGTACTGATCGCAAGCTCGGAAAAGATCGAGAAGGAATTGGGCTGGAAGCCGGTATTTACAAAGCTGGATGACATCATTGCAAGCGCATGGGCATGGCATCAACAGCACTATGGGCGTAGCTAATCGCGTGAATCGGCGGGTGGCATATCGACACAAATGTCACCCGCCGACAGTCGCCGCCATGGCACTCAACTCGGTTTTCAAAGTCCGCAGTCGCCGTTCAATACACAAGCATTTAACAATTCAGAAGCTGTTTCTTCTTGACACTTCTTCATGGACACCAGCTATGGTTTCGGGCAGGCTGTCGAGATTCGGGTAGCGGCCCTCTCCCGGGCTGCCGGGGGAAATATGGAGTCAGTGGCAGGAACTTCTCAGTCCAACGCCGAGGATGTGACTTCTTCAGGACTTGGTCACGTCATTCTAGCGTCCTCAGCGGGCACACTGATCGAGTGGTACGACTTCTATCTCTATGCCATCCTCACAGTCGTTCTTAGCGGGCAGTTCTTTCCAGGCAGCCTTGCGACCGGATTTCTCTTCAGCCTTGGTGCCCTGTGGGCGGGCTTTGCTGTACGTCCGTTTGGAGCCGCGTTTTTCGGGCATGTGGGCGATCTTGTTGGGCGCAAAAACACCTTTCTGGTGACTCTGTCTGTGATGGGCCTGTCAACTTTCGCGGTTGGCCTGCTCCCGACCTACAAATCAATCGGTCTGGCGGCACCGATGTTGCTGGTCGCGCTACGTTGTCTTCAGGGCTTGGCGCTCGGCGGGGAATACGGTGGCGCAGCTACTTATGTTGCCGAACATGCACCCGATCATCAACGCGGCCTGTACACGAGTTTTATTCAGACGACAGCCACCCTTGGACTGTTTGCTGCCTTGCTCATTGTGTTGATCACGCGCATTAAGCTGGGGGATGCGGCCTTTCAAGCATGGGGATGGCGTATCCCATTCCTGCTTTCATTGGTGCTTGTCATCTTTTCTCTCTGGATAAGGCTACGTTTGAAAGAGTCACCTCTGTTCGCGCGCCTCAAACGCGAGGGAAGAAGCTCTTCCTCACCCATCCGCGACATAGGGCGCAAGAATTGGAAGCTTATTCTTGCTGGCGCTTTTTGGCGCAACGGCCGGCCAGGCTGTCGTCTGGTACACAGGACAGTTTTACGCTCTCATCTTCCTGACCAAGACACTTGGGGTGAACTACAAAGACGCATACGTGATCATTGCCATTGCCCTGGTCGCCGCCACCCCATTCTTTGTCCTATTCGGCTGGCTCTCTGACAAGATCGGCCGCAAACCCCTGATCCTCTCCGGATGTGCTCTGGCTGCGCTGACATACTGGCCTATCTACCACGCCATGGCGGCGCAAGTGACCAAGGTGGACGGCAAGGTGATCGTCGATCAGCCGATGATGGTTCTTCTGATCTTCATCCAGGTCATCTACGTAACGATGGTCTATGGGCCGATTGCGGCGCTGCTGGTTGAGTTGTTTCCAGCGCGAGTACGCTACACTTCGATGTCCATTCCGTATCACCTGGGAAATGGTGAATTTGGCGGGCTTACTCCACTGGTCGCAACCTGGTTAGCGGCATGGTGGCTGGCGAATCATCCCGGCGACGTCAACGCAAGGTATATGGGGCTGGTATGGCCGATCGCCATTGCAACGATCACATTCTTCGTGGGCTTGATATGGTTACCGGAAACGAAGGACTACCGTATCTGGGACGAATTCAACGACTAACGTCTCCAACTTGCCCTTCCTCCGTGCAACGAATTACTGTGAGTGACACGGTCGTCGAAAATCGACCGGAGATTTTGCACGCAAATTGTGTCCAACTTCCTTATTTGTCCCAAGCGTTTACCCAGGCGAGAGAGGTTAGAAAAAATTGATGGCGTCGTCGACGACGAATGTAAATCTGGATTCCACCCTCCGGGAAAACCGTGTTTTTCCGGTACCGGAAGCGTTTGCGGAAAAGGCCCATGTAAAGTCTCTCGCCGAATATGAGGAAATGTATGAGCGGTCCATCGCGGATCCTGAAGCCTTCTGGGCTGGTATCGCAAAGGAACTGCATTGGTTTGAGCCATGGACAAAGGTCTTGGATTGGAATCTACCGTGGGCGAAGTGGTTTGTTGGTGGCAAGCTGAACCTTTGCTACAACTCCGTTGATCGGCACGCACTGGGAGCCCGCAAAGATAAAGTCGCGATTCTCTGGGAGGGCGAGCCAGGTGAGGTTCGCAAACTCACATTCGGAGAATTGCATGTTGAAGTTCAGAAATTCGCGAATGTGTTGAAGTCCCTCGGAATTCGCAAGGGCGACCGCGTGGCCGTCTACATGGGCATGACTCCGGAACTGGCTATCGCGCTACTGGCATGCGCACGTATCGGTGCGGTGCATTCTGTAATCTTTGGTGGCTTTGCTGCGAACGCGCTGGTGGACCGCATTAACGACGCGGAATGCGTCGCAGTCATTACGCAGGACACGTCGTATCGGCGCGGCACTGAGGTCAAACTCAAGCAGGTTGTGGACGAAGCGGTGGCAAACACGCCATCGGTAGAAAAGGTGGTTGTGTATAAACGGTCAGGCTCACCAGTCAACATGCAGCCGGGACGAGATGTCTGGTGGCACGAGTTGATGGAGACAGCATCGCCTGAATGTCCTGCGGAGCCAATGGATGCTGAGGATCCGCTGTACATCCTCTACACATCCGGAACTACAGGCAAACCAAAGGGTCTTGTTCATACGACCGGCGGATACTCGGTGCAAACGTATCTCACCAGCAAGCTGGTCTTCGATCTCAAGGATGACGATATTTATTGGTGCACAGCGGACATTGGTTGGGTGACCGGCCACTCCTACGTGGTCTACGGGATTCTCCAAAACGGTGTTACCTCCGTGATGTATGAGGGTGCACCAAATTTTCCCGGGCCTGATCGCTTCTGGAAAATCATCGACGATCACAAGGTCACTATCTTCTACACGGCACCTACCGCAATTCGCGCATTTATTAAATGGGGCGATCAATATCCCGAACAGCACAAACTGGAAAGCCTTCGATTATTGGGAACCGTAGGCGAACCGATCAATCCGGAAGCGTGGATGTGGTATCGCGAGAAGATTGGAAAAGATCGCTGCCCAATCGTTGACACCTGGTGGCAAACAGAGACCGGCGCGATGATGCTTTGTCCGATTCCTGGTGCTATTCCTACCAAGCCCGGTTCGGCGACGCGACCGTTTCCCGGTATTGTGCCTGAGGTTGTTACAAAAGAAGGGGACCCTGTCCCGGCGGGAAGCGGTGGTTTGCTGGTGATACGCAAACCCTGGCCATCTATGGCACGAACGATCTACAACGATCCGGATCGCTACGTTCAGGCATATTGGAGCGACATAAAGGGTTCCTACTTCACGGGCGATGGCGCGCGCATGGACGAGGATGGTTACTACTGGTTGATGGGCCGTGTGGACGACGTAATCAATGTGTCCGGCCATCGGCTTGGCACCATGGAAGTGGAATCCGCACTCGTGGCCCATCCTAAGGTAGCCGAAGCAGCAGTTGTGGGGCGACCGGATGAATTGAAGGGCCAGGCAATTTCCGCTTTCGTCACTCTCGAATCCGGGAATCAACCCTCCGAAGAGCTAAAGGATGAGTTGCGCAAGTGGGTCGCGAAGGAGATTGGCTCATTGGCGCGGCCCGACGATCTTCGCTTCACCGATGCTCTCCCCAAAACGCGCAGCGGCAAGATTATGCGGCGTCTATTGCGTGAACTCGCGACCCACGGCGAGATTCGAGGAGACACCACGACGCTGGAAGACTTCACGATCATCGCCAAACTGCGCGAGGCCGACGAAGGGTAGCTGCCTTAGCTTCCCTTGTACGGCGTGTATAGCGTGGGAAACTCTTTCTTAAGAGCGACCACTTTCGGCCTGTCGTTCAGGAAGATATATGGGTTGTCCGGATTGTGCAGAGCATAGTCCTGGTGATATGCCTCGGCCGCATAGAATCCCTTCAGTGCCGACACTTGGGTGATGATGGGACTGGAGAAAGCCTTGTCCTTATTCAGTTCCGCGATGTAAGCCTCAGCCGCTCGCTTCTGCTCATCGTTCGCGTAGAAGATCGCGGACCGGTATTGTGTCCCCACGTCGGGACCTTGACGATTCAGTTCCGTGGGATCGTGGGCTACTGAGAAAAATACCTTCAACAACTGTCCGTAGGTAATTTGCGACGAGTCAAACGTCACGCTGACAGATTCGGCATGCCCCGTGGTGCCGCTGCTCACCACCTCGTACTCAGCCGTACTGTGCTCGCCTCCCGCATACCCTGCTTCGACTGACGTCACACCCTTGACGTGTTCGAAGACCGCCTGAACTCCCCAGAAGCAGCCGCCAGCGAAGACGGCTTTTTGCGGAACAGCAGTCTTTTGAACATCGATGACTGGATCAGGAAGTGCCCCGGTGCGCGCGGCGCCGGCAGGGTTACACGCGATCATGGCTGCAGAAAAGATAAGGGGAATCGCGATGGTGAAGAATCTATGTGACAGGAACGACATACTCTTGGTCTCCAACAGATGAGAGAGGAAATCATCCGCTGCGACATTAGAGTCCGAAAGGTGAGAAAAGTTACACGCTCGATCATCGGGGAAGCGAAAGCGACTGCGAACTGTTGATTCGATTCATTCTTCCGCAGCCGCTTCGATCAGAAAAGGTCGTGTTTCCGTTAATTCTGCTTCATCTTTAGCACTACGCGGAAGCGCGCGTCCCCGCTCATCATGCGCTCATAAGCTTCCGCCGCTTTCTCCAGCGGATACTCCTCGATCATGGGGCGAACGCCGGTGAGCACGCTGAACGCCATGGTGTCTTCGCTGTCTTTCGATGTTCCGGATGGCCAACCTTGGATCGATTGGTGTTTCAGGATGATATTTAAGGTACTTACTTCTAGCGGATCCGCCGAAACGCCGATGAGGATCAATTTTCCGCCTACGCTGAGGCCGGGGAGAAGTGTACCGATCGCTTTGGAACTGGTGACGGTGGCGAGGATAACTCGAGCCCCGCCTAGTTTATTCAATTCTGCGACCGCGTCCTGAGTGGTCGTGTCAATGTAATCGTGTGCTCCCAATTCTTTCGCGAGATCAGCCTTGTCCGCCCCGCGTGCAACGGCTACCGTACGAAAGCCCATCTTTGCGGCAAATTGCACACCGAGGTGCCCAAGACCGCCGATCCCGTGAATCGCGACCACATCCCCTGCTCGCGCGCCGCTATTCCTTAACGCGTTGTACGTGGTAATGCCGGCACACATCAGCGGTCCTGCTTCCACGTCTGAAAGCTCGTCTGGAATAAGCGCCAGCGCAGAGTAGGGAACAATCGTGTAATCTGCGTATCCACCGTCATATTGAATGCCAGGAACGGGTCCGATCTTACAAGTGATGAAGTCCCCACGGCGGCAAGACTCGCAATATCCGCAGTTGCCGCCGAACCATCCCACTCCAACACGCTGACCCACCTGCCACTGAGGGACGCCTGCGCCTAGAGCGTCAATGACTCCTGCGATTTCGTGCCCCGGCACGCGAGGGTATTGAATTCCTGGAAATAGACCCTGGACTGTAACGGAGTCGCTGTGGCACACGCCGCACGCATGGATGCGTATGCGGACCTGGCCCGGCCCCGGTTCCTGAATTTCACGATCCACGAGTTGTAGGGGCCCATTTGCCTGCACGACTTCGACTGCACGATATGTTGGCTTGGACATAATTCCCTCGTTTGATTTTTCTAAATTGGATGGAATTTCGCCGCGGCGAAGCGCCGCGAGAGGCTCTCGTCTCCCCATCAGATTCAGAACGATCGGCCGAGGCTGCACGAAAAATTAAGGGTGTTGGATTTTGCAGAGTCGCCGGGTTAGGCGAGGCCGGACTTGAAGGGATCTTCCGCAGGAAGCGTGAAGTAAAAAGAACTGCCCTTCTCGGCGAGACTTTCCGCCCATATTTCGCCGCCGTGTTCTTTCACAATGCTGCGGCAGATAGCGAGCCCAAGGCCGGTACCACCCATGGCGCGGGAGTCAGAGGCATCCACCTGCTGGAATCGCTCGAAAATAATCTCGAGTTTATCCGCGGGAATGCCGCGGCCCTCGTCGTGCACTTCCATGCGAATCATCTGGCCGCCGTTTTGGTGCGCCCGTAACCGAATCTCACTGCCGTGGGACGAGAACTTGATCGAGTTTCCGATTAGGTTAGTCAACGTTTGAAGTACGCGATCGCTATCCGCCCACACGTTCACCGCGTCGGATTCGATATTGAAGCGAACTCCCGCTTTGCTGGCGCTCGCCTGCATGACTTCCGCCGCGCGATGCAGTAATTCGCCCGCGGGATGGGATGCGCAGCTCAATTGCAGGCGCCCGCTGCCAATTCTCTCGAAGTCGAGAATGTCGTTCACCAAGCGCGCTAATCGGTCACAATTGCCGACCGCAAGATCAAGCATCTGCGCCGTCTTTTCCGGTCGACCGTCGAGTACTCCTCCGGCTATCAAGCCCAGCGACGCACGCAGGGAAGTGAGCGGAGTGCGAAGCTCGTGGCTCACGGTCGAAATAAATTCGTCCTTCATGCGATCCAGGCGACGTCGCTCCGTCACGTCCTGGAATGCGACAACGATACCGGTAGTGCGCCCCTCATCAACCAGTGGGCAGGCCACGTATTCCACCGGGAAGCAGGTGCCATCCTTGCGCCAATACACTTCATCGCGAACGCGAATCGGCATATTGCTGTTCAGGCCTTTATCGACGGGGCATTCTTCTGCCGGATAGACACTGCCATCCGCGTGGCTGTGCTGAACCAGCTTGTGCATATTGCCGCCGATGATTTCGTCCACTTCGTAACCCAGCATCCCAGCCGCGCTGGGATTCAGGAACGTCAGCCTGCCTTCCATGTCCATGCCATAGATGCCGTCGCCGACAGATTCGAGAATCGATTCGCGCTGGCGCATCACGGTGTGAAGCTTTTCTTCCGCGGCAGTCTTCTCCGTGATGTCAATACCGTGGCCCAGAACAAAAGGCTCTGCATCCGGCGTCTCAATCAATCTGTTGCGGTATGCAACGACGCAAAGGCCGCCGTGCTTGCGGCGAAGATAGAGCAGACCCTTATCTTCTTTCGTGTCCTGAATTGCCTGTAGATATTGCTGGAATTCTGAGCGATGTTTTTCCGGAATCAAGTCGGACATTGGCTTTCCGACAAGTTCGTCAACGCTATAGCCCAACCCTTGCGCGGCGTGAGGATTCATCGACAAGATTCGGCCCCTGAGATCGTGGGTGCAAACCATGGCAAGGCTGCCTTCCACGAGCTGCCGATAGCGCGTCTCACTGGAACGCAACGCAAGTTCAGCTTCACGTTGCTCTGTAATGTCCACGCCTGTCGTGATGATGAAATTCACTTCGCCATTCGAATCCGTAAGCGGGGTCGCCGTCCATGCGATGCGCCGTTTACGCCCCGCGCGAGGCAGCCAATGGATCTCATACTGGCCGACGAGTTTCCCGGCGCGAGCTTCCTCAATCATCTGCATCGCGAATGAGCGTTCCTGTGCAAGAAAGAGTTCCTCAGGAAATGAGCGCCCAACAAGCTCGCCAAATGTGTAGCCCGACATCTTCTCGCACGCGCGATTGAAGCGGACGATCCGTCCGGCAGTGTCGAGGACCAGTACCAGCGCGCTAATGGTATCGAGCACCGCCGATACGAAGTTGCGTTCCACCGTAAGCGCCCGTTCAATGCGCTGACGAGCACGAACTCCGCGCTCCTGCATCCGCACGCGGGCATACAACTCAATTCTCGTCACCACTTGCGCGGCCAGCACTCCAAGCATCGAAGCCTGCTGCCCCGTGAATGCATTCGGCTCCGGTGAAAGAACTGCGAGCGTTCCGATCACATGACCAGAGGGCGAAATGATTGGCGCGCCTATGTAAGACCGACAGGTGATTTGTGCATTCAGAGTGATGCCAATTGGAGAGAAGCGAATGTCCTCAAAAGCATCTGAAATCAACAGGGGCTTGGGATCCTGCAGTGTATATTGGCAGGCCGAAGTGGCGCGTGATCGTTCGCGTTCTTCGAATCCAAAGCGGGCTTTGAACCAGATGCGGCTAGCATCAATGAAACCCACGTACGCATATGGCGCGTGACAAATATCCGCAGCCAGACGCGCGATGTCATCGAGCGCCGGATCGGGGAGACTGTCGAGGGTTTCATACTGCTGCAGCGCCTTTAGCCTTTCGGCTTCTTCCCGCTGCAAAAGTGTGGCGTCAAGCGTCATTAAAGGCCCGTTTATCCTCAGGTTGCATTGTCGCAAGGTGGCACTGAATACACGCTGCAACCTTAGAGGTATTCGAGGATTATTGCTATCCCACGTAGGTGCTTAAATGCGTGTTACCACAGCAGGTTGGGGCATTTCCACAGAGGAATCAAGGCCGGTACCTGTACGCGCAAATCAGGGTAATTTGCAACAATCACCGGCGTTTGGGGGTTCGTCGTTGCTTGAGTCGAGAACGACTTTCCAACTGCCATCGGGCTGCTTCCGCCAGATCGTCATGTACCTGCCGGTAGTCACAACCGGGTTCCCATTTCGGTCCTTGGCGCGACCCTCGTAGTGCCCCCAGGTAAATCCCATGTCTCCCGAAGCGTTCATTTGCCCGGCCTGGGGCGTCCACTTGAGTTGATAGTCGGCAGGCGCCCAAGTTGCTCCAGCGGCTATCGCGGCGTGTCCGGTCACGGGAGCCTTGCCGTTGGATAGCGCGACGGCATCATCCGCGAACCACGAAGAAAAGGCGGCACCGCCTCCTTCCGCTGTCGCCTTTGCGAACTTCGCCTCCAGATCAAAAAGGAAGGCGCGGCCAGGATTCTGCTGAGGGTCCGTGAAATGATCGGACGCTGTCTGGGAGGCGAGAGGATCCAGAACCTGAGCGGGCAGGGCGGTAGAAAGCGAAAAGAGAGCGGCGATCAGCAAGAAATTGTATTTCATAGGCATTCGATCCCGGATATTGGAGTTCGAGCCTATGCTAGAGCATTTCGGGTGCGCGCGACATCGCGACCTATCCGCCGGCGACCGCAGCGACGATCAACAGGGGCTGAGACCCGGACGCCACAGCGTCGGGCAGGGGAGTGTCCGCTGCATCGTGCGACAGGTCTTCGCCGCACGCAAAGAAGCGCAGAAAGGGCCTGCGAACGCCCGTCACATGGTCTCGAACGGTTCCGCTCAACATGGGGTATTTCAGCTCCAGAGCATCCAGCACAGAGCCTTGGGTTACCGGCGCTTCCACGCTCAGTTCTACGGGGTTCCCAACTTTTGCCAGTGTGCGCAGGTGGTACGGCAACTCCACCTGGACGTTTTTCAGCGTCATGGCAGTGTCTGAACTTCAACCGAGAGTACAGCGGGCAGATCCCGAACGATCGGATTCCAAGTGTCGCCCGCATCCGCCGATGCGTAAACCTGGCCGCCAGTGGTGCCGAAATATACGCCGCATGAGTCGAGTGAATCGATCGACATTGCGTCCCGAAGAACGTTTACGTAGCAATCCTTTTGCGGAAGCCCGTTCGTGAGTGGTTCCCAATCATTTCCGCCGGAACGGCTGCGAAACACCTGCAGCTTTCCATCCAGTGGATAGTGCTCAGAATCGCTCTTAATCGGGACAACGTAGACGGTTTCCGGCTCGTGGGCGTGCACATCGATCACGAATCCAAAGTCCGTCGGAAGATTACCGCTTACCTCCTGCCATGAATCACCAGCGTCGTTGCTGCGCATAACGTCCCAATGTTTCTGCATGAACAAGGTGTCAGGCCGCGAAGGGTGCAGCGCCAGCCTATGCACACAGTGTCCCACTTCAGCCAAAGGATCAGGGATATGTGCTGACTTCAATCCACGGTTAATGGGCTTCCACGTTTTCCCACCGTCATCGGTGCGAAATGCTCCAGCAGAAGAAATAGCGATGAAGATCCTTTCAGGATTCGACGGGTCGACGAGGATGGTGTGCAGGCACATGCCGCCGGCTCCCGGTTGCCAGTGAGGGCCGGTTCCATGTTTTCGCAGGCCTGAGAGCTCCTCCCAATTTTGCGCACCATCTTTTGAGATGAACAACGCAGCATCTTCAATCCCGGCATACACCGTATCGGGATCGGTAAGAGATGGCTCAATATGCCAAACCCGCTTGAACTCCCAGGGGTGTGGCGTGCCGTCGTACCATTGGTGCGTTCCTGGAACGCCGTCGTAGATAAATTTGTTGCCCGCCGTCTCCCAGGTTTCGCCGCCGTCGTTTGAGCGCTGCATCACCTGTCCAAACCAGCCGCTGGTCTGCGACGCATAGATCCGATTCGGGTCTGCCGGAGATCCCTTGAGGTGATAAATTTCCCATCCGGCAAAGTGCGGGCCACTCACCGTCCAGTCCTTGCGCTTTCCATCTGAAGTCAGAATAAAGGCTCCCTTGCGCGTGCCGACAAGTACTCGAACTTTGCTCATCCCTGTTACCCCTTGTGAGACGTCGTTCGGAGATTCTAAACAACTTCCCTGAGAATTGGCTCGCCGAGACAAAGGAAAATTCAGATTTGAGGGATGGATCTTTACGCAGAAAACTACCGGCCAGAGATCCGCCGGAATTTCTGGCGAATCTCTGCCGATAGTTGGTGGTGCGTCTCCCCACCAGAGGAGGTCTTAAGCGATGGGTGGTCGGTTAATCGGTGGTCTCCCGTTCGGCCTGCCGATGCAGAACGTCTTGAAGTTCCACTTGTCGCCGTCGTCTATCAGGCCGGTTGTGAGCGAACGCCGAGTGTGCAACCGGACGAGGTAGGAACAGGTTGGCCAGGTGGAGATGTTGTGGAAATCCGACCCTGCCGCTCCACGTGGACCAACTCCACTGGGAAAGACTGGTGTCGGACTTACCGTGGCTGCTGTGACCATGTCGATGCTCCAATCCGCAAGCAACTCATGATCGGTGGTGTACAGAATGTGAAGGTCGCTGGAGAGCGGTGAGCAACTGCCGGGACCGGCGAATTCCAGCAGATCGATCAGGTTCACTTCATTCCAGTTGTTGATATGAATCTTGTTGAGCGAGTTTGAGTAGTCAGGTGCGGCACCGCCATTCACTGCTGTCAGCGTGCTTACGCGAGTCGCTTGGAAGATGATCGCAGCGTCGGTGCCATTCTTCTGGCTGCCGAGCGGTACTGGCTGGCCAGCCGAAACTCCGGGAGCAGGATCGCCGCCGGGGAATGGAACAGCCGAAGAGAAGCCCATCAACCACCCGTTGAAGCCATCGTCCAGGGCCATCGCATCCACGGTGACCCAGCCCTCCGCGTCTGGAACAATGTAGTGATCTGGCGGGGTTGGCCCCGGAGGCCCGACTGGAGGTGTCGGCGAAGTGGTTCCCGTCCCGCGAATGCGGACGGATTGCAGGGAGAAGGCATTGCCATTCCACAACGTGTATCGAGTGCCGACCAATACTTCGCACACGAACCCGCCTGTGATTGGAGTGGCGGCGCCACCTGATGGCTGGAACAGGAATCTGTAAGCCATCTGCTCCGCCGGATGCGCGGGATCATACTTGGGGCAGAAGCCGCGCAGGCTGAGGCAACTGAAGAAGCCATAATTTGGACCTCCGTGACTTGCCTGCGCCTTATTCGTAAGGCCGGTTCCGGGATCGATGTCCGCCAAAATTCCAAAATCGCCTACGTGGGTGAACCATGGATGATTGAATATGGGCGGGCAGACAAGCCTGCAGAAGCGCGCGCAACGCAGCGAGCAAATCCAGTGGCAAAGCTGCATGCAATACGGTGTGAGCTTCAACTCTGTGATTTGCCGGGTGAAGGCGGCTCCATCTCCAGCGCCAACGGCATTGCTGACCTGTTGCATGACGGTGGGATTTTGCGCGAGGTGGCCTACCGCCTGAGCAAACAGGAATGCCTCGTGCAATTCCGCGGCAGCTGGAATTCCCGCAACCTTTCGGCAGACGATTGAGCAGGCGAGCACACAACGCCAGCTGCAGAACCATTCGCAGATCAGATAGCAGTACTCGATGATGCCCGCTCCGCGAATCGCAGCCCCAAGTTTTTCAGCATCGCCCGCGCTCGAAGAGGCGACTGCCTGATCGAATGCGTCCTGATGCTCCAGAAGCTGCTGCAAGGCCCGCCCTGCCGCCTGCAATTCCACTGCGTAGTTCGGGCGATCGATGACCACCGTGCTGCAAACGAATTTGCAGATGAGGCGGTAATACACAACGCATAACCAATGGCAGAAGAGGTGACAGATGGGGCCAAGATTGAACTGGGTCACAATCCTTTTGAAGCCATCGGCATCGCGTTTCTGAATGATCTGCGAAAGTTGTTCGCAGATCGCGGGGTCCGACGTCATCTTCACGATCGTTTCGGCGAGGAGTCGCGGGTCAGGTTTGTCAATGGGCCGCGGCGGCCCGCAGAGTTCCAGGCAAAGAAAAATGCATTCTTTACTGCGAATCCACTCGCAAATAAAGCCGCATCTTTTTATTAGCTGCAATCGGGTGAGATAGGCTTGAAATTCCTTCGCATCGCCTGCGCGAAATGCGTTGTAGATTGCGGTGAAGACTTGTTCATCCGCAGCGACCTGTCCGATGGTTCCGGCACCTTCAAGAAGATCGCGGAAAACGTCGAGATCAAATTTCTGGTCAGCCATAATTTCCTTTCGCATGCACTTGATCAGGTTTTGCTCCAGAAAGGCACTTCCTCCATCGAGAAAAAGACATGGGGGCTCGTGCCCGGGCGGTTAATGAGAACCGCAAGGAGACGTGAACGACTGGGAGAAGAAAGGATCTCTATCCAGACCGCTTCTTTTCCCGAATTGAACGAGATCGATGGGCCCGAGTTAGCCCGATAACCGTGTACTTCGGGGACGGCAGAATCAGGAGACCTTGGCGCAGACTGCGAGTGAGCTAAAGAATCAGCAATCCATTCGGAAGGTCCCAAAGAAGCAGCGACGTGAAACTTCTTTTGTCAATAGTGAGAAGTGGATTACATCCGTTTCATTTTTCAACGCTATGAAGAAGCGATATTTAAGTGCTTTCGGGCTGAATACTCTTGTTCAGATCGTCACACGCTGCTTTTGCGACATGCCAACTAAGGTGTGCAAATGCGTGTCACCTACGATCGAAGTCGAGTATTCTGATTGCGTTCGTCCGCCAATTCGGAGGAGAAACCATATGCAGCGAAGAGAATTTCTTCGTCGCGCTGCTGCTGGAGTCAGTAGCGCATGGCTTGCTCATCGCGTCGCACACGCTAAGCCGTTCGACCTTCCCGCGCTGACAACCAAGTACCAGGCGCACGATGACGTCGTCCTCGGCCACACGGGGATACGCACTAGTCGCTTGGCCATGGGTTCGGGGACAGTCGGCTTTGGTGGAGGCTCAAATCAAACGAGACTCGGCATGGATAAGTTTTCCCGTCTGCTGATTGAGGGCTACAACGAAAACGGTTTGCGCTTTTTTGATACCGCTGATTCTTACGGTAGCCATCCCTACGTGGCAACCGCGTTAAAGCACGTACCGCGCGACAAGGTCACCGTGATGACCAAGACGGATGATCGCGATCCGGCCGCTGTGCGGCAGGACCTGGATCGTTTTCGCAAGGAACTTGGAACAGACTACATAGACATCGTACTGATTCACTGCGTAACGGAGGACGACTGGACCACGCGCTACCGGGGAGTGATGGATGTTCTTTCTGAGGCTAAGCAGAAAGGAACAATTCGTGCTCATGGTGTCTCGTGCCACTCCATCGGGGCGCTCCGTGCCGCCGCTGCTTCGCCCTGGGTGGAACTAGATCTCGTTCGCCTGAATCCAGTAGGAGCGCACATGGACGCTGATGCCGACACGGTGGTGAGCGTGGTCAAGCAAATGCGTGCATCTGGAAAAGCGATTGTCGGAATGAAGATTCTTGGCCAGGGCGCGATGCGCAGCCGTCAGAGCGAAGCGATCCACTACGCGCTCGGTACGGGTGTATTGGATGCGTTCACCATCGGCGCGGAAAATCAGAACGAACAGAACGATCTCGTGCGTCGCATTGCTGCCGCCTAGAAAAGAGCTAAGCACATGCCCGGGCTGAATTCGTCGATTCTGCCCGGGCATTTCTATCTCGCTATTCCGCTCTGAGAGCTTGCATCGGATCTAAACGGGATGCTCTCCATGCTGGAACGGCGCATGCAACGAGAGCCACTGCAAATAGCAACAGAGCGACTTCTGCGAAGACGGGCCAATCCAGCGGGCTCGTACCAAACAGCATGTTGCGAATCAATTGAACAACGAATCCGCTGCCCACTAATCCAAGGAGCAATCCGATCCATGCGGGACGCAATCCGTCCAGCATCATGATCCGCAACACCTGCCCGCGTTCCGAACCCAGTGCGATTCGAATGCCAATCTCGTTTGTTCTCTGTGTCACCAGATAGGAGAGCACGCCATAAAGTCCCACTGCGGCGAGCAGCAATCCGATGATTGCGAAGGCGAGCACCATAAAGGAATTAAAGCTGGCATCGAGCGTGGACTTTCCCATGGATTGTTCCATCGTCAAGACATCCGAGATGGGAAGATCGGGATCAATCTGGGAAAGCAATTTCTGAATAGGAAGCGAGAGGCTCGTGACATCCTTGTCTGAGCGAACGCCAATCGAAACCTGAGTCCACTCCCCTGATAGCAGTGGAAAATACATAACCGCATCCGCGGGTGAGGTCAGTTCCCACCGTGTATCGCCCACAATACCGACAATTTCGAATCCTTCATTAGGATTTTTTTCGAGAAAACTAACCTTGATGTGCTTACCCAGAGCTTCTTCGTTGGGGAAATATTTTTGCACGAAGGACTTGCTCACGATCACTGAGCGCACGTTGTCCAATCGCTCGCGGCTCTCAACGTAGCGCCCCTTCAAAAGAGGAATTTGAAGAGCTTTGAAATATTCGGGATCTGCTCCTCGGATCATCGCGAATTGCATAGTGCTCTTCGCAATGGGCGGATGTTCCGCAACTGTAAAATGACCATCGCTGTAATATCCCTGTCCCGGCAACACGCTCGCAATACCCGCGGCTTTAACCCCTGGAATCGCACGCAGGCGTGGCAAAAATGTTTCGTAAAAAGCTGTGACCTGTTCCGGTTTTTTATATCGCGCATCGGGCAGTGAGAAGTTCATCGTGAGCACGTTGTCAATTGCGCACCCGATGTCGATTGTTCGCAAGCGCTGATAGCTTTTCAGCAGGAGTCCCGCGCTCGTCAGCAGAACTACCGTCAAGCCCACTTCAGCAACCAATAACGCTTTCCGTGAGCGGGCGCGTCCAAGGCCCGCACTGTTGGCGCGTGTCGACTCCTGCATGGAATCCAGCAGGGAGCGGCGCATGAGTGAAAGCGACGGAATAAGACCGGCGAGAATTCCGCTTAGCGCTACCATTTCTATCCCAAACACAATCACCACACCGTCCATATGGATTGTGCTTACATAGGAAAGATCCGGCCTCGCATGAACGAGCCAAACCACACCGGCCCATGCAAGCAGAAGCCCGACAACGCCGCCCGTAATCGCGAGCAGGGAACTCTCCGTGACTTGCTCCTGAATCAATCTCCAACGACTGCCACCCAACGCTGCGCGAATTGATAACTCTTTGCGACGCGAAGCGGAGCGGGCAACGAGCAGGTTCGCCACGTTCAAACAAGCGATGAGTAGCACACAACTGGTGGCAGCAAGTAACGCATAGAGCGGAGTTCGATACTCATGTACCAGTCCATCCTGCAGCGTTCGCGCACTTGCAGCATTTCCGACGGAGGGATTTGCGGATTCCATGTGGACGCGCTTTTCTACCGTATCCACTTCACTCAGCGCCTGCGCCATCGTTGCGCCTGGTCGAAGTCGAGCCACGACTCTGAATCCATGCCGGTCGACAGCACGCATTTCCTCTACTCGAGTATCGTGGCGGGCAGCAGTCCACAGTTGTATCCGCGAGTCCGGATATGCGTACCCGGCGGGCAGCACTCCAATCACTGTGTATGGCTTAGCGTTGAGCAGAATCGTTTTCCCGGCAATCTTTGGGTCGCCGCCGTATCTGCGCTGCCAAAGTCCGTACGATAAAACTACAGTTGCTGCGGCCTCCGTTCGATCATCTGGCTCAGCAAACAATCGCCCAGTTTGCGGCGCCACTCCAAGCATGGAAAAAAGATTCCACGAGCACACCCCGGTGTGAAGCTTTTCCGGTAATTGACCGCCGGTGCCGGATAGGTTTACGCTGTCGCCTCCGAAGATCGCCATTTGTTCAATGCTGGGTGCCTGCTTTCTCCATTCGTCATACATACCGAATGCCACCCAGCTATATGGAACCTTTCCATCAGGACTCTGCTCATAAAGTTCAATCAGTCGATCCGGATCAGAGAAAGGCAGCGGCTTTAGAAGTACGGATCGGACGACTGTAAAGAGTGCGGTATTTGCACCGATCCCAAGCGCCATGACCACGACGGCAACGAGAGTGAAACCTGGTGCGCGCGCGAGTGTTCTTGCGGAGTGGCGAATGTCGCGCCAGATATTTTCGGCCCACTCTACACGGTTTGTTTCCCACACCGTTTCGCGAATGCGGCGAGGATTGCCGAGTTTCACATAAGCCTGGCGGCGCGCCTCGTCCCGGGGCAAACCACGCGCGAGGTTGTTGTCAATTTCGTGGGCCAGATGCGCTTCAACTTCATGTGCCAGGTCAGCGTCTTCCTGCGATCTTCTGAAGAATCGTCCAAGGCTCATCTTGATCTCCTCTACTGCTCGGTAGCCGGGTCCAGAATGCGGCCAATGGCTGTGACTACCTGGTGCCAACGGTCTGTCTCGGCGGTCAAATGCTTCTTCCCTGCCGCCGTCAGTTTGTAAAACTTTGCTTTACGGTTGTTTTCGCTGATGCCCCAGTACGAGGCGACCCACCCTCGATCTTCCAGTCGATGCAGTGCTGGATAAAGCGAGCCTTGTTCCACTTCCAGAACCTGCTCCGACGTGTGCTCAATCACGTGGGCGATGGTGTGCCCATGGGCCGCGCCCATCATCAGTGTCCGCAAGATCAGCATGTCCAGGGTTCCCTGAACCATCTCTCCGTTTGCTTGTTTCTTCACCGCCATGGGTCTCTCCACTCGAGCGTCTATGTGAACGTAGCATATACCACTCGAACGTCTATGGGAAGGGATCCGGCTTACTTTTTTTATTCGAGATATCCTTAACCGGCGGAAGGATAAAAGATTGAAACGGGCTATCTCGCTGAAGATATTCGTGATTTCCGCAGGGGCGCGCGCGTTCATCGGATAGGCTGAAGGCTGTGTGAAAAGAAGAAGAACAAGGACATCGACTTGAGAACGGGCGAATTCATTCGAGGGAAGAACTCGAACAAAGCGGCGAAGGCCTACGCAATTGTGGGGATCGTCCTTTATGCAGCTGGCGTATTCCTGACCATGGTCGGTCACGCTCCGATGCACCAGCTTCCCATGGGCCTGAGGGTCGCCGCCATCCTTAGCCTGGCGTGGTACTCGGTTAAGCGGCGCTCGTTGACCCAGTGGATTTTCTGGGCAATGTTGGCCGGTGTCGAACTTGGTGTGGATGCCCCAGCACAGGCAGTCCACCTGAAGGTGCTCAGCGACATCTTTCTTCGATTGGTCAAGACCATCGTCGCGCCATTGATTCTGGGATCGCTCATCACAGGTGTGGCTCGGCATGGAGGCACTGGAGAAAATTCCGGCGGCATTGGACGATTAGGTCTTAAGTCGCTCGTTTATTTCGAGGTGCTTACTACCGCGGCACTCTTCATCGGGCTTGCAGCGATCAATCTAAGCAAGGCGGGCGTCGGGTTGGTGATTCCCTCGCAAACTATTGCAGCCGGCAGTCAATCCTTGCCACAGACCCAGGAAGCAGGAAGCCTCGAGCAATTCCTGTCGCATATCTTCCCGGAAAATATTGCGAAGTCCGTCGCCGAAAATCAGGTATTGCAGGTAGCTGTATTTGCTTTGATCTTCGGTCTTGCGCTTGGCCGGTTACCCGAGAAAAATCGAGCTCCATTGCTATCGGTTGCCGAGTCGCTCACGGAAACAATGTTCCAGTTCACCAACATAGTCATGTATGCCGCGCCCATTGGCGTGGGCGCGGCCCTGGCGTACGCCGTTGGGCACGCGGGCGTGGCCGTAATGTTCAACCTGGGCAAGCTGTTAGTTACTTACTACGTGGCCTTGATCGCATTTGCGGTTCTCGTAATGTTCCCGGTCGCGGCTCTTGCCCGATTGCCGGTTCGCCGCTTTCTGCGCGCTGTAGCCGAGCCTGCAACCATTGCGTTTTCCACCAGCACCTCGGAGGCAGCGTTGCCCCGCGCCATGGAAGCGATGGAAGCCCTCGGCGTCCCCAGGAGGATCGTCAGCTTCGTCATTCCGGCAGGGTACAGCTTCAACATGGATGGCACATCTGTCTACCTTTCGGTGGGATCGATATTTGTCGCCCAGGCGGCCGGAATCCACATAGGCTGGAAGACCCAATTGATGATGGTCGCCACACTAATGCTTACCAGCAAAGGACTTGCGGGCGTTCCCCGCGCTGGAGTCGTAATGCTTATGGCGTCCGCTGCGACTTTCCATCTCTCTCTCGAACCCATTTTTCTGCTGCTTGGCATTGATGCGGTTATGGATATGGGCCGAACCACCATAAATGTCGTAGGAAACTGCCTCGCCAGCGCAGTAGTGGCTCAGTGGGAAGGGGAATTCGGCTCCGGATCCGAGTCTGGCGTTGTTGCCGCTGCCTTGCAAGATTGATGTTGGCACTTATGCCGGGCTTTCCAGTCAACTTTTGATATTCCCGTCACGGAACTCGCATACGGACCTCGGCTTACAGACCCCCGGCTTCGGAAACCCTCGGGTTTGCCGACTGTGATCCTCGCAAAAGAGGAATCGACTCAAAATCCGCGGCTGAAGTCTTACTTGATATACTCAACGGCTAAGGATCTCATCCAAGAGATCTTGTTCGGTCCCCGTGGAAAGAGCGTCAAAGGATTCACTGAGCCGTCAAAACGGTCCTACGAATGGCAAATCTACTCGATCAGATCAATTCGCCCGCCGACATCAAAACCCTGACGATTCCGCAGTTGGAGACCCTCGCGCAAGAGATACGCGAGCGGATGATTCGCATCCTATCGAAGACGGGTGGACACCTCGGTCCAAATCTGGGCGTCGTAGAACTGACGCTGGCCATGCACTATGTCTTCGACACGCCCACGGATAAGTTTGTCTTCGATGTCAGCCATCAAACCTATATACATAAGCTGCTTACGGGACGCCGGGCGCAATTCGACACCATCCGACAGCCGGGTGGACTAAACGGCTTTATGATGCGCGCGGAGAGCACTCACGACGCTTTTGGCGCCGGGCACGCGGGCACCGCACTTTCCGCCGCGCTTGGCATGGCCGTGGCCAGGGATCTCGCTGGTGGCAGTGAGCACATCATCGCTTTTTCCGGAGATGCCGCTTTCACGAACGGCATCTCTTACGAAGCGCTGAACAACATCGGCGATTCCACAAAGCGCTTCATCGTGATTCTGAACGACAACGAATGGTCAATCGACCGCAATGTCGGATCCATAGCGAATTATCTGCACAAAATCGTGACCAACGATCGGTATAAATATTTGCACGAAAGTGCGGGAAAGCTGCTTCAGAAATTCGCCGGTCAGACGGCCGTAAATGTTGTTCGCAAAGCGGAGGAAGCTGCGAAAGGCATGCTATGGCCCTCGATGTTATTCGAGGAGTTCGGATTGACGTACTACGGCCCACTGGACGGTCACAACGTCGGGCTGATGATCGAAACGCTCAAGTTTCTGAAAACACAGGACCGGCCGGTTCTGCTGCATGCCATTACGCAAAAAGGGCGCGGTTTCCAGCCCGCGATGGATAAGCAGAAGAAGTTTCACGGGCTCGGGCCCTATGATCCTGAGACAGGCGAAACGAAGCCCGCAGGTCAAAGGACATATTCAGAGGTCTTCGCGGAAACGCTCGTTAAGCTGGCAAATGACGATGAAAAAATCGTTGCCATTACGGCCGCCATGCCGAACGGTACTGGCCTCGATCTTTTCCGGCCGCATCATCCCAAGCGTTACTTTGACGTTGGGATTGCGGAGGAACATGCCGTCATTTTCGCGGCGGGAATGGCCACGAAGGGATTCAAGCCCTTTTGCGCGATCTATTCAACATTTCTCCAACGCGCATTCGATCCTATTGTCCACGATGTCTGCCTGCAGAACCTGCCCGTAGTCTTCTGCATGGATCGCGGCGGGCTTTCGGGCGATGACGGCGCAACACACCACGGCTTATTCGACATTTCCTACCTCCGGGGCATTCCCAACATGATCCACATGGATCCGAAGGATGAGGATGAACTTGCGGATATGATGTACACCGCTTCACTGCAGAGCGGCCCTTGCGCAATTCGCTATCCCCGCGGCATTGGCCCCGGAGTGGATACGAAAGAGAAGCCCGAGGCACTGGAAATCGGAAAAGCTGAAGTTATTTCCGACGGTGAAGACGTTGCGATATTCGGTCTCGGCGGCATGCTTCCAATGGCGAAGGAATTGGCACAGGCTCTCGATCTCAAGGGGTTTTCTGCGGCGGTGGTCAATCCTCGGTTCGTCAAGCCCCTCGACCGCGGGGTGCTTACCACGTACGCCAAAAAAGTGGCCGCAATCGTCACCTTTGAGGATCATGTACTCATGGGAGGCTTCGGCAGTTCCGTCATGGAGGCGTTGAACGAAATGCAACTGGATGTGCCCGTTGTGCGCATCGGTTGGCCAGACCAGTTCATCGAACACGGCAAGGTCGAGCAGTTGCGCATTCGCCATGGCTTGAGCGCGGAAGCCGCACTCGAAAAGTTGAAGCCATACCTCGAGCGGGTGATTGCGAAGCACGTAAGCGCGCCTGTGCGCTAAGCGGGAGAACCCTCCCTACTGAGCAGTTCTAATAATCGCTGCTGTCGATGTGCGAAGATGTGCTGGATCTGCCTGGCAATAACCAGCTTGTCCGCGATGTCTCCGAGTAACCCAAACGGCAGTTCGTATTCGAGCTCATCTTCGATCTGCGATCCCTTCATTTTTCCAATAAACAGTTCTGTGACGGTGTGTCGGTGATGCCAGTATCGGAAAGGGCCGCGAGGCCGTTGCTCGTCCGCAAAAGTGCGATTCCATTCGAAGTCGACGATGATCGCATCCCATTTCATTCGTATGGGTAGCATCGGCACTGCGCGAAAGCTGATGGTGATCCGTGAGCCCGCTCCGGCGGTGTGGGTCCTGGCGGGGTCTTGCTCCGGATTCGGTGGAGGTAGAAGGTTCATATCCTCAACGCGCGCTTGTTGCCAGGCCGGCGTCAGAAGCGGAAGATTCCTCGGATCTGCGAAGAACCGGAATACCCCGGCCGCCGGATACGGGACCCACTGAATTGTTCGAAAAATATGCTTCATTGCCACCTAAGCCTGCTGGCGGTTCTGCGGTTGGTTCCCGCTACCGTCATTAGAAGCGGCGAACGATGAAAACGCCCGCGATCATGAGCGCTGCTCCGACGAAACGCATTGGGTTCATCGCATGACGCGGAAAATCCAGCCAGCCGTAGTTGTCCAGAATCACCGCCATGATGATTTGGCCCGCGATCACAATCGAAAAAAACACGGTGGCTCCCAGGCGAGGAGCAATAACGATTGTGCTGAGCACGTAAGCTGCACCGATCAATCCACCCGTCCACGTCCACCAGCGCAGGGTTCCCAGATGTGCGAGCGCGGGCCACGCCGGACGGGGCAGCAAAGTGAACGGCAGCAAGAAAAGAAAGCCCAGGAAAAAAGAGGAAAGCGTAGCCCAAACGGGTTGACCTGTATCCGCACCAAGCCGCGCGTTTACACCGGCTTGCACGCTCAACCCGCAACCGGCAACTAACGCGAGGAAGATCAATATCAAAAGTCCCATGATTGCCTTTCCAACGAAATAGAAGTCAAAACTATGCGGAAATCCACTCGTGAGCTACCGTATATGCAGTGGTAACCCCCGGCAAAGGGGGCAGCAAGGATTCTTCCGGGGAAGATGCATAGTCCAGCGTTGCAGAGCGAAACCGATCGGGCAGTTCATCACCACCATAACCGCTGGCTGGTTGTGATTGGCGTAGTGAAGCTGTTGAAGGCTGTTGTCTTCGTGCTGGTAGGCATAGGGGCAGTTCGCCTGCTCCACAAGGATGTGGTCGATCTCTTCTCCCGTCTCCTCGCCGAACTCAATTTCGATCCTGAGAGCCGCTTCGTCAACATGGTGCTCGACAAGGTCGCGCTTCTCAACGACCACCGGCTGCGCATGATCAGTACCGCGATCTTCTCTTACGCCACGGTGGATGTGGTGGAAGGCGTGGGCTTGCTGCTCGAAAAAACCTGGGCCGAATACCTCACGATTATCGTGACTGCGTCTTTCCTTCCGTGGGAGATGTTTGAGGTTGTCCGTCACGTTACCTGGATCAAGCTGGCGCTCTTCATTGTGAATATCGCCGTGGTCGCTTACCTCCTCTATGACGTACGCAAACGCCTTCGCGCACGGGAAGTTATTGACCGACTGAAAGAACGCGCCCACCCAGAGGCTCAGAGTTTCCTACCGCCGCAAGCCCGATCTGACAAGTAGGTTGGGCAAAAGGGACTCTTCGTAGATAACACTACCAGTAGTAGCGCAAGCCGTTTCACACCCCGCCCATAGGGTTTTCCACAAGACATCCACTAAACGCCTGGAAACACTGATATTTCCGCTTTGACAGTCCATCTCGGTGCGCTACGATGTGGACGAAAGTGGTCGAAAGTGGTCAAGCAAACGCTACTTCCGACCGATTATCACCTCAACTCGAGAGAAAGGGGCAAAGAACATGCGCGATCAAATTCTACGCGGTGGAGCAATCTGCACGATATACGGCGTTGGGATGCTTTTTGGAATGCTGTTCCTGTTCCGGTAATGGCGGCGATCCCCAGATCTGCGGCCGTAAGGCGAGTGAGGCTTTTCCCGGCAAGCTTTTGCCGCCGGGCGTTTTTAGCAAGGTAAGGCGGGTTTTGGAATGTTTCGTGGGAATCACCCAACCCGAGTGGACGAAAAAGGTCGCCTAAAGCTGCCGGCAGACTTCAAGCGCCTGGTGGATGAGCAGTACGGCACCCAGTTTTACATCACCAGTAAAGATGGCCGGGTGGCCGAGATTTACCCACTGCAGGAGTGGGAAAAGATTGAAGCGAAGTTGGCACTGATTCCCAACTTCAATCCTGCGAAGAAGAAGCTTCTTGACCGGGTGAACTATTACGGCCAGATGGCAGAGATTGATGCGCAGGGCAGGCTGCTCTTACCCCAGATTTTGAGGGAGTCAGCCAAGGTAATGGGCGATGTGGTGGTTTTCGGGATGCAGACGTACCTAGAAGTCACCAACCACGACGCCTTCCGTCAGAACATGGATTCGAATCCGCTGACGGCGGAAGACGAACAGGCATTGGCAGGCTTTGGCCTATAAGGCCGGAGAAACAACCCCCAAGGGGGAGCACATGGTCGGTCAGGATGAACGTCATGTGCCGGTTCTTTTACAAGATGCGATCCAGTATCTGAATGTGCAGCCGGGCGGAACGTATGTTGACGCCACGCTGGGGATGGCTGGTCACTCAAGCGCAATAGCGCGGTTGTTAGGTAGGAGTGGCAAGCTGATCGCCTTTGACCGGGATCCGGAAGCGATGGCAATCGCAAAGGCGAACCTGGCCAGGCTGTCCGAAGAGCTTGGGGAGGATATGCCCACGCTGGAGCTGATTGACGAGGAGTTCTCGACAGCCAGCGACAAGCTCGAACCGGCAAGCGTCGACGGAATTCTCGCGGATTTCGGCATCAGTTCGATGCAACTGAGCGAGGCGCACAGAGGTTTTAGTTTTCAGGCGGATGGACCCTTGGATATGCGGATGAATCCGCGTATCGGGGTAACCGCCGAACAAGTGGTAAATCGGGCTGACGAAAAGGATCTCGCCAACCTGATTTACGAATTCGGAGAGGAAAGGAGGTCGCGGAGAATCGCCAGAGCCATCGTAAGGGCGCGACCGATTACAACAACGGCAGAATTGGCCAGGGTTGTAGCCGGTTGCGCCCCAACGATGAAATCCGAGCGGCACTATATTCATCCCGCTACCCGGACCTTTCAAGCTCTTCGAATTTACGTGAACGGCGAACTGGACGAGATAACGGCACTGCTGGAGCAGGCGCCAAGGCTCTTAAAGCCGGGAGGAAGGCTGGTGGTGATCAGCTTCCACTCTCTCGAAGACCGGATAGCCAAGGATTCGCTCCGAGAAGGAGCCAGGCAGGGAATTTACGAAATCCTGACCCGCAAGCCGGTGACGGCTTCGGAAGAGGAGACGGATCGCAATCCCAGGTCGCGAAGCGCAAAAATGCGAGCGGCCGTAAGGATCGAGCAGCAAATGAAGCCCACGATGCAACAGAAGTCGTGGCAGGAATCGGGCCCGGGGTCGTCCCACCGCGGTACAAGGCGAAAGTAAAGACGACACAAATTGAAAGTCCCTCCTCCAAATCAGCGATCCGGGCTCGATCGTTGTTTGAGGAGACAAGTTGAGAAGTAGCGGCAAAGCGGAGAGAACACCATGGCCACTCAGGTATTAGCGGGAATGATGCAGGCAGTTCGGCCCAACACGGAATCTGTGGCGGAGCGGAACCGGCAACTGTTTGCCGCGCAGCAGCGCGCACGCCGCGGACCTACGCCAGAAGTCTTCTTCGTCAAACATCTCGACAATTCCCGATTGGTCAAAGCTGACGACCCGGCTCGTACTCGCGAGATGCGAATATTTTCGATCGCCATGTCAGTTCTGTTTGTGCTTGTGATGGTCTACGGCTGGCAGCATTTCAACTCCATTGAATATGGCTACAAAGTCGAAGCGCAAAAACAGCAGCGCGAATTGCTGAAGGAACAGAATCACCAACTACGCCTGACCGAAGCACAACTCTGCGATCCGGTGCGAATTGATCGCATGGCTCGTCGCCTGGGAATGGATGCCCCGAAACCGGGACAAGTGGTTCGTCCGGAGTCCATGCCAGAGTCGAATGCGCCTGTGATGGCTGATGCTTCTCCCGTCCTTCCAACCATTCGTTAAGAGTTTCCGGGAGGCGTTGCCGAAGTGAAGCCGGGCGTTTTCTCATCGCAAAATAAGACCGGGCAGGATGTCGTAGTTCCTGTGCGCCGAATCCGTTTCGTATGGGTCGGCGCATTTCTGCTTGTCTGGGTCACACTCATTTTCGCCAAGCTAATGTGGCTCCAGGTATATCGCCACGGCGACTACGTTGAACGCGCAGCACGCCAACAACAACGTAGCTTCGAGGTCTCTCCCCGGCGCGGTGTTCTCTACGACCGTAACCTCCACGAACTCGCAATGACGGTGCTCGTTGACTCCGTCTACGCTGTTCCCTCCGAGATTACCGACAAAGACGGAACAGCAGCGGCCCTCGCGCTTCTGGTCCACATCGATCCCACGGACGGCTTCACAACTTCATCGCAAATCGACGCTCGACTGAAGGCGTCACGCAACTTTGCGTGGGTGGCTCGCAAATTGGACGCCCCAACCATCGACAAAGTAAAAGCGCTGAATCTGAAGGGAATTTATTTCCAGAAGGAGTTCAAGCGCTTTTACCCCAACAGCGTGATTGGTGCGCAGGTGCTTGGCTACGTTGGAACTGATGATAACGGACTCGGCGGCCTGGAACGCCAGTTTGACGACGATCTTCACGGCACTTCCGGCAGGATGCTCACCGCACTCGATGCGAAAAGGCATGTTTTGGATAGCGAGGAACATGATCCGCTGGCGGGCGAGAATCTCGTCCTGAGCCTGGATGAAAACATCCAGTTCATGGCGGAGCGAGCGCTCGACGCTGCGATGGAACGCGTTAAGGCTGCGAATGGCACTGTCGTTGTGCAGGATCCGCATACTGGTCAGATTCTCGCTTTAGCGATTCGTCCCACATTCGATCCCAATGACTTCCGGCACGCGAATACACAGCTGCTTCGCAATCACGCTGTAAGTGATGTCTATGAACCTGGCTCAACGTTTAAGTTGGTCACCTACTCAGCGGCACTCGAAGAAAAGGTGGCAAAGCCCGAAGACACCATCGATTGCCAGGGTGGAAAGATCACCATCTTCGGACGGACCATTCACGACTCGCACCTTGGGCTTGGAAGAATCTCCGTGGAGAAGGCCTTGTGGGAATCGAGCGACGTTGCCGCTGTGAAGCTCGCAATGGGAGTCGGCAAAGAAAAGTTCTATCAATACATTCGCAATTACGGGTTTGGCTCGCGAAGCGGCGTGGAGTTGCCCGCCGAAACGCGTGGTCTGGTACGACCAACGAGACGATGGGGAGCCACAAGCATCGGCTCTCTCGCCATAGGGCAAGAGGTTGGCGTCACGCCAATTCAGCTTGTAACCATGGTCTCAACGATCGCAAATGGCGGTGTGTTTCTGCCGCCTCACATCGTGATTGAAAGCACGCCATCAATGAAGGGCAGCGACGATTTGAAACCCCTGGCGTTCCATCCGGGTGACTCACTGCCGGACCCCTTACCTGACGGTTCTCGTCGCGTCATCTCCACCATGACCGCAGCCCAGATGCGCAAGATGATGGAGGGCATTGTTCTGTACGGAACGGGCAAAGGCGCGGCGCTGAATGGATACTCCTCGGCTGGAAAAACAGGGACCGCACAAAAGATTGATGTCGTAACGCACACCTATTCGAAGACAAAATACGTTGCGTCCTTCGCAGGCTTCGCGCCGGTAAACAACCCGGCAATCAGCATAACGGTCATTATCGATTCGCCTACGACAGGTGGCAGTTATTACGGTGCCGCCGTATCTGCTCCTGTATTCAAGGAGGTCGCGCAGCAGGTGCTTGAGTATCTCGGCGTGCCGCACGACACCGAGGTGAAGACAACGCCGGAGACAACAATAGCAAACGACGCCGACGATGTGCCTTCGGAGAATTCCGGCGACCTGAACGAGTTGTTTGCGGACCTGAATGATCTTCCCGCGGATGACCCGCTGCGCAATCCAGTCCCGGCAACGCCGGCAGAAAATGCTGTTCCTGTACAGGCCACTGCTTCTCCAAGTGCCGCTTCAGCGCTAAGTATGCGTGACGAAAACCGCGTCGTGCTGCAGAAGACTTCCACGAAAATTCCCGAAAAACACGCAGAGATGATCCCGCCTCTGCAAGTGCCCGTAACTCCGGAGCCCGCGCCGCCAAAGGGCCCGATCGTAGTGGCTTCCGGCCGCAAAGTCGCCGTTCCAACCTTTACTGGACTGGGAGTTCGTAAGGTAGTGGAGCAGGCGGGTGGGGTGGGTCTCAGCGTCCAATTTATCGGCAATGGTATTGCGCGTGACCAGGCTCCTTTGCCGGGAACCATGGTTCCGCTGGGAACGATGGTTGTCGTACGCTTCACCCGATAACCCTATTGAATGAACTCTCGCGAAGAAGTCGACTTGCGGCTCGCTACGCATGTAGCTCACTGCTAGAATTTCCTTTCCTATGAAATTCGAAGATCTATTGTCTGGCGTGGATTTTGTGCTTCGGCGTGGCGCGAATCCGGAGATTTCCGGTGTCGAGTATGACTCGCGCCGCGTTCGTCCCGGATCTATTTTCGTGGCCATGAAGGGCGGAACTACCGACGGCAATCAATATCTGAAGAAGGCAATTGTCGCGGGTGCTGCGGCAATCGCGACAGACTCGAGCGAGGCATACGACCATCTGGAGACCTCGGCAGTCGATGTTGCAGCCGTGGAAGTTGTGCACGGGCGACCGGCGCTGGCTGCGCTTTCGGCGAATTTCTATGGTCACCCGGAAAAGAAACTCGCCCTCACCGGCGTAACCGGCACGAATGGCAAAACGACGACGGCCTTTATGCTTGACGCAATGCTCAACGACACCGGTCGTAAGACTGTCCTGGTGGGCACGATCGAATATCATGTCGCCGGAGAGGTTCGCCCTTCTCCGCATACCACGCCGGAATCGCGCGATCTATTTCAGCTGTTTGCAGCGGGCGTTGAAGCTGGTGCGATGGAGGCGGTGATGGAAGTCTCCTCGCACGCGTTGAAGCAGGGTCGCGTTTGGGGCATTGGATTCGATGTCGCGATTTTCACCAACTTGACGCGTGACCACCTTGACTATCACCGAACGATGGAGAACTATTTCGCCGCGAAGGCGCGATTGTTCGACGGCTCGCAGTCGGCCGCACCCAGAGTGGCGGTTATCAATCTCGAAGATCCATATGGCGCGCGCCTGGCAGAGACGGCGCGTCAGGCTGGTTCTGAAATATTTGGATTCGGCATTGAACAGGGCGTTTTTCGAGCGGAAGATCTTCGCATGACGCCGCATGGTATGTCCTTCACAATGCAGACGCCAAGCGCAAAAATACCGATTCGATCCCGCCTCACCGGGCGCGTGAATGTGCAGAACCTGCTGGCGGCAACTGCAGCAGCGCTTGCCCGTGGGCTTACAGCGGATCAAATTGCGGAAGGTGCCGAGGCATTGGCATGTGTTCCGGGACGCTTTCAGACTGTGGATCGAGGACAGCCGTTTACCGTTGTCGTCGACTACGCACACACAGATGATGCGCTCCGAAACCTGACCGCGCTGGCACGGGAATTTGTTTCGGGAACCGGCGGCCGAGTAATTACGCTTTTCGGATGCGGCGGCGACAGGGACCGCGCCAAGCGACCGCTGATGGGCCGGGCTGCCGGAGAAGGTAGTGATTTCGTGGTGCTCACATCGGACAATCCTCGCAGCGAAGATCCCACCACGATTCTTGCAGATATACTTCCCGGGCTGCGGGAGACGGGCGTGAAGTTCAAGACCGAGCCTGATCGCGCTCAGGCTATTCGATTGGCTATGCAGTCTGCCGCTACGGGTGACATTGTTCTACTCGCCGGGAAAGGGCACGAGAAGGTGCAAATCCTGCCGACGGGTGTTATTCCCTTTGACGATGCAGAAGTTGCCGCTACCTCGTTGTCGGACATTGGATTCTCATCGAATGAGAAGTCGGGAGCGGCGTCGCAATGAACCTCAGCCTGGCGCAGATCGCGACGTGGACAGCCGGCAAGTTTCTCGGCGAACGCACGTCTCTGGAAGGAATCGCTTCTGGCTATTCCATCGATACCCGAACTCTGGAGCAAGGAGATCTGTTCTTTGCGATCCACGGCGAACGATTCGATGGCCACAACTTCCTTGACGCAGCTTTTCAACGTGGCGCAGTTTCCGCTGTCGTGAGCAATGTTCGAGCGCAGGAATTCCGCAGACTCAGCAATGAGCATCCTTTGCTCGTTGTGGATGACCCGCTGGCTGCTCTGCAGACTCTAGCCGCGGTATTGCGTCGCCACTGGGGCGGACGAGTGATCGGCGTGACTGGCAGTGCCGGCAAGACGACCACCAAGGACGCAATTGCGCAGGTTTTGAGCTCCCGGTGCAACGTGCTCAAGTCCAAGGGAAATCTAAACAACCAAATCGGTTTGCCGCTGCAATTGCTGATATTGCAGCCGGAGCACCAGGTTGCGGTGATCGAGATGGGGATGTCGCACTCAGGCGAAATCGCCGCTCTCGCACAAATCGCTGCTCCAAACTGGGGCGTCGTTACGAATGTTGGCAATGCGCACGCAGAAAATTTCGCTGACGGGATAGCCGGAATTGCGCGTGCAAAGTTTGAACTTATTACCGCTTTGCCCGCGGATGGCGTAGCTTTCCTGAATGCCGACGACGCCTACGTCTCACAATTTGTCCGCGACTTTCATGGCAAGGCTGTTTACTTCGGCACAGGTCCAATTACGGATCTACGTGCAACCGAAATTGAGGAAGCGGGCGGCAACGGCATCAGGTTTGTTGTTCATGCTGGAGACCAGAATGCTACGGTGCAACTGCAACTGATCGGGCGACACAACGTCACGAATGCTCTTGCTGCTATCGCGGTCGGTCTCGAGGCTGGTATTTCTCTCGAAGAGAGCGCCATTGCGCTTGCTGAAGTGCAACCGGGCGACAAGCGCGGCGAGATCCTGGAATTTGCCGGCGCCCGTATCATCAACGATTGCTATAACTCGAATCCTGAAGCGCTGAAGTCCATGATTCGCGCCCTCGCGGCCACTCCAGCGTCGCGCCGGATCTTGGTGGCCGGTGAGATGCTCGAGCTTGGTCCTGGCGCGACGGACATGCACCGGGCGTGTGGCAGAGAGGCCGCGCGCGCGGGCATAGACCTGGTAATTGGCGTTCGCGGAAATGGAAGATGCATTGCCGACGGAGCGAGGGAAGGCGGGGTCGAGACGATGTTTTTCAATACCCCTCAGGAAGCAGGCGATTGGCTACGTTCCGCACTCAAGCCCGGCGATGCAGTGTTGCTGAAAGCTTCTCGCGGAGTTCGCCTGGAGCAAGCTCTGGAAACTCTGACGTCAGGTGAAAAATCAGCGTGAGTTCGCAGCCGCATTTTCGCTAGTAGAATAACCTGATAGAGCGGAAATCTCGCAGTTTCAAAAGCGTCATGCGTTCTGCCTTTCGCCGTTACGAAGTCGTTTCAAATCGCTCCCGGTGTTGATCTGTTATCGGTAATTGGCTCTAGAACCGCATTATTGCCGGAGGAAGTTTGCTTTACTGGCTGCTCTACCAAAAGCTTTTCCCCTACTTCAGACCATTCCGAATCTTCCGGTATCTGACGTTTCGCACCGCCTTCGCCAGTCTTACGGCGTTGTTGATTGCACTTCTCATCGGGCCCTTCGTCATCGAGAAACTGCGTGAGTTTCAGATTGGCCAGTACATCCGCGAAGACGGACCAAAGGATCATCAGAAGAAAGCCGGCACGCCCACCATGGGCGGCGTTCTGATTTGCATCGCTATCCTGTTGCCCACTCTGCTCTGGTCCGACCTCAGCAATCCCTTTGTCTGGCTCGCGATGATCTCCACCATCGTCTTCGGCGCCATCGGATTTGCCGACGATTACATCAAGGTTGTCCGCCGCCGCAGCCTTGGCCTCACCGCTCGCGCCAAGCTTGCTTATCAAATTCTCGCGAGCGTGGCGATCGCGGTTGTACTCGTTCTCATGCAGACGCAGGGCAGCTATTCCACGCATCTCATGGTGCCGTTCGTAAAACGCTTCCGTCCGGATCTGGCGATTCACGCGCTTGGGGGCATTCCGCATCTCGGTCTGCTGGCGTTTTTGCCATTCATCGGTTTCGTCATCCTGGTCATCGTCGGGGCCAGCAACGCAGTCAATTTGACTGACGGCTTGGACGGGCTCGCCATCGGATGCACAATCATCGCTGCAGGCGCGCTCACTGTTCTCACCTACGTCAGCGGCCACGTCGTATTTTCCGACTATCTCGAGTTGCAAAGAATGCCGATGGTCGGAGAGCTGACAATTTTTTGCGGTGCGATGGTTGGTGCGAGCATCGGATTTCTCTGGTATAACGCGCACCCCGCCGAAATTTTTATGGGAGACGTTGGATCCCTCGCACTGGGCGGAGCCATCGGTACGATAGCTGTCATTATCAAACAGGAGTTGCTGCTTCCATTCATAGGAGGAATCTTCGTCCTTGAAGGTATGTCGGTCATTCTGCAGGTGGGCAGCTATAAGCTCCGGAAGAAGAGAATTTTCAGAATGGCTCCGCTGCACCATCACTTCGAATTGAAGGGTTGGTCGGAGTCGAAAGTGATCGCCCGCTTTTGGATAGGGGCGTTGATCTTCGCTTTGTTTGCGCTCACAACTTTGAAACTTCGCTGAACTGTTTTTCTATCAGATTGTCAAAGCTGGATACGACCTGCCGAAAACGGAAAATTGAAGATGTACGAAGTGGTTCAAGTGGCAGGAAATCCGAGCTAGTTGACTTGCGGACGTGGGAGAATGGCCTGACCCTCTCTTGCGGGGCGGCAGAAAACGTAGGTTGCTATGGATCTGAAGGGTAAAAGAGTTCTGGTGGTGGGACTTGGTAAATCCGGCTTGGCGGCGGCGCTGTTTCTGCGGCGACAAGGGGCCCAGGTTACTGTTTCCGATGTTCGTAGTGCCGAGGCGCTGGCGAAAGAACTGCCCGCTCTGCTCGAGGAAGGAATTGCAGTTGAAGCAGGCGGCCACGGAATGCTGACGTTCCGCCGACAGGACCTAATCGTAGTAAGCCCCGGGGTTCCGCTGGATACTCCTGAGTTGGAGCAGGTGAGGACTTTTGGCCTGCCCGTGATTGGTGAATTGGAGCTTGCGTCGCGATATCTCAAAGGGAAGACACTAGCGATTACGGGCTCGAATGGAAAGACCACAACCACTTCGCTTTGCGGTGAGATTCTGAAGGCGGCTGGATTTGCTACAGAGGTCGGCGGCAATATCGGCGTTCCCGTTATTGCTCTCGTCGAGCAAAGCAGAAACGATGGTTGGACGGTGTTGGAAGTATCAAGCTTCCAGTTGGAATCGACCGAGCAATTTCATCCTGCGATCGCAGTCATTTTGAACATTACACCAGACCATCTGGATCGGCATGGCACGTTTGAAAACTACGCTATGGCGAAGGAACGGATTTTCCTTTCTCAGACCATCGCAGACTCGCTGGTGCTGAATGCAGACGATCCCCGCACTGTTCAGGCAGCTTCGCGAACCAAGGCAAAGGTTTTCTGGTTCAGCCGCAACAATCCGGTAGAGATGGGCGCGTATATCGAGGATGACCACATCGTCTTCCGCAAGAGTAAGGACGAAAAGGCCGAGCCACTGTTGCCCCTTAGCGAAATTGCCTTAAAGGGTGCTCATAATATCGAAAATGTTCTGGCGGCTGTTTGCGCGACCAGGCTTGCAGGCGCGAGCCCACTAGCGATTCGATCAGCCGTGGCAGATTTCAAGGCTGTCGAGCATCGCCTGGAGTTTGTGGCGAAGATCAATGGCGTCGACTATTACAACGACTCGAAGGCCACAAATGTGGATGCGACCACAAAGGCAATCGAATCGTTTGGCGGCAACGTTCATTTGATCCTGGGTGGCAAAGACAAGAACTCGGATTACAGTCTTTTGAGCCAACTTTTGCGCCAGCGTGTGAAGGCCGTCTACACCATCGGATCGGCCGCGCCGAAAATCGAGATGCAACTTCGAGGCACCGTGCCGATCATTTCCGCCTATACGTTGAAGCAGGCTGTAACGCGTGCGGCGGAGGCTTCCACGCCCGGCGACGTGGTATTGCTTGCTCCTGCGTGCTCCAGCTTCGATCAGTTCGATAGTTACGAACATCGTGGGCGCGTATTTAAAGACATTGTGATGGAGCGGCGCGGGCTGGGTATATGGCAAAGCGCGTAGGCGTAGACAAATGGCTCTTCGGCGTGACGCTGGTTCTCGTCGTAATCGGCCTTGTTATGGTATTCAGCGCCTCTGCGGTTATGGCGAAGGAGCGTTTCGGTTCGCCTTACACCTTCGTATTGAAGCAGGCTCTCTGGGCGGTTCTGGGTCTTGCAGCGATGACAGGGCTGATGCAGATGGACTATCGCACCCTGAACCGTACACAAGTCGTTTTCCCTGCAGTTGCAATCTGTTCGCTGTTGCTGATCGGCGTCTTTCTTTTTCCTGGCTCCCATGCCACTCACCGATGGATCCGGTTCGGAAACTTCTTCACTTTTCAGCCATCGGAGATCGCGAAGCCTGCGCTCGTTCTTTTTCTCGCGTGGTTTCTGCAGAGCCGTATGCAATCGATGCAGGATTGGCGCAAGACACTCATCCCGGCAGCGATGCCAAGCCTTATTTTCATCGCGCTCATTGTGAAGGAACCCGACCTGGGAACTGCGATGGTGTGCGCTGGAGTAACGGCACTCATGCTCTACCTGGCGGGAATGGAGATGAAGTACCTCGGATACGCCGCGCTGGCTGCCACGCCGGTCCTTTACTGGCTCCTGTTCCGTGTGCCCTGGCGTCGCGCGCGCATGCTCGCATTCCTCAATCCTGAAGCCGATCCCCAGGGCAGCGGATTCCATACGATCCAGTCACTCATCGCCGTGGGAACGGGTGGCCTACGAGGGCTGGGCTACATGGAAGGTAGACAGAAACTCTTCTACCTTCCGGAGCCGCATACCGATTTCATCTTTGCGAATATTGCGGAGGAACTGGGGCTCATCGGCTCGCTCGTGATTGTCGCGCTCTTCGTTGCGTTGGGATATCGCGGGTTGCGCGCAGCAATTCTTTCAAAGGACCCATTCGCGCGATTTCTCGCTTTTGGCATCACGTGCACCGTTCTTATTCAGGCGTTCTTTAACATCAGCGTCGTTCTCGCGCTGGTTCCCACGAAAGGCATACCGTTGCCGTTCATCTCTTCCGGTGGAACATCGCTATTTATTATGCTGGCGAGCATCGGCGTGCTGTTGAATATCACGCGGGAGATTGACTGAGCGCGATGACAGAAGCATCTCCGCTGCGTGTTCTGATTGCGGGCGGCGGAACCGGTGGTCATATTATCCCTGCGCTCGCCATCGCGGGCGAACTCAAGGCGCTCTATGACGCGGAGATTCGTTTCGTGGGTACAGCGCGTGGGCTGGAAACGAAGCTGGTCCCGAATGCGGGCTACCCACTCGAACTGATCCACGTTGGACAACTGAAGAATGTCAGCCTGTTCACCCGGGCGCGCACAATGTTCGACCTTCCCATGGGGTTGATGCGTTGTTTTTCTCTGCTCAGGGAATTTCGCCCCCACGTCGTAGTCGGTGTTGGAGGGTATGCTTCAGGCCCCATGATGATGGCTGCAATTGTGTCCCGCGTTCCGACATTGGCATTTGAGCCCAATGCTGCTCCGGGCTTGGCGAATCGCCTAGTCGGAAAACGGGTGAGTGCCGCCGCCGTAAACTTCCCACCTGCCGCTGCATACTTTCGTAACGCTCAAGTGACGGGCATTCCTGTGCGCCCGGAGTTTTTCCGGATCGAGGCCAAGTCCGAGGATGCGCCACTCCGGCTCTTGGTATTTGGCGGAAGCCAGGGTGGCCGAATTCTTAACCAGAACATGGCTGCCATTGCGTCGAAGTTGCTTGGCGCCGTCCCGGGGCTCACAATCATGCATCAGGCGGGAGCCCGCCATGCAGATGCAACACAGGCGGAATATGTAGCAAGCGGCGCGCCTCCGGGTCGCTGGCAGGTCGAGCCGTTTCTCGAAGATATGCCGTCACACTTTGCGAATGCCGATCTCGTTTTGTCCCGCAGTGGAGCCAGCACGGTTGCCGAACTGGCTGCCGCTGGTAAACCCTCTCTTCTTGTCCCGTTTGCGGCAGCAGCCGATGATCATCAACGAAAGAACGCTGAGGTGCTGGTGAATGCAGGCGCTGCGGCGATGCTGTTGGAGAGGGACACGAACCCCCAGAAGCTGCTGGAGTCGCTGATTGCATTGCTCAAGGACAAAAAGCATCTGCATGCGATGGGAGATATCGCGAAGACAATGTCGCATCCGAATGCGGCACGTAATATTGCGGAGACGATTGGGTCGCTCGCACGTTCAAAGTAAGCCTACATGCGCAGACAATAGAAAAGGCCCACCTGGTTGGATGGGCCTTTGCTCGAAACTCTGATCGTCTAGCGGTGTCCGCCGCCGGAGTGTCCTCCACCGCCGCCATGGCCGCCACCGCTGAATCCGCCGCCATGTCCTCCGCCGCTAAAGCCCCCACTATGGCCGCCGCTGAATCCACCACCGCCACCACCACTAAATCCTCCGCGACTGCCTCCGCTGAATCCCCCGCGATTGCCGCTGAAGGTGGCTCCTCCCCCGTAGCCCGCCCGCGAAGTGCCGAAGTTCGATCCACCGCCGTACGTCACGCGACCAGCGTTAAAGCCAGATGCGCCGCCCGAGTATGGTGCGCGCCCCGAACCCTGAACATAGGCTCTTCCACCGCCGTAAGGCGCAGGCCGCGGATTTACAGCCGTGAATCCGTGCCCATTGCCGTATCCAGCACCACCGGCCGTACCCAGCGCCATTGCCGTACCCAGCGCCATTGCCGTATCCAGCACCATTACCGTACCCGGCGCCATTGCCGCCATGTCCATTATTGCCGTAGCCGTTACCGCCATGACCGTTGTTGCCATATCCATAGCCGCCGTGGCCATTGTTATATCCGTAGCCGTGGCCGTTGTTATAGCCATAGTGTCCGTTGTTATATCCGTGGCCGTAGTAGCCACCGTGGTAGCCGTAATGCGAGTGGTGATAGTACCCACCATGCCATCCGTACCAGGGGCCAGCGCCGATGAAGAGTCCGCCGACAAACCAGCTAGGTCCGTAATAGCCGTAGGGTGCGCAAGCGTAGGGCGCGTAAGGGTAATATCCCCAGCTACATACGGGAGGATCATAGCCGTAGACGTCGGAGCCGTAAACGACCGCCGGCGCGACTGGAACGCCAACACCTATGCCTACTGACACTTGCGAATGCGCGAAAGCTACCGGCAAGAGGACAACGTTCAGTAATAGGAGCGAGCGGAGAATACGCATTGTGGAACCCCCTCACGTTAAAACGATTGCACTTAACGTGACTAGCGTAGATCGAAGTCTCTGCGAGATTACTTGCGGAAATCGTCGATGTACAACTACATAAACACGTTTTTTGGAAATAGTTGCGTGGGAATGTATTCGGCAGTTAAGTTGCTCATTTACAGCGATTTATGTCGATAGTCGGCAGGGTTTTGTTTTTCTGGTTAGTGTCGTTTAAAGTGCCACTTTGACATCAATTTGCAGGTTAAATCAATTCTTTGTCATTACAAATCGGCCTATTTGTCGATACAAAAGGACGTTTTGTGGGTTGATGGGCGTTGCCGAGCCCAGAGGCAGAACTCTGGCTACGAGGGGAAGCCTCCCAGGTCGCAGAGGACGGCGGCTCGTTTGCGGCTACTTTCGTCGGCGAGTTCCAGCATTCGAATCACCTGGGTCGCCTGTTCCGCCGTGACGGCCAGGGGCGCTCTCCCTAAAATAGCGTCGCGAACGTTGGCGTAATAACCGCGATAGTCCCCGGCTTTTGTCGGCACTGGCTTGGCAACTACGTCTCCTCCATCCTCTACGGTGAGCAGGCCCCAGTTCTTTGATGGCTCCGTTCCCCACGTTGGCGATTCAAAGCGCTGGCCAGCTTTCAGCAGATCTTCCTGCGGGTCCAACCCGTACTTCACAAAGCATCCGCGATCCCCGATTAGGTTGAATCGCGGTCCTGGTACCAGGGAGAGACAGGTTACTCGCAGCAATACCGACGAAATGGTCGGGTAGTAGAGATGGATGTCGAATGCATCGACGGTGACTCCTCCTTCGCGCTCAACGCGGACATCAGCAAAGACGGCATAGGGTATGCCAAAGAGTTGGAGCGCCTGATCCATAAGGTGGGGGCCCAGATCCCACAGCAGGCCGCCGCCCGGAACTCCGGCCTCGCGCCAGGATTGCGGCTTTCGCGTTGGGCGCCAGCGGTCGAAATGCGATTCATAGCTGACCAGCCTCCCCAGTGTTCCCGACTGGAGAATGTCTTTGACCGTTAGAAAGTCGCCGTCCCAGCGACGGCTTTGGTAGGCGGATACGATGAGGTGGTTCTTCCGGCCCAACTCGACCAGCCGAGCAGCGTCAGCGGAATCGATGGTGAACGGCTTATCGATGACGACATGCTTTCCCGCCTCAAGAGCCCGACGTCCGAGGTCGTAATGAATGTCGTTCGGCGTAGCAATAATGATGAGTTGGATGGAGGGGTCGTCGAATGCCTGTTGCGCGTCGCGGTAGATGGTGACTCCGGGATGAGCCTCAGCGGCCTCGTCGCCGTGACGCTGCACTATGCAGGCCAGTTCAAGACCGGGAACTGCATCCACGACGGCTGCATGAAAAATGCGTCCCGCAACACCGAATCCGATTACGCCTGCACGAATTGCATCCGCCAAGTGTCACACCCCGCTACGAGAGATGGATTTTATTAAAACATCTTTAGCGGCGCTGCGGGCCTTCTGGATGGTCCATCGATATCAGACCGATTTGTGGTCTTGAACGGAGAGGCTGCGTGCATTGCCCTGCAGTCTGCAATTGAGATTTACGGCACCAGTAGTTCGCGGTAGTCATTCGGTCGCCTGACCGAAAGGTCTGCCTCGCGTTGATCAACTAGTAATTTCCGGAATGCCGGTCATACACCAGCAATACTGGAACCGCCAAATCGTCTGTCACACAGCCTGGCAACACTGGCGTGGGGCTGATTCAGCTGTGTAGAAGTATCTGTTGACGCGCGAAGGCAATCGCCTGTGCGGACGACATTGCACGCCCCTCGGTTCGGGCGCTCTCAAATGATGTTTCACCGACGGCAACTCGAGCGCGCTCGATCGAGCGATCCCTAATCCAACGAATGGACGGCGCAAGCGACCCGCCCACGTTTTCCAATCGACCCTCTGCGGCGCCCCATAAGCGAGCCGCTTCCCGGGCCAGTCCTGAGGCTGCCAGCCAATCCGCAAACACTTCAAGACTCCAGGCTATGCCGCGCGGATCTTCTAGCTCCTCACATAAAGACAGTGCCTCAAATGCCTGCACGCGTGCTTGGGTGAAATCTTCCCGAGCAATCGCCACGCTCGCCGAGGCTGCCAGCCCAATACCCAGGCCCCATGTCTCGCCGGCGCTCCGGAGCACGTCGATCGAGTCGGCATATAGCCGCTCAGCGCGTTCGAGGTCGCCTTTTGATGCGGCGACGTGGCCAAGGATGAGCAGCGGCGGGGCACGCAGCCAGGAATTCCCGCTGGCCTCGGCGGCATCTAGCGCCTCCTGTGATCGCGCCTCAGCCTGCTCGTTGTCACCGCTCTCGAACGCGGAGGTCCCTTGCATGAACAGCGCGAACGTCACGACCCAGGCATCACCATCCTCGAGTCCTAGTGAAAGCGCCTCCGCCGCAAGGGCACTCACTGCGATCTGACGACCCTGAAAGAAGTGAACATGTGCCAAACCAATCAATGCCCGAGCTCGCAACGAAGCTCGCACCGGACCAGGAACGGCGAGCGACTGTTCGAGCCAGCGCATGCCTTCCTCGAACCGGCTGCTTTTTATCCAGAAATAGAACAACGAACCGGCGAGCTCAACACCTTTTTCGAACAGCGTTGGGGAATTGAGCGCCCATTCGAGCGCTGAGCGGACGTTTTCCAGTTCCATTCGAATTCGGCGGAGACACTGTAACTGACCATGGTTGCTGAGGATGGGGAGAGCCCCGCGAAACTCTTCATAGAAAAATTCGAAATGTTTTTGGCGAAGACGATCTGCCGCATTGGCCTGAACAAGCCTTTCGCTCGCATATTGGCGGATCGTCTCGAGGAGTCGGTATCGCCGCTCGCCTCCGAAGTCGCCGTCAGGCATCAGCAGGGATTTATTGACTAGGCTCCAGGATAGATCGAGAATGTCACCCCGACTGATGCCGTCGCCTCCGCCCACATACTCAGCCGCTTCAATCGTCCACGACGATGGGAATACTGACAGACGACTGAGTAACTGCCGTTCACCCTCGGAAAGAAGCTGGTAGCTCCAGTCCACGGCCGCTTCGAGCGTTCGCTGGCGTGCAACTGCCGTTCGCGCGCCGCCTGTCAGTAATCGAAATCGGTCCTTCAACCGCGCTTCGATCTGCTCAGGAGAGAGGACGACGACACGGGCTGCAGCCAACTCGATGGCAAGAGGAATTCCATCGAGACGGTGGCAGATCTTGACGATGTTGTCGGCGTTGTCCAAATCGGGTGTGAATGCGGGATCCGCGGCGCGCGCTCGCTCGATGAAGAGAAGCGTGGCATCGGAGTGGTCAAGTGTGTCAAGGGAGATTGAGTTCACTGGGTCCGGCAGCGACAACGAGGGAACACGGTACGCGGTTTCCCCAGACACGCCCAGCGCTTCGCGACTTGTAGCGAGAATCCGTAGCTCGGCCGCTTCGCGGAGCAGCGCCTCAACAAGCACGGCGCAAGCGGCGACGAGATGCTCGCAGGTGTCCAGTACGAGCATAAGCTGACGATCGCGCAGTTCGTCGAGCAGGGTTTCACGGACAGATCGATGTGGATCGACTCGGACACCAATCGCGGTCGCAATCGTTTGCGCCACCAAGTCAGGTTCTGAGAGCGGCGCCAGATCTATCAGCCACACACCATCGGAAAAATCGTTCACAACATCACGTGCCAGCCGAAGCGCCAGGCGTGTTTTTCCTACGCCCCCAGCACCCGTCAAAGACAGCAGTCGAGAGGACGCAAGCGCACCGTGCAATTCAATGAGTTCGTTCCGGCGTCCCACAAAGCTTGTCAACTCGACGGGTAAGTTGTGGTGACGCGCATCCGAATAGGTCCCGGGTGCAAATGCCGCATGTGTCTTCTCGGAAGTCGAGCGTTCCTCAACTTCAACGTGTGCAATAAGGCGATATCCCTTTCCCGGCACTGTCTCAATCAATTGGGGCGACTCACTCGAGTCACCCAACAACCGCCGAATTTTAAGAACCGCCGTTCGGATGCCAGCGTCAAGGTCCGTAAATACGTCTCCCTCCCACAACCGCCTCGCGATTTCGTCGCGTGATACCAACTCTTGTCTTCGCTCCAGCAGCAACAAGAGGAGGTCCATGGGTTGCCGAGCGAGTCGAAGACGTTGACCGCCACGCCGCACGCTATATGCAGCCACATCAACCTCGAACTCTCCGAAGCGATACGTTGTGGTCGGGGGCGTATCCATGATCGACCTACTTTGTCATGACCGGTCACAGAGTTCAACGCTGTCATGAAGATTCAACAATTTTTCAACTCGCCATCGATGGCTACAACTGCCGTCTTCCGACAGAATCACTCGGACATTAGGCAGCGCCAAATCCAGAATCGGTGCGGTCTCAAGTCGAACTTGAAATAAAAAGGGAGACTTACAATGCAAATTCACAATACCTCTAACTTGGAGAACGTTCAGCCAGGCGCCAGACCAAAATTCCAAATTCGGATTAAATCCATCGCGATTTCGGCGACTCTTGCCGCCGTCGCAGGCATGAGCTGTTCGAGTGCGCTCGCGGCATCGAACGAACAGGAGTCACGCACGTCGGGTGGCACTCGAGAGTGTTCTCTGGCTACGTTGCATGGGCGATACTTGTTCGCTGAGTCCGGAGTGCTTACCCCTCCTGCATTTGGGGTAGCGGTGCCGACACAGGCGTCTGACGCCGGAGTGCATGTGTTTAACGGAGACGGTACCGGCACTGACAGGGTAACGTTCCGGATCGGCGACAACGTTGTTATTCAACAGGGTGGGGGCCCCTTTGCCTATACGGTCAACGCGGACTGCACAGGCACCTTTACGGTGCCCAATGGACCAACCTTCGATATCTTCATCGCTCCGGACGGCAGCGAATTCGCCGAGATCGCGACGGCACCGGCGGGTAACTTTGCGACAAGCATAGTTCGGAGGGTGTCGAGGAGGTAGAAAACAACACATACAACCGGGAGGAAGTTCGGAGGTGCCTCTTTCTCCCGGTCGTCTGTGCGTAAACCGAACGCATTGCGACATTACAAATTTCCAGCAGAGTTACAGGACAGAATTCCGGAGGACTATTCACGGCCGCTGCATTCGATGTGCTCATTGAAAAAGGCCGGGGCTCTTTAGAGTTCCGGGCGGATGGTGGGCAACTCGGAAGCTACACCTTAGGCAGTAGCCTGCCACAAACTGTTCCAGCATGCAGGATCAGTACCGAGAAACGCCCTTCTCGTCATGTATCTCCGAACGGCGGAAGGGTCGGTAGCCACCGTTCACCCTCTTGATAAGTACAAAATCACCAAGTTACTTATTGAGCCGGGATCGGTAAGCGGAAATGGGGTTCGCCGTGGGATGAGGCTCGGCGGCTTCGTTCGCCATGGCGCGGGACAATGCAGGCCAGTTCAAGACCAGGCACTGCATCCACGACGGCTGCATGAAAAATACGTCCCGCAACACTGAATCCGATTACACCTGCACGAATTGCATCCGCCGCGTATCCATACCCGCTACGAGATGGGACTAATTAGAACATCTTTAGCGGCGCTGCGGTCTTCTTAGGAGATCTTCCGCTGCGGCCTTTCCTGCCGGCTTTCGCGGGCTTGTCCGCAGCTTTTTCTTCAGCTTCAGAATCTTCGGGAGTTTCCGGGGGAGGAGGCAGCTCCTTTTCCATCAGCAGAACCAGCGAGCGTCCATCCAGCGAGAAGTCCTCGCGAGTAGTGCCTTCGACAAAGGGGTCTACCTGGTTGGTGTCGACGATCTCGACCCACTGTCCTCCGTCGGGCGGAGGGGGAAGGATGAAAGTCACCTCCTCGTGGTGAGCGTTCAGCAGCAAAAGGAAGGAGCAATCTTTCACATAATTTCCCATCGCATCTTTAATGCCGAGGGTGGATCCATTCAGCATCATTCCCATTGTGCGCATCCACCCGACATTTTCCCAGGCACTTTGATCGAGCTCTTTGCCATCGGTGCCGTACCACGCAATGTCGCGAGCTTCAGAATTGTGAATAACTCGATCCTGAAAGAATTTTTTGCGTCGCAGGTTGGGATGTGCCTTGCGAAGTTCGATCAATCGCGCGGTGAAGGTCAGCAGGCGTTCGCGTAACGGGTCGGGGGTCCAATCGTACCAACTGATCTCGTTGTCCTGACAATAGGCGTTGTTATTGCCTTTCTGCGTGCGTGCCAGTTCGTCTCCGCCGGAGATCATGGGCACGCCCTGCGAGAACAGCACTGTTGCCAGGAGATTTCGAATCTGACGCTCGCGCGCTTCGATGATAGAAGCGTCATCGGTGGGGCCTTCGGCACCCATGTTCCAACTCTGATTGTCGTTGGCGCCATCGTTGTTATCTTCGCCGTTTGCCTCGTTGTGCTTTTCGTTGTAACTGACGAGGTCGCGAAGCGTGAATCCATCGTGCGCGGTAACGAAATTTATGCTGGCGTACGGGCGGCGGCCATCATGCTGGTAGAGATCGCTTGATCCTGTAAGGCGATAAGCGAGATCGCTCAATTGGCCGTCATCGCCCTTCCAATAGCGGCGTACTGTGTCGCGGTATTTTCCATTCCACTCCGCCCACAACACGGGGAAGTTTCCAACCTGGTAGCCGCCCTCTCCCACATCCCACGGCTCGGCAATCAGCTTTACGTCAGCCAGCGTGGGGTCTTGATGAATGATGTCGAAGAATCCGCTGAGCCGGTCGACGTCGTGCAACTCGCGGGCCAGTGTGGCGGCAAGATCGAAGCGAAAGCCATCCACATGCATCTCGATCACCCAATACCGCAGGCTATCCATGATGAGCTTGAGCACCTGTGGATGGCGCACGTTGAGCGTGTTGCCGGTGCCGGTGTAATCCATGTAATAGCGGGGATTGTCGGCCATGAGGCGATAGTATGTGGGATTGTCGATGCCGCGCATGCTGAGCATGGGACCGAGTTCGCTGCCTTCGGCGGTGTGGTTATACACAACGTCGAGGATGACTTCAATGCCTTCGCGATGCAGGGTTTTTACCATCGCCTTGAATTCGGCTACCTGGCTGCCCTTGTCGCCGGACGCGCTGTAGCGGCCTTCGGGGCTGAGATAACTCAGGGTGTTGTATCCCCAATAATTGCGAAGTCCTTTGTGCACGAGATAGCTGTCATCGACAAACTGGTGGACAGGCATGAGCTCTACGGCGGTGATGCCAAGCTTCTTGAAATGGCGAATGCTGGCGGGCGATGCCAGCCCGGCATAGGTGCCGCGCAAATTTTCGGGCACATCCGGATTCAAAATGCTGAAGCCTTTGACGTGGGCCTCGTAGATGATGGAGTCGGCGAGTGGAATGCGCAATGGCCGGTCCTGATCCCAGTCAAAGTAAGGATTCACGACGACACTTTTTGGAACACCCGGAGCGCTGTCGCGATCATCGCGATTGAGGTCTGCGTCTTTGCTTCCAATTTTGTAAGGGAAGATGGGCTGCTCCCAATCGACATGTCCACTCACGGCCTGCGCGTAGGGATCGACGAGAAGCTTCGCGGGATTAAAACGCAGTCCCTTTAACGGCTCCCATGGGCCATATACCCGGTATCCGTAAAGCTGGCCGGGGGCGATGCCGGGAAGATAGCCGTGCCAAACAAACGCCGTCTGTTCAGTGAGCGGATGGCAATGTGACTCACTGCCATCCTCAGAGAAGAGGCAGAGTTCCACGCCGGTTGCATGTTCTGAAAAGATTGCAAAATTGACGCCGGTACCATCCCACTTGGCACCGAGTGGGTAGGGCTTACCAGGAAGAACCGTGCTCTCCATTTAACTTGCCTTCACGAGGATTGTTGGCCTAGTGGTTAGGAGGTCCAACGGCCGGAAAACGTTGCTCACGAAAGAATTACGCGAGTTGTTCGGATCAAAAAGAGAGGCAATTTAAACGGTAGCGGAGATGGAAAGAATGCGACTTTCTTCAAGTTGCGGAGGGGTAAGCGGAAGGAAGAGACGGAAAGTAGTTCCAGTTGGGTGGATGGAAGTGCTGCGCACGCGGAGAATTCCGTGGTGCTTGTTTACCAGTTCGCGGCTCACCCATAGTCCAAGCCCGGTGCCGGTGAGTCCCTTGGTGGAAAAGAATGGCTCGAAGATGCGGACGAGGGTGTCTGGCGTCATTCCCACACCGGTGTCTGCAACGGTAATGGAAATGCCCGGGGTTCCGTCTCGCCATGATACGGCGGGCGCAGTGCGAAGAATAAGTTTTCCTCCCTGGTTCTGCATCGCATCGACGGCATTGCCAATGAGGTTGGCGAGCACCTGGCGAACTTCTCCATCGTACGCAACGATAGGTGGGAGGAGGCCGAAGCGACGTTCAACGGCTATTCCCAGGGTCCGTAATTTTCCTTCCCACAGCGTTAGAACCGTCTCGAGCAACTCGTGAATATCTGTTCTGATGGGGCGCGAGTTTTGCCGGTAGAAGCGAAGAGTCTGCGTGGTGATGTGGACGACGCGCTCTAATTCACGCTGCGCCAGGTCGAGGTAGTGTGCGCCATCTTTATCAAGGGAGGTCTGCGCGATGAGGTAAAGACAATTGATGACGGCCTCAAGCGGATTGTTGATTTCATGCGCAATGGAGGCTGCGAGGCGCCCGGCCGCGGCGAGTTTCTCGGTTCGACGAAGCACGTCCTGTCCGCGCTTTTGATCTGTGAGATCGGCGAGAAAGGCAACCATCTGACGTTCGTGAAGTGGTGCCTCAGGATTGAGCACCGCAGTGCCTACAAGAGCCGGAACTACAGCGCCAGCCTTCGTTCTGAGGGAGAGTTCGACGGGCTCGTGAATTTCGCTGAGTGACTGCGCGCCGTCTGATTCAACGGACGGATCCTGAACGAAAATTTGATCGAATGTAACCGCCCCACCCTCGATATCGCCGCTGCGATATCCCAGCAATTTGAGCAGTGCTGAATTACCGTAAACAATTCGCTGCGCGGAATCGCTGAGGAGAAGGCCGAGTGGCATAGCTTCAACAAGCTGGTGAAAACGTTCCTCACTCTGGCGCAGGGCGCGCTCCGTGGCACGCTTGTTGCGGCGTGCTTCCGCCTCGCCGATTTCTCGTTCAATGGCGGGAACCAGCCTAGCGAGATTCTGTTTGGAGATATAGTCGTGTGCCCCGGCGCGCATTGCCTCAACGGCAGTGTCTTCGCTTACTGCTCCAGAAAGTACGATGAATGGAAGATCGAAGCCGGTGGCCTTGAGCAACTGCAAAGCCCGCGGCGCACTGAAGGCGGGCAAATTGTAATCAGCGAGAATGATGTCCCATGTGCCCGCAGGATCAGCCAGGGCCTGTGACATTTCTTCGCCCGTCTCAACACGCTTTAGCGACAAATCATAACCGGCACGCGTAAGGTGAAGCGCGAGCAGGAGAGCATCGTCCGGATTGTCTTCAACCAGCAGAACTCTGAGAGGGCGCTGATCTATTTGTTTACTGGAGGACATTCGTTCAGTACCAACCAATACATTCCGAGTTGACGTGCCGCTTCAGCAAAGGCGGTGAAGTTTACCGGCTTGCGTATGTAACTATTGACGCCAAGGCTGTAGCTGCGGACCAAGTCACTCTCTTCGTCGGAAGAGGTAAGGATGACCACAGGCAGCATGCGCGTGCGATCGGAGGTGCGGATCGCACGGAGGACTTCGAGTCCATCCACCTTGGGCATTTTGAGATCGAGCAGAACAACTTGCGGCAGCGCTTGCAGACCACCTGGCGACGGATCAAAGAGCAACTTCAGAGCCTGTTCCCCGTCATGTGCAACTATGATTTCGTTCGCTATATTCGACTGTCTCAACGCGCGTTTTGTTAGCGCCTCGTGATCAGGATCGTCTTCCACCAGCAAAATTACTTTTCCCTTATCGATCATGGGCCCCCGAATCTGAAACTAAATTTTCTACACCTGGCTCCTCTAGCGTAAACCAGAATGTGGCTCCCTTTCCCACATCCCCTTTTGCATGAATATCTCCGTGGTGCCTGCGGATGACGCGCGCAACCGTTGCAAGTCCGATGCCGGATCCCCTGAACTCCCGGTCGCCATGGAGACGCTGAAATGCGGTGAAGAGTTTTTCAGCATACTGCATGTCGAAGCCCGCGCCGTTATCTTGAACGTAAAAGGTTTTCGAATCCGGCTGCTGTCCAAGAAAGATCTTAGCGTCAGGCGTTCTCGCTGTAAATTTGACGGAGTTGCCCAAAAGATTATGAAGGGCTACGCGCAGCAGGCGCGGATCGGCACTCGCTTTGAGCCCCGGTTGGATGGAGAAATCGATCTTGCGTTCCGGATCCTGCTGCCCAATCTCTTGCATGATTTCAGTGCCCATTGCCGTGACGTCTACGGTTTCGCGATTGAGGTCGGCCCGGGTGATGCGCGAGAGCTGCAGAAGTGCGTCGATGAGCTGGCCCATGTGCTGTACGCTGGCGCGAATTCGCTGCAAGTAATTGCGTGCGGTTTCATCCAGGCCGGTGCCATAGTCCTCTTCAAGCGCAAGACTGAAGCCGTCAACTGTGCGCAGCGGAGCTCGAAGATCGTGTGAAACGGAGTAACTGAACGCCTCAAGTTCTTTGTTGGCGACCTCCAGTTCCGAGGTTCGGAGCCGCACGCGGGCTTCCAGTTCCGTGTTCAGAGTTTTTACTTCATCCGCGTGGATTTCTGCCAGCTTGCGGGCGGATCGTTCTGCTTCGTAGGCATTGGCGCGGTCAAGAGAAAGTGCGATGCGGTCTGCGACGAGCGAGAGCAACTGCTTATCCTGATCGGCAAACGGGCGAACTTCGCGACGGCCTGCGATGAGGACGCCGATGACTTTCTCCAGTGCCGTGAGCGGCATGATGAGGAGCGACTTCATTTCACGGCGCAGCTCCTCGATCGGAAGGGATGTAGCGGGGGCGTTCTCAATCATCACAACTTGCCTGTCGTAAGCGGCCTTGTAAATCGGGTTGTCGGCCGGTGCAAGGACTAACTTTCCGGGTTGAATCGCTATACCGCTGGCCAGATCCACGCGCACTTCGTTATCCCGCAACATGCAGAGGACGGCGCAGTCGGCGTCAATCACTTTGCGGACACGGTCCAACATTTCGCGGGTTAGCTCCTTGAGGGATAGCTGTGTGAGACCCACATCGCTGATGAGTTGAAGTCTCTGCAATCGGTCGTTGCTTGCATCTGCTTTTGCGCGCAGCCTGCGTTCGCGCGTGATGAATCGGAGGGTCAGCAGGATTAGAGTGAGGTCGAGTACGCTGGCAAAAATTGCGGCTTCTTTTGCCCTTAGAGCATTGCCTTTCCAGGTAGCCACGCGCTTGTCGAGAAGGGATTTTTCCTCTTGCTGCATTTGCGTAGCGATGGCTCGAATCTCGTTCATCACCGCTTGCCCAGAGCCGCCGCGCACGAGCATTTTGGCGGAGTCAGTCAGTTGTCCGCGATGCAACTGTATGCCCTGTTCCAGAATGGTCATGCGTTTCTGGATAATGGTGCGAAGTTGTTCGACCCGCTTTTCCTCTGTGGGATTGTCGCTTGTAAGTTCCTGAAGTAGATCTAACTCCTTCGGAAGATCCTGCTTCGCCTGATTGTAGGGTTCGAGGTAGGCTTCGTCGCTGGTGATGAGAAAGCCGCGGCTGCCGGATTCCGCATCCTTCAAACTGCCGGTGAGGAGGTCAATTTCATTCAAGACCTGCCAAGTGTGCGCGACCCACTTTTGGCTCTGGTTCAGTTCTTCGATTGAGCGCAGGGCAAGCCAGGCATTTCCTGCCACAATCAAGATTGCGGCGACAACTGCAAGACCCACGACGGACCCGATTTTCCAGTCTTTCATTTCAATTCAGTTTCATCTCTAGAGCTATCGCCGATTGGATGCATGCGGGCAGGCTGCCAGTTGCATTCGGGATCCATTACCCATCGAGTTTATAACGGGTTTCCGCGAGCCGATAGAGCCTCCGCCAGACGAGGCGATTAATAGTAACCACCATGGTTGCCATGATTAAAGTCGCAGCCAGCAGGATAGGGAATTGTCCGTGATCGGAGGCCGCACTGATCTGTGCGCCAAGCCCCACAGTCTGCAGAGTATGGCCTCGCAGGCTGTAATACTCAGCGATGATGCTGGCGTTCCATGCGCCTCCTGACGCCGTGACCAGCCCCGTGATGAGGTAGGGAAAAATTCCGGGAAGGATAACGGTCGTCCATTTCTGAATCTGCGAAAAACGGAAGAGGTTAGCAACTTCCCGCAGATCGGACGGAATGGCCATGGCTCCGGCAATTACGTTGAAAAGGATGTACCACTGAGTGCCCAGCAACATGAGGACGATGGCGCCTACGCCCAGTCCAAGATGAAGCCACTGCAGCCCAAGAATGATGATGGGGAACAAAAACGGCGCCGGGAACGAGGCTGCAATCTGGGTAATGGGTTGGGTGATCCGGGCCAGTTTCGGATGAAAACCGATCATGACGCCGACGGGGATGGTCCATAACGAGGCAAGGATCAGGGCGGTATTGACGCGAAGAAAAGTAGCACCTGCTCCCAGGAGAAGGAGGCTGAATTCGTGGAGTCCAATGTGCCGAAGCATGGCCACCGCCTGGAGAGCGGCATACAGGATGACCAATCCGCCCAGAATCGCAAGTCCAAGGCTAAGCGGTGAGAGTTGCCGTTTGGTGTCGTCATCGAGTGGCTGAATAGTCCGGGCGGAGCGGCGGGTGGCGAATCCGTGCTGGATCCGCTCACCGAAATTCTCAATGGTCTTTGTCCGTAGCGCGGTTACGAAACTTGAACGTTGGAGCAGGTTGAGGATGGGCGATCGCACCCGCTCATTGCTCTCTGTCATTTCAAATTTGAATTTGTCGGACCACGCAATGATCGGACGCCAGACCAGCTGATCTGTTGCAACGATGATGAGCACCATGGTGATGAGTCCCCACAAAACGGCACGACTGTTGCCGGTGCTGGCCGCGGTTTGCAGGTAAGAGCCCAGTCCAGGCAAACGAAAATCGCGATCGCCGAGGACGAACATTTCGCAGGCGATGAGAAAGAACCATCCCCCCGCAACAGAGACCATGGAATTCCAGACAAGTCCAATCGCGGAATAGGGGAGCTCAAGCTGCCAGAAGCGCTGCCATGCGGAGAAGCGATAAATGTTGGAGGCCTCTCGCAATTCCTTCGGAATGCTTTTCAGCGATGAGTAAAAGCTGAACGCCATGTTCCACACCTGACCGGTAAATATGAGGAGGATGGCTCCCAACTCAATACCAAGCTGTCGTGTGGGGATGAGCGCGACCATCGCCAGCATCACGCCCGGCAGAAAACTCAGGACCGGAATGGATTGCAAAATGTCGAGAATCGCAATCATCAAAGCTTCCGCGCGCGGATTGTAGGCTGCGACATATCCGTAGCCGACGGCGAACAGGAGACTGAGCACGTAGGCTGCGCCAATGCGGACGATGGAATAGGTAGCGTAGAGTGGTAGCGCGCTGATCGATTGCGAAATGTCTACTGCCGGGATCGGCTTTCCGAGCCAGTAGCTGGCGATCTTGACGAGCGCGTAGAAGCCCGCGAGCGCAGCAGCCGCGACGCTGAGATCGGTGAAGATCGACCAGCTGCGGTCCAGTACGAGCGCGCGAGAAAGCGTGCTGGAGTTTTTCACTCGCCAGCCTCATCCGTGGTTTGTGGTGCTTCATCCTGCTCTGGCAGGATGAAACGACGGCGTGACGCGTCAAAATCAAACAGCTCTGAATAACGGCCCCAGTTGACGGCGGTTTCCAGCTGACGTTGTGTCTCCTCTTCACTGAATTGCTCGTCGAGTGTGTCGTGGAAGAATTCTTCGTGAATGCTGTGATCGGACTTGGTGTCGAGGGCGCGACTGATCTGGCGGAGGAGTAAAACGTTCTCCAATGCGGCCTTGCGAAAGAGCTGCTTCTGCTGCAGAATTTCGGACTCCGCAAACTCCCGGCCTTGAGGGCTGATGACGGCATCGCCTTCTTCGACGGTAAGGAAACCCAACAACTGTGCGGCGTCGACGATGGGCAGGAGATCATCGATTTCGAAGGCTAGATCGTCGGCCAGTCGATAAATGTCATCTCTACCGTCGTGATCGATCAGCAATTCGAGCAGACCCGCGATGCCGCCCGGCCGCGCATGGGGCAACATCTGGTAATGCATCAGCCGTTGATCGCGAACAGGCTTTCCCCCAATGGTTTGAGGGAGAGCGGCGGGTGCTTCGTCCGGCCGGGTGAGCACTTTGTAGATGTAGTCCACCAACTGTGTAAACACAGGTGCCTTGCGGTCGCGAGGCTGGGGAATGGTGACCTTGAAGTCGGTGCGAACGTGTCCGGGATTGCGGCCGAGGACGATGATGCGGTCCGCCAGCAGAACCGCTTCTTCGATATTGTGCGTGACCAGGAAAATGGACTTGGTTGGGATGGTCTTCTTTTCCCAAAGCTCAAGGAGCTCGCTGCGAAGGTTTTCAGCCGTAAGAACATCGAGGGCAGAGAAGGGCTCGTCCATAAACAGGACCTCGGGCTCGACAACCAGGGCGCGGGCGAAGCCGACGCGTTGCCGCATGCCGCCTGAAAGCTCCTTTGGAAATGCGGCCTGAAACCCGTCCAGTCCAACCGTATCGAGAATTTTCTCGCTTTGCGCGATGCGTTCGCTGCTCGCCATTCCCCGGGCCCTGAGCGGGGCTTCAACATTCTCCAGAACGGTGAGCCAGGGAAAAAGAGCAAAACTTTGAAATACAATCGAGACATTGATCTCCACCGAGGCAATCGGCTTCTCGTGCCAGAAGACCTCGCCCGCAGAGGGTTTTGACAGGCCGGCGAGCATTCGCAACAGTGTCGATTTTCCCGAGCCGGATGGGCCCAGAAGCGCGACGATCTCTCCGGGTACAATGGAGAGGTCGGTCGGGGAGATAACCTGAATCCGATTTTCGCTCGGCTGAGCGTAGTATTTTTCTACTTGTTGTGCACGAATAATTGTCTCTGCCATATGCGTAGAGCCACCTGGTACGAGGAGTGGAGGCGGACGATGCCTTCCGAGATCAGGTTGTTGAGTTAATCTTAGGCTGTAGGGAATGCGGATGCGACAGGGCATCCTATAAAGGCAAGCGTATCATCATAGTAGTTAGATTTGAGGGCAATCTAGCGGCGCCACGGATGTCATCATCCTTTTTCCACCGCGCTATCCGGACCCTATCGAATGCGCACGTTTTAGAAGGAGCGAATGTCAGACAATCACGTTAAACCCAAGGTCCTGGTCGCAGATGACGAGCGCGTAATCGCGGACACACTGGCAATAATTCTCAACCAAAGCGGATTCAGCGCAACAGCTGTCTACAGCGGAGAGAAAGCTGTGGAAACAGCGAAAACACTGCGTCCAGACATGCTGATCAGCGATGTAATCATGACTGATCTGAACGGCATTGATGCAGCCATCCAGATACGCGCGCTGTTGCCTTCGTGCAAAATTCTTCTCTTCTCCGGCCAGGCGGCAACGGCAGATTTGCTGGATCGGGCTCGGGGACAGGGCCACGAGTTTGAGATTCTGGCGAAGCCGGTTCATCCCCAGGATTTGCTCGCGCGTTTGAGAAGCTAGACTCGACGGAATTTAAGAAATATTCACAAAAAAGAGAGGGCGTCCGACGTGGACGCCCTCTCTTTTGGTAACGAAGGGTTACTTGACGGGGGCCTTTTCCAGCACCGCGACACCGTAGGCAGGGAGGTCGATGGCCGTGCGTTGCGGCGTGCCTTCGGCGAGTAAGTCGCGCATGGAGCCGTGCAGGTCCACGTGTTGTGCCTTGGTGGAGTGGTTAATCAGGATCAGCACGGATCGTTGAGCGTTGGAACGCTGGCAAACTTCAACTCCGTCGGGCGCGCCCGCGAGGATTGGAGTGATGCCGCTTTGCCTGACGAAGTCAGCGGTGAGTTTCTCGACGAGCGCATCGTCAAGCCATGCGCCAATGTAAGTGATCGAGCCTTTGCCAACGGAACGGGTGATCATGGCCGGCTGCTTGTCGAGCCATCCGTTGCTTTCGCCGTAACTCAGCAGCACTTTCGTTGAAGGATCCCTGGTGCTAAGTTGCTCCGCCCAAACGGAGGCTGTGCCGGTGCCCGCTTCCCCGGATACAGGAATCTTGTCTCGAAGTGCATACCACTGCTCCACACGTCCGCCCAGCATGTCGGCGAGCGGGCCGGGCTGGCGCTGCGGATGAAGGCTGTTGTATTCATCCTTCATGCCGGAGCGTGCGCCGAGAACGAGATGGCCGCCCTGCTTCACATATTCCATCAGGCGATCCGCCGTCTTCTGCGACAGGACATTTAAGCCGGGAGCTTCAATGAGCTTGTACTGATTGAGCGGGGAGTCGGGGGAAATGATGTCGACGGATTGCGCCATTTTGCGCAGCGGTATGTAGTACTGCGCGAATGCGGCGAGAGGATCATATTCCTTGTTGTGCCGCTGGAAATCAATCGCCCAGACGCTGTCGTATGTATGCAGAACGGCGGCCTGGGAGTGGGGAGTGGTTCCCGCGATGGCAGCGCCGGCTTTGTTGAATTCTTCACCAACCTGCTTGATTTCGTAATAGACGGGGACCGGTGTGCCGTCGGCACCCACCATGACTCCGTGGTACTGTTCCTGGCCGTTGAGGGCGCTGCGCCATTGCCAGTACGCCACCGCGTCGGCTCCGTGGCCTACGGCCTGCCATGCCATGTCGCGGACTTCGCCTTTGTTGAGCGCAGCGTTGTTCGGAGACCAGTTCACGAAGGCGGGCTGAGTTTCCATGACCCAGAAATTCTTGTTTTTGAATCCGCGGACGAGGTCGTGGGTCATGCCGTTGCGCGCGTAATTGTAATTGCCCATGCCCACGTAGTCGTCCCATGCGGCGATGTCGAGGTTGGAATGAACGATGTAGTGATCGAAGCCGTCAAACCATCCCATGGTGTTGGTGGTGATGAATTGGCGGGGATCGATGTTGGGGCGGATGACGTCGATCTGATTCTGGGAGTAGCTCCTCCACGTTTCGCTGACGAAGTGCTTCCAGTCGAGGAGCAGGCCGGGATTCTCTTCGACGGGGCGGGCGGGAACTTCGTCGAATTTGTCGTAGGTCTCCGACCAGTACGTGGTTGTCCATTGCTTGTTCAGGTTTTCGACGGTCCCGTACTTTGCTTTTAGCCAGGCATGCCACTGCTGACGCGCTTCGGGATCGTAGGAGGCGTTGCCGTATTCGTTGTCCAGTTGCCAGCCGACGACATTTGGATTGTGTCCAAATTTGATAGCCATCTGCTCGGCGACTTTGCGAGCGAACTCGCGATATTTGGCGCTGGCAAAGGAGAACTGCGCGCGATTGCCGTGCTCATCGCGGCGGTCAGTCTCGTCGATCCGCAGGGTCTCGGGGTATTTCGAGGTGAGCCAGGCCGGCGGCGCAGCGGAGGGCGTTCCCATCACGATCACGATGTGATGGGCTGCGGCTTTGTTCACGGCGCGCTCCAGCCAATCCAGCGTGTAATGGCCCTCTGAGGGCTCCATCGAACTCCAGGCAAACTCGCCTACGCGGGCGAAGCGGATATTTCCGGCTTCCATGGTGGCGAGGTCTTTATCCCATGTGGCTTCGTCCCATGCCTCGGGGTACCAGGCGGCGCCAACGATCAACGGCGGAACGTTGGGGTATGCGGTGGCCTGGGAGAGGGCGGGACGGCTGAAGGCGGTCATGGAGAGAAGGAGGGCGGAAATGGCGGCGACGAAATAAAAGGAGGGGTGGCCGCTCCCGGAAGACTTCAGGACAGCAAAATTCTTGCTCATGGGTAAATCACCGTTGTAAACGTTTCCTGCAACGTTGTATTGTAGTGCGGAGTCGTCTGTCAAACGATTCCCGGATCCCCTCACCCTTCGAGAAATTAGGCATTCGAAGGCCTGTCGTTTTCGAGAAAGACTTCGCTTGACAAGTGAAGGGTAAATCAATTTACCTTGGGACGCGCCTCAGCATACAAATCACTCGGCCCTTTGGCAAAAGTGCCGGTGTTCCCGCTGGATCGTATCCAGATATTTCGTGAGGAACCATGTTACTCCCCGAACTTCGAAGGCGCGTTCTGGATGCCAACCTTGAATTGCAGCGCCAGGGACTGGTGCTTTACACCTTCGGCAACGCCAGCGGCATTGACAGGGACAAGGGCCTCATCGCGATAAAGCCGAGCGGTGTCGCCTTACGAAAAGATGAAGCCGGAAGACCTGGTGGTAACCGATCTTGACGGGAAGATCGTCGAAGGCACGCTCAATCCTTCTTCCGACCTTGCGACGCATGTCTTTCTTTATCGCTCATTCCCATCCATAGGTGGCGTAGTTCATACTCATTCGGAGTTTGCGACCGCGTGGGCACAGGCGCAGAAAGCTATTCCTTGTTTCGGCACAACGCACGCGGACTACTTTAACGGCGCCGTTCCGGTGACCGAACCGCTGACGGATGAAGAGATTGAAGGGGAATACGAGCACAACACGGGCGTGGTGATTTTGCGGCGTTTCAAGAATCTCGATCCTGAGGCAGTTCCGGGGGTTCTGGTGGCAGGGCATGCGCCATTTACCTGGGGCAAATCGCCAGAAGACGCGGCCCACACAGCCGTGATCCTCGAATACCTGGCCAAACTGGCCTTCCGCTCCTGTTTATTACAGCAAGGTTTGGGGCCTCTTTCGCCGGCTTTATTGCGTCGTCATTACGAGCGCAAGCACGGCGCGACGGCAACTTATGGCCAGCGCGGGACAGACGATATCGATTAAGCAGGGCCGTCAGACGGTTGTGGGCGGCAACAGATTCACGAGTCGGTAGTTAGATAGAAGGAATGCTCCTCGCAGCAAACGAGGATATGAGGTCTCCAAGAGTATGGCACCACTCCTGATTACGGCGGCTGCGAACAGTACCCACAGTATGGCAATGTTTGTCGGCGGTTCACTGGCTAAACTAACGACACTCGACGTGATCGTGATCGTGGTGTATTTCGCCATGGTGCTGTGGATCGGCTTCTACCTGAAGCAGCAGGCGAACACCAGCGAAGAGTTCTTCATGGCCGGCCGTGAGATGACGGCGTGGATCGCGGGACTAAGCTTTGTCTCCGCAAATCTTGGGTCACTCGAATTGATGGGCTGGGCGGGTTCCGCGTATCAGTATGGAATTCTGGCAGCGCACTGGTATTGGATCGGCGCCATCCCGGCCATGCTTTTCCTCGGACTGGTGATGATGCCGTTCTACTACGTCTCCAAGACTCACTCAGTGCCGGGATATCTCAAGCTTCGCTTCGGAGAGTCGAGCCGTGTACTGGCTGCTGTGTCGTTTGCATTCATGACTATCCTGATGAGTGGCGTAAACATGTTCGCCATGGCCGTGGTGATGAAAGTCGTACTCGGCTGGGACATTACTTTCAGCATTTTCGTCTCGTCAATCGCGGTGGCTGTTTACGTGACGCTCGGCGGATTGCGCTCAGCGATCTTCAATGAGGTTCTGCAGTTCGTACTCATCTGGGCCGGCGCGTTGCTGGTGCCGATCCTGGGAATGATCCAGGCTGGTGGCTGGCACAATCTGCAAACAAAGATCCTGGCGAACTGGCAGGGACAGGACTACACCCACATGTGGCGCGGCATGGGCCACTTTGCCGGAAATCCCATGGGCATCCACTGGACGGGGATTGTATTCGGACTGGGTTTCGTAATTTCGTTTGGCTACTGGACGACGGACTTCCTGGTTGTGCAGCGCGTTCTTGCGGCCAACAGCCTGCGCTCGGCGCAGATGGCCCCGATCATCGCGTCCGTCTTCAAAATGGCCGTGCCGTTCATCGTGATTCTTCCCGGCCTGCTTGGCCTTGTGCTTTTGCAGAATCCGGATGGAAGCCTTATGCGGTTGGTTGGCGAGAACGCGGTAAGCGCGGCGAATCCGCACAGCTACAACGAAGTGCTCCCGTTGCTGATGGTTCGATACTGTGGTCCGGGCCTGCTGGGATTAGGCATCACTGCATTGATTGCGGGCTTTATGTCGGGGATGGCAGGCAATGTGAGCGCCTTCTCAGCAGTGTGGACATATGACATTTATCAACCGCACATCAACAAGAACGCCACGGATCATCACTACGTCACGATTGGACGATGGGCCACGATTCTCGGCGTGCTGGTGTCGATTGGCACCGCATATCTCGTGATGCACGCGCAGGGAATTATGGATTACGTGCAGGCGCTCTTCAGCTTCTTTATCGCGCCGCTGCTGGGCACAATCCTCGCGGGTATGTTCTGGAAGCGAGCAACGTCCGCGGGCGGATTCTGGGGACTGCTCGCGGGTACGGTAACGTCCATCAGCCTCTTTATCTGGGTCAAGCTGGATCACGGGGCATTGTCCTATGTAGCGTTCTCCTCCGATGCTAAAGACATGGCGGAAAATATGTACCGCGCGTTGTGGTCATTTACCACATGCGTCGTGGTTACGGTCTTGGTGAGCATGCTTACCAAGCCAAGGCCAGTGGAAGAACTCACAGGGCTGGTCTACGGTCAGACCCCCATTCCGGATGAGGGACCGGTGCCGCTTTACAAGAATCACTGGTTCTGGGCAGCTATCGTGATCGTGGTGTTCTTTATTCTGAACATCATCTTCTGGTAAGGCGAAACGCAGATTCAAGAATTGGAGTGACGCGATGCATTCTTCCGGTATATCGATCTGGTTCTTCATCGGCGTTCTGTTAACGCTTTATGGTTTGTTGATTTTCGGTTATGGAGTGTCCGAGGTAGTAACCGGGCACTATGCGAATGTGCAGTTGGTGCAGTATCACGCGCCAATCTGGTGGGGAGCAATTCTGCTCGCGCTCGGTTTGATGTATGACGTGAAGTTCAGACCTGGCCGTAAATAAGGTTTCACGCAGTTTCTGAGGAGATGGAGAAATGGCAACACCGAAGCCAATGACGTTTGGAGTAATTGTAGGAAATCGTGGGTTTTTTCCGGGACACCTGGCAAAATCCGGCCGCGACGAAATGATTACTGTGCTCGAAGGCGCAGGTATGAAGGCGATCGTTCTGAGCGAACAGGAGAGCCAGCACGGCGCCGTGGAGAGCTATGAAGAAGCTCGCCGTTGCGCGGAACTTTTCAAAAAACACGCAGAAGAGATCGATGGAATTATTGTCACGTTGCCTAACTTCGGCGATGAACGCGGCATCGTGGATGCGATCCGCTTATCAGGGCTGAAAGTTCCCGTACTGGTGCAGGCCACTCCGGACAAGACTGACAAAATGGAAATCGCTTTCCGCCGTGACAGCTTTTGCGGAAAGATGTCAGCTTGTAACAACATGATGCAGTACAAGATTCCGTACTCGCTAACAACACTGCACACTGAGTCTCCTTCCTCCGATACATTCCTGAAAGATCTGAAATGGTTCGAAGCCGTCTGCCGCATCGTTCGCGGGCTGAGGAATCTGCGCATCGGATCTATCGGCGCGCGTCCCGCTGCGTTCAACACTGTTAGGTATAGCGAGCGCATTCTTGAGTCGAATGGAATTTCTGTCGAGCCGCTGGACCTTTCGGAAGTGTTTGGCCGCATCAATCGGATGAAGGACAACGATGACGCGGCGCAGGCGAAGCTGGCGGCAATCAAGTCCTATGTCACCACGACGGGTGTTCCGGAAGAAGCGCTGATGAAGATGGCGAAGCTCGGCGCAGTCATCGACGGCTGGATGAAGCAGACGCAAGTGACGATCAGCGCGGTGCAGTGCTGGACGTCGATGGAGGAGTACTTCGGCGTTGTACCTTGCACGATTATGAGCATGATGTCGAATAACCTGATTCCAAGCGCCTGCGAAGTGGATGTGCCGGGAACTCTGAGCATGTACATGCTCGCTCTTGCATCCGGAACGCCGTCAGCATTGCTCGATTGGAACAACAATTACGGCGACAACCCAGACAAGGCTGTGTGCTTCCATTGCTCCAACCTGCCGAAGCATTTCTTCAACGAAGTGAAGATGGATTATCAAGCCATCATCGCGGGAACGGTGGGCATGGCCAATACATTCGGAACCTGCGTCGGCACGGTAAAGGCTGGGGCGATGAGTTATGCGCGCTACTCTACCGATGACCGCAGGGGCGTAATTCGAGGGTATACGGGCAATGGCCGGTTTACCGATGATCCGCTGAACACGTTTGGCGGAGCTGGAGTGGTGGAGATTCCGCAGATGCAGAAGCTTCTGCATTACATCTGCCGCGAAGGCTTTGAGCATCACGTGGCCGCGAACTTCTCGGAGTCTGCAGCTGCTATACATGAAGCAGCAACACAGTATCTTGGATGGGAGAGTCATTTCCATCCGGAAGCTAACTAGCAACGGAAATACATAGGTGAACAAGCAGTGAGCGGAGCAGAGATCATGGGAGAGGATTCACAATGCCCTCTTCGATCGCTCCGCTCACTTGCTTGAGACACTGACAGTTTTTTGAGATTCAAAGAGAAGGACCGGAGATGACGATTGTTGCGGGTGTTGATTTTGGAACTCTGAGTGTTCGTGTTTCGATCCTTGACAGTGAGCGCGGCAGGCTGGGTGCGGCATCGGCCGAATATCCGCTACATCGCCGCCGCGAAGATCCGGATTACGCCACACAATCGCACACCGATCATATGACGGCGCTGGCGAAGGCGACACGGGATGCAGTGGCCCAAGCGGGGATCAAGGGCGATCAAGTGGAAGCGATTGCGCTGGACACAACTGGCTCAAGCGTGATCCCGGTGGACGCGAATCTGCAGCCGCTTGATGACTATTATCTCTGGTGCGATCATCGCGCCAAGAAAGAAGCCCAGGAGATCACTGAGAGCGCGCATCGGCAGAAGCTTGAAGCGATTGACTGGTGCGGCGGCGTTTACTCTCACGAATGGGGATTCGCAAAGCTCCTGCATTGGCTTCGGAACAATCCCGACAAGCGAGACAAGTTGGGCACAGCGCTTGAACATTGCGACATGGTGGCGGCGACGCTATGCGGGGTTACGGACCCCGCGAAGGTGAAGCGAAGCGTCTGCGCGATGGGCCACAAGTGGTTGTGGAATCCGCGATGGGGAGGATTTCCTCCGCAGGAATTTTTCTCCAGCGTGGATCCGCTGCTCGACGGAATTGTCGCGAAGCTCGCGGGCGACTACAACACATCGGATTTTCTTGCGGGACATCTCAGCGAAAAGTGGGCGCAGGAACTCGGACTCCGAGCCGGCATTCCTGTTCCGGTTGGCGCTTTCGATGCTCATTGGGATGCGCTGGGCGCGGGTTGCCGCGAAGGCGATGTGGTGAACGTCGTGGGCACATCTACATGCATCATCGCGATGGCGCGAGATCCGCAACTGGTGCCGGGAGTTTGTGGCGTGGTGCCGGGCAGTGTGCATCCGAAGTTCACGGGCATTGAAGCGGGACTTTCGGCGACGGGCGATATCTTCGAAGCGATTGCGCGACGCGCAGGCACAAAGGTTGCCGAGCTTTCGAAGGGTCTGGATACATACCGACCCGGGCAAACAGGATTGCTGCGGCTAACATGGGACAACGGCGACCGGACGGTGCTCGTTAATCCAGAGTTGGGCGGCGTTACCTTTGGATGGAACTTGCTGACGACCGCGCAGGATGAGCTTTTCGCGGCGATCGAGGGCACGGCATTCCACACGCGGATCATTCTCGAGCGAATGGCCGAACACGGCGTTCCGGTCGACCGCGTAATCAACGCCGGCGGAATTCCGCAGCACAATCGCGTGCTCAACCAGGTGTATGCTGACGTGCTTGGCAAGCCAGTGCTGGTTCCGGCCGGGCTACCGACGAGCCTGGGTTCGGGGATTGTCGCAATGTGTGCGGCGGGGGCCTTCAAGAGTGTTGAAGACGCGCAGGAGAAAATGTGCCTGGATCACACCACGTTTGAGCCGAATCCGAAGGCCGTTGCTGTGTACGAGCGGCTCTATGGACTGTACCGCAAGGCATACTTCGCGTTAGGGTTGCGAGACGCCCCCGCTGCGAATCTTGGAGATCTTCTGCCAGAGTTACGTATCATTGCAGCTGAGGCACGGCGGAGTTAGGTCTTATTCCCTGTCACATTCAAAGGATGCCTCAGAACGATAGGAGCGGGATGGCAAAGATCATCAGCAGGGAATTGAACGTTGGGGACCAGACGCTCGTAAGCGAGACGGATTGGAATGCGGAGATCGAGGGCAAGCATGCCCGGCTAAGCGAGTTTCTGCGCGCACAAGGATTGGCGGCTGTCCTGATTCGCCGCGGCGAAAATATCGCGTGGGCCACGGGCGGCGCGGTGGAGATGCGCGTGTGCATTCCGCAGGAGACAGCAGTTGGAGCGCTGCTGATCACGGCGCAAGGCCGCCGCTTTTATCTGACAACGGAAAACGAGGCAAGGCGGCTTGCGGAAGAAGAGTTCGATGGCCTGGACTTTGAGGCGGTCACGTACTCCTGGTATGACGACAAGCTTTTGTCGCAGGCGAGGAAACTTGCCGGAGGACCGCTGGGTAGCGATCACCCCACGGCTGACTTTACGCCGGTGGATTTTTATCCCATTCGCGCCAGCTTGTCGGGTGCGGAGATATCGCGCTATCGCTGGCTCGGGCAACAGACGGCGGAAGCTACAGAAGAAGTACTCCGCGAACTTGAGCCGGGCATGACGGAGTTTGATATTGAAGGGCGGGTAGCGAACGCGTTGTACAGCCGCGGGATTTTGCCGTCGGTGTTGCTGATGGCGGTGGATGATCGCATCCTGCGATTTAAACATGCGGTAGCTCGCGGGGCGACGCTTGAGAGCTACGGCATGATTAACCTGTGCACGCGTAAATGGGGACTGTCTGCATCCATTACGCGCTTCGTTCATTTCGGACCTCTGCCGTCCGAGTTGGAGGCGCGCTTCGCCGGTTCGGCACAGGTGAATGCATCCTTGCTGCATGCAAGCCGGGTAGGCGCGACTTCGGCTGAACTGTTCGCGGTAGCTCGCAAGGCGTATAGCGATGCGGGATTTCCGAGCGAAGAAGAACGTCATCATCAGGGGGGCCCGACGGGTTACTCCGAGCGCGAGTGGGTAGCCACGCCGACAGGTACGCAGACGGTGGTCGATTCGCAGGCGTTTGCATGGAATCCCAGCATACGCGGGGGAAAGGTTGAAGATACGGTATTGATTAAGAACGGCAGGGTAGAAGTGCTGACGCCGACGCCGAGCCTGCCTGAGCTTCACGCAACCGTGGATGGAACGGATTACCCAGCGAGCGGAGTCCTGATTCGCTAACCGAAATCGTTTAGGTCGAAGTCATTCTGGCATCGCGGAGGATCGATGAGAAAGCTCCTGCTGGTAATTGCGATTTCTTTTTTGTCTCTGCCCATGTTTGCGCAGGGCGCGCCACCTCAGGCCGCCGCCGACCATCCCTATGCGATGGAGTATTACTACAAAGTGCAGTGGGGACATCAGAAGGAATTTCTCGACCTGTTTCTCAAGAACCATTACCCGCTGCTGTTGAAGGGTGTGCAGGCGGGCCGCATGGTGAGCGTCAAAGTAGAAACACCGGCCAACCACATGACAGAGGATGCGCGCTGGGATTATCGCGTGACCATCGTCTTCAAGAATTCAACCGCTGCGACAACATCTGATCCGCAAGAGGAAAGCCTGATCAAGCAGATGTATCCCGATCAAGCGGCCTACGCTCGCGAGGAGCAGCGACGTTTTGAAATCCTGCTCGCTCACTGGGATCTCCCTGTTACGGATATCACCCCGGCCGCAAAATAGAGCGGCGAATTACCGCCGAACAGCCTGTTTCCGCCGCTGATACTGATGGATGCAGAAGAGCAGGACAATCAAAAATGGAAGAATCACAAGTGTGAGCACGATGTGCCGCCGGGAGTGATTTTCCGCAACATGGAACGAGGTAGAAAGCAGCGCCTGATTGGCGCCACTCTGCACGTTCAAGTTGGCGGACCAATCTCCAGCCACCGGAAGAGAAACAGTGATTGCCTTGAGCATCTTGTTGGTCGCATCGCCTTTTGCTAGATGCAAAATTTCCACCGCGCCGGAGGGTGAATGCAACTCCAAAGTGACAGACGCGTCCGGCAACAGCTGTTGCGTTGAACGGTCCTGAACCATCACGCTGAAATCCGCATCGCCGGTTACAAGCGGTTCAGGAGCCGTGAAGAGCGTGATGACCAGATCTCCTGAAGTCTGCTGCAGTCGCACATGCCCGCCGTCCGCATGGGCAACTCCACACAGCAACGCAAGAAACAGGATCACCCTGAAATGCTTCAACCGTGCACCATGTTACGCATTTGCATCGGTTGAAGCAGGATCCAAACACCCAGAGAATAGAGCCCGAAGGAAACGGTTGCCCACGGCACCATCGACAAGATGGTGCGAGAACCTCCGCCAGAACCTTGCTGCAATATTCGCCAAGCAATGTAGAGCGACAGCAGCAAACCTGCATCCAGCAAAAGCATTTGAAGCGTGAGCAATCCGTCAGGAGTAAACGGGCTCACGGAGGTGTTCCAGTCCGGAGGTGCAAAGCCGGAAAGGTGCAGATCACTGGCCGCCTGCCGTATCGCCGGTGCCAGTGTGTTCCATCCCGTCAGCAAATGAAAAGACAGATGCGCACACCACATGCTGAAGGCGAGTGGAAGCAGCGTGAGCGAGGATCGGCAAATGATGTTGCGAATAGAGTCGGTTGTGCGCGAGGTGTGCTGACTGATGAGTGCTGCGGTCGACACAACGCCGAACAATACAGCGGGCAACAAAAGAGCCAGCATCAAGCTCAATACGAAGCCGGTATTCGTTGAGAATCTTGTCGCGAGCCGATCTACTCGATACATGATCGGTTGGACCATGACGGCGGCACTTGCGAATGCTGCAGTGACGACGATGATGATTACTGCAGCGATATCGATGCGCGAACTGAGCTTACCGATGGAGGAACGCACGGGATCAATTACCAGGTCATGGCCTGGCGCTCCAGCGAGAATCACGATGTTGTCGTGTGGACATGCCTTCACGCAATCCATGCAGAGGGTGCAGTCCATGTTGCCCACTTTTTTCGGAATGAATAGCTGGAGTTCGCAGCCTCGCTGCTTCTCGTTCCCTGCAATGCAGTCGTGTGTCTTGCATCCTTCACATACACTTCGATTCGCTGATTTCAATTCAAGGGGAGAGATGAGGGAGCCGACAAAGTTGAACTGGCCTATAGGACAAACATATTTGCAGAAACTTGCGCCGCGAAAGAGGGAATCGACAACGAATGCCGTAACGAAGTACGCGACCACGAGCCATGCTGTGCGCGCAGGGCTATCCCAAAAGGCAAAGACTTCAAATGCCCAAAAGAAGAGCAGCAGCAGAGCCGCACTCAGCCACTTATTGCGAAGATATTTCGGCCAGCTGCGTGTTGCCAGTCCAAGTTTTCGGCCAAGTTCCCGGGGCAGAGTAAAAGGGCACGCCATGCAGAACAGATTTCCAACAGTAATAAGCGCGATCACTCCAAGCGCACGCGCATAGATCCAGGGGAGGATGCCTGCGAGGTTCATCGACCCCATCGGGTGCCCGAAGAGGCCATGCACAATCACTGTAATTGCGATGATGAGTGCGATGAGCTGCAATGACATGCGCCCGTAACGCGCTCGAAGAAGCCATCCTATAACTGGCACTTTTAGCAGATCGAATTGCTGGTGAGCCTCTTTTTGCGCAGACTTTCGCGCAATGTTCTTCTTCTCATGTTGATGCAAACGCGGCGAGAGCAACTGCACTGTGATCACGACGGCGGGTAGAAGAAATATGGTCGAGCCGATAACCCACATTAGAGCGCCCGCGGCGATCTGGTCTTGCAATGCTGACAGGCCGAATAATCGGGGCGCTTGACCATACGATGGATAAAGAACTCGGCCAGCGAAGCAGAAAAAGGCGGAGAGCGCCGTGTTCACCAGATCCGCCGAGACAAGATACGGCAGCATGATCCAACGGGAACCGCGCGCGACGGTGGGCCAAGGAAGAATCACGGGCCACCAGAACAGGATGCAGGTGAAGAAGAAACATGCGTGTTCCACTTCGTGCCAGGTAGAAGATCGCAGGGCGAGCTCGTAAGCTGGCACAAGATGCCAGCCAATGTACGCCACATTCATCGCCAGCCAGCAGACGATTGGACGCGTTAAGAATCGTCCGGCCTGGTGCAGCCTGCGAATGCCGAAGAAGGGACCGAGAGCGTCGCGAACAAACCACCGGGGCAGTCCTCGCAAGAGCGGCACAACGGGAGCGCCCATTAATATCAGTGGCGGTGCCACCGACATAAGGATGAGATGCTGCGCCATGTGCGCGAAAAGAAGCATTCCGCCGAGTGAATCGAGCGGCGATGCGATCGCGATCCAGAGCGTCGCGAGTCCGGCGAAGAAGCATGCCAAACGCCAGACGGGGAATTGGGTTGGTCGTGTGAACTGCAGGGCACGCCAGCCGCGCCAATAAATCCAGCCGGTCACGAGCAGAGACAGAACTATCCATGGGTGAAAGGCCCATGAAGCCAGCGCTGCGTGAAGTGACGCGGACATTTACTTCGTCTCGGCTGGAGGTTGCTGGCCCGGTTCCGCTGTCTGCATTGCCTGCTGCGACGCGTCTCGGGCAGGCTGTTCTCCGTTGGGCCTTAACCGCTCGAGGAAGCGCACCAGCGCAGTCACTTCTGCCGGCGAAAGATTCTTGCCATACGCCGGCATATTTCCGCCGCCTTGAATGACTTGGCGAATGAGCTGATCCTCTGTCAGTCGCGTAGCCACAGCGTCGAGCGCGGGTCCACGCTGTCCGCCAAGGCCTCCAAGTTGATGGCAGTTCCGACACTGCTTCGCCTGAAAGACAACAGCACCTTGATGCTCGAGCGGGGTCGCAGATGTTAGCAAGGCCGGTGGAATGGGCTCGCCACTCCACGCCTCCATTTCAGGGCTCCACGGCGTGTAAGTCCCCAGGTGGGTTAAGACGGCCCAACCGACTGCAAGGCTCATGACAGCAAGCACGGCTACGGGACGGCGATGCCAACTCTTTTCACCTTGTCCCGCGATGAATGGAAGAGCAAGAAGAATCGCGACAGCGATAACCGGCGCTATCAGGATGAAGGGCGTCTCCATGCTAGGTGGCAGATACGAAAGAACAGCGTAAAGCCAAAGGAAAAAGAAGTCCGGCTTCGGTGCTGTCTGGATGATGGTGGGGTCAGGCATTCCGGTCGGTCCGTACGGTCCGAACCACACGGCGCACACGGCCACCGCGAGCAGAATCATGCCGGAGAAGAGGAGATCTTTCCAGAACGCATCCGGCACAAACGGAACGCCGTCCTTCTTGGTTAGCTCGTGATATTCCTGAATGTAGGTATCGCGACGGACAAGGCGACCGGGCATTGGCCAGTCATTAATACCCAGTTTGAGCACCATCCAAACGTGCAGCGAGGCAAAGAGCAGCATTGCCCCGGGAACGATGAAAACATGAAATGCAAAGAATCGTGACAGCGTAGCCCCGGCGATGATTGGACCGCCGAGCATGAGATGCACAAGCGATCCGCCGATAAACGGGACACGACTCATGATGGACGCGCCAATTCCGAGACCCCAGTATGCGTCCTGATCGAATCGCAGCACCTGTCCGGTAAATGCCATCGCGAGCGTCAACAGCAGTAGGAATACTCCCAATATCCATGTGAGCTCGCGAGGAAATTTGTATGCGCCGAAGAGGAAGACCTGGGCCATGTGGATAAGCACGACGGCAACCATGAAGTTCGAACCCCAGCCGTGCATCCCACGAAGAAACCATCCCAGCGTGATGTTGTGGTTCAGCGCGTCGAGGCTGTTCCACGCGTTCCCAGCCGAAGGGACATAGACGATCGCCAGCAGGATGCCAGTAGCGATCTGCAACATCAGCAATACGAAAGACGCACTGCCGAAGACATACCACCAGCTTGCGGTGTTTCGCGGTACTGGATGCAACACCGCGTCCTTGATAGGACCTTCCAATTGCACGCGACGTTCCACCCAGTCATAAACCTGCTTCAGCCAGCGCATGGTGATTTCCCCTTCAGCATGGCTTCGTTGGAAAGGGTCGGCATCTGTCCGGCATCAATGTGCAATTGCCCGCCTTCAACTTTGTAGTTGTATTCAAAGAGACCACGCTCGGGCGGGCCGGATGCGCGTGAGCCATCCTGGTAGTAAACGCCGCCATGGCAAGGGCACATGAACAGACCGGATTGCGGAAACCAGCGAACCGGGCAGCCGAGGTGCGCACAGTTGATCGCGAAGACCTGGAACTTCTGATCTTCTACGCGACGCACCCAGCAAGCGGCCTTCGCCGTTTGTCCATCCCACGGCAAGGTGGAGGTGGCGGGATTTACGAAGTCCACCAAGCGCGTCTGGCCTACGGGAAATATTTCAAGAGTTCCCAATGAGATCCAGGACTTATAAGCGCCTTTGCGTTTGACCGGAGAAAGCAGGTAGCCGACAACGGGCGTTGCAATTGCAATCGCAACTACTCCATTCAACAGCAGGCCCAGCTTCATCAATGTTCGCCGGGATAGAGTTTTCTCATCGCTCATCGGTAATGCTCCTCTACGGCTTGCTGCTGTTTGGATATGGTTGCCCGGGCGTCTTCACGCGCTGCGATGATAGCCACGCAACCACATCTGTTACTTCCTGATCGGTCATCGGATGTCCGGGAACATTGTTTCGCCAGTCCGGTGCTTGCAGATCGGGTCGTCCGGCGATCACCAGCGTGCGTAATGCCTCGTCGCTTACGAGAGCCAAATAAGATCCATCGGTTATAGAACCAGCCTTTGTTCCGCTTCCGTGGCAGCGGGCGCAGTATGTGCCAAATACCTGCTGTCCACGTTGAGCGTCGCCAGTGCCAGTCGCTGTATAGGGCGGGGCATTTTGGCCGTCCAGAGTGCCTGCCTTACGCCATTCTTTTCGCATGCCTTTGATGATCGCGCTTACCTGCTCATCGGTGAGCATTCCTCCATCGCTTCGGGCGAACGCGGGCATTAGCGTGCCTTCGTAGCCGGTGGCAATAATCATTTGCAGCGAATCGTCATCCACGAGAGCCTGATAGACAGGATCGGAAAGATCGATGGCCGCGCCGCCTTTTCCGTGAGCGCCATGGCAACCGGAACAGTTCTGGCTGTATAGCGTCGCGAAATCAAGTACGGCTCCCGGCCTTTTTACCTCTTCGTCCGCCACGTGTGCTCCGCGCGAGCCGGAACATCCGGCGAGGAGAAGAGCGGATAAGGCCAGGGAACTTCCGACAAGAAGACGGCCAATCATTTCGGGCGGTCCTCCTTATCGTGACCCTTCATCAATCCTGGCGTCTCGATTCCCATTCTCATCGCGAAGGGCAGGTGCTGATTCGTTCGAATGCGGCTCTGTTTTGTGACAACCCACCCCGCCACAACTCCAAATATGATCTGTGAAAGAAAGAACCAGCGCCAATCAATGCGCTCATCGAGAACGGGATTAACGACCTTCAGAACCGAATACAAAAGTCCGGTCCATAAAATAGGAGCGATGAGACCACCGAGCAAAATCGGCCGCCGCGGCAGCATGGGCAGCAACGCTCCATACAGCAGGCCGACAAGCAGCGACGTCGTCACGTGAATAACACTGGCTGCCGCTACTGCCTGCCAGTGGAATGCGGAGATATATTCCGTGCTGGGATTGGCTTCTCCCATAATACCCACGCCGCCCAGCAGGTTCACTGCATACCAGATGCTGTGGTATTTGAGTGCGCCGTAAAGCAATGCAGGAAGAATCATCGCGATACCGCCAGCAATTCCACCTTTTACGCCGGAGAGCACGGAGTGAGTTTCCAGAGGCAGTCGCGCGCGATGGCTCTCGCTGACCTCAATGCGAAGCACACGAGGATGACTGGTGACTATCGAAATGTCTTCGGCCATCACTGGAATAAATTCGTGGTGTTCGTGCGGCAGGACCTGCCGGAACCATCCTATGCACCCTGCAAGAACTAGCGCGCCTCCCAGCAGACTAACGCCCATGTTCGTCACCAGGCCCGCAGCAAGCAGCATCAATCCGAATGCGAGCACAAGCGGCCACGCAGTCGGTGCCGGCAACTGAATAACGTCCTCGGTCTGCACGTGTCGTTGATCCATCGTTCCTGTCACCTGCCAATGATGTAAACAACGGTGAATACGACAACCCACACTGCATCTACGAAGTGCCAGTAAAGCCCCAGCACCTGGATGCGCTCAGCATGTTCATGCTTCAAATAACCTGTCAGCGCAAATATCAAAACAAACAGCAGCATCGTTAGGCCGACGACCACGTGGGTGGCGTGCAGGCCGACGAGCGAATAAAACGTGGTGCCGAAAAGGTTCGTTTTGATCGTCAATCCATCGTGATAGATGAGCTTGTACCACTCTCTTCCGGTGCCGACCAGGAAGATTGCGCCCAGGAGAAATGTGATCGCCCACCATGCGGAGAATGCTCGCAGTCTGCTCTTTTCCAACATTCGCTCCGCAACCATGATGGTAAAACTGCTGGAGAGCAGGCAGACGGTGTTGAAAATTGGCAGGTCAAGAACCTGCCGCGGGGTGGGACCATAAAGGCTCTTGCCGATGTTGTATACGTACGCAACCACGAAGATGGTGAAGATCGCCGTTTCCGCGACGATGAGCGAATACATGCCAACGTGCCCGCGGGATGGAAGTACCCACGGCCGATCTGCTTCGGAATACGTAACAGGTACAGTGCTCATTCGTACTTCCAGTCTGGATCTTCAGGATGTTTGATGTCCCACAAAGGACGGCGGCTGTTGACTACCGGGTCGGTTGCAAAGTTGTAGACAGGCGGAGGTGATGTCGTGGACCACTCCAGCGTCCATGCATCCCAGGGATCGTTGCCGGCAACTTTTCCTTTGAAGTAGGAATAAACCATGTTGAAGGCAAAGAGTCCGACAGCAATCGCCTGAACGAAAGCGCCAATGGACACGGCCAGATTCCATGACTCCCATCCGCGTCCAGGTTCGTAGGTGTAAATCTGCCGGGGCATACCCAGGATTCCCGGGATATGCATCAGATCAAACGTCATATGGAAGCCGAGTGTGAAGAGCCAGAAGTGCCACTTGCCCAGCGTCTCGCTCAACATGCGCCCGGTCATCTTGGGATACCAGTAATAGAATCCGGCGAAAATTGTGTAGAGCAGTGCTCCCACCAGTACGTAGTGGAAATGCGCGACAACGAAATAGGAATTATGCAGTTGCCAGTCCCACGCGGCCACAGACAACATGATGCCCGTCAGCCCGGCGATCAGGAACTGAAACAGAAAGCCCGTGCAGAAGAGCATGGGTGTGGCGAATCGTATTCGTCCGCCCCACATGGTGGCCAGCCAATTGAAGATCTTGATGCCGGTGGGAATGCCGACCAGCATCGTCGAGAGAACAAAGAATGCGTTTCCGGCGGAGGTCATTCCTACGGTGAACATGTGGTGGGCCCAGACCCCAAGGCTCACGAACGCGATGGCAACAGATGCCGCGACCATAGCCGGATATCCGAAGATCGCCTTCCGCGAAAATACCGGAATGATCTCGTTCACGATCGCGAATCCCGGCAGGATCAACACGTAGACTTCCGGATGTCCGAAGATCCAGAAGAAGTGAATCCACACAATCGCCGAGCCGCCTGCCTGCGTGTCGAAGAAGTGTCCGCCTAGATAGCGGTCTATCAGCAACATGATCTGCGCTGCCGAGAGCGGCGAAATCGTCACGAGTGTTAAGCCGGACATCACCAGGTTCAGCCACGGAAGCAGCGGCATCTTTAAAAGCGTCATGCCCTTGCATCGCATGGTGAAGACAGTGGCGATTACATTCACGGATGCGCCGATGCTTCCAAACCCGCTCACCAACAGGGACAAGGCCCAGTAATCCGTAGCGTTACCGCGGGAGAATGCGCGCGTGGTAAGCGGCGCGTATGCAAACCAACCTACATCGGGCGCGCTGCTGGACCCGTACAGGCCTCCGCCGATAAAGCTGTAGTAGCAGAAAAGCCCGCCCAGCGCTGTCATCCAGAAACTCCACGCATTCAGGCGGGGAAACGCCATGTCGCGTGCGCCGATCATTAATGGGACAAGATAGTTCGAGAATCCGAAGAGAATTGGCATGCCCACGAAGAAGACCATGGTGGTGCCATGCATCGTGAATAGGCGATTGTAGACCTGGGGCGACAGGAAATGGTTATGTGCGATCGCCAACTGGGTGCGGATCGCCAGTGCCTCGCACCCGGCAATCACCAGGAAGAGCACCGCATAAACGATGTACATGATGCCGAGCTTTTTATGGTCGACGGTGATCAGCCAACTATGCACCACTTCAAGAAATGTGCCGTGCGACCGCTCTTCCATTCCTGATGTCGGCTTTTCGGCGATCGGTATTGTGGAGTGAGCCATAATTCGGTGCACCTGTGTGTTAGTGCAGTGTTGAGAGATACGCGGTGAGTTGATCAAGTTGCTGATCACTAAGATTCATTGCCGGCATCAGGCACCCGGGTTTAATGCCGTCGGGATTGCGGATCCATGAGTGCAGTTCGCCCGGCGTGTTCTGCGCCGCGCCTGCCGCTATCGTTTCGCGGCTTGCAAGGTGCGAGAGATCCGGCCCGAATCTGCCGGTGCCGGCTGTCCCGGAAATCGTATGACAATTAATACAGGACTGAGTTTCGAAAACGTGCCGTCCTGCCGCAACATTCGCCTCTTGCGAAGCCGTCTTCTGCTGATCACTCAACCACTTCTCAAAATCCGCACGGGGCTCAACAACCACGCGCAGCAGCATCTTTGCGTGTTGAGTGCCGCAGAATTGCGCGCATTGACCGAGGTAAACACCTGCCGTATGTGGGTCGATCCACATGCTGTTGGGATGACCGGGAATCAGGTCGGTCTTGCCTCCCAGTTCCGGAACCCAGAAGCTGTGATCCACATCGGCGGAAAGCAGCGTCATAAACGTCGGAGTGGGCGAGTGCGGATCGCTCACCGGCACGTGCAATTCATTTGCAGTCACAATGCCTTGCTTGGGATAGCGAAATTCCCACCAGAACTGGTGACCAATCACCGTCACATCCACCGCATCCTTTGGCTTGGGGGCATCCTGTATGCCGAAAATTACACGTGCCGTGGTAAGGAACAGCACTACCACGATCAGTACCGGGACGACGGTCCACGCCATTTCCACCTGGTTGCTGCCATAAATCTGGGGCGGTTCGCGATCGTCATCCGTTGGTCTCTGCCTGTAGCGGGTGACTACGTAAATCAGCAGCGCCGTGACAATTACAAAAATGGCTCCGGTAATTCCCAGGACAAAGATGGACAGGTCATAGATGGTTTTCGCTGGCGTGTCAGCCGGCGCATTTATGTTGGTACCGGTAATCACCGCCGACCATCCCGTCGCAGGGGTGCAAGACGCTGCACACATCGCAAGCGCGAGTCGAAGTGTCCGTCCTGTCAACCGCAGGTCCTTTACATGCATTTTCTTGGCTTTCTTCCGCCACTAGCGTGTGAAAAAACTTGCCTCAGGAGTTTCGCATCCTCCCGGAAATGGAAACGATAAGAGTTCCTAATTCTGACGAACAATGTGACACAGTGCAAGACCTAAGGCTCTTTGCGGCAAATGCTCTGACTCGCAATCGCGAATCAATCATCGGGGGGAGTGAAATGTCCGGCAAGAAATGAGTTATGGCTAGCTAGATGTATCGTACGCAGCGCCCATGTTTGTCCAGAAAATTCTTCGTTAACAGGCATTTGACTGTTTGATCGCATGGATTTTTGAATAGCGCTGTTGAGAACTGGGACACGACCGTGCCCGGTTCTGATGGCGGCGGAGTAAGCCCCAAGCGGCAGGGCTCTAGAACTCAGCTTTTTTCACAAGCGTCTGAATACTTCCCTTGAACGGCGAGCCCATTGCATTTGGCGCGCAGGTGAAAAGCCGTCTGTGCCGGAGCGAGATTTGGGGCCGACCCCTTCCATATTTTCAAGGCGGCAGCCTGGAGCGCGCGTCCGTAGGAGAAAGTGAGTTTCCAGGGCAACGGGCCGCCGGCAGTGATTGCATTCAGACGTCGTGTCGCTTCAACATCGCTTTGCCCACCGGAAAGGAACACAATTCCTGGAACTGCTGAAGGCACGGATCGGCGGAACGTCCGAATCGTGGCCTCGGCGACAGCGCGGTCATCGGCCTGCACCGACGACGATTTGCTCGACAAGACCATGCCGGATTTCAGCAACATTTGCTCAAGTACGACTCGATGCGAGAACAATGCAGCAAAAACACTTTTTAAAGTAGCGGTAATCACTTCCTCGTCGCGTTCGATCGTGTGATCGCCGTCCATCAGCACTTCAGGCTCAACGATAGGCACAAGACCGGCCTCCTGGCTCAATGCGGCAAACATCGCGAGAGCCTCGGCGTTGCCGTCAATGCAGGTCTGCGTGGGGGTGCCATCGGCGATGGTTATTACCGCACGCCACTTGGTAAAGCGCGCGCCTAGTTTGACATACTCCGCCAGCCGCTGGCGAAGTCCATCCAAACCCTGAGTGATCTTTTCGCCAGGAAAGTTAGCCAGATCAACCGCGCCGAGATCAACCTTGATTCCCGGCACGACACCCAGCTTCGACAGCGCGTCCGGCATCGGTATCCCGTCACTCATTTTTTGCCGCAATGTTTCGTCGAACAGGATCACGCCGCTGATGTATTCATTGAAGCCTGGCGTTGAGAAAAACAATTCACGATACGCGCGCCGGTTTTCTTCGGTTGACGGAATTTTGTAGGCTTCAAATCGTTTTGCAATGCTGGGAAAACTTTCGTCCGCGGCCAGAATTCCCTTGCCAGGGGCGAGGATCGCCTTGATCGTGTCGTCCAGTGTGTATGCAGACATAGAATCTAAACCTCCGGGATTGAGGCCTCATTGTTCAAAAATAATAGCGCACCTCCCGGATGTCCTGCAGCAGATGTCACAGTTGCTTTCGTGCCATCTGCGCCGATTTTTTACAGGATGCCGATAGACAAGACCTTGCGAAGTATAGGGCGCCTGTCCGCCCGACATGTAAATTCTGCTAAAAGGAGTTCGCGCTGACCACCGGACGCCAACAAACCTTCCGCCGCGGGCAGAATCAACCGCCGCAAATCCCAAGGGAAGATAATATTGACAATTTTCCGCAGACAACAATTCAACGGCTATCCGCGGATAGCGAAAGCGTCGCCTACAAGGTGCGTTTGAATAGCGGTGTTGCAATCAACAAAGAGGCGATTCCGAATCCGAAAAGAAACAACAGATCTGTTTGAATTGCGGCGAATCCGCCATCTTTCAAAATAATCGCTTTGAAGCCGTGTACCGCATATGTGAAAGGGTCAATGATGGTGATCGCCTGCAGCCACTTCGGAAATGCGGAGATGGGATAAATTGCGCCGCTGGGAAAGAACAGCAGAGTGTTCAATACGCCGAAAAGGGCACGCGGGACCAGGGGATCGTCCACGCGCACCATCAGGAGGAACATCATCCCGTTGAATGCGATGGAAGTGGCAACGATCAGGAGCAGGAGCTGCAGCGCCTGCAGAGGATGGAAGATGATGTCCAATCCGGCGAGAAGCGAACCTATTATGGTGAGGCACGCTCCCGCTAAAACCGCCTTGATTGCGCCAGCTACATTGAGGCCCAATACCAGCTCGAGCTTGGTAATCGGCGTTACCAGGTAGCCTTCGTGAACGCCTCGCGCTTTGTCGTCGATATACAACATGCCGCCGCCGATCATCACGGACACATACATAGCCAGTGATACCGAGCCCGGAAGCAGATACTTCATGTATTCGACGTAAGGATAAAGCTCAACAATCTCAAGCGAGATTTTCTTAACGATATTTGAATCGATGACAGGCCTGCTGAGCGCGTCGACCAGCGACTGCATTTCGGCCTCAATGCTGCTGCTCATGAACTGGTCAGAGTTGTCGACTACAAGGCCCAGCTTCGGTGAGTCTCCGGCGAGGACGCGTCGCGAGTATTGTTGAGGGATTATGACCGCGCCATCCAGCTTTCCAGTGCGTACATCTTCCCGCGCTGTGCGCTCGTCGCTGTACGGAACGGTTGTAAATGTGCGGATGTTGGCGGCCACGGAATCGAATGCTTCGCGCACCTTGACCGACTGCTCCCCATGGTCGTAGTCCACGACAGCGACACGGGCACCGCGTACCTTTCCACCAAACGCGTTTCCGAGGACAACAAGTTGCACCAGCGGGAGAATCATTGAAACCATCATTAGTGCAGGCGAGCGAAAGAACTTTCGCAGCTCGCGTTCAATGATTGCCATCATTCGTGTCATGGTTGCACCCCCGGACGCGGCGGCATCACGAAACCCAGCGCCTTCACCGCTTCATCCCGCAACTGCCGCCCCGTGTAGTGAACAAAAACGTCGTCGAGCGTTGTATTCTCCACTCGCAACGACTTGATCTGATCTGTACTGCCCGAAACCGACTCAACCAGCGCCGTGGTAGTGAGCGATCCGTTCGAACTCAGCAGCCGGTACATACCGTCACTATGCGGCTCGACCTTTGTTACACCAGCAAGCTTTTCCAGCCGCTCCGGCCAGGTCGGCGACTCTTTCGTAAATTGCACTTCCACAACGTTCGTTCCCGGAACGCTTGCCTTCAATGCCATGGGCGTATCCAAGGCAACAAGTTTGCCGTGATCGATGATGGCAATGCGGTCGCAGAGATGGTCAGCCTCGTCCATGTAATGCGTGGTAATCAGCATCGTCAGGTGCCGAGTGTCGCGGAGATTGTCCAGCATCTCCCACACGGCCACGCGCGACACGGGATCAAGCCCGGTGGTCGGCTCATCAAGAAAAAAGATTCGCGGATTATGAATCAGCCCACGCGCGATCTCCAGGCGTCTGCGCATTCCTCCGCTTAGCGTCTTCGTCTGCGCGTCGCGCCATTTCTCAAGAGACACGGCTTCGAGTAGTTCGCTGATACTCCGCTTTCTCTCGGCTTTCGGTACGCCATACAGCTTTGCATAAATCGAAAGATTCTCTTCGACGGTTAAGTCGATGTCGCTGGTAAGCGCCTGCGGGATGACTCCAATGGCGTGGCGAACAGCGTCCGCTTCCTTGGCAACATCGTGCCCCGCAATAATGGCGTGCCCACCGGTCACAGGGATGAGCGTCGTCATCATACGGATCAACGTGCTTTTTCCTGCGCCGTTGGGACCGAGCAGGCCGAAGATCTCCCCGTCGGCGACCTCAAAACTCACGCCACCGACAGCTTCAAAATCGCCATAGCGCTTCACAATATTTTGAACAACAATCGCGGAGCCGGGAGATGCGGTTGCTTCAGGAGCTTTGGTCATTGCGCTACCAGCCTGCTCTTTGGGACGTACACTTCGGCGGACATTCCAGGAACATAACGCATCCCGGGATTATCGATGAGCAACTTCAGCCGCACTGTTTTGATGTCGCGCTTGCGACGGCTCACATCTCGCTGCGTTGCGAAGTCGGCTTCAGCTGCCTTCGCGATCACTTTCCCTTGTACGGATGCTCCGCTCGGCAACTCGACGCGCAGCGTGTCTCCCAGCTGCACAGCATCGGCCTGCGTCTCTGGCAATGGGGCGTATATCCAGGTTTGCGTCAGGTCAACGACGGTGACGATTGGCGTTCCCGCTGCAACCACTTCACCCTGCCGAGCCGCTCTTGTATTCACGATTCCTGTCACTGGAGAAAGCACCTTGGCATATCCCAATTCAATTTGTGTCTGATTCAGCAGCGCTTGCGCGTTCTTGACTTCGGCCTGTGCAGCGGCTGAGGTTTTCTCTGCAGTCTGCGATTGGATTGCGTTTGCGGTCGCAACTTTCAAAGAAGCTTCCGCAGCTGCGACGCTCTCTCGCGCCGCATCAACCGCGGCTTTCGCGGCGTTTAATGATGTGGATGCCTGGTCGCGCGCCTGTTCACTGGCTATGCCCTGATCGGCCAACGCCAGCGTACGATGCGTATCGGATGCCTGACGGTCGTATTGTGCCTGCGCCTGGGCCAGCGAGGCCCGCGCCATTCGCAACTGCGCTTCGGCGTTCGTGATCTGGCTTGACGTGCCGCCCTCGGTTTGTCGCTGCGTATCCCTCGAGCCCAGCATCTTGTATCGCGTACTTTCCGCCATCGCCTCGGCGGCCTTGCTGGCAGCTTCAAGGTCCTGACTCTCGATCGTCGCCACCAACTGACCGGCCTCAACGTGCTGCCCTTCGTCTACGTACAAGGTCTGAATTCTTCCAGGAATTCGCGAACTAATAATTACCTCATTCGCATCGACCGTCCCGATCAACTGCAGGTCGGTGATGCGCTTGGTCGAAAAGAAATACCAGACAAACGAAATAACCATCAATAATCCAAGAAGCGTAAAAACCCTATTTCGTGCGCTCATTGAGTCCTTCTCCCGCGAGAACTTTTCTTGATTGCAGGCATTGGAGTGTCGGCCAATATCCGCTTCGCAAGTCGCTCGCCACGCCGCCTGTCAACAAATAGAGCCTGGCTCAGGAATTGCAGGATTGCCTTTCGTCTAAATTCCAATTCGGATGGCGCCAGTGGGTCGAATGGCAGTGCCAGTCGTAGCGTTGGCCCACTCAGAAAGTAAAAAACGTTTGATCCGATCGCCACACACCAAATCTGGAACCAGTCCACCCGGCATAGCTCGCCGGACTGTATGCCCTCGGCAACCACTTCGTGTAAACGAGTGAGCGTCGGCGCAAACGCCGTTTTCGCAAGAACCGGAACGGTGACGCTTTCTCCCCGGTGGAAGCGCACCATTTCCTGCTGCATCAGGCTCTGTGGTCCCCGGTTTGCGGCCAGCCTATCGAAATGATTCAAGGCTGTGCGCAGCAGACGCTCGCCGGCACTGCTCTTGGAATCCAACACCGCTCGCGTACTCTCTCGGATTTCTCCGACGACCTTGAGCAGTGCAGCGGTATACAAATCTTCTTTGCTCTTGAAGTAGTAGTAGAGCAGCGCCTTGTTTACCTTCGCCGATCTGGCGATCGCCTCCGTCCGGGCACCGGCCATTCCGTGGTCGCTGAACTCGATAATTGCTGCTTTCAAAATGCGTGCCCGCGTCTGATCGGCGCGCCCACTTTCCGTCTGGTTGCTGGTTGTTGTGTCGTCCATTTGATTAACCGGTTAGTTAAAGTTTACACCCATGAGGCGATGTGAGGGCGGAAGAAAATCCTGCCACCCTAACGGAATCCTCAGACGAGTCAGGCCAGCCCGTCTCTATTTCTTAGTCGGAGTCGGGCTCAATGCAGCGGCAACTGCCTTGTCTGCCAGCGGGCCCATAATGGCGTAGCCATCCTTGTTAGGGTGCACTCCGTCTTTGGATAGATTTGCCGGCAGCCCCATTTTGTCGTTCACCATCGCCGAGTAGTAGTCGAGATAAACCAGCCCATTCTTTTCTGCGTATCCCTTTAGCCAGGTATTCAAGGCAACGATCTTTGGGCCGGGCTCCAGACCTGGTTTCCACGGATAATCCGAAGCCGGAAGTATGGAGGCCAGGACCGGTTGAATGCCGTTCGCGCGAGCGATTTCGACCATCGACTTAAAGTTGTCCTCGATCATCTCCGGTGTCGAAGGACCAGTGTTTCCTGCAATGTCGTTGGTGCCGGCAAGGATTACAACCACCCTTGGCTGCAAATTCACTACATCTTGCCGCATACGCACAAGCATCTGCGGAGTGGTTTGGCCACTGATGCCTCGGTCGAGGTACGGTTTGCCCTGGAAGAATTCCGGCACCGTGCCGATCCATGCATCCGTGATCGAATCGCCATAGAATACGACCCGGTTTTCCCCAACAGCCGGAGGGCCTGCTTGTTGATTTGCTGCCTGGTATCTCTTCAAATTTGCCCAGTCGACATGCAGCTGTTCCTCGTGTTCCAACCGGTATTTCTCTGCGTCAGAGACAGGCGCGGCTGTCGGCGGCGTCGGGGCAGCAACCTGCGCTCGCGAATTGGTAGAAACGAGCAGCAAAAAAAGCAGTTGAAGAGAGACCAGAATTCTGTTCCTGAAATTGCCAACGCTCATGAGCCGTGCTCCTCCGGAAAGAGAATCGTAGCTGCTTGACGGTCACATTGCCCGAAGATTTGTCGAGCCGGTATGTATTTGGTTTGCAGATATCCACTCGTGTCAAGGCGTTGAGCTGTCGGGCATGCCAAGGTCGCCCAAGTTGGAAATCGAGGACATCGCTCGCAGATGACCAGTTAGTTGCTGCTTTTATTCCTGTGAGGAAAACAGAAACCGACTTCTGTAGACTGGGGACGCTCAAAACATAGAGTCACAGGAGACCGGTTCATGCCAGCGTTCGTTTGTTCGTGGCGGCGTACATATCTAGTTGCGGCCGCAGTCGCAGCACTCTTCGTTTCGAGTAGTCCCGCGCACCATTGCAGCCCAGGCAACTGCGCCACCCGCTCGCTCGGCAGCCCCTGTCCCTCTAGTGCCTGCTCCGGCGCGCACTCCACAAGTTGCGTCAGACGGAACCGTGACGTTCCGTCTCGCCATGCCCAACGCGGTCAAAGTCGGATTGAGCCTCGAAGGGGTTCCGCAGCCGTTTCCCATGGAGAAAGGGCCGGACGGCGCGTGGACTGTGTCTGTGCCCAAGCTTGCGCCGCAGTACTACAGCTATACGTTCAATGTTGACGGCACGTCCGTGCTCGATCCTATGAATCCCCCTGTGAAGACCAGCTTCTTTGTGGACCAGAGTATATTTCTCGTCCCCGGGCAGCCGCCCATGCTATGGGAACCCGCCAACGTAGCGCACGGCGCACTCCACCAGCATTTCTATCAATCGAAGATTGTGGACGTGGCCAGTCAGTATTTCGTCTACACGCCTCCCGGCTTTGACCCTCGAAGCAAGGAAAAGTACCCGGTGCTCTACTTGCTCCACGGCTACAGTGACGATCCCAGTGCCTGGACGCTGATGGGAAAAGCGAACGTTATTCTCGACAACCTCATCGCGCAGGGAAAAGCGAAGCCGATGATTGTGGTGATGCCATGGGGCTACGGCGACATGCAAATGATCAGCCGCGGCTGGTCCGCCTGGCAGGATCCGCAGCTTGTCGTGCAAAACTTCATGAAGTTCTCTGACGCCCTTTTCCAGGAAGTCATTCCGTTAGTGAAGGCGGAATATCCGATTTCAGACAAGAGAGAAGACCACGCCATCGCGGGTCTCTCGATGGGCGGAGGGGAGAGTGTGCTGGTTGGGCTGAATCATCTGGATGATTTCGCGTATGTGGGCGCCTTCAGTTCAGCCGTCGGCAGGGACAACTATGCCGCGTCATTTCCCGGCATTGCCTCGCAAACACCCGAACAGTTGAATGCAAAGCTGAAGCTGATCTGGGTAGCTTGCGGTACGGAAGACGGCCTTTTTCCGAACAACCAGAACTTCGTTAATTGGTTGAAAGAAAAGGGATTGCAGCCCTCTTTCAATCCAACTCCGGGGAGGCATGTGTGGATGCTTTGGCGGGAAAATCTAGGCGCATTTGCGCCGCTGCTCTTCCAGTCCAAGTAGTGAGCGGTATTACAAGCCGATCATTTTAAACAGGTTAGGTGTTGACTCGTGCGCTTGAACGGTCGAAGTATTCTTCGATTTCTTCGAGTGTTTTGCCCTTCGTTTCTGGAAGGAAGAACGTGGCTGTGATGAGGTAAATCGTTGTAAAACCAGCAAATACGAAGAACATTGTCGAGTATCCGTATTTGCTGACGACAGGCAAAAAGATTCCGGCGAGCGTGGTAGACACCATCTGGTTGATCACCAGGGCCACGCTCATGCCGTTGGAACGGATGCGGGTAGGCATCAGCTCTGAAAGAGCGAGCCAGACGCACACGCCCGGACCTAGCGCGTAGAAGGCCATAAATATATACAAACAAATGGCTACGATCCAACCATGGCCGGAGTTGGGGACTTCGCCGATCATCGCGCGATCGATCTTGAGCGGTGCAGTGCGGGCGGCTTCGAGATCCGCGAAGGGGTTCTTGAAGAAAGCCTCGATCCTGTTCGTTGGGACGCAACTTGCACGATTGATTGAGATTGGAGCCGCTCCGGCGTCATCGGAGCGCACGAAGGTTGTGGCTGCGGTGAAATCTCCATAGGAGTAAATCACCGCTAAGGATGTGCGGTTGGCGGGTGCAGCGTGCCCGCTGGCGGTGAGCAGTTTTTGAGCCTCTGCATTATCGAAACGAAGCGTAAGGGACTGGTCCGCCTGGACCAGCGACTGCACGGCTGTGCGGCAATCCAGATTGCCCTTCTCCGTATTTCGGAACAGTAAGCCTACTGTAATGATAGATATAACGATTCCGCTGGTACCCAGGATGAGGAGGAACTTACGCCCTTTTTTGTCTACTAATGTCATTCCGACGATGGTCATCAGGAAATTGACGAGAGTCAAAATCACGTATCCCCAGTGGGCGAGGACGTCAGAAAGTCCGCTTTGCAGCAGGATTCCGGTGTTGTAGCCGATGATGGAATTCACGCCGGTCGCGGTGTTGCAGAAGAGGATGACGCAGGCGAGGATGAAGGGGATCACGTATTTGCGGCGGAGGATGGAGTCCTTAACCCGTTTCCCTGCAGTGACATGGAGCGCTGCCGTGTCTTGCATCTCCTGCATTTCGACGTCTGCTTGCGCGTGCGAACGGGACCGAACCAAGGCGGCAAATGCCTCTTCCTTGCGGCCGCGCAGGAACAGCCAGCGGGGCGACTCGGCAACCAGTAAACTGCCTATTACGAACAAGATACCCGGTGGTAGGGAAACCCAGAAGATCCTTCGCCATGCCTGGTCTTTGTACGCGAATATCGCGTTTGCATCAGCGATTTGCGCTACGGCGGCAACGCGGTAGCTGTAGAAAATGCCGATGAGTGCGGCCGCAACGATCCCTAAAGTCAATAGCCACTGGAAGATACCGGTACCCTTGCCACGGCTGGAAGCAGCTAAACACTCTGCTAAATAGAGGGGAACGACGACACCGATCAGGCCGCCGCTGATTCCCTGGAGAAGGCGGCCGAGGAACAAATAGCCATATCCGTGGGACAAGGCAATGACGGGGATGCTGAGAACAAAGGAGATACCGCTCAAAACCATGAGTGGTTTGCGGCCCATCCAATCCGCGAGCAGGCCGGCGAAGAGGGTGGAGATTACGCTTCCGAGGAGAACGGCGGCGACAATGATGGAAAGTTGTCCGGCGTTAAGTCCTGATGTTGCTTCAAGATAGGGGAGTGCTCCGCCGATGATGCCGACGTCGACGCCGTACAGCAAACCACCAAGACCTGCGACGAGCAGGAGAAAGTGGTTATAACTGCTTTTCGCCTCTCCGGAAACGGTTTGCTCCAGTGTCATGGTCAGATCCTATTTCTAAGCTATTGCGTATGAATGACTTACATGATGTAAAGCTGCTGGCCGCGAGCTACTTTGGGCCAGATGCCTTAAGAAGAACCAGCACTCCCGGAGCTATTTTGTTGAGCAAAACCGCCTGAGGAGCCTGCGATTTTGTCACGAAATCAACCGCTTTAGCATGCTCAGAATCGCTCATTTTGACGCGATTTTCTGGGGTTACATTTTCCTGATTTTGTAACCCCAGCAGGGCCTGCAGACCAATTTCGGAAACCTGGCGCAAATTCGTCGAGAGTGGGACTAGCTCCGCGGTTATCTCCGACTGTGGGAGGATGGGCTGAAGTTTCGCGTCGTTGTCCCGCCAGAGGGTGAGTTTTTGTTTGGCTTGTTCAAACTCCTGCGGTGAGGCTTTTCCGGCGGCGATCTTTTGTGAGAGCAGCAGGAAGTCACGCGCCTCCAAGCTTTCCGGCGGCACGGCATCGACGAGGCGATTGAGAGGAGCCAGTGTGGTGTAGTTCGGTGACAACTCGCCGCGCTCATATCCCTGGGGCGGTTGTACGACGCTCCCAAGTACTGCGAGAGACGGGGGCACTGCGGTCCCCGTCATGCGGCGCAACATCATAGGAGTGACGGAGCGATGCTTGAGGCCGTAGTACTCCAGTTTGAGGGAGACGTCGCCCATGCGTGCATACATGGATGGCACGTCGCGAACATCTTCCGGCGACCATAGGCGCTCAGCGATGGCAGCGGTACGGGGCCAGATGCGGCTGTCTACATTTTCCCAAGTGACATACTCCGCCCACATAGCAGCCTCTCCGCCTAGTATGTTCTTTTTCTGCTCAGCGGTGAGGGAGGCGGCTTCACCCGCGGTGGGGTCTACGAGGTAATGCTGTTCCGCGGACTGGTTGAGATCGACGTAGTAGCCGCTTGAAAGCACGCCGCGATATCCGCGACGGGCGGCTTCCGCCAGTGACTTGGGCCCGCGCCAGGACTGGATGACAACGTCCTTGGGCGTATCCGGCTGAAGAACTTCATCCCAGCCTTCGGTAATCTTTCCATGCTTGGTAACGATCTTCTGGACACGCGCCGTGAACATTGCCTGAAGCGCGGCGTTGTCAGCTATGTTATGTGCCTGCATGTAGGACTTGATCGCGGGGTTTGCGTCCCATGCCTTGCCGTTGCATTCATCGCCGCCGATGTGGAAGTAGGCGTCGGGGAAAAGCGCGGTCATCTCTCCGATGAACGTATCGATGAATTGGTAGGTGGATTCGCGAGTGGGATCCATAGCGGGATCGAAGACACCCGCGCCAGTTTGCACCTGGTATGGGCCTTTGCCGCTGGCCAGATTCGGATATCCGACAAACCACGAGGTGGTGTGGCAGGGCATATCAAATTCGGCAACGACGCGGATGCCGCGATCGCGGGCGTACTGGATGATCTCGCGCATCTCTGCTTGCGTGTAGTACGAGCCGCTCGAACCATCCTTAGTGAGCAGGGGGAACTTGAGGCTCTGAGCGCGGAATCCCTGATCGTCTGACAGATGCCAATGAAAGACGTTGAGCTTGACTGCCTCCATGCCATCCAGGTTGCGGCGGATGACATCAAGGGGCATGAAGTGACGGGAGGAATCGATCATGAGGCCGCGCCAAGGGAAGCGAGGACTGTCTTTGATTTCAACCGCTGGCAGAATGAAGCCATCCGGCGAAACGTGCACGAGCTGAAGAATGGTTTGCAAACCGCGCAGGACTCCGAGCGGGTTTGCGGCGGTGAGATGAACTTCGCTGGGGGAGACCGTCAATTCGTAAGACTCATCCTCTTCGAGCTTTTGAACTGGCGCCGATGCGGCCTTGGTGCTGATGAAGATGTTGGGCTGGTTGCTGTTGGCTGCCGGCCAGAGCGGGATTCCGGTTTCCGTGGTGAGTCGCTGGAGGAAGCGTTCGCGGGCGCGCTCGAGGCGTGGCTCGGTGTATCCCTCAAGCTTGACGCCGAGTTTGCCATTTATAGGGAATGCTCCGGTGGTGCGCTGCATGTGGGCAGGGACGGGCATGAGCGACGGCGAGTCAGACGATTGCGCTTGAGTCATTGGAGAAAGGCTGAGGCAGGTTAGCAGGCCCAGAGTAGTGAGAGCGTAGATACGGATCGATTTCAAAATAAGCCCTCTCGAGTGGCGGAGAAATGCCTTCGCCTGAGATATCCCGTGACTGAAACAATTCCGGCCGTCTAGACGAGCCCGATCGGGGAGCCGTTGCGTTTCTTCCATGCGCCGCGGGTGAAGTCTGGAAATTTGGCGGGCGCGCTGCCGTTGGTTACCGAGAAGCGGCTAAGCGGGCTGGGCGCTGACCAGGCGGCGGCGTCGTAGACATCCATGTCCGGTTTGAGGCCCTCGCGCATGCACTGAAGGAGGCGGTAGACCATGATGAAATCCATGCCGCCGTGGCCGCCAAGCTTGCGCGCGATTTCGCCCTCTTTCTTCCAGAGCGCATTTTCGAATTCCTCTTTGAAGGGATCGATGGAAGTCCACGCCTCGTCGCCCTTTTGACCTTCAAGATAAATACGCGGCGGATAGTCGGCGAAGACTCCAAGGGTTCCTCCGATGGCATTGATGCGGTCGTAGGGATGAGGATTGGAGACATCGTGCTTGAGGGTAATGGTGAGGCCGTTGGCCGTCTTGATGAGCGATGTGTTGAGGTCGCCGGTGATGTACTTCTCTGCCTGGCGCGGATCGCCGGGCTGCAAGTGAGCTTTGCGGTACTCGTCTAATCCACGCTGCGGCGAACTCATGGAAACCATGTAGAGGAAGCGGTCGCCGCGATTGATGCCCATGTAGTTGGCGACAGGGCCAAGGCCATGGGTGGGATAGAGGTTGCCGTCGCGCTGGGTGTGGACGGTGCGACGCCACAGGCCTTCGCCCTTGTCGGAGAAAAGCTCGTCGCGCAGATCGTGGAGGTAGGCAGCCTCGCCATAGAGAAGATCGCCGAGGCGTCCGGCGCGGATCATGTTGAGGAGGAGGGTCTCGTTGTATCCGTAGCAACAGTTCTCAAGCATGATGCAGTGGCGCTGAGTTTTCTCAGACGTGTCGACGAGGCGCCAGCAATCTTCGATGGTGCCGGCGGCGGGAACTTCGACGGCGACGTGCTTGCCATGCTCCATGGTGAAGACGGCCATCTTTACGTGCCAGTCCCACGGCGTGGCAATGACAACGAGGTCGAGATCTTCGCGGGCGGAGAGCTTTTGAAAGGCGTAGTTGCCGGCGGTATAGAGAGTGGGCGCGGGCTGGCCTGCTTTCTCTACCAGGGATTTTGCGTGCTCGGCTTTTTCGGCAACGATGTCGCAGATGGCGAGGATGTGCGCGTCTGCTGCGAGGAAGTCTTCGAGAAGCGAAGTGCCGCGACCACCGACGCCGATGAATCCGATGCGCGGATTGGTGGCCTTGAAGGGGAGGTCGATTACGGATTTCGCAGATGTAGGCGGCGCTTCAGCCTCAGCGGACTTCTCCATCCCGAGCGCGGCGGCGGCCATTGCGCCGAGTTCAAGAAAATGCCGACGGGAAACCTGGGAGCGGGAGCCCTCTTCCTCGCGATCCATTGCACTTACCTCCGTTAGATAAGGTTCAACAGCCGAATGATTTCCCGTTTCGCGGGAGGTTTATCGATCGCGGATTCCACATGTGAAATGAGCGCGATCGCGAGAATTCGAATCCAAAGTGGTCGAAAAGATTCGCCTGATTCTACATCAACGGGATGCGCCTGACATGGTAGGGATGGAGGGGGTCCCGGTTCAGGCTGCCATGGCCAAACGCTGAACCGGAAACAGCGGAGAGTTTAGCGGGCGAGTTCCGCTTCGACGGCCTGAACGAGCGTGGGATCTTCCGGCGTCATCTCCGGCGAGAAGCGGCCGACGATGTTGCCGGAGCGGCTGACGAGAAACTTTTCGAAGTTCCAGAGGATGCCGGGTTCGGGATTGGGCGCGATGCCGTATCCCTTGAGCTTTTCGCGGAAGGGCGGCTCAGAGTTGGCGACTGCCCTGGGCTGCGCATCGATGAGCGCCTTGTAGAGCGGATGGGTGTCGTCTCCTGTGACGGCGATCTTCTCAAACATGGGGAAATCGACGCCAAAGTTGGTGGTGCAGAAAGACTGGATTTCCTCATTGCTGCCCGGTTCCTGAGCGCCAAAATCGTTGGCGGGGAAGCCGAGTACGACCAATCCGCGATCACGGTAGCTGCGATAAAGATTCTCGAGCCCTTCGTATTGTGGGGTGAGACCGCATCTGGAAGCGACGTTCACAATGAGGGCGACGTTGCCCTTGTATTTGTCGAGGGATTCGGGCTCACCGGTGATGCGGTTTACGGGGATATCAAATATGGGTGCACTCATGAAAGCTTCTCCTGGGAAAGTACGAAAGATTGGGCTGGCGTAATGAGACCAGACGAGTGTAACTCAGGCGGATGAAAGAGGGAGTTAAAGGGGCAAGGAGGGGTTTTGATTCGACAGCGCCGCGGAGTCCGGGGGGCCGGGCTTCGCGGGCTGGACTTCAACAGCAAGACGACAAAGACAAAACAACGACTATTGCACCTGGGAGACGCGAATGAATTCCACCAGTGTGTTGATTCGCTTAGTTTCTTCCGCAGTGGGGTTAGCCTTGTTCATCGACCCGAAGACCGGACCCCATGTGGGCATGTCCTGTGAACCATGGACGCCAGACTTCAGTACGTTCGCAACCTCAGCCGCAGGATATTTTCCACCGTGAGTCTTGGCGAGCGTGGTGAGGTTGGTGGGTCGCTTGGACAGTGCGCTGGCTGCTGGGCCATAACCCTTGCCGTCCTTGCCGTGGCAGGATGCGCAATAGGAGTCATACATCTGTTTTCCGTTTGTGGCGGAGGTTTTTGCTTGAGCCTGAATGTTGCTGGGGATAGCGAGTGCAGTGAGCCCCGCCAAAACAAGAATATAAAACCGCTTCGGCATACGTGCTCCTTCCGGAAAACGATACTACTCCAGTAAGGGGGCGTTTCGGCTGTGATGTTTGTCACCGGAGATACGTGGAAGGCGGAGGGGTTTCGCGCGGTGTGTCGAAAGCTTGCCGGGGGATGCGTAAGTTGCTACAAACAACAGCGAGTATGAGGGCGGGAAATCTTTGCGGGTGGGCCCGCCTGGATGCCGAACGACGACTGTGAGGAGCGAGCGATGCCAGACGATATCAATAGTGGCGAGTTGAATGTCTTTATGAGCGTGGGTGGGACGATTTCCGATAAGCAGGAGTTATTTGTCCGCGCAGTGGAGGATAGGTTGCGGAGTGAAGGGCTGGTTCCGCACACAGTTGGGAGGAATGCATTCAGCAGCGACTCACCGCTTAAGACGGTTACGAATTTGATGGACAAGTGCATGGGATGCCTGGTGATTGCGCTGGAGCGCTCGTATTTTCCGAGCGGGATGGACAAGCGCGGCGGCCCTAAAGAGTCTCCGCTGACAAACGTGAAGCTGCCGACGCCGTGGAACCAGATCGAAGCGGCGATGGCGTATTCGCGGGGATTGCCGTTGATGGTGGTGGTGGAGGATGGGCTGAGAGGCGAAGGGCTGCTGGAACGGGGATACGACTGGTATGTGCAGTCGGTGACTCCTGAAGCGCAGTCACTGCATTCGAACGAATTCAATGGAGTGCTGGCGAGTTGGAAGCAGAAGATGTTGTCTACTCCGAAGAAAGTTACGAAGAGGAAATAGGACTGCCGGGTTGAGAGATGGAGAAAGAAATGAAATTCCTGTTGCGGGGCCGGATCTGTTTGCTGCTGATGGCGGCGTTGTTGACGGCGAGCGGGCTTGCACAGGGGAGCACTCCGAAGATTACGAAGATTGATCCGCCGAACTGGTGGGTGGGGCTGCCGGATCCCATGTTGCTGGTGTATGGCGAGGGGCTGAAGGACGCGACGATTTCCGTGAAGGGCTCGGGGGCAAAGTTGGTGAAGACGCAGGCCTCGGAAAATGGCCATTATGCGTTTCTCTGGTTGCAGCGAAAGCAAACGTCACCGACGTTGTTACATATTATCGCGACGAATGCGGCGGGGAGTGCTTCTGCGGATTTTGAATGGAAAAGCAGGGTTCCGGTAAAGGGGAGGTACCAGGGATTCTCGTCCGCGGACGTGATGTACCTGATCATGACGGACCGTTTTGCTACGGGGCATCCGGGAAGATATCAGCGAGGGTATGATCCGGCGTCTCCGCAGGGCTGGCATGGCGGCGATTTGCGCGGGGCGATGCAGCACCTTGACTATATTCAAAGCCTGGGGGCGACTACGTTGTGGACGACTCCCGTGTATGCGAATGGCGACGTGGCGAACACCTATCATGGCTACGCTGCTGTGGATCTGTATGCGGTGGACAAGCACTTTGGGGATCTGGCTGAGTATCAAGGAACTGGCGGATGCGATCCACGCGCGCGGCATGAAGATCGTGATGGACATTGTGCCGAACCACATTGGAGTGAAGCATCCCTGGGTTGCTGATCCGCCGGCTGCGGAATGGTTACACGGGACGGTGGAGCATCACGATCCAGTGAAGTATAACTTCGAGGCGATGGTGGATCCTCATGCTTCGCCGAGTTCTTATTACAACATTACTCATGGATGGTTCGTGGACTCGATGCCGGACATGAACCAGGAGAATCCGCTGGTCGCGCAATACCTGATACAGAATGCGCTGTGGTGGATTGAGACGGCGGGGCTGGATGGATTGCGCATCGATACGTTCCCTTACGTGGGTCGAGCGTTCTGGCAGGACTTTCACAAAACGGTTCATTCGGTGTATCCCAACCTGACGACGGTGGGGGAAGTGTTCAATGGGGATCCTACGATCACGTCGTTCTTTGCGGGCGGAGTGAAGCAGCAGGGAATTGATACGGGGCTGGATACGCCGTTCGATTTTCCGGTGTATTACGCGATTCGCGATGTGCTGCTGCATGACAAGCCGATGACGAAGTTGCCGGAGGTGATGCGACAAGACAGGCTTTATCCGCATCCTGAGCGACTGGTGTTTTTTTTCGGCAATCACGACACGAACCGCTTCATCTCAGAAACCGGCGCAACTCCTGAGCGGCTGAAACTGGCATTCGGGATGCTGGCCACACTGCGTGGCATGCCGGAAATTTATTCCGGTGACGAGATCGCCATGGAAGGCGGCAACGATCCTGACAATCGCCGTGATTTCCCCGGTGGCTTCGAAGGGAAAGGGAGCAACGCGTTTCACGCGGGAGGCAGAACCGCCGCTCAAGAGACGATGTATCAATGGACCTCGCAACTCTTTGCTCTAAGAGCGAAACACGCGGCGATGCAAACTGGCGCACAACAGTTTGTGTTTGCCGATGATACCGGGTTGGCATACGTGCGGGCTGCCGATATCGCGAGTGGTTGCGCGGCCGGACATGCCACGGATCGGGTTTTCGTTGTGCTCAACAAGGCCAGTGAGTCTCGCGCGATCACCGTGCCGATGAAAGGCACGGCTCTCGAAGGCTGTTCCCGGGTGGATGGAATGTATCCCGCAAATGCTGCGGCTGCAAAGGTAAGGGACGGATCGCTGGTGGTTGAAGTTCCGGCGATGGGATTTGCTGCTTACCGGGCGGAGTGAATCAGCGAGTCGGCGAGTCAGCGACTTGAAGCTCTCTTTAACCCACCCTTCGCAAACGGCGCGAAGGATGGGGCACCCACATCTGTTTTCGAGTGGATAGGATGCCGGCAATTCGCTCCGTGGAAGCGTCCTCCCCTGTCTCAAACGTGAGACAGGGGGCACCCGGCGATTCAGCAAGTCAGCGACTTGAAGCTCTCTTTAACCCACCCTTCGCAAATGGCGCGAAGGATGGGGCACCCACATCTGTTTTCGAGTGGATAGGATGCCGGCAATTCGTTCCATCGAAGCGTCCTCCCCTGTCTCAAACGCGAGACAGGGGGCACCCGGCACCCGGAAATCAGCGAGTCAGCAAGTCAGCGACTTGAAGCTCTCTTTAACCCACCCTTCGCAAACCGCGCGAAGGATGGGGCACCCACATCTGTTTTCGAGTGGATAGGACGGCGGCAATTCGTTCCGTGGAAGCGTCCTCCCCTGTCTCAAACGCGAGACAGGGGGCACCCGGCATTCGTCATTCATTTCATGATCTGGGCAGGCGCCTCAGTCTTGTGGCGTTTCTCACTCACGTTGCGGGTGGTTTAGCGCCAGCGGAAGAAGCGGAGGGATAGAGAGAAGGTGACGACTAGCCAGACGAGCAGGGTGATGACGGGATTCAGCATTTGTGCGAGAGATAAGCCCTGCAACATGTTTGCGCGCAGGGCGTCAATTGCAGCGGTGAGAGGAAGCGCTCGAATGAATGGCTGAAGTAAATGCGGAAAGCGGCTGGAGGAAAAGAAGACGCCGGAGACGATCCACATGGGCAGCATGGCGAGATTCATCAAGCCGGAGGCTGCTTCCATCGTTTTTGCGCGGGAAGAGAGGATGAGCCCCAGCGCGGAGAAGCTAAGCGAACCGAGCACGCATAGAAAGGCGAGCTGCCACAGCGAACCTCTGAACGGAACTTTGAAGACGAAATGGGCAAAACTGAGAAAGACGCCGACCTCAATTACAAGCAACAACAATCGTGACAGAAGGAAAGACGCGAGATACTGCCAGCGAGGCATGGGCGATGCGACGAGGCGCTTGAGCAGCTTTTTCTGACGCGCCTCCACGATGGCGAAACCGATGCCCCAGATCGCGGAGCTCATCAGGTTCATTCCCAGCAATCCGGGTATGACGAAGTCGATGTATCGCGATCCGGTGTCGTGTATTTGCCGATCTTTCAGTTGGACAGCATCCTTTTGACCGGCTGCATGCTGCAGGGCTCGATCGGCGATGAGGCTTGCCGTTCGAGCGTCGGGATTCGTATTGTCGAATTCCATGACGACGTGGTCTGGCGTTTGAATCGCAAGCAGCAAGATGTTTCCGGTCGCGAGGGCATGCCTGCCATCGGATTCGTTGAACACTACGGCATGCAGACCTTTATCTGTATTCAGCGAAGCGGTTACCTGCGCGGTTGTTCCGGCGACCTGCAATATTTCCGCTGACCGATTGCGAAACGCGATGCTAAGCCCGACGGAGAGGAGAATGGGAAAGATGAAGATCCAGAAGACAGCCTCCGGCTCACGAAAGAAGACGCGGAAGCGCGTCACCGTGAGTTGGAAGAGCGAGCTTTCAATGAGTCTATTCATCCCTCAGGTTCCTTCCGGTGAGCGCAACGAAGACATCCTCGAGGGTAGCCGAGTGTGTGCGGAATTCAGCCAGTTCGAGGCCGTGATCTTCCAGCAGGGAAAAGATGCGAGGCACCGCGGTGTGCAATTCGCCGACGGAAAGTTGATGCTGTCCCGCTCGCAGCCGATGGGACTGAATGCCGGGAATACCGGTAAAGATTGCCTCGTCGACGACCGCGTTCTCGCGCACAGCGAATTCAACAATCTGATCGCCACCGACTGACGCGATGAGTTCCCTGGGAGTGCCCATGGCGATGATGTGACCGTGATCCATTACGGCGACGCGATCGCAGAGCCGCTCCGCTTCTTCCATGTAGTGAGTGGTGAGAATGATGGTTCGGCCAGCGATCTTTAATTGCTCCACCAACTCCCACAGATTGCGCCGAGCCTGAGGATCGAGGCCGGTGGTGGGCTCGTCCAGAAAGACCAGATCCGGATCGCCGACAAGAGCGCAGGCCATTGCCAGCCGCTGCTTCTGGCCTCCGGAAAGCCCACCGACGCGTGCGGTGCGTTTCTCTTCGAGTTGCGCGAGCGTTATGGATTGTTCAACTGAAAGACTTTTGCGAAAGAAACTGCGGAAAAGAGTGATGGTCTCTTCGACAGTGACCTTTTCAGTGAATTGCGTGTCCTGAAGCTGGATCCCGATGCGTTGGCGAAGCTCGGGGGCATGTTCGCGCCAGTTGTAGCCAAGGAGCGTGACGGTACCGGCGTCGGGGGTGGTGAGGCCTTCGCAGATTTCAATGGTCGTAGTTTTTCCTGCGCCATTAGGGCCGAGCAGGCCGAAGCATTCGCCGCGAAATACTTCGAGGTCGAGGCCATCGACGGCCCTGACTTCTCCGAAGGATTTGCGCAGGCTGGAGATGGTAAGTGCAGGAGAACCGGTAAGTTGTTCAGCAAACGGCATCGCCACAGTATTACAGGAAGAGCCTTATAGGTACAGAAGGAGCGGCGCAACGTTCTGACAGGTGAATTTAAAGTTTTACTCTGCCCTCGGTTTCCGGTTCAGACATTTCGCGCAGGCGGCGCTCGAGATAGCGACGCTCGCTGTCATTGGTAACGAGAGCAAGGGCGCGTGTGTAGCTGCCCGCTGCTTCTCCGCGGAGATTAAGGCGTCGCAAGAAATCGGCACGCGCCGCGTGGAGCAAGTGATAGTTGTCCAGTTCAGTGCTTAGGGCAGATTGATCAAGTTGGGTAAGGCCTTGCCTTGGTCCGTGGACCATGGCGATGGCGACGGCGCGATTGAGCGATACGACGGGCGAAGGCTGTATGCGTTCGAGCTGATCGTAGAGGCGGAGGATCTGCGCCCAGTCCGTTTCTTCCGCGTGCATGACTTTGCAATGCTCGGCAGCGATGGCGGCCTGAAGCGAGAAGGGACCAGTACCGCGCCGCAGAGCTTCGGCGACGAGCGGCAAGGCTTCCGCGATTTGCTGATGATTCCAGCGGCGGCGATCCTGTTCTTCGAGGACGATGATGTCGCCAGCGTCGTCGAGACGGGCGTCGCGACGGGCATCGTGCAGGAGCATAAGCGCGACGAGCCCGGTGGCTTCGGAGGCGGGAAGCGGAGCCGTGAGGGTGCGCACGAGGCGAGCGAGACGGATAGCTTCGCTGCACAGGTCGGTTCTGACTAGCTGGCTGCCACGCGTCGCCACGTATCCCTCGTTGAAGACGAGATAGATGGCAGTCAAAACAGCGTTCAGGCGTCCCGGCATTTCGTCTGCGCTGGGAACTGCGTAGGGAATTCGCGCGTCGCGGATCTTGCGCTTGGCGCGGACGAGCCGCTGCGCCATGGTCGCGGTGGGCACGAGGAAGGCGCGTGCGATTTCGTCTGTATCGAGTCCGCAAAGCGTGCGGAGGGTGAGCGCGATCTGGGCTTCCAACGCGAGCGCGGGATGACAGCAGGTGAAGATGAGGCGAAGCCGATCGTCGGGGATCTCGACCTGGTCGTAGTCGGGGATTTCGGCAGATGGGGCGAGGCCATCCTGCATGAAAGACTCGATTTTTTCTTCAAAGCGCTTTTTGCGGCGGATGCGATCGATGGCTTTGTGGCGGGCGGTCTGGATGATCCATGCACGCGGGAAATCGGGAACGCCAGACTCACGCCATTGGACGAGGGCGGCGGCAAATGCTTCCTGCGCAGACTCTTCGGCAAGGTCGAAGTCGCCCACGAGCCCGATGAGGATGGAGACGACTCGACCCCACTCCGAGCGATAGACTGCTTCGACGGCCGCAGCGGCGTCCAACGACATGCCCGATTGTAAGATTTTTTTTGCGCGGGTGTCGATTCGGGCGTCCGGCGTTCGACTTAGGAGTGCAGGAGGAAAGATGAAATACATGTTGCTTGTTTATGGCGAGGAGCAGGCGTTGAGCGAGGAAGAACGGCAGGCTTGCTATCGGGAGTCGGCGGGGCTCGCCGTGGAACTCGCCAAGAGCGGCCATTATTTGGGGACGAATCCGCTGCAACCGGTAGCAACGGCGACCAGCATTCAGATGCGCGATGGCCAGAGGGTGATTACGGATGGTCCATTTGCGGAGACGAGGGAGCAACTGGGCGGCTATTTCCTGGTTGAGGCGAAGGATCTGGATGAAGCGATCCGGATTGCGGAGCGGATACCGGGCGGACGCAAGGGAACGATAGAAATTCGACCGGTGTTGGAGGTCGAGGGCCTGCCGCAGTAGGACGTGAACAGGGTGCGGCAAGTGAGAGGAAAGCCGAGGAGGAGCGATGTGTCCATTTTGTATAGCGACGGGTACGTTGACGGGCATCAGCGCTATTTCGGCGAGCGGAGTAGCGGCTGTATTTGTCAGGCTGATTGCGAAAGACGAAAAAGGTAAAACTTCCCAGAATCTGAGTCAAAGGAGATCACACGATGGCGACAATGGAGACGATTCATTCGAAAGTGGTATCGAACGATGAGTGGCTGGATGCACGCAGGAAATTGCTGGCGAAGGAAAAAGAGCTTACGCACCAACGCGACGCGTTGAATGCCGAACGCCGCAGTCTGCCGTGGGTAAAGGTTGAAAAGGATTATGTATTTGAGACTTCAGAAGGGAAAGAAGAGTTTAAGCGAACTCTTCGATGGACGGAGCCAGCTGATTATTCAGCACTTCATGCTGGGGCCGGGATGGAAAGAGGGTTGTGTCGGGTGCTCGTTCCATGCGGACCATGTTGATGGAGCGCGGCAACATCTTGAGCAGCATGACGTGAAATATGTTGTGGTGTCGCGGGCGCCTTTGTCGGAGATTGAGCCATTCAAGAAGCGGATGGGATGGAAATTTCCGTGGGTATCGTCCAATGACAGCGACTTCAACTTTGACTTTCACGTTTCCTTTACGCCGGAAGAGATGGCGAAGGGCAAGGTGTACTACAACTTCGAGACGTCAAATGCAGTGAGCGAGGAACTTGCTGGATTGAGTGTCTTCTATAAGGATCCGGATGGAGCTATCTTTCATACTTACTCAAGCTTTGGTCGCGGATACGAAGAGGCGCTTGGTACGTATGTGTATCTTGATTTGACGCCGAAGGGCCGCAACGAGAATGGGCCTCGTCATAATTTGACGGATTGGGTCAGGCACCATGATCGGTACGGCTCTGGTGGGACGGTGGCGGAGACTGGGCGGTACGTGGCGATCAGGAAAGCGTCCCCGAATTGTCACGAATAAGTTTTGACTTGAGAGAGTGTTGGCGGTGGCAACATCTGTAACCGCCGACACTGGCTCGGCTCGTTTTCTATTTCCATCGAGAAAATATCAAGGAGAAAATATGCAGAGCGATGTTGTGGAATCGGCGGTTTTCATAACACGGGTTTCGCGCAAGGGATATTGGACGGGGTGGGTGTTGAGCGCTCTTGTAATCCTCTTCCTGACATTCGATGCGGTGATCAAGTTCACTCATATCCCGGTGGTGACGGAGGCCTTTGCGAAGCTTGGTCTTCCGGAAAGTCTCGCAGTTCCGCTTGGCATTCTGCTGCTTACTTGTGTAGCGCTCTACGCGATTCCGAAAAGCGCTGTCCTAGGTGCGGTGCTGCTGACGGGCTATCTGGGCGGGGCGATTGCGACCCACCTGCGCGTTGGTGATCCGCTGTTCAGCCATGTGCTTTTTCCGGTATACCTTGGCGCCTTTGTCTGGTGCGGAATTTTTCTGCGAGAGCCGAGACTTCGCGAGTTGCTGCCCCTGCGCAGGTAGTTTTCACTTGGTTCGAGTGGAGATCTGAGGGGGCGCTATGGCTGTTGATGCTGGAGTTGAGATGCAACTGGGCCGGCTGCACGACACGATGGCAGGTTACGTTGAGCGGGGGGAAGTGCCGGGTCTTGTGACGCTGCTTAGCAGGGGCGGCGAAGTGCATGTTGACGTGATCGGCAGCATGGCGGCGGGATCGCAGGCTGTGATGAAGCGCGACTCTATTTTTCGGATTTCGTCGATGACCAAGCCGATCACTGCGGCGGCGACGATGATGCTCGTTGAAGAAAACAAGCTGGGGCTGGATGATTCCGTGGAGCCGTTGTTGCCGGAGCTTGCCCAGCGGCAGGTGTTGAAGCGACTGGACGGACCGACTTATGAAACTGTTCCCGCGAAACGGCAGATCACGGTGCGAGACCTGCTGACATTTCGCATGGGCTTCGGAATCTTGATGGGGTCTCCGGAGCAGTATCCGATACTCAAAGCAGCGAATGATCTGCACATTGGAATGGGACCACCGAGGCCACAGGAACTTCCTGCCGGAGATGAGTGGCTGAGGCGCCTGGGCAGCTTGCCGTTGATGCATCAGCCGGGAGAAAAGTGGCTATACGATGTACCTGCTGACGTGCTCGGGGTACTGATTGCACGTGCATCAGGACAATGCTTTGAGTCGTTTCTGCGTGAGCGGATTTTTGATCCGCTGGGCATGAAGGACACGGGATTCAGTGTGGCGACGGCGAGCGTTGGTCGATTCGTAACGAGCTATTGGAACAATTCGAATTCCGGCGAAGTGGAAGTTTACGACGATGCGCTGGGTGGACAGTGGAACAAGCCTCCAGCATTTGCTGCGGGCGGCGATGGTCTTGTATCAACGATCGACGACTACTTTGCGTTCAGCCGAATGATGCTGAACTACGGCCGGCATGGAAATCTGCAATTACTGTCGCGAGCTTCTGTTGAAATGATGACGAGCGATCAGCTGACGCCTGAACAGAAGAAGATATCTGGTTTTAGTCCAGATTACTTTGCTGCGCGCGGATGGGGATTTGGAATGTCGGTGGTCACTGGCAAGACGGATTTAGCGGATCCGGTGGGTTCGTTCGGGTGGGATGGCGGCCTGGGTACAACCTGGCGGGCGCATCATGGAAGCGGGTTAAGTCTTATCCTGCTGACGCAGTGCGCGTGGAAATCGCCCGAGCCGCCAGAGATAACGCGCGATTTTCTGAGCTCGATTTACCAAAGCAAAAACGTTCATAAGCGCCTGATTTTCAGCGGCTAACATTTCTATCCCACGGTGTTTGGTGCGCCAAAACATGAGGCGTCCGTGCGCCGACCAGACTGCATCGAATTATGTTGCTGATCTGAAGGAGAAATGTTTTATGGCTAAAGAAGCGAGCGGCAATGAGCAGTTTAAGAAAATCCACGACCTGATCAAAGACATTCACGTGGCGATGCTGACGACGGAGGGAAGCGACGGGAAACTGCACAGTCGTCCGATGGCAACGCAAGAGGCTGAGTTCGATGGAAGTGTCTGGTTTCTCTCCCGGCAGAGTTCGGGCAAGGTGACGGATATTCAGCACCAGGCGCATGTAAACCTGGCCTACAGCGATGGCAAGCACTCGTTTGTCACGTTGGCGGGGGTGGCTGAGATCCAGAAGGATCGGAAGAAGATCGATGAGTTATGGAACCCGTTGTACAAGGCCTGGTTTCCGGATGGAAAGGATGATCCGGAAATTACAGTGATCAAGGTGCAAGTGGAGGAAGCGGAATATTGGGAAGCGCCGCCTAATGCGATTGTCCGCAACGTAAAGATACTTTCCGCCGCAATCACAGGAGGGAAGGTGAGTGTTGGCGAGCACGAGAAGGTCACTCTCTAGATAGCAGGGAATCGAAATGCCGGATGCGGATAGGCGCATCCGGCATTTTGTTTTGGCGAATTACTAAGCAACTTCAGGCTGCGCGACAGGCTCCGCGGTAGCTTCCGCCTCTTCTTCTGTGACGACAAAGAAGTGCGTGAGATTCGCCAGTCCGAACGAAGTTGTAATTGCGACGTCCGATGCATCGCGGCCCGTCGCCATCAATATGCGCCCGATGCGCGGCTCATTATTGCGAGCATCGAATGCCCACCACTTGCCGTCGAGAAAGACTTCGAACCAGGCGCTGAAGTCCATGGGCATGCGAATGGGAACGCCGATATCGCCGAGGTATCCAGTGGCATAGCGAGCCGGTATGTTGAGGGCCCTGCAGAACGTAATGGCGAGATGCTGGAAGTCTCGGCATACGCCGATGCGCTCAGTGAAAACGTCGAGCGCCGTCTTTGTGGGGCGGGCGTGTTGATAGTTAAAGGTGACCTTACTGTTCACCCAATCGCAGATTGCCTGCACGCGATTCCATCCAGGCTCGATGTTGCCGAAGAGTTCGACCGCGATGTTGGATAAACGATCGACCTCGCAATACCGACTATTGAGCAGATAGGTGAGAGTGTCGTTGGGCAACTCGCCCACCGGAATTTCGCGGGCTGAAGTATTGACGGGATCCTTCTCTCCAGAGTCTCGAATGGTGGTGGAGGTGGTAAGGCGGAGAAGTCCCGGGGGCGCGACAAACCGAGTGCAGCGATTGCCGAAGGTATCGATATACGTGCTGACGTCGAGCTTTGGCTCGGTTTGCACGTCATCGGGTTCCAATAAGTCCTGCACGCGCGATGGATGCACGTTGAGCAAGACCACCATGGCGACGGGGTAGGGGATTTGAAATTGAAGGTCATATGCCAGACGGATCAACATTGTTTGCGTTTGCCTTTTCTTCAGTATGAGTGAATAACCGGGTGGCATCCAGTCGACGACAGGGGCGACGGACATTTTGACTTAGTTAGATGCAGTGAATCTATCAGAAGTCTTTGATGTTGGATGCGGTTCGCCGGCAAGAAAGTAGTGAGTGCGCATTCTTCGTGACTGCGGATACGGCTGATGGCACTTCCGGCGCAGATAACCCGTCGCGAATCAGCGATAGCTTGCAGACGTTGGAATGACGGCAATTTGAAGAGAAATGCTTGAATGCGCGCACTCTCTTGCAAGCGCTCTTATTTCGTCTGCGAGGTTCAGCAGTTCTGATATTTCCAGTTACGCTGCTTGCCTTCGGCAATCCACTCAACCGCCGTAACTATTCGTTTGTCGCGGGTTTCAGGCCGTTTTGCGTCGGCGATCCATTCAACGTACTCACGCTTGCAGCTTGGACTGAACGCCTCAAACACGGCTGCGGCCTTCTTGTTTTTCTTCAGAGCGGCAGTGAATTCCGTGGGAGCTTTGACCGTGGGCTTTTCAGGTTTCGCTACTTTGTTCCGCGCTGCGATAGGGCTAGTGTACTGGCCGGTATCTACAAACGATTTCGCCTGACGTATCCAACCGAGCATCAATTTATCCGCAGGCAAATCTTTCACGGTGGTGATGCGACCGAGGGAACCCATGCCGTCTGCGCTCAAGGCGTCTGCATCTCGAAGCACCGAGCCAATCTCCTGGCCCCAGAAACCGAAGCTGCAATGCTCCTTGAAAGCGGACATGTTGCCGAGGATGGCGCCACGATATTCGAAGAACGGGCGGCTCCACTTGATGGTTTCTTCTACTTCAGGGCAGCCTTTGTGCACGAGTTCGCGCAGATGGTTGAGGATGGGCTGTGCGAACGGTTTCGCCTTCGCGAGGTATGCATCCACTTTTGGGTTGAAATTCTGAGTTGCCAACGGGTTCGCTCTCCTGTCATTCAAGAACAGCAGTATACAAACATCTGCGGGATGTTTGGCTGGCATGAATGAAGGAGCAGCATTTTCCTAAGTGCGACGGATTTTGACGGCTTTTGGAATTTCGTGAGTAAGCGGGGTTACAGGCTGTAGCGCCTGAGGCCGGTGAACTGCATCATGATCCGATAAATGAAGATGGGGTTGTTGATGAGGTAGCGCTTGGCCAGACGCCGGGGTTCCTGCAGCATGCGGTGAAACCATTGCATGCCGATTGCCTTCACCCAGTCGGGGGCGTCTATCATGCGTCCGGTATGCAGATCGAAAGCGGCACCCACACCGACCATCAACTTGGTGTCGAGCCGATCGATGTACTGGGCCATGAAGCGCTCCTGCTTAGGCGTACTGAGGCCGACCCAGATAACGTCGGGCTTAGCCTCGGCCACTTTCGTGATGAGTTCCTGTTCTTCCTCCGCGTTCAGCGGGCGGAAAGGCGGGGTGTAGGTGCCAACGACCTGCAGGCCAGGAATGCGGTTGCGCAGATTGGTGGCTAACTGTTCCGCAACGCCGTCGTTTCCGCCGTAAAGGAAGTGACGAAAACCGCGCGCCACCGAGTGCTGACACAAATCGATCATGAAGTCGGGGCCGTACACGCGCCGCATATGGTCGTGTCCCTGCAAGCGACCGACCCAAACCGTCGGCATACCATCGGGTACGGTGAGGAAGGAATTCTTAAGGATGGTGCGGAGATTTGGGTCAACCTGCGCTTCCATTACTCCGTGCACTCCGGTAACACACACGTAACCTTTTCCATTGCGTGCGATGAGATCGTCGCATGCGGAAATGGACTGTGCCATGTCTACTGCACTGATGCCAACCCCTAATACATTTGCGCAAGAATTTGTGGATGAGGGCATGTCCGTCCTGTTCTAACTTTCCTTAGCTATTCTAAATAGATCCGTCCCAAGGCTCTGCAAGTGTGATGAGAGAAAGCCCCTTGTGGTTGTTTGGTGCAGATTTTAATAGAAATGGGGAGGCGGATTCGGCGTATCCCCATTGAATTATTGGGGCCCGCGGCTCAGGGCCAGTCGGGCTGCGTGATATCCGCACATGCCGTGGACGCCCCCGCCGGGCGGTGTTGAAGCGGAACAGATGTAGAGATTTGGCAACCCTGTGGAATAGTTGCGTAGTCCGGGCCGGAAGAAGAATTGGCCGAGGGTGAAAGCGCCGCCGTTGATATCCCCGCCGACGAGATTGCTGTTCATAGATTCAAGAGAGGCAGGGGACGAGCTGTGGCGCGCGAGGATGCAATTGCGAAAGCCGGGAGCAAAACGCTCGATCTGAGATTCGATGCGGTCGGTCATGTCCACGGTCGATCCGTTGGGGACGTGGCAGTAAGCCCAGAAGATGTGTTGATTTTCTGGAGCACGGGTGGAATCGAAAAGCGTGGGTTGAGCAGCGAGGACGAACGGTTGAACTGCGTGGCGCCCATGCGAGACGGCGTACTCTGATCGGGCGATCTCCTCGAAGGTTCCGCCAAGGTGCAGAGTGATGGCGCGAAGACATTCGGAGGCCCGCCACGGCACTGGTTGGGAAAGGGCGTAGTCCACTTTGAAAACGCCGGGGCCATATTGAAAGCGCTGCAGCGAACGGCGATATGCTGGACGCAATCGATTGCCTGCGATGGAAAGAAGTTGGGAAGGCGGCACGTCGCATAGGGTGATTGCGTCACGGGATTCGATGTCATTAAGGGAGCGGATGCGCTGCGACGTATGAATGGTTCCTCCCAGGTTGCGCAGGACTTCAAGCAGAGCGGTCGTGAGTTTCTGGGAGCCTCCTTGAGGGATGGGCCAGCCGACGGCGTGGGCGGCTGCGCCCAGAATGAGTGCGACCGACGAGCTGAGAGGTTGATCGAGACTCAGAAATGAGTGCGCGGCGAGCCCAGCGAAGAGGGCGCGGGTGCGGGGACTTTTGAACCGATGTTTGACTAGGGTGTTTGCGGGTTGAAAAGCGGCCAGCCCGAAGCGGGCAATGCGGAACGGATGATTCGGTATGCGAACGATTGGGCCGAGGCAATCGTGCATGAATTCCGGCCAGTGTTGGACGAGGGGCTCAACGAGGTTGCGCCAGGATCGCCCGTCTACTCCGAGCGAACTTTCGGCGTCGGGGAGATCACGCTCCAACATAACTGCGGTGCTGTCGTCGAGCGGATGCGCGAGGGGCGCGTCGCCGTGGATCCAACGCAGTCCATGGTTTGACAACGAAAGAGAGTTGAAGAACGGGGAACTGGCGGCCATGGGATGCACGGCGGAGCCGAAGTCGTGTTTGAAGTCCGGGAGAGTGAGAGGGAGAGTGCGTACGCTGCCGCCGGGCTGGGCTTCCGCCTCGAAGACTTCGACTCGCAGTCCTGCCTGTGCCAGCACGATGGCAGCGGCGAGTCCGTTGGGGCCGGATCCGATGACGTAGCCTCGGCTCATAAAGGTAGGATGCGATAGCTCTTTAAGTCGGGATGCGCTTAGTTTCTTACCGGCAGATCTTCGGGCATTTGTACCACGCGTAATTGTCCATCGGGAGATCGAGTAAGGACTGGAGCGTAGAGGCCGAGTAGCTGGGATCGCCACCAGTTGCCGGTCTGCCGTTTTTCATCCAGCGAAGTAAATTCATACTGCCATATAACTGCGCGGATATAGCGGGGTGGCGACTTCGGAAATGGATTGCTTTGAAAAAGATTCAGGACATCCGCATCGTTCTGCAACAGGTGCTCCTCGGTGAGAGGCACAATCTGATTGCGTTGCCAGTCGCCAAAGGAAGCGAACCAGAGGTTCCAATCAAAACGCGGCTGGTATGGAGCATAGAGGCCGGGAGCCTTATCCAGCGCCTGCGGCTTATAGCGGAAGGGATATGGCGTCCAATTCTGATTGTCGTTGGAACCCTGGAACTCAATCTCGTAGCGGCCGCGTGTCATGACGGCGAATAAGCCGTATTGGTTGGCAATGCGAAATGGTTCGAGGGCGACTACGGGAGCGGAAGGCAGCACCATGTGGCCCATGGGCATGCTGACCAACTGCGCGAACGTGGCATATCCCACCCATGTGAGCAGGACAGCAGTGATTGCAGTGGAGATGCTGCTCAAGTGTGCTCGAAGTGTGGACGCTGGCTGCACGATGTCGTCGTTCGAGTTGTGCGGCGTCGGCGACGATGCGTTGGTCACGGATGCGTGGACGGAAGCGCTGCGGCAGATAGCGGATTAAGTAATGATCGTCGAGAAGTAGAAATCCAAGAGAAAGCACGAGGTAGTTGAGGAAGGTGTAATTGGCGGTGAGGATTACTCCGGCTTCCCATGGCGTGACGATGAGAAAGCAGATGAGGCGCAGACGGCGTGGCAGAAAAAGCATGAGTACGATAACGAATTCGAGGAAGAGGGTGGCGCCGGTGGCGAAGGCGTGAAAGGAATGCGGAAGATGTCCGACGTACCAGCCGATCCAGGTGGGAAGAGGGCCGTTCTGGTAGTAGTCGTCCATTGCAGTGAAGTTGCGCCACTGCGGATCGCCGCTAAGGATTTTGACCATGCCGGATTCGAAGTAGATTCTGAACCACTCCCATTGCAGCAGAAACAAGCTGGCTCTCGGAGGTGGGTGATCCGCGGCCCATCCGGGAAGCAGTCCGGGTGGACAAAAGAAAAGAGCGATGAAACCGGCTTCGAGCAGCATTCCGTCGGATTGATATCCGGAGAAATCGCCCGCGACAGAAACGAAGGACAAGAACGACACGAAGCAATAAAAAAAACAAAGACGCGGCCAGAGATTGAAAAATGCGGCGACCGATGCGAGCAGTCCTATCCACGTAACCGCCATGAGCATGTGCGAACTGGCGGAGAGCCAATAGACGGACGGAGCGTACCAATAGCGCGAAGAACCAACCGCATTTGCAACTTCAGTGAGGTATCGCTGCGCAGGCAGTATGCCTTGCGGACCGATGAGGCCGCGGATTTGAAAGAGGAGAGAGAAGAAAGCGGAAAAGTAAATTGCCGCCAGGGCGCGAAGAAAAAGCCAGCGGGCGATTACGCAGGTGGACGGACCCTCTCTCCAATCAAACAGCCACTGGAAAATGTGATGGGGCCTGACCATAGACGTTGGATCATGGGGATGCGGCCAGAGTTGGCTCAGCGATGAACGATCATCCTTGCACGGTACTCTATCTCGCTTCCGCTGTATTAATCCAGAACAATCAAGCGCCTTGAAGGGGGAACCTCGGGTTTGGATGATTGCGGGGTGCGGACCCTGATCTTGCATAACTGCCACCTCTGGGATGTGCGAGTCTTTTCTGTGGGACCCTTGTTTTTTATCTGCTCGCATCCGTTTTCTTGCGAGATCATCTATTCAACATGGAGAACAAGTTCGCGATTTCGGTCTTGGATCTTGTAGGAATGCGCGCGGGCGAAGCGGTAGGCCACGCAATCTCCAGAACAGTCGATTTGGCGCAGCATGTCGAGCGGCTGGGATACAAGCGCTATTGGCTGGCAGAACATCATTCGATTGAAGGGTTGGCTTGCTCGGCGACGCCGGTGCTGATTGGACACGTAGCGGCGGCAACGAAATCAATCCGCGTGGGCAGCGGTGGCGTGATGTTGCCCAACCACGCGCCGTTGGTGGTTGCTGAACAATTCGGAACGCTGGAAGCGCTCTATCCAGGACGGATTGACCTGGGGCTGGGTCGTGCGCCGGGTGGCGACTTCCACACGATGCATGCGCTGCGCCGAGATCTAAAGCAAAGCGGCGAGGATTTTCCGGCATTGCTTGCGGAATTGCGAACCTATCTGGGTCCGGCGCGACCGGGCCAGGCAGTGAAAGCGATTCCCGGGCAGGGCAGCAATGTTCCCATAACTTTGCTGGGGTCGAGCGGTTTTAGCGCGCAACTCGCGGCTGCGCTCGGATTGCCTTTTGCGTTTGCATCTCACTTTGCTCCGGAATATCTGGATACGGCGACGAAGATGTACATCGAACAATTTCGGCCCAGTGAAGTGTTAAGCGAGCCATACCTGTTGGTAGCGGTGCAAGTGATCGCGGCGGAAACGGATGCTGCTGCTCGTCGTTTGTTCACCACTCCGCAACAGCGCTTTCTGCGATTGATTCGGAACCAGCCTGTAGAACTGCTGCCTCCGGTGGATTCAATGGACGGTCTGTGGCAGGACTGGGAGCGAGCGGCTGTGGTGGGCAAGCTTGGCGCCGCGATTGTAGGAGCAGAATCGACAGTGAAAACAGGGCTTGAGCAACTGGTAGCGGATACGAGCGCGAACGAGATCATAGTAGTGACGGACTGCTATGAACACGAGGCTCGGTTGGATTCTTATTCGAGAGTGGCGGAGATTGCGAGAACGATTGAGACGGCGGGCGCGTTGCTGAAACAGAAGTAAGAATGTGCGAAGCGAATTTGAATGAATTGAGCCCGGAGATCGTCGGCATGTCGACCTCCGGGCATTCGATTTAATGGCCGCGTGATTGCGGCTATTGCTTACTTGATGGCGACTACCATGGACTCCGGTCCAAGCAAGTGCTCCACACGAGTTTCGCGGAAGCCGGCTTCCTCCATCCATCCCACGCAATCCGCGCCCGTGTAATCGAAGCCGCCGGGCGTTTCGATGAGCATGTTAAGGCTCATCAGCAAGCCAAAAGCGTTCTCCCTCCGGTCGTCGTCGATGATGCTTTCATATACGATCAACGCGCCGCCTGGCGAGATGGCGTCGTAGGCTTTCCCAATGAGCATCTTCTTCTCTTCAAGATTCCAGTCATGAAGAATGTGTCCCATCATCACCACATCTGCCTGCGGCAAAGGGGAGTCGAAGAAGCTTCCGGGGTGAAAGGCCACACGCGATGAGAGTCCGTGGGAGGTCACATAGTCTTCAAAGATTGGGCCGACTTCGGGCAGGTCAAATCCGATGCCGGAGATATGCGGATTTGCGAGAGCCACCTGAGAGATGAGATCGCCCTGCGCGGTCCCCACATCCACGGCAGAGGAATATTGCTTCCAGGGAAATTGCTTTGCAATGGCCATATTTGCCCCGCGGCTGATACCGGACATTGCATTCAGGAACACGCGGAGTCGATTGGGATCGGCATAGAGGCTATGAAACGGATTTTCACCGCCAGTTCGCGTCTCATTCTGCTGCTCGCCTGTTCGGAGAGCGGCGGTCAGGTTTGCCCAATGGTGGAATAGTCGCTGGTTGGCCATCTCGAGCATTCCGCCGACGTAGGAGGGCTTGCGCTTATCCAGATAAAAGTCGGTCGACGGTGTGTTGTAGTAGGTGCCGTCTCTTCGCTCGAGGAACTTCATGGCTACCATCGCGTCGAGGAAATCGCGTGCTGAACGTGGGTGCAGGCCGAGCCTGGCGGTGATGGTTGCCAAATCTTCGGGGTGTTTCGCTAATTCGGTGAACAGTCCTATTTCAACGGCACTCAGCAATGCTTTCGAGGCCCAAAAACCGAGTCCAACCTGCAGAATGTGATCTGCGCGTGGTTCGTTCGTCACCTTTCAATCCTCCTGTTTTGTTTACATTCGTTTTGAGAGCGGATGTCGGGAATTTTCCGCCCTCATTGGTTTACGCTACTGTGCCAGTTGCAAATAGATTCCAGCGATCAATTTATTGTGCGGAGCCACGAGACGCATCAGGGGCGGAGTTGCTATAACACGGCCATTCTCAATGCTTCCGCTATTTCGATCAAACGAAAGTGACCTAGCCTAACATGGCAACCGGTGGGGACACTAGAGTCCTTAAGTGGCGCTCTGTTGGGCCGGGTAGATGCTGGCAATGTTGGTTGTGAAAGCCTGGCACGAAGCGAGCCATTGACGTGATTTGAAACGCGTGTTTCGATGAAGTTTCGTGAGAAACAAATCTCCTCTGCCGGTGGACGCAATTCTGCCGGACATTCTCGATAGCCTGAAGCGCTGCGCCAATCTCGTGATTGAAGCGCCTCCTGGTGCTGGCAAGACGACGCGGGTCCCGCCTGCTTTGCTGGATATGGTAAGTGGAGATGTCGTGGTGCTGGAGCCGCGGCGGATTGCTGCGCGGTTGGCTGCGCGCCGAGTTGCGTGGGAACTCGGTGAGGAACTCGGCGAAACGGTTGGATACCAAGTCCGCTTTGAACAGGCGACGAGCGTGCGAACGCGTCTACGATTTGTGACGGATGGAATACTGGCGCGTCGCTTCCACTCGGACCCGAGTTTGAAAGGCGTGGATGCGGTTGTACTGGATGAATTTCACGAGCGTCATCTCGAGAGTGACCTCGTTCTGGCGTTGCTCAAACGGCTGCAACGTGATCGTCCAGACTTGCTGATCATTGTTATGTCCGCGACGCTCGATTCCGGTCCTGTTGCTCGATATCTTGGCGGCTGCCCAATTTTGAGGTCTGAGGGACGGCAGTTCGAACTGTCTGTCAGTCATCTCCCGTATTCACAGGATTCTCTGGACGTGCAGGTGAGGCGTGCGGTGGAACTGCTGATAACAGAAGTACAGTTGGGCCACGTTCTGATTTTTTTACCCGGAGCTGCGGAAATTCGTCGTGCGATGCGCGAATGTGCCGGAGCGGCGAAAGGTGCGGATTTGTTGATGCTGCCTCTTCATGGGGATCTTTCTCCGGGTGAACAGGATCGAGCGGTTTCTCCATCATCGCAACGAAAAGTGATCTTCGCGACGAACGTTGCGGAAAGTTCAGTGACGGTTGACGGAGTGTCTGCCGTGATCGATAGCGGCTTGGCGCGCAGGGCGACCTACTCCCAATGGACAGGGTTGCCAACGCTGCAGGTAGCGCGGGTGAGCAAGGCCTCCGCCGCGCAAAGAGCGGGCCGAGCGGGTCGAACCGGACCTGGTCGCGTGATCAGGCTCTATCCGGTAGAGGACTACTTACAGCGGGCGGAGCACGATGCGCCGGAAATTCTTCGGAGTGATTTATCACAGCTTTGTCTTGATTTGCGAGCGATGGGAATTGAAGACGCGAATGGGATTGATTGGTTGGACGCGCCACCGGCACCGGCAATTCAAATGGCCGAGGAACTGCTTGATCGCTTGGGTGCGACGGAGGCCACGGCAAAACGGTTGTGCCGCTATCCCCTGTCGCCGCGGTTGGCGCGCATTGTTGTTGAGGCGATGGAGCGAGGGGTTGGCGAAGATGGATGCGTAGTCGCAGCGATGCTTGAGTCCGGAGAGCGCTTTGAGAAAAGTGATCTATTGGAAGCGATGGATGCGCGGCGGGACCCGCGAACGCAAAAGCATGTCGAACAGATAAAACGAATTGCGCGGCCCGCGCGACAAACACATCGAGATGATGATGCCTTATTAATGTCGGTGCTTACGGGGTTTCCGGATCGCGTTGCACGGCTACGCTTGGGTAACCAGGTACTTCTGTCGGCGGGCAATTCCGCTGAGATTGCCGGTGAATTTCCGCAATATGAATTCATGGTCGCATTGGATGCCGAGGATCGGAAAGAGAAGCCGCTGCCAGTCATCCGGCTTGCCGCGCGCATTGAACCGGAATGGTTGATCGAACTGTTCCCAGGTCGCGTGCGGGAGGAATCCACGGTGATCTGGAATCGCGCGACGGAACGTGTGGAGGCGGTGAACTCGCTTCTGTATGACAACCTTACGATTCAGGAGTCGCGGGGAAATGCGCCAGCGGAGGAAGCGGCTGAACTGCTCGCGTCCAAAGCGGTTGAGGCTGGAATTGAAAAATTTGTGGATCGGGTTTCGCTGGACGCACTGATGATGCGCGTCGAGTTTGCCGGACTGGAATTACCGAATGTGGTGCATGCGATCCGCGAGTTGTGTGCGGGACTTCAAAGTTTTGCTGAGCTGAAAAATATGGCAGTGGATTTACCGAGGACGCTCGAGAGGAAGATTGGTGCACAGAGATTGGATGAGTTGGCTCCGGCGCAGATTCGACTGAAGAATGGCCGCCAGACGAAGGTGCATTACGAGCATGGTAAGCAGCCGTGGATTGCATCGAGGTTGCAGGATTTCTTCGGTATGCATGAGACGCCGAGGATCGGATTGCAGAAGACGCCCGTTGTGGTGCAACTGCTGGCACCGAATCATCGGCCTGTGCAGACGACCACGGATCTTGCAGGCTTTTGGGAAAGACTATATCCAAAAATTCGCCGCGAACTCATGCGCCGTTATCCCAAACACGCGTGGCCTGAAAGACCTTAGCCTCAGTGTCTGGTGCAAGCGGCCTCGTAGCTGCTTGCACGAAATGGCTAATCTCCAATACTTGTAGTGAGCGACTTGGGCAGCTGAACAGGAATCTCCAGCTGAATGTTTTGTGACGAGTCGCCCAACATGAGTTTGTACGTTCCAGCATCTGCTTGCCACGCTGAAGATTTCACATCGAAGTAGCTGAAGCTTCTTGGATTGAGATCGATCGAAAGGTGCTTTGTCTGGTCGGGCTGTAGTGCAACTCGTTCGAATCCCTTCAACTCTTTGGCAGGTCGCTCGACGGTGGTTGAGACCTGGCTTACGTAGAGCTGAGCCACGGTTGCTCCGGCGTGTTTGCCGGTATTCGTAACGTCGAAGGTTACAGTAAAGTGACCGTCGGCTGCGGGTGTACTCTTGAGGTTTCCGAAGGAAAAAGTTGTGTAGGAAAGGCCAAATCCAAACGGGTACATAGGGGCTACCTGATTATGTTCGTAGCCGCGATAGCCCATGAAGATCCCTTCGCGGTAGACAATCTTGTTTGTGCCGGGGTCTGGATAATAGTGCGCGTAACTGGGATTGTCTGTAATGCGCTTTTCCCAGCTAATAGGAAGGTGACCTGATGGATTCTCGTCGCCGAAAAGAAGGCGCGCTGCGGCGGTGCCGCCTTCTTCACCTGCGTACCAGGTTTCGAGGATGCCCTGCACTTTATCTTGCCAGGTGGAGACGTCCACGCTGCCACCGGAAGTGATAACGACGATCGTCTTTTTACCAAGCGCTGCGATCTGCTGGATGAGCTGTTCCTGACCGACGGGCAACTCGAAGCTGCGGTCTCCGCCTTCCGCCTCAGAAGCCGCATTGAAGCCGACGGCGAGGATGACTGCATCCGCCTTCGATGCCATTTCGAGTGCATCCTTCTCGACAATGGTGTTTAGGGCAGCGATCCCGACGCGCATTCCAGAAACTGATCCGATCTGTTGTGACAGTTGCTCCACGACGACTTTGTGTGGAGCTTTTGTGAGCTCGATGGTGGCCTGGTTGAGGATGTATTTGGGAATGACGGAACTGTCGAAGACAACTGCATCATCGACGAGAAGACGATACTTACCGTCGGTCTGGATGAAGATTGAATATTGGCCTGCCTCCTCCGGCGTGAAATAGCCGGTCCACTTGCTGCTGTTCGTCGCGCGAACATAGGGGCTTGCGTTCTTGTGCGCGGTGAGCGCGTTGAGTTCCTGCTCTTCCGGCGTGCGACGTGTAGAACCGGGAGTGCTTAGCGATGGCTCAACAACAGTGCTGGTGACGTCACCTTCGAGATCCGCCTTCGAGTACGTGACATGCGTGACGCCCGGAACAGCACCTTGCGTATCCGTGGCGAAGTGTGTGAGGCGAGACATCTGATTAATGCTGTAAAGGCCGCGAGCGTAAAGCACCTTCGCTTGCACCCCGAGGTAGTTACTGACACCGACGAGCAGATTGGTGTTGGCGAAACTCACCACCTCGCCACTGCCACCCCCCGTGGTGACAGTCTGGTTGGCGGTCGGACCGATGACGGCGATGGTTTTGATGGCGCTCTTATTGAGAGGCAACGCATTGTTCTCATTTTTGAGTAGGACTGCTCCTTCAAGAGCGGCCTGCAGCGAAGCCGCACGACCTTCGAGGTTATAACGAGGGATGTCGGTGTCGAGTTGAGGACGATCGAGCCATCCGAAGTCAGCGGCGACGCGAAGGATACGTCGCACTTTGTCGTCGAGAGTGGCCTGGGAGATCGTACCGTCTTTCAAGAGCGGAAGAATTTTCTCCGGGGCGAAGTAGACACCGAAGGGCATCTCGAGATCGAGGCCGCCGTTGGCCGCCGCCGCGGTGTTGTATACGGAGACCCAGTCGGACATCATGATGCCGGGGAAATGCCATTGATCCTTGGCGACATCAACATTCAGACGTTTGTTCTGCGTCATGTGTTCGCCATTGGTGAGGTTGTACGAGTCCATGACGGCACCGACTTTGGAAGTTTTCACAGCAGCTTCAAATGCCGGCATATAGATTTCGCGCAAGGTGCGCTCATCGATGACAGAGTCAGTGTCGTGCCGCAGATATTCGGAGTTATTGCCGAGGAAGTGCTTGACGGTTGCCGAGACGCGCTCCTGCTGGACTCCGCGAATGTAGCCGACCGTTATGCTGCCGGCGAGGAAAGGATCTTCGCCGAAGTATTCGAAGTTACGGCCATTCATCGGGGCACGATAGATGTTTACGCCGGGGCCGAGCAGGAAAGCGGCTCCACGAGAGCGGGCATCGCGCCCAAGCTGTTGTCCGACGCGAAGTGCGAGTGGCTGGTCCCACGACGCCGCTAGACCAATGCCCGCAGCATAGGCAATTGTTGGCGCCGGAATGTGTGCGCCGACGGGGCCATCCGCCATTTGAAAGTAAGGGATATTGAGGCGAGGAATGGCGTGAGTGCGGAAGGGAGTATCCCCGCCGATGAGGTCAATCTTTTCCTCCACAGTCATCTTTGCGAGGAGATCTTCGACGCGTTTTTCAACTGCTTGCGGATTGTTGCCGATGAACTGTGCGGAACAATGGAAGCTTGCAGAAAGGAGGAGTACGGCGACGATGATTCGGCAGGTGAAATGTGGCGTGCGACGCATCTTGAGGGGTCTCCGGGGCTGAAGAGATCCTACCCTTCACCGTAGATGGGTGCATAGGATGGATCTCTTCCCGGGAGAAGTATATCGACTACCTTTAACCGGCCGTTTGTGATGATCGTCGTTTCTAGTGGATTAACGCTGCCGCATTCCTGCAATGTGAGCTTTCACTGCTGCCATGTTGCGTGTTGCATTTCTGAGCCTCCAGCAGACTGGCTGCAGCGTGCGCGAGAATGTTGTGGCCGCTTGTGGTGGGGTGCAGGTCATCCCAAAACAGATAAGTGTCAGGATTGACGAGGAAATTGCCTTGCGAGCTTGCGGTGACATTGGTGAGTGAGTATGTCGTTGGTGACGCCGTGACCTGATTGAAGAGGGTGAATACATCCAGCTGCGACAGTTCGAGATGTTTATTTCGATTGATCGCCTTCACAATGGCCAGGCCTTCTGCGAGCACCTGATTGAAGAGAATACTAGCCTGTGTGGCTTGAAACGCCATGATGGGAAAGCCATTGAGCCTCGGGATCAATCCAAGCGGTGGCAGGTTTGGAACGATGAATTGCGTGCCTCCGGCGTTGATGAGGCGTTGAACGTTGAGGGCCTGGTTAATCGCGGCTTGAACCACGTCGGCGCTTGAAGTGGCGTGGAGAAGATCAATGGCGCCGCCCCAAACGACGAAGAGCGTTTTCTTGTTGATCTTGGGAGATGTGGCTAGGTAGTCGGTGATCTGCTGGCCCATGTTGTTAACGTCGACAGACAGGGAATCAGCGGGACCGAACGTGAAGGGTGTTGTACCGCCACCTGTTGTGGCCAGCCCATATGCGTAGTTAGTACCACCCTCGAGGGACGCTTTGATTTCGGGCTTGGAGGGAATCATCGCTGCGAGCTGTTCAACCCAAACCCCCGCGAAATTTTGCGCTGCGGGTACAGTGTCGAATCCATCTGTAAATCGGCCATCGGTGTAGTCGGCGATGGGGCCGGGGATGCGCACGCCGTACTTTGCCTGGGTGAGGTCGGCAACGTTCCCCGTGTCGGAGAGGGAATCGCCAAAGATGACAACCGAGGTGTATTCCTGCGCCTGCACGAGCGACGCGGTGCAAGTGATGAGGAGTGCTAACAGAAGCTTAAACAGCCGTGGCTGGAGCGAAGGGAGCCGGTCGACTTTGGATGGATCTGTGGAGGGTGGGAGGAAAGTCTGCTTGGCAGGGATTGCGTACCTGCCAGATTGGCGGGTCAGTCGCATAAGGGGCTCGCAGTCAGATGGGATTGAAAAGATGGCCCGAGTGCCGCAAATATTTCAGCACGACATGGGGGATGTCAACAGAAGGAAATGATTTAACTTTCCTGAAAGTCGTGAAGCCCGATGCGACCCGCTGCCGAACATTCTCGCTCACTTGGCCGCCTCTCTGCATCTCATATCGCAGCTAGTCCCATAGTCACGTCCTGAGTGTTTCTGATCAGGGCATCTCCGAAGCAATTCCTTCACGGGAAAGAACGGTTGCCTGAACGTGGGTTTCGCGAATTGGCTCTTGTCTGACCTTCGGGTGCCTCAGGCCATCCATGGCAAGGCTGAGGCCGAGCATCCATGGTGGAGCGTGATGTGCCTGACGGGAGTGGACTACTTCTCCACGCTGGGCTATCAGCCGGGCATTGCGTTCCTGGCGGCGGGGATGCTGTCACCGCTGGCGACGCTCATTCTCGTACTGGTGACATTGTTCGCAGCGCTGCCAGTGTACTGCCGCGTGGCAAAAGCCAGTCCAAACGGGCTTGGCAGCGTAGCGATGCTCGAAAAGCTTTTTCCAAGCTGGCAAGGAAAGATGTTCATTCTTATCCTGCTGGGTTTTGCCACTACTGACTTCACCATCACGATGACGCTATCGGCTGCCGATGCCGCCGCTCATCTTACGCACAACCCGTTCGTCCCGGACTGGATGAAAAGCCAGATGGGCATCACCCTTCTTCTGCTGGCTGTTCTGGGCGCGATCTTTCTGAATGGTTTTAAGGAAGCGATCCACATTGCTGTTGTCCTTGTGGGGACTTACCTAACCTTGAATGCGATCGTAACCGTCGCCGCATTCTGGCAAGTCGTGCGACATCCAGAGATACTTCGTCATTGGGGCGGTGCGCTATTTCAACAGCACGGCAATCCTCTGGCGATGCTGGGTGTGTCGCTGATTCTGTTTCCGAAACTCGCGCTTGGTCTTTCCGGTTTTGAGACTGGAGTAGCGGTGATGCCGCTAGTGCGCGGAAACGACGTCACCGAGCGTGTGCGCAATACTCGGAAACTTCTTGCCACCTCCGCGATTACGATGAGCGTCTTTCTGGTTTCCACGAGCATCGTCACCACTCTCTTGATTCCGGCAGATCAATTCAAAAGCGGCGGGTCCGCCAACGGCCGCGCTTTGGCTTATCTTGCCCATCTGTATCTGGGGAATGTGTTCGGATCGATATACGACCTCAGTACGATTTTTATCCTTGCATTTGCCGGCGCTTCGGCGATGGCGGGGCTTCTTAATCTCATCCCGCGGTATCTGCCACGTTTCGGCATGGCGCCGGAATGGGCGCGTGCTTCGCGACCGATGGTACTGGTGTTCTTCTCCATAGCAGTCACTGTTACTCTGCTCTTCCACGCCAATGTGGACGCGCAGGGAGGAGCATACGCTACAGGTGTCCTGGTGCTTATCACATCGGCGTCGCTTGCCGTAACTGTTTCCGCCTGGAAGGAACGCCTGCGCCTGCCGTTTCTTTTGATCAGCCTCACGTTCCTCTACACGACGACCATGAATGTGTGGGAACGGCCGGAAGGCATTAAGATTTCGTCTTTCTTTATTGCCGCGATCCTTGTGTCCTCACTTATCTCCCGGGCCATGCGCTCCACGGAGTTGCGCATCACGAGTGTTCATCTCGATGAGGGGGCCGAGGCTCTTCTTGGTAATGTCGAAGGTCAGACTATTCGCATTGTTGCGCAGAGTCACCGGCCGCAGACCGAAGAAGATCTCGATAAAGTTGACGCGAGGGTAAGGTTCTTTAATGGCCTGAGCAACGATGATCCTATCTATTTCTTCCATGTGGATCGCGGCGATGCCTCTAATTTCGAAGACACGTTAAGGGTTCGAGGTTCCGGGATAGGCAAACACAAGCTGCTCGAGGCAAAGAGTCCTGTGGTTGCGAACGCGTTCGCTGCACTCTTGATCGAGCTAGAGCGGAAAAGTGGTTGCGCTCCGCACGCCTATTTCCGATGGACGGAAGGGAATCCGATTGTGAATATCTTTTATTTTGTTTTTCTTGGCGAAGGGGATACCGCACCTTTAGCGCATGAGGTGTTACGCAGGGCTATTGAGGATCCGAAAAGGCGGCCGGTAATTCACGTCAGTTAGAGGGCGATCTCATGTTGATCAAGTGTTTTAATTCTTTCGTGCAGCACATCAAAATAATTGTTGTCACAGTGAATGCAGCATCGGTAGCCAGTAAGACAATGTTTGACAGCAGGATAGCCACGAAATAAGAATCTGCGACAGAAAGAGGACGACCATGTAAGTAAACGTTTTCGTTTTTGGAGGCTAGCTATATGACGTCCAATTCCCCTGATACCGCCACTGCGAGAAGATCGGTGGCGGAACGGTCGGCATGGAGATCCAGCATTGTTTGGATCGCCTTCCTTGCCATACTCCTGGTACTGACGAAAAGCGGATGGGCCCAGGACAACGCAACAATTACGGGCACGGTTACCGACACCAGCGGCGCCGTCGTTCCGAACGCAGAAATTTCTCTCACCAATCCAGCGACCGGCCAGATTCGAAAGGCCGTCTCAAACAACGTGGGATCCTATCGATTTGCCAACGTGGGCGTTGGCACATACACGCTAAGCACCGCCGTTACCGGTTTTCAGAATTACACATTGACCGGAGTTGTTGTGAACGTGGCTCAAACCCTGGAAGAGAATATTTCTCTAAAGGTTGGCGGTCAGGGACAAACGGTCACTGTCGTTGCGGATTCCCTGCAGGTCCAAACAGAAACCAGCGCAGTAACTACGCTGATGAGCGGTGAGCAAGTTGCCCAGCTTGCCACGAATGGACGAAACGTGACCTCGCTTGCGGCTCTTGGTTTAGGCGTCTCAAACAACCTGCCGCCTTTTGGTGGGGTGAATGCTCTCACATCCGCGAACGGCATCAGCTTCAACGGTACCCGCCCAACTCACAACATCTATATGTTGGACGGGGGCGAGCAGAACGATCGAGGTTGCGGCGGCTGCTTCATGAATCTTCCGTCGCAAGATGCGCTGGCCCAGTTCCAGACGCTGGATAGCAACTACAGTCCTGACTATGGAATCGGCTCCGGTGGGACGATCTTGATGGTGCTTAAATCCGGGACCAGCAAGTTCCACGGAGAACTTTTCTGGTTCAACCGCAACACGGTTTACAACGCCAATGATTATTTCACCAAGGCAGCTGGGCAGGAGCGATCCCTTTTCCAACTGAACGAACCCGGCGGAAACATTGGTGGTCCGTTGTTTATTCCCCACGTTTACAACACTGCGCGAACACGGACATTCTTCTTTTGGAGCGAAGAATGGCGCAGGCTGAACCAGGGCAGCCCGCCATCCGTTGCAAACACTATCCTGGCGAACAATTTTCCGGTGGTCGGACAGGATCTGCATTACACCGTTCCTTCCGGCGGCAAGGTACCGGTTTATCCAAACACGTTCAATGTTCCTGCGGCATTGCAGGGCAAGCCATTTGCAGTTAATCCGGATGGGACTTACAACATTCCACTCGATTTGATGGATCCTAACGCGGTACTGCAGTTAAATGCCGGTACCTTCCCGAAGCCGAATCTCGGGACGAGTCAATACATCTCGTCTATCCCTCAGCCCACGCATGTACGCGACGACATTGTGCGCATAGACCATGCAATTAACAGCAAATTCCAGTTGATGGGGCACTATCTGCACGACGCGGTAACGCAGTCTTATTTCCCGCCTCTGTGGGGAAATAGCAGCTATCCAACAGTGGGTACGGCGATGACGAATCCATCTTATTCAGCGACGATCAAGCTGACTCAGACCTATTCGCCCAGCCTGCTGAACGAGACTGCGTTCCTCTACAGCGGCAACAAGATCACCCTTACGCCGATCGACGGGCCCGGTGGCACGTTTGTTCAACCCGCCGGATGGAGTGCGACCAGCTTTTTCCCGGTAGCGAACAACATAGGCGCACGCTTGCCGGCGATTCAGTTGCAAGGTTCGCCGCTGAATGTGACCTGGAGCCCGAGCTACTATCCATGGAAGAACGGTTATGAGGGCTTCCAGTATAAGGACGATGTGTCGTGGACCAAGGGGCGGCATCAATTCAAGTTCGGCTTCAGTTGGCTACACACTTACAAGAATCAGCAACTGCAAGCGAACACCCAGGGAACAGCTGTTTTCGACTCGAGCAACTTTACGGGCGACTCGTATGTCAACTATCTGCTGGGCGATGCCAGCAGCTTTACTCAATTGGAGTTTCTCGCGGGCAAACATTGGGTGAACAACAACTATAGCTTTTACGGGCTGGACAATTGGCGCATCACGCCGGATTTGACGCTCAATCTCGGACTTCGTTTCGATGGTTTGCCGCATGCCTTCGAACGCTACAACCAGTTTGCGAATTTTGTTCCCGCAGACTACGACGCGAGTTTAGGCAATCCTGTGACTCCAGCAGGCACGTTGAATCCGGCGGCGCTCACGGAGTTCAATGGTCAACCGTTCTATCTCAACGGCATTCGGGAAGCTGGCGTAGATGGTTTTCCACGCGGAGTTGTTGAGGATACCTATCGGACATGGCAGCCGCGAGTTGGTTTTGCCTACAACCTCAGAGGAAATGGAAAATCTGTACTTCGTGGAGGATTGGGATTTTTCTATGAGCGCGTTCAAGGCAACGATGTATACAACGCTGCTTTAAATCCGCCCTTTGCGTACCAACCCTCGGCTACAAACGTAGCTTTCTCCAATCCGAATACAAGCGTGCTTACGGGACAAACAACCACACAGACATTTCCATCAACATTGACCAACATCAAATTCCGGTATCCACCTCCTGGCACGGTGAACTATAGCCTTGGGGTTCAGCAGGAACTTGCTCCATCGGTCGTTGCGGTGCTGCAATATGTTGGCTCCACGGGCTGGGACCAGAATGATGGGCGGCAGATTAACACGCTGCCTTTGACGAATCCAAACAACACAGTCAATCCATATGATTTGCGTCAGGGCGTTGCCACCGGCAAGCTCAACGCGAACCTCTATCGAATATTCCCGGGCTTCAGCGGTATAAACCAGGAGGAAAACGAAACTAACTTCAACTACAACGCTCTGCAGGCGGGCATTCGCGTAGAGAACTGGCATTCACTGACAGCGCAAGTGGCTTACACCTGGTCTCATGAGATCGACGTAGTGAGCAACGATCTCAATGGGCTCTCCAATCCCTTTGACGCCGGTTATGATCGCGGTTCGGGAGCGTTCGACAGGCGGAACATTTTTAACGCAACTTACATTTACGCGTTCCCGTGGTATGCGAACAGCCAGCATCGTGCGGCCCGCTGGTTCCTTTCAGGCTGGCAGTTTTCCGGGGTGACGGTGGCGGAGGGCGGTACGCCTCTGCGCATCAACTACACCGGTTCTGACGTTTTAGGTTTGGGTGGAGGCACTAGCAACCGCCCCAACCAGATTGCAAGCGTCTCCTACCCGAAGACAGCGAAGAAATGGTTCAGCACCGAGTCGTTTGCAGATCCTGTTGCTCCCTGGAATGGTGGTCCAAACAACGGTTTTGGCAATGCCGGAAAGGACGCGGTCAGGATAGGAGGGCTTTTCAACTTCAACCTTTCTCTGTTCAAGAACATCAAAATAACAGAAGGGCAAAGTCTCCAATTGCGATTCGAATCGTTTAATACTTTCAATCACACGCAGTTCCAAAACTTTGATCAAGGCTCGCATGACAGCAACTTTGGACAAGTGGTCAACGACTATGGTCCTCGTACCTTGCAGTTGGGTGCGAAGTACCAGTTCTGACCTTTAACAACCACCATGGGGCGCAGTGGAAATCTTCTGCTGCGCCCCTTACCTCCGCTCCCACCGCTGCCCCGGGCATTTGCGCGCCGCCTTCGAGGCAGGCGAAAATGCTATGGAGATCGAAGTGAAGCGAGCGTTACAACTAAGGATCACGCTCCTTGGAATCGTGTTAGTAACGATGGCGACCGCCAGAGGCGACACACCCAAGGGACCCGCTGATGAGAGCCAGCGAAAGGCCGCATTTGCGCTCGAGCAGCAGGGAAATAACGCTGAAGCCGAGGCAGCGTGGCGAGCCATTCTGAAACAGCAACCATCCAACGCAGAAGCGTATGCTCATCTGGGATTTCTTGAAGCGCGACAGGAACACTATGCGGAGGCTGTACCTCTTTATCGCAAAGCATCGGCGCTTGATCCGGCCATGCCCGGTTTGCAGTTGAACCTCGGCTTGTCGCTTTTCAAGTCCGGCGCCTTGAAAGATGCGATTACGACATTTACTCCGCTGCTTAAGAGCGAGCCTGCATCTTCACCACAGACCGTGCGCCTGACAACGCTGATTGGGTTGGCTCACTACGGCCTGGGAGAATATCCGGCGGCAGTACCCGATCTCAAAATAGCTGTACAACATGATCCGCAAAATCTTCCGTTCCGCCTTGCGCTAGCGCACAGCTGTCTCTGGTCGAAACAATATCAATGTGTTCTCGATGAGTATCACGAGATCCTCACGCTGAATGCGGAATCGGCTGAAGCCTACATGCTGGCGGGGGAGGCCTTGGACGAGATGAAAGACAATGCCGGCGCCGTGGAGCAGTTTCGCGCTGCAGTCAAGGCCGATCCGAGAGAACCCAATGTGCACTTTGGGTTGGGTTATTTATTGTGGGGCCTGATGAAATACGAGGAAGCCGCGCAGGAGTTCCAGGCCGAGCTTGCGAATAATCCGGAGTATGCCCAGGCGCTTACCTACCTTGCGGACACCAATATGCAGTTGAGCCATCCCGAAGCCGCGACTCCGCTACTTGAAAAGGCCCTGAAGATTGATCCGTCGATCACGCTGGCGCATGTTGATCTAGGACTTTTGTATTCGGAGGCAGGGAAAAAGGATGAGGCATTGGCGGAACTGAAAACTGCTGAAAGCCTGAGTCCAAACGATGTGAATGTTCACTGGAGGTTGGCGCGCTTCTACCAGGCGGCAGGAAGGAAAGAGGAGGCGAAGGCAGAGTTTGAGAAAACTCGTGGGTTGCAAAAGTCCGAAGATGCGTCGATAGCAAGCAAACTCAAAGAAGCTCAGGACAAAGGCAAGCCGACGGAGACTGGCGATGGGGCGACGGCTGTAAAGTAAGGGATTCTGTCTCGTCTTTATTTATTCGTTGCCGTTGGTTGTTTTGCGTGGAGAGCTTGCGAAGAAGTGGTTGAGACAATACCGGAGCCTTCCCGTACCGTATAGAAAAAATCAGCGTTCAAGTTTTTCAACACTTCCACTTTGCCGTCCGGCCAAAGAATTTCGGCCTTATCGATTTGTGAATGAGTACCCAGACCGAAGTGGATTCGAAGGTCGTTCTGAGACAGATAACTACCGCCGCTGACTACTTCACCAAGTTGAACCAGGTCGCCCGCCGTGGCGCGCACGCGCGCATTCAATGCAAGCGGATTACTCTTTACACCTTCCAACTGAAAACTGATCCAGTGATTTTGTGCGCCGCCTTCAGGACGTAAGATCATGGGTTTGCCTACCAGATTCTCTACGACGGCTTCCACCTTACCGTCATTGAACAGATCGCCGATTGCCATTCCACGACTTACCTGCGGGGTCTGGATCGCTGGTCCGGCGTCTTTGCTGATGTCTTTAAACGTTCCATTTCGTTGATTCAGGAACAACAGTTTTGGCTGAAGATACTTGAGGTCGGGGCGAACGTTATTCACCTGGGGATAAACGTGGCCATTGACGAGGAAGAAGTCTTGCCAGCCATCGTTGTCGAAATCAACAAAGGCATCCCCCCATCCAACGTAGCCTTTGGTGCCTCTCGCGATGCCGGAGGGCACCGACACGTCAGTGAAGTTCATCTCTCCGTCGTTGCGGTAGAAGGCTGCGTATTCGTTGTCGAAATGCGAAATGAGAATCGACATGCGCCCGGTGTGCATGTAATCTCCCAGAGCTATCCCCATGTTGGCCTGTCGGGCGCCCGTCTCGCTCAACCCCACACCGGATGTGAATGCGACATCGGTGAAAGTGCCCTTGCCATCGCCCTGGTATAGGTAGTTCGGCTGGCCGTCGTTAGCCACAAGAAGATCCAGCTTTCCGTCGTTGTCGAAATCCGACCATGCAGCCGTAAGTCCATAATGCTGCTCTTCGTCTGCTACGCCGGATTTTTTGGAGACATCTGTGAATGTCCCGTCTTGATTGTTGCGATAGAGACTGTCTGGAGATCCCTTCAGGCCGCGTGGGCCACATTGAACCTCGATGCCTAGATATTTACAGGTATCGCTGGAGCCGAATGCGGCCATATTGTCGAGGTGAAAATCGACGTAGTGAGCAACGAAGAGGTCGACCCAACCATCGCCGTCGTAATCTCCAAAGGCTGCGCCGGTGGCCCACAAGTGATCGCCACTCAGTCCCGCGTTCTTGGTTGCATCGGAAAAAGTACCGTCGCGGTTGTTGCGGTAAAGGACTACTCCTCCGAAGCAAGTTACGAGCAGGTCGGGCCATCCATCATTGTTGTAGTCTCCGACAGAGGCGCCCATTGCCCAGCACGGATATGCGACACCCGCTTTATCACTGACGTCGGTGAATGTCCCATTGTGATTGTTGTGATACAGGGCGCTGCGTGCCTTCTTGCCGTGGAGCGCCATGTCTACGTTTTGAGCATTTGTGAAGTAGATGTCCAGCCAGCCATCGCGATCGTAGTCGATGAGGGCGACCCCTCCACTCATTGATTCGACAATATATTTCTGATCGGAACTCGAAAGGTGTTCGAATTGGATTCCGGTGGAATCGGTAATATCGACGAGTTCCGGATACTTCTCATTCTTTATCGTTGGCTCCGACTTCGGTGCCTGTTGGCCAATTGTTGTGGGTGGAGTTTGCCCGAAAGAACGCGGACCAACGCATACGGCGAGCACAACGAGGCACATGACGAAGCCTGGACTTTTCCTCGTCCGCAGTCTAACCAGGGTGGCCACGTGATTGTTGAGTTCAGTCGTCATATTCAGTTCGGCATCCGAGTCCACTTCTGCATCTCAACATTTATATGCAGTTCAAATCGTGGGAGTAAAGCTCGCCCGTGATCAACGATCTCTGGTACAAGAATGCCGTGATCTACTGCCTTTCCGTTGCCACCTACATGGATGCAAACGGTGACGGAATCGGAGACTTTCAAGGCCTGATACGTCGGCTGGACTATCTGCAGGGTATGGGAGTGACCGCGATATGGTTGATGCCGTTTCAACCCTCGCCCTGCAAGGATGACGGTTACGATGTTACAGACTACTACGGTGTCGATCCCCAATACGGTACGCTCGGCGACTTTGTCGAGTTTACGCATGGCTGCAGTCAACGCGGGATGCGCGTTCTAATTGACCTGGTCGTCAACCATACTTCAAATGAGCATCCGTGGTTCCAGCAGGCGCGACGCGATCCTGAATCGAAATACCGAGACTGGTATGTGTGGTCAAAGAAGCGGCCCAAGAATGCCAATTCGGGCGTTGTGTTTCCCGGCGTCCAGAAGTCTACCTGGAACTACGATGATGTGGCGAAGCAGTATTACTTTCACCGGTTCTACGATTTTCAACCGGACCTCAATACTTCCAATTCTGAAGTTCAGGCGGAGATTCTCAAGATTATGGGATTCTGGCTGCAGCTTGGCGTCTCCGGTTTCCGCATGGATGCCGTACCCTTCGTGATCTCCGAGAAAGGCGCAAATATCGCGAAGCCGGAAGAGCAATATGAGATGCTGCGGACTTTCAGTCAGTTTCTAACGTGGAGGGACGGGGATGCTGTCATCCTGGCGGAAGCGAATGTTCTGCCCGATACGGACATGAAATATTTCGGCACCTACGGCGAGCGACTCCAGATGATGTTTAACTTCGAGGTGAATCAGCATCTCTTTTTCGCGCTTGCGAGTGGAGATTCCCGACCGCTGATGAAAGCTATGAAGGCAACCAAGCGGCGGCCGGAGAGTGCGCAGTGGGGACATTTCCTTCGCAACCACGACGAACTTGACCTCGGGCGTCTTGAGGACGAGCAGCGCGAATTGGTGTTCGAAGAGTTTGGCCCCGAGCCTAGCATGCAGTTGTACGAGCGGGGCATTCGGCGGCGTCTCGCTCCAATGTTGCAGGGAGATCGCCGGCGGCTGGAACTTGCCTATAGCCTGATGTTGTCGTTACCTGGCACTCCCGTGATTCGTTATGGCGATGAGATCGGAATGGGTGACAACCTGCAACTTCCCGAACGCAACTGCGCACGAACACCGATGCAGTGGTCGACGGAACCGAATGCAGGATTCACAAAGAGTGATAAGCCGATTTTACCGGTTATCAGCGATGGGCCATATGGCTTCCAACATGTGAATGTCGCTAGTCAGCGTCGCGATGCGAATTCGCTGATGAACTGGATGGAGCGCATGATACGCATGCGTAAGGAAGCCCCGGAAATCGGTTGGGGTGATTTTACTTTTGTTCCGACGCGATCGCCCGAGTTGATGGCAATGCAATATTCCTGGCGGAACAATTCAGTTTTGTGTGTTCATAATTTTAGCAAGGAACCGCGAGAGTTGCGTCTCTCTGTTCCCTATGCGGAGGAGAGCGCCAGCGAGTTAGTGAATCTATTAACGAACGATCATAGTCATTCGGATTCGAGCGGCCGGCACCTGATATTGCTGGAGCCATACGGTTATCGCTGGTTTAGGGTGGGCGGATTGGATTATCTAATGAGGCGTAGTCCGGACTGACCTGCCTAGTCTTCCATTGGCTTTCGTTTTGGAGATGTAACTGTAACCGCCTCTGATATGGGACTATTGCCGTCTTTTCCGACAGCTTGAACCGTGTAAGTTGCAGACTCGCCCCGCTCGGGTGCGGGTTCAGTAAATGTGGGTGTCGTCAAGCCCGTTGCAACTGTCTTTGACTTAGGTTCAAGCGTGCTCTTTCGAAACACTCGATAAACGCTGGCGCCAGGTACGGTGTTCCATGTGAGGGTAATGTTGGCGCCAAACACTTGCGCTTTCGTGGATGTTGGAGCAGCCAGCCTCACTTCAATCTTCCTTGGCAAAAGCCCGTAAACGCAAAACTGGCCGGTTCCCACGTTTTCCGTACCGAAGCTCGCGAGATAGACCCTTCCGTTCGCGATGGTTGGCGGCGCCATCTTGGAGTACTCTCCACAATCGTCGCGCCCTGGAACTTGAAGAGAGTTCCATAACTCGTGGCGGATGTTGTCGCCATCGTAGGCATGAAGCACTCCGGGTCGCGATTCGTGCCACGAGTCCCCGGTTGCATGGATTGCCGCCCACAGAATTCCGTCCTTGTCACCATTGGCCGAGAGCGACAACATCGCACCTGGATGCCCTTCGTTCGGTATGTCCCGCATGATCCACGGCGTCTCCGCGAGCCGATCTCCTTCCAGTTTGTAAACCTTAGCCTTATCCTTCTGCCCCCACACGTATAGCAAGTTGCCAGACTTCGCGCTTTGCCAATACACAAGGCTGTGGAGGTGCGAGGCTGTTGCCTGAAAGTGCTGAAGCGCGTGCTCGTCGCCAAGGTGTCCGAGATTGCGCGTATCAAGCGTGTAGAGAACTCCACCTTTACCCCCGCCGAGAACGAGATGTGTCCCTGGTATCAACGTCGCTCCTGAAGAGTTAAGGTCCTCATCGCGCTTATCCAGGTCGAAATGATTAGTCGGAGTAAACCAGTCGATGAGTTTGAGTTGCGGTGTCAACTTCAGAAAGCTCTCGCTGAAATTGTTCACGCCATCCCAACTGCCGTTGCCAGTCACTACGAATACGTTACCGTCCTCATCCGCGGCGGGTCCCTGACCAGATTGCCAGATACTTGCTTCTGAGCCCGTAGGCGACGTATTCAAAACGTTCACCTGCGACAGGGTATTGGCATCGTATGCCATCAAGAAGCCGTGGTATGGCTCCTTGTCGCAGTGTGACGCGTATCCGACGTACACCATGCCGTTCGCCAGCATTAGCGCGGGTCTTTGGTTCTCCATCAGCGGATCAAAATCCGGCGCTGCAATCACCACCGGGCTCGCGGGCAAGTCGGCGCCGGTTGCCAGATCCAAAGCATGAAGCCTCTGCGTGAATCCTGTTCGTGGACCGTTCAGAGTACCTGCACGCGTTAAGGCGACCACGTAGAAGACTCCACGCGCTTTATCGATCACCGGTGTACCGATGATGCCCATCTGACCATTGATGTCCAGGCATCCAAAACTCGCGCTGTGCAGGTTCGCCGGCGTTCCAAAGTTCACGTGCCACACAGGCAGGGTCGCCTCCGCGTCATTCGCATCGAAGGCATAGACGCTGTTGTTCACTGTCGTCACGTAGACCAGATCCCGTGTACCACCTCCGGCGGTTACGCCCGTCACGATAAGCGGCTGCGTATAAATCTGGTTATCCACCACCCGTTTGAACAGCATCCCAAACTGGGTTGAATTTACATTCGCTGGTGTCAGCGCCGTTTCGTGGGCGTTCACACCCGTTCGCGCATTGTCGTTGTGCTGCGTCAGCATATCCACCTGTGTTTGAGCGCCTACACTGAACATTGCAAAAAGAACCGCGCTCACTAGAGCAAAGGCCGAACCTTTCTTTAAACCGCTGCCGATCACTTGCATTCTTCGATTCTCCGGCCGTTACCGTCGGCTACCATTGAGTGTTTCTATGACGAGTATCGCAGAGTTGAACTGAGCGGAGGGATTTCGGCGCAGCGGGCGACATAAACTGTCGGCCAAAGATCAACTTGTCCGGTATGAATCTTCGCGTGGCGAAGAGATCAATCTCAATCGGCTACGAGTGTGGTGATTACATACTAGAGTTTTGCTGAAGGATACGACTAAGTTGGGGCGGCTGGACATCGACTCCTTAGCGAACGCTATTCGACTTTTGAACGACTGACAAGCGCGAAGTCTCAAACTGCGTGCATAGGAACGAACAGAATTCATCCACGCCCTGGCCGTTCTTCGACGACACTTCGAAGATTCTCATCCCGGGGCGAACGCTCAAAATATTTCGGGTTGCGGCCTCCAGGTTAAAATCTGCTGCCACTGCAAGATCCAACTTTGTAATCACTGCAACATCCGCACCATTGAAGATGGTTGGGTACTTCAGCGGCTTGTCTTCGCCCTCAGTGGTCGATAGCAGAATAACGCGCAACTCTTCGCCCAGGTCATAACTTGCGGGACAAACGAGATTGCCTACGTTTTCGATGAACAGAAAGTCGAGTTTGCTGAGTTCCCATTCGTCCAGTGCCCTATTCACCATCTGAGCATCCAGATGACAGATTGTTCCCGTTGTAATTTGCTTTACCTGCGGAGCCGCTCTGCACAACCGTGCTGCGTCATTCTCGGTAGCCAGGTCGCCGACTAATGCAGCCACACGGTGCTTCGAACTCAGCCGACACAGCAGGCTTTCAAGAAACGCGGTCTTGCCGGAACCGGGACTCGATACCAGGCTGACAACGTAGACCCCGCTGCTGCGAAACTGCTCGCGAAGAGCGTGGGCGAGAAGGTCGTTCTGCTTTAGGACTTTGGCGCGTACCTCAATGAGGCGAGGCCCGGTGCTCATGCCGCTACTTCCAGTGCGGCGACTTCCAGTTCGCGCCCGCGAAGGATGTTGTCGGATGGACTACCACAAAGCCGACAAGCAATGTGATGAATGGACGGCGAACTTTCTGTGGCGCATTTTTCACAGTAAATCGCGAGAGGAATCGTTTCGATAACAAGCTTCGAGCCCACGAGTGGTGTGCTCTCGCAAGCAATCTCGTACGAAAAGAGCAACGCGTCTTTATCAACTCCTGAAAGTACACCGACTTTAAGGTGAACGGCTTCCACCTTCAAACCTCCACGGCTCTCCGATTCCTCCATAATGCGTTCCACCATGCTCACCGCGATGGATAGTTCGTGCATACCTCTCCTTAAAGCAATACGAGCGCGCCGCGGTCGTCGATTACATCATGTGAATCCGCAGGTAGCGCTTCAGGTCAGGCGCCGCTGATGCAAGAACAATCAGAGCGAATATACCTGCAGTTATGCTTAGTAATCTGAGTGTCATCTTCTCCACCTCGTTCTAAAATTTCTATTTCGTGCAAACCTCGGACTTTGCAAGACGTTCTACTAAATTGTCAATCATCGCTGCCGCTTCTCCGACAGATGCCTGTACAGATTTCGAGAGCCCGATGCGACCATCCAATTCGTCGCCGAAATCTTCCGGCTCGCAACCTATCAAATAGATCTTTGCGCTGACTTGGCCCATTGAGAAAGCCAGTTGAATGACGTGAACGGGGTCCATGCCATGCGGGTTCAGCGTCACGTGGGCAGGTTGATCATGGATGTTGGTCAGGTCCGGTTCCAGCAGGTAGAGAGTCCCCGGCGGGCCTCCTCGGCCCAGGGCGTCAACTAAGATCACCGCATCCCACGGGTCGAGAAGTGCGTATGCGAGATCAAAGCCGCGAATACCATAATCAACCACCTTGACGCCTTCCGGACCTCTGCGATCGAAAAGCACGCGCGCCGTTTCGACGCCGAAGGCATCATCTCCGAGAAAAATGTTACCGATGCCGGCGATCAGGATTTTCGGGCTCATACGCTCTCCGGTCTTTCTGAATTCAGGCATGGTTCGACTTCTTCCGGAGCGAAAAAGAAACGATGCCCCGGCTGCCTTATCATGCCGAATTCACGTCCGGGATCGTCATCGAGCACAACGGCGAGTTGAAGATTGTCCTCAAGATCCTGCTCGATGGCTTCGATGACCGCAACCTTTCCCTGCAGCGCCAAATCCATGATGTCGGCGTTCTTCTGTGGTTTTAGTCGGACGCGATCCCCCACGCGAAGGTCGATCCCGCAAATGCGCACACTCTCCACAAGAGGCGCTTCAGCTAGCGGATCCCATTTACCAAACTCAAATTCTTTCGGCACTTTTTCTCCAACGGGATGCATGCCTCGGATCGCTCCGTGGACTCTCTTCAAAAACTCTTCAGGAAGCGCCTCTGTGCGTTCAAGAATCCTGCGCGCACGTGCGTCTCCGTCTCGCATCTCCTGCTTCTCCTCATCCGTCAGGGTGAGAACGCGCAGTGCCAGCATCTCGTCCATCTCGGTGGCATCGAAGAAATCTCCCGCACTCTCTGGCGCTATCTGAGGATAGTCATACAGAATGATCGGAGAGCAAAGCATCATCGAATTCTGCGTTTCAGCCCCAACGAGGACAGGGAAGACGCCGACATTGTTGCAATTCGCGGCGGCATCCTGAAATTCTTTCGGCGTATCGAGAAGAGAAATGAATTCGCCGCCCTCGATACCGAGTAGCGTGTGAGCGGATACGAATGCTTGCAGCATCGCATCATTTCGAGTGATCTCGATATCTCCAGCCATCGGCGTGATGTTCACAAGTTCTAAGGACAACTTATGCAGTCCGGGCTGGAGTGTCTCTGTTTTCAGAATCAGACGGCCTGATATTTCCATCGGACGTGACGGCATGTCGATACTTTCGGGCACGTCTGTCTGACTAAAAGAGAAAGCGTGCTGAAGCGGCGCACTCAACAGCTCCTGTACGAGCAGATCTTTCAGATCGCATGATCGCTCCACACCTTCATCCCATTCTTTCGAAGCTGCTCCCCGCCTGCTAATGAGGTGCAGAAACCGTGCACGAACGTCGAGTGTCGCCTCGTCCCCGGCTTTCAGAAGGCACTCTGCAACCATGCGAAATGATTCCGCTGGACGCTGCATTTCAGCGTAGTCGCGAGGATAGAGCGTTCCAAAATTCCATCGCTGAACGTTTTTTGTCGAAGTCGCACGGTAGGGATAGAGCATGTATCCCTCGTAGAGAATAGCGGCCGTTATCTTCTCGACTTCAGCGAAGTTCAAACCGGCACCTCGTCGTCTTCCTTGCTGGAGACGAGCGTAACCAGCAGCTGCTCCCATGTTGGTATGCCGTGTCGGACCTTGTAGGTGTAGAGGCGATCGAAGACACCTCTGTCCAGTCGCAGCCACGCCGAGTTGGGATAGTAGGTATCCATCATCTGTTTCCACAGGGCAACGGGGATGCGGAAATTCGCCTCGCGATTCCAAGGCACCTGCGAGACTTGCAATGCGTTGTTTTCGCCGCAATAGAAAATTGTGCCGCTAAACAAAACGCAGACGGGGATATCTCCTTCCTCGAGAGCATAAAAGTATTTCGTCGTGGCGACGTTGAAGTCGAAGCTGCACGTTAAAGGCAAAACGACCACAATGGTGTTTGTAAAAGCGGGAACGGAGACGCTGGTGTTCATCCACAAGAGCGGCCGAACAGTTTTACTCCAGCGTTCGGGTTCGCCGAACAGGTCCAACAGCTTTTCCTGTTCTTTCGAAATGTAATGTCGACGGGCGGGCTCAATCTGAACCTGGCAATTCAGTGCGAGCGTATGTACAGTCTCACCTTCAACTGAGTTTGTGACCCGCAGTTTGAGAGCAAGCATCGGAGCCGCCGCATATGCGACCGTTTCAGCCCCCTCAAGTTGAAACTGCAGATCAGGCACGGATCACCTCGGGCCTGCTGTCTGTGTGGCTGCAGCGAGAATGCAAATCGGCAAAAAAACGTTGTATGTGACGCCACACGTCGACACCGCCGGAAAGCCCCTTCCAATGCATGCGGATGATCCCTACCAGGCGGAAGCATTCATCGATCGGGACGATGAAGTATTCGGCTTCTTCGCTCACGCGGTTCACCAGCAGAGCCTCCACATCCGGCTGCATGGTTTGCAGCGCACGATTTTGCGCGCGTATCTCGTCCCATGATTCGAGGGTGAGAAGTGACTCGGTTGCGCCTGCAGGGCTTGGATACATCGCGATGGTTCTGGACGAAGCACTGTCGTGGTAGAAGAAGGCCAGGTTGATGGGAATCATCAACGCTTCCCATTCCATGTCAGTCATCTGGAAATTGCTTAGCAGACAAATTCGTCGCGGAATGCGTAGATAGTTTGCGCCCGCTTGTCCACAAAACAGGAGAGCGCAAGGCTCACAGGCGCAAAGAATTTCCCGATTCTCCGGCTTGAGCAGATGTGAATGCAGTGGGGCGAGGTCCGCACTGCACAGTTCACAGCGCTCTGTTGCGGAGCGGCGAACTGCGAACTGGCGCAGTACTGATGCTGTTCGATCGCGGTCCGAGTTGCCGTTGGATGTTTCGTTCATCGTCGATCCTGGCTTTAAGCCGGCGGGGCGTTGGGCATTCGTGGATCAATAGGCCCGCGTTCAGCGAGGTTGATGCCGCTTGATTCACTCGGCTTCCGGCCGCCGGCCTTGGGTGGTGCCGGCGAAGGTTTCTGCTTCTCCTGAGTCGAAGCCATGCGCAACTCCTAAAAGAATTCTCTATTTCAAAACAACCAGCCGCGACAAGTTCGATTCGGCTATGTCCTTGTCGGCGATGATTTCTACAATGTCGGGGGCAGCTTCGAACAGTGCATCTTCCACCGCATTCTTCAGCGTGACTGACGAAGAAGGACAGCTGCCGCAACTGCCTAGCAGCTTGATTCGCACTACGCCGTTCTTCTCGCTCACGAACTCCACGTTTCCTCCGTGAGTGTGAAGATACGGGCGCACCTTGTTGAGGGCACGAAGCACCCTCGTTTCGAGGGGATCAGGATGCAGACCGTGGAGCAACAGTACGCTCGCTACCAGGTCGTCTTCGATAGCTTCTTCCAATGCGTGTTCGCCGGGCTGTGTCTGCGAAACGCTTTCTAGCATTCGCGCCAGTGCAGCGCCATGCAATTCCATTACACTCTGCACCAATTCCAGCGCGATGGCTCTGAGTTCAGGATTGCCGCAGTCGTCGAGTTTCTTAACCAGCTTCTCGATTCTTTCTGTGCGAATCGAAAATTCACGTTTTTCTGCAATGGCCTCCGAAAGCTCTACGCTCGTTGCCATCACTGGTGCCCCGCCACGCCGAACATAGGAGAATGCTTCGTTTCCAGCACCTTTCCATCGCCCAGATACATGTGCACGCCGCACGGAAGGCACGGATCGAAGCTGCGGACTGCCCGCATGATGTCGATGCCTTTGAACTTGTCCGGACCATTTTCTTCAAAGATCGGAGTGTTTTGCACGGCGTCTTCATAGGGGCCAGGCGTGCCGTAGATATCGCGCGGATTAGCATTCCACGGCGTGGGTGGGTAGGGATGATAATTCGCGATCTTACCCTCGCGAATTACCACATGATGAGATAGCACGCCGCGCACTGCTTCGTGGAAGCCACAGCCTATTGCCTCCTCCGGAACCTTGAAGTCAGTCCAGGTATGCGTGCGGCCCGCATGCAGTTCTGCGAGCGCCTTCTCAACAAAGTACAGTGCGGTTGCCGCAGCATATGCCTGAAAATATGTGCGAGCACGATCCCGCTCGATGGCGTTGCTCCACTGCGGAATGTGCCACTCGAATTCCGTCTCCGGCTTCATGGCCGTCTTCGGAAGATTGATTTTCACGCTGTGTCCAGTGGCCTTTACGTAACCGATGTCCACCAAGCCGGATAGCGCTGTGGACCACAGTCGGGCAATCGGACCGCCGCCTGTATCGAGCGCAAGGTGGTCGCCCGTGCGTTTGTCAAGCCACCGCGGAGACATGACCCACGTGTAATTGCCATTGAAGTCCCGCTTTTGCGGACGTGGAATCGTGGTCTGATTCCATGGATGATTTTTATCGACCGGATTGCCTAGGGGATCTCGCGCGACAAAGGTTTCCGCATTCCGCCAGTCATCGTAGAACGAACTGCCGAGCAGAATGCGCATGTTGAGATTGATGTCGATCAGGTCGTTGGTCACCAGTTGTCCGTCGACAACCACGCCGGGAGTAACGAACATCTTGCGGCCCCAGTCGCCCATGTTTCTGTAGGTGTAGTCGCAATGGTCGGGGTCATTGTACGATCCCCAGCAGCCCAGCAGGATGCGGCGTTGGCCGACCTTTTCGTAACCGGGCAGCGCCTCATAGAAGAAGTTGAAGAGGTCGTCATGGAGCGGAACAACTCGCTTCATGAACTCGACGTACTTCATAAGGCGAACGAGGTAATCCGTAAAGAGCTGGATCGTAGGAACCGTGCCGACGCCACCCGGATAGAGCGTGGAAGGATGCACGTGCCGGCCCTCCATCAGGCAGAACATCTCTCGCATCAGCCGGCTCATCTGCAACGTCTCACGATAAAAGTCGCCTGTGAACGGATTGAGCGACGTCATGATGTCAGCGATGGTACGGTAGCCGTGTTTATCTGCATTGGGCGCGTTGGTATGCTGCGCTTTGTCCCACACGCCGGGATTCGTTTCTTTCACCATCGTCTCGCAGAAATCCACCCCGACCAGGTTGTCCTGATAAATGTTGTGGTCGAACATGTATTCCGCAGCTTCGCCGAGATTGATAATCCACTCAGCAATCGGTGGAGGCTTAATTCCGAAGGCCATATTCTGCGCATATACGGCGCAGGTCGCGTGGTTGTCTCCGCAGATGCCGCAGATGCGGCTGGTGATGAAATGAGCATCGCGTGGGTCTTTGCCCTTCATGAAGATGCTGTAGCCGCGGAAAATGGAAGAGGTGCTGTAGCACTCTGCAACTTCGCGATTCTCAAAATCGATCTTCGTAAAGATGCCCAGACTGCCCACGATCCGCGTGATCGGATCCCAGTTCATTTCGACGAGGTTGCGTTTCTTGCTAGGATTTTCCGGCACGGTCTCTACTGTTGTGGACATCGAATGTGCTCCCCTTCATCTCGTTTAGTAACTGCTTGGACGATAGCCGGTGGTGAGCTTCGGACCAGGATGGCGCCACTTCGGTTCCTTGTTCATCGTGGAGTTTGTGATGGTTCGCAGTGATCGAATCATGCGCCCATACATGCTGATGGTTTGCGCAGAAAGTTTGGCACCGGGCGGCTCATCCATGAAGGGCATGAATTTATCCGGGAAGCCGGGCATGGTGCAGCCAATGCAGATACCGCCTACATTTGGGCAGCCACCTATGCCACGCATCCAGCCGCGCTTGGTTACGTTGCAATCCACCACTGGACCCCAGCAGCCCAGTTTCACAAGACATTTCGAACTGCCGTAAACCTCGGCGAAGTCGCCCTGCTCGTAGTAGGATCCGCGGTCGCAGCCTTCATGCACAGTCTTGCCAAAGAGCCAAGTGGGGCGCAGCTGCCTGTCGAGAGGAATCATGGGCGCCATACCCGCGACCTGGTATAGCAAATACAAAACAGTTTCCATAAAGTTGTCCGGCTGCACCGGGCACCCGGGCACGTTCACAATGGGCAGGCCTGCTTTCGAACGCCAGTTCCAGCCGAGATAGTCAGCCAACCCCATGGCGCCTGTTGGATTGCCCTCCATTGCGTGGATGCCGCCGTAGGTTGCACAGGTGCCGATCGCGATAACGGCGAGTGCCTTCGGCGCGAGACGGTCGATCCATTCGCATGTCGTGATCGGCTGGCCCGTGTCGGGGTTAGTTCCGACAGCGGCCCAGTAGCCTTCCTTCTTGATATTCTCGTTAGGAATGGAGCCTTCCATCACGAGTACGAAGGGATCGAGTTCGCCCTTCTCAGCCTGGTAATAAAATTTTAGAAACTCTGCACCGTTTTCATAGGCAAGGACGGGATTGTGCAGATGAACCTTGGGCAGCCCTGGAATTGCGCCTAACAGCACATCCTCAATGCTCGGCTGCTCGGCCGCAGTGATGGACACGCTGTCTCCATCGCAGCCTAATCCCGCAGTGATCCAGACAATGTGAACGTCGGTAATAGCAGATGACTTGCCATGGAAGCTGGTTCGGCCATGAGATCCTCCTTGCAGTGATGGCCTGGTCGATTCGGCCGAGGAGTGGCAGAGATCCGAGACGTGCGTATTGATGGAATCCAAATCAGGGGCTGTGGATGCTCGAAGCTAAAGAATTTGTGATGGGAGGGAATCGAGGGTAAAGCTCAGCCTGAGACCGGGCGATCGGACCGAGACAGTGTGCGCAACAGCTCACAAAACACCTCGAGGATCACAGAAAAGGAATGCCGGAAGCCCCTTTCGCTCGGCAATTCGACAATATTTACTCAGCAAAATCGGTGAAGTCAAATGGCGATATTACTGTTGCTTGCGGAAAGCTTGATGGCATCAAACAGCCGCCTCAGCAGATGCGCGGCAACTGCTCTCCGAACATCACGTCGAGAATACGGGTGCCTCCGACCTCGGTCGACATACTCACCATCCCCGGATGACCCGCGACGATTTCGCCAATGATCACGGCATTCTGCCCCTGCGGATGGCGGCGCATCCGTTCAAGTACGAGGTCAGCCACATCCGCAGAAACGATGGCGACCAGCTTTCCTTCGTTTGCTACGTAAAGTGGATCCAGCCCTAAAATCTCGCACGCACCTTTCACGCTTTCGCGTACCGGCATCAAGGACTCGCGGACATGGATGCCCACCTTCGATTTTGCGGCAATCTCATTCAACGTAGTGGCCACGCCGCCTCGAGTTGGATCGCGCAGGCAATGGATCGCATCGTTGACTCTATGCTCCGCGCACGCATCGAGCATCACTGCCACGAGATCGTGAAGCGGCGCGCAGTCACTTGCAATTTCTCCTTCGAACTCCAAGTTCTCCCGCTGCGACATGATCGCCATACCGTGATCTCCAATGAATCCGCTGAGAATCACCTTGTCGCCTGTGAGCGCGCGGTTGGCGGAGATATTGATGGGGCGTTCAATCACGCCGATGCCCGTCGTCGTTACAAAAATCTGATCGCAGTTTCCGCGGTTCACGACCTTCGTATCGCCCGTGACGAGCAGTACACCCGCCTCTCGCGCTGCTTCTGCCATCGAAGCGACTACGCGCTGCAGGTCTGCAGCGGGCAGGCCCTCTTCCAGAATGAAAGCGGCGGAAAGATAGAGGGGATGCGCGCCGCTCATGGCGAGATCGTTTACTGTGCCATTCACAGCGAGCCGGCCAATATCGCCGCCAGGGAAAAAGATTGGAGTTACAACAAATCCGTCGGTGGTAAATGCCAGGCGCGTGCCGTTCACGTCCAACACCGCTTGATCATCTAGTCTGTCGAGAATTGGGTTCGCGAACGCCGGAAGAAAAACCTTGTCGATCAGCTGTGCTGTCAACTTTCCCCCGCTGCCATGACCCAGCACGATGTTTTTATGCTCGAAGATTGGGAGTGGGCAGCTTCCGAAGAGTGGCGACACTGCGGCTGATGGCTCTGTTGCCGATTCTCCTCGCGTCGAATCGTCACCGATTGGCGCAGTCGTTATGGATCGATCAATAGGCATCAGGGCGCAACCTCCATCTTGAAGTTCGAGATCACGCTGTTCCTCCTACCGCATGCACCGGCACATCTACATTCTCTTTTTGCAGATGCCGTCCGTACGCGTAATAAGCGGCGCACGCGCCCTCTGCGGAAACCATGGTTGCACCCAGTGGACGCTGCGGCGTGCAGAGCGTTCCGAACGCGGGACAATCCTTGGGTTTCTTGATCCCTCTAAGAATCTGACCGCTGATGCAAATTTCAGGTTCGCGCGTTGCGATCATGGCTACATCGAATAGTTTCTCTGCGTCGTACTCGCAAAACTCTGAACGCAAATGATAGCCACTCATCGGAATATTGCCGATGCCGCGCCAATTGCGATCCCCCGTCTCGAAGACCTGCGAGACAAGATTCTGAGCGACCAGATTTCCCTTCCGATTCAGCACTCTTGAATATTGATTTTCGACCTCGGCTCTCGCTGTCTCCAACTGGCGGATGGTCATCAATGTGCCTTGCAGTATGTCCAGTGGTTCGAAGCCGCTCACCACAACTGGCACGCGAAAGCGCTCGCTGATGGGCTCATATTCCTCGTAACCCATCACGGCGCATACATGTCCCGGTCCCAAGAATCCCTGCACGCGATTTTGCGGCGATTCCAGGATCGCTCGCAGCGCGGGAGGAACCAGCACATGCGAAACGAGCAACGACACGTTCGGGACGCGCTCTTGTTTTGCGCGCCACGCCAGCATGGCGTTTGCGGGCGCGGTCGTCTCAAAGCCAATAGCGAAGAATACGATCCGTTTGTCCGGGTTCGACTGTGCAATCTGCAGGCAATCGAGCGGCGAATAAACAACGCGGACATCGCCGCCCTCAGACTTGATCGTGAACAGGTCGCCATCGGAGCCGGGAACGCGCAGCATGTCGCCGAATGAGCAAAAAATCACGTCGGGCATTCTCGCAATCGCGTGTGCCTTATCGATCATCTCTAGAGGAGTCACGCAGACGGGGCAACCGGGTCCGTGTACTAGTTCCACTCCCTCGGGGAGCAAATAATCGATTCCGTTCTTCACGATGGAATGAGTCTGGCCGCCGCAGACTTCCATGATGACCCACGGTTTTGTCTGGACGCGGCGAATCTCTTCGACAATCTTCCGCGCTACGCCCCCGTCGCGATATTCATCCAGATACTTCATGACTCCTCACCTCTGCTGCCATAACTCTCGACTACTGGCGCCATCAACTCGGTTAGCTGATCCATCTCCTGAAGCAACTGGTACGTACGCTGCGCCTCTTCTTCATCTACTTTGCTGATTGCAAAACCGACGTGTACCAGCACATATTCGCCGACCTTTGTATCCGGCACATATTCCAGGCAAGCTTCGCGCGTTATCCCACCGAACTGCACCTTCGCCATGTGCATTCCGTTTTTCTCAAAGGCTTCAATTACCTTGCCGGGTATGGCTAGACACATTTTCAATCTCCCTAAGGCCATCCATCTCGACCAAGTTCGTAGTCGCTTCGACCACGATCAAGTCGATGGACGAGCAATTCTGTGAGCTGAAAACCCCAAACGCACAACTATCTAAGCTCTTCAAAACGTAATCCCGCAAGTGTGCATTTAGGAAAGTCCGCCTTCTAATGGTGCGGTTCGGGACGTTTTCTCAGAAATCTGAGGTGCGGAACCTCGTAAAAGCGTGCGAAACCTTGCTGAGAGTAATGAGCAGGCAGAGAGTTGAATCCATCACCTGCCGCATAAATATTTCGATCTGGTGAATACCGGGATTCGGGATGCAGTGCTGTTCTTCTTCTGAGCACGGCGCCCGGCCGTACCGGCACCTCTCCAAGAATAGAGCGCGTTCGTGCGGTGGAGCGAAACGTTTCAGTCCTGATGTAGAATCAGGCCCTTCTAAATTGCTGAAACGGAAGACCACTTGAAATCTTGTCCCCAGGCCGGATAAACGTCGCGTCAGAGTCGATGAAGGTGATCTCATTACCAGGAGGAGATTGAGTGATCTATTCGAAGCCTTTCCAGGTCCTTCTTTTGGGCATTATTGCCAGCATAGGCATCTCCGGTAAATCACAAGTCGAAACCTATATCGAGACCAGCAATTCCGGTGGCTCGGTTGCAGAGTCGCCCATTCCTCTCGCGCCCGTGATTGAGCGCCTGGATCCCGCCCTGGACACGATTGTTCCCGCGAAGCCCGTCCTTGAAAAGGTGACCACAGGCTTCACCTGGGCTGAAGGCCCTGTTTGGATACCTGCCGGCTATCTTCTGTTCGCGGACATCCCTAGCAACAGCATTCGCAAGTGGACACCCGGCGTGGGGACCACGATATTTCTTCAGCCGAGTGGATACAAAGGATCTGCTCCTTACGGAGGGCCTGAGCCCGGCTCGAATGGCATGACGCTTGACCGGCTGGGACGACTTACAGTGGCGGGACACGCACAGCACGATGTTTGGAGACTCGAGCGAATTGACGCGAAGGCGCCGGCAACAATCCTGGCCGATAGCTACCAAGGCAAGCCGCTTAATAGTCCGAATGACCTCGTCTACAAATCTGATGGCTCGCTCTACTTCACGGACCCGCCCTACGGCCTGCGTACGCAAAAAGACGATGATCCGGAAAAGAAGTTAAGCGCAAATGGGGTTTATCGGATCCCAAACGCCGTTGACCAGAAGCCGGGCGCGCAGCCTTCCCGGGGGAAGCTGGAGTTGTTGGTGACAGACCTTACTCGTCCGAACGGAATTGCGTTTTCTCCAGATGAGAAATATCTCTACATCAATAACTCCGAGCCTAAGAAGATCTGGATGCGATATACCGTAAAGCCCGATGGCACATTAATGGATGGAAAGATGTTCTGCGATGCAACTACAGATCCGAGGCCGGGAGCGCCGGATGGCATGAAAGTTGATCAGAGCGGAAATCTTTACAGCGCGGGGCCGGGAGGCGTGTGGATTTTTTCGCCCGAAGGAAAGCATCTGGGAACGATTGATATTTCGGAGAAGACCGGGAACGTCGCGTGGGGAGGGTCCGATTACAAGACGCTCTACATCACCGCGAGTTCGAGCGTTTATCGAATCTCATTAAAGATTTCAGGAATTCATCCGAACATTCATTGAAATCACGCGAGGTGAAAGCCGCAACTTTGAGGGCAGCCGCGAGGGGTGCCTTTGCGGCTCGCTGGTTTTGCGTGAACGTTGACGGCCCTTGATTTATGCCCTTCCTAAAATCGCTTTACTCGCAGTAGTAAGATCATTGGAACGTGCAGCCAAATACTACCCAAAAAGAAATAGCATCTACCATATCCGATCTCGAAGCAGTGGGCCTTGCTGTGGCTGGATTCACGTTTTGGGTGCTTGCTGACACCAGCATCAAAATGGTCGGACGCTACGGCCTGCCAGCCTATGAAGTTCTCGCGTTCCTGGGCCTCTGCATTGTTGGCATTTTGATCGTCCGGGGTTTGTGGCGTCGTGATTTAAAGGCGGTTTGGCCAAAGAAGCCGAAGCGACAACTCGTTCGCTCATGTCTTGATCTCGCAAATAATTTCGGCGTTGTCATCGCGCTGCGTCATGTGCCGCTTACACTTTTTTACATTCTCGTTTTTCTGTCTCCTATGGTCATCACCCTTTTGGCAGCAGTGTTTTTGCACGAGAAGTTGGAGTGGCGAAAGACTGTGGCCATCGTAGCTGGATTTGTAGGTGTCGTTGTAGCGGTGAATCCCTTTAGCTCATCACGGCCAGGAGATTGGATTGGCTATGTCGCATGCATCGTGTGCGTCGCGTGCTTCTCTGGAAATATGGTCTGGGCTCGCGTGATTACGCAAACGGAAACGCCCGAGAGCCTCACCTTCTTCTCGGGTTTTCTAATGGCAGTACTCGGATTCGCATGCATGCTTTGGCATTCGGAGCCTCTCACGCCACGACTTGCCGCAGTGCTCGTAGCCATGGGATTCTTCTGTGCGTTCGGCAGCATATGTTTCTTTGTCGCGCTCAAGCACACCTCTGCCGCTACTGTCTCTCAATATCACTACACGCAACTTCTAACCGGCGCATTGATCGCATACCTTATCTGGCATGAGATTCCAACGGTTTCCATGCTCGTTGGGGGCGCCATAATCATTGGAGCAGGCGTTTACATCGCCGTCGGATCCGCGCGTCTCAAGCCGTCATCCATCCCATTCTTCCTTCCAGAAAAATAGCGCGGCCTCGATCGAGAGCACCCTCCTTTTGATTGCTACTGGACTGTTACCGTGAGCCCAGCCGAAACGTGAGAGTTAAATGTGCTGCTGCCGTTGTACACGGCAGTGATGGTGTGCGCGCCTCGCGTGAGAGAAGCAGTGTTGAAGACAGCCTTCCCTCCGCTAAGGGTTACCGTTCCGAGTACGGTCGAGCCGTTCTTGAAAGTGGCGGTTCCACTCGGCGTTCCTGTGCCAGCGATGCTGGCGGCGAGAGTTGCGGTAAGCGTCACCGATTGACCAGCAAGTGGTTTGACGTTGCTGCTTGTTAACTTGATGGACGTGCCACCGGTGTTGTAGAGAACCATGAAACTGCTGGTTTCCGGGTTCGCGACCACTACATCCGACGCACCGTCGCCATTGAAATCCGAGACTGTGAGTCCCCATGCATTTCCCCCAGCGGCATAGTAATAGACCGGAGCGGCGAGGTTGCCTTTACCATCTCCGGCAAGCAGGAGGAGTTTGTTGTCTTTGCTGTCGGCGACGAGCACACTTTGATTGCCGTTGCCTTGCAGGCTGATCGCGGCAATGGCACTTACGGGTCCGCCCGCTGGATAGTTCACTGCGCTCCTGAACGTACCGCTCCCGTTATTCAGCAGTAGGGAAACCGTGTCCCCTCCGCCCAAGGCCAGGTCAAGTTTGCCGTCCTTATTGAAGTCGGCAATTGAAATGGAGCAGCATGTTCCGCTTGGGTACGTTTTCGGCGCGTGAAAAGTCCCGTTTCCATTCCCGAGCAAAACATAAACGCCGTTTGCGCCAACCAGGATCAAATCTACTTTGCCATCGCCACTGATTTCTCTTGCCAAAAGAGGGCCATAAATTTCTAAAGGATAGTTCTCGCCGGTATAGAAAGATCCAATTCCGTCATTGAGGAATATCTGTACGCCGTCGCCTGTCAGCGCAACGTCGGCAAAACCATCCCGGTTGAAGTCCCCCACCGCCTCTCCGCCCCCAAGCGGCGGATCAAGAGCGAACTCCGGCCCAGCTTCGCCACCGTCAAGTCCTTGCTTCACCAGGTACGGATCGATGTCGCGATAGTCGCCACTTCCGAGTGCGAGAATGTCCAGGTTGCCATCATGATCCAAATCGCCAACGCCCAGATCGTGAAGTTCAAACGCGGGCATATTAAGGTTTTGGACGGTGGAAAGAGCCTGGCCTTTCTGGCTCGTTACCAGAAACTCTTGTATGTCGGGCACCTTCACTGCGAAATGACATGGAGAGACTCCCCAGTTAGCCAACCCAATCAGATCCGGCATTCCATCATGGTTCAGGTCGGCCGCAATTGTATGGTATGGAGAAGCTGCCTCCAGAAGATCAAGTGATACCGGCGCAAGCAGTCTGCCGCCACCAGTGTTGCGTAGAACCTCGACGCCGGTTGTTGAAGAGACGGTCAGGTCCGGTCGCCCGTCGCCATTCAAATCTCCAATGACGAAGTTGCCAGCTAGCGATTCCGGGCTCCGGTAGTTCACTGCAGTCGAAAACTTTCCTGAGCCAGCATTTAAGAGAACGCTGAACGAACTCCCGACTTGATTCGTTAAGACGAGATCCGGGCGATGATCTCCATTCATATCCGCCACGGTTGCGCCATAGGTCGAATATCCCGTCGCGTATGTAGTCGGCGTCTTCTCGAAGGTTCCATCCCCATTGCCAAGCAGGACCGCAACACCGCCATAGCGGCAGATTGGGTATCAGGCTGAACGGCAGCTTGAGCGGCAGTGAGTGATGTGACCAGGATAAGGTCGGTTTTGCCATTGCCACGCAGATCCGCGGCAACAAGTTGTCCAATTGTCGCTTCATAAAATAGCAATTGCGACGGACCCTGGCGGAACGTTCCATTCCCATTTCCAGGCAGGATGGTGACGCCGTACCCATCGCTCACAGCAAGGTCGGGCAAACTATCGTTGTTGAAATCACCTGTCGTGAACGTACCCCCACCAGGAGCAGCGACACCGGCACGGAAGGTGCCATTGCCGTTGCCAAGGAACACGTACAGGGGGCCGGCCGAATTTAGGAGCAGGTCGGGATTGCCGTCCTTATTAAGGTCGGCCATCTGGATGTCCGGCAGACTGCAAGAAGTGCTAGATACGTCGCACAGAGCGGCACTTTTCGACACAATTGCTGTGGACTGAAAGCTTTCGCCCTGTCCGAGATATACGCGGGTGATCTGGGGTCGCGCTGACGCAAAGATGAGGTCAAGATGGCCGTCGCGATTAACGTCCGCTGCCAGCGGTCTTCCATAGGAAACGGGATAGTACGCCATCGATTTAGGCGAAAGATAGCCACCGGTGCCTGTGCCGAGAAGCAGGCTGATGGTTTCAAGCTTCGTTGTCGCATTGGCATTCATTACGATGAGGTCGAGTTTGCCGTCGGCGTTGAGGTCGTGCTGGGCAAGAAGGGTTGGTAGGGATCCTCCAGCGGCATAGCTGGGAACGTGGACGAAACGGTTCTGCGCACTGAGAGAGAGGAATCCGGGAAAAGCGAACGTGATCAGGAGCAACCAACTGAATCTGCTCATGATGAAAGATGTGCGGAACGGATAGGAATTGGATTTGAGCATCGATGCCACCTCGAGCTCGCGAAGCAGAGAATTGCCCCGTAAGGCCTTCTGGGCACACATAGTGCTCTTTTCCTGCTCCGGGGATATGTGACCATGGTCACGTCAGCGTTATCTATTAAGTCAAGTGAACTATTGCTTTGATTCCGGGCGAGTTCGGCCACGACCTGCATGGACTGGGCCACGTGGTACCCGCCCAAATAGCGCAGCCAAAGAAATCCGAGTGTCTTCCTTCGGGGCTTCCCATAGAAGTTCGAGTGGTATATGATTTTTTCCAGTAGAACTTCTAGGGGAAAGATCGATGAACAAGAGGAACCAATCACAGAGTGAGATGCTCAAGGGCACTCTGGACATGATGATCCTGCGAATTCTTGTCGGCGGCGACGCTCACGGGCACACTGTCGCAAAAGTCATTGAGCACACCTCTGAAGATCTTCTGGAGGTTGAGCAGGGCTCGCTGTATCCGGCGCTGCATAGGCTCGAGGACCGAAAGTGGGTGTCTTCATACTGGGGCGCGAGCGAAAACAATCGCAAGGCAAAGTTCTACCGGTTAACGGCGGAGGGTCGTAAACAACTGGTGCGCGAGACCAGCCGTTGGCGCCGCATGACGCGCGCCATTGGTCTTGTAATGGGCGAAGAAGGAGGTACGCAATGAGTTGGATCAGGTTTCTTCGCCGCAAGCGCTCTGACGCCGAGTTGCAAGACGAGATCGAGACTTTTCTGACCGAAGAAACGGCTGACAACGTGGCGCGCGGAATGTCGCCCGAGGAGGCCCGGCGGCAGGCTCGCGTAAAGTTGGGCAACCCGCGAAAGGTGCGCGAATCAGTATGGGCGCAGAACTCGCCCCTGTTGTTGACGAATATCGCCCACGACTTGAAATATGCGTTTCGTACGTTGAGCCGCACCCCCGGATTCTCGATCATCGCGATTGCGGTCATGGCTCTGTGCATTGGGGCGGCCACATCTCTTTTCACAATTGTGCGCTCGGTTTTGCTGAGGCCACTTGCTTTCCGGGATCCCGAACGGCTGGTGATGGTGTATGAGCACAGTCGTGCGGGCGAGGCGAGTACGCTGGATTTCAGCTACAACCCGGTTGCACCAGCCGACTTTTACGACTGGCGCTCGAAGACGCACGGGTTTGAAGACATGGCAATCATGCGTTACGACGGGTTCATCCTGACCGGTGACCGGGGCGAACTGCCGGAGACTGTCCGTGCAGTTGCGGGCTCATGGAATTTGTTTCCGCTCCTGGGCGTGCAGCCCGCGTTGGGCCGGGCATTTACTGAGTCGGAAGACCGACCTGGCAACACAGTTGTCATGCTGACGTGGAGCGTGTTCCAGAGGCGATTTGCCGGTGATGCGAAAATTATAGGCCGTCAGATCCACCTCGACGGCAGCGCCTTCACGGTAGTCGGCGTGCTGCCTTCGTGGTTCAGTTATCCCGATGCCGGGATACAGTTGTGGGTTCCGTATCAAGCCAATACTACGCAGGAGTTCTTACAACATCACGACTACCACCAGAGTCAAGCGATAGCCCGGTTGCGTCCCGACGTCAGCCTTGAGACTGCGCTGGCGCAGGTGGGAGCAGTTCAGTACCAGCTACATCTGCAATACCCTCGCGACCCAGTGAACGAAGATGTGGCTCCGCGTGCGCTGAACGAGGATCTCGCCGGAAACGTAAAGAAGCCGCTAAAGTTAATGCTGAGCGCCGTCGGCTGCATGCTGCTGATCGGCTGGCTCAATGTCTCGAACCTACTGGTTGCGCGGGGTGCGGCGCGGCAAAAGGAAGTCGCGATCCGCAGCGCTCTCGGAGCGCAGCGTGCCACTTTGATTCGCGAGCAACTAACCGAAAGCGTGCTGATCTGCGTGGCCGGTGGATTAGGTGGCATTCTGCTGTCGGTACTTGCTACGAAGTTCCTCGCGCATGTGTGGAAGGACCTGCCCACCGCACAAAGCATTCACCTCGACGGTGTTGTGATTGCGTTTGCGTGCGCGCTCATGTTTGCAGCGGCGCTGATCGCCGGATTGTTGCCCGCGCTCTCGACAACGGGCAAGACCTTGTTGAAAGCTTTGCAGACCTCCGCGCGCACGGGATCGACCAGCGTTTCGCGCACGGCGCTGCGAAAGTCGCTCCTCACGGCGGAGATTGGAATTACCGTGGTCTTGCTGGTAGCTGCGGGGCTGCTGCTCAAGAGCTTTCTGCGGCTGCGTTCAGCCGATGTGGGCTGTGTTACCGAAAACATGCTCACGCTGCAGTACAGCCTTCCAGACAAGAAATATGACACTCCGGAAAAGAAGAACGCGTTCAATGAAGCACTGCTGGAGCGAGTGAAAACCATTCCCGGGGTTCGCGCTGCTGCGTTGGGAAACACGCTTCCAGCTGCGGGATATTGGGGAGACAACGTATTTACAGTGAAGGAGCATCCTCCGCTGAATGCGGGCGAAAATCTGCCCGAGGGACTTGTGCGCTGGGCCGATCCAGGTTATTTCAGCGCCCTCGGTATCCCTCTTGTGAGTGGAAGGTTCTTCACAGAAGACGAGCGCGTTGCTCGATCGTACAAGGTGATTGTGAGCCATCAACTTGTACGACAACACTTCCCGGGAGACAACCCGATCGGCAAGCACCTGCACGTGCCGGCGCATGTCCACGCGGGAGCGCCCGGCGATGTGGATTACGAAATCGTGGGTGTGGTCGGCGACACCTTGTACCAAGTCGGCAAAGAGCCGAAGGCAACGATGTACTTCCCGCTCCTTGAAGGTGGAGGTAGCAATTCTCACATGCTTGCTGTGCATACTACGTCGGAGCCGCTACAGTTCTCCGTGACCGTGCAAAAGCAAATCGCTTTGCTCGATCCTGAGCTTCCGGTCTCGGATGTGCGCACCATGAACCAAATGATCGGCGAGTCCCTGGTCAATGCAAGCCTGAGCGCAACCCTGGTTCTTGCCTTCGCAGTCTTGTCGCTGCTTCTGGCTTCGGTCGGGTTGTACGGAGTGCTGTCCTACCTGACTACTCAGCGGACTTCGGAACTAGGCATCCGCATGGCGCTCGGCGCACAACGAGATCAGTTGTTGCAGTTGATGTTGATCGACGGTCTGCGGCCAGCGTTGTTCGGGCTCGGGCTCGGCCTGGTGATGAGCTTCGCGGCGACACGCATCTTTCAGTCAATGCTTTTCGGAACGAAGCCTCTCGATCCCGTGGTTCTTTCCGCTGTGATTGCGACGCTGCTGGCGGTTGCGGTTCTGGCATGCCTCGCTCCAGCATGGCGCGCTTCTCGATTAGATCCAATGCAGGCGCTCAGAACGGAATAGCACCGGGCGACAGGGTGCCTCAAAATCGCGGGAGCAGTCACCGAGCCCAGGGTCTGAACCGGCATTGGTCCAGAGCTTACAACTGATTGAAGGGCTTGGTTTTGAGGGGGTTTGGTTGCGGGGGCTGGATTTGAACCAGCGACCTTTGGGTTATGAGCCCAACGAGCTACCGGACTGCTCCACCCCGCATAACCATAGTAACAACGCAGAGGGGGTGGGTCAAACCGCTCATGTGCATAACCGGATGGCCGCGAAGGTCACTTCGCGATTTAGACCAGTCACTGTTTCAGAGCCAAAAGTGATCTATCGGCGCACTCAACCATCCGTCATTCGCAGAAACTGATTTAACGATAGACCCGACGCAGCAGATCCAGAATTTCCGTTGGTTCGGGGCGAACCCTGAAGTCGGCGTGAGCCTCGGCAAAGAGAATCGTCCCACCGCGATCGACCACATATGTGGCAGGCAGCGGCAATGTCCAACTCTCATCGCCGTTAACAAAAGGCACGTTCACCAGGATGCTGCGGTAATACTGCTGGTGATATTCGGGCACCTGGTACATCAGTCCAAACTTCTCTGCGACAGAGCAGCCTGAATCGGTGAGCAGAGGGAAGGGAAGAGAGTGTTGCCCGGCGGTGAAATCATTTTGTCGCACTGTCTGCGGCGAGATCGCTACCATCAGCGCGCCAATTTCGCGTAGTTGAGGATAGATGCCACGCCATGCCTCAAGTTCAGTAACGCAATAGGGACACCAGCGGCCGCGGAAAAAGTCAATCACCAGTGGGCCAAGCGCCAGAAGATCGGAACTATTGACCATCGGCCCGGTGGAGTCGGGCAGAGAAAATGCTGGAGCCTTTGCACCAACACGCAGAATCCGGTCTTCCGCCCCCGACCGAAACAGATCGGTGACAGCCTTCTCGCTTACCTCCAGCCGCTCGGGCTGAACCAGCAGCCGTGTATTTGCTGTGATCTCGTCGAGTTGGTCCTGCAGGTTCAACACATTCTCCATGACCATGAACCCATCCCCTCTTCGTCGTGCGCCTTAGCGGCCCATCCCTCGCATGCCACCCATGGTTCCCATCAGGCGGCGTTGCAATGCGCCGCCTTTTCCGGCGGATTTGAACATCTTTCTCATTTGCGCGTACTGGCGCAAGAGTTGATTCACTTCCTGCACGGTTGTTCCCGATCCGCGGGCGATACGTTTGCGACGATTTCCAGAGATGATCTCGTGGTTGTTGCGTTCTTTCGGCGTCATGGAGTTAATAATCGCCTCCACACGCGTGAACTGATTTTCATCCACTTGATCTGCCATTTGCTGGATCCCCTGGAAGGGCCCAACAGAAGGCAGCATCTTCATAATGCTCTGCAGCGAGCCAAGCTTGCGTATTTGGCGCAGCTGATCACGAAAATCTTCCAGCGAAAAGCCGTCACCGGAGAGAGCCTTCTTCGCAAAATCCTCCGACTTCTTTTTGTCGAGCGTCTCTTCCGCGCGCTCGATCAGCGTCATAATGTCGCCCATCCCAAGAATGCGTCCGACAATGCGGTCCGGATGGAATGGCTCAAACGCGCTCGGCTTCTCGCCTGTTCCGATGAACTTCACCGGCTGGCCGGTAACCTGTCGAATGGACAGGGCTGCGCCGCCGCGTGCATCTCCATCCATCTTGGTGAGAATAATTCCGGTAAGGGCGAGCTTCTTGTGGAACTCATCCGCAGACCGGACCGCGTCCTGCCCCGTCATCGCGTCGGCTACGAACAGAATCTCCTGGGGATTCAGCAGTGCCTTGAGCTTCTGCATCTCCTCCATCAGCTGCTCGTCCACGTGCAGGCGCCCGGCCGTATCCACGATCAGGGTGTCGCAGCCGGAGTTCACCGCCTCTCGGCGCGCCTCTTTAGCCAGGCGTTCCACCAGTGCTGTCCCTGCCGACTCTCCCTTTGTGTCGCCTTCGTAAAGACTCGCCTTGATGGATCCTGCAACCACTCTCAGCTGTTCGCGAGCAGCGGGGCGGTAAACGTCGACCGATACAAGCATCGGCCTGTGGCCACCCTTCTGCAGCCATGCGGCCAGCTTGCCGGAAGTCGTGGTTTTACCAGATCCTTGCAGTCCAGCCATTAAAATTACGGTCGGCGGCCGCGAGGCGAATTGGAAACGCGCCGTGTCCTTGCCCAGCAGCGTCATCAGCTCATCGCGCACGATTTTGATGACCTGTTCACCTGGAGAGAGAGCCGTCATGACTTCCTGCCCGACTGCTTTCGCCCGGATGTGCTCAACCAACTCCTTGACGACGTTCAGGTTAACGTCAGCTTCGAGCAACGCGACGCGGATTTCGCGCAGGGCTTCGCCTATGTTCTCCTCGGTGATAATGCCCTGACCGCGAAGATTCTTGAACGCCCGCTGCAGCTTTTCGGAAAGATTCTCAAACATAATTGTCAGCCTTTAGTTTAACAGTGGTATTGGCCGCAAGTCCGCTCGAGACCGCGTCATAATGCCTGTTTCCGCGGCTACTTGTCTTCAGAAGAGCAAATAGCGGGAATCCATGCCTGCGTCTTCCCGAACAGGGGTCCCTACCAGCGATCGTGCACGTGGGGACGGATGCGCCGCTCGTAAATTGCCCTGACCGCCGCCATCGTCTCGGACGTAAGGGGAGGCAGATCTGAAGCCCGGCAGTTCTCGCTTACCTGTTCCGCCCGCTTGCCACCCGGAATGGCGCAGCTTACCGCGTCGAACATCAATATCCAGCGCAGCGCAAACTCAGACATGCTCACGCCCGCAGGCAACAGGTCTTTTATTTCCCGCACTGCGTCCAGCGCTTTGTCGTAGTTCACGCCGGAAAACGTTTCTCCTACATTGAAGGCCTCGCCGTGCCGGTTGAAGTTCCGATGATCGTCAGCAGGGAATTGCGAGTCACGCCGAAGTTTCCCCGTCAGCAAGCCGCTCGCCAGTGGCACACGTGCCAGCACTCCCACTTTGCGAAGCTTTGCCTGCTCGAAGAAAAGCCCAGCCGGCCGCTGACGGAAAATATTGAAGATGATTTGCACCGTCTGAACGTTGGTGTACTCCATCGCCTTTATCGCTTCTTCAATCCTCTCCACGCTCACGCCGTAGTAACGAATCTTTCCGGCCTCCACTAATCCATCCAGCGCGTCAAACACCTCGGGCATGTAGTACACATCCGTCGGCGGACAGTGGAGCTGCAGCAAATCCAGACAGCCCGTCCCCAGATTCTTCAGGCTGCGCTCGACAAACGGTGTCAGATTCTTGTAGCCCTCAGCCGCGTGCGGATTCAATCGGCGTCCCGCTTTGGTGGCAATGATGATCTCTTCCTTACGCTCCCGCTTGATCTGCGCACAGAGCCGTTCGCTCCGACCATCTCCATACACATCCGCAGTATCAAGAAAATTCACTCCGCGATCGATTGCCTGCCGCAAGGCCTGCAGCGATTCCGAATCGTCAACCTCGCCCCATGAGCCGCCGATAGCCCACGTTCCGAAGCTGATTTCAGACACCTTCCATCCCGTGCGGCCAAGAGTGCGATAGTTCATAGTGATTCGGTCTCCCGCAACAGACTACACTGCGCACATTCCGAATGAAGAATTCGCTTCGATACTCGAGTTATAGTGCAGGGCTTAGGGCTCTTTTCACGGTGTAAGATTGCCCCACGACTCGGGGTCAGAGTAATGAGATTGGTTGACAAGAAGGTTGTTGTACTTTTCGCTCTTACATTTTTGGCCGATGCAAGCGTTGTGGTGTCACAGACGGTGCCCGAGCAAGCCCCGCCGGCTGCGCCGCCCACCACGTTGCGCACCGAAGTCCGATTGGTGGTTGTCGACGTAATGGTTGTCGATAAGAATGGCGCTCCCGTGAAAGGCCTCAAGGCCGAAGACTTTGTTCTCAAAGAAGACAAAATTGCCCAGAAAATAGCCAGCCTGGACGATCACACCGGGACCAGCGAGGCAACCTCCGTGGTCAAGCCAGTGGTCTCTGAAGCAGGAACAACCGTACTCACGAACAAGCCGGTCAATGCACCGACAGTGTGGAATGTGCTGCTGGTGGATCTGTTGAATACCGACATCGCAAGCCAGGCACTCATGCGCAAACAGGTACAGCAGTTTGTGAAAAGCCTGCCACCCGGCCAGCCTCTGGCACTAGTAGCCATGCGCGGTCAACTGAAGTTGCTGGTGCCATTTCATGGTGGAGCCGGATCGATTGACAAGATCCTGACTACGAGCGCGATGTCTCCTGCACCGTCACCTTTGTTAGACATCTACAACTCCGACGACGAAGCGTTACTCGGAAAGATGATTTCAAATGGGGCGATGTTGAACGCAACGGTGAACGCCAGGGATGCCGTTGAAGTGGGGAAAGTCGCGCAGCGGGTGCAAACTACGCTTCTCTCCTTCGGCGGGTTGGCGAATTGGCTTGGCAAATATCATGGGCGAAAGAATGTCTACTGGCTCTCCTCTGGATTTCCGTTGCAGGTGGAACCCTCTGGTGCAATGGGCGACAATCCCGCGAATAAAAGCAATCTCGCCGCGGAGTTGTTGCTGATGCAACAGGCAACGGATAAGGAGTTGGAAAGTGCACGTGTCGCTATCTATCCGATTGATGTGCGGGGAGTCATCGGTGGTGAGATACCCGGTGTGGATAGTTCCGATACAAGCGGTGGATTGTTTGTGAACAACCCGCAAGCCCTCGCCGCACAAGAGGGTAAATACGATCGAAGGACGGCGTCAGAACAGGGTGAAATGCTGGACATCGCCCAAGCCACCGGAGGCATTGCTCGATTCAACCACAACGATGTCGTAGGAATTCTCCGCGACGATTTCAATCAGAGTCAGAACTACTACACCATTTCCTATTCACCTTCCAACACGAATTGGAATGGCAGCTATCGCCGTATCGATATCGCGCTTGAGCAGAAGGGATACCGCCTTGTGTATCGCCGCGGCTACTTCGCGCGAGATCAACGTCCCGAGCCCATGCCGACAGTCGATGAGTTCACCCTGGCAATGAAGCACGGAGCGGCTCCAGAAACTGCCGTTCTCTTCTCCGCCAAATTGCATAAGTCGGATAACACGGTGGACGTGGAATACGCCATCGATCCACAAACGTTGCAGTTCCGGCCGGAACCTTCCGGCAAGGAGCTAGCCGAAGTAGCCTGCGTGATCATTGAATACGACGCGGCGGGAAAGGTCATCGGCACGTCGCAGATCCAGGTGAGCGGCAAAGTCAGTCCTGAACAACGCGCGAACCTGCATTCGATTGCGTTTCCAGCCCGGCAGAGTGTCCCTCTCAAGCCCGGAGCAGCGACGCTTGCACTCGGTGTCCGGGACCAATCAACAGGGCGATTCGGAAATCTCGAAGTAGCCCTCGCCTCGCCAACTGCGAAGTAATTGCATGCGACTACGCTATTGCGACGGCATTACCAGGTATTGTTCGATCATTCCGTCTGGCATTTCAAACATTGTGACCGTCAATTGTTGTGTGGCGAAGGCAACACGGTACGCTCGAAATGTCATTCCTCCGCGCAGGGAAGTGCGAATCTGCCGGAAGCTTAGCGGATTTCCCAAAGGCTTCAAACTCTGTGAGAAATCCTGCAAAGCCTCTTCGCTGAAGTATGTATTGCAATTCGGAGTGAACAGCGCGCGATCAATCTTGCCGTCCTGCAATCCGGCAAAAATTGCGGCGGCTTTCGCTTCACTCTCGGATGTATCTGATCCGCCGCGATTCAATATCAAGTTGCCAATCTGGCGACCGATCGTGCTGGCCGCGGAGACTGCATCCTGATTCGTAAGCACCGCCACTGCCGCCTTCTCATCGGCATAAACAATATTCTCGGATACAAAGCCCGATACTTCGCCGGAGTGCTCCAACTCCAGGTGTCCATCGCGTTTACTGACATCCAGCCCGAGCGCGTAATGAGTCGAACCGCCGTCCTTCAACTTCACTTCGTCGAACATCTGCTCATACGAAGCCGGCTGCATCAGCGATCGATTGATCAGGCTTATGTCCCACAACGCCAGGTCGTACGCCGGCATCGCAAGCTCTCCAGCCGCGAACATCCAGCCTTTTCCTTCTTTGGGCGCAAGGCGGAGCGGCCCCAGCGCGTGACGATAATAGCCGGTTGCATCCGCAGTTGTAAGGCGCGCTTCGTCCGAGTTGTAAACCGACTTCATGTCCAGCGGCGTGAAGACGCGCATCTGTAGAAACCGCATGAGTGGCATCCCACTCACCTTTTCGATAACCAGTCCGGCTATCACGTAATTGGTATTTGAGTATTGCCACTTCGTTCCAGGATCGAAATCGAGTGACTTCTTCGCCCACTGATTCAGGATCTCGTCGGCCGTAACATCCTTCAGCATCGGGAACATCACGTAGTCCTGCGGCCAAAAGTCCTGGTAGCCGGAGGTGTGAGCCAGCAACATGCGCAGTGTCACTTCGTTTGCTCGCGTCAGCTCTGGCAAATACTTCGACACAGGATCATCCAATTTAAGCTTGCCATCCTGTTGCAACATCAGGATGGCCGTCGCAGTAAATTGTTTGCTGATGGATCCAATGGAATAGCGCATTGCGGGCGTGGCCGGCAACGGAGGTTCAAGTCTCGCGAACCCGTAGGCATGCGTGTACGCAACCTTGCCATCTTTCACGATTGCGATCGAAGCAGAGGGTACCCCAGTCGTCTTCAACACCTGTTCCGCCGCCGCATCCACCTTGGTGCGAAGATCATCGGGCAGCGTGTTCACCGTCTGCGAATGCAGGGTCGAGACCAGGGCGGCAGACAAAACAAACGCGGGCAGACAGCTTCGGAAAAACTTCTTCATCTTGAAAAACTCCGACAGAATCCTGCAATCAGCTTAGTGCATTCTTCTTTCGTCATGAAACGAAAGCTCCGCCGGAGTGGCATTGTTCTGTTAGTCTCTCCGAAGTTGCCGCGACACTAAGATCGCCAGCGACTTGGATTGGAAATAATGGGAATAGAGCGACTGCTCGACGGATACCGGCGCTTCCATCGCCACATATTTCCCCACCGCCGGGAACACTTCCATCTTTTATCGGACCGGCAGGCCCCAGACGTGCTCTTCCTTACCTGTGCCGATTCTCGAGTCGTTCCCGACCTCATCCTTCAAACAGAGCCCGGCGATCTTTTCATCTGCCGCAATGTCGGAAACATCGTGCCTCCCAGTGGCGAGCTTCCTGGAGGCGTCACGGCCACGATTGAGTACGCCGTTCAGGTCCTCAAGGTGAAACACATCATTATTTGCGGGCATTCGGATTGTGGCGCTATTAAGGCCGCGCTCAATAGGGAGTCGCTTGCCACACTTCCGCATGCCGGTGTGTGGCTCCGGTATCTCGAAAGTGCCTGGAAGTACCTCGATAACGCAAAGCGCGACCCGGAGGCGGAGTTGCTCGCGCTCATCCACGCCAATGTCATCGCTCAACTTGAGAATCTAAAGACCCATCCCGAAGTAGCTGCCGCCCTTGCGCGTCAGTCGCTGGAACTCCACGGCTGGTTTTATGACATCCTCACAGGGACCATCGAGACCTATGATCCGGCCGAAGGGAAGTTCCGTCCATTCGACGTCTAGCGCCGTGGCATTACTGTTTCCTCGGCCTTAATGCATAGCAACCGCGCCCTTCTTCGCCTTCACATTCTTGAAAAGCCAGACCAGGATCGCAGCGAGGAAAGCCAACAGCGCAGTCCAGCGAAAAACGTCGATAAACGACCAGAGAAGCGCCTGCTGATTCACCTGCCGATAAATTTGGCCCTGCGCGCCCGCCACGCCCGCAGTTTTTCCGAGATCCCTGCCGATGAAGCCCGACAGCTTTTGCGTCATGTTTTGATAGACATTGCTGGCTCGCGGGATCGAGGCAACAATCTGTGTTTGATGGAACGCCGCGCGCCGGATCAAAGTCGTTTGCGCCATCGAAATCCCGATCGACCCACCGATATTGCGCAGCAGGTTGAAAATCCCGGTCGCGTTCCCCATCTCTTCATTTTTGACAGTCGCCGTCGCCATCGAAGAGATCGGAACAAAGACAAAGCTCAACGCAAACCCTGTCACCATGATGGGAATGAGCAATGTCGTTGGCCCGATATCCAAGTCCACGCGCCCGAAAATAATTGAGCAAATGCCGAAGCCGGTGAACCCAAGCGTCATCAGGATTCGGTTGTCTACCTTGCTCGAGAGCCAGCCAATGACCGGCATGCCGAGGATCGAACCGATGCCACGGGGACCCACCACCAATCCGGCGGAGAATGCTGTATATCCCAACACCTCCTGGTAGTAGAGCGGCAGCATGGTAATCGTGATGTAGATCGCGACTCCCAAAAGGGAGATCAGCAGGCATCCCACGCCGAAATTTCGGTTCTTTAGGATTTTGAGATCGACCAACCCGTTCTTGTCGCGCCAGGAGTGGACGATGAACCAGGTGAGCGAGATCACGAGCGCCAAAACCGCCCAGCGTATCCAAACTGCCCCAAACCAGTCATCTTCCTGGCCTTTATCGAGCACAATCTGAAGACATCCCGTCCATATCGCGAGGAGCCCAAATCCAAGATTGTCAAAGGGATGGACCTTCGCATTCTTGATATAAGGCGGATCGACAACGAATCGATTGATCATGAATACGGCAAGCGCGCCCACCGGAATGTTGATATAAAAGGCGTAACGCCAGCTATATGTGTCAGTTAGCCAGCCTCCCAAGGTGGGTCCGAGCACCGGGGCCACAACGATTCCGAAGGCGAAAACCGCCATTGCGGCGCCCCGTTTTGCCGGCGGAAAGCTCTCCAGCAAAATAGCCTGCGAAATCGGCTGAAGCGCACCTCCGCCCGCCCCCTGGATCACTCGCGCTACCAGCAACAGGGCCAACGACGGGGCAGCGCCGCAGAAAAACGAGGCAATCGTAAACAGGATGACGCAGCTGATCAGAAATCTCTTTCGCCCAAACCGCAGCGAAAACCAGTTACTCGCAGGCAGGATTACCGCGTTCGCCACAAGGTAACTCGTCAGTACCCAGGTCGCCTCGGAGTTGCTGGCGGAGAGGCTCCCGGCGATGTACGGAAGAGCGACGGAGGCGATCGCCGTGTCCAGAACTTCCATGAACGTCGCCAGCATCACCGAAACGGCTACCAACCAGGGGTTGGCTCCTGGGGCTACGGGCGAGGATCCGTTTTGCGACTGAGCCATCGGCAGCTTTCTGGAAAGATTGAGTTTACGGGTTAGGAAGCGGAAATTCTAGCTGCAAAGCAGCATTTCTGGCTTGGATCCCCCTCGGAATTCGGAACGGCTGACCTCTCCATCTGATTCAAAAAAATAGGCTTAAGGTTGCTGAATCCAGACGGTGATATTCAGCATCAGATACCTTGACAGCGTTAGACTCAAGTGCGATGCTGACTAAGCAAGAAACCCACAGGATGGCTCACCTCTTATAGGTAAAGGCAGGAACAAAAGATATGGGAAAAATTATTGGAATTGACCTCGGCACAACCAACTCGGTTGTAGCCGTGATGGAGGGTGGCGAGCCTAAGGTTATCGCCAACGAGGAGGGCGGCCGGACTACTCCCTCAGTGGTGGGCTTCACCAAAAGTGGAGAGCGCCTTGTAGGTCAGGTGGCCAAACGCCAGGCTATTACAAACCCGGAAAACACGATTTATTCGATCAAGCGCTTCATGGGACGGCGCTTCAACGAAGTAAACGACGAAATGAAGATGGTTCCATACAAGGTTAAGCAGGCCGGTGATCACCTCGTTATCGAGGCTCAGGGAAAGGACTACACGCCCCCCGAGATCTCCGCAATGATTCTTCAGAAACTGAAGAAAGCTGCGGAGGATTATCTCGGTCAGTCCGTCACGGAAGCCGTCATCACGGTGCCCGCGTACTTTAATGATGCGCAGCGCCAGGCTACCAAGGATGCTGGTCGCATCGCTGGGCTCGATGTAAAGCGTATCGTCAACGAGCCGACCGCGGCAGCGTTGGCCTATGGGCTGGATAAGAAGAAGGACGAAACCATCGCGGTTTATGACTTCGGTGGCGGTACGTTCGACGTGTCCGTCCTCGAAGTAGGCGAAGGCGTAATCGAAGTGAAGTCGACCAATGGAGACACTCACCTGGGCGGCGACAACCTCGATCAACGCATCGTGGATTGGCTTATCGACGAGTTCAAGAAAGACGAAGGTCTGGATTTGCGCGCCAAGGGCAATGAAATGGCCCTGCAGCGCCTGAAAGACGCAGCGGAAAAGGCGAAGATTGAGCTTTCGACCACGGTGGAGACCGAAATCAACCTTCCCTTCATTACTGCGGACGCGACGGGACCGAAGCACCTGGTCAAGAAGCTGACGCGCTCCAAGCTGGAGCAGTTGGTAGAGGACTTGTTGCAGCGTTCAATTGAGCCCTGCAAGAAGGCTCTCGCGGATGCGGGTATCGACGCCAGCAAGATCGACGAAGTCGTGCTGGTTGGTGGTCAGACGCGCATGCCGGCAATTCAGGAACTGGTAAAGAAACTCTTCGGCAAGGAACCCCACAAGGGTGTGAACCCTGACGAGGTCGTTGCGATTGGAGCCGCAATCCAGGCAGGCGTCTTGGGTGGCGAGGTCAAGGATCTGCTGTTGCTCGACGTCACGCCGCTTACCCTGTCCATTGAAACGCTGGGCGGAGTGGCAACGTCGATGATCGCTCGCAACACGACGATTCCGACCAAGAAGACTGAGACATTTTCGACTGCGGCCGATAATCAGACCGAGGTTGAGGTTCACGTGCTGCAAGGTGAGCGACCCATGGCTTCGCAGAATCGCACGCTGGGCAAATTCAAGCTGGCCGGGATACCACCCGCCATGCGTGGAGTTCCGCAGATCGAGGTGACGTTTGACATTGACGCAAACGGCATCCTGAACGTGACTGCGAAGGATATGGCAACGGGCAAAGATCAGCGTATCCAGATCACCTCGTCCAGCGGCTTGAGCAAGGAAGAAGTAGAGCGCATGGCTAAGGAAGCAGACGCTCACTCCGCCGAAGATAAGGCGAAGCGCGAGGAAATTGAGGCTCGTAACGGCCTCGATAACCTGGTCTACAACATCGAGAAGATGCTCAAGGAGAGTGGCGACAAGATCTCCGCGAGCGACAAGACCGATGTGGAGACAGCCCTGGCCGATGCCAAGAAGTCGCTCGAAGGCACACCGACCGCAGCCGAGATGAATGCGTCGAAAGAGCGCCTTACCGAGGCTTCGCACAAGATGGCCGAGGCAATGTACAAGGCCAGTTCAGCCGCATCCGCCGCAGCTGGTGGAACGCCGGGACCGGATGGTGCAACCGAACCCGGAGGAAGCGCGGAGAAGAAAGACGAAGGCGTAATCGACGCCGAGTACGTGGACGTCGACGAAAAGAAGTAACAGGAACGGAACAGTACGGGGTTTCGTAACTGCTACAGTTGCGACTCTCCGGATTGTAAGAAAGCGGGGCGTCTTTCCAGGAGCAACTGGGACGCCCCGCAATTTGTAAGGAGTCAAAAGCATCGAGCGCATGCAGCTTCGGCTGCGTTCGCGTCCCAGCTTTCTGGGAGGTGCGGAACAGGGGAGAAAATGACCGATACCTTATGGAAATGCGAGCAATGGCGCGCAGGCAAGGTCTACAACAAGGTGCTATTCAATACGCAGCAAGAAGCGGAGTCGTTCGCGGCAAAAATGCGGAGCGTTGAGCCCGACCTCCCATGGATGATAGAGCCGGTACAGGCCAGCCAGGTATGGAATTAACCTGCAGGCGGTAAGAGCGTCAGACCAGAGCGCTTACCGCCCGGCATGCTACGCTCAGAGTTAAATTCGGTGACCGATAAGTAAGCAATTTGAAGCAACGCAAACAACATGGCGAATACTCATCAAAAAGATTATTACGGATTGCTCGGAGTCAAGAAGACCGCAACGGCGGATGAGATTCGCAAAGCCTTTCGCAAGCTTGCGCGCAAGTACCACCCCGACGTAAATCCGAACGACAAGAAGGCCGAGGAGAAGTTCAAGGAAATCTCCGAGGCGAACGACATTCTCAGTGACGATAAGAAGCGCAAGGTCTATGACCAGCTCGGCTTTTACTCCGACCAGATAGATCCGGCTGCTGCGGAAGCCGCAGCGCGCGGGGGCTATGGCCGTCGCCACGCAAACGAAGAGCAGGGCGTTCCCTTCGACTTCGGCGGATTCGATTTTTCTGATTTCCAAGCCAACCAGGCAAGCGCGGGGCAGGGTCAGGGTCCCCAAGGCGGCGGATGGGGTAATTTTCGTGACATTTTCTCCGGAATCTTTTCTCAGGGGCAGCAGCAGTCGAAAAGTCGGGGCGCGGAGCCCGGAACGGATCTTGAATACCAGGTGAACATTGATTTCTGGACCTCCATTCGCGGGGGCACTGCCCGTTTGGAGATCCAGCGGAAAGAAATCTGTCCTACCTGCAAAGGCAAAGCCTCTACTGGGGGCCAGAGCACGTGCCCAGAGTGTCACGGCTCAGGTCAGGTAACGCAAATGGGCGGGCGGATGAAGTTCAACATCCAGTGCCCCCGTTGCAATGGCACAGGCAAGCTGCAGAGCGCTTGTTCTACTTGCCACGGCGACGGAACTGTCACCAGGACGGAGCAGGTGGAGTTTCGCATCAAGCCCGGTACTCGCGATGGACAAAGAATCAGGCTGGCAGGCAAGGGCAACGCGGGCGTGAATGGCGGCCCGGCGGGAGATCTCTACCTGATCATCAAAACAGGGACGAACCCGGTGTTTTCAAGGGTTCTGGATGATATTTACCTGACTGTGCCCGTAACTGTTACAGAGGCTGCGCTCGGCGCGAAGATCGAAGTTCCGACGATTGATGGCCGTACCCAGTTGAAGATTCCACCTTCAACACAAAACGGCCAAAAGTTGCGACTTCGTGATCGGGGTGTGCAATCTGCTTCTCACGAGGGGGCCCGGGGAGACCAGATAGTGACAGTCCAAGTGGTCATTCCGCACCTAAAAGATGAGAAATCTAAGGAAATAATGCGAGAATTCGGGCGTTTGAACCCTGAAGATCCGCGTTCATCGATCTTTAATGAAATCTAGGTACTAATTAGTACTAAAGATTTGCGCTTTGTTACCCAACATCGTGTTAGCTTCATAACACTTCTGGGGGATATCATCTAACACCCCCGGAGACTTTGAGGCCCAAACGATGAAAAAGCTATTCGTACTAGCGATGTTCCTGGTGTTGGGCTCTGCTTCCCTGCATGCCTTGACGCCCAGCTGCGATATATTCCGTAAAAACCATGAGGGCTGGAAGAAGGCGGAAATTGGACAAGTGTCCACTGACCGCAATCTCCAGCAATACCTCCGCAGCTCTGAGGCGGTATATGAGGCGTGGTGTGGAGCACAGCCAGCCGATAGTGCGGTCCGTGCACAGTCCATTGACACTTTTGTCGATGCGTACCGTGCGGAGCGCTTCTCCGAAATATCCAACATGGAAATACGTCCAGCAATGGGACTTGAGATGCTGGCGGCGATCGGGCTTACTCGCGAGTTGCCGCAAGGGCTCCAAAGCGACCGCAAACTGCGTGAGGCCTGGATTCAGGACTGCCAGAATGCGTGCTTTGCCGGTGCTGCCCCCAATGCACAGGATGCGCGCTGGCAGCTTACCTGCGGAATGCAGGTACGCGATGATCTAATGGAAAATCTGAAGCCGGCACCGGGTGTTGAAGCCGTCAAGCACATGCTTTGGGAAACCCCCATCGCAGTACTCGACTAATCGCCCGAAGCGAGGTTTCAAAGGAGGCGCGGGAATGAGCTTTGTTCTGGAAACAGAACGGCTCGCCCTGCGCCCTTTTGCTTTAGGCGACGAACTGGCCCTGTTTTCCGTGCTGGGCGACCCTGCCGCGATGATTTACTACCCTCGGCCAAAGACCCGCGAAGAAGTTGCGGACTGGGTAGACCGCTTCCGCCTCTCATTTCTGGATCGAGGCGTCGGTTTGCTGGCTATCCAACTCAAGGATACCGGCGAATTGATAGGAGATTGCGGGACACTCGAACAGGAAGTGGAAGGTAACCAGGAGATCGAGGTCGGTTACCACGTTCGCCGCGACTACTGGAATTTGGGGCTTGCTACGGAAGCCGCTCGGGCTTGCATCGACTATGCGTTCCGAGAATTGAACCCTCCGCGGATAATCTCCATGATTCGTCCGGAAAACCTTGCATCCCGCCGCGTTGCAGAAAAGAATGGACTCACTCTCGAGAAGGTGGTTTTCTGGAGAGGATACGACCACTGTATCTACGAGTTGCGCCGCGGCATTTAGAACCGTCTTTTAACGGAAACCAGATGCAGTGGCCGGGCAATGTCAGGCGGATTATGGCAACGAAGCGGAAATCCAAAGGCGCTTATATGATCTCGGCAGTCGCCGAGATGTACGAAATCCACCCACAGACCCTGAGGATGTATGAGCGCGAAGGCCTGCTGAAGCCATCCCGCACCGAGGGTAACACCCGTCTCTACACCGATGAGGATCTTGAGCGTTTGGAATTCATCCTGAACCTGGCACGCGACCTTGGGGTGAACATAGCCGGTATCGCCATCATTCTGCAGATGCGTGAGCGTATGGAGGAGATGAATCGGCAGATGCAGAGCTTCGTGGATTACGTGCGTACCGAGATGCTGACCCATATGCAGGGTTTCCAGGGCCAGGGAGCGGCGATGGTACCCTTGAGGAAGCCGCTGATCGTTCCCCAGGCCAAATCGGCCTCCGGCGGCGAGCGAAAGCGCTGATTCTAAATAAACGCGAATCTGTCCGACATCAGGGCTTATTCAAATGATCTCTGAAGGACAAAGTAGAGCCGCACGATGAAACTTCTGCTCGGCCTGGGAATCTTCGGCCTCCTCACCTCGACAATTTTCACTGCAATCGTGTTCGCAGGGGTGCGGAAGTTCGTCGCCAATCGAAGAAAGCGCAGCCGTCAGAATGATCCGGTGTTTACTCCGCCGGTAACGTTGCTCAAGCCTCTGCATGGGGCCGAGCCGGATCTGGAGGCTCATCTCGCTACTTTTTTCCAGCAGGATTACCCGGAATTCGAAATTCTGTTCTGCGCTAGAACACCGGAAGATAAGGGCCTGCAGACGGCACAACGAGTTGCCGCAAATTATCCCAGTGTCTCCGCAAAGTTTTTGACGACCGGCGAGCCGAAGTACATCAACGCAAAAGTGTCATCGTTAGAAAAGATGATGTCAGTTGCCAGTTACTCTTTGTTGGTAATCAGCGACAGCGATGTGAGCGTGCAGCCGCATTACCTTCGGAGCATTATTGAACCTTTCGCCGACGCGCGAGTGGGCATGCTCACTTGCCTTTATCGAGGGGTAGCGGCAGACAACGGAATTTGGTCGCGACTCGAGGCGGCGGGTATGTCCGTCGAGATGACATCGGGGGTACTCGCCGCCGACATTACCGAAGGAATGCGTTTCGCGCTGGGACCAACCATGGTGGTCCGCAAGGAATGTGTCGAAGAGGTCGGCGGCTTCGGCATTCTTGGCGATTACTGCGCCGACGATTTTGTACTCGGACACCTTGTAGCGGAAAAAGGCCACACCGTCGTTCTCAGCAATCACGTCATCGATCACATCGTCATCAATGAACGCTTTGTTTCCTCTGTGAAACACCAGGTGCGCTGGATGAAGAGCACCCGATTCTCCCGCCCCGCCGGGCATCTCGGAACCGCACTCACCTTTAGCCTTCCATTTGGCTTGCTTGCCGGCGCGGCGGCCCTTGCGCTCCATTGGCCAGTGCTCGCATTAGTGCTGTTTGGGTGGAGCCTTCTTAGCCGCATGGCATTGGCATGGGTGGTGGGGGCTGTCGTCGTTCACGATCGCCATCTCTGGCGGCTGGTCCTTCTTTACCCGCTGCGAGATTTTCTTGGCTTCTGCTATTGGGTCGCGAGTTATTTCAACGACAAGATTGTGTGGCGTGGTGAGATTTATCGACTCGTGAAGGGTGGCAGGATGCAAAGTACGTCCAGTGATACCGACAAGCAGCAGCCTGCTGTCCACGCATAGTTATTGCGCCAGCGGTCGATCCGTGTAGAGGGATTTATCCGCGAGATCCTGCACTAAAACTGCGCGGTCCCCGAGCAATTCCGTGACGTGGTCATGCTTGTCGCCGGGAACAACAAGCCACTTCCTTTGGCCATTACCCCAACCTTCTCGCAGGTCGGCATCGGTCAGGAAGATGTTGGGTGCATCCGGATAGCACGATCCCCACAGCATAGATGATGTGCGGCCTTCGACCAGCATTGCCTGGCGTTCGGTGTAGAAGGTTACCGACGAGGCGTTCGATTGGTCTCCATAAATCAGGAGTTGATCCGCCGGCGTGGAAAGCCGATTGATCGTGTCGGCAAACGCGCGGGACGAAAGCATCGGCTCAAATCGATGGAACGCAATGTGCGCTGCGATAAGGAATCCCGCGAGCGTTACCGCAACCGTGAAAGTCGATTTGAAGTGCCGACCGCCCCTGCGGAAATACCAGGCTGTCGGAGGGCCAAGCAGAAAGACGATTGCTGCGAGGATTGCAGGCAAGCGTAATGCTGCGAACGATGGTCCGGTCAGGTCGAAAAAGTGCGACATCGAAAGCGAGTAATCGCCGACGCCACGATGCGCCAGCAGCGTTCCTATGTCGGAAACAAATGGCAGGTTGCGCGATTGCCATAAACCAATGCCAAGGGCTGTTGCCGCCAGTACGCCGAGTAATGCGAAAACCGCATGCGCTGCACTCAGCCAGTTCAATGCGCCTGTGTCCTTCAACTCCGGCATGTCCGCTCGGCGAATCGCCGCGATTTCCGTGGATGCCAGTGCTCCCGCTGTCAAGATCAGCAGCGGCAAGTACGCCGGGTAGGTGTAGTACTCCTGGTTGGTTGAAATCGAAAAGAATATAAGGATGATTGCTGCGTAAATTGATAGAAGCCAGTTCGTGCGGGCACGGAACTTGCGTTCTGCGCTGATCGTCATTGGATCAAACGTGAGTGCCGCTCCCAGATAGAAATCCACCGTCTGTGCCGGCGCAGGCCGAAGCATTTCCAACCACCGATGCCGCGTTCTCCACGCACGCCGAAGAGCTATGGGGAAATACAGGCTCCACGGAAACAGCCAGACCAGGTGAAGGCTCCAGAACAGCGAGGCTGGCAGCTTGTTGTAGTCGTGTGGGTAGCGCTTTCCGAGGAAGCGCAGAACATGCTCGTTGATGAAATAGAAGTAGAAGAACCCGTGAACGTTCCCCGGCGTAGGGATGTTGCCAACCGGGTGTCCGTGATCCGGATTGCGCAGCCCAGCGAGAATATGCCACGGTGCTGCGATCGCAAGAAACAGGAGGCCGCCGGTAAATATACGGAGTTCGCGCCAGCGCCGCCACTGTCCCGTAAGCATCAGATACGGGATCACAGCCGCAAAGAAAAATACGGGTGCGATGAGGCCCTTCGTGAGTATGCCAAGGGCGAGTGACGCCCACATGATGTAAATGCGCGAGGGCTTGCGATCTTCCATGCCGGTTAAAAAGCAATAAAGCGCCAGGCCCAGCAGCAGCGTCAGCAACACTTCCGGAATGAAGACGCGCGTGAAAAGAAAAATGCCGATAGACGTCAGTACGCCCAAAGCTGCATAGAATGCAGCACGCTCAGAATAGGCACGGCGCGCCCACACCCACGCCAGGATGGAGCAACCGAGCACGCCTAGCGCCAACGGCAGGTGAGTGGAAAAAACATTTTCACCGAACAACCGATAATTTGTCGCGACCAGCCAATACGGGAGCGGCGGCTTTTCAAGGTAGCGCAGCCCGTTCACTTTGAGGGTGACCCAGTCACCACTCTGCGCCATGGCTCGTGCAGCATTTGCATGCGTAGCGTCGGCATCGTCCAGCAACGAAGGAGAAAAGAGAGCTCCGAAATGGATTACAAGGAAGAAAAGAAGCAGCACTGCCCACGACTGGACCGTGGTCATGCGACTTTCGATATTCGGCCCTTTTACGTCCGTGATGGCTGCGGAAGAATATTTCGACATGTTGGTATTGCTTTTACCTTGCAAGTAGCAGAATAGCAGTCATGGGTACCAATCCTGTAAATCACGCTGGCGTTGCCTCCTCTAAGCGCACGCCTGCAAAGAAGTCCAGCGCATCCACTGTACGCGCGCCGCGAACCCGCTCGCGCCGGGCGCCCGATCCTCGCATGGACCACCTGGGTCGTATTACGCAGATGTGGAAGACAGAGTTGGAGAAATGCCTGGAAGACTCAGGTGTTGAAACGGTGCATCGGATCCGGACGGGAACGCGTCGCGTTGAGGCAATGATCGACGTTCTCATGCGCGAAGCTGCGGACGGCAATCCAGAACTTGAAGATGCAGCGGACAGATGGCGACGTCAATTGAAGAACATTCGACGCGCGGCAGCGCCGGTTCGCGATCTTGATGTGCACCGAAAGATCCTGGAGAAGTTTGCCGGTGTCGGCAAAGCTGGAGAAGAGGAACACGCCAAGCAGGAGCAGAGCGAAGTGGAGAAGCAGGCAGCAACTCCGCAAGAGAAGGATGCTCTTCAAACTCAGGCCGAGCACCTCGACGCGTGGCTGAAGCATGCCCGCGAACAACGCGCGGTGGAACTGCTTAAGCAGGTTAAGAAGCGCGTCGGCAAAGTGGATGAGATTGCGGAGAATTTCGTGAAAGCATGGCAAGGGCAGCGCGGCCGCCGCAAGCCCGTGCGAAAACCGGCGCTCGCGGCACTGGATGCGTTTGTGAAGTTGTCCGATGAATTGCCGATGCTGGATGCGGGCAATCTCCATGACTTTCGCAAGGGTGCAAAGAATGCGCGATACATAAGCGAAGCCGGTGGCGACGATCCTCAAGCAATGGCGGTGGGACGAACCATCAAACGCATCCAGGACGGAATTGGTGATTGGCACGACTGGCTCATGCTAAGCGACGAGGCGCGCACCGCTTTGCGAGGAGAGGGCGACGAACTGCGCGTGATGTTAGACCGGGAAGTGGAGCAGAGTTTTCAAGCGGCAAAACGAGCGACCGAACGGATGCGTGGCAGGCTCGTCGGAGAGTGGCGAGCGCTTCGCAAAGCTTAGGATCCCGGGCAGCAAGGTCGATTGGCGCAGCGTCATGGGCCAGCTTTCTGAAAGTTACGTTTACTGATTCAACACCGCAGATAAGAAAGATTCTTCGCCATGCCGATATTTGCCGCAATCGACGTTGGTTCCAACTCCTGCCGGCTCAAAATTGCCCGCGTCGTGCAGTATCGCCTCAAGGTGTTGCACGAGGACCGAGAAGTTACCCGGCTGGGAGCAAGCGTATTCAGCAAAGGGTTGATTTCGCCGGAGTCGATGGCGAGCACGCTGCGTGCCCTCAAGCGCTTTCAGCGAGCAATCCAAAGCTTTGGAGCGGATCACATTCGTGCTGTCGGAACTTCTGCTCTCCGCGATGCGAGAAATGGCGAAGCCTTCCGGGCGTGGGTCAAGGCGGAGACCGGCTGGGATGTCGAAGTAATCTCCGGCCTTGAAGAAGCTCGCCTCATTCACCGAGGCATTATCAGCAATGAGCCGGGAACCGCTGGCCGCGTTTTGCTGGTGGATCTTGGCGGCGGAAGCTGTGAAGTTTCTCTTTCCGAACGTAAGAGCCTCAAGGAAACCATCAGTCTTCCTCTCGGGGCTGTACGGCTGACAGAGGAGTTTCTGCAAGGGGATCCGGCAACGCCTGAAGAGATTGCGAGGATGCGAAAGTTTATCGAGCGAGAGCTTCGTCGCGCGGAACGCAAGATCCCGGCGGACAAGGCCAGGCTGGTGATCGCAACCTCCGGCACCGCGGCTGCGCTAGCCGACGCGGTACGCGCCACGGCCAAGAATGCCAGACCCGCGAAGGGCCGACTCACCGGTGAATCTGGAATCACACCTGCGGCAGAGGTACGCCGCCTGGCGACGAAGCTGACCCACATGACGAACCAGCAGCGTGCGCTTGTTCCTGGCATTGGCCCGCGACGCTCGGAAATCATCATCGCCGGCGCACATGTGTTTGCAGAATTGATGGAGCGCTTGAACTTGCCGGGTTTTCGCTACTCGTCGCTGGGGTTGCGCGATGGCATTCTTGCGCAAATGCTGGCCGAGCCGGATTCACGCACGCTGGCCCACCAGCAGTTTGAACGCGAGCGCTGGGAAAGCGTTCTCGCTACCTGCAGGTGTTACGGAGTCGATCCCAAAGAGGCCGAGCCCGTCCGACAGCATGCGGCTCAACTTTTTCGAGATTTGGAACACGTTCACGGCATGCCCGTCGAATACCGCTACTGGCTGGAGGCTGCCGCGATGCTGCGCGATGTTGGAAAATTCCTGAATTACCAAGGCCACCATCGGCACGCTCAATACATTATTGCCAACTCTGAAATGTACGGATTTACCGTGGTGCAGCGGGCAATTGTATCTGCGATTGCGCGTTATCTTGGCAAGTCACGGCCAATAGATGCAGATCGCGCCATGCGCGCGATTCCAGCGGAAGAGCATGTTCATGTAAGGCACGCCGTTGTGTTGTTGCGGCTGGCCATGGCGCTGAATCAGGACCGCGCCAGCGACGTGCTTAAGGTAACCGTGCGCGCTTACCCCAAACGCATCCTTTTGGAGCTAAGTCCAGGGCGCACGGGAGCTGAACTGGAATTGTGGTCGCTGCGTAAAGAGGCGGACTACTTCTTCGAAGTCTTCCGCCGTGAACTCTTTGTGACGCTGGTGTAGACCGAGCGCAGCAGCCGGGGCTCAACCATCCAATACATCGTGCCGGGGCGCTTCGTCAGGTCGAATCTTGCCATTCCGGCCTTTCGCAGCCGGAAGCAGTTGCTGCCGTTGGTGCCAATCAACTGACCCATAAACTGCTGCAGATTCGGATTATGGCCAACAACCAGGACGTTTTCGTTCCCGTTCATTTCTTCCAGAAAACTCTTGAACTTTGTGAAGGAAGCGGACGGGCTGAGTGCTTCCGTCACAAGCACTTTCGCCTCAAAGCCGATCTCGGTTCCAACGAGGGAGGCAGTCTGCAACGCGCGCTTAAGCGGGCTGGACGCGACAACGTCGAACTGCAGATTAAGGGCGTTTATGTAGCGTCCGAGCAGCATGCATTGCTGCTTTCCGTCTCGGTCAAGTGGTCGCTTTTCGTCGAGCTTGGGATTCATGCGGCTGGTGCCGGCGCTTGCGTGGCGAAGCACGTACAGGTTCATGGTCCTCAGATTCTCTCACCGGAGTGGATGGTGCCGGGAGGGCGGCTCATTAAATTTCTGGGCCGGCATTCACACAATTGTAACAATTCTCCTGGGATTGAAATTCCACCCGCTGCGCAAGATAGGGACAAAGTCCGTCAAGGATGTCGGTGGAAAACTAGCGGACGTCGCAAAAATCGCTCGTAAGGAATTCTGAAAGTGATTTTCGCGGGAACTGAAAGTCGTCGCGAGGGATCGTGAGGTGGTTGACACGCAGTGACATCTGCAACAAAAGAATAGAGAAAGATAGTTCCATTGCTTTGCCCTAACTGCGTATAGTCGTGGAACGGTTTCCGAAAGAACGAGGGCCTGCAATGGCACGATACTTGCGTTTCACTTTTCTGCTGACGGTACTTTCCATCCTCTGCAGCATGGCGTCCGCTCAGCCGCAAACTGCAGCCGCGCAGGCCAACAGTGAAGTAGATGTCACTCTCGGCCAGTCTGCTATAGCGCTGAACGGGCCCTGGAAGTTCACGATCGGCGACTCGCCGGTCGATCCGAAGACGAGCCAGCCTTTGTGGGCCACTCCGGAATTTGACGACTCCCGTTGGGAGACCGTGGACTTGACCCCTTCGGAGGGGGCCGTCGACCCCATTTCAGGACTCTCAGGATTTGTCCCGGGCTGGACGGTCCGAGGTCACAAGGGATACTGGGGCTACGCCTGGTATCGAATTCGGGTGCGGGTGCAGGCGAAGCCCGGCGAGGAGTTAGCCCTGGCGGGTCCCTCCGATGTTGACGATGTTTACCAGGTCTTCACGAACGGAATGTTTGTTGGACAATTCGGAAAGTTCTCGCAGAGTACGCCAACTGCTTTCTACTCGCAGCCCATGAAGTTTCCGCTGCCGAAACAAAGTTATGACGGCTCCGGTTCAGGTACGGATATTTCCACCCTCGTTCTGGCATTCCGGGTGTTTATGATGCCCTCGACCCTAACCGAAGCAGCGGACGTGGGCGGCTTCCATAACGCGCCGGTGCTGGGCGAGGCCGCTACTGTCACGGCTCGTTATCACGTGCGTTGGATGGAACTTACTCGCCATTACTCGTTTAAAGCGGCAGAATTACCGCTGTCTAGCTTGTTGGCGCTGCTAGCATTCACCCTCATTCTGTTCGATCGTTCGGACCGTGTCTATCTCTGGATCGGCGGGGTGTTCCTGCTGCAAGTTGCCATATCCGGGCTCTCCTCAGCAGCTACATGGACACAGTTGGTCAGCATAACAACCATCCAATTGGTTGGAGACGGCCTTTTGACGTCTCTTATTTTCGCCGGATGGGTGATGGTGTGGTGGGTATGGTTCGGTCGGCAGCGACCATCCTGGACACCTCGCGCGGCAACAGGATTGGCTCTCCTTTATCTGGTTACCATCGTGATTGGGCAAGAAATGTTCGTCGGACTCGCACCGCACCCAGTTGCCACTGCCTTTCTTTCTGCTTCAATGCTGGTCCGTCTGCTTTTCCTTGCGCTTCAATTATGGATCGTCTTCCAGGGGATTCGTCGCTATGGGCTGGAGGGATGGATGGTATTGCCCGCCGTGCTTTTGTGGGGAGTTAATGCCTTTGGCACGGAAATGTCCCGCCTGCATCTTCCTATACGGTGGGAACTCTTCGGCATGAGCATTCGGCTCGGCACAATGTCGGATCTGCTGCTAATGGTTGTAATTGCCCTGCTTTTACTTCGCCGCCTGCTCAAGTCGATACACAACCAACAGCATATGGCGCTGGACGTAAAGCAGGCGCAGGAGGTGCAGTCGGTGATCCTGCCCGAATCACGAACTGAGTTGCCAGGGCTGGTCGTCGAGAGCGAGTACCGCCCCGCGCGGGAGGTGGGCGGCGACTTCTTCCAGATCATCCCGCACAAAAGCGATGGCAGCCTGCTCATCGTTGCCGGCGATGTGACGGGCAAGGGTCTGAAGGCAGGCATGCTGGTAGCGCTGCTGGTGGGAGCCATCCGCAGCACCGCGGAACTCAATTCGGAACCGCTGTTTCTTCTGCAAGCGCTCAATCGCCGGATGCTCGGCAGAGGCGACGCTCAAGCAACGTGTCTTGCGATCAAAATCACAAAGGAGGGGGAGGTGACCCTTGCCAACGCCGGCCACATAATGCCGTATCTAAATGGAGAGCCGATGGCAATGGAGGGGGCGCTGCCGCTGGGTGCAATCGAAGACGCGGAATTCTCCATCATGCATTTTCAACTGGAGGATGAGGACAAGCTAGTGTTGATGTCGGATGGCATTGCGGAAGCCACAAACGTGGAAGGCCGCCTATTCGGATTCGAGCGCGTTCACGAGTTGCTCCGCGCAGGTAACTCTGCTGCGGAACTAGCCAACACGGCACAACAATTCGGCCAGTTAGACGACATCAGTATTATCTCCGTCTTGCGGACGGTCGGGTCTGAAGCTTTGCTGTACGACGCCGCAATGGCGAGATGAATGCCGCGGTGTACTGGCTAATTGCAGGGTACTCGTGGCTTTCAGATGCGGTTGTGAAACTCAGACCACCAAGGCGCGTCGCGGTTTGCGAACTGGGCCGGGTGACTCTGGCGTCACGATCATGGGAATATTCTCCAGCGTGTCCTTCGACTCGGCGAAGCGCATGAAGAACTCCTGCGCATTGAATGGGTGAGCGGCAGTGTCACGGGCCCGGAGATACGAGCCGTCAGGCTGCATGATTCGGGACTTCTCTGTATCCGCCAGGTAAGCAGCCAGAATCTCGTTGCGGAGCCTCGCCCGGTGGGCCGGATCTCGAACAGGGAAAATGACCTCGCAGCGCTCAAACAGGTTGCGCGGCATCCAGTCGGCAGAACCGCAATAGAGTTCTTCCTTGCCGTCATTATGGAAATAAAAGATGCGGCTATGCTCGAGGAATCGTCCCACGATCGACTTCACGCGAATGTTCTCGCTGATCTTCTTGATCCCGGGCCGCAGGGAGCAGATGCCGCGAACAATAAGGTCGATTTGCACTCCCGCCTGCGATGCCTGGTACAGCGCCTCAATCACTCCTCGCTCAAGCAGCGAATTCATCTTCGCAATGATGCACGCGGTCTTGCCGGCGGCGGCATGTTCCGCTTCGCGCTGGATCATGCGAATAAAACTCTCTGCCAGGGTCAACGGTGCTACGAGCAGGGGACAGTAGTCATCCGACTCGGAATGGGCAGTCAGATAATTGAACACGCTGTGAACGCTCGAAGTGATTTCCGGATCGGACGTCAGCAAGCTGATGTCAGTGTAAAACCGCGCCGTATTTGGGTTGTAATTGCCGGTGCCAAGATGGCAGTAACGTCGAGTCACGCCATCTGGGTCTCGCCGTACCAGCAGCGCCAGCTTGCAATGTGTCTTCAGGCCCACGATGCCATGAAAGACCTGGACGCCGGCATCTTCGAGGTCGCGAGCCCAGCGAATATTCGATGCCTCGTCGAAACGCGCCATCAACTCCACCACGACTGTGACTTCCTTCGTCTGCGCTGCTTCTGTCAGTGAAGCAAAGATCTGCGAATCGGAACTGGTGCGATAAAGCGTCTGCTTAATGGAGACGACATTTGGATCGCTCGCACCCGCTTCAATAAATCCAACGACCGCGTCGTACGAATCGTAAGGATGATGCAGAAGGATGTCGCGATGGCGAAGATCGTCAAACAAATCGGTGGCGTGGCGGCCAAGATGGAGAGCGCGAGGCGTGAAGTTGTGAAATTTCAAATCAGGCCGTGGTGTGTCGCTGTAAAGATTCATCAGACGGGAGAGATTCACCGGCCCGTCGGTGGGAAAGATTTGGAAATCGTCGAGTTCGAAATTCGTCTGTAGCCGCTCGACGACTTCTGGATCGGCAGTGCGCTCAATTTCCAGCCGAACAGCGTCGCCCTTGCGGCGATTGTGGAGTTCGGTGCGAACGCTTTCCAGCAAGCTTCGAGCTTCTTCTTCCTGGAAGTAAAGATTGCTGTTGCGAGTGACGCGAAATGCCGCAGTGGATAGCAACTCATATCCGCGATACATGCCCGCCGCATTGCGCTCAATCAGATCGTGCAGGAAGACAAAATCATGGGTATTCGAATCGGACGGGATGGGAACGAGTCGAGGCAAAGTCCGCGGAACCGTCACCACACCCAGGGTCGGTCCCGATGTGCCCTTGCGCTTGCGCCTGAGAAGCAGCGCCAGGCAGAGAGCCTTGTTCAACACACGGGGAAACGGGTGCGCGGGATCGATCGTGATCGGCGTGAGTAACGGATCCACTTCACGCTGATAAAACAAATTCGCGTGATTCCGGCCTTCCTCCGTCAGTTGTTCCCAGCGAAGCACGCGAACGCCGTTGGCATTTAGTTGGGGGAGAAGCAACTCGTTCCAGCAGCGATATTGCTGGGTGACGAAAAGCTGGACATCCTCGGCGATCGCCGCCAGCGTTTCCTGTGGCGTCAGTCCGTCAAAGCCCGGCTCCTTGTATCCATCCTCAATTCTTTGCAGGATACCGGCGAGCCGAATTTCCACAAATTCGTCAAGATTGCTGGCAGTAATTGCCAGAAATTTCACACGCTCCAGAAGGGGATTTCTTTCATCTTCTGCTTCTTCAAGCACGCGCCGGTTGAAGTTGAGCCAGGAGGCGTCTCGGCTGATAAAAAGCTTCTTGCGTCGAATCTGAGCGGTGGTCATAGGTGCCGATTTCAGGCGGTCTCTGGAGGGAAGTGTACACGACTCCGATAAGGGGCAGGGTAACGCATGGGTTAAGGCGACGGTAATTCTTTTTGACTTCATGAGCGCAGGATTTGACGCGAGCGATGGGGTCGATGAGGATGGAAGCATGCGCTATTGCCCGTTCGCATCGTGGGCGGAAGGAGATTAACTATGAAGAACTATCGGGATCCCGGAACCGCTGGTGAAGCTGGAACCTCGACCGTTCATGACTCTGCAATGGAGCTTTTCCAGACGGCCGCCATGCTTCTTGGACAAGAACAGGAGGCGGTCAGCGTTGTAGAAGAGGTGGTTGCGGCAGCAAAATCCGATCTCTGTGCCGACCCGCAGGCCGCGCACCGGGAAACCCGCGAACAGGTGATCGCAGCGTCCCTGAAGCGGCTGGCGAGCCACCCCGGGGGCGGACTCGATGCCGGAGTGGCGGCAGACGAGATTTCTCCCAGCACCTGCATTGAAAGCGACGACCTTTCCGCCGCAGGATTGAGCCCCAAGCAGCTTGAAGGCTTGATTGAGGGGCCGGGAAGCGGTCGCCTGCGGGGCTGGCTTGACCAGCTTTCACCCGCACTGCGGGCTGTTTTTGTGCTCCGGGCCGTTCTCGGACAGGGAAATCTGGCGGCTTCGAACGCACTTCGCGGGAGCGGTTCGTTCGGTGCCGAGGGTTGGACTCCAGCCAAGGTGAGCCTCGTGTTTCGCCAGGCTCTCTGTTCTCTGGCAAATTCACTGGTTCACGCAGGGGCGGCTGAACTGCCCGTCGGAAATCCAGCCCAAAACTGAACTTCTCGGTTGAACTTTGAGGGCGGCTACTTTTTGAACTTCCACCGGGTTGCGCTGCATCCAATTAGAATCAGTGGTTGTCCGTCTAAAATCAGTCCTATAGAGCAATTCCGGGGATTCTAAAGAACGTGGAGAAAGAGTGTTCGCCTGTAGCGGTGAGGGATTGGAAGAAATACCCCGCCCTGCTTGTCATCATCCTTAGTGCGTCTACTGCCATTGCGCAGACGCAAGGGGACGCATCTTCCCCGGCGGCGGGGACAGTTGTGTCCTCCGGTTCGACCGCCCAGTCGCAGGGAACGAACCCATACTCCGGCAGTGTGGTGCAGGGTCAGGCGACCACAGGAGTACTGTCGCTGAGCCTAGATGAGGCGATCCAGCGCGGTCTTCGACAGAATCTCGGCATTATCCTAAGCGGAACCTCCGTGCAAACTGCAGGCGGCCAGAAGCTGCAGGATTTGCAGCGGCTACTCCCCACAGTCGGCGGCTATCTCCGCGAAGCGGTCATGCAGACTGACCTGGAGGCGCAGGGCATTCGCGCGCCAGGCGTTCCGGCAGTAATTGGACCTTACGGTTATACCGATCTGAGAGGAACGCTTTCGTGGTCGCTGATCAATGTGGCCGCACTGCAGAACTACCTGGCGTCGAAACACAACTTTGAAGGTACTAAGCTCTCCGCGCAGGACGCCCGCGACATGGTTACGCTGACCGTCGGAAATGCGTATCTGCTGGTGATCTCGGACGCGGCTCGGATTCGTAGCGTGCAGGCGCAGGTGGATACTGCCAAAGTTTCATTGGACCAGGCAGTTGCAAACCACGAAGCAGGCATTTCGCCGTTGCTCGATGAACTTCGCGCCCGGGTCGATTACCAGACGCTGCAGCAATCCTTGATTACCTCAACGAACCAGTTCGAAAAAGACAAGATTGCGCTGGCGCGAGCCATCGGATTGCCGCTCGATCAGAAATTTGAATTGACTGACCAGGCTCCTTACGCCGCTCTCGACACGCTGGATGTCGATGTCGCGGTAAAGCAGGCTTTGGCAAACCGCAAGGATCTTCAGGCGCTCGAGCAGCAGGTTACGGGTGCGGAGAAGCAGCGTTCCGCAGCCAAGGCAGAGCGCTACCCCACCTTAGGTTTCGAGGGCGATTATGGGGATATCGGCGTTAACTTCGGATCTTCGCATGGCACTGGAAATGCGGTCGGCACTTTAAGTTTTCCGATTTTCGATGAGCGCCTTCGCGGGGATGCGCAACTGGCACAGTCTCAGTTGAACCAGCGCCAGGCGCAGATGAACGATATGCGCGGCCAGATCGATGCGGATGTGAGGAACAGCATCCTGGACATCCAGGCGGCTGCAAAGCAGGTAGAAGTGGCCCACAGCAATGTGCAGCTTGCTACCGAAGCTCTAAGCGAAGCGCAACAGCGGTATGCTGCCGGTGTGTCGGATAATCTGGCGGTGACACAGGCGCAACAGTCGGTTGCCCAGGCGAATGATCGCTATGTCGCCAGCCTTTATCAGCACAATGTGGCGAAACTCTCGTTGGCCCGCGCCCTTGGCGTGGCCCAAAGCAATTACAAGGATTATGTCGGAGGGAAGTAACTGTGGCACAACAGAATCTGGAACTGGATGAAAAAGACAAAACGACGGAGATCGACGACCTTCCAGAGAAACCTCGGCCAAGGCCGCGCCGCCAATTCCTGATCTTTGGAGTGGTGGTTGCCGTTGTTGTCGGAGCCCTGTTGTTCTGGTGGCACTCCACGTTCTACGAGGAGACCGACGACGCGCAGGTGAGTGGCCATCTGATCCAGATCAGTTCACGAATTGCCGGGCAGATTTCTAAGGTGAACGTGGAAGAGAATCAGTATGTCGAAGCCGGGACGGTGCTGGCGGAGATCGATCCTCGCGACTTTGAAGTTGCGGCACAGCAGAGTGAGGCGACCCGGCAGGCGGCTGAGGCTAACGCAGAGGCCACCCAGGTGGGCGTTCCGATTACCACCATCAATACCGGCAGCACGCTCTCCTCCGCAGGTTCAGACGTGAGCAGCGCAACTGCCACCGTTGAACAGTCCCAGAGGCAACTCGAGTCGGCCCACGCGCGCGTGGAGCAAGCCAAGGCGAACAACGATAAGGCGCAACTCGACTTGGCGCGCTACGCCCCGCTGGTCGAAAAAGATGTGATATCCAAGCAGCAGTTCGATACAGCAGTTGCTGCAGCGGCTTCCACCAAGGCGGCCCTTGCCGACGCCAAAGCCTCAGAGCTCGCGGCGGAACAAGGCGTCAGAATCGCAAGACAGCATCTGCAGCAGGCCCAATTTCAGCTAAAGACGGCGGAAACTGGTCCGCAGCAGATTGCAATCCAGCGGGCTAAAGCGAACCAGGCTGCAGCCCAGGCGCAACAAGCTAAAGCTGCACTCGATCAAGCGCGGCTAAACCTAACGTATACAAAGATTGTTGCCCCCATTTCCGGCATCATAACGCGCAAGAGCGTCGAGGTTGGCCAGAACGTAAGCGTCGGCCAGAACATGATGACGCTGGTTTCGCTGGACGATATCTGGATCACCGCGAACTTCAAAGAGACCCAGCTTCGCCACATGAAGCAGGGTCAAGAAGTTGAAGTAAAGGTTGATGCTTATGGCCGTAAGTATCATGGGACAGTGGTACAGATCGGCGGAGCCACCGGATCCGTCTTGAGCCTGTTTCCCCCGGAAAACGCTACGGGAAACTATGTCAAAGTGGTGCAGCGTATTCCCGTCCGTATTGACCTGAAGGACAAAACGGAGAACAAGGATCGCCTGCTGCGTCCAGGTATGTCGGTTGTCCCCAGCGTCAGGGTGAAGGAGTAAATCCTAATTGGTATTGAAGGCCTCCCAATCGCGGAGGCCTTTTTCTTTTCCAACCGTAACAAGACCCAAAAACATGTTCGTTATCCGCGCGCTTATACATCCAACTCTCTAGAAAGTGGAGGAAAGCTGCGATGAGTAACAGCGCTCTGAAAAATGGTCCCCAGAAGACGAGGGATCGAATTACTCCGATTCAACATCAGAAAGCAAATTCCGTTCAGAAGTTCGGAACTGTGATTCCAGATCTGCCGCTCGGACTGAGCGAGGATGTTCGCACCAAGGTCACGGCAGCGTTGAACCTGCTGCTGGCCGACACCATGAGCTTGAGAGATCTATACAAGAAGTCGCATTGGCAGGTCAGCGGGCCTACCTTTTATCAACTCCATCTTCTCTTTGATAAGCACTATGAAGGGCAGGCCGAGTTGGTCGACCTGATCGCGGAGCGGATCCAGATTCTCGGCGGCGTGAGCGTCGCCATGGCCCACGACGTTGCGGAAATGACCCGGCTGGAGAGGCCTCCCCGCGACCGGGAAGAGGTGCCTGTGCAAATCTCAAGGCTGCTTGAAGCCCACAAGATGATTATCGAAGACGCTCGAAAGGTTGCTAAAGCAGCCAGCGACAAGGGCGATGAAGGCACAAACGACCTGCTTATCAGCGACGTTGTTCGCACCAACGAGATGCAAGTCTGGTTCGTGAGTGAACACACCGTAGACATGCCCTTGATTCGGGCAGAGTGATGGGCGATTAAGTGACACATACACGGTAATTTGTTTGAAGTTTGCGGCCGGAGCCCTAAAGAAGCTCCGGCCGTTGTTTTTGTTGCGATTCCAACCACATGGAAGTCTTCTGCGAAAATCTCTCTCGCATCGTTTTCAATTCCCTGACATCCTATAGACGCGATTTCTTTTGTGGTTGGGCAACCCCTCTATGCCAGTTGCGCTCGACATCTTCATCCAATACGGGTACGCGATTCTCTTTCTCTGGGTGTTCGCGGAGATGCTCGGCATGCCCATTCCGAGTGCTCCGCTGCTGGTCACCGCGGGAACATTGACCGCGACGCACCGCCTCAACCTCCCGCTGGTGCTCCTGGCGATTGTGGCCGGATGCATTGTCGCCGATACAATCTGGTTTTACCTCGGAAAACGATTCGGCGGAGCAATGGTGCGGCTGGTGTGCCGCTTGTCTCTTGAATCCTCCACCTGTGTCCGACGGACGGAAAACTACTTCACCAAGCATGGACCAAAGGCGTTGCTGGTAGCCAAGTTCATTCCTGGGCTCACCACGCTGGCTGCGCCGATAGCGGGGCAAACCGGTATGTCCTATCAAACGTTTGTCGCTTTCGATGTGATGGGATCGCTGATCTGGAGTCTGGCACTCACTCTCTCCGGGCGATTCTTCGGAGATGTTTTGAAGCTCGATCCAATGGTTCAGGCGTGGATCAGAAATTCTTTCGGCGTAATTTTCGTCCTCGCCGTCATTGGATTCGTGCTCTACCGCGTCATGCGCCAGCAGCGGTTTCTCAAGGAGATTCGTACTTCGCGCCTGGAACCGGAAGACCTCAAGCGCAGGTTGGACGATGGCGAGCAGGTCTACATCGTGGATCTGCGGCACCCGCTTGATTATCTCCCGGACCCGCGCGTGTTGCCCGGTGCTGTTCGCTATACCGCAGACACTCTTTTGAAGAACAGCGCCTCCATCCCTCGCGACCGCGATGTTGTTCTGTACTGCACGTGCCCCAGTGAGGCGACGGCAGCCAAGACAGCGATGAGCATCCGGAAACTTGGCATTGATCGCGTGCGCCCTTTGCGCGGTGGTTTCGATGGCTGGAAGAATCTCGGTTTCCCGCTGGTAGAAGTGGAAGAGAATCAGCCCGTTACGACCTCGACCTTGTCCTGAACCGACGCCGCCATCTGAGCAAATAGTTGTACTCGAAAGTTGCGGCTGTCGCAGGCTCCTGTGCTAACTTCGCAGCATCGGGATATTGCGCTGCTTTGGGCGCATGAGGGTCCCTCCCATGGCATGGACTGAAACCTATCATTGCGATGTATGTGGCAAGGCAAAGAATGAGACCGAAACCGATTGGTGGCTTGCCTGGACTGAATCTACTACTCCCGCAGAGAATCTGCGGGAGCAGCCGCTTCTAAAGCTCACTCCCTGGAGCCTGCTTCTTTCTCACAGTGCTGACGTTAAGCATCTGTGCGGAGCGCGCTGTGCGCAAACGCAGATGGATCGCTGGATGGCTCAGCACGGGTGAATTGCGGTCCGCATGTTCGTTCCGTCGACTGCAAGTAAGTCTGCGAATCCTGCCCGCTATGGATAGTATGGAAGTTGTCGTGGCGAACTGCGTCCGCCGCGGCGCCAGGGGGAAGTAAACATTGGCTTTAGATGACCTGAGAGATTGGATCCGGGTTCTTGAAAAGGCGGGCGAACTGAAGCGCGTTCGCGAGCAGGTCGATCCCATCCTCGAAATTTCTGAGATTACCGACAGGGTTTCAAAGATCGGGCGCGCCGGCACTTCTTCAAATTCAAAGAAGAATTCCTACGCCCCCGGCGGTCCTGCGCTGCTATTTGAAAATATCAAGGGTCACCCCGGTCACAGCGTGCTCATCAATCAGTTTGGCAGTGAGCGGCGCATGCAGCTTGCACTGGGCGTGAGTTCTCTGGATGAAGTGGCCGCCCGAATCGAGGGGATGATGCAGGTGAAATCTCCCGAGGGCATGTTCGACAAATTGAAGATGCTGCCGCTGCTGGCGGAGAGTAGGAAAGTTCTTTCCCAAAACGATCGCGGCGAAAGATGCGCCATGCAAGGAAGTCATCCTCCGCGAGAATTTCAATGTCCTGGATTTCCCTGTACTGCAGTGCTGGCCATTGGATGGCGGCAGATTCATTACTCTCCCTTGCGTCATCACTCGCGACTTAAAGAGCGGCAAGCGAAACATGGGAATGTATCGCATGCAGGTCTACGATGCGCAAACAACTGGCATGCATTGGCAGCGGCAAAAGGTGGCTGCAGAGCACTTCCGCAATCATCTACGAGCCGCGGCTGAGAAGAACGCCACGGGAGATGCCGCAGCGGCTCGCGTAAGCGCCATGGCCGAGACCGGAGGAGGCAGCACGCGGTCTACCGCTGCCATCGGCGGAATGCCGCAAGTCGCTTTTGGAAACTTGAAAGATGGACGACTCGAAGTTGCCGTTGCGATCGGCACCGATCCCGCGACGACATTCTCCGCAATCGTTCCCGCTCCGCCGGAGATTGAGGAGTACGTGATCGCCGGATTCCTGCGGCGGTCTCCTGTTGAACTGGTGAAGTGCGAGACAGTGGATCTGGAAGTGCCCGCGCACGCGGAGATTATTCTCGAAGGCTATGTGCGTCTCGACGAGCTTCGCAGCGAGGGCCCGTTTGGCGACCATACCGGCTTCTACACCATGGAAGATGACTATCCCGTCTTCCACATCACCTGCATCACGCATCGCAAAAATCCGATCTATGCGGCAACGATCGTAGGCAAGCCTCCCATGGAGGATGCATGGATGGGGAAGACGGTGGAACGCATTTTCCTTCCGATGATGCGCATGACGATTCCGGAAATTGTGGACATCAATCTGCCGGTGGAAGGCGTGTTCCACAACCTGATGATCATTTCCATTCGCAAGAGCTATGCGGGCCAGGCGCGCAAGGTGATGAGCGGAATCTGGTCGCTGGGCCAGGCGATGTTTACAAAATGCATCGTGGTCGTGGATGAAGACTGCGACGTGCAGGATCTCGGCGAGGTTACGCTGCGGGTGGCGAACAACATCGATCCCGAGCGAGATATTCAATTCACCATGGGCCCGGTCGATTCGCTCGATCACGCATCGCGCCAGCCGAACTATGGCAGCAAGATGGGCATTGATGCCACGCGTAAATGGGCAGCCGAAGGCTTTAACCGCCCCTGGCCGCAGATGATTGAGATGGATGGCGGTACACGCGCCAAAGTAGATGCAATTTGGAAGAAGCTGGGGATCGAGTAGATGAGCGGTGGTGTCGGGCAAAGTAGGGCTTCGCGAACAAGGGCCTGGATCGTAAGTATCTGGACGATGATTTTCCTGCTGTACGCATTCTGCGGACGAAGCGCGTCTGCGCAGGCGATGGAAGGTTTCGCATGGACCGATCTGCACCAGGAAACTGAGAGAGTAGCTGCGGTTTCAAAATCGCTCGAAGGGGAAAAATTTACCGTCGCTCCGCGAGATCGCAGTGGTTGGCGATGCGGCATTGGTCGTCACTTCCACCCGCGCGACCCCGACTTCGCGTCCCGACCAGGATCAATACAACGCTTATAGTCTCGATTTGAAATCCCCGGACCAAAAGCCTGAGTTGCTTATGACTGGCACCCATCTCCAATTTCGAGATTGGCTGCGCTTTGTTCGCGAGGGCGATACGGAATTGGTGGCAACTTACGACGATTGCAGTGACTGCCGAGCGACCACGTTTCTGACTTCGTTCTACGTGGACGGAAAAACAAAGAAGTGGCGTGCGCGATGGCCGAGAGAAGTGGCTGGCGCTCCGCTGTTTTCTGCGACACCCGGAAATCCCGGCCAAACCGACCAGGTTTACGCCCTGATGATGGGCGAAGACGGCCGAGCACTGCTGGTGACCTGGTCCCATTTCCAGCAGAAGAAGGGTGTGACGGGCGAGGACTATCTTTTTGAATACGATGTTGACCCCGCAAGCGGGAGAGAGCGCGTCCGCCCGATCTATGGCGCAGATGCTCCGCCGCTGAAGTTGCGTCTCTGCAAGGCTGAAGGGCAGGCGCTCGGTATCGCTGCCGGGCAGGATACGGCGAGCTGTACCCAGATCGTGAAAGCGACGGTTCCAAAGACTTCCGCCAAGCGTTCGCGCCATCGCAAGCGTGTTTACACAAAGCCGCTGGTGGGAGCATCGGATCCTTCAAAGCCTCACAAGTAACGGCGCTCAGCTCGGCCTTACTGCAACGGCACAACGGAGACGGATATCAGGTTTCGAACCCAACGGGCGGGATGCTTATCTTCGGTCACGATCAGCTTGAATGGACCGTCTTTCGTATCGATAGGCTTGCCGTTCAGCGTGTCGGCAACAAGAACATCTCCGGGATGGAATGTGGGGTCGATTTCGGCAAGCGAAAGAACGGCATGATACTGGTCGGAACCTTCTGCCACGACGTAGCTTGCGAGGGCCTTGCCATGCAGAGCCTTACCTGTGGGCGTGTTTGGCAAGAGATCAACTAACAGGACTCCGGAATATTCCTCTGACTGGTTCGAATGTCCATTAGTGACAGTGACCGTCTTTCGTGTCTTGCTCTTGAGAACTGCCGCGTCGAGAGTCGCGACTTTTCCTGCCTCGGAGATTCGCAGCGTATTTGGCCGATTCAACCTGGGCCTTTATGCCTGCGGTACTGAAAAGAACGAGGCATATTGCAGCGACATTCCAACGCCTTGAAGCAAAATTACCCATGCGCGGACGCTCCTTGCAGGCCATCGTATACTAGCGGTATGTCGATCGTGCGCAACATTGCCGGAATTGCAAAGGGCATGAGCATCACCCTCGGAGAAATATTCCAGCCGACAACGGTGGAGAACTATCCTGATGGCCCCGGGCCCATGCGCGGCGCAAAGTTCGAAGAGCGTTTTCGCGGGCGGCACGAACTGCAACGCGATGAGGACGGACTAGAGAAATGTGTTGCGTGCTTTTTATGCGCTGCTGCTTGCCCGTCCAACTGCATCTACATTGAGGCGGCGGAGAACACTGCGGAGCAGCGAATCTCCAGCGCGGAGCGTTATGCCAAGGTCTACAACATCGATTACAACCGCTGCATCTTCTGCGGGTATTGCGTTGAGGCTTGTCCCACGGACGCGATCACGCATGGTCACGGATTTGAATTAGCAACCATCAATGCGACCAATCTCGTCATGCGCAAGGAAGATCTGCTGGTTCAGATTCAACGGGCGCCATCCCTGGCCCAACTCGTAGAGGAAGCCCCTTAATCGCGGAATCCTATTGGAAAACTGGTGCTTGGTTTCAACGAAGTCCGCATGGCAGGGAATTGTTGGCGGTCCTTACTGCTGAATCATCAATGCGACAATGAACACAGGTCGCTGAAAACCACTTTCGAAAGACGGAACAAGGGTAGGGAATTGACCGCTTGGGCTAATCACAGCTTAAGTTTTTCGTCGCTTCATCAAGTCCAATCGACAAGTTGTAACGATTGTGCGATCACGATAGGTTAAAGAGATGGACCCCCAGGGGCGCGACGGTTACGGCCGTCCGACGGCAACACAACCCGAGATCCTGCCCCCCGATTACGACCCAAGAATCGGCTTCAGCACTGTTCCGCCTCCGGTGGAGCGTCCGCGCGCGCGTACGCGTTGGGCATATGCTCCGGCGACGTATGTGCTCGTAGCGATTAATTGTCTTGTTTTCATCGCGATGGTGCTGAAGGGCGTCTCGCCAACGCTTCCCACGACCGCGCAACTCATGGATTGGGGCGCAAACAATGGCTCCGCCGTCATGTTGCACCACCAGTGGTGGAGGCTGCTTACCGCCGCCTTTGTTCACGTCGGGATCATCCACCTGGCAACCAACATGTGGTGCCTCTGGAATCTCGGATTGCTTGGCGAACCGCTGCTTGGGCCGATTGGAATGATCGCGGTTTACGTGCTGAGCGGCATCTCGGGAAACCTGCTGAGTAACGCGGTTCATCCTGACATTCCCGGCCATTTGGGAGTGGTTGGCGCCGGCGCATCGGGCGCGGTGTTCGGGCTCTGCGGAGTTCTGATCATGCTATTGAAGTCGCCTCTGTTGCCGGTTTCACCGATTGAAATCAAACGGCTCAGGCAGAGTGTCATCAACTTTGCGATTCTGAATTTTGCGATTGGCGCTTCAACCTGGCTGTTCCGGTCAGGACTGCAGATCGACAACATGGCACATCTGGGCGGGTTTCTCTGTGGAATTGGACTCGGCGTGCCGCTCGTGCCAAAGATCGGCGCTCCCCGCCTGCAATTCATTAAGCGGCAAAGACTTGCGTACTACGGCATGGCCGGACTGTTGATGCTGCTCGGCTTTGGAATCTATTCCTTCTGGCTCTCTGCCTGAAAATCCCGCAACTCTCAGCGCAATACGAAAAATCCCCGGCAGTGCTATGTGCAATACCGGGGATTACGAGATCTTTCGTCCCAGGGGAGGAGACTCGGCGTCCGGTTTTACCGAACTGCCGTTGCAGCGAACTTCTTGACCATGGCCAACAGCAATTTGCGATCGCTGTCGTTCAAATTTGAGGAATAGCGGCGAATTTGCGTGAGAAAACGAAGCTCCTCATCGGTGAGCTTCTGCGTGTTCATTTCGCGTCCAAGAGAGTCTTCTGCGAAAAATTGCGCTAATGGCAGATCGAGAGCCCCGGCAATCTTTGCCAACGTGTCCAGCGACGGAACGGTGTGACCGTTTTCAACGCGGGAAAGGTAGCAGCGTAGTAAGCCAGTTCGTTTCTCGATGTCTCCTTGCGAGAGCCCTTTTTGCAGTCGATAACCTCGAATCGTAGTTCCAATTTGCATATTGTTCCTTAAGTGCACTTTCCCCTCGAGCGACCAAGGTAGGAATATTTGTAGTATTGGCTTCATAGTTAACACGACGATTCAAACGCAAGCAAGCACATTTTGCAAGATACTTGGTAATTGTTGCGTGCATTTTCCCGAACCTGTTCTGATACCGGTTACTTACGGGCGGGGAAAGTAACCATAAGATGTGTCATTTTTGCAGGTTATATGACTGAACAGTAACGAGATGATCCCCAAAAACCGAGCGTTAAGATACCTTTGTCTGGTCGTAACATCGGTCAATCCTGTAGAAATAACGACTCCCTATGGTGGTTAGCGGTGCCTTGGCGTTTCAGTAACTGCTGTAATTTTCGCCAATAACCGAGGATCTACTACCGGGGAGTATTACCTGGAGAGAAACTGCCCGGAACAAGGGAGAGACGCGCAGTTGTGGACTGGCGGAAAGATGCCGAGCAGGACGTGGAAGTCACTGTGGAAGCGGACCGTGGAACGGCCCAGAATAGCGCGATATCAGGCAGATTGTGCTCGCTTACGCCATGTACATTCCGCCGTTTACGTCGAGTACATGCCCGGTTATGTAACCGGCTTCCTGGCTCGCGAGGAATACGACCGCGTGAGCGATGTCAGCGTCGGTACCGGGACGTGCCAGTGGGATCTGACTCAGCATCGCCTCACGTTGTTTCTCGTCGAGTACGGCGGTCATGGCGGTCTCGATGTATCCCGGTGCAACCGCATTGGCGGTGATCCCGCGAGATGCGAGTTCCCGCGCCAAGGATCGCGTCAATCCAATCAGCCCTGCTTTACTCGCTGCGTAGTTCGCCTGCCCTGCCTGTCCGCTGCGGGCTACAACGCTTGAAATATTGATGATCCGGCCCCAACGCGCCTTCAACATGGAGCTCACAAAAGCCTGGGTGAGCAAAAATGCACCGGTCAGATTGGTATTTAGTACGTCATCCCAATCAGCTCGCTTCATCCGCATCATCAATCCGTCGCGAGTAACGCCGGCATTGTTGACCAGAATTTCAACTGCGCCGAACTGTGCAAGGAGGGCTTTGGCGGTTGACTTGATGGAATCTTCACTGGCAACGTCCAGAGCGACTGCATGGGCCGTGCCGCCTGCCGCAGTGATTTCGGCTGCAACTTCGGCGAGCTTGGCCTCGTTGCGTGCGGCCAGAACAACGCGCGCACCGGTTTTAGCTAATTCGATTGCACATGCGCGTCCAATTCCCTGCGATGCTCCCGTAACAAGTGCAGTTTTACCTTCTAGCGATGGCATGATTGCGTGCTCCCTGGTTGAATCCGTGTGAATTATAGAGGTTCGGCTGCGGAGAGGGGAGCCGACGCGGCGGCACCCATCGCATAGGCAAGCTCCAGCGACCAGATATAGACCACCAGTTCGCGAGAAAAGTGCAAGAGTGGAGCAGTATCCGGCAGACGAATGCCGTGGGTGGCAGGCAGATCGTTTAACTCAATTTCGGCTTCGGCCTTCTCAAGCGGCCACGGCACATGGTGGATGTTGCCGCGCAGCAGCTCGCCCCGGCGGTTGCTGGTGTAAAGACAATATCGTTCCGTGAGGAAATACTCGATGGTTCCCGGCGTACTTTGCGCCAGGTTGGGGCCGAGCCCGCGATACTTTGCTCGAAAGCGAACTGGATGCGGGCTGAGCAGACGCTCACTCTGGTACTGGAACTCGCGTCCATCTTTCGACTGCACCTTCATGCGAGCCCAGTAATAGGGCAAATGGAAGAATGTCCGGGCCACCGCGACCGCCAGGGCGCTTGCCGCATCGAGCGAGAAGAAGAACACTCCATATGAGTTAGTGTCGCGTTCCCGCACGTAGGTTCGGAGATTCAGCTCGGGAAAGCGATTCGCACCCGGTATCTGTGTCCAGCCGCGCAACTCAATCTGATCCATTGCGAAAGGGACGACGCCGACCCACGCCTCTCCATCAAATGTGTCGATTACCAGTTCGGGAGGGAGCAGGCGGGCAAGTTGTTCTTTATTCACGGGCCAATGTGCGAAGAGGAGATTGTTCCATCGCTGGGTCATCGCCCACGGGCCACCCGGCGGAGGGGACTGACGGTGTCCGGTGCTCGAGAGAATGTCGGAAAAATCGCGCTTTTTTTCGCCAATCATGATGCCAGCTCAAAGGGGAAAAGGTCGCACATAGGACAAGTCGGGTTTCGAACCTCAGTAGTGTGGCAACTTGATTGTAGGCTGACCCGTGACATTTTAGCGTCCGGTTGAAAATCTTACATATTTCGGGGACGAGAAATCCTCATCCACATGCCGTATTCTGATTGCCACCATGCTTGAGACAGGAACTTTAGTGCAAGATACCCAATCGACGGTAGCGTCTGTGGCCCAACCACGCAACAAGACCGAAGTATTCGCAGTTTTGGGGGCCGATCCTGAGGTTCTGGCTTATGCCATGGCCAAGTACTCGCGCAGCGCCTTGTCGATGAAGGAGTCGTTGCGGGAGATCAGCAGCCAGCGTGCTGAGCAGTTCCTGAACACCTTTTATTTCCAGTACGGTCATCGGTCGATTGCCGACCTGGCGCACGTTGCTTTTGCCATCGAGAGGCTTTCGCTCGCGGCGGCGATTGTGCTGGTAGATGAACAGCGATGGGACGGGCAGGAACGTTCGACGAGATATCAGAATTTCTCTCGCAGCGGATGGTATCTGCCTGAGTTTGGGGAGAGCACTGCCGTGCGGCAACTCTACACCGACACAATGGACAATCTTTTCAGCGAATATCACGCTACCGCTGAGGGAATGTTCGTTTTTCTGAGGGAGAAGACTCCCCGTCCGGAAGAGATGAAGCAGGAGGCTTTCGAACGCACATTGCGGGCGCGGGCATTTGATGTGGCGCGATACCTATTGCCGCTCGCAACAAACACCTCGCTCGGCCAGATTGTGAATGCGCGCACGCTGGAAAGCCAGGTCTCCCGCCTGTTGTCGCACCCTGCCGCCGAAATTCGCGAGTTGGGACAAAAGCTCAAGGAAGCATCAGCCGGTGCAGCATGGAATGTGCAGCACGAATCGCTTGCCGCGTTGCAGGCAGAAATTGCAACACTGGATCCAGCCCTGGGCGCAAAGGCGGCGGATCTACTTACGCGGGAAGTAAAGACTGCGCCGACGCTGGTGAAATACGCTGCTGCCAACGACTATTGCATTGAGACACGACGCGAGCTGGCACAGGCCGCTGCGGCGCTGATGAAGAAAGAGCCGATCGCTGTAAGTCCGGTTGTGGACCTGGTGGAGCCGACGGAAACTCTGGAAGTGGAACTTGCGACCACGCTGTTATACGGCGTCTGCCACTATCCCTATCGTCAACTACGTCTTCGCGTGGCCGCGCTTACGGCCGCGGAGCAGGCTGAGATCGTCGATATGGGGCTGCGCCGTAGAGGCAAGCATGACGAGCTGCTGCGCGAGTTCTCCGCTGGCCAATCGCTGCGCTTCGACATCCTGATGGATATCGGCGGTTTCCGCGACATGCACCGGCATCGCAAGTGCACTCAGATCCTGCAGCCTTTTACCTGTGCTCATGGATTTGAGGTTCCGGATAGCCTGACGGAAGCTGGATTGCGTAGGCCCTACGAGGCAGCGATGACAGAGGCCCATTCGGCCTTTGCCAAGATCGCTCACTCTGACGCGCAGGAAGCTGAGCAGTCCGCGCAGTATGTGCTTCCACTGGGAACGCGGAATCGTTCGCTCTTCAAGATGGATTTCGCAGAGGCACTTTATATTTCGGAACTCCGGTCAACGCCTCAGGGACATTTTTCGTATCGCCGCGTGGCGTGGGAAATGTACCAGGCGGTGGCATTGCAGCATCCAACGCTGGCGAAGTACTTCCGTATTGAAGATGTGCATGCGCCGGTCGATTTGTTAAAGCGATAAGGGTCCGAACGATGAGATAAATCTGAAGTGAGCGAATCAGACGGTTCGCTCATTTTTCAGCATCGGATATCGCGGCTACCGCAGATACAATCTGCTGCATGTCGAAATCGCGTAGAGAGTTTCTCACTCATAGCTCCCTCGGTCTTTTAGGCGCGGTAGTCGCATCGCATGCCGATGCCCAGCAGCCCGCTGAACTTCCACCGGGTGCGCCGCCGGCCTTTGGAACCGCGCCGCCGATTGGGCCGGAAGTCTCATCCGATACATTCGCACAGGCTGAAAAACTGGTCGAAGTGGAGTTGAGTGCAGCGGAACGCGCGCAGGCGGCAGCTAACTGGCGCAACTCGATGGCGCCCCTCTATGAGCGACGCATGGGTCCACGTAAGGTGGCCATTGAGACGGCTGTGCAGCCTTGGTCGCGCTGGGATCCAGTTCTTCCCGGAGCGGAGGCACTGCCGACCGCGAAACGCGTTTTCGCCCAGCAAGGGCAGTGCCCGGCCTCTTCCGTCGAAAGACGAAGACATTGCGTTCGCTCCGGTCACCGATCTTTCGCTCTGGGTGAAACAGAAAAAAATCACGTCGACCCGGCTGACCGAAATCTATCTGCAGAGGCTGGAGAGATATAATCCACAGCTTCGTTGCGTGATAACCCTGACCCGCGAACATGCGCTGACGCAAGCGAAACAGGCCGATGCCGAGATTGCGGCGGGGAAATATCGAGGACCGCTGCACGGCATTCCCTGGGGCGGCAAGGACTTGCTGGATACCGCGGGCATTCGGACAACGTATGGCGCGGAGCCCTTCCGCGACCGCGTACCTACTGTGGACGCCACGGTGGTGAAGCGCTTGAACGATGCTGGCGCAGTGTTGGTGGCCAAGCTGAGCATGGGTGCGCTGGCGCTCAACGACATTTGGTTTGGCGGCCAGACAATGAATCCATGGCTGCCGGAGGAGGGATCGTCAGGATCCAGCGCTGGTCCAGGATCCGCGACTGCAGCAGGGCTGGTGGGGTTTTCGATTGGTAGCGAGACGGGAGGAAGCATCGTAAGCCCGAGCATGCGCTGCGGCATCACTGGTCTGCGGCCAACTTACGGGCGCGTGCCGCGATCGGGCGCAATGACGCTCTGCTGGTCTCTCGACAAACTCGGCCCCATGACCCGCAGCGTGGAAGACGCGATGCTGGTGCTGAATGCGATCACCGGTCCGGACGGGGTGGACGTCAATTGCGTCCCCAGCAAACTCGACTATGACGCAGAAGCGAGCGTCAAGGGTCTGCGTGTGGGCTACTTTCCGGGATGGATGAAGGACAATCCTGCAACCGACGTGGATCGTGCCGCACTGGAGACGGTCAAGAAGATTGGCATGATTCCAGTCGAAGTTTCCATCCCGAACTGGCCGTACGATTCGCTGGAGATTATCCTGTTTGCCGAGTCTGCCGCCGCGTTCGAAGAGATCACCGCGGGTCACGAGGTGGATCAATTGAAGATGCAGACCCCCGATTCGTGGCCCAACACCTTCCGGCAATCCCGCTTTCTTTCGGCCGTGGATTTTGTGCAGGCTGACAGGCTGCGACGCAAGGTTGCCGAAGTGATGGCCAAAGTCTTCTCGCAGGTGGATCTGTTGCTGGTACCTTCGCTCCGCGACGAGATGCTCACGATTACGAACTTTACTGGCCATCCTTCGCTCACATTGAGGGCGGGCTTTGTTGAAGTTGCTGAAGCCCGTAGCGACTGGGCTCCCGACCCAAAGAATAAGCTGCCGCAGTTTTCTCCTCCACGCCGCGTGCCACATGGAATTACGCTGATTGGCCGCCTTTTCGACGAAGGAACTCTTGGCCGGGCGGGCTTAGCGCTGGAACGCTCCTTCAATGTCGCGGGGGAACGTCCTCCAGGATTCTGACGGCCTCAAAACGAACCCGGCGGGGGCAGCGAGCAGGCTCATGGCGGCCGGGAGCGAATAATTCTTTTCCGGATGCGTCCCCCAATCGGCATCCACCGTCCATGCTCTATCAGCGTACAATTCTTCTTCATCCGGAGATGAAGTCAGAGATGCGGCCCGTATGTGCGCAGAAGCAGTTCGGGAGGTTTTATGCGCAAGATCCTTGTCGTCCTTTCGCTTTTGGTTTTCGCCGTGTCGCCATTGATGGCGGTGAACAAAGTAACCGTCAAGCAACTTGATGACTTCCTGGCGGAACAACACAGCGCGTCGAAGTCGGACGATGCCGTAGCCACCAAGCTGAAGGAAATGGAGTTGACGGAGCAACTCACGACCGCGACCATGAACAGCTTCACCCGCTACGAGCCAGGCCCGATGACGGTGACACAGATTCGGGTACTGGCGATATCGAGCGCAATGTTGCCGCCTCCCGCGGCCGACCTGCCGACTGCGGCGGCACCAGATGCAGCCGCACAGGCAGCGATTATGGCGAAGGCCGTGGATTACGCGAGCAAAGTATATGCGCACTTGCCAAAGATGATGGCGAACAAAACCACCACCCGCTATCAAAATGGGATCAATTACATCGCGACCGACTCCGGAACTGGCAGCAATATGGCCGGTGGGAATCTGACTGTCAGGCCTGAGGATCAATACATTCGCATGCTCGGACAGAACACTGCTCAGATTCAGAGCGACGGTGGCATCGAAATGCCACCCGCCAAGACGAAGCAGTCTGACCCTGCAAGTCAGAACGGCCAGATTTCCCAAGGTGGAGCGGGACCGGTGCTGGGTATGATTCTGATGGACGCAGCCAAGGGCAAGATGAATTGGCTACGTTGGCAGACGATTGAAGGCAAGCAGGTCGCTGTCTTTGCATTTGAAGTGGCAAAGAAGCAATCGCAATACAAAATTGACTACTGCTGTTTCCCGGAGCGCTCCAACGTTGGTAGTGCAGTCCCCATGGGGGGATCGGGCATCTCCGGCCAAAGTGCTACGGGCGGCATGAGCGCCACCCACGGAACGTCGGTTACGTGGCACAACTTCAAGGCCAATCCGGGGTACAAAGGGGAGATTTTCGTCGAGCCGGAGACGGGCACAATTCTGCGGTTGATTACCCAGGCAGAATTGAAACCAACCGACCTGGTTCACCAGGAAGACATCCGCGTTGACTATGGAACGGTCGAAATCGGCGGCAAACCATACATCCTTCCGGTAAGAAACGTGGTGCTTACCGAGGTCGTTCCGAACGGCGATTCTTTCGTGAAGTTCTCCACGCGTCGTACTCTTTTCGATGTTGAATACACCGATTACGCTTTGCAGAATTAGTGCGCTTTGGTGTTGAGAAGAACGGGGGTCGATCCCATCCAGGGCGCCCCCCTTTTCTTGTCCTTGAATCTCGGTGCGGGCGTTCCGAAATTCCCCTGAATTAAGTCCGTCGACGGCCAAAAAAGCGGACGCACCCTGCTATTGTTGTGATCGTTCGAAAAATACAGGGGTTCTCCATGCGCCGCAATCTGCAGGTTTGCGCATTATCGCTTGCCGCCGTTATGTGCTCTGTCGCTGGGTCACAGGATGTTGTCAACAATCCCAAGGGCCAGCAGATTCCCGGACCGCAATGCAGTGCTCCTTCTGAGTGGAACTCCGCCAAGGGACGGACATGTAGTCCGAGCGAATATTCCACATGGTTGGCGGACGTCCGTCATTGGCGAAGTGAGCGAAGGGCGAGGATCGGCTTCGATCCCAGCCAGTATGACCGCCCTGAATTCCAATGGGCCCAGTCTAGTTTCGTGCAACCGCAGATGATGGTGCACGACCGTTACTTCTATGACCCCGCCACGCTCACTTACACAGTCGACAGGTATGTGAAGGATGTAAACACCCGCTACGGCGGCATCGACAGCGTGCTGCTCTGGCATACCTATTCGAATATCGGTATTGACGATCGCAATCAATTCGACATGTTCAAAGACCTTCCGGGAGGCACGGAAGGAGTTCGCAAAATGGTGGATGACTTCCATCGCAGCGGAGTTCGCGTTCTTTTTCCGGTGATGATGTGGGACCAGGGAACCCGCGCAGAAGGGGAGCCGGAGTGGACGGCACTGAGCAAGGAATTAGCTTCGGTAGGTGCGGACGGCATTAATGGAGACACGCTCGACGGCGTTCCTCGCACATTTCTTACGGCCTCGGATGCGATTCATCATCCTCTTGTGTTGGAACCGGAGACCGGCCTCGCGTCCGATGAGGCAATCAACTACAACCTGATGTCGTGGGGCTATTGGACCTATGGATTTATTCCCGCCATCAGCCGTTACAAATGGCTGGAAACTCGACACATGGTGAACGTATGCAATCGGTGGGCGCACAATCACGTGGACGATCTGCAATTCGCCTTCTTCAATGGCGTTGGCTTTGAGAGCTGGGAGAATATCTGGGGCATCTGGAACCAGCTCACTCCGCGCGATGCGGAGGCCTTGCGCCGGATGGCTACCATCGAACGGGGCTATAAAGATCTGCTGATAAGCGCCGATTGGGAGCCGCATGTCCGTACGGAACAGTTCGGGATTTTCGCGAGTAAGTGGCCGCAGAAAGATCGCACCCTTTGGACAATCGTGAATCGCAATCACTACCCGGTGACGGGAGTTCAGTTGCGGCTACCGATGGAGCCCGGCGCGAAGTACTTCGATGTTTGGCATGGAGTGGAATTGGTACCCACGGTCGATGCCGGAGAGTCTCTTCTGTCGTTTGCAGTGGAGGCAGATGGGTACGGCGCCGTGCTGAAAGTTGCCGCGGCGAGTGCGGAGGATCAACGCTTGCTTTCCTCGATGAAAGCGCTCTCTGCGCAGCCGCTCGCGAGCTATTCCGCGCAATGGAAGACGCTTCCTCAATCCATCGTGCCGATTGCCGAAACTGAGAAGGCCGCAACCGCTCCGGGAGGTATGGTGCGCATTCCGGAGGGAGACTTTACCTTCCGCGTAAATGGCATCGAGATCGAGGGCGACGACGACGAGGGAGTGGATGTGCAATATCCCGGAGAAATTTCAGCGCGGCGGTATCACTCCGTGGCCATGCATTTGAAGCCCTACTGGATGGACAAATATGAAGTCACGAACGCGGACTTCAAGAAGTTCATCGACGCGACCCATTATGCTCCCGCCGATTCCCACAATTTTTTGCGTGATTGGAAGAACGGAGACTATCCCGCAGGCTGGGCCAACAAGCCTGTTACCTGGGTTTCCCGCGAAGATGCTGAAGCCTACGCAAAATGGGCGGGGAAACGGCTCCCTCATGAATGGGAGTGGCAGTATGCCGCGCAAGGCACGGATGGCCGTCGATATCCGTGGGGCAACTGCGATTGGCTGGCGTCTGCTAATTCTGCGGACGGACCAACGTGTCCGTGGGGCAAGGACCCGAAGGCGCAACCGGCTCCCATCCCGGATAAAGCGCGCGAATTGCTCCCTGCCAGTGACGTCGATGCGCATCCGGCAGGCGCGAGCCCGTTCGGCGTGATGGATATGGTTGGGAACGTGTGGCAGTGGACGGATGAATTCGCGGACGAACACACGCGCGCTGGAATTCTTCGCGGCGGCAGCCACTACCAGCCGCAGGGGTCGCGCTGGTACTTTCCCCAGGCGTATCTGTTGAGCGAACACGGAAAATACCTGCTCATGGCGCCCAGCCTGGACCGTTCCGGTGCAGTCGGTTTCCGTTGTGTGAAAGACGCTAAGTGAGACGGGGAATATCGACGCGAGTTTCGCGTTAATCTCAAATCATGGTTAGCAAATGGGCGACTGCCCGGCGCCCCGCTGCAATGGTTCTCGCTTTGCTGGACTGGTCCGCGCTGGGACTGCAATTTTCGCTCACGCTGGGTACCGTGACCGCGCAGGGACGCTCAAACTGGGCGGCCGTCATCGTACTGGCTGGATATTTCACCATCCTGACGAACCTTCTTTGTGCAGTCTGTATGACGGCGGTTTGTTTTTCCCGCTCCGCGCATCAGCCAACACCAAATCTTCTCTCGGCGGCCACCCTCTACATCGCGACAGTAGGTGTGACCTACACTTTGTTGCTAAGCCACCTCTTTTCTTTTGAAGGATTGCAATGGTTGGCCGACCGCCTACTGCATTACGTCATTCCGTTGGCAAGCGTGGCTTACTGGATGATCTTTGTTCCCAAGGGCACTCTTCGATGGACCGCGCCGCTCGTCTGGCTGATTTATCCGCTCGCTTACCTTGCCGTCTCGCTGGTGCGGGGCGCTCAGAGCGGCTGGTATCCCTATCCATTCATCAATGTGGCCACGCTGGGCTACCGAGCGGCCCTGCTGAACGCGCTCGGTCTGACGGTCACATTCTTCGTTTCCGGCTTGGCTTTGGTCGCTTGGGACAGGCAGATGGGCCGTAGCATTGAGAGTTCGGAGGCGGGATAGGTCCCAATTCGGAACTCCGATCTTCGATTTTTGTTCGCCATGCGTTTTCCAGTGTTAGAATTCTCTCAAAATCACGCCGCCCATTCAGCAAGCCGCTACTTCGAGGCCTGAATGCTTTTCGGCGGATGGGGTGTGTTTACTCGAGAAAACAGCCCCTGAATTGGAGACGGACTTGGCAGACGATCGTACCCGCGCAGTAGAACTAGCCCTTTCACAGATCGAAAAACAGTTTGGAAAAGGCTCAATCATGCGCCTCGGCAGCAAAGAGGCGATTGTACCCATCTCCGTCATCTCAACGGGATCGATCTCGTTTGACGCAGCACTCGGTGTTGGCGGCGTTCCCCGTGGCCGCGTAATCGAGATCTTTGGACCAGAGTCATCCGGCAAAACGACGATTACGCTGCAGATTATCGCAGAAGCGCAAAAGGCCGGTGGCCTGGCGGCATTTGTTGACGCGGAGCACGCGTTGGATCCCGCGTATGCCCGCAAGTTGGGCGTGGATATCGACAATTTGCTGATCTCGCAGCCAGACTACGGCGAACAGGCATTGGAAATTACCGAGGCCCTGGTGCGCTCGGGTGCCATCGATGTGCTCGTTGTCGACTCGGTTGCGGCGCTCGTACCCAAGGCCGAACTGGATGGCGAAATGGGCGATTCGCACATGGGTCTGCAGGCCCGCCTGATGTCGCAGGCGTTGCGCAAACTCACGGGCACGGTATCCAAGTCGCGGACCAGCTTGATTTTCATCAACCAGATTCGCGAAAAGATTGGCGTGATGTTTGGCAATCCGGAGACGACGACGGGTGGTCGCGCGCTCAAGTTCTACGCCTCGGTTCGTATCGATATTCGCCGCATTGCCGCCGTCAAGGAAGGCGACCAGGTGGTTGGTTCGCGGACACGCGTAAAGATCGTCAAGAACAAGGTTGCCGCGCCATTCCGCGAAGCCGAATTCGACATTCTCTACGGAGAAGGCATCTCACGCGAGGGTGATGTTCTTGACCAGGCAGTGTTGCACAACATCGTGGACAAGTCGGGCGCATGGTTCAGCTTTTCCGGTGAGCGCATCGGCCAGGGACGCGAAAACGTGCGCCAATACCTCAAAGACAATAAGGACACCTTCAACCGCATTGAATCTGCGCTGCGTCAGAAGCTCGGGATCTCGAATCTCGCCGCCAGCGATGTGCCACCGGTTCCGGTAAACGGTGCTGTGGCTGCAACGGATGCGGTAAAAGTAGGCCGTAAGTAGTCAAAAAAGCTGATTGCAAGCGAGGGCGTGCCGAGTAGCGCGCCCTTTTCCTTTTCAGCGGCCGACCGGCAATTCTTCATGTTTCCTTACGTTTCCCGGCGATTCGTATAAACTCGTGGATGTCTTGAGCTACGTGAAAGCCATCTACCCCGGTACCTTCGATCCGATGACCAATGGTCATCTGGACTTGATTGCCCGTGCTTCCAAGCTGTTCGATCACGTGGTTGTCGCCATTCTAAAGAACGACGAAAAGGAACCACTTTTCACTGTTCCCGAGCGGGAAGAGATGTTGACCGAGGGTGTTGCGCGCTTTGGCAACGTAAGCGTGGCCACGTATGACGGGTTGATGGTGGAGTTTGCCCGGCAACAGGGAGCCACCGCAGTCGTTCGCGGTATCCGGGCCATCAGCGATTACGAGTACGAATTCCAGATGGCTTTGATGAATCGCCGCTTGGCTCCGGAACTGGAGACGGTCTTCCTCATGACAGCCGGGGAGTTCTCCTACGTCAGCTCGCGGCTGGTGAAAGGCGTATTTCGACTGGGCGGATCGGTGGAGGGCCTGGTGCCCGACTCGGTCATCCATCGCATGAAAGAGCGCGTGGCAGGGAAGCCTCCACGGACCTAAGCCCGCCCTGCCGTTCCCGTTCCAACTTGCTGCAGTCTAGTGGAGTGCGTAGAGATTGCCGTCTGAGCTCCCAACATAGACGACATTTCCAGAAACAACAGGTGAGGCCAATATTGGCCCGACTACGTGGAGTTTGCTGATACCCACGATCATATCGTCGTAGAAATTCGAGGCGAATGTGGCCTCGTAATTTGGCGCACCGTCGGGCTTGGAAACGCTCGCGAGGTTTTGCTTCGACGCCTCCGTCTGAAATGTCCACACAGGCTTTTTCGTTTCCAGGTCGACGGCTGTGAGGATGCCATCCTGGCCTGCGACGTAAAGCGTCGTTCCCGCGATCGCGGGCGAGCTAAAGATCACCCAGTGGAACTTCAGGGAGAAGTCCTGTGCACCGGACTGCGCGTCCAGTGCATACAGCGTAGCCGTGTCCGACGTGGCGAAGAAGACCTTTCCATCGTGAACTACGGGAGAGGTAATTACCCACGAGCCATGATTAAAGAACATCCAGCGTTGCTTACCGGTTATGGCATCGAGCGCATAGAGTTTTGAATCGCGGCAGCCGAAGTAGACGATGCCGTTGAAGACCGTGGCGGAAGATTGAATGCCGACCTGGTTATGAATGTCGTTGTCTTCGCCGGTCTTGAACCTCCACAACTCCTTGCCGTCCGTTGCATCCAGTGCGTAGAAGTAGCTGTCCCAACTGCCGATGTAGAGCTTGCCGTCGGCGAGTGCGGGAGAGGCGTGGACCACATCCCCTGTCTGGAATTTCCATTTCACAGTACCGGTTGTGGCGTCGAGAGCGTAGACGTTGCCGTCACCGCTGCCGAAGTAGACCGTATCTTTCCAAACCGATGGCGATGATAGATAGACATCGAACGGATCGGGCATCGTCTCGTCCAGTGGCAGCGATCCGTGAAGATGTTTCGCGGCATATCGCCGTTCAGCATTGTGAAATTTCCACTTCAGCTTGCCGGTCGAAATATCTACGGCATAAAAATATCCGTCATAACTGCCGAAAAATATCAAGCCATTCGCAACCGCTGGCGAAGAGGGAATTCGCGCGCCGGTGGTGAATTTCCACTTCTGTGTGCCGCTTTGCTCATCAATGGCGTAAAGGTTGCCGTCCGTGTTTCCGACGTAAACTACTCCAGCAACGATGGCCGGGGAGGAAATCACTTCGCCTTTCGTATGAAATGTCCACTTGACGCCGTTGAGCTTGGGCAAGCCCTGGGCATACTGGGCCGAATGAGCAAGATCGCCGCGAAACATCGTTGTATCCTGTGCCACCGCGAACGACTGAAGAGCAACGAACATCGAGAAACAAAGAACGGTCTTACGCGTTTGCATGTCTTTCCTTCCGCGAGACAAAGCGGTTCCTTGTGTGGTTTACGCAGGCGGCAGGGACCGGGTTCCACTTTTCTCGGGTTTCAGTCTCGAAGAGCTTTGCCGGAAGTGATGACGGTTGCCGTGATCGGGATTGTGACGCAGGGCACTTTTCCGCAGGTATTAGTCGCAGAGCCGCTCTCTCCAGGTTTCCTGAAACGGCCGAATTCTGCCAGAATATATGCATGACCGTCTCAACTACCGCCAAGCTCTTTTCCGACCGCATTGGCCGGATCGAAGTATCCGCCACCATGGCCGTAACCGCTGAAGCCGCGAAGCTTCGTTCCCAGGGCGCAAACCTGGTGGATTTTGGAGCCGGCGAGCCGCATTTCGCGACGCCGCGTCACATTAAGGACGCTGCGATCGCCGCGGTTGAGGCCAACTTCACGCGCTACACCGTCGTTCCCGGCATTCCGGACCTGCGCAAGGCGATTGTGGAGCGCCATGCCGCCGATTTTGGCTCGGATTACGCCATTGACGAGGCAGTTTTCACCACCGGCGGAAAGCTTGCGCTGTTTAACGTGATCCAGGTGCTGGTCGATCACGGCGATGAAGTCATCCTGCCGGTTCCGTACTGGGTGTCGTTCAAAGACATTATTCAGTACGCAGGCGGCAAGGTGGTCTACCTCGAGACCGAGGAGTCAGAGAATTTCCGCATCACCGCGGACGCCATTGAGAAAGCCATCACTCCGAGGACGAAGGCAATCATTCTGAACTCGCCGTCGAATCCTGCGGGGTCAGTTGTTTCCCCGGCCGATCTCGAACGCATCGTGAATCTGGCGCATGAGCGCGGCATTTACTTGCTGCTGGACGAGTGCTACGTGTACCTGAACTTTACTGGCGCGGCCGTTAGCGGGGGCTCCTTTGTGCACGCGAAGGAGCATGTGGTCGTTCTGGGGTCGCTCTCGAAGACCTATGCCATGACGGGATGGCGCGCCGGATTTGCTCTCGGACCGAAGCCAATCATCGCGGCCATGAGCAAACTGCAGAGCCAGTCCACATCTTCTGCGACCTCCATTGTGCAGAAGGCGTCGATCGCCGCCCTGACGAGTTCGCAGGATTGTGTCGCGACCATGCGGGCCGACTACATCAAGCTGCGCGACAGAACGCTCACGCGGTTGAGCGAGATCCCCGGTGTAACCTGCACAGTTCCTGAGGGAGCTTTCTATGTCTATCCGAACATTTCCGCTTTCCTCGGCAAGCCGGGCGTGGCGAGTGCGACCGAATTGGCAACGAAGCTGCTGCACGAAGCCCATGTTGTGACGGTACCGGGCGAGGCATTCGGCACACGCGATCACATCCGCCTGTCGTACGCGGTTTCGCATGATGATGTTGAAGAAGGCTTGAAGCGTATGAAGGAGTATTTCGCAAAGCTCGGTTGATGAAATGCTGGCGAGGCCGGCGGCGCTTAATCGAGAAGTTAGCCGCTGACCGGTTCCGCCATTTGCCGGGAGAGCATCTTAGTCGTTGTTCCCCGTATGTTGTCAGACGTGCCAAGCAGTGGCTGTCCTGAACTGGAATAGTCATGCTGAGTGACTTCCACCATCTACATTCGTAGGAGAAAAGCTCTGGCTCGGTACAGCAGGGACAGGAATGCTTATGGCTAAGGCAATCGATTTCAGACCTATCATTCTGGCCGGCGGAAGCGGAACCCGCTTCTGGCCTCGGAGCCGCAAGGCTCGTGCCAAGCAGGTGCTCGCTCTTGATGGGGACCGCAGCATGATCCAACAGACAGTTGAGCGGCTCAGGCCCCTTGCTGAGACCGCCGACATCTGGGTGATCACCAACGACCTGATGTCGGATACGATCAGCCGGCAGTTGGTTGGAGTTCCTTCGGAACAAGTGATCTGTGAGCCGGCACCGCGGAACACCGCGCCTGCCGCAGCCCTGGCGGCCTTCCTCATTGAGAAACAAAATCCCGACGCGGTGCTCGGCGTGTTCCCTTCCGATCATGTGATCGCGGATGAGCCTCGATTTCTGAAGACCATTGAAAAGGGAATTGCGCTCGCTGCCGAAGGCGACAACATGGTTGTCATCGGCATTTCTCCTACACGTGCTGAGACGGGTTATGGGTACATTGAAACCGGCGGTGCGTTAAGTGATGGAATCCTGCGTGTTCGTCGCTTTACCGAGAAGCCGAACCAGGCTCGCGCGGAGGAGTTTGTCGCGGCAGGCAACTACCACTGGAATAGCGGAATGTTCTTGTGGAAGGCCAGCACGCTGGCGAATGCGGTGCGGGAACATTTGTCTGAATCTGCCCCGATGCTGGAAGAGATTGCGGCGGCATATGGCACGCCGGACTTTCAACAAGTCTTCAATGACGTCTATCCACACTGCGAAAACATCAGCGTGGACTATGCGATCCTGGAGCCGCGCTCGGCGAAAGGCGAGCACAAGTCGAACCTCTTTTGCCTTCCGGCGGAGTTTGGATGGAACGATCTGGGATCGTGGGAGTCGCTCTACGAGTATCAACTGAACGTTCGCAGCCGCGGCGATGAGAACAGCAATGTCGCGGAGTGCACGGATCACCTGAGCTTTGAATCGAAGGGAAATTACGTATACAGTCCCCAGAAGTTCGTTGCGTTGATCGGGGTCGAAGACCTGGTTGTTGTGGAAACAGAGGATGCCATTCTGATCGCTGACCGTCGTCACTCCCAGGAAGTTGGAAAAGTGGTGAAGGAACTTGGATTGACCGGACGCAAGGAACTGGTCTAGAGGGAACGAATCAGCGGCATGGCAAATACAACTCCGATTCACTTTGGCACGGATGGCTGGCGAGCAGTTATCGCGGAGGATTTTACCTTCGCCAATGTAAGACTGGTTGCGGCGGCAATCGCAACATATATTCATCGCAAAGAAGACCCGGAAAAGGGTGTGTGCGTCGGTTACGACACGCGGTTTTGTTCACGTGAATTTGCTGTTGCGCTCAGCGAAGTACTGGCCAGCTCAGGCATCCCCGTATTGCTGGCAGATCGATATACGCCGACGCCCGCTCTTTCGCTCGCCGTTCGCGATCGTGGATGCGCCGGTGGCGTGATGATCACGTCGAGCCACAATCCTTTCCAGTGGAATGGCGTGAAGTACAAAGCGTCGTATGGAGGATCCGGCAGTCCTACGATCATCGCGGAGATCGAGAGTTATCTCGGAGAGGCGCTTCCGATTTCCGACAAGCCCGCAACTGTTGTCGAGACGGATTTCCAAACACCCTATGTTCAGACGATCCGCAAGTTTGCAGACTTGGACAGCATCGCGAAGTCTCACTTCAAATTCGGCATCGATTGCATGTACGGCACGGGTCGCGGCGTTCTCGCGGACATCTTCCGTTCAATCGGGGTGGATTTTGTGGAGATTCGAGCTGAAGTCGATCCGCTGTTTGGCGGAATTAATCCCGAGCCGATCGAGCCGCACATTCGCGCCATTGAAGAGGCTGTGGTTGAACACAACTGCCACGCCGGGCTGATTACGGATGGCGATGCGGACCGCATTGGCGCAGTGGATGAGCATGGCAATTTTGTGGATCCGCACAAGATTTTCTGCGTGCTGCTGAAGTGGATGATCGAACGCAAGCAGTGGACAGGGGACGTAACCCGGGCGGTGAACACCACCAGCATGATCGATCGTATTTGCCACCAGCATGGACGAAAGCTGTACGAACACGGGATAGGATTCAAGTACGTTTGCGATCTGATGCTGGAGAAAGACATCCTGATCGGCGGCGAAGAGTCTGGCGGCATTGGCATCAAGCGGCATCTGCCGGAGCGCGATGGCCTGCTGAACGCATTGTTGATTGCCAACGTGATGGCGGACGACGGAAAGACTCTGGGGCAGCTGGTGGAGAGTCTTCAGCAGGAATATGGAGAGCATCACTACGGCCGCATCGATCTGCATATTCCCGATGAGTTGAAGAACTCCGCAATCACTCGGGCTAACTCCGGTCTAAAAGAGATTGCCGGCATGAGGGTGATTCGTGTGGAGACTTTGGACGGCATAAAGCTTTTCCTCGACAACCCCGAAGATGGCCAACACAAAAACGCCGCTCTTACCTGGCTTCTGTTTCGTGCATCCGGAACCGAGCCGTTATTGCGGATTTACAGCGAGTCCTGTTCCAAAAAATCTGTCTCGCATCTCCTTGAGGCAGCCCGCGAATTCGCGATGGCAGGAAGTGGGGCCGCGCAATGAAGTGGCGAACTCGCGGTCTTCTCTTCGACATGGATGGTGTGCTGGTCAGTTCGCTCGGATCAGTGGAGCGCAGTTGGACGAAGTGGGCGTTGATGCGCGGTGTGGATCCGGACCTTGCCGTCCGCACTGCTCACGGTTGTCGCGCGATTGAAACGATCCGCAAGCTTCGTCCCGATCTTGATGACGAAGCCGAACTCAAGGTCATCGAAGATATCGAGGTTGACGACAATGAGGACCTCACGGTTCTGGCGGGAGTGGCTCCAATTCTCAATGCACTGCCCACAAATCTTTGGACCGTGGTGACGTCGGCTACTGAGCGGTTGGCGCGAATTCGCATGCAGCACGGTGGCATCTCGGTGCCAGAGCGGCTGGTTACTGCGGAAATGGTGAACGATGGCAAGCCGCATCCCGAGCCGTATCTCCGCGGTGCTCAGTTGCTGGGCAGAAAGCCAAGCGAGTGTGTCGTGATTGAAGATTCAGCATCAGGGGCTGATTCTGGTCATGCGGCAGGGTGCAAAGTTCTCGCCACAACTTTTTCGCATTCGATGGAGAGTCTCCCAGCAGCGGATTGGATTATTGGGTCACTCAAAGATCTGCATGTGACCGTGCTGCCGGACGACGAGGGACTTGAACTGGAGTTTGAGCCGCTGCCCCGCTAATTTCGGCGCGACCTATTCAATACTTGTTCCCTCACCACAACAGAAGCAAGGCTTCAACCGCTGCCAGTTCCTCTTCGGTGTCCACGCCGATGGTGTCGTAGGGAGTCTCCTCAACGAACACATCGATTCCATTCTCGAGAAAGCGAAGTTGCTCGAGCCGTTCTGCGCGCTCAAGCGGGCTGGGCGGAAGCTTGGCAAATACCTCAAGTGTGTCTCTGAGATATGCGTAAAGTCCTAAATGTTTTTTGCAAATGAATCCAGATTTGTCGCGATCGTATGGAATCGCAGAGCGGGAAAAATAAAGCGCTCGGCCATCGGGTGCAGTTACAACTTTCACAGCGTTTGGATTGTGAATTTCGTCCGGCTTGCAGGGAGTAGCGAGCGTGGATACCTGAACGCCCTCCCGTGCGAAGGGTCGCAGAAGAGCATCGATGTGCTCCGGGCGAAGCAGAGGTTCATCTCCCTGGATATTGACGTAGATATCTGCAGGCATGCTGCGTGAGACCTCGAACAAGCGATCGCTTCCGCTGGCGCAACTCTCAGAGGTTAACAGTGCGTGCCACCCGCGCATGTTCGCAAGGTTCATAACTTCGTCAGAGTCAGTTGCAATTACAACATCGTCCAACTGCGTACAGCTTTTCGCCGCTTTGTACACCCATTCGATCATCGGCAATCCTGCAATTGGCCGTAACACTTTGCGTGGAAGGCGAGTAGATGCAAGCCTTGCGGGGATTACACCGAGGACTCGATTTACGCTGTGCACCATTGCTGCTTTTCCTTTTTAAGAACTTAGAAAGTAAGCTGTCAAAAACAACGGTAACTTTGTTGGATCGTTGGAAACTTGAATGAGAGTTTATTCTCATCTATCGACACTGATATATGAGGCTGGCTTCCTAGCAATTTTGCAGGTCCATAACTCTTACTCTGTCGTGTACATATCAATTGGGCATGTTGTAACCTGTAGAGGAGGATATCCTTTTGAAGACTTTGCATCTGCCCCCTTCTGTGACGTTTAAGTTCTGTTTAATTTTGCTCGTGGCATTCGGCGTTCTTCCGGTCTTGAATGCTGCTGATAAAAAGCCTCAGACCGACGGCGACCCATACAAGTTCAAGATTCAGGGCGATTATTGGCGGGATACTCCTTCGATCACAATAAAAGGCAATGATTCCGTTGCCAATCGACCGATTGATTTCGACAAGGAATTCGGATTTGACACCCTGGGGACCTACGACTTCATTGCTGACTGGAAGTTCACGCACAAACAGCATTTCATCTTCGCGGCAACGCGATATACGCAGGATAAGTCACGAGCGATCACTGGGGATATTACGTTTCGCGGCGTAACCTACAAAACTGGCTCTGTTGTCAATGCGGAGATAACGAACCAGGTCTGGGCGCCTGCATATCAATACGACATCATGAGGAATGAGCGCGGACACTTGGGCATCCCCATTCAGATCAATATGATGGACATCAGCACCAAGTTGAATGGGCAAGGTATCATTATTGACCCAAACACAGGCAATTCTGTCTCGGGGCAATACTCGTCGAAGGGATCAGTCTTCGCTTTTATTCCGGTGGCAGGGCCGGAATTCAAGTATCTGTTCATCAGGAATTCTGACAAGTACTACGTCGAGGGATTCGTCAAAGGAATGTACTTCTTCGGATACGGTAACTTTATTTCGACCCGAGGCGATTTTGGCATGAACTTTTGGAAGGGCATGGAAGCCAACGTGGGATACCAGATGGGAAGCCGTCTTGCCATCCATGGCACCAGTGAGCGTCTGGACATCCGGTTTACGCAAAGAGGACTTGTGGCCGGTCTGGGATACAAGTGGTAGGTTTCAGGCACCCGTTAGAGATTTGACCAGCGAGCCCCTGATGGAATCCATCGGGGGCTTTGCTTTCTGCCGCCATCGATCACGTCCTTCCGCTGTAAACAGGCGCGGAACGCTGCAAGTTTGACTCATGTGAAACGGCTTCGTATCATTGATGTTGGCTGCACCCGCGGCCTTTTGTTTTCCGCTTGGGCGGTGTAGCTCAGATGGTTAGAGCGACGGACTCATAACCCGTAGGTCGACAGTTCGATTCTGTCCACCGCCACCAATAGACAATTCATCTTTCCGGCTGCCCCACAAATGCTTCCGTGTCGCTGATGCTTGAGCGTCATTCGCTGGTATGCCAACCCTGCCTGTCACCAAATCCTCTGCACAGCTTTGTTGACCTCGTCACTTTCTGGTCTGCATTCCCAACTTTTCCCAGCCGTCGCCCGTCAAGAGCCGAAGCGAGGTAGTCGCTTTTGGTGCGCCTGGACCATTCTCCCTTCCGTTTTCTTTGCCTTGTGTTCATTTTCGGTGCTGCGGGTTTTCTTGCAGCTTCGGGCGGATCGATCTTCGCCAAGGATCGGGTTGCGACAGCAGTCTCTGCAACCGATCCAAACTTTGCTTGTGCTTCCTGCCACCGACAAATCTATGAGCGTTATCGCGAAACGCCGATGGCGAACGCAAGTGGCGAAGTATCGGTCGAGAATTTGTTTCCTGCCGATTTTACGCACTCGGCTTCAGGCGTCCATTACCGCGTATTCGCGGAAGATCAACGAGTGTGGTTGAGCTACGATCGCGAACACGCTCCCGCATCCCGAGCCCTGCATGGCAGGCAGCAGCTTCAATACGTAATCGGCTCCGGCAAACGCGGGAAGACTTTTCTATTCGAGCAGGAAGGCTATTGGTTCGAAGCGCCTATCAACTGGTACGAGAAGACCGGCGTGTGGGATATGGCTCCGAATTACTTGTCGGCAGAAGAAATGCCGCTTACTCTTCCTGTCGATCCTGGATGCCTGCACTGTCACGCTTCGCAGGTCGCCGAGTCTCTCCCGGACGCACGCAACCACTATGCATCCGCTCCGTTTGCCGCAGGCGGAATCACATGCACAAAGTGTCATGGAGATGCAGATGCACATCTTGCGTCGGGCGGCAAAGTGTCAATGCTCAAGCTTGATTCGCTGGAAACTGGAAAACGGAATTCCATATGCCTAAGCTGTCACCTCGAGGGCCAAACGGCAGTCGTCCACGAGGGATATGAACTGGCAAACTTCAGGCCCGGCGATAATCTTTTCGATAGCGTCACTTATTTTGTTCGTTCCGGCGAAATAGGGTCGGGTGGACGCGCGACCAGCCAATGGGAGGCTTTGCTTGAAAGCGCGTGCATGCGGAGAACCGGAAACCAGATAACGTGTACAACATGTCACGATCCACATGGATCGCCGTCTGCCGCTGAGCGCGTGAGCTTCTACCGCAATCGCTGCCTGCAATGCCACAACCAGGGAAATTTCGTACACAGTCATCATCCTGAAAATCCTGATTGCGTGGAGTGCCATATGTCACGGGCCTCCAGCAGCGACATCGCACACGAGCAGGTGACCGACCATCGCATCGTCAAGCACGCATCCTCTTCAAAACCAAAAGTTGCCGATACTGGACCCTTGCTGGTCGTAGGCGGTTTTGCGACGACTGACCGTGACCTCGGCATCGCATATGCGCAACTTTCCAAATCGGGAGATAAGGAGGATGCCGCCAAGGCAATGTCCTTGCTGCGCAAGGCTGAGAAAGAAAAAGATGGCGCACTCACGGATCATGAACTTCACGATCAGTTGGGGTTTCTCGAGCAGGTATTCGGAGATACCCGAGATGCTGCGACGGAATATCGGAAGGCGCTGCGAGCAGACGTCTTCGACTCGCTTGCCGCCGGCAATCTTGCACTAATTGAAGCCCAGCAACATCATTACGAGGAAGCGATCCATCTGTGGGCGACGGTGTTTACGCACGATCCAGTACAACTGGCAGCAGGGATGAATCTCGCGATTGTGAATTGTGACGAAGGCAAAAAGGCAGAAGCTCTGGAAACGCTTGACCGGCTTCTCAGGTTTTCGCCTGACAACAAGAAGGCGCGTTCCTTTGCTACGAAGATTCGGTCGGGGAACGAAACCTGCGGCCGCAAGAATTAGTTCTGCGGGTCTCAGCGCCGAGCAGTGCTAGCATGGCACGGTATATGCCTTTATTCGCAATCACTCTGCTCCTCATCTTTGCTTCTACGGCAGTTGCGCAAGCTCCTCCGCCGGCTTCGCCAGCGAGCGTTGTCCTCCACGCTGCCCGCCTTCTGGATATCGAGACGGGGAAGATCGTGACGCCGGGAGAAGTTCTCGTCCAGGGGCAGCACATCCTTGAGGCTGGGAGTTCGGTAAAGCGTCCGCCGGGCGTGCAAGTGATCGAGCTCGGCGACACAACGCTACTGCCGGGCCTGATTGATGCGCACATACATCTCTTCCTTCATCCCGGCGCGGAAGACATGCAGACGGTGGTGGAGTCTGTTCCGCAACGCACGATCCTGGCCGAGATTGCCGCGCGCGATGATCTGATGGCGGGATTTACCGCTGAGCGGGACATGGGCACGGAAGGTGCAGGGTCCGCGGATTCCGCTGTCCGCAATGCGATCAATGCGGGCCTTATTCCGGGGCCGCGATTGCGTGTCAGCGGAAACGCCGTCAGCATTGTAGGTGGTCATGAAGATGCCATTCGTTACAACCCGGAAGAGCACATCAGCTCTAACGCAACGTATGCGAATAATTCCGCCGAGCTGGTGAACGTTATCCGGCAACAGCTGAAAGAAGGCGCGGACTTCATCAAGATTTACGAGACTGGGAAAGATGCAAGTGTGGCGGGGAAGTTCGTTTCTCCCTATCAGTACACCCTTCCCGAACTTGAAGCTGCAGTGAAAGAGACGGCACGAATGGGGACGCATGTCGCCGTCCACGCGACCGGCGAGCCGGGCACCCTTTACGCCGCGCAGGCGGGGGTGGCATCGATCGATCACGCTTACCAACTTGGCGAGGAAACGATGCGGCTGATGCGTGAGAAGAAGATCTTCGCTGTTCCGACGTTCACGATCACGGAATACTTTGCGGACCATGCGAGCACTCCGGAGGATGCCGCGCGGGAGAAGGCCCTTCAGGAATTTCATATTCAACAATTTCGTTTGCAGACAGCTGCGGGTGTGCCGATGGCGGTCGGCTCCGATGTAGGGCCGTTCCCGCACGGAACGCAGGCGAGGGAATTTGTGCTGATGGTGCAATACGGCATGACGCCGCTGGCGGTGTTGCAGGCCGATCTCCTGAACGGTGCCCGACTCCTCGATTGGCAGGATCAGATAGGCAAACTGAAGGCGGGTTATTTCGCGGACATCGTCGCTGTGCCAGGAAATCCGCTGGACGACATCAGCGTGTTGCAGAAGGTAAGCTTCGTCATGAAGAACGGCGTCGTTTATCGTAAGCCGTCAGCCAACTGAGGCGATTGAGGGACCACAATGTTGCATGACTTTCGCAGTCTTGGTCTACAGGGATGTGTGCTTCTGATGATGTGTGCTTTTCAACTGGGCAACGCGCAAACCATCCCCACCCATAAGTGGGCAGTCGTTCTGCACGGTGGAGCGGGTGTCATTGAACGTGGTTCGATGGACTCTCAGATGGAGGCTGCCTACCGAAGCAGTATTCAGAAGGCTCTTCAGGCTGCGGCCGACATTCTGGACAAAGGCGGATCGTCGCTTGACGCCGTTGAAACCGCAATCAAGCTGCTCGAAGATGATCCTCTGTTCAACGCCGGCCGTGGAGCCGTTTTCACCGCCGACGGAAAGAACGAATTGGACGCCGCCATCATGGATGGCAGTACGCTGAAGGCGGGTTCCGTCGCTGATGTAACGCGTACCCGGCATCCGATTTCGCTCGCACGGGATGTCATGGAAAAGTCCAACCGAGTGATGCTCGTAGGGAAGGGCGCCGATGATTTCGCCGCGCACGTCGGGCTGGAGCAGGTAGAACCCAGCTTTTTCTTTACCGAGCGCCGATGGGACAGTCTGCTTAAGGAACTTCAAAAAGAGGGGTTGCCGGTGCCAGCCCGTCCGGCGGGAGCCCCTGCTCCACCGGCGAGCCCAGTCTCTCAACTGGAGCCGCAAGATGCCCACAAATTCGGTACTGTGGGCGTAGCCGCTGTGGACCGCAACGGAAACGTTGCCGCCGGAACCTCCACAGGTGGCCTCCAAGCAAAGCGCTGGGGTCGTGTGGGAGACTCCCCTATCATTGGGGCGGGTACCTATGCGTCGAATCAGTCTTGTGCCGTTTCAGCCACAGGGACAGGTGAATACTTTATTCGGCTGACGGTTGCCCGCACGATCTGTGCGCTGGTGCAGTACAAGAATATGTCGCTTCAAGCGGCCGCCGACGAGGTCATCCAGAAGCAACTGACTGCAATGCAAGGAGATGGCGGCGTGATCGCGGTAGCTCCGGACGGCCAGATGGCGTGGAGTTTCAATACCTCCGGCATGTACCGAGCCCGGCTATCGGAGGGCGGCACTGCGAAAATCAGTATCTATCGAGACGAGCCCTAGCGCGTCTAATGAGATACGCGCGGCAAAACTCAGGCCACTCGAATGGAGTAAGCTGCGGGAAGCAAGGTGCGGTATCATTTCAGTTACGGCCTCCGTGGGGCTGAGAGTCTACCTATGTCCAAAGGTTTCAGGCATTTTGTACTCGCCATCTCCGTGGCGCTCATCGTAGTTGTCTTTCTTGGCGGCTTTGGTCCGAGCGGCGTGCGCGCGGGCTCTGAGAAAGACGGCGCTTACAAAGAGATGGAGGTCTACAGCGAAGTTCTCAAGAAGATTCAGAGTGACTACGTTTCAGACCCCAACATCGGCAACGTGACCAACGGCGCAATGCACGGACTGCTTGAGTCGCTTGACGCCAACTCCAGCTACCTCACGCCGGAGGAGTACAAGATCTACAAGCAGCACCTGGCTGAGGGCACGGCGCAAGTAGGTATCAACCTCTCCAAGCGCTTTGGATACGCCACCGTTGTCTCGGTGATCCAGGGAAGTCCTGCAGAAAAACAACAGATCGGTGACGGCGACATTATCGAATCGATCGGCGATCAGTCTACCCGTGAGATGTCGCTGGCCATGATTCGCTTGCTGCTTGAGGGCAAACCAGGAACAAACGTGACGTTCTCCGTGGTTCGCCCGCGAAAGGCTGAGCCGGAGAAGCTCACGATGACGCGCAGCGTGCAGGTGACGCCGCCGCTCGGCGAACAGCAGTATGAGAACAGCAGCATTCTTTACCTCAAGCCCGGCGTTTTGTCGAAAGAACGCGTGAACGAGATCGACGCGCGTCTGCGAACGATGACAAAGAACGGTAATAAGAAAGTTGTCCTTGATCTGCGCGATGTTGCGGATGGCGATGTGGAACAGGCAGTCCGCCTGGCCAATGCATTTATTCAGAGTGGGACGATCGCGACGCTGGAAGGTCAGAAGTTTGCTAAGCAGACCTTTAGCGCGGAGCCTTCGAAGTTCATCACTGCGGCTCCGCTCGTAGTTGTCGTGAATCATGGAACTGCGGGGCCCGGCGAGATCGTAGCGGCCGCGGTTCTTGATAGCAAACGCGGCGATGTAGTCGGCGACAGAACGTTTGGCGAAGGTTCTGTTCAGAAAACAATAGAGATGCAGGATGGCGCAGCGGTAATTCTATCGATCGCCAAGTACGCATCCCCTTCAGGGAAGAAGATTCAGGACGAAGCTGTAACGCCGAATGTTGTCGTGGCTTCGAACCTCGATCAGGATGATAAGGCTGACGATACAACGCAACCTGCCAACACAGCTCCCAAAGCTGACGATCAACTGAACAAGGCGCTGGAACTTCTTAAGCAGAAAGCTGCTTGAGCACGCAGTTGAATTGATGGTTCCTGGGCGGAACAGAGAGTCAATTCCGGGTCCGCCACATGCTATCCTCGGCGGTAGAGTAAACCTTTGACTCTGGGTCCTGATGAGGATAACGTGGTGCGGCTGAGACGAAAGAGCGAAGCCGCTCCGGGCTTTGTTCCTTCGGTTCGAGCGAAGAAGGGTTAGCTCACACGGGCACCTCTTGAAATCATCTGACCAAGCTACTTCTAGTCCTGGAACCGGCACCCAGCCTAGACGCTTTCGCCCGCCCGCCAGGGCTGTAAGGCGCAGCCGCAAGAAAGTTGCGGGCAACGTCGCCATGATCGTGCTGGTGGTGTTGGCAGCACTCGTAGGAGTGCTGGGCGGGCTCATGATGGTCTATTCCACTGACCTGCCCCAGATTGATGAACTTGAGCGCTATCGCCCCAATACAACAACCGATCTCTACGATGTGCACGGCCGGATCTTCGGCTCATTTGCACTCGAGCGTCGCGTGGTCGTGAACTACGACGACTTCTCTCCGGTACTTCGGCAGGCAGTCATCTCGATTGAGGACAAGAATTTCGAAAGCCATTGGGGCATCAATGTCTTTCGCGTAATCGGCGCGGCATATCACGATCTTACGTCGAGCAACAGGGCGCAGGGTGCGTCGACCTTGACTATGCAACTCGCGCGCAATCTCTTTCTCTCTTCCGAACGAAGGCTTGGCAGAAAAATTCAAGAGGTCTTTCTTTCGATTCAAATCGAAAGGTCATTCACCAAGCAACAGATCTTCACCCTCTACGCAAACCAGATTTATCTTGGTCACGGAATGTATGGATTTGAAGCGGCATCCGAGTATTACTTCAGCAAGCATGCCAAGGATCTCACGGTGCCGGAGGCAGCACTTCTGGCCGGGCTGCCCAAAGGTCCCGTCGGATATTCGCCACTCCTGAATCCCGAACGCGCATTTCGCCGCAGGAATATTGTGATCAATGCCATGCTTGAGGATGGTGCGATCACTGCGGCGCAAGCCAGCGCTGCAAAGGCGGAACCCCTAGGTCTCCACGTGCAGGCACCGCCAAATTCCGTCGCGCCGTGGTTCGTGGAAGAGGTTCGCAAAGAGTTAGAGAAGAAGCTTGGGACCGACCAGGTCCACGAAGATGGTTTACGTGTCTATACGACCCTCGATCTTGATTTACAGAGGACCGCAAACATGGCCGTGCTGGATGGGCTCGCAGAATACGAACGCCGTCACGGTTGGAAAGGCCATCTGCTGAACGCAATCGCAGGCGGCATTTCACTCGACGACTTCAAGCACCCGGACTGGGTAATGCCGGTGGCGGGTGGAGCGTACACGCATGCACTGGTGACAGGCGTGCTGCCCTACGAAGTGACGGCGCGGATCGGCACGCGTGAGGTGGTGTTGTCACCGGAGGATTGGGCATGGACGGGTGAGAAGACCGCCGACACATTGCTGCGTCCCGGCGACATAATCTACGTGCATCTGAACGACGACCTTCCTGCGAATAGCGCGTTAACCGGCAAGCTCGAACAGGATTCAGGAACCGAAGGCTCTCTGTTCGCGATGGATAATGCGTCCGGTGACGTGCTTGCGATGGTTGGAGGTCGAGACTTCAATCTCTCGCAATTCAATCGCGCAACCCAGGCACAGCGGCAGACCGGTTCATCCTTCAAGCCATATGTCTATACAGCTGCGGTTGAGCAAGGTGCACGGCCAGATGATTCCATCTCGGACAGCCCCGCGAGTTTTGGCTCCTATTCGCCGCATAACTACGACGGCAAATATCTCGGCACAATTTCCTTGCTTCACGCCTTCGCAGATTCACGCAATATACCCGCACTTCGACTGGCAGAGCGCGTAGGAATTCGGCGCGTTATCGAAGTCGCCCATCGCTTCGGAATCTCCAGCAACATCCCCGCCTACCTCCCCGTTGCGCTGGGATCGGTTGAAGTAACGTTGGACGAACAAGTGGCTGCGTACAGCAGTTTCCCTAACGACGGTATTCGCATTGAACCGCGGCTGCTACGCAAGGTGACGAATGCGGATGGCCTGACATTAATGGAAGATCTGCCGCAGGTTTCTGAAGCGACGAGTACGAAAACTGCTCGAACGATGATGGTGTTTCTGCAAGAGGTAATCCACGCCGGCACGGGCGGCGCAGCTGCATCGCTCAATCATCCTCTGGGCGGAAAGACGGGTACGACCAACGACTTTACGGATGCATGGTTTCTTGGTTTCTCTCCATCCATCACTTGTGGCGTTTGGGTTGGCTACGACAACCGGCAAACGCTTGGAGAGAAGGAGACAGGCGCGCATGCCGCGTTGCCGATATGGATGCAGTTCATGAAGGTAGCGATCGCAGGCAAGGATAACGAGGCCTTCGCATCGGATGATCGAAGCAAGCCAACTCCGCCGAAACCCGTGGCAAACGTTGCGCAGATTCCGTCGAGCTCGGGAAGACTACCGTCCGGTTTAGCAAAGCCCGGAACGCCCACCGCGCGTCCGGCTCCGGCGCCCATCCATTAATCGAGTCTCTAAGCTTTATCGCGAGAGTTGTCGATAAATTCAGCGTTGGCCAGTTGCGCCAGGTGGAAGTAGCGCTTCGCCTTTGTGACGTCCCGCATAATTTGTTCGCGGAGTGCCTCTGGAGATGGCCACTGCTTTTCTGCGCGGAGGCGACTGAGGAACGTGAGTTCGAGGGGAGTCGTCTCTTCAAGATCGACTGGCTTGAAATTGAGAATGTGCGTTTCTACCGCGAAGGAATCCTCTCCGAAGGTGGGACGGTTTCCGACATTCGTCACTGACTCGAAATTCTCGTCGCCAATTCTCAAACAGGTAATGTAGACCCCGTTGGCAGGTAGAAGTTCGTCATACTTTGCCAGGTTCACGGTTGGTACAACGAGCTTTCCTCCAATGCCTCTGCCGCGCGCCGACGAGGAACGCACGAAGAACGGGTGTCCCAGCAGGTTGCGCGCCGTGCTTACATCCCCCGCTGCAATCAGCGACCGAACGTTACTGCTTGAGATCACCATGCCTCGCTGGTGCAATGCTTCGTAGACCTTTACGCCGAAGCCAAACTGTTTTCCCAAGTCCGTCAATTCGCGAACACCGGCCTCGGCGCGATATCCAAATCGGAAGTTTGAGCCCTCATGCACCTCGACTGCGCCGACAGAATTTCTAAGCACACTCTCTGCAAATTCGCTTGCCGACATGCTCGCAAGTTCCAGCGTGAAGGGAAGTACGATTACCGAATCAATGCCAGTTGCTTCGAGCAACTCAAGACGCGCGAGAAGCGGGGTAAGGAGTTTAGGAGCATTTTCCGGTCGCAACACACACATCGGATGAGGTTCAAACGTAAGTGCTACCGAGCGAGCGTTCCGCTCTCGCGCGCTCTCCATAACCCGATCAAGAATCCAGCGATGTCCGCGATGCACACCATCGAAATTGCCGACGCTGACTATGGCGGGACCGAAGCGTGGCGGAATTTCGGAGAGGTTGCGGATAATTTGCATGGCTATATTTCGAATGGGATGCGCAAGCCATCATAGGCCAGCCGCATGTTGTCAGCGAGATCGCCTTCTGTTTCAGCATGCAAAATCTCGTGTGACATGTGAGTGAAGTAAGTCATGCGCGGCGCCAACCTTGTTGCCCATTCCTTTGATTCGGACAGAGTGGCATGGCTGGGATGAGGCGTGTGTCGCAGCGCGTCGATGATGACGACATCGAGATCCTTGAGCATCTGCATACTCGTGTCGGGAATGTGGTTCATATCCGTAAGATAAGCGACGTTGCCGAAGCGGAACCCATTCACCTGCATCTCCCCATGCAATAGAGGGATCGGCTGAAAAATTACGCCGGAAATTTCAATTGCCCCATGGATGCGTTTCATTTCTACCCGCGCACGATTTGGATACTTGGCATCGGGGTCGAAAGTGTAATCGAAGATCTTCTCAATTGTGCTGGCGGTTAATTCATCGGCAAAGAGCGGTATCTTGTGCCGATTGCGAAAACTCAATGGACGAAGGTCATCGAGGCCGAGGATATGATCGGCATGCGAATGGGTATACAGAATTGCATCAATATCGCGAATGTTCTCCCGCAGAGCCTGTTCGCGAAAATCAGGACCGGTGTCGATCAGTATGCAGTGATCGTCCCAGGTGATGGAGACTGAAGGGCGAGTGCGCCGGTCGCGTGGATCTTGCGACGTGCAGACGCGGCAGTCACAGCCAAGGGTGGGCACACCCATGGAAGTGCCGCTCCCCAGAATCGTCAAGACTGCCTGCATCGTCGTCCGGTCCTTCGATCAATCTGCGGGTTCGCTATTTTTTTCCTGTAGGCGGCTTTACTGCCTGGGCAGCAATCGCGTTCGTCAGCTCGAGAAACATCATGCGGAGATCGAACAGCGCATTCTGCAGCAGGCGGGATTCTCGCTCGGTAAGATTGCCCTTCGTTTTGTCGGCCAGAATCCCAAGAATATCCACATTCTGGCGGGCTCCAACGACATCGACACGCGGCTGCTCTCCTGGCTTGGCGGCGCCGCCCATCTGAACGATCGCCGACAGGTAGATGGACTGGACGAGCTGTTCGAAATTGGCTTCCTGGGTAGCCGCCATGCCCGGGTTGGCATCCCGCAACATGTTGTCCAGAACACGCGAGGACTCCTTGTATGCAAGGTGTTGCTCAGCAGCTTCCTCCGCTGTCGGCGGCGGGCCGCCCTCTTCATTCCCGTATTCCTCATCGCCTGCTCCAGCAGTCTCCTCGACAGGTGGCACAAGGCGAGGTCCGGTTGCGGTTTCGCTTGGTCTATCGGTTGGAGCAGGTTCGGCAACTTTCGCCGCCTCTTCCGTCGCGACCGCTGAGGGTTCTTCGGGCGACCACTCAACACCTTCGCGGCGTTCGCCTTCCGAAGTGAACTTGCGACGGTCCGTAACGATGAACTGAGGCTCTTTTTCAGCCATGGTAGTGTGTCCAATCTTAAGTGCGAATTTTGTATTGATTCTTACTGAAACGGGCAGAAGCACGCCTCAGGCTGGTGTAAGGTCCGGTGGTGTTTCCAGCGGGATGGCCACTCCCCCGTCATATTGGATGTCGGAACGGCTCGCAAGCGCTTCGGTGCGGACCTCGCCTATTGCGAACGTTCGATTCTGGCCCGCAATTTGCAATGCAGCAACGCTTGAGAGATGACCCACGGACTTTCCCTCCGCGGAGAGTTCTGCTCCCCTAGCAGGAATTTGCCCTTTTAGCTCAAATTGGCGAAGTACACGGTGGATATTCGCCCTCGAGCGAATCCGTTCCACGATTTCCTGGCCAAGATAGCAACCCTTATTGAAATTGAGAGCCCTCGTCTGAGATGTCTCCTGTGCAAGATGTTTCTCTTGAATATCGATCCCGTAAACCGGGATACCCTCGACAATTCGGAGAGATTCAAGGGCGTTTAGGCCCGCGGGCTCGCATCCGGCGCTGAGAAGAGCACCCCAAAGCTCCGCGACGCGGCCTTCTTCGACCCAGATTTCAAAATGAGGAATTAGAACGCTGTAGGACCGCACAATCGTGACCGGCAATCCGTTCAAGATCGATTGAAGTTGCTGCATCGGAACGAGTTGGCTGGCGTCGATGCCGAGTTTCGCGAAGATTTGCGGAGCCTTGGGGCCTACCACTCCCACAGCTGTCACGCCAGCTACGCGCTCGAGCTCGACGTCATCCATGATGATGAAATGATCCAGGTGCTGGAAGAGCCGGTCTACTTGCGCGGCGGTCGTCTCCAGAACGATCCGATCCCGCTCCCTGAAGGCATATAGATCGCCCTGGATGCGCCCCTGTGCGTTCAGCACCAGGTTGTAGTTCCCCTGACCCACCTCAAGGGTTTGGACCGCGTTGGTGGTCATCCCAGCGAGCCAGCGCGTCCGATCTTCTCCCTTCGCCGCGATCCGGGCAAGCCACCCAAAATCCACAGCAGCCGCCGAGGTGAGTAAGTCGCCAAGTTCGGACCCCGCTTTGTCACGAGATTCGTCAAAGAAACGAGGCGTTATGGTGCCTTCGTGGCCGCAAACAGCCAAATTTGGCGTCTCGGCGACTAGAAGTGCAGCTAACAGCGTAGCTTTCGGAGTCTTAAAGGCCTCAGCTGTCGGGACTTCGGTGAAATTGGGCGTGGATTCGCTCATAACAGGAATTACAGCTAAATTATAGCCTTGCAGCAGTCTCAGGGCGCAGAACCGGGTTAGGAAGGTTTTCGGATGAATTGGAAGGAAGTTGGCGCCTTCACGGGCGCAATTTTAGTCGGAGTAGTTCTCAGCAACACGGCTTTGTCTGCCTCGGCTCAGTCTCCCGCAGCACCTCCATCGAATGGCGCACAGGTTAAGCAGCCCCCAACAGATGTGCCGCCAAAGCCCGCCCCGGTGCCGGAAACGAGGATTACGCCAGAACAGGCTAAGGAACTGTTCAAATCCGTCGATGAAATCCTGCAATTCTCATCTGAAGACAGTAAGTTGCCGATTAAGAGCAAGGTAAAACGACGCCTGACCACCCGTGAAGAGGTTGAGCAGTACATTCTGGAAAAGCTTAAGAATGATGAAGATGCAAAGCGTATGGAGCGAGGCGAGATCGTTCTTAAGAAGTTCGGCCTCCTGGATCATGATTTTCAGCTTGGGCCCTTCCTGGTCAGCCTGCTGAAGGAACAAATCGCCGGCTATTACGACAACAAATCTAAGACCGTGAACCTGCTGGACTGGATTGAGCCTGACCAGCAGAAATCCGTGCTTGCGCACGAGTTAACTCATGCCTTACAGGACCAGCATGTGGACCTGGAAAAGTTCGAGTCGAAGACGCCCAATTCCGTGCCCCACAACGTTACCGAGGACAATGAACATCTCGCAGTGGATGAGGCAGACACGGCACGCGATGCAGCTCTCGAAGGCCAGGCCATGGCCGTGTTCCTTGATTACGAATTAAAGCCGACTGGCAGATCACTTCTGACCTCCGGGGAAGAAGTGGAAGACCAGATCGATTCGATGGGGGACGCATCGGGATCGCCCGTTTTAGGGCGTGCACCGCTGCTTCTGCAGCAGTCGTTGTTGTTCCCCTACAAAGACGGGTTGCGCTTTGAACTCGCTCTCCTCAAGGACAAAGGTGCGGAAGCAGCGTATGCCGGTGTACTGGATCGTCCCCCCTCGACGAGCTACGAGGTTATAAATCCCAAGTTTTATGAGCAAGAAAAAAAAGCTCCGCTGCTACGTATGCCGGATACCCACGAATTGCTGGGCGCTGAATATGAGCCGTATGACATCGGAGTCATGGGCCAACTCGACGTCGGAATCTTGACCGAGCTTTTTGGCGGGAGAGAGATTTCAAAATCGCTCACGCCGGAATGGGCAGGCGGAATCTACTACGCGCTGCAGAAGAAGAGCGCCAAAACTCCGCAGGAAAAATCGTCGACCGCTTCTTTAAGTCTTCTGTACCTTTCCAACTGGCGCACGGAACTGGCTGCGCAGGCCTTTGCCACCATGTATGCGAAGGAAGTGAATCACAAGTACTCCTCCGTTAGCAGAAGCAGCGAAGGCGGCTCTGGCATCGGCGAGCAGGTTTTTACTACCAATGAAGGCCCGGTGCTGATCGCCGTGAATGGAACACAGGTATTCGTAAGCGAGAGCTTTGAGCTGACGCAGGCGCGTAAACTGGAGTTGTTGATGACCGGCGCCCAACAAAGCGAGTTGCAGCGCACCGCATCTCTCTCAGCACCGCAGGTGCAAGGCCTGAATACCGCCATGCGGCGTTTTCTTAGTTCATGCGGGATGATGAAATTGGCGATGCGGCACTAAATATCGAATTCTTCTCGTTGTTTATACTTGAGTAGTTCATCCGTTCGAATTCACCGCATATTCCTCGAAAAGAGGAAAGCCATGGAGTGTGGTCTTGCAACAGGCAGAGATCGGAATTATCGGAGGAAGCGGGCTCTATTCCATGCCCGGCTTATCAGCCACTCGAGAAGAAAAGGTAAGCACGCCGTTCGGTGAGCCATCGGACGCTTTCGTGCTGGGCGAACTGGATGGGCGCAAGGTTGCATTCCTGGCGAGACATGGCCGGGGACATCGCCTGCTGCCGTCCGAGTTGAACTTCAGAGCCAATATCTACGCCATGAAGAAGCTCGGAGTGGAGCGGATTCTTTCCGTCTCCGCGGTGGGATCGCTCAAGGAAGAGCACAAGCCCACGGACTTCGTGGTGCCAGATCAATTCATTGACCGCACGTTTCATCGCGAGTCCACTTTTTTCGGCGAAGGAATTGTAGGGCACGTCGCCTTCGGTGACCCTGTTTGCGGCACCGTCGCTGCGGCCATTGTTTCCGGCTGTGAATCTTCAGGCGTGGTGGGTAAAACGAGGGGCACGTACGTATGCATGGAAGGGCCGCAGTTTTCCACCCGGGCCGAGTCAAACCTTTACCGCAGCTGGGGTGCTGACGTGATCGGCATGACAAATCTGCAGGAAGCCAAGCTGGCTCGCGAAGCGGAGATTTGCTATGCAACGATGGCCATGGTGACTGACTACGATTGCTGGCACGAATCGCATGATGCAGTGACGGTGGATCAGATTATCGCGGTGCTCAATCAGAACGCAGCCAACGCAGCCAAGGTGGTGAGAGCCGCCGTCGCAGCAATGCCCAGGGAGAGAAACTGCGCCTGCCCTACTGCGCTAAAGTTCGCCATTCTGACCCAGCCGAGCGCTGTTCCCGCCGCAACCCGTGAAAAGCTCGATTTGATCCTCGGCAAATATCTATCCCCAAACACATAGACCGGAGAACACATGGCAATTCTCGTCGTAGGAAGTGTTGCGTTCGACACCATTGAAACCCCGCACGGCAAGGTTGAGAACTGCCTTGGTGGTGCAGCCACTTATTTCTCGCTCGCTGCGAGCTACTTCACCGACGTTCGCGTGATTGCGGTGGTGGGTGAGGATTTTTCCGCCGAGAACGAAGCGGTACTCACCAAGCGCGGAGTGGATACGCAAGGGCTGGAGAGAGCGGACGGCAAGAGCTTCCACTGGGCGGGATCGTACCTCGAAAACTTGAATGAGGCGCAGACGCTGAACACTGAACTGAATGTGTTCGAAACGTTCTCTCCCAAGATTCCCGCCGCTTATGAAGACAGCGAATATCTGTTTTTGGCAAACATCGATCCTGTATTGCAGGAGAAAGTCCGCAGCCAGATGTCGAGAGTACGCATGGTTTGTGGCGACACGATGAACTATTGGATTACGGGCCATCGCGAGAAGCTTGCCCGCGTGCTCAAGGGGCTGGACGCGCTACTCATCAACGACAAGGAAGCGCGCATGCTGGCGAACAACGATAACCTGCTGAGTGCGTCCCGTGAAATTCTCAAGATGGGTCCAAAGACGCTGATCGTCAAACATGGCGAATACGGAGCTACGGCATTTTTCGGTGATAAGTCCTTCTCGGATGGAGCTGAAATGGTTACGCTGCCGTTTCGCGCTCCCGCAATGCCGCTGGCAGAGGTGGTGGATCCTACTGGTGCGGGAGACTCATTTGCCGGAGGATTCTTTGGTTATCTTGCTTCGCAGCCGGAACTCACGCCGCTCGTTTTCAAACGCGCCATGTTCTACGGCGGTGTAATGGGTTCGTTTGCAGTGGAGAAATTCGGAACGGAACGCTTACAGGCTCTCGATCGTGGCGAAATCGACCAGCGCTTCGAACTGTTCCGAGGACTCAGCCACATTGAATAGCAGCGAGGGAGAGCAGCGCCAGTTGCGTCAGGAATGGTTGCTGGTTTTCGCGGCAACAACGGTGCTCTCCCTGCTTGCGTTTTCGTATTGCCTGCAACACAATCTGCTGCTGCTTTATGGCGATGCCGTAGCGCATCTGCATATTGCCCGCCGAGTCTTTGACTCGATGAATCCCGGCTTCCGCCAACTTGGATCCGTCTGGCTACCGCTGCCCCACATTCTGCTGATCCCGTTTGTGCAGCGGATGGATTGGTGGCAGAGCGGGGTAGCGGGCGCGTTTCCCTCCATGGCCTGTTATGTTGCGGGTTGCGTTGGACTCTATCGACTCGCCCGGATCTGGCTTTCGCCACTGGCTTCCACTTTTGCCCTGGCGTTCTATGCGCTGAATCCCGGACTTCTTTACATGCAGTCGACGGCCATGACAGAGCCGTTGTTTCTTGCGGAGATGATCTGGTCTGCGTTACTGATCGCGCAATTCTGCATGCAGTTGCGGGAAAAACCGGCAAAAGGCGAAGGGCGGGTGCTGATTGCGGCTGGCCTGGTGCTTGTGGCAGCTCTGTTTACGCGCTACGACGGATGGATCTATGCCAGTTTTGCGTGGCTGGTAGTTGCGCTGTCTTTGTGGAGGCATCGGGCTCTTCGGGAACCTGTTGTCGGCATGTTTCTGTTGTTCACGGTAATGCTGGCGACGGCTCCGGCCCTGTGGTGCGCTTATAACGCAAGGCAGTTTGGCGATCCGCTGGATTTTTTGCGCGGACCATATTCAGCCAAAGCTATTGAACTTCGCACGGCGACCCCGGGCGGTCCACACTATCCCGGATGGCACAGTATGCGGGTTGCGGCGCTGCATTTTTTGAAAGCAGCAGAGCTGGGAGTAATACCGGTCCGTTTCGGAAAGCGGCTGGTTTGGCTTTGCGCTATCGGGACGCTGCTGGCGGTCTACGAAAATCGCTCCAAGGCTATCTACGCCGCCCTTCTATTGTGGATACCGCTTCCGTTTTATGCCTACTCGATCGCCTACGGTTCGGTGCCGATCTTTGTACCGGTGTGGTGGCCATTTTCCTGGTACAACACGCGCTACGGGATGGAAATGCTTCCTGCATTTGCGCTGTTCCTGGCCTTCGCAGTTGGCGGGGTCATGGACTGGGTCAAAGCGGGCTTCCCGCGATTTTTAAGGCCGCTCTTCGCCGTCGCAATGCTGCTGGTGGTGTGGAATTCGGTAGTTTTAATGCGCGCACGGCCCGTCGTATTGCAGGAAGCCATTGCAAATTCCCGTACTCGCGTTCCTTTCGAGGGGGCCCTCGCGAACGCGCTGCGCGGACTGCCGTCAGATGGACTGATCCTGATGTATACCTCGGAACATGTGGGAGCGTTGCAACAGGCGGCGATCCCCCTGCGGCGGACGATTAATGAAACGGATTACTATCGCTTCACTCCCGCGTTGGAGAAACCGGCCGAGAGTGTGCGCTGGGTAGTCGCAACCGACGGGGATGTTGTTTCAAAGGCTGTAGCGCAGCATCCGGAAGAGCTTGAGTTGCTGAGCGTCATATGTTCCACCGGCCAGCCTTGTGCGCGCATCTATCGTTCCCAAGTGGGTACGCCCAGAGCGCCATCTGCCCCCGAGCAGTGATAGCATCACGCTGAATGGGATGCCGTAAATGATCGACGTCGTACAAACCGCACCGGGCTTCAATTTCCCCCAGCTTGAACAATTCGGGCTTGCCGCGGGCGTCACTTCACGTTTGTTGGTTGCGTCCTTGCTGGGCGCGATCATTGGCTTTGATCGAGAGATACGTCATAAGCCGTCCGGATTACGCACCAATCTTTTGATTTGTTTCGGCTGCGCATTGTTCACATTTTTATCCGCTGTGCTGGCCGGGTCTTCGAATCCAGACAAGGGACGCGTCGCCGCGAATATTGTTCAGGGGATTGGTTTTTTGGGAGCAGGGCTGATCCTGCACAATCGCAATCGTGTAAGCGGCCTGACCAGCGCGGCGACAGTATTCGTCGTTGCGGCGATCGGAATGGCGTGCGGCGCCGGACTTTTTCTTCCAGCCATATTGGCAACGGGAGTTGTGCTGATTGCATTGGAGTCTGTTGTATTGATTGAAACGCGCCTGAATCTTAAGATTTATCCGCTTGTCTACGAGGTTCGCGGCACAGAAAACAAGCACATGATGGGAGAAGTGCTCGATGCCATGGATCTCGCGAAAAGAAGATTGGTCGACGTGCAGCAGGACATATTCGATCAGATCCAGCGAATCTCTTTTTCCGTTATCGCAACACATAAGCAGCATATCGCGCTGCTTGACTGCCTCCGCGAAAAAAAGTCGATAGACGCAGTGCTGACATTCCGCGATCCGGAGGAAGAGTGATTCCATACTGCAAGGCACAGGCCTGCGGCAACGATTTTCTTATTGTTGAGGGCCGCCACGTTGATCCATCCGCCAGGCGGGAAGAAGCGAAGCGGTTGTGTGCGCGCAACACAGGTGTTGGCGCGGATGGCGTCGAATATTTTGAATGGACAGGGGAGCGCCATGGAACCATCGTGCTTTATAACGCTGATGGGTCCATCGCGGAGATTTCTGGGAATGGAACAAGGTGCGTTGCCGCATGGATGGCGCACAGCAAAGGTATGAAATCAGGAGAGTCGGTCAGAATTCAGACGGACGCGGGTGTACGCGAGTGCTGGATTATCAATGTTGAAGATTCTCATTATCAAATAGCTTCTCGCATGGGTGTTCCTTCGATTGAAGAGCACACCGTTATGCTGCGGACGCGGCAAAGAATCCCGGGCAGCGTGGTTTCGACTGGCAATCCACATTTTGTAATCTTCGTAGACACCCGCGATTTCTCAGTCGATGGCCGCACCTGGCAGCATCTTGGCGAAGAGATTTGTCACCATACCGACTTTCCTCATCAGACGAACGTTGAGTTTGTACGAGTGCTCAATGAAAACGAAATCGAGATCCGTATCTTTGAACGTGGCGTTGGTCCAACCACATCATCCGGCACTGGCACCTGCGCGAGTTCTGCAGCAGCAATGACTTTTCGCGGAGTAGGCCGGAAGATCAGTGTGCGTGCTCCCGGCGGACCACAGCAGGTGGAGTGGAACGACTCGTCGTCCGAGATGCTTCTTACGGGCCCTGCCGACCTGGTGGCCATTGGAGAAGCCTGGTAGATGGCGATGAATGCCGTGCCGCTACTTAAGCCTCGCGCAGTGCTGCCGGGGTCGACCTTGGCTCTAATTTCGCCCGCTAGCTATCCCCAGATAGAGAAAGTAGAACGCGCCATTGCAGTGCTTGAGGAATGCGGCTACAGGGTGAAACGCGGCGAACATCTCTTATCGAGAATGGCGCCGTATTTCGCAGGAAGTGCTGAAGAGCGCCTGGCGGATTTGCATGCGGCATTTGCCGATCCTGAAGTAGTTGGCATCGTTTGCAGCCGTGGCGGCTATGGATCGAACTACCTGCTCGATGGTCTGGATTTGGATCTTGTTCGAGCGAATCCGAAACCATTATTGGGATATAGCGACCTGACAACGTTGCAAACATGGATGCTTGATCAGGCCGGCCTGGTGGGTTTTCAGGGCCCAATGCTGTCGGGTGACTTTGCGCGCGAGAATGGTGTTGACCGCTCGATCCTGAACGGAGTTCTCGCCGGTGAGTGTGTCGCTTACGGTGCGCCCGAAGGATTGCGAACACTGCGTCCGGGCAAAGCTAGCGGCGTTTTATATGGTGGTTGCCTAAGCATCCTGGCTGCCGCGATGGGAACCCCGTATGCTCCGCAAACAGAAGGGAAGCTCCTATTTCTTGAAGACGTGGCGGCCAAGCCATACCAGGTGGATCGCATGTTGCGGCAAATGCTGTTGGGTGGAAAATTAGATGGAGTCGTCGGAGTGATTTTCGGAGAAATGCTGGACTGTGTTTCTCACGCATCTGACTCCAGGCTGCTGGACGACGTGATATTGCGAGTGCTTGAGGATCTAGATGTTCCGATCGTTATGGGCCTTCGTTCCGGACACGTCTCGCATGCAAATGTAACCTTACCGCTGGGCATAAGAGCGGAACTGAATCTGGAAGGAGAGCCGATGCTGCAGATGTTGGAGCCGGCTGTGCACGTCTAAACGGAATGTCGACATCAACACGCGCTGAACAAAAACACATACACCTGATTGGAATTTGCGGAACCGCGATGGCATCGCTGGCTGGAATGTTACAGCTACAGGGACATCGGGTGACCGGCTCTGATGCCGCGGTTTATCCGCCGATGAGCGACATGCTCTCTGGCCTCGGGATTCCTGTCATGCAGCCGTATTCGGCGGAGAACCTGAGAAGCCGGCCTGATCTTGTGATCGTAGGAAATGCGCTTTCGCGTGGAAATGCCGAGATTGAATACGTTCTCAATGAGCGCATACCCTTTGCGTCGTTGGCGGCCTGTGTTCATGAGCATTTTCTTGAGGGACGAGAATCCCTCGTGGTATCCGGCACGCATGGCAAGACGACGACGACCAGCATGTTGGCGTGGATCTACGAGGTCGCGTCGCAGAAGAGGCCGGAACTTGAGCCATCTTTTCTTATCGGCGGAGTGGCCGAAAACTTTCACACCAGTTTTCAACTGCGTCCCACTCGACCCTTTGTGATCGAGGGCGATGAGTACGACACGGCATTCTTCGACAAGGGTCCGAAGTTCATGCACTACTTTCCTGACGCGTTGATTCTGACCCACGTGGAATTTGATCATGCTGATATCTATCGTGATCTGGAGGCGGTGAAGATCGCATTCAAGCGGTTGGTGAATCTTGTTCCGGGACGCGGTCGTATTCTTGCATACGATTCCAGCGACAATGTGACTGAGTGCGTTGCTGGGGCATTTTGCCAGGTTGAGCGTTATGGATTTCAGGCGGACTCAATGTGGTGCCTAACGGAGTTGACGCAGCATGATGGCCGGACGCATTGGAAATTGATGCGGAATGGTGAGCCGTGGGCTGAACTGTCACTTGGCATGGCGGGGGAACACAATGCGCTGAACGCCAGCGCGGCCGCGGCGTTGGCGGCAGGGCAGGGAATTGATGTTGAATCCATTCGCCTGGCGGTCGAGACGTTTGCCAGCGTCAAGCGACGGCTGGAAATCCGCGCCGAAGTGAATGGGATCACGATCATCGACGACTTCGCGCATCATCCCACTGCAATACGCGAGACACTGAAGGCCTTACGCGCGATGTATCCGGGACAAAGACTTTGGGCGATTCTGGAGCCGCGCTCAAACACACTTCGCCGCAATGTTTTCGAGCGAGAATTAGTCGAAAGTCTGATGCTTGCCGATCAGGTTGTGCTGGCGCAAATCTTCAAACTTGAGAGCATTCCGCCGAGCGAGCGGCTTCATCCTGAAGTTGTTATCAAGCGTCTGCGCGCCGAGGGGCGTGCGGCAGAGATGCACGAAGATGCCGACGCGATTGTAAATTCGACTGCGCCGCGAATGAAGTCGGGAGATGTAGTGGCGATCCTGTCGAACGGCGGCTTCGGTGGCATCTATGAAAAGCTTCCACAACAGCTCCGAATGGCCGCGCCTGTGGTTTAAGGGGATTGCTGTTAGGCTGGTATCAAGAGCTTGATCCGTACATGATTCCAGCAATCATTTTGCTTCTCTGGTATTCCATATTAGCGATACCCGCGGCTGTAATCGGGATTCCCTGGCGTTTTCTCACTGGCAATGTCATGCCTCTGTGGCGCATGGCGCTTTGGATTGTGCGCAGCGGACTTCGATTGGTTGGTATCCGAGTGGATGTCGCTGGTCGTGAGCTGGTGCCGTCCGACCAGGCTTGCATTTACATGTCGAATCACATTTCGAACATGGATCCGCCGGTGCTCGTTGGAGCTCTACCCGGGAGGACGTCCATTTTTCTCAAGCGTTCCCTGATGAAGATTCCGTTGCTGGGATGGGGAATGAAGGCCGCCGAATTCGTTCCAGTGGATCGTGCGGGAAGATTGGAAAGCGCACGCGAGAGTGTTCACGCAGCGTCGCGTCTCATCGCATCTGGTGTGCCCATCACTACTTTTGTGGAAGGTACTCGGTCAAGAGATGGGCGTTTAATGCCTTTCAAAAAGGGCCCGTTTTACTTGGCGATGGACACCGGAGCGCCGGTTGTCCCGGTATCAATCTGGGGAACCGACAGCGTGATGCGAGTTGGCAGCATGAAGGTAACCCCGGGAGTGGCGCATGTGCGCTTTCACAAGCCACTTTGGCCGCGGGACTTCAAAAATCGCGAAGCCCTGATGGCTGCCACCAGGGCTTCGATTGCTTCTGCTTTGCCGGGATGGATGACTGAGCAAAGCACTGAGTCATCCGCTTCGGCTATTTGAGGATGGCGTTATAACCGTCAGCGAGCAGTTTCTGTCGCATTACATTCGCATCCGCGCGGCTCGCAAACGGTCCAATCTGAACATGCAATAGCTTGTCCTGTGGTTCGTTGCGCACAACTACCGTGTAGCCGCGTCTCTTGAGCGCTGCCAGCAGGGCTTCGGCATCCTCAGGATGAGAGACCGCCGCAATCTGAACCATGGTTGATGTAGACGCCGATTCTTTCACGACGGGCTTCGCCGTTTGAGGCGGCGCAGCTGCAGTCACGTGTGTCGGTGTCGGCACAATCGTTGCGACTGGCTTCGGGGTCGTCTTTACGACGGCTGTGTGTTGTGGCGCAGCCACCGGTGCCGGGGCCTCAGTGTCCCGGGTAGTTGCAGGCTGGTCCTCAACCACGGTGCGCGAAGAACTTTCATCGGAAGTAGCCGCGGGTTCGTCGACTTGCGTACGCAGGACTTCTACGGCCGACGGTTTAGGACGCGTCGCTGCGGCTGCAACAGGATCCGCCGCCGGGAGAGACGCTGCTAGGGTCGCAGCTTTGGACTCGGCGGAGCGTCGCCCCATCGAATATCCAAATCCGAAAAACACTGCACATACAACTACCAGTCCGAAGAATATGGCCAGCAGGGTCCCAGTGCCAAGAGTTAGTTCTGCCTCTTGCCTCTCCTCGCGTTCTTCCGCCTCATATATTGAGTTCATCCACGATCCTCAGGGTGAGCAGGGTTATGAATGCTGCTTGTGAATTTGTTGAGCAGAGACATGATCTCGATCGGCAGGGGGAAAACGATGGTTGTGTTCTTCTCGACTCCGATTTCAGTCAAGGTCTGCAGATAACGCAGTTGCAGTGTTACGGGCTGCTTTGCCAAAAGGTCAGCGGCTTCAACCAACCGTTGCGCGGCCGCGAATTCGCCCTCAGCGTGAATCACCTTTGAACGCTTCTCGCGCTCGGCCTCAGCTTGTTTGGCCATTGCGCGCAGCATGGACTCCGGCAAGTCAACTTGCTTCACTTCCACGCTTACGACCTTTACGCCCCATGGTTCCGTTCGCTGATCGATAATCGTTTGGATTCGCAGGTTGAGTGTATCTCGATGCGACAACAGCTCATCAAGTTCCACTTCTCCCAGCACGGAGCGGAGTGTAGTCTGCGCAAATTGCGAGGTCTGGTAAACGTAATTCGCAACTTCGATCACAGCCCGCGAAGGATCGAGGACGCGGAGAGTGATGACCGCATTTACCTTGAGCGTTACGTTGTCGCGTGTGATGACATCCTGCGGCGGAACCTCCAGCACTTCCTGTCGGAGGGAGATGCGGACCATCGAATCGAACGGCCGGAAAACCAGAATCAGCCCGGGACCCTTCGGCTGCGGCAAAACTCGGCCAAGCCGAAATATCACGCCTCGCTCATACTCTCTAAGTATCTTGATGGAATTCAACAAGTAAAGAATGACTACGGCGATGACGATAAGACCGGGGATTCCAATGCCTTCCATAAGCTGAGCCTCGCTCAGCAGGGATTGTATCCCAGCGGGTCATCCAATATGGGGCGAAACGCTGCTACGTTCAGGGGAGGGAATCCGCTCCACTAACAGCGTAAGATTCCGCACCCCTCGGACGAGGACGCGCTCACCCTTTGCAATGGGATCAACACTTTCCGATTTCCAGAGTTCTCCATGCACCAGGATCTGTCCATCTGGGGCAAGTGGTTGCATTGCAACTCCAATTTCGCCGAGGAGCGCGTCAACGCCCGTTCGCGACTTGCGGCGACGTGCACGAATCGCCAACCTAACTAGGAAAACGGTAATCAACCCAAAGGCAAAACCCATGGCGATCGCGGTTGCGGGATGCACCCGCAATTCCGGAATGGGAGCCGCAACCAGCGTGATTGCTCCAAAGATCAGGGAAAGTATTCCGACGGACGCTAGCACTCCGTGGCTGGCGAATTTCGCTTCGAGCAGGAGCAGCGCAAAAGCTGCAAGGATAAGCAAGACAGCAGTGTAGCGGACTGGGAGAAGGTTCAGCGCGAAGAGCGCGAGCAACACGAGTAGTGTTCCCAGCGCGCCGGGGACGATCGTGCCCGGGGTGTTGAATTCCAGATAGATCAACAGCGCCCCGACAACGAGTATCAGGAGCGCAAGGTTTGGATCCATCAGACGGTCGAGAATTTTCTCCCGCAGAGTGGGAAGAACCGTAAGAACGGCTGCGCCCTGTGTGTGCAGCGTCACCGTCTGCCCATTAAAGCGAGTAACGGTTCGACCATCGAGTGCCCGCATTAGTTCATCGGTATTACTGACGATAAGGTCGATCAGGTTCAATTCTTTAGCTTCTTCGGCGGTGTAGGATTTTGACTCCATGACGGCCTGATTTGCTGCTTCGGCGTTGCGCTTGCGCTGCGTCACGTACGAGCGGAGGAAAGCAGAGGTGTCGTTCTCGATCTTCTGCTTCATGATCGGATCGAGTTTGCCAACTTCGACAACCGGATGAGACGCCCCTGCATTGGTGCCGGGAGCCATTACCGCGACGTCGGCGGCTTCCAGCAGGAAAAATCCTGCTGAACCTGCGCGGCTTCCGGACGGTCCCACAAATACGACGACTGGAACTGTGGAGTCGAGGATTTGCCGGACCATATCTCGAGTGGAGTCAAGTAATCCGCCGGGCGTGTCGAGTTCAATGATGATCGCCTGCGCATGCGAGTCGGCGGCCTGCTTCAAGCCCCGGCAGAGGTATTCATCGCTGATGGGCTGAATCGTGTCATGCAGTTGCAACAGCACAACTTGCGGCGCACTGGATTTGTCTGCGGCGGCTTTAACAGGAGCGAAGAGGATGGCGCAGAGGGCGGTTACAGCGATGAAAGACAAGCTCAAATAGGTTTTCTTCATGGCAGCTTTTGTCCTCTCGACTCAAGTGCCTGTGCCAGACCACGTGCGTTGGCATTCGAGGGTTCAAGCTTCAGGGCATCATTCACATCCGCAGCCGATTCCGTAAGATTGTTTGCTGCGAGATTTAGTCTGCCCAGTACAAGGTACGCCGAAACGTTGGGTTGTAGCGTGATTGATTTCTGTGCCTCTTGTCTTGCGGCATCCGGCTCCCCAGTTCGTTCGCGAACTTCCGCTAGTCCTGCATGGGCAGAGGAGCTATTGGGATCGGACTGCACAGCATCCTGGAACTGGCGTTCCGCCTCCAGGATGAAGCCGCGGTTCAAATACACATTTCCTTGCTTTACGTGGGCCTTGGCGCGTTCGGGAGGGGAAAGCGCAGCCAACTGCATTTCTTCCACTTGCTCGAGTTCGAATGCGGCCTGGCGAAATGACGCTTCGTTATATCCACGCTTCACGCGTTCCATGGGCTCCGACGGTGGATCGGGCTCGGGTGCTCCAGGATAGGGTTTCACCGTAGAGACTCTTACCGGGCCATTCTTGAGGAGCGCGGCAAAAGCTTGTAATTCCGAGTCGTTGGGACGTAGCTTGAGCGCGAGATCAATCTCGCGTGCGGCACCAGTCGTGTCGCCTTTCCGGCGAAGGCTTACCGCAAGGTTGAAGTGATAATCCGGGTCTTTGGGATCGACGGTAATGGCCTGCTGGAATTGCGGCGAGCCGTCGCGCCCGTGCCTGCTGGCTGCCACACCTTGATTATTTACGACCTCGGGAAGGGGCAGCATGGTGGCGACAAAAGCGAACGCGTCCTCCGCTTTGACGTAGTTGCCGATGTAAAACAGCGCTAGGCCTCGATAGAACTGCGCTTCCAGCGCGTGCGAATCATTTTTTGGCAGTTTGCCGAGAGTGGTGGCAGCCAATTCGTAATCCTGGTGAGCGAAGTACGCCCTGCCCAGAGCGAGCCATGCTGCATAAAAGTCCGGGCTTAGCCTGACAGCTTCTTTCAGGTGCTTGATGCGTTCGAGATCCTCATCTTCCACCAGTCCGCGAATGTAATTTTCGAAGGCGTCGAGGCGGATATTGGCGTTAGCGGCAACGAAGGTTTGCTCCGCGACGGAATAGCTGGGATCGAGGCGGCGCACAATACGCCAAGCCACGCTATTCAGCATATCGATCAGGTGCGGTAGTTCGGCCTCGTGGTCGATCTGAGGACCAATCTTCAGGGCTCCGACATCCATAATATGAGCCGCAAGCTTCAGAGTGTTTCCCTGCAGGCTGTAAGAACCATAGATCACGTAATCCGCATCCAGAGTCTGGGCGAGCCGCACAGTGCTGGCGCGCGAGGGGCGAAACGTGAGGGGCAGGCCCAGGTGATCGAGTGCATACAAACGGTCCGAGCGATTGATTGGAAGAAATCCCGCAGAAGAGAGCCGTTGGTTCAGCACCTCCGGTACCGATTCACTGATCCAGTCAAGGCTTGATTGCGTAGTCAAGTTCTCGAATGGCATTACCAGTACGAGATGGCCATTGCGAGGAGTACCTGCGGGCGTCGATTGGGCAGGCGCAGTCACACACACTACGATGGCCAGCAAGAAGGAAAGAGTGCAGCGAACTGAAAAGGATGGCCTCACGTTGAGGTGATTATAGTTCGCGTGGCAAGGGTAAGGCTCAGATTCGCGACTACGGATTAGGTGGGCGATCAAAATTAAGTACGGCAGCCCATTGGCCCCCGCGTTCGGCGTGCCAGGTGACTGTGCCGCCAAGAGTGCGGGCAATCTCCGTCGGCGTCAGGTCCTGGTGAAAGCCGAAGTACCGTTCGTCGAGTGCTTGATTCTTTGGCCCGAGGCTGAACGGCAATTGCGGCGGATCGTATTTCGTCGAGAATACAAGTGCCGCAGAATATTCGTTGGCCCGCGTTGACGCCTTGGTCAGTTCCGTAGCCGAAAAGTTGTCGATATCGATGGTGCGGACGGGGCGGCGGATGTATCCAAGCTCAGGCTTGCTGAGTTCGTCGCTGCTTGGCCATGCACTTAGCACAGTGGCGTTGGGTTCATGCAGTGCAATCTGTCGCACTGCCTGCTGGTGCAGCAGAATCACATCGCGGTATGCGAGGTTATCTTCAGGCGCGAACCGATATGGCGGATTAATGAATATTCCCAGGATGAATGCCGCTGCGCTGAGCGCACAGAGAGCGTGCCAAAACCGTACCCGCCGATGAATGGTGGAGACTGCGATCAGGATTACCAGCGGGTACATTGGCAAAAGATAGCGAGTGAGCAGTGCTCCTCCCAGCACAGAAAAGCCGATCGCGTTCGCCAGAAGAACGATGTATATCTTCGCCTGCGATGCGGTTGGGATGCGGGGACGCACGCCTTCATGATCGTGAAGGGGATCGAGCAACATGGCCGCCACCATGCAAAGCACGGGGACGAAGAGGTTCATGTGTGCAGTGAGGTGCAGAACCCTGTGGCCAAACGCTACGAGCACGCGAAGAGGTGTGAGTGTAGCGGTAGCGTTATAGCGGAGATATTCGGGATTGCCGAACGTGAAGCCCGTTCGTGCGCGGTGATAGGCGTACCAGATCGCCAGAGGAATTATTGGGAGGAGCAGAATTCCGGCCGAGATGGGAGTTCGCAGCCGCTGCTCCTTCTCGGACTTTGCCGCAATCCATAGCTGGTACAGCGCCAATGCCACTGGAGTAATAATTGCGGTCTCTTTCGCCAGCACTGCGATGGAGAAGAACACAATCCCGGCCCATAATTGGCGGCTGGTCGGCTTTGGAACGAGAACGAAGTTGAATGCCCATAAAGTGGCTGCCGCCGCGAATAAGTCCGCGTGCGCCAGAGTGCTTTGCGCAAACCAGATGGGGTAGAGGCCAGTCAGCATCGTGGTCCAGACTGCAACGCTGATACGCCCATTCAGCCGTAGAGCCAAGCCGTAAACCGCAAGCAGTGCGAATGCCGCAACCATGCACATCGCGGTGCGAGTGACCGCTGGAGAGAAGCCCGATGTCTTCCACCACAATGCCAGGTAGATGGAGGGCAGAGGGGGATGCGCGTTCGAGAGCGTGGAGGTTGGGATCAGCGAGCCGGTGCGAAGGAAATCGTAGGCGGCCGGGATGTAGTAGCCTGCTTCGTCCCAGTAATAAGGAAGCCGAAGCAACGCCGCGTGCGAAATGTAGACGGAAATAAAAACCAGCGGAAACACAATCCACAGGGGAAGTGGACGGTCCAGTCGCGGCTCGAGGTTCCAGGGCATGCGCAGCACGACTCAGTCTAAAAGCAAGTTAGGTCAGTGTACGGGGCCATGCGGCTGCGGCAATGGCTCCAATGCGATATTGCCAAAAGTCATTTCATATTGTTCGAGATTCTGTCCCAGCATGTTCCACAAAGCTTTGGCCTGTTGTGGGCTCAAGTAGACTCCGTGCTGATTTTGTATCGTTAATTCCTCGGGGTTTGCCTGGTGCGCTGTTCCGAAGGTAAGAAAGAAATCCCATACACTGACACGGACCTGAACGCTGTTCGCATAGCTTTCGCGGTATTCCGGCGTCTGATTAACGACGACGCGGGGCGGCTGATTGGTCTGATTCATAGTGTTAATAGTTTACCCGTATCGCCAACTGTCGGCAGATCGGGCTTGGTCGAAACGCTCTCGTTAGCTTCCTGCGGCAGTTCCAAAGGCTTTCTTGGTCAGGTATGCGCCTTGTCCCAACCCGAACGCCGCCAGAACCGTGGTATCGATGTCCGGGAGGGAAACGATCCTGCGGGTTTCCAACGAGCCGAGAAAGGTGAAAACGAGAAGCATGTACATCGTGACCGACAGCAGCGTGATGACAACCATCTGGAAATCGCCAAGATCGAACTCGCCAAGGTCGTTGTGAGTGAGGTCGTAGAACAATCGCGCGATTTGATCCTTCGGCAATTTTGGATTTACGCCCGTAGTCCGCACCGCCTCCTCTACTTTGTTGGCGGTGATTCCCTTGGCGGATCCAAAAGTCAGGGCACTTGCGCCAGACAGCAGTAAAATATTTATCGGGATGTTGATGCCCGCGAGGAAACCGTCATGGATGTCCCATGACCTGAACCATACTGCGGCAATATAGCTAACGATTAATGCAGTAAACCAGGCGACGAGTTGAAATTGCGAATTGCTGTATAGGCCATCTTGCCCGATGCAAAGTTTTGCCGGAGACGCCCGTGTAATTGCTACCGTAAGAACGATAAGGCCAAGCAGCGCGCTGAAGAGTACGGTGATTCTGCGTCTCACCGAAACTGTGACTCGCGCAGCCGTGAGAAGTGTGACCACAGGCGAGTTGTTATCGGCGGACTGCCTCGACGCCACGCGGACAAGGTCGCCCTTCCCGAATCCCTTGGCAGTTTCACGCACAGCTTCATCCTGAATCGCGAATCTGCGAACTTCTCCCTGCGAGTTTTCCAGATCGAGGTAGGTCTGATCCGTGGAAACATGCGCAATCCGATACGTCCCGATGGCGGCCGGCTGTCCTTTATCCTGAGCGTTGAGTGTTACGACCGTAAGTAACAATAGGATTGCAATGGCGAACCTGGATGCTCGAATTCTATGGTCATGCATCGGATTCTCCTCTTGGTGAACTCAGAAAATTTTGGATGTACCAGTGAATTCCATGGGTTCTACGCCTGGCCCCTGGCTTCCTGAACAGCCTGCACCAGGCCACTGAGAGCCGAGGTCACCGTGCCGGGTGTAGGTGCAAGTAACGCGCTCGCCAAGCCTACAGCCGAAGCTGCAATGTCGAGCACGGCCTTTAGCTTTGTGAGGGCCTGCAGCGCTTCGATTGCGTCGTGTGCCGCGACCTGCAAATTTTTTACCGACGTCTCGATATCGGCCAGTGCCTGGCTGAGCGCCTGATCGGCAAAGCCCTCGGAGGCGTTCAGTAGTTGGCCAAACGCGAGGTTCAGCGAATTCTTCTGCTCAAGCGTGAGAGTTTTGCTGTTTGCCATCCGGTAATTCAGGACAGCGTCCGCAAGGTCCTGGTAAAGCATCGAAAGGTTTCGCCAATCCAGCGCACTTAGTTTCATTTACTGTTCCTCTTCAAAGGCTCTGCTCATGGCTTGAGCGGCTTCTGAAATCTCAGTGACCGCTGGCGACAGTTGCTTCACCAGTTCGGAAGCACTCCAGTGGTGGCGGTCGTCGTAAAGTTGCTGGTGTGCCGCAGCAACCGCACGCAAGGCCTCTTGATATGCCGCTATTGCTGCAAGTTTCTGTTTTTGAATCTTCGCATCGGCAGAGCACTTTCGCTTCAGCAGGTCTACGGCAATTGGCTCGCGTTGAACTTCCGGAACCGCCGGATCTGTCCATTGGGTGCAGAATGCCCTCTCCCGAGATTCCTCATCGCGAATCTGCTGCGAATATCGGAAGGCTGCGTATTCATCCAGAAAACCGGCAACTTGTTGCACGGAAGGATTTGCCTTTTCGATGATACCGATCATCTTTTTTTGCTGATAGCCGCTGGCAAGAACATTGACAAGAGCCGCAGCGAGGCCGGTTGCAGCATTCGCTTTCGCCAAGGCGGAGTCGCTGATGGAAGGATCGGCTTGTTTCAGGTCTGCGCCAAGATTGGTGAGGGATGCGCCAGTACCAGAAGTGTCCAGCCCCGCCAACTTTCCTAGACTGCTTATGTAAGAGAAGAGGGCGTTGTTCACGGCAAGCAAGGGCGGCTCGATTTCCTTGAAGAAGGCGCAGTTGGGCGCTTTTTGTCCTTCGAGGAGATAGCTTGTTGCTCTTTCGCAAGAACTGATCCCTCCATTAGCGAGTGGCCTGAATTGCCGCCCGACAGAACGGCTCGCCCTCGCGAACTCCTGCACCGCGACTACATCTGTACACGAGCAACAGGTCAGAAGACTAAACGTGATGCAGACCTGCGGGATCAGCTGTCTTACGCTGACCAAACGCTGTTGAGACATGCCGCCTCCACGAAATGCGGTGGGTTTCACAATTCTCTTGGGTTTTGGACCGCAGTGCAGCGAGGAGTTTGGATTACCGGGCAGGTACTTGGCAAGCATAAAGAGCGCGAGTTGCTTTTGGAGTACACGCGATCGCAAGTAGGCAGGCTATCGCGGGACGATGCTTGCCGTTACGGGGAGTGTTGAGGGGGAAGACTGAACGGTTGGAATTGGCGCAACTTTCACCTGGTCGGCGACGGCTCTGTAGCAAAATTGTAGGCCAAGAATAAGCAACCACGCGGAGAGCGCAAGTCTCAGCTGTCGATTGGGCAAGCGAGGCGCGGCGGCGCTTCCAGCGAGGGCTCCCAGTGTTCCGCCGCAAACGAGCTTCATGAGCAATGCTGAATCATAGCCGCCATGCAACATGTGAATGCCACTGCCGGCCAACGAGACAAAAAATCCAAATGCCAGATCGGTGCCTACAATCTGTGCGGTTGTCAGAGACGTGAATCCAAGCAGAGCGATGGTTCCCAATGCTCCGGCTCCAGAGGAAGAGAAGCCCACCTCAATCCCTACTGGCAACATGGCTGCGGCGAGCGAGCGTGGCCGATCTGCCTGTTGCGAATCACGCGTCTTCGGCTTGAAGTAACGCAGGATGTGCCATGCAGATGTGCCTGCAATGATGAGGCCGAGAACAATGTAGAGCAGATTCTGCGAATTCCTCAAAAAGAAGTAGCGAAAGAGAATGGATCCAGCGATCACTCCCGGGAGGCCGCCGACGAGCATGAAAGCAAGAATTCGATAATTTATTTGTCGACGCCACACCTGAATCGGCACAACGATCAACTTTACGAGCGTGGAATACGCCAGGGCGGTCCCCACTCCGACTTCGACCGGAACGTGCAGGAACAGCAGGAGCAGCGGCGCCGTTATGCTGCCTGCGCCCACCCCGGTAATCGCCATCACAAATGCAATCAGAAACCCGATCGCGTATTCCATAAGAACAGCCTTAGGCCATTAAGCCGGTTGAATATGAATGCCACATTCCGTCTTGCGCCCAGCCCATCTGCCTGAGCGGGGATCGTTGGGATCAAGAGGGAGACTCGTGCACGGTTCGCAGCCAATGCTTGAATATCCCTTGTCGTAAAGCGGCAGTAGCGGGATTCCATTTTCCGCCGCGTACTGCCATACATCGCGTGTTGTCCAGTCAGCGAGTGGACTGACTTTGCGTAACTGCTTGCCGGTCGGCAACGTAAACGCGTCTACCGTTTTCAGATCTGCCCTCGTCTTCGATTGCTCGCGGCGAAGGCCGGTGAACCAAATCGAAAACCGTTCAAGACCCGCAAAGAGAGGCTCGACTTTTCGCATGCCGCAGCACTTGTCGGGTGCGCTTTGATTCAAGATGCCGAATTGAGATTCCTGTTCGGCGACGGTAAGACGCGGCAACAGATTTTCCAGATTCAAATTCCACTCGCGTGCCAGACGGTCACGGTATTCGTAGGTCTCGGCAAAGTGGTATCCCGTATCGAGAAAGAGCACGGGGATCTCAGGAAAGACCCGGGTCGCGAGATGCAGGACAACAACATCTTCCGCCTGGAAACTGCTGGTGACGCAGGCGTCACTCGTTGCATCCTGCAGTTGCTCGCGAACAAGACGCTGGGCCGCCTCAATTTTCTCTTTCAGAGTTCTGGAACTCACGTGGGCAGTCAGGCTCTCGACGGTCATATCTCGTACTCTCCATCGACTCTCGAAATCATTTGCCTTTCCGATAGCGACCTTATGATCAGGTTTACGATTTCTTGCTGAGTTGAGATTAGCTCTTCCGATTCCTCCAGCACTGATGCGTACACGAGCGCGGAATGAGCCTCATTGAACTGCGCCAGAGAAATGGCCGCCATGTCCCTCGACTCCACGATCGTCACAACGCTGGCGTTCAGCAGTGCTCGCCACACCGCAGGATCCTGTACGCGGGTTCGAACTACCGGCACTTTGCGGGCGAGCAGTTCTGCTTCCAACTGATTCGCTAACTCTGACCGATTGCCCACTGAAATGACCGCGGAGGAATGGGCAATTCCGCACTTGTTTGACTCAACGGCACTCGCGATCATTCCTGCACCGACGGTGGCGTGGGTCGCGGGATCAATCAAGATGAAACTTCCGGTGCTGCGGTTTTGCCGATAAGGATCGAAGATCAGAGCGCGAGTAGCCTCGATCAGCACGACACCAATCTCGTTCATATCGAGATGCGTGGCTCGTTGCTGAGCCAGAGTTTCGATATCTATCTTGTGCTCAATCACGCTGACGCGGGCTTTGATTGTTTGCGTCGTATGTTTCAACAAGTATGTCTTGCCGACTTTTAATGCGTCGGGGTGCAGCCACACGAGCGAGGCGCGAACATCTTTTGCTACCTGCGGCGCAGATGCCACATGTGCAATTACGTCGCCGCGGCTGATATCAAGTTCATCTTCGAGCGTGACAGTGATGGAAAGCGGAGCACGTGCTTCGAACAGGTCTCCGTCGAACGTGCTGATGGATTTGACTTTGCTTGTCCGCCCGGAGGGCAGTGAAACTATGCGGTCTCCGGGGCGCACGGTCCCCGCAGAAATCTGTCCAGCGAATCCGCGAAATTGCTGATCGGGACGAATAACTCGCTGCACCGGCATGCGAAACGACAATGCTGAATGCCGCTCCGCGACGGGCACAGTCTCAAGGTGTTCGAGAAGACTCGGACCGTGATACCAGGGAGTGTTGTCGCTCCGCGTGACGACGTTATCTCCTTCGAGAGCGCTGACAGGAATGCATAGAATCTCGACATCGCCAAGGCTTGCTGCAAGCGCCTTAAGATCCCGTTGATGTTGCTCGAAGACGGTTTGAGAATAGTCAACGAGATCCATCTTGTTGACGGCAGCAACGAGTCGTGGGATCCCCAGCAGAGATGCAATATAGGCATGCCGCCGTGACTGGGTAAGAATACCCTTGCGTGCATCGACAAGTATGATTGCCAGATCAGCAGTCGAAGCTCCCGTGGCCATATTGCGTGTGTACTGCACGTGGCCGGGTGTGTCCGCGATAATGAACTTGCGTCGGCTGGTCGAGAAGTAGCGGTAAGCAACATCGATAGTGATGCCTTGTTCGCGCTCCGCCCTCAACCCGTCGGTAAGCTGGGCAAAGTCAATGGTGGCAGCGGTGTTCGTGCCCTGCACGCGCGTAACTGCACGTACGTGATCCTCATACACATTCTGCGAGTCGTACAGCAAGCGCCCGATCAAAGTTGACTTGCCGTCATCAACGCTACCCGCAGTGCTGAAGCGCAATAGATCTTTGCCCTGCTCATTCGCGAGAAATTCCTCGATGGTCAATTCTTCAACGGGAGCCACAAACCCGAGTGAGGGGACCGTGTCGCCTGCGCTGCCGATGGCTGTGATCAATTGCGACATTTAGAAGTAGCCCTCCCGCTTCTTGATCTCCATCGAGCCATCCTGGTCGTGATCGATAACGCGATTGGCACGCTCTGACGAACGGAACGAGACAAGCTCCGCGATGATCTTCGGAATCGTGTCAGCGTCAGAACGAATGGCGCCGGTGCAGGGGCTGCATCCAAGCGAGCGCAGGCGGCACTTAACCCACTGCTCCTCACCGGGAAGCCCGGTAACAAAAGGCTGTTCGACTGGGATCAAGCTGTCGGCACGAACCAGCATTCTGCGTTCTTTTGCGAAATAGAGGGGAACAACGGGGATGTTTTCCAGATGGATGTAATGCCATATGTCCAACTCTGTCCAGTTGGAAAGTGGAAACACGCGAATGCTTTCGCCCGGCCCGATGCGGCCGTTGTAAAGGTTCCATAACTCTGGCCGCTGATTCTTCGGGTCCCATTGCCCGGCTGAGTCGCGGAAAGAGAAAATGCGTTCCTTTGCGCGGGATTTTTCTTCGTCCCTGCGTGCTCCACCAAAAGCAGCGTCGAATCCACCCTCACGTAGCGCGTCGAGCAATGATGTAGTTTTCAGCAAACCGCAGCAGCGTTGAGTACCAAGACGCACGGGATTTGTGCCGTCGCGCAGGGCCTCTTCGTTCCTGTGCACGATCAGGTTTACGCCAAGTTCCTTCGTATACGCATCGCGAAATTCGAGCATTTCGCGGAATTTGTAGCCGGTATCCACATGCAGGAGCGGGAAGGGAATCGGGCCGGGAAAGAACGCCTTCTGAGCAAGGCGCAACATCACCGAAGAGTCTTTGCCGATCGAGTACAGCATGACTGGCTTTTGGAATTCAGCGGCAACTTCGCGCATCACGTGGATGCTCTCCGCTTCTAGCAGTTTCAGGTGTCCGAGTCTCGCGGTACTGGGTGCGACTTGTTGGGCTACTGAGGCCATTTTCTATTTACTCAATCTGTTGAAAGGGTTTTAGGGGAGCCATCAAAAGCGAAAAGCCCACGCGCCGGGTGTGTCAGGCGGTGGGCTTAATTCTTAAGGAGCAGACTATCTAGATAGGAAAACTCAACTTTATCTATGCATGCTCAAAACCCAGGCTGACACATCGACGCGCAGCTACACGTACAACAGCAGCTGTTCATTCGACACGTGCGGGTTGAGCTCAGAAACTGCATATCTCTTGCTAGGGTGCTTGATCTCTCAAGATATGTCAACGTAGGAAATATACAAGAAGCCAACAAACCTACTTGACCTCAAAACGGAAGCAACTTACACTACGACAACTATGACGGTTCGCGCGGCGCTCAATTGTTGTATGTGTATGGTTCCACGGAAAGCCATGTGGCGGCGCGGCCCCAATATCGTCTGAATTCATCGTACTGAATTGAGATTCACCGCCGCCAGAGCCTAAAGGTTCGGCGGTTTTTCAGTTTTAAGGACAGAAATTTTGATAACCATACACTCCATGTCGGACACGCACGCCCTCAGCGCGCAAAGAAGCTTCTCCCGGAAGCTCATGCCCTGTTGTTGTCTGTAGCAACTTTTCTATTCGCCAAAATCCTCTTTTAGATCTGCCGACCGCCGCTACTCAAAGTGGCTACTGATTTTTAGAAATTGGAGTTTTATTTTATGCGCTTGTATTCGAGCATCAAGATTCGTACTAATTTTCTACTTTCGACAGTGTTGGCCACACTGTTTGTCATGTCAGGGTCTGTAGTAAGCGTGGGCCAGGTCGTTGGCGGCTCCATTTCCGGTACCGTCAAGGATCAATCAGGGGCTGCTCTGCCGGCCGTTTCGGTAACCTTGCGCAACGTGGACACCGGTGCTGAACGCATTGCTTTGACAGACGCTTCAGGTAGATTTCTTGCTCCCTCTATCTCGGTAGGGAATTACCGCATCTCCGCATCCAAAGAAGGATTCAGCACCCAGGCCATAACCGGCATAACGCTGGTTGTGGGGCAGAGCACTACAGTTGATGTGGTCCTGCCTCTTGGAACCGTGCAGCAGGAAGTGGAGGTGGTCGAAACTCCGCCGACCGTGAGCCTGACGACTCAACAAACCTCGGGCCTGGTCAGCGAGCGCCAGGTTAAGGAGCTTCCGCTTAATGGCCGAAGCTATGACGAGCTGATCACGCTGAATCCCGGAGTCATCAACTACACCGCGCAGCGCACAGGGGGCGTTGGCACGTCCAATTCGGCAGTCGGCAATATGTTCGCCGTATCGGGACACCGCCCGCAGGAAAATGTGTTTCTGCTCAACGGTATTGAGTACACAGGCGCTTCCCTTATCAATCTCTCGCCGGGCGGTACGAGTGGGCTGCTGCTGGGCGTTGACGGAGTTCGTGAGTTCAACGTTGTTGCTGATAGCTACGGTGCTGAGTATGGCAAGCGTCCCGGCGCGCAAGTAAGCATCATTACCACTCCGGGAACAAATCGCTTGCATGGGTCGGTCTTTGAATTTCTGCGCAACAGCGCCTTCGATGCGCGAAATTATTTTGACCAGGGATCCATTCCCATATTTCAGCGCAATCAATTCGGTGGTTCGCTCGGCGGTCCGCTGCGCCGCAACAAGCTCTTTCTATTTGGCAACTACGAGGGATTCAGGCAGAACCTTGGTCTGAGCGCGGTCACACTTGTTCCGGACAACGCTTCGCGTGCCTTGGCGGTGCCGAGTGTTCAGCCGCTCCTTGCGCTGTGGCCCGTGCAAAATGGACCAGAACTGGGAGCGGGTATTGCGACCGCTTACAGTCATCCACTGCAAAGGATTCGCGAGGACTTCGGAACCACGCGCTCCGACTTCAACATCTCGAATGCCGATTCTCTTTTTGCCACGTACACCATCGATGACAGTGATGCAAACACCCCCACGGTCAATCCGCTGAGTTCGGTAATCATTAATCTTCGCGAGCAGGTCTTTACCGTGCAGGAGCAGCATGTTTTTTCTGCGACTCTTCTGAACACGGCGCGTTTCGGATTTTCGCGGGCGGCGTTCTTCTTTACGGGTGCTACTCCGGTGGATATAGATGGCTGGGTTGCCGGCGCGCCGATTGGCGCGGTTGTGGTCGGTGGCGGAACGGCACTTAACGGCGCATCACAAATCAGCCTCGCCGGAACCAACGCAGGCAGCAACCTCACGACGGCTAGAAACCTTTTTACATTTGACGATCACGCATTCATCTCTCGCGGCAGGCATCAGTTCGAAGTAGGCGGATGGGTGCAGAGGATCCAGTCGAATGACGATCTAGCTCAGTATCAATATGGCCAGGCGTCCTTCAGCAATCTCGCGAGCTTTCTCGCAGGCAAAGTCTCCACGTTTACCGTAGTGCCGGCACCAACTGAACTAGGTTGGCGAAGCTATGAGTACGCCGGATTTGTACAGGACACGATCAAGTTGAGACCCAACCTGGAGGCTAAAGTCGGCTTCCGCTTTGAATCGACGAACGGTTTTAACGAAGTGCAGTCTCGTGCATCGAACTATCTCTTTGACTCCAATGGGATCATCGAAACCAATCCTCGCATCGGCTCGTCCGCATTGACGGAGAACAAGGCAGTCTTCCTACCCGAGCCTCGCGTCGGAGTGGCATGGGATCCGTTTTCAAAAGGAAAGACGATTGTTCATGCGAGCTTCGGCGTTTATAACGCGCTGCTCGACAATCTTGATTATCGTCTGGATCAGACCGCGCCTTACAACACTACGCAGACTCTGAAGAACGTTCCTTTATCCAGCATTCACGTTACTCCGGGCGAGCCGCTGCCTGGCAACAGCTTGATTTCCCCAAGCGGCGTGCAGCCGGATGCGAACACGCCGACGTTCCTTTCCTGGACACTCAAAGTCGATCAGGAAATCGCGCCGAGAACGTCGCTCAGTCTCGGGTACGTAGGCTCTCACGGCTATCACGAGATGTTGTCGGAGGACGTGAACCAGCCTGTACCAACCATCCTGCCTTCCGGAGAACCCTACTACGCGCCCGGTTCGCCATTTGTGAATCCAGCGCTAGCGAATACCACTACTTGGATGTCAGAAGGCGTGAGTTCTTACAACGGACTGCAGGTGGATGTGAATCGGCGCTTCTACAACGGGTTCCAGGTTCGTGGCGTCTACACGTGGGCAAAGAGTCTGGACGATGGCACCGCTTGGAACAGCAGCGTTGCTGCGAACGCTCCTGGATTCGTGATGTATCCCGACAAACCAAAATTGGACTGGGGTCCATCCACCACGGATGTGCGCAACCTCGCAGTAATCAACGGAACGTATGAACTCCCGTTTGGTCGCGGTAAAACTTACTTTTCAAAGGTCGGTCACACGTCGCAGTATTTCGTTTCAGGATGGATGATGAGTGGCATTCTCAGCATGCAGAGTGGCTTTCCCTTTACGCCGCAACTCGGATTTAACCCGACAAATAACGGAGATACCAGAAACCCGATCCGTCCGTCAGTCAACCCGAACTTCAGGGGGAAGGTCATCCTGGGCGGCCCGCAGAAATACTTCGATCCGAACGCATTTATTCTTCCCCAGCCCGGCACGTACGGAAACTTGAGACGAGACACATTGAATGGGCCGGGACTATCCAACTTCGATGCTTCGCTCAAAAAAGATACCGCATTGACGGAACATCTGAATCTGCAGCTTCGCGCGGAAGTGTTTAATGTTTTCAATCACACCAACTTGAGCACGCCAAATGCTGTCGTCTTCACCTCGGCTACGGGAATACCTTCACCCACCGCTGGCGTTATCACCGCAACCGCATCAACTTCGCGGCAGATTCAGTTCGGCGCGAAGTTGCTGTTCTAGATGCGACGTGAATGAAACGTGCGATACGCTATCCCGCCATCGATTGCGTATCGCGCGTTTCGTGCCAAAGCTGTGTTCCAGCGACGATAAACCAGATGGCCTGGCTGAAGACCACGGCGGCCATGCCGTGGACGTTAAGACGCAGGTGGCCACTACAAATTGCGAGTATGACCACTGGCGCAATCACGCATCCGTAAATTGCGATGCCCCTCAGTATGCCGCCGTTCCGCAGGGCGGAGATTGACCAGAGTCCTATCGCAACTGAAGCGGCGACCGTGTAGATCGAGGCGAATGCCTGGTTGATTTGAAAGATTGCGGCAATCACGATATGCCATTGCGGTGCGGCTGCCGGCGTATCTTTCATCATTTGCTTCATGATGTTCGGGACAATAAAGCCGCTCACCGATGTGGCAATCAAAATGGCCCCAGCACCCACGGCAAAAACGATCATGCCGGAGAAGGCGAGACGATCCGGCGCGGTCAGTCGCATAGAAAGGCCGATCGCGCCGAGCAGCATAACAACAAAACTGGCGATTGCCAGCGAATGCGCAATTGCGGATACGGTCGCGAGTCTCTCGAACTGCGCAGGCGTGAGAACCCCTGCAGAGGTAGGGTGAATCGCCATCGTCACAATACCGCCGACGGAACCTGCAATTAAAGCGAATCCGGACTTACGATTATCTGTCATGTGCCGTACTGTAGAGGGAAATAGATCGCCAGTCATTGGACATTCGCACTTGTCCTCGTGAAGCAGAACAAAGCAGGCGCATATGTCCGGAAACGCAGACAAAACGAAACGATCCGAGAACGGAAGAAGTGCTCCCAAGCTCGACCGTCGAGTTTTAAACACCCGCGACACCTTGGGCGATGCGCTGGTTGAGTTAATGAAGGAGAAGACGTTCGACGACATCACGGTGCAGGATGTGCTGGATCGCGCCGGAGTAGGCCGATCGACGTTCTACGCGCACTATCGCGACAAGCAGGATCTATTCCTGAGCGATGTGGAAGACTTCCTGGAATTAATGGCGACCCTTCTGACTCGACATAGCGTCAGCGTAAGACGAGTGGCTCCAGTCGCGGAACTCTTCGGCCACATCTCCGATGTGAGGGATTTTTATTCAGCGCTGGTTACATCGGGAAAAGTGAATGATGTACTCGAACTCGGGCGGGGATATTTCGGGCGATCAATCGAGGATCGTCTCCGAATGGCTCATGTCGGACTGGATGGCGATGAACTCAAAGCGGTGGCGTACGGACTTTCAGGCAATCTGTTCGCGTTGCTTGAGTGGTGGATCGACCACGGCATGGTGCAATCCCCCGTAGCCATGGACACGCTCTTCCATCGGTTGGTCTGGAGTGGGCTGGAAGCTCACATCGCCGCCCCAAAAAGTTGAAGTCAACCTATACCGGATGCGAAGACTGCATCGCAGAACGGCTTTGTTCTTTGAATATTTCCGAGCCGCCACACGGGCGTTTGGGTGTCGCGGTGGATCCCGGGAAATTAGATGGTGCGGGAGAAGGGACTCGAACCCCCACGGATTTCTCCGCTTGGACCTAAACCAAGTGCGTCTGCCATTTCGCCACTCCCGCAGCGTTTCGTACCGAAAGCCCTACTAACAGTAAGCCTACTGGCAACGATTATTGATTGCAATGCCTAAGGGAACCAGCGCATAGCTGCCCGCGGTTGCATCAACGGGTGCGATCCTTCTGTTCAAAAGCCGTCTTGCCGGGGACAGCGAAGAATCGCCATCGCCAACCGCTTCCTTCGAACAACCAGCATCGGCCGCATTCAGAATCGCAACGTTGATATTAGGATGGATGCATCACGAATCTTGAGATTGCAAAACCATTTGGTTGCAGGAGTCGGAATGCCGGGTAAGGAGAAGCATCAACTTTCGGAACGCGCGAATCAGTTTTGGTTACGCGTGACGGAGGGCATGGAGCTCAGTCAGTTGTGGTCCCAGTTCCGGACAGATGCTCAATCGAGCTACCGGCTGTATTCGAAAGAGGTAGATTCCACGCGGCTTGAAGGGGTGCCCCGTGGCCGGCATGCTTTCAGTGTCGCAAGTCAGTTCTTTTGGGCAATTCTTGAAAAGCTGACGCCCGGGCGTCGCGTTCTTTTGCTCGTTGCCCTTGTGCTCGTCTTCATTCCCGGAGGCGAATGGACGTTGAATACTTCATCCGGCACTGCCAGGATGTTTGTCCTCGATTTCCATTTCTATGGCGGGCTCTTGATGTTCGCTTTGCTGATTCTGGAGGTGGGTGACCGAGTTGTCATGAAACGGGATCTTCAGATTGCGAAGGAGATTCAGACGTGGCTTTTGCCTGCCAAGCCGCCGCAAATTCCGGGGATGGATGTCGCCTTTACCACTCGCCCGGCCAACACCGTCGCCGGAGACTACTACGACGTCTTCGCTCGCCCGTGTTCGTCGGATCAAGTGAGCGACACTTTTCTGATCGCGATTGCCGATGTCGCCGGCAAGAGCATTCCCGCGGCAATGTTAATGGCCACCTTTCAGGCCAGCCTGAAGACGCTATGCAGCACACCCACTACGCTTACCGAGCTGGTGAGCCGCATGAATCGCTATGCCTGCACCAACAGCCAGAATGGCCGCCGCTTTACTACAGCCTTTATCGGAGAATACAACGCCACATCTCGCTCTCTGACCTACGTGAACGCGGGTCATAACGATCCGATTCTGCGTCGCAAGTCAGGGATGATTGAGCGCCTCGCAACTGGAGGCATCCCCATCGGAATTATGGAGGATGCCGTCTACCAGTCCGCCGAGGTAACGCTCGAGAGTGGCGATTGGTTGGTGGCGTTTACAGATGGTGTGGTTGAGGCAGAAAACAATTTTCAACAGGAGTACGGCGAACCGCGATTTGTCGCGATGCTGCACTCAGGAGCGCTACTGGCTCCGGAAATGCTGCTCAGGACCATCATGGTCGACCTCGATCGTTTTGTGGGAGACGCTCCTCAGCACGATGACGTTACCTGCATGCTCATGCACATTTCTTGAGAAGTCTTTTCCTGATGGTTCACCGGACTGCCAGCCGGAAATTCTTACGCTTGCCAGAATTGCATCTGTTCTTTTCCGACTGGCGGCCGGTAGTTTCCTGATGTTGCTCGCTCAATCCTAGGGGCCTAACCATACTCTTTGTGGGGATGATATCCGTCTAAATTGCAAGAGTTCGCCTTGCCAGCAACGGTGCGTCGACTCAAACCATTGGAGCGATGTTTCGTCTTGCGATGTAGCTATCTTCAATGAACAACACACGCATGTGCTGTCGAAAGTTTCGTCTTCGTTCTTCATGCGTTGGAATCCGATTTTTTCGTAGCCCTCCATCTCCTTTTCGCCTTTCCGAGCAGTCTGCCGTCAGCGACCTCCGGAATATGAGTGCGGCAAGCGATTATGCGAACCCCGACTGCGGGCATCTGCTCTTTTGAATTAGAAAGCAGTGATCATATGTACTACTCATCAAATAACGAACTGATCAATATATGCTCAGTTATGAGTAGGCGCAAGGTTCAGGAAACGGGGAGTATTCCTGCACTCTCGGGGACGCTGTCAACTTTGCTGCGGGAACTGAACGCGCTGCAAGTTTTTTCAATCGCCAATTCGTCCCAAATACTTTGTGCGTTGCGACTAATGGCCCAACTGGATCCGCGGAGCTTCAGACGGGATTGCATGCAAACAGGTTGCAAGCGTTCCTCGTAGATTTCTTTACGCACCTGAAGCGGGAACATCCAGTGCAAGAGTTCTACTGCAGATGCATCTATTTGACAAGCGGGAAATGGCCAGCGGAGATGAACTGATAGAGTTGGCTTTGTTCGCGCGAAAATTCCCATCGAGCGTTGATTGAATATGTCATGCGTTGAAGTTGTTATAGGCCGCTGGCTGGGTACGTCTCGCGACCATCTTGGGGCCATCTCCAGCAGTCTCAAGCGGTTCCAACGAAATCTTGTGAGTTTGTTGATCGCTGTCTTGACGCTCAGCTTTTTATCGCAAAGCGCAATAGCAGAGCTTAAGCCACAAACGACGGCCGCATACCAGAAATTCACCTCGGAGCTGGAGGCACGTCTCAACCTGCAAAATCATTCCGTGACGGAATTCCTATGGATTGATGGCGATCCTTCCCGACTGCAAACGGTGCGAGACGGCAAGATTGCGTCGGAACATAAAAACACCGTGGACGTTCCCGGCGGAATGATCCAACACTGGATTGGCGCGATATTTATGCCGGGCGCCACCATCAAGCGAATTACAGCCATCGATCAGGATTACGCAAACTACGCGAAGTTTTACAGCCCGGACATATCCCAGCCAAAAGTAATCTCCCACAACGGAAATCACTATGTTGTTTCTTACCGCATCACGAAGAAAAAGGTCCTGACTGCGGTTGAGGACACGGTCCACGCAATCGACTATCTACCGTTACAGCCCGGCAGAATGGCAGTGCAATCACGAAGCATGTCGGTGAACGAGGTTGAGGATGCGGGCACAACGTCAGAAAAGGTATTGCCTGAGGGGGAGGGCTCCGGATTTCTCTGGGCAATGAACTCCTACTGGCGCATGGAAGAAAAAGATGGCGGCGTCTACGTGGAATGCGAGGCTGTCACCCTTAGCCGCGACGTACCGTTTGGACTGGGAGGAATGATTAATCCCATCCTGCAGTCTTTTGCCGAGGAGTCGTTGAAGAAGACTCTGGATGCCAAGCGTGTGGCCGTCAACGCTGCAAAATAGAGTCGGACTACGGCCAGCGTACTGGAAGTGAGTAAATCTCCTGCGACCCGAGGTCGCGGGTCAGCAGGATGGAGCCATCCGGGGCAACTCCCATCCACGAGCCGTTCACTTCGCCTACCAGCGGCCGAAAATCCTTCAGGCTGGCCACCGTCTCAATTTGGTGATCGTTAAGCCGCATTCGCTTTACAGTCGTATCGTCCTTGCCGGTTGTGTAGTAGAGATATTTTCCGTCGATGGACGGAACTGCGTGGGGGAAAGAGCCGGTTGAAACGTCGGACCACTTCTGTGTCTTCAGATCGAAAGACACCAGTCGAGGGGCGCCGCCCTTGATCGTTGAGCCGACGAGCATGTTGTCCGAAACCCAGTGTGCCTCAAAGACGACGGCAGAGTCAGGGATAGAGTCGGTCTGGCCATTGTTTAGGTTGATGGTGCGGAGACCAAAGAAGCCCGACCCGGATCCGGGATTTTCACTGACGAATAAAACAACCGACGTGCTATCAGGCGACCAGTTCGCCGCCTGCGAGTTTTCGGCAATTTTCTTTGGAGATCCGCCGGAGGTGGGCAGTACGAAAAGCGAATCCATGCCGCGTTCGTCGACCGATCCGAAAATCACTTTTGTACCGTCCGGCGAAATACGCGGGTAAATCACGGGAATATTCGCTCGCGTCAATTGAAGCGGCTGGCTTCCGTCCGTACGGCTCCGCCAGATTGTAAGGTCGGGATACGACAGGTATGTTGCCCATTTGCCGTCGCTCGACACCGTGACATCCGTCGCGGAGATGCCCGAGAAATACGGCACAAACTGTTTTAGAGAGCGATCATATTTAACCAGTTCTCCTTTTTCCTTCAGTCCAATTGCGTAGAGATGTTCCCCGTCCAGGCTGGGAAAAGGAAGTTCATACGACAGCGGGCCGGAGGTCAGGCGCTGAGGCAGTTCTGAATGGCGCAGCCATCGCTTCTCTTCAGTCAATGCCCAGATGTCGGTTCGTCCGTCCTGGCGGCTCTGAAAAACGAAAAATCTGCCATCCGCCGTCCAGCGCCCACAGCAGGAATCAACTGTGCTTTCCCAACCGTTGATCAGGGGATGTGGAGCTTTTCCATCGAGTCCCACTTCCCATATTGTTCGCGTGCTGAAATCACGCGAGACGGTTAAACGAATCTTTTGCCCGTCCGGCGAGACAGCGGGGTTATAGACAAAATGCGGAAACTCCCAAATAGCGCGTGGATTGGAGCCGTCTTTTTCCGCGATGTATAGCGACTTTCCCTTGGCGAAGACAACACGCCCGTCAGGCGCGAAGGCCGCATCCTGCCCCGCAAGCTCGGACAGCTTCCGTGCCTGGCCATCGGCGATAGAAACCTCATAGAGAGGCGGATTAAAGTCAGTATTACTCAAGACAAGCAAATTGGACCGGTCGGGAGTTATTCCGGCCAGCTGCGGCATGGGAACGGTCAAAGGGAACGGCTTTGTTTGCCCTCCAATGTTTCTAGCTTTGACGAGGGTGGTGTTTCCTCCTTTTGTTTCGTTAAAGAAAATATCAACCCCATCCGAAACCACCGACGACGCTAGCTTCGCGTTGTTATCCTGTGTAACCTGCAAGGCTTCGCCGTTTAATCCGGGTTCGGACTGTCCGCGAACAATAATGAGGAATGGAATCAACACAATGAGAATGATTGCGGCCATTCCAGCACCAAGCCACCAAGGAGAGAACCGGACGTGGACTCGAACCTTTTTGGGTGGCTCCCTGGGCGGCGCAACAGGTGCCACGGCAGGGGCGTGCTGGCTCGCTTCCAGTTCGGCTACTACTGTTGACGCTGTAATCTGGCGATCTTCGCGCGCCTTCTTCAGGCAATCCTCCAGCACTGCGGAAATGCGAGGAGACAGCGCCAGATGAGACGGAGAGATCTTTATGGGCTCCGCAGTCAAAATGGCGTTTTGTAACTCAGCCACCGTTGTGCCCGGGAAAGCGCGTCTTCCGGTTAGTAACTCGTAGAAAATGGCACCGAAGGCAAAAATATCGCTACGAGCGTCCGCCTGCTCTCCACGCAGTTGCTCTGGTGATAGATAGCGGACCGCTTCCGTGTCGATCCCCGGAATTACATGCCCGCCTGGCGCAGAGGCAGCGGTCTGCAGGGATACAGGGCGGGTTAGCTTGGCTACGCCGAAGTCGAGAATTTTCACTCCCTCGTCTTTCAACAGGAAGACGTTTTCCGGAGTCAGGCCGCGATGAATAATGCAATGCGTGTGGGCGGCTGCGAGGGCACGTGCAAGCTGGAGGGCAATTTCCACTGCGTTGGGAATCTCCAGAAGTCCCCTGTCGAGCCTTGCCCGCAGAGTTTCACCAGCGAGAAATTCCGTTACGACATAGGGGGCCCCCTCCCACTCGCCGACTTTGAGAACGGATTGGATGTTGGGATGGTTGAGTGCGGCCGCCGCTTCGGCTTCGTGTTTAAAGTGGTCAAGATGCGTCGGGTTGAAGGAGAAAGAGCGGGGCAAAAGCCTGAGAGTCACATCGCGTTTCAGACGCAGATCACGAGCCCGCCAGCCCTCGCCGACGCCCCCGGCACCAATTCGGTCCAGGATCTGATAATCATCGAACCGCGTATTTGACCTTAATGGCATAGTTAGCGAGGTTAAGAATTCCAAGCCCGATACCGGTTACCACTCGGGCATCCTTCGGCCTGGGTGCTGCCTACATCGGCCACGTTGGATCACCAAACATCCAAATCGAGCTTTTGTATGCGCATGTACCTAAGATGCAGTTCCAACGAAGTACCCTTGCATGTGCTGTTTGGCGAGATATTTCAATGATTTAGCGGTGCAAGGCGGATGGCTTGAGCTGTTCATTTTCGGACAGCTCGAATCACTTCTGAACATGCGTGTCAATCGTTCGAGGTGCATATCGCCGCTAAATAGCTAATTCGAAGGGGCTTACCCCAATATCGAAATTGGGTCACCGAATGCTCCTATACTCGAGAGCGCAGGAGAGGTTGAATGCATTCGTTTCTTCAGGATGTTCGATTTTCGTTCCGTCAGCTGATCAGGAACCCGGGATTTGCCGCGGTTGCGATCCTTACGCTGGCTCTTGGTATTGGAGCAAACACCGCCATTTTCAGCGTGCTTGACTCTATTCTGCTGCAGCCTCTGCCGTTCCCACATGCGAATCGGTTGATGCAGATTTCCGGGCAAACGGATTTCGCCAGCTACCCCAAGGGATGGATTCGTGAATACCAGAGACGTGCGCATTCCTTCTCCCCCGTCTCTGGTTACACCCTGAACGCGGAATACAACGTCTCAACTGCCGGAGCTCCGGACCGGGCATTTGGCAGTGCTGTCACCACCAATCTTTTCGATACGCTCGCCGTGCGACCAGTACTGGGGCGCTTCTTCTCTCCGGCTGAGGCGGAGATGGGTCAGGATAGAGTAATTGTGTTGAGCCACGGCTACTGGCAGCAGCATTTTGGCAGCGACCCCGACGTTCTGGGCAAAAACATCCTGCTCGATGGAGTCAATCGCCAGATAATTGGAGTGGCGCCCGAAGGTATTCAATTTCCCGACTCAGAGACTCAATTCTGGGTACCTGTTTCCTTCAAGGCCGGGGACATCTTCGACCCGTGGGCTGTGTTTGGTTTTCACGCGATCGGTAGGTTGAAAGATGGCGTTCAGCCAGCTCTTGCGCAAGCCGAATTGCGCTCGTACCACTCGCAGATGCTCGCCCTGTTTCCGTGGAAGATGCCGGATAACTGGGCCGCTAACGCCACGGTTACTCCCATGCTGGACACGGTTGTAGGCGACAGCGCTCCCAAATTGTTTTTGCTTCTGGGAGCAGTTGGGCTGGTTCTGCTGATAGCCTGCGCCAACGTTGCAAACCTCATGTTGGCACGGTCCGCATCCCGGCAACGGGAAATGGCGTTACGGAGTGCTCTTGGCGCAGGCTCTCCTCGACTTGTCCGCCAATTGCTCACGGAAAGTGGCCTGATTTCGCTTCTGGCGGGCATTACGGGGATGCTGTTTGCAATGGTTGGGCTTCAACTGGTGAAGTTCATGCTGCCACCGGACACGCCGAGACTCGCCAATATTTCGCTGCATGGGGATGTACTGTTTTTCGCTGCGGCCGTGTCACTCTTCACGGGCATCCTCGCGGGACTTGCGCCGGCAATGAGCGCGTTAAATCCGAATCTGCAAAGCTCGTTGAAGCTGAATGAAACAAATGTGTTCGGGTCCGCCAAACGCTTTAGCGTGTCACGATTGCTGGTCATTGGGCAGATAGCCTTGGCGGTAATCGTAATTACCGCTGCGGGTGTCATGCTGCGAAGTTTGTCTCGGCTGTCGAGCACCGATCCGGGGTTCCGCAGCGACCGCGCGGTCAGTGCGCAGATATCGCTTGACCACAACGCCTGTGCCCAAAAAGGTTCGTGCACGGCCTTCTACCAGGATCTGCTAAGCCGTGCGCAGGGTCTGCCCGCCGTTTCCGGTGCGGCCCTCATCGACGTGCTTCCGTTAACCGGATTTGACACCTGGTACGTCTTCGATGCGGAAGGGCATCCGCGCTCACCGCGCCAGCTTTCCATGGAGGCATCGAGCCGGATCGTTTCCGCAGGTTACCTCGAGTTGGTTGGAATCGGGCTCGAACGCGGGCGACTGTTTTCCGCCTCGGACGCCTCCGGAAGCAGCCGCGCGATCATCGTCAACGAATCCATGGCGAATCACCTCTGGCCGCATGAAGACGCGATTGGCAAACACCTGATGTCAGTCACCGTGGAGCCCTCTCCAGCAGTAATGGAAATGAACAAGGCTTCGGTGGTAGTAGGAGTGGTGAAGGATACGCGGCACGAGAGTCTCGAAAAAGACTCAGGATGGGAGGTATATCTGCCCCTGAGTCCGGCAAATGAGAGCGCGGTGATGAACATCGTGGTGCGCTCGAATTCCAGTGCCGGCGAAGTAGCCACGAATCTGCGGCGGATGGTCGCCGAAATCAATCCGACGGTTCCGGTCACCCGCGTTCGAACCATGCAGGAGGTGGTGAGTTCGTCCACCGCAGCGCCGCGGTCCCTTACGCTGCTATTGCTTGCCTTCGGGCTGCTGGCACTGGGCGTGGGATCGATCGGAGTGTATAGCCTGATTGCCTACACGGTGAGTTGGCGGACACGCGAATTTGGCCTGCGGATCGCGCTGGGCGCAAATCGCATGCAGGTCGCGATGCTTATCGTCCGTGAAAGCCTATTGCTCACAGCGGCGGGATCGGTGGTCGGCATTCTTGGGGCCTTTACGGTTACCCGCGTGATGCGCAAGTTCCTGTTCCAAACCAGCCCAGCGGACCCGCTCACCTACGTGCTCGTGCCGATCCTCTTTGCAGTTCTCGCCATTGTGGCCGCCTGGATACCCGCGCGCCGGGCTTCTCGAGTGGAACCGATGCAGGTGCTTCGCGGCGAGTAGATAAGGTAAACGTCGTGGCTCGTCAGGACACTGGCGGGCCAGCCACCCAATTCAAACCTAATTCGAGCGGGCTGCATCCCTCGATTTGTGTCCTCATGACTAGGACTTCTACTAGTAGGCACCTACCCGCCGATTCAAGTAAAAGATAAATGCTCGATCCGTCGTGGGATCTGAGATTCGTCTCGGATGCTGGGCGTGGAAGTTCGTAGACCGGCAAATCTGGCGCACCACAAGGGAGGATGTATGGATACCTCTTCAATTCCCAAACAAGGGATGTCGCTCTTGATGAGCGTCGTTTTGGTTTTTACCCTGGCCGGGCCGGGTGTCAGTGACGGCTTGGCGTATCAGGCGCCTCCAACAACAACGCCCGCTCCCGCAGATTCAACCGCGCACTATGATGGACAGGGCCAGCCAGCGACCGCCGAGGAGTTGCAGAGCCTCGTGGCGCCAATCGCCCTATACCCGGATGCGCTCGTGGCGCAAATTCTCAATGCTTCTACCTTCCCCGACCAGATTGCCGTCGCCAATTACTGGATGCAGCAGAACAAAAGCCTGACGGGAAGTGCGCTGATGACGGCGGTGGACAAGCAGACATGGGATCCCAGCGTAAAGGCGTTGACCCAATTTCCGTCGGTTCTGAACAACCTGACCCAAAATCTGTCATGGACATCGCAGTTGGGGGAGGCCTATCACAACCAGCAATCCGAGGTTATGGCGGCCGTTCAGACAATGCGAGCGAAGGCGAAAGCAGCCGGAAATTTGAAGTCAGGATCGCAAATCACAGTTGTGCAGCAAGCGCCGCAGACAATCGTCATCCAACCGACAAACCCGCAGATCGTCTACGTTCCGGAATATAACCCGACTGTTGTGTATGGAGCGCCTGTCGTTACCACGGGATACACCACCGGCGACTTGGTTGCGACCGGACTCCTCTCATTTGGAGCCGGTATGGCAGTGGGCGCCATGATGAGCGGCGGATGCTGCGGATGGGGATACAGCAGCTGGAGCTGTGGTTGGCATGGCGGAGCAGTCTATTACCACGGTTCGGCCTACTACGGGAACGCAGCCTGGCACGGCGGATACTACGGCGGCGGGTACAACAACTACGGATATCACTCCTACAACAACGCCTACCACAACTCGAATTTCAACAACAGCGGATATAACCGCACCGGCACGAACAATATCAACCGCAATGTGAGCGGCAACACCGTCAATGTGAACAATGTGAATACCAAGGGAGCCGCTGCGGACCGCTCCGGCGGAGCCAGTTCCTGGGATCAGCATGCCAGCTCCGGTGGATGGGGGAGTTCCGATGCTGCGCGTGGCTGGGGCTCGAGCAGCGGAAGTGGCGCTTCTTCGGCCTTCAGCGGATTCGGCAACCACTCAGGAGATGGTGGCTTCGGTAGTGGCGGCTGGGGCTCCAGAACATCCAGTGCTCAGGGCTGGGGAAGCCGCGGCGGCGGCGGTGGCTGGGGTGGTGGCGGAGGCTTTCGAGGTGGCGGGGGATTTCGACGTTAATGCGCAAAAGTCAATGATCGATGTTGCAGAGCGATTGGAGGCGGGGAAATGTTTGACTTATTTCAGATTCGGAGCCGTTTCACTATGCGATTCCTGTTCATGACTGTTGGTGTTGTCTTGTTGCTCTCCTTTTCCGGATGCAATAAGAAGGAGCAGCCGGTTGCGCAGGCGTCTCCCCAGACTTTTGCTTCGCCCGAGGACGCCGGCAAAGCTCTGATGGAAGCAGCCAGGTCGGATAATCAGCAGGCTATGCAGGCGATATTTGGCCCGGATTCAAAAGACCTGCTCTACAGCGGCGATGGTTCGGAGGACAAAGCCGCCATGGCAGGATTTGTTCAGGCCTACGACCGCATGAACCGCTGGCGCAAGCTGAGCGATGGAAGTGAATTGCTGCTTGCAGGTGCCGATAATCAGGCGTTCCCGATCCCGGTAAAAAAGAACAGCTTAGGCCAATGGTATTTTGACGTTGCTGCCGGCAAGGATGAAATTCTGGCGCGGCGAGTCGGACGGGACGAGATCGCTGCCATCGACGTGTGCGCGGCCATCGCCGATGCGCAGATGGAGTACTTCTCGCAGCGCCACGACGGGGTGAAACAGTACGCGCAAAAGTTCATCAGCGATTCCGGCAAGCAAAACGGATTGTATTGGGAGTCGCCGGAAGGTCAGCCGCGCAGTCCCCTGGGGCCGCTGGTTGCGTTTGCCACCACCGAGGGCTTTACCGTTCGACCGGGCACTCGCCAGGCATTCCATGGCTACTTCTTCCGCCGTCTTGACAGCCAGGGGGCGGACGCCAAGGGAGGCGCGAAGCCGTATGTCGTCGGCGGCAAGATGACGGGGGGATTTGCCTACTTGGCATACCCAGAGAAATACAACGACACCGGCATACAGTCGTTCATCATCAACCAGGACCGGATCGTCTATCAAAAGAATCTTGGCAAGGATACCGGGGAACTTGCGATGGCTATACACGAGTTCAATCCCGACAAAAGCTGGAACGCTTTGAAATAGTCCTCCCTTTCAATCCGGCGCGGTTCGGCGCGATGGCCGCGTTTGAACTTGCCGCCGGAAGGAAATCCGCGTAAAAAAACCTTGCTGCACGGATGCCGTATGCTGGATGGTCGGGTTGTGCTGAGCATCTTTACATACAGATTCTGACCAAGCTGCGAACACCATCTTACGTCGTAAATGTCGGCAACCTGCTCTATCTGGCATGATGGTGGGCAGGCTTTTGTTACGGGGACGAGTTTCAAATGATGGAATTTCACATTTCCAAGGGTGCACGCGACCGCTACCAATTTGCTGGAAACCTCTTTTCCTTTACCGGCAACGTGGTTTTCGCCAGCCTTTCGGCGTGCCGTCAGTTTGCCCATAGGATGAACCAGATTCGCGATGCGCAAAAGTATCCGGATCGGGTCGTCCACGCCGGTGCGCTCTACGTTATGGGCCTGATCGACGAAGCCAGCCATGCCCTGATTGCGAGGTACCGGGAAGACCTCGATCCCGCGGTGATGGTGGACGCGCTTAGCTGGTTTTCGGAGCGAGTTGGACCGGAAGAGCTTGATAAGCTGCTCCTGACATTCGTAAAGCAGTTCCCGGGAACCACGGTCTACCAGGGAACAGAAACGCCGCAACAATGGCTGGAAGGTTCGACCGGCGGTGTAACGCATCGTGCAGCAGCCCTGGAAGAAATGATGTTGTTGTGGATGGCAAATCGAAATGAAGCCTTCCGCCAGTTTGACGAACTTTTTGAAGACAAAGACTTATCGATACAGACCGCATACACTCGGGTCGCTGAGAGTCTGCCCGCATATTTCGCTACGCGGCCACTGATCGAAGTGGACGACTCCGGCCCACAAAGTCTTTACGAGCTTCTGCTGGCTCCCGCTATTTCCGCTCCCAAGTCGCTGAGCGAGCAACTGGATGTCATTCGCAAAAAGTGGAAGCCGCTCCTCGGCACCAGCCTTGAACGCTTCCTGATGATTGCGGGTGAAGTGCTCCACGAAGAAGAACTTGCTATCTGGCTGCAATTCAATCCGGAGACTGCGGAATCGCGCGCCGCTGCGGAAGCGGCAGCCGCTGCCAAAGCCGCTGCAGCCGCGCAACGCCGCAGGGACCGCGGAGAGCAGCAGTGGCCTTCCATGACGAGCCACTCCGAGGTGCCGCTGTTCGGCGATCCCGCTCACGAATACGAGAAGTTCAGCCCGGACGTGGACTGGATGCCGAGTACCGTGCTCATCGCCAAGAGCACCTATGTTTGGCTGGCGCAACTCTCCAAGCAGTACGGAAGATCGATTGACAGGCTTGACCAGATTCCCGACGAGGAACTTGCAATTCTCGCACGTCGCGGGTTGAACTCGCTGTGGCTGATTGGAGTGTGGGAACGAAGTCGGGCTTCGAAAACAATTAAGCAGCTTTGCGGCAATCCTGACGCGGTGGCGTCGGCCTACTCGCTGTTCGATTATCGAATCGCCGATGACCTCGGTGGCGAATCTGCCTACGTGGATCTGCGAAATCGCGCCTACCATCACGGCATCCGCCTGGCGAGCGACATGGTGCCGAACCATATGGGCATCGATTCGCCGTGGGTGGTTGAGCATCCCGACTGGTTCATTTCCAGGCAAGATCCCCCCTATCCCGCGTACAACTTTGACGGGCCTGACCTCTCGCAGGATTCGCGCGTCGAGATCAAGATCGAGAGCCACTACTTCGAGCAGACGGATGCGGCGGTTGTTTTTCAGCGGAGAGATCGCCAATCCGGCGAGACGCGATTTATTTATCACGGCAACGACGGAACCAGCTTTCCGTGGAACGATACTGCTCAGCTCGACTATTTGAATCCCGCAGTACGCGAACAGTTGATTCAGACCATTCTGCACGTGGCGCGGCTGTTTCCCGTGATTCGCTTTGACGCCGCGATGACGCTGGCAAAGCGTCATTTTCACCGGCTGTGGTTTCCCGGGCCGGGCAGCAGCGGAGCCATTCCATCGCGAGCCGAGTACAGCATGTCTGACGCAGAGTTTAACGCTCACATGCCGGAGGAATTCTGGCGCGAAGTCGTGGACCGAGTCGCGGTGGAAGTACCGGGGACGCTCTTGCTCGCGGAAGCGTTCTGGCTCATGGAAGGATATTTCGTTCGCACACTGGGCATGCACCGCGTGTACAACAGCGCATTCATGAACATGATGCGCGACGAGGAAAACGCAAAGTATCGTTCGGTCATCAAGAACACGCTGGAGTTTGATCCCGACATCATGAAGCGCTATGTAAACTTCATGAGCAATCCGGATGAGCGCACAACTATCGATCAGTTCGGTAATGGTGACAAATGTTTTGGCGTCGCCGCCATGATGTCCACTCTGCCCGGACTTCCGATGTTTGGTCACGGCCAAATTGAGGGTTACACCGAAAAATATGGAATGGAGTACAGGCGACCCCGGTATGACGAATGGCCGGACCACTGGCTGGTTGAACGGCACGACCGAGAGATCGCGCCTCTTTTGCATCAGCGCTGGCTATTTGCAGAAAGCAACAACTTCCTGCTGTATGACTTTTTCCAGCCGGACGGTTCGGTGAATGAAAACGTCTTCGCGTATTCCAACCGTCGCGGAGATAAGCGCGGGTTGGTGCTCTACAACAACAGCTTTTCGACGGTGCGGGGAACCACCCATTACTCTGCTGCTTATGCGGACAAGGGATCAGGTCAATTGCGGCAGCGTCGCCTGAGCGAAGGCCTTGAGATGACGAACGATTCGGCAGTTGTCCTTGGATTCCGCGACTCGCTCACAGGGCTGGAATATCTGCAGCGGGCATCGAAGATTGCGAACGAAGGATTCTCAATCGAACTTCGTGGTTATCAATGTCACATCTTCCTGGACTGGCGTGAATTGCGAGCATCATTTGAGAAGCCATGGGATCGTTTGTGCGATCAGCTCAACGGCAGCGGAGTGCCGAACCTCGAGGATGCATTGGTGAATCTGGAGTTGCGTCCGGTGCACGATGCACTACGCGAGTTGCTTGAGCCATCGTTGGTGAGAATGCTTGCCGACCTAAGCGAGCTTCCGCGCTCGGCAACAGGAATTGAAAAGAAACAGTATGAGTTGCAGAAGAATGCATTCTTCGAACTAGCGTGGAATCGCGCTTACGAATTCTTACGCCGTGCACGTATGGCATACAATCAGCGAGCCCGCCATGTGGAAGGTTTCAAACCAGCCAGCCTGGATTCGCTGGCCAGTGAATTTCGCGAACGGCTGCGCGCCGCAATGCGCATACCGGGACTGGAAAGCTATTTCGCTACTCCATGGTCGGCAGGCGCTCGTCGTGTACTCCCAAGTCGAAGCCCGAAGTTGACTGCGACGGCGATGTGGGGACCCGTGTTGAGTTGGTGCGTGCTGGAACTTCTTGCGGAATCGATCGACGCGGAGCATCCGGAGCTCGCGGCGGTGGACGTTTTCGATCGACTGCGGCTGCGTCAACCGCTCGGCATCGCTTTCGGAACGCTCGGATTCGAGGCCGAAGAAAACTGGAGAGTCGCGGCCCGCATCAAGGTCGCGTTGCTGGTTGGTTCTGGCGTGTTGACAGAAGATCAGGATCCAGTTGCTGGGAAGGCTGAAGTGTCGAAGGGACCCGTTGAAACGATCTCACCGATCAAGCCCGCGGTACCGCCACTCCCAGCTCCCGCAAAGCCAAATATGTCTTCGATTCTGTCTCCTGTGCTTTGGAAAGATCCCGATGTCCAATGGCTGACGGGGGTGCATAAGGCGGACGGAAAGGAATATTTCAAGAAGGAATCCTACGAGGATCTTTTGTGGTGGCTACAATTGCCGTGCCTCTTCACCCTGGGTGCGCAAGCTACACCGGATCGCGCCAAAATCACACAGATGACGAAGTCCGTCGTGGAGGCACAAGAAGCGGCCGAGACTGCGGGCTATCGCGTCGATGTTTTTCTCGGGCAGGATGAGCCAGAAGAAGACGCGGACGAAGGGCTGCCCTCCATGAAGACTGAGACCGCTACCCCGGAAAAGGACGCCGAGATCGAGAAGAGTGAACTCGAGCAATCGGTCGTTACTGCCGAGGCGACGGATGAGCCACTAGAACTCGCCGGGGAAAAACTGAAAGACGAATAGCGAACGCGATTGAAGCGCTCCAGGATGGACATTCAAAATGTCGCGTACTCATCTGGCCAGTCTTGTCGAGGACTTTCGCCGGCACGGTTCGCAAACAGCAATCGTTGAACATCGCGGGAATCGCAGGTACGCAACTAGCTACGCCGACCTGGCGAATCTGGCGGGCCGCTTTTCCGCGGAGTTGAGCAGGCGCCATGTATTGCCCGGCGAGCGCGTCGTGATCTGGGGCGGGAACTCCGCCGAGTGGATTGCAGCGTTCTTCGGATGCCTGTTGCGTGGCGTGCTTGCTGTCCCATTGGATTCGAGCGGAACCAGTGAATTTGCCGCTCGCGTGATCGCCGATGTTGAGCCTCGGCTTGTTGTTGGAGATCGAAGCCTCGTTTCAACTCTCGCTGTTGAAAGCCGAATACTCGCATTCTCTGACTTTGAGGAATCTCTTCCTATTGATGCTCTTTTCGATGTTGACCCCGCCGTCTCGTCCCAGTTACCCATGCAGATCATCTTTACCTCGGGAACAACTTCCGAGCCCAAGGGTGTTGTTCATACACACCGCAATGTGTTGGCAGGTGTGGGGCCGATCGAAAGCGAAATTCAAAAATACAAAAAGTATGAGCGGTTCGTTCACCCTCTTCGCTTTCTTCATAGCCTGCCTCTGAGTCACGTCTTCGGGCAGTTCATGGGATTGTGGGTTCCTGCTTTGCTTGCGGCAGAATTGCATTTCGAGTCTCAACTCGAACCGGGTCGATTGATCCGCACTATTCGATCTGAGCGAATTTCATTGCTGGCTGCAGTGCCGCGTGTACTTGACTTGCTGCGTATTCACTTGATGGGCAAAGACAGCTCCCTTGCCGCCGCACTCGAGTTTGCACAAAACGAATCGATCTGGCGCCGGTGGTGGCGCTTCCGCAAATTGCATCGCGCTTTCGGTTTTAAGTTTTGGGCATTCGTCTGCGGCGGTGCATCGCTCCCGGAAGAAGTGGAACAGTTCTGGAGCACCACAGGCTTTGCGCTGATCCAGGGATATGGACTGACTGAAACGGCTGCGCTGGTCACCTTGAATCACCCTTTCCGCATTGGCCGCGGCACGATCGGCCAACCATTGCCCGGCCGCGAAATCATGATCCGCGATGACGGCGAAATCATGGTTCGTGGAGAAATGCTTTCGACAGCATCGTGGCAGGGAGGCCGCATGCAGTCGCGGGAGGCGGACTGGCTTGCCACCGGAGACCTTGTCACGAAGGATGCGGCGGGACATCTTCAATTCAAGGGTCGCAAGGGTGACATCATCGTGTTGGCATCTGGTATGAACATACATCCGGCGGATGTCGAAGGTTCGCTCCTGAAGCAACCCGGGGTTCGCGATTGTGCAGTGATCGGCTGGCAAGGTGCAGTCGGTGTGGAACCGGTCGCTGTCATCTTGTCCTCCAGCAGCGACGAGGAAATCCAAGCAGCGATTGGCGCAGCGAACAACAACCTCGCAGAGTATCAGCAGATTCGCAGATGGCTCCATTGGCCTCAACTGGAGTTTCCACGGACCTCTACGGGGAAGCTACTCCGCCGCACTATTTCAGAGTGGGCAACATCGACACTCTCGCAAACCGCGCCATCCAACGCAGGTGGTCCCAATGAAGATCCCGTTGTGGGCCTTATTGCGAGGATCACGGGAGAAGATACTTCCGATGCGACGGATGATTCTCGCTTGTCCGAAGACTTGCATCTCGACAGCCTCGGCCTTGTTCAATTGCAGTCCGGCATAGAAGAAAAGCTGGGAGTGGAATTATCGGCGGAGAGCCTTGAACAGGCAAAGACTCTCGGTGAACTGAAAAAGATCATCGCGCACGCGGCTGGTGGCTTTTCGACCGTCGCTGCACACAACGAAGCGGAATCTGATCAAAACAAGAACGCTGCTGCATCCGTGAAGACAGCAACACCGGAGCAGTACGTTTATCCGCGTTGGCCGTGGTCGCTCCCAGTATTGGCATTGCGAATACTTTGTCTGGAATTGGTGATTCGTCCGCTCACGTGGTTGCTTGCAGATCCACGAGTCGTTCGCGCCTCGCAAGTTGTGAGTGAAGATCCAACGCTGATCATTGCGAATCATGTCACAGCACTCGATGGAGCATTGGTGCTCTACGCTCTGCCTGCCAAAGTTCGTCGCCGGACAGCGATTGCAATGTCGGGCGAAATGCTCATTGATATGCGCGCCGGGCGAAACCAGGGAAGCTGGTTGCTGAATGCGCTTGCTCCCCTCGAATATTGGCTGCTGACGGGGCTTTTCAACGTGTTTCCGTTGCCGCGGCTTACGGGATTTCGATCCAGTTTTTCGCACGCGGGCGCGGCGCTGGATCGGGGATACTCCGTGCTTGTTTTCCCTGAGGGCCGACGCTCGGACACTGGTGAGCTGCAACCATTTCGAGCAGGAATCGGTTTGCTGGCACAGCAATCTCAAACCGCAGTGCTGCCGGTTGCGCTAATCGGTCTTGGAGAGATGAAAGCTCGGCGGACCAACTGGTTTCGATCGGGAAAGCTCACGATCAAAGTGGGCGACGCGATTCCTTATGACGCAAGCAAGGATCCTGCGGAACTGACGCATACTTTGGAAATTGCTATGCGCCAGCTCGTTAGAAAAGAAGCTTGATCGAAAATTGGATCTGTCGAGAAGTGCCGGAGGTGCGGCTAATTTGGCCAAAGCCCGCGCCCTTGATGATGTTCGAAGGCAGCCCGAAATTCACAATGTTGAAGATGTTGAAGAATTCGGCGCGGAACTGGGCATCGAACATCTCGCCATTGCCGCGGCTTCCGAAGGGCGTGTCTTTGATGACAGCGAGGTCGAGATTCGAGAAATTGGGACCACGGAAGGTGTTGCGTCCAAGGTCTCCAAATACTCCCTGATTCGGCCCCGTGCCGCCCGCGACGTTAATTGGAATGGAAAAGAAAGATGCGTTGTCTTCGCCGTGGCCAAAATAGTCCTGGCGTGGGGTGTGATGGGTAGAAAGACTCGGCGTCGCAATCTGGTTTGGCCTGTCCGCTCCGGCGGAACCGGCGCCCGTCTGTTGCACGCCGGAATAAACCGAGAAGGGAGAACCGCTCGCCATCGAGACGATTCCAAGCGCCTCCCATCCGCCAGTAATTTTCTTGCTCACCGAATGTAGGAAGTTTGCGGACTCCAGGTGAAGGTCCTGTACCAGGCTGAGAGTGAATGAATTCCGTGTGTCAAACGTGGACGGACCCTTTTCAGGCTTGGTGTCGTAGGGATTCTGCGGCGCAGAGATTGTAGATGCGCCGGAACCACCAGATACGAATCCGCCGAATACGGCACTGGTGTCGTCGAGAGATTTCGACCACGTGTAGCTGGCTGAGACCTGGGGACCACCGCGTCCAGTGTTGCCGGAGAGAGAAGTCTGCAGGGCATTGTAAGTTGAATGAGAGGTATTGTTGATGACCATCTCTGTGCCGAATCCGCCAAGCACATTTCCGTTGCGATCAAATTCCGTGTGCGGCGCAAACTCCGGCGTTGCGCCGGTGTAAGCGTTCCAATAGTCCACGCGGGGTAGCTTAACTCCGGCGGTTCCCACGTAACTTATATTCGCAGTCATTGAGCCGAATCCCTGCTCCACGCCCGCCACCCACGTTCCCAGGTAGCCGTTGCCGAAATTGCGGTTGATGCTCGAGACGTTGAGTGGTGCAATCTGGTTTTGCGAGGTCGCGACCGCCATATCGCGCTCAAAACGGTTTACGTCCATCACGGTGTTGGAAGCGACGTTCGTGGTGTTGCCATCGGGGAAAATGTTGACGCCCGCCGGCGTGTAAACCTGCGGCAATTGGCCAGGTGTAATGCTGTGTCCAAACTCGACTGGAGTCCCGGGAGAGGCGGTGAGACGCGGGTAAACAACGAATGGAGTACTGCCCGTAAGGAAGTTGTCCTGCCAGATGTTCGGCGGAATGATCGTGATTCCACCACCGGCATTGATCTGCGTATTTCGCTTCGCGCGATAAGAGACTTGCACGCGCGGCCCAAAACCATTCCAGTTTGTCCGATATCCCGGTTGAGGATTGATCAGGTATTGCTGACGATCTGCGCCATCGAGAGAAATAACATTCAGGCCGGAGGTCCGTCTGGCTCTCTCGGTGATCGGCGTATACACCTCGTATCGCAGTCCATAGTTCAATACGAGGTTCTGTGTCATCTTCCAGCTATCCTGGAAATAACCTGCGAACGAATTCCTGGAGATGGCCGCCGCCCCCATGTGTTCTCCCTGGGGAAAATACGCCGGAGCTACAGCGAGAGTGTAGGTGAAAGCACTGGCTGTGAGCAGCCCTGAAAGGGTGTCCGGAAGCGGGTCGCCTGCGGCTATGTCGTGCTGGCCACTCTGCGATTTGATGTCGACTGGCGAATAAGTTGTGCCGCCGCCAAAGGTGTACTCGCCGTTCGGGCTCGTTCCGTAGTAAGTGGTGTCTCGATTGGCGCGGATCTCGGCTCCCGCTTTGAAGGCGTGCCTGCCCTTGGTGAAGGCGAATCCCTGACGGAAGTGAAAAAGATTGCCGTATGCCTGCATCACCGAGCCTGCGGCGGAGTTGAAGGGCTCAAAGAGGCCGTCGCCAAATTTCAACGCCGGGTCGGTAAAGTTTTGTGTTGGGAATCCCGGTGTTGTACGCGTAAAACTCACGGCGGAATCGAACGTGTAGTTCGGACTCACCGTTCGGGTGTACTGAACGAGACCGTTTCGCTGGCGGTCGACATATTGCACGCCGAATGTTGGATCGATCGCAGTTTGATCGGGGTTGGTCGTCGGCCCCGTAAGGTTGTTGTAATTGAAGCGAACCAGCAGCTGCGCTTTGTCCCCCATCTTTTGGTCTAAGCGAACCGCGAACTGATTGGCGTTGGTGACAACTTTCGAAGAAGTCGCATAGGTGTTCACACCGAAGGCACCAGTCGGATAATTCGGCAGTGGGTACCGAGCCAAACTCGGAGCAATCGCCGCATTTACCGGCACGTAGAGCACATCTCCGGGATACGCGGTCGTATCCAGCCCGGCTCGCTGCTCGGCCGTTGGCACGGGCATTACCTGCGTTGTTCCCAGAACCTGGCGGAAGCCCTGGTATTGAGCGAAGTAGAAAGTTTTTCCGCGTCCGTCATAGATCTTCGGAAGAATGACCGGGCCGCCATTCGTGAATCCGAATTCGTTGCGCTGGAAAGGTGGAATGCGGCGTGGATTTTCCTCGTTAGGAATAGGATCGAAGTAGTTGCGAGCGTCGAGTACCGAATTGCGAATGAACTCGAACATGGATCCGTGGAATCCTGCGCTGCCCGATCGCGTGATGATGTTGGTAAAGCCTGAGGCTCCGCGGCCAATTTCGGCGGGCATCCATCCTGAACTGGATTGAATTTCCTGTACAGCATCCACATTGAAATTCGAGAACGTAGCCCCACCCATTTCCGGGTCGCTGATGTCCGCGCCATCCATGGCGAATACTGCTTCCACGCCGCGTTGACCGTTGATCGCGAATTGGGCGGTAAAGTTCGTTGATCCGTTGGTGTCCGTCATGGTGCCGGCAGCGAGCAGCAGCAATTGACTGAAGTCCCGTTTGTTCAGCGGAATTCCGGAAACTTCCTTGCTGGACAGTTGTTCTCCACCACTTGTCCCGGCTTGCGCCACAACTGACTTCAGGGAAAGGGCTCCTGAGTCGGAAACAGTAAGTTCCACCGCGGCCGCACCGGCAGGAAGCACAAGAGACTTGTCATAAGCCGCCGACTTGCCATTCACAATGACTGACAGCTGATAGCTGCCCTGAAGAAGCGACGGAAATGCAAATCTGCCGTCTGGGCCAGTCTTCGCGATCATTTTTCCCGACGAAGAATCCAGTTGAACTGTCGCCCCGCTCACACCCTTCTCCGAAGAAGTTAGGACGACGCCTCCCCAGGAGTTACCGCCGGACGTTTGCGCCAAAAGGGTATTCTTGGACATCTCCGGATAAATGAGGCCGGCAAGAAGAAGAAATAGGATGTTCAAAGTTATCGAATGAAGATTCGAATGAGAACGTCCAGGTGACGACAACGGGCGGAATATCTTGGAGTGCATGTAGTCCATCTTTTCGAAAGTCAGTTTCCTGGAAACTGGCGCCTCAGCCGGTTCTCAACTGAGAGTTGAGGAGCAATTTCGGAGGGGTTAAACGGGTCACTTAACACTATATAGCGATGGCCAAGAAATTGTTTACTTACCTTCGTTTAGCTTGAATTATTGGTTGCAAGATTGGAAGCTTCCAAGAAAACTAAAACCGTCCAAAAGCATTAGATTGTCGTGTCGGAAGAAGGCGTAAGGTCATAAGATTGAGCCAGTTAGCGATGGGGTTTAGAAGGATCGTTCTCTTGGTTAAGGAGGTATTTATCAAATCAACCTCGCTCACACGAGTGTCTGCAGTGACTTTCTGCTTCGCGATCGCAGTCTTCAGTGGGAATGGACAGCAGGTGAATGGACAACAGGCAGGGAAGGCGACGCCGCATCCGGCTACTCTTCCAAGCGAAATTCCTGACAATCTGAAGACTGCCACAGAAAGTTTTGACTACATCCGACGGGACGAAATGCTTCCGATGAGGGACGGCGTCAAACTTCACACCGTCATTCTCATTCCCAAAGGTGCGGCTCACGCGCCGATACTTCTCACACGCACGCCCTATAGCGCGGACGAACTCACCACTCACGCTCACAGCGGCAACCTCTCTGCCATCCTGCAGGGCTATGACAACGCCACGGACGTGATTGTTGAGGGTGGATACATCAGGGTGGTGCAGGATGTGCGGGGAAAATACAAGTCCGAGGGCGACTATGTGATGAATCGCCCCCTCCGTGGGCCTCTAAATCCGACGAAGGTGGATCACGCCACCGACACCTACGACACCATCGATTGGCTGGTAAAAAACACTCCTGAAAGCAACGGTAAGGTCGGAATCATCGGAATCTCGTATGACGGCTTTCTGCCTCTAATGGCCTTGATCAACCCGCATCCGGCATTGAAAGTAGCCGTTCCAATGAATCCGATGGTGGATGGCTGGATGGGGGACGATTGGTTCCACTACGGCGCGTTTCGCCAGCAGAACTTCTCGTACATTTACGAGCAGGAGGGATCGCGCTCGAACGAGGAAAAGTGGTGGTCCAGCCACTTCGATGACTACGACATGTTCATGGAAGCGGGTTCAGCCGGGGAACTCGCGCGCCGACATGGTCTGGAGCAGATGGGGTTCTATCGAAAGATCGTCGAACATCCCGCCTATGACTCCTTCTGGCAGGAACAAGCGGTCGACAAGATTCTCGCCAGAGAACCATTAAAAGTGCCGGTCATGCTGGTGGACAGCCTATGGGACCAGGAAGACATTTATGGCGCAATCGCTGTTTACAAGGCGATCAAGCCGAAGGATGTGAACAACGACAAAGTCTTTCTGGTGATGGGTCCCTGGTACCACGGGCAGGAGATCGACGAAGCGAGCTCCCTTGGTGCGATTAAATTTCCGACAGACACGGCGCTGTATTTCCGGCAGGAAGTGTTACGGCCGTTTCTCGACCACTACCTCAAGGACGATGCGCCCAAGGCGGATGTTGCTCCGGTGACGGCATATCTTACCGGCGCAAATCAATGGGAGAGACTCCCCGCGTGGCCTGCGGGCTGTGCCGAGCCCATGACTTGCAAATTGCAAACCCAGTCCTTGTACCTGCAGCCCGGCATGAAGGTGGGTTTCGCTGCGCCGGCTTCCTCGGCCACAGAGTTTGAGGAGTACATTTCGGATCCTGCCAAGCCCGTACCGTTCCGGGCCCGCCCCATTCAACCTGTTGGCTATGACCCTCCCTTAACCTGGACGCAGTGGTTGGTGGACGACCAGCGCGAAGCTTCCGGCCGGCCGGATGTGCTCGCTTTTACCTCGGACCGCCTCAAAGATTCCGTGAAGATCAGCGGCGAGCCAGCCGTAAACCTGGTCGCTTCGACCTCCGGAACAGACGGTGACTTCGTAGTAAAGCTCATTGACGTGTATCCCGACGAGGTTTCGGCTCAGCCGGATATGGGCGGATACCAGTTGATGGTGTCGGGCAACATCTTCAGGGGGCGTTACCGGGAGAGTTTCGAGACGCCTGAGCCCATCAAGTCGGGCGAGCCACTGCGTTACAAGTTCTCATTACCGACAGCCAATCACGTCTTTCTGCCCGGTCACCGGATCATGGTCCAGATCCAATCGAGCTGGTTCCCGCTATACGATCGCAATCCTCAAACTTACGTTGACAATATATTTTTCGCCAAGCCGGACGACTACAAGAAGGCGACGATAAGGGTGTTTCATGGCGGTGAGAATGCTAGTTTCATCTCGATTCCGGTAGTTACCAAGGAGTAAATCGTTTGAGTTAAAATCTGGTTACTTGGTCAGTCCAAATCGGCTAATACCGTAGCGTCTCATACCCCAAAAGTTGTATCCTGAGGGCCACCTCGCATTGCTTTTACCGAAAGAATAATTGCTTCGGCAAAAGGGGTATGTGAGGTCGACGGGAGACAGCAATGGAGCGCAAGTCCTCGAAAGCACGACTTTTGATAGCAGACGATCACAAGCTTTTGGCCGAAGCTTGCAAAAGCATACTGGAACCTGAATTCGAAGTAGTCGGTATCGTAACGGACGGCCGCAGTATGGTCTCGGCCGCGGCAACTCTAAAACCGGATGTAATCATTCTGGATATTTCCATGCCGCAACTCAACGGTCTCGATGCGGCCGAGCAAATCAAGCACAAACAGCCCTATATCAAGCTCGTATTTCTGACGATGAACCTGGGTGCCGATGTTGCGGCAGAGGCATTTCGCCGGGGCGCCACCGGATACGTTTTAAAGCAATCGGCTGCTGAGGAACTGGTGGTTGCAATCCGAAAAGTAATACAGGGAGCCTCGTATCTCTCCCCACTGATCGCGCGGGAGACGGTGACTTTCCTGCTGAACCAGAGAAACACCGCCGCAAAAGAGAACCGGATTACCAAGCGGCAGAGCGAGATTCTCCAGCTTCTTTCGGAGGGCATGTCCATGAAGCAGGTGGCCAGCGTGCTCGACGTCAAGCCGGGTACCGTTGCCTTCCACAAGTACCGCATGATGGAAACGCTCAACGTGAAGACCAATGCGGAATTGCTGGAATATGCCATCAAGCGGCAGATGACCACTTCCTGATCTCCTCGCCGGGGAGAAGGAATACCGTCTTTTTCTGTCCGAGATTTGACGACGTAAGAGGTCAATTCCTCTTCCGCCCTACGTGTCTGCCGCCTCGCTGCTACAACTCGGCCATTTCCCCAAGGAATATTTTCCGAATCCCCTCATTACCCGACTGGCAACTTTTAGTGCTGAGCCTAATAAAGTTGATAGTTTCGTCCTCTTGCAATTCTCAGATAGCGTTATCCCTTGGAGGTCCGTGCTGCGGTTCGTCGCGGCTTTGATCCCTGAAATTTATTAGAACTGCGGATCGCGAAAAATCCGAGCGCACCTTCTGCGAACATTGGAGGATTCGATGAGAGCCAGGATGTTGCTAATCAGCGCCCTACTGCTGATGGGTAGCACACTGATGGCTCAGCAGGTGTCGGTGAATTACAGCCATAGCCACGATTTCCCGCAATATCACACTTACGCGTGGGGATCGAACAACGCGAATCAGATTCAGAACTCGATCCTGGCTCAAGTGGCGCAAACTGATGTCAACTCGGCCCTGCACGCGAAAGGACTGACCATGGTCCAGGAGAATCAGAGTCCTGACCTGATCCTGACGGCTAGCGGCGGTCTCAAACAGGAAACCACCTGGAGCGCCTGGGGCATGCGTGGAATCGGCGGCGGTATGGGCGGAATCTCGCCGCAACAAAACGTTGAGGGAACTCTCGTGGTCGACCTTTACGACGCGAAAGGGCAGGAGCTTGTGTGGCGTGGAATTGCAGAAGACACTCTCGGCAACAATGGCAATAAGAACCGGGAAATGGTTAACAAAGCAGTGCAAAAGATGTTCAAGCAGTACCCTTAGTTCTTCCAAGTGAAGAGGGCTTCGTGTATCGTCGTCAGGCAGATTCGATTACAGAGACAATCCATCTCTGCGGGCCGCGAGTTTAATGTCAGGGTCTGTTCCTTGAGAGTGCATACGTCGATGGCGTAGTTGTCGGCGAGGACGCAGCACTCGCTTTTATAGTTCTTTTTTGTCTTCAGCTCAGGTAGTTTTATCAGTTCCATCTTCGAAGGAATGACGATATGGTCCTTCTGATTAAGAGAAACGGTTCCCGCCGTTTAAACGAAGCGATGAGGAGAAAGACATGTCTACTGGTTCAAAGTTGGTAAAGGCTGCAGTCGGAAGTCTGATGCTTCTGGGATTGATGATGGTCGCGACCGTTCCCGGGTTTGCGAGAGACAAATACGAAACGATCGATGCCCAGGTGTATGGCACTGGCACGCAGATGGGCATGAACATCGGCGTAACGTTGATCATTTACGACTTTTCAACCCAGGCGGACCGTCAGACCCTGGTCGATGCCTTCACCAAAGGCCAGAATCAGGGACTCGTCAATGCGCTGACAAAGATGCCGGCCGTCGGCCGTATGGCCATTACTGGTACCGTTGGTTCCGACGTAGCATTCATTCGCATGATCCCCACGCCCACTGGCCGCACAATTCGTTTCGCTACGAATCGTCAGATTCGCATGGGTGAGGCTTGGTCTGACTCCCCAACCCAATCCTTCAACCTGACCTGTGGCGAGATCAATCTCAATGACCAGGATAAGAGCAAGAGCACCGGCGTTCTGTATCCCGCGGCGCAGCTCACCATCGACAAGGAAGGTCAGCTCTCGTTCGAACTGAACCAGAATCCATGGCGGTTGGCAGGAATTATCGATTGGAAGGGCACTGAAGGCGTCAATTAGTCATCAGCAGCGGGTCGGCGGTTGCGATCATCTGGCTCTTGGGGTTACAACAATTTTGCTGCCGCAAACCTTGCGGCGTTGTAGAAATTCATAAGCGAGGCGAAATATGAAGAATTTTCGAAGCTTTGCGAGCAAATGCACTTTGCTTGTGCTTCCGATCGTAATGGTAGCCAGTTCTGCCAACGCCCAGAAGGCCAGCAAGTATGCTTGCACGGAACCTGACCCAGCATCGTTGTGTAATGCAGGAAACACCTGCGGAACCGCTTCTTCACCGTGCGTTGTTGACGTAAAGAGAACCGCAAATCTGGCTGCCGCTACACCAGTACTTCCAGGCGCAAAAGGAAACATGCTGTTCTGCGTTCATCCGGGAACCAAGATTACCTGGCAAAGCACCTCAAAGAACACCGGCATCCTCGTGGATGCTGGAGACCCCTCTCCTTTCGATCCGGACGGTCCGATCATCGGCGGCAGCAGCGCTCCAAAAACTGTTACGGCCAAGAAGCCTGGTTGCTATAAGTACTCCGCCGGGGCCTGCGTATCCGGCGCGATCTATGGCATGTGCAAGACGGTCGATGCCGAATTTGTCATCATGCCGAATTAAAGAAATAGTCTAAACACCAGCGTAACCAGTCGGCGCCTTCGGGCGCCGATTATGTTCTGCTCCGAAATTGTCGGACTGAGGAATCAACAATCAGCGTATCAATACGTTGCGCGTTCGCAAACTTGGCAATGTTACAGCACAAAACCTGTCGGGGTCGCACGTATCGCCTAGACGGCTACTGGACGCTCTGCGGAATGAAACGCTCTCCGTGAGAGACCGCGTTGATGGCCCGGACCAGGTCGCGACTTATATTGGACTTGAATACGTACCCATATGCCCCGTGTTGCATGCCGGCTTGAACAAAAGCGGGGTTTTCGTGAACCGACAAAAAGACGATCCGAGCCTTTGAACCGGACTCTCTCAGGCGTTCAGCCACTTCAAATCCGGTAGTGTCACCAAGTGAAATATCCAGCAGGATTACGTCGGCTTCCAACTGATGCGCCTCTTTAATGACAGCTTCGCCTGTTGAGAGCGTGCCCGCGATTGTGAAATCGCGATCGAGCATCTCTACAAGCGTTTGAAGCATTGCCGGATTATCGTCAACAAGCAAGAGTCTAGTCACGTGCAACCAAACTATCGTCCGCGGTGGCTCGAGTCGCCGTCTTACAAAGAACGATTTTGTTGAGGATAGTTCCGAGCGGGAAACTGGGATACTAGCAAAAGTGCTCACTCTGCGGTCTGAAAATGCGAGGCTTTGATCCTCGTGAAACGGGTCCTCAGCGAAGCGAATCAACCCGCCCGGCTGCGACCTGTTTCTACGTCCTTTCGCCTGGTTTCATAGTCGATTCATGGTTCAGTTTCGGGAGAGTCGGTGTATACTCCCGATACGACTGGGCCGCCTATGATGTGCAAATTTCACCTATGCATGTTCACAATAATGTCGATGACCGGCTCAGCAAATTTTCCAATCATAGCGAGATCGCGTGCCCACTCTTCGAGGCTCTCGGCGCGAATCTTGCCGAACTGACGCTCGACTTTCAGTGGCTCGTTCTGAACAAGAGATGCTGCGAGTTGGTGGGCTATTCTCAGCAGGAGCTCGTCGCCAAATCCTTTAAGGAGATCTTTCCGAGCCGCCGTCCGGCCCGAGAGGAAGAAGACCTGCAGAGGCTGCTGGCCGGCAAAATATCCAGCTACTCTTCGGAGCGTTTCGGCGAGCGAAAAGATGGTAGAGGGATCTGGGTCAAAGCAATCGTCACGTTGTCCCGCGACCTTGAGAGTGGCGAACCATCTACCCTGCTCATGGTTCTGGAAGAGATCACGCCGCTGAAAGACGCGGAGCGGATCCTGAAGGATTCCGAGGTGGCTCGCAACCACCTGGGGCGGCTCATGATGAATGCGCAGGACGAGGATCGCGCCAGAATTGCGCGTGAGCTCCATGACGACATTGGCCAGTCTCTCGCAGTTCTGAAGATTCAAATGCTGCGCGCAGGCCAGCCAAAGTCCGGACGACCCGACCAGGTACATCCTGCTCTTCCTCAATTGGCCGCCACCGTGCAGGAGATTGCCGAGAAAGTCAGCAATCTTTCTCACCAGCTTCATTCCTCCGAATTGGAATTTCTGGGGCTGACGATCGCCGTCAAGAGTCACTGTCGCGAGTGGTCAGAGCGGTTCCATGTGGCGATGCGTTGCGTTTGCGAGGGGCCGTTGGACAACCTGGACGGAACCGTAGCCCTTTCGTTCCTGAGAGTCGTGCAGGAAGCGCTTCACAATGTGGCAAAGCATAGTGGAGCGAAGAAAGTGGTTGTGGAGCTTAGGGCCAACACAGAAGTGGCAACCCTCGCCATTTCCGACGATGGTGCGGGATTTGACACTGAGCAGGCGCGCCTTGTTCCCGGCCTGGGACTGATCAGCATGCGTGAGCGGATGCATCTCATCGGGGGCGAACTTGATATCGAGTCGAAAGCGGGCCGTGGAACGAACATCCTTGCGCGCGCTCCGATGCTGAAGGAAAAGAAGCGTTCAGCCAATCATCCCGCCGCGGTTCGTTGATAGACAGAAAGATTCACTGTCGGAAAAGAGCTGCATAGGTCCATCAATTTTTCTGCTTCTTTAATTTCTTGATCACATCCGGAGCGAACTCCCCAATGCTGTTAATGATCACGCCGACCCATGCCTGAGTGATCACACTCTGATATCCCTTAACGGTAATCGTCGGGTTATTGGGATTCCAGGTTGCGCCGATTACGCCTGCGCCAAAGGCCGCTGCGAAGGGCATGATGTTCGGCCGTAGTGAAATCTCGGTGCGATCGTAAGTGATAAAGTTCCGGACAAAGGCATGGCGAAAACGCGGCCAGCCTCCTGCGCATTTGCAGCGGTCGTAACGGGGCTCCCAGCCAACGGCCCCTTGGCCGAGCGAGGTGAATGAATTCTGAATAATGTTCGTGGCTTGATTTGATCCCAGCCGTTTGGCAAATCCATCAAATCCATCTCCCCAGTCGTCGGGAGTATTGCGGACTTGATCGTGGAGAGCGAAGAATCCGGTTTTTATGTAGATGCCTGGTGTTGTATACGTCTGTCGAACGTAGAGTTTGAATCGCTGTCTTCCATTCAACGAAACGAGCGGCGCTTCCTTGGGGATATATGCGCCATAAAGCCAATTCACGGGGAGTTGCGTGTTGGTTTCAGAAATCGTGGAATTATTTGTTTGAGGATGAGTCTCCTGCGCAGAGCACCAGAAAGAAAGAGCTGCGAAGGCAATCAGGCCAACGCAGCTCTTCGTCTTTCTTTTCAGCCCGAATCTAACCCTTGCTGGTGCGGGATTAACTCGCATCAGTCATCCTCGTTTCAAATTCAGGCAGACGTCGGTGACTCTTTACAACTGCTGATAGTTGGAGTTCTGAATGTTGACTCCAAGTTGCTTGCTTACTCCGTTGACCTGCATGGTAGAGACGTGGTTCACACCGCTAGGCAGCTTGGCGTAATTGATGGCGATTGTCACCGCATCCTTGGGATCTGTCAGGTACGTATTCACATTTACGCTGACCAGTGCCTTTTCCTGGGTGTTGAACGTTAGCGTAACCGAATCGTTCGGCTTGATGTAGCTCTTGATGACAAGTTTGACGGTCCCATTTCCTTCGTCTGGTGAGAGCGAGATGTTTCCTTGCGCCTTGGCCTGATCCATTGCCTGGGGATTCGGAGCGGCGTACTGCTTCGCCAGCGTGGCGATTGATTGGCCATACTCTGTAAACTCGTCAGTCTTCTTTTCGACGACGTGGCGCTTGAGACGCCCACCGCTGGGCGCCGCTTGCGGAGTCCCGCTGATCTCGCTCTTTTGTTGTTGGCCGTTGGTCATAACGACCTGGTAAAGTTTTGTGCTCTTCACCTCGCCCTTCAGGCTGATCTGCTGCTGTTCCTGCCATGTGTAATGCGAGAGCGCAGCCTTATTTGCAGCGGCAGCCTGCTTGATCTGGGCCACCTTTTCCTGCAGTGCGGGGTTCTGTGCAGCGGCTTGTAAGGAGCATAGCGCGAGCACGCCGACAGAAAGCCCTGTCAACAATGCGGTGGAAATTCTGATCGACTGCTTGTTCATTCGTTCTCCTCTTTCAATCTTGGTTGTTGCATGCCAATTTTCAGGATTTTCAATTCCAATCACTATAGTGGTTCTGCGGTGAGGTAGCGCTTCGAATTGCAAGTCCACGGAAAGGGCAATCCAACACTTTGAATAGCGTTCACCGCAACTCGCCTTTTCCGCCTTCAATTAGACGGCGCGACGCAGATTCGCCAGAGTCTGACGTTAATTGTAGAATGCGAGATTCACCACTAATAGAAGTGCTAGCAAGCCTGCAAATTTTTGCTATTCCGACGGATTCTCGATTTCCCTCTGAGCGGGCAGGACTCTCGAGCAGGAACGGTTTAATCGCATTCCCGATACAGGTTCACATCATGTTAGCGGTGTCGAGATCAAAGAAACTTTCTCTATCCCATATGAAATCGTTGGTGTAAAACGGATGTACCTAACATGCTGTAAGGTCACACCGCAATGTGATCAGGAGCGAGTGAATGGAAAGTCGAAATGAACTGCGCACACGCATGCCTGCCCGCACGCTTGGAGCATATTCCTCAAAAGAGCGAAAGCTACTGAGACTGGGTTCCGCGGTGCTCGGTGTTTATTCATTGCTGCTGATTGCGGGATGCGAGAAGAAGGAAGTTGCACCTCCGCCCGCGCCGCCTGATGTCGCTGTAGCAGACGTCGCAGAACAGAACGTTCCGATTTTTCAGGAGTGGGTTGCGCAGCTTGACGGCCCCGTGAATGCCGACATCACGCCGAAGGTGCAGGGTTACCTGCTGCAGCAGAATTATCAGAACGGGTACTTCGTCAAGAAGGGTCAGCTTCTGTTTGAACTCGACCCTCGACAATACCAGGCCGCGCTCGAGCAAGCGCAGGCCGACGTCCAGGTTGCGCTGGCAGGCCTTTCAGAGGCTGATAATAATGTTGCGCGCGATACTCCGCTAGCGGCTCAACATGCGATCCCCACAAAGCAGCTTGATACCGATCTGTCTGCCCAGGCGGCCCGGAAGGCGCAGGTTGAGGCCGCCAAGGCGGGCCTGGACAACGCTAAATTGAATCTCGCGTGGACAAAGATCTATTCCCCGATTGATGGCATCGCAGGGAATTCCAACGCGCAGATCGGTGACCTGGTCGGAACCACAACGAAGATGGCCACGGTCTCGAAAGTAAACCCGATCTGGGCGAACTTCAACATCAGTGAAAGCGCGTACCTGCAAAGCGCCGCGAAAATTTCGGGGTTTATCCGCAGCGGTAAGCGGGGCAACGTGGCTGTGAACTACATCCAGGCCAACGAAGAAGATTATCCCCGTGCCGGGCGGATCGTCCAGGTGAACCGGCAGGTTGCGGAAGGCACGGGAACGATTCAGTTCACCGCCGAGTTTCCGAATCCCGACGCGATCCTGCGCCCTGGCGGCTTCGGACGGGTACGTATTCAGACGGGCGACAACAAGAATGCCTTGCTGATCCCGCAAGCAGCCGTGATGGAGGTGCAGTCTCTGTACCAGGTGGTGGTGGTGTCGGCCGACAATAAGGCCACATTTCGACCGGTAAAGGTGGGTGACAGGGTCGGCAAGAATTGGATCATCACGGATGGCTTGAAACCCGGTGAGAAGGTTGTGGTCGAAGGCATTCTGAAGATAGGGCAAGCCGCTGCTGCTGCTCCGCAACTGATGAAAGAAGGTGGCATACCGGTTAGTCCCAAGCCCTACGCAGCCGCCGCCGCGCCAGGGAGCAACTAACCATGTCGAAATTTTTCATCAATCGGCCCATTGTCGCCATCGTCATTTCGATCCTGATGGTTCTGATTGGCATTGTTTCTGTGCTTGGCCTGCCCACGGCGCAGTTTCCCAACATCGCCGATCCGATGATCCAGGTGAAAGCTACGTATCCCGGTGCTGACGCGACAACGATTGCGGAATCGGTGGCGACCCCAATCGAGCAGCAGATGTCCGGTGTCAGCGGCATGAATTACATGTACTCGCTGAGCGCCAGCTCGGGCGGCGTGATGCAACTGTACGTGGACTACCAGCTCGGAACCGATATCAATACCGATCAGATTCTGGCACAGATGCGGCAGGGACAGGCCAATTCGCAGATGCCGCAAGAGGTGACACAGCAGGGCGTACTCGTGCAACCGGCCACGACGGCACCGTTCATGCTGCTCGACCTGTATTCTCCCACCGGCGTGTATGACAACATTTTCCTGGCCAACTACGCGACCATCAACCTTCAGTATGCCTTGACTCGCATAACCGGCATTTCACAGGTCCAGATTTTTGGCGCTGGCCCGTATGCCATGCGTATCTGGGTCAATCCCGACAAGCTGGCGAATCTTCAGGTGACGGTGTCTGACATTACGAACGCCGTTAAGGCCCAGAACAAGGTTAACCCTGCCGGTCAGATCGGCGGAGAGCCCGTTCCAGAGGGGCAGCAGTTCACCTACAATGTTCGAGCTCCGGGACGACTGCCAACCGCGGCGGATTTCGACGAGATCGTGGTTCGTGCCCAGGCCGACGGTTCCATTCTGCGCCTGAAGGATGTTGCTCGAGTGGAGATGGGGTCGCAGTACTACTCCTATAACGCGAGGATGGGATTAGCTCCTGAAGAAGGAAAGCCTGCGAAGGCTGCGCAACCGGCGGCCCTGGTCGCGCTCTATCTCACTCCTGGAAGCAATGCCATTGCGACTCGAGACAATGTCCTTAAGATGATGCAGGAGGCGAAAGGGCGCTTCCCACAGGGGCTTGACTACGATATCGCCCTCGACACGACACTTGCAGTGAGCGAAGGCATCCACGAGATATACAAGACACTCGCCGAGGCCCTCGTTCTAGTCATCCTCGTAGTGTTCCTGTTCCTGCAGGGGTGGCGTGCCACCCTGATTCCTCTGCTGGCCGTTCCGGTTTCGCTCATCGGCACGTTTATGGTCTTCCCGATGCTTGGGTTCTCCATCAATACGCTGTCGTTGTTTGGCCTGGTGCTTGCCATTGGCCTGGTGGTAGACGATGCCATCGTGGTGGTGGAAGCGGTCGAGCACCACATTGAGCACGGTTTGTCGCCGCATGACGCGACAGTGAAGGCGATGGAGGAGGTTTCCGGTCCTGTCATCGCCATCGCGCTGATTCTTGCCGCAGTGTTCATTCCCACCGCGTTCGTGCCCGGGATTACAGGTCAGCTCTACAAGCAGTTTGCTGTCACTATCGCAATTTCGGTCTTGTTTTCAGCGTTTAACGCTCTGACTCTTAGTCCCGCACTTTCGGCCATGCTGCTTCGTCCCAAAAAGCCGGCACGCGGTCCACTTGGTAAGTTCTTTGGCTGGTTCAACCGGGTTTTTGGCGCCGCTACGGATGGGTACGTGAATTGGTGCAAGCACCTGATTCACAAAGCAGGATTTGCCTTCCTGTTATTGGCCCTGCTAACCGTGGCAATGGCATTCTTCGGCAAGCGAGTTCCGGGAAGCTTCCTGCCTGACGAAGATCAAGGCTACCTCTACGCTGGTCTCCAATTGCCGGATGGGGCGTCCCTGCAGCGTTCCTCAGAGGCTGCCAGAGAGGTCGAAAAGGTCATTCTGGAGACACCTGGCGTCGACAAGGTCAGCTCCGTGATGGGCTATAGCCTGCTCAGCGGCGTGAATACAACATACAGCTCCTTCTTCTTTATTTCTTTGAAGCCCTGGGCAGAACGTAAAACCCCGGAGACGAATTACGAAGGGGTCAAGGCCCATCTGCACCGGGCCCTTTCCAGGGTTTCATCCGGGATTGCGTTTTCGTTTCCGCCACCGGCAATTCCAGGTGTGGGAACATCTGGCGGTGTGACATTTGTCCTGGAAGACAGGTCCGGCAGTGGCATCGAGTTTCTCGGCAAACAGACGCAACTGTTCATGTCTGAGGCGCGAAAACGGCCCGAACTGGCAGGAGTGATGACCACTGCGCTTTTCAATGTTCCCCAGGTTGGAGTCAAGGTGGACAACGCCAAGGCGATGACCCAGCAGATCCTACTGAGCAATCTATATGAGACAGTGCAGACGTTTATGGGCGGGTCGCTGATCAATTTCTTCAACCGTTTCGGTTTGCAATGGCAGGTGTATGTGCAGGCCGACGGGGACTACCGCACCAAGGCGGAAAATTTAGGGAAGTTTTATGTGCGCAACGCCGAAGGAAAGATGGTCCCGCTCAGTACGCTGACCAGCGTGGATGCGCGCAGCGGTGCTGAGTTCGTCATGAGGTACAACCTGTTCAACTGTGTGCAGATCAACGCCTCGGCAGCACCGGGATATAGCTCTGGTCAGGCCATCGCTGCGTTAGAAGACGTCTTCAAAAAGTCCATGCCGACACAGATGGGCTTCGACTACATGGGTATGTCGTACCAGGAGGTCAAAGCAGCGCAGGGTGTCTCACCAGCTACAATTTTCGGACTGGCGTTCTTTGTCGTCTTTCTGATCATGGCTGCCCAGTACGAAAGCTGGACACTACCGTTCAGCGTTCTTCTGGGTGTGCCCATCGCCGTGTTTGGAGCGTTTGCCGCTCTCTACTTCCGTCGCCTCGACAACAACGTCTATGCGCAGATTGGCCTGGTCATGCTGATCGGCTTGTCGGCGAAGAACGCCATCCTGATCGTTGAATTCGCGAAAATGGAATACGACAAGGGCGCAACTCTCATTGACGCAGCACTGACGGGAGCCAAACTGAGATTGCGGCCAATCCTGATGACGTCCTTTGCATTCATTCTGGGGTGCGTACCGTTGTGGACAGCCACGGGCGCTGGCGGAATATCACGCCAGGTGTTGGGGACGGTGGTGATCGGCGGCATGCTGGCGGCTTCATTCCTTGCGATCTTTTTCATTCCCGTTTCCTTCGACGTGGTCGAGCGCTTTGGTAATTTCTTCAAGAAGAAGACTCCGCCTGCTCCAGATGCCGTGCCGGTTGTTCCGGAGGGACCGATCGCATGATCAGCAAACGGACACTCATCGCGATCGCGTCGCTGCTTCTCATCTCCGGATGCAAAGTAGGCCCAAACTACCAACGTCCTGCGGTGACGGTTCCACCTCAGTATCGCGGGGTGGCGCCCGACCTATCGAATCAGCCGGCCGCTTTATCAATCGCTGAGACGAAATGGCCGAGCGTTTTTCAGGATGAGGTTCTAAAAGGGCTGATTCAGGAAGCATTGACGAACAACTATGACATCCGCATTGCGGCTTCGCGCATTATGCAGGCGGAGGCGAATGTAGGGGTCGTCCGCTCCAATCAATTGCCGAGTTTGAATGGTGTCGCCGGCGTTGAGAATCAGCGCAATACGCTTAACCCGGGCGCACCTACGTTCGACTTGGTCGGAATCCAGCTCAACTACATTCTCGATTTCTGGGGCCAGTATCGTCGTGCGACGGAAGCGGCTCGTGCTCAATTGCTTGCTACGAATTATGCGCGGAACATTGTTGAGACAACTCTGATCAGCAGCGTCGCTGCTCAGTATTACCTCCTGCGCCAATTTGATTCTCAATTAGAATTCGCACGCCAATCTCTGGAGGCTGACAACGAAATTCTGAAGATCAACACGATCAAGTACAACGGCGGTGAGAGCGCCATCACCGACTTGTATCAGGCTCAACTGCTGGTGCAGCAGTCGGAAGCAGAAGTCATCACCGTGACGCAGTCGATTACGCAGACGGAAAATCAGATCAGCATTCTGCTCGGCAGAAATCCGGGGCCAGTCAATCGCGGGCTCGCGCTTGTCGATCAGCCGCATTTGGCTGAAGTCCCGACGGGACTGCCTTCTGCACTGCTGGAGCGACGACCCGATGTCCGACAGGCGGAGCAGAGCCTGGTGGCCGCGAATGCAAACGTTGGAGTAGCCAAGGCTGCATTCTTTCCTCAAATTTCACTTACTGGAACATTCGGAGCGCAAAGTACCTCGCTGACAAGCTTCCTGCAGGGACCCGCAACCTTTTGGGCGGTGGGCGGCCAGTTAGCACAGCCGCTCTACAACGGCGGGCGAATCAGGAGCGCATACCATCTGGCATGGGCGCAACGCGACGAAGCTGAGTTGGCATATAAGCAGACGGTGCAGCGCGCTTTCGGAGATGTCGCGAATAGCCTGGTCGGATATAACCAGTCACGTCTGTATCGAATGAAATTACAGGAACAGGCCAACACCTACAAAGAGACGGCAGATCTGGCGAACGTGCGATTCTATGGCGGCGTTACAAGCTTTCTCGAGGTGCTGGTGACAGAGCAGCAATACTTCACTTCAGAACTTGTCCTCGCAGAGGCATGGAACGCGGAAATGCAGAATTACGTTCAGCTTTACCAGGCACTCGGCGGCGGCTGGCAACCCTGATAGGCGGCAAATGTTAAACATCAATGCGAATATCTAATTTGTGTTGATGCGCGACGGCTTTTGCCATGAGTTGGACATAGCGACGCGGCTTTACCTCAAGCAACGAGTCAGAGAGCGCTTTACGGTACCCGCCCGTATAGATGGAATACATCACCGCGAGTGCACAACCCACCCCCAACGAAAAGCCAAAAAAGAATCCAACCATCACGTTCAAAACATTCATAGTGTCACACTTAGTCCTCGAACATCTTCGCACGTCAGCGTGAATCGAATCGAACCGGATAATCTTTCTGTGCCTCAATCGCTCGTTTACCGTCTCGCTCGAGAAATTTTGCGATATCAGAGAGATCGATACTTGTGGGAACGCGGCTCAATTTCGATTCCGAGGTTGCGAGGCGATCTGCCCAGCCTTTTTATTTCCGCGAACCTGGGAGAAACCTATTTCTTTGCTTCTGCCTCGAATCTATTAAGGATGCGAGCAAACCATGAATCTTGAGTCGAAGTTGAACGGCTCGAATGCCTGATTGTCCGCAAAAACCGCCACGTATTTGTATGTTGCCAAGGAGCTGGAATGCAAACTGAATCCTCTCGAATAGCTACAAACGATCTCCGCTCGCACCTCAAATATGAGCCGCGAGATTTGAAGTTTGGAACCAGCGGTCGCAGAGGACTTGTAGTGGATCTCACGCAGCTTGAGGTGTATATCAATACGCTCGCTGAACTTGAGTATCTGCAGAGCTTGCCACTCGCCGAAGGCGGAATCAATAGGGGTGACGAAATCTTCTTCGCCTACGACCTGCGTCCTAGTTCCACGGCATACGTTCCAGAAGAAAAGGGCCGCGGTGCAATAGCCCAGGCGATTGAGCGAGCTATTCGCGATGCAGGAATGAAGCCGTCGAACATGGGAGCGATTCCGACGCCTGCGCTTACCTGCTATGCGCTAAGCAAGCAGTGCGGCAGCATCATGGTAACCGGTAGTCACATTCCCTTCGATCGAAATGGATATAAGACGAATACCTCTCAAGGAGAGCTTCTGAAGAAGCATGAGGAGCCCATTCAGAAGTTCGTGGAGCGCGTAAGAAGCAGGGTCTATGACGAGTCTTTCGTGAGCTCTCTGTTTGATGAGAATGGCAGATTCAAGAATGGCCAGGTCGAGCCTCCGCCGGAGAGCAGCGCTGCAAAAGACTTCTATATTTCTCGCTATGCACAATTTTTCCGAGGTGAATCGCTGAATGGGATGAGGGTGCTGTTCTACCAGCACTCCGCCGTCGGCCGCGATCTCGTTGTGGACATTTTGCGCAAGCTTGGGGCCGAAGTCATTCCCGTCGGCCGCAGCGATGCATTCGTACCCATCGATACCGAGAATATAGACTCAGCTCAAATGGCCACTCTGCAGGAGCTGACCTCGAAGGCGACAGCTAAGGTGGGCATGGTCCACGCCATGCTATCCACTGACGGAGATAGTGACCGGCCGTTGTTGTTGGCTGTAGATTTTGCGACGTCGCAACTTCGATTCTTCAGTGGCGACTTGCTTGGAATGGTAGTGGCCGACTACCTGGGCGCGGACGCTGTCGTCGTTCCAATAAGCTGTAACGACGCCATTGATCAGAGCGCGCTCTCAGACGTACTGGAACCAAAGACAAAAATTGGATCCCCGTTCGTAATTGCTGGAATGAATGAGGCGATGAAACGTGGCAGGCGTAAAGTGTGCGGCTGGGAAGCGAACGGAGGATTTCTCACCGGCTCGGTCTTCATGCGGGATGGAAGGACACTCGATGCGTTGCCAACAAGAGATGCAGTTTTGCCGCTGCTCTGTGCATTATTCAGCGCGCACGAAAAATCACTCTCATTGGGGGAGTTGTTTGCAAGGCTTCCGAGGAGATGTAGTCGCGCCGCGCTATTAAAGCAATTTCCTCAGGATGTTGCCATCAGGCTGGTGAAACGTTTCTCGCTTGAGGATTCACAGATAAATGAGGTGATCTTTACGGGTTCTAAAGTGGAACTTCTTGATGCAAATAGGAAACCGTTGCAAGCCAGTGACGCACGCGTTACCAATGCTCTCAGCGTCCGCTCAAAACTAGCGGGTTACTTTAATGGGGCCGATGGCTTCGATGAGATTGTCCGGCTGAACTATACAGATGGTGTAAGGGTCACCTTCCGCAATGGCGATGTCGCTCATTTGCGTCCTTCGGGAAATGCAGATGAGCTGCGCATCTATGTTGTTTCCGATAGCGACAAACGCGCGGAAGACATGGCTGCGTTGGCAATCGCCGAGCCGAACGGTATTCTTCGCTCAATGGAGAAATCGGTTCTTGAACCTAGCAGGTAGTGACTTCGAGACCCACGTTATTCACTTCGAAATCGAAGAATCTAGACCTGTCATTCAAAGGATCAGCTTCCAATACGCGTCGCACGTGACTGGCATCTTCGGATGACTTGCAGACCATCAACAAAAAGCCACCGCTACCGGCTCCGGATATTCTCATCCCGTGAACGAAAGGCCGAACGCGGTCGAAGAGGGAATCGATTGCCGGGTTGCTTACCGTGCCGCAAAGCCTCTTCTGCAAAACCCATGCAGCATCGATGCGGGCCCCGAAACTTGCGATGTCCTTCCTCGACATGGAATCTGCGACATCTTCGGCAACAATATATTCGTCGGCCAACGCGGAAATCACTCGCTGATTGCGATTCAAATATCCTCCAACGACCTCTTGCAGAATGTTCTTTGCGACTCGCGTTAGTCCGGTGTAATACAGCAAACTGCGTCCACCGTTTAATTTCGGTTCGAGCACATCGCTCGGCACATAGTGGATGCGCGCGTCAGGGATCATGCCCGGGCGTGTGGATGTGATCTTGGTCCCGCCAACGCAGCCTCCAACCTGGTCCTGCCAACCGCCGCCTGTTGTCAGGGCTTGTTCCAGTCGCAGCACGTCATGGAAGAGTTCCTGCTGGCTCATCGTTCGGCCAATCAACTTGCCAATGACAGCCAGAATTACAGCGCCCAGAATACTCGAGGTTCCCAGCCCGCTTCCTTGTGGGATACCAACGAGCGTAGTGATCTCAATGCCCCCGCCAAATTCTCGTAGCATCTCCGCCAGTGTCACCTGCTCCGGCCAATCCGCCATTCCGGGAGCGAAGCCCGAGATAGCCAAAGCAGCTTTCGCCAACGCGAAGGAGTCACCGGGGCGATTGTAATCGAGCAACTCTGCAAGTTCCGTAATCTCCAACCGTCTCCCACCGTCGATTGAATGGAGCCGGATGACGTGAGCATCCACGATTCTGCAATAGCAATGGATAGGTGGCTGACCGTTCAGATTGATTGCAGTGTTGATAACCTCTCCGCCGTTTTCAAGGGTGTATGGCGGAGTATCAGTCCAACCGCCGGCCAGCTCTAATCGTGCCGGACATCTTCCCCAGATCGTTTCATCGGGTCGCAGAACCTTCTTTGGACGGCTGGCTTTGCGCACAGAAGTCTTCACGATGCTCTCGTGTATTTGTTGAAAGGCAAGTTCACGAAGTCGAGCCGCCCAGTCGCGCGCGGTTCTCCCGCTCGTGATCGATAGACAAACGGAGTCGGACCACGCCTTCAATTCCTGGGGCATGCAGGAGGTAAGACCGGGCAAAAGGTCATCCATCCTGGTGGACTCGTCGGTGGCGAGCTCGTCCACCGCAGATGCCAGGCATTGGGAGATGCGGCTGAAGTTGAAGTCTTCCAGCGACGGAGAATGGTTGGTTGCGATCTGATCGTGCGCCAACGCGAGAACTTTGCAGGCCAGCCGCGCGGGCTCAGCTGTGCTTTGAATTACAAAGGCCAGGTCTGTCGACGAGAAGCTGCTTTCCATGCGGAACATGTTGCCGAGCGACCGTTCGATTTCTGCAGAACGCGTTTTCGATCGCCACGAATGAAATGCGTCTTGGTCTACCCGCGCTAATAATTCCTCGGCGCTGTAGCGATCTGCAGCGAGGAACTCTCGCTTCTGTTCCGGCGATGCATTTGAGACATCAAACATCCACAACCAGCGCTGATAACTTTCTTGGGACGGCTCTGCCGGAAATAGGCGTGCAGACCAAAGCGATCGATCATCGCTTGAGATATTCTCCGGCCATATATCGGATGGCGCGGCTTCCACTGCTCTCAGCCAATCGGCAAATGTGATTCCGCAGAATGTAGAATCCTTCCCGTGATCCTCTTTAAAACTGTCGCTCACGCCGTAACAGCGGACAAACCACACCGGCGTGCCGAATCGGCTGAGCCCCCGGGAGACATCGAGACAAGCACCCTCCGGCAGGCTCATTGGTGAAGACACATCCACGCCGACAATGACATTGTCGCGAGTGAGTTTTAGCGGAGCTGCAATGCGGCAACCTTCCACCCATGCATGATTGCCGGAAATTAATCCCACGCGTGCAACGTCGTTGTTCATGCCAAGAACGGTTGTTACCGGAACAGCCTTGTCGTCGTGGGTGATCAGCGAGATTCCACTCGAGACCAACTGGCGCGTCGATCCAAAATGAAGAAAAGTAAATTGCCGAAGCATCTGCAGATTTGTCGGAATTCCATTCAGGGACCTGTACAACTCGCCGAGCAGCGATTCTTCCTGCTTGCTGCCGCTAGCCGTTACAGTCTGCAGGTAGTGCTCAATGCTTGACTCTGTTCCCAGCGCGCAAGAGATTTCGCGGTATAGGTCAATCCCGTGGGAACGGACCGCATGCTCCATCGCATGTTTCCAAACGACGGATTTTCCGCCGGAAGATAACTCGCAGAACGTCTCCAATATCTGCGCCGATGCACCAGCATCCAGGCTCATCAGGCCAACGTCCAGAACGGCCTGTCCGCGACGATCGAGAGCACCTGCAGTAACCTGTTCTTCGAGAGTTGGCTTCTGCATCACGAGGCGCACGGTGCCTTTCGAATCCGCGCAAAATACACCATGCCGCGCTGCTTCTTCCGCAGACGTGTATGTCCCAAGAACGGTTATGCCGTCGCATGATAGATCCAGGGTTGAAGAATCAAACAGGAGAAGCGCATCGCCTGCAGCGAGCACAGTTTGTCCGGCTCCCGGCTTGCCCGTGGGAAGGCTTCGAAAGACGTCATAGAGGCGATCGAAGAGGGTGGAACCGAGTGCGCTGTGACTTTCGCCGGGCAGCGGCACAAAGATTTTTCCGCCAGGGGAGTATGCGGGCAGGCGACGAGAATCGCCTCCCGCGTGAACGATCAAAATACGCAGTGTGCTGAGAACATCTCTGGGTGTAGCACCGCTTGGAAAAGACGGTAGTTCACGGTCAAGAATCTGCCGCAGGCACTCAATGGTACTTCCACCACTACCTATTCTTTTCCCATCGAGGTCAGGAACCACAAGAACGTGTTTTATCTGCGCAAGTTGCCCTAAGCGGCGGCGAAGGTCAATCTGGGTTTCATATGCCTTCGCCTGTGTGTAGTTTGCAGCAGTAAGTATTAAGTAGTCCCATGGTTCCCGCGCACGAAGCATTCAGTCGTCTCCACCAGCACCTACTTGTGAGCGACTTCGGCCTCGCGAACCACTCCCGCTTCTCCCCGCTCTCGCAACTGATACTGGTCATATATCCAAGCATAGGTCTTTGCAAGGCCGTCGCGTAGAGAAATGCTCGGTTCCCAGCCAAGATATTTTTGGATGAGGGTGTTGTCGCTGTTCCGGCCATTCACTCCCTTAGGAGCGCCCAGATCGTAATTCCGCTTCAACTTGATTTCGGCGATATTTTCTACGATATCCACCAGTTGGTTGATGCTGACGGCCTCGCTGGAGCCGAGGTTAATGGGCTCAAGAATGTCCGAGTTCATAATCAACTCGACGCCCTTCACGCAGTCATCGATGTACATGAAGCTGCGCGTCTGGTGCCCATTCCCCCAGATCTCAATTTCATGTTTGCCGGAGAGCTTTGCTTCGATCACTTTTCGACAAATTGCAGCGGGAGCCTTTTCGCGGCCGCCGAACCAAGTTCCCCAGGGACCGTAGACGTTATGGAATCGCGCAACGCGCGCATAAAGTCCAAAATCTTCCATGTAATGGCGGCACATGCGCTCGGAGAACAGCTTTTCCCAGCCATATCCATCTTCTGCAAGAGCAGGATACGCATCCGCCTCTTTCAGGGAAGGGGGGGTAAACATATCGCCGTCATCCGCTGTGTGCTGCAAGTCGCCGTTATAAACGCAGGCCGAGGAGGAGTAGAAGAAGCGCTTTGCACCATACTTTTGCGCGGCCATCAGCATGTGCGTATTGATAAGGACTGAGAGCATGCAGAGCGCCTTATTTTTCTCGATAAAGCCCATGCCGCCCATATTTGCCGCGAGGTTGTAGATATCTTCAGCGTCTTTGGCCGCAATCTCACAATTCACTTTGTCGTTCAAATCAAGACAGAGATTTTCAACGTCGTCGAACTTTTGATACCAGTGTTCGAGCGGCTTGACATCAACGGCACGAATGCGCGTATACCCTTGATTCTTAAGGCTTGAAACCAAGTTTCCGCCTATGAATCCACCCGCACCCGTTACCAAAATAAGCTTGTCTTTCATTCCACTCTCCTTAAACGGTAAAGTAATGGATGTTCCACGGTATTGTCGTAACAAGACCGCGTCAAGATGTGTCTATGCCGTGGAACTTCTATTAATCTTTGATGCAATCAGACGCGCAATTTCACTCTTGAACCTATAAAAGCAAAGTAGCAAATGAAGATATAGCATCCAAGTGGTATGAGCATGGCGGAAGCCATGCTTTTTGTCGCTTCAAATACCAATCCCATCAGCGGGGTGAAGATCGCACCCCCAATGATTGCCATTACGATGCATGAGCCGCCCAGCTTGGTGTTCGGGCCTAACTCCTTTAATCCCAACGCAAAGATCGTTGGGAACATCAACGACATGAAGAAGCTGGTCAGGAAGATTGCCCAAAGCCCAATCCAGCCTGGAAAAAGTACTCCGGTCCCGACCAGGATGACATTAATCAGACTGTAGACCCCCATCAGAAGGTTTGGCCGGACATATTTCATCAGAACAGTGGCGCTGAAGCGTCCCACGCCGAAGGCAACGAGCGTTCCGGTTAGAAACAGGCCCGCCGTTTTCTCCGAAGCGTGGACATAGTCCTGTACATACTGGATGAAATAGCTCCAGGTCCCCACCTGCGCACCCACATAGAAGAATTGTGCGATCACAGCCTGGATAAAGTGGGGATAGTGCAACAGGTCGCGAAGGCGGCCTTCGTCCGAGTGAACGACTGACTGGCTGGGTCCAGTTGTGCTGGGGAACTTGGTTCGATACACAAGAAACGCCGCCACCAGGACGACGCAACCCAGAATCATGTAGGGCTCAATGACCCTGACGATTTCCTGCTTCAGATAGTCAGCATACGTGCCGGCTGCCTTCATCTCGGCTACCTGAGCCTGTGTGTGCTCGATGCCTGAAAAGATGAAGGTCGTGCCGATCAAAACTCCGGTTACCGATCCTAGGGGGTTGAATGCCTGCGAAAAATTCAGGCGCCGTTCGGATGTCTCAGGATCTCCCAGTTGCGCGATGAAGGGATTGGCTCCGGTTTCAAGGAAACTAAGTCCGGCTGCAATGACAAAGAGCGCGAAGAGGAAAAAGTAGTAGCTACTGACCATGGCAGCCGGCCAGAAGAGCAGAGTTCCGAAAGCATAGAGCAGCAGCCCCATAACCAGCCCGGACTTGTAACCGTATCTCCGCATCAGGAATGCGGCGGGCATGGATAGAACGAAGTAACCCATGTAAAAAGCGGATTGCACCAGCCCGGCCTTGAATCGCGTTATCTCGAACGACTTCATGAACTGGCGGATGAGAACGTCATTCAGATTGTGGGCGATTCCCCACATAAAAAAGAGAGAAGTGACCAGGATGAATGGCCAAAGATATCTTCGTGCGAAGAGTGGATGGTCCTGGTTCTCGTCTGTCTTGCCGGGAGCAACGAATTGTCCTGTGCCGGAATTCATTCTTCTTCTCACCCCGCTCGAATTGCCACTTGAAGCTTGTTTTCACGACTTGAACATCAAGCCGATTCGATAATCATATTTGCGTATTGAATCGTATCGCCGGTGCGGATAAGGCCCACTGCAAGCGGCACCCTTTTCTTCAATTCCGAGTGAGCCTCGAACGTAACTGGAATGCCTTCGAGCGCTCGTACAAAACTCGCATAGGTTTTTGGTGGATTGGCGGACTGGAACTCTTCTGCCATGAAAACACGGCCGATGACGAAATTCGAACGCAGGGCAATTAATACATCCAGGACTCGCGGAATATTGTCGCAGAGGGAAATATCGATCGTCTCAATGGCGGGCCAAAAGGGGAATCCTCTGTCGGCAAGCACCAAAGTATTGGTATGCCGGACGCGGCTGACAAGTGAATTGATTGCGGGATTCAAGATGCCAGTTCGAATCATGGGGCTTGCCATCCGGGCAGGGCGTCTACCATCGTCGGTTGAACGGCCCCAAATCTCTCCTGAAGTTACCGTTAACGATACCACGGCGATTCAACTCAAAGCCCGTATCAAAACAGCGATGTAGCCTGAGTTGCAGAACTCGCAGAACAGATGCCACGAAAGCTTGCGCGAAAGAATCGAAACGTACCCGAAGTGGTGGGCGGGAATTTGATTCCTTGTCACATCTAGCTGCTAGTAAATTCGTATATAGTCGCGATATGCCAGTGACTATGAAGGATATCGCGCGTGACCTGGGGGTCTCGGTCGTAACGATATCCAAGGTTCTCCGCAATCATTCCGATATCGGCGACGAAACGCGCAAGCGAGTTCTCGACCGAGTGAAGGAGATGAATTACCGGCCGAATCTTTCAGCACGCGGCTTGGTCACGGGGCGCTCTTATCTTGTAGGACTAGTCGTTCCGGACTTGCTCCACCCTTTTTTCGCGCAAATAGCCAAATCGCTTTCGAAGTCGCTTTTGAAGAAGGGATATTGCTTAATCATCGCAACCTCCGACGGCGACCCGCAATTGGAGCGGCAAGAGATTGATCAGCTGCTAGGCCGCGGTTTGGATGCTCTCGTGATTGCGTCCTCCTCCGCCGACGGCGATGTTCTCAAACGAATTGATGAACAGGGGCCTCCTTACATACTGATTGACCGAAGCTTCGCATCTTCAACGGCAAGTTTTGTCGGGGTAGATGACGTGGCCGTGGGCCGGATGGCGACCGAGCATCTGATCCAGATCGGCTGCGAGAGGATCGCTCACCTTCGCGGACCAGCGACCAGTCCGGGGCTCGAGCGGCTGAAGGGTTACAAAGATGCGCTGATGAAACATCGCATGGAAGTGAAAGAGAGTTTCATCTCTCCATTGAGGAGTGTCGATGTCGAGAGTTTTGAATTTGGAATGGAAGGAATGGAGCGTCTTCTGGAGTTAAAACCCAAACCTGATGCTGTTTTTTGCTACAACGACCCGACCGCGATCGGCGCGATCGACGTAATCCTTCGGCACGGTCTGCGCGTTCCCGAGGACATCGCCGTTGTAGGTTGCGGCAATCTGCACTACAACTCGCATCTTCGAATTCCCCTTACGAGCGTGGATCAGCACACCGATCAAATCGGAGCCCAAGCGGCGCGCGTTGCGTTGTCGTTACTTGAAAGCAAGAATCCTCCACGGCGCAAAGTCGTCGTGTTGGAGCCTGAGCTCGTCATCCGCGCTTCTTCGCAAATCAAACGATCCGCTGTCCAAAAGAAGATTTCGAGAGCTTAAGCACCTTCCGCCGTTCCCGATTGAAATTCCTCTAAATATCGTTAAAGTAAAGGCTTATTGACACTACCTTTCAAGCGAATTTATAGTCCCTCGTTGACGTTCGATACGTTGAGACAGTCTGCGAAAATACGCTAGCAAGTGTGTTCCTTCTCAAAGCAACTTCAAAGGTGTTATTTCATGCCAGTGAGATCTTCCAAAATTTACCTCGTCGCTTTGTCTGCCGGTCTTCTATTCACCGCCGTGATGACAATTGCACCTCCAGGGATCCATGCACAAACTCAGCCAGGTTCCACGGCGCCGTCAGCTGAGGATGCAGCGCTCGATCAGGAATGGATCAAGGCCAGCTCAAAGTACGACACTCCCCGAACCGCGCTCCTGCAACAAGTGGAGAGCACAACGGAGCAGGGGCCATTCCGTCCGGATTGGAAATCTCTTTCGAAGTATGAAATCCCTGAGTGGTATAAAAACGCGAAGTTCGGCATCTTCATTCACTGGACGCCCTTTTCTGTACCTGCGTATGGGAATGAGTGGTATCCCCGAAACATGTATCAGCCGGGCAGTGACGAGAACAAACACCAGGTTGCGACTTACGGCCCACTGACGAAATTTGGCTACAAGGATTTCATTCCTATGTTCAAGGCCGAGCACTTCGATGCACACGCCTGGGCCGTTCTCTTTCGACAATCGGGCGCCAAATATGTTGTGCCCGTCTTTGAACATCATGATGGATTTGCAATGTACAACAGCGGATTATCAGATTGGACCGTGGTCAAGATGGGGCCGCGCCGGGACGTCTACGGCGATCTGGCAAAGGAAGTGAGATCCGAGGGGATGTATTTTGGAGCATCGTCTCATCGCATTGAGCACGACTGGTTCATGGATGGCATTCACAAGCAGCCGACGGAGGCCAGCGATCCAAAATTCGCAGATTTCTATGGGCCAGCACACCATGCAACTGAAAATCATGATGCGCTGAACTTCCACGCATATTTGAGCGCAGAGTATTCGAGCGACTGGCTGGCTCGCAATGCAGAAATCGTGCAGAAATACCATCCCGACATCATGTGGTTCGACTGGTGGATCGGAAACCCTGAGCTTGCACCTTTCCTGCGCAAGTTTGCCGCTTTCTACTACAACGACTCGCTCAAGCGGGGCAGCGTCGGCGTAATCAATTACAAGAACGATGCCTTTCCGGAACACGCTGCGGTGCTGGATATAGAGCGTGGTCAGCTCTCAAACATTCGCCAGGATTTTTGGCAAACGGATACTTCCGTCAGCAACAAGTCCTGGGGATTTATTCAGGGAGACACGTTCAAGTCGCCTGAATTTATCGTTCATCAATTGGTAGACATCGTAAGCAAAAACGGCAATCTGCTCCTGAATATCGGACCTCGAGCGGATGGAACCATCCCGACCGAAGTGCAGCAAACACTGCGCGACGTTGGAGCTTGGCTGAACGTGAATGGCGATGCGATTTATGGAACGCGGCCATGGAAGACCTTCGGCGAGGGTCCAACCAAAGTTGTGGAAGGCGCCTTTCACGACACAGATGTGCAGGCCTACACTCCCGACGATTATAGATTCACGCTAAAGGGAACTACCCTCTACGCGATCGAGTTGAAGTGGCCGACCTCTCGGGAAGCTGTTGTCCGCTCACTCAAGAGCGATCAACCGGATGTCGTCGAGACGGTCTCTCTATTAGGCTCAAAGGACAAGCTGCAATTTGAACAGAAGCCTGACGGTCTCCACATTCAACTTCCCGCGCAGGCGCCAGGGAAGTACGCCTACGCATATCGCATCGGATTTAAGGCCAAGACTCCCAAGTAAGTTTCAATTGCAAACGAAAAAGGGCATCCGTGAAGGATGCCCTTTCTCTGCCCTGTTTGAAGGCGGTTTACGGCAGGTAGTAGCGGAACGAAGTCCAGAACATGTTTTCATTACCCTTGATCTGGAAGAAGTCCGTCTGTCCTGAGAGAGGCGCGCCGGACCAGGATTGGCGGACAGTATATGCGTACTGGAAGCCCTCACGCAGGCGGCCTTTCGGTCCTTTGTAGAAGTCATACCAGAAGCCGCCGGTGAGCTGCTGTACATCGCGAGTATTCAAGCCGCATCCACTGGACGTGTAATAGCCGATCGAACCACCCTGATAGCCACTGGGCTGTTCAGTCCCGCAGGCGCTCGTGCTCGCCAGCTTGGACCCATAACCCTGCGCGGCAGGCTTTGTGCTCACCGTCCAAGAGTTGGTCGCCGCGTCGTAAGTTGGAGTCGTTGCAAATCCAACATATGCTGCGCGGCTAGCGTAATCTCCTCCATAGTTGGCGTAGAACAGAAGGCGTGGAGTGATATTCCATTCCAATGTTGCCAATCCCGAGAATCCGTGGATCGGCGCAAATTCACCGGCTGCATTTGCGGTCACGTCCGGAAGACCGCTGTTTCCGTAGCGTCCAACGCCCGGTCCGTACATTGCCTTAACGCCGAGGTCGATCTTCTTCGTAGCCGGTATGCGAGCGCTGCCGCCAAATCCGCCCATCGCGATTTTGTTGTTATAAGCACCCGCAACGGTTGGCCTGGCGATCGGGCTGACGGCACCGCCGGAACCCCGTACCCCTCCGTAAACGTACGCGGTCGTGTTTTCACCCGGGTAAACCTCTTCGTGAGCAAAGCGCCCGAGACCAATGATTTCATAGTGCCCGTAACCTGGATCGAATGCGGCTTTCAAGATGATGTCAGGTGAATAGTTGAAAGACAGCGTGGCGAGGTAGGAGCATGTCGTGGTTGGTGTTCCTACTCCCGTTGTGGGATTGGCGGCAAGGACCGCCGTCGCGCAATTGTTCGTTGCGGCATTGTAGTTGCCGCCGTTCGCGCCAGGACCACCGATAACGGCATACGGTGTGTCGGCGGCGAGAGCAGTGGAGTAAAGGAGCTGAGGATTCTCAGCTGCGATACCGAAGGCCGCCTTTTTGTAATTCTTCACAGCGCGGAATCCAAACTGGCGGGTCCACACAAATCCCGGCAAGTAGTTCGGATCGATCACTTGTGGCGTGGCCACGTTGCTGCTGAATGCGTCGATGCCTTTCTTCTGCTCCGTTGCGAGCGACCACATCTGGCCTCCCGTAAAGCTCAGGCCGCTATTGAGAGCGGCTTGTGCCCAGACGGTTCGCTGACGCAGAACGTAACTATTGGATTGGTTGTCGTTTGAGCTGGTGCCGGTCCCCAGGAAATCCGCCTCGTAGTAACCGCGCATCGTTCCCCAATCTGCTTTGCCTTCCGCAAGCAGCGAGAGCCTCGATTGGCGCGCGGTACCGTAGAACTCGCTCAGGTGATACGCCGTGGCGTTTTCATAAGGAATGGCATTGTACGGTGTGGGAATATCGGCGCCGGTTGCATGGCTGCGCCAGATCGTTTCAGCCGCCACAAAACCACCAGGCGTTAGGGTTATCCCCTTAAAGTGCAAGGTTGCAGGCGATTCGATTGCGGCCTTTACCTTGGTCTGATCATCCTGAATCGTGGTGACCAGCGAAGTGGTATTCGTCTTCAGATCGGCGACCGCGCCATCCAGGGTATTAACGGTCTGGCTGGTGTCCGCAAGCGTCTTGGACTGAGCATCAGCCGTCTGCTGTGCTTGTGAAGCTGCTGCCTGTGCGGCGGCTGCGGCCTGCTGAGCCTTTTGTAACTGCTGGTCGCGATCCGCAAGTTGTTGTTTCAATTCCTGGATCTGCGTGTTCATATCGTTGCGAAGCTGCTCGATTTGCGATTCGACGGACGGCTTCGCCGGCTTCTTCGCAACCGTCTTCTTTTTTGAAGTCGTCTTAGCCGGGGCACTGGTTGTGCCATTCGCCGTGGTCTGTGCTTGTCCAGCTACCAGAGTCGTTGCAAGCATGAGACTGAGCAGCGCCTTCAGATGAGTGTTCATTGAGCCTCTCTTGGTTGATAAAAAAGCGGTGAACTGACAATGCAGTTCAGGTCCTTGGCAGTGCAAATCACTTACAAACCGTACAAATTTGAGTTGCTTCACCTGGCCCGCCTTCAAGATGACGAAGGAGTTCCGAAGTGCTTTGCAGCAGGCACGGGAAGTTCGTACCCTCATTCGAAGGTCGCAGAACTTCGTGAAAATCTGAAGAATCTCAGATGAATAAGCTTTGAATGCGTGCTGTTGCTGCTGCACTTACGGTGCGGGACTAGAACCGTGGCAGAACTATTTAGTCTGAGATTTCGGTTTGCTTAGACCCGAATCCGCCGCATATTTGCCCGCGCTGATGAGATTCGCGAGTATCCGGTAGGCTCCCGGCACACCTTCCGGAAGTTGGCGGTAGAGAGCAAAGGAGGAGTAAATGTAAACTCCTTTTCCGTAACTCGCAATCAGCAGACCGCCCTTTTGCGGATCCTGACCTTCATCGTGCGTCTCGGTCGGCGCGGCGAATTGCGGATCCCATGACTCCATAAACGAGTGGCCACGCTCCTCCACCCAATCGTTGAAGTCTGCCGACGTAATTCGGTTGGGCCATGCCAGAACGGGATTGTTGGGGTCCGTGAGGGTCACCGGTGTTTTTTCATCCACAACTTTTTCAGGTGACCGCCCTAGCGTGTAGGGATAGGGGCCGTATCCATGGTCGTATTCTCCGCTGTTGTATTGCACTACCAGGCAGCCGCCATTGCGAACGTAGTCAAGCAGGCGGCGGTTCCAGCGCGCGAGTTCTGGCCGTGCAGCATATGCCCGGATGCCGAGCACGATGGTGTCGTACCCACTCAAATCGCCTGTTGCCAACTCCTGTGAACTCAAAATGTGGGGCGGCACTCCGAGATTCGCCAATGCCTGCGGAACAGCGTCCCCGGTGCCCATCAGGTAGGCCACCCTCAAATTGGGAGCCACCTTAACATCGACACCTCGTACGCTGAAGGTCGCCGGACGATAGAGATTCGTGGGGATCACGCCCGTGTATCCGACCTTCTGGTAGCCCTCGGTGTACTCGAAGTTCCCACTCTTAGCGACCGCCTTAATGGTGTACATCTTCGGCTCAAGGTTGGCAGGATGGACGGTAAACGTGACGAAGGAATCTTCACCTGTGTTCAGTCGGAAGGGGGAAGATTCCGGGGTGACGCTCCATTTTTCCGGAACCTGGAGATGCACCGATCCCGTGGACGACTGCTCGGCATCGCTATGCAATGCGACTCGAACGGGGAATTCCGACCCCGGCAACGGAACGATTCCCGACGTGGGGTCGAGAGTGACGGAGACTTCCGGCGTGACGACGAGCGGTTCATAAACCGCACCGGGGCCCTGGACGCGATGCATCGTCTGCACAATTTGGCCAAGCCGGATGGGAATGCCGTTGTAGTCGAACTCCGCCCATCCCGCCAATGGATAAGGAGCGTACGAGAGATTCAACCAGCGGGGATCCTGGATGTCGTAATACGGCTGCTCTGTGTCGGGGCGGCTGAAGTACGGCCTTGTAATGGCTGCATTTTGCGGCACGGTCACGCGAAATAGAACATCTCCAGCCGTTGCCTTGGGGGTGTCCAGCCCGGGCGCACCTACTCGCGATATCCCCCACGATTCTTTGTCTGGTGAGGAGAGCCAGACCTTGCCAAGCTTAGCCTCACCAATGCCGGTACTGACGTGGACGCGCACCTGCAGTTGCTGTCCGGGAGTGACTGCCCGCAGCGTCTCGTCGGCTGACAATGGTGGGAACGCGGTCCCCGTAGCCGGCTTTGATGGCGCAACGACGGCACGCACGTCCAGCCCAAGTGCCATTGCAATAGCAGTGTTGAATTGCACCAGCTTGATGCCGAGTTCGAAGTTGATGTTTTCTTTGTCGCCTGCGACTAATGAACTGGAGTTCACTTCGTCCATCAACTTCTTCGTTGCCAGATAGCCGTCTCGAAGTTCGGGCGCAATTTTTTCCGGTGACAGACGGAACGTATCCAAGCATGGCCGAGGTGACGTGTTGACGGATCACTTTGAGTCCGGCTTCGACGGGCGCACGGTCGCCATGAGCAAGCGTCGATATACCAAGCAGGGACGTATCAATCCCGTCAAAGAAGGATTTCTCGTTGGGAACCACCGGGACATAGGAACCGTAGAGGTGGTACGGAGTATTTACGGTTCCCGGAAACGTATAGTTTCCGCCGCCGTTCTGTGTTTTTTGCTCGCCCCAGCCCTGACGCGATATCTGCACATACGATCTGCCCAGGACCGCATCGTAAACGCCTTCAGAAATTTCGACGTTCGTCTCGGGTGCCTTGTCGCTCCACTTCTGATCGACATAATCGTAAAAGCGCGCTGGAGCCCATTTTCCGGTGGCGTAGTCATACATGCCCTTCGCGCTAATGGAGTAGGTAGGCACACGCGCATACACCTTTAACGGAGACCAGGGGCGCAATCCTTCCTTGATCTGTTCAGGAAAAATATTGGGATCGCCCGCAGCGTGGAATATCTCCTGCGCCACCTCGCCGGAAACCTGGTGCTGGCCGTGGCCATCCGTGATGCTGCCGATGAAGACCGCTGTGACGACCAGGGGCCGCTGCAGGCGAACAGCGCGAACCACGTCATAGAGCACGCGTTCCTTGCCCCAACGCGCATAAGCCTCGTCGATGGTTTTCGAGAAGCCGAAGTCCGCGACGCGAGTCCACATCTGCTCTGTGCCGTAGAACTGGTCGGCTCTCAACAACTCCTGCGTGCGTAACAGGCCAAGGGCGTCATAGGATTCGCCGGACATGGCGTTTTGTCCACCTTCGCCGCGAGTGAGAGAGAGCAGGGAAGTGCGCACGCCGGCGCCGCGAGATTGATAGGTGAGCATGCCGCCGTCTTCGTCGTCAGGATGCGCGGTAATGAGCATCAGGCTGGCCCATGTGTCCAGCTTTCGCAGTGTTTGCCAAAGTCCTGCGGCGCCACGATCCTCCGGAACCGTGTCTTGAGAGACGGCCGGAGCAATGGTTGTCGCATAGGGAACCGCTTGCGCCATTAATGTGGGCGCGCCAACGGGCGAGAGGAGAAGCATACAGGCGACGGCCATCGCGACCACGCGTCGTGTCGTTGTGAATTCCTTAGAATTGTTTCCGTAGCTCTTTGCGTTCAAAAGATGAACGCGTCGGCCGGCAGTTCCCAGTGCATCGATGTTCCGAAAGGTCATTGACTCCGCTTCCCGCGTGGACGCCTGTTGTGTATTGCCAGTGTACAATCCAGTTTCAACGGCGCAGTGTTATCGGCCCTTCATGTCCCAATCGAACCCCCTCCAGCCCGATGCCGTTTCGCCCGCTCCGCCTCACCTCGAACGGCAGATAGGCCTCGGCAGCGCCGTCTCCCTGAACATGCTGAACATGATCGGCGTGGGGCCGTTTATTGCCCTGCCACTGATCATCCTGGCCATGGGCGGGCCCCAGGCGATGCTCGGCTGGATCCTGGGCGCGGTGATTGCAATATGCGACGGCATGGTGTGGGCTGAACTCGGCGCGGCAATGCCCAAAGCGGGCGGCTCGTATGCCTTTCTGCGCCAGATCTACGGGGCAAATGGGCCTGGACGGCTCTTCTCCTTCCTGTACGTCTGGCAGGTGGGATTCAGCGCGCCTCTCTCCATTGCGTCGGGCTGCATCGGGCTATCGCAGTACGCGGCATATCTCTGGCCGCCCCTCCGTGGCGTGGTATTCCCATCAGTTCCGCTTCTTGGTTTCCTGCACTACACCAGCTTGATGGCAGCAGGATCCTGCGTACTCGTTGTAATTCTGCTTTATCGCAACGTGAAGTCGATCGCGCGGATGGCCTGGGTGCTGTGGATTGGCGTCGTGTTCACGATCGGTGCGGTCATTCTGGCGGGCTTCACGCACTTTCAGCCGCAGCTTGTATTTACTTTGCCGCCGGGCGCCCTTCGCCTGGACAAGCCATTTTTTGAAGGATTGGGTGCTGCAACCCTGCTGGCGACGTACTGCTACTGGGGCTACTACAACGTCAGCTTTCTCGGCGCGGAGATTCGCGATCCCGGCCGTAATATTCCCCGGGCTGTGTTGCTCTCGGTCGTTCTGGTCGCGACGCTTTACCTGTTGATGAACGTCAGCGTTCTGGGCGTAGTGCCATGGCAGGAGATGCATGCCGGTTCAGACGCTGGTTCCAAACTCGCGGTCGTGGCTGTAGTTATGCAGCGAACCTTCGGACCTTTCGCAGCGCGAGCCATTGCAGCCCTGGTGATATGGACCGCCTTCGCCTCCGTCTTCTCGCTCGTGCTCGGCTATTCGCGTGTGCCTTATGCGGCTGCTCTCGACGGAAACTACTTTCGCTTCTTCGCCCATCTACATCCAGTGCATCACTTCCCGAACCGCTCCCTGATCGCGCTGGGCGCGGTGGCAACGTTGTTCTGCTTTCTCGACCTGCCACACGTAATCGCTGCGCTGGTTGCCATCCGCATTGTTTTACAGTTTCTTTTGCAGCAAGTGGGAGTCATCCTGTTGCGAATACGTCAGCCGGAGATGCCCCGGCCATTTCGAATATGGCTCTATCCTTTGCCGCCGATACTGGCGTTCGCCGGCTTCCTGTTCATCCTGATCTCCCGGCACCAGGCTATGCGGGAATTCTCCTACGCAGCGGCGGTGGCCGCGTCGGGAACGATCATTTTCCTAGTGCGCTCCCGGATTCGCCGCGAATGGCCATTCGCGAAAGGAACAGATACAGTTACAGATCAATCTTCTCACTGGAAACTGATCGCCACTGAGCCAAAATGTTCGAAGTGAACGTGGCACTCCGACTGCGCCTCTGCCAATGTTTTTCCTGTCCAGCTCCCTGTAGTTACCCAGTCTCCGGCGTACAAGCCTCCGGTTCGGTACTGGCCATCATTGGCAAGCCACACAAGAAGGCGAACAATGTCGCTTCCGGCGCCGTTGGACCCGCGCGCCTGCACCCGGACAGCTCCGTCGACCGAAATCTCGACTCCTTCCGTCCCGAAGTCGAACTTCTGCCAGTCAGGTACGGCCGGGCCGTGCGCGAATCCACCATTCATCTGCAGGTCGCCAATCATTGACAGACGATCAACCTTGTCAGGATCGCAAAAGGCAGACTCGAGAATCTCGATCGCTGGATGACAACTGCCAATCGCAGCAATCACTTCCGCTCGGGTGTACGGCTCTTCGCGAGGAGGAAGATCCTGTCCAATGCAGAACGCAATCTCCGCCTCCAGGCCGCGCATGCGGTGGAATGTTTCAGAGAGCACACCGCCCGAGTCTGCAAACCCGCCCATCAGCGGCATCGGCCCGAACAGGGGAGTCGCCTCCGGGTTCGGCACTCCAACCTTCCAGCCGCCAATCTTTCCCAAGGCCAGCGCAATGGTGTCCTGAAGGAAATACGCCTCATCGAGCGAGCGCGGCCGAAGCGGTTCAGGAAGATCGTCAATCGGCACAGTGGTTCTGCGCGCCTGTAGAAGCAATTCTGCCGCCTGACGCAGCCGGTCTTCGTCCTGGGCACTCAAAGTGTTCTCTGTTGTCATACGTTTTTCTCGCACGATTGGATTTGTTTTACAACCTGCAAGTCTGCAAAGTTGTGAATTGGCACAAACTTAAATCTCTCTGTAATCTTACGTTCGTAAGTGCGTCTAATTCTCCGAGAGGCTCTTACCATGTTAATCCGTAAGCCGAGCGACATCCCGTCTTCTGAGATCACCTCAAAGTCGGACTACTTGAACCGCCGCAACTTCATTGCCGGCGCTACCGCCGCGGGTGCTCTGGCCCTTGGTGCGGATCGTGTGGCGCAGGTCATTGACCCGGACTCCCATGTCCTGGCAGATACTACAAAATTGCAGACGGTAAGCAGTCCCCTGTCCACCACCGGTGAGACGCTGACCACTCTCAAAGACATTACCAGCTATAACAATTTTTACGAATTTGGTTCGGACAAAAGCGACCCGGCACGAAATGCCGGAAGACTGAAGACAAGGCCATGGGTCGTGACTATAGATGGCCTCGTCAAAAAGAAGAAGACCATCGACATCGACGCCATTCTAAAACTTCATCCGCTGGAAGATCGGGTCTATCGTTTGCGCTGTGTCGAAGGCTGGAGCATGGTCATCCCCTGGGTGGGATATTCGCTGTCAGAGTTTATCAAAGAGTGCGATCCTCTCCCTTCGGCAAAGTATGTTCAGTTCCTGTCACTGGCAGATACCCACCAGATGACGGGTCTGTTGCAGGCCGCCTCGCTCGACTGGCCATATTCAGAAGGCCTGCGCATGGACGAAGCGATGAATCCCCTGACGCTTTGGACTGTTGGCATGTATGGCGAAACGCTTCCCAATCAAGATGGCGCACCGGTACGGATCATCGTCCCCTGGAAGTATGGATTTAAATCCGCGAAATCGATTGTGACGGTGAAGTTCGTTGATAAGCAGCCGCGCACCACATGGAACCAGATGGCGCCCAATGAGTACGGTTTCTATTCCAACGTAAATCCGAATGTAGACCATCCGCGCTGGTCACAAAAAACGGAGCGCAGGATAGGTGAGCCTTTCTACAAGCAGCGTCGTGAAACCCTCATGTTCAACGGCTATTCGGATCAAGTCGCGCAACTCTACGCAGGCATGGACCTGAAGAAGAACTACTAACAATTTAGCTACTCAAAATCTGCGGGCGAGAACGGAAAGAAATGTCGAACGGGAAGATTGTTGCGCTGAAAGTCGCGGTGTGGCTGGCATGCCTTTATCCCGTGTTGAGCCTGGCTTACGGCGCTATCTTTAACTCACTCGGTCCAGATCCAACGCGGACGATTACCTTTACAACCGGGCTGGCAACAATACGACTGCTCGTAATTTCGCTAGCGATTACGCCACTTCGTCGCGTTTCTCCGCGCTTGTCGTGGTTCATTCGCTTCCGGCGTCTGCTGGGATTGTTCGCTTTTTTCTACGCGTCCCTGCATCTGCTCACTTACATCGGTTTGTATTCTTACTTCAATGTGCATGCGATCATCGCCGACGTGCTCAAGCGCAAATATGTGACCGTAGGTATGGGCGCGTGGCTGCTGCTGCTGCCGCTCGCTCTCACATCGACCAAATGGTCTATCCGCAAGCTCGGCAAGAATTGGCAGCGGCTCCACTATCTCGTGTATGTCGCAGCAATCCTTGGCGTGGTGCATTATTGGTGGCTGGTTAAGCCCGGGGTTCGCACTCCGATTACCATCACCGTACTCTTGTCGGCTGTGTTGCTCGCGCGCCCACTGCTCACGTGGATCAACAATCGAAAGCGCGTTGCAACCTCCGCCTGATCCTCGATCAGTGCTCTGAATCGATTCCGGAATTGTGTCCGCTGGTGACTGGAAGACTCAGGACCAGGTTATCGACATCCATGCCGTTGATCTCGATATTCTTTTCCTGCGCACCGTAGATGGTGACGCTATCGCTTGAGTCTCCGGAGAGAGAGTGAGGGCCGGATGTATCGGAAGCGCCATTCACTCGCAAGGTAAACTTACCGTTGGGTACGCTTAAAAAACGGAAGCTTCCATCGGAAGTTGAGACTGATGTCAGTGCATCGCCTGCCTCTCCTGTCAGCGTAAGTGAAACCATTACACGGGCAATTCCGTGTCCATCCTTTGATGATTGCACCACGCCGCTCACCTGCCTCAGCGTGGTTACAGGGATTTGTAATTCCAAACCGCCTCGTTCTTCTCCCGCCCTCAACTCCAGGCGTCTCGCCTCCGACTTCCGCAGCGTGTTGCCGTAATACATTGGCAAAGTCCCGGGCCCGTTTGGACCCCATCCTCGTGGGCGCGCCATGATCACGTACACTCCGTCGGGAAGACCGCCGAGCCGGAATTCGCCGCGGTCGCTGGTCGATGCAAAAGCCAGGTCGCGCATATTCACCGGAGCAGGAGCTTCGCCATTATTCTGCGTCGAGTTATCCACGCGCTCTGCCGAAACCGGAACGCCCGCAGCAGGCGTGCCATCGTCGTAGAGGACCGCGCCGGACAGCGTTGCTCCGCGAAAGGCTGTTACCTGGACAGTTGTTGTTTGGTTCGCGGAGACAGTAACGCGCGTCAGCATGGACTTCAGCGCGTCGGGCACCTCGCTGCTGGGGCGCATAGAACCGCGCGGCGAGAAACTGCGCAAGGGATCAATGTAGCCCGGCATCTGCGCACTCACGTAGTACTCGCCGGGACGAACGTTGTTGATAAAGAAGCTGCCGTCGGCAGACGTGCTCCCTGCACCTGCAAATGAGCCGCCCATCATTCCGCTGCCGGTGGAAGCGGGTGTCAGCCGGACACCGGCAAACCGCGCAGGCTTCTGCGTGTCCGCACAGAAAACGCGCCCGGCCACCGCACCATTTCCCGAAAGGAACATTTCCTGTGCATGCAAATTACTACCGAGTAGAAGCGCTACGGCAATAAAACTTCGGGAGAGCGCTTTCAGTCCGGTGTTCCTTGCTATTGAGGTGGGCATTTTTATTCGCCGGAGTCTGCTGCGGAGACCGCGTGATCAAGTGAGATGCCATCGAAGAGCGCGCCATCTCTGCGGTCCGTGCTTTTGCTTGCCGCGAGCAGATAGCATTCGCACCCGGCGTACTTGTCGAAGGCGCCTCGGACCCTTTCAAGAACACCTTGCTGCGTCGTGTGCATTAGAAAAGCCTTCAGCTTTCGTTCCATGTACTCGGTAAGATTCATTGCCAAAGTGCAAGTGGTGATCGGCGTCTCTTCAGGATTCGCAGATCTATACGGAGCCACGAATGGCGGCTGCAGCAAATACAATTTTTGCGGAGCATAGGCTCTGCGACCGTTCGATAACTGTTCGGGGAAGTAGGCATCGCTTCCTGCCCAGTGAAATGCTGCCGTGGTCGACAGGCTTGCCATGGTGTGGTCGCGATGAAGGTTCGGGCCACCTTCGGTTCCGAAAGTGATTAGCACCTGTGGCCGGAGCATGCGGATTCGCTCAACCAGTGCTCCGACAAGCTGGTTGAAATCAGTCTCTGCAAGCTTGCCGTCATGAAAGTGAAGAACTTCGGGATGCGTAACCCCGAGCACTTCGCAGGCGGCTGCGAATTCATTTCGCCGTACCGCAGCCAGTTCTTCGTTGCCGTTCGAATCGCCGCGAAAGGTCGCTGCCTGGCCATCCGTCAGGCAGACAACGCTCGTCTCAGCACCCTGGTCACGTGCCCACATCAGCGCGCCGCCAAACGCTGCGCTTTCGTCATCCGGGTGTGCTGTCACGCACATGAGTCGTAAGCTCAATACCTTCGCCTCTTACTGCTAATCCTTTGACGTTCTTAGCAGTCGGAAGGTTCATCCCACGGCAGGGAAGATTGGGCAACAGGCCGAAAGCTTCGCCGGTGGAGTTCGCAGGGCCCAAAGCGAAGCAGCGCCGCCCGATGCTCAGGCGTGGCGTAGCCTTTGTGAGACGCCAGCCCGTATTGCGGATACTGCCGATCCAGATCACGCAACAACGCATCGCGATAAACCTTGGCAACCACGGATGCAGCAGCGATGGAAATGCTCAGGCTGTCGCCATAGATGATGCTTGTTTGCGCACAACTGACGTCCAGCCGCATAGCGTCAATCAGCAGGTGATCAGGAGATGGCGCCAAACGAGCAACCGCCGCCGTCATGGCAAGGCGTGTGGCTTGATAGATGTTCACGCGATCGATTGTGGCCGCGTCCACTTGCTCAATTGCAATGGCGATAGCTTTGCGTTCTACGATCTTCGCCATCCTCTCGCGATCCTCGCGAAGCAACTGCTTTGAATCGCGTAAGCCGCGAATGCGTAAGCCTTCCGGCAGGATCACGGCAGCGGCGACTACAGGACCGAACAGCGCTCCACGGCCTACCTCATCCACGCCAGCAATCATGCAGGCTCCGCCCGCGCGAGCTGCGCGTTCGTAGCGATGACCACATACCAGTGTCCGCAGCATGCGCAGTTTCCGCGTCGCTGCTGATACCTCAACTTCCTCCTCGAGGAGTTCAGGATCGATGAGAGTTGTCCCGGTCAGAAGTGGCATGGCTTAGAAATGAGTTTAGAGCAAACTCACTCTGTACAGGGCAGGGACGACTTGAGTATCAGGGGAATTCTTGAGGAAAAGTCAGCACCAACACAGAAACGCCCCGGGCGCGATGAGCAGTGCCGGGGCATTCCGATTATGAGCCCTGAATTTTGAGAGCGTACTAGCTGCGCTCGACTTCCTTCAGGCGGGCAGCCTTGCCGCGCAGACCACGAAGGTAGAACAACTTGGCACGGCGGACGCGGGCCGAACGAATCTTCTCGACCTTGTCCACAACTTTGGAGTTGTAAGGGAAAATACGCTCTACACCTTGACCGAAGCTCATTTTGCGAACCGTAAAGCTGCCTTGCGGACCTTGCTTCACCGCGATCACAATTCCTTCAAATGCCTGCAAGCGTTCTTTTTCGCCTTCTTTAATTTTAACCTGCACGCGGACGGTGTCGCCGGCGGCAAACGCGGGGAGATCTGTACGCTGGAGCTTATCTGCCAGCCTTTGCATTACTGGATGAATGGACATGGAGTGATTCCTATCGTGAACTCAGAATCTTTAGTTTACACGGAATTACACTTTCGCGAAACATCGCGCGAGAGGGTCAAATTTACTTGCGAAATCACGCCGCGAACCTTTACTCATCGACCCGTAAGTGCTTCTTATGAAGCGCGTTGCAGCGCTGCGACGAAATCTAAATTTGCGAATACGACGTGGAACTCAGAATTAGATTTGTGATGTTGCTGACGATGGATTCGTATGCGTATTTCGGTGAACTTGAGAGTTTTTTCCAGCCGGGATCGTTGCGGAATGCGTCCCATTTTGCGTTCAATTCCGACAGATCGGGAAAGCTGAGCATATAGGTCAGGCTTGGCAAACGAGGCCCGATCAGGGCGTCTCCATAGAACACCTGGGAGAAGCCAGCTCGTTGAAAACAATCGAATTCCCCGTCCTGGAACATAGCTACTTTGACTACGTGATCATTGTTGCTGGGGCTCTCATAAGTACGCATTTGGAAGACGCGCTTCTCGGGATGTTCGCCCTTGGGGGGAACTGCCAAATTGGGCCATTTTTCGAAAGAAATGAATAAAGAGCTGTCGATTCTTATGTAGGCGGGGGCGGTGGCCGGGGCCTTCCAGAAAGGCTCGGACTTCTTCATAAACTCTTCATCGTGAATGAGTTGCAGTTCTGCTGTCGCGATGGCTTCGACCGATTTTCCGGGGATTAACAGGTACACGGAAGGCGTTTCCGGACCGATATCCAGGTGGAACGCACCGATCGGCGAGAGGCCCTGGCGATTGAGCGCAGGTATAAGCGAATCAGCAAGATAGCCCTCTGTCAGCTTGGTCTGCGGACCGGATTGGAGGTGGTATTTGCGGAGTTCGTAGTAGTCGCGACCCTTGGGTGCGGCGGGTTGCTGTCCGAGAGCTCCCGGAGCGACGGAAAGTGCTGATAATGCGAGGGATGAGGTCAGGAACTGGCGTCTTTCCAAGTGTCCTCCATGGTGTATGGAAATGCAGTCTTAAACGCGCAAAACAGCGAGCTTTGACACTTTAGAGCAGGTGATCTGAATCACACAAGCACCTTCGGGTGCCAGAAGTACGGCTCGAAGGGATACAAGACGACCGCAGATCTTTCGCTTCGCTCAAGATGACAAAGTCAGAGCGGGGCGCACGACGATTCAAAACCGGGTGCATGACAAGTCAGAGGTGGCGCGTTCCGCAGTTGTGAGTTGTCGCCTAATCGTACAGAAAGTCTGAGCCGGTGTGTCATTCGGATTTCTCGCGCTGGAGGCGAGCCAGGAATTTCCGGTCGGCTGGGGTGAGGTCAGCCTGCTCCAAGAGGTCGGGCCGGTTGCGGAGGGTTTTTTCGAGCGCCTTTTCCCGACGCCACTTGCGGATCTGTTCGTGATTGCCGCCGGACAAGACTTCGGGGACGGCGAGGCCGCGAAATTCGGCGGGGCGGGTGTAGTGGGGGTAGTCGAGCAAGCCTCCGGCTCCGTGGGTGGAGCGGGGCGGTGCTCCTTCTTCGGCCGTGGGCATCAGACCGTCGGCGCGGCCAAAGCTTTCGAATTCGCTGGACGCCTCGTTGCCGAGAACTCCGGGGAGCAGGCGCATGGTGGCGTCGAGAATGACGGCGGCTCCGAGCTCTCCGCCGGAGAGAACATAATCGCCGATGGAGAGTTCGCGGTCGGCGAGAGTTTCGGTCACGCGCTCGTCGACTCCTTCATAGCGTCCGCAGACGAGGACGATGCGCTCCATGTTCGCGAACTCGCGCGCGGTGGCCTGCGTGAATCGCTTGCCTTGCGCGGAGAGCAGGACAACGGTCTCGCGGCTGGTGTCGCGGGATTCTTTGGGCGCGATGGCCAACGACTCGATGGCTTCGGCGAGCGGTTCCGGTTTGAGCACCATGCCTTCGCCGCCTCCGAAGGGACGGTCGTCGACGGTGCGGTGTCGATCGTGGGTGAAGCTGCGCAGGTCATGCACGGCGACGCCGATCGCGCCGGTGGAGAGGGCGCGGGTGACGATTCCGTTTTCCAGGATGCCGGCGAAAAAGCCCGGAAAGATGGTGATGATCTCGAAGTGCATTGTTTTAAAGATAACAAGAGGCAGCTAAGAAGCGGTTAGCTGAGTGCCGGTCAGCTACAAACCGGTCAGCAAAGAGGCGAAGGTGCGAGTTATTGTCTATCCCACCCTAGCCAAGGTCGGGCTAGGATGGGGCACCCGGCTTTTGTTATGGCTTGGGATCTGGGTCGACCGCGCTCGCGTTATGTGACCATTTGGGTGGGTCAGCCAACTTAAACCTGAAAGTAATCGCTAGGAATATACTCCTACTCAGATTGCCCATTCATTGGAGAAGGTACTTGCCAGAAAAAAGGCTTGCCACACATTTCATTCGTTTTGCTACCGCCCAAGAAGGCGATAGAGATTCTTGAAAACGTCGTCAAAGACGCGACAGAACTCGAAGAAGATTCGTTCAGCTCGCCGAGACGCGAGCAATGGACGACAACAGCGCGAGGAGCCTTAGAGCGAACATTCGGAACGAATAGCTCGATGTTGGCAAGTTTTGACGCAGCTCAGGCGTTTTCCATGTCGAGGAGTGATAACGATGAAACGCTTCGTCAGAAAGGCAATCGAGTGCTAACGTCGCAGGTTTCCGTGATAAGAAGTGCGATTCACCAGTTGGGTTGGGACGTTGATGGCGAACAGGACGTTGCAGTTCAAACTAAGGCAAATGTAACAACGACAGCCATAAAAGTCTTTGTGTCCCATAGCAGCAAAGATGAGGCCCTTGCGAAAACTCTTATTAATCTGTTCAAAGCTGCTCTGGGGCTGACTGCGAGCCAGATCAGATGCACCAGCGTCGATGGCTACAAGCTTCCGGTCGGTGCGAACACCGAAAACTCATTGCGAGAGGAAATCAACGCAGCTGACGTAGTCGTTGGACTCATCACCCCGAGTAGTCTTGTGTCTCATTACGTGATGTTTGAGCTCGGCGCACGGTGGGGTGCCCAGCGATTTGTCGCACCGCTATTGGTTGGTGTTGAAGCCGGTGATCTGCGAGGCCCCCTACATCACCTGAACGCACTTTCGGGTGATACCCGATCTAGGCTCATTCAATTAGCCGAGAATATTGCTGGTGAACTACACATCAAGCCGCAAAGTACCGCAAGCTACTGCACCGAGATCGAGGAAGTGTTGCAAGCGGCAAAGGCGATTCCGAAAGCTGACTTACTAGCTAATAATGCCCAAAAGCCACAGGAGCTGCGAATCAACGGGCATACATACGTCGATGAAGACGACGCCGAGATGTGCTCCCACTGCTTGGCGGTTGAATTGCTGCCGGTGCCACTTCAGGATATGAACCTTGACGGCACCGGTAGAAAGGCGACCTGCCCTCGATGCAAGATGACGAGGGGCAATGGACCTCCGATTTCTAGGCACAGGGCAGAACGAACGTCGAGAAAGATTGAATTCGACAGAGTGCAGCCGCTTCCGTCTAGCGACGACTCTAATGTAGCGGACAGTAAAGAACTTACCCTTGTGTCTCCTGACGATTTTGCAATGCGAATTCGGCAGTTTCAAAGCTTGGATGCAAAAAGTATTAATCTGATAGTCGACAACAACAGGCTAGGACCGATTCACAAGATTAGAGTAATTGTCTCTGAAGCCCGCAGTTTCGACACTCGTCACAACGCGTTCAGGACAGCAGTGGGTTTTGGCGCAGCTGTTATGACGCAGCAAGACATTATTCAACCGTCTTGCTCAGGCAGGCCGGTTCCGCTCGTCCGCAAGGCAACGTCGAATAGTAACCTTTTGGCTGCCGATGATTTCAGCCATGTTATGTCATGGCCAGAGAACGATCGATCAGAAGTGCAGAGGTGGCGCCTCTCCGTTCGAGTTCTTCCAGAGACATACGCTCGTAGCTCTGCAGAAAGAGCGGTTCCCCTCAGGGAGTTCTTTGCAGAGCTCGAGGTGCTTTGGGACAAGGCCACTAACAAGTTCTCCGTTGAGGATGTTCGGCGTACGGCACCCTTTGTGTGACTCTCATTCCGGTTAGATCTCCACGGTTCATTCTCATCCCATGGAATCGAGGCGGATGGCGCCGAGAATTCCCTCGGGGGGCTAAAGCCATTTGCGTAGTTGATGGTTATGTACGGGCTGAAGCCCGTACCATTCAAAGAACCCAAACGCCCGGATTTTCGAAAGATCTTCTGTCGGTGTCTACCGAAGAATTTCGGTTTCCGCACTGCCGGAGCATGCGCTGCGGAGATGGGAACGCAGGTCCCTCCACTTCGCTTTGCTTCGGTCGGGATGACACCGTGCAGCTAAAGATCGGATAGTAGAAACGCAACCGCAGGTCCCTCCACTTCGCTTCCGCTTCGGTCGGGATGACACCGTGCAGCTAAAGAGCGGATAGTAGAAACGCAACCGCAGGTCCCTCCACTTCGCTTCCGCTTCGGTCGGGATGACACCGCAGCTAAAGAGCGGATAGTAGAAACGCAACCGCAGGTCCCTCCACTTCGCTTCCGCTTCGGTCGGGATGACACCGTGCAACTAAAGAGCGGATAGTAGAAACGCAACCGCAGGTCCCCCCACTTCGATTCGCTTCGGTCGGGATGACACGGTGGTGGTGGAGAGCGTTGAATCCCCGGTCTCAAATGCGAGACCGGGGGCACCCGGCGAGTCAGCTAGTTAGCAAGTTAGCGTCAAAATCCCCACTCAAGCCAACAGCGGGCTTGAATGGGCCACCGTCGCGGTTTCGTGCAATCAGGTAGGATGGGTGGCTTGTTTTTTGCTGGTGTAGCCGCGAGGTTGCGGATTTCTTGTTTGAGGAGAGAGCGATGGATCCATTTTTGGGTGAGATAAGGCTGGTGGGGTTTAATTTTGCGCCTCAGGGTTGGTCGGATTGCAGTGGACAGGTGTTGCCCATTTCACAGAACAGCGCGCTGTTTTCGCTGCTGGGTACGACGTATGGAGGTAATGGGACAACCACATTTGCGCTTCCTACGCTGAGTGCGGATTCGCTTCAGCCCGGGCTGAAGTACATCATTGCGCTTGTGGGAATCTATCCAGCGCGGAATTAAAAACAGCTAAGAAGCGATGGGCTAAGAGTGTGGCTGGGAGCGATTGTTGATCCCACCCTTCGCAAAGAGCGCGAAGGATGGGGCACCCGGCTGCGAAGATCGAACGCAGGTCCCTCCACTTCGCTTCGCTTCGGTCGGGATGACAAGTGCTTGCCGCACGGGCGGACTAAAAAGAGGGCTACATCCAGGGTCAGAGAGATTTCAAGTTAGCAAGTCGGCGTTAAGACCTCCACTCAAGTCAACGTCGGGCTTGGATGGGCCACCCTCCAGATTTCATCGTCTCTGCTTGAAGAGTTCAGGCGACGTATCGGGCATCACGAACAAGGTCATCTTGGCGGAGTTGACTTTGCGGAACCTTGCAGCATGACACGAGCCTGAGCTAAGCGCGGAGAAGGATGAGCCGCTTTTATCGCGTCGTGGTATCGGAGTTCAGCTGCAGTACGCATTCAGGATTGCACAACAGAAAGAAGAGCAAGTGAATAGATAGCTGCAGTATTTGTCTTGGTTTTAGCGTAAGCGTACGGCGTGTCCCTCTTGACGAGAGATAGAGTGTGTCATGAGGTGTCCGCTTGTTTTTTTGTGGTGGACACCTGATGAGTGTGTCTTAGGCGGCTTCAGATGCGTGGGTTTGAAGTGAGGGTGCGAGGTTCCATGGCAACAGATCATGGACTTTGCTGACTGGATAATCTGCGATTTGCGCCAGCACGGTGCGGAGATAGAGTTCCGGATCGAGGCCGTTGAGCTTCGCCGACCCGATGAGCGAGTACATGGCAGCGGCGCGTTCACCGCCGCTGTTGGATCCGACAAAGAGGAAGTTTTTTCGTCCGAGTGCGACAGCTCGCAGCGCCCGCTCTGCGGCGCTGTTGTCGATCTCGAGCAAGCCATCTTCGGTGTAACGGGTGAGGGCTCGCCATCGCGAGAGCGCATATCGGATCGCACCTGCGGTCTCACTCTTCGAAGACAGCCTGCTCCGCGCCTTCTCCATCCAGGTTCGCAGTTCGTCGAGTAATGGCCTGGCTCTTGCCTGTCGGATGCTCAACCTGAGATCGGCAGGCTTGCCACGTATCTCCTCTTCGATGGCATAGAGAGCGCCGATCCTGGCCAAAGCTTCTGTCGTTATCGGTGAAGCGTGGATGACATGGATCTCGTGGAACTTGCGGCGAGCATGGGCCCAGCAGGCTGCCTCATATATATGGTTGCCGTACAGATGATGAAAGCCCGCATAAGCATCGGCCTGCAAGGCGCCGGTGAAGTTCTTCAGATGCTGGCGTGGATGTTCGCCCTTGCGATCCTCTGAGTAGGCGAACCATACAGCAGGGGCTGTATCTTCACCCGCCGGCCGGTCATCGCGCACGTAGGTCCAGAGACGTCCCGTTTTTGTCTTGCCGTTGCCGGGAGCCAGTACTGGTATCGGCGTATCGTCGGCATGCAGCTTGCGACCGGCGAGCACATGCTTCTGAATCGCATCCACCAGTGGGCTGAGCAGATCGGTGGCGCCACCGGTCCAGCCGGCCATCGTAGAGCGAGAAATATCCACGCCCTGTCGACTGTAAATCTCCGACTGCCGGTATAGCGGCAAATGATCACTGAACTTGGAAACGATGACGTGGGCCAGCAGCGCCGGTCCGGCAAGACCGCGTTCGATCGGCCGCGATGGCGCCGGTGCTTCAACGACACGGTCGCAGCCCGTACAGCTGAACTTCGGCCGCACATGGCGGATGACCTTGAAGCTGTCGGGAATGTACTCCAGCTGCTCGGAGATGTCTTCACCAAACTTGCGCAAATCAGCTCCGCAATCCGGACAGCAATCGCGTCCAGGAACGTGCGTGATGACTTCGCGCTCAAGGTGTTCCGGCAGCGGCTTCCGCTCTGGTCTTGTCTTCGCGTCTCTGGTCGGTGAAACGCGATCCAGCAACGCTTCCATCACGGCCTGGGTCGTCTCTTCCTCTTCAAGCTCAAACTCCAGCTGTTCGAGCTTGAGAATGACCTTCTCGCTCTTCTTGCCGAACATCATCTGTCGCAGCTTCTCGATCATGAGCTTCATGTGCTCGATCCGTTGGCTGCGTGCGTGGAGTTCCTCGGCTTGTTCAGAAACGATCTGGCGGTGAGAATCGAGTTCGACCTGGAGCGAGCGAAGCTCGTCCTGCTGAGCTGTCAGTTCGTCTTGATGGGCGCGGATCAGTGCTACCAGTGCGTCCCGATCGAGCATGTCCAGATCCGGCAGCGGAGCGCGATCCATGGACGCAGTATGCCATCACTCAGGAGATAGTGCACAGAGGAAAACCCGCATCAATACAGGGGAATCATGATGATCATCAAACTGCGACTTCCGGTGTCCAGGTGCGTTCGACCCTTCGCCAGTCGATGCCTTCCAAAAGCATCGAAAGTTGCGCACGACTAAGGTGCACGGTTCCACTCTCTGCCTTCGGCCAGATGAATCGGCCACGCTCAAGCCGCTTGGCGAACAGGCACAGACCATCGCCGTCCCACCACAGCAGTTTTACGATGTCACCTCTCCGCCCGCGAAACACGAACACGTGACCGGAAAACGGCTGCTCGTGCAGCACGTTCTGCACCTGCGCACTCAGACCGTCGAAACCGCGGCGCAGGTCCGTCACACCCGCTGCAATCCAGACCTTGGTCCCGACCGGAAGCTGGATCACTTGCGCAGACTCTCAAGGATCGTATGCACCAGAGATGAATCAGCGCCACTCTCTACACTGATCACGGCTCGACCGGGAAGTTCGATGTGGATCGCGCCTGCCGCCGGCCTCGCAATTACTTCTGTCTCTCTACTCTCGTCTCCTGGGCCGGCTATCGTTACCGGGATCAGCGCCACACTCGACTCGCTCAGCTCGCCACGCTCAAATGCACGACGCCACTTGAACACCTGGTTCGCGTTCAAACCGTGTGCTCGCGCTACTTCAGCAACACTGACGCCATGCTTCAGCGTCAACTGCACTATCTGAAGCTTCTCGGAAATCGATCGGAAACGGCGCACACGACGATCCGTACTTAAAACTAATGCGTCAGACATGAGCCGATCTTCGGCCATGCAATACCACTACCGCTAGAAGGGACTCGCCGTACGCTTACGTTTTAGCGTCATCCTTCACGGTAGCCCAGACGGCTCCCGCAGTTGCTCCGCCTGTCGCAGTTCTCTCGACTTCGACCGTTGCGGTAAATACGGTGCCATCCTGCCCTACTGTCACAGGTGCTTATTATCTGAAGGCGAATGTGTGGGTGCCGGTGGATTTGTTGCACTCAGTCGGATTCAAGACAACGAATGTGGCTGGGGCGGCGTTCAGTTATGGTTTGGCCAAAGCTCAATACAAAGCGCAATTTCGGGATAAGGCGTCACCCTACCAGCTAAAAGGAGACACGCTTGAGGTATGCCTTATAGGCGTCCTGGATACAGCACGTGATCTTACGTTGGCAAAGATGCAGGAAGAGAAGGACCGTCGCGAACTTCCTATGGCAAGCGTACGCATGTGGACTGGGGTGAACGCGCAGATGGATCCCAAAGTGATCATTCCAATCACTACTGAGAAACTTGGGGACAAAGCCTATCTAGTGAAGAGTAAGGGTCCGTTACCTAACGGAGAATTCATTCTGTTTGTGACTGTTCCGGATGTCGCTGCGATGGTGAAGTCCAACGCGGCTGTGTCGCTTGGTGGATACGACTTCGGTTGCCATTCAAAGGATTAGAGGAAAGGTAAAATCCCACTCAAGCCAACAGAGGGCTTGAATGGGCCACCGTCGGAAGCTAACGAGAATCCCTCGGGGGCTAAAGCCCGCTTTTGCTCCGTATGGAGGTGTACGGGCTGAAGCCGTACCTTTCAAGGAATCTTGTTGCGGAGAAAGGAACGCGGATCCCTTCGCTTCGCTTTCAGTCGCGATGACAAGTGCTTGCCGCACGGGCGGACTAAGAAAGAGGGCTATATCTAAGGTCAGCGAGCTTTCAAGTTACCGCTAATACCCCCCTCAAGCCAACGTCGGGCTTGGATGGGCCACCCGCCAACCACGAAAGCCTCTACATCTCATCTGGTCTGACGATATAATCCACATCCACAGATTATGGCCTTAACCTCCGGCACTAGACTCGGTCCGTACGAGATTCTTGCACCTGTCGGTGCTGGAGGAATGGGGGAAGTTTATCGTGCGCGGGACACGCGCCTTGGGCGGGACGTTGCCGTCAAGATTGTTTCAACCCACCTATCTTCCGATCCTGATTTGAAACAATGCTTTGAACGCGAAGCGCGAGCTGTCGCCCTGCTCAGTCATCCCAATATTTGCTGTCTGTATGACATCGGCTCTCAGGACGGGACCGCATTCATCGTCATGGAGTATTTGGAGGGCGAAACCCTCGCAGTCCGATTGCGGGCCGGTCCTCTGCCTTTGCCGCTGTCCCTGAAGATAGGCGTGGAGATCGCCGATGCTCTCGACAAAGCTCATCGTGAGGGCATCATCCATCGTGATTTGAAGCCCAGCAATATCATGCTCACCAAATCTGGCGCAAAGCTGATGGACTTCGGTCTGGCCAAGCCCGTCGCCGCAGCGTTACATGGCGTCCATCCAGGTCCGATCCCGTCACAAGATGATCTCCCGACTATGAGCGCGGTTACTCCAGACTCGCCGAAGACGCCTTCCACGGAGCACGGCGCAATCGTGGGAACGCTCCTTTACATGGCGCCGGAGTCGATTCAAGGCCAACCAGCAGATTTCCGAAGCGATATCTTCAGCCTTGGCTGCGTGCTGTACGAGATGATATCGGGCAGGCGAGCATTCAGCGGCGAATCAAATTTCAGTATCATGGCCGCCATTCTGGAAAAAGACCCGCAGCCCATGGCCAGTTTGCGGCCTCTCACTCCGGCTGCGCTCGAACATGTGGTGCTTCGTTGTCTGATGAAAGACCCTGAGGAGCGCTGGCAAAGCGCGCGAGATTTGTCGAGAGAGCTGAAGTGGATCTCCGAAGAAGTGCGCCTCACAAAAGTGCCTGAAGCCGCGCCGCGTCGCCGGGAGCGGCTTGCGTGGGGAGTGGCGGCTCTGTGTATCGCCCTGCTGACCTGGTTTGGCTTCACGCATTGGCGCGGCACCCAATCGGCGGCGAGTCGGCCTCTTCACCTTTCGTTACTTCCGCCGTCCTCGACTTCGTTCGTTCCCTACAATTTCGCCATCTCTCCTGACGGCCGACGGCTCGCCTTCATTGCTGCCGCACAGGATGGCAGCACCGCTTTGTGGGTCCGGTCCCTGGCCGCTGGCGCGGCACAGCAGTTGACCGGCACCGAAGGCGCTTTTTTGCCCTTCTGGTCACCGGATAGTCGTCAAGTGGGCTTCTTCCAGGCGTCCAAGTTAAAGAGCGTTGATCCGAGCAGCGGCGCTGTCCAGATCCTATGCGATGCAGCCGGCGGCTCGGGCGGGGCATGGAACAATCGCGGCACGATCATCTTCGCTGCATTTCTGAACACGCCCGGGAATCCCATGGGACTTTCGAAGGTATCAGCTTCAGGCGGTGAACCGCAGCCGGTCACGATGGCTGGCGCGCCGAACGCGGCGATATTTTGGCCGTCCGCTCTTCCGGACGGAGACCACTTTATTTATTTCAGGGCTGGGAACGTAGATCCCCGTGAGAAGCCGGGAATCTACGTTGGTTCTTTAACCACACAGGAAGAAAAAATGATCTCTTCCGAGATCTTCGGCAATACTCAATTCGCGTCCTCGCGCCTCTATTACGTTCGAGACCGCAGCCTTATGAGGCAACCGTTCGATCTCAAACGGCTGCAGTTCACAGGCCCACCGGAAGCTGTCTCGCGACAGGAACTGGAAGAGTCGCCAGGCTTTTCCCGCTCTGGATTCTCCGTCGCGGAGGACGGTATGGTGGTCTTTCAGTCGGCAACCGAAAGCGTCTCCCGGCTCGCCTGGTTTGACCGGTCCGGTAAAGAACTTGAACACCTACCCACACCCGGCTATCGCGATCCTGATCTCTCCCGCAATGATGCTCTGCTCGCCGTCTCCTCGGATGATGATCACAACGGCAAGCACTACATCCATATTTACGATTTCGCCCGGGGTACAAGCACCCGCGTCTCAGATGGAGGGACGGAGGTATTTCCGATTCTTTCGCCCGATGGCAAGAAAGTGGCTTATGAAGTTAATAATGGCAGGGTTTCTCAGTCCATCGACGTTGCAGCTACGGACGGTTCCGGCAAAACGGAGCGACTGGTGGCGGCCAATACTCCGCTTCCCAACGACTGGTCTGCGGACGGGCGCTTTCTTGTCTACATGAATGTTAAAGGCACTGCACAGGAGATGGTGCTGGACGTTCTTGACCTCAGGAATCATTCCCAGACAGCATATGCGCCGGGTGTGGAAGCCCAGTTTTCTCCCGATGGGAAATGGATCGCTTTCGCCGGCGCCGGGTCGACTAGTGGGGAGGATTATGACGTGTATCTAGGCCGTTTTCCCGGCCCAGGCAGGCGAATCCAGATATCCAATCATGGAGGCGCACAACCGCGGTGGCGTGCGGATGGGAAAGAACTTTTCTACATCACCCGGGACAAAAAGCTTATGGCGGTAGAGATTGACACGTCGCATGACGAGCCGGTGGCAGGCGCTCCCCACGTCCTTTTTCAGACGCGAATCACCGCGTCGCGTATCGTCCTGTTCCAATATGCCGTCTCCCGCGATGGCAAGCGTTTCCTGATCAACTCGATGCCGGCCATCGGAGCCACGCCGCTGACAGTACTGATGAACTGATCTCGAATCCCAGTCCTTCGCTTTGCTTTCGAACATCCGCGAGGGCGGGTTGGGATCCCCCCACTTCGCTTCGCTCCGGTCGGGATGACAAGTGCTTGCCGTACGGGCGGACTAAAAAGAGGGCTACATCCAGGCTCAGAGAGATTTAGGGTCAGAGAGATTTCAAGTTAGCAATGCAGCTTTAAGACTCCCACTCAAGCCAACAGCGGGCTTGAATGGGCCACCTCCGGCCCGTCGTTTCTTGTAACTGTGACAAGACTCTGTTTGACCTTCGTTGTCGTGTGATAGTCTCTGTCCGCGTGGCTGGATCATTTCGTATGACCAGCTATTCCGTGTTTCCCCAGCCCGACTCTGAAACCTTCCTATCCCGAGCCAAAGGCCAGAAGCGGCGATTTCAATTCGAAAGGTGAATCGATATGCGAAGGATATTCAGCGTAGCGTTATTTGCTTTGGCAATCACAAGCACTGTCTCTGCATTGGGTGAAGACCACTCCCTTGGAACCTGGAAGGCGGACGTAGCGAAATGCAAATACACGCCGGCGCCATGGCCTGTGAAGTCTCTCACCGTGACTCGAGAAGCGGCACCAGACGGTGTGAAGGTGAGCAACTCGGGAACGCGCACAGATGGCTCAGCAATCAACTCGAGCTATACCGCAAAGTACGATGGCTCGCCGACGGCGGTGACAGGCGAAGGTTCGCCTTATGACAGCATCTCGATCAAGCAAGAGGATGCCAACAAGTTGAGCTACGAAGCCAAGAGTTCGAAAAACAAATATCACGCTAACGGCCGCACGGAGATTTCCCGCGATGGCAAGACAATGACTACTACGGCGAAGGGCACTGACGGCGAGGGAAAGCCGATGACATTGAAGATCGTCTTCGACAAGCAGTAGCCCGCCTGATGATGGTCCGGGAGCGACTTGCGTTTTCGGGACGTGGCAGAGACAGGGTATGCAGTTATAAGTGACCAGGTATCAGGTGAGTCGCAGCGAAAGGCCCACATCTCAAAGGCGAGATGTGGGGCACCCGCATTTGTTTAAGGGTTGAGATCTGGGCCATCCGCCTAGTCAGCAAGTTAGCGAGTCAGCGATAGAATCCCACTCAAGCCAAACGAGGGCTTGAATGGGCCACCCGGCCACATCTCAAAGGAGAGATGGGGGACCCGCATTTCTCTCATCGACTGATTGGGTATCAGCATGATCAGCTTTAGGTAGGGTGTCTGTTTAACGTCTGGGGCTGCAGATGTTGACGCTTGTCGGGGGAGCACGTCAGATCTCCGGCGGTATCTTGTTCCTGGGGCTCGCCGGATATGTGAAGTCGAAGCACTTAGTATCGCTGGGCACTTTCACTTCGTATCGCTGCGCAGTTTTCTGATGGGGAAGTTCACCCGAGAAAAGCATTGCATCCGGATTAAATCGGTGATGGCTCCGCGTCAATGTCGCTCGCCATTCCGTTGCAAAAGATGCAGGTCTTTTTGTGCTCAGATACAGCTTTTCTGGCTTCGACTACCCGAATCCCGAGGTCCACGAAATCTTCAGTGGGAAGCCGGGGAGAGTTATCCATTATTCGCATTGCCGCCTCGTAGTCCCGCGACAGCTCACTCAATTTCAAACAGTACATGCGTAGCTCCGTTTCGCCCGAAGATTTGGTCGTGCTCTTGCGGGCTCGTATTGCATGCTGGGCCCAGCCCCAGTCAATTCGCCGGAACGAACTCCATGTGAGTCCAAGTGTGTGCGTTCTTTCCTTTCTGATAACCGGGCCGATGCTTCCTAAGTGGCACGTGAGTTGCCACTTTGGTGTGATCCTGCCCCCAATAGGAATCAATAAGTTGCGATTTACCTTTCGCCGCAGAGTGTGAACGCACGTATACAGGCCGCGTGACAGATACGGTAGTAGACACTTGCCGCGAGATGAGGCGAGACACAGGGCGGCGATCAAACGATTTTGCTAGCTACAGGTCGTGGAAGAATTTGTTTTGCACCTGGCCTATGGGTTGGTCAAAACACTGGAAGTGGCACGTTTTCGAGGGATGAAGTCTGTTCGACTTCCAAATTCGAAGCACAGGCAAGACCTGGAATGCCGTATTACTCTGTCCCGGCGGTTCAGCCGCGGCCTATAAACGGCATCGTTGTGGCCATGAGGGTGATGAACTGTACGTTGGCGTCGAGGGGAAGCCCGGCCATGTATAGCACTGCATCCGCGACATGACGTACGTCGATGCGAGGCTCGGCGAGTGTGCTGCCGTCGGCCTGAAGAGTGCCGGTGGTCATGGGCTCGGTCATCTCGGTTGCGGCGTTGCCAATATCAATCTGTCCGCAAGCGATGTCGTATTTGCGGCCGTCGAGGGACAGGCTTTTCGTCAGGCCGGTGATGGCGTGCTTTGTTGCGGTGTAGGGCGCAGAGTTGGGCCTCGGCGAGTGGGCCGAGATGGAGCCGTTGTTGATGATCCTGCCGCCGCGAGGAGACTGTTCTTTCATCAACCGGAAAGCCTGCTGGGCGCAGAGAAAGGCGCCGGTAAGGTTGACGTTGACGACGGCGGTCCATTGCTCAAAAGAGATGTCCTCAAAAGAAACGGCGGGGGCGCCGATGCCGGCATTGTTGAAGAGCACGTCCAAGCGGCCGCCCACTCGCCGGATCTCCGCGAACAACGCCTGGACCGAGTCGGGACTACTGACATCGGCCGGGGTGGGGACAATCCGGATGCCGGGCAAGACGGAGAGGTCCGCAGTTTTTTGGAGTTCCGCAGCGCGGCGTCCCGTTGCGAAGACAAGATAGTTCGCCGCCTGCAGGCTGAGTGCGACCGCGCGGCCAATGCCGCTGCCGGCGCCGGTGACGAGAGCAACTTTGTGATGGTCGGAGTTATCCACTGGCCCTCTTTGTATTCACTTTATCGGAATGAGACCTAAGATAGCCGGCCTGGAGTTCTTCAGCGTGATGGCTCGTAGTCGCCTTATCCGGACTTTCAACATGGCGACACTTTCTGAATTGCGACGCGTTCTCTGTTCTTCGCATTCAGAACTCGGATTGGATTTGCAGGGACTTCACCGACAGATTGCACGCACAAAGCAAACAGCAGTTTGCCCGCGCGAGGATTCCCACCGAACTCTATGCGCACTCACTCCAGCCCAATTAGCATGGCTTTCTTGAGTTGTGGCCCCACGCGACCGTGAAAAGGTGGATAAGCAGTCCGAGAGGATTGTTCGCGTATCCGCGGTCATCATGGTACGCGAAATGCACGGACAGGTTGCCACCGATATTGGACTTGCTGAATACCGCGCGAGTATTTACGTCTGGCTCATTCGCGATGTGGCCAGCCAAACCGAATCCGAACAAGAATTGGCCGGTGTATGTCGAATATCTGCCCGGCTGGAAGGAATTGAACTGAGCCGGCGTTAGCCCACTGGCATCAACGATGATGTTCGCGGCGGTTCCATTGCTGTAGAACTCGGTGATGTTCGCATTCGTAAGGTTTGTACCGTGTTCGGCGTTCAACATGGCTAGTAGCTGCGCGTGGCATACGGATGAAGCGTGACTACTCTGCGTAGGGGACAGAGTGACGGGTTTCATAGCTTTCGCAGCGCCTGTGATTGGAACCACGCATGTGCAAGCAAGCGCCGCAGATCTGATCATCGCGAGACGCGTCATGAAACCGCCTTGGATCGGAAGCCGAGAATCGCTTTGGGAATATCGCCGTTCCCAACGTCAACGATCCAGTGCAGAGGAGCAGGGAACGCGTGGCCGTTAAAGCGGCACGACTGTGGGGTCTGAACTCTCTGCATGCTGTGTTGTCCGTCTGATGTGCTGTGGAGGCAATTGTAAGCCGCACAAGGCAGCGCCGGATATGAAATTGAAAGCAATGATTGGGCTTTCCCGGGTGGAAGCCGCCTGGGGGCTGTAGGCCAGGCGCATCCCAGAAAAGCGAGTTCGGGCACACAAAAGCAGCGAGTTAGCGATAGAACAGCGAAAGTGCGGTCAGCTAAGGGGCGTTAGCTGAAGAGGCGTCAGCGGGGGCGGCCGAAAAACAGGATGTGGCCGTCGGGGTCTTCCAGTTCGAAGCCACGCAGACCGTCGTCGGTATCCTGAAGAGCTTTAGAAAAGGAGACGCCGCGCGACGCAAATTCGGCGGCGAGGGCATCAGGGTCGGGTACCGAGGCGTAGGCGTCCCAACGGGCCCACGGGTGGCGCGTGCGGTTGGGAAGCGGTTCCACGCCGACATCCTTGACAAAGATCATTGCCCCATCGCGCTGCACAATTCCGAAAAAAGGCTCGTGATCCGGCGCTTGATACTCGATGCTGAAGCCGAGTTTCTCGCAATAGAAGGCAAGCGACGCCGGTACATTTCGCACGATAAAGGACGGGGAGATGCTGGTGATTGATGTCTGTGTCATGCGTGACCTCCTGAGTGCGAAATAGCAAGACAGGGATGTAAAGATAGCTAAAAAGCGGTCAGCTAAAAAGCGGTCCGCGAGCCGGCAAGTCAACGGCTTACTCAAACTAATATAGGGCCGGTAGCTTCCATCAGCTTAGGAACAGTCAGATAAAAAGCGGTTAGCTAAACAACGGTCAGCTAGAAGAGCGGGCGGCGAGTTAGCCGGTGTAGTTCCTACGCAAGCCGGCATAGGCTCGATTGGGCTAACTTCCAAGGCAACGAGCTAGCCAAAAAGCAGCTAATGAGACGTTAGCTAATGGGCGGTCGGCGAGTCGGCGAAGGAGTCACATCTCTCTCCGATTGTGTTGCGCTGGCTGTCGGCGCGGACGTTTGTTTGGGTGGCCACCCCTCCATGTGCTTAGCTGCTATGGTGTTCGAATACAGGGGGAACGAATGCGTCACGGAATTCTTCAAGTGATTTGTGCTGCCTTGCTTATGACTGCCGCCCATGCTCAGCAAAGCCATTGGGCCACTCCTGACGACAAAACCGCAAAATACATGATCGACATGGAGGGCAAGTGGGCGGAAGGCGTGTGCGCGAATAACGGAGTGATTGCTGCGTTGCTGGCCGAGGATTTCCAGGGCACGAGCACACACGGCGAGCGCTATAACAGGGCAGATGAGCTACGCGATGAGAAGGGTCCGCACACGGCGCATGGCTGCGCACTCGACGATGCCAAAGTGCGCTTTTTCGGAGACGACGTGGCAATTATTTATGGCAGTGAGCACGCGATCGGTAAAGACAAGATGCATCTCGACGCGAAGGTGTGCCAGGTGTGGACCGATACCTGGTTGAAGCGCGATGGCAAGTGGCAGATTGTTGCGGCGCAGGACAACAGGGTGGATTGCAAGTAGCAGCGGCTGCAACCTGTCAAAAGAATCTGGTGTGGAAAGCAGGAACGCTGATCCCTCCACTTCGGTCGGGATGACAATGTGGAAGGTCGGGATGACAATTTGGAAGCGTTGGAATGACGGTGTGGAAGAGTTGAGATGAGGGTGCTGGCGGTTCGAGGGACCGTCAAACGGCCACAACTCAAAAATGTGAGGCAACGCGCCGAGTGGACAGGTTTTGTTTCATGAAGCCGATGAGTTATGCGTGTTTCCACTTAGATCCTGAAGGAGAGAACAAATGAACGGGAGTTTCGAGAGCGATCCGAGAACTGCGCTCGCCAGCGAACGCACCAGCTTAGCAAGGTTCAGGGTTTCGCTCGCACTGGATCGAACGACGTTGCCGTGGATTCGTACCGCTCTGACCTTTGCCACTTTTGGTTTTGGCATGATCGGCTTTTTTCGGGCACTCCTCGGCGCAGAGCGAGCAGGCGGCGCGAATGCATCATGGAGCCACTCAGATGGGAGTGGCCCTGGTGATTATCGGGCTATCGGCAACGGTGCCGTCCTCGATCTCTCAATGGATATCGCTTCGCAAGCTACGCCGAGGAGAGCAGATCAGCGTGTCTCAATGGCCCCTGAGTATTGTGATCGCCGTACTCGTTTCGGTTCTCGGACTGTACGGGCTTTGGTTTTTCTTCGCTAAGTAAAATCTCGGAAGCGATATGGGGTGATCCTAATTTAGCTATCGAAATTCTGTCTGATATTTCAGGGCGATCTCTTTGATTTGTTCGCGGGTGAATTGCTTTGGCGGAATGCCGGGGGGATTGCAGGTGTCACGGAAGAAGCCGTCGAGGCCCGCTGGCGAGACGATCCAGAGGAGAAGCAATTCGTGGTCGGGATTCTCAAATCCGTGCCAGGAGTTCCTGGGGATGAATATCGTAGCGCCCTTCTCAAACGGGTGACGGACATCGTTGAGTATGAAGGTTCCGCCGCCTTCGAGAACATAAAATGATTCGTCCATTTGAAAATGGCGGTGGATGGGAATGCCACTGCCCATCATGACCTGCTGGGTGCCCAAGGCTAAATTGTCAGAGCCGGTTGAGGATCCAACCTTGATGAATATGTTGCCGTGATCACGGAAGTGGATGAGGTGTTCGCCTTCGGCGGCACTGAGCACATATCCTCCGTGCGATGTGGTCTGAGCTGCGATGAAATTCTGCGGCAGGGCCTGGCTGATGCCAAGGCCTCCCAGGCTGAAGAGGAAGGATCGACGTTCCTGCTCGAATCCACTCATGACAATCTCCTCTGATCACTATCGATTATTTTCCAACACGCTGGTGGGTGACAAACGGCATACTCCCAAAATTTGCCGGTGTAGTAGCTCTGTACCACGACAGATCGGAGGAAGCATGGGTATGATGCGGCTACGCGAGGAACCACCTGCTAAGGATAGGAGATACGACGGGATGCGACGGATAACGATGTCATTGCTGGTCTGGTTTAGTTTGAGTGCGGCACTGTTTGCGGCTGGCGTAAATACCCCTGCATCGCCGAACGTGAAAGTGGGCCGCTTTCTGGGTGAGACGAGCGCGGAGCTGATCATCGATGGGGCAAAAGTTACGGTGCAGAAGGGCGGGCGCAGCGGGCCGTGGACACTCGTTGAGATCGTCCCGGCGTCGTATGGAGCGGGCTCGGAATACGCGATTTTAGAAGATTATTCGAAGAGAGATGGGCACCTGCTCTTTGTGAACACGAGCGGCGTGCAGATCGATCTTCCGAAATCGTCGGAGCCAACCACTACCGATCCGTCGAAGGTTTATTTCGGTCATACGGCCGATGAAATTATGAACAGCGCGCGGGACTTGTTGGCTAACCAGATTTTGGCCAAGCCCGGCGATCCCAACTATGACGAGGTCGCGAGCGCGTTCCAGCCGATTCGGAACTTTAAGACATATAGCTTTGTTGGAGCGCATGAGCCGATCGACAAGGTTGGATTTGCTTATGGTGGTCGCACGCCGAACTTCGATCCAGCGCCTTATTATCAGCCGATCACTCAGATTCGCGACAAGGGCCTGGTGTGGGATGGGCTGGTCGGCGGGTATCTGCCGGTGCTTCGCTTCGTGTATCCGGAAGACAACGGCAACTGGACGGAGATGATTGCATTCGCGCCGTTGCGGATTTCGAACGGGAACAACAGGATCCAGCCAGTTTGGTATCGGCTGAGCCGAATAGAAGGCGGCAATTTGAAGTGGGCGAAGTATGTCGATTCCTATCATCCCTTCCCGCCGCGCACAGATTACGATCCCAGGATTTTCTACAAGGATCTGGCGGGGCTTCGGCAGGGATGGGATCAAATGCTGCAGCAGGGAATGAAGATCGATGTTCCCGATGAGCGGGTCGGAAACATGGCGCGGTTCGCTCTTGTTCGCGACATGATGACGCGGGTTGGGGATTATCCGAAATACGGTGCGGTGGACAAGGACTATGCGGGCAGCGAGCATGACGGATTTCCTGACACCTTTACGGTGGACACGGCGGCGATGCTTGACTGGGGACTTGTGGATCTGGCGGGCCGCTACATCGACAATTATTTCGGGGAGTTTGTACGCGACGATGGATCGATTCTCTATCGTGGTCCGGAAACAGGGCAGTACGGCCGCATGCTCACGGTGGTTGCGCAGTACGTGAATTATGGTGGTGATCCGAAGATTTTGCTCAGTCGCCGAAGCCGCATCGACGGCGTGACTAATTTGCTGTTGATGTTAAGAGCGAAGGCGAAAAAGCTTCCGGCAAATGACCCGGCATACGGAATGATCTCGGGTTGGAGCGAGGCCGATGCATGCCTTGATCCCGATCCTGCGCGGTACATGCAGCCCTATTTCTCAAACAGCACGGAGGCTGCTCGCGGATTTCGCGACCTGGGAAATGTGTGGGAGAAGATCGGGAAGCAAACTAACAACGCCGAACTTGCTGCGTGGGGCCAGAAGCTGGTGCAGGAAGCGAGTGAACTACGCAAGGATGTGAACACTGCGATTGGGCGATCGATTTTGACGGTGGATGGCGAGAAGATTCTGCCGTCTATTGCCGGCGTGAAGGAGCCAGCTTTCATTGTTGTTCCTCGCGACGAGACCGATCCGCAGTTCCGCTCCTATCGGGCCTACATGGAAATGATGTATTCCGGCAGCCTGACCAAAGACCAGGTGAAGATGATTGCCGACTATCGATCGAATCACCACGACATGATTCTTGGGGTGCCGACGGCATATGGATACAAGACCGCGGAATTGGCGGGGTTTCTCTCCTATGGGCATGGCTACGGGTTGATCCAGTACGACATGACGCGGGAGGCCCTACTGCTGATGTACAGCGTGATGGCGCATCAATATACGCGAGGCACCTGGACGGCTCCGGAGACGCGCAATGTAATTACGGGCCGGGCCGCTGCGCCGTATTGCACTCCGGCGCAGCTTGTTGTGGCATTGATGACGCGCTGGCTGCTTGTCTTCGATGATCCTGAATCAGAAACTCTGTGGCTGGGGAAGGCGATTCCCCGTGAGTGGCTGGCTGACGGAAAAACAACGGCTGTGACAGGTGCACCTACGAGATGGGGCCGCGTTGGGTTCTCGATTACTTCTCATATGAACGACAGCTCGATCATAGCGGAGGTGAATTTGCCCGCTGGATACGCGGCGACGACCAAGGTGCGGCTGCGTGCGCCGGGCGATGCAAAGATCAATTCGGTGAGCCTGAACGGTAAGCCATGGACGCAGTTTGATGCTGAGGATGAAAGCATCACGCTGCCGTCGGGAACCACCGGTAAAGTGAAATTGGAGGCTAAGTACAAGTGAGCGATTGCAGGCGGAGGAGGCGGGGGCGCGAAAACAGATGCTCATAGCGCGCACGAAACGTTTTGCATCCGTCGCATTAGGAAGTTTTCTGCTGCTCATTGCTTCGTCAGTCACATATTGCTCTTCATCGCACCCATGGGCGACGTACTATGCGCCGAAGCGTACCACCGCGATTGTGATCGATGGCGACCTGTCCGATTGGGCTGGTGTGAAGGGCTTCACGATGGATGAGAAGAAGTTTTTCTTCGTGGGGCAGGGAATGTCGTCTGCGAAATGGAAGGGGCCGAAAGATCTGTCGTCTACTTTCATGGTGCAGTGGGACGAACGATTTATTTACGTGGCAGTGCACGTGATTGACGACCGAGTGACGGAACCACATGGGTCCCTGGTGCAGGGAATGGATACGGGTTCGTGGGATGACGACGGCGTTGAATTGATGTTCGACAACGACGGCAGCAACATGTCGCGATATTACGTTGGGGATCCGGCGCACCACGAGTTTCACTTTGTCTACAGCGAAAAGCATCCCTTTGTTTTTGACAATTTTTGGCGATATAAGGCGGGCGCACCGCAACCGGCATTCACGTTGCCCGATGGCAAGAAAGAGCCGCTTGCTTATCCGGACGAGGAGATGACCAAGAACGACATTACGAGCCGATTTGCGGACCCTCCTTACAACGGTGCGTTTGCCTTCAAGAGAACCGTGGATGGCTACAACCTGGAGGTGCGGATGTCGTTGCCAATGGCCAAGATGAAACCGGTGTCGAACGGTGGGCATGCGATTGGCTTTGACGTAGCCATCAACGACAACGACGAAGGGCAAGGCGCGCTGAAACAGCAACTCCATTGGTCCGGGATGAGCGACCTGTTTTGGCGGGACACGAAATTCTTTGGGACGTTGCTGCTTTACGAGGGCGCCAAGCCGCCAATCTCCAAGCCGCCGCACTAGCAAGGGCGGTGCACGCTGGCGGTCTTGCGAACTTTTCTCTGGATCAAAACCCCTCATGTATATTGCTGCTTATCGCCGCGCTCAAAAGAGTGCCCGGCGAACGGCTCAGCGTGCTCGAGATGCGGAATTTTTCCGAGACCGGAGAGACAAAATGCACGAGGAGATTGATCGGAATCGCCGCCGCTTTCTCGGGACATTGGGCCTGGCTCTTGCTGGGGTTCAACTTCGGAGTGCTTCGTTCTGCGAACGCGCAATTCGACGAGCTTGGCGACTTTCCTTCTCTCGGTGGTGCGACCGGTTGGTTGAACTCACCCCCGTTAACGCCTGCGGGACTTCGCGGGAAAGTTGTTCTCGTCGACTTCTGGACATACTCCTGCATCAACTGGCGGCGCACTTTACCTTATGTCAGCGCATGGGCGAAGAAGTACAAAGATCAGGGACTGGTGGTGATAGGTGTGCATACGCCTGAATTTGCGTTTCGAGAAGAACATCGAAAACGTTCGCTGGGCGGTGAAGGATATGCGGGTGGATTATCCAGTCGCGATGGATAACGACTACGTCATTTGGAATGCATTCAAGAATGAGTATTGGCCGGCGCTTTATTTTATCGACGCGAAAGGGCGTGTTCGTCACCATCTATTCGGCGAGGGAGATTACGAGGCATCAGAAAGAATGATTCAACAACTGCTGATAAAGGCGGGAGCGAGCGGCGTGACGCAGGGGCTGGTTTCGGTCGCTCCTGAGGGTATTGAAGTCGCCGCAGATTGGGGCAGTTTGAAGTCGCCGGAAACCTACGCAGGCTACGAGCGCACTGTAAATTTTTCATCTCCCGGTGGCATCGCGCGGAACAAGGCCCATGTTTACGCTGCACCGGGAGGACTGAAGCTGAATCATTGGGCGCTTTCAGGCGATTGGACGATCAGGCAAGGATCGGCCTTGTTGAACCAGGCCAACGGGCGTGTTGCTTTCTGCTTTCATGCTCGCGATCTGCATATTGTGCTGGGGCCTGCTACGCGAGGATCTTCTGTTCGGTATCGAGTGCTTATCGATGGTAAGGCGGCGGGCGCATCTCACGGGGGCGATGTTGACGAACAGGGCAACGGCACGATCAAGGAACAGCGGCTGTATCAATTGATCCGGCAACCGAAGCCGATCGCGGATCATACCTTTGAAATTGAATTTCAAGATTCGGGCGCAGAGGTATTTTGTTTTACGTTTGGGTGAGGGCCTGGAACGCAGATCCCTCCACTTCGCTGCGCTTCGGTCGGGATGACAAGTGCGCAGTGCTGTAGATGCCTTCGCTTCGGTAAGGATGACAAGTGCGCAGTGCTGTAGATGCCTGCGCTTCGGTGGATAGGCAACGCGCATCGGGGGTCCCACCCTTCGCGAATGGGCGAAGGATGGGGTACATTTTTGGATCGGAGAGTGTCGGCCGAGCCAATTCGAGCTACGACCAAAACGCATCCCAGGCGTGTACGTCGAATGGGTACTCGGTCCCGGAAATAATCTTGCCGTCTTTGAACTCGAAAACGAGGCAGCCGGTGATATCCACTTGCTTGCCATTCCGTGTCGCGGTATTGCGATGGATGGCGACCACGCGGCCATCGTCCATTTCACCCACGCCCTGCAATTCGGCCTTGAAGGTCCCGGCAGTGTCGCCCCCATACCGGCCGAATTGTCCGAAAACAGCCTCGCGGCCTTTGCGGCTACCAGAGAGAGAACTCCGGCCCGGGATGTGCCAAGAGGCGTTCTCGTGAAAGAGTTCGGCGAGGGACTTGAGATCGCCTGCGTTGAAGGCAGCGTAACCGCGTCGCACGGTTTCGACATTGGCTCCTGTTTGATTTGTCATTTGATTCTCCTTTCTGATGATCTTGGAAAAAGATCTTTCCGGCTGGCACCGTGGCTCGAGACGCTGACGTCGTTGCAGGCAAGGAAGCGAGGGAATGATTTTCCTCGTTTGCTGAGTCATGGGTCTCTTACCGGCTGACGACCACCGGTTGAGGCATATCGCCGTAGGAAGAACACTACGCCTGCTGTCCGAATTCCGCATCGGGAGAGTTTGCTATTTTTATTCTTCCTCACCAATGGCGGTGCCGGTACGAAAGGCATGACACGGAAGGTTGATCATCTTGAACGCTTGAAATAGGTGCTGGGCTGGTGTGGGTGCGAACGCAGATCCCTCCACTTCGGTCGGGATGACAAGGTGCTGGGTGGATCCTGGAAAACGCCGAGGGCAGGCTTATTGAAGAGAACCCACATCTCAGACGCGAGATGTGGGGCACCCAGATTATTCAATCTTCGTGCTGATTATCGCTGGTCGTTAGGCGTCTTTCGGCCGCCAATCAGGACCATGGGCGGGAGCGGGCAACGGAGATGCCTCGGATAGAAGTGCCGGCTGGGCCGGGTGCGACCGCACAATAAAAATGGTAGAGATCGCCCTTGTGATCAATCATCGAGGGCTTGTGGGCGTAGGTGGAATCGACGGATCCGGGCGGCCCGACATCAATGACAATGTCGTGGCACTTTTCAGCGTGAAAGAGATCGGGACCGGTTGCTACCAAGTCGCGAGCCACTCCTTTCGTGTCGAGTCCGAAATAGTAGAAGGCCCACTTCGCGCCATCTTGCAGCACGCATGGATCGCTGGCAAACTTTTCATCCGGACTGCCGGGACCGCCATTGGGTATGACTGGATTTTTTGAATAGCGTGTCCAGTGCTTGAGATCCTTCGAAGTAGCGACTCCAGTCTGTTCGTGCCAGTTTCCGGTGGTCTGATTCTTGGCGTTGTAGAAGAGGTAGTAGGTGCCGTGGTACTTCAGCAGGCAAGGTTTGTAGAGGCCGCCTCGCTCCCACTCGGCTCCATCTTGCGGCAGTAGAACGGGCGGGCCGACTTCCCAATCCTTGAGATTGCTGCTGCGGCAGAGTCCTATGACTGCTGCTCCTTCTTCCAATCCTTGATTCGGATAGGCGTGGTAGGCGCCGAGATATTTGCCATCGACCCGCGTCAACTCGCCGGGGGAGCGCAGACCGTTTTCGCGGAGGATCCAGTTCATGGCGACGTTGTGCTTGAGAATAGGAGAGGAGGGATCGCGCTTTAATATCGCGCCCTGCTTTTCCCAATGCACCAGGTCGTCGGAGACGGCGAGTCCGGTTTGGTATCCAGCGCCGTCGAAGGCGACGAACGTCAGGTAGAAGCGGTTGTCGTGACGGAATACGAAGGGGCAGTCCACGAATTCGCTGTCGTATTCTCCTTTGACGCCGGACGCGCTGAGGACAAGTTTGCCGTACTTGTAGGGCGTTTCGAGTCCGTTGATGGAACACTGCGGGAACGCCTGTGCCGCCGCTGCGGCAAAGCCTAGTGCCACGAACCGTCGCCGGGAGAACAGGTATGAATGCATGATTGCGTAGTCCTCCAATTTGGAACGAAGCGTTGCCGCCATTCTACCCACCCTTCACAAATTCGCGAGGTTCTGCGGTCGGAGCGAAGACCGTCGGTCACACGGTGCCGTCAAGAACCAAAATACGTGAGAAATCTGTCTCACTTGTAAAGCATCATGGTTGAGAAATCAGTTGACTGAGGTATTTTAAGAATACGTTGCTCGACTTGGAAGACTCCTATGCCTCGGAACGCCTCGTTTGTGTTTTGCGCAATCGTGCTTTTTGCCGCCTCCTTTTCGCCTGCTTCCACCTTTCAATTCAAATCTCCGACGACCATTTCTACGGGAACGACGAAGCCGGCAGGTTTCGCGCTCGGTGATTTCAATGGAGACGGGAAGGCGGACATCGCGATTCCCGATTCGCTCGGCAAGACGGTCACAATCTATCTGAACGCCGGCGGGGGAGCGTTCGGTGCTCCGATCGTCACGACGCTCAACATTGACAACACCTTGGGGGAGACGATCCTTGCAGGGGATGTGAATGAAGACGGGAAGTCGGATCTGCTGGTTGCGACCGTGGCTGGCGATCAATACGCAATCGTGCTGCTGAGTAACGGCAATGGCACTTTCACCGTACAGCCGCCGATCCCTGGGTCATTCGGATTTTTTAGCGGCGAAATCTCCGACCTCAATGCAGACGGGCACCTCGACCTGTTTTTGGGCGCGAACGGATCTGTCTGGGTATTTTTGGGTAAGGGCGATGGCACGTTTTCGCCGCAGCCGATTCCACGTGGATCCTTTCCGGGCACGTTTTTTGGAGTGACTACGGGCGATTTCAATGGCGATCATCACGTGGACGGTATTGCCGAAGACGTGAGCGGCCCAAACAGCTCTGGATACTTCAATTTCTTTGCCGGCGACGGATTCGGAAAGTTTGCGAACGCAACTTTGACCCAGCCGCCGACAATCTTCCAGATGGTGTCGATCGATTCCGCCGATATCAACCATGACGGAAAGTTGGATTTATTAGTTAGCTCGGGTAACCAGGCCTATGTTGTATTGGGAAACGGGGATGGAAGCTTTCAGGTGGCCGAGAATCAAGTAAGGCCCATTCCTGCTTTGGTGCCTCCTCTGAATACCTTCATGATTGCCCAAGCAGCAGACCTTGATAAGGATGGAAAGCCAGACATCGTCTTACTGGACGTGGCAAATGGAAGGGTGGAACTGTTCCTGAATGATGGGTCAGCAACGTTTCCGGATGGGTCCAATCCACCCTACGTTTTGCAGGTTCACAGAGTTTCTAACCACGTTGAAACAGCAGACCTGAATGGAGACGGACTGCCGGACTTCGTGGTCTCCAACTTCAATGACAAAACGATGACGATATTTTTGTCTGGGAAGGATCCTGTTTTGCCCACTGTAAATCTCAGTGGCGGAAATGGGTCTTCCCTCGTGAGCGCTCCTTTGACCTTTAACGTGTCTATTTCTGGAGGCACCACTGTTGCAACAGGCGTCGTCTCGCTGATGGACGCAGGACTACAGATCTCGCAAAAAACTCTGGATGCAGCAGGGACGGCGGTGTTCGATATTTCGTCCCTCGCCGTTGGCACTCACTCTTTTACTGTGAGCTATTCCGGTGATGCAAACTTCCTGCCCGCCACATCGACTTCAATCAGCCAATCTGCAACAGATTTTCATGTCGGAGTTTCTCCCTCTTCCCAGACAATCGCCGCAGGATCGAGTACCTCCTATACCTTGAACGTCTCGCCGGACGGAGGTTTTTCCGGGACAGTGGCAGTCACTTGCTCTGGTCTGCCGCAACTGGCCAGTTGCAAAGCTGCGTCAATCGATATTACGAATGCTCCTGGTACCGTGACCGTCACCGTGGCCACAACAGCGACTACCACCGCAGGGATCACAAGTAAACAAAACTTGATCTTCGCATGTGGATTGATTGGCTTCTTTTCGCTTTGTTGTGTCCCGCGTGGCAGCAGAAGAATTCTCCTGAGAACGGATAGGATACTTCCACTTGTGCTGTTTGTTCTCGTTGTGGGAATGTCTGCATGCGGTGGCGGTGGCAGTTCCAATTCGAGCCCCCCAAAGACAATCCCAGGGACACCGGCAGGAACCACTTCTATCACGATCAATGCGTCGGCGACACAGAATGGAGTGACTGTAACCCACAGCGCCACCGCATCGCTTACGGTTAAATAGGAATCGGATCCAGCATCGAGCCCAGCTTTCGTCGCTGCGCTCGATGCTTGCGTGCTGCCAAGGCAGCAGGCACGCCGGTAAAGGCATTTCCTCTCCGACGTCAATTCTTCCTAAAAGACAAAGCCGCAACTGCGTGCTAATGTGATTTGCTCGTTCACAGTTGCGAATTCTATTCAATGTCTGAGGAGGAAATAAATTGCCAAAGGTAATCACGATTGCACAGGTTAGCGATGCGGCGAAATGGGAGGCAGCGTTTCGGACGCATGTCGAACTGTTCCGGCAGTATTCCGTCAAGAACCACGTCGATTTCACAACGAATGGCAACGAGATCATTGTCTGCATGGAACCCGAGGACCTTGGCGTATTTAAATCCGCAATGGCTTCGCAGGCTACGCTGGACGCTATGGCCGCGGATGGCGTGAAGGTCGAGACCGTGAAGAGCTATGTGTTAGACAAGGTTATGGAACTGTAAAAATGCTGCTCCGGATTGGGCAACCCACCATAAGGTCATCGCCTCTTTGCAGCGGTGTTATCTACGCTGGGATTGCTGCCCTCGCGATCTGGTTACGCGGCGGGAAATAAACCGAGATACTCACGACAAAGCGGAGGCTTGGCTGCTATTGTGATTTGCTCGTTCACAGTTGCGAATAAAAAATCCGATATGCGAGGAGAAATAAATTGCCAAAGGTGATTATCACAGCGCAGGTTCAGGACGGAGTGAAATGGGAGGCGGGATTTCGGTCGCATATGCAGACGTTCCGGAACTACTCCATTACCGCGCCAATCGCTTTCGCGATAAACGGCAATGAAGTGGTGATCTGCATGGAGCCTGAAGACATGGATACGTTCAATCGCGCCATGGAGTCGAAAGAGACGGCGGACGCCATGGCCTACGATGGCGTGAAGCGCGAAACCGTAAAGATCCATGTGCTGGACAAGGTGATGGAACTGTAATAATGCTGCTCGGATTGGCGAGTGGATGAAACTTCTCGCCAAACCCCGGGAGAGGTGATATCCATTGGGGACTTCATCTGCCAACAAAAGTTGTTTCCAGGCTTGATGGGCACACACGAAAGGGAGAACGACTATGCCGAAGTATCTGATCCAGGGAACCTACACTGCGGAAGGGCTGAGAGGCGTGGCAAAAGACAAGGCCTCTGGCCGCAAGGCTGCCGTAAACGCAGCTGTGAAGAGCCTGAAAGGCAAGATCGAGAGTTTCTATTTCAGCTTTGGCGCTGACGACATCGTGTTGATCGTGGAGGCTCCGGACAACATCGCCGCTGCGTCGCTGGCTCTCACGGTTGGAGCGTCAGGTGTGGTGAAAATCAGGACCACTCCTCTGATGTCGGTAGACGAAGTTGACCAGGCTTTGGCGATGCAGACTAAGTACCGCGCTCCGGGCGAATAAATTGTGGTTGTGACGATCTCTGGAGAGCCCGATGCTTCCTACAGCAGACGGGCTCTTTGGTTTTGCACGGGCGTACACTTCTGTGATCGAAAGGTCAGATCACTCTGCCGTTTGGAATGCACCAATTCCTGTCCCACATCTCAAAAGCGAGATGTGGGGCACCCGCGTCTGTGAGTTTTTATAACCTGGCCTACGCCGCGGTCACGCCTTTTCCACGATTTCATCCTTATAGCGATTGATCAGTTCTAGAAACTCCTGCTGCTCCCTTTGCGGGATATGGAACTTCTCGAGCGAGGAGAGGATGTGCTGGATGTTGGCTTTCCATTCGTCTTCTGTAATTGCCATACCCGCATGCGATGTTTTCATGTTGCGTCCGATGTAAAGGCACGGCCCACCCGACAGACCACATACCTGATCCACCAGCAATTGCCGGGAGCGGTTGCGCGAATCGATGCTGCGGCCGAGAACGAAGCGGCTAAATAGAGGGTCATCGCGAAGGCGGCCAAGCCAATCATCCACGATGGCTGCAATGGCATCGTAGCCGCCCAAACGCTTGTATAAAGTCTGTTCCATGGCACCTCCCGTGGGCCGAACGGCGAAATCATATACACGCAGGGAGGATCGGCGAGTTTTCAATCAACCGCTTCGCACTTGGAGCGCGCATGCGTGATCTTGACCGTGCGGACGGGGTGTGGTGTACTGCCCGCATCCTTTCCCAGCAGCAAAAAAAGGGGCCAATGGACACTCATACAGAAGAGGGTCTTGATCGCTGGCACAAAGCCGGGCTGATTGACCAGACGACGGTGGATCGCATCCGCCAGTTTGAACTATCCGATAGAAAACCTGCCGGAGCGAAATGGCAGGTGACGCTGGCGCTGGTGTTTGGCGCCATGATGCTGGCGGCGGGCGTGGCGCTGTTTGTGGCCGCGCACTGGGATGAGCTGGCCCCGTGGAGCCGCTTCATGATCGTGCTGTCGCTGGTGGTGATATTTCATCTTGCGGCGGACCTGTTCCGTCCGAAATTTGTGAAGCTGGCGATCACGCTGCATGGCGTAGGGACGCTGGCAGCAGGGGCTGCGGTGTTCCTGGTGGGGCAGATCTTCAACATCCAGGAGCATTGGCCGGGCGGGATTCTGCTGTGGCTGCTGGCGGCGCTGGCAGGGTGGGCGCTGCTGCGCGACCAGGTGCAGGATACCATCTCGCTACTGCTGTTGCCGACGTGGATTGTGTCCGAGTGGTATTCGCGGGCGGACGGTTATGCGTGGGACGACGTGTTTCTGGGGCGCATGCTGGCGGTGCTGGCGGCGCTGTACCTGACGGCGTTTGTGAACTCGAAGAAACGGCTGGTTGCCGGATTTGCTGCTGCGGCGGGAACGCTGGCCATGCTTCCCGCGGTGTCTGTGCTGGGACATGGCGGATACAACGCGTGGCGGCAGAGCAATCCTGCATTGCCGCTCTCGCTGCACGTTGCGGCGTGGCTGGTGGTGGTTGCGGTGTTCGTGGTGGCGGGCGTTTTCCACCGAGCGAGCCTGCTGCCGGTAGCCGTGACGCTGGCGTGGGCTGTGATTTTGCCTTTTGCGCAGCGCATGGTGACTCAAGGACAGGGAAAAGATCGATACAGCTACTCGCAGCCGTCGTGGGTTGTGTATTTCCTGACGGCTTGCCTGGCGGCCTTTTTCGCGTTGCATGGAGTGAGGCAGCGAAGCCGGTTGCTGATTAACCTTGGGAGCGCTGGGTTCGCCGCCACCGTGTTGTGGTTCTACTTCTCAAGCGTGATGGATAAACTTGGCCGCTCGTTCAGCCTGATCGCGCTGGGGGTGCTGTTCCTGCTGGGAGGGTGGCTGCTGGAGAGGGTGCGGCGGCGGCTGGTAGCCCGCATTTCCCCGGAGGTGGCGGCATGAGGCTGACGAAGCGTGCTGTTGTGCTGATCGTGATCCAGGTGCTGCTGGTTTCGACCATCGCCGGGAAGTTTCTCTACGAACGCAAGGTTTGCCCGCGGGTGTGGACGCGGGCGGCGCAGGTGGATCCTGATTCTCCCTTGCGAGGCAGGTACTTGATATTGCCGCTACGGGTGGATGCTTGCGGGCTGCCGAAGGAGGCTGAAAACGGCAGGGTGGGACCGATGTGGGGGGTGGCGGGAGGAGTGCGGGAGTACCGAAGCAGCGATGTGATCGCCCGCGACGGAAAGCTGGTTGCCGTGGAGAACAAGTCGTCCGCGGGCGGTGACCGGCTGACGGTGTGGACTCCGAAGAATACGACTTGCGATCGAGCCATTCTCTCACCGGGGACGGAGCTTTATATTCCGGACACGGCGAAGATGCCCGCGCTGAAGGCGGGGGAAGAGATGTGTGTGGAGGTGACGGTTCCGCCAAAGGGGCCACCGAGGGCGATTCAGATTGCAGTGAGCGGGAACGGGAAGTTTGAGCCGATCCGGTTTGAGTAGGGGCTTGCCGTCGGTAAGGTCTCCTGTCTCAAACGCGAGACAGGGGCACCCGGCACCCGGCCACCACCCGCCATCCCACTCAAGCCAACGGAAGGCTTGAATGGGCCACCGGTCCGGCCTATCCAATTTGAGTGGGGGGAGGTTTTAGGGAAGGTCCATGTCTCAAACGTGAGACAGGGGGCACCCGGCAGACTACTTCCTAGAAACGCAGATCCCTCCACTGCGCTTCACTTCGGTCGGGATGACAAGTGCTGGCCGCACGGGCGACCTAACAAAACGGATTTTTGCGGGGTTGGGCGCGTCCCAAGGCACCCATTCGGTTGGCTTGGAAGCCGCTATTTGTCCTCGGGTTGGACTGATCTACTCAACTTTTACTTTAGATGTTTAGAAGGAAACGCCTCATCCTTGCGAAGAGTCGTTTTCCACAGGATTATCAGAGGTGGTTTCCTCGGCTGCGGCCTCCGCTTTCATGGCGGAGCGCTCCGCTTCAGATGGTGGAGAGTTTACTTCAAGTAGTCCTTCTGGAAGATTCATTTCAATACGTTTAGATGAAATATCTACCTTCGCTAAGTAGGCCTTCGCGAAGGGGATTAGGATTTCGTCCTGATGGATTCCGCGGACCTCGAGCAGGGGTACGGAGGTGGAGTCGGTGTCGACGTCGATGATTTCTCCAATGTCCTCGAGGGGGGTTCCGGCGTAGATGTGGCAGCCGATCAGATCGCTGATGTAGACCTCGTCGTCGGTGAGGGCGGCGCGTTCTTCCGGGGGGATGGCGACGTCCAGGCCGCGCAGGGTTTCGGCGTCGTTGATGGAGTCGATGCCGGCAAATTTGAGGACGACTCGGCCCTTGTGTAGCCAGTGATTTTCCAGCTGGATTTCGCGGGGCGGGGCAGATTTTGCGCCCTTGGCGGGAAGCAGAAAAACTCGTTTTCTCTCGTGGAATTTTTCAGGGAAGTCGGTGAGAAGTTCGGCCAGAACTTCACCTTTACGTCCTTGCGGGCGAACCAATCGTGCGAGGAGCACCCATTCATCTTCTGTCATCCGTCAGGCTCTTAGAGGGCTGAGAGCAGCCTTTCGGAGTGAGAGATTCACCCCGCCGAAGGTGCTGCGGTCTTGTCTTCTTCCAGAATGTCCAGCGTGAAACGGTGATGCATCTTCATGCTTACGGCGCCGAGGATAGTACGCATGGAGCGTGCCGTCCGCCCCTGTTTCCCGATTACTTTTCCCACGTCCTGTGGAGCAACGCGGAGTTTGAACACGGTGTTCTCATCGTGCTCTACCGCTTCTACTACTACCGCACCTGGGTCGTCGACCAGGGCCCGGGCAATTTCTGCTACCAGCTCTTGCATATTGTCTGATTTAGTCATCGTTCGCCCCCAACGAATAGCCACCGTCTTAGGCACGCGCAATAGTACCAGTAAGCGCTGTAGATGCAACAGCGAGTTACCCAAATATTATTTTTGGGGAATTGCTGCCGCCATCCGGTGGATGTCCTAGGGAAGCTGGAGGTGCCGATGTGCGACTTGCCCGGCCACGGAATGGGCCGGACAACGCAGTCTAATGCCTTTTAGGCGGCAACGGGTGCGGCTGGCGCGATCTTGAGGAGCTTGGCAACACGGTCGGAGAGCTGGGCTCCCTTGCTGGTCCAATGCTCAATGCGGTCGCGCTTGAGGTCGAGGGTGGCCGGGCTGGTGCGGGGATTGTAGGTACCCACAACTTCAATGGAGCGGCCATTGCGAGCGCGATCCTTCTCAATTACGACTACTCGATAGTACGGCTGCTTACGCGCACCAAAGCGCGCCAAACGAATCATCAGCACAGGTCAGAATCCTTTCAAACTTGGTTGTAGGGGCTTAGGCTGAAGCCATGCAGGGGTCGAGCGGAACACCCGGCCACACTTTTCCCAACTCCTAAGTATTGCCGAAATCGACGTTTTTCGCAACCGGGGCGGGTTAAGGGCAGAAAGCAGCGAGGCCGTGAGGTGTCAATTCAGGGAATGTCGGCAGACCTCGGCGCAGAGAAACCGCGTCAATAAATTGCTGCCGGCGAGCCGGCAACTGCGGGAATGTGGGTCGCATCCTAAGTCAGTGTAGTACTAGGCTCTGAGGGCGGAGCAAAAGTCCCTCTGTTTGATTGAATAAATGGACGTTGTAGCGAATGCCAAATCCCCTAATATTTCTGATACATTTGCCGCGACCGACGTCGAAGTGCGCGAGGCGACAGCGCTCCAGTACTAACGGGAGGTTGTACTTTTCGAGCATTCCCATCCGAGACCGGAAGGAGACACTGCTTGTTAACCGACTACCCTTTGTTCCTGACCCAGCGTGATGACGCAGGAGTGAATGGTCCTCTCTTTTCTGTCGAGGGCACGCTCCCTCCTATGTACGAGCTCAACACCAAAACAGGCCTGACGGGCGCGGAGTTGAACGAATACTTTATGAAGCTTGGAATGCAAACCAAGCAGCGCAATGAAATCTTTCGAGCCCTCGAAAAGGATCGCGTTTACTCCGTCACGATTTCTTTGAAGTCGGCGAAGGATCTCGTCTGGCCATTCGATAAAGCAGGCCTGGACTCCGATACCCCGGGAGAGTCCTCTCTATCCCCTACCTCACTCCGGCGCAAACCATAGGGTTGCCTCGGCTCTCGCGCGTTCCCATTTTCTCGACACAACTTCAAGGGTGACGGGGAAGTCATCTGCTGAAAGCTCTTTTCCGAGTTGGTTCCTATACTTCTCTTCCATCGATCCGAAAACTCAAGCTGGTTTGTCTCCCACAGTTTGATGGGGCGGTGTACTCCGATCTTGACAGGCAAGCTGTGGCTTGCCTATAGTGCGTGCCTGTGGGAGACATTTTCGAGGCAATCGCGTCGCCTGTGCGGCGGGCAATTCTTGATGAGCTGACTGATCGCGATGGTCAGACGCTCTTCGAGCTATGCGCGCGATTGGCAATGAAGCACGATTTCTCCCTTACGCGGCAGGGCATTTCGCAGCACCTTGAAGTGCTAGAGTCTGCGGGGCTGGTGGTTACTGTGCGACAGGGCCGATACAAATTCCATTCCATACAGCCAGGACCGCTCAAACAGATTGTGGAGCGGTGGCTGCGCAAGAGAGAGAAGAGGAGCGGTGAAGATGAGGATCGTATTGAGCAGCATATTCGTAGACGACCAGGAGAAAGCGCTCCAGTTCTACACAGAAAGACTGGGGTTCATAAAAAAGACAGAGGTACCACTGGGAGACGTGCGGTGGCTCACGGTAGTCGCGGCAAGCGATCCTGATGGCCCGGAGCTTGTGCTTGAGCCCGACACGCATCCCGCGGTCGGTCCGTTCAAGAGGGCTTTGGTTGAGGATGGAATTCCGTTCACGTCGTTCGCGGTGGAGGATGTTGGAGCGGAATACGAGAGGCTGCAAGCAGCCGGCGTTGAATTTACGCAGCCTCCGGTGGCGATGGGCGTGGTGACGACGGCGGTGCTGGATGACACGTGCGGGAATTTAATTCAGTTGGCGCAAAAGAATTAGAGGAGTGAGCAGATGCCGAAGTCGGTGGGGATGGAGTGGAGCGCCAGCATAGATGGCCTGAGGTCCGATGACAAGGCGAGCCAGGATCGCGCATTTGAGTCTCTCTCCGCTATGACGGAGGGGCGGGTGGATTGGGCGTATGAAGTATGGGATGAGCTTCTTCGGTTGATCAAGGAAGGGGACAATCGGCAGCGCTCCATTGCGGGGCAGGTGTTATGCAATCTCGCCAAGAGTGATCCGAAAGAGCGCATGGTGAAGGACACAACGGCGTTGCTGGCCTTGACCAGGGATGAGCGGTTTGTGACGGCGCGGCATTGCCTGTTGTCGCTCTGGAAGATTGCGATTGTGGGTGCTCGCCAGCGCAAAGCGGTTGTGGATGGGCTGGTGCGGCGCTTCAAGGAATGTGCCGCGGAGAAGAATGGCACGCTGATCCGGTATGACATCCAATGCACGCTGAGGCGCGTGTATGACGCGGAGCCGGATGAGAAGTTGCGGGTTACGGCGGAGGGATTGCTTGCGCTTGAAGAGGATGCGAAGTATCGCAAGAAATACGCCACGGCCTGGCGGGGTGCGAAGGCTCTGGTGGATTGATGAATTGTGTCGAGTAACGCGGATCCCTCCACTTTGGTCGGGGTGTCAAAGAGCAGCTAGTCAGCAATTAGCAAGTCAGCGGTAGGACCCCACTCAAGCCAACAGAGGGCTTGAATGGCCACCCGACGATAAGAGCTACGATGATTTCGCAAATCCAGCTCGCGGGATCTGATGTATTCGCTATCCCACCCTTCGCCGAAGTGCGCGAAGGATGGGGCACCCACCATGAACGTATCCCACTCGAGCCAACTGAGGGCTTGAATGGGCCACCGTCGCGGGATCCCACTACCCCCTTCAGTGGGGATGACAACCGCAAGTAAAGTGTCTGGTCGTGCGGAAGATTCTCAGTAGCGCTGTTGCTTTATGAAGCTTTCGGGAGTGCCGTCTTCCGGGTTCACAAAGATGATGTCTGTCGGGATTCGGCGCGGAACATCGATGGATAGAAAAACGACCGGATGCTCGAGAATCACCGGCAAGGCGTGAACGACTGTCCTCTTGAAGAAGAGCAAGCTGCCGGGACCGAATTCGCCGCTGTTTTCCGGCGTGTTCATCCAGAAGGTTCCACGACCGGAGACGACGTAGAGGTATTCGTCGCTGTGCCGATGGAAGTGTGGCGGTGTCGCTTTGTAGATTCGAAAGACGCGTGTGCTTACCTCAGGATCGTCGGTCATGTAGTGGTCGACGAGCATTGTGTCTGACGACTCCGGCAGGGATTTTGCAATAGCCGGGACATCGAATCTTGCGCAGGTTTTATATTCCATGGCGTTTACTTTACTGCTTGATGCTGGTGGCGTCATCGGGCTTCACATTTGAAATTTTGCTCAATTGCGGGGCACTCATCATGAACTTTTCCCACTGAAGCCATCAGAAGGCCTGAAATGGGAACCTGCCGGTCTAGTGTGAGTTACTTCCGGATTGCCCGTCACTCGACCCGCAACTACGACTGCGTCTCGAAGTCCTACCGATAAGCGGAATCTGGTTACCGACACAGACTCGGTGAGTGTATTTGCGATTTTTGCTAACTATCCTTTCAGGTGACTCTGCCCTCCCGACGACGGTAGTAGAGAGTTAAAGCGAGAATTACGAGCGGCATGATGATTTCGGTGACCAGGAAGATACCTGAGTTGTTGGAGGCGTGATTGTTGTTAAGTGTCATTTGCCGAACCTGCCCGACGGCGTCGCCCAGCAACCAGACTGCGTTTGCAATTGCTGTCGCCAACCAGAAGTCCCCCCAGAACTTGAGACACAGAACGCCTAAAACGCCAACTGTGAGGTCCGCCATCCCCACTTCGTATTCGTATGGGCTTGTTGACCATCCTATGGACGCCGATGTCTCAACGGGGCGGAAGACGTGTGCATACGCGGTGAGCACTCCCATCAGGCCAACATAGAGGTATGTTCCGGCAATTGCCGCTCCATTACTCCGGCGTTCGGGTGAGAATGCAAGGTGAACAGATGCGCTCACAACTGCAATGAGCGTAAAGATAACTTGAAACATGCAGCCTCCATGGAAATCTCACTAATCACCTTGCATTTGAACGAGTATTTTCCCCGGATACCGTTCAGTAAACGTGAAGGCCCCAACAAGTGCGAGGACCGTTCATCCGTGTACGAAGTCTTCCATTGGGCAATGAACGCAGCGGTTAGCTCGCGTTAGCGACGGTGACAGCAGGATAGGCTTCGATGTATTGCTCGCCATTGCAGCCCTGGTAGGCCACCGTGCGTGCTTCCAGGTCTACGTCATAGCGCACGACTCCAGCTTGCCAGATGGCATCCAGAAACTCCGGGAATGTACTTTCACCAGCCTGATCCACACGAAGCGCCTTGATTAGGGCCTCCTTATCGAAGAACGGTACATCGACGGCGCCCTTGAGCAAAGGTGCGCCCTGCATCACGACTGGTCCTTCCTGCGTCAAATAGAGGCTCTGGCAGGATGGCAGCGACCAGACGTTACGAGTCACGCCCGCTTTCCGTAAAACTTCTGCCAGGTACGGGAAGCCACCTACTCGGGGACGGACCCTTTGCGCAACTTTCATAGCTGTAGTCAGGTTATCGATCGCTTTGCTCATGAAATTTCTCCTATTCGGTAGGAACTTCGTGGATGTGGTTGTGATCTGCAAGTTTGATAAGCAGTTCCCGAAGAACGCTCTTCTCTCTTGCACTCAGACAATCGAAGTAGCGTGCGTCGTTTTGGTCAGCAATCTCAGCGAGCACAGGGAGGCTGCGCCGTCCCGCCCGTGTGAGAGAAAGGAGGCGGAACCGGCTGTCGCCCTCTTTTGCCTCCGTTTGAATCCAGCCCTTCGCATCGAGTTTGTCGACGATTTTGGAAACTGCACCTCGGGTCAACCCAAGGCTATCTGCCAACTCGCCGGGCGAAGTCTGTCCGCGGTCGTGAAGCTCGCGCAGGAGCACCCATTCCGCGACAGAAGTCCGCTTCTCGTGGAGGGCGCGGGAGAACGATCCTGAGACTGCATTGGAAATGCGCCTGAGCCGGTAGCCGATGTGGCTCTCCAACCCGGGCAAACGCTCTTTATTCACCGCAGTAGTTTCCATGGAAATAATTATACTTTCCATGGAAACTATATGTCAAGGTTAGCTGAAGTCCGAAAATCGACCTATCGTCTTGGAAACGTGTGCAGGTGTGTGGTGGGTAATCCGGAAGTTCACAAGTTCGTTCGCAGCTTATTTTTCTGCGGGGAATAGGAAGCGGAGCATGGGGGCTACTCGCTTTGACCATGCGGCTTCGTCGTGGGTGCCGCCATGGACGCGCTCGTAGTGCAGTTCGGAGCCGTGACGCCATCCATTGGCCTGCAGGCGGCGGTTGAGCAGGTCGGCGTCTTCCAGAGTGCGCTTGCCCTCGGCGTCGCCTACGTCCAGCCAGATGCGCGGGCGCAGGTGGCGGCGCTGCGCAACTTCGTTGACATAGCCGACGATGCTCTTGTGATTCCACCAGACGGAAGGCGAGAGAACGGCGAGCTTGCCGAAGGTGTCAGCATATTTGAGTCCGAGAAAAAGGGTGACGAGGCCGCCGAGAGATGAGCCGCCCATGCCGGTGGATGCGGGGTCTTTGCGGGTGCGGTAGGTGCCGTCGATGAAGGGGAGCAGTTCGCGCATGAAGAGCTTGCCGTAGGCTTCGGCTTCGCCTCCACCCATCTTCCAATCGGGAGTGTGGGTGTACTCGGCCATGCGGCGGGCTCCTGCGTTGTGCAGGCCGACGATGAGAAGCGGCTCCACTCTTCCGGCGAGGATTTCCGTATCGGCGTGCTCGTGCACGTGCCAGGTGCGGCCGGGGATGAAGGACGTTTTGGGGTCGAAAAGATTTTGCCCGTCGTGGAGGTAGAGGACGGGGTAGCGCCGGTTGGGGTTCTCGTCGTATCCCGGCGGCAGGTAGACGAGGATGTCGCGATCGTCGGGCAGGAAATGGCTGTGCCACTTGCGATGGATCTTCAACTGCGGGAACGGTCCGTCGTCGGCGACAGGCGCGGGGCGGTTGCGATCGATCGTGAAGTCAGTCTCCAAATTGCGAGGCTCGGCTTTCGTTGAATTCCGGCGGCGAGCGGTGTGCCGCCATCGCCCTCAAATACTGTGCTTGAGGTCCTGCTGATACAGTAGCAGGAACGCATTTGCAGGCACATCCCGGTTGATTTGAAGAGGCTTTGAAGAACGATGAATCGCGAATATCACAAATGGTTTTCTCCGCGTTTGGGGCGGGACATGGAGTTGCTGGTATTTGGGCATGCCGGGCTGCCGATTCTTGTGTTTCCTACGTCCGGCGGGCGGTTTTATGAATTTGAAGATCGCCAGATGGTGGCGGCTGTGGCGGGAAAAATCGATAACGGTGAGATCCAGCTGTACTGCGTCGACTCAGTGGACATGGAGAGCTGGTACAACCGCGATGTTCCTCCGCGATGGAAAATTGCGCGGCAGATGCAGTACGAGGATTACATTCTGCACGAGGTGATACCGCTGCTGCAGCAGAAGAACTGGAACCGGCAGCGGGCGACGCTGGGGTGCAGCTTTGGCGGCTACCACGCGGTGAATCTTGCGCTTCGGCATCCGGATATTTTTACGGGATTTTTGTCGATGAGCGGGGCATTCGACACGTCGAATTTTCTGCACGGCTATTACGATAACGACGTCTACTTCCATTTGCCGACGCACTATCTTCCGAATCAGCACGACCACTGGTACCTGGAACAATATCGCCGCAGCACATATATCCTGGCGACGGGGTGGGATGACCAGTGTTTAGGAGCCAACCAGCACATGGCCAATCTGCTGCGGGGCAAGGGCGTGGGTTGCCGGCTGGAGATCTGGGACACCTACAACAGTCACGACTGGCCTACCTGGCAGCGGATGGTGCAGGAGTATTTGTAGCGAGTGGTTAGAGTGTTTACTCGCTCATCTCTAGGTGCTCCAACATGATCTCTTTCACCCGTTCGACACTGATGCCGTTGTAGAATTCCTGCGCTAGCGGATGATCAGAACGCTCGAGTTCGAAGGTTGGATAGGACCTTGGGTTCGAGAGTCTAACGGACATTTTGAGGCCGAGCGTTTCCGGGTACTCCGCAAGCTGAGAACTCATCCAAGAGAACATCGGTGGCAGTTCGACACGGTTCGACTTCTCGGAAAATTTAAAAATGGTCTGAAAATTCTCGCGGCTTAGCGATCCCCAAACCCCCCAGCAAAAGTGTTCTGAGGTTCCAATGATTGGCAGAAAAATGATTCCCCTAACAACGAAATCTCTGCCTTCAATTGCGCAGTATTCCTGGTCTAGAAACGTAGGGCACTCGAGCAAGTTTGTCGAAGGGTTGAGAAGACTAGATGCCTCGTGCTCTTTCCGCCAGTAGTAGGGCGCATTCGTGCTGAAATCCAGGCATGGCCCGCTGTGCCACTCGTCGCAGGAGCCGCACTTCCAGCGAAGATCGTTCAAATCATTCAGAGTGAGAGCGGGACGCGAATGGCGGATCAGTGCCAGTTCGTAGCATCCGGAACAGATCAAGCAAATGCCCATCAACTCTTCGGTCTCGGCAGTCCATCCACCATGTGCCAGGCGAATAATCTCGCAGTCATCGCAACAGGCATCTGGAAAGGGATTGTCCTCTGCGGGCTCATCCCGATTGAATCCGAGACCAGCGGATTCGCCAACGAGGTGGCTACAGACGAATGCCTCGTGGCGGTTCTCGTGGATCTCACACTGAATTTCTTTAGCCATTTACAGCATCCTCAAGGTAATCGGGATGCAAAGTCAACGATGTGAGCGTATCGAGTGCATTCAATGGCGGGGAGGGTTTCCTTTTGCTGCATGCGAAGCGGCGACGATTGCGGAACGCTTCAGGAGTTGGAGTGGCAACATACATTTCTCTTACGTGGCGGGGCTGGAGTTGCGGATGAGCGCCTGCTCGTAGCAGTCAGAACATGCCAGCGAGATCGACATTAATTTTTCTGACTCTTCGGTCCAGCCACCGTGTGCAGCGAGAATAATTTCGCAGTCATCACAGAAAGCATCTGGAAAGGGATTGTCCTCCGTGGGCTGAATCCGGTTGAATCCAACCCCTGCAGTTTCGCCGACGAGGTGGGTACAGACGTATGTCTCGTGGCGTGTCCCGTGGATCTCGCACTGAAGTTCGTTAGGCATTCTGACAGAATCCTGAATGTAATCGGGATTCGCGTCAACGAACTAAAGTGTTATTTGGCCTTCAATGGCGGGGAGGAACTGCTTTTGTTACCTGGCAAGCGGTGACTACGGTTTGGATGGCGTTGGCGACTTCGGCGGGGGCTTCGAGTTGGATATTGTGGCCGCTGTTTACGAGGAGTTGCTTTCCATTTGAGGACAGGAGCGCGAGCGAGGCCTGGAGGCGGAGGCGTTCGGCTTCGAGTTCGGCGGCCGGGAATTCAAGATCGTCTCCATAGCCGCCTTTCGCGCGGGTGAGCACGATGAGCGGAATCCCGCCCAGCGAGCCTTTTTGCGGGGTCTTATACATGAGCGCCATGGATTCGGCTGACCACTGCCGCTGGCTGTCTTCAGCATCCTGCAGCGTTGGCAGCTGTTCAGCCCAGAGGTGCATCTGCTGCTCCTTCTGCGGCAGTTGGCTGGGTGCCGGCTCGACTTCTCCCGCCGTGCCTGCTGCGGGCGGCGCCGGAGGTCTGTCAGAGGCCAGCATGTTTTCTCGCGGCGCAGGAATTGGAGTGCCGGTGGCGTCGTCGCGCACGCGGCCCATGTGCTTTGGCCCCATCTGGATGCGCTGATCTTCGTGCACGATATCCACCAGCACCATGCCTGCGACTTGTGAGGGGTAGAGAGCCGCGTAGTTGCGGACGACTCCGCCGCCGTAGGAGTGGCCAACGAGGATGAGAGGCGCGCGTTCTCCGGCCTTCTTTAAAGAGTCGTGGAGTTCGAGGTTCAGTTGCGGAAAGCTACGAGGCTTTGGTCCTGGGTCACTCCATGCATACCCTGCACGGTCGTAGGTGCAGATGCGGGTGAACTTCTCGACGCGCTGCTGGACGAGGATCCAGTCAAAGGAAAAATCCCCGAGACCATACTCAACCACGACGGTGAATGGTCCCTTGCCGGTGCAGTTGAGGTGAAGGCGATGTCCGCCGAGATCGATCATCTTGCCTGTGGGAGCGGGGGCCTGTGAAAGGCAGGGGAGGGCAATTGCGAGAGAGGAGCAAGCGATCATTTTCAGGATGGCGTTCATGAATGCTCCTCGGCACACGGGAATTCACGTCAGGCAAATGGATACGGCAGGGAGTGCGCGGCGGTTCCGGAGATTTGTTCCCGAGCGAAGAGGAATATGGAACTTTGACGGCGGCAAATCGCGGGTGACGCACGGGACCTCTGTCGCGGTGCGGATGTGGCCTTCGCCATTTTGCCGGCTTGCCGCAATCGCTGAGAGAACTAAATAGCGTGCTCACGCGTCCTAACGAGTAGATGGTGCAGAATTTCGTTGTCGCGGAGTAATCTCAATTCTATGAAATTGCCGATTGGTGTTGCCGTCACGCTTGCTGTGGGATCGCTTTCCGTCGCCATGTATGCGCAGAGCGCGTCTTCGGGGTCGTTGCTGGTGCTGTCAAAGAAGGACCATACGCTGGCGGTTGTGGATGCTTCGACGCTGAAGGTTCTGGGCAAGGCTCCGGTGGGGAACGATCCTCACGAGGTGATTGCTTCGACGGATGGGTCGACCGCGTACGTCTCGAACTACGGCGGCGGCGCATTTAACACGCTGGCGGTGATCGACCTGGCGGGGCCGAAGGCGCTGGACTCGATTGACCTGGGAGTGCTGCGTGGACCGCACGGGCTGACCTTTGTCGGCGGGAAAACGTGGTTCACGGTCGAAGGATCGAAGGCGATTGGCCGCTACGATCCGGCGACGAAGAAGGTGGATTGGGTAATGGGGACGGGGCAAAACCGGACGCACATGATCTACGTGTCGGACGACATGCAGCAGATTGTGACGACGAATGTGAGTTCGGGAACCGTGACGATTATGGATATGCAGGAAGTGCGTATGGGACCTCCTCCCGGGGCTCCAGGCATGCCTCCGCCGGGCGGGATGCCTCCGGGTGGTCCGGGTGGCCCGGGCGGCCCGGGCGGTGCTCCCCGCAAAGATTGGAATGAGACGGTGGTTAAGGTGGGTGGCGGATCGGAGGGCTTCGACATTTCTCCGGACAAGAAAGAAGTGTGGGTGGCGAACTCGCAGGACGGCACGATTTCTGTGATCGACCTGCCGGGGAAAAAAGTAGTGGAGACATTGCAGGCGAACGTGCGCGGCGCGAACCGGCTGAGGTTTACACCGGACGGCAAGCTTGTGCTGGTGAGCATGCTGAGCGGCGGTGACTTGGTGGTGCTGGATGCGAGCACGCGCAAGGAAGTGAAGCGCGTTCCCATTGGCCACGGCGCGGCGGGGATTGAGATTCAGCCGGATGGCTCGCGCGCATTTGTGGCCTGCACGCCGGACAATTATGTTGCCGTGATCGATCTGCATTCGCTCACGGTTGTGGGGCACATTGATGCCGGAGGAAACCCGGACGGAATGGCGTGGGCGCATAAACCGTGATTTATCCGGCGAGTGATTTGGCCCCCGGATAAGTAGGCGCAAAGGGTGATATAAGGGAACCGATTTCCGAACATCCTTATGCGCCGACTCCTGATTGTTTTTTCGTCCGCCTGCTTGTGCTATTCGGCGAGCGTGTGCCTTTCACAGGCCACGCCCGCAGCAACTCCACGCATCAACTCTGCTGAATATGCGCAGGTGCAACAGCGCCTAAGCCGCGGTTGGAATACGTGGGACGTGCAGAGCGTGACCACGCATGTTCTGCTGCCGGAGGGCCTGAGCATGCGCGTCGGAATCCATAAAAAGACGCGCATTACGGGCGACAGCTTTCTTCCTACCGCACTGATCGGCAGGCTTGAGCCGGATGCGGAGCAGGTGTTTCCGGGGCCGCACGCATTCGATGGCAGCTACACAGACCTGCGGTTGACGTGGCAGGGCTTGTCGATGCGCATCCAAAGTGCGACGGACGCGGGCGACCTGGTACTGCTGGTTTCTCCGCTAACGGGCAGTGGCGATGCGGCTGCGAAAGCACTTCCGGCTACCGTTGTGTTCTCGGTGGGATTTCTGTGGAACCGGCCGGGCACGGTCGAGCGCACCGCTGATCATGTTGAAGCGCACGCCGCGAACAAGGTGATTCCGTTCTTCGTAGAAGGTCAGCAGGCGGCCGCGTGGGATGCTCCTGTGACGGGTCCGTATATCGCGGTGGATCTCGAGAGTCCACGCGCCTTTTCATCCGGCAAGCGCCGTACAGTGGCAGAGGTGCAGGCGATTCTCGACCGGCAGCGAGCGGCGTATGAACGATCGAACGCGAAGGCGGGGGAGAGCGCTTCGATCGCGGATGCGATCCAGACCGTGCTGGCGTGGGACACGATCTACGATCCGGAAAATCGCCGCGTGATTTCGCCGGTGAGCCGGGTATGGAGCGTGGGTTGGGGCGGCTATGTGTTGTTTGACTGGGACACGTTCTTTGCCGCAACTATGGCCTCGATCGGCAATCGCGACCTGGCGTATGCCGATGCCCTGGAGACGCTGAACGAGGTTACGGCAGATGGCTTTGTACCGAACTTCGGGCGCGGAGGAAATTGGAAGAGTGATGACCGCTCGGAGCCTCCTGTGGGCGCGATCACGGTGCTCGGGCTGTACGAGAAGTTCAAGGACAAGTGGTTGTTGCGCGACAGCTTTGACCGCCTGCTGGCGTGGAACCGCTGGTGGGCGGCGCATCGCGATGTGGACGGCTACCTGGTGTGGGGCAGCGACACTCACAACTCGCCCGAGTGCCACGATGATGGATCATGCGGCACTTTGCAGGGTGCGCGTTATGAATCGGGGCTGGATAATTCGCCCATGTACGACGATGCTCCGTTCGACAAGAAGACCGAGCGCATGATGCTGGCGGATGTTGGACTGATGGGCATGTACGTGGCGGACTGCGATGCCTTGGCGACGATTGCTACGGAGCTTGGCAAGGCTACGGAGGCGAAGGAACTAACTGAGCGGGGCCAACGCTATCGGCAAAAACTGGCGACGCTGTGGGATGAGAAAACGGGCATCTTTCTTAACAAGGATTTAATAACCGGCAAACTGAGCCCGCGCCTTTCGCCTACAAATTTTTATCCCATGATGGCGAAGGCGGCCACGGCGGCGCAGGTAGATCGCATGGTGAAGGAACATCTCCTGAATCCGGATGAGTTTGGCGGCGAGTTCGTGCTGCCGTCGATTGCGCGTAACGATGCGGCATACAAGGATCAGGATTACTGGCGCGGGCGGGTTTGGGGGCCGATGAACTACCTGGTTTATCTGGGGCTACGCAACTACAACCAGCCTGAAGCGCGGCAAGAACTTGCCAGCAAGTCTCTCAAGCTTTTCTTGAAAGAGTGGAAGCAAAACGGGCATGTCCACGAAAACTACAACGCCACGCTGGGGAATGGCGACGACGTGAAGAGCAGCGACCGTTTTTACCACTGGGGTGCGCTGCTGGGGTACATCACATACATGGAACAGGCCGATCCTGTGGCGGCCAAGCCCTGAGGGAAACGGAAATTGCGGCTGGTTTTGCGTCGGAACGCGGGGTGGTCTAAGGTGAAATGAACGATGCCCGGCGACGGCAGGCCGGGTGCGCGTTTTGCAATCGATTGGGGAGAATGGCGTGAAGACGATCGGTGTTCTTTTTGGGATGGAGAATAGTTTTCCCGGAGCGTTGGTGGAGCGCATCAACTCGCTCGGGATCGACGACATTCGGGCGGAGTTTGTGGAGATCGGCGCGATTCGACTGGATACGCCGCTCAAGTACCAAGTGATTGTGGATCGCATCTCGCACGATATCCCGTTCTATCGCGCCTTTCTGAAGCATGCCACGCTGCAGGGCACGTATGTGATCAATAATCCTTTCTGGTGGTCGGCGGACGATAAGTTTTTCAATTATGCGCTGGCGGAAAAGCTTGGCGTCGCGGTGCCGCGCACGGCCATTGTGCCGCACAAGAAGCATCCTGTAGGCACGACGGACCGCTCCATGCGGAACCTTGAATATCCGCTGAAGTGGGACGAGCTTTTTGAAGCCATCGGATTTCCGGCGTTTCTCAAGCCGGTAGATGGCGGGGGATGGCGCGATGTTTTCCACGTGCACAATCGCGACGAGTTTTTCAACGCATACGATCAGAGCCGCGATCTCTGCATGACGCTGCAGGCGGCAGTGAAGTTCAAGGAATACTTCCGCTGCTACGTGGTCGGGCAAGAGCATGTTCGCGTGATGCCTTACGATCCGCGGCGCCCGCATGCGGAGAGGTATGTGCTCGATCCGCCGGAGTACGACAAGAAACTGATAGCGCGGGTGAAGAAGGATGCTGTGACGTTGTGCAAGGCGCTCGGATACGATCTCAACACCGTGGAGTTCGCGGTGGAAGACGGCATTCCATACGCCATCGACTTTATGAATCCCGCGCCGGATGCGGATTTGCATTCCGTTGGCGCGGAAAGTTTTGAATGGATTGTGAGTGCGGTGGCCGAGCTTGCCGTGAAGAAGGCCAAAGCTGCGCCTTATAAACCAGAGCTTCGCTGGGCGCAATTTTTGGGAGCCGCACCTTTGGCGACGAGCAAGAAGAAGTCTCCGGCGAAGAAAGCGAGCTCAAAGAAGACAGCCGCGAAAAAGACTTCGGCGGAAGCTGCAACGACGCCGTAAGTGCTGGTACTGCTACGTGCGGGCACGATGGCAGTTTCTGCTTGTAAAGCTTGACGGGCGCAACTACAACTTGTTTTGTCATACGGGGTGAGAGGACTCAGTAAACATGCGGCCTACCTTCACCATTGGAATCGAAGAGGAATACCAGACCATTGATCCCGTTACGCGGGACCTGCGTTCCCACATTGCCACGGAGATGCTGGCCAAAGGCAAGATGCAGCTGGCGGAGCGGGTGAAGGCGGAGATGCACCAGTCTGTGATCGAGGTCGGCACGAACATTTGCCACACGGTGAAAGACGCACGAGTGGATCTCTTCGACTTGCGTCGTCAGATGATTCTGCTGGCGCGTGAGCATGGGCTGGCGCTCGTGGCCGGTGCGACGCATCCTTTCTCTGACTGGCGTTCGCAGGAGATTTATCCTGATCCGCGATACGAGCAGGTGGTTGAAGATCTGCAACTGGTGGCGCGCGCGAATCTTATCTTCGGTCTGCACGTGCATGTCGGCATTGAGGATCGCGAGGCGGCAATTCGCGTGATGAATTCGATGCGGTATTTTCTGCCGCATATCCTGGCGCTCTCGACCAACTCTCCTTTCTGGGGAGGCATGAAGACTGGGCTCAAGAGTTATCGCGCGAAAGTGTTTGATAAATTTCCGCGCACGAATATTCCGGACGCCTTTGCGAGCTGGAGCGAGTTCGAGGCGTTTGTCGATCTGCTGATCAAAACCAAGTGCCTGGATAACGCGAAGAAGATCTGGTGGGACATACGGCCGCATCCATTCTTCAGCACCATTGAAGTTCGCATCTGCGATATTCCGCTGCGCGCGGAGGAGACGCTGGCGATTGCCGCGCTGATCCAGGCGACGGCGGTGAAGCTCTACAACCTGCATGAGCGCAACCAGGATTTCCGGCAATACTCTCGGGCATTGCTGATGGAGAACAAGTGGCGTGCAGTGCGTTACGGACTCGATGGCAAGCTGATTGATTTCGGCAAGCAGGAGGAAGTGCCGGAGCGCGAACTGATTCTCGAGTATCTCGAGCTTGTGGACGATGTAGTGGACGGGCTGGACAGCCGTGCGGAGATTGATTCCATCCGCAACATGCTGGAAACGGGAACCGGCGCGGATCGCCAACTACGCGTGTTTGAACAGACGGGCGATCTGAAAGCCGTTGTCGACTACATGGTGGAAGAGACCGCCGTGGGAATTTTTTAAGAAGCAGCGAGTCAGCAGGTCAGCCAGTTAGCGAAAAGCAGCGCGAAGCCGGTCAGCTATTAAGCGGTCAGCTAGAGCCGTCGGCAATACAGCGACTGGCGGAGTCTACCGGTTGGCGCGATTCTCCTTCGCCGGTAGCAAGCGGAGGAAATCGCGAAAACCCGCGCCTCCGTCAGTCCCGATCCTTCCAAGTCCCCCGCGTTTTGAGGGCTCAAGGAAGCGCGGCGAGAGCGTCCTCTCATACGCTTCCTCCCGAAAAGAGATGCTTATCGCGGCTGGTCTGTTGGTTCCGCGCGAGCTGAAAACCACAATGTGGATACGACCACTAAAATCCCAGGGATCGCACGACCTCGCGAATTCTTTGCGCGCTCGCGGTGAGTCCGGCTAACTCATCCACATTCATTGGGATGGGCAGGGTTGCCTCGACCCCCTGACGGTTTACGATGCAGGGGACGGAGAGACAGACGTCGGAGATGCCGCGATATCCGTGTAGCAGGAAACTGACGGGCAGCACGCGATTCTCATTCTTCAGGATTGCTTCCAATATGCTGCTCACCGCAAGGCCGACGGCATAGTTGGTCGCGCCTTTGCCGGCGATGACCTGATCGGCGGCGGTGCGAACGTTTTGAAATATTGTGTGACGATCGCGATCCGCGAGTTGTCCGTGGTTGGGCACGGCCCACTGATCGAGAGGGATGGCCCCGATGCTGGCACTGGACCACAGGGGAATCTCACTTTCGCCATGCTCGCCAACGATGTAGGCATGCACGTTCTGCACGGCTACGGAGCAGCGGCGTGCGATGAGATAACGGAAGCGGGAACTGTCGAGCACGGTGCCGCTGCCAAGCACGCGCTCCGCGGGCAGGCCACTTAACTTCTGCGCAATGTATGTCACGACGTCGACCGGATTGGTGACCATGAGCAGGATTGCATCCGGCGCAACCCGCATGACATCGGGAATGATTTTGCGGCAGATATTGGCGTTGGCCTCGGCGAGATCGAGTCGCGTTTGTCCCGGCTTTTGCTTCGCACCTGCCGTCATGACGATGACGTCGGAGTGTTCGAGCACGTTCACATCATCAGAGCCATTGACGGTGGCTACAGGAACGAACTGCAATCCGTGGTTCAGATCCAGCGCTTCGGCATGAACCTTGTCCTTGTTGAGGTCGAAAAGGCTAACGCGGTGGCTGACCCCGCGCAGCATGCAGGCATAGGCGACGGTTGCGCCGACGCTGCCGGCACCGATGATTCCTATTTTGGAAGTACGCTCATTTTCCATCAGGTGGCAGCCTAACACGGCGACGGCTGCGCCGCGTGGAGTTTAGCTACTTGATTGGCGCAAAACGGGACGTGGTGGGGAAGGCGGATAGATTTCCGGGCCGGGCGGCTAATATTTCTTCGCCCAGTCGCGGGGTAATCCACAGAGGGATCCTTGCTTCGCGGCCGAGGATAAGTTCCTTTCGGGGCAGGAAAAAGAGACTCTTCTCGCCGACTTCGATTTCGCTCCAAGGCACAAATAGGGGCGGGTGGAAGGGACGAAAAAACGAAACAACAGACATGTAGAGGCCGCGCTCGTCGGCACTGAAGTTGAGACAGTTGCCGTAGCGGGTGGTCCAGCGCATGCGACCGCTCCGCCATCTCCAGCGCTTCTCTGGTAATTCGCCTTCGAAGCGGAATTGTTCGGCTAGCCGGTGCCATCCCGTCACCCGGCTGATGGACCACTGCGCCAGGGTCATGAGGGCGGCGACATACGCGATCACCAGCGCCCCGAACTGCCATGGATGTAAGTTGGCAAAGTGCTGCATATAGTCGCCTTTTCAAATAAATGCGTCGCCAGCATTATAGGCGGGGAGGCATTTCCTCGGGCGCTCTGCTAGAGGAAAGCTCGCATTCACGCTACTCTAATACAACAGAATCGCAATTCGGCGCGACTCGGCCACCAGCATGAAGGAATACCCCGCGAATGAATCACGACCAGTCTCCAGAAGCAAACGTACTTCTCTCTACCCCTTTTCCCTCGGAGTTTGCGCCGGGAGCGCACTCCGCGATCCATACCTGCCTGAAGATTGAAACGTCGGAGAAGGTCACACTGATTACGGACCGTGCCACAGCGCCCATCGCTGCATCGCTGGCGCATGAGTTGGAGGCGAAGGGCTGCCGCTGGAATGCGTACCTGGTGGAGGACTACGCTGAGCGTCCGCTGACGCACATGCCGGAGAGCATTCTCGACGACATGGAGAGTTCAGATGTTTCGATTTTTGCCGTCCAGGTGCAGCGCAATGAATTGCACTCGCGCATGCAAATGACCGACGTGGTGAATCGGCGGCACATGAAGCACGCGCACATGGTGAACATTACTCCGCAGATTATGTGCGACGGTATGCGCGCCGATTTCAACCTCGTGGACCGGCTGTCGCAGAAGGTTCTCGACAAGGTGAGAGCAGCGAGCTACATCCGCGCCACTACCGATGCGGGCACCGACATTCGCGCTGAGCTTAATCCCAACTACAAATGGTTCAAGACATCGGGAATTATCTCGCGCGAAAAGTGGGGCAATCTGCCGGGCGGAGAATGCTTTACATCGCCGGGAGAGGTGAATGGCCGCTTCGTGGTGGACGGTGTGGTCGGCGACTATCTCTGCGCACGCTACGGCCTGCTGGAGGCCACTCCGCTAACGATTGAGATCAGCGGCAATCGCATCACCGAGTGCAGTTCCGCGAACAAACAACTGCGCGACGAGTTCTGGGCTTACACGCACACCGATGAAAATTCCGACCGCGTGGGCGAGTTCGCCATTGGCACGAATATTGGCGTACATCGCGTGATTGGCAATATTCTTCAAGACGAAAAATTTCCCGGCATCCATATCGCGTTCGGCGATCCTTACGGAAACCACACCGGTGCGCCGTGGAAGTCGACCACGCACATTGATGTTGTGGGTCTGCGCTTCAACATCTGGGTTGGCGGGCCGGATGGCGAAGAGCAAATCATGAAGGCGGGTAAATTCACAATCGAACCATGAAACTCTTGCGGGCGCGATGAAGACTAAGGGCAGCAGGGTTGTGTACGAAAACCGCTGGATGCGCGTGCGCGAAGATACAATCGAGCGCGCTGACGGCAGCGCGGGCATCTACGGCGTTATCGAGAAGCCTGACTTTGCGCTGATTATTCCCGTGCAGGGCGACGATGTTTACCTGGTAGAACAGTTTCGCTATCCGGTAGGCGCGCGCTTCCTGGAATTTCCCCAAGGCACGTGGGAGCAGCAGGCAAGCGTTGAGCCCATCGAACTGGCGCGCGGAGAACTGCAGGAAGAGACGGGGCTGACCGCGGGTCGCATGGACTACCTGGGCCATCTCTACATTGCGTATGGCATGGCCAACCAGGGATTCCATATCTTCCGCGCGACGGAACTGGTGCAGGGTGAGGCGAGTCTCGATCCGGAAGAGCAGGATCTCGAAGTGATTCGCATGAGCATCGCAGACTTTGAGAAAAAGATTCGCAACGGGGTCATCAAGGACGCAGGGACGATCTCCGCATGGATGCTGCTGAAGATGGCGGAAACCAAGGCCTGAGTCGCGCATCCAAAAGGAATGGCAGATACTTCAAAGCTTTCCGCTACTCGCATACTCGGCAACTCTGATCTTCAACTTACGGCTATTGGTTTTGGCGCATGGGCAATTGGCGGCGGCAACTGGGAGTTCGCCTGGGGTCATCAGGATGATGGCGACTCGATCGCGGCAATTGAGCGCGCACTCGATCTGGGCATCAACTGGATTGATACCGCCGCAATTTACGGGCTCGGACACTCAGAAGAGATTGTCGCCAAGGCCATCGCAGGCCGATCGAAGAAACCTTACATCTTCACCAAGTGCTCCATGAGATGGCATGCAGATCGCAGTATTTATCGTAGTCTTTCGGGGAAGTCGATCGCAGACGAGCTGGAAGCCTCATTAAAGCGCCTGCGCGTCGATGCAATCGATCTGTACCAAATCCACTGGCCTAATCCTGAGCAGGAGATTGAAGAAGGCTGGGAGGCAATGGAGCGTCTGAAAGAGCAGGGCAAGGTTCGCTATATTGGGGTCTCCAATTTCAACGTGGCGCAGATGGAACGCGTGAGGAAGATTGCTCCGATAACTTCGTTGCAGCCGCCCTACTCGCTTCTGAATCGCACAAACGAAGCGGAGACGCTGCCTTACTGCCTGGAACACGGTATTGGCGTGATCAACTATTCGCCGATGTCGTCTGGGCTGCTTGCAGGCAAGATGACGGCAGAGCGCATCAAGAATCTACCGCAGGATGACTGGCGGCGGAAGGCGGCGCAGTTCAATGAGCCGAAGCTGTCGCGGAATATGAAACTGGTGGATTTGCTGCGTGAGATTGGCTCGAGCCACGATGTGGAGGCGGGGGTGGTTGCGGTGGCGTGGACCTTGCATAACCTGGCGATCACCGCAGCGATTGTGGGGGCGAGAAGGCCGGACCAGGTGGACGGAACGATCAAAGCGGGAAATTTCCGTCTGTCAGATGCCGAGTTTGCGCGGATTACAGAGTTTATGGATTCGAATCCCGCATAGTTTTGGGAGCAAGGAAAAACGCATCCGCTGGGGATGCGCCTTTCGTGTTAGTAAATTTTTACATGGCGTCAAGATAGCGTGGGAACAACAGTGCAGAGTGTTCCTGGAACAGAACCGTGATCCTGTTGATCATCGCGCTGTAGATCTCAGTTGCGCGGTGCGCATTTACTTCTGCTCCGACAGAGGAGCGGGACGCGATGTGTTGTGCGAGTGCCATCAGTACGCAGATCCTGATCTGGAAGGCATCGCTGCGAAGTGATTCCAGAAGTTCTTCGGAAACACCTTCGCCGTGCTGCGCGGCATAATCGGCAAGCTGAACCAGCACGGGGGCGTTGCAATACATAGCCCAGAGGCCTTTCGCGCCGTTGATCCGCTTCCAGATGTCCTGCGAAGTGGCCTTAATGGAACCACTGTATAGATAGCGTTCTGAAACTTCTTCGAGACCCCAGTCATTAGCGCGCAATCTGGAGACGATGGATTCCCAGGTAGCACCGGCCTTCTTCGATTGGCGCCGGCGCCAGTGCCCCGCGTACAGCAGGAGCAACATCGTAACCAGAACTTGGAGTAAAGGCATAACCATGGACAGTTACCGCTTTCGACTCGTAGATTTGTTGACTGCTGCTTCCAGACCAATACGGCTCGATCGTGTAGTTCCTGCTATAGATAACAGAAAATTTTGCATTTGTGGACTAAATTCTTTACGCGGTGCTTCTTTCTGGGCAAATGACCAGATCCAGAACGTCAGGGTACCTAAGTAACTTGCGACCATCATCTGGTCCATCGCGTGGTGAAATTGAGGTCCCAGGTCCATGCGGCTATGGGTTGTTTCGATGATGAGGCTTATTGCCGAATAGAAGGCTAAGCCGGTTGCCAGCTGGAGAACGTGATTCTTCCATCCGATGCCTAGCATTTGTGCGAACACAGCGATCGCTACGAAAATCCCCATACGCATGAGTGCCAGCGCCAGGCCAATCTTTTGAAGGAAGACAGGAAGATGGGACAGAGCGGCTTGCGGAAGGACCTTAAAGGCGAGCAGAGCGGTAGCCGCTGTTGCAAAAAGCACCAGCAAGCCAAAGACGATGAGCGATCGCGCAGGCAGTGACTTCTTGACAGGACGAAGAACGCTCGACCCGATTTCGAGCAACACGCAGACTTGCAATATGAAGTCCACCACGCTGGAGATAAAAAAGGCTGTGTTGTAGATCTCTCTTGCATGAGAGTACAGCCAGAACATCAGCGGGTCGGTGATGAGTCCGAAAACCAGGTAGGTGATAAAGATGGGGAATTGCAGATGGAGACCGCGGTAGATCATCGTTATCACGAGGACAACGGTGGTGACGTACCCTGCGAACATCAGGATGTTGTCGATTTGATCCGGGGTCATTCCACTACCTTGGCTGCAGAATACCTGCAGAATACCTTAGGTAGTGTGGTTTTACGAGGTAATTGCAATTCCGGTTCCCGAAACGGGTTACTCAGGCAGCACAATTCCATTTGCGTACTGAGGACCCCTTTTTGCGCGGAGCCTGAGGTCTGAAGGACATATTGCAATCAGTCGAGGCTCCAGCGACGTAGGTTCCGGAGTTCTTACGCAGACTTAGTCGGATAGGGATGCGGAAGGATTGGGCTCTGCATCGCGGCTGACTTGGTCGGATAAGGATGCGGCAGAATCGGGCTGAACGAACCTTTCGTCGGATAAGGGTGCGGCAGGATTGGGCTCTGCATCGCTGCTGACTTAGTCGGATAAGGATGCGGCAGAATCGGGCTGAACGCACCTTTCGTCGGATAAGGATGCGGCAGGATCGGGCTCTGCATCGCGGCAGACTTGGTCGGATAAGGATGCGGCAGAATCGGGCTGAACGAACCTTTCGTCGGATAGGGGTGCGGCAGGATCGGGCTCTGCATCGCGGCTGACTTGGTCGGATAAGGATGCGGCAGAATCGGGCTGAACGCACCTTTCGTCGGATAAGGATGCGGCAGGATCGGGCTCTGCATCGCGGCTGACTTAGTCGGATAAGGATGCGGCAGAATCGGGCTGAACGAACCTTTCGTCGGATAAGGATGCGGAAGGATCGGGCTCTGCATCGCTGCTGACTTGGTCGGATAAGGATGCGGCAGGATCGGGCTTTGCATCACGGCAGACTTAGTGGGATAGGGATGCGGCAGAATCGGGCTGAACGAACCTTTTGTCGTATAGGGGTGCGGCAAAATCGGGCTTCTAGCCATCGCGAATGCATTTGCGGCAACGGATACACACAAGATTGTTACTAGAGTTGCAAGAGTAAGAAGGCGATTTCTCATGACAAAGTTCCCCCGGGTATAACTACGTGTAACCGAAGAGTAGACCGATTTCCGATTACCGGCTACAACTTTCTGGTCACAACCTCATTGTTTTCTCGTTTTTACGACTACAATCCGAGACCGTAAAACGATTACTTAGGTTGCAGAAGGCGTTTTCTGCGATAACTCCCAAGCGAAGAAAGGGCAAAAACCCCAATGATTTCGCACCTCCGGAAGGAATTTAATCGCCGCTTTCAAGTGGCTGACTATGAATCACTTGTGACCCGGCTGCAGACGCGCCTGGGATGTGAAGTGGGCTTTCGCATCGCCGAGACCCCCGCGTTCATTCCAAATGACCTAATGTCGGAGATGTGCAGCATTGGCGCGGAGTTAACGTATTCCCTAATCGGGAACCAGGACTACATGAAAGCGTCCTCGGAGGCCATTCCGTTGGCGTACCGTTTTCAGGGTTGCGGGCCGCACCCTCACTTCATGACTGCAGATTTTGGGCTTGTACAGGACGAGCGTGGACGGCTGTCGCCGCGGATCGTCGAGTTGCAGGCATTTCCGTCGGTGTTTGGATATCAGACCGTTTTATGCGACGAATATCGTGATGTTTACCATCTTGATTCCTCCCTTGACTTTCTGCTTGGAGGACACAGCGAGGAATCGTTTTGGAGGCTGATGGGGCAGGTGATCTTGAACGGTCACGATCCCGAAAATGTAGTGCTTACCGAGGTCGATCCGTGGCACCAGAAAACGCTCGCGGACTTCCTGGTTACAGCGGATCGATTGAAGATCCAGATCGTAGATATCGCGCAACTTATATTGTTGGGGAACAAACTGCATTACCGCAGGCAAGACGGTGTCCTGGTTCCCATTCATCGCATTTACAACCGCGCCATTGTGGACGAATTGATCGCCAAGAAAATTAAGCTGCCGTTCGATTGCACGCAGCCACTGGATGTGGAATGGGCGGGACATCCCAATTGGTACTTTCACGTGAGCAAATTTTCGCTGCCGTATTTGCAGCATCCTGCGGTGCCACCAGCAGTGTTTCTTAGCGACTGGCTTGCAGGACGGCATCGCGAGCGTTTGAACGCAGGGGAAGTGGAATCGCCGGATGGACCCAGGTACGAGCAGTTGTTGCTCAAGCCGCTTTTCTCATTTGCGGGAAAAGGAATTCAGTTCAGCCCTTCGCTGGCTGAACTAGAGGCAATCCCGGAGGGATCTCGCGGGGAATACCTGTTGCAGCAGCGGGTTGCGTTTGAACCAGTGATCGACACTCCTGATGGCATGACGCAGGCAGAGACTCGCATCCTTTATGTGTGGCCGGACGGTGGCGATCTGGAAGCGGTGCTTTCACTGGTGCGTCTGGGACGCGGAAAAATGATGGGGGTGGATCATAATCGGGACTTGAAGTGGGTGGGCTCGTCGGCCGCTTTTTTCCCGCGGGAGCGCCACGGGTAACCGTTTTTGGCTGCCCTCCGTTATTCTTCGACTAACACTTTTGGTTACGTGCAAATTTGAGTTTTTCGCGGTATGGTGTAGAAACTTCCAGTCTTAGGGAAGGTAGTCAAGTTTACCTGGACCCTTTTCACCATGGGTGGTACTCAGCAAAACCCCGTGAAGTTCTCGCGTTCCGCGACTGAGGATCGGTCTGCGGTGCGGTTTCCCCTCCAGTTGCCGATGAAGGTTACGACAGATCAAGGTGTGCTTGAGACTGTCACGAACAACATTTCCGCGAGCGGCGTTCTCTTCGAAATGGATGAGTTGCTTCCGGTGAATGCGCAGGTGCAGTTCGCGCTGACCATGCCCGCTGTCACGCTGGGAAGTCCGGCTGACGTAGTCATCCACTGCATCGGGCATGTTGTTCGCTCGTATGCAAGCTCGCCGAGGTGTCACGCGGCAGCTGTCATTGATGAATATCGCTTTACGGATTGAAGTACTTATGACTGCTGGCAAACCGAAATTTATGGATGAACTCGAGATCGACAAGAACGACGAAGGTTCTGCTTCTGCGACTGCGGTGATCCGGGTGTTGATCGCCGATTCACAAGCTATCTATCGCGTAGGAATGCGCAAAATTTTCGCACTGGAAGATGACATTCGTGTTGTCTCTCAAGTGGATTCCATCAGTAGTCTTCACTCTGCCGTTGAGTGTTTCCCATGCGACATTGTCATGCTTGAAGGAAGCTTGTTGACCGGGACGACGGATGCGATTCCTGAACTGGTACGCCGCGCCCCGAACGTCAAGATCATTATTCAGACGATGGCGTCGGACGAATCGAATACGGTGGAGTTGTATCGCCGCGGAGTGCGAGGGATTATTCCTCGCTCAATTTCGCCAGACCTGCTGGTGAAGTGCGTGCGCAAGATTGCCGCAGGCGAAACCTGGATCGACAATCAATCGGTCAACTGGGTGATTGAGGCTTACCGGTCGCAGGCTACAGCGCTTACCAGCCCTCGAACCCAGCCACGCCTCTCGGCAAAAGAGTTGGCGATTATCACTTGTATTACGCAGGGCAAGAGGAACAAGGAAATCGCATTCCAGCTCGGCACCACGGAACAGGTAATCAAGAATTACCTGCGAAAGGTGTACGACAAGCTGGGGGTTTCTGACCGTCTTGAGCTTGCGTTGTATTGCCTGCATCATGAACTGCACAAGGGCCAGACGGGCGTGGAAGCTGTTGCGAACGCCAAGATAAGTGGCGGAATGGAACACGACGACCTGAGCCAATAGACGGTCGGTCGCATCCTTCAGCAAGACCAGCGCACCTGGGTGCTGATCTGTTTTGCCTTCTAATCGGCAGGCGATTGTGCTGAAATTTCCAGAAGACCTTTGATCAGAGCGCGGGTTCGCGCGCTTCTTCCAGCAGGTCGATCAGCAGCGAGAGCCGCCGCGATCCCATGTGCTTCATCTGATTTTGCACGCTCTCCGTGACCACCGGATCGAGCACCTTTAACTTTTCCAATCCCGACGGTGTTATCTCCGTGTGACTAACACGGCGATCCTCCTTGTCTTTGTGGCGCACAACCATACCTTGACGCGCCAGCCGATCGACGAGGCGAGTGATATCCGGATCTTCCTTGATCAGCCGATTGCCCAACTCGGTGCAGGTTAGGCCGCCCGGGCCTGCCCCGCGCAGAATGCGGAGTGCGTTGTATTGCGTGGGCGTGAGCCCGTGAGGTTTGAGCATCAGGCGGAATGAGTTCTGCAAGCGGTCCGCCGTCCGTTCAAGGTTCAAAATCGCCTCTTCTTCCAGACTGGAAAAGGGGGAAGATTGCTTGATTTCGTGTTGGAGTTTGTTTGCCATAGCGTACTTCGCATCCGATGGATGTTCAGGGCATGCGCGAAATCTTCATCGCGACATCTCTGTCGGACTAAGCACTGCGTGTGGCTATTCACAAGGAACAGCCACACCTTATGTATTCGACGTCCGCCAGCCCTGAAAGAACGGGCGTGTGTCCAAGTGCGTTTTACTGCTTGATCATCTCCACGTCGAGCGTGACCTTCACATCGTCGCCGAGCATGCCACTGCCAGCGTTAATTCCGAAATCGGCGCGGTGGATGCTGGTTGTAGCCGACATGCCGCGGTGAACATTTCCCTTAGGATCCTTCATCTCGGCGCTGGGACCATCCAGATCCAGGGTGACGGTCTTGGTGGTGCCTTTCATGGTGAGGTCGCCGGTCATCTCCAGCTTGCCATCCTTGCTGGTGATTTCCTTGCTGACGAAGGTCATGGTGGGGAACTTGGCGACGTCGAAGTAGTGATCGCCCTTGAGGTCGGTATCGCGCATGGAGTTGCCGGTATCGACCGTGGTGGTATCAACGGTGGCGTTTACTTTGGACTTGGTAATGTCTTTTTCGTCGAGCGTGACGGTGCCGGTGATGTTGCCGAAATGTCCGTGGACGTTGGAGATGCCCATATGACGGATGGAAAAGTCGGCGGAGCTGTGTGCCGAATCGAGCTTCCAAGTGGAAGTCTGAGCGCTCGCGAGGGAAACGCCTGCCGTAAGAGTCAACGCCACTGCCAGTGCTTTAAGCTTCATTCTTAGTTCTCCTGAAAAGGGAAGAGTTGTCTGCCGAGCTTGACGTCTCCCATAACCGGCGTCAACAGGCTTCTTGTAATGGATGTGGCTCGGAAGATATTCGTTGCAACAAATATTTCGTGGATAATTAGACGGCTGGCGACAACGTAAGTTTCGAGGCCTCTTAAAAATGAAGAAAGTGGTCGTCCTCCTGGCAATTCTTTTTACCGTAATCGCTTCGGGATGGACCCAGGACTGGCTGACAAGAAATTTCTCGGCACCTGACGTACTCCAATGTGCGTGAAGATGCGGCTCGCCTCCCCGGTGCGCTACACTGCCGCGATGCTCAAAACTACAGGCTTTCGACTGGCTGCAATTCAAGTCTTCGCGGTTCTGCTGCTCCTTTGTTTCATCGGCACCCTTAGGGCGAGGGCTGAATCGGATGAATCGGCACTGCTGACCAGTTTCTCTGCGGAGATGACGCGGCTTGCTCCGCAGACGATTGAGCAGGCGACGGAGCGGATTCCGCGCGACAACCTGACACCGGCGGGCTATTACAAGAGCACGATGTGGGATTGGGACGGCTATTACATTGGCGCTCACTGGGCGAACCAGAAGGCGGCGGATGCGAAATACCTGAAATGGTGGGTGCTGAATTTTTCCGGCTTCGTAGACGGGTCGGGCTACGTGGCCGGATGCATTACTCCCAAGGGACCGCTGCCCGTGGTGAAGCCGATCGTCGGTCGATTCAACATCAAGCCATTTCTTGCGCAGGGAGCCTACCTTGCGTCGGAGCGACTGCACGACTATGAGTGGATTGCGCCAGTGTGGGATACGTTGCAGCGTGTGGACGCGTATCGCCGCAGAACGCAGTTTGATCCCAAGTGGGGCGTCTACTTCTGGGAGAACGCGATGCAGTCGGGCGCGGACGACAATGCCGCGCTGACCAACGATCCCAAAGACCGCAACGCGATTCTCGCAGTGGATGCTTCGGTTTTCGTTCTGCGGGAAGACCTGGCGATGGCGGCTATCGCGCGACACCTGGGCCACGCGCAGGCCGCGGACCAGTATCTGCGGAGGGCCGCAACATTGAAACAGGCCATCCTGAAAAACTTGTGGTCGGAGCAGGATGCGATGTTCTGGAATCGCCGCCGCGACACGGGCGAAGTTATCAAGCGCATGAGCTACTCGAACTTTACGCCGCTGACGGAGGACATCCTGACGCGCACGCAGGCACGCTCGATGATCAAGCGTCACCTGCTGAACGCTGCGGAAATGCGCGGGCAATATGGATTTCGTAGTCTGTCGAAAGAGGATCCGGACTACAACAACCGGCCAATCATTGATCCCTATTCCAATTGGCGCGGGCCGGTGTGGCTGAATGCCAATTACCTGAACTGGATTGGACTGCGCCGCTATGGTTTTGCGGCCGAAGCCCACTCAACGGCGGTGACGATTGCAGAGATGCTGGCTCGCGACATTGCCGCGGTTGGCACTATGCATGAGGACTATGACAGCGACACGGGGCTGGGACTGGCTCCAACTGCGGAAGAATCACCCGGGGGAAAATTCACGGGGTTTGTGGGGTGGAATCTGCTGGCCGAGGATATGTTGCAGTGCGAGGTTGCCAAGCAACACTGCATGATGCTGGCTTCTCCGGGCAGTGCAAAATAGTGCAGATACTGATACAGATACCCGCGTGAATGGTAGGGAGCAGTCCCGGAGAATTCTTCAAAAGGTTATTCCGCGGACTGGAGAGCGTAGTTATAATCGCGACTGCTTTCCCACTCCAGCGAGGTCTCCAAATTTATGGCAAGTACGACTGCAGCCGAAGTAGCTTCCCCTGCTTTGGTGTTTGAAACTATGACTGCCTTCCAGCGCTCTTCCGCGCTGTGTACGGCAATTGAACTGGATGTCTTTCGCGCGGTTGGCGAAGGGCTCAGCGACTCGAAATCCATCGCGCAGCGCTGCGGCACCTCCGAGCGCGGGATGCGAATCCTTCTTGATTTTCTTACGATCATGCAATTCCTCAAGAAGGAAAATGGTTTCTACTCGCACACCGCGACCAGCGCCGCTTTCCTCGATCCAAAGTCGCCTGCCTGCGTCGCTTCCGTCGCTAAGTTTATGAATAACTCGGCATTGCGTGACTCTCACGACCGCCTTACGGAGATCGTGCGTTCAGGAACCACCACGTTGCGGGATGATGGAATCTTGAAAGATGAGAACCCTATGTGGGTGGACTTCGCGCACAGTATGGCTCCCATGATGGGCCCGACGGCTGCGCCGCTTGGAAAGATTGCGCTGGACGGGCTGAAGGGGCCTGTCCGCGTGCTTGATATTGCCGCTGGCCATGGGTTGTTCGGCATTGAGGTGGCGAAGCAGAATCCCGAGGCGCAGATTGTTGCGCTGGACTGGGTCAACGTATTGGAAGTGGCCAAAGCCAACGCTGTGAAGGCTGGCGTGGAAGGTCGCTACGAAACTTTGCCGGGCAGCGCATTCGATGTGGAGTACGGTGAGCCATACGATATCGTGCTGCTGACAAACTTCCTGCACCACTTCGATCCGCCGACGTGCGTGATGATTCTGAAGAAGGTGCTGGCTTCGCTGAAGCCAGGGGGCCGGGCTGCGGCGCTTGAATTTGTGCCGTCAGAAGACCGCTTGAATCCGCCGATGGCTGGTGGATTCAGCCTGACGATGCTGGCCACCACTCCAGCGGGCGATGCTTACACTTACAAGGAACTGGATGCGATGTACCTTGAGGCGGGATACGCACGCACGACGGAGCACCCGCTTACGCACACTCCGCACACGGTGGTGATGGGCTTCGCCAAGTAAAAGTAGTAACGAAATGAGGGAGGGGATGACGCGAGTCATCCCCTTTTTGCGTGTGCGGGGAGCCGCAGTGTTAGTGAAGCTGGATCCAGAAGAAGGCTACGATCCCGAAGACAAAGCAGATCACCAGCAGGAGCGCACCGCCAAGTACGAGGCGTACAAGGCCCTGTTGTTCAGGTCTGGGATGGGTGATACCGAAGGCAGCTACAAACGATTCCACCAAAAAGTCGAGAATGCGATTCATCCGTTCCGCAAATCCTTTCTGGCAAAGCGCGGTTCATCCTCAACACGATAGCTACCGGCTGCGCATCTTTATCAATTCTATATGTCTTCCTTGCGCCATCCTTGTGCCCGGTGGATTGGAATGGGTATGAGGGGAAGTCCGGAGGAAGGTGAGTATGACGCTCGAGCTTGTATTACGCATTACTTTTTATGCTATCGCCGGTGTGGGAATTTATTTTCTGCTTGGTTGTTTGAAGAGCCTGCAGGCGAGGACACGTCGGCGCAGAAAACTCTATGAGACTGATAGTGTGGTCCGGCTGGAAGTGCCGAGAACGCACCGGCAGGGCCCTTACGCAGATTACCGGCACTAACTATCGACGTTAACGAGGCCGCTCCATGTCGAAGCGGTCGGTAGTTCGGACGTAAGTCGCCCCGGCCATTCGTCCCAGTGCGTTGAGTTTTTTCGGATCGATGCGGAAATCTTCGACGAGATTTTCGCGCACGTGGAAGCGCAAGACTTCTCCTAACACCAGCGTGCCCCCAAGCGGCTTTTCGCTGACCTTCAAAATTTGAAGCAGGCGGCACTCCATCTGCACATGGGATTCTGCAACCCTCGGAGGCCGCACCAGTTCGCTGGCCAGTGGGGTGAGGCCGGATAGTTCAAACTCACTCACCTCGGGCGCCACTTCAGCGGCACAGATGTTCATCTTTGCGGCGAACTCTTCGGAGACGATGTTGACTACAAATTCGCCGGTTTCTTCGACGTTTCGCAGGGTGTCTTTCTTCTCCGGCCCTACGCGGCGGACCATGGGGCAGAAGCAGACCACGGGAGGATTGGCGCTGGCCGCGGTGAAAAAGCTGAATGGCGCAAGATTCAGAATGCCATTCGTATCCATGGTAGATACAAATGCGATGGGACGCGGAACGATTGACCCGACGAGCAACTTGTAAATATCCTGCGGCGCGTGGTCGGCAGGATTGAACGCCAGCATGGAAAGCGGATCGGCTTGCGACATGGCCTATGGTACCGTTTCACGCTTTCGCATGGCTTCGCTTCGCGCCTTTGCTCCCCAACTCGCCCAGTAGTCCGCCCACTCCACCTGCTCTCCGGCGGGCAGCACGTGAATAGGATTCAATCCATCGAGCATGACAGCGTACTCATCGGTATGCGTCTTCTTACCCTGGTTCGCGAGCGCCTTGGGATGTGGGCCATGATGAATGCCGCGCGGGTGCAGCGTTGCATATCCCGGCTCAATGTTGTCTTTACTGAAGAAGTCGCCGTCGTGATAGAAGAGGAACTCGTCGTAGTCCGTATTGCGATGGAAGAAGGGCACCTTGAGCGCATCCGCGTCCTGCTCAAGCGGCCGCGGCAGGAAACTGCACACCACCGCGCCTTGCGTCACAAACGTTGTATGTGCGCTGGGCGGGAGGTGGGCGCGATGGCTCATCACGGGTCGGATGTCGCGGAGGTTGATCTTCCAGGTCGTGAGATCGCCCTTCCAGCCCACCACGTCGAGTGGATTGAATGGATAGAAGACCTTGGAGATTTCGCCTTCGCAGCGGATACGGACTTCCCATTCACCCTCTTCGTTTTCTTCCGCCGCACCCGGCGCAGGTTCCGGCACGGTTAGCGCGGCTGGATCGTATAGCGCGTGCTGGCCGAGCAAGCCGCGATCCGGTTGATCGAACTCTGCCTTCGACTGAATGATAAGGAAGAAGTTGTCCTCAACGCTGGGTACAACGCGATAAGTCACGGAGCGGGGAAGCACAATGTAATCGCCCTTCTCGTACGCGAGGGGGCCGAAATCCGTCTCAATGGTGCCCTGGCCGCGATGGACGAAATACAACTCGTCACCATCACTGTTACGAAAATAAAACGGCATCGGTTTGGAGCGCCGCGAGATCGAGAGCTGAACGTCGTTGTTGCCGAGGAAGGTCGACGGCTCTCCATCCTCGTCTTGCATATCCGTCGGCTGCATCTTGTTCAGGTCAAAGAGATGCGGGCGCAGCTTGCCTTCGAAGCGGGTCCAACCGGTGGGCGGATTTGCGTGGTAGAGGTGGGCGGCCTTGCCGTAGAAGCCCTTGCGGCCATGCTCTTCCTCGAAGGTTCCTTCCGGAAGCCCCACATGGGCCTGTTGCGTGGTCTTGCCCTTTTTCAGTGGAAACATGAAATTGCTCCCTTTCGCATTTGTTATGGGCGCACAACGCGATTGCGCAGCACGCCGATGTGTTCGATCTCCAGTTCAATGGTGTCGCCCGGCTGCACCCACTTATCCAATTCGAGTCCGCAGCCTGTGCCGACGGTGCCCGAAGCGATGATGTCTCCGGGATAAATTGTGTCGTCCTGCGTGAGAAATTCGATCATCTGCTCAAATTTCCAATGCATGTCGCCGGAATATCCACGCGACCATTCATCGCCGTTGATCCGCGCCGTCATAACGAGGTTATATGGATCGGTGAGTTCATCAGTCGTCACCATCCATGGCCCCAGGCCCGAGCACCAGTGCTTGCCTTTTGCCGGACCCAATCGAACTTTCATTTCGCGCTTCTGGATATCGCGTGCGCTGAAGTCATTCAGTATTGTGTAGCCCGCGATATAGTCTCGCGCATTCTCCGCCTTGATGTTGCGGCCCGGTCGCCCGATGATCGCGGCGAGTTCAAGCTCATAGTCAAAGCGCTCGGTAAATCGCGGCCAGAGAACATCCTGATCCGATCCGATGAGGTTGTGGTGTCCGGTCTGGTAGTAGACAGGAATTTCGTACCACTCCTGCGGCATGGGCTCATTGCGTTTTTCAAAGCCGCGCTTCACGTGCTCTTCAAAGGCGAAGAAGTCCCGCAGGGAGCGCGCATCGGGCAACGGCGTGAGCAATTCGATTTCATCCCACTGATATAGAAGAGTCTCATCGTGGATGCCAAGCCGTAGCTCCGGCGGAAGATAGGCGATTGCCGCCTCGGCTGTTCTGCGTGATAGCGGACCGCCTTCCAGCAAGCCGAGCAGCGATGGAGGCACGAGTGCGTCAGCGTGCCTTTGATTGTCAAGGTGGTGTGCGGCTGCAAAGTTCAGATCGGTCACGCCCTCCGGGGAAACTACGCCAAGGCGGCGAAATTTCCCCAGGGGCGTTGGCACTTCGAAGGTGCACAGCTTCATGCGGCTACCTTACAGGTTTCCCCGCGCTGCCTGCTCCCGCTCAATGGCCTCAAAGAGCGCCTTGAAGTTTCCCTTGCCAAAGCTGCGGCTTCCTTTTCGCTGAATGATCTCGAAGAACAGCGTCGGCCTGTCTTCGACGGGGCGAGTAAAGATCTGCAGCATGTAGCCTTCTTCATCGCGATCGACCAGGATGCCGAGTCGTTCCAATTCGCTGATCGGCTCATCGACCTTGCCTACACGATGGTGCAGCTCTTCGTAGTAGGAGTGCGGCACGGTAAGGAATTCGACGCCCTGCTGCTTCAACAGCGCCACGGTATTCAGAATGTCGTCGGTTGCCATGGCGATGTGCTGCACGCCGGAGCCGTGGTAGAACTCGAGATATTCCTCGATCTGCGATTTTCTGCGGCCCTCCGCCGGTTCGTTAATGGGGAACTTGACGCGACCGTTGCCGTTGCTCATTACCTTCGACATCAGCGCGGAGTATTCGGTGGAAATATCCTTGTCGTCGAAGTGCTGGTAGAGCTCGAAGCCCATCGTCTTCTGATAGAAATCGACCCAGCGATTCATCTCGTGCCAGCCCACGTTGCCCACCATGTGATCGATGTAGCGAAGTCCGGTGGGACGAGCCTGGGGATCGCTCTCGATGGGGCGATAACCCGGGAGAAAGGGCCCGGTGTAATTGCGGCGCTCGACGAAGGTGTGCACCGTGTCGCCGTAGGTAGCGACGGTGGCCAGTCGAACCATCCCGTGTTCGTCTCTCTTTTCGGTGGGCTCAAGAACGCTGCGAGCGCCACGTTTTGTTGTTTCGCGCCATGCTTGCTTGGCGTCGTCTACCCAGAGCGCGACGTCGCGAACGCCGTCTCCGTGGCGATGAATGTGTTCTGCGATTTCGCCGTCGGGGCGAAGTGGGGTGGTTAGCACAAAACGGATTCGGCCTTGCTCAACAACATAGGAGGCCCGGTCACGCTGGCCCGTTTCCGGTCCCGCATAAGCCACCAGGCTCATGCCGAAGGCGGTGCGGTAGTAGTAAGCGGCCTGGCGGGCATTACCGACATAAAACTCTACGTGGTCTGTTCCGTTCAGTGGCAGAAAGTCGTTCTTTGTTTCAATTTCAGGGTGTGTAACCGTGGACATGTTCATACTCCGTTAGCTGGGATGCAAAGTGCCCTGCGATCGGCAATTTGGCCCAACGACCACATACCATATACCTGTATTAGCGCTGTTGCATAGTGCTGTACTTGCAGGTTTTGTAACGCTTTCGTCACAAGAAAGAGTTATTGCGAAATGTGGGTGAAAATCAGCTCAATAGAGGGTTAATCATGGGTGCTGATTTTGGTTCCATTGGGCGGAGGAGATAGGGCACATATCACCTTTTCCAGGGAAGACGAGTCGAATGCGTGGCACCGGGTTCAAATTGACATGGTGCCTGCGTGGATGCGATCCTCACGAGTTTTGCATCGGAGCATTTGAAGAGGGACCGGCAATGGAGATCGGAGTTAAGAAGATGGGGTTGGGCAGTCTGGAAGAGGAGTCGCTGCCAGTTGCGACCGGGACGGAGGAATCGCTCCCGGTGGCCAGCGCTTTTTTGATCCAGCAGGATTGGGAAGCCTACTCGCCGGATCAGCACGCGGTTTGGGCGGAGCTGGTTCGGAGGCGAATGGTTCAGTTACACGAGCACGCCTGTGAGGAATATCTCGAAGGGTTTCAACTAATTGGCTTGCGTGAAGACAGGATTCCCCGGCTCTCCGAGGTGAATCTGCGGCTGCGTCCGCGTACGGGATGGCAGGCCACCCCGGTGAGCGGCTTTCTGCCGCCGGACGCATTTTTCGAGATGCTGGCGGCGCGGCAGTTTCCCACGACGACTTACATTCGTGGCCGGGAATCGTTCGATTACACGCCCGAGCCCGACATCTTTCACGATGTCTTTGGCCATGTGCCCATGCATGCTCATCCGGTGTTTGCGGATTTTCTGCAGCACTACGGCAGAGTTTGCGCGGCACTCCACAGCAAAGAAGACCTGGAGCGGATGGGGCGGCTGTTCTGGTTCACGGTGGAGTTCGGCGTGATTCGCCAGCAGGGAAAAGTGAAGCTTTACGGCAGCGGATTGATTTCGTCGCAAGGTGAATCGGATTACGTGGTCGATGGCGGGCCTGAGATCCGCGCCTTCAACCTGGACGAGGTGATGGAGCAGCGCTTCTCTACTTCAGAAATGCAGAAGGTTCTCTACGCCGTGGAATCGTTCGACGAGATCTACGAGGCGGCAAAGCAGGCGGAAGCTCGTTTGGGATGATGGAATTGATTCTGCTGGGGGTAACATGAGTGTTATCCCTTGCACCAAAAATTAGCGAATTTGTCACAGAACATGGTGCACAATTCAGCTTGGAGATCATAAAAATTGCCACGCATCCACTTTCAGCAGCAATTGGCCGAGTTGAAGGACAAGCTTCTGGCCATGGCCGCCTTGTCACAACAGGCAGTTGAGTCCGCCGTTGAAGCGAATCTGCGGCGGGACCTGAAGCTCTGCCAGTATGTTCGGGAGAACGAGCGGGCGATTAACACCGCGCAGCGCGACCTGGATGAGATGGCGTATGAGCTGCTCGCGAAAGAGCAGCCAATGGCGATCGACCTGCGCTTCATCCTGGCGGTCATCAAGATTAATGGCGACCTGGAGCGCATTGGCGATCAGTCGATGAGCATCGCCATTCGCACCAAGGACATGATCGACATGCCGGAAGTCGACCTGCCGGTGGATTTCGGCGGAATGGGTGAGTTTGCCGGTCGCATGATCCGCACGTCGATCCAGGCGCTGTTGAATGCCGATGCGCATGTGGCCGATTCTGTAATTGAAATGGATGATGAGATTGACCGCATGAATCGGGTTGCTCATGCAGATCTGATACGAGTGATTCAGCAGCATCCCGAGTACACGATGCAGGCGCTGAACTCGATTTTGATCTCGCGCGCCCTCGAGCGCATCGCGGACCATGCCACCAATATCGCGACGGACGTAATTTTCTGGGTGCGAGGCGCGGACATTCGCCATCAGCTCAGCCTGGCAATCGACTAATCGTTGATTGAACGGGGAAGGATTCCGCAAGAAGGCGCCGCGAAGTGTCGGCGCCTTTTGTTTTTTCAGCGGTAGCTAGACGATCACGCCAAATGTCTGACGCGCGTAATGGACCAGCACGGCAACGGCGCAGGAGGCGAGCCTCGCTTCCGGCAAGTCTGCGCGGCTGGTGAGGATGATCGGAACACGCGCGCCAACGACAATGCCAGCCAGTTGTGCGCCACCAAGATATTCCAGTTGCTTGGCCAGCATGTTGCCGGATTCGAGATCGGGCACCACGAGAATGTCCGCCTGCCCTGCGACGGGCGAGACCAGTTCCTTGATCTCCGCGGCCTTGGCACTCACGGCGGTATCAAAGGCGAGTGGCCCGTCGAGAATGCCGCCTGTGATCTGACCGCGGTCCGCCATCTTGCAAAGGGAGGCAGCGTCGAGTGTCGAGACGATCTTTGCATTCACGTTTTCAATCGCGGAAAGCAGGGCGACTTTTGGCTCAGGGATTTCGAGCGCGTGCGCCAGGTCGATGGCGTTTTGAACGATGTCGACCTTGTCCTGCAGCGTGGGATAGATGTTGATGGCAGCGTCAGTGATCAGCAACGTGCGGTCGTACGCCTGCGTGTCGATGAGAAAAACGTGGGTGATACGGCGCACGGCGCGAAGGCCCAGTTCTTTATGCATCACCGCGCTCATCAGCTCGTCGGTATGCAGACTACCCTTCATGAGCGCCTGGCACTCGCCTGCGCGGCAAAGCGCAACGGAAGCAGCTGCCGCGAGGGCTTCTGTCGGGGCTTCCACGATGCGAAACTGACTGATGTCGAGATTCAAGGATGCTGCGAGAGTTGTGATCTCTTCTGTCGGGCCCACGAGGATGGGAAGAATCAATCCTGAGTCGAAGGCTTCGGTTGTCCCGGTAAGCGCGACATCCGTGACTGGCCAGCATACCGCCACGGTAATTGCCGGCAGTCCTTTGCAGCGATCGAGAAACCGGCGGAAAACGTGAAAATCCGGCGCATGCGGCGCCGCGGTAACGGCCACAACTTTTGCGTCGGCGGCGAGAGCAAGTTCACTCATTCAGGGCTCCAGTTCCAAACTTGCAGCGGCGGAGGGATCGCTTGTTTGCACGCGTCGATTGTAATCCCGGTTCCTACAGAGAAGTGTATTGCTTATCACGCGGCTGTTGCCACTTTGGTGCCACGTCCCCAGGGGAATCCAAGACGGCATCAGCGCAGTAAACTGCCGGCATCCGGTGCCGACGCGGCTTGGGCTGGCCTGTAAACGAGAAGTTCCTGCGTGGAAAGCAGTCCGCCTTTCACCACTTCAGCAATCTGCGGGAACCATGTCTCGAGCTTCTCCCTTGTATCAACGAACTGCAGGATCACTGGCAGATCGACCGAGATATCCACCAGGTTTGCCGTGTGCAGATGATGATGGCTGCCGAACCCAGCGAAGGCACGAACGACGGTCGCTCCTGCGACATGGTGCTTGAAAAGGAAATCAAGAACGGAGGGGACGCGATCTTCCTTCAGGTACATGGTGACGCGAATCGAGGGTATGGCGGTGAGCATGGGAGGCTCCTCCAAGCGCTGTGACGCGCGCGAGAATGCGGCGGAACCTGTGTTCAGGAGAGAGTTCTGCCGGCCATGACGCCGAGCCACACAGCAAAATAGCCCACAATGACGCTGAGCGCAATGTTCAGCAGCCCGATCGAGGCCTGTCCGCTGTGGACCGAACGGAATGTCTCGTACTCAAAAGTTGAGAAGGTAGTGTAGGCGCCGATGAAGCCGATGGGGATGGCGAGTCTCCACGCAGGAGGCACGCCGACGCGGGCATCAAGCACGGTAAGGATGACGCCGATGAGAAAGCAGCCCGTGATGTTGATCACGAATGTGCCGTAAGGAAAACGGGTGCCCATGCGGTCATGGATCCATACGCCGAGGGCGTATCGCGCGATGGATCCTGCAAAACCACCGATTCCGACCCACAAATATTTCGACATTTACACCTGCTCCTCGATGGGCCGAAGACCGCGGCAAGTCTCAGACACGGCAACGATTAAGTATAATTATCCCATCCGTTCCCCATCGTCCGGGTGACGAACCCCCCTCTGCATCCGTCTGAACAATTACTTGATGCTACGTGCTTTGAATCGAGGGCCTTTCCGAGATCATGCCGACCTCAATACTCCACTCGTCTGCGCAATCCTCTGTGTCACAGGAAGTAGCTAACTCCGCTTACCAGGCCCATGTAAATCCGCAGTGGGTAAAGCTCCTAGAACTGCTTCAGATGAATGCACGGTACGTGGAATGCCGTGGCGAAAAACTGCAGACGGAAGATGGCCGGACGATCCTCGATTTTCTATCCGGATACTGCGTTTACAACATTGGTCATAATCATCCGGCGGTTGTCCAGGCGTTGCATCGTGAGTTGGACAGGAGTGGTCCCGCGATGTTGCAGAGCCATGTAGCGGAGACGGCAGGTGAGCTTGCCGAGGTACTCTGCCGCAAAGCCGGAGGTCGCCTGAACAAGGCATACTTCTGTAGCTCGGGCAGTGAAGGTGTGGAGACGGCGATCAAGTTTTCCCGCGCCTTCACCAAGCGCGATGGTCTGCTGGCGGCAAAGGCCGCGTTCCATGGCTTGTCCTGCGGTGCTCTTTCGTTGATGGATCATGGTTTCTGGTCGGACGGGTTCGGACCGCTGCTGCCGCATGTTTCGTTCGTCGATTTCGGTGATCTGGATGCTCTCGAGCAGCAATTGAAATCGAAGAAATACGCTGCGCTTTTCCTCGAACCGATTCAGGGCGAGGGCGGGATTGTCGTTCCTCCCACGGGCTATCTTGAAGGCGCTCAGAAGCTGTGCCGCAAGTACGGCACGTTGCTGGTGATGGATGAAGTGCAGACGGGCCTCTATCGCACGGGAACATTTCTCTGCAGCCAGCAATATGGTCTCGATCCTGACATGGTAATTCTCGCCAAGGCATTGAGCGGCGGGCTGGTGCCGTCCGGCGCAGTACTGATGACCGACGAAATCTACGACAGCGTTTATGGATCCCTGCGGCGCGCCATTGTGCACACCTCTACCTACAGCGAGAACACGCTGGCGATGCGCGCGGGATTGGCAACATTACAGGTTCTGGATGACGAGCAACTCGGCGCCCGCGCAACCGCAGTGGGAGAGCAATTCCGGACACGCCTGAGAGAAGCGCTTGCCCAGTACGAAATGGTGAGTGAAGTTCGGGGCGCAGGATTTATGTCGGGCATCGTGTTTGCTGCTCCGAAGTCGCTTGCGTTGCGTGTTTCATTCGAGGCGTTCACGCGCATTCATCCAGCGATGTTTGGACAAATGCTGGTGATGCGTCTTTATCGCGAGCATGGAATCCTGACACAAATCTGCGGCAACAATTTTCTTGTTCTTAAAGCGGCCCCCCCGCTGAATGCAACCGAAGAAAGTATGGATGCATTTATTGCCGCTATCACGAGCGTGATGGACGCGGTACACTCCTCTTTCCACTTCTGGAAGGATGCATTGGCGCTTGCAGGCCGCGCCGCAAAAATCTAATACATTCTGCGCCAGCGCCATGCAATTTGTGGCTCGGTGCATGGCACTTTGATGGCAGCAAAGGAAAAAGGCAAGCATCAGGAGCATTTGCGCCGAATTGCTGCCTATCCTAAAAGCAGGCACACTTACCCAGGGAAAGAGATCCATATAGATGCGCATAGCAAGCACTGCAACAGCGTTTCCGCCCCACTACTTCACGCAGGAAGAGGTGGTGTCGGCGATGAAGCAGTACTGGCAAGAAGGCAAGGATCACTGGCCCCTGCTTGACCGGTTCTTTTCTCGCACGGGCGTAGACGGCCGCTACTTTTCACGGAAATTGGTTGAGTATTACCCGCTGGATACCTGGGGAAAATTGAATGATGTCTGGATTGAAGTCGCGATGGAACTCGGCGAGAAGGCGATCGATTGCGTCCTCAAGCAAGCCGGCGTGGAACGCGACCAGGTAGGCGCGATATTTTTCGTGAGCGTGACCGGCGTCTCCAGTCCGTCCGTTGATGCGCGGATCGTGAACAAGATGGGATTGAACAAGCACATCAAGCGCAATCCGATCTTTGGCCTGGGCTGCGTTGCGGGAGCGGCGGGGCTTGCGCGCGCGGCGGATTATGTTCGCGCTTATCCCGACCAATATGCGGTTCTGCTGAGCGTTGAGTTGTGCTCGCTCACCTGGCAGCGTGGCGATGTGACGGTGGCCAACCTGATTGGCGCCGGCCTGTTCGGCGACGGTGCCGCAGCTGTTCTTATTGCCGGAGAAAACACTAAACCAGCAGGCCCGAAGATCGTAGCCAGCCGGTCCTTTTTCTTTCCGGAGACATTGGACGTGATGGGGTGGAACGTATCCGAGAAGGGATTCACCTTAGTTCTATCGCCGGACGTTCCCAAGGTTGTGAGTGAAAATCTCGGCGTCAATGTCGATCAGTTCCTCGCCGAGCAGGGATTGACGCGAACCGATATTGGAACGTGGATCATGCATACAGGCGGTCCCAAGGTCCTGGAGGCAACAGGGGAAGCGCTCGGCCTGGAGAATGGCGAGTTAAAAGGATCGTGGGAGGCACTGCGTAAAGTGGGCAATCTTTCGTCTGCCTCTGTGCTGGTGGTGCTGGATGAAGTGATGAAAAACAATCGTCCCCCTCGTGGGACGCGCAGCGTTTTGGCCGCGATGGGGCCGGGCTTTTGCGCAGAGATGTTGTTGCTGGAATGGTGATGCGAGAGCAAACGAATACACGCCGCGCGGATGTCGTAGTGGTAGGTGGCGGCCCCGCGGGCTTGTCTGCCGCGATTGCATTGCGCCAGCGCGGTGCCGATGTGCTGGTGGTCGAGGCGTTGCGTCCGCCAATTGACAAGGCCTGCGGCGAAGGGCTCATGCCTGACTCCCGCGTGGAACTGGAGCGCCTCGGCATCACTCTGAACCGTCAGGATGGCGGCGAGTTCCGTGGCATTCATTTTGCCAATCGCAACAGCGGCCGCACGGATTGCGTAAGCGCTCGATTCGCCAACGGCATTGGGTTGGGCGTACGGCGCGTGCATCTGCATCAACTGATGATCGATCGCGCAGAATCGCTGGGCGTTCGCATGGCGTGGAATACGCACGTGGAGTTGCGCGCACAAGAGAAAGTATTCGTCGCGGGAGAGCCGTGCGAGTACAGGTATCTGGTGGGAGCGGATGGCCAGGCATCCGGCGTGCGGCGCTGGGCACGACTTGAAAGCGGCACACTGGTGAGTCGTCGTTTCGGTTTCCGCCGCCACTACCGTGTTGAACCGTGGAGTGAAAATGTTGAGGTTCACTGGGGTGCCCGCGGACAGGCCTATGTCACTCCGGTTGGCTTGAATGAGTTGTGCATTGCGACTATTGCGACTGATCCGAAGGTGAGGATGGAGGAGGTACTAACTTCCATTCCGTTCCTGAAGGAAAAGCTTAGTGGACTGGATAGCAGCAGTACGCATCGCGGCGCCGTCACCACCACGCGGCGTCTTAAGAAAGTGGCCCGTGGGAGGATTGCGCTGATCGGCGACGCCTCTGGCTCAGCGGATGCTATTACCGGCGAAGGCCTGGCCATGGTGTTTCGCCAGTCGCAGTTGCTGGCCGATGCAATTGAGGGCGATGATCTTGATTTCTACGCCGAAGGGCATCCGGCAATTCTCAAAATGCCGATGACCATGGCGAAGGTGATGCTGACAATGGACCGTTGGCCATTGTTCCGCGATCGCGCCATCCGCGCTCTGGCCAGTGAGCCCGCGCTCTTCTCCCGCCTGCTGGGTGTGCACATGGGAGAAGAATCCTTACCCCGATTCGTTTACGAAAAGGGACTGCACCTGGGATTGCAAATCCTCGCTCCTGCATGGGCTAACCTGTAAATCGCTGCTGGCCTGTAAAATAAAAGAAGGAAGATACATGAAGAGTTTGGCTTGGATTCGTTTTGCGGTTTTTGCTGTGGTGTGTCTTGCCCTGGGTCAGTCCGGCTTCGCGCAAAAGGTCACAGTTCATCTTGATCCCGCTGATACAGAAATTAAATGGACGCTGACGGACACGCTCCATGTCGTCCACGGGACGTTCCAACTGAAGAGCGGCGTGATGATCTTTGATCCCAAGACCGGGATCGCGGAAGGCGAAATCCTCGTGGATGGCGCCAGCGGTGCGAGCGGCAACAGCATGCGCGACAGCGCGATGAAGAAAAAAGTGCTGGAGACGGACAAATATCCCGAAGTCTTCTTTCATCCCGCCAAGGTGGCCGGCGAACCGAAACCGGGAAGTTTGCAAGACGTGACGGTGGATGGCACTTTTAACATTCACGGCGCCGACCATGCCTTGCGCATGGGCGTGAAGGTGCAAACAAATGGCGACAAAGTTATAGCCACCACTCATTTCGTCGTGCCGTTCGTTGACTGGGGCATGAAAGATCCCGGCAATTTTATTCTGAAAGTGGGCAAACAGGTCGATGTCGATGTCGTGGCCCACGGCACCATCGAGGGAATGCAATAAATTTCAGCGGGACACAAGCGGAGAGGCGGAATTGAATCCCACCTCTCCTGTTTAGCTGACCTCCACGGTTGCGAAGTGAACGTGTTCCACCATCCTGTATCCAATCCGAGGAACATCAAAATAGCGTGCCTGAATCTGCATCGGGTTTATCTGGTCGCGCAACCTAAGCCCGACAGTGCCAAGTTCCGTTGACAGTGTTTCCGGATCGAGACCAGTGAGCATGCGCTCGCCGCTGAATTCTGCCGCTGCCTGCATGCGCTGCATGCGCGAACTCGCCGTGGCGGGGTCAAATGCATCGAGGTCGAAATAGTCGAAGACCAGTGTGCTGCCCCGACTGCTGAGCGCAGCGATCGATGAGAAGATGCGCAACAGGATTTCGCTCGCGAGGTAATACGACACACCGAGCAGGCTGAAGAAAGATGGCTGTTGCGGGTCGAATCCAGCGGTACGTAATGATGCACCGATATCTCCTCCAACAAAGTTCATGGGCACCCAGAGGCAATCGCTGGGGAGAGCGTACCCTGCATCGGAGATGCGACGCTTCTTCTCGTCCTGAGTGGCGGGGTCGTCCAGTTCGAACACCCGAAGATTGGCCGCCCACTCCGGACGGCGGAAGGCTAAAGTGTCGAAACCCGCACCAAGAAGAACGTATTGCCGCGTCCCTTGCTTCACGGATTGCTCGAGCGCATCTTCGGCATAGCGGGAGCGAGCAAGGGTAATAGGCGCGATGTGGTTTCGCATCACGTGTCGGAGAGCCGATTCTGCATCGGATTGCAATGCTGCGGCTTTTGCATCGAAAAAAGCCAGCGATCTGGCCAGATTCGCTTCAAAAGCGCTCAATTCCTCCTGGCTGAAGAGCCTGTGGGCCAGACGGATCACGGAAAACCAGCGGTTGATCGTGTTGCTGGTGATAGGCACGGGCAAAGGCGGCGATCCTGGCGCTCACACTTGGTTGCGACATTGGTTGAATTCTCCAAAAGGGAGTGGGTCGTCACAGACGCGGTCTGTGCGCATAACCCCTTTAGAATTATACCATAAGAGGCGCAGAAATGTCCACTTGAAGGGTTGCGGCGCGAACGCAGGGCCCAGCCTCTACGGTAAGGAGAACGATGAGTTTCTAGCGAAGCAGCGCACCGGATGGCAGTAGAAACACCCGGCCATGCCGCGACAATTTATTGCACGCGTAGCGGGCCAGATGCCAGTAAACAATCAGCTTAGTTGGTTTTCGAGGAGGGACGAGGATTCGCTGTATTGCATCGCCGGGAGGGGAATCCCGGCGACACGTCTGGTTGGATCGAACCGTTCGTGTGCATTACATGTTGAACTGTCTGACCGCGTCCCACACGTAAAAGCCCAGAATCGCCGCTGTCATCACGCCGGTGCAGACCGTCACGATCCGGACCGCTGGGGTTATACGATTGATCTTCTTCAGGAGTTCCTGTTGCTCTCTGTTTTGATTCGACGAAGACTCTTCAAGGAAGATCTGATCTTCTTCGTAGCGGGTCAAATTGCTGCGATAGATGATGAGGATAAGGAGAATCGTCGTGAGCAAGGCCCAAAGGCCCCACATGAGAGGGATGATGCTCATACAACACCTCAGGTGTTACGTTGAGCCGGTCTCATCCACGGGGCGGGGCCTTGGAATCATTCGGGCCCGCACAGAAGATGGGTCCGTCCGCAAAGCATGTTATCCCCTAAAAGAGTCAAATGAACAGGTATTTGTTTGCAGGAATCTCAAAAAGGGCAACCCAAACTGTGAAAAACAGTTCTTCACGATAGAAGAGGCCTTTCCTAACCGGGTAATTGGGAGGGTTTTAGGCGTAAGGAGATTAGAATGAGTCACTTTCGAAAGAATAGAGAAGTTCTTCTCACTGCTTTGCTGGCGATTTCGTCGTCGTTCTTCCTGGGTGGGTGCAGTCCACAACCCAAAACATCGGAACAGCAGGAGCAGGAAATACGGCAGAAATCCGCCGAAGCCACGGCGACGATCAAAGAGGGCGCAAAGGAGACCGCCGAGGAGACAAAGAAGGCCGCAGACGACGCTGGCCGTAAGCTGAACGCTGTGGCTGAAGGGGTGAAAGATGGACTTCAGTCGAGCTCAGGGCGGATGGACGTGAATGCCGCGTCAGTGGACAGCCTGATGACTCTGCCCGGCATTGGTGAGGGAAAAGCGAAACAGATCGTGAAGGCGCGCCCTTATGGATCAACGCACGACCTGGTGGCCAAGGGGATTCTGAGTCAATCGCAGTACGAGCGCATTTCGACGAAAATTACGGCGAAATAAAACGATTTGTGAGTCAAACGGCGACATCACGGCATCTTTTCCATAGAACGTTATCAGCTTGTTACGGCGGGTCTGTGGAGTTAAACTAAACGCTGTATCCGTTCGCTAATTTTGAGGGAGAATCACATGGCAACCACCACTACCACGCCCGTCACCGAAACCGTACAGACCAGCGCTCCGATTTCCTTGACACCCCCCGCTATCGCGAAGGTTCGCGAAATCATGGCGACCCAGGACCCGCTTCCTGCCGGGCTGCGCATCGGCGTTGTTGGCGGCGGCTGCTCTGGCTTCCAATACTCCATGTCCTTCGAGAATGAGAGCGGCATGATGGATAAGGTCTTCAAGTTTGAAGATCTGAAAGTGTATGTTGACGCGACCTCACTCATGTACCTCAACGGCTGCGTTGTCGACTATGTTGAGACTCTGGAAGCGGCCGGCTTCAAGTTTGAGAATCCGAACACCAAGAGCACCTGCGGCTGCGGATCTTCTTTCAGCGCATAAGTTCGACCAACCCGCATTGCAAAAAGCCTCGCTGCAAAGCGAGGCTTTTTTGCGCGCTGAGAATTTTCCTACTGCTGTGGAGTGGGCGTCGTTGGCTGAGTGGGCGGTGTTGGTTGAGACGTTCCAGTCGGCGAGTTTGAGGAGCCAAAGCCTCCAGATGGCGAGTTGGAGCCAAAACCACCGGAGCCTGAGCTAGAACCGAATCCACCGCTGCCGAATGTGCCGTTCTGGTTGGGATTTCCGGGCTGCTGGCCCGCGCCGGCTGCACCAGCCATGCCGTTCAGCTCCGATGCTGGGTCATAAACAAATTCCCACTCGTTGTAATGTTTCTGCTTCTTGTATTCGCGAATAGAGGATTTCTTGCTGCCGCTGGAGACGCCAACAATTCCTCCTCCGCCAAATGTCTGACCTGATCCGATCGACGAGATGCCAGAGGTCGATGCGCCTGCGATGCCCGAGTTTGTGCCACCTGCTGCTCCAGGATCGGTCGCTCCAGTAGCACCCGGCTGCCGAGGTATCCGTACCAGTGGCGGCGGTTCCGGTTCCTGTCGTTGGTGCTGCGGTTCCTGTCGAACCACCGAATGCCGAAGTGGAGCCTCCGGACGAGCCAAACGCTGAACCTGAATTCGATCCAAATGCAGAGCCCGAATTCGAGCCAAATGCAGAGCCCGAGTTTGATCCAAACGCAGAACCCGAGTTGGATCCGAATGCGGAGGAAGACGAGCCGCCGAACGCGCTTCCGCCCGGGCCGTTTTGCGTTGCGCCGGGTGCAGATAATCCGTTAGTTGCCAGTGGCGGCGATGGGCTGACCGAAGAGGCCGGTGGTCTTCACTTTCTGCTCGCCGAAGTGGATCATGCGCCACTCGTCTTTGCCGGTCACGGGATCTTTATAGCGTTTGCGCAAAAAACGGATCTCGTTTGTCTTTTCCAGTTGCTCGAGGTTGCTGGGGTAGCGTCCGAACTTTTTGTAGTAGAGGCGGATGGCATGCTGATATTGCAGTCCGCGATGGTAAAGCTCTAATTCCTTGTCACGCTGAATTTCCGAGGCGACCTGCGGAGCCGCGACAGCAAGAGTGATGAGCACCACGGCAACGAGAAAGAGCGCGCCAATGAGCAGATACCCATTTTCAGGATCTGCTGTCTTGCTGGACTTGCCCTGGTTCGGCGGATTGGCAGGCTTCTTCAACATCGGGAAACTCAGTTCTGCACCAGCGGCAGCGTTTGCGTGTTCTTGTAGGGCAGGTCTTCCACCTGAACGGAAAATGGGAGGATCTTCACCACCTTGTATCGCCTGTCGACCACGTCGCCCTCGGCGGCGATAAAGACATCTTCGCCGCGCAACAGGAAGGCTTTCTTCGAGCCGCTCTTTTCCGAGGAGAAGCCGAAGAACTTTAGATCGATCACAGGTGGCGGCGGAGGTGGAGGAGGGCCTGCGTTGACTACCTGCATGGGCCGTGCCGAAGCTTTGGGCTGCTCAATGACCGGGGGCGCGGAAACCAGGGAGAAAATATTCCGCCCGGTGCCGGTATAGGTCATGGACTCCGTTGCCGTCATCCATTCCGGATGCAGCGTTGGATCGAGATTGGCGGTGGCCACCTTGGGCGCGGAGCGGGCGCCACTGATCGTTGGAGGCTGTTGAGTCGTCACGATTGCAGGTGTCGTGGTCACAATGTCGGGAGTGGCGAAGTTCTCCCACAACATTTTTCCGCCAAGGCCGAGCACGATCAATCCCAGCACTGCGGCAATCGCGACCTTCTTCTTATCTTCCGCTCCCATGCGCAGCGCCATTACTGGGCCTCCGCGGTTTCAACTGGAACGGCCGCGGCATCGGCCGCTCGAAGATACGTGATGACGCGCATGCGCAGGTTGACGACTCCGCCCTGTTGGCCAGTGAGCGTGAGGCCACTGATCAGGAAAAAATTCTTGTCCCGTTCCAGGCCGTTGATGAACCGCATCAGGCCGGGATACTCACCACTTAACGCAGCATCCATGCGAATCTCTGCCAGGCCTTCGAGTGCGGGCGATTGGGTGTATTGCACGCGTGTGAGGCGAACCCATTCTTGACCGCGAGTGTGCCAAGTTCGGCGGCAATCGACGGAATAGTTCGCCGGAATGCGCAGTTCGTAAAACTTTCCCGCATCGGTCCGCGCCAATTCAACCTTGCCCGGGAGTCCGCGCAACGGAGCAGCTTGAAGTTCCAGTGCCTTGTATGCCAGCTTTTCCTGCTGGACGACTTCAGGACGCTGCGAGTTCGCGTCGTGCCACGCAATAGCCAGCTTGGTAAGTAGGAACAGATTCACGATAACGAGCAGACGCCAGGCCCGCGAGATGCAGATTCAGCACGGTCGCAAGATTGCCGGGGAGGCGTGTCTTCATCGCGCACCTCCCTGTACCGGTTGCTTCGGAGGAGGAGCTTTCGCAGCCGACGCGTTAGGGGCCGGCGCGTTTTTAGTCTTGCTCTTCTGCTTCGGCTTTGCCGGCTTGTCAGTCGAGGGTTCCGCTGCCTGCTTGTTCTTCTTCGCCTCGGCGCGTGAGAGTGGATTGTATTCGGAGAGGATCTCGAAGTTCACCGGCGTTGACGCGCTGACGGGTTGAAGATTCTGCTGGGCGTTGGCATTGCCGCCGGTGGAAGTCTCAGCAGTTTCTCCTGCGAGGCGCGGCGCGAGGAAGCGGCGCGAATGCTCCAAATTGCGGACAAGATCAACGGCCTTGTCGCGCTGACCGTTGATGCGCATGCGAATGGTGACCTGCCCGTCCGGCGCAATCACAGGTTCCAGATTCATGACCTGCACGCCGGACGGCAGCACCGTCTCCAGGTCCATCATCACCGCAGTCCATGAGAAGGTCTTGCGCTTGAAGAGCTGATTAAGAAATTCCGACTGCGCGAGCACGGCGGCGTTCTGCGGCTGGCGCATCTGCACCTGGTTGTTCTGCTGCTCCTGCTTCAACTTCTGCATGTCGCGCGTGAGGATGGTCTGTTCGGCCTGGGCAACTGCCGCGCGGCGCTGTTCCACTCGCAGAAGCAACCAGAACGGCACCGCAAGGATGGCCATGAGTATCATCCACAGGCGCAGACGGGAATAGAGGGGCCGAAGATCGACATAGGGCCGGGACGCGAGATTGAGTGTGATGCGCATCTATCTGATCAGTTCACTCATTAGTTGTTCACTCAAGTTGTTCACTCATTAGTTTGCCAGTGCTCCAACCACTCCTGCCAAAAGACCTTTGCGCATGGCGCTGGAGGCTCCCGCCGACGGTGCGGGCACAAGGTCGCGAACCTGCAAATCATTATCTGCGAGCAATGGTTCCACAGATGCGGCGCCACCGGGTCCGGCGTAGAAGAGAATGAGCGGCCGGGTGTGCAGCGTGTCTTCAAAGTATGCCATTGCGACGTTTACCGTGCGCTGCAACTCCGATGTGATCTCCGCTTCGTTTACAGGAAGCTCGAGCGTGCGGTGGAGCAACAGATCGTTTTGCAGAGCGATGGCGGTAGTGATGGTGTTCCCGTTGCGGTTGAGAATCAACATCGGCTCTTCAATCCGACCGGCTGCGATTGCGGCAAGGCTGCTGGAGAGAATGGCTCCGGGCTCATATCCTGCATCCCGCACCGCAGACTCGTACTCGTGGAGCACGTCGTGAGGAATGATCGCGATCAATACGCGCACCTGGCCAGACTCCTGTGCGGCAAGTTCCTGGTAGGTAATGCCCGCGTCGTCCACCTCAAAGGGAACAAGCTTGCGCAGCCGGAATCGTATGACGGGCAGGATGTCGGCGGTTTTGGGCGGCAGGGAATCAAAGTCCAGCAGCAGAACGCGCACCGCCGCATCGGGAATGACGAGGGTAATCTTCTTGTCTCGTGGAGCAAGCTCGTCGAGAGCATTGCGCATGGAGGCGATGACAGCCGCGCGATTCACCAGGTTCGGAGTCTTCAAGCCTGCCGCAATGGCTCCCATTGGGAGCGCCGAGAAGGTGGTCATCGCCGATTCTTCCGTAGCACTCTCCTGGCGAGCTGCCACTACGCCTTCGGGAAGGATTTCGCATGCCAGCCGGGGGCGCAGGGTCACCATCGAATTCGACGTGAAGATGCGGAACGGAGTCGTAGCTTTCTGCACTATCGGCTTGCCTCGATGAAGGTAACTTTGTTGATCTCCTTCAGTGTAGTCAGTCCTGCGCGAACGCGCTCAAGCGCGGACTCGCGGAGGAAGATCATGCCCTCGGCCTGCGCAGCGCGGCGGATCTCCGAGGAGGGCTTCTTATCCAGGATGAGCTCACGAATGGAATCGGTGAGATCGAGAAGTTCGTGGATTGCCGTTCGTCCGCGGTATCCGGTTCCGCCGCATTCGATGCAGCCCTGGCCTTCGTGGAATTCGAAGTCCTTCCACTCGTCGTAATTCAGGCCGCTGAGCGCCAGAAATTCGCGGTCATGCTTTACCGGCTTGTCGCAGTATTCGCAGATGGTGCGGACAAGCCGCTGCGCAAGAATGCAGTTCAGCGCGGAGACGAAGTTGTAGGGCTCTACGCCCATGTTCAGGAATCGTCCAATCACGTCGACTACGTTGTTGGCGTGGACGGTGGTGAACACAAGGTGTCCAGTAAGCGCGGATTGAATGGCGATCTGCGCGGTCTCAGTGTCACGGATTTCGCCGACGAGAATCTTGTCAGGATCGTGACGAAGAATGGAACGCAGGCCGCGGGCAAAGGTCAGGCCCTTTTTCTCGTTGACGGGAATCTGCGTGATGCCGCGAATCTGGTACTCCACCGGATCTTCGATGGTGATGATCTTGTCTTCATCGCTCTTGATCTCGTTAAGCGCGGCGTAGAGCGTCGTGGTCTTGCCGGAGCCGGTTGGACCGGTAACCAGCACCATGCCGTAAGGCTCACGAATATAGCGGCGGAAGCGGCGAATATCGTCATCGCCGAAGCCGACAACATCGAGCGTGAGCTTGTGGAACTTTTCGCTCATCGACTCTTTGTCGAGTACGCGGAGCACGCAGTTTTCACCGTGCACCGTGGGCATGATGGAGACGCGGAAGTCGATCAGGCGGCTCTTGTAGCGAACGCGGAAGCGGCCGTCCTGGGGCACGCGGCGCTCGGCGATGTCGAGCTCGCTCATGACCTTGATGCGCGAAAGAATGGTGGAGTGATGTTCGCGCGCAATGGGCGCCATGGCTGCCTGCAGCACTCCGTCGATGCGGTACTTGATGACCAGCGAATCGTCGTACGTCTCAAGATGGATGTCCGACGCGCGCCGTTCGAGCGCTGTGAAGATGGTGGTATCCACCAGTCGGATGATGGGGCTGATGTCTTCTTCCGAGGTGAGCTTCTCGATCGAAATATTTTCGTCGGGATTCTCTTCCGGGATCACATCGAAGGTGAGACCTTCGGTGGCTTCATCCAATACGCGCTGCGACTGCTCGGTTTTTTTGAGGAGATCGGTGATCTGGCTGAGAGTGGCGACACAGGTCACTACGCGCTGGCCCAGCAGGCCGGAGATCTCATCGATCATCATCAGGCGGCTGGGGTCGCTGACGGCGATACAAGATGATCTTCCCGCTGCTCCAGAGGAACGAAGTTGTAGCGGAACATCATGTCGACCGGCACAGTGCGGAACAGGTCGTGCTGAATACGGAAATTCTTCAAGTCAACGAAGTCGCAGCGATAGCGCACCGCGAGAGCCCGCGCATGTGCCGGCTCATCGAACTCGAGGGGCAATGCAACAACCGGAGTATCTGCCATAACCTTTTACCTCTGCATGCTGCTGGCCTGGCCAAGGGAAAAGATGGGCAGGTACAGAGCAATCAAAATCGTAACTACAACCACGCCCATCACGATCAGGATGGCGGGCTCAATGAGGGCGAGCGACGCGGTAAGCGCGGTCTGAACGTCCTCTTCAAAAAACTCGGCAACAGAGTTGAGCATCTGCGGCAATGCGCCCGTCGATTCGCCGACCTCGATCATCTCCGTGGAAAGCTCCGGAAAGACTTTTGTGCCCTTGAGGCTGTTCGCCAGTCCTTTTCCTTCTCTGACACTGGTAACTGATGCAAAGACGGCCTTGGCTATGCGTCCGCTCGAAATGCTGCGCGCCGCGGTTTCAAGCGATGGCACCAGCGGCAGGCCGCCCGTCAGCAGAGTCGAAAGTGTACGCGCAAAGAGGGCAACCTGGTATTTGATCCAGATCCTGCCGAAGACGGGCATTGCGATACGGATGCCGTCGATGCGATCGGCTCCGCTCGGCGTCTTGGCCCAGCGATAGAGCAGGTAGCCAATCACGGCGACCACCGGCAGCACGTAGAGAATGTAGTTTTGCGCCTTTGTCCCAAGGGACAGCAGCATCAGCGTAAGTGTGGGCAGCTTGGTGCCGATCTGGTCGTAAAGCTGGGCAAATCGGGGAACCACGAAGGAGATAAGGAAGACAAAAAGCCCGATCACGATCAGGATCAGCAGCGCCGGATAGATCAGCGACGCCTGCAACTTCTTGCGGAAAGTGAGCGAAATGCGTTGGAAAGCAAGATACCGCCCCAGCACTTCTTCCAGGTTGCCGCTTCGTTCGCCGGCCAGCAGCGTTGTTGTGTAGATGATGGGGAATCCCCCCTGCGCCGTAAAAGCGCCGGAAAGCGACTCTCCGGTACGAACGCGGGCGGTTACATCGGCGAGCTGCGCGGCAAATGTCGTGTTCTTCTGGCCTTTGGCAAGCATGTCCAGCGAGCCCAGAATGGGCAATCCCGCACGAACCAAGGTCAAAAACTGCTGGTTGAAGACGAGAAACGTCTCCAGATTGACCTTTTTCCGCATGCTGGAGCGAAATCCGTGCGGTTTGACGGAATAGACGAGGTAGCCCGCCTGCGAAAAGCGCAGCCGCAGCTCCTCCGCCGAGGACGCCGCCTGCACCTGCTCCGACACCCGGCCCCGTTCATCCGCCAGTTTTACAACAAACTCCGCCATGGTTCCCCTGCCAGCTATCTTCTGGCACTGCTTGGATTAAGACGCTCCGGACAGTGTTCCGGAAGCTCGACCCTACTTCGTACCCTGCTTCGTCAACGATACCAGTTTCGCAATCCTGCCTTTTGGTCCCACCACCCAGGGAAGGCTCAGGGCATTCCATGGGCCGCCATCTGCCGAGATAGTGGTTTGTTGCCACGTCTTGCCGTCGTCCCGGCTCACATCGGCTCCGTTGGTACCTACGGTCACCCAGGCCTTGTCTGCCGCGCTCCAGGCCACTGACGAGCGAAATCCATGGGGCGGTTTAATGGACGCTATCCATGTTTTCCCGTTATCGAGGGTGTAGGCGGCTGTTCCCGCTGCGACATTTGGCGCCTCGTAGTCGCCACCCACCGCCATTCCTGTTTCCGCGTCTTGAAATGCCAGCGAAAAGACGCCTTGCGAAGGCGTAGCCCGGGCCATGGGAACGGTGGTTTTCATCCACTTCAGCACGGGAACCGGCTCCGCCGCGGCGGAACGGCGTGATTTTGCGGCATTTGGCGCTGGTTCGGGATCTCGCATTGCTAGATAGAAGACGTTGGGACCACCCGGGCCGCTCGTGGCGAAAAACTCCAGCGCCGCGCCCAAAGGAGTCTCGATGCTGTACTTGCCGCTGAAGGGAATTGCGATATAGCTGGAATTGCTGGCGGCAAAGGCTCCTTCTCCCCGGGTATCGGCCACCAGAGAGGGGCTATCCGTCCTTTTCCAGTGCAGGCCGCCGTCCTCCGAGCGGAAGATGACGAAGCGTCCATTGACCGGGTCGCCGAGGATGATGCCGTGCTTCGGATCGGGAAAGTTCAGGGCGTCCCAGAAACCTTCAGCATCGGGATTCGTATAAAGCAGCTTCCAACTGGAACAGCCGTCGGTGGTCTTGAACAGGCGCGACTCGTCTCCGCGGCCGGAGGACATAACAATGGCGTTTTGGGCGTCCCACGCCCAGATGCTGCGGAAATCCAGCTGCTCGGCTCCGGGAGGCATGGCGCAAGTCTGCCAGACATAGCCGCCGTCCTCGGTGCGCAGCACGGTGCCCTTTGATCCGCTGGCCCACGCGACTCCCCCGCCAACAGCGTGGATGCCTCGAAGATCCGCCTTGGTGTTGGAATTCTGCATCTCCCATTGCGCGTGAGCGGGAAAGCAGGCGGCGACGAGGAGCAATGCAGGCAGGAGACGAACACGGATCATGATGGCCCTCAGATCAGAAACGAAATTGTCCCGTCCGCTGGATGTTGGCGCGGGCAGTGCAAGAAATTTTAGGGGAGATTACTCAAAGTTGACATAGCAGAACCGCTTTTCAAATCAGAACTTGGCACCAATTGCATCAGTTTGGAGAGCCTGCACTCGATTTGCTACGCCTATGAACAGAACTAATACAAAAAGCATAGGAGAGATCAGGACAGCACGCTCCAGCCTAATGAAGATTCCGAGTACAGCGGTTCCGAGCCATGCGTATCCAAGTGCGCGGAGGAGCAAATAAAAGCGGGGACGTAATTCGGGCTTTCTCTTAAATGCTCGCTCTAAAAAGAAGTTGCCTCCGCAAATCAACAACATCATCGCGACGAAGAACATAATCGGCACGCCAAACATGTCCCACTCTATGCGGAGGCTAGACATTGGCGAAATGCTATCACGCATTTCTCCAGACACAGTTCCATGCAGGCCCGCCGAGCAGCGCGCCTATGACGTAACCGCCTGCCTTTCCCCGCGGGCAAAGGAGTCGGCGACGATCCATGCGGCTCCGGCAATGGCCAGGTTCACCGCGTTGCCGCACCACGTCTGGTGGACTCGAGGAGTAGCGAAAAGATTTGGCAGCCAAATCAGCACGCCGAATCCCAGGATCATCGCTGTGAGCAGGCGGGAGGCGAGCAAGGCCATCACTCCGGAGAGGATCGCGAGGCCGGCACTTACATGAAAAATGCCGGTCGCAATTGCCCAGAAGTTATGCCGGAGAGGGATCCACTTCGGAACCATGGCGGCAGTTTGCGGAACGTAAACGAAGTGGCTCAGGCCGATAACTAGGAAGCAAATCCCAAACAAGATTCGAGCCACTTTTACGGTTTTGGTAGCCGACGACGAATCGCGTAGCTCGAGCGATGCGTACACAATCACCGCGGCGAGCACCAAGGTGAATTGCTCGGCGAACCCGAGCCAGGTCCCAACGATTTTCGGGAATCCGATCACGCGAGGCAGCCAGAACAGCGCGCAGAACAGGTAGAGGATCCCGAGCGCAACGGCTCCGATGCGAGCGGTCCGCGGCCACTGGATGGCGAGGCCTCCAAGAAGAAAGCAGAGGGCAAAGATGTATGCGAATGCAGCGCGGTGAGGAACGGCGAATGGCAGAGCCTCGATCGGCTGCCAAACGCTGGCAAAGTCGCCCCAGATCAGCCCGATAATGCCGAAGGCGATAGCGGCGATTCCATAAACATGAGTTCCGCAATTCGATGTGGCGGCGCGATTCAGCATGGATAAAGCTCTGCTCCAGACCAGCGTCTAGAGAATATACAACGCTCCGGAAGCGGATTCGAGGAATCGGATCTGTCGAAGAGTGGCTGGGAAGTGAGTGGGTGATTGCTGCACGATTGCCCCTATAGCTAAACCGGCGGCATGCCTTCGACGACGGGCACGCCTTTCGGTGCCTGGAAGACAAATTCAGAATCGGGCGCAGGAGAATTCGGCTTTTCGCCGGTCAGGGTGAAGGTGGTCTCCGCGCCATCGACCTCGCGTACGCGGATTGAGTGAATAACACCGTCCGGCGTGACTTCGAGGCTCATCTCTTCGACGCGCTTCTCCATGCCCTTGGGTACGCCGCTCAGCATGAATCCGCCAGTGCCCGGAGTCGCTGTCAGGTTGGCAATTTCCTTGGCGAGCTGGGAGTGGCCGAGCAGGAAGCGCAACGGGGAACGCAGATCGTCAAGTTGCTTGGCCGGGACACGCTGAATCTGCGAATCGCCGGGCGCGTAGAAGTAGGCGTATTTGCCGTCGAGGACAAAGAGCTTTCCGGCCGGCTTGGCGTAGGTCCAGCGCATGCGGCCGGGCTTCTTCAGTAGCAGGGTTCCAGTCTCGTGCCGGTTCATGCCCATGCCCGCGTATTGCTGCGAGAACTCCACCTGCAGGCTCTTGAGCGAGTTGTAGTGGTGGTCCACCGCAGCGGCGAGAGTCTGTGCAGTGGGCGGCGTTTCCATCAGATTCTGCGCGCGGCTGGAGTTGCTCTCGAGAGCGACGAAAATCAACAGGAATGGAATGACGAGGAGCCGGAAGAGTTTTCCCTTCCGGCTCGTGTGCGGCGTGGATTCGTTAACTGACATTACTGCAGGGGCAGGGTGCAGTTGGTGCCACCCGCCGGATCGGCCTTGATCTCACCCGCCTGATCGATGCAGAAGCCGCGATGTCCCGTCTTGCCGACTGCCTGGGGAACGGCGGTGGCTTCGTAGGAGGTGTACATGTCCTGATTGTTCACCGTGACCTTGGTGCAGTTCACGATGGCGAAGGTGTAGCCGCTCTTGTTGCCGGTGGCTAGGTCGCCCTGCAGCACTTGCGCGGACTGCGGACTGGGTGCTCCCGAACCGGACGAGCCGCCAAGGGTGCCGAGAGAGCAGGCAAATCCATTCGCGGGATACGTGGTCTGGTATTGAATCTCCGCCTGGTAGATAGCCCGCAGAGACTGGATGGCCGACGTCTCATTCGCCTGGCTCTTCATGCTGCTGAAGTTGGGGATGGCGATCAGCATGAGGATCAGGATGATGGACATGACGATCAGCAGTTCCATCAACGTAAATCCTGCGGTGCGGCTGTACCTGCTGTCTTCTAGGCGGGAAGTCCGTACTTGACCCTTGAGCATTCGAGCAAAACTGAGTTTCATCTGTCTCCGCTTCCTGGAGCGGCTCGCTTGTTGCGTCCGTTGGGGACGATGGAGCCGCCGAAGCCAATCCTAATTCAAGAAGACGCAAAGGTGAACCCAAGCGCTCATAAGCGGCTTGGATGCTTGATGGCGATTGGGCTCGATTGCGATGGCCGGGAGAAAGACTGAGTTCCTTTTCTCTCCGGCCGAAAGCGTATTTAGCAGGCGAGCAGCTTGCGATTTACTTTCAGACCATCCAGGCGGCCGAGTAAAGTTACGGCTACCGATTCCGGCTTGAAAAGCGACTGCGCCATGTTCTGAACCTGCTCCGCTGTCACGTTCTCCACCATGTCGATCACTTCCTTCATGCTGAAGAAATATTCGAAGTACATTTCCTGGCGGGCGAGGTTGGACATGCGGGACGTGGAGCTTTCGAGCCCCAGCAGGATATTGCCCCTGAGCAGATCCTTGGCACGCTGGAGTTCGTCAGAGGTCAGCAACTCATTCTTCATGCGTCGGAACTCATCCATGATGAGCTCGATGACCTGCAGAGCCTTGGACGCGGGTGTTCCGGCATAGACGCAAAGTGCGCCGGTGTCGCGGTAGGGATTCAGGTCGCTGTAGATGGCGTATGCCAGGCCACGTTCTTCGCGAATGGTCTGGAAGAGCCGAGAACTCATGCCGCCGCCGAGAATCGTGTTCAGCACCAGGGTGACGTAGCGCTGCTCGTGCGCGATGGGCGGCGAAGGAACTCCGAGACAAAGCTGTACCTGCTCCAGCGCTTTTTTGTTCCGCATGATGATGCGGGAGACGGTGGAGGGCGCTTCGCCAAAACCGGAATTCGTTCCCGAGGGCAGCGCCTCAAAGCGCGCTACAACCTTGGCAACGAGGTCATCGTGTTCCAGGTTCCCAGCGGCGGAGAAGATGATGTTGCCGCCGTGGAAGCGTTCGCCGTAGTAGCCGAACAGGGTATTTTGCTCAAAACTCTTCACCGTCTCGCGCGTGCCCAGAATAGGTTTGCCGAGAGGATGGTCCTTCCAGAAATTCTGAGTGAAGATCTCCGAGATCAGGTAGTCGGGATTGTCCTCGTCCATCTTGATTTCTTCGAGGATGACGCCGCGCTCGCGCAGAATATCCTCATCGGAGAAGACGGGGTTCATCACCATGTCGGACAGAACGTCGAGCGCCTGTCCAACGTGTTCATCCAGCACCTTGATGTTGAGGCAGATCGATTCCTTGCCGGTAAAGGCATCCAGGTTGCCGCCGATGGCGTCTACTTCGCGAGCGATCCGCTGTGCAGAGCGTGAGCGGGTGCCCTTGAAAACCATGTGTTCGACAAAGTGGGAGATGCCGTTAATCTCCGCGGATTCATGGCGCGATCCGGCCTTGATCCAAACGCCCATCGCGACGGACCGCACGTGCTCCATACGCTCCGTCAGGATCGTAAGGCCGTTGGGGAGGACAGTCTTGCGAATGTTTCTTTGATGGATCATCTACTTCTAACTTCTTTCTATGGCAGCCACTGCCGCCAGGTTTGCCCGTGGTTGACAAATGCTATTCTCGTCAAAACGAATCGAGACTTGAAGGAATGACGCCGGGCGGGGACGAGTACGTTCAATTATTAGACGCTTCAGGGAGCCAGACGAAGCGGCCACTTTTTGGTCTGTCGAATGAGCAACTTACGGAGGCGATACGTGCGTTTGGCCAACCTGCCTACCGCGCAAAACAGCTATCTGAGGCACTTTACCGGCAGTGGAACACTACTTTCGACGACATTTCTACTCTACCCAAAGAACTGCGACAAGCGCTAATCGATGCCGGATTTGTTGTTGGTCTGCCGGAAATCGCGGAGACCTTCCGCTCGAGCGATGGAACGGAACGCTACCTGATTGCTTGTTCGGATAAACAGACGGTGGAGACGGTTTGGATGCCGGGCGGGGATGGCGGGGAAGAAGGCGATGGTTCAGAAGAGGGCGAGAATCTGCGGGCAACTATCTGTGTTTCCAGCCAGATAGGCTGCGCGGTGAACTGCCAGTTCTGCCTGACGGCTCGCCTGGGGCTGCTTAGAAATCTGACGGCGGGGGAGATTGCGGGGCAGGTTGTTGCCGTGCTGAAACGCCAGAATGCCCGCATCGGCCGCGACCGTATCAACCTTGTTTTCATGGGGATGGGGGAACCATTCCTCAACTACGACGCCTTCATGGACGCGGTGCGGCTGCTGGTGAACGAGGTGGGGATTGCGGAATCGAGAATGACCGTTTCTACTTCCGGTATCGTGCCTGGAATCATACGTTTCGGTGGTGAGCCGGTACGGCCGAAGCTTGCGATTTCGCTCAATGCGTCGAACAATACGGTCCGCGAACAGGTTATGCCGGTCACGCGAAAATGGAGCATAAATGACGTGCTGGAGGCGGTTCGAAGCATACCTTTGCGCGCAAAAGAGCGGGTTACTTTCGAGTACGTTTTGCTGGGCGGGGTGAATGACCAGCGCGAGCACGCGGACGAGGTCGCGGCCCTGATCCGGCGGGCGAATATCCCGGCGAAGGTGAACCTGATCGTGTGGAATCCCGGGCCGGGGGTGGATTTTCATATGCCGCTGGCGGAAGATGTAACGCGATTCCAGTCGAGGCTGATGCTGGGCGGAATTCCGGCGTTCATCCGCCGACCGCGCGGGCGGGATATTTATGCTGCCTGCGGGCAGTTGAAACGCACGCTAAGCGCGACCAGCTAGCGGCGGATTCATGTTCCGGAGAGGGTCGGGATAGTAATTTCCCAGACCCAGGCGAAGGATGGTTTCCGCAACGCGGTCAGAGGCGTGGCGCAGGACGTCGCCTTCCGCAGCGAAATCCCCGGTAATCACCCGAACGCCCATAGCCTCGACGCGCGCGAGGTCAGCTTCAATCGGCGTAGCTCCCTCACTTGCATACCTGCTGCGAAGCTGTTCAGACACGGGAGCGGTGTTCACGAGGGCATAGTCAAAGATGGCGCCACCGGTGTGTTCGTAGATCCGCTCAATGTGCTGTGACGCGGTAAGGTCGAGGCTCTCGTTCGCCTGCGTCATGAGATTGCAGATGAAAACGCGAGTTCCTCGGGCCGCTGTCAGAGCTTCCGGAATCCCTTTGACCAGTAGGTTGGTGATGAGGCTGGTGTACAGGGATCCGGGGCCGATGGTTATCAGGTCGGCGCGTTCCAGGGCTTCAAGAGTCTCAGGGAGCGGCTCGGCTTCGGCAGGCTCGAGAAATAGCTGGGTGATGCGGCGTTTGCTGGCGGTGATGTTGGTTTCGCCATTCACGAAGCTGCCGTCATCCATCTGCGCACGCAGGGCGACATCTGCAACCGTGGCGGGATAGATATGGCCGCGGGTTGCGAGCACCTGCGACGAAAGCTTGATGGCCTGGGCAAAGTCGCCGGTAATTTCCGCCAGAGCGGCAACGAAGAGGTTGCCGAAGCTGTGGCCTTCCAGTCCTTCTCCGCCGCGAAAACGATGCCGGAAGAGCCGGGTGATGAGCTGCTCATCCTCAGAGAGTGCCACCATGCAGTTGCGCAGGTCGCCGGGAGGGAGGATGTTGAAGTCCTTCCGCAGGCGGCCGCTTGAGCCGCCATCGTCAGTTACCGTAACGATTGCCGCGAGGTCACTTATCAGGGGTTCTTCCAGGCGCTCCGTTGCCGCGGAGGCGGGGGAGGCCACGTACTGCTTCAAGCCGCGCAAGAGGGTGGACAGTCCAGTGCCGCCGCCGATGGCTACGACGCGGAGAGAGCTTGGCGGGGAGAGATCGGGAGTCATTTGCGTGGAGGCAGGTTCGGCGGACGCGGGCATCCCCGCAATGTAGTTGTCGCCGTTAGGGCTTAGAGGTTCGAATTTTGACAATCGACAGCTCCCAGTCCGAACTCGTCAGGAGACTTCGGGGTAAAGAAGCTCGGTGAACCGGGGGTCGTCCGCCATGTCCTGAAAATCGGAATCGCTGCGTGCCTGGATACGATTCTGATTGTTCAGTTCAATTGCCCGGGAAAGATGCTCGAGGCATTCCTCAGATTGTCCGGTCATGCTTTTCAGGATCGCGAGCCCGTAATATGCGTAGTCGGCGTTCGAGTCTTTTCTCAGGATGTCTTCGAAATGTTCCCGCGCCTCTTCATAATCGCCAGTGTTGAGGAGCGATACGGCGTAGTCGTACTGCTCGCCGGTATTGGGGAAAGTGAGTTTTGAGTCGCGAGCGTTCCGTTCACAGGCAACCAGGTAGACGCGAGCGCGCTCAAGGATTTCATGGGGGCCGGCATCGACGAGTTTTTGAAAGACGACGCGTGCCTTCTCAAACTTGCCCTGTTGCATCAACTGAATGCCGGACTGATATTCGTTCATTGCTTTGTGCGATGACAATGTATGAGCCCCGCTGTTCTCGGAGTTTGCTTTTCCGGCAGCCGCCCGTGGTGCGCGACGAGTGCCATTACCCTGACGAGCTTCTTGCATACGAGAATTCCTTCTCCGCAAAGGCGCCTGGACTTTACCTTCCAGCCCTTCTCTCGAGCACCGCGTCGAAAGCCAATACTCTTACAGAAGACTTTCTAAAATGATCTTCCCTGTTGAATTCGTTTTTATACGCAGAACCATGTCGCTCGTCAACCTGTGGGCCATTGTCCGCCATTGCCTGCAAGGTCGGCAACCTCAGCATGAATGACCGGGTATCGCGGACGACACGAGGCGCTCGCGTTCTATTCTACTTCCTGCCATAGACTACAGGGTTCAGCGTTGGATCGTTGTACATCTTCATTTGCCGATAGAGCTTGATGCGGCGTTCTCCAGCGAGCACCTGCTGCCACAGCCGGTCAAGGCTGCCAACCAGGTCGGCTTGCTGATTGGACAAAATGTCAAAGCGCTCGCGATTGCGATCGGCGTGGCCCGGAGGAGCATCCTTGCGAATCATCTCCTCCTGTGTGTGAAACAGCTTGAGCGACAGGATGGACAGACGGTCAATGATGAGGCCGGGAGTTTCGGAGTGCAGTTCGGCACCGGCTGCCGGCAGCGCCCGGGCATTGAGCCATTGCATCAGGAGCCCGTCGCACGCCTCAGCGAGATCGTTGCGGCGTTGGTTGATGCGATCGATGGAGTGCTTCACGTCGGCGATGTCGTGATCACTGGCGCCGGGAGCCCGGGCCTTGTCCTCTTCGTGCCACAACTCAAAGTTAGCGAGGTGCTGTTCAACCATCCGGTGGAGGAATGCATCCTCTAACTCCAATGGGACGGACGGCGACTGTGTGTGCCAGAGGCGCGTATACGAGTCCTGCAAACCGGCGATTTGGATGGCCGAAAGCATGTTGCCTGTCTTCCTCTTGCGGAGAAGGTCTTTATCCGCATCGGCGGTGGGACCGGATTCTCAAGCTACTTTGCGATCTTATGGTAGAACTATCGCAACGGCACAGCGCAACCCTAGCACGCGAGGGAATATGGCACGTCAAGGTTCGATTCTTTGTGTTGCCAGCTACGAGAAGGGTGAGGCCTTCCTGCGGGAGGTCGCCCGTTCAGGCTGTCGGGTCATGTTGTTGACTCTGGACACGCTGGTGAACGCTCCCTGGCCCCGTGAGATTTTGGACGAAGTGTTCACCATGCCGGATGGCCTGACCTACGAGCAGATCAAGAACACCGTTACCTACCTGGGCCGCAGTCATCACTTCGATCGGATTGTCGCGCTGGATGAATTTGATCTGCAGCATGTGGCCGCCTTGCGGGAGCACATGCGTATTCCGGGGATGGGGATATCGACGACCGCGCACTTCCGCGACAAGCTGACAATGCGGTCGGAGGCCAAGCGAAATGGCTTCCTGGTGCCGGAGTACACGTCGATCCTGAACTACGACGATTTGCGGGCTTATATGTCGTCGGTGCCCTCGCCGTGGCTGCTGAAGCCGCGTGCGGAAGCTTCGGCCATTGGAATCCGCAAGGTACATGAGCCGGAGCAGGTGTGGCGCACGCTGGATGAGCTGGGCGACCGGCAGAGCGACTACTTGATGGAGAGATTTGTTCCAGGGACGATTTATCACGTTGACTCGATTACGAGCGAGCGGACGGTTGTCTTCTCCGAGGTGCACCGTTACGGCAAGCCTCCCATGCAGGTGATGCATGAAGGCGGCGTGTTCACAACGCGCTCACTGGACCGAATGTCTCCTGACGCCATCGCACTGAAGGAATTGAACAGCAAGCTGGTGCCGGCGCTGAACATGGTCCGCGGCATAACGCATGCGGAGTACATTCGTGCCGATCAGGATGGACGCTATTACTTTCTGGAAGTAGCTGCGCGGGTGGGAGGCGCTTTCATCGCCGACCTGGTGGAGCATTCGACCGGCGTAAATCTTTGGAGAGAGTGGGCGCGGATTGAAGTAGCGCATCTCCGCGGGGAGATTTATCGACTTCCGCACACGCTGAACGACTATGCCGGCAGCGTTCTATGCCTGGCAAAAACTGCTGAACCGGATACATCCGATTTCCAGGCGCCGGAGATTGTTTATCGGATGAAGAAGCATCACCATGCTGGTTTGATTGTGAAATCGCCGGAGCCGGAACGTGTCCAGTTTCTGTTGGAGGACTATAGCCAGCAATTTCTTGATCGCTATTGTGCGGTCGAGCCGGTACCTGATAAGCCTACGTCGTAACAAATGGCCGTAGTAAGGTCGTAAAAAGAAAGATATCCACCTTCATGTCTGATTCCGCCTGGCAGTTTCCGCACCGCCGCTACAATCCTCTTCGCCGCCAATGGGTTCTCGTTTCGCCACATCGCACCCAGCGGCCATGGCAGGGAGAGGTCAACAAGTCCTCCGGCTTTCCGGACATCCATTACGACCCCACGTGCTATTTGTGCCCGGGAAACGACCGTGCGGGTGGGAAGAAGAATCCTGTCTACGACGGCGTGTTTACCTTTGACAACGACTATGCCGCATTGCTGCCGGACTCGCCCGATCCGGGAACGGCGGAGCGCCCAGAGTTGCTGCGTGCCGAGAGAGAGCGCGGACGCTGCCGCGTGATCTGTTTCCATCCTGACCATGGCTTGACGCTGGCACGGATGGAACTGCCCGACATTCGCAGGGTGGTGGATGCGTGGGCGGAGCAATATGCCGAGCTGGGGAGTTCGCCAGCCATCAACCATGTGCAGATCTTTGAGAATCGCGGCGCGATGATGGGCGCGAGCAATCCTCACCCGCACTGCCAGATCTGGGCAACGGAGCATGTGCCGGACGAGCCGGCGATTGAGACGGAGTCGCTGGCCGACTACAGGAAAGAGCACGGCACCTGCATGCTGTGCGACTACGTGACTACGGAGAAGGCGGAAGGCACCCGGATCGTCTGCGAAAACGAGGACTTCCTGGTGGTTGTGCCGTGGTGGGCAGTATGGCCGTTCGAGACGCTTCTGCTGGCCAAGACTCACTCTGGCGCGTTGCCGGAGTTCAGTGAAAATCAGCGGAACTCGCTAGCTGCCATCCTGAAAGAGACCACAACCCGCTACGACAATCTATTCGAGACGAATTTTCCGTATACGATGGGTTTCCACCAGACTCCCACGGACGGGAAGGAGCATCCGGAATGGCATTTTCACGGGCACTTCTATCCGCCGCTGTTACGTTCGGCTACGGTAAGGAAGTTTATGGTGGGCTTTGAAATGATGGGGATGCCGCAGCGCGACATTACGCCGGAGGGCGCGGCGGAACGGCTTCGGGATCTTCCGGATCTGCATTTCACACTTCGTGAGTCGGGGGACAGGAAGTAGCCGGGACGGATCAAAAGAAGGGGGAAAGTCATGGTGAGCCCGCTGGGACTCGAACCCAGGACCAACGCCTTAAAAGGGCGATGCTCTACCAACTGAGCTACAGGCTCACACCATTGTCTTTCCTTTCCAAGTTACCACAGCTGGGGCCGAGAAGTGGCCGGTAGAGGAAGTGCAGTTGAAGCGAGCGGCGGGAGTGAGATTGACCGGGCTTCGAATGCGCATCCAGCGGCAACTGAAAGGGTTGCGGGCTTGAGACAAAAGCATCGCAAGAGATTGTCGAGAGAGGCTACGGCAGTGCCAACATCTATACGGCCCAAAAGTATCAGGGTGGAATGACCCCCGTATGATTGTGAGAACTAACCGGGGATCATACTCTTAAGCCCTACATATTCCGTTCAAAGGACCGACCAGGCACTTGGAAGTTGTTCAGCCGCGCCGTTGAGGGGAAGAGGGGCAAGCGCTTGTGATGTGGGAATCGAAGACGGCCGTGCAGGCCTCGTGGAATCTGGGACCAGAAGCAGGGAGCGGTTTGATGGCGGATAGTAAGAACGACGGGCCGAATACGACTTCAAAAGAGGTGGCCAGCATGTATGCGTGGGCCAACCTGGAAGGATCACGGTATCGCGATTTCATTGGATGCTGCCAAAACGGAGCCGCACGCTCGCGGGCGCGAGCTGACACCCGAGGAAGATCCATTCCAGGACACGCGCACCCGGGCAGAACGATTTGCGATGGAACACGGTTCGACGTTTGGCGGGGCATTCCTGCCGGAGTCCGGCCGCATGGATGAAGTGCATGCGAATGGCAAGCGCGAGCCGGAGGAACGATCGAACGAGCCGGAATGGCTTCGGGGCGAGCCGATTCAGAATGTAGATGAGGTACTGCCGCCCGCTACTGAAGCGTTGTTGCAGTCGCGCGAGCGCGTAGCGTCCCGGTGGTTTGCCTTGAAGGGTGTGTTTGAGAAGGGAACCGGAGATCCGGGCGCTCCGCCGCAACCTGAGCGGGAGTCGCGCGTTCCAGCTGTCGGCGTGTTTTCGCTGGCGGGCGGGGTAGGTAAAACGAGTATTGTCGCAACACTCGGCAGGGCGCTCTCGGAGTATGGCGAGCGAGTATTGCTGGTGGATGCGACCAGCTATGGGCTGCTTCCTTTTTACTTTGGCGCGCGGGAACTTCGTGCGGGTGCGGTGCGCACATTTGCGCCTCCGGGGGGAAGTACCGATGCTCCGATTCACCTGGTGAGCGTGGATCGCGAAACTTTATCGGAGGATCCATCGGGCGAAGACAGCATGGTCGCGGACATTCGCCGCTTCAGTCGCGGAAGCAACCGAATTCTTGCCGATCTGGCGACGGGCTCGGGTCCGCTGCTGCGCAGATTTCTGCGTCTCTCTCCAACGCTGCTGGTGCCGCTTGCGCCGGACATGAATTCAGTGGTGAGTCTGAACCTGCTGGAATCTTTTTTGAACCGCCACGCGGACAGTGACGCGCCGCCGGTGAAACCATATTTTCTGCTGAGCCATTTTGATGTTTCGCTGCCGCTGCATCTCGATGTTCGGGAAGTATTGCGCGAGCAGTTGGGCGATCGCCTGCTTCCGTTTGTCCTGCGCCGCAGCGCAACGGTGAGCGAGGCGCTGGCAGAGGGAATGACAGTGGTGGATTATGCGCCAAACTCGCCCGTCGCGGAAGACTTCATGGCTTTGGCGAATTGGACGCGGACCATCTCCGCGCCGGTAGCCAGCGGTTTCAGAGGAGTTCGCTGGAGCGAGAGATAACTCTTCAGCGTTCGCGTTTGAAGCGGCCGGGATCTTTGCTCACCGGCACAACCTGAACGGTTACGTCGCGGACTTCCGAGAGGAAACGATTCAGGACCGATCCGCGCAACAGGATATCCAGCCGCGATCGGGCGGATTGCCCGAATACCACGTGCGAGATGTTTTCCCGCTGGGCAAACGCGATCAATGCATTCGAAACATTCTTGTTCTTCAAGATGACGACGTTCGCTCCTAGTTCGCGTGCGAGTCGCTCGATCTCTTCCATCCGACGAAATCCTTCGGGATCTTCAAGCTGCTTGTCCTCGTCCGGCCGCTGCACATAGACGGCATACCAGTTGGTTGCAAGGCGCCCGGCAATGCGTGATCCCACACGAAGTAAGCGCTCGGTTCCGGGACGCGACGACAGGCACACCATCACCTTTTCAGGAATGGGAGCCTGCTCGAGCCCCTGGTTTCTGCGATACTCCGCGGCGCGCGAACCAACCTGCTCGGCGGTAGTGCGGAGGGCGAGCTCGCGTAGGGTGTTCAGGTTTCCTTTGCGAAAGAAGTTTGACAGCGACTGCTCAACTTTTTCCGCCGCGTAAATCTTTCCCTGTCGCAGCCGTGATCGTAACTCGTCAATGGTTACGTCTACGTTTACAACTTCCTGTGCACGCTTAAGAAAGCTGTCCGGAATAGTCTCGCGGATCTGCACATTGGCCGAGCGGGACACGGCGTCGTTCAGCGTTTCAAGATGCTGAATGTTGAATGCCGTAAACACGTTGATGCCCGCGTCGAGTAGTTCGAGCACGTCTTCGTAGCGCTTGCGGTTGCGCGAACCAGGCACGTTGGTGTGCGCCAGTTCGTCCACGATCACTATGTGCGGTTTGCGGACGAGGATGGCGTCGATATCCATCTCTTTCAGCACCACGGAGCGATAGGGAATCTGTCGCTGCGGAATGATCTCCAGTTCCTTGACTTGTGCTTCCGTTTCAGCGCGGCCGTGAGACTCGACCAGTCCGATCACGATGTCCACACCTTGCTTGCGGAGGAGGTTGGCATCCTGAAGCATGTGGTACGTCTTGCCCACGCCGGGCGCCGCTCCAAGATAGACGCGCAACTTTGCCGGTTCAGGTGCGCTCACGGGCTGATCGAGCGACGACGCGGGCTCCAGCACAAGCTGGCGGGGTATGGGGGCGTCTTGTTCGGGAGGCAGGTTGGACATGATTTTAACCAATCTCCACGGGGTGGCGGTCTGCCGCGACAGTTGCCACGGGCAGAGTAAATCGGAAGGTGGTGCCATGCCCCAGGCGGCTCTCGACGGAGATTTGTCCACCCAGCGTTTCCACCAGCCGGCGAACGAGTGCGAGGCCGAGGCCGGTGCCATCTGACGATGTGTTGAAGCGGCCGAAGATGGTTGGCAGGCGCTCCGCCTCGATGCCGCGGCCGGAGTCGCGCACCAGGAAATGAATTTTGTCGCTACCTTCTTCAGCCTCCAGACCGAACGGCGCCGCCATCGGGAGTAAAGCGAATGGCATTGCTCATCAGGTTTTCGAAGATGGTGCGAACCGCACGCCGGTCCGCACTGACGTAAGAAAGATCAGCGAAGCAGCTAATCACAATTTCAATATCGTGTTTCTTCGCTTCGTCATTGAATCGATCGTAGGCTTCCTGCAGGATTTGAATCGGACGCATGTTTTGCAGGTTCAATTTGCGTCGGCCCAGATCCAAGCTCGGCGACGTCGATCAGATCCGTCATCAGGTCGTTCATCTGTTCGACTTCCTGTTCGGCTCCGTTTACTACGTCTGCCTGCAAGGGACGCAGTTCTCCGGCGTATCCCCGAGCAAGGGTGTAAAGGCTCAGGCGCAATTTTTCCAGTGGGTCGCGCAGTTTGCGGGAGGCAATGGACAGAAAACGAGTCTTGAAGCGGTCGATATCCTGCAGATCGGTTACGTCTTCGAGCACCGTAACCGTTCCCAGCAACTTGCCTTCGGAGTCGCGCATGGGAGTAGTTCGAAGGCGGTAACTGCGCTGCGCCTTGCCAATACGCATGGGCATCAGCGCGGCTTCGCCCTCGTTGGCAATGGCTCGCTGCATGGCGACGGCCTCGCGAACCGAATCAAGAATTTTTTCTCCGCCGGGAGTAGTGGTGAGCGCCATGCGATCGCTGGCCGCGTCTCCAAGCAGATCGTTGGCAGATTGATTCAGCTTGAGCACATGGCCCTTGGCGTCGGTCACAATGACGGGCTCGAAGATGGATTGCAGCACGGCGTCGCTGAGTTGAAATTCCATCTCGCGGCGGCCGGACTCGGTATCCCGCAGATCCCGAAGACGCACAGCCATGCGGTTCAACTCATTGCCGATCGTGCCGAGATCATCCTGTGCGCGCCATTCGATGCGTTGCTGCAGATCACCCTGTCCGATACGCCGGGCACTTTCAGCCGTGCGTCGAAGTGGCCGGAATACGGAAAGAATTGTTGCCACCGCCACCAACAGGACCCCGAAAAATATAGCGAGACCGATGTAGGCAATGCGACGTGTGAGCTTCTCCCTGAGCACGAGAGCCGGTCCGGCGATGGCGTCCCGCCGCGAAGATTCGGAGGCGAGGAGCTTTTGTAAATCTGCTTCAGCCACGTCCGACGACGGTTGTGCTGCGATGGCCTTGAGAGATGCGGCTGCCGCAGGATCCAGTACGGAGAGCGCACTTACGGCAGCGGAATTTAATCTTTGCGATTCCTGGTGTTGTTCTGCGCGAGCGGTGTCAGAGCCCTGTTGACCCTGTGAGTTGCGAAGCTCGAGTACCTGTTCCCGCCGCATGGATGAAAGTAATTTTTCGAGAGTGACGAGGGCGCGGTCTGCCGTCTGCACCTGATCATTTGCCGCGGCAAGCCGGTGGGAAGTGTTGCGGTAGGAGAGTCCCAGGCCCAGCACAAGTGCCAGGATCAGCGTGCAGCCGAGGATCATTCTCTGAAGAAGCGTCAACATGAAAGCAAACTCATCAATAAGCAGGATACCGGAGATTGCCAGCGGGGGCGGCCATTGAGAGATCGCAAGAAATTAGAGTGGACTACTGGGGGGACGATGCCGCGGGGATCTGGCAAACACTTACGGATTTGTTTTGGTACGGGCACTCCATCCCCGGCACAGGAGGAGTCTGCACAACCACCCACGTGACTGGATACTCGTGGGCGAGTCTTTCAAAGTCGGCGATGTGGAAGGTCCGCCATCCTTCCTGCGATTTCTGCTCCTGTGCCCACTCGTCGGCGAGCAGCGGGAAGAGGGAAACGGCGCCGCTGTCCTTGTAGTAATCGGAGAGCATGCTGCGCTCCGCAATGGCGCGAAAGCCGTGCTGATCCACCTCAGGCAGGGTGATGTAGCGTGGGTCGATGGCGAAGACGGCTTCTTTCGGCGTATTCCCCCGAATCCAATAGAGGGCCTGCACCCAGTCATTCCTGGTTTTCATTCCTGGAAATTCAATGTGGGGGCTGTTGGCGTAGGCGTTCCTCTGGATGAGCAGCATGCTGGTAAAGAGCGGGACAAATAGAGCCAGCCACCGCCAGGTCTTGTTTTGCAGGATGTATTCGCCAATCAGGCCGCCTAACAGCAGGAAGAAAAGGATGTAGACCAGCAGAAATCCGCGCATGGGCTGCAGGCGAACGAATGTTTCCAGCCGGGGGGTGGAGCACATGATGAGAAATACGAGCGTGACCAGGATGCCGAAGGGAATGAGCGCGCGGCTCACCTTGCGAAATCCCGGCAGTGTAGCGCGCGGCGTGATGCGCGAAAACCAGAAGAGAATGGCCATCGGCATGAACACGCCAATCCACTCATACCACGTCCAGAGTTGCGCGAAAAAGAAGGTTCGCATGTAGAGAACGTCGTGGTAGGTGCCTTGTGCCGGAGAAAAGTCGAAGCCCGTCGGAAGCCTGTCAGCGAAAAACGCAAAGGCCGGTGACGCCTCCGAGACGGCGAGCCACTGCATCGGGAGCGCCATCAGTATGCAGAACGCGATTCCATATGCGGCGTTTTGCGGATGAACGACCGCCGTGAGCGCGAGCCAGGCAATCATCTGTCTCCATCGGCTGCCCATGAAACTAGCGATGGCAAGCATGGTGGCAGGAGTGGAGAGAGAACGCGCGGTGAGGTACGGGTCCATCATGACCAGCGCGGTGCCGGCCACCGGTACTGTGAGTACTGCGGCGACGACGAGGACAGCTGACCAGCGCGCCCGGGCACTCTCAAAACAAAGGCTTGCCAGCCGCCATGCGGCGAGGATGATCAGGAAGATTCCAAGTACGTGCCACAAAAAGATGGCGAAATCGATTGGCATGTGGCCGAGCTTGGCGGTCCACGAAACCAGGGACGAGAAGATGGACAAGCGTCCGTGGTGTTCGAAAAACTCTGCGCCATAGGGGTAGAGTTGCGGGTCGAACGCCTTCTTTACGGCGGGAACATATATGGCGGCATCGTCGGTGCCCAGGTGATATCCGTGAACAAAGACCGCACCGAGAGATACTAACGACAGTTTTAAGTACGGATCGCGCGAACGCCCCAAATTCACCTGCGATTATCCTCGAGTGCAAAATCGGGTTCTTCTTCGGGTACGAATGGCCCGGTGAATTTGAACCTGTCGGGGGAGGACAGGCCGAGGCGGGTGAACATGCATTGCATGGTTGTGCCCAGAACGCCCAATCCATATTTAACACTGCGACGGAAATTGATGGAGGAGGCTTCCGGAAAATACCGCGTAGGGCAGGAGACTTCGCCGATCCTCGCCTTAAGGAGGATGCATTGCGCTATGACCTGGTTGTCAAAAACGAAGTCGTCGGAATTGTGTTCCAAGGGGAGGGAACGAAGCAGGGCTGCGCTGTAGGCGCGGTAACCCGTATGGTACTCAGACAAATGGGCGCCCAGCATCAGGTTCTGAAAGCCGGTCAGTGCGCGGTTGGCGACATATTTGTATTTCGGCATGCCGCCGCGCAGTGCACCGCCGACCAGCAGTCTTGATCCAAGGACGAGGTCATAAACGTTGTACGCAACCATGCTGGCCATGGCCGTCAGCAACAAGGGGGAATACTGGTAGTCGGGGTGGTTCATGACGACTACATCCGCTCCCCAATCAAGCGCCTTGGCGTAGCAGGTCTTCTGATTTCCGCCGTATCCCTGGTTGCGGTCGTGCACAGCGACGCTTAGACCTAGTTTGCGTGCAAGCTGAACGGTGCCGTCGGTGCTTTGGTCATCGACCAAGATCGTTTCATCCACGATTTCGGGAATCTCCCGGACGGTTGCGGCCAGAGTCGACTCTGCGTTGTAAGCGGGGAGGACGACGACGATGCGCTTGCCATTTATCATTGGGTTTGCATTCAGGGTCCCGGTTGCAGACCCTTGATGTGATGCAGCGAACTTAAAGTTGCGGAATGAGAGAACTTGTCCAATTCCACTACGATTCTATCGTACGGCGATGGAGGCGGTTTGACACTTACCTTTGCTGCGAGAACTACTTACAACTAAGGTGTGAAAACGAACTTTGCCAGTTCAATTCGAAAAGTGCCATCCAAAGCCGGGCTGTCGGAATCAAAACCTACGACTAACTTCTCCACTTTAAGACTGTTACCGGGGACGAAACGTCACATGGAAGAGCGGTTTTGGAGCTCCTACTTACAATTGGAGCAATGAAACGTGAGGAGTGGCCATGGAGAGAAGAGAGTTTCTCAAGTCAGCGGCCGGCGCCGCTTTCGCGAGCGTCGTTGGGGCCCCTCAACAGGCATTCGCAGCCACGGGTGAGGTCCCTCGCAGAACACTCGGGCGAACAGGCGCGCAAGTCTCGATCGTGGGAGTTGGCGGCTTCCACATTGGATCGAAAAGCGTTGCCGAGGACTTAGGCATTCGGATTGTGCGCACCGCACTCGACTCCGGCATCAACTTTCTCGACAACTGCTGGGACTATAACGATGGAGAAAGCGAACGCCGGATGGGGAGGGCACTCCGCGATGGCTATCGGCAGAAGGCGTTCCTGATGACCAAAATCGACGGTCGAACCGCCGTCGAGGCGCAACGGCAACTGGACGAATCTTTAACGCGGCTGCAAACTGATCACATCGATCTGATTCAGGTTCATGAAGTGATTCGCATGAACGATCCGGAGCGGGTTTTCGCAACCGGCGGAGCGATGGAGACGCTGGAGAAAGCACGCAAGGCGGGGAAGGTGCGCTTCATCGGATTCACGGGACACAAGAGTCCGGCGATGCACCTGCATATGATTGAAACAGCGACGAAGCACAACTACACCTTCGACACGGTGCAAATGCCGGTGAATGTGATGGATGCTCAGTACGACAGCTTTGCCGGGCAGGTAATTCCGGTTGCATCTCGACTGAAGATGGGGATTCTCGGGATGAAGAGCATAGGCGGCGGGGTCTTCGTGCAGAGCAAGACCGTCAAACCGGTGGAGTGCCTGCACTACGCGATGAGCCAAAAAGTCGATTGCGTGATTACGGGATGCGATTCGATTGCGATTCTGGACCAGGCGCTGGGATTGGTTCGCAACTTCCAGCCGTTGAGCCAGGCGGAGATCAAAGAATTGCTGGCACGCACTTCCACAGAAGCGGCAAATGGCGCGTTGGAGAAGTACAAGAATTCCCCGAATTTTGACGGTACGGCCCACAATCCGCAATGGCTGGGATAATTGGGGACAGGGAACATAGGGTTGGGTATGACGCTGGAAGAAAAGAAGCAGGTGCTTGAAGATCGGTTGAGAGAAGTGGGCGGCATGATGGTCGCCTATTCCGGTGGAATCGACTCGGCATATCTCGCCTACGAAGCCAGCCGCGTTCTCGGCGATCGAATGATCGCTGTGCTTGCTGATTCTGCCAGCCTGCCTCGCAGTGAGTGCGAAGATGCACAACGATTCGCAGCAGAGAACGGCATTCCCCTCCGCATTGTTGTAACCAACGAATTGGAAAATGAAGCTTACGCGGTCAACGGTTCCGATCGCTGCTTCCACTGCAAGAGTGAATTGTTCGACGTGCTTAAGCGTGAGCTAGCGGGCACCGATTTTTTGGCGATCGCGTATGGATTGAATCTCGATGACAACCAGGATTTCCGCCCGGGACAGCGGGCCGCTCGCGAGCATGGAGTGATTGCGCCGCTGGCCGACGCGGGGATGACAAAGCAGGATGTTCGCGCATTAGCGCAGGCTGCTGGGCTGCGGTTGTGGGACAAGCCTGCATCGGCGTGCCTTTCGTCGCGCGTGGAATATGGCCGCCGGGTAACGCCTGAGGTGTTGCGCAACATTGAGGATGCAGAAGCCGCGATGAAGCGGCTGGGATTTCGGCGGTTTCGCGTGCGTCACCACGGTTCGATAGCGCGCATCGAAATTGCGGAAGAAGAGATGTCGAAGGCATTGGACGTGAAGAAATTGAAAGAGATTTCTGCTGCAGTGAAGGCTGCGGGCTTTCAGTACGTTGCAGTCGACTGCGAAGGATACCGCTCGGGATCGATGAACGAAATACTGCCTATCGAAGTCCTGACGAGTACTCGCCAGCAGTCTTCCGATGAAATCGCACAGGGGAGCAAGACTCGCGCATGAAGATCGCATATATCGAATGCTTCGCCGGCATAAGCGGAGACATGCTGCTGGGTGCTCTTATCGACGCGGGAGTTTCAAAGACCACCCTCGAGAAGACAACGGAAGCGTTGGGATTAGGCGCGAGTCTTCGCTTCTCGCAGGTGAATCGCAGCGGCATCCAGGCCACGAAAGTAGATGTGCTGGTAGATGGAGAGTTGGCTGAGAACGTCTCGTCGGGCCACGTCGATCATGCTCACGTAGATTCCGCCGCTCACGGGCATTCGCACAGCCATGATGCGCATACGCACCTGCACATTGAGCCTCACGCTGCGGCACACACGGACGAAAACTCACATAACCACACTCATGGGCGGCACCTCGCCGAGATTCTTACGCTCATCGACAATGCGGGCATTAGCAGTGCTGCGACTCGGCTTGCGAAAGACGCGTTCCGATTGTTGGCTGCCGCCGAGTCGAAGATTCATGGCGTGCCGGAAGAGAAAATTCACTTCCATGAAGTTGGCGCGGTCGATGCCATCGTGGACATCGTTTGCAACGCCGTGGGGCTGACGGAAATTGGAGCTGACCGATGGGTCTGTTCTCCACTGAACGTTGGTGGTGGTTCGGTGGAGTGCGCACATGGGCGCTTTCCGGTTCCTGCACCGGCAACCGCAGAGTTGCTGAAGGGTTTGCCGACGTACTCGTCTGGTATCGCGATGGAGTTGGTGACACCGACAGGCGCAGCTCTTTTACGCGCGCTGAAGTGCAGTTTCGGAGAGCGGCCGCATATGCAGGGCAGCTCCATTGGTTACGGTGCTGGCAATCGCAATCCTGAAAGATTTCCGAATGTTGTGCGACTCAGCATTGGCGAAGCAAACGCCGAAGCGATGATGCCTCGACAGACGGTGAGCGTGTTGGAGTGTGCGATTGACGACCAGAGTCCGCAGGTGCTCGCGCATTTTCTTCAACTCGCGCTTGAGCAGGGCGCTCTCGATGTGATGTCCACACCTGTGACGATGAAGAAGGGCCGCCTGGGAACCTTGGTGACGCTGCTGGTTGAACCGGACAAGGAAGAGGCATTCGGAAAGCTGATTCTGAAAGAGACGACAACACTGGGTTACCGTATTCGGCGCGATGAACGGGTCTGTCTCGACCGTGGATGGGCCGAGGTGGAGACGGTTTACGGACGCGTCCGAATTAAGACGGGATCGTTCGACGGCGTGGAATATAACTTCGCTCCGGAATACGAGGACTGTAGATTGTTGGCGGAAGAGCACGGCGTACCGGTGAAACTGGTGATGCAGGCAGCGTTGGGAGCGGCAACGCTGGAAAGGGCATCCGCGCAAACAAAGGCCACACGATGACAACGAAAAATGCACTGCTGACGTTATTGGAAGAGGTGAGGAGCGGGATTCTCAATCCACGCGATGCTGCCGAACAGCTCTCTCATCTTCCTTTCGAAGACACGGGATTCGCAAAGATTGATCACCACCGCAGTCTGCGAATTGGGTTGCCCGAGGTCATCTATGCTGCAGGCAAGACGCCGGACCAGGTAGCAGAAATTTTTTTTCGCATGGCACGAGCGGGTGGCAACGTGATCGCGACGCGCGCGGATCGCGGATCGTTTGATGCGGTCACGAAACTTGTTGCGTCTGCGGAGTATCACGAGGTTGCGCGCATCATCACTCTGCGGCAGTCTTCGCCACAAGCAATACCGGGCCATGTTGCCGTGCTCTGCGCGGGCACGAGCGATCTGCCGGTTGCTGAAGAAGCGGCAGTAACCGCGGAAGCGATGGGCGTCTCGGTCGATCGTGTTTACGACGTTGGAGTGGCCGGGCTACATCGGTTGTTGTCGCAGCACGATGTGCTGAGTAAAGCGAAAGCCGTAATTGTGTGTGCCGGTATGGAAGGCGCGCTGCCCAGCGTGGTGGGCGGATTGGTAGGTGCTCCGGTGATTGCGGTTCCTACCAGCATTGGTTATGGAGCGGCATTTGGTGGAGTCGCCGCGCTGCTGGGTATGCTGAATTCATGCTCGCCAAACGTGAGTGTAGTCAACATTGACAATGGCTTTGGGGCTGCATATGTGGCCACCATGATCCTTCGGCAAAGTCTTCCCACGGAGCAGGATACAGCCACGGTTGCCGATGTTGCTGTGCCGTCGGAGATCAATAAGTAACGGCTGCTAAGTGTAAGTGCCTCACATTTTTAGTGACATAAAACCCGAATTGCCCGTAGGATAACCAGACGAATTCGCGAGTTTTCGCGTGAGGAAGATTCATGGCATCGACTGTATGGAAGGGATACATATCGTTTGGCCTGATTTCAGTTCCGGTACGTTTGTTCGCGGCTGCGCGCGAAAATCATGTCAGCTTCAACCAGATCCACAAGGAATGCGGCACGCGCATTAAGCAGCAAATTTTCTGTCCTCACTGCGAACGCGTAGTGGAGAGAAGCGAACTGGCGAAGGGCTATCCCGTCGATAAGGATACGTACGTTCTGGTTGGCGACGAAGAGCTCAAATCGCTGCAAGCGGAATCATCTGAAGTGATGGAGATTCTGCAATTCGTTCAGCTGGACGATGTTGATCCAATTTACTTTCAGACCTCGTATTACTCCGTCGCGGAGGATCCCGGAAAACGCGCGTATGGACTTTTGCTGCAAGGCATGCGTCAGCTGAATGTTGCTGCAATTGCAAAGGTCACTCTGAACCAGAGAGAGCAGGTAGTCGTGGTGCGGCCGTACCACAAGGGGCTGGTGCTGCACACGCTCTACTACAACGCGGAAGTGCGCGAGATTGCGGAGTACGGCAAGGATGATGATTTGAAGTTGCAGCCACAGGAAGTACAGTTGGCCGAACAATTCATGAAGCAGCTAACCGGCAAGTTTGAACCGGAACAGTACAAAGACGAGTACGAGGCGCGCGTCGAGAGCCTGGTGGAAAGTAAGCAAGCCGGGCAAGGCGTTACCACTGCGCAGCCACATCGTAAGCTGGCTCCGGTCATTAACCTGATGGACGCCTTGAAGAAGAGCATTGAGGCGCGGCAGGAAGAGGCTCCAAAGACGGGTGCCGAGAAGAAGCCTCCGGCAGCCGCCACGGGCGACGAGGCAGTTGCGCAAAGGAAGTCTCCGCAGCGCAAGCGAAAAGCCAGTTAAGAACGCGTAAATTCCGCGCAAAAGAACAGCCGCCCTCTCCATGAAGAGCGCGGCTGTTTTTTTCGTAACTGGTGTTGTTACTTTATGGATGAGGCCCGTTCCAACGATTGCGTATCCCAATTGCCCAGCGTTGCCGCGGCTCGATACGTGCTCTCGACAAATTCGAGTACGTCGTTTTCCGGAGTGCGAGATTTGACGACGTCGTCATACTTCAAAACGAATTCTTTGAGATTCGAATCGTAGCCTGCACTTGCCGGGTGGATCTTCTGATCGCTTAAGCCCGCGGGTTCGGGGGCGGCGTAACAATAGAACGCGGCGGAGCCATAGCCGCCGTTCCCCGGCCAGAAGCCTGCGCTGATCACCTCGTGAGAATAGGCCTCGCGCGTGATCGGGTCCGCGCCATCTCTCGGCGGAGCAGGTCGGCCGGAGAAGCGCGTAACCGCGAGGTCGAAACTTCCCCAGAAGAAATGGACGGGGCTCGCCTTGCCGATGAAGGAAGTCTCGAATCGGCTGAACACGGCGTGCGCGTGGAGGAGCACTCGCCAGAAGCGATTGGCGTATTCGGGATCGTAGCTGGCGTGCTGGAAGTCTTCCGGGAAGGGAATTGGATTCGGCACTTCCACGGGCTTTTCAAAGATGGACACCTCGATGCCCAGCGACTTGAGATCGCTCATGAACTCTGCGTAAAACGCAGCGACAGATTGCGGCCGGAGAGGCCTCACGGTGCCGCGGCCTTCACTCGTTCGTATGACGAGTTGATGAGCGATGAAGTCGAACTCCACGTCGAACATCAAAGACTTGTAGGGAATTGCTTCGGTCGTCAGCCCGCGCGCACTGACGTACAGCGGCACGTTCCACCAGTGGTTTCGAAAGGGATGCAAGGCGAGGCGGACTTTACCAACAATTTGTGTCCACATGTGCAGCGTGTCCGCAGTGTCCTTCCATTCCTCCCAGGGGAGAGGCGGCCACGCAGGTCCAATAATTGAGCTCATCCGATTCCTCCGCGCATATGCGCATCTGCATACGAGCGCACCATGCTGGTTGTAGATGCCGCGGAACGCACTCCGGAACTATCTCTTGCTCTATTTTCTGCAAATGAGTATTCTGGCCCGCACCTGCTCGCTCCAGCGTTCCAGTTTTTCGGATTCAGAAACCGGGCCCCTTATCTACCTTTTTGAGCCAAGGAGAACGATTGTGACTTGGGCAAAGTTCCTTCTCGCTTCGCTGGCGGTTTTCATTGCCAGCTCGCTCTTCAATTTTGCAATTCACGGATTCATTCTGCAGTCGGAATACAGGACGTATCCTGGTTTGCTGCGGGATCTGGCAGACGGGCAGAGCCATACCGTTTACCTGATTCTCAGCTTCCTGATCTTTTCGCCGGCCTTCGTGTGGATGTATTCGCGCGGCGTGAGCAGCGCTCCCTGGGTGGGGCAAGGCGTGCGATATGCCATCGCGATCTGGTTCATTGCAACGGTAAGCCGCTACCTCACCTACTATGCCATCCAGCCGTGGAGCGCAGGCACGGTGTTGCGGCAGATCATCTACGAACTTCCCATGATGATCGTGTTGGGGCTGATTGTTGCCTGGTTCTTCCGAGGCTCTGCAGTCAGCAAAGCTGCCTGATTTTTCGCGAGCTACCAAATGAAAAATGCCCGGCTACCCTTAAGGAGGCCGGGCATCGGTTTTGTTTGGTCGTTTATTTCGTCAGCGTGAGATCGCCCTTCAGCGGGAGATTCTCGGAAGAGTCCCCGACGGAGATCGTGAACTTGCCGGGATCGATCTTCCAATCGTGAGACGCTTCGTCGAAGTATGCGAAGGAGCGGTTATTCAGCTTGAGAGTGACGTGCTTCTTCTCTCCCGCAGCTAGCCTAACCTTCTCAAATCCCTTCAATTCCATCACGGGTCTCTTCACGGTCGCAGAAGGATCGCCAACATAGAGTTGGGCTACTTCCGCGCCATCGCGGCTGCCGGTGTTTGCTAGGTCAAAGGAGACGCTCACCTCGTCCCCGGCCTTTGCGCTGGCGGGGCTTACGGCGAGATTCGAGAAGGCAAAGTTCGTGTACGAGAGTCCGAAGCCAAACGGGAAGAGCGGCTTCTTATTCTGGCTGGTGTAGTAGCGATAGCCGTAGAACAGTCCCTGCGTGTATTTCACATGCGGAACGCCATCGGCGGCGATCTTGGAATAGTAACTATCGTGAACGGGATTTTCTTCCCATGAACGATCAAACGTCGCCGGCAGCTTACCTTCCGGATTGCGCGCACCGAAGATGATTTCGGCGAGTGCCGTGCCGCCTTCCTGCCCGGGATACCAGTTGTGGAGCAGTGCAGGCACGCTATCGATCCAGTTACGCATATCGACAGCACCGCCGGCGGTAATAGTGACGATTGTGTTTTTATTCGCCGCCGCAATTGTCTTGATGAGCAATTCCTGTCCCCATGGCAGCGCGAAGGTGCGGTCAGAGCCTTCGCTCTCAGTAGAGTCGGTGTAGCCGGCTGCGATCACAACGGCGTCAGCCATGCTCGCGAGTTGCTTGGCTTCGGGCCTCAGCAGATCGTCCATGCTGCGAATGCCAAGGCTGATGTGCGGCGTGGCAGCATCGCCCACGTAATCCAATTGGATGGATGCAGGCTTGCCACCAACCAGGGAGACGATCGCGGTCTGCGGCGCTTGTCCTTCGCGGGGTTCCTGTTGCGCGACCTGCTTGCCGTTGATCATGAGCTTGTAGTTATCGAAGCCGGAAGCGGATGCGACGAACATATAGTCGCCGCTCTTTTCAGGCTTGTAGCTTGTGGTGAAGCGGGCGGATGTCTGTATCGGAAGGTTCGGCGTCCAGTCTCCCGGAGGCCCTGTAACAATGCGATTCGTCGTGCTGGACTTCGACTCGCCTGTGAACTTGTTGTTCGCGAATTTCTCCACCTTAACGGGGGAGTCGTACTTCGTCTGCGACACAATTTCGTCTACCGTGGGAAGTCCACGCGCGTAAAGCACGTTTACTTTTCCCGCGGTGTAATTGCTCAGCCCGGTAAGAATGCTGACAGATTGAAACGTCGTCACGGTAGAACTTCCACCGGCACCTGCTACCGCTGGCCAGGCATCAGGTCCGAGCACGGCGATTGTCTTCACTTTGTCGGTGCTGAGAGGAAGAACGGCACCTTCATTTTTAAGAAGCGTTATGCCCTCGCGCGCACCTTCGAGTGCTGTTGCACGGCCTGTCTGGTTCAACAGGGATTCGTTGAGATCGAGTTGGGGGCGATCGAGGAAATTGAAGCGTAGAGCGGTAATGAAGATGTGGCGAACCTTCTCGTCAATGGTTGCCGTCGTTACCCTTCCGTCCTTAATGGCGGGCAGCAGGGCCTTGCGGTTCATGAACTCGCCGCTCGGCATCTCGATGTCCAGACCACCGTTGGCCGCTCCAACACCGTCGTAGGTGGAGATCCAGTCCGACATCACGATTCCCTGGAATCCCCATGTCTTACGAAGAATATCGATATTGAGGTACTTGCTCTGGGAGGCGTGGACTCCATTCAGCAGGTTGTATGAATCCATCACAGAGCCGACGTTCGCCTCCTTGACGGCGGCTTCAAATGCCGGCAGGAAGATCTCTCGCAAGGTGCGTTCGTCGACATCGGAGCTGACGTTGTGACGGTCATATTCCTGGTTATTGGCGGCGAAGTGTTTCACCGTGGCGATTACGCCCTGGCTCTGCACGCCCTTGATGTAGCCGACAGCCACGCGCGAAGTCAGGTAGGGGTCTTCTCCGAAATATTCGAAATTGCGGCCATTCATGGGCGAGAGGTAGATATTTACGCCGGGGCCAAGCAGAAAGTTGACGCCGCGTGCGCGGGCGTCATGGGCGATCGCGTTGCCGATCCTTCCCGCGAGCGCCGGGTCCCAGGCCGCTGCCATTCCGATTCCCGCGGGATACGCAGTTGATGGTCCCCACGTGCGAATGCCCATCGGGCCGTCGGACATTTTCAGCCGTGGAAAGCCGGCATCCGGTACCGCGCGGATGTACATCCAGTCCTCGCCGCCGATTAAGTCGATCTTTTGTTCAAGGGTCATTTTGGCGAGCATGGCATCGGCCTTTTGCTCAATAGCGGGACTAACGGGTACGGGGCCTTGTGCTCTGACAAATGGCGAGCACAGCGAAGCAGACATCAGGCATGTCAGGAAAATCGATTGAATACGCACGATAAGTGACTCCAGGGTTCGGTTCAGCCTACAGAAGCAGATAGATCACTGTAAAGCTGCAGAGGCCTGTCGATGCGCCGTGCCGTGGTTACAAATTAGCCCTGTGATGTGAGTCACATGCAGACGTGAATCCTATCACTGTGACCTGCGTCTTCAAGTCTCACACTCGAATGATCTGTAGAGGTGCCCTATGTCTCACATCGCGTCTGCTCAGCTGAAGACAATTGTTGTTGCCACCGATCTGTCTCATACGTCCTCTGCCGCGCTTCGGTATGCGCGCCTGTTGGCGAGCGCTTACGGGGCGCGGGTGGTGCTTGCGCACGTAATCGATCCTGTCTCGTATGCCAATTTCACTGACATACCGAGCCATCTGCTCGACGAAATGAACCAAACCGCACGAGGTGAGATGAGCCGCCTGGCTGACCAGTTTCTGGCAGCGGGCATTCCAAGCCACTCCGAAGTCCGACAAGGCGTTGTGACAAATCTGCTTCTGCAGGTGGTTGAGCAGCACAAGGCTGACCTCGTGGTGCTGGGCACGCGGGGAGCCAAAGGGCTTGGTCCCATGGTTGTAGGCACGGTCGCGGAGCAACTGGTTCGGTTGGCGCCTTGCCCGGTAATGGCAGTGGCTGCGGACGTGGTGAGCGCGAACATGGCAGGACTCGGCGGCGGAGCGATTCTGGTTCCACTGGAACAAGGTTCGGACGCGAAGAAGGCTCTTGCTGTCGCGGAGTCGCTGGCGAAGCACCTCGCCAGCAGCATCATCCTACTGCACGCACGGACCCCGGAAGAGGTGGCGGCGGGCGTTGATCCCTGCGCAGCTTCGGCAAAGCTTGCCGCTGGGATGGTGGAAGAAAATATCCAGATTGGCTGCATCGTGAGAGACGGGGATCCCGCCGACGTGATTACCGCGGTTGCCGCGGAAAACGCTGTAACTTTGATCGTCTTGCCTGTGAACAGGGAGAGTCGCAGCAAAACGAAGCATGGAACTGCCTACGAAGTCATTACGCGCGCCAGGACACCGGTGTTGTTTGTCCCTCCCGCAGAAGTGGGTGAAGAAGAGCTTGCTCCGGACGGAAGCGCGGTGGTAGCGGCATGTTAAAGCAACTGATGAGGCACCGTTGGATTTGTTTCGTACACGGCGGCCTTACTCTGTTGCTCGGTCTGGGGCTGGTGGGCTTGAGGCCAATGTTAGAGGACCGCGTTCTGGGCACCTTCATCGCCGTAGTCCTGTTGTTGAGCACTGGATTTGTTCTAGTGGCCGCCGGCCTTCTTGACCTGGTAATTGCTCTGGATGTGACAGCTCATGAGCGCAGGCTGAGGGGCGCTTTGATGTGGTGGGTGCCGGGCATTATCGGTATAGGGATGGGACTGGCGATCTTGCTGACGCCACGCGTCACCATGTGCCAACTGGCGATGATGGCCGCCGCGCACGCGATGGTGATGACGGCTTTCGCACTGGCGATGCTGCCCGGCTTGAACAGGCACCATCGTCAACGCAATTTACTGCTGATTTCGAGCTTTTTATTTGTGATTTTTGGAGTCCTGCTAGTGGTGGGAGCGCTGGGAACGGAAGCCATGGCGACTCGCGCAATCGGACTTTACGCACTGTATTTCGGCTTTCGCCTGATGTTTCTCGGGGGTCAGCTGGCAACTGAATCTCATTTTCCGGTAGCCGTTTCCTGACGCAAGAAAGGGATTCATGCTGAGCAAAAATGATCGGGCCAGTAACAGTGCCGTCACCCCAAGGCCGTTGACGGAATTGCTCGCTTGTCCCGGCTCGCTGGAACAGAGGCTGGGTGCGTCTTCCGAACGGCGAGACTACAAGGCGGGCGACCTGCTGTTTAGCCAGGGTGCCGAATGTGAGGGGCTATACCTCCTGCTCGCGGGGGAGTTCTGCCGGTCCTCGTACCGGCGCGACAAGCGGGTAAACCTTGGTATTTTGCATCCGGGAGATCTCGTGGAACTAGCCGCGGTTCTGGGCGACGGCGGCCATAATTACTCTTTACAGGCGACGACTGACGCGACAGCTCTGCTGTTTCCGATGGTTACTCTGCGTGCGGCTTTCCAGGAATACAGCCCTCTGCGCATGCACCTGCTGGAAGAACTGGGCCGAGAAGTCTCACGCGCGTATGGTTCGGTTTATGTGCAACGCAAGACACGCACACGGCATACGGAGAGCGAAAGCTAAGTACTTTACAGTGTAAGTGCCTTGGATTGATATGTTTGCAGCAGCGGCCATCAAAACGGCGAGCGATTTCGATTTTGACAATGGATGCTACTCAATCAGAAGCAATGAGAACAGTTTCTGATTCAAAATGCCGTCGGAAGTCTTTGAAAAGCGTCTAGTTCTTCACAGGTGACAACTGCGTTATACTGATGAAGAATTCCTCGACGTATAACTATGGCTTCCCCACAAAGTCATCACGCTACTGAAGATTGCCTGAATTGCGAGCATCGCGCGTTGCGTATGTTCTGTAATCTCACGCCTGAAGCGCTCAAGGACTTTGACGCTATCGGCATACAGATGAATCACGCGCGTGGAGCCAAGTTGTTTACCGAGGGAGACGCGGCCCGCAACGTTTTTGTGATGTGCAGTGGGCAGGCAAAGATCTCTTCCACTTCCCGCGACGGCAAGACCATGATTTTGAAGATCGCAGGCCCCGGCGACGTGCTTGGACTAAGCGCGGTGCTGGCCAATGTTCCCTACGAGGTTACGTCGGAAGCGATTGAACCTTGCCAGGTGAAAGCGATTCGCAAGCAGGAATTCGTCGATTTTCTAGGCAAGCATGGAATCGCAAGCATGCATGCAGCGCAGTCGCTTTCCAGTGAATACCTCACAGTGTTCCATGACGCGAAGCGGTTGGCATTGTCTGGTTCCGCTGCGGGACGATTGGCGAGACTGCTTTTGGACTGGGGCAACTCGGTCTCATGCGGGAAGCCGGAAATTCGCTTCACCATGGCGCTGACGCATGAAGAGATTGCCAACATGGCAGGAACTTCGCGCGAGACGGTGACGCGGCTGTTGAACCAGTTTCGCCGCAGTCAACTGATCAGTATTCGCGGTACCGCACTCACGATTCTCAAACCTGCCGAACTCGAGAAGCTGACGGCCTAATCGTCAGGATTCGTGCAGCGCGAGCCCTTCCGTCTGAGACTTATTTTCCGTAGCGATGTCTGGTTCCCGGAGTGTTAAAACCGGGCAATGCGCGTGCGCCAAAACGCGGTACACGGTTCCTTCCCGCGCCAAGGCATTGATGGGTGAGCTGTGCGCAGCCCCCAGGATAATCAGCCCGGCCTTCGATTTCGATGCTTCCGCCAGAATCTCTATCGCCACATTTCCCTTCGCAATCCTGGTCGCGCAGGAACACTGGCAAGCAAGATCAGCCGGGATAAGCTCGGATAGTGCGCGGTCAGCACGAAGGATTGTTTCCTGAGGAACAACGCCGCTGCGTGAGGGTGCGAGAACGTGCATCATCAGCAATCTGGCGCGCGATGTGCGTGCAATTTCACAAGCAAGTGCTGCGCTTGCGTGGGAAGCCTTACTCAGCGACGTTGCGTGCAGGATGGTCATGGGACTATCGACTGCAGCATCGCCAGTATGAGCTTCAGGTCCCAAGGTGAGCACCGGGACCGGCACTGAACGCAGCACTTGCTCTGCTACGGAACCCAGAAGCAGTTTCCCCCACTTGCCTCGGCTCCGCGTGCCAAGGAGAATCCGGTCAATTTGCCGTTGCCGGACGACGGACAGAATCTGTTGCGAAGCCGCACCTTCGCGGACCAGAACTTCGCACTGGACGCTGGCCTGACGTGCCTCGGCACAGTAAGACGCCAGAAACTTCTCGGCATAGTCAATTGCTTCCGTGGGGTTGTAATAGGGAAGGCCGCCGGGATCCACGACCACGGAGTTCGTGGCGGTCAGGACATGGAGTATGAACAGGCGCGCTCTACTGTCCCGAGCCTGCTCGAGAGCAATGGGAAAAAGCCGGTCAATGTCCCCGAGATCGGTCGCAACGAGGATTGAAGCCGGCTTACTCCATCGATGGCTGCCAGGTTCCAACATATGGATCTCCCTGTCTTGGCAAAGAATCCCACCTTGGGAAACTGTCGGATGTGTTTCGGATCACTAGAGACTGTGATAGTGATTCGAATTTGATGATGTCATTTCCTCCAGCCAAAGAGCATTGTTCTCGATGGCTCGTCCGGCTCAACCAGGGCTATCGCCGCGGATCGGCCGGACGGGCCTTTGCGCAGCGGAACGCCAACATAGGCGTAGGGATCCTGCGGTTCAGGATCGCGGCGAAGGAGCTTTTGAAGGATTTGGTTCAGGCGAGGAAAACGTCGGAGCATAGCACCTCCTCTGCTGGAAGCGTTCGGGCGATACCGGTTTCTGGACTGAAAACGCCGCTGGAGGGCGTTCGGACGGCCTTCGGAGGGCCATGTCCTCGGTCGCAGCGTGGAAAAAGGCTACCACTAAGGCTGCCCGGACGACAGTCAAAATCGTTGAGTTACCCACGCGCAAATGAAACCGGTTGTTTCTTCAGCATTTATCTCATAGACTGCGCTCAGCATTTCTATTCCTTGCCCAGGGAGCCGTATGAATATTCGAGAGGTAGCCAGGAAGGCTAACGTCTCGACCGCGACAGTCTCGCGCACAATCAACGGCTCAGACAAGGTTTCGCCTGAAACGGCGGAACGGGTTCGGCTTGCCATCGCCGACCTGAATTACTATCCCAATACAAATGCCCGCGCTCTCGGCTCCGGACGAAGCCGGCTTTTTGGCCTGATCATCTCCGACATCACCAATCCATTTTTCCCTGACCTGGTAAAGAGCTTTGAAGACGTTGCCGTTACTCACGGGCAAGACGTGATTGTCGCGAACACGGGCTACAGTTCCGAGCGCACCGAACTCTGCGTACAACGGATGTTGGAACGCAAAGTGGATGGTGTGGCCATCATGACTTCGGAGATGGATTCGCACCTGATCAACCGGCTAAACAGCCGTCAGATTCCAATAGTCTTTCTGGATACCGGCGTGGTGGCGAAAGGGGTCAGCAACATCCTTGTCGATTACGCGATGGGGATTGGTGCTGTGGTGGAACATCTTTCGTCCTTAGGACATGAGCGAATTGCATATATAACCGGACCGATGTATTTGCAGTCCGCACAAGTCCGCCGCGACGCCTTTCTCGCATCGGCTGAGAAATACGGAATCGAAATCCGTCCAGAATGGATCCAGGAAGCAAATCACCGTCCGGATGGCGGGCACCTGGCGATGGCGCGCATGCTCGAAAGCAAACCCTATCCGACGGCGGTGGTGGGCTCAAACGACCTGACCGCTATTGGAGCGATTGGCGCAATTCACCAACACGGCCTTCGGGTGCCCGAAGATATTTCCGTCGCTGGATTCGACGACATTGATCTCTGTTCTTTTCTCCATCCCACGCTCACCACGGTCCGGCTGTCGAGGCAGGAAATTGCCGAACGCGCCTTTCATGCGCTCTATCGCGAGGACACGAAAGAAGAGCAAGAGGGTGCCGAATACAGGATCAAACCGCAACTCGTGATTCGGGATAGCACGATGATCAATCCTGAACGCAATGGAGACGCGGCTGAATCCTCTGCGAACGGTCCTTCCGCTTCGACTGTCTGGGAAATTTAAAAAGGTGCGGCCACCAGTGGAGCTATCCGGCGGCCGCAAGAATCCCCATCGGGGGAGGCAAGGTCATTTGTGAAGTTGATCGAGCGCGAGATTTAACTCCAGCACGTTCACGCGGGCTTCCCCCAGTACACCGAACTGTCGATCCGTAATGTGTTCATCCACCAGTTTGTGTACTTCTTCGTTGGTGAAGCCGCGAGCCGCCGCAACACGCGCAACCTGGTAAAGAGCCCCAGCGGGTGTGATATCCGGGTCTAAACCTGAGCCAGATGTTGTGACGAGATCGATTGGTACTGGATTGCCTCCTTTGTCCGAAATCCTGGCAACGTCCGCTTGTATGCGCGTGACGAGCTTCTGATTTGACTGTGCGAAGTTCGATCCCCCCGACGCTGTGGCGTCGTAACCGTTTCCGGCAGCGGATGGGCGAGGGTGAAAATACTTGTCGCTGGTGAAATTCTGCGCCAGGATGCGGGAGCCGATCACTTTTCCATTCTGCGTGATGAGTTGACCTTCGGCTTTATCGCGCATAGTGACGTGCGCGAATCCGGTGACAACTAGAGGGTAGCCAATGCCCAGTAGAATCGCGGTGACCAGAGTGAAGCGGATGGAAACGAGAAGTTGATCCTTGAACATAAATCCCTTTCAGGCCAGATGCAGGCTGGTAAGTAAAACATCGATGAGCTTGATGCCGACGAAGGGCACGATAACTCCGCCGATGCCGTAAATGACCAGGTTGCGCCGCAAGAGTGCCTGCGCGGATTTCGGCTCATACTTCACGCCCTTCAATGCCAGTGGAACCAGAGCAATGATGATGAGGGCGTTGAAAATGACAGCCGACAAGATGGCGGAGTGCGGAGTTTTGAGGTGCATGATGTTGAGCGCGTTCAGCACTGGAAACACTCCAGCGAACATTGCAGGAATAATTGCGAAGTATTTGGCCACATCATTGGCGATGGAAAACGTTGTGAGCGCGCCGCGCGTCATCAGCAACTGTTTGCCGATCTCCACAATCTCGATGAGCTTGGTGGGATTGGAATCCAAATCCACCATGTTGCCAGCTTCTTTTGCGGCCTGCGTGCCGGAGTTCATGGCAACGCCGACATCTGCCTGAGCCAGCGCCGGTGCGTCGTTGGTGCCGTCGCCCGTCATCGCCACGAGCTTGCCTTTTGCCTGCTCGCGACGGATCAGGTCCATCTTGTCCTTTGGCTTGGCTTCGGCTAGAAAGTCATCTACTCCCGCTTCGCGCGCGATGACCGCAGCCGTCAGTGGATTGTCGCCGGTGATCATGATGGTGCGAATGCCCATTGCCCGCAGCCGCGCAAGGCGATCCTTGAGTCCGCCCTTCACGATGTCTTTGAGATAAATGACGCCTAACGCGGTGCTGTTCTCAGTGACGACCAGCGGCGTTCCTCCCATGCGTGCGATCTCTTCCACTTTTTCGCGAACGCGAATGGGCAGTCCTGAGCCCTGCTCTTCCAGGAAGCGATGAATCGCGTCGGCGGAGCCTTTACGAATGATGCTGCCGGGCAGATTCACTCCCGACATGCGTGTTTGCGCTGTGAACGCAACAAACTCGGCGTGCATTGCGTTCAGATCACGCCCGCGGAGGTTGTACTTCTCCTTCGCCAGCACGACGATGGATCGACCTTCGGGAGTTTCGTCGGAGAGCGATGCGAGCTGTGCAGCGTCGGCGATGCGTTCGTCGCTCACGCCGGGTGCCGCGAAAAACTCTGTCGCCTGACGATTGCCGAGGGTGATAGTGCCAGTCTTATCAAGCAACAGGGTGTCAACATCGCCCGCAGCCTCCACTGCGCGGCCAGACATAGCAAGCACGTTGTACTGCACGAGGCGATCCATGCCGGCAATGCCGATCGCAGAGAGCAGGCCGCCAATGGTTGTCGGGATCAGGCAGACAAGCAGCGAGACAAGCACGAACACTGTCTGTGGTGCCTTGGAATAAATTGCGAAGGGCTGCAATGTGACTACAGCAAGCAGGAAGACGATGGTCAGACCGGAGAGCAGAATGCTCAACGCGATTTCATTCGGTGTCTTCTGCCGCTCTGCACCTTCAACGAGCGCAATCATGCGATCCAGAAACGTCTCTCCAGGATTCGACGTGATCCTCACCATGATCCAGTCTGAGAGGACGCGCGTTCCTCCGGTGACCGCTGAACGATCGCCGCCGGCTTCGCGGATGACCGGGGCAGATTCACCGGTGATCGCGGATTCGTCTACGGAGGCGACGCCCTCGATGACTTCGCCGTCTCCGGGAATGAACTGCATCGCTTCCACGCGGATAACGTCATTCAGACGGAGGAGCGAACTTGGCACATCTTCCAATGTTCCATCTGCACGCAGACGATGCGCGGTGGTCTCGGCCTTGGCTTTTCGCAGCGTATCTGCCTGCGCTTTGCCGCGGCCTTCTGCCATGGCTTCAGCAAAATTCGCGAACAGCACGGTGAACCAGAGCCACAAGGTAATCTGCAGGTCGAAGCCGAGTCCGGGCGCATGCTGCACGGCGTCGTGAATCAGCAAAACGGTGGTGAGAACGCTGCCCACCTCTACAACGAACATCACGGGATTCTTGACCATCTTGCGGGGATCGAGCTTGGTGAAGGCCTCGATCGCCGCCTGGCGCAAAATCGCAGTATTCCAAAGACTGGTCTTTTCGATCATTGACTTTCTCCTGGGGCTAGAACAGTTGACCGGCGCGCAGTAGCAGATGCTCAAGAATGGGGCCGAGGCTGAGTGCAGGGAAGAATGTAAGGGCACCCAGGATCAAGATCACGCCAACGAGAAGCACGGTGAACAGGGTTGAGTTCACGGGGAAAGTTCCCGGTGAAGGCGGAACACTTTTCTTCTGCGCGAGATTGCCTGCCAACGCCAGCACAGGCACCATCATCAGGAATCGACCGATCAACATGGTGAAGCCGAGCGAGATGTTGTACCAATGCGTGTTTGCATTCAGGCCTGCGAACGCCGAGCCGTTGTTGCCTGTGGCGGACGTGTAGGCGTAAAGAATTTCCGACAGGCCATGAGGTCCCGCATTGTTCAAACTGCTAAGCCCCCACTGCGGAGACAACACGGAAATTGCGGTCATCACCAAAATTAGGAATGGAAAGATGAGCACATAGAGCATGGACATCTTCACGTCGTATGCGTCAATCTTCTTGCCGAGGTATTCCGGCGTTCGTCCCACCATGAGCCCCGCGATAAACACGGCGAGCACCACGAAGATCAGCATTCCATACATGCCCGATCCAACGCCGCCGAAGACAATTTCGCCAAGCATGATGTTGGTAAGCACCACCATGCCGCCGAGCGGCGTGAAGGAGTCATGCATCCCATTCACGGCGCCGCAACTTGCGTCGGTCGTAATCGTCGCGAAGAGAGCGGACTGGGAAATTCCGAATCGAACTTCCTTGCCTTCCATGTTTCCGCCGGGAGCGAGCGAGGATTGCTGCTGAGCGACGTTGTGCAGGAGCGGATGCGGTTGCGCCTCGGCCCAATACACTACGAGAAAGCCCGCGATAAACAGTATTGCCATGCTCGCAAAGACCGCCCAGCCATGACCGGGAGAGCCCGTCAGACGGCCCAGCGTTACAGTCAGCGCCGCTGGGATGAGGAAGATGGAAAGCATCTGCAGGAAGTTTGAAAATGGCGTGGGATTCTCGAAAGGATGAGCGCTGTTGGCATTGAAGAATCCGCCGCCGTTCGTTCCCAGCATCTTGATAGCTTCCTGCGAGGCGACGGGGCCCTGGGCGATTGTCTGTGCCTGGTTGGGTGCCTCGAGCGGAGCAGCCACGGTGTAAGGCTTCATGTTCTGGATCACGCCTTGCGAAATGAGTATTGGCGCATAAATCAGACAGATGGGCAGCAGGATGTACAGGAAGCAGCGCGTCATATCGACCCAGAAATTGCCAATGGTCGCTGACTGTTTACGCGCGATGCCGCGGATGATAACCATCGCGATCGCAATGCCAGACGCGGCGCTGCCGAAGTTGTGATACGCAAGCCCGAGCATCTGCGTCAGGTAGCTCATCGTTGCTTCTGGAACGTACGACTGCCAGTTGGTGTTGGTTGTGAATGAGGCGGCCGTGTTCCAGGCGAGATCGGGTGCAACCGCGGTGAGTCCTTGTGGATTCCACGGAAGCATATGCTGAGCGCGTTCCACCACGTAGGTCAGCAGCAGCGAAACGCCGCTAAAGAGCAGCATGGCAAATGTGTATTCCTGCCACTTCATCTCGTGGGCAGAATCGACACCACAAGCGCGATAGATCAGCCGTTCAACCGGGCGCAAAACTCCAGTTAAGAAGGTTTTCTTGCCTTCCAACACGTTCGCCATGTAAATGCCGAGCGGGCGCATAAGCGCCAGTAAAACGCCAAAGAATAATGCAAACTGCAACCAGCCGTTGGCAGTCATGTTCAGAATTTCTCCGGGTATAACAAAGAGGCGATCAGGTAGCCCAATAGAAGGACGGTGAGTATGAGTGCGACAACCGAGATGCCTGTCATGGTGTTACCTCAACTTTTCGCAGGCACGCACATAGAGAAGTGCGACTGCGAAGAAAACGAGAGTGAAAATCAGCATGAGAACGTCTTGCATTTGGAACCCTCTCTTGTTTGCGGAAGGTCGTATTTCCGGGAACGCTCGCGTTCCTGACCCTCAGTAGCAAGTAGATGGTTTGTCCACTAAGAGCGGAGTAAAAGATTTATAAGGAAGTTATAAAGATTGCTTAGATTCAGCCTATTGCGGGACGCCTTCGGGGATGAATCGATATCCGACCCAAGGCTCGGTCTGGATATATTGCTTGGCGCTTTCGCTCTCCAGCTTGCGCCGCAATTGGCCAACAAAGACGCGCAAATATTCCGGCTGTTGCGCAGATTGTGCGCCCCATACCGCAGTAAGCAATGCGCGATGGGTGACTACTTTGCCGGCGTTCTGCGCGAAGTAGGCCAACAGTTCGAATTCTGTCGGCGTGAGATGCACGGGCTTGTCGCAGATGGTGACGGTGTGGGCATTCTGATCGACGGTGAAGTCGCCTATCGCTACGACAGATGTGGTTCGCTCCGGAGCTCGCCGCAGATGCGCGCGAACCCGCGCCAGCAGCTCCTGAATGCCGAATGGCTTAGTGACGTAATCATCTGCGCCGGCGTCAAGAGCTTCCACCTTGGCGCGTTCCTGATCGCGAACAGATAGCACCAGGATTGGCGTGGAATGCTTTTTACGGACGGCTTTGCAAATATCCACGCCGGTAAGTCCGGGCATCATCAGATCGGTAATGAGCAGATCGGGAGCCCACTCCTCGAATAGCAGAAGTGCTTCTTCAGGATCGTTGGCGATGCGAACGTCGTATCCCTGCGCAGTGAGCGCCGCGCGCAGCACCCGGGTGATTTGTGTTTCATCGTCCAGAACGAGGATTCTCTCTGCCATCGCCAAATATTTCCGTCACCACAATACAGCATCGCATTCATCGCAGCGTGAGTTCGAGTATCATCGGCGCAGAAATGGTCGTCTTCGACAATCCCGGCAGAAAGATTTTTCGCGGCGTTCTGGTCACGGTTGCGGCCTTCGCCGTTACCGCGCTTTATCGGCTGGTTCTTCACGTAAACCAGACAACGGTGGCTCTGACTTTTATCGTCCTTGTGATGGTCGTCGCTTCCCGCTGGCAGCTTTTCTATTCCATTTACCTCTCGCTTCTGTGCGCGCTGCTTTATAACTTCTTTTTTCTGCCGCCATTTGGCACGTTTACGATTGCCGATCCGCAGAACTGGATTGCCCTGATTGCGTTCCTGGGCGCCAGCCTCATCGTCAGCCGCCTGGCCGAACGCGAACATACGCAGGGAGTGCTTTCTGAACAGCGCCGCGAAGAAGTCGAGCGTCTTTACGAGTTCAGCCAGCAGATGTTGTTGCAGGACGATCTCTCTGAGCTGGCGCGGAATGTGCCGCGGCTGATTGCCAGTGTCTTTCATCTTCGGTCGGCGGCGCTCTTCGTCCAGGGTCAGAAGACTGCATATTATTCCGATCCAACCGACGAAGTTGTCTCGATGACGGAGCTTCAACTTGCGGCGGGTTCTGCCGAGGCAGGCAAGAGTGCAATGCCCGGCATCCGACTGGTGCCGCTGATGCTGGGCCTTCGATCTGTGGGGGCGCTGGCCATGCGCGAAGAGAATTATTCCGATGGCATGTACGTTGCCATTGGAGGGCTGGTGGCAATTGCAGTCGAACGTGCCAGCGCAGTTGAACGATTCAGCCGCATTGAGGCTGCGCGAGAGAACGAACGCCTTCGCACTGCGCTGCTCGATTCTGTAACCCACGAACTTCGCACGCCTCTCACGGCCATCCGGGCAGCGGCAACAAGCCTCTCGAGCCAGTCCTCGTTGGCGGAGAGTGAGCGAGAAGAAATGATCGCGATTGTGGACGAAGAGAGTGCGAGACTGGATCGCCTGATTGGGCAAGCGATGGAAATGGCGCAGCTGGATGCGCAGGGGATCAAGGTAAACAGGAAGGTTCAGAGCGTCGCGGATGTCTTCGAACAAGTTCTGGAAGATTCCCGGCCTGTGCTCGGAGATCACAGTGTCGTCGTTGAAGGAGTGGACAGTATCCCGCCGCTGCTGTTTGATCGGGAATTGGTTCGCCGTGTGATTCGACATCTGATTGAGAACGCCGCCAAGTATTCGCCGCCCCGAACAGCTATCCACGTGAGCGCCGAACTTGAGGACACTCGCCTTTCCGTGAGCGTGGCGGATGAGGGCCATGGAATTGATGAAGCCGATCGTCCTTTTATCTTCGACAAGTTTTACCGCGGGCGCGGCCTGCGCAAGCGAGTGCAGGGAACGGGAATGGGATTGGCAATTGCGCGCGCCATCGTAACCGCGCATGGCGGTGCCATCGAGTTGAGCAGCAGGCCGGAGCAGGGAACGGCATTCACTTTCTGGATCCCGGTGGAAACCGTGCCCGCACTGGAGAAGGCGCAGTCGAAATCCGCGGAAAAGTAAAGTGGCACTTGCGCGTTGGTATTGGCTGCTTGACAATGGCGCGGGGTGTTTCTTCATGTCGGAAATTCGTCACAGTCATTTCGTTCGCGTACTTGGTGTCGCGATTTTGGCCGCAGCAACAGGTTCAACTTTCATGAATGGACAAAACTCAAGACCACCGATTACCGGCATTGACCACGTTGCTTTCCTCGTCAGCAACCAGGCAGACGCTGACAAGTTCTACGGGAAACTTCTGGGCTTCACGCGCGTTTCCATGGGCGGCGACACGGCTTACACTTACCCGGTCAGCGCGACTCAGAACGTGGAAACCCTTACCGGTCCAGCCGAGCGAGACAGCCGACTGGATCACTTTGCATTTGCCACCACCGATGCTGAGGCTCTGCGGAAGTACCTCAAGGCGAAGGGCGTCAAGGTTCCGGATAAGTGTGGCGAAGCTTACGGCGGCGGATTGGAGTTTGCCGTCAAGGACCCTGAAGGAAATCCCGTTGAGTTTGTGCAGCGAACAGGGAAGGCCCCGATGATGGCGCCTTTGCCCATCAGCAAGCATTTGATTCATGTGGGCATGGTGGTACGCGATCCGGCGGTCGAGAACACCTTTTACCAGGACATACTCGGTTTCCACCTGCTGTGGAAGGGTGGAATGAAGGATGAAGTGACTGACTGGGTGAGCATGCAGGTTCCTGACGGCACGGATTGGTTGGAGTACATGCTCAACATCAAGTCCGACGCCAGCGCGGAGACGCGCGGGGTGATGAACCACATGGCCCTCGGCGTGAAAGACATTCAGGCTGCCGATGCATCCCTCAAAGCAACGGGCTGGACACCGACGCAGCGGGAGCATCCGCAGATGGGTCGCGATGGAAAATGGCAGCTGAACCTTTACGATCCCTACGGCACTCGCTCGGAGTTAATGGAATTTAAACCCGTGGGCAAGATCTGCTGCTCTCCGTACACCGCGAATCTGCCGACTGAGTAACGTGTAATTTGAGGCTGGTGATCAAAACAATTGCGCGGCGTCCCGGAAAAGGGAGCCGCGCATTTGCATTCTTCGCGAATGACGAGTTAGCGATCGTATCCGTAGCGGTCGCGGTGATCGCGATAGTCGTCGCGGGCGTGGTCCCGATCGCGACGTTCGCGCGCCTCATGCTCACGCCATTCACGTTCACGGCGTTCCCGCTCGCGCCACTCATGCTCGCGCCATTCCCGCTGTGCTACCCAACGGCCCGGATAATATTGCCCGTAAGAGTAGTAGGCAGGAACCCAGCTGTATCCCGGACCCGGGCACTGCGGCTGGTAGGACGCGTACACCGGAGCTTCGGAGGGTCCCAGATTCACAAATACCCTGACAGCGGCGTGGGCTGCGGAAGAGGCAATGACGAGACCAGTGGCTAGTGCGATAGAGCGAAGTGCGCGCATAGGAACCTCCTTATTTTGTTTCGCCCCAAATCTCTTATGAAATGGGGAGGCCGTTTCCTTGAGGCTTTCCTTGCTCCTTCAAGCAAACGCTGTATCAGTGGGAACACGCGCACGGAAAAATGTTGCGGTCTGGATTTCAGCGCTTCCGCCGCACTGCACTTTCGCCGGAAGCGCTGATAGAGTAAAGAGTTCCGGTTCTTCCACGTCGCAGCCCACTTACTATGTTTGCAAAATCACAACGCGTGCACTTCATCGGAATCGGCGGCATCGGTATGAGCGGCATTGCCGAGATTCTGCTTACGCTCGGTTATCCCGTCTCCGGCTCTGACCTGCGCCGTACCGCCATCACGGACCGCCTGGCATCGCTGGGCGCGACGGTATTTGAGGGTCATGCCGCCGCGAATGTTGTCGGTTCGGGAGTGATCGTTACCAGTTCGGCCGTCAACGAGCGCAATCCTGAAGTAGTGGAAGCCCGCACGCGCAAGATCCCGGTCATTCAGCGGGCGGAGATGCTTGCCGAGCTGATGCGCCTGAAATACGGCATCGCTATCGCCGGTATGCACGGCAAGACGACGACCACCTCGATGGTGGCTGCGGCGCTCGCCGGCGGTGGGCTGGATCCCACGGTGGTGGTTGGCGGTCGCGTCGGAGCGCTGGGCTCCAATGCCCGCCTGGGAAAATCGCAATACCTGGTTGCGGAGGCGGACGAGAGCGATCGCTCCTTCCTGAAGCTTTCTCCCATCCTCGCCGTCGTCACCAATCTTGATCGAGAGCATATGGACTGCTATCGCGACATGGCCGACGTGGAGAATGCATTCGTCGAGTTCATGAATCGCGTGCCGTTTTACGGAAGCTGCACCGTGTGCCACGACGATGCGCAACTGATGGCGATACTGCCGCGAGTGCAGCGGCGCATTTTCACATACGGCACCGCACCCGAGGCTGATTTCGTGGTGCGCATGTTGCCCACATCTTTAGCCACGGCCGATTTGCAGGAAGCAGGAAATGCTTCGATTGTTCGATCTCGATTTGAAGTGGCTGCCGGCGGCACGGTTCTCGGGCCATTCGAACTGCATGTTCCTGGCAGGCACAATGTTTTGAACGCTACTGCGGCCATCGCAATCGCCACGCAGCTTGAAGTGCCCGCGGCGCAGATCGCGTCCGCGCTGGATGCTTATCGTGGGGTGGACCGGCGATTCCAATGGAAAGGTGAAGTCAATGGCGTGGCAGTCGTCGACGATTACGGCCATCATCCCACCGAGATCCGCGCAACTCTGGCCGCTGCCCGCGAGTGCGGCTACACGAGTGTGCAGGTAATTTTTCAGCCGCACCGCTACTCGCGTACACGCGATCTTATGGAGGATTTCGCCGCGTCCTTTTCCGATGCTGATGGCGTTCAGATTCTGGACATTTACGCGGCCAGCGAGGAACCTATCGCAGGCGTTGACGCTGCGGCGCTGGTAAAAGCGGTGAATCGGCCATCGGTCGAATATGCAGCCTCGTTTGACAAGGCGGTTCAGCGGTCGGTGGACCAGGCAAAGGTTGGCGGGGTGATCCTGACACTTGGCGCGGGGAATGTGTCGCAGCTAGGCGGCAAGGTGCTTGAGGCTTTGCGCGGGTAAGACGGAACTCGGAGGAAGCTTGAAGCTCGCGGCGTTGACCCTCTCACTATTCATTGCGTCACCCTTCGTGTGGGGTGTGGGGACGAAGACGGTTCGCGTGGCTGTCTGCCAGATACTGGCGATTGACGGCGACCGCGAGGGGAACTTCCGCCGCATCGAGTACGCGCTGCAGACGGCGGAGGCAGGGCATGCTGACATTGCTGTTTTCCCGGAGTCCGTGATCCTGGGATGGGAGAATCCCGAGGCGCATCAAATGGCCACGCCCATCCCCGGCAAGGACAGCGACCGCATCGCCGATCTTGCCCGGAAGTACAAGCTGATGATTGCCGTCGGCCTGGATGAGAAGGATGGCGAGCGGCTCTACGATTCAGCCATCCTGGTGGACAAGTCGGGCAAGCTGCTGTGGAAGCATCGCAAGATCAACGTGCTGGCCGAACTGATGACGCCGCCGTATTCGGAGGGCAGGCCGGAAGACATTGGAGTGGTGGAGACGGAGTTTGGCCGCATCGCGCTGCTGATCTGCGCGGATACATTTCAGGATGCGAACATCGCCCGCATCCAGAGCATGAAGCCGGACCTGCTGCTGGTGCCCTACGGGTGGGCCGCCGAGAACAAGGAGTGGCCGCAGCACTCCGATGAACTGAAGAAGCTGATCCAAAGGCGCTCGGCGGAACTGAAGGTTCCGTTCGTGGGCGTCGATCTTGTGGGCGAGATGACTCATGGTCCATGGCGCGGGCAAACTTACGGCGGCTCCAGCTTTGTCGCCGATGGATCGGGGAAAATTCTCCTCACCCTGCGCGACCGCGATGTGGATTTGCAGATCATCGAACTGCAGATTGGCGCGCCGCAAAAGTAAGGCCCCGTTCCCTCGCGGATACCCTCCCAGGCACTTCGGACAATTGAGGCTGTTGATCGTTCACTTGCCGCGTTATAGTCGCATTTGGCGACTCTCACGACCTAGCTCAGGGCGTGGCAAAAAACGACGGATACACAAGCCGTGCTTCGGCGCTTGCTGAGGATGAGCCGTTGGACCAGTTTTATCGTCCGGCGGCAACATCGTCCAAGCTGCGTCCTGAGCGACCTCTGTCTACGGACGAGGATACGGGCGAGGAGGAGTCATTCCTGCGCTCGCGCCGTCGCGTCGCTGTTCGCAAAGGTCTTCTCCCTAAAAATCGCATTGTCCGCATTGCGCTGGCGTTTGGGCTGATCATCGCTCTTGCGCTGCTGGTCCTGCTCGGCATGGCGATCCGCGACTTCCTCAAGCACGATCCGCGCTTCCGGCTCGATAGCGCATCCATGATTCAAATCGTTGGCAATACCGAGGTCACGCGCCCGGAACTGCTGTCAGTGTTCGGCAGCGATATTGGCCGGAACGTTTTCTTTGTCCCGCTGTCTGAGCGGCGCGCTGACCTGGAGCGCCTGCCCTGGGTGGAGCATGCCACGGTCATGCGCCTGCTTCCCAATCAACTCCGCGTCGCCATCGTGGAACGCACTCCTGTCGCCTTCGTTCGCCACGACAAGGAAATTGGGCTGGTGGATGGCAACGGCGTTCTGCTGAGAATGGCTCCCTCCGTCATCAGCGAAAAGCACTTTTCATTCCCCGTGATTTCCGGCATCGACGCGCGCGATCCTCTATCTACCCGAGCCGCCCGCATGAAGATTTACCAGCGGTTTGTGGCGGAGCTTGATTCCGACGGACAGAAAGTTTCAGAACAATTGAGCGAAGTGGACCTATCCAATCCCGAGGACGTAAAAGTACGGATGCCCGAGCAGGGCTCGGACATTCTCGCTCACTTTGGCGACGAGAAGTTCCTTAGCCGTTACAAGAATTACAAGTCGCACCTTGCCGAATGGAGACAGCAATATCCGCATCTGGCGTCGGTGGATCTTCGTTACGACCACCAGGTGGTGCTGGAGATGGACAAGGGCGCAGAGGCGACAAAGGATCTGGATCCGCAGGCCATCACGGACGAGCCTCCCCCGGTAAAGAAGGCGGCAAGTTCGCCGAAGCCAGCTACTACCCACGCCACATCGACGGCGAAAGCTGGCGCGAAAACGCACTCCGTTCCGGCACGGAAGGCTGGGCACAAATGAGTGAGCGGGTAGAGAGCCTGATCACCGTTCTCGATGTCGGCAGTTCGCACATCCGCGTGCTGGTGGCAGACCTGAACGATGGCGCCCTGCGCTATCGCGGCCACGGAGTCATTGAGGCCGCCGGAATGCGCAAAGGCCTGGTCGCTGACCTGAATCCTGCGATCAAGTCCGTGATTAAGGCGGCAAATTCCGCGGAGACTTCCGCACGTTGCACCATTGAACAGTGCGTAATCGGTGTTGGCGGTCCTCATGTTCGCGGAGTGAACAGCCGTGGCGGAATTACGCTGGGATCGCGCCTGAGGGAGATTACGCGGGAAGATGTTCGTGCGGCGGTCGATCGCGCTCGCTCCGTATCTCTGCCGGCGGACCGCGAAGTGCTCCACTTGTTGCCGCAGCAATTCATTCTCGACGAGCAGCCGGGCATTCACGATCCGGTTGGCATGGTGGGCAACCGCCTGGAAGTGAATCTGCATATCTCCACGTGCTCTGCGAGCGCCTACCAGAGCGTGATTACCTGCGCGAACCGCGCCGGTCTTGAAGTTACAGAGACGGTCTTTGAAGCAATTGCGGCGGCGGAAGCAACAATTTCAGCCGATGAGCGGGAACTTGGCGTCTGCGTAATGGACATCGGCGCGGGGTCAACCGAGTTGGCTGTCTTCTTCGAGGGCTCCGTCGCGCACACCGCGGTGATTCCCGTTGGTGGAGATCACTTCACAAACGATCTAGCCGTGGGCCTGCATGTTCCCGTGCAGGAAGCGGAGATGTTGAAGTGCTGCTACGGAAATGCAGTCGTCACCTCCGTGCCGCAATTGAACGAGATCGAAGTGCAGGGAATTGCCGGATATCCTCCGCGCATTGTCCGTCAACGGCTATTGGGCGAAATACTCGAGCCGCGGGCACGGGAGCTGTTTCACCTGCTACGTGAAAATCTTCGCCAGGGTGGAGTGCTCGAGGCCATGGGCGCCGGATGTGTGATTACGGGCGGTGGTTCTCGCCTGCCCGGATTGCTGGATGTGGCGGAAAGCCTGTTGCGTGTACCTGCCCGCATCGGCTACCCCGTACCGCTTTCAAAAATGCCGGAAGAGCTAGTGCAGCCGGAGTTCGCTGCAACGGTAGGCATGCTTTTGTATACCCACCGCACTCGCATTCTGCGGGCGGCAGAAGACCAGGGCCTGCGTGCAAAGTTACGAGCAATGTTTGCTGGTAGTTTGTAAAGATCAACTAGTAACCAATAGGAGCTAAGCCAATGAGTCAGTCAGAAGAAATTCGCATTCAGTATCAGGACGAGATTCCCCGCGGCGCGAGGATCAAGGTCATTGGCGTAGGCGGCGGTGGCGGAAACGCGGTCAATCGCATGATCGCGGCAAAGGTGGAGGGCGTGGAATTCATCGTTGCCAACACCGACGTCCAAGCACTGCAGCTCTCGCAGGCCCCCGTAAAACTGCAGCTTGGCGTCAAGCTTACCAGCGGCCTTGGAGCAGGGGCGAATCCCGATGTGGGCCGTCGCGCTGCATTGGAAGATTCTGACAAGATCATCGAAGCGCTCGAAGGCGCCGACATGGTTTTCGTGACCGCCGGCATGGGCGGAGGCACGGGAACGGGCGCGGCTCCTGTTATCGCATCATTGGCCAGCGAAATGGGCGCTCTCACGGTTGCCGTGATTACGCGGCCCTTCTCGTTCGAAGGCAAGCGCCGCCTGGCGCAGTCTGAGCGCGGCATGGAAGAACTCCTCGAAGCCGTCGATACCATGATCGTGATTCCGAACGAAAAGCTGCTGGTGGTTGCCAAGGACGCCGGCTTCTTCGAATCGTTCCGAATTGCCGACGATGTTCTGCGGCAGGGCGTACAGGGTATTTCGGACATCATCACCATCCCCGGAATCATCAACCGTGATTTCGCCGACGTGAAAACCACCATGTCCGGCATGGGTTATGCCGTCATGGGCACCGCCATTGGCCGCGGCATGAACCGCGCAGTCGAAGCAGCACAAGCGGCTATGGCGTCTCCTCTGCTGGAAGCGGGCGCGATTGATGGGGCCAAGGGAATTCTCATCAACATCAGCGGCTCCAGCAACCTCAAGCTGAGCGAAGTAAACGAAGCATCGACCCTGATTCAGAGCGCCGCGCACGAAGATGCCAACATCATCTTCGGAGCCGTTCTCGACGAGAAAATGGGAGATGACGTTAAGATCACCGTCATCGCCACCGGTTTCCGGCAGGACTGGCCGGGACGCCGTGGACGCCTGGGAAATATCCTCGAAACTGCGCCGTCCCCGGTACCGTATGTTCGGGTTGAACCGCGCCCGGTGACTGCAAAATTCATGTCGGAAGTAGCCGAGCATCGCGCCATTGCCGCGCCTGCCCCGGTGTATGAATCGAAAGAAAATTTCCATCGGGAAGAGCCAGTTGCTCCAAGCGCAAACCATTTTTTTCGTGAGGAGCAGTTCACCGTCGATGCGGAAGAGACGGTGATGCACCCTGCTCATCCTGCCGATATTCATGTTGAACATGCCGTGGTTGCTGAGTCCCCGGAGCGTCGTCGCACAGAAGGATGGGCAGATGCGATGTCTGACCAGAAGGAGCATTTCGTTGACAATTCCGCGGTTGCCGTTGAGCGAGATCTGTATCCGCGGGAGACGCGGACGGTTTTTGCAGAGCCGGCTGCGGAAGAGGGACGCGATACGTTAGATATCCCTGCTTTTCTTCGCAGAGGAGGGCTGTAATTCTGCGCTAAGTTGTTATATTGGTAAATGAAAGCCAAAAATCCAGACGATTTAGCTTGCAGTATTTATTTTTCTGACGTAACTGTATTTCTCTCAGGAGTTTAGAGCTAAACTCCTGAGAGAAGGTGGAACTAGTGGGAACCTGGTTTGGTACGTAAATTCGTCCAATAAAGGCAGTTGTCCCATAAAAGTAGGATGTCCCCGGTTGTATCTGTGCGTACGATCGATGCAGAGTACTGGGCTTCGGAGATCGACGATTGATAAAGCAGATTAGTACCTTCGCTCTCGGTTTGCTCCTTTGCGGGACGCCGTCCGCATTGTTTGCGAACACCCATCACCCCACGACTCCGCATAAAAAGTCGACATCCGCCCAGGTCAAGGATTCGGCAGGCATTCAGAAGAAGATCACGCACCTGCAGCACAGCAGCCGCCCCGTCTCCACAACCACCAAGAAGAAGAAAAAGAGCAGTAGCGGGCATGTGCAGTACGCAAGCTATAAGGTCCGACGTCATCGTCGCAGCTACGAGCATTTCACCGGCAATTCCTTCTCTGACAATGTAAGCAATGGCGACGTCACGCTTGGCGAGGATCCAGTAGTCCGCGCTGCAGCAGTTGAAGCGCTCGGCAACATGAATGGCACCGTGGTCGCGATCGATCCGAACAGTGGCCGCGTTCTCGCCATGGTGAATCAGAATCTCGCCTTGAGCAGCGGCGCCGAACCTTGCTCCACGATCAAGGTTTCCGTCGCGCTGGCAGCACTGCAGGAAGGCATCATCACCAAGGACACGCCGGTTAATCTCGGCGGTCACTACCATCTCGACCTGACGGAAGCGCTGGCTCACTCCAACAATCTGTATTTCGAAACACTGGGACGGCAGCTCGGCTTCGAACGCGTTCGCCATTATGCCAATCAGTTCGGCCTCGGAGAGTTGGCCGGTTACAACATCCAGGGCGAGCAACTCGGCATTTATCCTGACCAGGAACTTCCTGCCAGCCAGGGTGGCGTTGGCCGCATGTGCTCGTTTGGCGAAGGCGTCTCCATGACTCCGCTGCAACTTGGCGCGCTGGTTTCAGCCATCGCGAACGGCGGAACGCTCTACTACCTGCAGCATCCAACCACGCCGGAAGAAGTCCTGATGTTTCAGCCGCGTGTGAAGCGCACCCTCGATATCGCCAAGATCATTCCTGAGATCCAGGACGGCATGCATGCAGCCGTGCAATATGGCACGGCGCGCTCACTCCGCGCCAACTTCAATCAATTTCCGGTGATGGGCAAGACGGGAACCTGCTCGAATCGCGGCACTCGTTATGGATGGTTTGCCTCCTACGCAGACACCCAGTACGGACGTATTGTGACGGTGTTCTTCCTCGAAGGCGGACGGCCGACATTCGGACCGAAAGCTGCGGAGTTGACCGGACTCTTCTATCGCAATCTGTGGGATCACAGCTACTTCGCAAGCAAGGTCCCAGCCATCGACAAGACAACCGTAGTGACTGAGGCTAACGGCATCACGGAGTAACAGTACACAGCACATTTAAGCAACGAAAATGCCCCCGCGAAAGCAGGGGCATTTTGTTGTTCAGCGGTGGATGAGTGATCGCAATGCTCGCCGCATTTACTGGCCGGCGATGCAGCCTCTCTCACCTGTGCTGTTGGGATATCCGCTCCCATTCAGATAGGCCTTGTTGGACCATTCGCCCTGGATCTTCCACTGGGTTCCGTTGCTGAAGTTGACCAGAGGCACGTTGTAAGTCCAGGCACACTTGTCGCCGTTCTCTTCGCCGGAAGCGTCATACCATGCTCCGGGGGTGGCGGGATCAGTGCGCGCTTCGGACAACTCATGGCCACTCACATTGGACAATGCTGCCAAGCCCTGGGAGTGGAGTCCTGAGGTATCCTTTGGGTCGCAGCCCGCATCGCCATCCAGCTTAAAGAAGAACGCAATCTGAACTGGCACGCCACGGCAACTACCCGCGCTATGCCACGCGCAGTAACCGGCATTTCCACGCGGAGTGTCGCTGTAAACCGCGTAATATCCGTTACCACTGGTATCAGGCGATGTGATTACCTTGCAGACTTCGGACAGGATCGCTGCGGTGCTTCCACCGCCCTGCGAAGCTGTGGCATCGATTACGTGCCCTTGGTAGGTAGTTACGGGTGTAACCACGCCGTTGGTCCCCGTGAATTCGTCCGAGGTTGCTGCATAGTTGGATCCGCCAAAGCCCGTGTACCAGGCGTCGATGCCGGTAATCTTATCTCCGGTGTATGTGGCCCAGCTGGTGCCCCAGAAGATGGCTTTGGTGGTCGCTGTCGGCATGATCTTGCCGCCATGGTACGTCATGTTGGGAGACTTCTTACCGCCCCTGACAGGCGCTTCGTGGAGCCGGGCATTGTGTTCAACACCGCGAGCCCAGTGAAAGCCCAGCATTGGCGGCTCGACGCCCCTGCCAGAAAGATCTTGGGTGGAAGAGCCGGGCCCTGCCTGTCCGTGTGCGAGCAAAGGCATGCAAACGATTGCTAGAAGCAATGACTTCTTCATATGAAACTTTTCCTTGGGCGAACGAGAGTGTTTGAACCGGAAGGCGTGAAACAAAAAATTGCAAGCAATCCCTAACGCAAAAATTACAAGTGCAAAAAATTACAACTAATGCGCGAGTCTGATATGCGGGTGGGGAAGTGTCAACAGGATTCAGCGGAAGAGAGCGGATTCAGTGAAAGAAAATGTCGGCTGACGAACGTTCTCAAAGACGACTTTTAGAGCTTTAGAACCATTGGTGTTCTTCTAGCGATCATTGGCATTACCAGTGGTCATCTCGCAACGAAACTTTGGTTATTAGCTCCGCTTCGGTTTCAATTACCTTTTCCTTTATTTTGCCGGGGAAATAGGATTCGGTTTGAAGCCGATACTCACTTGAACGCATCCGGCGCCAATCTGGCTTTCATCCGCGTGCTTGCGGGCTTGCCAGCCGCTGTCATTCAGAAACCCCAACAGGGCGCTGCAGGAATCTTCGGAGTGATCGTCATCGATGCATCGCAGAGAGCTTTGCAGAGATGTCTGAACCAGCACGCCATCAAAAAACTCGGCCCACATGCGCGGATCGGGCGATGCGCTGATGATTCGCCAGCCTGCAGCTTTCAAGGTTCAACCAGCTCATTCGCCGCGCGTGCTGCCTCGGCATCGGGCAAATAGCGCACCACGACGCCGAGTCACGATAGGATGCTCTTGCAATGAGAATTTTGACTGCAGCGGAAATGCGTGCAACAGATCTTCGCACCAGCGAGGAGTTCGGCGTAAATTCTCTTACGTTAATGGAGAACGCGGGCACGGCGGTCGCACGCTTTGTACTTCACGAGTATCCGCGGCGACAACGCATCGGAATCTTATGCGGGCGGGGAAACAATGGCGGCGATGGGTTCGTAGCGGCCCGCGTTTTGAGCAAAGCTGGCCGCGAAGTGAAAGTGCTGTTGTTGGGAGAGCCCACCGACGTTTCCGGCGATGCCGCTGAGATGTTGAAGCGGATGGATTTTTCTCCGATGCTTCTTCGTAACGCCGCAGATTTCGACACGCCCGACGTCGTTAGCTTCTTCAACGATTCTGATTTGTTTCTTGATGCGGTGGTCGGAACCGGATTCAAGCCGCCGTTGCGCGGCGTGGCAATGGACGTTCGCGATAGATTGGCTAAGATTTCTGCGCCCATTGTTGCCATCGATCTCCCCAGTGGATGGGACGCGGATTCTCGCACACCCGATGCACCGGACGCATTTCGCGCCGATGCAGTTGTCACTTTCACCGCTCCAAAGCTCGCTCATGTTTTTGGGAACATGACACGTGGTCCAATCGTCGTGGCAGACATCGGCTCTCCAGATGAAGCTGTGCAACCTTCAACCGGGCTCACATGGGCGGGTAGTTCTAAAAGCATCGCGGACAAGCCTCGGCCAGTCGACAGCAATAAAGGAAAGTACGGCCACGTCCTGGTGATTGGGGGAAGTCGCGGCAAAGCCGGCGCTCCCGCAATGGCCTCGATGGCCGCGTTGCGGTCGGGAGCAGGGTTGGTGACTGCGGCGATTCCAGCATCGATTCTCTCCACCATCGCTCAGTTCGTGCCCGAGTTGATGGCTGTTCCACTCGAAGAAGGCAAGCACGGTGAATTGACCGCCCGAAATCTTGAAGCAGGAATTCTTCAGCCTCTGCTCGAGCGCAAGACGGTGATTGCTCTCGGCCCCGGTCTTGGTCAGGAACCGCAGACTGTTGAGTTCGTAACCGGACTGATGCGGGAGACAAACCTCCCCATGGTGATCGATGCCGACGCACTGAATATTTTTTCCAATCGCCACCTCGATCTGCTGGACGGCCGCGATCGCACCATCGTCCTTACGCCACATCCCGGCGAAATGGCTCGCCTAGTGAACCAGAGTATTTCCGAGGTGCAGGCGAACCGGGAGAAGATCGCGCGCGATTTCGCCTCTCGTCACTCCGTCATTCTTGTCCTGAAGGGTTGGAGGACACTGATCGCGCACCCCGGCGGCGAGATTGCTGTGAATACCACCGGGAATCCCGGAATGGCCAAGGGGGGAAGTGGAGATATCCTGACCGGCATCGTCGCCGCTCTGCTGGCCCAATACCCAGATGATGTTGAAGATGCGGTTAACGCCGCCGTGTATTTGCATGGGCTGTCCGCCGATTTGGCCTTACTTCAACAGAATGAGCACACACTTCTAGCCACCGACACCGTAGCTCAACTTTTTCGCGCTTTTCGCTTCCGTCAAAAGGATCAGGACGGGTATCTTTACTTGCAGGGCCTCGGACGGGAAAATTTGGAGTAGTCATGGCGGAAGTCGCAGACGCGAAGGTGTATCAATTTGAGTCGAGCAGCAGCGCGGACACGATCAACGTCGGTCGTGAGCTGGCGAAATTGCTCGAGCCGCCAAAATTCCTGATCCTCAAAGGCAATTTGGGCACTGGGAAGACTACGCTCGTGAAGGGTGTTGCCCAGGCTTTGGATGCGGCGGATCCCGACGAAGTCACTAGCCCGACGTTCACGCTTATCCACGAGTACGAGGGCACGCGAAACGGCAAGCCTGTCCTGCTTTATCATCTCGATCTCTATCGCATTGAAGGCGAGCGGCAACTGGAAACACTCGGCCTCGATGACATCAATTCGCCAGACAGCATCGTGCTGGTTGAGTGGGGCGAAAAATTCAAAAGCGTTATGAAGCGCAGCAATGGCGAGATACGCCTTGAAGCTACCGGGGGAGATACCCGTAAGATCACCGTCACGCTCAAGGACTAGCAAAACTTCAGTTCGAAGCAAGCAAACGAAAAAGGCGGCCATCGAAATGGTCGCCTTTTTAAGTTTTTAGCATCAATGTTGTTGACGCTAGAAGCCCATGATGTTGTAACCGCAGTCGACGTAAATCGTCTCTCCGGTAATTGCCGCCGACATATCCGACGCCAGGAATAGCGCTGTATCGCCTACTTCGGGCTGCTCCACGTTGCGCTTGAGCGGCGAGCGGTCAGCGTGCAGGCGCAACATGTCGCCCAGTCCGCCAATGCCACGGGCGGCCAATGTCTTGATCGGTCCGGCAGATATCGCATTTACTCGAATGTTGTGTTTGCCGAGATCGTAAGCCAGATAGCGCACCGTAGACTCGAGAGCGGCCTTGGCCACGCCCATCACGTTGTAGTTCTGCATCACCTTTTCGGCGCCAAGGAAGGTCATCGTCATGATGCTGCCGCCGTCTGTCATAAGCGGAAATGCTGCGCGGCTTACGGCAATCAGCGAGTAGACGCTCACATCGTGCGCAATGCGGAAGCCTTCGCGGGAAGTGTAAATGAAGTCATTCTTCAGGTCGTCTGCCATGGCATAGGCCACACTGTGGACCACCACATCGAGCTTTCCGTAGCGTTCCTTGAGCGTCGCAAACAGCTTGTCAATATCGGCATCTACTGAAACGTCACACTGGAAGGCCTGTGCTCCCGGCAACTCGGCCACAAGTTCTTCCGCGTCTGGGCGAAGCCGGTCGTTTTGATACGTAATCGCGAGTTGTGCGCCAGAGGCGTGCAGCTTTTGTGCGATCGCCCATGCGATGCTTCGTTTATTCGCCAGCCCGAAGACGACCGCAGTTCGTCCCTGGAGATTGATCATTCCGTTGGAACTCCTTCACTTGCAAGCAATGTCAGTCTGCGCGGCGCCAAATTGCCTCACACGCGCAATGTCTAAGAATATCAGCCGCCGAGGTCAACCAGATGAACCTCTTCAATGGTTTGGCCCAGAAATACGCCTCCGAGGCGTCGGAATTTGTCCACCGAGTCCGTCGCAAAGAAGCGAGTGGTCGCCGGGACCGCCTCGGGTGGGGAAACGATGCCGAGTTCTTTAAGTCTGCTTGAGACTTCGAGTGCCGTCGCCTCAGCAGAATCGATCACGTTCCAGGCGACTGTCCGTTCAATCACCTGCCGGAGCAGGGGATAGTGGGTGCAGCCCAGTACAAGCGTGTCAGGCGAGAGCGCGGCTTGCTCGGCTTCGCTCGCCAAGTCTGCAAGATATATTCGCACCACTTCAGCCGTCACGGGATGCTCAATCCAACCTTCTTCCACCAGTGGAACCAGCAGGGGACAGGCCTTTTCCAACGCCCGCAGTTGGAGTTGCTTGCAGGCTGTGGCATACGCGTGGCTCGCGACGGTGGCTTCTGTCCCGATCACCAGCACGTCGCCGCTCTTGCTGCTGCGCCGGGCATGGCTGGTGCCGGTTTCAATTACTCCCAATACCGGAACAGGGACGGCCGCTCGAATTTCGTCTAGCGCAAGCGCACTTGCCGTGTTGCAGGCGATTACAAGGAACTCCGCGCCTTGCTCGTGCAAAAAGCGCGCGCTTGAGACGGCGTAACGCGCGATTGTGGCCTGTGACTTTGAGCCATAGGGGAGCCGGGCAGTATCTCCAAGGTAGGTGTATTGCGCGCCGGGGACACTGGGCAGCAGGGCGCGAAGGACCGTAAGCCCGCCCACGCCAGAGTCAAAGACTCCAATGCGAGGCCCCGTTGAGGAGCTTGCTTTTTGAGTTTCCGGCATTAGCGGCGGACCTCCGCAGGACTATCCGACGCCAGGTAGGCGCGCGTCAAATCCGCATGTCCCGCCAGCGTTTCCCGCGGCTGGCCATCCACCAGGAAGCGCACTTGCGTGATCTGCGGCAGATTCGAATGCAAAGTCCCGATAATGGAGAGCAGCGTAAGCGTCTCCGCCTGGATCCCCGAGGGATGAGCCTCTACGAATGCGCCACTCAGGTTGACGATTGCCATTTGCCCATCCGCGTTGCTCTTTTGCCCGGGTAGAGGCATCAGGAAAACTTCCTCAGCTCCGGCACTGCTAGAAATGTGGTGGGTGGATTGCGGCTCGGCATAGCCCGCAAGCAGCCTCTGGAGAAGGATGCGCGCGCGCGCCCCGGCGTCCTTAGGCAACGCGATTTGTTGCTCAATCGGGGCGATGGAGCCGTCGGCATCGTTCGCCACCAGCATCGTTATCGTTTCCGCTGGAGCTATGGCAGGCGCATTCAAGGGCATCACGTCGGCAGCTGCGAGCAGACGATCATGTGCGCGTTCTCTCAGCCGGATGAGCACAATCGACATGATTAGTGCTGCTGCCAGCAATGTCCAGAAGATGATTTTCTGATAGCGAGGAATCAAGGCTGTTGCCTCCAGTCTTCCCGCCATTGCTGGATGGCCGCTGCGATCGCTTCCACAATGCGCGTCTGGTAAGCCGCATTGGATAGGCTTGCCGTCGCGCCACCTTTTACCCCAGCCAGAGGAGCAATCTCTACCGCGACCGCCGGGCAGGCAAAGCTGTCCATGGGCTGAATGGACGTGCGTCCAAGGCTCACTGGAACCTCGGCATGGGCCATCGCCGAATTAATCTCCGACGACAAGCGAAGACTCTGCGTGATGTACGCGGACTGGGCCGTTTGCCAAGGAAGAAATTTGGTAAGCGTGGTCGGCGCCAGCGAGGAAGTAAAGAGGTGCACGCCATTTCCCGTTGCCGTGGCATGCAGACTGATGCAGGCTGCGGCAACCGCATGATTTGCCGCCTGCGCCCGTTGCAGCGGGACTACGTTTGAGTCGGATTCGCGCGTCGTCAGCACAGGAATTCCGCGAGCCGTCAGCATGGAACGCAGGCGCACCGAAAGTGCCAGCACAATGTCCTTTTCCTGCAACTGCTCTTCCAGCCGCGCGCCTGAGTCGGTGCCTCCGTGGGCTGCATCCAGCACTACGGAAAAGTGCGGCTGCACCGCGGGTAAGGGTGGTGCTGAGGGAAAGGCCTTCGGCATGGGCGTGCTCGGTATCGTGGGCTTCGCCTGTGGCGGGTGGGCAGCCTGCTGACCAAGCGCCCCAGTGACCAGGCCAAAACCGCATACCGCGACCGCGAGCCCCAACTCGACTCCGAATGTCGCAAGTTTCCTGCCGCACGAATGGCTTCTATGCAGATGGGCCCCGGAACCCGTCAAAACGGCTACATCAGTCCAAGGCATAAATCGCAAGCCCACTCAGCAGCTTGGGGAAGAAGTCGGTGGATTTTTGCGGCATCACGTCGCCGGCAAAGGCGATCTCGCGAAGCTGGTTCATCGATACCGGATTCATCAGGAAAGCCACATTCGCTTCGCCCTTTGCCACTTGGTCCATCGCCTCGGCACCCTCGCGGATGTAGCGAAGATTGCGCTGCTCCAGAATTGCTTCCGGCGTAATCCCCAATAGCTTTTCCAAGATCAAGGAATGAAGCTGGACGACATCCAATTGCCGCTGGCGTTCAGAAACTCCACTCAGCGCTTTGGCGATCGCCTCGGGCTTGGCTTTTAGCAGGAAGTTGCCGTCCGCGGTTGCGGCCAGAAACGCGGTCCCGGTCTTTCCGGCAGACGTGAGTCGCGCTTGCAACAATTTTGGCTCGGTCTCCTCAAGCTTTTCGACGTCGAAATAAGGCTTCGCCTTCTCCTGCAGGCTCTGAACGGAAAATCCTTCCAGCCCGAACACAACGCGGTGTGTCGGCAGAATCACCAATCCTTCCGAATCCATGTTGACGAAGGTCATCATCACGGCGGCCTCGGGATACGGAGGCTGCGGCAGGGAATAGGAGTTGCGCTCGGTGCCGGGCGCGGCCGTGGCCGGAGCCTGCACCTTGGAGTAAGCAAGCGCAGTCTCATACCGATGGTGGCCGTCGGCAATGATGAGCTTCTTGTCCGCCATCGCGCTTAACAGAATATTGATGGTGTTCGGATCGCTGACACGGGAAATCCGGTGCGAAACGCCGTATTCATCCGTCACCTCGGCTTCCGGCGATCCCGCTGCGCTAAACAGAATCTTTTCAGCCATTTGAGCCGGATCAGAATAAAGCATGAAGATCTGGCCAAAGTGGGCGTGCGTCGCCTTCAGCAGATTCATGCGGTCCGATTTCGGTTTAGAGAGCGTCTGCTCATGCCGAAAGACCACCTGCTGGCTGTAATCGTATAGTTCGCCCAACGCGATAAATCCGCGGCGCTCGACAACCACCCCGTTGCTGCCCGGGACGGTGAAGCGCTGGGAGTAGGCGAAGACGGACGGTGCCTGATCCTGGGTCAAAACTCCGGAACCACGCCACTCAGCAAAATCCCTTGCCGCACGGCTGTAGACGTTTTCGCCCTCTGCTGTGTCAAACAATTCAGGCAGCCCCAGAATGATGCGGACAAGGTTGTAAGGACTGCGCTGGTAATAGGACTGCTGCATCGACGGAGTGATCTTGTCATATGGCTGGGTGACGACATCTTCCAGCCGGACAATTGCGGGATTGTAGCGTAACGCGCGAAACGGATAGATGCGGGCCATGCGAAGGGTCGAACTCCAAAAAGTTGGGCTGAAACTGGAAAAGGTTCTGTGCTGCAACAGGTTAAATGGCTCCAACGATTGTAACGCAGCATCCGCTCCTCTTTTATTTCCGGTGTGTTACGGCCATGGAAGCGGAGCAAAAGTGAGGATTTTGGAGGAACAGCAAGTTGGTTTTCGTCCGCATCGAACCAGAACGCCTCTAGCGGGCGAGACGTAAGAACGACGTGCTACCATTCGCCAACGAGGGCTCAGGATTTATGGCGCGGTTTTCCCGGTTCACAGGCGCGAATCTCGAGAATGTTGCTCCGCCGGATCTAGCGAAAGGCTACGACCAGCCAGCTTGCCGAGACTCGAATGTCCGCAACAAAATTTGGGTTTCCGGGAGGAGACCGTATTCAAGGTCTGCCCGCCTGGTAAGTCTCGCCATCGCCATAGGCTTTGCGGTTGCAATTCCAGTCTTTGCACAGGATGACCAACTGAACAATGTCCATGTCAATCCTCCGGCTCCTGCCACGCCGCCTCCGGGGAGCGCCCCTCCCGCGCAGCCTGCCCCCGCTGAGGGAAAGGGTGCATTGCGTGCCCGTCCGGGCGAAAGAATCCGCGTCGACGTCAACCTTGTTCTGGTTCCGATTACCGTAACCGATCCCTTGAACAGGCTAGTTACCGGCCTCGATAAGGAAGATTTCTTCATCTACGACAACAACGCTTTGCAGAAGATAAAGACTTTCTCCTGCGACGATGCCCCAGTATCCATCGGAATCATTCTGGACCTTAGCGGCAGCATGTCGAACAAGGTGGTTCGCGCCCGGGATTCAATCGTCGAGTTCATGAAGACCGCAAATCCGCAGGACGAATTCTTCGTGATTGGCTTTAACGACAGGCCGGAACTCATTGAAGACTTTACCGGATCTGCCGAAGACATTCAGGCCCGCCTCATGACCATCCACCCTGGTCACCGTACCGCGCTCCTCGACGCAATTTACTTCGGTATGAGCAAAATGAAGCAGGCCAAGTATGAGCGGAAAGCCATCCTGGTGGTTAGCGATGGTGGCGACAATCGCAGTCGCTACACTGAAGGCGAAGTGCGTTCCCAAGTACGAGAAGGCGATGTGCAGATCTACTCCATCGGTATATTCGATCCATACGCTGCTACTACAGAAGAGAAACTGGGCCCTGGACTTCTGCAGGAGATCAGCGAAGAGACCGGCGGCAGGTTGTTCAAAGTTGACGATCTGGCGGACATGGCTGACATGGCGATTAAGATCAGCATCGAACTCAGGAACGAGTATGTCATCGGCTACAACCCGATTGACGCCAAGAAGGACGGGAAGTGGCGTAAATTGAAGGTGAAGCTGGTGCCACCGCAAGGCTTGCCCCCGCTTACCGTCCATGCCCGAACCGGATACTATGCACCTCTGCAGTAATCCATACTCAAGGCTAACGGGCCTGTTAATCGTCGCCACGCTGTGGGCACTGTCACCCACAGCCGCGCTTGCTCAGGCCCCGGCCCCGCAGGCTCAGGCACCAGAGCAGCAAAAGCCCCTGACAGTGGATCGCGACCCCGTGCGATCGCCGGATGGAGAATCTGCCCCGCCACCTGCTGTACCGGATTCCGGCACAAAGGGCGGCGACATTTCTCGCGGCAGCTCCGGCAAGTTCACCCTGCGACGCGATGTGGACGAAGTCATCCTCAACGCCACCGTTCTCGACGACAACAATCACCTGGTGAATACGCTTAACCTGGAAGACTTCACGGTGACTGAGGATGGCGTTCCGCAAAAGATTGCCTCCTTCCTCCATGAAGATTCGCCCGTCTCGCTTGGACTGGTGGTGGACAACTCCGGCTCGATGCTGCACAAGCGCTCTGCGGTGAATAGTGCCGCCGTTGACCTGGTAAAGGCATCCAATCCCAAGGATGAAGCATTTGTCGTGAACTTCTCTGACGAGGCCTACATCGATCAGGACTTTACGTCGGATACGACAAAACTCCGGGAGGGTCTGGGGCACATCGACTCCAAGGGCGGAACCGCATTGTACGACGCTGTCGTGGCCTCGGCCGATCAGTTGGCGAAGTATGGGACGCGCCCCAAGCAGGTGCTGGTGATCATCACGGATGGGGAAGATAACGCCTCAACGCTGAACCTGGAGCAGACAATCCGCCGTATCCAGGAACTACAGGGACCGACCGTTTACTCGATTGGTCTTTTGTTCGGAGATGAACACGATGGCCGCGAGAATCGCCGCGCCAAGCGCGCCCTGCAATTGCTCTCGAATGAGACAGGCGGCATCGCTTTTTTCCCCAAATCCCTGAACCAGGTGGATGAGATTGCCGCCGAAGTGGCAAAGGATATTCGGAATCAATATTCGCTCGGGTACCACTCCAGCAAGCCCGTCAGCCAGGGTGGATATCGGCTTGTGCACGTCGAGGCGAAATCCAAAGGCATGGGAAAGCTGACCGTCCGCACCCGTACCGGCTATTTCCCCCGAACTCAGAAAGAGACAGCCGCAAAAACTGCGGGCGGCAAGACGCAATAACGTAAGTGTTCCGCTCGCGCTCCTGCGCGCCGAGGAAGGCTTTTCGCGACGATGAATCCTGCAACTTCTCCCACTTCGACTGGCAGCCTTTTACGCGTCGCCGAGGACATAATTGACCTTGTGGGGCAGACTCCTATGCTGCACCTCCGGCGAATCGCAGGGCCGTCCGTTGCCGCCGTGTACGCCAAACTGGAATCTCTTAATCCCGGCGGCAGCGTCAAGGACCGCGCTGCCCTCGGCATGATTCTCGACGCCGAGCGGCGAGGATTGTTGAAAGCTGGCGCGACCATTATCGAAGCCACTGCGGGAAACACCGGCGTCGGCCTGGCACTGGTCGGCGTAAACAAGGGATACAACGTGGTGCTGTTTGTGCCGGAGGGATTCGCGGAAGAGAAGTGCATCCTGATGCGCGGCTTCGGCGCAACCGTGGAGCGCACGCCCGAGTCAGAAGGCATGGCCGGTGCAATTCGTCGCGCCAAGGCAGCAGCAGGCGAAATCCCTGATTCGTTCATCGCACTGCAGTTTCAAAACGCAGCCAATCCCGATTACCACCACGACACAACCGCCGTCGAGCTATGGGAGCAGATGGAAGGAAACATCGACGCGTTCGTTGCCGGAGTGGGCACCGGCGGAACCTTCTCCGGAGTTTCCCGTTTTCTCAAGGAACAGAATCCGAAGATTCTCACGGTAGCGGTCGAACCACAGGGATCGATTCTGCAGGGCGGCGAGCCCGGTCCGCACAAGGTTGAAGGCATCGGGGCTTCGTTCATTCCAGAAACATTTCAACGCGAGTATTGCGATGAAATCTTGCGCGTGATGGATGAGGACGCGTTCGATATGGTCAAGCGCCTCGCAGCGGAAGAAGGTGTGCTGGCTGGCTCCAGTTCTGGTGCAAATGTTTTTGCCGCGCTCGAAATCGCGCACAGGATGGGCCCCGGCAAGAGAGTCGCGACTGTGATTGCGGACTCGGCGGAACGATATCTTTCAAAGAGTATTTTTGAAGGCGGCCTCTAGAAATCGCACCTGCTGCATGTTTCAACATTCTTGCGATGTTTCAACATTCTTGCGCATCCGTGAGATCACGAGATCTGCACAACTTCATCGTAGAAAAGCTGATCGCCGCAAGAAGGGCGAGAGAACAGACAGCGGTTTCCAGCGCGCTCCTCGAAAGAAAATAAATGACCACTGACAAGCAGACAGGTTTCTCCACTCGTGCGATTCACGCAGGGCAGGCGCCCGATCCACTCACAGGCGCAGTCAACGTGCCCATCTATGCCACTTCCACTTACGCGCAGGAAGAGATTGGCAAGAACAAGGGCTACGAATACGCCCGTCTTACGAATCCCACGCGAGATGCACTCGAGGAGAGCCTGCGTGTTCTGGAAGGTGGAACGAGCGCTCACTGTTTCGGCAGCGGTATGGCGGCAATCACCGCGCTCATTACCATGATGCGCACAGGCGATCATGTGATCTGCGGATCGAACGTCTATGGCGGCGTTCCTCGGCTCTTCAATCAGATCGTTGCTAACTACGGCATTGAGTTCACCTACGTGGACACGGCGGTCGCTGAGCAGGTTCGCAACGCTCTGCGTCCGAACACTCGACTGGTTCACATTGAAACGCCAACCAATCCACTCATGTCATTAACAGACATTCGCGCCGTGGCAGACATCTGCCACGAGGCAGGTGTAGATCTCAGCGTTGACAACACTTTCATGTCGCCTTACTTTCAGCGGCCCATTGAATTTGGCGCTGACATCGTAATGCACTCCACAACAAAATTTCTCAATGGACACAGCGATGGTCTAGGCGGCGTTCTCGTCGGCACCAGGCCGGAGCACAAGGAACGTTTCGCATTTGTACAGAAATGCACCGGCGGAATTCTGTCGCCGTTCGAGTCGTACCTCGTGCTGCGCGGAGTCAAGACCCTCGCACTTCGCATGCGTCAACACGATGCGAATGGACGCGCAGTCGCGGCATATCTGGATGGTCACCCTAAAATCTCGAAAGTGTTTTATCCGGGGCTCCCATCGCATCCGCAATATCAACTCGCCACAAGGCAGATGTCCGGCTTTGGCTCGCTCATTACATTTGAAACGGGGTCGTTTGAAAGTGCGAATGCGATTTTGCGGCGTCTGCGTATATGTACGGTTGGCGAATCGCTCGGCGGTGTGGAGACATTGATATCGCACCCCGCAAGCATGACTCACGCGGCGATTGGACCGGAAGGACGCGCCGCAATCGGCATCACAGATGGCATGTTGCGCATCTCCGTCGGAGTCGAAGATGTTGAAGATTTAATTGACGATTTAGATCAGGCAATAAAGGTTGTATAGAAAATTTTTCTAGTGCGCGTGCAATGGTTGCTTGTTGGCATGAATTCCTTTCCTGGTGGCAAAATTCTTTGCGTGATGCTGACGCCCAATGGTAACCACATCACAACTAAAAATATCCTTTAACGTTCGTATACCCAGACGTTAGTTCGGCACGGTTGCCGGACTCACTGCTCACTCCTCGCAAACCGGATCACGAAGGCACCACCGGCCAAGCGAAGGATGCGCAGACAGGGTTAGAACATGCGAACGAAATCCCCCCTAGATCTAAAATCAAAATTCCAATTCAAGTTTTTAATGATCGCGCTCTTGCTGCTGATCCTTCCGGCATCTTCCTTCGCCGGAGTGTTCGTATCCATCACCATCGCACCGCCGCCACTCCCGGTGTACAGCCAGCCGCTATGCCCCGGACCGGGATACATCTGGACGCCTGGATATTGGGCCTATGGCGAGGACATCGGCTATTACTGGGTTCCCGGAACGTGGGTCATGGCTCCTTTCGTCGGCGGCCTCTGGACCCCCGGTTACTGGGGATGGGGCAACGGCATCTATCAATGGCATCCCGGGTATTGGGGCACTCAGGTTGGATTCTATGGAGGCGTCAACTACGGATACGGTTACAGCGGACGTGGCTACGACGGCGGCTACTGGAGAGGTCGCGACTTTAACTACAACCGCTATGTGAACAACGTTGATCCCGTCCGAGTACACAACGTGTACGAGAGGACAGTCGTCAACAACATCAACATCACGCGTGTGAGCTATAACGGCGGACGCGGAGGCGTGACCGCGGCGCCAACCTCGCAGGAACAGAATGCGTATCGCTCCAAGCGTGTAGATGCACTTCCAGTCCAACAGCGGCACGTTCAGGCTGCGGCTTCAAATCGCGACCTGTACGCATCCGTCAATCGTGGCAACCCCGCAATCGCAGCGACACCGCGCCCCGGAGCATTTACTGATCGAGGCGCGGTGCCCGCAAACCACGCGGCTCCTGTAAGCAATAACAACACGGCTCAGCCACTGCATAGCACACCGCAAAATAATGGACAGCCCGCAGTTGGACGTACTGACGCAGTCCACAATCAGCCGCCACGGAATGCCAATCCTGGTGGAACAGGTACGACACCGTTAATCACTGCCCACCCGAACGATAACCATGCTCCCGCTGCTGCTACCGCGCGCACGCCGCAACCCGGGTACAACAACCAACAGCAAAGTCACCCGCAGTACAAGGTGGAAGGAAACAACAACGCTCGTCCACAAGCTAACGCGCCTCAGCAGCATCCGCAGAACGTGCAGCCGCAACAGCAGCCACGAGTGGAAGCACCACAGAATACGCAGAACGCGCGTCCGGAACCTCAGCAGGCTCCTCAACCGCAGGCGCATAACAACGCTCCCCGCGCAACAGCAACAGCGCATGAGCGCTCCACCGCCACAGCCGCACCCACAGTCTGCGACCCCTCAGCAGCATATGAGCGCGCCGCCCCAGCAGCAGCCACAGGCGCACTACAATGCGCCTCCTCAACAACAGCAACATGGGAGTGCTCCACCGCAACAGCAACACATGAACGCTCCACCGCAACAGCAACACATGAACGCGCCGCAACAACAACAGCAGCACGCACAGCCTGCTCCGCAGCAACCGCACGGAAATGGACAGCCTCACGATAATTCCCAACACAACCACTAAGGATCGTGTGGGAACTGAAACGCAAGTCACACCAAAGCGGCTCGCAATTATCGCGAGCCGCTTTATTCTTTAACCGAGACATTCGCTTAAGCCGGAGTATGTTTGGGCACTATCAGCGCCATCATTAACGACGCGACAATCAACGCAGCCGCAACGTAAAACGGAGTACCCGGCAGCGGCACGAGCGCATGCTCACCGATCGATTTGCTGAAGATGTAAGTGAACAAGCCGGGTCCAATCAACCCAGCCATTCCTCGCAGGCTGTTGATCGCGCCCTGCAGTTGCCCCTGTTCCGACGGTGTTACTTCGTGTGACATCAGGCTCTGCGCCGAGGGCCACGCCAGGGAGATGAGATTGAGCAACGGAATCCCCAGCCAGAAAAGCAGTCCTGTCTTCGACAAGCCAAACATCGTGTATCCAATTGCTCCGCCAAGCAGTCCGATGTAGATTGCTTTTTGCTCGCCGATTTTTGCCACTACCGGCTTCACTAAAAGAGCGCTGTAAATTCCGGTGAACACGCCGACTGTTGCCAGGGATATGCCAATGGTGCGCGTCGTCCAGTGGTACCGGTAGTCCGCATAGATGACGTAGACGTTCATCAAAGACTGCTGAGCGATGTAGCCAAACAGCAGCAACCCGGCCAGAGCCATCACCGACTTTTTTCTCTTCAGCAGTGTAAGCGAACCAACCGGGTTGGCCCGCCTCCACGAGAAGGGGGTGCGATTCTTGCGCGTAAGTGACTCCGGTAAAACGAAGAGCCCGTAGAGTCCATTCACCAAACTCAGCCCACCGGCTACCCAGAATGGCAGCCGCGGATTCACATTCCCGAGCAAGCCACCAACCGCCGGTCCAAGAACGAATCCAAGTCCGAACGCGGCGTTCAGCATGCCGAATGCTGCTGCGCGCTTTTCGCGCGGGGTTACGTCGGCAATATAAGCGAGGGCCGTTGGAATACTCGACGCGGTAATTCCCGCGATAATGCGGCCCAGAAAAAGCCAACTCAATGCCGGCGCCCAGGCCATTAAAACGTAATCGAATCCAAGGCCGAAATTTGAGAGCAGTACAACAGGCCGCCGACCGAAACGGTCAGACAAGGAGCCCAGAACCGGGGAAAAGAAAAATTGCATCAGCGCGAAGACCGTGCCGAAGAGTCCCAGCATTTGTGCGGCCGTCGCTGTGTTGCCATTGAGGAAGCCCATAATCAGGCGAGGCAACACCGGCGCGATCATTCCCAGAGCCAGCATATCCAGGGAAACCGTCAGAAAGATGAACGCAGCTGCAGCGCGGCGCGGTCCTGCAGCAACCACGGTTGCCGGCCTGTGCTCCGAAACTTCTACCGCGGGAAGTTCAGGAGATGAAATCTCTTCCTGACCAGTCTCGAGCGGACCGCGTTTTTCCTCTGACATGAACGTCAGTCTACTTCATTGGCGAGCTGCTCCCTCAGGCCGGGCGGCCATTGAAAAAGCCATTGCCGGCTGCCATAGTTGAATCTGCATAGAACGACGGCGTCCTCCTCGCGCCGACTTATGTCGATTCGTTGTTCTTCTATCAGGAGAAAATCTCATGCCAAATCCATTTGTACATATCGAACTGAATACCACCGACCTTGATAAATCCAAGGCGTTCTACTCCAAGCTTTTCGAGTGGGAATTGAAGGACACGGAGATGCCGAGCGGTACGTATACCACCATCGGAGTGGGCAAAGGTACTGGTGGCGGAATCATGCGGCAGCCCCTGCCAGGCGCTCCTTCTTTCTGGGTGCCCTACGTTGAAGTGACCGACATCAAAACGGCCACTACTTTGGCAAGAACCTTGGGAGCGACCGTCCATCTGGACTCGGAGAAGATGGTTGGCATCGGATCTATTAGCGTCCTTCAGGATCCCGCAGGCGCGTCCTTCGGCTTGTTCCAGCCTGAGACAGAGTAAGTTTCAAGACCGACGCCGTGCGTGAAACGTCACCTCTATCTCGAGGGAACGTTTTCCCGAAGCCTGTTCCATGCGGTTCGGAGTTTTGTGGCACGATTGACCGTGTATGCCACTTTCGTACTCGCGACAACAGCATGCTGCGAGTGTTACGATCACGAGTTTTCGTCCGCTGACTGCCTACTCATTACTTGAGCAGGAAGGCAGCAAAAATATCGTTGTTGGAGCCGGGTCCTTATGTCTACGCCTACAGTGCAGGCACCGCAAAACCCCTTCGCCGTTACCCAGGAGCAGCAACAGCTGCGCAAGGAGATACGCGACTTTGCCAATCGAGAAATTCTGCCCAATGTAATGAAATGGGATGAAGCCAGCGAATTTCCTTTGGATGTGGTCAAACAATTGGGGCAGATGGGACTTCTCGGCATTCTGCTGCCGGCCGAGTATGGCGGCGCGGAACTCGGCTACGTTGAGTATGTGCTCGCGGTCGAGGAGCTTTCCGCCGTCGATGGTTCCATTGGAATCATCGTTGCCTCGCACAATTCTCTTTGCACCAATCATATTTTTCTTTCCGGCAGCGAAGAGCAGAAGCGTCGCTACCTCCCAAGGCTGGCCACTGGCGAATCGCTTGGCGCGTGGGGTCTCACCGAGCCTGGATCAGGGTCCGACGCGGGCAGTGCTCGCACCACCGCAGTGCGCAAGGGCGACCGCTGGGTTCTCAATGGAAATAAAACTTTCATCACCAACGGCCAATATGCCGAAATTGCCGTTGTGATCGCCGTAACCGATCGCGACAAGGGCACCCACGGCCTCTCAGCTTTCGTCGTGGAGAAGGGGACGCCCGGCTTTCGCTCCGGGAAGAAAGAGAACAAGCTCGGCTTGCGCGCCAGCGATACTTCCGAGTTGATTTTTGAAGACTGCGAAATCCCTGCGGAGAATCTGCTCGGCATGGAAGGCGATGGCTTCGTCGATTCCATGCGTGTGCTCGATGGAGGTCGCATTTCCATTGCTGCGTTATCGCTGGGCATTGCCAAGGGCGCGTTTGAGGCCGCTCTCAAATACAGCAAGGAGCGCCGCCAGTTCGGCAAAGCCATTGCAGAATTCCAGGGGATCCAGTGGAAGCTTGCCGACATGGCGACCGAGCTGGAAGCCGCACGTCTGTTGACGCATCGCGCCGCAGTCATGAAGGACGCCGGCGAGAAGACTACTTTGGAATCGTCGATGGCCAAGCTCTATGCCAGCGAAGTTGCCGTCCGCATCTGCGACGAAGCGGTGCAGTTGCACGGCGGCTATGGCTTTATCAAGGACTATCCGGTGGAGAAGTTCTATCGCGATGTGAAGCTGTGTACTATCGGCGAGGGCACCAGCGAAATCCAGCGCATGGTCATCGCTCGCGAAGTTCTCAAGCGCTAATCAAAATCGTGCGGAGAACGCTTCCAGGCTTTCTCACGCACGCCTTCGAGCGCTAACATAGGCGTATGAAGACTCTTGCGCGCGAGTGCTTCCTTATCCTCGTGAGCCTCATTTTCGCGACGGCGTTACATGCGTCCGATACCTGCGGCGAAGAAGTCAAGCTCCTGCTTTCGCCCGCGCAGGTTCAATCCGCCGTCACATCGTTGAACGCGGGCAAGGAAAAGCACAGCCAGATCTATTTCTACGACACGCCGCAATTGGATCTGCTCGCAAAAGGACTCATCCTCCGCATCCGGCAGGGCGCCGACGACGACCTCACCGTGAAACTCCGGCCTGCTTCCGAGCAGCAATTTTCTGCACGAACCAGCGGCAAAGAAGGCTTCAAGTGCGAGGGAGAAGTGATCGACGGAGTAGAGCGCCCCTCTTACTCTGTACAAAGCGAGTACGCTAGCAGCCAGCGCGCCGCAGACCGGCAATGAACTCGTCTCCTCACTGACCAAAGGGCAAAGACAATTACTGAAAGCCTCTGGGATCGAAGTCGATTGGGCGCATGTCCGCCGTATCATGGACATTCAATCCACGAGTTGGAAGGTTCCGCCGCAGGCTCAATTCGAAAAGTTAAGCCTCGAATTGTGGGAATCGCCGAAAGGCAAGAGCCTCGAAATATCTACCAAAGTCTCTCCCGATGCAGGCAGCAACGCATTCGTTGAATTAAAGAATGTGGCGAAGCGCAACCATCTTGAGCTAAGCTCCGATCAGCGCTCCAAGACAGCGACCGCGCTACAATCCATTTCGAAATAATCTCGTCGGCCAATCTAAAAATCCCTCATTCATGCAGGACGAAGCGATGAATTCTATTCTCGGCAAGATTCAAGACGGACGCACCGACCTCGTATTCGATTTCGTTGAAGCAGGCAACAGCCCGTCCTTCGTGGATCAGGATCGTGTCTCGCTTTTGCAGTGGTGCGCTTATTATGGCGACGTCAGCGCTATCAAATTTCTGCTCTCGCGCGGAGCGGCGCTCGCGTCCCTCGGCCACAACATCGATCTCAATGCCGCTGTCTATCACGGCCATTGGCAACTCACGCAGTTTCTCCTCGAGTCGGGAGCAGATCCCAACGATGCTGACGCGGAAACGGGAGAAACGCCGCTGCACTCCGCCATCGTGAAGCCGAACCTCTTATCCACCAACCGTGTTGTTGCTCTGTTGTTGGGGCATGGAGCGAATCCGAATTCCAAGACAAAGAATGGCGCCATCACCGGCGCTTTCATGCGTGACTGCAGAACGAAAGCGGAGACCCCCTTGCATCGAGCCGCAGCCTTTGGCAACGAAGAGACAATCAAGCTTCTCCTCGACGCGGGAGCGGTCATCGATGCGAAGGACGCGAATGGCGATTCACCGCTGGGATGGGCAAGTTGGTACGGGCGGCCAAACACTATTCTGCGACCGCTACTTTACGGCAACTACTCCATCCATCCAGATAACACATCCATGGTCAGCAATTTGTTAGGTAAGCCGCACATTGCCGGCAAGTCCTAGTGCATGGGCACCGACGCGTGGCTCTTGTCCGGCTTCTGCATCAGGAAGGGAATCGGAATCAGGCAGGCCGTCAGGATTACCAGCACCCAGATCGTATCTACATACGCCAGTGTCAGCGCCTGCTGCTGCATCATGCGGTAGATCTGCCCGCCTGCATGATGAACGGCATCGGGTATTGCCCAGCCGCTCTTGTTGTATGCGCCGGTCATGCCTCCCACCATTCCCTGGTAGGCGCTCGAACTCGGCACCACATTCGCTGACAGCATGGCCTGGTGTGTTTGTACGCGGCGCGCAATCAATGTAGTCACGAACGAAATTCCGACACTGCCGCCAAGGTTTCGCATCAGCGAATTCATGCCGCTCGCTTCATTGAACTTACTCTGCGGAATTCCTATAAAGCACATCGTGTTGATAGGCACAAAGAGAAATGGCAGACCGCACGCAATTACTGCGCGCCAACTCACCGCCGTCGCAAAGTCTATGCCCAGGTTCAAATTTGCCATGCGGATCAGGCCGATTGTCGTCACGATAAAGCCGCACGCGACAATCAATCTTGGATCGAAGCGTGGCGTGATAAATCCGGCAACCGGGAAGAGAAACACCAACACCAGTCCGCCGATAGAAAGCGCCATGCCGGATCGTTCCGCGGTGTATCCCATCAGGATCTGCAGGAATTGCGGAATCAGCACGGTCGTCGAATAGAGCGACGCTCCGACTGTGAACATCACAATCTGCGTCATCGCGAAGTTACGCTTCTTAAACAGCCGCAGATCCACAATGGGATGATCCGTCGACAATTCCCGCACCAGGAAGAGGATAATCCCCAACCCCGCAGCAAATGCGCAACTCACAATGAATCGCGAGCTGAACCAATCGTCTTCCTGTCCCTTGTCCAGCATCATCTGTAGCGCGCCAATGGTCACAACCAGAAGTCCCAGTCCGTAATAATCCACCGGAATGCGCTTCTTCCTTATGGCATCCACGTAAGGCGGATCTTCCACCAGCTTGCGCGTGAAATAGAGCGAGATAATTCCCACCGGAATATTCAGAAAGAACAGCCATCGCCAGCTGTAATTGTCCGTGATCCAGCCGCCCACCGTAGGGCCAATCGCCGGAGCCATCACCACTGCCATTCCATACACAGCGAACGCCATACTTCGTTTATTAGGTGGAAATGTATCGGCAAGTATCGCCTGCTCACTTGGTTGCAGCCCGCCGCCCGCCGCACCTTGAATCACGCGGCAGAGCACAAGGATGCCGAGCGAAGGTGCAAGCCCGCAGAAAAACGAAGTCAACGTAAACAGGAAGACGCAGGTCATGTAGAAACGCTTGCGGCCAATGCGATTGGACATCCATCCGCTGATCGGCAGCACCACGGCGTTCGACACAAGGTACGAGGTCAGCACCCAGGTACCCTCGTCCGTACTTGCAGAAAGATTTCCGGCAATATGCGGCAGAGCGACGTTGGCGATGGAGCTGTCCAACGCTTCCATAAAGGTCGCCAGAGTTACCGTTATTGCGATCAGCCACGGATTCGCTCGCGGCTTCCACGTGTCGTGAAAGGATAGCGGCGAATTTCCGGCGGACTCATCCGCGGTGATCGTGGTTGAAGCCAAAGCAGTACCTCGAGAATTCGGGGAGTAGCCGGTCGGTTCTTAATCCGGAGTCAATTTCTTTTATACCTGAGACTCCTACCCGCAGACGAGACACCCCGCGGCAACAACGATGTTGGTCGCGGTATGATCACCTCTGTAGATGGCGAATGCAAAACAGGACGGTGCCGTCGCGGAGGTTGCGCGTCTCGTCGAACGGGTAAGGGCTGGCGATGTGCGTGCTCTCGCCCGGGCCATTTCGCTGGTTGAAAACGCATCGCCGATTGCCGGCGAAGTCCTGGCGCAATGCTTCCCCTATTCAGGAACATCTTTGCGCGTAGGCATAACCGGCTCGCCCGGCGCAGGGAAGAGCACTTTAGTCGACGGACTGGCGCGCGGCCTTCGGGCGCAGGGCAAGACGATTGGTGTGCTCGCCGTGGACCCCACCAGCCCTTTTACCGGAGGCGCAATTCTCGGCGACCGCATCCGCATGCAGGATCACTTTAACGATCCAGGCTTCTACCTGCGGAGCATGGCTACCCGCGGCAAGCTTGGCGGACTCGCACTCACCACTATCGACGTTGCAACCGTGGTGGAGTCGAGCGGCAAAGACGTCATCCTGATTGAAACGGTAGGCGTTGGTCAGGATGAAATCGACATCGTGCGCCTTGCCGACATCACCATCGTTGTCCTCGTGCCCGGCATGGGCGACGATGTGCAAAGCATCAAGGCGGGCATCATGGAAATCGCCGATATCTTCGTCCTCAACAAGTCAGATCGCGAGGGCGCCGACCGTCTCGAGAAGGAGGTTCGCGGCATGCAGTCGCTCGCCTCGCGGCACGCTGACTGGGTTCCTCCCATCGTGCGAACCATTGCCAGCACCGGCGACGGGCTCGTGGAACTCGCCGTCCAGATGAATAAATTTCGCCAGTGGCTTGAACAGGAAGGACGATGGAAGTCTCGCCGTCAAGCCTTCTGGAGTGAGCGTCTGCGGGAGATGGTCCAAGACCAGCTGTTACGGGAGTTGGGCAGCCGTGGCTTTAGCGAAGCCAGCCTGTCTGAGATTGCAGCGCAAGTCGAAACGGGTACAGAGAATCCATATCGGCTGGTGCCGCGTCTAGTGAGCAGAGTATTGAGTGAGGATAATTCGCATGCAGCACGAATTGCTGAAAAATAATTCCGCCTCCATCGATCATCTCGGCATTGCGGTAAAAAGCCTGCAGGCTGCGAAATCCTTCTACTCCATCCTCGGGCTCGAAATCAGCGACGAGGAAATCGTCGAGCAGGAACAGGTAAAGCTTGTCATGGTTAAACTGGGCGACAGCCGTCTGGAATTGCTTGAGCCGCTCAGCGAGGAGTCGCCCGTAGGACGCTTTCTCGTTCGCCGCGGCGAAGGCCTGCATCACGTAGCCCTGCGCGTGCCAGATATCGAAGCGCGTCTGGATGAGTTGAAGAGCAAAGGCGTCCGCCTCGTATCCAGTACGGTGCAGCGCGGAGCAGGCGGTCATTTGTATTTCTTTGTCCACCCCTCAAGTGCGGGCGGCGTCCTCATGGAAATAGTTCAGGACGCGCCGGAGGGTCGATGATCCTCGTCCTCGACACTTGCGGTGCGGTCGGAGGAGTCGCTTTAGCCGACATTGCTTCAGCCGACGCGAAGATCGTCGGCGAAGTTGCCATTACCGGCAAGACATTCGCCGCCGAGTTGGTGCCTGCCATCTCCTCTCTGCTTCAGCGCTGCAAACCTTACGGTCGCCGAACTGGACGCAGTTGCCGTCGTTCGCGGTCCCGGGAGTTTTACCGGCGTGCGCATCGGTGTCAGCGCCGCAAAGGGTCTGGTAGAAGCGGCAGGCATTCCTCTCATCGCCCTTTCGCGTCTCGAAGTGCTCACGCGCAAAGCCGCGCTTCCGGGTCTCACCATCGCAGTCTTTGATGCCGGTCGCGGCGAATTCTATGTCGGAATCTACGAGGCAGGGAATTGCCTGCTGGAGTCTGTCGTGACTCGCGATCAGCTTATCGAACACGCATCGAACCGCCCCGCAATGGTGCTTGTCTGCGAACCTCGGGTGGAGGTCGGCGCTCGCCGACCTACAGCCGAAGGTGCTGGGCCTCCCCACCCTCGGCGACGCCCTCAACATCGCTGTCGAGAGATGGCAGTCGCGTCAATTAGAAGATGTGATGACGCTCGACGGAAATTATCTGCGGCGCTCCGACGCGGAGATTTTTTCCAGCCACGCCATTCGCCCAAAACTCGCGGAAGAGAAAGCCGAAACCGTTGAGCCAGAAGCCTAACCACATGTCCCTGATTGGCGCCCAGATCGTCCTGCGGCCCATGACCGACGCCGACATCTCGGAAGTGCTGCAGTTGGAACAGGAAACGCCTGGCGTCCCGCATTGGACCCGGGATCAATATGAAACATCCACCGGCAACTCGAACGACGCCGTCCGTCGCCGGGGCTGGGTAGCCCTTCATTCCGGGCAACTTGTGGCGTTCGCGATCGTCCGGGAACTCGCAGCCGGGCAAGAGATCGAGTGTGAGCTGGAATCGCTCGCCGTGCATCCCGCTTCCCAGCGAAACGGCATCGGAAGCAGGCTCCTGGAGCACGTCGTTTCCGAGCTCAAAGCTGCCTCCGCCAGCCTTCTTCTGCTCGAAGTTCGAGCATCTAATTTGGCAGCAAGACACCTGTATCAGCGGGTAGGATTGACCGAAAAAGGCGTTCGAAAAAACTATTATCCGGCTGGATCAGGCGGCGCGGTAGAGGACGCCATATTGATGGAATTGAGGTTCCGGGATAGCCCTCGAACCTGACTTGGGACGCCGGACAAGCTGTTGAAAAAACGGCATTGCCCGCCGCCCTCCGGAGTGGTAGCTTGATGAGTCTCATGAAACAAGGAGGTGTCTGAATGGATCAGGAAATCGACGGACAATTGCTCAGCGTGGAACTGCATCGGTTGGAACAAGAGCACCACAACTACGCTGAGCGGCTCGAAAGCTTAATTTCAAAGCCCTATTTATCCGAAGATGAAAAAATTGAAGAAGTCCGGCTGAAGAAGCTGAAACTTCACCTGAAAGATCAAATCGCAGCAAGACGCAATCAGCATAGGGCGTTGAATCTCGCCTAGGCTACTGTTGTCCGGCACGTGGATCGGCAAATTCCTTTATCCGGGAGCGGAGCATCGCGGACCCTGGTATCCAGATGTCGTTCGCGCTCCGCTAACCGGTCCACCGCGCACATGAGAGGCAAGCCCTCTATAATCGACTGAGGTTGCTCCCATATGGTGCGTGACGGTTATTTCTACGGGTTGGCTCTGCTGCTTGTCGCAATCGTGGTGCATCTGCTCACAGGCGGATGGCTATGGGCCCTCATTCCAATCCTTTTGGCGCTATTTTTTCTCTGGTTTTTCCGCGATCCTGAACGCACAATTCCTGACGGCTACGGCCTCATCGTCTCACCCGGCGACGGGTTGGTGACCGAAGTGACGCGCTTCGACACCCCCAACGGTCCCCGCCAGCGAATCAGCATTTTTCTCAGCGTCTTCGACGTCCACGTCAATCGCTCTCCCATCGCCGGGACCCTGCGAGATGTGCACTACCAGAAGGGCAAATACCTCAACGCCATGAATCCCGCTTCCGCAGAGCAGAATGAGCAGTGCGTGGCCACCGTTGCAGGAGAAGAAGTCGAAGTCATCTTCAAGCAGATTGCCGGATTGCTGGCCCGCCGCATTGTCTTCGTTCCAAAAACCGGCGACCGCCTGAGCCGCGGCGATCGCGTGGGCCTCATCAAGTTCGGTTCGCGCGTAGACGTGATTCTGCCTACCAGCGTGCAGATCCGCGTCACCAAGGGAACCCGCGTCAAAGGCGGCTCTTCCATACTTGCCGAGATCATCCCCGCCGGGGAAGATCAATTGGCGAGAGAGACCGCGGTGGAGGCACTGGTTTGAGCAGCGAAGTAAGCCGTAAGCCACGTCCCAAGCGGGGGATGTACATTATCCCGTCCGTCTTTACCTCCGGCAACATTGCCGCGGGATATTTCGCGATTACGCAGAGCCTTCAGGGATCCACGCTGCAGCCACATCACTTTGATTACGCCGCGCTCGCCATTGGCTTTGCCATCCCCTTCGACGCGCTCGATGGCCGCATCGCTCGGATGACGAACACCACCAGCGAGTTTGGCAAGGAACTGGACTCGCTCGCCGACGTTATTACTTTCGGCGTCGCCCCCAGTATTCTCGCGTTCACCTGGGGATTCACCATGCTCCCAGCCAGCATGGACCCGACGTTCCGCCAGAAACTCGTAGAGTTTGGCGCGTTCCTCTGCTTTCTGTTCCTGCTATGCGGCGCGGGTCGCCTGGCGCGTTTCAATATCAGCAACAATCCCATTCCCAAGAATCCGGGCCGCCCGGGGAGCAAGTATTTCGTTGGCATGCCCATACCCGCGGCCGCGGGTGTGATCGCCTCAGTCGTTCATCTTTTCCACGGCCACCCCGTCTTCAACTGGTGGCTGGCCCTTACGTGGATGGTGCTGGTTGCCCTGCTAGGCTTCCTCATGGTGAGTACCTGGCGCTTCTGGAGCGGCAAGGAAATCAATCTCTCCGGGCGACATCCATTTCAATTGCTCATTCTGCTTGGCGTGTTCGTCTATTCGCTCGCCATGTTTTCCTACATGATTTTGTTCCTCTTTGCTTTCGTCTACATGTTCTCCGGCATCTTTGCGCGCGCGGCTTATTCGTGGCGCCGTGGCCGTCAGGCAGGTAGCAATACAATCTCGAATCCTACGACCACGACACCGGAATGACAGCCAACTATCGAATTGCAATTGTGGGCGCCGCTTCTCTGCGGGGCAAAGAAGTCAACGAAGCTTTGGGAGAATCGACGTTCGCCTCAGCGGACTTTTTGCTCCTGGACGATGATGAAGCCCTTGGGCAGCTTGAATCCGTCGGCGACGAAGTCACCTTCGTTCAGCGCATCGAGCCCAACTCCTTTGAGCACGTGGACTTTACTTTTTTCTGCGGAGACGCCGCTCTCACTCGCAAACACTGGAAGAATGCGCAGCGCGCCGGCAGCAGCATCATTGATCTCTCCCGCGCCATTGAGTCGGAGCCGAAAGTGCTCGTGCGCGCTCCCTGGGTGCGTGAGGAAATGAATGGCTCAGCTCCAAAAGAGTCGCCCGACCTGCATACACCCGCCGTCATTCCGGCTCACCCCGCTGCGGTTTCGCTGGCGCTGTTAATGCTGCGCCTGAAAAATATCGCGACCGTAAAGAGTGCGTCCGTCACCATCCTCGAGCCCGCCTCGGAATACGGCCGTGCTGCCATGGACGAGCTGCATCAGCAGACGGTAACGCTGCTCTCGTTTCAAACTCTGCCGCGTGAGATTTACGACACGCAGGTTGCCTTCAACTGCGTTCCCGTTCTCGGCGAAGCCGCTAAAATCAACCTTGCGGAAACAGAAGCCACGATCCGTCGCCACTACGCGCTGCTATCCGGCGGAAAGCTGCCGCCGATTGCCGTCCAGCTCATTCATACGCCGGTGTTCCACGGATACGCCTTCTCCATCGCGGTCGAATTGGAGCAGGCGGTGGCACTTGAAGATGTTGAAGCGGCTCTCAGCGGAGATCACATCGACGTGGTTCTGGGCGATGCCGATGCGCCCAGCAACCTGAGCACGGCGGGGCAGGAAGATGTGATGGTTCGCCTGCGCAGCGACGACGACGGCCCTTCGACGCGATTTTGGATCTGGGCTGCGGTGGATAATCTCAAGTTCGCCGCGGTGAATGCCGTAGCCTGCGCACTCGAGTTGAGAAGGTTGCGGCCGCAAGGACAAGTGCAGTAGCGGTTACTGCGTCTTCATCCACGAGTCATACTGCGTCAGGATGTATTTGTCCGTCATGCCAGCAATGTAGTCGGCAACGTAGCGCGCAACGCCCTGTTCCGCAATATCCGCTTCGTGGCCCGGCGGTATGAGAGCAGGATCGGCAACCCACGCATCGAACAGCCGCTGAATAATTTCTCCGGCTGCATGCTGGTCGCGGAGCAAATCTTCCGAGCGGTAAAGATTCTCGTAAAGATAATCCTTCGCTTCCATTCGCTGCGCTTCCACCTCGGGCGAAAAAGTCACCAGCCGGTTCGGCGCGGATCGAATGTCTTCAAGCGAATGAACGCCTGCGTTGGATACGTTACGGATGGTCTCGTTGATCAGATCGCCGACCAGCACATTCAGCATGCGCTTGATGGATTCGTTGAACACCAGCTTTTCCGCCGCGTCAGGGAATCGCTCCTGCATGGGAATGTAGAAGCGCTCGAAGATCCGCACATGCTCGCGAACATGCTGGATGGTCAGAATCCCCGCTTCCACTCCATCGTCAAGATCCGCGGTCAGATAGGCGATCTCGTCCGCGAGGTCAATCAGCTGCGCTTCGAGTGGCGGCCGCTTCGATAAAAAATATTCCGCGAGTTCGGGATGTTCCTCAGGCGCGTAGTCGTGCGAGTGCTTGATGATGCCCTCACGCACTCCCAGCGTCAGGTTCAATCCGCGAAATCCCGCGTATCGTTGCTCGAAATACTCCACAATGCGCAGCGCATGAAGATTGTGATCGAAGCGCAGGCCGTGTTTCCGCAGAGCCTTGTCGAGAGCATGTTCGCCCGCGTGTCCGAATGGCGGATGCCCGATATCGTGAACCAGAGCGAGCGCTTCAGAGAGATCCTCATTCAACCCCAGCGCCTTAGCGATGGTCCTGGCAATCTGCGCCACTTCCGTGGTGTGTGTCAGTCGGCTGCGAAAGTGGTCGGAGTAGCGATCCGTGAAGACCTGCGTCTTTCCCGCAAGACGACGAAACGCGCGGGCATGAATAATGCGCGCGCGGTCTCTTTGGAAAGCTGATCGATAAGGATGAGGTTGCTCGAGATGCGCCCGCCTCGTGAGAGGCTCTCCATCGTCATCTCGAACCCGGCATGCTGCCGGAAGATGCGCGAGTGGAGTTGAAAGAATCACGTGCGGGCCAGATCTCCTAATTCTTGGCGGTGCCTGATGTGTCGTGTTTTGCCAGCTTCACGCGCGCGCCTTCCAGCTTCTTCTCCACCTTGGCGACTTCGCCCGGCTCGGCATCCGAGGGATTCGAGCGTGCATATTCTGAAAGCGAAAGCTCCCACTGCGCCGCTGCTTCCTTCAGGCGACCCGTCTTTTCATACAACTCGCCCATGTGGTCGTGCACCGTGGGATCGTTCGACATCCGCTCAAGCGCCTTGCGCAGATTCTCTTCTGCCGGCCCGTACTGCCCCAGCTTGAAGTATGCCCAGCCCAGCGAATCAAGATTCGCGCCGCTCTGCGGATCGAGAGTGACGGCATGCTGCAGCATCGCGACAGCCTCCGTCAGTCGAACGCCGCGATCCGCCAGCATGTATCCCATGTAGTTCAGCGTCATGCTGTTGTTGGGATCAATCGCCAGGATCTTGCGGAACTGTTCTTCCGCTGCGTCGTACTGCTTCTGGCGCTCCGCAATCGTTCCACGCAGAAAGTAAACATAGATCTTTTCGTCCGGCTTGGTACCAAGCGGCTCGGCCTTGTCCACCATGTCACTGGCATCTTTCCAACGGCGAAGGCGGATGTCCATGTTGGCAATCTGCAGGTACGTCTCGCGGTCTTCCGGGCCACCAGTCAACTGCGCCTGGGCCAGTTGCATGCCCTCATCCACTTTGCCGGTGTCGGCCATCTGTCCCGCAAGCATCAGCTTGATCTGCCGATCCTTGGGCAGCTTCTTCGCAGCTTCTTCGGCTACCGCGGTGGCCTGCGGATACATACGCGCATCACGGTACGTGTCCACCTGGCTCTGATAGCCACGGATTGCAAACTCGCCGCCCATCGCAATCATCTTGGCGTAAGTATCCACCGCCAGCTGCGTCTTGTTCTGCTCGCGGTAGACGTTGGCGAGGCGCTCAAGAAAGATGGCGCGATTATTCTTTTCCATTTCGGAGTACTGGTCGTTCGCGTGCGCTGTCGATGCAACCAGTTTCTCCAGGATCTGCGTAGCTTCGTCGTAGCGGCCGAGGGAGTCGTACAGCAGCGCCTCGTTGAAGCTGATCTCCAGCGAATCCTTTACCAGAGTCTTGGCCTTCTTGAGCGTGGCCAACGACTGGTCATACTTTCCTTGACGCCGTTCGATCTCAGAAATGCGCAGGTAGGCTTGCGGATCCTGCGGGTCGCCCGCGGAAATATCCTGGTAGATCTTCAGCGCCTCGGCCAGTTGATTGTCGTTCAGCAGGCTCTGCCCCAGCGCGCGCTCGGCGTCCAGATTATCCGGGTCTTGCGCAATCGCCCTCTGATAAGCGGCGATGGCCTTCTTGTTGTCCTTAAGCTGATCGTAGGTCGAGCCCAGCGCGTATTCCATCTTGGCGCTGCGATCATCCACCGGGACTGCTTCCAGAATCGCCACAGCTCTCTGCAGGTCGCCCGATTCGCTGTAGAGTCGCGCAAGATTCAACACTACATCTTCAGAATTCGGATCGATTTTCTGTGCGATCTTGAACTGCTCTTCCGCCTTGGCGCTGTTGTGGTTCAAAGAATAAAGCTGACCAAGCAGGAGCCGGTCTTCAATGTCATTCGGCTGAATCTGAACGATCTTGTTGTATTCCTCGATCGCCAGATCCAGCATTTTTTCCGAAGGCGAATTGTTCTGCACGTCGCCCAGCGAGCGCAAATAAATCCGGCCCAGCAGCTTGTGTGCTTCCAGGCTGTTCGGATCCTTCTTGATCATGTCCTGGGCTGCCAGCACGGCATCGCGCACTCGTCCGGTCTTGAAGTAAAGCTCCGCCAGGCCGCTGTTCAGAAACGTCGACGTAGGATCGGCGTTCAACGCCAGCTTGTATTCCTCGATCGCACGTGTCGCATACTCAGGACGCCCGTAAGTAGTCGCCATTTCCTCATACATATGAGCCAGTGTGAAATGGTAGTAAGAACTGGCACGGTCAGGCGTGGTGGCTGCGGTTGCCGGCGCCGCCGGCTTGGCTGACTCGGCCTGTAGTACCCCCGGCAGCGCACACGATGCAAGCACCAGCGTGACGGCAGCCAGCCGCCTGGCGGTCTGTGCGTAAGGAAGAATCGAGATATCTGTCGGCCTGGAGCTTCTTGTCATTTTGGCAATCCTGCGTCGGACCGCGTCAGCGGTTGGGATATGCGGATCGTACTTCGTGTATTCGATGCTCTCGCCAGAATCTCTGGTCACGCTGGATGAGGCACTTTGCTGCTTCACTCTCTTAAAGACGATTGTAACCCGGTAATGGGTGCGGACATTTGCAACCTGTGTTCGCTATTTACAAACGTCGGAGCTATCAACGTCTTGCCGGCGACTGGTCCCCAAGAGGCATTTCCCGGCTGGCAGAAGTTACCAGTCCGCCACGAGCCATGGCAACCAGGGATCGCTGCAAAATAGTGAGTTGGCGTTCCATTCGTGCCAGTTGCCGCTGCCCGCTCGAGCTCTGGTCGAGAAGGTCCTCTTCGCTCAAGTCGAATTTCTCTGCAAACTCCTCCCAGTCCACGACTTCGCCTCCGAGCGCGCGATCCAGTGTCTGTAAGCCGTGCCTCATCAGAACGAGTTTGTCCCGCACTCGCGGTGATCGCTTCCACGCGTCCTCTCCCTGCAGGGAAGCCAAAGTCGTGATGCTCTGCCCAAACCGCCGCAAGTAGGTCACAAAGGCAATTGCCGCTTCCGTCGCCCGCGCACCTCCCCGCAGGCCTCCACGCGAGGTCCAGGAGGGCTCCAGACGCAGACGGTCCAGCGAGTCTTCCGTGTCGTTGTGAGCAAGCCCAATGGCGCGCCGGGCCGCCGCGACCGTTGGCCCAGCTTCCCCGGGTTTCTGCTCATTCCATTGCGCGATCAGGGCGTCAAGGTAGCGCAGATTCGCCCGCAAACTCCGTTGCAGCTGAAAGCCGAAACGTCTGCGCTCCAGCGCGGGCCACAACACCGCCATAGCAGCCATCGCGATCATCGCCCCGAAGAGCGTGTCTAGAACCCGTACTCCGGCCAACTGCCAATCTCCCACATACGGCAGAAAAGCCAACACGAACGTCGGCGTTACAAAGAAGCAGTAGAGCGTGTAACTCAGCGGCATGACTGCCAGCGCACAGAAAGCCAGCGGAAACAGCACAACTGCTGTAATTAACTGGGAATGCAGGAAAACCGCCAGCAGCGCCGCGAAAATGCCTCCAGCAACGGTGCCGCCAATACGCTGCAGCGAGCGCAGAAATGTGCCCCCTACATGCGGCTGGAGAACAATCAGCGAGGTCAGCATCATCCAGTAACCGTGGCTGATATGCGACCACCTCAGCACATAGACATTGATCCCGCAAACCACGCGCCACCCGGGCTGCGTGCCGAAAAAGCAGGGAATCCGTCTTCCAGTTCGCCACCAGCTGCTCCAGCCGGATCCGCGCCGGACGATACGGATGCGCAGGCAGCTCCTCCGTTTTTGCAGCCGTAACTCCTTGATAATCATTGACATCATTGCTCGCCTGAGCTTCGCGACCAGTACGGACCGTTGTTGCGCTTTCGAGCGAAGTATCCAGAAGCTGCGTTGCATCGCTGATCTGGTTCAGAAGAAATTGTCCCGGAAGATCCTCCGGCGACATGCATTGCGCCATTTCCAGCGGAATACGACGCAACCGCGCCTGGTAGTCACGGCAGGATTGCTCGATGTGGTCAACGTTGCGCCGCAGCGCCTCCGAGATCCACGTTTCTGCCTGTTCCAGCAGCAAAAGCGCGCTTTTCCCCCGCATAATGCACGGCGAGGCGTCCTGATTCGCCGTCATCTCCATGTACTCGGCAAGCGCCACCGACCGCGCCAGCAGCATGTCGCCGGATTCCAGCAGCACCACCAGGCTTCGCCCCCGCAGCGTCTCCGCCGCACTCTCCGACCGCACGCTGGATACGGCATGCCTGGTTAACTCGAGCTGACGCCGCAGGCGGCTTTGGTGGTGCCGCGCCAGGCGGTGCCACAGAGCCGGACGGATCTGTTTTCTCAGGTTCAGCTCGTGAATGCTGCCGAGAAAGCTCGCCAGCTCCCGGTAAAGATCGCTGACGGCAAACCGGGCCGGGCGGTAGGGATCAATTGGCCAGAGAAACAGCGAAAGCAGCATTGCCCAAAGTCCACCCAGCACCAGGAAGCCGCTGCGCATAACCGCTACCCGGATGTCATCCGTGGGCGCCCCAAGGCCGCAAATGTAAATCACCTGAATCAGCACCGCGGAAGAGGCAAACGGCTCCCCCAGCACGATCAGGTAAGTCCATGCGAAGCACCAAAGGAAGGTCGCCAGGATGGCAAAGGCCAGATGGGCGCCCACCAGAGTTCCCAGAAGGCATCCAGATGCCCCTCCAAGGGTCAGCAGGCCGAGGCTGGCGATCCGGCTGCGATATGGGCCCCCTTTGTCTGCAAGAATCGCCTCAAAGGCTCCCAGAGCCGCCCAGCCCAATTGCGGCTGTTGCAGCATATCGCCCAACAGCAGCGGAAAGCTGATGGCCGTCGCCGCCCGCAAGCCGCGAAACCAGTCCATCCCTTTCAGCCACGAGAGGTCGGACAGTCTCTCCTTCAGATCTCCAAAGGATGCCATAGTGCCAGTATCTCATTGGGAACAGATGCTTTGCGCGTTGGACCCACCTTCTCCCGGCGGTCCGGAATCAGTGGCGGAAGTGCCTGATTCCAGTGAAGACCATGGCAATTCCCAACTTATCCGCCGCGGCAATCACCTCGTCATCCCGCACCGAACCTCCAGGCTGAATGACCGAGGTCGCACCCGCCGCCGCTACCGTCTCCAACCCATCGGGGAAGGGAAAGAAGGCGTCTGAAGCGGCCACGCAATTCGTCAGGGGCAAAACTGCCTTCATTGCGCCGAACTTCGCCGCATCCACCCGGCTCATCTGGCCAGCTCCAACGCCCAAAGTCTGTCCATCCCGCGCGTAGACAATCGCGTTCGATTTCACGTGTTTGCAGACTCTCCATGCAAAGAGCAGGGAATGCAGTTCCTCCTTGCTGGGCTTCCTCGTGGTCACGATTTTCAAATCATCCGGTGTTGTGCTGATGCGGTCCGCATCCTGAAGCAGCAGTCCTCCAGACACGTGTTTCATGACGCGAGCATTTTCGACGGGTCTCAGCTCAATCAACCGCAGATTCTTCTTCGCTTTCAGCCGTTCCAGCGCAGCGGGTGAGAACGAGGGAGCGGCAATCGCCTCGACAAACAGCTTCGCCATCTCCTCTGCAGCTTCCGCATCTAGTTCGCGGTTCACTCCAATCACGCCGCCAAACGCAGACACGGGATCGCTCTCGAGCGCCTTCTTGTACGCCTCAAGCAGCGTGCCTGCCGTCGCTGCGCCGCAGGGGTTTGTGTGCTTGATGATGGCCACAGACGGCGCGTCAAACTCCTGCACCAGGTCCCAGCAGGCGTCCAGATCCACCAGGTTGTTGTAGCTGAGTTCCTTGCCGTGGTGCTGCGTGGCTCCCGCAATGCCGCGTCCGCTGCCATCGGAGTAGAGCGCCGCCCGTTGATGAGGATTTTCCCCATAACGCAGGTCCATCGCCAGCGGATACGCAACACGAAGCGTGCGCGGGAAGGGTGCCTTCTCTGCCGCCGTGAACTGTACCGGAGCGTGCGCCGGTTCCGGGCTGGCAATGCGTTCCAGCGTGTTCGCGATCGCCGTGTCGTAGGCTGCAGTCGTGGCAAAAGCCTGTTGCGCCAGCCGCCAGCGAGTCTCGCGGCTCAATCCGCCATTGTTCGCCTTCAACTCCTCGGCCAGCGCGGAATAGTCGCTCGCCAGCGTCACAATCGCCACGTCTTCAAAATTCTTCGCTGCGGATCGCACCATTGAAGGGCCGCCGATATCGATGTTCTCAATCACTTCTTCGAAAAGCGCGCCGGGACGCGATGCTGTCTTCTCAAAGGCGTACAGGTTCACCACCACCATGTCGATTGGCAGAATTCCGTGTTCCGCCACCGCCGCGCGATGCTCGGCCTTGCCGCGAACATAGAGCAGACCGCCATGAACTCGCGGATGCAGTGTTTTTACCCGGCCGTCGAGCATCTCCGGAAAGCCGGTCAGGTCGGAAATATCCTTCACCACCAGCCCGCCCTCGCGAAGTGCCTTTGCCGTGCCACCCGTCGAGATCAGTTCCACGCCATACGACGCGAGTTGCTGCGCGAATTCCACCAGTCCGGTCTTATCGGTAACACTTAGCAATGCCCGCTCAATATGCTTGACGCCGCTCACTTGGTTCTTTCCTTTCGGGGATACGGAGGGTGGGATGGATTAATGGATGAAAGTCGATTGTATTCAGACATCGTCAGCTTGTCATCGCGGAGACGAGAGCGTCCGCACGATCAAAGCCGAATCGTCACACTCCGCACTATTCCTGCTTCTGAGTCTTTGATTTTGATATGCTTACGCCCGTGAATGACCCGGATCAGGCCCGTCAAAGCATTCTTCATATATGCGGTCGCGAAACTATTCTCGAGTTGCGAGATGACATTTTCAGGTTGAACGGCTATGAAGTAACTTCCACACTGGACGTAAAGAACGCGCTCACCCTCTATCGGGAACGGCCATACACTCTCGTGTTGGTCGATGTTGAGGGAGAGGGACGGGTGGCAGCAGCCGAGCGCTTATGCGGCGAAATAAAACACGAAAATCCGGATCAGATGGTGGCGTTCCTGTGTAACTATCGCGTCGCGATCACCAGCGAATGTCCGGATGAAATCATCCAGGCCGAATTCAACCCGGCGGCAATGATCAAGGGTGTTAACCAGCTTTTGGTTCCGGCGGAAAAGTAATCTGGCGTAGTATTGCCCGCAACCTGTAAGACTTAAGACATAGCGATGGGCCCAGTGGGGTTCATCGTTTTTTGATTTTAAGGGAGGTGGGGTCGTGGCTACATTTCAGGACGATTTTCTCCGTAAAGCCGCATCTGCAGCCAGGGCGGCTGGTCACCCGTTTCCGGAATATGCGGCCTGCGAGGCTGCCCTCGAATCTGCGTGGGGTCAGTCCGGCCTGGCTACTCGCGCCAACAACCTCTTTGGCCAGAAGCAGAGCCGGCCTCCACTTGATGGCACCGGAACCTTGTCCTTGCCGACAAGAGAATTCCTCGGTGGCGTTTGGGTCACCGTCAACGCGAACTGGGTGTTATTCACCGATTGGAGCACATGCTTTAACGCCCGCATGCGACTACTACAAGGCGCCAGCCGAAAGTATCCGCACTATGCCGCTGCACTGGCAGCAACAACCGGAGAAGAGTTTGTGCGGGAAGTTTCGCAGACCTGGTCAACGGATCCGGCGAGGGCAAACAAGGTGCTCTCCATCTACTCTGCCCATCACGGCTGCTTTGCCTTAGCCCAGTCCGCTCCGGCACAACCAGCAAATACGCAGACAGCAGCAGCGAATTCCGATTCGCCGGCGGCTGCACCTGGTATGTCACCCGGCCTTGGGTAAATTCGCGAGCGCGTGTTCCCGCGTCTTGCGATGTTCCGCCTTCACAACGCTGGTGCGAATCGGCTTCTCCTGCAGTAGCAGTTCTGTTGCTTGAATCGAAGGATTGGCGTGGAACCAGTTCTGAACCACGTTGTCGCGAAGTAGATTCAGAATGGATAAGAGCGACATCCCTTGATGGTGAGCCATCCACTCACGCACAAGCACCGGCTTCACAAGAGAGGCCGAGTAGTCCGCCGATTCGTAGAATCCGAACGCGCCTGACCAACCCGCCTCCTGCATTCCGCGAAGATTGCGAATGGATTCCGACTGAGCCACGCTCAAGGAAAGGAAACTGGAATACGGAGCAACCACAGGCCCGGTCTCAGGAGCGCCCTTCAGCGAGAGATCCGGCACGCCAAAGGCATAGTACTGATAATTTCCCTCAACATCCTGCGTGGCATAGCCGCTCTCGGAAATTCCCCACGGAATTCTGTGTCGCCGTCCATAGGCCATCTGAATTTCGGCGACCGCCTTCAGTGTGCGGCTCATCAGCGTCTCGGGATACGTGCGCATCCACAACGCAGGCATCATGTATTCGAACATCGTCCCTGTCCAGGACAACAGCACCGCACGGTCGTAAGCCATGGTGTGCGTGCGTCCCAGCCGGAACCAGCTTTGCTGCGAGATGTCTCCATTCGCAATCGCGAGGAACGAAGCCATGCGGGCCTCTGAAGCCAGCAGGTCATAACATGCCGGCAGCAGCGCACCCGCAGATGCGTCATAGCCAATTGAAAGCAGGTTGCGCGAGCGGTTGAGCAGGAAACCGAATTCCATTTCTTCCGCCAGTCGACAAGCGTTCGCCGATATTTCTGTCAGAGATTCCGCCAGCCTCTCAACGCGTTCGATCGCTTCCGGCAGAAGCGCCCGCAGCTTTTCGCCGAGTACAAGGTTCGGAGATTCATCGCCGAGCGTGGCCCAGCTTCTCTGCAGTCCGGCATTCAGCTGCTGCGCATAGCTGCCGATATTCAAGATCGTGGGTACTGAGTTCGATGTGATTCCAAGATCGGCAACGGAACGCAGCGGCAAAAACTCGGGAAGCATCCACGGCATGTAATCGCGCAGAATAGCCTTGATCGCACGCAGACGCGCATGCGTCTCACCCAGCCACCAACTCAAATCCGTTTCGCCAAGGCCGTCGTACTCCATGGATTCGAGCCTTGCATCCACATGCATCGTCCAACGCAACCAGTCGTCGGTCGACACTTCACCCGCCGGAGCAGGCGGAAGCGAATTCTGTAACAGCTGTAGTTGCACAATATCCCGCAGCCCATGGAACACCTTGTGACTCAGCAGTTTTTCGTTCAGCAGGCTGCGTGTGCCGGTGTGCAAAGTGAAGAGCGATGCGGCCAGGTTGCCGCTATCCACCGTGGAAACAATCAGCGGCTCAATCGGCTCGAGCGTCCGCGTCTCGTACCAGTTGTAGAGGTGCCCGCGGAAACGCGGCATGCGTTCGATTGTCGAGAGGCACTCTTCGGTAAGGGAAGCGAACTCCGGCAGAGTCAGGTAGCCAAGTTCGCACGCCACCTGCCGCGCATTCAAAAGCAGTCCGAGATTCGTGGGAGACACGCGCGCCGCTGCGACCAGGCCTTCCTCGCGAACATTGTCGGGCACCAGGTAGTTGTGTTCCTTGCCGCCAAACTGGCGGAAGTAACGCCAGATGAGCAGCGCATGTTGCCGTAGGAAACGCTCGTCCTGTCGATTGAGACGGTTGTCCTCTTCGCGCGGCGGACGATTCAGCCACAGAGTAATGCCGCTCTCTGACAGCCACAGCACAAGGATCGGAGCCGCAACCAGCAGAGCGTGCAGATTGAACAGCCCTACAAGTATCGCAAGCCCAATGGCAAGTGGCGCGGTCGCTTTCAAATATCTGTCTACCGGAGTCGTACGTCGCGTAGCTGACTCCGCTTCAGCCGCCGTCTCCCACTCAAGCAAGCGCTGTCCAGTAACAAACCTGCGCACAAGCGCACGCACAATCGCATCGATCGAGAGCAGCATCTGGTGGGGAAGAAAAACGAGATTCAGAAATGTAAATCCAACGCCCTGCATCAGATCACCGATCAGTTGCAGCGTCACTCCCTTTTGCGAATACACCACTGCGCGAATGGAACCGAACACCAGGTTCAGGAGACTCGGTATAAAAAGCAGGAATACCGTTGCCAGCGTCCAGTAAAGTGCGCCACCGGGAAGCCCAAGCCAGCCCGCAACAATCAGGAAGAATGTGAATGGCTCAACCAGCGAGCGCCGCAGATTGTCGAGAATCTTCCAGCGCGAAACTGTGCTGATGGGATTGCGCCCGTACCTGCCCGACTCATCCGGTACCAGCCCGAACAGCCACTGAGAAATCTGCCAATCGCCGCGCACCCAGCGGTGTTTCCGTCGCGTGTAGGCGCTGTAGTGCGAGGGATAATCATCAATCAATTCAATATCGCTGGCCAGTCCTGCGCGGGCATAGGCGCCTTCGATCAAGTCATGGCTCAGCAGGGAATTGCGCGGGAATCTGCGATCAAGAACCTTGTGCAGCGTCGCGACTTCGTAGATCCCCTTGCCGGTAAAAATGCCTTCGCCGTAAAGATCCTGGTAAGCGTCCGACACGGCACGCGTGTAGATATCGAAACCCGTTTCGCCGGAGTAGATCGCCGCCAGACGTGAACTCGACGCCGACTGAATGCTCACACCAATGCGCGGCTGCAGAATACCGTAGCCTGACGTCACGATGCGCGTTTGCGGATCGATGACAGCGCGGTTCAAGGGATGCGCGATTGCTCCCGCGAGCAGTTGAGCCGATCCACGCGGCAACTGCGTGTCGCTGTCCAGCGTGATCACATAGCGCACGCGCGACAGCACTTCCAGATTGCCCGCCTTCACCGGGAAGCTGTCGTACTCCGCATGCAGAAATTTATTCAGGTCGAGGAGCTTACCCCGCTTGCGCTCCCATCCCATCCACACTCCCTGCCGCGAATTGAAGATGCGATGGCGATGCAGCAGCAGGAAGGATCCCGCCTGGCGCGATCCGTGTCGATGGTTCAAATCGGCCAACAACTTTACCGCCAGATCGACCAGCGGATTGGAGTCGTTCTCATTCGGTCGTGTCGTGGAATCCGGTAGATCGGTAAGCAGTGCGAAATGGAGATTCGGATCGAGGTTCGCAAGAAAGCGCACCTCCATATCGTCGAACAAACCGCGTACCTGCTTCTCATTCAGCAGCAGCGTGGGCACCGCTACCAGCGTTGTAAACTCTGCGGGAATGCCTTCGCTGAAGTCGAGTTTTGGCAGCCCCTCGGCCGGAAAAATCGCAGTCACAATGCTGTTCAATAAATCCACGGCGCCCTGTGCGGCGGGCAGTAACAGAAGAAGTGCGGCAACTGTTAGTCCGCCAACCACGGGATAATCAGGCACCAAAGGCAACAGGATCGCCACCAGGACCAGGAACGTAGCAAGAATAATTCCGCCGATATAAAACTCGTCCGCATACCTGCGCATTGTCGTGCGCACGCGCTCCCCGAATGGCGGACGGTATCCGATGCGCGAAGCGAGCGTGGGAAATCCCTCGGCTACCAGATAAAAGCCAATGTGCTTGCGCCGTTGCGATAGCCGCGGATCGAGCGAAGGAGAAAGCCGTGCCGTTTCCGCGAGGCTAAGCGCATGCTTCGCCACTTCAACTTCGCTGCATTCGGAGTAGTAAGCCACCTCCGCAATTCGCTTGCGATACGCATCGCGGCTTTCAAAATTCATCTTGGCGTATGCTTCCGCAGGATCGCGGCGCAGTACCGACTCAAGTGAGATCAGGGGCTCGAGCAGAGGGCTCCAGTCCAGCTCACCAATTTCACGCAGCGAATCCAATCGCCGGTTCAGCAGGTCAGTATCGATACCCTCTAAATGCGCCGAGTTCAATTCACCGGCCTGCTGCAACACGCGCTCCAGCAGCACAAAACGCAGTGACGACGGCAGTTCCCATACTTCGTCAACGTGCAGCGCTTCCTTATGCTGCAACTCGTCAATGTAAGCGCGTAGTGAGGGCCAGGAGAAACTCGAGTCCACAGCATCCAGATACGCCGTTGCCGTCGCCAGAATGCGCGGCTCTTCGCCATGGTCGAAGTGAACACGAGGCAGGTGCGGAATCGTTTCTTCCGGCTCAGTCCAAACGGCCGAACGCAACAGTCGTGTTCGGCCACGAAGTTCCGCCAGCGGGCTTGAATCCTGCATCACTTCGATGGAATCATTCAGCCGAAGAAATGCTTGTCGTGCAATCTCCGCCCGATGCGGAAAGGAGCCTTTCCCGTGTGGTCGCTGATCCACGTGCCAACGCGCAGCCGTCTCACGAGCGTGGGCCCGCACCCTGCTGTCAATCGTAGCGGGAGCGGGCGATACTATCGGATTCTTGGGCGAGTTGCCGGCGGGATCAGACATAGGGTCGGCTCCCATCAGCGGTAGCTCGCAGCTTGCATTTCAAACATCGTTGCATACCGGCCATTCAGTCGGATCAGAGCATCGTGGTTACCCTCTTCCACCAGGTGCCCGCCCTCAAGCACTACGATGCGGTCTGCCATTCGTACCGTGGAGAAGCGATGCGAAATCAGCAATGCCATCTTTCCTTCCGTCAACTCTGCGAAGCGTTCAAACACTTCAAATTCGCTGCGCGCATCAAGCGCAGCCGTAGGTTCGTCCAAAATCAGGAGTTGCGAATCCCGCAGGTAAGCGCGCGCCAGCGCCAGCTTCTGCCATTCGCCGCCGGAGAGATCAACGCCACCTTCAAAGCGCCTCCCCAGCATCTGGTCGTAGCCTTTGGAGAGCTTCGAAATTACGCCCGCCGCCAGGCTCTTGTGAGCAGCATACTCAATATCCTCTTGCGAGGGCCCGGCATCTTCAGGGGAATCGTTTTCGATACGTCCCACCGCGATATTCTCTCGAGCCGTCATCTCGTAGCGCATGAAGTCCTGAAAAATCACGCCAATTTCGTGATGCAAATCTTCGATTGAATACTCCTTCAGATCCACGCCATCCAGCAGGATCTGTCCCTCGGTCGGATCGTAAAGACGAGTGATCAACTTGACGATCGTTGTCTTGCCCTGCCCGTTCTCCCCGATCAACGCAATGCGCTCGCCCGGCTCGAGATGAAAATTGAAATCGCTCAGGATACGCCGCTCGCTCCCCGGATACGAAAACGACACGTTGCGAAATTCAAATCCACGTCGAATAGGGCGGGGAATCAGAAGAGCGTTCGGTTTCGATTGCACCAGCGGCTTCATCCCAAAGAAGGCAATAAGATCGGTTAAGAAGAGAGCTTGGTCCGCAATGCTCGAGAGCGTGGAGAACACCTGTTGGATATTCGAACTCGCCTGCACAATCGCACCCGTCAAAAAGGTGAGAGTGCCTATGGAGTACGCTCCATGAATTGCGCGCCAGATTACATACGCATACGCTCCGTAGTAGCCGAGCGTACCGATAACAGAAAGAATTCCGCCAACAAACAATCGGCGCTTCGACAGCGCAACATTCTCTACATAGATTTGTCCCGCCAGCTTGGCGAAACGGTTCGTCAGGTAATCGCTTAGGCCAAAGAGCTTCAGTTCCTTGGCTGCTTCCTTGCTGCCGCCCACCTGCCGCAGATAATCCATTTGGCGGCGAACCGGAGTCTGGCGGAAATTCTTCGCATAACCCAGGAACGCGAAGTGGCTCTCACCCAGGAAGGCGGGAATAATTCCGGCAATAAGCAACAGCAGCAACCATGGCGAGTAATAGAGCAGCGCTGCGGAAAAAGTCACCGTGGTAATTACTTGCTGGATCAGCCGGCCCATCGACTGGATCATCCCCAATCGATCCGTCGCCTGCACTCGCGCACGTTCCAGCCGATCGTAGAAAACAGGATCTTCGTAAGCCGTAACATCGAGCGCCGCGGCGTGGCGCATTACTTCAATACTTACGTGGTTGGTGTAGCGGTCCGCCAGAAGGCTGTCGCAATAATCAATCAGTCTCGTGAGGAATCCGGCGAGCACCGCCAGAAACATTTCCAGTGCGACGAGATACCAGAACCGGGGAGTCAGCGGCTGGTGATACGAGATCACCCGGTTCACGCCGTCCACAATATATTGGGCCACCTTGCCAAGACAGATGGGTAGCAGCGACACCAATACACGCAGAATCAGGTTCCAGGTAACAACAGCGGGGCCAGACTCCCACACAATGTGGAGCACGGGGGGAACATTCTTCAGGGCGCGCAACCGGTCTCCCCAGGCGTTGCGCATGGACTGCGGGGCCGTTTCCGTGGTCATGGCGAAGCTTTGACTCTAAGCCGGTTCATCGACTCTCCCGACCGGGTAAATGATGAAAGTCAAGTCCTTCGTTGGATGCGGCTCTAGCTGATCCCGTTGTGTAAGCCGTTAATTTGCCACGTTGAACGGTCTACGAGAGGGTGCGAATGGCGTCGCACGCACGTTCCAGGTCATGATCTTTCTTGGCGAAGCAGAACCGCAGCAGATTTTCTCCGCGGCCCTCGCCCATAAACGCGGTCCCGGCCACGGCAGCCACCCCCGTTTTCGCCAGCAGGGTTCTCGCCTTCTGCCGCGCCGTCGCCCCTTCAATCCGACCGGTCTCAGCCAATACGTAATAGGCTCCCTGCGGAATGGAAGGAGTCAACCCTGCATCCAGCAGTGCTCCGCAGAGTGCATCGCGTTTCTTTTGATAGTCCGTCGAAAGTGATGCATAAAAGGCGTCCGGCAGATCCAACAGCCCCGAGAGCGCCGCATGCTGGAATGGCGAGGGCGCGCACACATACGTAAGGTCGTGAAAATAATTGATCGCGCCTGCCCACTTGTTGCTTGCCGCAAGATAGCCAAGCCGCCATCCCGTCACGCTGAAAGTCTTTGAAAACCCTGAGACGGAAATCGTGCGATCGGCCATTCCGGGCAAAGCCGCCGGACTAATGTGCTCAACGCCGTCGAAAAGAAAATACTCATAAATTTCATCGGTAAATACAAACAGATCATGCTCAATGGCCAGCGCGCTTAGCCCCTCCAACTCCTCTCGGGAAAATACCTTTCCCGACGGATTGGATGGCGAGTTGATCAGGATGGCTCGAGTACGCGGTGTGATCGCTGCCTTCACTCGGTCGAAGTCGATCTCCCAATCCGGCGCATCGAGTGGCACGATGGCAGGCTTAACACGCAGAGCCAGCAGCGTATGCAGGTGGTATCCATAAAACGGCTCAAAGAGAACCACTTCGTCGCCCGGATCCAGCAGCGCCAGGCACGCAGCATAATAGGCCCCGGTCGCCCCGGACGTAACCAGCACCTCGCCCTCGGCGGCTACCTTGATGCCATTGTGGCGTTCCAGTTTTGAGGCAATCGCTTCGCGCAAAGGAGTAATTCCATCTGCCCGTGTGTAGATGTTGTTGCCGTCGCGAATCGCCCTGTGCGCGCTCTCAATTACTTGATCGGGGATGGGTGTATCGCACACCCCCTGCGCCAGGTTCACGCCACCGACACGGTCACATTCAACCGACATAGCCCGAATCTCGGACTGCATTACATTAAGGGAAATCTCACTCAGGCGGAGGGAGTCGACGCGCATAGTAACAATATATTTACCATGTCGGGCCGAAGCCTGTCCGAGCTTTCCATCTACTGGACGCTAGCACTCTTGAGTCGTACGTTTGCCGGTCCCCGCCGAAGGTAAAAAAAGACCTCCTCTTACAATCCCGCTTTTCCCCTAGCAGTATTGCTAGTTGCGAATGAGCCACTTGCGGCCTAACCTCGTTCGAGATCCCACTAACTTCACGGGAGTGAGCTTTAATTCGCGCAGCGAGTTAGCTCTTATTGCGTTCTCAGCGGGATGGTGCTCGACGCCAATCCACTTTTTCTCACGACATGAAAGAGAGTCACGGAGATACCTATGAAATTTGTAGAAGGCTTGCGTAGTCGGATATGGGGGCCCTTAGCTGTTTCGTGCATCGCCCTGGCCGGTACGCTCCTGCCCAGTACCGCACCCGCACAAACCAAGAAGCCCAACATCATCGTCATCATGGGTGACGATGTGGGCTGGTTCAACATCGGCGCTTACCATCGCGGCATGATGTCCGGCAAAACGCCGAACCTCGACAAACTCGCTAAAGATGGCATGATGTTCACCGATTACTACGCTGAGGCAAGCTGCACCGCTGGCCGCGCCAACTTCATCACCGGCGAGATTCCGCTTCGCACCGGATTGACAACGGTCGGTCAGGCTGGCGCAGACGTAGGCTTGCCCGCGGAGGCCGTCACCCTCGCTACCGTTCTTAAGACGCAGGGATACGAGACTTTCCAGTTTGGCAAGAACCACCTCGGCGACATGAACAAGTATCTCCCCTGCGTTCACGGCTTCGACGAGTTCTTCGGCTACCTCTACCACCTCGACGCCATGTCGGATCCTTATTGGTTCGACTATCCGCAGGACTGGATCGATAAGACCGGCCCGCGCGACATTGTGCATTGCACCGCAACCACAACGGATGACCCAACAGTCGAACCAAGATGGGGTGCCGTGGGTAAGCAGAAAGTCGTGGATGAGGGACCATTGGCCCCGTTTCCAAACATGACGGGACTGCAGAACTGGCAAAAAGGCCGTACCGCCAAGTACGACATGGAGACCTTCGACAGCGTTCTCGTGGGCAAGACCAATGCATCCATGGATAAGGCAAAGGCCGACGGCAAGCCGTTCTTCATCTGGCACAACACCACCCGCATGCACGTCTTCACCTACATCCCGCCCAAGTACCAGGCGATGATGAATTACGACACCAACTACGGCCTGGAAGAAGCCGGCATGGCGCAGATGGACGACAGCATCGGCGAAATCCTCCAGCACCTGCAGGACATCGGCGAAGCGGAAAACACCATCGTTATCTTTACGACGGATAACGGCGCAGAAGTCTTCACCTGGCCGGATGGCGGCATGACGCCATTCAAGGGCACCAAGGGAACTTCGTTTGAAGGCGGATTCCGCGTACCGGCGATCATCCGCTGGCCGGGCCACGTAAAGCCGGGCACGGTGGAGAACGGCATCATCTCGGGCCTCGACTGGCTGCCAACTCTGGCCGCTGCTGCTGGAGCACCCGACATCACCAATCAACTGCTAAAAGGAGTCAAGCTGGGCGACCGTACCTACAAAAACCATCTGGACGGCTACAACCAGACGGCCATGCTTGAGGGCAAGGGACCGTCAGCACGTCACGAACTCTTCTACTTCAGCGGGCCACAACTCGGTGCTCTCCGCATCGACGATTTCAAGTTCCAGTTCCTGCAGCAGCCCTGGGGCTGGCCGGGCGAAAAAGTCACGACCGATATGCCTTTGATCGTGAACATCCGGCAGGATCCGTTTGAGCGCACGCCGTCTCTTCGTGGCGAAAGCTTGAACGATCATGGGCGGGGGCTACATGAACGAGTTCTATGCGCGCGAGTTCTGGCGCTTCGTGCTCGTGCAGCAGCAGGTAGGCAAACTGGCCCTGACGGCAATTGACTATCCTCCCATGCAGGACCCGGCAAGCTTTAACCTGGCGGCGCTCAAGACCAAGATCGACGCGATGATCAAGGCACACGCTGGGCAATAGTTAAAACAAAAAATCCTACTCATGGGGGCGGCTCTTGAAAGGGCCGCCCATTTCTTTTGTCTTCAGCGAATCAATTTCTAGATGCCACGAACGGGTGATTGGAAATCCCTCGTTTGAAACGTTGAATGTTACTTAGTTCCCTAAAACTGTTTTGCAGGCTGCAAACCGAAACCCCTTGCCGGAAGCGTCCCTGCGTTTGAAGTCGATTGGATTTGCATTATGAAGTTCTTCTGGCGATTGCCGATTACAGCGCTTCTTTTCTGTGTGGGATGTGGTGGAGCATCAAGCGTCTTGGTTCAGACCTCCAAAGTCCCCGCTCCAGCAGATGTGCCTCTCTGGAGCGACGACTTCAACGCTACCGTCCAAAGCGCTCCCAACCCCGCAAATTGGACTTTTGATACTGGCGACAACGGCTTCGGCAACCAGGAATTGGAGACGTATTGCGCCTATGGATCGTCGGACTTGCCCTGCGATCCGGCGAAACCCAACAGCTTTGTCGGCACGGACGGTTATCTCCACATTGTTGCCCGCAAAGATGCGAAGGGGGGCTACACCTCGGCTCGGCTCAAGACGCAAGGACTGCACAGCTTCCTGCATGGCCGCATTGAGGCACGTGTCAAGATGCCGGTCGGTCAGGGCATCTGGCCTACGTTTTGGTCGCTGGGCGATAACTATCCGACGGTCGACTGGCCTGCATGCGGCGAAATGGACATCATGGAAACCATCGGCTCAACGCCCTCGGTGAATCATGGATCCATCCACGGGCCTGGGTTCACAGGCGTTGCCCTGGGAGAGACTTACACCCTCCCGGCGGGTAAGCTCTCCGACGGATTTCACATTTACGGCATGATCTGGACAACAAAAAAAGTGGTCTACTATTTCGACGATCCCGCGAACGTCTACGCCACGTTTACGCCCGAGAGCCTTCCCCGCGGAGCCACGTGGCCCTTCGATGCCGGAAAACAATTTTTGCTCCTCAACGTGGCTGTCGGCGGCCGATGGCCCGGCTCGCCGGACGATACCACCGTGTTTCCCCAGGAGATGCTGGTCGATTACGTGAGAGTGTGGCCGACGGCAGACCAGGAATCTCCCTCAACCGCCCCGTAAACTGGGATGAAGCTCTACTCCCGTAACCACTGGGTGGCTCCGCAAAGGGCTGCCCATTTCTTTCGTACCGGGACACGTTCTTCAATTGACAAGCCTTCCATCGAGACGTTGAATGCTCCAAAGATTCCTATCAGTGTTTTCCCGGCTGCCAACCGCAATTGGCCGGTGATAGCCCACTGCCTCGATGCAGTCGAATGGACTTACATTATGAAAATGATCTGGAAACTGCCGGCTACAGCCCTGGCTCTTTCTTTGGGATGCGGCGGGGCCTCCACCGCATTGACGCAGGCCCCAGCCGCTTCCGTTGAAAAGCTGGTGTGGAGCGACGAGTTTACCGCCGTCGCACAAAGCGTTCCCAGCCCCGCGAATTGGACATTCGACACCGGCAACGACGGCTTCGGCAATCAGGAACTGGAAACCTACTGCGCCTATGGCTCGGCTACCAAGACCTGCGATCCAGCCCAGCCCAACAGCTTTGTCGGCACCGACGGCTACCTCCACATCGTCGCCCGCAAGGACGCGAAAGGGAACTACACTTCAGCCCGGCTGAAGTCCCAAGGCCTGCAAGGCTTTCTGCATGGCCGCATCGAGGCGCGCGTCAAAATGCCGGTCGGACAAGGCATTTGGCCCGCGTTCTGGACGCTCGGCGACAACGTCGAAACCGTAGGCTGGCCCGCGTGTGGCGAAATGGACATCATGGAAACCATTGGTTCCACGCCTTCCATCAACCATGGATCGGTTCACGGCCCCGGTTTCACGGGCGTTGCTTTGGGTGAGACGTACACGCTGCCGGAGGGCAAACTTTCTGACGAATTCCACATTTATGGCGTGATCTGGACGACGAAAAAGGTGGCCTTCTATATCGACGATCCAGCCAAAGTCTATGCAACCTTTACGCCCGCCAGTCTGCCCGCCGGAGCAATATGGCCCTTCGACGCCGGGAAGCAATTCATCATCCTCAACGTGGCAGTGGGTGGTAATTGGCCCGGCCCGCCGGATAAAACGACCGTCTTTCCCCAGGAGATGCTGGTTGACTACGTGAAAGTGTGGTCGACAATCGAGCAATAACCTTCATCAGCCGGCACGGACTCAGCCGGGGAATCGGTCAAGCTGAGAAAACATTTCCTCGAACGTAAAAGTCGGATTACACTCAAGGCGTGGCGGCACCAAGGAAACGTAAGGGTTCTCGCGCTAAGCTCGATATTCGCACGGTTGCAGCACGGGCGGACGTCTCCATCGCTACTGTTTCGCGCACGATTAACGCAGTTCCCACCGTGAGCCCCGAACTCGCGGAGCGCGTCTGGAAGGCGATCCAGGAACTCAACTACTATCCCAACACCCAGGCCCGAAGTCTGGTTTCCGGACGCAGCCGTATTTTCGGCCTCATCGTCCCCGAAATAACAAACCCGTTCTTTCCCGAACTGGTACAAGGCTTTGAAGATATCGCGGTCGAGCACGGCTACGAAATGCTGGTAAGTTCGACCAGCAACGACCCCAAGCGTATGAATGTTTGCATCCGCCGCATGCTGGAACGCAAGGTCGAGGGTGTTGCGGTTATGACGTTCGGCGTGGAAGAGCCTCTACTCGAGCAGTTCGCCGAGCGCAATATTCCCCTGGTTCTAACCGAGTTCCTGCTCGACAATCCCCACGTCAGCACACTTCTGCTGGACTACAAGACCGGAATCCGCCTGGGCGTGGAGCACCTCGTCAAACTGGGGCACAAGAATATTGGATTTATCAGTGGGCCGCTCCTGCTTCACTCTGCACGCAGTCGGCGCACCGCTTTCATCGACTCCATGAATGAGCTCGGGGTGCCCGTAAGAGATTCGTGGATCATCGAGGGAGATCACACTCTCGAGGCTGGAGTTCGTGGCTTCGAAGCGCTCGCCGCAGGAGGTGAAATTCCGACTGCTGTCCTTTGTTCGAACGATATGACAGCCATCGGCGTCCTCAAGGCCGCTTACAACGCCCACGTGCGCCTGCCGGACGACCTCTCCGTCATCGGTCTCGACGACATTCACTTTTCCGAGTTCACGCTGCCGCCGCTCACCACTGTTCGCCTTTCCGGCCAGGAAATTGCTCACTCGGCCTTTTACGCGCTTTTGGCCCAGGTGCAAGCAGAAACAGGCAAACCAGTCGTGCGCGAGTATCCCGTTTCAACCAGCCTGGTTGTCAGGGAATCAACCGCTCCTCCGCGAACAAAACTCAACTTCTAAGACTTCCAGTTCTTAGACGGTCGCCTGAGCCGTGGTATCCGTTTCCTCGGAATCATCCACATCATCCACAACCACCTCCTCGGGCCCCTCGCGCTGTAGCAGCCGCATCGCAAGAATCTCGTCGCGCGTCGCGTTCATCGCTTCCTTGCGGCCGTTATAGACAGCGTGGAGTGGAGAGAAGTCCAGCCTCGAACCGATCCGGTCGAGCGACAGCGCTTTCATCAACCTCGGGAAGAACATATCGTTGCCCGCGTAGCAAACGTCCGCTTCCACGTGGTCCGGCGCGTCCGGATAACCCACCGCCGCTGCAATGACCTCTGCCCTGGCGCGTACAGCCGGCTCGTAAAACGAAGAATGGAAGGGCCGCAGCGTACTTCCATCCGTACTCGTGCCCTCTGGGAACAGCAGCACGCAGACGTCTTCTTTCAGCGCAACTTCAACATCGGCAGTTGCCGCGCTTCCAACGGCAGTGCGGGAACGATTGACGAACACCGTTCCTGCCATCCGAGCAGCCGTCCCGAAAATAGGCCAGCGCAATACCTCCGCCTTCGAGATGAAGACACAAGGGCAAGCCGCACCGTAAAGAATAATGTCGATAAAACTGAGGTGATTGGAGACGACCAGGCCACGCGCCGGTGGAATCCCGTAAATGTCCACGTCGACCGGCATTCTGCGCAGGATCATGGCGCAGACTCGCTGCGTCTCCTCGGCACGCTGTCGCCTCGTCAAACGGCCACCATTGCGCCGGGTGAAAAGCCACATGCCAATCATTGCCTGGATAAGGGTGATGATAAGAACAAGAAGCCGGTAATATCCCCTGACAGTTCTTAACATTGGGAGGCCCATAGGTGAGCGCATGCACCGTTGTTGGGGCAGAATCGCCTTATATTCCTTAACCGCAGGCTCTGCGGATCGGAATTGAAGCCATCGGGGCGCAGATTCTCATCAGCACCACTATACGACTGTAAGCACTGGCGAATGTGAGGAATAATCAGCAAACCTAAAGTATTGGGGGCGGCACACAAGCGGTACGCAGTCGAACAGCTCCACCTCAGCCAAAGAGCCTGTTTTTTCATGAATTTGAAATAAATTTCGACCAGAAAAAAAGATGCCAGATCTTGCACATTTCGCCTCATTTTGAGGTACTTTGAGGGAAAGAGTGACGACGTAAAAGGTTGGAAAACGTCACCGAGTTGGTTTTGACGCTATTGCTTTTTTTTGAAATATCGGGGTACACTAGCAGGACGTCGAATACGGATTTCGGTTTTCTGCTCGTTCTGCACTTGCAGTCGCACTACTTGCTGACACCCCGAATTGAATTCAGCGTGATCTCTAACAATGAAGGAAACGGACAAATGGAACAGGGAACAGTGAAGTGGTTTAACGACGCAAAGGGATTTGGATTTCTGAGCCGCGCAAACGGAGAAGACGTCTTCGTGCATCACACAGCGATTCAGGCCAATGGATTTCGCACGCTGCAGGAAGGTCAAGCGGTCCAGTTCAACGTGACCAAAGGACCGAAGGGTTGGCAGGCCGAGAACGTACAGGTTCTGTAATTTCGACTTCAATTTTGAAGAAGAGGACGGCTTCTGCCGTCCTCTTTCTCTTTGCCCGGTAACTCTTTTGACCTTACCCAAAGTAACCCATCCCTCCCCTTCAATCTGAAAGACTTTGCCCCGCAGGCTACTAAAATCCTCTTGCAGAATCCTTCACTCTCCGAGTAACTGCCATATCTATTGACGCCTCCTACACCGGAGAGTCGCGATTGTTGTCGATTCAGTTATGGGCCAACGGGCCTTCCTCAGGAGAGCATTCAACATGAAGCACACATTACTCGCACTCACCCTTTCCGGAGCCCTGATTTCATCCGGCGCCGCCTTCGCACAGTCCGGATCCTCCGGCGGCGGGGCAAGCAGCACCCCGAACTCGGGATCCAGCGGCGCAGGCGCTCAAACCGGACAGTCCGGTACCAGCGGAAGCGGATCGCAGGGCGGCAACACCGGCGGACAGAGCAGCGGCAGTCAGGGGTCAAGCGGACAGAGCGGCAGTGGCCAGATGGACAGTGGCACGAACGGCGGAAACAGCAGTTCCAGCAATTCCCAGAATCAGAACCAGAACAAGAAGCACAAGAACAAGAAGGACAAAAACAACACCAACGATCCAAATAATCCGAACTCAACCACGAACCCCAACACCACCACCAGCCCGAACAGCGGCACCACTCCGCCGCAGCAGTAGCCTGAAGTGGGCGGGCTCAACCCGAGTCCGCCCACTTCTTACTTACCTGGATTTCTCCGACATTACTTCCTGTTGTACCCTCTCTGGAATTGCCGATGTGAGACGCCAGCACCGCAGCACTTCCGCCACGCTCCAAGCCTGCGCAATGCACCCTCGAGGCGTATGCGGAGCCTCAGCGTCAAATACTTCGCTGATCGATCCGACGCAAGCCTGGTTCAGGTGAGGCACAAATCCTTCCAGGAACACGCGGGCCTTGGTCTCCTGCCCCGGATTCAGCCGCAACCACGCGTCGATATAGGGTCCAATCAGCCATGCCCACACTGTCCCTTGGTGGTACGCCGCGTCGCGCGATCTCAAATCGCCGAAATATTTGGGATTGTAGTTTGGATGATCCGGCGACAGCGACCGCAATCCCACCGGCGTCAGCAGCTTTTCCGTGACGATGTCCATTACGCTCGCCCACTTTTCCTCGTCTAGCACGGGATGCGGTAACGAAATCGCGAAGACCTGGTTCGGTCGGCACGCAGGATCGGCGCTGCCCAAATCCCCATCGAGCACGTCGTAGAGATGATTCCCGTCCGCATACCAGAACCGTCGATTGAACGACTTCCGCATCTCCGCAGCGCGCAGCGCATACGACTCTTCGTCGGCTGTGGCAGGCTCACGCTTCGCCCATTCCGCCATGCACATCAGCGCGTTATACCAGAGCGCGTTAATCTCCACGGCCTTCCCGCGACGCGGAGTCACTACCCAATCGCCAACCTTCGCATCCATCCACGTCAGCTGATATCCCTCAGCACCTTGCGATAGCAGCTGGTCTTCGGGATCGACATGGATATTGAACAGAGTTCCGCGCACGTGCGCTTCGATAATCCCTTTCAGAGTAGGGAAGAGCTCATGCACCAGCGACTGGTCGCCCGTGTACTGTTCGTAGCGGCTTATGGCATGAAAGAACCACAGCGTCGCGTCCGCCGTATGGTAAAGCCCCTCCGATTCGCCTTCCGGAAACATGTTCGGAATCAGTCCGTCGCGAACGTGTTGCGCGAACGTCTTGAGAATTGCGCGTGCCTCGCGGTGCCTTCCCGCGACCAGCGTCAGCCCTTCCAGGCTGATCATGGTGTCGCGCCCCCAGTCCGTAAACCAGTGGTATCCAGCGATCACTGTCCGCTCATCGCCAATGTCCTGACGGCGAAGATCCACACGCGGCGCAACAATAACGAACTGGTCGGCCGCGTACACCAGCTCAGATCCGGGATAATTCCGCAGGCCCTCGGATACACGTTCGAGCAGTTTGTTCCGCCTTTCAGCTTCCCCGGCTAAGTGTTTCAGCGTTTCGCGATTCTGCTCACCATCAATCGGCTCAGCAGTAGCCGTTAGAATCAACGTTTCTCCCGGCGCCAAAGTCGCATAAAAGCATCCCGGACTCCACAGCGATCCTTCGCTGTCGTACCCGCGGCTCGCCTCTACCCGGTAGAGAACGTCGTCGATCACCTTTCGGTCTTCCACGAACTCCGCAGGCGGCGTAGTAAGAAGCCGCAGCGGCGGAAAACCCTCGTTCGTCATTTCAATCTGTCCGTCACTCACCTTCACGCAGCAGGAGACTTCGTTGCGCGTATGCACGGGTGCATCGTGCGGACGAAAGCTCACGCCCGGCCGCAGCTCAATCGTCACAGGATCTTTTCCGTGCAGCAGGCTGTAGCACACATGCACGATGTTGTAGTTGTGATCCATGAAGATCCTCTTCTCGACGAGGTGATCTTCAAAGCGGTAGGTCCATACCGGCAGCCCATTCTCAAGCACAAAATCCACCGGCATCGCCGTATCGTCGCGGTGCAGGCCCATCAATTCGATCGTGCCTGCCGAGAAATGGCTCTCCTTTGATACGCAGAGCGTTTCCGCGATCCCATTCAGCATCATCGTGCGGCCTAAGGGATTCGGCAGCCCAGCAATTAAGATTCCGTGATATCTGCGGGTAAGCACTCCGGCCACCGTGCCGGATGCGTAGCCGCCAAGTCCATTCGTTACAAGCCACTCCCGCGATACGTCATTCGATGCTTCAGGATCGTCGGGTTGAATCGTCGGTGTCTCGTCGGTCAATTGCTTCTTCCTCCGCTGGAATGGGTCCAGGTTTCATCACAAATGCGCAGTTGCCGGGAAGATTCCATCCCAGGTTGGTTTCAGGAGCGTATGCACCTTCTCCGCCATAGCAGGGATCGTCACTTGACCAGACGAGCTTCCATGCAGTCCCGCTCGGCGGAGCGAGAAGCGGTTCCGGCGCAGGACTCAGTTCCACATCCGCTCCCAGGTTCACAATTAGCAACCTGTCGCCCGCCGTCTCATCCTCAAGCGAATCTTGCTGGGAGGCGAAGAAACGCAGCACAAAGCTGGACGCCGACAGCACCGCCCCGTCCATGCGGCTGCCTGTCTCGTGCAGCCTGAAGGCGGTTTCGCTTTTACGCAGCTTGATGAGATCTTTGTGCAGGTTGTAAATCTGCGTGTGCTGTTGCCTCTCATTGAAGTCAAGCTTGCAGCGTTCGAATGTAGAAGGACTGCCGGGATCGCAGAGATAGGGACTGCGATCAGGCGTATTCATGCTCGGAAATTGCGCCAGAAATTCTCCGCGCCCCTTCAGAATCTTTTGCGATAGTTCAGGCTGGTGATCAGCGAAGTAAAGAAACGGCTTCGACGATCCAAACTCCTGTCCCTGGAAAAGCATGGGCGTTCCCGGACCAAGCAGCAGCAGCGTTGTCAGTGCGCGATACGTTCCCGGCTGGCTGATCTTATGAACCCGCAGCCCTCGCGCCGAGTTCGCCACCTGATCATGATTTTCCAGGAAGGTGACAAAGTTCCACGGATACAGATCGAGGGAAGCGCTCCCTCTTCTCTTCTTCTGCCATTTGTAATGTTGGCCCTGGTAGAGAAATCCGTATTTCGCCGCCGAGATAAATTCCTGCGGAGATCCGAAGTAGTCCGTGTAGTAAGCCTCGCGCTTTCCCGTCAACGCCACCAGGGCTGAGTGGTGAAAGTCGTCATTCCATAGCGCATCCAGCCCGTAGCCGCCCTTCGCTGCATCACGAACCAAGCGGGTCTCCTGCGGCTCGTTCTCTGCAACCAGAAATGTGGAACGCTTCCTTCCCGCATTGCGAACTGCATTTCCAATCTCCGCAAGAATGTGCATCGGTGAGTCGTCATAGATCTGTTGTGTCGCGTCCAGACGCAAGCCGTCCAGGTGATACTCGTCAATCCAATGCGTGGCGTTCGCCAGAAAAAATTCTCTAACCGGAGCCGAATCCTCATCGTCAAAATTGATTGCCTCGCCCCAGTCATTCTCGTACTTATCCGTGAAATAGTTCTCCGAATACTTCTTGAGATAATTCCCGTCCGGGCCGAAGTGGTTGTAAACCACGTCGAGAATCACACCGAGTCCCACTTCATGAGCGCGGTTTACAAAGCTGCGAAAATCATCAGGATGCCCAAACAGCCAGGTCGGCGCAAACAGTGCAACGCCGTCATAGCCCCACCCGAATCGTCCCGGGAAATCCGCTACCGGCATCACTTCAATCACCGAAATACCAGCCGCGGCAAGCTCTTCCAGTTGTGCCTCTGCGGCCTTCCACGTGCCTTCCTGCGTAAACGTGCCCACGTGCATCTCGTAAAGAATCTGCCCATGCGGTTCCACCCCGCGCCAATCTTTATCGGTCCACTCAAACACTCCCGGATCAATCACCTGCGAAGGTCCATGAGGGCCGCTCGGTTGAAAGCGGGATGCCGGGTCGGGTGCCGTCTCAGCTCCATCAATCTGAAAGCGGTAAAGAGTTCCCGCCCCAGCGTTTTCAACAAATGTCTCAAAGTATTCCTCGTCGCTCCGCGTGAGCGCCTGCGAAATACCTTCGCCGGGACCGCCCTCAATCAGCACGCTCATCGTCTCTCGCTTGGGAGACCACACGCGAAAATGAACACCCTCCAGCAGGTTACGTTGTTGAACCTCGGCGCCAATCGCCATCCGCCTGCGAACATGCGTGTTCATGTTGGAACCAGTTTCCGCCGGAGTACGGCCGGGTAGTGTGGTGCTCATGTGTGGCCTCGAGCTAATTGTGATGCAGAAGCTGCGACTGCTGTCGCTCACGGATACCATTGGGGTTTCACGTTACCCCAGAAAGAACAGTCCCCGAGTGCCGCACATAATGAAATGAAGCCGGTAGATCGCCGATTGTAATGTTGACAACCAATAACCGTTTAGTTATGGTTTCTGCATGCGAGCTGTGGCGGACGACGTTTTTAAAGCTCTTTCCGATCCAACACGTCGGGCGATCTTCGAGCGATTGGCCCGTGACGGAGAAAAGACCGTTCACGCCCTGACGGATCGCGCTGGCGTGTCCCAGCCCGCTGTTTCCAAGCACCTCACTGTGCTCAAGCGGGCGAAGCTTGTACGGCATCGCCGCGAAGGACGCGAGACCCACTACAGCGCCCAGCCGCAAGCTCTGGCCCCCCTGGTTGACTGGATGAGCATCTATGGTGCTTTCTGGCGCGACCGATTTGATCAACTCGAAGACCTACTGAAAAGGATGGACAAATGACCAACACCGTCTCCACACGTAGTCTTGTTATCGAACGGGAAATGCCGCATCCCCCGGAAAAAATCTGGCGTGCGCTCACACAGGGTCCCCTGATCGAAGAGTGGCTGATGAAGAATGATTTCCAGCCGGACGTGGGTCATCGGTTCGCCTTCCGCTCCACGCCCGTCCAGAATTGGAACGGGATCATCGACTCGGAAGTCCTGGTGGTCGAACCGAACTCACGGCTCTCCTATAGCTGGGACTCAATGGGGTTGGCGACCATTGTCACTTGGACGTTGACGCCAACTGAGAGCGGCACGCATCTCCGGATGGAGCAGACTGGTTTCGGATCGGAAGAGGATAAGAACTACAAGGGCGCGAAGTACGGATGGCAGAATTTCATCGGCAACCTGGACCGCGTCGCTGGAGGTTTGTCATGACACCGAGAACAAAGAGCATCCTTTATTGGACGACAACCATACTTGTAGCCGCTCCCATCGGAAGCGGAGGCCTCGCACAGATGGCGCAATACCGAGCCAATCCTCATGGAGTCGTGCCTCAACTCGGCTACCCCATGTACTTCTTTGCCATCCTGGGTTTTTGGAAGTTGATGGGCGCCATCACCATACTCGTCCCGCGCTTTCCGCGGCTCAAGGAATGGGCGTACGCCGGCATCTTCTTTGACCTCACCGGTGCAGCCGTATCCTGCGCCGCGGTCGGCGGATACGGCGCTTACGGCTTTCACGTCATCGCCCCTCTCATCATCGCTGCTCTCATGATGGCATCGTGGGCACTCCGCCCGGAAAGCCGCGTCATAGGCGTCCTCTTTCCAGCGAAAGAGAGACAGGTCAGCATAAACACCAGGGCAGCGAATATTGCGTAAGCCGTAGGGTCCGCCACTTCGATCAACGAAATGTCGGGAAAAAAGGCAGAGTCCCCAACAAAATAACGAAGGCGGGTGTCCCATCCTTCGCGCTTTTTCGCGAAGGGTGGGAACGAATGCCGAGTCCCAGGCGGGTGGGCAGACGGGCGGGAACATCAGTTTATTCGTTTCGCAACGCCTGCATCGGATCGAGTCGCGCTGCACGGTAGGCAGGAATGATGCTCGCCGCAATGCTGACGAGGAGTAACAGCGCCGCGGTGCCTGCGAAGGTGATGGGATCGGAGGGCCGGATGCCATAAAGCATTCCGGAAAGAAGCCTCATCATCGCCGCAGAAATCGCCAGTCCCGCCATCACACCAATCAGGGCCATCGTCAGGCCGCGCCGGACAATCATGCCCAACACATCCTTCCTTTTTGCCCCCATTGCCATACGCAGTCCAATCTCAAGGGTCCGCTGCACCACCATGTAGGAAAGCAGGCCGTACAATCCGATCGCGGCAAGCATCAATGCGATCCCCGCAAAGCAGGTCAGCACAAAGGTCTGAAAGCGCGGCTGTGCTGCCGATTTTGATACATAGTCCTCAAGCGTCGCCACCTGGAAGACCGGCACACTCGGATCTGTTTCGCGCACTGCGGCACGTATTGAATCCTGAATGAAGCGCCGGTTCGCCGGCTGTGCGAATCACCAGGAATGGATTTGTAATCACGGCCTGTGCGTAGGGCAGATAGTACTCTGGCTGGGCGTCGGAGGTCAGATTCTTGATCTTGGTATCTCCTACCACGCCCACTATTTCGCGGATCGACTGTTCGAATACGTCATCACCAAGACGCACCTGTATGTGCTGACCAAGAGGGTTCACCTCGTGGAAATATTTCTTTGCGAAAGCCTGATTGATGATGATTGTTGGCTGTCCCTTGATGCCGTCCTGTTCACCAAATGTGCGTCCCGAAATGTAGCGGGATGCGCATCGTCTCGAAGTATCCCGGCATCGCCAGCCCCAATGACTCGCTCGGCTCATCTCCCTTCGCAATTGGACGGCCTTGGATGTTGAACGAAATCGCGGCGTTGGAACCGCTTATGGGGATCGGCCACCCAGCCGAAACCGACTGTACTCCTGGAAGATGAGAGATGCGCGCGACCACTCGATCGTAGAACTGGAGATGTTGATCGTGGGTCGTTTTGTTGAAAGAGACTCCTGCCTTGGCAGTGAGCACATGCTGCGGATCGAAGCCTGGGTCGACATTGATGATCCGGATGAAGCTGCGGATCAACAGTCCGGAGCTCACCAGGAGCACCAGTCCGATCGCGGTTTGAGCGATCACCAGACCATTGTGAACACGATTTCTTCCTCTCGAACCCCTGACGGTTCGGGATCCTTCCCGCAGAGCCTGTGCGGGCATGGAGCGGGACAACCGCCACGCAGGAAGCACGCCGAACAATATCCCGGTAAGGAGAGATACGGCGAGATCAAACAGGAGAACTCGTCCGTTGATGGACGCATCCTGCATGCGCGGGATATCGAGTGGCATCAGTCTCACGACCGCTTGCACCAGCCCATAAGCGAGCGCTATTCCGGCTACGCCACCGGCGAGAGATAATGTTGCGGATTCGACCAGCAGCTGCCGGATAATGGCCGCCCGGCTTGCTCCGATGGCGGAACGCAACGCGAATTCCGCACCACGCCGTGAGCCGCGCGCCAGCAGCAGACCCGCAACATTGGCACACACCATCAGGAGCATCAGGGTGACTGCACCGAACAGCACCCGCAATGCGGGCCGCGTATCGCCGGTCATGTGCTCAAGTTCAGGCTCGACGACGGCCGAACCGTATTGCTTATTGGTGTCGGGATACTGCAACACCAGATTGCCAGCGATGATGCCCAAATCCGCTTTAGCTTGTTCAACGCTTGTTCCGGGTTTTAGTCGCCCAATCACGCTAAGAACATCGAACCCTCGTTGGCTGGTCTTCTTTGCCTCCGCATCGTCCGCAATCGATATCCACAAGGCCGGCCCCGGATTTTCCAACGGAAACTTAAAATCCTTTGGCATCACTCCGGCAATCGTGTACCTGCGGCCGTCCATGGTAATCGATCTGCCGGCGATATCCTTTGCTGCGCCAAAGGTAGACTGCCACAACGAGTAGCTCAGCATCACCGCCCGCTTGCCCGCCTTCTCGTCTTCCCAGCGAAAATCTCCGCCAAGCATCGGCGCCACGCCAAGGACTTGAAAAAAGTTCGACGACACCGTCTGATTCTCCACGCGCCTCGACTCTCCGTTTAACTCCAGAGTGATTCCGCCGCCGTTGTAGGAAGCCATTCCGGTGAAGGTGTGATTTTGTGCGCGCCAGTCGAAGTAATCCGGATAGCTGAGAGATTCTGCCACGACTCCCGGCAACGAATGATCCTGCTGCGCCAGCCACATCAATCGATCCTGCTCAGGAAACGGCAATGGCCGAAGCAGGACAGCATTCACCAAACTGAACATCGCTGCCGTAGTGCCGATTCCTATCGCTAACGTGAGGATAGCGGCAGAGGTAAACCCAGGAGACCGCCCGAGTTGCCGCAGAGCATAGCGAAGATCCCGAAGGAGGTGTTCGACTGGCGTCCAGCCCCACGCTTCGTGCGTCTGCTCCTTGATCAGGGTAGTGTTGCCAAACGAACGCAGTGCGGCACGGCGCGCCTCTTCTGGTGTCAAGCCGCGTTCACGCTGCTCTTCTTCTTCAAGCTCCAGATCCGCGCGCAACTCTCGTTCCAGGTCCACATCCCGTTTTTTGATGTCCCACCACTTCATGTCAGACCTCTATCCACCTTGTGGTTGCCAGCGACAACAACACGCCGCATTCGACCTGAAAATACTGCCTTCAACCATTTCAAATGGTTTCCTCTACTCGTTTCGCAATGCCTGCATCGGATCGATCCGCGATGCCCTCCACGCCGGTAAAAAAGAAGCCACGAACGTAGCCGCGAGCAGAATACCCACGCTTAAGACGATCGATGCTGGATCAGCGGGATTGGTCTCGTAAAGCAAGCTGCGGATCGCGCGAGTAGCCGCAAGAGAGGTACACAGGCCGAGCGCGATACCTCCGCTGACAGGCCCGGCGGCTTCGAGTAGAACGAGGCGGATGAGCGAAACCTTGCTCGATCCGAGCGCGATGCGGATGCCAAATTCAGGTGTTCGTAATGAGACCGAATACGCTAGAACTCCATAGACTCCGAGGATCGCGAGGACCAACGCTGCAAACCCAAACGAAGACAGAACAAAAGACTCCAAGCGCTCTGGCGCAACCGACTGTACCAGCTGCGTGTCGAGCATTTCGATGACCGGAATGGCGACTTCAGGATCGGCATCCCAGATTTGGCGACGAATAATCGGCGCGAACTCGTCGAGGGTACGTGAAGTACGAACGAGAAAGAATATGGCGCCGGGGGGATCGTGCCAGTAGGGCAGGTAGACGACGGGAGTGTTTTCCTTGAGATTCGAGATGCGTGCATCCGCGGCGATTCCGATCACCGTATAAATGCGCCCATTGAACTTCAACTTGCGCCCGAGCGCCTGGCTATCAGGCCACGCTAATTGCGCCGCTCTTTGCGAGATGATCGCACCCTGGGGGTTGGAGCGCTCACTGACAGTGAAGTCCTGGCCAGCCACGAGCCTCGTTCGCATCGTTGCAAAATATCCAGCGCTGACGTTGCGAAGGTTTGCCGTGGGAACTTCGCTCTCTGGCAGAGGATGGTCGGGACGATACATACTGTGGATGGCAGTATCGCCGCTTAAAGGCATGGTGCTGGTGATTGCAGTGAATTCGACTCCAGGGGTCGCACGAAACTTATCGAGTATGCGATCAATGAATTCCGAGCGGGCTGAGTCACCGTAACCGTTCGGCTGTTCGTACCTTGGGCCGAACAGATCGGTCTCAGCAAGAATAACGTTGCTAGAGTCAAAATCGTGCGGTTGATAAAGAACGCGGGAGAAACTGCGTACCACGAGTCCAGTAACGATAAGAAGCAGGACTGTGCATGCGATTTCAAACGTGATGAGCAATCGTCGGACAGGGAAAGTTTTGTCGGCATGAAATATGCGCGTTGACGCAGACCGCAATACTTGCTGGGGGTTGGAGCGGAGCGATCGCAGCGCAGGGAGCGTCCCGGACAATAACGCGACCATTCCTGAAATCCCGCATGTGAACACGAGAACCGGCCAGGTGAGATGGATATCGTGCAGGCGCGGAAGATTTTCAGGAGCGATCGCCACAAAAAGCCGGATGCCGCCGAGTGCCAACAAAATGCCTAACGCTCCGCCCGTGAGACAGAGAACGACGCTCTCCATGAATGCAGCCTGGAAAAGGCGCAACTGTCCGGCCCCAAGGGCGGCGCGAATTGCGTCGTTGCGTTCCCGCACGATTGCCCGCGTCAGTTGCAGGCTGGCAAGATTCACACAGGCAATAAGCAGTAGGCCGAGTACCGCCGCGAAAAGTAGCCACAGAGCCTTGTCGACGTTGCCTGTCACCTCCTGCGCAAGTGGCTCGACGATTGCACCCAGCTGAATGGGCAGATGATTGGTAGCTGAGTATGCCTTCAGCATCGAGGCCAATTCGGAGGTCGCTTCCGTGATGGCTACGCCTGGTTTCAGTCTTGCTATGACGAGGAAGGCAAATTCCGCATCGTCTGAGGTAAGAGCGTCTCCCTCAGGAACGAATGGTTGAAAGATTCCGTATGGCGACCTTTGGTCCGGGCTCGCACCGCTCCGCATTTCATTGACAACAGGAATCTCGATGTTGCGAGGAAGAACTCCAACAACTTTGACTGATTGGCCCTTGATCTTGACAGCCCTGTTCACAACGCTGGGATCGCCGTGAAACAGATCCTGCCACACAGCCCAGCTGATGACAGCCACATCATTCCTACCCGGCTGCGCCTCTTCCGGCAGGAATGTGCGACCGAGCATCGGCATTACGCCCAGCATGGAAAAGAAGTTGGGCGAAACATTGAGGCCCTTCTCAATGCGAGGATGATCGTCGTCAACGGCGACGGCGAAGGATGCATTTTGAAGCAGCGCTGCGTCCTGGATGGAATTGGCATGCAAACGCAGATAAGCGAAGTGCCGATAATTGTCGGGGACGGAAGGATATTCCTTGAGATCCTCAATCACCTCACGCCAGATCACGAGCTGCCCAGGATCTCGAAAAGTATAAGGACGCAGTATGACCGAATTGAGAATACTGAAGACTGCCGTGCTGGCGCCGATGCCGCATGCCATGATCAGCACGGCGACAAAGGTGAATCCGGGTGCCCGGCGCAGCTGTCGAAAGGCATATCGAGCGTCTTGCACGAGCCGTTCGACTGGCGTCCAGCCCCACGCTTCGTGCGTCTGCTCCTTGATCAGGGTAGTGTTGCCGAAAGAACGCAGTGCGGCATGGCGCGCCTCTTCTGGTGTCAAGCCGCGTTCACGCTGCTCTTCTTCTTCAAGCTCCAGATCCGAGCACAATTCGCGTTCCAGGTCCTCATCCCGTTTTTTGATGTGCCACCATCGCATCTCAGACCTCCTCGGCGCCCGGCCACATCACGCGCGCAACAGCTTCGGTCATCTGCTTCCACTGGGATTCTTCAACAACAAGCTGCTTCTTACCCTTCTCGGTCAAGCGGTAATACTTGAATTCCCGATTGATGTCGGGAGCCGTCTCCCATTTCGCGCTCACCCAGCCCCTCTGCTCCAAACGATGCAACGCGGGATAGAGTGAGCCGTGCTGCATCTGCAGGAATTCATTCGTCGATCTCTGAATGAGCTTGCCGATCTGGTGCCCGTGAGCGGGTCCATAGAGGAGCGTCCGCAAGATGAGCATGTCCAGCGTTCCCTGCAAAAGTCCGTTGCGTGGTTGTGCCTTTTTGGCCATAGAAGACGTTCTACCCCCAATCTGGTGTTGATGGTAGGCATTCGACAATCGATTGTCAAGGCTGCTCAGAAGAACCATAAGCGAATCGCAGATATAAGGGCGTTGCTGGATGAGCGGTCTCGGGCTTAGTGGCCCGCAGTAGCAGGGATAACTCGTATGGACGAGCCGAAGCGGTGGTATCCCAGGAACAGCGTCTCATTCAGCCACTCGGTAGGCGCGCTATCTGAGCTCGGTCGAGTGTCTGTTGCAGCCTTTGAGAGAGCCAGGCTGCGGATTGGACAAATGAATTTTCCGTCGCCTATCTGAACTGAGCCGTAACGCACAAGAATCGCCGCGCTGCGGAATGGATCGCTTTCTTTTAACTCTGCTTCGATGGTGATCTTAAGAACCGTCCCGGTCTCCGGGTCCACCAGGATTGATCCGTGATACGCGGGCTTGGTGTGGAGGATCGAAGTGCGGGAAGGATTATTGTTTGGACGAGTCTCGATTCCCGCAATTCTGCCGCCACCTGCGGATGCGAAGCCCTCAATCGATGCCTCTCGTTGAAGCGTACTTATCAGCTCAAAATGCGACGCGGTTTTCGGAACTGAATATCGAAAGACTGCCAGCGTGCTTTCCCCGAGTTGTTCCCAATGGCTCCACGCGATGTTGCCTTGCATCGAATCTGTCAGCACCATTCCAAGCGTCGTGCCAAACTCGCCGCCTGAGATCAGTCCGATCTGCTGCTGCCAGATTGCGGAACCTTGCGTGGGAGGTTGATTCTCCCGCTCATCGTTGACGGATACTTCTCGACTTGAATTGTCCACCAGGTGTAATCCTGCGCGAACCGGCCACTCGTCTTTCTTCACCACATAAGGACTGTCGTCGTACCTGTTGATTGTCCGCATCGCGAGAAAGTTGGGCAGACGCGGCAGCACCTGCGCCGCATAACTTCGCGTATCGTTCAGCATCTTCTGCTGAGTCGCAGCGTCTGGAGCGGCGGTTGCGGGCAACTCGCTCGCAGGCGGTTCAAGAAATGAGGACTGATCGGCGAGCAGTCTCAGAGAAAGTGTTGATTGGGGTCCCGCTCCCAGCTTTTTTGTGAGCTGTTCAAGGGTAGTTTCTGTGAGTTGTTCAGACAATTCAAAGCTCGCAATTTGGCGGGCAACGTTCGCGTCCGACTTATGAGCGGAGTATGCCGAAGTCAGGACCTGCTCCAGTTGTGCTACTGTACTGCGCTTTGCCGCCCCAGCCGGAAATACCACGATCCAAAAGACTACGAACGCCACTAAGTGTCTCATGATGTGGAACCAATACTAGGCTCGTTCTGCCCGCCGCATCAAGGAACACCTTCTCGCGAAACCATTGAGGCACGCCGGCCTTTGGACACATCTGATACGTTTCGAAGTGAGAAAAATATGTCTGGGTCGCAGTTATCTGTATGAAAAAAGGGAGTTGGAATATTCATGTGCGGGAATGGAAGTGACCGACATCGCCGAGTATTTACTTGATGCTTTTACTCGGCGACATCAATTATCTGGTTCCGTTTCCACTCGGGTTGAGCGTGTTTGGAAAGGCTGGATACGCAGACGTCCGAGGCGCACATGCTCGCTCCATTGCCGGCGGCGCTTATTTTCCGGATCGGTGGGTCTATTTCTCAATCGCGTTGAATTGGGACGCTGTACCGGGAGAAGATCCCGAAACTGTAAATGCATTTTATGGAGCAATCGACAAATCTATCGCGTTGTTGCAGCAGAACCTCTCCAGTTAAAGTGGAGTGCCCCATGTCTCGCGTTTGAGACATGGGATTGCCAGGACCGCGACCATTCTGTCTATGGCCCAACCACGATCGAGAGTGTCGAAGAGTGGTTGGGATTGAATGTGGAATTCTCCCCATACTGAGCCTGTATTTGGTGGGTGCCGGAAGTGAAACGAGTGGTAAAGCTGGCAGCCCCCGCATTCAATTTCACAAGATCCACCGGTGAGGGAGTAGACTCATCCCTTCTCTAAGATTCTTTGCAAGACAGGAGATCAGATGAAATACGTAATTAGCTGGAACGAGCGCCCGCAAGGCTCTCCGATCGAGTATGAAAATGCCCAGAAGCGAATCCTTGAAGTGTTTGGTCAATGGAAGGCCTCAGAGAATTTCAAAATAGAGTTCTTCGTAATTCGTGTTGGGGATTGGGGTGGATATCTGTTGGTGGACTGCGACGATCCACTCATGGTTCACAAGTTTTGCTCGATGCTCCCAGCTTTCGAATTTCAGGCCCGCCCAGTAATCCCTGTTCAGGACGCAGTTCGCGCCGAACGCGAAATCATGGCCTGGCGTGACGGACTGAAAGGCAATTAAGCATCAAATTGTTGTCCATTCGCATCGCCAATCCGGACATTGCCCTCTGCTAAATCAGGCTCTGTCCGGGTTTCTGTTTAGCCCTTCTTTACGACCAGGAGATTCACAGTGCTATTGCTTAGAAGCCAGCGGAGGCCCGCTGACCCGTTTTGCCTTGATGTCGAAAGCTACATCAACTTCGTCGGCGATCTTGATGAACGGAATACCGCCTCCCATTCCGTAGTTCTTGCGGTTGAAGACCATTGTCCCCTTAATCACGCCTGATTCCGTTCCTTTACCGGAAACAGTCAGCGTCAGCTTCTCCGGGTTGGATACTCCGCGGACCAAAAAATCCCCATCCACGTCATAGGTGTTAGGACCTGTCTCCACGATCTTCGTCGACCTGAACGTGATCTCCGGATACTTCTTCACGTCGAAGAAGTCGTCGCTCTTCAGCTTGTTGTTCTTCATGTCGCTTCCGGTATCCACACTGGCCGACTGGATTTTGACTTCTAAAACACCACTCGACACGTCTGGAGACGTAAATGCTAATGTGGCAGTCCACTTGTCGAATTTCCCCGCGATAGTTGTCGAAGACTTCACGTGGAACTTGACCCAGCTTTCTACTGGCGTAACTTCGAAAACCGGACCTTGTGCATGACTTAGCGATGGAACGACACAAGACGCTGAGAGGCAAACGAAAGCTAATCGCATGCCGATTAGTCTGAGATTTTTTCGCTTCATTTTTCTCGCTCTGATTTTTAGTTGTTGATGACTGGCCGGAGTTCTGTTTTCACGGTTCGATTCATAGGCGGGGTATCTGTCCATTAGGTGGGCATACACGTTCGGACCATCAGCAGGAACTGTTCCTTGGCGAATCTCACCAGTGAAGCGCCTGCGTGTTAAAAGCCGCGCACCAAGAATACTCCCGCTCGTCGAGCAGGGAAATGATGTCGCTAGCTTAGCATGTGGAAATCACCTTATCCGTCTCTCCCGAGACGGGGAACTCTGTGCGCGCGCGCTAAAAAAGTCGTCGAGAACAGGCCTCTTGAATAATGTCCACGCAGGTCTGAATGCGTTCCGTATGTTTCCTTAATCTATCAACGTCTCGGCTCAACTGAATAATTTGCTGGGCCAATGCCCTGTGTACTTCAGGATTCAAAATGGATGCCCCTGCGGGTGGATACGGGACGCTTGGGTAGGAGTCACATCCGGCCCTCAGATGCTCGTTGGCACAGACGAACTGATCTTTTGAACCATTTGTACTCTCGTCGTTCAATCTCTTTCGGCGCAGGTTAGCCGCATGGATATTCGGCGTGTAATCCAAGTCTTTGATGATCGCGTGGATCTTTTTTCTGGTTGCTGCGGCAACGTTCTCTGATCCATTTACGACGCGAGAGACCGTTATCGGGGCCACGCCGGCCAGTTTAGCGACAAGTTTTAAAGTTGCTTCTGGCATCCGTCCTCACTCCGCGCGCAGAATCTCGGTGGGGTTTGTGCGCAGCGCGCGAAGCACGGCGGGCAGTGTCGCAACGAGAGAAGTGAGCAGAATCGCACACGCCGGAAGCGCGATCATATCCGCGTCAGTCGCTTTCACTTGATAGAAGAGCGACTTTACATAGCGAGCCGCGCCGAATCCGAGCACCATGCCAGCGCAGCCTCCGAGCGCGACCATCACGAAGATATTGAGAGTCACAATGCGCACGATGCCGGCGCGAGGCGAGCCCATTGCCATGCGGATACCGATCTCGCGGCGGCGCTGGAGAACAGAGTAGTTAAGGACAGCGTAGAGTCCAATGCCGGCGAGGAGCAGCGCGACGGCGCCAAAGAAGGCGGCGAGCGTGGCGATCAGCCGTTCGCGAATGGTCTGGTCGCGGACCAGATCGAGTTGCGTGGTGACGTTCGAGACGCGAAGGCCGTTGTGTCGCTGGGCGATGAGCTGGCGGAGTGAGCCGGCGAGAGCGAGCGGATTCTTGGCGTCAGTGTGAATGGCGAAGGTGGCGAAGTTGACGACCTCGGGGGTGGATTCGTCATCGACTGCGTTGAGGGGGACATAGAAGACGGCGCGGTTAGGCTCGCGCAGGTCGTGGTCAGGGATGTCGGGGGTCACGCCGACGATCTTGTTAGGCGGTTCATCGGCGCCACGTTCAAAGCTGCGGCCGATTGGGTCCTGGCCGGGGAAATAGGTCTTGACGAAGGTTTCGTTGACGATGGCGGCGCCCGGTGAGATGTCATCAGCGCGGAAGTCGCGGCCGGAAACAAGAGGTATCTTCATTGTCGAGAGCCAGCCAGGAGAAACGTTCAGGAAAAAGGCGGGAGTCGGACTGGGAGGCGCGCCGTTGATGGAGATGTCGCTGTTAATTTTAATGCGTCCGAGAAGGGGCCATTCCGAGATGGCGACCGAGTCCACGCCCGGGACGGCACGCAGCGCCTCGGCAGTTTGATTCCAGACGACGGGGAGCTGGCCCTTGCCGGCAACGGTTTCAAGCAGGAGCAGACGGTCGGTGGAGAAACCGAGGGGGCGGTTCTGAAGGCGCTGGAAGGATGTAACGAAGAGCGAAGACAGAAAGAGGACGAGGAAACAGAAAGCGACCTGAAGAGCGATGGCACCACGCATGAGACGACGTGGCGAATGTGGATCTTCACCACCTTTGAGCGCGGCAACGGGCCTGACTGCTGAGGCACGGAGAGCAGGAAGCAATCCAAGCAATAGCACGACGACGATAATGAGCGCGAAGCCAAATAGAAGCACACGCCAGTCGGCAGGAAGGGCGAGGCGCGCGGGGTTGTCAGGCGGATTGACGAGGCCGAGCACAAAGGGCGCCGACCACGCCGCAAACAGTGCGCCAAGGACAGAAGCGAATAGGGCGAGCAGCGCGCTTTGCGTCAGGATGAGCTGAACAAGGCGACGACGGCCGGCGCCGATCGAGATTCTCAGGGCCATCTCCTGGGCGCGGGCGGCAGCCTGGGCAGTCATCATGTTGGCGACGTTGACGCAGGCGATGATGAGGACGAGAGCGACCATAAGACCGAGGACGCCGAGTAATCGGCGATAGTCCTTCTGAAGGTCGGAGATGCCGGCGCCAGCGGAATTCAAGACGAGCGTCTGATTGAGAAAGCGGTCGATGGACGCCTTGGTCTCGCCGCGGAAGCAAGTGGAACACGCGCTACCGAAGGCGTGGTTGACGGCGGAGAGGTGCTGCCGGATCGGCTCGAGGGCGGTAGACGGGTTGACGCCCGGTTTCAGCATCACGAAGATGCGGTGCCAGTCCGTTCTGTCCTCGGTGACCAGACTGCTCATGCTGAGGGGCAGGAAGATGTCGGTAACCGTCCCCTTTTCCGTTCCAGTGAAATCGCGAGGACCGACGCCGATAATTTCGAAGGTCTGGTCGCCAATGTGGACTGAGTGGCCGAGGACATTGGGATCGCCGCCGAAGCGATGATTCCAGTAGTCCCAGGAGAGGACAGCATAGGGACTGGCACCGGGGGCACGATCATCGGCGGGGAGGATCAGGCGGCCGATCTCGGGCTCAAGGCCGAAGACCGGGAACATGTTGCCGGAGACATAAACGACGTGAGCCTTCTCCACATCTTCGTCCGTGGACCAGGTGATATCCGTGCGGTCGGCCTCGCTGATGGCGATGAGGTCGGCCTGGTCTTTAACGGCATCGCGCATGAGGTTGAAATCCGGCGTGGCCCAGTGGTCGTCCTCGACAGGCCTGCCGTACAAGCCAGTCATCTTGCGCGAGACGACGTAGAGTTTGCTGGAGTTGGAGACGGGCAGCGGACGCCAGAGCAGGGCATCGATAAGACGGAAGGCGGCGACACAGGAGCCGATGCCGAGGGCGAGCGAAAGCACAGCGGCCGCGGATGTGACCCTGTTGCGGCAGAGCTGTCGCCAGCCAAAACGTACATCGGCAAGAAGCGACTCAAGCCATTCGGCAACGCGAATGTTGTGGCCCGCTTCGCGCTGGCGAAGTATCGAACCAAAAGTGCGGCGTGCCTCGGCGGGGTCGCGTCCTGCTGCAATGGCTTCTTCAATGTGCAACTGCAACTCTTCTTCGATCTCGCGGTTCAAGCGGTCGCCCTGCAGGGCATTCGAAATACGTGACCATAACGACATGTCATGCCTCCCGGAGAACCCGATTGATTGCCAGGCTGACTGACTGCCAGCGCGACTCTTCTGCACCCAGTTGCTTCTTGCCTGCGGCGGTCAGTTCGTAGATACGGGCGCGGCGACCGGTGTCTTTCTTGATCCACTCTGCGCGAATCCAGCCCGCTTCCTCCATCCGATAAAGCGCGGGGTAGAGCGAGCCCTCCTCTGCGCGCAGCACTTCGCCGGATGTATTGGCGATGGCAGCCATGATGGCGTATCCGTGAAGCCGCGGGCGCCGCGACAATATCTTGAGCACGAGCAAATCGAGTGAACCTTGCAGAGCATCAGTCTTGGCCATACTTAGATGTCTTTATATAGATATCTAAGTATCAAGTCAAGACGATCTCATCTCGTGCAAACAGGGCAGTCGCTTATTGACTGGAGCGGCGATCTGGTTCGATAAGCGTATCCGCGATAAGGCAAAAGTTAAAAGTCCATCGCGGAAAACTCTTGGGGTTGCGGTATTCCCACTTATAATCCGAAATTGCAAGAAGCACCGGGGGCCAAATCGTGATCGACTACTGAATCTCACTCGAGGCATCCTTGAAAACAAATCACTCTCTACTGACACATTTGTTGTTTCTCCTGTGTCTAGCCATAACCTCTCATCCTGTGCATGCTCAGGAACCCTCCACCGCACAAAAGCCCCAAGTCCTTAATTTCACAAAAGACATGACAATTTATGTAAGTGATTTCGAACTGGACGCGGAGAGCATTCAAGTCGATCAGGGCTCGCCGTCAGGCCACAAACGGCCGGGAGTTCTGGAAAGACCACAGAAAAAGGAGCAGGAAGATCCTGAGGCTCAGAAGAAGAAGCTCGTGGACACCCTGTCGCAAAGTATCGTCAGCGATCTTCAGAAGGCAGGTTACAAAGCTCAGAGATTGATGCCTGGCGACGCGAAGCCCGCGGTTGGCGCGTGGGTGCACGGCGTGTTCACACAAGCTGACGAGGGAAATCGGCTCCAGCGTGCGGTCATTGGCTTCGGATCTGGTCAGGCGTCGATGCAATTGTTCGTGACACTGACCGATCTTGCGAGCCCTCAAAAACCGCTCTACGAATCGTCTGAAAAGGGCGCGAGCAAAGACAAACCCGGTGCCGTCATCAGCATGAATCCTTACGTGGCCGCCGCTAAATTCGTAATGGAAAAGAATGCGTCGGAAAAGGTGATCAAAAGCACCGCCGCCACAATTTCAAAGGATGTTATCTCCCATTTATCCAAATAGCCAGGATTCAGGATGGGCTTGATCAGGCGCAGGCCCATCCTGAATCTAAACACGAGCGCGGATTAATTCCGAGATTTATATGGTCTGAGATCGAGACTCCTAAGGCTCAATGTTTCGTCGTGTTCACCAGCACTTCTAACGAGGGCTTTCCATCGGAGATGATCAGGCTGGGCAGATCGCCGGTATTGAGAGGCACTGCCACAAAATTAGGCGAGGCATTTTGATTGGTGTCTGTGACCGTGAATGGAATGTGAGGAGTTTGAAACATGCCATTGCCGAGCCCCGGATAAATGCCGGCGCCGTAGCTTAGCGTATTCCCCCTGTTCAGGCCGAGATAGATGAGGTCTTGTTTGCCGTCGCCGTTCAGGTCAGCGAATCCAAGCGAGATGCCTTCCAATACTGACAGGTAAACGGCAGATGCCCATTGAAATCCGCCTGACGATTTTCCTGACAGGGTTGGGATGCGTGGGTTTCCACCTTGAGTCGTTGGAACGACAGATACGAGTAGATCGGCCCTGTTGTCGCCGGTGATATCGCTCGCCAGCAGTCCGGTCTGGAGTTTCAGAGAACTAAACCCGGAGACGAAGATGCCGGTATCGAATTTGTAGCGCTGCTGGGCGGCTCCAAAAGCCCCCTTGCCATCTCCGCTAAACGTGTAGATGCAGTCATGGCCGTCGGTGCAGGGGTAGGCCATGGCCAGGTCCAGACTGCCGTCGCCGTTAAAGTCGCCGGCCGCCAGATTTGTAAGCAATAGTTGTGGACTATGGGTGTCATAGATCGCTTGGTCTGTGATCACCGGAACCTGGTAGACGGTGGACTTGAACGAGCCACCACCCTGATTTAGGAAGACGACTAACTCTCCATTGGTAATGTTGGTACCGCCGATATCTCCCGGGACGAGGATGACAGCAACATCCGGTTTGCCGTCCTTGTTGAAGTCGCCGACGATTCCCATAGGAATTCCTGCATCCAGTGGATACGAATGGCCAGCGGTGAATTGGCCGTTGCCGTTGCTCAGCAATACGGTAAGAGCGCCGGGGGTGTTTGTCCCCTGTTCTGAGGACCCGCCTATGACGGTGACGATATCGTCTTTCCCATCCCCGTTAGCGTCTGCTACGAGTGCGTCCTGGGGAAAGCGAGCGCCGTTTACTTGAGAAAGATCTATCGCCGGACCTTGAGTGAAGTTGCCCGTACCATCTCCGCTCAGAAATTCGAACGTAGTATCCTCGCCAATATAAAAATCGGTATTTGCGACGACAAGATCGGTCTTGTGGTCGCCGTTAAAATTTCCTGTTAAGTAGACGCCGGACCACTGGCCGCTCGGAGCACCTGTGGAAATTCGAATAGGTTTAGCGAACGAGATGGTTTGCGCTGGCAGGATTGCTGTCACTGCAAAGGGGGAGAGGGAGAAACAGAGGAAAAACCAACGGAGTTTCATACAGGGGCCATCCTTGTGGTCGCAGTAAAGGTGTGATCGCAATAATCATTCTCAGATGCATCTGTAGCGCGGCTAGTTGGATACTCAATTCTATTCAGCGTGGCGCAGCTGAGGACCAATTTCCTATTGACGAGTGGAATGCGTTGTGGCTGATTTAGCGGGCGAACAGATTGTTCCTGGATTCACCTGAAGTCCGTAAAATCACGTTCCTATTGCATACCCATAGATCATGTGCCATATTTCTATGGGGAAGCAATAGGAGCAGCAATGGGCGACAAAGCGAGCGTGTGGCAGGGAACCTTGGCTCTGATGGTTTTAAAAACCATTGAGGTGTTAGGACCGATGCATGGATATGGAATAGCGCGCAGAATTGAGCAGACGAGTGGCAACTTGCTGACGCTGAGCCACGGTACGTTGTACGCGGCGCTGCAAAAGCTGGAGCAGGAGGGTGCTGTCCGGTCGGCCTGGAGCGTCTCGGAGAACAATCACAAGGCTAAATTCTATTCAATTACGCGACGTGGGCAGAAGTTGCTGGCGCGGGAGACGCAGAGCTGGGAACAGACGACTGCGATCCTGGCACGCTTTCTGGCAGCGGGAGAGGCAGTATGAGTAAGCTCCGGAGTTTCTGGGTTCGATTGGGCGGATTTATTTCCCCCGCGCGACGCGAGCGTGCAGAACGAGAGTTTGAGGAAGAAATTGAGAGCCACGTTGCGTTGCATGTTGAGGACAATATGCGCGCTGGAATGACTCCGACGCAGGCACGACGAGAGGCCCTGATAAAACTTGGGGGCATTGAAGCGGCCCGGCAGGCGAGGCGTGAGGGAGTGATCGTAGTGTTGATGGAAAATCTTTGGCAGGACATTCGTTACGCTTTACGGCAGTTGAGGAAGACTCCCGGCTTTACACTGACCGCCGTGCTTACGCTGGCGCTCGGCATTGGCGCGAACGCAGCTATCTTCACGCTGGTAAATGCGGTGATGCTGAAGAACCTGCCGGTGGCCGACCCAAAGATGCTGGTGCGGATCGGCGACAAGGATGATTGCTGCAGATACTCAGGTGCAAACAAGGACGGCGACTATACGTTGTTCTCCATGGACACGTATGAACGATTTAGAAAGAACACACCGGAATTTGAAGAGCTGGTGGCGATACAGGCGGGCTTTGAGAATTGGGGCATGGTTGTGAGGCGCTCCGGTGGCCAGGACATGGCCCGGTCCGCGGTGAGTGAGTATGTTTCAGGAAATTACTTCCGCATGTTCGGTGTGCAGCCGAGCGTCGGCAGACTGTTGACCGACGAGGATGATGTAGAGGGCGCCCCGGTAGCGGCCGTGATGAGCTATGCGAAGTGGCAGCGGGATTATGCCGCTGATCCTTCGGTAGTGGGCAGCATCTTCTGGGTGAATGCGAAGCCGGTGACGGTGGTGGGGATCGCGCCGAAGGGATTTTACGGCGACAGACTCTCAAGCACACCGCCAGAGTTTTATCTGCCGATTGCATCACTTCAATCGTTGATGGGTGGGGACTTTGTGCACGATCCAGAGCAGAAGTGGGTCGACATTATCGGGCGGGTGAAACCGGGAGTGGCAATCGCGCCGTTGCAGGAGAAGTTGAGTACTATGCTGCGGCAGATTTATGCACCCAGCAAGGATTTTTCATCGAAGGAGGGTGCGGTACTTCTGTCGAAGACGCATGTTGTACTGACTCCCGGCGGCGCGGGCATCGCGGAAATGCGGACCGAGTATGCGTCCAAGCTGAAGCTGCTGCTTTGGATCTCCGGACTGGTCCTCTTGATTGCCTGCGCAAATATTGCGAACTTGCTCCTGGTGCGCGGGATGGCGCGCAAGGCTGAGATTACTGTTCGCACAGCGCTGGGCGCGATGCGCGGGCGAGTGGTCCGCCAGTTGTTGACGGAGAGCCTGGTGTTGGGGGCGATCGGCGGCATTGCGGGGCTGGTGGTGGCGTATGCGGGAACGCGGATGCTGCTGATGATGGCGTTTCCAGGGGCGCAGAATGTGCCGATACACGCGAGTCCGTCACCGATAGTGATTGGATTTGCGTTGGGATTGTCGTTGCTGACGGGAATCTTGTTTGGCGTGGCGCCGGCGAGGATTACTGCGCAGGCGGAGCCGGCGGATGCTCTGCGCAGTGGAGCGAGGACGACCACGGGCGGCGCGTCCCTGCTGCAGCGCGCATTGGTTATCGTACAGGCGGCACTGTCACTGGTGCTGTTGGTGTGTGCGGGATTGTTTGCACAGAGCCTGAACAAACTGCAGAACACTGACATGAAATTAAACCCGGCCAATCGTTACATCGTTCACCTCAATTACACGGGCGCTGGATATGCGGCGACACAACTGGAGGCGTTTTACCGGACGATCGAAGAGCGGTTCCATGCGATCCCGGAAGTAGTGAAGGTGGGAATCAGCAGCTACACGCCGATGGAGAACAACAACAACGGCTGGGGCGTGGAGATACAAGGGCAGCCATCGTTACAGAAGCAAGCCGCATTTATCAAGATGAATGCGGAGTACTTTGACTCCGTGGGTACGCGTATTGTGATGGGGCGCGGGATTACAACACGGGACACATCGACGGCGCCTCCGGTGGCCGTGGTGAATGAGTCATTTGTGAAGAGGTTCTTCAAGCCGGGCGAGAGTCCGATTGGTCATCGCTTTGGCGCACCCGGGTATGACCCTTCGACATCGGCGTATGAGATTGTGGGCGTGGCAGAGGAGACGTCCTACACAGATGTGCGATGGAATTATTCGCACCCGATGTTTTTTGTGCCTCTGCCGCAACGGCCTGCCGGCACAAAGATCCCGATCGAGAAAGACGAGATGTTGTATGCCGGAGCGATTGTGCTGCAGACGTCGCGTCCGATGAACGACCTGGAGACGCTGTCGCGAAAGACGCTGGCGGGAATCAATCCAAATATTTCAGTGATTAAATTCCAGACCTTCGATGAACAGATTGCCGACCGGTTTACGCAGGAACGGATGCTCGCGCAATTGACGACGCTGTTCGGCGGGCTGGCGCTGCTGCTGGCTGTGATCGGACTGTATGGAGTCACCTCCTACACCGTAATCCGACGCACTTCGGAGATCGGGATAAGGATGGCACTTGGTGCAAAGCGCGGCAGCGTGATTGCGATGGTGATGCGCGGCGCTCTTGTGCAAACGTTAGTAGGATTGGCGTTTGGTATTCCGCTGGCTCTGTTTTGCGTGCAGTTTATGAGGTCCCAACTGTACGACTTCACGAAGATGGACGTCCGTGTGCTGGCAGGCGCGATTGCTACGCTGACTACGGCAGCTTGCATCGCAGGAATGATTCCAGCGCGGCGTGCGGCTTCTGTGGATCCATCACAGGCCCTGAGGGGTGATTAGCCTCGAGAATCCGGCTCTGATTGTCATTATGTCTTGCCTGTGCGGTCGATGAGTGCCTCAGCGATTGGGCGCTCAGGGACATATCCCGTCGAATTCCAGAGCGATCGAAGGACTGAGGACCACGTAAGCTAATGCTGAAATCAACTAGCGTCGGACAGTCGACTCGAATGTATCGATAGCCTCTATAGCGTCCTCAAATGCACGAGAAGCTTGTTGCCAAAGACCTGCTTCAACCATCCAGCTCATTCAATGCGCAAGGCCCGCACCGGGTCGATGGAAGCCGCGCGCCGCGCCGGAATGATACCGGCAATGGCAGCCGCAACGATCAGCACTCCGATCGCTATGAACATCACCGGCAGATTGACGCTGGTGATCTCATAAAGCTGCGACTTGACATACCGCACGCAGAAGATCGCCACCGGAATCCCGATAGCGAGGCCCGCGAGGGTCTGCAGCATTGCTCCGCGCATAACCGTTCCAATTACCTGGCTGCGCGCCGCACCCAGTGCCATGCGGATGCCGATCTCCGGCGTGCGGCGGACTACGGTATAAGCCGTGACGCCATAAAGACCGATCGCGGCGAGCAGAAGCGCTAGTAGGCCGAACAGTGAAGTTAGCCGCGCGATCAACCTCTCCTCGATAAAGCGATCGTCAATCTGCTGCTGGAATGTCCGGAACTTCACGATCGTGAGGTTCGGGTTGATGCTGGCGAGGGTGCTGTTGACGATCTTTTCGAAGCCGGGAATAGGCCGGATGGTCTGGATAACCAACGCTCCGGCGTACATGGATTGATCTTTTTCGAGCGGGCCGTCAGGATCCTTTGCGTTGCCCGCGCGCTGTGTGAGCGGCAGGAAGTACATGGCATGGTCTTTCCAGTACACGCTTGTGTATGTCGTGTCCTCTACCACGCCGACGATCTCGTGAGAGTCATCCATACCGGCCTGGCTGGGCCCTGAAAAGCCAAAGCGATGGCCGATGGGATTGCGTTTACCGAAGAACTGCTTCACGAATTCCTTGTTCACGACGGCGACGGGCGGCCCAGCCAGCAAATCCTGCGACGTGAAACCGCGGCCCATGACGACGCGGGTGCCGACCGAGTCGAAGTACTCCGAGGTGCCTTTCACCCAGGATGCGCCTTTATTCAGGTCAGGGTCGCCCTGAATCTTTACGCCAGATCCCCAGTTGTTCTGCTCCATCGGCGTGTAAGTGGAAAGGCCTACCTTCACAACTCCGGGAATGTCATGGAAGCGGTCGACGATGGCCTGGTAAAGAGGCTCGACCTCCGTGTTCTTGTAACCCGCCGCTTGAGGATTGATATGGGCGATGTAGCGGTTCGTTGTGTCCAGCTTCATGTCCACGTTCTCGGCCTTATTCAGGCTCTGCGCGAACAGACCCGCCGCAACCAACAGCACAAGTGAAAGTGCAGCTTGCACAACAACGAGTGCGCGCTGCAGGAACGAAGCTCCGTGAGCCGTCGTTCGCGCGTTGGCGCGTAGAGAATCAACCGGCTGCGTGCGCGCGGCCATCAGCGCCGGAGCAAGGCCAAACAAAATGCCCGTAGTCAGCGAAAGCGCGAAAGCAAATCCGATCACCAGCAGAGAAGGCGAAGCATCGACCGGCATGTTTTGCTGATTGGGAAAGGCGAGCGCGAGCAGCGCGTGCGCTCCGATATAAGACACGGCAAGGCCAAGCAGCCCGCCGATGCCCGATAGAACAACGCTTTCTGTTAGAAGCTGCCGCACAATGCGGCTGCGTTGTGCGCCCAATGCTGAGCGGATGGAAAGCTCCGCGCGACGGCTCATGCCGCGCACCAGCAGCAGGTTGGCAATATTCGCACACGCCACGAGAAGAACCAGCGCGGCAATCCATAGCAGCAGCTTCAGGTGATCCTTGTAGCCGTCCTGCATGTTCTGGATACCACCGCCTCCGGGAGTGAGCACCACATGCGTGCGGGGCAAAACCTTCTTCGCGCGCTCATCGGTAAATGTCTTCAGATGAGCAAATTGCTCCTTGAGCAGCGTACTGGCTTTCGCCTGCAACGACGGCACCGACGTTCCCGGCTTGACGCGTCCGAGGATGTAAGCCCATTGTGTGTCCGGATCGTTGAAGTACGGGGCGCCAATCACCTGGTCCATCGAATTCATGGGAAGGAAATACTTTGGGGGATTCGTATCGATGCGGTCCCCGTAAAAGCCCTTCGGCGCAACGCCAATGATCGTGGCCGGTTTTGTATTGATGTAAAACGCGCTTCCCACCACGCTCGGATCGCCTGCATAATCCTGCTGCCATGTGTCATAGCTCATCACGGCAGTGATGGGTGCGCCCTTCTGGTCGTCTGCGTCCGTAAGCAGCCTGCCCGCCGCCGGCGAAAGACCAAATACGCGAAAGTAATTGCCGGAGACAAAGGTCCCCGCAACGGATTTCGCTACGTAGGAAGGTCCGGAACGGCGGACTGTAATCGGCCGCCAGGCGTAGCCGGATTCCATGGCCGCCAGCTCTTCGAACTCCGGCAAACTCTTCTTGAACATGTAATACGTGTCGGTGGAAAAGAGCGAGTAGTCTCCCTTATCGTTCCAGCCGCCGTTGACGCAGCAGTCATCGCTGTCGCCGATGCGGACGAGCGTCTTGGGATCAGTTACCGGCAGGTTGTGGAGCAGGATCGCATTCACCAGCGTAAAAATCGCAGAGTTGGCGCCGATCCCGAGCGCCAGCGTGAGCAGCACCGTAGCGGTGAACCCCGGCGTCTTGCGCAATTGGCGGAAAGCATAACCCAGATCCTGAAGCAGAACTCCCATTCCTTGACCTCCACACACACATATCCCTGTGCCCGAAGAAAGCAGTTTGCGTGCCAAAGAAATTCCTTCGATGCCCCTCCGGAATCAATACCTTGGCAATGTCAGGCGCGTGAGCTTCCGTTCACCGCTAAGAAATAGTGTTCGATGTCGGACGCTTCAGGCAAGCATTTGCTGAAACTAATTGTGATTCCGATGACCCGACCTCCGGCGTTACACGGCCAAGTGCGAGGAATCCGTCCGGAAAAAGGTCATTCGCGAAACGCCCTATAATGGAGCCGCGAATCATTGCGCATAGCGTTTTCATCAGCTTCCGCATTACAGCAGTAAATCTGTGGAGGCGGAGGATCGATGAATAGATTGAAAATGCCCGTCTGGTCTTTGGCAGGCGGATTGATCCTCTTGCAGATGATCCTGGTTGCGGTCATCGTTCATGGCGAGTCGCTCACCTTCGATGAGGCCGACCATATTTTCGCCGGCTACATGATGTGGCATAGCGGCGACTACGGTCTGAATCCCGAGCATCCGCCGCTGGTGAAGCTGGTGGCGACAGTGCCTCTGCTGCAGGAGAAGCTTTGGGTGCCTCCGCTGCAACAGCGATTCTTCAAGGCAGAGGCGTACCGGGATGGCCGTGATTTTATGGAACGTAATGATGGCCCAAGGCATCGCCTGCTCTTCCGCATGCGCCTGGCAGCAGGTGTTTTTGCCGTGGGCCTCTCAGTAATTGTGTTTCTGATGGGCAGTAAGCTCTTTGGCGAGTCCGCAGGTTTGCTGGCTTTGCTATTGGTGGTCTTCGAGCCCAATGTGTTGGCCAATAGCGATCTGGTCACGACCGATATGGGAGTCGCCTGCTTCTTTCTGGCCACAATCTATTGCTTCTACCGTTACGCAAGGCAGCCATCTGTGATCCGTCTGTTGCTGACCGGCCTGGCCGCTGGACTTACGCTTTCGGCCAAGCACAGCGGTATTTTGCTGGCTCCGATGCTGCTGGGATTGACCCTGGTAGAGATTGCCTGTGCCGATCGGGAACGGCGCAAGCGGATGGCTGGGACACTGTTTGGCGGACTTGCAGCCATTGCGGTCCTCGCGGTTGTAGTGCTCTGGGCTTTCTACGGTTTTCGCTATGCGGCCAGACCAGCCGGGCTGGTTTTGAACCCGACGCTGAGCGAATACGCTGCACCCCTCAATGGGCTGAACGGTTGGGTGATAGGACATCTCGCCAACTGGCGGTTGCTGCCAGAGTCCTACCTCATGGGGATGACTGACATTCACTATGCAGCGCAGCAGTATCCCATCTTCCTGCTGGGGCACGACTATGCTCACGGTGTCTGGTGGTACTTTCCAGTCGCGCTGTCCATCAAGACCTCTCTGGGCTTGATCGGTCTGTTGGTTTTGGCCGGTATTGCGCTGATCAACAAGCGGCTCAGGCAGAGAAGAGAATTGGCATACCTGGTTGTGCCTGGCGCTATCTATCTGACTGTGGCGATCCTCAGCGGTATGAACATCGGCACTCGTCATGTTCTGTTTTTGTATCCACTGGCCGCCTTACTGGCAGCAGCGGGTGTGACGGCGCTCGCGCGACATAGCCGACGCTGGGTTTGGATCGGTGGAGGATTGGTGGCGTTTCATGTCGTTTCTGCCATGGCTGTGTTTCCAGCAGAAATGGCGTATGCCAACGAGGCCTGGGGCGGAGCGGCAAACGCTCACAAATACCTGAGCGACTCCAGTGTGGATTGGGCGCAGCAACTGCCTCACGTTAAGCAATGGGTTGACGCCCATCCTGGCGAGGAGTGCTGGTTCGCCTACTCCGCTTATCCGGATCTTCGTCCGCAAGCCTACGGCATTCCCTGCCACCCGCTGCCGACGGCCCATACCGGAGGAGAGTTCCTGCCGGTCGACGTGCCAGAAACCATCCATGGCAACCTCCTGTTAAGCGCAGACGATCTGGAAGCCTGTGACTGGCCCAGCGACCAGTTGAATGTTTTCAACCGATTTCGGTGGATGCCGATGGCGGAGCAGATCGATCACAGCGTCTTTGTGTACCGTGGCGATTTCCATATTCCTGAAGCGGCGGCGTTGGCAGCAGTCCAGAAGTCAAAAATCCTGTTGAGGGAGAATAGGCCCGCAGAGGCTTTGGTTGAAGCAAAGAAGGCTGTCGCTTTGCAGCCGGAGTATTTGCTGGCGCAGATGGCATTGGGAGACGCCCAGACGGCATTAGGCGACAAAAGCAGTGCACGAGCCGCCTATGAATTGGCGCTGGCGGCGGCGCATCGATTGGAACCCTACGCCCAGCCGCTGTTTGTGCCGGAGTTAGAGCAGAAGCTGCATCCATGACCTCACAACATAACCTGTGAAGTTTGTCTTTGCATCCGAAGTCGATAGGGAAGATGGCCTGATTGCACAAGCTCCGTTACGTCCCAGGATGGATCTTTTTGGAGGCTTTCCCAGTAACCCGATGTCATGAAGGCTATTTCGCCCAAGTAGAACTCCCTTAGCCGCGCAGCGGCACTCCTACCCGAGCGCAGAAGACGAGTTCTCCTAGCAATCCGGAATTTGTAATGCGAAGCCGCATAGGGCTCGGCGAAATGCCATGATCCAAAAAATCAAAATCAACTGTTGCCAACAGCCTGGTGCGCTTATCGAATGGCCATTTTTCCTTTCTGCCTTGTGGCAGTAGTTAGTTACTGTTCAAGGCACAAGTTTCCATCGGTGGGAATTGTCCACAGCACGCGGCCGGTTGGGCACGCTAGAATCGATCAGTCTCTTCATAAATCATGGCGCATTCCTACGCGGCTCTCGCAGCCACACAATCCGGCGGATCCCTGAATGATCTTCTGCATAGCGCTTTTGGATTTCGCTCCTTCCGGGCGAACCAGGAGGCAGTCTGCCATGCCGCAATCGAAGGACGCGATGCATTGCTGGTGATGCCCACGGGCGCGGGCAAATCTCTCTGCTATCAGTTGCCGGCGCTGGCTCGCGGAGGAACCGCACTGGTGGTCAGCCCGCTAATTGCCTTGATCGAGGACCAGGCCAGCAAACTTTCCGCGCTGGGATTTTCCGTCGCGCGTATCCATTCCGGCCTCGACCGGCCAACTTCGCGGCAAGCCTGTATCGACTACCTCGCGGGCACACTCAATTTTCTGTTCATTGCCCCCGAACGTCTTCGCGTTCCCGGCTTTGCCGAGATGCTGGCCAAGCGAAAGCCCAGCCTCATCGCAATCGACGAGGCGCACTGCATCTCCCAATGGGGCCACGACTTTCGCCCCGACTATCGCACGCTCGGACAACACATCCCCGCGCTGCGCCCCGCGCCTGTGCTCGCGCTCACCGCAACAGCAACGCCCATCGTGCAAAGCGACATCATCGAGCAGTTGGGCATGGCGAATCCTGCGTGCTTCATTCATGGCTTTCGCCGCGACAATCTCGCCATTGAGGTGATTGAGGTTGTGCCCTCGCGCCGGTCGGAATCCGTTGGCTCGCTGCTGAAAAATCGTGAGCGCCGTCCGGCAATTGTCTACGCTCCCACGCGCAAGCAGGCAGAATCGCTGGCGCAGGAGTTGTCGCAACTGTTTCCCGCGGCCGCGTACCACGCGGGCCTCGATCCCGAGCGCCGCGACACCGTGCAGAAGAAATTCCTCTCCGGACAATTAGAGACAGTGGTAGCCACCGTCGCCTTCGGCATGGGCATCGATAAAGCAGACGTCCGCACCGTCATTCATACCGCGCTGCCGTCGAGCCTCGAATCCTACTACCAGGAAATTGGCCGCGCCGGTCGCGATGGAGAGCCAAGCCGCACCATCCTCATGTACTCCTACTCCGATCGCCGCACGCAGGACTTTTTCTTCGAGCGCGACTATCCCCGCGTCGAGGTGCTCGATCAGATCTACCGAAAATTGAGCCGCGATCCGCTGCATAGTGAAGATCTGCGCGAGTCGCTGAAGATGGACCCCGACATCTTCGGCAAGGCGATGGAGAAGCTGTCCATTCACGGCGGCAGTGTGTTGGACTACTCCGACAACGCCAGCGCCGGCCACACCGCCTGGCGCAAATCCTATTCCGCGCAGGCCGAGCGCCGTCGGGCGCAAATTGAACTCGTGCTGAAGTACGCCGAATCCAGCCAATGCCGAATGTCCGCGCTAGTCCGCCACTTCGGAGACATGAACGACGGCAAGCACGCCTGCGGATGCTGCGATTTCTGCGCACCCGACCGCTGCATCTCGCGCACCACCCGCGATGGCACCGGAGAAGAACGCGCCACCATGAAAGCCGTCATCGCCACCCTCAAAGTCAGCCTGACCAAATCAACCGGCAAGCTGCACAAGGAGCTCTTCCCGAAGGAGCAAGTCAGCCGGAACGACTTTGAAGACCTGCTGGCAGCCATGGCCCGCATGGGCATCGTCGAACTCGAGAACGCCGAGTTTGAGGCCGACGGCCGCACCATCCCCTATCGCAAAGTCTCCCTCACTATGAAAGGCGAACTCGGCGACGGCCTCGAAAACATCAGCCTCGTAATGAACAACCGACTGCCCGCACGCAAGAAGGACCGCAAGCGCGGCACCTCATCTCAGATATCCCCAGCACCCTCGCGCAAGCCCCACACCGCGCCCGAACTCCCTCTATCCAGCGCCGGCGAGCAGTTACTAGAGGCCCTCCGCGAATGGCGCCTCGCCCTCGCCAAAGAGATGAAGGTCCCAGCCTTCTGCATCCTCGGCAACAAAACCCTTCGCGCCATCGCTTTCGAGCGCCCCTCCACACTCGACGACCTCGAAAGCATCTCCGGCATCGGCCCCGCGAAGGCAGAAAAATTCGGCGACGCCATCTGCCGCATTTGCCGCGGAAATTAACCCCCGCTCACGCTCGCCAAAGCGTCATCCAGATCCGCCATCAAATCCTCCGCATTCTCCAGCCCGATCGACAAGCGAATTAAATTCTGCGGAGTCTTCGTGTCCGGGCCCTCCACCGACGCGCGATGCTCAATCAAACTATGCGTCCCACCCAAACTCGTCGCGCGGATGAACACGCTCGTCCCCGCTGCCACACGCAACGCTTTTGCTGTCGAGCCTTTCACCAGGAACGACAGCACTCCCCCCGACATCAACATCTGCTTGCTCGCCACTTCATATCCAGGATGCGTCGGCAGCCCGGGATAATAAACACGCTCTACCGCCGCATGCTTATCAAGGAACTCCGCAATCGCCAGTGCCGATGTCGACTGCGCCCTCACCCGCACGGCGACCGTCGAAATCCCGCGCAGCGTCAGCCAGCAATCGAACGGCGACGGCACTGCGCCGCCCAGCCTCTGCGAGCGCCGCGCGTGATCGAACGTCGAATTCTCCCTGCCCGTAATGAGCACGCCGCCCACTACATCGCTGTGCCCAGACAAATATTTCGTCGACGAGTGCGCCACCATATCGATGCCGAATTCCAGCGGCCGCTGCAGCACTGGAGTAGCAAACGTCCCATCGCAAACCGTCATCACATTCGCCGCGCGCGCAAGCTTCGCAATCGCCTCGAGATCAGTAATCTTCAGCAGCGGATTGGATGGCGTCTCCACCCAGAGCAACTTCGTATTCTCGCGCACCGCCGCCTTCACCACCTCGGCGTCCGACATATCGATATATGTCGTTTCAATCCCGACATGGTCGAACACGCCGCTCACCGCCTTGCGAAATCCGTGATACACATCGTCCGGCGCAAGCACGTGGTCTCCGGGGCGCAGCGCCTGCAGCACCGCCGACGCTACCGCAATTCCCGAAGGAAACGCCAGCGCCTGCTCGCCGCCCTCAATTGCCGCCACACATTTTTCCAGCGCCGCGCGGTTCGGATTGTCGTCGCGCGAATACGAGAACCCGTGCGGATAGTCGCCATCCGCGCTTCGCTCAAATGTTGTAGATAGACAGATAGGCGTGGCCACCGCGCTGGTCGCAGGATCCACCGGCTGTCCTGCGTGTACGGCGAGCGTCTCAAGATGGGCAACTCGTTTCGAAGGCATAGCAAATCATAAGCGATCCACCCGTTGTCCATCTATGCTGCGTCCGCGCTTCCAATCAGGTAGGATTCTCCATAATTCTGACAACAAGAATTGGGAGGTCGTCTGTTGACACGCTTTACACGACGGTCGTTTGTAGGTGCTGCCGCCGCCGCAGCGGTCTCTGCCGCTGCCGGAGAATCACACGGCCAGACTCCATCTGCATCCGCCCACCACGCTTCCAGCTTTTGCGACATTTTGCGCGTCCCCGATCGAGCAACTGCATTCACTGAGGACCTGCATTCGATCCCCCTGCAACGCTCGCAATCCGCGTGGCAGGCATCCGGAATCGAAGTCCGCACGCTGCCCGGAAATAGCGAACTGAGCATTCACGTCACCGCGCCCACACTTCCGCTCGTCCGTATTCATCTCCGCTGGAATATCGCGGTTGATGCATCCGTGCTCATTCTGGGCGATGCGTGGGAGCGCAGTTATGGCGACCTTGATTGGAGATCGTTTGTCCCTGAGCGCACCCTGCCCTGGTACTTCGCCACGCAGGCGCGCGACGGTACCCACGGCTATGGCGTAAAAACCGCGGCAGGTTCCTTCTGCTTCTGGCAGGTGGATCGCGAAGGCATCTCTCTCTGGCTCGATGTGTCGAACGGCGGCATGGGTGTCGCGCTCGGTCAGCGCGAATTGCACGCGGCCACCGTCGTCTCGCGCAAAGGCGCAAGCGGGGAATTGCCCGTCGAATCCATCACGAAATTCTGTCGCATTCTTTGCCCGAAACCCCGTCTCCACAACGGCCCTGTCTTCGGATCCAACGACTGGTACTACGCCTACGGAAAAAATAAAGGTGAGTGGATTTTGCGCGATGCGGAGTTCATCACCGCGCTTTCTCCCGCCAATGGTCCTCGCCCCTTCGTCGTCATCGACGACGGTTGGGAAGGGAACAGCAGCTTTCCTGACATGGCTCAAATGTCTGATGACATTCGCAAGCGCCACGCCCGCCCCGGAATCTGGGTACGTCCGCTCATCGCGAAGAAATCTGCTGATGCAAATCTTCTGCTGCCCGCGTCGCGCTTCGGACCGCGCACCTCGCGTGCGCAAGATCTCGCCTACGACCCTACCATTCCGGAAGCGCTCAACGCTGCCATGAAAAAAATCTCTGATCCAACCGGATGGAAATACGAACTCATCAAGCACGATTATTCGACATACGATCTGCTGGGCCAATGGGGATTCGAAATGGGCGCACAACCCACCATCTCTGGCTGGCACTTCTCTGACAAGAGCAAGACCAACGCGGAGATCATCCTCGACTTCTACACCACCATTCGCAAAACTGCTGGCGATGGTCCGCTCATTCTCGGTTGCAACACGGTGGGTCATCTCACTGCGGGATTATTTGAATTGCAGCGAACCGGCGACGACACGAGCGGACAAAATTGGGAGCGCACCCGCCGTATGGGCGTCAACACCCTCGCCTTCCGCCTGCCACAGCACAACACCTTCTTCGCGCTGGATGCGGATTGTGTGGGCATCACCCGCGACATTCCCTGGGATCGCAATCGCGAATGGCTCGACCTCATCGCGCGAAGCGGTACCGCGCTGTTCATCTCGCCTGCGCCGGAAGCCATTGGCGACGAGCAGAAAGCGGCGATCAAAGAAGGATTTGCGATTTCCTCGTCCGGAGCATCCAGCGGTCGCGCACTCGACTGGCTCAGCGATACAGCACCGCAGGATTGGGAATTTAAAAACAGTACCGGTGGCTCTCATACAAGCAAGCACTACAACTGGAATGGCGATGAGGGATGCAGTCCATTCCCCATCTCGTAAGAAATTTGTTCCCGACGTCGCTGATTGAAAGGTTGGAGGAAATATTGCGTCACTCTCGTTCGCATCGCGCCGCATGCTGCCTCGCGCTCGGCTTGCTCTCGCTTTCTACTTTTGTGGGGGCCCAGCAGTCCGCGTCGAAAGCCCCACCGGCCGCAGCCAAATCCGCAAAGGGAAGTGTCACCGTTCCCGCGGATGCGCTCTACAAGCGCGCCAACGCTCCCATTGAGGCGCGCATCCACGACCTGCTTCAGCGCATGACCGTGGAGGAGAAAGCTCGGCAGCTTGATATGTACGCCGGCGTGCCCGATCTCATCGATAAATCCATCGACGCAACTCATGTAGCAAAAGACGGAAAATTTCGCACCGATCAGGCTGAGAAATTAATCGGCAGCCTCGGCGCAGGATCCATTCACGATCTCTATGGCTCGGCGGCTCTCAACAACGAAATTCAAACTTGGGTCATGCAGCATTCGCGTCTCGGCATACCAGTCCTGTTTGCGGAAGAGGGATTGCACGGCTTCAACACCGGAACCATTTTCCCCGCACAAATCAACCTCGCAGCCACATGGAATTCGCAGTTGGCACGGCAGACTTCCGAAGTCATCGCGGCAGAGGCGCGCTCTACCGGCATTGGCATGCTCTTCTGTCCCGTGCTCGACCTTGCGCGCGATCCCCGCTGGGGGCGCGTGGAAGAAGACTTCGGCGAAGATCCGTACCTCACCGGACAAATGGGTCTCGAATACGTCAGGGGCATGCAGGGTACATCTCTCGCAACCGACCATACACTCGTCGCCGAGCCAAAACATTTTGCTGGTCACGGTTCACCAGAGTCGGGAACAAACATGTCGCCGGTCCATGTTGGCGAAAGAGAGTTTCGTTCCATCCTGCTCAAGTCGTTTGAGCCCTCCATCCGGCAGGGAAACGCCATGGGTGTCATGGCCGCATACCACGAGATTGATGGCATTCCCGTTACCGGAGATCCATTCCTTCTGAAAACAATCCTTCGCAAGGAGTGGGGATTTCAGGGTTTCGTTCTCTCCGATCTTGGAGCGATCAAGCGACTCTATGACGTGCACCACGTCGCCGCATCGCCAAAGGATGCGGTGGTGCTGGCCATTAACTCGGGAGTCGACATGCAGTTCTACGACTTCGATCACGCAACATTTCAAAATGCCATCATCGCCGGGACGAAGGATGGCACGTTGTCGCCCGTCGCCCTTGACCGCGCCGTTTCCTCCGTTCTACGCGTAAAATTCGCGCTCGGATTATTCGATCACCCCATGAGCGACACCGCTCTCTTTCCCCGCGTGAATCGTTCGCAGGCGCACCTCGACGTTTCGCTTCTTTCTGCGCGCCAGTCCATGACGTTGTTGAAGAACGACAATCATCTTCTGCCAATTTCAAAAGAGGTGAAGCACATTGCCGTTATTGGGCCAAACGCGAACGTCTCTCGCTACGGCGACTATGCCCCCGCGGAAACTCAGGGCGAACACATCAGCCTGCTTACCGGCCTCAGGAACGCGTTTCCACACGCGGAGATAACTTTCGATGAAGGCTCCGACCTCTCTACCGCTGTTGCCAAGGCAAAAGCCGCCGACGTAGTTGTTTTGGGATTGGGCGAGAATCTCGGAATCTCCGGCGAATCATTCGACCGCAGCAACCTCGATCTTCCCGGCAATCAGCAGGCGCTCCTTGAGGCGGTCGTCGCTGCGAACAAGTCCACCGTGCTGGTGCTCGAGAATGGACGCCCGTTGACCATCGGCTGGGCGAAAGATCACGTGCCCGCAATCCTTGAGGCGTGGTATCCCGGCGAGTTCGGCGGCCAGGCGATCGCGGAAACGCTGATCGGGGAAAACAATCCGGCAGGTCGTCTCACCATCACCTTTCCGCGCAGCGTCGGCCAGTTGCCCGTCTTTTACAATTTCGATCCATCGAAGAACCATAAGTATGTTGACGATGATGGCCAGCCCCTCTATCCCTTTGGCTTCGGTCTCAGCTACACCTCGTTCCGATACGATTCGCTGAATATAAAAGTGTCGCCAGGTAATAAAGATTTACTCGTAACTGTGAATGTTACAAACAGCGGAACAATCGACGGCGATGAGGTGCCGCAGCTTTATTTGCGCGATGATGTGAGCAGCGTCGAGACACCCGACAAGGCACTCAAGGGATTCACCCGAATTCACCTCCGTGCGGGACAAAGCCAAACCGTCAACTTCCACGTCCAACTCGACCAACTCGCCGTTTGGAACATGGAAGGGAAATGGGCCATCGAACCCGGAATGTACACGGTTTGGGTAGGCGGATCGTCGCTTGCAAACCTCACGGAGAAGTTCAAACTCTCAGCCGCAAAGTAACCGTGAGCGACCTTCGGGTGCCGGGGAGAGATTCGGTCCGATTGTTCATCCGGCAAATCACCCGAACGCGTGAGCCATTAGAATGGGGAAAGGGCTTACACTTTCCCTAGCTAGACCGGGAAAGTGATCTATATCACGATGCAAACCTAGTGCTGAAACGTATGATAATTGTGCATTTCGACGCACTTCCGCGCATCATTGAAAAGCACCGCTGACGCCGCAGTACGTAGTCTAAACACTTGACTACAATAGGGTTATCGATGAACGGGTCGTATCTCACGATTTTGATACTCATGGTCTGCGCTGCCGGTTTCGGCATCGCGCCGCTCGTGCTCGCGTGGGTCTGGTCAAAGCTGTATTCCCCTGAAAAATCAGGGCCTTACAAGAACGCAAGCTATGAATGCGGCCTCGAATCCAAGGGCGAAGCGTGGGTGCAATTCAAAGCGGAATATTACCTTTACGGCATTGTTTTCTTGATTTTCGACGTGGAAGCGATCTTCCTTTTGCCCTTCGCCGTAGCCTTCACCGGCTTGACCGCAGGTGCTTGTTTCGCGATGCTGGTCTTTCTTTTTCTGCTCGTTGAAGGCCTGGTTTGGGCATGCGGCAAAGGCGTTTTGCTCTCCACTTAACCCTTATTTTCGTGCAAGTTACGCCATTCGGAACAGGATCTGAATCGTGATTGACGAGCAACTCAAAACCGACCTCCGCCGCCAGGGAATCGTGGCCACAAGCCTCGAGGAAATCTACAACTGGGGTCGTAAAAACTCGGTGTGGCCGTTGAATTTTGGTCTCGCCTGCTGCGCAATTGAAATGATTGCCGCCAGCATGGCCCGCTACGATTTAGCACGTTTCGGCGCCGAGGTCTTCCGCCCCTCCCCCAGGCAGGCAGATTTGATGATTGTTGCCGGCACGGTTACCAAGAAAATGGCACCGCAGGTGGTGCGCCTCTACAACCAGATGCCAGAGCCTAAGTATGTGATTGCAATGGGCGCTTGCGCCATTTCTGGGGGTCCTTTCAAGCAGGGATATAACGTACTCAAGGGTATCGATCGATACGTCCCAGTCGACGTTCATATTCCAGGCTGCCCGCCCCGGCCTGAGGCGCTTCTGCACGCATTTATGACACTCCAGAAGAAGATCGAAGAAGAACATTTGACGGGAAGCAAGCGCCCGCGCCACCTCAACGAAAACCTGCCGAGCGAATTCGTGGTGCCGGAATACGGAGACCACGATCTCGAGCCGCCGCGCAACGACCTGGTATGGCCCATTATGCAGGCGAAGGATGGCCGCCAGGGATGACTCCAGAAGAACTTACAGCAGAGAAGATACAGGCTCGGATCGCAGCCGCAGTGCCTGCCTGCGCTACAAAGCTGATTCTAAACAGCAGCCCATCCGCGCAACGCTCCCTGCTCATTGATCCTGCATACGCTGGGGAAGTGGGTCTCTTCCTGCGAGACGACAAAGACCTCTGCCTGGATTTCTGTTCGAACGTTACGGGTGTGGATTGGCTTCCTTCTGAAACCAGCGAAAAAGTGAAAGTCAAGAAGCTTGTGGATGGTGTTGAACAAGAGGTGGAGGAAGTCAAGAAAACCTCCGTTCCCGGATATCTCGAGGTGGTTTTCCATCTGTATTCCATGGAGAAAAAGCACGGCCCCGTGATTTTGAGAATGCGAACCGAGGATCGTGCGGAAAAAGTTCATCTGCCCTCAATGACTGCGGTGTGGCGGGCAGCGGAATATCAGGAGCGCGAGATCTTCGATCTCTATGGCGTAATTTTCGATGGGCATCCTGACTTGCGGCGCATTTTGATGTGGGATGGATTTCTTGATCACCCCATGCGCAGGGATTACGTGGATCCGGATGACTATGAATACGAGCCGACGGCTCACGACAGTGTATTGAAGAGGGCGCAACAGTCGAACCTGGACCGAGTCGCCACGGATTAACGCACACCGATTTCGGGACAGGTACGCACGATGAAACTTAGATAATTGATGACGAACATGACACAAACCACGATACCCGCGGACAAAGATTTAACGCGAAAGTTGATCGGCGACACCAGCGAAGGCCAGTTGCTAGAGGTCTCCATGGGGCCGCACCATCCGTCGACGCACGGAGTCTTTCGCATGGACGTGGTGCTCGACGGGGAGCGCGTGCTTCGCCTGAAGCCGGTGATTGGTTACCTGCACCGGAACCACGAAAAAATTGGCGAGAGTACAAGTTATCTCGGGTCGATGCCCTACACGGATCGACTGGATTATTTCTGTTCACTGACAAATAACTGGGCCTACGCCTTGTCGGTGGAAAAACTTGCGGGGCTCACCGTACCGGAACGTGCGGAGTATATACGCGTCATCACAGCAGAACTGACGCGGCTTCAGAATCATGCATCGGTGATCGGTTTTATTCTGCAGGACATGGGCGCGAGCGGAACTCCGTTGATGTACGCGTTCCGAGAGCGTGAAAAGATTCTCGACCTGTTTGAGGAACTCACCGGGTCGCGCATGATGTCGAACTATATGCGGTTCGGCGGTTGCAGGGTGGACTTACCCAGTGGCTGGTTGGAGCGCGCCAAACTTGTAGTCGAAGCCTATCCGAAGTTTCTGGATGAGTTCGAGAACCTACTTGCTACGAATGAGATCTTGATGGCGCGCACGCAGCATATTGGAGTTATCTCAAAGGAACTCGCCGTGAATTCGGGAATTACCGGACCGATGCTGCGGGCGACCGGCGTGAATTACGACATCCGCAAGGTGGATAAGTACGGCATCTACGAGCGCTTTGACTTCCGCGTTCCTCTCGGACAGCACGGAGATGTTTACGACCGCTACATGTGCCGGTTGCTGGAGATGCGCGAGTCGTTGAAGATTCTTGAGCAGGCGATTCGGGACATACCGGCAGGTCCGATCATGGATCCGAAATCGAAGGTTCGCGGTTTTCGGCCCAAAGCGGGCGAAGCGTACGGCAGGATCGAGGCCCCCAAGGGTGAACTTGGTTTCTATTTGATCAGCGATGGATCGGGCAACCCCTATCGTTACCGAGTGCGCGCGCCAAGCTTTGTTAACCTCACGGTGCTTGAAGACATGTGCGTCGGTAACTACATTGCAGACGCCGTTGCGATTCTTGGAAGCATCGATATTGTGTTAGGCGAAGTGGATCGGTAGGAATCCAGGAGAAGGCATAGACAATGCTGGGAGAGGGAATCGTTAAAGGGCTGAGCGAGACTGCGAGAAATTTTCTCGGCAGCTTTGTCAGCAAAGAACGACTGACTACGGTGCAATATCCCGAGGAGCGCCTGCCGCTGGCTGAGGCGACGCGGGATTTTCCGTTCCTCGTGTACGACGGCACCGATCCTGAAGCGGGTCTTCGCTGCGTGGCTTGCCAGATCTGCGAGAAGGAATGCCCGCCGAAGTGTATTTACATTGAGAAGAGCAAGGACAAGAAGCCGGACGCGACGGGCAAGCCGCAGTTCTACCCCGCAAAATTCGATATTGACGTTTCCGTGTGCATGAGCTGCCAGATATGTGTGGAGGTGTGTCCATTTGAGGCAATCAAGATGGACACGGAGTACGAGCTAAGTACCGATGACAGGTTCGGTGGCCTGTTGTGGGACAAGCATCAACTTGCCAAATCAAACGAACACTATCATGCCATTCATCCGACGGATGCAGCGGTAACAGACAAGTGGTTGGCTGCGGAGCAGGCGAAGGCAAACGCGCGAACTAAGCCAGCAGAGGCAAAACCAACTATAACATCTCCCGGTACTGCGAGCCCTGATGCGCCACCGGCTCCGGTTGCGGCGGGCGAGAAGTAATGAGTGCCAGCGGGAGAACTAGTCACGAAGTATCAACGCGCTATAGTATGACCAGTCAACTACCCTATGCGGATTGCAGAATGGCGACGTATGGTGGCATGTCACGGGATCACAAAAGTGTGCGGTTTGAACGGCTGATGGACTGAAAGATGATTGAGACGATCGACCAGATTTTTGTGATCTTGAAGCACTGGCTTGTAGGGTATGTGCCTGCGCCGGTGCAACCCATTGTCTCTGGTCTGATCTCTATCGTGCCGATCATCCTTCTGTTCCCGCTGCTTTTTGCATTGATCACAGTAATGGAGCGGAAGGGTCTCGGGCGCATTCAGAATCGATACGGGCCAAACCGGGTAGGGCCGGCCGGCCTTTTTCAGCCGATTGCCGATGGTCTCAAAACCCTTACCAAAGAAAACATCGTGCCTCGTGCGGCGGACAAAGTTGTTCACTTGTTGGCACCACTGTTCCTGGTGACGGCGACGTTCCTCGGGTTTGCAGTGCTGCCGCTGGGACGCAACATGGTCGCGGTGAACATTGATGCGGGAGTGCTTTTCTTCTTCGCGGCCGGATCGAGTACGGAGCTTGCTGTCTTCATGGCAGGATGGTCGAGCCGCAACAAATATTCGTTGCTGGGGGCAATGCGCGCGATCGCGCAGATGATCAGCTATGAAGTTCCGCTGATCTTGTCCTCTGTTTCGGTAATCATGATGACGGGGACGCTCTCCACCGTCGCGATTGTGGATCAGCAGTCGGGTTACTCGGGCATCGTGCCTCACTGGTTCGTGCTGACTCCTTGGGGATTCGCGGGCTTTGTCCTATTTATGATTGCAGCGACGGCGGAGTCGAACCGCTCGCCTTTTGATTTGCCGGAAGGCGAGTCAGAGCTCATCGCCGGTTATTACACCGAATATTCCGGATTCAAATTTGCCTTGTTCTTCCTGGCAGAGTACCTGGGCATGATGTCGATCAGCGGCATGGCAATCACGCTGTTTCTCGGAGGATGGAATGCGCCTTTTCCATTCCTCACTTGGGTGCCGTCGTATCTCTGGTTCTTCGGCAAACTGTTTGTTCTGATCTGCGGATTTATCTGGATACGGGGAACATTGCCAAGGCTTCGCATGGATCAGCTGATGGATTTCGCGTGGCGCTTTATGCTGCCGATGGCGCTGGTGAACCTGGTTACGGCAGGCATGTGGCGATTCTTGCCGGAAGGGATTATTCGCTGGCTGGTGTGCAGTGCAATGGTGATTGCGTCGTATGTTTTGCTTGGATTTGGATTGGCTTCAAAGAAGCATTCGGAAAAGCGGGTCTATCAGCTTGCAGAGTAAACGCCGATTGGTTGAAAGGCGGTGCCTGGGCAAGCAAATCGTGATGCGGGTCACATTGTGACGTGGTCTGACTGTGAGAACTTCACACCTACCATCCATTCGACCAGTTGGTTGGTATCGCCGGCAGCGGCACAAGCTGCGGTTCTGGAATACTGGAGAAGATGACACTGCCGTTTCTAATTCTTGCTGCGCTGACGATTGCCGGAGCGGTGGCAGCAATGAGCCTCCGTAATCTAGTGCATTGCGTACTGGCGCTGACGCTGGCCTTTGCGGGGCTGGCGGGGATCTATCTACTTCTTGGAGCGCAGTTCGTTGGATTTGCGCAGGTGCTGGTGTATATCGGCGCCATCGCTATTCTCACTGTCTTTGCAATTCTGCTTACGCGCGGGACGGAGCCGAGCGACTTTCCTGACACGCCCGCTTCATGGAGGGCGAGCAGCGTTATCGTCGTTGCTGTATTCGGCGTGATCGTATGGGCGATTCGCGGCAGCTCCGTCACTCACAGAGCAATAACTCCTAAGCCGCAGGTTACGGTCAAGCAAATTGGCGAAGCGCTGATGGGCCCGTACGTTCTTCCGCTGGAAGTGATTGGCCTGCTGCTGACTGCGGCGTTGATTGGTGCGGTGATTCTCGCCATGTACGACAGGCAGGCGAAATGACACTGACGAGCTACCTGGTCCTCTCCGCGCTGCTGTTTTCCGTTGGTCTGGCCGGTGCATTGACGCGCAGGAACGCCATACTGGTTTTAGTTGGAATAGAGCTGATGTTGAATGCGGCGAACTTGAACTTCATCGCGTTCTGGCGGTATGGTCCAAATCCCGAGGCGCTGACCGGGATTCTATTCACGATTTTCTCGATAGGTGTTGCGGCTGCCGAGGCGGCGGTGGGATTGGCGATGATCATCGCCATCTACCGGCATTACAAAACGACGAACCTGGACTACATAGATTCCATGAAGGGATGAGTAGTGAGAGTGCGTCGTGTAAGCGTAAGTAAGGTGTGTTCCGTATCCGAGGTGAGATGAGCTGGATTGTTCAAAACCTGTGGCTGATCCCTGTACTGCCCGTTGTGGCAGCGGGGTTGACGGCGGTAGCTCCGCAGAGGAAGCGCGTGTTTGCGTGCTCCCTTTCCATTGGATCGATGATTCTGTCTTTCCTGCTGTCGGCAGTTGCACTCGCTCACGTGTATGGATTTACTGGTAGCGAAGGCGGAAGCCGCGAGGTGGTCAATTTCCGCTGGTTCCAGCTGGGAAATGATTGGTTGCAGCTGGGATGGGTGCTGGATCCGTTGACGGCTGTGATGCTGGTGATGGTGACATTTGTAGGTACGCTGATCTTTATCTACAGCGTGGGCTACATGGCGCACGACGAGAACTTTACTCGCTTCTTCTGCTTTCTGTCGCTGTTTGCAGGAGCAATGTTGGGAGTAGTGATTTCGAACAGTCTGCTCCTGCTCTTCATGTGCTGGGAACTGGTGGGCCTAACATCTTACTTGCTGATCGGCTTCTGGTACCAGAAACCGAGTGCAGCCGCGGCGGCTAAGAAAGCATTCATCACCACGCGCATCGGAGATATGGCATTCCTGCTTGGAATGGTGTGGCTGTATGCGCAATCCGGGACGCTGCTCTTTTATGACGGCGGAGCGGGCTGCATGGAACACTCGTCGCTCGTGGCCATGGTGGCACAGACGACGAGTTTTGGAATGGCAGTCTCTACCGCGATAGCGCTGCTGATTTTTTGTGGCGCGGCAGGAAAATCTGGCCAGGTGCCGCTGCACGTATGGTTGCCGGATGCGATGGAAGGCCCCACTCCCGTTAGCGCATTGATTCACGCTGCGACGATGGTAGCTGCCGGCGTGTTCCTGGTAGCGCGAGTGTATCCGCTGATGAGTGCTTCTCCGGCACTACTTTCTTCTGGTGTGGTAGCACCCACCACCGCACTGAAAGTCGTGACTTGGATTGGAGCGATCACGGCGATTTTTGCCGCTAGCATTGCAGTGGCGCATGACGACATTAAGAGGATTCTGGCTTACTCGACAGTTTCGCAGCTTGGCTACATGATGTTGGGGTTGGGCGTCGGCGGTGTTGCGGTGGGCATGTTCCACCTGATCACGCACGCCTTCTTCAAAGCACTACTGTTCATGGGGGCTGGTTCGGTGATCCACGGCTGCCATGAGGAGCAGGATATCCGCCGCATGGGCGGGCTGAAGAAGTGGATGCCTGTGACCTTCGCAACGTATGCCGTCGGTATGCTGGCGTTGTCTGGATTCCCCTTGTTCGTGTCCGGTTTCTGGAGCAAGGACGAAATTCTGCACGCAGCACACGGCTGGAGCGTATCCCAAATTCCGTTTTACATTGGCTTGCTCGGTGCACTGCTGACGGCGTTCTATATGACCCGGCAAGTCTTCTATGTTTTCTTCGGCGAGTCGCGACTAAATGCTCACGATTCGGCGCACTCGGGCCACGATATTGTGCCGCATGAGAGCCCATCGGTGATGACGATGCCGCTGGTTATACTCGCGGCATGCTCCGTGTTGCTGGGATTCATCGGAACGCCGGCGTGGCATGTATTCCATGCTTTTCTGGGCGGCGAGAGGATTGGTGTGGATTTCGGGCGGTTCGGAGAATCAGGCATTGTGGCGGTGATGCTGATCTCCACATCCATGGTGTTCCTTGGCTTAGGCCTGGGATGGTGGTGGTACGGACGGAAACCAATCGTGAGCGCAGATGCGCCGGACGTGCTGGCTACAATTCAACCGCAGATGTTTCGCATTCTCCAGAACAAATACTACGTAGACGAATTGTATGAAGCGACGATCATTCGTTGGAATGCACTCGCGGCGAACTTCAGTGCGTGGCTGGATCGAAACATATGGGCTGGCGGCGTAAAGGGTGTTTCGCTTGCTGTGGTCGGACTGGCATGGTTCAACCGAACAGTGGATGCCAAGGTTGTGAATGCGGGCTTTGACGCAGGCTGCGAGGGGGCGAACCAGGGAGCCAGACTCTTGTCGCATCTTCAGACAGGTCGAGTGCAGACATATCTTAAAGTGATTGGGGTCGCGCTGGTTGTCTTTGTCCTTTTCCTGGTGTGGGGAAGCAAAGGATGACAAGCTTCCCAATCCTTACGCTGCTTACATTTGTCCCTATCGGGGGTGCGCTGGCGATCCTGATTTTGGGAGAGGCTCCGAGCGATAGCAACGATAGGACTGCGCGCTGGCTGGCGCTGGGTTCCAGCATCGTTTCGCTGCTGACGACCGTTGCCGTGTGGCATAGCTTTCAGTCGGCGCTGGGGTCCATGCAGTTCGAAGAGCGCCATGGTTGGGTTCCATCTCTGAATATTGAGTACCACCTCGGAGTGGATGGTCTTGGACTCTTGATGCTGCTCCTTTCGGCCGTCGTTGTGCCGATGGCGATTCTCGCGTCCTGGCAAATCAAGGGCAGGATTCCGCTCTACTTCGCGCTCGTGCTTTTATTGCAGGCAGGATTGTTTGGCACATTCACCGCGCTCAATTTTTTCCATTGGTTCATCTTCTGGGAACTGAGCTTGATCCCTGCATTCTTCCTGATCAAGCTTTGGGGTGGACCGAAGCGAAGCCCAGCTGCGACGCAGTTTTTTGTTTATACGATGGTGGGCAGCGTGGCCCTGCTGCTCTCGTTTATGGGCCTTTTTCTGGCCACGGGTTCTTTTGACTTTATCGATCTTGCCGCAATGGCTCGCAGTGGACAGATCATGCCGGCGATTGCAACAAAACTGAGCTGGCACGGGATGAGCGGCGATCGGCTGGCATTGATTCTGTTCTTCGGGGCGTTGGTGGGATTCGCCGTCAAAGTGCCCCTTATGCCGCTGCACACCTGGCTGCCGACTGCGTATACCGAGGCTCCTACTGGAACATCCATGCTGCTCACGGGCGTGATGTCGAAGATGGGAGTGTACGGATTTCTTCGAATTCTGCTTCCGATTTTTGCGCCGCAGATGTTCTGGATGCGGAAGCCGCTCCTTGTGCTTGCCGTGGCAACGATCGTTTTTTCTGCCTTTGCAGCATTTGCACAAAAAGATCTAAAGACGATTTTCGCTTACTCGTCTATTAATCACCTCGGCTATTGCCTGCTTGGAATTTTCGCGATAGCGGGAGTAAATACTCAAGACGCGACAGTGTTCGCGCAAAAGGCTGCTGCGCTCGATGGCGTGATTTTGCAGATGTTCAATCACGGGCTTACGGCGTCTGTCCTGTTCTGGTTTGTTGCCCTGCTTGAAAAGCGAAGTGGAGGCTTGCGCGGCTTGAACGACTTCGGCGGCCTTCGCAAGGTGGCGCCCGTGCTTTGCGGTTTGATGGGCATCGCGTTGTTCTCGTCGCTAGGCTTGCCGGGACTGAATGGCTTCGTTGGCGAGTTTTTGATCTTCAAGGGTGTATTTCCACTGGCATCCTGGGCGGCGGCGTTCGCGGTAATTGGTCTCCTGGTCACGGCGATTGTGATTCTGACAATCCTGCAGCGTGTCTTTTCCGGTCCTCTGAATCCGCAGTGGGCTGGGTTCGCTGACCTTTCTACGCGGGAGAGAATCGCTCTTGTTCCTGCGCTTGCGTTGATGTTTGCAATCGGAATTTACCCGCAGTTTGTGATCGGTGTTATTAACAGCACCGCTTTAACCGTGTTGAGTGAACTAAGGTTTTAACGACGATTTCGAAGGGTGAGAACGGATTTATTTTGATCATTCACTGTTGTTAAGTGGGCGTGATCGTTCTGATTGATTATGTTGGCCTGGACCATCTACGTTTCGTTTCTCGGCGCTGCAATTCTAATGTTGCTGCCGAAGAAGAACGCGTCTTTGGCGAGGGGTCTCGCGCTGCTAACAGCGATTGCAGGTCTCGTAATCGCCTTGCGTGGATTGGTCGAGCAGAAAAGTGGAGAGCTCGTAACCGTTGCTCAATATACATGGATCCCATCGCTGGGCATTCAGTATCACCTCGCGGCGGATGGCATCAGTCTTGTGCTGTTGCTGTTGACTGGCGTGGTAGCGGTAGCCGGCATTCTGTTCTCTTGGAACATCGAACATCGGACTAATGAATTCTTTGCATTCTTTCTCGCGTTGATTGGCGGAGTCTACGGCGTCTTCCTCAGCTTTGATCTCTTTCTTCTTTTCGTCTTTTACGAAATTGCGATTATTCCGAAATATTTTCTGATCGCCATCTGGGGTTCGACCCGCAAAGAATATGGCGCGATGAAGCTTGCGCTTTACTCGTTCTTCGGCAGCGCAATGGTGCTGGTGGGAATCATCGCTGCTTACGTGATCGCAGGTTCCCGAACGATGAGTTTGGTAGAACTAGCACAGTATCCCTTTCCGCAGCATTTCCAGATGTGGGGATTCCCGCTGATATTTATTGGGTTTGGCATCCTCGCCGGCCTGTGGCCCTTCCATACATGGGCACCCACGGGACACGTAGCCGCACCGACGGGAGCATCCATGCTGCTGGCGGGCGTGGTGATGAAGCTAGGCGCGTACGGGTGCCTTCGCGTGGCGATGATGCTTTTTCCGCGCGGGATGGATCCGTGGGGATTTCACGTACTGTGGCTTGGTTCCTGGCGCGATGTGTTTGCGTTACTCGCGGTCATCGGAATCGTATATGGCGCAATGGTGGCTCTTGTCCAGGAAGACTTCAAGTTTGTAATCGGCTACTCGAGCGTCAGCCACATGGGTTTTGTTTTGCTTGGCCTGATGACACTGAATCGCATTGGAATGACGGGCGCCGTTTTGCAGATGTTTTCTCACGGCATAATTGCAGGGTTGCTCTTCGCCGTGGTTGGACGCATGGTTTACGACCGCACTCACACTCGAGATCTTGCGGCCTTGGAAAAGATGGGGCTGAGCAAGGCCATTCCTTTTGCCGCGGTCACATTTGTCCTCGCAGGCATGGCCTCGATTGGACTCCCGGGCTTTAGCGGATTTATTGCGGAGCTACAGGTGCTCATTGGATCGTGGCGCGCCTTCCCAACATTTGCCTGCCTGACGGGCGTGGGCATCGCAGTCGGCGTGGCCTATACCTGGCGCGCGATGCAGAAAGCGTTCTTCGGCGATAGAGACGGAAGCTCTCATTTCCATTCTGAGCATGAGCCGATTCCTCCCATCACATTGCCCGAAAAAGCAGCCAGCGTCCTGCTATTAGCGACGAGCCTGGCGGTCGGTCTTTATCCGCAGTTCCTGCTCAAACTCATTATCCCCGCGCTCAACTCTCCGATCTTTGAGGGGCTGCGCAGAGGGAGCTGGCAATGATCGGGCTGAGCTATAAAGAATTGCTTCTGCTGGCACTTCCGCAAGCGATCGTTGTGGTCGCGGGCCTGATTGCCCTTGCGTTGGATATAGCCTTTCTACGCCGCAAGAATTTGAGACTCCGATTCGCAGTGGAGGCGTTCGCTGCGACGGTCGGGTGCGCATTCGCTGGACTTTGGATCCTGACGAGTCAGGCACACGCAAACGTACTGAGTGGAATGCTGATTTCAAATTCACTCACGCAGCTAATGCAGATTGCTCTGCTTGTGTTTGCAGTGTTGACACTGCTGCTTTCCATCGATGCGAAGTTTACAAATCATGTCGGCGAATACATTTTGCTCGTTCTCCTCGCAACCTCTGGCATGATGTTTCTGGTCAGTAGCGAAGACATCCTGCTTATTTTCGTGTCTCTGGAACTGTTGAGTTTGTGTCTGTATATCCTCACAGGATTCAACAAGCATAATGTGAAGTCGGCCGAGGCGGCGCTTAAGTATTTTTTATTTGGTGGGATGTCGGCTGCGTTTCTTCTCTTCGGATTTAGTTTCCTTTACGGGCTATCAGGTTCAACGAATCTGCTTAAGATTGCTGCCGCGACTCAGGGACCGCTTGATCCATTGTTGATGATCGCCATTGTGATGACAGTAGTTGGATTTGGCTTCAAAGTAGCAGCTGTTCCATTCCACCTTTGGGCTCCCGATGCTTATGAAGGAGCGCCCACGCCTGCCGCTGCTTTTGTAGCGTCGTCATCCAAGGTTGCCAGCTTCTTTATCTTCGCCCAGGTAATGGTGCTCGGCTTTGCCGGATCGGCGGGAAGTGCGGGCTGGGGAACGCGATCAGCCGGATGGGTGCCAGTCGTTTCGATAGCCGCAGCAGCCTCCATTGTGCTTGGCAACGTTGCCGCGCTTGCCCAAACCAGCGTCAAACGCCTCTTAGCTTATTCCGCGGTCGCTCACGCAGGCTACATGTTGATCGCGATCGTGTCCCATACGCAAACCAGTGCTGCGGCGCTTATCTATTATGTTTTGACGTATGCACTCACTACACTTGGTGCCTTCGGCGTGATCGCGGCGGTGGAAGAACAGACGGGCGGAGACAAACTCGCCGACTTTGCGGGGCTTAGCCTCCGCTCTCCATTGCTGTCGGGATGCATGCTGATCTTCCTTCTCTCCCTGGCCGGTATTCCACCGCTGGCAGGATTCTTTGGAAAGTTCTACCTGTTCAGTGCGGCGATTTCATCGTCGCCAGGATCTCTTTCGTTGATCTGGTTGGTTATCCTCGCGATCGGAATGAGTGTAGTTTCTTTCTACTACTACCTGCAGGTGCTTAAGCGTATCTATGTTGAAAAGCCCAACGATGACACGAGTGATTTCCGGGTTTCTATGGTCACGCAGGCGCTTCTCTGTCTGATCGCGCTTGCGGTCGTTGTCCTCGGATGTGTCCCAAATCTCTTGCTGCAATTTATAACAAATGCGCTGCAGAGCGTCGCTTCGTAGCAGCACTTTCCCGGACATCAACGCCACGAACATCGCAAAAAGTTGGAGCCGCTCAGGGGCGCATGTGAGGCCCAGCGACGGCTCCGATTCCTTGCTAATCCATTAGTGTCTAATGGCAGTCTTACTTCAAGCTGATCGAAGACTTTAGTGGCAGGTCATGAGACGAACCACCGACCATGATGCCGTACTCTCCCGGAACCAATTCCCATCCGTGCTTCGAGGTGTTAAAGATTGAAAGGAACTGGGGATCCACTGCTACGCTTACCTCTTTACTTTCGCCGGCGTTCAGCTGGATTTTGCTCCATCCAACAAGACGCTTTGGTGGTTCGGCGGCGATCTTTGGAAGCGCAGCATAGACTTCCGCAATTTCGGCTCCGGCTCGCGTTCCTGTGTTCTTTACGGTGAAGGTGACTGACAAAGGCGACGCCGGATTCACCTTCAGACCGGAATAGCTAAACGTCGTGTAGGAGAGGCCGTATCCGAAAGGGAAGAGCACGGGTTTACTTTCCGCGTCGTACCACTTGTAGCCGACCTTCAGGCCTTCGACATACATGGTCTTGAAGGCGGGGAGCCCAGAGGATTCCATCTTCGAAGCTTGCGTCCCATAATGTTCAGCGGTGGATGTGGGAGGTGGCTTGACGATGGAGGGATGAGGCAAATCGCTCTCGCTCCTAGGGAAAGTGAGCGGTAGTTTCGCCGACGGATTAACCTCTCCTACGAGGATATTGGTGACGGCCTCTGCCCCTCTGCTTCCTGCGTACCATGCTTCAACGATGCCACCTACCTTGTCGGCCCACGGCATCAGCACGGGGCTACCTGTCTCAAGAACCACAATGGTGTGCGGATTCGCAGCGGCAATGGCGGCGATCAAATCGTCCTGCTTGCCGGGAAGAGAGAGGCTTGTCAAATCCATGCCTTCGCTCTCCCATTGATAGGCAAATACAATCGCGACCTCAGACTTTTTGGCAAGTGCAACCGCGGCATCGAGATCATCACCGGACTCAAATTCGACGCTCGCGGTGGGTGCCTTCGCCCGCACGGCCTTCAATGGCGATGTGGGGAACCACATGTTTGCCATCCAGGCAGATCGGCCTTGCCCCGGCGGCATAATAGCATTTCCACCCGGCGGGTCAACCTGCGCCGATCCTCCGCCGGAGATCATGCCAACATCGGCGTGCGGGCCAATTATGGCTATGCTGCGAAGCTTCGAGATTTCCAGCGGCAGCACCGAATGATGATTTTTGAGCAGGACAATACTTTGCTCGGCAATCTTCTGCGCGATCTCAAATCCGCCTGCAACGTCGACGACGCTCCTCTGAGTTGGGTAATCGACAATGCCGGTCGCGAATTCGGTGCGCAGGATGCGTCGCACGTGTTCATCGAGTTCGGCCATGGAAACCTGTCCGGACTGCACGGCTTTTTTCATGGGCTCGCCATAAAAAATCTGCGAAGGTTCCTCATTGTCCAATCCGGCGGCGGAGGCTTTGACGGTGCTATGCGTACCTCCCCAGTCAGACACGACGAATCCTTTGAAGTTCCAATCCTTCCGCAAAACATCGGTCAGCAGGTATTTGTTCTCGCAGGCAAAGTCGCCATTCACGCGGTTATAAGAGCACATCACTCCGCCGGCATTTGAAATCCGAAGTCCAATTTCGAAGGAGAGCAGGTCCGTCTCTCGCATGGAACGTTCATCAATGTTCACGTTTACGGCGTTGCGGCCGCTCTCCTGGTCGTTAAGGGCGTAGTGTTTAATATCGCCGATTACGTGCTGGGCCTGCATGCCCTTCATCACTTCTCCAACCATGTTACCGGCCAGAATAGGATCTTCGCCGAGGTACTCGAAAGTGCGTCCATTGCGGGGCTCGCGGGTAATGTTCACTCCGCCGCCGAGGGTCATGTTGTATCCCTGGGCGCGAAGTTCGCGCCCAATCAATGCTCCGTACTCGTATGCGGCTTTAAGATCCCAACTTGCGGCGGCGCCAATGTTTGCCGGCAACGCGGTAGAGTAGCGTCCGCTCTCCTCTCCGCGTGTAACACCATAGGCGGCGTCGGCCATCTGGATGCCGGGGATGCCGAGACGCGGGATGCCGACAACGTACCCGGCACCGCCATTGGATTCTTCTCCATGTGGACTGGGTGGCCCAAATCCCATGCTGCCTGTGCCATGAAGCTGGGAGATTTTCTCGTCGAGTGTAAGTTCCTTCAGGACGAGTTCCGCGCGTTCATCCGGCGAAAGCTTTGTATTGAGCCATGGTCCTTTGGGAGCGGCGGGCTTCGATTGTGCGGAAGCAGCGCCGATCAATAAAACGGACATTATCAGTAAGAAAACGAACTTCGATCTTTCAGGTGTCATGGTTTCTCGGGACTTTCGCGATTTGATTGGTGTACCCCTGTAGAAGGAGCGCGACCGGGTACGTGTTTCGCGCGCCTGGTGTGTCACGTCAAACGTTTGAGGAGCACGCACCAATATACCCGTCTCTGCTGTAGGATGAGCAGAAAATTGGCGAAAAGAAGATTAGAGTGTTTGCTGTGCTGTTTGAGAGAATTTACCGCGCTGAGCGTGCGGTCTTATAACTTCAAGCCTACTGAGGACATCGCGTGGATATCACCCGGCAAAAGAGATTGATTGGAATTTCGGGACTGGCAATTCTATGTTGGAGCGGAACTTGCGTTGCGCAAGGAACCACTCCTGCGAAGACAGACAGCAGTGTGATTGGCGCTGACGGCACCGCGTTCGTAACGAGAGTTGTTCCCGTGCCAACAACGATCAGCCCGGAAGCGCGTAAGTGGCTGGCACGTCCGGTTTCTGACGCGGCCCTCCCCGGAGTCGCTCGCGATCCGACGCACGAAGACCAACGAGTGGCAGGCCGGTGCGGGGGAAGCCTTTCGCAAGCTCTATCCGGTGAGTTTGGCTGAGCAAACCATCGCGGGCGTGCCGACGAAGGTGATTACTCCAACGCAGATTCCAGCAAATAAGGCGGACCGTGTGTTGATTAACGTGCACGGCGGTGGATTCAACTCCGACTCTGGGTCGTTGACGGAAACAATTCCCCTCGCTTTCATGACTCAGACGAAGGTGATCGCGGTGCTGTATCGGTTGGCACCGGAACATCCATTTCCGGCTTCTGTTGATGACACGATTGCCGTGTACCGTGAACTGCTGAAGACGTACAAGCCGGAGAAAATTGTTCTGTACGGAACCTCGGCCGGCGCCATACTTACAGCGGAAGTCGCAGTTCGCCTAAAGCAACTCGGTCTGCCACTACCAAGGGCCCTCGGTATCTTTTCTGGCTTGGGCGATTTCAGCCAGGCTGGAGATTCGCAGGCTTTATATGCATTGAATGGATTCTCCGGACATCTGGATCCGCCCGAGACAATCTCACCAAGTCGCCATGAGTATGCCGGCACGCTGAATCTCAAGGATCCCGTTTTGTCCCCTGTTTATGCGGATCTGAGTGGCATGCCGCCGACGCTCTTCATCACAAGTGGCAGAGACTTGCTCTTGAGCGGAACAACCATCCTGCACCGCGCTTTTTTGCGTGCTGGAGACGATGCCCAGCTCGTGGTCTTTGAAGCCTTGCCGCATGCGTTCTGGAACAATCCAGATTTGCCCGAGACGAAAGAAGCTCACGAGATCATGGCGAAATTCTTTGATACGCAGCTAGGCAAATAGGAGCCAAGATTTCTAAAGGCCCGCTAGCTCAGTTGCAGTTCCATCGTATGGACTCCTCGTTGTTCAGTGAGAACCAATCCATAAGTGGACCCCTCAACTTCACGAGTTTTTACAACAACGACGTTGCCATCCAAGAGCGCATTCTTGATTGAAGAATCACTTGGCAATAGCACCGCGACCTCGTTCCGAGTTGCGTTGCCTGTAAATACGATCCTGATACGATGGTTAGCTTTGTCGTAGTGGTAGTCGTAACGAACGTACCCGCGCGACGCCGGATAACGAACGGTGACGCTGGAAGCATTCACATTCGCAGCGTTCCATCGCGGAGCAATGGCGGCATTGTCGAAGGCGACACCGGTATCCTTCACACCGGCCAATCCGCCGATCAACGCGTAGACGAGCGCCGCGGCTCCCCAGTTGTTGGGCATGCCGGTGGATAGATCATTCCGCGGAGGCAGGAACACTGGCGCGTCGGAAAGGGTAACTCCGAGGATCATCCAATGTGCGTTCGTATCGACCGATTCAAAGTCGAGGGTCGCAATCGGCTTCGCAGGTTCTGGGTTTTCGAAGCCAACGACATACACACCAACGTTGGAGAATTTTGGATTTCCCCCACGCCAGGCGACTTGCATTCTGTCTGCTGTAAGTGATCCATAACGATTGTCAAACTCAGTATCCTTTGGTGCCCACCAATGATTCACATTCACACCAGCGCGGATGTACTCAAAGTGCGAGCTTTCATCTTCGTAGCGGATGGTCAGTTTTCCCACCAGATCTTCGCCGCCCTTTGTATGCAGCAGATAGAATGCTCGAGCTGTTGCGTGAATGGAAAGCGTTTGCTTCTTGAGGAATCCTGGGGCACTTGAGATCGCGACACAGGCGCGGCTGCCATTTGTCGAAGGGTCAATTACATCGAAGGGAATATCGCGAAACACCTGGCGGCCTACGGGCATGGCGGCCAAGTTATTCTCTCCTTCGTTGGTCCAACCCGGAACGCCCGCCTTTCCAGTGCCGAAGTCGGCATTTGCGATGGCACGCATGTCGACGGGTGTCAGAATTCGCGTTGGGCTTTGCGGGGCCGCGCCGCGAAGTATGGCAGGCAAAATTCCGCGATAGCGATCTGCGATGACCTTTTCGCGGCGCAAGATATCCGCACCGTATTGCTCAAATCCATTTTCAAATGCGCCGTGCGCTAGCTCCCCGGCTGTGCACGACATGACGCCGCCATTCATGTATTCCCATTTTCCATTTTCACCGGCGAATCCTCGTTCAAAAGGTGGGTAGATTGCGTAGAACTCTCCAGGAGATGTGTGTGGCATTTCGCGCCGTATTCTCTGATAGGTCTTGATAATTCCGACGCTCTGTTCGTGGGAGATTCCGCGATTCAGCGAGTAGGCATTCGAAAGAGAGACCTGGCGATTGATATCGACACCGAGGTCGAATTTCAAGTTACTGTCTTCCGGAATCCAATGAGTGAAGAATTCCCCATTCCATGCAAGCTCGTTCAATCGTTTCTCCATTCCATCGGCGAGTTGGAGATACTCATCCGTTTCGTTTTTTCGGCCAGCGGCCCTCATCATTTCCACCAACCGATGAAGACCAACGATCATGTTGGCGTTATCGCCGAAGAAAACTCCGAAATGCGTAGTCTTCAGATCTATCTTCATGATGTCGCCGTCGACGAGCTTGGCCTCACTATCGCTTAAGAAATCCCATGTGTCGATGGTGTATCCACGCTTGATAAGCTGATATTTTTCTGACCAGCGGTATGGATCGGTGATGACATAGTGAACGGCCCTCGCAGCGGCGTTAAGCTTAGCTGCCATCCACTTGGTGTCGCCCGTTGCTTTCCATGCGTAGTAAATGCTCTCAAGAAAGAACTGCTCCACGTGAGCCTCAACCGGCGCGCGGCGCAATTCCATGTAGCCATTTTCCGTTGAACGAGCGAAGTCGGCGTAGCGAAACCGGCGATCCCAATCTGTCTCCGGAGGAGTTCGCAGTTCCACATTCTCCCAGATCATGCCGTCTTCACGCTGTGTGTTGGCGTAGAAATCCACATTGGACTTTAATTCTGGCCAGAAGTACTTCATTCCCTTCAGCGTTTGCGTGTTGTCCATCAACCACGAATCGAAGAACGTAAAGACTTCGCCTTTGTATCGCATGGCGCCGACAGGGCCTTCACTCACCATCGTCCAATAAAGGTCCTTTAAGAGACTGGCGAAGGTTCCACCTTCGTCTTCGATGTGCGTTGAGCAGTCTACGAAAAACGTGGCGGTATCCAGGACCTGGCCGTTCGGTGAAAGCAACGTGACACTATGCGTCCCGAGTGCGCCGCCAATGGTGATGTCGAGAGAAGTTTGCAGGGCAGTATCAAGGTAGATTTTTTGATCGCCATCCCGCACGACGATACGGCCAGCTTCAGCACTCTCTACTCGAATCCGGTCCAGTGGCGAGAAGATGTTCTCCGGGCCTGGGCTAATCCTAAGGCCCGAACGTAGACCTGCACTCGGAAGTTGCGGGTCACGCAATATTGGTTGCGCGATAAGGCTGGTTGCAGCCGCGCAGCTTGTAAGGGGTATCAGTCGAAGAATCTCGCGCCGTGAAATCATTGGTGCCCTCGATCTATGCCTTTATCTGCACACGGCCACTCACTCCATTGCTGCTCGACAATGGAAGGCATTGAGCGGAGGTGTTTTGTAATCCCTGACAGGCTACTCCTTCTCATCGCAGTCTGCAGAGCTAACAGAGGTACGGTCGAGAGCAGCCGGAGGAAAGGCAGAGTTGTGGCGTCGCGTGACACTATGTGACGGATTGAGAACTGTTATGCGACCCAGTTTATGAAAAATTGCCTGCGTTTTACTCTCGCCCTCATTCTTGGCGCTTTCCTTACGCCTTGCTGGATTTCAGCCCAGCAGGCGCCGATGCCAGCCTCCCACCTCTGGCCACGCGCTCTTCGCCGGAATGGCTGAAGTCGGTCGTGATTTACCAGGTTTTTCCGCGATCCTTTTCTTCGGAGGGAAATCTCAAGGCGTGACCAACCGGCTGAATGCTCTGCACGATCTCGGGGTGAACCTCATTTGACTTATGCCCATCCCATCCACCCAAACGGAAAACTCAAGTGAAAAGGTACCTTGGGCAGTCCCTATGCTGTTCGCGATTATTTAGCGATCGATCCGGCGCTGGGTATTGTCGTACATTCGCCCTGCCGGTTCGGAGGAGTTCCTAATCGTCGTGAACCTTTCAAATACCCCGTCTCGCGGAAGCGTCGAAGCAGGGGCAGGGAACTGGACGAAGGTTGCGTTGCCGCTCGCGGAAACCGGCCAAAATGCATTGCCAGCAGTTTCAATAGACGCCTTCAAGTTCCGGATATTTCCAAAGGCAAACGCGGTAATGTGCGGGACAAGCCCTACACTGGCTCCGCTACATCGACGTAAATGAAGGACGAACATAGTTGGTAGACTGTCGCCAATTTAGGAGATGTTATCTTAAGATTTAGGCCCCGGCTGGATTGCCTCTCTCGTCGCTCGAGAGCAGGTTTTAGAAATTGAAATGCTATGTTAGGGTACAGATCGAAAGAAATTTAGTGGGGTTCGAGGGCGCTAAATGTCGAAAGATAGAGCGGTTGTTGGAACGGATGGACTTCCATTACCGATTCTGCCTCCTGAGCGGGACGCGCGAGTTTGGGCGCGATTAGTCCGCGTAATGTTTTATCTGCCCGGCTTTATGGGGTTGCTCCTGCTCAAGACCGGCGAACCGGCAAGCTTCGGAATCACCGTGGAACTGCTGATGCTTTCGAGTGCAGCGGCCATTGTGGGAGGTCTTTTCGTAGGTACTCAATCTGAAGGTGCGGGCGCGAATGCCTCCTCCCAGGTGGGAACCTGGAGCGGTTCTTTGATCATGGAGTTACTCTCGGTGGTTCCATTCCTGTGCGCGATACCGGCACTGTTTCACGAACTGGCTACCAGCACGCTGCTGCATTCGCACGCTCCCGCCGCCGTTGACGCTACCCTCGGTGCGTCCGAGTTATTGCCGGCAGTTGCGATTCTACCCTTCATGATCTATCAGCTTGCTGGGTTCGGCACGGTCCACTTTATCGTTCCAAAAGCCGTAAATTGGACCATCAACATAGCCATACTCTGCCTGATCATCGGAAGTTACTTCGCATATCGCGAGGGCTCCTACATAGTGGAGAGAAGACTCTCGGGAACGCTCGTAGTCCTGATGGCCACGACCGTCTTTTACGGCGTTCTCAAGTTAAGAAAAATGCAAACGCTGTATGACGCCAACTGTCCGCCTAAGGCTTCCAAGAAGGACAAGGACTAGGTTCGCCGCACTGGCGCAAGAATCCAGCGTGTTGGCCCACCGGCGTGCTAAAAAGCGTGATCCGGGCCAGATGGATAGCTGAGAAGAACATTTAACATTGGCGAATTCGCTTATCGAGAGCGCCGAGGGGCGTTTACTGCGGATACAAGCGGAACGCAACCTCCTGTAAACTTCGAATGATGCTCGCTCCGAAACTCTTGTCCCCTGTGCTTCTGGCACTCGCTGCCTTCCTTCTTGGAGGCGGGATACGGATGCGACCCCAGGCTTTCGCAGAAATGAAAAAGTCTGCTTCCGTCTGGTTCACCGACGTTTCCTCGCGATCCGCAATAACTTACCGGTCAAACAACGATTTCACGGGAAGAAAGTTCTTTCCTCAACCGATGTGTGGCGGGGTTGCGGCCATTGATTATGACAATGATGGCCTCATAGATCTCTTTTTCACCAACGGCGCAAAGTTGCCGGAGCTCAAAAAAACCGAAGCTTCCTTTTATAACTGCCTTCTTCGAAACAAGGGAAACGGGACCTTCGAAGACGTCACGGAGAAGGCAGGTTTGACCGGTGCGAACTTGGGCTTCAGCTTCGGAGTTGCGGCCGGAGATTATGACAATGATGGCAACGAGGACCTGTTCATCAGCAATGCGGGAACGAATGCGCTTTACAAGAACAACGGGAATGGCACGTTTACGGAGGTGACCAAGGGTTCTGGCCTCGATCAGAAGCCTCGGGACGTATTGAGTGTTGGCGGTGCTTGGTTTGACTACGACAATGATGGACTGTTGGATCTGATCGTCACAAATTACACCGTATGGACTCCGCAGACAGATGTTCATTGCTTCATGGACGAAAAGCGCGAGGAATACTGTAGTCCAACGGTGTACAAGAGCGTGGAATCTCGCTTGTATCACAACCTCGGAAACGGACACTTTACCGATGTCACCGACGGGAGCGGTGTTGGAAAATCTCTTGGCAAAGGAATGGGAATCTCCACTGCTGATTTCAAGGGCGAAGGATTGATGGATGTCTTCGTCGCGAACGACACGGAACCGAATTTCCTCTTTATCAATCAGGGAAACGGAACGTTTAAAGAGAGCGGGCTCACTTACGGTGTCGCTTACAACGATCAGGGATATACCGTCTCCGGCATGGGCTCAGACGCGAAGGATTTTGACAACGACGGTAACGTTGATATCGTCTACAACGACCTCGCAGGGCAAGTTTTCGGCCTGTTCAAGAATGACGGCGGAAAGTCCTTCAATGACGTGACGTGGACGTCGAAGATAGGAAACCTTAGCCGATCCCTATCTGGTTGGAGCATTGGTTTTATTGATTACAACAACGATGGCTGGAAAGACATCTTCTCGGCGAATGGCGACGTTGACGATCTCAAGGACTCATCCAGGCAGCATGACTCGATGTTCCAAAATGTGGATGGAAAAACGTTTGTGGATTCCACGGCAAACATGGGCCCAGACTTTTCGTTCCTCGGCTATCAGCGGGGTTCTGCCTTCGTCGACCTAAATAACGATGGTTTTATGGATATAGTCGTCACCTCTCTGGGTGAGCGGCCGCGCATTTTGATCAACAATGGCATCGTCAAGAACCACTGGATTATGTTTCAACTTCGAGGCCACGTGAGTAATCGAGATGCGATAGGGGCAAAGATAAAAATTATCACCGGCTCGAAGCGAACCTTATACAACCATGTAACGACCAGCGTCGGGTTTATGTCATCAAGTGACAAGCGCGTCCATTTTGGACTTGGTTCTGAGACGAAGATTGAAAGCGTAGAAATTCGCTGGCCGAGTGGCATTGCCCAGCAAATCGACCATCCCAAAGTTGACCAAATACTCAAAGTCGATGAACCGAGCGCGAAAGCGTCATCTTCTCAGAAGCCGGTGAATTAGCGAGTTTCAGTAATCGTGAGAACTTGATCTGCTTTTACGTGGAGAAGGACTTGCTTAACCCCGGACGGCCATTGGAGTTCAATCTTATCGATAACAGTGGCATTTCCAACGCCGAAGTGGACTCGCTTGTCGCTCGACGAACTGTAACCAACTGCCGTAGTAGCGTGGTTATATTGAACGCCATTCATGGTCGATAATTTGATCTTCGTACCAATCCCATCGCGGTTATCTTTGGTCCCAATGAGGTTGAGAATGATCCAATGGTTCTCATTTTTTGAGCGATTCAGAAATAACTGCGGCTTGTCGTTCAGCGCAGTGACAATGATGTCTATCTTTCCGTCGTTGTTGAAATCGGCAAACGCGGCTCCGCGGTGAGCGCGCGGATCTGCGAAGCTTGAGCCCGCGCTCGCACTGAGATCGGTAAACGTAAAATCTCCGTTATTGCGAAGCAGGCCAGCGGGCATACGATATGGCCGGTTGACGACTTCCATTTCGTTGTCGAGGATGGCAGCATTTGCAGTAAACAGATCCTTATATCCGTCGTTGTCGAAGTCGAAGGCACCGGTTCCCCATGCCGTCAGTCGACGGCTAAAGGCAGAGAGGCCAGAGATGTTGGTAATATCCTCGAACTGGCCGCCGGTGTTCTTGTAAAGGGGAAAGCCGTCAGTGACCATGGCCGTGTGAAAGATGTCTGGGAGGCCATCATTGTTGAGATCGCGGAATTCCGCACCCATGCCAGCAACAGCACTTCCGTCGGAGGTATAGTCGGTCCCAGTCTCGAGGGCGACATCTTTAAATGTCCCGTCTCCGCTGTTATGAAGTAGAAAATTCGGCCAGGTATCGTTCGATACAAACACGTCCATGAAGCCGTCATTGTCGTAGTCGGCGAAGGCAACGCCCATGCCTTTGCCGATGTACTTCGCCATGTGTGATCGCTCGGACACGTCGGTGAATGTTCCGTCTCCATTATTTTTGTAAAGAATGTTCGGGGTACCTTCGAAATTTCCCGGCGAGCAATACGTCCGTATACCCTTAATTTCGCAAAGTTTGCAATTTGCAATGTCATACTTCAAGTAATTAATGACGAGCAGATCCAGAAACCCGTCATTGTCGTAGTCAAACCAACCGGCTGTAACTGCCCATGCCTTGCCGATCCCCGGAACGTTGCCAACTACTCCCGCTTTCTCGGTAACATCCTTGAATGTTCCATCGCCATTGTTGTGCATCAACTGATTGCGGTTAAAGCCTGCAACGTACAAATCAACATACCCGTCATTGTCATAATCCGCGGCCGCTGCTCCCATGGAATAGCCGATTCCTTGCAAGCCCGCCTTGTCGGTCACGTCGGAAAAAGTGCCATTCCCGTTATTTCGATAAAGCCGGTTAAAATAACTCGAGTCCGACTTTTCAAGCGAGGGAATCGCGGCGCCATTCGTAAAGAAGATATCGAGCAAGCCATCATTGTTGTAGTCAAGCACGGCGACTCCGCCCATCATCGTCTCAATGGAATACCGTTGCGGGCTTATGCTGTTCCTTAGCTGGAAGCCTATTTTTGAATTGCCAAGCTCATCCTCAAACGAAATCTTGGCGGAGGCATTTGGTAGGGTAGTTTGAGTGTGTTTTGAAGGTGCCTGCGGTGATGTCTGCTGAATGCTCGTGGGTGTGGCCTGGAAAGCAAAGGCCAGGGTCTGCGGATATACGAAAGCTAAAAAAATAACTAGGAAGTTCACGAAATCTAGTCGCATGCGGTTCTGGAACAGCGTCCACTCGACTGTATGCGAAGAAATGTTCGTGGCCATGGGATCAGAAGAAGTCGTCTCTACTCGATTTCTGTTGTCTGTTCCAATAGTCTACTGGCCGAAGCAGCGATTCGCCTCCTTTTCTTGTTCCCACATTCCTGAAGTGCCACAAAGGAGCACAGGCGGCCTTCGATCCGCTGATGTCTAGTGCAACTTTTCAGGTCTGAGTCTGCTGGTCAGCTTGGATGATTTGTCTCGTGTGCACTCAGGTGGTCTGAGTTTCGAGTGATTCGGGCTTAAAGGTTGATGAAACTCGTACCCATGCAACAATCAGATACAGCAGATTTCCTATCTGTCCCGCGAGCGCGGAAATCATAATTCCCAGCGCGTCAAAGCGGCTAACCAGCGGATACACCAACAACATACTGGTAACTGCCGCAACGATAGACGACATAAGTATAGGAGATGTCTTCTTTATCGTCCGAAAGAGAAATGTAAGCTGCCGAACCGGCCAAGCGAGCAGAAAGTACAGCATCTGCAAATTGAGCACGTTGGAATATGCCCGCAGTTGGTGGCCATAGAAGAGGGACAGGAACTTATCCGAAAACATTGCAGCGATCAGGAATACAACGAGCAGTGAGAAAAATCCGATGGAGCCAAATCGAAACAGGAACTTCGCAGCTCGCTGAATGCCACCTTTCCGCATCTCTTCGGCGGCACGGATGGGAACGATGTTTTCCATCGCTTGAAAGGCTACGTTGACCGGTCCAATGACATTTTGCGTAGCCCGAACTCCTCCCGCCGCCTGCGCACCAACGACGCTGGCCCCTATCAACATGGCGCCTTGATAGACCAGCCATTGCAACTGGTTAGCGATCCCAAGATCGACGGAAATCCCTCGCGTCTGGTGCCAGGCTTCCTTTGTCTCTGCGCGCGTGCAAGTCAAGCGCTCGGTCGCAGCCCCAATGGCAAATGCGATACCCGAGGTAATTGCAATTACCCAAAAGGCTGTCTCAACTGTAAGATGCCCCATCCACATGACCACGAGAAGAATTACCAGCTGGCCTATATAACTGATTGCATCATTCCAGACGGCCGTGGCGGCTTTACCTATCGTGAAGAAATAACGTCGCAACCAATCTTGCATCAGGTAAAAAACGACTGCGGCTGTAAATGCGGGGACAAATTTTGCCGAGATAACGGCCGGATGAAGAAAGAGATACACCACGGCTGCAATGCTGGAGATGAGGGTCGCAAGGATGCAGAAGATGAGCTGTATACCATAGACGCCGCGAACAAACTGCCGTCGATCCTCTGCGGTGGCGCAGAGTGAGCCAAGCGTCAACATCGGTGACGAGATAAAGCTGAGTTGTACGCTGTTGGCGAGTAAGACGATTGCGTAACCAACCGTAAACTTACCGAATTCAGACAGGCCGAGACCACGAACCAGAACGATTCCGGTTGCGAAATTGGACCCACTGACAATGAGCTGATCGAGAATCGTTTGCGTGCGTCTGCTTCGAAGTTGTAGGAATGACAAGCCAAACGGATGACCCACTAGTCTGCCGATCTCCGCAGATCGCACTTCATCTCGCTCTTGAACCGCGGTTCCATCTGTGACCCCTTAAAAGTGTATTCCGGAGTTGCGCTCGCAACATAAATAGTAAGGATCAGTGCACTTGCTGCTCTTCGGGTCGAACCAGGAGAGATGGCCAACGGACTGGCATTGGCCTCATAACAGTAGCTCGAGCGCGCTGTCGCACGAGGTCCAGATTGGTCACGATGCACAGAAAGAGCGCGACCTCGAACCCCATCCATCCCAGAACACCTGTTGACATGATCGATGTCATCCAGACATGGACAACTAAGACGTAGGTGCCCGCGAACTCTGGATTTGTGTCCCACGTAGTCCATGCACGCCAGGTAGCAACGATGAGCATGTAGGTACCAATCAAAAATCCAATCAGCCCAAGCCCGGTCAGCACTTCCAGAAAGCCGTTGTGCAACGAACTCATCTGTTCCAGATACATGTTACCGATATGAGCAATCACGACCTTTCCACCGATTCCTCCGCCGACGCCGAGGAATGGGTGGGCCTCAAACTGGCGGACAGCTGCCGTCCAAACCACCGTGCGACCGCTCAAAGTCACAAAGTCGGAAGATGACTGGTGTCCCTGCAGTCGGGTAAGAATGCCGCTCCAAAAGATAGTTCCGCCCACTGCCACAGATCCGATTGCCAGCGCGGCCAGAATTTTGGATTTCTTGAATATAACGATCAGGATTGTGAGCAGAAGGATGAGAAAGGATGTACGACTGGCGGACACGCTGAAAAGTACGAGTGCAAAACCCATCTGTCGAAACGCGGCTCTCCGCGTGATTCGATGCGCCTGCCATTCTGCGAGTACGACAAGGAACAAAGCACTGGCCACGTATCCTAAACCATTTCCAGAAAGGAAAGGCGCCGACGCAGTCGTGCTGGTGAGCAGGCCTGGGCGATGCAGAATAAAGTTGGGCAGACGCAGACAAAAACCGATGACTGCCATGGACCCCAAAGTGGCGATCGTAAGCAAGATGATCTGTCGGAGCGCCTCAACGCGCTCCAACGGATTTTTCGAAGAACTCGTTTCAAAGAACACGAGCCCCGCGAGAACCAACTCGGCACCTTTGCCGATGGTCTGAATGGGCTGCTGCGACCAGAGTGAAGACCCCAGATAAAGAAGGGCGAAGGCGGCGTACGCAAAGCGCAGGTCAGTGAATCGAACTTTGACGAACTTGGGACGATACAGCAGTAGCAGAAACGCGATTACCGTGGCGGGAGTGCGGATAAGAATAATCAGCTTGGCGCTGGCATGTCCGGCGCCCCCGCCTGTAGTATCTGCAACCTGAAGCATCGAACCCAATAGAAGACAGAACAAGGCGATGCCCGGCAGCCCAGCTATGCGGAACGCGGAACGCCACGACTTGAGATCCCACGGGTAAATACTGAAACGCATAGAGCCCTCGGGCACTTCGATTGCGGTTAGTGAACGTAAATTGCTGCCGCCGCCGTTTGTCCAATCAACGAGGAACTGGTCGAGAAGATGGCCTTAATCTTGTTGACGGGGACGTAAACAATGTCTTCGGCCGACAATTTCAATGGAATTTCCTTGCCGTCCATCATCCCTTTGTAAGAGACAGGAACTTCAATCAGTTGGCCATCATCTCCATGCTTCACTACCCGCAGCCCACTTGTCTTTGCCTGCATGATGAGCCCCTGTGCAAGAGATAAAGCCTGCGCTACGTTTAGCTCGCCTTCTTCCTGCATCACGTAACCGCCGGGCCGGTTTACAGCTCCGAGGACGTACACAATTCCAGCGCGCTTGACGATGATTGTGTCTCCCGGCCGCACCATCACATCGCGGATCGAGTCTCCATTGCTGCCACGAGTATATTGGTACGTTGCATTGATCGGACCCGCTGATGCGTCCGCATGTTTAACCTCAATCACCTTACCGGCAAGAGGGGTGACACCACCTGCCATTCCGAGAACATCCAAAAGGGTGTGAGGAACGAGCAACTCAATGCGGCCTGGAGTCTGCACTTCTCCGAGGACCGTCACGTTTGTTGACGCGAATTGTTCTACGTTGATCGTGACCTGTGGATTCGTCAGGATTTCCTCTTCCAGAAATCGCTTTTGAATCTTGCTCTGAGCTTCAGGCAGAGAGTCGCCGGCAACGTGCAATTTTCCAAGGAAAGGAAACGTTACGTTGCCATCGTTGTCTACGCGTACTCGACCGGAAAGCTCTGATTCCCCGTATACATCGACATTCAAAAGGAAGCCCGGCGCCAGTTTTAGATTCGCAAAGTCATTGGGAATCGCACTTGGTGCGTTTCGGGTAGACAACGTGGGCTCGTTTCTTATTCCCTGAGGCCCGCTGAGTAGATTGGACGGAGGATTTGCCGTTTGAGCGATCGAATATGGCTGCTGAGAAAGCACCGCAATCGCAATAACAGCGCACGCTGCGGTGATTCGGAACATTCCTGGGCGGTGTGAAGTTTTAGAGTTATCCATTAGAGTGTTCGCCTCCTCCGTCGTGACCATATGCGTCGTAGTAATCGATCGATTTCGTATCCACTGCATTCAATACCAAGCCCACCGCTCGCGATCCGCTGAACTCCAGCATAGTTGAAAGACCACCGAGTACTGTACGCGTTGTCTTTCCTGCGCGGATTACGGCGAGTGTCGCATCGAGCTTCTCTGATAAGACCCTCGCGTCCGTTACCAGGAGAATGGGAGGACTGTCGACGATCACAAGGTCGTAGCGTGGTATGAGCAGCTTCAGAGTTTCGTCAAACTGTTTGGAACTCAATAACTCTGCCGGCATTGCGGTCTCAGAACCAGCAGCCAGCAAAGAAAGAGACGGGACAGTTGGATGTTTGCGTATAGCTTGATCGATCGACGATGTTCCTCTCAGGACATCGCTGAAACCGGGCTTTACCGGAACACTGAACAATTCATGAAGGTGAGCCTTGCGCATATCCGCGTCGATCAAAAGTACATTTTTGCCGACAAGGGCGAATGCGACCGCGGTGTTATACGCGACCGTTGTTTTTCCTTCATCGAAGAGCGGGCTTGTTACAAGCAAGGTTCGCAGTCGACCTGTATCCGCCGCTACTGTGATAGCCGTTCGGAGAGCCCGATAGGCTTCGGCGCCGGGTGATCTTGGATCGGTGATCAATGGGCTGGTTTCTGAAGAGACCATCCCGCTGCCGGATTCAGAGGGCAGCCACAACAACTCCCTCGACGAAGGTATGCTGCCGAGCATGGGTAGTTGGGGCATTGATTGGAGTTGCAACGCCGTGGTCAGAGTATCGTCCAAGTGTTCGCGTACGAATGCCGATGACAAACCGGCAAACAAACCCGCCACTAAGCCAATGGCGAGATATAGCGGAGGATTAGGCCGGGTGGGCGTGGCTGGAGGCAATGCGGCATTGACGACACCGATATTTGTGGCTCGAAGACTTGCCTGGATGTCCAGTTCCTTGAGCTTCCCGTAGAGGGCGTCGTAAAGCTGACGGCTTGCGGCCGCTTCCTGTGTCAGGACCTGCAGTTTTACTGCGCTTCCATTCAGCTTCGCTGCTTCCTGTTGCTGCCGATCAAATGCATTGCGAACGCCGATCTCGTTCTGTCGCGCCAACAAATATTCGTCGCGCGCGCGAGCGTTGATCTTCTTGAGCTCTTCTGCAATCTGTTTATCAAGGCTGGCAAGTTGGTTTTGCGTTTCCAGAATATGCTGGTTCTTCGCGCCATACTTCGTCGACATCTCGGCATAGTTCAGCCTTAAAGCGGACTGCTGCTGGCGAAGGCTTTGGAGCAACTCGAGCCCAACGCCCTTGACGGCAACGCCGGAGTCCGCGTAAGCGGAAGCACTCTGCGCAAGTCCCGCGACCGTTTCAGGATTTTCTGTCTGGGTTAGACGGTAGATGGCTTCCTTTGCCAACCGGTTTGACTCAGCAGCAATCAGTGACTGATTCAAAGTATCCAGTCGATCCAGCGCCGGGACGTGGGTTGTACCACCACCGCCACCTCCCTGGCCAATGGCGCCAAGGACCATGCTGTTTAGACCGGTCCGTTGTTGAAAGTCCGATAGTTTGTTTTGCGAAGCTTCAACATTATCCTTCAAATCGTCAAGCCGCTTGGTTAACCATTGTTTCGCATCGACCGTAGACTGTGAGCGGGCCTGGAAAGATACATACTCTCGAACGATCGCATTCGAAATGTCGGCGGCGCGTTTTGAATTTGGATGGAGATACGTGACCGTGATCATCCGCGTATCCGGTGTGTTTTCAACTTTCAGCTTTTTCGCGAAGATCTTGAGAATCCGGTCTCTTGTGAACGGAGCCTGTTCCAGGGGCAGTCCTTTTTCCGCTCGCATATGCGCATTCGCGCCATTGAGCGCACCAAGAAGCGTGGGCTGATATGCGTACGGCGCTTCATCGCGCAAGTTGAGATCTTTCACGACCGATAGCACAATATTTTCGCTCTGCAACATGGCGGTGTGCGTCGCGATATCGGTTCTCATCTCATCTGCGCTGGGAGACTCGTCCTGTGCGTTGCGAAGAAGATTCGTCTGCGCGGCATCGGTTTTGCCAACAATTACAGTCGTTATGGCGGCATACTGGTTGTGCATTATCAGGCAAACCAGAAACGCCAGCAGCATTCCGCCCAGACCGCCAAGGCCAATCAGTTTCTTACGCTTCCTGATTACCTTCCAAACACCTTTGAGAGATTCTTCTTCGCCAAAGCGAAACGACGAAGCCTCAAGGTTTTGGGTCTCGGGATTCTGGGGCACATAGCGGGCAAGTGTTCCTTTGGGTGCGCTTGCGGAAGGGAACATTGGTTTGGATTGCTCCTATCTGAACTCGACCACACTTAATGTGGAAGTTCGTCCTAGTACGATTCATAAGCAATTGCATGGCCAACTATGTGAAAAATAGCTACCCTTTTGATTCCTGAGCACATTAGGGAATCAATTCGATTTAGGTGTTTCACAACCTGTGCCACACAGCAGAAAACTCGTTAACTTCTTACGCTACCGAAACAGGTACTTGAGAGACTCTCGCGACCTTTGACAAAACCTGCTCATAAATTTCCAACAGGAGTGCGAAATTCTTTGATCCGGTGTATTCCGACTCGTACCTTAGACGGGCTCCCGATCTCATTCCGATCAGGGCACCACTGGCTTCAAGATCGCGAAGCCGAATCAGCAGATCGTTCGCATTGCCGCTTTCAAAAAGAACACCGCTTTCACCATCCACGATCATCTCCGGGTAGCTGCCCAGGCGCGATGCGATAACCGGAGTTCCAACGGCCATCGACTCAATCACCACCCGCGGCATGGCTTCGTACCAGAGCGATGGGCAGAGCAGAGCTTTTGCTGATCCCATTAGTTCCGACACTTCGTCGCTATTTCTGCTTCCAAGCCACTCAACATTCTTCATAATGGCCGCAGCATCTCGAACTTCATCTTCCAGAGGTCCACGACCGACAAAAGTAAGAAGCGGAAGATCGGTGCCATTCTTCCAGCATTGGATTAACGTGCGAATGCCCTTCTCTTCTGTAAGCCTGCCAACAAAAAGATAATTGCCCGTACCGCCAGATCGCGCTCCTGGGTCCGGATCAACAAAATTCTGTTTCACCAGGATCTTCGACTCCGGCAGGCCACCTTCAATCAGTTTCTGCTTGGCAAAAGTTGAAAGAGCGATAAACCTGTCTACCGCACGATGCCATGTTCCCGCACCCCAGTGTGCCAACATTCCAGCTGTTGCGACGGCACTCCCCGCCCGGCTATTGCGGTAGCATCCATGGATTACGCCGGGTGACCGCAAAGTCGTGCCCATGCAATCCTCACATACTCGACCATCGCGAAAGAACGTTGCATTTACGCAGAGCAATCGATAATTGTGAATCGTATTCACGACTGGAATCCCTGCGCGATGGCAACTCCAGAAGATAGATGGAGAGACGGTCGGAAACCAGTTGTGCACATGCACTACATCTGGTTGAAAGCTCGCCAGCTTAGCTTTGACTCGATCGTTGCTGTGTTTTGAACCGGTGAAAACGGATAGAGAAGCTTCCACCTTACCCTTCAAGCCAGTAATGTCGTCGTTGTTTTCTTCCAGCGTCTCAACGTCGATACCATGCCCCGCAAGCAGATCTCTCTCGGATGCGACCACTGCGTCTTCGCCCCCGCGCTGCTGATATCTGTTGTGGACAATCAATATCTTCATTCGACCCGGAACCTAAATACTTCATTCAGTCCTGAGCACTCACAATCGTCTGCAGTAGAGCGCAATTGCGAGCAGGACTCCCGTTGAATAAAACAAACGCCGCAGAGCAGTGCGGCGCAGTGGATAATCGATACGACCTCAGACACCTTTTGCGGCGTATACAAGCGTATGGAGAAGTATTGCGATATCCATCAACAGAGTTCGGTTCTGAATGTAGTAGAGGTCGTACTCGATCGACTCATGAATGGCATATCTGCGGTCAGCGCTTAACTGCCACAATCCGGTTATGCCTTGAGGAACACTGAGCCGAGTTGCTTCCACCGGACCATAGCCCTCTGTAATGAAAGGCATTTCCGGCCGTGGTCCAACCAGAGACATATCCCCTTTGAGAACGTTAATCAGCTGCGGCATCTCATCGAGGCTGCTCTTGCGCAGGAATCTACCGACTCGTGTGATCCGAGGATCGGCGTGATGAGCAGGGGAAAACGCGTACTTCGGAGCATCTACTTTCATGCTTCGAAACTTGAGAATTTCGAAAGACTTCCCTCCCTGGCCAACACGGGTCTGACGGAAAAAGATTGGTCCCTTTGACTCAAGACGAACTACAAGTGCGAGTACAGCCCAAACCGGCGCGCTCATCAGGATGAGGATGGATGAGCAGAAAATATCCATCAAACGTTTCATGATCCGATAGAAACCACTGGGCTGGCTAAGGACAGTGGTTGCCACCAAAAGGCCGTCCATCTCCCATACCCACATCGACCGACGTGTGAGGATTTCGTGGTTATCTACAAGCGAGAAAGAACAGTTCGCCTCTTGTGCAACCTCTTTTGCTCTCGCCAGGGCCCGGTCCGAAATGCTCGGATCGCAAATGACGATGTCATTTATCTCCAACTCATTTAGCAACTCAGTAGAAAGCGGTTGATGGAAAACTGGCCGCGAATTGCGTTGAAAATAGTCGTTGCTGAAAATTACGTCGCTGGTTTCACCTTCGCTGGCGAGGAATCCCACCGGATCGATGCCGAGTTGTGGCGAATGAAGCGCGCCCGTGAAGAATCGACGGGCTGCGCGTTTTGTTCCGTAGATCAGTGTCCTGCGCTTTGGAAACTCCGGCTCGTAGACTTTGCGCAAAATGTCGCAGACCCAAAGACGGCCACCTGCGAGCGTGCCGGTGCTGACCACCCAGGCCATCAACATTGCCATTCTCGGCACAGGATAGCGGGCGAGTACAAAAATAATCAGGCAAATGAGAATAGCCTTGATTGCGGTTCGGAGGGCGATCTCTGTCTCTTTGATATACAGAAGGCTGCGGACGCGAGGGTGTGCCCCTTGTTCCCTGAGCAGGGTGACGAAGAGCGTTGAATAAATCAATGACCCGAACAGAAGCTGACGCGGACTGACAGTGAAGCTTGTCGTCCGTTGCAGGAGGTGTCCCAAGGCCCCACCTACTATGCAGCCAAGCATAAGAAGCAGGAAGTCGGACCCTAGTTCCAAGAATGGAATCGCCACGTTAGACGATTGCCGTTCCTCTGCTGGCCCGGAATGTTCGGCCACGCGGTCGTCGTTCCATTGCGCAGGTCGTGCATTCATTTTCATGTAATGGGTCTCCAACCAAAGCCGTCGCGGTGAGCTTTACGCAGAAAAAGGAATCAAATGTCTGGGCTAAGGCCCATCCAAGGCAATATGTGTATACGATGCAAAATTGTGGCCGGGGGGCTTGCTCTCTACGGGAAAAAAAGTAACAAAATCATCAATGCGACTTGAACATCGCGAGAATTAGCTGAATGCCAATTCAGTCTCGGATTATTTGCGTGGGAATAGGTAAATTTTCCTAATATTGAGGTCCCATACACAATCCGCTTTTATGTTGCTCGTCAAACCCCCAGCATCTGGAGATTATGCCATGGATTCACGAAAAGGCCTCTAAATTTAAATGCACCTTTCATTTTCACGAGGTGCATCCGTTGGTACGACGAAACTCTTCGGAAAATGGCAGAATCATTTGCATGAAGCAATTGCAATCAATCCTTGTCTCTGGTTGCCTATTTCTCAACTCATACTCAATGTTTCCGGCGCGGACATCCGCCTTCGCAGTAGCGACCCCCGCCGAAGCCACGCCCTCGGCCGCACTCCAGCCCACTATTTTCTCCACTGAATTCGTAGGAATGCATACGCTTTCTCCTGCGCGGCATTGGCCAACGGTGCCTTTTGGCAGCATACGTACGTCCGGAACTTCCTGGGGCGCTTTAGAACCAGGGAAGGGGAACTTCGATTGGCACTCCCTTGATACCTGGGTGTCCCAGGCGCAAGCGCATCACGTCGGTGTTGATTACATTTTTCTGAATACTCCACAGTGGGCGAGTACTCGTCCGACTGAATCCTGCAACAACGGGCCGCATGGATGTGCGGCGCCCCCAAACCCCGCAGACTGGGAAGAATTCGTCACCGCGATCGTTACCCGCTACAAAGGCAAGATCTCCAGCTACGAGTTATGGAACGAACCGAATGTCTCTGGTTATTGGACCGGAACCCCTCAGCAAATGGTAGACATGGCAAGCAAGGCATACCGAATTATCAAGTCGGTTGATCCCAACGCTCTCGTGGTCAGTCCCTCAGCTTCCTCCACAGGGTGGCCAGCGCCCGCTGACGCCTGGCTTGATCAGTACCTATCGGCTGGTGGTGGCAAATACGCTGACGTGATCGGCTGGCATGGCTACTCGGGGCGGAACGATCGCCCGGCGCTTCCTCCGGAAGATCTTGTGCGGCAAATTCGCGTCATGAAGTCCGTCTTGGCCAAGCATCATCTCAGCACTATGCCACTCTGGAATACGGAAGGTGGATGGGGAAAGAATGCCCAGCTGCCCAGCGAAGACCAACAGGCGGACTTCCTCGTAAAGTGGTACCTGATTCAGTTCACAAATGGCATTTCACGAGCGTATTGGTATCAATGGGACAACACGAATTGGGGAACCCTGTGGAGCGAAAACAAGGGTCTTACGCCAGCCGGAGGCGCTATGCAGCAGGTCTACGATTGGCTGCGGGATACGACGGCATCCACTCCATGTAGGCAGACAGGTGCTTCTCTCTGGAGTTGTGATTTGAAAAAGGGCAATGTCCAGTACCGCGCAGTATGGAGCGCTTCGGGAACGGTGCCATATCCGGACGCCCAAAAGTCTTCATCATTCGTTCAATTGGGAAGTTCAGCACCCACCCAGGGAGGGAAGTCCGTTTCAGTTGGATCACGGCCTGTCTTCTTCCGTCTTAACTAGTGTGTACAAACGTACGCATTCATACAAAAAATGCCGGCGACATAGAGTAAGTGTCGCCGGCATTTTTGCGTTCTGCAATCGACAGTTAACCGCTTATTGACCTTTCAACGAAACAGCCTGCACCGAATACGCTGGAACGCTGATTGTTGTGGTGTAACCCGATCCAGCCGCCGATAAGGAAACTGAAGACGAGTTAATCATTGATCCGTTCACGATTTGATAGAGAGTCGCATTCGGAGATGCGAATCCAGTGTTCTGGAACGACAACGGAATTGAGGAATAGCTCGTCCCTGTTGGGTTAACAATCAACATCGCATCCTGGGTAGCCGTATAGAAGGCAGTCATGATTAAACCGCCTCCTCCAGAAGGTGGAGATACGGATTTTGCCATGTATCCACCACTCCAGAGCCCGAGGTAATTACTTCCAGCCAGCAACTGGAATGCGTAGTACTGAGGATAAGGACTTGGCGTGGCGCCTGCTGAATACAGGCAATCCATATCCGTATTCTGCACACCAACCACGCAGAACCATGGATAAGCCGAGCCCGCAAAGTAGATTAGTTTTTCCGGTAGCTTCGCAGTGCCCGTCGTATACACCGAGTTCAAAAGGTCCGCGACATACATTGAATTCCAGATCGGTGCGTATGTAGCGTCGTTCCTGCAGCAGTCCTTGAAGAATGCCCAGTTCGTGTTGAACTCCGTTATGTAGACGGGCATGTTCGGTTTTCCGACTGTAGTCGCCTGTCCGACAACCCTGTTGTATACACCCACCGGACCGTTACTCGGATCCTGCGTCATTTCATACACAGAGTCATTGCCGTTATAACTATCCCATTGGGCTTGCAGAGCGTTCGATCCGAAGATGTATTGGTGATAGCTCAGGAAATCCACATAGTCCTTTGTTCCTGGATTCGTAAGTAGATTCGAGAACCACACCGCTGAGTAGCCCGACAGAACCGGGCCGCCTATCCGAATCGTCTGTCCATCCTGAGCTGCTTGCGCTTTCATGAGCGGTGCTGCAGCAGCGTAGATGGCGAGATAAGTCTTCAAGTGGTCAGCACTTGTGCATAACGCCGCGGCGTTTGGCTCGTTCCAAATCTCGTAGTCCCGCACAAATCCCGGGAACACCTGGTCGAAGTGCGCCACATACGATGCTGCTATCTGTCCCCACTTATTTACGTCCGTGGGAGCGGTCATCGTATTTCCCGTGCCGCAGAGAGTGTTGGGGCTTGGCTGCAGCCACAGTGGGGTTAACGACATTTGGATCATTGGTTGCTGTCCGGCAGCCTTGATAGAAGCGATCAGTGGATCGATCTTTGTCCAATCCGGCGTCTGCGTTGCATAGACAAGCGGGATTTGGGCATAGAGACGAGCGACTGTCAGCCCCGCCTGCGTGAGCAGATTCCGGTCTGAGGTCGAATGCATTGACTCACCACGACCAGTTCCGAACAAATCCGCCGGCACCGGATGTGAGGTGTCAGTCCGCGAACCATAATCCGCGGTGAGACTCGAAAATACGGTGACAACGCCGCCGCTCGTTTTTCCAAGTGCGGAATCGGTTGCGCGCACGGTGTGCTTGCCGGCAGTTGCTGGTGCCGTGTAAACACCATCATTTGTTACTGTGCCAACCGTCGCATTACCACCTGCGATGTTGTCGACAGTAAAGGTAACTGGGCCTTGGTCGGGCACAGCGCACAATTGCGCCTCGAATTTCTGCTGCCCCTTGGGAGGAATGGCGGCAACATACGGATAGATTCCAAACTGAGGTGTCGGAGTAATCGTCACCGTTGTAGAGCCAGAGTACTTGGTTGTCCCTTGGCTGACGGCTTTCACCACATGCGTGGCCGCAGTGCCCGGGGCCGTATACAAACCCGAGGAACTGATCGTCCCGGCGTTCGCGTTTCCGTTTAGCACATTGTCGACATACCACAGAACGTTGGTGCTATTCATCCCGGTAAACAGCACGCTGAATTGCATCGTCTGCGATGGCATAATGCAGGGCAAATACGGCGAGACAATTACCGTTGGCCCCGTATAACCAACGATGCCTGTTCCCTGGAGCGGAACGCTCAATGGACTCCCTACCGCATCATTGGTGATGACAAGAGCTGAATTCTTGGCGGCAGCAGACGTGGGTAAAAACGTTATTTGCACCGCGCAGGTGGCGCCTGGCGCGAGCGACCCGGTTCCGCCGTTGTCTACACAATCCGTAGTGAACGGATAATCCACGGAAGTCTTCAACGAACTTATCGCGAGAGGAACTGACTGATTGTTGGTAATCGTGACCGCCTGCGAAGTGCTGGGCGTATTGGCGATCTGATTGTAGAAATAGAGACCGCCGGTCTTGGGTATTACTGTGACCGGTATGACTCCATTACCCGACAATGCGACTGTCCGGGGTGACCCGGCGCCATTGTCCGTGATCGTCAGGTTGCTGGAGAAGAATCCGGTCGTCGAAGGCGCGAAACTTACGCTAATGGTGCAGTTCTTTCCCGCAGCCAATGATGTTCCGCAGTTGTCCGTCTCAGAGAAAGGTGCGTTGGCCTGAATGCTCGAAATCGCGAGCGCCCCGGATTGATTGTTGGTGAGAGTGATGTTGACCGGTGAACTTGAACTCCCAACAGCTTGACTGGGGAAGTTGTAGCTCTTAGGCGACACCGATACTGATCCACCACCGCCGCCCGAGCCTGTTGCTGTGCCGGAAAGGTAAAGGGATATGGTGCTTGAACCATATTTCAGATTCGCCGTGCCCGAAATGTCTCCAGTCGATGTCGGCGCAAACTTCACAGAGAGATTGCAGCTCTCGCCCGCCGCCAGCGTTGCAGGGCAGTCGTTCGTTTGTGTGAAGCCTGCCGTTGTCGAAATACTGCTGACGGTGAGGGAAGTAGCTTGCTTGTTGGTAAACGTGGCAGTTTGCACTGCGCTCGTGCTACCCAGGGCGGTTGTGGGGAAAGAAAGCGATGTGGGAGCAAAAAGACCAGCCCCAAGCACACCGTTCCCGTTAAGGGGGACTTGTTGCGGGCTCGATGCATTGTCGTCTGTCACAGTGATGACATCAGAGCGCGGCCCTTGCGCTTGCGGCCTGAAAACAACCGTAATTGTGCACGACGATCCGTCGGCCAAAGTAGATGGTGAGAGCGGGCAGGTCTTCGATGAAATGTTGAAGTCGGAGCCAACGGCTATTGATGCAATCGTCAGCGCCGCTCCAGAGCTATTTGTGAGGGTCACACTCTTTGAACCAGAGCTTTGCCCCACCGCGACGCTACCCCAGCTGAGTGACGTAGGCGAGAAGACAAGGCTACCGCTCTGAACTGCTGTTCCCGTTCCGGTGAGCGAAGAGGTCGTAGGGGATCCAGAGGCATCGTGCGATACGGTCAACTGATCCGCACGTACACCCGTAGCAGTCGGACTGAACGAAACCTGAATCGTGCAGCTGGAGCCGGAGGCAAGTGTGCTGGGCGATGTCGGGCAATTGGACGTATTGGGATAATCTGATAGCCCCGTCGAAATGGACGAAATCGTTATTGCCTGGGAATTATTATTCGAGAGAGTGAAAGTCTGGTTTGCACTCGTCGAACCTACCTGAACGCTGCCAAAATCCTTGCTCGTTGGCGTAAGGGTAACCGACGGAGTTGAACCAAAAAGATACAACTGCGTCGATGCAGTGACGGTGCCACTCGTATCGGTGACCGTAAGCGTGCTGCTTGAAGACCCAGCAACCGTCGGCCGATACGTGATGGCGAATGTGCAGGAGGCACCAGCAGCCAGGACGCTTGGGCTGACCGGGCAATCGTTGGTCTGAGCAAAGAGACCCGAGCCAATTTTGATGTTCGAAAGAGTAATGTCGCTGTTGAGCGTGTTTGTCAGAGTCGCGCTCTGCGGTGCACTCGTCGTCCCCACCGGGACATTGCTGATGGAAAGCGAGGTCGGCGAGAACAGAATCGTGCCCTTCGTCCCTGTTCCTGACAGCGGAACCGTTTGCGATTGGCTCGGCGCGTCATCGACAATCTTTAACGAATTGGTCCGGGCGCCCTGTGCCAATGGCCGAAACTGTACTGAAATTGTGCACGACGCGCCGGCGGCCAGGGTCGACGGGCTGATAGGACAAGTAGTGCTTGAGACGATAAAATCTGAACCGGCCGGTATGGAAATGCTGGAGATCGTCAGTGAGATGGATTGAGTATTCGTCACCGTGACGGACTTTATCCCCGATGTCTGTCCGACCTGAACGGAGGCCCACGACAAACTCGCCGGCGAAAGCGTTACGTCCTGCGCAGAGGCAGAAGGGACAAATGAGAACGAGGCCAGAAATGCACACAGCCCAGCAAAATAGCGTAGGACGTTCCGCCTGTTGGTCTTCACGAGTTCTCCGAGATATCTAGGGTTTATTTAAGGCAAAAATATGCGCAGACAGTCTGGAAAGATGTGCAAACCTCTGCATAACCAAGAACAGAAATGAAGCAGAAGCCATCGGTTTTCTACTTAGACGAAACCGTTTGGCAAATCTCATAACCCGGCCAGTCATTCTTTTGAATGCGTACCGTGGTTTATCGGATCTTAAGTCCGGGCCCATATATCACTCATTTTTTCACTGCAATTTTATAGCCGATTCTTGATGGTTCAATGTTTCCTAAGATGGATGGTTAATTCCAGGCTTTGGTTGTAAATCGCAGCCACATACAGCAACCTTACGTGGATTGAGAAGTTCGACTCATACGCAAATTAGTACTAACCAAATCGCAGTCTAACCGTCTTTTTCTGTGTTGGATGCGCACTAGTTGTCAAAAAATTGCATCCAATCAGAATTAAGTATCCAACCTTACCAGTAAAAGACATTTGACCTACGCTGTTTTGTGGACTTTGAATTGCTGCCATGGCTTAATACCAAGTCCCGACTCACCGGGCGATTACTCGACGAGGGATGCGCCGTAAAGTGCTTTCCAAGTGAGTTCAATTCGCGACTTGGCGCGGATCAACATCAGACTTTGCCCTGAAGGGCTGAATATTGTCTAGGCGAATCACGAAAGGCTGAATTCCAGATGAGACTTCTACGATTTCGCGCACTTCTCCCACTGCTAAGTCTTCCGGCGTTGTGGCTGGCTGGCTGCGGCGGGTTCCACGGTGTGGTTACGCCAACGCTCTCTTCCATAAACCCAGCAACGATTGAAGCCGGGAGCGCGGGATTCACGTTGACTGCCAGCGGCAGCAACTTCACCAGTGGTACGCGAATCGTTTGGGACGGAATTCCCCTGGCGACCAAAGTCGAATCGAACTCTAAATTGAGTGCAGATGTTTCCGCGGTGCAGATTATCAACCCGGGCAACATAAGCGTATCCGTTCTCAAGTCTGACACGACATCCTCAAACGTCTTAACGTTGAAGATCACTGGGCTCGGTCCGCAAGGTCCGAAGCTGACTTCGATTTCTCCCTCTTCCGTGGCCTCCGGTAGCGCAGACTTTACCCTTACGGCGACAGGAACGAGCTTCGTCTCGGGAAGTGTGATCACGTTAAACGGTGTCGGCATCACGACGACATTCGATTCTGTTACGCAGCTCCACGCTACCGTGCCTGCAAGCAAGGTAGCTGTCGCGGGCACAATAAATGTCGGCGTGCTGGACACCGGCAACAAGCTCTCGAATGAACTCCCGTTGACGGTCACGGGCACGATTCCGTCAGCTCCGCCAACGCTCACGTCTCTCAACCCGGCGTCGGTCATCACCGGAAGTCCTGCAATCACGCTCACAGCTACAGGAACCAACTTTGTCAACGGAAGCAAGATTTCGTGGAACGGGCTCGCGCTGACGACCACCTTCGTCTCAGCCACTTCCTTGCAGGCCACCATCCCGGTCGAATATCTAGCAACTCCGACGACCGTCAATGTTGCTGTGCTGAATCCTGACAGCACCATTTCTAATGTCCTGCCCTTTGTGGTCGCAGTGAATCCGTCTACGAGTCCGTCGTTGACCTCTATCAGTCCATCGAAGGCAGTTGTTGGCAGTCCTGCCCTTACGATTACGCTGACGGGGCTGAACTTTGCGCCGGGAGCAGTCGTTAAGTGGTCAGGTCAGCCACTAGCCACTACCGTTGTAAGCAACACTCAGGCGACAGCGCAGGTACCTGCCTCAAACATGACGGCAGTTGGACAGTTCCCAATCACGATTACAAACACGGCTTCCAGTGCTTCCAATCCCGTACCGTTCTACGTGGGCATCAATATCTTCTTCGGAGAAGTCAACGATCTCGTGTGGGATGGTGCACGGAAGCTGCTCTATCTCTCCGAACCTGGATCGTCCAGTAAGAATCCCAACTCCGTAGTGGCGATCGATCCAGTCACGCTCGTACAAAAAGGCACCTTCGCCGGAGGCGCTGGTAGTGAACCGAATCATCTCGCTCTTTCCGATGATGGCAAATATCTGTATGTAGGAATCGACGGACAGGGTAAGGTCCAGCGCCTGTTGCTGCCCGGGCTTACACCGGACATCAGCATCCCGCTGGGTTCCGATCCTCGATTGGGTAATTACATCGCACTCGACCTGCAAGTCGCACCCGGCGCACCAAAGACCATTGCGGTCGCCAAGGGTGTCAAAGTCACGAATTCCATCGTTCAGGCGCAGGGAGGCATTGCGATCTACGACGATGCAGTTCAGCGTCCGAATGTGGTTACACCGACCACACAGCCGCAAAATGTTCTGATTGACACCATTCAATGGGGAACAGACGCGACTGCAGTCTATGCCGCCAATAATGAGAACGCCTCTGGTGACTTTTATCAGTTGGCGGTCGATAGTAGCGGTGTCACGTTAACAGGGGATTTCGTCAATTACTTCCCGGTGCCGAATCCGCATATCCATTTCGACAGAGGGAACAAGCTGCTATATGGCGACGACGGCCTTGTAGTGAATCCGGTTCTCGCCACGCAAGTTGGAAATTTTGTCTCGACGGGCGATATGGTTCCGGATTCAGGAATCGGAAACGCATATTTTGTCGGACAGCCCAGTGCCCAGAATGGAACCGTAGGTTATCTGGTTCAGTCTTTCAATATCTCGGCGTTCACACCGGTTTCCACCCTATCCTTGTATAACGTCCAGGGCCTTCCTCAACGGATGATTCGTTGGGGAACAGACGGATTAGCATTCAACACTGCGAAGATCATCAATTGCGTTGTTTCGCCGTGTAATACCGGTGATGGTCGTCTATACATTCTGAGCGGACCGTTTGTCACCAAAACGACTCCTTAACGACAGGTGACATGGCTGCCTTTGAGTCTGAAGTGCTTCTGAGTATTCTCCAGAGATTCTTGTTTCGCCAGTCGCAAATCTAAGCGGCTGGCGAAGCAGGTTTTTTCTGATCGAAGCTCATTCTTGGTTCAATCGGCGGAGCAGGGAAGTAAGCTTTGGTTCGACCTGCTTTGTCGAGTAACAAATAAATGGAGGCATACCCGATGTTCAAAAAATGCCTGGCCCTTGCTGCGTTGTTTCTTGGCCCAACTCTCATGGTGTGCCAAGTGGTACCTGCAGCCCGTGGTGGAGCACCGCCGCTTTCCGCTGGGGGCTTTATCTCTTATTACGACGCCGCGTATGCATCAAATAAGCCAATTGGCTTTGGTGGATTTATCGATTGGAGTCCATATAAAAATTTTGGCATCGAGGCTGAAGGCCGTTGGTTGATGTTCAATACGGATAACGACTTCAGGGAGTACACGTACCTCGCCGGCCCGCGTTACGGATTCCGCCGCGGCAAGAAAATCCAACCTTACGTTAAAGGTTTGCTGGGTGGCGGTGTTATCGACTTTCCTTACGGTCTGGCATATGGCAGATACTTTGTAATTGCGCCAGGTGGTGGCGCCGACTTTCGATTAAATCGTCATTGGCGGATAAGGGCGGACTACGAATATCAAATCTGGCCAGACGCCCCGGGCATTCCCGGCATCCCCAGCAGTGCCTTGAAGCCGAATGGAGTCAGCGTTGGTTTTGTATACCGCTTCTACTAATTGAAATTGTCGGTCGTAGCTTAAGGTTGTAACGAGGGCGAGCAGAATTGATCGAGAAGAATCTGTCGGCGGGCATCGTGGGGGACTCATGGCCAACGGGCATTCGTTCCCGAGTTGGCAGCCTGCTCATTTCTAAATTGTCTTCGGAGTGCAAAGCCTACTGCATCCTCTCTGGGTACGAACAATTCCCAAGGTCATTCGATACCGACATCGACTTCATGGTTGACCCAGCCGATTTCAATCGCTTGCCTTCTATCGTCAATGCGCTTGCCCAGGAGACCGGCACCCGATTATTTCAGTCTGTGCAACACGAGCTCAGTGCGCGTGCTTATTTCCTTGTCTCGCAGTCCGGTTCCAAACTGGCCGTTGTGCAGCCCGATTCAACCTCTGACTATCGGCATTTCGGATCTTTGTGGCTTCGTGCGGATGAGGTACTCGCAGGACGTCGCTGGCACGCGAATGGTTTCTGGATACCGGCGCCGGCACATGAATTCATCTATTACTTAATAAAGCGTCTGAACAAGAGAGACTTCACCGCGCAACATGGACTGAAGCTGCATCGACTGTATGAAGAAGATCCTCAGGGCAGCGATCAGCAACTTGCGCGTTTCTGGTCCGGAGAAAAAAAGCGGGCGCTAAGCTCGATGGCTATCTCAGATCGTTGGACTGACTTGCAGGCTAATCTCGATATTTTCCGCGACGAGTTGATGCGCAATACCGCGGAGTCATTTCTCCAGAAGATAGGCTCAAGCAAAGGGAGCATAAGTCACTTCATCGATCGCATAGTGCGGCCTACCGGCGCCTGGATCGCCTTCATGGGGCCCGATGGATGTGGTAAGTCCTCCGTCATTGAGGCAGTTGCCGATCAATTCGCTCCCATCTTCAACAAGGTCGACCGATATCACATGCGGCCGAGCGTCATAACCAAAAAAGGAGGCAACAAAGGTTCTGTCACCGACCCTCACGGGCAGCCTCCCCGCGGAGTTTTGGCATCGATCGCGAAAGTCTTCTATTTGGCCGCCGACTACTTTGCGGGTTATTTTCTTCGGATCCGGCCAGCGATGATTCGAACTCGCCTGGTGATTTTTGATCGCTATATCTATGACCTTCTCGTGGACAGTAAGCGAGTGCGTTACGGTGGCCCTGTATGGATGCTTCGCCTGCTGGCTCGTGTCGTACCGCGGCCAGAACTTGTGATCCTTCTTGACGCGCCCCCGGAAGTCTTATGGTCGCGCAAGCAGGAGGTCACATTTGATGAGGTTGGTCGCCAACGAAATGCATACCTTTCGCTCGTAAAGGAGTTGCCATCCGCGGTCGTGATCAATGCATCACAACCTCTTCCGAATGTCCTTCACGATGTAGAAGAAGCGATCATTAACCACTTCTCCGGCCGATCGGCGACGCGCCTGGGACTCGATCAGCAATCTAGATCGATGCGGACAGTAAGTAATTAAACCGGAAGTGAATGGAATCCGATTGCAGATCGCAGCCGACATTCTAACGACGTCGAAAACTCTCGACATTGCCTTTCCGCCAGCGATAGGGCGGTTGGCAACACTCGTAACTCAAGCCACAAAAATCAGCACGATTGCTCAGGGTATTGAGCCACGTTGGATTATTCTCGGCGATCCGGCAAAAGCCCTTCCTGTTCTAAGAAGCTGGCGGCCATTCAAGTTCAGCTCACAGGTGCAATGGAATGCCGTTCTTCTGGCTTCCTCAACGAATCTGCTTTCGCGCCTGCCCAATGTAAAAAATGATGAGATCGTAGTCGACAACCAATATTGGCAAACGCGGCTGGAGGGTTTTTCTGATCGCTGGCATGCCGTTCTGCACGTAGGTAACTCGTCGTATACGCGGAAGGCCATCGTATTCTTCATTGGCGAAGATGCCTCGATAAAAGCAGTGGCAAAAGTTCCTCTCACATCGGCTGCCGGCGAAGCAATTCTCAATGAGGCTCACGTTCTCCGACATATGGAGGGTGTAGATAATCTGCCTCGCGTCCTATTTGAGGATGTGCAGCGTGGCGTTGCCGCGCAGACATTTCTGGACGGGAAGGCGGTCTCCCGCAAATTCACTGCCAAGCACGTCGAACTGCTAGGTCGACTGGCAAATGGCGGAGCCACTACCCGACTCTCCGCATTCCGCCCCGAAATCCTCTCCAGCCTCGATGCGCTCGATCTGCCGGTCGACCGATTGCTGCTTCACCGTGCGGTGGACTTTTTGGATTACGACAGCGAACTGCCAGAGTTTGTTGAACATCGCGACTTTGCCCCATGGAACCTTAAGCGCCTCCGCGACGGTAGCCTCACGCTCCTGGATTGGGAGTGGGCTGTTGAGAAAAGCCTGCCTTGGCAAGACATGTGTCGTTATTTCTACATCCAGGACGTTCTTTTCCACGGTCCGGGACGAGTTTGGGAAACTCTCACGACCGACCCGCTTATTCGGGGATATATGCAAAAGTTTTCAATTCCAATGGAAGCTTTGCCTGCATTAACCATGCATTATTTACTCCGCGTTCTCTGCATGGATTGGAAAAATAAAGACCAAACCCTGACGGATTACACCCTGAAACAGATCAGAATGCTCGTGGATCTGCATCGACGCTAAGCGCATAAGCTTAAGTATCTAAAATACTTGTGTCTCAGATTATGGTTCGCCGATGACAGGTCATCGGTTGGATATTCTGATGATCCGTCGAACAACCCATTGATCTTCGCGTTTTGCCGCAACTCACTCCCGCATAAGGTAATTTCTACCTAAACGTATATAAATCATGGGTTTACAAGTAAGTCATTAATCCTAACACCAAAGTGTAGTTTCCCTTCCACGTGAACGGTGCGAGAATTCCCAACAATAGGAAAAGAGAGGGTTTAGGTTAAATGCGCTATCAATCTGTGCAGTTGGCGTCGCACCCCCAAATTGCCTCTATCGGGCCCTTCACCGTGACATCCCCTTCAACCAGTACTTTGCACGATAAAGAACTTCGGGTAGCCAGGAAAAAGCCAGTTCTTGGTGGGATCCGAGCGATCCTGATCAGCGCTTTAGTGGGATCCGCAGTCTGGTACATGATTTGGGAAATCGGAAAATTCCTGTTGTTTCGACATTAAGGAGAAGAATTGCAGCTATAAATTGCAGCTATGTACTAGGAAAATACTAGACATCTGGTTAATAGCTGATAGGATGACTGAAAATATTCAGTGAATTCTTGAACGTAAATCTGCCTTTGCTTTTTCGATTTATCCGGACATTCTGTTTACTAAATAGGTAATGCATAATCTGCCTACTTGGTAAGTACTGAAAAGGTCGCGCGACGTGTATACAGGTACACCAACAATGGTGGCTAGCAATACCAATCTGACGTGGAATCATTCGTTTCGCCGTCAAGATCAACACGTGAGCGTCGATCAGCAGGAAGTCCGTACTTACTCCCTTCCACCACTGAGGCGCTTATGCAGTTTACGAAACTCTTCATTGCACTATTTGTGTCGACCCTGGCCTTGCCGGGGATCCAAGCCTTTACACAGGCGCACGTTACCGAAAACCAGACAACCTTTATTTACGTAGACGCGAAATCGGGTTCAGATAGCAATTCCGGAACACAGTCCTTGCCTCTCAGGACAATTCAGGCAGCCGTCACACAAGCCAAACTAAACAATACAAAGTCGATCGGCACGAAAGTCCTCATTAATCCGGGAATTTACAGAGAAGCAGTCAATATCTCCTCCAGCTACAACCAAACCAGTGCTCCGATGACATTTCAGGCCACCCAGATTGGCGGGGCCATTATCGCTGCGTCCGATGTGCTGACGAACTGGTACCACACCACAAATAACTCATCTATTTACACGCACTCCTGGACATACAATTTCGGCGCTTGCGCCATACCCTCGGGTTGGCCTACAAATTTCTCCGGAGTTGTATTGCGAACAGAGATGATCTTCCTGAATGGCGTTCCGCTCACTCAGGTCATGTCGTTCTCAGCGCTGCGTGCCGGGACGTTTTATGTAGATGAGGGAGCAAATGAGATCCACATTTGGCCGTCCTCGTCGACTGATATGAATTCGGCGGTGGTCGAAGCCGCCGTTCGTCCCCAAACCCTGACCATGAATGGACGCACGAATGTGGTCCTCAGGGGTTTGGTTTTTGAGCATGCGGCCACCTGCATCAACCGCAATGGCGCAACCATCAGCAATTCCACAAATATTCTTCTCGACCAGATACAGGCAAATTGGAATAACTGGGGCGGCATCGGAATTAACTCCAGTAAGCAGATCACGGTTCAGAATTCGGTTGCGAGTCATAACGGCGGCGTAGGCTTCGCCGGCAATACGGATTTGAGCACGTTGTTCAACGCCAACGAGAGCGACTACAACAACTGGCGTGGAGCGATGGGTGCTCTTTACGACTGGGGCATGGGCGGTACGAAGCTTATGTATATGCACGGGACCACTGTTACCAATCACTATTCGTTTCGCAACCAGGCACAAGGTTTGTGGTTCGATACTGACAGCAAAAACATAAGTATCGATCATGCGACGCTGGCGGAAAATGTGTTGGCAGGACTGCAGATTGAGGTGGATGAAGGCCCGATCTCGTTGACCAACAGCAAATTGTGCTCGAGCGGTCTCGGTCTGAACATCATCAATTCCTCAAACATCACCGCTTCAAACAATGTGTTCTACAACAATGGCGGCACGAACATTGTGAAAGTTCAGGCTCAGATTTACCTGGCTGGCAAGCTTGGCGGTAGGTCAGCGAAGGATTGGGAGACGGGACAGACGTACAACATCATCAGTCACAACCTCAGTCTTAGCGGCAACACCGTCCAAGATGCAGGCCCGGGACAATATGTTTTCGGAACGTACATGACCGGAAGTGACTGGTCTACTTTTGCAAGCTCTCTGACTTCGAATCACAACAATTGGTACGACTCGTCGCTGCCGAAATCCTTCAAGCTGCCAAATGGGAAAATGGCTGACCTTTCCGGTTGGCAACTGGAAACGGGCGAGGATCTTGCCTCAACCTGGTCTTCGTCCAGCAACTCCTGTGTGGCGCCAGTTTCCGCTTTCAAGGATTTCAGTGTGAACACGGATAACAGGAGCTACACGATGTCGTCCGGCAAGGCTGTGGTGGCACTCCGGGTAAACTCGTTCGGATCCGGTACGGTCACTTTGGCGGCATCAGGATTGCCGTCTGGTGTCTCGGCCAGTTTCCAGTCAAACAATATGGTTGGTGGCGTCTCTGCGCTCACCCTGACTGCATCTTCATCGGCGACCATTCAGACAGTCCCGATCACGATCTATGCAAATAGTGGAGATCGGGTGCATAGCGTGACCGTTTCAGTTGCCGTTCATCCTTAGAGTTGGGACGATTCGAGAAGTAGCACGTGGTTCGTAATAATCAAAGAAACGCAAGGGGTTCGCGGAGGAATTAGCGCGAACCCTTTTGTTTGTTCGCCGCCTGGACTTTCATTGGTCTCATGACATCAATCCGTCTACGCGACGATGCTATCCTCTTCTTTATGACCGTCTTTGCTGAGTGAAGGTGAAGAGGGCATATCTGGCCGACTTTCCAAACTCAACCATGAAGATTCTCTTGTCTGCCTATGCATGCGAGCCGAACAAAGGCTCTGAACCCGCGGTGGGTTGGAATTGGACTCGATCTCTCATCGATCAGGGTCACGACGTGCACCTGATCACGCGGAGCAACAATAAACCTTCGATTGATGCCTTCCAAGCCGTTGAGCCGTTGCCCTTCAATGTTAGTTATTACGATCTGCCACAATGGACCAGGGTATGGAAGTTCTGGCCGGGTGGAATCTACCTCTATTATTTGTTGTGGCAGATAGGCGCATACCGGCTGGCGAAGAAATTGCATTCGGCGAAAGCCTTTGATCGTGTTCAACACAGCACTTTCGCATCGTTTCGCCAACCGTCGTTCATGGGTGGGCTTGGGATCCCTTTTATTTTCGGTCCTGTCGGCGGTGGAGAGACGATGCCAGCGCAACTCCGTCGCGGCGTTCCACGCGCCGGTCAAATGACAGAAACTTTGAGAGAGCTTGGCAACGCCCTTACCTCATACGACCCCATGATGCTGTACACCTTTTCCAGGGCCACGGTGATCGCGTGCACAACGGCTGACACGTTAGCGAAGATCCCACAACGCTTTCATCGCAAGTGCATGGTGCTTCCCGCAATTGGTATTACCGAATCTGAGATACAGGAACCTGCCCGAGTCGCGTTGCAGAAGCCGCAATTCCTGTTCATCGGTCGCTTGATCTATTGGAAGGGTGTACACCTTGCTCTTCGTGCACTGGCGCTGGTCCGCACCCAGTTGCCACAGGCTTCCATGAAGATCATCGGAAAAGGGAGTGAAGAGGCATGGCTTAAGCAAGTCGCAGACGAAGCTGGCGTAAAAGATTGCGTGCAATGGCTTCCGGCTGTGCCGCATGAGAGTATCCAGCAGGAATACGGGAATAATGTGGCGTTCGTGTTCCCCAGTCTTCACGACTCCGGCGGCATGGTAGTTCTAGAATCGCTTGCCGCAGGATTACCAGTCATTTGTCTGAAACTGGGCGGCCCGGGAGAAATCGTCACCCCCTCATGCGGATTTCGAATTGAAGCTGGACAACAGGATGAAGAAGCAATCATCCGGTCGCTGGCGGACGCAATGATATCGATTGCGACCGATGCGAAGCTGAGGGAATCTCTGTCAAAGAATGCACCCTATCGAGCAAGGGAACTGACCTGGTACCGGGCCGCGCAGAAGCTTCACTCCTCTCCGCTCCTGGATGCCCAGCCCAAATAAGATTCGCCATAATTCTCGTACAAGAGAATGTGGTCGATTCAGAGTGCCAATCCTACCTTTGCTTCCAATAGTTTGAATGCCGGAACCCCCTGAACATTCCTCCGTTTCGCAAATAGAGAAAAGGTTCGGAACGATCTGCTGCCTGGCTCCGTATCACAGGAGACGAAGCTCGCGAACCCCCGTGAGTGGAAAGGCGTGTCGCATGGCAAAGATTGTTGAACAACTCCTGCAGGTCGGGCGGAGGCTAAGCCGAGCACCGTTATTCACGACGATCACGCTCATAACGCTTGCTATTGGCATCGGCGCAAATACGGTGATTTTCAGCGTGCTCGAGGGAGTGCTCCTGAAGCCGTTGCCCTATCCTCATTCGGAGCAGTTGATTGGTGTTTGGCATAAAGCTCCCGGCATAGGGCTGCCAGAGATAAATATGGGGGCATTCATCTACTTCATTGACCGGGAGCAGAGCACAACCCTGCAGGATATCGGCGTGTATTCCGGCGACTCGTTAAGTGTGACGGGCACAGGAGAACCCGAGCATGTGCGCGGGCTCGACGTCACGGACGGAACGTTGCCTATCCTCGGAGTGTCGCCGGTCCTCGGGCGCCTGTTTAACCGCAAGGACGATTCGCCCGGCTCCCCTGAAACCGTGCTGCTTTCTTATGGCTATTGGCAGCAGAAGTTCGGTGGAAGCAATTCAGCCATTGGCCGATCGATCACGATAGACGGAAAACCTCGCGAGATTATTGGTGTCCTGCCGCGGGGATTTCATTTCCTGGATCAAGAGGACGCGGCCGTGATCCTGCCGTTTCAATGGGATCGCTCCAAGACCAAGCTTGGGAATTTTAGTCAGAGCTCACTCGCACGTTTGAAGCCGGGAGTGACAATGGCCCAGGCTGACGCGGATTTGGCACGGCTGCTTCCAATCGCCATTAAGAGTTTTCCCGCACCCGAAGGATTCAACCCGAAGATTTTCGAAAATGCCAAAATCTCACCCAACTTGAGGCCGCTGAAAAAAGATGTGGTGGGCGACGTCGGAAATGTTCTTTGGGTGCTGATGATCTCTATCGGCATGGTGCTTCTGGTGGCCTGCGCGAATGTCGCAAATCTCTTGTTGGTGCGGGTAGAAGGACGGCGTCAGGAACTTGCGATTCGCGCAGCATTAGGAGCGGGATGGAGGCGCGTTGCTGCGGATCTGATGCTTGAAAGCGTCATACTCGGAGTCGTGGGCAGCGTATTCGGACTCGTACTCGCGTTTGCGGCATTGAGAGTGTTGGTCGCGATAGCGCCTACGGGCCTGCCGCGCATTCACGAAATCGGAATTGACATACCCGTGCTGTTGTTCACGATTGCGCTCTCCTTGTTCTCGAGCTTATTGATCGGTTCTATCCCGGTGATCAAATATGCAGGTGGCCGTCTTAATACCAGCCTTCGTGAGGGTGGACGTTCGCTCAGCCAAAGCCGCGAGCAGCATCGTGCCCGGAATGCTCTCGTCGTTGTTCAGGTCGCTCTCGCCCTGGTATTGCTTATTTGTTCCGGCCTGATGATTCGCACGTTTCGTGCGCTCACTAATGTGTCTCCCGGATTCGTCGCAGGAGACCAGATCCAAACCTTCCGGTTCTTCGTTCCAGAGTCGCAGATTCCGGATACTGAACGTGAAAAAATCGTGCGTCTGCAAGAATCGATTTTGAACAAGCTTGCAGCTCTTCCCGGAGTAGCCTCCGTTGGACTCTCCAGCGCGATACCGATGGATGGATACAACTCCAACGATCCTGTCGCCGCCCAGGACCACGTGTACAAAGAGGGAGAGCTTCCTCCATTACAGCGATTCAAATTCATTTCTCCGGGATTCTTTGCGACGCTGGGATCGCCACTTTTGGCTGGCAGAGACTTCACCTGGTCCGATATGTATCAAAGACTGCCTGTAGCAATCGTTTCCGAGAATTTCGCGAAGCAGTATTGGCACGATACCGGAAGTGCGATCGGAAAACGCATACGCGTAGGGGATACCGACGACTGGAGAGAGATCATCGGTGTCGCGCGAAATATGCATGATGACGGTGTAAACAATCCTGCTCCCACTGCTGTTTATTGGCCCATCCTGATGAATCGTTTCGAGGGTCAAAAAGAGAGAACAGAACGAAATGTCGCCGTTGCCATTCGCACGCCTCGCGCCGGATCCGAATCGCTTTTGAAGGAAATTCAGCAAGTCGTATGGTCTGTCGATCCTAATCTGCCGCTGGCCGATGTTCACACCGTTGGTTACTTCTACACGAAGTCCATGGCCCGCACATCGTTCACGTTGGTGATTCTCGGCGTAGCAGGAGGCATGGCGCTTCTTCTTGGTGTCGTCGGCATTTACGGCGTCATATCCTACTCAGTCTCTCAGAGGACGCGGGAAATCGGCATCCGCATGGCACTCGGCGCACAGAGGGAGGCCCTCACCGCCATGTTTGTGAAGCAAGGGCTGTGGCTTACTGGAATTGGGATCGTGTGTGGCCTTATCGTCGCTGCGGCAACCATGCGCTTGATGTCTTCTCTGTTGTTTAATGTGAGCCCGATTGATCCTCTGACTTACATCGGAATGACTGTGGGCATTGTCGCCATCGCATTCTTGGCCTGCTATCTGCCTTCTCGCACGGCCACAACGGTCAATCCGGTGACTGCACTGCGCGCGGAGTAATGCCTCTGGGTCCGACAAACGCAGAGGAATCTTGTTTTCCCAAAACAAGTTCCTCTTCTTTACGCGCTCGTTTTGCAGACATCCCCGTGTTCATGTTTTGAACAAGCGGGCATTCATAGTTCCTCGTCAACACGCGGCGATGGCACAATAGACAGAACCGAAGCCTTTCGCGTTTGCGGAATAGAGAGAACCGCCCGGCGCGGATTTAGCTCGGCCAAAATGTCTTCCAAGGGGTGCGTTCGCGCAGGCAGCCGCGAGTTGCTTCTCAGCGTATACTCGCGTCGCATGCTCGTCGCTGCAGAGGGGTCCTGCAATGTGCCTACCAAGCTGCCGGGAACGCCTGAAACTGACGGCGACGGCCATCCGGCTCGTGGTAGCGTTTTTCTTCGCACTCGGATCCCATTTGACCCTTGAGGCCAAGACCACTACGGTAAGCGGCACGGTTTTCACGATTGGCGCGGACCGGGTGCAATCCATCTGGCCCAACGCTCGCGTAACCCTGAAAAATCTCAAGACGAGCAACGAAACCACGACGGTTTCAAACGAGCTTGGGACATATACATTTACCGGTGTGCTGCAAGGCGATTACGAAGTCACCGTTTCTCTCGCGGGCTTCACGCCGCTTACCAAACATCTCACTCTCGACGGAAGAGCTCCGGAAAAGCTTGACTTCCAATTGGTTCCGCAAGGTCAAACGGAGACGGTGAAGGTCAACGCCCAGAATTCAGGCGTTGATTTGACCAGCAGTTCCGGCAACGCTCCGGAACTGAATGCAGACATTTTGAAGTCCGTCGTGCGTGTCAATCAGGATTTTCAGGATGCCCTCCCATTGCTTCCCGGTGTTGTGCGCGGATTCGATGGCCTCATTCGCATCAAGGGAGGCCGCACTAACCAGGCAAATACGCTGGTGAACTCAGCAAGCGTCACCGATCCCTTCACGGGACAGGCCGCACTCAGCTTACCGGTGGTTGCGGTTCAATCGGTGAGAGTGCTTTCCAATCCGTTCTCGTCAGAGTACGGACGATTCGCCAGCGGCGTTGTGGACCTGAGCACTCGGGGTGGCACAGACGAGTGGAAATGGCTCTTTGAAGATCCGGTACCGCGCTTTCGATGGATTGATGGCCACACTCACGGAGTGGAGAGCGCATCGCCACACCTGACGTTTGCCGGCCCCCTAAGGAAAGATAGACTCTTCATCTTTCAGTCATTGGGATATGGCTACGACACCGTCACGGTACCTTCGCTGCCAAACCCAAACAACGTTCGCATCGTTGAGAAGGTGAATACATACTCGCAACTTGATTGGCTTCCTACGCCAAGCCATCGGTTCACCGCGGTGCTGGCACTGGATCCGCAGAATACGGATTACGCAAATATCAATACGTTCAACCCGGAGCCTGTCACGGCGAATAATCGGCTGCGCGACTATTTTCTTTCGATCACCCATCGCTGGATTCTGGCCAACGGCGGATTTGTCCAAACCTTGTTTTCCGCAAAGCGACTTAATACGAGAATATATTCCTCAACGTACACGGGAGAGATGACCTTGTTTCCCCCGCAGAATTCCGGCAGCTACTTCGAACAACAGCAACGAAACACGCCGCTCTATCAGTGGTCACAAGCCTTTCACGTGAGGCCACTCGAACACGCGGGCAAGCACCTGCTCACATTCGGATACTCCTATGCGCACTCCTCGTATGATGGCGCCGTAGAGAACATCCCTGTTGACGTCCTACGTCAGGACACTACCTTGAGCAGCAGGATCGACTTTGTGCCTGCGCCACATTCGCAGAAAGGGAAGAACGAATTTGCTCTATTTATTCAGGACAACCTGCAGGTGAATCGCGCCTTGACTTTGGACATCGGAGTGAGATTCGACAACGATAGCCTTTCTTCTGAGGCGGTCAACATCGCGCCCCGGATAGGTTTCGTTTTCGCGCCGACCCGAAGTAACAACACTGCTATCCGTGGCGGATTCGGCGTGTTCTTCGATAAGATCCCGCTCAATGTTGCAGTATTCAAAGACTTCCCGGCACAAACCATCACAAGCTACGCGAGCGATGGCCACACCGTTGTCAACGGGCCGGCAACCTTCACCCACGCAGTTGCGAATCGGAATAGTGCGTTGCATGTGCCCTACAGCCTGGGTTGGACATTGCAACTCGATCACGAATTTCGACGCAACGTTTTCGTTCGATTCGGCTATGAAGACCGTCGCGTCTATCGCGAGTTCTACGTAGACCCGGTCCGGCTGTCGAGCGAGAACGCAAAGCTATTGTTGTTGAACTCAGGTAAGCAAACGTATCGCGAGTATCTTGCCATGCTGCGATGGAGAGTCAATGAACGCTCGACGGTATTCGCCAGTTATGTGCGTTCGAATGCGCAGGGCGAACTCAATGACTACAACCAGTTCTTTGGGAATTTTCCTTATCCCCTTATTCGCGCCAATCAATTTGGCACGTTGTCTTCCGATGCACCGAACCGCGGCCTGTTCTGGGACGTGATCGGCCTCCCTTATAAGCTCGACTTCGTTCCGATCCTGGATGTGCACACGGGCTTCCCATTTTCCCGCCTCGACCAAAATTGGAACTATATTGGCGCGGAAAATAAGGCGGGGCGTTTTCCGACATTCCTTGCACTAGATACCAAGCTTCAGTATCCCGTCGACTTCAAATTCCATGGTCACCGAATTCAGTTTCGTGCCGGAGTGACCTTTTACAATGTGATCAACCATTTCAACCCTCGCGATGTGCAGGAGTACTCTCCTTCTCCAAACTATGGTGCGTTCTATAACTCCATCGGGCGGTTGTTCCGAATCGATGGTGACTTTGATTTCTAGATTCTCGCGAGAGTTTCTATCAGGTTGGCCAAAGAATCAGGAGTGACTAACCAATCGCCGGTTTAGTTCTTCACGAAGACGATGCGATTTCCGTCTGGGTCGATGATCGACAAAGCGTCGTCGTGTTTATCCACGGACAGATGCGCTTTACTCAATGTTGATTTCGCTTGTGAAACATCTGAGACAGAGAAGAAGATCGTGAATCCCGAAGCTTGTCCGCGGGGCACTATCTCAACCATCTCGCCCGATACTCCCGGTAACAACAGTGTTATATCGTTCCCATGTGACAATGTTGCGCGGCGGAACCCAAGTTTATCTTCGTAAAAGTTGACGACGGCCCCAACAGCTTCCGTAGGCATCCCAACGCCCACAATGTGCGTCGAGATTCGATTCGCACCAAGGTGTTTGCCCCGGTCATTCGAATGCATGGAGCCACGCATGTATTCCGTAAACTCGATAACTTGCTCGGCAGGATATTTAATGGAGAACAACAAATTCCCAGCACTCCCGCGCGCTACCGTGGTAGTCATTATGCCGCGTTCCTTGTAGATGCGATTCAGGCCTTCGATACCGGATGACTCGAAACAGACGTGCATGAAGCCAGGAGCCTGCGTATTCATCTCGCGAGGGTACAGTTCGATGAACTGCCGGTCGTTCACTTTGACAAATACTTCGGTGGGCGATCCTTTCTTTTCCAGCACGAAGGCTTCCTCAAAGCCCAGCTTTCGATAAAACTCCCGAGATTTGGAGAGATCAGAAACTCGCATCGCCGCATGCGCGATAGAGAGCGCAGGCGTCTTTTGGGACGACTGCCCCTCGATAAAGGGTGGGAAAATGAGCGCAATCGCGGCGGCCAATAAATATGCGCGCACAATATCACTTCTCCAACAATGCGCGTGCTGCCCACATCACCGGTGCCTGGCCATGGAAGTCTCCAGTCTTGCGCGGCCGCGCCATGTAGTAGGCATAATCATTTTGCTTGTTCGTGCCCGCACAAACGTTGGTTACGTTTGCGTTCTGATCCACGTAGCCTGCCAGTGCAATCCAACCCTTTCGAGCAGCAGGACCGTACGTGGTCTCATCCAACCATCCGTGTTTCACTCCTTCTACCAGCGCGAAAGTAAACATCCCCGTACTTGAAGCCTCTGTCCAGGATTCAGGATGGTCGATGAGTTGCCGCCACATCCCATCTGTTCCCTGATATTTCAGAAGCTCTGCCATCATCTTGCGATAGCCATCCAGAATCGGCGAACGGTTTGGATTGTCTTGCGGTAGAGACAGCAGCATCTCAGTCATTCCGGCCGCCACCCACCCGTTGCCGCGGCCCCAGTAAAAAGGCACATCCGGAGCGTGATAGAACAGTCCGTTAGGCTGCTGCAACTTCTTCAGATAGGCCACCATTTCATTTGCTGCACGATCAATGTACTTGTGATCGCCCGTTGCGCGGTACGCCTCCACTTGCAGGATCGTGATCATGAACATGTCATCGATCCAGTAGCGCGTTTGTCCTGAAAGACCATCAGGCTGAGGGTGGCTCCATTGCCGGTCCGCATAATGAAGACCCATCTTGCGAAGCTCCTCGTCCTTATTCTCAATCGACATCTGCAACGGCACTACGCCGAAGATCTCGTAGTCGAGGTGCTCCTTGTCGGGGATGAGGTGATTGCCTTCCGGTGTGAGCAATGGCTGGAAGCGGGCGTGCAACTTTGTTCGCAGCGCCGCGTCGCCCACCACATCTGAGTACGCCAGTGAGCCATACCAGATGCAAACCTCCGGATACATCACCACAGCCTCCTGGTGGGGACTCTCGAGAAAATGCTGAGAAACCCGGTCTCCCACTACCCTGGGATCGGCTCCCTCAGGCCAGTCTGTGAAGTATTTATTCTGCGCGAACACGCTTGGCATACCGAACGAGAATGGCAGGACGAGAAGGGCAACCGCAACAGCTTTCAAAGCAAGCGATCTCTTCACATTTGCTCCGGGCCGGGCAGTATCCGGCAAATTCTTGAACTCACAAGGATACGACACGTCACGCTTTGTTGGGATCGGTCCCAACGATCTTCGATGTTCTTCTCAGATGGGATGCGGTCTCGGCAATCGTTCAATGGTTTGAGTTAATATTGCGGGGGTCCACAAGAATGGAATTGATATTGAGAAGTAACCCGGAAAGGTGTGGGTAATGATTCGCAAAATAGCCATCAATACCGGAGGCGGAGATGCACCCGGCTTGAATGCGGTAATTCAGGCGGCCACGTTAGCCGCCACAAAGCTGGGATGGGAGATTTACGGAATTCGCGAAGGCTTTTCAGGGATTCTTGATCCTGACAACTACGAAGACGGAGGCTTGATCCATCTCACTCCGGATCGCGTGCGAAACATCAGTCATCTCGGCGGAACAATACTCGGCACTGTGAACAAGGGCAATCCGTTCAAGGTATCGGAGTCGCTCCAGGGCGGAGTTCAGGTTCAACAAGACAGGTCAGAGGAAGTAATGGCCGGCTTCCGGAAGCACAACCTGGATGCTCTCATAGCGATTGGTGGGGATGGCAGTCTTACCATTGCCAACTCGTTTTACGAACGAGGCCTGCGTGTAGTTGGTGTACCAAAAACAATCGATAACGATTTGGAGTCGACAGTCCTTACTTTCGGTTACCAAACGGCTGTCAGTTTCGCGACCGAGTGCATTGACCGGTTGCATTCGACAGCGGACGCACATCGACGAATTATGGTGATTGAAGTAATGGGGCGCTACGCGGGCTGGATCGCGCTGAACGCCGGGATTGCCGGCCGCGCCGACGCCATTCTGATACCAGAGCTGCCCTATAGTATGGACAAACTCGCTGAACACATCCGCTCGCGGAATCGACCTTACTCGATCATCGTTGTGGCTGAAGGCGCCAAACCGGTTGGTGGAGAAGTCTCAGTGATGGCGCGGGAGGTGGGAAGACAGGAGCGACTGGGCGGAGTAGCCGAACAAATTGCGGCGCAGATTGAAGCGGCCACAGGAAGAGAAACGCGATCGCTCGTGTTGGGACATCTGCTCCGTGGAGGATCCCCGATTGCCTTTGATCGGATCCTGGGTCTGTCGTTCGGTGCAGCTGCAGTGTCGGCCCTGGCCCAGGGCGAGAACGGAGTTATGGTCGCACTCCAACCGCCGCGAATCCGCTTTGTACCTCTCGCTGTGGCGATCGAGAAGTTAAAACTTGTGCCCCTCGATGGCGAGGCAGTAGCGACCGCCAGGGCTTTGGACATCTGTCTGGGCGATTGATCCTGCGCAGAGAGGCTAATCGGCAAAGAAAAGCCAGCATCGGCGGCATGCATCGGACCCGAGGGCAGATTTGCTGCAAGGCGCTCAGGTGCGGAGGCTAAATTGCTGGGAGGGACGAAGAGATGGACAAAGAACGATCCCGATGAGACGATTTTAGAATGGGATTGCATTTCTCTACCTCTTATTCCGAGTTGCTGTTTTGTCCGAGAGATTCCTGGCAACCTCGCCTAAGTCAGATTTGGGAAGGCGCTCGTTGAGGTTGAGAATCCCGCTGGGTCCGGGCTGCGGCCTCGGACTTCTATTTTTCTTGGCGTCTGCGAGTTTTGCGCTGGGCTGTGATCAACTGCCCGAAGGCCAGTCGCTCTGGATCCGACTCTCCAGTCCGGTTTCTACTTATACCGCCCACGTAGGTGATGCGGTACACGCGGTTCTGACGCAGGATGTCGATTGTGGCGACGACGTTCTATTGCCCATGGGCACGACGATCGACGGCGTGGTTCGCTCCAAGCGCAAGGTGGGATGGGGCATTCGTCATGAGACCGCGGCGCTTGAGCTTGAATTCAATCGAGCGATCGTGAGCGATGGTTCAATCGTCAAGATGTCGGCCGAAGTGGAGGAAGTGGAAAACGCGCGCGAGCAGGTGAAGAACGGTGTTATCCGCGGCGTGCTCAGCAGCGACACTTTTCAGGGCCGAATCAACAGCCGCCTGATTCACATGCCCACATTGAATCCCTACTCCGATTTGGGATTGATAGTTTACAAGGCGACCTTTCCGATTTTTCCTGAACCAGAGATTTACTATCCAGTGGGTACCGACATTCGCCTGAAGCTGAAGACCCCGGTTTCCTCGCTCGCGATCCCGGCGGCAACGACGAATGATGCGGCCTCATTTGATACGTCCCAGCTCGATGAGTGGATCCAGGAGATGCCAGAACGCACAACGACCACGAAATCCGTGAGTGCCGACTTGATTAACCTGGTATTCCTTGGATCGCGGCAGCAAGTACAAGCAGCATTTCTTGAGGCGGGTTGGCACACCAGCGATCCAGTATCGAAGCGTTCGTTTGCGCGCAGTCTTTATGCACTGTTGAACAACAGCGGATACGCGCAGCAGCCGATGAAGACTTTCCTGCTGGATGGCAAACCGCAGGACATGAGTTGGCAGAAGGGTCTAAACGATTACGGTCGGCGTGACCATCTGCGCATTTGGGAACGGCCGATCGAAGGGTCAATTGACTCGGCCTGGGTCAGTTCTTCCACTCGCGATACCAGCGCGATCCTCTCCGTTAAGTACCGCGGCTTTTTACACCATATTTCGCCGGACATCGACGAAGAACGTGCCAAGGTGATTCGTGATCTCAAATTTGCCGGATGCATCAGTTCAGTCAGCTATGTTGCCCGTCCCGAAAGCCCCACGTTCACTCAAAATTCTACCGGAGACTGGATGCGGACCGACGGCTCCATTGCCGTCATTCAATTGAGGAAATGCGAACCCCGCAATCCCGAGCTTAATGCGAACTCAGGCGGCGGCCACTTCAAGCCGGGGAATCACGTATTCCGCTATCTGCGGCGGGGAATCCTTACTTTTCGGAGCGATATCTGGCGAGCCAATATCATTTATGGCATGTTTGACGCTGGACGCATGACGGTGCGGGCTCTGCGCCGCCCGCCCGTGGTACACCCCTTCGGTGAGAGCCATCTCCCACTTCCCTTGGTTGCACAATTGCAGATTTCTCAAGAGGACAGTCAGTAGAGCCCAATCTGGGTTTTAGGTGTTGGTGGAGGCGGCGGGAGTCGAACTTTCTTGGGGTCTTGCCCATGTTTAAGTTGCTGATTCTAATAAATGACGAAGGGGCATAAAATGCCTGTTCGCCGGGTCCATCGTACAGTTATCGTACAGTCGGCCTCTGAAAATCACGGGAAATATCACCCAAGCTGATTCGCCGTGTTCGGCCCTGTGCAAGGGTTTCGTAGTAGCTCGACCCGAGTCTCGCGGGCTGAGATGCTTCGATCTGTCCTGCGCGATCGTACAGTCGGAGACCTCAAACCTTCGCCAGTCGCACTTTTTGGCCATTTGGAGGAACCGCCTCCAGTATGCGGGCACACGTCGATACCGGATCAGACATCTCCTTCCGTGGGAAGGGCAACGCGCCGAAGCTCTACCCTGCCGTCCTTCTTGACGCCTACCTCGAGCAACTGGTTAGTGAGATCGCCGTTCTTTACAAGCTCGTCAAGAATCAGTGCGAAAAGCTGACGTTGCAGGTCGAGATTCAACCCAAACGGAGCGTCGACGCACACAAGGCCTGCATGCAGGCGAACGTCCGCGTATTCTCCGGCAGACCCTGGTTTGTCCGCTGGCCCGCGAAAGTCGATGCTGTTATTCGTTACGAAGGTCCAATCTCCTTCGAGAATGGTTCGCTTGAGTTCCCAGTCCTTCTTGCCTGCTTTTCCGAGGTGGTTCACGTGCGAGCAAAGAAAGCCCTTCTGCTGGGCGTCGGATACCAGCAAAGGGCTTAGGTTTTCGTCAATCAGGATTCTATGCAAACTCCTAGCCTCCGATAGAGGCGCTGCGAAGTCGCTTTTTGGAAACGGAGACCGTGAGGCCCCTTGGCAGGCTCCGGCGCCGAGGACGGCCTCTCTGAGGGTTCGCCTTCGCGTAGATCGAAGCCAACCCGATCTGCGACTGCGTGAGACTCGGATAGATATCCAGAATCTCTTGAGCGGGCGTGCCAGAATCGACCAGGCTGGCAACGTCGTGCACCGGAATGCGTGTTCCTCGGATGACAGGCGTGCCGCGGAGAATCTCCGGATCCTCAACGACCATCTGCTGGGCGACCTTCAGCTGGCTCAGGCGGCGGTCGACGTCTTCCCAGATCGAGGACAGTAGGACCTTTACAGTCCGGGATTCTTCGAACTTGCAGTGCCGAAGTTCTGTCCATGAGTGATTGTGTGCCAGTGCGCCGCGCATCGTTTTGACCCGCGCCGCCGCTGTTAGCACCTCCTCAGTCTCGAAATAGAAGGCGATCCACAGACAGGCGTCTTTGCGCACAGTCCGGTTAGGGAGGTCTTGTAGAGTTTCTTGGGAAAAATCCGCTTGTCGATCATCCTGTTGATTTTGGCAACCGTGACACCTGCGGCAATCGCCGCCTCATTCGTTGTCAGGTTCTCGATTATGGCTGCCATGGGTGTCCTCTACAGATCTATCATAAATCATCTCCCAAAGGAGAACAATTATCACACAAGAAAGTCCTTCGCTCTGCGCCGGGAACCTTGAGACTTCGCAGTCCTCGGCAATGAGCTTTAGAAGTGCCGAACGGATTGACGACTAATTCGGAAACCGTGCGAAGGTAACTTTAGATCGGGGCAGGGACTAATATGCCGGAAGCATCGTCTGACTGCGAAGATACATAGAGCGGTGCAAAATATGCGATAAAATCGCATATTTTTGCGGGTTCGGTTCAACGCCCGGAAGGTCGCGGCCAGTGATCGTGTTTAACTGCGGCGAACGCCCCCGTCCAACCGGGCTCTGCCCCGGTTTCTTATTTCACATTCCCGGAATAGAGGAATGATAAGCCGAGGCGCAAAAGCCGGTGTCAAGGCTCTTTGACCGCGAGAGCGGCGCGCGATGCGCGGCCTTGACACTGGCAGGGCCTCGGCTAAGCTCCGTCTATCCGGGAATGTTAGTGAGAGTGCATCTTCACAAGCCAAGACCGAAACCCTGACTGATCTGATTTGTGTGCGTGGTTTGTGGTTCTAACTTGTGCGCCGCTGGCTCCTGTTGAATGGCGGGGGAATGGGACACGTCGCGGCTGAGTTCCTGGCCAGCATCGCTGCATTGTTGGTATAAATCTGCGCGTCATAGCGCCCACGCGAGACTGAGACATAGGCCATGCGGCTGTTGAGCAGATCCTTGGCACCCAGTTCGGTGTCCACGTGAATCAAGACACGGTCGGCAGTCTGTCCCTGGCTGGAGTGGCTGGTCATGGCATACCCATGATCGAGATGCGGATGCTTGTGCGGATTGAGTTCAACCATACGCCCACCGTCGATCTTCAACCGCAGCCGCCCGTCTCCGTCGATGCTCTCGATGGTCGCCAACTCGCGGTTTGCAACTCTGAGGTTGTTGGCCGGCGCAGTGAACTGGATGCGGCGCCTACTGAAAAACTCCGCATCTCCTTCCGAAAGACTGAGACTCCCTGCTGCCTGCGCGGATCGTAAGTGCGCTGCGTGCCATCCTGCAACTCAACTGTCAGCCGGTTGTTCGGAGCGTCGATACTCTTCACCTGTGCGTACGCGCCTTTCCCGATGCCGCTCTCCTTCGATGCGCGCGAATAGCGCAGCACATCGCCCACCTCATAGCGCGCGGCCCATGTGCGGTCCGCGCCGGTGAGGTCTTGGCGCGGCACTAGCGTCATGATGCGATGCTCCTCGTTGCTGACGAGGCCGGTCCGCTGCAATTCCGCATGGACACGCTCGTTGATCTCTATGCGAGAGCGATTATCGGGAGAAATCACCAGCGTGTTCTCTGGCGATTTTGCGTACTCCTTCGCGATAGCAGCGATGCGCTCGTCGCACCCTTGAACCTCATGGACGCGGCCCTGCCGCTCAAGATTCTGGACTGCTTCGCGCACTTCACCCCGCGCAAGCTGCTCGACTACCTCTTTTAGTTCTGGCTCTTTCTGGCGCACGATCTCTTCGAGCTTCACCGTTTTCATACCGGCGTCTTGAAGCTGCGCGAAGGGTCGCCCGGCCTCAACCGACTCATGTTGCCGCCGGTCGCCGACGAGCAACACACGGTCGTTCGCATGGAGCCGGTTCACAAACTCATGCACCTGTCGGGTCGATGCCAGCGAGGATTCGTCGAGCACATAGAGCCGTTTCTCCCCGCTATGCGGCTGCTGTCCGTGTACCAAATGCTTCTGAAGCGTGGATATCTCCATGCCTGCTTCCCCAAGCTTCTGCGCCGCGCTAGACGTTGGCGCGAAACCTTCCACCCTGTAGCCCTCGGCCTCCGCACCTTCGCGGATCACGGACAGAGTCGTTATCTTGCCCGCGCCTGCGATGCCATCTAAACCGACAACCTTCTCCCGCGAAAGAAAGTTTTCGTCTACCGCTTGGCGCTGCGACGCATTCAACTCCGGGTGGCGATCTTCCGTGGCGATGCGCACTTGCGGCGAGACCAGCGTCGGGATCGCTAAACCCGCGCCGATTCCCCTCCTGCATCCGTGCGACGAGCTCGCGTTCCATGCGAAGCATGGTAGCGGTGGTGTACTGTCGGCCGCTCCAGCATGATCGACCGTCGCGGAACTCGCCTCGCGCGGCCCGCTCCGAGAACTCCTGATGGATATGGGCATACGTCGTCTCACCCATGCCGCGATTGAGCGCCGTTTCCAGAGGTCGCGCCGGTTCAGCACGGCGGAACGCTCGAAGAGATGATCGCGGGCATAGGTGACAGCCTGTTGCGCGATTCGGTCCGGTTCGAACGTGGCACGGTTCATGCGCCCGCGCCTCGACCACCACTTTGTCGGCCTGATGTCCATACTGCGCGGCCAGCTCGCGGTGCCGCTCCAATACCTCTCCCGGCGATAGCAGCTCTTTGCTGTCTCGCGTGCGGTGGGCTGCGACCTGCGCGGCTCCCGCGCCATCTATCCCTATCTCGCGGAGATGGTCTTTGATCTGTTCCCGGCGCGGGCTGCTGGCTTCCAGATACTCTTTCGTATAGCCCTTGATCTCCGGCTGTCCGTGCTTGCCGCGCTCCAGATCATAGCCCAAACCCTGCAGATCGTATTGACAACTCGGAACGGTAAATGCGGTGGCATAGCGTTGCGATGCAAATAGTTCCTGCGGCTGCAAGGCGCGTGTCTGTGACCGTTGTCGCGCTCGGTGACGTTGAAAATTACAGCATGAGTATGAAGCTGCGGCGCGGCGTAACCGTCCACGGGACGCGCGGTGTCGTGCTCGAAGGTAGCTGCGATGAATTTGCCTGTCGTCTCCGGGGCATGAACATTGCCGATGCGGGCCTGCGTGTACTTCTCCAACTCGTTAAGTGCCACGCGGACGCTCTCCCGATGCGCCTCTCTTACGCGCTCATCGCCCCCAACAAGCGCAGTGAGCGATACCGATTTTGGAGCGGAGAACGTGGCATCCCAACCGGCGCGATGCTCCACGCTCGTCACTTCCTTGCCAAATTTTCCTTCATAAGTTCTAGAGGCTTGATGACGAACGAGCTGCACTTCCGTGTGCGGATGCTGGCCTTCCGTCAATCTGGCGAAATGCTCATTGCCAACTGGACCCGATAAACCCCACTGCTCGGCCAGCTTGCCCTGCCACTCACTATGCCCCTGCTGGTCGCGGCTCCAATAGTTCTGCCGTTCCGACGCAAACTCCCGCTCATGGTACGTCCGCACCTGGCTGGCAGATATTGGTTTCGGGTCGGCATGGGAGTGCTCCTTTCATACGCGGCTGTAATCGGCCGGCAAGCCAGTCGAATTTGGTGTACGTTCTGAGCGAGAGTCTTCGCACCTCTGTTCAGTCGATGCCCTTCGATTTGTCCCAAACATATCCTTGCTTTGCCTCGCTGTGCCGGTGCACCGAAGAGCGGGGAGCACAGCCTGAGAGTGGGTGACTTTCGACGGCTCTTTGGGCGCAGTCTCCGGCGGCGGATTTCGCCTCCGACGCCGTCGCTGCAAGTACGGAATCCACTTTCTTTTGGTCCGTTCGGGTGGCCAAACTTGGGGAAGCACCCTCTTGCCGTTTTTCTACGAGGCCAGGAGATCCAGACGGCAAGCAAAAGAAGGAGCACCGCGACAAAGACGATCAGAAGGGATCAGAAGCGGATTTTAAAATCCAAACTTAGAAGAAAAAGACTAAAAAACTAGCCAGCAAAATGACCGCAGGCACCCACGGAAATCGTCTCAAAAACTGTTCCGCACTCATTGCTCTTTCTTTTTCCTTTATCTCCCCCTCTTCGCGTAAAAATCCTCGAGGAGATTGCGGGCTTTGCGATAGCTTTTGAAGGTCTGCTTGGTCGCGGATTTTAAGTACAGATTCGGGTAGCAATTGTCTACCTTCTGATGCCGCCTGAGCTCCCTGCGTGGAAGAAATTTAGGACCGCGTAGCGCAGTGCCCAAACCTCCGCCAGCAGCAACTCAGTTGGATCGACGGGCTGCTTTCGCGCCTCGCACAAAGCGGTATCGCGCAACCATTCGGCAAGCGGCTTTGCTGCGCGTTGGGCGGCGGCTTCGACCTCCGCCAGTTCCTCTGGAGTCAGTCGCGTGGCCACAGTCTTAGTCCGGAAGGCGGGCGAGGCTTCATCCGTTGCATGAGTTTTAGAGCGGGATATGGCTCTGACGGGAGGGATTATCCATGAAGAATCCACCTTCACATCAATTCATAGGCCTCTCACAACCAACCAGAAGCCCCATCTGCCACGAACTCGGAGAGAGACCTTTATTTTTCAACGCGTTTACGCGCTTGGTGCTTAAGAGCACTTTCTCGAGATCGCAAACGTAAACGCGCGTTAACGAAAAGATTCACGGCGGCCCCAACTTCCTTGTGTTCCAACACGTTTACCTGAGTGCAACTGGAAGCGCTTTTCGGCGCTCCGCAGTTCCCAAGTTGGGGGTGACGTGTCCATACTTCTTCCGGTGCGAAGCACCGCTGCTTTAGCATCTCGCCATATTCAAGTCCCAAGGCCTGCCAAGTGTTGACCACTTCAGGAGCCTGCCAAGCCCGGCAATACAGTTTCCGGATCGACAGCCAGTGTTCCAGTGGGGAATTCAAAAGTGATCCCGTTTTCGCGCGCATGGAAGAGCACGACCCTCACATCGTATCAGCGACCCCGGCGAGCGCTGGAAAAATAGTAGCCCTTCCACTGGGACAAAGCAGGCTGCAAGATTCAGATCCTCCAGCATCCTTCGGAACTCCGCGATCCTCGCGTACCCAACGACGGGATAACGCGTGGCAAAGGGGCCGGGAAAATGTAAACGAAGAGAGAATTCATTGCCCTCTTCCCGTACCAGATCGAGGCGGTATCCACCTTCCTCGAGCAAGGGCAATGCTGGCTGGAACGCTGTCTCAAAATCCTCTTCGTCTAACTCCGCAGCAGACACCTTTTCCCGCAGGGGCGTTCTGTGAAGCGAATAGTGGCCCCGCGCGCACACCCGCCACAATACCGCCCAATGCGACCAGAGCACCTCGTTTAGCTTCTCTATGTTTGAGAACTTCTCCTCGTCCAGAAGGGTATAGAGATTGCGAACGGCGAGGATCGGTCTTCGCCGCTTTTGTGACGGGTTCCTGAGCATCTGAATGGTGCGCGTCAAAACCCGGCGAACGTCTTCGCTTCCAACCTCCTCGAGCCCCTTTTCCTCGCACTGCTTGTCCGCTGGAAGAGTTCGCAGATACAACGAATCCCGGAGCGACTTCTTCGGTCTCCGAATGATGGAATATGCCGCAAGGAAGGCCTCGAAAATATTCTGCCAAAGACTCGTAGGAAAGCTGAGCCTGTTCGGATGCCGTGAAGGACTCCGCGCCCTGCGCACAGTAGTAGGCAACCAATGTCCATTCGGCCCAGAGAGAGAGGAAGGTTTGCTTCCCATTTGCCCCGAATCCTCAGCAGGGGATTGGTTGGCTCCGAGAGCAGGTTTACGAAATCAAGACGGTCGTCTCGCGCGGACTCAAGAAGCTGCTTTGCGGCCTCCGATGTCGAGACACTTTTCCCGGTCTTCAGCGCAATAATGTCCCTCAGCTTTTCAAGGCGTGACCGGAGGGCATCCGATATGCGAATGGAGATGACTGGCTGTTGGGGCGGTAATTTTGCAGCCACGGCACTCCCTCTAACGAAATTACAATTGTAAATTCTGTAACGTTACAACTTGACTTTAGGTTTATTGCTGCGATATTGTCAAGATCGGAACATCGCCGAAGACCTGCCATACCTGCACGTATCCGAGGATTCGTTCCAGAAATTCGCAAAACTCAAGCGATACCGAACGGGAATAAAGAAGACAGAGAATTTGTTGGCCAGATCACCTCTCCCAAGGAGTTTCCACCATGAGAATAGGGGACTTTACAAAGAGGCCAGTCGAGCGGAGCCAGCCCTTCCGTCAGTCGCATTGGAGCGCCACTACTCAGTGCCAGAGATTGCAGAACTTTGGGCGATGAGCGAGAAGTCAGTTAGAAAGCTCTTCGCGGGTGAGGGCGGTGTTCTCGCATGGGGAAGTTCAGAGACCATGAAGAAGAGAGGCTACATCAGTCTACGTATTCCTGAGAAAATGCTCTGATTCGAGTGCACCAGCGTCGGGAGCGTGCCAGCTGAACATCAGAGAGAACACATTTCTCTCTGAAGATGTTTTCTCTCTATAGACAATGCTTTCGCGGCAATTGTGGCGTGAAGTAGAGGACATTTCCGCGGCAGGCTATAGATGAATCCATTTTCTGCGATGGCCTTCGCCTCCGCGATCAGCTCTCTTAAAAGCCATGATGCCTCGCCCCTAACAGATTCCTGAGAATATTGCCGTTTGAACACGGCAGCCGAAGCAACACACGTCGAATTGGGGTGAAGGCCCTCGAAAGTTGATGTGCCGAGTGGGGCCTTATCTGCATTGGTAATAAACTGCGCATGCGATGTACAGAGGTTAAAGTGATCAATGCCACCCCAATCTCCGTTTCACCAGGACTGAGCTTATGACCTTCGTTCGAGTAGCCGGCGCGGCAACCGCTCTGGTGTTAATTACCTTAAGTTTCCAGTGCGGCGGGATAGCACATGCTTATTCGTTGGGGTAGGGATCACCTTTGTAAAGTGCCTTCAGCGCCCTGGACCACGACGTTTCGCGGTGCTGCTGGTGCGATTCATCAGTCAGATTATCTGCATGCATATGTTGGAGATTTTGTTGTGGGCGTGGTTCTATCGCCTGGTATGTCTTCCATCATGGGAATCGTCTTTTTATTTCTCGACAACGAGCTACTCCAGCGTCGGCTATGGAGACGTAGTGCTCCCAGACACGTGGCGTGCTTTGGGGCCGATAGAAAGTGTTACGGGTGTGCTGATGTGCGGCCTATCCGTCAGCTTGATGTTTGCTATCGTTACGCGACTCGTGGGTGCCCAGACACGGATCTCATCCGAACCCCTCGAAAAGTTGGAGTGATTGTGGGTTGGGAATGATTGGCTCTGAGCTAATGCGGAAAGGAAACGGCGCTGCTCGGCGATGAACGCATTCGCAGCCCTTGAACGAAGTGCTTGACATTAGGTGGCGTACAGATGTGATGCGCGTCACTGGAGAATCTAAAACAAAACTATAGATAACTAACATGCCGGTCTGACGTTGAACGGTCACACTGGAAGTTGGAAGGTATTGGCCATGATTCCGTTGACTTGCTTCGTGTTTTTGCTTTTCTTCTACAGTCTGCTATCTGGGCGCATAGCACGGACGATGGTCACCGCGCCCATCTTATTCACGGGCGCCGGAATGCTCATGTTCCCAGCCTTGCAAGGGATTTTGAGAGCAGGTTTCACTGCAAACGTCATACTTCGTATTGCCGAATTGGGTTTGGTGATGCTGCTCTTTACGGATGCCAGTCGCACAAACCTGAATGTTTTGCGCAGTATTAGAAACCTGCCGGTTCGTTTACTAAGCGTAGGAATGTTACTGACGATACTTCTGGGGGCGGTTATCGCGCGGCTGGTGTTTCCGCAGCTGTCGATTTGGGAAGCGGGAATCCTGAGCGCTATCCTTGCGCCGACCGACGCCGGTCTGGGACAAATTATCGTAAACAGCCCGCGCGTACCCATGCGCATCCGCCAGGGGCTGAATGTGGAGGCCGGTCTCAATGACGGGCTTTCCGTCCCGTTCCTCCTGTTTTTCATCGCCATCGCGGCCGCCAGGATTGAAGGTGGCAGGGGCAGCTTAATACAGTTCATGGTGCAACAGCTCGGCTTTGGCGCGGCTGTCGGCCTGACAATCGGGTTCGCCGGGGGATGGTTGCTGAGTCTCGCGCGCCGCAAGGAGTGGATCGCGGAGTCCTTCCAACAAATAGGCCTGGTCACGCTGCCGCTGCTTTGCCTGGTTGTGTCGGAAGCGGTTGGCGCGAGTATGTTCATCGCGGCGTTCGTCGGCGGCTTGGCGGTGCAAATCAAATTCAAGGAGGCGGGTCAGCAGAGCGTAGAGTTCGCAGAGGGATGGGGACAGGTGCTCAACCTGGCCGTGTTCTATCTGTTCGGGATGGCAATGGTGCGAGATTGGCCGCAGTTCACCGCATCGTCATGGGTATATGCGTTTCTAAGTCTGACTCTGGTGCGGATCTTACCGTGGCGATCGCGCTCATCGGTACACGTCTCAGCGCGGCCAGCGTAGTCTTCATGGGTTGGTTTGGCCCGCGTGGCCTTGCATCCATCGTTCTCGGCCTCGTCTACCTGGAGCAACAGACTCACTTCAAGGGCGAGGGAACCATACGTTTCGCTGTAGAGGTGACTGTACTGCTTAGCATCTTTGTACACGGACTAAGTGCGATGCCGGGCATCAGCCTTTATGCGCGCAAGATTGAGTCGATGGCCGCCGATGCCCCGGAGCGCCAGGAAGAGGGCTGCGGAAACAAACTCGGTATTTCAACGAACCAGCCTGCTCCTGTATCGTCGGCAACCCACAGTTAGATCCGCAAAGTTGGGGACCGTGAAGGTTGTTCTTTCTATTCGCGGATATCCACTGTCTCGTTGTCACTGGCCTCCTGTGGGCCAGATTGTCGAATACGCAGCTTCTGACAGAGGGTGAACTGAAGAAGATTATGGAAATGTTCGAACGCTACCCGCAGCTAGCAAATAGTGGCGCAAGCCACCGCGGGAGACTTTGAACGTGGCCAGCTAATTTGCAGCACGCCCCCGATCAATTCAACCCGGAGTCGGGTCTGAACGCTGAGCCTGGAGGAGCAATGTTGAACTTCTGCCGATACTCCTTCACCACGTCCTCCAGCTGGTCGTAGAGAGCATCCTCACCAAACAATTCCCTGATCTGGTAGCGGTCTTGCGCTTGAGGTCCTGCATGACCTCCGCCACGATCAGGCGGATTCCTTTCGCCTTCAACATCGCGTAAACCGACCGGAGGGTTTCGGCCGCTGAAAAGTCGACATCGTCGATCGCGGACACATCGAGGCAGAACCAGCGCAACGGCGGTGTACGTGTTCGCAAGAAACGAGATCTCAGCCGCGAGTTGCTGGCAATTCGCGTAGTACAAGCTGTGCGTGAACCGGTAGATGACCAGACCGGGCGCGGCTGAGCGGCCGTGGCCACCGGCTCCGGTTCGCGGCCCGATGGCGCCTGGCACGAGCACTGCGTTCTTTGGCCGATACCCGTGACGAGTGTGATCGATGAGAGACAACGCGATGGCGAGCAGGATTCCCTGTTCGACGCCGACGATCACGACCGTCAACGCGGTGATCAACGCCACCCAGAACTCCGATCGCCTTTGCTCGAATATCTTCCGCATCCCGGCGATATCGATCAGGCCGACGCCGATGAGAAACACGATGGCCGACAAGGCCGACTCGGGCATAAACGCCAGCGGTCCGGTCAGGAAGAGCAGGACGAGCAGACGATCGCCGCCATCACCAGCAGCGACAATTGGCTGCGGCCGCCGGCGTCGTCGACGATTTGCGTCTTGGTGGGGCTGCCGTTGACGACGAAGGTGCCGGAGAGACCGGCGCCAATATTGGCCAGAGCCAACCCGACCAGGTCGGTGTTCTCGCTGAAATTCTCGTCGTAGCGCGTGGCAAAGGCGCGGGAGGTCGCGGCGCTTTGTGCCAGGATGACGACGAACATCGCGAACGCCGTTGGAATCAACGTCGTCATGATTGGCCAGTTCCAGTCGACCGTTGGCAGACCGAGATGTGGCAGACCACTCGGAACGGCTCCGAGTACATGCACCTGCTTGTCGAGTCCGAACGCCCAACTTACGACAACGGCGCCGATCGCCGCGATCAGAGCTCCCGGAATTTTCCTCGAAATCTTCTTGAGGCCGACGATGATCACCAAACGCTAAGCGCGACCGTCATTTCGTAGCGGTTGGCCTGTCCGAGATGTTGAAGGTGTGCCAGAGCTTCCCCAGCGCGCCGTGACCGCCGCCCTCCAAGCCCAACATGCCGGCGATCTCCCCCAGCGCGACCTGAACGCCGACTCCGGTGAGGAACCCGATCAACACGGTGCGCGAGAGGAAGTCGGCCAGAAATCCCAGGCCCATGATGCGCGCCAGAATCAGGAAACCCGCGGCCATCAGCGCCAGCACGCCGGCCAAGCCAGGTATTGCTCCGAACCCGGTGGCGGCAATCCCACCAAGACGCTGGCAAGGATCGCCGCCGTTGCAGAATCGGCGCCCACCACCAGGTGCCGCGAGGAGCCGAACAGAGCGAACAGCGCCGTAGGGATGAGCATCGTGTAGAGGCCGGTGATCACCGGCGTGCCGGCGATCTTCGTGTAACCCATCACCTCTGGAACGGCGATGGCGGCAAGCGTGATACCGGCAAGGACTTCGGCCGGTATCTGCGCGGCCGTGATCGGCAGCACCCCTTGAAGGATCGGGAAGCGGCGGCGAGCCGGATGATCGTGTCTGATGTCATTGCAATTCCTCTATGGATGCGATCTCATTTTGCCCGGAGTATATCGCGCAGCGCGTAGAAGTGTTGCCTCCGCGGACCTGACCGCCCCAAGGCTTCGCAAGGCCGACTTGACATGGACAAATACGCCAATCGACTCACTTTGCTTCCTCGAATTCTGCCTTAAGTTTTCCCAGCGCGAATTGCACGTTGGAACGCGGCGTGGTCCTTCTCATTCTGGTCAGCATAGCGACGGAAAACGCAGCCACTGACTTTGTCAAACACGTCGCTCTTGCCCATGTAGCCGCTGATCACTGCAGCGTCACCGGAACGCGCGTGTGAGAGCGCCAAGGAGTGGCCGCAACACTGGACGAAAAGGGTCATCCTTGACTTGTTGTACGTTTCGACGGGAAGCTTGATTTTGACATCTCGCAGCTGACGGACATAGTAGTGACGACCTCCTATCCCTCCCTCGGTCCAGCCAAGGAAGATGTCGCTGGCCGGCTGCATAAGCCGGTGACCATTCACAACGCGTTCTCCATGA
>CAWCOV010000031.1:0-228851 GCA_963797255.1 uncultured Acidobacteriaceae bacterium
CCATGGAAGCGCGCTCCCAGCTGCGCCACAGGCCCACGCATGTGCTTACTTCCAGTATTCTCGTTGACAAGGTGAAATTCGTCAAACGACCAAGAGAGGCGTCGCGCGGCGGCAACAGCGCGATGAAAGGCGGCATCGCTTTGTTAGGCATGAATAATTCTCGGACCACAGCGGCTTCCCATCCCCGGATTCTCCAACTCGCAACCGTGCTCGCATGCATTTCGCCCTTCGCAACCGGGCAACAAGCGGCCCCGGCCCCGGCCGCGGCGGCGTCCGCTCCTCCCGCAATCACCATCGCAACAGAAGATATCCGGCCCGAGATCGATCGCCTCAACCAGGCTGTCTCTGGGCTCAATGTTCCCAAGTGGAAGGCCCCTAACCAGGTCAAGGACCAGACTCAATCGGATATTGGGTCCATCCAGCGAAATCTGAAGACCACGCTGCCGCAGCTTCTGGATGCAGCAAAAGCCGCGCCCACCACCATTGCTCCAGCCTTCGCGGTATACCGCAATGTCTGTGCCCTCTATGACGTGCTCCTACGCGTAGCGGAAACGGCGAGCCTCGCTGGGCCACAGCAGGATGGCGTGCTGCTGGACACTGAACTGCAACGGCTCGATGCTGCCAAGAAATCTCTCGGGACATCGATCTTCGACGCTGCCACGTCCCGGGACACAGAGATGGTGCAGCTCCGTGCCTCGAATTCCCAGCTTAAGGAGCAAATTGCCGCCGTCCAGGCCCCGCCCAAGAAAGTGGTTGTCAACGACGGCCCGGCTGCGACAACCGCAACCCCGCCCAAGAAGAAGAAAAAACCGGCTGCTCCGGCCACTACGGCCCCGGCCACCCCACCTCCATCGCAGTGACGCCCCAGTTTCCTTTACTGTTCCACGCTGCGTGGGACCGCTATTCCACAGGCGGGCAGGAACAATTCACCCGGTGACCGGTGTCTAAGTGTATGAAGCTGGAAGTCTGAAGGTTTGCCTTGATCAATTTGCTGTGATCAAAAGCACACTTTCGCCCTTCCAATTCCTGTTACCGTGGAGGAACATCTACAGTGCAAGCGGGAATTGTCTTGGGAAATCTAGCAACGGTTCTTGAAATTCGGTCGCAGGAAGCTGCTCTCGTATCCGAACTGCAGGCTGGTTCGGAAGAGGCATACGCGTGGCTTATCGCCACCTATCATCAGCCCATTTACTCGCTGATAGCGCGCACCGTCTTGAACTCTGCCGACGCTTCCGACCTCACCCAGGAAGTCTTTCTCAAAATATTCCGCGGCATTCGCAGTTTTCACGGCGACTCCAGTCTGCGTACCTGGATCTATCGCATCGCTATCCACGAAGCTTCCAATCAAAAGCGCTGGTGGTGTCGCCATCAACGGCAAGAGGTCACGATTGAGGCTGAGACAGAGGCGCACAGCGAAGGTCATCCGATTGCTCTCAAAGACACGTTGATCGACGAGCACGAATCTCCCTTCGAACTCGCCGCGCATGAAGAAATCCGTGCAAGAGTTGAGCAGGAGTTGGCACAGATCCCTGAGCCCTTCCGCACCGTTGTCATCCTGCGCGACATTGAGGGTTTCGGATACGAAGAGGTTTCGGAAATATTGGGAGTGAACCTGGGAACCGTGAAATCAAGGCTGATGAGAGGACGCGCTCATCTCAAGAGCCGGTTAGCATCCTTCGCCGCGGCGGCGGCTCAACGTCCAATTCGTTCCTCGCCGGGGACAATTTCTCTGTCTCCGTGCCCAGAGGAGGCCAGATGAGTGCGTGCGGATACGTTCGTGGGCAGTTCTCCAGCTATCTTGACGGTGTAATGACCGGCAAAGATATGCAACTGGTGGCTGCGCATCTGAATCGCTGCGATGGATGTTCCGAAGAATTCCAGCAGTGGCGTAAAACGCAGGATTTGTTGTCGAGCCTCGGTCCAGCCAAAGCTCCGGCTGACCTTGCATTGAGATTGAGAGTTGCGATTTCGCAGGAACGAGCCAAGACGCCGAAGCGGGACTTCGCGCGCTTCCAACTCGCCTGGGAAAACACGATTGCGCCCGTGTTGCTGCAGGCGTCCGCCGGGTTCGCCAGCACCGTCCTGCTCATAGGAACCGTAGCCTTGCTCGTTGGCATGTTTGCCCGGCCGGAGCCGGTGGAAGCGCGCGATGAGCCTCTCGGTATGGCATCGGCGCCCCGCTTCCTTTATTCCGCCAGCCAGGACCTGAGCGCAAAGATCGGCGAACGGGACAATCCCGTTGTTGTCGAGGCCTATGTGAACAGTGCGGGACAGGTGTATGACTTCCACGTGGTTGCCGGTCCCAACGACCCAGCAACTCACTCCGATCTCGAAAACCTGCTGCTCTTCAGCGTTTTTGAACCGGCGCGGGTCTTCGGTCAACCGGTTCGCGGAGTCGTTGTTCTCAGCTTTGCCGGTGTCGACGTTCGCGGCTGACTTAACAGCCAGCCGCCCGTTTGACCCTTGCATCCGCACTGCATAGACTAGAGAAGCTTCCCACCATGTCTATGTTGTTTCGTTTATCGCATCGGACCTTCGTTCCACGCCTGTTTGCCGGACTTATCTCCAGCGCAATCGCCCTCTCCCTGTTCCCATCCTCGCTGCTGGCGCAACAGCAGCCTGCACAAGGCTCCTCCTCTTCTTCCTCGTCCACCAGCCAGGGAGCCGTGGATGTCGGCGACAGCAAGCCCGCCAACTCAAATCCAGCGCAAAGGCAGATGATCGACAAGCCGCCTGCGCTGGTTGACCCGAATGGCCCTGCCATCAGCCTGCAGACCAGTGCGGCATTGTTCTACGTTGCCGCCGGGCTGAACGCCTGCGGCTACGACGATGAACTCGAAGGCTCCGATCCCGTTCGTCTCCGCGTGCGCGAGCAGATGAGAGCGGCCCTCGAAGCTTCTGAGACAGCCCGCACCGCCCGCGACGGCCTCTGCGCCTACATTGCCCAGCACCGGCTTTCCAGCAGCAGCCGCGACCTGGCGCAGTACATCTCGCTCGCGCTGTATCTCACTCCTCCGCCCGAGCTTGGACTGAGCGTTCCCGTCACCGACCTGCCGCCGGATTCAACCCAGATTGTCGAAGTGCTTCCCTTGCTGCGTACATTTGCCGACGAGGTCGGCCTCAACGCAATCTGGTTCGCCAACAAGGCAGCCTACGATGAGCAGGTCAACAAACTCCACGACCCCCTCACCAAGATGATCCTCGCCACCAACGTCTATCTCAAGATGCCCACCAGCACCTACGATGGACGCCGCTTTATGGTGGTACTTGAGCCCATGCTGGCTCCCAGCGGCGTGAATGCTCGCGTCTATTCGACGGATTACCTCGTGGTAGCTTCACCTGTGAACGGCCAGATCCGCATGTCGGATGTGCGCCATACCTACCTTCACTATGAAATCGAGCCGCTGCTCTTCTCGCGCGCTTCTTCGACCGATCGCCTGTTACCCGTGCTCAAAGCCGTTCGCGAAGCGCCCCTCGAATACACCTACCGTAGCGATATCGTTTCGCTCGTCATCGAATGTATTGTGCGCGCTATCGAGGCGCGAACCATGGATACCGGCATTCCCGTCTTCAAAGCCCCCGCAAAAGTCAGCCGCAACGAGTTGGCGCAGGTGGATCGCGATCGCTCCGAGTACCAACAGAAGACTGAGGCCGTCCGCCAGCAGGCTGTAAACAGAGCCATGTCCCAGGGCTACATCCTCACCGCGTATTTCTACGATCAGCTGAAGCCCTTCGAAAACGACCCGGCCAGCATCAGGGACAGCATCGGTGAGATGGTCTATGGCATGGATGTCGACGCTCAGATCCGCCGTTCCAAAAACATTCCCTTCTCTGCTGAAGGCTCCCAGGACGTCGTTCATCGCGTTCCCCGCCAGCTCCGCGGCCTTGACCTCGCTGAGATGAAGCTGATGAAGGGCGATACCGCCGCCGCCGCGGAACTCGCCCAGCAGGCTCTCTCCCAGCACAGCGCCGATCCCGCCCGCGCCAACTTCATCCTCGCCCGCTGCGCCATCCTCAATCGCAACACGCAAGCGGCTGTCGATGGCTTCGAGGACACCATAAAAGAGTCCAAAGACCCTCGCATGCTTGCCTGGTCGCACATTTACCTGGGACGCATCTACGACATCAACGACCGCCGCGACGAAGCAGTGGAGGAGTACAAAGCCGCTCTGACCGTCCGCGATGGCCAGGCAGACACCCGTCAGGCTGCCGAAAAGGGTCTCAAGGAGCCATGGGCCGTCCCGCACTCCGCACCCGCCAGCGGCGAACCGCCGGCAGCCGCAAAGCCTTAGCAGCGCTACTTATCGATTCCAGTAGTTTTGCCGACGCCTCTCAGGTACTGCACACTTTATTGTGCAAAGTCTAAAATGAGACCAATCAACTCCGCTCAATGGGGTCAAGCGCCGGAAAAGCCGTTTGCAACAAAAAGCGGGGATTGCTCTAGAGTAATCATAGGGACGGGCCATGGAGGGACTTAGCGAAATTGAGGCACTGCTGGGACACGTCTTCAGCAAGAAATCTCTGCTGACGCGTGCCCTCACCCATAGCTCGCTCGCCTATGAGAGCAATGTAGAGCATCTCGACTCCGCAAACTCTAAGGCGAAAAAACCTGCGAAGCATCAGCTGGAAGTTGCTGATAACGAACAGCTTGAGTTTCTCGGCGACGCGGTATTGGGCCTCCTCGTGGCCACCACCCTCTATTCCCGTTTCCCGGAGTTGAATGAAGGAGAACTTACCCGTCTCCGGGCTAACCTCGTCAGCCGCAAGCACTTGGGCCAGGTGGGCGCAGAAATCAACCTGGGCAGCTACATCCGGCTCGGCAGGGGCGAAGAAAAGAGCGGTGGACGCAAGAAAGCTGCACTTTTGGCTAATTGCATGGAAGCCGTGATTGGGGCACTCTATCTGGACGGCGGCCTTGAAGTCGCAACGGCGTTCGTGGATCGAACAGTTATTGCGCCTTTTGTCGCCGAACTTCGTCAAAAACTAAGGAATGATGGCATTATCGGCGATCACAAATCCGCACTGCAGGAGTGGCTGCAGGCGCAGAAAAGCGGAACACCCGAGTACGTTGTAAAGGGTGAGAGCGGGCCCGATCATCGCAAGCGTTTTCTGGTGGAAGTTCGGCTCGCCGATCAGCCCATCAAAACAAAAGCGCTCGCTCGAGGCATTGGATCGACGAAGAAAAAAGCAGAGCAGGAGGCCGCGCGGCGAGCCTTTGAAAAGCTGCGCCAGATGCCGCCGCCGAGCCAAGACGCGCTGGAGAAACAGAATTTGTGAGCGAACCTACCTTCCAGGAAGCCCCGGTAACCGTGCCGACCTCCTCGGCCCCCGCTGTCCTTGCTGCACCCGTGCGTCCGATTACTCATCATGCCCACGTCATCTTCCCGGGTCCTCTGGAGACAGCAACGTCCCTGATGAGCCTGATCGTCATCGCTCTCTTCGTCCTCACCTTCATCATGCAGCCCTTCCGCATTCCTTCGGAATCCATGGAGCGTACGCTGCTCGTGGGCGACTTCCTGCTGGTGAACAAAACCATTTATGGCCCTGACCATCATTGGTCCTGGGTCTTGCCCTACAAGAAAGTCAATCGCGGAGACATCGTCGTCTTCCACTTCCCGCTCGATCCCACCGATCACGTGGTCAAGCGCGTCGCCGGACTTCCCGGTGACAGGTTGCATCTTGAGCGCGGTCAACTCTACGTCAATGGTGCGCCTGTCGAGGAACCCTACGCCGTCTTCGAAGATATGAAACGCGATGCATTCCGCGATCAATTTCCCGCGCCCCTCTACACCGATCCCGGCGTCGATACGCACTGGTGGATGCAGATGCGCAAGGAAGTTCGCAATGGCGAGTTGATCGTTCCCGAGGGCAGCTATTTCGTGCTCGGAGATAATCGCGATCACAGCCGCGACAGCCGCTACTGGGGCTTCGTGCCCGTGCAGAATATCGTCGGCAGGCCCTTCGTCATCTACTTCTCCCTCCGCCGCCCATCGACAACAGAACCGCAGCAGGATGATAGACTCGGACACGACAAAGTTCCGGCAAACAATGCTGTCAGTTTTGCCCGCTGGGATCGCATGTTCCGGGTTGTGCGTTAGAACAATTACGCTCCGGCTGCCCTTGTCCGAATGATTGTCTGGCTGAATCTCGCCGTGGACTTCGCAGTCCACCGAACCCCACAAGCGCTGCAGGAGACGATGGACGAAACATTGGAAGAGCAGAAGATTCCGGCGACAAAGGCCACCGAAGAAACTCCATTCGAGGCTCTCGCCTCCATCTGTGGCGTACTGGTCGTAGGCCTTTTCGTCCTGACATTCATCTTCCAGAACTTCGAGATTCCGTCTTCTTCCATGGAGAAGACCCTGCTCATCGGCGATCACGTCCTTGTAGACCGCATCGCCCTCGCTCCGCCATCCAACTGGATGCCGCTGGTTCACTACCGCAACGTCCAGCGCGGCGACATCATCGTATTCTTCAAGCCGGGCGAGCCCGATCTTTACCTCGTCAAGCGCGTCGTAGGTATCCCCGGAGACCGCATCCACCTGCGCAACGGCATCGTCTTCCTCAACGGAGAGGAACAAAATGAGCCGCAGGCTGGGAAACCAACCGACAGCGACTATTACCCTTATCGCGACGACTTCCCCGCGATATCTCCGCCAGAAGGCAGCGACGTTACCGCGAGTTGGAGCGTCGGTCTCCCGGCAAATATCCAGGGCGAAGACCTCGTCGTCCCGCCGGGAAAATACTTCGCCATGGGCGACAATCGCACCGTCTCGCTCGACAGCCGCTATTGGGGATTCGTGCCGAGAGAGAACATTGTCGGTCGGCCCCTCTTCGTATACTGGTCGTTCAAGACCCCTGCGGATCAGATCAACAAACAGAGCGCCGGCGAGCGAATCAGCTTCATCGGCCACATGATTCTCCATTTCTTTGACGAGACGCGATGGAACCGGACCCTGCACGCGGTGCGCTAGGAAAGGACTACTTGGCCACGGATTCTGAAGACGGTGTGCGCCTCGATGGTCCAACGTGGAAACACTGGCTCTTTCTCATCGCGATCCTGCTCATTGTCGCCGCCGTCGTCCTTCCCCCGCTCGTCAATATCAGCCGCTACAAGCGGCGCATCGCCACCAGCATCAGTTCCAGCATTGGCCGTCCCGTCCACATGTCCACGGTCCGTCTGCATCTGCTGCCTCGTCCCGGATTTGAGATCTCCGATTTCGAAGTAGAAGAAGACCCTGCGTTCGGCGACGAACCCATGCTCCGGTCCGCCAGCGTGGACGCTTCCATCCGGCTCTCCTCCCTATGGCGCGGACGCCTCGAGATGGGGCGCATCAAATTCGACGAGCCCAGCCTCAACCTCGTGCGCGACTCCCACGGAAAATGGAACTTCGGCACGGTCCTCATCAAAGCTTCGCAGAGTGACATTGCACCAACACCGCAGATTCGGCCCGGAAGCGCACTGCGCTTTCCCTATATCGAGGCCACCAACGCCCGCATCAATTTCAAACAGGGATATGAGAAGAAGTCGCTCTCGTTTCTCAATTCTGACGTATCCGTGTGGGTAGACAAGCCGGATCAGTGGCGTTTGCGCTTCGAAGCACAGCCCGCACGAACCGACCTCGACCTCGCGCTCGCCGACACCGGCATCGTCCGCATCGATGGAACATTCCGACGCGCCACCCAACTCGACCAGGTCCCAATCACCCTGCATACGGAATGGACAAAGGCTCCGCTGGGACAACTAACCCGTCTGCTGGCGGACAGAGACATGGGTTGGCGCGGAGACCTGAATGTGAGCGCGGACCTGACCGGAACTCCGGCAAGCTTGCAGTTCAAAACCAGAATCCGAGCCAACGATGTGCATCGGTTGGAGTTCGCGTTGCTCGACCAGATGGACCTCGACGCAACCTGCCAGGGCAATTATCAGCGAGCCATCGGCTTGCTTGAAAATCTCGCCTGCACATCGCCCATCGGCAAGGGCAAGCTCATGGTGGCAGGCGCCATCCGAACTCTCTCTTCCGATCCCAAAGCGGACGTAGCCGTGCACATGGAGCAGGTTCCTGTTTCCGCTCTGCTCGAAATGGTGCGCTCTGTACGAAATGAATTCGCGCCGAACCTTCTCGCTCGCGGCAGCATGGACGGAGATTTTCGCTATGGCCCGCAGGAAGGATTCCCCGGCACCATCCTCGACGGCTCCGCAACCATCAAGTCCCTCGAACTCTCGTCGCCATTCCTTGAGAGTCCAATCGCGATCCCGCAACTTAGGCTGGTCACCACCGACGGCAATTTCAATCCGGATGAGCCACCCGCACGCAGCAAATTAGCCGCGCCCAGCGAATCGGCCTTACTGTTAGAGCCATTCTCCCTCTCCGGCTCAGAGACCGCTCCTCTGCTCGCCGACGCCAACTTCACCGCCGACCGGTTCGGTGTCCATCTCGCCGGATCGGTGTCGGTGAAGAAGCTGGCCGCTATCTGCAGGAGTTTCGGATTTCTCTCCTCCGCATTCGCTCCCTTCGGCCCGGTCGGTGTCGCAGACATTAACTTGACCTTGCGAGGCCCCTGGCTGATTCCGGTGACGGAAATCGAGCGTCCGCCCACAGCGACTGCGGATGGAACGATCGAGTTCAAGAACGCCCGCCTGGTCCCCTCTTTTCTGACCACCCCTGTCGATCTCCCCGCAGTCAACGGCAACTTCAGAGGCAATGAAGTGACATGGGAGATTCAGGAATTCAGCTTTGCAGGAATGCGTGGGAACGGCTTCCTCACAAACCCGCTGCCATGCGCCGTAAACAAGGGCTGTGCGCTGAACTTCGACCTCCACTTTGGCTCAGTCGATATGGCGGCTCTCGAAACCGCGCTCCTCGGTGGCATAGGTCAAGGAAGCGCAATCAAGGATTTACTCGCTGGCTTGAATAGCAAGCCGCGTCCCTGGCCGACATTGAACGGAACCATCTCAGCAAGCACGCTGAAGCTCGCGACTCTCTCCGTTCACAATGCGCGCGCTTCCCTTTCGATTGCCGGAACGAAAACGCAGATTGAGTCGCTGGACGGAGAGACTCTCGGCGGCACTTTGAACGTGAATGGATCCATCGACACCACCGATAAGCAGCCGCACTATCTGCTCAATGTCGATTTAAGCCGCGCAAACGCAGCCGACATCGCCCCCCTTTTCCACGAGAAATGGGGTAGCGGCACGATGAATGCAACCGCTCACCTTGACCTTAGCGGTTACACCGATGAGAAGTTGAGTGACTCCGCAAAAGGCGATTTTCATTGGGATTGGTTTCGCGGATCACTTCCCGGAGCACCGGAAGACGCGCTCTCCCACTTTGATCGTTGGCAGGCGGCAGGCGCTATCGCCGACCAGCAATTTACTCTCGATCACGGCGCCATCTTTCGCGGCGGAGAATTCGTGCCCGTCACAGGCACAATTTCCTTCGACCGCGAACTGAATCTGAGCATGGGCAGGGGGGGCTCCGCAGTTCTCGTAACCGGAACTGCACAAAAGCCCCTCATGACCGCTGCTGCCCCCACCAAAACCGCCACAACAGTGGAGAGAAGATCCAGCCGCACCAACCCCTAGCCGCTCGATCGCTCTAGTTCAGTTGCTCGCACCAATATGAGCAATCAGCCGGGAGTGAATGCTGTCTCCCACCTCCGGCACGCTGCCATCATTCACGATCACTTCCACCGGCTCGCCCTCAATCACAAAGCGATGCGTCGCGCGCGATCGCGCAGGAACAACCAGCCGCTGCGTAATCTTCGTCCCCTGCGAACGAACCGTCACCGGCACATCGCACTCGGCGTATCCATCGTTGGCCACTTCCACGGCCACCAGGTAAGAACCGGCAACGGAGCTCTTGCTCGGGAACACCCCGGCAATCGAAAGATCCGGCAGACCCTTGTCGTTGTACACCCAGTCGTTAAAGAACCACAGCAGATCCTTCGTGTGGCTTGTCTGCTCAATCAGATGTTCAAAATATTCCGGCGTAACGTCATCCGCGGGATTGTAGGCTCGCAACGCCGCCGACAGCGTCCCATCGCCCACCATGTCGCGCAGCATCCACAACACATAAGCAGCCTTCGTCCGGTAATACACGGCATCCGTCGCCTCAATCAGGCTCTGCCCCTTCTCTCCTCCAGGACTGCCCGGCTCTGCAATCGCCAGTGCACTACGCCCACTGTCCATCGCCCGTATCGCCGAACCTCGGCCTCCGGTTTTCTCAATCCACAAATTGCCCATGAAGTGCGCCACGCCCTCATTCAGCCATTCTCTCGGCGACAAGAAATACGAATGCGAAAGTGCATGGCTAAGCGGATTCGTCAGTTGTTCCGGCTTGGCCTCCGCGATCGGCAGAAACAACGCCGCACCGGTTTCGTAAGGGGCATCGTTGCTCTCCGGCAAATCAAGAATAATCAGCGGAGTCTTCGGAGTGGACCCGAGCCAGTCCCTCATCAGCGGCTGCACCATCGTTGCCGCTGTCAGGTACGACTGCACATTTCCCTCATTTTCCGCGCGGGTATAGAGCGTCAAACCGCCAGCGTCATGCTGATACCGCGAAGCAACGAACAGGCTCGGCGTGGCGAATCCCAACGTGGTCGCCGGAAGTTCGCAGGCTACCACCTGAGGCACATTCGGCGACGGAGGCTCACCCGGCGGTGGCCCCGTCAACGCCACGCGATGTCCGTTCAGAATCGCCACATTCGGCGCGACCCCGAAAAAATCTTGCGTCACTTTCATGCTGATGCGTGCAGCCGATTGTCGCTGCTTCTGATGCCCGATCTCCACAAACAATTTCGCGCCGTCTCCCAGCATCACCGGCACTGAAGCGATCGGATACCACGCAACATTCCCAAATCCCCGCAGCCCTACAAAGTCAGTAGAGATCCGATCCCAATCCGATCGCTTCGCCAGATCGCTCGGCGTGCCAATCGCTTCCAGCCGTTGACCAGACAGGGAGATTCGTCCGCTGTAAACAACGTCCATCGCGATCTCCTTGCCCGGAGCCAGGGCTTGCGGCAGCACGACAACTGCCTCGTGAAGCATGCCCGTATGATCCGCATCGCTGGCCAGATTCTGCCGCCCCAGCGTTGCTTCCGCGCCGCCAACGCGAATGGATTGCCAAATCAGCGTAGATGAAAGCTGCAGCGGAATATTAGCCAGCGGCTGCGTCCCGCCATTCCGCACCTTGATCACCGCACGCACCGCCAGCGATTCCGTCTGCGGAGTCAACCGCACATCCAGATTGTATGCAGTAAAAACGATCGCGTCGCGTTCCGCATCCGTCGCCTTCGGCCCGGAGTTCTCCTGTGCATTCGCCTTCTTCTGCGGGGCAGCTTTGGGGCGAGCCGAAGCGGCAGGACGTTGCGGTGGATTGCTAACCTGGGCCTGAACATTTGCCGTGCACAGCAGGAGCGCCGTCACGAGGACCAAAAACCTCATGAACCAAGCCCCTTCTGCTTTTTGCGCACAGGCTCCTCAGCCTTCACGGCCGCAGGTCGCAGTGCAGCCCTTCGCTGCCGCGCCGCCTCATACAGCACCGTTGCGCCCGCCGCGGAAACGTTCAGCGACGACACCGCGCCGGCCATCGGAATCCGCATCAGGTGATCGCAAGTGCGCCGCACAAGATCATGCAGTCCGTGCCCCTCATTGCCCAGCACCAGCACAAATTCGCGTGTGTAATCGAACTCGTCGTAATCCATCGTGCCGCGCTCGTCCAACCCCAGGCACCAGATATTTTGCTTCTTGATTTCTTCCAGCGACCGTACCAGGTTCACCACGCGAGCCATGCGAACATGCTCAGCGGCTCCGGCCGAAGCTTTGATGGCCACAGGGCTAAGCGGAGCCGACCGCCGCTCCGTCATCACAATGCCGCTAACTCCCGCGCCGTCCGCTGTGCGCAAAAGTGCGCCAAGGTTTTGCGGATCTTCCACACCGTCCAAAGCCAGCAGGAAGCGCTTGCCGTCCGCAGGTTCAAGCAGGTCCTCAAGATCAAGAAGTGTTTTCGCGCGAACCACCGCAACCACGCCCTGGTGCGCGGCGGTCTTCGCCATGTGGGTAAGGTGTTCACGCGGCTCAACGCGTAGGCTCACGCCAATCTCGCGACAAATGTCGACAATCTTCTGCAAGCGCAGGTCCTGTCTCTCGCGAGCCACGCATACATGATCGAAACGGCGTTTTCCAGCCTTGAGCGCCTCTTCAACAGGGTGCAGGCCGTACAGAATTTCCATTCTTTCCAGTCTATTCCAAGTTCCCGGTGCGATCACAGGACAGCGGCCGCGCCACGCAAAGGCACTCAGCCCACCGGAACAATCGACGGATCGCGAGGCTTCGCTTTTGGAACGTCCTTCAAATGCATCGTGGCAGGCGTAGCGGCAAGATGAAACGTCTTACGCGCCGCCTTGAAACTCACAAGCCCATTCTTCTGGTCGAACGTAAGCGCGAAATATTGCAGAGGACATGAACCGAAATTCGCCAGCGGAAATGCCGAATTGATCTCCACAAATGGCTTCTTGAACGTATAGTTACCCAGCCGCAAATCCGAGGCGAGTTTTCCTGCGCGAATCTGGAAGCTGGTCGATAGCGATTGCCCGCTCCCAAACACCACCGGATCGGACGCAAACTTCAACTTCGACATCAGCGAATCCGGCACGCTGAATCCGCTTCCTCCTGAATCAATCTGCGCCTCCACGTGATTCACGCCAATCCGCATCGGCACAATCGGCACCCCGTACGGCATCCGAAATGGCAACACCGTTTGCTCACCATCCGGCTTCAAGGCTCCGGTGTGGAGCGTCATGCGTTGCCGCGGATAATCCACCGTGAGCAGGTAGTCTCGAAACAACAAAAATCCCAGCAGTCCCTGACAATATCCATCGGAATCGCTCATGGCATGCTGAAGGGCAGCCACTCCCTTGAATTCCACTCCCGCAACTTTCAAAGATTGAATCAGCAGAACAGGAACTGTCTGTCCTCCCTGCCCGCTCGGATCGCTCAACCGAACCTGTCCCGACGCCGGTAGATCCAACTGCGTCGCCAACGCTGAAGTGATCACCGCTTCAGCTCCAGTGCCGGTGTCGAGGATGAATCGGAACGGTCCTTTCCCGTTGATCGTCACCATCACGAAGGGCTTGTTGTGCGTCAGATCGAGAGGCGCGAGAAGCGCCGTTTGCGCGCGCAGAATTCCCCATGCAGAAAAAATCAGAAGGACAATGGCCCAACGACGAACAGAGGTGAACATGTCAGCGCCTCTTCGAGCTTTTGCTTTGCACACGACTTCCGCGTGTTCGAAAATCCGTATTCTTTGTACTTCTCCGAAGCGCGTACCCCATCCTTGCCAGGCAAGGGTCGGAATCAGAAAGGCATCCCGCGAAATCCTACCGCATCGCCACGCACTTTACTTCCGACCCGCAATGCTCGCCCCGCAACTCAAGTTACGCAAGCTGCAAAATCAAAGTTCACCTTTTCCATCCCAGGCGCAAGCCCGGCGTGAGCAGCATCACCTTCGCCTTGCACTCCACCTAATCAGACGAATCAGCGAAGCCTTCGTTAGGTTCGAAGCACCTGCTTCAGTAGCGACATAGGGTGGCCGAGTCAAATCCTCTGTTGGCTTGAGCGGGTTAGCGATGCTGCGTCCCACTTATCATCTCAACCGGACCAACGCGAAATGGAGAGATCCGCGTTCTTCCAATCACCCGCATAACTGGGTGCCCCATCCCTTGCGAAGCAAGGGTGGGAATCAGGAAAACATCGTTAGCCGCCAATGCGGGTGCCCCATGTCTCGCGTTTGAGACATGGGATTCAGCCATCAAGCATTTACTTGAAGTACGCCGGTGAGCCCAGCACTGCTCCAGGTCTGGCCTTTAAGACATGGCACTCAGTCAAGACGAGGAATTCCGTTGCCAACATCAGCGACTACTTCTTCACGCCGCCTTGAGCGAGCCAATCCTCGTACCGAAGTTCGCCAAGCATCGCGTCGTCCTCGGGAACCAGTGTCCGTTCACTTAAATGTGCGCCGGAGTAAAGCGCATTCGGATCGGCGACCACCTCGCGCGAATCACCAAGGAAACCCAGGCAGAGACGAATGAGTTCGTCGAGTCGGAATTTTTTCGGACCGGCTACTTCGACCGTATCGTTTATCGGCGTTCCGGTTGCAACGGTGAACACCGCTTCGGCAACGTCCTCTGAGGCAATCGGCTGGATCAACACCGGCGAAAGGGGGATGCGGTTTCCCTGAGCCGAGAAGTCTGCGATGCTCTTAACGAACTCGAAGAACTGCGTTGCCTGGACGATCGAGTACGGCAGGACGGATCCCTTGATGAGTTCCTCTTGAACAATCTTCGCCCGGAAGTATCCGCTTTCCGAGAGACGCTGCGTTCCCACTACCGACAGCGCCACGAAATGTCCGACGTTGGCTTCTGCCGCGTACTTCAACAGGTTTGTGGTGGAGGTCTTGAAGAATTCCATCACAGGCTGGTCCTCAAAGGAGGGTGAGTTCGACACATCGATGACTACCTTTGCATCCTTCAGGGCTGCCGCAAGTCCCTCGCCAGTAAGCGAGTTGACGCCTGTTTTTGGTGAAGCCGTTACTGTCTCATGACCGCTCGCCGTGAGTTTCGGCACCAGTTGCGATCCAATAAGACCCGTTCCACCAACCACGACAATTTTCATGAGCTCTCCTTTCGACATAAAGCCGAGCGAGTACTAACAGTGTTTGAACATGAGATTCAGCAATTTCCCAATCCGACGCAACCTAAGTCTCGTCGCACCTCATGTTTCAGAGGCCTTCGGCCGGGTGCCCCATCCTTGCAAAGCAAGGGTGGGAATCAGAAGAGCATCGTAAGCCACCAAAATGGGTGCCCCACGTCTCGCGTTTGAGACATGGGATTCAGCCCGGGCCGCAGGTACAAGGTGGCCCATAAAAGCCCTCTGATGACTTGAGTGGGAAAACAATTCGCCACCGCACTTGACATCCCGACGCGGAGCATCGCGCACCAGCAATTGCCCACCCCGTCCTGTCTCACTCAAAAATGAACAAATTCGTCCCTTCCCGACATCCAAAACCCCTGTCCTCCCCATACCTTACGAGCCCACCGGCGTCCCCCTCCTCATTCGCCGCTTGCTCCCGACGATCCGGTGCATCATACTGATTAAGAACGTTTTCCGCACGAGCCACCCCGAGCCTCTAGAAGGACCAGCTTGGCAGTAACAGGAAAAATTCGAAATCTATTCCCACGACGCGACTTTCCCTCCGCGACGAGCGTCTCCTCTAGTGTCATGACCGCTAATTCGCTGACAATCGAGCAGTCCCGCCGTGAGAATGCAAGAGTTGCGCAGGGCCTGCGTCGGCAGGATCCAGGAGTCCTCGACGGCCTCATCGTCCAGTACCAGCACCGCCTGCTGCGCTACCTGCTCTATCTCACCAGCAATCGCGAATTGGCCGAAGATCTCTTCCAAGAAACCTGGATGCGAGTCCTCGTCCGCGGCGCACAATTCAAAGGTGAGTCGCGCTTCGACACCTGGCTCTACACCATCGCCCGCAATCTCGTCATCGACGTTCGCCGCAAGCGCACTATGCTCAGCCTCGAAGAACTCTGCGAAGGCAGCGATGACGATCGCGGTCTCGAAGTCCCGTCCGACGACCCGACACCTTTTGAGAATTACCGCCGCTTTGAAGATGGCGAGCGCGTTGCCGCAGCCCTCCTCACGCTCGATCCCCTGCACCGCGAAGTTCTAGTTCTGCGATTCCACGAAGAGCTTTCGCTTGAAGAAATTTCCCGAGTCACCAGTGCCCCGCTCTCTACCGTGAAGTCCCGCTTGTACCGCGGCCTGGCTTCGTTAAAGCCGCGCATGAAAGAAGCAGAAGCACGGGAGGCGGCGCGATGAAGTTCCGCATGCCCGTTTGCAACCACGACAAATGCGCGCAGCCGACGCCGGACCCGAATCTACTCCGCTCGCTCGCCGGTCTGGATGCAGACGAGGAGCGAAACACCGCGCAAACCGCCCGCCGCAGAGTCGCAGGCAAGGTCCTCTCTGTACGCGAGCAGAAAAGCATCAAGCGCCGCCGACGTGCCATCGCGATCATGTTTTCGGTAGGCGTACTCGTATTGATCACCCCCGTGATCTGGTCGAGCGTTGACAGCTTCATCGACGAGGGACACTTCGGCGATCTGGGACCACAGGTCACTTTCTTTATTGTGATTCTTTTCCCTGCACTGCTTGCCGCTCTCATTGCTGCCTGGAGAAACGGGCTCGATGACCGGCACGGAAGACGAAATAGCTAATATCTGCCGGCGACCCAATGAGCAACGCGTTCTCAATCCGTGATCCCGAACCATTCGCGTTCAGCAATGAGATGAAACTCATCCCTCGCTGGTCCATGGCGCTTGCGGCCATCGCATTCGCGGCCACGCAATATCTGTTCTGGGTAGTCATCCCCGCGCATCAGCATCACGCCGGCCCGCCCGTCGGCGTCCGCGCATACTTCTCGGTTACGTGGAGCGCCCTGGCAGCCCTTTACATGCTCATGATCGGCTATATCAGCAAGGACGCCCCGCGGCGCGCAATGAGCATGCGCTTCTGGATGCTGATCTGCATCGTCATGCCCGGCGGCATCGGCGCCGTGCTTTACTTCATGCTGCGCCAGCCCGTCGTCTCTCGCTGCCCCGCTTGCGGCACAGATGTGCAGAGTGACTATCACTTCTGCCCGCAATGCTCTTACCAAGTCTCCGCCGCTTGCGGAAAATGCTATGAAAGCGTCAGCCTGACCGACCTCTACTGCGTGCGCTGCGGACACGATCTCGCGAAAGACAATGTCCCTGAACGCCTGAAAGTCTTCCACAGCTAAACGCGCGCCCTTTCCGGCGGCTGACGTTGTGGCGCGAACCCAGAATCTTTACCATCAAGCTCATGACGATCCAACGGATGGAGCACGTCGGCATCGTGGTTGACGACCTCGCGGCCGCAACCGAATTCTTCCTCGCACTTGGACTCGAGTTGCAAGGAGAGAGCCCGGTCGAGGGTCGCTGGGTAGACCGCATCGTGGGGCTCGAAGGCGTGCGTGCAGAGATCGCGATGCTACAGACCCCGGACGGCCACGGACGACTCGAGTTGACGAAGTACCTCGCGCCGTTGAGCCCTAGCGGCAACCAGCACGCGCCGGCGAACACACCCGGCATCCGCCACGTCGCATTCGCCGTAGAAGATATCGACGCCATGGTCGCCGGCCTGCGAGCACGCGGCACCGAGCTCGTCGGCGAACTGGAGCAATACAAGGACATCTACCGGCTCTGCTATGTTCGCGGCCCGGAGGGAATCATCGTCGAGTTGGCAGAGCGCATCGGCTGACGAGATCCGGTCCGACACCAACTCAACCCACCGAGCAATCCTTTCTACTCCTCCCGCTTATGTACCAAGCCGGATGCCATTTTGTACGGGATTCCCTCCCCACGGCATCCAAGATTCTGTGTCTTGTATATGCTCTATACTGACTGGTTAGGGCAAGATGACGATCACCGCACTGATCATCGACAACGAGCAACTGGCACGCGACGAGCTTAAGTACCTGCTCGACTCCACCGGCGAAGTGGACATCCTCGCCGAGGGCAGCAACGGCTTTGAGGCCGTCGACCTTATCCAGACCCACCATCCCGACCTCGTCTTCCTCGATGTGCAGATGCCCGGCCTCGATGGCTTCGCCGTCATCAAAAAACTGCTCGATAAAAAAGTTCCCATCCGCATGCCGCAGATCATCTTCGCCACGGCATTCGACCAGTACGCCGTCAAAGCCTTCGACGTAAATGCCATTGACTACCTGCTTAAGCCCTTCGACCGCGAACGCGTTTTGCAGGCATTGAATCGTGCTCGCGAACGAGTGGAGAAGCGCCACCAGGAGGACGTCGCCGCGCAGGAGCAGCCTGCAACCACCGCCCTTGGAGCGGACCCGCGCCTCGACGCATTACTTCGTCTGCTGGAACAACAGCAGTCGGCGACCCGTCCCCAGAACGGCAAGATCGTCCTGCAGGCGCAGAATCGCCTGATGCTCGCCGATCAGAAAGATATCTGCTTCGCCTCCATCGACGAGGGCGTCATCTCCGTCGTCACCTCGGCGCTCGAAGGCCAGTCAAAATGCCGCACGCTCGAAGAACTCCTCGAACTGCTCGACCCCGCAACCTTCTGGCGCGCCCACCGCTCCTTCGTGGTCAATATCAACCACATCAAGGAAGTCGTGCCCTGGTTCAAATCCAGCTATCAACTGCGCATGGATGACAAGAAGCAGACCGAGATCCCCGTAAGCCGTACCCAGACCCGCCGCCTCCGCGAACTCTTCAACCTCTAGCCTCAGCGGTCAATCGTGCTCTGCCGACGTCTCGTTCCCTGTCTGATCTCGATGACCGATTGGCGACATTCTGCGCGTCCCCGAGTTACTTCCGACACATATAGACTGCCGGATCGGCGCGCTTTGCGCGTATTTTGGCGCTCGTTGCATATCAGAAGAGAATCGAAGATGATCCAATCAAAAATAGCGAACGGCAAGCGTCAGAAGGTCGAATTGGTGATCTTTTCAAGTTGTCGCAGCACTCATAAGAATTTGGCGGAGGTTTGACTTATGTGTCGGTATCGCTTGTTCTGATCTATTTTCAAGCTTTCACAGTCAGGCAATGTGCTGCTGATTTACAATTTGGTTCTTCCCCGGAAAGAGTGGTTTTGCGATGGCAGAATCGTCTCGTCGTCAGTTTCTCTCAGCTGGGCTTATGCTGCCGGTCGCAGCGGCCACCTCCAAATTCAATTTGCTCCAAGCCAGCAGTTCAAGCGGTAAAGCAATCGCAAGCCCCTCCGATGCTCCAAAACTCGTCTATCGCACACTTGGAAAAACTGGACTGAAGGTCACCACTGTGGGTTTCGGCTGCATGATCACATCGGATCCAAGCGTAATCGCCCGTGCAGTTGATCTTGGCATTAATTTCTTTGACACAGCTCGCACCTATCAGCAAGGCAACAACGAGCGCATGGTCGGCACCGCCCTTGGCGCCAAACGCAAACAGATTGTGCTCTCCTCTAAGTCGCATTCGCTCGACAAGGCCAGTCTCCTCAGGGATCTCGATACCAGCCTCAGCGAATTGAAAACCGACTATCTCGATATCTGGTATCTCCATGGCAAGAGCAAGCCAGAAGACGTCCATGAGGACATGATCGAGGCGCAGCAGATTGCTCTTCAGCAGGGCAAGATTCGCTTCCGTGGCCTCAGCACCCACTTCGGCCAGCAGACTCTCGCGCCTTGGATAGTCCAGAAGGGCGTTTTCGATGTCGTTCTAACCGCGTACAACTTCACGATGGATTCCTCGATGACCCAAGCCGTCGAGAGTCTATCCAAAGCCGGCATCGGAATTGTTGGCATGAAAGTTATGGCTGGCGGCTTCCGTGGTTCCGGACAAGGAATGCCTGCAACGCCCCAAATGCAGCGCGAAGGAGCGATGTTGTCTGCGCTCAAATGGGTTTTGAACAAACCTTACGTCGATACCACCATTCCCAGCATGACCGACATGGACCAGTTGGACGAGAACCTCCGCGCCATGGCTGAAACTTTCTCTCCGGCCGACGGCAAAGTTCTCACCGCTCATCTCGAAGCGATCAGCCCTCTGTACTGCCGTATGTGCGGTGAGTGCGTCGGCGCTTGCGCCCATGGTTTGCCTGTTGCCGACATGTTGCGCATCCTCACTTATGCGGATGGCTATCGCCAGTTCGGCCTTGCTCGTGAGCGCTTCCGCGAGCTCTCGCCGCACCAGACTGCTGTTCGCTGTGCTGACTGCGCCGAGTGCACGGTGAATTGTCCGCACGGTGTACGAGTCGCCGATTGCTTGACCCGCGCACAGGATCTTTTCGCATGAGATTGTTCGCTCTCATGCTTTGCTTTTCTTGCGCAGCGTCGATTGCCGGGGCACAGAGCTATCTCGACTGTCACCTGATTCCTGGATGGGAGCAGTCCGGCGCTTCACGGAGTTATACCCCAGATAACCTCTACGAATATCGCGATGGCGCAGCCGAAGGCTATCTCATTTTCGGCTTTACGCATATGCAGGGGATCGACTGCAAACACGGCGCATCAACTCTTTCCATCGACGTCTCTGAGATGGGCGATGCGGACGCGGCATGGGGGATGTTCGCCGCCAACCGCGATCCCAAGCTTCCCGTCGCACCGCTCGGCATGGGCGGTCAGGTTTTGCCCCAGAGCCTGCTCTTTGCACGTGGCCGGTCGTTCGTTGAAATCGTCGAAACCGACGGAGATTCGGCAGCCAACCAATCAGCCGCGATCCAGGCTTTTGCGACGAAGATGCTCCCGCTTCTCGATGGACGAGAAACACCCCCAGAGTCCATTCAGTGGTTCTCACCCGATCATCGTGCGTCGGTGCGTCTCGTCCCACAGAGCGTTCTCGGCCTTCGTGTACTACGGCGCGGCTACGTGGCTAGCTACGAGCAGGGGCAAGCGTTTATCGTAAGTGAGGATTCACCGGAAACAGCTTCCGCGGTAATGAAGAAGCTGCGCGAACACTTTAGTGCGGTCTCTCCATCGCAGATTGCCGATGAAGCCTTTCAGGGGAAGGTCGCTTACCTGGATGGAATCTGTATCTTCCGCAAAGGACATTTTGTTGCCGGTTACACCAACCTTCCAGATGCAACTCATGCTGCTTCTCGGGCTGCTCAGTTAGCAACTCGCCTTCCCGCCAACTGAGCTATCGGCTCGGCGTTCACCGAAACGAAGGAGCACGATACGGATTCCCCATGTCTCGCCTCTGAGACATGGGAATACGATGTGTCGTAATAAGGTCCCTCCGTTGCGTTTACCGGCAGCATTCTCGGGATTAGACTGGCGCCTGTTATTGATCCGCGTTTCGTTATATTCCGTGCGAGGAGGCTCAATGAAACCGAAGAACGAAACACCGAAGTCCGCCAGCGCGACACCCAAGCCAGTCACGGGATTTACGGAAGAGGAACGCGCCGCAATGAAAGATCGCGTCGAAGAGTTGAAAGCGGAAGAAGCCCAAGGTTCGGGCGCAAAGAAGGCGGACGGCGAAGCGGACGTGCTCGCAAAGATAGCCGAGATGCCGGATTCGGATCGCGTCATGGCCGAGCGGCTCCATGCCATCGTCAAAGCCGCCGCGCCCGCCCTCTCGCCCAGAACCTGGTACGGAATGCCCGCATATTCCAAAGACGGCAATGTCGTCTGCTTCTTTCAAAGTTCGCACAAGTTCAAAGCGAGATACGCCACCCTCGGCTTCAGCGACAAAGCGAACCTCGACGAAGGAAGCATGTGGCCAGTCGCCTTCGCGCTCAAGAAGCTCACCCCCGCCGACGAAGCAAAGATCGCCGCGCTAGTGAAGAAAGCTGTGAGTTGAGGACGGTCCCCTTGACTTCAGACGTGGGTCAGCCCACCCACTAACACGCTGCCCCGAGCCGTGTTGGCGTGACGGGGGAGGCGAGTTGTCCATCTTCGGAAGAGTCCGGAGTGCCGTTGTGCGGGTCTACTACAAAAATGGTATGGCGTGGCTTGCCTCGCATCCCTACGCTCGGAGAGTGCATGTTGTGCGGCCCAACGCTTCTGTAACCAGCGGAAGGTGGTCTTGTCGAAGACCCATATCCTGATTCACAGAGGTTCCTACCGATGCCTGAAACGGACATCCCTGACTACTACGAACTTCTGGAGATTAGCCCCCAGGCGACTAAGGAGACAATTCATCGTGTCTACCGGTTTATGGCGGCTCGGTATCATCCCGACATTGTGGCAACGGGGAATCTGGAAAAGTTCACCCAAATAACGTCGGCCTACAAAATTCTCTCGGATCCCAATAGGAGATCTGAATACGATGCGCAGCGAGCGACGCGTCATGCTCCGACTCAAAATCCGATGTCGGGCATGGTCGATTTCATGGACCAGATGGAGGGTGACCTGAACCGCCGACTCGCGGTCCTTGCGATCCTCTATTACCGTCGACGTATGTATCCCAATAGCCCGGAAGTGTCTCTCTTCGAAATCGAAGACCGAATGGGGTTCCCACGCGATTATCTTGACTTTACGACTTGGTATCTGGCGAGCAAGAGGTTTATCGCCAAAGCGGATAACGCTGATTTCACGCTGACGATTGAAGGCGTGGACTTCATTGAATCGAGGCGTGCAACCCTACCAGTGCTGGACAAGCTGCTTACAGCCGGAAGTCACACAGATGATAAAGAAGTACACAACCGTCTGCGTGCTCCTCAGCCGCCACCTCCGGATAGTCCGAGCGATGAACAGTTTCCTGTCGTAGTTTTAGCAACTGAGATGATCTCGCAGCAGTAGAAACTGTTCCTGGCAGCCGGGGCCAGTCGGCAGTTATCAGTCAGTAGCTGCCGAATAGCACACCAACTAGGAATTAAGCCCTGTTTCAAAGCAAGACTTGGGATCGCACATCTTACTCCGCTGACTCCGAGTATGATTGCCGGCAAAGATTCTCGAAGTGGAGATTCAGCCGATGCAAGCAATCGTCTATCACCGCTACGGTTCTCCGGACGTACTCGAATTAGCGGAAATCCCAATACCCACTCCCGCTGAAGGCCAGGTCCTCATCCGGGTTCACGCCGCCTCGGTGAATCCGTATGACTGGCACTTCCTCCGTGGCACGCCATCGCCCATCCGCCTGTTCTCCGGAATGCGTAGCCCGAAGTCTCCGCGGCTCGGTGCGGATGTTGCCGGTGTGATCGAAGCAGTTGGCGCCAAAGTCGCAGCATTCAAGCCCGGCGATGCAGTTTTCGGCACAGCCAAAGGCTCGTTTGCGGAATATGCCTGCGCTATCCCGTCGCAGCTTGCCATGAAGCCGCAAGAGATTTCGTTCGAACAAGCCGCATGTCTGCCAATCGCGGGAGTCACCGCGTTGCAAGGCGTGCGCGACAAAGGAAAAGTTCAGCCAGGGCAAACCGTTCTCATCAACGGTGCAGCGGGCGGTGTGGGAACCTTTGCCGTGCAGATTGCCAAATCGCTTGGCACGCGCGTCACAGGAGTATGCAGCACCAGGAATGTCGAGTTGCTCCGGTCGATTGGAGCAGACGAAGTGATCGACTACACCCGAGAGGATTTCGCCCGTTCAACCCAGCACTACGATCTGCTCTTCGATCTCGTGGGCAATCGCCCGCTCGCCGACTACTTATGTGCCGTCCAGCCGCAAGGCACATACATCTGGTGCGGCGGTGGCGGCCCAGACCGGAGCACCATGAATCTGCTCGCACGAGTTCTTCAGAACGCGGTTCGGTCGCATTTTGTCAGCCAGAAAATGCCCGGCCTGCACGCCAAAATCAATCGCGAAGATTTGGCCATTCTCGCCGACCTCGTCCAAAGAGGCACAGTGATTCCAGTTGTCGACCGTACCTATTCTCTGTCCGAAACTGCAGAGGCTGTCCGCTACGTCGAGTCCGGCCACGTTCGCGGCAAAGTCGTGATCAAAATGCCGGTTAAGTGATGCAAATCACGTTCAGCCTCGACCGGCTCTTCGCCAATGTCGCTGTCGCTCTATCCGGCGCGTTCTCCCCATAACAAACGTGATGACGGACACCGAGATATGCCCTTTCTTCCTGAGACGCTAGGGTTCACAGCTGCCCTAAGGCAGCCCCCGCCGCCGAATATGGGACCAGAGTTGGTGGCGACTCGAAGGAAAGAGGAAAGCTACATGGCGATCCAGGAGCTGGAAAAAACAGAGCAGCTGGCCACACACGAAGGTCTCGCACCCGATCCGACAATCCACTTCGATCTCGTAGAAGAGCCAAAGTCGACGAAGATTGTGCCGCGCATCCTGCTCGGCGCCGTAATCATCGCTTTGATCTTTGCAGCACCGAAGCTCTTTGAATTTGGCTCTCGGGTGTTTGCGCTGATCACCGGAAAGAACGTTGGCTTCTAACGACTGAGCGGTAACAGCTCAAAAGGGAATCGCCGCGTCGTGAACCGATGATCCGCAATGGATCATCGGACAAACGACGCGGAGCGTTCCTGTTGGCTCATTGTGCCTGCATCATCTTTCGGAGTTACTGCCAAAGAACCCACAATACGACGGGGCCGCGGCGAGTCGCCTTACCGTGGGCCATGGAGCGCTAGAGCATGTTGTCGTCAACGGAAGCTCACCTTTAGCGGCAACCGTAATCACTATTCACATCTCAAAGCCACCATCGGATCCACCCGCATGGCTCTCCGACCCGGAATGAAAGTCGCAACAAAGGCCACGGCCAACAGAAAGAATGGCACGGCAATGAATGCGATGGGGTCGTGCGCGCTAAGCCCAAACATCATGCTGGAGAGGATCCCCGACACGGCGGCACATAGAGCCAGGCCAATGGTCCCACCAACCAGAACCGGGCGCATGGCCTGCCAAAGCACATGGCGCATGACTTTTACACCATCAGCGCCCAGGGCCATGCGAATGCCAATGTCACGCACGGATCGACTAACGCTATAAGACACCATTCCGTACACGCCAATCGAGCAAAGCAGCAGGGCCAGCGCACCCAGTGCTCCCGAAAGTGCAGCCACGATTCGCGACGGCGCACGCCAGACTTCAAGATAGTCTTCGAGCCGGGTCGCATCGACAGACACACCAGGGTCGATCGACTGCGCCAAATCGCGAATGCTTTTTGCTACATCCGTGATCGAGGTTGAGTAACGAACCAGTACGTAACTACGCGAGTCTTCTTCAGGTCCAATTGGGAAATAAAGATAGCTTGTGTCGAGTTGGCCGAGATGCGCCACCTGGGCGTCTTTGGCCACGCCTATTACGAAATATTCGCGGCCTGACTCCTCACGCAATGCTTTCCCAAGTGGGTCCTGCCCCGGCCACAATCTGCGCGCGGTTGACTCCGTTACGATGATCCCAGGCGCCTCATGCGCCTCACCCGGTCTGAAGCTTCGGCCCCGCACAATGGGAATGCCGAGTAGTGAAAAATAGTCGGGTGAGATGTGGTTGTATTCCATTAGGACTGTTCCGCTGCGGCCTGGAACCGTGAACTGTGAGCCACTAAAGTCGTGGCTCAGCGGCGCGCACTCCGCTTGCGCCACCGCGGTCACTCCGGGAATATCTTGAATCCGCTCTCGAAACCGCCGCATAAACAGGGTGGCGCGCGTTTGATCGTAACCCTGTCTTCCCAGGTACATGAACATTGTCGCAACGCCCTTGATTTCAAATCCGGGATCGACGGTCTGTGCCTGGTAAAGGCCGCGAAGCAGCAATCCAGCAGCAAGTAACAGGACCATGCACACGGCAACTTGTGAGCCGACCAGCAGATCGAGGAGAACCCGCCCGTTTTTCTTGCCTGCGCCGAATTGGGTGCCGTCTCCTTTGATTGCGGTGTTCAGATCAGGCCGCGAGCTTCGCAACGCCGGAACAAGGCCGAATGCAACTCCCGTGAAAATAGAAAGCGCGAGCGCGTACGCGAGCACCTGCACATTGGGCGCAAAATTCACCGCAATGGGAGGAAAACCACTCGGCAAGTGAGACGTCACAAGTTGCATGATCCGCGTGAAGGACCAGAACGCAATTACAGATCCAAGCGCGCCGCCGGCAAGGGAGAGTAGGAGACTCTCAGTCAGCAGTTGGCGGACCAGGCGCCATCGACCCGCACCCATCGACAGGCGAAGCGCAATCTCTTTCTGTCGCACGGAAGCGCGAGCAAGCAGAAGATTGGCTACGTTCGCGCACGCGATGAGCAGGACCAGAGCAAAAGCGGCAAGGACAACGGAAGCCACAGGAATCAGGAAACGGCGCTGCTCTGGACTCGAGAAGAACGTCGCGGCATGGATTGCCAGCGAAGTGGTGCGTTTCGGTCCCGTATGGCGTTGGTCAATGCGCCCTGCAATCACGCCTAGATCCGCACGCACCTCCTGCATCGTTACGCCGGGCCGCGTTCGCCCAAGCAAGGCCAGCCAACTCATATTGTCGTTCGAAAGCCGGTCTCTCCCAGGTTCCAGGGCCGGTTGCATTGTGAAAGGCACCCAGAACGAGCTCGGAATCGGCTCCGTCCCGGTGAATCCCGGACGCGCAATGCCGATCACGGTGAAGGCAGTCTGATTGAAGACGACCTTCTTGCCGACCAGGAAAGGATCCGCCGCAAATCTGACTCGCCACAGGTCGTCGCTCACCACGGCAACCGCATTCGCACCGCGGCTTGCACAATCGGAATCGACGAAGCCTCGTCCCTGCGCAGGATGCTCGATCAAAACGTCGAAATAGTTGCAGGACGCTGCAGTCCCGAGAACCTGCCGCACATCCGCACCTCGAAGCGTCGCGTCAACGTAGGGCTCATAAGCCACCAGCCCGGAGAAGACATGATTGTGATCGCGGTAGTCAAGATATTCAGAGTAGGAAAAATAGGTGGAATCATTGTGGATCGAACGATCCCCTCGCCCTTGAAAATGGATGATCTGGTTTACGCTCAACAGCTCCTGCGCGCGCGGAACAGGGAGCAATCGCAATGCCAGCCCGTTCAAAACCGAAAAGATGCCTACGTTGATTCCGATGCCCAAAGCGATAGCCATCACTGCCGCTACCGTAAGACCTGGGCTTCGCAACAAGGTGCGAATACCGAAGCGAATATCCTGAAGCAACTGCTCAAGCCACACGACGCTCCATACTTCCCAGGTCTCCTCTTTCACCCGCGTGACGTTACCGAACTTAAGCAGGGCCGCGTGGCGGGCGTCCTCAGGAGACATCCCCCGGTCTATGTTGTCCTGGGTTTCCCTCGCGAGATGATCACGAATGTCCTGCTCGAGATCAGCCAGCATACGTTTGCGCCGCATCATGCTTTCTCCTGCTCTCCCGGCTTGAGAATTTGCGCGATTGCCTGGGCGAGCTTTCCCCACTTAGTGGTTTCTACCGTTAACTGTCGCCTGCCTTTAGCTGTCAGTGCATAGAACTTTGCACGGCGATTGTTTTCCGAAGTTCCCTCTTCGGCGGAAATCCATCGCCGCCTGATCAACCGGTGAAGCGCCGGATAGAGCGACCCCTGTTCAACCTGGAGCACCTCGTCGGATCGGAATTCGATCGCCTTTGCAATGGCGTGACCGTGCATGGGACCGAGTTGCAGGGTGCGCAGAATCAGGAGATCCAATGTCCCCTGGAGGAGTTCGATTCGTTCATTCTGTTCTTTAGTAGACATTCTAGGTGAAAATACTGCGCTTCAGGTAGAATGTCAAGGTGAGCCCGGTTAACTCTCAGTCGGACTATTTGTCGTCCGGTGTGGGATGGCATCCCACAAGTTCACACGCTACTAGTCAAGTAAGGTAAATTCCGCGGTTTGAAGCTTGTCGCTCGTGAATTGGTGATGGAACCGTCTGACAAGAAGTTGACCGAGATCCGCCCATCAGCCACGATTCCATCCGACGCGCCCGTTGAAAACCGAAAGAAAAATCTCAACTCACAGCGCTCAAATCGAAGGACCTGCTGTATTGTGATACACGCGAGGATGGTTCGATGAAACACCCTGAGCCGGACGGCCCACCGGATCGCAGGCCCATCGCTATTGGCGAGATCTGGGAGAACCCCGTCACCCGGGAATACGCAACCGTCATCGAGCTTCCCTGGCACAACAAAGAGGGCCGCGGCGTTGCCGAGCTGAGCGCACTTGTCGGCGCGCGTGTCATGGGAGAGCACCTCCATCCTTCCATCGTCGAGCGCTTCACGCCGCTCGAAGGGGAACTCACCATAAAGCGCAACGGACAGACCAGTATTCTCGCTTGTGGCGAAACGGCCGTCATCGAGCCCGGGGTGTGGCACGACTGGTGGAACGCGACAGACCACGACATTCGAGTACGCGTCGAAGTCACACCCGGCGAGCGCTTCGTGCACATGATTGAGACTTTCTTCGGCCTCGCGCGTCTCGGACACACTACCAGTAAAGGCATGCCCTATCCGCTGCAACTCGCACTCTGCGCGAGGGAGTTCTCGGACGTGGTCGTGTTCCGTGAGCCGCCGCCCTTAGTCCAGCGCGCCATTTTTGGCACACTCGCACCCATTGCACGCTGGCGCGGCTATCGCGCAACCTATCCGCAGCTTTCCCGCGCCACCCTGGCCCCGCGTGTTTAACTCTGCGAGGGACGCGCTGTCAAGCCAGCGCCGCAGTGACTTCTGGAATTAGAAGGGGCAGAACCGCCTTATGATGTGGTTTTGAATTGGGAGCGGTCACGATTGATGCTGAGGATATTTTCCTGGGGAATTTCGTTATTTCCGGTTAGCCCACGACTCACCAACAACGCAATCTTGGAAAGCGTCGAGGCTTCTAAAGCGTTTGGCCAACACCTTTGATTGAGGAGGGTTTAAATGGCGGAAGAAACGACTTCAAATACGCACCAGCAACGCCTGCGCGAAAGGGCCGCCGATGAGTTCAAAAGGTTTGTCGTAATCTTCCTATACCTTTGGGTTGTCTTCTCGTTGCTGTCTGTCTACAAGAGCCTCATCCTGTTAGAGCACCATTTGGATTATCAGGAACACTCCTTTGCGATGATCAACGCGTTCATTTTCGCCAAGGTTCTGCTTATCGGTGAGAATCTTCACCTGGGGACGCGATTTAGCGATAAGCCGCTCATCTATCCCGTTCTGCACAAGTGCTTCGTGTTCACTGTGGTGCTCCTCTGCTTTCACATCTCAGAGAGCGTCCTGGTGGGAGTGTGGCATGGAAAAACAGTTGCGGACAGCTTTCCGCCGCTAATGGGTGGGGGTGTGCAAGGCGTCCTGTCGGTGAGTGTCATATGTTTTATCGTTTTGTTACCGTTCTTCGCATTCAGAGAGGTTAGCCGGATAGTCGGCCGCAGGGAGATGTGGGGTGTGTTTTTCCAACGCAGAGGGAACGACTCCGGCCTGGAGGGGTTGGGGCGGCCATAAGCCACGCGCCGGGATTGGTCGCAGGACGGTATCGAGGACATCAAGAAGGCCACCAGCAGTCTTGAACCCTAGACGCTTTTGAGGATGCGACATTGTTCAAGTGCGTATTATCGGCAGCCATGGCAATGTGTTCCCTCCAGGCACTCATGGCGCAGGATCTCTCTCCGCGTGCCTACCTGATCACGCCAATTAAAGCGAATGTGATTACGTTAACGTGGTCTTTCTACAACGGCACGAATAACTTCGATGGTGCAATTCCGATCGACGGCGCCAAGGGGACGTACAACGTTCCCATCCTCAGCTACTACCATTCGTTCGACTTCTTCGGCCGTTCGGCGAATGTCATCGCCTCTTTGCCTTATGGAGTGGGAAACTTTCGGGGAACGATAACCGGCGTGGAAGGGCACCTTTACCGTTCCGGTCTGCTGGATTCGGTCTATCGCTTCTCCGTGAACCTTAAGGGTGGTCCGGCATTACCCCCGCAGAAATTCATCCATTGGAGGCAAAAAGTCTTGTTGGGTGCCAGTCTAAAAGTAATAGCTCCGACCGGCCAGTACGATCCGACGAAGCTCATCAACTGGGGATCCAACCGCTGGGGCTTCAAACCGGAATTTGGCTATTCCCAACGTTGGAGCGGCAAGTGGATTCTCGATGCGTACGCGGGAGTGTGGCTCTTCACCACGAATTCCGATTTCTGGTCTCGCAACATCTACTATCCGGGCACCAGATCCCAATCGCAGTCTCCGATGGGCTCCTTTGAAGGGCACTTGAGCTACAGCTTCAAACCGCGGCTCTGGGCCTCGCTTGATGGCAATTACTGGTTCGGCGGGAAAACAAGTGTGAACGGCGTAGAAAACCCTTTCACCCGAGCGTCCAACTCGCGCATCGGAGGTACGGTCGCGATCCCATTTACTGGGCACCAGGCCTTGAAATTCAGCTACAGCGATGGCACCTATATCCGATATGGCGGTAATTATCAGAACGTCTCAATCGCGTGGCAATACTCCTGGCTGGGAAGTTCGAACTAGCAGATTCGCCTCGTCAACGCTTCGTGAACCTTCCGTCATATCCCATCGCCTGCACTGTTGATGCGAAAATCGCCAAGGCACTCGTCGAGCCATCAGGGCGGAAATTAAGATTCCTGGCGTGTAACCGCCTACTCGGAAATAACCCCAAAACAGGTAGAGTCGTGTTCGCTCGAGTTATTTCCGAGCGCCCACAAATCCACCAACACCCCGAAATGCGCACCCACTCCACCACCCAACAGACAGCGGCCGGATCACCGCCAATTGCAGAAGTTTCAAGACTGGTCGGAAACCACCTGAATGGGTCAAGGGAAGAGACGAGTCGCTGCAGAAGCCGAGTGTGCGACCACCCATTCGTCAGTAGACGGCTTGCGTCAAATCCTTTTTCAATGTCTGTGACATGAAGTCATTTCTTTCGCCCTTGAATTGCAAAGTAGATCCAGCATCCCACCATGCAACCGACCACGCCGGAAAGAAAATGAAGAACCTCGTGCGAATACATATGTTCCCACCTCAATTCGAGCCAAACATGCCACAGATGATGAGCCTGAAGAAACTGGACGAGTCGAGGTGGCGTTGGCGCGCGCCACAATTCGTCGGCCAGACTCAGAGAGCCAAGAAGCGCGAGGAAGACGATCAGTCCGTCGGGGAAAACGCGTACCTTCATGTTGAGCCTGAAGAGAGTTTAGCTGATTGGTCTTCACCGCCACAGCGCCTGTGGCTCGATCTGACAAGGCTCCGAAGCCGACTAGCGAAAAAGCGTGAGTCGGTTCGCATCCGGCGTGTATCACCGGCAATCTAGAAATTATCCGAGGTCAATTGTTACTTCCCGCAGAGCGCGCATCCCCTCAGTAGTGATGGACGGTCTACGAAGAGGCAGACCGAAATTCACATCAGCCGCACCCAAAACGCGCCGTCTGCGCGAACTCTTTAATCTCTAATCTGAGCATTCGGTGAAGGACAGAGCACGCCCGCCGCCTACCCGTTCGCAGGCGGAATTTTCTGATTAAATCGAACAGATTCCCCGGATCGTGCTTTCATGAATCACGCCGTAATGTTATGTTCGCCATTTCTGTTACCTGAAGCAGTTTCACTCCTAGCGCATGACATAGCCACCGTCGACCGAGATCGACTGGCCGGTAACGTAGCTGGCTGCTGAGCTGCAAAGCCACAGAACGGCATCGGCGATCTCCTCGGGCCGTCCGAGTCGTGCCATCGGTACAAAGGCCTTCAGCATCGCATTCAACTCGTCACCCTGGCCTTCAGCGATCATCTTGTCGGACATGGGCGTTTGAATCATGCCGGGACACACGTCGTTCACGCGAATGCCACGCGTTGCATATTCGAGAGCCGCGCTCTTGGTGAATCCGATCACTCCGTGCTTTGCGGCATGGTAGATGCCGCGTCGGTTTCCGCCTAAAAGACCTCCAAGCGAAGAGCAGTTGACGATGGCCCCGCTGCCTTGCTCGCGCATCTGTTGCAGTTCGAACTTCATGCAACTCCAGACGCCGCGAAGGTTGATGCCCATGACGCGATCATAATCGTCGCGGGGAGAGTCAGCGGTTTCAGCGAGCACGCCTTGAACACCCGCGTTGTTGTAGGCTGCATCAAGCCGTCCAAAGGTGGCGACGGTCTGCTTCACCATGGCTTCTACCTGCGCGTCCTCCGACACGTCACAGCGGATGGCCAATGTTTTATGACCTCTGTCGGCAAGGTCTTTGGCTGCTGCCCGCACTTCTTTTTCGTTCCAGTCGGCCAGAGCCACAGAAGCACCTGCCTCGGCAAACGCCTTGGCTGTCGCGAGACCCAACCCCGATGCGGCGCCTGTAACGAGTGCAACTTGGTTTTCAAACGATATCTTCATGAGTGATTTCCTCCCCCCGCCACCTACCCCTTCGATGGCGGAATGTTCTGATTAAACCGGAACAGATTCCCCGGATCATACTGTGCTTTGATCGCCGCAAGCCGCTGGAAGCGCGCGTCGCTGTACGCCGCATGCACATCCTCTCCCGCCGACAAATAATTTACATACGCGCCGCCAGTTGAGTACGGAAGAATCTTCTGCCAGGCATCCCGCGCCCACTCCGTCTGTTCCCTGTCAATCGAGGCATCGTTCGAAATCGCCAGGATACCCAGGTTGAACATCGCATCGCGGTGTCCGAAGGCCGTGGCGTCATTGCCTACCCGCGCGACCGCGCCTCCGTAGGTCTCAAACATGATGGTGTTCAATGGCGAAGGCGAATCGCTCGCAGCTTCAATCATCATGTCGATCACGTCGTCCGTCAGACTCTTCAGAAATGCCGATTTCCAGTAATGACGCATTCCCTTCGGATAAGACGCATCCACCTGCCGCTGCATGGCGCAGTACGGCACGCGCGCAACCGTGTCCGCCAGCACCGATCCCAGCTCGCGAAGTCGCCCAGCCGCGCGTTCGCCCTCCCCTTTTGTCCCGATATCGCTCACCACCACACCCACGATCTTTCCGCCATCCGGTGCAGGCAGAATTGCAGAGATCATCGTCATCTCGTCGCTCGCTTCCAGGGTGAGTTCGCGAAAACGCTGCAGCACCCTCTTCGACATCTCAAACGGAAACGCAATCATCCCGCTCAAAACTTCCCGCACGGGATGGAGCTGATATTCCAACGCCGTTGCCACTCCGAAATTCCCTCCACCCCCGCGCAGCGCCCAGAAAAGGTCGGGATGACTCTCCGCACTCGCAGTCACCATCTCACCCGAGGCCGTCACCACATCAGCCGAAAGCAGATTGTCGCAAGCCATTCCGTAACGCCGCGACAAGTAGCCATAACCCCCGCCAAGCGTCAGACCCGCGATGCCCGTGGTCGAGATCGCCCCACCCGGCGACGCCAGCCCAAAGGCCTGCGTCTCGTGATCGTATTCACACCACAATGCGCCGCCTCCAGCGCGTGCTCTGCGTTCCGTTGGATCCACCCGGACCGACTTGAAGTTCGCAAGGTCGATGACGATGCCGCCATCGCACACCGCGCTTCCCGACACATTGTGACCACCGCACCGGATCGCAACCGGCAGTCCGCATTCGCCCGCGAACCGCACCGTCGCCATCACGTCCGCGACCCCCGCCGCACATACAATCGCTGCCGGCCGCCGGTCAATCATTCCGTTCCACACCTGCCGCGACTCATCGTAGCCGTCGCCGTCCGGCAGATGAACCGTGCCCCGAACCACGCTTTTCAAGGCATTCCGATCTATCGTCTCAAGTGCAAGAGTCATTCGAATTCCTCCAGTACGGCTAACGCGTCCATCCGCACATTAGGCTGGGAAACATTTTTTTTGAGCAATCACTGTTACAGAGAAGTGTGAAGTCTGACAACGGCACACGGATAGTCGGGAGAGTATCACTTCGTCCGCAATAACGGTAAGAAGAAACGCCATTCCCAGCGCCGAGCAACTTCGCGTTCCGCTATCATCTAGAGTTCATCGATTTCAGAAAGAGAACGACATGGCCACCCATCAACTTCGGAAGCCCATCATGTCCGCCGATGAGGCATTGCAGCGACTCATCCAGGGGAATTCCAGATTTCGTCAGGGAAGCGCGCGTTTTCCCACCGTCTGCAAAGAGACACTCGCCGATCTCGCGAAAGGCCAACAGCCCTACGCAACCATTCTCGGATGCAGCGATTCCCGCGTTCCTCCCGAATTGATCTTCGATGCCGATTTCGGCGAGCTCTTCATCATTCGTGTCGCCGGAAACGTGATTTCGCCAGAGGTCATGGGCAGCATGCAGTATGCGGGCGCCCACCTGCACACGCCGCTTTTCGTCGTGCTCGGCCACGAGGGATGCGGCGCCGTAAAAGCCGCAGTCGACAGCAAACTCGACGACATCGAGTACCGCTCACGCATTCAGACACTCGTGAACAATATTCTGCCGGGCCTGCCCGAATTCGACCCGCACACTTCCCCACAGGAGCAGCTTGCACAAGCCGTCGAAGCCAACGTTCGATGGTCCATGCACCAGATGATGGAAACATCCGAGGCGAAGAGAGCCATCCAGGAAGACCGCGCGAAGCTCGTCGGCGCGGTCTACGAGATCGCCTCCGGCAGCGTCCGATTCCTGCAATAAACTCCGAGGACCACCCCTCCTGCTTCTCCTCGATACATCCGCGCTGCAACAATAGGCGGCATGGCTTTGATCGTTTTCTTCCGAGGTATCAACGTTGGAGGACACAGAGCTTTTCGTCCCAGCATGCTCGCCCAGGAACTGGCCATCTACTATGCCGTGAACGTGGGCGCCGCGGGCACGCTTGTTATTCGCAAACCTGGATCGCGCGCGAAGTTCCTCGCCGAACTGCACCGCCGGCTGCCGTTTGTAGCTACCATCTCTATTTGCGACGGCCGTGATCTCATTCAACTTGAAATGGAAAATCCCTTTAAAGCCGAGCCTCCGCACGCAGACGTTGTTCCATTCGTAAGCATCCTGTCGCGGGCCGGCCGCAGCGGGGTTTCACTTCCCATCACACTTCCAGAACGCGGGGAATGGCTTGTACGAATCATCGGTGCAAAGAATCGTTTCGTGTACGGGGTGTATCGCCGCCGCATGAAAACAATCGGCTGCCTCAACCAGATCGACACTCTCTTTGAGGCCCCAGCGACAACCCGCAGCTGGAAAACAATCCTCGCAGTGTTACGAATTCTGAAATCCCATGAGCCGTCAAAATAGACCGCGCGGCCTTGGAATGTGGATTGGCAAGGACATCCAGGAGCAGATTGGCAGTCTAAGGCCGAAAATAGGTGCAGCCCTGCATGCTCTTTTTGCTCATGGGCCTCCAACTAATTTGGTGAGTCGCCACTCAGGGATTCCAGACGACGGCTGAAGTGGCCCGGCGTATGCTGATGTGAAGCCAGGATTGCGCGGCGGAAGGAGGCAAAGTGAATTCACTTCCGATAGTGTTCATGGTTGGACTACGGTTGTCGGCTGTCGCGTCGCTTCTAGTGTTATGCAACATATGCGTGCCTGCCGCCATGGCACAGGAACACCCTGCGCATGAGTGGGGTTACAGTGGAAGCGATGGCCCAGAGCACTGGGGCGAACTAACACCCGAATTCGCCGCCTGCAAAACCGGCCACCTTCAATCCCCTGTCAATATTGTTGGTGCTCAAAGTGCCGATCTGCCTGAAATTCAATTCGAATACAAGCCCAGCGCGCTCCACATCATTAATAACGGTCACACGATTGAAATCGTCTACGCTCCCGGCAGTTTCATCAAAGTCGGAGACAAGCGTTACGAACTTAAGCAATTCCATTTTCACCATCCGAGTGAGGAGACTATCAAGGGCAAGCATTCTCCCTTGGAGCTTCACTTGGTGCACGCAGATGCCAACGGGAATTTGGCCGTAGTATCCGTGCTGTTGGACGAGGGTTCTGCAAATCCGTTGGTTGAAACGCTGTGGGGACTTGCGCCGAAGACGGCTGGTCCGGAAAAGGACGACGACAAATTACAAATCAATGCCACGGACTTGTTGCCCGCTAAACGTGGCTATTTCACTTTTCCCGGTTCGTTGACGACTCCGCCGTGCACCGAAGGCGTCACCTGGTTCGTACTCAAGACGCCGGTAGCGATTTCGAAGAAACAAGTGGCGACGTTTGCCCAGGTCTATCCATACGACGAGCGGCCAACTCAGCCCCTGAACGGTCGCACAGTGCTTGGAAGTAAGTGATCGCCGGCCGCGCAATCACGATCGAGTTCGACGAAAAATGACAGAATCCGGAGTTCATTGGTCCAGTTGCCAAGAGCGGATCGGACTTTGCCCAGTTGAGTCACAACTTCTGGCATGTCGTTCGAGAGGCGCTACTGCTTCAAGGCCAGCGGAGGCCCGCTGATTCGCTTTGCCTTGATGTAGAAAGCTACGTCAACGTGATCGGCGATCTTGACGAAGCGAATCGCCGCTGATTCCGTAGTTCTTACGGTTGAAGACCATGTTGCCCTTAATCTCGGTCTACCGTCGCCACATGAAAACAATCGGTTGTCTTGGCCACGCTCTTTGAGGCACCGGCAACAACCCGCAGTTGGAAAACGATACTCGCAGTGTTACGAATTCTGAAATCTCACGAGCCCGGCAAAGCCTGACGTTCAATCAAGAGATACCGATTTCACAACGCTAATCCGAGTGCGATGAGTGCATTAGCGATTTCCCATCAGACGACGCAGGGAAATAGAGTCCAACGTCCAACCTGCCGCCATGATTTTTGTATGGACAACCATCCCCTCAAAGCGCAGAATCCCGCCCACTACTGGCAGAAAGCAGTCAGTAGAAAGGAGGGCAGCACATGAATAAGAAGCATAGTGGCTCAACAATGGGGGCTCTTTACCTGTGCATGTTGACAGCGGCTCTGCTGTTCGGGTCTGCCGTCGTAAAGGCTGATGCCGTGTTGGACTGGAACACAATTTTCATCAACACCGCGGCAGCCGAGGGTCAGAATCCATTCATCGAGGCGCGAATTGGCGCGATTGTGCAGCTCGCTGTCTTTGAAGCCGTCAATTCAATCACCGGCGACTATCGACCGTATCTTGGAACGATTGTTGCGCCGCATGGCGCCTCACCCGACGCAGCAGCTATTCAGGCGGCGTACCGAGTGCTCAGCACATTTTATCTGACTAGCAATAGCGTGGCGACGCTCGCCGCTGCGCGCACGGCCTCGCTGGCTTCAATACCGGACGGGCAGGCCAAGACTGACGGCATAGCGACTGGCGATGCTGCGGCCATGGCCATGATCACTCTTCGTGCCAACGACGGCTCGTCGCCGCCGCAATTCAAGGTACCCGGGCCGGCGGTTCCCGGCGAGTGGCAGGCCACGCCGAGTTGTCCCTCCCCGAGTGGAGTCGCCGTCGGAGTCTTCTTTCAATGGCAGAACATGACCCCATTTGGCATCAACCATGTAAGCGATTTTCTGCTCCCTCCACCGCCGGCGCTCACCAGCAACACATACGCGAAGACCTATAACGAGGTAATGACGGTAGGGGATGCCGACAGCACGGAGAGACCCCAGGATCGAACGGATGTGGTGCTCTTTTATGCCGCAGTCGGGGGAGATGCAGTGTTCGACCCGGTCCTAAGGCAAGTGGCGCAACAACAGCAACGCTCGTTGTCGGAAAACGCCCGGGCCCTGGCCCTCTTGAACATGGCGCTCAACGACAGCTTCGTCGTTTCATTCTTTAACAAGTACCACTACAACTACTGGCGGCCCGAAACCGCAATCCGTGCTGGAGATACGGACGGCAACCGGAAGACCGAGCCCGATCCGGACTTCCTCCCCGTCATCCTGACCCCATGTTTTCCCAGCTATCCGTCAAACCACGGCACTAGCGCCAATGCGGCAGCCGAGGTTCTAAGACGCCTCTACGGCGAAGCCGGACATTCGATCACCGTGTCCAGCCCCGTGGTGCCCGGCACGGTCCTCCTATACAGCTCGTTCAGACAGATCTGCGACGACATCTCCGATGCACGTGTCTATGCCGGGATCCATTTTCGAACCGACCAGGTAGCAGGTGCGCAGGTGGGCCGGGATGTGGGCGCGGCAGTCTACAAAAACAACTTGCGGCCAACACACCCATGATGACTGATGAGTTTGGTCGCGGATAACTCGCCAGTCGTTTTTACGCGGTCCGATGGTTGTGCGGTCAAGTCAAGTTAACCCAGGGCAGACCGCACAATCTCCGTTCCCGCCTGATGGACCAGCTTGGCTGGAAATAAAAGTAGAGGACAGATTTGACCCGAGTGTACACTTCGCAAACATGACCAATCCGGATCCGATCACACACATACAACTGATGAGCGGCGGCTATTACGTCTCACGTTGCTTGCAGGTTGTCGCTGATTTGGGAATCGCCGATCTCATCTCGGATGTGCCGATCTCCGCCTCCGATCTGGCGCAGTCCACCGGATCAAACCCGGATGCGCTCGCGAGAGTTCTCAGCCTGCTCTGCGCCCACGGCGTGTTCGTGCGCGTCGACGGTCGGTTTGGACACACGGAAGCCTCACGAGTACTTCGCACCGACCACCCCATGTCGATGCGACCCTTCGCCCGCATGTTTGGCATTCCCGTTTTGTGGCAATCCGTCATTCGCTTGGACGAATCCGTTGCCACCGGCCGGCCTATGGGAGAAGAAGTCACAGACGGAGGGCTTTGGCGCTATTTCGAACTGCACCCTGACGACAGTGAAAAATTCAACCAGACCATGGCGGCAAAAGCCCAGTTAGTCATACATCTGGTGCTCGCCGCCTATGATTTCACCAAATTTCACAGGATTGCCGACGTTGGCGGCGGCCATGGCCATCTGCTGTCCGCAATCCTGGAATCGGCTCCGCTTTCGCACGGAATCCTCTTCGATCAACCGCACGTTGTGGAGCAAGCGACCGGTGTTGCCGGCCCGCGATTTGAATTAGTTGGCGGCAACTTCTTCGAGGATGAACTGCCCCAGGCCGACATCTATGTGCTCATGGAAGTCATACACGATTGGGATGACGAGCATGCGGAAAAGATACTTTGTGCGATACGTCGTACCGCACCCTCCGGAGCCAAACTGCTTCTCGTTGAAGCCATGATGCCGGAACAGCCAGTCCCCTGTTGGACGACCACACTTGACGTGGTGATGCTCAATTTAGTCGGCGGAAAACAGAGAAGCATGAGCGAATATATTTCCCTCTTAAATCGGTGCGGCTTTGGCCAGGTGCGGGAAATTCCCATAGGCGCTGGTCAGTCGATTGTCGAATCCGTCATCTGCTGATCGATCTGTCATTCACATATCAAAGAGCAAGGTCAGGCGCGTTTCCCAGATCTAGATCCTTAATTAAAATGCATGTTGAAGGTGGCCCATTTAAGCCTTCTTTGGCTTGAGTGGGGTTGTTATCCAGCTAGGCTTGCCTCGTTCATGAAGGAACTTTTGAAGTCCTCGCCTCGTCTGTTATAGTTCGGCGCTAGGGCTTAGTACCGGCTCACCAGCCGGCAATTTGAACCTAAATTTCGAACCTTCTAACGCCAATCCAAGAGGCGACGGATATGCCATCGTATCGATGCACCGTAAATGAAGTCGGGCCCGCCGTCGACGGAATCGAAACGGCTTCGCCCGTCGTTTATATCAACCTGACAGATATCAAGGGAAGTTTCGCGAACACCTGGTTCTATGCGGCCGATGGAGCTCAGAATCAGATGCTCGATGTCGCCATTGCTGCGATCAACCATGACAATGCCGTCGATGTGGTCGCCACCGCCCCGAACGCCGGGGGCAGCCCCTATACGCAAGTCGACCGCATCCACGAACGGCAAACCCTGCCCCCTGCGGCGCCCACCAACTTGCACCTCATTGAAATACAGCCTGCGCTTACCGCGAGCCAACGACAGTTACTCGTTGGCTGGAACGATAACTCGGACAACGAAGATGGGTTCGTGTTGGTGTTTCAACAGCAGCCGAACGGCGCGCCCGGCGAGTATACCGTCGGTAAAAATTTAACGCAGGGCTACATGGTTCTCGATGGCGGGCATGACTACACGATCTACGCCAAGGCTTTCAATAGAGCTGGCTATTCCGCGCCGTCGAATTCGATTGTCGTCACGGTCCCCGACTCTCCTGTGGCCGCCACTCTCTCTGCAGCCGTAGTTCCCTCCTCGGCCAATTTCGTCCTATCGATTACCGGCACCAATTTCGGAGTCAGCGAGCCAGTTAACATCGCTGTTGTGTGGTCCGTTGTTGGGATCGGCTCAGGAGCATATCCAATCCAGGTGACCGCCAACAGCGCTGGTTGGTTTAATGTGCCATTTTCCGGGAACACTCCGGCCGGATTGTGTCCGATTTCCGTGCCCTTTGGACAGCAGCAGCCACAACAGATGTTTCAAATCACAGCTACCGGCCAGGCGAGCAACAAGACAGCCTCTGCAACCGCCGGACCGTTTACGTGCCCTTGAAGGGCAACGATCAGGCCATCGCCTCAATCTACGCACCAAGGAGAAACGACATGCCGTGGTATAAGTGCACAGTCAATGAGGTGGGGCCAGCGACCGACGGTACGGAAACGCCTGCTCCCGTCATTTATCTCAACCTCACCGACCAGGGCGGTAGCTTCACCGACACCTGGTTTTATGCCGCAAACGGCGGACAAACTCCGATGCTCGCGGTCGGACTTGCCGCGATGAACGGCAACAAACCGGTCCAGGTCGGCGCTGACGCACCCAACGCCGGAAACAGCCCATATACAGGAATCTCCCGAATGTATCTCATGAAGAGCTGAGCAGCCGTTGCCGCCGCTACCCACTCGCAGGGGCGTGACGCCGCTCGAGACGCAGACCCCGCGGGGCGTTGTCGTCATGCCCCATGTCTCGAGTTTGAGACATGGGTTCTAGATGCCGCAAATCTGAATCTGCTCTTTTGCTCGGCCCGTTTGCTCGTGTCCAACAAGCCTGGGTGACAGCGCGATTATCATTTCACCGGCCCGGCAAACAGGATGAGATTCTCATCCGGATCTGAAACGATAAAGGTTTGAGCGCCCCATGGCTCCTCCTTAAGTTCCTGATGGAAAGAAACACTCGCACCCCGATAACTCAGAAACAGTTGTTCGATTTCCTTCCCAGTGGCAACCGTGATGGATGCGGAGAGCAGTTCTTCGCGCTTGCGAACATCCCCAGCGAACACGGGTTCGCACACCGCTCTGAGGTTGAGTCGAGCATTGTCGCGAATAACCTGGCCGTAGTTTGGCGGATCGCCGTAGACGAATTCCACCGCGAAGCCGAGCTTGTTTGTATAGAAATCGCAGGATCGCTGAATGTCCGCAACAAAGAGTTGCGCCTGGATGGAACTGAGTATCGGACGCGGCGTCGTCTCACTGGTTTCATCGCTCACGTAATCTGCCCCTGATCTGAGATCGTGCCACGGTTGAAGCCCAGCGATCAACTTCGCATTCGAAAACCAGCAGGGTGGCCCAAATCATCAATCCTCAGCAAATACGGGTGCCCCACATCTCGCTTTTGAGATGTGGGTTTCTAGATGGTGCAACCGATTCTGCGCATCTGGCGTCTTTGATGGCTTGACGAGCGCATTGGCGGGTGGCCCCGGTCCCTCGCTTTCGGGGACCGGGGATATCAGCGGGTGGCCAGATCTAGAGCCCTAAACAAATCCGGGTGCCCCACATCTCGCCTTTGAGATGTGGGCTTCTAGATGGTGCAACAGATTCTGCGCATTTGGCCGACCATATTTGCTGCTTCCAACAACGCCGTGTGCCATCGTGATCATCGTTTCGTTGGACCAAGGAGTCGGTGGAGATGTCTCCGCCGGACGTTTATTTATGAACTTCTAACCACTTGGTAAAGTTGCCGTCCGCGCACTTGATTCGGACGAAGCTCTTCTCGTTATCGGGTCCGTGATCAATTCGAGCCGTACACTCGACCGCGGTGCACTTTATTTCTTGCGCGGGAGATGTTTTAGTCTCATTACCGGCTGCATCCTTTCCAACACTTTCAACATCACTCGTCGCCGTAGCAGAGAGATTCGTCCCTGAAATAAGAACACGCTGGCGACTTGCCGGTGGCATCGTACTGGTGAACAAAGCACTGGTTGCGCAGCTTCCCGCATTCATTGCGCCATTTGCTTGAGCATCAGCGGCTGACTGCCCAACCGCACTGCGAAGAAATAGCGCGAGAAAGATCACCGATAGATACCACTTTGCAAGGGACGTCATCTGCACTCCGCCTTCTTCAGTTGCGCTGTTTCCAGGTCTTCCATTCACTTAGTACGTTTTGTCCGCAGTTCATCGGCACGTGCTCCCCATTGCATACAGAATGAATGAGGGTGTAGTAAGTTCTCTTCACCGAGGCAAGATTCAAAGTCTGTAATACCAGGTGCGCCTTGCCACGAAGTATACCGCGATAAAAAGCGTACAGTCACGACCATGACTTCCGCAAAGGCGATGGCCCAGATCTCGACCCCTAAACAATGCGGGTGCCCCGACATCTCGCGTCTGAGATGTGGGTTTCTAACCAACCCGCCAATTAGCAACTTCCGCATAGCCGGCGATTCGACCGCAACCCATAATTCCGCTACCCTTGGCTCGATCAGTGCATCGGCGACTCGGCTACAATCCAGATCGCCACCTCTATCAGTTGTCAGCAGAAGTCTACGTCAGACGGTTCCGGTGTCGGCTGTGTTGATTCCTGCCAGGGAGCGTTTGGATGATTTAGCCGTACAATCGAAGCTGCCCCAGGACAGCAAAATGGAAAATTCTGAGTGAAAGGTCTTAATGAACCTTCGCCTCGCATCCGTGGCTATCGCGCTGATTTTCTCGGCAATGTTACTCGGAGCCAGCGTTTATCAAAGCGTTGTGGACGCGCCGAATTACCACGGTGGTCCGGTTGCTTTGGAACATGCGCGCGGCTTTTATCATGCAGTGAACCCAGGAGCCTTCTTCAGAGCAGTAGCACCCGCTTCGCAACTTCTCCTCCTGGTAGCGATGGTGTGCAACTGGAAGCCAGCTCCCATCACGCGATGGAGGTTGGCTGGAGGGTTGGCGCTTCTGATCTTGGCCGATGTGGTCACATTCCGTTTTCACTATCCCCGGAATCATATCCTCTTTGATGCTCCGTTAACCAATACGTCGGCATTCTACGATCGGGTTGCTACAGAATGGGGAACAGGAAACTACCTTCGCGACGCCTTGGTTTTGACCACGGTTGTTCTGCTGATCGTGTCCATGATACGCATCGCCCGCGAGACTACCCCGGGACAACAAAGGTAGATTTGACGTCTCGGTCGCACGCTTACTCTTCAGCAAGTTGTGCCATAGCGCGTGCCACCATCTTGACCATCGGCCCTCTGTGGGGATCAAGATTTACTGCGCGACCGGCTGGTCAAAGTACCGTATGGCGAAGCAAGCATACTGTATCTTCTGGCAGAATTGAATGAGTTCGGCAATCTTGGAAAAGGCCCTGAAACGATGAAAGTTCCCTATGCGAAGAAGTGGCAGAAGGAAACAGATAAGCTGCGCAAGATCGCGCTCGACTGCGACCTGACCGAAGAACTCAAGTGGGGCAAACCATGCTTCACATTTCTGAAGAAAAACGTGGCGATCGTGATCCCGCTCAAGGAGTCGTGCGCGTTCTCGTTCTTCAAGGGCGCACTGCTCAAAGATCCGAAGCACGTTCTCGAAAGGATTGGAGAGCATACGCAGGCCGGGCGATGGATTAAATTCACCTCGCTTCGGGAGATTGCGGCCTTGCGATCGACCCTGAAGGACTACCTCTACGAAGCCATCGAATTGGAGGAGTCCGGGGCGAAAATAGAACTGAGGAAACCTTCAGACTACCCAATTCCTGAGGAGTTGCAGAGGAAGCTGGATGACAACGCGGTTCTTAGGTCGGCATTCGCAATGCTGACACCGGGCCGGAGGAGGTCCTACATCTTCCATGTCTCATCTGCAAAGCAGGCAAAAACCAGAACAGCGCGGGCGGAAAAGTGCGAGCCAATGATCCTGAGTGGGCGTGGGTTCAATGAGTTGCCGAACTAAGACTGCAGTCGAACGGAAAACGGCGCAGAGCCCATCTCCACATGCGTTCCGTTACATCGTTCGCTGTTGAAGATGTTCGAGCCGATACGAGAATCGCCCACATCCTGATTTGTCATTCCGACCGAAGCAAAGCGAAGTGGAGGAATCCGCCGGGTGCGGGTGCCCCACATCTCGCGTTTGAGATGTGGGTTCTAGATGATGCCAACAACCGGGGAGACTTGTAATGAGAGTGTCTGGAAGTTGCCACCAGCAGAGTCGAAAACACTGCTCTTAACGAGCCATCATGTTTCTCCTCAAGCCGAGTTCCGAGAAACGTCGCGGGCCGAAGTTATCAATGGTTGCTGCCGATCGCACGTACAGCCAGAAAAGCACAGGTGTGGCCTATCGTATCGGTGTACTGCCCGACGAGAGCTCCTGCAGAAGCCAAGGCAGAGAACAAGAGAGTTACGAACGTCCAATGACTTAAGCTTTACGGGAACTGATACGTGCTAATGTTGCAAAAGCAGAATTCATCGAAGCGCCCATCAGCCAGTTGATGCAGCCTGTCTACCATATGATTATGGCCACTCTGAAAGTCCTGATAGATTCCGTTTGCCTCCTGTATGGCCAGTTCGAAGGTGGCCCCCAGGTAATTCCCACCCGCTCCGTCAGGGGTAGGTAAGAAACTGTTAAACCCTAGAGGAGCACCAGCCGGTGGTGGCAGGAACTGCATGACGATTGCACCACCGGGCAGGTCGTATGCACAATTGGATCCAGTGAACTGCCCGTAGAACGTGCCGATCGTTTTCTTTTGGTTGTTGGCGCCGTCAACGCCCCAGACGGGGTAAATCTTTGTTTTAGAAAACGAACCATCGCTCAAGTCCACGGTGATCAAGCCGAGGTTGCCCGCTGGCCCTTGACCTATGGGCACGGGCTGGTAAAAGCCACGCAGCAGAACGATGAATGGATCGTTGGGCCCATGTTCGTTATCGGCCATCACCCGCACAGAGGATGAAAGCAGGACGGCTAGCGCCCCGCCTACGAAGGTTCTTCTTGGGATACTGGCCCCTTCATTTTCGTTCGCGGATCCGATTACGTTAGCAGCGATTCGTTTACGCAACATTGGGTTTTCCTCCATTCCTTGATCTGAGAATTCTTCCGAAAAGGGGCACTCCGGGCAGTCCACCGCTGCGGACAGCCCACGCCACCGCCGACATGCAAGAATCCACTCGGCAGCGTGCAGTTGCTTGGTCTTTTCTCTTCTTTGGACTTGGAACCGGGGCCGGTTCAGTCGGATCAGAAAAGTGCGAAGGGCGACGGCTGAAGACCGGACGCTATCACCCTTCATTCTTGTTGTCAATGGATATAGGTGTTGTAGCGCGACGACGCTAACCGCTGCGGTCGATATGCCTGTATCGGTGGCGTGGCACGTAGAAGATTCAAGAATGGCAAGCCAACTAGAGGAAACTGCGCTTGGCGGGTGGCCCAAATCTCGATCGTTAAACAAATGCGGGTGCCCCACGTCTCGCGTTTGAGAGGTGGGTTCTAGATGATGTCAACTGATTCTGCGCTTTCATCCATCCCTAATTGCTGATATTCAACGAGGCTGGATGAAATTGCGATCATCGTATCCCAAATCTCAAACGCAACACATCAGCCACCCGGCGGGTGGCCCATTCAAGCCTTCTGTTGGCTTGAGTGGGGTAGTTCTATCGTTCAACAGCAAAGGAGAGATGGGGTGATCTCGCTGACTCGCCGACCGCTTTTTCGCCGACCGTTATCTGGGCGAGTGGCCCAGATCTCGATGCCTTGGGCAAATGCGGGTGCCCCACATCTCGCTTTTGAGATGTGGGTTCTTTCCTTGTCAGTCCTGAAAAAGTGGGTGCCCCATCCTTGCGAAGCAAGGGTGGGTTCAGATTTCTCACAAACAAACAATGTCATCTTGAGCGAAACGAAAGATCCGGCGGGTGGCCCATTCAAGCCTTCTGTTGGCTTGAGTGGGGTAGTTCTATCGTTCAATAGCAAAGGAGATCTCGCTGACTCGCCGACCGCTTTTTCGCCGACCGGGTGGCCCAGATCTCGAGCCTTAAACAAGTTCGGGTGCCCATGTCCCGCGTTGGGTGGGTCTTTGTTTCAACCGACAAAGTGGGTGCCCATCCTTGCGAAGCAAGGGAGGGTTCAGATTCCACAAACAAAAACTGTCATCTTGAGAAGAGCGAAGCGAAAGATCCGCAGTTGCGTTTCCGCTAACCGGTTTTCCGCTAACCGGTTTTTAGCTAACCGCCCTTTAGCTAACCGCTTCTTAGCTAACCGCTCTTTAGCTGCCCTTAGCTAAACGCCGCGCAGGCCGTAGCTTCATCCGGGTGCAGCTTGGTGTACTTGGTAATCCCCACCATCGTGAAGACCTTCTGAAAATGCGGAGTCAGGCCAAACGTCTGGATCGTCTGCCCGTGCTTGCTCGCGGCAATCATCATCTGGATCACCAGCGCAATGCCGCTTGAGTTCAAATACTCCACCTTGCTGAAGTCCAGCAGGATTCGCTTCACCGTCTCTGCAGGAAGACCCTGAAATGTGCCCAGCACCGCAGCTTGCGACGTACTGGTAATGTCTCCAGCGAAACGCAGAACGGTAATCGGATCACCCGTCGAGCAGCGGACCTCTTCTACTTTTACCTGCGTGCCTTGTTCCTGCATTTCTCTCTCGTCTCCAATCCGATTCTATTCTGTCTTGTGCAGGTGAATTACCAGTCGCGCATAACTGCCCGAAGGCGGAGCGCTCACCCATTCGGCTTCATCCACCAGCGCCTGGATCAGGAACATGCCCATACCCCGGCTGTCCTCTTCTCCATGCATCTTCTTATCGATATCCGGCACGGCGACAACGTGCGACGGCGGACCATTCCCCGTATCCAGCACTTTCACTTCCAGCGAATTCGCGTCCATCGACAACACCACGCCGACGGTCAGTGCCTCGTCCAGTTTGTTGCCGTGTTCAATCGCATTGATGCAGGCTTCGGAGACGGCCGTCTTCAAATCCTCTACCCGCTCGTCTGCAAAGCCCATCAGCTTGGCCACGCTGGCTGCCGTATTCATCGCCACTTTTTCGTAGCCAAGACGGGATGGCAGGCGCAACTCGATACTGTTCGCGTTCAACGGCCCTCCTTATTGCTGGCGGATCAGGACCAGCGCAGTCATGTCATCCGACTGCGGTTGCCCATCGGAAAATCCATCCAGCGTTTGCCACAATGAAGCCAGTACATCTTCGGCTGTCTCATCGGCACAGTGTTCAAAAGCCGCAAGCAGTCGTTCGGAGCCAAACTCCTCATCACCCTGAAAGACTTCTGTGAGACCGTCGGTATAGAGTAGCAGCCGCGACCCCTGCTCTAATACGTATCTTTCAGAGCTATAGGTAGAGATAGGCAACATCCCCACCGGTGTTCCACTCGCCGAAATCTCCACCAGCGGCCGGTCACCGATCCGTAGAAACGCAGGATTGTGTCCGGCATTCACCGCTTCCAGCGTATTCGTTCCCGGGCTCAAACGAAGAAAAATCGCGGTTACATATCGCCTGCGTGACTCAACTCCCTCACTATGGTGGAGTTGGTTCATCTGCGTCGCGATCTCCACCAGGTCCATGTCGGAGTTCGCCATCGCCCGGAAAGCCGAGCGGAACGAAGTCCCCACAAGCGCCGACGCCAGTCCCTTGCCCGCCACGTCCGCCATCACCACGATCGTGTCTCCGCTGGGAAGCGGAACAATATCCACGTAGTCTCCGCCAACTTCGTAGCAGGTATCCGAACGCGCAGCCACGGAGTAGCCGGGAATCGCATGAACCTCCTGCGGAAGCAGGCTGCGTTGAATGGCGCGCGCGGAGGCGAGATCGATCTCCACTCGCTGCCACAGCAAAGTACGCTCGTGGAAACGTGCATTTTCAATCGCCACCCCTGATTGCAGCGCCAGGCTCTCCAGAAAATCCTCTTCATCCAGGTTGAAGGTATGGCCCGGAGCCGGCAGCACAACCAGCTCGGTAAACACGTCGCCCTTGCGGTCATGCAGGGGAAAATGCACCCATCCCTCAGGCGCGCGATTCATGCTGCCTGCGCTCAGCACGTCTGCCGGAACGTCTCCATACGAATAAGGAAACGTGGTGAAGTAAGCCCCGACCAATTCCAGTTCGCGCACCACGATCTCCAGCACGATACGCAAAACCTTATCCAGTTCGATCGTGGAATGGATGCGGCGGCTCGCCTCCAGCAAGGCTTGCAATCGGACCACCTGCTGCTGCGCAAACAGTGTCTCGTCAGATTCCATGGTGCCGGTTCAACCTCAAGGTGCGGATCAGTTGGCTAAGTATACTCGAGCAATTCCGCTCCCGTTCCGCCGCCCTTAACTACACTTCGCACGAAAATCGGAGCATCGACCCATTACCACTCCGTTAACTCTCCCATCGCCCCAGTTACTCCTACGGGTTACAGAATCCGGAAAATGTAACCCCAACAAACTGACGCATTTCGACGCACTTTAGAGCACTTTAAGTACTCATCTTTAGCCAAATCGTACACTGTGGTAAATTCCACTTATCGATCACATTACAAACAACTTAAACTGCCATTTTATCTTCAGATCACTCGCGCAAATTGCACGCAAAACCGTCAAAAAATCCGTAATTCACTTTTGTAAAAAAATCCATCTCCAACCAAATTTCGCCTCTCAGAAAAACGGGATCATAGCTGTGCTCTGGAACACCGCCCCTGGACCCCCTTTGCTGCGATACTTCGAACCGTTGTCAATTGAGGAAGGCAATCTTATGAGCAGTGGATGGTGCGATCGTTGTATTAACTCGGAATGCAAGAATTGCGGCTCTCTGAAGCCCGATCCCACTCCTGAGGAATTACGTGAAGAGCGCAAACAACTTTGTGAAAAGCTGAATGACCGCGTTGCCACGATCCTCGGCTTGCGCCGGCGCTTACATTTCGTCGAACGTCACATCGAGGATTTTGAGAAGTGCGAAAGCTTGTGGTGCAACCCAGAGCTCGGAAATAATCCAGCCATGAGCTTCCACATCGTGCGTCCCGAAGATACAACTATGTCGGCCGACGCAGATATGGTGAAGGCCACTGCGGAGCGCGATGGCGCTGATTGAAACAGAGACTCGCGATTTTTCTTCCACGCGAATTCATTGTGAATTGCGGCCGGAAAATATGCCGCCTGTGTTGATTCCACTGTAAAGACGCGCTCAGCGCGCGGATGCATCTCACATCTGCGCGCGTCGTGTTCCCGGAGTTACGACGAAGAGGATGGCGCTGGTAAGCGAACACAGTGTCATGACAGCGTATCCATACGAGAGTGATCCGGTTCTCGTATTGAGATATCCGAAAGCGATTGGGGCAACAAATCCTCCGATGTTCGCGATCGCGCTGATCACGCCGACCGCCGTGGCAGCAGAAGCATCACTCAGAATTTCAGTTGGGATAGCCCACGAAGTTGGAAGCGTCGATATCCCAAGACAGACAAGACTGAACAGAAAGATTGTCATCCCAGTCGACTTCGGCAATACGATGAGTCCGAACGCACCCAGGCCGGAGATGAAGATCGGGACGGCGGTATGCCATCGCCGTTCAAGATATTTATCCGAATGCCATCCGTTCAAAAGCATTGCAATGAGCGCCGTTCCGTAAGGAATCGCGAGAACCATGCCAATGCGCACGTCGGGCCAACCCGTCTGGCGCTTGAGAAGCGTCGGCAACCAGAAGATCGCAGCATACGACGGCAAGTAGGCAAAGAAGGCAGCAGCTGAGAGCATCAGAATTCTTCCCGACCGCAGAGTCTCAAGCACAGTGACAGTGCGGCGATCTGCAGGTTTTTCTGCTTCTAACTCGGCCGTAATCCAGTCCCGTTGCGTAGGAGAGAGCCAGGTCGCGTCCTGCGGCCAATCGGTGAGACAGAAGAAAGCGGCCATGCCGAGCAGAACGGCCGGCATGCCTTCCACCACGAAAAGCCAGCGCCATCCGCTGTGGCCAAACCACGCATGGCTGATGATCAATCCGGCGATAGGCGATCCCAGTAGCAGCGACAAAGGAACAGCAGCCATGAAGTTGCTGGCAGCCTTTGCGCGGTCCTTGCGAATGAACCAGTGACTCAGATAGATGACGACGCCGGGAAAGAAGCTGGCCTCCGCCAAGCCAAGAAAGAAGCGGGCGAAGTAGAGTTGCGTGGGAGTATGCACCAGCCCTGTGAGCACGGTAATGGAGCCCCACAGGATCATCGTGCCAGAGATGAGACGACGTGCGCTCCAGCGTTCGACCAGCAACGCACCGGGAACCTGAAGGGCTAAATAGCCGAGGAAGAAAACACCCACTCCCAAAGCAAAAACTCGATCGCTAAATCCCAGGTCGCGAGACATCCCCATGGCAGCGTAGGCAACGCTGGTGCGGTCAAGATAACTGTTGATGTAGAGGATGAACAGGAAGGGGAGCAGCCGCAGAGCGGTCTGATGACGGGTGCGGTTGATGAGATGAGTGTCAGCGAGCTCGACCGCCCGCGAGGTACCTATAGCCATTCAGGTGTCTCCGGCAGACGAATGTGACAGCCGGAGTATATCGAATTTGTTTCAGATACTGAACTAAATAGATAGAGTCTGAGTACACGAGATGAAAGTGCAAGGGGTCAGCCTAATGCGCGGTTAATGGAAGCCGTTCCCATACGAGTCGACGCATGTGATCTTCGCCCATCTCGTGAGTCTTGGCCACAAGTGTCAGGCGATCACCCTCCATAGTAAGCATTCGAATGGCTTCGTCACCACGTTCGCCAGGATATAGCGATTCGCGGATATGATGCGTAACGGACGATCCGGATTCGTCAACGCTCCAGGTGCCATAGTAGGCGTAGTAGCCGTCGATGGCGGCCACCTTCTCTGCGGGCGATGCGGCCAGAAAGCCTTCGCGAGAACTAATGAGCGGGACAGTGGGCTGCGGATCGGAAACGATCTGAACGCTCATCCAGCCGCTCCGATCGTAGATCAAGAGTCCTTCGGGATGTTCGCCGTAGAACGGATAGATAACCTCGCCGTTGGGCCTTATTGTTTTGATACTGACCAAACGCCATGTGCCAATCAATTTGTCTGCCAGAGTGTGATCCGTCTTCGCGGTTTGCTGATTTTCTCCTGCAAAGTCTTTCGCAGGATGGTGCGATTGACCGAAGGCGAATGCCACTGAACAGATGACAATCAGTATTCCAATTCGCATGGCCGCTGCTCCTGAAATTGATCAGAGTCTACCACTCAAACTTTTTTGATTGCGCTCCGGATGAACTATGGATTTTCTTCCCACGATTAGCGCACAGCAGGAAACTTGAACTTCATTCTATTTTGCGATCTGCAAGCTCGGACAAGTAATTGAGAAATTTCGATAGAGGTACGTATGCTGATTTGGCGCGAGAGATCAAGGCGCATCAGAGCCAGGGATCGGAAGCCAATCGAGTCGTCAACAATTTTCAGAATTTGAATACGGGGCAGCAACAGGATGTTCTAAATTTTCTGCGATCGCTATAGAGATGGATGCAAGGACTCACAGAGCGATCTTCATGCCGGATTGCTTCACACTGCAATCCGCCAGACTTGAATGAAAGTCGAAGCTAGACGCCGAATTGCCGCAGATGATGGTCGATGTGCTTGTACATTCCAATTGCCCACTCCTGGGGAGTGAGCTTGCCGAAGAAACAATGTGGCTCTGTGGTGCACTGTTCGGGGCCACCCTTTGAGAAGCGATCAACTAACTTTGCCAGGCGTTCGCGCTCCCTCGACAGGTCGCGTTCGTCGCTCACGACGAGGCCCGGGGCGGTTGGACCATTCTTCGAAAACGGCTTCTCATTGGTGAATTGCGGCTTCACGAGTGGACCCAACAATCTTCCAATTAGCATCCGAGGCAGGATGGTGTCGCCCACCGCGGTCTCCATGGCGACCGCACAATGCGCCAGCATTTGTGGCGCGGTCATTTTTCCCCAAAGCCGCGTGCTTTCCGGACGAAGCGCACGCAGTCGCTGCTGTACCTCCTCGGCGGTAGACGGTTCGAAGAGACTTTTCATGCTCGACATTCTACCGCGTTGTAGGCGGACAAGACCCGCTAAGCAATTCTCCAATTCACCCTGCATATGTAAAGACGATCGGCAATCGAATACTCACAAAGTTTTACGGAGTAGCTGCCGTGGATGGCCCGCGTGGGAGCTGCGAGTATTCTTTGGCGGATCGAATGCACGCTAATTATTTCCTTTGAATTGACGATTGCATTTTGGCGTGTCCTGCCAACGATACGGATGTTAGGTTTAGACAGTTGGCTAACTGTTAAATTCTTTTCTGCCGAAGCAGGACTCCACCAAAGGAGATCATGATGCCATTTGGCCGTAGGTCATTCGCTGCTCTCTGCCTCGCCGGTCCGGTGTTTGTTTGTTCTGCTGGCGCTCAATCACTCGCACCCGATGCACTCAAAGCACAGGTCGATAAGCAGATGCCGGAGTTGACGGCGACTTACAAACAGCTTCACGAGCATCCTGAACTTTCGCACCACGAGGAGCAGACTTCAGCATTTCTTGCGGGAGAACTTCGTAAATCAGGCTTTGAAGTGACCGAGCACATCGGCAAATACAACGATGGCTCGAAAGCCTGGGGAATCGCCGGCATCCTGAAGAATGGCGCCGGGCCCACGGTGCTGATCCGTACGGATATGGACGCGCTGCCGGTAACGGAGAGCACGGGATTGGAATATGCCAGCCATGTGCATGCACAAAATCCTGAGAGCCAGGACGTGGGAGTAATGCATGCATGCGGCCATGACATCCATATGACAGTGCTTCTTGGAGTGGCACGCGAACTTGTTGCAAACAAGGACAAGTGGCATGGCACGGTGATGCTGGTCGGGCAGCCCTCAGAGGAAACGATTGACGGCGCGAAAGCGATGCTCGCCGACGGGTTCTACGATCGCTTTTCGAAGCCGGATTATGTATTGGATGAGCATGACTCAAATGAATATGCAGTGGGACAAATCGGACTGAGCCCGGGACCGGTACAGGCAGGCGCGCAGAGCGTGAAGGTGGTGTTTCACGGGATTGGCGGTCACGGTTCAGCACCGTCGCGTGGCAAGGATCCCATTGTGATGGGGGCGGAATTTGTAATGCTGGCGCAGACGATTGTGAGTCGCCAAATCGCAGCGCAAGACCCTGCTGTCCTGACTGTGGGAACGTTTCACGCGGGGACGAAAAACAATATCATCCCTGACGATGCGGTTCTTGGCCTGACGATGCGCGCCTTTTCCGAAGAAGCCGCTAAAACGCTGTTGGATGGAGTGAAGAGGACCGCCAATGGAGTTGCCGTAGCCTATGGCGTCGCTCCAGACAAGATGCCGGAAGTAACGGTGTTCCAATCAGCCATAGTGACGATCAGCGATCCTGCGTTGACGGAGCGCTTACACAAGGTTGCGGTGCAGACGCTTGGTGCCGCGAATGTGAAGCCAGTGACGCCGATAATGGGCAGCGAAGACGTGGGTTACTTCAGTCTGGACGGCAAGATTCCCTTCGTAATTTTTTATCTCGGAGCGGCGGATCCGGAGAAGCTGGCAGCCGCGAAGCAAGGAGGCGCTCCGTTACCTACTCCGCACTCAGCACTCTTCGCTCCGGTTTACGATCCTGCGATCCGGACAGGAGTAACAACGATGACCGCGATGGCGATGGACCTACTGCAAAAGTAAGAACGCAACGGGGTTGAGAATTATTCGACGGTAACAGACTTGGCGAGATTGCGAGGCTGATCGACGTCGCAGCCACGGCGCACGGCGATATGGTAAGCGAGCAATTGCAGCGGCACCACTTCCATAATTGGCAGCAGCAGCTCAGGTGCGTGTGGGATAAAGAGTACGGACTCGACGAGTTGTCCGATGTGTGTGTCGCCTTCAGTTGCTACGGCAATTACGCGGCCTGAACGCGCAGTGACTTCCTGAATATTCGACAGGGTTTTCTCGTAGCGCAGGCTTGATCCTTCGTCGTTCTCGTCCTTGGTGGCGAGTACGACGACGGGAAGAGTCTCGTCTATGAGGGCGTTGGGGCCGTGCTTCATTTCACCTGCGGGGTAGCCCTCAGCGTGAATGTAGGAAATTTCCTTCAGTTTAAGCGCGCCTTCAAGGGCAATCGGATAATGTATGCCGCGGCCGAGATAGAGGAAGTCACGGGCAGTAGAGAAACTCTTGGCGAGCTCTTCGCAGGGAGCGTCGACCGTTCGCAGAATCTCTTCAATTTTGCCGGGAACACGGCTGAGCGCATCTACGAGGGCAACGCTCTGCTCGTTTGTTATGGCCTTTCGCACCTGCGCGAGGTGCATGGCGAAGAGGAAGAGCGCGGTAAGTTGCGCGGTGAAGGCCTTGGTGGAAGCGACTCCGATTTCAGGTCCCGCATGGGTATAGATTTTGCCGTGGGCCTCACGCGCGACCATGGCTCCGACGACATTGCATATCGCGACAGTCTTCGATCCATTGGAGATCATTTCGCGCTGCGCAGCGAGGGTGTCGGCTGTTTCTCCCGACTGCGTGATCAACATGCCGATGGCGGCGGGATCGTGAATGGGATTGCGGTAGCGGTATTCGCTGGCGTAGTCGACGTCCACTGGTATACGCGCAAGACGCTCGATCATGTATTTTCCAGCGGTGGCCGCATGCCAACTGGTTCCGCAGGCAGCGATGTTGATCTTGGTAGTGGCGAGGAACTCCTCGTCGCTGATCTCCATTTCGCTGAGGAAAACTTCGCCGGTTTCAACCGAGACGCGGCCGAGGGTGGTGTCGCGGACGGCGCGCGGTTGCTCCCATATTTCCTTGAGCATGAAGTGCTTGTACCCGCCCTTTTCCGCCTGGATCGGGTCCCACTGAATGCGGTTCACAGGACGCTGAATGTCGTTGCCATCAAAATCCGTGAGCTGCACGCCTGCAGGTGTGAGGATTGCCATGTCTCCGTCGGCAAGGAAGTATAGATTGCGTGTGTGATGGAGGATTCCGGGTACATCCGAGGCAACGAAGTACTCCCCTTCACCCAAACCGACGACGACGGGCGGGCCGTTCCTCGCGGCAACAATCTTGTCCGGCTCATCTGCAGAAATGACACTGATTGCGAAGGCTCCGGTAAGTCGCTTGACGGAACTCCGGACGGCGTCTTCCAGCGAGAGCTTTTGTCCCGAAGCGGCGGAGGACTTGATTTGCTCCTCAATCAGATGGGCGATGATTTCTGTATCGGTTTCCGTAACGAACTTATGCCCGAGCGCGATAAGTTCTTTTTTTAGCGGAATGTAATTCTCAACAATGCCGTTGTGGACAACGACGATGCGGCCACTGCAGTCGCGGTGGGGGTGGGCATTCTCTTCCGTTGGGCGGCCGTGGGTTGCCCATCGGGTATGCCCAATGCCGTAAGTGCCATGCAGGGGCTGTTGCTGAATGACCTCTTCCAGCTTGCGCAATTTGCCGGGAGCACGGCGGAGTTCGAGGGCGCCCTGGTGGTCGACGCCTACCGCGATTCCAGCCGAGTCGTAGCCGCGATATTCCAGGCGGCGCAAACCTTCAATGATGACCGAGACGACGTTTTTTGGACCGACATAGCCGACGATTCCGCACATGAACATATTGTACGGGTAGGGTCAAGCGGGTTGGAAGATGCGAGAAACCGTGCCTATTCTTCGAGGCGGTACGTGAATTCTTCGATTACAGGGTTGGTGAGGACATTTTCGGCGATGCGTTCGATCTCGGTTCGAGCCGTTTCCGCGTCCATCGAATCTTCAAGAGTGAGGAGGAAATATTTGCCTTGGCGAACGTCCTCAATCCCCTTGTATTGCATCTTCTTAAGGGCGCCCTGGATCGTTTGACCTTGGGGGTCAAGCACGGTCCGCTTCATCGTAACGTAGACATGAGCCTTCATCGTAGCCGATTATAACCTCTAGTGCCCTTTTTCCGGCACGTGGCCGGACAGCCTATTTATAGAAAAAAGACAGGACGGAAATGGTCAATTATCTGGAATTGCCTATAGGCGAAAGAGCGCCCGAAGTGGTGGAAGCCGTAATTGAGATACCCTTCGAAGGCATTAACAAGTACGAGTACGACAAGAAGCTTCATGTATTCCGTCTGGACCGCAACCTTTATTCTCCGGTCCACTATCCCGGCGATTACGGATTCATTCCATCCACGTTGAGCGACGACGGCGATCCGCTGGATGTCCTGGTGATGGTGGATGCTCCGAGCTTTACTGGTTGCGTAATGGAAGTGCGGCCTATCGGTTTGCTGGAGATGCTTGACCAGGGTGCGCTCGACGAGAAAGTGCTGGCAGTTGGGAAGAACAATCCGCGCTACGGCGATGTGTGGAACTACTCCGAGATTTATCCCCACATCCTGAAAGAGATCACTCACTTTTTTGCCATTTACAAGGATTTGGAAGGCAAGCGAGTCGAGGTAAAGGGTTGGCACAATGCAGCGTATGCGCGCGACCGCGTAATGCACGCTGCCAAACAGTTTAAGGACGGAAAGATTGCGACGCCCCCTATGATTGAAGCGGCGGTTTCAAAGAAATAACGGAAATTCTTAGGGTGATGGGGCGGCGGCTTTAACCAGCTGCCGCCCTTTTACTTTTGCGGACGATCGCATATCCGATCGGGCCGACGCAGGCGATGATCAGGGCGAAGAGGAGCGCGGGCAAGTGCACGGCCTTTTCGTCGCGAGCGGCGTAAAGGGCATAGCCGATAAGCAGAGTTGGAGCGATACCGAGCAGGCAGGCCAGCGGGAAGCTTCCGGCCCGAAAGGGACGCGGGAGATTGGGTTCGCGGATACGGAGAACGATGAGGGCGACGAACTCAAGGATGAGACTACCGCCGTAGAGGATGAGATCGATGGAGATGAGCCTTTCGAAGCTGAAGCGAAGGGCCAAAGCCCATCCAATGGCGCAAACGAGAACGGCGGCGACGGGGACACCTTTTTTGTTTTGAGTAGCCAGCCACGAGGGAAGCATTCCATCGCGGGCCATGGCCAGGGGCAGTCGGGTGTAGGAAAGCATGAGTGCGTTGAACATGCCGAAGCCGTTGATCATGCCTCCCACAACAATGGCTAACGCGAGCCAGGGACCGACGAGGGTTCGGGCCACGTCCACCCAGGAGCCAGTGGAGAAGCTATCCAATGGGATGCCAGCGACGGCGACGGCACCGAGCGGCAGCAGGTAGCTGACGGCGACGAGCGCCGCGCTGATGAACATGGCGCGGGGATAATTCCGCTGAGGATCTTCAACTTCCTGCGCGACGGTCGATGCGTTGTCCCAACCCATGTAATTCCACATGGCAACGAGGATGGCCGTGCTAAGCAGCGAGGAGTCGGGCTGCTGATGAAGGTTGATGAGTGATGCCCCATGAAGGCCGTGCCAGAAGCCTACGGCAATAAGCACCATGAAAGGGGAAAGCAGCAGCACGGAAAGAATAATCGCACCTTCTCCGACAGCGTGTGCTCCGCGAAGATTCCACAGACAACAGGCGGCAACGACGAATAAAGCCCACAGCGTCCCTCGATATCCCGTGGTGAGTGCAGGAGCGAGTTTGCCAAGGTATAGGACAAAGAGGGTTGGATAGATTGCCATGTCAAAGACGCTGGCTGAGAGGGAAAGCCACGCTTCCTGGAATCCCCAGAACGGCCCCATGGCACGCCGCACCCAGACATAAAAACCTCCCTCGACGGGAAGCGCACTGGCGAGTTCCCCGATCATAAGCGCGGTGGGAAGGCTCCAGAGGATCGGAAGCAGGAGAAGAATGACGAGAGCCTTGAGGTATCCGGCACCACCGAGTATGTCCTCAATACCGTAAGGACCACCCGAGACCATAAAGAAAGTGGCCGCGACGAGGGGTAGAAGCTTCAGCCTGCGATTCTTACCCGGAGTGATGAACTGGCGAGAAGAGAGGCGATGGAGCGCAGATGGCATTCTTTGCAATGTATCGCAAGCATGGGCGACTCGGAAGAAGAACTCAATGGCGCGAGGTTTTGATTCGTGAACTTTGATCTTCCGAAGGCCGTTCAAAAGCTTCTGAATGCACGGCGATCATCTGCCATTCTTCAGGATAGGCTGCGATTGCGGGGGGAACGCCATATGCGGACGAGGACTCCGCCAACTAGTATGCCGAACGGAACTGTTGCTTGCCAGAGCATCCAAATGAGTGTGTCGACCGTGCTCCAATGGCTGCCGATCGAATGCACCCACGCAACAATCAACATGGTGAAAAGAATCAAAGCGAGCGTCAGTGTGGCGACCAATTCCCTACCCTTGGATACCATCGCAATCATGTTGCCAGCGACCAATGCGCGCAGAGCGTGTCCAATGCCGATACCGTATGTCGCGAAGAATACGTAGATATCGAAGTGGTTTTCGTAAACATGGTATTTCTGCAGAACTGCGAAAATAAACCGTTCGGGAAGTGGACCGAAGAGTCGCAGTAGACAAAAGCCTCCAACGACCGCAGAAACTGTCCACCAAGGATCAACGCGGAATGCAGAGGCAAACAAATGCGCGATTGCGTAGAAGCTTTGACGCCAGTACCAGCGGCGCGCAAAGGATGCACCGCGACTTGATACCAGCGCGGTGAACTCCTCGGAAAGATCGCCGAGGATTGTTTCTGCTTTTACAGAAGAAGTGAAGAGGTTGACGAGTAAGGCGGCAAGGCGCGGCGATCCGATGATTGAGGGGCGGAATGTCATGAGCGGCTCCTGACGAGATCGAGGCCCTCTGTCATGCGCTGTAAAGCACGATGGGTACGATTCACCGCCGCGGCTCCCCTGACCGTGACGCGGAAGAAACGCTTGGAGCGCCCGCCACGCTCGGGAGTAGGATCGCCGAGGTAAGATTTGACGAATCCTTTTTGTTCAAGTCGATCGAGAGTAGCGTATACGGCGCCCACAGAAACTTCTCGGCGAGTGCGGGATTCAATCTCTTGTCTCACAGTAACTCCGTAAGCGTTCTCCTCCAGACGCAGAAGAGCGAGCACGATAATGTGTTCAAACTCGCCGAGATATTCCCGTTCGGGCATTACCTCTACATTATGGAACAAATCGACGTTCAAATAACGCATGTCTCTCGATTTTGATATGGTGATCGGCTACAAAGCGCAAGAAAGCCCTGCCAATGGTACTGGCAGAGCTTTTTCTAGGTTGCTGATTCGAGTTGTTAGGCGGGTCTACGGAGATCGTCTCGGTGGTCAATTTCTTTTTCCTCGTAGCTGGACCCAGCTCTCTGGCGATAGGCACGACGCACTTCTCCGAATAGCTGAATGCGCTCGCGAGGATCGTAAGAACCTTGCGTGGAAGAAACGGGATTCTCGAGTGTCCCGCTCTCATAGGCCGTGTCTTCTTCGTAGCGGATGCGTCCATGATTGCGTTCCAGAACACGTTCCGCGTCGGAGAGACGGTCGCCAGCCGCAACAGTTACGATCGCGCCATGCGAGCCGAGTTCACGGGCAAAGGCACGCGCCTGGCGCTGGTCGAGTCCTAGTGACGTCAAAGAACCTTCGAATTCCGCTGGCGAATAAGCGTAGTCGTACTGATCGCTCTCGGTGAGACCCGTGGGTTGGTTGGAAGTCAGACCAAGATCTCCCTGCCCTGTTCCAAACTTGGATTCGGACTTTGCCCTTTCCTCTGTAACGGCAGTTGAACTGTCATCGTCGGTGAAAGCACGCTTCAATTTTTCCCACCAGCTATCGTGATCATGCGCGTGCTTGTTAAGGCGCTCGGCCTCGTTATACGTTGCGCTTGGGGCTGGATTCGGCATGGTCGTAACATCGGAACCAGTGCCACCGGGTGCGATGTCGATCACCCGATCTGGACGCAAATCTTGTTGTACGTCCTCTCCCGGCTCCACGCGGTGAGTTCTAGTTATGTCACCCGGATCGGCGTTAGAGATGCTTCGGGGGATATCGGATCCGGGAATCCGGCCGGGACGCCCAGCGCCCGAGATGCCGGGACCTGAACCGGTACTAAGACCGGCAGGAGTAACGGCGTTTGAACCAGAAGCGGGACCGCCGAGAGATCCCGGATCCAACGAACTTGAACCTGTATAGGATGACTCGGTCAGATTGTGACCGACGCTGACATCCTGTATGCCACCGCTCGACTGAGCGCGGCCACGCTCCGCGATGCCGAATTCCGAACCGACCGCTGTTTCGCGGAATGCCGCACCAATCTGACTAGTTCGGAAACCCTGCTCCCGCAACTCGCCGATCGCCTGCTGCGCATCGTTCCCGTTGCTGAAGAGCCCTATCACTACTTGCGAACCTGTTGTTGCATTGCCCGTAAAACTGCTCTCATTGAGTGCCATCTTTTTTGCATCCTTGTAAACCGGTATTTGGGAGATCCTTCCGCAGGTCTCGCCCACGCTGACTGCCAGGCCACGCGAATTCGCTCGCTAGGGGTTACGATGCGGCCTCTGCACCGAGTGAATCCTGTGAATTCCGATAAAAGAGAGGCAGGAAAAGGGTTGCCCGAAACGGGCTGCTATATAATCGAAGAATTAGCCGGAGAGTTGGCCGAGTGGCTGAAGGCGGCGGTTTGCTAAACCGTTATAGGGTCAAAAGCTCTATCGGGGGTTCGAATCCCCCACTCTCCGCCACTAAGTCAAAGGTTCTTGCTTTCAATGACTTAGATGGCGCTAATCTGCATTTTCGGGCTAATTCCGCACAAATCTTCCACCAGAGAATTTCTCTCCGCGTAGTTCATCTCCCTTTGCGTCGCCCCTCCTGTAGTCGCTCAGAGTGCGTGGAACTTTTGATCCGCCCTTGGTCCACGCCCCGAGGACATTACCTTTGGTGACGCCGCTTTTAGGAGTTCAAAGTCGGAATTCCGAGGTCGCTGTGAACTTGCTGATCGCGCAAGCGATTGCAGAATCGTTTGCAGCCACAATCAGCGCCGTCGCGGAGGATAAGGCCATAAAGCGGGTAAAGCTGCCCGAGAAAGAGCGCGGCAAATGAAGTCGGTATCGCTGCGATCTTCTCGTCTGTACACAATTATTTCATCGGCTTCCAAATCGCGATTCTCCTAGTGATGATTTCCAAGGGCCGGCAACGCTGGCGGAGCCCGCGTCTTTAAAGCGGCGGCAGCCAAACTTATCGATAGCGGAAATTATCAACCAAGAAGCCCGACGACCACAGGGAGAATCTGAAACTGTGCCCTCTGTGAGAGGCTAGTTTGAAATGACCTTACGAATTTCATTCGATGCACTCGTACACTCGGGTGAAAGCGATGGAAGGTGTCGCAATTGTCTTCTTGGCCGGCAGTGTCAGGCGGGGATTAGAACAAAAGTGACGACAGTCACTGGTTTTCGGAGAATTAGGTGGTATCAGATAAATATGCCACAACAATCTGGTTCTGGAATCTGGAATTCCTTCGACCGTCGCCGCTTTCTGAAGACTGCAGGAGCGGCAGCCTTTGTACCCGCGTTTATCCGTAGCGGCTTCGCTGCCCAGAGTTCTGCAACTCCCGCGAATAACCGAATCAACCTGGGCGTGATCGGGATGGGCTGGCAGGGTCCCGGCAATACTGAGGCTTTTCTGACGCTTGAGGGCTGCCAGGTGGTGGCCGCCTGCGACATTGACGCCAATCACCTGGAAGCCGCGGTCAAGAAGATCAACGACGCTTACGGCAACCAGGACTGCAAGGGCTATCACGATTTTCGCGAGTTGCTGGCACGGGAGGATATCGACGCGGTGATGATCGCGGTGCCCGACCATTGGCACGAGATTATTGCCACCGAGGCGGCCCGGCGCAAGAAGGACGTCTACGGTGAAAAGCCGCTGGGGCACACCATTGCTGAACAGCAAGCAATCGTGCGCGCCGTGCAGGAAAACCACATCGTGTGGCAGATGGGCTCGTGGCAGCGCTCGGTACCGATGTTTCATAAAGCGGCGGAAATTGTGCGCAATGGGCTGATCGGGACAGTGACGCACGTGGACATCGGGTTGCCCAGCGGCAACGCGGACTTTGACGGAGTGGGCGCGGAATCCCTGGCCAAGGTGGCCGCCGCGGGTGATAAGGCCACGAGCCTGGAGCAGATTGTCTCCGGCACGCCTGCGTGGAACTCCCTGGTAACTACTCCACCCCCGGGACTGGACTACGACTTGTGGGTGGGGCCAGCCAAGATGGAGCCCTACATCCAGGCGCGTACCCATAAAACGTGGCGCTGGAACTACAACACAGGGGGCGGTGAGCTTTTAGACTGGATCGGCCATCATTGCGATATTGCCCACTGGGGGCTGGATTTCGACCATACGGGTCCGTCCGAAGTGGAAGGCAGCGGCGACCTGCCGCCAGCCAACGCGGTATGGAACACGGCACCGAAATACCGGTTTGAGTTGAAGTATCCGCAAGGGATAACGATGACGGTTGCCGGCGGATATCCGGACATCAAGCCAGGCGTGAAATGGATCGGCACCGAGGGTTGGGTGTGGGTGGATCGGGAAGGCTTCGACGCTTCAAACACCGCATGGAAGCAGGGAAAATACCTGCCGCGGGACATGCGCAAGGTCAAGCTCTACACTTCAGCTGATCACCAACAGAACTTCTTGGATTGCATCAGGACACGCCAAGCCACAGTGACGCCGGTTGAGGTGGGGCATAACTCGGCGATCCCCGGCCACCTTTGTCTCATCTCGATGCTCACGGGAAGCAAGATTCGCTGGGACGCAAAGGAAGAGAAAATCATCGGGAATCCGCGAGCCAGTAAATTGACAACGCGCGAATACCGCAGCCCCTGGAAGATGAGCTAGAACTTGTTGTGCGGCAGCGGATTCTAATCTCTGCCGGTCTGTGGTGGGAGGAGCTCTTGAACAATTCTGCAGTTGAGCCTGAGATCGAGCGGGGGCGCGGCGGACCGGAAGTATCGAATTCGGCGCTGGGCCGCGCAGCCCAATGGGATTACACTTTTGCTTTTTGGGCGTTGCGCTTGTGGCTAGGATTTCGCGCGTTGTTTGTCGGCGTGCAAAAGTTTGCCGCCTACAAAGCGGTAGCGATGCCACTCATCGACCCTTCCACGGGCCAGCCTGACGCGAGCGGCGTGATGGTCAACATCAGCGTCAAATCTTACGCCCTGGCCAACTATGCCGGCATACCGGTGGGACTCCGAGACAAGTTCGCGCATGAGCCGCTGTTTCCCAGTTTTGTCCTGGTGGCATTCGACAAAATGCTGGGGCCATTGTTCATTTTGACGGGGATCATGCTGATCATCGGTCTGGGCACGCGGTTGTCGTTGCTGATCCAGGGCGCTCTGTTCATTGCGCTGACGGTGGGGCTGGTGCTGATCGATCAAAACGATGGAGTGGCATGGCTTGGCATTCACATCGGGCTGGTGGCGGGCGCATTCCTGCTTGCCCGCTACAACCGGTTTGCGGTCCTCAAAAAATGGTAGACAAGTTGAATCGTCGTGAATTCATCAGCGCGACCGCGGTGGCGGGCGCCGGGTTGCTGCTGGAAGCCTGCAAGTCCGATTCCAGCCAACAGAAAGCTGCGGTCCCTCAGTCTTCGCTGAACAACATCAATGTTGCCCTGATCGGCTACGGCGAGGAAGGCAAGATCCTCCTCGAATCGTTGCTGAACATTGGTGGCGTGCGAGTTGTGGCCCTGTGCGACATCTGGGAGTATCACCGCGGCGAAGGGCAGCGCTACCTGCAGAAGCTTGGGAACGAAGTTCGCGCTTACGAAAACTACGAGGACCTCCTGGCGAAGGAAAAGGATCTGCAGGCGGTTGTGATTGCGACTCCGGACTTCTGGCACGCGCCGATGACGAACACATGCCTCAAGGCCGGTCTGCATGTGTACTGCGAAAAGATGATGAGCGACACGATTGAAGGCGCGCGCTCCATGGTGCATACCCAGCGCGAGACCGGAAAGCTGTTGCAGATAGGGCATCAGCGCCGGAGCAATCCGCGCTATCTCTTTACCCGAAACCGGCTGCTGCAGGAGGCGCAGTTTTGCGGGCGGCTCACGGCTATTCAGGGCCAGTGGAACCGGGCAGTGAAAGCAGATTTCGGCTGGCCCAAGAAGTTCGAGATGCCGGCGAGCATGCTGGCAAAGTACGGGTTCAAGGACATGCACCAGTTCCGCAATTGGCGCTGGTACAAGGGCCTTGGCGGCGGCCCGTTGTCTGACCTGGGGGCGCACCAGATCGATATTTTCAATTGGTGGATGGGCACCACGCCCAAATCCGTGGTGGCCAGCGGCGGGCTGGACTACTTCAAGAACCATGACTGGTATGACAACGCCATGGTGATCTACGAGTATCCGGCGGGCGAAGGAGTGGCTCGGGCGTTCTACCAGGTGCAGAGTACGACCAGCGCAGGCGGCGGCTACTACGAGTCATTCATGGGCGACGACGGCACCATCAAGATGTCGGAGGACCCGGCGCTCTGCGCCATTTACCGGGAAGCCAGAGCTGAATCTGTCTCCTGGGACGACCTGATGCAAAAGGGTTATGTTCGCGCCAAATCCGCATCCGGCGCCGATGCGGCGAAGGTGGACGTGCGGGAGACAGCGCAGCTCGCGGAGTTTGAGATTCCTGTGTTCTTCAATAAGCCGCCGCATCAGCCGCACCTGGAGAATTTCTTCAATGCTATCCGGGGTACGGCGAAGTTGAACTGCCCTGCGGATGAGGCTTTCACGAGCGAGTACGTAGTCCATAAGGCCAACGAAGCGGTGGCCGCCGAGAAGAAGATTTCGATCACCAGCGAAGAAGTGAAAGCCTGAGACTATGAAAAAGATACTTTCCCGCCAATTTCCTCTATGGGCGACGGTGCTTGTTGCCACATCCGTTCTGGCACAAACCACGGTGCCGCTGAAGACCCAGCTGCCCCGCCCTCTTTTTGTCGGCACGCCTGTCCCGCTCAATGTGCCGAATCTTGAGCCCCCGACGAAGGGAAAGCGCCCCGACTTCATGGTTCCCGCAGGGACGGTGAACCTGGCCAAAGGGAAGAAAGTCACAGCCAGCGACAGTAATCCCGTGGTGGGCACGCTGGACATGGTCACGGATGGCGACAAGGCTGGCGATGAAGGATCGTGGGTTGAGCTTGGGCCGGGGAAACAATGGCTGCAGATCGATCTCGCCAAGTCAGCGAACATTTTTGCAGTTCTCGTGTGGCACTTCCACTCGCAGGCGCGCGTGTACCGCGACGTTATTGCGCAGGTCTCCGATGATCCCACGTTCAAGTCAGGCGTGACGACCATCTTCAATAGCGACTTTAAGAACGAGACGGGCGCAGGCGCGGGCAAGGACCTGAACTACGTCGAGACCTACCAGGGCAAGCTTATCGACGCCAAGGGCACGAAGGGGCGCTACGTCCGTTTCTACAGCAATGGGAATACCACCAATAAATTGAACGACTACATCGAGGTGGAAGTGTGGGGCAAGCCTGCCGCCTGAGTTCCCGCGCGTGAGTTGCGCTGTGATGGAAGCTGCGGTCTACCGTTGGCCTTGGGCGCGGTGGGCCGCCTTCATTTTGGTCGCGCTGATAGGGCTGGCTGTCCGCCTGCCACAACTGGGAGCACGGCCCATGCATACGGATGAGGCCGTGAATGCCTATATCGTTGGTCGTCTGCTTGCCGGGGAGGCATACACCTACGATCCACAGGACCGCCATGGTCCCGCGCTCGCGGCGCTCGCTTTACCGCTTGCGAGGATGCAGGGGGCACGGTCGTTCTCTGAGCTGACGGAAGCGAAGTTGCGGGTTACTTCGGTCTTGGCCGGGACCATCACGATCCTTCTGTTTGGCGCCGCTACTGAGATATTCGGCTTCCTGCCCTGTCTGCTCGCAGCCGTGCTGTTTACCTTCGCTCCGCTGCCCGTCTACTACGACAGGGACTTCATCCATGAGCCACTGTTCTGTGCGGCAGTGTTTGGGCTGATCCTGTCAAGTTGGCGAGCTGCGACGAAGCGTTCCGTGATGCATGCGGTGCTCGCAGGCACGTGCGCCGCCTTTCTGCTCGCTGCCAAGGAAACTGCCGTCCTGCACATCTTCGCGCTGGGCGCCGCGGGGATGTGCGCCTATCTTCTGGATAGGCGCTTTAAGAAGCCGGTCCGTGTGTCGCGGGCGGTACCGCTGCTGGTTGCCGCGGCTTCTGCGTTTGTGGTGATCATCGTCATTCTGTTCACATGGTTCGGCAAAAATGGAAACGCATTGCCGGCTCTGCTGCACGCGGTCCCGGCCGTGTTAACGCGGGCGGGCGGTCAGGGCCATGAGAAGTCATTCTGGTATTACGGCCGCCTTCTGACCGGCGGCTGGTCGGGCGGAATGGTGGTGGCCCTTGCCTGCATGGGTCTCATCATCAGCCTGAAGCAGCGCACGGCTCCTGCTTACCAGTGGCTGGCGTTTTACGGCTTGTTGCTGGGCGCAATCTATAGCCTGATTCCCTATAAGACGCCATGGCTGGCGCTCAATCTCTGGCTACCGCTTTCACTCTTTGCGGCCAAGGCAATCGTGGCAGCATGGCATCTGGCCACAAGGCAGTTGAGTTCACGCATAGCCCTCCCCGTGTCCTTCAGTCTCGCGGTCGCAGCTGGAGTGTTGATTGCGCATGACACCCGCGAACGCGTTTTTTTGAAGCCTGCAGACGAAAGCAACCCCTATGCCTATGCACAGACTTCGGACGACATCGTAGGACTGCCGGCAGAGATAATGGATCTTGCACGCCGCGATGGCATAAGTGCTCCTCGCATCGCCGTGATTGCTTCTGATCCATGGCCGCTGCCGTGGTACCTGCGCCACTTCCACCAGGTGGGGTACTGGCAGCCTGGCCAGCAGGTGGAAGATGCAGATTACGTCATTACTTCCGGTGAGGCGTCGGAACAATACGCCGATCGATTACGAAAACTCCGTCCGGAATTCTTCGGGATCCGTCCGGGGGTGCTCATGTTGTTGTGGTCGCCGGAGCCGAAATAGACCTGTATGTCTGAAATTCATTCGTTCAATCACGCGGCCATGGCAACCCACTTTCAGGTGCGCATCTGCCGAGAAGAGAGAACTTACGCGGCGCAGGCTGTACAGGCAGCGTTCGACCTTGTGGATGCGCTTGAATCGCGTCTAAGCCGATTTCGGCGTAACAGTGACGTCGCACGGATTGCAGATCTGGCGGAGGGCGAAACGATGCGGTTGAGCGAACCGCTATTCGCGTGCCTCCAGATTGGGAAGCGAATGGAAGAGGTCACCGGCAGCGCCTTCAGTCCCACGCCGGCAGCGCTCCAGACTCAGGCCAGTCTTCCGCAATGGGAACTACTGCGAAGTGAACAGTCCATACGCTGTCTGCGCGGGAAATTGCAGTTCGACCTGGGCGCCGTCGGCAAGGGGTTTGCTCTTGACCGGATGGCTGAACTGCTCCGCGAATGGGATTGCTCCTCGTTCCTGCTGATTGCGGGCGGCAGTAGCATTTTGGCGGGAGATCCGCCGGCCGCCTTGCCTGGGTGGTCCTGCGGACTGGGTGAGGACGACGCGTCGCAGCGATACTATCTGACTCACGCGTCGTTAAGCGGTTCAGGCCTGGCGGTGCAAGGAGAGCATATTCTCGATCCACGGACCGGCCGTGCAGCACTGCGGCAAAAGCGTGCGTGGGTCTTGGCCGATACCGCTTCCGAATCGGATGCGTTGTCCACTGCATGCATGGTTCTGAGTGAGCCAGAATTGCAGCGGTTGCTTGATCAGTCCGATAGATGGCTGGCTTTCCTCGCTACAGATGAAGGTGCCACCCCGCTGGGAAATCGCACTCTGCCGATGCGAGCCTGAAATTTCCGGTCCCGGTTTGCAAAAATATTACTCTGCGCCATTCCAAAATATTCTACTAGCCCGATCGCGAATGGAAACCAGCCCGACATGATGGCGATTTCCGGTCCCGACGGTATAAAGACCGCACATATTATGAAACCGTGATTGCACTTGTGCCCCGGGACTTGCCCGCTGGCTTTGCCAGTCGCGGCAATTGAGTTAAGCCGGGATACCTCGGTGTTATTGTGTTGTGAAGCAATTATTTCAATGTTTTGTGGTATCTGAGGATCTAGATCGCTGGAATTCAGAAGCGTTCATCCAACTCGCGATCCGGACCTATCGACAGCAGCGAAACACGCTCAACGGTCGCGCACCGATCGTCATTCATATTGGGGTCCAAACATGTTGCCGCACTTTAAAAACTTCTTCTCGCGCTCGTGTGCGCTTTGGCCGTCGTAGCCTCTTACACTTTCTCCTTAGCTCAAAACACAAGCACGCATGTTCCTCCGGTCATCGACGTTCACGTTCACGCCATGGATGAGTCCTTTCCCGGTATGGGAGAGATGTGCCCAAACACGCCAAAATTCACGGCGTCGGATCCCAGCACCAAAGAAGCCACTTTCGGTTGGGTGCAGGAGGAGTGCACACCGAAGCTCTATCCGGCAGCGAAGGGTGAATATCTCAAGGACATGGTTGCAGAGATGGAGCGCCTAAACGTTACGGCCATTGTGTTTGGTGATCCCAAGAGTGTGCAGAAGTGGAGAGACGCGGCGCCGGGCCGGGTGATTCCCGGCACCAGCTTTAACGAAGGCATGGAACCGGGAAAGCGCGTCGCGCTCGACGAGTTGCGCAAAGACTTCAAGACAGACGGATTCAAGGTAATGGGCGAGATAGGGTTACAGTATGAGGGCGTGTCGCCGAGCGATCCATCTGTGGATCAGTACTTCGCTCTCGCCGAAGAACTCGACATACCGGTGGCGATTCACATGGGTACTGGCGGCTCGGGTCGCGCGAACGTCGCGATGCCCAAGTTTCGCGGCTCGATGGGCAATCCGCTGCTGCTGGAAGAGCTACTGGCCCGACGTCCTAAACTGCGCGTGCAAGTGATGCATGCGGGCTACCCGATGATCGACAACATGCTCACGCTGCTGCAGGCCAACTCGCATGTGTATGTCGATGTCGCCGGTCTGATCTGGAGCTATCCCATCAAGGAAGTCAATCGCTATATCGAACGTCTGGTAGACGCCGGATCCGAGGACCGCATCATGTTCGGCACTGACCAGATGGAGTGGCCGAAGCTGATGGCATATTCGATCAGCATCATCCAAAACGCGGACTACCTGACGCCGGAGCAGAAACGCGACATTCTTTATAACAATGCGGCCCGGTTCCTGCGGCTCGATACAACAAAAGCAAAGTAAAGCAAGTGACCTGAGTTTTTGCTTTGAACTTGGGGCGATTGGAAGGGTGGCTCTATGATTGTCGAGATCAGAGTCTGTCGATCTTTCTGAGTTCTCGCTATCAATAAGTAGCCCGAAAAAGACTGTCAAGCGATCTACCCTATCGCTACCGTATCGAAGAACCTCTTCTTAAAGACGGGGGCTCCGGTTGTATAGTGGGCCATTCGTCAATTACTCATTAATAACAGTCGGAAGATTTGTCATAACACGGTGAAGGACTGTTTTGGCAGCGAGCCGCCGAATGCGATTCCCACATGGAGAGTGATCCTCGCCTGCAGATAATGTCACAGGCTTTCGCGTCCCGCTCATTTCTCAAACAAGAGCGATCGCCGGCGTGACGGAGATGTTCGCGCCCGACTTTGTTTTCTGGCAGGTTCAGGAACTAAGCCTAGCTTTTCACTAGTGCACAGTGGCCGCCTGTTGAAGTACATTGGCCGTCAGGGGGCCATTCCTTCCCTCGATGAGCATTCTGCTACAAGACGTGCGGCACGCACTCCGTGCCCTGGTCGCTGCACCTGCCTTCACGGTGGCGGCGATACTTTCGTTGGCCATCGGAATCGGCGCGAATACTGCAATGTTCAGCATGCTGGATGGGCTGTTGCTTCGCCCACTTCCTTACGCAGATGCGGAACGGCTGGTCATACTGTGGAACCGTTCGCCCGGCTTGAACATAACGGAAGATTGGTTTTCCACCGCGCAATATTTTGACATCAAGAATGGCCACCACGGCTTGGAGCAGGTTGCAATTGCCATCGGCGGCAACGACAACCTCACGGGTTGGGGTGAACCGGAGAGGGTTGGAACGATCCGAGTCTCCTCGAGTTTGCTATCCATGTTGGGACAGCGGGAAGCTCTCGGACGATTGTTTGTTCCGGATGAAGACCTGCCAGACCGAACAACCACCGCTGTACTTAGCTACGGGACATGGGCGCGGCGTTTTGGTTCCGATCCAGGCGTTCTCGGCAAGAAGATCATTCTGAACGGAGTTCCCTACGAAATTGTCGGTGTTATGCCACGCTCGTTCTCGTTACCTCGCGAGGTGATGCCTACGCTAGACGGCGCGGAGCAGGCCGAAATATTGCTGCCGCTTCCTCTCCCTGCCAATGCCGCCCAGAATCGTGACCACGAAGACTACAACATATTAGCCAAGCTGAAGCCAGGCGTTTCCGTTCAACAGGCACAAGCCGAAATGGATGCCATTACGGCGCGTCTGCGGCACGAATTTCCCGAGGTGTACCCACCCAACGGCGGTCTGACATTTGGGATCGTCCCGCTGCTTGAGCAAGTGGTGGGCAACGTTCGGCGTACTCTGTACCTGTTGCTCGGAGCTGTTGGCTTTGTCCTGCTGATCGCGTGCGTGAACCTCGCGAATCTGCAACTTTCGCGCGCCATAGCGCGGCAAAAGGAACTTGCAGTGCGTACCGCGCTGGGTGCAACCCGAATGCGGATTGTTCGCCAATTGCTGACTGAAAGCGTGTTGCTCGCGTTTTCCGGTGGAGCATTGGGCATCGCCCTGGCATTTCTGACCTTGCACTGGGTACGGCTACTGGGGCCGCAGAGCGTGCCAAGAATGAGCGATATCGGTATCGGTCCTGTTCCTCTTGCGTTCACGTTCTTGATCTGCATCGTGTCGGCGATTCTGTTTGGATTGACACCTGCGCTGCGCGCTTCTCGACTCGACGTTCAAACCGCTCTGCAGGACACCAGTCGCACCTCCGCTGGCGCCAGCGCGATTTGGGGACGAGGGAGCAATCTTCGCCGGTCGCTGGTGATCTCTGAAATTGCGCTTTGCGCGATGCTGCTGATCGGTGCCGGCTTGCTCATTCGCAGTTTTGTCCGAGTGCGCGACGTAAATCCTGGATTCAATCCGCGGAATGTTCTCACCCTTGAACTCACCATGACGGGTGAGCGATACAAAGACAAGGTTCCGATTCTCGCTGCTTACCATGAGCTTTGGCAGCGGCTGGAAAACTTGCCGGGTGTCACTGCGGCTGGGGCTGTCACGTCGCTGCCTCTGAGCCAGATGTTTGCCTGGGGACCTATCACTGTTGAGGGACGGGGGCCGCCGCCGGGCGAGAAGTTTATCAACGCCGATGTTCGCATGGTGAGCGGAAATTATTTCCACGCAATGGAAATTCCTCTTCGTGAGGGCAGACTCTTTAAAGACGAGGACATTGCCGACAAGCCCCGTGTGGCAATTGTCGATGACTACATGGCGCAACAACTCTGGCCAAACCAGGATCCGATTGGCAAGCGCCTGCACATTGGAGGTATCGGCGAGACCGACTCGCCCTGGATCACTGTTGTCGGCGTGGTCGGCCGCGTGAAGCAAAACACATTGGACTCCGATTCGCGCATAGCGTACTACCTTCCCCAAACGCAATACGTTACGCGCGCCATGAACGTCGTAATACGAAGCAGCAACGATCCGAGTGCCCTTGCCGGTGCAATCAAGCAGCAGATTCGGGAACTCAATCCTGACCTCCCACTCTACAACCTGAGCACGATGCAGGAACGCTTTGACAACTCTCTGGCACGCCGACGTTTCACCATGCTGGTGCTGGGGACATTTGCGGCAATTTCACTTGGGCTCGCGGTGGTCGGAATTTATGGGCTCATCTCTTATCTGGTTGGCCAAGGCAGCCGCGAGGTGGGCATTCGATTGGCGCTTGGGGCTTCGCCAACGAACATCGTGACGCTCATCGTTCGCGGCGGAATGACGCTGGCCTTTTGGGGAGTCTGTATCGGCATAGGGGGTTCGCTCGCAGTCAGCCGCTTAATGCGCTCGCTGCTGTTCGGTATCGCAGGTAGCGATGTCGTGACATTCGTTGCTGTTCCCACACTGCTGGCTTGCATCGCTTTCTTTGCGAGCTATATTCCAGCGCGACGCGCTTCCCGGATTGATCCCAGCACATCGTTGCGATGCGAATAGGAAAGCGTTGTCGTTCTTTTCGCTAAACCACCCTACGAATCGGGAACCAGGGATTTTCCCTCAAACGATTCCGCTTTGCGCCGTATATTCCAGCCCTGCCACAAATGTCTTCTCTCGTGTGCCGCGATCACATGTAAGCCTGTAGCCAGGCTGAAACGGAGCCACTTCACGAATGGGTTCGGAAACAGCACTTCCGAAAGATCTACATCGATGTACTCACGAATGAACGCACGCACCTCCGCTTGGGACGTTTTGAAACCTGAGAAGGCATCGGCGAGCGAAATCGCATTGTGAGGTCGAATGATCTGTGGCGCCTTTCCCTTCAAGTGTGAATTGACTGGAGGTTCGAGGGAGCGGACGAAAAAACGGCCAACCACCCCCGGCGCCACTCTGAGTCCGCCGAGCCGCCCCGACCTCAATGCGTTCGTGGCGGGACCTCGCATAGCGCCAAGGTAGGCGCGATTTGTGATGGCGAGATGATCAAGGCATTCCGCGACGCTCCATGAGCCCGGGTCAGGATGCCATTTGCCGAGCTTTTCACTTAAGCCCTTCACGAGTTCCTGGGCGTCGCGCTCGGCAGCGTCCAATTGTTCTTGAAGCTGTCGAACACCCTCAATCACGGCTCCTGCGTTCCTTTCCATCAGTATTGGATGAGCTGAAGTTTTGGTGGGATCTCAGGATCGAAAACTTATGGCGTGATAATTCACATCTTAGTTCGGATGTTTGCCTATCATTCCTATTTGGGCTAGTTGTCTCGAGTCCTGAGGTGAAGCGAGCACGAATTCGAAAATGGATTCGCTAGAAAAGTTCCTGTTATACCAGAGATGATCACGGTGCCATCCGAATTGAAGTGAGCCGTGCGGAATTCCCCCTCGGGGAGGTCGTTGAGCCGTTTCCATGTTTTCCCGCTGTCACTACTTGTATAAACACCTGTCAGGGCGGTGATGATTTCTCGATTTTTTCTCGATGGATCGACTTCGATGCTGTAGGCACGAACGTTTGGGCCTGTCTCATCTTTAGCTCTGTGTATGAGAAACCTGGCTTCGGTCACTCTCTGCACAGCATCAATACCTGACGGATTATAGACACCCCAACACGCGGCCAGATGAAGGCCTCCCACCAACGTCATACTGTGTATTGCTGAGTCCTCGCCCACTCCATCAATGCGAATCCACTTCTTTGTGTAGAAGTTAAAACGAAAAGCTTGATCGCCCGTTCCAAGATAGAGCGAGCTTGGTAGTGAATTTCTTGAGCTTTCCAACTGCATCGAGAGGATATCCATGTCGGTTGGGAGATCGGGGAGAGTCCCATCTGCGACCCAGGAACCTTGATGATTTTTGTGGAAACTATAAAGCTGTGGGGCCAGATCAAAATAGCCGAAGCCGACGATCATACGTTTTCCGTCGGGCGTTATGCCGACAACGTTTGCCCTGACAGGATCACCTTCCTCCTTCGGAATGCTCACCCTGGGCCGAAGTTGAGCAGGAGGAACTCGAGGGCCAACGATATACCTCACAATGGGTGTAGAGGGATTAGATTGAGGGAGCACTTGAAACGCTCCCAATTGTGTCGTGATCACAAACTCGGTTCCACCGGGTGACACTCCTAATCCGTTCCGCAGGCCCTCACCGATTTCTGCGTCAAAGTATTTGGAATCGATGCGAGCTACTTGAGTCCAGGTATCTCCGCCATCGATAGATTTTGATATGTACATAGCGCGGCCCTCGGGCGGAACCTCTGTACTTAGATCCGCAGTGAGAGCCCACACCGCGTTGCGACTCCTTCGCCTTGGATCGGGGTCGGTGGCTATCGTTTCAATGAAATCACTCGCGAACTCATGACTTCCTGGCAAGCTCTTAACTTGATGACTACGACAGTTATCTAAATCCTTTCTTCTCTTATCACCATCTTTGGCGTCAATGGAGGATTTGATCTGTGACAGCTGAAGGTTGGGTGGAATTGGCGACACGATGGCGAGATCATTTGTTGTCGAAGTCTGACGCGGTGAAATCTGTCCCCATGCCGGCACGGAAGCAACCAGCAAAAGTAGGAGCAGCCCCTGTTTCAGCCTTGGTATGCATATCCAAGTAACGGAATGAGCGCGTTTAGTTTTTCTTTGCCCCGCACGCCACTCTCGAATTGTGCAATTGCTGAGCATCGACTAGTCCGACATTCTCCACCTTCGATGGTTCATCACCAGAGTTCTCTGGTGAATCGTCGTGCTAAGACACTTCCTTGCCCTGAATCTTTCCGAAAAACCGAATTCACTGAATGATAGCGTGATCGTGCGATTCTCCTGCAAAGGTCCGCCAAAGCTCTTATATTTTTGGGAACAATGCGGACGTGCATCTGGCAGCATGGGCACAATGCCCTCATCACGCCATCCTGATCTGCTATGAACGGTTGCTCTCTCGACGAAAGGCTAATCTCGCAGCCGCGAAACAAGGCAAGGTCTCGGGCCTTTGCTTTCGGTTTCCGGACAACAGAATTGAAGTTGCGATCGGATCAGAGAGCCAACAGAACTCTCTGATCCGATCGCATTGATGCATCCGTGACTTTCCCTCGTCTTCGAATTCATTCATGAGAATGCAACTGAGGGCCAATTCAGTCCCCAAGAATCTGATCACTAAGAAATGATCACCGTCTTTGGATTCACGTCAGCAATTTGCGGACAACCGACCGTGTTGTATGTGTAAGTGCCCGGAGTGCTTAATAGTGTGACCGACAGTGTGCCCTCATTACTGCCTGACTTTGCAGGCACGCATGGAGTCGGAGTCGGCGGCGGTGTTGCGAACGGCCATGTCGCAGTTCCGTTCTGGGTGATTTCGACTGCGGTCGAGTGGTTGTTTTTAAAAATGATTGTTTCGCCGGATGTTCCGTTAAACGAGTTACTGCAGACGGCTACTTCTTTTGCTGGCATCTTGTATTCCCTTTCTTAGTTGGCTGAAATGAAGGCCGACGACAGAGATCCCATGCTCAATTATTTGCACTTTGTGTTTTAGCGCTTCGATGGGGCAGACAGGCGATCAATGCGTACTGGGTTTCCCGACCAGTTCCTGGTACCGCGAATTACCGACAAGGTTTTGAAACGCAGGCAAATCTTTGAACTTATTTGCAGAGTAACCGGCTTGTATCGCTTTGCTCATCCATTCCAGCGCAAGACCGGTTTCGCCCAGCTGATTGTAGACCTGCGCAGCACTTGCAAGCAGATCTTTTTCGCTGTGGCCATACTGCATTGCCTTTCCGAGATATGACAACGCCTGCTCCCGGTTGCCCAGCATCGATTCGTATTGAGCCAGGTCACTAAGTATGTCGACATCCCGAGGGTTTACTTTTAACTCGCCCGTGGCCAGCTCAACCGCCGTGCGATACGTCTTGGCGGATTCCTGAGGGGTTCCTCCGTAGTATTGCGCCGCGCCAAGATTGCCCCAGGTCACATACTGTTTTGGCTCAAGCTTGATTGCCTCCTGGTAGGCGACGGCTGCTTCTTTCAACTTGTGCAACCCAAAATAAGAAGTACCCAAATTGGTGTAGCCGCCATAGCTGGGCCGCAGAGCGACTGACTTCTTAAGAGGCTCGATGGCATCCTGGAAGCGGCCGAGGTCGTTGTACGTCCCACCAAGATTCAGATAGCCGACATAGCCTTCGGGTGCCAGCTCGGTGACCTTTTGAAACATCTGAATGGCTTTCTGATATTCGGCTCGCCGATAACTGAATCCACCGAGGGCGTTGAACGCGAAATAACTCTGCGGGTGCGTGTCCACAACTCGCTGATATGCTCTTCCGGCTTCTTCAATAGCGCCCTGATGTTCCAAGGCTGACGCCAATCCAATCGCGGCACTCTCGTTTCCTGGTTCCAGTTCCACGGCGCGTTGGAACTCATTTGCGGCTTCGCGGTATTGTCCGGTGCCCGCATTCACCAACCCAAGGCAAATATGTCCAGCAGCTCCAGCGGTACCGAGCGAAATCGCAGAGTTACATTCTGCTTTTGCCTTTTCGGTCCACTGTTTGTCTTTTGTGATTGCGTACTTGCGCCAGTACGCTTCCCCGAGACCAGCCTTGGCAATTCCGAAGTTGGGATCCAACTTGAGCGCCTCACTATTCATCAAGATGGCGTTCTCAACGTTGTCTGACTTGGTGTAATCCACCAAATAGCCTCGGGCCTGCAGGTAGTACTTGTAGGCAGCGGGTGCGCTGGTGCCGTGCAACTTGAGAGCTGTTGCTTCTTCCGGCAGCAGCTTTAACTTCAGAGCTTTCACTGCGCCTTCTGCAACGTTGTCTTCCGCGGAAAATACATCCGAGGCCGGAACCGTGATGGAGTTAGATCCCAGCGAGCTGCCACTCTGAGCGTTGATGAGCGAATACTTGACCGTTACGAGTTCTCCTGCCTGTTCCATAGTCACAGCGAGGCCCATTGTCGCGCCGAATTGCTGACGGGCTTCGGTGAAATTCGTGATCCCTTTCTCCTGCAGATTGCGCGGGGGAATGACCTCGAGAGGGTGGTTTTCCGCCAAGTTGGATAACTTGGTCGCCACACTCTCCGTAAGCCCCTGGCCCAATGCAGTCAGGTGCGGATCACTCCCAGCCGGATGAAAAGGAAGGACGGCAAGAACAATAGCCACCGGCTGTTCTGGTTCCGTAGTGGAAGCCTTGTCTGCACCTTTATGCAGCCACGCTCGTCCCGGTCCCAGAAAAAGAAGTAGCGCAATCAGCAACAGCGCGACAACGGAAATTGCTGCGATCAGGAGGGGCTTGCGCGACGGCTGATTCGGGACAGCCCAGGCCGATCTCGAGGCTTCCGCAATGGAACGACGGAGTTCGGCTGTCGGCTTTGCACGTCGGGAAGCACCTGCATCACTCGTCGCAGGCGCATTCGCCAAAACGGAGCGAGCTACCTCCAGGTCCTTTAGAACTTCAGAGCAGTTCTGATAGCGTTTTAGAGGATCTTTCGACAGCGCGCGGTACACGATGCGCTGCAACTCCACAGGAACAGAGTCCAAGGTGGGCGGGGCATCATTGAGGATGGCGAACAGCGTTGAGGGCATGCTGTCGCGGTCAAATGGATTTATCCCGGTCAGCATTTCCGTTAATACAACGCCTAAGGCCCAGATATCCACTCGCTGATCGATCGTCTTATTAAGCGCCTGCTCCGGTGCCATGTAGCGCAACGTTCCGGAAACGCCCCCGGTCACTGTGGCTGTTTGCTGAATGGCATGAGCAAGCCCGAAGTCCACGATCTTTACCAGGCCAGCTCCAGTCAGCATCACATTCGACGGCTTAATATCACGATGAACTATATTCCGTGAATGCGCCTCGGCAAGGCCCTTTACCATCTGTACGGCGATGTCGATTACCTCGGGGATTTCCAGGTGGCCGGCGACTTGGATTCGATCAGCGAGCGATTGGCCTTCGTAAAAGGCCATGACAATAAATGTTCGCCCGTCTTCCGTCTCATCGATTCCATAGATTGCCCCGATGTTGGGATGATCCAGGGAGGAGGCGATGCGGGCTTCCTTAAGGAAGCGCTCTTTATCTTTTTCGCTGGAGGCAACTTCAAAAGGGAGGAACTTAAGCGCGACGGTGCGCTCAAGTTTCAGATCGCGGGCCCGATAGACGACGCCCATGCCACCCGCACCTGCCCGGCCGAGAATCCGGTAGTTCCGGGCAATCACCTCTTCGACGGCTAAAGCCGTTCTTAGTTCGTGGGGCGCAATCCGTCGAGTGACGCCATGGTCTTCCATAGGTAGCGTCTGTTCCGTTAAGTCCAGACCGCAATTTTTCGGATCATCGTAAGTCCTTGAGACGCTTGTGACAACTATAGATTAGTAGAACGCGACGCCACGGTCGATAGCACAATCGATTGCATTTCCAACACCCTGGTTCGGATATGAAGGTTCCGGTTTACTGGTGGCGGTCTGGGGCGGTGGAGAATTGCGTTTCGCCCGGGACGGAATACGGCAAAGTAATCAGGCCCGGTCATTACTCAATGACCGGGCCTTTCGGAATTACTCTGTCACTACCAAAGCACTATGGAGGGTGGCGGTTGAATCATCCCCCGCCCACACGTCGAATGCGCCCGGTTCCACAGCCCAAACTTTCGTCTGCGGGCTCCAGAAGCTGAGTTCATTCTTACCCACCGGGAACTTCAACGTCTGTGTTTCACCCGGTTTCAGCGCTATTCTGCGAAAGCCCTTGAGCTCACGTACAGGTCGCGACCCAGAACCGGCTCGCTGGTGAATGTAAACCTGCGCCACAGTGTCGCCTACGACGGAGCCGGTGTTGGTCACGTCCACCATGACTTCCGTGCCCTGCTCCGACTTCATGTGGTCGTTGCTCAAGCGCAGATTGGAATACTTAAAGGTTGAATAACTAAGTCCAAAACCGAAAGGATAAAGAGGCCTAGTGGATAGGTCCCAGTATCGAGAAGTAAATCTGGGACTGCTTTCAGGATCGTGAGTCAGGTTGTGGTTGTAGTAAATAGGTTCCTGTCCTGCCGTGCGAGGCCAGCTTATCGGCAATTTGCCGCCGGGATTCACATCCCCAAAAAGAACATCGGCGACGGCGTTGCCGCCCTCGGTACCGGAGTACCAGGACTCAAGAATCGCGGGAACGTGCGCGACCGCCCAACGGATATCGAGCGGACGTCCATTCTCCAATACCAGCACAACGGGTTTGCCACTGGCGGATACGGTTTCAAGCATCTGTTCCTGCATACCAGGCAGATCCAGAGTCGCGCGGGATGCTCCTTCGCCGCTCATAGAAGCGGACTCACCCAACACCGCAATTACCAGGTCGGAATCCGCCGCGGCTGCTTTGGCCTTGGCGAGCCAGTCGGTAACTTCTGCCGCGGTGGCTGGAGGCGCGGGCTTAACGCCAGTCATGGCATCGATCATGGAGGGATATTCCCTTTGGGGCGCTACTCCGGGTACGTAATTGATCTGAACGTTCGGTCCCAATTTGTTCTTCAGTCCGGCCAGCACGGTTACCGGATGGCTTTTACTTGGACCGCCAAAGAGACCCTCTACGGTCCATCCACCCTCAATGTCTTTGACTGAATCAGCTAAATAGCCAATTACAGTTACTCTTTTCAAATTTGGCGTCAAAGGCAGGGTGTGGTTTTCATTCTTCAGAAGCACCATCGAACGGGCCGCAAGTTTGCGCTCTAAGGCGAGACCTTCCGGCCGGCTAAGTACGGCGTCCACCTTGGACTCATCCACGTACGGATTGTCGAATAATCCAAGCTTATATTTGGCTTCGAGAATCGGAAGGGCAGCCTCATCCAGTTGCGCTTGGGTAATCTTGCCGGAAGCGACCAGCTTCGGCAGATTCTGGACGTAGGTCTGACTGGCCATATCCATATTGACGCCGGCCGTGAGCGCCTTGTAAGCGGCGTCTTCCGGATCGCGAGAATATCCATGAATTGTCAAACTGGCAACGGCGAACGCGTCTGAAACCACAAAGCCCTGGAAGCCCCACTCCTGGCGCAGAATGTCGTGCAGCAACCAACGATTGCCGCTCGCCGGCACGTCGTTCAAATCCATATATGCGCTCATGAAGCTGCCCGCTCCAGCCTTTTCTGCGGCATGGAAAGGAACGAGATAAACATTGCGGAACAGGGACTCGGGGATGTTGGACCCGTCGTAGTCGCGGCCTCCTTCCGCCGCGCCGTAGCCGGCGTAGTGCTTGACGCATGCCAGAACACTTTCGGGCCCAATGGATTCACCCTGGAATCCACGAACTTGCGCAGTCGCCATGGCCGATCCCAGGTAAGGATCTTCGCCGGCGCCTTCAACGATACGGCCCCAGCGAGCATCGCGCGCAATGTCGACCATGGGAGTGAACGTCCACTGAATGCCGGCAGCGCGAGAATCCTGCGCGGCAGCATGTTGGGCCGCTTCCTCCACGGCTGGGTCCCACGACGAGGCCATCGCCAGCGGCACAGGAAAGACCGTCCGATAACCATGAATTACATCAAAGCCAATGATCAGGGGAATGTGAAGACGGGACTTTTCAACTGCTAGATGCTGTAAGCGATTGAGTTCCTTTACATCGTAGAGCCATAACACAGAGCCCACCTGGCCCTTGATGATGGCGTTGTCCGGCTTCTCTGATCCCAGTCCGGGGATGACGATTCCGGCTGCCTGATTTAACTGGCCGATCTTCTCTTCAACAGTCATTTGCTTCAGCAGGGCTTCGGCTCGAGTGTGCGCTTCCTGTTGGGTGATCGGCGCGGCTGATGCGGCGACAGCAGCGGATGCGCCGAGCAGCAGGCACACAGACGCAAGATGTGCGCCGCAAGAAAGATAAATTCGTAATTTAGTCATGGCATCCCCTATGGAAAATTCAATCAAGATACTGCGCAGTGGATTTTTGTTTAGCTAACACATGAATGTACGCCTCGAACTCATGCTTCGGGAATGGAATAGAGAGTGGGGATTCACGCACAAATGCAATTCAGACGAGTGCCACGGCTGACGAGGGTTGTTTTACCAGAATATCGGATGGGAGCGATTCTTAGCCGGACTAAATGGCCAGCGAGGCCACTAATCCAACTATTTCGCGGGGTCGTAGTTCAGGTTGGGTCCGAGCCACCGCTCGACTTCTGCAACGCTCATGCCTTTGCGCGTGTGATAGTCATCGACCTGATCGCGGTCGATTTTCCCCAGGCTGAAGTATCGGGATTCAGGATGTGCAAAGTAGAGTCCGCTGACGCTTGAACCGGGCCACATCGCGAACGACTCTGTGATTTGCATTCCGGTGTTTTCCTGGACGTTAAGCAAATGCCAGAGCGGCCCCTTCTCCGTGTGGTCTGGGCATGCGGGGTAACCGGGAGCTGGGCGGATGCCACGATATTTTTCCTGAATAAGCTCCGCAGGCGCCAGATGTTCTTGGCAACCGTAGCCCCACTCATCCCGCACCTGCTTGTGCAGGCATTCAGCGAAAGCTTCCGCCAGTCGATCAGCTACAGCTTCGGCCATGATCGCGTTGTAGTCATCATGGTCGGCGCGGAAACGGTCGCACAGTTCTTTCAGGCCAATTCCGCTGGTTACCGCGAATGCACCGATGTGATCCGGCAACGCCGTTTCTTTGGGCGCGATGAAGTCACTGAGAGACCGGCACGGCTCACTGCCTTCTCTGTTCGCTTGTTGACGCAGGAAATGGAATCGTTCGAGCACATCTTCACGAGACGCATCCGTGAATAGCTCAACATCGTCGCCGATGGCATTTGCAGGAAAGAATCCATAGACGCCGCGTGCCGTAATGAGGTTCTTTTCAATGATGCGATCCAGCAGAATATTGGCTTCCGTGAATGTTTGGCGCGCCTCTGCACCCTGAGCCTCGTCATCGAGGATGCGCGGATAAACGCCTTTCAGGCCCCAGGTGTGGAAGAAGGGTGTCCAATCAATGAATTCGCGCAGCTTTGCCAGAGGAAAGTTGTCCAGCACGCGCACTCCGGTGAAAGCTGGTTCAGGCAGATCTTCGATACGCCATTGAATGGGAGTTCGCCGGCTGCGTGCAATTTCAAGCGAAACGACCTGTTGCCGCGGTACGGAGTGAGCAGTGCGCAAGGCTTCATATTCTGCGCGATGCTGGGTTACGAAGGCATCCTTGCCCTCTTCGCTTAGAAGACTGGTCGTAACAGGGACTGCTCGGCTCGCATCCAGCACATGGACAACCGGCTGGCTATAGTGCGGCGCAATTTTGACGGCGGTGTGCGCGCGACTGGTGGTTGCCCCGCCAATAAGCAGAGGCAACTGAAAACCCTGACGTTCCATTTCGCGAGCTACATGCACCATCTCGTCCAGCGATGGGGTGATGAGCCCGCTCAGGCCGATAAGATCTGCCTTCTCAGCCTTGGCACGTTCAAGGATCTTTTCGCTGGGAACCATAACGCCCATGTCAATAACTTCATAGTTGTTGCAAGCGAGAACGACTCCGACAATATTCTTGCCGATGTCGTGAACATCACCCTTAACGGTCGCGAGTACAATTTTTCCCTGCGCTTTGACTACATGGCCGGAGGCTACTAACGAAGCCTTCTCCGCTTCCATGTAGGGCGTAAGGTGGGCGACAGCCTTCTTCATGACACGCGCAGACTTAACGACCTGTGGCAGAAACATTTTTCCCGCACCAAACAGATCGCCGACCACGCTCATTCCATCCATCAGCGGGCCTTCGATAACCAGCAGTGGACGGCCAAGTTTCACACGTGCTTCCTCGGCATCAATCTCGATATATGTATCGATGCCTTTGACAAGTGCGTGCGTGAGACGCTCCTCAACCGTCCCGCTGCGCCATTCTTCGGTCTTCTTTTCGTTGACCACAGCGCCGGCGCCTTTGAGGGACTCGCCAAAGTCCACCAGTCGCTCCGTCGCATCGGGTCTGCGGTTCAGGAGGACATCCTCAACCAATACCTTCAGTTCAGGCTCGATCTCCTCATACACTTCGAGCATGCCGGCGTTCACGATTCCCATGTCCATGCCTGCAGCAATGGCGTGATACAGAAACGCGGAATGCATGGCTTCGCGAACTTTGTTATTGCCTCGGAAGCTGAAGGATATGTTCGAAACACCGCCACTAACCTTCGCGTGCGGCAAGTTGGCCTTGATCCAGCGGGTGGCGTTGATGAAGTCCACCGCGTAGTTATTGTGCTCCTCCATCCCCGTAGCAACTGTGAGGATATTCGGATCGAAGATGATGTCTTCCGGCGGAAGGCCAACTTCGTCGACAAGGATCCGATAGGCGCGCTCGCATATCCGTATCTTCTCTTCGTACGTCGCAGCCTGGCCCGATTCATCAAAGGCCATCACAACCACCGCAGCGCCATACTTCAACACGGTGGCGGCGTTCTTGCGGAACTTCTCTTCGCCCTCCTTCAGCGAAATGGAGTTCACAATTCCCTTACCCTGTAGGCACTTCAGCCCAGCTTCGATGACCTCCCACTTTGAGGAGTCGACCATGAAGGGGACCTTTGCGACTTCAGGCTCGCTAGCCAGCAGTTGCAGGTATCGCGTCATTGCTGCGACGCCGTCGATCATCCCCTCGTCCATACAGATGTCGATGACGTTCGCGCCATTCTCTACCTGCTGACGGGCCACGCTGACTGCTTCTTCATATTTGCCGTCTTTGACAAGCTTGGCGAACCGCGGTGAGCCTGCCACGTTGGTACGCTCACCGATCATGATGTAGACGCCGGGTTGCTGGGTGAAAGGCTGGGATCCGGAAAGGCGGAGGGGCTTAAATTCCGTACCCTCCCCCACACTTACACTTTCTGACACGCTCATGCTCCTTTTCCGCTTTGGAGAGCATAGGACTCGTCGAGACGCGGTGCTCCCCACTTTCGCGGAGGCCGGCCTTCCAGCGCTTTGGCAATGGCCGCGATATGTTCGGGCGTATTGCCACAACAACCACCGGCGATATTAATGAGTCCCCCGCGAGCAAAATCACCCAAGTATCGGGCCATGTCCTGCGGACCCAGATCAAAGCCGGTTTCAGAAAGTGGGTTTGGCAACCCCGCATTCGGATAGCACGAGATTGCCACGTCCGCCTTCTCCGAAAGTTCTTCGAGGAAGGGATACATCAAATCCGGCCCGAGAGAACAATTGAGACCGACCGACAACGGCTTCACTTGCTGCACCGCATTCCAGAAGGCCTCTGTGGTTTGCGCAGAAATCAACGTCTCGCCGCCGCGTCCCACTGCCGCTGAAATCATCACCGGCAATTCTTTTCCGTCCTCATCGAACACTTCACGAATCGCGACCAATGCGGCCTTGGCATTCAATGAGTCAAAGATAGTCTCGACCAGGAGCAGGTCGGAGCCACCGGCAATCAGAGCGCGCGCCTGGTGCTTATACGCGTCCTTAACCTGATCGAAGGTGACTACGCGGAAGCCTGCATCGTCGGCATCAGGCGAATTCGACAGAGACACTGTAAGCGGACCGATCGCACCCGCCACAAATCGTTGACGCGAAGTTGCGTTGCCGACATGGTCAGCCCATTCTCTGCACTGCCGCGCCGACTGCTCATTGATTTCCCAGGCGAGGTTGTTGAGGAACGGATCTTCAATCACCTTCTGGTAGAAGGCAGGATCTTTCCGGCCGCCCTGCTCTCGTGGATCTTCCACGAAAAACTCGCTTTGGGTGATGCTGGTCGCGCCAAAGGTGTTCGTCTCGATGATGTCCGCCCCAGCGTCAAGAAACCTGCGGTGAATGTCGCAGATCATCTCTGGCTGAGTCAGGGAGAAAAGATCTCCGTTGTTCAGCAGGTCCTTCGTCGAATTCTTGAAGCGCTCGGCGCGGATATCCGCTTCCTTCATTCCATAGGTACGGATGGTGGTCCCCATCGCACCGTCGATGATGGCGATTCGACTCTCGAGAATCTTTTCCAGAGGATGCTTGGAGGCTTTAGTCATTTTTCTCCAATACTTTGAGGGTCGCGAAGTTGCCCGTCATAGGCTTACTTTACGGGCACGCCTTCTTAATTATAGCTATAAGGCACCATTGGATCTGAACCTCGCATTTGAAGTCGCAGATCAGAATCAATGTTCGGATGGTAGGTTCTTTGCGACGGCGAGCCAGCCAAGGAGGCTGACTCTAACGCATTATCCTTGCTGAGAACACAAGGAGAGCGATCTCCGCCATGGAATGACGAACGCTCCAAGCATCGGTTTTGTACCAGAGTGACATGATCAAAGACGCCCGTAGACTCTACATGATGTATGTCTTCCTGCGAACGATTCAAATTCTAAATGCCCGGGCGCTAGCGTTGTGGCAACGCACTGCGTCTGGGTTAAATTGTTTTCCGGGCGATGGAAGTCAGACACAAACTACTTTAGGACGCAACTGCGGACCGGGCACGGCGAGCCGGGCGGTCTCTCCGCTTCTTGTTTACATACATCGCCGCATCCGCCCTGGCCAAAAGCTTTTGCAAATCGTCGCCGCGTTCCCGTTGGCTTACGCCATAAGAGGCGGAGACAGAAATTTTGATGCTCTCGGTTCCGCTGGCAACGACATATTCTCCAAAAACCCAGCGATTCATCGCGGCAATCTTCATTTGCGCCGCATCGAGGTTGCAATCCAGTATCAGCATGAACTCATCGCCACCCCACCTTCCGAGGTGGTCGGACGCCCGGATCGCGGCTTTCAGTTCTACGGAGAAGTCCTTCAAGATCTGATCACCCGCATTATGACCGTAGGTATCATTGACGCCCTTGAAGTCATCGATATCAATCAAGACTACGGAGAATGGATTGTTCCTATCCAACCGGGAGTTTAGAAGCCGCTCCATGCCGCGACGATTGCGAATGCCCGTCATGGCGTCTCTCATTCCCATCTCTTCAGATTCGACCAGCTTTGCTTCATACTCTGAAATCTGCTTTTTGAAGCGCCTGGCCGATTCCGCGCTCGCCGAAGTGATGTCTTGAACACACCTGGTCAGTTCGGCGACGCTTGAGAAAATGGAGGTGCGCATTCGAGCGAGATCATCCATGCGGCCTATCGTGTCCAACGATTTTGTGATCTCACTCAACTTCGCCGTACTCTCATTGTCGTGATGACAAGCCGATTCGGCAGTAGAGGCAAGAGCCAAAAGCAATTGCTTGACGTCTTCCGTGGTGGCGTTCAACTGATTTTTGGTGCTCGAGCCCCACTGCTCCAGTCGACTGACGACCTCATGTTCCGCACTTTCCACTTCCTTGTCGGTGCAGGATTTCTGCAATTTCGATTCGATGCCGGTCAAAGAATGGTGAAGATCGTAGCTTGTGGAAGGGAGGGCCTGAACGGCGGCTTTTGCAAACGAGAGCAGCGCCGAACGATAAGCCGACTGGGTGGCGATTAACAGCGCATCTGGAGTGGCTTCGAGATACTTCTTTAGCGAAATCATTCTGATAGACCCGTATCTATCTTCGGCGGAAGCAAACTTTTCTTTAACAGGCTAAGCACGATTCCGGGATTTCGGGAGGAAAGCGCAACGCGAAGTTTTTGGCCGGTTTCTGTATCGACACCCACGAAAACGGCGTGCAACCATACAGGCGAATGTCGAATCTGCTGCTAATCATCGGTGCAGCTTCGTCACGAATGTTTGTTTAAGAGAGTGCTGCCTTGCCCGTGGCCACGGTTTTAATTTTGTGGCAGGCCTCTCTTCGAAACGGCATCCACTACCCATCCGGGCCCAGAGGAATACGTGATATTGAGTGGCTATCCACGATAGCCCTGAGGTGCATATGGCAATAGGCCTGATTACGTGGGGAAGGTTCATTGACCGCGCGGGTAACAGGGTGACCGTCCCAGCCCCATCCACCGATCCCGGGAAACCATGGTTATGGGATTTTGTGCGAACAGAAGCAGCAGCTATCGGCTCCGTGTTCGACGTGGTCCAATTGCCTCCATGGTCGTTGGCTCAGGGAGGTGCGGGCGCAGGTTGCGACGGCTATGGAGTCTTCCAAAGGCGCAATCTGAACGGAACCCGCTATGGCTCACTTGAAAGCCTGATGTCTGCAGTCGCCGCCCTGAACGCGCATGGCTGTGAGACCTACGGCGACCTCGTACTCCATCAGATGAGTGGCGAAAATGGCGGCCCCGGAGTCTTCCATTACCCGGGTGCCGATGGAAAGTCGCGGAATGGACGCGGACAGACAAGCCCCGGATGGTTTCGTGGCGGCATGAAGCAGAATGATCCAATCCCTCCGTTCTGCCGCGAAGACGCCGTCCCTGTGCCGAAAGACGACTTTCCTTTCGGCCGCGAACTCAGTTACCAGCACTGCCATCCACCCGGCGTTACGGAGAAGGACGCGATCGACTATATGCAATGGTCGAGAGCACGGACGGGAGCGACTGGATTTCGCTTCGACGACACGAAGGGAACGTATGCGCCCGCGGTTCGTCGCATCATGGATGCCCTTCCAACTGAGTTCTTTTACAGCGAATATTTCGACGGTGATCCCGCGAGCCTCAACTGGTGGGCGACCTCGCCACCTATGAGCGGACGATCCGCCGTTGAGGACTTCACGATGCATTGGCGGATACAAGCGGCTTGCAACGGCTTCGATGCCAGACAGCTTGAATCCGGAGGGACGGCCGGATACTGGAAGTGGAATTCGGGACTATCCGTGGGGTTCGTGGACAATCCTGATACAGACACAAGTCCTGGGCAGCAAGTCATTTCCAACAAGGGCCTGGCTTACGCTTACCTGCTGTCCTTGCCATTGCGAATGGCACTTGTCTACGGAAAGGACTATTTCTCCGATGCTGTATGGCCGGGTGCTTACGGCTTGAAGCCATTGATCGACAATCTCTGCTGGATCAGCCACACGTTCGCGATTGGAAATTACGAGGTGCGATGGCTGGATCGAGATGTCCATATCGCATCGCGTGATGGCAACGGCGGCCCATTGGGATGGAGCGGCGGCTTGCTGACGGCGCTGAACTTCAACGTTTTGACGCCGCGTACCATCACCTGTTCGACGCCGTTCGGACCGAATCGCTGGCTGCACGACTACACCGGACACCATCCTGACATTTGGACCGATCGAAACGGCAATGCGACTTTTACGATTCCTTCCAACGCCTTCGCTGGTGGTCAGTCCTATTTATGCTTCGCGCCGGGAGGGGTAAACCATCCGTTCCCGCGAACTTCGCGCCTGACGACGCAGACACATTTTGCGGCGGCGGATTTGGATATTCAACCGGCTACGAACGGATCGCATCGCTTGCCGCAACGCATCTATTGCGCAAAGAAGAGCAGCGTGACGCTAAAGCTTTCCGCAAAACTTCCACCGCAGGCAAAGCTGAAAGCCACGCTAGCCTCCGCGAACGGAGACGTTGTGTCATGGGAAAGCATCGGCACCTCGAAAGATCAACACTTCGGCCACACCACTGGCGAAGGTTGGTACTCGATTCATATAGAAGGAGCGGGGTTACCTGACACCGGAGTGAACTTCGAGCTTGCCGTGACCTATCTCGGAGCCGCCGGTTGAAATCCCCGTCTAACTAAATTGTGCTGAAGACGGTGTGGACTTTTTCAAACTCCACCGTACCCAGGCCTTTATCACTCGCCATCTTCAGATATGGCAGCCTGTTGCTGTCGAGGTCCCAGTAGGCTTTGGCAACGTAGGCATCCAGTGCGACTGGGTCGGTTCCGGCGATCATTGTCTTTTCCAAAGAGACGTCCTCAAGGTTGCCACCGGTGGGGCCATTGCGTCGCAACACGCGATACGCATCCATCATCGTAAGCGTAGGTCGCATGTAGGCGGCGAGATCCGCCAGGCTCTGGTGAATCTGTTGGTGCAGGCGGTTTCTTTCGCCACCCAGAATGCCGTACCAATTCTTCATTCCCAGTGTCGCGCCAGTAAGTCCGTGGTGTTTGGCAATGGGCAGGTTGATGATTTTGTCAGCATTGAGAAATGGTTCGAAGACCAGCCAATTCTGGAGAACCTCACCCGCAATGTTTACTTCGCGAAAGCGAGATGGCTCCGGGAGTATGACTTCGGCGCCCTCCCTTCTCGCAGCTTCCGCGATGCCCGATCGCTGAAAGCAACGGCGAGGTTCGTTACAGCTCACGTCCGTGACAATCACGTGTCTTGCGCCAGCATGCCAGCACTGTTTCACCGTCTCGGCCACGACTTCAGGGTTTGTATTTGCAGCCTGCTCAGGAGTGCGATCCCACGCGATGTTCGGCTTCAACAGAACGGTTTCACCGCGGTTAACAAACCGCGACATTCCCCCCAGATCCGCAATTGCCCTTTGAACCAGGGCAGCCGGCTCACCGCCCTTCACCACCACCATAACTGGCCAGCGAGCGTCAGCAGCTATGGTGTGATTCCTCATCGGCTTTCCAAGAGCAGGTGGAACGGGCTTCTCGCTTTTCGCCGCCAGCCACATCCCGAGCGCAGCGACACCTGCGCCAGCACCTCCCAGTCTCAGGATTTGTAGCATTGCCTCACGTCGTGTCAGCCCCGACTCAAGTTTCAACATCGTGTTTTGATCGCTGGCAGACATATCCTCACCTAAGCTTCGATCAGGGAAATGTTGCCGGGAATATCGATCCCCAGCTTGTGTTGCGCGTCCGCCGCAGTCGCAATATACGTTGCCGGACGTCCTACTTCTGCCAGTGTTTTAAGCCCTTTTTCTGCCCGTTTACGCTCGATGATCTGCGCTCCGGTGCGATCGAGCGCTACACGATCCTGCGCGACGAGTAAGCCGTTATGAGGCCACGTGTATTCCGGATGGAAACTGGGGCCGCCGTTGTAAAGACCGGTCATGCCGTCGAGAATCGTGAGCCGCATCTTCTCGCGTATAGGAGGCAGCATATTCAAGTCGGCTATATATGGATTGCAGTTGCCCGCGTGAAGCTCGTTCGGACGTTCCACAACGCCATACATGTTCTTCATGGCCAGGGTCACGCCGGCAATCTCGTGATCCTTCAACAAGGGAAGATTGATCATCACATCGCAGTTTTGTGTGAGGATCTTCGATATCTTCGCTGACACCTTGCCGAACGATTGTGGCTGATCTTCGTATCCATATCCTGCCGTATCCGTGCCGAAGCAACGGACCCGGTTCGGATCAGTGGAGATGGTGTAGCCTGCTCTCTCCAATTCGCGGCTGGTGCGATCCCAAATTATGATGTCGCCGGGCTTTATTCCAGCCTGCTGCAGCCGCTCACAGATAGCAAGTACGAGTGAGACGTGGGTGGACATACCTTTGCCTGCGATGGTGTTCACTTTGAGGCTGACCTTCTGGCCGGGATGCACAATCTGTTTCCATGCGTCGGCGGAGTGTCCGCCATAGGCGAGCATGGCCCGATCCAAAAGCTTAACCACGCGCTGTTCTTCTGGCGTCGAGCCATTGCCACGCAGGTCCTTGTCATCGGCAATAACAACTTTGGGCTTGGCTGGGGCCGGCACTGCCTTTGCCCACACGGCATTTCCTTCCGCGCCCAGAACCACGGCTCCCACAGCGGCTGTCTTCAGGAATTGTCTACGGCTGGTTTCGTTCTCGCTGTTGTTCATTGGTTTCTCCTTATGCCATATGTTGGCTGGCCGCGAAATACAGGCCGCATTTCCGTCGAACAATCGACTTAGAGCTTTCCTTCGATTGCATGTCCCAACGCGATGAGATTTTGATCCAATCCGGGGGCGGGGCTAAAAGCAACGATCCGTACCAGGTAAGGTCCCTTGCGGAAGATGAGGCTTTGCCCAAATACGCGCGAGGCATCGCCTATTGAGGCTGACTTGGAATCTTGTGCAGGATCCGAATCGAATACCTTCCTGGCTCCCGCCTCGTCCGACATCGTGTACACGTCTGCGGTCGCCTCGATCTTGCCGTTATATTGGTAATCCGCGGTAGATGTTGTGACCACGCCCGCCCTCACATAACGCTCTGCATCTCCATCGATGTATTGCCACAAGTCAGCCGCCTTGAACGCGCGAGTCTCGCCGTTCTTGGTCCAACCGTTGACAGCGTTGCTGGCAGGAAAAGGATTGGAAGTCTTTTTGCATCCCGCCCCTGCAAGAGTGAGAGCTGCCATTGCTAGAACAAGAGTGAAGAGACACTGTTTATTTTGCTGTTTCATAATTTGACCTTCCCATTCTTTCGTCGCAGCAGAATCTGATTAGCACTCGAACGGCTCTCACCAATGCTGGTGACGTGTACGGCTGGATGCTCTTGCAACGGACACGCATACTCACACGCACCGCAACCCACACAGCGCTGAGGATCAATCCTTGGCTGTTTGAGAGTTTTCACTTTCCCTTCGGAGTCGATTACTTGCGCCTCTTCAACGTAGATTGCTTTTGGCGAAACCGGGCACCACTCCTCGCAAACGATGCAATCGGTAGCCATCGCCCAAGGCAGGCAGCGTCCGCGATCGTAAAATGCGGTCCCCAGGCGGATTGGTTTCTCCCCTTCACCGACTCCAACTACCCAGCCCTTCTCTTTGGGAGTGATCTTCCAGATCGCACCAGTCGGGCAGACCTCCGAACACAAGACGCAACTGGGCTCGCAGTACCCAAGTTTTGGTTGCAGCATGGGAGTCCACATTCCTTCCAAGCCAGCCTCGGTGAAGGTGGGGTGAAGAGAGTTGTTCGGGCAAACCTTCATGCATTCTCCACAGCGAATGCAACGCGAGAGAAAATCAGTCTCGTCGAGGGAGCCCGGCGGACGAATGAGGTGCTCATCCCGTCCCTTGGCAAGCCCGGGCGTGGAACGCATTAGCGGAAGAACAAGTGCGCCTGCTGCCAGGCCAGTGATCGCCTTGCGGCGGTCGAGGCTGGTGCCGACGACTTCGGGTTCCTTGCGAAAGAACTTGAATTGCAAGCTCTGATGTGGACAGGCGTCCGTGCAGTTCATGCACATGTGACACTCCGCCTTGCGCCATGGAACCCCGCCGATGGGATCGTCTCCTCCCTGGCAGTGCATTTCGCATTGATTGCAGCTGTTGCAGGTCGCTGCATCCTTATGCAGCCCAAAGATCGAATAGCGAGAGACCACCCCCAGAAGTGCGCCTAGCGGACAAAGCGCGCGGCACCAGAATCGTGTCACACGAAGATTAAGGGCGAGGATTGCAATAAACACGATTCCCAACAGCACGCCTTGCAGAAACAACGGCTGTCGAAAGCTGAGCAGAGTGCCTCGTAAAACTCCGTGAATCGCTCCAGCAACAAAGGCCAGTCTGGGGATGTGCGATCCCTCAAGGAAAGTGAAGATCGCATTTCCGGCGTAATTGAACGCAGACAGGATAGAGAGCCCCAACGATCGCACCAGGAGGCTGAAAGGATCGAACCAGCCGACGATGCCGCTGCCAAAGAATGCAGCAACCAACAGGATTAAAAGAATATAGTACTTGGTGGTTTGCCACGGCTTGTAGCGGTTCGATTGGATGAGATTCTTACCGCGTTTTGTGTACCACTTGAGATTGCCGAGAAAGTGGTTCAACGACCCCATGGGACATATCCACCCACAGAAGAAGCGGCCGAAGAACATGGTAGGGATCAGGATGACAAGGCTGAGAAGAAGTCCCTCGTAAAGCGCCCGTGTGGCGAGCGCGTTGGAAATTGCCACGAGTGGGTCGAGAAGGAAAAACAGGCGTACTGGCGAATGCAATTGAATATCGCCGCCAGCACCCAACGCACCCTTCAACTCCGTGCGAAACAGCAGCACGAGGAAGAGCACGAAGAAGAGCAACTGCGAGCAGCGACGTAATTTGACCACCAGACCGGGGCGCATCGACGCTTCCGCCTTTCGCGGTAAAGGAACTCCCAAACCTTGCGAATGGAGAGGCTTCGATCATCGACTTCCCGATGAGGGGACGACAGTGATGGTCATCACTGGAAAGATTTGCCCCATTTTACTGGGGAAGAACTTCGATGCCGGTAACGGTGGCATAGCCCTTGATGGGAATGAATTCTAAGAGGAGTTTGCCTTGGGCATCGGCTTCCAGGTTGGAGAAGTGGCGAATTACCACATCGTTGTTCCCCGCGCGCTCTTGAAGGTTGAAATTATCAAGGATGCTTCTTCCGTTGCAGAACACGCTAAAAATCTGCTCTACAGCCGTCGCATCCGTCAAATTTCTACGGTTGAGAGCGGAAAAGTAGAGCTTTACCTCATATTTCCCGGGCGTGACCGGAATGGCGTAGGAGAAATTGCCCCAGCGGGCTGACTCGAATAGTTCAGGATCGTCCGTACCCCTTACTGGCTCCGAGTTCGTGGCCAACTGGCCGCCTCTGAAGTAGTTATCCGGACTCCACCAATGGCTGTCGTTGGAGTAGTAGGGCGACGACCGGGCGAGGATTCGAACCGGCCGAATGCCACCTCGGATCCCGGGGAGGATCTCGATAGCCGAAAGCATTGCAGATCCGTTCTGACTGGAGGAAAACGCGAGGTGCAGGTATCCATCCGCAGCGGGAGAGATGTTGGTAAAGACTTTGACATCTGCTGTTGCGCTTCCAGCGTCCGCCACGACGTCAAAGTCCGTGAGCAGAGGTTTGCCATTCGCGACAACGTTAATCGTACGGCTTCCTTCTCCGCCGCTTCCTACATTGTCCGGGCCGTAGTAATTCTCGGCGAAATGCAGGCGTAATTCGTAAATACCCTTCTTAAGCGGCAGATCGTAGCGGAAATCACCCTGACGGCTGGTGCGATAAAAGCTTTGATCTTGAGTCCGCCAGATATGCTGCACCTGGCTTCTGACTGCGTTGCCGCCCACAAAATATGCGTCGGATGCCCAAAGTTTTCCGGCGTGGTCCACGTATCCCCTCGAAGCACCGGCGAGAATACGAAGCTCATCCCCCATCGGCAGTCCGACCAGCTCCGATGTTTCCTGGACAGTCTGGCTTGGAGAAGCGATGGGATGAGCGCTTCGTGCGCGATGAAGGAGAAATAGGCTGGCGGCCAACATCGCTGCAAGCAGGGCTGCTGCTATCGATAGCCACAAAGCGGAGTTTCGCGACAAGGAGAGCTGCGTCGTGATGGACGCCGCTGGTGTCGCCGGTGCTTCTGCGACAGAATTTGCCAAATTGGGACTCAGGAAGATCGGGACGTACTGACCGAGGGGAATAGAGATTTGCAGGGGATGGGTAGCGCCTTCTCCAGCGTAGTACTCTGCGAGGCGCTTCCGCAGCCGGTTCGCCTGAACGCGAACGATGGAGTCGGCCTCCTGATCGAAATCCGGACTGCGATGGAATACGTCAATGCCTACCGAATATTCTTTTATCTGGTTACTCTCCCCGGCGAAAGACTTTTCGCAGAGATAAGCGAGTAGATGGGCGAGGGTGGGGGCCCGGGTAAAGAGATTGGAACGCAGAACGCGCTTCAACTCCTCGCGTTCGCCAGCGGTACTAGCCGTTTCCGGATTTTGGGGCGCTGTAATCATCGCCAAGGGTTTCCGCTGATGGTTATACGCTTCTCATCGGCAAATAGTGCCGTTTAACCGTCTACATCGCGATCAGAATTCAACGCGTAACGGGTGTTAACCCATAGTTCGCGTTGTCGCTGATGAGTAACCCCGCTTCGCAACGGGGCACTTAGCTTGAGAGTCGAGCTCTGTAACCCCAAACTCCTTATTGGTAGCGGCTATAACGTTGTAGCCATTTTGGGAGAGAGCTTTACTGAATCCGATGCAGAGCGCCGAGAGAGATGGCCTACTCGACCTGGCGCCTCGCGAAGGGAGCAAATATGCGAACACTACTTATGACGATGACGGTGTTAGGGATGCTGGCGGGTTCGAACGGTTTTGGACTGGCAGAAATTGCTGATCTCCCCAAGCCTGCCGGTATAGAGCTTTCCGCCCGGATAACGGAACTGGAGAGAAAGGGCGACTCGGCGCGGGCTCAAAAGGATTACTGGCAGGCGAGGGGCTTCTATCACTCAGCGATTCGCCTGGATCCAAAGAATGCGGCCCTCTACAACAAGCTTGGTATCACGGAGATGAGGCTGGGCGAATTGCGATCAGCTCAATCCCACTTTGAAAAGGCCGCCAAGCTGAGCCCCAAAGATCCCTATCTTTTCAACAATCTTGGTGCGGTCGCCTGCCTGCAAAAGAAGTACAAACCGGCTACCCGCTACCTGAAGCAGGCCTTGGCGATGGACGAGACGGTTGCGACATTCCACATCAATCTGGGCGAGGCGTGGATAGGGCTGGGCAAAATGGATCGGGCAATGACCGAATATGGCCGCGCGCTAGAACTTGACGCGGACATTCTGGCCAATAATGCGCAGGTTGGCATTTCGGCTCAAATCCGGACGCCAGAACAGCAGGCGCGTTTTGCATTCCTGATCGCCAAAGCCTACGCAAAACGAGGCAACGTGGACGGAGCCCTGGATTATCTGCAAAGGGCCAAGGATCTGCACTACTCAGAGATGGCGGATGTGTATAACGATAAGGAGTTCGCGGTCGTCTGCAATGATCCGCGACTGATGAAGATAGTTCCCCGAAAAACCGATGTATCCATGCGTTGAATGGAACCGAACAGCTGCGACATGACGACAGCGGCCCCGAATGGCTGCTGTCGCCCTTCAGGCGATTATGCTGTCAGCAGAGGAAACCGGCGTTCCTGATCTCTTTCGGCTTAATTTTCTTGCCTGAGGGGCATTCCTCTTGTTAACTCGGATGAATGTTCCGCAAAACTACTAATGCATGCGTATTCCTTGCAGCATTCTTTCTCGCGAGCAGCATCAGCGCGATTGCGGCGGCCTATGGGCAGGACGAAACCGGACATCCGGTCACCTCGTTGGGCACGCAAAAAACTCGGGCAATCGTGCTCGTCTTTCTTGCTTCCGATTGCCCAATCTCCAACCGTTACCTTCCAGAGTTGAAGCGACTCAAGGGTGAATTTACACAGAAAGACGTGGCTTTCTGGCTGGTCTATCCAAATTTCTCTGAGACTGCGGAAGGGGTGCGGAAGCATCTGGCTGGATTCAGCGTTTCAATGCGCATTCTGCTCCAACCTAGCCCCGAATTGATGGCATTGACTCCTGCGACGATGACTCCAGAGTCTGCCGTGCTCACACCGACCTCGGGCGCGGATGGAAAACAGACGCTTACAAGCAAATACCTGGGCCGCATTGACAATCGCTACGCTGAGATTGGGCGTGAGCGCCCCGCAGCAACTGAACATGATTTGGAGCAAGCCATTCGCGCCGTTCTCTTGCAACAGACTGTGAAAAAAGCAGATGGGCCGCCAGTAGGCTGCGGAATCGTGAGCCGACCTTGAATTGTTGTCAGCTATCAAAGTGGAGCACCGCAGTCGCCTATCTAGGACTCTGCCTGGCGGTTTGCCTGCCAAAGAGTGCTACCGCGCAGGATCTTCCCATTACCTTCAACCAGCAGATCGCGCCCATCCTCTACAAGAATTGCTCCGGGTGTCACCATACCGGAGGGGCGGGACCCTTCAGCCTGCTGTCGTATGCCGATGCAAAACGCTGGGGACTCTTGATTCATCAGGTAACGGAGAGACGCTATATGCCTCCCTGGCTGCCGGAACCGGGATTCGGAGATTTTGCAGAGAATCGCCGACTGACAGACGCGGACATTGCGACGATCAAGGCCTGGGTGGAAAGCGGAATGCCGGAAGGGAAAGCGGACGCTCCAAAGCCACCGGTCTTTTCCAAAGACTGGCAACTAGGGCCGCCGGACCTCGTTGTGAAAGTTGAGTTGCCCATGACTGTTCCAGCCCAGGGCAGCGATCTGTTTCGGAACTTCATTCTCCCGGTTCCCATTGAGAAGACGCGGTATATTCGCGCCATGGAGATACGGCCGGGTACCCCTCGGGTGGTCCATCACGCGAATGTTTTGATCGACCGGACCGCGTCATTGCGACGCTCGCATCCCGCCGATTGGAAACAGGGTGTAGCAGGAATGGAGATCTCCGTAGACGCGGGAGATAGCTTTGATCCGGATAGCCATTTTCTTTTCTGGAAGCCCGACTCCGCGGCGCTCGTTGAGCCGGAAAATATGCCGTGGCGGCTCGATCCGGGTAACGATCTGATCCTGAACATGCACCTGAAGCCCACAGGAAAGGCAGAAACCGTACAGGCAAGCATCGGATTGTATTTCACTGAAAAGCCGCCGACGGCGCTTCCCATTCTCCTGCAACTGGAGCATGACGATGCTTTGGACATCCTTCCGAATGATGCGAACTTTGTGGTGGAGGATGAACTTACGCTTCCGCTCGATGTGGATGTGCTCGGCGTCTATCCGCATGCACACTATCTAGGCAAAACGATGGAGGGTTATGCGTTGCTGCCGAACGGCAAGAAGGAATGGCTGGTACTGATTCACGATTGGGATATCAACCGCCAATCCGTCTATCGCTTCAAGAAGCCGCTCTTTCTGCCGAAGGGCAGCGTTCTCTACATGCGCTACACGTACGACAATTCCAAGGCGAATGTGAGGAATCCTAGCGATCCGCCGGTGCGCGTGAAGGCGGGTAATCGATCCGTGGACGAAATGGGCCACCTTTGGCTGCAGGTTCTGCCCCGAGCGTCAGCCGACGGGGACGAAGATCCTCGCGTGTCGATCGAGCGATCGTGGATGGAGAACCGTCTTCGCAAAGACCCGAAGGATTACACGGCACTTTATAACCTCGCGTCGATGGAGATGATGCGCGGAAAGTATGTAGGCGCATCCGATCTTTTTCGCCGCGCACTGGAACAAAAGCCTACCGACGTGCGAACCCTGACGGCATATGGCACGGCTCTCGATAAAGCCGGGGATTGGCAGCAGGCGGACGCTCAATTTGAAAAAGCGTTGACGACGGACCCGGAGAATCGCTTCGCGCGTTATGACCTGGCGCAATTGGAGCTCCAACACGGCAAATTGTCCGAGGCGGAACAGAATTTTCGCAGGTTGCTGGCGGACAATCCGGCAGACGGCGAAGTCCACGCGCAGTTGGGAGCGATTCTTGCCGCTACGAATCGCGCTACTGAAGGGCAAAAAGAGTTGGAGGCTGCGCTTGCGATTGATCCAAACAGCTTTAATGCGCTGTTTAACCTCGCCAGCCTGGAGGCGGAGCAAGGCAATCTCGCCGGCGCGGCAGGTCTGCTGGAACGGGCTTTAAAGCAAAAGGACGATGCCGAGGCGCACCAGTTGCTCGGTAACGTATATGCCGCGCAGGGCGGCTACGAGAGCGCTCTCGAGCAGTTCAGGAGGGTAGAGAAGCTGCAGCCCAACGACCCCGCCGCTCACTTCCAACTTGCCCAGATTCTGGCGCAGATTGACCAGCTTGAGGAGAGCATCCGCGAACAACAGGCGGGATTGGCACTATCTGGAACAAACGCCGATGACTGGAACTACCTTGGTGAGCTATACGTTCGTGCCAGGCAAGTTGACGCGGCTCGAAAGGCCTTTGAACAGGCTCTGCAACTAAATCCGGAACATGCCTCGGCGCGCACCAACCTTTCTCACCTCTAGTAGCCGCGTTTGCCGTGCGGCGCAAAGCCCTCTTCGCTACCTATCTTCAATGCTTTGAGTAAACAGTCAGCTGCTGCAATGTGCATCGCACGCAGGAATCCTTTGTTGCCCTGTCTAGAAAACTGCAGCATTCGAGAGCCGGTTAGGGTAGTTTTAGATAAAGCTACTTCCACGAAAGAACCTGAATTGACATTTGAGCTCCCGGCAACGAGGGAACGGACGAATTTCTAACGGCGAAAGCCGAATGAGGGTGGATGGGCATACAGGTTGCTCTGAATCACCGGACACAGTACCGGTATGACAAGGCAGTTTTTCTCGGCCCCCAGGTCATACAGTTAAGGCCTGCGCCGCATTGCAGAACACCCATTCTGAGCTACTCGCTCGATATCGTTCCCGCGCGTCACATTCTCAAGTGGCAGCTCGATCCCCATCACAACTATCTGGCGCGCGTCCTTTTTCCAGAGCGAACAGACGAGTTTGCAGTGCAGGTAGACCTGGTGGCAGAGCTGCTGCCCGTTAATCCATTTGATTTCTTTCTGGAGCCGGGAATCGACGAGTTTCCCTTCCAATATTCGGTGGACCTGGCTAAGGATCTTGAACCTTATCGTGTGATCGAAGAAGCAGGACCGGAGCTGCAGGATTTTCTTGACAGTGTCCACTCCAGCGAAAAACGCGGAACGATTGGATTTCTCGTTCAACTGAACCGAAAAGTGAAAGACCGTGTCGGGTATACGACAAGGCTGGATCCCGGCGTGCAAACCTGTGAGCAGACACTCACAAAAGGCACAGGATCATGTCGCGATTCGGCCTGGCTCCTGGTGCAGATTCTTCGACACCTGGGAATTGCGGCACGTTTCGTTTCCGGCTACTTGATTCAGCTTGCGTCCAATGAGGACGGAGAGTCGACCACTGACTCGGCAGACCTTCATGCATGGGCGGAGGCCTTTTTGCCAGGTGCGGGATGGATCGGCATGGATTCGACATCGGGTCTTTTTGCCGGCGAAGGTCACATTCCGCTGGTATGCACGCCCAGTACAGCGAAGGCTGCGCCGATAGGCGGCACAGTTGAACCGAGCAACGTGGAATTTGATTATTCGATCTCGATACGCCGCGTTAACGAGACTCCCTCCTTATCTGTGCCGTACAGCGAAGACGAGTGGGCGAAGGTGGAAGCAGTTGCACACCAGATAGACACTGACCTGGAGACGCACAATGTCCGGCTGACGATGGGAGGCGAGCCGACTTTTGTAGGCCTTGACGACCCGGAGAGTCCGGAGTGGAATCTCGATGCACTTGGGCCGATGAAGCGACGCCGCGGCCTTAGTCTGATCCAATATCTACGAGAACGTGTGGCTCCCGGGGCGCTGCTCCATTATGGTCAGGGCAAGTGGTATCCGGGGGAGCCATTACCGCGCTGGGCGTTGAGTTGCTTGTGGCGCGTGGACGGCGTTCCCGTTTGGGAAAACATTGAACTAATCGCTCGTGGAGATGAGGACGGGCAGTGCGGTGCGCCGGATGCGCTGGCGTTTATGGAAGCACTTACGCATCGGCTGCAGGTGCGTTCAGAAAACGTCGTGCCCGCCTACAATACGGAGTTGATTGAGCCCGTCGGGCTACATTCTTCCCATTCGCAGACGGCAGATCGGCGAGAAGCTGTTCTGGTCCAGCCAGCTTTGGTTTCAGCGGCCTGAGCAGATGTTGCTGACGTCCGGCGATTCTCCGATAGGCTATCGCATTCCGACGGAACTCATGCCATGGGTAGCACCCGACGAAGTTGCCTATGAGTACGATCAGGCGCCGTATGCTGATCGGGTTAAGCTTCCTTTGAAGCCTTTGCGACGGATGGATCTTTTTGAAGTTGAACCGAAGGTCGATCCCCTCCCTGCGCTTTCGTCCGCTCCGGAGTCTGCAACAGAACTCGTTCGGCCTTCCCTATGCGTGCAAGCGCGGGAGGGCCGACTGCATGTCTTTCTCCCGTACGCGCCGCACCTCGCGGATTACCTCGAAATCGTGAACGCGGTTGAAGATACGTGTGCGCACTTGAAAAAGGCGGTCTGGCTGGAAGGATATCTTCCGACACTAGACTCGCGGTTGCGGTCGTTCAGTGTGACTCCGGATCCGGGTGTGCTGGAAGTGAATCTTCCTCCAGCGAGTAACTGGGACGAGTTGGAGCGGGTGAATTCGCTGCTTGCCGAAGGGGCGAAACGAAATCGCCTGACGGCTGAAAAATTCGCGTATGACGGAAGCCATCTCGCAACTGGCGGGGGCAGCCACATTGTGATCGGCGGAGCAACCGTGATGGACAGTCCGCTGCTTCGGCGGCCGGATCTGCTGCGCAGCATGGTGAGCTTCTGGCAAAACCATCCCTCGCTTTCATACTTATTTTCAGGTATGTATGTCGGCCCGACCAGCCAATATCCGCGAGTTGACGAAGCGCGACTGGATACGTTGTACGAGCTTGAAGTTGCGTTTAGCCAACTACCTGCAAGCGACTGTCCCCCCTTCATCGTGGATGGACTATTCCGCAATCTACTGGTGGATACAACGGGCAATTCGCATCGCGCGGAATTTTGTATCGACAAGCTTTATCCGCCGGAAGGCATGGGACTGCGACTCGGCCTATTGGAGTTGCGTGCCTTTGAGATGGCGCCACATGTTCGCATGGGCCTGATGGAAATGCTGTTGATTCGTGGGCTGGTTTTAATGTTCTGGAAGAAGCCCTATGAAGGCGGACTGGTACGCTGGGGGCCATCCCTGCATGACCGTTTCATGCTCCCTCACTTTGTGCAACGGGATTTCTTCGATGTGCTGAGCCTGCTGCGTGCTTCCGGCTATGGCTTTGAAGAAAAGTGGTTTGCCGCCCACATGGAATTCCGCTTTCCGAAGATCGGAACCCTTCTTGTGGAGGGTTTGAAGCTTGAATTACGCGAAGCGCTCGAACCTTGGAATGTGCTTGCGGAAGAAACCAGCTCCGGTCGAACTGTTCGGAGCGTGGACTCGTCTCTTGAGCGGATTGAAGTGAAGTTGTCAGGGTTAACGACAGATTCACGATACGCGGTAACTTGCAACGGTCGCAGGGTGCCGCTGCACCCGACAGGAGTAAGCGGAGAAGCAGTGGCCGGAGTCAGATACCGGGCGCGACGGCTATCGGCTGCACTGCATCCCACTATTCCAGTACATGCTCCATTGGTCTTCGACCTGATCGACTTGTGGAAGGAAAGGTCTTTCGGCAGGTGTACTTATCATGTCGGCCCTCCTGATGGTGGCATTTACACTGCACGCCCATTGAACTCACGGGACGCTGAAGTGCGGCGCAATGCGCGCTTCCAAACTGTGGAAGCGACACCTGTTCCAATGGTGGCTCCGGAAGAAGAGCTGAATCCTGTATTCCCGATGACACTCGACTTGCGCATGCGCACGCGGAAAGATCAGGTCGAAAGAACAGGGCTGGTTCCATGACGGTGGATCTATACCAGAGTCCTCTTCGCTACGGGGCATCCTACGACGAGCTTTCGGCGGATGGCGTGAAACCCCGCGCGCACTGGGCTCACCTGATGGAGTCGCTGCGCGCAGTGGGATCTGAAGAACTGGAGCGGTTGTGCGCGCGTGCCGAGCGGCTGATTCGCGAGAACGGAATTACTTACAACATCTACAACGATCCGCTTGGCGCAAACCGCTCGTGGAAAGTCGATATTGTCCCGTTTCTGATTTCAGCAAACGAGTGGCGCTACATTGAAGCTGGTGTCATTCAACGTGCACAGCTGTTGAATCTGCTCCTCGAAGATTTTTACGGGCCGCAGGATCTGATAGCGGACGGGCGATTCCCTGCCGCCTTGCTATACGCGAATCCGGCATTCCTGCGCCCACTGGTCGGTGTGAAAGTGCCGCCGCAGAGTTATCTGCATATGCTGGCTGTCGATCTCGCGCGCTCGCCGGATGGACAGTGGTGGGTTCTTGCCGATCGTACGCAGGCGCCCTCCGGAAGCGGCTACGCACTTGAGAACAGGACCATCGTCTCTGACGTGCTGCCGGACCTGTTTCGTTCGTCGAACGTATTACGCCTGTCGCACTTCTTTCGCGCGCAGCGGGAGGCGCTGGCGAATCTTGCGGACGTCAGTAATCCGCGAATCGTCCTACTGACGCCGGGCCCCTATAACGAAACATATTTTGAACACTCGTACATCTCACGTTATCTCGGATTCACGCTCGTCGAAGGCACCGATCTGACAGTGCGCGACCGGAGCGTCTACCTCAAGACCGTGGATGGTTTAGAAAAGGTGGATGTAATCCTGCGCAGAGTAGACGATAGCTTCTGCGACCCCCTTGAGTTGCGAAGCGAATCCCTTCTGGGCGTGCCTGGGCTGGTCGATGCCATTGTGGCTGGCAATGTGAAAGTTGCGAATGCGCTAGGCAGCGGCTTGATTGAGACCGCGGCTGTGATGCCGTTTTTGCCGGGGCTTTCGCGGCATTTACTTGGTGAGAAGCTGAAGCTCCCCTCGGTTGCAACATGGTGGTGTGGCCAGTCGTATGCGCTGGACTGGGTGCTCAATCATCTGGATTCCGTCGTGGTCAAGCCCGCCTTCCCATCGAGGGGCATGGAGCCGGTATTCGGTGCAGAACTCCCGCAGGCCGAAAAAAACAAGCTGGCGCAACAATTGCGAGCACGGCCGCACGAGTATGTAGCGCAAGAACAAATCTCCCTGTCTACTGCGCCTGTGTGGGACAACGGGTGTCTGAATTCTCGAAGCGTGGTTCTGCGCACATACGTGTTGAATACGGGGAATGGGTGGATTGCCATCCCCGGCGGCCTTGTGCGCGTGGCGGGAGAAGAAGGCTCCGTCGTCTCCATGCAACGCGGCGGCCACAGCAAGGATGCTTGGGTGCTGTGGGATAGTCCTGTCGATACGTTCAGCATGCTTCGTCCGCGCAATGAACCGGTAGAGTTGCGAAGATTGCCGCGTGCAGTACCGAGCAGCGTCGCCGACAATGTTTTCTGGTTAGGTCGCTACGCGGAGAGGACAGAGAGCATTGCCCGCATTCTGCGTGCCATTATTCCTCGCGCAAGTCGCGCCGACGACGCCGATCTCGGCTGCCTGCTCCGTCTGCATAGCTGCCTCGAAACCCGCCACAGCAAGCTGCCAAAGCCAAAGGATAAGCGGCCAGCGACTTTGGCGGATCTTGAACAAGAATTAATTTCGTTGGTGTCGGACGTTAAGCGAGGCGACAGTGTCGCGTCCACTCTCGCAGAGGTCTCCCGAATTGGCGGGAATGTTCGTGAGCGTTTGTCCGCCGACATGATGTTCCTCATCGGGCAACTGCGCGATTCCATTCAGATTGCGAAGGGCACACAGTTGCCGGAGTATGCGCCGGTGCTGACAAAGTGTCTTGAGTTGCTCTCAGCGTTTTCTGGTATGGAGCGCGAGAATATCAATCGCGGGCTCGGCTGGGTATTCCTGAGCTTCGGCCGTCGCCTGGAGCGGGCGATGTACATCACCCGACAACTGCGCGAAATTGCAACCCCGCTTGCCGAAGAGGATTGGCTGTTCCTTGAGTGCATGCTCGAAGTGGCGGACAGTTCCATGACTTACCGAACGAGATACTACACGACTCTCCAGCCGCTTCCGGTGTTGGACGTGTTGATGGCAGACGAGACGAATCCGCGGTCTCTGGATTTTCAGCTCACGCATCTCGCGGAGTTATACCAGAAACTTCCTCGCCATTCAGCAGCAGACCTGGACGCTATGCGGAATGCACTCGCACAACTCAGAAGTTTTGACTTGCGACAGATCAAATATCCTCTCGTGGGCGCAGATGTTTTGAGCGTCGAGAGAGACGGTCTGTTACGGCTCGAACGATTCCTGAGGGAGTTAGAAGGACTGCTGGCTTCCTGGTCAAATAATCTGTCGAGCAACTACTTCAGCCTGGCTCGAACCTTCCCGGTCACGATAGGCCAATGATTTATAGAATCGTTCATCGAACAACGTATCGGTATAAGTATCCGGTCTCGGTGGGAAATCATGTGGCATGTCTGAAGCCGCGTTCCCTGCGGCATCATCAACTGGCGAAAAATGAACTAGTCATCCATCCTTTGCCAACAATTCGCACAGAACGTGTAGATTTTTTTGGAAACACTCTTTGTTTTTTTACAGTCCGCGAGCCGCACAAAGAACTGGTCGTGGAATCACGCAGTGAAGTAGTGATGGACGAAGAGCATCCGCCATGGCCAAAGATTTCTACACCGTGGGATGAGGCTGCACGGGCACTTCCGAATGACCACAGCCGCGAGGGCCTTGAAGCGTATCAATTCGGATTTGAATCGCCGAGGATTCGGATCCGATCGGAATTCGCAGCGTACGCGCTGCAGTCGTTCCTGCCCGGCAGACCGATGCCCGAGGCGCTGCGCGACCTGACTGAGCGCATCTTCCGCGATTTTCGCTTCGATTCAAAAGTTACGAATGTTCGCACGACCACGGAGGAAGTATTTCGCAAACGCAGGGGGGTCTGCCAAGATTTCGCACATCTTCAGATCGCCTGCCTTCGCTCCTTAAACATTGCTGCCCGCTATGTCAGTGGATACCTCCGGACTTATCCGCCTCCCGGGCGGCCAAGACTGATAGGCGCCGACGCCTCACATGCGTGGGTTTCCGCCTATTGCCCCGGTGCCGGTTGGCTCGATGTGGACCCGACAAACAACATCGTTCCTTCGAATGGCCACGTCACGCTCGCCTGGGGTAGAGACTATGGAGATGTGAGTCCGCTGCGCGGATTGATCCTCGGCGGAGGCTCCCATACGTTGAAAGTCTCTGTTGATATGGAACCGGTGGAATGGCACTAATCCTCAACAGACTCAACGCACCCTTTTTATATCTCGCCCATCGCGGTAGACTGCACTTCCGATTTAGTATTCCTGATCTGGAGGTTTTCATGTCCATTCGTCCGGTTAAGCGGGTCATTCAGGCAAAACCAACGATGGAGGGCGCCGGCGTGCACTTGCGGCGTGCCTTCGGATTCGGAAATACATCCGACTTCGATCCATTTCTCCTACTTGATGATTTTCGAAACGATGTTCCTGCGGACTACCTTGCTGGATTTCCGTGGCACCCTCATCGCGGGATCGAGACCATCACATATGTCCTAGCGGGAGAAGTGGAACACGGCGACAGCATGGGGAATCGCGGCGTGATTGGTGCCGGAGACATCCAGTGGATGACAGCCGGCAGCGGCATTATTCATCAGGAGATGCCGCGAGGCGATCAGTCAGGACGAATGCATGGTTTTCAACTGTGGGCGAATCTTCCGGCGGCCAGGAAAATGACGGCACCGCGATATCAGGAAGTAAAGGCACCCGAGATTCCCGAAATTAAAGATGACGACGGCACGGAAGTCCGCGTCGTATGCGGAACATTCTGGGGCAAGACCGGTCCAGTAGAGGGCATCGCGACGGATCCAATTTACCTTGATGTAACGGTGGGTCCAGGACTCAAGAAATCGCTCCCCGTAGAGACGATGCGGCACGCCTTCGCTTACGTCTTCTCTGGTTCCGGAAAATTCTGTAATGCGTCCGGACCACTTGCCGTTCCAACCGAAGCCACACATTGGGCCGACACAAATCCGCCGGCGCACGCTGAAAACCGCTCCCTTATTCTCTTTGATAGCGGCGATGAGGTTACAGTTCAGGCGGGAGAAGATGGAATTCGATTCTTACTGGTTTCCGGAAAGCCTCTCCAGGAGCCGGTTGCGTGGTATGGACCGATCGTAATGAACACGCAGGCGCAGTTGCAGGAGGCCTTCTCCCAGTTGGATCAAGGAACATTCCTGAAGCAGCCGTAGTCTCTCGGTTACGAACTATCGAAGCATTTCAGCGGCGTCTTGAATCAGGATCAGGCCAAGCAATTCAGGCCTTTGGCCTGCCGCGTGGCTGAAACGTCTCCCGTCCGACTATCACCATCTCCTCGGTGGTGCCATCCCCGTCGAAAACTGTGTAAGATGGCTCAGCGCTTTCGTTTGATTGACTTAGCAACTGGGCCCCCAGGGGATCTCGATGCTCAAAACGGGCGACAAGCTACAAAAGCTGATCATTCTTATCGTCACGTGGGCGTCCTTGCTTGCGCTCTTTATCGCCTACGAACGGTATTTTGTAAATAGTCAGCAGACATTTCTCAAAGAGACTGAGTTCCATGCCGTTGAACGGCTCGGGCGTGAACTGGATGCGCAGATCCGCCGCGCACAGATATCCAGCGTCTCCTTCGTCCAACTGGCTGCTGGTGACAATCCTTTGAGCGATGAAAAGCTGGCTGAATTCCTGAGGATCTACTTCAAGGATACCTGGGCCGGCAATCACAACGAGCAGATTCGCAATGCGTCAATCCTACGTGCAAAGCAATGCCTCGTCCGCGACAACATGGTGAGACTGGATTCGGAGCCGAGGGGCCTGACACTTGCTCTTTCCTGTACGGATCGAGCAACAAAAGAAGGAACACCAGCGACAATCGCACTGTATACGCTCGACCTAACCCCGTGGATCACAAGAGCAATTGAGCCGCTTGGCAGCAACTTCGACGAAGTCTTAATAGCAGACGCGTCCACCGGCGAAGTGGTGTTTCAAAAATCGGCTAACGGGCCGCGCGTTGCCAACGTTCGACGGCTTCTGACGGACGAAGCTACTCCGGCAAAAAAACCGTCGGGGACAGAATCCTTGAGTGCCTCTAGCGGAGATGCCAAAGCATCCGGCAGTACTTCTGAAGGCGGTGCGCTACAGAAGTTGACGGACACTAGTTTCTATCTACACACGGCGCTCGGAGGCGAGGGATATGAACTATTTGCTGTTCCTGTTCGCGCCAACCTCCACTCCGGCGCCGCTGGAAATAATTGGCACCTTGCGGTTATTGGATTGCAGCGTAGTTCTAACTTCGATGCACAGAGCCACGCAATTCCCTATTCCACGTTGATCTGGGTAACTCTGATTGCGGCAGCCGTCTTCTCTCTAAGCTGGCCGATAGCCAAGCTTCGTTACATGAGCAACACTGAAAGATTTACACCGCGGGAAGGCTGGCTCCTGGTGCTGACCATCTTCCTTGCATCCACTTCCGTCACGCTTCTATTGTTAAACGCGACTTACACAGCGCAAGCGCAGTCTGAGGTTGATAAGAATCTCGCCGACCTGGCTCGGCGAATCAAATTGCATTTTGCAGCGGAGATGACGCTAGCCCACGCGCAGCTAACGGAACTTTCGCCGGACGAACAAGTAACTCCCCCAACCGATAAGCTCTCTGACTACATCGCGAAGGGAACGCAGTCGCTTATTAAGTATCCCTACTTTGAGATTGCCTTCTGGGTGGACCGAAGCGGAAAACAAACTCGCAAGTTTGACATCAGACCCGCACCAACACCCGTCGTATATGTAGGATCGTTGCCATTTTTTGCCAAGGCACTCCCAGACCCGGAAGCGGTGTTGCCTGCCAGTGTTGTATTCGAGGGACCTTCTTCGACCTCAGCTGGGTCTGACTCCACTTACTATCTAGATCCTGGCATATCACCGACCACAACTGAATTCACCCCAGTTCTTGCCAGCGGATATACGCGCTCATCAAAGGGAGATGTAGTTCAAGCGATGGTCGTTCGCCCCATGTCCCTGATAGACCCGGTACTGCCACCGGGGTATGGTTTCGCCGTAATTGACTCATCCTGCGCCGTACTCTTTCACTCTGAATCATTCCGGGATATGAAGGAAAACTTTTGTCAGGAATCGAAGGGCACGTCAGAGTTAAAGCCGTGGCTGTTTGGAGGTATTGATAGCGCAATTGACATTTCTTATGCAGGTCAACCCGAGCGCGCCTTCATCTCACCAATGAATATCGCCGACATGAAGGCGATGGGTGCATCGACCAAGGTAACTATGCCGCAGTTTGCGGGTGGGCCGGCGTATCTCGTCGTATTTCGGACGGCAGACTATGCGCTCACGCTTAACCTTACGATCATGGTAGTGTGCTCACTTCTGTTGGGCGGTTACTTCATTGTCATCCTACTTCTGATTACCTTCGACATATCGCTCCGCGGCCCGATGCAATTGGTGACCGCGCCACGACAGATGTGGCCTTGCTCCGAAAATAGCCTCAAGTATGTACACATCTTCATCGCGAATGCAGTACTCCTTACACTCTACTGGCTTCTCTATTCACAACTCTACGAAGCCCCTTTATTGGCTCTCACTCTCTGTCTTGCTATTCTCGCGCCTCTTCTATGGTTTCTGAAACTCAGTTGCGAGGCAAAAGTCCTTGTACGATTTGGTGCTACGCTCCTCGTTCTGTCATTCGCCGGGTTGCTGGCAAACTTCATTCGTAGCATTCACTTGAACAATTCCGAATCGTGGAACGATTGGTGGCGTCTATTTCTTTTTACAGCTGTAGCTGGTTTAACAGCGATTCTTCTTTCCCGCTCGTCAAGATCGCACCTTTATCTCGCACGAATAATGTCACAGCGTCTTCTCGCCAGAATTACAAAAGTTATCACTGTGCGGTTTGCGACTACATATTCGCTCGCGATCCTGACGGTCATTACCGCGACCAGCATGATCCCTTGTGTGGGATGTTTCAAATTCGCCTATGACATGGTCAGCGAGACAGCCATCAAGCACGATGAAATTATGCTGTCGAAGTCGCTTTTGACGCGCCAGGAGCGCATCCGTCGGTACTATCTCGATCTGATTCCCGCCTACTCGCAAAGCTCTTCTGATGCCGACCCTAACCTCAGGATCAAACAGACAGCCACCAGACGCTTGCGTGAGACCCTCGACAGATATGACATAGCCTCCTCTACCCATGACTTCGGATTTACCTATGCAAATGAGCCCGGCGCCAGGCTTCATGCAACCTCTGAAAAGAAGGCCACCGTGCGGGAAGTCGGCTTGAGTGAGTTTGTCGAAAAGGCTATAGGAAATGCGGTGCTTCATTTTCCAGCTAACAATCTTGGGTCCCAAATGAGCAAGCTGGGAGTGGCCGCGACAAATGATTCCGAGATAGCCTCCGATTACCAATTTGATGAACCGGAACCAAACATGTTCATCCTTTCATGGAATCGAGGGTCCGATCTACCGCCAGACTTTCGGATAACAGGCGCCTACCCGACATGGAAGGGATTTCTGTGGTGGGGTTATGGACTAACATTATCGCTCTGGATTGTTCTTGCCTTCTGGCTAACCAGCCTTGTGCGGAAGATCTTCCTAACCGATGTGCAACCCCCAACAGAGTCAGCTGATCTTGGCTGGACAAGCGCATCGGACATAAGGGGGAACTACCTTGTTATAGGTTTGGCTGAATCAGGAAAAACGAGAGACCTTCTTTCCATACCGGGTATCCTGCCTGAGAATCAGATTGACTTGAGACTAAAGCTGAAGTCGCTCACTCCAGGAGCTGCTCTTCCTGCTCCATCTAGTCCAGGCGCGGTTGTCGTGGTAGATCACTTTGAATTTAATCTGAATGATCCTGATGCCAACTTGATAAGGCTAAATCTTATGGAGCACCTGCTTTATGAGACGGAATGCAGGATATTGCTAGTGTCGAGCGTAGATCCACTGTTCTTCTTCACGGAGGGCGCACCCGGAGTCATAACAAACTCATCGGACGCGGAACTCTCCCGGCGCCTTCTTGACAGATGGGCACGAGTGCTCTGTAACTTCCAGAAAGTGCGCGTAGGGTCGGGTAGGGATGTCGAGTTCATCCGCAAAGTTCACCAATTTATCCGCCAACACAAGGACCATCGTAAGTTTGCCTTGCTGGTAAAGAAAGAGTGTAACGCGACGGCCAGGCTGCGACGCATAGGTGTCGACATACTCGACAACTTCAACGATAAGGTTCCATTAACTCGAAACCTTCTTATAAGTCTGGTGCTCGATCGAGCGGCTGAGTATTACCGCGTTCTCTGGTCGGGATTAACTTCGAGCGAACGTCTCGTACTCTATCAACTGGCGCTTGATGGATGGGCAAATCCAAAGAACACTGCGGCTCTACAACAGTTGGAAAGTAAGCTCCTGATTTGCAGAATGCCTATGTTCCGCATAATGAACATGAGCTTTCGCCGATTTGTTGGCTCTTCCGAACACATCAGCGAAATAGAGCAATGGGAAAAACAACAGAAGCGAAGCACGTGGCGCGCCGTGCGGCTGATGCTGGTGGGCCTGTTCTTACTCCTTGTGGTTTGGTTGCTTCATTCGCAGGCCGCCCTCTCGCAAGAGGTAACGGCCTACGTAGCAGGTATCGCGACGCTCGTTACGGCAGTGTCGACTCTCTTTACCAAGTCTGAGAAGGCGGTAGCAGATAACTCGAGCCAGACCTAAACAGAGTGTCGTAAGTCATTAAAATACTAGACTGGAACAACGGTGTAAGTTTTATTCAGACCGCGATTAGCGTCCAGTAACAGATTCGACGGTCCGTAAATATTCAGATGGCTAAGGCGACTCTGGACTGAATTGGCGATGGAAGCATTCTGAGGAACAGTTCTTACACTCGGAATGCCCCAAAGAATATTCCACGATTCCTGAATTTCATCCAAGCCATGCGTCGCACTGTCAATCTCGGCATAGGTTTTGTCGACCACGGGATCGATCTCCAGGCCGTGCAGTTTGCATTTGCCCAGCATCCACTTCAACGTGATATCAGATAGTCCAGAATCCGGGCACCCTCCTCCAACGCTGCTGTGACATCCTGAGAACCAAACCTGCTCACAGATTTGTCCAGGTACTTCATCGACCTCCCATAGCGTGGGCGGAAAAGGCTTGCGCCTTTCGTCGATCGAGATGGCCTGGTAGGCAGCCTTGACACAAGGACTGAGACTTGTATTCAGAAAGCCATATCGAACGGGATCCACTTGGCCAACTAGACTCGGGATCCCCAACGAGCCGACCGTATCCCATACTCCAATCATCGCAATCTCTACCGGGCGATTGCCGTAGTTAGCTTTCAGGGCTGCCTTCGCATTCGCACGCTCCGGGCTCTGTGGACTGGTGCGATAGGTTGCAAAGGCATCGTCGATTGCTTTTTGCGTGAGGTCGGTTGGGAGTCCACAGCAGGTCAGCATTCCGGCTACACTTCTTGCCGTATAAGCTCCGCGGCTGAATCCAAACAAAAATATCTCGTCGCCATCAAGATAGTCATGGGCAATCTTCGTATAACCTTCCTTGATTTTCGCGAATAATCCCTCACCAAACGCGCCACCAAGGAACTCGCTTATCAGCGAGCCACCCACACCTACACCATCGTCATAGCGCGGGCACTGCGTCGCCGTCGTGGGCAACGCTTTATATAGCTTGTAGACATTTGTATCGGACTCAGAAACCGTGCTGGTGGATTTAGGATGACTCCACGTACCATCTGCGCAAAATACAACTTTTTTCATTTCGAACCTCGTGCCGTCCAGTTAAATTACGTTTTGAGATCACGATCAACTTAACAAGCTGCGGAAATAGTCGTTCAGGAGTCTTCCATCCGGATCGTAGGTTTTTCTCGTCTCTTTCATGGCCGTCAAGCGATCACCAAATGCTTTCTGAACAATCGTGGGCGTAAGACCATAAGTCTGGTTTAACAGGGGGACACCATTCCGTTCACTGCAGAATTGGTTATACGCCTCCAGAAACTCATCCCAACCGGGGTTGGCCGTCGATACCGGGTCGATGGTCATCACATTCCCGTTGTATGAGTACGACAGAAGCGCTTGCTGGTCCTGCTTGATCCAATAGCCAACATACAAAAGATTTGAACGATAGCCCTTTTTCCTGTAGTAGTCTTTTGCGAATTGGAAGAACTGGGTGATTGTTGCGGGGTATTCTTCCTCCGGAAAGGCAAAGAGGCTAAATGTATAGCGGCTATCGTCGGACTGTGCGGGGTAGTGAATGATCTGATCACCCGGAATCGTGTAGTCACCTTTTACCAGGTTCTCCAACTGAAAGCGCCACGTAGCACCGAAAGCGTCAATAATTCCGTATCGAATCGAAGGCGTCGGGATATTTTTTTCGACATCATGCCCAAACTTTGGTCCGGCCGATCCCCAGAAATGATTGCGCAATCCCCATGCGCAGTGGTCTGGCTCCCCGGTTGCCGAAGGATTGTATCTCCGAAATTCCACCGTAATCTTGTCCACGAAGGGAAAGATGTAATACATCATGGACTCGTTGCGAGCTTTTAGCTCTGGCTGTCTCGCGATAAATTCTTGCAAACCAAATGTTTCATGATAGACGGCAAGAGGAAGAAGCGGCCTGATCTTATAAGTCACTTCATACACGATTCCAAATGTGCCATAACTGCAACGCACTTTCTTCATCAGGTCAGGTTGAGCGCTCTCAGTAACTTCCAGCAGTTGACCATTTGGAAGAACCATCTTAACGCCAGTGATATAGGATCCCACCTGGCCATACTCGCCGGGCATTGAGGCATCTTTCGTGCCTGCACACGCTGCGCTTCCAGCGGTAAGACTTCCGATCTCGGTGTTAACGTAGAATTGCAGATTCTGCGCCTCAAGACGCTTGGAAAGCTCGAGATGTGTCGCCCCCGCTTCAACGGTGAGTTGATCGCCGTTAATGCTTAAGACTCGATTCATCTTCATCCGAATGAGAGTGCCGTTTTCGGCGACCCCACAGAGTGACGTCGAGTGGTTCGACCCTACCGCGCGAACCGGTGAAGGAAATCGGACGGGATCTTTCAAGACGCGCAAAATGTCGTCAACCGAGTTAGCATCAACGATAACGCGGGGATGTGACACGATATTTCCAAACCAGTTGGTTACCGTGAGTTCCGGCACAGGCGGCCTCCCGTACAGATTCGATTGATTTAGTTAAATCGTGACCCGAAGACTTACCCAGGAAAAACGCCGTTGAATGGGAAAGCAAGGAAAAAGCTCAGCGAGACTTATCGCCAGAGCCGAATGCTAAAAAGATATCCTTGTCCATAATTGGGACGAGACTTCCGTCTTTTGCTTCCGCAGCAAAGTATCAGGTGAAAAGTTACAAAGTCAATACGACACCATCCTGACTTCAAAGCAACTTAATCAACTTAGAGTCATTCTGCTAACGGGTCCGCCGTTTATCCGACGAAATCTTTCTAGAATGTCTTCAAATACTCAATGAGCGCTTTTTTCTCAGCGTCGCTGAGCGGTGGCTCCCCAGTCGAATAACTCGTGCCAAAATAATGTCCACGATTAACAACGAAGTCCTGGCACTTGTTGAGATCCATCAACGGACTACGCAGATTGGCGAATATCTTCTCTGCTTCCTCGTCGCTTGCGTTTGGCGGCAATTGCTCTAGATCATGCTTAGCCTTCAGCAGCAGATCCAAAACCTTCTTTTGGTACTGGAGACGGGCTGCAGGATCGCTAGTCTCAGGTAGCACGTTAAGATTCGAAAGTAGGTCTATGGGAGTGCCTTTAGGTATCGGACCTATCTGAACACCTTCGTCGCTAAAGAACCATGGAAACCAACGTTGAGCCGGACTGCGAAGGTCTTGCAACGCTGCCGGCAAGTATCCCGCGGGAATCCGCAAATAGCTTCGATCCGTTGTCCTATCGATCGCTCCTGGAATTTTGTCACCTAGTAGCGAGTCCTTGTCTCGCTTCTCCGGCCAAAGCATCTTTTCGATTGAATCCTGAAAGGAATCCATCCGCGCTTCCACCGAGGGGCTCGGATTAAATCTTCCGACACTGTTGTTCAAGAGGAACGGAGCCGTGGACCAAAGACTTATTAACGAGGGCGGACGAGTGTAGCCCCTTCCGCCCGCAGGGAGCACGTAGGGCTTCTTTTCTCCTGTGTACGGGTCATAGATTGTTGTTGTGCCTGCCGAAGGAAGATCCTTGTATGACTGGGACGAAAAATTATCCCAGATATTATCTGCCAGGGCATTGGTCGCAAGCGGACTGCATGAATTTGTCTGGAGCAATGTTACGGGCACTCGCAAATCCGTTGACAGATAGTTGTCCTTCGTAAAATCAGGGGCGAGAACAATTTCCAGCATGTCTCGTTTATATTCATCTGTCTTTGTCCAATTCCAATATCGATTCCAGCAGTCCATATAACCCGGACCTGCGCAGGACGCCGGATTTGCTTCCGGAGGAGGCGTCGGTTGCTTACTTGAATGGCAACGCGCGCAGCGCTCGGCAAATGCAATCTTGCCTTTCCCGAGCACGGCGCGATCCTTCGTGAGATATGCTTCGCCACCAGGCGCATCTTTGAGCAGGTGCGGTCCTGTTGATTTCAGGAAGAAGAGCGCCATCGCAGGAGTCTGCGCTTCAGTTGCCGCGAAGTAGCTGGAGTTAGTTTGCGCTATCTTTACCTGAATGGGAGTTATAGGCTGGCCACCCACGAGAGCATTGAAGTGCAGCAGCCATTCTTCACTGAAGACACCGATGTTTAAGTAGACACGATTGAGAGCGGCGAGCGCTCCTACGGAGTCAGACCCATCCTTCAGAACGCGCGGAGTCCACACGGTGTCCGGCGCCTGGTAGAACTTAGTGAGAGGTCCGGACTTGATGTAGTCGTTGAATTGCTTGTTATCCTTCTGAGGACCGGCAATCGTTTCTTTTCCCCAGCGAGATGCTTGATCGAGCCTGGGCCCTAGGTTATAAACGGCGTTCATACTTCGCGGGTTATTGATGTTGTCTGTCGATATGAGAGATGTATCAAGTGTCCCCGGGCGCGAAGTGTGGAAGAGTTGAAAGACAAAGCTGGTCGATTCAGGATTCCAGTCGAAGATGCGATCTATCCAAAAGTACTGAGCACCAACGTTCGAACTGAGATTCTCCCACTTAGGATTCTCAGGATCGGCGGGCGGCTTTATCGGGTTTGGTCCTACGTGGCAAAACGCACAGGACATTCCGACTCGATAAGGCTTCACCAGATCCTTCGATAGGTAATACTTGGGATCGTTGTAATACCTCACCGGATCCCACTTCTTGGCCGCCTTTTCATCGAAGTTCGGATTTGGAAAGAGACGCAGGCCAACGATGCCGGTCGCGTATCCGTAATAAGAACCCGTAGCGACACTTGTCCCGCGCGAACCTATCTTCACTCCGGGATATTTCTGTTCATTCTCAAATGGCTCGGGAGGACAGTCAGGGCTTCGCTGATCCAGCCACAAACCGTATCGTTTCGGATCAGGCCCGGTGGCTTTGACGTAGCAGGGCTCATTTACAAGGCCAAGGTATTGCCAACGATTATCGCGACTGGCCTTCAGACCGGGATACGATGACAAGGTCTTGAGAAAATCCAAATTTCCGACACTTGTTTCGGAGATTTCATCCCAGAACTTATCGTTTCCCGCAGTCCATACGATCCAAGTATTGCGTCCCTTAATCTCGTCTGCCGTGAGCGTAATTCCCCCATCCATGTCGTGGAAGTAGTCCTCATCCGCAGCCGGAAAGGAACTTGCAGGTCTGCCCGCAAGGCGAGCCTCGTCATAGACCTTGCCTGGCTCACCTTTCTTGCAGCCGGTCAGTGATACTGCAACCAGGAGCATCGCAACAATCGTGAGTGCGTGCACAGCTATCATCCTGGAATGCTTTGCAGCGTTTACATCCGCGGGAACCCTGCTCATTGTTTTCCTCACTTGTTCTCAGATCCTTGCAGCGCGTGCAATATAACGCAGCGCTCGAATGCCCGGAAGAAAGAAGTACGCTCCTCCACGAACAGTGACAAATTGCGGAACACTCTCCACCTGTCGTCGAATTCCTGTCGTCGCAGGGAGAGAGAAAGTGTCGATTGGGCAACCAGCAACCGGTTCACGATTGCCGAGCAGCGGATCACTCTCTTCGCTCAACCCATTGAACTTTCCACTCATTAGCCATGCGTTTTGTAGGAATTCAAATTGGCGTGCGATGTTGGCATTCAGGCAAACGAACTGGAGCCCACTTGGTTGTTCGCCGGGCTGAGGAGGCGCGAGTCTTTGTGCCGCATCTACGTTCGGACCATACTCTCGTCCCCTTCGCAACAGGCGATGAAACCGCGTAGATGCGATGATGTCGTCGCGGATTGTCTTGCGTCCGAAGCCAGCCATTCTAACTAACCGCCCCAATAAACCTTCCGTATCGGCGGGATAGTCAGCATTGCGCGGATTCGCGCGACGCACGTGAGCACCGAAGGGACAAGCAATTCCGTCCGGATCCTCGTCATAAGTAAACCGGTTGAGTCGAACATCGTCGTCACCGGGACCCACTCCGGTGATAGCTTGCTTGCAAGCTGGTAGAAGAGATTCGCCCGACATTTTACGACCAACCATCATCTCCGCGAACTCCTGTCGAGTTGCGCCGTCGGAGTGAGACTGATCGTCAGCGAATTTCCAGAAGCCCCGCACATCCTGCTCCAGCTGGCGCACCACTATGTAAGTGCCGTTGCGTCCCAGATCTCCATACCCTGGAGAATTCGTATCTGCGGGCAAATCCCCTGCTGCTTCCTTTGGAACAACCGGGCGACCAGTTAGCTTGCCATACTCGTTTTCATAGCCAAGCACGAACTCTCCTAGGGCGCTCACATTCTCATAGTTGAGCTTGTCTCCAGAGACATTTTTCGACTGGTTCCAATCGAGCACGGGCTGACTCACGCCGTCCACAAATCCAAATGGTTCAACGCCGTCCATATCGCTGGTCGGAAGACATTGCAGCAGTTCGAATCCGGATTGCCGCAACTCTTCTTCCAGCGAATTTTTCCAGCCTTCGAGCATTCCAGGCATGGCGTAGATCATCGCGATTGCATCTGGAACTTTTTCTGGGCCACCCCATTGCCAGTACTCTGGAGCGTTCAGTCCGGTATCGCCAAGGCGCCGCGATCGGTTTTTATCGCCCGTCATTCCGGCCAGAAATTCGGCAGAAAAGCCGCCCATCACCTGTTCATTCACTCTCAGCTTCCGTAACCCATTGCCCGTAAATGCGAGTTGCAAAGCTCGTTCCGGCGGAGAACTCTGCTCTTTCGCCGTGGCGACGGGCGCATTTTCAAGCCAACCCGCAGCGGCAACAGCGTCTTGTACAAGGAGGAGAAGAAAGCACGCCTCCGTCAGGCGTCCATAGCCAAACCGCAGCAGGCCCTGCATATCGTCATAGTCGACTGGAGTAACGGCCATGCACTGCTCCTGGGACTTATAGAACCACCTACAGCACCCGAGATGCGTCTCTACAAAGTGATTCGAAGCTCACAAAAGTTTCACCCATTCCGCCGCTTCGGCATCGGTAATCGACTTTTTTTTCAGTCCTTCACGGATTAGTCGATTGCGAACCATGTCGTAAGCGGTGACACCTGGAGTGGCGTCATACCAGACCTCGGTGGGCAGTTGGTGGCGTCGTATATAGTCTTTGAATTTCTGCTCATCTTTTGCGCCATCTGCCACAAGCCAGTTCGTTCTTGGGTATCCCACACCATTGCTGAACACCAGGTTCAATCCCCACGCAACCTTGTTGATGAAGTCGCCCATGTAGCTCTCCAGGCTGCCATCGTAGTTGCTGGCGAAGTAGAGCCGCTTACGATCGTCGAGGAAAACCCACCGCGCAAAGTGAATCGTACTGACACGCGCGAGGTATCCGCGATTGTAAATATGCCGGGTGGTGTATTCGATGGCGAACAGCAGGAATACCAACGTCCAGCGCCGAAAGAGTCCTGGCTTAAGATTTCCATAGGCGCTAAATTGATTCGTGATGATCTGGTCTTCCCGGATCGCCAACGACGTTACAAACTGCGGATCGGTCCGAGGAACAATCTCCACGTCACGTTTCTCGCGGATTCGAAGCTGAATGAGAAAAAAAGGAAGATAGGCGAGCACCAAAGGGAGTGCCAGCAAGAGGAGTAGTGGGACAGCTATCAGGTGAGCTAGATTCTTCAAACGCCAAGCAAGTGGTGTCGCGGCTTCAGGCGTCAGTAATAATCTCCCAGCCTTGTGTTCTTCGTTTGCGAACGCCCGCAATGCGCTCCAGACGGATTGTGCGTTCATGTTTGCAAAAGCAGCGCTCTGCAGTTTCCTTTCTATCGCGAGACGTAGACTCTGTTCTTCTCGAACCTGTTGCACCGTCCTGCCAACCCAGTTCACGTAGGAGGTTGAAGGAGATTGCTCGTGACGGACCATCCACTGAAACAAATCCGTGCCTGCCTGAAATGACTCACAGCAAGCGAAGATTTTTGTCAGACCGTCCTGCGCACGCGTTGCCAACTCTCGCCGCAATAGATCAGCAGAACCGTCGCAATCGCAAAGAAAGGCAAGTTGCTTCGTCGCAGGTAGCGGTGTCGCGTTGTATGCCAGGAGATCTTCACGGGTGCGATCGTCAAGGATGACAAAGCGTGCAAAATGGATGGTAGGAAACTGGCCGAATGGAACCAGCGGATTTTGCGGGTCGGCGATACCGGGGGCACTGTTCATTTGATCAAGAAGCTGGCGCAGTTCCGCCTCGCGATTCTCGAGAATCGGTGCAACCACCATAATGTTGGATTGCGGAGTCATTGCCTCTTTTCGAGCCAGCAGTTAGAACTGCAACGCAAAATGGATGAGCCGATCCTTATTCCAATACACCAATCCCAGATAGATGTTGGGTGATATGAGCCGAATCTCATCTCGGATCCAGTGGGCCACCGTCGACGTTTCGGAGTAATCCAGCACGATGCAATCCTTTCCATCGAACCAGCTTGTCCCCTTGTAAACCTTGGCTACAATCGCGTTCAGTCCAAAGGGCAGAATACGATTGCGTAGTGTACCGGTATTGGCATCGAAGGTCTTTCCTTGCCAGACGAACAAGTTCACCATCTCTGCCATCTCTTTTGTGAAGACGGTGCCCGGCGATATGATCGCAGTTCCCTTCGCCTCGCCGGATGGGAGGGGACCAACCGTTCCTGCCTTGAATAAATCGTCGAGTTCCGCCTGCGGCCTGATCAGCAGTTCTGAAATTTCAATTGGCATTCTCGCCCCTCGGTCGAAGCAGAAATCTCTGGCGCGCTGTGCACCAGACGCGCAAACGTCTGAATTTCTACTGCAAAACTAAAATGAAAATGTTGCGGGGCCGATAGCTGTAGGAGGCTGAAGATATCGCTGTCGCACGTGGTTGTCAACGAGAGTTTGCTCGTTGGTTACCGTTTGAGGAACATGCCGCGGCTCAATCTTTTCTCGCTGCCGCAAGTATTTCTTCGGCAGCCTTTTCCCCAATCATGTAGATTGCGCTTGCGATAAAGAAACCTGGAATACGAGGAAACACCGATGCATCCACCACTCGGAGCGAAGTAGTGCCATGAACTCGAAAGTCGCCGGTCAGGACACCCTGGTTCTCCAATTTGCCGATCGCGCAACTGCAGGAGGCGTGATGGCCCCAGGCATGTTTGCGAACAAACGCTTTTAGATCTTCGTCAGTTTCAACACCATCTCCCGGAAGTTCCTCTTCGGCAATCAGCTTGTTTGTGCGGAAATGTTTTGTAATCTCACGCACGAACCGTATGCCCTGGACGACTGCATTCAAATCCTGACCTTCCGAGTCGCTGCCCTCTTCGAAATAGTTAAAGTTGATTTTCGGTATATCCAACGGATCGGCGGAACGCAACGTCACTTCGCCGCCTCGATTGTTAGTGTGGGCTTTGAGCACCACCCAAGTCAGGTAATTCAAATTTTTGGCAAACAATGATGAGTAGGATGGGTAGTAGCCGCGAAACAGGCCGAGCAGAGCCATGCAGAAAATATCCGGCACTGCAAGGTCTGGCGTCGAACGCTTGAAGGCGGTAAGGACCGCGCCGTTCGTTGTATAGGAACCCTCTCGTCGTTGCTGCCAAGTCTTAAAGTGTGAATCATCCGCCGTAAACCGAGCGCCGTCAAATACCTGCCATTGTTTAAAGTTCATACGGCTTACTACCGGGATTTCATATCGATCCTGAAGATTCTTTCCGACACCCGGCAGGTCCACTCGGACGGGTATGTTGTGACGCTCAAGCTGCTCGCGCGGTCCAACACCCGACAGCATGAGAAGCTGTGGCGTGTTGAATGCCCCTCCGCAAAGAATTACCTCGCGGGATGCAAACGCCGTCCGCAATTCTCCCGCCTCGGTCGACGGACTCGCATGTGCACGATAGAGCCGCTTCCCTTTCAAATACTCGACGCCAATCGCCCGATTTTTGTCGTCGAACAGAACTCGAGTCGCGAAGGCGTTGAGTTCAATGCGTAATCGATCAGGGAATTTCGCAGCAACTTCAAGCACCCTTTCGCGTGAGCCCATACGCGCGTGATTGCGGGAAGTAAGTGGAGTGACCCGAACTCCTCCAGCGTTCTCTTTGACCAGGCGCCAGTCATTGGGATCGAGGGCTGCCTTTAGCGCCCAGCGCAAATGGTCTCGTTTGCTGCCGGCGTGCCGAAAGGCTTCCCATGCAGATTCGAGGATCATCCTGACCAGGTCGGAGTCAATTAACGCCGAGTTCGGTATCGCTACTTCCGTTTGCAACCACCCATTCCATCCATGCCGCGTTGGATTCATGCCGAGTTTTGCCAGCATTCGATAAGGCCAACGATGATGGCAGTTTTCCAAAAGCTCAAAGTAGCGGCGCATGTTATCGGATCGCCAGGAATCGTCTCCAGTTAGTTCCGCGATCGAGTCCCAATCCGCGTTGTGCGGATATACGAAAATCATCGCATTGTGTGCCGTGCAGCCGCCGAGCGTGCCCGCACGCGGATAGAGAACTCCATCAACGCGTTTGCCATTGAGTGTCTCGATATAGTTTGGATCGAGCTTTTGGACCGCGTCTTCCTTGTAATGACGGACAAAGAAATCCCACTTTATCGCATCATTCTCTGAGGCGAATCCATGGAAAACCGGAACATCGTAGTCGTTGGGGATTCCGCCGCTTTCCGGCACCGGCGCTGGCTGCTCGCTCGCATCCCGCGGATCTCCCCCGGCCTCCAATAGCAGGACGGTTCGACCAGCTTCGGCCAGTCGCGCCGCGACTGTTCCACCACCCGCACCCGACCCTACGACGATGTACTCGGCGTTCGCGTTCTTTTCGGATCCACTCGTCAAGGAAATTGTCTCCGGCTTATTCGAGTTCGCAACCTATCCTAGCCTTACTCGACGGAAAGCTGCCATGCAAATGCAATCAGGCCGACTTTTCTGTTAGGCTAGCGCGCAATCGTGCAATACGCATTTTGACCCGCAATCATCCGTGGCAGCAAAAGGATTTACAAATGAGCCTCGGTCCGCAGATCAATGACGCGATCCTCTCCCTCGTAGCTCTGGAACATCGGATTGATCCCCTGTTCCGGGATGCGTTCGATGCCGTTTTTCAGCGGCCCCTTGGCCGGCTCATACAAAAATTCCTGCGGTTAACTCACGGCAGTCATGAAACGCGGCTCTGCCAGGAAATCCTTGTTCCAGGAGAAGAAACCATAACCGCCGGCATCATAGGCGAGATGAGCCGGTACACGGAGCGGGAGTACATCGGCCGCACGGCGGAGCGTGCTGGGAATACAAAGACTTATGGCGTCGTACGCGGGACATTTCAAGTTCTTCCGAACCTCCCGCCTCAACTTCCCGTCGGAGTCTTTTCGCAGCCTACAAAATTCCCCGCATGGATTCGATTTGCTGGGCCCGGTCCAGCCTCTCCCCCTGATGTTCGCGATAGCGGCATTCTCAGCATCGGTATCAAGTTGATGGGAGTGTCGGGCGAAAAGCTGCTCGACGATGAACGAGCCACACAGGACTTTACCGGAATCAGTTCGCCAACATTCACTACCCCCAACGTCGTCGAGAATCTCAAACTGCAACGGCATATATACGCGCGGACTCCCATTTTCTATTTCATCAACCCGCTCGACTCCCATTTCCTCGACCTGTTCATGCAGGGAATTTATGCGCGAATGAACTCAAACCCACTTGAATCCCGGTATTGGAGCTGCGTCCCGTATCTACTTGGAGAAGGCCGCGCTATGAAATACTCCATACGTCCGCGCTCCAATTCCAAGACAAAAATCCCGTTCAGTCCGCCAGCGGATTGGCTTCGGCAATCGATGGCCGCCACTCTAGATCGAAGCGATGTCGAGTTCGACTTCCTGATTCAGTTGCAAACCGATCCCGACAGAATGCCCATCGAGGACGCTTCCATTGAATGGCCCGAAGAACTCTCACCGTTTATCCCGGTTGCACGCATCACCATTCCACGGCAGCAGTTTTCATCACCAGCACAATTCAAGTTCGCTCGTGAATTGTCTTTCAATCCATGGCATTCCATCGCGGAACATCGCCCACTCGGCAATCAAAACCGTGCACGCCGCGCCCTCTACCAGGAGTTATCCCGGTTGCGCCAATCCATGAATCGCGAACCGCACGTTGAGCCGACCGGCGATGAATATTTCGATTGATCGCATATAAGCTGATACCAGATTCCGAAGGGCGGGCACTTGAGCAAAGCGGGTCTTCTTAGAACTCACCTTCGCCGTCGAAGGACTTTTCACTTTTCCTCGTTAGTTGTTACCGCAATCGTTCTATGCGGCAATTCGTGCCTGGATACCGTCGCCGCAAATCCCGAGCAAAATTCTCCCGCCCTACAGGATTGGCGCGTCTACGGGGGAAATGCAGACGGAAACCGCTACTCCAGCCTGAAACAAATCAATCGCCAGACGGTGAAGCATTTGCGCGTCGCGTGGGATTTCCCGGCCGGCGTAGAAGGTGGGTTGCAGACGAATCCCCTCATCGTCGGTCGAACGATGTTCGTGTACACAACCACTGAGAAGGTCGTGGCGCTCGATGCGGCGACGGGAAAGCAGCTTTGGATCTTTGATGCTGGAGTTACCGCGAACCAGCCGAATCGCGGCTTCTCGTATTGGAGCGACGGTAAACAAGACATCCTCTTCGCAGGAGTGATGGATCACCTCTACGCCCTGAACCCCGCCATCGGGAAAGTGATTGAAGCATTTGGCGAAGGCGGGAGCGTGGACCTGCGCAAAGATCTGGGCAATGAGGACTTCACTCGGAACTTCGCAGTGCTGACGACTCCCGGAACAATTTACAAAGACATGATCATCGTTGGGTTCCGCGCGCCTGAAACGCAACCCTCGCCGCACGGCGACATTCGAGCATATGACGTGCATACAGGTAAATTGCGCTGGTCCTTTCATACCATTCCCCATCCCGGCGAAGCAGGATACGAAACCTGGCCGAAGGATGGCTGGCGAGTGACCGGATCGGCAAATAACTGGGCGGGGATGGTCGTCGACGAAAAACGCGGCATCCTTTTTGCGCCAACGGGCTCGGCGGTGAATGATTTCTACGGAGCAGACCGCACTGGCAACAATCTCTACGCGGACACGTTTCTCGCGCTCGACGCAAATACCGGCAAGCGTCTCTGGCACTTCCAGGCCGTCCATCACGATATTTGGGATCGCGATTTTCCTTCCCCGCCCGTGCTCGTGACCGTGAAACACAATGGCAACGTCGTGGATGCAGTGGCCCAGACGTCCAAGCAGGGTTACCTATTTCTTTTTGAGCGAGCCACCGGCAAGCCTCTGTTTCCCCTCGAGGAGAAACCCTTTCCAGCGTCTGATGTGCCAGGCGAAACTACGTCGCCAACACAGCCAATTCCGGCCGCACCCGCTCCTTTCGCACGTCAACTACTGACTGCCGACATGCTTACTAACCGCACACCAGAAGCGCACGTATGGGCGGTCGAACAATTCAAGACCTTTCGCAGCGAGGGCCAGTTCGTCCCGTTGTCGGTAGGTCGCCAAACAGTTGTCTTTCCCGGGTTCGATGGTGGTGCAGAGTGGGGTGGACCGGCGCTCGATCCTCAACGGGCAATCATTTATGTGAATGCGAACGACATCGCGTGGACTGGAGGACTTGCGGAGAATCATGCAGGTGCCAGCGCCGGTGCTGCGATTTATCAACGTCAGTGCGCACTCTGCCACGGAGATGATCGCGCCGGGTCGCCACCTCAATTCCCATCCCTCATCGGCGTTGACAAGCGTTTATCCGATGCGGCAATCGCTGAAGTGATCCATGGCGGCAAGGGACGCATGCCATCCTATCCAAATCTCGAGGGAGATTCCCTCGACGGCCTTCTCGAATATTTGCGCACAGGTGGAACTCCTGCCGACGGTGCTGTTGGACCGCGTGCAGAGACGACTTCGTCAAAGACTGAGGCTACTTCACGCTCTGGCGGGAAGGATGCGGAGATCAAATACAACTTTACCGGGTACCGCAAATTTCTCGATCCTGAGGGCTTTCCCGCTATCGTGCCTCCATGGGGAACACTCAACGCGATTGACCTGAACACCGGAAAATACTTATGGAAGGTTCCCCTCGGCCAATATCCGGCACTCGTTTCCAAGGGGTTGAAGGACACGGGGTCAGAAAACTATGGCGGCCCAATTGTCACTGCGGGCGGCCTGGTAATCATCGCCGCAACTAACTACGACCACAAAATCCGGGCATTTAACAGTGAGACTGGAGACCTGCTCTGGGAACACGATTTACCCTATGCGGGGAACGCGACGCCCGCGACCTACATGATCGACGGCAAACAATACATCGTTATCGCCACCAGCGGCCAGCGTGACAGCAAAGGAAAACAGGGAGCAGCCTACGTTGTGTTCGCACTCCCTAATTAACGTCAGAAAAGAATTTTCCAGCTCTGAGACCGGAACTCCCGCAAAAAGATCCTTCAAGTTGGGCACTGGAAATAGTAGTTCGCGTAGCAGCACACCCTCCAACAGTCCGAAGATCACGGTCGCTGCCACGATTCCAGTTGCGAGAAGCAGCACCATTGCCGTCGCATAGCGATGAGATTTGCGAAGCTCCCGGCAAGTTACGAGTGCATCTTGGACTAACGAAAACATCAAAGTTTCTCCGAAGATTATCGTTTGCGGTAGAAGGGCCCGCGTGAGCCACTTCCCTGCAATCGAATTCCGTTCGCACGAGGTAAGTGCACATCGGCTGCCAAAAAGAGCCTCACGTTTTCAATGGTTTCTGATGGGAATGAGTTGCGCGGGTGTCCAAAATTGGCGGGCGCCTGTCCACTCTGGACCAGTGGCATTTTCGGATTCACACTGTCCCAACGTTATGGATTAGGCGATTAGCGTTTGGGTGTCGAAGATTTCGAAGTCGTCTCTTTCTCAGAAATTACGGGCAACGAAGACGTGACGCCTTTGCCCTTCTCGATGGTAAAAATGTGATCCACTGCGGGCAGCTTCACCTTCTCAACTTCCCCGTTCTGCCAATGGATCTCCACTGCATCCACCGTGGTCGAATTTCCAATGCCAAAGTGTGGGCGCTGGTCGTTCGAAGAAATGTAGCTTCCGCCGCTCAGCACATCTCCTCGCTGGCGGATGCCTCCGGCCTCCACGTAAATAGTTGAGCCGACAGCGTCTCGCGGAGTCTTGCCGTTACCGACCAACTTGAACTCAACCCAGTGGTGGGTGTCGGGATTCACGTTGCGAAGCAGCACCGGCGTGTGATCGATCACGTTGATTACGACATCGATTTTGCCATCGTTGAACAAATCGCCAAATGCTGCCCCCCGCCCAGCAACCACAACGGCAAGGCCGCTGCCCTTCACCGGGGGAATGTACTCGAACTTTTTTCCCAGCAAGTTTCGAAATAACAGAGGGCGCTCGGCAAATGTTGTTCCCCAATCTTGTTTATCTACAGCAGGATAGACGTGGCCATTGATCATCATCACGTCTTTCCAGCCATCGTTGTCGTAGTCCAAAAAACCTGCGCCCCAGCCCGCGAATGGAATACTTACCTGGGCGATTCCCATTCGATAACTTACATCTGAAAAGTTGGCGTCGCCTTCGTTGCGGTAAAGTACTTTGTAATCATCAGAAAAGTCCGTATTGATCAGGTCGAGCAGGCCACTGTTTTCGTAGTCGCCAATGCCTATTCCCATCGACGCAATCTCGCGCCCATCCTGGTTCAGCGCATAGCCGGATGCATAGCTCACATCCTCGAACGTCCCATCCCCTTTATTAAGATAGAGATAGCTTGGGGTGGAATCGTTCGCTACTACCAAGTCCACTTTGCCGTCGTTGTTGAGGTCCGCGAATATTGAAGTGAAGCCGTAGTAAGCGCTGGGATCGTCAACACCCGCCTTCTTGCTGACGTCGGTGAATGTGCCATCTCCATTGTTATGAAAGAGATGATCATGCTCGCCCTGTAGCCCCCTTGGGCCGCACATGACAACTACACCCCGAAACTGGCAGGCGTTTCCAGAGGCGGCTTTCGAGAGCGGTTCCGGCGGATTATTGAAATCGTAGTGAACATATCCGGCGACAAACAGATCGAGTCGGCCGTCGCCATCGTAATCGCCAAAAGTCGCGCCTGTAGACCACGTCCCGAGCTGAACCCCGGCCTTCTGCGCCACGTCCGTGAATGTGCCGTCGTGATTGTTCCGATATAAGCGATTCGGACCGAAGTTGCTGACGAACAAGTCGGGCCAACCGTCATTATCGAAGTCGCCTACGGCTACACCAAATCCCCAACGGCTGTTGGTAACTCCAGCTTTTTCAGTAACATTGGTGAATGTTCCGTCGTGATTGTTATGGAAAAGTGCGGCGTGCGGCGGTTCAGCCTTCCCTTTCACGGCTTCGTAGGTTGAGCCGGTGACGAGGTAGATGTCCAGCCAACCATCGTTGTCGTAATCAATCAGACCGACACCGTTTCCATCGGTTTCGATGATGAACGACTTCGAGGGAGTGCCCATGGTGTTGGTCCACGAGCTTAGACCTGATTTCTTCGTGTCATCCTGGAACACAACTGGGCCGGAGTCGACGAAGCCTCCGGCGGTAATCGCTCTGTTTTCAGTATCATGCACCGGCGCGTACTCACCGCCCGTGCTTACGTTTCCGTGAGGCGTTTGTGGGGCCTGTGACATTCCTTCGGAGGTGCGAGGTGTTTGAGCATGTATGGGGGAAGACGCCGTGCACGATGCAACTACACCTATTATCAATAACTTCCGGAGATGCACCAAACTGACTCCTGGGACGAAACTCCCCGAAATATAGCAGACGAAGTTACGACCGACATGTGATGGCCGAAGGTGCCGTTCATTGTACACAGGGTGATGACCGTGATCGGACTATAACTGACTTATATTGTTCTACTTAGACGAGAAGCAATATTGATGGGAAGAATCGAATAGTTCAGATGGAGTTTGCGGAGCTTCGACTGCTTCTGTAAGTTGGTGCGTGATGAATTTCGACTTTTCTGGTGGAATGCTCGAGGGAGATAATGATGAAGTTCAAGTTAAGTGGCATCGTATCAACGATATTGCTGTCCGCAATGTGCGCCACTCTGATGGCTCAGGCTCCGGAACGATGGACCGAGGAAAAGGCGAACGCCTGGTATGCGCAACAGCCGTGGCTTGTGGGCGCTAATTTTATTCCTTCGAATGCGATCAATGAGTTTGAAATGTGGCAGGCAGCGACCTTCGATCCGGAGATCATCGACAAGGAGCTGGGATGGGCGGAGGGCATTGGAATGAATACGATGCGCGTCTTTCTCCAGGATCAATTGTGGACCCAGGATGCGCCGGGATTCAAGAAACGGATCGATACATTCCTGACGATTTCTGCAAAACACCATATAAAGCCATTGTTTGTGCTGTTTGACTCGTGCTGGGAGTCGAATCCGGTGCTGGGGCCGCAGCATCCTCCAATTCCCGGGTGTTCATAACTCCGGATGGGTGCAGAGTCCGGGAGCCAAATCTCTCATGGATTCATCGACTTACCCGCACCTAAAAGAGTACGTGCAGGGCGTTGTCGGCGCATTTGGGAAGGATGATCGCATCCTGGGATGGGACATCTGGAATGAGCCGGACAACGGAAATCAGGGCAAAGACGAGCCCAAAAACAAGGCAGAACTAGTGGCGGCACTGCTGCCGCAGGCTTTCGCGTGGGCGCGCGAAGTGCATCCGATTCAGCCACTTACGAGCGGCGTGTGGCAGGGAGACTGGTCGAATCCTGACAAAATGAGCGCGATGACAAAGATTCAGTTATCGCAATCGGACGTGATTAGCTTTCACAACTACGGGTGGCCGGAGGAATTTGCGGCTAAAGTGCAGGAACTAAGGCCTTTACATCGGCCTTTGATCTGCACGGAATACATGGCGCGCGGTGCCGGGAGCACGTTTGATACAGTGCTGCCGATCGGCAAAAAAGAGAACGTCGGGATGATCAACTGGGGACTGGTTGCGGGAAAAACCCAGACTTATTTGCCGTGGGATTCGTGGCAAAAGCCCTATGTGCTCTCGCAGCCGACGGTCTGGTTCCACGAGGTTTTCCATGCTGATGGGAAACCCTATCGACAGCAGGAAATCTATCTAATTCATGAGCTTACAGGTCGCGGCAACGTACAGCCTCCAGCATCGATGAGTGCCGGAAAGTAACTGATTCCAAACTTGCGGCGAGAAACCTGCGTGAGCAGGTTTGTTGGTACTTGCTAAAAGTTGATTGGATTTGTCATGATTCGCATGTGAGACTTTCGACGAAGGGGGAATACGGTTTGCTGGCACTGGTTGATCTGGCTTTACAGGGCCAGAATGAGCCGGTGCAGGCGGCGGAAATCGCCCATCGTCAGGGGATTCCGAAACAGTATCTGGACCAGTTGTTGATGATTCTAAAGCGCTCCGGGCTGGTTTCGAGTATGCGCGGAAGGCGCGGCGGCTACCGGCTTTCGCGTCCAGCGGGCGAGATTACGCTGCTTGAGGCCATCACTGCGCTGGAAGGGCCGCTGGTGAACCAGAACTTCAGCCGCAAGCCTTCGCGACGGCAGCAGCCTCCAGCATGGGGAGCGTTGAAAGCTGTTTGGGATGAACAAGTTGCGGACTCTGGCCGGGCCTTCGGGCGACGCACCCTGGAAGAGATCGCGCAAGCAAGCAAGGGCGCGGAAGAGACGGAGATGTACTACATCTAATCTGACTTTTTGACACGTTTTGACGCGTTTAGAGCGCACTTTGACATGTCATTCGCATAGCAAAAACCCCTGATTTGAGGATTTGTCACGGTCGCTGGGAAATACGCCACGCTTTTCGGGCAAATGGGGAACTTGCCGCCGACCATGGACCGGGTTAACATGAGTTTGTTGATCAATATTTGAAATCCGCGAAACCATCCGGCGAGCGAATCGATTTCAAGGCGATCAATTGAGCACGGGTGGCGAAGTGGCTTAACGCGTCGGCCTGCAAAGCCGATATACATGGGTTCGACCCCCATCCCGTGCTCCAACCTTCCTTCCACCGACAACCACCCGACATTTGTCTTCCCCACCGGGCTTGTTTTCCGGATTGGATCGCTGCCCGTTAAGTACCATCCGGAACCTTCAATTAATTTGTACATATTACTGTTACGATTTCAGGTGAAGTTTTTCTTTCCCAAATCATTCGATGAGCGTATTCGCGATTTATCAGGGAATAACCTCCGGAAGGCCGGTTACACATCCGGAACGGCCAGAATCTTGGATCAGTAGCGATCAATCTTTTAAGAACAAACAATACGACCTCCGATATGACTCTCTCGGAGGCACGATGAGCCCTGAACTAAAGCCGACCCTGATCAAATTGACCCCTTCTATGAAACGGCAGTCGCCAACAACTCGCTCGTACGGCGAGCGTATCCCGGCATGCCGAGCGAGGCGAACAGATCGAGCGCCTGACACAAAAATGCTCGCGCGTTAGTCTCGTCGCCTTCGGCGCGGCGGGCGAGCAACATCCTGGCATACCAGTAACGGGAGATGGGTTGCGCAACGCGGTAAGGTGCAGTGTCGGCCTGCCGTAATGCGGCGCGATGATGTTCTTCGGCGCGCGTCCAGTCAGCAGCGCAGCCTGCAGCAATACCGGCCGCTGTTCGAACGAGGTAAAGACCATAAACACACCACGGCCCGTTTTCGACGACGTGCTCTGCGTGAGGCTGAAGGGCCGCGACCTCGTCGTATCGACCTAGCCAAGCAAGGCCTTCGATGACGAATACCAGGCAGCCGCAGGCTCCAAGTCGAAAACGCAAGCCTGGTAGTGGCAAATATGGATAGGCTTTCGCAAGAGCTTCCTCTGCCCGAGGATCTTCCTTGGCCGCGAGAGTCCAGAACAGGCCGCCGGCCAAAACGCCGGACCAGTGGCTTGGGGGCTCAATCTCCAGGCCGTGCCGAAACCATCGCTCGCTCTCTGCAAGCCGGCCTAAATAATGGGCGACGTAACCTAAGACGATCGTGTCCAGGAACAGCCATCCGGTAGCCAGTGACTGACCCAAACGAAGAGACTCGTGCGCTGCCGAATCGGCCCTGGTCAAGTCGCCCAGCGCGACATACATTTCAGCGGTTACATTCTTGAGCAGCCATACCGCGTTCTGATGTCCCACTCGCTCGGCGCGCTGGATGGCATCTCGAATCAGCTGTTCCATGCCAACCGAACGGCCCATATAGAGCGCCCCCGGGATGGGTTCCCACACTTCGGCCTCGCCCCATACGTCACCCGCGGCACAGAACCGGGCTACGGCTTCACGCGCGCACTGATTGGCAGCATCGAGTTGCGCGGCATTCCAGTAGAGCCGGGCCTCGTCCCAGATCGCGTATCCGTCGACGATACCTTCTGGAATCGCGGACTCGAGTGATTTCGCCTGCGCGAGGATGGCGAATGCCGCTTCGATGTCGTCGAATGAGAGACATAATGCCTTGTAAAGTAACAGGCGAAAACGCAAAGGCGGAAACTGATCGCCCACGAGTTGGAGCGCACGTTCTGTTGCTCGCAGTGCACTAACTACATCTGCATTCCACCCGTGCAGAGCTGCAAGATGAAAACTCGCTTCTGCCGCACGTTTAAGGTCGTGCGCCTCGATGAAAAGTGAAATCGCACGCTCGTAGGAATCTACGCTCTCAGACGAGCGCGACAGGCTCCGTAGCACTACAGCGCGTTTAGCGTGCAAATCGGCCGCCTGCAGATCACTTCTCCCCTGAAGGAGGGACACCGCATGATCAAGATACGCGAGCGCCTCCTCGTGTGCGGCTCCGGTGGAGGCGAGATCCGCCGCGATCGTGAGATAGTGGAGCGTCTTTTCAGGATCAGAGGCAGCGCCGGCGTGTAGGAGGTGGTAAGCGCGCGCCGGAGCCTGACTGTTGAGGTTGTCACCGTATACAAGCTCCATTGTTCCCGCAATTCGCGCGTGTATACGCTGCCGCCTAGGCAATGAGAGGGACTGAACGAGAGTCTGGCGGATGAGTTCGTGAACAAAAAGATAGGAAGTTTCACTTCCGTGTAGTTCGGCTGAAATCAGATGTGCCCCTTCGGCCTCCTCGACCGCCTCCAGCGTGGCGTCCGGCCGAGTGTCTTCGAGGTGCTCGAGCAGGCGGAAACTAAAACTGCGCCCTATCACTGCCGCCGTAGTAAGGACGGATCTCGCGTCTTTGCCCAGCCGTTCTAATCGACGGCCGATCACGAGGCGGATGCTCTCTGGAACCTGCAGTTCGTCCGCACGCAATTCCTGTAGCCAAGCGCCGTTCTCGTCAAACAGCTTTCCTTCCTCGGCCAGGTGTCGATAGACCTCCTCGACAAAGAACGGATTTCCTTCGGTCTGATCGAAGATCATCTTTGACAACGAGGGTGGGGGTGGATGTTGACCCATGGCACACAACATGCCTTCGACGCCGGCTAAGGACAGTCGGCGGAGGCGGATCCGCGCGGCCCGATTTTGCCGGATGACGCTCTCCAGCGCCGCTGCGAACGGACGTGTTGTATCCAACTCCGTTTCACAGTACGTTCCGATCAGCAGTGCAGGCATTGTGGCAACGGCATTTGCCAAATGCTGGAACAGCTGTAGGCTGGGTTCGTCGGCCCAATGCAGATTTTCGAACACTGCGACAAGCGGTGCGACGCGGGCCATGCGTGCGACGAACTCACAATAGGCATTGAAGAGAAACCGGCGCTGCTGTTCCGGAGGCAAGAAGTGGGGCTGCGGGATGTCCCGGTACATGCCTCGTAGTTCCGGCATGAGTTTGGCGACCTCCGACGCGGAGTCGCCGAGCGCGGTGCGGAAAGCCTCCCGCGACAGAGCCCTCACGCTATGCTCGAGCATCTCGATGAATGGAACGTATGGCGGCGAGCCCTGCATTTCGTAACAGTGGCCCACAAGCGTGAAGCATCCATGCTGGGGGGCTTCAGCGAGTATCGTTCGAACCAAGTGCGTTTTCCCGATTCCAGACTCGCCCCCGATGATCACCACGGAACCTTGGCCGGTCGAAGCGGCATTCACGAGCGCAGTTAATTGGCTGCGCTCACGTTCACGTGCGATCAAAGGAAGTCCCGGTTCTAACTTGCTATCCGAATTACCTTTGGAGGGGGCCGGCGTTGTTCTTAAGGGGAGCTCGGGCGGACAGCTCGTCGGGCTTTGACGGAGGCCGGATTCCCGTTCATCGGACAGCACATTGAAATTAACTTCTGACGGGCGAACCCGCGCGATGAAACGGTACCCGCGCCGCGGTATTGTCTCGATGAATTGCGGGTTTTCCGCATGATCGCCCAGCGCCTCGCGGAGCTTATTCAGAGCTCGGTTGAGACCATGATTGAAGTCTACGAATGTATTCGCCGACCAAAGCCTTTTCTCGATGTCTTCCCTCGACACGACCTCACCCGGATGCTCCAGCAGCATTCGTAAGATCTGGAAAGGCTGCTCCTGAAGCCTGACCCTGATGCCTTTCCGGTGCAATTCGCCAGTCTGAAGGTCAACGTCGAAGACGCCGAAGCGGACGTGCCGCATATGAGGGCTTGGATCTTCCATCGTGACGATGAATCTTAGCACTGGGGCCGATGTTCAGGGGACCTTGCACTATAAGGTGCTGAAGTTAGGTAAGTTAGTGGGAGACAATCCGATGACCTACGGAGGAGTGGCGGGCAATTGAGCTTTTGATTTCAAAGATCAAAACTGTGCATGACCACAAAGGAGGTCATCATGAAAACGAATCACTTGAAGCTTTCCGGCTGCATGACGATTATGCTCAGCCTATTTACCGGGATCATGACAGCACAGCAGGCATTTGCCGAAGAGGGTGGGCACGGGTGCAGCATGGCCACGCTCAAAGGCTCATATCAGTTTGCTTCCTCCGGTTTCTTGCGTGAAGGCGCCACTGCAGTACCCTTGGCCGTGGCTGGCATCGACGTTCTCGACGGGCGCGGCAATCTCACGAGCAACTCTACTCTTGTGGTGAACGGAGCTGTAATTTTCCAGAATGCAATTGTCCCCGGCGGTACCTATACGGTCAGTGAGGACTGTACCGGCACACTGTATCTGGGGTCGGGCGGTATCGTGTTGAACATCTTCGTTGATGCTCACGGTGACGCATTTGATTACGTACAGACGTCTCCTTCAGGTAACGTACTCGCCGGCACGATACGCCGAACCAGCCATTACACGAAATAGGTAGCCGCTCCGGAGCCCCGTCGTACACGGCGGGGCTCCGGCGAAGCGCGCACGGATTTCTCGTGCCAGTCGGTACATCGGATGGAGTACCCGGGGTCGCCGTGCATCATACCGCGTCCGCCTGGGTTGCTGCTCCGCCTAAGGCTTTGTCAGACGCGTTTGCCACGGGTCGCACTCGGCTGGCTAATTATCGCTATCCTATTGTGGCCGTGCGCTCGGCCATCCAGAAGCAAGCGGAGGAAAGTGGCTGAAGCGGATTCGCAATCTTAATGCGCGGCACAACAGTGCGACGCACAGTCCGAAGGGTCATTTTTTGGCCTGCGGATAGATCGTCTCTCCGCGCTTGAGCATTTCGACGAAGGTTTCGATCTTCTTCTTTCGCCCGGCTTCGGTCTTCATGTTGTGGACGCGGAAGGCCAGCGCGAAGCGGTTCTGCTCGCTGAGGTTCTGCAGCATTGCCTTTGCCTTTGGCACAGCGTCGATTGCGGCCTGGAGATCGTCTGGGATGCTCATTTTCTTGCCGCTCTTGTAGGCGCGGTCCCAGCGCCCGTCGGCCTTGGCCGCCTCAACGTGCTTGAGTCCGTGCCCGGTCATTCGGCTTTCCGTGATTAAGCGCGCCACGTTGTCGACATTGATTTGGCTCCAGATGCTGCTCCTGCCGCGCGGCGTGTAGCGTTGCAGATAGCTCTTGTCGTCGAACCCCTTGCGCACCGCGTCGATCCAGCCCCAGCAGAGCACAACGTCGATGGCTTCCTTAGGGGTGATCGAGGGGAGGCCCGAATCCAACTTGTGAATCTTGATCCAGAGTTCAGATTCCTTGTCGTGGTGCTTTGCGAGCCACCGGTAAAAAGACTCTGCGTCTTTGAACTCGCGGACTTTGTCGAGGTCGACTTTGATGGAAGCCATTCAGCCAGATCTTAACATTGGGCATACGTTGGTCAGCGGTCTCCTGGAGCCGGAAACGCCGGCAAAATTGAGCAAAGGAAGAGTTGCCGATTACACATCGCGGCATGATCTTTTTGTCCGCCCCAGCACTGTCACCTACATCCGTGATCGCCTGTGGGACACCTTCGACGTGACAGGCGAGGGACACCATTTCCGGCTATTTATCGTCGCATTCTAAATGGAGATGAAGGTGTGATTCAGGCTGTTGGACTCATCGGGCGTTAGCCAATCACAGATTCGATACGCTCTCGGTTGTGCATGGAACCCCAAAATTCCAGCACACTACGACGATGAGTGCATCGGCGATTTATCCGGCAGTAACTCATGGGATGGTCCGCGCCATTTCCGGCTGCGGCAGATTCGCGAGCAGGCGCTCGCGCAGGTCATTCGATTCGCATCTTCCCCAAGAATCTTGCAACGAGACGGAATATTTTTCTGCATTCCTGGTTATGGATGGAGTGAGAGTGTTCCGTAGGGCATCTGCAGTTTGATTCTTTCTCGGCATTCTCACCGAATTCAATCAACGAGGTGTATGCCGTGGTAAAGCGAGTTCTATCGTGGGCGATATTCTGTCTTCTTCTGAGCCAAGTGACCGGCTTCGCTAGCGCCAGCGAAGCAAAGAATGACAGTGATTCAACAGCAGTATCTGCGGATCCAGTAAATCCTGTCATCGAGTGGAACCGAAGCCTTCTGGTGATTGTGCGAACTCCAGGAGCGCAACCTGCTTCCATTCACTCCACACGTAGTTTCGCGATGATGCATGCCGCGATCTTCGAGGCGGTCAATGCGATTGACGGAACCTATGCGCCATACGCGGTTCGGCTTTCACACGTATCGCGAAACGCGTCTGTGCAGGCCGCGGCAGATCAGGCCGCCCATGACGTTTTGGTCTCGCTCTACCCCGCTTTTTCTGCGGCACTGGATTCTGAGCTGCAGCAGGACCTGGACCAGATTCGAGACGGGCAGCGCAAACGAGAGGGCATTGAGGTCGGTGAAGAGGCCGCATCGGCCATCCTGGAATTGCGAAGCGATGACGGATCGGCCCAGACCTTTCCTCCCTTTGTTCCCACCACACAGCCCGGGAGCTATCAGCTGACGCCTCCTAATTTTGCGCCTGCCGATTTTATCCAATGGTCCCACGTCACTCCTTTTTCAATCGCCTCGGCAGGCGAGTTTCGTCCTGCGCCACCTCCCGAGTTGACCAGCGACCGTTACACGAAATCGTTTAACGAAGTCAAAAGTCTTGGCCTCATCACAAGTGCAACCCGTACTGCCGGTCAGTCTGAAATTGGAAAATTCTGGAATGGAAACATTCAGGATTTCTGGAATGAGATTGCGCAGACTGCAGCTTTGGAACATCACCTGGGTATCGTTCGGAGCGCCCACCTTTTTGCCATGTTGAACATCAGCCTCGCCGACACGGTTATCGCGTTCTTTGAAGCGAAGTACACCTATGATCTATGGCGGCCTGTGACCGCCATTCAAATGGCCGATAACGACAATAATCCTCGGACAACACCCGATACAACATGGGTTCCACTGACCACGAAGACAGCTCCTGACCCTTCTTACCCCGGCGCCCATAGCGCCATCAGTACCGCAGCCAGTTGGGTGCTGAGGAATTATCTAGGCAACCAGATTGCGTTGGATGTGACTTCTGAATCTCTGCCAGGAGTGACCCGCCACTTTACTAGTTTCTCGGACGCGGCTGTGGAGGCAGGGCTGAGTAGGATCTATGCGGGACAGCACTTCCGATTCGACCATGAAGCCGGCGAGCATCTTGGCAATCAGGTGGCGCACTCCGTCCTTGGTTCCACTCTGAAGCCCAGGTAAGTGGGAGGAGATGGCCACCCAAATCAGTCGGCACGTGGAAGAGACCGACTGTTGACTAACTCCGGCGAGCGGATCGAAATAATGCGGCTCGCCGGTTTTCTCCCGCCATTCATTTAGTCCGGACGCTACACAAGAATTCCTCAGGGACGCTATCGAACTGCTCAGCGAGTTTTTTGATTGCTGAGCCTTGCAGGTCACTCCGTGGCCTGCCATTTTTTGGCTCACATGCCGCCGCCCCATCGGCGGATCGCAGTTGCCTAACGTCATGCGGGACTACTCGAAGCGATAGCGCAGACCCTCGGCTATGGCCTTGTATCCTATGCGCCGGTAGATGGAATTCGATGTGGGGTTTTCCAAGTCAGTGTAGAGAATGCACCGATAGTCACGGCCGCGAAGTTGTTTCGACAGGGCATGAACGCAGGCTGCGGCGTAACCGTGCTTTCGCTTCTCGGGTGGCGTATAGACTCCTGCCAGACGAACTACGCCTTGTACCGGTCCGCGGCTGACAGCCATGGATGTTGCCTCTCCGTTTTGATCCCAGAGCCAGATCTGTCCTGCGGCCATCGCCCGGTCTACTCGAAGCTCGACGTTGTTTGCAGATTCTCCAACTTCATTCTGGAAGGCGCGACTCCAGTGGATCATGAGACTGCGATCTATTCGGACCTGCCTGCCGTAGATGACCCTGGGTGTGCGGAACTTCTCCAAGTTCCATAAGCTCGTAGAGACGCATGCCCTGGAACGGTTTGGCTGCCGACTTACATCGTTCACTCCATTGCCCCGCAAAGCTGGCTGAGGTTGCCGCGTCTCCATTGACGCCGGGCAGAGCCACTCCGGCTTCTGAAATTGAATCCACCATTGCCCGCACGGTTCGCGGTTGCATCGGTGTCATGGTCGCTGGAAAATCGAGTGGCGACTGGACGACCACGCCGACGGGTTTCTCTGCGTGCAATGCGATCCAATATCGACCGGGATCGCGATGAGCAATGTTGGAGTGCAGAATCGTCAAAATCAGATTATGCAGAACTGGTTCCGACGAAAGGAACTCTCCGGCCCTTGTCAGGACGAATGCTGGATCCTCGCTAAAGAGCACCTTGAGTTCCATGCGGCGGAGTTTACCCGATCGGGAGCATCGAGAGGAAGATGGGACGGCCGACGCAAGCGTGGCGAGCGGAGCCACAGGTGCGGTCGCGGCATCGCCGAGTGAAACGCAGATCCCTCCACTTCGGTCGGGATGACAAATTGATCTGGGGTATCCGGGCGAGTGAAACGCGGATTCCTCCACGCTTCGGTCGGGATGACAAATTGATCCTAGACGGCAATGGTGGTTCGTGTTCGGTTTCGAACGAAAATGCTTGCTGGTTTGGGACTCGAACCGCATGATGTAGAGATGATTGAGCTTTCTGCCGGGTCACTTTTAGGACATTACAAAATTATTCGCCGCCTGGGACAGGGCGGAATGGGCGAAGTTTACGAAGCGGAAGACCAGAAGCTGGGTCGTCATGTTGCGATCAAGGTGCTGCCGGAAGCGATGCGACACGATACTTCCGCGCTGGAACGCTTTTGGCGTGAGGCGCGTGCTGCGTCCGCACTGAACCATCCGGGGATCTGCACTATTCACGAGTTGAACGAATCCGGCGAGTCGCCCTTTATCGTGATGGAGCTGCTGGAAGGGTCGAGCCTGGAGAAGATTTACCACGGCAAGGCGATGCCGTTTGGCGCGCTGCTGGAGCTGGGAATCCAGCTTTCTGACGCGCTGGACGCGGCGCATCGCAAGGGCATTCTGCATCGCGATATCAAGCCGGCGAATATTTTCCTGACCAAGTCGGGGCAGGCGAAGATTCTCGATTTTGGATTGGCGAAGCTGGAGGAGAGCGCAGGCGAGGTGGTGCCTGACCTGGCGGCAACGCAGGCTCCTGCAACGCTGGCGCACCAGCTTACCAGCCCGGGATCGTCGCTGGGCACGGTTGCTTACATGTCTCCGGAGCAGGCCCGCGGCGAGCAACTGGACGTACGCAGCGACGTGTTTTCGCTGGGCGTGGTGCTGTATGAAGTTGCGACAGGCAAGCCGCCTTTTGCAGGGGCTACAACTGCCGTGGTGTTCGACAGGATTTTGAATTATGCGCCGGTGGCTCCCGTGGATCTGAACCCCGATCTTCCGACGGAGTTCGAAAATATTCTGAACAAGACGTTGGAGAAGGACCGCGATCTTCGCTGCCAGTCGGCGGCGGAATTGCGCGCTGACCTGAAGCGGTTGCAGCGCAGCAGCGGCTCCGGGCGAACGGCAGCATCCGGCCTGGCAGCAATGGCGAACGGCGGCGGGTACCGGAGTGAGCAGCCGGCCACCATCCTCTGGCGGGGGTGTGGCGGTGCGCGCCTCATCGAGCGGCCGCGTGAGTAACGGAGCGTTCGCAGCGAGCAGTGAAGTTGCTGCGGATGTCAGCCGAGCGCTCCGCCGGCACCAGCCGCAAAGAAATCCAGCGCGGCGATCTGGGTTGGGCTGGGCGTATTGCTGTTGGCCGGAGCGGGGTTTGCAGCGTACCACTTCTGGCCGAAGTCGGTTCCCTTTGCCAGCTTTGGGCTGCACCAGATGACGGAGAGCGGGAACATCGAGGCGGTGGCGATGTCGCCGGATGGCCGCTATCTTGCGGAGGTCAAGAACGACAAGGGGCAGCGCACACTGTGGGTGCGGAACATTCCCACGAACACGGACGCGCAGGTGCTGCCGGCGTTCACCAATCCTTATGTCGGGCTGGCGTTTTCGCCGGATGGCAACAGTCTCTACTTTGTGCGCGGGACAGAGAAGAATGTGTACATCCGCGACCTCTACCAGATCTCCGTGCTGGGTGGGACGCCGCGGCAAATCGTACACAACGTGGATAGTCCTCCGAGCTTTTCGCCGGATGGCTCGCGCATGGTTTACCTGCGGCAGACACCGGAGTTGAAGGATCACTTTACAGAACTGCATATCGCGGACCGGGATGGTACGAACGACCAGCTCGTCTACAAGGATTCAAATTTTCCTGGTTATCCGGTGTGGTCGCCCGACGGCAACACGATTGAATTAAACGAACAGCTGCGGCCCGGCAGCCTCATCCTGCTGTTGGACGTGGCAACGAAAAAGACTACCGAACTTAAATCTCCGCATGGAATCACGTATGGGATTGACGCGGCATGGATGCCGGATAGCCGGCATGTGCTGCTGACCTATGTTCGCGAGAACTCCGACCGTGCGCAGATTGCGAGCGTGTCGGTGCCGGGGAACCAGTTCCAGCCATTGACGAACGATCTGAATTCTTATGAGGGGCTGGCGTTGTCATCGAACGGGAAAACGATGGCGACGGTTCTGACAAATCGCGACACGAATCTAAGTTTGTACAAGGGGAGTGGAGGCACGCTGGTTTCTTCTGCTGCGCTGCGCATCTCCGCTGGTCGCTTGAACTGGCTGGATGAGAAGCGGCTGGTGGTACTGACGCCGCGTGTGTCCATCAGCAAGTTCGACCCGACGACCGGTGCGACCGAACGAATTGATGTGGGCGATCTGCAACTGGCAGCTTCTATAACTTCGTGTCCGGATGACCGCATCGTTTTCCCTGCGATTCCAAAGGCGATCGATCATACGCGGCTCTTCCGGATGAATGCGGATGGCTCCGGCCAAACCGCTCTGACGACGGATGGAGTGGTGCGCGATCCTGTTTGCCTTGCTGATGGAAAGACGGTGAATTACTCCGTTTTTGAAGACAAGAGAAATGCAGGATGGAGCGTGCCGCTGGATGGCGGCACACCGAAGAAGCTGTTCGCTGGCGAGGGAGGATTTCCGGTCCGCTATTCGTTGGATGGACACTATGCCCTTCATGGGAAAGCCACAGCCGATGAGAACGAGTCTCTGACGTGGGTGCTTCGCGATCTGACGGTGCCGAATTCTGTTCGCGACATTTCTCCTGACATTCGCTTTTCTTTCAGCAATACGGCCTTCATGCCGGACAGCAAGGCGCTGGTGTATGGGATACAGCAGGGTGGCGGCGAAGCAATCCTGGCGCAGCCGCTCGATGGTTCGCCGTCGCACGTCCTGGTGGACTTTGTGCCTTCGCGTATCCGGGACTTCGCCTGGTCGCCTTCAGGAGACCAGCTGGCGGTGCTGCGAGAGCACTCGACGTCCGATGTGGTTCTGATCACGGATCAGGATGTGAAGACGGCGCACTAGGCGATTGCATAACGTAACAGTATATGATTTAAATAGAAGAGCGCGTGCGAGGGGGATCTCATGCGCTCTTCTATGTGATGCAGTTTCAGGCTAGACGACGTTGATCGCACCGTTGACGCCCATGGGGAAGAAGCCTCCGCGGCTGGTTCCTCCCTTGCTGTTTGCATAGACGATGGCGAGGACTTCGCTGGTGGTGCGAATGGGAGCGAGTCCGTTGTGATCGACGGTGAACATGTTGGGACCGGACGGTGGCGGCAGGACATCGTGCCAATCAATCTTGGTGGTTGAGACGTTGTAGAGGTCGCAGAAGAGTCGCAGGTTGCCGGTGTGTTCGCTTTCGATGGCGAGGATTTGCGCGGCGGCGGTGAGGTAAGACTTGTTGGTGATGAGGTGAGCGGCGCCAGCGTATGCGGACTCTCCTGTCTGTTCGAAGGCACGTGCGAGGGTTATGAGTTCGATGACGTTTCCAAAGCCAATGCCCAGCGCATTGAGATTGATTGCGGGTTTGGCGACGGCGTAGCTGCCCAGTGCGGTGCGGAGAAACTTCACGTGCGTCTGCTCTTCATTCATGATGGAGTTCAAGGTCATGTTGAGTTGCCGCGTGAAGTTGCCGGTGACGGTGACTTTCTTTCCACCGGTGGTTGGGCCGAATGTGCCCTTGCCGCTGAGGTCGAATCCGGACTGGTCCAATGTTTTTCCGGTGACGACGACGGTGTAGAACTCTGCTTCGAGGTATTCGAGGTTTAGGGCGAAGTTGAGGATGTCAACGTCGGTGTAGGTGGCGGCGTCGACGCGGCTTGCGCCGAGGCCGAGTTTTTCAGCGCCGGGTAATCCATCCATCAGGCCGAGCTTACCGCCGACGAGTGTTGCACCGGCGAGACCGAGGCCGGTGAGACCGACACCCTTGAGGAAATTGCGGCGATCCGCGATTACTTTGTCTAGCTGTTCCTGTTCCTTGTTCACATAGACCTCCATGGTCATGGGTTTGTTGCGGTGTGGGGAATGGCATGTGTCCGGATGATGCTGGACAACCGTTCAGGAATCGAGCACGAGCGGGATGTGTTGTCTTGCACCCGGCATGTGTACGTGGTGGATGGGAAAACGGATTCAGCATGGTTTTCGCTGCGCAACAATGTTCATGGCGCTATGGAATAGGTCCGAAAATGTTGATGGTGAAATAGAAAGCTGCTATTCTCCGGCGATGAAAACTCGCGTAGTGGTGTTGGGAGCGGGCTTTGGTGGTCTTGAACTCACGACGATCTTGTCTGAAGCGCTCGGCGACAAGATTGATGTTGTGCTCATCGACAAGAGCGACTCATTCGTCTTTGGCTTCTCGAAACTGGAAGTGATGTTTGGGCGACAGGAAGCGGGCCAGGTGCGCCACTACTATCGCAACTTTGTGAAGCCGGGTGTGCGATTTCTGCAGACTACGATTCGCTCAATTGATCCCACGGCGCGGCGGGTGGTGACGGATGCGGGCGAGTTTGAAGCGGATTTTCTTATTGTGGCGCTGGGAGCCGATCTCGATCCGGCGGCGACTCCGGGGCTGGTGGAAGGCGGCAACGAATTTTATACGGTCGAGGGAGCCTTCGCGCTGCGCGACGTGATTGCGAAGTTTGAGCGCGGTCCGGCGATTATTGGAGTGACGGGGAAGTCATTCAAGTGTCCTCCAGCGCCGAGCGAGACGGCGTTCCTGCTGCACGATTACCTGACGGCGCATGGACGGCGTGAGGCAACGGAGATCACGGTGGTGATGCCGTTCGGTGTACCGATTCCTCCGTCGGCGGATACGTCGCAGGCGATCCTTGGGGCGTTTGCGGAGCGAGGCATTCGGTTTGTGAAAGACAACCTGGTGGAGGCGCTTGATCCTGGGCGCAAGATCGCCAAACTGACGGATGGAACAGAGTTGCCGTACGAACTATTTCTTGGGATCCCGGTACATCGTGTGCCGGAAGTGGTGGTTGCGTCGGGGCTTTCGACGGATGCCTACAACTGGGTGCCGGTAAACAAGAAGACGCTGGAGACGGCGTTTCCGCGGGTGTGGGCGGTGGGCGATGTGAACGGCATTGGAACGCCGAAGGCGGGGAATTTTGCGGAAGGCGGCGCAAAGGTGGTGGCGGCGGAGATTCTGTCGCAGATCACCGGTGGGCCTGAGCCGGAGGGCTATCGAGGATTGGGTACGTGCTACATCGAGTTCGGCCACGAACAGGTGGGCCGAGTGGATGTGGAGTTTCTGACGGGTTCAAAGCCGAACGGCATCTATTACGCACCGTCTGACGCGCTGGTAGAGCAGAAGAACGCGTTTGGTTCAAGCCGGGTACAGCGGTGGTTTGGACGCACGTGGGCTGCGCGTGGCTGAGTTTTGTTTTGCTCGTTATGAACGGGCTGGTGATCCCCTCAGGGCGGCCTTCTAAGAAGCGGTTCGCGAAAAAAGCAGACGCAGGTCCCTCCACTTCGCTTCGCTTCGGTCGGGATGACACAGAACAGCTAAAGAGTGGTTAGCGAAAAAAGCAAACGCAGTTCCCCCACTTCGCCTCGCTTCGGTCGGGATGACAATTCTTATTTTGGTTGTCGTGCCCTTTCAAAGATGGTCTTGCTGGGAGCGATCGTCGTGGGCCACATCTCACGGCGTCAAAAGCGGCTGCGGATAATTATTGATCCAGGTTGAGTTGGGATTGAGATGGAGGGGCATTCGATTTGGGAGCTTCCTTCAACTCCGCGTAAAGCTCCGGGGTATTGTTGCGGACATTGCCTACGGCTTTGCCAACCTTCCACGCCTTCATCTTATCGGCGTCATACGGGCGCAAGAGGTCGATGGGCGGCGGCTCGTCGGGGGATGGCTTGAGCCAGCGATTGTAGTCCGCGGGTTTGACGATGACGGGCATGCGGTTGTGAACCTTGGCGGTGAGCTCGTTCGGCCCGGTGGTGATGATGGCGAAACTGATGAGCCAGTTTCCGTCGGGCTGCTTCCACCGATCCCATAATCCCGCGAAAGCGAAAGGCTCATCGTTTTTTAGCGCGAATGCGTAGGGCTGCTTGTTCTTTTCGTCGATGCGCTGCCATTCGTAGAAGCCGTCGGCGATAACGAGACAGCGGCGGCGTTCCAGCGGATCTTTCCAGAGAGCTTTTGCCAGCAGGCTTTCCGCCTTGGCATTGATAGTGGAGAGGCCGAGATCTTTCGGAGACTTGGCCCAGTAGGGCACCATGCCCCAGCGCATGAGAGTGAGTTCGCGCTCATCGGTTTCGCGCTCGAGGCGCACGACGGGTTGGAAGTCGGTGGGGGCGACGTTGTACGAGGGATGGACTTCGGCCATATCGCCGCTGATGCGGAAATGTTCCGCGATGCGTTGCTTATCGGAGCGTCTTAAGTATCGTCCGCACATTCACTTTATTATCCGCGAAGTTGGCGGAGAGGAGCGAATGTGCGGGCGATGAAACCTCATGACGGGTTTTTGAGGGGCCATGGGGTTTGGCCGGTGTGGCGATAGGCGTAGTTGCCGATTTGTCCAGCGCGGGCGGCGGCTACTCCAGTCTCGACTGGCGCGTTGGGCTGCTTGCGGGTGCGGATGCATTCGAAGAAGTTGCGCATGTGCGCATAAGTGCCGTCGCGAACACTGTCGTCTTTGAGAACGGGATTCTGACTGTCCTTCGCGTCTTCGCGATAGACAGCGAACATGCTGCGGTTGATCTTCAAGGTTGCTTCGTTGCCGCGGAATTCAAGGCCGCCGTCGTCGATGGAGGAACTCATCATGCCCTCATACACGACGTCGAAGCCGGGGTAGCGGAAGGCGGCCTGAATGGTGTCGGGGCAATCCCATTGCTCGAAGACATATTTGTCGGCGAGCATTTGCGCCTGGCTCGGCGTGTCAGTCTTCATGGCCCAATGCACGACGTCGATCCAGTGAGTGAAGAGGTCGGTCATGGCTCCGCCGCCGAAGTTCCAGTACCAGCGCCAGCGATAAAACTTATCAATGTCGAAGGGCTGGGCGGGCGCGGAACCGAGCCACGCTTTCCAATCGAGCGCCTGCGTGTCGACCGGCTTCGGCTGCCAGTCGCGCGAGTAATTCTGCCACCAGTAGGTGCGGACCTGGGTGATGCGTCCGAGGCTGCCGCCCTGGATGAGATTGACCGCGTCCTGAAAATGGGGCCAGCTGCGCTGCTGCATTCCGCACTGCAGAATCTGCTTGCTGGAGCGAACGGCTTTCGTGAGGGTGGCGCCTTCTTCGATGGTGTGGGTGACTGGCTTCTCAAGATAAACGTCTTTGCCGGCGGCGATGGCGTCTACGGCCATGGGGACGTGCCAGTGGTCGGGCGATCCGATGATGACGGCATCGATCTCCTTGGTGAGCACCTCGTGATAATCGACGTGGGTGGTGGCGAGACCGCCGGAGCGCACTTTTACCGCATCGCGACGCGGGCCGTAGACGTCGCTGACGGCGACGATTTGAACGGGGCCAACCTTTTCAGCGGCATCGAGCAGGGCGTTCATGCGGCCACCGGCTCCAATGACTCCGATGCGTAGGGTGTCGTTGGCGCCAAGGACGCGGGTGGAGGCGAGGGCGGTGAGTCCACTGGCAATCAGAAAGCTGCGGCGGTTTGTATGAGGCATGTATGGTCCCTTCGATTTCGCTGCGGACGATCTTAACAGTGTGAGGGGCAAAGAGGCTGCTAAAGAGTTTGGGAGTGCAGCGGAATGCAACGGACTTACGAGCCAGACTGGACAATTGCCATTTTCAAAAAGGTACAATGTCGCGTAGCTGTTGCGAGCACTCGGCGGGAAAGCGATCGCCCCCTTTCGTAACAAGCATCCCAGGGTTTGCCAACTCATCAGAAGACTTGCAAGACCTCTCTTGAGAAATATCGAGGAGGTTGCCATGAACCGTCGAAGGTTTTTAGCCCGTGCGGGAGGAGTACTGGGGACGAGTGTTGTTGCCGGAGTAATGCCTGTTCCGCTGGTGGTAGCGGCCGGCACAACTGCTGCGCAAACAGGGCCGGATTTTTCCAACTGGGACGTGGTGAGGGCGCAGTTCAATCTTGCTCCCAACAAGATAAATATGGCGTGCCTTTGGCAGGCTTCGCATCCGAAGACGGTGCGAGAGGCCATCGAACTCCATCGACGCGGGCTGGATGAATGCCCATCCGATTATTTCCATGAGAATGCGCCGCGACTTGAAGCGGCTGTGCGTGCGGCGGCTGCAGATTACGTGTCGGCCAAGCCTGACGAGTTCGCCATGACGGGAAGCACGACGCAGGGGCTGGGTACGATCTACAACGGACTTACTCTCAAGCCTGGACAGGAAATTCTGTCGACCGAACAAGACCACATTATGACTAAGAATTCGCTTCGCCTGCGCGCCGAGCGAATGGGGACTCCGATACACACGATTTCGCTTTACGACGACAGCGCGACGGTTACAGAGGATGGGCTGGTGGATGGAGTGATGAAGGCGATCACACCTCGTACACGCGTGGTTGCGATTACGTGGGTGCAATCGTCCACCGGAGTGAAAATGCCGGTGAGCAGAATTGGAAAGGAAATTAGCCAGTTGAATGCGAGCCGCGCAGAGGACGACCAGGTGCTGCTTTGCGTGGACGGGGTTCACGGCTTCGGAGTAGAAGACTTTACTGTGTCCGAACTGGGCTGTGATTTTTTTATCGCCGGATGCCACAAGTGGCTGTTTGGGCCTCGGGGTACGGGGCTTGTGTGGGGGAACAAGCGGGCATGGCACAACGTGATCGGGACCATTCCGACGAACGACCAGCTATGGACGCACCTTCCGCAGGACAAGCTGTCTGCCGCATCGTGGATGACGCCGGGAGGCTTTCACGCATTTGAACATCGATGGGCATTAACTGAAGCTTTCCGAATGCATACGCAGATGGGCAAGGAGAGAGTGTCGGCGCGCATTCACGAGTTGAATACGCAATGCAAAGAAGGCATGGCAAAGATGCCGCACGTTAAAATGCAAACGCCGATTTCTGAAAAGCTTTCGGCGGGGATGGTGTGCTTTCAGGTCGACGGGCAATCTGCTCAAGAGACTGTGGATCGGCTGGAGGCGCTTGGCGTTGTGGCAAGTACAACTCCGCCGTACAAGTACACCTTCGCGCGAGTGACTCCGGGATTGTGGAATACGCCCGCGGAAGTGGACGCTACGCTGCGGGCCATTCACTCGTTGAGCTAGGTTGTTTCGACACAGCGCAACTTATGAAACTGTTTTAGTTACGTTTTGTAAACATCCAGAATCCCATTTCTCAATGCGAGAGATGGGACTCTGGATTGTTGAATTACGCGGCGGAGATCAGGCTACGGCGGTGTGAAGGCGACGGGCGGCGAGGCTGATCATGAGGCGTGTCCATCCGGTCATGATCATGCTGATGCCGACGAGGGTGCCGATGACCCAGAGGGAACTTGCGGGCCAATGTCTCCACACCATGATGCCAAGGATGAGGGTGACGATGCCATCGAAGAGAACCCATCCGGAGCCGGGGGCGCTGCGCTTTTGAAAAAACGCGATGAGATCGAAGATGCCTTCGATGATGAGGAAGACACCGAGGACGAGTGTGAGTCCGGCAACTCCCTTGAGCGGATGCACGATGAAGCTGATGCCGATGCAGAGGTAGAGAAGTGCGACGACTACTTTCCAGATGATGCTTCCTGCTCCTTTGGTCTGGAAGGCGTGCACAAGCTGAAAGCCTCCACTGAAGATGAGCAGCCAGCCGATGATGAGCACGAGGCCGAGGGAAGTGGCGAGCGGAAGAGCGATGGCAAGAAATCCGAAGACGATGAGGAGAATTGCCCAGACGATTGATTTTCCTGAGCCGAGGTCAGTGACTGCTGGAAGTGCCATTTTCTTTTTCCTCCTGAAAGTTACGAGAGCTGCTAAGAAAAGGGGGCGTCCCCAAAGATACCGCGAAAGCTGGTTCGGCGGAAAGCTATCCGGAATCAACGGGAAGGAGTTTGTTGACGAGGTCCTGCGTCTCAGCGACTTTGTCTTGATCATCTGCCTGCTGATAGATCGCAATGGCGCGCTCGAAGGCACGGCGGGCGTTGGGATGATCGTGGAGACTGAAAAGAATTCTTCCCTGCAGAACTTCAAGCACGGCGGCGAAGTTACGCGTTGCCATGGTGAGCGGTGTGGTTTGTGCGAGGGCATAACGGGTGACGTCGAGGGCCTGGGCGTACTGGTTATCTTCGGCGAGGAGGTTGGCTAGCTCGGCTCCGGCATCGATGAGGTAGGGAGGTTCTTTTACGTCCTGCACGGCGTGGAGAAGTGCGCTGAGGCCTTCAGGAGATTTTCGCCAGGCATCGCGATCGACGGCATCGGCTCCACTGGAACGTGCGTAGGTGCTGCCGTTGAGTGCGCGGGGAATGAGGAATGGCGAGTCCTTTGGCGTGGCGATGATGCCGAGTGGCGGCTCGAGAACTTCTCCCACGAGACGGGCGAAGGAATCGTCTTTGCAGAGGAACGAGAGGCCGAATGTGGAGGGAGGCTTGAGGCCGGGAGAGAGTTCGCGCAGTAGAAGAAGGCTGATGAAGAGAGCCTTCTCGGCAACATCGAAGTGTGCCTTGATGTTGTCGCGTTCCTCTTGCGAGAGAGCGTTCTCCTCGTCCGGCGCGATGCGAATGAACTCACCTGATTGTGGAGTAAAGAGATACGGAACGGCCATGCTGAATACGCCGCCATCGCCGGTGCGATAGACGGTGACCATGTAGTGATCGCCGGAGCGGACGGTCCAAATGCCGCGAACGGCGCTGCTGTTGCTGCCGGGTGGGCCGGGGTCTTCCTTCTGCGGATATTGCACATCGATGGTGGACATTTCGATGTAGATGTTGTCGGTGGGGCGTCCGGCGAGCGTTGGCGCAATGCCGATGGGGAGTGCGGACTGGATCCATTGACCGCGCGTCTCCTGCGTATGGCAACTGGGAAGATAGCTCCACAGCGGACCTTCCATAAGGAATGGGGTTGCGTCGGCGAGGCGGAATTGCCGGCCTTCGTCGGTGGTGGGGATTACGGGTTCGCCGAAGGTCTCCGCATTCTGGACGGCGAATTGGAACATGAGCAAAGGCTCGAGTGCATTGCCGAGTTCATAGAAGCTGCTGAAGCCTGCGATGCTGGCTGCATCCGCTTCGCTGATGAGCTGCGGACTTCTGCGATCGCCTTTCGCGGTTGATGCGGGGAGTTGTGGTGGCTGGTCGAGATAGCACGGGACGTAGAGTGGATGCTCGATGCGTCGAGGCTCGAAGCGTAACTGCGCGGGAACCTGAAGCAGTGATCGATAGAAGGGATCGGCGGCGGGCGATGGGAATATGTCGCCAGCTGAGCGGCCATAGGAGGGCACGCTGGCGTCGTCGAAGGATGGCGTGAGAAAAAGCATGGCGACGATTTCCGGGCCAAGGTTGGGGCCGTCGGGATGCTGGAGATCGGAGAAGAGCAGCGATGCTACCTGGTGGTGGAGACGTCGCGCCTCCTGCGGCAATTTTCCGGCGACGTTGAGGGCGGTGAGTTCGACGAGTTCGCCATGCGCGGGGGAGCCTGTGCCGTTCCATGGCTCTGCGTCAAAGACATAAAGGACCGGGGCTATGGCTGCGTCCGCGAAGTCGGCAGCGGTGTGCCATGCGCAACAGTGAGTGCGTGGAAGTCCGCTGGGCTGCGGCAGGGCGAGCCACTTCTCGTGGCGCTTATAGAGAGCGAACCAGAGCGCGGTGTCGAGATCGGAGGAGACATCGAGGTAGGAAGAGCCGGGGCCGTAGTGCTGAAGCAGCGCGGGTCCCCAGAGATAGACCTGGTCATAGGGAGTGGAGGCACCGTGCTCGTCGATGGCCATGGAGTAGAGCTGAATGCTGACGAGCCAGGCGGGGTCGTAGGTATGGTCGCTGTTGTCGCGAGAGAGCGCGGGGAGGAGCTTGGGAAGTCCGGTGAGCGCATCGTAGTAACCGGTGGTTTGTCCGCGGAACATGCGCTTTCTGCCGGGAGCGGGTGGCTGAAGATGGGCAAGAAAATCCTGGATGGCGGCGTAGGAATCCACCTCGGCAGATGGAAAAGCGCAGGATCGTCGGGCAGGATTCTCACGCATAATTTTCCTTCGTCATCGCACATCGTTTCCCTGAAGGTTCCGGAAGATCGCAGGTTCAGAACAACTTGAACCAAGGATTTCCGTAGTGCTGGTACGCGCCCCAGGTTTGCATGCCGGTTCCGTCTTTCCAGATTTCCTTGCGGGCGGTGGTCATAGCTTCGTGCATGTAGGTGGGACGTCCGGAGTTGACTCCGAGTAGCGTTTCGTAAAACGTGCAGGCGAATTTTGTTGCGGAATCATCCGCTACGGGCCATGCGGTGCACACAAAATTTTTTACGCCGCGTTCGAAGAAAGCTTCCGCGAAGCTGGGAGCGAGTTGCGGTGTGCGCAGATCGGGACGCGATGGCGTGACTCCGGACTCGCATGCGTTGGAGAAAACGAACGCGGGGACGCGATCGACGCGGCTGAGTTCGTTGGCGCTGAGGCGGAGGCCATCGCCGAAGAGCCATCCCGAACTGGGCGGATCGTCTTTCACATACTCGCAATGTCCTGAGTAGTGAAGGATGTCGTAGGGCGGATAGCGGAGCATGCGCTTGAGGACTTGCGCGCAGGTGGCGTCGTTGGGGCCGATGAGGGCTTCCAGTTCGACACGCATCTTGGATCCGGATTGCTTGAGGTTGTCAGCGTAAGTAGCAAAGAGGTCGCGGACGCGAGCGGCTTCGGCGGCGGCTCCGGGGAGCGGGCGCTTGAAGTCGGTGTCTGCAACGATGAGTACGCGGAGGACGCGATTCGAAGGCGGCGGAGGCTCGGGCGGTCCGCCGAAAGTATTTCGCAACTGGCGCGTGATGCCGGGGAAGAGGCCGAGGAACGATGTCTCCAGGCCGAGCGAGGCAGCGGACCCGGGTGCGACCATCAACTCCCAGTGAAGCTGCGCGACGTTGCTGTCGCAGGCGAGGACGATGGGGGCGTCGGTCGCGAGAGTGGGCTGAATATCCTGCGGGACGAGAAGTTTGAGCAGGAACTCTCCCCACTCTGCTTTCTGCTCGGGTGTTTGTTGAGCGGCGAGCGAATTGTTCACGGCATTGACGAGCTTGGGGTCGATGCGGACATAACGCTCGGGGAAGGAAGCGTCCTGGCTGACGCCGCTGAAGCGATAGGCATTGCGATCAAGTTCCACAAGGACGCGCGTGGCGATTTGTCGCTGGCCGTGGGCGCTGCCCGGCGTTGCGGACGTGTGGGGCGTTGCGGTTTGTGGAGGGATTGGGATGGGCTGCTCGGGGAAGACCTCGATGTCGAGGCCATGCGTGCGCAGGCGGGGAAGGAAGTTGAGGATGGCCTGACGAATCTCTTCGCACTTGGCGGGCTGGCGATCGACGATGGTGAGTTCCTGCAGGTGAGACTCGTCAGTGGAATTGAGAATGGCGAGCGCGGCTCCGCGCAACCAGGCTTGCACGGCAACGATGGTGTCGATATTTCCGGAGCCAGAGCCGATGAGGATGGTGGCGAGGTGCTTGCGCTTGAGGCGGCCGAGGGACCAGAAAAGTTCGCGGGCAAGCACGGTGAGTTCGGAGGATCCGAAGCGGCCAACCGAGCCCATACCTGCGACGACGGCGAGGCGTGTGGGGTCGCGCGGGTCCGGCAGAAAGAAGGGGCGGCCTAATTCGCCGCGCACGATGCCGCGCTGCGTGAACTGGGTGATGAGGAGTTTGTCGCGGTAATCGGAGAGATCGTCTTCCGACGCGCCGGGCGGAGGTTGTGGGCTGGTGTCGAGGGCAGCACTGAGGGCTTCGTCGAGCGCGAGTTCCGCGAAGACCGGCTGCACGCCGATGTAGTGGCCGACGGCGATGGCATCAATGGGAGAGATGCGATCGGGGTTGGGAGTCTCGGCGGGCGTACCCAGGACTTGCAGCGGACACGCACAGATATGGATGCGGAGTCGGGCGATGATTTCAACGGCATCGGTGTCGGTAGTGCCGCTGGGATCTCCGGTGTGAGCGGAGTTATCTCCTGAATTTGGAGCTTGCGTGCCCGGGGGCGTCGTAGAAACCGGAGTGGAGAGGGTGGCGTCGTCCGCAGTCTTTCCGGAGATGGCGAGGTCGGCGATCTGCTGCTCTTCCGGAGCGATGGCGACGGAGTCATAGGATCCGCGCATGGACGTGAGGCGGATGCGGAGGGCTTCGGCATTGGCGACGGCGCGATCATCTTCCGCGGCCTTAGCGGCAGCGAGATTTTCGCCGGGTCCGCGATCGGGTGCGGGAGGCTGGGTGGCGACGCCTTGAACGGGGAGTCCGCTAAGAATTTTTCCGACTGCCTCCATCACGATTTGATTCGAAGGAAGGGCGCTGTGCTCTTCCTCCACAAAATACGTAGCGGCGATGCCGGGCAGGAGGCCAAGCGAATGTGGGACGGTGCCGTCGCCCATGCGGGTAAAGGTGTAGCCATCCATATTGTTGAGGCGAGACCAATCTGAGACACCATCGGCGGTGGGCTGATTGGCTCCTGCGATGTAGGTGAGACGTTCGGGATTTCGAATGATGTCGAGTTCCGCCTGAAATTTTTGCGCGTCGTCGAGGCGGTCGCGCAACGGATGGAGATCGCCGTAGGTGGCGGGGTCATAGAGCTTCGCTGGGGTGGTGGTGCCGGAAAGTTTATCGAGGCGTGGAAGCATCTGGTAAGTGCCGACGAAGTTTTTCGCGAGTTGCACTAACTCGCTCAGATTGTGCTGGCGATCGACGGCGGCGAGGGTGCGCATAAGGCGATAGAGCCCGGTGTAGAGATGGGCTATGGAGAGCGAGCCGTAGTTGGGTGTGCCCATCATGACGAGCCGGCCCATCTGCGCCCATTGCTCGGGATGGCGCTGCGCGAGGCTGCGCGATACGAGGCCTCCCATGGAGTGGGCGACGAGATGGACTCCGCTTGAGGATCCGAACTGGGCGTTGATTTTCTCCGCGAGCAAATCGGCGGAGTTGCGAATGTCCAGCCGCCAGTCGTAAGGGAAGACGAGGACATTCCATTCGGCGAGCAGGTATTGCTCAAGCTCGCCGTAATAGCGGCGCAGCGCGGCGTTGGGGTTGACGGGCTTGATGGATTTGCCCGCACCGTCGATCTGTAACTGATCGAAGTCACCCTTGAGAATGCTCCAGAAACCGAACCAGACTTTTTCGAGCTGAGTGCTGCCGACAGTTAGTTCGCTACCGAGGATTCCGGGTAGGAGAACGAGGTTTCCCTTTTTGCCAGCAGGGCCGCGAACGAGTTGGCGCTGGGCGAGGGTGCGGAGGCGGTCGAGCTTGGCTGATCCGAAATATGCGCGGAGAGCGGACTGCTGTTCCTGGTCGGCGGTGGAAAGCATCTCCGAGAATTTCTCGGGAGACGCTGATTCCACCTGAGCGATGTAGGCTCTCTCGTCGAGCATGTGCGTGTGCCCTCGCCCGATGAACGGGAGAAATGTTAAACGTCGAGTCCGGCCAGCAGGAGTTTGGCGCGATCTCCCAGTTTTTGTTCGACGGTGGCGCGAAGCTGGTTGTAGATGCCGGCGTTCAACGTGGCGGCCATGGTGCCTTGAGTGATGTCAGTGTTTCGCGTGGAGTAGCGGAACCACAGAATTTTGGTGAGGGTGTTAGCGCTCATAATGCGGAACGCTCCCAGCTTGAGTGCGACGACTCCGTCTTGTTCGGTGGCAACGCCGATTTGAAAGCAGCCTGCGGTTTTTGCCGCGGTGTAATGATCGAACAGTGCGATGCGGCCGTCCCCGTCGGGGAGCGCCTTGGCGGCCTCGATGGCTGACTGGATAATCGCCAGCTCATTCTGGGTGGCGATGGCGGCGAGGATGCCGAGGACGGCTTTGTCCACTTCGGTTTCAGTGCCGCTGGCGTGGAAGGGATTCCATGACCACTGCTGTGAGACCCAGCCGACCTGTTCAAGGACCTGGCGGTAGAAGTTGAGCCAGTCGATGGTCGACTGTTCGCGGTCGAATTTCTTGTCGGCAGCGATCTGGGCGAGCATGGTGGAGTTGAGCACATCGGTCTGGTTCTGGGTGGAGATGCCGGAGACGAAGGAGACCAGGCTGCCCGCATTGATGAAGGACTGTGTGGTTTCAACGCCACGGAGGACGGGACCGCGTTGAGGCGCGGAGGCGATGGACTTCGGAATTTCCGGTACTTCGAGACCGGCGATGAAGGACTGACGCTCGGAAGGACTGGAGGCTGCGGATGCCATGCGGTGCTCCTTGAGAATGTATTGGAATCTGGCCGGTGGCGTGGCACGGCGTTCAACCACGGTTGGGACGTTCAGCTTGCACACACAGAAGAGCTTGCCGCCAGGGACGCCTAGGGCCAGAGCGTGATGAAGCCCTTTAAAGATAAACAAATAGCCGGAAGAATCAAGTGAATTGGGCTGGGGACGGGCAAGCCGGCGAGGGCGGGCTGTTGGTGCGGAAGAAACAATTTTTTGTTTTATGGATTCAGCGTGGAGGGAATGGCATGGTTGGAAGTGCGGGAAAAGCAGGATCTTGCGAGATGGGTGTGGTGCGGTAGAATTGCTGGCTGAAAACGTTTCCTCCGGAGGACCCCTCTCAAATGCGTGCTGCTCTCACCACAGTAAGTCTCTTGATTTTGCCGCTCGCGACTGCACTTAGCGCGCAGCAGGCTTCGGCGCAGCAACCGCCTGCTGTGCTGGAAATCCAAGTCCAGAAGCCGGTCGCGAAGGTTAGCCCCATGCTCTATGGGTTGATGACGGAGGAGATCAACTACTCCTACGACGGCGGTTTGTACGGCGAGTTGGTGAGCAATCGAACGCTGAATGAGAAGAGCTGGATGGGACCGCCGCATTGGCTGGTGGTACAGAAGGGCGATTCGCTGGCGACGATGGCGCTGGATCTAAAGACGGGGCCGAGCACGGCACTGACGAAGAGTCTGAAGTTGACGGTGAGCAAGGCGGACGCGGCGAGCCCGGCGGGCGTGGAGAATGACGGGTTCTGGGGCTATCCGGTGCGGCCGCGGACGAGCTTTAAAGCATCGTTTTACGCAAAGGCGGACGATGCAGCCGTTGGGCCGGTGACGGTGAGCCTGGTGGACAACAACACGGGCAAGCCTTCGGCGACGGCCACTGTTCCCGCGCTGACGACGGAGTGGAAGAAGTATGACTTTTTGTTGAAGACGGGCGAGGTGGCGACGTCTTCAACGAATCATCTGTTGATTACGGTGGCTCATCCGGGAAGTGTGTGGCTGGACCTGGTATCGGTGTTTCCGCCGACGTATCACAATCGCGTGAATGGAAATCGTCCGGACCTGATGGCGATGATGGCGGCGATGCATCCCAAATTTCTGCGGCTTCCGGGCGGAAATTATCTGGAGGGCGACACGATTGCGGATCGCTACCAATGGAAGCAGACGATCGGGCCGATGGTGGATCGTCCAACGCACCCTAGTCCCTGGAACTATCACTCGTCGGACGGCATGGGTCTGCTGGAGTTTCTTGAGTGGTGCGAGGATTTGAATATTGAACCGGTGCTTGCGGTGTACGCGGGCTATTCGCTGAAGGGCGAGCATGTGCATCCAGGTGCGGACCTTGAGCCGTATGTGCAGGACGCGCTGGAAGAAATTGAATATGTGAGCGGCGATACGAGCACCAAGTGGGGCGCGGAGCGAGCGAAGAATGGGCATCCCAAGGCGTTTCCGCTGAACTATGTGGAGATTGGCAACGAAGACTGGTTCGATAAATCGGGCAGCTACGATGAGCGCTATGCGCAGTTTCACAAGGCGATCAAACAGAAGTATCCGAAGCTGCAGTTGATTGCCACGACGCCGGTGAAAGGCACTACGCCGGATGTGATTGACGACCACTATTACAAGAGGGCGGTGGAGTTCTTCGACGACGTACACCACTACGACAAGACGGACCGTAATGGGCCGAAGATTTTTGTTGGGGAATGGGCTACGCGGGAAGGCTCGCCTACTCCCAACTTTGGCTCGGCGCTTGGAGATGCGGCGTGGATGACGGGGATGGAACGCAACAGCGACATCATTATCATGTCGGCATATGCGCCGATGCTGGTGAATGTGAATCCCGGGGGCATGCAGTGGGAGAGCGATTTGATTGGCTACGATACGCTCACCAGCTATGGGTCCCCCAGCTATTATGCGCAGGCGATGTTCGCCAGCACGGTTGGCACGGAGGTTGTGGATTCAAAGCTGGACGGCGGCGGTCCGCGATTCTTCTATTCAGTGACAAAGGATGCGGCGAAGGGATTGCTGATTGTTAAGGTTGTGAATGCCTCGTCGACGCCGCAGCCGGTGGAATTCAAACTGGAAGGTGCGAGCGGCGTGAAGAGCACTGCCAAGATCACGAGCCTGACTGGGCACACGACGGAGGAGACTAACTCGATTACGGCTCCGAAGAAAATTGTTCCGGTGCCGAGCACGATTCAAGGTGTGGGAGCGAGCTTTAAGCACGTGGTTCCGGCGTACTCAATCCAGGTCCTGGAGATCGCGACCAAGTAATACGGCATTTCCTGCCCTTCGCCATCGTAAATCAGATGGCGGAGGGCTTTTTATTTGGTGACTGTTGGGGGAGCGGGACTGGGTGGCGCGGCATTGAGGTCGTCCTGCAAGCGAACGAGGCTACCTTGCGAGACCTTGATGGATCCGCTTCGCGGGCTGTCAATGTCTGCAATTAGCGCCATGACAACGGCGATCACGAGTGGAGGCACCAGCAAGGAGACCACCATGCGACGGCGCTGGCTGAGACCCACGGTGAGACACGTGAAGACACCGAGCAGGACAAGCATGGCCCATATGGTGTTCGGAATCCGATTATCCGTTGCGGCCATGCGCTTCTCGTGCAGGTCGATCATGTCGTTGAGTGTCTGGGCGTAGATGGAGATGATTGGATTCGGAGTTTGCTGTGCGAGGGGAGTGGCGATCTGCCAAAGCTGATCTTGAATTTTCTTCGATTCGGCGATGGTTGTTTTGAGCGCTGCCTGCTGATCCTTGGCTGTAATCCATGAGAGACGGATGTCGATGTAACGTCGCAGCAGACTGATGGACTGTGTGCGGGCGGGCTCGCTGAGCATCTGCGCACGCAGGTAGGTGGTGCCGATGGCGTTGGCTTCATCGACGACGAGTTCCTTGCGATGATCGAAGCGCGCGAGGGCCATGGAGAGGGTGAAGCCGAGCAGAAGGCTGAGCAACACCGCAATCTGGGTGCGGGTGTCTTCAATCTGCGTGTGCTTGGTGTCATCGTGCTGGACTTTCGAGCGGAGTTCGAGGCGGAATCCGATTTCCGCCAAGGCAGCGAATACCACGAAGAGCAGAAAGAAAAAAACCAATGGATGGTCGGTGATGTTCAAAGTGCCTCCGGCATTCTTATCGAGAAGCAATAGTTTAGTCGAAATGGGTTTGGGGTGAGTGACCCACGTGTTTGCACCCCGAGAAATCACACGTCGGAAATCGCGGGAGATTTATTTCTCCGCTGCTATCGGTTCGCATTTACAGCGAGCATTTATTTCGGAGAGTTATCAGTAACGGGTGCGGTCAGCTGCTGCATCAGGCCCTGGACGTCAGGCATTCCCCACTGTTCAGCAATTTTGCCATCGGCGATCCGGTAGATGTGAAACTCTTCGATGGTTACTTTTCGCCCGGTCGGTGGGATGCCTGCGAACTCGCCTCGTTGCGTGCCGGACGAGGAGATCCGAATCGCTACCCTGTCGCCTTGAGCGATGATGTCTTCCACTTTCTCTTCCCAGTCGGGAAAGGAAGTCCTATGACTGCTCACTGCGTTCTTGATGCCGGGTACTCCTTTCCATTCCGGGCCGAGAACAAAGTGGCAGACGAAGCCAGTGGAATACAACTGATCGGCCACAGCGAGGTCGCCTTTGCTCCACAGTTCGGACTCAGAGCGAAGGATGATTTTTTTGTTATCAGACAGTGATTGCGCCTGAATGACGGAATGGCCGATGAGGAGTGCGACGATCAAGGCGACCGCTTTTAAGATCTTTGGCTTCATTGGGGAAATGGGCTCAGTCGAGACTTTCTTTCAGATGTGGTTGGGCTGACGGTACCATGCGCCAACGTTGTTGCGATAGTGAAACACCTTACGGGCAGCCAGAGAGTGTTTGCGGCGAACTACGTCTCTTTGCAGCCTGTTTGGTTTGAGAACTTAGTGCGCCAGCTTGATTTCGACGAGTTTGCGAATGCCCGGCAGATCCTTCATCCCTTTGACGACCAGGCGCACTCCGGTCCCTTCGGGATAACGCGGAGATTCCTGAACGATATTGATGATTGCCCTGGGCAGACTGCTCAGCCGCACGGCTTCCACGGCGCGATCTCCGAGAACAAATGCGACGCGGAAGCATCCGTTGCAGGGAGCGAGATAGACGATGGTTCTCTTCTTGAGTTTCAGGCGGACGGACCATCCGTATTTGGGAGAAAGGGACTTCCACTCTAGTATTTTGATTTCGTGCTGCTCTGCAAGCCAATCGATGAGTAGATTCCATGCTGTAGCGCTTGGTCCGAGTGCTGCGGCGATCTCGATTGCTGTTGGTTTTGTTGCGTTGCCCTCGAATGCGTTCTTTACTTCACCCTCTGTTTTCGTAGTCATTTGATTTTCGATCCAATCCAAACCCACGGGCATTGTACGGCGACCTGCACTGTTGCGCCGTGACAATGCCTGCTTGCGGATTGTCTATCAGGATCGTATTGGAGAGACTGCGGTTACAGCTGAATCCTGGAGAACATCCATGCTCCAGTCCCGAGAAATACGGCGGCCAGAAGACCGAGAACTCCAAGATCGATGGCGAAGCTGAAGTGCCACGCCCCAATGAGAACGCCGCGAAGCCCGTCTACTCCATAAGAAAGCGGATCGAGGCGGGTGACGATGGACAGGGCTGTTGGCAGATGAGTGAGCGGAAAGAGTGCGCCGGAGAGAAAGAAGATGGGGAGGACGAGGAAGTTCATGATGAGCTGAAATCCCTGCATGTCCTTGATGATGGATCCGAGTGTGGTGCCGAGTGCCGCGAAGACAATGGCGATCATGAAGACGAAGATGAACGCGGCGGGAACGGCGAGCCAGTGTTGTGGACGAAATCCGGCGATGAGGCAGACGATGAGGATGAGTGTGCCCTGGATGATGGCCACGGTTGCGCCGCCGAGGGTGCGTCCGAGCATGATGTGGATGCGCGGCACAGGAGCGACGAGCGTCTCTTTCAAGAAGCCGAATTGCCGATCCCACAGCATGGCGATGCCGGAGAAGACGGAGCTGAAGAGGACGGTCATCCCGATGACGCCGGGGACCATGAACTGCAGGTAGCTTCCTTTACCGGCCTGCTGAAAGACGGGGCCGAGGCCGAAGCCCAGGCCGACGAGGTAGAGCACGGGCTGGCCGAGGGAAACGATGATTTGTACGCGCGAGCGAACGTAGCGCTTGAGTTCGCGAAGCCAGAGAATATAAATTGCACCCATATTTTTATCGTCTCCACATCTGCGCAACTTGGCGCATGGCGTCTGCCGCGTTGGCACTTTCGTCGCGGATCGACGTTCCGGTTACGGCGAGGTAGGCGCCTTCGAGAGAGTCCGTCTTGGTCTGCTCCTTTAATTCGGCGGAGGTTCCCTGGGCGACGATCTGTCCGTGATCGATGATGGCGATGCGGTGGGCAACGCGGTCCGCCTCGTCCATGTAATGCGTGGTGAGGAAGACGGTGGTGTGTTCGGTTTCGTTGAGATGCTTGACGTGTGTCCAAAGCTGATTGCGGCTTTGTGGGTCGAGGCCGAGCGTGGGCTCATCGAGAAAAAGAATTTTGGGAGTGTGCAGCAGACCCCGGGCGATTTCGAGTCGGCGCTTCATGCCTCCTGAAAATTTCTTCACGAATTCGTCGCGGCGATCCCACAACTCGAAAAGCTTGAGCAGTCGTTCGGTGCGCTCGATGCGTACTTTGCGCGGCACATGGTAGAGGATGCCGTGAAGCTCCATGTTCTCGAAGGCGGTTTGCTCCTGGTCGAGGCTGGGGTCCTGAAAGACAATGCCGAAGGATTGGCGGGCTTCCTTCTGCTTGTGCATGGGATCGATGCCGTCCATGCGGATGCTGCCGCTGGTGGGCCGCAGCAGGGTAGTGAGCATTTTGATGGTGGTGGTTTTGCCGGCTCCGTTGGGGCCGAGGAAGGCGAAGATTTCCCCTTTGGCCACTTCGAAGGAGACGTTGTTGACTGCCGTGAAGGCGTCAAATTTCTTGGTCAGATTGTCTACCTGGATCACACTTCTTCTCCGGTGTAAACGATTGGGTCGAAATTTGCGAACTTCCAGTTTAGAAGGCTTCGCGTGTTTGCGGGGCGAAGGCGAAGGGAAAATCGTAAGTTTCCGGCAACGCCTTGAAAACATCAACTTGAACGAAAAGAAAAGAGAGCGACAAACGCTCACCATGGAATAGAGCGATATGCTGTCTAGTGCGATTCACAAGAAAATAAAACAACAACGAGAAGGCCGGGACGAGCATGCATAGATTTTCGATTGGGGTTGATCTTGGTGGGACGAACCTGCGCATTGCCGCGTATACGCGCGATCAGCAGAAGCTGGAGAGCATTTCTATTCCGACGCGGCTGGAGGCGGGCAAGTACGCGGTAGTGAAGGACATGTGTGACGCGATCCACGAGATTGCGGGCAAGCTGCGCGGCGAGCGCGAGTTGGTGGGTGTGGGCGTGGGAAGTCCGGGGCCGCTGCAATTGCCGTCGGGAAAGCTGTACCATCTGCCGAATTTTCCGGGATGGGATGGTTTTGAATTGAAGATCGAGATTGAGAAAGTACTGGGCATGCCGGTGATTATTGAGAATGACGCGAATGCGGCGGCGCTGGCGGAGTTTCTGCACGGATCGGGGCAGCAACGGGGAGTGAACTCGCTCTGCATGTTGACGCTGGGAACAGGCGTGGGCAATGGGATCATTCTGAATCGCAAAGTGTGGCACGGAATGTTGGGAATGGGCGGCGAGGCTGGGCATGGGCCGCTGGAATACGACGGTGCGCTCTGCGGCTGCGGCGGACGCGGGTGCCTGGAGCAATATGCTTCGGCGACGGCGGTTTCGCGCATGGCGAACGAAGCGGCGGGCGCGGGCAAATCCGCTGCAATGGCGAAGATGATCGCGACTAAAGGCTCGATCAGCGCCCGGGAAGTTGGTGTGTTGGCGGACGAAGGCGATGAGGGTGCTCGAGGGGTGTACAGCGAGGTTGGAAGATTCCTGGGAATCAGCTTGAGCTTCCTGGTGAACACGCTGAATCTGCCGCTGTACGTGATTGGCGGCGGGGTGGCGAGTTCGTGGCATTTGTTTGCGCCGAAGATGTTTGAGGTGCTGACGCGGGACAGCTATGTGTATCGACTGACTGCGGCGAAGGGGCAGATGGATATGGATCCGCTGCGCACGAGTGTTGTGCCCGCGCTGCTGGGACCGGAGTCCGGGTTGCTGGGAGCGGCGATGTTGCCGTTTGCGGAGTTGGAAGATCTGGCTGCGCTGCCCTCGTAGGAAGTCCCACATCTCCCCGCAGAAGACGCGGGTAGATATGGGGCACCCCGCAAAAACAGCTAAAGAGCGGTCGGCTAAAAGGCTGTCCGCTAAAGGCCGGTTAGCTAAAAAGCGGTTAGCGGAATGTGGGAGTGCCGGCAATAGCTTATTCAACCCTAGCCAACTGCGGGCTAGGATTGGGTACCCATTTCTGCTAACGAGTCAGCGGGAAAAGCAAACGCAGGTCCCTCCACTGCGCTTCGCTGCGGTCGGGATGACAAAGAGCAGCGAAAGAGCGGTTAGCTCAACAGCGGTTGGCTCAACGTGGGAGTGAGCAGCGATTGTTTATCCCACCCTAGCCAACCGCGGGCTAGGATGGGGCGCCCATTTCCGTAGCTGGCGGGGAGAGAAGTTGGCTTTTTCCGACCCCAATTGGTGGCCAACGGAAGGCTTGAATTGCCCACCCTTCAGAAATGCAATTCTGGCAAAAACAGAAAATCCCCCTGCACGAGATTCATACAGGGGGTTTTATTTGGTGCGCGGGCAATTATTGGCGCGTTAGTTTGAAGGCGGCGGCCTGGAAATCGCCGGTCATGTCGAGGTCTACACCGTGAGACATCCAGTAGGCACCCGTTGCGGAAGCAGGGCTGGGCGTGGAGCCGTAGTTGGGAATGTTTCCAGGTCGGGGTCCGGTGCCGACGAGTTTCCCGTAGATTACGTCGATGCGGTAGGTGGCGGTGGCGTCCAAGCCCTCAAGGAAGAGGGTTGGATACGGGTTGCCGAACTCACTGGAGTGGAGCATAGCGATGACGGCGACCTGGCTGCCATCGAGCGCGACATACTCATTCGCGGACTGCTCGCTGCCGTGTAGCGGCGAGATGAGGCGATAGAGATTGCCTTGCTGCACAGTTTGGCGGATGTCTTTGTAGGCGGTGATCATGGACTTGGCTGCGGCGAAATCCGCCGGCTGCCATTTGTTGAGATTTGCGCCGACACCGAGCGATCCCTGCATGGAAGACAGGAAGCGATATTCGATGGAGGTGGTGCGGGCATTGAGCCAGTGTGGCGAATCCGTCACCCAGGCCATCATCAAGCCGGGCGAGTAGGCCTGGCTGAATCCATGCTGAATGCTGAGGCGATCGAAGGGATCGGTGTTGTCGGAGGTCCAGGCCTCATCGGTGTGGGCAAAGATGCCGAGATCAACGCGGCCTCCGCCACCGGAGCAGGTTTCGATTTCGACGCCGGGATGCTTGGCACGCAGTTCATCGAGGATGGAGTAGAGGTTCAGGGTGAACTGAACGTAGATCTTTTGCTGCTCTTCCGGAGCGACGGCGGGCCATCCCGGCTCTGCCCAGTTGCGGTTGTAATCCCACTTGAGGAAGGAGATCTGGTTGTCGGTGAGGAGCTTGTCGAGGAAATTGAAGACGTAGGCGCGGACGTCGGGGCGCGCGAGGTTGAGGACTAGCTGAGTGCGACCCTCGGTGCGGGGACGCCCGGTAAAGTTGATGACCCAATCGGGATGCTTGCGGTAGAGGTCGCTGTCGGGATTGACCATCTCCGGCTCGACCCAGAGGCCGAAGTCCATGCCGAGAGCATGCACCTTGTCGATGAGCGGCTTGAGGCCGTTGGGGAATTTTTGCGGATTGACGTACCAGTCGCCGAGTCCGGCATGATCGGTTTTGCGCTGGCCGAACCAGCCGTCGTCCATGACGAAGCGTTCGGTGCCGATGGACGCTGCTTTCTCTGCGAGCGCGACCTGGCCGGGCTCATCGACGTTCATCTCGGTGGCTTCCCACGAGTTGTAGAGGACGGGACGCACCTTGGGCTTGGGGGCCTGAGGGACGATCTTTGTCAGCTCAAAACGATGCATCAGGCGGGAGGCTTCGCCGATTCCGGCGCGCGTGAAGCCACCATAGAAGACGGGCGTGGCGAGCTTGTCGCCGGGCGCGAGGCGATAGCTGAAGTCGAAGGGGTTGAAGTCCGCCGGTGATGCGGACCTGCTGGATCTGCGAAGTCTCGACAGTGATGCGCCAGGAGCCGCTCCATGCGAGCGCTCCAAACCAGACGTCGCCGGTCTGCTCCTGCGTTTCGCCACGGCTGATGGCGAACCAGGGATTGTTCTGATGTCCGGTGGATCCGCGGCGGCTCTCAAGCACGCGCTGGCCGGGACGAACTTTCTCACGCTGCACATTGAACTCGCTTCCCCACCGGCCGGTGAGATAGCTGAGTTCGTAGTCGGGGGCGCGGGGCAGGGTCCACGCGGCGGCGGCGGCCTGCATGATGGTGAGCGGGTCCTTGGTGCGATTTTCGATGGAGGCAGAGCGGCCGAGGATGCCGGTCGCGGGGTCGATCTGATACTTCAGGATGACGAAGACTTCGCGCTGAATATCCTTCGTCGTGACCTCGAGCACGATTGCCATTGATGGTGTGGCTGACGTAGTGGAGGACGAGGTCGCGGTTGCCGTCAGGGAAGGTGACTTTGAGCGAAGGCTCGACGTAGAGTTCTGATCCCCAGCCGGGGAATTCCTGCGGCGTCGTGGTTTGGGTCAGGTCGAAGGAGGCAACGTCCATGACGATGTGAGCCGGGCGCGAGGGCGTCGTTCGCGCCGAGGCGCTGGCCCCAGTAGATGGGCTGCAACTCCGACCGCTCGTTGACGCCGAATGCGTAGGTTACCCCTGCCGCATCGATGCGGAAGACCTTGTCGCCCGCGTTGTAGCGGATGGCGTCGGCGGACTGCGCATGCGCGGCAGGAGAGAGGAAAGTAGCTGCGAAGGCAAGCGACAGGATGGCGAGGGTGGAGCGGAGGAGATTTTTCGAGGGCATAGGGATGCTTTCTATTCGGAAAGAACTCCCTATTAAACAGCATGGCGGAGCGGAATGTAAGCGGTTAGTTCACCTGCCGCCGGGGCCTCTGCGTGTTCGTTGTCGGGCGTGAGTGCGAGCGGTTGTTGATCCCACCCTGGCGCTTCGCGCAGCTAAAAGGCGGTTAGCTAAAGTCCGGTTAGCTAATCGCCGGTTAGCTAAGAAGCGGTTAGCGGTAAAACCCCACTCAAGCCAACGGACGGCTTGAATGGGCCACCCGTCTATCTGACTTAGGAGTTGGTTTGGGGCAGGGCGGCTTTTCGGTTCTGGAGGAAGCGGCGGACGGCTGGGTCGCGCTCCAATCCGATGGCGATGTCGTAGGCGTGGTGGGCTTCGTGTTTGCTCCAGTGCGGGCGAGAAGTTCCGCACGAGCTGCCCAATAAGGTTGATATTCGGCCAGACGGGGATCGGTGGAGATATCCGGCATGGCTTCGAGCCCTGCGGCGGCGCCGCTGATTTCGGCAATGGCGAGAGCGCGGTTGAGGGCGACGACGGGGGATGCGGTTAGCGTGAAGAGCACGTCGTATATCTGCACGATGTCTTTCCAGTTGGCGATCGCCGGTGCGGCAGCGATGGACGTGCGCGGATTGCAGGGCAGCCTCGAGTTGGTAGCGGCCAATGGCTCCGATGGCTCCGGCATGACGGAGGAGGGTTTCGGCTTCGAGGATGAGCTGGGAATTCCAAAGCTGGGGATTTTGTTCGGCCAGCGGGACGAAGTCTCCATTCGCGCTGCGGCGGGCGGGGCGGCGGGCTTCGGCGTGGAGCAACAGGGCGAGCAGGCCGAGGGCTTCCGGCTCATCGGGCATAAGAGCGGCGACGAGGCGGGCGAGGTAGACGGACTCCTCGGTGAGGTCGCGGCGCGCAACATCGGTGCCGGCGGGCTCGCTCCATCCCTCGGCATAGGCGGCGTAGACGGCATCAAGCACCGTGTCGAGGCGGGCGGGGAGTTCGTCGCGGCCGGGGACGCGAAAGGGGATGGCGGTTTGCCGGATCTTGTCCTTGGCGCGGACGAGGCGCTTGCTCATGGCGGCGGGCGACGTGAGGAAGGCGGAGGCGATTGCGCGGGCATCGAGGCCGAGTACGGCCTGGAGCATTAATGGGGCACGAATGCCCGCTTCAATCGCGGGGTGGGCGCAGACGAACAGCATGGCGAGGCGCTGGTCGGGGATCTCCGTTGCGGTTGCCGCGGCTTCGAGGCTCTCCGACATGCTGAGTTCCTCAGTTGCCACTTCATTGCGCTGACGGCGGTACATATCGATGGTCTTTCGACGGGCGACGGTGAGCAGCCAGGCCTCCGGGTTGGAAGGGCAGCCATTGACCGGCCAATTGGACAAAGCTGCTGCGAATGCTTCAGAGAGTGCGTCTTCCGCTGCGGCTACGTCTCGCGTGCGCGCGGCGAGAAAGGCTACGAGTTTGCCGTAACTGCGGCGGGCGACATCGGCGGCGGTGGTATGCGCGTCAGGCTGGCAACCCGCGGGATTGCTTGTCGGCGGCGGAAGGGGGCGGAGGTTCGGATTGGACGTTGTTTTGTTTCACGGATTTGGGATTTCAGGGGATGGGTCGGTTGAAATCGCGGCGGCGACGCTTCGCAAAGGTCGAGCGTGCGAAGCGCCGCCCACGGATTGAGGCAACATTCGTTGCCCGCATATTCCAGATTGGCCTAACTTCGACAACACCATGATTTGCCCCTGGGCAACGGGCGGCCCAGGAGAGCGCGGAGTCGAGATCCGGAGCCTCGATGAGATAGTAGCCACCGAGTTGCTCCTTCGAATCTGCGAAAGGGCCGTCCAATACCTGGGATTTGCCGTCTACGTTGCGAACGGTGGTGGCGGCAGAACTTGGCTGGAGCCGGTTTGAGCCAACCAGGGCACCCGCCTTCGCCAATGCTTCCCCGTATGCAGTGTAGGCTGCTACTCCCTGTTGCTGCTCAGCCGGGGACATTTTGGCCCATCCAGACTCGTCAGAATAGAGCGTCAATAGATATTGCATGTGAGTTTCTCCGTGATGGATTGTAGGCGACCAAATTGGTCATCCACTACCATGTCGGATGGAAATCGGCGATTTGGACAGGCCGGGCCGGAAATAATCCTGGGCGGCTGTCGATGTACACTCCCGCATATAGGTGTTCGCGTGGAGAGCGTGTGAAGAAAGTTACCAAGTTGCTGGTTTTCGGTTTGCTGGGGCTCGTGATCGCGGGTCGCGCCATGGGTCAGGCGGATAGCAAGCCCTCGCCAAGCCCGCCCGATGCCACCGAGATGACAGGAAGTGCCTCGAAAGACACGGTGATTCCGGCCAGGGAAACGGTCGTGCAGCAGAAGGCTACGGCGAATCCCATGAAACTTTCGAATCCGGCGAATGTGCAGGTAAAGCAGATAAAGACTCCGGAGCAGAAGGAATCTGACAAATCGCGGAAGCAATATGAGAAGCACCAGCGGAAGGAACAGAAAAAGGCAGAGAAGGAACAACATAAAAGGATGCACGACTCCGCCAAGGCTCATTCCAGCGTGCATTGACCTTTTCGACAGTGCACTGGTCCGGACGTGTGCGGCAATTGAAGGGGGACGAACAGCGAACCTCCCCGGCAAGATTTCGCAGCCGCGAAAATGCTAATCTCGATGGAAACCATGCCATTCAAGCCAGTTCCGCCAATCCCCGATGCGGCCATTGCGGCCAAGCCCGACACACTTACCAGCGGAGAGCGTTTTGTGCGCGCGTGCCTGCGCAAGCCCGTGGATCGCACGCCGGTGTGGTTCCTGCGGCAGGCGGGGCGATACATGGCCGAGTACCAGGCGGTGCGTAAACACCACACGCTGCTGGAGATCTGCAAGAGGCCGGAACTTGCTGCCGAAGTAACGATTACCGCAGCGGAGAAATTGAAGGTGGATGCAGCAATCATATTCGCTGACCTGCTGCTTCCCTTTGAGCCCATGGGCCTGGATTTTGAATTTCAGGCAGGCGAGGGACCGGTGGTTCATCGTCCGGTGCGGACGGATGAGGATGTGGTGCGGCTGCGGACGGATCGCGCGTCGGAACTGGGATACGTGGCGGAAGCGATCAGCCGCGTGGTCACGCACTTCAAGGATTCAATCGGGATTATCGGATTTATCGGAGCGCCGTTTACGCTGGCCAGCTACATGATTGAGGGCGGCGGTTCCCGCAACTACATTCACACGAAGACGATGATGTATCGCAATCCTGTGACGTGGTACAGGCTGCTGGAAAAACTGGCGCTGGTGTTGCGGGAATATGCGGCACAACAAGTGCAGGCCGGTGCGGACGTGATCCAGATATTTGATAGCTGGGCCGGTGCTCTCTCTGTTTCCGATTATCGCGAATATGTTTTGCCGATAACGACGCGACTGGTGCGGGAAGTTCAGGCGTTGGGAGTTCCGGTGATTTATTTCGGAGTGGACACGGCGAGCCTGCTGCCGGCGATGCGGGAGACTGGCGCGGATGTGCTCGGACTGGACTGGCGGATTCCGCTGGATGAGGGATGGAAGATGCTGGAACATAGCTGCGCGGTCCAGGGAAATCTTGATCCGATTACGCTGTTTGCCGAGCCGGAACTTTTGCGCAAGCGCGTATTCGAAATTTTGAACCAGGCTGCGGGCAGGCCGGGACACATCTTTAATCTGGGTCACGGGATTGTGCCGGGAACGCCGGTAGAGAATGTGCAGCGCGTGGTGGAGTACGTGCGCGAATACGCGAAGGACGGCATTCATGGCTGACGCGGCCATCCTGCTGCTGGCGCACGGAACTCCGGAGACGCTGGATGATATTCCGGAATATCTTCGCAATGTAACCAGCGGGCGAGCGATGCCGGAGCATGTGGTTGCGGAGATTCGTGACCGGTATGGGCTTATTGGCGGTAGTCCGTTGACACAGCTTACCGAAGAGCAGGGGCGACTGCTGAACGAGACGATGGGCGTGCCGGTGTATGTGGGCATGCGTAACTGGAAGCCATACATTGTGGACGTGGTGAAGCAGATGCGCGCAGATGGCGTGCGCTCCGCGGTGGCGATTTGTCTTGCACCGCAAAACTCTCGTACGAGTGTGGGGCTTTACCGCCGCGCAGTGCAGGCCGAGGCGGGAGAGTTGGCGATCGATTTTGTAGATGGGTGGGCGGATCATCCGCTACTGGCGGATGCCTTTGCGGATCGCCTTCGTCCTCTGTGGAACAAGCTTTGCGAGGAGACGGGCACTGCTGTTCCGGTGTTGTTTACGGCGCACAGTGTGCCGTGCAGAACAGTCCAGGTGCAGCCACCTACCGAGGGAGAACGGCCTACGGGAAGACCGCAGAACGCCGAGCCCGATCCTTATCCGCAGGAAGCGAAGCGCACGGCTGCGCTGGTGGCTGAACGGATTGACGGATTGAAAGCTGACAACTGGTTCTTCGCGTTTCAGAGCCAGGGCATGTCGGGCGGGCCGTGGATTGGGCCGACGGTGGAAGAGACGCTCTCTGCGATTCGCAACGCGGGACACACCGCGGTGATTTTGCAGCCCATTGGATTTCTTTGCGACCACGTGGAGATTCTGTTTGACGTGGATATTTTGTTTCGCGACGTGGCGGCGAAGATCGGCTTGCGGTTGGAGAGGCCACCGTCTCTCAATGATTCCCCGCTGCTGACAGCGGCGCTTGCTGACCTGGCTCACAAAGGATTGGAGCGGCTGGGTGCGGCACGCAGTTTCGAACGTCCGCTGAAGAATTTCATGGCAGTAATTTAGAAACATATTATGAAACGCACATTTAGTGCGGACTTGTTGAGGTGGGAACTTGCTGGCTTCTTCTTTATTTCTTTCGTCGTTTCTATTTTGCAGTTCTAGTGATGTTGGCGCTTGGATCTGGCGGCGTAGTGTTTGCGGCAGATTCGACGGATGCGAAGTCTGTCAGCTGCGAAGACCGTCTACGTTAAGGCGGGGCATTTGTTCGATGGCAAGAGCGACCAGATGCTGGACAACGTGGTGCTGGTGGTGAAGGGCGATCGCATTGACGTGGTGGGCACCAAGGGGAACGTGAGTATTCCCGCGGGCGCTGAAGTGATTGACCTGAGCAATGCATGGGTGCTTCCCGGGTTGATTGACTGCCACACGCACATGGCGAATCGCGCGGATCGTTATGAAGATATTTATTCGTTTCGTGAGACGCCTTTCACTGCAGGCATTGCGGCCGTGGTGAACGCAAAGAAGACGCTGGATGCCGGATTCACGAGCATTCGCGATGTGGGCTCGCCGCCGTTTCTTGCGGTGGATCTGCGCAACTCCATCAACGAAGGGTTCATTCCGGGGCCACGAATTGTTGCTAGTGGTCCTCCGATTTCGATCACAGGCGGCCACGGCGATCTCAATGGATATTCTCCCGAAGTAAGCGTGAGCATGTATCCGCAGCAAAATGATTTTTCCATTGCGGATGGTCCTGAAGCGGTACGGCATCTTGTGCGTGAGCAGGTGAAGTACGGTGTAGATGTGATCAAGATACTGGCGACGGGCGGAGTGCTTTCAAAAGGGGACAACCCCGGCGCGGAGCAGATGACTTACGAAGAGATGAAGATGGCAGTGGATGAGGCGCACAGGACTGGGCGTAAAGTTGCGGCGCATGCGCATGGAACGCTGGGCATCAAGGATGCGGTGCGGGCCGGGGTGGACTCGATTGAGCACGGAAGCCTGATCGATGCCGAAGGCATTGCCATGATGAAGGAGCACGGGACCTACCTGGTCGCCGATATTTATGACGACGAATATATTCTCGGCAAGGCCTCCGACTTCGGCATGTCGAAAGAGAGCATTCGGAAAGAAAAGACTGTAGGGAAACTGCAGCGTGACAATTTCCAGAAGGCAGTGGAAGCAGGCGTGAAGATTGCCTTTGGAACGGATGCGGGTGTGTATCCGCACGGCGACAACGCGAAGCAATTTGCCTACATGGTGAAGTTCGGCATGACTCCGGCGCAGGCGATTCGCGCGGCAACATCAAGTGCGGCGGAGCTTATCGATCGAGCCAAGGATGTGGGAACACTGGAGGCAGGCAAGTATGCGGATCTGATTGCGGTGCCCGCGAATCCGCTGGAGAACATTACCGTCCTGGAGAGCGTGACGTTCGTGATGAAAGGCGGCACAGTTTACCGCGGTGGGAGTTCCGGTTCAAGCGCGGGAGTTAAGCAGGTGAATGGTGAACACAGTCACTGATTCGCAGGATGCAAAATAATTGGAGTAGCCAACCGATGAGTTGGTGTAGCGGGACAAACTTTCTCGGCAAAGATTTTAGTGACACGACACAGCAGCGGAAGTATTTCGCCGTCGAGCACTGAATGCACGTCTGATACTGAAAGAGGTTTGATAACTCGCAGATGAAGAGAGCACAGAAGATTGTGATTGTGGGGGCCGGCCCGGGAGGGCTTGCGGCCGCCATCCTGCTGGCGAAGTCCGGACTTGAGATTACAGTAGTTGAGAAACGCGGCACGGTGGGAGGGCGCACCTCAACGATTGAGCAGGACGGATTCAAATTCGATACAGGCCCAACCTTTTTTTATATCCGCGAGTGCTTCGTGAAATTTTTGCTGCGGCGGGACGCGATCTGGACGAAGAAGTTCCGATGGAGCGCCTGGATCCTCAGTACAGGCTTGTATTCGGATCGGGCGGCGAACTGCTGGCGACGCCCAACATCGAGCGCATGGAAAAGGCAATCGCGGCGTTGAACCCGGGCGACGCGACGCGCCTGCATTTATTCTTCCGCGACAATCGCGACAAATTGGAACGCTTTACTCCATTCCTTGAGACGCCTTTCGAAAGCTGGCGGGACCTGGCGAAATGGGAGATGCTGAAGATGCTTCCGTTGCTGCGTCCGTGGCGTTCGCTCGATGCGGATCTGCGCAACTATTTTCACGACGATCGCATTCGCCTGGGATTTACATTTCAATCGAAGTATCTGGGAATGTCGCCTTTCACTTGCCCGAGCCTTTTCAGCATTCTCTCTTTCCTGGAATACGAGCACGGTGTCTTTCATCCTATTGGCGGATGCGGTGCGGTGAGCCGCGCGATGGCGAGGGTGGCCAAGGATATGGGAGTGAAAATCCTGCTGAATGAGCCGGTGGAGGAGATGCTCTTCAACGGGCGCAAGGCAAGCGGCGTGCGCACAGCAACGCAAACGCTCGAAGCAGATTCGGTGGTTGTGAATGCTGATTTTGCGCAGGCGATGCAACGGCTGGTGCCAAACAATCTTCGCCGCAGATGGACCGACAAGCGCATTGCTGCAAAGAATTTTTCGTGCTCGACGTTCATGATGTATCTGGGCATTGAAGGCCGTTACGACGACGTGGCGCACCACACCATCTACCTGGCTAAGGACTACAAGCAGAACCTTCGTGACATTGAACAACTGCACACGCTGTCGGCCGACCCATCGTTCTATGTGCAGAATGCCTGCGTTACTGATCCAACGCTAGCGCCGAAAGGAATGAGCACGCTGTATGTGTTGGTTCCGGTGACGCATGAAAGTGCGAAGGTGAATTGGGCGAAGCAAGAAGAAGGCTTTCGCGAGATTGCGCTGCAGCAGCTTGAGAAGATCGGCATTCACGATGTGACGTCGCGCATCCTCACCGAAAAGCGGCTTACGCCGGAAACGTGGCAGAGCGATTTTGGATTGTACAGAGGATCAACATTCAGTATGGCGCACAGCCTCCGGCAGATGCTGCACCTGCGGCCGCACAACCGGTTTGAGGACCTCGACGGCGTTTACCTTGTAGGCGGGGGCACGCATCCGGGGAGTGGTCTGCCGGTGATCTTTGAATCCGCGCGCATTACTTCGAGGCTGCTTCTCGAAGACCTGCGGCTTGATCCGGGGTGGGAAACTGAGCGCCACGCTTCGACCGCCGCGATGTTGGCTGCTTCCTGATGACCGTTGTTCCGGCAACAGAAGCGAAGCGTAGAATGGCCCGGGCGGACCACATAATGATCGATACTATGCGACACGCGCAGCAGAAATGGGCAGAGACTCCTGTCCGATTCCGTCTGCGCATTTTGAAAAATGCGCGGCAGTCGTTGGCGGTACAGGCTGAAGACTTTGCGAATACCGTGCCCGATGAAATTCCGGGAGCGCTGCATCGATCGCAGGCGGACACGCTGGGGGCCGAGGTGCTTCCTGTGCTGGAGGCGATTCGTTACCTGGAACGTGAGGCAGCGTGGATACTGCGTCCGCAACGTATGAGCAGCGCGAGCAGGCCGCTGGTGCTGACCGGCGTGTCGACCGAGGTTCTGCGTGTGCCGCTCGGCGTGGTGTTGATTATAGGAGCTGCAAATTATCCCCTCCTGCTCGCAGGCGTACAGGCGGTGCAAGCTCTGGCGGCAGGCAACGCGGTGCTGTGGAAGCCAGCGCGGGGAGGAGAGTCGGTCGCCAACTTTCTTCGCGACGCATTGGTGAAGGCAGGATTGGATCGTGATTTGTTTACCGTGCTGGATTCGAACATTGAGGCTGGGACAAACGCAATCCGCGCGGGCGTGGACAAAGTTTTTCTCACGGGATCTGCAAACACCGGACGCGTTGTGATGCGGGAACTTGCGGAGACATTGACTCCGAGCGTGATGGAGCTATCGGGGTGTGATGCCGTGTTCGTAATGGATGGCGCGAATGTAGCGCGCGCCGTCGCGGCGATCGCGTTTGGCATGCGGTTGAATGGGTCGGCTACATGCATGGCGCCTCGGCGGCTGTTTGTAACATCCACTGTTTCTAATGTTCTTGTTCCGCGACTGGTGGAGTGGTTTAAAAAGATTGCTCCGGTCGCATTGCCTGCTGCCACGGTTCAACTGCTCAACGAGTTGATTTCTGAAGCATTGGAAATGGGAGCCAGCGTGTTGATCGACGGACGCCGTGCCGAGGGTCACTCTGCCCCGACATTATTGGCAGGTGTGAGAGCGGGGATGCGGATAGCGCAAGCGGATATCTTTGCGCCGGTGCTCTCGGTAATTGAAGTTGAGAGCGAGGACCACGCAGTCGCTGCCTACGCTATGTGTCCATACCAGCTGTCGGCTTCGGTTTTCGGCGAAGAGAAGCAGGCTGCGGAATTTGCGAAACGGCTGAAGGCAGGCAACCTGCTAGTGAACGACGTCATCGTTTCCAGCGTAGACCCACGAGCATCGTTTGGAGGCCGCGGCCAGAGCGGATTTGGCGTGACCCGAGGACGCGAGGGATTGCTGGAGATGACTGCAGTGAAAACGCTGCAGATACAGCGCAACCGCAACACATTGGCTTATCAACCGACAACATTGGAGCACGCTGCTTTTTTCGTCGGGTACATCATGGCGTCCCATGGGAGCGGGTGGAGACAAAAATCGCGGGGACTTTGTAAGCTATTCTCTGCGGCACCGAAGTTGATGCGATCAAGCGGGCAATAAGGGAGCTTCGAATGCACGTAGCAGTAATTGGTTCGGGATTGGCGGGCCTTGCCGCGGCATGCACACTGGCCGCGCGGGGTTACACGGTCGATGTGTTCGATAAGAATCCGTGGCTCGGAGGCAAAGCGGCGGTACTCGCCGAGCAGGGATTTCGTTTCGACATGGGACCAACCATTCTGATCCAACCATCAGTGTTGAGGCGCATCTTCTGCGAGGCCAACCGCAGACTCGAAGACTACATTGAGATGGTGCGGCTGGATCCGCAGTGGCGTTGTTTTTTCGACAACGGCTCCGTGCTTGATCTGAAGCATAATGTTCGCGAAATGGCCGCTTCGCTCGATTCACGCACGCCGGGCATGGGTGCGAAGTATGTGCAGTTTATGGAGCTTTCTGAAAAACTGCACCACATCTCCGATCGATTCTTTTTCTGGAAGCCGGTGGGATCGATGCGGGACACGTTTCAACTCGGAGGGGCGTTCCAGCCATCGGTGTTGAAGGACGTGATGCGGATGCGCCTGGGTCAGACGGTCAGCGGAACGATTCGCAGTTTCATTGATGATCCTCAAGTGGCGCAGATGCTGGATCATTATGTTCAATATGTAGGATCGGCGCCGGACAATTCTCCTGCCATCCTGTGTTCGATCGGCCACATGCAAGCGGAAGAAGGGATCTGGTACCCGATGGGAGGCACGCGCGCCGTGCCTGAAGCGCTGGTGAAACTGGGCAAAGAGTTGGGCGTCTCGTACCATCCCTCGACCGAAGTCGAGCGCATCGTGATTGAAGGTGGAAGAGTTACGGGCCTGACGACGACGAAGGGAGACTTGATTGCTTTTGACGCCATTGTTTCGAACGAAGATGCGGTAAGGACATACCGCGAGTTGATTGGCGGGCCCATTGCGGAAGCTTTCAACAAGAAGCGTGAGTATGAACCAGCGTGTTCCGGCGTGGTGCTTTATCTTGGATTGAACAAGCGATATGAGCATCTCGCGCATCACGACTTTGTTTTCTCGCGCGATGCTCACGAGGAGTTTCATCATATTTACGATTTAGGTGAACCTGCTCCTGACCCGACGTGCTACCTTGCGTCAACGAGCGCGACCGAGCCTGCCACAGCACCGGAGGGCGGCGATGCTCTGTATGTTCTGGTGCACACTCCTTATCTTCGGCCGGGACAGGATTGGAAGAAAATGTTCCCCGCGTATCGGAAGGTCATTATCGAGAAGTTGAAACGAACGGCGGGGCTGACAGATATCGAAGAGCGCATTGTGTTTGAGCGGGCGCTGACTCCGCAGGATATTCACGATCGTTACAAGGTGCTGAACGGTGCGATTTACGGGCTCTCCAGCCATGGCCGATGGAACGGCGCGTTCAAGCCATCGAATGCTAGCCGGGAAGTTGACGGGCTGTTTCTGGCGGGCGGCGCAGCGCATCCCGGCCCTGGAATGCCGATGGTGATGATGTCTGGATGGATTGCGGCGGACGCAGTGGATGCTCGCTATCGCGGCGCGGATACGGCAGGCGCGGCGCGCAAACACGCTGAAGAATTGCTGGCGAGCGTGTGAAGAACGACCGGCTAACGCGCGCGATCGCACCGGCGGAATTAACGCCGCCATCGCCACGACTGCTGTCTTTTTTTCGACTTTACCTGGTCTGGTATGTGCGGCGGCATTTTCACGCGATGCGGCTCGCGAACGCACCGCGCTTTCCTTCCGCGAGCACTCTCGTCGTGTATCTGAATCATCCGTCGTGGTGGGATCCAATCACAATCCTTCTGCTGTCGAATCATTTGCGTCCTGAGGCCGACCACTATGGCCCGATGGATGCGAAGGCGCTGGAACGTTATGGATTGTTTCGCAGAATGGGGGCATTTCCCGTTGCCGCGGGAAAGGCGGAAGGCGTGCCGCAATTTCTTGGCAGCGCGCGACTGGTGTTGGAGCAAGGCGGTGTTTTGTGGGTAACGCCCGAGGGACAATTCACCGACAATCGCACGCGTCCGGTCACGTTCAAGAGCGGACTGTCGCACCTGATTTCGCAAATGGGCCGCATTACACTTCTGCCGATCGCCCTTGAATATACGTACTGGGACGAAAGGCTGCCGGAGATCCTGGTGAACTGCGGCGAGCCTTTGCACATTGCGGACGGGCGCGCGGAAGAGGCGCACACATGGAATAACCTGATGGCGTACGCGATGACATCGACGCAGGAAGAACTGGCGCAGATTGCGGCGACGCGCAAGGCGGAGAATTTTTCCACAGTGCTCGCGGGCGGCTCTGGCATTGGCGGGATGTACGAGTATTGGAAGAGGCTGCAAGCGGCTCTTCTGGGCGCGAAATACGAAAGTGAGCATGGTAGCATTCACAAACCATGACGCTGACGACTGTCTGCGAAGTGAGTTTTGTTGCGGCAGCTATTCCCGCGGTGCTCTTCTGCTGGAATCTCTTGCTCTATCGTGAACCTCCGTCGATGCCGCCCTCGCAGGTGCGGCCAAAAATCTCCGTGCTGATTCCAGCCCGCAATGAGGAAGCATCGATCGGTGCTGCCGTTGAAAGCGTGCTGCGATCTCAAGGCGTTGATCTGGAACTCCTGGTTCTGGACGATGCTTCTACGGATCGCACCGCGAAGATCGTTGAGACAATTGCAGCGCGCGATTCGCGCGTGAGGCTGGAGCATTCGTCGCAGCTTCCATGGGGGTGGAATGGCAAGCAGTACGCGTGTTCGCGCCTGGCTCGACATGCGAGGTACGAGGTTCTCTGTTATCTGGACGCAGATGTGCGGGTGAGCCCGGCGGCGCTGGGTCGGATGCATGCCTTTATGGAGCGCTCGAAGAGTGACCTGGTGAGCGGCTTTCCCCTGCAAGAGACAGAGACAGTGCTCGAGTGGTTGCTGCTGCCTCTGATCCATTTTGTGCTGCTTGGATTTCTTCCGCTTGCAGGGATGCGAACGTTTCAAGCGGCGGGCTTTGCGGCCGGTTGCGGACAGTTCATGATGGTGCGGCGAAAGGGGTACGAATCCACAGGTGGACACGCGGCTATTCGGAGCACAATGCACGATGGTTTGTTGCTGCCGAAGGCGTTTCGGAAGAACGGGCTGCGAACCGACCTGGCGGATCTTACGGAACAGGCTACCTGCCGCATGTACCGGAGTGCAGGCGAAGTGTGGAGCGGGCTTTCGAAGAATGCGACGGAAGGAATGGCAGCTCCGGCGAGAATATTGCCGTTCAGCTTTCTGCTTTTTTTCGGCCAGGTAATTCCGTTGTTGCTGTTGTTCGTTGTGCTGCTCAAAGGACAACTTCAGACGACGGCAGGGACGCTTGCGTTTGCAGCGGTCGTACTTAGTTACCTTCCACGAGCATTGGGTGTCTGGAGGTTTCGTCAGAGTTTGCGGGGGGCGTTGCTGCATCCCGTGGGCGTGCTGCTGCTGCTGATTCTGGAGTGGTATGCACTGATTCGCAAGATCGCGGGGCGCCAGTCCACGTGGAAGCAACGTTCGTATGACGCGGGATAGCATTCGTACTCGTGTCAAATGGCGGCAAGAGACTCCGTTGTGAGAACGGTAAAAAGCGCCTCAAGCAATGAATGCTGAGGCGCTTCTGGGTTGAGGCAAGTTACTTCGTGGAGTTGAGCGGCTTGCGCGCGAAGTAATACAGCGAAAAGGCAAGCAGCGCGAACATCGACCACCGATATCCAGTCGTGATAGAGGAAGGTCTTTGGGAAGCGCAGGATGTCATGCTTGTTGGTCGCAGCTTCGTAAAGCTTGAGGGCCACGCCGAGCAATCCGACGATGCCTCCGGCGGCGATCAATCCACTAGCGTAGAGTGAGCCCGGGCTGATCTCGCTCTCGGTGTCCTCTTTTGCGCCGCCAGCTTTTTCAATGGCGCGATCGACCATCCAGCGTATGACGCCGCCGCAGAAAATCGCGAGCGTAGTGGCTATGGAGAGATAGGCTCCCACTGCGAACGAGAGTGAGCGAATGCCGAGAAGTTCTACCGCGATGACGACGAAGACTCCGAGCAACACGAGTCCCCAGGGCAACTTACGGCTGAGGATACCGTTGATGACGGTTGCCATGAGGCGGGCTTGCGGGGCGGCGGCTTTCTCGCTTCCGATGCCCTGGATCCACTGCACTTCGATGGTGTGGGTCGCGGGATTGTAGAGATAGGTGCCGTCCGCCAACTCTGACGATCCCAGCGCGTTGAGCAGGATGAAGTTTGAGCCGGAGTCGGTGACTTCGGACTTGTCGGCGCGCACAACGCGGAAGGTGTTACGGGTGAAGGTGCCTTGGACTTGGACTCCACTATGGACCGTGCTAATGTCCCAGGGCTGCGATGTTTCGCGGAATTCTTCGAGCCCTTTGTTCATGAGGTTAAGGGTGACGCCGATGGCGACGGTGGAGATACAGACGCCGATCATCAGGGCTACCTGCTGCTTCCACGGCGTGGCTCCGATGAGGAATCCAGTCTTGAGATCCTGCGAGGTGTCGCCGGCATTTGAGGCGGCGATGCAGACAACGCCGCCGATGGTGATGGCGAGCGCACCGAAGGCGGGTGCCGTCCAACCCTTTACGAGGAAGATGGCCGTGGTGGCCATGAGAGTGGCGATGGTCATGCCGGAAACGGGGCTTGCGGAACTTCCGATGAGTCCCACGATCCGGGACGCGACGGTGACGAAAAGAAATCCGAAGACCACGACAAGGAGGGACGCAGCGAGATTTGCGAGTAGTCCGACCTGCGCGCCGGGAACGGGTTTGAAGGTGAGGAAGAGGAACATCATCAAAACGATCAAGGCCGAGCCGCCCACGACAACGGCCATGGAGAGGTCGTCCTCTGTGCGGCGTGTCGCCTGCTTTGCGCCGCCGGACTTCTTGATGTTCTGCAAGCCGGTTCGCAGAGCGTTGAAGATGGTGGGCATGGTCTTCAGCAGCGTGATGAGACCTGCGGCGGCTACAGCACCCGCACCCATCGGGCCGGATGTAGGAGGCCCATAGTTCACTGGGCGTCATATTGGCGATGGGCTTGGTGGCGGGATATAGCGCGTTGGGAAAGTGCGATCCGAAGAAATAGATTAGCGGCATGAGCACGAGCCAGGAAAAAACGCCTCCAGCGAAGATGATGCCGGCAACACGCGGTCCGATGATGTAACCGACGCCGAGATATTCCGGCGTGGCATCGGCACGAATGGCGGCGCCTTTCAAAACATGTTGCGGTCCGAAGTCCGGCTGGTAGTCCGGGGTGCCGGGCCATGCGGAGAAGAGATTGTCATTCTGGAAGAGTGTGTATAGGCCGCCAAGTCCAAGGCCGAGAAAGACGCGGCTGGCGAAGGATCCTCCGCGCTCTCCTGCGAGCAGGACGTCAGCGCAGGCTGTTCCTTCCGGGTAGGTGAGGGTGCCGTGCTCTTCAACGATGAGTTGACGGCGGAGGGGAATCATAAAGAGTACGCCCAGCCATCCGCCGATCAGGGCGAGCATGAAGATGCGGCTGTACTCCAGTTCAAAGCCCAGAAAGATAAGCGCCGGAAGGGTGAAGATGACGCCGGATGCGATGGACTGGCCAGCGTTTCCGGTGGTCTGCACGATGTTGTTTTCGAGGATTGAGGCGCGTCCAAAGACTCTCAGAATACTGATGGAGAGAACTGAGATCGGGATGGAGGCGGCAACGGTAAGTCCTGCGCGGAGGCCCACATACACGGTAACGGCGCCGAAGATGATGCCAAAGAAAGAACCCAGCAGAAGGGCGCGAACGGTGAACTCCGGACGCGACTCAGTGTAGGGAATGTATGGCTGAAATTCTTGAGGAACTTCTGACACTCGAATGCCTCCGCTGGTGAAAGAGAGCCTGCCCTTGATGGCTGCGCCGGACCGCGTGGGGCAGCGTATCGCTTTTGTTTTCTCTAGAACCGACGAGTTTAACAGCGGGATACGGATGAAAACAGCGTGAATCGTTCCGTTGCGTGAAAGGCTTTCAAAATTGCCTGTGGATTGGTGCAGGGTTTTGCCCGTATACTCTGGATCAATGGTGGCGAAGGCGGATTGGCCTGGCTGCCAATGTGAGGTGCGTCTTCAGTAGTCAGAGGGAAACTTTGACGCTCGACGTTCCAACGTCTGACACGTCCCGGTGGCGCGCCGTGGTTCGCGTCCTCCGAAGTCCCGTGGACGCGCTGTCCTGTGCGGTCTTCCCTTCTTCTTGCTGTGTCTGCGGCAATCCTCTGCTGCGTTTGTCTCGTGCTCCTGTCTGCGATTCCTGTTGGAACAATCTCCCCAATCAAGAAGGAATGCTTTGCTGCGTCTGCGGCGAGAACATCGGCATTGCCACCTTCCCTGGCGGCTATCTTGCTTTGGAGGAAGAGAATTACTGCCGCGTATGCCGGATGTCGCCTCCGCCCTTCCGCAAGGCAGTTGCGCACGGAGTTTACGAGGGCACGCTTCGGGGATTAATTCACGCGCTGAAATACCAGCGGACCACCACGGTTGCAGATGCGCTTGGGATGCGGCTTGCCGACGCGATATCGATGCTGGCGGCCGAGGCTCCGCAGCGAATGCTGGTGGTTCCGGTGCCGTTGCATCGTTCAAAGCGAAATAGCCGGGGATACAACCAGTCAGAGCTACTGGCGAGGGCTGCGCTTAAGACACTGCGGCGAACGCATCCTGAATGGAAACTCGAAATGGGAAGCGGCACCCTCATGCGGAGCCGCGCGACTGAGAGCCAATCCGGGCTCTCAACTCATCAACGCCGCGAGAATCTTCGCGGCGTTTTTTCTGTGCCGGATGCCGGACGACTGGCGGGACGTGATGTGCTGCTGGTGGATGACATCTACACGACGGGGGCGACAGCCCGGACTTGCAGCAAAGCCCTGCTGAAGGCCGGAGCAAATTCCGTTTGGGTGGCGACGCTGGCGCGTGCGCAACGCGAAGGTGTGGCGCTGTGGGATGCGAATTTCGGGAAGACTGCTGGAACCGTCGACCGTGCGGGGGAGCCAGTAAGTTCGATTGGCAGTGGAGTTCACTGATTTGGGGGAGAGATGTCTCTGGGAAAAGCCTCGGTTCATGCTCGCAAACAGAAATCGCTCGCCAAGTGCCACGTGGTCGTTCAGGAGGAGTATCGCGCGCCCTCAACGATGCAGATGCCGGTGCTGGTGCTCAATGCCTCGTATGAGCCAATCAATATCTGCGGTGCCCGGCGCGCCCTCGTTTTGGTACTGAAAGGTGTGGCGAAAACAGAAGAGGAGCAGGGTGCATTCCTGCATGCTGCGCGGATGAACCTGGCGCTGCCGTCGGTGATTCGATTGCTGGAGTATCGGCGCATTCCGCACCAGACGCGTGCCTTGTCGCGAAAGAACATTCTTCTGCGCGACCGCAATACCTGCCAATACTGTTCAGCATTATTACCAGCGGGAGAACTGACGCTGGATCACGTGCAACCGCGATCCCGCGGAGGGCTTTCAACCTGGGAGAATCTTGTTGCCTGCTGCCACTCCTGCAATCGGCGCAAGGGGAATCGCCTGCTTCACGAGATGGACGACATGCAATTGCAGCGTGAGCCACGGCCGTTTTCGCTGCATACCAGCCGTCACATTATGCGCATGATCGGTCACTCCGACCCGAAGTGGCGACGGTATCTGTACTACTAGACGGGATAGATCGGCCTATTTCGATTCCGCATCCTGACCGGGCTTGGCATTCTGCTTGGGGGGTGCGGGCGTTCCATTCTGGGGCGGCGCACCGTTGTTGGTAATGTCCTGTCCCTGGAAGATGATCCTGATCTTCGAGCCGAATTGTTTGTAGTCGGTGTACTTCACAATTTGGCGAAGATGCACATCCTCGGTCATACATCCTTTGCAACCGCCAAAATGGAGCACGCCGTCGGCCTTGGTGTAGGTAGGGAACCAGTATTTGCCGTCGACCTGTTCGCGGTAAGTGGTGAAGGGCGGTGAGAGATCCTCGTGGCCCTTGCGCCTGTCGTCGGGGACATTCTTGCCGCTGGTGACCACGATTTGCAGGTCGGTCTGATCGACCCAGATTTTGCCTTGAAAATAGCGCTTGCCCTTCTCAAGGACTTTAGGAGCCACGTCGAAGACGTACGTCTGCAGCTCATCGACCTTCTGTTTGCCCACGTAGGTGAGGTTGTACTGGGCAATGTCCTCCGTGGTGAGAACGAAGGGCAGGCGATTCTGAATGTCGGAGAAGTCTGCTGGGCTCATGCTGACGCGCTGCAAGGAATTCTGAGGGGCAAATACGACTCTTTCCTGGCGCTTGCCAGTCGCGTCAAAGGAGACGTCGTCGACTTCCTGGTATTCGCCGTCCACCGCGCCGCCGTCCAGCGTCTGCACTTTGACGGAGCGACGGTATCCATAGGCCTCGTAGACTTTGCGGAATTCGGACTCCTTGGTGGAGAACTTCTGGATGATTTCTTCGGGCGGCATGGGCGGCGCACTGGTATCGACCGGGCCAAAGCCGGGGCCCAGCGGCATGGGCGTGTAGGCCTCATTTTGCGCCATGGCGCTGGTGGAAAGCGCCAGACCGAAAACGATTGCGAAGACGAAACCCTTTAACTTCAATATCAAGAAGACCTACCTTGGAGTTCTAGCCGCTGCATGTCCCTACGACCGTTAGCTGACGTCCCTGCTCACCGTTAGCTGCACGTCCCTACTTTTCGTTAACTGCGTCCCTGCTTACCCTTTAATAGACGGAAATTGCGCCCGAACGTCAATCCCGGCACCCACATTTCCCTGAATTGCCGAATCGGGCGGCTGGCTCGCATCCTTGGATGCCACCATTTAGACTGGCTGGTTCCCTGTTCCGAGAACAATCATCACCGATATACGAGGTTCCATGTTCGCACGCCGTACCGCTCTCGCGCTTCTGCTATCTGCTTCCCTGCTGGCTCCCGCTTTTGGCCAGGCTAAACGGCCCATGCAATTCGACGACATGATGAAGATGCACCGACTTGGCGGATTCAGCGTTTCCCCCAATGGCAAATGGGTGGTGTATGCCGTAACCGACGCGAATCTCGATAAAAATACCAAACCGACACGGCTTTGGGTGATTCCGGCGGTGGGCGGCGAGGCCAAACCGCTGACAGCGTCGATCATTGGGGAAAACGGCGGGCGGTTTTCGCCGGATGGAAAGCATGTCCTCTTTACCAGCGCGCGCGAGGGCAGCCAGCAGGTTTACGTTGCGCCTTTTAACGACGCTACCGGGATGATTGGCGAGCAGCGAAAGGTTACGTCCATCAGCACGGAGGCGGATGGGGCGATCTGGGCTCCCGACGGCCAGCAGATTCTATTTGTTTCGCGGGTATTCCCGGATTGCAAGGACGATGCCTGCAATAAGACCAAGGAAGAAGAGATTGCAGCTTCCAAGGTGAAGGCGCAGGTGTTTACCGGGTTGCTCTATCGCCACTGGAACGCAATGGTGGGAGACAAGCGGAGCCATTTGTTCCTGGCTTCGGTGAGCGGGGGAACGCCGCGGGATCTGAATGCCGGGGACACGCACGAGGTTCCGCCTTTCTCGCTGGGCGGGCCGGATCCGTATGCGTTTTCGCCAGATGGCAAGGAGATCGCGTACACGGAGAACGTGGATGACGTGCAGGCGATCAGCACCAACGCGGAGATCTTTACGCTGCAGTTGGGCGATGCGAACGCGAAACCGGTGAAGATCAGCACCGCGGCTGGCGGCGATTTCAGCCCGGCATATTCGTCGGATGGGAAGTATCTTGCGTGGAGATCGCAGGCGCGGGCGGGATATGAGAGCGATCGCTTCCGGCTGATGTTGTATGACCGGGAGACGAAGCAGACACGGGAAGTGCTGCCGAAGTTTGACCGGATGGTGGATGAGTTCGCGTGGGCTCCGGATTCGAAGACGATCTATTTTGTGAGCGCCGAATGCTGGCGAAGCACCAATCTTCAAGACCGGATTGGACGGTGAGGGTCTGACCGTTTTCTCAACCACGGGTGAATTCGGCGACCTGCACCCCGCGTCGGATGGCAAGACTCTCTTCGCGACGAAGATGACGGTACGCCAGCCCGGGGAAATTAATTCGTTGGCATTGGATCTGAAAGCGAGTCCACCTGTCACCAATCTCGTGATCAAGGGCCAGAACGCTCCCTCGAGTGCCGTGGACCTCCCGGCTGGAATCATCACGAGCGAGGCCAAGCTATCGCAACTTACCCACCTCAACGACGCGCTTCTCGCGCAGCTTGATCTGCCGGAGATGGAGTCGTTCTGGTTCCCTTCTGTCGGCAAGGTGCAGGTGCAGGGGTTTGTAATCCGACCACCCGCGTTTGATGCGGCGAAGAAATATCCGGTGAAGTTCCTGATCCACGGCGGGCCGCAGGGGGCGTGGGGCGATGCGTGGAGCTATCGCTGGAATGCCGAATACTTTGCCGCGAATGGCTACGTGGTGGTGATGATCAATCCGCGGGGCTCGACGGGATATGGGCAGGCCTTCACCGATGGCGTGAATGGCGACTGGGGCGGCAAGCCCTACACCGACCTGATGCGCGGGCTGGATTATGCCGAGCAGAAATACCCCTTCATCGACAAGAACCGCGAGTGCGCGCTGGGAGCGAGTTACGGCGGGTACATGGCGAACTGGATCCTTGGGCACTCAGATCGCTTCAAGTGCATCGTTTCGCACGACGGAATGTACAACCCTGAATCGGCCTTCGGGACCACGGAGGAATTGTGGTTCAACGAGTGGGAGTTCAAGGGCAAGCCGTGGGACTACTTCGGCAAGTCGACGAATGCAAATCCTTATCGCAAGTGGGCTCCCATGCTGTATGCGAAGAACTTTAAGACTCCGACGCTGGTGATCCACGGGCAACTGGATTACCGGCTGGACGTGTCGGAGGGCTTCCAGCTTTTTACCGCGCTGCAGCGGCAGGGAGTGCCGTCGAAGATGTTGTACTTCCCGGATGAGGGCCATTGGGTGTTGAAGCCGCAGAACTCGCGGCTTTGGAACCAGGTGGTGAGCGACTGGGTCGACCAATGGACGAAGCCGTGAGTGCATTTCGAGTTGGCGGTATCGTGGAAATCCAGGTGAGTCCACCTCGCTTCGCTGCGGTCGGGATGACAAATTTTTGCTTTGCATCACCCGTGAGGTATGTCCTTGCCCTATAGCCGCAGTCCGCGAAAGAAGGCCGAACCGCTGGACGCGGCGGCGCTGTATGAGTATGCCGTTGGCGCGCTGGGGAGGCGCATGCGCACCGTGGCGCAGTTGAAGCGGCTGATGCGGGCGAAGGTGGAAGAGGGCGAGACGGGCGAGGTGAAGGTGGAAGCCGTCGTGACCAAGTTGAAGGCGATGCGCTATCTGAACGATGCCGCCTTCGCTACCGAATTCACGCGGCTGCGGCAGGAAAACGAAAAGTTCGGCAAGCGGCGGGTGCAGCAGGAACTGATGCTGAAGGGCGTGCATCCTGAGCTGGTGACGACGACCCTCGATACCGCTTACGAGAATGTGAACGAAGAGGATCTGGCGCGGCGGCATTTGGAGCGCAAGGGCATCCGCAAACCGAAAGATGAAAAAGAGACCACGCGGGTGATGCGGCGGCTGGTGCGCGCGGGGTTCTCGCTGGGCGTGATCTTCAAGGTGCTGCGCAACTGGAATGTCGAGGAGGATGCGCTCTGCTCCGCTGGAGGGCTTGGAAATTGAAGACGACGCCGGGCCCGGAAGAATAAGGCGCCATCGCCGCTGGCTGACCGTGTTTGTGGACAAAACACCGCATATGTCCCGCTTTTTGCGCGGCGGATGCGAGCGTGCTGTCGGCTACTCCAGTAAACTGGGATTCTCTATGCAAGTCATGTCAGGGTCAGAAATTCGCGAAACCTTCCTTCGTTTCTTCGAGTCGAAGGGGCACCGTCGTGTGCACTCCTCGTCGCTGGTGCCTGCCAACGATCCCACGCTGCTGTTTACCAACGCGGGGATGAACCAGTTCAAGGATGTGTTTCTTGGTGCGGAGCGGCGCGACTACTCGCGGGCGACGAGTTCGCAGAAGTGCGTTCGCGCGGGCGGCAAACATAACGATCTTGAGAATGTCGGATTTACGCGGCGGCATCACACGTTTTTCGAGATGCTGGGGAACTTCAGCTTTGGCGACTACTTCAAGCGCGAGGCGATCGCGTTTGCATGGGAGCTGATTACGTCGCCGGAGTGGTTCGATATTCCGAAAGACAAGCTCTACGTCACAATATTTGAAGGCGACGCCGAGGTGGCTCGCGATGATGAAGCAGAGCAGCTTTGGATGGACCAGGGAGTGCCGAAGGAGCGCATCTTTCAGTACGGGCGCAAGGACAATTTCTGGCAGATGGGCGAGACCGGGCCGTGCGGGCCGTGTTCGGAGATCTTCTACGACATGGGCATGGAAGCGGCGGAGACTCCCGGCGTCGACAAGCCGTTTGGACAGGACGACGCACGCTATGTCGAGATCTGGAATCTTGTGTTCATGCAGTTCGACCGCACGCTGTCGGCTACGGGCGAAGCTACGCTGACTCCGCTGCCGAAGCCATCGATTGATACCGGCGCGGGACTGGAACGTCTGGCTGCGGTGCTGCAGGGGAAGATCTCGAACTTCGAGACGGATTTGTTTACTCCGCTGATTAAGCGGGCCGCAGAGCTGACGGGCGTGAAAGTCGGAGTGGAGAACGCCTCGCTGCGCATCATCGCCGATCACGCCCGTGCCGCTACGTTTCTCATCAATGATGGAGTGATTCCGGCGAATGAGGGGCGCGGCTATGTGCTGAGGAAGATTCTTCGCCGCGGCATTCGGCACGGGAGATTGCTGGGACAGGAGAAGCCGTTTCTCTTCGAGATGGTGTTTGCAGTGCGGGATGAGATGAAGAATGCCTATCCTGAGCTTGTCGACTCTGCGGAGCGTGTGGCCAAGGTAGTGGAGGCGGAAGAGAAGCAGTTGCGACGGGTGCTCCAAGATTGGGGCACGGCGTATCTGAACAGTGAGTATCCAGAACGATGCGCTCGGACCCTCAGAACTTTGCGGATGCACAAGCCGTTCTAGCGTAGGCAAGGATGCTATTTCTCTTTATGAAACCTACGGCTTGCCGCTTGATTTCATGTCGATGCCGCTCGTGACGCGGGAATCGGCTTTGATGAAAAGGGCTTTACAAAGCCAAGGAAGAGGAGCAGGCTCGCGCACGCGCATCATGGAAGGGTGGCACGCAGAAGACGGCCAGCCCTGCATTCCGCGAGTTGCAGAAGACGGACTTTGAGGGCTACCGGCAACTGAAGGTGCAGGGCGCGGAGGTTCTCGCGATCGTGAAAGACGGTGCCGGAGTGCAGCAGGCTGCGGCGGGCGACGAGGTCGATGTGGTGCTCGACCACACTTCGTTCTATGCCGATTCCGGCGGTCAAATTGGTGACACGGGATGGCTCTACTCCGATGACCACAACACTGTGGTCGCGGAGGTCCGCGGCTGCTTTTCGCCGGTGCAAGGGGTTCGCGCGCACAAGGTGATTCTTCGCCAGCCAATCCACGTGGGCGAGAAAGTGGACACGGTTGTGGATGGGGAACGTCGCAATGCCATCCGCCGAAACCATACCGGGACGCACCTTTTGCACGCCGCTTTGCGCGAGGTTCTGGGCACGCATGTGAAGCAGGCAGGATCGCTGGTTGCGCCGGAGCGGTTGCGCTTTGACTTCTCGCATTTCAGCTCGCTGGCTGATGAGGAATTGCAGTCGATCGAGGACATTATCAACAAGGAAGTGCTGCGCAATGCGCGGGTTGAGACGATTGAAGATGTTCCCATCGACGTGGCGGTGAACGAATATCACGCGATGGCGCTGTTCGGCGAGAAGTATGGCGAGAAGGTGCGCGTGGTGAAGATCGGCGACTTCTCCACCGAGCTTTGCGGCGGCACGCACACGGGAGCGACGGGCGAAATTGGGCTGATCAAGTTGCTGGGGGAGAACAGCGTGTCGTCCGGCGTGCGGCGCATTGAGGCCGTCTCCGGCACCGGCGCGCTGGATGAATTTCGCAGAGACTACGAGCTTGCGCAGGTGTCGCATAAGCTTGCTCCGAGCGCGGATCTTGCTCCGGCGGATGCGCTGCGGCAGAAGATGGCCGCGGCGGATGAGGAACTGAAAAAGCTTCGCCGCGAACTGGATGAAGTGCGCATGAAATCGGCAGGTGCTTCGCTCTCTTCGGCAAAAGAATCGGCAGTGGAAGTGAAGGGCGTGAAGGTGCTGTCGCATCGTGCGGATGGATTGGATCGCGGGCAGCTTCGCACGCTGGTGGATAATCTTCGCAACCAGTTGGGCTCGGGCGTGGTGGTGCTGGGATCGGCGCAGGAGGAAGGGAAAGTTGCGCTGATTGTTGGCGTAACCAAAGATCTTACCGGCAAGGTACAGGCCGGCAAAGTGGTGGGCGCCCTGGCGAAAATGGTCGGCGGCTCGGGTGGTGGCCGCCCGGATATGGCAGAGGCCGGGGGCAAGGATGCCAGCCAGCTGAACGCTGCCCTCGCCCAATCGGGCGAAGTCGTCTCAGGCCTGCTGGGCTAACCGTAACTGCTGTCCTTCGAATGCCGAAGGGCGATTTCGCCCGAAAAAGTGGCGCTTTCGGGGGAGTTGCTGGCAGGGTTCCATTCCGTTTTTCATGGTCGAATTTGCGGTTTTCGCAGGTTCCCTTCGTTGCTGCTCCCATGCCGGCAACCTATAATCGGAGAGTCTCTGGCGTGCAGGTTCTCGATCCTTTATGCCGCTTGCCGTCCGTTACGGAGGGTGCTCGCAGTTGTGTGGAATCGCGCGCCCCGGGTTGGCCCTGATCCTCAGCGCCTCCTTTTTCCTTCCGCAACCCGCACATTCCGCGGGTTCGGTGCGGCACGCACCTGCTCACACCACGGCCCCTCTCTCTCCTTATGAAAAAGCGCAGAAGCTGCACGAGTCTCTAATCGGTCGTCCGCAGGACGAGCGCACCCGGCGTGACTACGAACGCGTTCTCGATGCTTACCGCGCGGTATATCACGCAGATCCGGCGTCGCCGAAGGCGGACGCAAGCGTCTCCGCCGTCGCGGACATTCTGGCGGAAGAGGGCCGGACGCTTGACGATGAGAAGACTCTTCGCGATGCGATAGGCCAATACGAATTTCTCCGCCATGAATACCCTGCGAGCCGCCTGTGCCCGAATGCGCTGCTGACGGAAGCGGCGATCTATCAACAGGATCTTGGGGAGCGGGCGGATGCGAAGGCGAAGTATCAGGAGTTCCTGAAGGCTTATCCCCACAGTGCCCTGGCAGACCAGGCGCGGCAGGGATTGAAGACGATACACAACGCTGAAGTTGCGGAGAAGCACGGCACGCATCTGGCGAAGAACAAGGTGATTGTGGTGGAAGACGGTCCTCTGCCCGAGACGAAGACCGCGAAGGCGCCCGAGCCGCAAACGAGTACGAACAAGGCAGCGTCGTCTTTCCCGAGCGCTGTGAATCCTCCAGTCACGGTGGCCGTCGCGAAAACTCCGACAAAGGTTACGCCGCAGGCGACTCCCACGTTACGAAGCGCCAGCACCGAAACGAGCGTATCGCCATCGGCAAAATCACGCGTTGGTAAGCCCCTGCTGGTCACCAGCATTCGTCATTGGTCGACGAATGTTTATACCCGGGTGGCAATCGATCTGGATACCGAGGTGCAGTACGAAGCAGCGCGAGTGCCCAATCCGGACCGCATCTTTTTTGATCTTCATGGCGTGAAGCTTTCCCCGGAGTTGATTGGCCGATCTGTGGAAGTGACCGACGACGGCTATCTCAAGCGGATTCGCGCGGCTCAGTTTTCCAACGACGTTACGCGCATCGTGCTCGATGTAAGCGACGTGAGCGATTACTCGGCGTTTCTGTTGCCGAATCCTTACCGCCTGATTATCGATATTCACGGGCGCAAGCCGGGCTCGCCCGCACCTGCGGTGAATGTGGCGGATGCAACACCGGCGAAAGACTCATCGACTGCTTCTCCCCCAATCAAAACTCCGTCGCCAACGGCGATGGTGAAGACGCCTCCTGCCACCACGACTGTTTCTCAGCGTCCGCAACCGCAGGCTCCCGCCGCAACTGCTCCTGCGCAACGGCAAGGCTCGGCGGCTTCGATGACGGCGATGGCGGTACCATCGCTGACACCAGCGCCAAATGTTTCGACGCAGAAAGGTTCAACGTCGCTCGAAGAAGTGGCGTCGTTGAGTCATCAAAAGAACCGCGTGAAGGCGACCACGCATCCGACCACGGCTCCAATCTCCGCATCAGTGGCGGGCACATCTCCGGCACCCGACCAACGCGCGGACGCATCACCTCCAACGTCGCCCGCGGCGGACAGCAAGGCTAAGAAGCGCTCCAAGGCCAACGCAAGTTCGGCGACCCTCGATTCGGATGCACTGGCAAATGGAACGAGGGAGGCTGTTCCAACCTCTGCCGGACAGCGTTCACTGGTGCGCGCATTGGGGCTGAAGATTGGACGCATCGTTGTGGATGCCGGACACGGAGGGCATGATTCCGGAACACTCGGCCCCGAAGGCATTGAGGAAAAGGAAGTTGTGCTGGACGTCGCTTTGAGGCTGGGAAAGATTCTGAAGCAGCGGCTGGGCGCAGACGTGATTTACACGCGGGATGATGACACCTTTATCCCGCTGGAGACGCGCACGGCGATCGCAAACAAGGCGCAGGCGGATCTTTTTATTTCCATTCACGCGAACTCCAGTCAGGATCCTTCGGCGCGGGGTGTGGAAACCTATTATCTGAATTTCACGTCCTCGCCCGATGCTCTCGAAGTTGCGGCGAGAGAGAATGCTGTTTCTGACCAGTCCATCCATCAACTCTCCGATCTTGTGAAGAAGATCACATTGAAAGACAAGATTGATGAGTCGCGTGAGTTTGCCGGCGATGTTCAGCAGAACCTTTTTAACGGATTGGAAGATGGCAATCGCGGCATGAAGGATCGCGGAGTCAAGAAGGCTCCCTTCGTGGTGCTGATCGGCGCGAACATGCCGTCCATCCTGGCCGAGATCTCGTTCCTGACGAATCCCGAAGATGCGCGTGAATTGCGTGATCCCAATTACCGCCAGCGCATCGCCGAGTCGTTGTATCGCGGCGTATCGAAGTATGTTGGCGGGCTCTCCGGCGTGCGGCTGGCGCAGAATGCCGGACACGTTACTGGCGATTAGAACGCGGTCGGCGTATGCTTCGTCGCAAAGATATTTCACAAACATATTTGCATCAGAACCACGGGTCATTGAGATGGCAACTCGAGTACTTGCAATTCTGGGGACATATCGTAAGGGCGCCGTGCTGGATTCAGCGGTGGACGCGGTTCTCGCGGGCGCAAGAGAGAACGGTGCTGAAACAACGAAGATCTACCTGCTGGATAGGAACGTTGAGTTTTGCACGAACTGCCGGTTGTGCGCGCAGCAGGCAGGACCGGAGCGAGGAAGATGCATTCTGCACGATGGCATGGAGTCGATCCTCACGCAGATTGAGGATGCAGACGCATTGGTGTTGGGTTCGCCAGTGAATTGTGGAAACGTGACCGCGATCTTCCGCCGCTTTATGGAGCGACTGATGGTCTATGCGTATTGGCCATGGAACAGGCCAGCGCCATCCGGACGAACAAAAAAGTCGACAAAGAAAGCCATTCTCGTCACCTCAAGCGCGATGCCCGGCTTCTTTGTGCCGCTGGCCACGGGAGCAATTTCAGCACTGAAGATGACAGCAAAGGCTTTGAGCGCGCGCCCTGTGGGAACACTTTGTGTTGGCCTTGCGGCGCAATCTGAGCAGGTGAGGCTTTCTCCGCGCGACGATTCTCCGTGCGCAAAAACTTGGGGCCCGGCTGGCCTGAAGCTATTGCTGATAAGGAAGATGATTCTGCTGGGTGGAAACGCTTGCGGCGGATGCGGCTAACGAGTGGAACACCGTCCCGTCAGTAGTGGTAGTCTCAACTCAGCATTGTATGAACCTCGCCTCCCGTCTTCGCGTTCTTGCTGCTCTCGCCGTTCTTACGTCCCCCTTGTGTTTCGCGGCTAAACCTTCCGCTCCCGCTCCGCCGCCTCCTGCGAAGGCAATCCTGCCGTCGGACTTTGCGGGCTGGCACATGGCGATGACGGCTACGCCCTCCACGCAGCCGGCCAGTGCTGACCAGGCAAACGTGGATGCGCTGAAGGATTATGGATTTAAAGAATTTGAAGAGGGTGACTACACCCGCGATTCCGACAAGCTTAAGGTGCGCGCCATCCGATTTGAAGATGCGACCGGAGCTTACGGCGCCTACACGTTTTATCGCCAGTCGGGCATGCCCAAGGAAGACATTGGCCAAGGCGGCGCGTCGAATAACAATCGTGTACTTTTCTGGACTGGCAACACTGTCGTCGACGCGACCTTCGACCACGTAACGAGCATGTCCGCATCTGAGCTGCGGGAGCTGGCGAAGAATATTCCGGCACCGGCGGGATCTGCGAATGTCCCTCCGCCTCTTCCACGCTATTTGCCAACACAGGGATTGGAAGCGCAATCCACGCACTATGCACTGGGTGACTTCAGCTACTCGCACAGCGGAGGAGTCTTGCCGGCCTCCCTGGTGGACTTCGGCAGGGGTGCGGAAGCGATCTCCGGGCAATACACCTCAAAGAATGGCGGGGGGACGCTGACCCTGCTGATTTATCCCACTCCGCAACTGGCTGCGGACCGGGAGCGGGCGATCCAGGCATTTCTTACGGCTGGGAATAGTCCACAGGCGGGATGGTCAGAGGCGCTGTCTGGAAGTAACCATGGAGCACTCACGGTTCGACGCAGCGGGCCACTTGTCGCGGTCACCAGCGGCTCCTTCTCCGTCGAGGAAGCACGGAAGCTCGCCTCGCAGGTCAACTATACGTCTGAAGTGACCTGGAATCGTCCTGAAGGGTACATCAGCGAGGCATCGAAGGCCGGAAGGCTGCTCGTGGGAGCAATTATGCTCTGCGGCATCCTCTGCGGCGGTACGTTGCTGCTGGGGGTGTTTCTCGGAGGAGCCCGTGTCCTTTATCGCAAGTTGAGTGGTAAACCGCCCACGTCGATGGAAGAGATGGAGTTCATCAGCCTGAACCTTCGGAATTAATAGAGGGCATTTCTGCACCATAATTAATGCAATTCGCGCCGCAAGTCATTGACTCTCAGTGTAGTTATCTCGAAAGACAAGAGAAACAAAGGCGAAGGGGACCGGCCTTTCCGTTGGATATGCCCCTTTCTAAGTACCTTGGAACGCATAACTTATAGCTTTCCGGATTTTGCCTTGACACCCCTTGGAGCCAACCATACTATTTCGCCAGAAAGTTCTGATGGCCTTGCCTCCGTTGGAACTATTCTCCCTAAAAGGAAAAGCCGCCCTGTTGCCGGGCGGCTTTTTCGTTTATTTACGTGATTTACGTCAGTTGCAACGGGTGAAATTCCGCTCAGAAAATTCTGTGACGGACTCCACAAAAACGGGACACACCTCTTAGAGCTGGCTTGCTTTACGAGCCATCTCAGCAACGATACAATCAACAAGCAACGCATCACTCTGCAACACCAGGTAAGGCCGACGTAGCTCAGTTGGTAGAGCAGCCGATTCGTAATCGGCAGGTCAGCGGTTCAAGTCCGCTCGTCGGCTCCAGTTCCGTACATATCTCGTCGACCTGTTGCATATCCTCCAAAGAATGTCGTGCGCGAACCACATTGTGTACGTGTTATCCACTGTTTTTTGTTTGCTACCCCTTGATCCTTATCGGACACCTGCGCATAATCGCGAAAGAAGCGCGCAAGGAGCGACCGGCTTTTCAGCGAGCACTCAAAATAGTGACCCGATACTGCCGTCAAGACGTTCTCAGGATCCTTCGCATCGACGCCAAGCAGCTCCGAGCATGGGAGCGGGCTGGCCTTCTAGCTTCGAGTGAGTTCTACACCTTCCAGGATCTGGTTCAGCTTAGAAAACTTCGCGACCTTCGAGCGACGCGCCTTTCTGCCGCGAGCATTCGCGCTTCCATCTCGGCGATGCGCAGTGTTTCCGGCATGGTGAATCCTTTGCTTGAAGCTGGCGCGATGCGAAACGGTTCTCACGTAGTGTTCCGCTACAGCGGCGCGATGATGGACCCGATCGCGCGGCAGTTTGTATTCGATTTTGATTCGGTTAGCGAAGCTCGGCTTGCCCGGGTTGCCGATACGCCTTCAACGCAGGCTGCGCGGGAAAGCCGCCTGCAGTCTTTGTTTTTCGAGGCAATCCGGAAAGAAGAGTCATCGGAAGTGAAAGAAGCTTCGGCCCTCTACGAGCAAATCCTGGAAATTGACCCGTCCCATGCTCCGGCATGCATCAACCTGGGGACGATTCACTACAACCAGCATCATTTCACTCGAGCCGAGCAGTTATACCGCCGCGCTACGGAGTCCGATCCGGGATATGCGCTCGCGTTTTTCGATCTTGGCAACGTGCTGGATGAGCTGCAGCGTTTGCCCGAAGCAATTGTTGCCTACCGCACCGCCATCCGTGCCGCGGCAAACTATGCCGATGCACACTATAACCTCGCTCTGGCCTATGAGCGGACTGGAGAACGGCGGCGCGCACTCACCCACTGGACCGCGTACGTCAAGCTGGATCCGGTCGGACCGTGGGCCAACCATGCACGCTGCCAGGCGCGAAAGATTCTGGAACGTGAAAAGTTGAGCATCGTGCATCGCAGTGACCGAATGACTTCTCGCTCAAGCAAGAATCTCGACGCCCGACGCCGGGTACTGCCTCTCGTCAAGGTCTAAAACACTCTCGAAAATTCAGGAACCCATCCTGCTTAATACGGCAGTTGGAGTTCTGTCGCCCGGGAATGCGAGCAGCCCTCAGCACTCGATCACATTCAGGGCAAGTCCCGCGAGTGATGTCTCTTTGTAGCGCGACTGCATATCCAGACCGGTGAGGTACATGGTGCGGATGACCTGATCGAGCGAAACCTTGTGTCCCTCGGTCTCATGCAGGGCCAGACGGCATGCGTGCACAGCCTTTACCGCTCCCATCGCATTGCGCTCGATGCACGGAATCTGCACCAGGCCGCCGATGGGGTCGCAGGTCATCCCGAGGTTGTGTTCCATCCCGATCTCCGCAGCGTGTTCCACCTCTGCGTTTGATCCGCCGAGAGCCGCAGCTAGTCCTCCCGCCGCCATGGAGCAGGCAACACCTACCTCACCCTGGCAGCCGACCTCCGCGCCGCTGATCGAAGCATTCTCTTTATAGAGAATGCCGATCGCCGCAGACGTAAGGAAATAGCGGAGGATGCCTTCGTCATCTGCTCCGTCGATGAAATTGCGGTAGTAGAGTGCAACCGCAGGAACAACGCCAGCCGCACCATTTGTCGGAGCGGTGACGACGCGGCCACCTGCGGCATTCTCCTCGTTTACTGCCATTGCATACACGGTTACCCAGTCGAGCGGCGCCAACGGATCCGTGATTTTGCCTTCCGCTTCTTTCGCCTTGAGTCGCTCTGCGAGGCGATGCGCACGACGCCGGACGTTCAGACCTCCGGGCAGTATGCCTTCTGTCTCCATGCCACGCTGAATGCAACGCTGCATGACATCCCAGATGTGAAAGATTCCTTCACGCACCCTTGCCGGTGCTTCCACGCCCTTCTTCAGCACGCATTCGTTGGCAATCATCAGTTCCCAGATTGCGAGGTCGTTATCTTTGGCCATCTCCAGCAGTTCGTCCGCGCTGGTAAAGGAAAAGGGCACGGAAACTTCTGAACTCGATGCCGGAGGCTCACCATCGGCAACAATGAATCCTCCTCCGATGGAGAAATACACGTGTTGAAGAAGCTTTTTCCCTTCGCTGTCAAACGCGCCGAAGCGAACTCCGTTTGGGTGCTGCGTGGTGGATTCCGGAGGGAACATCTGGTCGCGGTGAAAAAGGAGATCATTCGCCTCAACGAACGTGATCTTGTGCTGCCCAATGAGTAAGAGCGTTTGGGAATTACGAATCTCAAGAATGATGCGCTCGATGGAGGCGGGATCGATCGTGCTCGGCTCCTCGCCCGCAAGCCCAAGGAGAATGGCGCGGTCTGTTCCGTGACCCATGCCGGTAAGCGCGAGCGATCCATAGAGATCGACGTGAATGCGCCTGACGCTCCCAAGAATGTTTGACCTTTGCAATTCCGCGGCGAAACGGCGCGCGGCCCGCATAGGTCCCATGGTGTGAGAACTGGATGGGCCGATCCCGACTTTGAACAGATCAAACAGGCTGGTCTTCACGGCTCTCTATTCTAGAGCAGATGCCTGCGCTGCGCAGAATCGACGGCTAAAGCGTCTATAGCCAATCCTTCTTGCGGAAAAGAACTACCAGGACGAAGGGGAGCAGCAGCATGGCGATCATCGCGATTACGAATGTAAGTGGACGCGTAAAACCAGGAATGGTGTCTGCGAAGTTCATTCCAAAGAAGCTGGTGATTACGGTGAGAGGCAGAGTCACCACGCTGATGATGGCCAGCGTTTTCATGATCTTATTGAGGTCGTTGTTGATGCTGGACATATATATGTCGCGGCATCCCATGAGCAGGTCCCGATAGATATCGATGGTTTCAACTTCTCGCTGCAGGTGGTCGAGCACGTCGCGGAAGTAAATGCGCGACAACTCGCGAATGAAGGGTACCTCGCCGCGTGTCAACTGGCCCAGCACGTCACGCTGCTGCGTCATGATGCGGCGAAGGTTGAGCAACTCCGTCTTGCGATCGGAGATGGTAACGAGAAATTCCGATGGTGGGCTCTCGATGGCTTCGTCTTCGAGCTTGTCGAGCGTCTCCTGGAAGTCGTCGAGGATGGGAGCATACTTGTCGACCAGCCTGTCGAGCAGGTCGTAAAGCATAATGTCGATGCCCTGATTGAGGCTTGCTGCAGGATTTGTCTCCACTCGTGCCAGCAGCTCATTGACAGACATCATCGGATCATCGTGATAAGTAACCATGTAACGTTCGGAGAAGAAGATGTCGAGTTCTGTCGTCTGAAAGAGACATTCGGGATCGGGGTCGAGGTCAGGCCCGTGAATCACCAGGAAGAAATACTCCCTTTTGAGCGCGTCGCCGACCATCGCATAGCTCTCCAGCTTGGGACGCTGCACTTCCTTCTCAACATCCTCCACGGCCAGTTCGTGAAACCCGAAAAGCTCGCGCAGGAGGGCGTAGTCCGGTGCGGCAGGAGCAAGAACGTCTAACCAGAAGCTCGTAGATGGCTGGTGAAACGCCTCGGAAATCACTGCCAGATCGGCCGATCTCTCCGTGCGTCCGTCTTCGTACCGAATAAAGGCAGTCAACATAGTTGTGAGCCGTCGCCCGGATAAACGATCGAGCGGCGGTGTTCCATGTTTATCAGAGAAGCTTGTCGGTCGGATGACAAATCGCTTAAATGCTCCGCGGTCAGAGGGAGATCGTTGCCTTTGGTACTTGGATCACAGAGTTGACCGTCCTCCCGGTGCTACAATCGGCGCACCAAACTGGAAACAGAAAGAATGCTTTTCAAGTCACTCAGTGCTGCCGTTTACGGCATCGACGCGAGCATTATCGATGTCGAGGTGGACTTTTCCGGCATCAAGACGACGGAGGACCGCTTCCACACCGTCGGCCTTCCCGATGCTGCGGTGCGCGAAAGCCGCGACCGGGTGCGGGCGGCCATCAAGAATTCCGGTTTTGATATTCCGCCTACGCAGATCACGATTAATCTGGCGCCCGCTGACCTGAAGAAAGAGGGGGCGGGCTTCGATCTGCCGATGGCCATTGGAATCCTGGGCGCCTACGGGGCCTTGCAGCTTCGCGACATGACGCAGTTTCTGCTGGTAGGCGAACTTGGACTGGACGGAGGAGTTCGCTCGGTGCCGGGGATGCTCCCGGTTGCTATTGCCGCCCGTGAGCGGGGCATTGCGAATCTGATTCTGCCTGCGGCGAACGCTGCCGAGGCGGCTGTGGTAGAAGGCGTGAATGTTTATCCCGTGACGACGCTGATCCAGGTTCGCGAGTTGCTGAATGCGGCGGCGAATGGCGGCATCACAACCGCGGCCTTTCGGATTGAGACTGAAGCGCTGCTGGGTGAGCTTCAGCATTTTTCGCTCGACTTCAAGGATGTGCGTGGACAGCAGAGTTCAAAGCGTGCGCTGGAGATCGCAGCGGCGGGCAGCCACAACATTCTGATGATCGGGCCTCCGGGGTCCGGCAAGACGATGCTTGCCAAGCGCCTTCCGTCGATTCTCGCGGCTCTCAGTTTTGAAGAAGCTCTGGAGACGACCAAGATTCATTCCGTCGCGGGAGTGCTGGATGCCGATGCCGGCCTGGTAACACAGAGACCATTCCGATCACCGCATCACACCATCTCTGACGCAGGGTTGATTGGTGGCGGCGCTATTCCGCGCCCGGGCGAAGTTTCGCTCGCTCACAACGGGGTGCTCTTTCTGGATGAGCTTCCGGAGTTTCCGCGGAACGTGCTGGAGGTTATGAGGCAACCGCTGGAGGATGGGACGGTCACGATCGCTCGCGCCTCCATGTCGCTGAGCTTTCCTGCGCGCTTCATGCTGGCGGCGGCGATGAATCCCTGTCCCTGCGGATACTTCAACGACAAATCCCGGGAATGCCGTTGCACTCCGCCAATGATTCAACGCTACATCTCGAAAGTTTCCGGCCCGCTGCTCGATCGCATTGACATCCACATTGAAGTGCCTGCCGTTCAGTACAAAGAACTGCGCTCTGGCGCGGCAAGCGAAGGTTCGAAGGAAATTCGCGACCGCGTTCTAGCAGCAAGAGAGCGGCAGCGTTTGCGGTTCGTTTCCGCTAAAGAAAAGATCTATTCAAATGCGCAGATGGGGACACGGCAGATCCGGCTCTTCTGCGAGCTCGCTCCTGATGCTGAGCGTTTGTTGGAGCGCGCAATGCAGCAGCAGGGCCTGAGTGCCCGCGCGCATGATCGCATCCTGAAAGTTGCGCGGACGATTGCCGATCTTGAAGGCACCGAGGCGCTCAACGTCTCGCATATAGCAGAGGCTATCCAATACCGCACGCTCGATCGCAGCTATTGGAGCTGATTAGGGTCCGCGCTTGACGGGAATGTCGGACGGCAAGGCGGTCTTGCGGTTCTTGAGCCAAGCGAGAGGAACGCTGGAGCTCGCCTTTTTCAGATTGCGCCCATCCAGGTCAGGCATATAAATCTCCAGCCCTTTTTCCGCTGTCATCCGGGTGTACCCATTCACGAGCTGGTCCTGGTAGTGAACGAGATCAAGGTCGAACCACGGATCATCGGAGGCGTCGATCATGGTGAGATCGACGTCGTGCATCGTAAGCTTGCCGAAGTCCAACGTTCCGCCACGAAGCCGGAGAAAATTGTGCCACTGCGCCAACTTGGTCTCATCCTGGGGGGCGCCTCCGTACATCACCTCAAGATCCGGCACGCGCACTCGAATGGATGTGAGATGGCCTCGGATGTGCGGCGGGGGGAGCAACTTCTGCGTATCGAAGAGAAGTGTATCGCCGCTGATTTGAACGCCGGGAGTATTGCTCTCATGAACCAGGTCAGAAAGCTGAATATGAAACCCGCCTAAAATTCCCTTCATCGGAATCTTGAGCACATTAATTTTTGTGGCGCGGAACTGCACGCGACCGTCGGGCAGCGCGGATACCTCGCCGATCAACTCCACGGGAATAGGCACTCCTTTGTGTAACGTTCCATGCAGCTTAAGCAATTCTCCTTGCGGCTGAATGGAGATGTTTTTGAGCGGAGCATCTTTTGGAATAACGGCATTGAGGTAGTTACTGATATCCCCGATGTTCGCGTGAATGATTCCCTTCTCAATGAAGAGGACGAAGGAGTCGGAGTCGTCGAAGGATGGATTTACATTTGCATGGGTGCGAAGCATCTGCCCCCTGATCCAGCGTATGTAGATCCGAAAGTCCGGGCCTTTTCGCAACATCAGATTGTGGGCATACAAAAGCGTAGGTTCCAGATGACCTTTACTATCGGACAAGGCTGAGCTGGAAGCAGGCGCGCTAGCTGCCGGACTGTCGATTGAAGTCGCCTTGTGGCGCGACTGCCAAGCCAAACGAGCCGGAACAAGGATGAAAAGTATGGCAGCAAGAGCAATCAGGCCTGCTCGTAGGCCGATCCATTTTCCGTCACGCGTGGATTTTGATTTCGGTTTGAGGAGAATCGTGATTTGAACACCCTTGAATGATGGAATGTTCCCGGACGAATATGGTTGCCGCGGACGATCAGTAAGGAAGAGATCCTCGACCGAATGTGGCTATTCAAAAAACAATTTGAGCATTGCCGTGGGATTCTGCGCCAAGAGTTTGAGCCGGTACAACCAATTTGCTGACTTGTGGAAGGCTCCCCCTCGAACCGCCCATTACAATGTTTTCGTGCCGACAAATTCTTTCTACCGCGCGGTTTCTCTCTGCGTCCTGCTAGCCTCGCTTGCAGGCTGCACTCGGGCTTACTACAAGACCATGAGTACGCTGGGCAAGCAGAAGCGGGACATCCTGATCTCGCGAGTAAAGGATGCGAGGAAGGACCAGCAGGAAACCAAGGAACAGATCAAGACTACGATGGAGTCTTTTCAGGAGCTAACGGGATTCCAGGGCGGGTCGCTGGAGAAATCCTACAAGCGTCTGAATTCAGAATATGAGAAGGCGAACGACCAGGCGACGAAGCTCCACAATCGCATCGACTCTATCGACCAGGTAAGCAATGATCTGTTCAAGGAATGGCAAGGCGAGATCAAGCAGATGGGAAATGCCAAGCTTCGTGCTCAAAGCACACAAATGCTCCGCGACTCACGCACGAAGGAAGCCGCGTACATCCGCTCCATGCACCGGACAGAAGAAAAAATGGCGCCGGTGCTGAAGAGCTTCCACGACCAGGTTCTCTTCCTGAAGCACAACCTGAATGCGCGCGCGATTGGCTCACTCAAGGGCACAACCGTTAACATCCAGGGGGATGTTGCCGACCTCACCACCAGCATCGATGCCTCAATGGTGGAAGCCGATAGCCTGATCCAATCGCTTTCCACGACCAACGATTGACCAAGGCCTTCGGACTGCCAGCCGGATGGTCACGCGGCTGGATTTCTATTTCACTGTCACCGTCACGAGGTCACCGCTATAACGTACTTCCTTGTCGATAGACGCTGAGGCGGCGATTTCCTGCCCGGCTCCATGATGCGGACCGACCACCACAACATGGAAAACAACATCGCCTTCCATTCCAGGGTAGCTGCCGGAGCGTTTGCCGATAGTGAGTGTGTTCGCAGCATCATTCCAGAGAATGGGGATGGCTGCGTGAGCTCCCTTTTCGTAGTTGTAGCTGTCGCCCTCGTCTGAATAGAGTTCGAAATTCCCGTCGGCCCCGGAATAGATCCTCAACTCGATGGGAGAGGCTGGCTTCTGGGTTGCGTATTCGATCTCGGGTCCCATGGGGAGAATGGATCCGGCGCGAACATAGAGGGGAATGCGTTCAACCGGAGCCGGCGAAAGGATGCGCTGATCTCCGGCGAGCTTTTCCCCAGTCCAGAAGTCGTACCACGAAGTTGCTGGAGGCAAATACACGTATCGGCTGGTGGCGCCCTCGAGCGTCACGGGGCTGACGAGGAAGGCTGGGCCAAACATGAACTCATCGCCAATGTCGCGGACCTTTTCGTTCGTGCGCCAGTCCATCACCAGGGCACGTTGCATGGTGTAGTCATCGTTCGTGACACGCCACGCCAACGAGTAAATGTATGGCATAAGCCGGTAGCGCAGCTTGTCGTAATTCACGAGGATGGGTGTGACGGGGCCGTAGGAGAAGACCTCGTTGGTGTCGTTGGATCGATGACCGTGCGTGCGGAAAACCGGGCAGAAGGTCCCGAACTGGTACCAACGTGCATAGAGTTCCTGATACCGGGGATCGCGCGTATCCCGTTCCATGGGCCAGCCATAGCCCGCGATGTCGCTTGTCCAGTACGGCTCGCCGGACAGCGAGAAGTTGAGGCCTGCCGGAATCTGGTGGGCGAATGTGTGGAAGGTTCCGATCACGTCGCCCGACCATACTGTCGTGGCTTGACGCTGCTGTCCGAGAAAAGCCGAGCGTGTGAGCAGGAAGACCCGCTTCTTCTGCGTCGTCTGCCGCCAGTGCTCGTAAATGTTGCCGGTGTGCATGAGCGGGAAGATATTCGTGTAACGAGCGCCGCTTCCAATTGCGAGTTGCTTGTCGAAGAGAGCAGCGTCGCCGTCACCCTCAAATGTTTCCGGTTCTGAACTGTCCAGCCAGAACGCATCCCATCCCTGCGCAAATACTTTGCCGATCAACAGATTCCAGAAAGCATCCCGGGCCGCAGGATTGGTGGGATCGTAGAGCGGCGTGTCAGGGATGATCTGGTTCTTTGCCTTCATCTCCTTGTACGTGTTGGAGGTCACATCCAGCACCGCCCACACGGAAATCATGGCGTACACATTTTGTTCATGCAGCTTTTGGATTGCGCCTGGAACATCGGGGTGGGGCTTGAGATAACTCTCGGCGTATTCCGTATCGCCTCGTTTCGCCCACCAGAACCAGTCCTGCACCACTGCATCGAGCGGAACATGCTGTGACCGGTATTTCTGCGCAACGTCCAGCAGTTCCTGGGCGGATTTGTAGCGATCCTTCGATTGGAAGAATCCGTAGGCCCACTTTGGGAATAGGGGAGCGTGGCCGGTGAGTTCACGATATTGATGGACGATGGAGTCCATTTCCGGGCCATAGACGAAATAAAAATCGACTGCATCGCCTGCCTCCGCCGTGAACTTCATGACGGTTGGAAAACGATTGTCAAACCACGATTTCGATGCGGTGTTCCAAAGAATTCCATAGCCGGTGGTCGAGATGAGGAATGGCAGTGCCACATCCGTGTTTTGCTGCGCCAGCGGGACCACCGCACCGCGATAATTGAAATCTCCCGATTGGTGTTGGCCCAGACCATAGATGCCTTCTTCCGGCAACGGCATGAATTGCTCGCTTACCTGGTAGACCTTTTCACCGTTCAGAACGACCGGCATATACCGGCGCGGCCGATTGAAATACTCCTCGAGAAGTTTGTCGCCATTGGGAAGCCGGATCGTCATCGCCCCATTTTCAAGCTTCAAAACCAGGCGAAGAGCGGAGGTGGAAAGCACGTCTTCCTTCTCTCCTGTGGTGAATTCGAAGGAAGTAGTGGGACAGTTGGCAACAATCCACGGAGCCTGCGGCGAAGAAGATTTGGGATCGCCGGGTCCTGCAACAACGTGCAGAAGGGTGGGGCTGCACACCGTGACGTGCAGCGTCTCGTCCCCCCTTCGCATGACAAAACCGTTCTGCTCTTTTTCGACTGAGACTTTTGGAGTATCTGCCGCTGAGCCAACTCCGCATGCGGCAGAAATGAACAGGGTGAACCAAGCCGCGCGCAACATGGCTGCGGATTTCATGTAAAACTCCTTGAACAATTCGGGTCGCATCCAGCGTACACCGAAGGTTCGCCGGAGCGAGATAAATTGCATTCGCTATGAGTCGAGGGCAGGCGGTACGGATTAGCAAGACCAGGATTCGCGACGTGGAGCCCGGGTCGAGATCCGGGCTCCACTCAGAATCGTCTAGCGTTCGACAGCCATCGCGACGGAGTTTCCGCCGCCGAGGCAAAGTGATACGACGCCACGATGCACGTCGCGGCGAATCATCTCATGCAGCATGGTTACCAGGCAGCGAGCGCCGCTTGCCCCGATGGGATGCCCCAATGCCACGGCACCGCCGTTCACGTTGAGCTTCTCTTCGGAGATACCAAGTTCACGCGTCAATGCCACCGCCTGGACTGCGAAGGCCTCGTTCAATTCAAAAAGATCCACGCTGTCGATAGACCATCCTGCCCGTTCGAGTACCTTTCGCACGCCGGTAATGGGGGCAAGCATGACCCATTTTGGATCGACACCGCTCGAAGCCTGTGCGCGAATGCGGGCGAGAGGTTGGCGGCCAAGGTCACGTGCGCGCTGTTCTGTCATGACGACGACCGCTGCTGCTCCGTCATTCACACCGGGAGCATTGCCGGCGGTTACGGTCCCATCTTTCTTGAAAGCTGGCTTAAGTGCGCGTAGTGCTTCCATGCTCGCGGACTCGCGGACGGATTCATCGTGGGCGAAGATGGTGGGCTCCCCACCTTTTTTCTTTGACGGCAACTCGACCGGCAAAATTTCCGCCGTGAACCTTCCTTCGCGTGCGGCGGCTGCTGCCTTGCGATGAGAATTCAGAGCGTAGGCATCCTGCTCTTCTCGGCTGATGCCATATTTTTCAGCCACATTCTCACCGGTGATTCCCATGTGGTAGTCGTAGAAGGCGTCCCACAGACCATCCTGGATCATGGAATCAACCACGACGGCGTTGCCCATGCGGAAGCCGTTGCGACCCTGTGGAAGCAGGTAGGGAGCGTTGCTCATCGATTCCATTCCTCCCGCCAACACAATGTCCGCGTTGCCAGTCTGAATGGATTGCGCAGCGAGGGCGACGGCCTTCAAGCCTGACCCGCAAACTTTATTGAGGGTCATCGCGCTTACTTCGGGAGGCAACCCACCCTTGAGGGCAGCCTGGCGGGCAGGATTCTGTCCAAGGCCCGCAGAAACAACGTTGCCCATGATGCATTCATCGATCGATGCCGCCTCGATGCCTGCCCGGGCAACTGCTTCGCGGACTACGAGCGATCCAAGTTGAACCGCAGAGAAGTCGGATAAGGATCCTTGAAATTTCCCGACCGGGGTTCGAACAGCGGAGACGATAACAATTTCATTCATCTTGCAAAACCTCATGAATACTGGGTAACAACAGCCTCAATCGCCCGCACTCGAGAACAAGAGTGCCATGTATGTTGGATGCGCGACGAGAGAATCCTTCTCAGCCGAACGAAGATAACAAGCCTTCGTATGAAGAAGCAAACTCACTCGAGAAAGAAAAATGAGAACCGATTCTCGTTTTTCATGTTCGATGAAATGACTGAAAAGTTGGTTCTCAGCAAAGTTTCAAAACAGGGCTTCGTTGATTTTTTCGATTCACAGACCAAGAAGTGTCATACGAAATTTCATTTTTTTCTTGACACTGTTTTTCAAGAACCATATACCTTCCGTAACTGCAACACTCGTGTTGCAGATTCGATGCAAATCGAAAAAAAGGGAGAATAGACAACATGGCCACAAAGAAAGCAGCCAAGAAAGCACCCGCCAAGAAGGCAGCCAAGAAAGCTACAAAGAAAAAGTAATCCTTAGGCAAGAGGATTTCTGAAGTACAACCGGGGGACGCGACAAGCGTCCCCTGAATTGTTTTTGGGAATAAGCTGATTAGTTAATAGCTGTTCAAGAAAGAGATTCGCATGACAAGACGCCGCTGGATCGCCGATCAGTGGGATGAGGCCACAGCATTACTGAAGGGCGAACAGGCAGGACACCTGGTGCGCGTGCTGCGTGCGCAGACGGGGATGGAATACGAGATCGTTGCCGGGGGACACGTGTGGCACGCAGTGATCGCCAGTATTTCTCCTGACGAGGTTCGCTTCAATCTTCTCGCCGAGGTTACTGCCGATCCCGCACTCCCGGTCACGCTGCTTCTGTCGGTCTTCAAGTTCGATCGGATGGAGTGGGCCATCGAGAAGGCGACGGAACTTGGCGTGGAGCGCATTGTCCCGGTTCTGGCGAGGCGGACGGAAAAACATTTAGCCCTGGCGGCGGAGAAGCGGGTAGAGCGATGGCGGCGCATTGCGCATGAGGCGGCCCAGCAATCGCGACGCTGCGATGTTCCTGCGGTTGAAAACGCCGTCCCTCTCAAATTGGCGGCGCAAGATACTCCGGGGTCGGCTCGTTTAGTTCTGGCAGAGCAGGAGCGCAGCACCACCCTCCGCCAGGCGGTCTCGAATTTAATGGACGGAGCCGGGGATGAGATTCCTGCGATCCGTTTGGCAATCGGTCCTGAAGGCGGGTGGGCCCCTGAGGAAGCTGCGTTGCTGGATGCTGAAGGTTGGAAGCCCGTGAGCCTTGGTCCGCGCATCCTGCGAGCCGAGACGGCGGCCATCGTTGCCCTCTCCGTTGTCGCTGCCATGCTGGAGTAATCAGTGCCAAAAGAAATGAGACCGGCGCAGTTGGCGGCGGTCTCGTGGTTTCCTCAAATTCTTCCCTGCTCTAACTGAAGAGTCCCTTCATTTTCTCGAATAGCCCTCGAGACGTTGGCGTGTTTTCCACAGTGAGCGTGTCGGCGAGTTGCCTTACAAGTTCACGCTGCACCTTGTTCAACTTCTTCGGCGTCTGCACCATCACCTGGACGATCAAATCTCCGCGGCCATGCTCGTTGAGAAATGGAACACCCTTGGAGCGGATGCGAAATTCCTTCCCACTCTGGGTGCCTTCAGGAATTTTGAGCTTGGTGCTGCCCTCGAGCGTGGGAATATCCAGTTCGTCACCCAATGCTGCTTGCGGGAACGAAATCGGGAGCACGCAGTGGAGGTCGTTGCCATCCCGCTCAAAGAATTCGTGAGCCTTCACCTTCAGGAAGATGTAGAGATCGCCCTTGGGCCCACCTGAGCGCCCAGCATCGCCTTCTCCCTGATAGCGAATACGTGTGCCGTCCTCGACGCCAGCCGGGATGCTGACATGAATCGTATGTTCCCGATGCACACGTGTGTCACCTTTGCACGTCGAGCAAGGATCGGAAATCACGGTACCGGTGCCGGAGCATCCAGGACAGGTTCGTGCAATCGAAAAGAATCCCTGTTGGAAGCGGACCTGTCCGCGACCCTGGCACTGTGGGCAATTCACCGGGCCTCGGCCGCTTGCGGTGCCCGTGCCGTGGCAATCGCTGCAAATCTCGAGCCGGCGAATGTCGATATCCGATTCTTTACCGAAGGCTGCATCGATAAACTCCAGCGTCAGATCAAAGCGGATGTCTTGACCCCGCTGCACGCGCGAAGGCCGTCTGCCGGAGTTTCCCCCGACATTGAACATTTCGCCGAAGAAATCGCCGAAGATGTCACCGATATCCTGTGCACCGGCGAAAGGATTGCCACCGCCACCGCCGCCGAATGCGGCGTGCCCATACCGGTCGTATGCTGCGCGCTTATCCGAGTCAGACAAGACCTGGTAGGCCTCACTCGCCTCCTTGAACTTGTCTTCGGCACCGGGGTTATCCGGGTTTCGATCTGGGTGATGCTGCATGGCGAGTTTGCGATACGCCGTCTTGATCTCCTGATCAGACGCATCGCGGGAGACTCCCAGTAATTCGTAAAAATCGGTTTTAGCCACTTTATCTGTTCTGCTCATGCTTCTTTCTGCTGCGGATTATGTGCTACGCGAACCAAAGCCGGACGAAGCAAGCGCTCGCGAATGCGATAGCCCCGGCGAATCTCTTCCACGATGTGCTGGTCCGGGACGTCCACTGTCTCCACCGTTCCGAGTGCCTCATGCAAACGGGGGTTGAATTCCTGTCCGACTGTCTCAATCGGCAAAACGTTCAATGACTTCAGAGCCTCTTCCATCTGCTTAACGATCAATTCGACGCCATTGCGCAACTGATCGGCGGAGCCATTCGCATTCAACGCGAGTTGGAAATTGTCGAGTACGGGCAGGAATTGTTCGACAGTATTCCCTGTCGCGTAATCGCGGAACTCGGCGCGTTCTCGGGTCTCGCGCTTGCGCGCATTGTCAAACTCGGCCTGCAAACGAGCGAGGCGATCGAGAAGCTGGTCACGCTCGCCCTTCAACCGCTCAATTTCTTCAAGCGCGTTCTCGCCGGACATTACCATCTCCGGGCTGGTTATGGGGTCACTGCTCGAGCTGTCCACCGTAGGACTGTCCGCGGGATCCGAAACCGGATCGGTGTTCTGCAAAGTCTCAAGCTGCTCGTCTGTCATCTTGCCTGTGGTAGCCATGCGTACCTTCGAAAAAATATCTCTCATAGATTTGGGGGGATTGAACGCAGCACCGGCGTCTGCCTGCCCGGGCTTGCCATCCTTAACTATTGTGGCACCTGAAGAATCCGATCAGACAGCTGCGCAATGAACGACACTGCGTTAATCGTCTCCTGATACTGGATGCGGGTCGGGCCTATCACGGCTACTGTTCCAAAACTCTCTGCACCAAGCCTGACGGGTGCTCCGAACAAAACAATGTTTTCCATATCAGGAATGGACTCCTGGAGTCCGACAACGACGCGCACAGCCTGCTGGCGCGCATCGACATAGGCATTCAGCAATTCGATCAACCGTTCCTTGGCTTCCAATGCAACCAGCAACTGGCGCAGACGATCCCGATCCATCTCGCTGGTAACAAGATTGCCCACACCTTCCACAAAGATGCTCTGCTCAGACATATCGCTGCTGAAAGCACCTTTGCGGCATAGCTCCCGGACAGAACTCATCAAGCGATCAAACTCATTGCGCTCAACCTCAAGTCGACGGGTGAGTTCAAGACGGATCTTTTCAATCGACCAGCCATGAAAATTCTCATTCAGAAACCGTGCTGCCACTTCAAGTTCCGTATGGCTGAGCTCATGGTCAAGCACCAGGACACGATCCAATACCGCTCCGGCCATCGTGACGAGCACAGCCAGCACGCGCCCAGGGGTAAGGCGGGTGAAGTGAATGTGCTCTAGCGAATGAGCTTCCGTTCCGGAAGCCACTGCAACACCAACTCCACTCGATAGCAGGGCCAGCACGTGGGAGGTGCGCTCCAGAAATTGCTGGCTGCTGTTGACCCCGGCAAAGCTGTCTTCAATCTGATCGCGTCGTTCCTGCGAGAGCGTAACCGGAGAAAGCCGAGCGTATCCGCTGAGTTGTTCCACGTAGAACCGAAATCCCCGCGCCGTAGGGATACGTCCGGCAGAGGTATGTGGTTGCTCCAGCAGACCCGAGTCTCCAAGGTTCGCCATCACATTTCGGATGGTTGCGGAACTCATTCCCTCTTTACTTCCAAAGCGTTGCGCCACCGCCTGCGACGACACAGGTTCTCCCGTCGCAATATAGGCTTCAGCGACGGCGGTCAACACGAGACGTTCCCGAGGACTGATGCGCAGTTCCGAAGGCATAATGGATAACCCAAACTGAACATCCGCAAGATGATGCGCTGCGAATGGGCAGAGTACTCCTGTTTAATTCTAGAAAGCTCTAAAAGCAGTGTCAAGGAAGCTGAGTGCCCTCGACTTATAAGCTTTTGCTTGCAACAAGATCAGCGACTCGCCTCACAACGTTTTTCGACCTTAAACCCTGATTCAGGTAAAAGCTGCTGCATCGGGGACAGGCACTCTCGTCTCGCACTGCGTCTCAACAACGTCGATCATCAGGAGCGTGATGTCGTCCTGCTGAGAAACGGATCCTTGCTGCCAGGTTCGCAAATCTCCGAGAAGCACCTCTGATAGCTCGGCAGCGGAGCGAGAAATGTTGGTCTTCACAATTTGCTCCAGCCGCTGATCGCCAAAGGGAACGCCAGCCACATTCTCCGGTTCGGTCACGCCGTCGGTATAAAGCAGAAATCGGTCGCCGGCATGAAACGACAACTCGCAAACGGGATATAACGAATCCGGCATAACGCCGAAGAGGAGTCCGTTACTTTCGACGCGTTCCATCCTTCCGTCTCGCCAGAAAAGAAGAGGTGGGTGCCCAGCGGCGGAGTACAGTGCTTTCCGCGTCGAAGTATCGAGCCACAGGTAGGCAGCGGTAACAAACTGGCTGCGAAGCTGGCTCGACAGGATTTCATTCAAGCGCCGCATTACCTCGGCAGGATCGTCGGCGCAGCTGATCACCGACTGCATCGCAACTTTGATCATCGCTGCGATCAGGGCCGCAGGTACGCCGTGTCCGGAAACGTCCGCGATCAGAAAGCCGGCATGGTTCTGGTCCACGGGAATGAATTCATAAAAATCGCCAGCTACCGCTGTCATCGGCTGGTATGCCGCACTGATGCGAAGATTCGCCAGTTCGGGCACGGAGTTCGGGAGGATTGAATTCTGTATTTCGCGTGCGATGGCAAGTTCGTTCTCTATCGACAGCAACCGGCGCTGATCCGAGAAAATGCGCTCTGCAGCCACGTATCCCAGAGAAAAAACGAAGACGGCAAAGGCAAGCGGTTCAAAGTACGGAGGGTAGGGGAGGTGGAAGAAGTCTTTCAGGTTGGTATAGAGGACCGCGACCGCAAGCACCAACGTTCCAATGGTCGATATCCGGCTTTGAACGTAGAGGTATTTCCTGGCCAGCGATGGAACGGCGTTCACAACGCCAACCACCAGCAAAGCCCAGATCACCAATGCATTGTTCAGCGGTATGAAGGTATACGGCGACTTGGTAAAGAAGATCGAACCCACCCCAAGCATGCCGATGATTACCGCCACCGCTATCGTGATCCGCAAGATCAGGCGAAGGTTGCCGACGCTTAGTTCCGTCCAGAAAAACAATGCGGGAATGATGATGAGATAAGTGACGATTGCTATGAAATAGGAGCTATCCCTGCCAAACAATCCTGGGAACGCTTTCGATACCGCGGATGACTGCGCCAGGATGCGCGCACCATACATGGCGTTGAAAACTCCAAACCACACCAGGATGCGCAATTGACTTCGGCCGCGGATTGCCGCCGTCGCACACGAGGCCAGCCCGATAAACAGGAAAATAGTGCCAAGGACAATGCTGCCAATCTGGCCGCGAAGCATCCCCAGAACCTGGTCGTCCAAGATCCGCACCTCTCCCGATGCCAACCAACATACCAGAGTCGGGTAGGGGATTTGCGCGCGAGCGTCAACCAGCGGGAGCACATTGCGGGTGGTTAGATCCGCTTCGCGCCCACGCCAATTCTCTTAGTTGATCTCGATAATGTTCTCGGCCTTTGCCGACTGTGCCTTCGCGCTTTCCGCGATTCTCTCCGCCACGGCAAAGAACTCTTTGCCTAAAGCAGAGCCGGGGCCACCGAGAGCGACGGGCATGCCTGTGTCGCCGCCTTCACGAATACCGGGGACCAGTTCGATCGAACCAAGGAATGGCACTTTGAACTGCGTGGCCATACGATCGGCGCCGCCGCGCGCAAAAATATCGATCACTTCATGGCAATGCGGGCAGGTGAAATGACTCATGTTCTCGACAATGCCCAGGACTTCCACGTTCACCTGGTGGAACATCTCGAGAGCTTTGCGCGCGTCCTGCAGCGCAACATCGGACGGAGTAGAGACGACCACAGCACCGGTCAGCGGAACAGTCTGGACCAGCGATATAACAACATCCCCGGTGCCGGGCGGCAGATCGACCAGCAGAAAGTCGAGTTCACCCCAATCCACTTGCTGCAGGAATTGACGAATAATCTGGTGGAGCATAGGACCACGCATTACCAGAGGCTTGTCTCCCGGAGAAATGAATCCAATGGAGATGACCTTGATGCCGTGGGCAGTATTCGGCTCGATCTGGTTGTTCTCTTTTACTCGCGGTTGAGCGCTCGAGCCCAACATGAGCGGGACATTGGGACCATAGATATCGGCGTCGATCAAACCCACGCGATATCCAAGTTTCGACAGTGCCACCGCAACGTTGACCGACAGCGTGGTCTTCCCCACGCCTCCTTTGCCTGAACCGATGGCGATGATGTTTGCGACGCCGGGCAACGGCTGCGGCGCGGGAGGAGTTGGCATGTGTCCCATAATGTATCGAATCCTTTTCCTGATCTTCGTTAGCCTCGGCGAGGCTGAAATTCCGATGGCCTGTTCTCGTTACTTGCTGCGCGGATCAGCGAGCCCGTTTTCTTCCGGGAGTCCGGCAAGTTTGCGCTCGCGTTCGCGCTCACGATGCTTGCGGCGCCGGCCAGCGTCTTCGTAGTGACGAGCCTCTTCGTCATTGGCGGGCACCAATTGTGGAACGGGGACCCTGCGCCCTTGCGAATCGATTGCGACAAAAGTCAGATAAGCTGACGCAACGTGGCGGTGCACTCCCGCAATCGTATTCTCAACCCAGACTTTCACGCCGACTTCCATAGATGTGTTGAAAGCGCGGTTCATGGAAGATTTTAGAATCAGCAGGTCTCCAACGTGCACTGGAGCAATGAAGTCAATGTGATCCATTGACGCCGTGACAACGTGCGTTCGCGAATGGCGATAAGCTGCCATGGCGCCGACCAGGTCAATAAAGTGCATCAGCCTGCCACCGAGCAGGTTGCCGAGCGTGTTGGTGTCGTTCGGCAGGATCAACTCGGTCATCTCAGACTCAGATTCGGCTCTGGTGCGGGTAGGTAACGGCTGGCCGGCAAAATCCATGAAACTCTGTTCCCTTTCAATTACAAATCACGCCCGAACGAAACGGATGCCGCCAGCAATTAGAATCTCCTCTGGGCAGATCTGCGCGTAGTAGGGCTGATCCCAGTTTCGGCAATTGTGAGCAATTACGCAAATCTTGTACTCCATCCCAATGCCATTTGAAGAGGAGCCGATGAACAAATTAGCCATGTTGCAGGAGATATTGGCGCAAAACCCCATGGACAGCTTCGCCCGCTATGGGCTTGCGATGGAGTACTCAGGCTCCGGACAAACCGAACAGGCACTGGCTGAATTTGATCAGTTGGCAAAAGACCACCCGGATTATGTACCCGGATATTTCATGGCGGCACAAACACTCGCAAAGGTTGGACGCACCGACGATGCCAGGGAGCGGTTACAAGTCGGCATCACTGCCGCCGTTCGAACGGGAAACGCACATGCCCAGGGCGAGATGCAGGAAATGCTGGACGATCTCTCCTCCTGATTCGCTCAACCACGCCGGTCGGGGAGCTTTTTACTACGACCTAAAGCTTCTAAAGCACTTAACTGAAGATCCAAGACGTTCTCAGGAAATCAAAAGAGAGTTATGCAGACGTGTTTCGATCCAGAGAAGCGCGTGCATAATGGCTGCAGCATGAAACTCCCCTTGTTCCCCCTCGACGTAGTGCTCTTTCCGGGAGTCCTTCTCCCGCTGCATATCTTTGAGGATCGATACAAGGAAATGATCGGCGAGTGCGAGGTGGGCAGCGCACCGTTTGGCGTTGTCCGTGCCCAGCGGGAAGGCCTTTCTGTTGTCGGTTGCACGGCGATCATCGTGCGAACGCTCGACCGCTACTCCGATGGGCGACTCGACATTCTTTGCGAGGGCGGCGAGCGTTTCGAAATTGAGACGCTCGACAACTCCCGCAGCTTTCTGCAGGCTGAAGTGGATCTGCTGCCCGACTTCCCTGATACCGCAACGCGCCATCAGCGGGAAGAATGCATCGGGCTGCACTACGAGACCCTGGACCTTACAGGAGCCGACGTTCGCAAGCCGGTAGTCGACCTTGAAGCGCCGATTTCCTTCCAGCTTGCTGCAAGCATTCCCGCGGAACTCGATTTCAAACAGGAACTTCTCTCCCTGCGATCCGATGCGCAACGCACGATTCGCTTGCTTGAGTTTTACCGGGCCATCCTCCCTAAACTTCGGCGCGGTGCACATGCCTCGCTTAGCGCCAGCCAGAACGGCCACGTCATGTAGCTCCGCAGATATCTGATTCCACGGTGCCGAGGCGATAAAAACAGCCGGATCTACGCCAAGCAGTCAGTTGGACTGTATGCTGAGACACTCAAGATTCGTTTTCGGCGGCATTGAAAGCATTTCCTATCTATCGAATCGGAATGGCACCTTGGAGAGTCCAATGTAGAAAACTCTCAGCCGGCAAATCAACGAGCAAGCCGAAAGCATCCCGCACATCAAAAGGAACAGCAGGAGCCGAGCCAATGTCTTCACCGAGTCCCCTTCCCCAGACTTTGGGGGAACTTCGCAAGAGCAATCTGTTTTCCGAAGCAAGATGGAAGAACCGCAGCGTGAAAGAGGAGATGCGCGAGAACCTGATCCTTCGCCTCAAATCCAGGGAGACGCTCTTCCCCGGCATCGTCGGTTATGAGGACACGGTGGTTCCGCAGATTGTGAACGCTGTCCTTTCACGGCAGAACTTTATCCTCCTCGGCCTTCGTGGACAGGCAAAGAGTCGCATCCTGCGCGCGCTCACCGCCATTCTGGACGAGAAGATGCCCTATATCGCGGGCTGTGAGATTCGCGACAATCCCTACCGGCCTCTTTGCCGCAGATGCCGTGATCTGATCGAAGACCGTGGCGACGACATTGCCATCGCTTACCTTTCCCGCGAAGAACGTTACGTGGAAAAACTGGCGACGCCCGACGTTACAGTTGCCGATCTGGTCGGAGATCTCGACCCCATCAAAGCCGCTCGTGGAGGCCAGGATCTCTCCAATGAACTCACCATGCACTATGGTTTGTTGCCGCGAGCAAACCGTGGAATCTTCGCCATCAACGAACTTCCTGACCTTGCAGGAAAGATCCAGGTCGCGCTTTTCAACATCATGCAGGAAGGGGATGTGCAGATTAAGGGCTATCCCGTCCGTCTCGAGTTGGACTTGGCGTTGGTCTTCAGTGCGAATCCCGAGGACTACACGGCGCGCGGAAAGATCGTTACTCCTCTGAAAGATCGAATCGGCTCAGAAATCCGCACCCACTATCCGGAATCGATTGAAGAAGGCATCGCCATCACCAGCCAGGAAGCCTGGACAGATCGAGGCGCTGGCCGCGTGGAAATTCCAACCTATGTGCAGGAGATTGTCGAGCAAGTTGCCTTTACCGCGCGTGAAGACAAGAAAGTCGACAAGCGCAGCGGCGTGAGCCAGCGACTGCCGATCTCGACCATGGAACTTGTCGTCTCGAATGCAGAGAGGCGCGCGTTCATCCACGGCGAATCTTCGATCGTGCCACGGGTCAGCGATCTGTACGCTGCACTTCCCGGCATCACGGGAAAGATTGAACTCGAATATGAAGGAGAGCTTCGCGGCGCGGATACAGTAGTGCGCGAGATTATCCGCGTAGCTGTTGCGAAGATCTACGACAAGTATTTTTCAACGACGAACACCCAGCAGATCGAGCAATGGTTCAATCTTGGCGGCACCATCAAAATTGACGACGATCAGTCCGTCGCGGATGTTTTCAGAGAACTGAAACAGATTCAGGGCCTCTTCGAAAAACTGTCGGCGGTAGAGGTAAACCAATCCGAGGCACCCGAGAAGGTGGTCTCCGCAGCCGAATTTCTGCTGGAGGGAATGTACGCTCACAAGAAACTGAGCCGCAGCGAAGAACGGGGTTTTTCCGCGCAGGAAAAAACGGTAAGGCGTCCGGAAAGAACAGAAACCGAACCGGAAGACTGGCAGCAAAGACGCCAACGTCGAGGCGGCTTGAACTAACGCGATATCGACGCGGCCACAAGGATAGCTTTGATCGCGACGTTCCGGTTTGCAGGAGGAGGACTTTCGAGTGAAGCGCGTTAAATACACTAAGTACAACGGAAGCCCCGCATCCGAAATGAGCATGGAAGACCTGCTGCAGGCGCTTTCCAACTACCTTCTGGACTCCGGCTATCGCGATCCCTTCTCGCGGTTTGCTGAACTGGATGGCGAACACACCATGGAAAATCTCCGCGAGGCTCTTCGCCAGGCTCTCGAAGAGGGCGAGAACTTCGATGAATCGCTACAGCAGAAAATCGACGAGATGGCGGAGAACGGTGAACTCGACGAGCTAATCGAACAACTCATCGATCGCATGGAGCAGGAGAATTACATTTCGAAGCAGAGGGAGTTCGATCCCTCTCAGCCCTCGAGCGGGCAGGGACAAGTGGGAGATGCGGAGTCACAGGTTCGATTCGAGGTGACCGACAAGAGCCTTGACTTCCTGGGATTCAAGACTCTGCGCGATCTGCTTGGATCGCTCGGCAAATCGAGCTACGGCCGCCATGACACGCAGCATTGGGCAACCGGCATTGAGACGAATGGTGCTTCGCGTCGTTACGAGTTTGGCGACACCTTCAACCTCGATACCACCGCAACGTTAAGTTCTGCCATTGCCCGCGAAGGCATCCGCCTGCCGCTTCAGATCGAATACAGCGACCTTCACGTGCATCAATCGGAGTACCAGAGTTCTTGCGCAACCGTGGTCATGCTGGACTGCTCGCACTCCATGATTCTGTACGGGGAAGACCGCTTCACTCCCGCCAAGAAAGTTGCGATGGCGCTCTCCCATCTTATTCGCACGCAATATCCCGGCGACTCGCTGTCACTGGTGCTCTTTCACGATTCAGCAGAAGAAATGCCCATCTCACAGATCGCGCGGGTGAAGGTCGGCCCCTACTACACCAATACTCGCGAGGGGCTTCGTGTCGCGCAACGCGTACTCGACCGTCAACGCAAAGACATGAAGCAGATCGTGATGATCACCGATGGCAAGCCCTCGGCGCTGACACTTCCCGATGGCAGGATTTACAAGAATGCCTTTGGGCTGGATCCACTGGTGGTAAGCGAGACGCTGGAGGAGGTCGGACGGTGCAAGCGGTCCGGCATCATGATCAACACCTTTATGCTGGCATCGGATTTCGGACTGGTGCAGTTCGTACAGAAGGTGACGTCAATGTGCCGCGGCAAGGCCTACTTCACCACTCCGGACACGCTCGGCGAGTACCTGTTGATGGATTACATGCAGCGCAAGATGCGCACGGTCCACTAGGCGAATCCGTTACAGTCTTCTTTTCAAGCCGTCACCGATTTCCTTGCAATTGCTGCTTGCATGCCTCAGTGGCTGGTGGCAGTCCTATGCTGTCACCTTTTGCAGCGTTATGCTGCCCGTGGGACAGGACTTGGCTATGGGTGAATCTGTTAAAGCGCGCCGGCGGTCTTAGTACCCCAAAATCTTTTGATTGGTGAGTTGTTTCCGGATGGCCAACGACCCGCCCAGAACTCGAATAACGCCGTTATGCATCCTGTAAGACTACCGCTCTAAACCGGACCTTTCCATTAGCAAGGCGCACCATCACCTTGTTGAGTTCTTCCAACCGGTAAGTCTCCAGTGTCGGCTTAACCTTGCCCTCAGCAGTGAGCTTCAAGATGTCGACAAGGTCCGCCGGGTCATTGTGCGCAGAGCCGATGACGGAGGTTTGTTTGAACAGCATAGGAATTGGATCGACTTCAATCGGCTCGGCGCTTACTGCGGTCGTAATAAGTCTGCCTCCCGGACGTAGTCCGTGGAACGCCTGGCTGTTCTGCTTCATTGAAGGTGAGAAGGAGAGGATGATGTCAGCACCACCCATAGCCAGGAGGTCTTGCCCCACATGGTCCTTAATGACCAATACTTCATGAGCGCCAAAATCGCGGGCAGCCTTCTCCTTTTCCGCCGAGTTCGTGATAGCCAACACCTCGTGTCCCATCGCCACCGCGATCTGGAGCGCGAGATGGCCTAGTCCGCCCAACCCAAGCACGGCTACGCGGTCCCCCGCTGTTGGCCGGGCGGCCCGGTAAGCGCTCATAGCCGAGAATCCCCCACAGAACATGGGAGCCGCCGCGTCCCATGCCAGCCCATCTGGCAACAACTTACAACCCTCTGCTTCGGCAACCATGTATTCGGCATAAGCGCCACCATTGGTTATCCAGGTCTTAGCCTGGGGGCAAAACTTGACTTGCCTTTTCTCGCAGTAAGGACACTTACCGCAGCCGGCTTGAAACCAGGAAACGCCTACGTGGTCTCCAATTCGCAATGACTCGACACCGGGGCCTGCGATATCGATCACTCCGACTGGTTCATGCCCCAGAACAATCGGTAATGGTACGGGCAGCTCGCCATTCCACACATGAACGTCCGTGCCACAAACACCTGATGCATGCAGACGGATCCGAACCTGTCCTGGACCAGGTTGAGGGTCCGGGACTTCCTGAGCGGTGAACGGCGACCTCGTTGTCTTCATGACGAATGCCTTCATCTGGATCTCCTTTCCACGGCTTGGCTAACCGGCGACGAGAGAATATACCCCCGACACTGCCTTCCTCGCCATCTTTTTTCGCGTTCGTCAGAGGCGAGCCGGGACGCGAGCCGCCCAAAGATGTTCGGCTTCCCATTTAAAATGGCGACTGCTGCCGGTTTGTTCGGATCTGCCAGAATTTGCTCATCACCGGAAGTTGTGGGCGTGTTACCGGTATCCGGAAATTCTCATCGGTATACACTCTCGCACGCCCTGGCGGATGATCCTGATCCAATCCTCGTATTCTCAAGTGGCAGGATCATAGAATACCCATTGGCAGTTTAAGACCGGGGCGGGTGGCAGCGTATCGTTGCGGAGTTGGCAGAATACGGCGTATTCAGCCGCAGCGGCATTCGACTGCGGCCTCTATAGCTGCGGCCGCGTGAGTTGCTCCCGCAAATTTCCTGCGAGTTCCACCACAATTTTCAACTTCCGCGTGAGCGCGGGAGATGTGGACGGCTCGGCAAGCGCTAACTGCGAGTGCAGCAGCAGGCCGGCGACAGTCGACCGGAGTTCATTTTCAATAGCCGACGCGGCTGCCCTCATGGCCAGCGATTTTTCCTGGTCGCGGCGAGAGAGTGCGGCACGGATATCCCGTGCCAGCCGCGAGACGCCGGAGATCGCGTAGTTCACCTGCATGGGTACAGCCAGTCCGCAAAGCTTCCAGATAAGCTCAGCTCCAGCCGGATCCGCCTCGACGAGAGAATCGTCCACGATCACCAGGCAGTATTCCGTATGTCGCAGCGCAATCAGGGCTGCCTTGCGGGAACTTGCCGTCTCAACAACAAGGCCGAGTTGTCGTGATAGTTCCACCGAACACTGCTCGCATCCTTCAAACGCGGTGATCATCAAGATAGGCTGACTCAATGGAGAACTCCTGTTCCTTTTCGTAGCGGATCAATTTTTTCGAGTGAATACGATGTGCCGGAGGGACAGCGGCAATCACTAGTCGGCGGATACAGTCGACATGACCTCTTCGATGCCGTATTCCTTCAGCTTCCGGTAGAGGGTCGTCTTGCCTATTCCCAAGAGCCGGGCGGCCAGCAGCTTGTCTCCGTGCAATTGCCGGATGGTAGACAGAATCGCCTGCTTCTCCAACTCCGCTAGGGGAGTTACCTCAAAGGTCGGTTCATGGGTATCGCTGCTGGTGCCAATTACCGCATCTGGAGACCTGCGAACATGCATCCGAAACTCCTGCAATTGTGTCGGTAGATCCCCCATGTGCAGCGTGGGACCGGATGAGAGCGCACAGGCGCGTTCGATCGAGTTCTCCAGTTCACGAACATTGCCGGGCCACTCGTAATCCATCATGGTGCGAAGCGCATCATCGCTGAAGGTATAACTCACGGAATTTTCCCGCGACATGCGGTCGAGGAAATGCGAGGCAAGCATGGGGATATCCTGCTTGCGGTCCCGTAATGGAGGAATGCGAAGATTGACAACATTCAGCCGATAGTAGAGATCCTTCCGGAAGCTGCCCCGCTCTACCATCGCCCCAAGATCGCGATTTGTTGCTGCCAGCACGCGCACGTTGATCGCAATCCTGTGAGTGGAGCCTACTGGGCGGATTTCTTTTTCCTGTAGCGCACGCAGGAGTTTTGCCTGCAATTCAAGAGGAAGCTCGCCAATTTCGTCGAGGAAGACCGTGCCACCCTCCGCCGAAGCGAGAAGTCCGTCTTTGGAACGTGTGGCCCCCGTGAAGGCGCCCTTCACATAGCCGAAGAGTTCGCTCTCAATCAGCGTCGGCACCAGCGATCCGCAATCTACCGGGATGAACGGCTTTGTCGCGTGCGATCCATTCGTGTGGATGGAACGCGCCACCAGTTCCTTTCCCGTGCCGCTCTCGCCAAGAATCAAGACCGGATGCGAGCTCTGGGCAACTTTCGAAAGAATCCGATAAAGCTTTTCCATCTCAGGACTGCGTCCAATGAGATTGCCAAGTCCCTGCTGGTTGCGCAATCTCTCCCGCAACTTGCGTGAGGTGGCATCCACGTTTCTCCGCTCGCTGGCCCGCTCCAGCACGCTGGAAATTTCGTCGATTGCAAAGGGTTTCGTCAGGTAATCCATCGCCCCGGTGCGCATCGCTTCCACCGCGGAATTGACAGTTGCGAACGCCGTCATCACGATGACCGCCGTTGAGGGATGAAGCGTTTTTACTTCTTCCAGCAGTTCCAACCCGGCCGCGACCGGCGCGCGAAGGTCGAGAAGCAGGATATCAATCGCGTTCCCGCGCAGCAGTTCACGAGCTGTATTCAGGCCGGGAACGCCGGCAGATACATACCCAAGACCGGTTGCGATTTCGCAGCAGGCAGAACGTACCGCTGCATCCTCGTCTACAACGAGAAGATGCATTCTTCCTGCGGCCGCGGAACTTTCAGGTGCAGTGTGCATGAAAAAGCTTCTGGGGACTGTTGCTAGCATCTTACTCGCGTTCCTTCGTCTGTGAAATTTGTTCTTTGCAATTCGTGATCCCGCTTACCTGCAACTTTGGTTGCAGGTTGGATCGCCGCGAAAGGGATTCTGATTTCAAAACGTGCCCCTCCCCTGGTCGATGCCGCCCGCACCTGGATCACGCCGCCGGCACTTTCCACCTGGCGCCGGACGATCGCCAGGCCGAGCCCATGATGCTCCCGCGCATCCGCTTGATCTTTGTTCAAGGATTTCTTGGTCGTATATCCGCCTTCAAACAGATGTGCGCAGGCCTTTGCAGAAATTCCGGGGCCATCGTCCTCGACCACGATCCGCGCGTATTTCCCGTAACCTTGGCCGTCTTTAGCAACAGGCTGAATTGCAATCCATACCCCGCCGCCGTGGGGCATTGCTTCGGCTGCATTGCGCACGAGATTCACAAGAATCAGCGTGAGATCTTCTGAACTCAGCGGAAGGCACCCATGGTTCCTGGTGCACTTGAGATGAACATGCACTTGTGGCCCAGCCAAGTGGGCAAGCATAGGCAGACAGCTATCGAGGACAGAGGCGAGTTGAGTTTCGACAACCATGCCAGTTGCGTGCCCGTGTACGTCTCCGCCGTCTAGAGCGGGTGTGTCGCGCGCACTTGATGGAGGCGTGACCGACGCAGGCATCGACAGCTGATTCATCCGATCCAGCAGGGACTTGCCTGCATTTGCGATCAGCCTGATTTCCTCCGCCATGTGACAGTGCGGATTAGCAAGTACCCCTGGCTCGGCGAGCAATTCGGAATACAGATTCAAAGCAGTCAGCAGGTTGCGAAGCTCATGCGACACCCCCGCAAGCCCGTTTACCGGCAATGCTTCGGCACTCCGTGCTCTTGAGCCTTCGCAGTCGACGGAGTCCGAGATGCGATTCACCCCTTCAGAGAAGCCCACTCGACCTTTGGCCGTCATTCCGGATTTTTTTGCCGACGTCGTCGCCATGCATTCCCCGTTTGAAGTTCCGGAGTCTTCTTGCCACTTTGGGCTGTGAAGGCATTTCGGCCTCACTTTTTGTATCGGCCGGATGCCTTCTTAAATGCACACGAGGAGCCATTTCAGGACGAAAATATAAGCGACTGATAATAAGAGGCTTACACCGAAGCGCCTGGGGATCCTCCCCGCCTTTGCGAGCTTTAGAAATCCCGTTCCGGGAGCCAGGGCACGGCCCATATCTTCCAACCTCTTTGCCCTGTGGTACTTAGCCATCCAATTCCATTTCCGAACTCCTCCCGCCCCATTCCCGTTTCGGTCTCTCGGCATTTCACGCCGCTTCGAGCAGTGAGACAGTGCTCGTGACTTAGAATGAAGCGGATGACCAACCCCCACAGTTCCAGCCCTGCAAAGACTCCCGGCAGTCCCTTTTACCGGTCTGATAATCGCGCGCCGAATGAGCTCCGCCCTCTCCGTATCACGCCTCATTACGTGCGCACGGCAGAAGGCTCGGTGCTCATCGAACTCGGAAATACCCGCGTTCTTTGCAACGCCACCGTTGAGCTCGGTGTGCCGGGATGGATGAGGAACAGCGGCCGCGGATGGGTAACGGCTGAATATGGAATGTTGCCGCGAGCGACCCTCACTCGCACCTCCCGCGAATCCGAACGCGGCAAGGTGAGTGGGCGCACCCACGAAATACAACGCCTGATCGGTCGATCTCTACGCGCCGTCGTTGACCGGGCGGCCTTGGGCGAGCGGACCGTGATCCTCGACTGTGACGTACTGCAGGCGGACGGCGGCACGCGCACCGCCGCAATCACAGGAGCCTGTGCGGCGTTGGCACTTGCCATGCAGTCACTGGTGAAGGCTGGAACACTGCCCAAAACGCCCCTGACGCAATTGGTGGCGGCTGTGAGTGTGGGCATCGTGGAAGGCGCGTTACTGCTCGACCTCGCCTATGAAGAAGATTCGCAGGCCGACGTCGACATGAACGTGGTGATGGCATCTGGCGGCGAACTGGTCGAGGTTCAGGCGACGGGCGAGCGCTCCACGTTTCCGCGCACGGGACTCGACGGCATGCTCGACCTGGCGAATGTCGGCGTACAGCGCATGTTTGAAGCCACTCACGAGATGCTCGAAGCTGAGCGGTGATTGAACTCTGAAAGCCTCTCTCCCGGCGTGTTTATTACATCTCTCCATAAAAGAAAAGTCGGATTGCAGGGAGTTCCCGCAATCCGACCGTTTTGCCTGTTACCAGCGTAGTTCTACTTCGTGACCAGTTCCCCGACAGCGTACTTCTTCGCCATTTCGGAAATCGGAATTGGCTCGTAGTCGCCTGCGTGTCCGGCCTGACCAAACTGCACCATGCGCTCGGCAACTACCTTCTTCATGGCGTCGCGTGCCGGCTTGAGATAGTCGCGTGGATCGAACTTTTCTGGCGTCTCGGCGAATACCTTGCGGATGGCGCCCGTGATCGCGAGGCGGTTGTCGGTGTCGACGTTGATCTTGCGCACGCCGTTCTTGATGCCGAGCTGAATCTCTTCCACCGGCACTCCCCATGTCTCCTTCAGCTTGCCACCGTACTGGTTCACGATGTCCTGAAGTTCCTTGGGCACGCTGGAAGAGCCGTGCATCACCAGGTGGGTGTGTGGCAGACGCTTGTGGATCTCGATGAGCAGGTCCATCTTCAACACGGATCCATCCGGCTTCTTGCTGAACTTGTAAGCGCCGTGGCTGGTACCGATGGCAAGTGCCAGGGCATCCACACCGGTCAGTTCCGCAAACTCAACTGCCTGGTCCGGATCGGTGACGTGCTCGAGGCCGGTACCGCCGGCGCCGTGCCCATCTTCAATTCCGCCCAGCACGCCAATCTCGCCTTCGACTGAAACGCCGCGCTCGTGGGCATATTCCACCACTCGGCGTGTCACTTCGACGTTCTCTTCAAAGCTCGTGGGAGTCTTTCCGTCGGCCTTCAACGAGCCATCCATCATCACGCTGGTAAAGCCCAGCTTGATCGCGGATACGCAGGTCTCAAAGCTGTTTCCATGGTCCTGGTGCATTACCAGAGGAATATGGGGATAGAGCTCATTGGCTGCGAGCATCAGGTGATACAGATAATTGTCCTGCGCGTATGAGCGGGCGCCACGGCTCGCCTGGATGATTACCGGCGACTTGGTCTCGTCGGCGGCTTCCATGATGGCCTGGATCTGTTCCATGTCATTGACGTTGAAAGCGCCAACGCCATAATTCTTCTTGGCTGCTTCGTCCAGCAACTGTCGCAACGATACTAGGGGCATAATCTCATCTCCTTCAAATCTCGAGGTTCTCACCAAGGATAAACCCGGCCCTGCGCCGAAGGAGGTGATGGGTGCCTTCGACAACCGCACATAGCTGTTTATATACTCTATCTCTTCTTTTCCATGCCGTACCACTGCGTATTGTTTTGTTCACGTTACGCGGGCTGAGTGTCTATGGAGTTCCTTCGATATATCCTTAATTCCATCCCAGTTCCCACCAAATCTCCCACCAAACTTTCGTTGACCCTACTCCTTTTCAGGTGAGTTAAAGTAAGGAAAGCGGAGTGACCACCGTCGAAGTGAATCACCGAATTCTTTTTAGGCAGCCTTTAAGAACGCTGGGAGTCATGCATGCTTCATCTTCCATGGATCTGCCCGCAAGGAAATTTGACGACTGAATCAACAGAATGTCAGCTCTAACTGGCCAAACAGTGTCGTCTGTTTGGGTGGCTCGATAAAGGATTACTTAGTGAGGTTTCCGGGCGAGGCTTTGGACAGGGGAGAGAGTTGAATAAAACGCGGTTTCTGAAATGCGCGGTGTTGAATGACCGCTTCGACCTAGTTGCGAAATAGAGTTTCATCGTCTGCCAAGGCTCGCTCTTCCCCGTGGCCCCGCGCCATGGAGAAAATGCGGCCAGGGTGCCCACAAATCTCCCGTCGCCGCATTTTGAGTTGTGAGATGTAGCTTCCATGCTGTGACATTAGGTAACGCTTTAGTTCAACTTAGCTAAGCTTGACGTCCAAAGATTCCACAGAAGTAATCGAAATCCACGCCGGTTACTGTCAAGAAAGCTGTCAAAATTCACCTAGTGTTGCTAATCGCAAGGAGCACATCTACCGATTCGCGCATAAAGGTTTTGCAGACCGTCTTAGGTCATTTGGCCCTGATTGTATCCTCTTGTATGTGCCTGTTTTTAAAGACAAAGTTAGAAAGTAGTGACAAGCGGAAACAAGGCAAAACAAGCGAGTACCCCCCACAAAATCCCCAAAGTCGATTTGCTCTTTTCCACCGCCTTCCCAGGATGACTTTTGTCTTATGTTCGCCCATGCTGTTTCAAATGTTTCAAGGTCCGACAACGCGGTGTGCCTTCGTTGTTTGCTGTAAGGGATGTAAGGAGAACATCCCTGCGCCGGTTGAAACGCTGCCCTCGTCCTGGATCGCCGCGAAGTGTCCTCTGTGTGGAGAGCATCGCCAGTATTTGCCTACAGAAATCTTCCAAGGGCGAGTTAGCTATCTTGCATTGAGAAAGCCTGTGCGAGCCGTGACCCGGAGTAACGATGTTTGGCCCCACCCAAACGCATCGCCCCGAAAGCCTGTGAGAAAGGTAGGAACACAATGCCAAGAACACGACGCGATCCAAAGAGCTTCGACCAAACATATCTATGCTCGGCATGTGGATACAGGATTCCACCTCGCGAATTGCTGCGAGTCGATGGCGTAAACATCCGCTGTCCAAAATGCAAAGCAGAAAAGCTATCCGAGACGCATAAGCCGCAGACGACGTCGTGAACGATTTGCGTTACGTTCCCATCTGCGATTCAAAACGCCTCGGCAAGTTCTGGGCAGCGTTTGGGTCTTGCAATGTATCGTTAGTATTAGCTTTCTGTTCTGGTAGTAATGGCTAAAAACAGTGATCACGAGGATGATGCTCTTGCCGAATCCATGTCAGCCACAGACGAAACCGTTCAAAGAGAGTCGTCGGCGCGAGTTCTTTTTCCGCTCTAAATGCACCTTCTTTAGAGTAGAAAGGTAACGCGGGAATTGCTGATGGGTCCGGCTCTACGTATTCGGCAACCGTTCCGAGGTATGTTTCGCGCTGTGCTTTTGGCGCGTAGCAATTGTTGGACAATCCGCGGGGCCATGGAGGGGGTTCTTCTATGGAAATTACGGACGTTTTCATTTTGATCATCGAACTTGCCCTGGGCCATTTAAGGCAGGATACTCGTTGATTCATGCCTTAGATGTATCAGCGGATACATGTGCACGTACTACTTGCGGGGAAATGGTAACCAGACGGATGCACGAGTAGTATCTTTTTACATATATGTAATTGTTACTGTTACTATAGGGAATCGCCATGTCTTGTCTGGAAAAAAGAATAACCGGCGAACTTTCTTAAATTTCGCAAGGCTATCCAAGGAAAAACAGCGGGGGTGGAGGGTCAAACCTTCCTAGTTCTTCGAGATCACCGTTACTAAGCTCTTCGAGTACCCTGATGGATCTTCTCTAGGATCTCCAGCGAATTCGATGCAGGCGCTGCATCACAAGCCCAATTAGAGTCTGGAACTCTTCCGATTCCTAGTAACTTTTGTCATTGGTTCACCGAACGTGAAGAATACGCCGATGACAGGCTACTAAGAAACGCCATTACTTCCTTATCGTCTCGCCGATGCCCTTTTCTGCGTATGGGACTGAGTTTGTTCAACTCCTTCCGAAATCGCTCCGGCGTCATGGATAGGTATTTCTGAGTCATACACAGATTGGCGTGCCCCATATAGATTGCCAGTGCTGGAAGGAGCCGATTCAGGTCGGCCCCGGTCCGTATCCAGGACGTTATGCGATGTACTGCGAACGTCGGTCTGAAATCGCGCATTGGAGGAAGCGCACTGTCGAGCCGGTAAGCCGAGGCAGTTTGGCAAAGCTTGCGAAAATTGCAGCCGAGCGAACTCCTGGTAAGCGCTTTCCCGTCGTTCTTCACAAAGTAGGAATCACATCGAATCTGAGGTCCGGATCGCCACCTTTCGTACTTTCCCATCGCTAAACGCAGATCGTTGCAAATTGGAATCGTGCGTGGTCGGTCGCTGTGATTCCTGCGAAGGGTCACAGTTCCGTTCTTGAGGTTTACATCGTATGACCTCAAGGCGACCGATTCACCAACAGTCGCCCCGGTAGCGTAGAGAAAAGCATCAGCGTGCGCATCGTTTGCGGTGATGTTGAGTCCTCGTAGCGCTGCCGCAGCCGGAATGCACCCCGCAACAGGGAGCGAACTTGCTCTCGACTGTAGACGTGGGGCACGTAGGTTCTACCCTCCGCTGCCTTGGGTTGCGGCATGGGGATTTGGTCGAGAGCTCCTCGCACTGCCCAGTAGTCGAAGAAGTGCAGAAGCAGGTTATATTTGCTGCGCCACGTGCAATTTGCCGTCGGTCGGGCACCCAAATAGCTCAAGACCTGTTGCGCTGACACATCTCCGAGTTGCATATCCCCCGTGCAAGCGAGGAAGGCTCTAAACAGCGCGTTGCCGGTTTCGTACTTGAGCCCGCTTATGCGCTTGCGCATAACGTATTCTGAAATCGCCTCTGAAAGCTTCATCGCACGCCTGCGAGGCTAAAAGTCGCTACTCGCCGGAGCGACCTCTTGTCGAGCCTTGCGTAGATGCTTACAGACTCAATGCTGCGGTGTCCGAGGAAATCTGCAATCTCGACCAGCGACGAACCTCGACGCAGAAGCTCAGTTGCACAAGCGTGTCTCAGCGAGTGAGTGCCGCAACGCAATTGACACTACCTTCAAAGCCTTCATGCGAGACTTGACAAGGGCTGCCAATACGCACTGATTCGTGGGCCGATAAGGAGGCTTCAGGGTTACGGAGAGTTGGCGGTTGTAACACTTCGGACGGCCATACCTCAGGTAACGCAACACTGCCTGCCCGACCTCGTACCGAAGCGGGAACTGTTGAATAGGTCCACCCTTAGCACGGCGAACTACAAATGTCTCATTGATCCAGTCGAAGTCGCTAATCATAAGGCGACGAACCTCGATGCCTCGCAGTGCATATATCGCGCAAAAAGACAGTGTCGCGGCTGTCCTCAACTGTGCTGGTGTCTCACCGATTGGGGCATTAAGTATTCGCCGGACATCCTTCCAGGAAGGACCGTGAGGCGGCTCTCCAAAAGTGCTCACCGGAGGGTTCTTAATTCCTCGCGCAATCGCTGGCCGACTCCAATCTTGATCCGCGGCGTAGTGGAAGAAGTTGCGAAGCGCGTGACAATATGACACCAAAGATCGCGGCTTCAAGCCACAGCGCCGCTTCTCTTCAAGAAACAGATCAACCTCGATCAACGACATATCTGAGATTTGGTTGTAACGCTCTCCTGCCCACGCCAAGAACACTGAAATTCTCGCTCGTTGATTACGGAGGAAATCAGCAGAAGATTGACGAGTCGCAACGAATTGCATGAATCCCTTTAACTCGGCATCGAACCGACCTGTTCGCGGCTCCGCAGGAATCAGTAGGTTGTGGAAATGCAGCCAGTTCTCTGTCGTATGTTGAAAGGTATACGCATTCGACGGGCTTACTCCTCTCGACTGGTGATCGGCGATGTGGCGTAGCCACTTCTGAGTGGCATCGCGAACTTCCACGCTGCTCACAGCGCGAGTCTCCGACATATCGAGAAGGCGGTTTATATGAACTAATCTGGCAGCAATTGCGCGGACGAAATGGGTATTTGTACCCTGGTTCAGCAGGTGTGTTAGATAGAGCTCACGTTCTTTTTGAAGCGGAGCAGCATCTTGACGTACCCGCACGAAAGCTCTCTGTTCAGGAACAGCTGATCTCGCCATAAGCGGGCCACCTTGTCTTCTTCCCAACGTGAAATCTGATTGGGGCGACGCAGATGAAGGTCCTTGCCAAGCCATTGTCAGTCTGAGAGATGTTACAGCTATGGCTACGCGGACGGCCCGCCGCCGGAGTGGTTTTGTGTCGCCGTGACTATTTCCCAAATGTGACGGATAGTGCCAGAGCGTTCGCGTTTCTTACATACAAGTGCACTCGAGCGTAGTAGCCTTTCTGAACCGAGGCAAGTTCAACCCGCAACACCAAGCAGCTTTCCAGAAATGCACGCGTATTTACCAGACTCCCCGCTCTGCAACCCCGCACAACCGTCCCCAACGCCTCAAAGGAGGTTCCCTTAAAAGGGAGTCCCGCGTCTGCTGTAACACAGTCGTCCAGGGTTTCACTTTTACAAATTGTCTCGGACCCCTATTTCTGCCGCGAGCGTCCACCAAGGAATTCTCCAGTGGGTCGGAGAATCTAATCGAACGGAACACCAACCGAGTTCACATTAGTATCTGTTTTGGTGATCCCCGGGGTTACCTCAGGTTTGCCGGTATGATCTCGCGTGACATTGCGAACTCATCCTCAGTTCAGCGTTGCAGCGGCTCGAGAAGCGGTGCGATGGTCGCTGCTCCTTCCAAGGATGGGAGAAAGCGCGGTGCCATTTTGACCTTAGACGCCTGTTCGTAGGCGTACCCTAAGCCGAGCAGCCGCGCTTCGCTCCAGGCGGGGCCTAGGAACGAAATGCCGACAGGAAGGCCCATAACTGCTCCCATCGGCACGGTCAGGTGCGGATAGCCTGCCACTGCCGCAAGACCGCCGGCTCCCGCGCCGGCGAACAGATCCCCATTGGCTGCGTCGATCTTCCAGGCAGGCCCTGCCGTCGGGCACACAAGTGCGTCGAGATGGTCTTTGGCGATCATCGCATCAATGCCGTCCTGCCCCGCCATCCGCAGTGACGTTGCGCGGGCCGCCTTGTAGTCAGGATCATCGAGGCCCTTCGTCGCCTCCGCCTTAACAAACGTGTCCTGTCCAAACAGCGCGAGTTCTCGGTCCGCGTGCTCCGCATTGAACGCGATCACATCGGCGAGAGTGCGCGATTTCACCGCCGGTGGCGTATTAGCGAGGTAGGTGTTCAGATCCACTTTCAACTCCGTGTTGAGCACGAGCGTCTCCGCGTCACCGAGCTTCTCCCGGTCCTTGAATTCTTTGATGTCGACGAGTATCGCGCCTTGCGTTTTCAGCACGGCTAACGCTTGCTCAAACACTTTATCGGTCGCAAGCGACCAGCCGGTTGCAAAGCGTAGCACGCCGATGCGAGCGCCCTTGAGCGCCTCCGGTTTAAGGGAGGCAAGGTAGTCGGAGATGTGGGAGTCAGCATCCTTGGTGGTGGGTCGCCAGGGTCAGAGCCCGCGATTGCGCCGAGCACGCGCGCTGCGGTTGTCTACGTCCACGGCAATGGGACCTGCGGTGTCCTGGCTATGACTGATCGGCACAATATGTGCCCGGCTGACCAGCCCACTGTCGGCTTCAGCCCCACCACACCGTTGACCGAGGCTGGGCAGGTGATCGATCCATCAGTCTCGGTCCCGATTGCCGCGTACACCTCGCCTGCTGCGACCGCGGCGGCACTGCCCGAAGAGGAGCCGCATGGATTGCGGTCCAAGAAGTACGGGCTGCGAGTCTGACCGCCAACTGCGCTCCAGCCCGAGATCGAGTTGCTCGCCCGGATATTTGCCCACTCAGATAGGTTTGTCTTTCCCAGGATCACAGCGTCTGCCTTTCGCAAACGCTCAACCAACGGCGCGTCCCGATGCGTGACGTTCCCGAGCAGCGCCATGCTGCCGGCGGTTGTGGCGAGCGGTCCATCGGCTTCGATATTGTCTTTGATCAGGATCGCATAACCATAGAGAAGCCCTCGAGCCCTCCGTTGCCGATCGATCGCACGGGCGTGATCGAGCGCCGTAGGATCGAGAGCGATCAAGGCGTGAATTTGCGGATCGATCACCTGCACACGCTCCATTGCGGCCTTGGTCGCTGCCTCAGCGCTCCGATGGACTTCCTGGCTCGCAGCTGGAGCGACCGCAAAAAGGACGGCCAAAGCTGAAGTCACAAACTTATGTTTTTTTCTCATCAGCGCATCGTACAAGGATTTTGGAATTAGGAACTACACATCCATGCGGCGGAGTCATTTGGCTGCACTGTGCCTTCATCGGATCAA
>CAWCOV010000032.1:0-61068 GCA_963797255.1 uncultured Acidobacteriaceae bacterium
AGCGGCAGAGTACACATGGAATGATCAGGACGACGCCCGCGAATGGCTCACCAAGCCGCATCCGGAACTAGGCAAGCGCACACCGCTTGACACCGCCATGACGGAGTTGGGCGCGCGCAGAGTTGAAGATCTCCTTGATCGTCTTTTCTACGGCATTCCCGCTTGATGATTGTTTTCCGCGTCGCCGACCGACGCTTCCCGATCTTTGATGGCACTGGCGCACTTCTCGTCGGCGGCCGCTGGAACTCACCGGGACGACCTGTTATCCATGCGGCTGAAACATTTGCCGGGGCTCTTCTCGAGATATTGGTCCATTCCAATCTTGGTCGAGTGCCGAAGACACATGCGGCGATAGAGATTTCAATCCCCGACAAGGTTTCGGTGGAGATCCTTGACGTCGTGAGACTTTCGAAATGGGAAGCTGAAGATCAAATTGCCAGCCGAAGCTTTGGTGATGAATGGCTCTCCGCCAGGCGGTCAGCGGTTCTCATGGTGCCGAGCACCGTCATCCGAGGTCACGAACGCAACATCCTCATCAATCCACTACATCCTGACTTCAGCTTCATCCTGGCTGGCGCCCCCGTCGACGTTCAGTGGGACAAACGGCTGTTTCAGCGCTGAATAGCGCAAGCATCATTAGTCGGCATTCGACAGACAGCGTTCAATCACTCTCTTGCTCGGCCGGATAGGCCGCGCACTCCCTGCTAGCGCATTTCTGCGTAACAAGGAGATTCGGGGTATTTGCTGAAGGTACGGAGCTTTTCCTGGCGCTTGCCAACGCGTTCCTAGTATTGGGCGCCGTAATCATAGCTTCAGCGATCACTTTTCCGAGCAGCCGGTTAATGAGATGGTCCGCCGCTTGATTCGCCTGCTTGGGCAGGTTGATCGTGTTGGCAGCTTCTAATAAGGAGGATCATCGATATGCAGATAGTTTCGGTTGGCATTGATCTTGGCAAGACGACGTTTCACCTGGTAGCGCTTGGTGTGGCCGGCAAGGTGCTAGTGCGTAAGAAGTTCACGCAACGACAGCTGCTGACATACAGCGCAAACATGCAGAGGTCGCTGATCGGGCTGGAAGCATGTTCCGGGGCACATTTTCTCGGACGCGCATTGCGGAAGCAAGGCCATGATGTGCGGTTGATAGCAGCGCAGTTTGTGAAGCCGTTCGTAAAGTCCAACAAGAACGACTTTGTGGATGCAGAGGCGATCGCCGAAGCCGTCGAACGCAAGAACATGCGCTTCGTCCCGATCAAGACCGATGACCAGCTCGATCTGCAGGCCATCCATCGAGTTCGTGATCGCCTGATCTCTCGACGCACTGCCGTCATCAACCAACTGCGTGCGTTCCTGCTCGAGCGAGGCCTGGTTTTCGCAAAGACTCCAGCCAAGCTGCGGGCCGCGTTGCCCGACGTTCTGGAGAACGCCGACCTTGACCTGACACCGCAAATGCGGAACGTGATCGATCTTCTTTGGAAGGAGTGGAAGACCGTCGAAGACCAGATTGAAGGACTCAGCCTCGAGTTGGAACGGATCTCTGCCGCCGATCCGGGTTGTACTCGCATCCAGCAGATTCCAGGGATCGGGCCTATCGTGGCCACGGCCATCGTTGCCGCCATCGGCAACGGCGCAGCCTTTGGAAAAGGACGCGACTTTGCTGCGTGGCTTGGTGTCGTGCCACGGCAGTATTCGACTGGAGGCAAGGCGAGATTGCTCGGCATCAGCAAACGCGGCAACGTGTACCTGCGCAAGATCCTCATCCACGGAGCACGGGCTGCGGTGCTGCGAATCAAACGGGATCGAGCGCCGATCGGGGCCTGGTTGGACGCGCTCGATGCCCGCGCTCCGAAAAACGTCGTAGTGGTCGCCATGGCCAATAAGCTGGCGCGCATCGCATGGGCTGTGCTTTCCAGCGGAGAAGACTACAAGCCAAACCGCAACATGGTCACAGCATCATGAACTAGCGCGGAAAAGACGCCTACGGCTTGGAAGCGCTCACGCGCTCCCACTTTACCGCACTACGGCGACGGCTTGAACTTTATCCACCGAGGTCTGCATAGAAACAACAAGGACGAAAGAACAGTCACAACGGCGTGCCTGAGAACCTGCTGGACGTATTGGTTGACAACAACCGACCGGTTTATAAGGACAGACACGCGCGCAACTCATCCTGGCCAGGAGCGCTGTGCTCCACTAAAAGCCGAATACATTTGCGCAGACTTGTCTTCTCGCCCTCAGCTTTTTCTTTGCAGTCGGACGGCGGACCATACAAATACGGCCAAGTGGAACTGACCGCGTTAGTATAGACATGCCGACTTGAACGAAGCCGCTGCGGCGGCGGACGCTTACGCGTGTTCCTGAGCCGACATTTGCATCTTTCCCGGTAGTTTGGTTCGCAGAGGAGGAACTCTCTGTGAACCAACTACGTCAGCTCATGCTTGAGGAGTTGCAACGCCGCAACTTCGCTGTTACAACCATCCGCTGCTACCTGCATGGAGTGGCGCACTTCAGCCGGTATTTCGGCCGCTCGCCCGATCAGCTTGGCCCGGAAGACATACGCAAGTATCAGGCGATGCTATTCACCAAGTTGAACTACAGCCCGAACACCGTCATCTTACGGCTGGCGTCGCTGCGCTTCTTCTACATCCACGTGTTGAAGCGTGGCTGGAGCATCGCCGAGACGCCCCATCCGAAGAAGGTGCGCTATCTTCCGGGGGTTCTCAGTCAGGAGGAAGTTGCACGCCTCATCGAGGCCGCGGATAAACCTTTCCATCGCATTCTGCTAATGACGATGTATGCCACTGGTGCACGGCGCGTAGAAGCGGCTAACTTGAAGGTCAGTGACATTGACAGCAAGCGGATGGTGGTCCATATCCGCGAGGGCAAGGGCGGCAAGGACCGCGACGTTATGCTCAGCCCGAGGCTGCTCGAAGAACTGCGCGCCTATTGGCGCGGCCTCAGGCGCAAGCCCAGGAAGTGGCTGTTTCCCGGCAACCGCTGGCACACCTCCAGTCAGCCTGTGACTACCAAGGTCCTGTGGAGTGCCTGCCAGATCGCTGCCCAACGCGCTGGGCTCGACAACAGACGTATTCATCCCCACACCTTGCGCCATTGTTTCGCGACCCACCTTCTTGAAGCCGGCGCCGACCTGCGCACTATCCAGATCCTGCTCGGCCATCGCGACCTTGAAGTAACAACGGTTTACTTGCACCTGTCCCAGCGGCTTTGGGTCAAGCCCAAGCTCGTAGCGAATTTTGAATTCCTCGAATGGACGGACACGAACCACGTACGTCATATCAAGTTTGTCAGCCTGAGATCTGACAAGAATCCCCGGCAGGTCGTTCGAGAATAACGGGTACAATCCAGTCGTGAATCTACCCGCTGACTTGTGTGTGCCTTCCCCCCTATCCCAGAGATCGCACTTGCGCCTTGTTTGTCCTGCCTAAGAATGTACGCGGTGATGATGATGATCGGTGCAGACGCGAAAATGTCTGGATTCTTGCCTTGCCTCACCTTTTGCCGTCCGCAGAGTCTAAATAGGCATCCCCAAGGATTAATCGACACTTTCCTCTGAGTCGCTTTCGCGATTGCGTCAAGCGTGTGGCGATCACACTTCGGGAGACTCCGCAACGAGTGGCAGAATGGCCTTTAGCTGTTCTGCTTTTTTTTTGCTTTGCGTCCGACGCGTTGAAATTGAGTAGGCTCGCACGTTGACGGGGAAGCGAAGATCAAATGGCCGACGCGCACTACCCCCGCACAGCCCACTTTGAAAAGTCGAAAAGGGTTCACCAGAATGTGAACCCTTTTTGTGAGGCGTCTGGGGAAGTTACAACGTCGGAGACTGCAGCGTGTTTTGTATCGCGGTATATCTCGTTGGGAGGGCGTACTGGCATTGCAGATAGAACCGCCTCGGTCAGTTTAATGTAGCATCACCCCGTCTTCCCATTGTTAACAGGCGTTCACAGTGGCGCATGTTGCTGTACGACTGTCCCCCATTTGGGAATTTCGAGCGCACCTTTGGACCTCTGACCCATTCGGTGAATTGTGTGAGCACGTTGCTGGAGCTAGGCTTCATAGCATGACATTCCTTGACAACATCCCACTAAGTTCTCAAGAGCGGTGAAGGGGCTAGACTCGCATGGAATGCAAAGATCTGGCCGCAATCGACCATGCACGCGAATCAATAATCCGAACAATTGATAGAATCGGCGAGCCTGCCAACGCAGGTGCTTCAGAACTGGAACACGAACTTGTGTCCCTTTCCGATATATGGTTTGAGCACCGACTGACTTGCCCGAGGTGCATCGCGACAGGTCGATTTGGCGATAAACGAAGTAACCCTGTCCCTCAACCCCAAGGCCGACGGCGTTTTCTCATAAAGTTTTCTGGTGAAGAGACATCGAATTAACTGCACAGTAGGAGGGCGTGACGGTGACGCTGTGCATATATGGGGCCAATGGCCTGAAGGCGTTCAACCTGTGCGTCGCTCTCGGACGTTGGGGATCTGGCTCACCCTACTTCCGAGTAGCCGGTATACAAACCCATACTGCATTTATTCTTTTGCGCGTTCGCCTCAATGGGTCCTTGGGTCCTACTTAGAGTTCCTTCCGATGCCGGTGCCGGGGAGTTCCGGTGAGTAGGTGCTCTCGCGATGGCTGGTGCGGCCAAACGCAATAGGAGTCCCGACCACCCACACCAGCAAATCTCACGCGCATTCGGCGGATTCGTTTCGCGTCGGATACGGCTCGGCATAGAGGCAATAATTGTGGCGGCACTCGCCAACGTGTCTCTCATGCGCTTCACTGGGACTCCATAACGTTCCTAACCAACCCTCTCACTTGGCCGGGGGGCGGTAGTCCCCGCTGGGGTTGCTCGCGTCCCTTAAGCTGGGGCGGCCAACATCTTACCCGTCCCGGCAACGCTGACGAGTAGCCAGTGACTCGCCTGTGGCGGAAATCCGATGTTACAACGCGACTCAGAAATTCTGGAAGCTCAGACCAAAGCGGGAGCACCCCATTTCATCGCCAAGTGTACGAAATCCCGCGAAAATGATCACCAGAGTGGAACCTCTCTGGAATGGGCAAGGATGTTCTTGCGACAACGCGGTTTACGATTTCTTCGGCACAGTCGTGGTATTCCGTGTGTATCGCACCGCGCCAACCGAAAAACTCTCCGCGTAGGAACTCAGCCCGGGACCCATTGGGGTCATTCGCGAGTTCAGAATGAAACGCTTTCAAGATCAAAACACCCTGCTCGACATGACGATCTATGGTTTCTAAGTTTGCATTTAAGTGCATGGTTATGACTCCTTCGTTCAATCGCCTGTTCACAATCGCTAGTTCCCAACAATGGAACAAAGGCGTCCAAGAAACCGCATCAGCCTCTCATACTAATTTGAAAAGCACAATCCCCGCTATGAAGTGCGCCCGTTTCGGCTCTGTATTTCTGTGATGAGCTTCTGGATAATAATTGGCTTTTCAAGCACTCGAAAGTGGTGTCCTAGTTCTTCGGCTCGGTCCAGCAGATCGAGATAACCGGGATGTCCGGTCATGAGCAGAACATCGCAATCCAGATGCATTTCCTTGAGTTCGATGGCAAGTTCTATTCCAGATAAGCGCGGCATTTCAATGTCAGCTATGACTAAGTTCGGGCGGTCGGACTTTGCAGCCGCCAGAGCTTCGTGGGGGTTTGTGAACCAAACGGCATCGAATCCGCTCAGGCGCAGAATATCCGCGAGTGTAGAAGCAATACTTGGCTGATCGTCTACAACGAATATTCGGACCTGATCACAGTTCACGCTCACTCCTGTTCTGTCCCGTCGTTGATGGATGTCATCGTGTATCTGGTCTGTTTGAAATCATGTGATTTCTCATCGCATATTGCAGGAGTTCTGCGTTGCTATCTATTCTGAGTTCTTTCATCATTCTGTACTTGTGGAAGGCGACTGTTCCCGGCGCAATAGCAAGGATGTCGGCCACTCTTCTCATGGAATTCCCTTCAACAAGTAACTGGAGGATTTCGGCTCGCCGGGGAGTAATGGCTTTTTTAACCTGTCCCTGTGGCCGTCGATACAACAGATATTCGACTGTCTGACTCGCGATCAGGTGAGTTAAATACGATCTCCCAACCATTGCGGACCGGATTGCCTTCTTAAACTCCTCTGCCCCTGACTGTTTGAGCACATAGGCAGATGCCCCACGGCGGAAGGCTTCAGCCGCAACGTGGGGATCAGAATTCGCAGTCACGAATATCAGCTTCGGAGAAGCCGAGCTACTTTTAATCCGAACCGCAGCATCGAGACCGTTGAAGTGTGGCAACGTTATTTCTAGTATTACCCCATCAGGTTCGAGCGCATGCACCGAGTCTAGAAGTGCTCTGCCGTCGGATACGATACTGACGATTTCAAACTCTGGCTCCAACAGGTGGCTGTACGCGTCCGCCATCATCCGATGGTTCTCCGCGATCACAAGCCGTTTCTTGCGTTCTATCATTGATATCCGCTCTCAGCCTCTCGTCCGAAATTGAAGGACACGTCCTCGCTGTGAAATGCCCCAACCTCGATCCTGTATTTCTTATGCGCCCGAGGTGCTGGATTAGCTGTGATGGAGGTCACTCAACAAACAGGAGTTTGATTGCAGTGAAGAATGCTACGTCCCGCCTTGATCATTCAAGTCTCATCGATAGGAGTATACGAGTCATCGCCGGTCGCAAGGCATGGATAGAACATCGCCAGACTTGCGCGTTTTGTAAGGTCAATTGAAACGGCAGAAACTTTGATAGCGGCGATTCCACGGCAGGGACTTGCGAATTGAGGTAGTCCACAACCGGATTCCGCGTTTATCGTTTATGCATGAGGTGCGATACGTGTAGGCATCGGCAGAGTGAAGTGGATGCGGCTCTACATGCGCTCGGTTCAGCGAAACGTCCTCCTAAATTTGCAGAACTCGCCATGTTTCGAGCGAAGCTGGCCTTGGCGCGTGAAGCACTAAACTAGTCATCAAAATACTTGTCTCATCTGCGCTAACGAGAACGATTGAACGCCACGATTAGATAGGTCTTCGCTGTGAAATGTCCCAACCTCGATCCTGTATTTCTGCAATGAGCTGCCGGGGAATGATTGGCCTTTGGAGCACCTGAAAGTGGTGTCCCATTTCTTTGGCACGGTCAAGCAGATCGAAATGACCCGGGTATCCATTGATGAGCAGAATATTGCAATCCAGATGCAGCTCCTTGAGCCGGATACCAAGTTCTATCCCTGATAAGCCCGACATCCCGATCTCGGATATGACTAGGTCCGGGCAGTCGGACTTTGCAGCTGTCAGAGCTTCGTGCGAATTTGTGAACCAAACGGCATCGAAGCCGTTCAGGCGCAGAATATCTGCGAGTGTAAAGGCAATTATTGCGTGATCGTCGACGACGAATACGCGAACCTGATCGCTTTTCAACCGAGAACTCCTCAGGCGTACCTTTGCGACACCACCTGTGTGGGCCTGTCTTACAGGTCTTCCACTGCCGGACGGAGATGAACGGCGGATTAGAAGGAAAATCTACCTTGGAGTATACGCCTGGGATCTTAACTAGCTGTGACGCAATTTACCCTATAACGAAAATTACTGGTGGTTATTCTTCCCCTCGCTGAAAAATCCCGCGATGAGACTTAAGTAGGTGACAATTCTCACGCTTAAGTCCTTCCGAGCCAAGTAGTTTTATCGAGGGTTCGTTGTCGTGCTTCGTCACTAGATCAAGCTCCGTTGCCGTTACGATTTTGTCTTCGGCCAAAGAATAAGCTCTGGCGATTGAAATTTCCGGTTGCTCCAAACCATGCTGCACAATTCAAGTCGCAACATGGAAGAACTGCGGCGGTGCGAACTCATTGCTAGGTTGGATTGACCTCTTGCATTCAAACGATCTCTACGCAGCGTATAAGAGCGTGGCAAGCTCATGTAGTTCTACTGCACTGCGCGGCAAATACGAATCGGGCGGTATGCAGCACCTGTCCCTGACTTCGCTTTCAGTCACTTCTTTATTCCTAGTTGCTCCACTGTTTCTCCTTCCATAACGGGAATAGCTATCGCTGTTTTCCCAAATTGATCATGATCATGCTGCCCACCGTGGTAGCCTGTCGGCATGCGGATTTATAACATTTCTTACACCACCGAAGTGATCGCCCATTCGTATGCCCAGACCGAACACGGCATCTTGTTCATGGATGCCAACGAGAACCTCATCGCTAAATTTCCAGTCGGCGGTTTCGTCAGCGAGAAGACTCTACCCAACAAATTGACCGTCGAAAACATCCGAGAAAAAATAGATGGCGTCATAGACGGTTTACTCAACAAAGAAGTTGCTAAAGCTCACGCTGAGAAGAAGGGGAAGCGCGGCACAATCACCGTGATGTCGGTAGCGGACAATGCTAAAAACCCGCATTGATACAAAGAGCTTCGACCTGACGTAAACATGTCCTGCTTGCGGATACAAATCATTCCCAATTTGGTTCCGGCCTTTTAGGGCAACAGAGCCATCGGTGAGGCGGTTACTAAATGGGGTCCATAAGAACTTTTTATGTATCGACTAGCGACCCTGTCTAAGGGATATCCTGCCAGAAGGAGTGGACGCTCGATTAGGAAACTCCGAGGAGGGACCCGATGGCCGACGCAGACGAACCTTGGATTAAGGAGTGGATCAATAGCGTGGCGGACGACATGATGCGCGAGCACCCCTACATGGAAGTGAGTCAACGAGGCGTTGAACTCGTAAGTGTGAGTCTGACGGAAGTTGGCGCAACGTGCGCGAGTTTGTTAGACCAGGGCATCGACCAACCCCAGGGAAATAACTGACAAGCGTCAGCACACATCAAAGATTTTGTGGTGGCCGATACCTTCGGGCGTCGGCCACCAAGCGTTGGCTCTTTTAAGTTGAGTTCTTAGGCGTCCACGTTCTGACCGAGGAACTCTTTGGCTTTGGCAGCCTCGCTGTCCCACTTGCTGAGTTGCTCAGGACTTAGAAAGTCAACAACGCGTTGACGAATCTCGGCGCGATGCGCCTTCACCTTGGCGACGATATCGGCCTTGGTTGTGTTGGGATTGTTCTTGAGGTACTCTGCGATCTTTTCTCGGCCTTCCCCCAGAGCGGTGTGGAGCTTTTCTTTCTGCTCGTCGTTTAGATTGAGGTCTGCAGCGAAACGCTTTAGTTCAGTCGCGACCTGTTCGCGTTGTTCAGCAGTCAAATTCATGATAAGTCTCCTTCGGTGTCCGAGTTCCCTCGGGGTTGGAGGGTTGACAGTCACACGGCCCGAATGCTGAATGAAGGGTCGAGCCATGTACACATTGGGTTTGGCCGAGACTTTCTCTGGGAAGTATACGCTTTGTGTCTTTGTGCTCTCAGCCTTACACCAGTAAGACCACGAAGGACGCGTCGAGTCGTAAAATCAAGCCCTGCTTGCAGCACATTCGTTCAGCATTCGTTACCTATATACAGTTTCAGATTTAGATTCAGATTAATTATTAACCATTATTAATACGCCACTGGAGCAACTCTAACCCGTGGTCTAGTAAATACCGCGATGGACACCGCGATAAAAGCAGAGGGCATTGCGAAGGACCTGCACAACCCGATCTGAAACAGCAAGTAAGCGAGGTTGTACAGCGCAATCTTGGATTTGAAGATCAGGCTACCTTCCGTAATAGTGAGGCTCCGCACCTTCACGCGAAGCGCAATAGGCAACTGCGGATTGAGGGTAAGAGTGCGTGCGATTGCACCAGTCGCACAACATCTGATCAGGCGGAAAAGTAAGATCCACCCCCGGAACCTCGAAGCCTTCAGCTTCACAGGTCGTTATAACGTTGAATTTTCTACAGGGCTTGTAGGCACAGTAGTAACCGACGTATTGAATCATATGTGGCGAGGATGATACGCCTAACCCCAATCGGTAGCTACCCTCCTCTTTCGTGAACCGCTCTAAGACGACCTAAGCGCGATTACACGTAGGTCTGCGCTTCGAGATGAAGCAAATGGCGATTGCGATCAAGGGACCTATGCTCAAAGTGTGGAGTTTCAGCAGGTCTGCATGCGCTTGCTTCGATGGGTCCGTGGCTCCGGGTCCTACTTAGAGTTCCTCCCGATGCCGGTGCCGGGGGAGTCCCGGTGGGTAGCCGCACCTCGCGCTGGTTGGTGCGGCCAAACGCTATAGAGTCCCTCCTCCCGCCTACGGGATTGCCGCTGTAACTCACTCGGCCTCCTTGCCCGGTTTGTGTCACACACTCTGCCACGTTGTAGAAAGTGAGCGAGTGAGCACGAAAGACAAGGGACAAGACACTGAGAACCAGCTAAGGCGACTTAGGGGCCTTCGGCTCGATGGATAGCCCCTCGAACGGCGTGTCACCTAGGTTTTCGACGATGTGCGTGGAAGCCGGATTCAGATTGACCGTCACTGCTTCAACGGCATGCTCCACGCTCGTCCCGTCCGGGCTGATAAGCCGAACCTACCCTTCGTCAGCGCAACATCAATGGTATTGTCCGGGTGGCTGTGCTGCGCCGACTTCTGGTGTGGTCCATAGCTATAACGGAGCACACGCACTTGATCATTTTCGGCGACGACCTTCACATGTTCCGGGTCAACCTTCGCGTGGTCCTGCGCGAAGGCTGATACGCACAACATAAAGCCAATCAGCACTGAGGCTCGCATCTTGATGTCCCTTCCTGTGGCGAAATCTCCTGTTCGTATTCGATCAAGCTCCGTTGCCGTTACGGCTTTATCTTCAGCCAAATAATATGCTGTGGCGATCACAAATTTCTTTTATCTCTGGAATCTTGCCTCACCTTTTGCTGTCGGCCACAGTCTAAATAGGCATCCCCAAGGATTAATCGACACTTTCCTCTGAGTCGCTTTCGCGATTGCGTCAAGCGTGTGGGCGATCACACGTCGGGGAGACTCCGCAACGAGTGGCAGAATGGCTTTTGGGCTGTTCTGCCTTTTTTTTTGCGTTGCGTCCGCTGCGTTGAAATTGAGTAGGCTCACAAACACCGTTGACATGGGAAGCCAAGTTCGAATGACAGCCACGCAGTTTCCCGTTGAATCCACTTGGAAGTCGAAAAGGATTCAACTTCTGGTGAACCCTTTTTGTGAGGCGTTAGGGGAAGTTAGAACGTCGGGGATTTGCAGTGTGTTTTGTATCGCGGTGTATATCTGGTGGGAAGGCGTACTGGCATTGCAGTTTGAATCGCCTCGGTCAGTTCAATGTAGCATCACCCTGTCTTCCCCTTGTGAACACCTGTTAACAGCCGCGCATGTTGCTGTGACAACCTCTCGATGGCGCGGGGCGGGGAGTCTCGATGGGTAGCTGCGCTAGCAAAAGCTGGTGCGGCCAGACGCTATAGGAGTCCCACCTCCCACTCAGCCACAAGACTCATGCACTTCCCAGTGGGTGACTCACATTCCGACCAGCCGCAAATAGGGGGTGCCGCATCAACCAAGCGGACAGTGGGCCTACTCGGCATGTATGGTCCGCCGCCTTGCCGCAAGCGAAAAGTGAGAGTGACAGGTTGGTCTGCGCAAATGTATTCGTCAATAAGGGCGAAGATGTTGTCAAGGGCAAAGATATCCTTGCCGTTGCTTCGAGCAACGCTCGGAGTCAGAGCTTAGAGACCAGAGTCCGAGCGGATTCCTCTGTCGAATCATCTTGGGTGGAGCGTTCTCCACCAACCATCAATTCGGTCACAACTGGGACCATGATTGCTTATTCGGACACCCAATCTTTATTGGGTGCGAGGGCGCCTACTCAGCCTGACGGTCTAGCTTGCGCTGACCAGAATACATTTCAAGCTACCCTCGATGAAAGAACCTGTGGATACGGTGTCTGCGTACGAAGCATCCAGTACATCCGTATCGCAAGCTTACGAGCCGTCGCCACCTTGGCGACGGTGAAGTGTTTCTGATGGCAGCGGTGCAGATATTCTTTTCGCAATTCAGGATCAAAGCGCACCGCGATGTTGGCCGCTTCCACGAGAAGAAATCGCAAGAGCCGGTTGCCTTGTTTGCTTATCCCACTCATCCGCTGCTTTCCTCCGGATGAGTGCTCGCGAGGGATCAATCCCAGGTAGCTGGCGACCTGCTTGCCACGTGGAAAGCGATGCACATCTCCCAGGGTCAGCACAAAGGCAAGTGCTGTGACTGCACCTACTCCTGGCTGACTCATCAGCAGATGCACACTTGGATACTCTTTAGCCACTCGCGTCACTGCATCGTTGAGGCTCTCGAGTTGAGCATCCAGCATCGCCAGTAAGTTCAGTAAATCTTTCCTGCGCCGATCTGTCCATGGCTCCAGCGGTAGTGACGCGAGCGCTGCCCGGCCCTCCGTGCTCCACAGTTTCTGCTTTTTCTGCATTCCCTGGTTCAGCATGAGGTGTTGCAATTCATTCTTGACCCGAGTACGTATCTGCACCAGTTTGTGACGGTGCATCAGCAGTTGGCGATGATCCCGCATCTCGGCGTCTGGTATCCAGATCCGTGGAAACCTTCCTTCCACCAGAAGCTGCAGTATGTGTTTTGCATCTCGACGATCCGTTTTCTGCTTCCGCACGTAGCTGGCGCGAATTTGCGCCGCGTCCCCGACACATACCTCGTGACCCAACTTCTGCAACAGCTGCACGAACCACTTATCGTTTCCTACGGTTTCAATGCCTACGATCGCTGGCGAAGCCAGCTTCCGATAGAAGCCTTCGGCTTCTCCGCTGGTGTGCATCAGCTTGTGTTCTTCGGTTGCTCCAGTCTCGGTATCCACCATGGCGATTTGTTGAAAGCTAGGGTGAAAATCACAACCTACTATGATCATCCCGACTCCTTCCTCCCGCTGACCCTGGTCTCTAAACCAACCACAGTCTACTGGGCTTCAGTAGAGCCTTCGCCCTTATCTAATCAGCCTTTGTTGGAGCTGGGCTCCGGGCCAGGATGGAATGCGCCGCGCTCCGTTCCCCATTAGTTACGCAGTCTCGAAGGACTTCTGCCGAGTTCGGGTTTGGGGAGCGCCGGGTTCGACCGTTGTGCCATCTCATGATTCGCCAGCAGACCTGGCGGGATTTTAAATTCGCAGTCGTCGCTGGTTTGCGGATGTGGGAATCGCAGAGCGATTTCCAAGCCCGGCGCTAGCCGGGCGCCATCTGCAGACCGGTCATGTCAGCCAGGAGTGGCGGCCGATAAGCTTCGCCTCTGGCCAGCACGGCCCATGCCATCCGTGCCAGCTTGTTGGCCAGCGCGACGCCAACGACGTTGTAGTGGTTGCGCGATGACAGCTCTGCCAGCCAGTGCCTCAAGCCGCTGCACTGCTTGTCTCTAAACTGCAGAACCGCGCGTGCACCCTGAACGAACAACTTCCGCAGATAACTGTTGCCGCGCTTGCTGATGCCGAGCAGCTTCTGCTTACCTCCGGTGGAGTGTTCGCGGGGAACCAGTCCCACCCACGCTGCGAACTCGCGGCCTTTACGAAAGGCTTCCCCGTTGCCAATAGCCGCGATCAGAGCGGTCGCTGTAAGCGGTCCGATGCCTGGGATAGCGTCCAGGCGCTGGCAGGCTTCGCTCTGCTGTGCGGCTCTCTGAATCAGCGTCTCGGCTTGTTCGATGTGGCCGGCCAGCTGTTCCAGTTCCTGCTTCAGTTCGACAAGCAGGAAGCGGAGTGCTCCCGACAGAGTTGTCGAGCCGTCCTCCAGAATCCTGGGCAATGCCGCATCCAGATGGCACCGTCCCGTCCGCACCGTGATACCGCGCTCCAGCAGCAGTCCCCGGATCTGGTTCACCACTGCCGTACGTCGCATGATCCAGCGTTCACGCACCCGATGCAACGACTGCATATCCAACTGATCGTCGGTCTTGATCGGAACAAAGCGCATCGAGGGCCGGCTCACAGCTTCGGCGATGGCTTCAGCATCGATGAAGTCGTTCTTGTTGGTCTTCACAAACGGCTTTACATACTGTGCCGGCATCAGCCGTACTTCATGGCCCTGCTCGCGAAGAGCCTTGCCCAGGAAATGAGAGCCTGGGCAGGCTTCCATCCCAATCAGGTGAACTTGAACGTTCGCGGTGAAGCGAAGAAGTTGAGTGCGCGAGAACTTCTTCCGCACCACCATCTCTCCGGTCTGGCTCAGACCAACTAAATGAAAAACCGTCTTGCCTAAATCGATGCCGATCGCATGCAGGTTCATGGGACGCCTCCTCGCTCACCCTTAATACCTCCAGCTGAAAGAAGTCAAAAGGCGGCGGACCATCCCATTAGTTATCACTCAGTGAGCAGCGTCCGAAAGCGTCCGACAAGGTTCACTTACGTTCCGACGTTTCACCGCTTCCCGGGGCGCAGCTTATCGCTTTAGAACCGAAAACTCATCCTTCGGTTTCGCTGCCGGTTCCGTTGCAATGCGGAATGGCGCGGGAGGCGGTAGAGAAGACAGCTTCGGCCATGTTGAAAATCCGGAGTTGAGGAGTCGAGTAAGTCCATTAATCGTGGGCACCGCAATATCCGGCGTTCCGTTCAGGTTGAAGTCTGCAATAGCGAAAGCGGAACTCCCTTGTGCCGAGGCGTTTATTCCAAAAATTACGGGAGAGGTGAATTTGCCGCCGCCGTTACCCAGAAAGACTGGCATCGTTCCGCCGGTGTTCTGCATAGCAATATCGTTGAGGCCATCGCCGTTGAAATCTCGAATTGTGACAGACACAATCTGTCCAGAGGAAATGTCTGAGGCAGATGCGGAAACGGAACCGGACTGCGCCAGGGTAAACGTACCGTCCCCGTTGCCTAGATAACTTACAAAGCCGCTGCCATGGCCGGCAGCAATCCCGGAAACGAAATCTGGTTTGCCGTCGCCGTTAAGGTCCCCGACAGCGAGAATGGAGGTCAGGCACGTCGTACCGCATGGGGGTGTGATAACTGTCTTTATGCTGAAATGTCCGGTGCCGTTGCCAATCAGGACGTCGATGTCCAAATTTCGGGCGAACAACACATCAAGTTTTCCATCGTGGTTAAAATCACCGACCGCGATGTTTTGACAACCGGCGCAGCCGACGACCGTATTAATTGGGAAGGGAATGGCTGCGCTGAACGTACCATCACCCTTGCCCAGGGCCACGCCTGAGTCGGTCACGATGTCGAGTTTGCCATCGTTGTTGACATCGCGGAGATACAAGTCAACACCCGTTACCCCCAGCGTGTAGGACTTGCTTGGTAAAAAGGAGCCGTCAGCTTTTCCAAGCAATACTCCAACGTCGAGGACACCTGGGGGATCTTCTCCGAAAGTATTCAGGGTGACGATGTCTGTAATGCCATCCCCATTGACGTCCCCGAGCGCGAGGATATTGGGAGGACTCGGCACCGTGTAGTTCTTCGGTGGCTGGAACCATCCTTGCCCTGAGCCCATGAAGACACTCACGATGTTCGTGCAAGCCCCTTGCGTGCATGGTCCCTGAATGGTCGTCACGACATCGGGCTTGCCGTCGTGATTAAAGTCCCCCGTGACAACTGCGTTGCCAGAGATACCTGCGCCCGGGAAAAAATTGCTGGTAATTGGCGCACCCGTGAAAGAGCCTGTGCCGTCACCGTACAAAATCGACATGGGATTGCCGGCGGAAACAAGGTCCAGCTTGCCGTCATTGTTCAAGTCTGCGGTCACGAGAAACGCTCCGGCCGTTGGGTACTCGTGTTGAAGGGTGAAGGAGCCGCTAGCAGACTGGAGAAAAATGGTTAAGGTCGCACCGCTGACAGCTATATCGGGTCTGCCATCGCGGTTAAAGTCGCCGACCACGATACTGGCTACGCCGGTAAACCCCTGGTTCAACGGCAGCACCACGTCGCGTGCGAAATATCCAAAAAACTGGCTACCTGCGCCTCCGCCGAAAAGCACATGGACCCGACGCTGCGGATCGAGGCTTGCGTTCTCGGCTACAACGAGATCCCCGAAGCCATCGTGGTTAAGGTCGGCGGCAACCAGCACATCGAACAGTGGTCCTAAAGGTGGCTGCGGAGAAAGGCCGGTCGAAGTGCCGAGTAAAACGCCGAAGCCACTCCCGTAAACGATGAGATCCGATTTCCCATCGCCATTCAGGTCGAGCGAAGTCAGGTGCATGTTCGGAAAGAAGTCGGAGAGGTTGACTGGCCTGCCGATGTTGTCGATCACGCCGGTGGCAAAACTATGGGAGAGCGTGAATCCGCCCTTACCGTCGGCGAGCAACAGAAAAACAAAACCCTGAATTCCCGTCGAGTCCCCGTCGGGCATCTGCGCCATCCGCAGCAGGGCGATGTCGGTGCGGCCATCTCCGTTGAAGTCACCGATCGCGACCGAGGAAATAAACGAGTTGCGACCGCCGACAGAATATTTCACAGCGGGCGCATAGGTGCCTGCACCAGTTGCAAGTTGGACCTTGATATAGGGGTAATCGACCTCAAGGGGATTGGATGTATTGGGAAATTCGCCTGCAAAGATCTTGTCAGGCAAACCGTCGCCATTCAGGTCGGCCAGCACACAGAAAGGAGGAACAGTGTCTGCCGTAGCCGGAAAACTATAGGAAGGCACGCAATAGCCGCTGTTATTGCCAACAATCTGCTGGAAGTTCTGACTGCCGCTGTTGCGTAATTGCGTTGTGGTCACCGCAAACGAACTACTTGTGGGATCGGGTCCTGTAACCAGGAGGTCAATTTTGCCGTCGCCGTTTACATCTTGCGCGGACAGACTACTGAGATTAGAAAATGGCAGGTTGCCATTGCTGTGTCCCGTTACCTGGATCGTTTCCGGAGTTGCAAAACCGGAGTTTGTTTTTGTTAATACCTGGGAAGTTGAAAATGTCGAAAACATCGCAAGGAAGGGGACTGCACAAAGACGCACGTAGCGAGGCATACTACCTCCACAGTTAAATTCGTCCTTCACCTGACGCCATGGTCGATCGGCACGCGGATAATACCCCTGCCAAGAACAAAAGACAATGCAGATAGTGTTTCTTTTTCTAGACACTTGTCTAGACACTTGTAAGGACTTACCGCGTGGTCAACAACGCAGCATTTGACAGTCAGATCTAAATTTTCGTTTCGCTGTTCTCTGCGGTGTGCTCAGTTACAAGGAGACTGAAACCGCAAACAACAAAACCTTTTACTCGCGAGTAAATTACCTCAAACACCAAGCTGATGTTACTGCTACCCATACTTCCCTTCGGGCAATAACAAATGCGCTAATTTCAGAAGAGAATCTTTCCAATATTGCGGGTGTATCGTGGACTTTCCTTCAGTAGTCGTGAGCAAGTGATTATGCCCGCTTTTGAGAACACATGTATGTCCGGTTTGGAGAATGATATTTGCAACCGAGGTGGTTGCGAATGAATCTTTACTCTCTGGCGCGGCGGTTCCCCACGGAAAAAGATGCACTGGATCATCTGGTCAGGACGCGCTGGCCGAAAGGCGTACGCTGTGTGGCGTGCGATCACGGCAAGTGCTGGCCGATCGAGTCTACGAACAAGACAGGCGGACCGCGGCGCTTGTTCCAGTGCGCCAGCTGCAAGTTTCAGTTCAGTGCGACGACCGGAACCCTGTTTCATGATTCGCACCTGCCTCTGAGTAAATGGTTCGCGGCGATCTCCCTAATGAGCGACGCCAAGAAGGGTATTTCGGCCAGCCAACTCGGGCGCCACATCGGCATGACGTATAAGACTGCCTGGTATGTGTCTCACAGGATCCGCGAAGCCATGCGGGAAGCTAAAGACATTCAGCTGGGAGACCCCGACACGACGGTGGAGATCGATGAAGCCTACCTGGGAGGTCACCTTCGCCACAAAGGCTCAAAAGAGGCCAAGGCCTCTAAAACCATGGTGATCGGAATGGCCGAGCGCAACGGACGGATTCATCTGGAGTCGATGTCCAACCGCCAATTCGAATCCATCAAGCCGGTGCTGGATGCCAAACTCGCCGAGGACACCAGAGAAGTCGTCACCGACGGCAATCCTACTTACAAGCGCCTCATCCCCAGGGAGAAACACTTCAGAGGAATTCACCGTAAGGAACTCGCGCAGGGCGTCTGGACAACGACTCAGACGGTGGAGAATGCGTTCTCACTCTTCAAGCGGGCCATCGTCGGCAACTATCACAAGCTCAGTCCCTGGCACCTGGACCGCTATATGCGCGAGTTCTGCTGGAGGTACAACCGGCGCCGCGTGCAGGCCTCGATCTTCGACCTGGCTCTGGCCAGCATGGTCAGCCGAACACCATTACCCTACAAGACGCTGGTCGCGTTCTAACCTCGACTGTCAAAATAGTCAGACTACTTACCGCTCGTGCCGCCCTTGCGACGCGCCTGGATCTTCGCGCTGACCTCTGCTCGCGACAGTGGCTTCGTCAGCAACATCCGTCGAAGGATCGAGTCGAACTTCTTATCCGCTACCGCCTTACCCCTCATTGACACAGAATACCAACTCAGCGACATGCGTGATCGGGATGATCATACTCCTGAGTTACTTCCGAGAAGCCGGTAATCCGACCGGAACTTGGAATTATGTCGTTCTTCGAAGAGTTGGGCTCTGTTAGTTTTCCATCACTTCATCGATGTTGTTCGTGGCCTCCCAATGGATCGGGACTCATGAACCGCACCACGGTACTTCCATAGTAGCCTCGGACCTTACCGCTAAACGCAACTGCGGTCTAGGTTATATATTCCGGGCCCACCGCAACTGCTACACTTCGTCGCATGGTTTGCCCTAAACTGGCGGAATTGGAGCGCGAATACGAAGCAGCATTGATTGCAATGGACGACGCTTCGCCCAACCTTGATGATTCAAGTTTTACAGATAGGGGTGTACGAGTCATAGCCGCTCGAAAGGCGTGGATAGAACATCGCCAGACTTGCGTCTTCTGCAAAGGCGTTACTAAAGATCAATCCACCTAGGTACTACAGATCGCATGTGGTTACTTGAACAGATTGGAAGGCTATGCTCTAGTACATTAGCTTTTGCCTGAAAGTAGCCGCCAGGTGACCGCTTTCGCTCATCGACGAAACCAGGATGGATCGTTCGATTCCATTTGTCTTGAGTGTTTCCGTACAACCGCGAGTGGTCAAACAGAAGACCATCTAGCGCAAACCGAGTCGCGGCATACCTGTGATCCAGTTGACTTAATAAATCCAGCGATTAAAAAACCCCACGGAAAATCATTAACGAAAGACTTGCGGCGAAAAGCATAATCCATTGCTACGTTGGAGGGTCTTCAAACATGCAGTGCGAGAGTCTCAAATTCTTTCAGGACGAGTTACGTAAGGCCGTCGATGCTCTCACTTCAATCGCGTGTCGTCCTGTGGGAATACGGGACATCGACATCTTCACTACGAGACTCGAATTGGCACATGAGGCGTTGATTAAGCATCGAAGCACTTGCCTTACCTGTGCTAATGAGCGACGGAAGGCTAGGTTATACAGCCTTGACCGACAATCACCCTGATTTCAGGACGATTCAGACTTGCTTCGATGGGTCCTTGGCTCCGGGTCCTACTTAGAGTTCCTCCCGATGCCGGTGCCGGGGGAGTCTCCGGTCGGTGGCCGCTCTCGCGCTGGCTGGTGCGGCCAAACGCGAATAGGAGTCCCACCTCCCGCCCACGGGATTGCCGCCGTAACTCACTCGGCCTCCTTGCCAAGCTCGGCAACGCTGCCCACGGTCTTTCCAATGGGGGCAGGAGTCCCAACCAGAATAGGGGTCACCGTTGGTTTACCGTCGGTCCCCGAAACGCTTATCGATCATGCCATCGGTTCCCCAATCGCATAGCAGATCGAATCAAGAGTTTCAATTGGGGCGGAGGTGAGAGTCTCGCTTTGAAGGAATCTTGCGTTCCTGCATTAAATTATCAAGTGCATTCAAATACGGGGTAAGTGTGGCGGCGTCTTTCGAGCAGATCAAGACCAAAATTGCGCGATACCCGACAAGCAATTCTTCAGGGAATTGCCGCAATTCTACAATCCACTCGCTAATCGGTGGCATTTTTCGCGATGTCATAGGTTTCCACCGCCCTGAACAACACACTACTTGTATTACTGCCGATGAAAAATCTGGACCTGTTCGCTTGGCCGTCCTTGAGAATCCATCGCTTCAATGGTCTGAACCATCGTCTTCCCATCCCCGCTGATGACCTTGTGTATCGTTGCCTGCTGCTTGCCATCGACCATGAAAATGGCAAGCCAATCACCGGGACTGAGTAAAACCTCCGTTATCGTCGCGCCTTTCGGCAGTGCAGCCGCGGGATCGTGAACCAATCCGCCCCGACTGGGCCATGTGAACGTACTCGTTGTAGGTGCGCCGTCCTTCTGGGTTCTCGACAGGACCAACTCGATATCGCCAGAAGCGAGTTCTCTGTATGTCTCAATTTGTTCCTTTGGAGGAGGCATTGTAAACGTCGAACTGCTTACATCCAGTTTCCAAATCCCAGTGATCGAATCGGCGGCTCTTAACGGTGTAAGCATAATTCCGCATCCGAGAATCTGCAGCAGGATCATTCGATATGGCATTCGGATTGAACTCCTCTCTTTCAAGTAGCTGTGCGGGTATCATTCCGCGTACGGAGCCGATTCGCCTCACCAGTGAAGTCGCGTTCGGCTGTTGTGGAGATCATCCATTGAGTACGGGTGCTTTGTCTATGGCAGTTGTCGGATGGTGGGGCCACTCAGCAGTTCAAGAGTAAGCAGTTCTCGATGCAAACAAGAATGCTGGTGTACCGCATCTACCAAGCCCGACGACGTGAAGATAGACAGCGTACGTGTACGCACGACTACGCTCTGACAGTCGGACACGCTGCTTCATGCTCATCACGTTGATGGACAGCGATGTTCCACTGACCGTTGCGAAATTGCTTCAGACGGAAAACAGCATGCCCAGCCACCCTGCTCTTCTCCGGGCGGCTGTGGTGCCGTTTTTGTGCTACTACAGGCCATCTAGCGATGAGAAATAGTCGTTACAGATCCCTGTGCTTTAGGGATTTTGATTCTGAAGATTTCTGAAATATTTGTTTCAACCGAGGCGCATCATGCTTCCAGATGAGCAGATGAGGGCATGCTGGGAGATGGCGGAGAGGTTAATGATGGCAAGTTAGTTGTATATCCGAGCACAACCGCTGAACGTAGCATTGAGGCTGGGCTAGTAGAAAGACTTGATCATCATGACAATCCGTTATTTGTGTGCGTTTGGCTTATTGGCTTTTTCCGTTGGGTGTTGGGTGAAGGCTCTACAGTGGAACAAGGTATTCTCATCGTCTTCCAGTTCTTGGAAGATAATGCGGAGAAGCTGAAGCAGATCGAATTGGCAGGATGGGACGGCAACTCCTATGCTGCCATCTATAAATACCTTCTTCACCGGCTGCAGATGGACCGTTTCCAGCCGCGATCTGCCCAGTCGTGGGAAGCTAACAGCGGCATTCAACTAAAACCCCTTGCCTCGAAGTCCATCAGGCATTCTTCTCGCGTGAAGCCTTGGATTTGTCCCGATGGTTGCAGAAATGCTCATTTCGTTATCCTTGAGATTTGCTTCCTGTCGATGTACGGGAACATCCCCTTCGTCGCCGGCACTGGTCGTCAACAGCGTCCTGAGTTCTGATAGAGCCGCGTCCATCTCCCATGCTGGGTTCTCACCTCTCCAAAAGCATGTGTGTGTATTGGACGCGCCGGACCAATTTGGTGGAAAATCAAGGCAAAAGATAAAAGCAATCAATCAATTCTTCTGTTGTTGTGAAACGTTAAGGTTTTAACGCCCCGTTTTGTTTGGCGTGTAGGAGTTCAAGGCGTTCGCGATCCGCAACGCCATATTGCGCGATGCGGCCACGCAGATGCGGCGGGAGCCTTGCCAAACGTCCCAGTCCACTGCCGCAAAGCGATGTTCTTTTTGCGATTGATCGGGAAGCTGTGAAGGTGGAACGTGCGTCATGTTATCCATCTATTTTTCCTTCGGTTCAATAATTCCGCCAGCCTTCAGCCTTTGCCGACCAGCGTCTCCGAGAGTCTCTTGAATTCGATTCTGAGGACAACCATCGCAAGTGATAAGGGGCTGTGATGCTGGCTCACTACAGTTCCACACCTTTAAACAAGTGATTGAGATTTCTTCTTTGTGTTCGCCTCTCTCTTTTCTTGGGCGGTTGACATTCTTACGCCATTCCCCCGAATCATCGGTTGAGTTGGTCTCACAAAGCTGGAGTGTGGAATGGAGCCTGACGCTAGTCCGATTCTTAAGTCTTGCAAATGCGCGATCTCAGCGTCGAGTTCTATCAGTATCTCGTCGAGGCGGGTTGTTACCAGATGGATGGATCTTTTGCGCTTCTCTTTCCACATTTCAACTTCGCACATAGACACCCGTTTCTTCATACCGACGTTCAGTGTGGCAATCGAGTAGCCACTTGAGTGGCCTGTACCCCAAGTTAGGATCAATGAGTTACGTCGCAGCCCTCGTTGGAGATGTGAACTCCCGTATACAGGCGAGGCCGATCAGTCACAGGACGTAGATCGGAATTGCTATGCGGAAGCCGATGCGTCGAGACGATGAAGAGAAGCGATTGCGATCAAGGGACCTATGCTCAAAGCTTGAAGTTTCAGCGTGTATGCGCCTTTGCTTCTATGGGCCTTGGTTACGGGTTCTACTTAGGGTTCCTCCCGATGCCGGTGCCGCGGGGGTCCGGTGGGTAAAGGGCTTTTCTCGGTGAAGGCTCACCCGAAAGTGGAATAACATCAATCGCCAACAACTTGTAGGAATTAGGAATAATAAATTCATAGGATAAACGCTATGGCGCGATTCCCCGGTCATAGCGTTTTTTTGCCTAGATTCGGTCAGGAGGTCGAACGCCTTGTTTCGCATGCACGAAGACCAATGTTCCCAGTGGGACCAAGGTCTCACGGATAGGGGTATACGAGTGATCGCCGCTCGCAAGGCGTGGATAGAGCACCGCCAAATATACAGCCTCTGCAAAAACATTACTGAAGATCAATCAGTCTAGGTACGACGAATGACCCAAGTGCTACTGACATCTACGTGTCGGCCTTGAGCCGCAAAGCATAGCCCATTGTTACGTGGAGGGTCTTCCGACATGCGATGCGAGGGTCTCAGATACTTTCAGGAAGAGCTTGAGACGGCGATTCTTGTCGTTCGCTCAGTCAACGGTCCTATTAGGATTCGAGAAATCGCTGTCTTGACCATGAAACTTGAATTGGCACTTGCGGCTTTACATAAGCATCGGAGCACTTGTCTGATCTGCGCGAATGCACCTATTGAAGGGTACGTTCTGCCTGAAGGTTACGTTGTGCAACCTTGACCGAGAAGCACCCTGATTTCAGGATGGTTCAGACTTGCTTCGATGGGTCCTTGGTTTCGGTAGTACCTAAAAGCGAAAGCCGAGAGCGGGGCAGGAGTCCGGGTGAGCAGCCCCAACTCACACTGGCTGGTGCGGCCAAAGGCTGTAGGAGTCACACCTCCAGTCCACGGGATCGCAGCTGCAACTCAGTCGGCCTCCTTCCGAGTTCAGCAACGCTGCAGTGGGTCTTTCCAACGGGGTCAGGAGTCCCACCCAGAACAGGCGGTCACTTCCCACCGATCCGATTCCATGTGGCCGTGTCGAATGCGGGTGTCTACTATTTAGTTATTCGTTAGCTAATAATATGTCCGGTGTTTTTAGCAAGTGAAGTGTCCGCTTAGCGGGCGGCGAAGATGGAGCCATGCATACGAGCATGGAGATCTATCCACGGACCGCAGCGGAGCGGGCGATGAAGTTACAGGAAGTGTTGTTACGCGCCACATCGGGGAAGATCAAGTGGTGGCAAGCTGCGGAGTTGATCGGCATCAGCGAGCGGCAGATGCGACGATGGCGTAAGCGGCTTGAGGAGCAAGGCCCGAAGGGCCTGCTGGATCGACGACGGCGTAAGCCAAGTGGCAGGCGGGTGCCGAAGGCCCAGGCGGAAGAGGTTCTGAGCCTGTATCGGGACAAGTACTTCGATCTGAACGTGCGGCATTTCCATGAGAAGCTCGTCGAGGAACACCGGATCGGGTTGAGCTACACGTGGGTCAAGCAGGCGCTGCAGGCAGCCGGCCTGGTGAAGCGGAAGGCCAGGCGCGGGGTGCACCGCAAGCGGCGTGAGCGACGTCCACTGCCGGGGATGATGCTGCACATCGACGGCAGCGATCACCAGTGGTTTCAGGATAAGCGCCGGCATGACCTGATCGTGATCCTGGACGACGCCACCAGTGAGATCTACTATGCGCAGCTGGCCGAGGAGGAAACAACGGCTACAGTAATGGCCGGCCTGCGGGCAGTGATCGAACGGAAGGGGCTGTTCTGCTCGCTTTATTCCGACCGCGGAGCCCATTTCTGGTATACGCCGAAGAGCGGCGGCAAGGTCGATTACGAACGTCCTACACAGGTGGGCCGCGCCATGAAGGAACTGGGAGTGCATATGATCCCGGCCTACTCACCGCAGGCGCGGGGACGCTCGGAGCGCAACTTCTCTACCTGGCAGGGGCGGCTGCCGCAGGAGTTGCGATTGCGCGGGATCCGATCTCTCGAAGCGGCCAACGAGTTTCTCAGCAGGACATACATCGCCGAGTTCAACCGCCGTTTTACCGTTCCGGCAGCGCAGCGAGGAACAGCGTTTCTATCCTGCCGGCACAGGAACCTGGAAATGGTCTTTACACAACGCTACGAGCGCTCCGTCGATCGGGACAACACAGTGACCTTCTACAACATGATCATGCAGATCGAACGTGCCGAATGGCGTCCCACTCTCGCTGGATGCAAGGCGACCATCCACCAACACCTGGACCAAACACTGACCCTGATGATCGCAGGACATCGCGTCGGACACTACAGCGCGGAAGGAAAGCTGTTGACGCCGCTGACCAAAAAACAAATCAAGGCCGTGGAAAAGACGTGGGAAGGAAAAGTCAAAAAGCAGACTTTCCCACCCCACTTGCAAATCCCGCAAAGAACGCGGGATTCGCACTTTACCACCGCCTCTACGACTACTAACTTATGAAAACGGACACTTCATTTGCTCTCAAAAGCGGACATTTCTACTTGCTAACGACATCCGGGTTGGCGGTAATCCTACCAGAATGACGATCCTTTAAGGGTTTACCTGCCCTCAAACAATCGGCAATCCTCTGCATCTAATTCTGTCGTCGACGAGGGATCAAAAGAACATGAGAAGATCGATTTCGCTCTTCTGCTCAACAGGGATTCTAGTGTTCGCATCAATCAGTTTTGGACAGAGCGTTTACAGCGGGTTCGACAAGAACGACTATCCGGGGGATACCTCGCTGGCCGTTCTGCGCAAGTCTTTCCGGTACACCAGCTACTGGCTAAACAATCCTCCGGGTCTTGATCACAACCCATGGATTGGAAAGCGGTCTTTGATTAAGCAACATGGCCTGGGTTTTTTGGTGCTCTTCAATGGCAGGCTTCACAGTGAACTTCAAGGTAAAGATGCAGCAGCCTTTGGTGGGCGCGAAGGTAATGCTGCGGTGGATTCTGCAATTCGGGAAGGATTTCCGCGAGACGTTCGCATCTATCTTGATCAAGAAGAGGGAGGGCGATTGCTACCTGACCAAGCCGCGTATGTCTTTGCATGGATCGCTGCGGTTGAGCGACGTGGAGCGCGTGCGGGAGTTTATTGTTCGGCAATTGATGTTCCCGATGGTTCCGGCCATATCAATACGGCGGAGAATATCGAGCAGTTGGAAAGCCAAAAGTCGGGGACTAGGAGCGAATCCGGATCGAAACTAAAGCTTTGGGTTGCAAATGACCAGTGTCCACCGGCGCCTGGGTGCACACTGACCAATCTCCGACCCTCCGATGGAACTAGATTGAACGATCGCGGACAAATTGCGGTCTGGCAATATGCTCAATCACCGCGCCGAACGCAATTCAGCTCAAATTGCCCGAAGAACGCCGCGCCAGATGGAAATTGTTATGCCCCGCTTCTTCCTCATAGCTCAGCATCGTTTATTGATCTAGATGTTGCGACTTCTCCGGACCCATCTGAGGACCGCTGAATACTTCGTTTCAGCGAGAAGCATCCTCCAGTCTTAGGTTCCGAGATGATGGTGGGCGATACTTACCCAACATCAAATTTGGATAAGTTCCGCGATACGGGCGAATTCAGAACGAAAATATATCGCTGAAGTATGGTGGGCCAACCGGAAGTAGTCCCGATTTCAGGGCTACTTCCGAACGGGCGGTCACACGGCTGCCATCCCAAAGTCGAAGCCAATATTCTTCTTAAGAGTGCAGCATCCCTTTGAATGCTGATATGGACTTCGGGCTCCCTCAACAGTCGAAGGGCGAGGTGTAGCCCATAATCTTCAATGCTGGCACCAGCACAATAACGGTGAAAAGGAGATCAATATGAAGTTTATGATTGCTTGGAAGATTCCGCCGGCTCTGTACAAAGCCGCAGTTGAAAGATTTCTGGACACAGGTGCGCCTCCTCCCGCAGGGGTCAAAACCATCGGGCGCTGGCACGTACCCGGGTCCTTTTACGGATGGCATGTCGTTGAAGGAGAGGCGGCGGGAGTGGTTGAGCTTGAGGCAATGTGGGGCGATGTACTGGAACTGCAAATAACGCCCGTCATCGAAGACGCCGAGGCAGCAAGCAGCGTGGCCAAGGTGCATAGAAAATAACGCCTCAACCTCTGACGGGTGGCCGGCGATCCTGCAACTTCGCCCTTTTCGACGGCGCGATGTTACACGAAGACTGACTGCAAAGAAGGTGATCTCGAAGCCAAGGATTTTTATCGACACCGTGGTGTTGGACGGTCCGGCCCTGAATGCCTCGATCTAGTTAAACGGGTGTGTGGTGGGCTAACCGGCAGCTACTCAGTGATAACTGCCGGATAGCCGGACACACCAGTCATTCTGGAACGCTCAAATCACCCGTAGTACCACTTGGCAGCACTGGCGCGAGCCTGATTTAGCTGTGTAGCAGCATCTGTTGACGTGCGAAGTCAATCGCCTGTGAGGACGACATTGCACGCCCCTCGGTTCGGGCGCTCTCGAACGACGTTTCTCCTACGGCCGCTCGAGCGCGCTCGATGGAGCGATCCCTGATCCAACGAATCGAAGGTGCAAGCGACCCGCCCACGAGTTCCAATCGACCCTCTGCGGCACCCCATAAGCGCGCCGCTTCACGAGCAAGTCCTGACGCTGCCAACCAATCCGCAAACACTTCAAGACTCCAGGCGATGCCGCGCGGATCTTCGAGCGCCTCACACAAAGACAGTGCCTCAAAGGCCTGCACGCGGGCTTGGGCGAAATCTTCCCGAGCGATCGCCACGCTCGCCGAAGCCGCGAGCACAATACCCAGGCCCCATGTCTCGCCGACGCTCCGAAGCACGTCGATCGACTCAGCATATAGCCGCGCAGCGCGTTCGAGGTCGCCTTTTGATGCGGCGACGTGGCCAAGGATAAGCAGCGGGGGGGCACGTAGCCACGGATCTCCGCTGGCATTGGCGGCATCCAGCGCCTCTTGTGATCGCGCCTCAGCTTGCTCGTTGTCGCCGCTCTCGAAAGCTGAGGTTCCTTGCATGAACAACGCGAACGTCACGACCCACGCATCGTTATCCGCGTGGCCTAGTGATAGCGCTTCGGCCGCAAGGGCACTCACTGCGAGCTGACGACCTTGAAAGAAGTGAACATGTGCCAAACCAATCAGAGCCCGAGCTCGCAACGAAGCCCGCACTGGACCAGGAACGGCGAGCGCCTGTTCGAGCCAGCGCATGCCCTCCTCGAACCGGCTGCTCTTGGTCCAGAAATAGAACAACGAACCGGCGAGCTCAACTCCTTTCTCGAATAGGGTTGGGGACGTAAGAGACCATTCCAGCGCCGAGCGGATATTTTCCAACTCCATTCGAATTCGGCGGAGACATTGTATCTGTCCATGGTTGCTAAGGATGGGCAGAGCCCCACGAAACTCTTCATAGAAGAACTCGAAATGTTTTTGGCGAAGACGATCTGCCGCATCGGCCTGAACGAGCCTTTCGCTGGCATATTGGCGAATCGTCTCGAGGAGTCGGTATCGCCGCTCGCCTCCGAAGTCGCCGTCAGGCATCAGGAGGGACTTATTGACCAGGCTACAGGATAGATCGAGAATGTTGCTCCGACTGATGCCGTCGCCTCCGCCCACATACTCAGCCGCTTCAATCGTCCACGACGACGGGAATACCGACAGACGACTGAGTAACTGCCGTTCACCCTCGGATAGAAGCTGGTAGCTCCAGTCCACGGTCGCCTCGAGCGTTCGCTGGCGTGCAACTGCCGTTCGCGTGCCGCCCGTCAATAATCGAAATCGGTCCTTCAACCGCGCTTCGATCTGTTCCGGAGAGAGAACGACGACACGGGCTGCAGCCAACTCGATGGCAAGAGGAATTCCATCGAGACGCTGGCAGATCTTGACGATGTTGTCGGCGTTGTCCAAGTTGGGTGTGAATGCGGGATCCGCGGCGCGCGCTCGCTCGATGAAGAGTAGCGTGGCATCGGATTGGCCAAGTGTGTCAAGGGAGATTTCGGACACTCGGTCCGGCAGCGACAACGAGGGAACACGGTACGCGGTTTCCCCAGACACACCCAGCGCTTCGCGACTTGTAGCGAGAATCCGTAATTCGAATGCTTCGCGAAGCAGCGCTTCAACAAGCACGGCGCACGAGGCGACGAGGTGCTCGCATGTGTCAAGCACGAGCAAGAGTTGACGATCGCGCAGTTCGTCGAGCAGGGTTTCACGGACAGATCGATGTGGATCCACTCGGACACCAATTGCGGTCGCAATCGTTTGCGCCACCAGGTCAGGTTCTGAAAGAGGCGCAAGATCTATGAGCCACACGCCATCGGAGAAATCGTTCACAACATCACGTGCCAACCGAAGGGCAAGGCGTGTTTTTCCTACTCCTCCAGCACCCGTCAACGACAGCACGCGAGAGGACGCAAGTGCACCGTGCAATTCGATGAGTTCGTTTCGGCGTCCCACAAAGCTTGTTAACTCGACGGGTAAGTTGTGGTGACGCGTATTCGAATAGGTCCCGGGTGCAAATGCCGCATGTGTCTTCTCGATAGTCGAGCGTTCTTCAACTTCGACGTGTGCGATAAGGCGATATCCCTTTCCCGGCACTGTCTCAATCAATTGGGGCGACTCGCTCGAGTCACCCAACACCCGCCGAATTTTAAGAACTGCAGTGCGAATACCAGCGTCCAAGTCCGTAAATACGTCGCTCTGCCATAACCGCCTCGCTATTTCGTCGCGTGATACCAACTCTTGTCTGCGCTCCAGCAGCAACAAGAGAAGGTCCATTGGCTGCCGAGCGAGTCGAAGACGTTGACCGCCACGCCGCAGGCTATAGGCGGCCACATCAACCTCGAACTCTCCGAAGCGATACGTTGTGGTCGTGGGCGCCTCCATGATCGACCTACTTTGTCATGACGGATCACAGAGTTCAACGTTGTTGTGAAGATTCAACAATTTTTCAACTCGCCGTCGATGGCCACAGCTGCCGTCTTCCGACAGAATCACTCGGACATTAGGCGGCGTCAAATCCGGAATCGGCGCGGTCTCAAGTCGAACTTGAGATAAGAAAGGGAGACTTACATGCAAATCCACAATAGCTCTAACCCGCAGAACGTTCAGCCAGGCGCCAGACCACAATTCCAACTTAGGATTAAATCCATCGCTCTTTCAGCGACTCTTGCCGCCGTCGCAGGCATGAGCCTTTCGAGCGCGCTCGCGTCGTCGAACGAGGAGTCACGCGCGTCGGATGGCAATCGAGAGTGCTCTCTGGCTACGTTGCAAGGGCGGTATTTGTTCGCTGAGTCCGGAGTGCTTACCCCTCCTGCATTTGGGGTAGCCGTGCCGACACAAGCGGCTGACGCGGGAGTTCATTTGTTTAACGGAGACGGTACCGGAACTGATACGGTCACGTTCCGGATCGGCCCCAACATTGTCGTACAGAAAGGCGGAGGGCCCTTTGCGTATACCGTCAACGCTGACTGCACGGGCTCAATAACGGTACCCAACGGACCAACCTTCGATATCTTCATCGCTCCGGACGGCAGCGAATTTGCCGAAATCGCCACGGCGCCCGCGGGCAACTATGCGACAAGCATAGTTCGGAGGGTGTCGAGGAAGTAGTAAACGACACATACAATCGGGAGGAAGTTCGGAGGTGCCTCTTTCTCCCGGCTGTATGTGCATAACCAGAACTCGTTGTAACATCTCAATGTTCAGCAGAGTTACAGCACAGAGGACCGGAGAACTGTTCACAACCCTCTATTCGATGAGTTCATTGGAAAGGCCGGGGTCTTTTAGAGTTCTGGGAGGATAGTGGACTACTCGGAATGTATGGTCCGCCGCTTTGTCGCAAGCGAAAAATGAGAGTGACGGGTTGGTCTGCGCAAATGTATTCGTCAATAAGGGCGAAGATGTTGTCAAGGGCAAAGATATCCTTGCCGTTGCTTCGAGCAACGCTCGGAGTCAGAGCTTAGAGACCAGAGTCCGAGCGGATCCCTTTGTCGAATCATCTTGGGTGGAGCGTTCTCCACCAACCATCAATTCGGTCACGACTGCGACCATGATTGCTTATTCGGACACCCAATCTTTATTGGGTGCGAGGGCGCTTACTCAGGCCTGACGGTCTCGCTTGCGCTGACCAGAATACATTTCAAGCTACCCTCGATGAAAGAACCTGTGGATACGGTGTCTGCGTACGAAGCATCCAGTACATCCGTATCGCAAGCTTACGAGCCGTCGCGACCTTGGCGACGGTGAAGTGTTTCTGATGGCAGCGGTGCAGATATTCTTTTCGCAATTCAGGATCAAAGTGCACCGCGATGTTGGCCGCTTCCACGAGAAGAATCGCAAGAGCCGGTTGCCTTGTTTGCTTATCCCACTCATCCGCTGCTTTCCTCCGGATGAGTGCTCGCGAGGGATCAATCCCAGGTAGCTGGCGACCTGCTTGCCGCCGTTGCAGTAGCCGAACCAGATGGCGAGGTACGCAGCCTGGGAACGATCGCTAACCGGGAAGACTCGATTCGCAAGTTCATCCGGAAGCTTGGTCCAGCTGAACAGTTACGGGCCTGCTATGAAGCCGGTCCGACGGGCTTTGTACTTTACTGGCAGCTGGCGCAGTTGGGAGTCAGGTGCGATGTGGTGGCGCCGTCTTTGGTTCCGACGAAGCCCGGGGATCGCGTCAAGACCGACCGGCGGGATGCATTGAAGCTGGCGCGCAGTCACCGCTCCGATGATCTGACCGCGGTGTGGGTGCCGGATGAAGACTCGGAAGCCTTACGCGATCTTGTGCGGGCACGGGAGGCGGCCAAGCAGGATCAGTTGCGAGCGCGACACCGGCTGACCAAGTTCCTGCTGCGTACCGGCCAGCATCCTCCGCTGGGAGTGAAAGCGTGGACAGAACGTTACGTGGAGTGGGTCCAGCAAGTCCGCTACACGCATCCGGCACGGGAAGCCACGTTGCTCGATTGCCTGAACGAAGTGCAACACATGGACGAACGGGTGAAGCGGCTCGAGCAGTCGATTGTGGAAGTGATTCAGTTGGCTCCCGCATCGGTGCAGGAAGTGGTTCGCGGTTTACAGGCATTGCGCGGCATTGCACACATCTCGGCAGTCACGATTGCTGTCGAGCTGGGCAACATCACCTCGCGCTTCGAGAGTGCGCGGGATCTGATGGGTTATAGCGGGATATTCCCCAGCGAAGACTCCAGCGGTGACCGCATTCGAAGAGGAGGCATTACCAAGTCAGGGAACGCACACCTCCGACGAATCGTGGTCGAATCGGCCTGGAGCTATCGCCACCGGCCAGCCATCGGAGCCCGATTGCGCAGGAGGCAGGAAGGGCTTCCGGCAGAGATCACCGAGATTGCATGGAAAGCACAGAACCGCCTGCACAAGCGCTACGTGAAGTTGATGGCTCGAGGCAAGGATCAGAGAAAAACCATGACTGCAGTCGCACGCGAACTGATGGGCTTCATCTGGGCCATCGGCATCAAGGCAGAAGCTGCCGCGCAACAACAAATGGCGGCATGACAAGAACCAAAAGAACAAAAGCAAAAGCTTTTCCAAAGAAAGAAAAGACAAAGACAGAACTCTTAATGAACAACGTTATCCAACTCGAGGACAGAGTCAGCCGCAGCCGGAGCAAGCACGAAGGAGAATCCTCGGCGTCAGTTTGCGACAGGCTCAGCCGGACTCGCGTTAGTAGTCAGAGGCAGCTCCCGACGGATCATGATTATGCGGTTCCGACCCGCGAATATCAGCTTGATCAATCGTCGCCATTACCTGCCACGGCTGCTGCTGATCCTGTCCTCGAACTACGAAAACAAAAACAACACACCCATGTCCAGGCATTGACAGGTCACACCATATCAACTGACGGTTAGGCGGTCACTCGCCATGAACCGGAATTTCCGCCCTTGATGCCTCGACAAGTGCGTTGGCAAAGACGCCCAATAGAATCATCCCAACAGGATTGCTTTTTGCTAAGGCGCTTCTTGTCGAATTCCGGGCTAGCCAGGAACTGAGCAAGCTTCACCGAAGGCACGGCTCCCCCTTCCGGCCGTGACGAATTTCCGAATTGCCAGTTGCGCTTCTCTGGCTTATGGCGAAACCACGATCGTCAGCGTAGGAGAGGAACCGGGATTGAAGTTGGTGTCTCCTGCATACACCGCCACAAGCTTATGGGTGCCGGCAGTGAGTTTGGTGGTAATGCTCGCTCCTCCCCCACTCAGATTCACGCTGCCCAGAACGGCCGTCCCATTCATGAACGTGATCTTGCCGGTGGGCGTGCCCGTCTCACCAGTGGTCGGTGTCACGTGAGCCGTAAACGTGACCGACTGGCTTGCGGTGGGCTTGCTGATGTTGCTCGTCAGCGTGACGTGATTTCCGCCCTGGTTGTAAGAAACGACGAGACTGCCGGCGCCGAGGAACGCGAGGTCCGTCGCGCCGTCGTGGTTAAAGTCTCCCGCCACCAACTGCGAGGGAGCGCGATCGAGGGGATAAAACACGGGAGCGATGAAGGTTCCGTTCCCCACTCCCGGCAACAAAACGAAACGTGCCGTTGCAGAGTTGATGCCGATGATGTCGCCGATGCCATCCCCGCCCGCGGATGCCACCGCAAGGCTCGTCATCGGGCCGGTCGCCGAGTAGGTCTTCTGTGTCTGGAAAGTGCCGTTGCCGTTGCCCAGCAGCACCGAGACACCTGCGGTGCTTGCCACGGCGATGTCGATCTTGCCATCGCGGTTAAAGTCGCCAGCCACCACGGAAGCCGGGGCCGTTCCAGCAGCAAAGGTCTTTTGCGGCTGGAAGGTTCCGTTTCCATTTCCAAGCAATACACTCACATCGTTGCTGCCTTGGTTGACAACGAGGATGTCTTTCTTTCCGTCGCCGTTAACGTCGCGCTGCAGCACAAAGACCGGATTCGCGCCCACCGAATAGGTGACCGGAGGCGCGAAGGTTCCATCTCCGATGCCGATCAGGATCTCGAAAGTCGAGCCGTCCAGGGAAGCAAGATCGGCCTTCCCGTCGCCGTTGAAGTCTCCTGCCGCCAAGTAGTTGGAAGTTATATCGTCGAGTCCCGGCCCGTTCGTGGGAAAGTTGCCTTTACCATCTCCGAAGAAAACCTGCACGTAGGGCACGAAACTCCCGGCGCTTTGGTCCGTAAAGACGCTCGTCTCGGCGATCGCGACGTCTAGATAGCCATCGTGATTGAAGTCGCCGATAGCCGGAGGACCCGAGCGACCGATCCCAATTGAATCGTAGGCATAGAACCCACAACAGAAGCGAGCGCCCTTAGTGAATGTGTTCTTTGCTCCGCCAAGCAACACGTCAACCCGGGGCTCGAGGTACCCATGCTCATCAAAAGAACCCAACACCGCCAGGTCGGCATATCCGTCAACGTTGAAATCGGTGCCGTTCATTGCCGCTGAGGCAGAAAACCCGCCTGCTATGTCATACATGGCGAGTGGCGCACGAAGAACTCCAGTCGCGGAATTGACTACCACCTGCACGCCACCCACAGCCCCGGCGGCGATGTCCTGTCTGCCGTCGCCGTTGAAATCGCCCAAAACCATGGGCCCGCCGCCGACCGCGTAATTGCTTGTCGTCATGGCGCCTGAGCCATTGTTGAACTGAACCATCATGGGGCCGGATGCGAAGACAAGATCCTGTTTGCCATTCAGGTTTCCCGCCAGCATCTGACCGAAGCCATACGGTGCTTTGGAACAGGTCTCCGCATTTAGATTAAATGTGCCATCTCCGTAGCCGGGGAGAATACACGATGATCCCTGGAACCAAAACGGGTAATCAGCAACTTGCCCAACAGCGATATCCAGTCTGCCATCTCCTGTGAAATCGGCAATCGCGATTGCCGTCGGTACGGGGTCTGGGGTTTCGGCTAATGAGATGACGGGCTTCAGGTTAAAGTGACCACTGCCAGTGCCGAGCAAGACCTGGAAACTATCGAAGGTATCGTGAACGGCGATATCCAGGTGCGAGTCGCGATTCACATCGCCGACCGCCAAAACAAGAGAAGTGGTCGAGGTGAGGCCCGTCTTCGTCACGATCGCCGTCTGCAGTGTTCCGCCCGACTTTCCCAGCAGGACCGAAACCGACGTACCGTTTGCCAAGGCAATGTCTGCCTTGTTGTCTCCGTTGAAGTCACCGACCACCATGTCGCCCGCCGTCAAGCCGGCCGAGATGCTGACCGGCGCGGCAAACGTACCATCTCCGTGGCCAAGAAACACCCTGACGAAATTCCCTCCGCTCGGCAGCACCACCACATCCTGGTTGCCGTCGCCGTTGAAATCACCCGCCACCATCCGGGCGGCAATGCTCGCGGTATTTGCCGGCAAAGTAACAATGGTCTTCGACGCCGCGAACGCGCTGTTTCCAGTGCCCAGAAGGATGCTGAGAACATTGTTGCTGTTCATCGCTACAACATCGGGCTTGCCGTCGTGATTGAAGTCGGCCGTGACCATCTTCACCGGAGTGCCGCCCGTAGCGTAAACGGGCAACCGGTAAAACTGGTTGGTATCGGAGGCCCGGCTTTCCGCTGACCACAACAAAAAGAACGAAAGCAGTGCGACGGCCGCAAATCGCGGCAGGAGTTGGCCGGCGCGAGAAAGCACCCGGATTGCGCAAAACGATCGAAGATGCATTTACATGCTCCTTGGCCAACTGCGGAATTTTATTTGATATGTGAAGATGGGCCCGGTGTTGTGTGGCAAGGACGAGATTCGACAGACAAATCTAACAAGCAGGGCAAAACAATCTGCCCAATGACTTCGGGATTTGAAGAACAAAAGACTGAGCCTCAGTCACCAGGGCTGCAATTAATTGTGATGTCCCCGCATTTTTTGGATAGCCGTTCCACTCAGCTACGGCCCTAATCTACGTCCGCAAGCGCGTATCGTCAATCCCTTCGAGCGATTGATATTGCCCAGTGGAAATGGCTTTCTGATTGTGAACAACAAGAAATCGCGGCTTCGGGGTTGGACCAGTGTCTGTAACTTCATCGCCCGCTCTGCCGCGGTCCTCGGATAAATCTCCATGCTCATATGCATGACTCCATCCTCGCCCCACGCTATGCGGACACTTCACTTGCTATAAATACTGGACATATTATTAGCTAACGACAATGGGCAACTCGGCAGTAACTTCGGAGAATGATCATCCCGATCACGCATGTCGCTGAGTTGGTATTCTGTGTCAATGAGGGGTAAGGCGGTAGCGGATAAGAAGTTCGACTCGATCCTTCGACGGATGTTGCTGACGAAGCCACTGTCGCGAGCAGAGGTCAGCGCGAAGATCCAGGCGCGGCGCAAGGGCGGCACGAGCGGTAAGTAGTCTGACTATTTTGACAGTCGAGGTTAGAACGCGACCAGCGTCTTGTAGGGTAATGGTGTTCGGCTGACCATGCTGGCCAGAGCCAGGTCGAAGATCGAGGCCTGCACGCGGCGCCGGTTGTACCTCCAGCAGAACTCGCGCATATAGCGGTCCAGGTGCCAGGGACTGAGCTTGTGATAGTTGCCGACGATGGCCCGCTTGAAGAGTGAGAACGCATTCTCCACCGTCTGAGTCGTTGTCCAGACGCCCTGCGCGAGTTCCTTACGGTGAATTCCTCTGAAGTGTTTCTCCCTGGGGATGAGGCGCTTGTAAGTAGGATTGCCGTCGGTGACGACTTCTCTGGTGTCCTCGGCGAGTTTGGCATCCAGCACCGGCTTGATGGATTCGAATTGGCGGTTGGACATCGACTCCAGATGAATCCGTCCGTTGCGCTCGGCCATTCCGATCACCATGGTTTTAGAGGCCTTGGCCTCTTTTGAGCCTTTGTGGCGAAGGTGACCTCCCAGGTAGGCTTCATCGATCTCCACCGTCGTGTCGGGGTCTCCCAGCTGAATGTCTTTAGCTTCCCGCATGGCTTCGCGGATCCTGTGAGACACATACCAGGCAGTCTTATACGTCATGCCGATGTGGCGCCCGAGTTGGCTGGCCGAAATACCCTTCTTGGCGTCGCTCATTAGGGAGATCGCCGCGAACCATTTACTCAGAGGCAGGTGCGAATCATGAAACAGGGTTCCGGTCGTCGCACTGAACTGAAACTTGCAGCTGGCGCACTGGAACAAGCGCCGCGGTCCGCCTGTCTTGTTCGTAGACTCGATCGGCCAGCACTTGCCGTGATCGCACGCCACACAGCGTACGCCTTTCGGCCAGCGCGTCCTGACCAGATGATCCAGTGCATCTTTTTCCGTGGGGAACCGCCGCGCCAGAGAGTAAAGATTCATTCGCAACCACCTCGGTTGCAAATATCATTCTCTCAAAACATACATGTGTCAACGGGATAATCATTCTTCGGAGTTACTGACGGATAGACGGTGATACACCAGCGATGAAGGCAACGGGATGCATCTCCCAACCCGGAGACACCTTTACAGCATTTCCAAGGATGATCCCTTATTGACCCTTGAGCGAAACAGCTTGCACTGAATATGCTGGCACGCTGATGGTTGTTGTGTACCCCGAACCGGCCGCAGTCAAAGAAACCGACGACGAGTTAATCATTGATCCGTTCACGATCTGGTAAAGAGTCGCGTTCGGAGATGCAAATCCAGTGTTCTGGAAAGACAATGGAATTGCCGAATAGCTCGTGGCGGTTGGATTGACGATCAACATCGCGTCCTGCGTAGCCGTATAGAAGGCGGTCATAATTAATCCGCCGCCACCAGAAGGTGGAGATACGGATTTGGCCATGTAGCCGCCACTCCAAAGCCCAAGGTAATTACTTCCAGCGAGCAATTGGAATGCGTAGTACTGAGGATAGGGGCTAGGAGTAGCACCTGCCGAGTACAGGCAATCCATATCCGGATTCTGCACACCCACCACGCAGAACCAGGGATAAGCTGAGCCCGCGAAGTAGATGAGTTTCTCCGGTAACTTCGCCGTGCCCGTCGTGTATGTCGAATTCAGAAGGTCCGCAATGTACATGGAATTCCAAACCGGTGCGTAGGTGGCATCGTTGCGGCAGCAGTCTTTGAAGAACGCCCAGTTGGTGTTGAATTCGGTGATGTAAATGGGCATGTTCGGTTTCCCGACAGTCGTAGCCTGTGCAACAACCTTGTTGTAAACACCCACCGGACCGTTACTCGGGTCCTGCGTCATTTCATACACTGAGTCGTTGCCGTTATAGCTATCCCACTGGGCTTGCAGTGCGTTCGAGCCGAATATGTACTGGTGATAGCTCAGGAAATCGACATAATCCTTGGTGCCGGGATTCGTGAGTAGATTCGAGAACCACGTCGCTGAGTAACCCGACAGCACTGGGCCACCTACGCGAATGTTCTGGCCATCAGCTGCGGCCTGCGCCTTCATAAGCGGCGCTGCACCGGCGTAGATAGCGAGATAAGTCTTGAGGTGGTCCGCACTCGTGCACAGGGCTGAGGCGTTTGGCTCGTTCCAAATCTCGTAATCCCTTACGAAACCTGGGAACACCTGATCGAAGTGCGCTACATACGATGCTGCGATCTGTCCCCACTTATTTACGTCCGTGGGAGCAGTCATCGTATTTCCAGTGCCGCAATAGGTGTTGGGGCTCGGGTGCAGCCATGTTGGGGTTAAGGACATTTGAATCATTGGCTGCTGCCCAGAAGCCTTGATGGAAGCGATCAGTGGATCGATCTTCGTCCAATCCGGCGTCTGCGTTGCGTAGACAAGTGGGATTTGCGCATAGAGACGTGCGACTGTCAGCCCCGCCTGGGTGAGCAGATTTCTGTCTGCGGTTGAATGCATTGACTCGCCACGACCGGTTCCGAACAGATCTGCCGGAATCTGATGTGAGGTGTCAGTGCGTGAGCCGTAATCCGCCGTGAGACTTGAAAACACCGTAACAACGCCGCCGCTTGTCTTGCCCACTGCCGCATCGGTTGCGCGGACGGTGTGCTTGCCGGCAACTGCTGGTGCGGTGTAGAGGCCATCATTTGTCACTGTGCCAACCGTCGCATTTCCGCCCGCGATGTTGTCCACAGTGAATGTAACTGGGCCTTGATCGGGCACAGCGCACAGTTGCGCCTCGAATTTCTGCTGCCCCTTGGGAGGAATGGCGGCAACATAGGGATAGATTCCAAACTGCGGTGTCGGGGTAACTGTCACTGTCGTTGAGCCGGAGTATTTGGTTGTTCCCTGGCTGACGGCTTTCACCACATGGGTCGCCGCGGTGCCTGGAGCCGTATACAAACCTGAGGAACTAATCGTCCCAGCGTTTGCATTTCCGTTCAATACGTTGTCGACATACCAGAGCACGTTGGTGCTGTTCATGCCGGTGAAGAGCACGCTGAACTGCATCGTCTGCGATGGCATGATGCAGGGCAAATACGGCGAAACAATCACCGTTGGCCCTGTATAACCAACGATGCCGGTTCCCTGGAGCGGAACACTCAAGGGGCCTCCCGCTGCATCACTCTTAATCACGAGTGATGCCGGTCTGTTGCTCGCGGATTGCGGCAGGAATTTGATCTGCACGGTGCAACTGGTCTTCGGTGCCAGCGTACCGGCTCCGCCGCTACCAACGCAGTCCGTTGTAAACGGATAATCCGCAGACGTCGTCAGCGAACTTATTGCCAGAGGAATGGACTGGTTGTTGGTAATCGTAACCGGCTGCGGAGTGCTGAGGGTATTTACGATCTGATTGTAGAAGTAGAGCCCACCGGTCTTGGGAAGAACTGTAATCGGGATTACTCCGTTTCCCGACAATTGCACTGTCTGTGGAGATCCGCTCGCGCCGTAATAAATGGTAAGACTACCTGGAAAGTATCCAGTCGTGGTAGGTGAGAATGTGACGGTGACATAACAAGTCTGGCCTGGATGAACAGGATGAATAAGCGATGAATTGCAGAACACATAACTTGCCGAGTAGGGAGCGCTTGTCGCAAGGTTTGAAATCAAAATCGAAGTGGCCGTATTATTTGTGATTCCGATCTTCACCGGGGAACTCGAGGAGCCGACGGCCTGATCTGGAAAACTGTAAGACTTCGGTGACACATTTACGGATTCCGGACCAGATCCGGTGGCTTGACCTGATAGCCATAGAGAATACCAACTAGTGCTCGACTCGTCTGCAATGAAAGAGCCTCGAATGGCGCCAGATGAAACCGGCGCAAATTTGACTGACACGGTGCAACTAGCGCCGGGTGCTATCGTCGCGGGGCAATCGTTGGTTTGCGCAAAATCCGATGATATTGACAACCTGCTAAACGTAAACGGAGTCGATAGTTTATTCGTTAGAGTGGCAGTTTGGATCCCGCTCTGACTTCCTATTGCTGTCGTCGGGAAAGTGAGAGAGGTCGGCAAGAAGAGTAAAGAACCGATGGTGCCCGTTCCGCTTAGCGGAATTATTTGCGGGCTTCCGGCAACGCTATCCGTAAGGGTTAAAACATCCGAACGAATTCCTTGAGCTTGAGGGACAAAGTACATCGAGACGGTGCAGGATGATCCGTCGGCCAAGGTAGCCGGGGAGACGGGACAACTGCTCGTGTTCAGGGTAAATTCGGATCCCGAAGTTATCGATGAGAAGCTTACCGCTGATCCAGTTTTGTTTGTAACCGTCACAGAATTCCCACCAGAGTTCTGTCCAACTGCAATACTTCCAAAGGAAAGAGATGCAGGCGAAATGATGAGTCCGTTTAGAGCAGTAGTTCCGTTTCCAGTTAACGATGCCGTCGTTGGAGATCCGGGAGCATCGTGCGATATGGTCAGCTGATCTGCACGAACGCCCGTAGCAGTCGGACTGAACGCAACCTGGATGGTGCAGCTGGAGCCCGTGGCAAGAGTGCTGGGCGATTTGGGACATGTTGAGGTCGCGGGGTAGTCTGCTAGTCCCGTCGCGATAGACGAAATTGTTACTGCGCGCGCGGAACTATTCAAGAGTGTGAACACCTGATTCGCGCTTGTCGCTCCTACCTGGACACTGCCGAAATCTTTGCTCGTCGGAGTCAGGGTAACCGATGGCGTTGAACCGAAAAGGTACAGTTGCGTCGAAGCTGTAACCGTGCCGCTCGTATCCGTAACCGTGAGGGCGCTGCTTGACGAGCCTGCCGTCGTTGGTCGGTAGGTAATTGAGAATGTGCAGGTCGAACCCGCACTCAACACGTTCGGGCTAAGCGGGCAGTTGTTTGTCTGCGCAAAGAGACCCGAGCCAATCTTGATATTCGAAAGAGTAACGTCGCTGCTAAGCGTGTTCTTCAGAATTACATCCTGGACAGGGCTTGTGGTACCCACGGGAACGCTGCTGAACGATACCGACGTGGGGGAGAACAAGAGGGTCCCCACAGTACCCGTACCGGAGAGCGGAAGAGCCTGCATTAGGCTTGGCGCATCATCGACGATCTTCAACGAATTTGTCCGTGTGCCCTGAGCCAATGGCCGGAACTGCACCGAAATCGTGCAGGAAGCACCTGCGGCTACAGTGGACGGGCTTGTTGGGCAAGTGGTACTTGAGACGATGAAATCGGAACCGGCCGGTATGGAAATGCTGGATATCGTCAACGAAATGGACTGGGTATTCGTCACTGTGAGTGACTTCACGCCCGACGTTTGCCCAACTTGCACCGAGGCCCACGAAAGACTCGCTGGTGAAACCGTCACGTCCTGCGCAGATGCAGAAGGTACAAAGGATAACGAGGCCAGAAATGCACACAGCCCAGCAAAATAGCATCGGAAGTTCCGCCGGTTGGTCTTCACGAATTCTCCGAGAGCGTCTAAGGTGTATTCAAAGCAAAAGCATGCGCAGATTGTTTGGGAAGATATGCAAACCTCTGCATAACCAGGAACAGAAATAAAACAATGGCCAACGGTTCTCTACTTAGACGAAACCATTTGGCGAATCTCTTAATCTACTTAGTTATTCTTTGCCGAATTCATACCAGCATTTATCGAAACATGAGTTAGGACTTCGTTGTTACTCATTTTTTTGAATGCAATTCCATTGCCGATTTCTTCCCTGCGACTGTTACTCATAAAATATGACAGGATCGGCTGCCGACCCCTCCCAGAAATTTCAGCGTTTGCGTAACTCCGCGTCCCCTATTTTGATCGTAATCCGGGCGAGTGCTGGGCCTTCCGTCAGTTTCAACTTTGGCAACACTTCCTTGTGAACGTTTATGAAGTGGTTATTTCCGGAATGCCGGTATTCCAACCGGAACACCGCGCTAGTCCTTGGCCCGCTCGTCGGCCCTTACCATCTGGCTCTCAGAAATGGGAGAATTGGGCATGTCTACCGGCCTGTTTATGGGTATCCGTTGGTCTTACATCGATGAAGCTCAAGCCTCGGCTGGAGCCTTTGTCGATTCGATCAATCGCGCCTTGTCTAATACTGGCATTGGGCCTTACATCGAACCTGATGAACCACCAGAGGTCTATAAGGGGCATTTGTTTGGTCGGTCTGAACTTGATCACCATTCGTCGCGTGTTCTTGTTCGAGTAGCCTCAATTGGTACTTCAGCTAGACAAAGCCCGCAACTGGCATTGATTCGCGACAACCCGTTTCGGGTGTCGTTCGTTCCGGCGAGCTTTCCCAATCCATTGACCACCGATACAGAGAGTTGATCGGAGGAAGCCCAGTTGAAATTTGGGTTGGTTCGCTGCCCCATTTGCAGACAGAACTGAAGCTGCTCGCAGCGGATCTGCGAATTCCGCTGAAGGATGGTGACCTAACAGACGAGATTGCAGCATCTATCAACGCTTGGAAGCTGCTTTACGAAGGAGATTCGCCTGAGCTGTCTGAGGATGAACGCACCGCTTGGTTAGCACTGTACGAAGGTACTCGTCTGGCATTGGACCACCAAGTCGCTTTGACACTCGCAGGTTGATGTACGTCAGGCTTTTTCAGAGCGGACAGTTGTAGGACAGTCAATTGATCACTGGTTGGATGGTGGGCAAACCGGACGTAACCCCATTTTTGAGTAATGTCCGGTTTGGCGGTGATACACCAGCAATGCTGGAACCGCCCAAATCAACTGTCACATAGCTTGACCACTGGCGTCAGGCCGATTCGGCTGTGTAGAAGCCGGTCACCCGTTTGAGTGATGGGTTGAAGGGAGGGCGTCTATTAGCATCGGGCCAGTCCGAACACACGGATACGATACGACACATTGATCCCTCGGGAACCTTCCTCCGGGGGGTCTTTTTCCGCCTGGAGCACGACGGGCTCACAAACCTGCCGACTAACAACTTCCAATGCAGATTAAGGTGATTCGATGACATGGTGTTCACGCGGAGTCTGTCTAGTTACACCATCCAGCTGGACAATCGGGTCGCCGCAGCCAGGCAGACCTATCGTAATTGCGGAATTGCGGATTCCTCACCATGCTAACTAGTACTAGTCGCTGAAAGAATCTCCCGCCGTTCTCATGCGGCTAAAAAAGGCGTCCAAGAATCGGAAAACTCCCCAGAAGCAAGTCACAGGTAGACAACTGGAGGTGCCATAGTGGATGAGTAAAGTCGGGGCGCATTGCTGCCTGAATCCAACCAGGAGCGTGGACGATCATTTAGCTTTGCAACTTATGCCGGGTTAACTGAGTGATCTTTCGTAAGCTTTAAAGGGCTATCACGGCTTGTTCTCACCGTCCCAGAGCCGGCTTCATCAAGGCCAAGATACAAATTAAGGACCCGAAACATGACTCCGGGCCCTTATGCATCTGGCTTTATTACTTAGCCGCGACCATTGTCTGGCCAGCAGACTGCAGATGCGCCTGTTGCATGCTGACTTTCTTCTCCAGCTTAGACTTAGGGAGGGCTGCACTGATCGCTGCCGTTTGGCAAAGAACTTCATGCAGAAAGTACTGGTCACCGTATTTATCAAATACCAATTTGCCGCCTTGAGCTGATTCATTGCCGTCGGGGGAAGTCGTCGTCATGAGCGAGAATTTGTTGTCCTTGCTCCGTATTACGATCACAAACGAATTTAACGAAGCAATCGTATAGGTCCCAGCCGGGAGTAGTCTATCGCCCACAGTAAAGTCAAAAGGCACGTTGGCCTGGACGGCGTGGTCGGCTGCGAATGCTGCACCCGTCGCGAAGATGCTTGCGAGAACCAAGAGAATACTTACTGTGATCCGCTTCATGATTCGGCTCCTTTTCGTGAATTGTCGTTTTCGACTGCCTTCACTTCCTAATGCGAAATTCTTCTCTAACGTTTCTTCCTTACCAGAAGAAAACTTCACCGTAGAAGTGCGTACTTTGTCTTCTCGTCAATCCAAGTACCAGGATAGAGTCCTCTTAAATCACATTTATCGGAACTCTTTCGCCTTGGGGAATAGCTTGTGCGCTCTTCCTAAGACGGCGTGGACCGAACGGTGGCGCAGGATGAGCTACATTGTTTGTAGACACTGCTGACGTCGCTACTAGAATCCATTAGGAGCCTTGTGGCTTTGTTCACGGGTTCTCCGTAAGTCCTGACTTCCATCCCGGCACTCGAAAGTGATAATTCGAACCCCATCTAGCCACTGCGCCGCCTAGTTATAAACAGCTGCGAGTTGAACGCCGCACGTAATACGAGCCAGTCCGTTCTCTCGCCAATTCACAAATATCCCCGAAATGTTATGCGGGTTTTTCTCATTTGAGATAGAAAGGCGATTTTGAGTACGTGCGGTTTTCCCATACCAGGTGGCATTCCGGGGAAAAGGAAGAGAAAAGATTTGGCACATATTTTGTCAGATTTCCGCATTACATAGTGAAGGCTGTTGAAGAAAGGCGCCATTCAGGTGAGGGGGTTTTATGAAACGGCTAACAGCAATTTCCCTCTTGGCTCTGGCAAGTCTCTTCACCACGGGCGTCGCCGTCGCGGCCGACGATCGTGGAGCCCAGGCAAATGTACCTTTCGCTTTCAATGTGGGCGATAAGACGCTTCCCGCTGGCGTATACACCGTTCATTCGCCGGAAACCGACCTAATCGAGCTCCGAAGTTCAGACGGGGCGCATGGCGTCCTGAGCATTGCATACCTTGACAGCAACGAGCCGATGAATGGTGAGGGAGTCTGGGTATTCACCCGGTATGGCGACACGTACTTCCTGACTGAAGTACTTTGCCCGAATGCTTCGGTGAGTCTGCACCTTCCGACCACGAAACGGGAACGGATGGTCCGGATTAACGGAGCCAGGATGGGCACGCCGACATACGTGCTGGTAGCAGCCAAATAACATTTCTCGGCAGCTCCGCAATGGCACGGAGAGTCTCAGTCTCTCCCAGCGCCAGAGGCGCGGGACTCGAGCGCAACTGTTGAGAACATCGTCTTCAGCAGCTCCGGATCGCAGGTACTTCCCAAAGCAATGGCTTGCGGGAACGAAGTTGCGCCCTTTCTGACCGCTCCGTGCAGCGCTTCACCATGAAAGAGAATCGGAATACCGAGTCAGGTGTTTTGAAGGACCCACTCCTGAAGATGATTTCGCTCGCTGCTCAGCGCCATCGCGCGGTCCTGACGACGCCCCTAGGAACTCGTCCAAAAAACGTAGGTGCCGAGTCCATTGCTGATGTTCTGCTTGGCGAGCGACGCATCAACAATCCCATTGTCCACCAAATTTGCTGTAGGCATCCCGTGGCCAGCGGGCAGATTCCACCTCGACTCCAGCTGAGCTACCTTCTCTTCCAGCGTCATTCGTCCGACGAGGTCAGCGACGCGGGCGGGTATCGGCTTGCTCGCATCCTTGTAGACTGTGGCTTTCCTGCTGGGCTTCTCTGAACCGGGTGCTTTCCATCCTGCTTTTAAGCGCTGGCACAACACAACGCCAGACGCTTTCCGCAGACAACAGAGCAATTCACTCCGAACCAACTGAATCCGATAGAAGACGGCGTGGATACAACGGATGGAGTAGTGTAGTCCGCCGATAGTCTGTCACTCATGAGAACGGGCCTTGGTCCGGACATTGAGCGCCACCAGCAGCGCAAACGCGATAACTGCACCTGTCGCTTCCGAAACTAAGAGCAGCCCGGCGGTGACCTGGAACGGAAGTCTCCACGGGCTGGGCTGCAGGTGCATGACGTGATCCGAGCCGGGTACGATGAAATGGTTCCACAGACCGAAAAATAGCGCGCCAATCATTGTTATGAACAAAATCATCGCGCCCGTGCATTGCCGACTTGACCTCAAGAAAATGAGTCCTGTGATCGGCCCAATTCCCACGATACCGAGAACATAAATGTTGGCCCAAGGAGACAATTCGATGTTCAACCGGATGTGCGCCGCACCGTGAATGAGCATAACAACCGTATGCACCAACACGACCAGAGCGGCTGTAATCACAAATGTTCGTGGCAAGGGCTGAATGATTTCGGCCATAATTGTTTCCTCGCGAGTTGTACGCACAGAATCCATTTGACAATGATGCAGGTCAGACTATCTGTCGGGAATGGCTATCCGCGACAATGAATTGATTGAGCACGCCAACTCTCGAGTGCAGGAAGGTACCGATACGCATGCGAGAACGGACGCATTTCAAAACATTAGCTTGCCCATTACACACGTTCGGACCGCGCCACCGACCCATATCTGGGAACCGTCCTGTTCGATGTGAACACGGCCCATCCGCCTCAAGACTGTACCCTGGCTAACGACATATTCCGAAGGAGCGATCCGGCTTTTGATAAGCCATTGTGCTAGGCCGGCATTTAAACTTCCGGTAACGGGGTCTTCATGGCCAACAGCCGCCTCTGCGCTAAAAGCGCGCACCTCGAATTGAGCGGATGCTCCATCTTTCAAGGGATTGAATGCTGCAAAGACACCGACCTTCAGCCCTGCTAAGGTCGAGTAGTTCGGACGCAGGGCCAGAACTTCCTCGCGGGAGCGCAGCATGACCGCCAGCCAGCCCGAGCCGTTGTCCACCCAATTTGAGGCGGTTATTGCGTCCGGCGCCAGGTCCAGGCCTCTGACTACCCGTGCCAGGATCTCAGGTTCTACCGGCCCGCTACGGACTAGTTTAGGAGCCGCAAACGAGAGTCGCTCTGGCGCGCGGCGGATGAGTATGAGTCCCAGTCCGCACTCCTGCACGATTTCCCTGCCTTTGGATTTTCCGCCCGAGGCCAGCCAGACGTGACAGCTGCCCAAAGTGGGGTGGCCGGCAAAAGGCACCTCCCGGTCCGGGTTGAAGATGCGAACGCGGTAGTCTGCGTCAGGCGACCGTGGCTCTAAAAGAAATGTTGTTTCACTCAGGTTCGTCCAGTTTGCGAGAGCCGCCATTTGGTCATCGCTTAATGAGTCGGCGTCAATGACTACAGCTAGCGGATTGCCAAGCAAAGGTTTGGATGAGAATACGTCAACTTGCTGAAAGGCGAACGTAGTCGCGCTTCTTGCCGGCGATTGCTTTTTGCTTTGCTCTGCCTCGAGCGGGTATATAGAAGTTGCGACCGTATTCGCTGCGGCGAGATTGAGGAACTTGCGTCGATCGATCAACATGCGAGCCTCCAATGGTCCGTTATTTTGACCCTTCCAATGCACTCGCTAGAAGTCGCATCCACTTAGATCTGGGTGATCAGATGGCTCGTCGCACTCAAATCAGTTCTGAGAAACATATATCTCATCACTTTACTTCCAGGTTGTGGGCAACTCGGAAGTAATCCTCGCAAGCTCAGCTGACGCTAAATCTCTAGTGCCGTATCGGCCAGTGCTCCGGAGCGAGAACTTCTCGTGCTCCGACGCTGCTGGTGCGGAGCAGTGCGGGTACGGCGATTTGCAGTAAGCGGTTAGCGCAGTAAAAGTATGGGGATTGAATGCTGTTTGCGGTGAGCGGACGCGGCTAACTGGGCACGAAATCGGATGGCGTTGAGAAGAGCAGGCTCGTCGAAGGTAGCGCTGGCGGTATGCACGGGATAGCTGTAGGCAAGCTCAACGCGCCCCACGTCCGCGATCCGTGGCGAGCTATTGCTTAAGTAGAAATTGCCGAGTGGGCCACAATATGCCCATACCCCCATCCCGTGCTTTTCCCATGAGGTCTTTTTTGGGGCCGCAATTGATTTGTTACCCATACCGCCGTATCGCGCGGTTGCTCGAATCGCAGATGCCGAGTTCAGCGGCCTTCACACGTATAGTCCCCGAACGTGATACCAGGGGACCTGCGGACCACGAAGGCTATAATCGTGTCGGCTATGACCTTGTCCCCGGGCACAAAACTCGGTCCTTACGAGATCCAGACGCTGTTGGGCGCTGGAGGCATGGGAGAGGTTTACAGAGCCCGCGATACTCGACTCGATCGCACTGTCGCTATCAAGATCCTTCCGTCGGACCTTTCGGAAAACTCAACTTTGAGGCAGCGCTTTGAGCGCGAGGCTAAAGTGGTCTCGAGCCTGAACCATCCTCATATTTGTGCGCTGCACGACGTTGGGAATCAAGACGGCATCTTGTTTCTCGTAATGGAGTATGTCGACGGCGAGGTGCTGGCGAAGAGACTCGAAAGAGGGCCGTTGCCGATCGAACACGTGCTGAGGTATGGAACGCAGATCGCAGATGCCCTCGATAAAGCGCACCGCGGTGGTGTGGTGCATCGCGATCTGAAGCCCGGCAACATCATGCTCACCGCATCGGGAGCCAAGCTGCTCGATTTCGGCTTGGCAAAAGCCACGTCTCCCCTTGCTTCGGGAGGGGCGCTGACATCGACCACAGTCAGTACGACACCGGTCACCGGGCAGGGCACGATCGTTGGCACCTTCCAGTACATGTCGCCCGAACAGATTGAAGGGAAAGAAGTCGATGCGCGTAGCGATATTTTCTCCTTCGGCTCGCGTGCTCTACGAGATGGTGACCGGTCGACGAGCTTTCCCGGGCACGAGCCTGATGAGTGTGGCCTCGGCGATACTCGAGAAAGACCCGGACCCAATCAGCACATTACAGCCGTTGACTCCGCCGGCACTCGACCGCGTCATCCGCCAATGTTTGGCAAAGATCCCCGACGACCGCTGGCAGACCGCTCGCGATCTTATGTCCGAGCTGAAATGGATCGCGAACGGAGGTGCGCAGGTCGGATCGCGTGCCGAAAGCGCTGCTCGGACGAACTATAACCGCATAGGTTGGATCCTGGTGGCTGTGCTGTTATTGACTGTGCTTGCTCTTTCAACTGTATTCATGCGGCACGCTCCGACCAGCCCGCCAATCGTGCGCTTCCTGGTTACTCCGCCCGAAGACTCGTACTTCAACGTCGGGGCGCATATGGCTGTTTCACCCGATGGCCGTCATCTGACTTTTGTCGCTCCAGATTCCACGGGCAAAGACGTTCTCTGGGTTCGCTCTTTCGATTCTCTGAGGGCGCGTGCTCTCGACGGCACGGATGGGGCAATGTTCCCATTCTGGTCTCCGGATAGCCGCTGGATTGGCTTCTTTGCCAGCCCAAACTTGAAGAAAATCGACCTCACCGGCGGGCCGCCTATTTTTATAAGTAACGCCTTAGCAGGGAATGGTGGCACATGGAACCGCGACGACGTGATCGTGTTCGGATCGGGCGCCACTCACATGCTTTATCGTGTGTCGGCGGCGGGGGGGCAGGTTATCCCGTTATACAACGAGAAGGAGGCGGTGGCCAGAGGGCGGAGTGGGGCGTATTTTTTGTCCGACGGGAATCACTACTTATATGACGCTTCTCAAACCGGAAATGGGCCCGCTGTCTATGTAGCCTCGCTCGGCTCGGATACAGGCAAGCTCCTGGTACAAGGCGGAGCAAGTCCTGTATACCAACAGGGACGCCTCCTATACCTTCGCGGCGCCACCCTGATCGCGCAGCCTTTCGATGAGAAACGGCTCGAAGTTGTTGGTGCTGCATCTGCGCTTGCCGAGCAGGTGCAAACCTTCTCTGCGTCACAAACTGGTGCAGTTCTGGCGTACTGGACGGGTGCCCAAATTATGCCACAACTGATTTGGGTTGACCGAAGGGGAAATCAGGTTGGCAGGCTGGGCGACCCGGTTATTCAAATGAACATTCGGATCTCACCAGACGGCACGAAGGTTGCAGCCGAAATTTACGAGCAGCAAAATATGAATTCTGACATCTGGCATGCAAATTCTGACATCTGGCTGTACGACGTCATACGTGGAGTGAAAACACGTTTGACGACCGGTCCGGGCTCGGCAAGAGAGCCATGCTGGTCACCCGACGGGAAGCACATCATCTTCAGTTCGAACAGGAAAGGGCACTACGATCTCTATGAAAAAGCCATCGATGGAGCCGGGAGTGAACTTCTTGTGTTCGAGTCGGAACTTGATAAGTACTGCGAGAGCTTTTCCCCGGATGGCAAGTTTCTCCTCTATTTTACGATTTCGAGCGATGGCAACAGCGACCTATGGATTTTGCCGTTCTTCGGGGATCGAAAGCCCGTTCCATATCTTCACACGGAGTTTGCTGAAGATGGAGGCCGATATTCGCCGGATGGAAAGTGGATCGCGTATTCGTCGGATGAGTCAGGCAAAGAAGAGGTGTACGTGAGACCGTTCCCAGAGTCAGGCGGCAAACTGCTTGTTTCAACTTCCGGGGGCTCATCTCCGCATTGGCGGCGCGATGGCAAGGAGATTCTTTATCTGGGCGCCAGTCGTGAGTTGATGGCGGCGAAAGTAACGGAGAATGGTTCGACACTGGCAATCGACACAGCCATGCCTCTCTTTCAGGCACACACCGCAGTCCCTTTTTCCCCGAGTTTCGGTCTCGATGTTAGTGCCGACGGCCAGCGATTCCTCATTGTCTCCGCTTCGTCCCAGAAGTTGCCGTTCCCCATCGCGGTTGTCATCAACTGGGACGCAGGGTTGAAAACTCAATAAATCCCCCGAGCGGATTCTTGCTGGGTATAAGGATGAGGAAGGAAACTTCCCATGGAACTGCATAGCATCGGCATTGACTTGGGCAAGACCGTCTTTCACCTCGTTGGTCTCAACCACGCAGGAGAAGTGGTGGTGCGGAAGAAGTTCTCGCGTACCCAGCTTCTTCGCTTTACCGCGAACACCCAGGTTGCTCTGATTGGAATGGAAGCCTGTGCGGGTTCTCATTTCGTGGACAGGGCTCTCCGCGGGCAGGGACATGAAGACCGGCTGATGCCGGCAACTATCCCCTTGTCATTATTTCCGAACTTCCCGTCAACGGCCTGGTAGGTATACTTCTGTTGATGCAACCCGATCAAGAGGTTATAAACGTATGGCGTGATTCCGCGCGGTTCTGGGAGAAGCACCGCGAAATCATCCGGCAGATGTTTGCGCCGGTCACGCAGGCCCTTGTCGAAGATGGGCTGATTGGCAGCCGGCACGAGTTCTGGATATTGCTACGGGTCCCGGAGAGCCAGCATTGACCATAGCTGCCTTGGTCGGCCCCGAAGGCAAGGTCTTCGGGATCGATCAGGTGTCTGAGATGGTGGAAGCGGCTCGTCGAGCGACAGATCATCCTGGGTTCAGGAACGTACAATTCGACGTCGCCTCTGCAGACCGTTTGCCGTTCCTACCCGATACCTTTGATGCAGTAGTAAGCCGCTTCGGTGTGATGTTCTTTCAATCTCCGGTTGACGCAGTTCGCGAGATGTTCAGAGTACTCAAGCCAGGACGGAAACTGGTCCTGGCGGTCTGGCATTTCGCTGAGAGAAATCCTTTTTTCTACACGCTGCAACGAGTCGTCGAACGTTATGTCGATTGGCCATCGCCTGCGCCCGATGCTGCAGACCCATTCCGCTTTGCCACTCCGGGCAAGTTACGGGACCTTCTTGGTGAGGCCGGTGCGATGGCTCCATCCGAGCGCCTACTGCAATTCACAATACAAGCACCAATCTCAGTTGAAGACTTTTGGACGCTGCGATCCGAGATGTCTGAGAAACTTCGTGAAAAGGTCGCCATGCTTTCAAGGGAGCAGTTGGACGAAGTGAAGCGTGAGGCGCTAGAGGCTCTTCGGGAGTATTCCACTGACCGCGGCATGAGTTTTCCGGCTCAGGTACTGATCGTCAGCGAACCAAGAACCGTCCGACTTAGTTGAACCGTCACGGGAAAGCTACGGTCTTAGAAGCGGATCGCGCGGTTGTTTCCGGTTGGTCGGCTAACCAGAACTTATCCACTTGACCGAATAGCCGCCATTCCGGTCACTTCTCAATGGGTGCGCGATATTGGAGGAAAGCCGGTTAATGAGATGGTCCGCCGCTTGATTCGACTGCTTGGGCAGGTTGATCGTGGTGGCAGCTTCTAACAAGGAGGATCATCGATATGCAGATAGATTCAGTTGGCATCGATCTTGGCAAGACAACGTTTCACCTCGTGGCGCTCGGCGTTGCCGGCAAGGTGCTGGTGCGGAAGAAGTTCACGCAACGACAGCTGCTGACGTACACCGCAAACATGCAGACGTCGCTGATTGGGCTGGAGGCATGTTCGGGAGCACATTTTCTCGGACGCGCGTTGCGGAAGCAAGGCCATGATGTGCGGTTGATGGCAGCGCAGTTTGTGAAGCCGTTCGTAAAGTCCAACAAGAACGACTTCGTGGACGCAGAGGCTATCGCCGAAGCCGTGGAACGCAAGAACATGCGCTTTGTCCCGATCAAGACCGATGACCAGCTCGATCTGCAGGCCATCCATCGCGTTCGCGATCGCCTGATCTCTCGACGCACGGCCGTCATCAACCAATTGCGTGCGTTCCTGCTCGAGCGAGGCCTGGTTTTCGCGAAGACTCCAGCCAAGCTGCGGGCCGCACTGCCAGACATTCTTGAGAACGTTGACCTTGACCTGACACCGCAAATGCGGAACCTGATCGATCTTCTTTGGAACGAGTGGAAGACAGTCGAAGACCAGATTGAAGGACTCAGCCTCGAGCTGGAACGGATCTCTGCCGCCGATCCGGGTTGTACTCGCATCCGGCAGATTCCAGGGATCGGGCCTATCGTGGCCACGGCCATCGTTGCCGCCATCGGCAACGGCGCGGCCTTTCGGAAGGGTCGCGACTTTGCTGCGTGGCTCGGTGTCGTGCCACGACAGTATTCGACTGGAGGCAAGGCGAGGTTGCTCGGCATCAGCAAACGAGGGAACGTCTACCTGCGCAAGATCCTCATCCACGGAGCACGGGCTGCGGTATTGCGGATTAAGCGGGATCGGGCGCCGATCGGAGCCTGGCTGGACGCGCTCGATGCCCGCGCTCCGAAAAACGTCGTCGTGGTCGCCATGGCCAATAAGCTGGCCCGCATCGCATGGGCGGTGCTCTCCAGCGGAGAAGACTACAGGCCAAACAGCAACATGGTCACAGCATCATGAACTAGCGCGGAAAAGACGCCTGCGGCTTGGAAGCGCTCACGCGCTCCCACTTTACCGCACTACGGCGACGGCTTGAAGTTTACCCACCGAGGTCTGCACAGAAACAGCAAGGACGAAAGAACAGTCACAACGGCGTGTCTGGAAACCTGCTGGACGTATTGGTTGACAACAACCGACCGGTTTATAAGGACAGATACGCGCGCAACTCATCCTGGCCAGGAGCGCTAAGCTCCACTAAAGGCCGAATACATTTGCGCAGACTTGTCTTCTCGCCCTCAGCTTTTTCCTTGCAGTCGGACGGCGGACCATACATATACGTCCACACGAAATAGAGCGGATCGGTAAACACAAGCCGACTTTCCGTTACTGACTATTAGGTAGTCCCATAATGAAACCCGACTTTCCATTCCTTATGTATCTATGGGCGCTGGATCTGCTCCACGGTGTAGAACGGGAGGGTAACAACTTCCTTGTGAAGTTCCAGTCCAAGACCGCTTAGGACGGTTTCGATGGTCTGTAGGTGGGTGAAGTCCACGTTTCCCGCACCATTGGGCGGTGGTGGAGGCAGCCGCATCGGCTGCCAACCCTCGGTGCTCATGGTAAAGACACCGGTGAGCGAGGTCCTGTTGACAACCGGCAAATCCGTCCAGTTCTCGATGTAGTGAGCGAGGTCGTCCATGTCGACTGCTCTCGCATTCAGCGGATGGCCGAAGCCGATGAGGAAGGTATGGCAGCCATCTGGGCGGTATCGAAGATGCAATGCGAGAGGTTTGATTGCTTCAGCTTTGGGCCGCCGCGAGCAACGACGAGAGCGTATACCGGCATGCTCCTGTTCTCGGTTCGCATCACGAGGTGGAATCGATCCGCAGCACTTGACGAAACATATCGCGGACCAGCTTCGAGGTGTTCCCGTCGGACGGATTCATTCGCTTCGCGCTGGAAGAAGCCTTCGCCGCGATGTCGTATCTCTCGCTGTAAACCCAAGGAGGAAGAGTGGAGAGCCGCTCCGATGGGTTGGCTGGAACACCGTAGCCTTCGCTTATTAGCGTGATTGCATTGACCGAAGTTGCGACCAGATCCCCGTTGGGAAGAACTCTTACCCGTATGCTTTGCGGATCAGCTGAACGAGCAGGTTTCACGTCGATGGTGGCGAATGATTGCGCTTGCGCTATGGCGGTTGCCACCGCAAGCACACCGACAGCGAGATTGTGGGCCACGAGCAGACTCGACTCCTGATATCAACGGTCATGCTAAGTCTTGCGAGGTGTAAATCGGCGGCTTCAGGGCTTCATGTTTACTCCGACCGCCCACATTGGCAGGATGGATTTCCGGAATTTGTGTATGTGTCGGCATTGGTCTTCAGTCCCGTGATTTTCAGGACGAAAGCCTCATGAGCTTTCGGCGCAGCCTGCATTATCACCACAAGTCCCGAAGCATCCTGCTGGAAGTCTGCTGCGCGCTTCCCACGAGATCACGGAGCGGACGGATCCGCGGGCCCGCCCTGCGGCAGTGAGCTGATCCTGACCTCAGTTCCGGCGGTCTTGCCCATCACGATCGCGTAGAGAACATCTTTCTTTACGGTGAAGTAGATGTGGTCATTGCCTTTTTCCTCGAACTTTATCCATGCATGGGTATCATAGATCGCCTCTCCATTGGTCTCCAGCCATTTGCCCAGGGCTAAAAGAGTATCCTGCTGGTCCTGTGGAATCGTTCCATCCGCTTTGGGCGAGACGTTGAGCAGCAGCGTGCCGTTCTTGCTGACGGTATCCACCAGCCAGCCGATCACGGTCTCGGGTGAATTAGCCTTGAGACCTTCAACGTACCCCCAACATTCGTGCCGATGGGCCTGTCCACAACCCATGACCCGTTGCGGATGCCGTCCGGCGGCGCCCCTTCGAAATCGATAATCGAGGCGATCGTCTTCGTATTCGTTCCCGAGGGCGCAAACGCCGCTTTCTTTGTGGTAAATGAAACCTCCTTGCCCCAGCTCTTTGCTCGGTTGTAGTAGTACGCGGCAAGCTCCAGCTTCAATGGATCGATGTGCCGCTGGTCCACCCCGTTATCGAAGTAGATTAGGTCCGGCTGGTATTTGTCGATCAATTCGACGTTGCGCTCATACCAGTTCACCAGGAAGCGCTTCATGGCCGCATTGCTGCGGTCCGCGTAGTTATAGAAATCCGCCCATTTCGGGTCGTACAGATCCACCTTTGCGGCCTTCATTTTCTCGGCCAATTCCAGCGGGGGATTGATGAACTCGAAGTTTTCGATCCCATGATTCGCCACTCCCAGCTTCATTCCTTGTTTCCGTACGGCGATAGCGAGTTCGCCGATCACGTCCCGTTTCGGTCCCATCTGCATGGAGTTAAACGGCGTCACCTTGCTGTCCCACATGGCAAAGTTCTCATGGTGCTGAGCGCCTGGCATCACGTATTGCGCGCCCGCATTCTTGAAGAGCATCGCCCACGCATCGGCATCGAAATGCTCCGCCTTGAACATCGGAATGAAGTCCTTGTATCCGAACTTTTCCGGCGGCCCGAAGTGCTGTGTGTGCCACGCGCGCGTACTGTCCGGACCGTCATTGACTCCACGAGCCAGATCGTTTCCGCCCAGTACTTTCAGAACACTGTCATCCCCGCCTGCATACAAGAACTTCTCGTACCACTCATTGCCGTGCGCCGGCACCGAGAAGATACCAAAGTGCATAAAGATACCCAGCTTCGCTGCTTTGAACCAGGTCGGCACCTGGTAATTCTGCTGGAGCGAATCCCATGTTGGCTGCACCGGTCCTGGAGCCATTGGCGTCGGGATCTGCTTCACCGCATCCTCCACCACGCGTTGGCTGGTTTCCGGAGCCATATCGAAACCCAGGCTGTTGCCACCCTCCCCTGCACACTGGGCCGTCAGGTGTGCCGCACAGTTTATAAGTACGGCATAGACAATCGCCAGAATCGCGCACCTCGCCGTTCCCGGACGGAGTTTCGGATTGCGATATCGAATGAAGTCGCTCATGTTGACTGAACTCTGTTCGGAACCGGTGAGCAGATTACACACTTTGCGCATGCGATTTCTCCGGGTTTTTGGGCGGCCGTTCTTCAGCTTCCGACGACACTAAAAATCTGGCTGAATGACGTTGCGGCTCGGCGAATCCACTTGCAATAGTAAACGGGCTCCGCTCCAGGTTTCCCACGGCCGGGACCGCTGCCGGAAACCTGAAGCGTAGCCGACTTCCCGGGAGCTATCCGGTATGCCGTCTATGCGTCAGAATTGAGGTTATGGGCGCTTGGCCGAACCGACGATTACTAAACCTACTGAACCTGGAAATTCCAATCATCCAGGCACCTATGGCGGGAGCGGATTCTGTTGCACTCGCGCGAGCTGTATCTTCGGCGGGTGCCCTCGGATCCTTGGCGTGCGCGCTGCTGAGCGCAGATCGCATACGAGAGGCCGCCCAGGCTATCCGGCACGATATGCCGCGCCCCTACAATCTCAATTTCTTCTGTCACACGATGGAGTCGCCCGACTCGGCCGCCCACGATAGATGGAAGACCTTTCTGCGTCCTCACTATGAGCGCCTCGCGCTCGATATCGATGCGGTGCCCGAGACTGCGCCTCCGACGACCTTTCGATGAGGAGGCATGTGAGGTCGTCGAAGATGTCTGCCCCGAGGTGGTCAGTTTTCATTTCGGCCTTCCTGCCTCGGATTTGCTGGACCGCTTGAAGAGGCTCCGTATCAAGGTCCTGGGATCGGCGACCGTGTATAGAAGCAATATGGCTTGAAGATCATGGATGTGACGCGATCATCGCTCAGGGCTTCGAAGCAGGCGGTCACCGAGCCATGTTTCTCGAGACGAATGTCGCAGCGCAGGTGGGTCTGTTTGCATTGCTGCCTCAGATGGTCGACGCGGTATCCGTCCCCGTGATTGCAGCAGGGGGGATTGCCGAGTCCAGGGGTATTGTTGCTGCGTTTGCGCTCGGAGCGTCGGGCGTGCAAATGGGCACAGCATACTTGTCCTGTCCCGAGGCAAACATTTCGGCTCTCTACCGTCAGGCGCTCCGTGGTGCGGCTGATACGGGAACAGTGCTAACCAACCTGTTCAGCGGGCGGGCTGCCAGAGGCATTTTGAACCGCTATCTCGCCGAGGCTGGACCTGTTTCCGATGCGGCCCCGCCATTCCCACACGCAGCCACGTTGATCGCCCCCTTGCGCAGCACGTCGGAGAAGAACGGGTCTTTGGATTACATGCAGCTCTGGGCAGGTCAGGCCGCACACTTCGGGAAAGCCATGCCAGCGAACGAATTCACCTCGAAGGTCGCTTCCGAGGCACTCCAGCGCCTTGGACCCGATCGAGCCTCGGGCAAACCGTCGGGTTCAGGTTCTTAAGTCCCTATAAACGCGCATTGCACATGTTTTTGGGCGGGTGATTTACATCACACTGGCCGACTTGTGGGGACTGACTCCAGTGCAATTGATCGCCAAAACCTAGTGGTCGGGGAGGCACCCCTCGATGCCGTCAGAAATTGCAATTGATTGCAATTTTCTCCGTAGCGAAAGAAGGGCACGGAAACCGAAACCCCTCTCGCTTAAACTGAGAGGGGTTTCAGGATAACGGGCATTCAACATTACTTTCGGTCGAGCCGATTTTGAGGATGCTAGTTCCCTGGTTCTTCACCCCGTCTAGTGAAATTCTGCGTGACGAAGACCCCATTCCCAAGAACGAGGCTTGGCTCACGCTGTTCATCAGTAATCGCCGTTCCGACAAGTGCTCCTCGAATCAATTTACTCCGGGTGATGACAAAATCTTCGGTCGCCGTCTTGATTGATCCGTCAGGTAACGTGACCTCCAAATAAATGGTTCCCGTCCCATCTTGATTCATGGTGTATGTTCCCGTTGAAGTCAGGGCCACCAGCTCCCTCGCACCGGTCACCGTGGGCCGATTAGGAGCAGTGATCCCTTGCATCGTCCATTTCCATCGAACTGCTCGGTTCCGATGCCAAGGGCCAGGTTGGCGCCATAGTGATTGAGGACGGCGTAGTCACCCCGAAGACTCGTTAACGTGTAGTGAGGATCTGAGGCATCTAGCGGATTGGGCAATCACCACCTGGGCAGACGCCCAAGCGAGGACGGGAGTTATCACAATAATCGAGTAAATCCGGCGAACTCTTTGAGATTGAAGAACGAATCGAGCATATGTTTTCCTTTCGCGTTCATGTGAGTCGGTCGAGTCACACCAGCCGAATCCGAGTGGTGTTGATCGGGGTGAGATGCTTGGCCGAAACGACAGACGGATCGGCCGGGGAGTGACTGCATCGAACGGTTGTTGGCAGCCGGATCCGACAAGTATCAAACTCTGAGTCGAGCCCTAGTCCCAGGCACCTCGCCGGATTCGTTTGCCGCGAATACATTCGGTCATGCACCCGTGACCATCAATCCCCAATCGATACAAAAAAACTCTCCAAAACCTCAACTTGTAAGCCGAATGGCTTCTGCGTTATCCAAGGACGTTTCATGCGGCTTGAGCATTGAGTGCGTGGTCTTTCAGTCGTGGTAGCCTTGAATCGCTCGCCAGCATCATGTCGCCGAAAACGAAAGAACCCGGAGAACGGATCGCCTTCGAGTCGTTCGAATTGGAACTGACTACCGGTGAACTATTCAAAAGCGGTCGGAGAATTCGATTGGCGAAACAGCCTTCGGACCTGCTGGTTCTTCTCGCCCGCCGAAGGGGAGCCTTGGTCACTCGAGAGGAACTTCGTTCCGCTCTTTGGCCGGAAGATACGTTTGTCGATTTCGATCACGGTCTGAACAACTGCATTCGCCGGATTAGAGAGGCTCTGGGAGATACAGCTGATTCCTCACGTTTCGTTGAGACGCTGCCCAAGAAGGGATACAGATTCATATCTGAATCCCGCACGCTCACGTCTCTCCAAGACTCCCATGCGAGCGTTCAAGAGCCCACTGCACACGAATCCGCTGCGCCGACAGGGCCCGGGCTACCGGAGAGCAGATCTGAAAGAGCTGCGCCTCACACCGGGCAGACTCCCGTAATTACGGACGAGGACGAAGGCGGACCTGGTCAGAACGTTGCCGATCCGGCTCGATCTGTTCTGCCGCGATTTCTATCCAGAAGATTGAACCTTCTCGTTTTATCGGGTTCAATACTTTTTACGCATCCTTTGTGCGGCTGGCTTGTTGGTGGGGTTGAACTTCCACGGCTGGCGCGACCAAATACTCGGGACGCATGCTAGTCACCAGATTCGCTCGATAGCGGTTCTGCCCTTAACGAACTTATCGGGTGACTCTGAACAGGAATATTTTACCGATGGGATGACGGATGAATTGATCACCAGTATCGCGAAGGCCGCGCCAGTCCAAGTGATTTCTCACACTTCTGTGATGCGCTACAAGGGTAGCAAACAATCCCTGGGCAAGATCGCACGCGAGCTGGGCGTGGAAGGAATCGTCGAAGGCAGTGTGCTGCGATCGGGCGATCGGGTCCGGGTCACTGTACAACTTCTTGATGCTCGAACAGACACACATCTCTGGGCTGAGGCTTACGAGCGTGACCTGCGCGATGTCTTTGCACTTCAGAGCGACATTGCTGCCGCCGTGTCCAGGCAGATCGCGACTACACTGATGCCGCAAGCCCACGCCAGCAAGGAACGAAGGCCTGTTCCTCCCGAGGCATACGAGGCATACCTTAAAGGCCGATATTATCTGAACAAGCGAAAGCCCCGATCACCTTAAGAAAAGCGAAGAGTATTTTCAGATTGCTGTCGAAAGGGACCCGACGTATGCCGCTGCGTATGCCGGTCTTGCCGACTCCTATCAAATCCGAGGCTCGTGGGAGGGCGGACTTCTCGCTCCAAACGAGGCATTCCCAAGGGCGATCGCCGCGTATCAAAAGGCACTGGAGATCGACGGAACCCTTTCCGAAGCTCATTCCTCACTCGGCTATGCCAAGCTCTACTACGATTGGGATTGGGCGGGAGCGGAGCAGGAATTCCAGACGCGCCATCGAGCTGAATCCGAATTCGGAAACCGCACATCATTGGTATTCTCACTATTTGCTTCAGCTTGGGTCGAATAGACGAGTATTTAGCAGAAAGCAAGCGCGGGATCCAGCTTGCACCTTTCGACCCCCTTGCTCAACGTCCATCTTGTGTGGCACTACATCTTCTCTAGACAATACGATCTAGCCATTCTGCAATCTCACCGAGTTTTGGACATGGATCTTCCGCCGTACGGAGCCTATCTCTTTGGTGGTTGGGCTCTCGAGCATCAGGCCAGGTATCCAGAAGCGATTGATTGGTTCCGAAAGGCGTGCACGTCATCCGGGGAGATTTCACACGCAACAGCCGCGCTAGGACATGCTTATGGAGTTTCTGGCGACGTGACGCGCGCCAACCAGATCCTCGCCCAGCTGAAGCAACTTTCAACTCAGCGCTATGTACCTGCCTACGATATTGCAATGGTTTACCTCGGCCTCGGAAAGAAGGAGGAGGCGTATCGCTGGTTGGAGAAGGGATTTGAAGAGCGCTCCGCCTGGATGGTGTACCTGAATATGGATCCACGGCTCGACATTTTGCGCTCTGAACCCAGGTTTATTGACCTAGTTCGGCGAGTAGGATTGCCACAGAAATAAAGCTAAGCATTCCCCGGTTCACTGTGTTGAGTATGCGTCCGATTCGGCTTAGTTTTCTCGGGCTGAAAATCTGTAGGGGCCAGTGAATGCCTCGCTTCGCTCTCGAGGCTTGCCGAACGGGGCAATGCGCTCTTCGAGCTTTGCCGGAGCCAGGATCAGTCCTTATAAACGCGCTAGCATCGTGGAATCCTCGTCCCGCCCAAATTATGAGGTACGCGCCCTGGGACAGAGGCTACAACTTCCATTCGTCCTGTGGGGGTAGAAACAGCTGTACCGCTTCGTCCTGTCTGAGTTGCATCGTTGCCCCCTTTTGGAATGGCCGTGCAGAGCGCTACGACTCTAGACCTTGGCAGAAGCCTCGGTTGTTTGCTCAATCATCGAATTCAACCTGCGGTCTTTGATGAGGCCTCCGCGGTCACGGTGAGATTCAAAACTGGGTGTACCACTGTTCATCTCACAGCGCTCGTGAGGCGCCCGCAATCAGGGCTTCGCGACAAGGGGTCGTCTCGAGAGGAAAGAGTACGGTATATAGAGTCAGCCGCGGACGGTGCTGAGTCTCCAACTGAAAGTCATGCTGCGAGCAATCAGTGTAAAAACCCTTCGAGTCTCTTCCTGCCTACGATCTCTGGCTGATGCTGTATAACATCGGAACGTTACCCCGTTGCGGTGGAAGTCCTT
>CAWCOV010000033.1:0-14084 GCA_963797255.1 uncultured Acidobacteriaceae bacterium
CAAGGCCGAGCCGGACGCGCACCAGAAGACTGTAGATTCAACCAAACTCGACAGACTCGTGTCGATACACCCCTCAGCGTTGAACAGTTAGAGCCGCTGTTCCGAGTGGATTGTGAGTCATCCATCCTTTACCACTCGGTAATGAACTTAGCCGGTCACTCGAACGGAATTTGAACGACTCGCTATCGCCTACAACCGATAGCGTCCGTCAGCCACCGTGCCTGGGAAGATTGCGCTTGAAATTATCGATTGTTGACGACTGATAGTTCTTAAACGCTTCGGCGTCTAATATCTCGATTCGACCCCAAGGGGTGCGCCCCGTAACTCCGCAGTACAGGATGATGAACCCGTCAAGATCGTGAGTGTGGATCGTCTGAATGACATCCTGGCTTGACTTTCCAGCAGCCTCCCAAGCTTCCCTGGTTGGCTGAACGCTTCCTAAGATCATATGTTCAGGCCTGTTTTGAAACGCCTTCAAGCGCCAAACTTCAGGGCCTCCGCTGCCTTTTAAATAACCCACTACGTCGGCCGGGCCGTCCGGCGGGTAATAGTCGCGAAGCACTCTAGATAACTGGTCTCGCCAACTCGGCATGAGATTGCGAGTTTAGCTCAGTGCCACTTTCCCGAGCAACGAAAAACATGAATATGCTTGCGACACAGAATTATGTCTATGCGACCATTACTACGTGAAAAGGCAACTCATAAGCGCGATTGTAGTGGCATTAGGTTTGTGGCTCTATTCGGAGGCCTTGGGAACTTTCGTCCGAGACCTGGGAATACTCGCCAGCTACATCGCGGGCTTGTATTTACTCTACCTGCTGTTCCCTCCTAAGGCAGAACAATGAACTTTTCGCGTGCGAGTAGCTTTTAGCCTCATCCTAAGGGTTCAGCCAAGCGCAAGTTCCTTCCGATTTGAAAAGCAGTTACTGCAAAGCACAGGTCGATTCTGGGTCGGCTTGAACGGGACGATTGTGTCTATTCCACACTCCGAGCACTTGACCCGCGTTTCGGTCCGCCGTCTTCCGCCGTAGCGCTGCGCCTTGCATTGCTTGCAGTGTTTCGGATCGTTCTTGAATCCTCTGTCTTTAAAGAATGCCTGTTCTGCCGCCGAAAAAACGAACGTTTTTGTGCAATCGACGCACTTCAGCTCCTTGTCGATAAAGTCCATGGACCCTCCAAGCTTGCCCCGGGGGAGAGCCAACAATGCATAGCTGAATTTAGAGAAGTGTCCTCCCATTTTGGGGAAAGTTCAACTCAATTCGCACAACGAAGAAAGGGGAGAAGCCGAACCCGGCCCCGCCTGTTAGTGATCGCAGTTGGAGTGCTGCGTAGGTGCTGGGCTGCGGGCGCGTCCAGTTCAAAGGGGGCGTTCGGGTCGTACTTCGGCGAGACGGGCTTCGCGGCCTTCACTTGCTTGCCGCGTTTTGGCTCGCTGTCGCCTCGCTCGATCTCGGCCCTCGTCTAACACCTTGCTGATGCGGCTGGCGGTCAACGCGTTCGGCGTGGTCTGTCGCCTTGTCGAGCAAATTTTCAAGCGTGCGACGTGCTTTGCTTTTTGTCATCGTGTCGGCTCGTGGCTGCTGTAGGGAGGCAAAGATGAAGTTCGACTGGGGGAGTTTTCTGTCTGGTGTCTGCGCGGGGATTTTGATCTTGAGTTTTTGGCAGAAGAGAGTTGACCGGCTCACCAGAGGAAATTGCGATTGGCCGTGGAGCAGTTCGCCAAAGACATCGAAGATGGTGAGAGCGACAAGTGGAAGGGTCGCTGATTTCTGTCTGTCAGGTCCGTCGCTGCCAGGAGAGGTTATAACCAATATCGCGCGGGTGCGTACGTCTTTTGCGAACAGTACGCGCGTTGCAACAAAGTGCGGCGCGTCCTTAGGCCGACGTAACCAACACAGTTTGGTGTGTCGCGAGAACTAACACCTGCCGCACACCTACCCGCCGCCCCTTACGTCGAGGGCAGAAATGCGGCTTGCCAGACAAGCGCAACCCCTTGCAGATCTCACACACCGTCGTTTTGACCACCGTCTTGACAACAAACTGCCCCTGCACCATCCAAACACCCCACTGGCCAATGACGCTACCGCGATTCAAACGCCTCAGTAAATGCTCCGTTGGTGTTAGGTGAGGAGCGCTTGCTCTGAGGGGCGACGTTGTAGGACGGCGCGAGGTACGAGTCGTCGAATACATCAGTGTTCGCATCTGCATCCACGCCGCAATGCGCAGCATGTCTGCGCGTCTCCCATACCGGCCGTACATTAACTACTCCTCCACACCTTTTTTGGTGCTTTCCGAAAGACAGTGTTGAATATCTCGCGATCCACGTTTATTGATTCCTCGATTGCCTTTCCCGCAGGAACTTCGGGAGCATTCATCTGGCTCTGTCTTGTTAGCGGCGCTTCTCGCCGTAGAGACAGCACTCGACTACGACCGATTTGGAAAGGGAACTCGTTCAGGCCGACGGACACATGCCGGCGGCAGCGCTTGCAGACGGCGACAAACGTTTTGCGGGATGTCGGCCCTTGAAACATCAGAACATCATAGGTTCGAGTCAGTGGCTGCAAGAAGTACACGATAACCCGCACCTACAAAAGCAATCTGAGATTTCTGGCGGACATATGGTTTGGTACCGAGATTTAGAGGGCCAATCTGTCTCGCATGCATTTCGTATCAGGCTGCAATTTCGGCTTACTTATGATCAATCTTTGCAAAGAACTTCCGTATATCGGCAACCAAGAGATCGGGCTGCTCCAGGGCCGCGAAGTGTCCGCCCTTCGGCATGCCAGTTCTTTGTACTATGTTGTATGTTTGAGTAATCCAGCTAAACGGCGGGACAGCCACCTCCTTCGGAAAATCGGCATACCCCACAGGAGTCTCCAGGTGTGGCGTCGGCACCATTTCCTCTATGGTGAGCCGGTTCTCACGATAAATTCGCATGGCGGAGCCGATCGTGCCGGTCGCCCAATAGAGCGTAACATCGGTTAAAAATGTGTCGCGATCCACAGCCGTAAGAAAATCGCCGTTGTTGTCCGTAAGCAGTTGAAATTTGCCAATCATCCAGGCCAGCCACCCCACTGGGGAGTCAGTAAGGGCGTAGGCAAGAGTCTGCGGTTCACTGGCCTGGAGGAAAAAGAAGCTGCTCTCTTCTCGGTCAAAGTAGGAATACCGTTTCCGCTCAGCGTCGCTCATTTTCGCAACGGCTTCCTGGTTCGGCGGTGGCATGTAAATCTGATTCAGATGCAACCCGATCACGTGCGTGGGCGCCTGGCAAGCCATGTCTTGGGCAATTGCCGAACCCCAGTCACCACCCTGGATGCCGAACTTGGAATAGCCCAAACGATCCATCAGAACAACTAAAGCCTTCGCAATACGCTGTGGGCCCCAGCCACGGGTTGTGGTGGGTCCGGAATATCCAAAGCCAGGAAGCGAAGGAATGATAACGTCAAATGCCGGGCTATTTTGGTCCTTGGGATGGGTGAGCGGCCCAATGAGCTTCTCAAACTCCAAAATCGAGCCGGGCCATCCGTGAATCAGCATCAACGGTATAGCGTCGGGGCGAGGAGAGCGCTGATGGATAAAATAAATCTGCTGTCCATCAATTTCCGTTGTGAACTGGTCGAACTGATTGATCTTCGCTTCTTGCGCACGCCAGTCGTAGCCATTCTGCCAATAGTCCGCGAGTTCCCGAACCTTCTTGATGTCGGCGCCGTACTCCCAGGTCGTGCCGGGAAGTTGATCGGGCCAGTTGGCTTCCGCCAAACGGCGGCGAAGATCAATTAGAACACGGTCGGGAACATGCATTTTGAACGGCCGGATTGGGGCAGGTTCTGGCTTCGCCGGCGGTTGCGTTTGTCCCAGTGCAATTGCGGAGGGTAAAAGCAACGCGGCCAGCAGAAGACTCCCGCACTGCCAGACTGTCCTTTTCGCTTTCTCGAATCCAGTTTTCATCCTGCTCCTGCGTCACTCAATGATTCCAAGGCTGCACTCAGATGGCCCTCGTTACATCTGATTCGGAGTTCCATCCGACCACACGCCGGTGGGAACGATGAAATTATTCATCGGTTCTGGGTCACCTAGGAACTGTGGGGTTAGAAATATCGGAGAGTTCGGGAATTTAAACGAGACATGGTTTGAGTCGTCTATCGGATTTGCGCCCCATACTGCACCATCCATGAGCGGCGTATAAAACATGAGATGGGCCATGTTGTGCCCACCGCCATCATTAAGATATGCATCTTTCGACATCATGAAGCACATCGCCCCGGCCTCGAGAGCGGGCAATTCTTTTTTCCCCATCGCGGTCTTAATACTTTCCTTGATCTCAGCTTTCGATTTTCCCGCCAAGACTAATTTTGTCCTGAAGTAGGTGTACGGCACGACCGTTCGCGCGGCCGGGGGATTGAAGCACTCCGCGCCGCGAGTCTTAGGGCTCCAAAACTCTGGGCTGTTGAATGAATTCATCCAACCGCGCTCTACAATGCAGATAAAGCCGTTCTTGCCTTCGACCGCCGTTTCGTAGCCATTTTTCCCTAGGATTACAACCGTGGCATCGCGGGAAATGGATGACGGCGCCGCGCTTCGCGCCAAGGCGATCTCGGCGTCTCGATCCATCAGATACTTTTCAATCGGAGCCATGCTCGGATACGGAGTTTTGGCGTCCTGTGCCTGCGCGTTCCGGGCTGTACTCAGGGCAAAAGCCAGCGCCAAGGCCCACAATGCCATCATCCTGCCTGTCTCTCGTTTCATCCGGTTCTCTCCTCGAATCCTTGCCATGCAGATTTTGTGATGCCGAATTAATATCTAGCTCGAAATCCATGATCGTCGAGCACCGTTGATCGGTTCACGCTTCCTTTCCCTTCCTGCGACTCGACGTGAGTTCTTCGTGTGCCTCCGCATAACACTGTGTAATCGTCGTTATAGCGAGGCATGGCGTTCGATGAGTTGAGCCACAGCATCGGGCTGCTCATCCGCGACGAAATGTACGCTGTTCTCGATGACTTCGATCTCAACGTTTGCGCACCCATGCGCCCGCAACGCATCGGCGAAGCTTGGCATGAGCTTCTCGAAAGGCGAGTTTTTGCCCGGAGCGAGTACCAACGGCACGCTGATGGCGCTCTGTTGCGCCGCATTGAATTTCTCATTCGCCGGAAAGGCCCGATAGATCTCCAACGCCGCACGCAGATGTTCGGGAGCGGCATATGCCCGGGCGTAGCGGGCGACATCCGCATCGCTGAAAGTGTCGGAATCGAGAAAATGGCGCAAATAAATGGCTTCGCGACCGGCAAGGAGTTGCTCCGGCAGGCCCGGCGTCTGCTGAAAATTGATATGCCAGGTGATGGGATTGGCTTTAACCGCATCCCACGGCCCAAGGCCTGGCAGCGGTGCGTCAAGCATCATCACCCCGCGGCTCGTCTCCGGATAACGGCGGGCGAAGGCATACGCAACCATGCCACCGATATCGTGCCCGACGACGTAAACGTGCTCCAAATGCAGATGTTCCGCCAGCTGGTGAACGTCTTCTGCCATATTCGCAGCATCGTAACCACCGGCCGTTGCAGCAGAGCCGCCTATGCCGCGCAGGTCAACTGCCACGACTGTGAATTGCTTCGCCAACTGCGGCATGATGCGGTGATATGCGTACCAGTCTTCGGGAAAACCGTGCAGCAAAATGACGGCGGGCCCAGCCCCGCCGCGCACGTAGTGGAGTGTGGCTCCGTTCACTCGCGCGGTATCGGAGACGAAGCCACTTCCCAGCGCCGCCACCGCCGGATCGGCCGTCTGCCTGGGCGATGACTGGCCATGAATGGCGGCGCATGCAGCCACTACAATCATCGCCCAAGCTTTCCAGGTCCTCGGTTCGTAATTCTTCGCGAGCGTGAAGCGGCTTTTCCGGCCTGCGATTCTGGAGCAAAACACCCCTTATCGCTCGATTCGGCCGGGTCCGAAACACGGCAAATGGAGGCTGCAAGCATTCGCGGGCAAAGTGGAATGCGGGTGTGTACGTGCGAAATCTGCAACCGACTCGCCGATCTCCTCGTTTACAGGGGTTAACAGAATGGCGTGGATTTTGCCCTCATCCGGCCCGCTCATGACCGTTGCCATACCCGAGATTTGTCCGCGCTCGTTGATATTGCTGGCCGCGATGATGAAAAGGTTGGAATGCCTGGGAATGAGCGTGTTCAGGTCGGTCATCACATTGTCTTGCCAGATGAAGCCATGGGCCCAGCCCGCGGAGTTGAAGGTGCTTCCCACCACCTGGCCCCGGTTGTTGATGCCTGTGGCAAAGGCGGCACCATCTCCCGGCAGAATGCCGAGGTTTGTGACTGCGCCGTGTACGCCGTTCGGCCAAAGAGAGGCAACGATGGTTGAGCCGTCAGTGGTCGAGACATACCCAACAGCTTGGCCGTGGTCATTAATGGCGTAGGCGTCATTTCCAAGGTGTCCGAGGTTTGGAAGCTCGAAGGCAGTGTCGTTTTCCCACAATACGGCGTGAGTCGCTATGTTGCTGCAGGTTCCCGAGGAGCCTACGGCTTGGCCTTGATTGTTCATGCCTTGTACGAAACCGTCTGGGTCGCCAGCCACCGTAGGAAGAGGTCGGACTTCGCCTTTTTCCCAAAATGCCGGCGATATGATCTTTCCAGGCTTGCTAGGGGAGCATCCGGTGTCCTGGACCGTCGTTTCCGAAATGCCTACTATTTGTCCGTGGTTATTGATAGCGCTGGCCTGCCCGTTATTTCCGCCCAGCGTCGGGAGAGCCATGATGTGGCCGTCTCGCCAAAGAAACGGAAGACACGTACGGTGTGTGCCCATGGCGCAAAAGTCTTCACCGTCTGGATCTGGAACAGATGTTTCGGACAAACCGACCGCTTCCCCGCGATCGTTGATCCCGCCATAGTTGGTCCAACTGTTCTCTCCTCCAAGCGTGCGGAGGTCGATATTGAGTCCGTAGATGCTTATTACCGCGCGGCCACTTAAAATGGTCGTGGAGGTCGAAGTGATGGGCGGGGTTAAAACCCCATCCATGTTCTCTGCCCATCCCTGATTATTGAGTCCCATGACCATGTTGAAGTTGTCCGTTCTTTTGTTAACTCCCAAATCGGTAATCTTGTAGCTCCGTTGAGCGAACACATTGCTGGAACAAGCCAGAACAATCGTCGTCACGCACGGTATCCAGAAATTCCGTAACTGCATAATCATCCTCATATCTTCTCTTTTCCTCCGGTAAAGTCGTGGCGCCTGAATCACGTTCGTTCGCTCAAACTCAGGTGTCGCGTTGGTTCACTCCGCAGCGTCGATTTACATCGACCTTCAAGCGGTGGTCAGAGCGTAGCTCAATGAAGTTGACCGGCCAGAGCGAATCTGCCGGGCGATTGAAAAATGCGATGAGCCGAGGGTTTTGTGCGCCAGGCCGTGGAATGCCGATACTCCACTTAGGCTAAAATGCAATTCATGAATCGAGAGAATGTCCTGAATTTGCGGTCATTCTGGCAAGTCCAGATCGTTGGATGGTGCTGCTTCTATCTCTTCGACCTTTTGGAATCCATTCATAACTTCTTGACTAAGCGTGTGTCGATCGCGGAACAGACGGTGCCTATTTTCTTCATGTTCCTGGGAAGTTGCGCGCTGCGTCCTTTTTGCCGCCGGCTGCTGCGACAGTCGCAGTCATGGATCGCTTTTGAATTGAAAGCAGCCGCGGCAGCCATGGTCACATCGATTCCCGTAGCCTGCGCAGCCTGCCTCATTTTGGAATCCTTCGAGCACGTGCCCTGGCACGCTTTGGTTACAGTTTGGGCGTGGTCTTTTTTCATGCTCTTCATGTGGTGCAGTCTGTACTTCAGCATTAAGCAATGGCAGCAATCGAGCATGGAGAAGGAGCGGCTACTTCGCGCCGAGTCTGAGCTCAGAGAGGCGCGCCTGCTTGCACTTCGCTATCAGTTGAATCCGCACTTCCTGTTCAATTCGCTCAATGCCGTCTCCACTCTCGTTCTGGATGGAAATGGGGCTGCGGCCACACGGATGCTGGCGCAGATCGGAGATCTTCTGCGCACAAGCCTGGATTCGGAAGTCACCGCGGAGGTGACGCTTTCGCAGGAACTGGCCTTTACCGAAGGGTACCTGGCGATCGAGCAAACAAGGCTGGGGGAGCGGCTAAAAATCGATATGGCTGTTCCATTGGAAACGCGGGATGCCCTGGTGCCGAGCATGTTGCTGCAACCGCTCGTTGAGAACGCAGTACGCTATGGGGTGGCGCCGCTGATCGAAGGTGGGTGGATCGCGATCAAGAGCGCGCTCGATGCCGACAGGTTGCGAATTGTCATCGGGAACTCTGGAAGGCGTGGTGAGGGCGAGCAGAAAAAGAATGGAAATGGAATCGGTCTCGGAAACACTGCGGAGCGCCTGAAAACACTTTACGGGGCGAATTTTGAGTTCTCGCTTCGGTGGCCTGAAGCCGGCGGTTGCGAGGTCGTGCTGGAATTCCCGTTACGCAGGACTCGGAACCTGCTGGAGGCTTCGCCGTGCGCGCTCTAATCGTCGACGACGAGCCCTTGGCGCGTCGTGGCGTCGTTCTCAGGCTACGCAAATTCAGGGATGTCGAGATTGTTGGAGAATGCGCAGATGGGCATTCCGCAGTGCAAAGAATTCTAGAACGATCTCCCGATGTTGTGTTCCTCGACATTCAGATGCCCGGAATGGATGGTTTTGAGGTGCTGCGGGCGTTGCCTGGAGAAAGCCTGCCCGCAATCATTTTTCTGACAGCCTATGAGCAACATGTTTTGCGGGCATTCGATGTTCATGCGCTGCATTACTTGTTGAAACCGGTGGACGACACACGCTTCGCGACAGCGGTTAGTCGAGCTCGTGATCTGGTCGACTCCGCATTAAAGGCCGACATGGCACAGCGGGTCATGAAAATGCTGGACCGCACCTCAGATGGATTTGCGTCCCAGTTCACGGTGCAAGCTGGATCCCGCATTCAAATCCTCATTGCGGAGGATGTTGAGTGGATTGGGGCTGCTGGTGACTATGTTGAACTTCACGTCAACGGTCGTTCTTACCTGTTACGCGAGACGATGGCGTCTCTCGAACAGCGGCTCGACCCGGCAAAGTTTATCCGCATACACCGCTCCCGAATTGTGCAGTCCAAAGGCATACTGGAGCTGCGATCCATCGAGAACCGCGAGTTCACGGTGAAGCTCTCGGACGGTTCGGAGCATCGCTCGAGCCGCACCTACTCGGATCGAATTGAGCGCTGGTTATCATCAGGTAGGATCTCACAAAAATAGGCTAACTCTGAGTCGGCCGTCCAACGGCAGCGATGGGACTCGCTTCGAACGCCGTCCTTGCTTCCTTTGTTTCAAGCCGATTCTAAATCGACCCGAATGTCACGTGATCGGCATTGTCCTTGCACGCATAAACTGCTTCTTTCCAACCAATAATCCAGCCCATCAGTCACACCCTTTTCCAAAGTCGCTTTCAAAACCCCCTTCGCCCGTTCTCAGCGGCGGTAATTCGACCCTTAATGAGCGTGTCTGAAAAAACTGGTCAATGAATTGTTAGCTATCGGGCTGCAGAGTCTTGCGGTTTCATTCGAATGTAATCTGCTGATCAGGATTTGTTCTAGGCGATTCCTACGGAATAAAAATCCTGCTGCGATCCCCGATGGCCATTACAGCGCGCGAAAAGTTGCAGACCTAGACTGCTGGGAGTGACACGGACTTCGTCACAGGCCAATAGCATCGGAGAATTGGAATCACGCTTTTCAATCAATCCAAGTTCCGACAGGCGTTCGAGATCGCGTTCAATCTGAAGTCCTCGCGATCCCGTTGTTAGCATGAGATCCTCGATCTTGCATGCCAGCGGCCTCGCGGATATCGACCCTGATTCTGTCAGGACTTTCGTTGCTTTCGTGCATACAACAGTCAAAATGCGCACCGGAAAGGTCGTGAGTTGGGAGAACAATTCAACGAAGACCAGACTCGACTCGTCTTTTCCATCGACCGCGCAGGACGTGGCGAGGATGCCCGCCCAGAAATGCTTCAGCCAATCTTCGTCGGTACAGGATCCGTCCTCAAGAACACGCACAACAAGGTCTGGTTCAGCGCGCAGTCTATCGGTGGTAGCGACTTCGAATCCCAGCAGGTTCTCAGCCTTGAGTGCAATTGCAATGGCATTCGCTAACTTGTGGTTACTCAGTCTCCCGCAAAGCAATTTGCCAACAGTGTCAGCTCCCCCTGGACAAATTCGACTCAAGAATGCAACGGCCTCGGAGATCCGGACCAGGCTTCGCATGTCTTCGGGCTTGGCCAGCTCCAGCAGGCTCTGCCTTAGACTTTCCCATTGGGATGATTCCGGGTCATCCTGCGAAACAAACGCCAGGCCCACGCCGTCCTTCTCGCACCGGATGACTTTGGCCTCGACCTCGATCCGGCGCTCTGGATTCATTTCCAGCGGGCCTTCCCTTTGCAGGGTTAGAAAGACCAATGTGCCGGGATTCCATCGTTCTTCTGTAAGAATGTAAACCCCGGTTGAACTGATATCTCTCACGGCCTTCTGAGTCACATTAGAGCCGTTCCAGCGGTATGCGGCAAACTGAGCGACTGATCGTCGCTCGGCTCTCTCGGAATCGGGCTTCAAGATATTCTCGAGCCAGCCTTTGGGGCCTGTCATGGAGCCTCCGGTTCAACCTCGAATGAAAGGATTCTTTGCGATTCTATCGACCGTGGATCGGGCCGAAACACTCAACTCTGTGAGGGCAAAGTCGGAAGTAACGCGAGGACAGGCGGGTTGCGGCGACGAGACGCGCCCTTACTGGTTTGGCCTTAGCCCGCTAGCAGGTTCGCACCAGCGGAAGACCCTCTTGAGAACGATTACTAGGGTCACTAAAAACGGCTTAAAAGCATCCAGGTGCAAAAGAGGCGGAATTGAGTTGGGTCTTGTCCCGATAGCGGGTTGTTGGCCCCATAACTGAAGAGCGCGGACCGTCATCTATTGCACCCAAGGGTCTGCCCTGTTATGAACACAGAGATCCATATCTCTCACCGCTTGAGCCCCAGCGTAATAACACCTTGAAACGGTCATTCTTGGCTGCTGCTTCCGTTTCGTATTGGCCTGCTTCGCGTTCTTTACCATCAGGGAAAACGTAGAAGGTCCATTTGCCATTGTCTTTCTTAATTGCTGGACTGGGCGCCGGGTGCTTATCAGTGTTCATCGAGTGTCCTGTGTTGAAGGTTGTCCAGGGGTTTGTCTATAGTAGGTCGAATCTTCGACATCAAAAACCCTGAAAGTTGTACCTTCGCACGAACTGAAAGTTGTAACTTCACACAAAAACCAAGTCATGAAGGATCATGGATACCTCGATCTCTCTGGGGACCGCATCAAGGGCAGCTATAGCACTATCCGGGATGAGGAATAAGAGATCGAACCGGTTGCAAACGAGCGGTTTGAATCCGTTCTTCGTAGATGATCGACAATTCGTCAGTTACCGAGCGGTCACAGATGGATAGCCGGTAAGTTGAGCGGTGGGTATTCAGCAGATCGGAGTCTCACTGGTGACTGACGTCACTATTACAGGCGCCTTCCCAGTGATTCCGGGAGTTGCGAACTTGTATCGACGAGGGGACGGAAAGCACCCACCAGAGTCTCGAGTTGGACTTTTTTTGAGCGAAGCTGATCGAACTGAGCCGTGATATCTTTCAGTTCCACTGCTGCCTGTTCTAATGCGACGCGATAAGGATCGGGTGCCATGCTCGCCTCCAATCCCGCACTCTACCATCGAGGGGCGATCCAAAGCACTAAGGTTCGCTACTGCCATTCTCCGGAGGTAATGGAGAGCAGCGAGGAGCCCGTTTAGGCTGGGAGCGGTCACGCGCGGCCTCCGCTGGCTCGGTTACAGCGGGTTTACCTGGGGCTTCCTGGAGTGGGCATCGGAGTCGGCCCCTAATCGGGATAAGCTGAACTTATTGATTAGGTTAGCCGTCCGCTGGGCAGCATCGTGGAGAACCCAGGTACACCCCTCTATCTTCGTGTCGACCAGAGAATGTTCGCCACCACTGTAATGAATCTCACAATGGCGAATATTGCAGCGGATGAACTCGCTCTCGTCCAGGATGACCTTCCTCGTCTCAATCGTCATGTCCTTGATCGTTCGCATGGGGACTTTCTGAGCCAATGATCGCCAGAGATATGTTCTGGAGCAAGCGAAATCACAAAAGGTTACGAGAGGTTGTCTGACAACCGATAGCCTGCGCATGGGCTCGAAACGCAACGGTAACCAATCTACACATTTTGTGCAATGCCTGATGGTGGTTACTCTCGTTTACATTCGCACAATAGAGGCGGGAAGATGAACCAACAAGAACATGCCGGTGCATATCGTGCAGCAATTGAGGCAGCGATGGATGAATTGGACCTCATTTGCCAGGGATTGGAGCGGCTGAGGAACCGGCAGTATCAGTTCGAGAGTGTGGTTGAAGTCCTGAAACCGCTGATCGGCTCAGGCGAGCAAACGGTTGTTGAAGATCATCGCTACGTTTCCGATTCGATTGACGCGGCTATTGAACCGGTGCATACGGATGAATCGACACTTCAAACAGCTGAGATCGCACTTCCACAATTCGTTTCCCAGCAGAAGAGCGAATCTGCGGACCCAATCCAACGCCGGATTGACTCAATCCTCGGCCTGGCCTTCGCTTAAGGTTTATCGAGTAAAGCCCATTTATGAAACTCTTGGATGAAGCGCTCGTTGGCGAAATTCAGGGCGGACCTGCGAAATCAGGTACGATCCGCATCGTTCTCGCCGACTCCCAGGCTATTTACCGCGTCGGAATTCGCAAGATCTTTGCACTGGAAGACGATATTCAGGTGGTGGCGCAGGCAGACTCGCTGGAACAACTCCGTGCCTCGATTGAAGCGCATTCTGCCGATGTCGTCCTTGTCGAGGGTGAACTTCTGACTGGCGCGGCCAACTCAATCGCAGAACTCCGGCGGATCGCGCCAGACATCAAGATCATTGTGCAGACTGAGTTCGCTGACCAAAACCAGACAGTTGCACTCTATCGCCACGGCATTCGCGGCATCATCTCCAGGTCAATCTCTGCTGATCTGTTGATGCGATGCGTACGGCGCATCGCTACCGGAGAGACCTGGATCGACAACCAGGCCTTGCACTGGGTTATCGCAGCCTACCGTGCCCAGGAAACTGCGCTCTTGAATCCGCTCCCGCAGAAGCACCTCTCTCCCAAGGAGAAGGTGATCATTACTTGCATTTCGCAAGGCAAGCGCAACAAGGAGATTGCATTTCAGTTGGGAACCACCGAACAGGTCATCAAGAACTGTCTGCGCAAAATCCACAAACAAAAGTGGATGGCTCAGACGACTCCTCGGGGTCTTAGACAGCAAATGGATGTGTGGTTCTGCTTGATGCAGGAATCATCGGCCGTAACGGTAGATCCTGATCAGACCACTGCGCGCCCTCCGGTGCGCGCCAGGAAGTTCTGTGCTTTTCTCTTGACTTGGACTTACATAGAGGTGGCCTATCCGGACATAACCCGATTTTGGGGCTACTTCCGGGTGGGCGGTAATTCGTCCGGCAACGCAAAAGCTGTTGCATATCGACAATCAGAACTGTTGCTTGTTGTACCAGTTAACGCCCCACCCGAGATCGCCGCCGGCGTAATCTTGGATTTGTCCAAATCCCGTTCCAGCGTTCTGCTCGTCTCTGTCCTTCCCATCTGCTATCATCCCTTCCGAAATCAAAAATCCAATCTTGATCAATGAATGGCAACGTCGCCAAGGATGAAACCATGAGCGCATTTACTTTGGCCCGCATCATCTTTGCCTTGGGAGTCATCACCGCCACGCTTCAATCTTTCGCACAGAAGTTCCAGGATTCGACGAAAGAAGAGCTACAAATGACCTCAGACGCCAAGGCCCCGGCGCATCCGCTGTCCTGCTTGATCGTGAGCAGACAGTCGACAACGAGAATTTCGTCACCTCGGAGCACGGGCGTATCAAGATCCTCACCGAGGAAGCGCAATATCTGCGGTTCCGAGCGGCTTGTTTGAATTGTAAGTCTTGAAGGCAGC
>CAWCOV010000034.1:0-25246 GCA_963797255.1 uncultured Acidobacteriaceae bacterium
GCCGCTCCTGCATTCTCTGCAAATGGTGTCCTTTCTTTCCCTTCTCAGTTATCCGCGCCATCAATGTCCCCAAATCGAAGGGTTGTTTGTTCACGCCGCCATAGTACCCAGGAAAACTGATTTTCGGTAAATTTGATCAGGCGGATTAGGTCAGTTGGTGATAAATCGCCATGTCACTCAGCGAGCGCCGAGTGGCATAGATATCGGCCGACCTTCGGTCGGGGTCGGATCACTGGTCACTCGTCAGTTACTCCGGAATAACGGAATAGAAGCACACGTCCGACCGGAACTCGGAAAAGCCCTCTGTCGCTCGCTCAATGAGCGCAATGGCGAGGTACTTTTGGAGAGAAATCTTGCAGCCCGGTCACTCTAAAGGTGCATTATCCACAACAGCAGACCGAATGTGACCATCATCGCTGTCAAAGCGCTCAAGACTAGGCACATCAAGCGGCAATCTTTTGTGGTCGGTATCATGATTTGCGGCAATCACACCATAGGATCTAAGTCATGTTTTTTTCTCGCGCTCCAGCCTTCTTCGTCTCCCTTGGTATCGCATGCGGGACATTGTCGCTGCATGCGCAGGCAACAGCGAATCTCTCGTCGCAGGGTTACTATGCCGACCCCGAGGTGCGCGTCTTCGACCATCAGTACTGGATCTACCCCACGCGCAGCCTATCTGCCGATGATCCAGCGATCGGACAGCCTACCTTCAACGCGCAACAGACCGAACTGCGCAAGCAGCATGTCATCCACAAGGACTACCTGCTGCAGACGGGGCTCGATGCCTTCTCATCTCCCGACCTCGTTCACTGGACAAAGCACAACTCCGTGCTCAGCGTGAAGAATGTCGCGTGGGCTGCGTATGCCATCTGGGCGCCGTCGGCGATTCACCTCAACGGTAAGTACTATCTATTTTTCGCGGCCAACGATATTCAGAAGACGGATACTTTCGATGGGGGCATCGGCGTTGCTATGAGTGACAAGCCCGGTGGACCTTTCGTCGATGCGATTGGCAAGCCGATCATCGGCAACTTTCAACATGGCGCGCAGCCCATCGATCCCATGGTCTACCAGGATGACGATGGCTCGATCTATCTTTACTACGGTGGGCAAGGCCATTGCGTGGTAGCCAAACTGTCGAAAGATCTGAAGCACGTGATCCCCATGCCGGATGGCGAACTCTACAAGGAGATCACACCTGAGCACTACGTCGAAGGCCCCTTCATTATCAAGCGCAACGGCACATACTACTTCATGTGGTCGGAGGGCGACTGGGGTGGATCTGACTACGGCGTTGCCTATTCAAAAAGCAACAGCTCCGTCGGCCCCTTTGCACGCGCAGGGAAAATTCTGCAGACCGATCCCGCCATTGCCAAAGGCCCGGGCCATAACTCCGTGCTCCACATTCCGGACACCGACGATTGGTACATCGTTTACCATCGCCACCCGATGGATAGCACAGGCATCAGCAAGCGCGTCATGGCCATCGACAAAATGGTTTTCGACAAGGACGGCAACATCGAACCCATTGTCATGACAAAGGATGGTCCCGGCATACGGCTTCTCACAAAGACTCCATAGAATGACCGGGCGCATCGATAGCGGTTCACGGTTCATTGGCCGACTCTATGCAGTTGTGGCTTCGCGTCGAGCGAATCCAATCGTTTACACTACGCACAGTCATGGCAACGCGCACCAACCTCGATTTGGATACCTTGCGCACTCTCGTAGTGGCGCACGACCTGGGCGGCCTTGCACAAGCGGCAGACCGTCTCGGCCGTACTCCTTCCGCCATCAGCCTCCAGATGAAACGGCTGCAGGATGATCTCGGAACAGAGCTCTTTGGCAAACGCGGCCGCGGTCTCGTCCTCACCGAAGCTGGAGAAGTTGCCCTCACCTATGCGCGCCGCATTCTCGCAATGCATGACGAGTTGCTGGACACAATCCATGGAGGTAGCCTCGCCGGCAACATCCGAATCGGTTGCCCGCAAGACTTTGCCTCATTTCTGCCTTCAGTCCTGTCGCAATTCAATACGCTGTATCCGCGCATGCAAGTCGAACTCCTCATTGAAGGCAATGCTGCCCTCGCGGAGGCGATTGAGAAATCGCGGATCGACCTCGCTGTGGTCATTGGTCACGAACACCGCCCCGCCGCGCAGACGGTGGGCCAACTGGACCTCGTTTGGATCGCCTCCTCCACGTTCGTGCCGCCGCAGGAACAACCTCTGCCCCTCGCCGTATTGGGGCCGCAGTGTGCCTTCCGGAAATGCGCAATTCAACATCTCGAGGCGATAGGCATGCCGTATCGCATTGCTGCCAGCAGCCCCAGCCTCGATGGCCTGCAGGCGGCCTTGATTGGTGGCCTCGGCATCACGGCACGTACCTCATTCAACCTTTCCGAAGGCCTCAGTTTCGCCGCTTCGCTCTATGGTTTGCCTTTGCTGGGAAGCCTGCCCGTCTCCCTGCACCGCAATGCGCACTTGATCGGAGATGCCGCTGATCGCATGGCGACGCTTCTCCTTGAGGCTCTGAAATTCATCCTCGCCCCGCGATCAAAATCGGAGATTCCCCGCAAACGCCACAACGGTCTCGCCGGAGTGGCCGCCGCCGGTGTAGCAATGCATAAGCCGCGCTCACGAGTGCGGTGAGAACAATCAAATTGTGCGCCAGCTGTTCGATTGCTACATTGGCCTCATGTCGATCAGGTGTCTCCCACTTCTCGCTGTCCTGCTGTTTGGCTCAATAATGGCCACTGCTCAAACGCCTTCCATCGCCGGCACTTGGGTTCTTACCAAGGCCGAAAAGCTTCTTCCAGACGGCACACGAGTGTCGGATTACGGCAACAGTCCGCATGGGCTTGTCATCTTCACCAGCGATGGTTACTACTCTGTGCAGATTTACCGTGCCGAGCGTCTCAAGTTCTCTTCCGGAGACAAACTGAAGGGAACTCCGGAAGAGTACAAGGAGGCATCTCTCAGCACCAGTGTCCACTTCGGGCGCTACACTCTCGAGGCCGCCGAAGCCACGATCACGTTTCACATCGATCGATCTTCGTTTCCCAATCAGGATGACACCACGCAAGTTCGCCCATACGAAATAATTGGCAACGAACTTTCTTGGAAGGTTTCACCCCGTCCCGACGGTTCCATTCCAATTACCGTTCTGCATCGCGTTACCAGCGAAGAACGGCCACAAGTAAAAGAGCCAAAGTGAGCAAGTTGCAGAAATTGTGCTAATCGCGGAAGAGGTCTTTCCATGCCTCGATGAGAATCTCTCTTTTATGAAAAATCGCCATTGCACTCATCGACCACGCAGAGCACAATTCACGCTTCTGTGTGGCCGCAACCCTTAACTAAAGTTACGAGTGGACTATCGTCTATCCTTATATATCTGATATAAGTTAGTAGTCGCAGAGGCGGTGGGAAAGTGTGAATCCCGCGTTCTTTGCGGGATTTGCAAGTGGGGTGGGAAAGTCTGCTTTTTGACTTTTCCACTCCACGTCTTTTCCACGGCCTTGATTTGTTTTTTGGTCAGCGGCGTCAACAGCTTTCCTTCTGCGCTGTATTGTCCGACGCGATGTCCTGCAATCATCAGGGTCAGTGTTTGGTCCAGGTGTTGGTGGATGATCGCCTTGCATCCAGCAAGAGTGGGACGCCATTCGGCACGTTCGATCTGCATGATCATGTTGTAGAAGGTCACTGTGTTGTCCCGATCGACGGTGCGCTCGTAGCGTTGTGTAAAGACCATTTCCAGGTTCCTGTGCCGGCAGGATAGAAACGCTGTTCCTCGCTGCGCTGCCGGAACGGTAAAGCGGCGGTTGAACTCGGCGATGTATGTCTTCCTGAGAAACTCGTTGGCCGCTTCGAGAGATCGGATCCCGCGCAATCGCAACTCCTGCGGCAGCCGTCCCTGCCAGGTGGAGAAGTTGCGCTCCGAGCGTCCCCGCGCCTGCGGAGAGTAGGCCGGGATCATATGCACTCCCAGTTCCTTCATGGCACGTCCTACCTGTGTTGGGCGCTCGTAGTCGACCTTGCCACCGCTCTTCGGCGTATACCAGAAATGGGCTCCGCGGTCGGAATAGAGCGAGCAGAACAGCCCCTTCTGTTCAATCACCGCCCGCAGGCCGGCCATCACTGTAGCGGTTGTTTCCTCCTCGGCCAGCTGCGCATAGTAGATCTCACTGGTGGCGTCGTCCAGGATCACGATCAGGTCGTGACGGCGCTTATCCTGAAACCACTGGTGATCGCTGCCGTCGATGTGCAGCATCATCCCCGGCAGTGGACGGCGCTCACGCCGCTTGCGATGCACGCCACGCCTGGCCTTCCGCTTCACCAGGCCAGCTGCCTGCAGCGCCTGCTTGACCCACGTGTAGCTCAACCCGATCCGGTGTTCCTCGACGAGCTTCTCATGAAAGTGGCGCACGTTCAGATCGAAGTACCTGTCCCGGTACAGGCTCAGAACCTCTTCCGCCTGCGACTTCGGCACCCGCCTGCTGCTCGGCTTCCGTCGTCGTCGGTCCAGCAGGCCCTGGTACCCGTCCACTTCATAGCGCTGCCGCCATCGTCGCATCTGCCGTTCGCTGATGCCGATCAACTCCGCTGCCTGCCACCACTTGATCTTCCCCGATGTGGCGCGCAACAACACTTCCTGTAACTTCATCGCCCGCTCCGCTGCGGTCCGTGGATAGATCTCCATGCTCGTATGCATGGCTCCATCTTCGCCGCCCGTTAAGCGGACACTTCACTTGCTACAAACACCGGACATATCATGTGCTAACGACAACGTCTATCCTTCATTTACTTAGTGGTCACTGGCGAGTAACCCACAATCCGACCGCAATCCAAGTACGAGCGAGCTAGCGCCCGCTCCGCGACGACCTTTGCTTCGCGACTGGCGGATCTAAGTTACTTGTCATACCTTTGGTGGGCCCTCGGCCAACCTGCTCGGATTCCGCAAGCTCTCGCGCTCTGCGTGCATCGGGATTACTTCGGCCAAGGCTGATCTCAAGATGCTCGGCCGCCGACCGGAACGCCTTGCGAGCCTCGTCGTCAATTCCCTGGAGCTTCAGAGCCTGGGCAAGTGCCATGTAGGCACGCCCCAGATAGCTCGAATGCGTCCCAGGTTCCATCGCAGCTTGTAGCAGACCCAAAGCCCTTGACGCATCTGCGACAGCTCGCTTTTCAAGTCCCGCTTCGAGTTCAGCGGATGAGCGCCGGGTGAGGAGAACGGGCAAGATCGTTGCACACTGTCCCGCAACCCTGATTGACTTCTCATCCTCGTCCACCGCTCGATTTGAAAGCTCCAAGGCAGCCGATTGCTCTCCCGCAGCTTGTGCCAAAAGCGCCCGCTCGGATGTCAGAAACGCAAATGCATAGTGGGCCGGTGGAAGTTTAAGCCGAAGCCTCGGCTCCAATCCTGTCAGCAGCGCGTCCGCCCGTGCGAATGAATGTTCATCGCGATAAATTCGCGCTAGTTGAAAATCTGTTTGATCAATAAGCATTTGATCGCCGACCCGCTTCGCCTTTTCTGAGGCGCGCCCCGCATAGTCGGCCGCCTCGCGAAAGCGCCCTAACTCACTCAACACGCCGGCATAGTTGTATAGGAGGACTGGCGAGACCGCGTCTTCCGTCTGATTGGTTCGGCTGATGTCTATCGCCCGCCGATAAATCTTCTCCGCTTCAACCTGTCTTCCGGCATACATCATTATCAGCGCCCAATCGTTGAAGAGCTTTACCGCCTTTTGGGTCTCGTCGTATCCGAGTGATGTCATCAAATTGCTTGCGCGCTCAAATAATACGTTGGATTCACGAAACTGACCGGTATCTCCATAAACACCAGCGAGATTTTCCAATACATTCAGATCTTGAAGATCTGAATGAACAGGCGACTCCTTGAGTGTCTGCTCGGCCAGTTGTGCTCGCGCAATAGCGTTCTTGGAATCACCGTTGCGATGGGCCGCCTCGCTTCCTCGCAGATAGCAGTAGGCGCGGTCAGAAGAGAATTGCCGTTCGTTTGGGACTTCGTGCAAACCTTCCTGAAAGAGCAACTCCGCCCGGCTCAATTCTCCGATACGCACCAAGGCTCCCGACAGTGCGCAAGAAGCCCTCGCACGTGTCGATGGTTCTTTCAGGCGCCTAGATAGTTGGTAACCTTTTTCCAAGACCCGAAGGGCCTTCGCATTTTCGTCCTCGTCGGAGTACTGATCGCCAATGGAAAGCAGCAATTCCACATGGCTGGCAGCGTCGTGGTAGTGCTCTCGTTCAACAATCTTCTCCTCGCGATCCAACAGCTGATTGACGGTTAGGGGCTTGCCCATTGGAGAGACATCAGTCAAGAGGATCTCATTGAGTTCGGTGATCCGTTCGGCCCGCGCCAAATGGTGGAGAGCGCGATCGCGTTGCGTATGCGCAGCTCTCCCCTGCATCCACGTGCCTGCAGTGCCAGCGATGGATGCAAACATGGCGAGCGCAGCAACAGAAACCACAACGCGGTTGCGACGTGTAAACTTGGCCGCACGATATGCAAGAGTATCCGGCCTGGCCCCGATTCGCTCGTTCTTCAGGTATCGCCGTATGTCGTCCGAAAAGGCGGTCACCGAGGAGTAACGCTCCGATGGCTCTTTCTTGAGTGCCGTGGCAACAATCGTGTCGAGATCTCCACGCAGAACACGGCGCAACCTGTCGGGCGTCGAGGCGCGAAGGAACGCATTCTCCTTGGCATCATCCAGGTTTGCTCTCGAGGAAGCTACAATTTCCGACGGCCGCACAGGCTCGGTGTCAACAATGGCTCGAACCATTCCCGCCGGCCCGTGCACGTCACTACCGGCTGGATGATGTCCAGTGAGTAGCAAATAGAGGAGCACACCAAGTGCATACACATCGGTGGCGGTGGTAACAGCATCGCCCTTCAACTGTTCGGGGGCGGCGTATTCCGGCGTCAGGGCCCGCCCTCCGTCCAAAGTGAGTTGAGTAATCTTTCCGCCATCGCCGTCCAGCAATTTGGCAATACCGAAATCGAGCAGCTTTACTTGATTGTCTTTTCGCACAAACACATTTGAGGGCTTCAGATCGCGATGCACAATCAGGTTTGCGTGCGCGTGGGCCACGGCTCCCAGCACGTCAAGAAATAGCCGGAGGCGCGCGTGAATATTCAGCTTTCGGTGATCACAGTGATGGTCAATGGGATCACCCTCTACATACTCGAGAACCAGGTAAGGCTGCCCCGTTGACGTAACCCCAGCATCTATCAACTCTGCAATGTGCGAATGAGTAAGCGACCCAAGTATCCTGCCTTCCCGCTTGAATCGCTTCTCACCACCCCTGCCCACAAGTGCGATGTGCAGAAACTTCACGGCGACGCAACGTTCAAAACGTCCATCGTTCCTTTCCGCGAGCCAAACGGTCCCCATGCCCCCTTGACCAAGTTGAGAAACCAACCTATAGAGACCAAGTGACTTGCCGGCAATCATCGGCGCAGTTGGCAACTCAATAGAACGCCTCTCCATGAATCCTTCGTCGACTAGCTCGCGGTGCTCGTCGAGAAGCTCTTCCAACAGGCTCGCAAGATCGGGATTCTGAGCGCGAAGCAAACTCAACCAAACCGCACGCTCGTCGTCAGTCTTCTCGAGAGCTTCGTCCAGGTAAGGGCTAAGTGCCCGCCATTGATCAGGTCTTAGTGTGGGCATGGATTTCTCAAAGCGAAAGATCCGCTTGAATGCTTTGGCGAAGATAAATCCGCGCCTTCTCCCAACGTCTTTGCACGGTGCGTTCCGAGATCTTCTGCAACGCACCGATTTCTGCAAAGGAGAAGCCGCAGAAGAATTTAAGATCAACAAGGCTGGCAAGGTCAGGGTCGAACCCAGCGAGTCCATCCAAGGCATCGCTTATCAGTGAGAGTTCCTTCGGGTCGGCAGGTCGCTCAAGGAATTCAGTCGCAAGGGATGTGATCTCAAACTCGCCACCGCGCTTTTTGGTGCTTCGGATTCGGGCATGATCAATAATCAGTCCACGCATCACGCGCGATGCGTACCCCATGAAGCGTGCACCGTCTGGAAAGCTAGGCTCCGTTAGAGCAGCCATATCGAGATATGCCTCGTGCAAGAGCGTGGTCACACTTAGGTTCTTGGGAGCCCACTGACGCCCCAACTCTCGTTTGGCAATCCGATGTAACTCAGAGTACAAAGTACTGAAAAGTGTATCCATGGCCACGCCGTCGCCGCACTTCGCGGCTTGGACGAGCGAGGAAAATATCGACTCCACGCCATGTCCTCCTTTGACTGAATTGTCCCGGGACCGGTCGAAGACGGAGTGAAGGCAGAAATGGAAATGAGCTACCGGTGATGTTCGGGTCATGTCGCAGCGTTCCACAACTGCTTGACCTAAGGTAACTCCGTACACCCGTCCGCGTTCTTGTTACGTTCAACCTTCGCTATGCTCCGGTCGACGAAATAAATATATCGATTGCGGCATAGCCAGTTGTCACATATTTGTCACCGGAAAGTAATTCTTCGCGGAGAGTCGTGGGTGGCTAATCAGAATCGTAGAAACAATCCACGCCCAAGCATTTCGCCCGGGTGACCACGGTGAATGACCTTGCTTTTCTGGGCAAGCTCACAACCCTTAAGGGACTTCCACCGGCTACGCGACGAAGAGTCTTCCTAGTGGAGCAAAGCGACTGTCATTGTATTGCCCGCAAGGGATGGTCGTCGTGCCATCTGGGTTCTCTTTTCCAGCTTGGGTACGGGAAGAGTAACGCTAGTACCTAAAGATGTCGTGACAATCTCACTTAAGAAGTATTGGTCACCCACTTTGTCAAATATGAGTTTCTCTCGTCCATCTGCCGACATCTCACGTGGACTGCCCACAACAAATATGGCAACACGGTTGCCCTTCAGCAATACTTCATGACTTCCAGCTGAGGCAATCCAGTATGTCCCTTGCGGCATGGTTCTATTTCCGACCCTGAATTAAAGGGCACATTGCGCGGAGCCTGGTCTGTTGTGCTGAAACACCTGTCACTGTGACGAGAGTTGCCGCAGCGAATAGTGCGATGACTGCAACGATCCGTTTCATAACGATCTCCTTTTTATTTGGTAGTTAAGACTGCCAGCGAATGGCGTTTGCCTGGGGACCATGTGCCAATCGATCTGGCAGTTTGATCCTCACTTGGATAATCGAAAACCAACAGAAAAAGGCGACGATCGATCCGCAGATAAAGCAAAACAATGATCGAGATATTTGGAGCGTGCGCCGGCCTTTTGTACCTTCTTTCAATGATGTTGATTGCCAGCCGATCCGAAACATGCGCTTGAGCGCTTCCAACTCCCGATTGATTGTGTTCCTGGCACTCGCTTCCTGACGCGAATCAACATAACGACACGTAAGCGACTCTGGATGACCGTTGAGTTTGCGGCGAACGGGATTTTCTTTTTTCGTTGTCGTCTTTTGCCCTCAGTTTTCGATATCTCGAATAGGCAGCATCAGAGGCGGAAATAAAAACCACCTCGAGGATTCCAACGCAGTTCTTCCCGCCTGCGTCGATTCAGACTCCGGCGTATTCCGCCGGCGGCTGAAGCGCCTTCATGGGCCCGCGGGCAATACAACATAAGGAGCTTCATGATGAAAGTGCTATCGAATCTGACCGCAGGCTTCACGCTTGCACTATCTCTCTCGCCTGTCGCTTTTGCACAGCACTACACGCAGGTTAACCTCGATGCAAACATCCCCGGAGCCGCCGAATCACCAGATCCCCTGCTCATCAATGGATGGGGCCTCGCCCGCAGTTCTGGCAGCACGTGGTGGGTCTCCGACGAGGCCACGGGATTCGCCACGCTCTACGATGGACCGGGCGCCAAGCAGTCTCTTGTCGTTACCATTCCAAAATCCAATCCCAGCGATCCGACTTTCCCCGCTGGCACCCCCACCGGAATGATCTCCAACAGCAGCGCGACTGACTTTCTTCTCGCTCCGGGCAAGCCCGCAGCCTTCATCTTCTCCACCCTCGACGGAACCATCGCCGGATGGAATCCGAACATCGGCATCACGCCGGGCGCCAATCCTCCCTCGACCAACGCTGTAACCGTCGCACGCACCAAAGACGGCTCCGGCTATACCGGCATTACGTCCGCTTTCATTGACGGGGTGCGTTACCTCTATGCCGCGAACTTTCTCAAGGGACGCATCGATGTTTACAACAATGCATTCCAACCGATCAAACTAAAAAGCAATGACGATCACAGCAATCGGGTTCAAGACGAGGACGTCCTTCAGGAAGACGACCACTTTTTCGACGATGATAACAAGCCCTTCACCGATCGCCGCCTTCCGCCTAACTTCGTGCCTTTCAACGTGCAGGCAATTGGCAACGACATCGTTGTAACCTACGCTCTGCACTTTGCCGGCAACCCGTTTGAAACTGCCGGCCCCGGCTTAGGCTACGTCGATATCTATTCGTCAAAAGGGAAATTGCTTCGTCGCCTCGAGCATGGGGATTGGCTCAACGCGCCATGGGGAGTCACGCTCGCCCCTCTCGACTTTGGATTCTTCAGCCACCGTCTGCTGGTCTCGAACTTCGCTGCTGGTGGAACCACGCAGTCCGCCGGATTCATCTCCGCCTACGATCTCGATACCGGCAAATTCGAAGGGCTGCTCCAGGATGAAAGCGGAAAGCCCCTGTCCATCAACGGAATCTGGAGTATGAGTTTCGCCAATAGCGCGACCCCCAAGAGCTATGATCCCGACGAAGCCCCCGCGGCGGAGCTTTATTTCACAGCGGGTCCCAACCAGGGAACCGCGGGCCTTTTTGGATACCTGATACCAGACTCCAAAGAATTGATCCAAGGAAACTCGCAGTAAAAGAAGTGCCGCAAGTAAGAATGAGAGCTGTGGTCCTCGCGTCCATGGCTCTCATCGTCCGCTGAAAGGGATGGAAGAATCCGCGAGCGAACGTTGTGCTGTTTATCATGTTTGGCCCAGTCGCCAATCTCGAGGATGCCGTAGGTCTTGAGCGAAACGCAGTATCGAAGTAGAGCCTGCCCGATTAAGCGGTGTTAGCGTGCCATACACGTCTCGCCTGCTTGGTTGGCCACCTGCTTTCAAGTGTCAGGGGCAGGTATTCGGGCTTCTCGGCCGGCTCGACTATCAAGAAGCGCTGGCCGTCAGGCGTGACGTCATACTCAAAGGACGGACTCCGCAACAGGGAGTTGTAGCGTTGAAAAGCATCTCGGGAGTCGAGGACCGAAATCATGGGCCATCTTTCGAAATCCGTACGGCCCATCAGCTTTCCCATCAAGGGTTCAGAGGCTCAATGAGTGACTCGGCTTGATTGCGCGAGCCGACTGACAAAACTTCCCAAGGATCATGATCCGTGAGGGAAGCTGAATCTCAACACCCCATCACAGCGATATGCTATGCACTATTCCAAGCAGGCAACATCTATCGTTGCGCTGCTCAGACCCAACATCAGGCACGGCCAGCTAGCGATAACTTGCCGAGGCTCATCACGAAATCCATCCGGAGTAACAAGTCACAGGCGGGTGACTTAAATCTCATTTCTGAGAACCGGGCGACTCGGTCAGCGTTCGGTCGAGATCGATTGCACGCTAGATTTGCAAGTCATCGCCAACTCACTCACCGAACCGTGCGGACACAAGACCTTCCAGATTTGTGGGTTCTGGGCGGATTACCGCCAACGCGGAAGTTACTACTTCCGGGTGGTCCACCACACTCCCCCAATGCCTGTGGATGATGCTTATTGCTCGTGCGATCTCGCGGAAATCCCGCGGTTCCGGTTGCATAACCCGCAACCGGGAAATTTCGAATTGATCAACACCAAGCAGCGCGGCGTTGCCTAAGTCGAAATTGACGATTGTCCCGATCAATTAAAGACTTTTCAACCTCTCAGTCTTCTGCTTCAATGCTCGTCGCCTATAAGCCACGATCAAAAGGTAGCTGGTTGTACCCAAGAAGATCACTAACCCCGCCACGACCCCATCAACGATTCCGAAGAATGAACTCATACCGCACTGACCATCGATCTCTCCAGGTTTGCAGTCTCCGGCTGTTCCAGCAACATAGAAACCAAACACGACGGCGATGCTCAATAGCGACGAGAGTAGCCAAGTAGTGGAAGATTTAGGCGTCGGACTTTCATGGTGTGGGCAAGTCTTAAGCGTACTTAAATTCACCGCGATTGCGCTATCAGAATCCTCGTTTCTGAGTTGGGGTCGAGTTACCGGCCTTCCGGCACTGAGTAACTGCCGAGATGGCCCAGCTCGCTGGAGTGGCATTTAATGCTCAGCCAATTACTTGCCAATCACCAGTAGCTGAAAAGAATGCGGAATCATCGGAGCCCGTGGACCGCGCATAAAAGCTGGAGGGCCTCTGGGCGCTGGGGCGGCGGAGGGTGGAGAAGGTGCCGCGGGAGTTGTGGTATCGGAGGCGGGCGGGACGGGACCGAATTCTGCGGTGATCGAAAAGATCTGGTTAGTCTTGGGATCGAGAGTGAGCGTCTTCGCCCGGGCCGGAGTAGCAACGGTCTGTTCCACTCTGAAGCTGGTCGGCGAATCCTCTTTGATGACGGTGAGGGTGCCGTCGCCCTGCGAGCTGAATGCCTCCATGGTTTCGGGATTAAAGGTTGCACCATCGGAGCCATTGCCGATGGGAAGATCTGTGATGATGTGACCGTCCGGTGCGGAGAGGACGATCATGTTTTTTTTGTCGCAACACGCAGCGAAGAGGATATTGTTCTTGGTGTCGAGCGCAAGGTCGGCGCAGCCTCCACCTTTGGAGGAGACGTCGTAGCTGCCAGTCATCTTCATGGTCTTTGCGTCGATGACCACGATGGCGGATTTGTCTTCGATATCGACGTAGATTTTGCCATGACCGTCAGTTGCGGCCTGTTCAGGGGCGCCGCCAATATCAATGGTGCCGAGGATGGAACCATCCTTGTCGTCGAGGACGGTAATATTTGGCGAGGAGTGGCTAACTCTTCCGCGACGGCGTCCTTTTGCCCCGGGTGAAACAGGGCGTCAGCGGAGGCTTTACTACCCCTCCCCAAGAAACAACGTTCGAAGTTGCAAACCTGCTTCCCTGACCCGGTAGGCCGCATACCATACCTCACTGCAATCCGCTCCATGAATCCACAACTTGGGCGATAGCTGCCCCGTGACCAATTTCGCTCGCGATCAACTTAGCCGGACTAGCTGTATCTCAGGTGAACGTGCTTTCGAGAGCTAGGCCTTCCTTCCGAGTGACCGGCCATCCGTCAGTAACTCTGGAGTAACAGAAAGAAGCTAGCTGTCGGTATCGAAGACATTCCAAAATCTATATTCATCCGCTGGCCTTTGCCCTTACATTTTTCAGGGTGGCAACGCGTCTTACCCGGCACGACCGCTATCGAGATTGCCGAGGGGTAAGCCACATGTAATTGATTGCAGAAATCAGCCTGCTCTTAGAGGCGTAACAAATTCACAAGCTCGTATGTCCATCCACTCAGCTCGAGGATAGATATTCGGAGCCTCCAACGGAAAGGATTCTCGAATGAGTAAGCGCTTGCTATCGCTTCTTGGAACTCTGGCTTCGCCGCTCCTTTGGCTCTCGCACAAACATCCACCTGGATCCCTGATAAGCCGCATTGCGAAGTGAACTTTACGATCTTCCACCATAGCCTTTCAAATGTCCGCGGCCGGTTTGGCAACATCGGAGGTGCAATCGTTCTGAACGAGTCCGACATCACCAAATCCACGGTTAATGTCACCATCGACGTCACCACGGTGGATACAGGCTTTGCGATGCGCGATACCCATCTCAAGAGTGCGGACTTTTTCGATGTCGCGCAATTTCCGACCAGCACCTTCGTCAGCACCAGCATAGTCAAGAGCGGGAGTGGCCTGACGGTTTCAGGAAATCTCACGCTGCATGGCGTTACAAAGCCGGTGGTTCTGCAGGTGGAGGGTCCCACTGGACCGCTTACGGGAGATGACAAGAAGCCTCATTCGGGTTTCTCGGCGACCACTACGATCAGCCGAAAGGACTTCGGTATAGGAGGCAAATTCCCGACCTCCGTCATCGGCGACGAGGTCAAGTTGACCATGGATCTCGACGTCGCGAAACAGTGAGGCAGCTGCTGCTCAGGCCCATGCCGACGCTGGCAGCAGAATTGGAGTCCACTATCGACATGCATTCATCCACTCCGAAGGCCGTCTGGGGATGTTAACGAACAAGCAACTGCGCGTGGCCGATAACCCGACAGAAACCCCGCGATTTGCACTGCCGGTAAGCCTGAACCGCGCGATAGCTACTCAGCGAGTGCCTGAAGGTGTGTTTGGGGTTCCGTGGGCCGGATACGGTAGCCTCTCCAGCCGTAATAAATCACATATAGATAGCAGAGCAGGGGCATCAGCAGCGAGCGGTGTATGCCGAACTTGTCGGCCAGAAATCCCATGAACACCGGAAAGACCGCTCCGCCGACGATGGCTTGTACCAGCAGGCCTGACCCGCGCCCGGTGAGGGGGCCCAACTCGGCGACCGCCAGCGTGAAGATGGTGGGAAACATGATTGAGTTAAAGAGACCGACGGCAAGAATCGTGGCCACGGCGAAGTAACCTGTACCTAGTAGCGAGGCCAACACCAGCAGGCCTGCTCCAATGCCGCTCCAGACAAGCATCTTATTCGCGGCGATGCGCTGCATGGCGGCCGAGCCGATGAATCGTCCGACCATCATGCCGAACCAGTAGAAGGTAACCAGCTTTGCGCCTCTTTCCAGAGACAGTCCGGCTATCTTGGGATCGGCAAAATATTTGACCATGTAGCTACCGATGGAGACCTCAGCGCCGACATAGATAAAAATGCCGATCGCACCGAGATAGAGGTGGGGATGGTTCCACACGTGTTCCTGCTTGACACTCAGATCTGCCGGGCGAAACTCGCGAGTGACCGCGATGCGAGGGAAACGATAAAAGGCGACCGCGAGCGCAAGGACCGTCGCTGCGCCGGCAATCGCGATAAATGGCAGCTTGATGCTGGCGGCCTGCTGAATGCGATAGGCGGTGAGGGCCGCTCCCTGGAGATGTTCGCCCCTCGGTAGGGCTGTGGCGGCTCCGCCAAGAATCAGAACGCCGCCGACGTATGGCGCAAGACTGTCGCCAAGCGTGTTGAAGGCCTGAGTCAAATTCAGCCGGCTTGAGGCTGTTTCCGGAGGCCCCAAGATGGTGACATACGGGTTCGCTGCGACCTGCAAGACGGTCACACCGGCCGCCAACACTACCTCTGAGCAGAGGAAGAACGTGTAGGTGGCAACGCTCGCGGCCGGTACGAAGAACAGAGCACCTGAGGCCATCACGACCAGGCCAACGACCATGGTTCGCTGGTAGCCGATCCACTCGACCAGTTTGCCCGCCGGCAGGGCGAAGACGAAATACGAACTAAAGAACGCGAGTTGTATCAGAGACGCCTGAACGTAGCTCAAATCAAAAACAGATTGAAGATGCGGAATAACAGCATCATTCAGGACGGTGCAAAAGCCCCACGCGAAGAAGAGCGTGGTGACCATTGCCATCGCGCTGTAGTTCGTATGATCGGCGGGATGAGCGGACAGGGTCCGTGCGTTGCCCGCATTTACGATTGCCATTGTTTTGCGACCTCCGCCGCACGGCGCGCTTCGCTGCCATGTTCAGGAACATCGCCGCCTCGCGGAGCATGGGCGCGCAAGCTGAAACGAATTGCTGAGATACTACATGATCCATTTGTGCGTGACCGGTATTTCTTGGTTTCGACGCTTGACGCATGGAGCGGCTGGCGAGCATTTCCCCAGCCGTTCCATAGATCGAACGTTGCATGGTTCATCTCCTGTGCGAGATTGCGGTTGTTCTGGAACCAGCAGAGTCATGCTCCTGCCCAAAGAGTGGGCTCTCGGTAGGCTGAGGGGCTCATTTGCCTTGGTTTCGCTCGCGTAGGAATGGCGAGATCAATTCTTTGCAAATCTCGGCCCCGAAATGGTTGCCTTGTCACGGCCCTTTTGGTAGCTTGGGCTTTTTTTAGGAGACAGCGCGTCGTAAGGAAAGCTGGCTGGATACATGGCTGTCTTGCCGTTGCCGACGGTGACGATGAGATCGCCTTTCCATCTCTCCGTCTCGACTAGTTGCAGGGTAAGATGACCGCATTTATGCTGTGGCGTTTACCGCGCTATCCGCAGACCAGCATGGGTTTCCGCTGAGGCCGCACCGAGGCATCGCACGCGAATAAGCTGGCAACCTTCTGGCGATAGGAGCATAGGCTTGCATCAAAGGGATTGCCTGACATTAGCCCTGCTTGCGGCAGCAAACTCGGCTACAGAGCATCATCCCCCCACATTTAAAGCTGACATTATGACCCGTCCGAGTCATTGAGAGTTGCTAAGGCAAGTGTCAGGATTCCGCATGCGAGTAAATCTCATCACTCAAGCTTCCGGTCGATATGAATCAGTCGCAGGAACTATATTCCCCTCTCGCTAACGATTCGCCCGGCATGCGGTCTCCAAGGGGACTATAAGAACAAGACCGACAGCGCTGCGTTGCTGCAATTACTTCGGCAACAGACGGATCTGCCCTCGCCCGTCCTCCAGCGCTTTGAGCAAGACCTGTATGCCCCTTTCGGTGCGCGCCTTTTAGCCGTGGAGCTGAGTGAAAGAGTTCTCACGGACATTGGCTACTTCATTGACTGAAAGCCAGCCAGAGCGGACTGGTGGCGATGTGTCCACCAGCCCAACGGTTCCTCGGGCCGCCAAGTTGACGTAAAACCGGCTGCTCGGACAAGTTAATTCTCTTGATGAGCGCATTGTCGCCAATGCACTCGTCGAGCCATCAAGCGGGAAATTCGGTTCCTGACGAGTGACCGCCCACCCGGAAATTACCCCGAAAACAGTCAAGGTCGTGTTAGCCCGAGTCACTTCCGGTTTGTCCACTATCCGCCGGAACCAAATTGGGAATGATTTGTATCCGCAAGCAGGACATGTTTACGTCAGGTCGAAGCTCTTAGTATCAATGCGGCTTTTTAGAATTATCCGCTACCGACATCACGGTGATAGTGCCCCGCTTCCCCTTCTCCTCTGCCTAAGCTTTAGCAATTTCTTTGTTTAGCAAACCGTCTATGACGCCATCTATTTTTTCTCGGATGTTTTCGACGGTCAATTTGTTGGGCGTCGTCTTCTTGGTGACGAAACCGCCGATTGGAAATTTAGCGACGAGGTTCTCATTGGCATCCAGGAACAAGATACCGTGTTCGGTTTGGGTGTACCTAGTGACGATCACGTCGGGTGGTGTAAGAAACGATATAAATCCGCATGCCGACAGGCTACCAGGGAGGGCAGCATGATCATGTTCAACTCGGGAAAAACAGCAATAGCGATTCTCGTTGTGAAGGAAGAAACAATGGAACAACTTCTTTCGACAGCAAGCGGATGATCCTCAACATCCGCGCGGGCAACGGCAAGTTTCCCCGTCAGGTCATGCTGTCTCCCAAGCTGCCGGAGTTGTTGCGCCTCTATTGGCGTTGGCGCAAGCCTAAGGACTGGCTCTCTCCCGCACGATGGCCCGATCTGCCCATGGTGGCAAGCGGGGTGCGCATCGCGTTGCGGAGTTGCGCAAGCAACTGGGCATGTCTAAACCGCTCAACCCGCACGCGCTGCGGCACTCCTACGCTTCACATCTGCTCGATGTGGGCACCGATCTGCGCAGCATCCAGCTTCTGCTCGGTCACCGTGATCTGGAGACAGCGCGGTATCTCCACGTCTCCGAAGCCCGCCTGCACGCTACGGCGAGTCCGCTCGACGATCTGCCTATTCAAGTCAGGGCATTCTTGGTTTGGGAACTATGGTCTAATCCATTGATAGGGAGAGCCTATCAATGGAATTGAGGCACATTCGTTATTTCACAGCGGTGGTCAAGTGGAAGGGGTATCGGGAGGCTTCGCGGCATTTATATATTGCTCAGCCCTCGATCAGCGAGGCTGTATCCGATCTTGAGAGCGAGCTCGGTATCAAGCTCTTTTCGCGGGAGGGCCGCGTTGTTCGACTTACTCCTGAAGGGCAAATCTTCTATGAAGAGGCAATCAAGACGCTTGTGCAGGCCGAGCGATCTGTCGCAACTGCCCAGCGTGCCGCCAAGGGAGAGATAGGAAGGCTTGGAATCGGCTTCATTGGATTTGCTACCTATCCGTTTCTTTCCGACCTCCTGCGCAAATACAAGGCGCGTTACCCGGGCGTCGCGCTGCGTCTTGAAGAAAATGTACCCAGCGGGCAAGACCTCGCATTCGATCGCGGAGAGATCGACATCGGCTTCACGCGTCCAGTTTCCGCGGATCGCAGTTCGTCCTATGAGTCGCGCCTGCTCTTCCGTGAACCGCTGGTCGTGGCGCTTCCCAAGAGCCGCAAGGTCAAAACAAAGCGCATTCGCATTGCGGATCTTGCGGGTGATCACATTGTCACTTTTCAACGTGCAAGTTCCCCGGAGGTGTTCGACACCATTATCCGTGCTTGTAATGACAGCGGCTTTTCGCCACGCCTGCACAATGAGCTGAACAATATGCACTCGGTGCTTTCCACTGTCGAAGCGGGTGAAGGAGTGGCGATTGTTTCCGCATCGGCATGCAACTTGCGCGCTGACAACGTCTCCTTCTTCCGCCTGCAGCCCGACGTCGTCCGAATCGACTTAGTCGCCACATGGCGCAAGATCGAACCTTCGATCGCGCTTAAATCTTTCCTCGAGCTGCTTGATGAAGAATTACCAACGATCCGGCAGAAGACACGCTATCTGGTGCGATAGGTAATTCCGATCGATTGATTGGAACATACGACGGATCGGGATCGTTTCCTGCGAATCTCATATGGTGTGCGGCGAATAAAGCCGTGAGCCAGAAGGAGGCTGAGTATGGCAAGCAAACAGAAAACAGTCATCGTAACGGGAGCATCGCAAGGCATTGGAGCAGGTGTGGTGCGGGCGTTCCTCGATCGTGGCTACAACGTCGTAGCGAATTCACGCAACATCACGAAGTCGGGTGCATTTACTGAGTGCGGCCAACTCGCGCTGGTTGATGGCAATATAGGCGATAGTGCCATAGCCGCCGAAGTAGTAAGAACGACGATTACCAAGTTCGGATCAATTGACGCCCTCGTGAACAACGCCGGCATCTTTTTCACCAAGGCATTTACCGACTACACAGCTGAAGACTTCAAGTCGCTCTCATCGACCAATCTTGAAGGCTTCCTATACGTGACGCAGGGCGCGGTGAAGCAGATGCTCGAGCAGAAGTCGAGCGGCAGTGTGGTCAGCATCACTAGCTCTCTCGTTGTGAACCCAATCGCCGGCGTCTCCGTTTCTGTTCCGATGATCACTAAGGGCGGTCTAGAAGCAGTTACCCGGAGCTTGGCGAGCGAGTATGCGAAGCAGCACATCCGGTTCAACGCGGTGGCTCCTGGCTCTGTCGATACGCCCCTGCACAAGAACAACCCGAAAGAGTTTCTGAAAACGCTCTCGCCGATGGGCACAATCTCTGACGTGAGCGACATCGTGGATGCGGTTGTTTATCTCACTGAAGCCCGTCAGATAACTGGGGAAGTGCTGCACGTGGACGGTGGTGCGCACTCTGGCAAATGGTGAACCCGAGGAACACGCAGCCGGCGAGGGCGGAGCGCCGGCTTGCGGGGCTCGGTATTGAGTTGCCGCCCGCTCCAACTCCGTTTGGCAATTATGTAGAGACCGTTCAGACGGGCAACCTGCTCTATCTCAGTGGAATGCTCCCGGCCGTCGGGCATGAGCCGAAATTCCTGGGCCGACTCGGCAGGGAACTCATGTCGCGCAGGGCCGCGAAGCTGCAAGGATGGCGGGACTGAACGTACTCGCTGCCGCGAGAAAGTACCTTGGCTCGCTTGATAAAGTGACCAAGGTCGTGAGGCTCGCCGCGTACCTTGCAACCGAAGGCGACTTCTCCGCGCATCCCAAGGTAGCTGACGCTGCTTCAGAACTGCTTCGGGACGTCTTCGGGGAAGACAAGCTCCCAGTCCGAACGGTTCTTGGCCTTGGAAGCCTCCCACTCGGAGTGCCAGTGGTGCTGGAGGTCGTCCTTGAAGTTGAAACTTGAAGAGGCGAGAGTTCTCGCCTCTTCTCTTTACGAGGTTGCATTATGGCCAAGACATGGAATCAGACGCGCGTTTCCGAAGCTCTCGGGATCGAGTACCCGATCATCCAGGGACCGCTCGGTGGTCTTTCATCCCAGAGGCTTACAGCTGCTGTGTCGAACTTTGGCGGCCTGGGATCGTTCGGTGCGCACAGCCTTGAACCGCAGGCGATTGGCGATGTAATCGCTGAAATCCGCTCATTGACGACGAAGCCATTTGCAATGAACCTATGGGTTTCGATGGAGGATGCTGGAGCGCGCACGTCGGACGTTGCGGCATTCAACCGCGCTCTGTCGCATCTCGCGCCGTACATCGAAGCAGTGGGCGGTTCACAGCCGGAATTTTCGCCTTACAAGCCGATTCGCTTTGAAGACCAGGCGCGCGTGCTCCTCGATGCCAATGTTCCGGCCTTCTCGTTCATTTTCGGCATTCCGCCGAAAGATATTCTCGACGAGGCAAAAAGGAAAGGAATCATTACGCTCGGAACGGCCACCACGGCGGAAGAAGCCATTGCTCTGGATCAGGCTGGCGTTAACGTAGTGATCGCATCGGGCTTTGAGGCTGGTGGTCATCGTGGATCGTTCCTCAGATCGGCACAAGACTCGCTAACTGGCACCTTCTCGCTTGTGCCGCAGGCGGTTGACGCCGTGACAGTTCCAATTGTGGCTGCCGGCGGCATCGCCGATGCTCGTGGCATCGCCGCGGCATTCGCGCTCGGGGCGGAAGGCGTTCAAATGGGCACTGTCTTCCTGGTATGCGAGGAGGCGGGCGCGCATCCGTTGCATCGCGAAGCCATTCTCAGCGGACAGGGTGGGCAGACAGCATTGACTCGCGGCTTCACGGGCAGAGTCGCACGAGGTATTCATAACGAATTGCTTCAAATGCTGAATGGGCCGGATACCGAGATACTGCCGTATCCATTACAGCGCTTTCTCATGCGGAATTTGGCACTGGCCGCGCAGAAAGCCGGCAGATCTGACCTGCTCGCACTCTGGGCAGGACAGAGCGCCAACTTGGTGCATTACACCAACGTCCAGGAACTGTTGCAGTTCCTGGTAGAAGGAGCAGCGGAACGAATCCGGTGAGTCGAACCTGTGCCTTCGCAAAAGCCCAAGTTGTCAGTGAATTTCACAAGAAAAAATTTCACCGAGTCCTGAACGCGCTCGTTATCGCCAATGCACTCATCAAGCCATCAAGGGGAGAAAACCCGGTTCCTGGCGAGTGACCGCCTATCCGTCAGTAACCTCCTGAGTACTGACGGATGGCCCACCATCCAACCGCAACGCGCAAACTTGAATAATGCCGGGTCGGAAACATGTCTTGGTATGTTTTCGCCACCTTTGCTCTGTCTCGTTGGTTCAACGTTCTTGCGCCCATGCATCCTCGAACAGTTCGAGATCCACGGGTTGCTCTTGGCGGCGTCCCGGCTTGAACAAGCTGGTTACGTGAAGTCCTCTGCGTTGGTCCGTCAACTCGCGGAAGGCCGCTCCAAGAGGTATAGTTCTGTGCTGCCAGGCAGCTTTGGCTTTTCGGAGGCTTCAATGAGATGCTCCATTCTTATTTTGTTTCTTGTGGCCACTTCGCTTTTTGCTCAGCAGTCCCCGGTGCCTGAAATACGCTACCGTTCGGTTCCCGACTTTCTGAAACTTCCCCCCGATTTGTATTTCGGGGAAGTTGCAGGGGTGGCAGTGAATTCCAAGGGACACGTCTTTGTCTTCTCGCGTGGCAATACGACGGGGCCGGCATATGGAGCGAGTGCTGCGCAGCTTCTCGAGTTTGGGGCGGACGGCAAGTTCGTGCGCGAGATCGGCCACAACCTCTACGCGTGGTCTTACGCGCACACAGTTAAGGTCGATCGCGAGGACAACATCTGGGTCACTGACAAAGGTTCTGACATGGTCATTAAATTCAATCCTGAGGGACGTGTAGTTATGGTGTTCGGCCGCAAGCAGGAGGCTTCTGATGATGGCACCGGACCATTGAAGGACGCTAACCCGCCACTGCCTCCCGAAGACGGGATGTTCAGACAGGTGACCGATATAGCTTGGGACGAATCCAACAACGCCTACATCAGCGACGGCTACATCAATTCGCGGATCGCCAAGGTCGACAAAGACGGTAAATGGCTCAAATCCTGGGGTGAACCTGGAAGCAAACCCGGGCAGTTCGATACTCCGCATAGCATTGCGCTCGACGCTGAGGGAAATGTCTACGTCGCGGATCGCGGTAACCGCCGAATTCAGGTTTTTGATGGAGAGGGAAAGTTTCTGCGCCAAATCACCATCGACGTTCCATTCGATCATAGTGCTCGCCCCGCAATCGGGGACAAGCGAGAACAGCCGAACCCGACAAGGTCTCCCGGTTCACCTTGGGCGATCTGTATTACACCTCCGCCGCATCAAGTGATGTACAGCTCCGACGCCTATCCGGGGAGGATATACAAGCTTTCCCTCGATGGAAAAGTTCTTGGCGTGTTCGGACAATCCGGCAAGCAACTGGGGGAGTTCGGGTGGATTCACGAGATAGCATGTCCATCTGAAAACGAACTGTATGTCGCAGAAATTTTGAACTGGCGTGCGCAGAAACTAATCCTCGAACCGACTCACTGAGTGCGCTCCCCGCTCCGAGACTGGGCACATCAGACTGACCGGATCACCGGCTACACGGAATGTATGGTCCGCCGCCTTTTGACTTCCGAATTGTTCGCCCTTAACCCGCATTGGGAATGATGAGCGTGACGTAGTTGTAGTAATGTCCAAATCGCAGCGGGAACGTGGCCATTTCGTCGAGCGGGGGCCTTGCATGCATAAATTTCTGACATTGCTCGTGGCCTTAGGGATGACCGCAACCCCGATCTGTGGCTCGTTGTCGGCCCAGAATACTGCCCGGCAAGCTAAGGGACGCGGCGAAACACCAAAGAAATTCCGAGTTTGGGTGTTCGCTGATGCACACGTGGGCTCTGACAAGAAACACGGCAGGGAGAGCTTGGCTGAAGCGATTCGCCAATCCGAATCCGCAACGGGTTTCGAGTGGGACATCGCCTTGGATTTGGGGGATATGTCAGGTGAGCAAGGTACGCCGAAAGACCCGGAAGGGGCGGAGATCGTCCGGCAATTCGGCGTACTGAAGCAGCACCGCCGAGAGGACATCTACGATCTATCAGGGAATCACGACCGCAGTGGTCTCGATGAACCGCAGGCCTGGTGGTGGCGCAAATGGATCGACCCCACGGGTGAGCACACAGATTTTTCGCATGTTGACGCGAGGAAGCGCCCTTTTCCAATCGAGGGGACGTGGGAGCGATATTCTTTTCGCGTCGGGAATCTCCTTTTCCTGATGATGAGCGACGTTAACGAACCGACACAGAAAGTCGGTCGAGGCACATTGGGCGGAAACCCCGGCGGCGTGGTGAGCGGCGAGACGTTCCGCTGGTGGAGACGCATGGTCGAAGCGAACCACTCATCCGTAATCATCAGCGCGCATCATTACGTTCTTAAGGACACCACGGTCGCCTCGGGGGAATGGGAGGGAATGCAGCGGACCGAAAGCGGAGCGTGGAAGCCCCGTTACCACGGCTACTTTCCTCAAGGGACGCCGCAGGGTGCGTCATTCTTATATTGGGTGGATAGCAAACAGGATTCAGGTGCATTCGAGAGCGTTCTGGCGGCAGCGCCCTCAAGTGTCGACTTATGGCTCGGAGCACACACTCACACGAATCCAGACGATACGTACGGCGGGAAATCGCATATCGAGCGGCGATGGGGCACGACGTTTATCAACGCCGCTGCCTTGACCCGCTACCATACAGCGCCGGAAACCGTCGCCCCGAGGAGTTGGCTGCTGACATTCACCGATGGTAGTGATGAAGTCTCTGCCCAGTGCTACCTGCATGAAAGTGAATACGCTCCGCAAGGTTGGTATGCCAAGGCGGGTCGCGTGATTAAGCTGTCGAAGCCATTCAAAATGCCGATCGGCAAATAGTTGACCGTTTGCTTGGCGCACCCAACGTAGTTCCAGCTGAGTGGTCGACAACTCAGAAACCATGGGTTGCTAGCGTAACATCGCCGTCGCTCGTCGATTAACAAAGGCAAAGAGAACTCCAGGCTTCAGAATTCTGATAATCACCGGCATCTCGGACGTTACTTAGGAGTAAAGAAAGTATGGCCCACTACACAATTGTAAAGAGAATCGAGACGCAGTCGATTGACGAAGACAAGGGGATTCTTGATGTTCCGTTCAAGTAACTGAACGGCAAGACTCTGTTAGGGTGAGTCAATGTCTCGATCAGAAAATATAGCGGTAGTAGAAAGTTATTTGAACGGTCTCGCGCGCAAAGACCTCTCGTCCGTGCCGTTCGCACCCGGCATGACATTTGAAGGGCCACTGATGCCTAAACTGGCGGGCCGCGAGACGATAGTGGGTTTCCTCACGAGCATTCTGCCGCTTATCAGGGGTATAGAAATAAAGCAGCACATTGTCGACGGCGATTATGTCGCGACCGTTTTCGACATGGAGACGATTAACGGCGTGGATCATGTTATCGATCTGTGTCTTGTTGTCGGTGGAGAATTGAAAGAGGTTCGGGCCTTCTATTATCCAAGCCAGGCCCCTCGTTAAACCATTATATTGGCAGGCTTCCGGAACAGCGATCATGCAGTCTGCGCGGTTCGCTGGCGGGTTTGCCGTACTACTGGCTTTGCGTCAGTGAGCTAGGGAGTTATTTCCGGTTTGCCGACAATCTACTCGGAACGCAAGGATTCTTGGACGTCTTTTAGCCAAGGAGGGAAATTCGAGGGATTTTGAGCGGTCAATAGTATCTATAGTGAGGAGTATCGATAGTGAGGGGATTCGACAGGCCGTATATTCAGGCAAGACTAACTTCAATTCGCACACGTCAACAGGGTTGACCGAGACGGTGCGGTAACACCCAAAGTGAGGATCGACCCTGGGAACCTCGAGAAGATGTAGTCAATCCGCTGGTATGCCGTGTCCACCGATTGTGAATCTACCAGTTGCCAGGTCAAACCCGGGTTGAGGGGTCGTGTAGCAGCCCACGCATCCGTGTACCCTGAGTTCGTCATAAGCTTGTAGGTCGCAT
>CAWCOV010000035.1:0-109890 GCA_963797255.1 uncultured Acidobacteriaceae bacterium
GCGCTTCGTCGCGCCTCCCCAGGTTCTCCAATATCCGTGCCTTATAAATCTGCGAATCGATGTCGTTTGCTCCCAATGACTCTGCTTTTTCAATGAGTGCAGGAGCATCCTGGGGGCTACCTGACTTCACTCGGTAGAGAGCTAGCAACATCCAGTTAGGACCATTTGCTGCATCTATCGGAGATGCCGCTCGGCCTCCTCTGAGGCCTTCAGATAGGCGTTTTTAGCCTCTTTTTGGCGACCGTGCAGGGAGGAGTAACAGTCGGCTAACTCCAGCCAATTAGTATCGAAAGCCGGGTTCAGACTCACAGCTTTGAGCGCAAACGGCAGCGCCTCTTCGTACTTGCCCAGATAACGTAGCATCAGGGAGGTGTTCGCGTTCGCTTCATGAAAGTTCGGATCCAGTACGAGGCTTTTCTTCAGGTACTCGCTCGCGTCGACAAACTTGCCGATCTGCAGAGACTCCGCGCCGAGGCTGCCAAAGGCCAGTGCACTCCCAGGTGCAGCGAGGCTAGCAGTACGGTAGGAGTTGACCGCCGCCTGATACTTTCCCTGACAATGTAATGCATAGCCAAGGTTGTTGTAGGCCACCCAGTAGTTGGGTCGCTTCTCCAGGAGTCTGTTATACGTCCGTTCAGAATCCGTCCAGCGATTCAATCGCGTGTAAAGCAATGCCTGCCACAACAGGGCTCTGGGATTTCCAGGATCGAGCGCAAGTGCCTTCGTAAACTCATCCAATGCGCCCTGCTCTTTTCCCGTCTCCTGCAATACCATCGCAAGTGCGAGATGGCCATCGACAAGATCTGGATTCAATGCAAGTGCAGTCTTGCAATTTGCCCGGGCAAGATCAAGAGCGGCGGGTTCTCGCCGAACCTCATAGAGACGGCCGTACGCGTTGGCTAGCGCCGCGAAAGCGATTGTGTAACTCGGGATCTAATTCCACTGCCTGTTTGTATTTCACAATAGCTGCTTCGATTCCACTGTCGTTTGTCTGCTTCATATGCTCTTCGGCTGCCTGGTAGGCGTGAAGGCGGCAAGGGACTGAGTTCCCTGGCTCTAATACCTGACTCTTCTTCAAATAGCGGCTTACCTGAAGCAATAAGCCGCAGCATGGACCGCTTTGCCGGGCAGAGACGTGATGTCAGCACGGTCACAAGTCAACTCTCTTTCCCGGACAGTTTGATTGTAGGACGGGTCCATCAAGCGCAGATTGAGCTGAAAATGCTTCGGTCCAGGAAGAGCCGATGCAGCAAGCACCAGGTTGGCGCCCAGAGGATCACAAATCTCTTTCAGATGAGTAGCTCGCGCTACGTCCACGTCAATATCATCAGGCGTGGTTACAAAGAAGTCGTGGTCAAATGCCTCAGCACGAATAAGTTCTCTCTGAATCGCATTGACGACTCCCGTCAGCATTGGCGTGAGTTGTATATCAGAGGTCTTCGGCCAGTTCAGCAAAGCCACAAAGCGCTTCCGGGGTAACGGGTGCAACACGTTTTCCATTTCCTCCCATTTCCACCATGCACCACTAGCGATGGTGAAGACAGCCGCTGCCGTCGCAGCACCCGCAAATCGACGTCGCGTCCATAATCTGCTCGCGTGGTATGTCGAACCACCACGTGCGCCTCCCTGGCCTATCTGGTCCAGTGCAATCTCGAAAGCCTTACTCCGTCGCGCAGGATCCAGGTTGAGACACTCTGTTACAAGCCGGGCGCAAAACGGTGGCACCCTTGAAGTACATAAGTCGGGACTCACTCCAACGGACAGGCCGTCGGGTGCCACAGTTGGCCTTTTGCTGGTGAAGACTTCGTGCATTACGACGCCGAAGGCGAAGAGATCGCTCGCTTGGGAAGGAGGCTGCCCCAGGAGTAATTCTGGGGCAATGTAGTGGGGCGTTCCTGCTACCATTCCCTGACCTGAGAGCGTTACTTCGTTCGCATATGCCCGAGCAAGTCCAAAGTCGGTGATGTATAGCCGGACATCCCGACCAATGCCGTCAAGCATAATATTGGTCGGCTTGATATCCCGATGAACGATGCCGGCTGCATGGATGGCTGCCAAACCAGAGGCCAACTGTTTGAGTATCGCCAGCGCTTCTTCGCCTGGTATCGGCATTGGGCGGTGCATTCGGGCCGCCAGCGTCTCACCTGAAAGCAGCTTCATGGTCAAGAACAGGAAGCTGTCAGGCGGCTGCTCACATCGAAAGATGTCATAGATCGGGCAAAGATTTGGATGTGTAACTTCCCGGGCAGTTATCACTTCTCTCTGAAAACGCTGTTGCAAAGTTGGCTCATCCGCTATGTGGGGAAGAATTGTCTTCAAGGCGACGTGGATACCTTGCAGATGTCGGTCCTCTACTTCATAGACTTCGCCCATGCCCCCCTTTGCAATAAAGCGAACAACCTCGAACCGATTGTTCAGGATGCGCCCGGGCTCTAGGCGCCCCGCAACTGCACTGGCAGAACGGACTTCATTTCTACCCGGGGAAGTTGTGGAGTCGGCGACGGTGCGCGGTCCAATGAGTTCCTTGTCGAAAACGTTGAGTAATGGATGAACACCAAAGAGAGGATTCTGGAGAAAGTCTGCAGCGCGAGCATCCGCAGCCAAGAGGTCTTCAACGCTTTGTCTTAGATCGGCGTCGCTGCCACACACTTCAGACAGATAGGCTGACCGACTCGCAGGATCAAGCTCAAGCGCAGTTTCGAAAAGCTTCTCGACTATCTGTCGTTGACTTGCCATAATCCGCAGTCCCAAAGCACCGATTCTTTAAGGCTATTGCCAAGGCTACGATTACCTTGATGAGAGCAGATTGCCGACTTCCCGGATAACTGCTGGAGCCTAAGAAAGAAATTAGATGAAAGCTGGGCCTGGGTAAAAATGGGACTCGATCTTACTGCGTGAGGAGCGTGGCAAAGCTGCCGTCGACGCCCTCATCCGAGTGCGGATGAGCATATACCAACTCGCGAACAAGAGACAGACGAAAGTAGTCAAGCGCGCTTAGACGATGTGCGAGAAGAGCGCATCCCTAAGTCGGAGGTCTCGTAGTCTTTATGCCACCCGAAGACTCTTCGCTCCGGGTAGCATAGGCGGATAGACCAATACATGCCTACTTGACTGCAACGAAAGTCTGCCCGCTGGAATGGACGCTGGCTTCGTGGGTGCGTGCCTGCTTCTCCAGCTTGGAAGCTGGAATGTGTGCACTAATTGCCGCTGATGGACAAATAATTTCACTGAGAAAATATTTGTCACCATAGCGATCGAATACCAGATCGCCGCGGCCTATGACATCGCTGTGGGCTTGGAGAGCCGCAGTCTTAACCCAAGGCTGACCGCTGCTATCCCGAATCTCGAGCATGCCGGGCGATGCGGAAGAGATTCTGTAAGTACCAGCGGGAAGAAGTTGGTTTCCGACCGTGAAGTCGAACGGCACTTTTGCCTCGACAGCTTGATCAGCCGCCAATGCACTGCCTAGTGGGACGAAACTTGCGATCGTTAATAGGGCAATTGCTGTGATCGGTTTCATGGCCTGTCTCCTTCTCAAGAAGTGTCTGCGTTTGACTGCCTTCATTCTCTTAAGCGGGAGCCAGCTACATTTCGTGCCAAATATTCTCACTTTCGGTGAGAAAGTCTTTATTGCTCGCAGCAATCTCAGGCAGTTTCTTCTCAGACCAGCCACTTTTCAGTTTGTCTTCGTTGTCCGTATTCTTAGTTAGGTGGAGAGAGCCAGAGAGAAGCAGGCATTAGATTCGTGTATCGTCGGCAACACTAATAGGAGTGAATTGGTGTGGTTTGTAAGAGTGCTTGAACGGAGCACTCTTCCCAGACACTGGCTTACCGCTTGACATTGTGGAGCAGAACCTCGCTGACACGCTCGCGCGAAACGCTCCCCACATGAACTACAAGCTCAAGTATGAGGAGATCGTCGCAGGCTACAACAGCGAAAGGAACGCGTCACCTTGCGGAGCCATTTCGACGACTCATAGAACTAATTTATGCGCTTCACTTGGAACAAAAGCCTTCGGTGGAAGAGGGTTTTGAGCGAGGATGAGCTCGCGGCCTTCGATCTACTGAAGAAAGAAGACCTTGGAAATGCTGAACGAGAACGACAGGTGGCACCTTAGGAATATTCCTGCCGTTGCTCTACCCACTGGGCTACGGGGCCAATCCGGCTGAATAGCCTACTTATCTGAGTTTACAACGACTTCCCGGCAACGGGCCACGCTTACGGACCGAGCCAAAATCTCCTCATCGATCCCTGTACCTTTCGCCAGCCCGCACCTCAATCCCCCGCTCTTCGCCCTCCATCTCAGGAGTTGGTAAAATAATGTTGAGGGAATATGGCCGATATCCATCGCAGGAAAACAGTTACCGTTCGCATTGGAAACGGAGCCGGAATAGTCCGTGTCGGCTCCGACGCTCCCGTCGTTGTTCAGTCCATGACGAACACGGATACAGCCGACGCTGCCGGCACCATCCAGCAGGTCGCCGCGCTTGCCGCTGCCGGTTCCGAACTCGTGCGCGTCACCGTGAACAATGATGAAGCCGCAAAGGCCGTTCCTCAGATCGTAGAGGGATTGGACCGTCTCGGTATCAATGTTCCCATCGTTGGCGACTTCCATTACAACGGACATCTGCTGCTCAAGAAATATCCGGACTGCGCCCAGGCGCTCGCGAAGTATCGCATCAATCCCGGGTAACGTCTCTATCGGCCGCCACAACGACGACAACTTCCGCATCATGATTGAATGCGCCATCGAGAACGATAAGCCTGTTCGCATCGGCGTCAATTGGGGATCGCTCGATCAGGCGCTGCTCACGCGCATGATGGATGAAAACTCCAAGCTTCCGCTACCCCTCGAAGCTCGCGACGTGATGATGGAGGCCATGGTCGTTTCCGCGATCGGTTCCGCGCATGCTGCGGAGAAGTATGGCCTCGCTCACGACAAAATTATTCTCAGCGCCAAGGTCAGCGGCGTTCGCGATCTCATCGATGTTTATCGCGTGCTTGCCAAACGCTGCGACTATCCGCTTCACCTGGGTCTTACCGAAGCCGGGAATGGGCATGAAGGGCATCGTTGCCTCCGCTGCCGGTCTCGCGCCCTTGTTGCTTGAGGGTATCGGAGACACCATCCGCGTTTCGCTTACACCCAAGCCGAATGGCGATCGTACGGAAGAAGTGCAGACCGCGCAGCAGATTCTGCAGTCACTCTCCATTCGCAGCTTCACGCCGCAGGTTACTGCCTGCCCCGGCTGCGGACGAACCACTAGTACCTTCTTCCAGGAACTCGCGCAGCAAATTCAGTTCTACCTCCGCGACAGCATGCCCGCCTGGCGCGAACGCTATCCCGGTGTTGAAGAGTTAAAGCTCGCCGTCATGGGTTGCGTGGTCAATGGCCCCGGAGAATCCAAGCATGCCAACATCGGCATCTCGCTGCCGGGAACCTTTGAAGAACCCAAGGCTCCCGTCTACGTGGATGGCCGCTTGATGACAACTCTTCGCGGCGACACCATCGTCGCTGACTTCAAAAAGATTCTTGATGAGTATGTCGACAATCGTTACGGTACCGGCAAGCAAGTCGACTCACTGGTTGAAGTTCGCTGACAATCAGCTCACTTACAATAAAAAGCCCCGCGGATCAGCGGGGCTTTTTTCTTTTCTATCTCCCTTGCATTGGAGGCGATCCCCGCTCCGGCGTCACAGTCGGTTTCACTCCAGCCAGCAGCGCATTCGTCATCGTCTGCTGAAAGTTCTGCATGCCTTCCGGCCCGGATGGCATAAACACCATCGTCGAATTCTTCCCCGTTCCCACCGCTCGCAACATGTCGGTCCAGTTGGTGTAGAGCAGCAGGAAAGTCGCCGCCGTATCATCGAGCGTCGTCCCTGTTTTCACTTTCTCAATGGACTGGCGCCAACCCTCGGCAATCGCTTCCCTTTCCATCGCAACGCCTTGCCCCTGCAGCCGCTTCACTTCCGCGTCCGCTTCAGCCTGCTTCACCTTTAGAACCTTCTCCGCGTCTCCCTGCGCCTCGTTGGCAGACTTGTTGCGGATTTCTTCATTAATGCGGTTCATCGCGGTCTTCACACCCGCGTCCGGAATAATGTCGGTGATCAGCACTTTAACAATCTCATAACCGTACGCCTTCATCTCGCCGGAAAGTTCCGCCGTGGCACGCTCCGCGATCTTAGGCTGCGTAATGAATACTTCGTCGAGATCCGTGTCAGGAATATGCCCCAGCAGGATGTTGTAAAGATAAGCTTCAATCTGCTTTGTCGGTTGTGCCAGCTTGTAATACGAATCCGCGATACCCTCGTCCGTCTTAATCACGCGATACTGCACCTTTACCGGCAGCGTCACAAAAACGTTGTCCCGCGTTTTCGTTTCAATACTGCCTTCGAGTTGCTGCGTCATCAGGTTCACGCGATGAAACTTCTCGATGATCGGTGTCTTCCAGTTCAGCCCAGCATTTGCCACATGCTTGAACTTGCCAAACCTTTCCACGACCGCCGCCTCCGCTGTGCGCACCGTGAAGAGTGCTCCTCGCAAGATCGAAAGCAGCAGCACTACACCCAGACCGATCCAGAACCAAAGCATCGCAGTATCCACTGAACTTTCCATTAATCCTCCGGCAAAACCGCCGTTCCATCCCGGCAAAAGCAATGGTACGCTATCGCCGTTTCCGCCTGAAATCTGATCCGCACTCGCGTCCACAGGCATATACTCAGTGCGAAACCAAATCTCCTAATGTAAGGACCCACTGTGCGCCGCGCCGCATGGATCATCGCTCTCGCCTTGATGACCTCTTCTGCCTGGTCTTCAGAAAAAAGCTGCATCACCCCTGAACTGGCAAGCAAGCACCTGAATAAAGATGTATGCCTGATGGCTCACGTTTACGACGTAATTGAACTCGCTGACGGCACTCGTTTCCTCGACATTTGCAGTCCGCTTATTACCGACGCCGAGTGCCGATTTACCGTCGTCAGTCTCAAAGGCGATCGCAAAGATGTTGGCGATCTCGAGCAGTATCGTGGACTCGACATCCAACTGCGCGGCACCATTCGGCCCTTCAATACGCGAACGGAAATGGTCCTGAGCCGGGAGCGTCAATTTCATGGCGCCAGTGAGAAGTTTCGCCCTAACCCTACACTTCTCAAGGGCTACTCCGCGGAGGATCACAACACCGCCTTCACAGATCGCGCAGCAGGATCAAACCGTCACAGCAGTTCCTTCAGCCAGCGCCACTAGCTGCTCGCTATTTCACGATCAGCTTTTTATAGTCGTCCTGCACCCATTTCGCGGGCTCCGGATCTCCGCTGAAATCCATCCTTTTCCCCAGTGCCGGCTGCCAGCGATGCAGCCATGAAATGCCCGCCGAACCCACATATTCATCTCGCGTCTCGTACGCCGGATCGCTCAGCGCCGCCTCGAGTCTCACGAACTTGTATCCCCTCTTCTCCAACAGCGACAGCAAATCGTCCAGCACATCTGCATTCACTCCGTTCACATGCAGGTCCGCAATCTGCGCCGTCTGCCGCCCGAATAGCGATTGCGAAAGCTCCTCTATATTCGTAATCTCCCGCTCGCTTTCCTCCAGATAGGCAGCCTTCAACCGCGCCATCACCTCTGCATCGCCACTCTTCAAAGCGGGCTCATAAAGAGCGGTATACATCCAGTCGTCATTCTCAAAAGTCATGGGAGCAATTGCATAATTCCGCGACTTCAGAAACTCGACAAACGACTGCTTCTTCTCCGGCGTGTCTCCGGTGTCGTTGAAGGGATAGCGAAAATACTTCGGCGCATTCCCGCCATGCATCTTCACTAACAGCGGCGTGATCACATCCCCGCGCACAAAGTCATCCTCATATGCGGCAAGCAACACGCTGCTGAATTGCAGATGGCTATAGCCGTGATTGCCAAGCCCCATCCCTGCATTCAGCCAGTCCTCCAGCAACGAGGCACGTGCATCCCGCGCTCCAGGCACGTTCAGCTTTTCTTCATTCACAAATCCCGTCGCGGGCGCATTATGCTTCTTCAGAGTGGTTAGAATTTTTGTCGTAATTTCTTTTGCGCGCGCCTGCGCAGCAGGAGAGGGATCCTGCCCAATCGTGCTCACAGGCAGGTCATCGAAAGTCAGTGCGATTGTCTTGCTGCCGGGTGTCTGCGCTCTGGCCCAAGGACTCATCGCCATAAACAGCCAGAAGAGAACGCCTACCGCAATACTCGAAGCCCTTGCAACTCTCTTGTTAGATCGCATGCGAAACACGCTACCACAAAGGCCCACACTGCTTCTTTAGCTCCTGCAACGGATAAAACGTTCCCCGCCAGGTCACACCGCCGCCTCGCATCGTCATCGAGAGCGACTGCCCCAACGCATAAAGAAATAGGCATGCTGCAAATGGAAACGTAAGAGCATAAACCGCGCTCGTCCCCGTGAACCGCTTGTAGAATTCGTACATAGCACCAATCGCGAGCAACATAACTACACATGGCAGCAGGATCCAAAGGCCGCCCGATTGGAGGAAGAATAATCCGAGAAACGGCAGCACGCACAGCACCCCAACGCCCACCATCGCCGCAACGATCAGCCGCAAGTGAAAGCGAAATATTGCGAAGGCGTTCTTCGTAAGATTACCCACAATCCCCATCGCGCCCTCAGCCCAGTGAATCCGCAGCAGGTTATGCCCGAACACCACGTGCTGCCGAAATTTGCGCTTCTTCACTTCATACCCCAATCGAAGATCTTCCAGCACTTCCATGCGCAATGCCTCAAATCCGCCAATCGAGTCATACACGCTTCGGCGAATCATGTTGAACGCGCCAAGACCTAGAAAATCGCGCACCGCTTCCGGATTCGAAGCTCTCCAGGGCCGCGAGCACCACACGGCAAACACCTGCAGAAATCCCATCATCATGCGTTCGCCGATGCTCCGCAGAATGAGCGTCGGAAAAAGTACAAGGTGGTCCGCCGCTACACGATCCACATAAGTAAGTGCGCGCGCCAGCGAATCCTCGCGGAACGTCACGTCCCCATCGGTGAACAACAACCATGGCGCCGTTGTCATACGCGCGCCCGTGGCCATCGCATGCGTCTTCCCCATCCATCCTGCCGGCAGATTGTCTATATGGATAACTTTGTAAGTGTGCGTAGTCGTCGTTTTCCCGTTCTTGATTTCCTCTGCCAGGCGATCCATGATCCTGCCCGTCCCATCCGTCGAACGGTCGTCCACCGCCACAATCTCCAGCGATACTCCAATCACGCGGAACAGTGAACGAAGCGTCGCTTCAATCGCTTTTTCCTCATTACGCGCCGGCACCACCACGCTCAACACAGGACTGTCCCCCGCTCCCGTCACTCCACGATTCACGGGCCTTTTCAGAAGGTCCGGCATCCTGGTGAAGCCGCGGAGTGCGACGGCCACACGCCATGTCCAGCCGAGCGCGACTACCCAGCTGACTACGAGGATCATCCAGCCGAACATGCTCAAGTTGTCCATCGTGCCCCTATCGGTACTTGTCTGTGCGAGTGCAGAAAACGCACCCTACTTCTCCGAGCCTTCCACCCTAGGTGCGAAGCGCGCTCCGGCCAGCAAAATTCCGCAGGAGATCACTAGTGAGATCAGAGTGATCCCCAATCCCATCCGCAAGGAACTGTGATCAGAAATCTTGCCGATGATGCGCGGAGACGATGCATCGCCCAGCGCATGAATAATAAAGAGATTAAGCGCAATTGCCGTCGAACGCACCGGCGCAGCAATGGAATTAACAATCGCCGTGTTCAAAGGCCCCGTATTCAGGAACAGAAAGAACTCCGCGGCAAAGACCGCAGGCAGAAGAAATCCTCTTGGCCCGAAGAAGGCGAAGGCGGCAAACGGAATCGTTAATGCCGCACTTGCCGCTGACAATAGATAGAGCGCCCGGTGGTCACGCCTCAGCCATCGCTGCGCCAGCCATCCACCGGCCCATGTCCCCGCAATCCCGTCCACCACCGTAATTGCACCGATCAACTGGTTCGACATCTGCAGCGAGTACCCGCCATAGCGATAGAAAAACGTAGGCAGCCACACGGAAATGCCGCCCATTGAGAACACCATCATCGCCATGCCCAACGTTCCCGTCCAATACGCCGGATTGCGGAAAATTCCGCGGAAGGTTGACCGATTCAGGCTCGGCGCAAGGCTGTCCGCTGCACCACGCACCGGTTCGCGGACAAAGAACCAGAAGCAAATCGCGATCAATACGCCCGGCAACGCAGCAATAAAAAACGGAGCCCGCCATCCGTATCGCGGACCAAGCATGCCGCCCGTCAAGTATCCCAGTGCCGCACCCACTGGAATGGCGGTATAGAAAATTGACAAGATCTTGTTGCGGTCAATCTCAGGGTAAAAATCCGCCAACAGCGCCGGCGCAAAAATCGAGAAGGTTGCCTCGCCAATTCCCACCACCGCATGCCGGAAATACAGCATCTCGTAAGTGTGAACACGCGCCGTCAACAGCGTGGCGATACTCCAGATCAGCGCCCCTGCCACAATCAGCGGTTTGCGCGGAAACCGGTCGCCCAGCCACCCCGTAAGCGGCGCCGCAATCATATAGGTTATAAAGAAGGCGTAGGTGAGCGCACCCATGCGCTCGTCGCTTACGTTGAACTCCTTCTGCACCAGCGGCTGGACGCCCGGCAGAATGTAGCGATCGATAAAATTGAAAAGATTCAGGCAGGTCAGCAGGAAAAGCGCGAGGCCAGCCGTCTTCGCAGCCGTTTGTATGCGGTTAGCGCCGGCACCGAGGTCCCCGGCGACAGGTCTTCGTCGCTGGGGTGAGGGCTCGCCCTGCAAGCTCTATTTCTCTACGCTGGGCCGCGGCCAGCGCGCTTCCACGAGCGTCGAGATGCCGCCTCGGGGCCGAAAATCGCCCTTCACCACTGCCCAAACTGGATCGGTAGCCTTCACCACGTCCTCGAGAATCTGGTTGGCAATGTTTTCCTGGAAGATTCCCAGGTTACGGTAGCAGAACAAATATTCCTTATAAGACTTCAACTCCAGGCAACGTTCCCGGGGCATGTAGCGCAACGTGATCACGCCAAAATCCGGCAACCCTGTCTTTGGGCAGACAGAAGTAAACTCTGGATCGTCAATCAGGATCTCATAACCTGGAAACTGGTTCTGCCACGTCTCAATTTCTGGAAAGTGGAAGTCCAGCCCCGCTTTTGCGTGTTCGTCGGTGTAGCGCGGCGGATGGGCCATTTGGTCATTGTACGCAACAACGGCACGCGGGGGCACCGGTCGTACCATATCAAATTCCGATTCCTAAAGCCCTATGCCTGAGTCAGATATACTGACCACGGACACGACATGGCCCAAGCGGTGAAGCAGACAATCGGCAGACGTTGGCTTTTGCTCGGAGCCTTGATCGTCCTCGTCCTCGTCTTCTACGGGGTCCGGACGTTGACCCGGGAGAAACTCCCCCTGCGGGTTGCCGAGGTAGTCCGTGGCGACCTCGTCAGCCAGATCAGCACCAACGGCAAAGTCGAACCCCAGATCAACTTTGAGGCGCACAGCCCCATCGCTAGCACTGTCAAGAATCTCTTTGTACATGAAGGAGATAAGGTGCCATCGGGGAAGCTTTTGCTGGAACTCAATGACAGCGATGCCGTCGCTCGTTTGGCCTCCGCGTCCACGGCCGTGAAGGGTGCAAGAGCTACCTACGAGGCCATGCAGCACGGTGGCACCCAGGAAGAACTCCTCTCGCTCTCAGGCGATCTCAGCAAAGCCAAAATTGAGCGCGATAATGCTGCCCGTGACCTCGAAGCGCTCGAGCGTTTGCAGAAAGGTGGGTCGGCATCGGCCAGTGAAGTCACCTCGGCCCGCCAACGCCTCAATTCCGCCAACAATCAGATTCAGCTTCTCGAGAAGCGTCAGGGCTCGCGCTATGGTTCGGCGGACCTCGATCACGCCCGCGCAGCTCTTGAGGATGCCCAGGCAAATTACGCTGCGGCGCAGTCAGTAGTTGCCCAGAGCGATGTGCACGCGCCCTTCGCCGGCACCGTCTATTCCCTGCCCGTCTCCCGCACCGAATTTGTCGAACAAGGCAAACTGCTCCTGCAGATGGCGGATCTTAATCGCATCCAGATCCGCGCATACTTCGATGAGCCGGAATTAGGAAAGCTCGCCGTCGGCCAGCCCATTAAAATTGTTTGGGATGCAAAACTGGGACGCACCTGGAAGGGACACATTGCGCGAGTACCCTCCACCATCATCGCTTACGGAACTCGCAACGTGGGCGAGGTCCTCATCGCAGTAGACGATTCCGGCGGCCAGTTGCTCCCCAACACAAACGTAACCGTCACAGTGACAACTCAGCATGAAGAGAACGTCTTGAGTATTCCCCGCGAGGCGCTGCACACCGAGAATGGTCAGGACTTCGTCTACGTGTTCCGCAACGGAACTATTCATCGCACCCCGGTCAAGCTCGGTACCATCAACCTCACGCAGGTTGGTATCGTTCAGGGCCTGAAAGAGCACGACGTGGTCGCGCTGGGCAGCACCAACGGACAGCCCCTCAGCAACGACACACCGTCGAGAATCGTGAATTGATCGTGGACCGCCACTTCCTTCCGCGACTCACTGCTATCTTGCTCTTCGCCGTTTTGGCCCGCACTCCTTTTGTGCGTGCCGCAGATATGCTGGATCCCGTGCGCAACGACATTATCCAGGGACAAGCCGACGATGCTATCAAGCGCCTTCGCCAGATTCTCGGCTCCAATAATCAAAATGGTGATGCACATAATCTCTATTGCCGCGTCTCCCTGCAGCTCGATGCATGGGACGACGCAGTCGACCACTGCGAGCGCGCCGTCAACATTTCGCACGACAACAGCAGCTACCATCTCTGGCTCGGCCGGGCCTACGGCGCCAAAGCGGAGCGTGCTTCCATGTTTTCTGCATATGGACTGGCGCGTAAGTTGAAGGCTGAATTTGAAACCGCCGTCCGTCTCGATCCACGCAACGCTGAGGCTCTCTCCGACCTTGGCGAATTCTACGTTTCAGCTCCCGCCGTGGTTGGCGGCGGAAACGCAAAAGCCGAGGCACTCGCTCCCAAGCTAGAAGCAGTGGACGCCATTCGCGGCCACCAACTCCGCGCACAGATCGCCGATGCCGACAAAAATTACTCCGCCGCCGAAACCGAACTGAAGGCTGCAATCTCCGCTTCGCGCAACCCGGCGGATCAGTGGATGGGGCTCGCCTCTTTCTATCGTAGGCGCGAGCGTTGGGATGACATGATACAAGCCATCAAAACAGGATTGGCAACCGACAAGGCTCACACCGTAGCCCAGGTCGACGGAGCCTCCACCCTCATCCGCACGCAGCGGGAGTTGCAGATGGCAGCCCAGATGCTAAGAGACTATATAAGCTCCAGCCAGAAGTCGGAGGACGCTCCCGCTTTCCGTGTTCACGTGGAGTTAGGAAAGCTGCTCGCGAAACAAGGCGACCAGGCGGGCGCTAAACGCGAATTCCAGGCGGCTCTCGCTCTTGCCCATGATTACAAGCCGGCCGCCTCTCAACTTGCAGCTTTAGGTCATTAACCCCGGAATATGAGGTTCGCTTCGTGTCGGCAGAAGGTCAAGTGCAAGTGAAGCTTCGTTTCCGATGGATGGCGCTCGCCTGCCTCGCACTCTGCTCTGCCCTGCGCCTCCCTGCCCAGGTTTCGCTCTACAGTGCCGTCGACCTCGCCCTCAGAAACAGCGCTGCCGTCCGCATCGCTACTGCCGACATGGAGAAAGCCGTCGCCATTCTCAGCCAATCCCGCGACGTCTATGTTCCCTCCGCATACCTCGGCTCCGGCATCGGCTATTCCTACGGATTCCCCGTCGGCCAACCCTCTATCTTCAATATGACGTCGCAGTCTCTGCTGGTTTCCTTCTCTCAGCCGGACTACATTCGCGCCGCCCGTGCAGGATTGAAATCCACCCAGTTGGCTCTGAAAGACGTGCGCCAGCAGGTCGTGCTCGACACTTCCCTCAACTACATTCAGCTCAGCAAAACCACCCGCGAAATTGCTGCACTAGACGAAGAATCAACCTACGCTGACCGCCTGCTCGCCATCGAGCAGCAGCGCCTCGATGCGGGCGTAGAACCCCGCGTCGAACTCACCAAGGCGCGACTCACCGCCGCCCGCATCCATCTGAAGCGCCTGCATCTCGATAGCGATGCCGCCGTGCTTCGAACAACTCTCGCGCACCTCACCGGAATGCCTGCGGCAACGTTCATCACCGACGACAAAAGCATTCCGCCTCCGCCGGAATTCAATCGCGTCGGCGATCTCGATCTACTCGTAGCCAACATCAATCCCAGCGTGCAGTCGGCTTACGCGGGCGCAAAATCCCGGCTGTATACATCCTTCGGCGATTCCCGTCAGGTGCTTCGCCCGCAAGTAAACTTCGTCCTGGAATACGCACGCTACGCCACCTTCAACAATTACGCGGACTACTACAAAAATTTCCAATCGAATAACTTCGGCGTTGGTGTTCAGATCACGATTCCCCTATGGGATTCAGGGAAGAAATCCAAGGCCCGTGAATCCACCGCCGATGCCGCCCATTCTCTCGCCCAGGCTGACCTGCTGCGCGATCAAACCGAGGAACAGGCTCTCCGCCTGCAGAAAAGTATTGCGGAACTGCAAGCCCAGGCCCAGGTCGCTGCCCTGCAGCGCGAACTTGCACAAGACCAGCTGGACACTGTGATCGCGCAACTCGAATCAGGCAGCGGTCAAAGCAGTTCCGCACCCATGACACCCCGCGAAGAACAGTCCGCACGCATCGAGGAGCGCCAGCGCTTCGAAGATTCTCTCGACGCCGATTTCGAACTCACCCGCGCCCGCCTCACCCTGCTCCGCACCATCGGATCCGTAGAAGACTGGGCTAAAACCCTTCCCAGCAACTAGCAAAGCCCGAGGCAAGAAAATGTCGCTCCGACCGCAGGGGAGCGACGTAAGGAAATCCACATTCTCACTTAATCCAGAAATTTCCCGATCAGCCACTTGTGCCCGAATGGATCCACCACCGAGCCCTGCAGCATCCGGTTAATCGGCCGAGGTCCCTTAGTCGGATGGACATGCTCCTTCACCGCATCCTTCTCCCTCGCCCCAGCGGCCACAGCCCGCTTCTGTACTTCAACTGGATCATCCACAAAAAGTTCAATCCTCACCGTCGTGAAACCCGCTGAGCCCGGACCTCGTGTGCCATACTCGGGCGATTCGGTCGCAAGAAAAAACTCGGCGCCATCAATGGACAACCCTGCAACGACGTGTCCCGCGTCGCCCAGGTGCCATTCAACGACAGCGCCGAAAGCTGCTTTGTAAAACTCGATCGCGGCATCGCCATCGGCAACTGCCAGCATGGGAGAAATTTGCGTGGTCATCGCTTCACCTCGAAGAAAAGTCGATGCTAGCACGCACAGCGAGTGGCCCACTCCCTTGGCGTAAGTGGGCCACCTGCGTTACAGTGCGCTCGCCCCCCGTTCATCGTTGCGAATTCTTATCACCTCGTCGATCTTCGAAATGAAGATCTTTCCATCGCCAATCTTTCCCGTTCTCGCGCTGGTAAGAATCGCTTTGATTGCCATTTCTGCCATTTCGTCAGTCACCACCAGTTCCAACTTCACCTTCGGACGCAAGTCCACCACGTACTCCCGCCCTCGATAAACTTCTGTGTGGCCCTTCTGCCGCCCATGGCCGCGTGCTTCCAGAACTGTAATGCCGTTAATCCCTATCTCGACAAGCGCTTCTTTCACTGTTTCAAGCTTTGCCGGCTGGATGACCGCTTCAATCTTCTGCATGAATCCTCCGTTGGTGCGTTGGATACTTCGCCGCGTTCAGTCGCCGTTATGCGCCCCAGTCGTACCCTTCCTCGCCGTGCTGCGTCAGGTCGAGACCTTCAATTTCCTCCGACTCCGTTACCCTCAGCCCAATCGTCACATCCACCAGCTTCAGCAGAATCAGCGTCCCCACAATGGATACGACCCACGCAATCGCAACCCCGCCAAGTTGATTGATGAGTTGGTGCCCGTTACCTTCCAGCAGACCCGACGGCAAAACGTTGCCATCGGAACTCTTGAAGATTGGGTTGATTGCACTCGAGGCAAAGACCGCAGTCAGGACCGCTCCCAGTGATCCGCCCGCGCCATGCACGCCAAAAGCATCCAGCGCATCGTCATAGCCAAAGCGTTGCTTCACCTTGGCCACCATCAGGTAACAGAAGGCTCCGGCGGCCAGTCCGATTACTATCGCCGACATCGGTTGCACAAACCCCGCTGCAGGAGTAATCGCCACCAGCCCAGCCACCGCACCGGATATCGCACCCAATGCGCTTGGTTTACCACTGCGGAATTTTTCGCACAAAGCCCACGCGAGACCCGCTGCCGCTGCCGCAAAATGCGTGTTTACAAAAGCACTGGTTGCTAGCGTACCGGCTGCAAGCGCGCTTCCGGCGTTGAATCCAAACCAGCCTACCCACAACAAACACGCACCAATAAAGCTGAGAACGACAGAGTGAGGAGTTATCGCCTCCTTTGGATATCCAAGGCGCTTCCCCAGGTAAATTGCACATACCAGCGCGGACACGCCGGACGTAATATGCACTACCGTGCCACCGGCAAAATCCAACGTAGGTATCGGCCCTCCGAGCGCCGCGTTCAGCAGCCCGCCTTTACCCCAGACCATGTGCGCCATCGGTGAATAGACAATCAACGACCACAGCACCAGGAAAACTGCCATCGCGCTGAACTTCATGCGCTCTGCAAAAGCTCCTGTGATGAGTGCGGGCGTAATGATCGCGAACATCAGTTGGTAGACCATGAATGTCTGCACAGGAATCGTGGAGCCATAGTCGGCGTCCGGCGCGAGCCCGACATCTTTCAGGAACACATGGTGCAACCCGCCGATAAAACTATTCCCCGCATCGAAGGCCAGGCTGTATCCCACCACCGCCCACAGAATCGTGATAATCGCCATCATCGCGAAGCTCTGCATCATCACCGACAGCACATTCTTCCTGCGGACAAGACCGCCATAGAACAATGCCAGTCCAGGCCCCGTCATCATCAGCACAAGGGCGGCGCTCACGAGCATCCACCCGTTATCGGCGTTGGAAACGGCCAGCGGAGCCGGCGCAGCTTGCGCGACACTGAGCTTCGAACAAGCAATTCCAAAGGCTAAAGCGAACAACAACTTTCCACGATGTCTTTGCATAGACCCCCTGAAGTTTTGAAAGAATGACGGGTTTCTCTCGTAACGCGACCAGGGAAACGGTCGAGCACAAGCGGAGTGGTTGGCATGGTAAAAGGATGTACTCTCAAACACCCGCTCTCGCAACATTTGAGCAGAGGTGTAAATCCTGCGGAATCGCGGAGTGTCACCTTGAATAATGGTGGCGACTGGTCCGGACCGTCAAGACCCCGGAAGCTGGGAGAGAGTTCCGCACACTGCCGGTCACGAATCGAGAGCGAACTTGCCGGCTTGCAAAAGATCAACCGGGAATCGCTCCACGAGGCGACTGCGCAGGCAGCAACTTCAGGCGCAGTACGTGCTCTTCATGACGGGAAGGGTGGGCTGTAGGAATAAGATCTAGCAGCGTAGAACAAGCAGTGTTGCAGTGGATATCGGTCCCGGAACGTGCGAATTCAAGGCGACGGAACCCGGGTCGATCGCCGGATGTGCATCCACCGGCAAAGAACTCGATATCGCGCTGAACGCGCCAACAACATGGCCCGCAGCCGAATGGGATGAAACCTGGTGGCGCTCGCGCAGAACTGTCTCCGGCATATCAATCATCGGAGCGATGAAGATAGTCAGGACACAGACCAGGGCCGCAAAGGCCGCAGCGAATTTGAGAGCACGGAGCACGTATCGCAAATACTAGCGAAGTTGATCGCCACAGTGCGCTCAATCAGTTTTATTTATACGTCCAATAGATTCTTCCGCATCCACCCTCCTCCAACGCTGTAATTTCGTGTTGTTTGAAGGGGCAAAGTAGGAACTTCAGGGATCTCACTTCGCTTTCACCACCGGAGGCGGTGTCCACCTACCCTCAAGGATCGCCGCTTCGGGCCAGTACGATCGGATGTAGAGAGTGAAATCGTCCTTGGGCGCGGGCAGCCACTTGGTCATCTTTTCTGGGCCGGGAGCCGTGGACGAAATGTAGAGCGTGAGCAAACCTTCTGGACCGTATTTCAGATCCTTGTTCTTGGTTCCGAGCGAGTAGCGAACGAGCTTATTGGCCTCAAAGAAATGGTGCTTGTTGTACATAGTCAACGACCAGAAACCCTTAACCGGCGGCAGCCCATCCTTCGCAAATGTCACGCTGTATTGGTGAGCGCCATTGAGCCGGCGAAGGCCCGGAGAGCTTTTCGAAGATCTGCACGCGGTTGTAAATGTTCGCCATGGGCCATGCCCAGAAGAATGCCGAACGGCCCACCTGCGCGACGTACGCCTCTGTCATGCGCGTGCCCGGAACAGGACCGGGAACGGTCTTCTTCGCTTCAGGCAAAGACGCAGGCGCGGAGTTCTCAGTCGGAGAAGTTTTCGGCTGTTCACAGCCAACGATAAGGACAGCGCATGTGATTGCTGCGACGAAAAGACCCTTCATGCTGGATTTCTCCTCACGCTAAACTAATGGCGCTATGGAAGATCTGATGCCGAGGCCTGGGCCATACAAAAAGCACGATTTTTCAATATTCAACAAATGCGTTTGTCATTCTATATCGGTAGATGCACTACTACCGATCACGGCGTTTCGCAGTACTCACAACGGAGTCCCCAATGAGAGTCAAGTTCTGGCTGAAGCGTTTTTTGCAAGTCTTCTTGGTGGCGTTTGCCATACTCACCGTAAGCGAGATGCTGAAGGACCACGGACTCAGAAACGCGCTTCAATTCGCGGCACTGTGGGCCTTTCTTTCGACCTCGATTTTCATTGGAGTCAGGATCTACTACACCAGCAAGGGCAAGAACTGCCCCATGTGCAACGACCTTCCACAAACGCAGCAGCACAAAAGCTAACTTGCTACTCGTTGACTCGCTGCTTTTTGTGGGCGGGCGGGTGGCCCATTCAAGCCCGCCGTTGGCTTGAGTGGGATAGCGGACCAGAAGAACCGAACCGTCCTTCCGACTGCACGCTAAACCTGCTAACTTGCTGTTTCTAGCTATCCGCTTTTTAGCTAACCGCTCTTTAGCTAACCGCCCTTTAGCTAACCGCTTTTTAGCTAAGAAGAGGTCACATGACAATCCAGCCACCTCACCTGCTCATCGCCCTTGGAGTCATGGCATCCACCGGAGCGACTGACGCTGTTTACGTTCTCTTCAACGCCGCCGTCACGTCGAGGCGTCGAACCGTAGCCGCGAATTGGAGCAGCATCTGGTACCTGCTTTCCGCCTTCGCTGTCATCAGTTACACCGGAAATCCCGTTTATGTTTTCTTCGCTGCCGCAGGATCGTGGCTTGGAGCGTTCGGCGCGGTATCCTGGCTCGGCAAACCCGACTCTGCCAACCCGTTAGCAAAGAATCACCCATAGAATGGTTATGGGTGACAAAATCAGGAAAATGTAACCCCAACAAATCGCATCATTTTTGAACACTTAGAGCGCTTAAATGCGTCTAATCCTGTAGACGTTGCTCTTGTAGAAGTTGTAGATTCCAAAGCGTATCTACCCAGGTGCACTCACCTGATATCCCGCAAAAATCCTTCTAAAGTGGTAAAATTAAGGTTACGCCTATGCCTCTCAAAACATTGTTCTTAAACCCGCCCTCGTTCGAGAATTTTGACGGCGGCGCCAGTTCCCGCTGGCCCGCAACCCGCGAAATCGAATCGTATTGGTACCCCGTCTGGCTAGCCTATCCCGCCGGAATGCTCGAGGGTTCCAAGCTCCTCGACGCGCCGCCGCATCACGTATCTGCGGACGAAACCATCGAGATTGCCAAGAAATTCGAATTCCTCGTTCTCTTCACCAGCACCGTCGGATGGGAGGGAGATCAGCGGCTAGCGGAAGCAATCAAGCGCGCGAACCCTTCGATCAAGATTGCATTCGTAGGACCCCCGGTTACCACCGCCCCTGACAAGGCGTTGAACGAGTGCCCTGTTATCGATTTTGTTTGCCGCCGCGAGTTTGACTACACCGTGAAGGAATTCGCGGAAGGCAAACCACTGGACGAGCTGCTCGGCATCAGCTATCGCAAAAATGGCCAGGTGGTCCACAATCCTGATCGTCCGCAGATCGATGACCTCGACAAGCTACCCTGGGTCACCGATATCTACGCGCGCGACATGGATGTGACACGCTACAACGTGCCTTTCCTGCTGCATCCCTACGTGGCTCTCTATTCCACTCGCGGATGCCCGGCCCAATGCACCTTCTGCCTCTGGCCACAAACGCTCAGTGGACACGCGTGGCGCAAGCGCTCTACCGACGATGTCGCGGCCGAGATGGCGCACGCCAAGAAAATCTTCCCGCACGTTAAAGAGTTCTTCTTCGATGACGACACCTTCAACATCCAAAAAGCGCGCACCATCGAACTCTGCGAAAAGTTGAAGCCACTCAACCTGACGTGGTCCTGCACTTCGCGCGTAACCACCGATCGCGAAACGCTGAAGGCCATGAAGGACGCGGGCTGCCGGCTGCTTATCGTCGGCTTTGAATCTGGCGATCCGCAGATTCTCAAGAACATCAAAAAGGGTGCCACTGTCGAGCGTGCTCGTGACTTCGCGCGCGATTGCCATGATCTCGGCCTGGTCATTCACGGCGACTTCATTCTCGGCCTGCCGGGCGAGACGAAGGAGTCCATCCGTAACACTATCAACTTCGCAAAGACCCTCGATGTGGAGACCATTCAGGTCTCGATCGCACACGCCTATCCGGGCACCGAGTTCTACGACTATGCGAAGGAGAATGGATTCATTACAAATCTGGATACTGCCGTCATGTCGGATGAAGGCGGCCACCAGATGGCGCATATCGAGTACCCCGGCCTGCCGAAGGAATACGTTCTGGAGATGGTGCACCGCTTCTACGACGAGTATTATTTCCGGCCCAAGGCCGCCTTCCGAGTTGTGTGGAAGGCTGCTGTCAACCGCGATCTACCTCGTCTCTACGTCGAAGCCAAGGCTTTCCTGAAACTTCGCGCAGCACGCAATAAGGTAGTACGCGACAGCAAAACGCAGGCGGCACACGCTGCCACTGCGAAAGCAAACGTGTAGATCGGTACCGCGTTAAGCCGAAAGAGAAGCGGTCAGCGGATCCGTGCTGACCGCTTTTCCATTGGGTTTCACTGCAGCTTGGTTAATTCAGAAACGTTGAATATTTGCGCACTCTGAAAAATGAAGAAGACCATGAGTTCCACCATGACGTTTCGCCGATACCTGGTGCTCGCCGCTGTCATGCTGAGCGCGTCAGTGGGTGACACATTCCTGGGCCGCGGCATGAAGGATTTCGGCCCTGTATCAATTCATCACCTCGGCAGCCTGGTTCACGCGGTGGCAAACCCCTGGGTGATTTCCGGCATTCTCCTGCTCCTCTGTTTCTTTGCTTCTTATCTCACTGCGCTTTCCTGGGCAGACCTGACCTTTGTGCTTCCTTCCACCGCATTGGGTTACGTGGTCGTCGCGCTGCTTTCAAAGTTCTGGCTGCACGAGCAGATTTCTCCGCTTCGATGGGCGGGCATTTTGTTAATCGTGCTCGGCGTGGGCTTCGTTACCCAAGGCCCTTCGTATACTGACCATTCCCCTGCTGAATCTGCGGCGCTTTCCGATGCCGAAAAGGTTGGACGATCATGACCAGCTCTGCGCTCAACAGCGCTTTGATGATCGCTGCCATCGTGCTTACCGCAACTGCGGGCGATGTGCTCACAGCTTCAGCAATGCGTAAGATCGGCGATCTCGACGTCATACGGGCGGAACACGGCTTGACTGGAGCAATACGCGCGGTCGTGGGAAGCTTCAGGTTTGTGCTGGGCGTTATCTGCATGGCACTCAGCTTTTTCTCATTGCTCTTTGCGGTGAGCAATGCGAATGTCAGCCTCATAGCCCCGGCATCCGCTTCCCTCACCTTCGTGAGCAATGCCGTGGCGGCCAAGTTTTTTCTACATGAGAATGTGAATCGTCGCCGATGGCTCGCGGCCATATTTGTGTGCTGCGGCGTCGCTCTCATGACGCGCTAGATTTTGTCTTGGTCGTTCAGAAAATAATCAACAAACTCGACGATCCGAACTCTCAGACGAATCTCAATCAATCGGCAATCGGTTCCTATATCGCAGCATGAGCGGCAAAAGCTTGCGCGCATCCCAGTAGCGCGGAACGTAAAGTCGCGGCCTCGAGGCGCTGCGCAGCAGCCATCCCAGGCCCCACCGGTCCGCCCAGTTCGGGATGTGCACTTGGTCGCCGCTGAGAAAAGCAATTGCGGCGCCGATACAATGAATCGTCGGCTGGTATCCGAGATTCTGCTTGAGATACAGCCCAAGCCGTTCCTGGTTTCCCCCACCAATCGTGACAATAATGTGCCGAGGCGTGCGTTCGTTCAGCCGCGCAAGCAGGTCCTGATCGTCAATCCGGCTGCCATAAAAAGGCGCAAGATAAACATCATCCTGTGTCACCTCGACACCGTCCGCATTCAGCCAATCCACATTCTTCCGCGCGCTGTCAGGATTCGCCATGATCCAGTAGGTTCCGCGTGGGGCGCGGATCTCCGGCATTTGCAGCAGAACGCGAAGGTATTCAAGACCCGAGAGCCTGCGTATGGAATCCCTCTCCAGCAGGTTCCACAATCGGACCATGAAGATGCTGTCTGTGATTGCGATATCGGCACCGAGGAGCGCCTCTCGATATGCAGTGTCGTGCGGAAGGTTTTTGAGTGCGGGCGCAGCTGGAACAACTAGCAGTCCACCGGAACTTAGTCGTCGAATGGCGCTTGGCGCATCGCCGACGAAGAACTTCACTCCTAATATCGTGCGAAAGTTCTTGTGATCATCGAGGACTTCGGGACTTGCGGCAAGCACAGTATTCATCTGTGGATAGTCACCGGCGTTTTGGTTTCAAAAGTCGTTAGAAGGCGCTGGGAAACAAATATGAATGTCCAGCACTAAAAGAGTTCCGGTTTCGATTCTTCCTCTACAGCACTCAGGAATGAAGCCAGCGAGTTTATTTTGGGGGCTGCCAATTTACGCGAACTCTCCAATTTTAATCTGGACGGGAGGTCCTGAAGACTCCGCTTAAGGTTCTGAATGGCTGAAGTGAAGGTTTGGAAGCGCGTATCCCGCCCCACTTTGCTTACTCCTCGAAGTATCCCGATCGCCCCCAACTGTTCAAGAATGTCTGCGTCGCGAAGAATGGTGGATTCCACCGTCGCAGGTTCGTCTTTGGGCTGATGATTCTGTATGACCTCCAGCACCGCCGGAATTTTCTCCTGCGGAAAGCCGCAATGCACCAGAATTGCCGGCACTTCCTTCATTGTGTAAATCACGTGATCCCATTTAGCCAGCTTTTCGGGATCCTCGGGGCGATGCCCCACGAAAACTCCAAGATCGTGCAGCCATGCCGCCGCATAAACAACGTCGTCGTCATACGCCATTCCCTCACCAATCCGCTGGGTCAGCGCATAGAGCCGTGGCTGGTGTCCGTACTTGTCTTCCGGCAATGCCGCGCCTCGAATGTAAGCGGCGATCTCGCTACGAAAATCCAATGCCATTCTGCTATCCCTTCGGCACCATACGAACGATTTCTACACTCTTTTCGCAATGCAGATTCCATGGTCCGGCAGAGGCTGGAATCACTGCAACTTGACAGCGGCCAAATGGAAACGCATCGAAACCTTCGCCTCTAACACTCGCCTGGCCATCAACGATAAAGAAAATCTGAACGCAATTCGTATCGCTAACCGCAAGTTCCTGGGAGCTTATTATGCCTTCAAGTTTGAACGAGTCCACCCGGAAATAGTGTTCGTCGATGAGCGTGATGTGATTGCCCTCCACCCTCGCCGGAACTTTTCCTGCGCGGGTAGAAGACCGCATTGCTTCGAGAGACTTTTCGATGTGCAGTTCGCGCGGTCGTCCATAGTCGTATAGGCGGTAGGTCACATCGCTGTTCTGCTGTGTCTCGAGGATCACGGAACCGGGTCCAATGGCATGCACCGTCCCCGCATCGACAAAGATCATTTCGCCCTTCGAAAACGGAAGGTAGTCCAGCAGATTTTCGAGCGTCGCGTCTTCGATCGCCTCTCGAACCTGCTCGTGGGTTACTCCCGGCTTGAACCCAACGGCAACCGCCGCTCCAGGCTCAGCGCCGAGTGCATACCAACACTCCGTCTTGCCGCGGGGCTGGCCATACTTTTGAGCCAATGTGTCGTCGGGATGCACCTGCACGCTGAGCTTCTCCCGGGGAAAGAGCACCTTTACCAGCAACGGGAAACCCTCCCCCTGATGGCCGGAACCAACCAGTTGATCGCCGAATTCCTGGTTCATCTGCCGCAACTGCTTACCGGCGTGCGATCCTGTTTCGACGACGCACGTGTCGCCTGTGAGCCAGACCTCGCCAATTGGATCTCCCTCCGCCTTCACATTGAACCAGGGCGTGAGATCCTCGAATCCCCAAACGCGAGTACGAAACTCTGGGGAAAGACGAAACGGTTCCAAGATCTGGGCGATCCCGGACGAAGAAATTTCCAAGTGCTTCTCCTCAATCAACTTAGTTCCAGTTTTCCAGAGTCGATACACTCTGGGTTGCGGGCTTATAGGTGTCTGATGCGGACGAAACGCTATTCACGTTCCATTTTAGCTGCCTCAGAGAGGCAAAACAAAGCTGTCCTCAAATCCCTTGCCCGCGAAGCATTCATATTTCAGGATTTAGAGGACCGATTGCTGTGGAAACGTTTCCATTGGCGGTACCGGGGCATCACAGCCGCTGGATTTGGCTTAAATTAGAGATATGCATTTGATATTCCGAAGATTGCGTTGGTTCGCAGGCATTTTACTGCTCGCGATGCCATGCGCATGGGGCGAGTCTACTACAACAGCGGCGTTCGATCTTTCCGGACCGGCGGTTGACGTACGAGTGCAGCGCGCCGGCGAGACTCTTCCAATCTCACATGTTCCCAATCTTCTGCCCGGCGATCGCTTGTGGATCCATCCTCAATTGCCCGAAAGCCAGTCCACTCATTACGTCATGATTGTGGCCTTCCTGCGCGGGGCTACGAATCCTCCGCCTCCGACATGGTTCACCAAGGTGGAGACGTGGGTGAAGGGGGTACGGGAAGAGGGCGTCTTCGTCGTGGTTCCGGATGAAGCGGAACAGGCCCTGATTTTCCTTGCGCCGGAGACTGGCGGCGACTTCAATACGCTTCGTAACGCTGTACGCGGAAAACCCGGCGCATTCGTTCGCGCGGCGCAGGATCTGCAGCAGGCCAGCCTGGACAGGATTCGCCTCGAGAAATACCTGGTGCTATTGCGCGAAATCTCCGCCGATCCCAGCACCGAACTACATGAACGGACCATCCTGCTGGCAAGAAGTCTTAACATCAAGTTGGATCACGAGTGCTTTGACAAGCCGAGTTCACAGCAGGTGCCGTGCCTGACGCAGAACTCTGATTCCCTGGTGCTCGACGATGCCCACACCGAGACCATGGTCGCCCGCATCACTTCGGGAACAAATGTTGATCTCGTCTCGCATCTCGCATTAGTGCCGACGGTAGGTGCCGGGTACTTCAGTCCTTATGTGGGCGCGATCGTGGACACGATACGGATTCTAAGTGCCGCGCACACGGCGCAATATCAGTACATACCCGCTCTCGCGCTTCCCAAGGGCGACAAACTTAACCTGCGGCTGAATAATCCGCCTTCGTTCCGAAATCCCAAGTCGGTCATGGTTGTAGGACTACCTCCAGTTGGCGCTTCTCCTCTTCCGCCGTTGCGTCCGGTAGATCCGCACCAGGCATTCTGTGCTGGTCGACCAGACTTGGTCCTTCCCATTGACGGAGCACCTTTGGTCTTCGCCAGCGAACTGGCACACGATTTCAAGTTGCATCTCCAGACGAAGGGAAGTGGCAGTCCGGGGATCGATCTGCCCGCGAAAGTTGATCCGACACGGGGCGGCATCGTGGTCGACACCCGCTCCATTCAGCCGGACACGCTCGACGACGACTTGACCGGCACGCTGCATGGTTTCTGGGGATTCCAACCACTGGAAGGCCCGTCGTTTCGCCTTCGCAGTGCCCAGCAACGTGGACGGTGGATCGTTCCATCAAAGGACGCCAGTGCTTTAATCGTCGGCAGGCTGGATACGCTCAATCTGCAGTCGAGCCAGGCGGCATGCGTGGAAAATGTCTCCATCCGCACTGCCCAGGGCACTCGGCTGGATGCCTCATGGAAGCAGGAGAAGCCAGACGAACTGCAGGTCGGCATACCTTTGGAAAACTCAACTCCCGGGTCTGTCTATGTGCTGATCAAGAAATTCGGCAATCCCAATGTGGACGAAGTCACGATCCATACGTATGCCGAGGCAGGCAGCCTGGATTCGCTTCGACTTCATGCTGGTGACAGCGATGGCATCCTTAAGGGAACGCGGCTCGACCAGGTGAAAGATGTGGAACTGAAAGGCCTGCATTTCGCGCCCGGAACGCTCTCCCGTGCACATCAAAAAGATGAACTGACTCTGGTCACGAAAGATGCGGCATCCACGCTGACGGCAGGCGAGACCATTGAAGCGCAGGTCACGCTGAAAGACGGCAGGGTTCTCAAACTGAGCACCACGATCGATCAGCCTCGTCCAAGCGTAAAACTCATCAGCAAGAGCGTGCAGGTCGATCCGACGTCGGCAACCGCGATTATCAAGCTGGGCGGCGCGGACGAACTGCCCCAGGAAGGACGCTTGAACTTCTTCCTGAAGGCCCAGGTCCCTGAGAATTTTTCTCCGACTGAAAAGGTCGAAGTCGCGACCCTTGACGAGTCCTTTCACGTGCTCTTGACCGTAGCGGACGGCAATCTGACCATGCAGGACACTAAGACTGAACTGGCTGTTCTCGATCCCATGCGGCACCTGGGGCCATCGGCATTTGGGCCGTTAAAGATGAGGCCGGTTCTTCAGGATGGGACAACTGGAGACTGGCAGCCGCTCGTCAACCTTGTCCGCATCCCCATCATCAAGGATGTGCATTGCGCCGCCATGCCGAACCGGCAATGCACCATCACAGGAGAAAAGCTGTTTTTAATTGAGTCAGTCAGCACCAATGCAGACTTTACAGACGCGGCCGCAGTGCCGGAGGGCTTTGTCGAGCAGACTTTGGTGGTTCCCGCTGCACGCGGTCATGCCTTGTATCTGAAGCTGCGCGACGATCCCAATGCGGTAGATACCATGACATGGTCATCTCCTCAACCCGCCGCCACACCGGCCACTACACCACCAGCCGCGCCAGCTCCGACGACAGCAGCGTCGCAGTAGGCCCGATTGGCAGTCCCGTGTTTCTGCTAGTCTCAACTGAAATAGTCACTGCATAACAGCCATCAAGCAGAGCGAGATTCAAACGTGGGCTTTGACGCATTCTTGGGAAACGAGGCAACAGTTCGCCACCTGCGCGAAGGTATCCGCGCAGGAAGAATTCCACCTGCACTCATTCTCGCCGGACCAAAAGGCTCCGGAAAGTACACCCTGGCCATCATGCTGGCCCAGGCCATCAACTGCTTGCGCCAACCGGTGACGGACGGGCTCCCTGATTTTTGCGGCGAGTGCAGCAACTGTGTCCGCATCGCGGAATCCGCCCCGCTCGACCTGCGCGTGCAGGAAGCCATTGCAGCCCGAGAAGAGATGCGTGACGCCGATAAAAAGGATACCCGCATCCTGATCCAGACCCATCCGGACGTAATCGTCGTTCCGCCTGATCCACCGCAGCTGCTGATCAAAATGGGCCAGGTGCGCAGCGTTATCCATGGAATGTATCGCTTTCCCTCGGATGCGAGGCACGCCATTTACATCTTCACGGCCACCGCCTTTATGAAGGAAGCAGCCAATTCTCTGCTGAAGGTTTTGGAGGAGCCCCCCTCCTTCGCCAGCATCTTTTTGCTCGCGGAGAATACCGGTGAACTTCTCCCGACCATTCGTTCCCGGTGCATCGTTTACAGGTTGGGCGCGCTGCCAACTGAAAAGCTCGAAGCATTGCTCGCGGAGCGCCACCCCGACTGGAAACCCGCGCAGCGCAGCCTGGTCGCACGACTGGCGGAAGGGGCCGTCGGCCGCGCACTTGGATTTGATCTGCCCACCTACGTAGCAAGCCGACAAGACGCGCTGCTCATGCTGAAAAACGCCTTGGATGAATCCGACCATTCCGCGCTTTTTCGTATGACAGAAACCTACCGCGCCGGCGCGGAAGGCCAGCAAAAGACATCTGCGCTGCTCCGGGCCCTCACCAGCCTGCTGGAAGACCTGTTGCTCTTGCAATCAAATGCACCAAACCTGGTGCGAAACATCGATCTGCTGCCAGAATTAACCCGGCTGAGCGCCAACTCCACCCTCGAGTGGATAGAGGCCGCCTCGCGAGGCATTCACCAGGTAGAAATGGGAATGCGCCGCAACCTGCTCCGTTCCCTATCGCTGGACGCGTTTGCGACGGAACTCGCTTCTTCCTGATTCTTTTCGTCCTGGGAATCCGACATCGGGAGTTTCACCCGAATTTGATGGATGGGACCGGGGCCGCGGGGTAGGATACAGCCAGATCACAAAAGTTTAGGAATTTCAGGGAAGTACGGGTGACTGTGCCGGCAAGAGCTATCGGTATCAGCCGAACTCTTTTTGCCTCAGTTGCATCCAACCTGAAGAGCTACACAATTACGATGGGCAATCTTAAACCGCTTCCGTCTTTCGGAACACGCGAAAAGCGTGTCACCAAGCCTGTCTCTGCGCCAGAACCCCCAAGAGATGCCGCAACTGTCCCTGCCACGGGCATCGGGCCACGCAGGCTCGTCCGTCCGGTTATGCCAGACAATGGAGGCAATCACAGAGCGGTTCGCCGCGAACCTTCTCCAATGCTGACGCACCAGATGGCACATGACGCCCCCGCAGCCTGGCACGACGCTTCCCACGCAGAGGCTTTTTATTTTCAGAAGCAGATGCAATCTCAGACCCTCATGGTCTTTGTGCTGGAAGACGGAGAGCGCATTGAGGGCTGCATTGAATGGTATGACCGCAATGCTATCAAGGTTCGAAACAGCGGTCGAACATTGATCTACAAATCCAGCATCAAGTATCTGTATAAGGCGAACGAAGCACAGCCCTGAAAGTAAGTGCGATGCTCCGTCGGGTTTATTTTGCGGCTTTTAGCAGGCGGTCGCGAATGGCCGTCCCTATCCCCGTGGATGCAGGCAGCGGACATAGGATGACCGTAACGTTCGCAGCATCGAGTTCTCGCAACCCCGCGAAAAGTCGATGTGCCAGTTCTTCCTGGTTGCTCCATCGGCCCCATCGGAACACAACAGCAGCTTGATCCGCAGCCGGAAAGCCGTCCGGAAGCATCAGTCCCACCCGCTCTCCGTCGGCCAACGCTGTGCTCATAAGAAATGCGAAATCCGATGGACGCTGGTCTCCTTCGAGGAGTATGAGCTTTGCTCGCGGCGCATAATGCCGAAGTCCCACGCCTGGAGAGGGCAACGATTCCTGTTCCTGGTTTTCCGATAACGGAGGCTCATACAGCTGCGTTCCCGGGCACAACGCACGAATTTGTTCCAATGTGATCACACCTGGCCGGTAGATCAGCGGCGGATCTTCACACACGTCCACGACCGTCGACTCAAGTCCGTGTGTGGTCTCCCCTGAATCGATCACCGCATCAATCCTTCCCGCCAGATCGTCGAGCACATGTTGTGCAGTCGTCGGGCTGGTGTGGCCAAAAGAATTAGCACTGGGAGCGGCGATGGGCACGCCCGCAAGCCGGATCAGTTCAAGCGCCACCGGATGCGACGGCATGCGAACGCCAATTCGATCGCGCCCCGCAGTGACAAGAGCAGGCACATTTTGAGATCGCGGCAGCAGCAAAGTAAGCGGCCCCGGCCAGAACTTTGCACGAAGCAGATTTGCTGCATCTGGAAGGTCAGTGGCTACGCGGCCCAACATCTCCTCGTCAGCGATATGCACGATCAGAGGATCCCAACGCGGCCTCTGCTTGGCTTGGAAAATGGCGGCGACCGCATCCGCATTGAGTGCATTCGCGCCCAATCCATAGACCGTTTCCGTGGGAAATGCCACCGTGCCGCCGTCCCGCAGGATAGCGGCAGCCCGCCGCAGCGAAGACCGTGACACTTCCGATTGCAGATCGTTGGCCGCAACAGCCAGCCGCAGCGTTTCCATGCCCATGATTTCCGGAGTTCCAGTTCTATTATGCCCTGTGGCAAGGCGTTCCCCGTCCTGCCGCATCTGGCATATACTCGCCCCTATGCCATCGATTGAGACAGAGATCAAATTCCGCGTTCCCAACGAAGATGCTCTTGAGGCGAAGCTTCTCTCAGCCGGATTTCGCAAACAAACGGAGAAGACCTTCGAACGCAACGTGCTCTACGACTATCCGGATCGCAAACTTCGCAGCAACGGCGAAATCCTGCGGATCAGGGAATACGGGCCAAAGTGGGTGATCACCCACAAAGCCTTTCCGCCAGACAATTCGCCCGAGGCGCGCCACAAACAGCGGATTGAGACCGAAACCGTGGTCGAAGACGGAGAAGCGATTGCCTTGATCTTCAAACACCTCGGATTGCGGGAGGCATTCACATACGAAAAATGGCGGACAGAGTGGGCGGACGATACGGGCCACTGCGTATTAGATGTGACGCCCATTGGAGTATTCGCCGAACTGGAAGGTCCGGCAGAATGGATCGATGAGACGGCAAAAAAGTTGGACGTTGAAGATAGTGCGTTTATGACGCTGAGCTATGGACGGTTATTCGACCTTTGGAAACTGCGGACGGGCAGCGCGGCAAATGATCTTACATTTGACGCGATACCCGCAAAGCAACCCCAACTCTAGCCTGAAAATGACGAAGGCCCACTCGTCACTTCGGTTTACGCGTCCGCGCCATGGCACTTTTTGTACTTCTTGCCTGAGCCACATGGGCAAGGATCGTTGCGGCCAACCTTCTCGCCTGTGCGTCGCTGGGCAACTTCCGGCATGCCGCCACCGGCCTGACGCGCAACTTCCAATTCGCGCTTCTTCTTGCGCTCAAACTCCTGCTCCAACTGATCGATCGTCGTAGAAGGTTGGCGAACCGGGACAGGAATCTCGCGCTCTTGCGGCTCGGGCGCGTGCGATCCGTTGGTAGAAAGTTTCTGTCCTTCGATCGTGCGCGGACGAGGAACTTCCGTTACCGGCTGACCATCCGGCCCCACAATCTGCATCAGGAAAAGGTAACGGACCGTGTCTTCCTGGAAGCGCGTCATCATCGCTTCGAACACGTCGAAAGATTCACGCTTGTATGCGACCAGCGGGTCCTGTTGTCCATACCCGCGGAGACCGATACCTTCCCGCAGATGATCCATCGCAAGCAGGTGGTCTTTCCACAAGCCATCGAGCACACTCAGCATTACCATGCGTTCGTGGTACCGCATCGCTTGTTCGCCGAGAATCTGTTCCTTGCTCTCGTATTTCGACTTCAGGCGATTGAAAATCTCATCCCCGAGTTCGTGGCGGCTTAACTCCGCGACATTTACTCCCTCGGCGACCGGGTCAAGGCCAAACTGTTCGACCAGTTTTGTCTTGAGCGCGGCAGCGTCCCATTGGTCCGGATGCACATTTTCCGGCGCCGTGGCATCGAGAATCGCACTCAACGTTCCCGCAGTGTAGTCCTCAAGGATCAGTTCCTTCTGTTCAACATTTTCGAGCAGTTGCTTACGCAAACCGTAGACGGCCTCGCGCTGCTTGTTCATCACGTCGTCGTATTCAAGAACGTGTTTGCGTGACTCGAAATTCTGCGCTTCGACCGCCTTCTGCGCCGCTTCAATTCTTCGCGAAATCAGGCCGGACTCAATCGGTACGCCCTCTTCCATCCCCAGCCTTTGCAGAAGCGTGGAAACCCACTCCTTGGCGAAGATACGCATCAGGTCGTCTTCAAGCGACAGGTAGAAGCGTGAAGCACCGGGATCGCCTTGTCTTCCGGCACGGCCGCGAAGCTGGTTGTCGATGCGCCGTGATTCGTGGCGCTCCGTGCCGATGATGTGCAGTCCACCGGCGCCAACCACGGCGTTATGATCCTGCGACGCAATCGTTGCGTGCTGCGAGATCGCCGCATCCCAATCCCCTTGCGTCGATTCGAATTCCTGTCCCTGGTAGTAGAACCGCGTCATTCCGGGTCCGGCGCTGGGCGAAATTGCTCCTTCGGCAGCACTCACAGCGCGCGCCTGACCTTTTTTCACAAGCTGTTGCTTGGCCATGAACTCAGGGTTTCCGCCGAGCAGAATGTCCGTGCCTCGACCCGCCATGTTGGTAGCGATCGTGACCATTCCCAAGCGACCCGCCTGGGCAACAATTTCCGCTTCGCGCTCGTGATACTTGGCGTTCAATACAACGTGCTTGACGCCCTTCCGCTGCAGGATTCCCGAAAGTATCTCCGACTTTTCAATCGACGTGGTACCCACCAGCACTGGCTGATTCTTGTCGTGGAGTTCCGAAATCTGATCTGCTACCGCGTAGTACTTTTCCTTCTCCGTCCGGAACACGACGTCTGGATTCTCAATTCGCCGCATCACCTGGTTCGTCGGGATCACAACGATTTCGAGCTTGTAGATTTTGTCGAATTCCGCTGCTTCCGTTTCGGCGGTACCCGTCATGCCGGAGAGTTTGGAATAAAGCCGGAAGTAATTCTGAAAAGTGATCGTCGCCAACGTTTGATCTTCGCGGCGGATATTTACGTTCTCTTTCGCTTCAATGGCCTGGTGCAATCCGTCTGACCAGCGGCGTCCGGGCATAAGGCGGCCCGTGAACTCGTCCACGATCAGGACTTCGCCATCCTTGACGACATAGTTCACGTCGAGACGATAAAGCGAATGGGCCTTGATGGCAGTCTCAACGTGGTGCTTGAGCTCCCAGTTCTCCACCTCGGCAATGTTTCCGATGCCGAGCAACTTCTCAATCTTTTCCCAGCCCTCATCCGTGACGCTGATGGTGCGGTGCTTTTCATCGACCACGTAGTCACCAGTAAGGATCTTGTCCTCACCCTGCGTAATCTCTTCACCCTTTACCAGCGCGGGAATAATGCGATTCACGCGGACATACTTGTCCGTCGTTTGATCGGTTGGACCGCTGATAATGAGTGGCGTTCTCGCTTCGTCAATAAGAATAGAATCCACTTCGTCGACAATCGCGTAGTGGTGTCCGCGCTGCACGCAATCCTTCAGCTCGAACTTCATGTTGTCGCGCAGGTAGTCAAAACCAAATTCGTTGTTGGTGCCGTAAGTTATGTCGGCAGCATAGGCATCTCGACGCTGGGCGTCGTCCAGATCGTGAACAATCACACCAACCGTCAGCCCAAGAAACTCGTAAATCTTGCCCATCCACTCAGCATCGCGCTTGGCCAGATAGTCGTTCACCGTGACGACGTGAACACCGTGCCCGGCGAGCGCATTCAGGTAGCAAGGCAATGTCGCCACCAGCGTTTTTCCTTCGCCGGTTTTCATTTCAGAAATCTTGCCTTGGTGGAGAACGATGCCGCCAATAATCTGCACGTCGAAATGGCGCATTTTTAATACGCGGCGGCCAGCCTCACGAACTATGGCAAAGGCCTCCGGAAGCAGTTCTTCCAATACCTGCTTCTCCGCAGTCTTTCGCTCGGCAGCATCTTCAATGCCTTCTAAACGGGACTGAATGCGGCCACGGAACTCCGTCGTTTTGGCACGCAATTGCTCATCTGTGAGCGGGTGGATGGAGGCTTCAAACGCATTGACCTCCTCCACCATTGGAAGAAGGCGCTTCACAACACGTTCGTTGCTTGTTCCGAAAACTTTTGTGAGTACACTACCGATCAATGGGTGGTCCTTTACGGGATGGCTCTCAATTGAAGCGCAGGGGTCGTCTGTTCCAGAAACGACCGCAACGCACAGCCCTGCCGAAGCTATACCTACTAGTTTAGTTTAGTTGGCGATTTGCTGCAGGGCAGTGATGCCAACTTGCTTGTTATCTTTGGCATATCCTCGCAAAACGGTGCTCGAAAGGTGAATTTTGATCGATTTCAGGCCTCTATTTGGCCCGGGGATGCGTCCGGTCGTAAACCGCAGTTATCTGGTTATTTGTGATCTGCGTGTAGCGCTGCGTGGTGGACAGCCTCGCGTGACCCATCAACTCCTGAATAGCCCTTAAATCTGCGCCTTCCTCCAGCATATGCGCCCCGAAGGCATGCCGCAGAGTGTGGGGATGAACGTCCGCCGCCAGCCCCTGAGCCATCGCCAGCCGCTTCACGATTCGTTGGATACTCCGCGTAGTCAGGCGTCCATTGCCTTTCAAATCCAGCCCGAGAAGGAGGGCCTCAGAACTTTTTTTTGCAGAAGCAAGACGCGCTTCGCGCTCAGGCAGGTAGGCACGCAAGGCCTGCGCGGAAACATCGCCTAAAGGCACATAGCGCTCTTTTCGGCCCTTCCCCCGCACCAGGATGGCTTCATTCGCCCAGTGGATGTCCGTCAGATTGATGCCCACCAGTTCAGCGTTACGAATCCCACATCCGTAAAGGAGTTCGAAGATCACCCGGTCCCGTTCCGGCCACGCTGCAGCGCCCTCTCCAATGTGATCGGCGGCGCGATTCATCTGCTCGATGTTCGGGACACGCGGAAGATGTTTTGGCAACTTGGGGGTCGATACCAGCGCTGCAGGATTCTGCTCTACCCTGCCTGTCTTGGCCAACCAGCGAAACCATGCGCGAATTGCCGCCAAGGCGCGCGCTACGGAAGCTTTCGATAGGCCCCGGTCATATAACGTTCCCAGGAATGCACGGATCTGCTGATGCTCCACCTTTCGCATGGCGGGCGAACCGTGTGCCACAAGATACGCCGAAAAATCGGTAAGCTCGCGTCTGTAAGCACGCAGGGTATGGGGCGATACATTGCGCTCATACGACAGAACCGAGAGAAACTCTTCGACCAGGACATCGCTCTTAGGGTTGTCGCTCATGACTGCTCACCCTGCTGCGTATCCGTGCGACGCGCACGCGGATGATGCGCGCGATGCACCGCCTTCAGGCGGCCAAGCGCAACGTGCGTATAGACCTGCGTAGTCGCAATATCCGCGTGACCAAGCAGCGTTTGCACAGTACGCAGATCAGCACCATGTTCCACCATGTGCGTGGCACAACTGTGTCGAAGCATGTGCGGGCTCGCATGAGCATCCGCCGATTTCACCAACTGCCATATCCACTGCCGCGTGAGCGCATGTCCGCGAACAGAAAGAAACAGCCTTAGAGCATCGGACTTTCGGCTCGTCTTCGCCAACTCCGGACGGCCATTTTCAAGATATTGCGACAGCGCTCGAATGGCGGATACCCCTATCGGCACCACGCGCTCTTTATCCCCTTTGCCGCGCACCAGAACCCGTCCTTCATCGAGCGAAAGATCGGCGACACCGAGATCGGTCAATTCAGAAACACGCAATCCCGCTGCATATAACAGCTCCAGGATCGCATTGTCGCGAAGCGCGGTCGCATCGTGCTGCGGATGAACTGCAGCTATCGAAGTGCGATCCAGCATCGCTGTCACTTCGGATTCAGCAAGCGACTTTGGAAGCACCTTCCATGTCGAGGGCGACTCCAGATTCACCGTCGGATCATGGCCGATGCGCTTATCGAGCAGCATCCACCGATAAAATCCGCGCAGGCAAGAGAGTTTTCGAGCAATCGACCTGGCTTCCACTCCATGCTTTTTCAGATGTTCCAGAAATCCCGCGACATCTGCTTGCCTCGCGGTTGCCAGCAAGGAATTCGACGCCTCGAGTACTTCAGAAAACATGGACAGATCGCGTTCATACGCCTCGCAGGTCAACGGGCGCAGGCCCTTGTCCACGCGCAGATAGGTAAGATATTCGCGTAGTAGACTGGCGTTACGCGATTCTGGTTTGGGAAGGTGGCTCACATGCTCATTATCGGTGCCTGGCAGGTGGCGTGCCGTGCCCCCAACGGGCTGGGAACCAAGTTGTTCAACGCGAGATCTTTATGCGTGAATCGAAAGCCTGCCCCTTGCCGGTCGCCGCGTTTGCGAAACGAACTCCTATAATCGAATGTGAGATGAACGCCCGCCAAGAGACAGAGTTCCGATTCGAAGACCTCCTGACCCGCCCACAAGCCGCAGTCGACTACTCTATTGTGCGAAGCGACGTTGAAGGCAAGTCGTTGCTGGTCACGGGGGCGGGCGGATCCATCGGCTCAGAGCTCGCCGCTGCGATTCTCAGCATGGGGCCGCGCTATCTCATTCTGCTGGAGTTATCCGAGCACGCTCTTTATCGCCTGTACCTGCGATTGTCGAAACTCCCGAGCGACAGGACGACCATAGTCCCTGTTCTCGGCAATGTGTGCGAAGCTGGTCTGCTGGATCACTTGCTCGATCGCTACTCGCCGGGCACAATTTTTCACGCGGCCGCTTTCAAGCACGTCCCACTGCTCGAGCAGAATCGTTTCGCCGCCGTCACGAATAACGCTGTGGGTACATACACTCTCGCCAGGGCTGCAGTACGTCAGCAAACGCGCAAGCTTGTTCTCATATCCACTGACAAGGCGGTAAATCCGATCTCGGTCATGGGAGCAACCAAACGTGTTGCGGAACAGGTGCTGGCAAGTCTTGGCACACCGGATACGCAGATGACGTCGATCCGCCTCGGGAATGTTCTCGGCTCACAAGGCAGCGTTTCCCCTCTTTTCCTCGAACAAATCGAGAGCGGCGGACCCGTCACCGTCACACATCCCCTTGTCTGCCGGTATTTCATCACGCTCATGGAAGCAACTTTTAATATCCTCCGAGCGGCGTCGTTTCCATTGCCCGCGAAAATACTTCTGCCTTACATGGGAGATCCAATCCGGATTTCGGACCTCGCCCATCAGATGATTCAGCGTTTGAGCAACCACCCCATCGAGATTGCGTTCACTGGCCTGCGGCCCGGCGACAAACTTTCGGAAGAACTGATGTCAGAAGACGAACTCCGCAATGCAACGACATACGATGATTTCACTGTTTTAGAATCGTCAGCGGTTGACCCACTGTTCCTGCACTCCTGCATCTCTGAATTGGAGCAAAGTGTGCAGTCATATGACGAAGAAAGATTGATGGCAGCGCTGCAAAGCCTGATACCGGAATTTGAGATCGCCGAACACGCTACTTCGTAGTTCTCCTATGAAACGAAAGATCGCCGTTGTCACCACCTCGCGAGCAGACTACAGCCACTTATATTGGCCGCTCCACGGCCTGCGCGCCCACTCAGATGTGGATCTGAAATTGATCGTTCTCGGCTCTCATCTCTCTCCCGAATTTGGCATGACAGTTCGCGAAATCGAGAAAGATGGATTCCCGATCGCAGGCCGTATCGAGTGCCTGCTAAGTTCAGATACCGATGTGGGCATGGCAAAGACGATCGGCGTGGCCACGCTGAGCCTCGCGGATCTGCTGGGCGAAATGCGACCCGACCTCCTGCTCCTGATTGCCGATCGCTACGAAATGCTTGCTCCCGCTGCCGTCGCCCTTGCGCTCAGAATCCCAATCGCTCACATTGAAGGCGGCGAAATCAGCGAGGGGGCTATTGACGATGCGGTTCGCAACGCGCTCACGAAAATGAGCCACATCCATTTCACCTCTACAGAATCGGCGAAGGCGCGCGTTATTTCAATGGGAGAAGAAGAGTGGCGAGTGCATCGCGCCGGCGCGCCGTCGTTGGATCACCTGCAGCGGAACACTCTCTACCCACGTTCGGAATTAGAACAGCGGCTTGGCATCGATCTTTCAAAGCCCACCCTGCTGGTCGCGTATCATCCAGTGACTATCCTTCGTGACACCACGTCGGAAGCTGAAGCTTTGTTTGAAGCTCTGGATTCTACTCCGGGTCAAATCCTCTTCTGTTACCCGAACTCGGATGCGGGTAGTCGTGCACTCATCGAGCAGACGCAGGATTTTCTGCGAAAGCGAGACTGCGGACAGGTGTTCACGAACATGAGTGCGCTCACCTACTGGAGTCTTTTAATCCATGTTGACGCGCTCATTGGCAATTCAAGCAGCGGCATCATGGAAACCGCTTCATTCTGCCTTCCGACAGTGAATGTTGGAATGAGGCAGAAGGGTCGCGAACGCGCCCGCAACGTGATCGATGCTGAACCAAACACTGAATCCATCCGCGATGCACTGCTCAAAGCGCGAAGCGACGCGTTTCACACTTCGCTTATTGGCATGACGAACCCGTATGGAGAAGGACGAGCATCGGAGACCATCGTCCGCGTACTCACCTCTTCACCGCTCGGCCAGGATCTCCTCATCAAGCACGCATCGGATCTGCGCGGATGAATGACGCGTCTATTCCACTTTCAGCTCCAGATATAACGGATTCTGAAATCGAAGCCGTTGTCAGCGTGCTAAAAGGTTCGCGCCTGAGCCTCGGTCCGGCGCTAAAGGAATTTGAGTCTGCAATCGCAGCATACGCAGGCTGCGCTCATGCGGTCGCCGTGAATTCCGGCACAAGCGCATTGCATCTTGCGCTGCTCGCACTTGGCATCGGCGAGGGCGACGAAGTCATTGTCCCGTCGTTTACTTTCATCGCCGCCGCAAACGTAATTCGACATGTTCGAGCGACTCCCGTGTTCGTGGATATCGAGCCGCGCACACTGAATCTAAGCCCAGTGCGCGTTGAAGCCGCCATCACCTCGCGCACCCGAGCGATCATGGTTGTCCATACCTTCGGAATTCCGGCCGAAATGGATGCGCTCATGGATCTTGCGAAGAAGCACAATCTGCGGATTATGGAAGACGCCTGCGAAGCAATCGGTGCGGAATATAAGGGCGTGAAGGTGGGCACGATCGGCGACGCTGGAGCCTTCGCGTTTTATCCGAATAAGCAAATCACTACGGGAGAAGGCGGCATCATCGTCACGAACAATTCCGAGTTGGATGCAACGGCAAGAGCGCTTCGCAACCAGGGGCGGCGCGAAACCGATGATTGGTTCGAGCACTCCGCACTCGGATACAACTACCGCATCTCGGAAATAAACTGCGCGCTCGGCATCGAGCAATTAAAGCGGATTGACCTAATTCTCAAACGACGCGAGCAGGTCGCAGAAGGCTATCGATCCAGACTCGCTGAGAGGACTAATCTCATTCTTCCGCAGTCCAATCTCTCCGATTCTCGAATCAGCTGGTTCGTTTATGTTGTGCGGCTCAGCGAAGAATATTCCCAAGTAGACCGCGACTCCGTAATGCGGCAACTCGCTGCAACGGGAATCGCATCCGGCCGGTACTTCGCACCGATTCACCTGCAACCTGCCTATCGCGACTTCGCGCACGCTTCTGCGAACCTGCCTGTTACTGAGGCTGAAGCTTCAAGATGCATCGCGCTTCCCTTCTTTAATCGCATCACCGAGTCTCAAATTGATCGAGTCTGCGTCGCGTTGCTTGCCGCCCTTGATAGTCTCAAGATCTGCCTGAAACCATCACTCTAATCCGTCCGCAACGACCCCAAAACGCCACTCTTGCGAAAGTATCCAGGAGTCCGGCATATGTGCGCTCGCAGGAGTACTATGGCTTACAAATTCTAGGGATCAAGATCTCTCAATCTGAATGCCATGGGCTTTTATGCCCTTCGGTCAGTTGTTTGCGCCAAGGCGCATTCGCATTCAGATTGATGGGGCAATGGTCCGGTCGAAAAGACCTTCGAACGAACAAGGGAGCACGGGATGGATATGGAGACAAACAGCTTTGGTCGGTGGCAACATTTTCTGATAGGTATCGCGTTAGTCGCAGTGGTAACTGGTGCAGTCCTCGTCGGTGCAGAGTCGAAAAAAACCGTGCAGGTCGTTACGGGAAACGCTCGCGTCGACAAGCTTCTCAGCGAGATGACACTCGACGAGAAGATCTCCATGATCCACGGAGTCAGCGAAGATCCCACGACCTTTCAGGGCCAGGCTGGATACATGCCGGGAGTACCACGGCTTGGCATCCCCGGTCTCAGGCTCGCAGATGGACCTCCGGGCGTGCTCACAAGAGTGCCATCGACTGCGCCGACTTCCACCATGGGACTTGCTGCAACGTTCAGCCGCGAGGACGCCAAGGCCAACGGCGAAGTGATCGCACGGGAAGCAAGGTCTCATGGAATCGACGTCGTCCTGCAGCCCTTCGTCAACATCGATCGCGACATCACGTTTGAACGTGGCTACAACACCTTCGGCGAAGATCCTTACCTGACCGGACAATTAGCGGCAGCCATGATTCACGGTGTTCAGGATCTGGGCATCATGTCGCAGGCAAAGCACTACGTTGCATATGACACCGACGGCACAAATGTATTTGTGGACCAGCAGGCACTCCACGAAATTTATGTCGCCCCATTTGCCGATGCCTCGGAAGCGGGCGTCTCCTCCATCATGTGCTCCTATAACAAGATCAACGGCGAATACGCATGCGGCAATAATTCCACTCTCAACAAAATCCTGAAAGACGAGGTCGGATTCAAAGGATTTGTAACTTCGGACTGGGGAGCAACGCACGGCACGAGCTTTATCAACAATGGTCTGGATATGGAGATGCCTGGCCCGTTGAATGTCTTCTGGGCGGGCCCTTCCTATTTTGTGAATGCGCCTCCATCAAAGCCGCCCGCAAAAGAGGCGGGACCCTCGGATTATGCAATTAAGAATGGATTGCCCGAAGAACCCGCTGGCAAGCCATGGGATGGAGGATCCGAACCTTCCCCAACAACAAACCTCAAAAATCAGATCGAGGCTGGAACCATTAGCGAAGCCACCATCACCAAGGCCGCTGGCCGCGTGCTTGTGCAAATGGAAAGGTTCGGTTTGCTCGATGGCAAATCGAAGCACACCGTCTCGGCATCTGCTGTTGAAGAGAACGCGAAAGTCCTACAACGCACCAGCGAAGACTCCGCCGTTTTGCTGAAGAACGACGACGGCATCCTGCCCCTTAAGCAATCCGACCTTGCATCCATCGCGTTTATTGGTCCCGGCGCAGGGCAAACGATTGCCGTGGGAAGCACGGGAGAGAAAGCGGTCGGCCTGCCCGAACGTGAGATTGGCGCGGTAATGGCGATCAGGAAGCTGACAGCGTCTGATCCGTCCGTGCGTCTGACATACGCAGTAGCCAACGATCTCACCGGCACGCCAATTCCTGCGCAATTCCTCTCCAACGACGGTAAACCTGGACTGGCTCGCACAGGTCCTGGCAAGCCCACGCAAACAGATCCGCAGCTTAACTTAACTCATTCAAACGGCAAATCTCTTCCCGCAAATTCTGAGTTCACATGGAACGGCGCCCTCACCGTTCCCACTGCAGGCGAGTACCGCATCAGCCTGCAATTGCTCGGGTGCTGGGGCAAGCTTTGGGTAGATGGCAAAAGAGTTGCCGAAGCCCAACTCATGTTCATTCATGGCGACATTACCCAGGCGGGACAAGACGATGTGATGCCAACAACCGATGGCCTTGATAATCTCCGCGTCGGTTTGAACCTATCGGCAGGGCCTCACGCACTCAAGGTTGCAATTACTCCCGATACTTCAAATAGTCCTGCACAGGTCCGCCTCGCCTGGGTAACGCCGGAGCAACAAGCGGCCAACTACGCAGCAGCAATCACAGCGGCCAAGCAAGCAAAAACAGCGGTCGTCTTTGCATGGAGCCGTGGTCGGCCAAACTTTGCTCTGCCCGGAGATCAGGACAAGTTGATTGCAGACGTCCTGGCCGTGAATCCAAACACAATCGTAGTCTTGAACGTCAGTCAACCGGTTGCTCTTCCATGGATCAACAAAGTGAAGGCCGTGCTGCAAATGTGGTGGACCGGTGATGAAGGCGGTTGGGCGGCCGCGAACGTTCTGATGGGGAAGACCACTCCCGCGGGTCGGTTGCCGTTTACGTGGCCTGTTCGCTTGCAGGATGAAGCCGCCAACGATCCCGCCTTCCCGGAACGTACCGCGGCGGGTGTGGACGGAAAGACTATCTTCTCAGAGGGCATCTTTGTTGGCTACAAATGGTTCGATAAGCAAAAGATCGAGCCGCTCTTCCCCTTCGGATACGGTCTGTCTTATTCGAAATTCGAGTACTCCGAGCTCGTCGTAAAGCCGGAGGCAGATGGCAGCCTCGAAGTCCGATTCAAAGTGAAAAATACAGGGAGTGTGGCGTCGGACGAGGTGCCTCAGGTCTATCTTGGCGCTCCGTCGGAGGCTCCAGCCGGTGCTCAATTCGCAATTCATTCCCTGGCAGCATTCGACCGCGTGCGCCTGTCGGCAAATGAGATGAAATCCGTCACTCTGCGTGTCCCAACTCGCCGCCTCCAGTACTGGTCAACCAGTGACGGCAAATGGGTCACTGCTAAGGGAACTCGCACCGTCTACGTCGGAGCATCTTCACGCGACCTTAGATTGCACGAAGACGCGACCATCACCCATTGAAATAAGCTGAAAAAGAGCGGCTCAAGATGAGCCGCTCTTTTTTTGCGATCTGTCAATCTCCTCGCGATGGCCTACGTCGCCTGTTCCGGTTGTAACAATAGCTTGCCAGCCTCCTGCAGCGTTATTTCCATCGGCACAGGCTTGAAGTCTGATCGAATCTCACTCTGGTCCTTGCTCACCGTCTTGAAGAAGATCACTTTGCCGGCAACGTGCATGTCGATCTGCGAGGTTCTCCAGTGATTCGTACTCACCGGCTCCCTCTTTATTTCGAACGTGCCACCTTTTTCAATGTGCCCCAATAAGCCATAGCCAAAATCCACACGGTCCAAAATTACACCCTGTAATCTCGCCAGCCGCTTCTGTGAAGGGTCTACCCAAATGGTTCCGCCCAATGCATGAAAAATGCGAGCTTCGTAGGTGGGAGGAGTGAAGGAAGGATTTGGCTTGAATTTCAGGCGCGTAAAGCCACTATCCGTCCCGTCGTACTCATACAGAAATGCCCCATTCATCAGCCCCATAAGCCTTACCAGTCGCTGTTCATCCTGATCATGCGACTGCTTCAGCCGAGTAAGTTCAGCCGGGTTATTCACCAGTTTCGCTACCCGCTCATCTTCAACGTGCTGCTGGGCAGCAGTCAGGGGCTTGCCATCTCGTGTGACAACGCGGCTCAGAGGTCCGTTCTTTGTCTCAACCTGGACAGCCGTAAACGTAGCCGAGCCCATCCGCTTTTTGATGTTGTACTGCCAATAGCTTTCGTGCTGCCGGTCTTTCAACTCGTTATAAATTACGTCCTTTACAAGATCATGAGCAGATTGCTGAAGCGGAACGTCCGCAGCAAAGGCCGGAGACAAAAGGGCGCACAACAGACACGTCGAAAGAAGGTAGTTGAGCTTCATGCTGATCAGCATCTTAATTTAGATGCGAGAAGCACGATACCCGAAGCCGTTCTCTTTCGCCTTGTTACACTGTTGTAATGATCGACGATCTCGAATTCCGGCGCAATGCTGACAAAGCAATTGAGAATCTCACGAAGGCTCTGTTTGCGGCAGAGGACCAGGGTGGGTTTGAAGTCGAAGAGCAAAACGGCGTGCTCAACATCGTGTTTGAAGATCCGGCCGGAAAGTTCGTCATCACTCCCAACGCCCCTGTCCAACAGATTTGGATCTCCGCGCTTTCCACCAGCTTTAAACTGGATTGGAACCCGAAGGACAGCGCCTTCTACCTGCCCAAAACAGGAGAACAACTCAAGCAACTCGTCGCACGACTAATCGGCGAGCACCTCGGCAGCGATCCAATCAGCCTTAGCTAAGATCCGAAATGCGCAAGACACTCTCGGTCTCGATGATTACGAAAAACGAAGGCGCCAACCTTCAGCGCACACTCGCAAGTGTCAGTTGGGCAGATGAGATCGTCATAGTCGATTCCGGTTCCATGGATGATACGGAGTCCATTGCTCGTAAAGCAGGAGCAAAATTCTTCTTTGAGGAGTGGAAGGGCTTTGCGAGCCAGAAGAATTCTTCCATTGCCAAATGCACTTCTGACTGGATCCTTTCACTCGACGCCGACGAGGCAATCAGTCCGGAACTAGCCAAATCCATTCAGGAAATTCTTGAAAGAGATACCACCGGAAGTGTATTCCTCCTCCGTCGCCGTAATCACTTTCTCGGTCGATGGATAAAGCACGGAGGATATTATCCCGACCCAAAGCTTCGACTGTTTCCGCGCGGCAGTTGCTTGTTCGACGAGAGAGCCGTGCACGAAACCATGCGTCAAGTCCGCAGCGATGTATCCCTTGAACAGAAGACTCTTCAGGGAGACATCCTCCATAATTGCTACCCTACGCTCGAGGATTATATCGAGCACATGAATCGCTACAGTTCCCTCGGCGCGGAGTCAGCCATCGCGTCCGGTAAGACAAGCTCCGGTCTGGCGGCTTTCAAGATCAATGTTTTACTCAACCCTCTCGCAACCTTCGTCTACAACTACATATTCCGCCTCGGCTTTCTCGATGGCCGCGAAGGATTTCTGCTGCACCTCTATCACTCCAACTACATCAGTTGGAAGTACGCCAAGGCGTGGGATCGCACACGCAAGGCAAAGTCTTTATAGATCGCTCCTCCGAGCGAACGATGAATGAAATAGAAGTTTCATCCGTATAAATTCCGTCTCGAAACAATACATCTGGACTGCTTGCGCGATATCACCGGCCAAGCCTATCCTGAGGTGATTTTGTGTCTCTAGTAAAAGACAAATCATGACCCGCAATTTTGCAGCGCACCCCGATCCCGAACCGAAGAAGTCAGAGGCTGTCGATAACCGGAGCCCATCTCCCGCTGAACAAGCCTGGATCGGAGACAATTTGAATCCCGCACTCGAGCGCGCTCCGGAGCGGCCGATCGGCGCTGCCAGTGGCACGAATCTCGATGCAAATGGACAAGCGCGTTTTACCACCATCTCAGGACAGCCGATAGATCGTCTCTACACACCGGCAGACCTCCCCTCAGATTGGTCCAACGCTCAATCCAGGTATCTCGGAGTTCCCGGCGCGCCACCCTACACGCGCGGCATTCATCCCCGGGGCTATCGCGGCAAGTTGTGGACGATGCGCCAGTTCTCAGGCTTTGCCACAGCGGAAGAGACGAACCAGCGTTATAAGTATCTTCTGCAAAATGGCGGGGATGGCCTTTCGGTCGCGTTCGATCTGCCCACTCTGATGGGCTGCGATTCCGACGACCCGCAAAGCGAGGGCGAAGTAGGAAAGTGTGGCGTTGCCATCGACTCCCTTGAAGACATGGAGATCCTCTTCAATGGCATCGACCTGGAGAAGACCACCGTCTCCATGACCATCAATTCACCCGCCAGTGTTCTGTGGGCCATGTACCTCGTCACCGCGGAAAAGCAGGGTGCCGATCCCGCGAAAATTTCAGGCACGCTGCAGAACGATATCCTCAAGGAATACATCGCGCAGAAGGAGTACATCTATCCGCCCGCTCCCTCCATGCGTCTCGTCGTTGATACGCTCGAGTTCGGTGTCGTCTTCCACCCTCGCTTCAATCCCATCTCGATCTCCGGCTACCACATCCGCGAAGCCGGATCGACCGCGCTTCAGGAACTCGCCTTCACCCTCTACGACGGCGTGGAATACGTGGAATGGGCTCTACGCAGAGGCTTGCTGATCGATGATTTCGCGCCGCGATTAAGTTTCTTCTTCAACTCGCACAACGATTTTTTTGAAGAGATTGCCAAGTTCCGCACCGCTCGCAAGCTGTGGTACCAGCTCATGACCGCCCGTTTCCACGCAGCGAATCCTCGTTCGCAGTGGATGCGCTTTCATACACAGACAGCCGGTGTTTCTCTCACCGCGCAGCAGCCAAAAAACAACATCGCAAGAGTGGCACTGCAGGCTCTAGCTGCTGTGCTAGGAGGCACTCAGTCGCTCCACACCGACGCCTTCGATGAAGCGCTCGCGCTGCCAACCGAGGACGCTGCCCGCATTGCCCTCCGCACTCAGCAGATTCTCGCGTCTGAGTCGGGAGTGGCCAGCATTGTGGACCCGCTCGGTGGCTCTTACTTCGTCGAAAAGTTAACCCTCGATATGGAGAAGGGCGCTCAGGATTATTTTTCCCGCCTGGATGCAATGGGCGGAATGGTTCGCGCGATCGAACGCGGATTTCCGCAACGAGAGATCGCGGAATCCAGCTATGCCTACCAACGCGCCGTGGAGGCCGGGGAAAAAATCATTGTTGGCGTGAACGCACATTGCACCGAAGAACAACCGCAGTCCATCCTCTATATCGGCGAAGAAGTCCGCGAGTCGCAATCCACCAAGCTCCGAAAATTGCGCGCCGAACGATCGAACGAAACTCTAAATCGCGCGCTTGACCAGCTTTGCCGCATCCTTGAAAAGGAACCTCGCGGCGGAGGAACTTCGCTTAGCCAGGCCAACACTATGCCATTCATTCTGGACTGCGTTCGCGCCTATGGCACTGTAGGAGAGATTTGCAACGCGATGGGAAAAGTTCTGGGATCGTATGAAGAAATCGGAACGGCCTAACTTTTTCCCCTCAGCCCGTCGGAGACTGGAGTAACCTAGAAGTCGACACAGGAACCCCGTCCGATGGCCAAGAAAAGCGATTCACCAATTGCTGACCGATCGACGAAGCCAGCAAAACAAGTATCCGGAAAACAGAAGCATGCGACCGCGAAGAAGGCTGGCCATGTAAATCTGCGCACGCTTGCAGCCCACCTCGATCTGTCGCAAACAACGGTCTCTCTCGTCTTGAATGATTCGCCTTCAGCGAAATCGATTCCGCAGGAGACGCGTCAGCGAGTGATGGATGCGGCACGCGAACTGCAATACCGCCCTAACTACTTCGCGCGCTCGCTGCGCAAGAGCCGCAGCATGTCTGTCGGTGTCATCGCACCAGATCTAAGCGAAGGCTATTTCACTCTTGTCATGAGCGGCGTGGAGCAGCACTTGATTCGCTCCCATTATTTCTATTTCACCGCCAGCCACTATTGGCACAAAGACCTTATCGCGGAGTATCCGCGAATGTTGCTGGAGCGCGCCGTCGACGGCTTTCTTTTACTGAATACTCCGGTCGAGTTCGAGCAATCCACTGTCCCTGTCGTCGCTATTTCAGCGCACCGAAAAGTCGCTGGAGTTACCAACATAGTGCTGGACCACTACCGCGCCGCCATGCTCGCGCTTCGCCATCTTTATGATCTTGGACATCGCAAAATTGCTTTCATGCGCGGCCCGGAAGTTATCGTCGATTCCGATTTCCGCTGGAGCGGCATCCTGCAGGTTGCGCGCGAGTTGGGGCTTCAGGTCCGCCCCGAATTGACCACTCGTCTTGATACGAACAGCTGGTCACCAGAGGATCTGGGCTACCTGCCCATGAAGGAAATGCTCGCCCGCACACGGGACTTTACTGCGCTTTTTTGCTTCAACGATATATCCGCGATCGGAGCAATCCGCGCCATCCAAGATGCAGGCCTGCGTGTGCCAGAAGATATTTCCGTCATCGGCTTCGACGACATTATCAGCGCAGCGTATTACCGGCCGAGTCTCACAACCGTTCGCCAGCCGTTGCGCGAAATGGGCAAAGCCGGCGCAGAATTACTGCTCGACCGCATCGCACATTCTGAGAAGCCGTATCCTGAAGAAATTGTGATGCAACCGGAGCTGATTGTCCGCGAATCAACCGGCCCAGCTCCTACATCCGGCAACCACTAACGATACGGCGCGGCATAAGTTCCTCGGGCTCCAAGATGCTCGGTGTCAGCCTTCCAGTATCTGTAAATCAAGTGGCGCTTCGCGAAGGCAATCCATCTTTGCGATTCTCGCCAGCGCCTTCTTTAGCGCAGAGCTACCACACGGCTCAACCGTCACTACAAACGGCAGGTTATGTTTTGGATGGCCCGGCTTTTGCAGGATCGCGTTGATGTTCACATCGAACTCGGCCAGGCTTCCCGCAATCTCTGACACAATGCCCGGACGATCATCCACGACAAACCGCACGTAATGTGGCACTTTGAATTCGCCGCCCACCGTCGTCTTCCGGCTAGGCAATTCCACCAGGCTCGATCCGTGAACAATCGCCAGCAAGTCTGAAACAACAGCGACCGCGGTCGGATGCCCACCCGCTCCATGCCCTGAAAAAACCACGTCACCGCCGAACTGCCCGCTGGCAATCACCATATTCTCTGTCCCATGCGACCACGCTAGCGGAGAGCTCTTCGGCACAAGCATCGGTCCTACCGTCGCCACAACGCCTTCGTCATGCAACTGCGCGCGAGAAATCTGTCGCACCGTACAGTCCAGATCCTTCGCATACGAAAAGTCGATGGCAGAAATATCCGTGATGGACCGGCAGGGTATTTCTTCGGGATGTACATCGGCACGCATCGCCAGCCGCATCAGGATCACAAGCTTGGCGCGCGCATCGTACCCGGCAACGTCTTCCGTGGGATTCGACTCGGCGTACCCCAGTGCCTGAGCTTCTGAAAGTACCGTATTGAACTCGGCACCAGCCTCCATCTTGCTCAGGATGAAATTACACGTGCCGTTCAGAATTCCCTGCAACTGCGTCAGACGATCCCCGGCAAGTCCGTGTTGCAGACCCGGAATCACTGGTATTCCGCCCGCGACAGCCGCACCGTAAAGAAGGTGGCACCCGCGCGTCCCCGCCATTTTCTCCAGCGAGACACCGTGGTGCGCAATGAGTTGTTTATTCGCCGTCACCACCGACTTGCCTGCGCTTAGCGCCTTGCGAACCCACTCTCCCGCAGGATCCAGGCCACCCGCCAACTCCACAACAACATCGGCGCCTGACGCAAGAACGTCGTTGAAATCTTCCGTCCACTGAACCGACCGCGGAACCCAGGGCACGCGTTTTCTTTCAACGTCGCGATTGAAAATGTGCGTCAGTTCCAATCCCTTCGGCTTCAGTTCACACAAGATCTTCGTCACGGAACTGCCCACCGTACCGAAGCCGAGAATGGCTACTTTTAGATTGGCTGCTGATCGTCCCTCGCCGGTTGTTGCAGGCGATATCTTCTTCTCTGCGGTTGGGCTTTTGGTCATTCCGGCGAAATTTCTCCTGCAGCGATGATACCTTTCTTGGCGCTATCGCGGAATTTCGGCGAATACGACCAATAACACCCAGCTTCTCCTCTTATGCCTCGTGGGCAACTGCACAACTGATCAGATCCTCCAGGGAAACAACGCTCAACGCCGCCTCATGCGTGGCCTCCAGATCAACGGGCGGAGCCAGTCCAACGTCATGTGCCTCCTTCCACCGCGCCGCGCACACACACCACCGGTCTCCGACCTTCAGACCAGGAAATCCAAATTCCGGCCGGGGCCGCGAAAGGTCGTTGCCCTGCATCTTGGTGTAGGCCAGGAATGCCGTCGTCATTTCCGCGCACACGGTATGCGAGCCCAGATCCTCTTCACCCGTGTTGCAGCAGCCATCGCGATAAAATCCCGCCAGGGGTTTACCGCTGCAAACTGCAAGGGGGCGGCCTAAAACATTCCGCGACGCACTCTTCTCATCTTCCATCATCCCCTCCGGATATTCAGAATACAGCGCCGCAAAAACTTCTCTCCGCTGCAAACGTCATTCCACTTCGAAAAGTCCCGGCAGCCTCTCCCCCGCCTTGCCCAGGATCACTTCCGTGAATGCGCCAACATTCAACGGCTCTTCAGGTCCGATATAGAACGTCCGCGCAGGTGAGCCCGCCCTTCGCCGCGCCCAATGCACAAAGCTCGCCGCAGGATACACCGCACCCGACGTTCCGACCACCAGCAGCATCGTGCATCGCGCAATTTCTTTTTCGATCCGGGGCATACCGAAAGGAATCTCGCCGAACCACACAATATGGGGCCGGATGCGCCCGCCGCACTTGCATTTGGGAATCTGGTCGAGAGATTCATAACTCCCCTCGTCCTGCAGAACAGGACCACCACAATTATCCTCGCACCGCGACTTGAAAAGCTCTCCGTGCATGTGGACCATGTTGGTTGACCCCGCACGTTCATGCAGATCGTCCACATTTTGCGTACAAAGAAAGAATCGTTCGCCAAGCTGGCTTTCAAGCTCCGCGAGCGCGCTGTGAGCCGCGTTCGGCTGGCTGGCCATGGCGTCCCTTCGACGCTGGGAATAGAAACGCCACACAAGCTCCGGATCATTCTCCCAGGCTTCGGGCGTTGCAACCGACTCCACTCGATGCCCGGCCCAGAGCCCGCCGCTATCCCGAAAAGTCTTCAGCCCACTCTCTGCGCTAATCCCGGCACCCGTGAGTACGAACAGCCGATCGGAAGGTCCAATTTTGATCTTGCTCTCAATGTTTCCCAGCATCATATTCAAAGTCCTGCGAATTGAAGTTTACGCTTGACGATCCTCCACGAGGACCGTGAGACCCCGTGATGATGCTTCACCAACCGAACTGATTTTGCGTAAATGTTGTTGATGCAAACTAAAAAGTCGCGAAGCTACTTTAAAGGACCACCGGAGGATTGGATGCGCCGGTTTTTGCTCGTCAGCCTGATGATTCTCCTCGGTCCGTACGGGCAGACGCAAACCAGCACCACGGCCCCGTCAAACACCGACAAAGCCACGCAGCCCCCCAAAAACCAGGATTCAACAGCCCAGGTAAGTCAGGAGGCGCAGGATCAACCTGCAAGAGACAGCGAAAACAGAACTTCCATTTTCTCCCCTCATCTAATCGCAGATCGCTACTGGATTTCCGGCCAGGCCAACTTCATCTTCCAGGCTCATGGTCCATTTCACTCGCCGTACCAGGGCACGAACAGCTTCGTGGGATACGGCGAAACCGCAAATTCGCGCGTACTCACTCTCTACACCGGCATCAGATTGCCCGGCCGTTCAGAAATTCTTTTTGACGTGGAGGAGACTGGCGGAGGTGGACTCAGCCAGGCCTTGGGACTCGCCGGTTTCACTAACCTGGACGTGGTGAGAAATCCGGAACTCGGACAAGGCGTTTACATCTCGCGAATGATGTTCCACGGGACTATAGCCCTCAGTCCAGACCGGGTGGACGCCGAGCCGAATCCATTCAACTTGCAAAGTTCCATTCCCAGCAAGCGAATCGAGATTCGCGCAGGCAAAATGAGCGTGGTGGATTTCTTCGATGTGAATGCGGTCGGCAGCGATAGTCACCTCCAATTTACAAACTGGACCATCGACAACAACGGCGCCTATGACTATGCCGCGGACACCCGCGGCTATACCTTTGCGGTGATTGTGGAGTATCAGAGCCAAAAATTCGGGGTGCGCTTCGGCGAGGCCCTCATGCCCACGGTTGCAAACGGAATTGATCTCGATTGGAACCTTACCCAGGCACGAGCGGAAAACCTCGAACTCGAGTTTCGCCCTTCATGGTTCAAAGGTCTCGCTACATATTTCCGGCCCCTGGCGTATCTCAATCACGGAAACATGGGAAGCTACGCGCAAGCCATCAATACCTACCAACAGGGCCTAACTCCCGTTCCGGACATCACCCTGTCTCGCCACCCTGACACGCTGAAACAAGGCTTCGGCCTGAATGTCGAACAAGAGCTTCCCGCGCACATGCGTGCCTATTTCCGCGGCGGATGGAACGAAGGCAAACACGAATCCTTCTGTTACACCGAGGTGAATGACACTTTTTCGGGAGGCCTTGCAATCGCCGGCAATCGCTGGAACAGAAAGAATGACAAAATCGGCACGGCAGTCGTCTCCAACGGCATAAGTGACAAACACGCCCAATATCTTGCCGACGGTGGACTCGGCTTTATCCTCGGAGATGGACGCTTGAGCTACGGCCGAGAGTTCATCAGTGAGTCCTACTACAATGCGCAGATCTGGCGCGGACTGTATGGTGCTGCACAGCTTTCCGTCGTCGTGCATCCCGGATACAACACTGCTCGTGGACCTGCCGTGGTGCCGGGATTGCGCCTGCATGTCGACTTTTAGTGCAGACGCTCCGTCTTAACATGGCGAACTAAATATTCGGCTGGGCAAGCATTGCATGCGCGTTGTCGATGATGAAAATGTATTTCTCTATTGAAAAGCTGCAGCAACCGCGTCTATTCTTGGAAAGCTAGCAGCTTAACGGTTTATTTCGCAGGTTTTTGACTAGCGATCAAGGCAGGCAAGAGTTGGCTAAGAAAGCACCCAAGCGGCTATATCTCGTCCCAATTTTGTCCAAAGCGCTCGATATTCTCGAGCTCATGCAGATGGAGAAAGACTCCATTTCTCTCGAAGCTATTTATCAACGCACCAAGGTCTCCAAGACCACGGTTTATCGCATCCTCAAGACCTTCGTGCACCGCGGCTACCTTGCGCAGACGCAGGATGGGCACTACCGGCTGGTTTCACGTCCCAAGAAAATTCGATTCGGCTTCGCTGGCCAATCCGCGGAAATGCCGTTTTCTGAGGCGGTGACCGCCAGCCTGAAAGCTGCCGGTGCGGCGGCAGGAGTAGACCTGCTCGTCCTCGACAATAAATATGACGCCGAGGTCGCCCTTAAGAATGCTGACGAGTTCGTCAGGCAGGGCGTGGATTTGATCGTCGAATTCCAGACGGAACAGGAAGTCGCGCCCATCATCGCGAACAAAATCGCGGCAGCCAGCATCCCCATGATCGCTCTTGAAATGCCCCACCCACATTCAACCTATTTCGGCGTGGACAATTATCGCGTTGGATTTGAGGCCGGAGACGTACTCGCGAAGTTCGCCGTAGCGGAATGGAAATCGCAGGTGGACTGGATAATTGGGATCGAGCACCATGAGGCCGGCCCTACCGTTCAAAGCCGTATTACAGGTGCGTTTGAGGCAGTTCGCAACCAGTTGCCGGACATACCCGTTGAATGCTTTGTCAGGCTCGACGCCCGCGGTTTGCGGGATAAAAGTTACAAATTGGTGTATGACTTTCTCCGTCGCCATCCCAAGGACAAACGCGTTCTCCTGGCTGCGACAAACGACACCGTCGCCCTGGGCGCACTCCAGGCAGCGAGGGAATTGAAACGCGAAAAGCATCTGGCGATCGTTGGCCAGGATTGCCTCCCGGAAGCCATGACCGAGATTGAGGCGCCACGAAGCTGCTTCCTGGGCTCGGTCTCCCATGAGGTTGAGGCCTATGGCCCCGAACTCATTTCGCTCGGTCTGGCGATCCTCCGTGGGCAAACCGTACCTCCTTATAACTATGCGTCCTACCGCACCGTCACTCAGGAGTCGTTGGTGAGGGACTAGCGCTTCGTCCCTCTTCTATTCTGAAGAATTTCCTCGACTTATCGCTCTTTGAGAGGAGAGGCTCCACTCGCCTTAAGCTGACAAATTCGGATGTGAAAAGGTCACGAAATTCCCTGTTCAGACATTGCTGTTGATTGATTCTCCGGCGCGACATTCGCCCCAGGACTACGTTTCGCACGTTACTGGGAAGGGCTTATTTGTGCGCGAAAAATCGACCACTCTTCGATCCAAAATTTACCATTGAATCTATTTCGCATTTGCCAACGTCAAGCTGATATAGTAACCCGCAAACAAAATCGAGGTCCACGACGATGCCCGAATATCCCGATAGGCTTGAGCAAGCACTCAACGATTTCGCAATTGAACTGCCTTCCTGGGGATTTGCGAATACGGGAACGAGATTTGGCAAGTTCCTGCAGGATATCGCCGCTTCGACCATCGAAGAGAAATTCGCAGACGCCGGACAGGTTCATCACTTTACCGGGAAGTGCCCGACGCTGGCTTTGCACGTCGAATGGGACGTGCCACAGGGAACCTCCATTTCCCATGTGCGCGAATTGACGAGCCGTTATGGAGTTCGCGCTGGAGCCATTAACCCAAACCTCTTTCAGGACCAGATGTATAAGCACGGTTCCCTCTGCAATGAGTTGCCAGAGGTTCGCGCACACGCCCTCGATCACATTCTTTACTCCATCGAACTTGCCGAAGCGTTGCAGAGCCGCGACATCTCCCTCTGGTTTGCAGACGGATCGAACTATCCCGGCATGGCAAATATTCGCAAGCGTAAAGAATGGATGCAGGAAGGCCTGCGCAGTGCACACGAACATCTTTCGCCAGACCAGCGGCTGCTGGTCGAGTACAAGCCCTTCGAGCCCGCCTTCTACCACACCGATCTAGGCGACTGGGGAATGTCGTTCCTCCACGCCCGTAGTGCAGGACCGCAGGCACGCGTGCTCGTAGATACCGGCCACCACTACACATCTCAAAATATCGAACAAATTGTGGCCTGGCTGTTGAGCGAAGACATGCTGGGAGGATTCCATTTCAACGACCGCCGGTATGCTGACGACGATCTCACCCTCGGCTCCATCGATCCTTATCAGGTCTTTCGCATCTTCGCCGAGATTCGCCACTTCGAGTGGGAAACCAAGTCCACAGCGGACATCGCTTACATGATCGATCAAAGTCATAACGTGAAGAACAAAATGGAAGCAATGATCCAGACCGTGACCACCGCGCAGGAATTGTTCGCGAAAGCAGCTCTGCTGGATCACGAAGCCCTGGAATTCCATCGCAATCACCAGAACATCATCGACGCCGAAAATGTTTATAAAGATGCTTTCGCGACGGACGTCCGTCCCGTTCTCCGCGAGTGGCGTCGCGGTCATGGCCTTGCGGAAGAGCCCTTAATCGCGTTCCGCGAGAGTGGCTACCTCGAAACAATTGCGAAACAACGCAAGGGCCGTAAAAAAGAATCGGCCGCGTACGCCTGAGTTCAACACATCAAGATCGACCGACGAATCTGCCGAGGAGCAGAGCATGCAAGTGTTTAAAATCAATGAACGGAAGGCCGCGCGCTTCATCATCGCGGTCTTTTTCTTTTGCGTTTGCTGCGCAGGCGTCGCGCCCGCGCAGGATGCCACGCCCCGTGCAAAGTGGACAGCTTCGTGGATCTCTCACCCCACGGCACCCCTTCGCGAACCGATTGTTCTCCACTTCAAAAAGGCGTTCTCACTCACCACGGTTCCCGCAAAATTCGTCGTGGAAGTCAGCGGCGATAATCGCTTCATCTTCTTCGTAAATGGGGAGCGCGTGGGCGACGGTCCGGCACGCGGCGATCTCGCAAACTGGCGGTATGAGACGTTTGATATTGCTTCCCACCTTAAAGCTGGCAATAACACACTCTCGGCAACAGTCTGGAATTTTGGCGTCTACGCGCCTGTAGCGCAGATGAGCAATCGCACTGCCTTTCTCGTGCAGGGCGACACGGATGGCGAAGCCCTCGTCAATACAAACGATTCATGGATGGTGGAAGAAGAGCCGGGACAAATCGCGTTTCCTCGAGAAGCCCACGGCTTCTACGCCTACTTCGCCGCCGGCCCCGGGGAAACGCTCGACGCGGCCCGCTACGATTGGGATTGGCTGCCCGCGGCTCAGAGCGGCTCTGGGCAATGGGTACATGCCAAGGGCGCAATTCGCGAAGTCATCTACCCCGATGGCTCCGTCGCCGCATCGCGGCAGGAATCGGCTGACGCACCATGGGCGCTGGTGCCCGACACGCTTCCGCATATGAAGTATGAACTCGAAGACGCAGGGCACGTCGTGCGCACCGATCTTCCCGTCGCCAACGACTTTCCTCGGAAGCAGGCTTCCATTCCCGCTCATTCGCACGTCCACATCATGATGGATCGCGAAAGTCTGACGACTGCGTATCCTCGCATCGTCTTTAGCGGAGGCAGAGGCGCGCGCGTGGTGATCACCTACTCTGAAGCGCTCTATGACAAGGATCAGAAGAAAGGCAATCGCAACGATGTAGGCGACCGCCAGGCGCTGGGAATCACGGATTCCGTGTTGCCCGACGGCGGAGCGCACCGCGTATTCGAGCCCCTCTGGTGGCGCACATGGCGCTATGTGGATCTCAATATCGAGACATCCGACGAGCCGCTCACGCTCGAAAACTTCCAGGCATATTTCACCGCCTATCCCTACTCGCAACTCGCCGAGTTCAACTCGAGTGATCCTGACCTGAAGAAAATCTGGGACATCGGCTGGCATACAACCCAACTCGTCTCGCACGAAACATACATGGACACGCCCTACTACGAGCAGTTGCAGTATGTCGGCGATACGCGCATCGACCTGCTCACCACGTATGCAGTTACAGGCGATGAGAGATTGCCGCGTCAGGCGATTCGCGCATTTAACAGTTCGCGCGTACCAGAGGGCATAACCCAAAGCCGCTATCCATCAGCATTGCCACAATTTATTCCCCCGTTTTCCCTGCTCTGGATTGGCACCGTTCACGATTACTGGATGAACCGTCCAGACACCGCATTCGTTCAAGAGCAACTCGCCGGTACACGCACCGTGCTCAACTGGTATGAAGGATATCTCCAGCCGGACGGCCTGTTGCGAAAGAACCCGTGGTGGAATTTCGTGGATTGGGTAGAAGGCAAAGCCGATTTCCCATCCTTTGATTCAAAGGGAGAATCCTGTCTCCTCACGCTGCATCTCATCGGAGCGTTGCAGGAAGCGGCTGACCTCGAAAACGCGCTCGGAGATAAGCAGCGGGCAGCTCACTATCAGCAGTTGAATACCAAGGCGACTAGTGGAGTTACCACCGGCTGCTGGGATAATCAGCGTCAGCTGATCGCAGATTCACCGGCCCGCGACTTCTACAGCCAACAGTCCAATGCCTTGGCAGTTCTCTACGATGTCATCCCCAAAGACAAACAGCCTGCGGTGATGAAACATATCCTCGCGCAGGATTTCAATAAGTCGAATCCCGAAGCGCCTCTGATTGAGGCTAGCTATTACTTCAAATTCTACGTCGTCCGCGCAATGGATCACGCGGGCATGGGTGACCAATACCTGCAATATCTGCAGCCGTGGCGCGATCTTCTGCCCATGGGCTTTTCCACCTGGCCTGAGAGCCTGGGCGAAACTCGATCTGATTCTCACGCGTGGAGCGCGCACCCCACCTATCACCTCATTGCGATAGTTGCCGGCATTCAATCCGCGGAACCGGGCTTCAAAACGGTTCGAATCGCTCCGCACATTGGATCGCTGACATCGGCAAATGCAACATACCTGCACCCAAAGGGAAAGATCTCGACAACTTACACTGTTGATTCCGGAAAGGTAAAGGCTGTCGTCGAACTGCCGCCTGGGCTGTCCGGAACTTTCGTGTGGCTCTCAACCACGCAGCCTCTGCACCCTGGTCACAACGAGATCAGCGTGCCCATTTCGAAATAGAGCGCTCCGTAAATTTGCGGTGTAGCTTGCAGTGACATATGTTTCACGCTCGCAGAAGGCGCTCACACGGCGCCTTCTCGTCTTACGGAGAATGAGATTGCCCGGTCTAAAATTCACCTTTCTGCTTATGACCCTTTTCACGTCCACTCTTCTCGCCCAACCGGCCACCCCGCCTAAAACTGCTTTGTTGTGGCCGAATGGAGCACCCGGCGCATTGGGGACCGCCCCCGCAGATCAGCCGCGATTGACGCTCTACCCTGCCATCGCTGTGCCCGGCCGCGAAACGCATACCGCCGTACTCGTTATTCCCGGCGGCGCGTATGCCATGTTGGCGACGGATCACGAGGGCGTGCAGATCGCAAGATGGCTCAACAATCTCGGCGTCTCCGCCTTCATGCTGGAGTACCGTCTCGGACCCCGCTACCACCATCCCATCGAACTTGGCGATGCATCGCGAGCGCTTCGTTGGGTTCGCAGCCATGCGGCTGAATTTAATTTTGATGCGAATCGCGTTGGTGTTTGGGGATTCTCCGCCGGCGGCCATCTTGCTTCCACCTTGGGGACACACTTCAAAGCAGGCGACCCTTCATCGACCGATCCCATCGAGCGCGTCAGCAGTCGGCCCGACTTTATGATCCTCACCTATCCAGTAATTGGCCCAGTAGGTCCCGCTTCTGAACGCTCATTTGACAATTTGCTCGGCGAGCATCCAGATCCCGCGCTCGTTGAAGAGCTTTCTAACGATAAGCATGTCACCGCCGACACGCCTCCGGCATTTCTTGTTCACACCGATGCCGACAAGGCTGTCTGGCCTGAAAACAGTGTCACGTTCTATCTCGCGTTACGACGTGCAGGCGTGCCTGCGGAGTTGCACGTGTTTCAAAACGGCGATCATGGGTTTGGCCTCGCACAGTACGATGCGGTACTCTCCGCCTGGTCCAGCCTGCTGGCGAATTGGCTGCGTGTTCGCGGACTGCTGCATACGAATTAAGATGAGCAAAAATTTATCTCTCAGCCGGCTGCAAAGCCTGTTCAGCACATTCGAGTCACGTGGAGGAAGTGTGAAACCGCTACGATTGTCTTTTGCCACACTCATGTTCGTGGTCACATCTGTTTCAATCGCAGGAGCACAGACATCCGCCCCCACCGGTAGCTCGAGTTTTGCACTGCACGATGGCGACAGCGTCACATTCTATGGCGACAGCATCACCGAGCAGCGAGAGTACACCGAGTATGTCGAGGAATATGTCCTTACACGCTTTCCTCAATGGAAAGTGACCTTCCATAACGCCGGAGTCGGTGGAGACAAGGTCAGCGGAGGCTCGGCTGGACCCATCGACCTTCGTCTTCAACGCGACCTGCTTGCCGTGCGTCCAAATGTAGTCACCATCATGCTCGGCATGAACGACGGCTATTACCGCTCCACTCAGCCTGGCATCGTTTCGAGTTACATCGACGGCTACCGGCATATCGTAGACACCATCCAGAAGAATCTCCCGCAGTGCCGCATCACTCTCATTCAGCCAAGCCCGTTTGACGACATCACGCGCGAACCGGAATTTCCCGGCGGCTATAACGCAGCTTTGCTTGTCTTCAGTGACGCCATAAGCCAGTTGGCGAAGGAAAGAAATTACGAACTCACCGACTTTAATGCGCCGGTGACGACAGTTTTGAAAACGCTAAATCAGAACGCACCGAACCTCGCACAGCAGGTGCTTCCCGATCGCGTCCACCCTGCAGAAGCAGGACACTGGATCATGGCGGAAACCCTCCTCAAGCGCTGGAACGCGCCCGCAGCAGTGAGCTCCGTGACGTTAGCGGCTGTATCCAAGTCAGGCGCGGAAGCGCAAAACTCCGTTGTCACCGACCTGCGACGCGCTAAAGCTTCCTTGACCTGGACTCAACTCGACAGCGCATTGCCACTCCCGCTTCCTCCCGCCGAAGTGGATCCGGTGCTCGCTCTCGCAGTCAAGTTTTCTGACATCACAACCAGCCTGAATCAGCAGACACTTCAGATTCACGGACTGCCGACCGGTAACTACGACCTGCTCATCGACCAGCGCAAGATAGCAATGTTTTCTTCCGATGAGTTGAGCGGCAGCGTCAATCTGGCAACACTCGAAACACCCATGCTCGAACAGTCCCGCCTGGTTGCAGTCGACACTGAGAAGAAGAACAACCTCGAAGGTAGAAGATTCCAGATCATTAGCGCGTCCTCCACGGCTGAGGCATCAAAGACCGCAGCCGCACTCGCTCAAGCAATCATCGTTGCCACAGCCCGCCAACGCGCAGATTCACAGCCAAGGCCTCACCAGTTTAAAATCGTGCCACACCAGTAGCGCAGCATGAAGGCAAGTCGGAAGGTCACAATGCCGAGGATGCAAAATGTTGAAGCTCCTTTCTTTTCAGACCAACCGAGCAAGACTAGGTTCGCCCGCGCTCTCGCCATCTTTGTCTTCTTCGCGTTGTGCGGCTCGCTCGTTGCACAGGACGAAAAAGGAGAAGCACTGCTGCAGGATGAGGCGCTTACGTCGAATCTTTTAAGCGCTCCGGGACCTACGTTTCAAATCCCCGCTCGCCTGGTTTCCAAAACATGGAGCCTCATAGCTTACGGCGATATGCGATTTACGAATCCTGCCAACAACGAAGTTGCGAATCCGAAGGTGCGGCGATGGATCGTTGAACAAGTCGCGAGGGAGCATCCCGACGCAATTCTTTTATCCGGAGATGTTCCTTACCGGGGATCTGACAAGAACGACTATGATGTGTATCGCACCGAGACGTCCATCTGGCGCGACCAGAATTTGCGCGTATTTCCCGCTCTCGGAAATCACGAGTTGCAGGCAGCTGAAATTCGCCAGCCATCCAATTGGTGGGCCGCATTTCCCGAGTTGAAAAATCGCCGTTGGTATTCAGTCGAATTCGACAACGCCTATATCATCGCTCTCGACTCTAATCTCTCGCTGAACCAAGGCAGCAAGCAAAGACAATGGCTTGACGACCAGCTTGCTCATCTTCCCAACTCCACAAAGTTTGTCTTCGTTTCCCTTCATCATCCCCCCGTGGCTGACGGGCTCAAAGATGATTCCTCTCACGATGTGCGTCCGAACGAACGGCAGCTAGCCGAGTTGCTGGAAAGATATACCGCCAAACCATCCGTCAAATTCATTGTTATCGCCGGCCACATTCACAACTACGAACGCTTTCTGCAAAAGGACGTGATCTACATCGTCTCCGGCGGTGGAGGAGCAAAGCCCTACGAGGTAACTCGTACTCCGGCCGACCTTTACCAGGAGCACAGCTATCCCAATTTTCACTACATTAAGTTCAAGTGTGTGGGAGATAGTTTGACCGCGACCATGCATCGTCTGCGCGATCCCGCCAGCAACTCTCCAGCATGGGATGTGAAGGATAGTTTCTTCGTCGCCGCCCCGCCCTCTCAAGTCAACTCTCACAAAATTGCTAAGCAAGAATGAAAGAGCCCCGCATATCGCGAGGCTCTATCAAACACTTTTACCTGAAGAAATTCCTGCCGATTAAAACTTGACCGCAGGTGTCGCCCTCGAGCCTTCGCTCGCCGTGAAGTACGCGTTATTAGCGTGGAAGCCGCCAATGCCTGCCCAAATGCTGTTCGGAAACTGGCGGATGAATGTGTTGTAATCCTGCAGCGTCTCGTTATATCGACGACGCTCAACCGAGATGCGATTTTCCGTTCCCGCCAACTCATCCTGCAAACGCATAAAGTTTTGGTTGGACTTCAGTTCGGGATAATTTTCAGAGAGCGCCAGCAACCTGCCAAACGCCGAATCCAATTTCCCGTTTGCCTCAATCTTCGCCTGCGGATCACGCGCATTCAGCAAGCCCGCACGTGCATTCGCAATATCGCCGAACACGGTTTGCTCCTGCTTCGCATAACCCTTCACCGTTTCAACGAGGTTCGGAATAAGATCAGCGCGCCGCTGCAGAACGATGTCCACTTGCGACCACGCACTCTTCACAGCCTCGTCCTTCGCAACCATCTGGTTTTTGGCGCTGATATAGCTGCCTGCTATCAACAGCAAGACAATAAAAATAACGCCTACAACTGCTAAACCGATCCAAAGTCCGCGCTTCATTCTTCCACTCTCCTTGTTCCGCCTGCTGATGCACTCAAGGGTTACCGCACCCAAATCACGAAGTAGAACATACTAGGTTTGTATAGCTTACCAGTCCCCGCTGGCTCCGCCGCCGCCGGTGCTCCCACCACCAAAGCCGCCGAAGCCTCCGCCGCCTCCACCACCGCCTCCGAATCCACCTCCGCCACCACCCCAGCCGCCGCCTCTACCCCCGCCTCCAAGCAGCATGCCGAGAATGAAACCGAGAAAAGAGCCTCCGCCAAGGCGTGACAAAATCACGACGATAAAGAACAGCACTACCGCAATTACGACGATCTGCCCCAGCGTCAGCGGTTTTCCCACTGGTTGAGGCGGCCCGCGCTGCCTCACACCCTGGATAGTCACGCCCGCGTCCGCAGCAATCACCTGGGAGACTTGCTGAACCGCAAGCGTCATCGCGGCATCGAAATTGTTGGCGCGGAGATATGGCACCATCTCTCTGCCAATATCGCCGACCTTCCCATCCGGCAAAATTCCTTCGAGTCCATATCCGACCGTAATGCGCCGTTTATGGTCTTCTGTCGCCAGCAGAATCATCACCCCGCGATCCGTGCCTTTGGCCCCGACCTTGATCTTTTCCCACAGTCGGACTGCATAGTCGTCAATGTCCGAACCATCCAGCGACTTCACCGTAACTACAGCAATCTGCGCGTGTGCCTGCTGATCAACGGCCAGACAATAGCGATTCAGCGCCTGAATTGTGGAAGCGGAAAGTACGTGAGCGTAATCGCTAACGTAGTTTGTCGGAGCAGGTAGATCCGAAATACGCTCAGCCAAGCCGGAAACGGCGGCGCAGCTAAGTATAAGAAGGGTAAGAAGGGTCGTGCTGATTCTGCGGTGCGGCATCAGCAACTATTGTACCCATGAAAACAAAACGGCGTCCTGATTCGGACGCCGTTCCTTGCACAAGTTTTTGTAAACGTTATTGGGCGTTGTTTGCCACAGTCGTCGACTTCGCAATCTGCTGAATCTGCTCAAGGTGCGACTTGATCACCGGTTCGCCCGCTATTGCAGCCTGCTTCACAGAAGGAATCACGGCCGACTTCGCTTCCGATTGAAACTCCGAGTAGTCCTTCTTGTGGTCCTTCACCATCGCATCGACATAGGCCTTATCAAACTGCGCTCCGGAAAGAGACGACAGTTTCGCCTCGGTGGACTTGTCCTTCTTAGAAAGCTCCGTTGGCATCTTAACGCCGATCTGTTCAGCCACAGGCTTCATCGCCTCGCCCAGCTTGGTGTGGTCATCGATCATTAGTTGCGCGAACTGCTTCACATCAGCATTGCTGCTTTTTTCCAGCGCAAGCTTGCCAAACGCAACCTCCGCCATTCCACCTTCGAGCGCGCCGCTCACAAACTTCTTGTCCATCATTTCCTGCTGACCCTGACCCATCTGCTGGGAAGTCATCGGATCGTTGTACCCTCCGGTTGCATCTGGTCTTGCAACGCCACCCGGAGTTGCCTGGCCTGCACCTGGAGCACTCTGTCCTGGTTGACCCATCGCTTGTGCAAAGCCCACGCCGCCCGGTATCAGCAACGCGCCGGCCGCTATTAACCACACACGCGACATTCGATTAGTTCTCATACTTCCTCCTCCAACCCTAACTTTGGATACCAAATCCGTGGCTCATGATGCCCAGAGAACAGAGCAGTATTTCAAGTTTTCAATCCATGTAGACTTGCTTTGAGATGCCACGAATACCCGTCGTTCTCGAGTGTGCAGGCCTTCGCCGCGAGTTGCCTGCAATCGAAAAAAATATACCCGCGAAGTTGTTATTGGATAACATCGACCTGACTATCGATCGCGCGGAAGTCCTCGCCGTCTTAGGTCCAAGCGGTGCGGGAAAAAGCACATTTCTCAGGCTTTTAAATCGATTGGATGAGCCAACCAGTGGCACCGTTCTGCTAGATGGCGCGGACTATCTCACGCTGAACCCTCGCGACTTACGCCGTCGCATCGGCATGGTCATGCAGCGTGCCTATCTCTTCCCTGGAACTATCGCCGACAATGTTCGCTTCGGTCCGAAACAAGCCGGCAAAGTTCTGTCAGATCAATCAGTAGAAGGCCTCCTAGCTCAAGTCGGTCTTGCTGGCTTCGGAGATCGCAACGCTCTCACTCTTTCCGGAGGAGAAGCGCAGCGCGTGGCTATCACCCGTGCCCTGGCAAATGACCCCGATATTCTGCTGTTGGATGAGCCAACCTCCGCACTTGATGAAGTGGCAAAACTCGGCGTCGAAAGTCTCCTCGAATCTTTGATACGCCAACGCCACCTCACTTGTGTCTGGGTCACGCACGACGCCGCGCAGGCGGCGCGCATGGCGGATAAAGTGCTCCTTCTGGAAGCAGGTCGAATGACGGCGCACGGCAATGCGCGGGAGTTGCTGCATGCTTAAACATTTCTTTCACTCGCAGTTGAGCCTTGGTATCGCGGAGTGCGTCGCCGCAGCCATCATCGCCTTGCTCGCCATGGTGCTGGCTCGTCGCCGCGGCGTGGACATGCTCGGTGAACTCCCTCTCGCGCAGGTTCGAGGCATCGCGCAAATTCTTGCCGTCGGCGCAATCCTCACGTTCCTTCTCCACGGCCCCGCGTGGACTTCGCTCATCGTCCTCTCCGCCATGATGTTCGCTGCGGCAATGATCGTCCGTCGGCGAGCAAAAAATATTCCACGAGCCTTCACGCTTGCTCTCGTATCCATCCTCGTCGGAGCAGGAAGCGTATTAGCGTTGATGATCGTGCTCGGAGTCATTCCACTTTCCATCTCCATGCTCGTGCCCGTAGGCAGCATGGTCATCGCAAGCACCATGAATATGCAGTCCGTTTTCCTCGACCGTTTTCGCGGCGAAATCAAAAGCCACGTTGGCGAAATCGAGTCCGCCCTGGCATTGGGCGCCACACCGGATGTTGCATCTCTGCCCTATCTGCGCGCCGCCTACAAAGCAAGCCTCATCCCATCCATCGATAACGTCCGCTCCCTCGGCATTGTGTGGATTCCAGGAATCATGGCGGGCATGGTGCTTTCCGGTGCATCGCCAATCTATGCGGCGCTCTACCAGTTCGTGGTCATCTCCACGATCTTTTCCGCCGCTGCGGTAACTTGCCTCACCGCCAGCTACCTCATTACCCGCCGCGTCTTCACCGTCAACCAGCAGTTATTTGTCCGCGAATAAATCCCTCGCTATCCATCCCTCCGCCCGGCAGGATATCCTTGGCTTCAGCCATGAGCTCACCCCAGCAATCAGAATCTTTGCCCACCACTGCGCCCGTCGCACGCCGCGAACCGAAAACCACACCCATCCACGGCCACACTCTCGTGGATGACTACGCATGGTTGCGCGACAAATCCAGTCCCGAAGTGATCGCTTATCTTGAAGCAGAGAATAGCTACTCCACGAGCATCATGCAGAGCACCGACGCGCTGCAGCAGACGCTCTATGACGAGATGGTGAGTCACATCAAGGAGACGGACGAGTCCGTTCCCTTCCCTGACCGCGACTACCTTTACTATTCGCGAACGGAACAGGGACGTCAGTATCCAATTTATTGTCGCAAAGTCCGCAAGCTCGCTGAGAACGCTGAAGAAATCGTCGTCCTCGACGTGAACCAACTCGCCGAAGGCGAGCAATTTATGTCCATCGGGGGCTTCACCGTTTCCGATGACGGCAACCTCCTCGCCTATTCAACTGACACCACAGGATTCCGCCAGTACACCCTGCACGTAAAAGATCTGCGGACAAATGAACTGCTGGCAGAGCACGTCGAGCGCGTCGGCTCCATCGTATGGGCCAGCGACAATCGCACCCTCTTTTATTCTGTCGAAGACGAGGAGCAGAAGCGCCAATACCAGCTTTTTCGGCATGTCATGGGAACTCCGCACTCTGAAGACGTGCTCGTCTACGAGGAGACAGACGAGCGTTTCAACATTGGCGCTGGGCGTACTCGCGACGGCGAATTTCTGGTCCTGGGATCCTCCAGTCACACCACGAGTGAAGAGCAGTTCCTCCCCGCCTCAACCCCCGAAGGCAAATGGAAACTCATTCAGCCGCGCGAAAATGACCTCGAGTATTACGTCGACCATCGCAATGGCCTGTTCTTCATCCGCACCAACGACGCGGGCAGAAACTTCCGTTTAGTCACTGCGCCGGTCGGCGCTCCCGGCCGTGAAAATTGGACCGAACTCATCCCTCACAGGCCCGATGTCATGCTCGAAGAGGCCGACCTCTTCAAGACTTTCTATGTGGCTTGTGAGCGGGAGAATGGCCTGCCACGCCTGCGGCTCATCGACTTCGCAGGCGAAGCGCCTGCAGCGAAATCTTCTCGCGAGATTACTTTTCCCGAACCCGTCTACAGCGCGAGCCCCAACGTCAATCGCGAGTTTGATACACAGAAGTTTCGCTACAGCTACCAATCGCTCGTCACTCCCGCGTCTGTTTATGAGTACGACGTTCCCACAGGCAAATCCACACTTCTCAAGCAACAGGAAGTTCCCGGGGGGTTCGATCGCACACTCTATCAGTCGGAGCGCATCTTCGCCACGGCTTCCGATGGCGTCCCGGTGCCGGTATCGATTGTGTTTCGCCGAGACATGAAAGGCGCAGGCACCAACCCACTCTGGGTTTACGGCTACGGCTCCTATGGATATTCGTTGCCCATCGGATTCAATTCCAATCGACTCAGCCTGCTTGATCGCGGCTTCGTTCTCGCATACGCTCACATCCGCGGCGGCGGAGATATGGGAAAGCCCTGGCATGATGCTGGACGCCTGATGCAGAAGATGAATACGTTCACTGACTTTATTTCCGTTGCTGAAATTCTCATCGCGAAGGGTTATGGAGACCCTGCGCGAGTCGCAATCGAAGGCGGAAGCGCCGGCGGTCTGTTGATGGGAGCCGTGTCCAACATGCGGCCTGACCTTTTCCGCGCCGTAGTCTCCCACGTTCCATTCGTCGACGTGATGAACACCATGCTCGACGCTTCCTTACCGCTCACAGTGCCGGAATACGAAGAGTGGGGAAACCCGAACGAAAAGCCGGCGTTTGAGTATATGCTCAGCTACTCGCCCTACGAAAATCTCAAGCAGCAGTCCTACCCCGCAATGCTGGTTAAGACTTCTCTCAACGACAGCCAGGTCATGTACTGGGAACCCGCAAAATACGTAGCCCGCCTGCGAACTATTAACACCGGCAAGCTTCCTCTGCTACTCCACACAAACATGAGCGCAGGCCACGGCGGCGCCTCCGGCCGCTACGACTACCTGCGAGAGATAGCTTTCGATTACGCATTCCTACTGAAGGAAGTTGGCGTTATTCAGGACTGATTCCGTCGCTAAGGGCCAATAGAAAGTTGAGTGACGACAACCGGTGCGTCTTTCTACTTAGCCTCTTCCACCACATCGCCCTCACCCGGCGCAAGAAACAAATTCGTTTCCAGCCCATGCTGGCGCGTATAGAGGTCGTAGTATCTTCCACCCAGCGCATACAAACTCTGATGAGTTCCACGCTCCAGGATGCGCCCACCCTCAACCACCAGGATTTGATCCGCACGTCGAATCGTCGACAGCCTGTGCGCAATCACGAACGTCGTTCGCCCTTGCATCAGGTAGCTCAGCCCCTCCTGGATCATCGCCTCCGACTCTGAGTCGAGCGAAGACGTAGCCTCATCCAGAATCAAAATCCTCGGATCAGCAAGAATCGCGCGCGCAATGGAAAGACGCTGCCGCTGACCGCCGGACAACTTCACCCCACGCTCGCCCACAATCGTGTCATACGATTCCGGAAAGCGTTCCGCGAATTCATCCACGCGGGCAATGTTACAAGCTGATAGAAATTGCTCCTCCGTCGCATCCGGCCGGGAGAAGAGTATGTTGTCGCGGATGGACCCATCAAAGAGGAACGAGTCCTGCAGCACTACGCCCAACTGGCTGCGATAGCTGTCCAGCTTCACCTTGCTCAGGTCCACTCCATCAATCAGCACAGCGCCGCTGCCCGGCGTATGGAACGCGCAGATCAGGCTGATGATCGTCGACTTGCCCGACCCGGAAGATCCTACCAGCGCCGTAACCGTCCCCGGCTTCGACGTCAAAGGAAATCCCATGCAGCACCGGCTTCTCCACTTCATAAGCAAAGCTCACTTCATCGAAAGCCACTTCGCCGCGAATCGTCGGCAGCGAAACCGTTCTTGCAGGGTCCGCATCTTCTTGTCGCTCGTTCAGAATTTCGATCGTGCGATCCATTCCCGCAATTGCTTCTGTAAGCTGCGTCCCCACATTCACAATCTGGAAAACCGGCGCAATCATGAAAGCAAGCAGCATCGTGTACTGAAAATATCCGCCTGTCGTCAGTTGATGGTTGAGAACCTGGTGCCCGCCAAGCAACATCACCAGCCCACCCACAATTCCAAGCACCATCGTCGACACAAGTCCTAGCGCGCTCGTCGCCGTCAACGACTTCATCACGTTGTCCAGCAGCCGTTGAACTCCCTTCGCAAATACGCCAGCCTCGCGATCCTCAGCGTGATATCCCTTGATCACGCGCACTCCGCCAAGCGACTCCGTCAGCCGGCCCGTCACCTCGGCATTGATCTTCCCGCGTTCGCGAAAGATCGGACGAATCGTCTTGAACGCTTTCTGCAGCACAAACACGAATACCAGGATCACTGAGAACACCACGATCGTGATGCGCGGACTCTTGTACAGCAAAATTCCGAACACAAGCAGGGCTGTCAGCAGGCCGCCGACAAAATCTACGAGCCCCGTGCCGATCAGGTTGCGAACACCCTCCACATCCGTCATGATGCGCGACACAAGTGTGCCCGTGCGATTCGAATCGTAAAAGCTCACTGGCAAGCGCCCAATATGCTGCTGTACCTGCTTGCGCAGATCCGCAATCATCCTCTGCCCTGCCTTCGATAGCAGTTGCGTCAACGAAAATGACGTCATCGCCTGGATTGCAGTCGCCGAGAACACGCCCGCCACCAGCCACGGCAATTTGCTCGCTCCGCTGCCATCGCTCTTCAACACCGTATCAATCAGGAACTTTGTAGAAAGAGGAAGCACCAGCCCCGTCACGCTCTTCAATCCCGTCAGCAACAAACCAAACAGCAGCACAAAGCGCCGCGGCCTCACCAGCGTCCATATCTCCGGCAATACCTTACGAAGATTCGGCTTGGGCCTTTTTTCTGACGGATCGGAGCCGCCCCTGCCGCTACGGCCCGCAGAAGACCGCTCCGCTCTCATCGATAAATTGGAAGAACGCATATGCATAGATTCTTAAACCGTTCCCGCGCGTCGAGCCGCAATAAACGAACGCACACACAGCACCACGTAGATCAGGCAAAGCACTGCCATCGCCGCCTTCGCTTCGACCGCCGCGGGATAGGGAAACACCTTCCCCTGCGCCAACTGGACCACGTTGATCAGCGACATGGCCGTCCCTAGAAACCCCAACAGCCCCACTGTCACCGCAACATGCATGTACAGCTTGCGCTTGCCAGGTTCCGGGCTTTGCGCCAGCCATCCAAACACCGCCAGCAATAGCCCAAAACCACAAGGGATCAGTGCCGTGGGATGAGTGTTTCCCGTCGCCACATAACCGAATATGCCAAGCAGAATCAGCAGAACTCCGAATACGATCGTCACTCTCGCCACGTGCGGCCCCTTTTTTCTGAGAACAGTTCAGCTAATTGAGAATAGTTGTCGAATGCCTTAATGAATAGATGCTTTTGGACATAGGGCCGATTCAGACATTCCGACCTAAGCCAATCCATCCGCGCTTTGCGCCTTGGGACCACTCTCAACCGATCAAGAGGCTTTGGCAAGCACCTTGCGGATGTCGCTCAGCACTTCTTCCGGATTCCATTCGTTTCCCGGATACCAGTTCGCGACCTTCCCATCCGGCCCAATCAGCACTGTGGAGAGGGAGTGTGTAATGCTACTATTCGTCTCCGGAATCGCGCCGATATCGAAGAATTTTTCCATCTCCGTCAAATCGGACTTGGCGGGCGCCGCAAAGTCCCAGTGCTCGAACTTCTCGTTCGTATATTTCTCCGTGTAAGCCCCGCCATAGCTGCGCAAAACCGCCGGCGTGTCATACTCCGGATCAAAGCTCACGCTCAACAAATGCGTCTTATCCAAAAGATTCGGCTCACCCACCAGCGTCTTGTCGATCTTGGCGAAATTCTTGCTCATTCGCGGACAGAAATCTGCAAGAGGACAACGGGTATAAATGAATGTCAACAGCAGCGCCTTGCCACGAAACTGGCCGAGATGAATCTTTTCATTGGATTGATTGAGCAGTGCAAAATCCGGTACCTCATCTCCCGCTTTAGGTACGTGGTACAGCACCCCTGGCTTGTAATCCGGCTTAGCCTGCGCCACCACCACAAAGTGGTCTACCAGCACGTCCCGGTCGCTCACCAGCACATCCGCGGTCACCGTATCTCCCGGGTGCAACTCGCTCAAAATCGTCGGATCCTTCAGCTTGTAGGGCATCGTCATCGCCCCCATGAAGTCCTTTATCTCTTCATGGTCCAACGTCACCTCGCTCTTGGCCGCATCCGTAGATACGACTTTGCCGCGAAGTTTATAGGTCTTGAACGCCGACGGCGAATTCGAGATATTTTGCTGGTCCGCGCGACAGCCAATAAGGCATACCGCCAGAACAATCGACAGGCAGGTGAGAAATGTAGCTTGGAATTTCACCCATTAGTTTACACCGCCCGGTGTACCCATTTTCCAGAGGCCACGGGAGTATAAAAGCAGCATGCATCCCGCACCGGAATTCTTGGACTATCTTGCAAATGGCGGCCTGGTCGTCGCCGCCAATCCGCGTGCATCCCGCGTTCTTCGCAGAGCTTACGCCAACTCGCAACTCGCAAAATCCATCAACGCCTGGCACTCCCCCGGTGTGACGGATTGGTCCAGCTTTCTCTCCGGTTTCTGGCAGCAGCGCGTTTTCACCGTACCCAATCCTCCTCTCCTGCTGTCCCCTCTGCAGGAGAGTTGGCTGTGGCAGCGCATCTTGAAAGCGCAGCCGGAAACAAAATCCGTGGCGGAAATAGAGCCACTGGCAAAACTGGCCGAGCGGGCATACCTCCTCTTGTCGGATTATTGCTCCCACTCTCAACTCCAGCATCCCTGGTCCATTCGGTCGGAAGAATCGCTCAGCGATCCAGAGGCGTTTCGCCGCTGGGCCATCACATTCGACCGTGAATGCTCTAAGCTCAACGCCGTTAGCCGCAGCCGACTCGCCTCCATCGTTGCCGAAGACATCCGCGACAACAACGTATCCTTTCCCTCCGAAATACGCTTACTTGGATTTGATCGATACACGCCCGCGCAGAGCACAGTCCTCGACGCACTAAAGAATGCAGGATGCATCCTCTCCACACCGGACATTCGCGTCGAAAGCACCGAGAGCCGCGTGGTCCTGGCGAAGAACCGCGAAGACGAAATCGCCACCTGCGCATCGTGGTTGCGTCAATTCGTGGCGAGCAATCCGGATAAACGCGTCGCCGTCATCGCGCCAAATGTTCAACCCATTCGCGGCCACATGGAAAGGGTCTTCCGCCGCGCGCTTCTACCGGATTCCATGCAGATCGCGCACCCTCCCGCATCGCTGCCCTTCGAATTCTCCTTGGGCATCGAACTCGCTACCGTGCCCATCGTGCGTGCAGCCCTCTTAGTGTTGCGCTGGATTCATTTTTCTCTGCCTGCCGACGAGGTTTCCTGGCTTCTGCTTTCAGGATTCATCGCGCCCGTCGCATCCGATATCCTAGGTCTCGCCGCGATTGATTCTTCCGTGCGCAACTCAGGTCTCATGCCGCTGGAAATCAGCCTCACCAGCTTTCTTTCCGAGAAGTCGCTTCTCGTCAGCAGCGCCTCGAAAACCCTTCGCGACCGTCTCTTCCGCATGCAGAAGCTGGCGATTCAGAAAAATATGACGATGGCGGAAAAGTCCGCAGGCACAAAGCCACGCACTGCCATGGAGTGGAGTGAACTCTCGCTCGAACTCCTCAACGTAGTCGGATGGCCCGGAACCGGCGGCTCTGACAGCGTGGATTATCAAGCGCGTAGGAAGTTCGTTCAGCTGCTCGAAAGCATTGCTGCCATCGGCTTTGAAGACCGCCTCATTGATGCCCGCGACTTCCTCTCGTTCCTAGAGAAACAGGCGCAGGACGCGATCTTCGCTCCAGAATCGCAGGATGCACCCGTGCAGATCCTCGGGCCCGCCGAGTCTGCGGGACAGACCTTCGACGCCCTATGGTTCCTCGGTGCTGACGAAGACAATTGGCCCGCCATCGGCAGGCCGCATCCGCTTCTTCCCCTCGCACTTCAACGCAATTCCGGCATGCCCCACACAAATATCGCTGCCGACTTTGAGTTGGCGAAGGCCGTCACCTTGCGCATCGTCGCCAGCAGTCCCGTTGCGATCTTCAGTTACTCACAACAGAACGTGGATGGCGCCCTCCGTCCATCGCCTCTTTTTGAAATTCTTCCGTCGAGCACACCCACGTGTACTGAAGATTTTCGAAAGCAACTCCATCTTGAAGCCGAACCGGAAGCCGCCGACCAGACTGAGAAAGTCTGCGAGGGCAACGACATCCCCTGGCCGGAAAATGTCTCCGCCGGAGGCTACACCGTTCTCAAAAGACAATCCGCGTGCCCCTTTCAGGCGTTCGCCGCAATACGGCTAAGCGCAGGAGAAATGTCGGAAGCTCAGTGGGGATTAAGCCCTGCTCATCGCGGGCAGTTGCTGCATAAGGTGCTGGAGCGCCTTTGGTCGCCATCGTCGGTGGACGCCAACTACCTCCACTCCTCAACAGACCTTCGCCGTGCAATCCAGGGCGGCGAACTGGATAAAATGATCGACCATCATATCGATGCCGTCTTTCAGTCGGAGGCCTCCACGCGCGTGCCGGATGACTGGAGCAGCGCCTACATGCAGTCAGAAAAAGATCATCTGCGTTCGGTTCTTCGGACCTGGCTCGAGTATGAAGATGCGCGCCATCCTTTCGAGGTCGAGGCAAGTGAGAAAAAGCTCACCGACGTAAAAGTCGGGCCCCTGCATCTTGATCTTCGGGTCGATCGTGTCGATCTTCTCCCCGGCGATGCCCGCTTGCTCATCGACTACAAAACAGGAATCGTCTCGACAAAGCAATGGACAACACCCCGTATCGAGGAGCCGCAGTTGCCCCTCTACGCCGTCTACGGCGGTCTGGAAAATGTGGAGGGCGTTTGCTTCGCGCAAATTCGCGTGGGAGAAAGCAAATTCATCGGACACATCAAGGATGCGCAAAATCTTTTGTCGAGCGACCTCGCGAATACGTCTCCACTCGTCAAATCTCCCTTGAATGACAAACTCAGGGAAGAATGGAGAAGTGACCTCCTCGACATAGCCGTGGAGTTTACGCAAGGTAAAGCGACAGTCAAGCCGAAGAACTATCCCAAGACCTGCAAATTTTGCGCTTTTACTGCCTTGTGCCGGGTGCGAGAGAGCGACGTCCCCTTGCAATCATTCGACTCTGCAACAGAAACGAACGGCCTTGAAGAGGAAGAAAAAAATGATTGAGGTTCCCATCCTGGCAGACTCAGAGGCGCGCAAACAGGCTCTCGAAACAGGGACCTCCTTTATCGTGCAGGCTCCCGCAGGATCCGGAAAAACGGAGTTGCTCACCCGCAGATTTCTTCGCCTGCTGGCCGAGGTTGAGTCGCCCCAGCAGATACTCGCCATCACCTTCACTCGCGCAGCCACCGCCGAAATGCGCAGGCGCATCCTAGGTGCGATGGAAAACGCGCGAGATGGCAACGACGATTCAGATAAATTGAAAGAATTAAGAGAATTGGCCCTCGCAGCCGTGCGCAATGCTGAGAAGCGAGATTGGGACATCTTTCGAAATCCCCACCTGCTCAGAATCGAAACCATCGATTCGTTCTGCCTCTCACTCGCGCATCGAACGCCTCTGCTCTCTCGTCTCGGCGGAACATTTCAGCCCACGGAAATCGCTGAGCCGCTATATGATCTCGCCGCGCAGCGCACTCTGCGGATGCTGGGCGGTTCTAACGCAGCACTCAACGACGCCATCAACACCTTGCTCCGCGTCCGCGACAACGGACTCTCGGAATGCGCGCAGTTGATCGCATCCATGCTCGCCCGTCGCGACCAGTGGTCAAGCCGCTACGTGTTCGACCTTACGCCGGATTGGCAGGAGCACGTCCGCACAGAACTTCAAAAGCCAATGAAGCGCGCAATCACCCGCACACTCACTCAACTCACCCAACATTTAGCCGACGCTGGAGTAGACGGCAGTGAGATCGCAATGCTTGCTGCTCTTGCATGCGCAAATCTTCGTTTGGAGAATTCCGAAGCATGCAGAAAGCGCTTGCTGAGCATTGAATCCATTACCGGTCATGGCGACGCACCGAGCTTCGACGAAAATAGCATCGAGGTGTGGACGTCTCTTGCTGCCTTCTTGCTCACTGGCAATAAAGATTGGAGAAAGTCCTTTACGAAACGGGACGGCTTTCCCGTCAGTTCGAGAGCGCAGGGTGGGCAGATGCAGGCCATCAGCGCCCGATTCCAGAGTATTCCGGGATTTAGAGAAATACTCTGTCAGACGCGCAACCTTCCCCCACCCGCGTACAGTGACGAACAATGGAGCCTGCTATCAAAACTCTTCATTACGCTGCGCGCTGCCACCGCACAACTGAAGGTGGTTTTCGCCGAGCGAAACACCGTGGACTTCATCGAGATTGGACTGGCCGCTGAACAGGTTCTCAAATTGTCCGACGAAATGCTCGGCGATCTCCCCTCCGAGCTGGCTCTCTCCAAGAGTGAAGAACTGCGGCATCTCCTGGTCGACGAATTTCAGGACACTTCGCGTCGTCAGCATAAGCTGCTCAGCATGCTCGTACGCGCATGGTCAGGCGACGAGAGGCGGACTTGTTTCCTCGTCGGCGATCCCATGCAGTCCATCTACCTCTTTCGTCAGGCCGAGGTCGAACTGTTCCAGCGCGCGAAACAGTTCGGTCTCGGTTCAGGTGATGAAACGCTGCCACTGGAATCACTACAGCTCACCACAAATTTCAGGTCGCATCGCGAACTCGTCAATCGACTGAATCAGATCCTCGAGCCCACTTTCCGTCAGAATGTAAAGGCGGACGCGGCCAGCGTTGACTTCACGCCGTCGGAAGCGTACGAGACAAAGCCCATACCAGACAGTGTTCAGATCCACGTGAACTTGATCCCGCACCACGATTCGCAGGACGAACTGCGGGAGGCCCGGGCCAGGGCCCAGTTAGTCGAAGCAAATCAGGTTCTCAACATCGTCCGTTCTCACGGCAACGAAATTAGAAACGGTAATGGTTACATTATCGCAATTCTAGCCCGGGCCCGGAATCATCTTCTTCCAATCGCCGTCGCTCTGCGCAAAAACAACATCGTCTTCCGCGCCGTAGAGATGGAAAATCTCGGAGAGCGGCAGGAAATACTGGACCTTCAGTCATTACTTCGTGCACTGCTGCATCCCATGGACCGCGTCGCGTGGCTGGCCGTTCTGCGAGCTCCATGGTGCGGCCTTACTCTCACCGACCTGCACAAACTCTGCGGCGAAGATGACCGGCAGTTCCGCAAAACCCCAGTCTTGGAATTGCTGCGAACCCGCCTGCACCTCTTATCCGAAGATGGACAACAGCGCGCCGGCAAGGCACTCGCGGTGCTTGAAGAGGCTATGCGGCAACGACAATTCCAATCCTCCTCCCAGTCTCTGTCCACGCTCATCGAGCGCACCTGGTACAGTCTCGGAGGCCGCGACTGCGTCGACAACACGGCGTACGAGAACACACAGGTCTTCTTCGATATGCTCGATCAAATGAACGCCGACGGTATCGCATGCATCAACGGCGAGCTCGAGCAAAGTCTCACTCGCCTCTTCGCGCAGCCGGATTCAGAATCAAGTGAACTCAATGGCGTGCAGTTAATGACGATACACAAAGCAAAAGGCCTTGGCTTTGACGTCGTCATCGTGCCCGGCCTGCACCGGGGAACAAGGCCTGAACAATCCAAATTGATGACATGGCTCGAACGCTCCATTCCACCTTCGGAAAATGTCGACGCCGATGAGGTCAGCGAAGTGCTCGTTGCGCCCATCGGAGAAAAGGGCGAAAAGTCGGACGCATTGACAAAGTGGGTAGAACATCAGGAAAAAGCGCGGCTCGACGAAGAACAAAAGCGTCTCTTTTATGTCGCATGCACTCGCGCCAGCAAGCAACTGCACCTGCTCGGCACTTCAGAGATCAGAGAGCGCCCTGGCAAATCCGGCGAAATCACCTACTCCCAGAGCGAAGGAGACGCGAGTTCTCTGTTGCGGACCGCGTGGCCCGGCCTCGGCGCGGATTTTGAGCAGGCTCTCGAAGAATGGAAGCAGCAGAATGCCGCTTCGCCGACAGGCGCAAGCGTCACTGCCATTCCTCTTCCTCAGACATATCAATCGGATACTTTATTCGATCTCGCCGCTGCGGAAGAACGCCCCGCCACTCTGCGGCGCCTCCCGGACAATTTCGTTCCCAGCCAACCTGGCCATAACGTAACTACTACTGATACATATGCAAGTCGCGATGCCGAACACACTCTTTTTGATCGCCCCTGAGGTTCACTGCGCGTTCGAGCATTCGGTATTGCCGTCCACGCTCTCTTGGACAAGGCCTCGAAAAAGATTCAAGGCGGCGTCACGGTAGCTCAGTGTAAGGAAGAACTCCCCGCTTGGACAGCAGCCACCGCAAACGTTCTGCAGCAGCAAGGCCTGTCGCGCGCCGAGTCAAAGCGGCTTTCCGTCGACGTAATCTCAGCTGTCGACGGTGCTCTTGCAGATGAGACTGGCAAGTGGATTCTCTCCCCTCACCAGGATGCTCAAAACGAAGTGGAATGGACCGGCTACCTCAACGGCACTCTCCGCAACATCCGCGTCGACCGAGTCTTTCGCGCCGGAGAAGAAGCGCTGGCTCCCGGAGAACACATCCATTGGATCATCGATTACAAAACCTCAACCCACGGCGCACTCGGCCTCGAAAGCTTTTTTATGGAGCAGAAGGAAGAGTACAAAAATCAACTCGAGGCATACGCAACCGTCTTGCGTCTGCTCAAAGGGCCCGGAACACGAATCCGCTTAGGCTTGTACTATCCCTTGCTTCACAAGCTGGAGTCGTGGTTCTTTTAAAAAAGATTATTCCTGCTGGCCTTCGCTGGCCTTGGCGTGCGTGCTGGAGTAGTGGCGCACATCCGCGCCTCGAACCCAGAAAATAACATCTTCCGCGATATTCGTAGCGTGGTCCGCCACACGCTCAAGGGCTCGCGAAATCATCAGCGCGTTCAGCGCCTGTGGCGTAAGCTCGGGCCGCTCCTTCATCAGGCTCGACAACGCGTAAAATGCGTTTTCATTCAGCTTGTCCACATTGTCGTCCATCGTCAGCACGGTCTCCGCCAGCTCCGCGTCCGCCTCGATGAACGCCTGTAGCGATTTGCGAATCATCCCCGCGGCCAGCGATGCCATTCGTGGAATATCAACCGGCAGTTCAATCGATTGGAAGGCCTGCAGATCCCGCACGCGCTCCGTAATCGATACAGCAGCATCACCGACACGCTCAAGATCTGCATTAATCTTGATCACTGCCAGAATAAATCGAAGATCAATCGCGGTAGGCTGTTCCATCGCAAGCAAATCGATCGCCATCTGATCGATCTCGCGTTCCAGCCGATTGATGGCCATCTCGCTGCGCACCACCAAGTCGCAGATGGAAATGTCGCGCACGCGGTATGCCTCAATCGCGCGTTGAATCGCCTGCTCGGACATCCCCGCCATCACCAGAAGTTTTTCCTTCAGGTCATCAAGGCTTTGTTGAAAGCGAAGTCGCGTCATCCAAACCTGCCAGTAATGTAATCTTCCGTGCGCTTGTCGCTCGGGTTAGTAAAGATCTTGTGCGTCGAATCGAATTCAACCAGCTTGCCCATTAGAAAGAAGCCCGTCGTCTCAGCCACTCGAGCAGCCTGCTGCATATTGTGTGTCACGATCACAATCGTGTACTGCGTTTTCAATTGGAAGATCAAATCTTCAATCTTCGCCGTCGACACCGGATCGAGCGCCGACGCTGGCTCATCCATCAGCAGCACTTCCGGATCAACCGCCAACGCCCGCGCAATGCACAAACGCTGTTGCTGTCCGCCCGAAAGGCTAGCGCCAGATTTTTTGTGAAGGTCATCCTTCACTTCATCCCACAGCGCCGAACTCTGCAGCGAACGCTCCACCACTTCATCCAGTACACGCTTATTCCTGAATCCATTCAAACGCAAGCCAGATGCAACGTTGTCATAAATTGACATCGTCGGAAAAGGGTTCGGACGCTGAAACACCATCCCTACTCTGCGGCGAATTTCCACCGGAGAGGCTTCCGAATAGATATCTATGTCCCCAATGCGAACAGTGCCCGTGGCCCGCGCCAAAGGATTGGTCTCATGCATCCGGTTCAGGCAGCGTACAAATGTAGATTTCCCGCAACCAGACGGTCCAATCAACGCCGTAGCATGGTTCGCCGGGATGTTCATGTTGATGTCTAACAGCGCATGGTTTGCTCCATACCATGCATTCAAACCAGAAACCTGGATCGCAACGCCCACTAGCTTGTCCCTTTCAAAATCCCGCGAGATGCCACGTATCGAACCAACGACACAGCAACAACAATCAGCATGATCAAAACAAGCGCGCCGGCCCACGCCAGGCGATGCCATTCGTCATAGGGCGAAATCGCATACACATAAATCTGCAAAGGAAGAGCCGCAATCGGCTCGTTGAGATTCGCACTCCAGAATTGATTGCCGAACGCCGTAAACAGCAATGGCGCCGTCTCTCCTGCCACACGCGCAAACGCCAGCATGCAGCCCGTAATAATGCCCGGCGAAGCTGTCTTCAACGTTATCGATAGCACCGACCGCCAATTCGGCACGCCCAGTCCAAGCGCCGCTTCCCTGATCGCGTTCGGAACCATCAGCAGCATCTCTTCCGTCGTGCGCGTGATCGTCGGAATCATCATGATGCCCAAAGCCACGCCGCCGGAGAGAGCCGAGAAATGTTTTTGCGGTAAAACAATCAGCGAGTACACCGCAATTCCCATAACGATTGATGGCACGCCGTTCAATACGTCCGCCGTAAAGCGAACTGTGTTCGCCAGTTTTCCGCCACGCCCAAACTCCGCCAGAAAGATCCCGCCCGATATTCCAATCGGTACGCCAATTAAGCTGCCGACACCCAACAGAATTGCTGAGCCCAGAATGGAGTTAGCCATTCCGCCGCCCACTTCTCCAACCGGCTTCGGAGCCTGCGTAAAGAAGGCAAGGTTCAACGAACTCGCGCCTTTAAAAATCAGGTAGAGAAAAATGGAAACCAGCGGCGCCACCACCAGGATCGTGCTAATAACGGCAAGCGTTGTCGCAGCATTGTCCGTCACCGTGCGCCATACTCGATTTCCTCGGCTTGTTCTCAGTTGTTGTCTCATTTCATTTCTCGTTAGGTCACTCTTGCCGGAGCGCCGCGCGTCACTGCCCAAACCAGCAGGCGGGCAAGCGCGTTCACAATGATCGTCACAATAAAGAGAGCTAGCCCAATCTCAATCAGCGCACTCAGGTAGAGATCGTCAGACGCCTCGCTGAATTCATTCGCAATCACCGATGCCATTGAATAACCCGGAGCAAAGAGTGACTTGGCAATCTCCGGACGATTGCCAATCACCATCGTCACAGCCATCGTCTCGCCCAGCGCTCGCCCCAGGCCAAGGATCACCGATCCCACAATGCCGATGCGAGCATTCCGCAATACTCCAACGCGGATCATCTCCCAGCGCGTCGCGCCAAGCGCCAGCACCGCCTCACGCTGCGTGTGAGGAACCGCGGTCATTACCTCGCGCGTCAGCGACGAAACAATCGGCAGAATCATGATCGCGAGAATCACCCCCGCAGCCAGCATCCCGATGCCGAAATTCGGTCCGCTGAAAAATCCCGTCCATCCCAGCGTCTTCACTAGAAATGGATTCACATGCAAGCGCAAAATCGGGACCAGCACGAAAACCGCCCACAAGCCATAAACCACGCTGGGAATCGCAGCCAGCAACTCCGTCATAAAAGCCAGCGGCCCACGAAGGAAGCGCGGACACATCTCGGTCAGGAAGATTGCCAGCCCAATGGCCAGCGGTACCGCCATCAACAGCGCAAGAAACGACGAAGCCAGGGTCCCATAAATAAATGGCAGTGCGCCAAAGTCCCCACTTACCGGATCCCATGCCTGGCGGAAGAAAAAGCCCATGCCAAACTTCGTGATCGACATCTGCGACCGCGCCACTAGCTCGCTCGCAATCAACGCCACAATGCCGAAGATGCTAAGCGCGCTCAGCAGCATCGCTCCTCGAAACAGCCGGTCCTTGGTTGAGGAGTTGCCGCGACTCAGAAGATACTTTCTTACAATGGACTGCTCCTGCTCAGGCTGAGGCTTTCGCACAGACGCGATAACTTCCACCGGAGGAGGTTTAATTGGCTGATGTGCCACGCGAGCTTCCTGATCTTTGAGTTTCACAGAGTACCAAGCTACCGGGCTCAGGTGAACAGAAGGTTAAAGCCGTTGGCAAATCAGGTGATTGCGCCGAATAACGCTCTATAGCCCATAACCGCTCAAAGCGTAAAAACGGGCGCCGCTGCCAATCGCAACCGCGCCCGCTCCATCCAGGTGCCGCAATTTATTGCAGCGTACCTATGGCCGATTTCACCTTTTCGGCAACCATCTTCGGAAGTGGCGCGTAGTAGAGCGCCGGCGCCTCCGTCTGCCCTTGATCCACCATCCACGACAGGAAATCCTTGATAACCTTACCCTTTGCCGGATCCTGCGCCTTCACCGGAACAAGCAACCATGTAAAGCTTGATATGGGATAAGCATTCTTTCCCGGAGCGTTTGTAATCGACACCCTGAAGTCCGCCGGCATCGCCTTCATACTCGCCGCCGCCTCGGTAACGCCTTCAATGCTGCCGCTCACCCAGGTGCCGGCCGCGTTGCGGACCGCGCCAAAAGCAATCTTGTTCTGCATCGCGTAAATCAACTCCACGTACCCTACCGCTCCCGGCATCTGCCGAACCATTCCCGCAATGGCCTCATTTCCCTTGCCGCCAATCCCCTTGGGCCAGTTCACCGCGCCACCCTTGCCTGGGCCATTCTTCCAGTCGTTACTCACTTTCGAAAGATAGTCGGTGAAGATATACGTGGTTCCGCTGCCGTCTGAGCGATGCACAACAAAAATCTCCTGGTTCGGCAACTGTAACCCAGGGTTATCCTTCGCAATCCGCGCATCGTTCCAGTTGGTTACCTTGCCGAGGTAGATGTCCGCCAGCACATCCGGTGCAAACTTTAGCGCCTGGTTAACGCCCGGCAGATTGTAGATCGGCACCACCGCGCCCATCACCGTCGGAATGTGGATCAGCTTCACCTTGGATTGCGCTATTTGCTCGTCGGTCATCGGCCCATCGGAAGCGCCAAAATCCACCGTCCCTGTCGTAACCTGCCGAATTCCGCCGCCGCTGCCAATGGACTGGTAGTTGATCTGAACTCCGCTATGCGCTCCGCTGAACTCATTAAACCATTTGGAATAAATGGGATAAGGAAATGTAGCTCCGGCTCCATTTAGCTTCTGCGCAAGGCTTGAGGTCGCCGCAAGTAGTGTCACAGCAGCCACTAAGAAAAGCTTCTTCGTCACGTAAATCCCCCCGTTCATACCCTCATCATTGTCAATTCGGATTGTGAATAGGCATTTACAGCCGCGTGAAAAGGCCGCGAAAAGGAGGACTTAAAGTTCTGAAAGCGCGCTACTTCGTCTCGGCGATGCGTTCCGATTCCGTTGCCGCCAACCGGGGAGCCGCCTGCGGCAGCGTGAAGATGAATGTAGCCCCCGCACCCAGATCGCTCTCCGCCCAAATCGTGCCGCCATGGGCGAGAACAATGTGCTTGGAGATAGCCAGCCCGAGCCCCGTGCCACCGGAGTCGCGAGAGCGCGCCTTATCCACCCGGTAAAACCGCTCGAAGATGCGGTTCAGATGTTCGAAAGGGATCCCCGGCCCAAAATCTCTCACCGAAAACTCCACCCGGTCGTCCTTCACGCGAGCACCCACCACCACCCGCCCGCCGGATTTTCCATACTTCATCGCGTTTTCAATCAGATTGCCGAACACTTGGTTCAGCGCATCCGAGTCCGCCAGCACCAGCGCGTCCGTAGTTTCCCCCGCCTCCAGCGTCACTTCGGAATCCACAACCATGCCAGCCAGCGAGTCGATCGCATCCGATACCAGCGCAGAGGCCTTCACCGACAGCAGCCGTACCTTGTAATCGCCTGATTCCACGCTCGCCAGGGCCAGCAGATCCTCCGTCAACCGGTTCATCCGCGTAGCATTTTTCAGGATGATCGTCATGAACTCGCGCGCATGATCCTCGCGAATATGCGGCTCTTCCAGCAAAGTCTCCACATATCCTGAGATCGAGGTCAGCGGAGTCCGCAACTCATGCGAAACATTGGCGATAAAGTCCCTCCGCGTCTTTTCCGCGCGTTCCACCTCGGTCACATCGTGCAGCACCGCCACCGCACCCCCGCCCGGAGTAGGTGCGGCGCTTATCTCAAACACCCTCCCTGGAGCCACCGAAGTCGCCCGGCCCCGCATCACCTCCCGATTGCGCAGAGCCTCTTCCACGCAGGCCAGCACCTCCGGATCGCGGATTGTCTCCACCAGCGCCCGGCCCTCTCTCACCGCTTGCGGCGCAATGCGTCGCATCACCGAATTCGACCAGCTCACCTGCCCTTGGTCCGTTACGGCGATCACTGCTTCCTGCATGCTGTCCAGCAGTGCGGCAAGTTCTCTACGGCTGCTCTGCAAATCGCTGAAGCTCTTTTCCAACCGCGCCGCCGTCGTATCCAGAGCCCTCGCTACCTCGGTCAATTCGTCCAGGCTCGCTTCCTCAACACGCGCCGTCAAATCCCCCGCCGCCACGCGATTCGCAAAGACCACAATCCGCTCCAGCCGCCGGGAAACCCTGTGTGCCAACAGCGCCGCCAGCAACGTCGCCAGTGCCAATGACAGCAGTGAGGCGAAGAAAATGTCGCGATGGAACATCCCCATCGTGGCTTGCACTTCATTCAGTGGATACGCCAGGTCAACAATGGCATCCGAACCACTCGCGGGCATGGCGACAAAAAGCGTGCCTTCCCGCTCCGCCCGTCCACTCGGCTTTCCCCGCACCAGGATGTCCGCGATTTCCGGCGAGTTCCGCTCAATGCCCGCCGCAGCCTCGTCTCCACGGGCAGACCTCGCCAGAACCTTCCCCTGCCTGTCCAGCACGGTCACCTGCGCGCCTGCGGCATCGGCCTTCTGGCGAACCAAGCTATTCAAATCTTCAGGATTAATGATGTTTAACTGCCCAGCCACCAGCCGGGCCTTCGCGGTCAAATCCCGTTCCGCCTGTCCGTGAAGCGAGCGCTCCACGATCTGCCGCAGGGACACGTCAAGAATCACCGTTCCCAGCAGCAGAACCAGGACGAATAAAAACAGTAGCTTTGAAAAGACCCTTCCGCTCACGACGGTATTCCCCGCCCATCCTGAAGCACGTCTAGCTCGAAAGCTATCACGCCGCGCGTGGAACCTCGAAGCGGTATCCTGCCCCGCGCACCGTCTTCAGATACCGCGGATTCTCCGGATCTGTCTCAATCTTCTCGCGAATTCGCCGAACATACACGTCCACCGATCGCGGAGTCACAAAACGCGCATCGCCCCACACCGCGTCCAGCAGGTGGTCGCGGCTGAAAACCCGCCCCGGATGCCGAGCCAGGTAATCCAGCAGCCGGAACTCCGTAGCCGTCGTCGTCGTAAGCTCCCCACGCACCTTCAGTTGCATCGCGCTGGCGTCGATGACCACATCCTCAAAGCTGATCACCGAAGGCGTCGTAGGCCGCTCAAACCGCCGCAGAACCGCCTTCACCCGGGCTACCAGCTCCCGCGTGGCAAACGGCTTGGTAATGTAGTCGTCCGCCCCAAGCTCCAGGCCGAGAACACGGTCGTTCTCCCCCGCTCGCGCCGTCAGAAAGATGATCGGCACGGTACTCAGCGCCGCGTGGCTCCGTAACCGGCGGCAAACATCCAGCCCGTCGCCACCCGGAACCATGATGTCCAGCAGAAACAGCGCTGGCGCCTGTCTCTCCGCATCCGCAACTATGTTCGCCGGAGTTCCATACACCCGTACGCCGAATCCGGACGCTTCCAGGTGGTGCTGCACCAGCCGTGAGATATCCGTGTCGTCTTCGAGCACAAAAACGGTCTGCCCCAAACCTGCACCCTCTTGAATTCGCGATGTGTTTGTTAGCGTTAGCATGGTTACGAAGCTCCCCGATCTTGGCTCCAGCCTATCGCATCCGGGAGAAAGAATTGCAAACGTTCCGTGAATACTATCGGCTCATTCACCCTAATCAGTCCGATTTTACTTATCCGCATGAATCGGTTCGCATGCGGCGCGGCCCACCCATTTACCATCAGAACGGCTCCCCCGATCGCCCGAACCCGATGAACAGAGGAAGAAGAACTCGATGATCCTGCTCACTTTACTGATTGGTTTGTTGGTTGGCGCTTTTTCCGGAATAGTCGGGCTCGGCGGCGGAATCCTCATGGTTCCCGCGCTGGTCTACTTCTTCCACATGAGCCAGCACCGCGCCCAGGGCACATCGCTCACCGCCATGCTCGCCCCGGTCGGCATCCTCGCTTTTTGGGAGTACTACCGTCACGGCAATGCCGACCTCAAAACAGGTCTACTGCTGGCTGCAGGATTCACCATAGGCGCATACTTCGGCGGCATGGGCGCCCAACACATCCCGGAACTCATGCTCCGTCGCGTCTTCGCCATGACCCTGATCGTCGTAGGCCTAAGAATGCTCTTCGTAAAAGTCGGCTAGGCCGTGCGCTCTTCATGGGTACAACCAGCAGTTGTACTCGTCATTTCGTAGAGTGTGGGTGCCCCATCCTTGCGCAGCAAGGGTCGGGTTTAGAGGAGTCGGCATCCACCAAGGGGGGATCACTACCCTCGTCAACCGTAGCGTAGATGCGAGACCTGGTTACGCCCGCGATACCTGTTCTTGGTACGCCCGTTCGGTCAGCACTATCTGCGATGCTCCGGAACCGGCACCACCGCCCCACCCTCCATCTTGGGAATACCGAAATGTCCGCTCAGATGGAACAAGTCCAGCGGGCTGATCGATCCTGACACCGAAACCAAATTCACCTGCTTTTCCCCCGCAAATAGAAACGCGATGTTGCTGATCGCTCCGTGATCAAAGCGAATCCACAGGTCCGTCGACTTCAATCCGCCATTCTTGTTGTGGTCACTCACCAGGTGATTCCACCCGCCCGCGTGGAACTGCTCGCGTACAGGGATAAGCGCCCCCTGGTCATATAGCCCCGGCTCACGAAAGCGGTAGCTGTGTACCGATACCCCATTGATCCCCGCAATCACCCGCTGCAGATCCAGGTTGTCCTGATCCATCTTCGCCGCGAAGACAAGCATGGACCGGTCCATCGTGAACTCGGTCCGCGAAGTAGCCTCCCGCCCCAGCACTTCGATGCCGCGCGGAGTCCAATCCGGACTCGGTTGTTGCGCGTGCAAAAACGATGCCGCAATCACAGGAACAAGAAACAAAAGGGGAAGACGAGAGATTTTCATGGGTACCTCGGCGACGTATGAATCAGGGATTCCGGAAGGGTCCACTCCCTTCAACCCAACTCCCACAAAAAAGTTGGCAGAAAAGTAATCACCGCTGATTTGCCGACTGGCTAGCCTTCGAACTCGCTGACTTGCTGCCTTGGGTGGGGGCGGTTGCCCCATCCTTCGCCGCCTTTGCGAAGGGTGGGATCAACTGAAACCGGGTGTCCAATGTCCTGAATTAAATCGCCGGGTGCCCCACATCTCGCTTTTGAGATGTGGGATTCAATCTTCGCGGTCCTAGGGGGTGGCCCATTCAAGCCTTCTGTTGGCTTGAGTGGGGTAGTGGCGCGAGTGCCCGATCCCTTGCATTTGCGAGGATGGAGATCACTATAAAAGACAGATGGCCCACCTTTTCTTAAGTGGGCCATCTGTCCTAAAACCGCTTTCCTAAATCCGTACTTAGCCCTCAATCTTTTGGCCTAAAAACTCCTTGGCCTTCGCCACTTCGGCGGTCCACTTGGTCATTTGATCGGGAGTCAGAAAAGCCGAGACCCGCTTGCCGATCTCCTCGCGATGCGCCTTCACCTTCGCGATGATCTCAGCTCTCGTGGTATTGGGATTGGCCTTGAGATACTCCGCAACCTTCTCACGTGCTTCGGTAAGAGCGGTATGAAGCTTGGTCTTCTGTTCTTCGGAGAGATTCAGATCTTTCGCAAACCGCTTCAACTCTTCTCCAACCTGTGTGAGTTCCTGCGTAGATATCGTCATAATATGTCTCCTTCGATTGTTGATGGTGGTTTCACTCAAGTCACCGCTCAGTTGGAAAGGGAGATCCGAGAAGTTCGGAACAGCGGGACTTGATCAGGTGCCTTTTCGGCAGCCGACGCGAACGAACCCAACGTCAAGCCAACCACATTCTAGTCCTCTGCAAGGGGCCCAAAAGCATGAAAAACTACGCTAGCGGGATACCGAAAAGTTACTGTAAAGAATGATCATCCCGATCACGCATGTCGCTGAGTTGGTATTCTGTAGTCAATGAGGGGTAAGGCGGTAGCGGATAAGAAGTTCGACGCGATCCTTCGACGGATGTTGCTGACGAAGCCACTGTCGCGAGCAGAGATCAGCGCGAAGATCCAGGCGCGGCGCAAGGGCGGCCACGAGCTGGTAAGTAGTCTGACTATTTTGACGGTCGAGGTTAGAACGCGACCAGCGTCTTATAGGGTAATGGTGTTCGGCTGACCATGCTGGCCAGAGCCAGGTCGAAGATCGACGCCTGCACGCGGCGCCGGTTGTACCTCCAGCAGAACTCGCGCATATAGCGGTCCAGGTGCCAGGGACTGAGCTTGTGATAGTTGCCGACGATGGCCCGCTTGAAGAGTGAGAACGCATTCTCCACCGTCTGAGTCGTTGTCCAGACGCCCTGCGCGAGTTCCTTACGGTGAATTCCTCTGAAGTGTTTCTCCCTGGGGATGAGGCGCTTGTAAGTAGGATTGCCGTCGGTGACGACTTCTCTGGTGTCCTCGGCGAGTTTGGCATCCAGCACCGGCTTGATGGATTCGAATTGGCGGTTGGACATCGACTCCAGATGAATCCGTCCGTTGCGCTCGGCCATTCCGATCACCATGGTTTTAGAGGCCTTGGCCTCTTTTGAGCCTTTGTGGCGAAGGTGACCTCCCAGGTAGGTTTCATCGATCTCCACCGTCGTGTCGGGGTCTCCCAGCTGAATGTCTTTAGCTTCCCGCATGGCTTCGCGGATCCTGTGAGACACATACCAGGCAGTCTTATACGTCATGCCGATGTGGCGCCCGAGTTGGCTGGCCGAAATACCCTTCTTGGCGTCGCTCATTAGGGAGATCGCCGCGAACCATTTACTCAGAGGCAGGTGCGAATCATGAAACAGGGTTCCGGTCGTCGCACTGAACTGAAACTTGCAGCTGGCGCACTGGAACAAGCGCCGCGGTCCGCCTGTCTTGTTCGTAGACTCGATCGGCCAGCACTTGCCGTGATCGCACGCCACACAGCGTACGCCTTTCGGCCAGCGCGTCCTGACCAGATGATCCAGTGCATCTTTTTCCGTGGGGAACCGCCGCGCCAGAGAGTAAAGATTCATTCGCAACCACCTCGGTTGCAAATATCATTCTCTGAAAACATACATGTGTCAACGGGATAATCATTCTGTAAAGTAACCCCTGATTTTGCAACGCGCGGTAACTAACCCTCACAAAATGAGCACCCAATCCCACCAATATTTATCGGAGATGAAACCATGCCCTTGCAGTGCAAAGGAATGACAACAACGATCATGGGAAAGGACATCGTATGGCGAGGAAAGTCCGATACTGCGTTGCCATGAGTTTAGATGGCTACATAGCCGGGCCTCATGGCGAAGCCGACTGGATCGTCATGGACCCGGAGATGGATTTCGGAAAACTCTGGGCTCAGTTCGACACCCTGTTGATGGGCAGAAGCACATTCGAGGCCGCAGTCGCGCGATTGGGAGCCTCGGCGTTCCAGACCATGAAGGTAGTTGTCGCTTCTCGCACCCTGCGGCCGCACGACCATCCAGCGATCACGATTCTGTCAGACCTCACCAAATCGGAGATGAAGAAACTCCGGCAACAAAGCCAGAAAGACATCTGGCTGATGGGTGGCGGGGAACTATTCCGTGTGCTGCTGGAGATGAACGAGGTAGACAGCGTCGAGGTAAGTACCGTTCCGGTGCTGTTAGGCGCTGGTGTGCCGCTCCTACCAAAAACTGACCAGCGCACCACGCTGAAACTTAAAAAGCATAAGGTGTACCCGTCAGGCGTCGTTTCTCTTGACTACGAAATACAAGTCGTAAGTTAGAGAATTTCAACTTCGAAGCGTGAGACGCGATTACCTGCAGAGACGCGTGAAACCGCAAGAGGGTGGCCCATTCAAGCCCTCCTTTAGCTTGAGTGGGGTCATCGATTGGCGGTTGACCACATCTCGCTTTTGAGATGTGGGATTCAATGTATCCGCGCCACTAGCTGACCGCTCTTTAGCTGCCTTGAGCGCGGGTACCCCACATCTCGCTTTTGAGATGTGGGATTCAATGTATCCGCGCCACTAGCCGACCGCTCTTTAGCTGCCTTGAGCGCGGGTGCCCCACATCTCGCTTTTGAGATGTGGGATTCTAAGTATCCGCGCTATCTGCTCTAAAGTGGAACATTAAAAAGGATCACTTATTAGCTAACCGCTTTCTAGCTGACCGCTTTTCTAGCTGACCGCTCTTCTAGCTGCCTTTACCTGCCTTTAGCTGCCTTTAGCTTTAAATCTCAGCCGCACATAATCCGCAGTCCAGTTCCCCGCCTCGTCACAGAGAGAGGGCCGCAGCAACTCAACCGTTTCCTCAAGTACAGTTTCCTTTCTCCCCGCCGGAAGATCCGCCAGAACACCCCGGCGAAATGTCTCAAGCCACCCGCGCATTCCGCTCCCAGGAAGCGCCGTCGGACGCGGAATCAACCCGATCTGCTCCACGCGAAATCCATGCTGCTGCAACAGCGCGCCATACGCTGCTGGAGTCGGAAAATAATTCGTCTCCAGTTTCTCCGCATTCAGCCCGTTTCGCGCAAAAACTGCCCGAAGCGCAACTTCGATCGCCGCAATATTTCCATGGCCGCCCATCTCCGCAACAAACCTGCCGCCGGGCTTCAATGCCCGCGCCACACCCGCCAGGACCGCATTCTGATCATGCATCCAATGCAACGCCGCGTTCGAGAACACCGCGTCGAACTCACTCTCAAATGAAAGATTCTCCGCAGATATCAACCGAGCATCCAGCCCTTGCGACTTGGCCGCCGCAATCATGTCGGCGGAACTGTCCACGCCAACCACGCTGGCTCCCGTCTCCACCAGCTTTTTCGTCAATGCCCCATCGCCGCACCCCAGGTCCAGAATGCGCTCACCCCGCTGCGGACTCAGCAGTTCAAACACGCCGCCCGCAAGGTCCGCCACAAAGCGCCCGTGCTCGGCGTAGTTCGACGCACTCCATGGTTGCTGCATTCCCCCTCCTCAGTTGTGAAATTGTTCGGTCAGTTCCGTCCGCGCTAAATCTACAGATCGACCAATCCGACTAGATCGACTGCACTGGGATGAGCGTCAGGTCTGCTACCAATCCCACTTCTTTTTGCACAAACGGCTCTGCATAGCGAACACCGGCCAGCAGTCCATAGTGGCGCGCCTCGGCAAGCGTTCGTTCGCGAATCTCTTCTTCCGGAACAAACAATCCCGCACCTTGCGATTGGTTCGCGTACTGCGACCTGTATGCCAGCAGCGAAGCCAGCCGCTCCTCGATAAATTCGCTGATGTCCACAACAAACGTGGGCCGCACATCCGCGTATAGGCTCGCGTAAAGAATCTTGAATGGACGATACGCAGGAAGTCCCGTCTCCAGCTTCGAAAGTCCCGCCAGAAAGCAGGCCTCATACCCCAGCGATCCCGTGGTGTAGTGGTCCGGATGCCGACCTTGCGGAATCGGAAGGATAACCACGCGCGGCCTCAATTGCCGCAGCACGCCGACCACTTTCAATTTGTTTTCGTAGTTATTTTCAACGCGGCCATCGGGCAGATCGAGTGCCTTGCGCCAACTCACTTTAAGAATGCGCGCCGCCTCGTTCGCTTCCGCTTCCCGCTCCGCTGCGGTGCCTCGCGTGCCCGCCTCGCCTTGCGTCAGGTCGAGAATCGCCGTCCGCAGCCCTAGTGACGCCATGCGCAAGAGCGTGCCCCCGCAAGTCTGTTCCACATCGTCACGATGCGCCGCAATGGCAAGAACATCCGCGAAAGATTCGTCAGTCATTTTTAGGGGTAATGCGGGCGCAGCGTCTGCCGCGCCATCAGATCTTTTGTGTGAAGCTTTTCCCGTTGTACTTAATACGTGGTGTTGTTTCCGTTGCTCAATCCGTCCATGTAGGCCACGTCGTAAGCCGTCCCGGTAACCGTCACGTTCGTGTTGTCCAACTCGTGAAAGTCCTGGGTGGAATAGATGTGAATCTGCCCGCCCTCGGCCACGTAAACCTTATTAAGTTGTGTCACCGCTGCGATTCCCGTCGCGTCGCCCTTATACGAGTCCAGCAACACCGCATTCGAAGATGTGTTGAACATCGTCAAGCAGCCAAGCGCTTCTGGCGAGCCAGCCTGCGAAAGCTTGTAGCGTTCGCCTTCCTGGCAAAGCCGCGAGCCGATCCACAGCGTACTGTCGTCCGCAAGAATCATCTTGCCGTGATCGCCGTCGCTGATTCCGTATTGACCACTGATCGTCTGCGTAGCCGTATTGAGCACCGTCAGTTGTCCTGAGAAGAGACCATCCTCAAGCAATTGCTGCCCCGCGACATACAGCGTGTTCCCCTGGGCAAGCGCATTCCTCGCGCCTCCCGGTATCGGAATCGTCGCCTGCACCGTGAGATCCGCTCCCGGAGGCACCGGAGTTCCATTTTGAATAATGTTTCCCGCCACCGGCAGAAAGCTCACGCTTGCCTGTGTCCCACCGCATTCCGGGCCGCAATTCAACACATATGCCATGCTGCCGTCCGGGGAAAACACCGCCTTCGTCGGACGATCGAAACTGTGCTTCGTATCCTGCACCTGGACAACGCAATACACCGGCAAATTCTGCGGCTCGCAATCCTGCGCACCCGGGATCGCGGGCTGGTTCGATTCCAAATGCACCACGCTGTACACCGCGTCGCTGTTCTGCAAAAACGCCAGCGCGACTGAGCCGCTGGGGTTCACCGAGAGACGATAAATTCCTGGCAGGTTCAGGTAATAATTCTGTCCAGCCGTGCGGTCAATCACCGTCAACACGTGCGCGGACTGGCTTGCCGCGAACACATACTGCAGGTTCTGCGTGATAAAGATGCTTGTGGACTGTCCCGCAAGTCCGCCAATCGCGGGATTGGCCGACTCCTTGCCATAATCAACAAGAACAAACGTCCCACTCCCCGCGTTATAAACCGCGCCGGTCTGGTGCTCCGGAATGTTCTGTATGGTGGCAGGCTGCGTGCCCGAAAACCCGCTGATCGCGAAGCCGGCGATCTTGTTGTTGTAGCTATGACGAATATCGTAGTATGCGTCGACAAACACCATCGCGCCCCCGGCAAAGGGGCTGGGATTCTGCACCGCGATCATCACACGATTGGTCAGCTGGCTCGGAGGAAGTCCACGACCGGCGAAGTAATAATTCTTACCACAGCCCAATAAGGTGAAAGCAGTGCAGCTCAGTGCCACACAAAGCCAGACGAAAAACCCACTTCTCTTGTTCAAACCGTAAACCTCACCCGCGACGCAGACAAAAAACCGGGAAATCTAAGTATAACAAAGCGAATGGCTCGTTTGGCTTTCCCCTGCCCCATGCCTTAGCATCAATCCAATATGGACACTGCGACGAGTCGACTGAAGAGCATCTTCGGAAGCCGAACCGTTCTGTGCGACGGCGCCATGGGGACATCCCTCTACTCACGGGGAATCTTCATCAACCGTTGCTACGATGAGCTCAACCTCTCCGACCCTGAACTCATCCGCACTATCCACGAGGAATACCTCCAGGCCGGCGCCGAAATCATCGAGACCAATACCTTTGGCGCGAACTGTTTCCGCCTGTCGCGCCACGGCCTCCAGGATCGCGTCTTTGAAATCAATCGTGCCGGCGCCAAAATCGCTCGTCAGGCCACTGCGCAGATTCAGGATAAGCAGGCCTCTCAAGCCTGGGTCGCCGGCTCCATCGGCCCGCTCGGCACTCTCCTTGAGCCTGTGGGAAAAGTGTCCCTCGACGAAGCTTTCGCCGCCTTCTGCGATCAAATTCGCGGACTCGTCGACGGCGGCGTCGACCTCCTCATCATCGAGACCATCACCGCCCTCAATGAAGCGGAGCAGGCTCTCAAGGCCGCTCACGCCGTCGCACCCGACCTCCCCATCATCGCCATGTTTACCGTGGATGAGGACGCCAATCTCCTCGACGGTTCGACCCCCGAACTCGCTGCCCAGCGACTCGAGCAGTGTGGCGCGGACGCCATCGGCTGCAATTGCAGCGTAGGCCCCGCCACCGTCCTCACCGCGATCGAGCGCATGGCCTCCGTCACCCGGCTCCCGCTCGCGGCCATGCCCAACGCCGGAATGCCCCGCGCCATCGAAGGCCGCAACATCTATCTCTGCTCGCCGGAATACATGGCCAGCTTTGGCCGCAAATACCTCAAGGCAGGAGTGCAGTTCATCGGAGGATGCTGCGGCTCCACGCCCAATCACATCCGCGCCATGAGGTCCTCCTTTCGCGCCACCGACGCGCAGAAGGTAAGCGTGCAAGGAACCAGCAACACGCCCATCCTCAGCGAAACTGAGCCCGTGCCCCTGGCAGACCGCTCCCACATCGGCAACCTCGTTAGTCGCGGCGAATTTGTAACCATGGTTGAGATCGTTCCGCCGCGCGGCATCTCCTGCACTAAGGAAATTGAAGGAGCACGCCTGCTCGCCTCTCTCGGCGTCCACGCAATCAATGTGCCGGATTCCCCGCGAGCCTCCGCCCGCATGAGCGCCCAGAGCCTCTGCATTCAGATTCAGCAGCACACCGGCATCGAAACCATCCTTCACTACACTTGCCGCGATCGCAACGTGCTCAGCATTCAATCCGACCTGCTCGGTGCATCGTCCATCGGATTGAAAAATATTCTCTGCCTCACCGGCGATCCGCCAAAGCTCGGCAACTATCCCGACGCCACTGCCGTATTCGACGTGGACGCCATCGGCCTCGTCAACATCGTGCGTCGCCTGAATTATGGATTGGATATCGGCGGCAATCCTATCGGCGAATCCACCGGCTTCACTATAGGAGTCGCCGCGAATCCCGGCGTTCCTGATCTCGACAACGAAGTCCGCCGCTTCGCTTTCAAGGTTGAAGCCGGCGCCGAATACGCAATCACTCAGCCCGTCTTCGATCTTCGCCTGCTCGAAGAATTTCTCCGCCGCATCGAAGGTTTCCGCATCCCAGTAATCGCCGGCATCTGGCCGCTCACTAGCTTGCGAAACGCTGAGTTTATGAAGAACGATCTGCGCGTCTCCATGCCCGACGAAATCATGACGCGCATGGGCAACGCCGCCACTCCCGAAGAAGCCCGCCTCGAAGGTATTCGCATCGCGCAGGAAATGTTGGCCGAAGCCCGACCCATGGTAGAAGGCACACAGGTCAGCGCACCTTTTGGCCGCTATACCGCCGCTGCGGAAGTCATCGCGGATGTGCTGCCGTCCACCCCAATCTCAATTCCCACAACATCCGGCAAGTAGACGAGGAAACCGCGTTGGCAACGTTTGAAGAATCACTCAAGAAACTGGAATCGATCGTCGATCAACTCGAACGCGGAGACCTCCCTCTCGAAGAATCCATCAAGCTCTTCGAAGAAGGCGTTAACCTCTCCAACGCCTGCAAAAAAGAATTGGAAACCGCAGAAGGAAAAGTGCAGCTCCTCCTTAAGCAAAGAGACGGCAGCATGAAAGCCGAACCCTTCCCCAGCACCAACAAATAATTCAGTCGCTACAGCGCAAATCTTCTTTCGAGGATACGACCTCATGAGCTTTGCCTGTAAGCGAAACGTTCGGCCTGAGTTGAGGTTCGTGGCTTCACACTCGCCATCTCCGTGGCTTGTGTTTGGCTAAATCGTTGTCGGCTCGGCCTCGGCAGCAACTTACAAAGCCAATATTTGTGCTGGATTGAGAACCTCATCTCCGTCGTGGTATCCTCGCGACCGAGATAAAAACCACCAATCTCGTTTTTCACTTTGCTGTCCAATCAACTTGCCGTGTAAATCTCTCACCTGCCTGAAACACGCAAGTCAGCAGCATTCGATCGCGCAAGTATCAACAATTCAGAACTCGCGGTATTTCCGCGGAAAAGGATGAACAAGATGAATCTTCATCGCGTTGTTAATTGCGCCCTGGCACTATCGCTCATACCAGCATTGGGGGTAGCACAGGGACCGAAGCAGACCCAGGGAACCTACTCGACATGGGACGCGGATCTGATCAACAGCGAAGCCGTCTCACAGACGGGCGCGGGTGTATACGTAGCCGTGTTGGATACAGGCCTCGTGCCAAACTGGAAGGACTACTTCCCGACCGCGAGAATTGCGACCAACTTGGGTACGGGATTCTTTCAGAATGTTTCGTTCAAAGCTCAGAACGATACGTGTGGCCTGGGCGTCACCGTGGGAGCGTTGCACCAGACCGGGTTTACTGGATCCAATAGTTCCAGTCACGGCACGCACGTCACCAGCACCATCATCGGCTATAACTACCGCAGCAACACTGACGCCGCTCAGGGCTACGCTCTCCCGCCCATTTATGTGCGCGGCATAGCTCCCAATGTCACCATCATTCCAGTAAAGGTTCTTGGCGACTATCAGGTTCCTGCGTTGCCCAAGTGCAATGGTGGCATTCCCTCGCAGGTAGCGAATTTCGGCACCGACGAAATGATCGCAGCAGGCATAAACTACGTTACCGGATTAGCAAAAGCCGGCTACCGTCCAATGGTCATCAACATGAGCCTCGGCGGTTCCGGACTGGCGCAGATTGAGAAGGACGCAATCGACAACGCCATCGCCAATGGTGTCGTGGTTGTCGCGGCTGCAGGGAACGCGGGTGAAGCTGGAATGGACTATCCCGGAGCCTATGCGCCCGTCATCTCTGCTGGATCGGCAGGTTGGACAGGGGAATGGCTATTTCCCGGCACCACCTCCGGCCGCTACCGTATGTGGTGGCTGAAGTATCCTTTCGCGCCCATGCTTCCCGGTAGTGGAGAGGTACCGGATCCCACTCTGGAGAGCGATGTATACGTAAGCGACTTCAGCAGCCGAGCCTTGCCGGGTCAACAGCTGGATGTGCTCGCACCCGGTTCATGGGTTCGCGGGCCATTCGAAAGTGGAAACGGATACTCCCATCTCCCATGGTGGTCGAAAAGTCTTGCCGACCTCCACAATACCAAGCTTGGAAACTTCTTCTATGTGGGCGGCACTTCCATGGCGACGCCTCACGTAGCTTCAGTGGCGGCCCTCATCCTGGAGAAGGCCCCGGCTCTGAAGGCTGGCGACGTGGAGAAAATTCTGAAGTCCACTGCGCTTGCAATTCCCAGCACAGGTACAGCCCACATTTTGGATAACACTGTCTTCACAGACATTTCGTGGGATACCAACTGTAACGGAACCGCTTGTGATCCCGTGGGAGCAGGATTGATTCGGGCAGACGCAGCACTTTCCGTCACTCCTTAAATAAACGCCGACCCGCGAACTGAAGGCGCCGCACAATTGCGGCGCCTTTTCTTTCGCCTATGCTGAATCGATACGGGACCAGTGCCACAGACCTCGATCCTCAAACAAATGCGGGGTGCCCCACATCTCGCCTTTGAGATGTGGGTCTTTTGCCTAACAACCTGCAGGATGCCCCACGGACGCCTAAACGGAAGTATCCTTCCTCTTGGGGTGAAACCAAGCTGTCGCATTCACGCCTGCAGGGGTCCCATTGATGAAACAAAATTTCACCGCAATTATCCTCGGTGGCACCGGCCAAGTCGGTGGTGCAGCCGTCGCGGAGCTGCTGGCAATTCCGGAATGCCGGGAAGTAGTGATGGTCACCAGGAAGCCCATTGCAGCGCAATTGCGCGTGCGCAACGTCGTTCTCGATACCGGCGCTGCTGACTTCGCCGAGCGCATCGCCACGCTTGCCCTCGAAGTTTTAAGCCAGGGCCCTGTCAGCGCCGTAAGCTGTGTGGGTGTCGGCTCCGGAACCGCGCGCTGGAGCGAAGAAGAATTGAAACGGCTTGAACTCGGCGTCGTAGGTGACTTTGCGCGTGGCTGCCACGACGCTGGAATCGCCCAGTTTTGCCTGCTTTCTGCGGTAGGAAGCACAGCCGGCAGCCGGTTCCGCTATGTTCGCGTAATGGGCATGAAGGAAGACACCGTCCGCAGCATCGGCTTTCCCCGCCTCGCCATTTTCCGCCCCGGCATCATTGTCGGCAACTCTCATACCCCGGCCTGGTCGGTTTGGTTGGGAAGCCTCCTACCTGGTCCATTTGGCAATATCGATCAGCGAATTCTCGGTCGCTCAATCGCCGCAGAAATAGCTCTGCACAGTCAGGAGACCGGCGAAATTACTCGCGAAAATAAAGCCATGAAAAACCTCGCCGCCCAGCTCAATAGCTGATTTGAAACGCAGCGCGATCAACCGATACATCGCTGATGTACACACGAGTGGCCCATTCAAGCCTTCCGTTGGCTTGAGTGGGATAGCCGGGTGCCACATCTCGCCTTTGAGATGTGGCTTTCTGATGGTGCTGGGTGCCCCATCCTTCGCGAGCGAAGGGTGGGATTACGCATTCGCCAGCGTCTCCTCACGAAGCAGCAAGATCCGACAGCGATGTGGCCTACATCTCGATCCTTAACAAATGCGGGTGCCCCACATCTCGCTTCTGAGATGTGGGGCTTTCGCGACAATTCGAAGAATGGCCGCACTGAGAAACGACGTCGCCTACGATCGCAATTGGTGAACGCTAGCTCTCGATAAGCAGTTTCGGAGTAAACGCCGAAATTCGCACGATACGGCCGGAAGACCGCGTTCCAGACTCTGGCGAAGATAGCCTAACCACGGAATCTCCCTTGTTCGTCACGCGAGTAGTAGTCCTCGACCACTGTGCGATGAATCACCTCCCGACATTGCTTTCGGCAGTGCCCTTCTCCGGTACATCGACCGTCACTCCGGTGCGCTCGCCGTCCACGTGAAGAAGCACCTCGGTCGTTCCGTATTCGTGCACCACAGTCGTCTTTGTCCATGACGGAGGAAACGTGCCGGGTGAATTTGGAATCACCTCAAAGCGAACGTCGGCGGCGGAGTTCACCTTCAAAACGTAGTCGCCTTCGGGAACGAAAGGGAAGTCGAAGCTCTCATTGCCCTCGGCGATCTCGGTGCTGCCGAGTTGGGTGCGGTCATCAGCGAACAGCAGAGAGACAGAGCCTTTATTCAGGACGTGCTCGTCTCTTTTAGAAAGCAGGACACCCTGAACCTTGTGAAGCTTCGATATTGGAAGCGAGACGTCTTCACCTGAGCGCTCTTCGCCCGTGGCGAGTTGAAACGGCTTCGCATCGCTAAGGCGCAGTGCGCTGCCTGAGTAGAAAGCAAGCGTAAATGACGGCCCACCATTCGTGCTAAAGCCATCCTTACTGAATTGAAGAGTTGAGTTCTGAATGCCAAGATCTGTCTCGACGATAGCTTCTTTCAACGGAGGCAAGCCGGTGATGCGGTAGTTGCCGTGGTCGTCCGTCGCGGAATTGCCGGAACCCATGCCATCGCCTGCGACGTTGTGAACCGGTACCCACTTGCCTTCTTTTCGCTCACGCAATCTCACTTCAACTCCCGGAGCGGGGCTGCCGTCATCGTAAAGAATTGTGCCGCTCACGGCGGCCGCGCGTTCCAGCGAGATGTTGACGGATGCGGTTCCATTAGCGTCAACGGTAATGGTCGGGACGCGGTCGACAATGCGCTTTCTCAATTCGCCTGTGGGCTCAAGCAGATCCTCGTTGCTCACGCCCAGGACGGCAAGCGGCGAGATGTATCCTGCCATGGATGCCATGACGAGGTAGGTTCCGGGGGCCACTTTCGGGATAGAGAAACTCCCGTCGAGCAGTGTCAGCACCCGGCGCGCTTCGACTGCTTTGCTTGCCGCTGTCGGATCGGCGCTTTTTGCTGTCGGGACGGGTCGAAGCACCACGATTGCGAGGCGCGCCGGACCATTGGTATCCGCGCAGGTCACAAGCCCAGTGACAGTGCCGGTCGCAGCGGGCTTCTGCGCATACGCAACAAAACAGAAAACGGCAACACCAACGAGAACCAGGCCAGATTTCCGCATGCCGAAACTATAACCCCGCCCGCCAGTCTTGAACCGGCAGATTGTCTTCTTTCGCGCGATGCAAATTGGAGAAGGGGAGCACATCCATTTTCAACCGATCATCCCGGTCCACAATCCAAACGTTTCGGACGTGTAACCGGCTTTCAGGAATTACCCAGCCTCACCCCAACCGCCCCAATACAAAAGCAATCAGCTCTTCCGTCACAAAATCCGGTGGAGCAATCACAAACTGCGGCTTGTCCTCCACCTGCCTGTGCGCCGCTACCGGCCACATTGCCTGCCTCCGAACCACAGGCTCGCTGCTCCACAGAACCGCATCCGCACGCTCAAGAAAAAGCTCGGCAGATTCCTTGAAGTCCTTCGTCCTCGGATCAAGCACGGTTAGATACAGTTGCGGATACAAATACTCCATCACACTGTTTGACTCAACCACCACATTCTCTGCCGCAGCAAACTCCGCCCTCAGCCTCGGCATCGCCTGCGCAAGGCTTCCCTGCCGCGCGCGCACCAGCACCGAACGAACCGCGCCCGCATACAGGAATCGCGCACTATCTTTGCCGGATGTGCGATTCGTTTCTTCATGGAACGACACGGAGTGGTCCGGCGTAACGCAATCGCAACTACGGCTGGTTCCATCGCATACCTGGTGGCCATGCTGCGTAAGTTTGAAGGCAGTCCAGTGCATCTCCGGCAGACGTGCAATTAACCCCGCAACTACCGACGTCTTGCCGATGTTCCGCGAGTTGCCGCCCACCACAACTACGGCCACGCGCTACTCCCGAGCTTTCTTTGCCGTCCGCGTCAGCGTCGCCAGTTCGCGTAGATACTGTTTCACCGGTTTTGCTGGAGTGCCCCAGAAAAGCTGGCCCGATCCTCGCAGATTCTTGTGCGGCAGCACGCCCGCCTGTCCCCCGAGGATCACGCCCTCGCCCACACTGGAGTGGTCGCCCATACCAACCTGTCCGCCCAGCATCGCACCATCGCCCACGCTGCACGAGCCGGAGATGCCGGTCAGCGAAGCAATCACTACATTCTTACCGATCCTGCAGTTGTGCCCAATGTGGACAAGGTTATCGATCTTCGTTCCACGTCCAATGCGCGTCTCTTCCAGCGCGCCGCGATCAATCGTGGAGTTCGCGCCCACTTCCACATCATCTTCCAGCACCAGCGTTCCCTGTTGCGGAAACTGCAGGTATTCCCCGTTGGTCCGGTCGCGCACGTACCCGAATCCATCCGCGCCAAGCACCGCCCCGGCATGCACCACAACCCTGTCTCCCAGCGTCGTGCCCGCATACAGCACGGCCCTGGGATAAATCCGGCAGCCCTCACCGATCACCACTCCCGCGCCCACCACCACACCTGCGCCAATGTTGCTGTGCGATCCAATCCGCGCGTCATCTTCAATCACCGCGCCCGGACCAATGCTCACGCCCTCGCTCACCTCCGCACTCGCAGCCACCACCGCCGAGCCATGTACTCCTCGCGGCACATCCTCACCGCGAAGCGCCCGCGCCGCGCGTGCAAATTCAAGACGAGGCTGTTTCGCGGTTAACACCGGCTTTGTCCCCTTCACCTGAGCCGCCAGCGCTGCAGTGGTCAATACCGCACCCGCGTTCGAAGCCTGCGCCATTGCCAGCGCCTGCTCATCCTCCGCGAAAACCAGTTCCTCTTGTCCCGCCGCAGGAATTCCCGCAACACCACGCAGCACTCCACCGCCACCATGTGCAAGTTCCAATCCCAGCAGCGCCGCGAGTTCCGAAAGTGTTTTCATATTCGTCTCAGCCGCTCACATCAAACATCACGAAGTCTCTTTCAACAAACATCACGAAGTCTCTTTCAACAACCATCACGAAGTGTCTTTCAACAAGCATCACGAAGTATAGATGGAAGGCTCTCCCGCTGGCCGCGTCTTCCACCGCCGATGCACCCAGAGCCATTGGTCGGGATAGCGCCGAATATACTCCTCCGTCACCTTCGCGAAGATCGCCGTGTTCGTCACCATGTCCGCCTCGGCGTCGCCCGTGTCGACCAACTCAATCCGCTTCCCAAAATGCAGTACATACTTCTTCTCAGCAGGCTCCCACAGCACAAACCCCGGCAGCACCGCCGCCCCCGTCCTCGCCGCCACCCGAGCCATACCGGCCGCCGTGCAAGCCGCGTGGCCGAAGAAGTCCACAAACACCCCTTGCGGCGGCGTCATGTTCGTATCCATCAGGATGCCCACCGTCTCGCCCCGCCGCATCGCCGCCAGCAGTCCGCGCGCAAAGTCATCCTTATGCAGCACCTTGTTGCCGTGCATGCAGCGAATCTCGTTCACCAGCCGGTCCACCCCCGGATTATCCAATCGCCGGATCACCATGCTCATCGGATATCCCATCAGCGAATGGAAGAAGCTCGAAAGCTCCCAAGCCCCCAGATGCCCCGTCAGCACGAATACGCCCTTGCCCGCATCTTTCGCTGCAAGATAATTCTCCAGCCCCTCATAGCGAAGAAACCCGCTCGTGTTCTCCGGCGTGTATTTCCGCATCTGGCAGAACTCCGCCATCTGCCATCCAAGATGCTTGTACACGCCCCGCAGCACCTTGTCCTGCTCATCGGCACTCATCTCCGGATACGCCAGGTGAAGATTCTGTCGCCCCACACCGCGTAACCTCGGCAGCAAGCGAAAAGCAGCAGCGCCAATCCACGCGCCAATTGGCCGCGCGATCTTTCGCGGCGGCAAACCCAGCAGGTGGACCAGCGTCCACACCACCGCCAGCTCCAGCTTTTCTCGAGTATTCAAAGTTGGAAGTAGTGTAACCTTTGCCGCTGAAAACGCGCGACCCGCCCCTGCCTCAAATCAAAACCCTATCAACCCGATAGATCCTCCTGTTAGGCTATGAGTCCCCCCAAAGAGTTCTCGCGGACACGACGCCTGGACTGCTGGAGGAGTGTGCACTAGGGCCTCGACTCACAGATCCGCCATAAAAAGGAAACGAGGAAGTTGCATGAAGATGAAATCGCGATATGTCATGATCGTCGCCCTCAGCCTTACGATGTGTCTCCCTGCCATCGCTCAAACTGCAAGCTCCGGCGCGCCCATGTCGAGCGACCAGATCAAGAAGCAGGCACAAGCACAAAAGAAAGCCGGCGAAGCAAAAGACAAGCTGGTCAAGGCGCAGGACAACGTAAAGTCCAAGCAACAGGATCTAGATAAAGCCAAGCAGGAAGAAGAAAAAGCTAAAACCGCAGCAGACAACGCACAGGCCGCTCGCGACAGGCTGAAAGACGCGCCACCCTCCACCGACGCCACCAAGAAGGAAGCAGCCGCGCAGAAGAAGGCGGGCGAAGCCAAGGAAAAGTGGGCGAAGGCGCAGGAGAACACCCAGAATAAGCAGAAGGATCTGGAAAGGGCTCAGCAGGAAGAAGCGAAAGCCCAATCCGCCGCTGACCAGGCGCAAGCAGCCAGCGCAGCCCTCAAATAAACTCGTCGCATCCCAGCAGAAAAGGGCAAAGCCACAGTGGCGTTGCCCTTTTTCTTTTTCTCTAGCAAATTTAATTACTGCGAAGCGCCACCATGGGATCAATCCGCGACGCACGTCGTGCCGGAATATATCCCGCCACCAGCGCCACCACGCACAGCAGCGCCATCACTCCGGCGAACACCGCAGGATCCGTCGGCGCCGTCGCATACAGCAGCGATGCAATCAGCCGCGCCGCTACAAACGACATCGCCGCCCCCACCGCAATCCCCACCAGCGCCACGCGCATCGTTCTGCCAAGAACATTCCGCTGCACTCTCCCCATCGTCGCGCCCAGAGACATGCGAATGCCAATTTCCTGCGTCCGTTGCGTCACCGAATACGAAATCACTCCATAAATTCCCAGCGACGCCAGTATCAATCCCAGCACCGCGAACACCGCCACCAGCAGTACAAAGAATCTCCTCGGCGATACAGCGTGATCCACCAGCATCGTCAGAGGCCGAAATTCCGCTGCAGGTTGCGATGGATTCATCTGCCGCAACGTCCCCATCACACTCGACGCCAGCACTTCTGGGTCGAGCTTCGTGCGCACCACCAGCTCCGCTCCCTCGGGACCAGCCTGCATGATCGGCACATACACCTCCGGGCTCGACGCCTCTTCCAGGCTGCTCTCGCGCACATCGGCAATCACGCCAACAACCTTCGATTCTCCGTCGCCAATCCCAAACGCAGTTCGCCCAATCGGATCTTCGTTCGGCCATTCTCTGCGCGCCGCGGCCTCGTTAATAATGATCACGTGCTCACGGTCACTCGTGTCGTTCCAATTAAAATCTCGCCCCTCGCGCAAATGCATTCCAATCGTAGGAATGTAGTTCGGACTCACCACGTAAACAAACACCGTAGACTGTCTTCCTGGAGGATACGAGCGGCCCTTCGCCTCCAGCCCCCAGCTACGATTTCGATCCAGCGGAAGCATATCCGTTATGCCCGCAGACTCCACGCCGGGCACCGCGCTCACCCGCCGCAACATTTCTTCCAACACCGGCCCGCGCTTTTTCGCTCCGCCGCTATCGTCGTAGTCCACGCTCATCGCCGCCGCGTGGCTCGGCTCAAATCCGAGGTCAACATCGAGCACACGCAGAAAGCTCCGCAGCAGCAATCCCGCACCCACCAGCAGCACGCATGCCAATGCCACTTCTGAGATCACAAGCACCGCGCGAAAGCGTTCGTGTCCGCGACCCGCGCCCAGCGCACCGTTCACCTTCAACGCGTCCTGCAAATTGTTCCCGGACATCTTGAACGCTGGAGCAATCCCAAAAAGAATCCCCACTAGGAATGCAATGCCCAAAGTCCACATCAGCCCCGCGCCATCAATGCGAATCGTGCTCAATAGCGGAAGAACAATCGAGCCTTGGTGTGCCAAATAAAAAAGCATCGCGTATGCAATGCAAAGCCCCAGCACCGCGCCCGCTATGGAAAGCATCAGGCTTTCCGTCAACAATTGCCGTATCAGCCGTCCGCGTCCCGCGCCTAGCGCGCGCCTCATCGCAAATTCTTTTGTGCGCGTTGCCGCCCGCGCCAATTGCAGGTTTGAAAGGTTCACGCAAACAATCAGCAGGATCAAGCCCAACCGCCGCCCACAGCACCACCAGCGAACGGTGCAGCTTTCCGCTCACGTGCTCCTTCAAACCGGTGAGCGTCGATTTGTAATCGCTGTACCACTTCGGATTCGCGCGACGCATTTCAGGAAACAGCCGGCTCGCTTCGTCCTGCGACTGCGCCGCCGTAACGCCGGGCTTCAGTCTCCCAACGATCGCAAGCGTGTTCCCCCACGTGCGCCAGAAGTCCATCACTGCAGGCGCAAAAAAATCCACCTTCATCCCCGGCGCAAACACTGCACCAAAATCAAAACTCTCCGGCAACACGCCCACCACCGTCACCGGAAGTTTGTTAATCGTGATCGCCTTGCCAATGATGGAAGGATCGCCGCCAAATTGCCGCTGCCAGAAAAAATAACTCAGCATCGCAGCGGGCCTGCCGTTCTTCTGGCATTCTTCTTTCGAAAAGTTGCGCCCCAGCGCCGGCCGCACACCCAGCGTGGGAAAGAAATTATCCGCCACCTCAACGCCCACCAGCGCTTTGGGATCGCCCGAGCCGGTCAGCTTGTATTGAATGGAATTGTAGAAAGTCTGGTAGCTCGTCACCGATTGGAACGAGCGATTGTGCCTTTGAAATTCTTCGTACACATCCACCGTGTACGTCTGCTCTGAAAGCCCGCCCTTGCCCTCATTGCCCGCCAGCCAAACCAGTTGCTGCGAATCCTTGAAGGGCAGTGGCCGCAGCAGGATCGTATTCACCACGCTGAACACAACAATGTTCGCGCCAATGCCCAGCGCCAGGATCAACACTGCGACCAAAGTAAATCCCCGGTCCCGTCCCAGCGTGCGCAGCGCATATCGCACATCCTGCAGTCCCTGCTCCAGCCACATCCAGCGCCAACGTTCGCTCGTCACGTCTTCAATCAGCGGAACATTTCCAAACTCGCGCATCGCTTCTCTACGTGCCTCAGTCTCTTTCTCGCCGCGCGCCACGCGATCCGCAACGGCCATCCGCAAATGGCTCTGCAACTCTTCTTTTAAATCCGCTTTTCTCCGCAATACATTTCGCAACCGTTGAAAGAGACTCACGCCTCACCTCTTTCGGCATTCATAATCGCTTCGATCGTCTCCACCATCCGGCCCCAGCGCTCATAGTCTGAGGCCAACTGCTTTTTTCCCCGCGCGGTTATCCTGTAAAACTTCGCACGCTGGTTGCTCTCGCTCTTCTTCCACTCCGACGAAACCCACCCCTGCCGCTCCAGCCTGTGCAGCGCGGGATACAGTGAGCCCGTCTCCACCTGCAATATCTCTCCTGAGTTCGCGCGGATCGCCTGCGAAATCGCATAACCATGCTGCTCGCCCCACTGCAGCGTCTTCAGGATCAGCATGTCCAGCGTCCCCTGCACAATTTCAATCCGATTCTGATAGCCGTTCTTTGTATCTTTCATAGGCTGTAGACGCTCTACCTCTTCCCGGGATGTAGACACTCTACATCCCCAGCCTCCTTGCCGCAACTCCGTTTCTCTCAAAGAGTCGCAAGCTCCTCCATGGCAAGCAGGAAAATCAACTCAACAACACAAGACTTCATCGTTGAATCCCATAGCGTCCGGATGACATAATCACTGACTGTCGATTTGACCTCGGCCCGCGGAGCAGCGAGAAGTGCGCTTCCGGGCCGAGCTGGCGAACTTGGATATGGCAATCCTTAATAGAAGACATTTCATTCGGCAAACAGCGCTCGCCGCGTCAATCTATGCATGGCCTCTGGGGCCTTCCGCTATCGCGCGCGAGCTTTCAGACGAACCTGGACAGAATGGCCCCCCGCTCGACGCAACAAGCATTCGCAAGCTTTCTTCGAACATCGCTGGCAGTGTAATCACACCAGATAACCCCCAATACGAATCGGCACGCATAGTCTTCAACCTGGCGTTTGATTTGCGTCCAGCAGTGATCGTGCGCTGCACCTCATCATCCGACGTTGCATACGCCCTGGAGTTTGCCCGCACTCAACACCTGCCTTTGGCAGTGCGCAGCGGAGGGCACAGCCGATTAGGGTACGGAATGTGCGACGGTGGCCTCGTAATCGATCTCTCGTTGAACAAGCGAGTTGAGGTTGACGCCGACAAACGCAGCGCTCATGCGCAGGCTGGCGCGCTGGTACGGGACTTGGATGAGGCCACCCAACGCTTTGGGTTGGCAACTACTTCGGGAGGCTGCCCCACCGTCGGAATTGCCGGCTTTACGCTCGGCGGCGGCGAAGGTCGATTGATGGATAAGTACGGAGCCGCATGTGACAACCTGCTTTCGGCGGAGGTGGTCACTGTAGACGGAAGGCAACTCGAGTTAAGCAGGAAAAACAATTCAGATCTTTTTTGGGCGATTCGCGGAGGCGGCGGAAACTTCGGCGTCGTTACTGCACTTGAGTATCAACTCCATCCCGTAAGCAAAGTTCTGTCCGGATCTCTGACCTTCCCCGCGGCGCGCATTCCGGATCTCCTGCAAGTCTTCATAACCTTCCTGGCCGCGGCCCCAGACGAGATGGACTCATATGCTCAGTGGATACCCTCCGATATCGGACAGAAACTCCGAATCGATATTTGCTATTGCGGCGATCCGCGTATCGGGATCGACTTGATCAGGCCCTTGCGTTCGCTCAAGCCGCAGGATGACAACGTCAGGGTCCAGTCTTATCTCGAAGCGCAGGCCGCAGGTGGATTTCTTCTGTCGCCGGTTGCACATTTCCAAACCAATGTTTTTCTTCGGGAACTCAGCGAGCCTGCCATCTCGGCCATTACAACGGCCATGAACCACGCGCCCGCCACCTGCAAGGTGATTATCCTACCCCTGCGCGGAGCGATCAGCCGCGTAAGCATCAGCGAAATGGCTTTTGCTCTGCGAGAGCCCGGATACGAAATAGACATCGCAGGAACGTGGAGTTCTCCCGCAAACAAGGCCGAGGTCGTTCGATGGGTCCAGGTCACGCGAGACTCCTTGCATCCATTCGCGCACGGCGTATACGTGAACCAGTTGGGCGACACAAGTGAACAACTAGTGCGCTCGGCCTACGGCCCAAACTATGCTCGCCTGGTGGAGATCAAGAAGAAGTACGACCCAACAAACCTCTTGCGACTGAACCAGAACATCAAATCGTAAATCTTTAGCGAATCTCACGTTGTCCCTCTTGGGATGGAGTGGGATCAATTCCCCAGCTAAGGTCAATCACTGAGCCCCGCTCGGCTGTCACAATCGTTGCGAAAGAAATAACGGCCAATTGCTTTACCCGGAGCGCTCAGTTAAAAATTTATGCGGAGCATCCGCTTGCCCAACCCATTGGCCCTTCGCGAAGCAGCACCTTTGAAAAGGTTCACAGCGATGCCTTCTTATCCCTGGCTCGTCGTGGCCATCATTTGCACCAGCGCGTTTATCGGACAACTTGACGCCAGCATCGTGCAGTTGACTCTGCCAGTCCTGGAACAGCAGTTTCACGCCACTCTGGCCGCAGTCAGTTGGGTCGCCATCGGCTACCTGCTTGCCTACGCGGCCACCTTGCCCGTGTTCGCGCGCATGTCGGAAATCTTCGGTCGAAAACTGCTATATGTCGCGGGATACGCCGTCTTCGCCGCTGCAAGCCTCCTCTGCGGCTTTGCGACAGACCTTCCCATGCTGATAGCCTGCCGTCTCTTGCAGGGCGTTGGCGGAGGATTGCTCGGAGCCAACAGCATCACCATCCTCACAAGAGCCGTGCTGCCCGGCCAACGCGGCCGTGCCATGGGATTCTACGCAGCCTCGCAGGCGATCGGGATCAGCGCAGGACCCGTCCTTGGCGGACTCATACTAGGCACCGTCGGCTGGAAGTGGGTCTTCTGGATCGCTGTGCCCTTCGCCCTCGCAGGAGTTGTTTTCGGATGGTTGATATTGCCGCTCTCCGTGCAGCCGACTACACCCAAACAGTTCGATCGCTGGGGTGCAATGCTCCTGTGCCCCGCGTTGGCAGCCTTCGTTATTTCCTTAAGGGAACTCGGAACATGGAGGCCCGAAGCGGTCATCCTGACCATGTTTGTTACAGTGATCCTCTTACCACCCTTCATCTGGAAAGAGCGCGCTCGAGAAAATCCGCTTATCGATCTCGAGCTCTTTCGCATCGCTCCATTTCTCGGCGGCATCATCGGAGTAAGTGCGTCGTACGGTCTTCTCTACGGAATGTTTTTTGTGATGTCGTTCGCCTTCGTGCGCGGCTTTCATCAATCGCCGCTCACCGCTGGTCTTCATCTGGCGACCATTCCCATCATGATCGGCCTCACCGCTCCCATCAGCGGCAGATTGTACGAAAAATTTGGATCAAGAATCTTGACGACTACGGGCATGACCTTCGCGAGCGCGGCGATCGTTCTTTTGGCAGATAGCTCAAATCGAATGAATCATGGTCCCGTCATCCTCGGCGCGCTCGCGCTCTTCGGCATCGGGCTTGGCATTTACATCGCGCCAAATAATGCGGCCACAATGGAGGCCGCCCCGGAGGCACGAAGTCCGGCCGCCGGAGGATTGCTCAATCTCATGCGAGTCCTCGGGTGCATGGGTGGCATCGTCATCGTGTCATCCGCGCTGTCCTGGCGCTTGCGCGTTGACACCGGATTCTCGCAGAGAACCATGGAGGTCTCTGCTCCGGTCATCATGAACGCCGTTCACCAGGCTCTATGGGCGTTATTGCTCTTCTCAATCCTCGCAGGCTGCGCGGCGCTGCTGAGAAACAGGCCAACGAACCATCCCTGATACGAAAAGCGCAGCCTCATCTCATGCCAGGCGATCAGGATGTGGATTAGAAAGTAACTTCTTTTCTGTCTTGTGTCGTTAGCTAATAATGTGTCCGGTGTTTCTAGCAAGTGAAGTGTCCGCATAGCGTGCGGCGAGGATGGAGCCATGCACATGAGCATGGAGATCTATCCGAGGACCGCTGCGGAGCGGGCGATGAAGTTACAGGAAGTGTTGTTACGAGCCACATCGGGCAAGATCAAGTGGCGTCAGGCAGCAGAGTTGATCGGCATCAGCGAGCGGCAGATGCGTCGCTGGCGTAAGCGCTATGAGGCGGAAGGCTACCAGGGCTTGCTGGACCGGCGACGACGGAAGCCGAGTAGCAGACGAGTGCCGAAGGCGCAGGCGGAAGAGGTTCTGAGCCTGTACCGGGACAAGTATTTCGATCTGAACGTGCGGCACTTTCATGAGAAGCTCGGCGAGGAACATCAGATCGGGTTGAGCTATACGTGGGTCAAGCAGGCGCTGCAGGCAGCTGGCCTGGTGAAGCGCAAGGCCAGGCGCGGCGTGCACCGCAGGCGGCGTGAACGGCGTCCACTGCCGGGGATGATGCTGCACATCGACGGAAGCGATCACCAGTGGTTTCAGGATGAGCGCCGGCACGACCTGATCGTGATCCTGGACGATGCCACCAGCGAGATCTACTATGCGCAGCTGGCCGAAGAAGAAACAACGGCAACCGTGATGGCCGGGTTGCGGGCGGTGATCGAACGGAAGGGGCTGTTCTGTTCACTCTATTCCGACCGTGGAGCCCATTTCTGGCTGACGCCGAAGAGCGGCGGCAAGGTCGATTATGAGCGCCCTACGCAGCTAGGCCGTGCCATGAAGGAACTGGGAGTGCATATGATCCCGTCCTACTCTCCGCAGGCGCGGGGACGCTCGGAGCGCAACTTCTCTACCTGGCAGGGACGGCTGCCGCAGGAGTTGCGATTGCGCGGGATCCGAACTCTCGATGGGGCCAACGAGTTTCTCACGAGGACCTACATCGCCGAGTTCAACCGCCGCTTTACAGTTCCAGCCGCACAACGAGGAACGGCTTTTCTATCCTGCCGGAACAGGAACCTGGAAATGGTCTTTACGCAACGCTACGAGCGCACCGTTGATCGGGACAACACCGTGCGCTTTCACAACCTGGTGATGCAACTCGAGCGTGCTCACTGGCGCCCGACCCTGGCCGGATGCAAGGCCATCATCCATCAGCATCTGGACACCACCTTGACCCTCATGATCGCAGGACATCGCATCGGACACTACAGCGCTGAAGGAAAACTATTAACGTCGCTGAGCAAAAAACAAATCAAGGCCGTGGAAAAGACGTGGGATGGAAAAGTCAAAAAGCAGACTTTCCCACACCACTTGCAAATCCCGCAAAGAACGCAGGATTCACACTTTCCCACCACCTCTACGGCTACTAACTTATGAAACCGGACATTTCATTTGTTCTCAAAAGCGGACATTTTCACTTGCTAACGACACTTCTTTTCTGTCTTGTGTCGCGATATTATGACTTGTCCCGAACTCAACGAAACTCATGAACTTTCGGCCCTGCACGTCGTGCCTGATTTTGCTCGTAGCGACCGGAGTCGCGTTTGGACAGACTAGCTCGCAGCCGTGCGGACCACCACCTGTCATCCTCCAATCCACGCAGCCAAACATCTTCAGCGAGCAACAGGAGTTGTGGCTCGGCGATGCAATGGCAGATCTGATCGAGAGCAGATTTCGCCCGATAAAAAATGAAGCTCTGAATGCTTACTTGGACACCATTTCCAATCGATTGCTGTCGGGAATGCCACCTGCAAAAACTCATGTTCGTCTGATGCTGGTCGAGTCGTCGGAGATAAATGGCTTTAGCCTTGCGGGCGGCCGGGTATACCT
>CAWCOV010000036.1:0-92578 GCA_963797255.1 uncultured Acidobacteriaceae bacterium
AACTTCTTTTCTGTCTTGTGTCGCGATATTATGACTTGTCCCGAACTCAACGAAACTCATGAACTTTCGGCCCTGCACGTCGTGCCTGATTTTGCTCGTAGCGACCGGAGTCGCGTTTGGACAGGCTAGCTCGCAGCCGTGCGGACCACCACCTGTCATCCTCCAATCCACGCAGCCAAACATCTTCAGCGAGCAACAGGAGTTGTGGCTCGGCGATGCAATGGCAGATCTGATCGAGAGCAGATTTCGCCCGATAAAAAATGAAGCTCTGAATGCTTACTTGGACACCATTTCCAATCGATTGCTGTCGGGAATGCCACCTGCAAAAACTCATTTTCGTCTGATGCTGGTCGAGTCGTCGGAGATAAACGGCTTTAGCCTTGCGGGCGGCCGGGTATACCTGACGCGCAAGCTTGTTGCCAACTCCCAGAATGAGGATGAAGTAGCCGGTGTGGTTGCGCATGAGATGGGTCACATTCTCACTCACCAATTTGCCTTCGAGACGACCGCGAATCTGCGGAGACTCCTTGGAGTAACCAGCGTTGGAGACAAGGCTGATATCTACGCCAAGTTTCAAAGGCTGGTAGAGGCCGAGGAGCGTGACAAGCACACTCCCGAACTGGACACAGATGAGAAGCAGGATGAAGCAGACCGGGTGGGTGTATACGCTCTCGCAGCTGCTGGTTATCGGCCGCAGGCTTACGCGGATCTTTGGGATCGCTCATTTTTTGTTGGAGGAAAAACAGGAAGCCGCTTCTCCGATATCTTTGGCGCCACCAAGCCAAATCAGAAGAGGCTGCGTCAAATGCAAAAGCTGCTCGCGGAGCTTCCACCTGGATGCGGCGCTGCGACAGCCAAAAACAGTGCGGCTTTCCAGCGATGGCATGACGACGTCGTTGCTAACCAGCCAGTCAAAGACGAGTCTCCCGCCAAGAGCACCGCCGTCGTGCAATTGACTCCGCCCTTACGCCTGGACGTTGACCGTCTTCGATTCAGCCGCGACGGGAAAAATATTTTGGCGCAGGATGAAAGCTCAATCTTCGTCTTATCGACAGAACCGTTCAAGACGTTGTTTCGAGTCTCCGCGGAAGGCGCTTTGCCCGCCGAGTTCAGCCCGGATTCACAACAGTTAAACTTCAGCACGCCCGGCCTTCATGTTGAGCAATGGAGCGTGCCACAACAAAAGCTGATCGCCGCTCATGAAGTCGTGGCTCCTCACACGTGTTTGCAGTCTGTTCTTTCTCCGGATGGCCGAACGATTCTTTGTGTGATGTGGAGTGGGGATGTTGGATCGGATTTGAAACTAAGCCTCTTGGACGTTGATACAGATCGAGCAGTATACGAGCATAAATCCTGGTTCCAGCCGTCGCTCTACTTATCCTTTTTGCTGATCTTAAGCGAGGGTTCCGATATTTCGGATCGTGTATTTCCATACAGCTTCTCAGCCGACGGCAACACTATTTTGTTTGGACCAGGACAGTCGAAGCTGGCCTATAACCTGAAGACGAGGACACCTATCAATCTATCGAACTCGCTGCAGATGACCGTTTCCGGGGCATATGCCTTCGAAGGTAGCGATAAGTTAGTGGGCATCAGTTCGATGGGCTCCCAGTCAGGAATTTTTAGCTTTCCTGATGGCAAGAGACTGGCAAAGACCAATCTGTATACCTCCAACATGGAATCCGTGTCGGCGGGAGATGTTGTGCTTGTCCGCGACTTGAAGGACTACGCAGTGGGAGTGGCAAACCTGAACACTGGCAAATTGCTGATGACATCCAAGGTTCCAGCTCTCGATATGTTCAATGAATCTTTCGTCACCGAGAATCCGGACGGTTCACTGCTGCTGGCAAAGGCTGTCGACAACCAGGCCACTGCCGCCCAGCGCCTTATGTTGCCGCTTAGTCCCTTAGGCGACACAAACACTGCGGAGCTCTCGCCGGATGGAAGATACCTGGCTTACTCCTCACGTACCCGAGGTGCAATATGGGACTTGACTACAGGACAACAGGTCTTTCTTGCGCGTGGATTCCGCCATGCCTTTTGGACGACAGACAACACGATATTGGCTGAATTTCGAGAATTCATGAAAGACGATCCGATCGTCGGCGAAATGACAATGTCTCCGAAGGCAGCCAAAGCGCTTCCTTATAAGTTGGAGAAGACCGCCCACTTGGAAAGTGGCCACCTGCTGGAGTGGAAGTCTGAGGGCAAAAAGACTTGGCAGTTGGTCGTACACAATCCTGTCGACAATTCCATTCTGTGGAATCGAACATTTAGTGAGAAGCCGGAATACATCACAAACCCTACTCGCGATAGCCTGCTTTTCATCCATTCATTATCGTCGGCGGATGCAAAGGAGGAACTTCGCCAGAACCAGGCTTTGAGAGGACAAGCGAACGCGCTGAAGTACAAAGAGGAGGGCCTCCTGATTGTGGTTGTGAATGCCGCGAATGGAACGACTTTAAAACAAGCGGTTGTCGAGGCGCCCGCACATCACTCTCAAAGGTATGCGTTGATCATGGCTGGAGACCTCTTCTACTTGAGTGAGACGAGCAATCGCACTTACGTCTACTCCGCAACAACCGGACTGCAGCTTCGCGAGATGTTTGGTGAAGTAGTTGCATCGGATGCTGTCTTCGAAACAATTTGCACTGTAAATCGTCGGAACGAAGCAGTCGTCTACGATCGCACCGGCGTTGAATTGCAGCATTTCAACCTGGAGCGCCCCGTCCGATTCGTCAGCTTTCAAAAGAGCGGTAAGGAGCTGCTTGTGTTAACAGCAGATCAGAAGGTGGCTCGCTTCGACCTGAATGGAGCAGTTGGTGTGAAAGCCAATTGAATCGCAGGCTGCGGGGCAAGAGTACGTGGAAGCGACTAACGCGCGGGTGGCCCATTCAAGCCTTCTGTTGGCTTGAGTGGGGTAGTTCCGTTCGTTCTGCAACGGCGCCTTGAGTCGGTCTTGGCGCACCCATCATGGGTTGTGCGGCAAGTCGCAGGCAAAGGATTCACTGTCATCCTGAGCGCAGTGCGCTCGAACGATCTGCGGTTGCATCTAAGTCTTAGTCAATCAGGATACCCGTCTTTACCCCTGAACACAGATGCCCATGAGGATCGGAGAAGCCATGAGTAACGCAACCACCACCCCGGACATACCGCGCGATTTCACACTCCGTGGCCAGACAGTCGTTGTCATCGGCGGCAGTTCCGGCATTGGTCTTGAAACCGCCCGGCTCGCCCATGCTCAGGGAGCCGAAGTCATCCTCACCGCACGCAATGCCGAGCGGCTGCAAAGCGCCGCAAGCGAGTTCCATGCACTCCACACAGCAGCGTTCGATGCTACCGACTTCGCGCTCCTCGAAAAATTCTTCGACAACCTTCCCGCGCCCGTGGACCACGTCTTAGTTACCGGACCCGGCCCTTACTACGCTCCCCTCGCAGACTTCGATTTTGAGAAGGCGCGCCGCGGTATTGAGGCGCACCTCCTGTTGCCAATCCAACTCGCGCGCTGCGCTCAGAAAAAGGTTCGCCCGGGAGGAACCCTGCTCTTCATCGGCGGCACCGGCGGGCGGACAACAGCAAAGGGACTCGCCCTCGTCTCGGCCATCACCGCTGCTCTTCCCGCCCTCACCAAGGGCCTCGCGCTAGAGATCGCGCCCATCCGTGTCAACCTCATCGCCGCCGGATTCGTAGACACACCCTTGTCGGAAAAACTCCTCGGCAGCGAAATCGAAAACCGCCGCAATCAGCTACGCACAACCCTGCCCATCCAGCGCGTAGTTCAGTCGTCTGACGTAGCGAAGTTGGCCCTGCACATCATGGTCAATACCGCCTTAACCGGCGCCACCTACGACATCGACGGCGGACAACAACTCATCCCCGCCTAGCCGGAACACAAGTCCACGTCGAAGCTAACTTGCTAACTCGCCCCCTTGAGAGTGGGCTAGGTAACCGGGTGCCCCACATCTCGCTTTTGAGATGTGGGATTCTACGAGAGCGCGCTCAACGATCCTGAGTCGCCGGGTGGCCATTCGTCCATTTCGAGGGCTACCTGGCGGGAGTGCTTCGCATTTGCGGATGGAATCAGCTTAGGGGGAGAGTCAGGTTTTCTTGCTTCGGCGATGTTGCCTTCGGCGCGCGGCGAAAGGTTTCGTCGCGGCGGAAGAGGGGATACTGCGGCTGTCGGCCATCGAGTATCTGCTGCACGGTGAGGATTTGAATTCGGGGATAGTCTGTCCCGTCGGGTGCGCGGTAGAAACCTGCATCGGTGGCTTCGCGGCGGGTAGCCACGGTCCGAATGGCTGTCCCAACCCTGTTGAAGGTGCCCCCGGTCCCTAGCTTTTGGGGACCGGGGATATCGATACGATCACAGGTGGCCCAAATTCGAAATAGAACATCAATGCGGTGCCCCATGTCTCGCGTTTGAGACATGGGATAACGATGATCGCCGGGTGCCCCCGGTCCCTCGCTATTGGGGACCGGGGATACGATCGGGTGACTCATGTCTCGCTTTTGAGATCCGGAATATTTGTACCAGGGCCCATGACAACCACAATCCGTTGTTCTGGGCAAACGTGAGAAGCGCCAAGTGCGGCAACGTGATTATCGCGGGAGCAGTGGGGTCGATATTGCACGACAACTCGGCGAACCGACGAAAAACAGCTATTACGATGTAACAAAGAAAATCGACCCATCAGTTGGTGAATTCCCAATTCCCTTAGGTGGGAGACAGTGCGGGTGCAAAGGACAATAGATGTCCGTTCAGCGTTTCAAATAAGTAAGCAATCTGGGTGCCCCATGTCTCGCTTTTGAGACATGGGGTCTTTCGATCAAGCCATGACAAGCCTGAATCGGTTATCCACAGCAAACGTGGTAAGCGGCATCGACGACAAGTGAAATTGGGCGGGTGCCCCCGGTCCCTATGTGGGGACCGGGGATATCAATGCGGTCCACTGACTTGCCGACTCGTTGTTCCCGCTAACCGTCTTTTAAGCTGACCGCTCTTTAGCTGACCGCTTCTTAGCTAACCGGCCTTTAGCTAACCGCTTCTTCGCTGCACTTCCCTACTTCTTCTTCTCGGCCTGCGCTTCCACGAAGTACTTCGCAACGGTCCGGACGAACGGCTTCGCATTATCCGGAACCGCCACATCGCCTTTCAAAATCTCATCGGCGGTGAGCGACTTGCCATAGTAGGCCAGCGTGTCGTCTTCGCTCTGGCTGATCACCGAACCTGTAAGATCGATGCCCGCGAACAATCCTTTGCTCCGGGAATAGGTCAGCAACTCTGCCTTCATCTTCCAGTCCGTGGAAGCTTGTGAATTCCGCCCCACTGGGCCCGCCGCCGCAGCAACGTCGCCGCCCAGCTTCACCTTGTTCTTCAGCAAATCCTGAAATCCGCGATCGTTGACCGCCACCAGCACAAGATCAGTGGACTGGCCGCCTAGCTGGAAACCAAAGGATCCGCCAGTCATGTAGATAAGTGCCGGAGCGCTCCAGCCCTTGCCCGTGCGGCATGTCACCACTCCGCGCCCGTATTCTCCACCCACCAGGAACGCCGCCTTCTTCAAGCCGGGAATAACGCCCACGCAGGTCGCCATTTCCATAATGTTCATGGGAATGGATTTGTCATTCGCCATCATGATCTGGTCCATGACCGTTTTGGAACTGATCAATCGTTGATCAATCGTCGACTTATCGCTCGTCGCATTCGCTGAAACCGTCAGCATGCCGGCGAGGCACAACATGGAAGCAAGCTTTTTCATTCGTATTCTTTCCCCGGGCTTCTGCCTTGCGCACGGAAGTAATGCTTTCCGAACTGCTGAAAGGCGCCTTTTCTGCGCATTTATTCAGCTTTCGAGCATGATTATCCCACGCACGCAAGGGTTCGCTGTTTTGTAGTCGGATGCGGATTGTCTGATTTGGAATTGATCTGGTGATAAGGGAGGAAAAAAAGGGGGCTTGCCAAGAAGCGGATTACCGCTGCCGGGGAAGCCCCTTCCCCAGATCTGCGTTGTTTCTGGTACTGTTGTACCCGCGTATCAGTAACCTCGCAATGACACGAAAGTACCATACGCAACTTTTTTTTTGGAGTCCTTCGGAGGCGCTCTTTCCGGCGACTAGTCCCCGTCTCCCGGATAGTCACCAGTACCACCTTGGGAGCGGACTGTCTGAGGCCAATCCTTCGATCCCAAGGTGATGCAAATCACGCGTCAAAACATGTCAAATCGCGCTGTTTTTCGTACATAACTGCGCTCTTTGTATACACATCAAATTACAGCTTCGGCAGCACTATCCCCTTTTGATTCTGGTATTTACCCTTGCGATCGGCATAGCTGATCTCGCAGGTCTCGTCCGACTGGAAGAACAGGATCTGACACAGTCCTTCGTCCGCGTAAATCTTAGCAGGCAAAGGAGTTGTGTTCGAAATCTCGAGCGTTACAAACCCCTCCCACTCAGGCTCAAACGGCGTCACATTCACAATAATTCCGCACCGCGCATACGTGGATTTCCCTACGCAAATCGTCAGGACATCGCGCGGAATTTTGAAGTATTCCACCGAGCGCGCAAGCGCAAACGAGTTAGGGGGAACAATAACGGAAGGTGCTTGAACACTGACGAAAGAGCGCTCATCGAAGTTTTTGGGATCGATAATTGCACTGTTTACGTTGGTGAAAATCTTGAACTCGTCCGACACCCGAAGGTCGTAACCATAAGAAGACAATCCGTAGGAGATTACCCCCTCACGCACCTGTTTTTCGCTGAATGGGCTAATCATTTCGTGCGTCAAAGCCTGTTCCCGTATCCAGCGGTCACTCTTAATCGACATGGCTCTCCTAAATATTGCTAATTTTCATAGTGAGAAGGAAGGTATCCTTCTCGCTTTTTCCAGCACATTCTCAAAGGATACTGCATCTTACGAGCAGGATGGCGCGTTGACAATGTGGAGAAACTTCCCTAGCATCAGCGCAGGTGGACGGATGCTTCGCCACGACATCCCGAATGAGGCGAATACGTTGATTAAACAAGACATAATCCATCATGTGATCGAAAGAACCGGACTTCCTCGCAACAAGGCGGAAGTAGCCGTGGACACCGTGTTTGAGAGCCTCAAGAAGGCCCTGGCATCGGGCGACCGCATAGAATTGCGCGGATTTGGGGTGTTCAATGTGCGCCCCCGCAAGACGGGTATTGGCCGCAATCCTCGCACCGGCGCGGAAGTAACGATTACCCCAGGTAAAGCAGTGCGCTTCAAACCGGGGAAAGAACTTCATCTGCTCGACGAGGAAAAGCCGGAAAGCAAGTCGGCTGACTAACTCGATAACCGGGCCTGCACGTTTCACATCAAGTTGACCGGATCTACGTCGAGGATAAGCGCCTTGCGCGGAATTCCCATCATTTCGGCCTGATTTAAAGCCGCGCGAAGCGCTATCGCCAATACCGCTCGATTCTCAGCCTTCAAAACCAGGTGAAAGCGATATATCCGCTTCAATCGCACGATTGGGGCAGCTGCTGGGCCCAGGATGCGCAGGCGGTCCTGCGGCGTTGAATGAAACCACTTCCCGAGACTCGCGGACCAGCCAGCTGCTTCTTCAACCCGATTGCTCTGGATCATGATGTTAGCCAGCACTCCGAAAGGTGGATAGTGCATCCACTTGCGGTATTGCAACTCCTTTTGAACGAAGCCTACGTAGTTGTGCTCCGCCGCAAAGCGTATGGCGTAGTGATCGGGATGATAAGTCTGCACCAATACCGTTCCCGGTAGAACGCCTCTCCCCGCACGGCCCGAAACCTGGGTAAGCAATTGGAATACACGTTCCGCGGCGCGAAAGTCCGGCAACGTTAAAGCAAAGTCCGCACCTACCACACCAACCAGCGTGACTCCATGAATGTCGTGGCCCTTCGCAATCATCTGAGTGCCCACCAGCAAGTTGATTTCGCCGGAATGAAGCCGAGCCAGCATCCGCTCCATATCGTGCCTTCCACGCACGGTATCGCGATCCATACGGCCGATGCGCGCGCCGGGAAAGAGTTCCTGCAGCCGTTCCTCACCTTGCTGAGAACCCGCTCCAAGAAAAAATAAATGCTCACTCTCGCACTTAGGACAATTCTTTGGAACGGGCTTTCGAAAGCCGCAATAATGACACTCGAGACGCTGCCCGGCGTGCGCTTGCGTGTCTCCTGCCGGCAATTGCTTATGATAGGTGAGGGAGATTGCGCAGTTGTCGCATTCGATTTTTTCGCCGCAGCCTCGACACATCACAACGAAGGAATATCCGCGCCGGTTCAGCAGAATAATGACTTGCTCATTTCGATCCAGCGTGGCCTGTGTCTCCGAAATAAGAGCGCGGGAGAAAATGCTCTCCTGGCCTGTCTCCTGAAATTCCCTTCGCATGTCGACTAGTTCAACCGCAGGAAGTGGCCGGTTGGCGACACGCTCCTGGATGTCGATGCGAACATACTTGCCGCGTAAAGAGTTTTGCCATGACTCCAGTGACGGAGTGGCAGATCCAAGAACGACTGTGGCATCCGCGAATTTAGCCCGCATCACGGCAACATCTCGCGCATGATAACGCGGCGTCTCTTCCTGCTTATAGCTGGAGTCGTGCTCTTCATCCACCACGATCAATCCGAGATCTGACACAGGCGCGAAAACGGCCGAACGCGTTCCCACCACCACGCGCGCCTCGCCACCGCGAATGCGATGCCATTGCTCCGATCTCTCGTCCGGTGTAAGGCCGGAGTGAAGAAGTGCAACATGGCTGCCGAATGCCGAATGAAGTTGTGCGGCCATGGCGGGTGTAAGGCCAATCTCCGGGACGAGAAGGATTGCTGAACGGCCGCAGTCCAGTGCTCGCTGCATCGCCGCGAGGTAAACTGCAGTCTTGCCCGATCCGGTAACGCCATGGAGAAGACATGGCCGGAATCCTCCATCGGACAGCGATACTGAAATCTCCTGCAACGCGAGATGCTGTGCAGGATTCAGCGTATGCGAGACGAGCGGGCCGTGCGCCGATGAAGACAGGTGAAACTCTGCGGGGCGCTCTTCCACTCGCACCAGGAGTTTTTTCACTAACGTTGCGAGCGTGGAATCCGGCACGGAAAGTTCGCGCAATTCGCTGACAGCGAGTTCTCCACCTGCCCCAGCAAGTTCCGCGAGGATGAGTTGCTGATTCTCATTGAGCCTCGGAAGCCGCGTGGAATCGTCGAGCCCCCCGGGCACGAGGACAGCGTATCTAACCAGTCGGCGCGCGTCGCGTTGCGCTGCTGCGGTTTCGCGGACAATCCATTTCTTCCGCACCATTCCGGCGAGCAGGCTTGCCGTGGCCTTAGTCGCTGAACGTAGTGAGGCAATCTTCACTGCATCGCCATGCTCCAACGCGTTGAGAACCCGATACTCCATGTCCTGCGTTTCTTCCGGCAGCCGGGAACGGCGAGAGCTCCCTACCTGCGAACTCTCGAAGAGTATCTTTCGACCGGAGTCACTTATCCGGTAGAGAACATGCGACCGAACCTCTGCCATAAGCGGAAGCATTGTTCGCAGCACCTCTCCCAGGGGCGCGAGATAGTACTGGCTGATCCAGGTGGCAAGTTGCATCAGGTCGGGCGCGAGCACCGGCTCCGCGTCCATCACGGTCTGGATCTGCTTTGCCTCAACAGGGGGAGGATCGTCGTGAAGGCGGGTAACGATCCCAATCATCTTTTCATTTCGAAATGGTACGACGACTCGGCAGCCAATTTCGGGTTGACCGGTCTCACCCATGGCATAGGTAAAGACACGGTCCAACGGAACTGGCAGCGCAACGTCGCAAAAGGCAGACATGGAAAGTTGATCTCGTTCTTCAGGTAACCATACAATGCGGCGCGGAAGATTTGTACATCTGCTCTACAAGCACACGCCGCAGAACTATGGCGTTTGTTTAGACGGCTCTCGCGCAGGGGGCGATAAACTCAGCTCAGCCATCGCGATCTGAAGATCCTTCCACGCTTCCTTTTTCTGCGCAGGATCGCGCAGAAGGTAGGCGGGATGGTAGGTCACAATCAACCGAGCGCCTCGCACGGAATGAACACGACCTCTGAGTGCGTTCAGAGGACTCTTGCCGCCCAACAAATAGGTGGCGGCCGTTGAACCGAGAGCGACGATTAGTTCCGGACGAATAACGTCAATCTGCCGAAAGAGAAACTGAGTACAGGTGTGGGCCTCTTCCGGCTCAGGAACACGATTTCCCGGCGGGCGGCACTTCACAATATTCGCGATGTAAACCTGTTCGCGGCTGAGCCCCATCGCATTGATCATGTTGTTGAGGAGTTGTCCCGCTCGCCCGACAAATGGCAGGCCCTGCGCATCTTCGTCTGCGCCCGGACCCTCTCCGACAAAAAGCAGACGGGCATTCGGATTTCCATCACCGAAAACAATCTTGTTTCGCCCTGCGGAGAGGGCGCAGCGTGTGCACTCGCCGAGGTCCTGCCGGATGATATTCAGGGCCTGAGCACGCCTTGCGGGTTCAATGATCCCGGCGATTGCAGGGGCGGGTGGAAAAGGCTTGCGAGCTGAGATTTCCTGCTCCTCGACATCGATAGAAATTTGGGATTGAGTTTCGTTAAAGACCGCGGAGAGGTTCTGAAGCAATTCCGCATTTTCCAGCGGCTCGCCTCGACGATAGAAATCGTAGATGCCCAGGTCGCGATAGTACTGCATCCGCGCCGCTAGCAGCGTCTGCCTGTCTTGTATCTCTTTTCGAGGCTGCACTTCGGTCATCCGCTAATCCTGCCGTGAGACGTGTGCGTCCGTCTCTGTGATGACTGAGAGCGGGCGACGCAGCGCGAGAATCTCATCCAGGATGCGCTCGGCGAGGAGGCGCTTCGACATTTCAGGAAGTTCGATTGCCGTTTGCACTGTCAGGAAAGTTGCAGCATTGCGGTCAGAGTCGAAACCAAGTCCAGGGCGGGCGACATCGTTGAGAACGATAGCATCGACGCCTTTTCGTAAAAGCTTGACTCTGCCATTCTCAAGTGTATTTTCCGTCTCGGCTGCGAAGCCAATCACCATGGTGCCTGCTTTCCTCAGGCGCACAACCTCGGCAAGGATGTCTTCCGTTGGAGTGAGTTCGATTGTTATGGGTCCGGTTCGCTTGATCTTCTGTTCAGCTTTGATCACAGGACGATAATCCGCCACGGCGGCAGCCTTGATCACAATCGACACCTGATCCAACCTGCTGAGCACTGCGGCTCGCATTTCGTCGGCGGTGATGACAGGGATAACTTCACAATTCGCCGGCGCACGCAACTGGGTTGGTCCGCTGACTAGGACAACGCGAGCGCCTCGATTGATCGCCGCTTCGGCAATAGCGTATCCCATCTTTCCGCTCGAACGATTTCCGATGTAGCGGACGGGATCGAGCGCCTCACGCGTCCCTCCCGCAGTCACCAACACGACTTCGCCCGCAAGATCGTTGCGGCAATTAAGAACTTGCAATACGTTTTCCGCGATGGCTTCGGGCTCGGCCATTCTTCCATCGCCGACCATACCGCACGCGAGATAGCCGCTTCCCGGCTCGATAACGCGCACACCGCGACTCTTCAACGTTTCAAGATTCGCCTGTGTGGCGGGATGCATCCACATGTTCACGTTCATTGCGGGAGCAACGATCACGGGAGCGGTGGTGGCAAGGTACATCGTCGTTAGAAAATCATCCGCGATGCCATGAGCGAATTTCGCGAGAGTGTTTGCAGTGGCGGGTGCAACGACGAGAGCGTCCGTCCACTGCGCCTCAGAAATGTGTTGAATCGCGGAATCGAGGTTCGATTCCGCAGAACTCGAAGACCACAATCCTGTAATGACCTTGTGGCCCGTAAGTGAAGCAAAGGTAAGCGGCTGAATGAACTCGCGCGCCGCATCGGTCATAACGACGTGCACATCCAGTGCCTGCCGCTGCAACGCGCGAACAAGCTCTGCGGCCTTGTAGGCAGAAATCCCGCCGGAAACTCCAACCGTAACCTTCATAGCGTGATTGTAACCCCCCTTTAAGGGGCAGTCATCCGCGGAAAAACTGCCTCAAGATGTAGTTGCTAGCTATCGGCGAGAATTGGGATGGAAGGTGCTTCGATATCAGGTTTGTGGATCGGAGCGGGCTTGATGTACGCCACCTTACCGGCCGCGATCTCTTCCTGGGCCACACGGCACGCTTTGCTTGAACGCGTAGGAACCAGTGGCTGAGAACCACACTGTAGCTGGCGGGCGCGCCGCGCAGCCACGAGGACATAGCTGTAACTGCTATCGAATCCTTGCTCGAGCTTCATTACTGCCTCCTGAAGATTCACTCGTGCTTCGATGGGGATCAAGTGATCAGTTATGTCCCCTGCAGTCCAAACGAGGCGAGTACGGGCCCCAGTCGCTGCATCGAATTCTGCTGCCGGCAAGCCTCGGCAATTGTTATCAGCCGAGCTGCTTCGGCGGTGATCGCGCTGTCGCCTCTTCGAATTCGCTCCGACGAGACTATAGCTTCCAACTCTTCGACCGCACGATCCAGGATGTCGTTGACCAAAATATAACCGTATTGGCGATAATTCTCAATTTCTTGGCGCGCTTTTGCCAAGCGAAGTTCGATAACTTCCTGCTCTACATGACCTTCCGCGCGACTGCGATTTCGTAGACGGGTGGCCAGAATTTCCGGCGTGGGCGGCATGATGAAGATGCTGACAGCATCAGGAAGTTTCTCGCGAACCTGCGACGCGCCCTGCACATCAATGTCGAGCAGGATGTCTTTACCGTCGCGCTCCGCATCCTGAAGTGTGCGCCGCGCTGTGCCGTAATAGTTGCCGAATACTTCGGCATACTCCAGGAATTCGCCGGCGGCGATCATTCGTTGAAACTCTGCGCGATTGGTGAAGTGATACTCTCGGCCTTCTTCTTCAGAGCCGCGCGGTGGGCGCGTGGTGTAGGAGATGGAAAATTCCAGTCCACTGACGAGCGTTCGCAATTGGTTTACGAGGGTGGATTTTCCCGAGCCGGATGGCGCAGAAATAATGAACAGGATTCCAGCCAAATGCCTTTCCACCTTCCCTAAAGTTGTCTCTAAGTGCTCCGTCTATGCGGCGCTACTCGATGTTCTGCACTTGCTCGCGAGCTTTTTCAATCTCCGATTTCATTCCCAAACCTAGCTCCGTTATGCCAGCGCCATTTCCCGAAACACCGCTCGTTTTTGAAAGCAGGGTGTTCGCTTCCCGGTTCATTTCCTGCAACAGGAAGTCGAGCTTCTTTCCAAGCTCGCCGCCGGCATCCAGCAAGGAGTGGAAATGTTCGATATGCGTGCGCAGGCGCGCGATCTCTTCTTCGACGTCACTGCGCTCCGCCAGCAACGCGGCTTCCTGCAGTACGCGATCGCGATCGAAAGCTCCGCCAACCAACGTCGCGAGCCTCTGGCTTACGCGCTCGAAATACGCCTTTTGCACGTCGTGGCGAAATCCGGCTACGCTGTCGACGAAGTTTCGAAGGCGATCGAGACCAGCACGCAACTCATCCACGAGCCCGCGACCCTCCTGGGCTCTCATCTGGTTCAACTCGGCTACGAGCGGCTCCACTTCAGCGGCAACCACTTCTTCAAGTTTCTGCACTTCCTCGTCGTTCGAAGAACGAGCCTCAGCGCTGAAGACGCCCGGCATGCGGAAAACAGCGTTCAAATCCGGCTCGGCAACAATTCCATTCTCTTCAGCAGCGTCGCGGAAGGCCGCGATGTACGAGGCCACAAGAGCATGGTCGTACTTTGATTCGGCGCGGTTGTTGCGATCCAGCGTGAGCGTCACCTCTACGTGGCCACGGAGAATTTGCTGCTTGAGAATCCTGCGCAGTCGCATTTCAAGCGCGTCTGTGCCTGAGGGCATACGCAGGTGCAGGTCAAGAAAACGATGGTTCACGCTCTTGAGGCTGAGAGTGTAGCCGAGGCCATCGGAGACACGACCGCTGATTCGGGCAAAGCCGGTCATTGAGTGGACGGGTGCGGAAGATGCCGGCAGGGTTCGCGTGACAAGGTCCGTGGATTCTGTGGCCAACATTGATTGAGCCTTCGTAGTGGTCATTGTTTGTTACTCATTTGGTTGTAGCGCTTCCAGCGCTGGAATATCTGCCGCGTCCATGAACTGCAAATGATACAAGCGTTGATACGTAGGTGAAATCTGCAATAGTTCGTCGTGCGATCCAATCGCAGTAATTCGCCCATTCTCGAGTACCGCAATACGATTTGCGCGGCGAACGGTAGAAAGCCGATGTGCAATCACAACGGTAGTCCTGTCTGTCATCAGGTTTGCCAGCGCGGTCTGCACCAGCGACTCGCTTTCGGCGTCAAGTGCGGAAGTTGCCTCATCCAGGATCAGGATCGGCGCATTCTTCAACAAGGCACGCGCGATCGCAAGGCGCTGCCGCTCGCCACCCGAGAGACGAAAGCCCCGTTCACCGATGATTGTGTCGTAGCCTTCCGGCAATCGCATAATGAAGTCATGCGCCAGAGCTGCGTTCGCTGCGTCCAGAACGCGGCTCATAGGCACATCTGGTTGACCGTAGGCGATGTTATTGCGCACAGTGTCATTAAACAGAATTGTTTCCTGCGTAACTTTCGCGATTTGTGCACGGAGCGATGCCAAACTCACGTCTCGAACATTCTGCCCATCGACAAACAATCCGCCGGAGGTCACGTCAAAGAATCGCGGAATAAGGTTCACCAGCGTAGTTTTTCCTGATCCGCTGGGACCCACGATCGCAACAACTTCGCCGCAATGCACTTCAAGATCAATGTCGTACAGAACTTCTTTCACACCTTCATCGTCGCTATAAGAAAAACCAACATGGTCAAAGCGGATGCCCTCGCTGAATCCCTTGAGGATGACGGGGCGCGGGCGCTCCTGAACATCATCCTGAGAGTCCATGAAGTCGAAGATCGTCGACGAGGCGCCCACCGCCTGCTGGAAACTGTTGTTGAAAAGAGCGAACTTGCGGACAGGGCTATAGAGGCTGAAGACGGCGATGATGAATGCGAAGAAAACGCCCTGCGTCATGTAGCCATGCTTGATTTCGTTGCGTCCGACCCACAACAGCAGCGCGATCGCGATCGAACCGATAGTATCCATAAGTGGCGAGCTAATGGCCTGTGCGCGAACTGACCGTAAGTTGGCACGGAAAAGCCGGCGCGCAGCGGCCTTGAAGCGCACCATCTCCCACCACTCCATGTTGAACGCTTTTACGATGCCGTTGCCGGTAATGGTTTCGTGCAGGATGTTCTGAATCTCCGCCAGTTTATCCTGACCGCGACGCGTGGTCTGCCGGACTTCCCTGCCGATCCTGCGGCCTGAAGTAATAACCACGGGGACAAAAATCAGCAACATCAGCGAAAGCCATTTGCCCAGAAAAATAACGACCACGATCGTGAATAGAAGGGTAAAGACTTGTTGCAGAAATTCCGACAACACCGACGACATCGCGTATTGCACTCTCTCGATGTCATTGATCAGCGTGGAGAGAATGGTTCCCGTGGTGTGCTTTTGGAAAAACGCTACCGAACGGCGGAGGATCGCTTGGTAAAGATCATCACGAAGATCGGTGATCATGCCGAAGCCGGCATAGTTCGTCAGGTAAGTCCCGGCGTAATCACAAAGGCCCTTGATGATCGTGGATCCCACAAGGGCCACCGCCACAACGGTCCATTCATTGTGAAAGTAGGAGGGAACAATCTGGCGCAGATCCAGATGGTAACTGGTGCCCGGCACAGTGAATAACTGGATAGGCCCATCGGGCATGTTCGGGTTCAACGCACGATCAGAGATAGGCCGCACCAGCAGCAGACGGAATGCGTCCATCAGGCCTACGACTGCCATTAAAACGACTGCCAAAATCGCCTGAAACGTATAGGGCGCAAGATACCGGAGCAGGCGCAGCAGTTTTCTCACTGGGCGCGTCCCTCCCTATTTCCTTCTCCAGGTGAGAGGAGGCGCCTTTTCCCATGTTTCCGGATCATCAGAATATTGTACCCATCTGCCCGGAATTTCGCCGCACTCGATTCCTGAGGGAAGATTTGCGGCCTGGGATGCATCATGACCATCCGATTCCCTCGGCTACCGGGGCATGTCACGGTGCGACGACTTCACGCTGTAGCCCTTCGCCGCCAATCGCTTGCGCACATCCTCGGCAATCATCACCGAGCGATGCTGACCGCCCGTACACCCGAATGCAACCGTCAGGTAACTCTTTCCTTCCTTGATATAAAACGGCAACAAAAACAGCAGCAGATCGGTAACGCGATCAAGAAACTGCCCCGTCTGCGCAAAGCGCCGAATATATGCGGCGACCTTGGGGTGCTCCCCAGTAAGCCCGCGGAACTCCGGAACAAAGTGAGGGTTAGGCAGAAATCTCACGTCGAAAACAAGATCCGCATCCATCGGTACGCCATTTTTGAATCCGAAGCTGGTGACAGAGATGAGAAGCTCTCGGCGCGTATCTTTCAACTCAAACTTGCTCTGGATGAAGGTCCGCAATTCATGGACGTTGAACTTCGATGTATCCACGCTGAAGTCGGCGAGGTTTCGCACCGGGTCGAGCATTTTGCGTTCGGAGCGCAGCGACCGCACAACGGATTCCGAGCGGCCCAAAGGATGCGGGCGTCGCGTCTCAGAATAACGACGCTGGAGGACGTCATCCGAAGCATCAAGAAAAACGACCCGCGTAGGAAGGACCTTACGCACCTCCCTGAGCAGAGCGGGAAAACGGTCGAGCGTCTGCCCCTCGCGCACATCCACGACGATTGCCGCGCGGCGGATTTCTACCGATTGCCTTACCAGATCCGCAAACCTGGGGATAAGCTCCATAGGCAGGTTGTCGACAGAGTAGAATCCCAAATCTTCAAAAGCCTTCAATGCAGAGGCTTTTCCTGCGCCGGAAATTCCCGTCAGAACCACGAGTTCTCGCGATTCTTCGGGCACAATCAACTTGGACCTTTTGGGCTTCTTTGCCTTTTCGACCTTGGCGGGAGGTTTGCGCGGGGCCGTCTTTTTCCTGGGAGGCATGGCCTCATCCTAGCACCGCATGGCTACCAGAGAGCACGCGGATTGGCGGCAAAGCTTCTGCCGGGCGCAGACCATTGCCCTGCCTGCACCATACGGTCGGCAGCCTCCACCGGAACAGCCGGCGAGAAGAGATGCCCCTGTCCAAGGTTGCAACCATGCTTCCTGAGTGCCTGCAACTGAGCCTGGGTTTCCACGCCTTCCGCAAGCATCTGCACCTGCAGCGCGCGACCAAGATCGAACAACGTGTCGAGAAGCGCAGTGTTTCGCCCCGGTGATGGAAGATAAGAAATGAGCCGGCGGTCGATCTTCACGATATCGATCGGCAAACGAACAAGATGGTTCATCGAGGCTAGGCCCGCGCCAAAATTATCCAACGCGACTCCGATCCCAAGATCCATCAGGCGTTGAAAAACACCGACGGCTATATCGGGATTCTGATTGATGGCACGTTCTGGAATTTCGAGCCGGATGCACTCGGGAGGAAGTTCGTTGCGGCGAAGCAAATCGGCGATCATCTCAACCAGGTCCGGCTGATTGAACTGGCGCGGTGAAAGATTGACGCTTACCCTCAGCTTCGCCACGGGTAGCTCATCGTGCCACTTCTTCGCCTGAATACAAGCCTGCTCGATCACCATGTGCCCGATGGGAAGAATCAGTCCCGTTTGCTCGGCGAGCGGCAGCACATCCATCACGGGATACAATGTCCCGTCCGGTCGACGCCATCGAAGCAGCGCCTCAAAGCCTTCGAGCGCCCCACTCTCAAGGTGATAAACCGGTTGATACCAGACTTCGAACTGGCGTTCATCGAAAGCACGCCGCAGTTCGAATTCCTTCTGCACATGGCTGCTGGCATGCAATTCCATTGCGCTATCAAAGATGACGTGACGGCCGCCGCCGTCGGACTTGGCACGGTACATTGCGAAGTCGGCATCGCGCAATAACTGATCTGCTGTAGTGTGCTGTGCAGTGCCAAAAGCGATGCCAGTGCTGCCGCTCACGGTGACCTGGTGGCCGAAAATGTCCATCGGCTTGCTGATCTCCTGCTGCATGCGCTGTGCGATTATTTTTACGTCCGGAAAGTTCGTAACATTCTCGAGCAGGATGGCAAACTCGTCGCCGCCAAAACGCGACACGGTATCCTGCGGCCGAAAGCATGAGCGCATGCGTGCAGCAACGTTGACAAGCACCTGGTCGCCACTGGCATGTCCGAGTGTGTCGTTGATGTGCTTCAGCCTGTCCATGTCAAAGAACATGACTGCATAGTTCACATCATCTCGCCGCTGCTTTCGGGCGATGGTCGTTTGCAGCCGATCGAGAAACAATGCTCGATTCGCCAGGCCTGTCAGCGCGTCGTGCAGCGCATCATGCTGAAGCCGGTTCTCAATTGCCTTCTGTTCGCGAATATCCCGGTAGCTGGCGAAGTAGCCCACCCGTTCTCCAAGCATGATGACCGGCGAAACAAGAATAGAGACATCAATCAACTCGCCCGCACGATTCTTGCGGACTGTCTCCATGGATGCGCGGCCATGAAGGTCGACGGAATGCGTCAAAATATCAATTTCGTGGATCCGGGCCTCGGGCACAATCAAATCCTGAATATCCCTGCCCACGGTTTCTTCCTGGGTGTATCCAAAGAGCCTTTCGAACTCAGGATTGAGGTGCAAAACCCGCGTGCCGTGAGTGATGAGGCTCGCCTCAGGAGAGCTATCTAAGAGTTCCTCCAGGAAAGTAGACCGCGGAGAATTGCCCTCCTCTGATGCCAACGGGAGTGCCGCGATCAGAATCATGACTTCAGAGCTGTTTAGAACGACGTAGCTCCCGCAAATCGGGATCAGCTTTCCGCTTGCCCCCGCGAGTACACACTCAAAGCTGGCACGCGTGGGGCCGCCAGCGAGGCGGCCGGTATCTTCATTGGCGTTGATATCCACGCCCAGCTCCGAGTCGGCGTCGGTGTTAACAATGAGTTCTTCGCGAACAAGCTTCAACCCGGGGTAGGTGCCGAGGAATATATCGGAGACTGGCCGATCGACCGCAGAATCTTCTGCGAGGCCAATTAGCCCGCGCGCCGCTCGATTGCAGTAGACGATCCTGTCGCCGCGTTGCAAAAGAACGCAGCAAGGCAATGCTTCCAACAGAGAGTGATCCGGCAGAGTCTTAAAAGTGTCCAGATTTTCCAAGGCGCTCGTGTCGATCTAAAGTGCAACGACTTTGAGATCAAGCCTTTGCAGAGAATTAGTTTTTCACGAGTGGGGATATTCGAACATCACCAGATGGAGTCAGGCTACCAGGTGACCCGTTGTTACCTAAGTCATGGGCCGCCTGACTCATCCGGCAGAGCGCTCTTGGGGCGCGAGAACGCGTCAGGGAGCTTCTATCAACTCCATCTTGCCATCGCGTTTCCTGTGGAGGACCATGACCGTACCTTCGGGATCACGAAATACGAAAACGTCGCGATCGCGGAATTCCGCCTCTTTCACGGCTTCTTCGAGCGTCATTGGACGAAGCGCCACTGAGTCTGACGAGCGGACAACATGCGGTTCAGGGATGGGGACACGAGCAGGAAAGGAGTGCACGGTGACCGGCAACACCGGCTTGGCTTTACCTTTTCCGTTCGAAGCTGCTTTGGTCTCGGGTTTCTCCGCCGCGGCTACAGGTGTGCCCGGACGACGCGAACGAGCCAGTTCCGGCTCCTCGGCGTGCTTTTCTCCCTTGGGCTTGCGCTTTCCGTCCCGAACTCGCTCCTTATAGCGGATTGCTTGGTTCTCGGCTCTGTCCAGCGCTTCTTTTAGCGCTGTCTCCAGGCTGGTAGCTTCTGAAGCACCAAGAATCGTTTGCAAGCGGGTCTTAACTGTGACCTCAGCCATCTGCCGGTATTTTTCAGCGGTCAAAACGACATGTGCACTGGTGGTCTTGCCAAGGATCTTGGTGATCCTTTCGATTCCTTCATCTGCCATTCCACGCAGTGCCTTACTAATGGTCACCTGCCTGCCGGTGTATTCGATCTGCATAATTACCTCCAGGCGGAAAGTAGTTGTATGGGGGCTGATTCTACATCAATGACGTACGCGGCGTTGATGAGTACTCGGGATGTGCATGTCCTCGCGATATTTGGCCACCGTTCTGCGAGTTACGTTGATTCCCTGGGATTGCAGGATTTGTGCGATTTGATCATCGGTTAGCGGCTTGCCCGAATCTTCGTCCTCAATCAGCTTCTTCACTTTACGCTTGAGCAGCATAAGTGGAGTTCCGGCGCCTTCGGGCCCATTCACTCCTTCAGAGAAGAAGAAGCGCAATTCAAAGACTCCCTGGGATGTGTATACGTATTTGCTGCTGACAGCGCGACTGACCGTCGAAGGATGCACTCCGATCTCTTCTGCCACTTCTTTGATCATCATCGGCTTCAGTGCTTCCACACCAAACTCGAGAAAATCCTGTTGACGGCGGACAATCGCTTCGCACGTCCTCAGAATCGTATTCTTTCTTTGCTCAATATTTCGCATTAATTGCAAAGCGGAACGATAGCGTTCCTTCACGTAGTCCTTTACGTCCTTTTCGGTTCCATCCTGTGAAAGCAACTTTCGGTAGCTTTGGTTCAAGCGCAGGCTAGGCAAGTCTTCTTCGTTCATGACCACAACGTATTCATCGCCACGCTTCAAAAACGCCACATCGGGCTCAATCAAACGGGCATCGGAGCGGTTATAGCGCTGACCTGGCCGCGGATCGAGAGTGCGGATAAATTCGAATGCCTGCTGTACATGTTCGATGGGCTTACTGAGCGCCTTGGCAAGTTCGCGCAGGTCTTTCTTCTGCAGCAGTGCCAAATGCGATTCCACAATGCGCATGGCACATTCGAACAATCCTCTGCGCTGTTCAAGTGCAGCGTCCGCTGCGGCTTGAACTGCCTTCTCTTCATTTGATTTTTCAACGACAGCTTCGCTTGTGATTTCTTCGGGTGCGGATGCAATCTCCCCCTCAGCCGCAACGGGTTCCGCTAACACAGGCGCGGATGGGGACTTGGGCACTTTGGGCTGACGCTCCGACACGATCAATTCGAATTCCGCGCACTGTGCCTGGATTTGTCTGACGAGGCACTCGCGCAGATTGCGAGCCGCAATGCCCACGGGATCAAGTCCCTGCACAACCGTCAAAGCAGCAGTTAATCTTTTTCGTGCACGGCCCGCTTCGGGATGATCGAGGATGGGGCTACGACGCGGCGCCTTTGCGTGATTCACTGGTGGCGCAAAGCCATTCTGTGAGCCGTGATCTTTAAGTTCGGAAAATGGGTCTTCGCCAGCAGCAATAATCACTTCCGGTGAAGTCTGAACTTCTTCCAGTGTTTCTTCCGGCAGGTCAAGATGCTCGCGTAGGAAACCTTCCAGCAACTCGTCGTCGGTGGCAACAAGGTATCCGTCTTCATTGAGATTGCCGATGATGTATTCGGCAGCCTCCCGCACGGGTACAGACAGGCTGAGAGAGCCTAACTGCCAAAACAGGTGATCCGTCAGCGTGCTGGGCTGCGAGAGAAAATTCTCGAACGATGGCTTGTCGCTGATTTCGAAATTGCTCTGCGTGCGGTATCCCGGATCAAGGTAATCCTGGAAGTAGGAGCCAAAATCGATCTCGTCGAAGGGATCGGCCTTTTCATCCTTGGCAGCGTCCGCGTTTGCTTCTTCTACCGTGCGTTCGCGCTCAGCCTCTCGACCGGCCACTTCATCGAGCAGCGGGACATTTTCATCCAACTCCTCGAGAACCGGATTCTCAACGATCTCGGCGTTGATCATCTCCTTCAATTCAAGCTTATTCAGCGCCAGCACGCTGACCATCTGCATCAACCCCGGTGTGAGCACCTGGCGTTGGGAGACTTTTAAGCTCAGTTTAGGTTGAAGTAGAGACATATACCTGTGTAGTCAATTACCTGAAAATGCTCCTGAAGTACATTCTACGCAAAGGGGATGGCACGCATGCTTCCATTGGTGCTATGCAGGGGAGAAGCCTTCGCCGAGGTATACCCTCCGCACCTCTGGATCACGCCCTAATTCATCTGGCGTGCCAGTCCTGAAAATCCTTCCTTCATTGATTATGTAAGCACGATCGGTTACCGAAAGTGTTTCACGAACATTATGATCCGTTATGAGCACACCGATACTGCTTGCCTTTAAATCGAAAATAATCTGCTGCAAATCTTCCACCGCAATTGGGTCGATTCCCGAAAAAGGCTCATCCAGCAAGATAAAGGACGGCTGAATGCAAAGACAGCGGGCAATCTCAACCCTGCGACGCTCGCCGCCGGACAAGGCATAGCCACGTGTCTTGCGAATATGGCCAAGGTTGAGTTGATCGATCAGTTTTTCCGTGCGACCGCGGCGCATGTCCCATGAAAGCGATTGCGCTTCCAGCACGGCCAAAATGTTTTCTTCTACCGTCAGCTTGCGGAAAACCGAAGGCTCCTGCGGCAAATAGCTGATGCCGTACTGACGAGCGCGCAAGTACATGGGAACGCGGGTGATATCGGTCTCGTCGGCATATATACGCCCGGAATCCGGCGCGAGCAGGCCAACAATCATGTAAAAGCTCGTGGTTTTTCCGGCACCGTTGGGGCCCAGCAGGCCAACCACTTCGCCCTGAGAGACTTCCAGGCTAACGCCACGAACCACCTGGCGCCCTTTGTAAGACTTGCCAATCTCGTCAGTCGAAAGCTTCTGCATCTATCGGGGAACGCGTGTCTCGGTTACTGCGCCCAACTTCCCTCCGCTGACACTGACGCTATCATCGCGACTATTGAAAATCAACGCGTCCCCCGTTACTGTTCCGCGCTCCGGGTCCGCAAGCCGTGGAGGATTCGCGGGAGTGCCGCTCAGGACGAAGAGCCCGGTCTGGGACGTATAGATCAGCTTGTCGCCAGTTCCTTTCCTCTCCGCCTGGTTCAGACGCACGTGCCCGGTTGCTATCAAGTGGTCCACCTGCGCCTGCAGGCCACCGCTCTTCTGTCCGGGAACCTGCGCCGGGGCCAACACGACGACGGCTTCATCGGCGCGAATCGTTGCCTGATCGTCGATGACTACGACGGAACCGGAGAAGTTGGCCTGACGTTGTGCGTCGGAGTAGAGAAGCCGTTGGCTCTGCAGTCGCACAACTCCGGGTTGTTTGTCAGTTCCCGCGGGAGTTAGAAATGCTCCGCTGACGGCCGCGCGCGAACCGCCTCCCTCTCCGTAGGCTTTGAGTGTCTGCTGTGTGCGGGAAAGCTCGATGACAGGGGCCGTAATGGAATTCGTTCCCTGCCAGAGCCGTGCTTTTCCGCGAAATATCGCATCCCCCGATCCGCGCGTAAGGGTGGCCTTGTCCGACACAATGTGAACCGGGCCCTGGCCGCCGAACACCTGCGGACCACCGTTACCGCCCTGCTGATACGTAGCTTTGACCTCGCCCGTAGCGCTGGCATCGCCCCCGGTGCGAGAAACTTCAAAGACAAGCGCTGTCATCTCGAGGCTGCCATCGACGATGCGCGGAGAGCCTTCCATGCGCAGGAGCTGATCGTTGCCTGTGTAGAGAGCCTGTTTCGCCGCCGCCACCATCGAAGGCTGCTGGGCATTTTTCCCGTCTACCTTTGCCGGCGACTCCGTCATCCTCACATTCCCTTGCTGCAGGGCGGATTGGATAACAGTTGGACCGAATTGACTGGGAATTCCCCCTTTGGCTTTGCCTTTCGCCGCAGTCTTCGATTCCTGTGGAGGCTTTTTCACCTGCTGGTCAAACTTCACCAGGAGGGTATCGCCTGTGCTCTGTCTTGTCGCACCGTCTGCGGCGAGATCGGTGAATTGGGTGTGACCCTTCCCTTCAAGGCTGGTGAGGGTGCTGCCCTCGCCCAGATTGGCAAAGAGGGTGTCCGCCGCTACGGTGGTATTTTGTTCCGGGCCAGAACTGCGGATGGTGTGCAGAACAATCGAGGCATTGCCGGCGGCCAAAACATGGGAAGGCTCGGCCTTGCCATGTTCATTTTTGGCAAAGTCAACGTCGAGTTGATTGGTTGTCAGTTGACGCGTCGCGGAACCATTCCGATCTTCCGGCAGCCCGAGTTGCTGATCCACGATGGCTACCGACGTTCGCATTCGCGCATGCCGCACAATTCCCTTCTCGCCCAGTTCGAGCGTGCCTTCAACCGCCGATCCGCGCAGATTGTGCTGCGCATCCTCAGCATGCATTAGCACTCCGCCGCCTAGATTTGCCATGCGAGGCTGGCTCTTCTGGTCGAATTGGACGTTGGCGGTCTGTGCCGTGATGTCGCGGCCTTCGCCGCCCTTCAGCCGGATGTTTCCCTTGGCGTCAAGGTGGTCCGCCGAGCCGTCCTCCCGAAAATAGACAATCACCTGATCGGAGATGCTTCGATCCGATTCGTAGTCGGCGACAACGTTGAGGAGAAATGCCTGGCGCGACTCCCGCAAAAATTCAGCGTGGCTGGATCGGACCGTAAGCGGACTCCCATTTAAAGTACTGGTCATCTCCACCGCGCTGCCTAGCACCAGCAGGCCTTTAGACGAGTCATAGGTCGCGCCCAGCGCTTTTCCGGATGCGTCCGGAAATCGAAATTCCACTTCCTTGTCCGTCTGGGCAATTCCAGTGTTTTTATTGAAAACAAGGCCGCTGGTTTTTACGTGGATAGTGGAACTGTCTGTCTCATTTCCGACCGCCTGAGAGTTGCTGGAATGACCCGATGCGGGTCCCTGCAAGTCGAGTTCTACATCGCCGTTTGCGCGCGCGAATCCGGCAACCGGATCGTATTCAAACTCCGAACCCTTGATGCGGTCGGCACGATTCCCGTCCTTGCCGTACAAGGTGATGCCGACATCTTTCAGCGTGGCCCTGCCGCCGCCCTTGAACTGAATGACTTTGGACGCGTGAATCGTGAAGAGAACACGGCCTTTTTTGTCAGATTGAGAGTACGTGACATCCTGCGCCGAAGACTGGATGTGGATCCCGAGTTTCTCGGGCAGATCGTGCGCAAGCCGATGGCGTTCATAGCGCGCAACCACGAAGAATAGCGCAATCACCGTAATCAGCCCGACGGCCAACGCTACGATACCGAAGCGGAGCCGTTGAATCGTTAAGCGCATTTAAGCCATTTTCTCATTTTCATCGGCTAGAACACATCCGTACCGCGCACTAATTCAATCGCTGCAATCTTGCAATCAGCTTCTGCGCGAGGTTTTCCCCTGACTCCGACCAGAGGAGCCGGCTGCTGATGCCGCAATTCGCCTGAATGGCGTTCGTGAGATCCACCAGAATCGCTACATTGCGCTTCAAATACTCGGCGCTTTCCGGATCAAGCTCGATATCTTCGTGGAGAAAAAATGTATCCAGCCCGAGATCCACTCGCACGTGGCCGTTCTGCTCGTATGCCCGGTCATCGAATTCAGGTCCGAAGCCTACCACGCGCGCAATCTGTGGCTCTTTTTTCCAGATTACGTCCAGGTCTCCTTCGGAGAGTGGCGTCCACAAATCCCACTTAAGCTCGAATTCGTATGCGAAGTCGTCGTGCATGAGTTCCATTGCCTCGGCAACAGCCTGCTCAATCTGCGCGTCTTCTGCGTCCACGTAAATGCGTTGAAATGCGGGGGTCTCATTCCACGAAATCGGATATGCGGAAGCAGCGGACACGGTGGAAGCTCCACCAACGAGCGAGAACTGCTTCAACACCGAAACAATCGCTGGTGCGAGCGAATCCATACGAAAACCAGGAAACCAAAGGCTGAGATATAGCTGATCTGCCATGTCAATAGTTTAGACGCTTGCAGCGGCTCGAAGGATACAATTGCCCGCCCCGTTGCGGATCAGTTGAGCGCCACGCGCTGCCGTTCGTCTTACTGATTACACCTGTTTTAGGGGAGATGTACGAATGAAAGATCAAAGAGTCTGGTTCTTCGGAACCATCGTTGCAATTGTCTTCTTCCTGCTGGGCCAGTTCAGCGCTGGCAGGCCAGTAAAGGCGGCGGGCGAAGAAGTGCAATTTCAATTGCATGAAGTCGAATCGAAAAATGGCCTGCTTCTGTATTACCCGGGTCAGCGAACACTTTACGTGTACCAGTCGATCATGATGGGAAATCCGGCTTTGCAGTGCTCCTACAAGCTGAAGCTGAGTGAGCCCGGAGGCGTGATTCATCGCCAGCAGTGCGATGTCCAAAAGCTGTTTCCTTAGCCGGAAACAATCTCGCTGAAATCGGCGATACTCGACGATCCATGAAGGATCGACGCAATCAGCGCCAGCCGGTTTTGCCTGAGATCCGGTTCCGGAGCCATGACCATCACCTTGTCGAAGAACCCGTCTACTGCCGGTCGCAGCGTTGCGATCTGTTCCATGGCGGCACTGTAGGACTGGGACTCGCGCAACGCTTCAATGCGAGGAGCCAACGCCGCGGTCTGTTCTGCAAGCAGAATCTCGGCGGGGTCTTGAAGCAGCTTTGGATTTACTTCCTGCGTGATGGTTTCGCCCTTCTCTTCGGCCTGTTTCAGAATGTTCTTGATGCGCTTGAACGCCCCGGAGATGGCGACGAAATCTTCCGAACCGCGAACCTGCGTCAATGCTTCAGCCCGGTTGATCGCATCAGGAACCGTCGTGATCTCAGTCGCCAGCACCGCCTTGATTACGTCGTATGCGAGACCCTTGGCGTCACGGAGATAGAATTCCAGCCGTTCGTGCAGAAAGCGAAGAACCGGCGCCGCAACCTTCTCAAAATTTGGCTGCGAAGAGCTTTGAACGGCAGCATTGCAGAGTTCATCCAGCCGAAGAACCAAAGTCGACTCAGCGAGTATCTTGATCACGCCATTGGCTGCACGCCGTAGTGCGAAAGGATCTTTCGATCCGGTTGGCTCGAGGCCAATCGCGAACATATCAACCACCGTCGACATGCGATCAGCCAGACCCAGCAGTTGTCCTTCCACTGTCGATGGGATTTTATCTTCCATCGAGGCGGGCATGTACTGCGTGTAAATCGCAGTCGCAACGATCTCGCCGTGTCCCTGCGCGCGCGCATAAAGGCCGCCGACGATGCCCTGCAGTTCGGTAAATTCTTTCACCAACTCCGCAGTGAGATCCGTTTTGGCAAGATTTACCGCGAGCAGAAGTTCGGGCTTGTTGACAATCGCGTCTTTCGCCTCCGCGAGATTGGCAAGTCGAGCCGCAAGCCGTAAGTTCGTTTCCGTTTTCGCGTGATAGCTTCCCAGATCTTTCTGAAAAGTGACTGACTTCAACATCTCCACACGATCCTGCAGCGGGATCTTCTGGTCGTAGTTCCAAAAGAAACGGGCGTCGTTGAAGCGTGCACGAAGCACGCGCTCATTGCCATGGCGTATCAGCCCTTCCGGGTCTCCTTCCGTATTCAGCACGGCAAGAAAATATGGAGCAAGCTTGCCGTCCGCAGATTCCACAGCGAAGTATTTCTGATGGTCGCGCATAACCGTCACGAGAACTTCTTCGGGAAGCGTAAGGTATTCGTCTTCGAAGCTGCCGAGGAGCACCGACGGCCACTCGGTGAGGTTCGCAACCGTATCGACCAGAGGCTCATCCTCGCGCCAACGCGCGCCCGCGACGGTTCGGGTCGTGGCATCGAGCGCTTTGCGGATCCGATGAATTCGATCTTCGGTGCTCACCATGACCTTGGCTGCTTCAAGAGCAGTTACGTAGTCGCGAGGTGAGGAAATATCGACCTGCGCATTTCCGTGAAGGATGCGATGGCCAAAGGTGAAATTTGAAGCCTGGATGCCCGCGAATTCAAGCGGCACAACGGTTTCATCGAGCAGAGCCAGCAGCCAGCGCAGCGGCCGCACCAGGCGTTCAGGTTTGCCCGGTCTCCAGTACATATTTTTTGGCCAGTAGATGGCAGCAATCTCTTGCGGCAACTTCTCGGCGAGCACATCAACAGCAGTGCCGCCCGGACGATTGACCGTGGCCGAAACGTACTCCCCTTTTGCATTGGTCAGCTTGGCAAGGTCGCCTACCTCTACATTTGCCTTCCTGGCAAAAGCCACGGCCGCAGGCGTTGGGGCATCATCCTTGAATGCGATCTTCCAGGAGGGACCGGTCAGCACTTCCTTGATGTCTTCCTGCCGGTCAAGAACGCCAGGAACAAGCACCGCGAGCCGACGTGGAGTGGAAAATGCGCTCACCTTGCCGTGCGTTTCCGGCAGCAATCTTTCCTTCACCAGCAGAGTTTCAACGCGTCGCGACAGGTCGGCCAACGCTGATGCGATCATTCGCGCGGGAATCTCTTCGAGTCCTATTTCAAGCAGGAAGTCAGCCATTCTTGTTCTATCTTTTTCCGGGGATCAATCCCCTCAAAGCTAATACTGCGAGTCAATATTGTTCGAGTAAGAAGTAGCGTTGCAGCTTCTTAAGTCACCTGCTGCGCGACATAGGCTTTAGCGACGCCGACGGCCAACGCGCGAATGCGGGCGATGACGCCAACTCTCTCCGTGACAGAGATTGCACCTCGAGCGTCGAGCAGATTAAAGAGGTGTGAGCATTTCAGGCAAAGGTCGTAAGCGGCGAGAACGGGAAAACGGCGAAGAGCAACTCGAATCTGAACTTCAGAAGGCGCAATTGGTTCGCCGTCTTCGTGCACTACGCGATCATGGATCTTTTCCTGACGCTCTGACTTGTGGACCGCCTTCGGAGCGAATTCCTCGTTGAACTGCGAAATCAGCGCCTGGCATTCGGCTTCATACAGCCGAAGGTGCTCCCACAGCTTAGCCACGTCCGCAAACTCGAAATTGTAGACAGAGAACTGCAACTCTTCTTCCAGGCGAACTTCTCCGTACGTGATGGCACGCCCGGTTGTGGGATCCTTTGCCCACACGATGTCGTAGATCGAATCCACATCCTGCAAGAACGAGGCAATTCGTTCGAGGCCGTAGGTTATCTCACCGGAGATGGGGTCGAGGTCGATGCCGCCGCACTGCTGAAAATAAGTGAACTGCGTAATCTCCAACCCGTCCAGCATGACCTGCCAGCCGATGCCCCATGCACCGAGAGTCGGCGATTCCCAGTTGTCCTCTTCAAACTTGAGATCGTGCGCATGTAGATCGATTCCAATCGCGCCCAGCGACTCCAGGTAGATTTCCTGAATGTTCACCGGCGGAGGCTTCAATATCACCTGGAACTGCGTGTGCTTGTACAGGCGATTCGGATTTTCGCCATAGCGGCCATCCGCAGGACGCCGCGACGGCTGAGCATATGCAATGCTGATGGGCTTGGGGCCGAGCACTCGAAGGAATGTGTCCGGCGACATAGTACCCGCACCCATTTCAACGTCATAGGGTTGCTGCAGCACACATCCCCGCTCCGCCCAAAAGCTTTGAAGGCGAAACAGCAGTTGCTGGAAAGTGAGGGGAACGCGCGACCCGCCCGTCACCGAATCTTCGTTCTTTGATGAAGCAGTCAGGGCCACGCCTGGAACTCTCGGCAATTGAATTTGTTCTATTGGCGATTCTAAACGATAGCGCTGGAATTCATCCGCCAAGGCGTGCCAGGACGGCTGCGGTCGCTAGTTTCCGCTCCATGTTGCGCTCCAGAGACTGAAACGCAAATCGACGCAGGTCAACCGCGCGCTGACGAGGCCAGGGCTCTGTGGCAAGCGCCGAGATGGGAGTGCGAAAGATTCTCATGGCCAGCGCGTGCGAGTCTGCCGAAAGCCTGTTGTAGCCCCGGTGGGCATGTTCGGAGCAAAACAAGCCGTTCGCCTGCGAATGAAACTGGGCCGAATTCCCACTCAGCGGGATGGCACATACAACGCACCGCGACAGATCGGGGAGCCAGCCCATTAGGCGCGTAACCCAAAGCGCAAAATATGTGAGCGGCATCCACGGCTGTTCCACTCGTGTGTATTCGAGCACCGCCAGCAGTAAGCGGAAGACAGTCTCCTGCGGATCATGGTCGGGCAGCGTATGCTCGAGAACCTCACTAAAGAAGGCAAGCACTGTGGCACGCACATAATCAACGGGCTGGGAAAGTGGCGAGCTGAGAATCTCGCAGGAGTCCAGCCTCACTAGCTCTTGTTTCGGTTTCTCTGCATAGCTGGCGCGCACATAGGTCATCGGCTCAAGCGCGCCCCCGAACCGGCGCCGGGACTTCATAGCCGCTTTCGCGACACCCTTAATTTTCCCCTGGTCCCGGGTAAACAGGGAGACGATCTGGTCCGCCTCATGCATAGGCCAGGTGCGGAGGATGATGGCTTCGGCCTGATGCGCGATCACGCGTTCCTCGTGCAAACAAAACGCGCAGCCCGGGAGCTGCGCGCTTGCAGTGCTGTTCGCAATATTTTAGCGGCCGAAAAAGGCTGAATTCTTTTCAGCAAAGTGTGCCCATTTTTCCGGCAAATCGTCGGCGGCGAATATCGCAGAAACTGGGCAGGCTGGTACACACGCGCCGCAATCGATGCATTCTACCGGGTCAATGTAGAGCATTTCTGTCTCTGCATGCTTCGGTTCGTCTTTCTTGGGGTGAATACAGTCGACGGGACATGCATCAACGCAAGCAGTGTCCTTCGTGCCGATACAGGGTTCCGCAATCACATATGCCATAGAAGCCGTCTCCGATTTCGTGCTTAATTTCCAACTGAATTGTAGCAGGACAAGTATGCCGCAAGAGCGCGATCTCTGGCCTGTCAAAACAGACTTCGCGAAAGCTGATTTACCTCGCCCCGCCGCTTTCCCTGCTGGCACGGCGGGCGGCAAACTCGGCGGGTGTGGGTATGGATTCCAGACCCCGTCCGGCGAACATCTCGCCAAATAGGTACATGATCTCTTTGTGCAGAAGGCCATTCGTAGCAAGCACCTCGCGGCTGTCGAGGCGAAAAGGGCTGCCGTCAAAGCGGCTTATCGACCCTCCGGCTTCCGTAACCAGGAGTGCGCCGGCGGCCGTGTCCCACGCATTCAGGTTGAATTCCCAGTAGCCGTCAAATCGCCCACAGGCGGTGTAAGCCAGATCAAGCGCAGCGGACCCTGCCCTCCGCACTCCGTGGGACCGCAGCGTGATCTCCTGGTAGAGATGGATATTTGGATTCTCATGACGTTTGCGGCTGGGAAACCCTGTAGCCAGCAGAGCCTCCGAGAGATCGGGAACATTGGAAGAGCGGATCCGGCGGCCGTTCAGGAAGGCTCCCTGGCCTTTTTCCCCGACAAACAACTCATCTCGCATCGGGTCGTAGATCACTGCGGCAACAATCTCGCCATCTTCAGCGGCAGGCAAACCCGGCGTCCTGCGTTCTAACCCCATGCTGACGCAGAAAACGGGAAACCGGTGGGCAAAGTTCGTGGTGCCATCCAGCGGATCGATATACCAGCGATACTCCCCATCCATGCGATCCCGGGTACCCTCTTCCCCGTAAATTCCGTGCTCGGGAAACCTTGCCAGCAATCTTTCGCGAATCAGCCGCTCCGACGACCGATCTGCCTCTGTGACAAGGTCTACCTCGCCTTTGTACTCAGTCGCGACATCACTTTCATAAAAGGCGCGGACGAGCTTTCCTGCCTCCACTGCGATCTGGGCAGCGGGCTCCGCAAAAGGAAGTTGCACATCTACTGGGATCTTGCTCAAACGCTGCTCACCTGCGGGCTGGGAGCTATCTCCGCCCCGCTATCCGAGGGAGTGTCTGGGGAACTCAGCTTTTTCGCGGAAGAGTTTCGCGTCCGCACCTTTTCCCGCTTCGCGTTTTCCATGATGGTCCGGATCTGGTGCTTGTAGATGAAAAGGTTGGGCTTGCCCTCGCGCGTGAGTCGAATCATGCGGTCGTCGTAGTACTCAATCCAGCCAATCACGCTTTCGCCGTCCCGGAGCTTAACGATGACAGGAACCTGTTTTTCACTCAGAAAACGCAGGTAAAGCGCTTCCTGACCGGTTTCGCCGGGAGGAGGAGCTTTCGGCCGACGACGCGGTGGGTTGTCTATGGACATGGCTTTCATTGTATCCAAGCGCAGTGTGATTGGAGGCTGCTAGGGATTGGATGCGTAATAGCCCGTGCGATGCCGCACGGAAAATGCCGAACTTCCGGGCGATTTTACCTTGACCTCAATCCGGCGGAAAGGCGCGTCCGACACACGGCGCGTCGGGTAGTAGGCAAGAAGATATTGGGTGCGGAGATCAGAGGAGATTTTGTCAAAGGCGCTCTCCACGTCCATTCCCTCGGCGTAATAGTACTTCCCGCCGGTCTCCTCCGAGAGAGTGATCATCGCGTGTTCGCCAGCCAGATCGCGCCCGGCGCTGGCCTGTATAGGTACATCGATGATGCTGTACACCATGACCTCGGCACGGAGAGCCTGTTCCAGTGCTTTCGCGTAGTCTACGCCCTTCACCGTGTTTCCTCCGTCGGAAATCAGAATGAGGACCTTTCGCCCTTCTCTTCCCTCCAGGCTCTGGGAAGACAAGTACACCGCGTCGTAAAGGGCAGTGGCTGGACCCATCCGCAGGCTTTCCAGCCCGCGATCGATGCGGTTGATCTGGTTCGTGAATGGAACAACTTCGCGCACTTCAGATGAAAACTCGAAAAGTCCCATCTGATCGACGGGGCGCAGCAGCGTGTGCGCAAACCGGTGCGCCGCTTTCTGCTCAAGTGGGAGATCTTTGTGCACGCTGCCGCTTGTATCAATCGCGAGAAGGATGGAGAGTGGCATCTCCGATTGGCGCTCAAAAACGGCTATTTTCTGGGGGATGTGATCTTCGGAGAGCAGGAAATCGTCACGCGTCAAATCTCCCACGATTGCGCCGTTAGCATCGGTGACATTCACGAACACGTTCACCAGCTTGACGTTTACGCGGATCGTCGAAGGCGAATCCTGAGCTCCGCCGGGAAGAACTGCCCAACAGATCAGCAGAGCCCACAATCCTCGCCTCATTCGTTGTTCGCCCCACTGGCAGGGTGAATGTCCGACGGGAAAGGTTCTCCCGCGGCCCAGACAGCGCCATCTTCGAAGAACTCTTTCTTCCAGATGGGCACCGTGCTTTTGAGTGTATCGATGAGCCAGCGACACGCGTCGAAGGCAGCGCCGCGATGGGCAGAAGCCACCACAATCAGGACGCTGGTTTCTCCTACCCCAAGCTGTCCCAGGCGATGAACGACGATCACATCACGTATTGGGAATCGTGCACAGGCGTCTGAGGCAAGCTTTCGCATCTGCTCCAGGGCCATTTGCTCGTAAGCTTCATAGAGAAGATGAGTGGTTCGGCGTCCACGAGTGTTATTTCGCACGATGCCATCGAACACCACCACTGCGCCATCCTCACCCTTCTTGACAGATTCCAGCAGCTTGGCCGTGCCGATCGGCAGCCGCACCAACTCGACGCGAGGCTCTGTCGTCGATCCCCCAGACACAGGTGGCAACATCGCAATTTCATCGCCCTCGGAAATCAGACGGTCCTTGCGCGCATATTCCTGGTTCACAGCTACGGCAATCGCGCTCCACAAGCCGTGGCGGTCTGGCGCCAGCTCGCGATAATGGTCGAGAAGAGTTCCCACCGTTGCCCCCGAAGGCAGTGCGATGAGTTCCTTCTCGCGCTGAAAGATGTCCCGGAGAACGCCAAAATATAGGACGCTTACCTGCATGACGAACAGAATACCCTGCGGGTTAGACGCAGGCTGCGTAGTTTCGCTCCTATTGTTCGGGATTGTGAAGCGGAACAACAAGTTCTCTTCGATTGCACAGCCTGAGAAACTCTCAAAATTGATACGAGTTTGGTTCAAAGCGCAATGAGAAAGCGTCAAATCTGCCCGGCGTGTCGTGCTACCATCACGTTCGCATGAATACCAAAATCACTTATCTCACCCTTAACGGTCTGGCCATCCTTCTGGCGTTACCATGTGGGGCAGCAGCACAGAAGGCAACAGCGCCGGCCAAGCCTCCAGTTCATCGCTCGGCAGCCAGCCCGACAGCCGTCAAGCTGCCCGCGAATATTCCTCCAGCAGCAGGAGTAACCAAAACGGAATATGCCTTGCGCTACATCGACACCAAGATCGGCACGGGAGCGGTTGCCCGCCCCGCCATGCTCTACTCTGTGCACTACACCGGCTGGCTGTACGATGGCACGAAGTTTGACTCTTCGGTCGACCGGGGAACTCCCATTCAATTTGTGCAGGGTCAGCGGCGAGTGATCGTAGGATGGGACACCGGATTTGAAGGAATGCATGTTGGCGGGAAACGCCGACTCTTTATTCCGTATCAACTGGCTTACGGCGAGCAGGGCAAGGGCCCAATCCCAGCAAAGTCGAATCTCATTTTCGATGTCGAACTCGTCGACATGACTGATCCAAATGCGCCTCCGCCTGCCCCACCCACTCAATAGGGCTGGATAACGAGCCTGGTACATCATGGCAAACAAAAGCCTGCCCGAAGGCAGGCTTTTTCAACACGGAATGATATCAAGCATCCGCGTGGCTCAGCGTAGTTTCACGAATCTCTTCGTCCTTTCGCACTTCGCTGATCGACTGTGGCAACGCCACCGCGAGAACATCTTCAATTCGCTTGGCGTAGTGGATCTTCACTCCCTCGATCTGTTCCGGAGTCAGGTCCTCTTCCACGTTCTGGCGATTATCTGCCGGAAGAATTACGTCGCGTACGCCTGCCCGCTTGGCTGCGAGGAATTTCTCCTTGATGCCGCCGACCGGCAACACATTGCCGCTTAACGTAATTTCTCCGGTCATCGCGGTGAGCGGATGAATCGGCTTGTCAGTCAGCAGCGAAACCAGCGCCGTTGCCATTGTCACGCCCGCAGACGGACCGTCTTTCGGGATCGCTCCTGCTGGCACGTGGATGTGCAGGTCTATCTCGCGGGTGAAATCTTCTTCCAACCCGAGAGACGTGGCGTTCGAGCGGACCCAGGTAAGGGCGGCCTGCATGGATTCCTGCATAACCTCGCCAATCTGGCCGGTCATTGTAAAACCGCCCTTCCCCTTCATCCTGTTCGCTTCGATGAAGAGAACGTCCCCGCCAGCGGGAGTCCACGCCAAACCGACCGCAACACCAGCCTTGCTCGTGCGCTCGGCGATCTCCGTGTCAACCCGTACCTTGATGCCACCCAGAAACTCCTGAATGATCTCCTTGCTGACTATAAGTTTTTCTGTCGAGCCTTCGGCAACGCGACGCGCCTGCTTGCGGCATATCGTGCCGATCAGTTGCTCAAGGTTACGAACGCCCGCTTCCCGCGTGTAATGCCGAACAACGTAGGACACGCTCTCCGTGGGGAATTCGATCAACTCTGCTGTGATGCCGTTCTCCTTCGTCTGCCGCGGAATGAGATAGCGGAAGGCGATGTGAACTTTCTCCTCCTCGGTATAGCCCTGCAGTTCGATGATCTCCATGCGGTCGCGCAGCGGCTCGGGAATCGGATCGAGCATGTTCGCTGTGCAGATGAAGAGCACTTTCGACAGATCGAACGGTACGTCAAGATAATTGTCCCGGAAAGTCGAGTTCTGTTCCGGATCCAACGTCTCAAGCAGTGCCGACGACGGATCTCCGCGGAAATCGCGGCCAAGCTTGTCGATCTCGTCCAGCATGAAGACAGGATCGTTCGTCTCAGCGCGACGAATCCCCTGGATAATCTGGCCAGGAAGCGCACCAATGTAAGTTCTACGATGGCCGCGGATCTCAGCTTCGTCGTGCATTCCACCCAGCGAAATGCGGGCAAATTTCCGCCCTAGAGCGCGGGCAATACTGCGCCCCAGTGAGGTCTTTCCTACTCCCGGAGGCCCGACAAAGCAAAGGATCGGGCCCTTCATATCCGGCTTGAGACGGCGGACACTCAAATAATCCAAAATGCGATCTTTCACCTTTTTCAGGTCGTAATGGTCCTGATCGAGGATCTCTTTCGCTTTCAGAATGTCGACCTCGCCACCGGAAGACTTAGCCCACGGAAGCAGCGCCAGCCATTCAATGTAATTTCGCGTTAAGGAATAATCGGCCGCCATCGGGGACATCCTCCCCAGGCGATTCATCTCCTTCAACGCTTCTTTCTTTACGTCCTCCGGCATGCCGGCGGACTCAATCTTCTCCTTCAGTTCATCCAGATCCTTCTGGCCCTCGTCAATTTCGCCAAGCTCTTTCTGAATGGCCTTCATCTGCTCGCGCAGATAGTAATCTCGCTGAGATTGCTGGACTTGATCCTGGACTTCTGACTGGATCTTGTTGCGCAACTGCTGAACTTCCAGTTCTTTCGCAAGATGCTTGTTGATGCGCTCCATGCGCGCGACAATGTCTGACGTCTCCAGTAGCTCCTGTTTATCTGTCGTCGTAAGAAAAGGCAGCGACGAAGCGATAAAGTCCACCAGTCTGCCCGGCTCGTCGATGTTGACGGCGATTGTCGAAAGCTCATCAGACAACGTAGGAGAAACGGTGACGATCTGCTGGAATTGAGATACTACGTTACGCTGCAGAGCCTCAAGCTCAGCGTTTTTTGCAGGCTCCTCCACCGCAACGGGCTCAACGCTCGCCGTCATGAACGGCTCTAGTTGTGCGAACTGGCCCAGCTTTACTCGCTCAGCGCCCTCAGTGAACACAAAGAGGCTCTGATTCGGCATCTTGACCACTTTGTGGACCGTCGCAAGCGTGCCGTAGCTGTAGAGATCCTCAGGCCCCGGAGAATCCAGTCGCGCCTCGCGCTGCGCTACAACAACAATGGTCTTTTCTTCTCCCAGGGACTGGATCAGCTGAATCGAGCTCTCTCGGCCGACGGTGAGGGGGAGAACTGCATGGGGAAACAATACAGTGTCTCTAACAGGCAAGATTGGCAGGGTTCTAGCTGCGGTGTTCTCGCGCTGTTTGGGATCGCTCGGTTGAATAACACTTAAGAAATCGCTAGCCATGAGCATCCTTCTATCAAATAATTAGCTATTAGACGCCGCAGATAATAAAAGGGTGCAATTCGTCTGCTTCTCGCCACCCTCAGAGAATTACGCATTTGCAATCAATAGGTTAGATATATTCGGCCCGAGCCTATCTATCTTTTGCGTGCCACAAGTCGGTGTTTCGCTCGACAGTGCGCCGAAAACTAACCCCTGATCCCCTCGATTCGTCGTTGCCCGGAAAGACTCCCGTTTCGATCGCCTAAATCAGATGCACAGGATGATACCGCCGTTGAGCGTAGAGCGCATCCGGATTGTGGAAAGGGAGATTTTGAGGATGAAACACATTCAGAAGGAAGGATTCCGATGGGCTGTTCCGGATAGGTCAGGCGGGACGCTCGGCGTGAACGTAAAAGCCCAACTCCTTAACCATGGAACAATATCGCAGCAATTCCTCGATGGGGACCTTTGCTCCCGCTGGTGACGAGACTTGGTAATCCACGTAGAAGACATATTGCCAAGGCTGTCCAGGAACGGGACGAGATTCAATCTTGGTCAGGTTCGTTCCATGGTCCGCGAAGATTTGCAGCGCCTTGACCAAAGTGCCGGGAAGGTTTTCAACCGTGAACGCAATGCTGACTTTGTTTGCATGCGTATTCTGCGGAACGAGTGAAGTACGCCGGATATAGATGAAGCGTGTGAAGTTTTGGGCATTGTCTTCGATGTCCGCAGCTAAAACGGTCGCTCCGTAATAATCGGCGGCAGCCTGACTGGCCACCGCAGCAGCATGTACGTCGCCCCGCAACATAATCTGCTTCACGCTACCTGCGGTGTCGTAGTAAGGCATTACTTCGAAGTTCTTATGCGCTTCAAGAAATCTTCTACATTGCGCTAACGCGACCGGGTGAGAAGACACTCTTGAAATCTCTTCGATCGAACTACCGGGAACGGCAATCAAGTTATGGTGAATGCGCAGGAGTGATTCACGCTCGATAGCAACATCATGATGCAAAAGCAAGTCATAGTGTTCCACCACGGGGCCGGCTAGGCTGTTCTCGATGGGAATAGCAGCTGCATCAACACTTCCTTCGATCACGCGTCGAAACACATCCGAGGAGAGAGCACATGGAAAAATGGTTGCCTCTGGTTCCATCTTTAACGCAGCTTCGTGGCTGAATGAACCCGGTTCTCCTTGAATCGCAATTTTCATTTTTGTGTGCTCTTAGCAAATTTCGTGGACGCGGCAACCTAAGAGGGCCTAGTGCGCACCTTATCACACCGTAGCCCGTAACTACGGAGGGAGAAACGAGAAATGCTCTGGACGATATTTGTAATTTTGTTAGTCCTCTGGCTGGTGGGGTTTATCGGTTTTCACGCGGTTGGCGCATACATCCACATTCTGCTGCTCATCGCGCTGGTCGTGCTCCTCATCCAGCTAATCAGTGGCCGCAGACCTGTTGTTTAACGCAATAGAGTTCTGCCTAGTCGAATGCATCGAATGTTGTACAAGGGAGTAAAACATGAACAAGGATCAAGTGAGTGGCAAGGTTGAACAAGTAACCGGTAAGGTCAAGGAAAAGGTTGGCGAAGCGGTGGGCAACCAGGGATTGGCGAACCAAGGCGTCGCGGACCAGGTAAAGGGCGCGGCGAAAGAAACCTGGGGCAACGCGAAAGATGCAGCAAACACCGTTGAAGATCGTCATCGCCGCGAAGCAGAGGAAAAGGCCACGGTCGCTCGGGAAAATATCGTGGACTCGGTAAACAACACGAAGAACCGAATCAAGGACGGATTGGACGATAAGGCTCGTTCCGCATAATCGCTGGTAAATGTGAATGTCCAGAAAGGCCTTGTGCACATGCATGAGGCCTTTTCTGTTTTCTTAAGTGCGCCACAACAAATCGGCGGCGACGGAAAGAAAGAAGATCACAGAAATGATTCCATTCAGAGTGAAGAACGCTGCATTCATTCTACGTAGATCCCGCGGAGAGATGATGAGGTGCTCGTAGACCAGAAGTATTCCTACCACCACAAGTCCGGCCTTCGCCACCCAGCCCAATGAGAAGACATGAATAAGCCACATCAGCAAAGCGATCATGATAATGTGCATTGTGCGTGCGATCCAGAATGCGCCGACAACGCCCCATGACTGAGGGATGCTGTTTAAGCCATTGACGACGTCGTGCTCCCGATCCTGGCAAGCATAGAGAACATCGAATCCCGCGACCCAGAACAGCACCGCTGTAGTCAAAATCAAGATGCGAGGGTCAAAGGATCCAGATACACCCACCCATGCTGCGGCCGGGGCAACGCCCAGTGCCAGGCCAAGAAACAAATGGGACCATCTCGTGAATCGTTTCGTGAACGAATAGAAGAGGACGATGAACAGTGCGACCGGAGAAAGTAATAAAGTCATCCGGTTCAGCTGTGACGATGCAAGCAGGAAAATAACAATCATTGCCGCGGTAAACATCGCGACAAACTTACGGTCCAGAAGTCCGGCGGGGATCGCCCTCCCCGCGGTTCGCGGATTGGCGGCATCAAGGTCGGCATCTGCCCAGCGGTTGAAAGCCATTGCAGCGGAGCGGGCCGTTATCATGCAAATGACAATCCAGATAATCGTGCTTACCCGAGGCATTCCGTGCGCCGCCAGCATAGCGCCGGTTAAGGCAAATGGTAGCGCAAAAATGGAGTGCTCCCACTTGATCATCTCCAGCGTAACGCCGATGTTGCGAAAAACTGACATTCAATGAACTCCAGACAGTAGTTTAATCAGTTCGTCAAATACCGGCAAAACCTCGCCACTTAATCTACGCTGGACAAAAAAAGCCTTCATCTTCTTAATGAGGTGAAGGCTCACAATTCTATTTCCGCGCGGATTAGTTTTTCTTTTTTTCGTTCGGCTGGTTCGCTACCACAAGATTGTTCGTCACTTTGAACACTCCAGGGACCCCATTGGCACGAATGTTCGCGGTATCTTTGTCAGCCTGGGTATCGACCACACCCCATAACTCCACATTCCCACCGTTCACGGCGATACGGATCGGCTTGGCGGGATCGATCGAATACTTATTCAATGAAGGATAGCCATAGACCGCGCGCGCCACTTCCATTCTAAGCTGGTCATCCATGGGCGAGGGCGGCAGCACATTGACGTCATCCACTACATCCTTGACGCCCGGATAGTTACTCACGAGAGAGACCGCAGAGTCCTTGTCGGTGGGCGTCCGCGCACTACCACTGAGCGTCACCACCCCATTCTGCACGCTCAACTTGATTGCATTGAAAACATTCCCGTATCCCACGCGGTCATAAGCGAGCTTCTTTGCCAGCGCCTGGCCTAGCTCCTGATCAGACACTTCCTTGCCGCCAACTTCAATCTGGTTGCGCACTGCGAGTACATTCTTCACGCGGTGTGCCTTCTTATCGGCATCTTCCTTCTTTTGATAGACGTCGACAGTACCAGAGAGTGTGATCACCCCATTGTCGACCGAGGCTTTTACGCCACTAAATCGCGAGTTACTAAGCTGCTTGTTTATGTCTGTCTGGATCTGGCTGTCATTCTGACCGTTGGCAGATGTCATCTTGTCTTGAGGCATCGCCAAAGCTGGACCGGAAACAAGGCTTAGAGCGACTGTAAGAAGTAGGAGCCTTATCGTAATTCCTACGTTAGCGTTGCTCATTCCCCACCTGATTCCAAAGTATTTAATAGTTAGGGCCATTCTCCACTAAGTGCCCTGCTTATAAAGACTGGAGTGTAAGCGAAATGGATGCTAGCGTGGGCGAAAAAGCCGTGGCTTTGATTTAGCGATATCGACGGTGGACTTTGAGAACCATGCTGAAGACGCCGTTCTCATCGCGAACCGCAACTACGGAAACGTTGCGTGTGATATCCACCTGGGCCTGGATCAACTGCTGAGCCGTACTGTTCACGTTCGTCGCATAGGTCAACGTCACGTTACGGGATACTTGCTGTTCCACTGTGATCCGGGCAGTTGAATTTCCAAGAGAACCAACGAACGTCGGGTCGATCTTTACGCTGCCTACTCCGAATAGCTTCTGCACCCGATTACTTACCGTAGCGTTTAGAGCCCCGCCCAGCAGAGCATTGGTAGTCGAGTTAGTACCCTGATTTTGTTGCTGCTGCGTGTACATGTTTTGCTCTTCCTGCGTTCTTCCCAGGGCAAGCAGAGCAATTACATCCTGCTGCGGCAGAGGCGGCTCTGAACGGTAAGTGACATTGAGCTTATTCGCAGTTCCGTGAAGTCCTATCGTGATGTCATAGCTCTCAACTCGGGCCGTTGCGTCCAAATCGATAGTTGGATCAATACGAACTGGGTTCGTAAAGAATATGTCTCCGTGTTGCAACTGGTATTTTGTCCCCGCAAAGTTCGCGCTTCCCTCTGTCACATTCACACGGCCTAGTACCGATGGCGATGCAACAGTTCCGCGAACGCGCAGGTCAACGTCACCTGCGAGCTTGGCGAAGCTATTCTGAAAATTCAGCGAGGGTGCAGAAGTAATGTGAATATCCAGTCGAACGTGGTTCGAGGGGGAGTTAGGATCAATAGGTGGTGCTACGGTCTGCGCTGAACCGGTCAGCCCCGAGATATCGAGATTGGGGTTAATTGCGAATCTCGTAATTAATACGTTTCCGCTGAGAACTAGATTTTTCTGTGTACCCTGCAGCCGGAGCGTCGCATCGGCCATAGAACTGACGCCGGCGGGATAACGAATACGAATGTTCTTTCCAGTCGCAGTTAGATCTCCGTAGAGTCCCCGGTCATAAGTAATATAGCCGCCGAGCTTCAACTGACCGCCACCAGTTTGTGCTGTGAGGGACTTCACGTCCAACCGATTCTGGTTGAATTGCAGCGTACCGTTAATCTGGCTCAGCCCATTCGGAACGTCCTGCAGCGCCATAGAAGCGTTCGAAAATTGCACCTGTCCTGCAAGATCAGGTTGCTCGATCGTCCCCCGCGCATCCATGGAAATGGTTACACTACCCGACGAAGTAATGTCGGGATCCAGGGTTTGCGCAAGTTTGAGATTAACTTCTCCCTGGGCATGGAGATTTAACTCCCGTGTCCCAACAATATTCACGGTTCCCTGCGCACGCATGTTTGTGTTTTCACCCGTGATATGGAGCGGATCCAATTGCAGCACCCCGTTCCGCAAGGACGCATGCAGCGGCCCATCACTTTGCAACGGCAGTCCCGCCAGGGACACAGCGAACTGACTAATACTCGCTTCTCCATTTAGCTGCTTAGGCTGTTTCAATGGTCCACTTACTACCATCTCCCCTTCTATGGACGAGTGCGCGGTGAGCCCCTCAACACCGGTGAGTTTGAGCATAGGGTCGATATCAAATTCGGAAAATGTCAGCTTCGCCTGCGATATGTAGTCCCCGTGCAACTCTGTCTGACCAGAAATATGGAGGCGAGCGCCTGATAACACCGAATCCGTTGTATAGAACAAAGAACCGCGCTCGGAGTGTGCATCCGCAACCACGTTACCGAGCTTTTGTTCGCCTAACGTCAGGTCATCGAGTCTAGCCTTTGCGTGCACTGAGGGGTTGTTTAAATCGCCCGAAGCATGGGCATCGAATTCCAAATTTCCACCTATTGCGAATTTCCTGCCTTGGAGACGGCGCAAATGGGCGAGATCAAAACTTCTTCCCTGCGCATTCGCTCGGAATTTCTTCGATTCAGTGTTATAAGCTCCATCCGCATCGATTCGGCCGCCATTTTGTAACAGCGACAGCCTGGTGATCGCTAACTCGCGTCCTGCGAACCGCAAGTCCGCATTCACCGAACGATAAGGCTCGCCATAAATTTCGCCGCCTTTCGCCGACACATTTCCGCCGCCGGAAAGATTGTTCAAGTTGCCGCCGGCATGAAGGTTCAGGCTAAGAATTCCAGTTACAGGTACCTGCTGTTCGCCAGCGATGGCGAGGAGATCGGCGACTTCCGCATTTTGGATTGTGACGGTGGCGTCAATTCCTGAGTGCTCATCGAAGTCTGCCTCGCGCGGATTAATCCTGTGAGGTCGAATGGCTCCGGATGCGTGCACCACTGTGCTTCCTCGGGTGATTGTTGCGTCGTGAATTGAAATTTCTGCAAGTGAGTACTGTCCGGATGCATCGAGCTTGTCCCACTCAATCCTGCGTTCACGAACTGCCAGTGTTCCAACTTCCTGTGCCGTCATCTTTCCGGATGGCGCTACCGAGGGGGTAGTTGAAGCCGAATTTTGTGCCGGGATTAGGGTAGTAAAATTCGTCGCTGTCAATTTCCCCGTTACCGTCGGTTGATAGATGGTCCCCGTCAATTGACCGTGAAACTCGGCTTCACCGTGAAGCTCAAGCGGAAGCGCCTGTACTCCCTTCTTACCGTTTGCTACAACTCCAAGTGCGCTCAGAGTGCGGTCAAACTCCGCAAGGTCGTGAACGATTACATCGCCCTGGATGGCCGACGGGCGATTGTCTGGGTATACGCCCAGATCACCATGAACACTTATGGTGGTGCCCGGGCTCTTTGCTTCAAGAGAGCGAATCAGGACAGTGCCGCGTCGTTGAAAATACTCCGCGTCCAATTCTCCGCTTAGAGGAGCCTCGCCTGTTGCATTGGCAGGGGAAGCCAGCGAAACCTTGGTATCCAGCGTCAAATCGTCTAGAGATCCGAGCCAGTTGACGTTGACCAATCCTGAGGCTGCTGTGTCAAAGCCGATATCCTGAAAGTCGCGGGGTGCCGTCGCATTCAACACGGTGCGTAGAGTGATCCGGGATATCTTGGCGCGAATCCTGCCTTGTGGCGACTGACCCTTGGGTGTCACGGAAGCTTTGCGGACCTTCGAACCAGGCGATATGCTTACTGCGCTCTTTTGAGTTGTAGGCGAGTCGGGCGTCGGTGCGAGCCAGTTCTGCAGCCGAAATTCACCTTCTATCATTCCCCCCTGGCGTAACTTCGCAACGGCGTTCTGCAGCACCAACTCATCCTGTGACACGTGCACAGTGGTAGTGGCATCCACACTTTGTAGTGTGACGTACTCGTCCTTATATGCTCCCCCCTTGACCCTGGCATCGCCGTCTATCGAGAACTTGCTTGAGCCCTCGCCTTGACACTTCAAATTCAGACTGGCGATCCCCCGCTGCAAGCCCTCAATCTCGGTCAATGCCTCCAGTTCGCGCACATCCACTTCTCCGTTGGTGGCGACGTTCCATCGCGGATCGGAGTAATTTGCGATGTTGCCCGACGCTTGCAATACGGACGATGCGGTCTTCAATCGAAAGCCGCTGAGTTCGGCGGCATTCCTTCCGAGTGCAATATTTAAATCGATTGTGGAGGCAATGACAGGCTGCTTTGCCCGATGCGCCGTAAGGTCCGCGACGGACAAATGGGCGAGGTATCTCTCTTTGTCTCGCGACCCTGCCTGGTATTGAATCGTCGCGCCAAGATCCTTCGCCGCAACATCGAAGGGAATTTTACGTTCATTCACAATTGCCAATCCGTTAGCAATCTCCACGCGATCGACCTCGAGATCGAAGAGCGTGTCACCGATCGGCTTGCCCTCGCGTACCGTCTTCGGCTGCGGCTGGTTCGTGCTCCCATCCGGATTGATAATCAGGTGGAAGACGGGGTGTTCAGCGACGAGCAGCGACAAACCCACGTTTGGCGAAATGAACGACAGGATCTTGGCCTGCACCCTTAACTTGTCGATGTGGGCATAGGGAATTTCACCCGCCGGCTCAAGGCCGTGAATGGTGAGATCTTCCGCCTCCAGCTCAAGGTGAATCAAACGCCATCGAAAGGCCTTAAGTTCGACACGTCCTCCAGTCGCCTGTTCGATGGTTGCGATCACTCGTCGTCGAACGCGATCCTGAAAGCCGGAAGTGTTTGCATACCACGCCAGCAGAACGACACACAAAGCAAGAAGTACCGCTACTCCAGCGATGACCAGGAAGACGTGCTTCCAACGAAACCACTTCTTCTGAATCGGGGACGGATTTCCATCCGGGATTGCCACAGGAGATTGGCTCATTCGGACCCTCCTGAACTATCGGAATCCGCTGGATTACTTTGTCCATAAGCAGGATCAAGGATTAGTACGCTTCCTTGATCTCGCAATGTCTTCAACCATTCCTGAAGCAGTACATTCACCCGCTCCTGTAGGAGGATCTCTTCAATGCGAGACGATATGGAATCCAGCGGCGGGGGAGTTACTTTTTCTTTTTCGAATTGCGGCAGCAAGATCTTCTGATAGTAGGCTTCCACCTCAGGACGGGTCACACGAATGCCCGAACGGAACCTTGCCTCAGTGAATTGCAGAATTCGCAGTCGCTGGCGCCAACGCGCTTCAACCTGCGCCTCGGTGAATCCATTCGCAACGAGAAAATCGTGCCAACCCTCTGGGGTTTCGCAGTGATAACGCTTGCAGATGGGTATCTGCTTGGTAAGTTCTTCAATACGCTGTTGCACTTCCTTCTCGCTTGGCTCGGGCACTTTCACCGGCTGCTGAGGATCGTTCATTTGCTGCAGAATCAACGTACGATTTACAAGGCGCTGCGCAGCCCGCAGTTGCGAATTGTCTCCGTTCGGAACGCTGTATGGCTGCATCACGGCGAAACGCATTTCGTCTTGCACATCGCTTTCTAACAGCACATCCCCGTTAATGACTCCGATCACACGATCAAGAACCACGGGCTGTCCTTCGGATGTTTGCGACGCCGGCGTTTGCGCCACTACGGGCGCGGCGGAGAGTACTCCTCCTATGAATGCAATTAAAAGCTTCGGCATGGGTCCGCGATTTAGCATTAGAAACTCTGCCCCACGCTGAAAAAGAAATTGAAATGCGGCGCTTGTCCGACGTACGAAGGGAATGGAATCGCGGTATTCGTGCTGCAGCAGGTAACCGGAAAAATGGGAGGATTCAGATTGTAGCTGAAGTCTACGCGGATGGGTCCGATCGGCGTACTGTATCGCAATCCCAGTCCCGGCGCGTAAGAGAAATAGTCGAACCTGCAAACTTCTCCGCCAGTAGGAGGCGTGATGATGGTTCCAGTTGGTTGTGTCGAATTCAGCACCTTGCAGGCGGCCTGGTTCGGCTGGCTCACACGCAGGAAACTGGGCCAGATTTGCGAGGGTAACGTAAAGACATTTCCCATATCGAGGAACAGGACAAATCCAAGACTGGTTCCCACCCACGGGAGCGTCGGATGCGGCATTCTGAGTTCCGTGGAATTGACCAGCGCACCCTCCCCACCGATCGGATATCCGGTTTGCGGATCGCGCGGACCGGCGGCATTGATCGTAAAGCCACGATGCGATGAGGCACCCCCGGCGTAGAGACGTTCAGGAAGTGGGATCTGGTATAGTTCCGGGCCGCCGAATGGATTCTCGAATCCGAACCGAATGCTCCGGGCAAATACCCACCTGCGCCTGCCAAAAGTGTAGTACGAGGAATTCGTGAAATCCACGCGATTGAAGTCCGCTTGAGAACCGAAATAGGAAGACGCGAAGAACTCCTGCATGGAGTTGAAGGTTCCACGATGCGCATCCAGCGGTTCATCCCGGGTATCGCGGATGTAGGTCAGTCCAGGACCGCCGACTCGTACCGGCTGCGATGCGAGCGGAATCGTTTCAGGAGAAACGTTAACACTGTTCAACTGCACGCGCCTATAAGTCATCGAGTAGATAAAGGTGTTTGCTCGGCTAAAGAATCTATTTGGCGTGAGAAAGCGTTCCGTGACGCGGAAGGCGCCTTCAAGCCACGCTGCCGAATAAGTTGTAATGTCCTGGCTGTTTGTGTAGCCACCAGAAAACGAAATGTTGAAGTTTGGATTGTTGCGAAGATGCGGAACTTGATAAATGAAGGTCGCGCGTTTCTCGATAGAACCATACGCAGTGCGAAGAGAAATGGACTGGTCGCGGCCCTTAAGATTGATACGGGAGAGGTCGAAAATTACTTTTCCACTTACTCCCGTATGGCCATTCGGTGGACAGGCTACGTTTCCGCAATTCGGAGTACCCGTCTGAGCTTCAAACCCAAAACCGTAATTTATATCCCAGCGTCGCGCTTCGGTAAGCTGCAGCAGAACATTCTTACGCAGTTCATCTCCAGCGGGGTTTTGGACTGCCGTATTCACTTCATTAAATAATGCAAGATCGTAGAGACTTCTCTGCGTCTCGAGCAACGCGGTCTGATCAAGGGCGTCTCCAGGATGGATCTTTATCTGTTTGTTCACCGTTTCGGGACGAGTGTAGTGCACACCCGAAATTAGAACCTTATTCACGAAAAACTGTTCACCTTCGGTAATCTTCATGGTGACATCCATCAGAGAGCCGTTATTCGGATCGTCCAGCTGCGTCACTTGCACCTGTATGTTTTCAAACCCATGGGCAAGGTAGTACGCGCGAATCAGATCGCGATCGCCAGCCACGTTTTGCGGAGAATATGGCTGTCCGGGTTGCGTGCTCAATTGTGGTCGAAGATCATCAGCGCTTACGCGGCTTGCACCTTCAAGATTGAGTTGGCCAACCTTCTGCTGAGATCCTTCCTCGATTTCATACTTCACTCTTAGTTGCGCTACGGCTTTGCTGTTTGCATCGTGCGTGTCCGTATCTTCGACCACCGGCGTCACCTTCACGCGGCTGAATCCATTCATCTGGTAGATGGCAGTTATGTTTCCGACATCGGCGCTTACCAGGGATTGGCTGTATAAACCATGTCGTGCGAAGACATCGGCCTTTCGCACGGAAAGCCGCTCCCGCAGGGTATCGGAGTCGAAATACTTGTTGCCAGAAACAGAAACCGAATCGACGCGGTGGATGGGGCCGCGGTCTACATTGAAAAGCACCTTTGCGTTATGGGCGTCGACATCCGACATGGTATGCGTAACCTTGACATCAAAAAAACCTTCGCGCTGATAATAGTCGCGCAGGTTCCTGGCGCCTTCGTTCAGCAGGTCCTCGTCAACAGCCCCCTCTTCGTACACTGGAACCAGCTTCTTAACTTTGCCCGCTCTGAGTTTGACGCCAGTCACCTCCACCGTCACGATTGGGCCCTGATTTGCATTGAATCCATAGTCGACGGTAGATTTCGGCGGCTGATATTCCTTCGAAGCCAGGGTCACGTCGGCTTCCAGGCGATCTTTCTTCTGATAATTCTTGCGCAATCTACTAAGGGCGCGGCTTACCGTGCCTCTTTCCACTTTTGATCCAGCTTTGAGCTTGGCCTTTTTCCGAAATGTCTCCACCGGCATGCCGCTGTCGCCAGTTACCTGGACATCTCCCACTCGAGCCTTCTTTCCTACCGCGACTGTGTATTTCACATTCACCTGAAGATTTGGCGTGTCGGTAGTTTCAGTACGGCTGATTTTGGATTCGTAATACCCGGCGTCTGCAAGCGTTTGCTGAAGAAGTCTGTCAGCATTCACCACCCCTTCTTCGCGAAATGGCATTCCGGGCGACAGCTTGGTTGCGTTCACCAGTTGCGAGGTAAGGCGATCACTCTTCACACCGCTCACCTCAACAACTCCAATAAAGTATCGAGGCTTTCCGTCAAAAATAAGAACGATTCCGTCAGCGGAGCGAATTCCCCTCACTTCAATTCCTTGGTAGAGACCCGTAGAAAAGAGTCGCCTGAGACTCTGCCGCACAAGCTCAGGATCAAGTGGACTACCAACACGCTGTGCAAGCTGCGTGGGTAGAGGGTCGAGCACGGCCGATTCCACCCCGCGAAACTCCATGGCTTTGACCGTTTGGCCTTTCCAGCCTTTTAAGCTGGCGCCGTTGTTGGTGGACTGGCCGGCTTGTGCTTCCGCCTGAACCTCATCACTCTTTGCTTCGGCGCTATTTTCAGCCTTCGCGGCAGACAATGCTCTTAGCAGGTCAGGATCTCCGCTCCGAAGCACAAAATACTGGCGATTGGTTGGCGTGGCCGTGGACTGGGCCGACGCAATTTCCCAATGGAGGTATGCGCCACAAATGAACCACAGCGCCCCGGCGAAGGCGAGGCTGATGGTTTGTCGACGCTTCACGCTCCATGTAACCGAGAAAACCAATCAATCCCCTTGCATGACCTGTATACCCATTCAGCTCGGATGAGATGCAGACGGGTTCGAAACGCGCTCCATAGGCGAATCTCGCAGTAAGAGTTCACGGCAGGGATCGGCAAACTGGATGGACGTCCCGTTTGCTCCTGCTTTCTCTCTATACTAATGAGAGAACGTCATGTCTCAACAGCCATCAACGAATTTGAACGCAGAGCGTTACTCCCGCCAAGTGCTCTATCCCGGGATAGGTTTCGAGGGACAATCCCGACTCGCGGCTTCCCATGTGGCCCTGGTCGGGTGCGGAGCTACTGGAGCTGCCGCCGCTGGTCTGCTTGCGCGCGCCGGCGTAGGCACTCTTACCATCATTGACCGCGACTTCGTTGAGGCCAGTAATCTTCAACGGCAAATGCTCTTTGACGAAGCGGACGCGGCTGCATCTTTGCCGAAGGCTGAAGCCGCACGACGAAAAATTGAGCTCTTCAATCATGAGATCAAAGTCCATTCCCGGATAGCCGACCTGGTGCCCGCCAATGTGGAGGAGTTATTAGGCAAAGCCGATCTGATCCTGGACGCAACTGACAACTTTGAGACCCGGTATTTGATCAACGATTTCGCAGTTCAACAGGGCAGGCCATGGATTTATGCTGCAGCGGTCGGCGCTTATGCCGTCACAATGAACATTCTTCCCGGTGACACCGCCTGCCTGGCATGCCTTTTTCCAAAACCGCCCACGGGAGGGCTGGAAACCTGCGACACGGCTGGTATTTTGAACACGGCAGTGAATTTGGCCGCTTCTATCGAAGTAACTGAGGCGCTAAAGCTGCTTGTGGGCCAAAAATCGGCTATGCGACGCACTCTTCTATCTCACGATCTGTGGTCAAACGAGCGAGCCGAGGTTTCCGCAGCCAGGCCACGAGAAGACTGCACGGTATGTGGCATGCGTGATTTCTCGCATCTTCGCGGCGAAGGGAGAGCTCACATCACGCTGTGCGGCCGCAATTCGGTTCAGATTCATGAGAATTCGCGGCCGGTTGACTTTGCTGCGATATCCACCAGGCTCTCGCCGCACGGAAATGTGCGCTTCAACAACCTCTTACTGCGATTTGAACGTGGCGACCATACCATCACTCTGTTTGAGGATGGACGAGCTATCGTGCAGGGAACAACGGATATCAGCGTCGCCAGAAGCCTATATGCTAGGTTCATTGGGAATTAGCAGTCATTTCGCGCAATTGAAATCAAATCTGCTACTTGAGGCAACGGTTTAGCGATAGATGTACTCATAACTCATGACTTCAGCATCTTCAAAAACTATGACCGTGCTACTAAACAAAGTTCAGGAAAAAACAATGGAAGCTGCTGACAATATCGCTCCTGTTCCAGACAAGGAGTCGGTAACCGGTACACCCCCTGCCGCCAACCAGCACGTTCGCCGCAATCCACCGATTGCAGGGGAAGCCGAGGCTATTGCGAAGGCTCAGGCCGGCGATGCCCAGGCATTTGAGACCCTTTATTCCTTGCATAAAAGGCGGGTGTATTCTCTCTGCCTCAGGATGCTGGGAAACGTGGCAGAAGCAGAGGACCTGACCCAGGAAGCATTCCTCCAGCTCTTCCGCAAAATCGGGACATTTCGTGGAGACTCCGCATTTTCAACGTGGCTGCATCGTTTGGCGGTGAACGTCGTCTTGATGCACCTGCGGAAAAAAGGCCTCCCACAAATCTCCCTGGAAGAAGCACTTGAGCCTTCCCAGGAGGATGGTCCACGCAAGGACTTGGGTGCCCGGGATTTGACTCTTTCCGGCTCCTTGGACCGTGTTACGCTCGAGCGAGCAGTCGAGAACCTTCCACCAGGCTACCGGCTCGTCTTCGTCCTCCACGATGTGGAGGGTTATGAACATAATGAAATTGCCGGGATGTTGGAATGCTCTATTGGCAATAGCAAGTCGCAACTTCATAAAGCAAGAATGAAACTGCGTGACTTGCTACGATCAGGGCAGCGGAAGGAGGCGGCTCTGTGACAGAGAGAACCGCGTTGAACGGAAAAGAAATGACTTGTGACGAATTTCAGCAGCAGTTGCCGGAGCTCTTCGAATCGGGTGTCGATCTTGAGAGCGCCCCCCATCTGCGCACTTGTGAGAATTGTGCTGCCCTGGTAAGAGATCTGCGGTACATCGCCGACCAGGCTAAGCTTTTGCTGCCTATCAAAGACCCCAGTCCGATCGTTTGGAGCAAAATTCGTACAGCACTGGACGAAGAACAGGACCGACAAGGATCAGCAGCAGGCAAACGCCCCTGAAGTTGCCAAATCAGCTAAGGGAATGCGGACTCTGAGTCATCCTTCGTATAATGCGATGGAAGATGACATCGCCTGATTCTGTAACTACGCCAGCGCAAATTGTGCTTCTTGGGTTTATGGGAGCAGGAAAGAGCACGGTCGGCCCTCTCCTCGCGGACATGCTCGGCTGGCGGTTTTTCGACGCGGATGAGGTTTTGGAGCGTCATTCAGGCTGTACCATCGCGGAACTGTTCTCTCGCCACGGAGAACAAGAATTTCGCCGCCTGGAAGAGTCAACGGCTGCGGAATTACTGAAAGTTGACCATACCGTGATTGCCCTGGGAGGCGGAGCCATCGAGAGCGCTTCCACGCGTTCCCTGCTCGCTTCACGCCCTGATCTTTGCACCGCCTTTTTGGACGGCCCTCTGGAGACGCTACTGGAACGCTGCAAGCAATCGAATACCGTGCGTCCCTTGCTTCAGAATGAGGATGGAATCCGATCAAGGTATGCTAACCGCCTTCCCCACTATCGATTGGCTACGATTACAGTTTCGACCGAAGGCCTGACCCCACAAATGATTGCTCGCGAGATCTCGCGACAATGTTCAGGGATCCAGCCACACACAATACAGCATTCGAAGGAGCGCTCCCTGTGAGCCAATCCACTCCCTCCGATCAGTTATCGGAAGTCGGCTCTCGGGCCTCGAAAGACGAGCTTTACCCTCGCGGCAACCGTACGGTGCGAAGCAATATTGTCTTCACTTTTGCGCTGGCACTGTCCCTTCTGCTGGCGTGGCATATCAGGAATGTGATTCTGCTTGTTTACGTCAGTGCCCTGTTTGCCGTCGTGCTGATGCCGATTGTTGGCTGGATGATGAGGCTCAAGTTTGGCCGGTGGAGATTGGGAAGAGTGCAGGCAATCCTTGCACTTTTGCTTCTGGCGATTGGTGCGGTGATATTGTTCGCCGCGTTTGCCCTGCCTCCGGTAGCAGAGGATCTGCAGGCCTTCACAAAGGAACTTCCCACTCGAACCCCGATCATACTTGAGCACGCCAAACACCTGCCTTTCGTGAATCATCTCGATCTTGTCGCTCTTGCCAATCGGCTTGAAGACAAAGCTTCTGGCTTCGCCACTTATATCTTTCTTTCTCTGAAGGATTGGGCGGGAGTTCTTCTCGACGTCATCACCGGGATTGTATTGACTGTTTATTTCATGATTGAGGGCGAGAACGCCTACCTATGGATACTTTCCTTCTTTCCTCCACTTCCCCGAAGGCGACTGGATAGCACCTTGCGCCGCGCAAAACTCCGCATGGGTAAATGGCTGCTTGGTCAAGGAGCATTGATGCTGATCCTTGGCATCTGCAGTACGATCGTCTTCTTGTTCCTCAAGATCCGATACGCCTATGCACTTGGAGTGTTGATGGGTGTCTTCAACATTATTCCGGTCGCCGGAGCCATGTTTTCAATGGTGATCGTGCTGATCGTGGCATCAATTGATTCCGGGGGAAGGGCCATCGGTGCATTGATTTTTTACGCCCTCTGGGCACAGGCCGAAAACTCCCTGCTGATACCGAAAATCATGAAATCAAGCGTAGACCTCGCCGGACTCGCCGTTCTTATCGCTCTCCTTTTAGGCGCAGCAATGGCGGGCATCGCGGGAGCCTTGGTTTCCGTACCCACAGCCGTGTTGGTAGCCGTTCTGCTCGACGAATACATGGTGAATCGCGAACCCGTACCGGAGCTGCCTCCGGTAAGGGGATAACCTGCTGCAGATGCGCATTCTCCGGCTCAAGGCGCCCGGCAGTCCCGACCTTGGTATCATTGATCAGGATTAGCCGCACTCGATCCGGATCGCCATCCGGCGGCTATGTTCATGCAGCCCCACTTCGTCGTGTTCTCGCAGGGAAGGATTCATCGCAGGTGACCCCAATCATTCAGGAATCGGCCGGCTCGCCCGAGGCCAGCATGAGAGTCGGCGCCGGCATTGACATGCCTCCCGGTCACACCCACACCTTGCATGTCCCCGCTGCTGGAGAAACGGCTTCCCGCATCGCGGATTACCGCGAATTGTTCAAGTTCCGCGTGACATCGATGGTCGTAATTACGGCTTGGGCAGGCTTTTATCTCGGCTCCATGATGTCAGGAATCAGCAGCGTGCAGCGAGGATTGCTGGATACGCTGATTGGCATCGCTCTTGTCTCGGCCGGTGCCAGCGCTCTGAATGAGTCGATCGAACGCAAGACTGACGCGCGCATGCTGCGCACCGCACATCGCCCGCTGGCGGCGGGCAGAATCAGCCTTCCACATGGAATTATTCTTGGACTGGCTTGCGTGATAGGTGGCGGAGCGTGGCTCACGCTGCATACCAATCTGGTGACCGGCACGCTCACTCTGATCACGGCATTCACGTATGTCGCGGTCTATACGCCTCTCAAACGCTATACCTCTCTCGCGACTTTCATCGGAGCATTCCCCGGAGCCATGCCGCCTCTGCTGGGCTGGACTGCCGCGCGGGGAAGCATTGAATGGCCGGCGGTAGCTCTCTTTGCGGTGCTGTTTGTATGGCAGTTTCCACATTTCATGGCCATTGCCTGGCTGTATCGGGACGACTATGCGCGTGCTGGAATCCGCATGCTGCCCGTGGTTCAACCTGACGGCAAGTCCACGGTGATTGAAGCACTCGTATACGCCACTTTGATGATCCCAGTCAGCCTCGCACCTGTGTTCTTAAAGATGACCGGCGTTACCTACGGCGTGATCGCCGCATGCCTGGGTCTCGTTTACCTCGGCTATACCATCCGGTTCTCCCGGATCACCCGCGCAAAATCCATGATTGAATCCCGCATGTACGCCCGCGACCTCTTGAAAGTGAGCGTCATTTACCTGCCGCTTCTCCTGACCGCGATGATGCTGAACGCAACAGGAAAGAGATAGTCCGCATGGCGACTTTAACCGAAAACCCGCGAATTACCTCTACTCATCTGAGCGGTGCTTCTGCGCCAATCCAACTGGATGGCCTCACCCACGACTACGGAAGCCGCCTCGCACTCGATCATCTTTCTTTCGAGGTGGGGGAGGCACAGATCTTTGGCTTGCTCGGGCCAAATGGCAGCGGAAAAACCACGTTATTTCGCATACTTTCCACGCTGATGGTGCCGGCCGGCGGCAACGCGCGCATTCAAGGCTTCAACGTGGCTACGGAGGCGAATCGTGTCCGGCAACAGATTGGCATCGTGTTTCAGGCGCGAAGCGTCGACATCAAGCTCACCGTTGCGGAGAACCTGAAGCACCAGGGACATCTTTACGGCTTAAGCGGCAGTTCGCTCAAGTCCCGCATAGACGAGGTGCTCGGGCGCGTGGGCCTTCGAGACCGCGCAAAAGAGCGCGTCGAAACGCTTTCAGGTGGCATGCAACGCCGCGTCGAACTGGCCAAGGGCCTGATCCATTCGCCGTCCGTCCTGTTGCTGGATGAGCCGTCCACCGGACTCGATCCCGGAGCGCGCCGCGATTTGTGGCAATATCTGCGCACCCTGCGCGATCAAGATGGTGTAACCGTCCTCGTGACGACGCACTTGATGGAGGAAGCCGAGCACTGCGACCGGCTGGCCATCCTGAGCGAAGGAAAGCTGGTTGCACTCGGTTCTCCCCTGGAACTCAAGTCGGAAATCGGCGGCGATATCGTGAACTTCGAGGCTCGCAGCGAGCCAGATGCCTACGCGCTGGCGACTCGCATCGCCGACCTTTTTCACGTTCAGGTTTCAGTGGTCGGGCATTCCGTTCGACTGGAGCAGGAACATGGGCACCGTTTCCTGACCAGCGTAGTCGAGGCGTTCCCTGGCGAGATTGAGGGCGTTTCGGTGGCGAAGCCAAGCCTTGAAGATGTCTTCATCCAGCGCACAGGTCACCGGTTCTGGAATGAAATTCCGAGCGAAGAGCCCGAAAAGAAGGAGAACTAACGTGGCCACGATCGCTCACCCAGTCAGTCGCCCCGCAGCGATATCGACACCTGGAATCCTGCTGCCGTCGTACTCGCTTTGGCTCAGGGAAATTGTCCGGTTCTTTCGCCAGCGCGCTCGGGTTGTCGGCGTCATCGCCTCTCCCCTGCTCTTTTGGCTGCTGCTTGGCTCTGGGTTTGCACATAATTTCGGCGTCAGCAGCAACGGACTCTCCGGGCAATCCTTCGGCTTCTACTTCCCCGGCTCCATTGCCCTGATTGTCCTTTTCACCTCGATTTTCAGCATGATGTCGCTGATACAAGACCGCAACGAGGGTTTCCTTCTTTCGGTGCTGGCCGCGCCGGTCAGCCGCTCTGCAATCGTGCTAGGAAAGGTGCTCGGCGGAACCACTCTTGCTGCAGTTCAGGGAATCGTGTTGCTGGTCTTCGCCCCACTGATCGGCGTTCATCTCACGATCGAGACCGTCGCACTAGCTGTCCTGATTACGTTGCTGATGAGTTTTGAACTTACCGCGCTCGGCTTCGCAATCGCATGGCCCATGGATTCCCCACAGGCCTTCCACGCCATCGTGAACCTCATACTTCTCCCCATGTGGATGCTCTCAGGATCACTCTTCCCTGCGGACGGAGCCTCTGGGTGGCTGCGAATCATCATGCACCTGAACCCTCTGACTTACGGCGTGGATGCACTACGGAATGCGCTGTTTCCTGACACGCCCACGGCGTTTCCATTGGCTGTGAACCTTGCTGTCACCGTTGGATTCTGCGTGCTTTGTTTTGCGGGATCGTGGGCAATTGTGAATCGACGCACCACCAAGCCGGCCGCATAGCGGCTGTTCGTACAGGACAAAATGCAAGTCGCAGAATCGAGTACGCACAAACCAATCGCCGCAATCCTGGTCGTAAGTGCTGCTGCAATTGCCTTTCTGCTTTGGCTGTTATACGTACACCACGCGCCGCCGGAATTCGCTGACCGTCTACGCTTTCTGCCCGCTCTGAATGCGGCGTTGAACGGCTTGAGCGCGGTTGCGCTTGCCATTGGATTTACCTTCATTCTGCGCAGAAATATTCCCGCCCACCGCAGGTCGATGATCACAGCGTTCATTTTCTCGTCGCTCTTCCTGGCGAGCTATATCACCAACCACGCGTTGCACGGCGATTCGCGTTATCCCGGCCACGGCACCATCCGCACGGTGTATCTGCTCATCCTGGCCACGCATGTGCTGCTCTCTGTGGTGGCTCTTCCCATGGTTCTGACGACATTCTTTTTTTCGCTCAGCGGCCGATTCGCACAGCATCGCAGGATTGCGCGTTTCACGTTCCCAATCTGGATGTACGTTTCTGTCACCGGAGTCGTCGTTTACCTGATGCTTTCGGCGGCGCAGTAAGCAAGCGAGATGAAATGAGCCCAGTAACGATGCGCGATTCCACTCCCGTCGAGATGTCGAACTCCGAGAACCCCGACGGCGGTGCAGGCCAACTGCTCCGTTGGGGAGCAAGCACTCTCGGCGCGGGTATTTTCTTCGCCATCCTTACCAAAACGGTCTTCGGCGGCATCAGCGCGCAGGGGCCCCACACCAATGGTGGATGGCTCGCCTTAATTGCGGCGATGGGATGTCTTCCCTTTGGCACGATGCTCTTCCTGCTGGGTGCCGCGAAATGGCTACGGAATAAGCGTACAAAGCGCTAAACAGCCATCTCCCGCCCGCGTACCCCTTTTGCACCATCGATTCTGCTATCCTTCTCCTCTATTGGAGAAAGTACGGTTATGGCAAAAAGCGTAAATAAGGTCATCCTTCTGGGCAATGTGGGAAAGGATCCTGAAGTGAAGTTCCTACCCAGCGGCTCCGCTGTCGCAAATTTTTCTATCGCTACAACCGAACGCTTCAAGGATAAAGGCGGCGAGTGGCAGGACAAGACCGAGTGGCACAACCTTGCCGCATATGGAAAAGTCGCTGAGATCATCCAGAAGTACGTTCACAAAGGAGACAAGCTGTTCGTTGAAGGCCGTCTGACAACGCGCTCCTGGGACGACAAGGAAAGTGGCAAGAAGGTGTACCGCACAGAGATCATTGTCGGCGACCTGTCCCTGCTCAGTGGTCGCGGAGAAGGCGACGGCGGAAGCTCCCGCTCTTCGAACACAGCGTCCTTCGATCAGCGCTCATCCGCACCCGCAGAAGACTACGGTCACGCGGCAGAAATTACCGACGACGATATCCCGTTCTAAATGTGTTAGAGTTTTCCGGAAACTGACAGGTGAAATCCCGGCATCGATTCGTCTATGCCGGGAGGGTTCCGACTCAAATCAAATATGGCCAACTCATCAGAAATTTCTCGTCGTCGCGTTTTGCAAGGGGTAGTTGCAGGAGCAGCCTTGGCATACACATCGCCTCTCTCGTTAGCAGATGACTCTAAGCCCATCCCGCGAAAAAACCGCATACATCAATCCGTCAGCCGCTGGTGCTATCAGAAGATTCCGATGGACGACCTCTGCGCATATTCGGCGCACATTGGACTGAAGGGCATCGACCTGCTCAAGCCGGAAGAGTATGAAATTCCGCGCCGCTATGGCCTGATCTGCACCATGGGCTACAGCGGCGCCGGTGACATTCCCAACGGCCTCAATCGCCTGGAAAACCACGCGATGATCGAGGAAGGATTCCGCAAGAACATTCCCTTGGCAGCGAAGGCCGGCGTTCCGAACGTCATTACGTTCTCTGGGAATCGCAATGGCATGTCCAACGAAGAGGGCATGAAAAATACCGTCATCGGTCTGAATCGCGTTAAGAAGATTGCGGAAGACAACAACGTCGTCATCAATCTCGAATTACTCAACAGCAAAAAAGATCACCACGACTACATGTGCGACAACTCCGCATGGGGTGTGGCCGTGATGGAGCAAGTGAACTCGCCGCATGTAAAGCTGTTGTACGACATCTACCATATGCAACTCATGGAAGGTGATCTGATCAACACGATCCAAAAGAATATCCAATGGCTTGGCCATTTCCACACTGGCGGCGTTCCGGGGCGTCACGAATTGGACGACACCCAGGAAGTACAGTGGGACGGAGTGATGCGAGGAATTGTCGCCTCAGGATTCCAGGGATACGTCGCTCACGAGTTCGTGCCGACGAAGGATCCTCCGCTGCCTTCTCTGCTTCAGGCTGTTAATCTTTGCGACGTTTAAGCTAGACAGCTAAATCTATTCATCTTCGGTCTGCCGGAGTTTGGCAACATCCTCCGGCAAATCGATGTCGAAGTCTCCCCCTTCAAATTCCACCTGCAAAGCGTGCTCCGGGTGCCTGGAAATCACTCTTCGCGCGCCACTATCTCCCGAGAGCATCGCCAGTTCTCCAAAGTAATCGGCTCCAAAGACCGCGGGAACACCGAGAACTCCGTTGTACTGCGAAGCAACAATCGCCTCGCGCCGTCCGTTGTACTTTTCGAGCAACTCTGCCAATAGACCTGCTGATAAGTTGGGCTGGTCGCATACGAGTAACAAAACTGCGCCCGGTAATGTTGGTCTCTTGAAAAGGCTCTTCATAGCCACCCGGATGGACGAACCCATCCCTTCCTGCCATCCCGGATTTTCAAGAATTTCGAACACGCCACTATCTACTTCCGGCTTCAAAATCTCCGCATGCGCCCCGAGGACAATGAAATTTGGCGAACATCCCGCTTCCATCGCCAGACGGGCAGTCCTGCGTAGCAAGCTTTCCCCATTTATGCTGAGCAACTGTTTTGGCGTTCCCAGGCGGGATGAGTCTCCAGCAGCCAATAGGATCGAAGCGCAGTCTTTCATAGGCATGAAGAAAAGACCTTCCGTTCACCAAAATATGTGGGCGAGTGCGTTATGCCGGAACGCCTGAGGCGTTTGTATGCTTGAATCTTTTGTCCGCAGTCGCGTGGAGCTTGCTCAATACAGATTGAATTTCAGCAATGATCGCTAATGCAATTGTTTCTGATGTATGTGCCCCTATATCCAATCCAATAGGGGAATGAAGCCGCTCCATACCCGTCAGATGGGGTGTTTCCATGCGGATGCCTTCAATCAATTGCGCGGTTCGGTGCCTCGGGCCAAGTTGGCCGAGATACCTGAGTTGGATTTGAAGCAGCGCGCCAAGCAGCACTCGGTCCTGTTCAAAGCTGTGGCTCATGATCACCACTGCATCGTCGCTTCGGACTTTGCAGATGAATGGAAGTTCAGCCGCAGGCGCGCACATCACATCGGTCGCTTCCGGAAATCGGGATCGGGCTGCAAGATGCGCACGGCCGTCTGCGACGACGACATCCCACCCCAAGATTCGCGCAAATCTCACCACGGGCCGCGCATCATCCCCTGCCCCGAAAAGAACCAGCCGTGGCCGCGGTCGAAGCGCCTCAATGAAAATCTCCGTCTCCCCCAACTGCAAATATTCCGATACTTCCGAAGCCGCCACCCTCTCCAACGCCGTTTGCACGGCCGCCTCTCTCAGCAAAGGATCGTTTCCTTCATCTTCGCCGGGATACAGACGCTGCTTGCCCACTGAGGCCGTATTCAGGATGGTCGCCAGGGCGACATTCGCCCTCTCATTTCGAAGACGCTCCAGCAAGTCGACGCGGATCGCGTCCTCGTCATCCGCGCGCTTTAGCAATATGTGGAGAGTGCCATTGCAACCCAGGCCGTACGGCATACCCGATTCGTCTTCGCCAGAGGTGCGATACTCGCGAACCACGGGGCCATTTTCCGTCAGCCACCAGGCCTTCTTCTGGATTTCTGCTTCAAGGCAGCCTCCGCTCATGCTGCCCGCGCGCCCGCCAGACGAGGTCAGCAGCATGCGAGCGCCGACGCGGCGATAGGAGGACCCCTCCACCCTCACCAACGTTGCTAGCAGGCACTTCTCCTCGTTTTGCTGGGCGTTCCGGTATGCGGCGATTACCTCATCTAATTCCTTCACAATTCACCTTTTGCTGGACCGAAAATGATTCGGTAACACATGAATGGATTTGATGTTAATGCAATGGCTGAGCATTCGCACCAGCCGCGGAATGCCGTATTATTAGCCTAACAATTTGACTCGCCCCAGGGGGTGCTTCCTTGTCCGAAACGGAAAAGCCATCAATCTCACGCCGGGGATTCCTGAAAGCCGCGGGAGCAACGGCAGCAAGTACCTTGGTAGAGTCCGCACACGCTGTCACCAAGGAAATGAGCGAGACCTCGCAGGCCGCCAAAACACTGGGCCCGGGGGCAGTTCCCATCGTGCTCCATGTCAATGGGGCTCCGCACTCCGTCTCCGTGGAACCTCGAAATACTCTAGCTGAAGTCCTGCGCGATCACCTCGGGCTTACTGGAACAAAAGTTGTTTGCGATCGAGGATCCTGTTCCGCCTGTACGGTGATGCTGGACAAAGTGCCAACGCTCTCCTGTATGACCCTCGCCATCGATGTGGGTTCGAGACACGTAACTACAATTGAGGGGATTTCGACCGGCGATAAACTTCACCCCATCCAGGCTGCTTTCATTAAGCACGACGCCATGCAGTGCGGATTTTGTACACCCGGCATGGTCATGAGTTGCGTCTCATTGCTGGAGCGCAACCCGAGCCCCAATCTTGAGGAAGTTAAACACGCTGTGGCCGGAAACCTTTGCCGCTGCGGCACCTACCCAAGAGTTTTTGCCGCCACGCTTGAAGTGGGAGAGGAACACAAGTCACTCAACCGGTTCGTTTCCGGTAAAGCCGAGAGAGGAGCCTGAGATGGAGACGGAAACTTTGGATCCTCAGCAGACGAAATCAACATCAGCCGGTGTAAAGGGTGAATCGGCTCCGGTGCGTGCCACCGCGAAAAAAGATGAGGCCGTGAAAGCCGCCGCTCCTCCCCCGGCCAAGCCTACCGAAGCGAAGCGCACGGATAAGCTGGCGTTTGGCATCCCTCAACTGGGCGTGACTCAGGTCGAGCGGCAGGTGCCGGTTAGCGAGCCGCCGCCGATGCCGGTAAATGCAGAACTGCAATACATTGGCAAGCCGACACCTCGCTATGACGGCAAGGCTAAGGTGACCGGTGGCGGAAAATACACCGCCGATGTGAAGTTGCCGGGAATGCTCTATGCGCACATGGTGGGGGCGACTGTTGCGCATGCCCGCGTGCTTTCGGTGGATACCAGTGCTGCGGAGCGCGCTCCGGGAGTTCGCGGTGTTCACGTTATCCAGCACGTGCTTGGCGGCGCCCAGTTGCGGGACCCCGCAAAAGAAGCGCCCTCGAAATATCCCATCGTCCGCTACTACGGTCAGCCGATTGCAGCAGTAGCGGCGACCTCGCAAGCCGCCGCGAATGATGCAGCAAAACTCGTCATCGTGAAGTACGACGTTTTGCCATTCGTTGTGGATCGGCACGCAGCCCGATCGTCAGATGCTCCCCTCGTCTATCCCGGACCGGCGGATGAGGCGGCCACAGCCGGCGGTGGCGGCGGACCTGCTGACGTCCCCCAGGTTGGCAATGTGCATGGCCCAGAGCGCAAGAAACGTGGGGATGTCGCACACGGATTCTCCGAAGCGGATGTGGTCGTTGAAGGGGAATACTTCACCCAGGTTCAGACGCACTCTGCGCTGGAAACGCATGGCGTGGTTGCCGACTGGAAGCCCGACGAGCTAACTGTCTACGCCTCCACACAAGGCACTTCCAGCGTTCGCAATGAGCTTGCCGCATTTTTCAAGCTGCCCAAGAACAAGGTCCGGGTGATCACGGATTTCATGGGCGGTGGTTTCGGCGCGAAATTTGGAGCAGGCAACGAAGGTGTCGTCGCAGCCGCCTTATCCCGGAAAACAAACGCACCGGTTAAGTTAATGCTCGACCGCAGGCAGGAGCACATTGTCTGCAATCGACCCGACTCCCACCAGACTCTCAAAATTGGAGCCAAGCGCGACGGCACTCTGACTGCGATTCAGCTGACCAGCTATGGGACCGCAGGAGTTGGCACGGGAGCCGGCACTGCCGGCCCTGCCACCAACATGTACAAATGCGACAACCTGCTCACGGAGGAATACGACGTATTCATCAACGCCGGTCCTGGAGCAGCCATGCGTGCCCCGGGGCATCCGCAAGGATGTTTCGCGCTGGAACAGTCGATCGATGAACTTGCCGAGAAACTGGACATTGACCCACTCACCTTCCGCGAAAAGATAGATGAGAGCCCGGCCCGCAAAGTCGAGCGGCAAATCATTCTTGAGAAAACCAACTGGCGAAATCGAAAGAAGGCTGGTTCTGACACTGGCCCGCTGAAGCGTGGCATGGGTATTTCTCAATCGGTCTGGTATCGCTTCGTGAATCTCAACTCATCCTGCGAAGTCCGAATCTCGAAGGACGGCTCTATCGAACTCACTTCGGCTGTGCAGGATATCGGTGGAGGCACCAAGACGGTTCTTGCGCAGGTTGTCGCGGAAGAGTTCGGCATTCCTCCGCAGACCGTCGTCGTTCGCATCGGCGACACTCGCTATCCGATTGGACCGGACTCTGGCGGCAGCATCACCATGGGTTCAATTACTCCTGCTGCACGCGGCGCGGCACATAAGGCAAAGCAGCGTTTCCTCTCGGCGATTGCACCTGGCCTGGGAGTCGACGCTGATCAACTCGCCATCAAGGATGGCCGCGTCACGGTTGCCTCGGACGAATCGCGTTCCTACTCCTTGAAGCAGGCCGCAGCGAAAATGCCGACGGAGGAGATCTCAGCGCGCGCAACGCGCGTGCCGGATTACACCCGCGACAGGATCACCTACGGGGGCGTCGATTACGTCGAGCTCGCCGTCGACACCGAGACGGGCAGGGTGCACGTCGAACGCGTCTTCGGCGTTCACGATTGCGGCCGCCCCATGAATCCGCTGGGCATAACGAACCAGATCAACGGCGGAATTCTGCAGGGCATCTCCTATGCGCTCTTCGAGCAGCGCATCATGGATCCCGGCAAGGGATACATGCTCAACGCCAACCTTGAGAACTACAAGATCATGGGTGCGCGAGAAGTGCCGGAGATCGAAGTCGTCCTCGTTGAAAACTACATCGCACAAAGTTCAACCGACGCAGCCGGCATTGGAGAGTCTGCTGGAGTGATTACGTTAGCTGCGGCGGTTGCGAATGCTTTCTACAATGCGACTGGAGTACGCATGCGACGCTTACCAATGACGCCCGCGCACGTGCTTGAAGCCTTGGGTAAAGCCGGTCAGGAGAATCACGCATGAACAAATTTTCGTTTGTTGAATGCAACACGATTAGCGAAACCCTTGACCAGATGAATGGCAGCGCTGTTGTTAAGGCCGGCGGCATCGACCTGCTTGATCTGATGAAAGACGGCATCGTCTCCCCTCCAACGCTCATCAACATTCGCCAGGTAAAAGAACTGCGCGGCATCACAGTTTCTGATCAGGGACTCACGCTCGGCCCGCTGACTACGCTGTCGGAACTCGCTGCGCATCCTGTCATTCGCGAAAAGTACACCGCGCTCTCAGATGCAGCAGGCCACGCCGCAACTCCGCAGGTTCGCAATATGGCGACAGTGGGTGGAAACATCATGCAGCGCCAGCGCTGCTGGTACTTCCGCTCGGCTGAGTTCCCTTGCCTTAGAAAAGGCGGCGAAGAGTGCTACGCCCAAAAGGGCGAGAACCAATACCACGCCATCATGGACAACTCGGTGTGCGCAATGGTTCATCCTTCGTCGACGGCGGTACCGCTTACCGCATTCGATGCGCAGGTTGAACTGACATCGAAGAAAGGCAAGCGCACCGTCAAGCTCAATGAGTTCTATGTGAAACCGGAACAGAGCCTCACAGAAGAGAACGTTGTGAAGCCCGGCGAACTCATCACCAGCATCTTCATCCCTGTAACCGCCAGTGGAACAAAATCCGCATATCAGAAGTATGGCGAAAAAGAGAGCTTCGATTGGCCGCTTGTGGATGCAGGCGTAGTGCTCGTCATGGATGGATCCACCTGCCGCAACGCATCGATAGTCCTCGGAGTCGCAGCGCCCACGCCGATCCATGCGACTGCCGCTGAGGCGACTCTCAAGGGCAAGACGATCGATGAAGCCGTCGCGCGGGCTGCCGGAAAAGCCGCAATGGCGGACGCGTCGCCTCTTGCGAAGAATGGCTACAAGGTGCAGCTCTTCCAGACAATCATTTACCGCACAATTCTGCTCGCAGCAGGGCAGCTAACGCGCGATCCCAGCGCAGTAGGAGGAATGGCATGAGCGACCTCGTGATGCTCACACGTTGCAGTTCCCTTCGCAGTAAGTCGGCCTACGGGGCCTTCGGCGAAGACTTGGAACATCTAGAATCCACCATGGGCGCAACCACCTCGTACTGGTGTCTCAAGACAATGGGGAAGGCTGGACCGGACGAACACTACGTCCACAAATCTACCTGCAAGCCGGGCCGATCCTGTTTTGAGTCCGACGAAGACTGACATAATTTGAGCAAGCAAGTTTCGCTCCTTCACATTACGACATTGGCATCGCGGTCACTGGGATACAGCAATCGACGTGTGATCGCTCGGCGCAGCGGCAGCGTTGCTCCTGATTATCGCTTGCTTCCCCTTGCCGGTCGCAACTCGCAAAACACATCGATCCTTTTCTTGGCGTCGATAAGGGTGGCAACACCTTCCCCGGTCCCACTCTGCCGTTCGGAATGGCCAAGCCCGGGCCCGACATGGACGTTGGCATCAACGATTGGAATGCAGGCTGGGCAGCAGATGGTCCAATCAGGGGCTTCAGCCAGACCCATGTCAGCGGTACTGGCGGCGGTCCAAAGTACGGAAACATCCTAGTGCAACCTACGACGGGACCGCCCGTCGCAACGGGATACTCCTCCGATCGCGAGAATGAGCAAGCTTCCGCCGGATTTTATCGCGTAACGCTCAAGCGCTATCCCGTAGACGTCGAGGTCACCGCCGCGCGGCGCACCGCCCTCTATCGCTTTACATATCCGGCCTCAAAGCAGGCGAATATTATTTTTGACGCTGGGCATTGCCTGACCGCCACTCCCGATTACGGTGAGAGCCAGTCAATCACAGCCTCCGATGTCCAGGTCTTGTCCCCAACGGAAGTCGCTGGATCAAGCAGCGTCACCGGCGGTTGGAATAAGCAGCCAAACTCCTACACCGTTTACTTCTACGCCGTCACCGACACGCCAGCGAAATCGTGGGGCACTTGGGTCAATGGGAAGCTGCACGAAGGCTCAAAACAGCAGCATACAAACGCTTCCGATGGAACCGGCGCGTGGCTCACTTTTGAGACCGGGCAAAACCAGAAAGTTCATTTGAAGGTGGGGATTTCTTTCGTCAGCATCGCCCAGGCAAAAAGCAACGCGACAAAGGAGATTGCCGCTTTTGACTTTGATGGCACCAGGACTGCAGCCGAAGCCGCATGGAATAAGGCCCTCGGCACGGTAGAACTCAAGGGAGCCAATCCCGAACAGGCCCAGATGTTCTACACCGGTCTCTATCACTCCATGTTGATGCCGGCAGATCGGACAGGCGAGAATCCTCTCTGGAAATCGAACGAGCCCTACTACGACGACTACTACGCGATCTGGGATACGTTTCGCACATCCAGCCCGCTGCTTACGCTGATTGCCCCTGAACGTCAGACAGAAATAGTTCGCGCGTTGATCGATCTTTATCGTCACGAAGGATGGTTGCCGGATGCACGCAGCGGCAATTACAACGGGCGCACACAGGGCGGAAGCAATGCTGAATTCGTGATTACAGACGCTTATCTAAAAGGCCTCAAAGGCATTGATTGGAATACCGCGCTGGCTGCAGAAATCAACGATGCGGAAGTGGTGCCAAAGGACCAGTTCAAAGAAGGAAGAGGAGGCCTGGAAGATTGGCACCGCCTCGGTTACGTATCCGTAGAAGGTGTAGACCGCCCCGGCTCGAAGCAAATGGAATACGCGACAAATGACTTTGAGATCGCGCTGTTCGCGAAAGGTCTCGGCAAGAACGCCGACTACGAGAAGTATCTGAAGCGCTCTGGAAACTGGGAGAACCTGTGGGACAAAGAATTCGCAGATGGCGGATTCCAGGGCTTTATACGCCCGAAACATCGCGATGGAAGTTGGTTATCTCCCTTCACCGCGACGGAGGGTTGCAGTTGGGGTGGCAAAACTTTTTACGAAGGTAATTCCTGGACATACTCCAACTTTGTTCCGCAGAATGTCGCTCGGTTGATCGAATTAACGGGAGGCTCGGAAAAGTTCGTCACGCGCCTCGACGCATTTTTCACAGAAACTCAAGGATTTGATGTTGGAAACGAGCCCGGATTTCTAAGTCCTTATCTCTACATCTGGGCCGGTCGCTACGACAGAACAGCTTTGCGCGTGCGGCAAATCATCGCCGCAAATTTCCATCCCGGCCGAGGTGGATTGCCAGGAAACGACGACTCCGGCGCGATGTCCTCTTTGTATGCCTTCACGCAGATAGGCCTGTTCCCAAACGCAGGACAGGATATCTACCTCATAGCAAGTCCCGCCATTCCACAAACCACTCTTCATCTCGCTGGCGGAAAAGACTTCGTCATACAAGCGGACAAAACATCTTCTACAAACATTTACGTAACTGCCGCTGTACTCAATGGGAAACCGCTGAATCGTGCATGGCTTCGACATTCAGAAATCATCGGCGGCGGGCGTCTCGTCCTTACCATGCAAAGTGCGCCGGGAACATGGCCTACCGGCGAGCCACCGCCCTCGACTCCTGCAACTCCCTGAACCGCATCACAAACATCGTTCCGGATCCAGGCACAGGCGACGCCCCGTAGTCTATTTTCCAAACCTTCGCAGTCCCGGCGGCGCATATCCGGCATCGGGATCATCCAGCACCAGCACCCAATCCGGACCAAACGACGGAGCGCGAAACGTATGCTTCGTTGCCTCCATCGTGCCTTCCAGCTTCGCTACACCCGACCGCGGATCGTACCACCAGGCGCGTATATGCTTCGAACGCAACCTGCCCAGATCGATCGTCGCCGACTGGTCATTCATTGGAAAATAAACAAACGCGTAACTCCCCTCTCGGTCGCGCGTTGCCTGCAGGTGCAACCCTCCGGCGCCTGCATCGCCGACAATCAGTTCCTGGTCCGGAATGCGGTTGAAATATGGTCGCGACTCCATTAGATCGCGAAGGAAGACCATCTCTCTGGCCGCCGGACGGTAGAGTGCATCGACCCAATCGCGATCCGCATGGTTGATTGTTTCGTTTCGCTGGCTCGCAAATTGCCACACAGAGTGGTGGCCGTATGTCACCCCCGCTGCCCCTGCAAACACTGAGCGGTAGACCTGCTTGCGAACGTCATGATCGCGGAAATAGCCGGTAGCGGGATCCCATCGCGGCCACGGATTATAAGGATGGTCCTCGTAGTTCGGTTCCAGATCGATCGTTGGTTTCGACGGCTTCAATCCATAATCGCGCGCAACCCACTCCCACACCGGAACGTCGTGCCCGCTTCCATGACCACTCTGCATCCCGTTAATCGATAGCCACGTCTCCTGCTGCAAGAATTCGGAAGAAGATTGTCCGCCGGTAGGATGATACGAGATTACTGGCTGCGTACCCGTTCCCTCGGCGATGCCTTTCGCGAACTCGCGCCAGATCGGAGTCCAGTCCTCAGCCTCCGAAGCACTCGTGGTCCCATCTCCTGCCCGCTTTGCTACGCGCGGAGGACGGTCCCCGCCCAACATCCAGATCACATTCGTTCTGCCCTTCAGCTTCCGACCAAGATAACGGGAATAGCTCCTCGCGACGTCCAGATTGTCGTTGCGAAATATCCGGGGACCAATGCCCCACGGTGCCGTCAGCTTATCTCCCCAAGTCGGCAGCAATGCGACGTAAAGTCCAAGCGACGACGACTCATCCACAATCTCAACCACGCGATCGAAATAGGCTTCGTTGGGATGCATGGGGTCAGCATTGACGAAGGGCTGCAGCCCCAGTGAGCTTTTCGTCTGGATGCCATCGAACTCCGCAAGAACCACCGTTTGTATCACCGTGAATCCCTGGCGCGCGCGGGTGTTCAGGTAGTAGCTGCACTCTTCGCGCGTGGTCCAATGAATCAGCATCCACGCCGTATCGCCCAGCCAGAAGAATGGCCGACCATCCTCCGTCTGCAGAGTATGGCCATTCGCATTCACCTTAACTGCGAGCAGATGCGTGTCCGCGCGATCCGCGGCCGCCGAAGTCTGCGCAATTCCAACTCCACCGGCAAATAGGAGTCCTGAAACCAGAATGACGACGCTCTTAACAAGCCTCGTTTTGAGACAGGGATGTGTCTTTGCTTTTTCAGCCATGTGCAATGGAGTGCCTCGCAGGAAACTATCCAGTGTAGTCCTGTGAAGACATCGCCGCGACCGCAAATGTTTTGGCGACATCGAAGCCACGTCGCCCGGAGTTGGCCGCTTCCCATTGAGGAAGAGTGCGTTCATGCATCTGTTTCTGTTAGCCTTTGGAGGGTTTGTACAATGGTTCGTTGATAGTTCGATTCGGGAGACCACAATGACAAATAACATTCGCTTCGCATTTCGCAGGTTTTTTGCTGGATCCTTCTTGGCTGCCCTTGTTGCATTCGGCCTTGCAGCACACCTATCCGCTCAGGACAAGCCAGTCGAAACAATCGACGCACGAGCAATGGGCACCAGCACACAATTGGGGAAGAACATCGGCATTCAGGTAAGAATCAGCCGATACTCAACCGATCAGGACCGACAAGTGCTCAAGGATGCTTTCAACAAAGGCCAGAACCAGGGGCTGGTCGATGCCCTGTCCAAGATGAAGTCCGTTGGGCGCATCGCGATCACCGGGACCGTTGGCTACGACCTCAGCTACGTTCGTGCCGTTCAAACTCCCACCGGCCGCAAGATTCGATTCGTGACGAATCGACCCATTCGCATCGGAGAGGCATACAACAACACGCAATCGATGGCTTACAACCTCACAGCCGGTGAGATCGATATCAACGACTCCGATAAAAAGAAAAACGAGGGCGTCCTTCTGCCTGCCGCTCAGCTGATCATCAATAAAGAAGGCGCGCTTGAATTCGATTTGAGGCAGAACCCTTGGAAGCTGGTCAACATAATCGACTGGAATGGAGCCGGGAAGCCCAAATAACCAGCCCCTCTGCGCGAAAATCATTACGCCGTTTGAAAATAGACCCTGCACTCAACTTCAGAGCTGAGGTGGCTCTGAGGTTGATGCTGCAGCGTCAAAGGGCAGGAAGAACACAAAGACTGTGCCGCTGCGATTCTTGCGTTGACTCGTTCTGAGAGCCAGCTTCCCTCGGTGCCGCTTCACAATTTCCTGGCTTACCCACAGTCCAAGTCCAGTGCCACTGAATCCCTTCGTGGTAAAAAAGGGCTCAAATATTTTTGACGCAGTGTCCCCGGACATCCCGGACCCATTGTCGGCCACCGTGAACAACACACCCTTCTCCCCGGTCTTCCAGTTCGTGCCTTCGCGGCTCCTCACCAAAAGTCTGCCGCCTCGGCCGCTCATCGCGTCGATTGCATTTCCCACGAGATTACTAAGAACTTGTCTAATTTCACCGTCAAAGCAACGTACGGAACGGAGCGTCCGGTCACGCCTTAAAAGTTCGATCTGAGAGTTGATCAGCCGCCCACGGTAAATGGAAAGCGTGCTGTCGAACAGCTCCTCCGCTCTAACCGGCTTCGGGCTCGTCGATTGTCGATGAAATCTGAGTGTTTGGTTGGTTATCGCAGATACCCGGCGCAACTCAATCTCAGCGGCTTCAAGATACGCTTTTGTGTCGGCAAGTACATTCGATTGCTGAGCGAGATAAATGAGGTTTGTTACTGACTCGAGTGGGTTGTTAATCTCGTGAGCAATCGAGGTAGCCAGGCGTCCCACCGCGGCCAATTTCTCAGTCTGCAGAATTACTTGTTCGGCCCGCTTTCCTTCCGTCACATCCACGCCGAGGACGATGATCCCGGAAATCTCTCCGTTTGAATCACGCATTGGTTGGTAAACGAAGTCCAGCGTGCGCTCCTCAAGAACCTCAGAGCCATGCCGAGCCAGCTTGATCGGGGTGCTGCGACCGATGAAGGCCTCTCCAGTTCGGTATACATTGTCCAGCAGCGAGATGAAGCCCTGGTCTTCAACTTCGGGCAACGCCTCCCGAACGGTCTTTCCAACGACGCTTCGAGGCCCAAGCAACTGCTGATAAGGAGGGTTGATCATCTCGAAAATGTGCTGCGGTCCACGCAGTAATGTGAAGAAGGCCGGAGCCTGCTCAAATAGATCAGCCAGGCGTTTGAAATCTTGGCGCAGCGTTTGCTCCGCAAGCTGCTTGCGCGTGGTCTCAGAACAAGTCACCAGTGTGCCGCAAATTTGTCCGCACATATCTCGCACAGGGCTGTAAGCATATGTCCAGTAGACGTCTTCCAATTTGCCGTCACGGAAGATCGGAATGAGTTGGTCTTCCTTCCCGATGGCAAGTCCAGTTGTCATCACTTGATCGATCTGGGGTGAGATAATCGGCCAGATTTCCGGCCAGCAGTCCGGCCCTTTCTGACCAAGCGCCAGAGGGTGCTTGTCATCGCGGAGCAGCCTTCGGTAGGCATCGTTGTAAAACTGAACAAGTTCCTGCCCCCACCAGAGAAACATCGGATGTGGCGAAGCCAAAAGCGTGTTCACTGTTACAAGCAGAGCGTCAGGCCACCGTTCGAAGGGCCCGATTGCGGTCTGACTCCAATCGAAGTCACGGGTAAGGTCGGCCATCTCTCCGGAAACAAAGATAAACCCCGACGCTGCAATGGATTGCACTGGAGAGACGTGCCTTTCTTTCACCTGGTTTAAGACCACGCTCACGCCTTAACCGAGACCGCTGGCTTGAGACTCATACATTCTAAAACATGTTAGAAGGGTGCAGCGCGCGATTGGATTTCTGAGTTGCTCCACCAAAGCAAGTGGCAAACGCAATCAATGTTGGCAAATATGTGCGACGAACAGAAATAACGGCATGGGAAGCATTATTCCCCAAGCCCTGTTTGTCGCTGTTCGTTTTCTAGGGTGAGTTCACGGCGCGCCAGCTGGAACCCGCATTTACGGCTGCAATTTTAGATGCGGCTTGGCCTGTTCTCGCCGCTGCTCCGCACCTAGGAGATAGGTTCGGCGGGAATTCGAACAACGATTTCTGTTCCCACTTCCGGCTTGCTGTTCACCATGAAAGTTCCAAGCAGAAGCTGTACACGCTCTTCCATATTCACCATGCCGATGCCACGATTGCCGTCGGATGCAGTCGAGAAGCCCTTGCCCTCGTCGCGAACCCGCATTTCCACTTCGTCACCCACCCTTGAAAGACTGATAAAGGCCCGTAGACTACCAGAGTGCCGTCCAATGTTCATCAAACTCTCTTGCAGCACCCGATAGAGACAAGTGGCGACCTGCAGTGAGGCGTCTTCCTCAGAGATTGTGGCTTCGAACGCGGTTTCAATGCCGCGCGCCCGTTGGAAATCTTCACACAAAGCTTCCATGGCTCGCTTGAATCCCAGCAACTCCAGCATCGCCGGATGAAGCTGACGCGAAAGATCGCGTAGATCATTCGCTACCGTGGCAGTTGCATTTCGAATATCCTCCAACCCAGCGTCAAATTCGGCGGGTGTCGGTGCGCGATCTCTCCCGGCGAGTTGCCCGATCTTCATCGAGACCACGGCAAGGCGCTGGGTAAAGTCGTCGTGAATTTCCCGTGCTATCCTCCGGCGTTCTTCTTCCTGCGAATCCACCAGGCGGCCCGCCATTGAGAACAGGCGATTCGCGGATGTCTGCAATTCCTCCTTTTGTTTGAGGAATTTTATCTGCGCTCGACGACGTTCAAAGAAACGCGACAAACGCTCAGTTGCTGCAGTCAGCGAACCGATGAGATCTTCATCAGAAACGAGCAGCTTTTCACTTGCAAATTCGAGGATTGCTTCCACATTCTCGTCTACAACCACGGGAAACAGCAAACCAGTTCGAAGTCCCGCCTCGATCGATACTTCGGCTCGAGGATACAATTCCGGTGTTTTGGCATCCTCCCAAATATCATGAATGGCGGGCTTGCCCGTTCGCATAACCTCTCCGGGAGTGCCTTTGGCAGATGGCCAGCTCATACTGTTGCTGATCTCGAAGAGCTTCCTGAAACGCTCCATGTCCCGTACATGAACAATATGCGAGGACTTTGCCAGATCCGGCTCATCGTCGTCGATCAGGAGAGCATGTCCCACCGGAAAATCCATCGTCTCGCAAATCACGTCGACGGACCGTTGCAGCGCTTCCCTCATGGTTATCGCGGAATTCGCCGCCAAGGCCACATCACGAACCAGGTGCGCATATCTTGTAGCCCGGTAGGCCTCCTCCGTCGCTCGCTTCTGGTCTGTCAGATCCCACACGGTTCCAACAAATCCCGTGATCCTATTGTGAGAATCCAATCGGGGCGACGCATGCTGCTTCACATACCGATAGTCACCAGACCGATGAAACAGCCGGTAATCCGATTCGAAGGCATGCTTCTCTTTGACGGCTACCCTATACGATTCAAGGAGTGGGTCACGGTCCTCTGGGTGGATGCTGCTCAGCCATCCCCGCTCTCCTAGCAGTTCTTCAAGTGGCTTGCCCGTAAATTCGGCCCACCTGCGGTTTAGAAACGTGCAGCCCTTGTCCGGCTCACTCATCCAAATCAAAACTGGGGTCGAGTCGGCCATCAATCGAAAATCTTCCTCCACCGTGTTTGCCGTCAAGTGTCCAATCTTTTCGGCGGTAATATCCCGGTGAAAAATAATCGCACTTGCCCCCTGCTGCTTCCAGGGTCGAACGGTCATACGAAACCAATAGACCATCTGCGGCGTGGGACGGATGTACTCATGCACAAATTGCTCGACTTCACTGCTCAAAACGGACTTGATGCCCACGATCGCCCGCTCCAGTCGCTCACTGGGCAACGAAAACCGGTAAAGCTCCAGGTAGTTAAGTCCGATGGGATTTTGTGAGACTGCGGCGGCGTCAGCCTGCCTCGGCAGATCCTTCCATACCTGATTGGCGAAAAGCAGGATGCCGGATTCGTCAATCACTACACACGCGTCCGGCAACGCCTCGATCAAGGCCTCCAGTGAACTATCATCAACACTGGCGGAAAGCGGACCAATTGCAATCGTTCTCCTCGAACTCTCAAGGGATCGAATTGGCACTAGACTGCCGTGCCGAATGGATGAACGGTGATCAATCCAATCTTGATTGCATGCTGAACCAACTCGGCATTGGTCCTGATCCCAAGCACGTTCATCAAGTGGTATTTGTAAGACTCGGCGGTGCGCGTCGAGATATTCAAATTGTCGGCCACTTCTTTCATGGTCCGGCCTTCCGCCACCAGCTTCAGTACATCGCGTTGGCGCCTCGTCAGTTGCGGAGCGCGATCCACTGCAGGACGCCGCGCCGCTTCAGCGAGCACCGTAATGAGGTCGCATGAAAATTGAGAGCTCAGGTAGTGACCTCCGCGCTGCACAATCCGCAAAGCCTCCAAAAGTTCCTCGCTGTGTGCAGACTTCAAGAGGAAACCTGAAGCTCCCGCCCGAAATACAAGCACGGCCAGGCTCATATCTTCGTGCATCGTAAGAACAATAAATTTGCTGCGCAGACCCTTTTCCGTCAGGCTCTGAATGGCATCCATGCCGTTCAACTGCGGCATGGCAAGGTCCGTCAGCACCAAATCCGGCTTAAACTGCAGCGCCAGGTCAGTGAGTTCCCTGCCATTCTTGGCAATGCCGACTATGTCGTAGGAAGGTTCCAGTAACGCTCGAAGACTCTCAGCGAAGAGTTGATGATCGTCGGCGATCAAAAGCGTTGGCCGCACTTTATCCCTGCTTTCGGAGTTCAGGCCGTTTGTGGAGTTATGTATCTCAGGCAGCGGTCGCTGGCGACAGTTCACCAGTACTTATCACGCCGCAATCTGCACGATTACTTGGCATGCATGATACCGAATTTTTACTGCATTCGGAAGTGGCGCTCTATTTCCGAAACGTTGTTCGCCGTACGGCAAACCGTTATGTATGTGTTGAATTGAAATGGCAATACCGTATTTTTACTGCACTCAATATAAGTAAGTTTACGGATTCTCGAAGTCCCGAATTTAAGAGAATGTTTACAAGACGGATCGAAGAGCGAAGTTGGATCCGGACGGACCTTGGGACACGCAACAATCGAGGCAGTTCACCCTTGATATTTCATTGATGGATTTCATTACGCGGTTATGCATCAGGTGTGACAAAGAATGAATGGCAGGTTAACCCTGGTTTCCTCATCGCACTGGCCAAGCCCGTGTACGTCGCAATCTGATGAAATACGCGCTAATCAGCAAGCGACGCCCTTGCCGGAATCGGCGTTAAGCGGTACGAAACAGAAATCATTGATTCTCTTGCCGAAAAGCCTGCAAGGTTTGCGGCAGAGACCAGGATACGATTCGCCCGAAAAGCTGTAACGGGCATCAAGAAGCTGCGACCCTCGCTGTTTTCTAGGAAAAGGGTCGGGGGGTCCTTAACCTTGCTACCGCAGTCAGGGTCGCAGCTTACTATCTAAGGTTCGCCTTAATCAGTACGACTCCTACTTTCATGCTCTCAAAATTTAGCGACTTTTATTCGGTGCGACGAAAGCGCGCGGCGCTGCTTGGATGACAACCGTTGCGATTCGCCTCGCATTCAACCTCGGAATTGCGCCCTCGTTACCGGCTAATTTGCGGGGGAAGGTCTCTCCCAATCAAGAGGCTCAACTTGCATCGGCATGTGCGGTGCAGATCCGAGAAACACAACCACCCGTAATCCGTCCGTGTAATAAGGATCGTCGGTAATGTTCACTCTCGGCTTCTCCGGCGTCGACTTTCCCACGCCGCTGACAAAACCAAAGCGGTCAACGAAGCCCGTCAAAAGCAGATCCTGCAAAAGATAATCCCGGTCCTGATCCACGTAGGCACTCACGCGATGCGTCGTCAGCGACCATGATTTTGTGGTCAACTTCACCCCAATGTCGCGGCTGATTTGTCCCACCCAGACCTTCTCTCCTGCGAGCGTGAAAGGCGCTTGCCAAAGCCTCATGTGATTCCGCTGGCTGATGGAACTGCGCGCCTTCTGGAATGCAACATCCTGGTACCGATTAAATACGTAAAGGGGACTTACCGGAGCAGTGTCGTATCTTGAACCCATCACGAACGCCTTGGCCATCCGATAGGAGCTCGCCGCATCAACCGGCTCATTCAAACGCCACCCTCTTCCCACAAGGGGAAAGAGCGCATCTACGCCGTTCCCCACGATCACCACGTTGAGGGGATCGCCATTGGTCTTTCCTGAAGCATTCGTCACGCAGCATTGCAACTCTTCCAACTTCTTGCGCAGCTGATCCAGATTCAGGTCTTCAATCGAACCGGCAGGATACAGCTTGCTGAAATCCACGTTCTGTACCGCGTACTTCACTCCAGTAACCGGCACAATGAACCGGAAGAGCCAGTGACTCTCAGTTCCAAGCAATCCCACCGTCAGAAACTTGAGCCCTCCATCCTCATGCGTGAAAACGAATCCTGACACCGTTTGTTTGGCCGGAACAAAGTCCGGCATGGCGGTCTTTGCAAACACAGCATCGATTGCTGCGTTGGTGCCGCTTGAGAACCAACCGTGAAGGCGGTGTGCCACTTCCGAAGGAGAAAAGTAGTTTGGATCCGTGAGAATCGGAAGATAACGCATGGGCTTATCGTTATCGTTCTGAATCTGAAGCCAGACCGGTTGAATATCTACGTCCAGCGTGGAACCACCGAAATAGCGACGGCTCTCCTCATCCGTCAATACGCTCGCGCGCACCGTCACTCCATTCTGCTGATCGGTAACAGCGCGCTCCATAAAGGCCTGGCGGCCGCCGTCATTCGGTTGGTTCGGGCCGCAACCAGGCAAAAATACCAATGCCATTAAAAGGAAGAAGCCGCGTGCGTGCGATCGTTCAGCACAACGAGTCAGTGAAAACATGCCCACCTGGTTTCTGAAGATTTCCTGAGAGCTGAAATCCTAACATCGAGACATAAGGTGGTTCAGAAAATCTGCGAAGACGGCTGAAGTTAGACCATCCCCAACGCCTTGCCGTCTCGCAATGTGCGACGAAATACGAGATCGAGAGGACTGTGTGAACACGTGAGACATGCCGGCGCTACAACGCTAATGTTCGTTTACCCTTCACACACGAGACGACATTGATCATCTACGGTCGACGTCGTCCCGTTGGGGCCAACTCCATATTCAACTTAAGCCAAACTAGTGACCGAGGTTGTTCAAATCGTCGAGTACCGTCTGAGTGTCTTGCGGACTAAAGCCGCCAGCATTCATTGCCTGTTCAATTTCCGATTTCGCCTGTCGCAGAGCACGAAGCTTCGCCAATCCGCCTTCGCTGCTCGTCTTCAATGCTTCAAGCGAATTCAAACTCTGCTGAAGTTGCTGAACCTGGGCCGGAGTCGGTTCTCCCTTCAGCACCGCCGTGAAGATGTCTTTGCCAAGTTTCTTTCCCGGAGGGTCAGGCGTGGCAGATGGCGGAGGCTGGCGGCTGGCCATCATCGTTTGGAAATCCTGGCGCAAAGTAGTCCGCGCAGGCTCCTTCACGTTAGCCATCGTTGCCTTGATTTTCGAGGCGGCATTGTAGGGCGTCATCAGGTCAACTGGCGCACCCGGCTGCGCCTCTGCCTTCGCTTGCTTAAGCATCTCCAGGCTCGATTGAATATCCTTCAGTTGATCTACCGTTATGCTCCCATCAGCAACCGCCGCTTTTATATCCTGTTCGAATTTATCCCTGGCGGGATTCGGTTGATCCTGCGCTTCAACAGATGCCACCGTTGCGAGACTCAGGCTCGCCAAAACAATGGCGTAGAGTACATACGCTCTATACGATTTCTTCATCATTCTCGCTTTCGTCTTGGAGTGAAGTTGGCCCGTGAGAAGAGATCCGTTCTATTGCTTCCTGCTTCTTCTTCAGAACATTCATCCTTGCTCCACAGCCGGAACTTGCGTGATCGAGTTCAATGGAACAGTCGTTGTGCCAGCCGCAGAGTCCCATTTCAATATCTTCAAATCCAGAACAAAGATGGCGTACATAACCGGCACCTGCAGTTTCGTGACGACGGTGGCAACGAGAAGGCCTCCGATTTGTGCATAGCAGAGCGACTTCCAGAGAGGTCCTCCATGCACTGCGAGTGGAAGCAGCGCCAGCACAGTGGCAAACACAGTGATCAACACTGGACGAAGTCGCAGGATGCCCGCATCGATCAGCGCCAGTTCGAAATCGTCGCCGGCAATTCGGCGCTCCTCAATGAAATCAAACAGAACAATCGAGTGGCTTACGATGACTCCGACTAAACTGGCGACGCCCAGAAACGCCATAAAGCCAAACGGCTCGTTCATAATCCACAGGGCGATAAATGCTCCCACCATTCCGTAGGGAGCAGCCGCCAGCACGAGGAGTGGCTTGATGGCATTTTTGAATTGAAAGACCAACGCCAGAAAGATCGCAGCAACAGAGACGATCATCACCGCACCAAGATTTTTAAACCCTGTCTTCGTTTTGTCGTACTCACCACCAATCTGGATCCGATATCCGGGCGGCAAATTGTTCTGCAACTCCAGCAACCTCGGCATTGCTTGCTTCATTACTTGAGAACTCAGGTGGCCCGCTATGGGAAACGCGCGTACATTAATCGTGCGAAATTGCTCTAGTCGAACGATGCGACCCGTAACAAGTTCGTGGTCGATCTTGGAAATCTGAACCAGCGGTATCTTCGTGTTCTCCTGCGATCCATACACGTAGAGATTCTGAATGTCGGAGAGTTGAGCGCGTTCGTCCATGCGAAGGCGTGCGGCTACAGGTATTTGCTTTTGCCCCTCTTGAAGCACCGCAACATTACTTCCACTCATAGCTGAGGTCGAAGAATTTGCTACATCCATGTTGGTGATGCCGGCCATGTTCGCGCGGTCTGGATCAATGGTGAGTGAGATCTGCGCATTGTCTTCCCCCCACTCATTCCGCGTGCGCTCCGCGATAGGGATGGAACGGAATATTTCCTCCACCTTCGATGAAATAGCGCGCAATCCGCGAATGTCTTCCGCCTCATTCGCTGTGTTTACATCGGCGGTACTTGAGATCCTGATCTCGATTGGATAGTCGACGGGATTCGTAAGCAACTGCCGAGCATCAAGGCGCGCACCTGGAACAGACGCCGAAAGTTTTGGCTGCAATTCTTTGATGAACTGCGGCGTCATTTCCTTATCCTTCACCTCGATAAGGACCTGCGCGTAATTCAACTGTTGCAATTGAGGCGAGGCAGAGAACCAGAAACGAGGACCGCCACCACCTACAAACGTAGTCACGTAGCGCAGGACATCACCCTTCTCGCTGTCGCTACCACCATGTTCCTTGGAGAATTGCGCTGCCTCCGCTTGAACAATCTGCTCCACCTTCAGCGCAGTCTGATTGGTCGCATCGAGATTCGCATCGTTTGGCAACCAAACATCGATGTACGACCAGTACTGAACATCTTCTGGAAAGAAAGATGAGACGAGTCTGGTAAAGATAAAAGCGCCCGCCAAAAGAAAAACCAACGAGCCGAAGAAGAACTTCCAGCGATGCTCAATGGAATACTTGGCTGCACGCGCATAGTAGCCGTAGAAACCCTCGTTGCGACGTTCTTCCAGCGGCTTTTCTGGCTTCTTTTCCGGACGCAGCAAGTAATAGCCGAGCAATGGAAGAAATGTCATCGATGCGATACGCGATGCCAGCAGCGCAACAGTCATCACGATCGGGAGACTGTATAGAAATTCGCCGGTGCTTCCTTTCACCATCAGGAACGGCAGATAAGCCACGATGTTCGTGACTGTGGCATACATGATCGCTGTAGCAAGTTGCGTCGGTCCCAGCCATGCTGCGATGATGTTCGGATGGCCCTCACCCAGCATGCGCTTGATGGAATCCCCTGCAATTACCGGATCGTCGACCAGCAATCCTAATGCAATAATCAGCGTCGCCACAGAGACTTGTTGAATATCGATGCCAAGGAAATACAGTGTTCCGAAAGTCATCGCAAGCGTAATGGGAATGGAGATGGCCATCAACGCGGCGGATCGCCACTCCCAGAAGCCTATCCACGAAACTAGCACCACCAACGCGATAGCTTCATAAAGAGCATCCATGAACAGGCTAATGTTTTCCTTCACCTGTAATGGTTGGTCCGAGGTGCGCGCAATAATTAAATCGTCAGGAAGATATTGTTTTACCGACTCCAGCCGTGCATTTACGCTATCTCCGAACGCGTTGATCTGCTCCCCGTCTTTCATCTGTACCGCTACCGTCACTGCGCGGCTGCGATGCGTGTGCCCGTCTTTATCAAACCAAGTCAGATAGTTCAGATACGTGGCCGGACTTTGATAACCGCGCGAAATATCCACTAAGTCGCGGAGGTAAACCGGGCTCTGTGCAGAGGAAGACGATCCAACGATGACATTACCAATCTGATCTGCACTGGTAAATTTACCGGAAGGATCGATGTTGATATTCTTCGGACCGACTTCAAGCGTGCCACCCGGAAGTGTAATGTTGCGCGCTCCCAGGATGTCTTTCAAATTCGAGGGCGTCAGACCGTACTCGGCCAGCCTCTCTTGAGAATAATCAAGATAGATTTGCTCAGGCAGAACACCCTTGCGCTCGATCTTTGCAACCTCAGGTGCGCCCTGCAGCGTTCTCCCAATAAGGTCGGTGTAGTTGTCGAGATCTCGATAGGAATACCTGTCTCCCGCAACCGCGGCGAGCTTTGCCTCAGTTTCCTGCGGATCGCGAATCAACACGGCAGGCCAAGCGTCGGGATGAACCTCCGATCGATGCAGTTTCTCCTGCATAAGTCGATCGCGCAAGGTTCTCAATTCCTCATCGCTAAGAGAAGTGTTGAGATCAGCACCAACAAATCCATTGCCTTCGAAATATCGGACATCCGAGATCATTTTGCTTTGAGCCGCAACCTGCATGATCGCGGCAAATGATTCCCGTACCAGTGCGGCAGACACGGACAGGGGGAAAGCATAGACCACGCTCACGCGGTTCGCTCTTGCTTCTAAAGGCTCCGCCGCACGAGATTTTTCGATCGCACTCCGGATGGATCGCGCCCGCAGGCTGATGTCCACATCCGTAGAAGGCGGGCTCGCTACCGTCAGCATCAATGCTGCCGTGTCTCCAAAGTCGCTATTGAATTGAATAGGCCCAGCACCCTGCGGGAGCTTGTTGTTCAGAGCATTAAGCTTCAGATTGATATCGGTGAATTGCTTTTTGGGATCGGTAACCGTGTCATCCAGTTGCACGTAAACCAATGACAATCCAGGAAAACTGATCGAACGTATTCCAAAATCCGATGCCGATGGCGGCTTGATGAAAGCATTTTGTGCCATCACCTGTTCAACGGGTCGCGTTACCAGTTGTTCCACTTCCTGCGCAGTAGCCCCCGGCCACTGTATCGACGCCACTGCGACACGGACTCGAATATTCGGGTCCTTGCGTTTGGGCATGTGCATATACCCATACCAGCCCCACAAGAAAACTCCGAGCAGAAGAACAAGTGAGACCTGCCGATTTTCGACGAATGAGCGCGCAGTGTTGTGCGTGTTCGCGATGTATTCGGCTTCGGACTTATGGCTCATCGTCTCTCACTGTCCTGGTGCATCTTATCTGTCATTCCTATTCGATAATTCGAACCTTGTCGCCGCTTTTGATGAGTGGCGCACCCGATGAAATCACGACTTCTCCCGGCGCTAAACCGCCTTTCACCGCGATAAGGTTTCCGTAGGTATCCCCCAATTCCACTGACCTCAATCGTGCAACCTGCGATCCTGGATCCCCTTCTGCCATCAAGACTGCGAATGCATTCTGCCGCCCCGGATCGCGTATTACCGCCGATAAGGGAACAGCGACAGCGGATTGGGGCAGTTGTTCGCCATTCAAAGTAAGTGAGGCGATCATTCCCGACTTCAGTTCATTTTTTGGATTAGGAATTGAAACCTCAACCGAAAATACGCGACTCTTCTGATCCGCCGACGGCGAGATTGCACTAACGCGTCCAAGCACCGGATGTGGCAACGCGTCTGTCGATATCATCAGCTGCTGTCCGGCTTTTACGCGACGGATCGATGTGTCAGGAACTCCAAAGATGGCCTTTACCGAACGCGTATCCGAAAGCGTGAATCCGTTAGTGGCCGGGCCCCACAAGGCTGCCAACATCCACATTCCGTTTCACCACCCACGCGTCGAACGGCGCTAAGAGAGAGCAATAAGCCAGCGCAATCTGCCCCTCGCTGACCTGCGCCTCCGCGCCGGAGACCGATGCCGTAGTGGTTTCTAATTGCGCTTTGGCAGAATCATAGTCAGGCTTGGTGGCGCTTTGTGCCGCGTAAAGTATGGACACCCGATCGAAACTCAGCTTGTCTTTTTCCTGTTCCGCTTTGGCGCGCGTAAGCTGCGCCTTGGCCTGCTGCAGCTTGTCGATGTAGTCCTGCTGTTGAACGACGGCGAGCACTGTCCCCTTCTCAACCCAATCTCCTGGATCAATGTTTCGCATTCCGCCACTCGGGCTGTGAACTTGCCGAATCTTGTCGACATAGCCATTCGATTTAAACGACAAATCGACCTGCGCATACGGAACAATGCTGGCCGAATAGGTCACTCCGCTTCCGATCGTGATGTTTTGTGCAGCAGCAACGCGAACAGGCATCGCCGATGGCGCTGGAGCACTCTCCTGTTTGCAGCCGGTCGCACACGGCAGCGCCAGTGCCGCAAACAAAGCCAGCCGCGAAATTTTGTGAAAGGATGCGTCCCGCATGAAGTCACTCTTCTCCAAGTGCTTTTTCAAACTCTGCTGTCGCATTCAAAAGGCCTAACAAGCTTTCTTCGTAGTCGTGGTTCGCATTCGCGACTGTAGCCTGCTGTTGCAGCACGTCTCGCAGCAGCACGGCCGATTGCTTGAATTGATTGCTGACCTCTCGCAGTTTTTCATTGGCCGCATCGCGTGCAGCTTGTGCCACCGCGATCAGTGACCGGCTCTCTTCAAGCTTGCGAAAAGTATTGTCCACGTCCAACAGGACCTTGGCACGCGTGTCTTGCAGCTGATTATTACTTTGCTCGACGGTAAGATTCTTCTGCTTGATCTTGTCCTTGCGTCGTCCCCAATCTACCGGCTCCCACGTCAGGGCCAACCCGCCGGACACGATATTCTGCGGCAGAATCTGCGTGTTGATCGGACTGAAGTATCGGAGCGCACCGCCTATGTCTGGAATGTACTGAGCCTTCGCAAGCTTAAGATCAACCCCAGCTCGGCTCACGTCGATCTCCGCCTCTTTAACTTCAGGTCGTTGGCGAAGAGCTGTTTCTCGCGCAACTTTCAAATCCATCTCTTCTGCGGAGGCGGGGGGCGTTGACTGTGTTCGAAATGGCGTATCGATGTCGCGCCCCAACAAATTATTGAGGTGTTCTTTGTCCGTCAAGAGATTATTCTGCGACACCACTAGCTGGTGCTGCGCCTGCGCAAGCTTCGCTTTAACCTCAAGACTGTCAGACAGCAGCACGGACTCCTGCTCAAGATATTGTGTGGCGACACGATCCGTTTCCTTGTACTGTGCAACCAGTGCCTTCTCGGCCTCCAACGCACTTTCAGCCTGAAGAATTGCGTAGTAGGCCTGCTTCACATCCGCGACCACCGACTGCTGCTTCCCCTTGAATTGTTCTTTTGAGAACTCAACAGAAAGTTCCTGCATCCGGACCGCAAGATTAATTTTGTAAAGCTGCGTGAGCGGCTGCATGACCGATGCGCTCGCGTACCCCGTTATTCCGCTCGAGAGATTGATGGAAACATCGGTACTTGGATTCGGCTGGCCATCTATGGTGCCAAAAACGCCCTTTTCATAGGTAAAGGTTGGCGAGTTCAAGTTAGCAGCAGCAAAGAGCTCGATGCTCGTCTCCGGAAAACGCCTGCTCTTCGCCTCGGTGACCTGCCATTCGGATTTGCTGACATCCAGCTTCGCGTTCTTCACCGCGTCGTTGCCGGTCAATGCAATTTGGATCGCCTGCGATAGGAGAAGTTCGGGTGCGGGATCAGCAGTCTGTTGCGCGAATGAGATTTCGCCAGTTAACGAAATAATTCCCACAGTGAGCCAGCAAAGATTCCTCAGGATTTTTGCCTGGCGCATAGTCAGACAGTGCTCGCTTCGCGGAGTTTTCCGAGATACCGGAAACCATGCATGCTATGGAATTGGAGCGGGGCCTGTGCTGCTGAATGAAAAGAGAATAGTCTGCATTCTCCGCCTCGTCAACGAAGACGTTAGGCTCAGCAGGAAACCTGTCGCTAAATCGATATCTGCTCGAAGGATTTAGGTTTGATTGGTGGACGAGATAGGAATCGAACCTGCTCCTGTCGATTAGGAGTCGAATGCCAATAACAGTCAGTCTGTTCGTAAATCCACGAGCTAAGGGACTTACGACTTAATCTCCTGCACAGACACAACGCCTCAGGTTGCTCAATCTGTTCAGCACGTCAGTTGAAATGTATTGAAATTGGTCAGGTTTTCGTCAGGTTGGCGAGGTGTAGGTTTGGAAAGTTCAGGAGTCCGCCCTGAACGCCACCGAGAAGATGCGGCGAGGCCGTCAATGAAATGGAGAGATCAAATCGGCGTGGCGTTGCCGACAAGTGATGCCTACTCGCCAAGCCACTCGCCAAAACCTCTTAGAGAATCCGTGTAGTCGCAGATTATTTTTGCAGCCCCAACAATTGGCACGGCCAATATTAATCCCATCCCGCCCCAAATCCAGAGCCAGAACAATAGAGATATCACAACAGCCAGCGGATTCAGGCGCACTCGCTTGCCGATGAGCTTCGGATATAAGAAATTAAGCATGAGCGAATGGGTGGCGGCAATTGTTAACACTACGATCAGAATCCCTGTCTTGCTCAAAATTCCGATACCTCCGGCCAGTGGCGGCAAGAGTGCCAGAAAGAATCCGAAAGACGGAACGAGATTGGCGAATCCGCTCAATATTCCCAAGAGGTAAAAGTACGGAATATTCAGGAGCCAGAACACTGTAACGCAAAGTACTGAGCCGATCGCTGCGACTATCAAATTCCCTACGAGAAAACTCCGGATCATTGCCGAAATTCTTGCCAGTGTTCGGTGTGCGACCGCGCGATTTTCTTCCGGAAACAGCTTCACCGTTGCCGCGTGTGTATGCTCTTTCCACGTCAGCATGAAATAGGTAAGAAAAGGAATAAAGCCACAGGCGAGAAGTGCTTCTTTCAAAGCTGCGCCATTGGCCATTAACAAATGAGAGAACACGTTCCCATCCTGGATCACCACTGGGACAGGTTGCTTGTCTTCAGGGGAATGTGGCAAGACGGCGCGGGTGCCTCGATCAAGTTTCGCGAGTGGCTCCTGAATGGACTGGATGATGTGATGAATGCTGGCTGAGTACGTTGGAAGTTCGCTAGCGAAATGCCGGACCTGTCCTAAGAGTGCGTACCCTGTACCGATCGTTAACGCGGCAGTCAGAAAGATTGCAATGAATGCACCCGCTGGTCTTGGAACAGAAATCCGGGTTAACTGCTGAACGATGGGTTCAAGCACCAGGGCAATGAGCAGAGCGAGAAGTATCGTTACCATTACGAATTTTAAGAGATAAAGAAGTCCCACGACGGCGATCACCGCGACCACAACTTGTGCGATTGATCCCGTTTTGATCGAGGCATGGAGGATTTCTCTATCTTCAGTCACCGGTTTAGCCACACCGTCAACCGCCGGAATGGCCGGCTCGCTATGGAGAGAAGAAAACTCCGCCTTTGGCGCGCCATCTGTCCACAAGAATGGAATTCGAGATGACAATTGCCCAGGCAGCGGATTGGCCTTAGGCCCCATACAAATGTTGGAGTTCGAGGGATTCCGATCTGTTGTATGTTGAAGAAACAATGGATGACAATTTTGACGGACCAGCTACTGCAAATTTATGACATCGATGCTTCTCTTTTCTCGACTCCTACATCCGATAGGTTGAGGCATCCACAGAACTGTGTCGAATTTCTTTCGCCCCCTCCTTACGTTTCTGCTACACCTCGGCTACATAGCGCCGTTTGTCATGGGTGTACTCGACTCATCTCTTCTCTTCTTGCCGTTCGGTAACGATCTGCTCATCGTTATTCTTGTCTCGCGTCACCACCAGGGGCTGCTGTTGTATGTTCTGGCCGCAGCTTGCGGATCCACGCTTGGGGTATTCATTTTGGCTCTACTGGCTGGGCGATTGGGAGAGGAAGGGATTCGCAAGCTCGCTGGGGAGAAGCGCTTTACGAAGATGAAAGCAAAATTTCAGAATGGCGGAGGATTCGCAATTTTCCTATCAACCCTCGTTCCTCCTCCATTTCCCTTCACGATGGTGATAGCCAGCGGTGCGGCTCTTCAGTATCCCCGGCAACGCCTTTTGATACTGAATTTTCTGGGTAGAGCTCTCCGTTTCACGGTCCTCGCCTTACTCGCTGTTAAGTTTGGGCATATGGTAATTCGAGTCACGGAGTCCTCCGCATTCAAATGGTGCATGGGTGCTCTGGTTGCTATTTGCCTGATCGGGAGCGGGCTCTCTATTTGGAATTGGATTACGAAGAGTGGCTCGGGAAAACTTCGGTATGCAACTGGATCGGCTGAATGAAGGCGGCGTTAATGTTCCCTTTGCCAGCAGCTAGCAAGTGAGCAACTCTTTATCGCATTTAGTTCTGCTCGGTTAACGAAGGCCGGCTTTTCTTTGACCCGGCGGCGTGATGTCGCCAAGCAGGGTGGGATCTACCTGGATCCTACCCTGCCGGTTCAAAGGCTGGATGCACCGCCTGTGAGCTTGATGATTGAAAACGCAGACTCAATTAATCTGGCGTCGAAGTAAGGGACCGTTGGCGTCAGGAAAGTTGCCGGTGTTTAAGACTTGTATGCCCGCGTTGTGATCGCCGTCGAACGGAGTCACCTTGCCCGGGCACCCGGCTTTAACAGCTTGTTCCGGATCTGCAAACCACATCCCAATATGATCCATCTGGACGGGGACACCACCGGGGTTCAGGATGAAGGTCTCATCACTGAAGATTCCGGTCACGTCCATTACACCTCTGCCACTCTCGTTGGTTGTCAGGTCGCCCTGATACCAGGCAGGGGCGAAAGGTGCATTCGGCGTCGTAATGATAAAGACCGTGAAGTCTGTCTTCGGCGGAAGTGCAAAGACCTCGACATGCATGTTCTGAACTGGTCCAAGGTCGCTGATCGAGACGCGGCCTCGAGCTTCGTCCCTGATACAGGGTACAGCTCCCGGGGACTTGACCAGGCTGAAAAGTAGGCTATCGTTCGCTTCAGCTCGCGCAAGCGGAACCGTTGCGATCGACCCGAGGGTGACTACTATCTGAATGCCCGCTAAGAGCAGATTCCTTTTCATAGAAGTTCTCCTTAATTTCGGTTTTTGGAAATGATTCGCGGCCCGAATTTCCTGTCTCATATCGCAATTCCTGCTTGCACGTATAAGCACGACTGCGGAATGGCCCAATGGGGCAACAAATTCTCGCCCCACTCAGAGCGGGGGCTCGCTTGTTATCCCATTTGTCGCCAGCCTCGATCTCCACTCCGGTCGGCAACAGCCTGAATCTAGGGCGGACGCGCATAGAAGTCCTTAATGCGTCCTAAGAAAATTGCAAAGATTTTCCAAGTATCAAGACACGCCACGTATCGCACGGAAAACTAAAGCTTTACTGTGCACAACGGCGGGGGACCCTGGTGGTGATGATGTCCACCGAGAGTATTTGGAAGGTGTCGAATACTCAGACGACATTCCGACCGGAAGAACAAGGCGAGAACCTCGTGGGTTTCGCCCTGCTTGAACATTGAGTGGTTTCGGACCTGCGGAGACTGGCACTCTGCCAAAGAGCCATTACGGTCCAATCCCGCAGAGTGTTTACTTAGTGAGTAACTGAAGGCAGCCCATCCACGGACGTGTCTTCCTTCCTAAGGAGGATCAGCCCGGGCATAACAACGAAATCATTCTCTCTTTCAGGATGTGGCAATCTTCAGAACATCGAAAGCTACCTGGGGTAGAAGGGGCGGGCGCGGTTGATGATCGCCGATTCCGCGGAATCATCCAGAACTACGAGGGGAGGAGTGCAACAGCGCACTGCCCAAGACCTCACTCAGCCGTCTAAAATTGCCGTAGATATGGACAACCATCGAGAATTCTTCGACGCTACTCAGGATGAAGTAGCAGTTCGAGGTTTTCTGCACTGCCCAGACAATTCGGTTGATGATTGCCTGATCCTGACTCACGGCGCGGGAACGAACTGCGATTCTCCTCTTCTCCTTGCGCTGGCGAGGGCTTTCAGCGCCTCCGGGTTGACCGTCCTCCGTTGCGATCTTCCCTTCCGCCAGTTGCGATCACACGGGCCACCACTGCGGGGTGGCGCGGAACGCGACCAACAAGGACTCCGAGCAGCAATTGCTGCCATGCGACGAAAAACCTCGGGCCGCATATTTCTGGGCGGTCATTCTTATGGAGGGAGACAGGCGTCGGTGCTAGCTGCGTCTGAACCCGGGCTCGTCGATCAGCTCCTACTGCTCTCGTACCCGCTCCACCCGCCGCAAAGACCGAAGGAGTTACGCACAGAACACTTTCCACGCCTCCTGACGCCTGCGATGTTCGTCCACGGGACGCGGGATGGGTTCGGTTCCATCGACGAAATGATAATGGCGATACAGCTCATCCCGGCACGGACCGAACTGCTTTCCGTCACCAGTGCTGGGCACGAACTGCTAACGAAACGGAATCGAGATGAGGTGACGAAGATCGTGACGCAGGCCTTCCGGTCATTCGCATACGAAGTAGCTAGTTGACTGGACCTGATTGGCTTTGGATTCTTCGACGCCATTGCGAGCAACGAAGGATTCTGTCGCAGTGCATAGCATCTACTTTGAGGCGTTCGCGCCAATTCCGTAGTCCCTCAATGATTTGTTCCGCTATATCGGTTCGGGGCGCCAGGAGTTGGAACATGGTCGGAGACCTGCGCTCCATTGGTATGAGGCCGAGTTAGCGGAGTCGTGAGGCTGATACCGCTACCCGAAATCTGTGCACCAGCTGCGTGGCCACGAGCAAGGGGTGTGACGACCGTGATGGTGGCGGCGCCACGGCCCCTAAGCGTGGAGACAACAGCCGTTTCAGAATTTACTCCTTCGTCGATCGTGATTGTTTGGCCTTTACTAAAGCCAGTTACGCTGGCTGCAGGGAGAACAGTCGCTCCTGCACCAGTGGAAGTACGCAACGTAGTGGCGCCTGCAGTTCCAATGGTAGAGAGAATCGCGGTTTCAGCATTCGCACCAGAATCTATTCGGATCGTCTGGCCAGGGCGAAAGCCTTCCGTGCTGGCGACCTTAATGTTGGTTGCGCCTGCGTCTGAAGCGGCCGATAACGAGGCAGCGGCCTGCGTTGAAAAGTCGGTACAGTTGCTGTCGGTATCGGCGCCGTCAGGGAATCGGCCTGCGCTCGTATTGATGGCAACAGGGGCCACAACTGTCGACCATGGGTTGAATACCGAACCAGGTGCTGGGGCGTAGCAACCGCTTATCTCAGCTCCTGAAAATGCTTGATCCCCTTCAGCGGCCCAAGGATCGACAAGGCCCCCATAGTTAAGGCTGTCGGCAACCACTTCTGTAGAGTCACGGAGCACGATGCTGCCTTCCTCGATGGTGAGAATACGGCCGAACTGCGGAGTCTTCGTGGTTAACTCCGGTCCGCCAAACCACTGGTTGGGCGCAGGCGTCCCCTGGTATCCCGCGGTTTTAACCGTGGCATCGCGTACGGTCGCGTGGATCGCATGGTTGTTGGTCAGCGGCCCGTCCAGCGTTATACCGGTTCCAAGCGCCTGCACAGGCTCGTTGCTCGAATGCGCAAAAGCGGTCGCGGGTTGGAAGCTGACCCCTGTTCCGCGATTACTGAATGGAAGATTGGCCGCATGATTGAACCGTAAAGGAGCTGCCAGTTCCAGGCCTGTTCCCGGAGCTACTACCCATTCACTGGTTACGTGAGATTTGGTGAGAGCGGGGGTAAAGTCGATGGAGGTACCATCCGGCCCCTGATTCCCCACAGCGGCGACCGTGACAGCTTCCTGGCTTGCAGGCGTGCCGACCGTGATCTTGTCTCCCACAGCGAAACCCGCCGCTCGGCGCACGCTGATCCGGGTTGCTCCAGCGTTCACAGGAATTGAGAGATTGCTCTGAGTCGCTGCTGTGCCGACATGTGCCACCGTCACGGTTTCAATCCCATGACCAACACTGTCGATATCCAACCGGATCTTGTCGCCTGTCGAGATATTTGCGAGGGATGTCACTTGGATGTTGGTGGATCCCGCATGCGCATCTGTCGCGAGATACGCTTGTGTGCCAGGCTTCCCGACCGCGGTCACCGTCGCGATCTCATACTTCTCCACCGTATTGGCAACGATCGGATAGGTAGAGCCATAGCCGAGCGCAATCTTCTGACCAACAACAAAGCCAGATGTATCCTCAACAGGCACATTGGTCGAGCCCACAGGAATTGTGATCACTGGTTCTTCGGGAAGCGATTGCCACAACGTTGTATGGTTGCTGGCAGCCGTCCCAAGGCTTGCGATCTTGCGCGCCTCCACGCTGGAGCCAGTGCCGATGTTGATCGTGTCGCCCACCGACATTCCCTCTGTGTTTCTGACATGGATTACGCTGTCGCCTGCTTGTGCGGGAACCGTCAACCCAGAGTTGGAGAGGCCTAGCAAATAGAAGCCCCCGGCCGCAAGCTTCGTTCCAGCCGGAATCTTTACCATCGAGAAGATAGCCTGATGGGCGGGATGCGCGGTCAACGTCCAGTTGGAGAGATCGACGCTTTGGGAATCTGCGTTGTAGAGCTCTATAAACGAATCTGTCGGGTTGCCGGGAGCGCCTGAGTTCACTCGAAACTCGTTAATCTTAATTGGACTGGCATTGCGAACCTTTCCAACAGCCGTTTCGATCTGTTTTTTGCCGCTGGTCGCGTTCGTCCACGAAGCCGTGCCTACGAGATCGCCGTTGAGCGCTACGGGCCCGGAAGTAACTTTGAAAGTCGCGCTCACGGTCGCGCCCGGCGCGATCTGCTGAGTGAACATCTTCGACATCTCCGTCGTGCCTGAAACGACAGCCGCCCACTGTTTGCCCGGTACAGCAATGCTCAACGCAACATTCGTTACGGGCGCGCCTGTTGTATTCGTGAATGTCACGGTGAAGTCCCGCGAAGATCCCGGTGTGAAGGTCTGCGGGCCTGCATGCGTCATAGCTGTCGCCGCCGGAGCAAGACTAAGTGGAGCCACGTCATATCTCGCAGCCACAATATTCGCCTGGACAAGTTGGTCGGTAGCGTCCGATGGAAATGTACCAGCTGCGGTCATCGCTCCTTCATAGAACGTTCCCTGCGAACCGATACTGTTGTCACCACCGTTGCCCAGGAGAATCGCCCCTTGCTTTCGCATCGGGTCATAGGTTGGATTCACACGGTGACCATCAAACATGACGGACAGGGCGCCCTTTTGCGCGTCACCACCCATGGATGTCCAATGGTGTGGTTCTCCTTTGCCTATTGCGGTTACAAAACGCCACGGAATACTGGGCAAATTTGGACAGCCTTTGGTCCCATCGTCGTTGACACAACCGACAAGATTATTTTCCTGGTCAGTCATAATCCAGGGACCGTTGCCAGCCCCGCTGTACCAAGGTGTGGCGTTACCGAAATAAAGTGTTTCCATGGTGCCATTGTCATCATCACGGCTGTCGATCTCGGCATTGCCGTAATCGAAACAGCAACCGGCATTGAAATGCTTTCCGTTGACCACCCAGTATTGCCCCTCCGCCTGGTCATCGACTGCGGTGCCTTTCGCATCATTTTGGCGGAGTCCCATGCCGGGCTCGATGAACACTCCATAGACCTTGTGCCCCATGATCGTGATTGGCGCCATGTCCGCGATCGGAAGGGTGTTGAAGCCTCCCAATGCCGGACCACTGAAACCGCCACGGGGAGCCTGAATCAAGTCGTTGTGTTTAGGAGACTGGTCATAGATGATGCTGATCCAGCAATAGGTGCCGGCGCAGAACTTATCCTGTGCGGCTGCGTCGGCATATCCGCCGGGATCCGAACCTGACGATGCAGCGGCCCCGACAACACCAATGTCCAGCGTCTTGCCATCTACTTGGCGCAAGACTTGGTACAGGGGACCGTTATATTTCGCGTATAACGCGCGCGTCGTGCTATGTGCCGCGACACATGAGTTACCGGCAGCTGCGTAAATGTCGCATGGACCTTGAAGCCTTTGCGGAGGAACGGCGTCTCCCGTAGGAGACTGTTGCGCCATCGTGGAGGTGCTGCCAACAACCAAAAGCACGAGCGCAAGCCTAAGCGCAGAATCGATTCTCGTTTTCATTCTTATCCTGACTTGCGGCATTCCGTCCGCTCTTCCTGAGTTACTGTCGCAAGGCCGGTTATCCGCCCGGATTGCAAGTTCACGATTTCTTCCATGCCGCCTGATGGGGCCAGCCTTTACGACAGTCAGAGCGTTAAACTGCTCACCCTTATTGTGGCCGGCTCCCATGTCTTGGCTTGAAAGCGACGCTAAAAACTCTCCGGTTGCATCGAAGGATGAGATGAAACAGCTATCTTGTGTGTTGCGCGAATCGAACTGATTATGCTGGCGACCCAGTGTACATCGCTGTCCAGAGCCGCTTCACTCAGCTTTTAGCACTCTGAAATATAAAGCATTTGTATTGGCCGACGGAATGAGTCAGATCGGCAATCTCGGGCCGCCAGTAGTCCCGTGGATAGTAAACGCTGGACAGGCGAAAAACTTGATAACGTTCGCAACGAGGAACCAAGGTCCCTTGGCAATACCTTTTCAGGGGTGGAGTGTCACATCTCAGCCGGTGAAAAGCACCGAAGGGATATTTTTGGGTGCCAACGACGCTTTCGGAGTTGGTTCAAGAACGATGTCATGGACAAAGCGCTCGCTCCAAAACTTTTGAGATGACGGGGAGCGCCAAATGTTCCGCATCCTTGTTCCTATGCGCTCGACACACCTATGGCACGTACGATGGAGAAGAGCCGCAATGCTTTCGCTGTCGCAAAATCCATGGGACATGTCGATCTGAAATCCATGGAGCCTTATCAGCATCAGGAGCTTGAGCAATTGCGTGAAGTGATCAACCAGCGCAACCGGCGAAAAAAGTTTGGTCAGGTTTTTGGTCAGGTTTTCGAAAATGCACACTAAGGAGCAATCAAAACTGAATCGATATCTGCTTCATGGATTTAGGTTTGATTGGTGGACGCGGTAGGAATC
>CAWCOV010000037.1:0-83692 GCA_963797255.1 uncultured Acidobacteriaceae bacterium
TCTATGCAGATAGCGCCGTCGTCGCTTATCGCGTGCCCGACAGCGACGCCCCCGCCGACCAGCTAAAGTTCAAGCTAACGTCGAGCGGCGGAACGATTGATGCAGCCTTGCTGAACGACGGCGACCTGGTCAAAACTACAGAATTGCCGAAGGCCGCGGAAAACGAGAAGGCGTGGATTCAGTATGAATTTTCGCAGCCGCAAACCATCCGCTCCTTAACCGTTGTGGTGCTCGGCAAAAGCTTCTTCGATTCTTTCGCGCCTCCGGGAGGTGACAGCGGCCAGGCTCTCGAAGCCAGCGACGATGGGCAGAATTATCGCGTCGTGGTTGCTCTTCCCAAGGGCGGATCAACAGAGCACACCCTCTCATTTGCCCCCGTTACCGCCAAGTATTTCCGGGTAACGTTCAAGAACCTTCCTCCGCCCCCAAATCCGTTTGGCAATTTCGACTTCGATCTCGAGTCTCTCGGCATGTCGATGCCGAAGCCGCCGACAACGATCGTAATTTCCGAACTGGTGTTGCATCCCGGTGCGCGGGTAAACCGCTTCGAAGAGAAAGCAGCGTTCAATCCGATGCCGGATCTCTACGGCTTCGCCACGCCTGACGTTCCCGCCGCAGACGTCATCAAGAAAGCGGATGTCATCGACCTGACGAGCAAGTTCCACGCCGATGGAACTCTTGACTGGACGCCTCCAGCTGGAAACTGGGTCGTATTACGCATCGGCTTCTCGCTGCTGGGCATTACGAATCATCCAGCGACGAAAGAAGCGACCGGCCTCGAAGTCGATAAGCTGAATGCGGGCTTTGTAAAGAACTACATGAACGGCTACCTCGACAGCTACAAAGAAACCGTAGGGGCCGACATGATGGGCAAACGCGGAATCCGTTTTGTGATCACCGATAGCTGGGAGGCCGGTGCGCAAAATTGGACGGACAACATGATCGCCGAATTCACCAAGCGGCGTGGCTACGATCCGCATCCATGGCTGCCGGTTCTCTCCGGACATGTGGTGGAGAGCGCCCAGGCCAGCGATCAATTCCTCTGGGATCTGCGCAAGACCATCGCGGACCTGACAGCCGACGAGCACTATGGGCAGGTGCAGGCATCTATCAAAGAACGCGGCATGGGCCACTACGGCGAATCGCACGAAGCGGGTCGCGCCTTCATTGCGGACGGCATGGAAGTGAAGAAGCTGAACGACGTTCCGATGAGTGCAATGTGGACGCAACTCCCGGGAGTAAACAAGGAGCAGTTTGGGTTTAACGCAGACGATCGCGAATCAGCATCGGTGGCGCACATCTATGGGCAAAACATAGTTGCGGCGGAGTCGATGACGGCGGGCGCAGCGGCGTGGGCGTGGGCTCCTGAAACGCTGAAGCCAACAGCAGACCAGGAGTTCCTCAACGGCATCAATCGATTCGTCATTCACGAATCCGCTCATCAACCTCTCGTCGGCAAGGCTCCGGGCCTCACACTTGGACCGTTCGGGCAGTGGTTCAATCGCAATGAAACCTGGGCTGAACAAGCCGGACCGTGGGTCAACTATCTCGCGCGTACCAGCTATCTTCTGCAGCAGGGACATTTCGCCGCCGACGTAATCTACTTCTACGGAGAAGACTCGAATCTCACTGCAATCTTCGCGAACAAAGCGCCTGACATGCCGCCGGGCTACGGCTTCGACTACATCAACGCCGACGGACTGATTCATGAATTGAATGTTACCGACGGCAAAATCACAACCAAGAGCGGCATGAATTACAAAGTGCTCGTTCTGGATGCTTACAGCAAACACATGTCACTTCCAGTGCTGCGGGCGATCCAGAAGCTGGTGCAGAATGGCGCCATCGTTGCCGGAGAAAAGCCAACAGATGATCCCAGCCTTGCTGACGATCAGGCAGAGTTCAAGAAGATCAACGACGCACTGTTCGGCAGCGGCAGCGGAATTCAAACCGTTGGCAAAGGCAAGGTATACGCGGGGCAGAATGCCGAAGCGGTATTGAAAGCGATGACGGTTGCTCCGGATTTCGATCACACAAAGCCGCAGAGCGATACGCGGGTTCTGTTCGTGCATCGCAAGCTGGCTGATAGCGACATCTACTTCGTGGACAATCGCAATGAGCGGGATGAAACGGTAGACGCAAGCTTCCGCATCACCGGAAAAGCTCCGGAATTATGGCATGCGGAGACTGGCGAGATGGAGCCCGCTTCCTACACCATTGCGAACGGCCGAACCACAGTTCCTCTGCATCTTGAGCCATGGGGAACAGTGTTTGTCGTGTTCCGCAAAGCAACGTCTGAGACTTCGCACAAACTGCCTGCAAAGGTGGAGACGCAGGTCGCCACTGTTAAGGGTCCGTGGAACGTGGCGTTTCAGCCCGATCGCGGAGCGCCGGCAACCGTCACGATGGATAACCTTGCATCGTGGAACGATAGCTCAGATGCCGGAGTGAAGTACTTCTCCGGAATCGGAACCTATACAACATCGGTCCAGGCCTCAGCCGATTGGTTCAAGCCGGGAACAAAACTGTGGATCAACCTGGGCGATGTCAAGAATCTTGCCGAGGTCACGGTCAATGGCAAGTCACTGGGACAGGTGTGGCACGCGCCGTTTCGCGTAGACGCAACCAGCGCATTGAAGCCGGGTGCAAACCAAATCACTATCAAGGTGACGAATGCGTGGGTCAACAGGTTGATCGGAGATCAACAGCCTGACGCCAAGACGAAATACACATTCGCAGACGTAAAACCGTACAAAGCGAAGTCGCCGCTGTTGCCATCGGGGTTAATGGGACCTGTCGCGATTTCTGCTGTCACCACAAAATAACTCCCAACCTGCGGCGTGGTTCACAAACGAACCACGCTGTGCCGCAGGAGTATTGTTTCCAGAATTGATTCTCTGCTTTATGATTTGCAGGGCGAGCCACCGGCATATCTCAGAGTGAACAAGCTTCGTGATTAGAAGACTGCGCGGAAGAGGGAAACTTGGGAGTTAACCCGTTTATTGGAGTCATCTACCACTGGCTCGGCGGTCTCGCATCGGCCAGTTGCTATCTTCCATTTCGCGGCATCAAGCGTTGGTCCTGGGAAGTCTACTGGCTTGTCCAGGGCACTTTCAGTTGGATATTCGCACCTTTGTTCATGGCGTGGCTTCTCGTGCCGGGAGTACGTGACGTACTTCATGCCGCGCCCACGTCCAGCATCTTCTGGGCCTACTTCTGGGGATGCATGTGGGGCTTTGGTGGCCTCACTTGCGGGCTTGCTGTCCGCTATCTCGGTTTCGCTCTCGCCTATCCACTGGTGCTGGGTCTCTGCACCGTCTTCGGCACGTTGATGCCACCCATCTTCAGCGGAGAAATTAGCGGGATCGCACACAGCAGTTCCGGACAAGTGATTTTGTTGGGTCTCGGTGTCTGCGTGGTCGGCATTCTCTTCAGCGGGTTCGCTGGGCGATCCAAAGAGAAGGAACTTACCGAGGAGCAGAAGCAGGCGTCCGTCAGTGAGTTTCACTATGGCCGTGGCGTTGCCGTGTCCATTCTTTCAGGAATCATGAGCGCCTGTTTCGCGTATGGTTTGTCAGCAGGAAAACCGATTGCCGTTCTTGCCAAGGCTGCACTGCTCTCGCACAACCGGATAGACCTCTGGCAGAATCTGCCGGTATTGATCGTTGTCATGCTTGGTGGCTTCACCACCAATTTCCTTTGGTGCATCCTGCTGCTGACGCGCAACCACTCGGCGCGTCAATTCCTTGGCGTTCCGGCGGATGAGGATAACAATCCTTCATCCACCTTCCGCCTCCAAATGAGCACCATGGTGGCGAACTACGCCTGGGCCGCTCTCGCAGGAATTACCTGGTACTTCCAGTTCTTCTTCTACAGCATGGGCGAGACGAAGATGGGCAAGTACACTTTCTCAAGTTGGACACTACACATGGCCAGCATCATGATCTTTGCCACACTCATCGGGATCATGTTGCACGAGTGGCGTGGCACCAGTGTCCGCACACGCACACTTGTCGCTGCCGGCCTGTTCTTCCTTCTAGGGTCGACTGTTGTCGTTGGATACGGCAACTACATCAAGGCGAATCAGCCTGCTACAACGATCGAGACAGTGAGCGCTCAGTAATTCCCAGCGTTATTTAGAGCATGTTGTGGCTGCAACTTTGATGCGGCCACACTCAACTGCACGCGTTTCTCTCTTCATTTTTAGTAGGTAGCGCGCTGAGTCAAGTCGCCTTGCGATGTGGAGGCGCGACACTTGTTGGATCTATTCCGCATTCACTCGCCACGATGACACAGTTTTTAGATCAATAGATCCGTCGCTAAATCGTTGTAGTGCGATGGCGTGTTTTGCTGTTTTCCGGCTCCTCAACCTGCCCGCCAGGTCTTCTCAACTTCAGTCGAAATACAAAGACAAGAGAATTCGTTTTCAATCGCATACGGCAATAGAGAAACAGTTCCCAAATTGCAATCAAAGTCCTTGACATCTGTTAAACCGGGAATTTACAGTCCTCGCCTATTAGGCAGTTTGTATTTACCTCTTGGTAACACAGCAAGGCGATAAGTTTTCGGGCCCCTGATGTTAACGCGAAGAACTTAATCCCGGCTTTATACGAACCCGCAGTGCGCGCAACTAATTTCAATAGAGAACTAATTCCCGACGCACGATTGAAAAGTAAAAAGCAGCGCAGAAAAAAGCGAGGAAGAGCAGTCGAAGAAGTCCAGGAGGCAGGACATGCAGCAGAGGAGAACGGGTGTTTGGGCGTTGTTATGGGTGTTTGCGGCCACGCTACTGATCGCTTCCCCAAGGTTCGCACATAGTCAGGGCGGTGGCACTGGCACAATCCTCGGAACGGTGACGGATAGTTCAGGCGCAGTTGTTCCCGGCGCAAAGGTTCTAGTCAAGAACACCGGCACAAACATCACTTACTCGACGGAAACAAGTTCAGCAGGCGACTATTCTGCGCCGTCACTCAATCCCGGACCCTACACGGTGACCGTTGAATCTCCCAGCTTCCAGAAGGCCGTGACGGACACCATTACAGTGGCCGTCGATCAGAAGGTCCGTATCGACGTCCACATGAAGCCGGGTGCCGCAAGCGACACCATTACCGTTGAGGCTGCCGGGGTCCAGCTGGATACGGATAGCGCTGAACTATCCTCACAAATCGGCGCCAAGCAGATGAATGCATTGCCCCTCAACGGTCGCAATTTCATGACATTGCTTCTCGTGGGTGCCGGTGCAGTTACGGTAGGCGGCGAGCAGGGCACCATGCGCTCAGGGCAAGGCAATGCCATGAGCATCAACGGCGGCCGCCCGGAATCAAACAACTACACGCTAGATGGATTGATCAACACGGACACGTCGCTGGTTACTCCGGCTGTCATCCTGTCGCAGGATGCGATCCAGGAGTTCAAAGTTCAGAGCGGAAACTACTCGGCTGAATATGGATTCAGCGCCAACCAGATCAACATCATCAGCAAGAGCGGCACGAACTCGTTGCACGGCTCCATCTTTGAGTTCAATAGAAACGACGCATACGACGCACGCGGACCATTCCAGACCACGATCCCACCTCTGCGACAAAACCAATTCGGGTTTGTGGCCGGTGGCCCAGTCTATATTCCCAAGCTGTATGACGGGCGCAACAAGACTTTCTGGCTGGCGAACTATGAAGGATGGCGGATCACAAGCGGCGGTACCATCCGCGACTCAGTTCCGAACCCTCCTGTTTTGACCGGGTGACTTTTCGGCTGAGCCTCTTCCGGTATTTGGAACACCGGAGTGCATAGACGAATCTCAAGCTCAACAAAGACTGCTTGCCCATTGACCCGCAAACCGGACTGCCATTCCCCGGAAACAAGATCCCTTCGGATCGCATCAATTCGAGGTTGGCACTGACGGTACTCGCCAATCCGTTCTTTGCTTCTCCAACTCCGGGCCTGGCACCTCCGAATTCCGCCCCGGGAGTCATCAACCGCCAGGTCAACGTTGGCTTTCCTCTCACCTCCAACCAGCAAACCTATCGCGGAGATCAGAATCTGGGCAAGTTTGGGCAGGTCTTCGGTCGCTTTACGAAATCGAACTACAACAATCAGTTCCTGAACGGTTCAAACAATATCAATATCGCTTTTCTGGCCCTGTATGAGGACCAGACGAACTGGCAATTCTCTCACACCATCAATCTGGGTCCCACGAAGGTTAACAATTTCCGCTTCGGGTATCTTCACGCGACAGCACCGCAAGGCGCGGCTCCGGGGCTCACGCCGTCGGCAGATTTTGTTAGTTCCCTCGGTTTAACGGGTACCTTCCAAACCTTTTGGACCACTCCAGTTAACCTATCCCAGCGTCGGTTTCAGCAACTATGGACCAACCGGCGGTTCAGGCAATGCCTATACCGGCAGCGCACAACCGGCTTGGGAATTTGCCGATTCGTTCTCCATGGTCAAAGGAAGGCACACAATTGGAATGGGGGTCGATTACCGCACCTGGCAACTCCAGCGCAACCTGGCGGATGACTTTCTTGGTGACTACGGCTTTAACCCAAGTACCGTTGTAACCAACAGCGTTGGTTGTCCCACAGTCGCATGCGGTACCGGAAACGAGATGGCCGATTTCCTGCTCGGCTATTACAACAACGTTGGCACCTATCAGCCCGGTCCGCAAAGCCCAACCGACCAGGCGGGCAATCCCCAGGTACACCAATTCAGCTACTTCGCCCCTTACATTACGGACAGTTTCAAAGCATCACCTAACTTGACCTTGGACGTCGGCGTTCGTTGGGACTACCGCGCCGCTCCATACGAAGACGCACAATCACTTCTTCTGGCTGGATGCACAGAATCCGCTCGGAGGAATGTGCTACGCCGATACAGCACTGTCGACGAATGGAGTCGCTCCTGAGGGCAACGGAGTTTACAGGTATTGCGGTTCGAACATCCCAAAGCCGGCTTCCAAGACGCCCTTTGCCCCGCGCTTTGGTTTTGCCTACCGCTTGCCAAGTGCCAAGGCTGTAATTCGCGGCGGCTACGGAATCTTCTGGGACTCCTCGGAAGGTCGTGAAATTGACGACTCCGGAGATTTGTACCCTTATAGTAACCGCACCAATCTATCTCCCACCAATAATCCCAAGGCTCCAAAGTTGACGAACAATCTGTTTGTTCCCTACGACACGCTGGGCCCCGTTGACCCGAATTCGTTGACATTTATCGCTGTCATCCAATCGGAGAATCCGATCAACCCGTACATTCAGATGTGGTCTCTGGGCGCTCAGCGAGAGCTGGCAAGGAACACAACCCTTGAAATCAACTACATCGGAACGAAGGGAACCCATTTCCTCAACCGGCGTCAAATCGCCCAGCCGTATGGCATACCGGATGCCGATCTTCCTTATCTGCCAGAAAGATCCCTCCGATGTAACCCACCATTGCCCCAACAAGCACCCGGTTGCCCTACCAGCACTTCACCCAGTTCTATATCAACAGCGATTGGCATGGTTACTCCAACTACAACGGCATGAACGTAAAGGTGGAACATCGTTCAGCCAACCTGGCGGGAACCGCCGTTTATACCTGGGCCAAGAGCATGGATGACAAGTCGGCTACCGCAGGCATCGGCGCATCCGGCTCCGGTTATCAAGGATTCCAGGACAATCACAATCCGCAGAAAGATTACGGTCTTTCCGACTTTAGCGTGGGGCAGCGCTTCGTCGCCAGCTTCGTCTATCAACTGCCATTCGGACGCGGCCAGAAGTTTGGATCGTCCGTCAACCGAGGTGTCGATCTTGCCATTGGAGGATGGCAAATCACTGGAATCGCAACCTTCCAACAAGGATTCCCGTATTCGATTGGGGCAACTGACGTGGCAGGCCTTTTGTTCACCCAGGCACAACGCGCCAGCCTGGTTCCGGGCTGCAATCCCAGGCATGGATTCACCAAGAGCCTTACAAAGCAATTCAACACGGAGTGCTTTTATCAACCAGCGCATCGGCGTCTACGGCAATACCGGTCGAAATCTCCTAACGCAGCCCGGCATCAACAACTGGGATCTGGGGTTCATCAAGAACTTCCCCATCTGGGAGAGCGTGCTCTTCTCCCTGCGTGTGGAATCGTTCAACACCTTCAACCATCCTCAATACAACGTCAACGTGGGCGGATTCACGGCAAGTGGCTCTGGCGGTGGCTCCAGTGTCGACAATGGATTTGGAGATGCACAGTTTGGACAAATCACTCAGGCCTCCCCTGGACGCATCATTCAATTAGGCGGAAAGTTAACCTTCTAATCAAAGCCATCCAAATCCGCCACTCCATCATGGAGTGGCGGATATTTTTTGACCGAGATAAACTGGCCCGCATGATCAAATCCCGTCGCGGTTTCCCCGGTGCCCTGCTTGTACTCTGCCTGTCCATACCCTCTGCCTTTGCTCAGTCGACCAACGATGAACTCATGCAGAAGTACGCAGAGGACGGCCAGAAAGCAATGGCGAGTGGTCACTATGCCGAGGCGGAAAAGAGCTTTGTAGCGATGGAGAAATTGCAGCCTTCTATCGCTGAGATTCATGCCACCCTGGGCGTCATCTACTTTACCGAGAAGAAATTCGACAAAGCAGTTGCAGAGATCCGACAGGCGGAAAAACTCAAGCCGGGACTTCCGAACCTGAACACGCTGCTGGCTCTCTCTCTCTCAGAGCTCGGTCAGTATGAAGAAGCACTCCCGAATCTCGAAACCGGCTTCCAGCAGGCAACTGAACCTTCCGTCAAACGGATGTGCGGCCTGCAGCTCATGCGTGCGTATTCTGCTTTGCAACGCGATAACCAGGCCGTCGATGTTGCGCTGAAATTGGATACCGCCTTTCCGAACGATCCCGAAGTTCTCTACCAAACGAGCAGAGTCTATGGAAATTCCGCCTTTCTGAACATGCAGAAGCTCAGGCGTGAGGCGCCGAATTCGGTCTGGCGGCATCTTGCCGCGGCGGAAGCCTATGAGAGCGAAGGTCAATACAACAATGCCATCGACGAGTATCACCAGGTTCTGGTGCTGGAGCCACGACGACTCGGCGTTCACTATCGCATTGGTCGGACGATGCTTGCCCGTTCGCGGCAGGCAAATTCACCAGCAGACATTGCCGAGGCGCGAAAAGAATTCGAAGCGGAACTGGCGTTGGATCCACACAATGGCAACGCCACTTACGAACTCGCAGAGATGCACCGGAATGCCGGCGAACTGGATCAAGCTCAAAAACTCTTTGAAAGCGCACTGGAAGACTATCCCGGCTTTGAAGAGGCCCATATCGGCTTAGCCGCTGTTCTGGTCGCGCAACAAAAACCCCAGCCCGCAAAAGTTCAGCTCGAAAAGGCAATCGAATTGAATCCCGGTAACGAAGTATCGTGGTACCGCCTGGCGCAGGTAGACAAGTCTTTGGGAGACACAGCGGGGCAGCAGAAAGCGTTGGCGGAATATCAGCAGTTGCGGCAAAAAGCCCGAGCCCAGACGGATCGAGTGCTAGATCCTGCGAGCGAAGTTACTAAACAGGAATTGGACTCCTCCGCAAAGTAGAACAGCGAATTTCACATTCATTGCTGCGGAGAATGGCGTAACCGCTCTCCTGAACGTGGTTACTTCGCAGCGGCCCGCAACGCAGGAGATGTAATTCGCTCTCGAATGCTGGCGAGTGGCGCCTTATTGTCGAGAATCACGACACCATTCTCAACTCCCACTCCGAGTTCTTTCCACACGGCATCGAGATCGACAGTTTTTGAGTTCTCACCCATCGTGCCATACAGCGTGGTTAACACGGTGGTGCCCGTGGCCTTGTCTCCCACGGCTAGGGCCTTCTCTATGGGCCAATCCTGATCAATCGTCCCTCCCGCAGCCAGCACGGCTTGCAGAGCGTCCTGCAGCCCCTTGCGATTACCAGTCTCCTGCCGGATCTTTATGTCCGCCATCATGCAGTAAAGAGCGCCGCCCCAATATGTGCTGGCCCAGGTGTGCGTCTGATCCAGTCCCTTGTCGGCAGAGCCCGGCTCCCCCTTCCGCATGTCCCGGTGCATGTCTCCCCATATCTGTTTCGGCGTAAGGGTGCCAATCTGCACTCTTGCAATAGGTTCCACGTAGGTGGCAAGGCCTTCTTCAAGCCAATGGTGATTCTCTGACAAGGTTGGGAAACCTATGTGCACAAATTCGTGCGTCATCGTCCAGTCGTCTTCCAGGTCTTTTGCGGTCGTGTGCTGTCCCAGCCGCATCCTTGCGAAAGCAGGAAACCCGCCCACATCGCCCCAGGTCGTTCCGGTCAACACTCCCTCTTCTCCCGCAATCGGCAATATCAGGACGCGCGCACGCGCAACAGGAAACTTGCCATAGTAGGCCGCAATCGCCCGCCCTGCGGTTTCAACCCAACGGACGATTTCATCCTGCTTCAGATCAAAATCGCCCGGACCAAAATCGACTTGCAGAGTACTGTTTCCAATCTGCAGGACTTTCGTAGATGCAACCGGGCCATTCCATGGCTTCCCGTGATACTCCGGCGAATCCAGCGCCGGCGCCATCACACAACCTGCGTTGGTGAGCAGGAGAATCAACATGCTCTTCATTAAGTGACGCAACAGGCCAGTTCTCATACGCTCATCCACACCGTCTCCAGGCTTATTTGTTGCTGCCCGGAACGGAATTCGCGCTGCGTTTCGTCGGTTCTATGATCGCCCGTTGTCAATCACACCACATTGAAGTGAACCTTGTAACTTCCTTTCTCGAATTTCGCGGATCCTTGCCCATGCGATCGCGTCGATCCTTATCGGTAGATGAGAGCACCGGTGACATCCTTTACGTTTTAGAGCGGGGACATGGTTTACAAGCCCCTTGCGGTGAGAGTGGCTCTGCGGGTTTTCGGCGGCCTTTGCCGGTCTTCAGATACATGATAGTCGCCGTCGAAGCCGTGGTAATGTGGGAATCCCCGCAGGGATTTCCAAGGGGTGTGGGAGACTTTCAAGTTCGGACTGATTCTATTCGGAGGATTATCCTTATCGAGAGCGGCAGTCGACTGGCTTGGCTGCAGCACAGATTCTTTTTGTTAGGCCAATGAAACTCAAATTCCTTATCGGTCTCCTCGTCGTCTTAACCCTTCCTGCGTTCGCGACGGGAAGGCCCAGGCCTTTTCAGACAATCCGCTTAGACGCACTCAAGCCGGATCCGCACGGGTGTGACGTAAAGTGGAGAACCTTTGTAAATCAAATGGTCTGGACCGACGAAGACCATCTAGTAGCCTGGCTGATTTTCTTTTGTGATAGCCCCAGCGCAAAAGATCGAAAATCTCCAACGGAACTTGCTGTCTTTGACACGGCCGGCCATGTTCGGTCGGTCTGGAGCGACTTCGCCTTCGGATTTCTTCCGGGACCCTCAGGAACGTTGCTCGTTGGACACGGAGGCGAGGCCAATTTGCTCGACCATGAACTGCGGACCCAAGAGACGATGAAATGTCCAATGGAGAATGTCGCTTGCTCGATTTTCATTCCGCCGTCGCGATCGTCAAACTCTGACTTTGCTCTCTGTTCTTACACTTCTATTGAAGAGAGCTGTCGATTCTATCAGGGACTTCCAAGCAAGCTCGTTCTCGATCGGAAGCTAGACACACCTCCGTCCAACGGCATTCCCACCGACCCATATAAGCGAGAGATCTTCCAAGCGGCAGGGTCAGTTGTACCCGACAACCGATCAGCATGGAAAGTCAGCTCATCTGGACGTTGGTATTTCGATAATCACGGGCGTCTTACGAGCCAGGATTCCAATGGACAGATTGCGCCCGTGTCCGAAGAGAAGTGGACACCGGACTATAGCAACTGCACTGGAGACCTATCCGTGTCAGAACCGTTTCGCTTTCTCGCTACATGCGTGGGAGCCCACTTCTACACCGACGGAGCACTCGACGGTCTTTTCGGCTACAGCAGAATAGCCCTCTTTGACGTAGCTTCTCGGCAAATCCTAGCCCGAATCGACGGACCGGCGTACACGTCAGCGATTCTTTCGCCTTCGGGCAAGCTTATTGCGGTCGAGCACGAAGAAAGGATTCACCTTTACCGCGTGGATTGACCTTCCATGGAGCTTGCGTTCACGTCCGAATCGCCAGACGGAATCTCATGTCTGAACTGTTGAATTCCTCCAACTCGACACGCCGAACTCTCGCATCGCCGCATCACAAACGGCGCTTACCTGGGCGAGGTCCATGCGTGCGACTGCCTGGCAGCGAATCAGAAATCGGCTGTGCGCGTCGGTGATGGTGAACGGATCGCAGCGATAGCCAACGCCTGTCAGAAAGTACCCTTTAAAATCCATGCACCAAAGCTGATTGGGCGCTGTGACCATCGAGAACGGTTGCGAGCTGGGCGTGGCGCGCCGTTTCTTCCTCTTTGGATTGGTGAGCCCAGCTCTTCTAAGGATCTGCCCCACCGTACTTGCCGCCGGCCAGTTCACGTTCGGGTTCATGCGCTCAAGCCGCGCCTGGAGCTTCCTTGCGCCCCCAGGAGGGGAACCGCTTCCGTAGCGCGAGGATCTCGTTCTCGATCTCGCCGGATGTTGCGGACGGAGAACTGTGCCGCGAGCGCCAAGATCGAGCAGGCCCGCAGGCCCAACCTCGTCGTAACGCTTGATCCACTTGTAAGCAGTTGGACGCGAGATGCCGTACTCATGGCAAAGATCGGTCACGGACATTTCTTCCTTCTGATAGCTCGATAAGAACTGCAGGCGCTGATCCACGGTTCGAGTCTCTTTCCAAGGCATAAACGCATCTTCATGCGTCAAGCCAAAGCCGGGAAAGCCAACTGTTCTCCGCCATGGTGTAAACCATGTCTCCGATCTATTTTGTAAAGCATCTCCCCGGTATGCTCATGGATACTCCCCCTTGAGCAGTAAGCTCATCCGTAACTTCAAACCTTATCTCCGATAACACCAACAGTTGGATTAGCATGGCTGCATCATCGAAACCAGCCGCATCTGTGGGTGAAGCGCAAGTGCTCCGCCTTCCGGGCAGCAATGTCGGCTGGCGACGAACCGATATCTGCAGGCGACCGCAGTCGCTAATTCGTTGTCTTGGCAGTTCGAACGACCGGAATAGATAGGAGACTTATCTCGTGAAGCATTTGGCAATTTTTCTACTCGGCGTAATAAGCGTTACAGGAATCTGCGCCACGGCCCAGACCGCACCAATGGGTGGCGATGCACCAACTCTGCCGCACATCAAGAAAAACGGTGCGGCAACGCAGTTCTTCGTGGAGGGGAAGCCATACATCATGCTCGCGGGCGAGTTACACAATTCCAGCGCTTCCAGCATCGAGTACATGGAACCGGTCTGGAACAAGCTGAGCGCCTTGCACCTCAACACGGTCATCGGCACCGTAAGTTGGGAGCTCATGGAGCCGGAAGAGGGCAAATTTGACTTCGCATTGGTGGATGCGCAAATCCAGCAGGCGCGAAAGAGAAACATGCGCCTCGTACTCATCTGGTTCGGATCCTGGAAGAACGGCGATTCAACCTACGCGCCTCTTTGGGTGAAAGCGAATACCAAACGCTTCCCTGTTCAACAAAAGAAGCGACCCGCCAGCGGACCCCCCTCCATGTTTTTTGACATGTGGGAAGGACAACGAGATCTGCCCTTAACGCCGTTGGGCGAAGCCTCAATGATGGCCGATGCCAAGGCCTTTCGCGCCTTGATGCGACACATCAAAGAGGTCGATCCTCAGCACACGGTCATCATGATCCAGGTGGAGAATGAGATTGGTCTGCTGGGCGACAGCCGTGATCGTTCTCCGCTCGCGGACGCCGCCTGGGCGAAGCCGGTTCCAGCAGAATTGATCAAGTACTTCACCGAGCATAAGGCGACTCTGCTGCCCGAAATGCAGGAGGTCTGGGCACGCAACGGCAACAAGACTTCGGGTACGTGGGCGCAGGTATTTGGCACCGACCCCTGGGCGGAAGAAGTATTCATGGCGTGGCACTATTCGCGCTACGTCCACAAGGTCATCAGCGAAGGCAAGGCCGAACTCAACATTCCCATGTATGTGAATGCCTGGCTGGGACCACAGCCCGGACAACCACTGCCTGGCGATTGGCCAAGCGGAGGCCCAGTCTCCCGCGTAATGGACGTGTGGCGTGCCGGCGCACCTTCCGTCGACCTTTACGCTCCTGACATCTACGTCCCCGACTTCAAAGGCACCTGCGCTCTTTACAACCGATCCGGCAACCCACTGTTCATACCCGAAGCAAGGGATCAGGTTGGAAACATGTTCTGGGCATTTGGACAACATTCCGCAATTGCCTGGTCGCCCTTCGGTATTGAGGATCTCGATGCGGAAGGCCAGGTCTCGAAAGCCTACAGCGCGCTGGGCGAGATGCTGCCTCAACTGGCGGATTGGCAGGCTGCAGGCAAGGTTGCCGGAGTGCTGTTGCTCGAAGGAGAAGAGAGTCAGGTCGCTACGATTGGTGGATACAAGGTGACTATCAAGCGGCCCTTCACCTTCGGTCCACCCGAGCCAGCACCTGCGACAGGAGCTGCAGGGTCCTTGATGGCAGGTGGAGTGTCATTCAATTCCCGCTCCATGCCGAAAGACACCAGGCCATTTGGTCTCATCATCAATACGGCACCGGACGAGTTTCTCTTCGTTGGAGAAAATTTTAGTCCGACTTTTGCGCTGGATTCATCTGGCCCCGGCCACGTCGCAGTCGCAACCATCGATGAAGGTCGCTATGTAAATGGAACCTGGATCCCGGAACGTCGACTGAACGGAGACGAAGGCCGTGCCGCGCTAGCCAAGGGCAGCATCGGCATGATCAAAATTCGTCTCTATCGATACGAATAGACTTTTCAAAAAGAGTAGTCCAATACGCTTGGCAGACAGAAGGACTGAAGAGGTCGGTTCTCAGTCCTTCTGCCAATTTTCCGCAACCGCCAACCAAATTCCTTTTTGACCAACCCTTCGACAGAACTTGCGCTCCCGCTCGCCTTCCCTCCGATAAGTGCCGCTCGACGCGAAATACCTCGCAATTGGTGATTAAGATCACATGCAAAAAATGTCAAAGCTCGTCATTTAAGCGTGTTTTTCGCGCATAAATCAGCGCTTTTTCTGCGAAAAGAAAAACGCCTTTTTTGTAACGTTCGCGCAGTCTGGTGGATTTATTCCACCAGCAGATCCATCAAAAGAGGCTCATAATGCGGCACTTAGTGATTCTTGGCGGCGGTACGGGCGGCACAATCATGGCCAACAAGCTGGCAAAGGTCCTGGACGATCAAGAATGGCAAATCACCATCGTCGACTCCACCGAAAAACACTATTACCAGCCTGGCTTCTTGTTCATTCCATTCGGCTTATACCGATTGCAGGACACAGTCAAACCACGTCGCCAATTTCTCCCGTCAGGAGTCAAAGTACTCATTTCCGCGATTGACCATATTGATACAGACAAGAACGCTGTGATTCTGCAGGATCATTCAATTCTCAAATACGACTACCTGATCATCGCGACCGGCGCGGATATTCATCCCGAACAAACAGAAGGACTTCTGGACGATGAGTGGGGCAAAAGCAAATTCGACTTCTACACTCCCAACGGAGCCGACCGGCTGGGCCAATATCTAAAGGGTTGGCAGGGCGGCAAGCTGGTCGTAAGCGTTACCGAGATGCCGATCAAGTGTCCCGTAGCCCCATTGGAATTCCTTTTCCTCGCCGACGCTTATTTTACGGAGCGAGGAATGCGGGACAAGGTTGATCTCCATCTGGTGACTCCCCTGTCGGGAGCATTCACAAAACCAAAGGCATCCGAAATCCTCGGCGACTTTCTTGATCGCAAGAAGATCACCGTAACATCGGACTTCGGCCTGGGCCGCGTAGACAGCAAAGAAAAGAAGCTTATTTCGTGGGACGATTCCGAGGTTAACTACGACCTGCTGGTTTCTATACCGACGAATATGGGCGATCCCTGCATTGAACGCAGCGGACTTGGCAATGAGTTGAATTACGTACCCACCGACAAGGAAACGTTGCTGGCAGACGGGCTTGGAAATGTGTTTGTGCTGGGCGACGCCACTAATCTTCCCAGTTCCAAAGCGGGCTCAGTTGTCCATTTTCAGTCTGATGTCCTCTTCCAGAATTTTCTTGAACATGCTGAGGGCCGCGAAATGCCCTCGCGCTACGACGGGCACACCAACTGCTTTATCGAATCCGGCTTCGGCAAAGGATTGCTGATTGACTTCAACTATCAGACCGAACCATTGCCGGGAGAATATCCGTTGCCGGGTGTCGGACCCTTCACGTTATTGGGCGAAAGCAGCGTCAATCACTATGGCAAACTCATGTTCCGATGGGCCTACTGGAATCTGCTTCTCCGCGGTGTCGAAATGCCGATTGGCTCAGCCATGTCGATGGCAGGAAAGCGAGCCTGACGATGACCACCACAATCGTTCTTGAAGATCGTGTCGCAGGCATCGAGAGCAAACTGGATCTCATTCTTGAAGAACTGTCCCACCTAAGGCGCCTGCGGAATGAAGCCGAAGACCTGGTATCAGATTTGACCATAGTGGCCAAGGACGCGCTCAGAGAAGTTACGAATACCTGTACTTCGATGGACCTGCAGCCGAAAGAGCTTGGCGAATTGCTTCGGACTGCGATTCTCGATGCAAAGCTGCTGACAGAGACGTTGCATCAGTTGGGGAGTGCCGCTGACTTCATCAAAGACGCGCAGCCGATCGCCCGCGATCTCTTCGAGCGCACGACGACAGTATGCGGAGCTCTGCAGGCGAAAGGTTATTTCAACGCTGCCGCTGCTGGTATGAGGATAGGCGACGCATTGATGACCTCGCACTCCGATGGCGATCTGAAACAGATTGAGAAGAGCGTTCCACATCTAGTCGGACTGCTGCGCGAACTCACTCTTCCCGAATCCCTCCAGGCTCTTGAGTCAATTCTGCACGGGTTCGGCAGGGTGCAGGCAACGATGAACGTCAATAAGTCTCTTTTCGAAATCGTCCGGGAAATAAATTCTCCCGACGCTCGTCGCGGAGTCGCGACTCTTGTCGAATTTTTGAAAGTAGTCGGAACACGCAACATAGCAGCCGGCATGGCCGGCACTCAAATATCGGAAGGGTAAAACATGGAAATAATGAGCATCAATGGAACAACACTTGCGCTCGATCAAGATGGTCATCTGGCGAATGCGAATGATTGGAACGAAGAAGTAGCGCGGCAGATCGCCGCCAGCGAAGGCATTCTGCAGTTGACCCCACAACATTGGGCTGTCATCAACTTCATGCGAAGCGTATTCGCTAAAGAGGGAGATGCGCCTTCTATCCGCCGATTGACGAAGGAGAGCGGTGTGGATACGAAGACGCTGTATCAGATTTTTCCGAAAGGCCCCGCCAAGCGCGCAGCCAAGATCGCGGGACTGCCAAAACCAAAGGGCTGTATCTAGAAGGAGAGACACAGATGACACAAGCTACATTCGATCAACCGTTGAGCAGTCCTCAAGGCGCACCAGCAACGGAACCGCAGCCCATTCAAAGGGTGTCCATCATCGTATCCCGCGGATCGCTGGAAGGTGTGTATCCAGGACTGATCATGGCAAATGGCGCACGCATGGAGGGCATCGAAGCATCGCTCTTCTTCACTTTCTTTGGGTTGGACGCGGTCATAGACAAAAGGATGGACCATCTCAAGGTAGCCACAGTAGGAAACCCTGGGATGCATATGCCAACCCTGCTGGGTGCATTACCGGGAATGTCGGCCTTTGCAACGTCGATGATGAAGAAGGAAATGGAAAAGATCGACATACCTCCCGTGAGAGAGTTCATCACGATGATTCACGACGCTGGCTGCGAGATCTACGCGTGCCGCGCCACCGTTGACATGTTTCATTTGAAACCGGCGAACTTTTGCCCAGAGGTCGATGGCATTATTTCCGTTGGGCAATTCTATGAGAAAGCTGCAGGCGCGCAAATCATCTTTACCTAAAGCGTGCCGACTTTTTCGCTTTGCACTGGGACGCCGCCTCGGCGTCCCAGTTTCGCGTTGAATGTCGCTATCCTAACTACTGACATTCGCATTACGCCAGATGTGTACCTTGTCCCGCTCGCGATTAGAGCGCGAGCCAGACTATCTACGGCATTTCTAGTTGTGCCCGAGAGATCGCAACCTTTAGGACGTGTAGAGTGCTGACGCATGCTTGTGAAGACATGATTACCCTCCCGACATATCGACATGCTAAGTGAGTTTCATGATCATCACAAAGACGTGTAACTAACTGGAGTTAGGCACGATCCATCGGTGGATGAGTATCTTGTTCACAACTCTTATCGGTCGGCAGCACTAACTAAACTTGTTTGCCTTGTTAGTGACTTCCGCAATTTGTTTTTTCTGCACATAAGTCGTCGATGCAAGGTTGTCGCTAACTCACACTTATGCTTTCAGGCGTCCCATTGCGCGTCTTGTGAACGATTCAGCGATGGCACATCTCGCATTGAGACATCACGCATTCGTATATCGCGACGTGAGTCGATCTCACGCGATGTCTGACTGCGTATTCGAATGTCGCGCGCGACTCTGACACGCGATTTTCTAATGAGGCGCTCGGCCCCAGATAATTCGTTTGAGCGCGATATTCTCCGGCTTCAAACAAGCTTCAGGGGACCACTGAAATATGCACTGGCGACATCGACAGAATGTAAGATCGGCGCAGTGTACGGGTAGCATTTACACGTTCCCTGGAAGTTTGTTTACGGGCGTTTTTATTGGTCAAGAAAGTTGTATAAGTCTTCACAATTGCGGGCAACTTCGTGATAAAAATCGGTACAAGATCTCAATTGACTGGGTTGCGCAAAAGAATGATTTCGACTCTGTCCAATGGATGGATAAACGACATTCCGATGCACATGTTCGCACGGATCGACACGGACTGCAGAGCCATCAATCAATTGGAGAATTGCTCGCACACAGTTCACTTTTAGGGGTACCAATGAAGTTCATGAAAACTATAGTCGCGCTAACTTTCTCCGCCATCGCACTAGTGCCTTCCATTAGCGCACTAGCGCAGGCGAACATCGCTGACCTACAAGGCACAGCGGGTACCGTACTCACAGTCGATGCAAACACCGGTTCAGACGTCAACGTGGGAATCGGGCAACCGTTAAGGACCCTTCAAGCAGCCGTCGACAAAGCACTCATCAACAGTTCACGAGGCCTAGCAACAAAGGTTCTAGTTAGTCCCGGCGAGTATCGAGAAACTTTGAATATAGAACAGACTAGTTCCACGGCAGCACCCATTACTTTTGAAGCCTTGACGACAGGTACCGTCACCGTCTCGGGTTCCGATGTCCTGTCTCATCCATTTCATGCCTCAAGTAACCAGTCGATTTATTCCTACACATGGAATTACAATTTCGGTCTTTGCTCGGTACCGAGCGGCTGGCCTGGTAGCAAGATGCCGACAATCATTCGCCGCAGAGAGATGGTTTTCGTCAACAACGTCTTAATGACGCAAGTTTTGTCAGCTTCCTCCATGCATGCTGGAACGTTTTATGTAGATGAGGGCGCGAATGCTATACGAGTCTGGCCAAAGTCCGGAACGAATATGAGCACTGCGAAAGTAGAGGCTGCGGTGCGTTCCAGTACGTTGAACGTGTCGGGGCGCAGCAATGTCACATTCCGGGGCATGGTCTTCCAGCACGCTACTACCTGCATTAACCAAAGCGGAGCAAATGTTAACAGCAGCTCGAATGTGCTCTTCGATAACGTTTTGGTGCAGTGGAACAGTTGGGGCGGACTCGGCATTAATAACAGCAACGGGATTACTGTTCAGAACTCCATTGCGAATCACAATGGAGGAGTGGGCTTTGGGGGTTTTCATGACAAGAACGCTCACTACATTAACAACGAAGCCTCCTATAACAATTGGCGCGGCGCGATGGGCAGTTTCTACGACTGGGGCATGGGCGGTTTAAAGCTAATGGGATTGCACACCGGTACGATTTCGGGTTTACGCGCGGTAGGCAATTACGCTCAGGGCCTGTGGTTTGACACTGACAACAAAAACATCACGATCAGCAACGTACATTTGATCGGAAATAGAGTTGCCAATCTTCAGCTCGAGGCGAACCCGGGACCGATCGCACTTAACAGCAGCGCGTTATGCTCTGGAGATCTCGGTGTAAACGTCATCGATACCGACCACTTCACAGCGACTGGAAATACCTTCTACGGGAACGGCGGCAATTCAGGAAAGGGTGCGCAGTTCTTCGTTGCCGGTAATCCGGGCGGAAGATACCAGGTTGATTGGGAGTCTCACTCGTCGTACACGCTACACACCCAGAACACCACGCTGAAGAACAACATCATGCAAAGCAGCGGTAGTGGCCAAAACGTGTTCAAGACCTACTTGTCCAGCGGCGACTTCAGCCACTTTACGACGAACTTCACTGGCTCTGGCAACCACTGGTACGATTCAACTTCAACGAATAAATTTGCTATGCCTGCGGGTCACACAACCAACCTTAAGGGCTGGCAAGCAGCTGTGCGCGATGACTATTCTTCCTACTGGGGGTACTCTTCCTCGGCTGCCGGCGCTTGCAAATAGCACCGTTGGAAAGGTAATCGTCATTCACCTGCTAGCTTTAGAAACATCGGGGTCCGTTGAGTATCAGTCAACGGACCCCGATCTATTGAGCCGATCACTTGTCAGCATCGCACCCCTCGATTGAATATCCTCACAACGCCGCAAAGATTCAGGGCCTAATACTTTAGGCGCTGATTTCACTGTTGCCCTGGCTCGACCAATCTTTTCCATCCTCTTAGTTAGAGTTGCGAACGCTCACGTATGGCGGGCGCGCAACATTATCCCGTCGCGGGGAACTGCTCGTTCTCTGATGACGAGACAATCGCAGTTGAACTCCCCATTTAGACTTTGAAGATGGGCCCAATCGACGACTGGTTAGGCACATGTTTTGCCTTGGCATCAAGTGACGGGCACCCGTATCATTGTGCAATCGATAATTGAGTCTGGAGCACGATCCGTTGCGAGAGAAAATGGCGATGCGCAAGATGACACGGTTCTGTCTGGTCGTAACCATTGCTGGCGTTACGTTCTTTACAGTGGGCTGCAATAAGCGACCTACGGACACTCAGGCGAGTCAACCTCAGCCCAGCCAATCCGCGGCCACGCGGCCTCCCCGTAATCCATTGAAAAACGCATATTTTGGAGACCTCCACCTCCACAGTGGCTATTCCATGGACGCCTTCGCCCTGGGCACCAGAACCACGCCAGATGATGCCTATCGCTACGCGATGGGAGAGACGGTCGAGTATTTCGGTAAGCCGCAGAAGCGTATGGCGCCGCTCGATTTTCTTGCGCTCACCGATCACGCCGAATATCTTGGTGTAGCACCACAAACAGTCGATCCGAACGGCCCATTCGCAAAGACCGACTGGTACAGCACGATGACGAGCAAGGATCCAGCAGTTTCGGCTGCGGCTTTTCATAAGGTAGTCGGGACCTTTGTAAGTAACAAACCGCTGCCCGAGTTTTCTGATCCCAAGTTGCTTCGTTCGACGTGGGATCTTTACACGGCAGTCGCCGAAAAATACAACAATCCCGGGAAATTCACATCCTTCATCGCATTTGAATGGACGTCAGCGCCGGAATTCCAAAATCTTCACCGCTGTGTGATCTTTGCGGACAAGGGGCCAGCAATTCCCTATTCGGCCTTCGACTCGTTGGATCCCGAAAATCTTTGGCGTTACCTGGAACAACAGCGCAAGCAGGGCCTTGAAGTTATAGCTGTTCCACATAATGGGAACGCAAGCAACGGCATGATGTTCAGCACGCGCGACATGTCAGGTAAGCCGATCACGAAGGATTACGCAGAGCGTCGCATGATGAACGAACCGCTGGCCGAGATCATCCAGGGCAAAGGGCAGAGCGATACCAGTCCTGCGCTTTCGCCCACCGATGAATTCGCCAATTTTGAAATGTGGAAGTATTTGATTGGCACCTCCACTCCGGCTAAATCAGCGACTGGAAGCTATATACGGCAGGCTTACGGGGTAGGACAGCAGTTGCAGGAGACGTTAGGCGTCAATCCGTTTAAGTATGGCATCGAGGCTGGTACTGATTTCCACTCGGCACTTTCTTCGACGGAAGCGAGCAACTACCCGGGTTCCCATGGATATCAGGATAACGATCCAAAGAGGGTTATCAGCGCGACCACGTCGGTTGGCGGCGAACCACCAACAGCACTGGGATCTGGAGGACTAACCGGAGTCTGGGCAGAAGAGAATACTCGCGAAGCATTGTTCGCCGCCATGAAACGCAAGGAGACCTTTGGGACTTCCGGAGTTCGCATCAAGGTCCGCATGTTTGCCGGCTGGAATTACCCCAAGGACATTACGCGTGACGGAGATTGGGTGAAGACGGCTTACGATGGCGGCGTGCCTATGGGTGGAGATTTGCCCGTACAGGCAGCAACGACATCGCCTACGTTTATACTCCACGCGATCAAGGATCCAAACAGCGGTAACCTCGATCGCATACAGATCGTAAAGATCACGACGAAGAACGGGAAGAGCCAGGAAAAGGTCTTCGACGTTTTATGGAGCGACGAACGCAAGGTTGATCCGAAGACAGGAAAACTTCCTGCGGTGGGAAATACGGTTGATATCAAAAACGCGACTTATACCAATTCCATTGGAGCCACGGAATTGGTAGGTCAGTGGACTGATCCCGCTTTCGATCCAAAAGCCAGCGCAACCTATTACGCCCGCGTGCTTGAGATCCCAACCCCTCGCTGGTCAACGTATTGGGCTGCCAAGTTGGGAGTACCGCCCAACCCGACGGTGCCGGCCACGGTTCAGCAGCGAGCCTGGACTTCACCGATCTGGTATACACCTGCCAGCCAGAAGAATTAACGTGTTCCGATGAAGTCAGACACGTCCGCTCTGGAAGAAGTGCAGTCCAAGGCTGAATCAAGTGGGCTGCACGTATCTCCGTCGACAACTCGAGCGAGATGGCTGCGCGAACCGCTTGTTCACTTCCTGTTGATAGGAGCAGTTCTATTCTCTGTTTCCAGCTACATGAACCGCGGCCATTCGAGCAACACTTCTTACAGAATTCGGCTGACAGAGGCAGATCTCAATCAGCTCGAATTGTTTTACATGTCCCAATGGCATCGTTCGCCGACACCCGAGGAGTTTTCACGCTTGGTGGAAGACAGGGTTCGCGATGAGGTTCTCTACCGTGAAGCACTCGGCATGGGGCTGGACAAGGATGACACGATCGTCAAACGGCGTATGGCTCAGAAAATGGAATTCCTGTCTGAAAATGTGGCCAACTCGCACGCACCCAGCCAAACGGAACTAAATAGTTGGTATGAAAAGAACAAGCAGCGCTTCGCCCAGCCTGGCAAACTGACGTTTCGGCATCTCTACTTCTCACCGGATCATCGCGGCGATCAAACCATGGCTGATGCGAAGGCAGCGCTGAAGCAACTGGCGAATCAGCCGGAGAACGCGCGCGTTGCCTCTCTATTTGGCGATCGCTTCATGCTGCAGAACAAATATGAGAATAGCTCTTCCGACGATCTCGCGAAGGACTTCGGGGCCGATTTCGCGGAATCGGTCTTCAAACTTAAACCAGGTTCATGGCAAGGACCATTACAATCCGGCTATGGATTGCACCTTGTCTTTATCGAGTCAATTACTCCGGGACGAGTTCCCTCGGTCGATGAAGTCGCGATTGATGTGAAGACTGCATGGCTTGCAGAGCAGCGGAAAAACGAATGGGACAAAGCATACCAAACCATGCGAGGCAAGTATGAAGTTGAGCTTCCCGCTAAGACGCCTATGGATTCCAAGGCCATTGCGCCAGTTGCAAAGCCTGTTCCTCTTCCATCGGAGGGAGTGCGGTGAACCTTGAAAGCCACGCCGACTCTCGTCGCGTAACACGATGCCGGTGGAAGCTTGTTAGACTGGAGTTCTATTCTATGAACGACGCCCTCAGGCTCTCGCGAATACCAGCAGTTTCGTTCGCCATCAGCGTGCTTCTCCTAACAACAATGCCAGCACACGCGCATCTGAATTCAACTGGCATGGGGCCTGCTTACGACGGTGTTGTTCACTTCTTCATGAGTCCCGAAGATATTGCCGCGGTGCTTGCATTGGCGCTGTTTTCTGGTCTTCGTGGTCCGGAATTCGGTCGCCGAACGCTCTTCGTGTTGCCGTTGGCGTGGTTTGCTGGAGGTCTAGTCGGCCTGTTTTCATCGACGTGGGGTGGAAGCGCGGCGCTCTCTGCTCTTTGGCTCCTCCTACTTGGGGGATTGCTCGCGTTCAATGCCAGGACTTCTTTGAAGTTGCTGACCGCTCTTGCGGCGCTGCTCGGCGCTTATCACGGGTACACCAATGGCGCCGGCATGGGAGATGCCGGTACCGCAATTCTCGCGCTTATTGGTCTATCCTTTGCTGTATTCGCTCTGATCGCTCTCGTCTCCGCATTCGTTGTGAGATTGCAGGCTGGATGGGCAAAAATCGCAGTACGGGTGGCCGGAAGCTGGATTGCAGCCAGCGGACTGTTGATGCTCGGCTGGGCCGCACGTGCGCACAAATAGGCAAAGCTACCTGGCACACCAGGTTGAAATGACAACAAGGAGACTCCTCTTCGGGCATCGAAAGAGGGTGGTTCGGCAGGCTCTCACTACGTGCGCGGTGACATGGATTGAGAATTCTGCATTGCGGCAAACTCATCCCGCCGTGCATTTCTGATTTTTCGTGCCGCACACTCCGGACATACATCTGTTGACCAAGACTGTATATGCGTGTTCCAGCCCTGTTCCTTGGCCATCTCCCGAACGAGGGCGGCAGAATTGGTAGAGCGTCCGCGAAAATCTTCCTGGCAAAGATCACAGCGAATTGAGTAGGAAATCATGCATACAGTCTAGTGCGGGTTTGGGGCAGCTAGTTCGCATCAGACAGGGGATTTTTCATCAGGAATCTCCGAAGGTTCTGCGTGCAGATGGAACTCTTCAGCGCTTGCACGCGTCGGCTTGGATCGCTATTCGACGAACTACTACTTCTTGTTGCGTTTTAGAGGCTTTGTAATACAAGAATCGCAAAAGTGCCCGTCTTGACCTTCGGCCAACCCTTGGAAACAGGCTCAAAATCCGCGGCGGGTAAATAGATGCGTTGACTCGCTCCGTCAACTGTCAGTGTGCGGGAGCCTTTCCTGGTTTTCACTGTCTGAGTAATTTCGAACTTGCCCGACTTGTTGCTCGCAATCGCGAGCGTGCCATCTCCACAACTTACAAATACGTGACCATTCGAAAACGCAGTTCCGTCAATGCCGGCGCCGATGGGAAGAGAGCCTTCAATCTTGCCGTTCTCCGCGTCCATCACGATGAGCTTTTGTGGATTCCGACAGCCGATGAACAGCTTGTGAGCACTCGCGTCCAATGCTATTCCAACAGGATGTCTTCCGGGCAGAACGGGCCATTGCGCAGTTACTTTGCGTGCTTTCAGGTCGACAACCGCGACGACGTTCTTGTCCTCAAGATTGATGTAGACCTTGCCGTTGCCATCGGAAGTAAGGGATTCAGGACCACCACCAAGTTTGATCGGAGGATCGATCTTGCCAGTCTTTGGGGCGACATCGGGGCTGAAAGTGATCAAGGCATTGCCGTCACCGGAGGCCACCAAAACACGATCGATGTCGGCATCGTAAATCATGGCGTCAACATCAGGGAGAGCCGCGAGCTTGCCAATCAGCTGGTAGGTTTTGAGATCAAAGATAATTATCGATCCCTCGCCTCCACCATCGGTAATGAATCCGCGATTGAGGCGGGGTACAATTGCAATTCCGTGAGCCTGCGTCTGGCCGGTAATGTCGGCGATCAGTTTACCTGTGTCGGTATTGATGACTTGCGTATGAGTTCCCCGCGTAACAAAGAGCCGGTGTGTATCGGGGTCCGCCTTTAGATAATCCCATCCGCCCTACCCACCCATGATGTCTGGGCCGATAACGGAAGCAGCATAAGTGAGAACATCCCGATTGCCATTGCCACTGTAAATAACCTTCGTAACCGCATTCTTGTAGCTCCGTTCTCATACTGCAGTTAAGGCTTCGTTAGGCAGAGTGAAATTACTTGCTTAATAAAAAGGATTGAGGGAATTGAAACCTGCTCAGCTTTTCGCTTGCACTTCTTCGAGCGAACGATCTGCTGCCACCGATAGTCCCGGGGACTTCCGCTTGCGTCCCATTGCTCTCCGGATCGCCATCGAGAGCCCAGTCCACACGAGGAAGACGGCCCCGAGAGATGCGAGGGCTGCGATCGCCTGTCCGACTAACCCGAATTCCTCGCCTGTATGCGTGAATCGCGCCCAGGCACGCAGCTTTCGTCCGGCGTTATTATCGCTGAAGCGCTTAACAGTTACGACGTTGCCGCTTTCCCGATTGACTACAAGTTGCGATGCCTGCTCGGGCTGTCCCCCGACGCTCTTATCGATGGAGATGCCGAGCGTTCGATCCTGAGCAGTCGGGAACAGTGATGGTGATCGACTTCCATCCAGAGACCTGCTGCTTCGCGACTTGAGCAAGATCATCCAGCGAACGGAATTGAAACTGTGCGGCGGACGGCTCCTCATTCGTGTTCGTGCGGTTAGAACTGTTCCCGCGGGGGCCTCCCTCTCCCCTGAATCCGGGCGCAGGTGGTTGTGTACCAGTCGCTTTGTAGAGCAGATTGGATGCCCATGGATAAGACATAATCACCCCTGTCAGCACTATGAAAAACAGCGGGGCTACGGTCCATATGCCAATCACGTTGTGCCAGTTCCATTCGCGTGCTCTGCCCCGGAGTCCGCGGCGGAACAGAAAACGATGCTTCAGGCTCATGATGTTGAATACCTTCGGAAGCCAAAGATAGAGGCCGGAGACGAGCATGAAGAGGAAGACCAGGTTCCCTGCGCCGGTGATTCCTCGACCTGCCGCGCTCCGCATGCCCAACCCCAAAGAACGATGCACGCGCTCGACTGCCCCGAAGAACGCCCGCGTGCGCTTCGAGGGCTCACCGATAATCTCACCCGTCGATGGATGGAGATAGAGCGTCCGCTCGCGTCCAAACCGCGCTTCAACAGGCGCCTTCCCGCTGTTGTGCAGAATCAGTTCTGAAGGAACACCCTGGCCATCACGCTTGAGCGCCGCAAGCATGGAATCAAGGGATGCCTGTTGGGATGAGTCGGACTGTCCCTGCAGAATTGCTGGAGTGTCTGCCCAGCCATTGATCTGCCTTTCAAATGCAAGCAGGATCCCGGTGACAGACATGGCAAGGATCACGAGACCTGCCACGCATCCTAATGTGAGGTGAATCCAGAAAATAAGGGTGCGAACCGCCTTCATGCATTGACCTCCATACAGCAAAATCAGTATGAACGGTGGGTACCTGATTCAGCAAAATCAATATGAACGGTGTACCTGAAAGCAGTCTGAAAGCGCCTAGGAAATGTGGGGATCTTTCGTGGCCTGGAGGTGCACGTCGAAGGAAGTTCCGTTCCCGATTTCGCTCGGACTGAGATCGTGCCACCGTGTCGCTGGACGATCTGAGAGGCGAGCGATAGGCCGAGCCCAGCGCCTCCCTCGGCCCTGGAACGCACCTTGTCAGCACGCCAGAACCTGTCAAAGACTTGAGGCAACGCCGCCTCTTCGATACCGATTCCCGTGTCCCGCACGGTTACTTTGATATACGGATCACTCTCATGGATAGCAAGATGGATTGAACCCGCTTCGGTGTACTTGATCGCGTTGTCGAGCAGAATGAGAAAAAGTCTTCGAAGTTCTGTGCCTTCGCCGAGAACTCGGATCTCATGGTCGGGGAGAGTTGCACTCAACGTGAGACACTTCTCACCGGCTGACGGCGTCAACTCCGTGACCAGGTCTCGAAGCAGTTCCGTGAGATCTACCGGCGTCAGTTCAGTATGTCGCTGGCGTGCGTCCCCGCGCGCAAGGTCGAGAAGGTTCTCAATCAGCCTGGACATGTGCCGCGCTTCTCGAACAATTTTGCGGAGGACTTCAGCGAGTTCTTCTCGAGACCGCTCCCGTCGGAGCGACACCTCGCCGGCAGTCATGATGAGCGCGAGCGGAGCACGAAGTTCATGAGAAGCATCGGCTGTGAATCGTTCAATAGACCGGAAACCCCCTTCGATTCGCGACAACATGGCATTCAACGTTCGCGCCAGTCGCGTCACTTCATCATCAGTAGGAGGAACCCGGAGGCGCGTCGCCAGATCGGTTGGATCGATTGCCTCAGCTTCGCTTCTGATCTGTTCGATAGGAGCCAGGGCGCGCCGGCTTATCCAGTAACCCGCCGTCGTTGTGATGAGCAATGCAAGGGGTATCAACAGCATGAGGTAAAGAGAGTACTCACGAAGCGATCTCATCACGTCACGAAGCGGCTCGATAACATGAATCGTTAAGAGTCTGCCTTTGACAACTACGCGTTGACTCGCCACGCGAACTGGCCAACCATGCCCGCGTACGGTCGTAATCGACACTGAGCCATCGGACGGGCCCGCATCCAGTATCGGTACACGGTGAGAGCTCAATACATCCGATTCATAAAGAATGCCCGATTCATCCGTGATCTGCACAAACAACCCAACCACCGACGACTCTGCCGAATTCGCAAATGCTTTTGTGAACTGATCGCGACTGTTGAGCGAATGGCTCTGGATGAAAGGGACGACCGTCGCTACTTCATATCCAAGATCGCGATCAATCCCGTGGTACATACTCACTTTCATGGCGAACCAGCTTCCGCCCGCGAATATCGCGACGATAATCGCGAGGCTAAGAAAGTACCAGGCGGTGAGTCGAGCTTGTATCGTCAGGCTCTTCAATCGGATCCTTCCCGAATACTGTATCCAACTCCACGTTCCGTGTAGAGCAGACGTGGCAGACCGGGACGATCCACCTTGGTTCGGAGGTAACGGACGAAGACGTCCAGATTATTTTCACTCACGTCACGATCTCCCCAGACAAGCTCGATAATTCGATCGCGCTTGACCACGCGGCCCGCTGAGCGCATCAGGCATTCAAGAATAGAGAACTCCGTCCGCGTCAGCTCCAATCGATGTCCGCCGCGCACGGCCTCGCGCTTTTCTGTATCCAGAAAAAGATCGGTAAAGCGCATATGGGGAGCGCTCTTTCCTGATGCAGTGCGAGTGCGAGCGCGTACACGCGCAAGCAGAACCTCGAAGTCGAAGGGCTTCGTAAGGTAATCGTCGGCTCCGGCGTCAAGACCCTTGACGATGTCTTCGGGCGCATCTCTTGCAGTAAGCAAAAGAATTGGTGTCCGCACATTTTGCAGGCGGAGGCGCTTTGTAACTTCAAAGCCGTTCAGTACCGGAAGCATCACGTCAAGCAGGATGATGTCGAAAGCATGGAGCTCCGCCTGGCGCAGACCAGAGCCGCCATCGTGGCAAATTTTTACGATGCAGCTCTCTTCTTCAAGGCCCTGCTTCACAAAGCCGGCAAGTTCCTTGTCGTCCTCAACGACGAGCACGTTCAATGCGGTTTGGAATGCGTCACTCACGTTTCCCTGCTTCCGAAATTAAACCAGCCTCGCTGATGTTCATGGGGTGCGACGGCCACTGGCGCCATCAAGATGGAAGTTTACTCCGATGAGTGGTGTCAATTGCTCTGCTCCGGGATCGGATGACGGCTTGCCGTATTCATTGTGCCAGTACCAAAGGCCTCCACTTACATCGAGCAGTTGCGGCTTGCGAAACAGGAAGGAACCAACATCAACCGATATAACACTCCGAACCAGAAATTCAGGAACTGTCTCGCCTCCGAAGGAATCATTTCCCTTAGGGGTGTTGTAATCCGCGAACCCGCTGAACGCCATGTGAGCCTTGCCGACTTTGAATGGCAGTAACCAGGCAGGCTCGATGTTGAAGTCCGGATCGTAGCTCTCGGATTTACCCAACACTCCTTCGTGATTCCACTCCTTGCGGAAATGTAGACCCACATTGAAAAATCCTTTCGGCAAAGCGAACTCAAGCTTAGGACCTATGTAGATTGTTTTCTCGGAGGGCGCATACGAGGAGTTCTTGGTTTCCAGGTTTGCCCCGAACTCAAATACAACGTCGCGCAGCGGCCCTTTGTGGAACACTCTCGAATGCGAGAGTTCGTTGAGGTCGATTCCCGGACGCAGGAGGAAATAGGTCTCAGTCGCTCCCGAACCGCCACCGTCGCGGGTTCTGCCAAGTTAGACATATTTACCATGACGTCTGCGAAGTTTGACAGCGATACCCCACGTTCCCACGTGCGTATACTCGATGGAATTGCGTGCAATGCTTGCAGCTTTTCCGGTATTTGGATCGACAACAAAAGGTGTCCGGTAATCCGATCCATACCAATATGAAATGACATCAGAGCTGCGCTCCTGGAACCTGGGTTGCTGAGCCGCGCCGACTTGTGGTGTAACACCAACGGTCGGGGCTCGGACTGACTCCTGCGACGACACTGGAAGAACCTTCGAAATGGCGACGATCGCACAAAAGACAGGCCCTCTGAAGTTGCTGATGAAATGTGAAATGCTTGCGGCGAATTGCATTCTTGTGTTTTTTTTGAGGGCCAAGTCTTTCACATAGATCGTTCGCTTTGTAGAGTGACACGCGAACCTGAAAGACATCTGAAGCGCAGGTGAGTCCCGACTTGTCCTGCCTACTCAGGCCTACCCAACGCGGAATTGCCGGTAGCACTGTTTTCTTTCAGCGTCGGGTGGAAATCGGGCAACTCTCCTTAGTCGCTCTCATCCTATTGCTTAAGCGCGCATTCCATTTCCTCAAGCTGCAATAGACGAGTCGGGTAAGGGTGGTCCGCGGATTCAGAGGGTAGATCTCTCGGCGCGTTTTTGGCGGTGCAGCTTCTAGCGATTATCTCGAATCTGCCCGTTGAGTATTTACGGCCTGGTCGTAAACGGCAACTCGCGATCTTTTCATCCGCGAGTGCCATTTCAAGATTACGGGCCCATCGCACAAGTTTGAGATCCTACATATCTCCTGCTCTGTTGAATGACATTTTCTACAGTTCCACCTACTCCGGCCCAACATAGATTCGCCCTCCGACATCGGCTCCGTCACTGCAGCATAATCCCGGCCAAGTCACACCCATTTTGAGTGAAGGAAAAACCTCATGATCCTCGGCATGACTTTAGCGGCATTCACCCTCCTGCACGTGCTGATAAGCCTGATAGGAATTGGATCAGGCCTTGTGGTTGTCTACGGTCTTCTCACGTCCAGACTGTTCAACCGATGGACGGCTCTCTTCCTCATTTCCACCGTCCTTACGAGCGTTACTGGATTCGGATTCCCCTTCGAGCATCTCCTGCCTTCCCATATCATCGGCATCCTTTCGCTGTTAGTGCTGGCGATTGTGATTGCGGCACGATATCTCTTTCACCTTAAAGGCGCGTGGCGCTGGGTTTATTCAGCCGGCTCCGTGCTGGCGCTGTATTTGAATGTTTTTGTCTTGGTTGTGCAGCTTTTTCGCAGAGTCCCGGTTCTCAATGGTCTGGCTCCCACACAATCGGAACCGCCTTTCTTCATCGCACAAACCATCGTCCTGTGCCTGTTCGTCGTTGTGGCAATTGTTGCCACGAGACGATTTCGCAATGACGCCCTGCGCACTGCGTGATTTTCCTTCCAATCATGTAGTCCATAAAGCATCTATCCACTTCAGGAGAAATTTGCATGAACACGGTTACGACAAAAGACGGCACTACCATTTACTTCAAAGATTGGGGTAAGGGACAGCCCATCACCTTTTCCCATGGCTGGCCACTCAACGCAGACGCATGGGATGCGCAGATGCTGTTTCTCGGCCACAGGGATACCGCGTAATTGCTCACGATCGGCGGGGTCATGGCAGATCGAGCCAGACATGGGATGGGAATGAAATGGACACTTATTCCGATGACCTGGCCACTCTTTTTGAGGCTCTTGATCTTAAAGACGTAGTGATGGTTGGACACTCGACTGGCGGTGGCGAAGTTGCCCGCTATCTTGGGCGGCACGGTACAAAGCGCGTTGCAAAAGCTGTGTTGATTGGAGCCGTTCCGCCGTTGATGCTCAAGACGGATGCAAATCCCGGCGGTCTGCCCATGTCCGCATTTGATGGAATACGCGCGGGCTTTGTAGCGGACCGCTCCCAATTCTTCAAGGACCTCACGCTTCCCTTTTATGGCTATAACCGCCCCGGTGCCAAGGTCTCGGAGGGAGTCAGAGAGAACTTCTGGTTCCAGGGCATGCAGGGCTCAGTCAAAGGCGAATACGACTGCATCAAGGCATTCTCCGAGACAGACTTCACCGAAGACTTGAAGAAGATCGACGTGCCATCCCTTGTCCTGCATGGCGACGACGATCAGATCGTACCCATTGGAGCGTCCGGCCTTTTGTCAGCCAAGCTAATCAAGAATGCCACCCTCAAGGTCTATCCCGGCCAGCCGCACGGAATGTGTACGACGAACGCTGATCAGATCAACGCCGATCTGCTTGCCTTTATCAAGGCCTGAATCCCATTGGGCGAGGTTGTACGTTGCTCAACAACGTCCACCTCGCTCGAAGATTTCAGCGCAGGCTGAATCCAAAAACAGTGCCCTTCCCTGCCGCATACACGTGCCCATTCGCAACCGTCGGAACGGTCCAACGAATTGTTCCGCCGTTTAAGACTCCTGAAAAGAGAACATTCGCAACGTTGCTGGCTTCATTAGCGCGAAGCGTGTTTGTCCCCGTATCGATTGTCCAAACGATGCCGTTGCTCGTGCCGTTCGCTGACACAACCGGCTCCGAACCTGGATATCCGTACACCAAAGTGTCTTGCGATGCGGGCGTTGATGAGAGCTTTCCCGTGCCGGAATCGAGCGTGAACATCTTCAGAACGTCGTACTTACCTGAGAAGTAGACGTTTTGTTTCCACATCGCCGGCGAACTGTAGCAAGCGTAAATAATCGAACCTTTGGGCCCAAGCCGCCCCACCGCGTTGTCAAGGCTCTGGATGATATTGTCCGACGTTGTGCCTACGCCGCCCAGGTTATCTCCGTTCAAAACATAAACAGGGGTCGGCTTACCGCAGGCGATCAACTCGTGCGGAAACGGGCCATTCTGATCACGGACAACCATCACGTTGCCGGATCCCATGTCACCATTTTGCGCGTTGTAGGCCGCGTAATTGTAAGGTGCGAAGTAATCCAGCACCTGCAATCGAGGGCTGAGCTTGACCACAGCCTCGCCAAAGTTGGTGGTGCCATCGAAGGTGCCGTTCCCGGTAGAGACATAAATGTTTCCGTTGTCGTCGACCGACGGCGCCGCACCTCCCATCCAGATGCCGCCTTCGATGCCAGACGGAGTGACCACCCACACCGCCTGCTGTTCCAGCGATTGTGCATCGAACGCAAAAAGCAATCCGTTATACGGAGTCTCATCCTGCAGTGAGCCGATGCCGATGTAGATACTTCCATTGGCCAGCAAAAGTCCCGGGCGTTGCAGCTTGGCGATCGGTGGCATGTGAGGGTCCGACACCAGCGCCGGTCCTCCGAACTTCTCGTTGCCCGTGGCGAGATCGAGCGCGTGGAGCCGAAGCGGGAAGTAGGTAGCGTTCTGCTCCGAAGTCTCGCTGACGACATACATTGTGCGAGTGGATGGATCGATCACCGGCGTACTCAAAATGCCGATCTGCGGTGCGCTGGTAAAGCCGACGGTGGTTGCTGCCACTGCGGTGGCGTCTGGAGGAATCAGACTAGTCTGCCAGAGTTGTGTTCCAGTGTCACCGTCTAAGGCGTACACGCTGTCGTTCGCTGTGGCGACAAAGACCACGTTATGCGGCGATCCGTTAACCGTTAGCCCGTTCATATACAGCGGTTGCGCGTTCACCCAGCCGTCTACGGGGGCTGTCCAGCTTATTCCGAAAGAGGAAGCGTTCACGTTGGAGGGCGTAAGCACGGTCTCGTTGATTTGGTCGCCTGTGCCGCCCCCACCGCCCTTCCAGGCCGTGTAGTTCACGACATCCACTTTGACATTGACCTGTGTAGTGAATGCAGTGCCGTTCGATGCGGTGGCGGTGAGAGTGCAGTTTCTCGCCGACGCGGGCGCGGTAAACAAACCAGCGTCCGAAACTGAGCCGCAGGAAGATGCCCACGATACAGGCTGACTCGCGGTAAAAGACTGCGTGTTGAGAGCGTGTAGATTCACGCTGGACGGAGTGATCGTGATGGGAGAGGTGACAGTCGCCGTCGTGTTCGCGGTGTCTCCGCTGCCATCGGTTGCGGTCGCGGTGATCTTGCAGGAACCCTCAGTAAAGTGGAGCCGTAAAGACGCCGGAACCGGTGATGGATCCGCACGACGCTGACCACGTGGCGGGAGCGCCGGAGGAGAACTGCTGATCCTGTCCCTCAGTCAGCGAAGGATTGGCAGGAGTAATCTCGAGCACCGTCTGGGTGATGATCGTATCGGAAGCCGTTCCCGTGTAGGCCGTTCCGGTTGAGGCGGTGGCCGTGATGGTGCAGATCCCGTGGAACCGGACGCCGTAAAGAGTCCCGAGCCCGAAATCGATCCGCACGAGGCGGCCCAGGTAACCGGCATATTCGCGGTGAATTGCTGCGTTGCATTCTGCGGCGTGCTGGCGGTCTGCGGAGTGATGGCGATGGGAGAAGTTACCGTCACCGAGGCTGAAGCCGCAGCGCCTCCAGCAGTAGGAGTGGCGGTCACGGTGCAGGCACCTGCCACCAGTGGCGCAAGGTACAGGCCGGAACCTGAGACCGATCCGCAGGAAGCGCTCCACGTTGCACTTGCGCTGGCGGTGAATTGTTTCGAGTCGCCTTCACTCAGAGTCGCACTCGTGGGCGAGATGGTCATGCTCCCATTTCCCACACCGGAGAGAGCCACGTTCTGAGGGCTGTTGCTGGCCGAATCACTGAAGCTGAGAGTGGCAGTGCGGGTGCCTGCCGCGCTGGGATGGAAGACGATCGTCGCCGTGCAGGTACCGGACGCGGGAAGACTGGCCCCACAGGTTGTGCTGCCAACGGCAAAATCCGCTGCGTTGGCACCGCCGATGGCGACACTGCCGATCGTGATCGACGTGGTGAGCCCGTTGGTCAGCGTGACCGATTGGGTGGGGCTGTTCGCGCCCACCGCGGTGCCGGGGAATGCAAGGCTGGTGGGGCTGGCTCCAACCCCGCCGCTTCCCAGGCCTGTAAGCGCGACCGTCTGCGGGCTGCTGCCGTCGGAGTCATTGAAATTGAATGAGGCGGTGCGCGAGCCGGGCGCAGTGGGACCGAAGAGCAGGTTCACGGTGCAACTAGAAGACGCAGCCAGGCTTGCTCCGCAGGTCTTGCTGAAGACCGAAAAGTCACCCGGATTGGCGCCGGAAAATGTGAGACTGCTGATGGTGATCGGGGTCGCGTTTCCGTTCGTCAGGGTGACGACCTTTTGTCCGCTCTTGTTGCCGATGGCCACCGCTGCCCAGCTCATGCTTGTGGGCGAGGCGGTGGTATTCCCTGCCGCCGTGCGGCCCGTTCCCGCCAGTGCGACCGTTTGCGGGCTATTGGTTGCGGTGTCGGTAAACGTGAGGGTCGCAGTGCGCGTGCCTGCCGCGGTCGGCGTGAACACAACGCTGGCCGAACAACTGGCTGCCGCCGGAAGGCCGGAGCCGCAGTTCGTGCCGGAAACGGAGAAGTCGGAGGAGTTCGCGCCGCTGATGGCAATGCTGCTGATGGTGATCGATGAGCCGGCGCCGTTGGTCAGGGTTACCGTCTGCGGCGCACTGCTTGAAGCCACAGCCGTGCTTGCGAACGAGAGGCTTGCCGGTGACACGGACGCAGCGCTGGAACTCGCCGCACCCGTTCCTGAAAGCGATAGCGACTGCGGGCTGTTGCTGGCCGAATCCATGAAGCTGAGGATTGCGCTGCGCGTCCCCGCCGCGGTCGGCTTGAACACAACGCTGGCCGAACAACTGGCTGCCGCCGCGAGACTGGCTCCGCATGTGTTGGCTGAAATTGCAAAATCCGCCGCATTCGTGCCGGTGATCGCCACGCTGTTTACGGTGATGGACGTGCCGAGCCCGTTTTTCAGCGTTGCCGAGAGAGATGCGCTGGTCGACCCTACCGCGGTGCCCGCGAAAGTGAGGCTGCTGGGACTGGCCGAGACACCGCTGGTACCCAGGCCGGAAACTGCGACCGTCTGCGGGCTGTTGCTGGCGGAGTCGAGAAAGTTAAGTGTCGCGGTGCGCGTGCCGGCCGCGGTAGGCCCAAAGAGGATGTTGGCGGTACAACTGGCTCCGGCCGCGAGCGTCGAGCCGCACGTCTTGCTGTACACGGAAAAATCGCCGGCATTCGCGCCCGAAAATGTAATGCTGCTGATGCTGATCGATGCCGCATTACCGTTGCTCAGCGTAATGACTTTTTGTCCACCCTTGTTTCCGATCGCAACCGAGGCCCAGCTCTGGCTGGTGGGCGAAGCAGTCACCGCCGCCAGACTCACCTGGGAACAGATGGCAAGCAGAGATCCACAAAGAAACGCACTCGCCCGCATGAAATTGACCTCAAATAACGTGTTGATGACTTGTCCCAAGAGCCGTAACTGACAGTAGGAAAGAGAACGCGCAGAATCCAACAAGCAACCAGAGGACCAAACCAGCTACCGCAGTGACGAAAATGTTAGCACGCGGAGTCGGTGTTGAAAGTAATCGTCCTGCATGGTTGAAAAGGCAAAATGAAAGCGATTTTCGAGATGCGTTACTTCGAATTGACGCGCTAAAAAGAAGACGACGGCGAAGTGGGTTGTTATGGAGAAATTAACTTCAATGAAATTCAGTAAATAACTGATAAGAAGGAGCGGACAGGGTCGGACGGCCGGGAACTCAGCCTCCAGCCCTTTATCTCACGCTGTCAAAACAAATTCACATTACTACTTTTTAGATCCCACTATTTTCCAAGTGCCGTCTCAATCCCAGAGACCATTTGAGGCGAGTCGGGTGTGACGGCAGGCTCGAAACGCTCAACCGGTTTTCCGTTTCTATCGAACAAAAATTTTGTAAAGTTCCATTTAATGTCTCCCCCGATCTTTGGGTTGACCTCTTTGTTTGTCAGGAAAGCGTAAAGCGGTGCTTCGTCGGGACCCAGCACAGAGACCTTCGCCATCATGGGGAACGTCACGTTGTACTTATTGCTGCAGAACTTCTTGATTTCCTCATTCGTCCCGGGTTCCTGTGAGGCGAAATTGTTCGCGGGGATGCCTATGATGACCAACCCCCGGTCCTTGTACTTTTCGTAAAGCGACTCGAGCCCGGCGTACTGCGGAGTGAACCCGCATTTGCTGGCGACATTCACAAGCATGACGACCTTGCCGTGATAGCTTTTCAAAGCCACCGGTTGACCGTCGATCGATTTCAGCGTGAAGTCATAAATGCTCTTCGCCGGGGCAGCCATACCGGTAGCCGCCACACATAACAAAACGAACATTGCTAATTTGCGCACAGTTCCTCCAGAAGTTGCTGGTGATTATTGTCCCATGGCGGTGAAGGTGCAAGAATTTTGCGAATGCCGGACCAATTTACCGGGGATACGAACTCCGGTGTAGTCGGCGAGCGGTCGAATGAGTGCAACTATCTTTTGAATCGTTCTCACGCAAGCTTTCGTCTGAAGACCCACAAGGAATGCCGCGCGCAGATGGGTTCCCTTGCTGGCAATTGCAAAATATCTACCAGAGTGGAGGCAGAATGAATATCAGCTTTGGAGGACGGGTGGTGGTTGTCGCCGGTGGCACCGGAGGGTTGGGAAAGGCTGTGAGCCTTGCATTTCTCGACGAGGGCGCAAAGGTCGTTGTTACGTATCGCAAGGAAGAGGAATTTCTTGCGCTGAAAGAATTAGCCGGCGAAAATTTTCCTGCCCTCGAAGGACGTCAAGTAGATGTGACCGAAGAAAGTGCCGCGGCTGAATTCGTGAATCAAGTTCTTTCACAGCATGCCACGATCGATGTGCTTGTAAATACCGTTGGCGGTTATGCAGGCGGCGCGAAGCTATGGGATCTGAAAACGAGCGTCTTCGACCAGATGCTGGCACTCAACCTTCGATCAGGCTATGTGTTGGCACGCGCTGTAACGCCGACGATGTTAAAGGCCGGGCGTGGTTCAATCGTCAATGTGGCGTCGAAAGCAGCATTGGATCACGGAGCAGGTGCAGCGGCCTATGCCGCGTCCAAAGCCGCTGCCGTAGCGCTCATGGATTCTCTCGCAGGAGACGTGAGGGGCACCGGCGTACGAGTGAATTCCATTCTTCCAAGCATTATCGACACAGCGGCAAACCGTTCGGCAATGCCTGGCTCAGACTTCTCCACATGGCCCAAGCCTCAAGACATTGCGAACGTAGTCCTTTTCCTGTCCAGCGATTTTGCGAAAACAATTCACGGTGCGGCCGTACCCGGTTTACGGCGATGCCTGAGTTGTTGTCTGGGCTAGCTGACGAAGCGTCGAAATGAAGGTCATCGAGACTCCTCATTACGACGCTTCTCAGCAGGATCTCCCACGGTTCGCGTAACTTTGCGGGCTTTCTTTTAGAAGTTGAATCGCGCCGTCAGCGAGATAGTACGGGCACCGAGGGCGTGGTTGCGGCACCGAAGTTCGCGTTGGCAATGTTGTTCGAAATACTGTTCGGGTTGAGGTTTAGGTTGTTGAAGAGATTGTAGGCGTCGGCTCGGAACTCCAACTTGGCGTTCTCACCAAGAACCGGCATAGTGGGCAGACCAAAGGCTTTCGTTAACGTCATATCGACGTCTTTGTAACCCGGGCCAGTGAGCGAGTTGCGGCGAACACCTGGAGCCTGAGGAAGCGCAGGTCCAAAGTCGGTTCCACTGAATGCGGTGTAGGCTGGCTGCGAGAAATATGCCTCGCCTCCCAGCGGAAAATTCGAACCGGTCTTGAACTGATCGTTACTGTTATCGGTGCCCGCGCCGCCCAAGGTAGGCAGCGGGCAACAATGTCGAATAACCGCATGTTCCGCAGTAAAGACTTCCGCCGTTCACGTTGACCACTGGGTTCCAGGGGAATCCACCGTGCCAGTTCCAGATCCCGCTAAGCGACCAACCTCCGGCGAGCTTTTCGAGCCAATTCTTGTCCCATGGAAGAAGACCGGCTGCCACATGCCAAAGAGCTTAAAAGCTGTGCCCACGTTGTAGTCGGAGCGGCCATAGTTCAGATCAGGGTCATATGGATATATCTGGTTCGTGTACGGAGCGGAACTCGTGTCCATGCTCTTGGCCCAGGTGTATTGAGCATCGATCGAAAATTGGTGTGAGAACTGATGCTTTAAATCAGCGAGCAAAGCGTTGTAGTTGCCGCTGCCGTTCAACGCCGAAGTAAGTCTCCGCCACCAATCTGTGGGTTCAGGGGGAGGCCCGTCGCCGCAGGAACAGCGTTCGGGTTTGCGTGGAAGTAGGTGTTACGTGACAAGGCTCCCATGTATCCCAACAGTCGCAACCCACTGGTGACCCATATCGTATTGCGTATCCAGCGAGTAGTGGTGAGTGTGCATTGTGGGAAGATCACGGGGGAAGATGCTGACATTTACCTGGCCAGTTGCTGGCAGTCCGTTCGGATTGAAGGCTGAAATCGTGTTCGGGTTCGCCGGATAGCCGAAGATTGAAGTCGGATCAGAGGAAGTGGCGTAAACAATGCCGGGATTCGGCGAGGTCGGCGTGGACAAGGTAAAGGTCGGGCTCACCACCAAGTCCCGGATTCCCTTGAACGTTGGCTGAGATAGCGATCTCTTCCTGGTTAAAATTCAGGCCGTAACCGCCACGGATCACCACTCTGCCGGCAAACTGATTTGGGCTCCACGCAAAGCCAACTTGTGGTCCAAAGTTAGTCTTCTGCGCGTTCCAGGTATTCCCTCTTCGGACGATAAGGTCAGTCATGTAATTCGAACCCCCGCCGGGCACAGCGACAAACATGTTGCCCTGTTTGGATGAGAGGGGGCCGAAAGTAAGACCAGCGCAGGCCGACATTCACAGTCAGGTTCGGACGAACTTTGAAGTCATCCTGGGCAAAGAAGCCCCAGATGTTCTCTCGGTCGTCTTGACGAATCGTTGTCGGTATTCCGGTATTTGGATCGAATGACCCATTTTCGATATTTGGCGCATCGTTAAGGAAATCCCACATGTTGAAGAACGTGTAGTTCGGCACGCCGCAACCAGCGCACTCGTTCAGATAGTAGAGGCGCGTAAGTTCGCCGCCAAACTTAATGGAGTGCCTTCCTGCAATCTTGGTGGCTACATCCTTGTAGCTGTAGGTCCACTGATTCAGAATGCTTCCGACGTTCGGCCCAAAGGGAGTTATGAAATTTTGCCCATTTGCGCCAAGGCTGCCGATCTGACCGATATGGTCCGTTGGGAGCCCGACGGGCGACTGGGGATTAGAGGCAATTTCATTCCAGCGCCATCCGGCAGCATTGGCGCGAGCCTCGTTTAGGAAGGTCGGCGAAAAGGTGTGGTTCCAGATCCCCGAAAACGCCTGGTTGATTTGCGAGTGGTGGAAGAAGTTGTAAGCGCGCGCTCCCCCGTTCAGCGTACTCGCAGATTGGGGAACCCAGTAGATCGTAAAACTGATGCGATCCTTCGCACCTAGAACCGCATCGAGGCGACCGTTGTATGCGTTCTTCGATGTGGTGCTTGGGCTGGAAGTAATGTAGTTTGCAATGTCGGGTACTCCATCCAGGCCACCGCCTACGCCGGGGTTACTGGGATTTACCCAACCGAGATCCTGATTGCCTAAGCCTGTGGGTAAGGGCGAGCCAATGTCCAGACCCTTGCCCGGAATGGTAATGCAGTTCACCCCTTCCTGGAGGCCGGCATTCGTGCAGGTGGAATTGTTAATGCCCTTGCTGATGACTGCCGAACCCGGGAACGTGAGATACGTTGCAGAGATGCTGTTTGCGGGTCCCAACGCGTCGAACTCCGGTGTGTCATACCACCCATTTGCTACGCTGTTTGAACTGGGTTGACGCACGGTCTCGTAACTGAAGAAGGCGAAAATCTTATTCTTCCAGATCGGAGCACCGACATTTGCACCCCACTGATTAAATTGGTTGTTGTCTCTCAAAACACTGTTGCCTTGACCGTTGTACCGCTGATAGGCGTTGAGGCCGGGCCGATGAGCGGTATAAAACACACCGCCATGAACATCGTTGGTGCCGCTCTTCGAAGTGACTTGGATCTGCGCGCCGCTGAAGCGCCCATTCTCGGCGTCATAGCTATTGGAGACAATCTTCATACTCTGAACGGAATCTTCAGAGGGAGTGATGATAGTTGTGCCGCCCCAGACGGCGCTTGCAGTGCTGATACCGTCGATTGAAATACTGTTGTTTTCGTACTGCCCGCCGCTGGCCAGAGCTTGCGGACCGTTTTCTGTTTGAAAGATTCCGTTATTTCCGCCGGTCGCGCCGGGGCCTTGAGTGCCGGGAAGATTTTGGCCGCCCCCACCGCCCCCCTGAGCGCCATTGCCAAAGACGCCGGGCGCTAATTGGGTCAACTGGAACACATCACGTCCAAATGAAGGCAGATGCTGGATCTGATTCTCACCTACTACGCCACTGGTCGAAGCGGTCGATGTATCAAGGGCAGGTATCTGGTCTCCGCTAACTGTAACGGTCTCTGCAGCACCTCCCAGTTCAAGTTGCACATTCAAAGTATTCGGTTGTTCCGGGATCAGCGGTACGCTGCTGATAGCCTTCTGTTTGAATCCGTCTCTCTCGACGGCGAGTGAATAGTGGCTGGGGCCCAGAGCATTGAAGTTGTAAAGTCCGGCATCGGTTGTTGTGCTGGTCAGTACCTGGCTCGTGTCGAGGTTGGTCAATTTGACCGTTGCACCGGGAACGACTGCTCCCGAGGGATCGGTGACTGTCCCTTGGAGGCTCGCTCTGTATTGGGCTTGTGCAAAGGGAATCGTAACTAGAAAAAGTAGAGAGAAGCCGATAAATACACTACGACGTATCACACTCAGATAACACATCACTGCGCCTCACAATCTAATCCATGAACTCAAATGAAAAATCGTCCACGGTAGGCGCAATGAGAGTGAGGCTACTTTCGCTCACAGCAAGCGTAACTATTGAGCCTGCCATGGAAACTCTGCGGAATTGAGATGCAGGAGGCAGGTACGGCGTTGAAAGGGCTATTCAGCAGAATAAAAAGAGTACACATCGATTTTAGGCGGTTCTGAGAGCTAGTCTGAGTGCAGGTACGCTGGCGAAATTTGCGATTCGCGTCAGCGTTTCGCCTTAAGAACAAACGTCATACCGACCTGTAGGTTCGTTTGGGACTAGCAAATTGTTCGCAAGTTTTTTGTTCACAATCCCGACTCACACACAGTTTGTGGACGCAAATTTCAGCAACATTACCAAAACGCTTAGTGTCATTGAAATTCTTTTGATGGCGGCTGACATCTTTCCGTTAAGTCTTGCGTTTCCTGCAATCGAATTTCACTTTCCTGGAGTATCGCTCATCGCGAAGCGCAGTTCTCCGCCCGCCATCAACTGATCGTGCGTGAGTGTGGAGTTCGAAATTACGTTGCCATTTAGAGTGACGGAACGTGCGTAAACTTTCCCGCTTTCCGCGCCAGTCGCAATGACATGCAGCTTGCGGCCATTCGGAAGTGCGACAGTCATATCGTCAAAACGCGGAGAACCAAGCGAGTAATTCGGCACGCCAGGACAAACCTGATAGAAGCCGAGAGCACTCAGGACGTACCAGGCGCTCATCTGCCCCGCATCGTCGTTACCTGCGAGGCCAGCGGGACCATCTTTATACTCGCTGTCGAGAATCGATCGAACATGTTTCTGCGTTTTCTCGGGCGCGCCGGCGAAATCGTAGAGATATGCAATGTGGTGGCTGGGCTCGTTACCGTGAGCGTAATAGTTTCCCGCAAAGAGTTCGTCGAGCTTGGCTTCGAACTTTGCGTTGCCGCCTTCGAGTTCGATGAGTCCCGAGATATTTTGCGGTACAAAAAACGTGTATTGCCACGGCAGTCCCTCCGTGATCCAACTGTAGGACTTGGCTGGATCGAAGGGTGTAGTCCACGAACCATCGGCATGACGTCCACGCGCAAAGCCAGTTTGAGGATCAATCACGTTGCGCCAGTTCTCTCCACGCTTGCGAAAGAGAGCTGCATCTTCCTTATACCCCAATTCTTGAGCGATGTCGGCAATCATCGCATCGTCATACGCATACTCAAGCGTGCGCGATACTTGTTCGTTCTTGTGGAAAGCATCGTCGATCGGGTCTTCGAGAGGAATGTAACCGTATTTGATATATGAGTCGAGACCGCGACGTCCCTTGCCGTCGCGATACTCCTCGCGCGTTGCCGGCATCTCCAATGCGTTCTTGCGCATCAGCGGATAAGCTCGGCGCATATCGAAGCCGCGAATGCCTTTGTGCCAGGCATCGATCATCATGGCGGAGGAATGATCTCCTACCATCTCCGAGGTGTAGCTGTTCCACGCTGGAAAAATTGGGAGAAAGCCGCCTTGCTCCCCTTTTGTGATGATTGACTGCATCATGGATGCTTCGAGGTTCGGATCCAGAATCATCATGAGTGGCGCCTGCGCACGGAAGATGTCCCATACCGAAAAATCGTCATATTGCGTTGTCGTGGTGTGCTCGATCTCTCCGTGATCGTGAAAGCGAGGGTAAGTACCGCTAACGTCGCTATACGTCCGTGGTTGTAGCATCGCGTGGTAGAGCGCGGTGTAGAACACCGCTTTGGCGGGATCGTTGCCCGCAATCTGAATGCGGCCGAGTTGTGCATGCCACGCGCTGCGTGCTGAGGTCTCCACCTTGGCATAATTCCAGTCCGGGATTTCTGCCCGAAGATTGTTCCGCGCCTCTTCAATCGAAACGAAAGAGGTGCCGATCCGAACTGTGATTACATCTCCGCGATGCACAGAACCAAAACGCACGTATGTTCCAAACCCAGGACGTGGCGCAGAAGTAGGCTGTGTTTGAGCGGCTGCCGAAGCACCGCCAGTCGAAGTCATCGTCTGCGAGACGACGACAACCCCAACGGGATGTCCGTCCCCAACCTGCCTGGATCGTCCGTCGAATGTTTCCGACCCGATGTAGGTCCCAGCTGACTTTACGGGGTGATCGAACTCCGCAACAAACCATGCACTGAAGCCCGCAAGTTTTCCGCTTCCTGCATATTCCCGACGGACAGGCACTTCGCAAGTCACTTCTTTCTTTGCAGCATCTACGGCGACCCAGCCATCGCCTCCTCGAGCGTTGTTCTCCAGCACGACCCACGCGTCTGGATTGTTTGCGTTGAATTCGAATCGCATGATTCCTGCGCGGGACGTTGCGGTTACGAAAGCTTTTACATGGGCTTCCTTGAGGTCGACCTGATACGAGTATGGCGTTGCATGTTCGCTCTCACGATCGAATGCGGCAGCGCGCATAACGGCAGCGGTTTTTAGCGAGCCGGTACCCGGCATCAGCGTCATGCTGCCGTAGTCAGGGACGCAACTTCCGCTGAGGAAGTGTGAACCCCGCAAACCTTGAATCTTCGCGTCAGTAAAGTAGTACGGTGCTATGCACTTGGTTTCTCCGGCGCGCGTCTGCGGCGTCCAGTGCGTCATTGCAAAAGGAACACCGACGGCGGGATAGGTCTGCCCTTCGTTTTGTGTTCCTGTCAGTGGGTGTACCAGATCTTCAGGAAGAGATCGGCCCATAGCGGAGATGGTAGTAACAAAGAGCGCGGCAGCAACACAGCGTCGAAGCATGAACCCCATTCTTGCTGTGGAATCCCATTTACGCAAACAGGACGGCGATTTTCCATTGCGTTGGCCTGTGATGCCTCCCTCGATAAGATAGTGATCGCGATTCTCTCGAAGCCTCTTTCAACTGCTTTGGCGGACCCTGTTCGGGCGCGACAATGCGAAATAAGGCCCGGGCTGCACGTTTAGACCTTTTCTATTCAGCTCGCAAAGCGGCCGCCGGGTCCATGCGAAAAATTCGCCACACAGGAACGAGAAGCGCACCTAACGAGGAAACGAGAAGCACAAATGCGACTGCAGCAAAGATTACGGGATCATGAGGGCCAACGCCGAACAGCATGCTCTGCACGTATCTCGTCAAAAGCCCGGCGAAAAGGAGACCGCCTACAACCCCCAACAAGACGCGGAGCATAGATTGCCTAAGCATCAAAAGAGAAACTTGAATTGGTGAAGCACCTAGAGCCAATCGAATGGAGAGTTCCAAAAATCTTTGCGCAACCGTGTATACCAGCAGGCCATATACCCCGATAACCGCAATCAACAACGCAAGTCCAGCAAGGATGGTGAAGATCGAGGCAGAGAAACGCGGGATGGCTGTGGACCTTGAAAGCACCTCATCCAGCGTGCCCACTTCTGACACGGGCTGTGACTTATCGATCTGACGAATCGCTCTTCTAACGGCAGGAGCGAAACTCAAAGGCTCTCCCCCGGTTCGAACCATCAACGTGGTCCACGCCAGCCAGCCCTGTGTCTTCTGCTCGTATGGAATGTAGACAACCGGACCTTCATTCTCTGTAAGGCCCATATGCTTTACGTCTGGAACCAGGCCAGCGATGGTGATCCACTCTTGTTCGTCTTTGACCCGCAGTCTTCGCCCGATCGGATCCAGGCCCGGGAAATATCGAAGTGCCATTGCCTGATTGATGATTGCCACCGGTGCAGAGCCGGCTCGATCGCTGTTCTCAAAGTCGCGGCCTTTTAAAATCGGAATGCGCGCCGTTTGAAGATACCCCGTACTAATAGCTCGAAGTCCTGCCTGGATTGGTGGATCGTTCGCTCGACGCGTGACTCCTTCCGCCGCAAATTCAAAGGTTGGATTGTTACCCTTGAGCGGCGTGTCACTTATTTCACCCACCGCGAGAACACCCGGCAAATCTCTCACCTTGGTAAGCACCTGATCAAAGAAACTGTTCTGCGATGTGTTGGTGGGATAGCGCGACACTGGCAAAGTCATGCGCATGGTCAGGAGGTGGTCGGTTCGCAGTCCAGTAGGCGTAGATTGCAGCCGTGCGAAGCTTTCCCCGAGAAGGCCCGCTGCTACAAGAAGAACTGAAGCAAGGCCGACCTCAATTACTATGAGCACGCCGCGTTTGTGCTCCATATGGCGCGGAGTTCCGCGGGAGGCCGAGCCGATACGCTCCGCAAGGTCGCTTCTCGTCGCATGAATTGCTGGCATCAATCCAAATATCACGACAGTAGCCAGTGTCATGCCCATTGCAAACAAGGCAATCGGCAAGTTCAGATGTACTTCACTCGCTCGAGGGATGAGATCACTTCCAAATTTTCTCGCAAACTCTATCCCTGGTACCGCCAGCGCGAAACCTAGGATCCCGCCGAAGGTAGCCAGCACCAGGCTCTCGCCAAGCAATTGCCTGAATATCCGCGCGCGATTCGCGCCCAGTGCAGCTCGAACCGCAATCTCCTTTGCTCTCGATGATCCCCTTGCGAGAAGAAGATTCGCCAAATTTGCACACGTAATCAAAAGCAGCAGAGCGGCAGCTCCCTGAAGCATGAGGAGAAATGGCCGGGTTTTGCCGACAAATTGCTCATGCAAAGGGACGAGGTTGACGCTCCACCCTGTATTTGAAGCCGGATATACTGCGGCTAGTCTTTGCGCGATAAGATCCATCTCGGTCGCCGCGTTCCGCGCATTCGATCCGCCGCTCAGCCTCCCAATCACCGACAGCCAACGACCGTCTCGGTTCGCTCGATTCTTTTCGCTCAAGGAGAGGGGTACCCACGCATCCGTTTCCGGAATTGGAAAAGCAAAGCTAGCAGGCATCACACCAACTACCGTCGCCGACGAACCATTCAGAGTCAACTGACGGCCGATCAGTTCCGGCGATTCTCCGAGTTCTCGCCAAAGGCGATGGCTGAGGATGACCACGGGTGCGCTCTGCTCCTGATCTTCATCGGACCGGAAGACGCGTCCTATTTGGGCATTTACACCTAGGGTTGAAAATAGGTTGGCTGAGACAAGTTGCGTTTCAAGACGGCGTGGATCTTCTACATTCGTCAGATTCATCGGCCAGCTTGAATAGGCTGAGAGTGATTCGAACGCACGAGATTGCGCCCGCCAATCGTAGAAATCCGCAGCGGAGACATGCATAGGCTCGCCATTATGGTCCTTCCGATGGCCCCACACGGCGAAGAGATCTCCAGGCTGACGATACGGAAGGGACCGGAGCAGAACCTGATCGACCGCTCCGAAGATAACGGAATTCGCCCCGATGCCGAGTGCCAGGGACAGTATCGAAACCGTTGCAAAAACGGGATTCCTCGCCAACATCCGTAATGCGAATCGCAGATTCTGGCCAAGCTCGTCCAGCCAACCGAAAGACCATTTCTCGTGGCATTCTTCTGCAAGGTGCGTCCTGTTGCCAAATTGACGCAGTGCCTCAATACGCGCTCTCTCCGGCGTGAGGCCGGCTTCCACCAGGTCGTCGATGCGTTCTTCAAGATGCGCCTGCATCTCGGCTTTCAGCTCGCTCTCAAATCGCCGCGATCGGAAATATCTCAGAATGCGTTTCATGATTCAGCGAGCCTCATGATGCGAGTGAGCCCTTCAATCATGCGGTCCATCGATTTGATCTCGCGATCGAGTTGCTTACGGCCCGCAGCCGTCAGCTTGTAAATGCGCACGCGGCGATTCCGAGACGACATACCCCACTCGGCCGTTACCCATCCCTCGATCAACAGTCGCTGTAGAGCGGGATAAAGGGATCCTTCTTCAGCCCGGAGGAGGTTCCCGGAATTGTCGTAGATTCGTTGCGCGAGGGCATAACCATGCAGTGCTTCGAGACGGAGTGTTGCGAGAATCAGCATCTCGAGGGTTCCGGGAAGCAACTCTTCTCCCGTTTTCTGGGCCATGTCGCATACCTCGCCTATCTATGCATAGATAGCACCAGGGTACGGATTCGTCAACTGGAGATGAAATTTGTTTTGAGACCTGGATCCGCGTAGTTTCGTCTTGCAGAACAGGTTGGCGCCGGAGCCGGCTTCAAAATCTAAAGGGCGCAAGGAAATTTAAGAGGTCGTCATGAATAGTTGGTCCCGCAGAGATGTAATCAAAGGCAGCCTCGCCATTCCGGCAACCACACTCCTTTCCAGTTCACCCGTGATGGCGGCGGCGGAGTCCTTGGCCGCGCAGGCCGTGGTTACGCGAAGTATTGCACCACGCGAACGGTTACTGCTGGACTTCGGCTGGCGTTTTCATTTTGGCAATGCCGGCGATGCAACGAAGGACTTCGGTTTCAGCAACGGCCGCTCGCGCGAATTTCAGAAGACCGGCAACTTTCTGCCTGTGGCTGCATTGGCCTATGACGACAGCGACTGGAAGACTCTGAACCTGCCCCATGACTGGGTTCCCGGACTGCCGTTCAAGAATGATCCCGCCCTTTCCAGCAAGGGCTTTTATCCCATCGGCCGTGCCTATCCTGAGAACAGCGTCGGATGGTACCGGCGCATTTTTGACATACCTGCGACGGACAAGGGCAAGCGCATCACGATCCAGTTTGACGGTGTATACCGGGAAGCTCTGGTAGTGCTGAATGGCTTTTACGTCGGCCAGCATCGTGGCGGGTACGATCCGTTCTCCTTCGATATCACCGACTTCATCATCCCCGGCTCGCCCAACGTGTTGCTGGTGCGCGTGGATGCCACGCTGAGCGATGGCTGGTTCTACGAGGGAGCGGGCATTTATCGGCACGCGTGGCTGGTGAAAACCGCGCCGGTGCATGTAAAGCAGTGGGGCACGTTTGTGCGCTCAACTCTCCAATCGGGCAAGGCTGCGGTGCAAATTCGCACGGAAGTGGCGAACGAAGGCGATGCGCCGCAAAATGTCCGCGTCGTCTCCACTATCTTTGACCCGAACGGGCAAGGCGGTCGCGAAGACTACCAGCACACCCGTCGGAGTGCCAGACAGCAAGGAACGCTCCTTCGACCAACAGGTGAGCATCGCCGCCCCTGCCCTGTGGTCTTTGGAAGATCGCAATCTCTACACGTTGCTTACGGAGATTGACGCCGGCGGCAGGATCGTCGATCGCTATGAAACGCCGTTTGGGATCCGGACCATTCGTTTCGATGCGGACTTGGGCTTCTTTCTCAACGGCAAGCCGGTGAAGATCAAAGGCACCTGCAATCACCAGGATCACGCCGGCCTGGGCGTGGCTCTGCCGGACGCCGCGCAGGTCTTCCGTGTTCGCACGTTGCAGGACATGGGTTGCAACGCCTATCGAAGCTCTCATAATCCGCCGACGCCGGAGCTTTTGGATGCATGCGATGAGTTGGGAATGCTCTTTCTCGATGAAACAAGGATGATGTCTTCGAATCCCGAGGGCCTGGCACAGTTTGAGAATCTGGTTCGTCGCGACCGCAATCATCCGAGCATAATCATGTGGTCCATGGGGAATGAAGAGCGCGAATCGGCCACCGAGGCCGGACTGCGCATTCTTACCAGCATGAAAAAGGTGGCGACGCAGCAGGACGGTTCGCGTCCCGTCACCGTTGCTCCGCCTCCCCTTGGTTTTGACCTGGGACACGGCGGCCTCGTCGTATCGGACGTGGCGGGCTACAACTACGCCGATCCGCAAATTGAAGCGTTTCACAAAGCCAATCCCACCGTTCCGGTGTTGGGTACGGAGAACGTCAGCGCCGTCGCAACCCGCGGCATCTACATGATCGACGCGGAGAAGGGGTTCATCGGCTCGTACGATCCCTACACTACCAGCGGTCGAGCATCCGCCGAAGGCTGGTGGCGGTTCGTCGCCGCGCGGCAATGGATGCCGGGCGGCTTCGTGTGGACAGGCTTCGATTACCGCGGCGAGCCATCGCCATACCAGTGGCCCAACATCAGCTCACAGTACGGCGTGATCGACACTTGCGGATTCCCCAAGGACACCTACTTCTACTACCAGGCATGGTGGACTGCGAAGCCGGTGCTGCACATCTTTCCCCACTGGAATTGGCCGGGCTTTGAAGGCAAACTCATCGCCGTATGGGTCCACACCAACATGGATCGCGTAGAGCTTTTCCAGGATGGCAAGAGCCTCGGCGTTAAAGGACGTGCCGAAAGATTCGCATGTGGCGTGGAACGTCACCTACCAACCGGGGACACTTGAGGCCCGCGGATTCAAGGGCGGCCAGCAGGTAATGGTCGCTCGCCGCGAAACGGTTGGCAAGGCGGCGAAACTGGCTATCACGACCGATCGTTCGGAGATCTCGGCGAACGGCGAAGACCTTGCCTTCTGCACCGTGGAGATTCAGGACGAGCAGGGCCGCGTGCTACCGATCACCGATCAGGAGGTGACCTTCAACGTCACCGGTTCGGGAAAGCTGATCGGCGTGGGCAATGGCGATCCAACAGATCACGAGTCGGATATTAGTTCCTCGCGGAAAGCATTCTCTGGCCTTTGCATGGGCATCGTGCAAGCAAGCAAGAGTGCCGGAGGCATCCGCGTGGAGGTCACCTCTCCGGGACTCACCGCTGCGTCTGCAACGGTCGCCGCAACGAACGTTACGTTGCAACCCCAGGTTTCGGTGTGGGAGCGCAAGGTTCCCGCAGGCCCCGGCATTACGGGTCTCTGGCGACCGGTAGCCGCCGCGCAATCCTCTGGCCCCGATCCGTTGCAGTTGGCGGTTGCGGGCGACACGCTTTACACGCTGGTGCAGAACGGAAACACCTTGACCGGTACGCTGGAAGCCCCGAGTGGCGGCTTCGGAGCGAGGGGTGGTGCCGGCGGTGGACCCATCGAAGGCACCGTGGACGGCAACAACATCTCGTTCAAGGTCGGTACCACAACCTACACCGGCACGGTAAAAGGCGAGCAGATTGAGTTGCGGAGAACGACCCCGCCGCGGGCCGGTGCCGCCCTAACACCTCCGTCGGATAACGAATCGAAACCCGCCATCGGCCCGCTGCCGGATGGCTCGGATCCATCACTTTCAGGCTTCCGTTTTGGCGGCGCACAGGCGCCGATCCTTCTGCGGAGAGCTAGCCAATAATTCGAAGATCCTCTCGAAGCCCTGCACTTTTGCGCGCATCGATCAGCATCGGTTTGCAATGCCGGTGGTATCCTTCGTGGTGCCTCGAGAACCCTTCGGAAAGACTCGCTAATTACCCAAAACATAAAGAGGAAGAATCATGTCGATGAAGCTCACCCGCAGGGAAGCACTCAAAGGAGTTGCCGCATTCGGAGCCATTTCATTCATGCCGGCAGGAGCATTTGCAGCCGCAGACAGACCGTGGAAATGTCGCGACAACCTCCTTTGACGATGGCTGGATCTTTCTGCGTGGAGACGCTTCCGGCGCGCAAGAGTCGGCCTTCGACGCCTCATCGTGGCGCAAGGTCGATCTGCCTCACGACTGGTCTATCGAAGATCTCCCGGCCCATCCTGCGACGAACGGCAGCGGAGCCATTTGGGAAGACTGCAACTGTCCCGAATCCATCGGTCCCTTCAGCAGGATGCACAGCGAAGGCAAAGGGGCTACCGGATGGGTAGTCGGCGGCATCGGATGGTATCGCAAGAGCTTCGACACTCCGGCTATGGCGAAGGGTGGCCGCGCCATCCTGCTCTTTGACGGCATCTATCGCAATTCCGAAGTGTGGATCAACGGCAAAGAGGTAGGCAAGCACGTCTACGGCTACACCGCCTTTTATTTCGATGTCACTGATTTCCTCAACGAGCATGGGGCCAATGCGATCGCCGTCAAAGTCACCAACCTCGGCAAAAATAGCCGCTGGTATTCGGGCTCCGGCATAGATCGCCACGTTGTGCTGATGACAACGGGACGAGTGAGCATTCCAGTCTGGGGCGTTCACGTGCAGCCCTCGGACATCTCTGCGGCAAGTGCCACCGTCACCATCGCAGTCCAATTGGCCAATCACGATTCCGCTGCGGCAACAGCAAAGGTAGCCTGCAGACTCATCGACGAAAAGGGAGCTGTCGTAGCCACTCTCAATTCGGAGAAAAAGCTCCCCGCGAAGGGCAACGGCGAGGTCGTCTTGGTTCAGAAAATTGCTAACCCGGCTCTCTGGTCTCCCACGTCGCCCCACCTCTACAAGGCAGAGGTGGAAGTATCGTCCGCTGACGGTCTAGACGATCGCGCTGTCACGCCTTTCGGAATTCGCAAGATCGAAGTCGATGCTGAGAATGGATTGCGCATTAACGGCGAATCCTTCAAGTTGAAGGGCGCATGCATCCACCACGATAACGGCCCGCTTGGCTCTGCCGCCATCGATCGCGCAGATGAGCGCCGCGCGGAGTTGCTGAAAGCAAATGGCTATAACGCCATCCGCTGCAGCCACAACCCGCCTTCGTCCGTATTCCTCGACGCCTGCGACCGGCTGGGCATGATGGTCATCGACGAAGCCTTCGACATGTGGGAGAAGGAAAAGAATCCTGACGACTACCACCTCGACTTCAAGGATCAGTGGAAGAACGACATCGACGCAATGGTGCTACGCGACCGCAACCATCCCAGCGTCATCATGTGGAGTATCGGTAACGAGATTGAAGAGCGCGCCGATCCTGACGGTGTGCGCATCGCAAAGGAACTCTCTACCCGCGTCCGCGAGTTGGACACCACTCGGCCCGTTACCATGGCCGTCCCATTTTTCTTCGACGCCAAGAAGCCGCGTCCCTGGACCGATACCGATGCCGCCTACCAGTTCCTCGATGTCTGCGGATACAACTACACAGCCGCGCACTATGAGTCAGATCACCAACGGCATCCGTCGCGCGTAATGATGGGCACCGAGTCGTTCCCCGTGGAGGTGGCGGAGAATTGGGAACTGGTCAACAAACTCAGCTACGTGATCGGTGATTTTGTCTGGACTGGCATCGATTACCTTGGAGAATCCGGGATCGGCGCGGCTCGCCTTACGCCCGAAGTAAATCCGATGATGCCCCCTCCGGCTGCTGGGCCTACGCAGGCGCAGCTTGATGCCTTGGGCATCCATCTGCCCAAAAATACGACCTTCGGAACGATGGGCTTTCCGTGGTTCAACGCCTATTGCGGCGACATCGATTTCATCGGCAACAAGAAGCCGCAGAGCTATCTGCGCGATGTGGTTTGGGATCGCAGCCCGCTGGAAATGGCCGTCGTTCGCCCCCTGCCGCCGGGACGCAAAGAACAGATCACGCCGTGGGGGTTTCTCGACGAGTTGCGAAGTTGGACCTGGCCGGGCAACGAAGGCACAACCGTCACCGTGCGCGTTTATAGCAAGGGGGAAAAGGTGAGCCTCGCGCTCAACGGCAAAGCGATCGACGCAGCCAAGGCCGAGTTTCCCGCGTCCTTCGTCACTGAATTTGTTTTGCCGTATACGCCGGGAGAGATCAAGGCCTCAGCCGTTGTAAACGGCAAGCCGGTAGAGCAGGTATTTCGCACCACGGGCAATCCCAGCAAAATCGTGTTGCGTGCGGATCGCACTCGCATTCTTGCGAGCCGCAGCGACCTGTCGTACGTTATGGCAGAGTTGCAAGACGACGCCGGCAATCCGATTGAAGACGGCGTGAAACAGATTCACTTCACAATAAAAGGCGTGGGCGAACTTGCTGGTGTCGCAAGTGCGAACCCGAAAGAGATGGCAAGTTTCCGGATGCCCCACTATCAGACTTTTCACGGCAGGTGTCTCGCCATCCTGCGCCCCACGGGTGAGAAAGGTTCCATCACGCTGGAAGCGCAAGGCGAGAACTTGAGCCCCGCCACCATCACCATCGACGCTGGCTGATAAGTGGCGCCGGGGTCCCTCCTCGCCAAAAGCTCCACCGGCGCTTTCCACGCCGTCGCATGGGATTCTTTCGAATTTTGCGATAAAAAAGGAGCAGGCGAACGATTCGAGAACGGCGGAGGAATGGCCCGGTAATGGATCATGTCAGCTATTTTGTTGTGCTGTTCATTGGATTGATGCTCGCCGTTACCGCCGTTGCAGGTGTGGCGCGGAGGCTTTCAATCTCCTACCCGATCCTGCTCGTAATCTTCGGGCTGGTTTGCTCGCTGCTTCCGCATATCCCTCGCATTCAACTGCCGCCCTCAGTCGTATTTCTTGTCATTCTCCCGCCGTTGCTCTACATAGCGGCATGGCAAACCTCGTGGCGAGAGTTTAAGTACAACCTTGTATCGATTTCGAGCCTGGCAGTCCTGCTGGTGTTTTTCACTGCAATTGGCGTTGCATTTGCCGCCCAGTGGTGTCTTCCCGGGTTCGACTGGCGCCTGGGGTTTCTTCTGGGCGCGGTTGTCTCGCCCACGGATGCCGTGGCAGCTACATCGATCGCCCGTAAAGTAGGCATGCCGCAGCGGATTGTGGATCTGCTGGAAGGGGAGAGTCTCCTGAATGACGCCACGGGCTTGCTGGCGCTGGAGTTTGGCGTTCAGATGGTGGTCCAGGGAACCACACCGACAATCATCCATGGTCTGTTGGAATTCGCATGGCTGACAATTGGCGGTGCACTCATCGGGCTGTTGATCGGAATGCTGGTAACGTGGCTCGAACACTGGGTGGATGACGGGCCGGTGGAGATTGCGCTGTCCATCATCGTGCCTTACGCGGTCTATCTTGCCGGCGATGCGGTGAAGGCCTCGGGCGTAATCGCCGTAGTCACATGCGGCTTGTTCGTCAGCCGTCAGAGTTCCACTTTCTATTCTCCCAAGGTGCGATTGCAGGCGCTGGCATTTTGGGATGCCTTGGAGTTCCTACTGAATGGGTTCGTTTTTGTGCTCATCGGGCTGCAACTCCCGTATGTCCTCGCCGGAATCCATGGCCGAAGCAAGTTGAGCCTTCTCGGATACGGGCTGGCATTCTCAGCCATCCTGATTCTGCTACGCCTGCTGTGGATGTATCCTGCGTCGCGAGCTGCGTGGTGGGTCCGCACTCACATCGTGCACCAGAAATACGATAAGCCGGCTCGAAGTCAGGTCTTCGTGGTGGGGTGGTGCGGAATGCGAGGCGTCGTCGCCTTGGCAGCGGCGAATTCTCTGCCACTCACACTGAGTGATGGCACCCCGTTTCCGCAGCGAAGTTTCATCATCTATCTCACATTCTTTCTAATCATGGTGACACTCGTCCTGCAGGGATTTTCTTTGCCGTGGGTAATCCGGATCCTGGGATTGTCGGGGCGCGACATGGGAGCCTGCGAAGAGAGTGACGCCAGGATTATTCTCATCCAGGCAGCCACTGAGTTCCTCCGACAGCGGAGAGACACGGCAGAAAATGAAAACCAGCGCCACCTTCACGATGATCTTTTACATGAGTACGAGCACAGAATGACCGAAATCGCTCAATGCATTCCAGGTGGAAGAAATGCGCAACAGGATGCGGTTGACTTGACGATGGGACGCTTAATGCTCGATACGATCCGACGGGAGCGCCAGGAACTTAACCTCTTACGTGCAAGCGGCAGGATTGGGGACGGTCTGCATCGCAGCCTGGAGCGCGAGCTTGATTTAAGCGAGAGTCAACTGGGGTAGTTCCTGCTAGAAACGGGGTCCAGTTCGCCAGCGTCGTGAGTGCGCTTGGAACCCGCGGTGTAATTGCTGGGCCGTACACGCTTTCGCTATCTTCGACACGTTCGTCGAGCTGGAAGCAATCTGATCGACACCTTCGATGTTTATGTTGGCGGCGTGTCGGAACAAATCATCGGACACTGGTTCGCCGGCCGGCCTCGCGAGGTGACCACCGAGCTTTTACTCGCCAGCAAGGGCGCTCCGGCGCACACCAGGCACTCCAAGACCCAATGTGACTTTGCACACTTCCAGTTGAGTAGATTGAGGTTTACGCTCTACTCGGGAGATCAAGATGAAAACGACGCGGCGCGGCTTTGTCGGGCTAGTAGTCCCTGCTGCCAGTGCAATACCTTTTCTAACCGCCAGAGCGGGCGGGCAAGTCCCGTCCGAGGGTTCCGACCTGAATGAAAAGGAAACAGCTCCCGCTCCGGGCGGCATCGAAGGCCAAAGGCAGCCGGACCTGGGCAATGGGCAGTACCTTAATCCGGTGCTTGCAGGGGATCATCCCGACCCAAACGTGCTGAAAGACGGGGACGATTATTACATGAGCTATTCGTCCTTCGACTATTACCCGGGCATTGTCATCTGGCACTCCCGCGATCTGGTGAACTGGAGCCCTGTCGGTCCCGGCCCTTAGGACAAACATCGGATCGATATGGGCGTTGGATCTCGTCAAGCACAATGGACGATATTTCATCTACATCCCCACCTTCCGGGTTCCGACGACGTTGGCGGACAACACAAATTTCGGCGGAGGAAGCTCACCCTTCAGGATCTATGTCATTCATGCTGAAACTATGCGCGGACCGTGGAGTGAACCAATCGACATGGGGATACCGGGATACATCGACCCTGGACACATCGTCGGCGAAGATGGTAAGCGCTATCTCTTCATGAACGATGGGCATCGCGTCCAACTGACAGCCGATGGTCTCAAGGCGGCGGGCCCTGTAGAGAAAGTCTATGAAGGTTGGAAATACCCAGAAGACTGGGTCGTAGAAGGTTTTGCCCTCGAAGGGCCAAAACTCATGCGCCGTGGGGATTGGTTTTACATGTTCTCGGGCGAAGGCGGTACGGCTGGTCCACCCACCAGCCACATGGTTGATCGTCGCTCGCGCACGGTCGATCAACGGCCCCTGGGTCAACTGCCCGCATAACCCAATCGTGCATACCGGCAGCGGTGCCGAGCTTTGGATGTCCCGTGGCCACGGCACGCCTGTCGAAGGACCGCATGGTAACTGGTGGCTCCTCTATCACGGGTATGAAAACGGCTTTCGGACCCTCGGCAGGCAACCGCTGCTAGAGCCCTTTGAATGGACCGAAGACGGATGGCCAATCGCACGGGGCGAGGACGCCGACGAACCCATGACAAAGCCAGTCCCAACGAGCAGCGGTGCCCATGGGCACTCACTTTCCGATACTTTCCAGCAAGATCGGCTCGGCACGCATTTGGCATTTTTCCAACCGCAAGCCGAGTATTTGAAACGCGCCAAATTCGAAAACGGTGGCCTGCTGTTGGCAGGTCAGGGCAGCGGACCTGCCGACTCCTCCCCCCTCGCCATGATCACAGGGGATCACTCATACGAAGTCACCGTTGAACTCGCCGTACGCGGCTCAGCGCAAGGTGGTCTCCTGCTCTTCTATAACAAGAGCCTGTTTTGTGGGCTTGGATGTGACGGCAAGTCTCTGCATAACTACAAACTGGGTCAAGAGCTAAGATATGGACCTGACACCACAAACGCCAGCACCCATCTATGGTTCAAGGTTCGTAACGATGCAAATGTGGTTAGCTTCTTTTGGAGCGACGATGGAATGCGTTGGCACAAAGCTAATTCGTACGAGGTTTCCGGCTATAACCATAATGTGGGCGATGGATTTCTAAGCCTGCGCCCCGCTCTGTTCTCCTCTGGAGGCGGCGAAGTCCTGTTCACAAATTTGAATTATCGCGCAATGTCCAGGCAATAAAAGGGGTCCATAGATGTGAGACATATATCGCCCACTGGAAGGGGACGGTTACATCACTCGCCGAGAGCATAATCTATGGATCCAGCACGATGGATCGAGAAGTTGCTCGAGACCTTCTAGGTGCTGGAGCGGAATCCAGGATCGGGACACAAACGCGAGGATCTGACTTCTCTCCCCTTCTGCTTTGGCCTGTAATGCCTACCTGATTCTTTATCGTGCGCAAGATAAACGGATTGAGATTGTATCTGTGACGCGAGGCGCTCGCATATTCCCATAGGTGGGCTATTGGTGTAAAGTCGTGCCTTGGACTTCTCGTGCTATCTAAAGTCGGGCCTTATCGCACCATAGCGAGACAAGCACAACACCCATTTCCGAGCTGAGAAGCTCACGGCCACTCAGCATCAATCTGCATCCAAGCACGACGATGCAAAGCTTAAATCCACATGGTCGGCATTCTCTTGGTGAGAATTCGCCGGGACGTGAATAAACCAGTTTCCGGTATTTGATGATGCGTAGACGAGGAACACTTCGCGCCAGAATTCTGCTGACCATAATCACTTCTCTGCTTCTGTGTACAGTCGCCTCTGCGGAAGTGCCTGAGCTTGTCTCATTAGAGGATCGCATCGCCAACGACTTCACAATCTGTCGAGCAAATTCAATACCTTTTTTGCGATGCACTGCTCATATTCTGTTGGATGGACCTTTTGCTAAGGTTCCCCGCTCATATGCTCTTCGGTCACCCACGATCGAAGCGGCTGAACTCCTCTCATTCGATCGTCTCGCCCTTCACTCGGTCCTTCGCACTTGAGTTCACCTTCCGGGTGCTTGGGAAACCAGGCTCCCTGATCCGGCCTTGAACCTTCCCTGTGATCTGAGAATTATGCACGTTCCAGACTCGTCCCATTCTCGGGTCTGAATCTCGGCCGCATCGCCGAGAGGCAAGGAGCCATATGGTTGTTGGCGTAACTCCGCGATTAGTCATATTCGATTCTGCGCCCCGACATTCACTCGGACAGGAACTCACCGCTCTTCTCGAATGCAGTGGAAAGTATCGCTCGGAGCTTCAAGAGGAAAAGAGCGCGTGGAAGTTAGGCGAAGCCCCTCAGTTGATCCTTCCGATCTTTTCTCGATCCGGCTGCCAACCTTTGAGATCGCAGCGGGTCGCGTCATGGATAAAGGCTCAAGTACCGATTCTTCCCGTGATGTGGGAGGACGCGGTAGATAGTGTGCTGGCATGCGGTGAACTCGGCATCCGGGACTTTCTGGTCGCACCACTTCGGCAAACAGAGGTCATTGCTCGTGTTGACCGTGTCCTCCGCGGCAGTTGGGATCCTGCGCAACGCCTTTCCGAAGCCTGCGGGCTCGCCCAACTGATAGGTGAGGCTCCGGCATTCGCCGAGTTGCGGCGAAAGATTCCGCTGGTGGCCCGGTTCGGTGCAGCCGTGCTTCTGACTGGAGAGACAGGCACAGGGAAGGAGCGTTGCGCGCGAGCGCTCCACTACTCGAGTTGCCGCTCCGACAAACCCTTCATTCCCGTAAACTGCGGCGCTATTCCCGTGGACTTATTTGAAAGCGAACTCTACGGGCATCAGCGCGGGGCCTTCACGGGCGCGATGGCAGAGCAGGCTGGATTGATCGCCGAAGCCAATGGTGGCACTCTCTTCCTGGACGAAATCGAGACTTTGACAATCGCAAGCCAGGTAAAACTTCTGCGTTTCCTTCAGGATCAGACCTATTATTCGCTGGGCTCGGCCAAGCAAAAGCAGGCCGATGTGTGGATCATTGCATCCTCAAACGTCGACCTGCAGGCGAGGTCGAAAACTGAATCGTTCCGCGAAGACCTTTATTATCGACTCGCAGTGGTCAACCTGGAACTCCCTCCATTGCGCGAGCGAAGAAGTGATATTCCTCTACTCGTGGACCATTTCCTGAAATTCCATTCAGGAAGGTGCTCACCGCCGATTCGCCAATTTTCAAACAGGGCGATAGAGAGTTTGTGCCATTACGACTGGCCGGGAAATGTCCGGGAACTGGAGAACATGGTTCAAAGAGTGCTGGCGTTGACCGAATCAAGATTAATTGATTCGCAGGATCTGCCGATTGGTCGCGGTGTCCCACAAATCCCTGCAAAGCTAACTTTCAAACGAAGCAAGGAAGCGGCAATTGAACAATTCGAGCGCCGATACGTTGCCGATCTATTGCGTGCGCATCACGGAAATGTAACGCAGGCCAGCCTGGCGGCAGGCAAGGAGCGGCGCTCTCTGGGACGCCTGGTCAAAAAGTATCAACTCAAATCGTAAGACGGACGGTCGGCAAGATGCGGGTCTTTTTTGACCCGCCGAGGTGCGGCGGCAGCCCACCCGGGGCGAGTCAAGTTTAAATGATGAGTAGTCGCCATTTCGAGCTTTCGCGCCGGGCCATAACGAGCCCAAATGGTTCCGTCCCTACGGGCTCATCGGGGACTTTGGCCCTTAGATTCATCGTCCGGTCTTGTCTGACCGGGTTGGCACTTGGCTTGCACATGTTCGCGTCTATCGGCGGGCGAATGCACGCGCTGCTGATGAAATGACAGGCCCGTTGAAAGACAGCCCTGAAAACGAGAACAAAGAGCTTGCATCGGACATCCTTCGATATCTCCGTTCGCACACCGAGGCGGGAGATACGCTGGAGGGTATCGCCCAGTGGTGGCTGTTGCGGGAATGGGCGGAGCGGCGCCTGCACGATGTGGAGCACGCCATCGATCTACTTGTCGAGGCTGGCCTTGTGATGAAAAAGATGCGATCCGGCCAAGAGCCTCGGTACGAAATGAATCCAGCAAGGAAAGACGAGATCGAGAGGATATTGCGGGGAATTCAAGAGCGCTGATCGCACGAGGCAAGCGACTCGAAAACAGATAGGACATCAGCAGGCTGGGGCGCGTGATTCCTTCAGCTGCTGACTCAGCGCCGAAGGACAACAGGATTGGTTCCTGATCGAGATTTTCTCTTCCCGGGTTAAGGGTTGGCCTGCTCCAAACTAAGGAGAACGGATGCCCGGAATTACCAAATCATTGGGACTCTATGATCTGCTTGCTCCGCAGTTCCTAGCAGGCTTTCAGATTCCTGATCACATAGACCAATACCTGTCTCTACTTGCGGTAGCCGATTTTCAAACGGCCAGCGATGCCAACAATGTTCTCTATACCGGGACGGTATTTTTTCCTTCGTCTCCCGGTTCTGCCCCTGTGCTCCAGCACCGCGACCCGAGCGGGGCAGTCTTTGATTTTCACGACATTACGCTGCAGTTCCGATTGACCATCCCGCGTACCGGCTCAACGTCGGTCCAAACCGCCGTGAATGGGATTCCCCTGGTCAAGCCGATACTGGATTCTTTTGGGCAGGTAGCCACTCCCACCGATTATCCGGGGCTCGCTTTTCAACTCGATCTGCTTCTGAACGTCCTCACGTTTCACTTGGGCGACGATTGGAAGCCAGGAAAACTAAATTCTGACTTCTCTATTGTCCCTGATCCAAATGCCAGCAGCCAGGACGTCCGCATCCTGATGCCGAAGGTCCTGTTTCGTTATACGCAGGGGCAAGACATAACCACGGGGCTCGGATTCAAAGTCGCTTCCTGGGGGAATGCTGGATTCGACGCGCCCAACGATCTCGCCGAAGGCGAAGTCGCAACGATGGATCCGCCGCTTGCGCTGCACAAGTCGGGAAGGGTCGCATTCGGAATCGACACGATCATTCTCGATCTGAGTGAGAACAGCACTCCCGCTGAAATCCTGGATCACTTCGGAACGGACCAAGGTTTTGAAGGACTCTACGTAAAGGCCTTGCAGGTTTACTACGCCGACGAGAACAAGGACTTCGCTCTGAACTTCGCGGTACGCGATGCCCTTATCTCCTTCGCTGGAAAGGTTTGGCTTGAGGCCGAGTTGGATCTCCTGTTCGGCGATGCACCGTTCAAGGTAAATGTCACTGCGTTTGATGGGAACCGGTCGCTATCTGTCAATGTGGGGACGGCATCGGGTACGACCTGGACTGGCGGTTCCATCACTATGCCCCCCACCGGGGTGATCTACCTGCAAGTGGAAGGCGGCACTCCACCTTTTACATTCTCGGCTGACTTCACTCCGACTGGTGGCTCGACTGAACACCTCTGGCATGACGATACCCGGCGCGCGTCCTTCTCAACCCCGCCCACATCGAGCGAGAGTGGCTCCTTGGTGTTGCGCGTAACGGATTCATCAGCAGCGCCACTCACGTATCAGAATACGCTGACGCTAAGCGTATTGGTCCCCGGCGCGTCTCCCGCGCTCCCGCTGACCACGTCTGTTGCGCAGGCTGAATTTCACCCCGATGCGCGACCCTCCGGCATTCCCGACGAGGATCAAATTTCTTTCACTCCTTCTACGTCCGGAACAACCGAACGACTGGTCATTTATGGTGGCTCAGATACAAATCTGCCGACTGTCACAGTGGACGGCACTCCCTACGCCCTGGGCGCCGACCGGCAGGTAATCGTCGAAGTGAACCCTGGATCTGCTCCTGTCCAGATCCATGTTGATTACGCCGCGGGCAATTTGCCCAGTACGTTTAATCTGCTCTTCGCCTACGATGAGCCAAAGACGACGGCTCTTGAATCGACCTACTACAGCGCGAGTGGCCCCGATCCTATTCCTGCTGATGACGATGTATTCCCGACCAACACGGTTCCGGCAGGAGTACCCGGTGGTAGCGGTCACCTTGGCGCGGATGCGCTTCGTTACTGGGCGGAGAATGCACTCGATCTTTCCCACACGATCGCCATTCATGGCAAGTCAAGTAACGAAGGCTACGATGAAAAGGCCTCTTACAACCAGGATCTCTCGCAGCGCAGAGCCGACATAGCCGCGGCCATTTTGCAGCGTGTAGCCGGAGCAACCACCAGCATCACGGCTACGGGTCAATCTGGCAATGCACCGGTAAGCAGCGCCGGCGATCGAGTGGCAATTCTCTCAGGAACCGCCAACAATGCGTCGGGATTTGCTCTCACAGGAAATTTGACACGGGCCGCCACCACCACTGCAGCACCGGTTCCCGCCCCAACCACTCCGCCCACCGCGCCCAGTCCGCCTGCAAATCGCAAGCCGACCGTGTTACGTAGACTCAGCATTCGCGTGCGCCTGGAGATGAATGTTCCGGTAATGATGGAACTCTCCGGTGAAATTGATTTCGAAACCGAGGCAGAGTCATCGCTTCGCACGGCATCCGGCCAGAGTGGCTCGCTCGATCTGACGCAAACGCCTGCCGCCAGCAGAAATCCCAATCCCGCGGATGGGCTCGTGGACTTTACGCTGAATGTCACGTATGACATGGCGACCCACGATCTCACCGAGACCCTGACGATCGGCGCTGCGCCCGCGGACACGGATGGCCTGCTTCGGATGACGAATCCAGAGCCCTACAGCACCCTGAAAGACATTCTGGGCGCAGTCATGATTTTCACTCCTATTCTCAACGCAGTGACGGAGGCACTCGATCCCAAGAGCGCGGGAGACTGGGTTGCAATAGCTGTCGATTTAGGTGTTCCCGTTCTCATCGGCGGGCTTGGATTTATTCATACAACAGACGTGACGCTTTACGGTGGCACTCTCCAGTTGCGAGAAAACATACCCGGCGGTAGTGATCCCGCTCAGTTCACGAATGCTTCTTTGAGCTTTGATTATGCGGCATCGTTCCGAATCGATATCGATGCTCTTAATGTCCATTCGACACGTTCGATGAGCGTGCGATACAAGGCCGTGGGCGTTAACCTGCACTTTGGAGATCCACCCAAGTTCGAGTTTGTCCTGGATACCAGCAAGGGATATTCACTCGACCTGGCTGATCCAGGATTGTTCACACTGCCCTCGCCGCTCGGCGATTTGCTCAAGATTGCCGCGGCCCGAATTGCAAGATTCAATCCTCTGACCCTAGAACTCGACCTCGAGATCAAGGCCGATCTCGGCATCATCACAGTGGACAAGTTCCTCATCAAGGTGCCTCTCGATGGCAGTGGCGCGCCGATGATCCTGCCCTCCGGAGTAAAAGTAAATATTCCTTCCACGCTCATCGGAAGCGGCTCGGTCACCATCCTAAGCGGCGGTTTTGAAGGGACCCTTGATATTACGTTGGTGCCGTTGAAACTGCGTATTGCCGCCAGCGTGGGTGTACAACACATTTCGCAGCCGCCCCGCGAGGCAACGGCCTTCTACCTGGGACTCGAAGTCGACTTCCCAGCTCCAATCATTCTCGGTTCCACAGGGCTCGGATTATTTGGTTTGTTCGGACTTTTTGCCATGAACTACGACCGCGTCTTGCCCGCCGCTGTAGCAGGAGATGCGGTGGGTCCGGATCTTAAGTGGCTCATGTCATCGAAGGGCTCGCCGTATTTATTGACCGTAGACGGTACCCGGCTTTGGGACGCCAAGATTGACAATTGGGCTTTCGGCGTCGGAGTCGTCCTTGGCACCGTGGATGGTTTCCTGCTCAACATGCGCGGCATGTTTCTGCTCGAACTCCCGGGGCCGCGCATCATCGTCACCGTTAACCTTGGATTCGTAGAAGCGCTACCGGGTGTTTCGTCAACCGGGATGGATGCTGCCAGCCTCGACGTAGGCATCATCGGCATTCTCGATATCGACTTCGGTGCCGGCCAGATCACATTGGGCGTGATGATCGATCTGGAAATTTCGGAGTTGATCACAATAAAGATTCCCGTTCAGCTGTTCTTCGATTGGAATATTCCGTCACACTGGCATTTCTGGCTGGGCACAATAACCACACCCGCAAGCGCCGACATTCTCGGCATCGTTCGGGGCAGCGGCTATTTCATGATCGGTGGCGAGGCTATCACACCGTTCCCGCCGGGAACCACAGGCTCATTGCCGGGAGTGGCTGTTGCCATGGGCATCGCTGCTTCCATCGTTTGGGGCAGTGAAGCGGTCAATATTTATTTGAAGGTCGCTGCATCGGCGGATTTTGGGATTTCCTTCTCTCCCCATCTGTTTATTGTCGGCAATGTTCATCTGGAAGGCTCTCTGCATCTGCTCATCGTCAGCGTCGGTGCGCATGGTGACTTCCTGCTGAAGGCTCCTGACCCTGTTTACCTGGCCGTGCATGTCTGCGGAAGCGTATCTTTCTTCTTCTTCAGCATTTCGGCATGCGTAGATTTCTCCATCGGGACCGAGTCCGTGCCCGCGCCGCCTCCCGGCCTTATCTCGCGAATGTATCTTCAGAGCTTCGCTCCGGTCATCGCACATGGCCAGGGAGGTGAACGACCGATCGATGCAAGTTTGGGGAATGCGATTATCTCCGCCGCTTCTGGATTGCCCGACCTGGTAATACCGCCATCTCAAGGCGACGTAACCGTGGTGTCCATCGATAGTGTTCCCGTCCTGCAAATGCTCTTCGGACTCGACGTCTCGGCCGTCTCCGCAACGTTCACTTCTCCCATTCCAACCTGCGTCACATATCCGGGACAACCCGGCGTGAATTTGGGCGGTGGCCGATCGGCGAATTACAGCCTCACCTCTTTATCTATCGATCCGCCGCTCGCGAGTGGCACCTTCCCGCCAACAGCATGGAGACCGAACAAGCCTTCTGCTGACACGACCCAGACACAAGTGGATCTCGCGCTTTTCAGCCGCAATCCCAGCGTCACAAACAGCGCAGTTGAGCGATCCACTGAATTGACTAACACAATGACCTCTATATGGGGCGGCACCTGCACTAAGATTGCACCGCCGGTCTGTGTGTTCTGGGCGTTCTGTGGACAGCGCCTGGGACCATCTCCGAATGGCTGGACCCTTTACGGCTATGTTCCACCCGATCCTCCCGACACCACTCGAACTTCGCCTGTTCCGACAGTTCTGCAAGTGGAACAGCCCACTCGGAAGCCGGCAGAGGCTCTGTTGGTACAGGTCGGGTTGTCGCTTTCCGGAAAGGGCCTGTATCCGGCCCGGGTAATTGGGAGCGGATCAAGCAGCGAGGGAGAACAGGCTCCCTGTATTCGCGCGGTCGAACTGCCGGAAGAGGTATTGTTCTCCGTCAAGGGCGGCATAGGATCGCAAGCCAAGGGCGACGGCGTAGCCATAGCACGAAAAGCCGCCGGCGCGATCGTTAGCGACAGCCGCTGGCTGCGTTTTTACACCGGACCATCAAAGCGCATCCGCCTGTTGCTCGGCATCAACTCCAGGCTCTTCAAACTCGCCAGCGTGAACCCCTCCTGGGTAGTCATTCGCGAACGCGATGCGAAGCGCGCTCTGATCGTGGAGACAAACCTGACAAGTTTGAACCCCGTCGTAATCAACGCCATGGCGGGACTTCCCGCTGATTGGCGGAAGCCCGGAACTCCTCCCGCCATCGATTGCGCATCGATACTATTCCTCTTCAATAGCTTGAAGCTGCTTACATTGTTCGTAGAGTTTAAGCCTCAGCCGGAGACGACCATCATTGAAGTGGCTGTTACCTCCCCAAACGAGTTCCATCCGAGTCTTGCCGTAGGCGTGATTGAATCGTGCCCGACTAGCGAAACGGTCCGCTACGAGAATGCTTTGCTTATTCAGACGAGCACCATCCAGGGTATCCAGACCTATCTGGACGGGGGATCCCCGGTTCCGCTACTGACGAAAGATACGCTTTACACTGTCACCGCCAAGTACGACGTCACCACAACCGAGCAGGATGGATCGACGAATAATTTCACCGGCAACACCCAGGCCTTCCAATTCAAGACGGACAATAAGCCTCCTGCATCGGTAGATCCATGGGTGCTCTCGACTTTCCCGAATCAGAGCGACAGCTTTGTCTTCTACAACGACCCGGTGGATATCATCTTCAATGACCGGTCTCTGATTCAGTTATTCGCTGCCTATGGATATCAGTTGCAAATGGATCTGCGAGCCGCCGACGGTTTACCGGATGTGTTGGCCGCCCCTGTAACGACCGTCTCGGTAGATGGCGTGGGAACCGCCGCTTACGACACGCTGCTGGAAATGGTGAAGTCTGGTCAGTTGCCGTGCGTTGGCAACACTTCTGACTATCAAAATCAAAAGTTCACTGCTCCGGTTTCGCTGCGCCCGCTTATGGGTTACACCCTCGACCTGAACACAAATCCTGCGTTGCCCGCGCCTCCCGCAGGCGCCGCGATTACTCCCCTGTTCCGCAGGTCGTTCTCCACGGGACGATATGCGGACATGGCTGCGCTGGCGCACGATCTCGGATCAACACTAATCGTCCATCGCGCTCTCACCCAGAAGTTGACGCTGGTTGGCAGTCTCACTGGCACCATGGTTGCCGATCAGGACGTGCAGGACGCCTTTATGACGGCAGGGGAACAAGCCTTGCCCGCTCCGGACAAGAATGCGATCGTGATCTATTGGGCACCGTCTGCACCGGCTGGTCCCTATGTCCCGAATGCGATTCTGTTTGATTCAACAGAGCCGCTTTGGCGCACTCGCCCCGAGCCGACGTTTGCCAACCCAATCTCCTCGGATGCTTCGTTCAAAGTGGTGACCATAAGCGATGTCCCATCTTTGAACGTGGTCGAGCAGGCAGGATCTAGCATCGGTGGATTCGTCCGAACGCCTGGCGGTGCTCGAACCGTGGCCATTTTCAGTAACAGTTTTGCGCCACCGGCTTCAGGCACGATTGTCACGCTGGCGCTGCATCGGCCCGCCAGCACTGTTTATGGCAATGCCGTTCAGGACGAGATCATCATTGCGCTCAAAGTGTCACCCCGCGCGCCTTGGGAGAACGATCATGTCTAGATCTGTTTGGCCGTACATCTTTACGCTGCGCGCAAGCGGCCTTGTGGAAGCCGAGCGCCAGCAAAGAGTCGCCGCAGTCCGCGAGAAGTTCTTCAAAAAGAGCGATGGACTGCTTCCGGTCTCGTTGCGCTGGGCAACCACAAAAGATCTCGGCTTTCCGCGTCGGCCGTTCACTGTCTTCCGTCGCCTGCACAGTTGGGCCGATCTCCAGGTGTCAAAAACCGTCGTCGAGAAGCCCGTGACCGTCTCAGGAGAGACGACGATCACAGTTACCGTCGATGGCGACCTCGCGTACCTTGTTACCGCCTCGGTGGTTATTTCATCCGGATTTGGCGTGGTAATCGAAGCATTCGATATCAACAACCTTCCAATTACCGGGCAAACTATTACCGTAGCCGGAACTGCTAACGTGCAGTTCCGATGCCCCGGCATCTCTTTCTTGCGCGCTTCCGGCTCCGGCACAGTTGGTCCCGTTCAGGTGGTGGGCGAAAACACATATGCGAATTTTCCTGACTGGCAGAGAATCGAAATCGTCGGATTGCCATTCAAGAATGGTGAACCCGGCACCGCTTATGACACCCTTCCGCAGGGCTTTGTGCCGCCGACGCTGGACGGGCCTACGGCCGCGCAACAGCGAACAAAAATAGCGGCTCTTCTTCATTCGCTGCCGCCAGGGAGCGGCATTGCCGATTTTCCCATTCCCGCGTGGCCTTTGCCGGACCCCACCGCGTTCATAGAGTGGATCCGATCGTCTGATTCCTTTTTGCCGATGATTGGCCGCTGTCTGAGTAACTCAGACGATGCCGACCCGACAAAAATGCAGTCGCTTTATGTGGAAGAAGTCACTCTGCCGGGCATCAAGCAGGCATCCATTCCGGGAGCTATTCCCGACCCGGGTCAAGTCACCACGGCGGAGCTTCCGATCACCGGGGTTGCCATGATGGCTGTCAGTACAGACTGCTTTCCCGCAGTGGCCCTTGGTTATGGAACCACCGATATCCCTCCGAGAATCCCGCCTTCGCCTCTGCCGCCGCCCGTACAGCCAGCGGTAAACAACTACGGCGACTGGGACTACATGGTGACCGCGCCGTTCATGTTTCCATTTGGATTCGGCGAGGACCTCGCTGCGCTATCCTCCGGCCAACCTCCCGTCGAAGCGCCGGCGGCATTGCATGCAACCGTCAAAGACATTCACGCGCCGGTCGTCCGCGATGGGCAGGCACCAGCGGTGATTAATGTCTCGTGGTTTCCTCCCACCACTCCACAGGGTTACGGAGTTTTGGTGAGCCGCAAGCCAAACCAGTCCCAAGTTTTGAATTCTCCACGAATACCCGCGGTGGGCGGTTTCTTTCCGTTCGTCGGTATCACGCCCATTAGTTCCGATCCCGCTACGCCGCCGGAGTTACAGCTTCCAAGTTTCTCTGATACCGCGTCTGCTCTCCCTCTAACGCCGCCCGACAGCAACATACGCTACTTGCTCGCCGGAGTGGACGTCTTCGGGCAGTGGTCGCACTGGTCATCGACCTCAACGAGCTTGTCCCCGGCAGCGATAACGAAACCCGGAGTTCGCTCAGCGCAATTCATTCTTGATGTCGCTTCTGCGACCGGCCATGTTGTGCCGGCCACAATGCAGATCGACTTCGCATGGGACTGGCAAGACCGTTCTCCGGGCGAGATCCGCTTTTCTGGTCTCTTCGTGCTGGCACCATCCACCGGGCTCGGTCCAACCGCAGTGTTATCTGGACTTCAATTGTCCAATGGTGGGTTGCTAACTCCCTCCGCCATACTCACGTTCAATTACGCCAGCAGCGCAGAAGCAAGCAGTGTCTCCCCCTCGGTGAAGATCCCCACTATCAACCTCGGGCACTCGGTTGCCGAACCCGTAGTCGTTCTTAAGACCGCAGACTTTGACCCTGATGAGCCTCGAGTGATGTACCGCGTTGAGATAAGCGGATTCAGGCTCGATTTCTCCACCGCGACCGAATTGGATTTCGCACTTTATGTCACGGCCTCCGAATCGGTTCGGCCGGGAGAATTCAGCGAGCCAACCGATTCTGCTGTGCAATTCATCGGGGCATTGATTCGAACGTTCGACCCATTCCCGCCCGAAGTTACTTTTGCTCCTCCTTCCATCAACTGGACCGCGTTGCCCGATGCGACCGGCAAAGCACGAGGAATTCTCGAATGGACATCTGATCCAAAAGCGAGCGGCTATTTTGTATGGGAAGCGACTGAGAGCGCGCTGAATCACCTTTTGGCGCCGGATGCCGCTGACCCCGCGCCCGCCACGCCGCTTGTTACTCGCGGTGCCGCTTTGAAGACGTTGGTTCTCGCAAACCAGGACAAATCACTTCAGGGCTTTGCCCGATTGAATAAAGATCCGATCTTGGGGAGTCGCACGGAGATTGTTGTTCCCGCCGCCGCTTCCACGCTCTTTGCTTATCGGATCTCTGCCATCAGTGCCACAAATGTGGAATCTGGCCGTTCGGATCAAATCGCCATCTTTGGCGTGCCCCGGCGCAATGTACCGGGGACGCCCCGCTTGTTGTTACGTAAGGCCTCTTCGCCACAGACCGGCATGCAGGTCATTGCTCTTCCGGTAGAGAGCGGAGCTGTGCCCGCTGGGTTCCGTGTTTACCGCGTCCGTAACGAACCACTCTCACACGACGGTTCTACCATGGGACCCGCGAAATTCGGCGAAACGGATGCCTCGTGGCTTCCGTATTCTGCGACATCCCTTGCTGGAAAACCTTTGAGTGGAAAATCGATCGTGGATACCGGAGCCACTCCAAGTTGGTATCCCTATTACTACCGAATCAAGGCTGTCGGCATGCAGGATCTGGCGAATGGAATGTACAGCGGCGAGTCAGGATTTTCAGATGCTCAATCCGGTTTTGTGCTGCCCTCGGGGCCTCCTCTTATCGATACGTTCAACCTGTCTGCGCGCTTCAACTTCGGATTGGTCACATTGATAACCGACCTTCCTGCCACAGCAGCCAGTCCTGTGGGGCCTGCGTTGGTGGAACTTGTGCATCTGGTCACCACGCCTGCTGATCCCAAGCCGACGGCCAACCTAATCATTTCGTCTGCTCCGGAACAGATTTCGATAGGAACCCTTCGGCTACCCGTGTTCCCTTTCCCACTGGCAACAGCCATGCGACGCTCCGCCCCTGATTCGAGCGGCAGGTGGACGCTCTATGTTCTGTTTTCTTATCCGCCGGGACAACAGAATACTTTTATGGTCCGGCTGACCGATCCGCTCGCGCGCCGTAGCGTGAATTCGTTCTAGGAGGGACCCGAATGGGAACCACGTTACAGGCTCTTACGCAATCGATTCAACACGGCGAATTACAGGCATTCGGACTCGCGATGCCGCGACTCGCTCCGGACTGGTCGCCAAGCGGTGCGACCGGTGCCGGCTTTACGGTCAATGAATCGACCATGACCATCACCTCGTCCGCAAACTGGGCAGCCCCACTCGACATGAGCTTCCAGCTAGTTGATCCCAGCGGTGGAAAGCCTATGCCGGTTACGCTGGTACAGGCCGGAGGTACGGTAGAGATCGCAGGCGGCGTTCTACTGAATCTTTTTGAGCAGCAATGGCTACGACTGGGACGCCTCTACACCCAGATCCTTGAGACCAACAACGCAAATCGCCCTGAGTTTGGGCGCGGCTTGCCGTATCGTCCGGTCTTGAAATACATCTTTTTTCCAGGGCAAACCATAACGCCTGCTTCGGGAATGGCTGAGGCTTGGGCAGACTTGGACTTCGCGGGCGATGCGCGTTTTTATGACATTGATGGTTTGCCGATCGATCCAGTTGCGGTCATGGCTGCTTTCACCGCCATCCTGACTAAGTTTCCCGCATTGCAGGCGGTAGACCTCACTGATTCACCACTCAGCCCCATACCGTTGAGCAACTATCTGTCGTCACTCGCCTCACCCACCGTAACCAGGATCAGGTTCGCGAAAGCCGACGGCACTGCCTATGACGGAACGCATCTGACCGGCGTAACTGCGGTAGAGAGTGGAAGTGGAATTTACAAACTTACTGGAACCAGCGTGGGAGTAGATGCCGTTTCGGGCACCACTTTCACCCAATATGAACATGACCGACTGCTCTTCGGCCCAGGAACTACCGGTCGGCTGATGGGCACATTCACGCCGCCCGCCCTGGCCGCAGGCGTTACTCTCTCTCGCGATTTTTTTTCGCTGCGAGTTCTGGAACTTGATAAGTATCTGATCGGTGATTGGCCTTCCACCGATCCTGCTACGACAATTCAGCGCCGGCCTACGGTTCGTATTAATGAGAACGCCACGCTTCTGGCAAATGGGAACGATGTATTCGCCAGCATCAGCCAGGCTTTGCCTTCGGGTGCAGATCCCGCCATCGCCGTGGCCCAGGCGATTGACGGGAATTTCTCCATACCCTCCACTCCCGGCACCAATGCGAGATGGCCGGTGTTTCCGGGCGCAACGGTCGATGCCTCGGCTACCTTGCCTGCCAGCCTCAAGTCCCAACTCACGTTCACCGCCAATTGGGCTACTACCGGCGATTTGACCAAGGCAGATGTCGTGCTGCAGATCGACGGCCTTCCCGCCAATGCCTGGGTTCGCGTTTATCCACGAAAGTTCTTGCCCGATGCCATGCTCGCGCGTGGCGACGGGCAGGGCCGCCAGACGCCTTCTTCGGGACCGCTATCTGTCTATTTGATTGATCCTTTTTCTTTGAAAGCGCCCGGCGACGCTGACCCGGGCGACATCATTGTTCCTGCCAAGGCAACGCTGATGTTCGATCTTGCGGTCACCTTGGCAAACGGCACTTCCCGCATCTACGGAAATAATACGGCTGAAGTGGGCCCTGCCCCGGCTCCGGCCGTAACGCCTCCCGCAGGGACAAATCCTTGTGGTACCGCAGCGTTCCGGGGAATCAGCAACTCCGGCATTCTCGGACTGGGAACTCTCCCGGTTGTGGCTCCTCCAGGCAACTTGAAAGATTGGGTTCTTGCACTAACCGGTGAGATTCAGCCGCGGGACGCCTCCCGCTTGCCCACTATGGCGCGCCGCGAATTACTCGTTGCCGGATTCGCGTCAAATGTTTGGAAGGGCGTAATCGGCGGCGGCAGAATCTCACCAGAAGGCCTGTCCGTCGATACGCGTGTCGGAGCACCCGGCAGCCTCGGCGGCCGTGAAACCTCAATCACCGGAGCAAGCACCAGCGGCGGCATCCTCGCCTATGACATCGCCCGCCACGCGTTTCGCAGATCGCTGTACATCGTCTCTCGCCTCGGCGATTTATCTGACAACAAGTGGAACGTTCCGGCCGAGCCTGCACAAGTCGCGTTAGGAGGCGCTCCCTCGGCTACAAATGGAACCATGGCGGGAGCGTTGCTGCAAACCATCGCGCCGTTTTGTGAGACGCCGGAGCTATACGATGCGTGGGCAGCAGGAATCAATGTCAACACGGCCATCGAGTATGTGATTGATCATTTCATTCCGCCTGGTTTGCCGTTGCATGACCAGGTGGTGAACGCCATTCGCGGACTGGAGACGACACCGACAGCGCCTGCGGCAGCTACTGAAAGTAATGCCGAACAGCGCATGGCCGTCGAATTGGAGCGCGAAGTAACGAGCGTTTTTTTCGGAAGGCGCGACGCTCAGTGGGCGCTGAAAAGCGCAATCGCGACTGCCAGGCATTTGATCTATATCGAAACACCGGGCTTCTGTTCCACTGTTGGAACGTCGTCTACCGGTTATGCGGCGGACCTGATCGACGCCCTTAAATCGCAGATGACCTCGCACCCGGGATTGCGTGTGATTATCTGCGTTCCAAAAATTCCTGACTTCGCTCCGGGTTATGAAGGTATGGCGACTTATGAAGTACAAGATCGCCTCTTGATCTCGCAGGGAAGAACGGCCGCGCCGCCTGTTACTCCGCTACCGCCAACCCAGGCTCTCATCTTTCACCCCATTGGTTTTCCGGGACGCTTCAGCCGTGTAGAGACCAACGTGGTAATCGTTGACGATTGCTGGATCATGATTGGAGGCGCATCGATACGCCGCCGCGGCCTCACGATGGACGGAAGTAGCGATCTGGTGCTGACGGACACGCTGATTGAAGATGGCAGATCTGCAGCCATTCGAGACTACAGGCGCGCATTGATGGCCAGTCGACTAGGAATTACGACGACCACAACGGATCCTTCGTATGTTGCTCTCGATCGAGCCGATACAGCCTTTCGTTTAGTAAAGGATGCATTAGCGGGCGGGGGTCTGGGAGATATAACCGGTGTCTGGGATGGCGTTACTCCGGGGCTCACACCCGCCACGCCGCTGCCGGTCGATCAGGCAAATCCGGACGGTCGCGATTTGGACTACGGAACGGCCCTACTCATCGCCGCTTTCGGAGCAGCTTCCGGGGTTTGACGGCGTCACGTTTTCGCAGCGTCCTTCAGAGCGAGGCGCAGAAGATTGGCTTCCCAATCGCCGAAAGGATTGAAAAGCTTATGGTCCAGGATTGCTGCACGCGGGTGGCCGGTTCGACATCCTTTGAAAACGTGGACGCCAGCAATGTAGGCGCCGTTGGCGTCAACAACTGCGGTTCGTTCCACTTCACGCCGGCCGGATCGGAGTTCACACTGATCGATCTCGGCAGCAATGGTGGCGGCGGCACCACCGGACCCTGGCTGGCCCCGTGGAAGCTGCCCAATACTATTACTTGCGACGACCGCCCGCCGGTCGTTTCACTACCGCCGCCTTGAAAGATCGAATAAAACTCAAAAAATCTGGGCGTGCTTTAAGAGAAATGCCTTCATCGTGACGGTCTGAGTGAGAGATCCTAAAACGCTCATGGAAGTGCCGGACAATTTTCACTCTGGAAGTAGTGACGGCATTCTTCCGTCGTCAAACTTCTGGTTACGCGACTTCGAGCCAGACCTAGCAACTCAGAGATGTCTAACGCGTAGACCTGAACTGTTCCATCTGTGCTGGCGCTCGCGAGGCGTTTTCCGTCGGGACTGTAGGCGACGCTGTTGACTGCGCCGGCGTCGGAAGTCAATGTTTGCAGGCCTTCCCCGTTTATCTCGTCCCACAGCTTAACGGTCCCATCCTGGCTGGCAGTGGCGAAATGTCGGTTGTCGGGACTTGATGCCACGGCGAGTACAGAACCCGCGTGTCCACGCAATGTGTTCAACAACTCACCGTTGAGTGCATTCCAAATCGAGACCGTGTTATCGACGCTGGCGGTAATGAGTCGATTTCCATCGGGACTAAATGCCAAATCCAAAACGCCGGCTCCATTGCCGTGAAGTGTTAGCAACGCCTGACCGGACTCGGCATCCCAAACCTTCGCCGTGCCGTCGGAGCTTGCGGTGCCAAGACGCTTGCCATCAGGGCTGTAAACCACAAAATTCACAGGGCCCGAATTATGCAAAGTCCGCAATTTCTCACCATTCACCGCATCCCACACGATAGCCGTTCCATCGCTACTCGCGGAGGCGAGATGTTTACTATCCGGGCTAAAGGTTACCCCGTTGATAAAACCCGAGTGGCCGCTTAACGTCAACATAAGTCGCCCGCTGCTAGCGTCCCATACTCTCGCTATACCGTCGGAACTGGCCGTGGCAATGCCTTTGCCATCCTTACTGAAAGCGACTCCATTCACCGAAGCTGAGGCTGCTGCCAACGTCAGCAAAGTCTCACCGCTTTGCGCGTCCCACACTCGTCCGAATTTGTCGGAACTCGCTGTGGCGAGTCGTTTGCCGTCGGGACTAAACGCCACGTCGTTAACAGAGTCGAGGTGACGCAAGGTAAGCAAACCCTGTCCGCCACTCAAATCCCATATCAGTGCCGATCCATCATCGCTGGCTGTCGCCAGCCGCCTTCCGTCAAAGCCGAAAGCCACACCGTTTACAGAACCCATCTGACGTAAGTTCAGTACCTGCGATCCCTTGCTGATATCCCAAATGCTGGCGGTGTTGTCGGAACTCGCGGTGGCGAGTCGCTTGCCATCAGGGCTAAATGCCACATCTTTCACCGAACCAGATTGGCGAAGATTTCTCAGTTGCGAACCTTTGGCAGCATCCCAAAGTCTTGCCGTGTTATCGGAACTCGCGCTCGCGAGGACTTTACCGTCGGGACTAAAAGCCACTCCGTTTACTGCGTCGGAGTGGCCGCGTAGACTCAGCAAGAGATGTCCATCTCGGGTATCCCATATTTTCACCGTGCCGTCGGAACTCGCAGTGGCAATCCGGCTCCCATCGGGACTGTACGCCACGCCATTGACTGCACCTGTGTGAGCCGTCAGGGTCATCGCCAGACGTCCGTCGCCTGCATCCCAGATCTTCGCGCTCTTGTCCGCGCTCGCAACGGCGAGGTTTTTTCCATCGGGAGAATAAGCGACACCGTAAAGTGGTCCTGCATTGCTTCGGATGGACAACAATTCCTGTCCACCTAACGCGTCCCATTGTCGCGCCGTACCGTCCTCGCTGATTGTCGCAAGCCGCGTACCATCGGGGCTGTACGCAATACCGTTGATGCGAGCAGTGTGGCCACGCAATGTCAACACCAGATGCCCGTTGGTTGTAGTCCAAACCTTCGCGGTCATGTCCGAACTAGCAGTGGCGACGTGTTTGCCATCCGGACTGAAAGCCACCCCATTGACCGGCCCCGTATGAGTGAGCTTGACACTCTTGGGCAATGACAGAATCGCGAGTTGAAGAGCGTCTTCTGCAGCAGGCACCGGAGGCTGCCCGAACTGGGTAGTCGCGTTCACGGCTTGCATGCCCAGTAGGATGCTCCTCTCCGGATCCTCTTTAAGGCCTTCCAGTGCCAACGCGGCTAATTCCCTAGCCTTTGACTCTCTCCGTAAATTCTCTGCCTTGCGTTCCTGCCGCACGGCAAAGAAGCTCGCTGCCAACGCTGCTGCAAAGAGGATCGCTAGCGCCGTCATAAGTGCGCGGAGGCGCTTCGTTGACTTATTTTGGATCGCGATTCTTAGCTTTTGCTCTTCGGCCAGCGCGACGGTTTTTTCATAGTCTTGCTCACGTTTGCGGCGTTCCTCTTTCTCCTGAGTTTCCTTCTCGCGTATCGATTCGCTTTCGGCGAGGAAATTCATCGCCTGGTCGAATCCCCCTCCGTAGAGTTCTGACCAGGCTGCTTTCCGCTCTTCCTTGTTCCTCCAGTCCAACGCTACTTGCAATTCCGGATCTCTCCATGGGCCAGCCGATCCCTGCGCATGAAGAGCAGCCGTCTCGGAGAGGCGGCGAAACAACTGCGCAGATTGTGCTTCCTCATCTGTCCAGATTTTTAGCCTCTCCCAAACGCGCATCAGGCTCTCATGAGAAATGTCGATCGCCGTTTCAGCCTCCAACGACTCGGGTAACGGCGGCATAAGAAAAGAACGGCTCGGTTTACGAAAAACTTCAATAACGGTGCTGACCTCTTGCTGACTTGCGCCGGCAACAAGACACAGCATGCTCAGCGTGGTGGGGCGGCGGACACCTCGTGCATCGGTCCCCTTGTCGGTTAGCGTTTTGAACACTCTCTCGCAGATTTTCCGTTCGCGTTCGCTGCCCAACTCTGCGTAAGCCTTCTCGGCATGGCGGTCCAGCGCATGGGCCATAGTGCCGATCGATTCATAGTGCGGTAAGGAAAGGGGGCCCTCGCTGTGGCCCTCGAATTGCCAACGAGCCCACGTGCGGTTCAAGGCATGCTGGAGTATAGAGAGTTGATCTGGATTGTCGCCAACGTCGTTTACCAGCCGTGTCAGCAGCACTGGGCTGATTCTGGCCCCGCCCACACGAACTGGTCCTCGAATGGCTGCTCTTCGCTCCTCCCGCGTCATGCGTGGCACAAGGTACTGTCCTTCGTTAATGGCCTCGGGCAAGCCTGAAAATTCCGCACAATTGCCAAGGAAGTCAGAGCGCATTGTCAGCACGATGTAGATCGGCAGATCCAACTGGCGCTTCGCCTCCAGTAGAAGATTGACGAAAGCGATGCTCTCCTCGCTGCGCTCTTGTCTGGCCGTCTCAGAAAATCCCAGCGTCTGGTATCGAAACAACTCTTCGAACTGATCGACGACTACCAGGAGATTCACTCCCTCCGGCAGGCGTGCCTTGCGGCAAGCATCGATCAAACCCCGCTTGCTGACACGCAGCGAAGTATCGATGATCTCTGCTAGCGGTATGGCGCCGTTGTAGTCGTAATACAGTGCTCCATCGGCAGCCAACGCGTGTGCGAGCGCGGCAAGCGGTCGAGTACCCGGTCTGAATTGCGCTATTCGCCACGAAGTTCCGGCGCTCGACATCAATCCTCGATGGAGTGCGGGACGTAGACCGCAGTTCACCAATGACGACTTACCGCTTCCTGAGGCGCCCACTACAGCTAGAAAGCGAGCGGCGGCCAACTTGTCCACGATGGAATCAACCTGGCTTTCACGACCGAAGAAGAGGTGCTCTTCATCGTCGCGAAAAGGTCTCAAGCCGGGGAATGGATTGCCGAGTTCGACTGCGACGTTTTGGCTCATGCCGTCACTTTGAAGCTTTCAGGATTTCAGCAAATTGAGCAACGACATCATTTCGTCTTCCGCAAAACCGTCAAGTCCCAGTATCAGGTTTGGCTCTTCGAGTTCGATTAGCTCTCGCTTGTCATCGGTTGACGGAGAAGCCAGGTAAACGTAATTGGCCAGTAGTGGCTTGCGATCTCGATACGCCTTCATCTTAATCAGATCGTTTTCTACTGTGCGCTTCCACGCTTCATCTCCGGCCCCATAAAATAGGATTACCGCGTCGCAACGCGCCAGAATGTCTTGATTGGCCTGGCGCACGGTTGCCGCGTCCCCCTCAAACAAGGGGATAACAACGTTCATGCCTTCAGCTTTTAGAAACTTACGCAATGGAATCGTCGCAGGTCTATCCCGATGGTCACAAATTAAGTAAATTGACTTCGCATTGTCCGCTGGCTGCGAGGTTGGCGGTTCCGATTTTTCGAGCTTGTGAAGTGCGGCGTGGACCGCACCCTTAAACGATTCCAGATCGCCCGTAACCAAATCCGCACCTTGTTGCAAAACCGCAACCTTCTGCAGTTCGTCGATGAAAGCTTGTTGCTCCGCTTGCTCCGATGCAGCTCTTTCGGGTAGCCAGATCACGCGATGCAAACCATTTTCTTCACTCTTGCGCGAAGCTACCTCGTTTTGGATTTGTACTGCCGACTTCAGGCTTGGACCATCCGGCACCTTGCCTCGAAACTTACCTATAAAGTGAACGGAGACCTGGCACTGATCCAGCAACCTGCCCACCTCTGCAACATATTCCGACTCCAATTCTGGTAGTCGAGCAAGTTGGTCAGGCAGAACAGTGTAGCCGTGTGCTCGCAAGTCACCGCGAATCTTCTCCCGCTCGTCGCGCAGATCGTAGCTCGATTCCGACAGGTAGACCGTAGGCTTGCTGGCAACATCCGCTGGTTGTTCGCTCGCATCCTTTTGTTTCAGCTTGTTGATCAGATCTGCTATGTCTTCGGCGAGGAAATAGATCTGCCTTCGATAGGCTTCTCCGCTTCCGAAACTCGGATCCAGCGGCAATTCACGGCCGCCGTCAACGCCTTCGAAAAACTCGTAGCCCAGCGCATCTTTCAGAATGTGCGGAAGCTGCTCCCTCCGATCAGAAGGAATTCTCTTCAACATCACTCGGAGCACCCTGGCTTTATCGTCGATCGTCAAGCCTCCATGCAACTCCGCGGTCTTGCAGAACTCGGTGACCTCCTTGAGGCACCATTCGGACTCGATGTACCGGGGCGAAAGTATGGAAAGGAGAATTGCCGTGTTAGGAAACTGCTTTACGATCTCGTTCGCAAAGATGTCATTCCCTCGCAACCGGTCGTCACGCCACACCCTGGCTTGCTCTCCGATGCTTTGGCTTAGATAAGTCTCAAGGTATTTGTGAAATCGAGTAACCCACCCCTGATCATCGCCCGGTGTGGGCAGATCATCAACATGAGCGTAGCTGACGAACAAATGCTTATCGAAATTCATCCGGCTTATCCGTTTCGGCTTTCGGTGATTCTCGAAATAGTTCTTACAATACTGCTTCTCAACTCCCGGGTCTAACAAGTTCGGCCGATTGCACAGCAAAGCATTCGTCTTCCATGCCTCCTTCCTCAGGGAAAGGATGGATGGGATGGATGGCTCGTATGATCGCAGGTAAAAATGGCAAATACCAGCCAGGCCCAGCATACCGTTGGGCGAGCGCACAAGAATCCGGCAAGTTTCTTCATCGCCGGTCTCCTTGTCTCCCGCGCCCTAAAGCGCGTCGATAACTTGGGAGCTTAACGCATCCCGCTGGAGTCCGGCCTTCTCTCATCCCATCTGTTTGCGTCAACTGGACCCCGACTCATTTGGGTCGAATGTCGATCTTCCCTGTCATTGCCGAGCTGACTTGCGTCCAGAGCCAATTGCTGTCTCCAGATACGACGAGGCGACATGTCGCGGGCTTGCCTGAATGTTCCACATCGATTGAAGTCCACGATGGATCGATGGGGCCGAGTCTCAGGTGAATCGCGGCCTCCGAGTCGCTGAAGGAGTATTCGAATGATTGATGCTCCTTCGACCGCTCATAGGAGTAAGTCAGGCGCTGGCGCGTGGTTCCGGTCAGAACCGGAAAGTCGAAGATCTGCATGCGTGTCCACTCCTTCGGGTAACGGGGCACAAGATGAAACTCGCCGATTCGATTGTCATCGACTCCGAGCATGAGCCGGAGGGCTTTTACGCTATCGGCCAGGTGGGAGTCCTGACCCGCGTAACCGTTCATTGGCATCCAAAATTTGCCCGATGGATGCTGCAGAATTCCTTCAGGCGCACACCAGCCTGCCATGTGCGGCAGGTAGCCTCGGGTCACCATGAGGTTTACGAGCTTTGTCGCATCCTGCATTTCATCTAGAAGAAGCGCGGCCTGAAGCATCATTCCCTGACCGTAACCGTAGGCTCTCAGGAAATCGAAATCCTGGGTCTTCAAGAGACTCTTGTAGGAACTGATTGTGGTGTCGAGAATTGCGCGGACCTCGGGAGACTCCGTTTGCCAATCTTCTCGTGGGGTAAAGGTGTCTCCATCGCTCGCCAGATGCAGTGGAACCAGCATGTGCGCGTTGTCTTGCCAGTCGCAGGTTGGGTCGGTATGCCAGATGGGGCCATCGGCAGATGGATCGACAAGCTCACTTAGAATGCCGGTGCGAAGGCGCGCCTCCAGGAGCTCCCACGCTTCGGCTTGTCGATCGCGTCCTATTGCACGCGCCATTCTAGCGGAAAGGCGGACACCATGGAGACAGTTATAGGTGGAGTAGATATCGTATCCATGGTGCGCGCATTCGCTCTCTGTATAGAGCACGTCTTTGCGTACGCCGGGGTAAATGGTGTCGGTGTCGAGCTGATACTGAATCCAATTGACGGAGGCTTCAGTGGCTTTGAAATGCGACTCCGCCCATTCGCGAGGCTGCCCCTTCCAATGCCAGGTCATGTAGCGCCCCCACATGCAAATGCCGTGGCCGTCGTTCTCGCGATTGCCGGTTTCTTTCAGGTGGCCGTGAGTTACCACACGGTAGTCCGGAGAGAGGGCGCCGGAGCCTGGAGCCCTGATCCAATGCGGCGGACTTGCGTCGTTGAAGAGAGAACGGTCTAGCCACGCGATATAGGAGTCAATGAATTTGTCGTATCCGAAAGCCATGGACTCCCGCATCAGCTCGCCTATGCCGCGGGACCACGCTTCTCCAGTGCCGGGAAGCTCGCCCGGGTTGCGGGTTTTGTAGAGTTCGAACCAGCGCTCCAGGCTGCCGTAAATGGATTCGATACCGACCCAGACGCCGGTATTGTGCGTGTACCACGCGGTCATTCTGTTCGCGGTCTTTGAATTGCACGCGTTACCGCTGTCGGCCACGTGCGTAGCGCATTCGGGGCCGTTGCGGTAGAGATAGGTTGCCGCATAGACGGCCTCCTGAGTGCCTTGGAATGCATAGCGCGGGCCGAAGTAATCCAGCGGAACTTCGGGCTCAGTCGACTTGGGAAGCTGCGCTTCGGATACGTAAAGTGTCTCTTGCAGTTGCCTGGTTGCTTCTTGCCAACGGGCGCCGCGAACGTCGGAAAGCGTATCGATGGGCGCGCGATCCCACTCCTGCGCGATGTCGGGCAGAGGTCGAAGACCTTCGATGGTCTCTGTGGATTCAAGCGTGACGGCAGAGATGAGTGGAAAGTCGTGGAGTTGATCGTTTCCGGTCACGCGAATTCGGCGGAGCGGGAGGCCTTCGAGTTCAAGCGAATAAACATACCGGGCATTATTGCCGGAAACGATTGGGGATCGCAGGCCGTCGCGCAACTTCAGGCTCTGTTGCAGCACCGCACGAGCACGATCGTTTCCGGCGAAGAGTTGCTCATCGTAATTTGTGATGCGGTTGACGGGACGGCCCCAGGGAGCAAAAAACCAGAACAGATCCCAGGGCTTTGAAAACCAAATGTTGTAGCCGAAGACTAGGGGAACCTCTTCCGTTTTTGCTCCATCGAAGTCGAGAAAAATGCTGCCGGCGCGATCTCCTACGAAGTGAGAATAGCCACGGTCGCCGTGCTTGCAATACCACGAACCGCTTCCCAGGTCGATGTTATGAATCATTCCCAGGAAGTGAACTCTGCGCGCCTCCGCTCCTTTGCAGTCGAGGGATATTCCACCGTGCCATTCTGCGAGCGAGCCATGATCGATGGCCAGTTCTCCGACGGTGGATTCAAAGAAGGCGTGCTTGCGAAGGAGAAAAGGCATGCCGCGAACCGATAAGAGTTCTCCTTCACCGATTGGGGACACAGCATGAAACCTGGGGTGCGGGTTGAAGTGCGAGGCAAGTAGGCGCGTGACCGGCGCGCGGGTGTTGAAGTAGGCAAGTTCAAGATGAGTCCGGCTGCCGGACGCGACAAACCCCGCTCTCGCAGTGAAGACGTCGCCCGTCTTAACGAAGGTCAAGGGTATTACTTCACCATTGACGGTCAAGCCTCGATAGTTGTCAAAGGTCCCTTGCAGCGAAGTGCCTGCGTCGGCGTCCCGGCTTGGCGAATACTCGATCTCTATTGAGTAATTGCCGGCGATGGTCTGAATGATCTGTTCAAACGTGCGCGGATCGTCTCTTGGTATTGGAGGTTCACGAACGATGATCCGGTCGCTGTCGTCGCTCGATCGCCAACTCCCGGTGATGTCAATGGAGTTGTGCGGTGAAGATGCACCGGCCTTTGGAGAGGCCAAGCTCAATGCCGCACCAGTTGCCAGGGTGAGAAATTCACGTCGATCTAAGCCATGGCCTTGTTTCACATTGCAACACTCCTTCAGCAAGGGTATGGACCGTGGGTGTGTGGCGCAAGTCTCGTAAAAACGTTTTCTGGAATCGTCATTGAGTTTCCTTCCTGAATTGTTGCCTCAAAATCGCAGAGGATTTCGTTGGTCATTACGCAATTGGGAAAGCCTTCTTACGGCGCCCTTTGCGTTCCGGGGAGGAAATGTCGGCGTCAACTCGTGCAAGTGCCCCAAAACAGCGACCGGGCGGGCTTCGGAGGCGTGGAGATACGGGCGGTAGTCTCCAGATCACTGTGACCGAATAGGAGCTGGATGCTGCGCAGATCGGTGTCCACATCGAGCAGATGTGAGGCCGCAGCACGGGCGAGCTGAGCGGTTCAGACATGCCCAGTTGCTTGCGCAACTCCGCAACGCGATGCGCGCCCCGCTGCCACCATGGGCAGATCGGCGGGTATTACTGACCAGATTGGGTGGCATAGCTGCCGCCACTCGTTTGCAACGATTTTGAAGTCGCATGGGGAGGACGTGAAGACGGTGCAGGAACTGTTGAGGCATGCCAACAGCAGCGTAACGACGAACATCTATGCTCAAGCCGTGACATCAAACGCAATGCTATTGCTCAGGCGGTGACAGACATCAAAAGGAACGCGCAGAGCAGAGTTGCATGGCTGGTTTTAACTCTGGGAAGGAACAACGGAATGAGATCCGTCTTATTAGACCTTTTCGGAACGGCGGTAAAACGGTGGATTTCAGCTAAATTGTTTGTTTTGTTGGCGTCCCCGACGGGATTTGAATCGAGGCAGGGTCAGCTATCAGGCAATAAAGAAGCCGTGCGTACCGTGACACTGCAGAAACGACGTTCGATCATGATGTTCATCATTAGGCATTCCGTTACCGCGATTCGCCAGAAGCCTAGAGCAAATTATGACGAGAAGACGAATAGATCCGAAAAGCTTCGACCTGACTCATCCATGCGCGGCGTGTAGATACGAAATGCCGCCTCGGGAGCTGATGCACGTCGACGGAGTCAACG
>CAWCOV010000038.1:0-13447 GCA_963797255.1 uncultured Acidobacteriaceae bacterium
ATAATCGCCAATGCTCTCATCGATAGGCATGAGCGAATGTCTACAATCCCCTGCTGGGCGTGACGGAACTTCGTACCCCGCACGCTGCCGCCGCAAAGCAGCAACCTCCACGAAGACTGAGCCCGATTCTTCAATCTGAAGCGAGGCTTCCCTCCCCTCGCGTTTTTTCGGGAGAAGATAATTTCTGCCTGCAAACCGCCGCTTGAGGTCGTCATGCAAAATGGGAGCGTCGTCCGAAGAACTCGCAAGATGCATTCGGATATTTGGCAGTTCCGCTGGCGGGAAAAGACAGCCGATGGAAAGAAAATCTATCGACGGAGACAAGTCGGAACGGTCGACGAGATCCCAGACCTGGAGACTGCATGGAAAGCAGCACGTCTCTTAGTACCAGACCTGAATGCCCGAATGGCGACCTCGAGATCTGCATCGATGACCATCGCCCAGTAATAGACGCCGACGCTTCTACTATGCACCCGCCGCAACAAGCCAACAGCAATGTCAGGGCAGCCGCAATACGTTGTCTCACCCGCATTGACTCCTTATCTGACGGCTAGAAGTTGAACTTCAGTGCCAGTTGCAGAATCCGAGGCGAGTGAGCGCCCGTGATCGTGCCATATGTACTTCCGTCACTAACATTCGTATCCACCGACGCGTAGCTCGTGTGGTTGAATGTGTTGAAAGTCTCCAGCCGGAACTGGAATGCCGTACCCTCGGTGACTTTGATGTTCTTCAATAGACTCAGATCCCAATTCTGCCGGCCTGGTCCCAGGATGGAATTCTTCTTCGCATCTCCCGGTACTGTTTGGTCTCCGGGGGCAGATGCAAACACCGAGGAATTGAACCATTGCGCAGCGGTGTGCGGAGCACTTTGATTCGGATTCCCATACTGATTCGGCCTGACCACGCTACCATAAACTCCAGTGCCAAGGCCGACGCCGCCGGGATCATTCCCATCACTGGTTCCGGGATCCAGCCAATGGCCGGAGGTAACCGACACGATCCCCGAAATCTCCCACCCTCCCAGCGTATGACCTATAAACCCGTGCTGGTTCTTGAAAAACGGAAGTTGATACACAAAATCAGTATTGAAAACCTGGCGCTGATCAAACCGTGAATACGAATATTCGGCGGCGAGGTTGCGAGTGTTTTGCACTACCGTGTAGTTCGGATCGGCAGGCATATTGGACAAGTTCTTTGACCATGTGTAATTCACCGTGATCAGCGAGTCGGCACCAAATCGCTTTTGAAGACTTGCCTGGAGCGAGTTGTAATTTGACATGAAGATTGGTTCGTATACATCGATCCCACCATAGCCTATGTACGGGCGCAACGGATTGATCAGATTCTCGTTCCCGGAATTGATAACTGAGCCCTGGTCCGGGGGCGCAACCCCGTAGTACGGTACGTATGCTCCCGGGATCGGTTGATTGATATCGAGCACGGCGAGCAAGTGCGTGCCCTTGCTACCGTAATACCCCAGGTCGGCGATTACGTTCTTTGGCAGTTCACGCTGGATATCGAGATTCCACTGCTGCACATAAGGCTGATGGAATTTTGACTCCGGTTCCGCCCAAAGGGTTCGGGCTGTTGTTCGGAGCAGCCTGCGCCAATGCGGGATTATCGAACGGTCCGCCATTGATTGTTGTTGTACCCACGAACGGAGGGTTTGCAAATACGTTGTTTTCGACGAAGCCAACTCCCGGCGATTCCACAAAGATGCCATAGCCCGCTCGGACTGCCGTCCGGCCCTTTCCGTCGGGATTCCATGCGATGCCGACGCGCGGTCCGAAATTGGTGTTGTTCTGCTGCGCGATAGCGTTCCCGTAAGGAGAATTCACCCCGCCGATAATGACGCCATTGAGTGGATTGTAGTTGCCGTTGGGCGTGACTCCTCCGCTGCATGGTGCTGTCTCTTCGGTGCACAAGTACCCCTGGTCGTCCAGTGTTGGAGCATTTGCTGGGTCGAACTTCTGCGGATCAAAGCTGGTGGCTTTGCCGTTCGCATCTGTAGGCTGCCGGAAGAGCGAGTAACGCAGACCATAGCTGACGGTTAGATTTGGCCGAAAACGAAATTCATCTTGGGCGTAAAATTCGATTTCGTTCTGATTTATCACCGCGCGAATATCCTGCTTCAATTGGGTAAAGTTGGTCGTCTGACCGAGCAGGAAGTAGGCAAACTCCTGGTGCCACTGACCAACGGGATCCAGCCCATCGGAAAGATTTGGGTCCGAAGCCTGGAAGGAGAACGTTCCCGCGTTGTTGCCGCCTGCATTTTCAGATTTCTGATAATGAGAGTATGTCCCACCAAACCGCAGCGTGTGATTCCCTATGATCTTCGTAAGATTATCGAAGATCGTTTGATTCTTGTTGTAGTCTCCGTAGCTGCCAAACCCAAAGAAACTCGCCGTCGAGGTGCCGAATTCAATGCTGGGAATCCGATTCAGTGTCTCGGGATACGGCAGCACGATTGAGTTCACAACGTTCGGTGAATTGGTTGCGCCTAGTTGGCCGGTATTCGACGAGATCACAGCCCCGTATGACCATGAATATTGGACCTGGTTGAGCAGGGTTGGTGTGAACACAGTACTGAGGCTGCCGACTATGTTTTGGCCCGGCGATTCGGTCGTTGTCTGAGCGATGTTCGGTATGGAATTACCATTGAAAAGGCCGCCGCCTTCGACGGTCGGAATCGTATCGAACATCAGCCGGATGAAGCCCGACCACTTCGGGTTGAAAGTCTGATCCAGGCGGAATATCTCCTGACGATAATTAAAAATGTTGCTTTGGTTGGCAATCAGCAGATCGGAATCCGTATCCTGCGGGAGGGGCACGTGCGAATAGACGTCTTGCAGATAGGCAGCCGCTGCCGGATTAATCAAGTTTGTTGGAATTGTGGTGCTGGACGAACCCTCCGGGCAAGCCCCCGACTCCAACTGCACAAGGCACACCGGATAGGCGAATGTAGGGACGCCGCCGGTTGCGGGATCTTCTCCGCGCTCCTGCTGGTTGGGAACCGTGCTTTGTGTCGTACCGGATTGAACTACGCGCCGGATCTCTTCAGAAAAGAAGAAGAAGGTCTTTGTGCGATCGGCATTGTAATGGCCGGGGATGAAAATGGGCCCGCCGAACGTCCCGCCGAAATCGTTGTAGCGAAATGGGGCGCGAGGTACCACCGGATCGCTCTGCTTGCTCAGCCAGTCGTTCGCGTCCAGCACATTATTGCGAAAGAACTCGTATACGCCGCCATGAAACTTCGCCGTTCCCGAGCGAGTGATCACGTTAATTTGTCCACCGGAACTGCGCCCGTATTCGGCGTTGTAGTTCCCGCGTAGAACCTTGAATTCCTCAATTGCGTCAACGCTGGGATAGTTCAGCAGCGTGAAGTTTCCGCCGCGATCCACGTTGTCTGCGCCATCAACTGTCCAATTATTGCCGGTGCCAAAGCTGCCGTTCAATGAAAACGCGGTTTCATTGGTATTTCCACTGGGCGCGCTTACCCCGGCATAAAGAGCATCACCGATGTCGGACGTTACGCCGGGCATCAGCCCAACCAGTTGTTCGTAGTTGCGACTCGAAAGTGCGAGTTCCCTCACCTGTGTGCCGGTGATCAGACCGGTAGCGGCAGCAGTCTGGGTATCTATCTGCAACGAGCTCGCCGCTACTGAAACGGTCTCGGATACATTTCCGACGGTGAGGGTCTCATTTTTGGTCAGTTTGTCGTTCACGTTAAGAATGATTCCCGACTCGGTCGTCGTCTTAAAGCCCTTCACCTCGACCGACATGGAGTAGTGGCCGATAGGCAGCTGAGGCGCGTTATATGTCCCGTTCTTGTCCGTCTGCAGGGTTCGTATCACGGCCCCGCGATCCGTATTGGTAAAGCGTGACCGTCGCATTTGGAATTACCGCTCCGCTTGAGTCCATCACGGTGCCAAGGATCGTTCCCGTCGTCTCTTGCGCGGAAGTGATAGTCGCCGACATTAGTAGGACGACAAGCAAGATTGGGATGGCAAACAGGCGGCAGGATAGGCCGCGGAGTACTTCTTGATTCAGCGTTGAGGAACTCATGGTCACTCCTCACTTGTTCACAGGCGCCGGATTTCGTTCGAGCCCCTTGCGAGGTATTCAAACGTTTGAATATCAGTGAATGTGTAGCTAACGCTATCTTTTGTCAAGTGATATTTCGCTGGAGAACCGCTGAGAACTCCTGCGTTGATTCCCGACGAATCAACTCAGGCCCCATGGGGTATAGCATTTGCCTGTTTGCCGCACCGCCTTCGGGCACGGAGACTGCCTCAAGCACGAGACGGGTAGCAAGACTTCCCATCTCCTGCATTGGCTGTCTGATCGTCGTAATGCCCGGGCTATTCAATGTTGCCGCAGGAATGTCGTCGAATCCGATTACAGAACAATCTCGGGGCACACTGAGTCCCGCTTTCCACAAGGCGCGAATCGCGCCTAGAGCAGTCAGGTCATCAAACGCCAAAATCGCGGAGAATGTACGGCCCTTTTCAATCAGACCCGTGGTCAGCCGCAGACCACCATCGAAGCCGGAAGTAGGGTCAAGTGCGGCGGGAAGTATCGCCGTCAGCCTCGGATCAATTTCCAATGCCGCATCCGCTGCAAATCGCTGGATTCCCTTCCACCTCCGCGAACTGTCGTCAAGCTCTTCCGGTCCTCGAAGGATGGCGATCTGGCGATGCCCCAGACGATGGAGATGTTCCATCGCAGCATAGCCACCTGCCTCATTGTCAACCACGACAGATCGCATATCCCTTGCGGCGAGGTCGCGCCCAACCACTACGGCAGGGATGTGGTTCTTCTCAATCTCCGAGAGTGGATCGATCTCGGAGAAGAGCCAGTTTGCCACGACAACCACGCCTTCAACGCGACGTTCCAGGAGCAGGTTAAGATATCGTTCGAACTGTTCCCGGCGGTTGTTGGCGTCCATGATGATCGGCAGGTAGGGAGTGGCATAGAGGGTTTGCTCGATGCCACGCAACAGCGACATACAGAACGGATCGGAGATATCAAAGACCAGGACGCCGATGGTGTGGCTGCGGCGACGGCGCAGAGAGCGAGCAAACGCATCAGGATGGTACCCCATCTCGCGCGCAGTCTTGCGAATGTGCTCCTTCGTCTTCGCCGCGACATGGCGGGAAAGTGGCGCGTCATTCAGCACGATTGAAACCGTCGACGCAGAAAACCCGCTCGCGCGAGCAACATCGAGAAGCGTTACATGGGTCGACGTGGTCTTTCGTGGTGCCACGGAATCTGCCTCGGAAGGAAACTGGAACTCACGCGATTATTACTCCATAATCGCCGGAAACTCCAGATCAAAGCCGGAATCCGAGCCGCGAGGAAGGTATCAATCAACAGGAATGCAAGCCGCCTTCGAGAGCCACAGACTATGTAGTCAAGACATGAAGCGGCGGGTCGGCTATCAGGAAAGCTCGACGTTATCCATCCGCGAGGAACCTCCACCCCACCGTCGCATCACACAATAAAGAATGAGACCGCACACAATCCAGGCGGCACCCAGGTACTGCGCGCTGCGATTGAGGTTGAGCCAGATGAAGGCGCTGACCAGGAACCCTGATAGTGGAGCGGTCGCGGCCAGAGCTACCTTGGTGTTCGACCGGAATTTGTAGTGGACCAGGGCGGCGATATTCACTCCCATAAACGCGATGAATGCACCGAAATTCAGGAGCTCTGCACCGCTCTGGTAGGTCAGCAGGAAGACTCCAACCAACGTGCATCCACCAACGATGATGACGTTGTTCCTTGGAATGCCCTTGCGCGGATTGATCGCTCCGAAGATACGGCGTGGGAGTGCGTTAGCCCTACCCATGCCGTAGAGAAGTCGTGCCGCACCAAATTGCGCAGCCATTCCTGAACCCATATTTGCAATCAACAAAGTCACATTCAGTAAGTGGAAAAGAAACACCCCGCCCACTCGCTTGGCAACGAACACATAGGCCGTATCAACCATGCTGTCGGGAAAGGGGGTGTGCGCCGGCCATACCAACTGCGCAAAATAAACTTCGATCGCTGAAAGGATCCCGATCACCAGGCAAGTGAATACGGTTGCAAGCATGATGTTCCGCCGGGGATTCTCCACCTCCTCCGACATTGTCGAAATACCATCGAACCCAATGTAAGTCAGCACAGCAATCGACGTGCCCCGGAAAACCCGCGAAGGTGTGAACGTCGTTGGATCATAAAAAGGAAGAAGCCACTGGCCTGCCAGCGGCCGAACAACCAGGGCAATGTAGTGCACCGCCTCGGCCAGAAAAATCACGACTACAATACTCATCCCCAAGGCAAGGAACGCATTCACACGGCCCGAAGTCTTAACGCCCATTAAGTTAAGCAGCGTGAACAAAACAACGAACGAAACCGCCCATGCCGCATAAGGAATACTTGGGATCACGTTCTGCGCAGCAGCACTGCACCAGATGGCGCAGATGATGGGATTCAGGAGGTAGTCCATCAGCATGGACCAGCCCACAATGTAGCCGAGAACAGGATGTAATTCCTTCCCGACGTAGGTATATGCTGAGCCTGCGCTGGGGTACACCCGGGCCATCCGTCCGTAGCTGATCGCGGTGAAAAGCATGGCAACCATCGCAATCAAAATCGTGGTAACAACGTGCCCTCCAGCCACGTTGCTTACTACTCCATAGATTCCCATTGGGGCGGTCGGCTGAATAATGATGATCCCGTAAACTACAAGGTGCCAAAGCTTCAACGACCTTCTAAGCCCTGTCGTTCCGCTCGAAATTTCGGCCGCTGTCCCGCGGTCTTGTGCTTTCTGTGTCATTCGATATTACCTATCCTCGATAATGCAACTACAACAGAATCTCGGGTCGCATACTGAATTCGGATTATGTCACCTCGCAATACCCACAACAAAATGGCTGACTTTCGGGCGAATCGGGACTAACGACGCACATTGGAGAGAGTTATTCGCACGTGTGCAGTTCTCCCCTGCTCGTCAATCTGAGACGAGTACGGACTTTTCTCTCTCAACCAATGCCAAACACGTCGCACGCTGCTAGCACTTCAGCTTTCGCGCCGTACGTTTTGACGACACTCTCACCCAGCGACGCACCTTTGCCGCGGCGGAGGAACCTCTCGCGGAAGACGCCGGGCCTTTCGTATGAGTTTCGGCACCGCCAGGGCAGGTGCGTGTCATTCATCTGAATCGCAACTTTGTCGGCAAACAAGCTCCGGTTCGAGTTATGGCTTCTGAAGCCACGGACCGCATCTGCGAACAAGCAGGTACAAGAAAGCAGCGGATTCAATGAAGGAAGCCGCCAAGCGTCCGAGCCGGTCGTTACCCGACCTTTCATCCTTTTTTCACCCGCCTCGTGCACGCGGGCTCATCAGAAGGTTTGCGACATTGTTTCAAAAAACGAGCGGCCGATAAGAAAGTCCATCGAGAGGTAAAGAGCCGTGCAGTTTTGTTGTTCGTAGGTCTTCTCCGTTGGAAGCAGGCGCTGCAAGAGGATGTCTCTCACTGATCGCGCCAGGAGGACCGAGTCAGATGGATTTCAAAGTCTCTATTGAACAAGCGGCGTTGGACTCCGGCCCAGCCGCCTCTAGATGAGGTCATCTACTGCCGCGAGCACCTCGCGCACAACTGCGGCCAAAGGTGGTTTTGATGACTACCTTCCTTTCGACCTGAGTCCTCCCATCAATCCTGATTTCAAGACCAGATACGCAATCCTCGGCGCCGAATGGCATTTCTCTCCATCGGGCTTCGCGTATTTTGAATCACGACTGGGAGATACCATCGACGCAAGGAAAGGGTGGCTACAACGCCGCAGTTCTCGGCTTCCGCTACGACTTCACTTGGAAGACGCTGCATCTGCCGTAAACTTGCAAACCATCTGAGTTCGAGCCTGATTCCTGCGTGGCAACGGCATCGTGTCTAGTATCCAACAAGGCATTCTGGATGCAGGCCCAACCCCAATACCGGTCGCGTTCCCACTTCCACCTTCGTATGCCCATTCAGCGAAGCGGCTCAGGTTCGAGCCGCTTCTTTCGGTCCGGTGAGACATTGGCTATGGCGCATCGATATCGATGATTCGGATGAATTGCCCGTTCGCGCTGATGTAGAGGATTGCGCCAACGCCCTGCGTGCCGTTGTAGCTGACGGTAACGGTACATGAGGCTCCAACGGCCAGCGTGCCGCAGGTGTTGGAGGAGATGGTGAATCCGGGCGTGCTTTTCGTTCCGCTTTCGAAGGCCGCGCTGAGCGATTGCGCCGTTGTTGTCGTATTTTTGACAGTCACTTTTTGCGACCCCGCATTGCTAAAGTGGATGAAGCCCGCAGGGGTGACTGTGGGAACAGGAACGTTATAGAGGCGCGAGACTCCATAAGGGCTGGTGAACACGATGTCGGGCCAGCCGTCTTTGTTGAAGTCAGCTACAACGGAGTACGAGGTGTTGATGGTGGCATTTAACGGGCGGTCATGCCCGCTAAAGGTGGGTCCCAAGTCCACATTGAAGTAGTTGTCCCCGGTGAAACCGATGTCGTTATGTCCATCGTGATTGAAATCGGCAATCACAACGCCGTGTGCAACCCCTGAAGCGGCGTCGGATGTACCGGGGATAAAATTGCCCTTGCCGTCGTTCGAGAAGACGAGGATCGTCGAAGCCTGATTTTCCCCGCTATAAACCTCCCCTGCAAAAACGATGTCATTGATCGCACCACTCAGTGGGCCTGCAGCAACCCCAGTGATGATTGCGAAGTTGCCATTTCCAACAAGATCCAAGGGGGTGCCGGAGAAATCCCCAGTGGCCTTGGTGATGAGGACTTCAGCTTGCGGAAAATCGGTGCCGACGGGCTGCCAACTTGCGGCGACGTCCGGGCGGTGATCTCCGTTGAAGTCGGCGACGGCAAGGTGCGTATTCGGCGTGTAACCGATGCCGTTGGGAAATGATGTTAAGTGTCCGAAGGAGCCCCTTCCATCGCCCAGAGCGACTCCGCCGTCTTCAATAAGGTCGAGCTTGCCGTCGCCGTTGACGTCGGCGAGGAGTGCATCGTTGCTGAGCGATCCGAGAGTGAGATTGCGGGCTTGACTGAAGCCTCCGCTGCTCGTTCCGAGCAGAATGCTGACGTCAGCATTATCGCCAGACGTGGCATTGGTGACGACGAGGTCGGGAATGCCATCTCCATTGAGATCGCCTGCGGCAATCGCCGATCCATGCATGCTGATGGTGTAAGACGGTCCGGCGTTGAAGTAGGTCCCTTCACCGACAAGGATGCTTACCTTCCCGTTGCAGGGCGCGGAACAGGCCGCCGTGTTGACAACAGCAAGGTCCTGCTTACCGTCCCGGTTAAAGTCCCCGGCAACTATGCCATTTGCGCCGGGCGAATGAGTGCTGGGAGCAGCGCGGAAGCTGCGGCCGCCGAGATTGTAGAGGATGCTGGCGTTGAAACCGGATGAACTCACAAGGTCGAGCTTGCCGTCACCATTGATGTCGGCAGCGACCAACCCCGATCCCCCACCACCATCACTATAGGCGGAGATGGTAGAGAAGGTACCGTTGCCGGCTCCCCAGAAGATGTCGACGCCATTGTTTGCAGAGACGGCGAGATCAAGATTGCCGTCCTTGTCAAAGTCGCCGGGGGCTATTTGTACGCCTGCGTTAAGGGCGGCGATGGGCGTGGAGTAGGCGGTAAATTTGGAGCTGCTGAAGTTTCCGCTACTGCTGCCCAAAATGATGTTGAAGCCGGTTGGCGTGGTAACGGCGATGTCGCCGTAGCCGTCCTTGTTGAAGTCACCCCACGCGGCCGTTATCGGCTTGTCTCCAGCAGAACGGGAGGAGCCTTTTGTAAATTTGCCATTACCCTGGGAGATGTAGGGCACTATGGACCCGACAGTTCCGGTGTAAACGACAGTGAGGTCGACCTTGCCGTCGTGATTAATGTCACCCGCGACAAGGATGGGAGAGAAAAAGCCGGTCGGCGTCGCGTTAAGCGTATACGTTGCCGACTGCGTGAACTTGCCGGTTCCGTCGTTCAGGAAGATCGAGAGGTTGTTAGGGCCTCCGCTAGTGGCAGCGCCTGGGACGCTGCTGAGTACGGCGACATCCATTCGACCGTTGTGCTCGAAATCGCCGACGACCGCGCGTGTAACCGCAGAACCGGGGGGTATGCCGGAAACGTTGTATTGGACGGGCGCTTCCAAAGTGCCATTTCCAGCACGGCTGCTCATCTGCACATCGAAGAACGGGCCCCCATTCCCCAGTCGCCAAATTAGGACCAGATCGCTAAGCCCATCGCCGTTCAAGTCGGCGGCCTGAATGGGAGCTGGGCCGAAGTTCATGGCCGAGTCTGCGACCGGCGGGAACAATCCATTGCCTTGATTCAGTAAAACGGCAGAAAACGGGCCGTCGTCGGGCGGAAAGGAGAAAAAGCAGGTGGTTACGAGATCCGGCCTCGAACCGTTGTGGAACTTCCCGGCGAGGATGATGTTGTTGCAGCGTCCAAGATCATTGGTTTGTGCCCCACCCGCGAAGAAGCCCGGGACTAAAGGCTGGCTGGAAGTGAAGTTGACGGCGCTGTTTTGTGCCAGGGAGGGGAGGCCCAGACCGAGAGCCAGGACGATGGCAACTGTACAGCATGCGTAAAGCGCACGTGTACAGGGTGATGTTGAATGCATGGATTTGTTCTCCGTTTGGCGGAGTGGGAGGTCCAAAAAGCGGCCAGTTCCACTATTCGTAAGGCGCGGCAGAATCGCGGGCCTGTATAGCGAAGGAAGGATGCGGGGAATGGATTATTTGTTGTACCACTCGGGCAGGTTTTACGATGAGAGAACCATGGAAAGAGAAAGAGCGTCGTCATTTGGCATGGCGGGCAAACGGATGCTGCCGCGGTCGCGATTGTCAGTACTAAAGTAACCACCACGATCCATCGCCGGCGTCCTCACTTTCGCTGGCATGCAACTTGTCTCTCCGCGGGTGCACGCCCAGGACAACGCTGTTTCAGAACAATGAACGAAGGGGCGATACGTCATCCTATGATGACTTGCGATTGAGACGGTTCGTTCACAATTACGAACCCATAAAGTGGAAATCCATCTACCCAGTACGTTGTCGTTGTTCACGATGGACCTTGAGCGGATTGCCGAGGTGCTGCAGCATCTAATGGAGAATGCGGCCAAATACTCGCCCGACGACAGCACGATTACGGTAAATGCGGAAGTCGCAGGAGACCGCCTAATTACAGGCGTTGCCGATCGTGGTGTCGGAGTCGACGACTTGGAACGATTGATGATCTTTGATAAGTTCTACCGTGGATCAAGTTGTTTTCGGGATATTTACGATTGGTCAATTAAATGCGGCGTTAGAATCCCTTTGATGTTTAATTGGAAAATACTTAGCTGCCAACGTAGACCTGTCCTCAGGGCAAGCGATTTGCGGGTTAGACCGAATCGAATCCTTATCTCCGACCCCGAACGCATCTTATCCTTGGCGGGTGTTTCGCCTCACCGGGCGCACTGTTGATTGCCAGCCGAGGGCATCTCGATGAACGTAATGGTTAAGGGCGCGAACTTGGTTGTGCCCGGCTTCGATGCCTCTCCTTGGATCGACAGAACCGTCCCATCCTGGCCTACCCTCAGTTCCTTGCCATTGAGTAGCACCGTTTGGCCGAAAATATCAGGCGACGAAAGGCTGTACCGTTCTCCGGCAACCGGCAGTTTGAGCAATGCTTCGGAAGTCTCGTCCAGGTTAAGAACCATGAGAGTCACACCGCCGTTTGAATCTTTCATGCACTGCGCGTAAATGCGGACATTCTTTGCGGGCACAACCCCAGGGTCAAGCGATCGAGTTCCCATGGTCCGCTTCCACAACACAGCGGCCCAATAGTTGGGGCGCGGTTCCAGAGTTTCCTCGTCGAGCATGCCATAGTCGCTACTCGCAAGTGTGTTGTACATGATGCTTTTCACGCTTCTTTGTGCGAGGCTGCCAAACTGGTCTAGCAAACGGAAACTGTCGGCAAATTCGGCAGCCCAGGTATCCCCGCCGCACGATCCTTCGCCAGTCTCAGTGAGCCAGAGATTCTTCCCCGGCAGATAGGCGTCACGCTTCTTCGCATAAAAGTTGTAGACGGTCAGGTCGCGGTCCAGCCAGTCAGGGGTGAGTAGCTGTTTGGGGTCGGCACCACTCTCTCCGAGGCAGCGATGCGAAGGCATGGAATAAAAATGGTAGGAGAAGGCGTCGAAGATCGGGCCGGTCGCCTTCATCAAATCGTCTGTGGAAACAATCTCTAGGTGACGTCCGCCCGGCATCGACGGAAGTGGAAGCCCCTCGGCCGCGCTACCGGGGCCCAGGTAGATTGTCCCTGGTGACTCGCGATGCAGGAACGCTCCGAAGATCTTTGCGTCCCTGCCGAAGCTGGTGGCATCGTAGCCTTTCGGCACACCGCCGAAGCTAAGCAGGGTGGGTTCGTTCATAAACTCAATCGCTGCTATCTGACCACCGATCTGTTTTGTGTAGTCAAGCCAGGGTTTGGCTTGTACAGCGGTCCAGATGCCGTTCGCATCACGAGTTCCCGCGCTCGTCGCAACCGAGGCAACAATTTCGGCATTCACCGCGTTCGCGAATTCGACGACACCCTTCCACTCCGCGCGTGTGAGGACGCCATTGAAGCCTTCGGGTGGACTCTTCAGTGACGGATCATCGTTGTTCTGGAAGTAGGTGGCGTTACGCCAGGTGCCGCTGACGCGGATGTAGGCTGGACCGAGGGCAGCAGCGAGTTTGCGGAGTTTCGGGTTCGAAAGATCGATGGGCGAACGGTATTGAAAAAGGCTGCTTTCGAGACCTGCTGGTTGGTCTCCGGAATGCTTGTCGGAGCCAGCGGCAGCAGCTCTTTGTGCCGCGGACTTGTATGGCGCCCAAAAACGCCCGCCGGTCACCTCAACAGCCTCCACATTGTAGGAGACGAAGCGGGTATCGACCTCACCGACAACTCTCATGTTCTGCGGCGACACCGCGGTTTGGGCGGTTGCCGGCTGAATGCAGCCGATGGTGAGTGCGCCACCTGCTATCAAAAGCTGGAATAGGGCTGAGAAGCATTTCATCGTGAATATCCTGAATTGCAACGACGATTAGAGAAGCGTGCCACCTGGCCTGCGGAGCACTGCCAGCCCTGCATCGAAGTTTGAAACATCCCAACAATCCTTTGTATCAGAGCGTTCAAGGATGGCATCCAGCGCTAACCGCGAATGTTGCCTGGTAAAAGCCGATGCTGGCGACATTTCAGAGCTCCGGCGCCGCAAAGCAGCACCCTCATCAGGGCGGACGCTCAATTCCCTCCCCGCTTGTACTTCGGCGAAAATATCTCCTCCTGCAACCGCGGGCGGAGGTCATTATGCAAAACGGGAGCGTAGTGCAAAGAACTCGCAAGATGCATTCGGATATCTGGCAGTTTCGC
>CAWCOV010000039.1:0-18309 GCA_963797255.1 uncultured Acidobacteriaceae bacterium
AGCAATCCAGACTCGCGATGAGGACTCTGTGAGCACATCGGACTGAGCTTGTTGGCTTCAAAGTCAGGCGATCAAGATTCCCTGACACTATGTATGGTCCGCCGCATGAATGCAAGGGGACATTGAGGACGAGGGGAGCAGTCTGCGTCTATGTATTCGGCCTTCAGATGGAGATTATTCTCCTGGCCACGATGAGTTCCGCGCGTGCCTGTTCTAACTAGCCGATCGGTCGTGAAGACCACAGTGTCACATCAGAATTCAGGCACGCCGTTTTGACTGTTCGTTCGTCTTCGCTGTTCCTGTGCAGACCTCGGTGGGTAAATTCAATCCGTCGTCGTAGTGCGGGAAAGTGGCAGCACGTCAGCGCTTCCAAGCCGGAGGCGTGTTTTCCGCACTATCTCATGCGGCAATAGCATTCCCCATTGGCCGGTAGTTTTCTCCGCTCGACAGCACCGCCCATGCGATCCGCGCGAGCTTGTTTGCCATCGCGACCACTACAACATTTTTAGGAGCTCTGGAATCGAGTGCGTCGAGCCAGGGCCCGATCGGTGCTCGGTCGCGCTTGATACGCAGCACGGCGGCTCGGGCGCCGTGAATCAGAATCTTTCGCAGGTAGACGTTGCCGCGCTTACTAATGCCGAGCAGCTTCGCTTTACCTCCCGTCGAGTACTGGCGTGGTACGATACCCAGCCACGCAGCGAAGTCCCGGCCCTTGCGGAAGGCGGCGCCGTTGCCAATGGCAGCAACGATGGCAGTGGCAACAACTGGTCCGATCCCGGGGATCTGACGTATTCGCGTGCATCCGGCATCCGCGGCTGAGATCCGTTCCAGTTCCAGGTCGAGCTTTTTGATTTGCTCCTCAACGAGCTTCCACTCATCCCAGAGCATGTTGATCAGACTTCGCATCTGCGGCGTCAGGTCCACCTCGGCGTCCTCCAGAATATCCGCCATAGCAGCCTTGAGACTCGCTGGCCTCTGCGCAAACACCATCCCGCGCTCGAGCAGAAATGCCCGAAGCTGATTGATCACCGCCGTGCGCCGGCAGATCTGGCGATCCCGGACACGGTGGATACCCTGCAGGTCCAGCTGATCATCGGTCTTGATCGGGACAAAACGCATGTTCTTCCGCTCGACGGCCTCCGCGATCGCCTCTGCATCGATGAAGTCGTTCTTGTTCGATTTAACGAAGGGTTTCACGAACTGAGCGGGTATCAGCTTGACATCGTGACCCTGCTTCCGCAGTGCGCGTCCGAGAAAGTGCGCTCCGGAGCAGGCCTCAAGCCCGATCAGAGATGTCGGCATGTTCGCGGTATAGACCATAAGCTGCTTCCGGTTGAACTTCTTCCGCACAATCACGTCGCCGGCAGCGCCGAGTGCTACGAGGTGAAAGGTTGTCTTGCCCAGATCGATGCCAACCGAATGTATCTGCATGTCGATGATCCTCCTTCTTAAATGCTGCCACCTTGATGCACCCGCTCCCGCGGGTGCATCAAGCGGCGGACCATCTCATTAGCCGACTTATCGTTACCAATCCGACGTTAGTGAATGCGCTGGCGATTTGTCGTCAATCGGGCATATCATCGCTCCAGATCTTCCTGCGTTGAGATGGAGAAGGCGGCGCAGCTTGGCTCGAAATTGAGGTGGAAATCACTATGAACGAGAGCAATGCTGGAGAAATGATGCAGCTTCTAGACCTCGAACTTTCTGAGCGCGAGCTTTACTTCATTGGAAGAATTGTTTCAGCTTCGGGGCGCTTTGGAATCAGAAATATTTACGCAGACACTTCAGGCATTGAATCCGAATTCTCTAGATGATTTGCCTCCTGACATGAAAAACAACCTGCAACCCTCTTGCGTCAGAAAGCGCTGGAAGGAGCATGTTGTTGACAAAGCCAGCGGGAAGAGACGAGAGGTTCTACTTGGAACAACATGAAAAGATAGAAGCCCTCTCCGAAGATCGCCATGCAATTGTTCATGGCATGTGGGAATACTCCAAAAGCGAGCCTGAAAAGATAACGGTTTGGCGACTGCGGAAAGGCGATCTGGAGAAGAAGGTTTTCACAGCAGATGATCTGATGAACATCTCTCTAGCAGTAGATCAAATCAACTACTACCTTCGATTCCCACTTGATAACCCATTTGGAGACTCAGGTTCCTTTATGAGCCGAAGAATGCGAGCAACATTGACTGGGCATTCCGTTGCAAAAGAGCTCTGGCACGGAATTGTTCCCCAAGAATCGTGACGTGACAGTCGATTGACCCAGAGCTCCTAGGCGCTCCCTTGCCAGAGGGCACTACTCCTTATAAACGCCGATAGAGCATGTTCATTTGTTTTGGACACCATCTGTGGCAGGTGTCGAACTGGGCCACAAACAGCCAAAGGAAAACTCAAGGGGGCGCCGACTTCTCCAGGAGGGATCTGCGCCTGATGAGTGATCCATTCCCTCTACACAGAGTCATCAGATCCTACCCGCAAGAGAAAGCTTTTTAAGAGTTCCAACGGCTCTGTCGAATTTCATTCCCGGACGACCGTTACGGATCTTTGTCGGAGCGTAGCGCGACAAACTTGATGTGCCGTACGTGATTCGAGTCGGTCCACTCCAGGAACTCAAAATTGGCAACGAGTCGCGGTCTTACCCAAACACACTCTTTCATCTTCGCGGCGGTGAGCCCTTGCCCCCATCGGCCGCTCGTAGCTTCGGGGAGGCTTGCGAATGAACACGTTTTGACGATGCTCGGTTTGAGAACCGTAAAGCTCACGACGAGACGCCGGAACCAGGCCAGCACGACCCGAGCAGCGTATATCAGTTTTCCGCCCTCGTAGTACCCCACAACCAGGGCGTCAATTCCAGTGCTTCCGGGGGTAACCCGCCGATCACGAACTCCTGGCCGATGTTTATTCGTTTCTTCGACCACGATCCGCTCCTTCGACCGGGCTGGTAGGGCGCATCGAGCCTTTTTGCAATAACCCCTTCACCGTGGATCCTTCTTCACGCCTTCGATGAACTTGGCCAAAGGCCCGCTGAAATGCTCTGAAAGCTGGACATGGCTATTCGTTTGGAAAATCTGGCTGAGAAGCTCTTTCCTCGCCCGCAACGCTAGCATCTTCACGTCTTTTCCTTTGCTCACAAGAACGTCGAAGGCGAAGAAAACGACATTCGTCTCGCGCGTTGCATTCTGGAGAGCGTTGAAGCTCGGAAGGCCAGCGTCGTCGAACGCAACCAGTTCACCATCGAGAGCAGTATCCGCCGCAATCGTGTCATTCGAGACCCTTCACCAGTTGCGGGTACTTCTTTGTGAGATCCTTGCCATTCCTCGATAAAACTCGAACGCCTTTGCTGTCCCGAATGGCCTGCGCGCGGTACCATCAAGCTTGAGCTCATAAATCCAGTCCTCTCCTTCCGGGATTCTCGCAACCGGCAGGCATTCCATCGGCAGCGTGAACGGGATCGATGTTTGGCTGGTTCGCGGCATGGTTCAAAGCTTAAAGATACGGCCAGGACTCCATTCCAAGCGCGCTCTTTACATATTCGCCTTTTGTTCGCCTATACTGATCCTGTGTTCCACGCTCCTACCTCCGACCTTTATCCGTTCGTCATCGTTTGCAAGGGATGTCATCAAAACATCCCGGCCCCGGTTGAGACGATGCCGGACTCATGGATTGTCGCGGAGTGCCCACTTTGTCGCCAGCCGCGACAATATCTGCCAACCGACATCTTTCAGGGACGCCTTTCGCACGACCTGGTAGCCAAAACTCGTCAGACGGGAGGCGAGAGATGGGCGAAATGAAGCGGGCAGTCGCCCGAGAAGAGCAGGAACGACGGAATCAGGATCGCTTTGCGAGTACCGTAGTGATCGCGGCGGCCATCATTGCGGCTGTGCGGCTGGCTCGGGACGACATCAGTTCGTCGTCCCCCGCGAATCTATGCTGCAGTCTCGGACAGTGTCAGCTTGGCGCGAAAGATCCTACAGCGGGTGATCGGGGGATGAGCGCTCCCGGGCGCTAGACTTGCAGACATGTGTGGGCGATACCAAAATCGGGCACAGAAGCAACGGATCGCCGAAGTTTTCCGCGTTGGAATCCCGTCGACGTTCGAGATTCCCCCTTCATACAACATCGCGCCGCAATCCTCGCAACCCATCGTTCGGTTGAACAGAGACACCGCCGATAGGGAGCTTGCCCTTTTGAGGTGGGGCTTGGTTCCGTTTTTCTCGAAAGACTCCAAGATCGGCTATTCGACTGTGAACGCTCGCGCAGAAACCGTCACCACGAGCCCCGTGTTCCGCGAAGCCATGAAGCACCGGCGATGTCTGGTACCCGCAACAGGCTTTTACGAGTGGCAGAAGCTCGACAAAAAAGCCAAGCAGCCCTGGACGATCGAGCTTGCGGACGGAGACGTTTTTGCGTTCGCAGGATTATGGGATCGCTGGAAGGACCGGGCGACGGGCGGCGTCCTTGAGACCTATACGATCATCACGACGGACCCCAACAACCTCGTGCAACCCTTGCACGATCGAATGCCTGTGATTCTCTCGCCGTCAGACTATGACAGATGGCTTAACCCCGGAGATCCCGACCGGCCACCGATCGACCTCTTGCGCCCATTTCCGGCCGAGCGGATGGAGGCATGGAGAGTCAGCACTGCGGTCGGGAATGCGAAGAACGATTCTCCAAATCTGCGACTTCCGCTCAGTGAGGAGCCGCGGGATCTGTTCTCGGGTTTGAATGCTGATTCCTCCACCATCAGGTAGTGCTTCCACTGAATGATCTTGGCAAGTCGACTCGAATCTCGTGAACTGCCAGTCCCGGAGAATCGGCGATGCCTAGGGCGTTTTTCGTTACGAATCCATTCGAAAGCCAAAACTGAAGCTGGATGAGCGCATTGGCCTGTTGGCATCAATCTAGGGTAGGCAACGGCTGAACAACCCCGTAATTCAGCCGCAGGTCACCTGATCAATGTCGCGACACCCCCCGAAGAACTGCCGCCGGTTTTAAATCAGTGTCCGGGTTCGATCGCGCCTCGCTCATCACCAGGCATAGACATCCAGCTTCCGGACCGCTATCGGTTGTCGGTCGAACAAGAGGTCGGCTGTTCCGTGGGGCAGAATAAGACCAATCGTGCCAATTTCCGATCCGACCGTTGGTGGAAGAGCCAGGGCAGTTAACAGTCCTGATGTGCTTTTCACCGGGACCACCACCACATGGCCAGAGGTGTTTGCATAATGCAGTAGTGCAAAAGTCGGCCCAGGCGTCGCCTTGATCCCGGTGATGCTGTCTCCATTTGCTGGATACTCTTCCGGCGATTTGTCGTCGCCATCCACGATCAGTAACGCCAAATCATGCGCCGGAACGGAGACCGTGCCGTTCGCTGTCTCGACATTCTGTCCGTTCCAGACGTCGCGCAGCGATTTTGGAGTGCCTTTCAGGCCCAGCTTCTCCCAATTGATCTTGACTTGCGTTGAGGCGTCCGTGCGATTCAGTATCCCGATCGCACGCCGTCCGGCGATCGCCATAGGTTTTACCCAGATCTGGATCCCAGGCGTGGGCTCGTCGACTTTGATAGGTTGCAATCCATAAGGGTCATTATGAATTGCGAGCGCTTCTCGATTTGTTAGCAGCGACAAGGTAGCCGGAGAAAGACGCGTCAGGTCCGAGCCGACCATCAGCGGAGCGCTCGAAATCGCCCACAGACCCATGTGGGCCCGATCGAGGGAATTGGTCATGCCGCGCATGCCCATGACCATCATGTCGAGGTCGTTGTAGTAGCCAGTGTGCTGAGCTTCCGGATGCAACCCTGCGTCGAAAGAATACAGTACGTTGTCTGCGGTGATTACGCGTTTGTCGTGTTCGGGATCATGCAGGCTCTCCACAATCGGAGGAATGATGTCGCCGCCGGTGCGCCAGATGGTGCTTTCGATTCCTCCGACGCCCGGACCCCAGAACCAGGGATTCTGGCTGCCCCACTCGCAAATGGAGAAATACAAGTTCCGTCCAGTGATCTTTTCCGCGTTCTGAATGGCGTGGGCAATCTGCGCATACTGCATCGCGCCAGATCGCCCCTCTTTGGCTCCGCCGCACCAATCGACCTTGACGTAGTCGAAACCCCACTTCGAAAACTGCAGGAAATCCTGCTCATAATGGCCCTCGCTGCCGGTATTCAAAAGCTTTGGGCCGGAGTCGGGGCCCATGCTGCATCCGTCTCGACCGGCGTCGGTGTAGATGCCGGCCTTCAGTCCCAGGCTGTGAATGTATGCGGCGATGTTGGACATATCGCCAGCTTTCTGGCCGGGCTGAATGGCAGGCCACTGTTTGGGATCGACGACGATGTTGCCGGCAGGCATCGCGTGCTCCCAACCACCATCCTTCGTCGATGACGACGTATTCGTAGCCGGCTTCTTTCATGCCGTTTGAGGCCAAAGCTTTGGCCTGTTCCTGAACGATCTGGGAATTCACGATGTTGGCGAAACTATTCCAGGAATTCCATCCCATCGGCGCAGCGCCGAAGCACGCAGTTGTGGACACGAGAAGTAGCCACAACAAACGCATTGAAACAACATATCGTCCGGATGGCCTGGAGCTTTTCGGCATTTTGAAACCATTACTCCCTTTCATTGTCTGTTTGGTCGCCTCCAGGCCCGCTGATTTCATATCGTCCCCGGAATCTCGTATATCCAGGCGTAGGTCGTGTACCTCGTGGGCTGTGGATGACCTGTGGTCCCGGTCCATGGCATTCCTTTCACTTAAGTCAATGAGTGCATTATCGCCGAGTCACTCGTTGAAGGCGATTAGTACCGAAATGTAGGCATGGCGGCTGGGATGTCGCGGCTCGCGAACAACGGACAGCTCCCGTCGCAATCGGCGTTTCGGTCCTGATAGGTTTTGAACTTTGCTCTCAGTTGCTTCAGGCAGAGCACCTTCATATGTGACCAGTGAACTTCACTGTATTGGTCGGGAACGTCTCCAAATAGAGACATCACGGCGAGGGGATGTTCCGAACATGCGCGTGTACTCACGACTGAACTGGGAGACGCTCACATAACCCACGTCGTGCGCAGCAGACTCTACCGTGGCATTACTGAAGATCATCAAACGACGGGCTTCATGGAGTCGGAGCTGCTTTTGATACTGAATGGGTGTCATCCCCGTCACCGATTTGAATTGACGATGAAATGTCACCTGACTCATATTCGCGGCAACGGCGAGATTTGCCACATGGATCGTCTCACTCAGCTTGTTTCGAAGAGTGTGAATGACCCGAATGATCCTTCGGTCCTGGCCGTTTGCCATGATCATGATTTGGCTGACCTGATGACCTTCGGGACCCGTCAAAAGCCAGTAGCAAATCTCACGCATGATTCCTGGATAAAGCCTCGGGATCGCCTCTGGCGTTCCGAGAAGATGAATCGCGCGCTGGGCACAATCCACTAGTTGGCGATTTAGCTCCAGAACGAATGCGCCACGGGCTTTTGGCTTGCTGGCCGCGGTCAAAGTGATCCCGATCTCTTCCGCCATCTCCTGCATGATGGAGAAATCCAGCCCGATTTGGAGTCCAAGATACGGTGTCTTTGAACTTGCGACAACGACCGTACCGCGCGAAGGTATATCGACGGCCACCATAAGTGACTGTCCCGCCCCAAACTTATAACGCTTTTCCCCAAAGGTCGCCCATTTGGCTCCCTGAAGGGTCATGTAGAGGGCGGGTTTGAACAAGCAGCTAGCTGGCCGATTTGCCTGATCGGAGCGAAGAATCGACAGCCCGTGAATGGCAGTCGGAAATGTATCGCTTCCATCGGCACCATCTGTGTACTGCCGTAGGCTTTGTGCCAGCTCTCGTAGGTTTCTCGATGCGCGTTGTTCGAGAAGGCTCATAGAAGCACCAGTGTACGTGACAGGATTAGGCATGTATTTGAAAGCCTTGGGTATTCACAGAAAGCGATACAGCGAACTATGCTGGGGTTGAGCTACCAGCAGGTATGGAGATCGCGATCCGTCGCCGACTTTGATGAGAAATCCAAACGATTTGCAACCAGCTCTGCACCCATAGGAGACAACCATGCCGTTTGCACGTATCGACTTGCTTAAAGGGAAAACTTCCGAGTATCGCGCCACTTTGGCCGACGTCGTGTACCAGGGGATTGTCGATGTCCTGAAGGCGCCGGATGGCGATCGCTTCGTAGTCATCGGCGAGCATTCACCCGATAATCTAATTTACGACCCCCACTTTCTCGGCTGGGAGCGATCGCCTGACTTCATCTTGATCCAAGTGACCAGCACTGTCGGAAACAATAAAGAGTCGAAGCTTGCCTTCTTCCGATACATAGCCGACGAACTGAAGAGCAAGCTATCCGTTCGCCCCGATGACGTCATGATCAACATGGTCTTCGTCGACCGTTCGGATTGGTCATTCGGCAATGGCGAACCGTGGAACTAGCGGATCATAGCTCGACACGATTCGACGGTAAGTCGCTGGAGGTCGTCCCAGCCTTACATCGGCGGATTACTCCTGAGAAGTCGGCTTGTGGCCACAAATCGACCTGCGAATGATGGATCAATTTTGATACTCAACTGGCTTGTGCTAAACCTCCGTTTCTTAGAGATTCAATCGCCCTGTTCAGTTGCGCGTCCACTCCACCTCTCCGCTCTCTCCAGTCGAATTCAACAAGTTCATCCGGCTCGATGGGCGTCCCTTCAAGTACTGATCCTTTCCAGGTGTAGTAGGCTCCCGTGGGCAGAGCCAATCTGTACCCTTCTCCAACTTTCACAGAGGTCGCGGACAACAACCGGCCGGCTGTTGGTTCGCCCACAATCATCGCGAGCTTGTTCTCCCGAACAAATGCAACGATCATCTCAGCTGCGCTCGCGGTGTGCCGATCAACCAGAACCACGACCCTGCCATGAAATTTCTTTGCCCCGAGTCCTTCCGCCTCAAGTACGATCGGCGACTTCGACAACATCGCTGGGCCGAACTTGGCAGCGAGCAACCATAGAGAACTCTTGGATTCCGGAATACTGTCGAACCGACGAAAGCTGTGCTTTGCCGTGTCCAGGTTTGGCGTTACTCGGTCCTTTGCGAGCGCGAACCCGACTGGAATTTTGGTTGGCGTTAGCAGGCTCATTACTCGTAGAGCCCCTATCCCCCCACCGGTATTTCCACGGAGATCGATTACCAGGCTGTCTATTTCTCCCAACGCCGCAAGCGACCGAGAGATTTCGTTTGCTACCTCAACTCCGACGAGCCCAGGAAACATGGCGATCTTCAGATATCCCACACCATCATTCAAATGCCGCGCCTCAACCAACTTCGGTTCGACGAAGTGTAGCTTTTTCCCTTTTGGGCGGGCCACATCAACGATTACCCTGCGCTTCTTCTCATCCGCTCCGACCACTTCTACGTTTGTCTTCTCGCCCATCGTGAAAACAGGATGTTCTGGCGGGATGATGTTTTCATCATCGACGGTCAAGAGAATATCTCCTGGCTCGATACCGGCAGCGGCAGCTGCGCCACCGGTATGTACATCTTGAAAGATCCAGCGCTTGCCATACTCCGTCTGATCTTCCAGGTAGGTCGCGCTCAGCGCCGCGCGGCTTGATGCCCTGCGTGCGCTCCGATGGAAAAATCCGAGATGCGACGTTTGGAGTTCCTTCAGGAGATCGCCCACTTCCTTCTCAAAATCGGCTGGCGTATTCGCCGATTCAATCAATGGTCGATGCCGCTCCACTGCGGCTTGCCAGTCCCCGTTCAACTTCTCCGGCGCATAGAATCGCTTTTGCAGCGCTGCGAGAACGCGATCAAGCACCTTCTTTCGCTGATCAGCAGAGAGAGTTGCCGACAGCGTCATCTGAGTTCATGAATCATTGGTTTCTCCTGGCGGTCGAATTCAGATTGGATTTATTGAACAGGCTGCCGGTCGGGTCACCAACGACCTCGAAGCCGGCCCAGAAATAGGGCGGATCGCCGGATGCGATCATCTGAAGCTGTGCCTCTCTCAGCGATTGTCCCTTTTCCTCAGCGCGTCCAAGATGCTCGTAGAAGACAGTCATCAGATGAGCCGTGGCATGGTCTTCAAGTTCCCAAAGCGTGGACACAACTGTTTGTGCGCCGGCTTCGACGAAGGCATTCACGATGTTGGCAACTCCCTCTTCTCCAACCGGCCCCACACCTGTGTCACACGCGGATAGGGTCACAAGGTTTGCCTTCAGCGGAAGACTGCGAATCTCGCGAATCTGGAGGAGTCCGTCATCTGGCCCGTGCTCTTCTGGCGCAAATACGAGAGCCGAGCGGTCCGAATACTCCATATCGGCGTAGCCATGAAGTGCCAAATGCAAAACGTTGTACTGGCTGAGCGGCAGACGCTTGAATTGCGTTTCCGTCGCAGCGCTTCCCAGGAGCACCGTATCTGGCTTTGGAAGATCAGAAGCGATCGATTCGACTTCATGTCGGCTTTCAGGCAACGCAATCAGTTCACTTCTCTCCGGGCCCGAAGCGCCACGCAGAATGCCAGAGAACAACGTCTTCTTCGGCTTGTTAATTGTCCAGGCGGCCACTCCCAGATACGGCATTGGCTCGACAGCCAAATGCTGCTCGCGATGCCGGAGGATGTGGAACACTGTCCCTGATGGAACCACCGTTACCAAATGAGAAGTCAGCACGTACTGGCCACCATCCGACAAGGCCGAGAACGGCAGCAGATGAAGCTTTCCATCGGGCACCACGATGATCGATTGCGCTCGGCTATAGATCGACACCGGTTTGACCAAGTCATCGAATAGCCGCCTCGCCAACCCATCGTCCACCTTCTGCTTCATCACCTCCGATCGATAATCTGCGGCCTCTCTCTCCAACTCCGACTTTGCCTTCAACGTGTAACGCTTCACTGTCGGTTTTGCTAATAGCGAGCACGTACGAATTTGGCTCGTCCAAAACGTATTCCAACATGAGTTCCGATGGACCGAGGTCACGTTGCAACTCATTTAGGTCCACCGGCTCCGTCGAGAAATGATCCGGTCTGAAATTCGGGTTGATCTGTTGCTCGGTGTCATAGATCGTTTGCAGAATGTTCTGTCTGGATCCAACGTCGTCCGTGTCCAGCAATCGCAAATTGAGATTCGTGAGAAGCTTCTCCGCAGTCGTCGGCTCGTGTGGTGCGACTGGTTCGTGATCCTCAAGCGCCTGCGCTTCGACTCGGCCTCGTGCACGCTCGATTGCTCGGAATGCCTCTCTATTCTTGCCTCGGTTGCTCAACGAGGCAAAATATCCGGCATAGACTTCGCTCAATTGCCCGAGCAACTGACGCTCCACAGTCGGTGTCGGCACTTTCGACAAGAGTGCATCGATGAGATCCGTACTCTTCCGGTAGAGCTCATCCGAAGCTTTTGGCATCTCCAAGTTTCGCCAGAATCTCTGCTTTTATCGCTAGGTCCCGCGGCACAAAATAGAGTTCATCGGGAATCTGCTTGTTGGCTTCAATTGCTTCGTTGACGGCTGCGAGAGCGGGTTGCAACTGGCCCCGTTGCAGGTATGCCTTGGCCAGTAGGCCATCCGCCTGAGTCACACCTCGCCAATAGGACAACTGTTTCGCATATTGGATGGCGCGAGAGTAATCAGTCTGCAGCTCGATCCCATTGGCCCATCCGACCGTAGACACCAGCTCGGGCTTGATAGAGCTCATAGAGATGTCCGGCCAGGTGGTAATTGGACGCTCGTTGCATCGCCTCCGAAGCCAATGCCAGTGCTTCTTGATTGCGCCCCAGCCCGCTCAAAGCTTCGATCTTCGCATTGATTGCGATGGTCGGATACGCAACATCCGGCTTGTCCTTCGACACCTTAATTGCCTCGTCGAGCGGTCCAAGAGCTTCGCCGTACTTTTGCAGTTCGACCAAACCAGTGCCGTAGATACTCGCGTATCGAATGTGAGCCGCAGGATCAGCAACCTTGGCCACGGTCCATGCCTTGACGACGTTCTTCTTCGCAGTGGCAATGTCTCCCAGAAGGAATGCCGCGATCCCTTGCTCGCCAATTGCCCTGGAGGCGAGCAAGTAGTGATGTCGTTGCCTTGCGAGAGCTTCGACCTGCGCCCACGTCGCTCGTGCCATCGCGGAGTCGTAATTCACTTCCAGCATCCCAAGGATCGTCAGGATGCGAAGTCTTGTCTCAGGGTCCTGCGCTTGCGGTAAAGAAAGATCCGCTGTCAGTTCTGCAAGCTGGGCCGGAACACTAATCGAGGATTCACTCTGGGCGGGAATTTCGCTGACGTGCGCGTACAGAGCCTTCGATGGCTCATGATTCCGAATGAATCCAAGTTCCGCTTGTCGGTAGAGGGGTTCTGCAGCGATCCAGTTGTTGACCCACGACTTCTCGTCGGCTTGTTCCAGCAACGCCTCTGAGGAGCCCGGAATCCTCCAATGGAGGACGTGATATCCAACAACACCCAACAGGACAGCCAGGAGCAATCCGGTAGCGATGCGAAGAGTGGGGGAGACTCTGAATCGCAATGCGCACCATTACCCTTGAACCAATAATGCCAAAGATCAGACGGTTAGATCAAATCTTCTAGAGAGTTCACCAGATTTTCGGACCCGATTCCATCGACTTCAAGAAGACGCGAGATACTGTAATTGTGCCAATTCCTCCTGAAGTCGCCTTTGATCGCTACTTTCGTGGACTAAATCTGGCCCAACAGAAAATCTACAAAGGAAAGTATAATCTAGAGCAACTTGAACCCACCCCTCTCAAAGAGCTTTTGATCAAACTCCAAAGTGCATTGAATTTCTCACTTGCAAATGAGCGATCGGTCCCAGAACATCGAGACCACCCGCCCTTCCATGTTGATTACATCAGGTCTGCTGAAGTGAACGCCCTGGCGTTTCGGCGCGACGGCTATTCTTTTATCGGCCTGACAATCCCGCTGATCGAAGTGGCGGGCCAACTCTGCGGTCGATTGTGCAATTCCGCCGACTTACTCGCGGCGTTAGGCCTGAGTCTGACTCAAGAAGTGTCCGAAGAACTCGGAGCACTACTCCTCAAGATATTGATCTTTTTCGTGGTGTCTCATGAATATACACACATCGTTCACGGCCACCCCCTCTCCGAGGCCACGGATTCGCAGCCAATTAACGAAGTTCTGACGGATGGCCGAGCGGGAAGTCTCGAGCAACAAATCCTTGAAGCTGATGCAGACTCGTATGCCATCTATCACATTATGGAAAACTGGCTCAGAGGAGTGGAGAGGTCTCCAAGCATATCACTCCTAAAGATGAACTCCGCTTCGGTAGACGATCAGGACGAATTGCTATTTGCCTGCATAGTCGTGGCGATCGGCGCATACTTTGTTCTGCGTCCAGTGCCTCAACTCGACGCCGAGAATGTCTACACTCTTGGGCATCCACCACATCCTGTCAGGCTAAATTCTCTAATGGAGACGGCGATCGGATGGTGCAAGCAGAACCGCTCTGGCCGTGAAGATCGCATGCGACCTGAACGGTTCAATTCCCTATTGTCGATTGTTGCTGGCTTAGTTTGGGAGTTCGACGAGGACAAAACTCAGAATTGGAAATCACAGGTTGCGTTTCTTCAGACTCGCGAAGGTGCTTTATATGTCGCGGAACTGCGGAGACGTAAGGATGAATATCGGGCCTCGCTTTAGATGTTCTATATCTTTCATTAAAGCCCCCGAAAGGCACTTCATGTTAGCAAAGAGATCATTTCCAATAAGCCGACATGTCGGGACTAAACCATGACGGGGCTGCATAAGGCTCAAATAGCCGCTAACTCGGCGAGCCTAGCATAATATGCAGGCCTATTGCGGTGGGAGCAAGGCGGGCTTTTACCCTTACAGGGCAAGGAGAACAGTGAATGCTCACGCCTCAAGAACTCGCCACAGCTCGCTTCGCCATGAGTGCGCCGCCCCAACCGGGCGGAGAACCAGGCCTTTACGAGGAGCAGGTAGCGCAGTGGGTTGCCGAGAAGTCGTTTTTCCGAGACTTCGTTTACCGGAACGCGAAAGGCAAGAAGAAGGGAGACCAGCTGGTCGACGGAATCGTCCTCTTCGGCGATGTCATGCTTCTCATTGAAGTCAAGGCGCAGATCGGATTTGCCAAACGAGATGATTGGGTGAGAGATCGTCTAGGCAAGGCCGTGAGCCAGTTGGAGAAGTCAAAGGCCCTATTGCGAGAGGGAGCGGTGCCCACACTTCGGAATGACTTTTACGGCGCGCTTGACTTCATCCCTCAGAATTACCCGAATGTGTTCGGAATTGTTGTTCTGGCTCACGATTCCGACCCGTATTATGCGCCCGATCTTGTTCCGCAACTACTGGCCAGCACTTTTCCCATTCATGTCTTTTCGTTGAAGGACTTCGCAGTCGTTGCCGACCGATTCGATACCGCTGGCGACATGATCAATTTTCTGGAAACTCGGACCGACACTTCGAGGTTAGATCGGCTTCTCGTCCAGGACGAAGGCCAAAACCTGCAGCGCATGATTAAGGAATTTAGGAAGGTCTGGGCGCCGCATTTTCTGAGCAATCCACCCGAGCTTCTAGATAGAGCAGTCAGGATGTTTGAAGAGAAGGCATCGGGTAAATTTCAGCTCGACAAGGATTGGAAATTCGGACTACTCATCGATGACCTGATAGCACACGCTCACGATTTTGATCCCAATCTCGCTTGGAATGAAAATACGACCTACGAGGCCGGGCTCCGGGTCGCGAGTTTTCTGGGATGGCTTACGCGTGATCGGCGGATCAAGCTGGGAAAGCTAGCGTATGAACACGCGGAATTGGCGCGAGACGGCAATGCACACTATTTCCATCATCTTCATCCGAGCAGAGGCACTTGCTTCGTTTATGTGGCGTCATCGGCGAGTCGAGCTGACCGCGTCAAGTTCCTGCAATTCCTCGTCAATTACGCTCACATGACATACGGCTGCCATGAATCCTTGGGCGTCACGACTGAGGCCACCGGCGGCGGTGGCCGGTCCTACGATTTCGTAGCCCTTCGTGGTCGGCTGTCGGCCGATCAAATGAAACTTCTAAGAACGATAGCTAACCCGTTCTCCTCGAATCTCGTGCCGCTATGACCGCTATCTGGCGTTGGATCGATCCCTGGCGCGAAAACATCCTGAGAAGCAGGCTCAGAGTTCAACCGCCGGCTCATCAGCTGCATAGCAGTAATAGAAGGTTCTCTCGAAGGGGCTAGATAGTGACGCTAAAGAAAGGTCTGATCTGCGAAGGAGCATTTGCGATGGGCGCGTGCGATCAGCAACCATCAGAAGCCAAATTCCATCAGTATTGTTGTTCTTTCTGTAGTTCTTCAATTTTCGTGCCTTAAGGTTGATCCGTTATTGGAGATGTTTTGGAGTCAGGTTTGCTACAAGTCCGGCTCTCGCGACTTTCCATCGAGCAAACCGCTTTTCAGGCACTCTGCGGATATGGATAAAGGCAACTGCTTCAGACAAAAGGTGTGCTCTGTTATCGAGCACATCTGGCTTCCAGTCCACTACTTGCGACGAAGCCCCGTAGACCATGTCTCGGATCTTATTCGCAATCTGTTCAACTATCTTTTTCCTCTTCTGTTTGTCGCGTGTGATTTGCGAGAAGACGATTGTCGACAGGACGAGAGGGTCGTTAGATTCGAAATAAATCTCTTGCGCCTGGGAAACGATCAGATCGGTGATCGACTCGACTTCCTGTAAGAGTGGCCCCTCTGCGGCTTGTGGATACTTGGTCGATATATCAGGTCGAATAAATATCTCGGTGATCTCGATACCAACCACGCGCCCGTCAAGGTCGATTAGGAAATCTGGATTTGGCGGCTTTTGTTGATCGATGCTGGCCTTATCCTTGTTGTTCGAGAAATCGATCCAGAAGAAACCTTTCGCGTCGCATCTTCTTCTCATCAGGATTCATTCGACTCTCCAGCAAGAATCATGGTTCGCCGCAAATGTCAATAAGTGGTGCTGCGGTTTCCAACTGACAAAGCGATGATAGCTTCAAATCCTACCTTCAATAGACGCATAATCGCCAAGTCGCTCTCCCAATCGGATTGGTTATCGTCATTCCTCCCCAAATGTTCCTTGGTTTGTCGTCATTCTTTTACCTTTTCGGAGTGTCGGGTCACTCTCCAACATCTCGCGCACAAATGCGAAGTCACTTGAACCTGAATAGACGAATCGCTCGGAGGCAATGACCTGTTGCGAATTCAAGAAGTCGACATTGGGAGGAGCCAAGGCGAGGCTCTCACGAGATTCTAAGGCCGCGAGGTAAGAGGAAGCGGTCTTGTCCGCCGATCTTCCCAGCGTGTTTACCAGTACCCGCATCATTTCGCCTATGGTGGGGCACATAAGGCCCAGAGCGAGAGTTGGACTCAAGGGCATACAAATTTCGACGCCCCGGCTCGCCAACCCTGTTGTGCCACGGAACTCGGACACGCTGAGAGTATTCGTCATGATTAAGGGACTGTCGCCGATAAATAGGGGATACTCGTCGGTTGAACAGAACAATACAAAATCCTTGTGCAACAAGTAAGGCAAATAGTGCCGTATATCTTCCTCTAGATCAATCAGCAGGGCCTGTTTGTCTGCGGCCGGATTCGCCGGCCCGACCCAGGCTTGAAATTCGGGCGTACCTTCCTTCTCTGCCAGCTTGCGGAAGATTCGTCCAATCTGATCGAAAGTTGCCCGGTGGTTCTTGGACCCTAACATCTGGGCGATCGCGAGCTGCGCCACTGCGGGCCTACCTTCAGGAGTGAGAGCGGGGAGTTGTCGATAGCTTACGATTTCTTGAATGACGGGACTCGCTGTCGTTTCTATCTCGGTGAAGCACTCCTCAGCGCAACCCGATGCTTCGTCCGTTTCGAACGAATTGTAGCCGCGCTCGGCGGCAGCGTCTTTAATGGCAACCTGAAACTGCTTGCCGTCCCACTTGTCAAAGGCATAAAGCGTTTCACGTTTTTCAGAGGCGAAGTTGCGAAGGAGAAACTGAGGAACGTAGTGATGCTTACGTTTGTCCATAGGCTTCAATGGAGATACCTCATGCGCTGGCCGCAGGCCGTGCACTTTGTTTTCCTTTTCGGCTGGTCTGCTGCTCCTAGATTAACGATACGCTGGCGATGATCGGCGAAGGCTCCCCAGCCGATATCGAAGATCTGCGCCAGCACCTTGAGTGCTTGCGGGGCGCCCGGCGAAACTTGGGGCATCGACCATCCATCAGGTGCGTAGGCCAAAGGCAGGGCATCAGCGAATCTGGTGAACCAACAACTCGAGTTTCAATGTTTCTTTTATTCGAAGTAGAATGGCTAACAGACAAAAATTTCCAGCCGACAATTCTTTTCACGCTCTTGCTTCTCAACTTGCGCATAATCGCCAATGCACTTGCCGAGAGCCAATGCGGTGGATTCCAGCGCGGCGAGCGCGGATTTCCGAATTTGCACAGAAACTAGCCCTCCTCGCGCATCTGGCTGTCCCTTTCAATTCCTGGAGGTGTCTGAATGCGCCTTCCTGATGCCTGTCGAGCATCAGACTTGACCAAAAAGGTCTTGGACGCCTGTGGATTTGGGGCACTCTCTGGAAAAGGAGGTCGGTAATGGCACACATGCTCGCGAAATTCCCCCCTCGTTCCGTCAACAATCATTCATTCGGCTTAACTGACTTTGAACCGCTCCTCAACAGTCACCAGGCTGCACAGCTTTGAGACATCAATCGCAAGACCCTGCAGAAGTTGGCAAGACGCGGCGAGATCCACGGCTCCCACGTTGGAAAGATGTGGCGATTCCGCGCGACAGACCTGAATGGTGGCAGAGCCGGTGCGTCAGGAACGGGCAAGTTGAATTAATAGCTTGGAGGGATTGCATGAAACTCAATCTGATTGAAGAGCTGGAAGCCCGGAGTGGCGCCATCAAGGTTTCTGATCTTGCGGCCATATTGGGAGTGGACGATAAACACATCTATCGCATGGCCGCGCGGGGTCAACTCCCGAGCTTCCGCGTCGGTGGCGCATCTCGATTCGATCCCCACGAGGTCGCAAACTGGTTGCGTCTAAAGTATGGAAACCAATCGCACCTAACCAAGAAGAGTCCACAGCGAGAGGCTGCGCATTCGACCGGAGGCATCGAGCGCGGCGTAGTTCGGTGTGGGTCGGTGAGTTTTTGAAGATCCGGGCAATCGAAGTTGCCGAAATGCCGTTTTTCGTGCGAATCATAGGTTTTGGTGTGACCACTGCTTGCACATCCCCCAAAGCGCCAGATGCATAAAAAGCCACCAGCGATGGTGGCTTTTCGCCCATTCTAGGTGAGACTCAGGCGACCAACGCAGCC
>CAWCOV010000040.1:0-8041 GCA_963797255.1 uncultured Acidobacteriaceae bacterium
CTAATTAATTGTTGTGTTCAGTGAGGGAAAGACAGGACCTTTTGCGCATGAGTTAAGTGAAGCTTCCAGGTGCATGCCCGGAACCTATCTGACGACGCAACATATCTGAATGGAGGAGACACTCATGACATCCCACATCCTAAAGTCCCGCGCTTCTGCTGGAGCAATCTTGGTACTCTTTTCGTTGATACCCAATAACCTCGTTCGTTTGGTCCCCATTGCGTCCGCTCAGGAGGGAGCTTCACATTGCGTTCCAGTCGGCGGGGCACTGATGACGAATATCGGCGCGATCGCAGGCGTAACCAACTTGGGCCCCGCCTCTGGCGATTTGGCCGGCTCACTGGCAGCCACAATCCTGGGACAAAACAGCAACGGCACCTTCAACGTCCAGCACTATTGGGTCACCTCAGCGGGTGAAACGATAACATTGCAAAAGGCCGTGCTAACACCTACTTACCCGACGAACGACCCGGGCATTGTTGCTGTGCCGTGGGGAAACTACCGTTCAAACATAACTGGTGGAACCGGCAAATTCGAACGAGCGACGGGATATCTGGACTATTTTGGGATGGCGGATTTTCATCAGAACACATTGGTGCTGCGTTACCGAGGCAAAGTCTGCTATGCGCACTAGGGCAGAAAATCAAACGTTTCAAGGCTTCGAAGCCGGACCAATGACCCGGTTTCGTTGTCCTTGATGCGTTTCTTTCTGAGTCACATCGAAAGTGGAGTTTTATTGTGAGCACACCTGAGCCCACCAAATGTCGTTCCATCACACATCAGTATTGTCAAAGATAGCGGTGGAATCCCGGGCGCTTCGGACTTCAGTCCGAGACAAAACGGACTAGCTGTTACCCGAACGCATTCATCCATGTTGATCCAAGGCCCTCATCCGTATATTTCATTGAATCATCGAAAGCCTTCCGCCAGAACCAACTCGCTGTTCGACGGAATTGTCTGCTCGTACAGGATCCATCTACGGTCTGGGGAGACGCTCAATCCGAAGTAGCCTTCCCCTACAGGTGCTATGACCTCGGTTTTGCCGGTGAAGAAGTTAAGAAATTCGATCGCAAAGTGGTGACTTGTCCCGCTCATGAAGTAGACGCCATCATCCATCACAACAAAGTTCCAATAGGTGATGGACGGCAAAACCTCGGTCTCTTCTCCGCCGCTTACTGGCATCTTCCGAAGGCTGGAGTCGGCGCCTTCGCCTGAAAAGTAGAGCCACTTTCCATCGGTCGATTCGGTCGCAAGCAGACCGCCCCCATGAGTTACCTGGACAGCTTGCCCACCGCCGGAAGGCACCTTCCAGATTTGAGCGGTGCCGCTCTCTTTCGAGGAGAAGTAGATCCATTTCCCGTCGCGCGACCACCGCGGGAACATCGCCCCAGCGCTCATAGAAGTGATTCGCCTCGTCGGTCCCCCTTCTGCCGGGATTGCATAATATTTGGGGGTTACCCTGCGCATTGGAGTAGAACGCAACTTGCTTCCCGTCGGGAGACCACGAGGGTACGCCCGAAGCGGAGGATCCCATTGAAGTGAGTTGCGCGCAACCCTGACCCTCACTTCCGCAAACCCAGATTTCGAGGTTACCTCCCCGCTTGGACTCAAACGCTACCTTCTTGCCATCGGGGGAATATTGCTGGGCAAACTCCTCCTTGGTCGATGCAAACATCCTTATCGGGGGCTCGGCCTTTGCGTTTCCGTCTGGAATTCGCATGCGCCAGATACTCTCGTCCCCCGCCGTTCCTCAGGGAGTAAGCCAAACGCGGGGAGGTGAGAGCTGTAGTGATGAAGTTGAGTCCGGCGCCAGTCTCGACTGCCATGACTGCCTGACCGCGAACGGGGTTTCTGTCTTCTAATGAGAGTGGCTGGGTCCAGAGCCCGAGATCGTGGAAAAAGACCAGCTTCCGGCTATCCGCCGTCCAAGCCACGCATGACCAGTTAAAGACTTCATTCGGAGCCGCGATCCAGGGCGCGAGGATCGCTTCACGGGGTTCGCCGCGAGCCTTGCCATCGATGTCCATTCCGAGCAGATAAATGGTTCCCCGCCAGTTGCCCTGTGCATGCGCACGCCGGAAGGCAAGGGTTTTGCCGTCCGGAGATACCGCCGGGCAATGATCTCCGATCACCCCATTGGGCGGAAACGTCAGTTGTCGCTTTTCCCCAGTGCGGATGGAAACAAGAAACAAGGCAGTCGGGCGTCCAGCGGATGCGTGGTCGGTAACGATGAGTGATTGGCTGTCCGGAGTCCACGTTAGATACGGGCGAATAAAATCAACCGTTTCCGGGAATCGAAACTTCTGCCAGTTTGCGCTCCTGTCCACCGAGAGCCGGTATCAGCATGAAGCCGAACTGATTTCCAGCTTTCAGTTTACGCAGGAATGCGATCGAACTCCCATCCGGCGACCACGCTGGATTGATGTCGTCTGCGGGCATCTCGCGTCAGCCTGCAGAGGCGGGGTGGCCACCGCCGTTCCTGCTTTTGTTGTCTTGATATAAATGTCGAAGTTCGCCTGGTCCGGTCCGTTCCACGAATAGGCCACCTGGCTTCCATCCGGTGAAAGCGAGGGTTCTTGTTCGACTCCGGGGTCAGTGGTCAACGGAGTTAATTTGATCGTCTGGTTGATCTGTGGCAGCCGGTCGTGAGTCCACCAAGTCCACCCTAGTAGCTGCGACGACCAGAGCGGACGTCATCAGCGCGGCTACGTATGCTGCTCTCCGGCGATGTTGTGTCCTTTCGCCAAGAGCGGCCGTCGTCATCCGCGTGGATGCCGTGTTCTTCTTTATCTCTTCGATAGCGAATCGCAAATCGGAAGCTGACTGCCACCGCTTCGCCGGATCCTTTGCAAGGCAGCGTTCAACTAAAGTGCGGAGAGGCGGCGGTGCAAGCTTCTCAATAGCCGGTTCGCCATGCATGATCTGTGCTATCAACTGCGCCTGGCTTGATGCGTCAAACGCACGGCTGCCTGTAGACATCTCAAACAGAACCAACCCAAGTGCGAAAATATCGGTGCGAGCATCGCAGTCATGGCCTTCGAGTTGTTCGGGCGCCATGTAGGCTGGCGTTCCAAGGATCGCGCCCTGCGCTGTCAGCGTAGTCTCCGAGTCCCCGAACATGATCGATGGCGCACACTTAGCCAGTCCGAAATCGAGGACCTTGATCCCTTTTGGGGTCTCCATTATGTTCCCCGGTTTAAGATCCCGATGGATGATTCCTTGGCCGTGAGCTGTCGTCAGCGCATCGGCGATCTGCTCGCCGTATCGCAACACTTGGTCGATTGCGAGAGGGCCATGCTTCAGCCGATCTGCCAGCGACTGGCCCTCCACCAATTCCATAATCAGGTAATCCGGCCCAATGTCGTAGAGCGTGCAAATGTTGGGATGATTCAACGCAGAGATTGCCCGCGCTTCTCTCTCGAAACGCGCTTTCAGGGGCTCGTGGTAAATCTTGACAGCGACGATTCGCCCGAGCCGTGTATCGCGAGCTCGATACACTTCACCCATTCCGCCCGAACCAATAAGGCGGTCGATTTCGTATGGTCCAAGCAGAGAACCCTTCGCAAGCCGCATTCGATCCGGCGGCGCGGATTTGAGGAACTCCTCTACGACACCTGGAGCTGAGGCAAGGAGCGCCTCAACTTCGATTCGTAGAGACGGGTCGGCATCGGCATGCATGACCCAGAAATGCCGCACGTTCGTCCTGCCCCTTCTGCAAGGCGCCGTTTAGGATTTCTTTTACCAACTGCCATCGTCTCGGGAGTCATGCCCGTCCAGCCCTCCGATCTCATGACGCAGCCAAAGACGCGCCGTTGTCCATTCGCGCGAAACAGTAGCCTCAGAGATACCGAGCGCAACCGAAGTCTCCTCAAGAGAAAGACCGCCGAAAAACCTAAGTTCAACAATTCGGCATTGGCGCTCATCGAGCTTTGCCAGACGATCAAGGGCGTCATCCAGGAGAATCAGATCCACGCTCTGCTGATGCGGCAGGCCGATCGCCTCATCCAACTGAAGTTCGTCGACTCCCGCGCCTCTCTTGGCGGCCCTGATTTTTCGTGTGCGGTCAACCAGGATCTCGCGCATCAGACGCGCAGCCACTCCGAAGAAATGCGCGCGATTCTGCCAGTCCGGCGGTTTCTTCCCGACCATGCGCAAGTACGCTTCATGAACCAGAGCTGCACTCTGAAGGCTTTGCCCGGGGGCTTCACGACGAAGATGACTTCGCGCCAGGCGCCGCAGCTCGTCATACACGAGCGGGACCAGCTGTTCCAGGGCAGCGTGATCTCCGTCTCGCCACCGGATCAGCAATTCACTTACGTGTGGATGAGAAACTGCGCCGTCATTTCCCATAGCCAGGAATCACCAAGGTGTCGGGGAAGCACGATGTGTGAGAAGGATAGTGCTGCGCATTCGGCAAGTCAAAGACATTGGGCTGATTCGGACTATGTTCATGAAGCAGATAGCCCTCCCGACCTAAAGGCTTCAGAAGTATTCTCTCCGATCAGCAACGGAGCTCCTTACACCGATGAGTGGATCACGATCAGGATCACCGTTCCCGTAAAGTGGGCAGAAGATCGTGATTCCTGTCGCGGGTCCTGCGGCTCCCACCGACCCTGTTGCAACAAATTGGTGAGCTCGTCTAAGCCCAGGTGAGTACCGAGAGGTCGGCCAGTATTTACCATCGGTTCGTCCCCGATAGACCATGCTGTGTCGTTGCTTCCCGAGGGCGTTTCCCGGTACTGTTCTTTGAGCGAACCTCGTCTATGTAGGCGTAAAAAGCATCGTTTCGATGCTGGCGCCGTTGGTTGATGACATCGCGGGCCTCACATTGAAATCTCGACCCTCGACGGGGAGCCAATCGTATTCCAACAACTTCTTGATCGTGGTATGAAGGTCGTCGCCCTTGTTCAGGGCTGCCAACAGAGCGGTGAAGTCGACGATCGCTATCCCGTCATCCGGCTCGGTCCAATGCCAGTAGTCCCACGAGGCCAGTAGATAATGCACGTTCGCGTAATCCGAAATGCTCTGTGGCAGCTTTTTGCGCTGCTGAAGAAAGTCGGGATGCTTACGTGAGAAAGACCGAATCAGCTTAAGCTGTTCGACACCTTTCTCAATGTCTTTCTCCCTGTCGATGCGCTCGAGCGTCCTGTTCGGCTTGCGGCTCCACTTCAACTCAGCCAAAAGCAAGGTTGAGGAGGCCTCGTCGACCAGGATGACATCGATCTCGGTAGTGCCATCCGGAAGCTCTACAGAGGGTTCGAATCCGAAGCGGGACACCGCTGGGCGTAGCCGCTCTATCATCGTTCGTTCTTTCTCAGTATTTTGCGCCGAGAACAGCGAATCGAAGGTGTACGAGAACATGCGAAGGATGTTGTCATCTACCGCACTGGCAAGCGGAAACTGGGGTGCGACCGCGAGGGTGAGATTGTCCAGCGGAACAAAGGGATGAATGCACATGCTCGCCCCCTTCTGAGTCGAAGGATTAAGCGTCAGATCGGTGAGGATTTCTTCACACAAAGCCTTGTCGAGCTTTGAAATTTCGCTCAATTCTTTCGTCCACGCGCGGCGGGACTTGACCATCACAAGCGAAGAAGTGGGTATCAGATGACCGAAACTATCGAACGGGTAGCAAATGTACTCGTGGATGGCACAGAGGATAAGCAGAGCGACGTATAGCTCCTTGAATTCACGGAGCGAGTAACCGTTCAATTGGAAGTTGTCATGATGCCGAAAGTTGTCATCTAATCGCGCTCGATATTGCGGTCGCAACGCCTCGATCAGCTCCGGCGACGGCTCATAGGAAAACTTTCTCGCCAAACCTCTTTGCCGAGACGCGTGGAAGAGTTCATCCAGCATGCGCTTGCCCTCTTTAGACTCCTCCTTAGAGGGAGCACCCCAATTAATGGCGAGCTCGCTCCCCATCGCACGGAAGCCTTGCTGAAATGCAATTACCTGCCGCTGCCGCGGCGAATCTGTTGGTATGTAGAAGCGCACCTTCCCATCAGGCAGCACCTCGACCTGTTCGTGGTCTTTGTGCCACATCGGGAAGATATTGAGGAAATGCATGTATTGCTCGGTCACCATCAGTGCGTGATTAGCGTCAGCGATCAGAGAGCCGTTCCACGTGTGTTTCTGGACGAGTCGAGATGAGGGCCTTCCGTGTTCATTGATGAACTTGAAACCAGAGGTGCAGCGATCAAAGTTGATGACCCTGATTCGATGGAGATGGCCGTTGCGGCCATCTTTCTGGAGCGTGATCTCTAGGCTCAGGGCCATGGCAGTCAGAAGGGCCCATCTTGCTTCATTTGCCGGGCGATTCAGCAGCCGCAACAGCTTGTAGCATTCGTCGGCCCTATCCTCGACTGCCTGCACTGCATTGCGCAGCTCGATAGACGCTTCGCTCTTCCGAAATGGCATTACTTTGAGCCCTTCGACACTCTTAACCTTAATTATGGCCTAGAGGTCTTTGCTGATTGGTAATGATAAGTCGGCATGTGTCCACTGATCCTGATGTCAGCTGTTGCTAACAAGCCAATGCACTCATCGAGTAGGCCAACTCTCCTTTCTGAGTTCTGAGTGGATGGTGGACTAAACCGTCATGTCGTTAGCAAGTAGAAATGTCCGCTTTTGAGAGCAAATGAAGTGTCCGTTTTCATAAGTTAGTAGTCGTAGAGGCGGTGGTAAAGTGCGAATCGCGCGTTCTTTGCGGGATTTGCAAGTGGGGTGGGAAAGTCTGCTTTTTGACTTTTCCATCCCACGTCTTTTCCACCGCCTTGATTTGTTTTTTGCTCAACGGCGTAAGGAGCTTTCCTTGCGCGCTGTAGTGTCCGATGCGATGTCCTGCGATCATGAGGGTCAGGCTGGTATCCAGGTGCTGATGGATTATGGCCTTGCATCCGGCCAGGGTAGGGCGCCAGTGAGCACGCTCGAGCTGCATCACCAGGCTGTTAAAGCGAACGGTGTTGTCTCGATCCACGGTGCGCTCGTAGCGTTGCGTGAACACCATTTCCAGGTTTCTGTTCCGGCAGGATAGAAACGCCGTTCCGCGTTGTGCTGCCGGAACGGTAAAACGGCGGTTGAACTCGGCGATGTAGTGCTTCGCTGAGAAAGTCGTTCGCCCCCTCGAGGGTTCGGATCCCGCGCAATCGCAACTCCTGCGGCAGCCGCCCCTGCCAGGTGGAGAAGTTGCGCTCCGAGCGTCCCCGAGCCTGCGGTGAGTAGGACGGGATCATATGCACTCCCAGTTCCTTCATGGCACGGCCCACCTGCGTAGGTCGCTCATAATCGACCTTGCCGCCGCTCTTCGGCGTATACCAGAAATGGGCTCCGCGATCGGAATAGAGCGAGCAGAACAGCCCCTTCTGTTCGATCACCGCCCGCAGGCCGGCCATTACTGTTGCGGTAGTTTCTTCTTCGGCCAGCTGCGCATAGTAGATCTCGCTGGTGGCATCGTCCAGGATCACGATCAGGTCGTGACGGCGCTTATCCTGAAACCACTGGTGATCGCTGCCGTCGATGTGCAGCATCATCCCCGGCAGTGGACGCCGCTCACGCCGCCTGCGATGTACGCCTCGCCTGGCCTTACGCTTCACCAGGCCGGCCGCCTGCAGCGCCTGCTTGACCCACGTATAGCTCAACCCGATCCGGTGTTCCTCGCCGAGCTTCTCATGAAAATGGCGCACGTTCAGATCGAAGTACCTGTCCCGGTACAGGCTCAGAACCTCTTCCGCCTGCGCCTTCGGCACCCGCCTGCTGCTGGGCTTCCGACGTCGCCGGTCCAGCAGGCCCTGGTAACCTTCCACTTCATAGCGCTGCCGCCATCGTCGCATCTGCCGTTCGCTGATGCCGATCAACTCTGCCGCCTGACGCCACTTGATCTTGCCCGATGTGGCTCGCAACAACACTTCCTGTAACTTCATCGCCCGCTCCGCCGCGGTCCCTGGATAGATTTCCATGCTCATATGCATGGCTCCATCTTCGCCGCCCGCTAAGCGGACAGATCACTTGCTACAAACACCGGACATATCATTAGCTAACGACA
>CAWCOV010000041.1:0-101747 GCA_963797255.1 uncultured Acidobacteriaceae bacterium
TGTCGGCGAAAAAGAATACAAGGTTCAGTATCTGCCGGGCGAGTCAAATACAGGCATGTTCGGGGGCAATTCCAACTGGCGCGGGCCAATCTGGATGCCAGTAAATGCGCTCATATTACGCGGGCTTTTGAATCTCTATCCCTTCTACGGCGACGATTTCAAGGTTGAATGTCCGACCGGCTCGGGAAATACATGACACTATTCGAGGTCGCGAAAGAGATCGCCCGGCGCATGTCGAGCATCTTCCTGCGCGATGAGAACGGCAAGCGTCCGGTCTACGGGGGCACGACGAAGTTCCAGAACGATCCTCACTGGCGGGACTACATTCTTTTCTACGAATACTTCCACGGAGATAACGGAGCCGGACTCGGCGCAAGTCATCAGACCGGATGGACCGGAATCATAGCGCGAACACTGGATGTATTCGCAAGGGTAAGTCAGGAGGACTCTCTGAATACTGCAAAGCACACGTTGGTGACTCGGATGACGAGACATCAGGTCGCAGGAGAGTAGGTGATTTGTTGAAAGATGATTCGCGCAGAATGACATTGGGTCGAAATGGAGATTTCATCAATGAACAGACTGCTTCGGTCCGTTAACAATAGGCCGAATAGCCATTTCAAGCTAGCTCTTCACGGGCCGGATGATAACCCGGATCGGGTTGGAAGTGTGGGTTTGCGGTTGGATATCTTCTCCAATGCCTCTCCCGGTTAAGAACGGCGCGTACGGGCGCAGTGAAAGAAGGTAGATCCTTTGGCAGGTGCGCGTAGAGTGTCCGAATCGCAAATGAATCGTCGAAGCAAATCACAACCTGCCAACGGCGGATTGTCAGCCGCGGTTGGCGCTCGGTTGAAGTCGGCGAAGATTCGAACCGGGGTTCTGTGCGCTATTTTTTGTTTTTCGTTTGGTGCATGGGGTCAGGCTACCGCGCCGACTAACGAGAACTCGGGATCCCAGGGGAAACCACAGGAATCCACGCCAACCAATATTGGGTTACCCGAAAGACTGAGGCGCCTGGTCGCCCCGGGGCCAAGCGCGCCCTGGCATGCCCCGGATCTCAGCGGCTACACGAGCGCGCCCAAGTCGGCCGAGCTTTCACCCATCGATCCGCAGAAGCATTACGAACTTGTTGAGCTTATCGATCTCGCCCAACGGAAGAACCCCGAAACACGCGTAGCCTGGGAGTCTGCAGTCCGTGCAGCGATTGGCGTTGGAATGGTTCAATCCGAGTACTATCCGGTGATCACTCTGGCGGCGACCGGGGGTTACCTGACCGAGGCCATTCCGACACCCTTTAATGTTTCGCCCACTGGTTTCATTCGGGCGGACTTGGCAACGGTCTTACCTGTATTGAGCCTGCGCTGGCTGCTCCTCGATTTTGGTCGCAGGGGCAATGCGATGGACGCGGCTAAGCAGAATCTGCTCGCAGCCAACCTTGGTTTCAACCGCAAGCACCAGGAAATCATCTACAAGGTCCAACACGCATATCTTTCGCTGACCAGTATTCGCGCAAAGATTGCGGTGGCCGAGAGCGCCAACAATGCGGCCCGCGCGGTTCGTGAGTCGGCAGAGGCGCAATTGAATAACGGATTAGCGACTCTCCCCGAGGTCTCGCTCGCTCGGCAACAGGAAGCGCAGGCCGCTTTTGACCTGGAGGACGTGCTCGCGAGTGAACGCGACGCAGAGATTGCGCTGGCGGAAAGCATCGGAATTCCGCCAACAACGCCGATTCAGATCACCGAATTTCCTTCGTTGCCGCGCCGCTGCAGCACTGGAAACCTCGGTCGACAAAGTAATCGACCAGGCGCTGGCACAGGCGGCCTGACCTGATTGCCAAGGTGGCGATCCTTCGTGCGAAGGAAGCCGATGTCCGTGAGGCTCGAGCAGACCGTCATCCGGTACTCGCCCTCTCCTCCAACTTCAACACGATCAGCGGTGGGGTCCAAATCGTCGCAGGCAGTACGTCGACTGGGTGGTTCAGTTCCACCCAGCCAAGCGGAGGCGTGTTGCTCTCGTTTGAGTGGAACATTTTTGATGGCGGGGTCGCCCATCGAAAGATAGAGAAGGCCGAGTCTGAGCGTCGGACGGCCGAAGACGAAGTGACCATCGCCCGCGACAAGGCCATTCAGGACGTGTGGAAGGCATACACGGATGTACGGCTCGCCTTACGCAAGGTTGATGTTTCTGCGGCGCTGGTGGACGCTTCGCAGAAGTCCTACGACGCCAGCCTTGAAGCGAATCGTCGGGGTCTCGGAACGCTCACAGATCTATTGACGGCTCGCCGCCAACTGAGCCATGCGCAGTTCGTCGAGCTCGATGCCAAACTCCAACTACTCAATGCTTCGTCAGCCCTTGCGTTTGCTACAGGAGAGGCGCAGCGCAGACCCTAGTGAATGGAAGAAGTATTTCCATTGAAGTTTTTCAAATTAACACCTGAAGGTGAGCGCAATGGGACCCCAGATTAATATCGTCGGTTCGTTCTTCCCATCCTGGATGCTGTGCGCAGCGATCGGAATTGCGACGGCCTTTGCCGGGCGTTGGCTCTTCAATCGCGCCGGAATCGATCCTTATCTCGGCCCCAGACGACTGGTCTACTCCAGTCTCGGCATTCTGGTCACCCTGGTGCTTTGGGTGGCTTTTTCCAGGAGCTAACTATGTCTGAAATTGATACTTCCATCAATCCCGGTTCCCGCCGCGTCATCGGCCGAATGGTTGGCATCGCCATCATAGCGGCCGCAGCCATCGCGGTAGTGGTAGCTCTGCTCCAGTGGGAAATAAGGCCGCAGACGGATGATGCTTCGGTTCGTGCCAACTTCGTCGGTATCGCGCCGGAGGTGAATGGCAACATCACCGAAATACTTGTGCATGACAACCAAAAAGTTGAGGCGGGCGATCTGCTCTTCGTGATCGACCCTCGGCCCTACGAGATTGCGTTGGAACGCGCCCGGGCCAACCTGGCTCTGACCTTTAAAGAGGTCCACAGCCTGAAGAACAGCGCCGTATCTGCTGGAGCCGGGGTGTCGAAGGCTGAGGCCGATCTCAACGCCTCGGCGGCTAATGTCACAAGCCAGGAAACGGATCCCATTGTTGCCGATGCCGAGATCAAACGGTTGGAAGCGCAGTACCAGCAAGCTGACAACCACTTGAAGCGCCTTGAGCCAATGGCGTCAGGGCAGTTTGTCACCGCGGATAGCATCGATCAAGCTCGCGCCCAGCGGGCAGTCGCCGCTGCCGCGCTCGAAGAGGCTAAGGCCAAAAAAACTGCGGCAACAGCCGGGTTGGCGTCCACTCGCGCTCAACATGTCTGCCATCGAAGCGGCACTGATCAAGGCCCGAAGCGACCGCTCTAGTGCCGAGGATGCCATCGGTGAATCCGACGGAATCAATGCGAGGGTGGCGGCAGCGGAAGCGGCCGTGCACTCAGCGGAATTGGATCTCAGTAACTGCCGCGTACATGCGCCATTCCCTGGCCTGGTAGTGAACATGAACATATCCAATGGTGCCTTTGCCCATGCGGGTACGCAGGTATTCACCCTGGTGGATACGCGCACATGGTACGTCGTCGCCAACTTCCGGGAAACACAGCTTCGTCGTATCGCTGTCCGGGGCGCCAACGGAACTCTATCTGCTATCGCAACCCGGAAAGCACTACCGACGGAACAGTGGTTGGACTGGGATGGGCAATTGCTCCCGATAACGGAAATGTCGGCAATGGCCTGCCAAGTGTCAACCGCTCTCTCGACTGGATCCAACTGGCAGCGCGCTTTCCGGTTCGCATCAAGGTAGAGAATCCGGACGACTCCTTCCGCATCGGCGCCTCGGCGGTAGCGACAGTGCGCGGGAACTGGCGCGCCGGCGGCCAATGAATCGCAGCTCACTTCTCGACTCCCTTCGCCGCGAACTGACTCCCACGGCGGGGAGGGGCAGCGCTACTTTGCGCCTCGTTGTGGCGTGCATGGCCGCCACCGTCCCGATTCTGCACACCACATTCCCGAGGGCGTCCTCGTCATGATGGTGATGTACATGGTCGCGCGCGAAGACACCGCGGCCACGATCATGGGATCGATCATGAGTGCGGCGGGCGTTACCATCGGCCTGGTTTTGGCCCTCTTCGCCTGGGAAATTTCACTGGACATCCCGTGGCTGCGTCTCTGTTTCCTGATTGCCTTCATCTTTGGGAGCCAGTATCTCCAGCGCGTTCTTAGGATCGGTGCGCTGGGCGCCGCCATCGGCATTCCGGCGGCCATGGTCATGATCTTTCCTGATACGTTTCCGCCGAATCCGGAAATCATGGTCGAGATGGTTCTGTGGATCTGGTGGTCCGTCGTACTCGGACTCGCCATTAACGCCGGCGTGCAGATCCTCCTTTCTCCCGGAGATCCGGTCACGCTGCTCAGACGAGCGATAGACACAAGGCTCCTGGTCGTTGAGCAGGCTCTTCGGCACATGGCAGGGAACCCGCCATCAGAGCCGCCGACGGAGTCCTTGAATGCTCTCGCTATCGAGGGTATGTCCCGGCCGCTTTCGCTGCTGAAGAGCGCCACGATATTTCAACCATGGGCGCGTGAGCGTCGTGACAAGCTGGCGGCGATTGTCACACTGACAGATCGGCTGGTGACGGCTACAGTGTCACTCGAGGCGCTCGCACCATTCTCTAGCGAAGGGATGAGCCGTGAGCGACTTTTGAACGTAGCAGACAGCTGTGAGCGGACGCGGCTGGCATTCAAGGAGATGCGGTTTCCGTCGCCCAGTAAGTGGCCGGAACTGGCGGCCGGCGAAACGTCGGACACGCCGTCTCCCTTGGCCGACATGGAAAGCACGCTCGACCAGATCGCGCTTGCCGTGCCTGATGGCAAGGTTTCCTCCGCTGAATCCGCTGCGGTCTCCTCTGAAAAGCCGGGCCTCTTTCTGCCGGACGCTTTTACCAATCCCGATTACCTCCATTTCGCGATCAAGAGCTCACTGGCAGCGCTGATCTGTTACGTATGCTTCATCGGCTTCAACTATCCGGGCATCTCCACCTCCTTGCTTACCTGCCTTGTGGTGTCGCTATCAACCATCGGCGCCAGCAACCAGAAAGGAATACTCCGCTTTGGCGGCGCCGTCGTCGGCGGGTTGATAGGCATGTTCGCGCTGATTTATCTGTTTCCCAATGTGGAGACCTTCAGCGGCTTTTTGCTGATCTTTGGTGCCGGTACAGCGGTCGCTGGGTGGCTGAACTTCGGCAGCCCCCGCATCTCCTACGCAGGGAACCAACTCGGCCTCGCCTTTTACATCGCTGCCCTGCATTTTGGTCCGTCCCTCAATCTCACCGCCATCCGCGATCGCATGGTCGGCATCGCCTTCGGTCTCATCGTGTTCGGTATTGTCGAACATCTGCTGTGGCCCGTCGCGCAGCAAAGACGCTGCACACCCGCGTTGCCGAGTTAATGCATATGCTGGCGAACTAGCCCGCACGGAAGCTAGCAGTGAGGCGCACTCAATGACCACGAAGGATGGGAATCTTGGCGTCGACAAATCTCGATCAAGGTCGAAGAGATCCAAAGCCTCATCGAATCGTCCAAGTTCGAGTCGAATACGTTCAACATAAGTGAGATCCAGAAGCATATTGGTGACGCCCAGATAGTCTTCACATTGTTGATCGCGCTTATTCGCCAGAGGCAGCATGTCACGCAGCCGGATTGGCTCCGACGGCCGCGAGCAAGGTAGATAACGCCATAGCAACAGCCTTACTGGCCTTGGAGACTCACGTGATCAGCTGGTCCCGACCAGCGTTACCGAATCTCGAAGATGCGGTAGATATCTTTGAACGTTCCGACGCTGGCACGGATTCGCTTTATGAAACAGCCGCCGATCCTCGCCTGGCCGAGCGGCTTGCCATTTATCGCGCTCTTGTCGCTGCTATAAAACGGCTCTCCGCCGCAATGAATTTTGACGATCAATGGATCGGGCAACACGTCACAGTAGTAAATGAGCAGGCGGCGAACCCTAACCTGGCGTACCAAAGCATCGTGGACAGCCTAGCTGTCCATTAAGGAGGAGAGGGAGATCGTGGCCCATTCTCATCACACAGCGCTAAAGTTTGTACGGAATTACCTGGACGTGGCGAGCCGATTGGAAGAAACAATTGCTGCCTTGGTCATGGTGCTTGGGTTCACACTCATCGCAGGATTTACTGCGGCCTCGGAAAAAGAGGGAGTGCGCACCTTATTGCTTGGCGCGCTCGGATGTAACACGGCTTGGGGAATTATTGACGGTACCTTGTTCGCGTGGGGCAACTTAACCGATCGTCGGCTACAGCTGCGCTTTCTTACCAACCTGAGGAACGCGCCAAGTGAAAACGAGGTCTTCTCGGCAATTGGCGACCGACTTAACCCACTGCTAAAACCGGGGACGATATAAAGAGCGCACTCGACTTTGTAAGGCAATTTTGCCGGTAGTAATGCGCGTCCAACTGCCTGATCCGAATCTGACCAAGGATGATTTCAGTGGGATGCTTGCCATTTTTATGATCGATGTCGCGGTGGTGATTCCTGCGGCGATACCGTTTCTGTTCTTTCCGGAGCCGCGGACCGCTCTTCGCGTTTCAAATGTTGCTCTGATCCTATTGCTGTTCGTCACGGGGCTGCTGTGGGGGAGACGCACCGGCTTCAATGGTTATCTTGCGGGATGCTGCGCAATGCTGCTTGGTTTGGCGCTCGTCGGCGTGGCCATCGCCCTGGGCGGATAGGATTTCGAAATGCATCGTTACCGAGAGATTCTTTGGACCGACAGTACGGAATAAAGTTGCTCGACAATTCGGAGCGATCGCAGTCACGGTTTTCTTTGTAGCCTCGGCGTTGGCCCAGGTATCGACAGGCAGTGCGTCAGGAACGTCGGCTGATTCCTCTACGAACAAGTGGGCTTATAACCTCACAATCGATGGTTATATCGTCCCCGACGATCAATCCTTTGTGGACCCCGTATTCATGGCCGATCGCAACTGGCTGCATCTCGAAGCTCGGTACAACTACGAGAACCTGAGGACGAGCTCCTTGTGGTGGGTTACAACCGAGCGCCGGCAAGAATGTTGAACTCAACATTACACCGATGATTGGCGGCGTCTTCGGAAGAACGAACGGGATTGCTCCAGGCCTAGAGGCTTCGCTGAGCTATAAAAAGTTCGATCTTTCGATCTCGAACGAATATGTCTTCGATACCACCGATCAATCCGAGAGTTTCTACTACAGTTGGCCACAACTCACTTACTCGCCGGTGGACTGGCTTCGAGTGGGAGCTGTTGCGCAACATTCCAAGACCTACCATACGGCGGTCGACATACAACGCGGATTCCTTGTCGGCGTGTCTCACAAGAAGTGGGAGTTTACGACCTACGTTTTCAATCCCGGGTTTACAGATCCGACTGTGGTTTTGGAAGGCGGTATCAGCTTCTGAGGCAACTGGCAGTTGGTCACATCTGCATAACCGCTTCGGACTGAATATGACGCAGACGTTTCGGTGACAAGATGACACCCGATGTACCAATCAAGGAGCAGGAGAGATGAGCAGACTGCCAACCATAACATGGTAGCTTTAGTCTCGACCGATTGATGGAAAGCGATGACTGCACCATCTAAAGGCACCAACTGACGGTAACTGGGTCATACCTTAGTTGCCGGTACAAAAGGACCGCAGACCAGATATCTAGTCGGGGGTCCGTTGTCTTCACGGGATCACTTCCTCTACTCGCCCGATCGGGACAGTGGGGAGAAGATCTCGACTCTGGCTATCCGGCCATCCACCAGATGCCGAAAATCCGAGCACTTGCCCGAGACTCGGTCCAGATTCCTACGTATTTCCAAGAGCGTTCTATTTCGAGTACACCAGCGTCGGGAGCGTGCCAGCTGAACGCCGAGCGCGCATTGTCTTCACCGATTTTCCTGGGGCGTCAAGAATCTGCCAAGCGTTTCGAACACTGGCTGCCAGCTGATCCTGTCTCGCTTTCACCCACGGCGAATAGTGCTTCTCTGTGATCTTCACGCTCTTGTGCCCGAGCAGAATTGAGACCTGGTCAATCGGAACACCGGCGAGAAGCATCTCAACCGCGAATGTATCCCGGAACATGTGAGGGAAGCAGCGCTTTGCAGAGCCATCCGGTTTTTCCAGACCGGCTAGTGTGAACAGCCTTCGAAAACTACGCTGCCAGTCTGCGACCGCTGACTTTGGATGACCGTTTCCGCTCCAGAAGAAATAGCGCAAGTTCGGCTTCGGTCCTTGAGGGATTTCGCGCAGAGCGTCTGCGACTTGCGGAGGCAATGGGACGTAGACAGGCGTCCCGGTCTTCGCCTGGTACAGCATGAGGTTGTCCCCGATCATACGGGTACGTTCGAGCGTGAGGGCATCGCGAATACGAAGCCCACTCCATCTCATCAGCAGTATCAGTGTGCGCAGTCGCGTGCTGTTTGCGTTGCCAATCTCTCCGCGATTTTCGCGATAGAGGTACGTGGCATCGATGATCCTGTCGAATTCCTCACGCGTGAAATAATCGGTTGGTGCTTGCGTCACGCTGATTCGGCCGAGTTAACGGTGGGGTTCTGCGTGATCCAACCTGAACGAATGCAAAACCAGAAGAAGCCGGTCAGCCTCTCCTGCTTCTTCTTTTTGGAAAGAGCGCCATCTTTCCACGACGCTCTGAAAGCCTGCACAGCGCGAAGGTCCAACTCCCGCAGTAGGACATATCCTTCTGCCTTGCCCAGGTGAGCAACTGTTTGCGGAAGATGATTTCCAGTTTGTAGAGAGTGGCCTCGCCTAGTTCCCGTGCCTTCGCATCTGCGAGATATTCTTCGACGGCCTGCACAACAGAGACGGGTTCATCTTTAGGCTTCGGATCGGGATTCTGTGACTCGTCAATCTCTTTGTTGATCCGAGTGGCTTTCTCCCAGCTCTTCGTTTTCAGGCTGCGCCGCACGTACTTACCATCAACGGTTCCCTCCGCCCACATAGGGCAGGTGCAGCGTTTCCAGTAGCGGTCGGATTGCTTCGGACAGGCGGGATTGTGGCGCCGGTAAAGCGTGAGCATGCCTAAACTATCGTACAGTTATCGTACAGTTTGCAAGCTCGAAAATCTAAACCATTGATAATAAATCAGTTAAGTATGGTGGAGGCGGCGGGAGTCGAACCCGCGTCCGAAATCGATGACAGTACAGAGACTCCATGCTCAGTCACGTTCCTACGACTTCGGTTTACGCGCTCAGAACGGACAAAATACGCGTAACCCTAGCCCGTGCATCTCATTCTCTCGGCCCGGACGTAGCTTCAAGAACCAGTCTGCTGTGCGACGTTCTTTCGCGGCCCACAGACAAAGCCACGGAGAACGGCAACTTAACTAATTAAGCTGCGTATGCCAGTTGATTATCGGCAATTATCATTTTGCAAGCGATTACGGGTGCCCGCACCCCGGCATGCCTCTTTACCGCAAGCGATCCCGTCGAAACCGTGACGCCCCCATCTGGTGAAAGGAGCATTGCGATGTGTCGATCGCGATGCTTTACTACAACCTCATTCTAGCGCTTATTTAGAGCGAACGTTGAATGCTGCTCTGACTCACAAAGAATCCAGATTGATTGACTCGTACTGCTTTTGCTCAATGGCATCGCGAATTTGTTTCGGAGTCTTGCCCAGCTTTGTTTGCTGGTACGCGTAAACAGCTTCCTTCGCACACGTTGAGCACTCGGCACCATGCGTATTCTCAAAGCAGCTGTGCAGACTGTTATGGCCAAGCGCTCGGTCGCAATGGCAATAGCAGGGCAGTTGGTGGAGGACAGCCGGAACCTTCGCAGCCATCTGATACACCTGTGTCTGCCAGGCGTAACGGAATGAAGGACCCTTCAGTTGATTCCCGGAAAGAATAGGCGGAAGCTTCTCTTTGGGCGGCTGCGCATTATAGGCAGGAATATCTTCGCCTGGATTGGACCATTGGGCAAATGCGCCGATAGTTGCTAATCCAAGAACGAGACTGGAGAGAATCCTCTTCATCATTTGACCTTCTTTTCCGAACAAACCTTAATGCTTATTGCGTTATTCTAGCCCAACCCGCAGAAGAAAGAATTGGGGCAAAAAAATGCGGCACGAACGTTGTATTGTTCGTGCCGGGAGGCCAGTGACGCAACTTGTAACAAATCTCTTGGAGCGGAAGGCTGAGAGATATACTCGATCAAGCCGTCCTTCCTACACTTACTTGGATGCCGGAAGCCACTTCGGGTTTCAGGAATCTTTCACCGTCTAACTGGAACCTACGAGCAAGTACTGCAATGTTTGAAGTCTATCCGGCTTTTGGTAACTTTACAAGGAAAAGCGCAAAAATAATTCATTTTCCAGTAGAAAATGTCGGCCCCAAAGCCTCAGTTGTATGATTTAACGGATAGTTAACGTACTATTTCGAACCTGCGCACTCGATCACCGAAGAGGTAAGTGTTGGAAAACAATAGATTTTCAGGTGAAAATCCGATTGAGGGCCCAGCGGAGACCATCACTTCCGGTCAAAGAGAGCCGCGACAGCTCATGAAAGCCGGATTCTTGATGTTGACCTCTGCGGTCTTGGGTGGGGTAGCCTTTGCGATTTGGAATAAACGACAGATCGGAAGCATGAAAGAGACATCCGAAAGTATCGAAACCCGGCCTGTCCATATCGTGGACGATGACGCGATCTACTGAGTGCCCGTGGGAATGCCATTGAATATGGCACTCTAAGGAACTTACTGGGCGGGCCCGAAAACCAGGTCACAAGCGGCAGCCAACTCAAAGTCCGCATCGGTCAAGCCACCTGCATCATGAGAAATCAGGGCAAGCCGCACCTTGTTATACCGAATGTCGATGTCTGGATGATGCCCGATATCTTCGGCCTCTTTGCCGACAAGATTTACAAATTGGAGAGAATGGAGGAAATCGGTGAAGGTGTAGAGCCTGACAATCTCGCCACCCTCGAGTTTCCACTCCGGAAGGGATTTCAGCTTTTCCTGGATAGCCGATGCACTTAGAACCGCCATGTATACCTCCTCAGTCAGCTACCGGCCGTCTTCGGAGTAGCTGAGCGGAGCATAGCCCCGCGATTGGTGACCTATCTCTGCTCGCAGGTCCTCCCATAGTTGATCGGGAAGGCTGAGATAAGTCTGGACTACAGTTGGATCGAATTGTGAGCCGGCACAGCGGCGAATCTCTCGCCGGGCCGAGTCAAAACTGCTCGCGCTGCGGTACGGACGATCGGACGTGATTGCGTCCAGAGTATCGGCTACCGCAAAGATCCGCGCCCCCAGGGGTATTGCATCCCCCCTCAGCCCTCGTGGATATCCTGTCCCGTCGAAGTGCTCCTGATGGCTATAAACAATCTCCGCAGCTTCATGCAGGAAGGGAATCTTACGCAGGATGTTATATCCGCGAGCACAATGCTCGCGCATTATTAGCTGCTCTTCGACAGTCAGTCTCCCGGGCTTCAGCAAGATCGCGTCCGGAATCGCCATTTTGCCAATATCATGCAGAAAGGCACCGCGAGCAATAATGCGGATCTGCGCGGGGCCAAGGCCTAACGCTCTGGAAAGGGCGATGGTGAATGCGGTTACGCGCTTCGAATGGCCCTCTGTTTCAGAGTCTTTCAGATCCAACGCATCGCCAAGCGCCTCTAACGTCACGTCGTAGGAGCGTTCGAGATCAGCGACGGCCTGTCCCAGCATTTCTGTGCGGGACGAGACCAATTGCTCTAAATTATGGCGAAATTGGGAGTTCTGCTTCACCAGAACGCGGTAATCCAACGCTCTGCGGACCGTTTTGTGTAACTGCGCGTTCTCAAAAGGTTTTAGCAAGTAGTCGTAGGCTCCCCGGCGCATGGCGGTAATGGCGGTTCCGATGTCATGAATAGCAGTAATCATGACAACGGGCGTGTCTGGCTGTAATTGTTTAACGCGGTCAAGCAGGCCCAGCCCGTCGATACCGCGAGTCGTTATGTCAGATAGAACCAGGTCGTAAGGTTCACCCTCCTCCACATAGCGCAACGCTTCCGAACTGCTGGAGGCGAGAATTGGCTGATATTCCGCCACTTTCAGGGCCGCGGCAATTGCCGTCCGTACGTTTTCGTCGTCGTCCACAATCAGGATTCGAACCGACGCCATTCCCATCCCCACTTCTATCCCGCCAATATTACGCGGATTCTATCAGGAGAACCTGCAAAGCCGACGCTTCCGGGCTACAAGACGCTTTTCCTGCGAGCGTCGTGTTTCAAAACCAAAACTCCGGCTGAAAATAAGGATCTTTTGCCTTATACTTGCAGACCCGCGCAGGCATCCAAAACGACATGCGCGGCTACATCCCGGGGAAACTCTGGTACAGTTTACTTATCAGTCACACGGCATTTCCCCTGGAAGTTCAATTTATCCCGGAGACTAGCGTTCCGGACAGAGAAATGACTATTGACTCCTACGTATTTCGAGGGATTCTTGTTCAACTTTGATCGTGCTTTTCTCGGAAATCGTCAGTCATCAATGATCTCGTCGGTCAAGAGATCCGTTGAAGATCGCCAACGGGATGTCTATGACAGTCATTGCCATCGTGTCTTCGCGTTGGCCTATTACATGGTAGGCAATGAGATACACGCTGAAGAGACCATGGGAAATACGTTCGTAAAAGCCTTCCAGGCGACCGAGGAACCGGACGCCAAACAGATTGATAGCTGCCTGATTGGCGAGTTGCGGGAGCGGGTGTCTTTCGAGAAAACCTTGCCGCCGGTGGAAGCCTCAATTGAGGATTCGCTGGCCAACCGCAATGTCAAAAAGACGGAATTGGAAGAGGCAATCCGTGAATTGCCCCCGACCGAACGCCTGGCATTTCTGCTGAAAGATGTAGAGGGTTATTCGATCCCAGCCATTAGCGAAAGAATGAATATCAGTGCACAGGAGTTACCAGGCATCCTCATGAGCGCCCGAATCCGGCTCCGTTCCGTTCTGGCAGCCGCTGTAAAGGCCACTGAGCCCGACCATACTGGAGACTCATCGGAAGCCGAAGCAGCATAGCCGCCGGCATTCCGCCTACGATTTCCTACTTCGAGCCTTCAGTTCGCGTCGTTTTTTCGCCCATCCAGCTATATTCGTCTGTCTCGAACGGCCCATTGCCAGTGCGTCCGCAGGAACATCCTCGGTTACGCAGGAGGCCGCGGCGATATACGCACCATCCCCCACATCTACAGGCGAGACAAGTGTCGAATGGCTCCCGACGAATACTCCCTCTCCAATGGTGGTGGTGTGCTTGTTCACACCGTCGTAGTTGCAGGTAATCGTGCCAGCTCCGATGTTGACTCCGGCCCCAATGACGGCATCGCCCAGGTAGGTCAAATGACTCGCCTTGGAGCCCTTGCCCAATTTGACCTTCTTGGTTTCTACGAAATTCCCGACGTGCGCCTCTTCGCCAATTTCGCAGCCCGGGCGAAGATGCGAATAGGGGCCGATGTTGGCCCCTGCGGCGATTTTTGAATCAGTAATAATCGAGCCTTGGCGAATGATTACGCCGTCGCCAATTTCCGCATTCTCGATCACAGAGTTTGAACGGATGCGGCAATCCTGACCGATCTTCGTCCTTCCTAAAAGCTGAACTCCCGGCTCAATGATCGTGTCGGCACCAACCTCCACATCAGCATCGATAAAGCTTGTCTCCGGGCGAAAGATGGTGACGCCCTGCGACATTAGCCTGCGAGCGGTGCTGTCACGCAACGCAGAATCCAACTGGACAAGTTCGGCAATCGTGTTGGCGCCAAGGATCTCATCGGGAAATTCCGCCTCGAGTGCGACCACTCGTTCGCCGGCCGCCGTAAGGATCGACGCCATGTCCGTAAGGTAATACTCGCCGTGCACATTTGCTGTTTTCAACTCGTTGATGTGCCGGTACAGGGATGCCGTCTGAAACGCATAAAAACCCGAATTCACTTCCTGGATCTTTGCCTGTTCCGGCGTAAGCGCCTTCTGCTCCACGACCGCTAGAACTTCCACTGAAGCGGGATGTTTGCGGATGACTCGGCCGTATCCGTGAGAGTCAGAAGGAGAAGCCGCAAGGATCGTCATCGCCGCCTTCTGCGCAACATGGAAATCGCGAATGCCCGCAATGGTTTCCTTGCGGATCAGCGGAGCATCTCCTGATAGAACTAGAAAGTCATCGTATTTCTCAACAGCCGATTGCGCGCTCAGGATCGCGTGACCTGTTCCGCGTTGCTCGGTTTGCAGAACGAAGTTCACGCCCGTGGACTCGACCGCACTCTTTACCCGTTCAGCCTCGTGCCCGACAACGACGTACACATCTTTAGTTGGAACCACGCTGGCGGCAGCCGCAATGACGTGTGCCAACAACGGCTTTCCGCCGATCTCGTGCAGGACCTTTGGCCGTTTCGATTTCAGGCGCGTCCCTTTACCTGCCGCCATTATGACAATCGCAAATTTCATTTGATTACTGGCCCTCTCCGCCGGGTGCCGCCATTCCCGGAGGCATGGGTATGGTGATATCGACTGGCTGAACCTTACCCAGCTTATCCAGTGGCGTGACGAACTCCGAGGCGTTACCAACTACTAGAATCGCAAGCTTGGAAGGATCAACATACTTCTTCGCCACTCTCTGGACATCGGCAGTCGTTACCTTCTCAACGCCCGTGCGGTACTTCTCAAGGTAGTCAGAGGGGTATCCGTAGAACTCCAGCCTCACGCGTTCGGCCAGGATCTTTTCCTTGCTGTCGTAGCTGAAAATGAAGGAATTCAGAATCTGATCCTTTGCCTTCTGCAATTCGAGTTCGGTGTAGGGTTGTGTCTTCAGATTGTCAATTTCTTTCAACATGGCCTGCGTCGCGTCCACTGTGCTTGCGCTCTTTGTGCCAGCCACCACGCGGAATATCCCCGGATGATCGTAGGACGCTCCGTACCCGCCGCCAACGGAGTAGGCGAGTCCAAGCTTGGTGCGGACCTGCTGGAACAAGCGCGAACCGAAGCCGCCGCTGAAAATTTCGTTCATCGCTGTCAGCGCGTAGTAATCGGGATTATTGCGCTGCGTACCGATGCCCACGATCCAAATATTGCTCTGGTTTACATCCTGCTTGTCCACCAGGTAGACGCCCGCCTTGGGACCCGCGAATGTCTCCACCGGGGCATCGATCTTAACGCCCTTCTTCAGACGGCTCAAATACCGCGCGCAGCTTCTGCTCCATCTGCACCGCATCAAAATCGCCAACCACTCCGATAATGATGTTGTTTGGCGCAACAGTGCGCTCATGCCACTTCTTCAGATCGTCGACCGTTACCGACATGACGGTTGCGATCTCAGGTTCACGGGAATATGGACTACTGGCGCCATAGACCAGCTTGCGTGCCTCACGCGATGCGATGCCGGAAGCATCGTCGTTGCGCCGGACAATTCCGGCCGCAGCCTGCTGTTTGGCGAGTTGAAGCTTCTGGTCGTTGAAGGCCGGGTGCTCAAGCACATCAACAGCGATCCCGAATACCAGGTCCTCATCTGCCTTAAGGCAAGACCAACTCACCGCAGTGGAGTCAATATCACCGCCGGTTTCAACCTTCGCTGCTTTCGCCTCCAGCAGATCGTCCATTGCGTCGCCGTCCATCTTCGCGGTGCCGCTGGTCCGCCACGTCTCGCCGTAGAGAGTTACCATGCCGGCTTTTGAGGGCTCTTCGTTGCGCGATCCGCCGCGAATATTGATGATGCCGTTCACAAACGGGAGTTCGTGGTCCTCCTGAAGAAAGATCACCAATCCATTCGGCAATTCAATTCGTTTAGGCTGCTGCGGATGAAAAGGGCTAAGAGGCGGAGTTTGAATCGACTTCCACGGTTGAGCCTGTTGAGCGTTGGAAGGCTGCACTGCTAGAAGAATCAAAGCTGCGAGGGCCAAAGTTGTCTTGTAAATCACTTGGCACCTCCGTTGGGTTGGGCTGGCGCTTTGGGCGCTTCAAACTCGATTATTGCCGACGTGCGGTTACTCTCAACGAACACCTTGTTTGCCACCCTCTGGATGTCGGCTTTTGAAACCTTGTCGATGCGATCCAATTGCTTGAAAAGTTCTCGCCAGTCCCCGTATCTCATCTGGAAGACGACCAGTTGTTCCGCGAGACCCTGATTGTCCGCGAGACCGCGCAGCAGGTCTGCTCTGGCTCTCGTCTTGAACATCGCCAATTCTTCATCCGAAACCGGCGTGGACTTCATCTTGTCGATTTCTTTGTGGATGGCATCCTGCATCTGCTGCGGCGTGTGACCCGGCACAGGCACAGCGTAGAAGGCGAACAGGCCGGGATACTTATCCCCAGGGAATCCCGAAAATCCTTCTGCTACGGCTGCGATTTGCTGATCACGAACCAGGCTGCGATAGAGGCGCGACGTGCGGCCATTCGAGAAGATGTCGGAGATTGCTGTGTAGGTGGCGTCGTCCGGATCGCGATAATCGGGGCGATGATAACCCTCAATAAAGAAAGGCTGAGTGGCCTCGCGAATGATTACTTTCTTTTCAGCCCGTTGCGGCGGCTCTACGGTGGTCATCCCTTCAAGCTGAGGACCCGTTGGAATGCGTCCAAAGTATTTCTCGAGAATCGGCATAACCGTTGCGGCTTTTACGTCTCCTACTACGCCGACAACCATATTCGCGGGAACGTAGTACTTCTTGTGGAAGGCGTCTGCCTGCGTGGCTGTGATCTGACTCAACTCAGAAGCCCAGCCGACACCGGGGCGCCCATATGGATGTGCTACGTAAGCTGCAGCTAGAAACTGTTCAACCATTCTGCCGATTGGATTGGAATCGGTACGCATGCGGCGTTCTTCCATCACCACGTCGCGTTCCTTATAGAATTCGCGGGGTACGGGGTTCATGATGCGGTCGCTCTCAAGATAAGCCCAAAGCTCGAAGCGGTTCGACGGCATGCTCCACATATATTGTGTTGAATCCAGGCTGGTGGAGGCGTTCACGCCGGTTGCGCCATTCTGTTCGGCGATCTCGGTAAACTCGTTGGGGATAACGAACTTTTCGGCTGCTGCCGTCGCGGCGTCAAACTGCTCTTTCAGCTGCTTCAGCTTCGCTTCGTCCTGACCCACGCGTTTGCGGTACTCAGCGTCATATGCAGCGTAAGTCTCTTCAACCTTGGCAAGGGCGAGTTTCTCTTGCGCGTAGTCGGTTGTGCCAATGTCCTTCGTTCCTTTGAAGGCGAGATGCTCAAACATATGAGCGAGTCCTGATTGGCCTCCCGGGTCGTTTGCATCGCCCGCATCGACCATTGTCCAGAACGAAAATACCGGCGCCTCAGGCCTTTCACAGACAATGAGGGTCAAGCCGTTTGGCAGGACTTTCGTAGTGATTCTTTTTTCAAAACTGGCGAGATCCTGAGCGGGCGCGGCTATTGCCAACGTGCACAAGACGGCAAGCGATCGGATTACAGAACGGGACGTGAAAATCATTGTTGAGCTTCGACCTCAATTTGGCTCTATCTGCTCCTTAGACTTCGGAGGAAAGAATTGCGTAACAGTAGAGACTTGATTTCGAAACTACCGGGAGGGAAACGCCATGTCAAACTGCAGATTACCCAAGAACGACGTTGCTTTTCGACCACTTAGGTGGTCTCCTTGACCAAATGAATGCCGATTCATTATGCTTCGAAGGTTTTCAGTGTGGTAGTTCGCGGGTGCTGAGATGCGGAGCCTTGCCGAACAGGAGTTCAAACGATGATCAGCGCCGTTTCAAGCTCGGAAAATCCACGGACCATCGTCAATGAGTCGTCGCTCCATTCCGATGCCGGACAACCACTGATTCGTCGGGCAGCCGTTCTGGGAGCCGGCACCATGGGATCGCGCATCGCCGCGCACTTCGCGAACGCGGGAATTCCGGTTGTGCTGCTGGATATTGTCCCGCAGGGCGAGCAGACCAATCGGAGCAAGTTCGCAAAGCAGGCTTTGGAGTCTCTCGTAAAAACGAAGCCAGCGGCTTTTTATGAGTCATCGCTCGCTCGTTTGGTTACACCGGGGAATTTCGAAGACGATCTGAAGCTTCTAGCTGGCTGCGACTGGATTATCGAGGCAGTGAGCGAGGATCTCGCCATCAAACAGAGTCTTTTAACGAAGATTCTGCCGCACCTCTCCCCGAATGCCATTTTGACGACCAATACGAGCGGCCTGCCCATCGCTTCCATTGCCGAGGGCTTGACTGCGGAGTTTCGTAGCGGTGGTTTTCACAAGCGCTGGTTCGGCACGCATTTCTTCAATCCGCCGCGTTATATGCGGTTGTTGGAAATCATCCCGACACCGGATTCTGACATGGAAGTGGTTGCGGGCTTGGCAGCGTTTGCCGACAAGAGACTCGGAAAGTCGGTGGTCTTCGCGCACGACACGCCGAACTTCGTTGCGAATCGTATCGGAGTTTTCACGCTCTTTACATCCGTGAAGCTCATGATGGAGCAGGGACTCACGATAGAAGAGGTAGACGCCCTGACAGGCCAGTCGATCGGTTGGCCACGGACCGGAACTTTTCGCCTCGCGGATATGGTCGGCATCGACATTTTGGCGCACGTAGCTGCCAACTTCGCGCGCTCGTCGGGAAGTGATGCGGCTTCCGCGGAACTGCCTCCGTTCCTGAAGACCATGCTTGAAAGGCGCTGGCTGGGCGACAAGACTGCTCAGGGCTTTTACAAGAAAGAAAAAGACGCCGAAGGCAAAGAAATCCGGCTTGCCCTTGATGTGAATTCACTGGAGTATCGTCCGCTTGCCAAGGCGAAATTAGCTTCACTCGACATGGCGAAGAATGCGGAGAGTCTTGCGGCAAGGCTTAAGCTGCTGCTTGCTCCCGATCCGAAGAAAGACAGAGCTGCGGCCTTTCAATGGCCACTGTTGGCGCGGCTTTGGAATTACGCCGCCGATCGCGTGCCCGAGATAGCCGACGACATTCCTTCGATTGATCGCGCCATGCGCACCGGATTCAACTGGGAGATGGGTCCATTTGAAATGTGGGATGCTGCCGGTGTGCCGGAAACAGTCGCACGGATGCGCGCTCTCGGCGAGCCCATTAGTAAGAACGTCGAGCAGTTGCTCGGTCTTGGGCATACATCCTGGTATAAGGATGATCCTTCACAGCCTTCAGGACGACTCTGCTTCAATCCGCAATCTTCGCAATACGAGCCGCTCACAGTTCCTGATGGCGTAGCGACTGTCGGCATTTTCCGCAAATCTCACGGAGTCGTCCGTAAGAACGCAGGAGCATCGCTGGTAGACATTGGAGACGGAATCGCCTGCGTCGAATTGCACTCTCTAAAAAACGCGATCGGCGACGACATCGTCAACCTGGTAACGCAGGTGCTTCGCCCGGAGAGCGATGCGGTCCGCGATTTTCGCGGCTTCGTAATTTCTGGAGACGCCGAGAATTTTTCTGTCGGTGCCAATCTGATGCAGCTCTTGTTGGCCGTGCAGGAGGGCGAATGGGAGGACCTCGATCTCGCGGTTCGCGCCTTTCAGCGTATGACTTCCTCCATCAAGTTCTGTGCTCGTCCAGTAGTTGTCGCACCATTCGGTCTCTGCCTCGGTGGAGGCACGGAAATCTCGTTGCACGCAACAAGGCGTCAACCGCATGCCGAGCTCTACATGGGACTCGTAGAGGCTGGCGTGGGCCTTGTACCGGCCGGTGGCGGCACAAAGGAAATGGCTTTAAAAGCCGTGGACGCGGCAGCGGCCATTTACCGTTGGACGCCGAATGATCCTGCAGCCACATTTGCCATGTCCACCGAAATGCTGGATGCACTCAAGCGCTCTCTTGAAACCGTGGCAATGGCCAAGGTGTCTACCTCCGCAGCGGAAGCTCGCGGCCTCGGCTTGCTCGCTGCCTCAGACCGGATCACCATGCATCGCGAGCGCGTTCTGATCGATGCAAAGCACACTGCGCTTGCGATGGCGGACGCCGGATACACCCCGCCAGTGGAACGCACGGTTATACCGGCTGCGGGAGAGGCTGTGCTGCCAACTCTAAAATTAGGCATTCACATGATGAGGCAGGCGGAGTTCATCAGCGACCACGACTTGAAGATAGCAGGTAAAGTAGCGCACATTCTATGTGGTGGCAATCTCACGCCTGGCAGCCTGGTGAGTGAACAATATTACTTGGACCTCGAACGCGAGGCCTTCCTCTCACTCTGCGGTGAACGTAAAACGCAGGAGCGCATCGCATTCACTCTCAAAAACGGAAAGCCGCTCAGGAACTAGCCTTGCGCAAGTGGATTTCATTCTCGATGCTGCTCTTTGCCTTCGGTCCGGGCAGGCAGTCCAGCGCCCAGGCAACTGAGCAGATAGAGAGCGGCCAGTTGGACTTCGCCGGTAAATCAATGCCTTATCGCATTCGGCGTTTGCCTGTCGCTGCCTTTCCTGATCTGCCCGGAGCCGTTCGCGGCGTGCTGGAAGAGCGACACTGCAGCGTTCCCCAAACATACGAAGCAAGGCGTCCGGAAAATGTAATTCACGGAGAATTCCTGGAGAAGGGAAGCCGCGACTGGGCCGTTCTTTGCTCCCACGACGGCGCCAGCGAACTTCTTGTTTTTCGCAGCAATGCGCTGGCATTGCCAATTGAATTGGAGTCGCACAGAGATATCGACCGATTGCAGGCAAGGCTGAATGGCACCCTTGGATTTGCATGGGGACTGGACATCGCGAAGCCAGGAAACATGCAACGAATAGCTGGCGGGAGTGCCGGTATGTTCGATCACGATGGTATCCAGGTATCCATCGTAGAAAAGTCTTCGCGTATTCACTATTTTCGCGACGGTTCGTGGGTCGAGTTCGACGGCATGGAGTATTAAGGAGTAACCACATGGCTGAAGCAGTCATTGTAAGCACCGTTCGCACGGCGGTCGGCCGCGCCATCAAGGGCACGCTCGCAACGACTCGGCCGGACGATCTGGGGGCGGTTGCAATTCGCGGAGCACTCGAGCCGCGTTCCTGAGCTTGACGCGAAGGAGATTGACGACGTGATTCTCGGTTGCGCCATGCCGGAAGCCGAGCAGGGTATGAATGTTGCGCGAATAGCGTGTCTGCGCGCGGGACTGCCCGTTGAGTTGTCTTCCATGACGGTGAATCGCTTCTGCGCCTCGGGCTTGCAATCGATAGCGTTAGCTTCCGAGCGCATTCGCGGAGGGGGAGCCAGCGCCATCATCGCCGGCGGTACGGAATCCATGAGCATGGTGCCCATGGGAGGCAACAAGATAAGCGCCAATCCCTGGCTGGTAGAGCACTACGCCGACTCTTACCTCAACATGGGGCTTACTGCCGAACGCGTGGCGGCGAAATACGGCATTAGCCGCGAACAAGCAGACGAGTTTTCGCTTTCCAGTCATCGCAAGGCTCTCGACGCGATACAAGCCGGGCGCTTCTCTGAAGAGATCGTGCCTGTAACGGTGACAAATACTTCGCCAACTACAAAAGCTTCGATGCCTGCCATCCGGGAGACGATTTTCAACACCGATGAAGGACCGCGCCCGGACACATCTCTCGAGGCACTTGCGAAGCTGAAGCCGGCATTCCACGCCAGAGGTGTGGTTACTGCGGGGAATTCATCTCAAACATCGGACGGTGCAGCAGCAGCTGTCGTGATGTCTGCATCGCGGGCCAACGAATTAGGGATTCTCCCGATGGCTCGATTCGTTGCCTTTGCGACCAGCGGTTGCCTGCCGGAGGAGATGGGTGTTGGCCCCGTATACGCGATCCCGAAAGCCCTGAAGCTAGCGGGATTAACGCTCCAAGATATCGACCTGATCGAATTGAACGAGGCTTTCGCGGCGCAGTCACTTGCCGTGTTGTCGCAGCTAGATGTGGATTTGTCCAGAGTCAACGTGAATGGCGGGGCCATCGCCCTGGGCCATCCGCTCGGCTGCACAGGAGCCAAGCTTACCGCGACGCTGTTGCACGAGATGAAACGTCGAGGCTCACGATATGGCTTGGTAACAATGTGTGTCGGCGGGGGAATGGGCGCAGCCGGAATTTTCGAGAATCTGAATTGACTCGCGTAAGGCGGCGCACAGTATGAGCCGCCATGAGGCAACGCCAAGCGCGTTGTTGAAGAAGCCAGTAAAAGATATCGAAGCAGTTCTTGAGTCACGGTCAAAGAGTAACGGCTACGAAGTTAGGAGTTAAAAATGGCGACCACAGCATCACCCATATTGAAGCCCATTGCAGGCGGAAGTTTTCTCATTGAGGACCGTACACCGGAAGAAATATTTTCGCCTGAAGATTTCAGCGAGGAGCAGCGGCAAATTCTGGAGACCGCATCGCAATTCGCATTGAATGAAGTTCTGCCGATGGCTGACAGGATTGAAGCAAAAGATTTTGAGGTGACACGCAGCCTCTTGCGCAAAGCGGGCGAACTTGGGTTGATGGCGATCGATATTCCCGAGGAGTATGGCGGCCTTGCGATGGATAAGACGACTTCCGCTATCGTCGCGGATCGTCTCTCCGTTTACGCGAGCTTTTCGGTCGCGTTCAGCGCGCACGTCGGGATCGGAACACTGCCTATCGTCTGGTACGGCACCGAGGAACAGAAGAAAAAGTATTTGCCCAAGCTCGCTTCCGGCGAGTGGATCGGCGCATACGCCCTCTCCGAAGCGACTTCCGGCTCAGACGCAATGAATATCCGAACGCGTGCCGAATTGTCAGCGGACGGCAAGCACTACACGCTGAATGGCGAAAAAATGTGGATCACCAACGCCGGGTTCGCCGACATCTTCACCGTATTCGCAAAGATCGACGGCGAAAAATTCTCCGCATTCTTAATCGAGCGTGGCACACCGGGTCTATCGATTGGTGCTGAAGAGCACAAGCTAGGAATCCGCGGCTCCTCCACATGCCCGCTGATTTTATCCGACTGCCAGGTTCCGGTTGAGAATCTCCTCGGCGAAGGAGGTAAGGGACACCACATCGCATTCAACATCCTCAACATTGGTCGATTCAAGCTGGGTGCGGCTTGTCTCGGTGGCGCGCGTAATGCCTTGAACAACAGCATCCGCTATGCGAAAGAGCGTAAGGCGTTTGGAAAATCAATTTCTGAATTCGGCCTGGTGCAGGAGAAGATAGCCGACTCCGCCATCGGCGTTTTCGTTGGCGAGAGCATGGCGTACCGCACAGTTGGCATGATCGATCAATCGCTCGCGATCCTTGAAGGCGACGCCGCGCACTCCTCCCGCGAGGTTCAGAAGCGCGTAGAAGACTACGCGGTGGAGTGCTCCATCCTCAAGGTGTGGGGCTCTGAAATGCTCGACATGGTGACCGACCACACGGTGCAGATTTACGCCGGGTACGGATATGTTGAGGAGTATCCCGCGGAACGAGCTTATCGGGATTCACGCATCAATCGCATCTTCGAAGGCACCAACGAGATCAATCGCCTCATCATCACTGGCTGGCTCTTGAAGCGCGCCATGAGTGGACAGTTGGCGCTGATGCCTGCGATCACAAAGTTGATGGATGAAGTGATGGCTCCGCCTTCTTTCGACGAAGTAGAAGCCTCAGATGATCCGCTAGCGAACGAAATTGAATTGCTGGCCAACGCAAAGAAGATTGCGCTGTTTGTCGCGGGCGCAGCCTCGCAGAAATACATGGCAGCTCTGGTCGACCAACAGGAAGTTATGGGGGAACTCGCTGACATTCTCATCCAGGTTTATTCGTTTGAGTCGGCGTTGCTGCGCGCAAGAAAGATCAATGGGGGAAGTGTAGAAAAGGTGTCGCAGGCCATCGCAAAAGTACACGCCGAGCATTGTTTTTCTGCGATTGAGTCTGCCGCGCGCCGCGTCCTGGCGGCGGTAGCCGATGGCGACATGCTTCGAACGCAGTTGGCAATTTTTCGTCGCCTGTCAAAACATTCTCCAGCGAACACAATTGAACTGAATCGTGTCGTCGCGAGGCACATGATCGAGGCTGACCGCTACACGATCTAGACTTCTTCCTGCATGCGAACAAAAATGCGGCAGCCGGAGTGATCCCGCTGCCGCACCTTTATGTCTTGATCAGCGCTGTTGAAGGTCTGGGGCCTGCTGGGGCTGTTCGCTATTTTCGTTAGAACCCGGCTGCATGGTTTTCGTCACTGAGACGGGATTCTGAAGCCGAAATTGCAACAGCGTCTCCGAAGATATCTTGACCTGCTCACCCTTGGTAATCGTGTTGGCTCCAGCACCGACGCCACCTCCAGCGGCAGCACCAATCGCCGCGCCCTTACCCCCGCCAGCCAACGCACCGATCACTGCGCCAATTGCTGCGCCGCCGCCAACCTTCTTGGCCGTGTTTGAGCCTCGTCCTTTGCCCTGCTGCGAAAAGGAATCGGTCACGATGTGGTAGGTCTGTCCTTGCGAACTAATCTGTGTTAACTCCAGGGTGAGTGCAGAACTCCCGGCGTAGTGTGTTGCGTCTTTCGCCTCGACAACGCGGCCCAGCACGTTCGCTCCTCGAGGAATCGCCGTGACCCCATCCGCAATAAGGTCAGCAGCGAGGCTCGCATGAAAGACCGCATTCGATTGCGTCTGGCCCGTCTCAAGCGCATCCGTCATACGAATAGGAACTGTTGTTCCGGCAGGCAGAGTCAAAACCTTGACGATCGGCTTGGGCGGCGGGGGAGGCGCTACCTCGCGGACTGGTTCGGGAGTCAGCGGTTGCGACGCCTGCTGCACTGGTTCCGGGGGAGGTGGTGGAATATTCTTCGGAGGCGACGGTTTACGGGCAGACTTGCGAGCAGGCGGCTCCGGCGCTGGCGCCGGGACGACTGCGGCCTGCGCAGGAGCGACGGTGAGATTGTTAATCACAGTCTTGACGCCGTTCACCGCCCCGGCATCATTGGACGCCAGGGAGCGGGATGCCTCGTCTGTAACGGTCCCATTCAAGGTCGCTCTGCCGTTCATCACGTCCACCTGGATGTTTTGCCCATTCAGAGCAGCTTCAGCATTCAGCCTGCTGGTGATGTCGGCAGAGATTTGCTGATCGGTGGGAGTCGCAGGTGCAGACGCCACTAGTTGTGCGGGTGGTGCTGGCTGTTTCTTGCATCCTGACCCAACTAAGAGCAAAGAAGCTGCGACGACAACGCGCAGTGAATTGACCATGAGTCCCGAATTTTGCATTGAAACCTTCTCCTAAGTAAGTAGCCCACAACTATTTTATTCAATAACACCGGATTCCTCGGTTACGCCCTCGATTCGTCGGAGGATTCCGCCCGCGCAAACCCGATAAAGAGTGGACGCACTTCACGCATATATGTTGCGGAAGAGGGGCAAAACTTCTGTCCCGGGCGTAGCCCGTTTGTTGACTGGGATGTGGCAGCGTATCCTTCTCCACAGGCATCTACCTCTGTGGTAGACATTTGCCGCGAAGGCAGGCAGTTGGTAAGATCAGGAGTTTTAGGCGTCATTTTCAGGCTTTAAGGAGAAAGAATATGTCAGACGAAAATCAGAACGGCGGCTTTAGCTGGTTCCTTGCTGGTCTTGGCCTCGGCGCCTTGATTGGTGTTTTGTACGCCCCCAAATCCGGCCGCGAAACCCGCGACGACATTGCGACTCAGGCTCGTGAAAAATCTGAGTATCTGAAGCAGCGGTCCAAAGAAGCCTCAGAACAGGCGAGCATTCTTGCAGAACGAGCGAAGACCCAGGCAGGCCAGTACGTCGACCGCGGTAAGGAATACGTCGATCGCGGACGCGCCCAGTGGGAAGATTTTGTCGACAAGAGCAAGGGTTTCGTTGGTGAGCAGGCTGATAAAGTTTCCGCAGCCGTGGATGCAGGTAAGCAGGCGTATCGCTCTTCAACCGATACCGGCAATCCAACTAACCTTTAATTCGCGGCTCAGGTCGCAGCAATTTTCAACTATCAGAAAGCCAATCGAGGCCGGAACGACATGCACGGATGGACCACGGAAGATACGCTCATAGCGATCACGGCAGTAACCTCGATTGGCATTCTCATTCAGGCCTGTGTAGTTATTGCCATTTTTATTGCAGGCCGCAAAGCAATCACAAAGGTTACCGAACTCGTTGACGAGGCGCGCGAACATCTCTCGCCGGTATTGGCGACATCCCGCAGTTTGCTGGAAGACGTGTCGCCGAAAATCAAGGTAATCACGTCCAACCTAACCGAAGTAAGCGAGACTATTCGTCACCAGAGCACGCACATTAATTCCGCCGTCGATGAAATAGTGGATCGTTCGCGCAACCAGGCGGCCCGCGTTGACGGCATAGTGAGCGGAACGCTGGATGGCATCAACAACGCGACCGCGAGTATTCAGGAAGGCATTTCTACTCCCGTCCGCAAAGTTACGGGATTTGTTAACGGAGTTCGTGCCGCGCTGGACGTTCTCTTGCAGCGTGCCCGCACCGATCACGACAGGGCAGACCGCGACCTCTTTATCTAGCGTTCTGCGTCAGACAATCCAACCGCCGCCGACAACTTCATCGTCCGAGTAAAACACCGCCGCCTGTCCGGGAGTAACCGCGCGTGCGGGCTCCTCAAACACCACGGTTACCTCGTCGTCTCCGCTCGGGCTGATAGTCGCGAAAGCCGGCTCGAAACGGTGCCGAATCTTCACACGAACACGCATTTCCTTGTTGAGTTTCGGAATCGAAATCCAGTTCAACTGTCGTGCGCGCATCGTTTTGGTGGCAAGTTCTGTCTCCGGCCCAACAACAACGTTGTGGGACGCCGGGTCGATCTGCAGCACGTAGAGCGGCGTCGGTGACGAAACTCCAAGCCCCTTGCGCTGGCCTACCGTGAAGTGGTGGATGCCCTCGTGCTGCCCGATCACCTCGCCCGAAGCCGTCACAAGGTCGCCGGAAGAGTCGGGTACAGTCTCACCCTGCTCTTCGAGATAAGCTTCGAGAAAGCGCTTGTAGTCGCCACCCGGCACAAAACAGATCTCCTGCGAATCCGGCTTGGCCGCGAGAGAAAGACCCGCTTCCTTCGCAATTTCGCGCACCCGCGGCTTGGAATAATTGCCCAGCGGAAAGAGCGTTCGCGAAAGCTGTTCCTGCGTCAGTCCAAAGAGAAAATATGTCTGATCCTTTGCAGTGTCTGCAGGGCGCTTTAAGATCCAGCGACCACGCTGCGGATCATATTCGTTGCGCGCATAGTGGCCTGTTGCAATCTGGTCAGCCCCAATCTGGCGCGCGGTCAGCAGCAACTGGTCGAATTTGAGGTGGTTATTGCAGAGCGAGCAGGGGATCGGCGTCCTGCCAGCGAGATATTCGCTTACGAATGGGCGAACAACGTCGCGCTCAAACCGATCCTGCTGGTTCACAACGTAATAGGGAATGCCCAGCTCTTCCGCCACGTGACGTGCGTCATACACGTCGTCAATGGAACAGCAACGCCCCTGCACTTGCTCAGGCATGCCTTCCTTGCCGGCAAGCCTCCGCTGGTTCCAAAGCTGAAGCGTCAAGCCGATGAGATCGTAGCCCTCGGCCTTCAACATGGCTGCCACTGTCGATGAATCCACCCCGCCAGACATGGCTACTGCAATCGTCTTGTTCTCGGTCTTACTTTCCGCCATGAGATTCGCCTCCATCTGCGGAGACCGCAACGTTCTTCGCATAGACGGGCGACAAATCTCGCAGACGAGCGACTGTCCCGGGTACCAGGCTTGCGGCGAACCCTACATCTTCTTCACTCGTGGATTTCATCAGGCTGAAGCGCACGCACGAACGCGCTCTCTCCTCTGACATGCCCATCGCCAGCATCACGTGGGATGGCTCCGTGGCTCCCGACTGGCACGCCGATCCACCGGAAATTGCCAATCCCTTCAGATCGAGCGCAATCACCAGCGCCTCACCCTCTACGTGGTCGAACCAGATGCTTGAGGTGTTGCACACACGCCGTGCTCCGCCGCCGTTTACCCCCGCCTCATCGACAGTCGCGAGGATTCGCGTCTCCAGCCGATCCCGCAACGCTGCAGTTTTTTCTGGAATCCCTGCTTCCAGCGCGGCGACCGCCAGGTCGGCTGCCTTCCCCAGGCCCACAATGCCCGGAAGATTCTCAGTCCCGGCGCGCCGATGGCGTTCGTGCAATCCTCCAAAAAAGAGGGGCTCAATCTGGGTCCCTCGGCGGACGTAGAGTGCGCCTGTGCCCAGCGGTGCATGCATTTTGTGGCCGGAAATGGTGAGCAGGTCGCAGCCAATCGCCTTTACGTCCAGCAGAATTTTTCCCGCAGCCTGAACCGCGTCGGTGTGGAAGTAGACGTCAGCCTCCTGGGCGATCTTGCCGATCTCATTCACAGGCTGCAGAACTCCAGTTTCATTGTTTGCCACCATCACGGAGATGAGCTTTGTCCGCGGGCCAAGAGCGCGCCGCACGTCGTCGGGATCAACAACGCCTTCGCTGGAAACGGGAAGAAAGGTGACTGCAATGCCATGATCGCGCAGATGCTGCGCTGCATGCAGAACCGCGTCGTGCTCAACTGAACTCGTAATCAGGTGATCACCCGGCTGTAACACTCCGCCTGCCCGCAGGATGCCAAAAAGCGCGAGGTTATCTCCCTCCGTACCGCCGCTGGTGAATACGACTTCAGCCGGCCGGCAGGAAAGCATGGTGGCGACGCTCTCGCGGGCATGGTCCACTGCGGAGCGGGCCTGCTGCCCGTTGAAATGAATGGAGGAGGGATTTCCAAACTTTTCCTCGAACCAGGGACGCATCGCCGCCAACACCTCTGGCAGCAGAGGCGTGGTAGCGTTCGCGTCCATATAAACCCGGTTCATAGCCATATATATCCACTTTCTATTCTACCGCCTTATTGCCAGCCCTTCGGCGCGGGCGGAAAAGAGACTGTCGTACCCGGAATCTGGTAGCCTGTGCCCGCAGGTCATCAATTTTCGGAGGCACACCGTTGAAGATTCACAGCAGTCTCGCAGGGCTCACTCTTTGTTGTACGTTGGCAGCGTCAACCCTCGCGTTTGCACAGGCGGCAAAACCGGAGATGCCACCCCCGGGTACCAAGATGTCGCCGTCTGAGACCTACAACAAGCTCCTGAATAACTTCGAAAAAGAGATTGTGGACGCCGCAGAGGCGATGCCGGAAGATAAATTCAATTTTGCCCCGACCCAGGGCGAATTCAAGGACGTTCGCAGCTTCGCAGGGCAGGTCAAACATCTCGCCCAAGCCAACTACTACTTCTGGGGTTCATTTGCAGGCACTACCCCGGAGGCATCCGGGCCCATCGAAAAGCTCACGTCCAAGGCTGACATCGTAAAGGCCTTAAAAGACTCCTTCTCCCTACCTCACAAAGCCATTGACTCCATGACGGCGGAGAACGCCTTTACTATGACCAAGGGTGGGACGCTGGGTGGTATGACTTCTTTCGGACTGGCGCACATGATGGATCATTACGGCCAGATGGTTGTATATCTGCGAATGAATGGAATCGTTCCGCCGGCAAGCCGTCCTAAGTCCTAAACGCAGGGTTGGCCGGTGTCGGTCGATGACACAAAAAGGCAGGCTGAGTGGCTTTGCGCCAACAGCCTGCCCGTTTTTACCGTTCGTTCATCGGAATGTAGGGCGCCGGATAAGTCGGGCCGATATAGTCAGCGCGCGGACGAATCAGGCGATTGTCGTCGAGTTGTTCGATCACGTGCGCAGCCCATCCTGAGATGCGGCTCACGGCAAAGATCGGCGTAAACAGATCGAGATCGATTCCCAGCGTGGTGTACGTCGATGCGGAGTAGAAGTCGACGTTTGCATTCAACTTCTTTTCCCGCAGAATGTACTGCTCAATCTGGCGCGACATCTCAAACCACTTGGCGTTGCCGGACGCCCGTCCAAGGCTCTCTGACATCTGCCGGAGGTGCGTCGCGCGAGGGTCCTCCGTGTGATACACGCGGTGCCCGAATCCCATTACCTTTTTCTTCTGTGCCAGCATCCCTTTCACATATTCCACTGGGTCCGCGCCTTCGGCATCAATCTGGAAAAGCAGCCGCATCACCGCTTCGTTCGCTCCGCCATGCAATGGCCCCTTCAGTGCGCCAATAGCTCCAGTAACTGCAGAGTGAATATCCGACAGGGTGGCGGCAATCACGCGGGCGGCAAAGGTCGAGGCATTCAATTCGTGGTCGGCGTGCAGGATAAGCGCGATATCGAGCGCTCGGGTAGCTGTTTCTATCGGTTTCTCACCGTTCAACATCCACAAAAAGTTGGCAGCGTGGGAAAGGGACTTGTCCGGCGGCAAAATCGGGAGATCTTTGCGGATTCGGTCATAAATCGCCACGATCATGGCAATCTGCGCAGTCAGGTGAAAGCTCTTGCGAATGTTGGAGTTATGGTTGTTCAGCTTCTCATCTTCATCGTAAAAACTCAGGGCGGAAACCGCCGTACGCAACACTTCCATAGGTGTCGCTTTGCGCGGAAAGGCGCGCATCATGGAGATGATTCCCGGGTCAAGCACTCGTGCTTCGGCAAGGTCGATTTTGAACTGGTCAAGCTCCGGCTGTGTAGGCAGCTTGCCGTTCCAAAGCAGGAAAGTTGTCTCTTCGAATGTGGACTTCTCCGCTAATTCGTGGATGTTGATGCCGCGATAGGCCAGTACTCCGGCATCCCCGTCGATCCAACAAATGCCCGAGTTGGCTGCGACAATCCCCTCAAGACCCTTCACTGCGGTCGAAGTCGACATAACTTTCCACTCTCCCTGTATCTAGCTTTCTTATGAATGCGATGCGTCAAAGACGCGAGTCCGTCACGGCACCCGCTGGTGCGTGATTTTCTGCGCTGCGGGAGACCGAAATCGTATTTCGAATATCTTTGATTTATAGCGCAGTGAACCATGCTTGTCACTTGCAGGATTGGACTGCCGAATCTCGAAGTTAGTTGCAAGCCCTTGAAATCAGCCTTGCGCCGCCACAAATCGCTCCGGCGCGAAGCATTCAACCGGCACGGAAGGGGACTCGCCTGTGAGCAATTCCCGCATGATTCTGGCCGTGGCGGGAGCCAGTAGAATTCCATTTCTGAAATGTCCCGCTGCCATCCACAGTCTTTTGTCTGCGCAGGATCCCATAACGGGCAGTCCGTCGCGAGAACCCGGCCTTAGTCCAGCCCAGGTGTCCACGAGTCGCGAAGACGCAAGCGGAGGCCAAAGGTCCGCCGCCTCTGCCACGAGGGTGCGCGCCACTTCACCGTCTGCAGCCTTGTCAAACCCCGCGCGCAGCACGGTGGCGCCGATGACTACTCGACCATCTCCGCGGGGAACCAAGTAAGTTTCAGGCGTGCGCAAAACGCCATTCAGGCTCACACCGGCGTCCAATTTCACGGTGACCAACTGTCCCTTGCGTGGCTCGATACCAAATAACTCCGAAGAAAGGTCCCCGGTTGATCCCGGCAAATTTCCGGCCCATGCGCCACAGCAATTCAGAAATGCATCCGCGGAAATCGTTCCACGAGAGGTTTTCACCATCACGCCGTTTGTCTCGGCTTTTAGTCCATCCACCGTAGTCTGCTCGCGCAATTCAACTCCGGCCGCCACAGCTGCTTTGGGCAATGCTAGGCACAAATCTCTCGGGTCGAGACTGTCTTCCTCCAACAGCAGAAAGTCACGATTCGCGCTGTTCAGGCCGGGAATAAGACGCTCTACCTCAGACTCATCGACCAGCCGCCCAAGCGTGCCAGCGTTCGCAGGGAGTGGCTCGCTTGATCGGGAGCCTTGCAGCGCAAAACGCGTTCGCAGCGGAATACTCTGCTTGGATAGGCTCTCAAGCCTCGCAATGTAGGCGGGGTAAAGCGACAGGCTCAGCTCTGACAGCGTCTGCAGAATGGGCGGGTTTTCGGGATCATGGGCTGCCAGCATGCCGGCAGCAGCCCACGACGCCTCACTCATCGCCCGGCCCCGCTCCAACACCGTGACTCGAAAACCGTTATCGGCCAACTCGAGCGCGACGGATAATCCGATAATGCCGCCGCCCGCTATCACCACATCTGCAGTTCTCACACGTCTATTCTAGGGTGGAACAGAAGATGTTTGAAATTTGCCAAGCTTGGGTCATGCGGAAGAGCTTGTTAAAGCTTTTCCTTGCACCTGCTGGCAGGGTCTTGCAGAATGGAACCATTCAACTATGAGCGACTTCAACGAAGCACCAGAACGGAATTACACCTCCCTCTACGTCGGCGGTCTTATTCTCGCGATTCTTACCTCGATCGGTGGATTGGTCTGGAGCTATACGCTCTCCAGTCGACTGACCAAGTCAGAAGCGGCGCTGATTGCAGCGAACAAGGATAATGACAAGCTGGCTGCCGAACTGAAGGAAACAGATGCCCGCCTGACCGTCACTTCTGAGACGCTCGGGAAATCCGTCGGCATGACCCAGAAACAGCTTGAAGTGAAGGCTGCTCAGCTTTTGGCGCGCCAGCAATCCGAGTCCTCCAAGTTCGAAAAGGCCCAAACCGAGACGCGTACTCAGATTGGAGCCGTTTCGACCGAAGTGGCAGGGGTCAAGACTGACGTTGGCGGCGTGAAGACGGACGTGGCCAAAACGCAGAGCGATCTGATTGCCACCCAGGGTCAGTTGCAAAGCATGAAGGGTGATCTTGGCATTCAGAGCGGGCTCATTGCGCACAACAAGGACGAGCTTGAAACCCTGAAGCATAAGGGTGACCGGAACTATTACGAATTCACCCTGAACAAGGGTGGCAAGCCCATTCCGGTGGGGATCGTCAGCCTGGAGTTGAAGAAGGCCGACCAGAAGAAGAGCCGCTTTACGCTCAACGTGATCTCCGACGACAAGAAGATTGAGAAGAAGGACAAGGGGCTGAACGAGCCTGTCCAGTTCTATACCGGCAAGGATCCCATGCTATATGAGCTGGTAGTGAACACCATCAATAAGAACCAGGTCGTCGGCTACGTCTCCGCGCCGAAGACTGCCACCGTCCGGCAATAGATGGGGCCGATTCGTCATCGGCCCTCGCCCTACCTACTGCGGAACGTGAATAGTCAGCGTCTTCTGGTGCATGAAGACCACGTTGATGTTGAGCGATTTTTTCTGATCGTATTGAGCGCCCGTGATCGGAAACGGGAACAGCATCATGCCTTCCACCGTCTGCCCCGGCTCAATGGTGATATCGCGCAGGATTGGCTCGCCCTTCAGAGGTTGTAGCTGCGGATAGGCAACAAAAGCTCTGCCAAAATCGGACTTGTTCGCCGCAATGCTGGTGCGCTCAACGTCGTCGGGAAGCGCCAGTGACGCGTACATCTCGTGTAGAAACAGCGGAATGTTCGTTTGGTTGTGCAGACGCACCTGTGCCATCACCAGCACCTCGTCGAACGCATCTGTCTGTCCGGGCATGCCTGCGGCAGCAGGAAGATCCGATTGCTGGTGAATTGGAATTGCGCTTACATGGATCAACTCACCGGTAGCGACAGGCGGTTTTTCTCCCATATACACGTAGGCGCCGACTGCCGCAACGACGAGAACAAGGGCAATCAGTACCGCTTTCAAGGCATTTGAGGCCGGATCGCGAGGTTCCTGGCTCCGGTAGGTGTCATTGGGGACGGTTTGTGTCGAGCTTGAATTGTCAGTCACAGTGCTCAGATTCTAACGCGAACGGATCAAAATCGTAGCGGAAAGCTTTACACACCCAATTAGCTATTTAAGGGCGCTGCCGAAGTGTTAGAAGGAAGTCATTAGCGCTCCGAGTATTGAGGACGTCAGCTTTCGTCAGCCACGCGCGTCGAAGCTGCAGCACACCATAGCGCATTTTTCCAAAACTGCTCGTGTGATGCGCATCCGTGTTGATCACGATTTTTGCGCCCAGCTCTTTCGCCATTCTCAAATCACGGTCACAAAGATCCAGGCGGTTAGGATCCGAATTGTGTTCCATGGCAACACCAAGCTCGGCTGCCTTCCTGAAAATCTGGCCAAGATCCAATTTGTAGCCCTCGCGGCGAAGCAGCATCCGGCCCGTGGGGTGACCGAGAATCTGAAGATAGGGATTCTCAATCGCACGCAATACCCTCGCCGTCATCTCCTCTTCCGGTTGGCTGAACAGTGAGTGGACGCTGCCGATCACCACGTCCATCTGTGCGAGAACGTCGTTGGAGAGATCCAGTTCACCATCGCCAAGAATATCGACCTCGATGCCAGTGAAGATCCGGATGCGGCCCTCCATCTCGCGCCCGACATCTTTGATCTTGCTCAATTGCTCTAATGCGCGCGCTTCATCCAGGCCATTCGTCATCGCAAGATTCTTGGAGTGATCAGTGATCGCGATGTACTCATATCCGCGCTCCACTGCAGCATCGGCCATCTCGCGTATCGTGTTACGGCCATCGGTGGCCACGGTGTGACTATGCACATCGCCACGAATATCGCTCAACTCTACGAGCTGAGGGAGCCTGTGCTCGACCGCGGCTTCCAGCTCTCCGTTGTTCTCACGCATCTCTGGCGGAACCCAATCCATGCCAAGAGCGGCGTAAATATCCAACTCTGTCGCGCCGGCCACCATCGAGCCGTCGTCCAGCCGAGCCAATGCGTATTCGCTCAACGTATATCCATGCTTCAGGGCGCGTTGTCGCAACGCAACGTTGTGCGTTTTTGAACCGGTGAAGTATTGCAGGGCCGCTCCATACGAGGCGCGCGGCAAAAGCCTGACGTCGCACTGCAATCCGCTGCGAAGCAGAAAGCTCACCTTATTTTGCCCCCTGGCAATTGTGTTGGCGATCGGCGGATAGGCCGCCGTATATTCAACCGCGGCACTCACCAGGTTCTCTTCGCATGCGGGTCCGGTGGCCAGCAGATCGATATCGCCTATCGTGTCCCGCCCGCGTCTCAACGATCCCGCAGGGATCACCTCGTCAATGCCGGGAAATGCTTTCAGGTACGTTGCAACTTTCTCTGCAGCGTCCTCAGCTGCATCAAGGCGAAAGCGTCCGGTGTTTCTCCGATACTCCGCGAGGCCTTTCTTTAGTTTCTCCGCCTGCTTCTTTCCGAAGCGAGGCAGCGTCTCGAGTTTTCCTGCTTCGAGTGCAGATTCTAGTGAGTCAATATCGGCAACTTGAAGCGTCTCCCACAACAGGCCCACAGTCTTTGGTCCCATGCCCGGCAGGCGAAGCAATTCGAGCATGCTCGATTTGTATTTCGTTAACAATTCTTCACGCAGTGGCAGCGTGCCCGTCTGCTCCAACGCGAGCAGGTTGGCCGCCATCCCTTTGCCGATTCCGGGAATCTCCTGCAGCTTCTTGGGGTCTGCCGCAATTGCATTCAACTGCACGGTTGTCGACTCCACTGCGTCGGCTGCATTGCGGTAGGAGCGAATGCGGAACGAGTCACCGCCGCTGATCTCCAGCAGGTCGGCTGTCTCCGCCAGCATTCTCGCCATCGTTCTGTTATCCATTTACCGTTCCGTCCTCTGCGGAATACTACTCTGAGCCGACTCGCGGCGAGACATGCGCATGAAAAACCCAGCCCCGCGAGAGCGGAAAGCTGGGTTTCTGGTGTAGCGTCAATCGGTTAGTGAAAAGTTTATTGAGATGACTGCGATTCGCAAGTTTGCTCGAACCTCCGAACGAGGAACTTGCCTTTCTTTTGGCGGCATTCCCGCCAGCCAATCTTTACGGTCAGGCTACTTCCCGCATGCGTATTACAGAATCAGCCTGCGGGCCTTTTTGGCCTTCAATGATGTCGAACTCCACTTCGTCACCCTCTTTCAAGCTCTTGTAGCCATCAAGCTGAATGGCGCTGTAGTGGACGAAAACATCGGGACCATCATCGCGTCCGATAAAGCCGTATCCCTTCGCGTTGTTAAACCACTTCACCTTACCTTTGTAATTAGCCACAAGCCACTTACCTTCCTCGGAGCAGATCGAGGCTGGGGGGAACCCAACCTGCCATGACTAGACAGACGCAGCTAGTGGCTGATTGGTTACCCCAAAATGCAGTTCTGTACGAAAAAAACGAAAGGGAATCATGCGTGGTAACCGAGAATCAGCGAAGTGCCTTTGTCCTCATGCGTTTGTGCGCTTTTTCGCGCGAATTCCATTCTGCCGCGCATACAACATCACCGAGATCAGCGTTTTTCCGTCTAGAATCTTCCCCTCATCAATCATTCGCAAAATCTCTGAGACCGGCACCAGCTTGATTTCGATGAATTCATCTTCTTCCGGTTGCGCCACGCCCAGAGTCAAACCTTCGGCCAGAAACACTTGCATCCATTCACCTAGAAAGCCAGGACTCGCAAAATATCGCACCAGCTTGGACCATTTTTTCGCGCGATATCCGGTCTCTTCGATCAACTCGCGCTTTGCGCCCGCGAGCGGCTTTTCACCCGCGTCCATTTTTCCCGCAGGCAATTCCCACAAATATTGATTCGCGGCGTGGCGATATTGCCTCTCCATCACGATTGAGGGATCGCTCTTGCTTCGCGAGTCATCCACCGCAAGTATTACCACCGAGCCGTTGTGGCGGATCACGTCACGACGCGATACCTGGCCGCCGGGCTCGCTCACCATGTCGGTAAACACGTTGAAGAGAGGTCCCTGGTAGCTCAAGGTCGATGAAATCACCTTGATATTCTTGTTGGTCTTCGGGGTTAAAGGATCCGATTTCTTCAGTGCCGCCTTCTTCGTCGCCATGCTTCCTCGCTCTTGTAGGTTTCTCATTTACGGTACCATTCGGTCGGGAACCTCATTGCATGAATCCTCAACCAATCTCGCGTCGAAGGGTGTCTGAAATAGAGAATGCGAAGACGATTTCCTCCGTCACCGTGATCGGGATGGGGAATTGGGGCACATCGCTTGTGGCCTCACTAAAATCTGCAGGCATTCCGCCACGCGAGGTTGTGGTTCGCAGAACGCCGGCTCGCAAGCTTCTGGATTTGAAAATCACCACTCTCGATCGCGCCAATCTGGATGCGCAACTCATCTGGCTGTGTGTGCCCGATCGGATGATTGCGGGGATCGCAGCAGGCATCGTGCATCGCAGAAAGCAACAGGGCCTCGGATTGAAGGGGCAAATCCTGGTGCATTCGAGCGGCGTTCTATCGGTTGATGTGTTAGTAGCGGCTCAAACCGCCGGTGCTCGCGTAGCTGGCATCCATCCCCTGATGACTTTCCCAACGAGGAAGCCGGTATCGCTGGCGAATGTGCCGTTCTCGATTGAGGCCTCACCGTCGTTATACAAGCCGCTCTTTGCGCTGGTGCGTGCCCTGGGAGGCGTGCCCTTTCGCATTCCTTCGCAAAGCAAGGCACTGTACCACGCCGCAGCCACCATGGCCTCTCCTCTGCTGCTCAGCGCATTGGTCGCCGCGCAACAGACCGCAATCCTCGCCGGCCTGTCCCGCGAGCAGGCCGCCAAGCTTCTCGCCCCCATGGCGGCACGCACAATTGCGAACTTTCTGGACAAAGGACCCTCCAAAAGTTTCAGCGGGCCAATTGCCCGCGGAGATGCCGAAACGATTGAACTGCATCTTTGGGCCCTCTCCGAGCATCCGATTCTTGCTGACACTTATAGGGCGCTGGCGTTGAATGCGGTGGAATACCTGCCGTCGAGCAAGAAGCAGGATATCGTTCGCAAGCTTGCGAAGCGCAAAAGTACGACGCAGGGTGGGTAAGGTTGCATTTTGCAGGCTCCATGAGAGACTGACTAAGCGCTCCTGCTGGCAGATTCCGGGCAGGTTGCAGTGTGGGAATACCATTTTCGAAAGAGAGATTGGCTTTGCAGACTGAGTGTTATCCCATCTCGAATCTGCCCCACCTGAGCCGCATCTTCAGGGATTTCTGTGAGCGGACTGAGCCGCTATCACCTTTCTTTGCGAATACGCCTCGCTCCAGCGCGTGGATGCAGACAAAGTTTCCCGATTACGACGCAAAATCCCGTTCCCGCCTCGCTGATCTTCTCACCGCTCAAAACACCCACCCCGCAGCACTCGCCAACATCGAAAAAATCCGTCAGGGCGCGAGTGTGGTCGTAAGCGGACAACAGGTCGGCTTGTTCGGTGGTCCTCTCTACACGCTTTTGAAGGCGGCTACGGCCATACGCAAGGCTCAGGACGCCAACGCGGCAGGAATTCCGCACGTACCCGTCTTCTGGCTGGCGACCGAAGACCACGACTTTGAGGAAGTGAATCACGTTACTCTTCCCGCAGGTCGCACCGTTGAGACGTTGCGCTACCACGGCGGCCACCCAGCTCATGTTCCCGTAGGCGGAGTGGTCTTCAGCGATGAGATTGGGGCGCTCGTCGATCAATTGGAGAGCCTGACTGGCCTTGGCGACACAGTGGACCAGTTGCGAAGCAGCTATCGTCCCGGCCGCACCTTTGGACAGGCTTTTCTTGAATGGATAGCGCAGGCATTCTCTTCGCAGGGCCTGGTTGTCATGGACGCTTCCAGCCGCGATTTCCATTCTCAGGGCTCCAGCACTCTGAGGTATGCGATCGAGCAAGCTGGAGAATTGCGCGATGCGCTTGTGGAGCGGGACAAACTGCTCGCCGCATCGAACTATCATTCGCAGGTACTCGTAGGCTCTCAATCAAGCCTGTTGTTCCTGATCGATGGCGACAGCGGTGCCCGGCAGGCTCTCAAGTATCAATCCGAAGACAAGTGGACCGCAGGGAGGCATACGTATTCGAGCGCTGACCTGCTCGCAATTTTGGAGAGCGAGCCGGAGCGGCTGAGCCCGAATGCACTATTGCGCCCCATTTTTCAGGATTCCATTCTGCCAACTTCGGCATACATCGGCGGCCCCGCCGAGATCGCCTACTTCGCGCAGTCGAATGTGCTGTATGAAAAAATTCTCGGCCGCATTACTACTGTTCTTCCGCGTTTAACCGCGACTCTGATTGAGCCGCAGATCGCCGAGATTCTTCACCGCCACGAAGTGACCGTGCCGGATGTTCTGCAGTCCAGCACAGACGATCTTGCCCAGCGGATCGGCGCGAGATCAATGCCGGTCGAAGCCAAGCAGAAGTTGGCGTCTGCTGGCACCGCCCTGGACATGGAACTCTCCACTTTGACGCAATACATGACGGCTCTCGATCAAAACCTGGGCCGCTCGGCGGAAGTCGCCGCGTCCAAAATGCGCTATCAGATGAACCGTCTGCGCCGCCTTTCCGCGAACTATCAGCTTCAGAAGGAAGCCGGCCTGCTTCGTCAGGCGGAAGCACTCTCCCTCGCGATCTTTCCTGACCGTCATCCTCAGGAGCGGCTGATCGGAGCGGCATACTTCCTGGCGCGCTACGGAGAGAGCCTCACAGAATTGCTCATCAGCGAGGCAGGGCAGGAGTGTCCGGGCCACAAAGTGCTATTTCTCTAGCAGATTCGCTTCACCCCTTCCCGATTTTCTCCTGAAATAAATCCAATTTGAGTGGACCTATGGCCGAGTGTTGCGCGGTGTCCTACAATACGCGCAGTGCCATGCCAACCTCATCAAACAACACGTTCGATGTAACTTGCCCGGATTGCGGGGCCGTACTGAAGATTGACGCGACCTCCCGTGCCATCGTCTCTCACACACCTGCTCCTCGGAAACGTATGTTCGAGGATTTTGAAACGGCCGCGAAGGCCATGCGCGAACAGGACGAGCGTAAGGAGAGCATTTTTCGTCAGGCTGTAGATGCGGAAAAGAACAAGGAAGACCTGATGGCCAAGAGATTTGCCGAGGCCTTCCGTAAAGCTAAGGAAACTCCTGACACAGAAAAGCCTTTGCGCGAATTTGACCTCGACTAACGCGCATCTAACTTCGAAGCGTTATGCAGTGTTTGCTGTCCAGAATTCAACCGAGAGAAGAGAGCTGAACATCACCATGAGTCTTTCTACGATCCCAAAGCAAATTGAAGCCCGTCTCCCCAACTCCGCCAAGGATGTTCCCTGGACTCGAACCGTCGCCATCGGCGCGCTGATCACGGGCGTGGTGCTTCTGCTGACTGGCAATCGCAAGGCGGGCGTCGCCGTCGCAGCAGGAGGCACCTTACTCGGACTCGTCGAGGAGCCCGAACACTTAAAGCACTGGTGGGATGGAATGCCTCGATATGTCGCCAACGCTCAGCAGTTCCTCGGCAAGGTCGAAGGATTTGTGGAGCAGTTGACCGAGCAGGGACATACCGTGCGTCGAATTATGCGCAAATAGCGATCGCGCATATTGCTGCAACTGAACCGATTGCGTCCGGATGGGCTGCAGACTCTACTCGAAACCGAGAGTCTTGCGGCCCTCTGGCGTTATGCGCTCCGGTCCCCATGCGGGCAGCCAAACCAGGTTGACTTCCGTGTGGCTGATTTCCGGAATACCCGCCAGCCGATTCTTTACCTGTTCCACCATCATGGTATGAGCCGGGCAATGTGGCGTCGTCAGAGTCATCTCAATGGCCACACTCTGTCGCGGAAAAGCGGGTGTTGAGTTTTCGTCCGGCTGCAGTTTAACCCCGTAAATCAATCCCAGGTCCACAATGTTCACGGGAACTTCCGGGTCGTAGCAGTCCTTGAGGGCGCTCAGTACATCCATTTCAGTGATCGACATTTTCGTTTTACCCCCAATTGCAGATCAGTGCGTGCGCTCCACCAGGTACTTCGCCACGGCCTTGAGCCGCTCTGCGTGTTCGCCGTAAGGCGCGAGTTCCTGGAATGCTGACGCGATCAATTCGGCCGCGTCCTGGCGCGACTTTTCAATGCCGTACACGGCAGGCCAAGTAGCCTTTTCGCTGGCGAGATCCTTGCCCGCCGTCTTGCCGAGATGCGCCGAATCCTGCGTCATGTCAAGTACATCGTCCGCGATCTGAAACGCCAGGCCCGCCTTCACGCCGAAGTTGTGCAGCCGCGCTACATCTTCGGGTTTACCGCCCGCGAAGATTCCACCGGTCACCAGGCTCACGCGAATAAGCGCACCCGTCTTTGCGCGGTGAATTGCATGAACCATCTCAGCGGTTGGCTTGTGGTGCTCCCCTTCGAGATCGAGCACCTGTCCGCCGATCATGCCCTCCACCGTTCCCGTTGCCTGCGCTATGAGCTTTACGATTTCAACCGTGGCGGTTGGCGGACATCTCAGGCCGGCGAGCGTCTCATAAGCCTGTGTCTGCAGGGCATCCCCTGCAAGGATTGCGATCGCCTCACCGAACACCACATGACAGGTAGGCTTGCCTCGACGCAAATCGTCGTTATCCAAAGCAGGCAGATCGTCGTGGATCAGAGAATAGGTATGCAGCATTTCAATTGCTGATCCCAGATCTTCCACTCCGTCGGGTAATTCGCCGTTCCCGGCAATCATTCGCGCCGCCTGCATGCAAAGCACCGGTCTCAGCCGCTTGCCTCCTGCAAATACGCTGTGGCGCATCGCCCGATGAATCGACGTAGGAATCGCATCGGCACTGGGCAACAGCCGCTCCAGAGCGTGATCGGTCAACGCCGCCCCGGTCTCCAGTATTTCCCTGACATTGACTTGCATTCCCACAATCATACCCGAGCCTCCGCTTCTTTTCGCCGCTCCAGAAGGGCGACTGGCAGCAATAAGAACAATGAAAAGATGCTGATCATCCTGCCCACGACCACGTCCCGGGTAGATTTCCACGCGACTTCAATCCGCGAAGATCCCGCAGGAACGGCAACCACCATCAGCCCATCTTTTCTGTGAGGCCGTAACGTCTGCTCGCTGGAGTTTACGAGCACATGCCACCCGGGATAATCCATCAGCCGCAACACGGCGAAGCCGGAGGAGCCTGAGTCAACGCGCATAATTTTGCTCTCGCCCAGCCAGCGGTCGACGGTCACTTTGAACGGCAAGCTTTCGTCGTCCGGAACATATTCCGTGAGCGATCGTTGCGGTTCCTGCTAACGAAAATCCATCCCGACGCGACAACGTTTTTAGGGCGGTCCGGTTTTGTTGAAGTGCGAAGAATCACGGATAGAGCCGCAGGCTGTGCTTCGTCTCGGTCTGAACGGCAGCGTCAGAGTAGGGAAGCGCAAATGTCGTTCCCGCATACCATGACGGCCAGTGATCGCGATAATAGGGGCTCATCGGATTTCCCGATTGTCCCATCACGATGTTTTCGGTCGATGCATCCGGGTCGCTCCAATCCATCGTAAAGCGCTGCGATGGACCGAAAGTCCGGCCCACTTGCTTCACCGTGGAATTGCCGCCGCTCAGCGGTTGTTCCCCGGTTCCCGTCCAGCGTTTTATCCACGGCAGCATCACGTAGATGGGATGCTCAAGATCGATCACGTGGTCAGAACCATAGTTCCACTTCGACAGATCGCTGGGAGCGTGTGAGTCTTCAAGCCCCTTGCTCACAGCCGCCGTTAGAAACTCATCCCACGACCCAAATGGTTTCGGGAGCCACTGGGGCGGCGCATGCATAAGGATCTCTTCCTGCGCAAAGGCGCGTTCGGGCCATTCATACACTCGCCAGTCGGCTCCCACTTTCGGCTCCAGCAAAAGCGGCCAGAACTCTCTGCGCGCCGCGGTCACAATTGCGGCAGCGGATGAATCGACGGTCATCGCGCCATCCCATGTACGCATCAGATCTGCTGCTTGCTGTAAACGCTTGTCGTTCTTCGCGGTATGGTCAATGGCGTATGCGAAGCGTTGCGCCATCTCCTGATCGACCTCGGAGTAAATGTCGTTCTGCAGCGCCAGCATGTCTTCGCGCTTCAATCCATTCTTGCCTGCAAGCCATTTCCAAATGCGTTCGTTGCGATACGGAGAAGCCCAATTCAGAGTTAGCGGATATTGATAGCCATCGGGCGTAATGCGCGAATTCGCGGTTGCTAACAATCCAAGCGGCGGATCCAGTGTCGAGGGCAGCGCGCCAAACGGAACAAAGCCCGCCCATTCATGCTTGTTATCAGTAATCGGCGTTCCACTCAATCCATTCGGCCGCAATGGAATCTTCCCCACGGCCTGGTATCCGATGTGACCCTCAACATCGGCATAAACAAAATTGAGCGTTGGCCCCCACCACTTCTCCATCGCGGAACGAAACTCCGTCCAGTTGTGAGCGCTGTTCAAATCAAACAGCGGAACCTCGATAGAGCCCGCGTCATAAGCGACCCAACGCAAAGCCAGCGCGCGGCGTTCATTGGCAAGCATGGGGCTAAGAATCGGGCCATGCGCGGTGAGGCGCACATCCACGTCGACGCTCTTTCCGCCGCGGACCGCAATCGACTCGCGGTCATGCTCAATCGGCCGCCAGCCATCGGCCGTCTGATATTCGTCGCGGTTGTTCAGCGTTTCAACGTAGATGTCCTGGGTGTCCCCGTACAGCGCAGTAATGCCCCAGGCGAAGTAATCGTTATGTCCCGCGATGATGAACGGCACTCCAGGAATGGAAACGCCGGCAACGTGAAACTCATCCGCTTTCAAGTCGGCTTCGTACCAAATGTTGGGGATCCCGAGATTTAAATGCATGTCGTTCGAGAGCATCGTCTTGCCGCTCGCCGTGTGCGTGCCCGCAATTGCCCACTCATTCGATCCCGGCTGACAGTCAGCACAACTTGCCCGGCCGAGCACTTCGCGTAGATGCAGCAGGTCTTCGGTCGATGCCTGCGATTCATCGAGCGGCACATCCGGAATATCTTTCTGCGGTTGAGTCAGGTCTGGTGCCGCTGCAGTTGGCGGATGATCCCGCCACGATCCCGTAGGATACAAATCTTTGAGTAGTTCCTGCGATAGCTTACCGGCCAGACGCTCCCTGCCCAGTTTTTCCGTGAAATGCTCGTCCAGGGTTTGCACCATGCTCAGCCCGATGACCACCGAGTCCGCAATGCGCCACGGACGAGGAGTATAGGCGAGCAAACGAAATTCGGCAGGCAGGTGATCTCGATGGCTCTCAATGTATGCGTTCACCCCCCGCGCATACGCATCGAAATATTTTCGCTGCTGTTCTGGAAGAGACGCCGCCATGCGCTCGGCAGTGGGTCGCATCTGCAGCACGCGTTGAATACGGTCATGGTCAACCGTCTTGCTGCCGAGCAATTCTGAAAGCTCTCCCGCTGAGCTGCGTCGTGCCATGTCCATTTGCCAAAGGCGATCCTGCGCGGTCACGTAGCCCTGGGCCATCAGCAGATCTTCCATGTTATTGGCACGAATGTGCGGCACGCCGTGGCTGTCGCGTTGTACTGTAACTGCTGCCCGCAGGCCAACCAGGCGCTCCTGTCCGTCGAGAAGGGGGAGGGAATCGCGTATGGCGTGTTTCAGCCAGAAGATGCCTCCGGGAATGGCCAGAGCCACCAGCAGAATAAGCAGCAGCACCGAGCCCGCCAGCACTTTCAACCAGGGCCGAAAACTCTTTCGAGAGGTGGTTCGTCCTTCTTCGATCATCTTCCTCAACTTGGCGAGCCACTTTTACCGGCCCACCATCATGCCCATTGTCTCACCGCACAAGTTCCAAACGGGGATGACCCCTTCACTCCTTTATGCTTCGCCGCTTGACTTCCCGGCCACTCCCAGCAATGCTAGTTGTTTCCTGTTTGAGAGTTCTCCGGCAGCGCCAAGGGAGTGTTTCGCTTTGAAGGTTCGCGTTCTGTACCACGACAAGTGCTTTGATGGAGCCTGTTCGGCTTCGCTGTTCACCCGCTTCCATCGCGAGTGCATCCGTCAAGGTGACGAGTACGAATACCACGGACTCGTCCATCGCGCCGGTGCTCTCTTTCAGGAAGGCGATTTTGCCGGCGATGAAAACGTTATTGTCGATTTCAAGTATTCGCCTTCGCCGAAAATTACGTGGTGGTTCGACCATCATCTCAGCGCTTTCCTCACTCCCGAGGATCATGCGCATTTTCTCGCCGGCCAGGCAGATGGCTCCTATGCGAGACGGCACTTCTACGATCCGGATTACACTTCCTGCACCAACTTCCTCGCCGACGTCGGCAAAAAGTATTTCAACTTCAACACCGAGCCCATGAAAGAAATGCTGAAGTGGGCGGACATCGTCGACGGCGCTCTGTATGAGAGTCCACAGACCGCAGTGGAGATGGCTGAGCCGGCCATGAAGCTCACCCTGGTCATCGAGTCGACCGAGGATCCAGCACTCATCCCCAGGCTCATCCCGTTGCTTACGTCCATGCCGCTGGGTGAGATATTGGAACAGCCATTCATCTCCAGCCTTCTGCCCCCGCTTCTCAAGCGTCATCAGGAGTCGCTCGCACTGATCCGCGATCGCGCGGAATGCATTGACGGAACCATCTACTTCGACATTTCCGATCGCCCGTTGGAGGGCTTCAACAAGTTCATCCCCTACTACCTGTTTCCGCAGGCCGTGTATTCCATCGGCCTCTCCAAATCCAGCTTCCGCACCAAGGTTGCGGTCGGTTCCAATCCGTGGACGAGGGTCGACCCCGCAACCATGGTGAATCTGGCGACGGTCTGCGAGCGCTACGGCGGCGGCGGACACGCACGTGTCGGCGCCATTAGCTTCCCGCCAGACAAGTCAGACCTCGCGCGCGATGCGGCCGCAGTAATTGTGAAAGAGTTGCGCGCCCATAACGCAGAGCACAAAATCAAGGTTTGAAAGAATCGACGTATCAGGGTTTAAAGTCCGGGGACGGATCAAAGGTTAAAGTAGCCGACGTGAAACCAAATCGTAACAGCCTGATCGTGCTCGTCAGCCTGGCGTTGGGTGGCGCAATCGCCCTCGCCACTCCTGCACACTGGACCCTCGGACCATTCATTCGTCCTGCAAGCGGCAATCCTGTCATTACTCCGAACAAGTCTTCGGTCTTCGATGACCCGCTGCGCAAGGCCCAGGTTCACTGGGAGGCGCTGCACACCTTCAATCCCGCGGCGGTTGTGCGCGACGGCAAAGTGATCGTTCTCTATCGCGCGGAAGACGACTCCGGCAGCATGCAGATCGGCATGCACACATCCCGCCTCGGATTCGCCGAAAGCAGCGACGGCATCCACTTCACGCGCCGGCCCACTCCCGTATTTTTCCCCACCAACGATGCGCAAAAAGATCGCGAGTGGGAAGGCGGTGTTGAGGACCCGCGCATCGTTGAGAAAGAGGACGGCACCTACATTCTCAACTACACGCAATGGAATCGCACCACCTACTCCATCGGAGTCGCCACATCAAAAGACCTTGTGAGCTGGACGAAGTATGGTCCGGCGCTCGGCACCACCGGCAAGTACGCGAACCTGATGTACAAGTCTGCCAGCATTGTTACCGAACTCGTTGGCAAGGGCGACAGGAGCCGTCTGCTCGCGGCAAGAATCCATGGAAAGTATTGGATGTACTGGGGGGAAGTTGAAATACGCCTCGCAACTTCCGACGACCTCATCCATTGGACCCCGATTGAAGATGCATCCGGCCAGCCCGTCGTTCTCATGCACAATCGTCCCGGCTTCTTCGATAGTGGATTCCCGGAAGTCGGCCCTCCTGCATTGCTCACGAGTCATGGCATCGTGCTTCTCTACAATGGCAAGAACGCCAACGGAAAAGATGCGGACACACGAGACAAAGCACTCGACCCCGCAACCTATGCCGTTGGCGAGGCACTCTTCTCTGCCGACGATCCCGCGAAGCTGCTTGAACGTACCGAAAAGCCGGTTTTCAAGCCGGAGATGGCCTTCGAGCGCACCGGACAATACGCCGCTGGCACCACCTTCGCCGAAGGCCTGGTCCACTTCCACGGAAAATGGTTCTTGTACTATGGCTGTGCGGACTCGCTGGTTGGCGTAGCAATTTACGACCCGACGATCCAAGGCCCGAAGTAAAAGGAAGATAATTAGTGCGCAAGAACCTGTTCGTTTTGGTGTCGCTTTTCTGCTTTGTAAATTCCGCCGCGTGGGCACAGACCGCGAATCCACCCGCCGCGCCCGTAACGTCCACCGCGACCGTCCCACTCCCCGGAGGGAGTACACCGAAAGACCCCTCAGAGCTAATGAAGGCCGCTGCGGAACTGAATGGCCTGGACAGCGCTAAGCTCGCGCCATGGCATCTCAAATCGACATTTCAACTCTACGATTTCAGCGGCGCGCCAACCGAGCAGGGGACGTACGAAGAGTTCTGGGCAGGCCCAAAACGAAACAAAATAACCTACACCACACCCACATTTACCCTAACGAAATGGGGAACCGAGGACGGTAAGCATTACTTCAAACACACAGGTGGTCCACTTCCTCCAAAGATCGTTATCGACCTGATCCGTTCGCGGATTGTGAATCCTCTCCCTGCTGTGGAAGAAATGGCGAAGGGCGATTTCGCAAAACGGACTGAAGTCTTAGGCAGTGTAAAACTGATTTGTGTTTCGCTTAGTCACTTAATCCTTGCGGGCCCCCCGTCGATATCGCATCCAGCGATGAGCGATGGCAGCTATTGTTTCGCTGAAGCGAAGCCCATCCTCCGGATCAGCGTCGTTCTTGGAGGAATTCAATCCTTGGCGAATACGCTGGCTCTTTTTCAGGATCGCTACGTGGCGAAATCTGTAAACGCTACCGCCTATGGCAAACGACTGCTTGACGTAAAGATTGAGTCCCTTCAAGGTCTCGCTTCGATCCCGGCTTCCGACATTGAGGTTCCCGCTGAGGTGCTGAATGCCGCGCCCGACATGATTTCGAGTATTTCGCCTTCGGAAATGCAGGGGCACCTGCGGACCAAAACGCCCCCGACTTACCCCGCCGAGGCCAAACGTATCGGAGCACAAGGGACCGTAGTTCTTGAAGGAGTCGTTGGAAAAGACGGGCGGTTGCAAGATCTAAAACCCGTCATTTCACCCCACCCCACCCTGACAGAGGCAGCGATAGTTGCGGTGAAAAAATGGAAATATGAACCTTATTTACTGAATGGCTTACCCGTTGAAGTCGATACGGAAATCAACGTCATGTTCAACCTCAGTTTTTAACCGGAAGGAAAGACCTGTGCTCAAGAACCTGCTTTTGTCCTTCTCTGCTTTGCTAATTCCATCACATGGTCGCAGACCGCGACTCCAGCTACTTCCACCGCCGCCGCAAGCGCGCCCTCGACAAACACGATGCCTACAGACCCGGCTGAGTTAATGAAACTCGCCGCCGAAGTGAATGGCCTGCACAGCGACAAACTCGCTCCGTGGCATCTAAAGCTTTCATTCCAACTTTATGACTTCAAGGGCAAGCCAACGGAGAAGGGAACCTTCGAAGAATTTTGGATCACTCCCAAAAAGTACAAGGTCATCTACACCAGCAAATCCTTCAACCAAACCGAGTGGGGAACCGAGGACGGCGGATTCTTTCTGCCAGTCGGCAGTAGTGTCCGGAGGGACCTTCAATTTCTGATTCGCTCCAGAATGTTAAATCCGTTGGAATTCGTCGAGCACGGGACGCTCACGACTCGCCACGAGATGATGGGAAATGTATATGTCAATTGCGTGTTAGTCAGTCCCGTCCCAACAAAGCGGACGGCAGTTGAGTCCCTCCCATCTGGAACCTACTGCTTCAGTCAGAACGAACCAATTCTCAGGACCGTGAGCGTTGCGGGGACCACGAGTATTTCGAACCGGATCATTCGTTATCAGAATCACTACCTGCCCAAGTCTTTGCAGGTGACTGACTACAAGAGGCCCTATCTCGATCTTCAACTCGAATCGATCGAAAGCCTCAACTCGATCGATCAACGAGACTTCATACCGCCAGCGGATGCTGAAAAAGAGCAGAACAGGCCCGTGCAGTCCGGAATAGCAGGAATAACACTCGGGCGAGTCTTATCTAGCCCCCGTCCTGATTTTCCGGTACTCGCAATGGAACACGGCGTGGAGGGAATTGTCGTCGTTCATGTAACCGTTGGGAAAGATGGCCGAGTCCTGGATCAGTATGTGACCAGTACACCAGACGCGATTCTGGTTCGCCCAGCTTTGGACGCTGTTAAAGGTTACCTGTTTTCACCGTTCGTGTTGAATGGAGAGCCGGTCGAGGTTGAAGTGTTTGTCGAAATCAACTTCCACATCTGATTCAAGCGGTCAAAGGCTGATTCTCCAGCTTTAACTAACATCAACATCTGCTTGGCCACACCGGCGGGCGCTTTTCAAGAAACGCAGTCACGCCTTCCTTGAAGTCGTCCGTTGATCGCTGCCGCGCATTCCACTCAATCGCTTCTGCGATCTCGCGATCCAGCCGTTCCCGCGCATGCGTGCTAAGCAACCGCTTCACCGCCGTCATCGACTCGGGACTATTTCTCAGCAGCGACTGAGCCAGACTTTCCGCCTCCGAGATCAAATCCTGCTCCGCCACAATGCGCGTCACCAGCCCCATCTCCATCGCCTCTGGAGCCTTGATGATTCTTCCGCTCAGCAGCAAATCGCGCGTCCGTTTCTCGCCTACCTGTCGCAGCAGAAACGACGCCACGATCGCTGGGATGAATCCAATCCGTACTTCGGTGTATCCAAACTTCGCCTCGGGCACGGCCAGCGTGAAATCGCACACCGTCGCCAGTCCCATGCCACCGGCGATGGCCGCGCCATTCACCGCTGCAATCGTTGGCTTTGGAAAGTCGTAAAGCGTCCGCAGCACCGTCGCGATGCCCTCGCTATCCTTGCGATGTTCTTCGGGAGTTTTCGCCGTCATCGACTGAAGATGATCGAGATCAAGTCCGGCACAGAAGGCCGACCCCGATCCCGTCAAAATCACCACACCGCTCTTGGATTCGGCCGCAGCATCCAGTGCCTGCGTCAGTTCGAGAATGAGCTGCGAGTTGAGCGCATTGCGTTTCTCCGGCCGGTTGAGCGTAATCGTTTCGATCCCATTTTCCAGCCGAATATTGATCGTGTGATACCGCATCATGAATCTCCCGGCCCGTCACTGGGCAATCAACGACTGACTCTCTCGCTGGAATTATGAGCTCATTGCTTGGCTAATCCGAATTGCGATTCCATCGCCCGTGCTGCCGCCACCAGCGCGTCCAGCGGTTGAAGCTCCGGCAAAACGGCGCCGAGCCGCTTCAATTCTGCTAGTGCGATCTCCGTTGCAAGATTTCCAACCAGTGCATCCTGCGCGAAAGGGCATCCGCCAAGTCCGCCAATTGCCATGTCCATCCGGCGACAGCCCGCGCGGTACGCTGCCGCTACTTTCGATGCGACCTCATCCGGACGAGCATGCAGATGAACCCCAATTTCCAGATCTCCGAAACTCTGTAGCACCTCACCCACCAGGTCCTCGATCTGGGCAGCACTCGCCATTCCCACCGTGTCCGCCAGCGAAATTTCTGTGATGCCCATGTCGGCCAGCAAATCGCAGGCCGCAATCACTTCTTCCGCATTCCACTCGTCTCCGTATGGATTGCCGAACGCCATGGAGACATACGCCACCAGCCCCAGTCCAGCCTGGAAAGCTCTCTGCCCGACGGCCTCCAGTTTGTCCAGAGACTCTTCCGGCGTCTGATTCTGATTGCGCTGAAGAAATGTAGGCGAGACGGAGTAGGGGAAGCCCAGCGTCTGCACGCGTCCCGTCTCAATCGCCCGGTCGGCGCCCTTCTCGTTCACCACAATGCCGATGATTTCCACCTCATCCGGCGCGTCAAGATATTCCAGAACCTGCTCTGAGTCCGCCATCTGCGGAACGGCCGTGGGCGATACGAACGACACGGCATCAATGTGCTGAAATCCTGCGCCAACCAGCATTCGCAAGTACTCAGCTTTGGCCTCTGCCGGGATCGCTTTGGCCAGTCCCTGCCAGGCGTCCCGGGGACATTCGATGATCTTTACCTGCCGGTTAATAAGGATTTCGTGGTTCAATTCCTGAACTCTAGTTTCGCGATTCAATTCCTGAACTCCAGCCGGTCTACGGTGACCTCTCGTTTCTCTTCAGAAACAGCGACCAGGTAATACTCATCATGACTGGAGTGGCCGTCTCCGCGCCAGTCGGAAAACAGCAGCCTCAAACCCACCACCGTTTCTTCGCAGGGCATTCGCTCGTAGCGCTCGGTGAAGCTGCGGCCACGGAACGCAAGTGCGATCAACTCTTCCGTCACAGAGAAAGAACGCAGTTCATTTGGCGGGATCACGAATCCCACCACCGGCCGTGTAATCGAGATGGACTCTTCATCGCGAATCCACATTTTGTAATCTGAGATGCGCATGGATCGCTCGCCATCGTTCCACACATCCACACCGTAGAAAGGCCAGTTCATCGAGTCGTAGTAAAAACTGCCGTGGGCCGATTCCTTGCGATACCGCGAAGCCATATCTTTGCGGTACGTCACAGTTTTCTCGCGGATTTTCGCCGCCGGATCGAGCGCCTGTTTCACAACCCAGAATCGCGGCTTTACCGTCATGCGCATCTGCCACTGTTCGCGTTGCAACTGGATCGCCGCTTCCGCCGCCGCAAGCGACCGCCTGGTCACGTGCAAATAAACCAGCGTGACCGTTGCCGTAACAATCGACGCAAAGAAAGTCAGCAGGCTTCCGAAGGCTTCCGCGTGAACGTCGCCATAACGGTGCCACTCGTAGAAGAAGATTGCCGAAAGGACCAGGAAAAACAGCACCAGGGCCGCAAGCCACATCAGAAAGCGCAGCCGCATCTCCGTCAATATCACTCGTTTCAGCAACCGGTTTCCGGACATTCGTGGCCTTCCCCCGCGCCCATCCCAATTCGTGAGAAGAACTCAGCGCGCCAGCGCCTACACGAATTCGCGCAACGGAAAACGATACACCGTTGGTACGAAATAAAAACAAGGCTTTCGCTGTTCTTTTCTACCGCGACGCGCTATTCAGGAGCCACAGACCACCCACCCCTGCAAGGTGGAGCGCGGCAACAATGGCAATCGCTATGCCCATGCGTTTCCAGCGGGCGAGCAGCACCACCAGCAAGCCGTAAAGCGGGAACTGCAGCCACATCATCGCCTGCGAAACCGCATCGGCCACTGACTCGCGCAAGCCGAAGGCGTGCTCGGCAGGGATAAGCGCAAAGGGGTAGAGCATCCGCAGAGCAGAGGGGCCGGTAAGCGCCAGTATTCCCGCGGCACGAACCGTAAAAGGAGTCACTACGATACCCAATGCCACCGGCCACCAGGCCAACCAATTCACTGACTTCTTCTTCTTGCGGGGCTTTCTCTTTGTTGCCGGACTCATGCCTCAAGAATATGCGCTCACCCAAATTCGGAAGATAGCAAAGCAGTTTCCTGTCTGCGGATTGGGTGTTCCAATCGCATTTGCGTTTCTCCTCTTATAGGCCGTACATTCGAGGCTATCTTCCCGGGCCACCGAACAATAGCGTTTCAAGCAACGAGGCAAGACGATGGCCGACGAAACCCCACCAAAGAAAACCCTGAAGCAGAAGGCAGAACACGAAGGCAAAGAACTCCTGATTCTGACCTTGTACCTCGGCTCTTTCTTCTGTGCCCTTGTCACCTACAAGTCGCTTTTGCTGAAAGGATACGAGAGCGTCTCTCTCGATTATGGCTTTGCTCTCCTCAACGCCTTGATCATTGCAAAGGTCATCCTCATAGGAGACTTCATCAAGGTCGTCCATAAATATGAAGCCAAGGCGCTCGTCCTATCGGTTTTCTACAAGGCACTTGTTTATGGACTATTCGTATTCGCTTTCCACCTGATCGAGGAGGTCATCAAAAATCTCATTCATCACGGCGAACTCGGCAAAGCTTTCCGCGAAGTCAAGCTTGATCAAGCGGCAATTCGCTGCCTCATCATCTTCTGCACATTCATTTCACTTTTCGGATTCAGGGAACTCCGCCGCGTGATGGGCGAGGAAGAATTCCAGGCACTGGTTTTCCGCTCGGGCGCATCCGCAAAATCCGCTAAGCCGTAGGCTCAATCACGAAAGCCGACTGGCGGTAACTTTACGTCTGGATCACCCCGACATTAAACTTCGCCACCTCCGGATTCAGCGAAGCCGCTTCAAGCGCCACCATCAGCGCATCGCGAGTCTTTGCTGGGTCGATGATCGCATCGACCCAGAGCCGGGCGGCGGCGTAGCGGCAATCGGTCTGTTCATCGTAGGTGGCCTTGATTGTGTCGAAGACTTCCTTCTTCTCTTCCTCCGTCAAATGCTTGCCGCCGCGTTCCAGCTGCTTGATTTTTATCTCTACCAACGTGGATGCAGCCGAGGCTCCGCTCATCACCGCATAGCGCGCGGTCGGCCACGCAAACAGGAAGCGCGGATCGTACGCCTTCCCGCACATCGCGTAATTGCCAGCGCCGAAGGATCCCCCAACGATCACCGTGATCTTCGGCACTGTCGAATTCGCCACCGCCGTCACCATCTTTGCACCGGCGCGGATGATCCCGCTCCACTCGGCATCGCGCCCCACCATAAAGCCGTTTACATCGTGGATAAAAATCAGCGGTATCAAGTTTTGGTTGCAGTCCATGATGAAGCGGGCAGCCTTCTCCGCGCTCTCCGCGTAAATTACGCCACCAAATTCCGTTCTTTTTTCGCCGGTATGCGAGATCTGTGGCTGGTGAACTTTCTGGTTCGCCACAATGCCCACCGCATACCCGCCGGTCCGCGCATATCCACACAAAACCGTGCGCCCATAGTCCGGCTTGTACTCGTCAAACTCCGAACGATCCACCACCCGCGCAATCACTTCGCGCATGTCATAGGCATTCTGTTTTGCCGGATCAGCGTCGAGCAGCGCATACAGCCCATCGGCTGAATACTTCGGCTCATCCCGCTTGGCGTCGAACGGCGTGTGATCGAAAGGCGCCCGTCCGCGATTCCCCAGCCTTCCCACAAGCGACCGCAATCGCGCCAGGCAAAGATGGTCGTTCGGCTCCTTGAAGTCCACTGTCCCGGAAATCTCCGCGTGCATCGTCGCGCCGCCCAGTTCTTCCGCCGTATTTTTTTGCCCGATAGCCGCCTGCACCAGCGCCGGACCAGCCAGGAACAGCCCGCTGCCTTCGGTCATCAGTACGTGGTCGGTCATCACCGGCAAATAGGCACCCCCTGCCACGCACATACCCATAATCGCCGTGATTTGGGGAATCCCCATGGCGCTCATCACCGCGTTATTGCGGAATATCCGCCCAAAGTCGTCCTGATCCGGAAAAACATCCTCCTGCAGCGGAAGAAATATGCCAGAAGAATCCACCAGGTAGAGGATCGGAATGTGGTTTTCCATGGCGATCGTCTGCGCCCGGATCACCTTCTTCGCGGTCATGGGGAAGAAGGCCCCAGCCTTCACCGTCGCGTCGTTGGCAATAACCATCACCAGCCTTCCGGCGACGCGTCCCAGCCCCGTTACAACACCGGCAGAAGCCGCTCCGCCCCACTCCTCATACATGCCAAAGGCGGCAAACAGACCCAGCTCCAGAAACTCCGTGCCGGGGTCCAGTAGGATCTCCAGCCGCTCCCGTGCCGTCAGCCGATTCTTGGCGTGCTGGCTGGCGATAGCCTTCTCGCCGCCTCCCTCGCGAATCGTCGCCTCCTGCTGGCGAATCGCGCCCAGCAGTGCCAACATTCCTGCAGCGTTCCCACGGGCTCGCGCCGAAGACGTGTCCAATTTGGAAGGAAGAGTGTTATTTAGCTTTGCAGGGCCGGAGACCGGGGATTCCGGGTGTGTCTTTTCGTTCATAGGGAAAGAGCCTCAAAACCCGTCAGCATAGCATCCTCGCGGAATGATTGCTTTCCGCCACAGAGAATCGGCTCCGTATCGAACCCTGGGCTCAGTCCGGAAGATTTCCACAGCCCCAAATTCCGCCCCGAACATGGCACCCAAAGAGCCTTAGGCTACGTCCAATCGTCCGGGGTGATAGCTATTTAGCTACCCCCAAAACAAATTCCTCCCTCTCACTGGCACATTTCAGTGAGGAGGTCTAGGATTCCGGAGGCGTTTGAACCCAAGGAGAGCTGGATGAATCCGGCCGGGCAATGAGAAAAGTTTCAAAGATCGCAACACGTAAATCCGGAATCTGCCTTTTCCGGTCAACGTAAATACACCTGACACGCCGGTGGCATAACACCGACAGGTCATTGCGTGCCTTCTCTGAACCGCTCTATTGTCACTCCTCGGCGTTCCATATCGCAGGGTCGCGGAGGTTGTACGTGCAAATCGGGGAAGTAAGAAACTTGCAGAATAAGACAGTCGTACTGCAGTTGACAGATGGAGAAATGGCCATCGTGAAGGTCAACTCAGTGGACGTACAGTACGAAGACATCATGGTGGACGTGCTCGAAACGAATATGCCGGGAGCATACCCGCAGTTCCGGCAGGACAGTTGTTTCACTATTCGGGCCGCCGATATTCTTTCTGCCAGCGAAATTCTGCGCGTGGTTTAACGGCTCTTTACCCGCCGTTCTCTACGCCGTTCGCGAATTTTGATGCCTCGACAGCACGGAAGGCGGAGCTACACCCATTTTCAAAGCGGATGAACTTGTCCCGCCGGGAAATCAGGATTTCCCGGCCACCTCCTGGCCATTTCCCTTGAGACCTAGCTCCGCAGAGTTTTTCTGCATTGCCCTCAGACAAAATCCAATGTGCTCGTCGAGCGGGACGCCCAGCTCGGCTGCTCCCAGCACAATGTCGTCGCGGTTCACACCTCGCGCGAATGCCTTGTCCTTCATTTTCTTGCGCACACCAGGCACTTCCACGTCGTGGATTGACTTCGAGGGCTTGACGAGCGTGCAGGCCGTAAGCAGGCCTGCTAACTCGTCACAGGCGAAGAGCGTTTTCGCGAGATGAGTGTCCCGCGGGACCCCGGAATAATCGGCATGGCCCAGGATCGCTGTGCGAATCTCTTCCGGCCAGCCCTGCTCCGCGAGAATGCGATTGCCGACGAACGGGTGCTCTTCCTTTGACGGGTACTTCTCGTAATCGAAGTCATGCAGCAACGCTGTCATGGAGTAGGTCTCAATACACATGGCGGCCTCGTCGCCCACCATGCCGTTCTCGTCCACCACCCTCTCGCCGTAGGCGCGAACACAAGCCTCCACAGCGAGCGCGTGTTTCAGCAGGCTCTCGCTCTGCGTATATTCCTTCAGCAATTCCCAGGCAAGCTGTCGTGTATAGATTCCCGTTCCCATTTCTCTCCTTGTTGTTTTGGGAGTTGTCCGGGTTTTATCGACTATTTTCCGGTTGACTCACAGTTTTCACTTGACAACAAAGGTACCGTGCCACCAGAGTAAACAAGAACTGGCAATCACGGCTTACAATGCCTTCGATTGTCACGGGTCGTCCGCTCTGGCGCTCCGTTACAAATTATGGCAACTACCATATCAACCGTAGAGGCACGTGAGGTACTGCGTTGCGATCATTGCAGTCTGGTGCAGTTCAGGACAGTGAACTCACTTTGCCGCCGCTGCCACAAACCCCTTGAAATGGAAGAGCCGCTACCCAAGGCTCCGCAACTTGTCGTTGCAGCCTTAGAGACGCCGGAAGAAGATGGCGGTCTCCAGGTAGCACGTGCCGTCCGCGATATCCGTCGTGGCCGCAGCCTCAGCCAGCGTCAGCTCGCAGGAAGAATGCAGGTTCCCCGCACCTACATTTCCAAGATCGAGAATGGCAAGGCTTGCCCCACCCTCTCGTCTTTACAGCGTCTCGCCAATGCCCTTGAGGTCAATATCTGCGACCTCCTGCGCGATGGCCGTAGCCGCCGCCAGGAAGAGACAGTCTCCATCTTTGCCGATCCGTTCCTTGCTGAGCTAGCGTCATATGCCTCTCAGCTGGACGCGATGCAAAGGTCCATCTTCCTGAACCAGGTGCGCGACATGGCAACTGGCAGGAACCGCCGCACAGCCTAAAGTTCAGCGGATGCTGTGTCACTCTCCCTCAAAGGGAAATGGCTTACAGATTCGCTGCGCTTTGACTACACGTGCGTCGCTGAGGGGCTATATTGGTGATGACATTGCGCCGTTTGCGGCGGGTAACCGCCTGTGCTACGGTCGATGCTGAAGAGGCTTTTCCTTGCCACTCCCTCAATCCAGCGACGTGGAACTGCTGACGCCTGAAGAGCAGGCGATATACAGCCGTCTGAATACGGACCGCCTGCCGCGGCACATTGCCATCATCATGGATGGCAACGGGCGTTGGGCGGGCAAACGCAGCCTTAAGCGATTCCTGGGGCATCAGCAGGGCGCTGAAGCGGTGCAGTTCGTGGTTGAGACAGCTGCCCGGGTCAAAATTCCCTGGCTCACGCTCTATGCGTTCTCACTTGAGAACAACCTGCGGCGTCCAAAAACCGAAGTGAACTTCCTGATGAGGTTGCTGAAGAGCTACCTCGACAACAATGTGCGTCGCATGGCGGACAACAACATCCGGCTGCAGTACATTGGCCGCATCCACGAACTGCCATCGGAGGTTCAGGACAAGATGAGATGGGCCGAAGCCTCCACGGCTTCGAACACCGGCACCGTTCTAACACTGGCCCTGAACTACGGCGGCAGGTCTGAGATCGTCGACGCATTTCGCGGGCTCTATGCGGAGATGCAGCGCAATCAGATCCGGCCGGAGAACATCACGGAAGAAGACATCCACCGTCATCTCTATACGGCGCACATGCCGGATCCTGACCTGCTGATACGCACTTCGGGAGAAATGCGGATTTCGAACTACCTGCTATGGCAGATCGCTTATACGGAGATTTACGTCACCGACCGTCTGTGGCCGGATTTCCGCGGCGCTCATCTGCTCGAAGCAATCGAAGACTACCAGCGCCGCGAACGCCGCTATGGTGGACTTGGCGATAGCAGGGAAGCGGAAGCCGAAGTCTCAGCCAATGCCGTGGCTCCGTAGAGCTACTGGCTGACAGGCACCATCGTAGGGTAGATCAGTTTGATCCCCGAAGTTTCCATCTTCAATCGGAGTGACACCAGCCCGTTCTGGGGCTTCGTATGCGAATTGAAGCCTAGTTCGTATTGATTCATCAGAATCCCGTTCAGGTCCTGCAGAAACGGCACTAGCGAGACTGGGTTTCCCGCTCCCCAATAGAGACTCTTGCCGCCAGTATCGGTCGTAAGCTGGCTCAGGTAATTCTGCCCAGCGGAGACTACTGCTGGGTCCGCAGCCAGCGCGCCCGCGCCGCGCCAGTAGATGGAATACACGACGATATTGCCCCGTTGCGCGTCGCGAATCGCGGCTGACACATTGGGGTTGTTGGAATTGAATTCGAGACCGCCGTAACGGTCCACGCCATCGGTGATCATCAGAACTTCGCGCCTGCCGCTCGCGCCCTCAGCTGGCCACTGCTTCGCCACCTGCGACATGGTGAAATAGGGGCTGCCGCCGCCTCGGATGCTCTGCGGCATTCGCAGCGACTTGGCGGCCAACTCATGATCCTTGGTAAAGTTCTGCGCCATCATCGCGCCACCGTTCAGCATGTAGCCGACGCCCACCATGGTCGTATCCGGTAGTTTCTGGATGAAGGCGCGGATGTCATTCAACTGGCCAGACAAACCTCCAGCAGACGTGTCGTCGATCAGGATCAGCAACTGCAGCGCTCCGTTGCTCCCGGTGAACGGCTTCCACACGGTGATCGGAGTGCGCTTCCCGCCCTCGAAAACAAGCACGTTTTCGCCTTGGATCGGGTCAGTGTTTCCGGCCTTGCGTTGGATGGTCACGATCGTGTGAACGGACTGCGCCACAAGGGAGGTGCCGAATGCAATAGTGCAGCAAAGAACCAGCTGTTTGAGAACGAATCGCTGCGCCATTCCTGAGTACCCCATTTCGGCCAAACTCAGCCTGCGTGTTGATAACAGAAGTCATGGCCCGGTAGCAAATTGAACCTGTTCGGGTCAGAAGCAGGACGCTGCGTGTATGCTTTTCAGGAAATGAAGCGAATCATTACTGCGGCCATCCTCATCCCCCTGGTTCTGGTGCTCATCTTTAAAGCCCCCTTTTGGCTTATGCCGATCCTCGCGGGTGTCGTGGCTTTGCCGGCGGCATGGGAATTTCTGGGGCTGGCAAACGCGAGCGGAGCCCGTACGCCCAAGATCCTGGTGCTCGCTTCGATCGCAGTGCTTCTCTACTTCAGCTTTCGCCAGTCCTACCAAGTACCCCCTGTTCTAAGTGGACTTAGCCTGCTGATTTTCGTGTACTGCGCGTTCCGCGGGCCGCTGGAAAGCATTTTGAAAGATGTTGGATCCTCAATCTTTTGTTTGGTTTACATCGGCCTGTCGATGGCGACAATTCCCTGGCTGGCCGCGCAGGAGAACGGCCCATCTCTCCTAACCTATTTGTTATGTGTGGTATGGTCCGGGGATACGCTGGCCCTCTACATCGGAAAAGCCTACGGTCGCCACAAACTGGCCCCAGAACTCAGCCCCAACAAGACTTGGGAGGGCTCGGTTGCCTCCATGGTCGGCAGCATACTGATAACATTGCTCTTAACCTTCCTTGCTACGCTCCTGGCCCGTCGTGGAAGCACCCTGCTTTCCTATCCCGGATCAGTCTACAGGTGGATTTTTCTCGCAGTTTTGCTCAATATCGCCGCTCAAGTGGGCGATTTGGTCGAATCTGCAATCAAAAGAGGCGCCGGCGTGAAGGACTCAGGAACGCTGCTTCCGGGGCATGGAGGCATGCTGGACCGCATTGATGCGCTGCTGTTGGCGGCTCCGGTGCTGTGGTACGCTCAACTAGTGCAGCAGCCTTTTTAGTGCAGCCGCCTTTTAAGTGAATAGACTTATCAAGCAGGTCGCGATTCTCGGCTCCACCGGCTCCATCGGCACGAGCACCCTCTCCATCATCGAGTCCTATCCTGAGCGATTCGCCGTCGCTGCGCTTGCGGCTGGGCGGAACGTGGAATTGGCGTTTGCCCAGTGTGATCGCTGGCGCCCACGCGTCGTTTCCATGGCGACAGATGAGCTTGCCGCGGATCTCTCCGCCAGATTGAAAATGGCCGGGATTACCGGGATCGAGATTGTTTACGGCACCGCAGGAACTGTCCACGTCGCTACGCTTCGCGAGGTTGACTTCGTAGTCTCGGCAATCGTCGGTGTATCCGGGCTGGAAGCGACGTATGCCGCAGTGCAGGCAGGCAAGCCGATCGGGCTGGCCAACAAAGAGTGCATGGTGGCTGCTGGCGAGATCCTTACCCGCGCGGCCCGGGCAAAAGGCGTGCCGCTGCTTCCCATCGATTCCGAGCACAATGCGATTCACCAATGCATGCGCGGAGGCACAAAGGCCGAAGTGCGCCGTATCTGGCTCACAGCTTCCGGCGGTCCGTTTCGGACGCTTCCACTCGACCAGTTCGAGCAAATCACGGTCGAACAGGCACTTAAGCATCCCACATGGGTGATGGGCCAGCGGATCACAATTGATTCCGCCACAATGCTGAACAAGGGCCTCGAAATTATTGAGGCATGCCGACTGTTCGATTTGCCTCCTTCATCCGTCAAAGTAACAGTGCATCCGCAATCGACCGTTCACTCGTTAGTGGAGTATGTCGACGGGAGCATTCTTGCGCAGATTTCGGTTACAGATATGCGCTTGCCGATTCTTTACGCCCTTAGCTTTCCGGAACGCATCGAATCAGAGTTGACATTTGATATGGCTCAACTTGGGCACCTGGAATTCGAGCAACCGGATTTCGAGCGATTCCCTTGTCTTCGACTGGCCTATGAAGCAGCCGAAATTGGCGGAGCTCATTGCATTGCTTTGAACGCCGCCGATGAAGTTGCAGTAGCTGCATTCCTCGAAAGACGCATCCCGTTCATGGGCATTCCGCGTACAATCGAGGGAGTGCTCGAAGCCACGCCGGAGAGCCATCCGTCGACGATTCAGGAAGTGCTTGGGCTTGACCAAGAAGCACGCCGAATTGCAGAAAGGGTTCTCGCTGGCGCTGGGCGTGAATCCGCAGTTGCTCCACTCGGTTAAACAGTCAGCACGGAACACGACAGGTCCGACCTAAACTATGCCTTTCGCTCTTACTGCTACTCTCTCCATGCTCGTGGTTCTCGGCATCATGGTGCTGGTTCACGAGTTCGGCCACTTCGCTGTCGCCAAGCTTTGCGGCGTGCGGGTGGAAGTTTTTTCCATCGGTTTTGGCAAGCGCCTGTTCGGCTTCAAGCGTGGCGACACCGATTACCGCATCAGCCTGCTGCCCCTGGGCGGCTACGTGAAGATGACGGGGGAAAACCCCAACGAAGAGCACTCCGGAGAACCCGGGGAATTTACTTCCCATCCTCGCTGGCAACGCATTCTGATTGGCATTGCAGGCCCCGCAGCGAACTTCATTCTCGCGTTCGCGCTGATGACCGGCTTCTACATGATGCACGACGAGGTGCCCCTCTATCCCTCGATGGCGGCGATTCCCGATTTCGTTCCGGACAATACGCCCGCTGCGCTTGCCGGCATCAAGGCAGGAGACCGCATCGTTCTGTTTGATGGAACCGAGAATCCCACCTGGGAGCAGCTCCGCATCCGTGCACTGATCAACATGAATCAGACGGTTCCTGTCGTGCTTGATCGCAATGGTGAGCACATCAACACTCAGTTGCACATCGAGAACAAAGACCGCGGCGATGACTTCGACATGCCTGACCTCGGCCTGTTGCCTCGCGTGCAGGAAACACCGCTGGTGGTGAAGGCGATTGAGCCCAATATGCCTGCCCTCAAAGCAGGACTGCAGCCCGGCGACAAGATTCTTTCGGTTAACGGAATGGAACTCCACTCCGTCTATGCCGTCCTCGCTTACCTGCAACAGGATTCCGGGAAGCCTGTCGTGTTGAAGGTCAGCCGCGATGGTCAAATCATCGACCTGAACCTGGTCCCTGCCATGACAGATGATGGCGCAGGTCATCGCATCTATCGGCTTGGTTTCGAGCCCATGCAGCCGCCATTTAAGGTTCAGCAACTGGGATTGATCCCCGCAGTCCGGCAGTCGTTGTCATTCAACATCAAGAATTCCGGATTGATACTTGAAGTCCTGAAGCGGATGTTTACCCGGCACATTGCGATGGAAAATCTCAGCGGTCCAATCGGCATTGCCCGACAGACCGGCCTTGCAGTCACCATGCCGGGATGGCAGCCCATCATTGGACTGATGGCCGTAATCAGCTTGAATCTGGGCATCTTTAACCTGCTGCCCATTCCCATTCTCGACGGCGGTCTGATTCTTCTGCTGATGATCGAGGGCCTTATCCGGCGCGACATCAATCAGCAATTCAAGGAGCGGATCTACCAGGTGGCCTTCGTTGTCCTGGTGCTCTTCGCGGTCTTCGTAATGTTCAACGACTTCGCGAAGCTGTCGATCTTCTCAAAGGTTCATCCGTAACGAAAACAGTATTTGCCGAGAAGGTCCGTGCTGTTTGCGCGGACCTTTTCATTTGTGCGCTAGGCTTGCCAGGTGAAACCACAGTTTGGACATTGGCTCGGCTTTCTTCCGGCGATCAGCGATAGAAGACCGAAAGGGAAGAAGCAGATCGATATCAAGATGACCCACAGCGGATAAAACGCGCGATGGGTTGCTGTGCCGCATTTTGGACAGGAAACAGTCACGGGAATCTCCTATGAGTGCAGGTGAAGTAAGGTGAAAATCCAGCTTGCAAACAACACTACAGCAGTGAATTTTGCCAGCCAGCGCGATCCGGTTACGACGAACGGCGAGGTCCTTTCATTAACAATGGCGAGTGGACGGCAACAGATTTGAAAAAAGATGGCAACAGAGATCAATAGCCCTGCGGGATTGGCAAGCAGACTGCCCCGAATGTCGAGCGCGAGAGCCAGCAGAATTGCGTGAGTGACGCCGCAACCAGGACACGGTACCCCAGTGAGGCTACGGAAGACGCAGAAGTGCGGCACAAGGTGCGCCAATGGCAGCAAAGCAAGCACCAACAAATTTGAAATGAGGTAGCAGAGGTGGACACGCGCCTGCTCATCCAGCTTTCGTTCCACGCCAAGAGCGAGGAAGAGACGGGATGGGAAGAAACAGATCTCCATAGGCTACTCGAGTTCCACTTCCGAAAACAGAACGCTCTATTTAATCACAGCGGCACATTGCGAAGGATGCTCCATTCTGATTCGATGCCGCTTGCCGTCGCGGAGTGTTTAAACTGGAATCACCATGTCATCTCATGCACCTTCCCGCAGCACAGTTCGCGTTCGCTACGCTGAGACCGACCAGATGGGCGTTGTCTATTACGCGAACTATTTCATCTGGTTCGAAATCGGCAGGGTTGAGCTTTTGCGTCAGCTCGGCTTCGATTACAAGGAAATGGAGTTGGCAGATGACTGTCATCTGCCGGTTGTCGAGGCGCAATGCCGTTATCGCGCCTCCGCACGATACGACGACGAGATCGTAATTGAAACGCGAGTGACGGGTATGCGCAGCTTCATGATGAAGTTTGGCTATCGTGTGCTGCGCGAGTCTGACTCGCTCCTGCTTGCCGAGGGAGAGACGGTACACGTGGTTTGCGATCGCACCATGACGAAAAAAGCGCTTCCCGCCAAATACGGCGATGCCATTCGCGCATCCATACCGCATGCGAGTGGCGAGACTTTGCCTCAGCAGTCGTAGATCAGGCAGCGACGCCGCGAGGCTTCACGTTGTCGCGGATGAAGTTCACGGTGGCGTCGAGCGATGTTCCGGGGCCGAAGATTGCGGCCACGCCATGCGATTTCAAGAATTCGATGTCCTGCTGTGGAATGGTTCCGCCGAGCACGACGAGAATATCGCCCGCCCCACGTTCCTTCAGCAGGGCAGTCACGCGCGGCACGATTGCATTGTGCGCGCCTGACAGAATGCTGAGGCCGACGCAGTCCACATCTTCCTGGATCGCCGCATTCACAATCATCTCCGGCGTCTGGCGAAGTCCGGTGTAGATAACTTCCATGCCCGCATCGCGCAGAGCCCGAGCGATGACCTTCGCTCCCCGGTCGTGCCCGTCAAGGCCTGGCTTGGCTACCAACACGCGGATCGGAGTAACGGGAGCTTCGGTCATGGTCGTTCACTCCATCTTAAGCCCCGAAAGAGTATCACGGACGTCAATCGACCGGCAGCGCAGATTTGCGGTTTGAAATCGGGATTTGTATCGAGCTATTTCTCGCGTGCCACGACGAAATCGGGAACCCACAGCAGCGCGCGTTTGTAATCGGAGTAGGGAAGCGAGCCAAGCGAAGTGCGTGCGATTTCCGCGTATCGGAAAGCCGCTTGCATGGCGTATTCGACAGATCCATTGCGGGTGAGGATGTCGACGATCTGCTTATGTTGCACGTGCTCAAAGCTGCGATCGTCCAGCATCTGCAGAATTGCTTCGCGGTCCGCGGATGTGCCGTTTTCAAGCGAGTGGATGACCGCCAACGTCGCCTTGCCCTCGCGCAGATCGCTGGCCACTGGCTTGCCAAGCACATCTTCGGATGCGGTAAGGTCAAGAACGTCGTCCACGATCTGAAATGCCAGTCCGAGATTGCGCCCGTATTCGCCAAGCTGTTCCTCGAGTGCGTCCGTCGCTCCTGCGAGGACCGATCCGAGGCGCATGGAGACATGGAAGAGGCACGCAGTCTTGCGATAAATGAGGTCGTAATACTCTTTTTCGGAGATGGCGAGGCCGAGTTTCTCAATCTGAAGAAGTTCGCCTTCCACCATCTGCTGCGTCAGGCTGATGAGCAGGTCGAGGACCTTGAAGCTGCGCTCTTCAAGAGACACGCGAAACGCCTGCATGTAAAGCCAATCGCCTGCGAGGACGCACTTCTCATTGCCCCAGGTGGTGTTCGCTGAAGGCCGCCCGCGGCGCATGTCTGCCCCGTCGATGATGTCGTCGTGAACCAAGGTCGCGGTGTGCACCATCTCTACTACGGCGCCCAGGCGGATCATTCCGTGCCCGGTGAAGCCCTGGGATTTGGCAGCGAGCAGCAGCAGCAGCGGACGAATTCGTTTTCCGCCGCCGGCTCGAAGATAGTCGGCAATTTCGGTGATGGCTCCGACGTTAGACACGGCATCGGCGCCCAACTCGCGCTCAATCGCGCGCAGATCATCGCCGAGCAGGTCAAAGACCTCTTTCGCCGTCGCTATCGCCAGTGTATTCACTCAATCTCCCAGCCGTTGCCCGAGTTTTCCGGGGTTTGACTATCTTGCTTTCTCACTAAAAATTCGATTCAAACCCGCTATGGCCCGAGACCTTCAACAAACTAGTTCGACCGGTAATTGGTGAACTGCATATCGATACCGAAATCATGCCCTTTCAGCAGTGCAATTGTCTCCTGTAATGCGTCGCGGTCCTTTCCGCTGATGCGTACAGAGTCGCCCTGGATCGATCCCTGAACCTTTTTCTTCGAGTCCTTGATCAGTTTTACGATTTCCTTGGCCTTCTCAATGGCGATGCCCTGCTTGAGCGTGATCTTCTGGCGAACGCTTTGCCCGGCGCCTTGCTCCACCTTGCCATACTCCAGCGACTTGAGAGAAATGCCTCGCTTAACCAGCTTCTGCTGCAGGATTTCGATGACTGCCTTCAATTTGTACTCATCTGCTGACGCAAGCTGGATTGTTTCATTGCCCTCGATGGTGATTTCGGAATGCGAGTCCTTCAGATCAAATCTTGCGCGAATTTCTTTAATGGCCTGATCGACTGCATTGCGCGCTTCCTGCACATCCACTTTACTGACGATATCAAAGGAATTCTCTGCTGCCATCGCGTTCTCTCCGCCCCATCTCCGCGCAAACCGCGCATACCCATTATTCGTGAAAACAGCTTCGATTGGTCCGGCTACTGCACCTTGTCTGGTGCGAGGCCGAAAAACCGATCAAAGTTTTCCGTGGTGTGCGAAGCGATTGTTTCGGCTTCAACACCGCGAATTTCCGCAATTCTTGCCGCGACGTCCCGTACCCATGCAGGCTCATTTCGCTTCCCTCGGTTGGGAAGCGGAGCCAGGAACGGTGCATCGGTCTCTACGAGCATACCGTCCAACGGCGCCCTTTGGGCAACTTCGCGGATGGATTGTGCTTTTGGAAAGGTTACATTACCAGCGAAGGAAAGCAGAAAGCCAAAGTCCAGAGCCTTCAAGGCGTGGTTCCATTCTCCGGTAAAGCAGTGCAGGATGCCCCCGAGCCCGGTGGATACCCACTGCTGTTCGATCATCTCCAGGGTATCGTCCCAGGCATTTGTGCTGTTATCAGAAGGCCGGCAGTGAATGATAATGGGACGCTTTCGGGCCGCTGCAATCTCCATTTGGCGGATGAAAACGCGCTTTTGCTCGTCGCGAGGAGAGTGGTCGTAGTAGTAATCCAACCCAATCTCGCCGCACGCAATCACTTCCGGCTCCTGCAGCAACTGGTCGAGCGACGCCAGGGCGAGTTCGTCCGCAAGGCTTGCCTCGTGGGGGTGGATGCCCGCCGTAGCGAGAATCCGGGGCATTTGCGGCTGCCCTGCATATTGGCGGCTGAGTTCCAGAGCACGTTGCATGGTGGCGGGGCCGTCGCCAATGCCGATCGAAAGCACGGTACCCACTCCTGCTTCCCAGGCACGGTGAAGCATCGCCTCGCGATCCTCGTCGTACCGGCTGCTATCGAGATGTGCGTGCGAATCTACCAGCAAAAATTGACCCTTTCGATTTACTTAAGGCGCGCGCCAATTTCAATGTCTTCCAGGAATCCGGCAAGAACCGGCTTGCCGTGTTCCCCGAGGGACGCAGCAACGATCATGCCATTTGACTCCAGACCTCTCATTTTGCGAGGCAGCAGGTTCGCGACGATGACGACCTTTCGTCCGACCAGCGACTCGGGCGTGTATGCCTCGGCGATTCCTGCCAGGATCTGGCGTTGTTCGTAGCCCAGGTCCACCTCGAGGCGGAGCAGTTTGTCTGCCTTGGGTATTCGCTCGGCGACGAGGATTTGTGCCACCCGCAACTCGACCTTCGCGAAGTCATCAATGGTGATCTTTTCGATCGTGGGAACCACTGGAGCGACGGGTGGAAGGGGCGCGGAATCTTCAGCGGATGGACCGCCCAGCAGCGCTTCACCAAGTGCAGCAGCGGCTGCGCTCGAACTGGTTGATTCCGACAGAGCCACCGCCACACCTTCAAGGGCGGACACGAACTTCGAGGTGTGATGTGCCGAATGTTCTGTCGCGGCAGGTGCGCGCTTCGGCTTGGGCGGCGAGGGTGGCGCTTGCTCTGGCGCAGCTGTCATGTGCGCATAAGACTCGGCCGGAGATTCATCCACTTTCGGTTCGGCTGAGCTGGATTCTGACAGCGGATTGCTGTTGTTGTTCTGTTCAAGTTCCTTCATACGATTGACCGTGTCCTTTTCCGCGCGGGGGAAAACAGGAGAAATGTCTCCCAATGTCGTGCCGGATTTCAATCCACCCCACGCAATGTTTTCGAGTTCGTACCTTTCAATGGCGTCCCTGATCTCTCCAAGCCCCAACTGCCGCCATATCTGTGCGGTCGCGTCCGGGAGGATGGGATAGAGAAGGGCAGTGACGACGCGGATGGATTCTGCCGCAGTGTAAAGCGTGTTGGCGACGAATTGCCGATCGTCGCTGTTGGCAAGGTCCTTCTTCCATGGCGCGGAGGCGGTCAGGAATCCGTCCACCTTGCCGATCAGATCCCAAACCAGCTCAAGCGCACGTGAGAAATTGAACTTCTCAAACTCAATGCCGAACCGCTCCACAATATCCGCGGCGTGGGTTTGAATCGACGCGTCAACACCTGTCGGCTGCGGCACGACGCCATCGAAGTATTTTCCGATCATCGTGAGCGTGCGGCTTACAAGATTGCCGTATCCGTTGGCCAGATCGGAATTGTAGCGCTGAACGAGGGCATCGAAAGAGAAGCTGCCATCGTGGCCAAATACAACTTCGCGCATCAGGAAATAGCGCAGGGCATCGGCACCGAGAACATCGAGAATCGTTTCAGCGCGAACAATGTTGCCGCGCGATTTCGACATCTTGCTCTCTTCAAACAGCAGCCATCCATGCGCCACGACGCTTTTCGGCACCGGAAGCTCTGCTGCCATCAAAAGAGCGGGCCAATACACGCAGTGAAAGCGGCTGATTTCCTTACCGATCATGTGCACGTCGGCGGGCCAGAACTTCTTGAAGTTGGAGTCGTCGCTGGTATCGTCGGTGCCGTATCCAAGAGCGGTGATGTAGTTGGCGAGAGCATCCATCCACACGTAAATGACGTGCTTCTCGTCGCCGGGAACCGGAACGCCCCAGTTGACACTGGTACGGCTGATGGAGAGATCTTTTAAGCCGCCACGTACGAAAGACAGCACTTCGTTTCGCCGGGTCTCCGGAAGGATGACGATCTTGCCTTCCTTGCTTTCCGGCTTCCCGTCAGGACCCAGGCGATTCGGATCCCAATAGACTTCAGCCAATCGTCGCTCAAACGCGGACAGCTTGAAGAAGTAGTTCTCTTCGCTCACAGTCTCTGTAATTCGCCCACAGTCCGGGCAGGGAGATCCCGGAGGAGCATCCACGTACAACTCGTCAAACACGCAATATTGGCCGGTGTAGGTGCCCTTATAGACGAAGCCCTTGTCGTGAAGCACGGTGAACAGCTTCTGCACGCCGCGAAGGTGACGCTCCTCCGTCGTGCGAATGAAGTCGTCGTAACTCAGGTTCATCCGGTCCCACAGCGAGCGAAACTGCGCGGAAACGGTTGCGGCAAATTCAGCTGGGCTGCAGTTCGCCGCTTGAGCCGAGCGCTCGATCTTCTGGCCGTGTTCGTCTGTCCCGGTCAGGAATCGCGTCTCAAAGCCAAGCGCCCGTTTGCGGCGACAGATGGCGTCAGACACCACTGTTGTATAGGTGTGGCCGAGGTGGGGCCGGGCGTTGACATAGTAAATCGGTGTCGTGAGATAGAACCTGGGTTTGCTGGGCATGAGCCTTCGAGAAGCACTTCGCGCAACGCGGATTTCTTTATCAATCTTAGGGGCAGGGCGGAGGAGCGTCAAACCGGGATTGGTGTGGATAAGGCCCGTGACTCTGCTAAAATCAGCAACAAAATCAGCTATTTCCGCGCGCGAGAACGCGCAGGCCAGAGTGGGTGGTCCGAGTGTATCTACAGCAGCAAAGCATTCTCGAGGAGCGGGTACGCTCCGTCCTCAAATCAAAATACGATCTGGATATCGCTAATCTCGTGATCGAACAGCCACCCGAGATTCGCTTCGGAGAATACGCTCTGCCCGTGGCGTTTGAGCTGGCAAAGCGCCTGAAGAAGGCCCCGCGCAAAATTGCTGAGGAACTGGTCGTGGAGCTTGCTCCGCTGCCGGGATTTGCATCGTTTGAGGTGGCAGGAGCGGGCTACATCAACGCTCGTCTGGATCGAGCTGCCGCACTCGAATCGGTGGCACGCGACAAGAGCGGAACGGCACCATCAGGACTTCATGTTTTAGTTGAGCATACGAGCATTAACCCCAACAAAGCAGCACACGTAGGGCACTTGCGAAATGCCATCCTGGGCGACACGTTTGTGCGGCTTTTGCGCGCAGATGGGCGGAAGGTAGACGTCCAGAATTACATCGACAACACCGGCGTGCAGGTGGCCGATGTGGTGGTTGGGCTTCAGCATCTTGAGAAGCTCTCGAAGAGCGAGGTAAGGGGTCTGCTTTCGGTGCTTCGGGATCGTGGCGAGCGCGTGGATTTCTACTGCTGGGATCTGTACGCGCGAGTGTCTGCCTGGTACGAGCAGGGCAGCGACGAGGAGAAGAAGGCAAAAAAGAAAATTCGGCTGGACACATTGCACCAGTTGGAAGAAGGCGGAAACGAGACATCGGAGATCGCCGAGACTCTTTCGACTGCCGTTCTGCGCCGGCATTTGGAGACGATGCTTCGGCTCGACATCGAGTACGATTTGCTGCCCCGCGAAAGCGAGATCCTGCACTTGGATTTCTGGGATCTTGCCTTCGAGCAACTGAAGGCGAAGGGCGTGCTTTACTTCGAGACCGAAGGCAAGAACAAGGGTTGTTGGGTGATGACTCGTGGTGGCCGCACGGGCCCCGAGCTTCGCGTGCCTGACGCCGAAAACGATGATAACGATCAGGAGCATGAGGAGAGCGGTCCGGACGAGGATGCAAAGGTGATTGTGCGCTCGAACGGGACCGTGACTTATGTGGGGAAGGACATTGCTTATCATCTCTGGAAATTTGGCCTGCTCGGCCGGGATTTTGGATACAAGCCGTTCTTTGAATATTCCGACCGTGAGTGCTGGATTTCGGATGAGGTCGGTGTGCCCGAACATCCCCACTTCGGCGGCGCACAGGCGATCTACAACGTAATCGACAGCCGCCAGTCCGATCCGCAAAGTAACGTGATTGAGGCGCTGCGTGGGCTTGGCTATACGGCTGAGGCAGACAGATACACGCATTTCTCCTACGAAATGGTGGCGCTGACGCCGCGCTGCGCGCTCGAACTCGGTTACGAGGTTGCGGAAGCGGATCGCGCGAAGGCCATTCATTGAGGTGTCGGGGCGCAAAGGTTTCGGCGTGAAGGCCGACGACCTGCTGGATAAGCTGATTGAGGCGACGCAGAGGGAAGTAGACAGCCGCCAGCCGGAGCGGGACCTGGATGAGCGCGAACGGATCGCGAACGAGATCGCTGTCGGCGCATTGCGCTACTTCATGTTGAAATACACCCGGAATTCCATCATTGCCTTCGACTTCAAGGATGCGTTGAGTTTTGAGGGCGAGACCGGGCCTTACGTTCAGTACGCGGTGGTTCGGGCAAGGAACATCTTCCGCAAGGCTGGGACTACTGCGGAGGCAGTTCTGGACGCATTTACCGCTGACGGCACGGGAGCCTATCTTGCGGAGGAAGGCGCGGAAGATATCTGGTCGCTCTGGCTGCGCGCCTCAAAGACGGCGTTGTTGCTGGAACAATGCATCCAGACCGCCGAGCCGGCGTACCTGGCAAAACATGCCTTCCAGATGGCGCAGGACTTCAACAACTTCTATCACCGTCACCATATCCTGACCGAGGAAGATGCTGGAAAGAAGCAGCTTCTTTTGGCTACGGCCGCGGTTGCCCAACGTGAGTTGATTCGCGTATTGGGTTGGCTGGGAATCAAGGCACCCGAGGTCATGTAGCCCATCTTGCGGCGTTCTAAGGCAGAGGTTTTCCCGCCGCCAGCATTTGGCCGAGAATCTGTTGATTGTACTGACGGACTCCATCTGGCAGTGGCGCATAACCCATGTTATTTGCGGTCGTTTGCCCATCAGAGATGATGTATAGGATGAACTTTTTTAAGGCCGCCCGCTTGGCGGGATTGTCGCCATCTTTTGGCAAGATGAGGAATGTGAGCCCGGAAATGGGATACGCATTCGCCGCAGTGGCAGGAGGATCAACAATGGGGATTCTGGGATCCTTGGATAGCTGGGCGCTGAAAGCCTCGATTGCTGCTGTAGCTCCCGCCGTAGTGCCCTCGACGTAATTGCCAGCCTTGTTCTTGATCTGCGCAACCGGCAGCTTGTTTTGCTGCGCATAGGTCAATTCAACGTAGCCAATGGCACCGGGTGTTTGCCGGACCTGTCCGGTAACGCCCTCACTGCCTTTGCCACCCAGCCCGAGAGGCCAATTGACGGCTGTCGCCGCGCCGACCTGCTTAGCCCAGTCAGGGCTCACGGCGGCGAGATAGGTGGTGAAAATGGCGGTGGTGCCGCTGCCGTCGGCACGGTGGGCCACGGCGATCTGCTGCTTGGGCAGGGATACGCCGGGATTATCCTGCGCAATGGCGGGATCCTGCCAGTCAGTGATCTTGCCGAGGTAGATTCTCGCAAGCACATCTCCGGAGATACGCAGAGGCTGCTGAAGGCCGGGAATGTTGTAAGTAATGCAGACCGGGCCGGCACTCTCAGGAATTTGCAGCACCGGGGGCATTCCCTTGAGCTTTTCGTCACTCAGCGCAGCATCGGAAGCGCCAAAATCGACGGTGCCCTTCTTTACCTGCTCGATTCCGCCGCCCGATCCGATGGATTGGTAATTGATCCGAACATCCTGGTTGACCTCGTGGTAGTTGGCAATCCAACGAGTCATGATGGGATACACAAAAGAGCTGCCGGCCCCGGACAGTTGAACATTTTTCGAGCTATTGCAGGCGCCTAGACCTCCGAGCGTAAGCGTAAGGAGGAGTGTGAGGCTGCGATGCAAACGTCTGGATGGCATGGTCGCTCCTTGGTGCCGATATGCTTTGACGGAATCTCAGGGTTGAATGACCGTCGATTCCCGAATAACTATAAATTCAAATGACATGCGGCGCATGCCGACATCGGTCGACATCGATTTTCTATGGCAACGTGATGCGGTTGGAGTGCCTCCTATCCACTGGCAGTTTTCTGTCTGGACGAAGTGGAGGAAATGAAATGCAGCAGCATGTGTTGAGAGGGAAGAGGGTCGCGATCGTTGCGACGGATGGCTTTGAGCAACTCGAATTGACAGAGCCCAAGCGTGCTCTGGAAGAGGCTGGAGCCATCGTGGACGTTGTCTCAATTAACCCGGGAAAGATTCAGGGTATGAACCACATGGACCAGGGCGACAGGATCAAGGTAGATAAGACGATCGACCAGGCGAATCCACGGGACTATGACAACCTGGTCCTTCCGGGCGGCGTCGCCAATCCCGATCGACTCCGCACTGACAGGAAAGTCGTCGCGTTTGTGAAGTCATTCTTCGATGCAGGAAAGCCGGTGGCTGCGATCTGTCACGGTCCCTGGACTTTGATCGAGGCTGGCGCGGTGAACGGGCGGACATTGACGTCGTGGCCGTCATTGCAGACCGACCTGAGAAACGCCGGCGCGAACTGGGTGGACGAAGAGGTTGTGGTGGATCAGGGGCTCATAACCAGCCGAAATCCCGACGATATTCCCAAATTCAATGAGCAAATGATCAAGGAGTTTGGAGCGAGCCGGGTGTGGAAGGCCGCTAGTTAATCGATCGCAGAGCACGAAAGAAAAGGGCGCATCCGTGATGGATGCGCCCTTCGCGGTTTAGAGGCTATTTGGAGTAGGTGCGAACCCACTCGACGATGCTGCGAACCGCAGTTCCAGAGGGTCCCTTCGCGATCCAGGGCTTCTGCTCTTCCATCCATGCAACGCCCGCGATATCGAGGTGGATCCAAGGCGTGTCTTCCGCAAATTCCTTCAGGAACATGGCCGCGGTGATTGCTCCACCATAACGCCCGCCAGTATTCATGATGTCGCCAATGTGCGATCGGATCTGTTCCTTGTACTCCTCTTCGACCGGAAGACGCCAGAAGCGCTCGCCGGAGGTAGTAAGTGCGGTGGAGAAGTGCTGGTAGGTATCGTCGTCGTTGGAAAAGATACCCGCGTTCGTTGTACCGAGCGCGACGACACATGCACCGGTGAGAGTGGCTGCGTCAATCAGATGGGTGGCTCCGAGCTGCCGGGCGTAGGTAAGGCCGTCGGCGAGTACCATGCGCCCCTCGGCGTCGGTATTGATGATCTCGATTGCTTTGCCCGACTTGGCGATGATGACGTCTCCTGGCTTGTAAGCCGTGCCGGAGGGCATATTTTCTGCCGCGCAGACAACGGAGATGACCTTCACCTTTGGCTTGAGAGCGGCGATGGCGCGCATGGCTCCGATCATGGAGGCTCCGCCGGCCATGTCGTACTTCATCTTTTCCATGCCTTCGGAGGGCTTGATGGAGATGCCGCCAGTGTCAAAGGTAATGCCCTTGCCGACCAGCCCGAGTACGGGTTCCGCTGGAGCCCCTTCCGGCTCATAGGTCATAACGATGAGCGCAGGGGGTTCGGCCGATCCCTGGGAGACGGCCCAGAAAGCCCCCATCTTCTCGTCGTGCAGTTTTTCTGTGCTGAATACCTCGCACTTAATGCCGGCTTCCTTGCACATCTCTGCTGCTCTTTTACCAAGGATCGTCGGAGTCATCTTATTGCCGGGCTCATTGACCAGGGAGCGGGTAAAGTTCTGCGACTCGCCGAGAATGACCCCCTCGGCGTATCCAGCACTGACCTCGGTTTGGTTGGTGCCAGCCGGGCTGAGGATGGAGAGATTCTGGATGCTCTGGTCCTTACGGTCTGAGCGGTAAGTGTCCGGATCGAAGTCCCCGACCAGCGCGCCTTCGACGGCTGCGCGGGCGGTTTCGTGTGGCGCGAAAGATTCTCCGGAAGGAAGGACAATCGTGAGTTCGCGGATCGAGCGGGGCTTGGCGAAGCGAACGGCGGTGCCTGCTCCCTTGCGAACATCGTGGACGGACGCTTTCGCCTTCTTGCCCAATCCCACGATCAGGAGACGGCTGGCCTTCAGGCCGGCGGGAGCGTGGAGGAGGATGGTCTCAGAGGCGGCTGCCTTGAATTCTCCACTGGCCAGTGCGGATTTGGCGGCTGAAAGCAGGGCTGCGTCCTCGGTAATAAGGACGGGGTCCGCTTTTGCATTTGGCTCTTTTGAGGTTTGTTGATCGGCGGCAAAGACGACGAGGAGTTCTGTGGTGGCTTTCGCCGCTTCGTTCTGGAGCAGTTGTGTCTTCATATCCCTCTCTTGATTTTGGTTCGATCCGGTCTACCTGGCGAGTTTTCCCTTGCTGTGCGCGATGGCTGAGCGAGCTTCCTTGTCCGCTTCCCGCCGACGCTCCGTCTCGCGTTTGTCCCAGTCCTGTTTTCCCTTGGCAATTGCCAACTCGCACTTGACCTTGCCATTCTTAAAGTAGAGCCGGGTAGGGATGAGCGTATGTCCCTTGATCTGCGTCTTTCCAAATAGCTTCCGCACCTCGTCCCGATGAAGCAGCAGCTTTCGGGTACGAAGGGCATCGTGATTGGAGATATTTCCGTGAGAATAGGGGCCGATATGGACATTCAGCAGGAAGGCCTCTCCATTGCTGATGATTCCATAGGAATCCCTGAGATTGGCCTTGCCCTCGCGGATGGATTTGACCTCGGTGCCGCGCAGGGCAACTCCAGCTTCGAACTTTTCCAGCAGAAAATAGTTGTGACTGGCGGCGCGATTGACGGCAGCATCACGCGTCCCAGCGGCGACAGGGTCTCGCGGCTTGGGTTTCTGCGGAACGTTCTCGGTGGAATGGCTGGATTGGCGTGGCATACGATCCGAGCTTCAATGCTAGCACGCAAGGGAGGTGCTTCTCAGGCCCGGCGCAACACCCGTGGATGCAATGCTATAATCGCCCAACAGCGGCAGTTCAAACGCGTCGCTTTCGTTGGCTCTCGCTCAAACTTTGGTATGGAGTTTTGCCTGAATTTTTCTAGTCCATTTACCTTAGAAGCCGAGTGCGCTGACTCACCGGTTTTCTGCGGGAAACCAGTGCTCTCCCAGGAACAGCCCTGCCACTTTGGAGCTCGATGAAACACCAATTCCGCTTGCAAATCCGCCAATCCGTTTCGGGATGGGTTTTATCCATTGTGTGCTGTCTTCCCCTGGTGCTCGGTGTTGCCTGGTTCAAGGCCGTGGCGGAGTCTGCCGCATCGCTCTACAAACAGGGCCAGGCGGCTGAGGCAAAAGACGATATACCCGCCGCATTTGAGTTCTACCAGAAGGCCTATCAAAAAGACCCAAAGAATCTGGAGTACCGTACGTCGTACTACAAGACGCGCCTCCAAGCTGCGGAATATCACATTCACCTGGGGCAGAAGATTGGCGCAACTGGAGACGACGCCGGAGCCCTTGCGGAATTCATGCGCGCACTTGAAATCGATCCCACGGCTGAAGTGGCAAAACAGGAAATCGATCGGGTTCGGCAGCGCAGTGGTGCGAGCAGCGTTTCGAGCGTAGGGGAATCGTCAGTTTCAACCAGTGCGGGAAATGCGCTGAATGAAGTGCAGTCGCCCTTCCAGTTGAAGCCGATGTCGAACGAGCCAATCACGCTCCACATGGCGGAAGACAGCAAGATTGTTTACCAGGCCGTAGGAAAGACTTCCGGCATCAACGTCCTTTTTGACCCGGAATATAACTCGAAGCGCATCCAGATTGACCTTTCGAACGTGTCGCTATTTGATGCATTGCGGATTATTGGGACAGTCTCCGGCACGTTCTGGCGGCCGGTCACGTCGAACACAATTTTCGTCGCCCAAAACACTCGCGCAAAAAGAACTGAGCTGGATGAACAGGCTGTTCAGACGTTCTATTTATCCAACGCCGCGCAAGCGAACGACCTGAACGATATTCAAACAGCGCTGCGAAATGTGCTTGCCAACGCGAAGCTCTACGGAGTTCCCAGCCAGAACGCGATTGTGATGAGGGCGACGCCGGACGAGCTCTTGCTGGCGCAGAAGCTGATTGCAGATCTGGATAAAGCGCGTCCTGAAGTGGTAGTGGATGTGGCTGTTCTTGAAGTGAATCGCGACAAGTTGCGGAACATCGGAATTACGCTCCCGCAAACCGCGACGATCTCTCTGCAAGGTAACAACGCCACCAGCACCAGCAACTCGGCTACGAACGGTACCAGCACAGTCACCGCCACGCAATCTACGAATAATCTGACGTTGAATACGCTAGCGAATCTGAATGCAACGAACTTCGCTGTCACAATTGGGCAGGCCACGGCAAACCTTCTGCTGACGGATACGAACACACGCATTCTGCAAAATCCACGCATTCGCGCTACAGATAATCAGAAAGCAACCCTCAAAATCGGCTCGCGAATTCCGGTGGCAACGGGATCGTTCTCCAACGGCGTCAGCTCCGGCATCGGCGTGAGCGCGGTGCAGACACAGTTCCAGTATCTCGATGTTGGCGTGAATGTCGACGTGACGCCGACGGTGCATTATGACCGCGATGTGACGTTGAAGCTTGCCATTGAAGTCTCGTCGCAAAACGGCAGTGTAACGATCAGCGGCGTGACGGAACCGATCATCAGCCAGCGCAAGATTGAGCAGGTCATTCGTCTGCGCGAAGGCGAGGCGAACATTCTTGGCGGCATCATGGTCAAACAGGACCTTCGGAATGTTTCGGGAACTCCGGGTCTGGGCGAGATTCCGCTGCTGAAGTACCTCTTCTCATCGCAGAGCCACGAAACACAAAACGATGAAGTGGTCTTCCTCCTGATTCCGCATGTGGTGCGCGCATCCGCGCTCACGGCACTGAACCTGCAGAGCATCGACACCGGAACGGGAACCACGGTTGAGATACGACGCATACAGCCGCAGGATATTCCCGGGGCATTAAAACCGGTCTCCGCGCCGCAGCCCAACGGAGCAGGTCAGGCAGCGGCGGGTGGAGCGCAGGGATTCGGCGTGGGAGTTCAGCCGGTGCCCGGACTGTCTGCAGCTACGGCAGCCAACAACGCGATGAATCCTGCGGCTCAGCCTGCGAATGCGAATTTAGTGACGTTGCAAATGACACCGGCACAGAGTACGCAGAAGGTAAACGCGACCTTCCAGGTGGCAGTGAACTTATTTGGCGGACAGGACATTTATTCCGTTCCCATGCAGATTCAATACGACGCCAGTAAGCTTGCGCTGACGAACGTGGACGCGGGAACGCTGCTCGGCAGGGATGGGCAATCCGTCGCACTGGTTCATCGAGACGACGGTGCCGGAGGAGTGGCGATCTCTGCTTCCAGGCCGCCGGGTGTGAGCGGTGTAACAGGAACGGGAACCGTTTGCATTCTGACGTTCCAGGCGAAAGCGCCAGGAGATGCGAACATCACCATTGTTCGACCCGGCGCCAAGAACAGTGCGCAGCAGGCAATTCAAGCAGTAGGATCGCCAGCAGTTGTGCATGTGGAGTAATGGCTTGAGGTATCGGCAAATGCCGCGGAGCAATGAGGCCGGGCTTTCCCTGGTGGAACTGATTGTTACGGTTGCAATTTTGGCCGTGCTTGCCACCATCGCCGTGCCGGTTGCGCGCTTCAGGGTACAGCGGGAGAAGGAGCGCGAATTGCGCTACGACCTTTGGCAGATGCGCGACGCCATCGATCACTACAAGGACGCTGCAGAAAAGGGCGGCTTCCAGGTGAAGATCGACACGGAAGGCTATCCCCCTGACCTGGACACCCTTGTCAACGGAGTAGACGTTCAGGGCAAGAAGGTGAAGTTTCTGCGGCGTGTCCCGGTCGATCCTATGACAGGCAAAGCGGAGTGGGGATTGCGGTCCATGCAGGATGACCCAAAGGGCGATTCGTGGGGCGGGCAGAACGTCTTCGACGTTTACTCCAAATCGCAACGTACGGCTATAGACGGAACGAAGTATTCAGAATGGTGAGACGCTTGGGTTTGATTTTTCCTTCTCGGTTGAAGAAACGTGGACAGTTGGACAGCACCGGCCGCGCAGAAAACGTGTCGGGATTCACACTGGTCGAACTGATGATCGTGATGCTGATCATCGGCGTTCTGATGGCGATTGCCGTGCCCAACTATCTCTCGTCCTTGAAGGGCGCGAAGGAAGCCGTTCTGAAAGAGGATCTGCACGTGCTGCGGCAGGCAATCGATGCTTATACGGTGGACAAGGAAAAAGCGCCGCAATCGCTGGACGATCTTGTGCAGGCGGGATATCTGAAGGCACTCCCCGTTGACCCCATGACGCGCAGCAACACCACCTGGGTGGCGGATACGAGCGACTCCCTGCATTCCCTGGACCAGACGGAACCCGGAATAGATGACGTGCATAGCGGATCGCAGGAAGCATCCAGCACCGGGGAACTCTATAACACCTGGTGATGAGTCGGTGAATTGAAGAGGACATGGCGTCCTGAGTGCCAGGTGCTTACACCGCGTGACTATGACGGAACATTCTGCTTTGATCAATCTCGATAGCGTTTTTGATCCCGCGCCTGTGTACGAGCGCTTTGCTGCGCTTACAAAGCTTGCTGAGACGAAGTTCCATACAGCCCTTGCTGGCCGGTTGGTATTTTGCGGAACAGTGGATGATTGTGCGTCGAAAACCGTGCTGGCAGCGAGTATCGCGGGCGCTGCGACGTTAGGGGTTTCATCGGACGAAGAGCAGGTGAAGCAGATCATACGTAACAATGTCTGTGACTTTATCGTGAACAGCCTGGATGAGGCTCTGCGAATTTTGAAGAATGAAATCCGCAAGAAGCTGCCCGTTGCGGTGTGCCTGCGGCAGGACTTTGCCGACACCATCCAGGAATTCGTTTCGAGAGGCGTCCAGCCCGACGTACTGGCGTTATCCGAGGAGGAAGCTAGCGCACAGCCGGATGCGATCGCGAAGCTCATCACTCGCGGTGAGGCATTGTTGCCAGCCGTCCCAGTGAAATCTGTCAACGGTGTGTACTGGCGTGTGCCGGACTATCCCGTGCTCTGGTTGCCGAAGCTCGACAGCGTTGCTGCAGAGGGGTTGGGCGACGAAACGCGCAGGCGCTGGCTCCATCTGGCTCCCAGGTACCTCGGGCGGCGTTCTCAATCCATTCGCTACGTCGACATGACGGAAGAAGAGTACGTAGCTTTTGTTGACGCGATTCGGACAGCGCAAAGAGACGGCAAAATCGAAACGGATGTTGTAATTCGCCGACGCGATAGGGAAGAGCGCATATCCGTGGTGCCGTTGTCGTAGGCCGTGGACCCTGCGTTCGATGCGGGAGATTTACTTCTGAGCCGATGCCTCATCGGCAGCTGTTTCAATCGCCGCCCACAGCTCTTTCATGCCAGCGCCTGTCTTCGCTGAGATCATCAAAATCTTATCCACTTGAAGGTCGGCTTTCAAAGTTGACTGAGCCTTGACGCGGGTATTTCCCGAAAGCTTGTCAGCCTTGGTCGCGACGACGAGGTACTTGCGGCCAGTTTCTGCGAGGTATCGGATCAGCTGGGCGTCGCTTGGCTGGGCCGGGATTCTGCTATCCACAAGGCAAACGCACATGGCGAGCGGAGCCCGGTTCGCGAGATAAGGCTCAATGAATTTTGGCCATTCCGCCGAGATGGATTTTGAAATTTTGGCGTAGCCGTAGCCGGGCAAATCCGCGAAGAGAAATCGAGGATTGTGCTGCTGCGGAGCATCGTAGAGCGCAAAAAAGTTGATGGCGCGCGTGCGGCCCGGTGTCGAGGAGACCTTGGCTTCTTTGGAGCCAACCAGCGCATTAATCAAACTCGACTTGCCCACATTGCTGCGGCCTAGAAAGGCGACCTCCGGTACCGCGGACTGCGGGAACTGTTCGGGGGCCAGCGCGGAGAGCAGGAAGCGTGGGAAGAGTCGCATGAATATTTCCAGTATACGGGCGCCACTCGGCGAACCACGCAGAAACCGCCGGAGGTGGGAACCTGCCGGCGGCTACTGATGTTAGATTTTTCTTTGGCTACTGGTGGGCACGTTGTTCCGGAGAAGGCGGTGGAGGCACCGAAGCGAGCACTTCTGGCGTCTCTTCCGTCAGATCCGGAAGTGGAGCTTCCAGAGCAATCTTCAGCACCTCGTCCATCTGATCGACGAAATGCAGCTTCATCACGCTCTTCAGATTTTCCGGAAGGTCCGCAAGATCCTTCTCATTTTCTTTCGGCAGAATTGCTTCGAAGATGCCGGCGCGATGGGCGGCCAGCAACTTCTCTTTCAATCCGCCAATCGGCAGCACCTTGCCGCGCAACGTGATTTCGCCAGTCATTGCGAGGTCGCGACGCACCGCAATCTTGGTGAGAGCACTTGCGAGACCCGTGGCGAGGGTTATGCCTGCGGATGGACCGTCCTTGGGGATGGCGCCCTCAGGCACGTGAATGTGAATGTCCACGGCGCGATAGAAATCTTTCGGCAAACCGAGATGCTGCGAGCGGCTCCGGATGTAGGAGAGAGCGGCCTGCGCTGACTCCTGCATAACATCGCCAAGTTGCCCGGTGAGCGTGAGCTTGCCTTTTCCGTCGAGCACCTGAACTTCGGTAGAGAGGATGCTTCCACCAACCTCGGTCCAGGCAAGTCCAGTAACGAGCCCAACTTCGCTCTTCTCGTTTACCTGGGAGTCGCGGAATTTCGCAACGCCGAGGAACGTGTTCACGTTTGCGGCGGTGATTTCTTCCTTGTGCTTGATGCCGTTCTTGATGACGCGGCGCACGACCTTGCGGCAGATATTCCCGATCTCGCGTTCGAGGTTACGGACGCCCGCCTCGCGGGTGTAGCCGCGGATGATCTCTACGATCGCGTCGTCGCTGAAGACGATGTTCTTCTCGCTAAGGCCAGTGGCCTCGCGCTGCTTCTTCAGTAGATACTGTTTAGCGATCTCGAGCTTCTCATCCTCGGTGTAGCCGTGCAGGCGGAGAATTTCCATGCGGTCCTGTAGCGGCCCGGGGATGGTGTGAAGCACATTGGCGGTGGCGACGAAGAGAACCTGCGAGAGGTCGTATTCGACGTCGAGGTAATGATCCTGGAAGCTTGTGTTCTGCTCCGGATCAAGAACTTCAAGCAGCGCCGATGCAGGGTCGCCACGGAAGTCCGAGGCCATCTTGTCGACTTCGTCCAGCATGAATACCGGGTTGCGTGTGCCAGCTTTCTTCATCGACTGGATGATCTGACCGGGGAGCGCGCCGATGTAAGTACGGCGGTGACCACGAATTTCCGCCTCGTCGCGAACTCCGCCCAACGACATGCGGACGAACTTGCGTCCTGTTGCCTTCGCGATGGACATTCCGAGCGAAGTTTTGCCGACGCCCGGAGGTCCGACGAAGCACAGGATAGAGCCCTTGGGATTCTTTACCAGCTGGCGAACGGCGAGAAATTCGAGGATGCGCTCCTTGATCTTTTCCAGGCCGTAGTGGTCCTCGTTCAGGACCTTTTCAGCGTGATCGATGCTGCGCGTTTCCTTCGACTTCTTCTTCCACGGCACGGCAAGCAGCCAGTCCAGATAGTTGCGCGAGACGGTCGACTCCGCAGACATGGGCGGCATAGCTTCGAGCTTCTTCAGTTCGAGAATCGCCTTGTCGAAGACATCCTTCGGCATGCCGGATTGCTCGATCTTCTTCTTCAGCTCGTCGAACTCGCTCTTTTCGCCGCGGCCGAGTTCCTTCTGAATCGCCTTGATCTTCTCGTTGAGGTAGTACTCTTTTTGAGCCCGCTCCATTTGCCGCTTTACGCGCGACTGGATGCTGCGGTCCATGTTCAGCTTTTCGATTTCGACATCGAGAACGTCGGCTACTCGCGCCAGGCGATCGGCGGGATCGAAGATGTCCAGCAGTTCCTGCTTTTCTTCGATAGAGAGTTGCAGATTGGCGGCGATGGTGTCCGAGAGTTTCGCGGGCTCGTCCATGCGGACGGCGGCAATCATCGTCTCGTAGTTCAGCGATTGCTGCAGCTTGACGTACTGCTCGAACAGGGAAGTCACGCGCTGCATTAACTGTTCAACTTGCGGGCGTGACTTCAAGCTGGATGGCGCCGGTGCGTACGGTGGCGACAAAAAAACCGTCAGAGTCAGTAATATCGACTGCCTTGGCTCGCTCGAGTCCCTCAACCAGAACCTTGATGTTGCCGTCCGGCATTTTTACGCTCTGGACGATGTTGCCAATGGTTCCGACAGTGTAGATATCTTCCGGGCGGGGTTCGTCGACGCTGGCATCGTGCTGCGTCGCGAGAAAGATCTTGCGATCGCCGGAAAGTGCTTCTTCAAGGGCCCGGACGCTCGATTCGCGGCCCACGACAAAGGGGGGCATCATGTACGGGAAGATCACCATGTCCCGAATCGGCATCATGGGAAGCTTGCGGAGTTCGTTCTTGTCTCGTTTTTCCTTGGCTTGTGTCACGCCGTTTCCCTTTCGCTTCCTGTTTCTACCTTTAGATGAGGAAAGCCCCAACTCGATGCGAAACCCAAGTGCTGGTTTCGTGGCGTGAAAGAAATAAGAGCATTCCTAACCTGTTATTAGACTTCACTATCGAGGGGAAAACATAACACAAATCGATTCGTCGCTGGGAACCGTTTAGCCCGCCTTCTCAAGCAAAGTTACGGAAAGATCGCGCTTGGCCACCATTTCCGCGGTAATTTCAAGTTCCTTGACCTTCTTGTTGCTGGGAAGATGATACATAAGGTCAAGCATCAGCTCTTCAAGGATCATTCGCAGACCGCGTGCTCCGACTTTCCGCTGCAACGCTTCGCGTGCAATGGACTTGGCCGCTTCGTCCGTGAAGCTTAGCTGGACATCCTCATATTCAAAGAGCCGTTGGTACTGCTTGATGATTGCGTTACGCGGCTTGGTTAGAATCTCGACAAGAGCAGCTTCATCGAGCTCGTCCAGAATTCCAATGACGGGCAGACGTCCGACAAACTCGGGGATCAATCCGAACTTGATGAGGTCCTGTGGCTGGGCCTGGCGGAGTAGTTCGGCGTCGCGCTGATTGCGTGCCGTAGCGGCCTCGAGGGTCTCTTTTTCGGTCAGAGCCTTAAAGCCAAGAGCTTTCTTGCCGATTCGGCGCCCGATCGCCTTTTCCAGGCCGACAAAAGCTCCACCGCAGATGAAAAGAATGTTGGTGGTATCGACGGGGGTGAATTCCTGATGGGGATGCTTGCGTCCGCCCTGTGGCGGAACATTCGCGACCGTGCCTTCAAGGATCTTGAGAAGTGCCTGCTGCACTCCTTCCCCGGACACGTCGCGGGTGATGGAGGGGTTCTCGTCTTTGCGACCGATCTTGTCGATCTCGTCGATGTAGATGATTCCCGTTTGTGCGCGGGCAACGTCGCCATCCGCAGCCTGCAGAAGCTTGAGGATTATGTTTTCGACGTCTTCGCCAACATACCCGGCTTCAGTAAGCGTGGTTGCGTCGACGATTGCGAACGGCACATCGAGCATCTTCGCGAGAGTGTGAGCCAGCAGAGTCTTTCCGCTTCCGGTGGGCCCCACGAGCAGGATGTTGGATTTGGATAGCTCCACATCGTTGCCGCGCGTCCGGTTCATCTGGATGCGCTTGTAGTGGTTGTAGACGGCCACTGCCAGCTTTTTCTTGGTCTGGTCCTGTCCGATTACATACTCATCGAGAAACGCCTTCACTTCCTGCGGTTTGGGCAGGTGGGCTGGGGCTGCTCCTGGCTGAGTTTCAGCTGCGATCATCTTCCAGAATGGAGTTGCAGACGGCAACGCATTCATCGCAGATGTAAGCACGAGGATAATCGCTGGGCGATGAGATCAACTTCGCCACAGCGTCCTGCGATTTGTGACAGAACGAACAACGAAGTGTGTCGTCAGATCCCGTGCGTGTTTTCATGCTGCAACTCCTTCTGGTACATCTGTCCCGACTTCGACCTCAGGTTCGAGGCCTGTCGATGATTTCATCAATGATGCCGTATTCCTTGGCTTGCGGGGCATTCATGATGAAATCGCGCTCGACGTCTCTTTCAATTCGTTCCAACGACTGGCCGGTATGCTTCGACATCAACCGGTTTGTGATCTCACGAATGCGAAGAATCTCGCGAGCGTGAATATCGATATCCGTTGCCTGACCCGAGAGCCCGCCCATCGATGGCTGGTGGATGAGGATTCGCGAGTTGGGCAAAGCAAAACGTTTGCCCTGCGTACCGGACATGAGAAGAAAAGCACCCATGCTCGCCGCCTGGCCAATGCAATACGTCACAACGTCATTCTTGATGAATTGCATTGTGTCATAGATTGCCAAGCCTGCAGTGATCGATCCGCCGGGGGAATTGATATAAAGCTGGAGATCCTTTTCCGGATCTTCGCCGGAGAGAAATAACATCTGGGCAATGATCAGGTTAGCGATCTGATCATCAATCGGGGTACCAAGAAAAATAATATTATCGCGGAGCAGACGGGAATAAATGTCGTAGGCGCGTTCGCCTCGACTCGTCTGCTCAATGACCATGGGTACTAGTGCCATTTTCTCTTACTCTCGCTCTCCGGAACCAACCGTTCCGGTGGATAACGTGGAGTCAGGAGCCGGTGTACAGCTCTGCCGGCCCAGGCATACAATCCCGCACAAAACTGCTCAGGAAACCAGTCTGTCGTACAGCAGATTTCCCGTCTTTTCTCTTCTTAATTGTTCCCGGATTCTAGCTATGCTGCCGTCTTCCGTCAAACGCGCCCGCAGTGCTTCTACCGGTTCCCTTGTCTGCAATGCAATGATCTGTAGCTCCTGCTCCACTTCATCCGGAAGGACTTCGATCTTCTCGTCATCCGCGATGTGATCCAGAATCATGGAGCCCTTGACCTCGTTCAACGCGGAATCGTGCTGAGCATTCCGAAGCCGATCGAAATCAAGTTTGCGCATATCTTCCGGACGCATTCCTTGCTGAGCCAGAGCGCGCAGGCCACGGTCGATGCGTGCATCCACCTGCTGCTGCACCAATGTCTCCGGAACAGGGAAGTCGTATTTGGCGATCAGCGCTTCGATCATTTTGTCTTTTGCTTCCGCTTCTAACCGGCGGCGCTTGTCGTTTCCAAGGTGCTCACGAAATTTCGTCGTGAACGCATCCAGGGTTTCGTACTCGCCCAGTTCCTTGGCAAAGTCGTCGTTCAATTCGGGTACAACGCGTCTCTTGATTGCCTTTACTTCGACGTCGTAGGCAACGGTCTTACCAGCAAGGTTCTTCTCATTGAAGTCTGCAGGATAGGTGACCTCGAATTTCAATTCCTGCCCCGGCTTTGCGCCTCGCAGCGCATCGTTGAATGACTCCAACGTATTTTTGCCGCCGACTTCGATCACCACGTCTTCACCCTTTACAGGTTCGCCCGCTGGTGCCGCTTCACCGTCGGTCTTGAACTCGCCGTGGAACGTAATCTGCGCCCAGTCGCCATCGACCAGCGCGCGATCTTCGGTTACGGGCTCCATTGCGGCGCGTGAATCACGCACACGCTCAAGTTCGGACTGGTACTCTTCCTCGGTGAGATCGGTCTCAGGCTTCGCGATCCTTACATCCTGATAACCCTCTACGGAGAAGGTTGGCAATACCTCGAAAGCGGCCTTACATTCGATGGGCTGGCCGTCCTCGATTTTCAGCCCGCTGACCTGTGGCTGTGAGACGGGCTGAATCTTCTCCCGCTCAATGGCTTCGCGGAAGCGTTCCGGTACCAGGGCTTCCATCACGTCCTGCCGAATCTGATCGGCAAAGCGAGTGCGGATGAGCGACTCGGGAACCTTCCCGGAGCGGAAGCCAGGGATGCGCGCCTGCTTCTGATAGCGCCGAGTGATTTCCTTGAAGGACTTGCTGACATCTTCTGCCGGCACTTCAATCGTGACTTCGCGCAGGCAAGCAGGGTTCAGGACAGGTCCATGACTATGTTGGTGATCGTGCCCCTCATGATCGTGGCCTTCGTGGGCGTGTGCAAGTTCCTGCCCGGTGTCGGCGGTGGGGTTCAATTCCGGATTCGGAGTGGTTTCGAGTGTCTCAGTTGAGCTCAACGTGTGCCTTCCAGATACGTGCGTCCAACGTTCTAGAGAATTGCATCGCGGCGCGAATGCCGCCCCTTACAGAGAGATGCGGAGTTGGACGGTCTACTCTCCATGGTAAGGGGCTTTCCGAAGGGGGTCAAACCACGGCCTGAGGGAAAAGAGGACGCAATCAACAGGGGAATCAACTTGACGTATATCCAGTGATGTTCACGTCCGGAAGCGAACCGGATGGCTGCTAGAACTCCTCGGGAAGAGGAACGCGGACGTGCTGAAGAAAGCGTGCATCCGAAGCGCCAATCTGCTGGTAGTTCTGGCGGGCCTGGGCCAGGCTTAGAGACCCGTTGGCCGTATTTCGGACAACGTAGGCATCGGAGTCGTCCTGACCATCGTCGTCCCACCAGCAAACGGGACAAAGACCCATGGAGGCGGGCGCTCCGAGAGTCTTATATCCACAGCACATACACCGGATCAGGGCCATAGGTAGTCGTACTAAGAGACAGAAAGAAACGGGAGAAAGTTTCGCCAGGAAAGCAGGGGAGAGGTCTCAACCAGCGCCTCTCCCCACGTCTTGTCGGCCCTCACCGATCTCTATTTGGCAGGGGCCGGGGTAAATAGCTGTAGGCGTGTCTTCCAGGTGGTGGAATCGCCGGGCTTCAGCGTCACCATCCCAGTGTCCATGCCCTTCCAGACACTGCTGAAAGGATCGGCAAAGTTGTACTGCTCTTCAACTGCGATGAATGACTTCTCCTTGGGCGCGTAGACCTGAACGGTCTTTATCTCCGGGGAGAGGCCTTCGATGTGAATACCGTAGCTGGCAGCGGGATCGATCACATCCACCACAACCACTCCCTTTGTGCGCTTGAGATGGGCGAAGTTGTCGTCGAGGAACTGATCGGCGAGCGCTTTACCGTCGGGAGCGTTGAAGTCATAGGGAGTTCCCTTGACTGGAACCAGCTTCCCGGTCGGGAAGACGTCGTCGTAGTTGTTTACCTGCGCCATGACATCCGCAGGAACGTGCAGTCGGGCCTGGGTGCGATCGCCGCTCGGCAGGTTGAAGTAGGGATGCCAGCCAATGGCCATAGGCTCGGGCTCTTTTCCTACGTTTTTCGCGGTGATCGTGGTTTCGACGCCATCCTCAGTCAAGGCGATGACGATGGTTAAGTCGGTCTCGGAGAGCCAGTATCCGCCAAAATTTCCGGCATGGATGATACCTGTTATGGACGCGCCATCCGGGCTGACTTGGATGTTGTCAGTCTGTTTCGCGAGGATCAGCCCATGAATGGCATGCTTTTCCGCCTTCGGAAGTTTGCCTGACCAGTTTGCAGGCAAGGTGAGCGTCTTGCCATGCCAGGTTGTCGTCAGCATTTTATTGTCTTCAGAGAGCTTGCCGCGAATCCGGTTGGGGTAGGGAACCAGGAAGGCCCCACCCAGGCTGAAACTCTTAATTCCGTTGGCATCTGCTTCGTTGCCGTTCAGAATGTTGGCGGCGTCGGCCAGAGAGGGTGATGTAAAAACATCCACGACGCCTTTGCCAGGGATATTGGCTTTGATCTGGTATAGATTCATGCCCCGGCCGGGGAGAATGGTTGCGCTAAGAAATTCGGGCTTTGTCCCGTTCGAAGTGGGCTTCCGTTCGAGCTTAACGATCTTCTGTCCACCCATATCTGTCGGTTCCGCCACAGCGAACGGGGAAGCGGGCTTGGCAGCCTCCGGGGGCGGCGCGGCTTGTTTGCAGCCGACGGCGAACAGGCTCGCCGCCGCCATAGTAATGACGACCTGATTGCGAATGAATCCCTTGTGCATGGTTCTGGTCCCTCTTGAAATTACGAGATGGTTCTCATCCGGGAGACGTTTCCCGGACGACGAAGATTAACACCCGGGCGCTGCCCATAGAAAATCGACCCCATTCTACGCGACGCGGGAAAGCGGCGCACTTGGCATTAAAATCAGCGAATGCCCAAGATCTCTCTCAATACCCTTGATGAGCTGAACCAGCAAATCGTCTCCTGCGAACGCTGCGCCCGTTTGCGCACGCACTGCTCGCAGGTAGCCTCGGTTCGCCGGCGGGCTTACTCGACATGGGAGTATTGGGGACGGCCGGTGCCATCGTTCGGAGATCCCGAGGCGCGGGTGATGATCCTCGGTCTGGCACCAGGGGCGCATGGCTCGAACAGAACGGGACGCCCTTTCACCGGTGACGGATCGGGAGATTTCCTGTATCCGGTCCTTCATGATGCAGGTTTTGCTTCGCAGGCAAAATCCACGTCAAGGGAAGACGGGATGAAACTGCATGATCTCTGGATCAGCGCCGCGGTACGTTGCGCGCCGCCGGGCAACAAGCCGCTACCTGAGGAGATCGCAAACTGCTCGAGCTACCTCGACGACGAACTCGCGCTGTTGAAACGCCTTCGCGTTGTTGTGTGCCTGGGCCGAATCGCTTTTGATGCGCATCTCGCTCATCTGGTCAGAGCGGGAAAAATCGAGCGACGGTCAGCTTATCTTTTCGCGCATGGCGCGGAATATCAGATTTCGCGAGACCGCTGGGTGATCGCCAGTTATCATCCATCGCTGCAGAACACCAACACAGGGCGCCTCACACGTCCGATGTTTGCGAAGATATTCTCCCGCGCACATGCGCTGGCTGAAAGTTGAATCAATTCAACGTCTAGATTGATTGGACAAGCATCTTCCCGTAACGAAAAACGCATCCAGTGAAGTGCGATTGTTATTCGAACGCGGAGGAAGTTCAATGATTACGATTTTGATTATCCTGCTGGTGCTGGCGTTGATTGGCGCCTTTCCCTCTTGGCCCTATAGCAGAGGTTGGGGGTACTATCCGAGCGGCGGCATCGGCCTGATCCTGGTGATTCTGGTCGTCCTGATGCTTCTTCACGTCTTCTAGTCGAGGACAGTCCTCGCACCCTCGCTGAGGGAACCGTTAGTCTGTTCCCTTCAGCGCAAAACAATTCCGGCGCTCATGCTCATACCGTTTCTGACCGGAAGAAATGCATCCTGCGGTGTCCAGACGTGTTTGTATTCGAATGTTGCCAGGTGCAGTGCCACGAGTGGATGTAGCCGGTAATCCAGTCCTGCACCAAATTTCATCGTGAAGTCATTGGTGTTTACAACCTCGGCTGTACTCGACACGAGTTTCATTTCGGCGTCTCGAGTGTTAACACGATCTCGTTCGTAGCTCCCCGCCATGCCGCCCGCGAGAACCTGGATAAATGGACTCCAGCGCGAAGCGGGCGCCGGGCTCCAGCGCGTGCCGGCTGTGTAGGTGAGTGTGTCGCCACTCCAGCGGTCCGACATGTCAAGCACCTTGCATCCGCCTACATCAGCCACCAGCTGCAACTGCCGCCGCGCTTGAATCGTGGCTACTCCACCGCCGCCCACGCACGGCTGAACTCCATTGTTCGTCCAGTACAAATCGGACCTGGCATTCATCGCCACCTGTATAAGCGGCACACCAAATTCGCCTTCCATTGGCCGATCCGGTAACTCCTGAGGCTGGACGAATCCCTCAGCATCGGCTTCGTAAAACTCCTGCAGATGTCCACTAAATGGACTTGGCCGCGTGTCGCGTGACCAGGGTGTTCGGAGCTCCATCATATTGGCAAAGGAACGTGCGGGGTTCACGATGCCCCTGACAATGCTCTGAATATATGGATTTTGTACCTTTCGCTCGAATCGCGTCATTAGGTACTTATCGACGGTATCTTCTGCCATGATCCATCCGGTGCCGATGACCGGGGTGACGATGTGATCCACGAACCCCTGCTGCGGATATAAGCTCTGAATATTTCCAATTGAAGCTTCGCTGACGGGACCGATTTCAAATTGCACACTATAGAGGTAGGAGAAAGCGGTAGCGCGCATCCGGCTTTCCCAGTACAAGGAGTTTTTGCCGATGACCGCCGCTTTGAACCGGCGGTCGTTGTGTATCCAGATATAGCCGGAGACTGCACCCTCCATTGGATGGCCAACGTAGTTGACATAGAATTCGTCGCCATCCGCCCAACCGTGCAGGTTTCCCACCGCATTAAAATAGCCCGACAGAAAAGGGCCGCCCAAATCATCCCGGGTACCTTGCTCGGTTCCTATCCGGAACGCGTGTTGTAGAACGAGGAAATTAAGTGAGGCAAAGGTAAGATCCTTCCAGGCTATTCCGGTCTGGTTGGGTTTTGGTGCAGGGCTCTTGCTTGTAAGGATGATGGGCCGAATTTCCAGTTTGTCCGGAGGTAGAACGTCCTCGTCGGCTGAAGGAGAGAAGTCATTCGACGTCATGCTGAGGTGGGTCGGCAATGGTGCGGCAGGCAAATCCGCATAGGCTGTGTTTACAGCGACATCGCTCAATGGACCATCTGTATTTGATAAGGTCTGAGCCCAAAGTTGAAGGCATGGAACTGCGAGCACGATCGTGAAGACAAACGAGCGCCACAACAAACCTCGCAGTATCCGGGCAAACCCGTAAGGGAAAGGGAATTCCACTAATCCATTATCTCGTTTTCCGCAAGAGTCGCCGACTGTAAAAACTACTGTATTTCTCCTCGGAATTTGCAAGGTGTGTTTCAAATCACACCTGGTAAACGTACTATTTTCCTTCAAATAGTGTTCCAGTTTTGTGAACAAATGGGTCCAGTTGCATATTTAGAGCCTGATCCACATAAAATCTCACATACGACCATAAACCGATTCGCGCCGGAAGATGCGCTGCTATCGATTCACACCGTTCAGCATGTTATGATCCTGCGCGATCCCAAAAATGCAAAGCAGAATATCTGCCTTCCTTTGATGACTGGAACCTTTGCTTGATTTGCCTGGGAACGAGAAAGAGAGCGAATGGGATGCCAAAAGCAAAGAAAAAAATGCGCAAGCTTATCGCAACAGAATCGCCAAACCTAAAGGAAGTTGTAAAGCTCTCCACGAATTTCTCAAAGCCGTATCGGGTCTCCAATGGCAAGAAATTTTCTCTTAAAAAATACGACCCAAGTAGCACGGGAAGGTTTCAAGCCGAGGCCAAGCCGCGGTCGAAGGAGGCTCTTGCCCTTGGGATAAATGCGCTGTCTGAACTTCAAGATGTGCTCTACGCGAATCGCCAGTGGTCGGTGTTGCTGATCTTTCAGGCAATGGATGCGGCCGGAAAAGATGGCGCAATCAAACACGTGATGTCGGGTATAAATCCGCAGGGTTGCCAGGTCGCTTCGTTCAAAGCGCCATCTTCTGAGGATCTTGACCACGACTACCTTTGGCGCTGCCAGAACAAGCTACCCGAACGCGGCAGAATCGGGATTTTCAATCGCTCCTATTATGAGGAGACGCTGGTGGTGAAGGTGCATCCGGAAATTCTGAAGACAGAACGGCTCCCCGAGAAGCTTATAACTTCGAAGATCTGGGATCAGCGCTATCAGGACATCCGTGCATTTGAAAAACATCTAACAGATAACGGGACTGTCATTCGCAAGTTCTTCCTTCACGTTTCTCCTGCGGAGCAAAAGCGGCGCTTCCTGCAACGGCTGAACGATCCATCAAAGAATTGGAAATTTTCGTCCTCCGACTTGAAGGAACGTGGGCACTGGGACGCATACGCAAAAGCCTACGAGGAGACAATTCGTGCAACCGCGACAGAAGATGCCCCGTGGTACGTGGTTCCCGCCGATAATAAGTGGTATACCCGCATTGTTGTGGCGGCAGCTATTATCGAGGCTATCGCTTCCTTGAACCTTAAATATCCGACGGTGGACTCGAAGAAGATGGAAGAACTTGTCGAGGCCAAGGCAATGCTAATGCGGGAAAAAGACTGATATTCAATATGGAAGTGAACTCAAGATTCTGTTCCGCGACGCATGTGTAGTGGACCGGTTCTGAATGAGTATCAAGTCCGCGGAGCATGCGCGTGGAAGCCGCGCACTGCAAGCAGGATAAATTAGAGAGGCGGAGACAGTGGTGGGGACACGCGAAAAAAAGTGGATGGATACCTCCTGGCATCGCATGAGTCGAAGCTATCTATCCGTTCGTTTTCGCATACTGTTTATCACCTTGCTTCTAGCGCTTTTCCTCTCACCGCTTATTCAAACTTTTAATTTTTCCGGGATCTTTTCAGATGTGCTGATCATGCTGAGCCTTTCTACGGCCGCGATCAGTGCTGCGAGCCATCGAGCGAGATATATGCTCCTCGCAATTGTCCTTGCTGGATCAATGTTGCGGATATTCGCATATCTAAGTGATTCTCACTGGGCTTCCCACGCGGGGGTTGTCCTCTTTATCATCCTCGCATTTGCTGCGGCATTGAACTCTTTCCTTTTCACTCTAAAAGGCGGCAAGCCGAATTCGGAGCACGTTTTTGCTGCGTTGAGTGCATACCTCCTCGCGGGCTACTTCTTCGCCCTCTTCTATTGGATCGTTGAAGACTTCGCGAGGGGGTCCTTTTTCATGCAAGGGTACGGGATGCTCGAGGTTAAGCTCGCAATGCAACAGGCTGTGTATTTCAGTTTTGTAACGCTCTCAACGCTGGGATATGGAGACATAGTTCCCGTGTCTCCGATTGCTCGCGGCCTTGCGGTGGGAGAAGCGATCCTTGGACAACTGTATCTCGCTGTTCTGGTGGCGCGCCTGGTTGGGGGCTATGCGATGCCAACGAAGAAGAATGCCCAGGAAGATAACGAATAGGGAACAGCGCGACGTGAATTGATCGCTGGGTATCGGCGGAATGAGATCCGGATCGATCACAATTGAATGGAGCGGGAGACCGGGATTGAACCGGCGACATCCAGCTTGGGAAGCTGGCGTTCTACCACTGAACTACTCCCGCATCCTATTTATAGTCAATAACTTACGTTACGATTAAGACGGCCATCCAACCCATATAAACCCATTGAAGCTAAAATGGTTGCACAATCGCGATGCGCGCGGGCGCAACCATGAGATTCAGCAAGCAACGGTATCAGGTTGGCAGTGTTCGTAAAGTCACCCGTTCCCAAGGTTTCGCTTGGGAGTTCAGATACTACTCTACCGACGAATCGGGACACCGTAAAGCCAGGTCTCAGTTGTTCGACGGCACACTCTACAAGACAGAGCGCGATGTTCGAAAGGCCGTAGAGGGACAGCTCGCGGCCTTAAACGCCGACACTCTCGGCGGGAAGAATTGCCATTACCTTCGGACAAGTGATGGATCGCTACATTGCCGAAGAACTCCCAACGCTGAAGCTCTCTACTCAGGAAACAAATCGAGGCATGATCGAGACCCACCTTCGTCCGCGGTGGGGAACTGAACCTCTGGCAAACGTCACCGCGCTGCAGGTTAGGATTTGGCTCACCACACTCCCCGTAGGTGCTTCCCGCAAAGCAAATGCACGAGGCGCTATCTCCCGCTTGCTTGATCTTGCGATGCTCTGGGAATACATGCCGGTCGTACGGAACCCGATGAACCTTGTAAAGGTGAAGGGAAGTTCGAAGCGAGCGAAGCCGGTCACAATCTTAATGCCTGCGCAGTTAAAGACGGTCATGAAGTGGCTCATACCTCCTTACAACTTGATTGTCCTTGTTTGCGGGTGTCTGGGCCTTCGCATTAGTGAAACATTGGCGCTGAAGTGGGAAGACTTTGACTGGAAGGCAAAGCAAGTCTTGATCCGCCGAGCATTTACTCACGGCAACATCCAGGAGTCCGCCAAGACCGATTCATCGGAAGCCGATCTGCCCGTGTTTGATCTGCTTGCCACCTCTCTGCATGCTTGGAGAAAACAGCAGAATCCAAAGTCGGAATGGGTGTTTCCCTCTCCAGCCACAGGCGGACCGATGAGCGCATCGACCATGTTGTCCAAGCATCTCAAGCCTGCGGCTGCCAAGGCTGGTGTTTCAAACATCGGCTTCCACGACATTCGGCATAGCTATAAACGATGGATGCAGGATGCAGACGTCAGTGTTGGTGTGATGAAGGATCTTCTACGTCATGCGGATATCGATACGACAATGAACATTTATGGTGGAAAGTCGATATCGCCAGGGATGCGAAGAGGGAACCGTAAGGTAGCCAGCAAATTGTTTTGATCGCGAGATGGATGACTTAATAGTAATCACGACGGGCGATGAGTAAAGTCTCATCGCCCGTCGTTCTGTCGAGTGAATCAGGCTGCTTGTTGCATCCATGATTCCAGGACGATTCTAGAGAACCGCCAAAGCGATCCAACTCTGCGACTCGGAATTTCTCCTCGAATAGCCACCAACCGAAGTGTCTTCGGATGGCAGCGTAGGAAAGATGCCGCTTCTTCAAGAGTCAGGACGTCCGACTGCTCGGTTTCGTAGGCCGCGCCGGGGCCAGAGGCCTCACGCGGCATGCCGGGTGCGATGGTGCTTACAGCTTTGGTGCGTGACACGGTCCCCCATCCTACACATCTCCGTCAATCAAACAATCCCCAAAACATGGACCACGGCTAATCCCTTGCCAGCGGAGTTCTGGTTACTGTTGAATTCATCCTCGTCGAATCTCAACACGAAGCAAATAGAGGGAACGCCTTAGTACGATACTGTTCGCTGAATGGTCTCTTTCCCATTCCGGGAAATACATCTTCGGTTTCGAACAGCCACGTGTCCAGTTCGGACGCGTAAAACTCCAGTCTTACGGCGACGCCTGGAGTGGTACGTGCAGGAATCTCCGTTGCGAACCATGGCCTCAACATCTTTCGATTGAGACAACTCAAGCGGCAGCTTCGCGATCTGATTGAAAGTTCGAATCCGGTTCCATCCGTTGGCGGTACTCGAGAAAGCGAGAAAGTTCCAGCGACTTTAGGCAGAACATGCGAGAAGGATGCCTGGTTGTTAGCGGCTGGGACGACAGCCTCACGCAGAGTGTCAGAAGGCTTGCAGGGCTTTTTCACACAGCCTTAAGCGTGTCCCTCACTTCCTTCCTTGGCGTTCTAACTCATACGCGCTGCCGCGTTTTCGGGGTGCGGGTCCTTGAGAGATCCAGGCCAGACGATCCAGTCGTGCATTATATGAGGCGAGCTGCGTCTTCTTCACTGGCACGAGCTCCTTTTTGCGATCATCTGCCTTTTCTAGCGCACGCTCCCATATGGGCTGCTCAGGGAATTTTAGCGAGAGGATGTTTGCTAGCCATTCCCCATGGTGTGGCAACCAACGATCATCTTCGTAGTCGGTAGGGCGAGTCTCCTTTAACAGTGCCTTCCAACCGGACTTTTTTGGTGCCCGAGAGTATCGCTGTCGGGGTAGTCCAAAGTCCAAAAGATTCATTTTGACGCTGGTGAAGAGTGCTGGTAGATCCCAAGGAAGTATGGGTGTCTTCCACGGGCCTCTCCCCGTTCGGCAGAATTCGAGGATCAACGTCGCGGCTTCACCGCTCAAAGAGCCTGTCTGTCTGTCCTCGTTCACCCGTTCCCGCTGGCGTTGCCGGCGATCAGCATCCGCCTTCTGCGCCAAAATCCTCTTTATAGATCCGCCGGATTGAACGGCCTCGCGATACTGATCCGGGAGCTTCGCCAGCATGATGTGTCGTCGGATGTTGGTAGGGGATTTCCCGAACGCTTCCGCAAGTCCACGAGTTGAACAGCCGAGTGCAGCAAGCTCGTACAATCTCTGTCCGCGCTGCACAGCGCCCAGGCGTGTCCAACCTTTTCGCAGGACAGCGACCTTCTTCCGCACTTTCGGACTTTGCAGAGTCCGCCGATGTTGGGTTTTATTGACACGCTTCTTTAGAGCAACTTTTCGAGTTGGGATCATTATCGGGGCAACTCCTTTAAGGTTAGTCGTCGCAATACGAACCTCGCGAGGTACGAGGTAGCATAAAGTCTTCCAAAATTCTCCATCAAGAACCTCGTCGTGAAACCCTCTCGGCAGCGTCGATCCGATCGAACGTATAAGCGCATCATCTTTCGGAGTTCTCTCCACTTTGGTGGCTCAAAACCTTCGTTTTGTAGTCCACGATCTGCCAGCACCATCAACGAATCGAGGATTTTCTGATGACGAAGTTTGCGACTTCTGTTTACTGGAGGCAGCGGCTTGAAATAAGCAATGTGGAGGTGCATCCAACGAAGATGGCCCTTCCAATCAATCATGATCGCGGCGTATCCGTCGCGGGTGGCTGACTTGAGCAGGGAACGGTTCGCTCTCTTCATGTATCGCTCCAGAGAGCGAATTACGCGCTGCGACCTGATTTTCAAGAGGTCTAATGATTCGGCGTCGAGTTCGTATCTCCTCTTAAGCTCATAGCTCCAGCCACGTCTGACGTATCTTTCCCTTCGCCAATAGCTGAGATTCACTCGGACCGAATAGATCGCGGCGCGAATTTCGATCGCATCCATTTGCACACGCCCACCAACCCGCGCCTTGGCCCGAAGACGTTTTCGGAGGTCGACGATTTGATTCATAATCTGGGGCTGGAAAATGCCCCGGTCTAATCCCCGTGGAGGCGGGTAAATCCGGAATGGAGATTCGTAGAGCGTGTGTTTCGTATCTCGCTTAGCGACGTATGATTTCGCGAGCAAATCCAGGCCAGGCCAGATTACGGACATCTGTATGGCTGACAGTCGCAAACGAATTCGGTTGTTCATGCGGAACGGGGCTTCATGACTAACGTTCAACCCATGAAGGTATCAGACCGCGTTAGCGTTACAAAATGCGATGAGCGGATGTATTCCGCTTGTTTATCAACCAGTAACTGACGCATTGCCCACTGTCGTTAGCTAATAATGTGTCCGGTGTATATAGCAAGTGATCTGTCCGCATAGCGTGCGGCGAGGATGGAGCCATGCACATGAGCATGGAGATCTATCCGAGGACCGCGGCGGAGCGGGCGATGAAGTTACAGGAAGTTTTGTTACGCGCCACATCGGGCAAGATCAAGTGGCGTCAGGCAGCGGAGTTGATCGGCATCAGCGAGCGGCAGATGCGTCGCTGGCGGACGCGCTATGAGGCGGAAGGGTACCAGGGCTTGCTGGACCGGCGACGGCGGAAGCCAAGTAGCAGACGAGTGCCGAAGGCGCAGGCGGAAGAGGTTCTGAGCCTGTACCGGGACAAGTATTTCGATCTGAACGTGCGGCACTTTCATGAGAAGCTCGGCGAGGAACATCAGATCGGGTTGAGCTATACGTGGGTCAAGCAGGCGCTGCAGGCAGCTGGCCTGGTGAAGCGCAAGGCCAGGCGGGGCGTGCACCGCAGGCGGCGTGAACGGCGTCCACTGCCGGGGATGATGCTGCACATCGACGGAAGCGATCACCAGTGGTTTCAGGATGAGCGCCGGCACGACCTGATCGTGATCCTGGACGATGCCACCAGCGAGATCTACTATGCGCAGCTGGCCGAAGAAGAAACAACGGCAACCGTGATGGCCGGGTTGCGGGCGGTGATCGAACGGAAGGGGCTGTTCTGTTCACTCTATTCCGACCGTGGAGCCCATTTCTGGCTGACGCCGAAGAGCGGCGGCAAGGTCGATTATGAGCGCCCTACGCAGCTAGGCCGTGCCATGAAGGAACTGGGAGTGCATATGATCCCGTCCTACTCTCCGCAGGCGCGGGGACGCTCGGAGCGCAACTTCTCTACCTGGCAGGGACGGCTGCCGCAGGAGTTGCGATTGCGCGGGATCCGAACTCTCGAAGGGGCCAACGAGTTTCTCACATAGGACCTACATCGCGGAGTTCAACCGCCGTTTTACAGTTCCGGCAGCGCAGCGAGGAACAGCATTTCTATCCTGCCGGCACAGGAACCTGGAAATGGTGTTCACGCAACGCTACGAGCGCACGGTTGATCGGGACAACACCGTGCGCTTTCACAACCTGGTGATGCAACTCGAGCGTGCCCACTGGCGCCCGACCCTGGCCGGATGCAAGGCCATCATCCATCAGCATCTGGACACCACCTTGACCCTCATGATCGCTGGACATCGCATCGGACACTACAGCGCGGAAGGAAAGCTCTTTACGCCGCTGAGCAAAAAACAAATCAAGGCGGTGGAAAAGACGTGGGATGGAAAAGTCAAAAAGCAGACTTTCCCACACCACTTGCAAATCCCGCACACTACGCGGGATTCACACTTTCCCACCGCCTCTACGGCTATTAACTTATGAAACCGGACATTTCATTTGTTCTCAAAAGCGGACATTTCTCACTTGCTAACGACACTGACGGATTGCCCACCATCTATGTTAATCGCGGGAGTCAAGAGGAAGCGCCAGGGATACGGTAGCGCTGCGGGAGGGAGGGCGCGCAGTTGACGCACTGATCAGAATGTTCCCGTTGCTCAAAAAGCGCCTACTGGGCCGATGATTCCTATTAGCAGAACCGCATCCGTTTGCTGTCTCGAGCCGAAGAGTCCGCGCGAAGAATATCGAGTTTGTGTTCTCTGCCAGCCCCGAAACAATTCGACCGGAACTCCGGAGAAACCCTCCCTACAACCTGGGGAATCTTGGCGGCGGCTGGAGTTGCCGGAGCGAATCGAGAATTGGTCGCTGCCGCGTGCCTCCGAAATCCTCGGCAGGCCAAGTCTGACTGATGGATGCAACCAACCAGCCACGAGCTTCCAGCAACGGCCGGTGAAGACGGGCGGACGGCTGGTCTCGAAACATGCCCGCTACTACTGGCTCTTGCTGGCGGAGAGCCATCTGACGAGGCGGCTCTTTGGGCGTATGGTGCGGCGGATCGCGGTACTGTCGCTTCCGGCGGGATAGCTGAGGCCGTGGCTGGTCGTGGAAATCGATCCAGAGGCAAGGTCGGAGAGGTGTCTGAAAAACCGTACAGGAAGGCCGTGGTCAGGCAGTTGCGGGACTCGCGACGGGGCACCGGATCCTGGACCCGGCCAGCTTCTGCGACCGAGTGATCGTCTCCCGGCTCAGCCTCAACAGCGGTCTGACACAGTCGATCTCTTCGTTGCTCAACATCAACTCGGTGAAGTAGCCCACCTTGTGTAGTCGCTGCTGTTGTAGCTCACACCAGTCTCCATCAACAGACCCAAGATCCGGTTCTTCATCTGAACCATCTGCTTCACCAGCAGTCCACGATAGCGAAGCGTTCGTCGCCGGTCACGGATCTCGGTCGAAGTCATATAGCACTCCGGAAGAAAATCACATCGAAGGCAGTCGGCTATCTTGCTGGCATCGATCTTGTCGTTCTTCCTCTTCGCCGCGGCAATAGTGCGCAACATCAGTGGATGCGCAACCTTCACTTTTTCGGCATGCGGAAGCAGGTGATCGTAGATCCAGCCAGTGAAGATCGTCGCTACCATCGCCATCATCCGGGGTTGGGGAAGGCCCTTCATCCAGGCATCAAGTTCGCGTCGCGTCGATCCGATCTTGCCTTCCTGATGGATCTTGCCGGTTGCGTCTTCACGCAATAACTGATCGTCTTCTTGTGAACGTCAAGTCCGATGTAATACATAATCTCTCTGAGGAGCCTCCGTGGGTAGCTCTCTGAATCAGCCTCACAGCTGAGTTCAGCCTTTCCACCCCGGTGCTCCTCACTGACTTAGCATTCAAACAATTCGATCGGAACTCGAGACTCATGAGTTTCTCAAAATAACTATCGATTTCGCCGGTTCCTTGTCCCGAGAATCGAAGTTACATCTAAGTACGAGATGCGCCAATGGGATGTCAAATCGGTTTCAAAAATGCCGTGTGACTCGAGTATCGGATTTCCATCTGGATCCGTTGCAATGCGATGGCCTTCGCTATCCCCCTTCGCACAGCGGAGGATGGGACCATCATTTCTCCGATCGAGAGGGTGAGCCATCCGCCCAGACTCAGGCGTAAGACACAACCCGCCGGAAAAATACTCCATTGACTCAAGAAATAGTAAGATCGCTGGCGAGATCTCAATAGGCGTCATCTTCCATCGGGGAATCGTCATCCAGGGCTCGCGGGCCAGCTTTTGCAGTTACGAAGGAGAGCAACCGTGAACCCAAACAGACTGCGTTACAGCAATGGAGTATTGTGCGCGTTGCCCAGGACTGAGATGTCCAAAACGGACGTTGCAAATTCGAGGGGAATGACGTCTTCCTTTTTAAAGTTCCTCTTTTCGAGAAGCTTGACTCATCAGGCTGTCTTCGCGCTCCTAGTGTGCTTCGCGTTCGCCGGAAGTTACCGGGCAAATGCTGCGATTGCGGATGCGCCTTCGGCGAGAGTCCTGTCGCCGGCAAAAATCGCATGGCATAGTTGCGAACAGCATATTGCGAATCTTGATTGTGCAGAGGTACAAGTGCCGCTGGATTGGAATCATCCGGACGGGCCGAAGATCACATTGTCAGTGGCTCGTCATCGCGCAAGCAAGACCAACGAGCGGATCGGCTCTCTTTTCGTCAACTATGGAGGGCCGGGGGTGCCGGGCGTTCCGGCCGTGCTCGCGGGGGGAGAGGGCCTGGACCAGTTAAGTGGAGGACGGTTTGATGTGATCGGCTGGGACCCGCGCGGTACGGGCGGAAGCACACATGTCCGTTGCTTTGAAAACGAAAAGAGCATGGAGCAGTTCTGGGGTCAAAATTGGACGATCCCGTCGACCCCGAAAGCGAAAGGCTTTATGTGCCCAAGACCTTCGCATTTGTGCAAAGGTGCGCTGCCCTGAGCGGATCGTTGCTTGAGCACATTTCCACCGCGGACACGGTTCGCGATCTCGATTACCTGCGCCAACTCGTCGGCGACTCACAGCTAACCTACCGCGGCCTCTCGTACGGCACATTCCTCGGTCAGACCTACGCCAACATGTTCCCAAACAGGGTGCGGGCGATGATTCTGGATGCCAACATGGATCCGGTCTCGTTCACAACGTCAGTTGAAGCGGCAATGTTTAGCAGTGGGGCAGACACCGACTTGGTGTTTGAGAAGTTCCTGTCGTTGTGTCAGCGGGCGGGGCCAGCAAATTGCAAGCTCGCCGGTGATGGCGACGTGGCCTCCCGCGTGCGAACCCTCTTGGCGCGCCTCCGTCGTGGGCCAATACCGGCACCACGCGGACCTGCGCCATACGAGCTGCGCTACGGCGATGTATTGGTAGATATATGGACTCTACTTGGTATGCCAGCACAATGGCCCAAACTCGCGGACGAACTCAACCAGGCGGCCAACGGCGACGGTTCCGACCTTGCGATCGCTTTTCGCGAAAGTCGAGATATCCTGCAGGCAGCCTTGGTGCCGGCAGCGGCCCTGCAGTGCGCTGATAAGCCGCTGCTACCGCTCGGCACGGTCCTCACCTTTCCGAGGGTTATGCAGCATCTCACTAAAACCAATTTTCTCGGAACAGTAGAAGGTTGGTGGCTTTGGGCTCCGTGCGCTTCCTGGCAGGCGCCAAGCGCGGAGCGATACACTGGCCCGTGGAATGTCACAACCGCGAACCCGATCCTGGTTATCGGCAATAGGTATGATCCCAGAACGAAATACGCAAATTCCGTCCTCGCCTCACGTCGGCTCGGAAACGCTGTCTTGCTTACGCTTCAAGGATACGGGCACACCAGCGACGCCGACGCTAGCTCCTGCATCGACGAGGCTGTCGCAAAATATTTAGTCACCAAAACAGTTCCGCCAATGGGGACAGTCTGCCAGCCGAACCATGCTCCGTTCGATCCCGACTTCGACAAGCCTCTATCTCGCGAGCCGCGACCTATTGATTGACGACACCTGGTGCAGGGTCACCCATTCGTCCGACGTGCGCTCACCGCATTACCAAGAGCTGTTATCGAGGACAGCATCGCGCGCGTGCTTCAGGTCATTTCATTCTCAGAATGATTCGCGCCGTTGTGAACCACTCAGCCAAATCTCGAGTTTAGGGACTTCGCTTTTTTGGTTCTG